>CAVSYJ010000019.1:0-300159 GCA_963732085.1 uncultured Alphaproteobacteria bacterium | reverse complement strand
TTATGTTTATGCCGCTGCCTTCCCGACCGGTACCGTATTGTCTTCGCCGCCATGTCCAGTCAGACCCTGGTAACAGCGACGCGGTCGACAAGTTTATCGGCGATGCCGTCATGGCGATGTGGAACGCGCCCGCGGACGATCCGGATCATGTCAGCCACGCCTGCGCGGCAGCGTTAGCCTTCCAGCGCGCCAACGAATTGCTGATGGCAAATTCGAGCGGGAAGGATGGCCGGCCTACCAGACGCGCATCGGGCTCCACACCGGCGAAGCCGTCATCGGCAACATCGGATCCGAGGACCGGATGAACTACACCGCGTTAAGGACCAGTACGTGAACCTCGCCGCCCGGCTCGAAGGCCTCGACCTGAACTACGGAACGTCGATCCTAGTCAGCGCCGCCGTGCGCAACCGCGCAGCAGCAGACTTCGTCTTTCGCGAGGTGGATGGCGACTCAGCCCAAAGGGCTTCGCCGAGGCGTTCAAATCTACCAGTTGAACAGAGTGTAAGATGAATTGGCTGTCAGGCACAGCACGGAGATTCGCGGCCGAGTCCAAACTCTGGTCAAGCCGATGTCGAGTGGTGGCTCCGAGCCGTGAAGCGGTGGTGAGCGTCGCCGGGAGGTGGCCGCTGGCTCCGAGGTGATATGGTCTCCGCCGACGACCCACCTTGCAGCTGATCTTTTTCCGCGCCGCAATTCGGCCTTTGCTTCCTCTTGACGAACTGCCGATGTCAGAATAAGAACCAGCAGCTACACCGGAAGTGTTGCCGGGCGAGGCGGGTCGAGTGCGCATCTCGAGAGCATCCTGCGGTGGCTTCCCGACTCTGCAGCGGCCCGCCGCACGCTGCGGCCCGCGCCGAGCTCGGATTTGGAGCCCGGTTCAGATTCGCCGGTTGAAACACGGGATTAAACTTCAGGCCGCGGCGACGGAGTCATGCTCCCGGCCCCGGCTGGGGGCTGCCTGGGTCGTCGCCATTGAACCCCAGCTCGCGGAGTTCCAGCGCATCGACGAACACATCGACCGCACGTCCCGGATTGCTCTCCTACGACCAGATCCGTCCCGGCGTACCGGCGACAGCGTCGTCTGATGGCGATGCCGCCGCTCGTTCCAGGGTTCGCATCATTCCCCCCGGATCCCGCCCGGGGAGCCTGGTCACGATCGTCGGCTTTCACCCAGTAAAGACACCACCAGAGACATCAACAAGTTTCTGAATAGAATCGGTACCCCAGCCGATTGGCTGATCACTTCGACCCGACAGGGTCTCTACCTTTAGAGCACTTACCCAGAATGTCAGTATAGATCCACTCCGGTGGACTGCTCCTTCTCGGTTTCGTGCATTGTGAGTTTTTTTCCGGGTGACTGCCATGTACTTTAACGGCACGTAGTGTCTGGACCAATTAGAACTTCACGATTTTTCGAGGCATCGTCAAGCTTCGATCCATCTCAGTATATTTCGGCGCTGATTATAGAATTGGTGCCCCCGGAAACTCACCTGTCCACGCGATCGTTTCAACATTTGAACAGCAACCATGAGGAGCACCGTCCGCGAATACCCTAAGCGCCATCCATCAGTACGGCGGCCGAATCTTTTATTATTCAACTACAACAGCTGCAGAGAGATACCAGCCTTAAGTCAACCGAGACAGCAGAATTTATTTATTTAGGAGCGACTAATATTCAAACTAACTCACAGGTATTACGCCTTGAAATAAGCCAAGGTTTTTGTCATTCACATAAAGATCCCTTGATCTGCTCCCCAGTTGCCACGAAAGGTGTTGGCCTACAATCGACATCTAAATGACCGCAACACACTATTGATTCCCGATGGCGAGTTCATCAGCAAGCGCTTTTCAGTTTATGTGCAACAGGTGATAGACGGCGACATTTCATGGGAGCAAAAAAGCGAGCAAGGTCATTTGGCGCGGTAGCCGTATCGTCGTAGGCAATGTCGCATTCTATGACGTAGAGCGCGGTTCCAAACGCCAGCGGGACGCGGCTGTTGGCTTCTCCGCAAATCCGGAGTGCCAGGATGTTCTCGATGCGTCATATACCCCGACGCCAATCCCATGGATGCTAAAGCACAAATATCTGCTGGACATCGACGGAACGGTGAACGCTTGGAGCGGCTTATACTGGAAGATGAGCAGCAATTCGCTGGTATGGAAACTCAGGTCACATTGGGAGCAGTGGTACTACAACTTATTGATCCCTTATCAGCATTACGTGCCCATGAATGACCTTTGCCAGACGCACGAGCTCTTTCGATTGGTGCGAGCAGAACCAGTCGAAGTGTTTTGAAATTGTGACGAAAGCCAACAGGCTCATTAAGGAAACTGAGCATCTGAATTCGCGATAGGTGATTACGCAATACACTGAAACAACCTTGGATTGGTCGCGATTGGCCCGTTTCGGACATTGCGCGATGCCTGACTAACTCGGACATCGGAAGCCCCAATATGGTAGTAGACCGTGCCGAGCCCGCGCGGAATAATCGTCAGTCCTCGCAGTGAAGAAGGAGCCCAAAATGCCCGGCGACACCAAGGAGCAAGACCGACACGACGCGCCATTGAACGCGACCGAACACCGCGCACCGAGCCGCCGCAATACTCCTGCTCGGCTCGTCGGCGCTGATGGCAGCAGCAGCGATGACCTCCGGCGCGCTGGCGCAGGCGCAAAAGGCCGCACCGGCCGCCCGCCTCATCAAGCGGCCGCAAGCCCAACATCCTCATGATCATGGCCGACGACGTCGGCTGGTTCAATGTGAGTGCCTACAATCTGGGTGTCATGGGCTACCGCACGCCCAACATCGACCGCATCGCAAAGGAAGGCGCGCTGTTTACCGACTGGTACGGCGAGCAAAGCTGCACGGCAGGACGCGCGGCCTTCATCACCGGACAATCGCCGATCAGGACCGGCCTGACCAAAGTTGGTCTGCCAGGTTCAGAAATCGGACTTCACGCCGAAGACATGAGTGTCGCGGAAGCCTTGAAGCCGCTCGGCTATGCCACCGGGCAATTCGGCAAGAACCATCTCGGCGACCGCAACGAATATCTGCCGACCGTGCACGGCTTCGACGAGTTCTTCGGCAATCTCTATCATCTGAACGCCGAGGAAGAGCCGCAGAACCCGGATTACCCAAAGGACCCGAAGTTCCGGGCCAGGTTCGGTCCGCGCGGCGTGCTCAAATGCAAGGCAACCGATACTGATGACGCGACCATCGATCCCGCCTACGGGCGTGTCGGCAAGCAGGTGATCGAAAACACCGGCCCGCTCGACACCAAGCGGATGCAGACGGTGGACGAGGAATTCATCGGCGCGGCGATTGATTTCATCGACCGCAAGCACAAGGCCAACACGCCGTGGTTCTGCTACTTCAACCCGACGCGCATGCATGTGTGGACGCATCTGAAGCCTGCTTCCGAGGGACAGACCAAGCTCGGAGTCTACCCTGACGGTATGGTGGAACTGGACGGGTTGGTCGGCCAGTTGCTGAAGAAGCTCGACGACCTCGGTGTCGCCGACAACACCATCGTCCTGTTCACCAGCGACAACGGCGCTGAGGTGATGTCATGGCCGGACGGCGGCACCACGCCTTTCCGCGGCGAGAAGGCGACCAATTGGGAAGGCGGCTATCGTGTGCCGACGGTGATCCGCTGGCCCGGCACGATCAAGCCCGGCACCGTCTACAACGAGATGTTTTCGCATTACGACTTGCTCCCGACCTTTGCCGCAGCCGGTGGCGACCCTGACATTGTCGACAAATGCGTGCGGGGCGCGCAGATCGGCAACAAGACATTCAAGGTCCATCTCGACGGGTTCAATCTCATCCCCTTCTTCAAGGGCGAAGCGAAGGAGACGCCGCGCAAGGAGTTCGTTTACTGGAACGATGACGGCCAGCTTGTCGCGATCCGTGTTTTCGACTGGAAGGCTGTCTTTCTTGAGCAGAACAATAAGGGCATCGGCGTATGGTCCGGGCAATTCACCGAATTGCGATTGCCGAAGCTCTTCAACCTGCGCTCCGATCCGTTCGAGCGCGGCGACGAGTCCATTCTCTATAACAAATGGATGGCCGAACGCGCCTTCGTCCAGGTGCCGATGCAGGCGCTCGCCACACAATGGTTGCAGAGCTTCAAGGAGTTTCCGGTGCGGCAAAAGCCCGCAAGCTTCAACCTCGACGCGGTAATCGCAAAGCTGGAGAAGACGGGGTCGACCGCCGATTGACGATGGCAACTCCGGTTTAGCCAGTCGCTGCGTGATTGGACCGGAAGCTTGGGCGGATTGCCCTCGCTCCGCTGGCACAAACGGACATGCTGCCGTAGTCGCCTCATGTCTGTTGTTGGGGGAAGAACGGAAGTCGCGTTTCGGGGGTCAGGACCGATTTTGACCCTGGCTGTGTGAAAACGCTGCGCCGCTGTTATGATTCTCCCGTGATTCTTTGGGGGAAGTCGATGGGGCGTTTCGTTGAGGAGGCGGATCGTGGGCAAGGGACGCTATTGCCCGAATGCCTTGATGATTTCATTGACGAAAGTAACCCTGTTCGTGTGATCGATGTGTTTGTCGATGCGCTCGATTTGGCCGAGATGAGCTTTGAGGGGGTTGAGCCGGCGGCGACAGGCCGGCCGTCGTACCATCCCTCGGTTCTGCTGAAGCTATACATCTACGGCTATCTGAACCGGGTGCAGTCGAGCCGGCGGCTCGAACGAGAGGCCGGACGCAATCTCGAGGTGATGTGGCTGCTGGGTCGGCTCGCTCCCGATCATAAGACGATCGCGGACTTCCGGAAGGACAATGGCCTGGCGCTTCGCAAGGTCTGTGCACGATTTGTCGAACTCTGCCGTGAGATGGGCCTTCTCGCGACGGCGAGCGTCGCCATCGATGGCAGCAAGTTCAAGGCCGTGAATAACCGGGACAGGAACTTCACGCGGGCTAAGGTGAACGGCGGCGCGCTCAGCTGGAGGAGAGCGTCGCCCGCTATCTGAGCGACTTGACACGGCCGACCGACAGGAGCCGACCGAAGTACTGGCTGCGAAGGTGACGAGGCTTAACGAGAAGCTGATAAAGCTAAAGGAGGAAATGGGCAAACTTGCTGTCTACGAGAAGCAGATGCTGGCTTCGCCCGATCAGCAAATCTCCCTGACCGATCCCGACAGCCGTTCGATGGCGACGAGCGGCCGGGGCTCCGGCGTCGTTGGCTACAACGTGCAGGTCGCGGTCGATACCGACATCATCTGATCATCACGCATGAAGTAACGAACAGGGGCTCTGATCGGGCTCAACTCGCCAATATCGCCAAGCAGGCGAAAGCAGTGCTCGGGACCGAGACGCTTGAGGCGGTGGCGCCTCGGACAGTGGGAAGGGAGCCTCAGCTGCGAAAAACGAATCGGTGAGTCTCCGGGGGCCTCCTACCTTGCCATCCGCACATGTAGAGTGGCATCGCTAAGACGCCGTAGATCAGGGATCGATCAGGTTGGTAAACTCTGACCCTCAAGGGCGCCTGCGGGGCAATGATTTCGAGCACGGTAACCGGCGTGCTTGAGGCGGTGGCGCCTCGGACAGTGGGAAGGGGAGCTTCAGCTGCGAAAAACAAAGCACCAATTATTCCGGGGGCCTCCTACCTCCATCCGCACATGTAGAGTGGTAACGTAGCGCCGTAGATCGGGATCGATCAGGTTGGTAAATTTGACCCTCAAGGGCGCTGCGGGGCAATGATTTCGAGCACGGTAACCGGCGATAGATTTGTTGTTTGGTCGACGTCCGCACTGGTCGATACTGCGACCGAACTCGAAAACTCGCGGACGATCTTTTTTGTCGCGCGGGCAGTATGAAGGTCTAATAAAATACTGCCGAGAACGGTTTATCGATGGCCACGATCATGCGCTGGTTGAACATTCGCCTTTTCGGCGTCAAGCTGTTCCGCTGCCTTATCCCTGAGCGACTGCCGCGCCATGAGCTGGGCAGGGCCGGACTCGGCCCGACGATCGACGTCGTGGTTGCCCGGAATGACGAACACGTCCTCAATGCGGCACTCGGCGGCCGGACAGAGCGTCTCCTCGAGCCACTTGTAGGCGAATTCATCTCTTCCGGCTGCCCGGCAAAGGCAATGTCACCCGTCAGCCAAATGCCGTCAGCCGGCTTGCCGATCTCCGCCCGCATACGTTTGACGTCTTGGACAATATCGCTGCGCAAGGCCTTATTCGGATCGTCTGGTTGTCCGACCTCCTTCTTACGGAAATGGATGTCAGATAGATGGATGAAGAGCATTCCGTTCCCCGAACTTCTAAAACCGCCCTCAACGGGGTCTTAGCGATCGCGCTGGTCTTTTTGCGGAATTTCACGGCGTGCATTTAAGTCAACTTGCGCGCGAATGCCACCTAGGTTCGCGCTGTCGCGGACGCCTGATGACTAAGGTTGGGCCCCCCGGACATCCGGATGCTTCAATTCTTCCCGTCCTGATGCCGCTCGAGCCACTCCGCGGCGGCCTGGCTCATCTCGATTTGCGACCCGATCGCCTCTATCCACCCGAGCCGACAGACGGCGATGTTCGCCATCGATGTGCTCGAACAGCGCATACTCCGCGTCTGTCATCAGGGCCTTGTCGTACTCCTCGTACCGCGAACGATCAGCCCGATTAATGAAATCCTGCAGCTCGGTCTGGCTTGCCGGATATTGTGCGCACTAGATCGATGACCTTGGCCAACGGGAAGTCGCCGCCATATTCGATCTCGGCGCTGGACGAACTCTGCTCGTCGAAGAGCGCGCGAAAAGCCCGCTTGATGCGTCGCGAGCGCCGCCCACACGCACCAAGCGCTTCCCAGGCGTTCTCGAACCGATGACGCAAGCGCGGCGAGGCGGTGGCGGTGCAGACCGTGATGTGCCGGGTCAGAAAGAGCGCGTTGAGCGGACGGTAGAGATGAATTAATTGCTCACGGTCGCGTGCCAAGGATCGTTGCCGGCGTTCTACGACATGCGCGAACCACAAGCTCAGAAGATTGCAGATGGTCAGCGTCGCCACGAAACAACGCAACCGGGACGATCTCCGAGCGGCTTCGGGTAACGCCGAGCAGGAATGGCGGCCAAAACAAAATCGGAGACAGAGAAATCGACAATCCCACCAACAGCCATGTCGGCAGCGATTTGAACGTATTCAGCATATTGGTGGCGGGAAATCCAGAACGTCGGATCCATTCCAATCTCCTGTAGCGGCAGACCCTATTTAGGCGAGGATGTGGCCCAAATTTAAGTGGATGCCGATCCTCGCAGGCCCTTTCGCAGCCCTCGATCTTCCGCTCATACGCCGGGTCCGCCGTTCAAGGCGAATTCTACACCGGGACGGCTTGGTCGACCTGGCTCTGGCCAGAGGAAAGTTTCGAGTTGCCTGTCGCCGACGAGGTGATTCCGCTTGTCAACAGAAACGCTCGCGCTTCCGGGCCGGGATCGGAGCGCGCCTGCGAGCGTTCAGCTTCTTCAGTGACTGCTCCTAATCGTGCGCCCGGCCCGGATTGTCGCGACGCGCTGCCACGGTTACGGCATAGAACTCGCGCGCGGGTGCGGCCGATCTGCAGGTGGGAGAGCTCGGTCGGCGGCGTGCCGACCAGATTGCAGCGCCCGTCCCGCTGAGTTCAAGGTTTTCTTCCTGGCGGAGGACAGCCTCGTCCCAATCCTTCTTGCCGCGCAGGCTGAATTTGATTGATCTCGGCAGGCGTCCCGAAGTTGCGGTACGCTTTCCTGGCGCGCGACGTCTGGAGTCAGGGAGAAATGCGAAAGCTCACGGTGTCCGCTCCTGTGTACCGCCGGGACTTTTCAGAAAGCCTCATTTATATGTAAATGCGGAGTTTCAGGCGCTTGCGCATCCGCGCGAGTTGCGATCGCCAGAGCCGGCGATCTACTGCCGCAGCTTCAACCTTCGCTCCTTTTCGGCAGGGAAGACCCTTCTACAACGGACAGTACTTTTGCGGCGATGGTTTCCGATCTCGACATTCGCGATAGAACGTCCGTCACTTTGGCCTCGAGATCTTCGAACTTAAGCTGCAGCTGATCGATGTCCCGTTCCAACTTTGAGATTTTATCGTCGCGTTGGAGATGTTTTTCGAGCGCAGCAATGATTTCGGTGTTCATGGATCGGCCATTTGCAGTCGCCAGCCTCGCCAGATTTTCCCGCATACCGTCCGGAAATCGAAGCATGTACTGGTCTGCTCTCTTGGTCGATTTTCTGGCGGATTTTTTTTGCATGACCCCCCTTAGCATCGTCATAAGAACTGCTATATATCCTGTTCAGGAACAAATCTACGCCAAACTCGGGTCCAGAAACCGATGCCCCGCCGCCAAGCCAATGTAAACCAAGCGGATGTTCAGCGCGTCATCCGCGCCTGCCAGCGAGAGAATGTACCTTTCCGTGTGGCGCTACAGCCGAATGGGTCCGCAGTGTTTGAGCCTGCGGACCCGTAGACGGAGAACGCAGCGCTCTTGATCAGTGGAGAGCGGGGCGTGGTCAGAGCTAATATCGAAGGCGTCTTTTCCAACCTACAAGATGTTGAAGGATGGCTCCCGCCGGACGTATTGGTATCACCGCGCGTCGGGCAGCGCATGCGGGGCGACCCGGCTCCTCCGAGTTCATTGCGGCCTTGCGGCCGCCGAAAAGCTGATCCCTGACCGCCACGCTGGCACGTTGAATAACCTGATCAGGTCCTACACCTTATCGGTCGAATTCGAGGAGAAACTCGCGACCAGCACGCAGGCCGAATACAAACGCATGCTGACGAAGGCCGAGCCGGAGTTCGGCAACATGCCAATTGGTGCACTCGATGATTCGCGGGTTCGCCGGGACTTTCTTGATTGGCGCGAGAAGATCGCGCGAGCATCAGGCCAGCGCGAAGCTGACAACCGCCTTTCGGCAATCTCAGCAATGCTCACATGGGCATTCGATCGCGGCAGCGTCACCGCTAATCACCTGAAGGGGTTCAAACGCCTCTATCACGCAGATCGTTCGGAGATCATCTGGCTGCCGGAGCACATCGAGGCATTCATGAAGGTCGCGCCGATCGAGATGCAGCGGGCGCTGATCCTCGGGTTGCACACAGGCCAGCGTCAAGGCGACCTGCTTCGCCTGACTTGGTCCGCATATGACGGCACTCGGATCGCCTTACGCCAAGGCAAGGCGCGCCGTCGCGGAGTTCCGCGCCACTGATCGAATTCCGTGCACCGCAGCGTTGCGCCGAATGCTCGACAACATGGATCGTGTATCTCCACTGGTCCTCACCACGAAGACGGGGCAATCGCTCAAGGCGCGCTACTTCGGTCGGTTATGGGAAGAGGCGACGATCAAAGCCGGTCTGCAATCGGTCGCGCTGCCCGGAGCCGACGAAGAGGTCGAACTCCATTTTCATGATCTTCGCGGAACAGCCGTGACGCTGCTTTCAGAAGCAGGCTGCACGCCGCAGCAGATCGCCACCATCACCGGTCATTCGTTGAAGACCGTGGCTCGAATATTGGAGCGCTACCTCGCCCGGACGCGCGGCCTTGCCGAGCAGGCAATCTTCAATTTCGAGAACTCACCGCGAACAAAGTTTGCAAACCAACTGCAAACCAGCACCGCAACCGCATCAAGCGAGAAGAGAAAACCTGATACCCATCAATAGAATAGATGGCGCGCCCGGAACGATTCGAACGTCCGACCCTCAGATTCGTAGTCTGATGCTCTATCCAGCTGAGCTACGGGCGCGTGTTTCGCCTGCATATGCGAGCCTGTTCGCCCGCCTGCCTTCCAACGCTTAAGGAAAGGCCGCGAAAGAGGGCTTTAGCTACCCGCTCCGGTGCGGATTGGCAAGGTCCGGAACGGGAGGAATGACTCGGTTTCACCTCCCCTGAAAGGGGGAGGTCGGCGAGCATGAGCCTAGCGAAATGCGAGACGGGAGGGGGTCAAATCGAAACCGCCGCAGACATGCCCCCCTCCCCCGACCCTCCCCCTTTCAGGGGGAGGGAGTTGAGAGAGTCATCGCCGAACTCGCGAGCTTACGCCCTCTGCCGCTCATTCCGGACCGAGAGCAGTTCCACCGGCCGGTCGGGGATCACGATGCGGAAGGTCGCCCCGATGGTGCCTTCGACGAGGCTGATCTCGCCGCCATGGGCGCGCACCAGCTCGGCCGCAATCGCAAGTCCCAGCCCGCTGCCGCCGGGACGGCTGGAGGACTGGAACGCCTCGAACAGATGGTCGCGCGCCCTCTGCGGCACGCCGGGTCCGGTGTCGGACACTTCGAGGATCGCGACCGCGCCCTCGCGGCGGCCGGAGACGCGGATCTGCATGCTGGCCGGATCGGGATTGCCTTCCAGCGCCTGCGCCGCGTTGCGCACGAGATTGAGCAGCACGCGGAACAGCTGGTCGGGATCGCCGTCGACGGAGAGGTTGCGCTCGATCGCCGTGATCCAGGTGATCGAGACGTCGCTGCGCAAGTCCCGCGGTCTCGCGCACTTCGGCGACCACAGGCTCGATCGCGATCATGCGGCGGTCGGGCGCGGCCTCCTGCGCCCGGCCGTAAGACAGCGTCGACTGGCAGAACGCGATCGCCCGCTCCAGCGAGCGCATCAGCTTCGGCGCAAAGCGCTGCACCCGCGGATCGGGCACGCTGGCGAGCTGGTCGGACAACAGCTGCGACGACGCCAGCAGGTTGCGCAGGTCGTGGTTGATCTTGGAGACCGCGAGGCCCAGCGCCGCGAGCCGGCTCTTCTGATTGAGCATCGATGCAAGGTCGCGCTGCATCGCCGACAGCTCGCGCTCGGCGACGCCGATCTCGTCGCCACGCTGGCTCGGCACGATGATCTTGGCCACGCTTTCCGGATTTTCGTGGAAACCGACCATGCTCGCGGTCAGGCGCCGCATCGGCCGCACGAACAGGTAATGCAGCGCGAGGTAGACCAGCGCCGCGGTCAGCACGGCGAGCAGGAACGAGACCAGGAACGTGTTGCGCGAGAAGCGATACATCGCCTGGCGCAGCGGCGCCTCGTCGATCACGACCTCGATGAATTGCGCGTTGCCGGGCGCAGGCCCGACCACGCGGATCGCCTGGTTGCCGGTCTCGAGCATGGTTTCGAAAGAGCCGGCAATGGCCTGCCATACCGTCTCGGTGCGAAGGTCGATGTCATGGTCGATCGTGGCCGGCAGGTCGGCAGAGGCGAGCAGCCGGCGCTGCTGGCCCATCTTGATCGCGACCGCGCGTGCGCCGATGCTATTCAGTATCTGCCGCGCCAGTCCGTCCGGCACCATGCCGAGCGGTGCGGCATCGAGCACCAGCGCTGCGGTGTTCGCCGCCGCGATGCGATCGTTGAGCCGGTTCATGCGGAAGTTCGCGATCGCCGGCACATAGATCATCATACAGCGCGATCAGCACCAGCGGAATGGTCAACAGCAACAGCTTGCCGGACAGACCGAGTTGCGTCAGTCGCACGCGCCGGCTGCTCCGTTCTCAGCTGTTCGTCACTTGCTGACACGCGCTTTGCCTTGATTGGTGTCAAGCAGCATGCGGTCCGGCGCCGGAATCGGTCAAATTACGGATCGCTAATGTCGGCCCCGGAGCGATTTGACGTTCCAAAGTTCCACTGCCTTATTTAATCCGTGCCGGTCGGTCCTTTGATTGGACATTCGCAATCCTGCTGCGACCGCCAAAATGAGGCCTTAACACTGCGGAGCGTGATGCCCTCAAACGCACCAACCTCACCCCTAAAAACACTGCTGGAATCAATATATTCGCCGCAAATACGTCCTTTCGAAGAAAGCCCACGAAAAGGCGCCGCAAGATTGACGAAAACCGGCCCCTCCACTATAAGCCGCGCAAATTGTCCGCAGGTAAGTTCCGGCTTTGCCGGGGGCGGCTCCAGGGGGCCGAAACGGCCCGTTTGGGCATCCCACACCGCCGGACGCGACATCAATCCAACAGGCAGACTTGCCCCCGGTCAGCGGAGAACGACCCGTGAAGCGGACTTATCAACCCTCGAAACTGGTGCGCAAGCGCCGCCACGGCTTCCGCGCCCGTCTCGCCACCGCCGGCGGCCGCAAGGTCCTCGCCGCGCGCCGCGCCCGGGGCCGCAAGCGTCTGAGCGCCTGAGCCGACTCCCTTCCGGAGATTTCCCATGGAGCGTTTGAGGCAGCGGCCGGATTTCCTCGCCGTTGCCGATGGCGCGCGGGTGAACAGTCCGGCCTTTACCCTGCAGGGCCGGCGCCGCGACGATTTGGGTCCGATCCGGGTCGGTTTCACCGTCACCAAGAAGAACGGCACCGCGCCCGAGCGCAACCGCATCCGCCGCAGGCTGCGCGAGGTCGTGCGACTTACGGACAGCATGGCGTTGCGGCCGCATCATGATTATGTGCTGGTCGGTCGCCGCGCGGCGTTGAGCCGCGATTTCACAGCGATGGTGGACGATCTCCAGAATTGCCTGCAACGCCTCGGCCGCGACCAAAAACGCGACGCCCGCAAAACCGGATCGAACGACGAGACCTGATGAGATGACCGACAACCGCAACATGATCCTCGCCGTCATCCTCTCGGGCGTGGTCCTGCTCGCCTGGCAATATTTCTACAACGTGCCGCAGATGGAGCGGCAGCGCGCGCAACAGGCGCAGCAGGCCGAGTTGCAGAAGCCGCAAGCCTGCCGAAAGCACTTCGCCCTCGACCGCGCCGCCGCAGCCCGGCAGCGCCGCGCCCTCGCCTGCCGCGCCGGCCGCTTCGTCCAATGCACCCGTCGTCAGCCGCGACCAGGCGCTGGCGGAACTCGCAGCGCGTGAAGATCGAGACGGCGAGCCTGATCGGCAGCATCTCGCTGAAGGGCGCGCGCATCGATGACCTCTCGCTGGTCAAGTTCCGCGACACCGTCGATCCGGCCTCGCCGGCCATCGTGCTGTATTCGCCGTCGGGCACCGCCGCGCCCTATTACGCCGAGTTCGGCTGGGTGCCCGCCGCAGGCTCGACCGTGCGCTTGCCCGACCGCGACACGCAGTGGCAGCAGGAGAGCTCGGGGCCGCTGACGCCGTCCTCGCCGGTGGTGCTGAAATACGACAATGGCGAGGGCCTCACCTTCCATCGCACCATCTCGGTCGACGACCGCTACCTCTTCACCATCAAGGACGACGTCAGCAATGTCGGCAACGCGCCGGTGACGCTCTATCCGTTCGCGCTGATCTCGCGCCACGGCGCACCGCAGGTCTCCGGCTATTACATCCTGCATGAGGGCCTGATCGGCTACCTCGGCGAACATGGCCTGCAGGAATATGGTTACAAGAAGATCGACGACGCCAATCCGCTGGACGGCAGCCCGGACGCCAAGGGTTTTAAATTCA
This sequence comes from uncultured Alphaproteobacteria bacterium, assembly GCA_963732085.1. Classification (GTDB taxonomy): domain Bacteria; phylum Pseudomonadota; class Alphaproteobacteria; order Rhizobiales; family Xanthobacteraceae; genus Bradyrhizobium. The sequence goes on along the minus strand of CAVSYJ010000019.1, from coordinate 286,837 downwards.
CGGCCACCGATGGCTGGCTCGGTATCACCGACAAGTACTGGGCCTCGGCATTGTTGCCCGATACCAACGCCAGACTGCAGGCGCGCTTCTTCTCCAGGCAGCTCGGCAATATCAGGACCTACCAGACCGATTACCTGGCGGATGCGCAGACGATTGCAATCGGCGGCACCGGCAGCGCCAGCGCACGGCTGTTCGCCGGCGCCAAGGAAGTCGGCGTGGTCGGCATCAACTTCCCGTTCGGTCCCGGCGGCTACAACAAGCAGCTCGGCCTCAACCATTTCGATCTGCTGATCGATTGGGGCTGGTTCTACTTCATCACCAAGCCGATGTTCCTCGGACTGGACTTCTTCTATCACCTGGTCGGCAATTTCGGCATCGCGATCCTGCTGGTGACCGTGATCGTGAAGTTCCTGTTCTTCCCGCTCGCCAACAAATCCTACGCCTCGATGGCGAAGATGAAGTCGGTGCAGCCGCAGCTCGCCGCGCTCAAGGAGCGCTATCCCGACGACAAGGTGAAGCAGCAGCAGGAGATGATGGAGATCTACAAGAAGGAGAAGATCAACCCGATCGCGGGCTGTCTTCCCGTCGCGATCCAGATCCCGGTGTTCTTCTCGCTCTACAAGGTGCTGTTCGTCACCATCGAGATGCGGCACGCGCCGTTCTACGGCTGGATCAAGGACCTCTCGGCGCCCGACCCGACCAATTTGTTCACCCTGTTCGGGCTGTTGCACGTCGACCCGACGCAGCTTCCGCTGTTCGGCCATTACCTCGCGCTCGGCATCTGGCCGATCATCATGGGCATCACGATGTGGTTCCAGATGAAGCTGAACCCGACGCCGCCCGATCCGACGCAGCAGATGATCTTCGGCTGGATGCCGCTGATCTTCACCTTCATGCTGGCCGGCTTCCCGGCGGGGCTGGTGATCTACTGGGCCTGGAACAACACGCTCTCGGTGCTGCAGCAGAGCTTCATCATGCGCCGCAATGGCGTGAAGGTGGAGCTGTTGGACAACCTCAAGAGTACCTTCGTCTGGAAGAAGGCGGAGTTGAAGACGTAAGCGCCGTTCGAATGCTCTTACATTCGTCATGCCCGGCCTCGTGCCGGGCATCCACGTCTTGGGGACTGGCTCATGAAGTAAGACGTGGATGGCCGGGACAAGCCCGGCCATGACGAGGAAATTGGAAATCTTCGCATGACCGCCGACATCGATGCGAAGCTGATCGAAGCGGGGCGAAAACTCTTCGCCGGCGACTGGCAGTTCACCTGGGCCGCGCCGTCGATCGAGACGTTGCCGCCGATGGGGGCCATCGAGGTCGCTTTCGCCGGCCGCTCCAATGTCGGCAAATCCTCGCTCATCAACGCACTGACCGGCCGCAACAACCTGGCGCGCACCTCGCACACGCCGGGCCGCACCCAGGAGCTGATCTTCTTCGAAGGGCCGGACAAGGCGTTGCGGCTGGTCGATATGCCCGGCTACGGCTACGCCGCAGCACCCAAGAGCAAGGTGCAGTCCTGGACCGAACTGATCCACAAATTCCTGCTCGGCCGCGCCAGCCTCGCGCGGGTCTATCTGCTGATCGACGCACGGCATGGACTGAAGGACGTCGATCTCGACGTGCTCAAAACGCTCGACCGCGCGGCGGTGAGCTACCAGACCGTGCTGACCAAAGCCGATCAGGTGAAAGCTGGAGAACTCGACAAACGCCGCGCGGAAACCGGAACCGCGCTTGCCAAACATCCGGCGGCTTTTCCTGACGTGCTCACGACCTCGTCGCGTGCGGGTACGGGGATGCCGGAATTGCGCGCGGCCATGGTGCGGCTGATCGAGGAGCGGAGTTAGTGACACGTATATATCGCATCCTGATTGCGCTCGCGGGCGTGATGGGCGCCGACGGCGTCATCCTCGCCGCAGCCTCCGCGCATCAGGCCGACGCCGCAAGGCTCGCGGCCGCCTCCTCCATGCTGCTGTTTCATGCCACCGCGATTCTCGGCGCCGTCGCGCTCGCCGAGCGCGGCCTGATCCACGCGCGGCTGGGACTAGCCGCCGGCTTCGGCTTTGTGGTCGCGGCCGCGCTGTTCGCGGGCGATCTCACGTTGCGGCAATATGCCGGCCACAGCCTGTTTGCATTCGCCGCGCCGACCGGCGGCACGCTTCTCATCGTGAGCTGGCTGTTGCTGGCGCTCTCGGCAGTCTGGCCGCGGCGATACTAACCGCCTTTGCGCTCCCCCCGGCAATCGGATAGAAACCGCCCGATCCTGCCGCCCGCTTCGCCACAGAGACGCATTCCATGACCGAAATCAGCCCGCTCGATCAGGCCCGCATCCTGTCCGAGGCGCTGCCCCACATGCAGCAATATGACGAGGAAACCATCGTCATCAAATATGGCGGCCATGCCATGGGCGCGGAGGACACCGCGAAGGCGTTCGCGCGTGACATCGTGCTGCTCGAGCAGACCGCGATCAATCCTGTGGTGGTGCATGGCGGCGGCCCGCAGATCGCGGCGATGCTCAAGCGCCTCGGCATCGTGTCGGAATTCGCAGCAGGCTTGCGCATCACCGACGCCGCCACCATCGAGATCGTCGAGATGGTGCTGGCCGGCTCCGTCAACAAGCAGATCGTCGGCTACATCAACGAGGCCGGCGGCAAGGCGGTCGGTCTCTCCGGCAAGGACGCCAACATGGTGAAGGCGACCAAGACGACGCGCACCATGGTCGACCCGGATTCGCATATCGAGAAGGCGGTCGATCTCGGCTTCGTCGGCGACCCCGAGAAGGTCGACCTCACCTTGCTCAACCAGCTGATCGGCTACGAGTTGATCCCGGTGCTGGCGCCGCTCGCGACCTCGGACGGCGGCCAGACACTCAACATCAACGCCGACACCTTTGCGGGCGCGATCGCCGGCGCGCTGAAAGCCAAGCGGCTCTTGCTGCTCACCGACGTGCCCGGCGTGCTCGACAAGTCGAAGAAGCTGATCCCGGAATTGTCGATCAAGGACGCGCGCAAGCTGATCGCCGACGGCACCATTTCCGGCGGTATGATTCCGAAGGTCGAGACCTGCATCTATGCGCTGGAACAGGGCGTGCAGGGCGTCGTCATCATCGACGGCAAGATGCAGCATGCGGTATTGCTTGAGTTGTTCACGAATCAGGGCACCGGTACGCTGATCCACAAGTGATGACCAAAACGACGGCGCGAGCAAAAGTCGTCATGGCCGGATTTATTCCGGCCATCCACGTCTTGTCTTCTCGCCGCACAAAAGACGTGGATGCCCGGGTCAGGCCCGGGCATGACGAGAGAAGAGCAAGGCGGCCTGCCTTGTTACGCTGGAAGCAAACGCTTCTCGCGCTTCCGGCCGCCGCGGTATCATTGTTCACATCAGCCGAGCCGGCGCTCGCCGGGCTAAAACTTTGCAATCGCATGAGCTATGTGGTGGAGGCCGCGATCGGCATCGACGAGAAGTCGGCGACCGCGACGCGCGGCTGGTTCCGGATCGATCCTGCGAGTTGCCGCGTGGTCTTGCAGGGCACGCTCACCGCCGACCGCCTGCTCCTGCATGCGCGCGTGCTCGGGCTCTACGGCGCCTCGCCGCTGCCGCAGAACGGCAACGACACGCTCTGCATCGCGCAAGACAACTTCGTCATCGCCGCCGCGCGGCAGTGCCGCAGCGGGCAGACGCCGGCGCCGTTCACCCAGATCACGCCGCAGCAGGGCGACGACGGCAATCTCGTCGCCTATCTCGCCGAAGACTCGGAATATGACGACGATCAGGCCCGGCTTGCCGGCATCCAGCGGCTGCTCGTGATCGCGGGCTATGACGCTTCCCCGATCGACGGCACCGACGGGCCGAAGACGCAGGGAGCGCTCAATGCATTTCTCAAGAGCCGCGGGCTGTCGTCCGATGCGGTGCAGTCGCCGAATTTCTTCACCACCATGATCGAAGCGGTGCAGTCGCCATCGGCGTCCGGCCTCACCTGGTGCAACGACACGCCGCACAAGATCATGGCGGCGGTCGCGACCGACGACGGCAAGGCCGTGGTCAGCCGCGGCTGGTACCGCATCGATCCCGGCAAATGCCTGCACCCCGACGTCACCGGCCAGCCGAAGCAGATCTTCAGTTTCGCGGAAGCGGTCGATGCGGATAACCGCACCATCCGGCTGAAGGAGAAGCCGCTGAACTGGGGCGGCACGACGCAGCTCTGCACCCGCGAGAACAAATTCGAAACCAGCGAGCAGGGCGATTGTCCAACCCGCGGTTTCGCCGCGACCGGTTTTGCCGCGGTGGACATGACGGGCGGCGGCAAGACGCTGCGCTTTGCGTTGCCGTGATGACCGTGGACGTAGCTTCAACCACATCGACAGCTGGGTGTTCGACCTCGACAACACCCTGTACCCGCATCACGTCAATCTGTGGCAGCAGGTCGATGCGCGCATCGGCGAGTTCGTCAGCACATGGCTGAACATCTCGCGCGAAGAAGCGCGCGCGATCCAGAAAGACTATTACAGGCGCTTCGGCACCACGATGCGCGGCATGATGACCCTGCATGGCGTGCGCGCCGACGACTACCTCGCCTACGTGCACAAGATCGACCACTCGCCGCTCGAGCCCAATCCCGCGATGGGCGAGGCGATCGCAAAATTGCCAGGCCGCAAGCTGATCCTGACCAACGGCTCGGTCGATCATGTCGACGCCGTGCTCGGCCGTCTCGGGCTCAGCAGCCATTTCGACGGGGTATTCGACATCGTCGCCGCAGAGCTCGAGCCGAAGCCGGCGCCGCAGACTTATCAGAAATTTCTGCGCGATCACGCCGTCGACCCGACTCGCGCCGCGATGTTCGAGGATCTCTCGCGCAACCTCGTGGTGCCGCATCAGCTCGGCATGACCACGGTGTTGGTCGTGCCCGACGGCTCAAAGGAAGTGGTGCGCGAGGACTGGGAGCTGGAGGGCCGCGACGCCGCCCATGTCGATCATGTCACGGATGATCTGACGGGGTTTTTGCGGGGGCTGGTGAGCTAGCGCCGCGAACTCGCTGTACCCTCTCCCCTTGTGGGAGAGGGTGGTTTCGAGCGAAGCGAGAAACCGGGTGAGGGGTTGCGGTCCAACGATGGATAAGAACCCCTCACCCGGCTCGCATCTGACGATGCTCGCCACCCTCTCCCACAACAAGGGGAGAGGGTAAGGGCCCGCCTTGACTCTCCCCGCCCAAATCCCGAAAAAGCCTCCCCTGCCCAAGACTTCCGCCCAAGGAAATACCAATGTCCGCCAACCAGCTCGAAGCCACCATCAACGGCGCGTTCGACGCGCGCGAGGCCATCTCGACCTCGACCAAGGGCGAGGTCCGCGAGGCCGTGGATCACGCGCTCGACCTGATGGACAAGGGCGAGGCGCGCGTTGCCGAGCGCGAGGCCAGCGGCAAATGGAAAGTGCATCAATGGCTGAAGAAGGCGGTGCTGCTGTCGTTCCGCCTCAACGACATGAGCACGATCCCCGGCGGTCCCGGCAAGGCGACCTGGTGGGACAAGGTGCCGTCGAAATTCGAAGGCTGGGGCGAGAACCGTTTTCGCGACGCGGGCTTTCGCGCGGTGCCGGGCGCCATCGTGCGCCGCTCGGCCTTCATCGCCAAAAACGTCGTGCTGATGCCGTCCTTCGTCAATCTCGGCGCCTATGTCGATGAGAGCACCATGGTCGACACCTGGTCGACGGTCGGCTCCTGCGCCCAGATCGGCAAGCGCGTGCATATTTCCGGCGGCGTCGGCATCGGCGGCGTGCTCGAGCCGTTGCAGGCCGAGCCCGTGATCGTCGAGGACGATTGCTTCATCGGCGCGCGCAGCGAGGTCGCCGAGGGCGTGATCGTGCGCAAGGGCGCGGTGCTCGCGATGGGCGTGTTCCTCGGCGCCTCGACCAAGATCGTCGACCGCAACACCGGCGAGGTCTTCATCGGCGAGGTGCCGGAATATTCGGTGGTGGTGCCGGGCGCACTGCCGGGCAAGCCGCTGAAAAACGGCGCGCCGGGCCCGTCGCACCGCCTGCGCCGTCATCGTCAAGCGCGTCGACGAGCGCACCCGCTCCAAGACCAGCATCAACGAGCTGCTGCGGGATTGAGGGCGGTGCGCTCCCTCCCCCTGAAAGGGGAGGGTTGGGGAGGGGGTCTGATCCCCTCCCGCTTTGATCTTCGAGCAAAGCGACCTCCCCTTTTCAAGGGGAGGTGGCTGCCCAACTCGAACCCCAAACGTCCCCACAACGACCAATCACCGGACCGCGGACCTCCGTCGTCCGGAGAGCCTCATGGGCTGGGTCTGGCTTCTGTTTTCCTTGATGCCGGTCTTGATCGCGGTCATCGCCCTGATGACCTGGGGCTCGGTCGCGCTCGACGAACCTTTTCGGCCCCAATCCGCTGGGAAAGCAGCAAGCGAGGCCGCGCAGCGCCGCGAGCCGGCTGCGCGCAACCACGGCCCACGATCAAACAAGCGAGATCGAAACAGTCCCTCATATCGGTTTCTCGCCGCCTTCGGTGCGTGCCCGCTATTGCCCGGTGATCGAATTCGGCCTGCTTGGCCAGACCATGCATCGGTCGACGAACACGCGTCGGTGGCCGATATCGAGAAGCTGACGCGGGTGTATCGGGGCATATTGGAGCGGTATTTCGGGTGACACCCGCGCCGCCGACCGACAAAACTTTTTTGTCGGAACGCGCCCGCCCCGGGCGTCCTTGGAACGCATCGTGAATTCAACGGGAGCTATCCATGCCATCCAATCTCGTCGTCCGCTGTTTCTCTGTGTCGGCCGACGGCTACGGCGCCGGTCCCAACCAGGACCTCGACAATCCAATGGGCGCTGGCGGGATGAAGTTGCACGAATGGGTGCTGCCGACCCGGTTCTTCCAGAAGATGTCGTTCAACAAGGACGGCGGCACGACCGGTCCAGACAATGATTTTGCCACGCGCGGCTTTGAAAACATTGGCGCCTGGATCCTCGGCCGCAACATGTTCGGACCGGTGCGCGGGAAATGGCCCGATGCCAGCTGGAAGGGATGGTGGGGCGACGAGCCGCCCTATCATTGCGACGTCTTCGTGCTGACGCATCACGCCCGTCCACCCCTCGAAATGAAGGGCGGCACCACATTCCACTTCGTGACGGATGGGATCGAGGCGGCCTTGCAGCGCGCCCGGCAATCGGCAGGAAGCAAGGATATCAGGCTCGGCGGCGGCGTGGCGACGATCCGGGAATATCTGTACGCGCGCCTTGTCGACGAGCTGCATATCGCGATTGCGCCTGTCCTGCTCGGATCGGGCGAAAGCCTGTTTGCGAACATCGATCTGCCACGTCTCGGCTACAAGCGCACCGAGCACGTCGCGACCGCCAACGCGACGCACATCGTACTCACGAGGGACTAGTAATCCACCTTCACCAGATACAGCCCCTCCGGCGGCGCGACCGGACCGCAGGCGGCGCGATCGCGCGCGGCGAGTGCGGCGGCGAGATCATCGGCGCTCCAGCGGCCCTCGCCGACCCAGACCAGCGAACCCACCATCGAGCGTACCTGGCTGTGCAGGAACGAGCGCGCCGAGGTGACGATGTGGATGGCGTCGCCGTCGCGGATCACATCGAGCTGGTCGAGCGTCTTCTCCGGCGACTTCGCCTGACACTCCGTATCGCGAAACGTCGTGAAATCGTGCTTGCCGAGCAGGCGCTGCGCCGCCGTATGCATCGTCTCGCTATCGAGCCGCCGCGGCACGCGCCAGGTGCGGCCGATGTCGAGCGCGAGATTCGCGCGCGTATTGGCGATGCGATAGAGATAATGCCGCTTGATCGCGGAGAAGCGCGCCTCGAAGGTCTCGGGCACGATCTCGGCCAACAATACCGCGACCGGCGCAGGGCGCAGATGCGCATTGACGGCGTCGCGCAGGCGACTGGCTGTGAAGGGCTTGGCGACGTCGCAATGCGCGACCTGCCCCAGCGCATGCACGCCGGCATCGGTGCGGCCCGCGCCATGCACGCGCACCTCCTCGCCGCAGGTGGCCTTCACGGCTGCCTCCAGCGCGCCCTGTACGGTCGGATGATCGGGTTGCAGCTGCCAGCCCGCGAACGGCGCGCCGTCATATTCGATGATGAGCTTGTAGCGGGCCATCAGATGAATCGCGCCGGCGGCTTCACCGGCGTGCCGCGCAAGAAATCCGCTGCCTTCATCGGCGCCTTTCCGGCGCGCTGCAATTCGAGCGATGCGGATCGCGCCCTCGCCGCAGGCGATGGTGAGATGATCGTCTAGCATTGTGCCCGGCTCGCCCGCGCCTTTCGCCATCTCACAACGCAAAATCTTGACGCGCGCACCCTCGCCCGCGATCTCGCTCCACGCGCCGGGAAACGGCGACAGCCCATGGATATGGCGCAGAACGGCATGGGCCGGCCTGGTCCAGTCGATCTTCGCTTCGGCCTTGTCGATCTTGGCGGCGTAGGTGACGCCCTGCTCACTTTGTTTGGTCAGTTGCAGCGCGCCACGTTCCAGCGCGGCCATGGCGCGCACCATCAAATCGGCGCCGAGCCGCGACAGCGCGTCGTGGAGATCGGACGCCGTCATCGCATCCGATATCGGCAGCCGCTCGGCCATGGCGACGTCGCCGGTGTCGAGGCCGACATCCATCTTCATCACCATCACGCCGGACTCGGTATCTCCGGCCATGATCGCGCGATTGATCGGCGCCGCGCCGCGCCAGCGCGGCAACAGCGACGCATGCAGGTTGAAACAGCCGAGTTTTGGCGCATCGAGGATCGCCTGTGGCAGGATCATGCCATAGGCCACAACCACGGCGGCGTCGGCCTCGTGCGCGCGGAATTCATCCAACGCCTCCGGCGTCTTCAGGGTCTTCGGCGTCAACACTGATATGCCGAGCCGCCGCGCCTCGCGTTCGATGGGTGTGGGCTGCAATTCGAGACCGCGCCGGCCGCCCGGCTTCGGCGCGCGGGTATAGACCGCCGCGATCTCGTGGCCGTGCGCCACCAGCTCCAGCAGCGTCGGCACGGAGAATTCCGGCGTACCCATGAAGATCAGGCGGAGGGGCATGATCGGCTTCTTGCCTCGCACAAAGGCTGCTTATTTGTTACTCGTCATGCCCGCGCTTGTCGCGGGCATCCACGTCTTTCTTGCTCTAGACGTGGATGGCCGGGTCAAGCCCGGCCATGACGACGGAAAGAGCGAACCTACTCCTCGGTGCGCTTGGCAGCCTTCGAAAACTTTTTCTGCACGCGATCGCGCTTCAGCTTCGACAGATAGTCGATGAACAGCACGCCGTTGAGATGATCGATCTCATGCTGGATGCAGGTGGCGTAAAGGCCCTCGGCGTCTTCCTCGTGGACCTTGCCGTCGATGTCGGTGAAGCGCACGCGCACCCGCGCCGGTCGTTCGACCTCCTCGTAATATTCGGGGATCGACAGGCAGCCTTCCTCGTAAATCGATGTCTCTTCCGACGACGACAGGACTTCCGGATTGATGAAGACGCGCGGCTGCGGCGTGGCCTCCCCGTCCTCGTTCTTCTTCGCCAGATCCATGGTGATCAGCCGCAAGGGCTGCGCGACCTGGATCGCGGCGAGCCCGATGCCCGGCGCGGCGTACATGGTCTCGAACATGTCGTCGGCGAGCTTGCGGATGTCGGGCGTCACCTTCTCGATCGGTTTGGACACGAGACGCAACGCTTTGTCCGGCAGGATGATGATTTCTCTGAGGGCCATGATTTCAAATGCTCTGCCGCGCGATTTAAGGGGCTGATCCCCTGGGGTCAATCGCAAACGGCCCGCGTTAACCGCGCGCTAACCGTAAAATTCAACGTTTCGTTAACCATGAAAATTTACGGCGCGTTCACCATAAATGTTCCCTCTTCGTTCGCACTCGGCCGCGAATCGGCTACACAGGGGGGCATGAACCAGATCCTGTTCCTGATCGGCGACTGGCCGGTCCACCTCACCGATGCGCTGATCGCATTCGCCGCGCTGACGCTGCTGTTGCTCCTGATCATCGCCATCGTGGTGGCCCGATCCGGCAAACGCGACACGCGGCTGGCCGAAGTGCAGGCCGCGCGCGCCGACGAATTGGAAGACCGCCTCCACGAGATGATGCGCGCGCAGGCCGAGTCCGCCGGCCGGGTCGATGCGATGGCCCAGGCGCTGTCCGGCCGCCAGGCCGAGATGGCGCGCGCGGTCAATGAGCGGCTCGATTCGGTCACCCATCGCGTCGGCCAGTCGATGGAGCAGACCACGCGCAACACGATGGACAGTTTGCGCAAGCTGCATGAGCGGCTCGGCATCATCGACAACGCGCACAAGAACCTCACCGACCTGACCACGCAGGTGACGACCCTGCGCGACGTGCTCGCCAACAAGCAGTCGCGCGGCGCCTTCGGCCAGGCGCGTATGGAGGCCATTGTCCAGGACGGCATGCCGAAGGGTTCCTACGAATTCCAGTTCACGCTCACGACGGGAAAACGGCCGGACTGCGTGGTGTTCCTGCCCGATCAGCGCCCGCTCTGCATCGACGCCAAATTCCCGCTGGAAGCGATGACGGCGCTGCACGACGCGCGCACCGACGAGGAACGCAAGCTTGCCGGCCAGCGCCTGCGCGCCGACGTGATGAAGCATGTCTCCGACATCGCGGAGAAGTACCTGATCGCCGGCGAGACCCAGGACACCGCGCTGATGTTCGTGCCGTCGGAATCGGTCTACGCCGAAATCCATGACGGCTTCGACGACATCGTGCAGAAGGCCTATCGCGCCCGCGTGGTGCTGGTGTCGCCGTCGCTGTTGATGCTGGCGATTCAGGTCATGCAGCAGATCTTGAAGGACGCGCGTATCCGCGACGCCGCCGACCAGATCCGCAACGAGGTGATGCATCTCGGCGACGATCTCGGGCGCTTGCGCGAGCGCGTGGTGAAGCTGGGCAAGCACTTTGGCGATGTCAGCGAGGACGTGCGCCAGATCCTGATCTCGGCCGACAAGATCGAGAAGCGCGCCGACCGCATCGAGGAGCTGGATTTCTCCAGGGAACCGCCGCTCGACGGGCCTCGGCTGGTGAAATCGGGCCCGGCCGAATTGCTGCCGCTGCCGCGCAAGCTGCAGGCCGGGGAGTAGCTCCCTTCTTCACCTCTCCCCGCCTGCGGGGAGAGGTCGCGCCGAAGGCGCGGGTGAGGGGGAGCCGCCTCGCATCCCGTTGTTACCGTACTCGCTGATCGATGCCCCTCACCCCAACCCTCTCCCCGCAAGAGCGGGGAGAGGGAGTGGAGAGAGTGCACGCGGGAGAGGAGAGACCGAGTTCGCGGCGCGCGCCTCTAATCCAGCTTCGCGTCCATGCCACGCTTGACGGCGGGGCGCGCCATCAACTGCTCGTACCAGCGCTTGACGTTGGGAAAATCCGCCAGTTCGACCTTGTGGCGCGGATGGCGCCAGGCCCAGCCGAGGATCGCGAAATCGGCAACCGACAACGGGCCGGCGACGAACTCGTGCTTCGCAAGCCGCTTGTTGAGCACGTCGTACAGCCGGCGCGTCTCCGCCATGTAGCGCTTCAACCCATAGGCGCGGTCCTGCTCGTTCTCGAGCGCGATGAAGTGATGCACCTGGCCCGGCATCGGTCCGAAACCGCCCATCTGCCACATCAGCCACTCATAGACCGGTATCCGTTCGGCCAGCGGCTTCGGCAGGAACTTGCCGGTCTTCTCGCCGAGATAGAGCAGGATCGCGCCGGACTCGAAGATGCTGACGCGCTTGCCGTCGGGCCCATCGGGATCGACGATCGCCGGGATCTTGTTGTTCGGGCTGATGGCCAGGAACGACGGCGCCATCTGCTCGCCCTTGCTGATGTTCACCGGGATCACCTTGTAAGGCAGCCCCATTTCCTCCAGTGCGACCGAAATCTTGCGGCCGTTCGGCGTGTTCCAGGTGTGAAGTTCGATGGTCATCCAACCCTCTTCATCTTGTGTTCAGGCGAGCGTCCTTAGCATCCCCGTATTCCCTACGGCAAAAGCGGCTTTGGCCGCGCCCCGCGCCGCTGTTGACGGCCGCATGTGCGCTGGAATTCGGCTGATCAGCCGATAAATTGCCGCCACCCTCAACAGACCGGTCCGACCTTGTCCAAATCAGCCAATCGCGCCCGCCTTCACGAGATCATCCGCAAGCGCTCGTTCGGCCGCGGCGAGATCACGCTGGCCTCGGGCCGCAAGAGCGACTTCTATTTCAATCTGAAGCCCACCATGCTCGACCCCGAGGGCGCGACCTTGCTCGCCGAATTGACCTATGAAGCACTTAAAGACGACAAGTTCGACTTCATCGGCGGGCTCGAGATGGGCGCGGTGCCGCTCGCCGGCGCGATCGCGCAACTGTCCTGGATCAAGGGTCATCCGATCGCCGCGTTCTTCGTGCGCAAGGCGCCGAAGGAGCATGGCGCGAAGCTTGCGATCGAAGGGCTCGCCAAGGGCGAGTGCCTCGCCGGAAAAACGCGTGGTCGTGGTCGAGGACGTCACCACCACCGGCGGCTCGGCGATGAAGGCGGTCGACGCGCTGCGCCAGACCGGCGCCGAGGTCGCGCTGGTGCTGACCATGGTCGATCGCGAGGAAGGCGCGGACGTGACCTTCAAGGCAAGCCGGCCTGCCGTTCCGCTCGCTCTACAAGGCGGCGGAGTTTTTGTGAGATGTGAAGCGCGCGCTCTCACTCCCTCTCCCCGTTCTTACGGGGAGAGGGTTGGGGTGAGGGGCATCTCACAAGCTCGATAGAGCATGCGAAAGCCGAGACTTCCCCTCACCCGGCTCGCTACGCTCGCCGACCTCTCCCCGCACGCGGGGAGAGGTTGAAGAACAGCACGCTTCTTTTCCGCAAATCGTCGCCCTCGCACACCGCTCGTTTACCATCCGCGCTTAAGGTGAATCCGCGGCTAAAGCGCGTCCCGCTTTGACGCAGTTGTTCGCGTGTGCGTGTGTTGCGTGGGGTGGAGTAAGCGTTGCGTAACGAGTTCCTAATTGCGCGCCGGCGGCGCCGCATGATGCTGGCCGCCGCCATGGTCGTGATCCCGTTCGCGGTCACACCGCTGCCCGCCTCGGCCGAAAACCTGTTCGACTTCTTCTTCGGCGGCAACAAGCAGCAGCACCAGGAAACCCCGCCGCAAGCAAGCTTCTTCGCCGATCCCACCAACGGCCCGCAGCCGCAGGCGCAGGTCGCCCCGCGCCCGGTCGCGGGCGGCTCAGGTCCGGCGTTCTGCGTGCGCAGCTGCGACGGCAGGTATTTTCCGCTGATGCGCGGCGCCGCCTCGCCGGTGCAGATGTGCCAGGCGTTCTGTCCGACCAGCGCGACCAAAGTGTTCTACGGCTCGACATCGACGGCGCCACCAGCGTCACCGGCGAACGCTACGCCGACAGCGAGAATGCGTTCGCCTACCGCAAGGCGCTGCGCGCCGACTGCACCTGCAATGGCCGCAACGGCGCCGGGCTGGCGCCGGTCGACCTTTCGCTCGATAACTCCTTGCGCGCCGGCGACGTGATCGCAACGTCCGACGGGCTGGTCGCCTATTCCGGCGTCCGCGCCGACGGCCAGGCCGGCGACTTCACGCCGATCGCGTCATATCCCGGCCTGACCGCCGCTGTGCGCGCCCGCCTCGGCGAGATGAAGGTCGCGCCGGTCACCGCCGAGGTCGCCAGCGATGCGCCGCCGCCGGCGACTGTCGGCTCCGTTTTGCCGTTTGCCGCCGAATCGCGAGAAACCGGGCCTGCGAAGAACAAGCGCGCGGACGCGAATTAACGTCCCACGATCACGCCGATCACGTTCGGCGCGGTGAGATATTTCTCCTCGATCGCGGCACGCGCGGCGGCGCGGTTCTCAGCCGTGAGCAGCCCGCGCTTCTCGGCGAGGATCATCCAGCAAAACCCCCACCAGTCGGTGAGCATGCCGTTGTCGTCGACGAGGTCGTAGCCCGCTTGGGCTGCGAAGATGCGCGCATGCGCCTCGTCCAGCGTGTCGAGGAAGCCATGGTCTTCGACGGAAAACAGCTCGTCGCCGATATCATCGGTGGTGTAGCCCCACACCGACATGCAGACCGCGTTGAATTCGCGGTCGATCTGGTCGTCGTCGACGGCGCGGCGGCGGGACGCCTGATGCAGGCGCGACAGCGTCCGCGCGAAGTCGGCAATGCGGGTGAGAGCGAATTGATCAAAGGCTGTTGTGGACATGTAGCCCTCCCGGGCTCGGACAGACCATAGATGTTGTGTCGGCAGTGCGCCGAATCGCCATTATATATCAATGACTTGTGAAAGTGTTCTTAATTCGTTCCAATTGGATTATATTCGGTGTCGTCCTGGCGAAAGCCAGGACCCATAACCACCGTTGATCCGGTTTGGGCACGGACTCGCCGATCCATGAACCCGGCAAGACGTACTTCGTCTATATCTTGGCGAGCGGCCATCACGGAACGCTCTATATCGGCGTCACCAATGATTTGCGGATCAGGCTCGAACACCACCGGTCTGGACGCGGTTCGAAGTTCGTCAGCAAGTACAGAGTCTATCGCCTGGTCTACGTGGAGGCCTCCGCATCGCCCCTTGAGGCGATTGCGCGCGAGAAACAATTGAAGAATTGGCGCCGCGACTGGAAGATCGAACTCATCGAGAAAGACAATCTCGATTGGCGCGATCTGTCGGGCCTCATCTGACGCCCGTGGGTATGGGTCCCGGCGTTCGCCGGGACGACAGCGATAATAGCTGCAGCGCCGGCGCCTAGTTCACCGCCGACACCATCCACTTGCCGCAATAGTTCGCATAGAACTTCCCGCCGCATTGCCGCTTGATCGCGGCACAGCGCGCGGCCGGCGAGGCGTTCGCAGGCACGCTGACGCCGCAGCTCACCCCGTCGGCGGCACGGCCCATCTTGCCGGCGGCATAAGCCGCGCTGGAGACGCTGACGCAGCACACCAGCAGGATCGCGGCGAGGATTTCGATCAGCAGTCTCATGGCGGTTCCTCCACATTCTTTCGTGCTTGAAGCGGACTATATCACCGATCCGCACACCCCAAGTCTGGCCGAATCGGCCCAATCCTTGCATAAAACCTGAGCATATCGTGCATAGCGGCCGGGGTTCCGGTGCCGCAGCGCCCGGCGTATCATTTCGGCGGGACCAACGAGAGTACGCAAGTTGCAGGATCATTCGCCGTATCAGCCGCCGCCGAGCCAACCCATCGACGAACTCGCGATCGCCGAGATCAAGAGCGCCGTGCTGACCAAGCTGCGGCTTGCGATCGGCAAGGAAGCCAGCATGGCGACGCGCCAGGACTGGTACAAGGCAACGGCGCTCGCGCTGCGCGACCGCGTCGTGCATCGCTGGCTGATGGCGGAAAAGGACAGCTACGACGCCGGCCGCAAGCGGGTCTATTACCTCTCAGCTCGAATTCCTGATCGGCCGGCTGTTCTTCGACGCGCTGAACAACATGGGCTTGCTCAAGATTTTCGAGACCGCGGTCGGCGATCTCGGTCCCGGGCTCGGCGACCTCAGGCAATGCGAGCCGGACGCGGCGCTCGGCAATGGCGGCCTCGGGCGGCTCGCCGCCTGCTTCATGGAGAGCATGGCGACGCTTGCGATCCCTGCGATCGGCTACGGCATCCGCTACGATTTCGGCCTGTTCCGCCAGATCATCAATCAGGGCTGGCAGCAGGAATATCCCGACGTCTGGCTGAGCTTCGGCAACCCCTGGGAATTCCAGCGGCCGGAAGTGGCCTATCACGTCCATTTCGGCGGCTGGGTCGAGCATGTCGACCAGAACGGCCGCGACCGCGCCGTCTGGCATCCGGCCGAAACCGTGCAGGCGGTGGCCTATGACACGCCGATCGTCGGCTGGCGCGGCAACCACGTCAATGCGCTGCGGCTATGGTCGGCGCGCTCGCCCGATCCGCTCAAGCTCGACGTCTTCAACAGCGGCGACTATGTCGGCGCCTCGTCGGAGGAAGCGCGCGCGGAATCGATCTGCAAATTCCTCTATCCGAACGACGAGAGCCCGGCGGGGCGCGAGCTCCGCCTGCGCCAGGAATATTTCTTCGTCTCGGCTTCACTGCAGGACCTGATCAAGCGCCATCTCGGCGCCGACGGCCAGCTGCGCAGCCTGTCCGCAAAAGTCGCGGTGCAACTCAACGACACGCACCCGAGCCTCGCGGTCACCGAGCTGATGCGCATCCTGGTCGACCTGCACAATTTCCGCTGGGACGAGGCGTGGAAGATCACGGTCGATACGCTGTCCTACACCAACCACACGCTGCTCCCGGAGGCTCTGGAGACCTGGCCGGTCGAGCTGTTCCAGCGGCTGCTGCCGCGGAATCTCGAGATCATCTACCGCATCAATGCGCAGCATCTCAAACTCGCCGAACATCGCGCGCCCGGCGACATGGATTTCCTGGCCTCGGTCTCGCTGATCGACGAGCGCGGCGGCCGCAAGGTGCGGATGGGACAGCTGGCCTTCGTCGGCTCGCACCGCATCAATGGCGTCTCGGCGATGCATTCCGACCTGATGCGCGAGACCGTATTCCACGATCTCAACCACCTCTATCCCGGCCGCATCACCAACAAGACCAACGGCATCACCTTCCGCCGCTGGCTGATGCTCGCCAATCCGAAGCTGACCGATCTGTTACGCGAAGTCTGCGGCGAGGCCGTGCTCGACGATCCGACCCGGCTTGAACTACTGGAAGCGCGCGCCAGCGACAATGCGTTCCAGCAGCAATTCCGCAAGGTCAAGCTGCACAACAAGATCGCGCTGACGCGGCTGATCGGCGAGCGGCTCGGCATCAAGGTCGACGCCGTCGGCGCTGTTCGACGTGCAGATCAAGCGCATCCACGAATACAAGCGCCAGCTGCTCAACATCCTCGAGACCGTCGCGCTGTACCAGGCGATGAAGGACGAGCCGCAACAAGGACTGGGTGCCGCGGGTGAAGATCTTCGCCGGCAAGGCGGCGGCGAGCTATCGCTACGCCAAGCTGATCATCAAGCTGATCAACGACGTCGCCGAGATCGTCAACAACGATCCCGTCATCGCGGGCCGGCTCAAGATCGTGTTCCTGCCGGACTACAATGTCAGCCTCGCCGAGGTGATCATTCCGGCGGCCGACCTCTCCGAGCAGATCTCGACCGCCGGCATGGAAGCCTCCGGCACCGGCAACATGAAGCTGGCGCTGAACGGCGCGCTCACCATCGGCACGCTCGACGGCGCCAATATCGAGATCCGCGACCATGTCGGCGCCGGAAAACATCGCGATCTTCGGCATGGAGGCGATGGACGTCACCGTCCGGCGCAAGCAGGGACTGGATGCGACCGACGTGATCCGCAAATCGCCGCGGCTGGCGCGCGCCATCAACGCGATCGGCTCCGGCGAATTCTCGCCGGGCGAGCCTGCTCGATTCGAGCAGATCGCGCATGCCTTGCGCTATCTCGACCACTACATGGTCAGCGCCGACTTCGATTCCTATTTCGAGGCGCAACGCGGCATCGATGCGCGCTGGCAGGTGACGCCGGCCTGGACGCGGGCGAGCGTGCTCAACGTGGCGCGCATGGCGTGGTTCTCCTCGGATCGCACCATCCGCGAATATGCCGAGGAAATCTGGAACGTGCCGGTGCGGCCGAGCCCGCTGGCCGACCAGGGCAAAGGCGTGCGCGGCGCGCGGGCCTGACGCGAGAATTCATTACCTCTCGCGTCATTGAAATTTGCCTGACGGCGATCATACTAAGCATCGCCACCAGGAGAAGTTGATGCTCACCAAACTTCCGCACCTGTTCGACGAGGCCACCCGCGTCACCGCCGGCGACAGCAGGTGGCAGGGGCGCACCAGCCCGGACTACTTCGCCTTTGTCGGCCCGTTCGGCGGCTTCACCGCCGCGACCATTTTGCGCGCGCTGATGGAGCATCCGCAGCGCGCGGGCGATCCGCTGGCGATCACGGTGAATTACTGCGCGCCGATCGCGGAGGGCGAATTCGATCTGGACGTGCGGCTGGTCAAGGCGAACCGCTCATCGCAGCATTGGTGCGTCGAGCTCAGCCAGGGCGGCGGCGATGTCGCAACGCTGGCAACCGCTGTGTTCGCCGAGCGCCGGCCGTCATGGTCGCATCAGCAGGCGCAGATGCCGGAGGCAACGCCGTTCGACAAGACGCTGCCCTACGCCAAGATCGCCGCGCCCTGGGTCAGGCAATACGACTTCCGCTTCGTCGAGGGCGATCCGGATTTCGGAACGGGCAAGACCATGCCCGCGAGCGCCTATTCGAAGCTGTGGATCGGCGACCGCGTGCCGCGCAAGATCGACATGCTGTCGCTGGTCTCGATGTCGGATGCGTTCTTTGCCCGCATATTTCATGCGCGGCGCGAGCTGGTGCCGTTCGGCACGGTGACGCTGACGACATACTTTCACACCAGCGTCGAGGATCTCGCGGCCGAAGACATCACCCACGTGCTCGCCTGTGCCGACGCAAACATCTTCAACCGCAGCTATCACGACCAGAGCGGCGAGTTGTGGTCGCCGCCCGGCAGACTGATCGCGACCACGACCCAGATGGGGTATTTCAAGGCGTAACTAGTTGTCCTGCGTCGCAGTGGCCTGCACCAGGCTGGTGTCGCCGGTGACGGGATCGGTGACGGCATTGCCGATGGTCGCCTGCCCGCTTGCCGTCAGGATGAACTTGGTGTTGCCGATGCGGAACGAGGAATTGCCGATCAGCACCTTCGCATACTGGGTGGTCGTGCCGCTCTGGTACTTCACCTGTGCGCGGAAGCCGTTGACGTTGGAAATCGTGAACTGGAATTTCTGGTTGTTGGTGCCGTAAGTGCCGCTCCAGGTGCCCTGCCACGCCTTCGGGTCGACGGCCGTGTATTTGGTCGCCGTCGAGGTCAGCGGCGTGGTCGCGTAGGCGTTTTGCAGGACGCTCATGATGTCCGACATGCCGATTCCCTTTCGAGCGTGACAATCCGCCGCACTACAGGGCACGGGTGGTTAATGGCACGTTAAGGGACTTGCCAGATCGGCGGGGGCGAAACGTGTAGAAACAAAAAGGGCGGCTCCGCGAGCCGCCCTTTATTATTTTGGTGCTACCGGCCGCCTCACTCCGCAGCGAGCTTGATCTCCGGCGCGGCGGCGCGGACGTCGGCATCGACCGAGCTCTCGAACTTGGCAAAGTTCTTCTGGAACATGCCGACCAGCGCGCGCGCGGTCTTGTCGAACTCGGCCTTGTCGGCCCAGGTCTTGATCGGATCGAGGATGTGCGGCTCGACGCCGGGCAGCGAGGTCGGCACCGCGAAGCCGAAATATTTGTCGGTGCGGAAGTCGGCATTGCGAAGCGAGCCGTTCAGCGCGGCGGTGAGCAGCGCGCGCGTCACCTTGATCGGCATGCGGCGCCCGGTGCCGAACTTGCCGCCGGTCCATCCGGTATTGACCAGCCAGCAATCGACATCGTGCCTGGCGATCAGCTCGCGCAGCAGATTGCCGTAGACGGAGGGATCGCGCGGCAGGAACGGCGAGCCGAAGCAGGTCGAGAATTCGGGCTGCGGCTCATTGCCGAGCCCGCGCTCGGTGCCGGCGACCTTGGCGGTGTAGCCGGACAGGAAGTGATACATCGCCTGCGCCGGCGTCAGTTTCGCAATCGGCGGCAGCACGCCGAAAGCATCGGCGGCGAGCATCACCAGGTTCTTCGGATGCGGCGCGCGGCCGCTGCGCGAGGCGTTCGGAATGAAGTCGAGCGGATAGGCCGAGCGGGTATTCTCGGTCTTGGAGCCGTCGTCGAAATCGGGTTCGCGCGAATGCTCGCCGAGCACGACGTTCTCCAGCACCGCGCCGAAGCGCTTGCTCGCCGCGTAGATCTCGGGCTCGGCCTCCTGCGAAAGCTTGATGCACTTGGCGTAGCAGCCGCCTTCGAAATTGAAGATGCCGTCCGCGCCCCAGCCGTGCTCGTCGTCGCCGATCAGCGTGCGCGCAGGGTCCGCGGAGAGCGTGGTCTTGCCGGTGCCGGAAAGGCCGAAGAAGATCGCGGTGTCGCCGTCGGAGCCGACATTGGCCGAGCAGTGCATCGGCATCACGCCCTTTTCGGGCAGATAGAAGTTCAGCGTGGTGAACACGCTCTTCTTCATCTCGCCGGCATAATAAGACCCGCCGATCAGGACGATCTTGCGGGCGAAATCGATGGCGACGACGTTCTCCGAGCGCACGCCGTGACGTTTGGGATCGGCGCGGAAGCTCGGCAGGTCGACGATGGTCAGCTCCGGCACGAAGCTCGCGAGCTCGCCAGCCTCGGGGCGGATCAACAGCGTGCGGATGAACAGCGAATGCCATGCGAGCTCGGTGAAAACGCGCGTCTTGATGCGGAAGGCTGGATCGGCGCCGCCGTAGAGATCCTGCGCGAACAGCGTCATGCCTTCGGCGTGCTTCAGGAAATCCTGATACAGCGCCTCGAACTGCTCCGCTGATATCGACTGGTTGCCGGCCCACCACATCGACTTGTCGGTGAGCGCATCGCGAACCGTGAACTTGTCCTTCGGGCTACGGCCGGTGAACTCACCAGTGTCCGCGCAGAGTGCACCATCGGCCGAGACTACCGCTTCGCCATGCTTAAGCGAATGCTCGTAGAGCTGGGGCGCACCGAAATTCCAGTTCACGCCCGTCAGTTTTTTGAAGCCGAATTTGTCGGCGCCGAAGGCACCGTTATGCACGCCCGTTTCTTGCACGAAGACTCCTCCTCGAACCCGCGTATCTCTATGGCGCGACTGCCGCCGACGCGCCGCTCTCGCGGTGACCGCACTATAGCCCGAAGCGGCTTTGGTCGGGCGACCTAATACTGGTGAACGCCCGTTTTGCCAAGCCGATCCCGCACGTTTTGGTTTATTGCCCCGCGAAGCGGCCGGATTGAGCCGGTCCCGCGCTATTGCGTCGCACAATCGGAGAAAATTATCGCGCTGCGCCCTCGCCGATCAAGGCAAACGGCCCCCAAAAGGCCGGATAGGCGTTTTGCGGCGAGGACGTGTCGTTGAGATAGCCGAGCATGGCCTGGCGCAGCGCCTCGGCGCGGCCGATCTTCGGGTCGGCCTTGAGTCGATCGAAAGTCGAAATCGTGAGCCGCGTGGCGGCTTCGGACACCACGGCCCAATGTGTGACCAGGAGCGACCGCGCGCCGGCATAGAAGAATGAGCGCGCCAGTCCCGACAGCGCCTCCGCGCCCGGCCGGTCGCCGGCGATAGTGTTGCATGCCGAGAGCACCACGAAATCGGCATTGAGCTTGAGTTGCGCCACCTCGCTGGCGGTGAGCAGGCCGTCGTCGAGCGCGGACGGCACGCTCGGGATGCTCAATGCCAGCGACGGCTCGGCGATGCCCTTCACATCGCCCGCGACCAGACCATGGGTCGCGAAGTAAACGATCGCGTAGTCGGCGAGCGGGGTACGCTTCACCGTGGTCTCGCTGGCGTCGCTACCCAGATGGATGTCGGATTTGGGCACGCCGAGATCTTTCGCCACCGCGTTCAACTCGTCGGCGGTGTCGGGAAGCTGCGGCAGGGCGGCCGCCAGCAGCTTGCGATCGACCCCGGCGCCGCGCCAGAAATCGGAATAGGCCATGCTGGTCAGGCTGCGCGAGGCCGTGCGTTTCTCGCCGCCTGCGCTTTCGGCCGGATTGAACAGGGGATCGCCGAAGCCGGTCATCGGCTTTACCGCCTGCTCCCGCCGCGCAAAGCCGCGCAAAGCCTTGAGGCTCGCGACCGACGGCAGCACCGAGATCGCCTGACGCTTCAACAGCCACGCCGCGTCGCGATAGCCCTCGAGCTTTTCGGGGATCGCGGCGGCCGGCTTTTCCGTGACCAGCAAATGGAACGGCAATGCCGTCAGCGCGCCCGATGGCGCGATCAACAGGCTGTGCTTGTCCTTCACGGTGGCCTCGACCTGACCGAACAGCGCGACATAGAGATCGTTGGCGCGCGCAAGATCGAACAGCTTCGACTTGCCGGAGGCATCAGCGGCCTGGCTGATGTCGAGGCCGCTCCGGAAGGCCGAAACCTTCTGCGAAATCGCGTCGCTGCCGAGCGGAATCCGCTTCCAGTCGAAACTGTCGCGCGTCAGCGCGATCGCATAGCTGTCCTTGTCGGCAAGCGCGAACAGCACCATCGCCTCATCGCCGGCGAGCAGCGACTGAATTTCCCTGGCCTTGAGCGGCAACGGATTCGACAGCGCGGAATAGTCGGGGAATTCGGTAGCGAAGGTCTTTTGCAAGCTCGCGCGCTCGGCCGCGATTGCCGCGAGCCGCTCGCGGCCGCGCTGCGCGGCGGCGCCATCGCGCTGCCCCTGTTTCGAGAGGGCCGCCACAACGGCCTTGTTGAGCGTCTCGGCTTCGCTCGCGAGATCCTGGTCGCGGCGCACCAGCTCGGCGAGCCGGTCATTGCCGGCGGCGATCCGTACGGCGAGCTTGTTGACCGCGGAAGCTGCCGAGGATTGCGTACCGCGTTGAATCACGTCGAGCGCCTCGTCCAGCGCCGTCTCGGTCGGCATGATCTGCTGCCGCTGCGCGTCGAACAGCACGGCAAGCGCGATACCCAGCTGCGCGCGCCCGCTTGCGATCATTCGCTCGGTCAACGGGATCGCGTCCGCCGCGCGGCCTTCGGCCTGATAGAGCGAGGCGAGATTGTTCATGGAGGCCGCGGTGTCGGGATGATCGGGACCGACCGCCTGCTCGCGAATTGTGAGCGCGCGCTTCAATATCGGCTCGGCTTCGGCAAAACGGTTCTCGCGCTGATAGAGATCGCCGAGATTGTTCAGCGAGCGCGCGACATCCGGATGATCGCGGCCCAGCACCTTCTCGCGGATCGCCAGCGAACGCTTGATCAGCGGCTCGGCCTCGGCCTCGCGCCCCTGAACCTTGACGATCTGGCCCAGATTGCTGAGCAGCGTCGCGACCGCCGGACTTTCCGGACCCGCCACCTTCTCATAGAGCGCAAGCGCGCGCCTGGTCAGTGCTTCCGACTCCGCATGGCGGTCCTGCTTCTCGTAACAGGTGGCGAGATTGTTGAGAGCGCGTCCGATGTCGGGATGGTTCGCAGGCAACTGCTTCTCCGACAGCGCCAGCGCGCGCTTGAACAGCGGTTCGGCCTCGGCATAGCGCAGCTGACGCTGATAGAGCGCCGCCAGATTGTTCAGCTCCGGCGCGATGTCGACGGAATCGAGCCCGACCGTCTTCTCCATGATGGCGAGCGCACGCATGTAGAGCGGCTCGGCGTCCGCGTCGCGGCCGACATCGCCATAGAGCTGCGCGAGGTTGTTGATCGCGCCGGCAAGATTCTTTGAGGGCGCGCCCTTCTCCAGGTTCGCCAACATGGCTTCCGCAAGCGGGATCGCTTCCGAATATTTTCCGGCGTCGCCGAGCGCGTTGATTCTGGCGCTTTGCGCGGCGAGTCCCTGCGCATGCGATGGCGCGGCAAGGCCGGCGCTCGCCGCCAGCGTCAGGCACAGCATCAGCGCCAATCGGTGACTGCTTTTCATGCGCTTAGGTCGCGGCGAGACCCCGACGCGTTCAAATGGCGGGTGGCGCGTTACGCCTTCGCCCGCGCCTCATTCGCCAACTGGACCAGCATCTTGCGCAAATCCCCGGGCCCGGTCACGCGCACCGGAAAATCGAGCCGCAGGGTCGCGCGTTCCGCCTGCATGTCCATGCCTTCAGGGTCGCAGCCGGTGCAGCGCCAGTCGGCAGCATCCGCACCAAGCAGTTTCGTCGCATAGAGGTTCATCGCCTCGCGATGGTCCGCGTTCATGTGCTCGATCGCGCCCTGCTCCGCCTCGATCAGGGCGGTGGCATCGCTTATTTCGGTGAGGAACTGTGCCGGCTTCAGATCGAGGATGCGGCCGAAGCCCGCGACCAGATGGGTGTCGGCGGGCCTGATCCGGAAGAACGCGAAATCGCCGAAATCGGCATAGGCCTCCGCCGAGGGGTGAGCGTTCAGATAGCGCCGCCGCAGAAGTTCCCGATTGTCGTTGTCAGCCACCTCGGCGCGGCCCGACAGCATGATTCGCGCGCCCTCGAGCGGATCGCCGGCGGCGCGCTCGTCCAGCATCAGCGAAACCCTGGTATCGGCGAGGATGTTTCTGGTGTGAACGGCGAGCCGCGAAATCAGCAGGATCGGCGAGCCGTCGGGATGATTCGCGAGATTCACCAGCGAGCAATAGGGAGCCCCGGTTCCCGCCATCAGGGTCGCGAGCGCCCCTTGCCGGCTCTTCCGGAGCAGGGATTTGGCCAGCCTGGAAGGGTTAAAATCGGTGGTTTCCTGCATCGATATTCCCTCGGCATCCTGTTGCATTACGGCCCTTTTTCCGGCTAAACCGGCAGACGGAAGGGTCGGTAGCCGCAAGCGAAATGCGGCATTCTTTCGGAACTCGGTCACACTTCAGCCCAGCTTGCATTGCTCGGTGACCACATCCGAAGCCCAATTATGCGGCGCATCACCGGAATGCTCGCCGTTTCAGCTGAACCACATACTGAAAGCAGGCTCATGCCCACAATCGCCCTGGTCGATGACGACCGCAACATTCTCACCTCGGTCTCGATTGCGCTGGAAGCCGAAGGCTATCGCATCATGACCTACACCGATGGTGCCTCCGCGCTCGACGGCTTCCGCACGAGCCAGCCCGATCTCGCCATCCTCGACATCAAGATGCCGCGCATGGACGGCATGGAGACGCTGCGCCGGCTGCGGCAGAAATCCGACCTGCCGGTGATCTTCCTGACGTCGAAGGACGAAGAGATCGACGAATTGTTCGGCCTGAAAATGGGCGCCGACGATTTCATCCGCAAGCCGTTCTCGCAGCGCCTCTTGGTCGAGCGCGTCAAGGCCGTGTTGCGCCGCTCGGCTCCGAAAGACCCGACCGCCGCGCCGAAGGAGAACGACGCCAAGGCGCTCGACCGTGGTCTGCTGCGAATGGATCCGGAGCGGCACACCTGCACCTGGAAGAATGAAGCGGTGACGCTGACGGTGACGGAATTCCTGATCCTGCAGGCGCTGGCGACCCGGCCCGGCGTGGTGAAGAGCCGCAACGCGCTGATGGACGCGGCCTATGACGACCAGGTCTATGTCGACGACCGCACCATCGACAGCCACATCAAGCGGCTGCGCAAGAAGTTCAAGGTGGTCGACGACGATTTCGAGATGATCGAGACGCTGTACGGCGTGGGATACCGTTTCAAGGAAGCTTGAGCGGGTGAGGCTGGGGAGCGCGCGGGGTGCGCTGACGCCGTCATCCGTATGGGGTAGGATGTAAGAGGCGCTTTTTCGAGTAGTTGGACATTGCTTGACCGAACGCAGCCGGATTCAAATGTGAATGCCGAGAACGCGACGTCGTCCTTGGCCATGGATGATGTTGTCGCCGGGAAGCCCGCCCTGAAAGGCTGGCAGCGGCCGCTGAGCTGGCTCAGGCGTGCCGGCCAATTCCTGTTCACGCTCTCGTTCTCCAGCCTCACGCGCCGCATTGTTTCGCTGAATATCGCAGGTCTCCTCGCGCTGGTCGCGAGCATCCTCTATCTGTCGCAGTTCCGCGCCGGCCTGATCGATGCGCGCGCGCAGAGCCTGCTGGTGCAGGCCGAGATCATCGCCGGTGCAATCGCGGCCTCCGCCACGGTGCAGACCAACAGCCTCACCATCGATCCCGACAGGCTCGCCGACCTCAAGGCCGGCGACACGCTGAAGGGACCGGACGAGGACTCGCAGCTCGATTTCCCGATCAATCCGGAACGCGTCGCGCCGGTGCTGCGCACGCTGATCTCGCCGACCAAGACCCGCGCGCGCATCTACGATCCCAATGGCGGGCTGCTGCTCGACAGCCGCACGCTGGAGAACGTGATCCGCTTCGAGCTGCCGCCGCCGGTCACGACCCCCAACATCTACGAGCGCTCCGTGATCGCGGTGCGCACCTGGCTCAACCGCGGCGACCTGCCGCTCTATCGCGAGCTCGGCGATAGCGGGCTCGGCTACCAGGAGGTCGCCGACGCGCTGAAGAACCACAAGCGCAGCATGGTGCGGGTCAATGCCCGCGGCGAGGTGATCGTCTCGGTCGCCGTTCCGGTGTTGCGCTCGCGCACCATCCACGGCGCGCTGTTTCTGTCGACCCAGGGCGACGACATCGACCAGATGGTGACCGCCGAGCGCCTGGCGATTTTGAAGGTCGGCGGCGTCGCCACCGCTGTCATGATCGTGCTGTCGCTGCTGCTTGCGAGCACCATCGCAGGTCCCGTGCGGCGGCTCGCCGACTCCGCCGAGCGCGTCCGCCGCCGCATCAAGACCCGCGTCGAGATTCCCGATTTCACGCTCCGCCGCGACGAGATCGGCCATCTCTCCGGCGCGCTGCGCGCCATGACCGACGCGCTCTACAACCGCATCGAGGCGATCGAAATGTTTGCCGCCGATGTGTCGCATGAGCTGAAGAATCCGCTGACTTCGCTGCGTTCAGCGGTGGAGACCATGCCTTTGGCGCGCAACGAAACCAGCCGCGCGCGACTGCTTGCCGTCATCGAACATGACGTGAAACGGCTCGACCGCCTGATTTCCGACATCTCCGATGCGAGCCGGCTCGATGCCGAACTGCAGCGCCACGACATGGCGCCGGTCGATCTGCGCCGCCTGCTCACGACGCTGGCATCCGTCGCCAACGAAACGCGGATCGGCCATGACATCGGCGTCGAAGCCCGCTTCGAAGGCAGCGGCAACGATGCCTTCTGGGCGCCCGGCCATGATTCCCGCCTCGGCCAGGTGATTTCCAACCTGCTGTCCAACGCGCAATCCTTCTCCAATGCCGGCGGCAAGGTACGCATCCTCTGCCGCCGCGTGCGCACGGAGATCGAAATCGTGGTCGACGACGACGGCCCGGGATTCGCCCCGACGCGCTGGAGCGCGTGTTCGAACGCTTCTACACCGATCGTCCGCATCAAGGTTTTGGCCAGAACTCCGGCCTCGGCCTGTCGATCTCCAAGCAGATCATCGAGGCGCATTCCGGACGCATCTGGGCCGAAAACCGTCCCGGTCCGAAAGACGCGGACGGCGAGCCGACGGTCACCGGCGCGCGCTTTGTCGTGCGGCTGCCCGAGCTATGAGCGCGCGTGCCACCGTACACGCCTCGGCGGTGAAGGTCGGCGATCGCGCGGTGCTGATCCGCGGACCATCGGGTTCCGGCAAGTCCCGACTCGCCTTCGATCTCATCCTTGCCGGCCGCGCCGGGCAGCTTCCGCCCGCGATTCTCGTCGGCGATGACCGTGTCCATCTGGATACAGACGGCGAAAAACTGTGGGTGCGTCCGGCGCCGCGAACTGGCCGGGCTGATCGAGATCCGCGGACTCGGCATCCGCCGTTGCGACCACGCCGATGAGGCGGTGGTGGGTCTGGTGGTCGACCTGGCTGCGTCCGACGCCGAGCGGCTGCCGGCGCCGGAGGCGCTGGAAATCCATCTTTCCGGTGTCAAAATACCGCGAATTCCCGTCGATCCAGCTTTCAACCCCCTGCTGCTAGTTGTCGCAGCCCTGACCACAACTCCGAGTTCATCTTCCGGTAAGGATGCCGACCATTGCCGGAAGGGGATTGGTAACCATATCTCGGCAACACTCGCGACCGATTAGACCGGGCGAGGCCCATTTTTCCGCCGCCAGATTCCGGGCGAATCCCAAACATCCCCTCTTGCGTAGGGGCTCTGGATGGTCAAAGTGGCGCGTTCGTGCGGTGCACCAAATGGCACCCGCGGGAGTTTCCGATGATTGGTCTAGTACTGGTGACCCACGGGCGCCTTGCCGACGAATTCAGGGCGGCGCTCGAGCATGTGATGGGTCCCCAAAAGCAAATCGAAGCGGTGACGATCGGCGCCGAAGACGATTCCGATCTTTGTCGCAGCGACATCATCGAAGCCGTCAATCGCGTCGATAGCGGCGACGGCGTCGCCATCCTCACCGACATGTTCGGCGGCACGCCTTCCAACCTCGCGATCTCCTGCATGAGCCGCCCCAAGGTCGAAGTGCTCGCAGGCATCAATCTTCCCATGCTGGTCAAGCTTGCCAAGGTCCGCGAAGAGCGCTCGCTCCCCGATGCGATCGCGCTCGCCCAGGAAGCCGGCCGCAAATACGTCACCATCGCCAGCCGGGTGCTCGCCGGCAAATGAGCGACGACGACGACGATTTGTCGCCGGAGAACATCCCGGGCCGAGCGTGCCCGAGGGCGCGATCTCGAAAGAACTCAAGATCACCAACAAGCGCGGCCTGCATGCGCGCGCCTCGGCGAAGTTCGTGCAGGCGGTGGAGCGCTTTCCCGGCGCGGAGATCTGGGTGACGCGCGGCAGCGAAACCGTCGGCGGCCGCTCGATCATGGGACTGATGATGCTCTCCGCCGCGCCCGGCACCACCATCCGCGTGTCAGCGACGGGTGCGGAGGCGGAAGCGGCGCTCGCGGCGATCACGCAGCTTGTGGACGACAAATTCCACGAAGAGACGATGTAGGTGAGCTCCCTCGCCCCGCTCTTGCGGGGAGAGGGCTGGGGTGAGGGGCTCTTCGCTCCACGCGAACAGTATTCGTTGTGTGACTCCCCCTCACCCGGATCGCTAGCGATCCGCTCTCCCCGTCCTACAGGGAGAGGTGAAGAGAAATCAAAACGGATTCGTCACGATACCGCCGTCGGCGCGGAGCGCCGCGCCGTTGGTGGCGCTGGACGCCTTCGAACAGAGATAGCAGATCAGGTTCGCGACCTCCTCCGGCCTGGCGTAGCGCTGCAACAACGACGCCGGCCGGCGCTCGGTAAAGGTGCGCGCGGCAAGATCGTCCGTGGTCGTTCCCATCGCTTTCGCCCGCGCTGCGAGCCGCACCGGCGCCATCTCGACCCAGGTCGGGCCCGGCAGCACCGAGTTGACGGTGACGTTGGTGCCCTTGGTCTGCTCGGCCGCGCCACGCGCGATCACGAGTTGCGCGCCCTTGGAGAAGCCGTAATGCACCATCTCCTTTGGCACGAAGATACCGGACTCCGAGGAGACGAACACCACGCGGCCCCAGTCGTTGCGATCGAGCATGCCTTTCAGATAGTGCCGGGTCAGGCGCACGCCGCTCATCACGTTGACCTCGAACATCTTCGACCAGTCGGCGTCCTCGATGTCGAAGAACGCTTTCGGCTCGTAAATGCCGAGATTGTTGACGAGGATATCGACTTGGGGAAACGCCGCGATCAACGCGGCGCAGCCTTGCGCGTTGCCGAGATCGTACGCAGCGGCGTGAAGTTTCGCATTCGGCGTCGCCTGCTTGATTTTCGCGATAGCCTCCGCGACAGCGGCGTTGTCGCGGCCGTTGACGATCACCTCCGCGCCCATGCCGGCGAGGCCTTGTGCCGTGGCAAATCCGATGCCGCGCGTCGAACCCGTCACCAGCGCGCGTCTCCCCGTGAGATCAAGATCCATCCGTTCCCCCCTTTTTGCGCATGACCTTTCGGAAAACCGGTGCCCAGTTTTCCGGATCATGCGCTGCGCGCCTATTTCCCCGGCGGCTCGATATAGACCTTCCAGGCGATCGATGGCCCCGCATGCCCCCCGAAGAAGCGCTGCGTGGTCATCACCACCTGCTCGGCATCAGGCGCATTCTCCTTCATCCACTTCTCGCACATCGGCAGACGGCCGTCCGTGGTGTCGCAGATGCCGATGAAGCCGAGACGCTTCGCCTCCGCCAACGAAGTCAGGCCCGATGACCAGACTTCGCCGGGCGTGAATGGCGCCGGATGGTCGGGACTGTAGAACGTCATGGGCTCGCCGATTTCCGTGGTGCCGGCGACGACCGCCCAGCGCGAGCCGAACCGGCTGCGCCAGGCCTGCGTCAGCTCGCGCGCCAGCTGCGAGCGCGCGCCATAGCTGTTGGCGCTGTTGGGATTGCGCTCCATTTCGTAGATGGCGATGCGCGGCGCAGCCGCAAGCGTCGCCAGCGACAGCACCAGATAGATCACCATGATCCATGGCACCGCGATCGCACGCATGCGCAGATTTGGAATCGCGATCAGCGCCAGCGGCACCAGGAAGAACAGCGAGATGCCCCAATCGGTCTTCATGTAGACGGTGAAAATCAGTCCGCCGAGCGGCGGGCCGATCGCGACGATGGCCTGGATGATCCAGACGTTGCGCGCCTGTTGGAGATTCACGACCGATGGCCCGCGGCCCCATGCGCGCGAAATCCAGCGCGGCGGCAGCAACAATATCAGCGCCGCGATCACGACCGGCAGCGCCAGCAGCGCGAGATTGTGGCCGATATAGCCGAGCACGAGCCACGCGCTTTGCACGTGGTTCGACAGGCCGTAGACGTCGCCGGCATAGGTCAGCGGGACGAAGTCGACTTGCCTGAGCCAGATGAGATGCGGAAACATCGCGACGACGAAGGTCACGATCGCAACCCACGGCGCGGGCGAGCGCAGGAATCTCATGCGCTCGGGATGGATCAGCGCGGCAAGCCCGACCGCGCCGATCATGGTCAGCACCCAGTATTTGGTCATCAACGCCGACGCGCCGGCGAGCCCGAGCAAGATGCCGCTCAGCCATGTGCGCCGCTCGAAGGCGTTGAGATAGGCCAGCACCATCAGCGGCAGGGTGACGAGCTGCAGCAGGTCGGGATTATATTTGAAACCCTTGAAATTGAAGATCGGGTAGAGCGCGAGCATGACCACGACAAAGAAGGCGCGGCGGCGATCGACCACGCGCCGCGCGACGAACCAGCAGATCACGAGACCTGTGCCGAGCGTGGTCATCGCCAGCAGATAGGTCGCCCAATCCGCTACGGGTAAGAACTGGAACCAGAGACCGGCGATCCAGCCCGCCAGCGGCGGATGCTTGCCATAGCCGAGCTGGAATTTCTGGCCCCAGGCGAAGGCCTCCGCGACATCCATATGGATATCCTGCGCGCCTTCAGATCGATCAGGATCCGCGTCCACAGCAGCGCATGCACCACCGCGAAGGTGATGACCAGCCAGCAGATCCGTCCTGCGGCTCGTGGCGCGTGAGACCAGCCACGCCGCCAGCTTGCGGAAGCGCAATCTGCGGCGCCGGCGCACTTTCGCGGGAGAAATGGACGTGCTGGACATGCGCTCACGCGTAGCGCGTTTTTGGCATCAGTGAAATCAGCTTGGCGTGAACAAACCCCCTTGAAATCCAGCAATATGGTTGCCGCACCGAGTCGCGAATGCTATCCCGCGCCCCATGACGACTGCCCCCATTTCCAACATCCGCAACTTCGCCATCGTCGCCCATATCGACCATGGCAAATCGACCTTGGCCGACCGCCTGATCCAGATGACGGGCGGGCTGACCGATCGCGAAATGGCCGGCAAAGAGCAGGTGCTCGATTCCATGGACATCGAGCGCGAGCGCGGCATCACCATCAAGGCGCAGACGGTGCGGCTGCAACTACCACGCCAAGGACGGCAAGGATTACATCTTCAATCTGATGGACACGCCGGGCCATGTCGACTTCGCCTACGAGGTCTCGCGGTCGCTCGCCGCCTGCGAAGGCGCGCTGCTGGTGGTCGACGCCAGCCAGGGCGTGGAAGCGCAGACGCTCGCCAATGTCTATCAGGCGATCGACAACAATCTCGAGATCGTGCCGGTGCTGAACAAGGTCGACCTGCCCGCGGCCGAGCCCGACAAGGTCAAGCAGCAGATCGAGGACGTGATCGGCATCGACGCCTCGAATGCGATTCCGATTTCGGCCAAGACCAGGCGAAGGCGTGGCGGACGTGCTGGAAGCGATCGTCACGCGCCTGCCGCCGCCGAAGGGCGACCGCGACGCGACCTTGAAGGCGCTCTTGGTCGACAGCTGGTATGACGTCTATCTCGGCGTGGTGGTGCTGATCCGCGTGGTCGACGGCGTGATGAAGAAGGGCGAGCGCATCCGCATGATGGGCACCAACGCGGCCTATGACGTCGAGCGCGTCGGCTTCTTCACGCCGAAGATGGAACAGGTCGAGGAACTCGGCCCCGGCGAGATCGGCTTCATCACCGCGGCGATCAAGGAGGTCGCCGACACCCGCGTCGGCGACACCATCACCGACGACAGGAAGCCGGTCAGCAAGATGCTGCCGGGCTTCAAGCCGGCGATCCCCGTGGTGTTCTGCGGCCTGTTTCCGGCCGACGCCAACGATTTCGAGACGCTGCGCGCGGCGATGGGCAAGCTCCGGCTCAACGACGCCAGCTTCTCCTACGAGATGGAGACCTCGGCCGCGCTCGGCTTCGGCTTCCGCTGCGGCTTCCTCGGGCTGCTGCATCTGGAGATCATCCAGGAGCGGCTGTCGCGCGAGTTCGATCTCAATCTGATCGCGACCGCGCCGAGCGTGATCTACAAGATGAAGCTGACCGACGGCAGCGAGATCTCGATCCACAATCCGGTCGACATGCCCGACGTGGTCAAGATCGCGGAGATGGAGGAGCCGTGGATCGAGGCGACCATCCTCACGCCCGACGAATATCTCGGCAGCGTGCTGAAGCTTTGCCAGGACCGCCGCGGCGCGCAGAAGGAGCTGACTTATGTCGGCTCCCGCGCGATGGTGAAATACGACCTGCCGCTCAACGAAGTCGTGTTCGATTTCTACGATCGCCTGAAGTCGGTCTCCAAGGGCTACGCCTCGTTCGACTATCACCTCACCGACTACAAGCCGGCCGATCTCGTCAAGATGCAGATCCTGGTCAACGGCGAGCCGGTCGACGCGCTCTCCATGCTGGTGCATCGCACCCGCGCGGAGGGGCGCGGCCGCGCCATGGTCGAGAAGATGAAGGAGCTGATCCCGCCGCACATGTTCCAGATCCCGATCCAGGCGGCGATCGGCGGCAAGGTGATCGCGCGCGAGACCGTGCGCGCGCTGCGCAAGGACGTCACCGCGAAATGCTACGGCGGCGACGTCACCCGTAAACGAAAACTTCTGGAGAAGCAGAAGGAAGGCAAGAAGAAGATGCGGCAGTTCGGCAAGGTCGACATCCCGCAGGAAGCCTTCATCGCCGCGCTGAAGGTGGATAGTTGAGGTTCGGACTGCGCCAGGACTTGCTGAGCATCGTCTCGCGCACCGAACGACCTTGATTTGTATCGCACTTGGACCATGAGCGGACTAAGCTGAAAGCATGTCGCGCATCTTATCGATATCGATCGTCATTCTCCTTGTCGCTGCAGCCCGTGTGACCTCAGGCGCGCCCGCTCAGAAGCGACACGCTTATCACTGGCACGGCTACGGCTTTCTCCCCGGCTATCATCAGCCCCCGAACAATACCGTCCCCATCTACGGCCGGAAGGGCACCGTCACGGGTGAGCCGGACTATTCCCCCCAATATTTCGGCTATGACGGCGAGTTGCACTATTTCGGCCGGCCGGGATTTGTCCGCGGACGCTACAATGGCGGCAGCTTCGGTCCGTGCTGGAGCTGGACGCCGATCGGGCCGGCGTGGCAGTGCGGACGATAGCCCTCACCGCATCACGAACGGATTCGCCGGCACGTCCGTCGCGGTCGAAATCCACACGCTCTTGGTTTCCAGATATTCGCGCACCGCGTCGATGCCGCTCTCGCGCCCGACACCCGAAAACTTCATGCCGCCGAACGGCATCATGTAGCTGATGGCGCGGTAGGTGTTCACCCACACCGTGCCGGCGCGCAAGAGCTTCGGCACGCGTATGGCGCGTGAGAGATCGCGGGTCCAGATCCCGGCGGCCAGGCCATAGATCGTGTCATTGGCGATCCGGATCGCGTCTTCCTCGGTGTCGAAGCCGATGATCGAGAGCACCGGCCCGAACACTTCCTCGCGCGCGATGCGCATCGAGTTGTCGACGTCGGTGAAGATGGTCGGCTCGACGAACTGGCCGCCGGCGATATCAGCGCCGGTGGCCGGCTTGCCGCCGAGCAGGCAACGCGCGCCCTCCTCCTTGGCGATGTCGATATAGTCGAGAATCTTCTTGTACTGCGCGGGCGTGGTGACCGGACCGATATTGGTATCCGATTTCATGGGATCGCCGATCTTCGCGGAGCGCGCCGAGGTCCAGCAGCCGCTCGACGAACTTGTCCTTGATCGCGTTCTGCACCAGCAGGCGCGAGCCGGCGATGCAGGTTTGCCCCGTCGCCGCAAAGATGCCGGAGACCGCGCCGGCCGCGGCAGCAGACAGATCGGCATCCTCGAACACGATGTTCGGCGATTTGCCGCCGAGCTCGAGCGAGACCCGCTTCAGGCTCTTCGCCGCGGTCTCGTAGACCTTTGCGCCGGTCGTATCCGACCCCGTGAAGGTGATCTTGGCAACGCCGGGGTGCGAGATCAGTTCGGTGCCGATCTCCGGACCGAAGCCGGTGACCACGTTGAAGATACCGTCGGGAATGCCGGCTTCCTTGGTCAGCGCGGCGAATTCCAGCGTCGAGGCCGAGGTGAATTCCGACGGCTTGACGATGACGGCGCAACCCGCGGCAAGCGCGGCCGCGCATTTCCAGGCCACGAACAGCAGCGGCGAATTCCAGGCCGTGAGCGCCGCGACGACGCCGACCGGCTCATGCGTGGTGTAGGCAAAGGTCTCCGGCTTGTCGATCGGCACCAGCCCGCCTTCGAGCTTGTCGACCAGCCCGCCGAAGTACCACCACCACTCCGGATGGTAACGAAGCTGCCCGAGCATCTCGGCCATCAGCTTGCCGTTGTCGCGCACCTCGATCTCGGCGAGGCGCTCCGCATTTGCCGCGACGAGATCGCCGAGCTTGCGCATCGCCTTGCCGCGCGCGGAGGCCGTCATCTTCGACCACGGGCCGCGCCACATCGCTTCATTGGCGGCCTTCACCGCCTTGTCGGCATCGGCCTTGGAGCCGCGCGGAATCTTCGCCCAGGCTTCACCGCGATAGGGATCGATGGAGTCGAACCATTCGCCATTGGCGGGATCGACATATTGGCCATTGATGAAAAGCTGATAGGTTTTCATGGATACCTCCAATCGATGCGGGCGATGGCAGTAGATGGCGAGACGATATACCTGCGATTTTATACCCGCAGGTTCAAATTCGCACGCCCGGCATGACAAAGGCCGCCTTGCCCTTATCGGCCAAATAAACGACCATCGACGTCGCACACCAATAAGACCAAGACGGCAGGGAAACGCATGAGCAAGGCCTCGTCCTTCAACTATGGCTGGGTCGTCGTCGGCGCCGGCGCGCTGATGACCTGCGTCGGCTTCGGCACGATGCTGTCGCTCGCGGTGTTCCTGCAGCCGATCTCGGAAGCGATGGGCTGGTCGCGCGCCGGCATCTCCGCCGCGGCGACACTGGACTTCCTGTTCATGGGATTTGCCGCCTTTGCCTGGGGCACGCTGTCCGACCGCTTCGGCACGCGCATCGTGGTGCTCTCCGGCAGCCTGCTGCTCGGCCTCGGTCTCGTCACCGCGAGCCAGGCGCAAAGCCTCTGGCAATTCCAGCTGCTGTTCGGCGGGCTGATCGGCATTGCCGCCGGCAGCTTCTACGCGCCGATGATGGCGGTCGCGAGCGCCTGGATCACAAGGCATCGCAGCCTCGCGGTGGCGCTGGTGTCCGCCGGCATGGGCGTCGCACCGGTGACGATTGCGCCGTCGGCCAGCGCGCTGATCACGGCCTATGACTGGCGCACCGCGATGCTCGTCATCGGCATCGCCGCGTGGGCGCTGCTGATCCCCGCGAGTTTCCTGGTGCGTCCTGCGCCGAAGAGCGCCGACGACGCAGCCGCGGCGAATGACGACGCTCCGACAACCGAATGGACCGCGGCGCAGGCGTTCCGCACGCCGCAATTCATCGCGCTCGCGGGCGCGCATTTCGCCTGCTGCGCGGCGCATTCCGGACCGATCTTCCACATGGTGTCCTACGCCATGGTCTGCGGCATCGCGCCGCTCACCGCGGTGACCGTCTACAGCCTCGCCGGCTTCTCCGGCCTCGGCGGACGGCTGCTGCTCGGCGCGCTGGCCGATCGCCTCGGCGCCAAGCCGGTGCTGGTCGGCGGCCTGTTCGTGCAGGCGCTTTGCATCGCGACTTATCTTGCGGTCGCGCAGCTCGGCGAATTCTACGCGCTGTCGGTGGTGTTCGGCCTCGCCTATGGCGGGGTGATGCCGCTCTATGCGGTGCTGGTGCGCGAGTACTTCGGCGCGCGCATCATGGGCACGGTGTTCGGCGCGGTCTCGGCCTTTGCAAGCCTCGGCATGGCGCTGGGCCCGTGGGCCGGCGGCTATATCTACGACACCACCCATGGCTACACCTGGCTGCATGCCGGCTCGTTCGCCATTGGCCTCGCCGCAGTCGCCGTCGCCCTGAGCTTCCCGGCGAAGCGCCGGCAAGCGCTCGCTCTCGGCGCCGCCGCATAAACCGCGCTCTTGCTCTCTCGCGCCGGATGGATCACTGTCTGTCGCAATTGATCACTCGATAAAGAGGGCGAGGAAACCCCATGAGCAAGTCGGACGGCCTCGGTCTTGTCGAGCGCGCCCGCGCGCTGCAGCCATTGATCGCGCGCGAGGCCGACGAGATCGAGCGGACGCGGCGGCTGACGCCGGCAGTGACGGCCGCGTTGATCGAGAACGAGCTTTACCGCGCGCTGTTGCCGCGCAGCGTCGGCGGGCACGAAGTCCCGCTCGAAACCTTCATGCAGATGCAGGAGGAGATCGCCAAGGCCGACGCCTCGACGGCGTGGTGCCTCGGTCAGTGCTCGGTCTGCGCCATGACCGCGGCCTATCTCGAGCCGGATGCGGCCAACGAAATCTTCAACACGCCGCCCGGCATTCTCGCCTGGGGCGCGATCAATCACGAGGTGAAGGTCGTCCCCGGCGGCGTTATGGCGAACGCGCGCTGGGAGTTCGCCTCCGGCTCGCGGCAGGCAAGCTGGCTCGGCGCCCATGTGAAGATCGTCGAGGCCGACGGAAGCGTGCGCAAGAAAAAGGACGGCGCGCCGGAAATCCGCACCGTGCTGTTTCCGATCGGTAGCGCCACCATGTACGACGTCTGGGACACGATCGGGCTGCAGAGGCACCGCCACCGATGCCTATTCGGTCGAGAACCTGTTCATCCCCGAGAAATTCGTGGCGCAGCGCGACGACATGAGCGCGGTGCGCGAAAAGGGCCCGCTCTACAAGCTCACCACCAACGCCGTGTTCAGCATGGGCTTTGCCGCGACCTCGGTCGGCGTCGCGCGCGCCACGCTCGATGCCGCGATCGATCTGGCGCGCTCCAAGATTCCGCAAGGCCTGGGCGCGATGCGCGACAACAGTGCCGTGCAGGGCGTGATCGGCCGCGCCGAGGCGAGCTTGCGCGCGGCGCGCGCCTATCTCTACGCGACCGCGACCGAAGTCTGGCGCGACCTCGAGCGCGGCGAGCGGATCACCGAGGAGCGCCGCATCGCGATCCGCATCGCCGCGACCTGGACCATCCATCAGTGCGGCTTCCGTGGTCGACACCGCCTATCACATGTCCGGCGCGACCGCGGTATTCGCCAAGAATCCGTTCGAGCGGCGTTTTCGCGACATGCACGCGATCGCGCAGCAGATCCAGGCCCGCGACACCCATTATGAAGATGCCGGCAAGGCGATCCTGTCGGCCAATCTCGCGAAGCCGCCGACGTCGCGATGAAGAAGCCGGCCGGCAAGGCAGTCTCCAAATCACGCCGGCCTGCGTCGAGCTCAACAGCCGCCGATGATATTCGACGGCTATCCCAAGCCGGTCGCGCACAAAATTGCTGGCGCTGCGCAAGCTGATCCTCGACACCGCGAAGACAACAAAGGGCGTCGGCGCGATCGAGGAAGCGCTGAAATGGGGCCAGCCGAGCTACCTCACGTCGGAGAGCAAAAGCGGCAGCACCGTCCGGATCGATCAGGTCAAGTCGGTTCCCGGGCAATACGCGGTGTACTTCCACTGCCAGACCAATCTGGTCGAGACGTTTCGCGAGCTCTATCCGGATCTGAAATATGGCGGCAACCGCGCGATCCTGCTCGATGCCGAAGACAAGCTGCCGGAGGCCGAGCTGCGCCACTGCGTGGCGTTGGCGCTGACGTATCATTTGGGGAAGCGGAAGAAGCGTTAACCGTCATTGCGAGCGAAGCGAAGCAATCCATCGCGCAACAAGCGGAGATGTGGATTGCTTCGTCGCTTCGCTCCTCGCAATGACGAAGACGCGGCTCACGCCACCATCATCGCCTGCAGTCGGCGTCGGCCTCGGCATCCGCGTCGCACTGCGCCTTCAACAGCGCGACGATCTCGTCATGCGGCCGCGCGCGGCTGAACAGGAAGCCCTGCGCCTCGTGGCAGCCTTCGGCGCGCAGGCAGCTCAGCTCGGCCTCGGTCTCGACGCCCTCGGCGGTGATGGTGACGCCGAGCCCCTTGCCGAGGCTGACGATGGAACGGATGATCGCCTGGGCGTCGCGGTTGGCGGCGAGGTCGCGCACGAATGATCTGGTCGATCTTGATCTTGTCGAACGGAAAGCTGCGCAGATAGCTCAGGCTCGAGAAGCCGGTGCCGAAATCGTCCATCGAGATGCGCAGGCCGAGCGAGCGCAGCGCATGCAGCGTGGCCAGCACGGTGTCGCTCTTCTCCAGCAGCACGGTCTCGGTGATCTCCACCTCGAGCCGCTCCGGCGGCAGGCCCGATTGCTTCAGCGCATCCATCACCACGGCCATGAGATTGCCGACGCGGAATTGCACGGGCGACAGATTGACCGCGACGCGGACGTCGTCGGGCCACAGCGCGGCATCCATGCAGGCGCGGCGCAGCATCAAACCGCCGACGCCGTTGACCAGGCCGGTTTCCTCGGCGACCGGGATGAAGTCGCCCGGCGAAATCATGCCGCGCTCGGGATGCGGCCAGCGCACCAGCGCCTCGAAACCGGTGATACGGCCGGTGGAGAGGTCGATCAGCGGCTGGTAATACGGCCGCAGCACCTCGTTCTGGATGGCGTCGCGCAGCTCGAGCTCGATCTTGCGGCGCTTTTGCGCGCGGGCGTCCATGTCGGCTTCGAAGAAGGCGAAGGTGCCGCGCAATTCCGTCTTGGCGCGCGACAACGCCATGTCGGCGTTCTTCAGGAGCTTCTCGGAATCCTCGCCATCGCCGGGCGCCATCGCAATGCCGATGGTGGCGCCGATCACGACCGAATGGCCGTCGAGCAGATAGGGATCGCAAATTGCGTCCAGCAGCCGCCGCGACAGCAGCGCGGCATCCTCCGGCCGCGCCATGCCGGTCTGGATGATCGCAAACTCGTCGGAGTTCAGCCGCGCCAGCGTGTCTTCCTCGCGCAGCGAGGAGCGCAGACGCTTGGCAACGCCGCGCAACAGCTTGTCGCCGACGCCGTGGCCGAGGGTGTCGTTGACCGACTTGAAATTGTCGAGGCCGAGCACCAGCACGGCGACCTTCTCGGCGCTGCGCCGGGTGTGCAAGCAGGATCTCGTCCATCTGCTGGCGCAACAGATTGCGGTTCGGCAGGCCGGTCAGCCCGTCATGCTGGGCGAGGAAGGCAAGCCGCGCCTCGGCGCGCTTGCGCTCGGTGATGTCCATCAGCGCGAGCAGCACCGACGGTTGGTCGTTATGGAGCAGCTCGCGCGAATAGATCGCAAGATCGATCAGCGAGCCGTCTGCCTTGACATGTTTCCAGGTCCGCGCCGCCTGCTCGTCGCTGGTGTGATCGCCGGCCCAGGGCGGCTCGCCCTCGAACGCCTGCAGGCTGTGGATGGTGAGCTTCTCGAACTCGGCGCGGCTGTAGCCGTAGTGCTCGACCGCGGCCTCGTTGACCGACAGGATGCGCCCGCCCTCCGGCGCGCAGACGATCATCGGCACCGGGTTGCTGTCGAACAGCAGGCGGAACGACGCCTCGCGCTGCTTCAGCTCGGTGATGTCGACGCGCAGCCCGATGACGCCGCCGTCCCCGGTCTTGCGTTCCTCGATCAGGATGACGCGGCCGTCGATCAGCGTCTGCTCGTGCCGGCCGATCGGTTGATCGAGCCTGGCGAGCCGCTCGGCAATCCATTCCTCCTCGCGGCCGATGGCGTCGGGATAGTCGCCGCGCGCGACACCGACGCGGATCGTATCGGCAAGCCGCGCGCCCGGCTTGAACAGGTCGGAGCTGGCCTTGTAAATCTCGGCGTATTTCTTGTTCCAGAGGATGTATCGCCCCTCGTCGTCGAGGAAGACGATGCCCTGCGGCAGGATGTCGATCGCCTCGCGCAGCCGCTCGTGCGATTTGCGCGCCTCGGTGATCGCGGCTTCCGTCTCCGCGCGCGTCTGCGCGACCTCGGCGGAATCGACTGAAGGGTTCGAACCGGGCCTGCCCAGCTTTGGATGCGGTCGCATCTGCCGCACCGGAAGGAGGGTCATCGGCGCGCGCTTGTGCTTCTTTGGTTTTGTTGGCCGGCTTCTCGGCATCAACCGCCCCGTTTCGCATTCTG
Source organism: uncultured Alphaproteobacteria bacterium (assembly GCA_963732085.1). GTDB lineage: Bacteria > Pseudomonadota > Alphaproteobacteria > Rhizobiales > Xanthobacteraceae > Bradyrhizobium. The sequence continues at coordinate 246,439 of CAVSYJ010000019.1, read as the reverse complement.
CGTCTCGGGTTGTCGGCTAACTCTCTGAAAAAAAGGTATCTTTGTGCGGATGCAACCCGTTAACGAGGCCGGTCCGGGCTGCTTGTTTTGCAGGCGAAACGACGAAGGGAACAGTACCTGAAGTTGTATGACGACGGTTTACACACTCCTCAAGGGGCTGGAAGGAGCGGAATCGTTGCCAAAGCAACGACGGTTTCATGACAGAGGCGTTCTCGGCTACCGCCCTGCACGAAATTCGCGCGCGGCGCATCAACTTTCGTCAATGCGCAACAGGGTTATCGACCCGTTAAGAAGCCGGCGATTTTGGCCCCCCGAAGGCCGACACTCCAGCGCCTAATTCGAAATCTCGATGGTGGTATTGGCCGGCCCGTTACGCTGGACCAGCGCGAACAGGGTCGCGGCATTGGCCGGATGCAGCCGGACACAGCCATGCGAGGCCGGCCCGCCGAGGCGGGAGATGTCGTTGGTGCCGTGAATGGCGAAGCCGTAATAGAAGAAGATCGCGTGCGGCATCGGCGCGTTGTAGTACTTCTTCGAGAAGTAGGAGCGCATCATCACCTGCGGATGGAACGTGCCGCTCGGCGTGCCGTAGCCGTCACGTCCGGTCGAGATGGCCCAATTGTAGCGCGTCGCACCGTCGACGCTGACCGACATGCGTTGCGACGACTTGTCGATATGCACCACCAACTCGGCCCGAGCCGCCGATGTCCACAGCATGACCGCCAGCGCACATGCCGCCAGCCGCCCGGCCCACCGAACCGTCATGATCGCCCCCTCTAGTGCCCACTTTCCGAAGTTCGTGCTCCATCGCCGCACGCACTTCCACGAACTTCGGAAAGTCATGGGCACTAGCAAACTTATGATTTTAGTGCCGCTTTCGATCTGAAGTCCCCGGAACGAAGTTGCGGCAGGCACTGCAGGGACTTCAGATCGGCGGCACTAGCCCCTGTTTCTCTGAGGCCATGATGTTGCGCCGGGGTGTGCCTTGTAAAGAGCCGACGACGCAGAGTTGCCCGTCAACATTAATGCGGGGACCATCAACCAAATGGGATGCCCTTCCCTCTTCCATGTGACCGCGATGCCCGCATAGAGTATGCACATGCGCGCCCGGTCGATCCTCCTTCCGCTCTTGATCATTCTCGCCAGTGCCTCATCCGCGCCGGCGCAGGACAAGGGCAGCGTCGACGACAAGCCGCTGCCGCCGCTGGACAATCCCAAGGACCCCAAGATCGCCGCCCGGCAATTGTTCGCGCGCAAGCTCCTGCCGACCTCGCAGACGCCAAAGGTGATCGGCTCCTACACCAATGGCTGCCTCGCGGGCGGCGAGCAGATGCCGATCACCGGCGACACCTGGCAGGTGATGCGGCTGTCGCGCAATCGCTATTGGGGTTATCCCGATATGATCGCATTGCTGAAACGGCTGTCGCAGAAGGCGCATCAGGATGCCGGCTGGCAGGGCATTCTGGTCGGCGATATCGGCCAGCCGCGCGGCGGACCGGCGCTGTCGGGCCACGCCAGCCACCAGATGGGGATCGATGCCGACATCTGGCTGACGCCGATGCCGGATCATCTGCTGTCGCGCGAGGAGCGCGAGGAGACGTCGGCGACCATGATGGTGCGCAGCGACCGGCTCGACATCGATCCGAAGGCATGGACGCCGCAGCACTGGATGGTGATCCGCGACGCCGCGCAGGAGCCGGCGGTGCAGCGCATCTTCGTCAACGCCGCGATCAAGAAGGCGTTGTGCCGCGAGGCCAAGGGCGATCGCAGCTGGCTCAGCAAGATCCGGCCGTGGTGGGGCCACGACTACCACTTCCACATCCGCATGCGCTGCCCGGACGGCGACAAGGAATGCAAGGGCCAGGCGGACCAGGGCGGCGACGACGGCTGCAAGCCCGCGGAGATGGCCTACTGGTTCAAGGATTCGATCATCCATCCCAAGCCCGAGCCGCCGAAGCCGCCGCCGAAGCTGACCGAAGGGATCAAGCTCTCGGCGATGCCTGCGGCCTGCAAGGCGGTGCTGACCGCACCGGATTCCAAGCAATACGCCAAGCAATAACGTCATCGTGGTGGGCGGCTCCGCCGGAATGCGCTAGTATCTCCTCGTCCGCGCGCCGTAAGCGCCCGGCGATCCGGGACGACGGTCCCTTCCCCGTTTCCATCGAACAGCCGCAGCTCGCGTGGCAAGGTCCGCGCGCGGCCAACATGTGAGAGAACGACTATGCGCATCAGTGCACGCAACCAGCTCAAGGGCACCGTCACCGAGGTGACCAAGGGCGCCACCACCTCGCATGTCCGTGTCGATATCGGCGGCGGCAAGATCGTGACGGCGTCGATCACCAACGAGGCCGTCGACGAGCTCGGCATCAAGGCCAAGGGCAACGTCACTGTCGTCATCAAGGCTTCGGATGTCATGATTGCGGTGGACTGACATGCGCAAATTTCTGCTCGTTGCATTGCTGTTCGGATCCGTCGCCCCGGTATGGGCGGCGGAGGAGCCGAGCGGCTGCGACAAATTCAAATGGCCGATCGATCACGAGCGCGCGGTATTGACCGCGCCGGATCGGGTCAAGCTCAACTCGGGCAGCGACGTGGCCGCGATGCCATCGACCGCCATTACGCTGGCACTGGTGTCGCCGGCCGACGCCAGACTGCCGACGCCGCCGGAGCGCGCGAAGGACGGAATGGCCGGCTACGCCAATTTCAAGGGCGCGCCGAAGGCCGGCATCTATACCATCAGCCTGTCGGCAGGCGCCTGGGTCGACCTGGTCCAGGACGGGCACGTTCTCAAGCCCAAGACCTTCAGCGGCGCGACCGATTGTGACGGCATCCGCAAGACCATGAAGTATGAACTCGCGGCGCAGCCTTTCGTGCTGCAGCTCTCCGGCGCCAAGGAGAACGCGATTTCGATTGCCATCCTGCCGTCGGAATAGTCGAAACCGCATGGTCCGGAAAAGTGGGCACCGGTTTTCCGAAAAGACCATGCGCAAATAAGACAATCCGTCGCCTTTGAACCCGCAGGCGAGCCTGTTATGGTCGCGCCCGGCGATAATCCCCTGGACCGTAAGTCCTGATGGGATCAGCGGAACAGCGCTTCCGTTCATCGCAATCATGTTCAACCAACGCCTGGTTTGCGCGCGGGAAATTTCGTGCCTGCAAACTCGCATGGAGCGCTCGCAATGCATCGTCTCGCCGGATTGTTCGCCGCCTTCGTGATCCTCGCGGGATCGGCCCTGACACCCGCCGTCGCGCAAGACAAAACGCTGACCGTGTTCGCCGCCGCCTCGATGAAGAACGCGCTCGACGACATCGACGCGGCCTTCACCGCCAGGACCGGCGTCAAGGTCAATGCCAGCTATGCCGCAAGCTCGCAGCTCGCCAAGCAGATCGAACAGGGCGCGCCCGCCGACATCTTCGTGTCCGCCGATACCGACTGGATGGACTACGCCACGCAGAAGAAGACCATCAACGAGCCGACGCGCGTCAACCTGCTCGGCAACAGCATCGTGCTGATCGCGCCGAAGGATTCGAAGATCGACAACGTCACGATCGGCCAGGGCTTCGATCTCGCCAAGCTGGCCGGCGACGGCAAGATCGCGACCGGCGACGTCAAGGCCGTGCCGGTCGGCAAATACGCCAAGGCCGCGCTGGAGAAGCTGGGCGCGTGGGCCGCCGCCGAGCCGAAATTCGCGATGGCGGAGAGCGTACGCGCCGCGCTGACGCTGGTGGCGCGCGGCGAGGCCGTGCTCGGCATCGTCTATTCCACCGACGCCAAGGTCGAGCCCGGCGTCAAGATCGTCGGCACCTTCCCGGCCGACTCGCATCCGCCGATCATCTATCCGGTCGCGGCAACGTCGACCGCCAAGCCCGAGGCGAAGGCCTATCTCGACTATCTGCAATCCTCGGCGGCGAAGGCCGTGCTGGAGAAGTACGGCTTCACCTATTTGATCAAGCCGACCTCCTGATATTCTCACGACGTGTTCGACCTCACGCCCAGCGGAATGGACGGCGATCCTGCTCTCGCTCAGGGTCGCCGTGATCGCAACCCTGGTCGCCACGCCGTTCGGCATCGCGCTGGCGTGGCTGTTGGCGCGGCGCGATTTCTGGGGCAAGTCGGTGCTGGATGCGATCGTGCATCTGCCGTTGGTGCTGCCGCCTGTGGTGACCGGCTATCTGTTGTTGTTGACTTTCGGCCGGCGCGGCCTCGTCGGCGCGTGGCTCGCCGACCATCTCGGCATCGTGTTCGCGTTCCGCTGGACCGGCGCGGCGCTGGCTTGCGGCGTGATGTCGTTCCCGCTGCTGGTGCGCCCGATCCGGCTCTCCATCGAAGCCGTCGACCGCAGGCTGGAGCAGGCCGCATCGACGCTCGGCGCAGCGCCCTGGCGCGTGTTCGCGACCGTCACCCTGCCGCTGGCGCTGCCCGGCATCCTCGCCGGCATGGTGCTCGGCTTTGCCAAGGCGATCGGCGAGTTCGGCGCGACCATCACATTCGTGTCGAACATTCCCGGCGAGACGCAGGTGATTTCTTCCGCAATATATTCGCTGATCTCGACACCCGACGGCGACGCCGCGGCCGGCCGGCTGGTTCTGATCTCGATTGCGATCGCAGTTGCCGCGCTGATCGGCGCGGAATGGTTCGCACGGCGCGCCACGGCGCGCCTGCACGGGAATTGAGCGATGCTGCGCGTCGATGTCCGCAAACAGCTTGGCGAGTTCTCGCTGGAAGCCTCCTTCGAGAGCGAGGGCCGCGTCACCGGCCTGTTCGGCGCCTCCGGCGCCGGCAAGACCTCGCTGGTCAACATGATTGCGGGTCTCTTGACGCCGGATCGCGGCACCATCGCGCTTGACGGCGAAGTGCTCGACGACACCGCCGCGCGCGTTCACGTGCCGCCGCATCGCCGCCGCATCGGCTACGTGTTCCAGGATGCGCGGCTGTTCCCGCATCTCGATGTCCGGCAAAACCTCGATTACGGCCGCCGCATGAACGCGCTTGCCGCCGATCCCGCGCAGCACACGCGCGTCACCGACCTGCTCGACATCGGTCCCCTGCTCGATCGCCGTCCCGGCAAATTGTCGGGCGGCGAACGCCAGCGCGTCGCGCTCGGCCGCGCGCTGCTGTCGAAGCCGCGGCTGTTGTTGATGGACGAACCGCTGGGATCGCTCGACGAGGGCCGCAAGGTGGAGATCCTCCCCTACCTGATCCGGCTGCGCGACGAGGGCATCCCCATGGTCTATGTCAGCCACGACGCCGCCGAGCTGCGTCAGCTCGCGACCCAGATCGTGATGTTGAGGGACGGCCGCGTGACGTCGTTCGGCGGCGTGAAGGTGTTGTCGTAGCCCGGGTGAGCGAAGCGACACCCGGGTGGCCCGCATATCGCTGCGCTCATGCGGGCTACGCTAGACAATCTCTCTCGCGTGCAAATCCGCGATCGCCGTGGCATCGTAGCCGATCGACGCCAGCACCTCGTCCGTGTGCGCGCCGGGCTCCGGCGCCATGGTATCGAGCCGGCCGCCACCATGCGCGAGGCGAAAACCGCTGCCGGCAAAGCGCAGGCGGCCATACGGCGTGTCGATCTCCTGCAGCGCGCCACGCGCGGCGATCTGCGGATGATCGATCACCTCCTCGACCTTCCAGATGCTGGCGCAGGGCGCGCCCGCCGCATCGAGGATTTTCTCCCATTCGCGCGGGCTCTTTTTCGAAAGCTGCTCCTCGATGATCGCGCGCAGCGCCGGCTCGTTCTCCTGCCGCGCGAACCAGTCGGCAAAGCGCGGATCGCTGAACGTATCCTCGCGGCCGAGCGCGGTCATCAGTGCGCGATATTGCTTCTCGTTGTTGACGGCGAGCAAGAGATGGCCGTCGCCCGCCTTGAACAGATTGGCGGTCGGCTTGCGGCTGACGGCCTGATTGCCGGACAATTGCTGGCGATGGCCGGCGACGGAATAATCCGCGACCTGGCCCGACAGGAACGCCAGCGACGCCTCCAGCATGGAGACATCGATCAGCTGCCCCTTGCCGGTCGCGTTGCGCTGGAACAGCGCGCTGGAGACGCCGAACGCGGCGGTCGCGCCCGACAGCACGTCGCAGACCGCAAAGCCCGCGCGGGTCGGACCGCTTTCCTCGTGACCTGTGATCGCCATGATGCCGCTCATCGCCTGCATCTTGCCGTCATAGCCGGCGCCGTCGCGCGCCGGGCCGGTCTGGCCGAAGCCCGACACCGCGCAGTAGATCAGGCGCGGATTGATCGCCGACAGCGCGTCGTAGCCGATGCCGAGCTTGTCCATCACGCCGGGCCGGAAATTCTCCATCACCACGTCGGCCTGCGCGGCGAGCTTTTTTACGATGGCGAGCGCTTCAGGCTTCGACAGATCGAGCGTCAGGCTGCGCTTGTTGCCGTTGACGGCCTGAAAGGCCGGCGCGAGGTTGCGATCAGCCCATTCGCGGGAAAGCGGCGTGCGCCGCATGTCCTCGCCGCCGCGCCGCTCGATCTTGATGACGTCGGCGCCGAGCAGCGCGAGCTGGTAGCTCGCATAGGGGCCGGCCAGCACCTGCGTGAAGTCGAGGATCTTCACGCCTTCGAACGGTCGGGTCACGCAGGGTTCCTCTTGGTTCTTCTTACCCTCTCCCCTTGTGGGAGAGGGTGGTTTCGAGCGAAGCGAGAAACCGGGTGAGGGCTCGCGGTCTATCCGTCGCGAAAGGACCCCTCACCCGGCTCGCATCTGACGATGCTCGCCACCCTCTCCCACAAGGGGAGAGGGTGAACCGCATCCGCGGATGCGTTGTGTTTTCACGGCAAGTTCACGCCGCGCGGTTGCCGCGCGCGATCTCCTTCTGGCGGTCGAACTCGGCGCGGCGGCGCGCCAGCTCGTCAGCGCTCATCTGCGCGACATTGTTGTAGTCGAGCTTCCAGGAGGCGTCCGCACTCCAGCGCAGCGGCGACTGCATGGTGGTGCGCGCGCCGACAGCGCTTTCCAGCAGGCCGAGCGCCAGCTCAAGCGTCAGCGCCTGCGAGTCCAGATCATGCGGCTTGCCGGCGGAGTTGCCGAGCGGGAAATCCGAGAACAGGAAGCGCGGCACCGCGGCGTGCTCGACGATATCCTTCGCGCAACCCATCACCACGGTCGGAATGCCGTTGGCCTCGAGATGCCGCGCGACCAGCGCCGTGGTCTGGTGGCACACCGGGCAGTTCGGCGCCAGCACGGCGACGTCGACCTTGTCGGCGCGGCAGCGCGCCAGAATCTCCGGCGCATCGGTGTCGATGGTGACGCGATGGCTGCGATTGGTCGGTGCGCCGAAGAAGCGCGGCGCGACTTCGCCGATCCGTCCCCGCGCCTGCGCCTTGATCAGCTGCGGCAACGGAAACCAGGTGCCGTTGTCGGTCGCGGTGGTGTGCTTGCGGTCGTAGCCGATATGCGAGATGCGCAAATCATGCTGCTTGGACGTGTCGCCGTCATAAACCTGATAGAACTTGGCGCCGCCATTGTAGGCCGCGCCCGGCCCCTGATCGCCCTTGGCGGGATCGAACGGCGCGGCCGTGGTGATGATCGTCACGCGCGATTGCGCCAGCGGCTTCTTCAGCTTCTGGAACGGCGCGTCGACATGATGCGCCCAGCGATACGGCGTGGTGTAGCCGATCGCGGTGTAATAATCGCGGGTCCGCTGCATGTAGGGGACCGGGGCATCGTAGTCGGGCGCGAATCCGAAGTGCTCGTTATCCGGGGTGGCCATGGGGTCTCTCCTGCGTTTACAGCGCGGGCTAATTTGCCGGGAGACTAAACCCTTTCGTTTCGCGACGCCAGAAAGCCGTCGATCAGCTTCGGCGGCATCGGCCGGCTGATCAGATAGCCCTGCACGTCGGTGCAGCCGTCGGACGTGACGCGGGCCATTTGCTCCTCGGTTTCGACGCCTTCGGCGACCGTGGCCATACCCAGACTTTGACCGAGCGAGGCCACGACGCGGACAATGGCGCGGCCGACGGCATCGCCGGCGGTGCCGCGAACGAACGACTGATCGATCTTGATCCTGTCGAAGCGGAAGTCGCGCAAGTAGCCGAGCGAGGAGTATCCGATGCCGAAATCATCGAGCGCCACCCGCACGCCGATTTCACGAAGATTGTCGAGCACGGTACGCGCCGTTCCGCCGGCGTCGAGCATCACGCTTTCGGTGATCTCGAGCTCCAGACGCCGCGGATCGAGGCCGCTTTCCGCCAGCGCCGACAGCACCGTCGCGGCGAAATTCGGGCTCTTGAACTGCACCGCCGAGACGTTGACGGACACATTCTGTCCACCGCCCCAGCCTGCCGCCTCCAGGCAGGCGGTCCGCAGCACCCATTCGCCGATCGAGGTGATGATGCCGGTGTCTTCCGCGATCGGGATGAATTCGAGCGGCGACACCGCACCGCGCGTCGGGCTTTGCCAGCGCAGCAGCGCCTCGAAGCCTGTGACCCTGTTCAGCCGCAGATTGAATTGCGGCTGATAGACCAGCGACAACTCACCCAGCGATAACGCACGCCTAAGATCGATCTCGAGATTGCGGCGATACTGCATCTTGTCGTCCATCGCCCGCTCGAAGAAGCGATAGGCGCCGTGCCCGTCGGCTTTGGCGCGGTGCAGGGCGAGATCCGCGTTCTTTAGCAGCTCTTCGCACGAAATCGCCTCGGTCGGGAGCAGCACGATCCCGACGCTGGCCGCGATATCGATCAGATGGCCTTCCACCACATAGGAGCGGCCGATCGTGTCGGCCAGCCGGCTCGCCAGCGCTGCTGCGGATTGCGGCTGCGGCTGACCGGCCTGGATGATGCCGAACTTGTCGCCCCCGAGCCGGGCCGCGATATCGCCGGCCCCAATGACGGAGCGAATGCGGTCCGCGACCGCGGCCAGCAAGGCGCCGCCAATGTTGCGGCCAAGCGATTCGTTGATCGCCCTGAAGCGACGGAGGTCGAGAACCAGAACGGCCTCCGCGCTTTCGGCCGTGCGGTCCGGCCTGGCCAGCAGTTCCGTCAGCCGTTCGTGGAACATCAAACGGTTGCCGAGCCTGGTGAGGGTGTCGCTGCGCTCCTTGGCCGACCGCTCGCTCATGTCGTAGGCGCTGACCAGCCAACCGCCATCCATCGGGATCGTCTCGACCCAGAACGCACGGCCATCGGAAAGGGTGATCTGGCAATCGCTCTTGCCATTGTTGGCTCCGGCATCGCGATTGATGCGATCGAGCAGCTCCGAGTTGCCGAACAATTTGGCGAACACCAGATTGGGCTGAAGCAGCTTGCCGTCGGGCCCGACAATCGCAACCGCCCGGTCCATGCTCATGAAGGCCTTGAACGCCAGGCTGACCGCGCGTTCGGATCGTTCGGCCGAATCGTTGCCGTACCGGCTTTTCGAAGCCTCGAGGGGATCGATGCGAGGGGATGACGCGGACTTATGCATGGTCGCGTTAGCAAATACATCTTGCGTTGCGAATCCGTGAACCGGCCAAGCGAACCGGCCAAGTGAACCGGCTGTTAACCATCGCGGTCCATCGGGCGATGACAGCGGAGAAGGCGCGAAACTGCATTCCCGCGGCGCGATTTCGCGTCCGGGTGATGCGTTAGTCGGTGTCCCTCTGAAAATAGAGGGCGCAGGCGTCGTGTTGAAAAGGCAACACTCTGATGGATCGGCCCTCGCCAGAAGCGTCAGTCGTCTCGCTGCACCAACTCGAGGGTGATGCCCTCGGGACCCTCGAAGAGCCGCAGCTTTCGGCTGATGTAGTCCATTTCGTCGCTCAGCATGGTTACGCCGTTTGCCATGAGGTGTGCAGCGGTGGCCTCGATGTCATTGACGCGGAACGCGAGGTGATTGAAGCCCCGTTGCCGCAGATTGGTCGGGTGCGCGCCCGGATCGGTTCCTGGCGCCGGCTCGAATCTCGAGCAGCTGGATCTCGAAAGGAGGATCCGCGTCTTCGAGTGTGAGGGTGATGTGCTGCGCTTTCATGCCCGGCATTCCCATGTATCGCGCGGGAAGGCCGCCGTCGATCGTCGCGACGTGACCCTTTCTGAAGCCAAGGAGCGCGAACAGCTTGATCGCCGGGCCGGCGTCTGCCACCGCGATCGTAACGTGATCCGGATTGAGTATCATCTTATCACTCCCTGTCATCGACGCCGCGCCCTCGGACGCGCCGTGCCGTCGCACCTCAGACCGCGTCCGTCCAGCTTTCCGAGAATGCCAACGCCGATGTCGAGAAGGGCCGCCCTTCGCGCTCGCGGGGCCAGCATTGCCCCTTGGCCTCAATTCCGTTTCGGACGAGGCGCGTGCCGAGCGCCGGTATCAACACAGTGCATACGCCGTAGCGCCGGTTGGGGAGCTGGTTCGGCTGCGAGTGGATGAGCAGCGGCTCGCCGATATCGAACCAGGTGAGCGAGATGTCTTCGCCGTGCGACTTGACGTGCTCCGTCCAGAAGTAGCGGGGATCTCCAGCCTTGGAAAATGTCGCCTCCGCACAGGGAATTGTTGTGTCGGAAAGTTCTGCATTGAGCATGCCTTGTACAGTCGACTGCAGCCACCGCGCCATCGCGATGTTGTCGGAATAGATGCGCCAGCGCCCTTCTGTCAGCTCGCTCTTCAGATAGAGGACATGGCCAGGCCCGGCTGGCGAAAAGATAATCCGCCAATAGCTCGCATCAGTTGAGTTCGGATCACCGTCTTTCAGGCTCAAGCGGATAAACGGGTTCTCGCCCGTAAGGATCGTCTTGTTGGGATCGGCAATGCTCATGTACCTGGTCTCCGTCAACGTCTCGGGGGATTGTACAGGTTTCAGCCACCGCACGGGAAGGGCATGGGTGTGGGGTCCTCCCATCCCGCGGCGATTGTGGGTTGACCGCGCTCTGCGCTAGTCAGTGCGAGAAATCTCGAGCGCCTGGGCCGTGCACGAGCCAAAACGGATCATACCGGTCATCGATTGCGTACGGTTGGTGCGGAGAGAAGCATCGTCAGTCGATAGTCGGGCCAGCCCGCGAGAGACAGCGACACCTGCTGATAGTGCAGCAGTCCCATGGCCGGATGATTGAACGCACGCTCGCCGCCTTCGCGTGCCAAAACCCCCTGCGTCTGCCAGCAACGCTCGAAGTCGGCGCTTCCAATTCGCAGTTCGTCCACGAGCCGGCGAATATCCGGATCGTCGGAGTAGCCTGTCACCGCGGCGCGGAACTCCGCGACGACGCGATGCGCACGGGACGTCCAGTCAAGGATGAGAGTTCGAGCCTCAGGCCTGAGGAAGATGTAGCGCAGGAGGTTTTTTTCGCCGTCAGCATCGAGCCATCCCGCAAACAGCCGGGACGCTTTCGCGTTCCAACGACGCGCGCCCCATGTGCGATCGAGGATGTAGGCGGGACCATCGATCGCATCGACGCAGGCCAGCACCCCCTCGGGCGGATCATCCCTGTTGCTTGGCCGCTCGGGATCGCGCTTGCCCGCAACTTCAAACAGATAGCTGCGCTCGGCGCGTGACAGGCGCAATCCGCGTGCGAGGCGCGCAAGTGCCGAAGCGGAGACGGACACGTCGCGCCCCTGCTCGATCCACGTGTACCAGGTGACGCTCAATCCGCAGAGCTGAGCGACCTCCTCGCGCCGGAGGCCGGGCGTGCGCCGCCGTGGTCCGGCGGCGAGACCGAATTCTGCCGGAGACTGGCGCTCCCGGAGCGCCCGCAAGAACGCGCTGAGCGAGAGAGCCGGAGCGATCGGGTCTTGTTCTTTCATGGTGGTCTTTATACCAGTATAACATAACTACTTAAACTGGTACCTAGGACATGCTATTTTTTGTCGCGGGTCCACAGCCCGGTTCGTACGAAAAGCCGTGAGCGCGTTCGATAATGGACGAAGTCTTGAGCAGAAACTCCTATCGCATCGGAATCGACGTCGGAGGAACCTTCACCAAGGCCGCCTTGATCGACCATATCGACGGCAGCGTCGTCGGGCGTTCGTCCGTTCACACCACCCATGACCATCCGGACGGCGTCGCCGCGGGCGTTATCCAGGTGTTCGAGCAGGTGCTGGGCGATGCCAACGTCGATGCCGGCGACGTCGTCCTGCTCGCTCACAGCACGACGCAAGCCACCAACGCGCTGTTGGAAGGCGACGTGGCCCGGGTCGGAATCCTGGGGCTGGCGGCCGCCAAGGCGGCGAAACTCGCCGAAGGCGCAGGTTCGCATCGATCCGATCGAACTCGCGCCGGGCCGCGTGCTTCAGACCTGCAACCGGTTTCTGCTGAGCGACGACCTGGATCGGAAGGCGGTCGAGGATGCCGTGCGCTGCGCTCCGCATCGGAGGGCGCCCAGGTGCTGGTGGCATCCGCCGCGTTCGGCGTCGACAACACGTCGACCGAAGAACTCGTTCGTGCGGTCGGCGACGACTTCGGCCTTCCGACGACTTGCGGGCATGAGGTCACGAGGCTGTACGGGCTGACGACCAGGACGCGCACCGCTGTCATCAATGCGTCGATCCTGCCGCGGATGATCGCGACCGCCAATCTGACCGAGACGAGCATGAAGAACGCCGGCATCGACGCGCCGCTGATGATCATGCGCGGCGACGGCGGCGTCATGGATATCAGCGAAATGCGGCATCGGCCGGCGATGACGATGCTGTCCGGACCCGCGGCAAGCGTGGCGGGTTCGTTGATGCATGTCGGCATGTCCGACGGCATCTACTTCGAAGTCGGCGGCACGTCGACCAATCTCGGCGTCGTCAAGGCCGGGCGTCCGGTGGTGACCTACGCGAACGTCGGCGGTCACGATACGTTCGTCAATTCGCTCGACGTGCGCGTGTTGGGCGTCGCCGGCGGCAGCCTGATCAGGATATCAGGCGGTTCGGTGCGCGAGGTCGGACCGAGAAGCGCCCACATCGCCGGGCTCCGATACGCCTGCTTCGCGCCTGCCGAGATTGTTCGAGAACGCCCGGGTCGTTTTCTTCGAGCCGAAGCCCGGGGACGGCGACGACTTCGTCGCGATCGAGACCGAACGGCATGGCCGCTTTGCGTTGACGACCACCTGCGCCGCCAATGCCGCCGGGCTGACGCATCCCGCGATGCATTGCTACGCGCCGGCGGAAGCCGCTCGCGCGGCCTTCGCCCCGCTCGCGGCAAAGCTCGGCAAGGATGTCGTCGCGTTGGCAAAGGAGGTGCTCGCCTCGGCGGCGGGCAAGGTGACACCGGCCATTCGAACACTGATCAGGGATTATCAACTCGACGAGGACCAGCAGGTGCTGATCGGAACCGGCGGCGGCATCGGCGCCCTGTTGCCGACCGTCGCGGAGCAGTTGGGTCTGCGGTTCGAGATCGCGAAGGATGCCGAGATCATCTCCTCGATCGGGGCCGCGCTGGCGATGGTTCGCGAAGTCGTAGAAAGGGTCAACCCCGATCCGTCGTCCGACGATATCGCCCATCTTCGCGCGGAAACATTGGAAGCGATCAGCCGCCTCGGAGCCGACCCGAAGACCGTCGACATTTCGGTGGAGATCGACCGCCAGACCGGCAGGATCCGCGCGATCGCCACCGGCGCCGCCGCGCTCCGCAGCATCGGTGAAACGGAGACCGTCTCGGAGCGGCAGGCCCGCCGGATCGCAGCAAGATCGCTCGGTCAATCGGAGGACGAGCATCGAACTCGCCGCCGAAACCCCGGGCGCGTTCGTCTACATCCCGAAAACCGGTTCGCGGCATTCGCTCCGGATTGTCGACCGGCGCGGAAAGGTACGTCTGCAGCGCAGCCATGCGGTCGTGGTCCGGACCACCGTCGAAAACTGGCAGGATTCCCTTGGATCAATGAAGCTGCTGGGACCTGGGGATCCAGCCGACGCCTTTTTCGGAGCGGTGTTGCTGTATGATCATCACCTGCTCGACGTGACCGGCGAAAGCCTCTATTCCAATGCCGTCAAGATCGTGGACAGCGAACTTTCGGGCGTGTCGCCCAAAACGCCGCTGGTGTTGATCGGCATTGGACGACCGAATTTGACCGAGAAGACACAACAGGAGACCAGTGATGGAGAAGTTTGAGAAGCTGAAGGCCGTGGCGGCCCCGATGGGAATTCCCAACGTCGACACCGACGCGATCATTCCCAAGCAGTTCCTGAAGACGATCAAGCGGGCCGGGCTCGGCAAGGCGCTGTTTTCCGAACGACGCTACAACGACAACGGCGAAGAGCGGCCGGACTTCGTGCTGAACCAGGGACCTTTCCGCAAAGCAAAAATCCTGGTGGCCGGCGAGAATTTCGGTTGCGGATCGAGCCGCGAGCACGCGCCCTGGGCGCTGCTCGATTTCGGCATCCGCTGCGTCATCGCGCCCTCGTTCGCCGACATCTTCTACAACAACATGTTCAAGAACGGCATGTTGCCGGTCAAGCTGAGCGCCAAGCGGGTGCACGAACTGATCCAGTTCCTGACCGAGCTGCCCGGCGCCGAAATCACCGTCGATCTGCGCGAGCAGACCGTGACCGGACCGGACGAACAGGTCGACCATTTCGACGTCGCGGCGTTCTCCCGCGAGAGTCTTCTGAACGGTTATGACGAAATCGAGCTCTCGTTGTTGAAGAGGGACAAGATCGAAGCCTACGAAAAGAGAAAGAGCGCCGAGCGTCCATGGCTATGAGGACCTGAGCACCAGGCGCTCGCATCTGAAGATTCTTGTTCGGGCATGATCTCCGCGCAAACGCGTTCCGCGTTTGTCGCGAGGGAAAACCGCTGCACACTTTTCCGGATCATGACTTAGTCGACGGTGATATTCGCGGCCTTGGCGATTGCGGTCCAGCGCTCGATCTCCTTGCGGATGACAGCATCGAGCACCTCGGGCGACGTCGCCTTCGGGAACACGCCGAGCGGCCGGACCTTTTCGGCGAATTCCGGAGACGACACCACGCTGCCTATATCGGCGGAGAGCTTCGCGATCACGGCCGGCGGCACGCCTTTCGGCACGGCGATGGCCTGAAAGGCACTGACGTCGAATCCCGGAAATGTTTCCGCCAGGGTCGGGTATTGCGGCGCATCCTGCAGCCGTTGCGCGCTGGCCACGGCAAGCAGCTTCAACCTGCCGTCGGCCACGTAGGGCTTGGCCGAACTCCACAGGTCGAACATAACAGGCACGCGGCCGCCGATCACGTCGGTCAGCGCCGGTGCGCTGCCGTTGTAGGCGATATGCGTGAGCTTGATGCCGGTCAGGTTTTCCAGCCATGCGCCGGCAAGATGCCCGACCCCGCGCGGGCCGGGCGATGTGAAGTTGAGCGGCTCGCCGCTCTTCCTGGCGAAAGCGACGAGTTCGGCGATGGTATTGGGAGCGAACGCGGGGTTCGCAACCAGCACGACCGGCACCGAGACCACCATGCTGACGCCGGCGAAATCCCTGAGCGTGTCGTAAGTCAGCGGCTGGTTGATCGCCGGATTGATCGCGAAGGAATTGGTGATAACGCCCAGCGTGTAACCATCGGCCGCGGCCCGCGCGAGCGCGGCGGTCGCCATGATCGTGCCGGCGCCGGGCCGGTTCTCGATGATGACGGATTTGCCCCAGCGCGCGCTCAGCCGCTCGCCGAGGATGCGCATGATCACGTCGGTGGGGCCGCCGGCCGCGAACGGCACGAGGATCGTAACGTTTCGCGTGGGAAAGGCTTGGCCAAAGGTTTGGTCACATGCGCCGAAAGCGGCCAGTCCCGCCAGCGCAAGGCCGAGCGTGCACGTCGTCAAGCGCATCGACGTCCTCCCCGAACCGTATCCTCTACGCCACCGCGAGCATCGCCTCCGGCGTGTCGTTGACGGTGGTGCGGCGCAATTCGCGGCGTTCGCCGAGATCGAAGCGGCGTCCGCGATGGACCGTGGCGCGATTGTCCCATATCACGAGGTCTCCGACCTCCCATCTGTGGGTATACACGCGCTCACGCTGCGTGGCGTGCTCGAGCAGGTCGGACAGCAGCAGCCGCGACTGAGCGGTACTCATGCCGACGATCTGGCATGCATGCACGCCGACAAACAGGAGCTTGCGGCCCGAGCCGGGATGGGTATCGACGATCGGCCAGACTGCCGGCGGAATCTGCTTCTTCTGTTCATCGGTGTACGCATCGTCCCCCAGCAGGATACGCGTGTGCAGCGAATGGTGTTCGGCCTCGAGATCAGCAACCGTCGCAAGCGTCCGCGGGTCCAGCGTATCGTATGCAGCGCGCAAATCGGCGAACTCCGTATCGCCACCCCAGCTCGGCGTCACCAGCGCGTGCAGCATCGAATAGGCCCCGCGCGGTTTCATGAACGAGCTGTCGCTGTGCCAGAGCTGGTTGGCGAAATTGGACAGGTTTTTCGGGGAGTTCTGGTCTTTGAACCGTGCCGTCCAGAGCCACGTTCGAAATGTCGATCAGCCGTTCATCCTCCAGCCGCTCAGGCCGCTTGAACACCCGCTTCAAGCCGATGTCGAGCGGGCCAAACGTGGTTGCGAACTGAATTTGCTGTTGTGCGGTCAGTGGCTGACCACGCCACACCAGAACGCCGTATTGGTTCATCGCCGCATTGATCTCGCAGGCATCCGCCCGGGAGATCGGCCTGGTCAAATCGAGCCCTGCCGCCTCGGCGACGAAGACCGGATGCAAAGGTTTCAATGTGAGCGTCATGATATTCGAGGCCTCCCTGCGCCGAAATGTTGCTCAATTGCATTTCAAGGTGAGCACGTTGGTTTCAAATACGATACCGCCAACCGCGGCCGACCTTGTACTGCCGTTTCCGGAGCAGCTCCATTGCGCTTCGAACGCCTTGGCGCATCCATAGGCTGGATCGGGATGATTGACCTTGGAACCGGGAAGCGCGCAGACATCGCGTCCATTGCAAATGGCGGCCACCTGCGACGTCACATTGCCCTGCTGCGCGCCGCAGTTCGAACCGAGCGTGGCCGACGTCACCGTGATCAGGCCTGGCCGCAACGAACGGTCGCTTCCGGCAGCGCGCGGTCGCGAACTCCGGGCAGCAGGGCTTTCTGCTTCCGGCGTTGCGCTCCCGGACAGTTCCTTGTTCTGTTTACCGACCGAACCGCCGGTCGAACCGGCCTGACAAAGCGCCGAATTCTGTCCCGCCAACAGGATCGCGAGAATTCAGCAAGCCCGGGCGGATGCAGCCGACGATCGCCTTCAAGAGTTGCCTCATGACCTCATGCCCCACCTTCGCGTGATACCACGAAAGACCCCTGCGCGCGAGATTCCCGAGCCGCGCCGGTGCATCCGCGTGTCCCACCGCTAGATCCCGGCCACGGATGACCACACTTCCGACAGCCTCCGCTTGAAACTCTCCATCCGTGTCGGCGGCGGCGCGTCGTCCTCGTCTTCGGGCAGGCGCAAGCCGACCACATTGACCCTCCCGCCGGAGATCGAGCGCGCAACCAGTGTGATGGCGTCGAGCGGCAAGGTGGCGCCTTCCTTCGGCGCGTGGTGGAGATGGATGTCGAAATAATCCGACAAGGTCAGGCGCTCCTCGCCGGCCGCGACCTTGACGCCGTAGATTTCGGCGAGCTCGAACAGCGTGTGCTCGCCGGAGACCACGAAGTCGCCGAGCAGATGCGGATCGGGCGCCGCGCTCGGCTGCATGTCGACGAAGAAGCGGTCGAGCGCCTCGGCGCGCTCCGGCGGCGCCAAGCAGATAAATGTAATCGCCGGGCGCGATCGGGTCGGCCTCGGAGGGCGTGAGGATGGTCTCCTTGCGGATCACCAGCGTCGGCTTCGACCATGACGGGATCAGCCCGCGGCGGAAGAACAGGCTTTTCGCCCGCACGGGATAGCCGACCAGCTCCTGCTCGAGCTGGCCCGGCAAATCCAGTTCGACGCGCCGCGGACCGCGCTCCGCGCGCGGCAGCGCCACATGCAGCTTCCGTGCGGCGACGCCGAGCGTCCAGCCCTGGAACAGGAGCGAGATGATGACGACGACGAAGGCGACGTCGAAATAGAGATAGGCTTTGGACAGCCCGACCAGCATCGGAATCGAGGCGAGGAAGATCGCGACCGCGCCGCGCAGGCCGGTCCAGGCGATGAAGATCTTTTCCCGCCAGTTGAATCGAAATGGCGCGAGACACAGGAACACCGCGACCGGTCGGGCCACCAGCATCAGCGCGATCGCGACCAGCACCGCCGGGCCGACGCTGGAGGCGAGCCGGTGCGGCGACACCAGCAAGCCGAGCAGCACGAACATCACGATCTGCGCCAGCCAGGTCGCGGCATCGAGAAAGGTCACCACCGAATTGTGCGCGCGGGTCGGCCGGTTGCCGACGATGATGCCGGCGAGATAGACGGCGAGGAAGCCGGAGGCGTGCACCATTTGCGCGGCGCCAAAAATCACCAGCGCCGTGGTGGTGACGAACGGCGCATGCAGGCCCTGCGGCAGCGCCACGCGATTGAGCGCGATCACCATCGCGCGCCCGCCGACGATGCCGATGATGCCGCCGAGCATCGCTTCCTGGACAAGCTCCAACAGCACATGGCCGGGCGAAGAGTGACCGACCGAGATGAACTCGACCAGCATCAGCGTGAGAAACACCGCAAACGGATCGTTGCTGCCGGATTCGGCTTCCAGCGTCGCGCCGACGCGCGGGCGCAGTCGAAGCCCCTGCGCATGCACCAGCAGGAACACCGCCGCCGCGTCGGTCGAGGCGACCACCGCGCCGACCAGAAGCGACTCGGTCCAGTTGAGATCGAGCGCGTATCGCGCCACCGGCGCGGTGATGAGCGCGGTCAGGAGCACGCCGATGGTGGCGAGCACCATCGAGGGCGCAAGCACGGTGCGGATGTGCTGAAAGCGCGTGCGCAAGCCGCCGTCGAACAGGATCAGCGCCAGCGCGACCGAGCCGACCAGATAGGTGGTGCGCACGTCGTCGAACTGCAGTTGCCCGGGGCCGGAATCGCCGGCCAGCATGCCGATGACGAGGAACACCAGCAGCAACGGCGCGCCGAACCGCAGCGCGAGCAGGCTGGAGAGGATGCCGGCCATGACGAGCGCGGCACCCAGCAGGATCGCGATACTGACCTGGTCGAGCGAAGCCATGAGACGCGCAAATCACCGTGAAAATCGTTGCTGGTCCATCCTTATCGTCGCCACAGTTGAACGCCAACCCATTATCGGCAAACAGCGTCGAAATGCCCGATTTCCCGGCCTTTTCGCAGCCTCCCGCATGGCTTCGGCCCGCCCGATGTGGAATCTTTCCAGTCAGCGAATCGAACCTCTCGATGAGATTTCTCGCCATGGACATGGACACCAAGGACGTCGTCGAATTCCTCCAGTCGGCGCTACGCTCCGTCGGCGCGGAGGTGAGCTCGCCGTGGTTCTATTTCCAGGTCGGCGTGGTGCTGGCGGGCGCCGGCATCGCGTTCGCCTCGGGCGCCGCGATCCGCTCGCGGGTCGACATCGACAAGCTCGGCGCCAACTGGCCGGCGCCGTTCCGCATGATCGTGCGCGTGCTGGTGCTGCACTCCTCGACCGCGGTGTTCGCCGTGCTGATGCGCGTTGCGCGCATCATCATGAAGGTGTCGACCTGGCCGAGCCGCAGCTATCTGCTGTCCGTGTTCGCCAAGCTGGCGCTGGCCTGGCTCGCCATCCGCCTGCTGACCTCGGTGATCCGCAATCCCTTCGTGCTGCGGGTGGTGTCGATATCCGCCTGGCTGGTTGCGGCGCTGAGCATCATCGGGCAGCTCGATCCGGCCATCGATTTGCTCGACTCGGTGTCGATCACCTTCGGGGGCTTGAGGCTGTCGCCGCTGCTGCTGATCCAGCTCGCGGTGATGCTGGCGGTGGCGTTGTGGCTGTCCAGCGTCGCCAGCAATTTCGCCGAGAGCCAGATCGCGCGCTCCGGCGACCTGACGCCGTCGGTGCAGGTGCTGCTGGTCAAGGTGATCCGCATCGGCCTGATGGTGTTCGCGATCGCGATCGCGCTCGGCGCGGTCGGCATCAATCTCTCGGCGCTGACCGTGTTCTCGGGCGCGGCCGGCGTCGGCATCGGTTTCGGCCTGCAGAAGATCGTCGCCAACTTCATCAGCGGCATCATCCTCTTGGTCGACAAGTCGGTGAAGCCTGGCGATCTCGTCACCATCGGCGACAATTCGGGCCGCATCAGCGCGATGAAGACGCGCTACATCTCGGTCGCCGCCGGCGACGGCCGCGAATTCCTGATCCCGAACGAGGACCTGGTGACGCAGAAGGTCACCAACTGGACCTACACCGACAAATACACCCTGGTGAAGGTGATCTTCGGCACCAACTACGACGCCGATCCGAAGGTGGTCTGCAAGCTCGCGATCGAGATCGCCGCCGCGCACGTCCGCGCGCTGAAGAACAAGCCGCCGAACTGCCTGCTGACCGATTTTACCGAAGCCGGCATGAAGTTCTCCCTCACCTTCTGGCTCGCCGACCCCGACGGCATGGACAGCGTCAAGAGCGACGTGATGCTGGCGCTGTGGGAGGCGTTCAAGCGGGAGAATATCCGCGTGCCCTATCCGGTGCGCGAGCTGCGGGTGCGCGGCGGCGCGCTGCCGGTCGAGACCGTGGTGGAGGTTTCAAGCTGAGCCATACAGCGTCAGATTGCGGTTTGCTCCAGATGCGGCCATCGCAACTCTACTCGATGACGTCATTTGCCCGGAGAAGCATCGACGTCGGCATCGTCAAATTCAGAACCTTTGCGGTCTTCAGGTTTACGACCAAATCAAATCGCGTTGGACGCTCGGCAGGTAAATCGGCGGGCTTTGCTCCTTTCAAAATCTTTCCGGCCATTGCGGCGGTCTCCCGGTAAAGGTCTTCCAGATTAGGCCCGTAGGAAATCAGCCCACCGCTACGGGCAAAACTTGCGAAAAGAGAAATCGCCGGCAGCCGAAATTTGAGAGCTAGCTCCGCCAGTTGTTTTGAGCTGATGGACATGATCGGCGAAGACAAGATCAGAAGTCCGTCCGGCCGACGTGCGCTCGCGGCTTCAAAAGTCGCCTCGAGATCCGAAAACGACTTTATTTCCAAAACCTCGGTCTTGACGTCCACGGACTTGGCGGCGCTGGCAATGGCTTTGGGTTGCACGGTCGACGTAGCCGGGTCCCACAGCACTACAACGTTCGAGCAGCCGGGGATCGTTTCCTTGAGGAGTTCGAGCCATTTGCTGCTGAACTCAGGGAAGTCGGAGAAGACACCTGTGACATTCCCGCCCGGACGGGCATATCCGTCAAGCCAGCCGCTTTCGATGGGGTCGGATTCCAGATCGAACGTCACGATGGGAATAATGCGCGTTAATTCACGAGCTGCTCTCATGCACGGCGGACCAGTTGGAATCAGAATATCGACCCCTTCAGCAATCATTTCCTTGAGCAGCGGTACGATCCTTGCGTCGTCTCCACCTGTTGCGCGCGTAACAAGTGTGACCTGTTCGGGGCCACGAAAGCCTTCGCTGCCCAACCCCTCAAGCAGCAAGACACTGCGTGATTTCACCACATCCTCGGGCCCGGGAAATAAAAACCCGACTTTGGGAATGGCATTTCGCGATTCCGCCCACGCGAAGCCTGGACCTGACAGCACACCGACAGTCCCCAAAACGAAGTCGCGCCGTCTCATGAACTCGCGCCGTCCCATGAAGGGCCATTGTTCGCTGTAAGCGTTATGCCGGATTGTTGCGCTCTGATACCATGGCACCGCCCCGATTTCACTAAATAAGCGTCGCGGCCAATCAAGGTCTGCCCATGTCCTTTCGAGGAATGGCGAACTTCGGGTTCGGGACACTAGTCCCGTGCAATCCCCGGCTTGCATGGCCCGCGCCGATCATTAAATTAGGCTCCAAATCAGGCCTGCAAATCACCCGCGGAACCTTCCCCTGCCATGAGCTACATCGAAGCCACCGACACCTCGCTGCGCAAGACCGGGCAGATCAAGCTGCATGGCGCCAGCGGGTTTGCCGGCATGCGCAAGGCGGGCGCGCTCGTGGCAAAATGCCTCGACGAGCTCACCGACATCGTCAAAGCCGGCGTGCCGACGTCGCGGATCGACGACTTCGTGCGCGAGTTCGCCTTCAGCCATGGCGCCTATCCGGCGACGCTGATGTATCGCGGCTACCGCTATTCGACCTGCACCTCGATCAATCACGTGGTCTGCCACGGCATGCCCGGCGACCGCGCGCTCAAGGAAGGCGACATCGTCAATATCGACGTCACCTTCATCCTCGACGGCTGGTACGGCGATTCCAGCCGGATGTATGCGATTGCGCCGATCGCGCGCAAGGCCGAGCGGCTGATCGAGGTGACCTATGAGGCGATGATGCGCGGCATTGCCGCGGTCAAGCCCGGCGCCACCACCGGCGACATCGGCCATGCGATCCAGAGCCTGGTCGAGCCGCAGGGCATGAGCGTGGTGCGCGATTTCTGCGGCCATGGGCTGGGCCGGCTGTTTCATGACGAACCCAACATCATCCATATCGGCCGGCCCGGCGAAGGCGTGCCGCTCAAGCCCGGCATGTTCTTCACCATCGAGCCGATGATCAATCTCGGCAAGCCGCATGTGAAGATCCTGTCCGACGGCTGGACCGCGGTGACCCGCGACCGCTCGCTGTCGGCGCAGTTCGAGCATTCGGTCGGCGTCACCGCCACCGGCTTCGAGATCTTCACGCTGTCGGAGCGACACCGCGAGAAGCCGCCGGTCTGACGGGCTTCCCAAACGTCGCGCGGCACGGCATGGTTGTGACCGATGCCCGCGAAATCCAGACCGCCGCAAGATGCGTCCGCCGAGGATCCCCACTATCTCGGCCATCGCGAACGCCTGCGCGAGCGGTTCTACGGCGCAGGACCGGACGCGCTGAGCGATTATGAATTGCTGGAGACTGGCGCTGTTTGCGGCGATCCCGCGGCGCGACACCAAGCCGCTGGCGAAGGCGCTGTTGAAAAAGTTCGGATCGTTCGCCGAGGTGATCCATGCGCCCGAGGCGCGGCTGCGCGAGGTCGACGGCGTCAAGGACGCGTCCGTCACCCAGCTCAAGCTGCTCGCGGCCGCGGCGAGCCGGATCGCCAAAGGCGAGATCAGGCGCAACGTCGCGCTGTCCTCGTGGAACGAGGTGATCGATTATTGCCGCTCCAGCATGGCCTTCGCCGACAAGGAGCAATTCCGCCTGCTGTTCCTCGACAAGCGCAACCAGCTGATATCGGACGAGGTGCAGCAGATCGGCACCATCGATCACACGCCGGTCTATCCGCGCGAAGTGATCAAGCGCGCGCTGGAATTGTCGGCGACCGCGCTGATCCTGGTGCACAATCACCCCAGCGGCGATCCGACGCCGTCGCAGGCCGACATCCAGATGACCAAGGCGATCGTCGATATCGCGGCCCCGCTCGGCATCGCCGTGCACGACCACATCATCGTCGGCAAGAACGGCCACGCGAGTTTGAAGGGGATGCGGCTGATTTGATGCTGCTCAATTAAGGGAGAGAGACATGCCGACCGACCGCCTGACACCAGGGCTCAAAGCCGAGATCGTCACGACAGTCGACGACAAGCTCGTGGTCACGCACATGGGAGGCGATGGCGTGCTGTCCACGCCATCGATGATCGGACTGATGGAGCGCGCCGGCATCCAGGCCGTACAGGCTTATTTGCCGGAAGGGCACACCACCGTCGGCTTCGAGGTGCACGTCAAGCATTTCGGAGCCACCCCGAAAGGCCAGAAGGTGACGGTGCGCGCCGAGCTGCTGGAAATCGATGGGCGCAAGCTGCGATTCAAGGTCGAGGCACACGACGAGGACAAGAAGGTCGGCGATGGTACCCATCGGCGCGCAATCATCGCCGTTCAGCGCAAGGACTGATGTGCCCTACGTCATCTCTTCCAGTTCGAGTCCGCGGGTTTCCCTGATCCTCGCCAGCACGAACACGAAAGACAGCACCGCCATCAGCGTGTAGATGCCGTAGGCGAGGCCGAGGCTGATGCCCGCGAGCGCCGGGAAGGTTTGCGACACGATATAGTTCGCGATCCATTGTGCGGCTGCCGCGACGGCAAGAGCATAGGCGCGGATGCGATTGTTGAACATCTCGCCCAGCAACACCCACACGACAGGTCCCCAACTGACGCCGAAAAACACGACATAGAGATTGGCGGCGATGACCGCGACCATGCCTGCGGCAGCGCCGAGCTGCGGCTGGGCATGACCCGCGACCTCAGCCGTCGGCGCCGTGCCGAACACCCAGGCCATGACACCCAGGGTCATCGCCATGCCGAGCGAACCGGCGATCAGCAGCGGCTTGCGGCCGACCCGGTCGACCAGCGCGATCGCCACGAGGGTCACGAGAATGTTGGTCACCGAGGTGATGACCGTGATGGCCAGCGAGTCGTCCTGCGTGAACCCCACCGCATGCCAGAGCGTCGCGGAATAGTAGAAGATGACGTTGATGCCGACGAATTGCTGGAACACCGACAACAGGATGCCGGTCCACACGATCGGGAGGAGGCCGAGAGCGGGCCCGGCCAGATCGCGGACGCTGCGCGTCCGGTCATCGCCGACGCTCTTCTCGATCTCGACGATCTTTTGCTCGACCGGCGGCCAGGTCTCGCCGAGCCGGCGCAGCACATCGGCAGCCTCATTGAACCGCTTCTTGATGACGAGATAGCGCGGCGACTCCGGGATCAAGCTGGCGAGGCAGGCATAGATGGCGGACGGTATGGCTGCCGCGATGAACATCCAGCGCCAGGCCTGCAGCCCGAACCACAACGGTTTTTCGGCCCCGCCCGCCGCGGCGGCCAACGCATAGTCGCCAAGCAGCGCAACGAAAATGCCCGACACGATCGCGAGCTGCTGAAGCGAGCCGAGACGTCCCCGGTATGAGGCGGGCGACACCTCGGCGATATAGGCCGGCGCGATGACGCTCGCGGCACCGATCGCAATCCCGCCGATAAAGCGGAATGCGCTCAATGCCACGATATCCCAGGCGAGGCCCGTCCCGATCGAGCTCGCGAGGAAAATGGCGGCTGCGATCTTCATGACGATAATGCGCCCGTAGCGATCGGCGAGCGGACCTGCGAACCAGGCGCCGACTGCGGAGCCGAGAAGCGCTCCGGCCACGGAGAAGCCGAGCAGCCAGGAGGCGGCGCCGGACCAGTCCTTGATGGCGTCGACCGCGCCGTTGATGACGGCGGTATCGAACCCGAAGAGAAATCCTCCCATCGCGGCCGACCCGGCGACCAGCGCGATCCTGTGGACGGCTACGCCGTCGATCGGCGGTCCCCGCGCGGCGGGGCTGTTGTTATCGGAGATTGACATGGGGCTCGTTGACCAGCGGCTGCCGTGCTTCCATCGGCATCGATCCTAGACGAAAAACCGCTAGCGGGTCATCTGGCGGTCAAAATAAAGAGGCGCCGCTAGTGGAGCGGATTTGACGTTCGCAAACGCGTCCGCCGCGAAGGGATGCGAATGTTGGAATTGAACCACTAGGCCGCCTCTTCAGCCACGAACAAACTCAAGCTCAGTAGCAATAGCGGGGATCGACCGCCACGTAAGCGCCATCGCCGCGCGGCATGTAGCAGCCGTCCCGGTAGTAGTAATAGCCGTTGCGGCGGCGCTCGCCTTCGGAGGCGATGGCGGCGCCGGTGCCGGCCCCGATCACGGCGCCGATCGCGGCACCCCGGCGGCCGCCGATGGCGCCACCGACGATAGCTCCGCCGACGCCGCCCACAATGGCGCCGCCGAGCGTGTTCTGCGCCACCGCCTGATGCGATGGCATCGCCAATACCGACGCAACCAATGCCGCGATTGCCAAATTCCGAATCATTGACGAGAATCTCCCTGTTGCGATCACGCCTGATTTGCACCCCGGTTGCGGCAGGTCAATGGCGCCGGATGACGCTGCTGCACTGCCAAGGCGGCCACGGACGTTGCCGCGGCGTTGACGACGCGGCCTATTTGTTCGCATTGGCGGCATCGGCTGCAGCCGCCGCGCGACGTTTCAACATCGCTTGTTCGCGAGCGTTGCCCGTCAGCTTCGCGGCTCCCTCGAAGGCGACGCTTGCCTCGTCGTGACGGCCGAGCCTTTCGAGGAAGTCGCCGAGCACCGTCGGCAACAGGTGATAGTTCCGAAGTTCGGGCGCATCACGCAGTGCGTCCACGATCGCAAATCCCGCCGCGGGGCCCTCGGCCATGCCGACGGCCACAGCGCGATTGAGCTCGATCACGGGTGAGTTGACCAGCGCGGCGAGCTCCCGATAGAGGGCTGCGATCGCGCGCCAATCGGTGTCCTCGGGCGTGCCGGCGCGGGCATGGCACGCGACGAGCGCGGCCTGCAGCGCGTAGAAACCGCCGGCCCCGCCAAGTTCGCAGGCTTTCACAAGTGACCGCTGGCCGCGGGCGATCTGAAGCTGGTCCCACAACGCGCGGTTCTGGTCCATCAGCAGCACGGGATCGCCTTTCGCGTCGGTGCGCGCCGCGCTGCGCGAGGCGTTCAGCTCCATCAGCGCAAGCAGCCCGTGCGTTTCCGGTTCCTGCGGCGCAATCGCAACGAGGATCCGCCCGAGGCGAAGCGCCTCGTGGCACAGCTGCGGCCGGTGCCACTCGTCGCCCCGGGCGGCCGCATAACCCTCGTTGAAAACCAGATAGACCACCTCCATGACGGAGGCGAGCCGCGCCGACAGCTCTTCGCCGCGCGGCGTCTCATAAGCGAGGCCGGACTCCGACAGCGTGCGCTTGGCGCGGACGATGCGCTGGGCAACGGTTGCCTCGGGAATCAGGAAGGCGCGGGCAATCTCTTCGGTGGTCAGCCCACAGATCATGCGCAGCGCCAGCGCCGCTCCGGCCTCGCGCGACAGCCGTGGATGGCAGGCCGTGAACAATAGCCGCAGCAACTCGTCGCCGATATCGTCGTCCAGAGCGGAGTCCAGATCGGGCATCGCGTCTTGCTCCCGTTCCATATCCCGCAGGATGACGTCGTGCTTGACCGAGAGCATCCGGCGACGCCGCAAATGATCGAGCGCCTTGCGCTTCGCGGTCGTCATCAGCCAGGCGCCGGGATTATCCGGCACGCCGGCCGCGGGCCAATGCTCCAGCGCCGCCAGCAGCGCTTCCTGGGTCAGATCCTCGGCGAGCGGCACGTCGCGCAGCATGCGTGAGAGGCTGGTGATCAGCCTCGGCTGCTCGATGCGCCAGGTCGCGAGGATGGTGCGATTTGTATCGGCAGCCGTCATGGCTCCCGATCTCGTTCACGGACTACGCACATGGATTGGTGAACATGGCGCGGACCTCGCACGTGCCTTCCCAATCCGGCATGTGGTCGAGATGGAGCTGCATGAACTCCCTCGCCATGACGACCGCCTCTTCCTTGTCACGCAGATCGAAGATGGCATAACCGCCGATCATTTCCTTGGTCTCCACGAACGGCCCGTCGATGACGCTGAGCTTCTTGTCGGCGATGCGCACCTGCGCGCCGGTCGCGACCGGTAATAGCCCACCATCATCGATCATGCGGCCGGCCTTGAGTTCCCGGTCGCGGAGCTTGTTGATCGCCTCGAACAGGGCCGGGTTCGGAAGCGTCATCGGCTTCGGGGACGTCACGATATACATGAAGCGCATTTTCTGGGGTCTCCTGTGATGGCGCGGAATGTTACCGCCCATCAAGGACGACGAACAGGCCGGCTCCAGATCGACAGTCGTTCGAAAGGATTTCGTTCAGGTGGCCGGCGCCGCCCGCCGTGGCGGGGCGAGCGGCGGAACGGTGCGGACAAAGCTCGGCCGCGCCGCGTGGGTTTCGAGGTAACGGCCGAGCGCCGTCGACGGCACGAGCAACGGGCCCGATTCAGGCAGAAGCTTCAGATAGAACAGCATCGGCAGCAGATAGATATCGGCAAGTGTGAACTGTTCGCCGACCAGATGATTGGTCGCCGCGACCGCATCATCGAGCAGCGCGAACTGGCCGCGCATGTCAGGCAGAAGCGCCTCGATCAATTCGCGATCGGGCTTGCCGTCCGCGGTTTTCGGCGCGGCATAGGCCAGCAGATAGCGCCGCACCAGAAGCGGGTCGATGGCGGTGTTGATGAACGATATCCATTGCTCGGTCAGCGCTGCCGCGCGCGGATCGGATGGGATGAGTTGGGGACCTTCGAAGGCGCGGTCGAGATAGGTCGCGATCGCCCTGGACTCGCACAGCACCAGATCGCCATGGCGCAGCACCGGCATCTTGCCGAACGGATGCAGCGCGCGGATTTTGGCATCACCGAGCAGCACCTCGGTCAGGTCGTAGTCGACGCCTTTCTCCTCGCAGACCATGCGCACGACGCGGGTATAGCTCGACCGCGCGGACCCGATGATTTCCGGCTTTGTCACGGGTCGCCCCCCACTGCTGTTCGACGGAACCCCAAGGGGCTGACCGGCCAGCCCTATATCACACCCAGCGCTGCACGGCCTCGGCGGTGTCGGCCGGCGTGGTGTTGAAGCAGATGGCCGCGCCGGGCGCCAGCCGATGAATCAGGTTGATGATCCTCTCGAACAGCAGCAGCCGTTCAGGGGACTGCCGCAAGCCCGCGCCGATCAGGATGCAGTCGAAATTCCGCGATTTGAGCGCCTCGGCGGTCACGGCTTCTGCGGTGTCGCCGAGATCGATCAGGCAACTCGTGACGTCGTAACCCATGCCGCGCACCCGCTCGATCTGGGCATCGATGTAGGCGCGGAACATCTCCGGCGTGAATTGCGGAAGCGCGGTGTAATCGACAAAGACGGGATCGATGCCGATCGCGAGCACGGTCTTTTTCGCCATGATGGGACTCCAGTTCTCGAGACGACGCTTGCGCGGCAAACGCGTCCCGACAGGATGCGTTCCACAAATCCTCCTCGAGAGGGCTTCCCGATCGCGAGCGAGCGCCTAATTTAAGTAGGCAGGAGGATCCGCAACATGCCGCTCGTTCGCATCGATCTCATTGAAGGCAAATCCGCCGAGTTCCGCAAAACGCTCGGCGAAATCATCTATCGCGCCATGCGCGAGGTCATCAACGTGCCGGAGAACGACAAATTCCAGATCATTACCGAGCACCCGCCGCAAGGACTGAACGTCGCCGATAACTATCTCGGCAACACCTACAGCAAGGACATCGTGATCATTCAGATCACGATGAATGCCGGCCGTACCGTCGAGATGAAGAAGGCGTTCTTCAAGCGCATCGCCGACGACATCCACGCGCAGCTGAAGCTCAAGCGCGACGACGTGGTCATCAACCTCGTCGAATGCGTCAAGGAGAACTGGTCGTTCGGCGGCGGCATCGCGCAATACGCGGAATAGGGCGGGCCGTCATGGATCGGGCGCCGGGGTCGGGCACGCCGCCAGTCCGCCGATGGCACGAGGGCTGGAGGGCGATTGAACTTTCAAGCTGTGATGAGCGACAGACGATGACGGAATTTCGTGGATTGGATGGCCACCCGAGACATCGCGCCCGGTCTTGATCGCGGCTCGGATCGAGGACAACCCGTGCGCATTCTTTCGATATCGCTTTTGGCGTTTGCGAGTTCTGCGTCTGCGCAATCCCCACCTTCCATCGACTGCAACGCGGTGAAGAATTCCGCGGTTCCTGTCGAGTTGGCCTATCATGGACAAGACGGGACGAGGACGGTGGTTCAGGCCTATCGCGACAAACCCGGCGATTACGTCGTCTGGCGCCGCGAGACCCTACCGTCCACCCGCCCAAACCCACCCGTTTTCGTGACGAAGGCAACCTTTGTCGATGGAGTCCCCGCATCGGCGGAGTTGTCGACGACTTTTGTCGGCAAATATTCGCATAGAACAACGAAATATACGCCCGATGGACTCCCGAGGAATTTCGATCGTCGATCCGACCTGACTTACAAGATGCATGCGGTCACAACGTCCGCTGACGATACCACCGAGGAGAAAACCAGCACGATCTCCTCCAAATTCAAATCAGAAGAAACAACCACGGTTGGAGCGTGTGTCCTCCAGGTGATCCACGGAGAGATCGACACCACCAACGATGCCGCCCGCACACGTCATACCTTCCAAGTATACTTCCCGGAACTGCTGATATCCGCCACGGCATCCGATGCAGAGCCCATCGTGGATAGTCTCAGCACGGTCTTTTCCGAGATCAAGCCGGCAAACTAAGGGATGCATTCATAATCCGATCAAACCCAAGCAGGCTGTCCGCTCTACTCTCGGGAGCGGACACGGTCAGTTCGCCCCGGCATGTCGGCTAAGTGCCATCTTCTGCCTCACGCACGGCAGCAAAGAATAGCCTGACGTGATATCCTAACCTTTGACCGGGCGGGAACGGGTCAAATGGCAATCGGCATTGGAAGGCGTCAATTCATATCCGCCCTTGGCGGCACGGCAGTTGCTTGGCCGCTCGCGGCGCGCACGCAGCAGCCGGCGTTGGCGGTGGTTGGATTCCTCAACAGCGGATCGGCGAGCGCATTTGAACATCTCGTGCAGGCGTTCCGCGATGGCCTTGGTGAGGCGGGTTATGTTGAAGGGCGGAACGTGGCGATCGAATACCGTTGGGCCGAAGGTCAGATTGATCGGTTGCCGGCGCTGGCAGCCGAGTTGGTCCAACGTCAGGTCGCCGTGATCGTCACGAGCGGCGGGGACGTTTCGGCACGGGCAGCAAAAGCGGCGACGTCGTCCGTTCCGATTGTCTCAACCATCGGAGGCGATCCCGTCAAGGAGGGGCTCGTTGCGAGTTTCAATCGACCAGGCGGCAATCTCACGGGTGCAACCTTGTTTGCATATTCGGCTGCCAAGCGGCTGGAGCTGCTGCACGAGCTGATTCCCAAAGCCGTCACAATCATGGCTCTCTTCGATCCAAGCGATCCAGTTGTTGTGCTCGACAGGGAGGCATTGCAGGCGGCGTCGAAAACACTCGGATTACAAGTGCGTTTTGCGAATGCGGGCACGGTGAGCGAATTGGATGCGGCCTTCGGGACAATTGCTCTGGATCGGCCCGACGGACTCTTTGTCGGCTCAAATCCATTTTTCAACCGTCAACGCGATCAATTAGTCGGATTAGCGGCACGTCATACGATTCCAACGATTTATGCATTTCGCGAATTTCCCGCAGCCGGCGGATTGATCAGCTATGGAAGCCGACTTGCCGATACATATCGCCAGGTCGGCATCTACGCAGGCAGGATTCTCAAGGGAGAGAGTCCTGCCGACTTGCCGGTTGTGCAGCCGACCAAGTTCGAGTTGGTCATTAACCTCAAGACCGCAAAGGCACTCGGAATCACCGCGCCGAATTCGCTACTTGCTACCGCCGACGAGGTGATCGAATAGACCTTTCGCAATGCGTCGTTTGACGATGGCAAAATGACGCTGTGGATCAAAAAGCGACATCCCGGAGTCGCTCGCAGAAGTCTGCTTCACCCTTAGAAGCGGACATCGCTCGATTTATGAGCACACGCCCCGGTCACTGCCTCAGCATGATCAGCGGATCGGCGCTGTCGGGCACCAGCCGCCATTGCGCGTTGTCGTCGGCCTCGAAGCGCCAGGTCTCGCCCTTGTCCGACATCAGCATGATCTGGCCGCGCTCGAGCCGCCACTGGCTCGGCGCGAAGGCCGCGACCGCGGGATCGCATTTCGGCTTCAGGAACACCTGGAAATTGTCGTTGCCGGCGTCGGTGTTGGTGAGCACGAGCCCGCAGACGACGTTGCCGTTGCCGCGCACCATCGCCCAGTCGCCGATCATCTGGTCCATCGATTTGGCGAGCGAGCGGGCGGCCGCGAGATTCTGCAGGATGTAGACGCCCTCGCCGCTGCGCACGCCTTCGAGAATGCCGGCTTCGACCTCGGTGAAATCGATCACGGCCTCGCCGGTCGCATCCTGCAGCCGCACGATGTCGAGGCCCTTGACGTTCCACCCCGTGATATCCTTGGTGAACGGCAGCGCATTGGCGCAACCGGGCTCGAGCTCGAGCTTGAGGCCTTGCGGCGACGCGTCGGGCTTGAGCGTCACCACGCAGGTCTTGCTGCGTTCGGTGGTGGAGAGCTCCCACTGCCCGATCATGTTCTTCTTCAGCGAGGCGGCATCCTGCGCGCGCACCGGCAACGACATGGCGGCAAGCGCAAGCGCTGCCACGAGACAAATACGAGATTTCATCAGCTGGCCTTTACGGGGGTCTCTGCGACCGGCGTCAGCGGCGGCTTGCCTGCGAACCAGGCCTTCAGATTGTCGACCACCAGCTGATCCATCGCATTCCGCGTTACCACCGAAGCCGAACCGATATGTGGCAGCAAGACGACATTCTGCATGCTCTTCAGCTCGTCCGGCACGTTCGGCTCCTTCTCGAACACGTCGAGGCCGGCGGCGAGGATGGTGCCGGATTTCAGCGCGGCAACCAGCGCCTGCTCGTCGATCACGGTGCCGCGCGCGACATTGATGATGACGCCGCGCGGGCCCAGCGCCTTCATCACCTCCGCATTGATCATCTTGTTCGTGCCCGGGCCGCCCGGCACGATCGCGATCAGCGTGTCCACCGCTTTCGCCATCTCGATCAGGTCGGGGTAATGCTTGTAGGACACGCCCTTGGCCGGGTTACGGGTGTGATAGACCACCGGCACCTTGCAGGCTTCGATGCGGCGCGCGATCGCCTGCCCGATGCGGCCCATCCCGACCATGCCGACCTTGCGGTCGCGCAGCGAGCCGACGCTCAGCGGATATTGCTGCGTCGTCCAGAGCCCGGAGCGCAGATAGCGGTCGGCCTTGACGAATTCGCGCAGCGTACAGATCAACAGCCCGATCGTGATGTCGGCGACCTCTTCGGTCAGCACGTCGGGGGTGTTGGTGACCATGATGTTGTGCTCGCGCGCGTAATTGGCGTCGACATGGTCGTAGCCGACACCGAAGGCCGCCACGACCTCGAGCTTGGGAAACATCGCGAGCGTTTTGGCGTCGCCGCGCACGGTGTTGTAGGTGATCGCCATGCCGCGCGCGCGCGCCGCGACATCGGGCGGCACCCGCTCGAGGTCATGGGTGGTCTCGTAATGATGCAGCACGAACTGGTCGGAGAACCCGTTCTCGACGATCGGCTTGGCCGGTCCATGGGTGATGATGTCGATTTTCTCGGAAGACACCGCAGCCATCAGTTTTCCTTTCCAAGCGCACTTTCATGCCAGCGCCGCAACAAGAGGTGCGAAACTAGCGCCAGCAGGGCATAGATGACAATCCCGGCCAAGGACAGCAAAAGCAGCGCCGCGAACATGCGGGGAATATTGAGGCGGTAGCCGGATTCGGCGATCCTGTAGGCGAGCCCCGAGCCCGCGCCCGCGGTGCCGGCCGCGATTTCGGCAACGACGGCGCCGATCAGCGACAGTCCGCCCGCGATCCGCAAACCGCCGAGGATATAAGGCAATGCCGCCGGCAGTTTCAGGTAACGCAGCGTCTGCCAGCGCGAGGCGCCATAGAGCTGGAACAGGCCGGCGAGGTTGCGGTCCACCGAGTTCAATCCGAGCGTGGTGTTTGACAGCACGGGGAAGAAGCCCACGATCCAGGCGCAGACGATCACGGCAGTCTGCTGCGGCAAATAGATCAAGAGCAGCGGCGCGATCGCGATCACGGGCGTGACCTGCAGGATCACCGCATAGGGAAACAGCGAATATTCCAGCCATTTCGACAGATTGAACAGCAGCGCGAGCGCGATGCCGCCGATGCTGGCGGCGATGAAGCCTTCGAGCGTGGTAAGCAGCGTCGTCACCAGCGATTGCGACAGCACGTCCCAATCGCCCACCAGCGTTCGCAGCACCGCAAGCGGCCCCGGCAACACATAGGGCTGGATGTCGTAGACGCGCACCACCGCTTCCCAGAGCGCGGTGCATACAGCCGCGACGATGACGGGAAGCACGATGCGCAGAATACGGAGCGCATGTTCGTTGGCCTGGGTGGGCGTTTGCCCGTTTGGCTGCGTGCTCATAGCGCGGGCTGGCCTTCGTAAGCAGGCGCCAGCGCCGCGGACACCCTGCGGCAATATTCGCCGTACCCGGCCGAGGTCCGGAAATCCTCGGTGCGCGGCTCCGCCGTTTCGATCCTTATCTCGGCACTGAGGCGGCCCGGCCGCTGCGTCATCACGACGACGCGCTGCGAGAGGTAGACGGATTCGAACACCGAATGGGTCACGAACACCACGGTCTTGTTCAGCTTGCGCCACAGCGCCAGCAGATCGTTGTTGAGGCGGAAGCGCGTGATCTCGTCGAGCGCGGCGAACGGCTCATCCATCAAGAGAATGTCGGGATCGGTGACCAGCGCGCGGGCCAGCGACACCCGCATCTTCATGCCGCCCGACAATTCGCGCGGATAGGCGTCGGCAAAATCCGCGAGCCCGACGCGCGCCAGCGCCTCCGCGATTCGCTCATTTGACTCGGAGGCGGCGACGTTGGCGAGCTTCAGCGGCAAGCCGCACATTCTCGGCGACTGTCGTCCATGGCATCAGGGTCGGTTCCTGGAACACGAAGCCGATGCTGTGGCCCGGCCGTCCATCGCCGGCATGGTGCGAAACCTCGACGCTGCCCGAGGTCGGGCTGATCAGGCCCGCGATGACGCGAAGCGCTGTCGACTTGCCGCAGCCGGATGGCCCGAGCAGCGAGACGAACTCGCTTTTGGGGATGTCGAGGTCGAACGGGCCGAGCGCTGCGACGCCATTGTCAAAAACCTTGGTGACCGCGCGCAGGGACACGGCGAGGCCGCCCGTGCTTGCGTGACTCTCCGACAAGGCCGCGGGTCCCGCCATCAAATTCCTCGTTTGGGCATGATCTCCGCGCAAACGCGTTCCGCGTTTGTCGCGAGGGAAAACCGCTTCACACTTTTCCGGATCATGCCTTACTTCATGTTCTTGGGGCGCAGCTCGACGCCGACGCCCTTGTTGACGAAGCGCAGCGTATAGGACTTGCGGTAATCGATATCGGGTTTGACCACGCCGGCCTTCACCATCTTCTGGAACAAATTCGTCACCCGCTCATCGCTCATGGCGCCGATGCCGTCCTTCAGCGCGTCGCCGGAATCGACGATGCCGTAGTCCTTCATTTTCGCGACCGAATAGGCCAGCAGTTCGTCCGTCATTTCCGGGTTGAGCTTCTTGATCATGGCGTTGGCGGCGGAATTGTCGCCATAGAGATAATTGTACCAGCCGATGATGGAGGCATCGACGAAGCGCTGCACCAGATCCGGCTTCTTCTCCACGGTATCGACGCGCGCCTCGATCAGGGTCGAGTAGGTGTTGTAGCCGGCGTCGGCGAGCAGGATCACGCCCGGCTTGAAGCCGGCGGCTTTTTCCACCGCGAACGGCTCCGAGGTGACGTAACCCTGCATCGCGCTCTGCGCGGTGGCGATGAAAGGCTGCGGATTGAAGGTGTAGGGCCGGACGTTCTTGTCGCTAAAACCGTATTCGGACTTGAGCCACTGATAATAGCTGGTCATGCCCTCCTTGGAGACGAACAGCGTCAGCGGTTTCAACTCCTCGAGTTTGGTGATCCTGGATTCCGGATGCGTCAAAAACACCTGCGGATCCTTCTGGAAGATCGCGGCGACCGAAACCAGCGGCACGTTGTTGGCGACCGCGTCCAGCGACATCAGCGTGTTCGCCGCCATGAAGAAATCGATCTTGCCGGCGATCAGCAGCATGCGGTTGTTGTCGTTCGGGCCGCCCGGCACGATTGACACGTCGAGTCCGTATTTCCTGTAGGTGCCGTCGGCGACCGCCTGGAAGAAGCCGCCATGCTCGGCCTCCGCGACCCAGTTGGTTCCGAACGAGACCTTGTCCAGCGTTTGCGGCTTGTCCTTTGCGGCGTCCTTGCTGTCCTTGTCCTGCGCCAGGGCGGGTGCTGCGGCAAGACAGGCGGCCAACAGGCCGGCCGTTAACGCTCGCAGCAAGAGAACAGGCCGCATGATTGGACTCCGTCGTTCGTACCAGTGGAGCGGATTTGACGTTCGCTCCTTGCCAGTCGCGCATCGGAAAGCGAACGTCAAATCCAAAGCTCCACTAGAATCAATATTTCTAGTGGTCCTTTATTTCCAACATTCGCAAAAGTGCTTGCCGCGACGGCAAGCGAATGTTGGAATTGGACCACTAGCCCCATGATGGGGAAACTAACTAACCCGCATGCCGGCCAAAAGAAACCTCGCAATGTCCTCCCCGCCCCGCGACTGGACCGCGATCGACTGGACCAAAGTCGATACCGCCGATGCTGCGCGCTGGATCGCGGTGCTGCCGCTGGCGGCGACCGAGCAGCATGGCCCACATCTGCCGTTCGAGACCGACGTGATGATCGGAAAAGCCTATCTGGCGCGTGTGCGTGAACAACTCCCCGGTGTCATCCCCGCGACATTCCTGCCGATCGAGAGGATCGGCATCTCGACCGAGCACATCGATTTCAAGGGAACGCAGACGCTGTCGACGGAAGCCGCGCTCGCGAAGTGGAAATCCATCGGCGAGAGCGTGGCGCGCACCGGCGTGAAGAAGATCGTGATCGTCACCAGCCATGGCGGCAACGCCGCCGCGATGACGCTGGTCGCACAGGATCTGCGCGCCCATCACGGCATGCTTGCCGTCACCACCTCATGGTCGCGCTTCGGCGTGCCCGATGGATTGTTTCCAGTCGAGGAATTGCGGCACGGCATTCACGGCGGCGCGGTCGAAACCTCGATCATGCTGGCGCGCTACGGCGAGCACGTGCGCGTGGATGCGATCGCGGATTTTCCTCTCGCGCAGCATCGCGATGGAAAAACAATATCGCTGGCTTTCGACGCAACGTCCCGCGCCGTTCGCGTGGCAGGCGCAGGATCTTCATCCGAGTGGCGCGGTTGGAAACGCGACGCTCGCCTCAGCAGAGAAAGGCGAAGCGCTGCTCGAGCACGGCGCGCGCGGGTTCATCGAATTGCTCGAGGACGTCGATAAATTCGACGTGAGGGATTTCGCGCGAAATGCGCCGCAATGAACGCTATCGCCTATATCTAGTTGATTTATAAACATAAATTCACCTTACCAAAAATTCACGCAACACCAAACGAACCGGATCGAAGGAGCCTCCGTCCAATCGGCACAAGCGGGCCACAACGGACCGTTCTCAAACCGGATGGAGTATCCCATGACGATCAAGACCAAGATTGCCGCTCTCGCTGTTGCTGCTCTCACTGTCGCCGGCAGCGTCGCGTCCACCACCACCAAGGCTGAAGCCCATGGCTTCCATGGCGGTTGGGGTTTTGGTGGAGCCCTGCTCGGCGCCGCCATCGTCGGCAGCGCGATCGCCGCCTCGACGCCGGCTCCGTATTATCGCTCCTGCCTGGTGCGCCAGTACGATGCCTTCGGCCGCTACATCGGCACCGTCAACGTCTGCTACTGATTTTCTTCTGACAGCGTGGACCCCCGCGTTTGGTGCTGACCCCCGGCACCCACGGGACTTCATCCACCCCGTGTCGTGCCCCGACCCGCCCGGCCGTCCCCCCGGGCGGGTCACCTTTTTTCAGCGGCATAACGACGACGGCAGCCGCAACCTCTGTTGCACAGCCGTCACATAACAATGCCAACCCAACGGCCGCGGCGCCTTGGGTTATTGTGTTTGCGAATAACTCGCAATAAGGCTCGATGGTCAGGGGCTTCGGAATACGGGGGATAGCCGGTCGTTTGGTTTGCTCGACGCGCGGCGCTAGCGTGCGGTGAGCGTAAGCGAGTTGGTGTGTCCGCGCTGGGGGAACAGCTTTGCGATGAGCCGCCATCGTCCAACCTTGCAGCGTGTCTTCGCGCTCGGCCTGCTGGCCGGCGCGGGCACGGCGCATGCCGCGGACATGCCGCTCAAGGCGCCGGCGCTGAAGTCGGTGTACGACTGGACCGGCTTCTATGTCGGCGGCCATTTCGGCTATGGCGGCGGCAGTCTCGGGCCTGGCACCAATCCGCTGCCCGAGCAGGGCGTGATCTTTCCCACCAGCGTGACCGGCCTGATCGGCGGCTATCAGGTCGGCTACAACCGCGAGTTCGCCAACCGCGTCGTGCTCGGCATCGAAGGGGATTCGACCTTCACCAGCACGGTCGACCAGTCCGCCTTGGGGCGGATGCCCCCCGTGCCCTTCAACACCACGATCGACTATGTCGGCACCGTGCGCGGCCGCATCGGCTACGCGTTCGATCGCGTCATGCCCTATGTCACCGGCGGCGTCGCCTGGGGACACGCCCATGTCGGCATCAACGACGGCAGCGGCGCGACCGTCGGTCATACCCAGCCGGGCTGGACCGCGGGTGCCGGCGTCGAGTTTGCCGTCAGCGGCAACTGGAGCGCCAAGCTCGAATACGAATATGTCGACCTGCAGAGGCAGTGGTACGACCTCAGCGGCTTCGGCCTCCCCGGCGTCGTGGTCGATCCGCGCATCCATCTGCTCAAGTTCGGGTTGAACTACCACTTCGGCGACACACCATGGGATCCCAAACCGCGCGCACCGCTATTGCCCGAGTTCGAACGACTGGAACGCGCACGCGCAGACCACATTCCTGCCGCAGGGCTATCCGTCCATCCGCTCACCCTATGCCAGTCCGCTCAGTCTGCCCGGCAGCGGGCAAGTCGCGGCGACATGGACCTCAACCGCATTCCTCGGCATGCGCGTCTGGGACGGCGGCGAGATCTATTTCGATCCTGAATTGGCGCAGGGTTTTGGCCTCAATGGCACGCTGGGCCTTGCCGGATTCTCCAACGGCGAGGCGCAAAAGGCCGGCTCGGCATTCCCGAAGGTTCGCGCCCAACGTTATTACTTGAAGCAGACCTTCGGCCTCGGCGGCGAGCAGGAAGACGTCGCCGACGGGCCGAACCAGCTTGCGGGCAAGCGCGACATCGACCGCGTGACCCTGATCGTCGGCCGCTTCGCCATGGGCGATTTCTTCGACAACAACAGCTACGCCCACGATCCGCGCGCCGACTTTTCGAACTGGGCGTTGTGGAGTTCGGCTGCCTGGGATTTCCCGGCCGACCTGCCCGGCTATACCCGCGGCGCCGTGGTGGAGCTGAACCGGAAGGATTGGGCGGTGCGCGCCGCCCTGGTCGAGGTACCGTCACAGCCCAACAGCGACATCCTGCAATTCAAGAGCGGCGGCGCGGTGGTCGAGTTCGAGGAGCGCCACACCATCTTCGGTCAACCCGGCAAGCTGCGGATCGGCGCTTTCGGCAACCAGGGCGTCACCGGCAATTACAATCAGGCCCTGACGATCGAAGCGGCCGATCCGACCCAGGACATCAACGACGTGATGGCGAGCATTCGCCACGTTCAGCCGAAATACGGTTTCTACGCCAATCTCGAGCAGCAATTCGTCAAGGACGTCGGCCTGTTCGCGCGGGCAAGCTGGAACGACGGCCAGACCGAGATTTTTTCCTTTACCGACATCGACCGCAGCGTCTCGGGCGGACTCTCGATCA
Source organism: uncultured Alphaproteobacteria bacterium (assembly GCA_963732085.1). GTDB lineage: Bacteria > Pseudomonadota > Alphaproteobacteria > Rhizobiales > Xanthobacteraceae > Bradyrhizobium. Next base: position 207,096 of record CAVSYJ010000019.1, on the reverse strand, counting down.
AGGGGAGCTTCTGGGGACGTCCCGACGACACGATCGGCATCGGCGGCGGGATCAACGGGCTGTCGGCCGCGCACCGCGACTATCTCGCAGCCGGCGGCTTCGGATTGCTGATCGGCGACGGCCGGCTCAACTACAGTCCGGAGCGGATATTCGAAGCCTACTATTCATGGAAGCTCAATAGCTGGAGCACCCTGACCTTCGACTATCAGTTCATCACAAATCCCGCCTATAACGCCGATCGCGGGCCGGTCTCGATCTTCTCGGGCCGGCTGCACGCCGAGTTCTAGTACCAAGACCTCATCATGGACTTCAGGATCATCCGAACGCCGGGTTTGGGCCAGGCGCTCCGTCCCAACATCTGGGACATTGTCGCGCTGATCCTCGTGATCGGCGCCATGGTGCTGATCGTCTATGGCGGCGAGCAGACCACGCTGCCGCTGTCCTCGCTCGACGTCGAACCGGTGTCGCTCGACCCGAAGCACCTGCCGTTCTACGCGCTGCGGACCATCATGCGGATGCTGCTCGCGATCGTCTGTTCGACCGTCTTCACGTTCATCTACGCGGCGCTCGCCGCCAAGAGCCGCCGCGCCGAGATGGTGCTGATCCCCCTGCTCGACATCCTGCAATCGGTGCCGATCCTGGGCTTCCTGACCTTCACGGTCGTGTTCTTCATGAACCTGTTTCCCGGCAACGTGCTTGGCGCCGAGCTCGCCTGCGTGTTCGCGATCTTCACCAGCCAGGCCTGGAACATGACCTTCAGCATGTACCAGTCGATCCGCAACGTGCCGAAGGACCTCGACGAAGCGACGCAGAGTTTTCATCTCTCGGGGTGGCAGCGTTTCTGGCGGCTCGACGTTCCCTTCGCGATGCCGGGCCTGATCTGGAACGCGATGATGTCGATGTCCGGCGGCTGGTTCTTCGTGGTCGCCTCCGAGGCGATCACCGTCGGCAACACCACGGTCACCCTGCCCGGCGTCGGCTCCTACGTGGCGCTCGCCATCGAAAAGCAGAATCTCGCCGCGATCGGCTACGCCATCCTGACCATGCTGCTGGTCATCATCGCCTACGACCAGCTGATGTTCCGTCCCATCGTGGCGTGGGCCGATAAATTCCGCTTCGAACAGACCGCATCCGGCAATCCACCCACCTCATGGATGCTGGACCTGTTCCGCCGCACCCGCGCGCTGCGCGCGTCGACCCTTCCCTTCGCGGCTCTGAACCGCGCGTTCTCGAATTTGCGGTTCAATCTGCCGGCAGCGCTTCGGCCGAGCAGCGCGCACCACGCGCCTTCGCCGGTCCTGGATGCGATCTGGTACATCGTGATCGCGGCCGGCACCGGCTACGCGGCCTTTCTCGCCTGGCGATATCTGTCGGCCAATCTCGGCCTGGCCGACCTGCTCGCCGCGGTCGGCTACGGCCTGATCACGCTGGCGCGCGTCATCGTGCTGATCGCGCTGGCAACGCTGGTCTGGGTGCCGGTCGGCGTCTGGATCGGGCTGCGCCCAAAGCTCGCCGAACGCATGCAGCCCCTGGCACAGTTCCTGGCCGCCTTCCCCGCCAACCTCGCCTTCCCCGTCTTCGTCTCGCTGATCGTGTACTTCCGATTGAACGCCAACATCTGGCTCAGCCCGCTGATGATCCTGGGCACCCAGTGGTACATCCTGTTCAACGTGATCGCGGGCGCCAGCGCATTCCCCACCGATCTGCGTGAGGCCGCCTCCAGCTTCCATCTGGGGGGATGGCGGTGGTGGACCAAGGCGATCCTGCCCGGCATCTTCCCCTATTACATCACCGGCGCGATCACCGCCTCGGGCGGTTCGTGGAACGCCTCGATCGTCGCCGAGGTCGCAAGCTGGGGCGATACGCATCTGACGGCCACGGGACTCGGCGCCTATATCGCGAAGGCCACCGAAGCCGGCGACTTCCCGCGCGTCGTGCTCGGCATCGCCGTGATGTGCCTGCTGGTGACGCTGTTCAACCGTCTTTTGTGGCGACCGCTCTACGCCTTTGGCGAGCGCCGTCTCCGCCTCGGTTAGGGCATGATCCGGAAAAGTGTGAAGCGGTTTTCCGATAAGATCATGCCCAAATAAAGAGGGAGTTATCGATGCTCGACCAACCCGCCAGGACCAGCCTGATCGATATTCGCGGCGTGTGCCGCTCGTTTCCGAAGGGAAGCGGCGAAGCGCTCCAGGTGCTGGAGAAGGTCGACCTCACCATTCTTTCCGGCGAGATCGTCGGCCTGCTCGGCCGCTCGGGCTCGGGCAAGTCGACCTTGCTGCGGATCATCGCAGGCCTGATCTCGCCGTCGTCGGGCAATGCCGAATGCCGCGGCGAGGCCATCAAGGGCCCGCCGAACGGCGTCTCCATGGTGTTTCAGTCCTTCGCGCTGTTCCCATGGCTGACGGTGCTGCAAAACGTCGAACTGGGACTGGAAGCGCTCGGCATCGACAGCGCGGAGCGGCGCAAGCGGGCGCTGGCGGCGATCGACCTGATCGGCCTCGACGGCTTCGAGTTCGGCCTACCCGAAAGAGCTGTCGGGCGGGATGCGGCAGCGCGTGGGTTTTGCACGCGGGCTCGTCGTTCACCCCGATTTGCTGCTGATGGACGAACCGTTCTCGGCGCTCGACGTGCTGACCGCCGAGACGCTGCGCACCGATCTCATCGACCTCTGGATCGAAGGGCGGCTGCCGATCAAATCCATCCTGATGGTCACCCACAATATCGAGGAGGCGGTGCTGATGTGCGACCGCGTGCTCGTGTTGTCGTCGAACCCGGGACGGGTGGCGGCCGAATACAAGATCGACCTGCCGCACCCGCGCAACCGGCTCGACCCCGTGTTCCGGCAGCTCGTCGACACGCTCTATGCGCGCATGACCCAGCGCGCCGAGCCCAGGACGCATGCGACCGAGGGAATTCACGGCACCGGCGTCGGCATGGTGTTGAGTCACGCATCCTCCAACGTGCTGTCCGGCCTGATCGAGACACTTGCACGGCCGCCCTATAACGGACACGCCGACCTGCCGGTGCTCGCGAGCCATTTGCAGCTCGAGGCCGATGAGATCCTCCCGTTGGGCAAATCCTTGCAGCTGCTGCGCTTCGCCCAACTGAGCGAGGGCGATCTGGTGCTGACCGAGGCAGGCAACCGCTTCGCACATCTGGAAACCGATGCGCGCAAGAAGCTGTTTGCCGAGCATCTTGTCGCCTATGTGCCGGTCATGGGCCTGATCCGGCGCGTCCTCGACGAGCGGCCGTCGCATGCCGCGCCCGCCGCGCGCTTCCGCAACGAGCTCGAAGACTACATGTCGGAGGAATATGCGGACGAGACGATGCGGACCATCGTTTCCTGGGGCCGCTATGCCGAGCTGTTCGCCTATGACGAACAGTCGGAGACCTTCAGCCTGGAGAACCCGAATTAATCCGACGTGTGCTCCTCAATCGCGGTCGATTTTGCAGACCTTGTCGAGAGGCATAGACCCACCGAGACATCGCGTTTGATCGCTTGGAGACCGATAGCGTCATTTTGTTCCACCCGGCCAATCACAAAATGCTAGGCTTGGTTGCCGCATTTGGGGGACCTTGAGCTGCCATGAGAAGGCGCGAGTTCATTACGCTTGTGGGCGGTGCGGCGGCCTGGTGGCCGACTGTCGCGCGCGCTCAGGCCGACCGGGTCCGGCGGATCGGCGTGCTTACGTCGCTTGATCCGAACGACACCGAAGGACAAGCCGAAGTGAGGAGCCTCAAGCAGGGGCTTGAAGAATTGGGCTGGACCGAAGGCCGCAACCTTCAAGTCGAATATAGATGGCCCGGGAGTGAGCCGGCGCGCATCCAGGCCTCCGTGACGGAGCTTGTTGGACTACAGTGCGAGGTGATTGTCGCTCGCTCCACTCCCGTGATGGCCGCCCTCGTGAGGGAGACGCGTACCATTCCGATCGTGTTCTCGTATGTTGCCGATCCCATAGGCAGCGGCTTCATCCAGAGTTTTGCCCGGCCGGGAGGCAATGTGACCGGCTTTCAAACTTACGAATTCACGCTCGTCGGAAAATGGCTGGATTTGCTTTCGATGGTCTCGCCTTCTGTTCGACGGGTCGCATACATCTATAATCCCGCGACGGCTCCCGGAGGATTCGTGCGCATGCTGGAGGCATTTGTTCCATCTATTCCGGTGCAGTTGCTTGCCGCACCGGTTCATAAAGCTTCCGAGATCGACACTGCCCTCGTAGGCCTTACGCGTGAGCCCGGCGCAGGCCTGCTGGTGGTGCCCGATATTTCCAACGACACCAATCATGAGCAGATTTCCGCGCTCGCGGCCCAGCACAGTCTGCCGGCGATTTACGCGCACCGCTTTGACGATGCCCTGATAAGTTATGGACCCGACCTGCCCGATCTGTTCCGACGAGCTGCGTCGTACGTTGATCGCATCCTGCGCGGCGAGAAGCCGAGCGAACTCCCGGTGCAGGCACCGACCAAATACGAGCTCATTATCAACACCAAGGTCGCAAAGGCGCTCGGTCTTTCTGTGCCTGCTGCACTGCTCGTGGCCGCCGATCAGGTGATCGACTAGGGCGCGGAATCTGGAGCGAATGGAAGGAGATTCCGGGTTCGCGCTAATGCGCGCCCCGGAATGACGCGCTTTTCGCGCGTCACATCACCGGCTGGAACGTGTCCGCGCGCGCCATCGCCCAGGCGTCGCGATAGCGGCGGTCGTCGGTGCCGTCGATCAGCTCGCCCGGGCGCAGCGCCGGATAAAGCTGGGCGAACGAACGCACTTCGGTGGTCGAGCTCCGCTGCGAGAAATGGATCGGCCGCAGCTCCTGCGGATGTTCGAGGCCGGCCGCCGCCAGCAGCTCGGCCAGCGCAAGCAGTGTCGCGTGATGATAATTGTGGACCCGCGTGATCTTGTCGGGGACGTACAGCGCGCGGTTGCGGGTCGGGTCCTGCGTGGTGACGCCGGTCGGGCAGCGGTCGGTGTGGCAGCTCAAGGACTGGATGCAGCCGAGCGCGAACATGAAGCCGCGCGCCGAATTGCACCAGTCGGTGCCGATCGCCATCGCGCGCGCCATGTCGAAGGCGGTCGCGATCTTGCCGGAGGCGCCGAGCCTGATGCGGTTGTTGCTTCTCGACCCGGAGCAGTCGGCGAACTCCGCGGCTAGTCACCATCAACCGGGTTCCATTCCTTGCGATTTGATAACGGGAATCGCAAATGGTCCGGTGAGAAATCTTATCAAATCGCGCGCTGCCTCCGGTGCCTGCGAGTTGGCGCTAACACCTGCTGTAAACTGAAAATTGTACTGTATCTCTGGCGGAAGTGGTCCGACGAGTTCAACGCCGGAGGTCGTCAGAATCTGGGTGGTCACCACGATGCCAAGTTCTAATTCGCCTTTGGCTACAAGTTCGGAGACAACATCCGAATTCGGCGCTGTGACTTTCGCCTGGACGGCGTCCGTAAGACCAAGCCGATCAATCAACTCCCGTACTCTGTTAGGCGTGATGTAACCAATCGATCTTGCGTTGAGTAGTGCGCGCTTGAATGCCTCTACGGAACTGATGTCCGGCTTGGATGCACCTGCCCGAACTTCGACTCCCATACCTGAGTGGAAGAGGTTTGTGCGCGTCTCGGCAACGATCTTGCCGTCTTTGATCAAACCATCGATACCAGGGGGCGCGGTGATATAAATATCAAACGGCTCGCCAGCATTGATTCGCCTGGCGTATGAGCCCAACACCGGGTCGTAGACTACGTTAAGCCTGTGGCCGGTCGCGCTCTCGAACTCGGGCCTGATTTTTTCCAAAACCGTCGCGCCTGCCCTTACCGTGAAGACCGTCACCTCAGCGGGGGTTGCCGCAGTGATACGAGCAAATGTAACGAAACAAGCAATGCCGACAGCCGCGCGGCTCAATTTCACGTTAAACCTCCCCTGCAGCGTGAGATCGCACCTACCTGCATCGGTCGGGCCTGTTTATGAGCCCACGCGTCACATCACCGGCTGGAACGTGTCCGCGCGCGCCATCGCCCAGGCGTCGCGATAGCGGCGGTCGTCGGTGCCGTCGATCAGCTCGCCGGGCCGCAGCGCCGGATAAAGCTGGGCGAACGAACGCACTTCGGTGGTCGAACTCCGCTGCGAGAAGTGGATCGGCCGCAGCTCCTGCGGATGTTCGAGGCCGGCCGCCGCCAGCAGCTCCGCCAGCGCAAGCAGTGTCGCGTGATGATAATTGTGGACCCGCGTGATCTTGTCGGGGACGTAGAGCGCGCGGTTGCGGGTCGGGTCCTGCGTGGTGACGCCGGTCGGGCAGCGGTCGGTGTGGCAGCTCAAGGACTGGATGCAGCCGAGCGCGAACATGAAGCCGCGCGCCGAATTGCACCAGTCGGTGCCGATCGCCATCGCGCGCGCCATGTCGAAGGCGGTCGCGATCTTGCCGGAGGCGCCGAGCCTGATGCGGTCGCGCGCCTTGATGCCGACCAGCGCATTGTGGACGAAGCTGACGCCCTCGCGCATCGGCATGCCCAGATGGTCCATGAACTCCAGCGGCGCCGCGCCGGTGCCGCCTTCATTGCCGTCGATCACGATGAAGTCGGGATAGATGCCGGTCTCCAGCATCGCCTTGCAGATCGCCAGAAATTCCCAGGGATGGCCGATGCACAACTTGAAGCCGGCCGGCTTGCCGCCCGACAGCTTGCGCATGTTGTCGATGAACTGCATCATCCCGATCGGCGTCGAGAACGCCTTGTGATAGGCCGGCGAGATACAGTCCTCGCCCATGGCGACGCCGCGGATCTTCGAAATCTCCTCGGAGACCTTGGCCGCCGGCAGCACGCCGCCATGGCCGGGCTTGGCGCCCTGGCTGATCTTGAGCTCGACCATCTTGATCTGGTCGTCGCCGGCGATCCGCGCGAACTCGTCCGGATTGAAGGTGCCGTCGCGGTTGCGGCAGCCGAAATAGCCGGAGCCGACCTCCCAGATGATGTCGCCGCCCATCTCGCGGTGATAGGGGCTGACGCCGCCCTCGCCGGTGTCGTGCGCGAAGCCGCCCTTTTTCGCGCCGGCATTGAGCGCACGCACCGCATTCGGCGACAGCGCGCCGAAACTCATCGCCGAGATATTGAACACCGAGGCCGAGTATGGCCGCGCGCAGTCGGGGCCGCCGATGCTGATGCGGAATTTCTCCTCGGCGTGCGGCTTCGGCGCCACCGAATGGTGCATCCACTCGTAGCCCTCGCGGTAGACGTCCTCCTGGGTGCCGAACGGCCGCTTGTCGAGCACCATCTTGGCGCGCTGATAGACCAGCGCGCGGGTGTCGCGCGAGAACGGCATGCCGTCCTTCTCGCTTTCGAAGAAATACTGCCGCATCTCCGGCCTGATCTCTTCCAGCAGGAAGCGCATATGCGCCGAGATCGGATAGTTGCGCAAAATCGCGTGGTTCTTCTGGGTGAGATCCCGCAGGCCGAGCAGCGTCAGTGCGCCGAAGATGATGATGGGGATGAGGACAACGTCGAACAGCTTGTGATCGAAGATGCCGAGGGTGAGCAGCAAGGCGGTGACCACGGCGCAAATCGTCAGCACGATGAACCGCGGCGAGAACGGAAGCATCAGCGTTTCCATGGCACCCCTCGGGCAAACCCGTTGTTATTGTCGGCCACGCTAGCGAAGGCCGCCGTCATTGATATGACAGCGCTTGGCTTTTGAAGCTACTGCCACGGCCAGAAGAATCAATCCGTCCCATCGTATGCCATTTTGCAGCGCAATGCGGCGGCGATTTAGTGGTCGTGCGGCCGCAGTTCGTGGGGAATTTCGCTCTGCTGCAGCCCCTTGTCGGCCAGCCACGCGTCGGTCGCGTCGATGGCGCGCGAGATGTGCTCCGCCGTGCGCGAGAAATCGTAGGGCGACCCGACCAGCGGACAGAGCGGCGGCACCACGTAATATTCGATGTCGGGGCCGAGATTTTCCAGCTCGCCGATCAATTGCCGCGAAATCAGCAAGGTCAACGCGTGCAGTGCGTTGGCGACCGCACCGATCGGCGGCGCATCGCTGGCGCAGGCATGTCCGGTCGGCATGATGATCAGCCGCTTTGCCCCCTTGTTCACTGCGACGCGAACCGGCGTGTTGGACGAGACCGCACCGTCGGCAAGGTAGTAATTCTTGTAATGGATCGGTGAAAAGGCGCCGGGAATTGCGGTCGACGCCACGATGGCGTCCGCGGTCGGGCCTTCCGACAGCACCACGCTGTCGCCGGTGATGATGTCGGTGGTGACGATATGCACCGGCAGCTTCGCCTCTTCGAGGTTGCGATAGGGGATGTGGTCGTCGACCAGCTTGCGGATGCCGTCATGGGGAATCAGGAAATCGCGGCGCCAGAGGAAGCCGATCAGCGTCCGCAGCGAGATCGGAAACACGTCCTGGCGCTTGAGGCCGCGCCAGATCGCGGCCAGCCGCTTGACGCCGTCGAGGGTGGGATCGCCGGCATAGAAGGCGCCGTTGATGGAGCCGACGCTGGAGCCGACCACCATGTCGGCCGTGATGCCGTGGCTCGCCAGCGACTGCATCATGCCGACCTGGATGGCGCCGAAACTGCCGCCGCCGGCGAACACGAACGCGGTCTTCGGGTGTCCGGAATTGCCGGATTCGGGCAAGGTTTGCTCCCACTTCCGGCGCGTCTGATGTGCGCGCCGTTGGGAGGGTTATAGCAAGGGGAAGGGAGAGAACGCCACTATCACAGCTGTCGTCCCGGCGAACGCCGCGGACCCATACCGCGTGATCTATCGGTGACGCGCCGGTGGGAGACGATCCGGTGAACAACAGCTGCCTGTGGCTATGGGCCACCGCCTTCGCGCGATGCGGCAGCGGGCGACAGTGTCACCGCTCCACGAACGCCTTCTCGATCACGAAATGGCCGGGGGCGCTGTTGGAGCCTTCGAGGAAGCCGCGCGACCCGAACATCTGCTTCAGCTCGTCCAGCATCGCCGGGCTGCCGCACATCATGATGCGGTCGGTGGCGATGTCGAGCGGCCCTTGCCCGATATCGTCGAAGATCTGCTTCGAGGTGATCAGGTCGGTGATGCGACCGCGATTGCGGAACGGCTCGCGGGTGACGGTCGGATAATAGATCAGCTTCTCCGACAGCAGCGGCCCGAACAAATCGTCGTCGCGCAGCCTGGCGACCAGTTCCTCGCCATAGGCGAGCTCGGAGACCTGGCGGCAGCCGTGCACCAGCACGATGCTCTCGAAGCGATCGTAGACGTCGGGGTCCTTGATCAGGCTGGCGAAGGGCGCAAGACCCGTACCGGTCGACAGCAACAGCAGGCGATTGCCCGGCAGCAGATTGTCGGTGACCAGCGTTCCCGTTGCCTTGCGGCCGACCAGGATGGTGTCACCTTCCCTGATCTTCTGCAGGCGTGAGGTGAGCGGGCCATCCTGCACCTTGATCGAGAAGAACTCGAGCTCTTCCTCGTGATTGGCGCTCGCCATGCTGTAGGCCCGCAGCAGCGGCCTGCCCTCGATTTCGAGCCCGATCATCGCGAACTGTCCGTTCTGGAACCGGAAGCCGGAATCGCGCGTGGCGCGGAAGCTGAACAGCGTGTCGGTCCAGTGCTGAACGGAAAGAACTTTCTCTCGATAGAACGCACTCATGGTCGTTTATTTTTCCTCGCGAGGGGAAGTTGGAAGAAATCGGGTTTTGCTTGGGGAAGTGGCCAAAAGCCCTGATAAACCTGCACTTTTCGCTTCGTCATCTACTTCAATCCGCGCCAGAATCAACCCTCGCTGACGTGGTCTTGAAGGCTTCCAAATGCATGTCGATGATTTCTGGTAAACGGTTCGATCCATGCTAATTCGACGCTGAAATACGCAATTAACTTTCGGCATCCGCGCAGGATGCAGCACGATATTTCAGCGCGGCACGTAACAGGACCAGCGATGCCCGGCGGCAGGCGCATTTTTGTCGACGCGATAACGAAATATTGCGCTGGTCATGACATCGCCTGCGAGGTGACATCGCAGGGCTGGCTGATCGTCATGCGCCGTGGCGAGAAACGTCGCTTCGCGCTCGGCTACGATCTCGGGCTGAACAGCGCGATCTCCCATCGCATTGCCAGCGACAAGGCGGCGACATCGGAGGTCCTCGCGATGTCGGGCGTCCCCTGCATTCCGCATACCCAATTTTCGAATCCAGTGCTCGCGGATTACGTCCCGGCTTCGGGTTTGCATGAAGCGATGCGCGCCCTTCTGATACGGTATCCGCAAGGCGTGGTGATCAAACCGAACGAGGGCACATCAGGACGTCTGGTCTTCAAGGTCGCCAGCGAAGCCGAGCTCGACGAAGCCGCGCGCAAGATCTTTGCATCGCATCTCTCGCTCGCGATCTCGCCCTATGTCGAGATTGAAGAAGAGGTGCGCGTGGTGCTGATCGACGATGCGCCGTTCGTGGTCTACGCCAAGGCGCGCGGCGCCGACTGGCGCCACAATCTCGATCTCGGCGCAACGCCTGTTCTGCTGCCGCCGGGAGAGGCGCGCGACACCTGCGTGGCGCTTGCGATCAGCGCCGCACAAGCGATCGGCATCCGCTTTGCGTCGATCGACATCGTGCACACGGGCGGCGCTTGGAAGGTGCTCGAAATCAATTCCAGCGTGATGATGGAGACGCTCGGCCGGCATCATCCGGAGCAGGTCGCTACGGCCTACACCGCCGCGCTCGACAAGCTGTTCGAGTAGGGACACCGCGCCATGTCCGAGACGTCGAATTGCCGATATTGCAGGTTTGGTTTAAACTACTAAACGCCGCACCCAGAGACGGCCTTTGGGGGAAACATGCTTAGGGTTTTGATCGGATTGGCCCTGCTGCTGGCGGCGATACCTGCTTGGGCACAAACACCGGAAGAAAACGCCGCCCTATGCATGAAGACCGACGCCGATGCCAGAATCAAGGGCTGCACCGCGCTGATCAATGCGGGCCAGCAAAGCCCGGCGAATCTCGCGGTGCTCTACAGCAATCGCGCCATCGGAGAAAACAAGAAGGGCCGCTATGATGAGGCAATCGCCGATGCCACGAGGGCGATCGCACTCACCCCCGACTACGCAAACGCCTATGCGATCAGGGGCAGCGGTTATCGTCTCAAGGGTTTGAACGATCAGGCCATTGCCGAATACACCAGGGCGCTCGAGTTGAAATCCACCCCTGCGGTTCGCGCCATCATCGTCAGCGATCGCGGCAAGGCCTACGAGAACAAGGGAATGCACGACGCGGCAATCGCCGATTTCAGCCAGAGCGTCGCGGTCAAGCCGGATTTCGCCAGCGGCTATAATTCCCGCGCATGGTCGCTTCACATGAAAGGCGAGGATGCCAAAGGCCTCGTCGACATCGAAAAGGCCCTCGCGCTCACCCCCAACGACGCCGCCTACATCGAGACGCGCGCCGAGATTTTCGAGAAGCTCGGTCAGCGCGAGAAGGCGATCGCCGATTACCGCGCGGCGCTGAAACTCGATCCGACCGACGATGTTTCGCGCTCCGCCTTGACGCGCCTCGGAGCTAAACCGTAGCCTTCCAACAGCGCGGACATCGTCAAGCCTGTCAGCGTTTCGGGTTCAGGAGCACAGGCCTGATCAGCCCGTGACGGCGCCGAGATTGTTGTGCAGACGCCGCAGCAGCTCGATCAGCACTTCGCGCTCCTCGGCCTTCAGACAGGACAACAGCCGCTTCTCGCGCTCCAGCGCCACCACGATCACCTTGTCGTGGATCGACCGCCCCTTTGCCGTCAGCGAGATCGAATGCGTGCGGGCATCGTTCGGATCGGTCCGGATCGCCACGAGACCGCGCTTCTGCATGACCGCAAGGGTGCGGCTGATCGGACCCTTGTTGAAGCCGATGACCTGGCAGATGCGCGAGGCCGGGATACCCGGCTCGAGCGCGAGCTGGGTCATGATCCGCCACTCGGTGATGTTGATGCCGAAATTGCGCTGATAGACCGCGGTCGCGCTGTTGGAGAGCTTGTTGGCGATGAAGGTGACGAAGGCCGGAAAGTAGCGGTCCAGATCGAGCAACGGGCCCTCGGCCGCCCGTTCGACGGACGGCTTCCTGCGCAGTCTGGCCGCGGGCGCGCTCACCGTTTCCACCGCTGCGCAGCCAACGCCACCTAGTTATTTCCCGTCGGCGAGTCGTCCATCGCCCTGAAGGCGTCCTCGAGTTGCGGCGAGATCCCGACATTCAACCGCTCGCCGGTCGGCAGCCGCGACACGAACCACTTGTTGTAGAGCGGGATCAGGTCGTGGTTGGAGCCGAGCTTGCGGAAGGTGCGCTCGACCACCGCGGTCAATTGCGGCTCGCCCTTGCGGAACATGATGCCGTAGGGGTCGTAGGACAGGTAGTCGCTGGTGACGCGGAACTTGTCCTGAGACTTGTGCCGCGCGATCAGGCCGTAGAGCAGGATGTCGTCGGTCGCGAACGCATCGGCCTTGCCGTCCACCAGCATCTGGTACGACTGCTCGTGGTCCGGCGACGTCACGATGTTCAGGCCAAGCGAGAGCTTCTTGTCGACATTATGCATCGCCTGCTCGTTGGTGGTGCCCTTGGTCACCACCACGGTCTTGCCCTTCAGATCGGTCACGGCCGAGACGCCTGACGCCTTCGGCACCATCAGCTTGGTGCCGGCGACGAACATCAGCGGCGAGAATGCCACCTGTTTCGCGCGTTCGGCATTGGCCGTGGTCGAGCCGCATTCCAGATCGATCTTGTTCTGCACCACCGCGGGAATGCGGTCGTCCGAAGTCACCTTGACGTATTCGATCTTCAGATTGCTGTCATCGACCTCGGCGCCGATCTCCTCGACCACGGCCTCGCACAGTTCGAGGCTGTAGCCGATCGGCCGGTTCGACTGATCGAGGAACGAGAACGGCGGCGAGCTCTCGCGATAGCCGAGATGCACGACGTGGCTGCTCTTGATGGCTGACAGCGTGGGGCTGAGCCCCTCGCCGCCGCTACCCTGCGCGGACGCGGCTGTTGCCAGCAGACACGCTGCCAGCAACGCGGCGCCCGCCGCAATGACGGGATGACGCATGGATCGCCTCCCTCAATGCGCCGGCACGGGATCACCGGCCACCGCGTCGGAGGGCACGGCGTCGTCGGGCCCGAGCTCATGCTCTTCCTTCAGCTCGCCTTCCCACTTCGCCACGACCGCGGTCGCAAGCGAGTTGCCTATCACGTTGGTGGCGCTGCGTCCCATGTCGAGGAAGGTGTCGATGCCCATGATCATCAAGAGGCCCGCCTCGGGGATGCCGAACTGCGACAATGTCGAGGCGATCACGACCAGGGAGGCGCGCGGCACGCCGGCGACGCCCTTCGAGGTGATCATCAGCGTTGCCAGCATCGCGAGCTGCGTCGAGAGCGACATCTCGATGTGATAGGTCTGCGCGATGAAGATACTGGCGAAGGTGCAGTACATCATCGTGCCGTCGAGATTGAAGGAGTAGCCGAGCGGCAGCACGAAGGCCGAGATCCGCGAGGAGGCGCCGAACCGGTTGAGGCCCTCCAGCGTTTTTGGGTACGCAGCCTCCGACGACGCGGTCGAGAATGCGAGCATCAGCGGCTCGCGGATCAGCCTGAGCAGGTGCAGGTAACGCGGCCCTATCACGATGAAGCCGACCGCGACCAGGATGCCCCACAGCAGCATCAGCGAGACATAGAAGCCGCCCATGAACACGATGAGCTTCCACAGCACCAGCAGGCCGTTCTTCGCCACCGTCGCCGTGATCGCCGCCCACACCGCGATTGGCGCGAACAGCATCACATAGCTCGTCACCTTCAGCATGATATGGGCGAGATCGTCGATCAGGCCCATGATCGGCTTGGCGCGCTCGGGCGCGGCGCCGAGCGCCACCGCAAAGAACACCGCAAACACCACGATCTGCAGGATTTCGTTCTGCGCCATCGCGTCCGCGATCGAGGTCGGAATCAGATGGGTCAGGAATTTCTCGACCGAGAACGCCGACACCGGCAGGCCCGTCGACTGGCCCTTGTCGGGCAGCGTGCCCGGGAAGTTGGCGCCGGGCTGCAGCAGATTGACCATCAAGAGGCCGAGCAGCAGCGACACGAAGGATGCGCTGACGAACCATCCCATGGTCTTGGCGAACACGCGGCCGAGCTTGGCGCCGCTGCCCATATGGGAGATACCGCCGACGAGGGTCGCAAACACCAGCGGCGCGATGATCATCTTGATCAGGCGCAGGAACAGCATGGCGATCAGGTTGATGTCGGCGGCAAGCTCGACCCTCTGGTCGGGCAGGAAGTTGAAGATCGCGGCGCCCATCACGATGCCGAGCGCCATCGCGATCAGAATATATTGCGTAAACCTGTTCGACATTGCTTACCCCCGTAAGTCCGGTCATCCGGCGAACGATCAGTTTGGCAGATTTCAAGAGCCGCGCAACCGTTTGGCATGTTCTGACCGTTTGCCAGAATGTTCCCGTTGTTAATTCAGCACACCGGCAGCAGTGCCCCGTTTCCGAAGTTCGCCCACTCCCGCTGCGGCCTCCCGACGGCGAACTTCGGAAACACAGGGGCACTGCCAAAACTATTGTGCCAGCGCCGCTTTTCCGATTTGAAGTTCCTGTACGAACCCGCAGCGATGGACTAGGAACTTCAAATCGGGCGGCGCGGGCGTTCCACGCAACGCACAATGAATGCGGCTGCACGTTTCCTGCGCGCGGCCTGCATCGGAAATCGTCAGGGAGAAAACGATGAGCGCGAGCGTCAACCGGCAGATTCTGCTGGTGGAGAAGCCTTCCGGCAAACTCGGCCCGGAGCATTTCAAGCTCACCAATGGCGCGATGCCGGAGCCAAAGGACGGCGAGGCCCTGTTGCGCGTGCGTTACATCTCGCTCGATGCCGCCAACCGCGCCTGGATGCACGGCGCAACCTATCGTTCGGCGATCGAAGCCAACAGCGTGATGGCCGGCGGCGGTCTTGCCGAAGTCGTGGCATCCAAAACACCAGGACTGGCGCCCGGCGATCTCGTCTGGGGCGATACCGGCTGGCAGGAATACGCCGCCGTCGCCGGCAAGCACCTGACCAGGATTCCGAAGATGGAGCCGATGACCCATCTGCTGAGTGTCTATGGCGTCGCCGGGCTCACCGCCTATTTCGGCTTGCTGGAGATCGGCAAGCCGAAGGCCGGCGAGACCGTGGTGGTCTCGGCCGCCGCCGGCTCGGTCGGCTCGATCGTCGGCCAGATCGCGAAGATCAAAGGTTGCCATGTCGTCGGCATCGCCGGCGGCAAGGACAAATGCCACTGGCTGACAAGCGAGCTCGGCTTCGATGCCGCGGTCGACTACAAGGACGGCGCGACCTTCAAGGCGTTACGCGCCGCCGCGCCCAAGGGCATCGACGTCTATTTCGACAATGTCGGCGGTGACATTCTCGAAGCCTGCCTGCCGCAGATGAACAATTACGGCCGCATCGCCTGCTGCGGCGCGGTCTCGCAATATGACGGCGCACCCTCAGCGCATGGCCCGCGCGGCGTGCCCGGGCTCATCGTGGTGAAGCGGCTGGTCGTGCAGGGCTTCATCGTGATGGATTTCATGAAGGAGAGCGGCAAGGCACTGGCCGACCTGCAGTCATGGGTGGCCTCCGGCAAACTGAAGGTGCAGGAGGACGTCATCGACGGGCTGGAGAATACGCCGAAGGCGCTGATCGGGCTGCTCGCCGGCGAGAACCGCGGCAAGCGCATGGTCAAGGTGTGACGTCGCCGCGGGCGTCAGATAATCGGCTTGCTGTGCAGCGCGAAAGCGGAGGAATATCGCCCGCGCTTTTACGAATGAACTGCTCACGTTTTGGCATCACCCGAAGCGACGCTTCGGACAAGACAGGGTTTGATTGAAATGACACAGGTGACAAAGACGGCCTCGCTGCTGCTGGCCGCCACATTCGCGCTCGCAACCGGGGCTTATGCGCAAGCGCCGAGCGAAGCGCAGCGCGAGGCGATCAAGTCGAACTGCCGCTCCGACTACATCGCGCATTGCTCCAGCATCCCGCCGGGCGGAGCGGCCTCGCTGGAATGCCTGCAGAAGAACATGTCGAGCCTGTCGGCGTCTTGCGCCAGTGCCGTGCGCGCGGTGGAGGCGCCGGCCGCGGCTGAACCGAAGTCTGAACCCAAGACCGAGAAGGCCGAAGAACCCAAGGCTGAACCCAGGGCTGAACCCAAGACTGAACCCAAGGCTGAGCCGAAGACTGAACCCAAATCCGAGGCGAAGGAGACAAAGCCTGCGGCTGAGCCGAAAGCAGCAAGCACCGCCAGGAAGCCGAGCCAGGCCCAGATCTCGGCGATCAGGAGCGCATGCCGAGGCGACTATCCGAAGGTGTGCGCGGGCGTGCCGACCGGTGGTCAGGCGGCGCTGGAGTGTCTCGAGAAGAACAAGTCGAAGGTCTCCGCGGCCTGCGCCAAGGCCGTCGCGGCCGTTGGCGGCGGTGGCGGCTGGCGCCCCGGCGACGGCTGCAGGGGGCACCAGCGGCGGCGGCGGCGCGCCCGCGGCAGGAGCGGCTCCGGCCGCACCTGAAGTGATCGTGCTGCGGCCGATGCGTCCGCGCGAAGCGCTGTTCGTCGTGCGCTCGGCCTGCGGCGCCGACGTCGCGCGGCTCTGCAGCGGCGTGCCTCTGGGCGGCGGGCGGGTCGTGCAGTGCCTCGCTTCGCAGGCGCCGGCGCTGTCACCGGCTTGCAAGGACGTGCTCGCCCAGTTCGCGCAATAGCGCATGATCCGGAAAAGTGTGCAGCGGTTTTCCCTCGCGACAAACGCGGAACGCGTTTGCGCGGAGATCATGCGCAAACAAAGAGGCTGAAGCGGGAGTCGGGAGGACAATTTGCGCATCGCCGTGATCGGCGGAGGCCCCGGCGGTCTCACTTTCGCCTATCTCTGGAAGCGGCGCCATCCCGAGGCCCGCGTCGAATTGTTCGAGCAGAACCCGGAAGGCGCGACCTGGGGCTTTGGCGTCGTATTCTCGGAGGCGGCGCTGGAATTCCTGCGCGCCGACGACCCCGATACGGTCGACGCCATCTCCCCGCGCATGGAGAGCTGGAAAAACATCACGCTCAACCTGCGCGGCGAGAGCGTCGAGATCGACGGCGTCGGCTTCTCTTCGATCGGCCGGCTGGAGTTGCTCACCATTTTGCAGAAGCGCGCCCGCGACGCCGGCGTTGACGCGCGCTATGAGACCGCGGTGACTTCGCTTGATCAATTCGCCGGCTATGACCTGATCGTCGCAGCCGATGGTTTGAACTCGCTGGTGCGCCGTTCGTTCGAAGGCGATTTCGGCTTCTCGGTGTCGTACTCGACCAACAAATTCGCCTGGTACGGCACGACCAAGACCTTCGCGACGCTGTCGCAGACCTTTGTGAAAACCGATCGCGGCGCCTTCAACGCGCATCACTATCGCTATTCGCCCTCCATGAGCACGTTCCTGGTCGAGTGCGACCGCGCCACCTGGCAGGCCTATGATTTCGCCAACAAGACGGTCGAGGAGTTGCAGGCGATCTGCGAAGACGTGTTCGCTGAGGCGCTCGGCGGTCATAAGCTGATCTCGAACAAATCGGTGTGGCGCAATTTTCCCTGGGTCTGGAACGAGCACTGGTCGCACCGGAACATGGTGCTGATCGGCGACGCCCTGCACTCGGCGCATTTCTCGATCGGCTCGGGCACGCGGCTTGCGATCGAAGATGCCATTGCGCTGGTGAAGGCGCTGGAAGCGGAGAAGGAGATTCCGACCGCGCTCGCGCGCTACCAGGGCGAACGCAAGCCGATCGTGAAGAAGCTCGTTACCGCCGCGCGCGCCAGCGCCGACTGGTATGAGAAATTCGGAGAGCATATGAAGCTCGGCTTGATGGATTTCGCCTACAGTTACATCACCCGCTCCGGGCGGATCGACGATTCGCGGCTGCGCGCGGCCTCGCCGCGCTTCATGGCGCGCTATGAGGCTTCACGTAAGGAGCCTCGTCATGGCGCATGAGATCGCCGACGGCGTTCCCCGCGACAATCCCGGCGCGCGCGAGATCGGCTTCCAGATTCCGGAGCGCTACAACGCCAGCCGCGTGCTGTTCGACAATCTCGCCAAGGGCAACGCCGACAGGACGGCGCTGATTGGGCCTGCGGGCACACGCAGCTATCGCGAGCTTTGTGCGGAAGCTTGCCGCTGGGGCAACGGCTTTGCCTCGCTGGGACTGAAGCGCGGCGATCGCATCCTGCTGTTCCTCGACGACACACCGGCCTATCCGGCGGCGTTCTTCGGCGCGGTGCGCGCCGGCTTCGTGCCGCTGCTGATCAACACGCTGACGCCGCCCGACCTGCTGCAATTCTATCTCGCCGATTCCGGCGCGACGGTCGCGGTCGTGGATGCCGAGTTCTGCTCGCGCTTCGACACTGAGGCCTGCAAGGACACCGCGCTCGCCACATTGATCGTCGTCAACGGCGCGTGCCGGCGACAACGCTGCACCGAAGACGCTTGCCGCAGACTCGTGGCTAAAAGACTTCGCTGACGATCTCGCAGAGGCCGACACCCATCGCGACGAGATGGCGTTCTGGATGTATTCGTCGGGCTCGACGGGACGGCCCAAGGGCATCGTGCATCTGCAGCACGACATGCCCTACAGCGACGAAGCTTTTGCGAAGAACATCTTGCGGCTGAGGCCGGACGACATCTGCTTCTCGGTGCCGAAAATCTTCTTTGCCTATGGCTTCGGCAATTCCATCACCTTCCCGTTCTCCGCAGGCGCGACGACGCTGCTGCTTCCCGGCCAGCCAAAACCGGCCGGAATCTTCGAGGCGATCGGCCGCTATCGCCCGACCGCGTTCTTCGGATTGCCGACGCTCTATGTCACGCTGACCAACGCCACTGAGGCCGACAAGGCTGACTTCTCCTCGCTGCGGATGTCGCTGTCGGCTGCCGAGGTGCTCTCCAGCGAGGTCTTCAACCGCTGGAAGGTGCTCACCGGCCAGGAGATCATGGAAGGCCTCGGGTCGACCGAGGTGCTCCATGTCTATCTCTCCAACCTGCCGGAGAAGAAGAAGCCGGGCGCGGCGGGCAAGCGCGTGCCCGGCTACGAGGTCGTGCTCAGGGACAAGGACGGCCGCGAGGTTATTGGCAACGACGAAGGCATCATGTGGGTGCGCGGCGATTCCGCGACGCCGTTGTACTGGAATAGGCCGGACAAATCCGCCGAGACCATTCGCGACGAGGGGTGGATCTACACCGGCGACCGCTTCCAGCGCGACGACGAAGGCTTCTACTTCTTTCGCGGCCGCGCCGACGATCTCGTGAAAATTTCCGGCCAGTGGGTCTATCCGCTCGAGGTCGAGCTGTGCCTGGCCGAGCATCCCGAGATCAGGGAATGCGCGGTTTACGCCGCCGAGCTGCCGGACCGGCGCATGACGCTGCGGGCGGTGGTTGTCATGAGCGGCGCGGTCGATGAAGCGGCAGCGACGCGGCGACTGCAGGATTACGTGAAGGAGAAGCTGTTGCCGTACAAATATCCGCGCGAGGTGAAGTTCGTCGACCGAGTTGCCGAAGACCGGCACGGGGAAGATCGACCGGCAGGCGGTGATGCGGATGTAGGCTCCGCCCTCGCAACAAATTCCGTGTCGTCCCCGCCTAGCGCGCAATTGCGCGCGGGGAGCGGGGACCCATAACCACAGGCAGGAGTCGTTGCGCCAAGCCGGGGTTTCCAACCTTCGCTAAACACCTGCCTGTGGTTACGGGTCCCGGATTGCGCTCGCTACTTGACGGCGCTACGCGCCGCAAGGCGCTCGCTTGTCCGGGACGACGAAACTAACTCAACCCCGTCCCGCCATAAAGCCACGCCAGATCGCCGTACCATTCTTCCGACGACTTCGCGCTCATGATGGCGTTGCGCAAGCGGGCATGCTCGCCGTCGGGATGATAGATGTGCTCGCCGATCGCGCGCGACAGCAGCTGCACCCGCGCGGTGCGCGGAAAGCGTTGCGCGCGATAGGCGTCCAGCGCGGCCGTGTAATCATCATGCTGCGCCAGCATATGCGACAGGCACACCGCGTCCTCCATCGCCTGGCAGGCGCCCTGCGCGAAATATTGCAGCATCGGATGCGCGGCATCGCCGAGCAGCGCGACACGCCCGTCGATCCAGCGCTCGGTCGGATCGCGGTCGCAGAGCACCCAGAGCCGCCAGTTCTTGCCGTGGCGGATGATGTCCTGCGCCCGCTCGTGGATGTGGCCAAAGCCCTGCATCACCTCTTCGTCGCTACACTGGCTTGCCCGCGACCGGCTCCGGCGCATCGTTGTGATAGGTCACGACGAGGTTGAATACTTTCCAGCCTGACAGCGGGTAATGCACGATGTGGCATTTCGGGCCGGCCCACAGCGTCGCCGCGTTCCAGCGCAGATCCTCCGGCATCTGCTCGGTCGGGATCACCGAGCGGTACGTCGTGTGGCCGGAGACGCGTGGCGGGCCGTCGCCCGTGACTTGCTTGCGCACATTCGACCACAGCCCGTCGGCGCCGATCAGCAGCGAACCGGTGACGCGCTCGCCGCCCGCGAGACGCGCCGTCACTGACGATCCATCCTGCTCATAACCGACGACTTCGCTGGAGACGCGCAGATCGATCAGCGCGCTGTCGCGGCAGGCCTTCAGGAACACGCCATGCAGGTCGCCGCGATGCACGACCGCATAGGGATTGCCGAAGCGCTTGCGGAAATCGTCGCCGAGATCGACATGGGTGATCTCGTCGGCGGTCAGCGCATCCATCAGCCGGAGCTGGTCGATATAGACGGCCATGCCGCGCGCGGCCTCGCCGACGCCGAGATAGTCGAAGGCGTGGAAGGCGTTCGGCCCGAGCTGGATGCCGGCGCCGATCTCGCCAAGCGCGGATGCCTTCTCCAGCAGGATCGAGCGGATGCCCTTTTGCGCGAGGCCGAGCGCGGTGGCGAGACCGCCGATGCCGCCGCCCGCGACCAGCACTGGCAAGCCGCCCGTCAAGTCGACTTGCCCATATGCTCGAGCGCGTCCTCGGCGCGCAACGGCACGCGGGAGGCCTCGTTGTTGAGGTCGACGAGTTGCGTGAGCAGCGCCATCAGCGTCTTGCGGTCGGCGGGTTTTAGCGGCTGCAGCATGCGCGCCTGGGCGCGATCGACCGAGGCCATGATGTCGCGCAGCAGTGTCGCGCCCGCCCTGGTCAAATAAAGCAGCTTGACGCGCTTGTCTCCGTCTGACGGCTTGCGCTCGATCAGCCGCTTCGCCTCCAGCCGCTCGATCACGTTGCCCAGGGTCGAACGGTCGAACGCGATCACCGCGGACAGCCGCGTCGCATCGATGCCGGGATGGGTGTGGATCGCGATCAGCGCCGCATATTGCACCGGCGTCAAATCGTACGCCTTGCACTCCTCGACGAAGATCGCGACCGCGATCTGCTGCATGCGGCGGAAGAGATAGCCGGGCGCGGTGTAGACCGCGTCCATGGTGATCGGTCTATTCGGCATCGTGCTGCTTGTCCGGCGCGGCGTCGGCAAAGGCCGGCATGGCCTTGCATGCCGCTTCGGCTTTCAACAGCCGCGAAAAGACGGAAACATCGACGCCGAAGCGGCGCGCATTGGCCAGTTGCGGCACCAGGCAGAGATCGGCGATGGTCGGCACCTCGCCAAAGCAGAACGGCCCCGGCTCCTTGGCGATCAGCTTCTCGCAGGCTGTCAGCCCCTCGAGATTGGCCCATGCCGCCCACTCGGTCACCTTGTCATCGGCCACGCCGAGCTGACGCAGCCGCGCCAGCACCTTCAAATTCTGGACAGGATGAATATCGCAGGCGATCGCCAGCGCAAACGCGCGGGCCTTCGCCCGCTGCAATGCGTCAAGCGGCAGCAGCGGTGGCGTCGGGTTAGTCTCGTCCAGCCATTCGATGATGGCGAGCGATTGGGTGAGGACGCCGCCCTCGTCGTCCACCAAGGTCGGCACCAGCCCTTGCGGATTGAGCGCGAGATAGCCGGGCGCGGTCTGTTCGCCCTTGCGAAGGTGATGGGTCAGGTGCTCGGGCGCAAGCCCCTTGAGATTTAACGCGATCCTGACCCGGTAGGCCGCGCTGCTGCGGAAATAGCCATGCAGCTTCATCGGAACCTCCCTCGTTATTTTGTGTTCGTCATTCCGGGATGGTCCGACGGACCAGACCCGGAATTTCGTTGACGCTATCCATATTGTAAGTATACTGTCAATAAAATTGAGCCAGAGAAAACACCGGTCGGGAGGCCAGCCATGGAAGCCGTGCAGAAGACGCCGGAGCGCGAGGCGTTCTACAAGAAGATCGAAGGCGAAAGTCTCGCGGCGCTGTGGAACGTGATGAGCGACATCATCACGCCGGAGCCCAGGAGCGCCTGCCGTCCGCATCTGTGGAAGTTCGACACGATCCGCGACTACATGACCGAAGCGGGCAAGCTGATCACGGCGAAAGAAGCCGAGCGGCGTGTGCTGATCCTGGAAAATCCGGGCCTGCGCGGCCAATCGAAAGTAACAACCTCGCTGTTCGCAGGAATTCAGATGGTGGTGCCCGGCGACATCGCGCCCGCGCACCGGCACAGCCAGTCGGCGCTGCGCTTCATCCTCGAAGGCAAGGGCGCCTATACCTCGGTCGACGGCGAGCGCACCGCGATGGAGCCCGGCGACTTCGTCATCACGCCGTCGATGACCTGGCACGACCATTCCAACGAGACCAGTGAGCCGATGTTCTGGCTCGACGGGCTCGACATTCCGATCGTGCAGTTCCTCGACGCGTCGTTTGCGGAAGGCCTGAAGGACGACCAGCAGAAGATCACCAAGCCGGCCGGCGACAGTTTTGCGCGCTACGGCCATAACCTGCTGCCGGTCGACGAAAAGCGGACGTCCAAGACCTCGCCGATCTTCAACTACCCTTACAGCCATACACGCGAGGCGCTGGAGCAGGCCAAGACGCGTAACGAGTGGGATCCCTGCCACGGGCTGAAGCTGAAATTCTCCAATCCCGAGACCGGCGACTTCGCGATGCCGACCATCGGCACCTTCATCCAGCTCTTGCCGAAGGGCTTCAAGACCGCGCGCTATCGTTCGACCGACGCCACGGTGTTCGCGGCGATCGAGGGCAAGGGCCGCACAAGGATCGGGGAAAACACCTTCGAATGGGGGCCGCGCGACCTGTTCGTGGTGCCGAGCTGGCACTGGGTCACCCACGAAGCTGATAGCGATTCCGTGCTGTTCTCCTTCTCCGACCGTCCGGTGCAGCAGAAGCTCGACCTGTTCCGCGAGGACCGCGGTAACGCCTAATTGACGCCACTGCCAGCCGGCCGCACTCTAACATTCCAGGCTGCCATCCATGACCGGGGTCACAGACCCCGGTCATGACGGCGTACATTGACGGGCTTTATCGGACTCCCCGGGGGTATTTCATGAAAACGCATTTGCAGATCGCGCTGGCGGCCGCCGCGCTCGCTTCCAGCCTCTCCGCAGTATCGGCGCAGGATAACGCCGTCATCGACCGCCACATCACAGCGGCCAGCAAAGCCGCAAAGGCGGACCTGCTCGGCGCGCTCGGCCTGTGCAAGACCGCGACGCCCGACGAGGCGGCGGGCTTCATGGAGAACTACACCAAGATGAAAGCGGAGCCGCCGCTCGAGCCGATGCAGGTGATGGACGACCTGTATTTCCTCGGCAATTACTGGACCAGCGCCTGGGCGGTGAAGACCTCGAAGGGCATCGTCATTCTCGATGCGCTCGATAACGCCGACGAGGCGCAGAACTACATCGAGAACGGGCTGAAGAAGCTCAAGCTCGATCCGACCGACATCAAATATGTCATCGTCAGTCACGCCCATGGCGACCATTACGGCGGCGCAGCTTACCTGAAGAAGAAGTTCGACGCCAAGATCGTGATGAGCGACATCGACTGGAAGGTGTTCGACGATCCCGCCTTCAATCCGAAGCGGATTCCCATGTTCGACGATCCGCCGAAGCGCGACATGGCGGTCAAGGACGGCGACACCGTCAAGCTGGGGAACACCGAGTTCAAGCTCTACGTCATTCCCGGCCACACGCTGGGCACGCTCGCGACCGTCTTCACCGTGCATGACAAGGGCAAGGCCTATCGCGCGGTCGATTGGGGCGGCACCGCCTATAATTTCGGACCGCTGGCCGATCGCCTGCAGATCTATGCCGACACCACGGAGAAGTACCGGCCGATCATGAAGAAGGAAAAAGCCGAGGTGCTGCTGTCGAACCACGTCTCCTACGACAACGCGGTCGGCAAGATGGGCACCCTGAAAGAGCGCAAACCGAACCAGCCGAATCCGTTCGTGGTCGGCGAGGACACGATCGACCGCTATCTCACCGTGCTCGGCGAATGCGCGCTCGCCACCAAGGCCTATGTCGAGGCGGGACAGCCGGGCAAGGAGAAGAAGGATGAGCCGGCGGCGGCGGCGCCAGCGGCGGAGAAGAAATGATTCTCGTCATGGCCAGGCTGATCCCGGCCATGCTACGACTTCTCCAGGTGACGCTGAGCCAGGACCCGTGAATAGCCCTCGCGTCAAGGCCGTCAAGCATGTCTATCGAGATTCGCGTATGAGTCGATCACGCTCGCGCGCTCGCTTGTCCGGGACGACTCACCGCCAGTGCAGCAGCCGCGTCTCCAGCCAACCGATCAGCTTCCCGACCGCAAGCCCGAACAGCGACAGGATCACCACGCCGGCGAGCAGCTGATCGGTCTGCATCAGATTGCCGGCCTGCAGCACGAAGGCGCCGATGCCGTAATCGGCGCCGATCATCTCCGCGCTGACCACGAGCAGCAGCGCTACCGAGGCCGTGATGCGGAAGCCCGCGAGAATCGAGGGCAGTGCGCCCGGCCAGATCACCCGGCGCACGATGGTCGCAAACGGCACGTTGAAACTCTGCGCCATCCGGATCAGGTTGCGCGGCACCGCGTCGACGCCGCTGTAGACCGAGATCGCGGTGGAGAAGAACACGCCAAGCGCGATGGTCGCGATCTTCGGCTGCTCGCCGATGCCGAGCCAGAGGATCAAGAGCGGCAGCAGCGCGATCTTCGGAATCGGGAACAGCGCCGAGATGAAGGTGATGCCGATGCTGCGGGCATGATTGAACAGCCCGACGGCGAAGCCGACCGCAATGCCTGCGATGGTGCCGAGGATCCACCCGGTGCCGATCCGCAGCAGCGACGCCGAAAGATGATGCCAGAGCGCGCCGCTCGCCGCCAAATTCCAGATCGCACGGACAATCGCTGACGGCGCCGGCAGGAACAGCGAGTTGACCAGGCCCGCGCTGCCCGCGAGCTGCCAGACGGCGATCACCGCGGCGAGCGCAATCCAGCCGGCGTAGCGGCTGGCGCGCGGCGCAAAACCCGCGCCGCGAAATGCGACCGGCTTCGCCTCTGTGCCCTGCTCGCCCGCGCGGTCAAGCATGCTGCACCTCGCGCTCGGCATCGATCGCCTGTTCGCGGATCAGCGACCACAGCTCGGTCTGCAGCGCCAGCAATTTGCCGCGGGCCTCGATCGCGCCGCGCTCGGCGCGCGTCATCGGGATAGCGACAGTCTCGCGCACTTTGCCCGGCCGCCGCGACAGCACCACGATGCGGTCGGCGATCCGCACCGCTTCTTCGAGATTGTGCGTGACATAGACCGCGCCCATTGCGCCGTCGGCGAGCAGCCGGATGAAATCCTCCAGCAGCAATTCGCGGGTCTGCGAATCCAGCGCCGACAGCGGCTCGTCCATCAAGAGTATCGCGGGCCGCACCGCGAGCGCGCGCGCAATGCCGACACGCTGCCGCATGCCGCCGGAGAGCTGCTTCGGATAGGCGCCGCGGAAGTCGGTCAGTCCCGTGCGGCGCAGCGCATCGTCGATCTGCGCACGGCGCTCGGTTTGCGAGAGTTTGGCATGCAGCAATGGAAATTCGACATTGCCTTCGACGGTGCACCAGGGCAGCAGCGCGAAATCCTGGAACAAGAAAGTTAGTGGATTGAGACTGCCCGATGGCGCCGCGCCGCGCCATTGGGCGGCGCCTGCGCTTGGCTGCAGCAAACCTCCGAGGATCGAGAGCAGCGTGCTCTTGCCGCAGCCGGACGGACCTACGATCGCCACCACCTCGCCTGCGCCGACCGTAAACGACACGTCGTCGAGCACCTCGAGCGCGCCGAAGCGGTGGCTGATATGGTCGGCGATCAGGTCCATTCGTTCCCAAGCTTGTTTAGCTCGTCATGCCCGCGCTTGTCGCGGGCATCCACGTCTTGCTTTCATCCCCGTAACAAAGTCGTGGATGGCCGGGTCAAGCCCGGCCATGACGAAGGAAAGTTTCAATCCGCCTTCACATAGGCCTTGTCGATGATGGCCTCCGCATCGAAACCCTTGTCGACGAAACCCTGCTCCTGCAGCCATTTGATCTGGTTGTCGACGTTCTTGACGTCGAGCTTGCCGTCGGGATCGATATAGGCGCAATTGCCGACCACCTGTTCGACCGGCAGGTTGGTGTATTTGGCGATGATCTCCAGCAGCGGCCTGGTCTTGTCGTTGATGACGGCGTTGCCGTCCTTCACCGAGGCCAGGATCACGTCATGATATTCGCGGTCGGCGCGCGCCAGCACCGAAAGCACGTTCGTCACCAGCGCCTTGTTCTGCAGCGTCTTCGGCGAAGCGAACACCGCGCCGAGTTGCCACGGCGTTTCGTCGCCGACCCAACCCAAAAGTTTCGCGCCGCCGTCATCCATCAGTTTTCGCGCGGTCGACACCGGCAACAGCGCAGCATCGACGGTCTCGCCCTTCAGCGCGGCCGCGGCGTTCGACAGCGATTGCAGCGGCACGATCTTCGTGTCGGCTAGCTTGAAGTGATATTTGTCGGCGAGCAGGCCGAGCGAATAATGAAAGCTGGAACCGACCTGCGTCACCGCGATGCGCTTGCCCGCGAGATCCCTGGGCGTCTTCAGTCCGGCGGCGTAAGCGTTGTTGCTGGCGAAATATCCGATCAGGGGATAGCCGGCCTTCTCGCGGCTCATGCCGCCGATCACCTTCAGGGTGCCCTTGCCGGCGAGATTGTAGAGCCCCGCGGTGAAGGCGGTGATGCCGAAATCGACATCGCCGGAAGTGGTCGCGACCGCGATCGGCTGCGCGGCGTCGAAGAATTTCAGCTCGACGTCGAGGCCGGCCGTCGCGGAAATAACCCTTGTCCTGCGCGATGAAGACCGGCGCCGACGACGACAGGCGCAATACGCCGATCTTTGCCTTCAGCGGCTCCTCGGCGCGCGCGGCGCCTGCGCCGAACGCCAGCAGCGCCACCAGCATGGCCCGCGCCCATCCCTTCATCCACGTTCCTCCGTATGTCACAGGCCCTGCGGGATCGCCTGATCCCGGCCGATGAAGGCGCCCTGCCGCGTCAGCGCTTTCTGCAGCCGGGGTACCTCAATATCTCGCGGAAAGGTATTACCCGAAAGCGCAAGCGCGGCGGCCGTGCCCGCCGCCTCCCCCATCGCGAAACAGGCGCCGGAGACGCGCGCCGCCGACTGCCCCTCATGGGTCATGGAGGCGCAGCGGCCGGCGACCAGCAGATTGTCGATCTTCTCGGGCACCAGCATGCGATAGGGCAATTCGTTGTAGCCGCGCGATTCCGGGATCGGCGGGAACTTGAAGACGACGTCGCCCGCGACATGCACCTCCATCGGCCAGCCGTTGACGCCGATCGAATCCTCGAACGAGGCGCAGCCAAGCACGTCCTCGCCGGAGAGCTGATAACCGCCGACCACGCGCCGGGTCTCGCGGATGCCGAGCTGCGGCGGCAGGTCGACGATGTAGGACTTCTCGAAGCCGGGCACCGTGCGCAGGAATTCGAACGCGGCGACGCGCCTGCTTGCGGCCGTCGATCTCGCCGCGGGTGAGATCGTCGGGTTCGAGCCCGTTGATGGCGCTGCCGTCGGCGCGCTTCAACTGGGTGAAGTTCACCCGCCACTCGATGTCATGGCGTTGCGGCCGCACGATCGCGCCTTTGCGCGGGAACTTGTGGGTGCCTTTCGCTTCGGCCTTTTCCATCAGCTGCGGAATGGTGCGCCAGGCCTCGCCCGCTTTGACGGGATCGATGCCGTTGAGACGGAGCATCATCGAGGGGTAGAGCATGTGACCGGCGTTGTCGCCGACTTCGTAGGGCGCGCCGGCCCAGGCCGCGAGATCGCCGTCGCCGGAGCAATCGATGAAGACATCGGCGCGGATCGCCTGCCGTCCCGCCTTGGTCTCGACGAACAGCGCATTGATGCGTTTGTCGTCGTGCATGGCGACACCGGCGCCGAGCGCATGGAAGAGGATGTCGACCTTGTGGTGACCAAGCAGATCGTCGGCGGCGATCTTGTAGGCCGCGGTGTCGTAGGCCTGCGCAAAGATCTTGCCGAGGATCAGATGCGGCTTGTTCAGGCCGTCGAGCCGATCGATGCGCGCCAGCAGATCGGAAGCGATGCCCTGCACCACCCGATGCATCTCGCCATGGACGTTGGCATGCAACCCGCAGAAATTCGTGACGCCGGCCGCCGTCCCCATGCCGCCGAGAAAGCCGTAGCGCTCGATCAGCAGCGTGCGCCGTCCTGCGCGCGCCGCCGCGACCGCCGCGGTGATTCCCGCCGGCCCGCCGCCGAGCACGGCGACTTCATATTCGCCGTAGAGCGGGATTTCGCGGGCGGGTTCGGAGATGGTTTTCATTTTGTTGTTACGTCGGGCGGAAGGCCGCACGATTTCCAGAGCGCAGCCATCTCCTCCTCAGTTGCAAGCTTGCCCCGGCCTTCACGAAGAGCGCGTTGAATGCGGACAACTTCCCTCACCTGCGCATCAGTGAGGCGATAGGTGCCAACTTGATCTTGCTCCATCTGAGGCTCGCACAAATCAGTTCTTGCCCCAATTCGCGGCGCGCTTCTCGGCAAAGGACGCCAGCCCCTCGGACGCCTCCTTCGTCTGCCGCCGCGCGGCGTGCATCTTCACCAGCCGCGCATAGGCGGCGTCGGTGACATCCATGCCGCCGAATGCGCTTTCCATCGCGAGCGCCTTGGTTTCGGCCAGCGCCTCCGGGCCGTTGGCGAGCAACTGCTCCACCATCTTCGCGCCGGCTCTCTCCAGCTCGGCGAGCGGCACCACCTCATGCACCAGCCCGATGCGGCGCGCTTCGTCGGCGCCGAAGCGCTCGCCGGTCAGCGCATAGCGGCGGACCTGGCGCACGCCGATGGCGTCGCAAAGCTGCGGAATGATGATCGCCGCGGTCAGGCCCCAGCGCACCTCGGTGATCGAGAACAGCGCATTGTCGGCCGCGATCACCACGTCGCAGGCGGAGATCACGCCGGTGCCGCCGCCGAAGCAGCCGCCCTGCACCAGCGCCACCGTCGGGATCGGCAGCCGGTTGAGCCGCTGCACCGCCTCATAGGTCGCGCGCGACACCGCCTCGTTCTCTTCGGCGGATTTCGGCCGCACGCCGTTGATCCATTTCAGGTCGGCGCCGGCCTGGAAATGCCGGCCATTGCCCTTGAGCACGACGACGCGGAGCGACGGCTTCTTGGCCGAGCTCGTCCATCGCGGCGAGCACGCCATGGATCAGGCCGCCGTCATAGGCGTTGTTGACCTCGGGACGGTTGAACGTGACGGTTGCGACCCCGCGCGCGTCGAGGTCCCACAGGACGGGATTGGCTGACATCGATTTCCTTGGGATCGCGTTACTCAGCCGCATCCAGAATGGTCTTGCCGACGGCATTGTCGACGATCACGGGCGTCTCGAAATAGCTGATCTCGGGTGCGGCTCCGTAGCGGTCGGCGATCATCTTGCGCCATTCGGCACTGTAGACGCGCTCGGCGGCCTCGCGGCTTTCCCAGAGATAGCAGCCGCCACCGGTGTGGTTCTCGGCGTCGAACAGGTAATATTTCCGCACGAGACCCTGCAGATCCCGATATTTCGGCGCCGAGCCCCGGAACAGTTCGGCCGCCTTGGCGGCATCGATGCTGGCAGGCAGCTTGAAGCGGACGATGGCGGTGATCATGAGCGGACCTCCGTGATTTTGCGGGCTGAGCGGCTGGTTGCGCCGCGCGCCGGCTTGTTGGAAACTGGCTTGCATACTGCCCCTTCCAGACAGGACTTTCCACCCAATGCGTATCTGTATTTTCGGCGCGGGCGCCGTCGGCAGCCATTTTGCGGTGCGGCTGGCGCAAGCCGGCCATGACGTCTCCTGCGTGATGCGCGGGGCGCATCTTGCGGCTGTCAAAGCGCGCGGGCTGACGTTGCGCGTCGGTCAGAGCGGAGACCAATGCCAAGGTGAAAGCTTCGGACGATCCCTCCGCGCTCGGGCCGCAGGATCTCGTGATCTCAACGCTCAAAGCGACCGGTATCGCAAGCCTTGCGACCGGGCTGAAGCCGTTGCTCGGCACTGAGACGCCGGTCATCTTCGCGCAGAACGGCATTCCCTGGTGGTACGACATCGGCCTGCCCAGCGGCCATCCTGCCACGCCCGATCTCGCGTTCCTCGATCCCGGCGGCGCCTTGCGTGCCGCGGTTCCGAAAGAGCGCATCATCGGCGGCGTGATCTTCTCCTCCAACGAGGTGATCGAGCCCGGTGTGGTCGCGAACATCTCGCCCGACCGCAACATGCTGCTGATCGGCGAATGCGACGATCGCACCAGCGAGCGGATTGGAAGGTTGCGCGCGGTGCTGGAAGCTGCGTCGATCGCGTCGGCACCGGTCGCGCAAATCCGCGAGACGATCTGGTCGAAACTACTGACCAACATGTCGATGTCGGTGCTGTGCCTGCTTGACCGGACAGACCGCGCGCGCGGTGCGCGACGAGCCGTCGTTGCAGCATGTGATCCCGCGCCTGCTGGATGAAGCCAACGCTGTCGGCCAGAGCTGCATCCCCAACGTCAAGCGCCTCTCGCGCACCGGGCCTGCGCCCGAGCACAAGCCGTCGATCCTGCAGGATTACGAGCTCGGCCGCGCCATGGAGATCGACGTGCTGGTGCGCGCGCCGGCCGCGTTCGCGCGCGCCGCCGATCTCTCGACCCCGATGCTCGACCTGATCGCGGGGCTGGCGATCCAGCGGGCGCGCGACAAGGGGCTGTACAAACCCGGCTGAGAACGGAAGGAACGCAACGCATGCACATCAAGGGCAAGGTCTGCGTCGTCACCGGCGGCGCGAGCGGCATTGGCGAAGCCACCGCGCGCGCCTTTGCCGCGGCCGGCGCGCGCGGCGTCGTGGTCGCCGACCTCAAGACCACGCGCGATCGCCTTGCACAGGTCGCGGGCGACATCGACGGCCTCGCCGTCACCGCCGATGTCGGGCTCGAGGAGGATGTGAAAGCGCTGATATCGGCGGCCGAGGCGAAATACGGCGCGATCGACGTGTTCTTTTCCAACGCGGGGCTGTCGCGCAAGGGCCAGGAAAGCGCCTCCGACGCCGATTGGGACGTAAGCTGGCGCGTGCACGTGATGAGCCACGTGTTCGCGGCGCGCGAGCTCGTGCCGAAAATGCTGGCGCGCGGCTCCGGCTATCTGGTCAACACGGCGTCCGCCGCGGGCCTGCTGGCCTCGCTGAACTCGATGCCCTATGGCGTGACCAAGAGCGCGGCGGTGGCACTGGCCGAGCATTTGTCGATCCAGTATGGCGATCGCGGCATCCGCGTCTCCGTGCTGTGCCCGCAATCGGTGCAGACCGGCATGACCATGCCGGGGCCGAGCGCGGCGCGGGTCGACGGCGTGCTGCTGCCTCCCGAGGTGGCGCGGATGGTGATCGCGGCGATGGAGGAGGAGCGCTTCATGATTCTCTCCCATCCGCAGGTGCAGGAGTACGTGCAGCGCAAGGCTGCCGACCGCGGCCGCTGGCTGTCGGGGATGCGGCGGCTGCGCGACAAGATTTATGGCGGGAGCGGGTGCATAAGCTCGTCATGCCCGCGCTCGACGCGGGCATCCACGTCTTTCGAGCCGCCTGAAGTAAAGTCGTGGATGGCCGGGTCAAGCCCGGCCATGACGAGTGGTAAAAGCCTAGACGATCATCTCCGCCAGATCCTTCATCGTCGGCACCAGAATATCCGGCTGGTGCGGCGTCTCGCCGAACGGCCGCGCGCGGCGGTCGATGAAGGCGGTGCGCATGCCCGCCGATTTCGCGCCGATGCAGTCGAAGGCGTGATTGGCGACGAACAGGATCTGGTCCATCGGCAGACCAAGCAACTCGGCGGCCTTCGTATAAGTCGCGACATGCGGCTTGAAGGAGCCCGCTTCCGCGACCGAGATGACGCGATCGAACGGGATGTTGTGATAGCGCTTGGCCGTCTCCAGCATGTCGGGATCGCCGTTGGAGAGCACGACCAGCTTGTACTTGCGTCTGCAGCTTCGCCAGCGCCGCCGGCACCTCCGGGAAAGGTTTCAGCTTCTCGATCTCGCCGACCAGAGTAGCGAACGTCGTCCTGCGAATATGCGATGCCGGCGCGATCCATCACATGCGCGACCGCGCGATGGCCGATCTCGCGATAGGGCGTGTGCGCGCGATGCAGGAGCGCGTCGATCATCGAGTTCTCGAAATGGGTGCGCCGCCACCAGGTCACGAAGGCATTGGGATCGCCGGCCCAGCCTTTCGCCTTCAGGAACGGGGTTGCGATCGCGACCAGCCCGCCCTGCATGTCCACGACCGTGCCGTACTGGTCGAACATACAGGCCTTGACGTTGTTCTTGATGGCGTCGGCGTCCACGGGCGCGCTCCCTTTCTATTGGTTGATTTGGATCATGCCGCAAAAATGCGCTAAGGGAAGCAGAGCCGCATCGATATTTCGGAGTGATGGTCCATGAAGCGATTTGCCTGCTGTCTCCTGCTCGCGCTCGGCCTGCCCGACGGCCGCGCGCGCCGACGGCCTGCCGGAATGGTCGATCTGGAAGAACCCGCGCGACTCCTTATTGGTCATCAGCCTGGTCGACACGGTCGCCGGCACCTTCTCGGGCACCTTCATCAACAACGCCAAGGGCTACAAATGCGCCGGCTTCGGCGTGCCGATCAAGGGCAAGATCAACGGCAACACGATCGCCTTCGTCGCCAACTTCGCGCCCTGCGTCAACACCATCACGGCCTGGAAGGGCACGCTCGGCGACAAGACGATTTCGACGAGCTGGCAGCTCTTCAGCGCCGACGACGACGGCAACTTCAAGGAATTGAAGAACGACGACGTGTTCACCCGGGTGAACTGACGCGCGCTGCTAGATCAGCGCCGCGGCCCACGCCGCGAACGCGTCGAGGATTTCCGCCATCACCTCGCGGTCGCTGCGGCCCGAGCGCTTCGGCACGTGGAAGGAATGATCGGCGCCGTCGACCAGATGCAAGGTGGCGCGAGCGCCGAGCTTCTTCACGACCGGCTCGAGCAGGCCAACCTCCGCAAGTTTGTCGGCGCTGCCCTGCAGGAACAGCATCGGGACGCGTACGTCGGCAAGATGATCGGCGCGCTCGCTGGATGGTTTCCCTGCCGCGTGCAAGGGAAAGCCGAAGAAGGCGAGGCCGACGACGCCCGCGAGCGGCGCCTTTGCCTGCGCCTGCGAAGTCATGCGCCCGCCAAAGGATTTGCCGCCCGCGATCAGCGGCAGTCCCGGGCAGTGCTGCGCGGCTGCCGCGACCGCGCCGCGCACCGCCGCATGCGCCACCGCGGGCGGATCGGGGCGCTTGCCGCCCTTCTCCATGTACGGGAATTGATAGCGCAAGGTCGCGATGCCGCGCGCGGCGAGGCCATCGGCTGCTTCCGTCATGAAGGCATGCGTCATGCCGGCGCCCGCGCCATGGGCGAACACGTAGCAGGCGCGCGCATCGCGCGGGCGTATCAGCAACGCCGACACGGTTGCCGATTTCCCGGCCTCGATCGTGAGCTTTTGTGCGTCCGTCATGGCCGAGGATGGGCCACACGACGCAAAAAGAAAATGGCGATCCCGGCATGACTCGAACATGCGACCTACGGTTTAGGAAACCGCCGCTCTATCCAGCTGAGCTACGGGACCGCGAACCCCACGGGGCTGGCAGCCTCATAGCAGAGCCCGCGCGCGGCCGGAAGCCTCCGCAAACGCGGCACGAGCAACCGTCGACGCGCCTATTTGCCGTCGACGACGTGCTTCAGCACCAGGCTGGAAAGCTGGGTCACCAGCGCCCGTAACCGGGCGTTCTCCTGCAGCAGCAAAATCACTTCGTTGTCGAGATCGGTATCGAAGCCATCGTCGTCATCGAGACGCGAGGCGGGCAACCGGTTGGCATGATTGGCCGGATTGGCTGGCGGAAACGCGTTTCCCATCACAAACCCCCTCTGAACCCCGCCGAGTCCGTTCGGTGAACTAACAATGCCAAGGAGATTCGCCTGAGTCGGCGTCGAAATTGAGACGCCGCAAGGGGCAAATTGAAGCAGCGATGCAGCGAAGCGTTGGCGTTGGCGTTGGTGTTGTTCGCTGACACTAAACCTGACAAGGACAGGTCTATTTCCACAATACTCGACGACGCTACTTTTTCAAACTCTTGCCACGCTCTTCGACAAGCGCCGCGATCGCTTCATCACCCTCCTCGCGGAATCCCGCGATCACGCCGGCGCGGTCGGCCTCGGGGCGGTTCTGACTCATTTTCCATTTGCCCTCGATCTTGAGAATCGGAATCTCGATGCCGACGATCGCGCGCATCTGCATGGCGACGAAATCTTCAGGCGCATCGCCGACTTGCCCATGGCTCCGCGCGAAGATTCTCGCGGCTTGCGGTGAGATCCTCGATCTGCTTGCGCAGCCACGCATCATCATTCATCACGCGCGGCCTGCCCCAAACATGCACGGTGGCGTAATTCCAGGTCGGCACCACCTTGGCGGTCTCGCGCTTGGTCGCATACCACGACGGCGTCACGTAATCCTGCGGCCCCTGGAACACGACCAGGCATTCCTGGATCGCCTCGAGCTCGCGCCATTGCGGATTGGCGCGCGCCATGTGCACGCGAAGCATGCCCTTTTCGCTGCCGTCGGCATCGAGCAGGAACGGAAAAAGATTGGCGAGCAGGCCGGCCGGGCCCGCGGTGATCAACAATCCGAGAGGATGGGCGCGGATCAGCGCATGCTGAACCTCTGGTCGGTCCTCGCGAAAGTGGGGTGGCTGATACATGACGTTTCGATCCCGTTCACATTAACCAGGGCAAAGCATATCAGAAGCGCGAAGGGGCGCATCGGCCATGACCGGCTGTTGCAGGCGTGCTATCGTCAGGGCCTCGCGGCCTTTTATGGTCTGGCAGCACGATGTCTTCACTGGACGGCTCAGCCGGCTCCGCGCGCGGCCGAAGGAAAGGCTCCCCGTTCCTGGTGCTCGCCGCCGGGCTGCTGTTCTTTGCAGCCGCCGTCGGCGCCGCCTTCATCATGCTGCGCCCGACCACGCTGCGGATCGCGGTCGGTCCGGCCGGCAGTGACGACCTGCAACTGATCCAGGCGATGGCGCAGAACTTCGCCACTGAAGGCGCCTCGGTTCGCCTCACCGTGATCACCACGGCAGGTCCGGTCGACAGCCTCGCCGCGCTCGCCGCGGGCAAGGCGGATCTCGCGGTCGGCCGCACCGACGAGGACATGCCCGAGGGGACCTCCTCGGTCGCCATCATGCGCAAGAACGTGGTGGTGCTGTGGGCGCCCGCGGGGCCGCCGCCCAAGGCGTCCAGGAAAGAGACCAAGGCCAGGATCAAGGCGATCGAGGATCTGGCCGGCCGTCGCGTCGGCGTGGTCGGCCGCACCAAGATCAACGCCGCGCTGTTCCGCGTCATCCTGAAGGAGTCCGGCGTCGATCCCGACAAGGTGCAGGTCACCCAATTCGGCACCGACCAGATCAGCGAGATGGTGCGCGATCAATCGATCGACGCCTTCATGATCGTCGGCCCATCCGACGGCAAGCCCCTCGTGGAAGCGATCACCGCCACCGCGAGGGTGCGCGGCGAGCCGACATTCCTGCCGATCGACGTCTCGGAGGCGATCGCCGCGCGGCATCCGCTTTATGAGTTCGGAGGAAATCCCCGGCAGCACCTTCACCACCTCGCCGGCGCGGCCCGACGACACCCTGGAGACCGTCAGCGTCAATCACCTGATTGTCGCGCCGCGATCGCTGTCGGAGACCACGGTCGGCACGCTGACCCGGCAGATTTTCGCCGCCAAGCCCGATCTGGCGCGGCAGGTGCCGGGCGCATCGAAGATCGAGAAGCCCGACACCGACAAGGACGCGGCGCTCCCCGCGCATCCGGGCGCGGCCGCCTATATCGACGGCACCGAACGCACCTTCATGGACAAGTACAGCGACTACATCTGGGGCGTGGTGCTGCTGTTCTCGGTGCTGGGCTCGGCCACCGCCGCGGTGCGCCACTTCATCAAACGCGACGAACGCAGGCTCAACATCCTGCATCGCGAGAAGCTGGTCGCCGCGATCACGCAAGCGCGCAAGATCGACACCATCGAAGAGCTCGACGCCTTGCAATGCGAGGCCGACGACATCCTGCGCGAAACGCTCGACTGCTACGACGACGGCGCGATCGACGAGTCCGATATCGCGGCCTACAGCCTGGTGCTCGACCAGTTCCATCACGCGGTCGCCGACCGCCGCGCCGCGCTCGGCACGCCCGTCACCATTCAGCGCATGAAGGCGGCGGAGTAGCGCGTGCGTTTGTGAGCCCCCTTCCCTGTTGCAGCCATTCATGATGGTTTAATGAGACGCTGCGCCAAGACACGCGTGACGCTCCAATCGAGGCAACGGTCCGAATGCCAAAATCCCGTCTGACGAAGCTTGCCGCCACGCTCGCCCTTCCGTTGCTGCTTTCGATCGTACCCCCATCCGCGCACGCCGAGATCAAGGTCGATGCTGTCAAGGTTGATTCCTGGGACGGCAAGCGCGCGCTCGCCATCATCGTGGACCTGTTGCGCTTCACGCCCCGCTCGATGGAAACGGTCGGGCACCAGCAGACCATCGACTACATCACGGCCGCGCTGAAGAAGACGAAGTTCGATGCCGTCGAGACCCAGCGTTGGGTCGCGCGCGAGGCCGGCCGCACCATGGCGATGACCAACATCATCGCCCGCTTCAATCCGGCAAATCCACGCCGCGTCATCGTCGCCACGCATTTCGACAGCATCATCAAGGCCTATCGCGACTCGAAAACTCCGGATGCGCCGATGCCCGGCGCCAACAATTCCGCCTCCGGCGTCGCGCGTGCTGCTGGAGACCGCGCGGGTGATATCGGAGATGCCGGACGCCCCGCCGGTCGGGATCGACATGATCTTCTTCGACGGCGAGGAAGGCCCGATCTCGATGGGCGCCGGCGATCCGGATTTCCATACGATCGGCTCGCCCTATTTTGTCGACCGTCTCGCCGGGTTCTATCCGAAGGCCAGGCCGGAAAAGATGCTCGACTTCGACATGGTCTGCGACCGCGACCTGCATTTGAAGATCGATCAATCCTCGCTTCATTCGGCGCCGGCGGAAGCGAAGAAGTTCTGGGAGATCGGCATGAAGATCGCGCCGGGCGCGTTCGAGCCGAAGCCGATGCCCTACGCGATCTCCGACGATCACACCGTGTTCCAGGAAGCCGGCATCCCGAGCTTCATCGTGATCGATTTCGAGTACGAGCCGTTCTACAACACGACGCAGGACACGCCGGACAAATGCTCGGTGCAGAGTCTGGAAGCGGTCGGGCGGACGCTGACGCAGTATCTGTATTTGCCGTGAGGAGTTGTCTCAAGTCAGATCGTCATGGCCGGGCATAGCCGTTCGAAGAACGGCGTCGCTTCCGCTCCGCCTATGTCCCGGCCATCCACGTCTTTCTTGATGGCGACCAAGACGTGGATGCCCGGCACAAGGCCGGGCATGACGAGATCGAGATACTAACTCTCGCTCTGTATCGCGGCCCGTCTTCGCAGCATCGCGTCGAACGCGGCCTTGATGGCGCGGACATACGGGTCCTTGTAGGGAAACTCCGCATTGTCGGCATGCACCAGCATCGAGGCGTTGACCTCGAACACCACGAGCCGGCCCTCGCGGTCGATGCCGCAATCGATGCCGAAATAGTCGAGCCCGATGCGCGCGCGGATTTCGCGCAGCGCCGCATAGTGGCCGGCATCGAACACCGCGCCGGGATTGCCGAGGAATGCTTCCTCCTCGCGCTGCATCCAGCCGTGGTCGCCCATGTCGGTGGAATCGTGATGCAGCTTCCAGTCGCCTCCGATCGCCAGATGATAGGGCAGGATCTCGTCGCCGACGAAGATGAAGCGGTATTTGCGGAAATGGCCGTCGTGCGAGGCGTAGTCGACATATTCGATCAGATAGCGATCGCCGCCGAGCCGTCCCAGGACATCCGAGAGCGCCTCGACGTTCTCGATCTTCTCGAAATCGTCGCCGCCATGGGTGCCGGCCGGACGCGCCAGCAGCGGAAACGGGAACGGCAGGATCGCCTCAAGCGCCGCGGCGCGAGACATCGGCGCCCGCATCGATGCGCAGGATTTTCGGGACATGGCAGCGATCGATGCCGGGCAACAGCGCGGCGACCGCATCGCGCGTGGTGCGGACGATCTTGCCGGGATCGTTGACGACGGGCTTGCCGAGCTGCGCGGCAAGCGCGGCCGCAATCGGCAGTTCGTTCACCGCCTGGTCGGGATCGGAGATCAGGTTGACGACGACGTCGATGCCGCCGAGCGCAGCCGCATCGATTTCGGCTCGAGGCCAGCAGCGCCAGCGTGTCGGTGTCGTAGGCCGCATCGGCAAACAGAAACTCGGCCGGCGTGTTGCCGGCAAACGGCGCGTACAGCGCCAGCACGCGAAAATCCGCCGGCGACTTGACGGCGCTGCGCCGGATCAACGGCGTGATCTGCGCCGCGCGCGCGTAGGCGGCCTGCGCGGCATCGAGATCGCCGAGGCTCTGGCTGACGCCCCCGATCCAGTAAAAACTCTCGGCGTCATTGGGGTTGAGCGCCACCGCCTGCCGGAAATGCGCAAGCGCCGCCTCTCGCTCGTTCAACTCGTAGCAGGCGCGCCCGAGCCGCTGGCGGACCTGCGCGTCCTGCGGCCGCTCCTCGGCCAGCTCGATCAACAGGGCCTTCGCAACCAGATGCTGCCGTGTCGAGATCAGCGCCTCGGCCAGATTGGTGCGCGACGGCCAATGCGCCGGATTGAGCTTGAGCGCCTGCAGATAGAGCGCGACCGCGCCCTCGGCGTTGCCGGTCCGCATGTTGATGGTGGCGAGGTTGCACCAGCAGGCGGCGAGACCAGGCGCAAGCCGCAGCGCGGCCTTGTAGCTGTCGGCGGCAGGGTCGAGATGCCCTGCCAGCATCCAGGCATTGCCGAGCTTGGCATGCAATTCGGCGACCAGATCCGGCCCGCTGCCGGCGGCGGCTGCCGATTCGAGCCCGTTGCGATAGGCGGCGATGGCCTCGGTCAGCCGGCCGCCGGCTTGATGCTCCCGCCCGGCGGCAAGGTGCTGCTCTGCGGGTGACGTGATTTGCGTGAAGGTCTCGGTGGCGGCAACGGCAGTTGGGGTCACGACGGCTCTCTGGTCAAGATCGGTTAACCATGACCGTTGCCGGTAAACAAAGTGCTTCTAGTGCCCACTTTCCGAAGTCCGCGCACCATCGCCGCAATACCTTTTCGCGGACTTCGGAAAGTCATGGGCACTAGCAAATCTATGATTCTAGTGCCGCTTTCGATCTGAAGTCCCTGTCCCGATTTTGCCGCGAGTGCGTCAGGGACTTCAGATCGGCGGCACTAGCGTGGCGATCGCCGGCGATCGGGCGCCTTAAGTTTCTGTAAGGCTTGAAACCAGGTAAGCCGTGTCAGTGGTCCGATTCCAACATTCGCATCCCTTTGCGGCGGGCACTTTTGCGAATGTTGGAATCAAAGGACCACTGGAAACTATTGATTCTAGTGGAGCCTGGATTTGACGTTCGCTGCGAGAGATCGCGGCTATCCGGGAAGCGAACGTCAAATCCGCTCCACTAGCCGAGGCCGCGGTGTTTCCTCAGCACCTTCACCAGCCCTTCCGGATCGTCGGTGCCGATGCGGCGGATGTCGTTCGAGTGCAGGCGCAACTCGACCGCGTCGAGACCGGACACGTTGTAGAGCCGGAAGCCCGGCCCCATCCGGATGCCCCAGCCGTTCCACCATTGATTGCGAACGACCGCGACGTCGCTGATCTCGTCGAGCGCGAGGCGATAGTTCAAGAGGCCCGGGCCGAAGTGCCAGCGCAACTCGTTGTCGGCCACCTCGACCGTCAGCGACGAAAACAGCGTGGCCACGACGATCATGACAGCGAGCATGATGAGCGCCGGCGGCCAGTGCCCCGACCGCCACGACATCGCGAGGCCGAACGCAGCGGCCGCAAGGCACATGATCAGAATCAGCGTTCCCCGCTGCGTGTGACGATAGATCATGGACATACCCTCGAAGGTGCCCGGTTCCACCCTGTTGGTCGAGTGAAATTGAGGACAGGTCCGACGCGATACCGCCCGGAAATTGCGGCGTTATGGCTGGCAAGTCGCCGCAAAATGGCGACAATTGGTGCCAATCGTGACGCTGGTGCCGCCGATCTGAAGTCCCTGACTCACTCGCGGCGAAATCGGTTCAGGGACTTCAGATCGAAAGCGGCACTGGAATCATGGGCTTGCTAGTGCCCGTGACTTTCCGAAGTTCGTGAAAGTTCGTGCGGCAATGGAGCACGAACTTCGGAAAGTGGGCACTAGTGGAGCGGATTTGACGTTCGCAATCCTGCCGGCTGAGAATTCGCGAAGCGAACGTCAAATCCAAAGCTCCACTAGAATCAATATTTTGCTAGTGGTCCTCTGATTCCAACATTCGCAAAGTGCTCGCTACAATGGGATGCGAATGTTGGAATTGGACCACTAGTTTCGCTGGGGACGATCGGCTGTGATTGCATCGCGTGGCGCGGGCCTGCCCGTCGCCGTGATTGCTGCATTGGTTTTGCTCTGCCCGTTGCGCGCCTCCGCGCAATGGTGGAGCCGTGCGCCCGCCGATTTCGAGGACTGCGCGGAAGCCGCCGGCAAGACCGAGAGCAAGGAAGCCCGGACAGCGGCGCTCGCCGAATGCAACGCCAAGTTCGCCGGCCGCCGCAAGCCCGGCGGCGGCTACACCTATTACGACTTCATGCAGGATCGCAGCTTCGACATCGCCGGTCCGAATCCGAGCGCCGAAGAGCAGAAGCATATCGACGAGCAATACACCATCTATCTCGAGAACCAGCGGCGCAGCACGATCGCGGCCGCCTTCGCCGCCAAGCAGCAACAGCAGCTGCAGGCCTCGCTGAAGAGCGACGCGCCGAAGGTACCGCTGCCGCAGCAGCGGCCGAAACAGGCGGCTGCGCCCGCCGCCGCCGCCGAGATGCGGCCGCGCTTCCGCAACGGCGACTGCGCGAGACAGTCGTTCTCCTGCGAATGGCCGCGGCTGTCGGAGACATGGAACGACTTCAAGAAGCTGCTCACGTCCTCGCCCGGCAAGCAGAAAAAGAGCTGATAGCTCGACATTTTCAGCCGTTCTTGTCCCTCCCCCCGCGAACTGGCATCGTTAGTTCGACTTCAGCTTCCTGTGCCGCGGCGGCGTCACAGGCGCAGCTTCGGGCGGCGTCGCCTTTGCGGCGGCCGCGCGCTGCTCCTGCAACCGCGCGTCATAGCCGGGTGACGGCGTCACCGTCGGCGGCGCGGCATGCGCCACGGCGCCCGCCACGATCAGGGCTGCGATAGCAAGGACTTTGCAAGATGGACGCATCCTGAACTCCCAACGCATTCGGGGCGATGCAGGCAGCATCGCCCCGGATCGCAGCCGATGCAAGTTGGCTTATTGTTTAGGCATGATCTCTTCCGGAAAACCGCTTCACACTTTCCCGGATCATGCCCTAATTGGTGATGTGCGCGACCGTCAGCGCGTGGTTGAACATCGCCGTCAGCGCGTTGTTGATGTCGGCCGGCGTGTTCGCGGTGTAGAAATAGCTGCCCGACGAATCCGACGGCGACGCGCAGCCCTGCAGGCTGGCCGGGATGCTGGAGATGTTGTTGTTGGCGGCATCGTCCTCGTCGTTGGCGAACGAGGCGTTGACCGGGTTGATCGTCACGTAGGGAATATAGAGCACGGAGACCTTGATGCCGCGGGTCTTCAATGACGAGCAGATCGACGGATCGATCGTGGTCGCGTGGTTGCTGCCGGCCCAGCCGCCATTGGGCACGCCCTTGGTCTGCGGATCCTGCGCGCCGTCGGTGACGAGGAAGACGTAAGGCAGCGTGTTGTTCGAAGTCGTGCCGGTGCCGACGCTCGTGATCACCGAGTTCATGCTGGTGATCGCGGTGTCGATATGCGTGCCGCCGGACCCGAGATTCGCATTCATGTTGGTGTCGAGCAGCGTCGCCAGATTGGCGGCGGCGTAGTTGATCGTCGACGAATTGGTCACCGACCCGTTGATGCTGCTGGTCAGCGGGAAATAGCTGTAGAGAGACTGAATGAACGGGTAGAGCCCGATCCGGAACTGGTTCGTGACGACCGCCTTGCTGTTGGCGGTGGCGAACAGCTGGTTGACGGCATAACCCACCGCGTCCAGGCGCAACTGGATGCAGGCGTCGGTGCCATCGGTGGGACAGCTCGTGACGGTCGTCAGCGGCAGATTAGGCAGGCCGGATACGACCGACGACGGCAGCTGCTTGTGCATGGGATTGCTGGTGTTGGTCTGCAGCAGGCCCGCATAACCGCTCTGGCTGACGCGCGAGATCGCGTAACCCATGCAGTA
The DNA here is from genome assembly GCA_963732085.1 of uncultured Alphaproteobacteria bacterium. GTDB lineage: Bacteria > Pseudomonadota > Alphaproteobacteria > Rhizobiales > Xanthobacteraceae > Bradyrhizobium. Next base: position 164,336 of record CAVSYJ010000019.1, on the reverse strand, counting down.
GTTGTTGGTGGGATAGCCCTGCGTGCCGCTATCGGTGCACGCGCTGTTCTGCGGCGCAAAATGGCAGGCCAAGGTGCAGCCGGTGGGATATTGCCGGTAGTTGTCGGGATTGATGTTCTGCATCCGCACGGCTTCCGCGGCCGTCGACGGCAGACCCATCGAGCCGGAAACGTCGAGCATCAGATAGAAATCGAGATAGAGCGGCAGCGACGAGCTCGAATTGGAGCTGCCGCTGATGTGCATGGTGCTCCAGCCGGCGACCTTCATGAAGGTGACGGGCACGTCGGCGCTGAAGGTGACGTTGTTCGTCAGCGTCGAGCCCGTCTTGGTGACGGTGCTGTTCACCGCCAGGTTCTGGTAGCCCGAGAACGTGGCCGCGTTGCCGTTGAAGATGTTGTTGGACTCGGTGACCCCGGCCGCCACCGAGCCGTTCGACGCCATCTGGCTCGCAGCGAGTCCAGCCGGCCGAATTCACCGAGATCGCGGCAAGGCTCGCGGTGTCCGCCGAAGATTGCAGCTTTGCCTTCATTCGCGTCGCCATGGAATAGTCGGTGGCGCATCCGACCGCGGTGATCAGCGGCACTGTCGCGATGGCGAAGATGACGACGATGTTGCCTTTGGTGTCGCGCCGAAAGCGTGAGATCAGGGCGGTGATGCGGCCTGCGGTCATGGGTCAATCGCTCTACATGGAATTGGAACCGGATATTGCCCGGCATCATTTGCTGGAGTCTTAAGAAATCCCTTCGATTTTATTCACTTGAATTGATCGGCGGCGGTGCCGCGCTATGGGCAGCCTTGGCAGCTTGCCGGGAACCCTCGCCTTGTAACCGTCATGGCCTGCCGATATGGTTCCCGACGGCGGGGGCATCGGGAGGGTTAACATGGGCTTACTCGACGTACTCAACGGCATGCAGCAAGGACCCCGCGGGTCCTCCAGCCCGAGCTCGCAATCGAGCGGCGGCATGTCGCCGATGACCATGGCGATCCTGGCGCTGCTCGCCTGGAAAGCCGTCAAGCACATCACCGCGCCGGGCGCGGCGCCTGCCTCCCCTGCCCCGGCCCCGCCGCCGGCATCGGCGAATAGCGGCGGCGGATTGGGCAACATCCTCAAAGGGCCGCTCGGCGGACTGCTCGGCGGCGCCGCCGCGGGCAGCGTGATCTCCGGCGGGCTCGGCGATCTCATGAAGCAGTTGCAGCAGGGCGGTCAGGGCGACGCGGCCAATTCCTGGGTCGGCAGCGGTCCGAACAAGGCGGTTTCGCCCGGCGATCTCGCGAACGCGCTGGGCGCCGACCAGATCGATTCAATCGCCTCGCAAAGCGGGCTGTCGCGCGACGATCTGCTCAAAGGCCTGAGCCAGTATCTGCCGCAGGTGGTCGATCATCTGACGCCGGACGGACGGCTGCCGAGCGACAGCGAAGCGCACGGCCGGCTGTGAGACGCGCTTAGACAGATATTGTTTTTGGGAGGGAGCACATCATGAGCATGGGCGGACTGATCTGGATCATCATCGTCGGCTTCGTCGCCGGCATTATCGCGCGGATGTTGTCGCCAGGGCCGAACAATCCGAGCGGCTTCATCCTGACCACAATCCTCGGCATCGTCGGCGCGTTTCTGGCGACCTGGATCGGTCAGGCGATCGGCCACTACAGCCCCGGCGAGGGCGCGGGCTTCATCACCGCCACCATCGGCGCGCTGCTGGTGCTGTTCATCTGGAACCGGCTGGTCGCGAGCGGCGTGATCAAGGATTACAACCGCTAGCGCTCGTCATTACGAGAAACGTAGCCCGGGTGAGCGAAGCGACATCCCCGCGTGACCCCGCATGATTGCTTCGCTCATGCGAGCTGACGCGCTGAACGTTCACTGAATCAAATGCATGCCCGCGTCCATGCGGACGAACTCGCCGGTCATCTGGCCGGACTGCGGCAGCGCGAGGAAGCAGACCAGCTGCGCGATGTCGTCGGCGGTTGACGCCGACTTCAGCGGCATCCGCGACACCACCCAATTCCGCAGCTCCTTGGCGCCGGCCTCGCCGCGGGCCTTGGTGAACCAGGGCGTATCGATATAGCCGGGGCAGACCGTGTTGACGCGGATCAGCGGCGCCAGCGCGCGCGCCAGGGATTGGGTCATGGTGTTGAGCGCGCCCTTGCTCGCGGCATAGGCGACCGACGAGCCGGCGCCGGATATGCCGGCAACCGAGGAGATGTTGACGACCGCGCCCGGTTTGCTGGAGGCCTTCGCGCCGGCCTCTAAAAGCGAGCGCGCCGCACGGATCATCTGGTAGGGCCCGATGGTGTTGACCGCATAGATGCGCTGAAAATCCTCGGCCGTGAGATCGTCGAGCTTGTCATGGGCGACATGCTTGGTGGTGCCGGCATTGTTGACGAGAGCATCGAGCCGGCCCCAGGGCGCGGCCGCAGCGGCGATCTTCTTGCAGTCCTCGTCGCGCGAGACATCGCCCTGCACCACCACGACCTCGCTGGCGCCGGCCTTGCGGCAGGCGTCCGCGGTCGCCTCCGCCTCGTTCTTGCTTTTGGAGTAATTGATCACGATGCGCGCACCGCCCTTGGCCAGAATACCGGCGGTCGCAGCCCCCAGGCCCGACGCCGAGCCGGTCACGATCACGCACAAACCATCCTTGGACATCGGTTTCCTCTTGTTGTTTGAGCCTTGAAAATCCGGATGCCGCTCTACCATACCGCCCAGCGAAACGCGAAACTCCATTGCGCGGAATTGGGGCATGCCAGCCCCGCAGGGCGGGCCGACATCCATGCTTGTCAGGGGGGTCGCTTTTCCCCATCATGCGCTTCAAAGAAGGCGTAAATGCGGATCCAAAACGGGGAACGCTGTGTCGGAGAGTGAGAACATCGTCGTCGAGACCGCAGAGAAGATCTTTGCCGATCTCGCCGATGCCCAGGACGTCAACCGCGACAAAAAGGGCGCGTGGAAAGCGCCGCTGTGGCAGGCGCTGAGCGAGGCCGGCCTACCGCTGTCATGGGTCGCCGAAGAGTTCGGCGGCTCCGGCGCGAGCCTTGCCGAAGGGTTTGGCGTGCTCGGCGCCGCCGGGCGGCACGCCATCGCGGTGCCGCTTAGCGGAGACCATGCTCGCCGGTTGGCTGCTGGCGCAGGCGAAAATCTCCTCGCCCGAAGGCGAGATGACGGTCGCTCCCGCAAGCCCGAAGGATCGCCTGACGCTGAACAGCGACGGCACGATTTCCGGTCGCGCCCGCGGCGTGCCCTTTGCCAAGGCCGCAAAGCACATCGCGGTGCTGGCGAACGGCACGGGTGGCGTCTCGATCGCGTTGGTCGATGCGAAGAGCGTCCGCATCGATGCCGGCCTGACGCTCGCCAACGACAACAGCGACACCGTGATCTTCGACAAGGTTTCGCCGTCGGTCGTCAAGCCGGCGCCCAAAGGGATCGATCAGACCGCGCTGATGCTGATGGGTGGCGTGGTGCGCTCGCTGCAGATCGCGGGCAGCCTGGAATCGATGCTCGACATCAGCGTGCGCTATTCCAACGAGCGCGTCGCCTTCGAGAAGAAGATTTCCAAATTCCAGGCGGTGCAGCACAATCTCGCACGGCTCGCCGGTGAATTCCGCCGCGGCGCTGGCGGCGGCGACGTCCGCGGCCGACACCCTCGCCAACGCCAAATCGTTCGACGATGACGCGGTGTTCCTCGAGGCGGTCGCCGCGAAAATCCGCTGCTCGGAGGCGGCGGAAAAAGGCGGCGGCATCGCCCATCAGGTACATGGCGCGATCGGCTTCACCATCGAGCACATCCTGCATCGCTATTCGCTTGCGCGCGCTGTCGTGGCGCGACGATTTCGGCTCGGAGAGCTACTGGGCGGTCGAGCTCGGCAAGCGCGTCGCCGCGCGCGGCGCCGACGAGCTGTGGCCGCTGGTCGCCTCCCGTTGAACACGAGCATGATCCGGAAAAGTGGGAACCGGTTTTCCGAAAAGATCATGCTCAAAAATCGAGTGAGAAGAGACCCGTCATGACCGCAGCCCTTCGTTTCGATCCGATCCGCCTGCCGGAGAAATGCCAGCAGCTCCGCAAGGAGGTGCGCGCCTTCCTCGCCGAGGAAATCGCCGCCGGCACCTTCTCGCCATTCAAGCCCAACCGGGAGGACACCGACGTGCCGGCGTTCTCGCGCAAGGTCGGCGAGCGCGGCTGGATCGGCATGACCTGGCCGAAGAAATATGGCGGCCACGAGCGCTCGTTCCTCGAGCGTTATGTGGTCACCGAGGAAATGCGCGTCGCCAACGCGCCGACCCGCCGCTTCTTCGTCGCCGACCGCCAGAGCGGCCCGGTGCTGCTGAAATACGCGCCCGAGCACGTCAAGGAGGACATCCTGCCGCGCATCTGCAAAGGCGAATTGTGCTTTGCCATCGGCATGAGCGAGCCGAACTCGGGATCGGATTTGTTCGCCGCGAAAACCCGCGCCGACCAAGACCGATGGCGGCTATCTCATCAACGGCACCAAGATCTGGACCTCGTCGGCGCATATCGCCGACTACATGATCGCGATCTTCCGGACGTCACCGCCGACCAAGGAGAACCGCCGCCACGGCCTGACGCAGTTTTTGGTCAAGATGAAGCAGCCGGGCATCCAGGTGAACCCGATCGGCCAGATCACCGGCCAGTTCGAATTCAACGAGGTGGTGTTCACCGACTATTTCGTGCCCGACGATCACATGCTGGGCGAGATCGACGGCGCCTGGAAGCAGGCGACGAGCGAGCTCGCCTATGAGCGCTCGGGTCCGGAGCGCTTCCTCGAAACCTATTACGTGCTCACGGAGCTCGTGCGCGCGGTCGGCGACAAGCCGGACGCGCGGGCAGCCGAAGGCATCGGGCGGCTGGTGGCGCAGGTCCACACCATGCGGCGCATGTCGGTGTCGGTGGCGGGCATGCTGCAGGCCGGCAAGGAGCCGGTGGTGGAAGCGTCGATCGTGAAGGACATCGGCACGGTGTGGGAGCAGCAACTGCCGCATCGCGTGCGCGACCTCGCCGCCTTCGTCGAGGAAGAGGCCAGCAATCGCGAGACGCTGGAGCACCAGCTGTCGTTTGCGATCAAGACCGCGCCGAAGCTGACGATTCAGGGCGGCACCACGGAAGTGCTGCGCGGCATCATCGCGCGCGGGTTGGGGCTGCGGTAGTCGCTTTTTTTACCCTCTCCCCTTGTGGGAGAGGGTGGCGAGCATCGTCAGATGCGAGCCGGGAGAGGGGTTTTGGAGGACATCATGACCAAATTCACCGATATCGGCGTCGAGACCCACGGGCATGTCGGCCTGATCGAAATCCGCAAGCCGCCGCTGAACTTCTTCGACGTGTCGCTGATCAACCAGATCGCCGATGCGCTGGAGGAGTTCGACCGCAACATCGAAATCCGCGCCTCGGTCTTGGCGGCGCAAGGCAAGGCGTTCTGCGCCGGCGCCAATTTCTCTGACCCCGCGCGGCAGGAGCACGTCGAGAAGGACCCGGCCTCCAACCTGCCGATCAACCATCTCTATGTGCAGGCGGTGCGCATCTTCCGCAACAAGAAGCCGTTCGTCGCGGCCGTGCATGGCGCCGCCATCGGCGGCGGGCTGGGGCTCGCCGTCTCGGCGGATTTCCGCGTCACCTGCCCCGAGGCGCGCTTCGCGGCGAACTTCACCAAGCTCGGCTTCCATCCGGGCTTCGGGCTGACCGCGACGCTGCCCGAGTTGGTCGGCAAGAACAACGCCGAGCTGATTTTCTACACCTCGCGCCGCGTCACCGGCGAGGACGCGACACGAATGGGCCTCGCGAATGTCTGCGTGCCGCAGGACCAGGTGCGCGCGGAAGCGATGAAGCTCGCGGCCGAAATCGCCGAATGTTCGCCGCTCGGCCTGATCTCGACCCGCGCCACCATGCGCGCCGGCCTCGCCGATCGCGTGCTGGCCGCGACCAATCACGAGCTGGTCGAGCAGAATGCGTTGCGCTCGACCGAGGACTTCAAGGAAGGCGTCAAGGCGACCGCCGAGCGCCGCGTCGCGAATTTCAGGGGGCGGTGAGCGTCACGAAGAACGCGTAGGGTGGGCAAAGCGAAGCGTGCCCACCACTTCTGTCGAAGCAAGAAAGGTGGGCACGGCGCTAACGCGCCTTTGCCCACCCTACGATTTCCTCCTCACCACCAGCGCATCGACGATCGTCACGCCCTGTCCTTCCGGATGCACCAGCACCGGATTGAGTTCGATCTCGGAGACCTGTTCGCGCAAGCGCGCGGCCAGCACCGACACCTCCGAGATCAGCTTCGCCAATGCCGCGACATCGGCTTTCGGCGCGCCGCGAAAACCGCGCAGCAGCGGTGCGGCCTTCAATTCACCCAGCATCGCCTCCGCCTGGGCCACGCCGACCGGCGCGGGGCGGTAGATCACGTCGCGGAACAGCTCGGTGGTGATGCCGCCAAGGCCCACCATCACCATCGGACCGAAGGTGTTGTCAGAGAGCGTGCCGATGATGATCTCGACGCCTTTCCTGGCCATCGGGCAGACCAGCACGCCCTGGATATCCGCATTCGGCCGATGTGTCTTTGCGTTCTCCAACAGCTCGCGATAGGCCGAGAACGCCTCGCCCTTGGTCGTAATGCCGACGCGCACGCCGCCGACCTCGCTCTTGTGCGCGATATCGGGCGACTGGATCTTCATGACGAGGGGAAAGCCGACCCGCTCGATCGCGGCATCGAGTTCGTCGCGCGATCGTCACCAGCACTTCGTTTGGCAATGCGATGCCGGCCTCGCGCAGCAGCGCCTTGCTGTCGGCTTCGGAGAGCGTCGCCGCCTGCAGATGCGCCGCAAGATCGCGCGCCGGCAACGCAGCGACATCCGCTTCCGGCGCCAGCCTGAACTTCGCATATTCGACGAGCCGCTTCAGTGCGACGCCGACATGGGTCAGACCGGACAGCACCACCACGCCTGATTTCGCCAGCTCCCGCCGCGCGAAATCCGACGGCAGCGTGTAGGAATAGAACACCACCGGCTTGTTCTGCGCCGCGATGACCGGCTTCAGCTCGGCCTCCTTGAACCACATCCGCGTTTCGCTCGAGAGCGACATGCACCACCAGCGTCGCGTCGATCTCTCCGGACTTGTCGAACAGCTCGATGCTCTTCTGCAGGCCGCCCATGCTCACGCCCTGCGCGGTGACGTCGACCGGGTTTTTGGCCGAACCGTAGGACGGCATCCACTGCTTGATCTCGGCCTGAATGCCGCCCGACAGCTCAGGCACCTGCAGGCCCTGCATCGACACGGTGTCGGCGCCCCAGATGCCGCCGCCGCCCGACACGGTCAGCACAGCGACGCGATCGCCGCGCGGCAGCGGATTGCTCGCCAGCACCGCGGCGATGGTGACGGCCTCGTCGAGATCGTTGGAGACGATGAAGCCGTATTTGGCGAACACCGCATCATAGGCCGCCGACCAGCCGGCCATGCTCGCGGTGTGCGAGGCGGCGGCGCGCTCGCCCGCGCCGGAGCGGCCGACCTTGGTGACGATCACGGGCTTGCCGGCCTCGGCGGCGCGTTTCGCGGCGGCGAGAAACTTGTCGACGTCGCGAATGCCCTCGATGAACAGCAGGATCACGTCGGTGGAGGCATCCTGCACCATGTAGTCGAGGAACTCGCCGGCGCCGAGATCGCATTCATTGCCGGCGCTGACGCAATAGGAGATCGCGACGCCAATGGCCTTGGCGCGATGCTTGATCGCAAAGCCGATGCCGCCGCTTTGCGCGACGACGGCGATCCGCTTCTTCGTCGCCACCAGCGGCACGTAACCGGGCTTGACGTCGACGGTCGGGCTGAAAGTCGCGGCGACCTTCTGCACCTCGCTCATGAACCCTTCGGCATTGGGACCGGAGATGCGCATGCCTGTGCGCTTCGCAATCGCGACGATCTGGTCCTGCATGCCGGCGGAATCGCCGCCCTCCTCGGCAAAGCCCGAGGAAATGATCACGGCATTCCTGACGCCGGCCGCCGCACACTCCTCGAGTGCGCCGACCACGGCGCGGGCGGGAATGATGACGACGGCAAGATCGATCGGCGCGCCGATGTCGGCGATCGACTTGTAGCATTTCAGCCCGTCGATATCGCCGTAGTTCGGATTGATCGGATAGATCTCGCCGGGATACTCGTTCTTGCGCAGCATCGACAGCAGGCGGCCGGGAATTTTCTCCTTGTCGCGCGAGGCGCCGATCAGCGCGATGCTTTTGGGCGCGAAGAAGCTGTCGAGCGGGTGGGGCATGGGGAAGTCGTTCCTGTTCCTTATTATCGTCATTGCGAGGAGCGCAGCGACGAAGCAATCCAGACCTTCTTCGTAGAAGCATGGATTGCTTCGCTTCGCTCGCAATGACGAGCTGAGAGATTGTACGATCTATGAGAGACGGAAATTCACCCCGCCGATGAAGAACGCATTGCCATCGACCTCATATCCCCTCGCCCTCGCCGCCGCGCAAACTTTCGCAACATCCCGCACGCGGAAATCGAGCCCGCTCATGATGTCGGCCGCGCCCTTGACGAAGCGGAAGCTCGCGTTCGGCAGCTTCAGCTCGGCCGCGCCGTCAGCGCCCTTTGATGCGGCAACGCCGATGATCTTGCCCCAATGCTCGGCGAGCCCTGCCGGATCGGGGCTCTGCATCTCAACGCCTGACATCGCCTGCGTCACCTCTTTCCGGATGTGCTTCTGCCAGTCCGGTCCGGCCGGCGGATAGGTCCCGAGCAAGTCGTCGCTGCCGTCGGTGTGGTTGAACTCGATGAAGGCGGCGCGGCAGTCGCGCGGATGCAGCTGCACGCCGAGATAGGGCGCATGCGTGATGCGGTTCGCCGTGCGCACGCCCATCGCATTGGCGCGCGCGCCGTGCGCGTCGGGATCGTCGCAGCAGAAGATCGCCATGTAGCCGCCGCGCCCCTCCGTCTTCTCGATGAAGCGCCCGGCCGCAGTGCCGTCGCGGAACGGCGCGACGACTTCGAGCAGGATGGTGTCGACCGGCAACAGCGCGTTGACGAGGCCGTATTTCTCGACATTGCCGTCGCGATAGCAGACCTCGAGTCCCATGATGGCTGATATGTCGGGAATCAGAGGCTCGAGATGCGGCGCGACCAGACAGATCTGCCGCAGCCGCATGTAGGTGGTCATGTGAGTCCAATGCTTCCTGCTGAGTGAGTATCGAGTCGGCACCGGTATCCCCTCCCCCTTGAAGGGAGAGGTCGCTTTGATCGGAGATCAAAGCGGGAGGGGATCAATTGACCCCACTCCCCGACCCTCCCCCCTCAAGGGGGGAGGGAGGCACCGCCGATGCAGCTTAATGCCCGCCGAACACCGGCTTGCGCTTCTCGACAAAGGCCTTCGCGGCTTCCTTGTGGTCGGCGGTCTCGCCGGCGCGGGAGTGATGGATCGCCTCGCCGTCGAAGCAGGCCTCCAGCGTCATCGTCTCGGCATTGTTGATGTTGCGCTTGATGTAGCCGAGCGCGATCGACGGTCCCGTCGCAAGCGACATCGCCACCTCATGCGCCGCCGCCTCGATCTCGGCATCCGGCACGACCTTCGTCACCATGTTCAATCCGAACGCTTCCTTCGCGGTCAGCACCGGCGACATCAGATAGAGCTCGCGGGCCTTCGCGGTCCCGAGCATCTTGGTCAGGAAATAGGTGCCGCCATAGTCGCCGGAGAAGCCGACCTTCGCGAAGGCGGTGGTGATCTTGCAGGACTCGCTGGCGATCCGCAGATCGCAGGACAGCGCGATCGAGAGGCCCGCGCCGGCGGCGGCGCCATCGAGCTGCGCCACCACGGGCTTGCTCATCTGGTGCAGGATGCGCGACACCTCCATGCCCTTGCGCAGGGTGACCTGCTTCTCCTCGAACGACATCGGCGCGCGCCCCGCCGCCATCGACTTGACGTCGCCGCCGACGCAGAAGGTGCCGCCCGCGCCCTTGAGCAACACGGCGCGAACCTCGTGATCTTCGGCGGCGCGCCGCGCGGCCTCAACCAGTCCGCGCGTCATGTCCGGGCTCAGCGCGTTGCGCCGTTCGGGGCGGTTCATGGTGATGGTGAGCAGGCCCTTGTCGAGATGCTGCAGGACGATTTCGTTGGCGGTCATTTTGGTTGCTTTCGTTGTCTGAATCTACGTCGTCATTGCACTTCGTCAGTGTGGGTTAGCCCGAAGGGCGCAACCCACCTCTTCTATTGCAGCGGATCAAGAAGTGGTGGATTACGCTTCGCTAACCCACCCGCACCTTCGCCACTACGATCCGCTATTTCTTCACCAGTGGGCACCTCGAAACCTCCAGCGACTGGAACGCCTCGTTGCCGGGCACGGTGGCGAGCAGCTTGTAATCGTCCCAGCGGCCCTTCGACTCCGACGGCTTCTTCACCTCGAACAGGTACATGTCATGCACCATGCGGCCGTCCTCGCGGATGCGGCCACCCTTGGCGAAGAAGTCGTTGATCGGCGTCTCCTTCATCACCTTCATGACGGCTGCAGCGTCGGTGGTGCCGGCGGCCTTCACCGATTTCAGATAATGCGAGACCGAGGAATAGACGCCGGCCTGCGCCGAAGTCGGCACGCGCTTGACGCGCTCCATGAAGCGTTTGGAGAATGCGCGGGTGTCGTCATTGAGGTCCCAGTAGAAGGCCTCCGCCAGCAAAAGCCCCTGCGCGGTCTCCAGCCCGACGCTGTCGATGTCGGTGACGAAAGCCAGCAGCGGCGACATTTTCTGGCCGCCCTTCATGATGCCGAACTCGGCGCCCTGCTTGATCGAGTTGATGGTGTCGCCGCCGGCATTGGCGAGGCCGATCACCTTGGCTTTCGAGGCCTGCGCCTGCAACAGGAACGACGAGAAGTCCGAGGTGTTGAGTGGATGGCGCACGGCGCCGAGCACCTTGCCGCCGGTCTTCAGCACGACATTGGTGGTGTCCTTTTCCAGGTCCTGGCCGAAGGCGTAATCGGCGGTGAGGAAGAACCAGGTGTCGAGGCCGCTCTTGACCGCCGCAAGCCCGGTCACATTGGCCTGCGCATAGGTGTCGAACACATAGTGCACGGTGTAAGGGCCGCAGGCCTCGTTGGAGAGCCGGATCGAGCCCGGCCCGTTGAACATGATGATCTTGCCCCGCGCCTTCGCGATCTCGCCCGCGGCAAGCGCGGTGGCTGAGGCCGCCACGTCGTAGATCATCTCGACGCCCTGGTTGTCGATCATGTCGCGGGCGATGTTGGCGGCGAGATCGGCCTTGTTGAGATGGTCGGCCGCGATCACCTCGATCTTGCGCCCGAGCACTTCGCCCCCGGCATCTTCCGCCGCCATCTTCGCCGCTTCCAGGCTGCCCGCGCCGGTGATGTCGGCGTACAGGCTCGACATGTCCAGGATGCCGCCGATCTTGAGCGGCGGCTTGTCCTCGGCTTGCGTGGCCGTGATGGACAGCGCCAGCAGCGACGCTGCTGCGAAAACGGCCTTTCTCATGAGCTTCTCCCTGTCGCCTGCCCTTGTGCGGGCGGCTTTTTGTATCGATTGGGCGCGATCATGCCGCATGGCCATGGGTGCAGCAAGCACGCGGCACGGCACCGCGCGAGCCGCTTTTCGCATGGCTGCTGCGCCTATTTCCACTGAACGGAATGGCTCCTGACGAGAAAATGCTGGGAGTCCCAACGCGATCTCGCTATTCGATGACCTCTTCAGTTTGGGCAGCGTCGGCTGACCGTGTCATTCGCAATGAATTTCAGCGACGCGCGATCTGGACTCTTCCGCGAAATCACCATTCGGAATCGGCTGAGGCGATGGCAGTGATAAAGCCACGAACCGCGGAGTTGGTGTTGGTCACGCCCAGAGGTGACCCGGTCGGCCGCCTGTCAGCCGTGCCCGTTGCGACGCCATGGTGGCCAGACGTTGCACCGGTCGTGCAGGCGGTGCGCGATCATCATGGTATTGACGTTATCGTCGCTGCGGCTGCTCGACACCGAACTGGAACAGCCGCATGGCGGCCGGGTGACGTACCTCGCCGAAGTCCGAGGACCCGTGCGCGCGGCTCAGCCATGGACCGGGGTCCTCGATGACCATCCGCGCCGGCACGCTTTTGCGCGTCCGGCCGGCCCGGCGGCCGACCTTGCCTGGGCGCGTGCACAACTGGCTGATCGCGGGCTTCGAGCCGACAACGCCACCGACGCAGATCCGCACGTGGAACCTCTCCAGCCTCTGGCGCGTGCCGGCCGAAGGGCAGGTCGCATGGCTGAAGGTTGTCCCGGATTTTTTCGCCCATGAAGGAGCGCTGCTGGCCGCTATGGCTGGCGCGCAGGTCCCGGTCCTGCTCGGTCATGACGGCGGTCGCATGCTGCTGGCCGAGATCGCCGGCGAGGACCAGCACGATGCGCAACTGCCGCAGTTGCTGGACATGGTGACCCGGCTCGTGGACCTTCAAGGCCGGTGGGGCGACCGCGTGGAGGAGCTGCTCGCACTCGGTCTGCCCGATTGGCGCGCGCCGGCGCTGGGTGCTGCGATCACTGACGTCATCGAGCGGACGCGCGACGAAATCCCGGTGGAGGATCGCGCAATGCTTGCGGACTTCGTGCGCCGGCTTCCCGACCGGTTCGACGATGTCGACGCATGCGGACTCCGCGACACGCTGGTCCACGGCGACTTTCATCCAGGCAACTTCCGCGGCGATGGCCGGGCGCTGACATTGCTGGACTGGGGGGACAGCGGCGTAGGTCATCCTTTGCTGGACCACCTGCCTTTCTCGATCCGATTCCGGACGCCTGCGTCGACGCCGTGCGGGCGCACTGGTTGCAACAATGGCGCACAGCCGTTCCCGGTTCGGATCCCGCCCGCGCATCGGTCCTGCTTGCCCCGATCGCCGCCGCACGGCAGGCCGTCATCTATCGAAACTTTCTCGACAACATCGAACCGTCCGAGCAGGTCTACCACCGTGCCGATCCGGCGAAGTGGCTGAACCGGACGGCCGCTCTGGTGAGGCAGAGATGAAATCCAGCTAAAGCGCGATGAGATCAGGATGAATCGTCATCGCGCCTTAGTTCTTGATTTCCATCCGTCCGCCCTCCCCTGTGCTAGGTTCCAGCGAGTAGCATACTTAACCGCCACGTGGTGACGATGCACAGGCTTGTCGCAGCAGCCCTGTTCTTGCTGGCCGTGAGCACAGCATCCGCGGCACACGCCGCGCCTGCGCGTTCGAGGCGCAGGACGAAGGCCATGTCGCCGAGATGATCGACGGCCGCAGCTTTCGCCTCGGCGATGGCCGCGAGATCAGGCTTGCCGGGATCGAACTCGTCGCACAACGACAAGGCGCACTGCGGCGCTCATCAGGGACAAGGACGTGAGCCTGCACGGGCCGGACGACGCGCCCGACCGCTACGGCCGGCAAACCACGTACGCCTTTCTCGCCGGCTCGGATGTTTCGGTACAGGCGCAGCTTCTGGCGCAGGGCGCCGCGCTCGCCTCGCCCGATATCGCCGACAAGGATTGCGCCGCCGCGCTGCTGGCGGCGGAGGCCGACGCGAGGGCCGCAAAAAAGGGAATTTGGGCCGGCACGAACGTCATAAAAAACGCGGAAAGTGCCGACGATATTCTGACCGGGATCGGGCGTTTTGTACTTGTCGAAGGCCGGGTTTTGTCGGTTCGGCAAGCGGGGACAATGACTTACCTGAATTTTGGCCGGAACTGGACACGGGACTTTGCTGCGACTATTTCAAGGCGCATGATGCCGGCGGTCGAATCTAACGGCATCACGCTCAAGTCCTTGGAGAATCGGCGGATTCGTGTTCGTGGCTGGGTCGAAGCGCACCCCGGGCCGCGGATCGAGGTGGTCAGGGCGGGACAAATCGAAGTGCTGAGCGGGAAGTAAATCCGCCGAATACGGGCATGATCCGGAAAAGTGTGTAGCGGTTTTCCGAAAAGATCATGCCCAAACAAGGGACTGAAGCACGACCGTTGTCGTGCTTCAGAGTGACCAATAGTGGATGGGTCTGCGCGACCGCGCGATAGGGGAATGAGCCGCCGCGTTCTGGCTGCGGCCGCGCTGCTGTGCGCGCCGATCGCGCTCGCAGGTTGCGGCGACATGAGCCGCTTCCAGTTCTCGACCGCGGTCGCGCCGCCGGCCGCGCCCGCCAAGCCGAACCGCACCGTTGCCACCACGCCGGCGTCCGAGCGCGAGCATGACCGCATTCTCACCTCCTATGGCGGCATCTATGACGATCCGAAGCTGGAGTCGCTGGTCAGCAAGACCGTCGACCGGCTGGTCGCCGCCTCCGATCGTCCGGACCAGCCCTACAAGGTCACCATCCTCAATTCCGGCGCGGTGAACGCCTTCGCGCTGCCGACCGGCCAGCTCTATGTCACGCGCGGGCTGATTGCGCTTGCGAGCGACACCTCGGAATTGTCGTCGGTGCTGAGCCATGAGATGGCGCATGTGCTGTCCAAGCACGCCGCGATGCGCGAGGACCAGGCGAAGCAGGCCGCGATCGCCGCGCGCGTCGTCTCCGAGATGGGCAACGACCCCGAGATCACCGCCTTCACGCTCGCCAAGGGCAAGCTCACCATGGCGAATTTTTCGCGCGAGCAGGAGTTGCAGGCCGACGACATGGGCGTCGCCATCTCCGCGCATGCGCATTTCGATCCCTACGGCGCGTCGCGTTTCCTGACCTCGATGGAGCGCAATGCCGAGCTGAAAGCCGGCCGCTCCTCGCTCGATCCGCGCGCGCAGGACTTCCTGTCATCGCATCCGGCGACACCCGAGCGCGTCGCGCGCGCGCGAACCTCGGCGCGGCAGTACCTCTCGCCCGACAACGCCGAGCGCGACCGCGAGGATTATCTGTCCGCGATCGACAACATCGTCTACGGCGAGGACCCGAGCGAAGGTTTTGTACGCGGCAGACGATTCCTGCATCCGAAACTCGGCTTCACCTTCCAGGCGCCGGATAATTTCACGCTCGACAACACGGCCCAGGCCGTGATCGGCGTGCGCGAGGGCGGCAGCCAGGCGATGCGCTTCGACGTGGTGCGCGTGCCCGGCGAACAGACGCTCGGCGACTATCTCAATTCCGGCTGGATGGAAGGCGTCGACAAGGCCTCCACCGAGGATCTCACCATCAACGGTTTCCCGGCGGCTTCCGCCATCGCCAAGGGCGACCAGTGGCAGTTCAAGGTCTACGCGTTGCGCTTCGGCAGCGACGTCTACCGCTTCATCTTCGCCAGCCGCCAGAAGACGCAGGAGAGCGAGCGCAACGCGCGCGAGACCGTGAACTCCTTCCGCAGGCTCTCGCTCGACGAGGTCCAGGCGGCGCGTCCGCTGCGCATCAAGGTGATCACGGTGCAGCCCGGCGACACCGTGGAATCGCTGTCGCACCGCATGGCCGGCGTCGATCATCCGATGGAGCGCTTCCGGGTTTTGAACGGGCTGGACGCTCACGCCCAGGTCAAGGTCCGCGACAAGGTCAAGGTGGTGGTGGACTGAGGCGCGAAAGCGCACTCGCGCAGCTAGCTCCGCTGCGACTCCCCTCCCCCTTGCGGGGAGGGGTTGGGGGTGGGGGTCAGCGCGGATTGTATCTCGGTGAGAACACCGTCGATATTTCCAAGCACATCGTTGTTCCAGAACCGCAACACGCGATAGCCGCTTGCTTCGATCTGGCGCGTGCGGCGCGCATCAGCAGCACGTTGCTCGTCGTGCTGACCGCCATCGAGTTCGATGACCAGTCGCGCCTTGCGGCTGACGAAGTCGACGATGAAGGGGCCGATCAAGGCCTGCCGACGAAAATGCGATCCCGCGAGCGCGATGTCTTCTCGCAGTCGTCGCCAAAGGATGCGCTCGGCCTTCGTCGGCTCCGCGCGCATTTGCTTGGCGAATTGTCCCTGACGTTCGTGCATCGCACGGATTTCATCACGGGCATCTTCGCTTGGGAACCCCACCCCCAGCCCCTCCCCGCATCCGCCTTCGCCCGAAGGCGGGCTTCGCGGAAGAGCGGGAGGAGAGCCGAGCACGACTCGCTGCGGCGCTTGACGCCTGCCCCGTTGCTCTGAAATCGTTCCCTCGGCGGCTGTCGCCGACGCCGGGAGGATCAATGGCGACCGCTCCGCACCTTCGCCGACCTCTGGTTCGTTATTCCGCCTCGGACGGCATCGCCGAACTGATGCTCGATCGCGCGCCGGTCAATGCGCTCAGCATTCCCCTGATCGATGCGCTGCTCGCAGCACTTGCCAAGGCGCGGGACGACGAGAGTGTCCGCGCTATCATCATCGGCAGTGCGCACAAGGTGTTCTGTGCGGGGCTCGACCTCGATCTGGTCCGCGGCAAGCCGGGGATCGAGACCAAGAAATTCCTCGAAAAGCTCTATTTCGCGCTCAACGATACCCAGTACCGCCTGGGCAAACCCACGATCGCGGCGATCGACGGCGCGGTGCGCGCCGGCGGCATGACCATTGCGATCTCATGCGACATGATCATTGCCGGCGACGCCTCGACCTTCGGCTATCCGGAGATCGACGTCGGGCTGATCCCCGCCATCCACTTCGTGCAGCTGCCGCGGCTGGTCGGAAAGCATCAGGCGTTCGGGCCGCTGTTCCTCGGCGACTCCTTCGATGCCGCGACCGCTTACCGCATGGGCCTGCTCAGCGAGGTCGTGCCGAAAGGCGCCGCGCTCGATCGCGCCCGCGAGATCGCGCGGCGGCTGGCCGCCAAATCACCCGTCATCATGAAGATCGGCCGCGACGCTTTCATGCGCGCGGTCGATACCGATTTCCGCCGCTCGGTCGAGAATGCCGCGGAAAGCTTTGCGCTCGTCGCGACCACGAACGATTGCCAGGAAGGATTGAATGCGTTCGTCGAGAAGCGCGCGCCGAACTACAGGGGAACGTAACAATGGCCGGGACTGTATTTCGAGGAGTTCGTGGTCGGGCAGGAATTTCACCACGAGCTCTCCAGGACCGTGACCGAGATGGACAACACGATGTTCAGCCTGCTGACCATGAATCCGCAGCCGCTGCACATCGACGCGCATTTCGCCGAAAAGACCGAGTTCGGCCAGCGGCTGTTCAACAGCATCTATACGCTCGGCATCATGATCGGCATGAGTGTGTACGACACCACGCTCGGGACCACGGTCGGCAATCTCGGCATGACCGAGGTCAAATTTCCGAAGCCGGTGTTCCATGGCGACACGCTGCGGGCGCATACGAAGATCATTTCCAAGCGCGCGAGCAAATCGCGGCCGGGGCAAGGCCTGGTCGAGTTCGAGCACACCATGACCAATCAGCGCGGCGAGGTCGTGGCGAGCTGCAGGCGTACGGGGTTGATGCTGGGGAAGCCAAGCGCATGATCCGAAAAGTGGGTGTAGCGGTTTTTCGAAAAGATCATGCGCAAAACAATATGAGTGATAATATGCGCTCTTTCCTGTTCGTTCCCGGCGACAGCATCCGGAAATTCGAGAGCGCCAAGAAGACCGCGGCCGATGCCCTGATCCTCGATCTCGAGGATTCTGATCGCGCCGGAGGGCAAGGTCGCGGCCCGCGGCATCACGCTGGGCATGTTGGGACAGCGCAACCCGGCACAGAAGATCTACATCCGCGTCAATGCGCTCGATACCGATCTGACGCTCGGCGATCTCGCGGCCGTGATGCCGGGGCGGCCCGACGGCATCGTGCTGCCGAAATGCGCCGGCGCCGCCGACGTCAACACGCTCGCGCTCTATCTCGATGCGTTCGAGGCGGCCTCACACATCGCGCAGGGGACGACGCGGATCGTCACGGTCGCCACCGAGACGGCGCGCGCGGTGCTCAAGCTGCTGGATTTCGAGAACATGAGCCCGCGGCTGTGGGGCATGATGTGGGGCGCCGAGGATCTCGCGGCTTCGCTCGGCGCCTCGCGCAACCGCAGCGACGGCCGCTACCATTCGCCCTTTCGTTTTGGCGCGCGACCTCTGCCTGATTGCGGCTGCAGCCGCCGGCGTCGTCGCCATCGACACCATCGCAACCGACATCGACGATCTCGCAGCGCTCGAAGGCGGAGTCGATCGCCGCGCGCCAGGACGGCTTCCTGGCGAAGGCCGTGATCCATCCCAAGCATGTCGACATCGTCAACGCCGCGTTCATGCCGACCGCCGAGGAGATCGCCTGGTCGGAGCGCGTCGTTGCGGCCTTTGCCGGCAATCCGTCCGGTGTGGTGAAGATGGACGGCAAGATGCTGGACAAGCCGCATCTGCGCGCAGCGGAGAAGATCCTGGCGCTGCGGGGGCGGTAGCAAACTCTCCGTCGTCCCGGCCAAGCGAGCTCTTGCGAGCGCCGAGCCCGCGGACCCATAACCACCTAGCGTTCGATCGCCGCGCAGCGGCTGGGGCCGCTTGCCATGCGAACGACACAAGCCTGTGGTCTATCGGGCCCCGCCGCTTTCGCTGCGCAATTGCGCACTAGGCGGGGGCGACGAGGGAGAGGTTCGACAGAAACAAAAAGCCCGGTCTTGCGACCGGGCTTTTTAATGTCTGTACCGATTTACGGCTGACGCTTTCAGGCGGCCTCGTCGGCGACCGCGGTGCCGTCGCCTCGGCCTCATCGACCTCGTCGACATCACCTTCGGCGTCGCCTTCACCCTCGGCGCCGCCTTCGGCCTTGACGCCGCGGCGCGGGCTCTTGGCGAGCTGGCTCTCGATCTCCTTGACGGCTTCGGTCTCGGTCAAGTGCTGCACCACCGCGATCTCGCGCGACAGGCGGTCGAGCGCTGCTTCATAAAGCTGGCGCTCGCTGTAGGACTGCTCGGGCTGCGATTCCGAACGGTAGAGGTCGCGCACGACCTCGGCGATGGCGACGATGTCGCCGGAATTGATCTTGGCTTCGTATTCCTGGGCGCGGCGCGACCACATGGTGCGCTTGACGCGGGCGCGGCCCTTCAGGGTCTCCAGCGCCTTCTTCACCAGCACCGGGCTCGGAGAGCTTGCGCATGCCGACATTGGCGACCTTCGCGGTCGGCACCCGCAGGGTCATCTTGTCCTTGATGAAGTTGATGACGAACAGCTCGAGCTTGGCGCCGGCGATCTCCTGCTCCTCGATGGACAGGATCTGGCCGACGCCGTGAGCGGGATAGACCACGAATTCATTGGCCTTGAACCCCTGGCGCTGGGTCACGACCTTCTTTTCCTCGACGCGGGGCGCAGCCACCGGCTTGGCGGCGACGGGCTTCGCGGCCACGGCTTGAGAGCGGCCTTCGGGGCAGTCTTCGCGGCGGGCCTTCGAAGCAGCGGTCTTCGAGGAGACCGCTTTCGCGACAGTCTTCTCTTGGGTGGCATTGCGCTTCTTTTGTTCTTCGAGGACTTTGCAGCCGCAGCCGCCTTTCCGGCGGGCCGGGTATCCCGGGCACGGCTCTTGGATGCGCTACGGCTGGCCGCGGCGGCTTTCTTCGAGGGCTTGGAGGTACTCTTCTTACGCGTTTTCTGTGACACGGCCTGTGCGCGGAACTGCCACGCCCCTGTTCGATGGTTTTTCACGGAAACCCTGTGAAACGGTCAGTGCAGCTGACCGATCCAACTCAGAATGTGCCATATATAGCACATTTTCCGGAAAAATCAATGATTTAGAGGGTGTCAGGGCCGCTTTTGGCCGGTCCAATGCCTATTAGGGTTAAGTCTGCGGCGTTTTTAGGGTCATGCTGCACCGCAAAACTACGGCTATGGATTGCTGTGGACGAAATCCAGCCGAGAGACGCAAGTGATTCGGGGTTTAATCCCCTCGCCCGGCTTTGGAGAAAAATATTTCTCGAACTTGCCTTCCTCACCCTCGAAATTCTTGGCCTCGGGCGGGAAATCCTTCTTCTGGGTGATATTCGGCCAGGATCTTGGCGTATTCGGTGTTCACCTCGAGCCACTTCTCCAGCCCAGGCTCGGTATCCGGCTTGATCGCGTCCGCCGGGCACTCCGGCTCGCACACGCCGCAGTCGATGCATTCGTCCGGATGGATCACCAGCATGTTCTCGCCCTCGTAGAAGCAGTCGACGGGGCAGACCTCAACGCAATCGGTGTATTTGCATTTGATGCAGGCTTCAGTGACGACGTAAGTCATCCAAAACTCCGGAAAACGGCTCGAAATTCGGGCTTTGCCTAGCGCAGGACGTGCAGTGCCGCAAGGGAAGCGACCGTCTAGAATTGACGCCGCGATTTCAGATAGTCATTCCTGCCGCGGCTGCAAATCCTCATAGAGCTCGCGCGCGGACGAAGCATCGCCGCGCCGCTCGGAAAAGCCGATCACCTTGAGCACGCGGACGCTGCGGTCGAGCGCGATCGTGAGCACGTCGCCTGGCTTGACCGCATGCCCCGGCGCGGTCTCGCGCACGCCGTTGATGCGGACATAGCCTTTCTCGACGAGTTCGGCGGCGCTGGTGCGGGCTTTCACCACCCGCGCATGCCACAGGAACTTGTCGAGGCGCTGCCGATCCATTTTTTTTTGACGCGTTTTCCTGACGCGAACCGGTGCCCACTTCGCTTGAAAACGCTATGGGTCACTCCTTGCGGTTACCGGCAAGCTGATCCTTCAGCGCGGCGAGCTTGGCGAACGGCGAGTTGGGATCGGCGGCGCGGTCGCGCGGCGGCGCGGAGCTTGCGTAGTGGACGCAGCGCCGGACCGCTCTCGCGGTCGCGCTTGTCGCGTCCCTTGTCACGGCCGCGCTCGGTCACGCTCGTCGCGGCGAGCGCCCTGGCGGTCGCCGAACTTCTCGCGCTTGTCGCGGTCGCGCGTCTTGTCGCGATCCTTATCGCGATCCCTGCCCTTGCCCTCGAAACGCTCGCGGCGGTCACCGCGCGGCTCGTGACGGCGCTGCTCGGGCGCGGGCGCGGCCGCGCCTTCGGCTGGCGCGGACACTGCAGCGGTTGCGGCTTCGGCCGGCGCAGCCTCTCGCGGCCCTTGCGGAAATCTCGTCCGCCGGCGGCGATGACGATGCCGCCTCTCGCCTTCGCGCTTCTCGCCCTCGCCCGCTTCGCCCGGCGCGGCGGCAGCCGCCTCGCCTTCCTTGCGCGGACCTTGATGACGTGGCGACTGACGCTCATGGCGCGGGCGGCGATCGTCGCCGCGGCCGCCGGGCCGCCAGACTTCGACCAGTTGCGGCTCGGCGGGTGTCTCCGGCGTTGCCTGAGTTTCAGTTGCGGCTGCCACTTCAGACGTTGCCTCAGTCGCCGCCATCTCCACGGGCGCTTCGCTCGCGGGCTCTGCAACGCTTTCGGCCGCTGCCTCAATCGGGCGGCCGGTTCAGGCGCGGCTTCTGCCGCAGGCTCCGGCTGCGGCTCGATGACAGCAGGCGTTTCCTCAATGGCCGCGATCGGCGTCACCTCGGGCAGCAATGCCGCCGACGGCGCGGGATCGCCTGACACCGGCTGCTCGACAATCTCGGCCGTGCCCTCGGCAGGCGTTTCCGCCGATGCTTCGGCAGGCGTCTCAGCCAGATACGTCCGTCGCGGCGCATCCGCCACGACCGTCTCCACCACGACAGGCTTCGGCGGCAATGGCGGACGGCGCTCCATGCGATAGCCGAGCGCGCGCAGGATCGAGGCGAAGTCTTCGCCGGCCGATCCCGTCAGCGAAGTCATCGCCTGCGTCACCACGAAGCCGCGGCCGTCGAAGGCCCCTGGCGGCTTGTCGCCGGGCGAAGCCTCGCGCCAGGACAAAGCGGGGCGGATCAGATCGGCGAGCCGCTCCAGAATGTCGACGCGCACCGCGCGCTCGCCGCACTGGCGATAGCCGAGCATGCGATAGGCGTCGCGCGGCAAGGTCTTGTCGACCGGAAACGACGTGCGGCCGCTGCCGGCGAGCTGCTGCGCGCCTGACAAACGCCGAGAGATCGACATTGTCCTGCTTGATCGCCCACAGCAGCGCGGCGAGCGCGCGCGCGGCGGGTTTCAGCAGGTTCGGGAAATAGATGTGATAGGCGCCGAAGCGCACGCCATATTTACGCAAGTGTCGCGCGCGAAGGCTGGTCGAGATCCTTCATCTCGGCGGCGATCTTGGCGCGCTCGATCACGCCGAGCGCCTCGACCAGCTGGAACGCGATGCCGCGCGCAATTCCGGTGACGTCCTCGGCGCTCGACAATCCGAACAGCGGCCCCAGCAGCTTCTCGATATGCGTCTTCAGCCACAGGTTCAGCCGCGTCTCGACCTTCTCGCGCGACGCGCCGGTCAGCCGCTCGTCGGCGATGATGCGCAGCCGCGGATGCAAGCTATCGTCGGCCGCGATCATCTTGGCCACGGCATCGCCGGTCCAGCGGATGGTGCCGTCGGAGGTCAGCACGAAATGCTCGTCGGGAGCCGCGCCAAGCTTCTCGGCCCGCGCGTCGATCTCGCGCGCCAGCACCTGCTGCGCGGCGGCCTGCAACGCCTTGGCGTCGGAACCGGCTTCCGCCGCATCGGGCGCAAAGGTGAAGCCGTCGAGCCGGCCGATCGCATGGCCCTCGACGATCACCTCGCCCATCTTGCCGATTTCGGTACTCAAGCTGACATTCTCCCGCAGGCGGCGCATCAATACACTGGTACGGCGATCAACGAAACGCTCGGTGAGCCGTTCATGCAGCGCGTCGGATAATTTATTTTCCACCTCCCGCGTAATGCCCTGCCAGTGGTCGGGATCGGACAGCCAGTCCGGCCGGTTGGCCACGAACGTCCAGGTCCGGATCTGGGCAATGCGGCCCGACAGGGTGTCGATATCGCCGTCGGTGCGGTCGGCCTGGTCGACCTGGGCGCCGAACCAGCCGTCCGGCACCTTTCCGTTGCGCATCAGGAATGCGTAAATCGTGGTCACGAGCTCGGCATGCGCGGCCGGCGACAACTTGCGGTAGTCCGGTATCTGGCAGGCCTCCCACAGCCGCTCCACGGCGTCAGCGCCATGCGCGAAATCCCGCACCTCGCCGTCGCGCGCGGCGTGATCGAGCACGCGCTGGTCCTCGGCGACCGGCGCGCGGGTCAAGGTCTCATGCGCGGGCGTCGCGAGAAGCGACACCTGCAGGGCGCCGAGCGAGGCGAAATCCAGCTTGGCGTTGCGCCACTGCAGAACCTTGACGCTGTCGAAAGCGTGGTTCTGCAGCGCGTTGACGAGCTCCGGCTCGAACGGTGCGCAGCGGCCGGTGGTGCCGAAGGTGCCGTCGCGCGTGGCGCGGCCGGCGCGGCCGCCGATCTGCGCGAACTCGGCCGGATTGAGCCGGCGGAATTGATAGCCGTCATATTTGCGGTCGGAGGCGAACGCGACGTGATCGACGTCGAGATTGAGGCCCATGCCGACCGCATCGGTGGCGACGAGATAATCGACGTCGCCATTCTGGAACAGCTCGACCTGCGCGTTGCGCGTGCGCGGCGACAGCGAGCCCAGCACGACGGCGGCGCCGCCATGCTGGCGCTTGATCAGCTCGGCGATGGCGTAGACTTCGTCCGCGGAGAACGCGACGATCGCGGTGCGCCTGGGTTGGCGCGTGATCTTGCGGTCGCCGGCGAATTCCAGCCGCGACAGCCGCGGCCTTGTGACGATGGAGGCGCCCGGCAGCAGCCGCTCGATGATCGGGCGCATGGTGGCCGCGCCCAGCAGCATGGTCTCGTCGCGGCCGCGCCGGTGCAGGATGCGGTCGGTGAACACGTGGCCGCGCTCGAGATCGGCGGCGATCTGGATCTCGTCGACGGCGAGAAACGACACGTCGATGTCGCGCGGCATCGCTTCCACGGTGGAGACCCAGAAGCGCGGCGACTTCGGCTTGATCTTCTCCTCGCCGGTGATCAGCGCGACCGAGTCGACGCCGGCGCGATCGGCGATCTTGTTGTAGACCTCGCGCGCCAGCAGCCGCAGCGGCAGGCCGATCATTCCCGCCGAATGAGCAAGAAGGCGCTCGATGGCGAGATGCGTCTTGCCGGTGTTGGTCGGCCCGAGCACGGCGGTGACGCCCGCGCCGGGCGCGCGCTCGTGAGTGAGTGGAGAGAAGGCCATGTGTGGAGGGTGTTTCTACTTTCGACGATCACTCGTCATTGCGAGGAGCGAAGCGACGAAGCAATCCAGACTGCATCCGCTGAGATAGTCTGGATTGCTTCGCTTCGCTCGCAATGACGACTAAAGGCCCAATTCTGTGCCGAATTGCGACGTCTCTCGCATGATATGGGGTGCGAAGCTAAGCTTCGGAACGAGTCTCGAACGAAACGGGCCCGAATCGCTAACTCCAGGTGGTAACCTGCTTCGTTCACCGCAACATCTCGCGCGTGCTTGTCTGACTCAGCACTAGATCAAGTTTGGCAGGCTCCGGCAAGCGACGGTTTGAGGTGCGAATTCCTTAAGTTTGGGAGTGCTCCGAGTCGAATCAGAATGGCGAAAGAGTCAATCGGATTCCGGTGTGTTTTGGTGGTGCGGCAGCCTGCGCGAGTTCGTCGCTCTGCTCCCTCTCCCCGTTCTTACGGGGAGAGGGTTGGGGTGAGGGGCGACCCCAGCGATGACTCGTGGAAACTCCCCCTCACCCGCCGCGCAAGTGCGCGGCGACCTCTCCCCGCAGGCGGGGCGAGGTGAAGTGGAGCTCCCTGCGTCAGCTGATCCTACTGCGTCTTCGCCACGTGCGGCGGCATCGCCTGCGTCACGAACGACGTCGCCTCCAGCACGGCGGTGCCGAGCGGCGTCGGGATCACCGTGCGGAACGGCACCAGATAGCGGGTTCCCGCGATCGGCACCAGCGCGACCTCGATGCCGCGCGCGGCGGAGAGATATTTGATCACGGGCCGGTCGGGGATGTAGCCCGCGATCGGCGTGAAATAGAGCGCGCAGACCACGGCCGGGCCGTGATAGCCGTTGTCGGCCTTCACCGTTTCCATGCGCTTGAAATCGAGCTTCAGCTCGTAGCGCAGGCGGCCGTCGAACACGGCCGCAGTCGCGTTGCAGGCCTCCGGGCTCAACAGCTCGCCGGAGCCGGGCACGCGCACCAGGGTCGACGACATCGGATCGAACACGCCCTTCTTGTGCGCGTCGGTGACGAGATGCGGTCGGGATCGACCGGCGGCACCGGCTCGATGCCGAACTCCTTGATGTTGCCGTTCACGAGCGTGATGTGCACGGACTCGGATTTCTTCGAGGTGGTGGTGGCGGCCTGATAGGCCTGCGGCACCAGCGCGCCGCCCACGACGCGGCCCTGGGAGGCGCCGGTGCCGGCGCCGTTGGAGATGGTTTTCAGGAGGCCCGTGGTGCCGCCCTGGGCGGCGGCGGAATAGGTGTCGTCGCCGATCTCGATCGCCCAGGTGCCGCGGCCGACCGGGATGCCCGCAAGCGAAGCCTCGTACTGCGCCTCGAGCCGGCCCTGCGCTGCGGCCGGCAGCGGCGCCAGCACAAGCAGCGCCGCGCGCAGCAAGCAGCGCCGATCGGGCCGAAATTTCGGGGCGGGTGGTCACAGGGCGGTCCTTGGGCAGACGGCGCAAAAGGTCATCGAGGCCTGAAAATCCGGCAAACAACGCGCATTTCCGGCAAAATCGCCGCGTCTATAAATCTTGGCCCGCGCTGCCGGGAACATTCCCCTTTTTCGGGTCCGAATACGCCCTTTATATGGTGGGTCTAGCGCTTAAACCGCTGCCAAAAGGCATTTTCTGGCGGTCCGGAAATGTGCACGTTTATATGATGGCCAAACATAGCGCTAAAGCGCGATGGCGAATACCATGATGTCATCGCGCTTTAGCGCCTCGGCCGGCCCAAAACCTTGACGCGTGAGCGGCCGCCCCCTATACGTCCGCCCGCTCCTTAAATGGATCAGCATTTTCGACCCCTCCGAGGCGCCCATGGGCTGCCGGGGACATACAAGGATTTTCGACATGTCGCGGCGCTGCGAACTGACGGCCAAGGGCCCTCTGACGGGCCACAAGGTCAGCCACTCCAACATCAAGACCAAGCGGCGTTTCCTGCCGAACCTGTGCAACGTCACCTTCATCTCGGACGCGCTGGGGCGGAACGTGCGGCTGCGCGTCTCGACCAACGCGATCAAGACCGTCGACCACAATGGCGGCCTCGATCAGTACCTTCTGAAGGCCCGCGCCACGGTGCTGTCGCCGCGCGCGCTGGAGCTGAAGCGCCAGATCGTGAAGAAGGTCGGCGGCGCCGCGCCGGAGAAGAAGGCGAGCTGAGATTTCACGCATCGCCCGGAAAAGTGGGTACCGGTTTTCCGATAAGGCGATGCGCATAGAGATGGGCCAGGGGCGCGTGAGTAGCGTCCTGTAGTGTAAGCTTTGAGTTGAGTTTGGTGGCGGCCGGGTCGGAAACGATCCGGCCGTTTTTGTGGCGATTGGCCATCGTCTGGAATTCCCGTAACGGTTGTCTGAATTTCCCGGCAACAAGCTAAGTTTGGTACGGAACACCTTCATGCCTTGGTCTGATGGGATCGCTCCCGGTACCGCTTCACACGCGATTGCGGCTTCGCTCAATCCACAAATTCGGGTGGTCGCCGGACCTGGGACTGGCAAATCCTTTGCGATGAAGCGACGGGTAGCGAGATTACTCGAAACGGGAATTCCCCCCAGAAGGATCTTGCCCGTAACCTTCACGCGCGTAGCGGCCGAGGATCTTCATCGAGAACTAGTTGGAATGGGCGTGCCAGGATGCGAAACGCTTCAAGGAACAACACTCCATAGCCTTGCGCTTCGCGTGCTGATGCGGAATCACGTGCTCGCAGCGACGGGACGCGTGCCAAGACCTCTTAATGACTTCGAAATAAGGCCGCTCGAAGCAGACCTAAGTGGCACATACGGTGGCATACGAAAGGTGCGTAAACTTCTCAAAGCGTTTGAGGCTGCTTGGGCACGAACCCAGCACGACGAACCCGGTTTTGAACAATCTGCTGAAGACATCGAATTTGGCAGAGCTGTTTTAGCTTGGCTCGTCTCTCACAAGGCAATGTTGGTAGGAGAACTCATTCCGCAACTTCATCAATATCTCGTTGCGAATCCAGTTGCTCAAGAGCGAACTGAGTATTCGCATATTCTGGTAGATGAATTTCAAGACTTAAACAAAGCCGAGCAAGGCGTCATCGACCTCATCTCGCAGAGAGCTGAAATCTGCATCGTAGGGGACGACGATCAATCGATATATAGCTTCAAGCACGCTCACCCGGAGGGTATTCGTGATTGGATTACGATCCGACCCGGAGCTGACGATCTCTCGCTGAGTGATTGTCGCCGTTGTCCCACGCGCGTTGTTGACATGGCAAATGCGCTCATAGGCAGAAATATCAATCGTCCCGAGCCGAGACCACTGCTTCCATTTGCCGCGAATGGACCAGGCGAAATCCGAATTATCCAGTTTTCAACTAACGCCCGCGAGGTCGAGGGCGTCGCAAACACGATCCGGGAGCTTATCCTCGACCTGCCCTGTCGAATTGCGTCAAGGATTTCAGCCACGATCCAATCGTAACCCGCATCATTCAGCACCGCGAACAAGGGTTGAAGTCGAGAGTCCACTAAAGCCATCAGTCACCCCTACTAAAGCGTAATATCGTACGCCGGGTTTACTCAACCAAGAGTTACAATATAACTAGACGGCTAAATTGGGAAACCCCGGACACGACGGCAGCATTTCGCGAGAAACAAGCCAAAGTGACGCGCCTTGGCTCCAATCTGATTTGCCCGACGGGCAAAACACCTGCGCGCCGATTTTTGCGCGATTTTGCCTCTGGCAACGCTCGCGAAGGTCTCAATCGGCACTCAAATCGCGTGCGCATAAATTCCGATTCTACGAAGCAATTCAATTGACTGGGCCAATTCGGCCTGGTGCCGCAAAAATTTCTCTTTACGAAATACAGAACTCGTGTATTTTCCTCCCCATCCCGCCTCTTCGAAGAGGGACGTTACGGCCAATCGTCACGAAACGTGAGGCGGGTTGCGATGGACGCGTAGGCTTGCGAGACGATCGCAAGCCGGCGCGGACGGCGAAGTCGTGTGGTCCTGTCCCCCCGACGCTGGGGTCAAGCCGATCGAGATGACCCAGGGCGACGGAGGCTAACAAGCCCGGACTCCGGGGAGAGCGCGCGATAAGCCGTAAAACCATTGCGCAGGGAAGGCCGGTTCGCTTCGGCTTTACCTGACTATCTTGTGTGCACTTCTACTCTTCAGCACACAAGCCTGCGGGTGCGGCCAGCATCCGGCTTTCCCTGCGCCCTCTTCATTGATGAGGGTTTGCGATCTTGAGCTTGCAACGCATCACCCGGGCAAAAACGTGCCGCGGGAATGCGGAGGTGTGTCTTCTCGTCATTGCGAGACGAAGCGAAGCGATCCAGCGCTTCCTTGTGGCTCGATGGATTGCTTCGTCGCTTCGCTCCTCGCAATGACGACGAGTTGGGCTGTTTGACATTCAGATCAGGGAAATCACCGCAGGCTGCGTCTGCCAGGATATGCCTTTGTCGCAGCGCTGTATCGTTATACGCTACACATGCCGAAGCGCTAGGACAAAGACCAACCGTTCGATGCGGCCGACTATCTCGACAGCCCGGAGATGGTGGCGGCCTATCTCACCGAGGCATTCGAGTCCGACGATCCCTCCGCGATCGCGATGGCGATCGGCGCCGTCGCCCGCTCGCACGGCATGAGCGCGGTCGCGGAAAAAACCGGGCTGTCGCGCGAGAATCTCTATCGCGCGCTCGGCGGCGACGCGAAGCCGGAGTTCGCCACGGTGGTGAAGGTGCTGCGCGCGCTGGGCATAGACCTGATCGCGCAGCCGCACGCCGAGAAGGTCGCGTAGCGCGCTATGGCGTGCCCATCCCCTGCACGATCGTGATCGCGCGGGTCATCGCATCCTGCTTCGCGGCCTGGTTGCCCGGCACCTTCTGACGCGCCTCGCCGGGATCGTCGAAATCATGCGTCGCCCCGGGATAAAAGGTTGCGTCGAGATTGGTGTCGGCCGTGAGCGAGCGCCCGGCGACATGCCGGCAGATCTTCGGCGAGACCTCTTCGTCATCGTCGCCCTGAAAGATCGCCATCGGCGCCGTGGTGCGAACCGTGGTGTCGAGCAAGGCGTCCTCGCCGCAGCCGGGATAGAAAGCGAGCGCGCCGCGGAAGCCGGCCTTGCTGCCCTGCCGGATCATCACGTTGAGCAGGGTCGAGCCGCCGTTCGACCAGCCCTGCAGGAAAACGTGGCCGGCATCGACGCCGTCGCGGCGGCGGAGCCAGGCCAGCGCGCCCTCGGCGTCGAACGGACGCACGGTCTTCTCGTTGGTGCTCTCGCGGTCGGGATCGCCATGGCTGTCGCGCGGGAAGCCATGCGCCTTGCCGCGCGGGCCGAAACTGTCGGGCAGCAGCGCGAGATAGCCGAGCCCGGCCCAGTATTCGCCCCACATCACGTGCCGTTTCGACAGCGTGTCGGCGTTGCAGCGCGAGGTGACGTCGCGGCCGACGAAGGTGCAGTCGGCATTGTCGTTGGCGGAGTAAGGCCCGGCGCGGCCGTGCAGCATCACCATGGCCGGATGCGGGCCAGGGCCGTCGGGCTTGAACAGGTAGCCGACGATCTCGGTCTTGCCGTCGGCGCTTTTGAAATAGACGGTCTCGGGCGCGGCGATCGCGGCGGAGGCTGCGAGGAGCGGGAGGGCGAGGGCGAGAAGGAGGTGGAGAGCTTTCATCGCGTGAGCCTAGCACACATCCAGAAACGAAGCCTCGCGCCGCAAGCCCGGTGCTTATCCCTCCCCCTTGCGGGGAGGGTGGCGCGTACGAGCGGAGCGAGTAGCGCCGGGTGGGGGTCAACAGCAAAGACTGTTCGCGTGGACCCCCACCCCGGCCTCACTTCGTTCGGCCGACCCTCCCCGCAAGGGGGAGGGTGAAGCGCGTGCAAGCGGAGAGACGCTACGCCGCCTTGCCCAGCCGCGTATCCAGATGCTTCAGCCGCGGCATCACCTCGTGCTTCAACAGATGCAGCGAGCGCTGCCAGGCTTGCGGCTTGTGCTTGTAGTCGAAGCCGAACACCAGCAGCACGCCGAAGCCGCCGACCTCGTGCCAGATCTGCTCGATCTTCTCCGCGACGGTGTCGGGCGAGCCGACGACCCAGTTGTGCCTGGCGCAATAGTCCACGGTGACGTCGGAGTCGGGCACCTCAGGCGCGTGCTTGAGATAATCCTTGAAGCCGAAATGGCCGAGCAGCGGCAGGAAATACTCGCCCATCATGCGGCCCATCATGTCGCCGGTCGAGAGCTTCCACGCCTCTTCGTCGGTGTCGGCGACGAACACCTCGCGCACCAGCCGCCAGTCGCGCCGGTCAGGCTTGCGTCCGCTTTTGGCCGCGCCCGCCTCCACCGAGTCCCAGTGGCTGCCGACATAGGCCGGGTTGAGGTTGAGGCTCATCGGGATGAAGCCGCGCTCGCCCGCGAGCTTCAGCGTGTCGGAATTTTTCGACAGCCCGGCGACGCCGATCGGCGGATGCGGCGCCTGCAACGGCTTGATGTGGGGTTTCAGGAAATCGAACATCACGTCGGGCTTGGTCACCGTCCAGTATTTGCCGGTGTAGGTGAAGGGCGCGGGATCGGACCAGAGTTTGAGGATGATCTCCAGCGCCTCGCGGGTCATGTCCCGGTTCTGCCCGGACATGCCGTCGACATTGAACATCGCCCAGTCGCTCGGCAGGCCGATGCGGCGACGCCGAAATTCAAGCCGGCCCGTCGGAGAGGTGATCGAGCATCGCGACGCGATTGGCGAGTTCGGCCGGGTGATGATAGGGCAGCAGGAAGCCGCCGGGACCGATGCGCAAATTCTTGGTCTGGCGAAAACCTTCGACCACGAGCAGGTCGGGCGCCGGATGCGGCTCCCACGGCGCGGTGTGGTGCTCGCCGATCCAGGCTTCCTGATAGCCGAGCTCATCGAGCCAGCGCAGCACCTGCAGATCCCATTCGTGCCCTTCCTTCAGCCCGCACTCCGGCGGATGCGACGGCATCGCGAAATATCCGAGTTCCATGGGGTGTTCCTCTCGCTGTTGTTCGCACGTGTCGTGGTCCTGTTGGCGCGGCTCAGGAATTACCTGCCTCGCTTGCGGCGGAATCATGGCTTCGGAACTTGCGAGATGCGTAGGGTGGGCAAAGCGACCACGCGCACGATGGTACCGCGCACAAAGCTGCGAGCGTGCCCACCATTCTTGTTCGGAGCGCGGGATGGTGGGCACGGCGCAAGAGCGCCTTTGCCCACCCTACGATACCGCGATCGCTCTACCGCCGCATGCGCGCTTTCGCGCCGGCGACGATCTGCATCGCAATACCGAACACCCAGCCGATGAAGATGACCCAGGTCCAGGCGATGTGCGGCTCCTCGCGCAGGATGATGATGCCGACGGAGAAGAACGCCGTGAGCGTCGCAAGGAACGTGCCGACCGAGGTCAAGAGTTCAGCCGCGTCGATTTTGGGATCGTCATCGCCATGAAACGCAAGCTGCGGCGTGTCGATGCCGAGATAGAAGGCGATCGCGCCCGCGATCATCATGATGAGGAGGAACGCCTGCGAGGTCAGCACGCCGATCGAGGAGCCGACATGCGCGGCGACGAACAGCCCGCAGGACGCGCCGGCCATCGCAAGGCCGATGCGCTCGAACACGTGCGCAGCTTTTCGGACGCGGAAACGCATGGGCTGCCACCGATCGTATCGACCTCGAGCCTATCCCGTTTGCGGGACGGCCGTATGATCGATCACACAGTCGGCGGCATCAATCCATCACATCGGCTTGATCCGGCGCGACGGCGAAACGCGGGCGCGTTATCGCGCACCGAATGTGGTGGCGCCGAACAGCGCCTTCTGGTTGGAGGGCTGCGAGCGCCAGTATTGCGGCGGCGCCGTCACCTCGCCGTGCAGTTCGGCGGCGGCGTGCCAGCCCCAGCGCGGGTCGTACAGCATGCCGCGCGCGAGCGCGACCATGTCGGCCTTGCCGGAGGCGACGATGTCCTCGGCCTGCCTGGGCTCGGTGATCAGGCCGACCGAGATGGTGGGAAGGCCAGTCGCCGCCTTGATCGCCTGCGCGAACGGCACCTGATAGCCGGGGCCGAGCGCGATCTTCTGCAACGGCGACACGCCGCCGGAGGACGCATCGATCCAGTCGACGCCGCGTGTCTTCAGCTCGTTGGCGAACGCGATGGTCTGCGGCAGGTCCCAGCCGCCGTCGACCCAATCGGTCGACGACACCCGCATGCCGATCGGCTTGGCGCTCGGAAAAGCCGCGCGCACGGCGTCGTAGACCTCGAGCGGATAGCGCATCCGGTTTTCGAGGCTGCCGCCATATTTGTCGGTGCGCTTGTTGGCGATCGGCGACAGGAATTGATGCAGGAGATAACCGTGCGCGCCATGCAGCTCCAGCGCGTCGATGCCGAGCCGTTCGGCACGCTTGGCGGACGCGACGAACGCGTCGCGGATGCGCGCGAGGCCCGCATCGTCGAGCGCGACGCGGCGCGTTCTCGCCCTCCTTGTGCGGCACTGCCGACGGCGCCACCGCCTGCCAGGCGCCTGGCTGGCCGAGCGGAATCTGCTGCCCGCCCTCCCAGGGCCGCGCGCTCGATCCCTTGCGGCCGGCATGCGCGAGCTGCATCGCGACCGCCGCTTTCGAGTGTTTGCGCACCGAGGCGAGAATTGGCTTCAGCGCCGCCTCGTTGGCGTCGCTGTAAAGCCCGAGACAGCCCTGCGTGATGCGGCCGATCGCCTCGACATGCGTCGCCTCGATGCAGAACATCGCCGCGCCCGACAGCGCGAGGTTGTTGATGTGCGTGAAATGCCAGTCGTTGGCCGAGCCGTCGTCGGCCGAATACTGGCACATCGGCGACACCATGATGCGATTGGACAAGGTCAAGCCGCGCAGCGCGATCGGCGTGAAGAGAGTGCTCATGAGATGGGTCCGGGAAAGGAAGGAGGAAGGAAGGATGGACGTAATGTAACCGCTCGCGGCGGGCTTGTCAGGGTTGGCGCGGCATATCAGCGATGCCGCGCGCGGCGTTGGCCGTCATTCGACAAGCGTGAACTGCATCAGCAGCGTGCGCTGGATCAGGGAGAAATTGTCGTCGGAGACCATCGTCAGCACGGTCTCGCCCTCGGGCGTGACGTGGGCGTCGATGCCTTCGAAATTGTCGATCTCCTGGCCGAGATCGGCGTTGAAGATCGCGGGGCCGTCGACCACCGCGCCGGGCGCGACGGTAGAGAGCGGAATGCGGCGGATGCGGATGCCGATGCCGCCGAGCCAGGAGAATTTGCGCTCCAGGATCAAGAGATCGCCGGAGGCGAGCAGCACCGCGTCGCTGATGTCGAAATTCTCGGTGCGGCGGACCGAAAATTGCCCGGGCGACGGTCCGCCAACGAGGAAGGCAATCAGATTGCCCTGCGCATCGAGCCCGCGCTCGGACATCGCAATCAGGGTGCCCGCGAGCGGCTGGCCCTTGGGCACCACCACCAGCGCTTCCAGGCCCTTGTTGTAGGGCAGTTTCTTCGCGGCCGGCGGCAACGGCACCACCTCGCCCCGCGCGCGCGTAAAGTCTTTCGAGAAATCGTAGCGCAGCACCTGGTTGACGCGCTCGAGCCCGATGTAGACGAAGGTGCCGTCGAGCGCGATCGATTCCGAATTGAACCAGCCGCGCGCAGTGATCGGCCGGCCGTCGGGCCCGAGCAATGGCGAGGCCTCGACATCGTCGAGGCCTTTCATGTCGCGTCCTTCGTAGCGGATGCGGCCGGTGAACCAGCCGCCCTTGTCGGAGATGGCGATGAAGCGTTCGCCTTTTGGATCGAGCCTGATTCCGGACAGGCCGCCGAACCCGCGAAAGCCCGAGGTCAGCACCAGCCCGCTGCGCCATTCCAGCGAACCGAAGCGCACATGCGAGCGGTCGCGCGGATCGAACGAGGCAATCGGCCGCGCCTTGACTTCGATTGCGGCCGGCGCGGTGACGGAATATTCATCGACCGCGCCGCGCTTCGGTGGCGGCTGCGTCGCCGATTGCGCCCGGGCGACACGCGAGGCCGCAAGGGAAGAAAGCCCCGCCGCCGCTGATACCAGCAGGCGGCGACGGCTGAAGCGCGTTCGCATCTCTTACGAGTGCAGCCGGCGCCGGCCCTTGGCGGCCGGCGGCGCGCCGTGGGTTTCGGTGAAGAGCTCGGCGAGCTTTTCGGTGATGGCGCCGCCGAGTTCTTCGGCGTCCACGATGGTGACCGCGCGGCGATAGTAGCGCGTCACGTCATGGCCGATGCCGATCGCGATCAATTCCACCGGCGAGCGGGTCTCGATCTCCTCGATGATGTGGCGCAGATGCCGTTCGAGATAATTGCCGGGATTGACCGACAGCGTGGAATTGTCGACCGGCGCGCCGTCCGAGATCATCATCAGGATCTTGCGCTGCTCGGACCGGCCGAGCAGGCGCTTGTGCGCCCAGTCCAGCGCCTCGCCGTCGATGTTCTCCTTGAGCAGGCCTTCGCGCATCATCAGGCCGAGATTCTTGCGCGCGCGCCGCCACGGCGCGTCGGCCGCCTTGTAGATGATGTGACGGAGATCGTTGAGGCGGCCGGGATTGGCCGGCTTGCCGGCGGCAAGCCAGGCCTCGCGCGACTGCCCGCCCTTCCAGGCGCGGGTGGTGAAGCCGAGGATCTCGACCTTGACGCCGCAACGCTCCAGCGTGCGGGCCAGGATGTCCGCGCAGGTCGCCGCCACCGTGATCGGCCGCCCGCGCATCGAACCGGAATTGTCGAGCAGCAGCGTCACCACGGTATCGCGGAAGGTCGCTTCCTTTTCATGCATGAAGGAGAGCGGGTGATAGGGGTCCGTCACCACGCGCGAGAGCCGCGCCGGATCGAGGATGCCTTCTTCGAGATCGAACTCCCAGGCGCGGTTCTGCTGCGCCATCAGGCGGCGCTGCAGCCGGTTGGCGAGCCGCGCGACGATGCCCTGCAGATGCGCCAGCTGCTTGTCGAGATAGGAGCGCAGCCGCTCCAGCTCGTCATGGTCGCAGAGGTCTTCGGCGGCGACGACCTCGTCGAACTTCGGCGCGAAGGCGTGATATTCCGGCCCGCGCGGCTCGTTCTGTCCGCGCGAATTTGGCCGCGTCGCTTCCCCCGGCGTCTCGTCGTCGCCGAGTTCGCCGTCGTCGAGCGTATCGCTGGTGGAGGCCTGCGCGCTCTCCATCGCGCTTTCGGACATATCGTCCGAGCTCGCCTCCGCCTGGTCGGCGCTCATCTCCTGCGCGGCGTCGGAATTGGGCGTGCCTTCCGAGCCGGACTGATCAGAGTCGCCGTCCGGATTGTTCTCGTCGTCGTTCTCGTCCGTCTCGGCGTCGCGCTCGTCGCCGAGATCGAGCGCGGACAGCAGATCGTGGATCATGTCGCCAAATTTGGTCTGGTCCTCGGTAACGCGAGCCAATCGATCGAGCCGCGCGCCGATCTTGTCTTCGAGAAGCGGCCGCCAGAGGTCGACCATCTTCTTCGCCGCCGCAGGCGGCGCCATGCCGGTCAACCGCTCGCGCACCAGCATGGCGAGCGCGTCCGACAGCGGCGCGTCGGCACGGTCGGTGATCTCGTCATATTTGCCGCGATGGAAGTGGTCGTCGAGCATCGCGGTGAGATTCTTCGCAACGCCCGACATCCGCCGCGCGCCGATCGCCTCCACCCGCGCCTGCTCGACCGCCTCGAACACGCCGCGCGCCTGCGGATTGCCCGGCATCAGCTTGCGATGCACCTTGGGATCGTGACAGGCGAGCTTGAGCGCGATCGAGTTCGGCATGTCCGCGCACGATCGCGGCATCGCGCCGCGTCATCTTGCGCGCCGGCTCCGGCAACCGCGCCTTGCCGGGCGCAAGCCCCGGCCGTTCGGCGGCAAACGAGACTTCGAGCTCGGGCGTCCGCGCGATGGCGCGCAGGCAAGAGGTGACCGCGCGCTTGAACGGCTCGGTCGGCGCTTCCTTGGCGCCGGTACGGAATTTGCTGTTCGAAGTCGTCATAAGGACGTGCTGCTCATAGCGATTTGGTGAACCAATGACGGGTGACGTTGCCCGGATAACCCTCGATCGAACCGAACTGCTTGTAGCCACAAGCGCGATAGAAACCCGGCGCCTGGAAGCTCATCGTGTCGACGTAGGAGTGCGTCGCCCCAAAGCGCTTCGCCTCCTCCTCGATCGCCTTGATCAGCTTCGTTCCGTGATCCTTGCCGCGCAATTTCTGCTCGATCCAGAACAATTGGATGAACAGGACCGCGGTCCAGACCTCGCCGACGATGCCACCGACGATCTTGTTGCCTTCGCGCAAGGAGATGGCGAAACGCTTGTACTTCTGCTTCCCCATCTTCTCGGTGTTGTAGCGGATCAGTCCGTCGAGCACCGCCTTCTTTGTCTTTCCGATGGTGCGCTCGACGGCAATTTTCGGCATCGGCTAGCTCAGCGCGACGTTGACCGAGGATTCCGCAAGCTCCGTGTTGAAGCAGCGCTGGTAGAATTCAGCCACCAGCGTACGCTCCAGCTCGTCGCACTTGTTGAGGAAGGTGACGCGGAAGGCAAAGCCGATATCGCCGAAAATCTCGGCGTTTTCCGCCCACATGATCACCGTGCGCGGGCTCATCACCGTCGACAGATCGCCGTTCGCGAATGCGTTGCGCGTGAGATCGGCAAGCCGCACCATCTTGTTGACGATGTCGCGGCCCTCCTGGGTGCGATAGTGATGCGCCTTGGCCAGCACGATTTCGACTTCCTCGTCATGAGCGAGGTAGTTCAGCGTGGTGACGATGGACCAGCGGTCCATCTGGCCCTGGTTGATCTGCTGGGTGCCGTGATAGAGGCCCGAGGTGTCACCGAGGCCGACGGTGTTGGCGGTCGAGAACAGGCGGAACGCCGGATGCGGCTTGATCACCTTGTTCTGGTCGAGCAGGGTCAGGCGGCCGGACACTTCCAGCACGCGCTGGATCACGAACATCACGTCGGGGCGGCCGGCATCATATTCGTCGAATACCAGCGCGATGTTGTGCTGAAGCGCCCACGGCAGGATGCCGTCCCTGAACTCGGTGACCTGCTTGCCGTCCTTGATGACGATGGAGTCCTTGCCGACGAGATCGATACGGCTGATGTGGCTGTCGAGATTGACGCGCACGCAGGGCCAGTTCAGCCGTGCGGCGACCTGCTCGATATGGGTCGACTTGCCGGTGCCGTGATAGCCAGTGACCATCACGCGGCGGTTCCTGGAAAAGCCCGCAAGGATCGCAAGCGTGGTGGCGCGGTCGAAGCGGTAGTCGGTATCGACCTCCGGCACATGCGGATCGACTTCGGAATAGGCCGGCACCTCGAGATCGCTGTCGATCCCGAACACCTGCCGGACCGACACTTTCATGTCGGGCAGACCGGTGGTTTCCTGTGCATTGGTCGCGGCGGTCGTCATCAATCCTCCGAGGTCCCGGGCGTTCCCGAAACCAGAATTAGGGGCATGGCTACGGATGAGGGCTTGGGCTCAATCTAGCAGAGAGCACGGGCCGGCAGAAGCCCGCCGCCCAATCAAAGTTCCCTAGCTATTTCATCGAGATAGGTACGGGGCGCAGTTTTCGAAAGGCTGCCCTGCGAATCACGTGGATTTTCCGCGGGCACGCCGACCCCGGGGGCTAGTGCCGCCGATCTGAAGTCCCTGACTTACTCGCTGCAAAATCGGGTTCAGGGACTTCAGATCGAAAGCGCTACTAGAATCATAGATTTGCTAGTGCCCATGACTTTCCGAAGTCCGCGAAAAGGTATTGCGGCAACTTAGCGCGGACTTCGGAAAGTGGGCACTAGTTCCCATGGCACTTTCCGTTGCCCCCTATAGTTATGGTAGGCCGGTCGGCGGCCGGGCACTCAACCAGCGCAGGAATTTTGTGGCCTCCTATATCGATCCATTGATAGCGTTTGTGTCGGCCAATGCCTGGCTTGCCTATCTCACCTTGTTCCTTGCTGCATTACTGGAAGCCGTTCCCGTTGTCGGCAGCGTGATTCCGGGCTCGACTATCATTTTGGCGTTGAGCGCGCTGGTGCCGAGCGGCGAACTCGAGTTGCAATGGGTGCTGCTCGCTGCGATTGCCGGCGCGTTGGTGGGTGACGGCTCCGCGTTTTGGGCAGGCCACCGCTCCCAACGCGAGATCCTCTCGAGTTGGCCGCTGACGAATTATCCGCGCGTGGTCGCGCAGAGCGAGGCCTTCTTTCAGCGCTGGGGCATCTGGGCCGTATTCTTCGCCCGCTTCATACCGCCGATCCGTGCCTTCGTGCCGATGACAGCCGGTGCGCTCGCCATGCCGCCGTCCCGCTTTTATCCCGTGAACCTCCTCGCGGTGCTGCTGTGGGCGCCGGCTCACGTGCTGCCCGGCGTGATGGCCGTCTCGCTGCTCGACCATTTCGGTATCTTCAACAATACCGGCGGCAGCGCCAAGCATCACTGGATGCCGATCATCATCGGTGCCGCCATACTCGTCGCGCTGGCGGTCTGGACGATCCGCCGACGGAATGGCGGTGGCGCCATCGAGCCAGCCCCGCAGCGGATCAAGGACTTGCGGTAGTATTCGCGCTGCGACATCCTGCCTCAACGCGAGCGTCGATATTCAGCTAATAATTTTCACGGGCAGGAGCGGAAATGGCGACCTTGCGGCGCCGCGACTTTGTCGCGCTGATCGGTGGTACGGCACTGATGCCGCTTATGGCGCGCGCACAGCAGGTGTTGCCTGTGATCGGACTCATCAACGGCACATCGGCAGAAAAATACGAACCGCAGATCGCCGCCTTCCGCGAAGGCCTGAAGGAAAGCGGCTTCGTCGACGGCGAGAACGTTACAATCGAATACCGCTGGGCGCAGGGTGATTACGGGCGCCTTCCGGCGCTTGCCGCCGATCTCGTCAATCGCCAGGTCGCGGTGATCGTCGCCAATACGCCGGCCAATATCGCGGTGAAAAAGGCGACCGACACCATTCCCGTGGTGTTCACCACCGCCAGCGATCCCGTGCAGATCGGACTTGTGACAAATCTCAATCATCCGGGCGGCAACGTCACCGGCGTTACCCAGCTCAATGCGTCGCTCGGCCCGAAGCGGCTTGAACTGGCGCATGAACTGCTGCCGACTGCCAGCGACCTCGCCTTGCTGGTCAATCCGAACGACCCGGGTCGAGCCGAGAAATTCATCGGAGAGGTACACGAAGCGGCGACGCGTCTCGGTGTGCAGCTTCATGTGCTCCGCGCCGGCACGGAGGCGGATATCGAGACGGCACTCGCGGTATTTGCCCAAACAAAAGCCGGCGCGCTCGTAGTCGGCGCCGACGCTTTTTTCAATGCCAATGCACGATTGCTGGCGGAGGCAACGCTAAGCCACAAGGTGCCGACGATCTACGAATATACTGAATTCACTGACGCAGGCGGATTGATTAGCTACGGCGGCAACATCAAGGAAAGCTATCGCTGGGCCGGTATTTATGCCGGGCGAATCCTGAAAGGCGCCAAGCCCGCAGACTTGCCGGTGCAGCAATCCACGACGGTCGAGCTGATCGTGAATTTGAAAACCGCCAAGGCGCTCGGCATCACGGTGCCGCTGTCGCTGCTCGGCCGCGCCGACAAGATTATCGAATAGACGCTTCGTCTTTGGACGCGACACCCCGCCCCGGTGCAGGTCCGACATAACGCGCGCGCGGACGGATCAGCTTGCCATGCTGCAGTTGTTCACTGGCATGCGCGACCCAACCGACGGCGCGCGCCATCGCAAACAGCGTGAGCTCGCTGCCGGGCGCAAGCCGCAAACTGTGCGCCAGCACGGCGAGCGCATAGTCGATGTTGACGAACTCTCCGGTCGCTTCCGCGATCCGCTCCGGCACTTCCCTGGTGAATTTTCGCGCCGCGCCCGCGCGGGTGAGCGCGTTCAAGAGCGACATCGCGCGCGGATCGCCGCGCTTGTAGACGCCGTGACCGAAGCCGGCAAAACGCTCGCCGAGCGCCACGCGCTCGCGGATGACAGGCTCGGGATCATGATCGATCAGCATCTTCACCAGCCGCGAGGCCAAGACACCCGCGCCGCCGTGCTTCGGACCTTTCAGCGCGGCGAGGCCAGCGATGACGGCATCGTAGAGACTGATGCCGGTCGACGCTGCGCAGCGCACGGTGAAGGTCGAGGCATTCAGCTCGTGATCGGCGAGCAGCACCAGCGCGCGGCGGATCAGGTCGGGTGCGTGCTTGTTGTCCGGCGCCCAGACCCGCGCGATCTGCAGATGCAGCGGCTCGGCCGACGGCGTGGTGTTGAGCATGGTGGCGACCAGCAGCCGCACGATACGCGCGCCGACCATCGCGCGTCCCTCGGTTGCGCGCGTGAATGCGCCGGGATCGGCGCTGGTCGCGAGCGCCAGCACGGCGATCGCCCGATCGATTGGCGCTGCGCGGCGCGCGGCCTCGGCAATCGCGCGCATCTCGTCGGAGACCTCTGGACAATTGTCCGGTGCAAACGGATCGACACCGGTCACGTCCCACAGCAGCGTCGCCGTGTGCTCCAGCGTGTCCGTCTCGGCGAGATCGACGCAGTTCACCCCGCGATAGATCGCGCCTTCCTCGGTGATGGTTGATATCGCCGAGTCCATCACCGGCAAATCCGGATCAAAACTCTTGAAGCCGCGCGGCTCGACCGAGGGCACCCGCCGCTCCTTCAGGCCGCGGATGTCCTCCGCGCGGTAGCGATGGCTGCGCGAGTCCGGCGATGGCTCGGAGCGGATCAGGCCGCGGCTGACATAGGCGTAAAGCGTCGCCGGCGAGATCGCGAGCTCGGCGGACGCTTCGCGGGCGGAGAGGTAAAGCGCCTCGGATTTTTTCATATTGATTGATATAATCAAGATTGATCAATCTGTCGAGTTGGCCGACCTTTCAAACCTGACCCAGACCTGCCCCTTGGGCTGAAAAGGAGATCCAGTCATGAACATGCACCTCACCAAGAGCCAGATCGGTCTCGACGGCGTGCCGGCTGCCGAGACGGTATTGAGCCATGTCGACGGCGAGCGCGGCGAACTCATTATCGCCGGAGAGCGCGTCGGCGACCTCGCAGGGAAAGCGAGTTTTGAAAGCGTGACGGCGCGGCTGTGGAGCGGCGCGACGGGCAAGGCGTTCGCCGAAGCTGACGTGCGTGCGTGCCTGGGGGCGGCGCGCGAGCGGGCCTTTGCGCGTTTGCCTGATTTGCTGCCCGCAACGCGGGGCTTGTCGGTCGTCGATGGCTTTCGCGCTGTTATCGCTGGCTTGCGTGCCGAAAGCGGACTCGATCATGAGGCGACCATCGTCGGCGCCGGTCCGGTCATTGTCGGCGCGCTGGTGCAGCAGGCCAAAGGCAACAAGCCTATCGCTCCCGATGCAACGCTCTCGCACGCGGCCGATACGCTCAGGATGCTGCAAGGAACCGAACCGCAGCCGCGTAACGCCGCCGCGCTCGACACCTATTTCGTCACCGTGTGCGATCACGGCATGAATGCCTCGACCTTCACCGCGCGCGTGGTGGCCTCGACCCAGGCCGACCTGTTCGCGGCGATCACCGGCGGCTATTGCGCGCTGACGGGCCCGCTGCATGGCGGCGCGCCGGAGCCGGTGCTGGAAATGCTGGATGCAATCGGCTCGCGCGAGCGCATCAAGCCCTGGGTCGACGATGCGCTGGCGCGCGGCGAACGGCTGATGGGTTTCGGCCATCGCGTCTATCGCGTGCGCGATCCCCGCGCCGACGTGCTGAAGGCCGCGATCGAGCGGCTGTCGGCCGATGGCGCCGACCTGCCGTTTGCCAGCGAGGTCGAAACCTACATCCGCGAAGCCTTGCGGAAGAAGAACCCGAATCGCCCGCTGGAGACCAATGTCGAGTTCTTCACGGCGATCCTGCTCGATGCGCTCGCCATTCCGCGCCAGGCGTTTACGCCGATCTTCGCGGTCGCGCGCGCCGCGGGCTGGACCGCGCACGCGCTGGAGCAGCGCCGCACGGGACGCCTGATCCGGCCGAGTTCGCACTATGTAGGGAGAGTTCCTGAAGGCGCGTAGAATGGGGCGCCCATCGGAGCGTGCGAGTCAGCTCGCGCGCACCACCGTCTTCAGGTAATTGTAGGCCTTGATGATCTCGATCAGGCGATCCTCGGTCGAGCGGTCGCCGCCATTGGCGTCGGGATGATGCTGCTTCACCAGCGCCTTATATTTCGCCTTGACGCTTTCCAGCGTCGCCTCGGGGCCGAGCCCCATCACCTGCAACGCCTTGCGCTCGGCGTTGAAGATCTTGCGGGTCTCGGCCTTGGCTTCAGCGCCCGGACCGGGCCGCCAGCGGCCGCGGCCGTTGAGTTCGGAGAACATGCTGAAGGGATCGGCCGCGCCGTCGAAATCGGCAGATCCCTTGCCTTTGCCCGGGCTGCCATTGGCGCCCATCTTCCAGGTCGGGCGATGGCCGGTCAGCGCATCCTTCTGGTAGCGCGCAACCGCGTCGGCGTTCATGCCGGAGAAGAAATTGTAGGACTGGTTGTACTCGCGGACGTGATCCAGACAAAAGTGCCAGTATTCGCGCGAGTTCTCGCGGCCCTTTGGCGCGCGATGCGGGCCTTTGTTCTTGCAGTCCGGCCATTCGCACATGACGGAGGCTTCGCGCGCCTGCGCCTGTTGCTTCGCAGTCTGCCGCCGTGGCTTGACGCGAATGGAGTCGAAGAATTTGGATGAATCGATCGGCATGACGGACTTTGACTACGCAACGCGAAAAGCTTCAAGTCTTGACATTGCGAAACCCTTAAACTCCCGCATTGACGGACAGCAGTGAGCGGATTAATGCGCCGCCATGACCACGCGCGAGACTATCATCAACAAGTTGAGCGAAGCTTTCGCTCCAGAGGGCCTCGAGGTGCAGGACGAGTCACATCTGCATGAGGGCCACGCCGGCCACCGCCCCGGCGGCGAGACGCATTTCCGGGTTTATATCGTGTCGAACGCCTTCGAAGGGAAGAGCCGGGTCGAACGCCACCGCATGATAAATGCGACATTGGCCGGCGAACTTGCGGGTTCCGTGCATGCACTCGCCATTCACGCGCAGGCTCCGGGCGAAGGCGGCCGGTAAGGTCAGAACGCCGTCCCTGCCCGCTTCGGCCGCTTCTCCTCGAGCTCGGTTTCGCGCGGCACCGGAACAATCCGGAGCGCGGTGATGCGATTGCGCTCCCGCCTGAGCACCCGGAAGCGGAAGCCGTGGAAAGTAAAGCTCTGCCCGCGCTCGGGGATCGATCGCGCCTCGTGAATCACCAGGCCCGCGACGGTGGTCGCCTCCTCATCGGGCAGGCGCCAGTCCATGGCGCGGTTGAGATCGCGAATCGGCACCGAGCCGTCGACCACGACCGAGCCGTCGGGCTGGGCGCGCACGCCCGCCACCACGACGTCCTGCTCGTCGGAGATATCACCGACGATCTCTTCGAGGATGTCTTCCAGCGTCACAATGCCTTCAAACTCGCCGTACTCGTCGACCACCATCGCGAAATGGGTCTTGCGGCGGCGGAAAGCCTTGAGCTGCTCGGACACCGGGCGCATCTCCGGCACGAACCAGGGCGGCAGCGCCAGAACTCGAGACGTCGATCCGCGACACGTCGCCCTCGGCGGCGCGGATGGCGCGCAACAAATCCTTGGCGTGCAGCACGCCGATGATGTTTTCCTGCTTCTCGCGCCAGAGCGGGATGCGGGTGTACTCGGACGCCAGAACTTCGCCGACCAGTTCGTCGGCCGGCAGGTCGGCATTGACCATCACCACCTCGGTGCGATGGATCATCACGTCGGACACCTCCAACTCGCGCAGATCGAGCAGACCGCCCAGCATGTCGCGGTCGTGCTTCTCCACCTTGCCTTCATGGTGGAGCAGGTCGACTGCGCCGCGCAGGCGCTCGGTCGGCGACAGCAGCGGCTGGTTGGCGCCGACTTTGAAGCCGAGCATTCTCATCAGCAAGCGCACAATCGTCTCGATCACCGCAAGCAGCGGGCCGAGCACATACATGGTGAGCCGCATCGGGCGCGCGAGCGCGAGCGCGACGCGGTCGGGCGCGTTGATCGCGATGGTCTTCGGGAGCACTTCGGCGAAGATCACGACCAGCACGGTCATGACGGCGGTGGCGTAGAGCACGCCGACCTCGCCGAACCAGCCGGTGAAGACATTGGTCGCGAGCGCGGACGCGCCGATATTGGCAATGTTGTTGCCGAGCAGGAG
Source organism: uncultured Alphaproteobacteria bacterium (assembly GCA_963732085.1). Taxonomy (GTDB): domain Bacteria; phylum Pseudomonadota; class Alphaproteobacteria; order Rhizobiales; family Xanthobacteraceae; genus Bradyrhizobium. The sequence goes on along the minus strand of CAVSYJ010000019.1, from coordinate 120,226 downwards.
CGCGCCGATCAGCCGCTCGCGGCTGGCGATCAGCTGCGACACCAGATCGGCGTCGCGATTGCCCTGTTTCGACAGCCGCAGCATGCTGCCACGCGACGCGCCGGTCAGCGCGGTCTCGCTGGAGGCAAAGAAAGCGGACGCGCCGAGCAGCGCGGCCATGATACAGAATGTCAGCCAGTCCATGGCGTGATCGTCATGCCTTGCTCTTCAATTTCGCCTGCAGGAAGTCGCGAACTTTCGACGGATCGACATCCCTGACAATGACGGCGCGGCCGACGGCCTCCAACAGAATGAACGTCAGCTTGCCGCGCCGGACTTTCTTGTCCTGCGCCATCAAAGCCATCAGCGCGTCGGCATCCGCAAGCCCCTCCTGTGCGAAGCCCGCGATGTCCTGCAGATGGGTCGGCAGACCGACCTCGGCAAGGTGACGCTTCACCCGCACAGCGTCGGATGGCGCGATCATGCCAAGCGAGGCCGAAAATTCCGCCGCCAGCACCATGCCGATCGCAACGCCCTCGCCATGGAACAGGCGGTCGGAAAATCCGGTCGCCGCTTCCAGCGCATGGCCGAAGGTATGACCAAGATTGAGCAGCGCGCGATCGCCGGTCTCGCGCTCGTCGCGCGCCACGATCGCGGCCTTGGCGCGGCAAGAGGTCGCAATCGCGTGCTCGCGCGCGGCCCCACCCTTGAAGACCTCGGCGTGATTGGTCTCCAGCCAGGAGAAGAACGCCTCGTCGCCGAGCACGCCATATTTGGCGACCTCGGCATAGCCGGCGCGGAACTGACGCGGCGACAGCGTGTCGAGCACCGCGGTGTCGGCGATGACCAGTACCGGCTGATGAAACGCGCCGAGCAGGTTCTTGCCCTGCGGCGAATTGATTCCGGTCTTGCCGCCGACGGACGAATCCACCTGCGCCAACAGCGAGGTCGGCACCTGCACGAAGTCGACGCCACGGCGCAGGATCGCCGCGGCAAAGCCGGCGAGATCGCCGACCACGCCGCCGCCGAGCGCGATCACGAGATCGTTGCGCTCGATTTTGGCCGCGATCAGCGCTTCCGAGACTTTTTCGAGGCCATCATAGCTCTTCGAGCTCTCGCCTTCGTCGAGGATCACGCGCGACGACGGAATATCAGCTGCGGCCAAAGACGCTTCGGTCTTCTCCAGCCAATGCTTTGCAACCGTCTTGTCGGTGACGATGGCGGTGCGCACGCCGGGCCGAAGCGCGGCGACACGCGCGCCGAGCGAAGCCAGCACATCGCGGCCGATCACGATGTCGTAGGCGCGGTTCTCCAGCGCGACGTCGACAATGGTGGTGTCCTGTTTCAGTGGCGCGGTCATGGCGCGACGCCTACGGCGTTGTTCGCCGCCTCGCTGCCGCACAGCCGCGCATGCAGCGCCGCGACGACTTCGTCGACGATCCTGTCGTGCGGCACGTCGCGCGAGGCGATGGTGAGATCGGCATTCTGGTAGACCGGTTCGCGCTCGGCGAGCAGGCGATTGACGGTCGCGACGGGATCGGCGGTCTGCAACAGCGGGCGGTCGGTGCGGCGCTTCACCCGCTTCATGATGACGTCAGTGTCGGCCTTGAGCCAGATCGATACCGCCTTGCCGCCGATCCGTCGCCGCGTCTCCTCGCGCATGAAGGAGCCGCCGCCGGTCGCAAGCACGCCCGGTCCGCTGTCGAGCAGCCGGGCGATCACGCGCGCCTCGCCATCGCGAAAGTACTGCTCGCCACGCGCCTCGAAAATCTCGGGGATGGTCATGCTGGCCGCCGTCTCGATCTCGGTGTCGGCATCCATGAACGGCAGCCGCAGCCGCGCGGCGAGCCGGCGCCCGATGGTCGATTTGCCCGCCCCCATCATGCCGACCAGCACGATCAGGCGCGACCCCAGCGCGGCCAAAATGTCGGCCTCAGGTGAGGTGGCAACAGCAGTTTGTGACGTGGTCTCGGACATTGCCTTCAAATTCGGCGACTGGCGGATTCCGCCGGTTTCTGAACCACCTATACTACCCCCGGCAACACTGTTGCCAGAGAGACTTGCAACCGCCTTGCGAACATGTTGGATGATTTCATTGGTTAATTTCGCTGCGTCTGGTGTCCCGGTTCTAACATTCGCATCATTGTGCGGCTGGCTCGTTTGCGAATGTTAGAACCAAAGGGACACCAGCAAATCTTAATTCTAGTGCGGTTTTGGATTTGACATTCGCTTGAGGACTCGCGGACATGGTGAAGCGAATGTCAAATCCACCGCAGTAGGCGTGAGAGATGCCCAGCCTGTTCCGTTTCCTGACGGCGGTCGCCGTGATCGTCGGCATCGTCTATGGCGCGATCTTTGCGCTCGCGAATTTCGTGACGCCGAAGCCGCGGGAGATGACCGTGACCATCCCGCCGGATAAGTTTCTAAAGAAATAGCGCTTAGGGTCTAGTGCGGCGGTTCAGAAGTTCTCTTCAGACCCTGGACCGCCTTCGCCAAGAGAACTTCTGAACCAAAGCCGCACTAGAATCATGATTTTTGCTAGTGTCCTTTGAAACCGAAGTTCGCTCCAATGGCTGCCCGGAGAATTGGCGAACTTCGGTTTCAGGACACTAGTACCATGCGTTCCAAAGCCTCAGATGCGAAATTGACCGGCTTGTTCCTCGACATGCTTGCGGCGGAACAGGGCGCCGGCGAAAACACGATCGAAGCCTATCGCCGCGATCTCACCGATTTCTCCGCATTTTGTGCCCGCGCCGGGCAAAGCTTCGCCGGCGTTGCGACCGAGAAGCTGCGCGACTATCTCGGAGATCTCGACACGCGCGGCTTCAAGTCCTCCAGCGTGGCGCGGCGGCTGTCGGCGATCCGGCATCTGTTCCGCTTCCTGCTCAACGAACGCATTCGCGGCGACGATCCCGCGGCCATCCTGTCCGGGCCGAAGCGCGGCCGCGGGCTGCCGAAAGTGCTGTCGATATCAGATGTCGACCGCATGCTGACGCGCGCCAAGGAGCTGTCGCAAGCGGCAGATGTGTCGGCCTCGCAGCGGTTGCGCGCGCAACGGCTCTATTGCCTGCTGGAAGTGCTCTATGCCACGGGCTTGCGCGTCTCCGAGCTGGTGTCGCTGCCGCGCTCGGCGGCGCGCAACGATGCGCGGATGATCGTGGTGCGCGGCAAAGGCGACAAGGAGCGGCTGGTGCCGCTCAACGACGTCTCGCGGCAGGCGATGGCGGATTATCTCGCCGCGACCGACGCAGCGAACAGCAACAAGCAGAAGAATGCCGCCATCTCCAAATGGCTGTTTCCCTCCTTTGGCGAGAGCGGTCACCTGACGCGGCAGCATTTCGCCCGCGACCTGAAAGAACTTGCCGGCGCATCCGGCCTCGCACCACGATTGGTATCGCCGCATGTGCTGCGCCACGCCTTTGCCAGCCACCTGCTGCACAATGGCGCGGATTTGCGCATCGTGCAGACGCTGCTCGGCCACACCGACATCTCGACCACGCAGATCTATACGCATGTGGTGGAGGAGCGTTTGAAGAGCCTGGTGCGCGACCTGCACCCGCTGGCGGAGAAATAGCCTCCTTGACTTCCGCACGATCTCCCGCAAAACAGCCACGACGCGCTCGATCGCGCTTCGCCGACCCGCCCCGGATGACGCGCTAAACCCTTGAAGCAACGTGTTTTCCGTTAGTCCGCCCGAAACCGCTTCGTTCCCTCGCACGTTGTTACCTATATTGCCCTGATGCCGGATCAGATACGTTCCTATCTCGATTTCGAAAAGCCCGTCGCCGAGCTCGATGCCAAGGTCGACGAGCTGCGCACGCTTGCGGCCGGCGGCACCGACATCCACGACGAGGTCGCACTGATCGAACAGAAGGCGGCGCAGGCGCTGGCCGATCTCTATGCCAGCCTGACGCCGTGGCAGAAGACGCTCGTTGCGCGGCATCCGCAGCGGCCGCACTTCACCGATTTCATCAGCGCGCTGATCACCGAATTCACGCCGCTCGCCGGCGACCGCAAGTTCGGCGAGGACGAGGCGATGATGGGCGGCTTCGGCCGCTTCCGCGGCGAGAGCATCTGCGTGATCGGCCAGGAGAAAGGCGCTTCGACCGAGTCGCGCATCAAGCACAATTTCGGCATGGCGCGGCCCGAAGGCTATCGCAAGGCGGTGCGGCTGATGGAGATGGCCGAGCGCTTCGGCATTCCCGTGCTGTCGATCGTGGATTCGGCCGGCGCCTATCCCGGGATCGGCGCCGAGGAGCGCGGACAGGCCGAGGCGATCGCGCGCTCGACGGATGCGTGCCTTTCGCTTGGCGTACCCAATGTCGCGGTCGTCACCGGCGAAGGCATGTCGGGCGGCGCGATCGCGATCACGACGGCCAATCGCGTCTTGATGTTCGAGCACGCGATCTACAGCGTGATCTCCCCGGAAGCGGCGTCCTCGATTCTCTGGCGCGACGGCACCAAGGCCCAGGAAGCCGCCAACAGCATGAAGATCACCGCCCAGGACATGCTGCGATTCGGGGTGGTCGACACCATTCTCAAGGAGCCGGTCGGCGGCGCCCATCGCGACTCTGCCGCCATGATCGCGGCCACCGGGGAAGCCATCGAGCAGGCCTTCAACGAGTTGCGGAACCTCGATGCCGAGGCGATCCGCAGACAGCGCCGGCAGAAGTTCCTCGATATCGGCCGGAAACTGGGCTGAAGCGCGCGTTTCTCCCCGAAATTCCACCCAAAATGGCACACCGGCGCGGTTTTTGCGCGAAGGCGGCGCGGCTGCCAATTTTGGCCGCAATTCGGCCGCGACCTCGTAATTTAAGCCTTGTTGACCATGGCGACTTCGTCTGCTGTCGCGGTGCCCGCTTCCGGTTGCCCGGACGGGGGTCAGAGGGTACAATTTTAGTCAATGGCTTCAGGGCATTCGCCTCAGTTGGGGTTGGCGGAATAGGCCCGGAGGGTGTGGAGCTCTAACATTGATCGATCGCACGCTGGTTCGCGCGCTCATTACCTCGGCGGCACTTGCCGCAGCGGGTGCGTTGCTGTCGGGCTGCGACACCGATGAAATCTCGCTGGCCACCAATGCCAAGGCCAATCAGCCGGTCCCGCCGAAACTGATCCAGGCGATGGTCGACAAGGACATGGATCTGCAGTCGCCGATCCTGATCCGCCTGTTCAAATCTGAAGCCGAGGTCGAGGTCTGGAAGCAGAATCGCTCCGGCCAGTTCGCGCTCTTGAAGACCTATCCGATCTGCCGCTGGTCCGGCGATCTCGGACCGAAGGTGAGGGAAGGCGACCGTCAGGCACCGGAAGGTTTCTATCCGATCACGCCCGGCCTGATGAATCCGACGTCGGCCTACTACCTCTCCTTCAATACCGGTTATCCCAACACCTATGACGCGGCGCTCGGCCACAGCGGGTCGCAGCTGATGGTGCATGGCGACTGCTCCTCGCGCGGCTGCTACGCGATGACCGACGAGCAGATCGCCGAGATTTATTCGCTCGGCCGCGAGTCCTTTTTCGGCGGACAGAAGTCGTTCCAGTTCCAGGCCTACCCGTTCCGGATGACGCCGCTCAACATGGCGAAGCATCGCAACAATCCGAACATGCCGTTCTGGAAGATGATCAAGGTCGGCTACGATCACTTCGAGATCACGCATCAGGAGCCGAAAGTCTCCTATTGCGAGAAGAAATACGTGTTCGACCCGATCCGCGCGCCGAACGCGAAGAACGATCCGGTGTTCAACGTCAACGCCAAGTGCCCGCCTTACGCGATCGACGAGCAGCTCGCCGACGCCATGCAGCAGCGGCAAGAGGAAGAGACGGCCGAGTACAACAAGCTGGTGTCGCACGGCACGCCCGTCGCCAAGCTCAACACCGGCATCGATGGCGGCATGAACCAGGTGTTCGCCTCGCATGTGCCCGGCGGCAGCACCGGTCTCTCCGAAGGCGGTGACGGCCAGGGCTTGTCGCTGTTCGCGGTGACGCGCGCGCCCGGAACCATTCCCGGCACCGTCAATCCGCCGCGCGCGCCGTGGCAAACGCAGCAAGGCCCGGAGCCTGTCGTGGCGTCGGCTCCGCCGCAGGGACAAGCGGCGCCGCAGGGACCAGGGACAAGGGTCGCCTCCGCCGCGCCGGCGCAGCAGCAACAGTCCGAAGGCTTCTTCGCAAGCCTCGGCCGCAAGATCGGCATCGGCGGCGCCACCGCCGACACCACCGCCAGCGCACCGCCTCCGGCCGCGAGCGCCAAGCCGAAGGCCGAAGCCAAGCCGCTGCCGAAGGCGTTCAAGCCGGTCGAAACCAGGCAGGCGGCCGCTTCGCGTCCGCCGCTGAAACCGTCAGTGGATGCGCCGGCGGCACCGGCGCCGGCCGCCGCTGCCGCCCCGCCGCCAAAGGACGCCATGGTTGCCGGCTCGCAGCCGATCGTGGGCGCGAACTCGTTCGACAGCCGCTTCTCCGCGGTGAAGTAGTGACTGTTCTTCACCTTTCCCCGCAAAGCGGGGAAAGGTGAAGAAGCATCATCAAAGCTCTCTTAAACCTTCGCCGGTAGACTTTTGCGCGCGTCGTTCTCAGAGGCGCGTCCAGAACGGAAACCCCCGGCCTGTCGCTGGCGGCCGGGGTTCATTCTCTGGGATGGTATGCTCCGATGGCTAAATTCATCGTGCTCAAGCGGCCCGGGCCTCCGACACGCGAGGTGCTGGTCAACATCAACCAGATCCTGACCGTGCAGCCCGGCCAGGGCAGCGGCTCCTCGGTCCTGTTCGGCAAGGACCACGCCATCAATTTCGAGGAAGACGTGGCGACCGTGATCCGCCGCATCCAGAGCGGCCCGTTCATCGAGAGCGCCGAGAAGAAGTAACGCGAACTAGCTGCTTGTCGTCATTGCGAGGAGCGCAGCGACGAAGCAATCCAGTCTGTCTCCTCGGTGAAATTCTGGATTGCTTCGCTTCGCTCGCAATGACGAGACATCGGCATAGACGCCCAACAATTAATCTATAATTTGTCCCGCACGCGGCCCACAGAAGGCGCGCGAGCCAAATGTGTCGAGGGAGGTATCAGGGAATGGCGGGCGTTCATCTGCTCGATCGTGTCATCGGCAAAGACTATCCGAGCTTCGCAAGCGACGCCGACGTTCGCGCCTTCGAACAAACTCCTTACGCGGACCGCATCGCGGCCCAAAGCACCTACGACGCCTTGAAGCTCGGCGCGGCACACGATCCCGATGCGCCGGCGCTGCAACTGCTCGCCAATGCCGATCCGGCGGATGCACCGGTCGTCATCACCTATCGGGATTTTCTCGCGCGGGTCACGCAAGCGGCCAACATGTTCGGCGCGCTCGGTGTCGGCCCGAACGATGTGGTGAGCTTCCTGTTGCCGCTGGTCCCCGATGCCTTCGTCACCCTGTTTGCCGCCGAAGCCGCGGGCATTGCCAACCCCGTCAATCCGCTGCTGGAGCCGCACCAGATCGCGGAAATCCTCGAAGCCGCCAACACCAAAGTGCTGGTTGCGCTCGGTCCTATGCCGGGCACCGACATCTGGCAGAAGGTCGAGCAAGTCCGCGGCAAGCTGAAAAATCTGAAGGCGATCGTGCAGGTGCACGGCGCCGGCGATCCTGCGAACGGAATTCATTCGTTCAACGAGCTGATCAAGGCGCAGCCGTCGGACCGGCTGGTCAGTGGCCGAAAAATTTCCGGCGGCGACGTCGCTGCCTATTTCCACACCGGCGGCACCACCGGCACGCCGAAGCTGGTGCGCCACACTCACACCAACCAAGTTTATCAGGCCTGGGCGGTCAACCTGATGCTGAAAGCGCAACCCGGCACCAATCTGCTGTTCGGCATGCCGCTCTATCATGTCGGCGGCTCGCTGACGCAGGTGCTGACCACGCTGTCGGCCGGCGGCTCTCTCGTGGTGCTGTCGCCTTCGGGATGGCGCAATCCGAACGCGGTGAAGAACATCTGGCGGCTGATCGAGCGTTACAGGACCCCGACGCTGTCGAGCGTGCCGACGGTGCTGGCCGCGGCTCTCACCGTTCCGCCCGGTGATGCCGACATTTCCAGCCTGAAATATGCGGCGGCGGGCGGCTCGGCGATTCCGGTCGCAGTCGGCCAGGCGATCACGGACAAGCTGAAGCTGCCGGTGCTCGAAGTCTACGGGATGACCGAGACGTCGAGCGTGCACACCATCGCGTTTCCGGACCGGCCGATCCCGCTCGGCTCGGCCGGGCGCGCGGTGCCCTATAGCCGCGTGCGCATCGTCAAGCTGGACGCCAGCGGCCGCATCGAGCGTGACTGTGCGCCGGACGAAATCGGCGTGGTCACCATGGCCGGGCCCGGCGTGTTCGGCGGCTATCTCCACGACGCCCACAATGCAGGCGCCTTCGTCGACGATATCTGGGTCAATTCCGGCGATCTCGGCCGGCTCGACAAGGACGGCTGTCTCTGGATCACCGGCCGCGCCAAGGATCTGGTGATCCGCGGCGGCCACAACATCGATCCGCAACCGATCGAGGAGATTTTGTTCCAGCATCCCGCGGTCGGGCTCGCCGCGATGGTCGGCCAGCCCGACGCCTATGCCGGCGAGCTACCGGTCGGCTATGTGCAGCTCAAGCCCGGCGCCAGCGTACAAGCCGGCGAACTCGAAGCCTGGGTGCGCGAGCGCACGCCGGAGCGCGCCGCCGTGCCGGTGCAGGTGATCGCTGTCGATCCAATGCCGCTCACCGGCGTCGGCAAGGTGTTCAAGCCGCAGCTGCGCTGGGACGCCGCCAGCCGCGTTTTCGATCAAGTGCTCGCGCCGCTGCGCGAGCGCGGCATCGATTGCAAGGTGAGGGTCGGCGCGCATGGCAGCCACGGCAGCATCGCGACCGTAACGCTGACCGGCGTGCCCGCCGACAAGCGCGAGGCCGTCGCGGGCGAAGTGCACGCGCTGCTCGCGCCGTTCGTGATGCGCCATGAGGTGAGGCATCTCTAGAGTTGGAGAGCGGCTTACGCCGCTCCCCCTCGCCTGCTGCGACGCACGGCAGCCTGCTGCTCCGAGCGCAGCTTGGCGGCCTCGGCAAGGCCGCATTCGATAGTGCAGCGATCCAGCCCGATATCGTGGAGCTGGCGATCGTCGAAACTGCGGAGCAATACGAGGCTGGCCTGCCGGGCGCGCTGCTCGATCAGGGCCGCGACGAAGCGGTTAATGAGGTGGCCTGTACGGTTGAGAAAATGTCCGATTGTCCTTCGGATCGCGCCGGAGGCCGGAGAATAGCCAGTGCTATGATTCAATAACGTCATGGTGGTCATCCTGAGAGGCGGAGTTATGTCCCCCTTCCCCGCCTGCACCATGCATGCGTCGGCCGTCCAAGACTTTCAGGAAACGACGATTTTTCATCCAGAGCGGCTTGAGATTATCTGACCGCAGTGCACGCGCTTGATTTGGCATCGAGACCGGCGGCAATATCGCTGCGTCGGGAAGGGGTTTCAGGAAATGGACTTGCGACGGCGCGACATTTTGGCGGGGCTCTTATGCGCGGCTGCATGGCCGCTCGCGGCGCGCGCCGAGCAGCCGGGCAAGACCGTCGCCATGCTTGGCGCGGCCTCGCCCGCGACCTGGGGCCCGATGGTGGCGAGCTTCGAGGAGCACTTGCGCGAGCTCGGCTGGATCGACGGTCGCACCGTTACTCTCGTGTATCGCTGGGCGGAGGGCGACAGCGGCCGCTATGCTCCGATCGCCGCCGAACTCGTTGCGATGAAGGTCGACGTGATCGTAACGGTGGGAAGCGCGGCCGCCACCGTGATGCGCGCGACCAACACGATTCCGATCGTGCTGGCGGCCGCGGTCGATCCCGTCACGAGCGGCTTCGTGCAGAGTCTGTCGCATCCCGGCGGCAACGTCACCGGGCTGTCGCTGCAATCGAGCGAGATCGGCACCAAGCGGCTGGAAATCCTGCGCGAGGCGATCCCCGGCCTCAAGCACCTCGCGGTGATGGCCAATGCCGGCTATCCGGGCTCGGCGCGGGAATCCGACCGCGGTCCGCGAGGCCGCGCGCAAGCTCGGGCTGACTGCAGATGCGCTCGACATCCATCGACCTGAGGACATCGCGCCCGCGATCCAATCAGTGAAGGGCAGCGCCACGGCGCTTTATATCTGCACGGATTCGCTCGTCGTCACCAACTCGCCAAAGATCAACGTCGCCGCGCACGACGCGGAGCATGGCGACGATGTGGGGCGCCCGTGAATGGATCCGCGCCGAGGGCGGCTTCATGTCCTACGGGCCGAACGAGAGCGGCCAGTTCCGGCAGGCCGCCGATTATGTCGACAGGATCCTCAAGGGCGCCAACCCCGCCGATCTCCCGGTGGCGCAGCCGACCAAGATCGATCTGGCGGTCAATCTGAAGACGGCGAAGGCGCTGGGGATTTCGATTCCCGAGACGTTCCTGCTGCGCGCCGATGAAGTGATCGAGTAACGCAATCTGCGTAGGGTGGGCAAAGCGGTCACGTCTTCGGTCGCTCCGCGAGATCAGGTGCAAGCGTGCCCACCATTCACGAGTCCGACTTGCCGAAAGATGGTGGGCAAGGAGCTTCGCGCCTTTGCCCACCCTACAAATCACCTGCTAGATCACAAAGAACCCATGGGTGCCGTCGCGCGCGAGCTGCGCGACCAGGCCATATTCCCAATCGAAATAGGCCTGCATCTTTTCCGCCGTCGCATCGGCGCCCTCATAGGGCCTGCGATAACGATGCGCGGGATCGGGCTTCGGCAGCACCTGTGGCGGACCGGCCTCGCAGCGCGCGGTCATAGCCGCCGTCGAGCACGAAAGCGTCCCAGCCCATCTGCGCCAGCCATGACGCCGTCATGTCGGCGCGGATGCCAAGATTGTCCGTGAGCACGATGCGCGCGCCGCGCACGGGTGCTGCCATGTCGATCTCCTGCACCAGCTGCCCGCCCGGATAATGGCGGAAGCCCTTGAGGTGACCGGCGGTGTATTCCTCCGCGTCGCGGACGTCGAAGCGATAGAGCGTGCGTGAGGTTTGCGCCTCAAGCGCGGCGAGATCGTCCTGCCGAGGCGGCGGACGCCCGCGCGATAAGCGACGTCGCGCGCATTGGCGTCGGCCGTTGCGAACGGTCCAATCGCGCCGCGCCTGCCGGCGCCGTGCTCGAGCGTATGGCTCGCCAGCGTCCAGCCCATGGTGCCGTTGCGCAGCGCCACCACCTTGTTGGGCACGCCGGCATTGATCAGCGACTGCGTGCCGATGATCGAGCGGGTGCGGCCGGCGCAATTGACCACGATGGTGGTCTCCGGATCGGGCGCGGCAATCGCCGGCACGCAGCACCAGCTCGGCGCCGGGCACGCTGACCGAGCCCGGAATGTTCATCGTGCTGTATTCGTCGAAGCGGCGAACATCGAGGATTTTGATGTTGGCGCCGCGCTTGATCAGCGCGGCGACCTCGTCGGCCGGCAGCGACGGCGTATGGCGGCGCGATTCCACGAGTTCGCCGAACGCCTTGGCGTAGGAATTGACGTCCTGGAACAGCTCATAGCCGGCATCGCGCCAGGCTTGTCAGCCCGCCGGCGAGCGCGCGAATATTGCTGTAGCCGAGATTTGCAAACGCTTCGGCCGCCGCGGGCACGAGCCCTTCGCCGTTGTCGTAGAGAACAACCGGCACATCCTTGCGCGGCAGCCGCAGCCCGGCTTCGAGCGCAATCCGGTTCGCCGCCATGTTCGCGGCAAACAGCGGATGGGCGGTTGCGAACTCCGCCTCGTGCCTGACGTCGAGCAGCGCGATCTCGTCGCGCGCGAGCAGCGTGGTGCGGATTTGCTGGGGAGTGACGCTGGGAACGTTCATCGGCGCGACCATAACGCCACCAGGCCCGTCCGCCAATCGCCGTCAGCGGTTGCGAATGTAGGCTTCCGCGCGATCGGCCAGACGATCGACGGCGTCCGCGGCTGTATCAAGGATCAGGTGCTCGCGGTCCCACGGCTCGTAGTCGCGCTTGACGACGTCATCCCAGGTCGGCTGACTGTGACCGCTGACGATGTCGGTCGGGCGGCCCTCGACGCGGCGCCGGTGCAAGGTGGCATCACTGCAGACGAGCTCGATCTCGACCAGCCGCGCCTTGCATCGATCGGCAGTCTCGCGCCAGCCATTGCGGCTCGCCGCGACCGGATTGACGCAATCGGCGACCACGGTCCGCCCGATCAGGAGGTTTTCCGTGGCGAGCGCGTTGGCGATCACGTAGCCGGCGGCGCCGACCGCGAGGCCCTGATCTTTCAGCCTCTGCTCGATCATATCAATACGCAGGTAGGTCGCATCAAGCCGCCGCGTCAGCTCACGCGCGATCGTGGTCTTGCCGGTCGCCGGCAGACCGCCGAAGACGATCAGCAGCGGCGAGCTCAGGCGTTCCGCCCGTGGCAGTGCTTGAACTTCTTGCCGCTGCCGCAGGGGCAATCCTCGTTGCGGCCGACCTTGCCCCAGCTCGCCGGGTTCTTCGGATCGCGCGCGACATCGCCGCCGTTCGCCGGCACCAGCGACGCGTTCGCGAACGCCATCTCGTCCTCGCCGGTGTCGGGATTGAGCTTGTGCGCTTCCATCGGCGGCAGCACCGGCTGCCTGCTCCTCCGGCGGCACGATCTCGACCCGCATCAGCTGCGCGGTCACCGCCTCGCGCAGATGCGTGATCATGGCTTCGAACAGGCGAAGGCTTCCGACTTGTATTCCTGCAAGGGATCGCGCTGGCCGTAGCCGCGCAAGCCGATCACCTGGCGCAGATGGTCGAGCATGATCAGATGCTCGCGCCAGAGATGGTCGAGCGTCTGCAGCAGGATGGTCTTCTCGACGTAGCGCATCACGTCGGGGCCCCATTGCCCGACCTTGGCCGCCATGTGCTCGTCGACCTTCTGCTCGATGCGATCAAGCAATTCCTCGTCGGCGATGCCTTCTTCCTTGGCCCATCATCGACCGGCAAGCTCGATGCCGAGCACGCGGTTCAATTCGTCCTTCAGGCCCGCGACGTCCCACTGCTCGGCATAGGCATGCTCGGGCACGTGCTTGAGGACGACGTCGTCGACATAGGCGTGGCGCATGTCGGCGACGGTCTCGGCGACGCTCTCGTCCTTCATCAGGTCGATGCGCTGGTCGAAGATCACCTTGCGCTGGTCGTTCTGCACGTTGTCGAATTTGAGCAGGTTCTTGCGGATGTCGAAGTTGCGCGCCTCGACCTTCTGCTGCGCCTTTTCCAGCGCCTTGTTGATCCAGGGATGGATGATCGCCTCGCCCTCTTTCAGGCCGAGACGCTGCAGCATGCTGTCGAGCCGGTCGGAGCCGAAGATGCGCATCAGATCGTCTTCCAGCGACAGGAAGAATTTCGAGCGCCCGGGATCGCCCTGACGGCCGGAGCGGCCGCGCAGCTGGTTGTCGATGCGGCGGGATTCATGCCGCTCGGAGCCGATGATGTAGAGCCCGCCGGGCTTCTGCACGGTGCGCGCCGGCTTGGAGCCCTTGGCAGGTTCGAGCTCGACGGTCTCTTCCGACTTCAGCACGATCTCGCGGAAGCGCTCGACGTCGGCCTTGATCCGCTCGATCTTCGCGGCCTTCTCGGCTTCGTCGGCGATCCCGGCGGTCTCCTGCGCGATGCGCATGTCGAGCGAGCCGCCGAGCTTGATGTCGGTGCCGCGGCCGGCCATGTTGGTCGCGATCGTGATCGCACCGGGCACGCCCGCTTCGGCGACGATGTAGGCCTCCTGCTCGTGGAAGCGCGCGTTCAAGCACGGCAAACAGTTTTGACGGCTTGCCGTAGCGCGCGGCGGCATAAAGCTTTTCCATCGCGTTTTCGTTGCCGAAATCGATCTGCTTGTAGCCGTTCTTCTTCAGGTATTCCGCCAGCACCTCGGACTTCTCGATCGAGGCGGTGCCGACCAGCACCGGCTGGAAGCGGCTGTTGGCGCGTTCGATCTCGGCGAGGATCGCGGCATATTTCTCGGTCTGGGTGCGGTAGACCTCGTCGTCCTCGTCGAGACGCGCGACCTGACGTTGGTCGGAATCTCCACGACCTCGAGCTTGTAGATGTCGAACAGTTCGTCGGCTTCGGTCGCCGCCGTGCCGGTCATGCCGGCGAGCTTCGCGTACATGCGGAAATAATTCTGGAACGTGATCGAGGCGAGCGTCTGGTTTTCCGGCTGCACCGGCTGATGCTCTTTGGCCTCGAGCGCCTGGTGCAGGCCTTCCGAATAGCGGCGCCCCGGCATCATGCGGCCGGTGAACTCGTCGATGATGATGACCTCGTCGTCGCGGACGATGTAGTCCTTGTCGCGGGTGAACAGCGTGTGCGCGCGCAGCGCCTGGTTGACGTGATGCACGACGGAGACGTTCTCGACGTCGTAGAGCGACTCGCCCTTGAGCTGGCCGGCGTCGCGCAACAGCGTCTCGAGCTTCTCCATGCCGGCTTCGGTCAAGGTCACCGTGCGCTGCTTCTCGTCGACGTCGTAGTCGCGTCTTGTCGAGCTTCGGAAAGAAGGTGTCGATGGTGTTGTAGAAATCCGAACGGTCGTCGAGCGGACCGGAGATGATCAGCGGCGTGCGCGCCTCGTCGATCAGGATGGAGTCGACTTCGTCGACGATCGCGTAGAAGTGGCCGCGCTGGACCATGTCCTCCAGCCGGTACTTCATGTTGTCGCGCAGATAGTCGAAGCCGTATTCGTTGTTGGTGCCGTAGGTGATGTCGCAAGCGTAGGCGAGCTTGCGCTCGGAATCGTCGAGGCCGTGGACGATGACGCCGGTGGTCATGCCGAGGAAAGTTATAGATCTGGCCCATCCAGTCGGCGTCGCGGCGGGCGAGGTAGTCGTTGACGGTGACGACGTGGACGCCCTTGCTTGCGAGCGCGTTGAGATAGACCGCGAGCGTCGCGACCAGCGTCTTGCCTTCGCCGGTCTTCATCTCGGCGATGTCGCCCTCATGCAGCACCATGCCGCCGATCAGCTGCACGTCGAAATGGCGCTGGCCGAGCGTGCGCTTGGCGGCCTCGCGCACGGTGGCGAAAGCCGGAACGAGAATGTCGTCGAGCGTCTTGCCCTCGGCCAACTCCTTGCGGAATTCGTCGGTGCGGGCCTTCAGCGCCTCGTCCGAGAGTTTCTCGAGTTCGCCCTCCAGCTCGTTGATGGCGGCGACGCGGGGTTGATAGCCCTTGACCCGGCGGTCGTTGGGAGTGCCGAAGAACTTGCGGGCGAGCGCGCCGATCATGCCGAATTCCTGTTCTCAAGAGCTCTGGATCAAAGCCCTAAATCCATCTGCCAAATCGCTTGTATCAACTCACCGTGACGCGCCGGGTGCCATCCGAGCGCTCCGCGCCTTCGCGAATGAGTGGGAAATAAGCAATTCGGGGTTCAACGGCCAAAAACGATAGACAAAATAAGCGCTTCCGCCACCGAGCCGACGCCGCAGAGATATGGCCGGGTCAGAGCCTTGTCAACGGCGCTTGCGGAAGCGCGAAGGTGTCAGCAAATTCATCATTTTGCCAGAGTTTCGCGTTGCCAAGGCCAGGCGATTGGGCGAGTGTCCGCCCGCAAAATCAGCCCTTCCCGAACATAAGGATTTTCCATGACGACTTCGTTCCCGGTGACGAAAACCGGCCTTGGCCTTGCCGCCGCGAGCTTCCTGGCGATCGCGCTGCTGACGGCCCCCGTCCGGGCTGACGACAAGGTGCTTGCAAAGGTTAACGGCGCCGAAATCAAGCAGAGCGATGTCGCGATGGCCGAGGAGGAGCTTGCGCCTTCTCTCGCGCAGATGGACCCAGCGACCAAGGACGAGAACGTGCTGGCGTTCCTGATCGACATGAAGATCGTCGCCAAGGCCGCCGAGGACAAGAAGATCGCCGACGGCGAGGAATTCAAGAGGCGCCTCAACTTCACCCGCAACCGCCTGTTGATGGACAGCCTGCTCGCCTCCGAAGGCAAGGCCGCGACCACCGACGCAGCGATGAAGCAGGTCTATGAGGACGCTTCCAAGCAGATCTCGGGCGAACAGGAAGTCCACGCCCGCCACATCCTGGTCGAGACCGAGGATGAGGCCAAGGCGGTCAAGGCCGAACTCGACAAGGGCGCAGATTTCGCCGAACTCGCCAAGAAGAAATCCAAGGATCCCGGCGCCTCCGATGGCGGCGACCTCGGCTTCTTCACCAAGGACCAGATGGTGCCGGAATTCTCGGCGGTCGCCTTCGCGCTCGAGCCGGGCAAGATTTCCGATCCCGTGAAGTCGCAGTTCGGCTGGCACATCATCAAGGTCGAGGAGAAGCGCAACCGCAAGCCGCCGGAGTTCGATCAGGTCAAGGGCCAGATCGAGACCTATGTGGCGCGCAAGGCGCAGGCCGACTATGTCGGCAAGCTGCGCGAGGCCGCCAAGATCGAGCGGATGGACAAGCCGGCGGAGACCGCGAAGTCCGATACCAAGCCGGCCGACCCGGCCAAGCCCGCCGACAGCAAGATGGCGCCTCCGGCGAAGAAGTAAATCGACTTCGCGCCCAGAGTTGAGTATTCAAGCGTGCATGCCCGGGCCAAAAGCCCGGGCATCCACGTCTTGAAGCCCTCGTCTCGATAAGGCGCCTCCCATGTCCACCTCCGTCTCCCCGCTTGCGCCGACCGACGTCCCCGCCATGCCCGACATCGCGGGCGTCAAGCTTGCGACCGCCGCGGCAGGCATCCGCTACAAGGGCCGCACCGACGTGCTGCTGGCGGTGCTGGACGAGGGCACCGCGGTGGCCGGCGTCTTCACCAAATCCAAATGCCCGTCGGCGCCGGTGGAATGGTGCCGCGCCAAACTCGGACGCGGCAAGGCGCGCGCGCTGGTGGTCAATTCCGGCAATGCCAACGCCTTCACCGGCAAGACCGGCAAGCAGTCGACCGCGCTGACCGCGCAGATCGCCGCGAAAGCCGTCGACTGCAGTCCGAACGAGGTGTTTCTCGCCTCGACCGGCGTGATCGGCGAACCGCTGGATGCGCAGAAATTCGACGGCGTGCTCGGCAATCTCGCCGCGACCGCCGCGCCCAGCGACTGGATGGCGGCTGCGCGCGCCATCATGACCACCGACACGTTTCCGAAGGTCGCGACCGCGACGGTGAAGCTCGGCAAGGCCAAGGTCAGCATCAACGGCATGGCCAAAGGCGCCGGCATGATCATGCCCGACATGGCGACCATGCTGTCGTTCGTCTTTACCGATGCGCCGATCGCGCCAGCAGCGCTGCAGTCGCTGCTCAAGAGCGGCGTCGAAGACACGTTCAACGCGGTGACGATCGACGGCGACACCTCGACGTCGGATACGCTGATGGCGTTCGCCACGGGAGCCGCCGCCGCGCATGGCGCGCCCAAAATCAGCCGCGCCAGCGATCCGCGGCTGAAGGCCTTCACCAAGGCGCTGCATCAGGTGCTCGCCGTTCTGTCGCGAACAGGTGGCGCGTGACGGCGAAGGCGCGCGCAAGCTGGTCGAGATCATCGTCGAGGGCGCGACGACGAAAGCATCGGCGCGAAAAATCGCGATGTCGATCGCGAACTCGCCGCTGGTGAAGACCGCGATCGCCGGCGAGGACGCCAATTGGGGGCGCGTGGTGATGGCGGTCGGCAAGGCCGGCGAGCCGGCCAACCGCGACAAGCTCGCGATCTCCTTCAACGGCATCCGCGTCGCCCACAAGGGCGCGCGCGATCCATCCTATGACGAGACGAAGTGTCGGAGGCGATGAAGGCGCCAAAAGTCCAGATCAAGGTCGCGCTCGGTCTAGGCAAGGGCCGCGACCGCGTGCTGACCTGCGACCTCACCAAGGAATATGTCGCGATCAACGGCGATTACCGGTCGTAATCGTCATTGCGAGGAGCGCAAGCGACGAAGCAATCCAGAATCTGTCCGCGGATACATTTCTGGATTGCTTCGCTTCGCTCCGCAATGACGAGGGGACGGAAGCGAGCCGATGCCCGACCTCAAACTCACCCTCGTCGTCGCCTGCGCGCTGGTTGACGCTGACCGGCGCGTGCTGATCGCGCAACGGCCGGAGGGCAAGACGCTCGCGGGCCTGTGGGAATTTCCCGGCGGCAAGGTCGAGGCCGGCGAGCGGCCGGAAGCGACGCTGATCCGCGAACTGCACGAGGAGCTCGGCATCACCGTCGAGGAGCCGTGCCTCGCGCCGCTGACTTTCGCCAGCCACGCCTATGAGAGCTTTCATCTGTTGATGCCGCTCTATGTCTGCCGGCGCTGGAAGGCCGTCGATCTGCGCGCGAGGGCCAGCAGCTCGCCTGGGTGCGCGCCAATAAGTTGCGCGACTATCCGATGCCGCCGGCGGATTTGCCGCTGATCCCGCATCTGGAGGATTTGTTGCTGTAGGACGCTCAGCGCGCCACCAACTCGTCCGCCCGCGCTTCGCCAAGACGTGTGCCGCGCTACGAGGGAAGCGACGCCGTTCTTCGAACGGCTTGCCCGCCATGACGGGTTTTTCTGCCCCCTCTTCACCGCCTCCTCCAGGCTCGCCGTCGCCGAACCCGGCCGCAGCGGCTTGGGCTGGCTCTCATCCGGCGCCCAGGCCGACAGCCAGACGATATCGAAAGTGGCGCGGATGCGTCCGTCGGGATCAGAAAAGCGCTCGGCATAAATCTGCACCATCCGCAGCATGGTCGCGCGGCGGGTCGGCGCGTGCCGCCGCTCCAACAAAATGTTGGTCGCGCCCATCCGCCTGAGGTCGTTCATCAGCGCAAACGCATTGTCGTAGCGCACCACGACGCGATCGACATCGGTGACCGGCAGCGCGAGACCCGCGCGCTGCAACAGCGCGCCGATGTCGCGCAGGTCGGCGAACGGCGCGACGCGTGGCGACACGCCACCTTCGCATTCGGCCTCGGCCGCGGCAAAGCTTTGCCGCAGCTCAGTCAACGTGTCGCCGCCGATCAACGCCGCGAGCAACAAGACCATCCGGCTTCAGCGCGCGGCGGATTTGCGCGAGCACGCCGGGCAGATCGTTGACGAACTGAAAGGCCAGGGCCGAGACCGCGAGGTCGAGCGATGCCGGCGCCAATGGCAGGCTCTCGTCACCGGAGCCGATGTCGACATGTCGGACGTCAAGCCGCGGCAGCGACAGCCCCGCCGCCCGGCGTCCAGATGTCGGCGGCCTCTGTGAATTCGCGGTTCACCGCCGCAAGACGCTCCGCCATATCCTCACGCACGCGATCAAGCAGGAAGGTCGCCGGCCCGAGCTTTTCCGGCGCGCGCCAGCCGCCGCGCCAAAAGCGCGCGGTCGAACAGGATGGGCGCGGTCGGGTTAGGGACCATCGCCGGTAGGTACGCTCCGAGCGAGAGGCTGGCAATTGCTCTCGTGTCCCGGGGCGATGCCGCGCGAAGCGCTGCATCCGGGGCACGAACGTGTCGAGCCAGGCAATCGCGCGCTAGCCTCGAATTGATGGAGGCCACCACCGCGACCAACACCCCTACGCCGCGCAATCCGCGCGTTCGGCAGCGCATGGACCCATGCGGCGAAACTCGCGCTCGACATCGCGCTGCCGACCCTGTGCGTGTCCTGCCGCGAGCCGGTCGAAGGCGAAGGCGTCTGCGCCGGAATGCTGGGCCAAACTGTCGTTCATCGAGCCGCCCTACTGCCCGCGGCTCGGCATTCCCTTTGTCTACGATCCCGGCCCCGACATGCTGTCGATGGAGGCGATCGCCAACCCGCCGGCCTATGCGCGGGCGCGCGCCGCGGTGCGCTATGACGATGTCGCGCGCACGCTGGTCCATGCGCTGAAATACCAGGACCGCACCGACCTTGCGCCAGCGATGGGCCGCTGGATGGCGCGCGCCGGGAGCGAACTGCTCGATGGCGCCGACATGCTGATCCCGGTGCCGCTGCACTGGCGCCGCGCCTGGGGCCGCCGCTTCAACCAGTCCGGGGCGCTGGCGCGCGCGATCGAGCGCCAGAGCGGGGTCACACTGCGCGGCGACCTGTTGCAGCGGGTGCGCGCCACCGAGCAGCAGGTCGGGCTCTCCCGCGCACAGCGGGCCAGCAATGTGCAGGGCGCATTCCAGCTCTCCGCCGAGGCGAAATCGATAGTTCAGGGCCGCCGCATGGTGCTGGTCGATGACGTCCTGACCACAGGCGCGACGCTGGATGCCTGCGCGCGGGCGCTGTTACGGGCAAAAGCGTCACAGGTCGACGTGCTGGTGTTCGCCCGGGTTGTGGACACCCCCAAAGCTCCCATATAATCAGCACTTATTCGAGTGCCAAACTTAGATCGGCACCGAGCGCGAGATGACTGCTGCCATCGAAATCTACACCCGTCCGGGCTGCGGCTATTGCAGCGCCGCCAAATCGCTGCTGACTCGCAAAAAGGCCGCTTTCACCGAATACGACAACGGCAAGGATTCGATCGGTGCGCCAGCAGATGTACGATCGCGCCGGCGAAGGCGTCACCTTCCCGCAGATCTTTATCGGCGGAGTCCTGATCGGCGGCTGCGACGAACTTTATGCGCTGGACCGCGAAGGCAAACTCGACGGCATGCTGTCGGGAGAAAAGGCCGCTTCATGAGCGACGGCAACATTTTTACCGCGGCGATGGTGCAGATGCGCACCGGCCTGTTGCCGGGACCGAGCCTCGAGCAGGGCACGGCGCTGATCCGCGAGGCGGCGAAGCAGGGCGCCGATTATGTGCAGACGCCCGAAGTCAGCAACATGATGCAGCTCAACCGCAAGGCGCTGTTCGAGCATCTTGCCGCCGAAGAAGACGACGTCTCGCTGAAGGCTTACCGGGCGCTGGCGAAGGAATTGAAGATCCATCTGCACATCGGATCGCTGGCGCTGCGCTTCTCGCCGGAGAAGGCGGTCAACCGCGGCTTCCTGATCGGACCCGACGGCAACATCCTCGCCTGCTACGACAAGATCCACATGTTCGACATCGATCTGCCGGGCGGCGAAAGCTATCGCGAATCCGCCAACTACCAGCCAGGCGAGAGCGCCGTGATTTCCGACCTGCCCTGGGGGCGGATCGGGCTGACCATCTGCTACGATCTGCGCTTCCCCGCGCTGTATCGCGCGCTGGCCGAGAGCGGGGCTTCTTTTCTCACGATACCCTCTGCCTTCACCCGCAAGACCGGTGAGGCGCATTGGCATGTGCTGCTGCGCGCCCGCGCCATCGAGACCGGTTGTTTCGTGTTCGCCGCGGCGCAGGCCGGGCTGCATGAGAACAAGCGCGAGACCTACGGCCATTCGCTGATCGTGGCGCCCTGGGGCGAGATCCTCGCCGAGGGTGGCGTCGAGCCCGGCGTATTCCTGGCAAAGATCGATCCATCGAAGGTCGAGGCGGCGCGCAAGTCGGTGCCGTCGCTGCAGCACGGACGGCGCTTTGCGGTTGCCGATCCCAAGGCCGGCCCCGAACATCTGCATCTGGTGCGGGGATCGGCATGATCCGGTACACGCTCCGCTGCGAACGCGAGCACAATTTCGAAAGCTGGTTCCAGGACTCTGCCGCCTACGATTTGCAAGCGAAGCGCAAGCTGGTCAGCTGTCCGGTCTGCAACTCCGTCAAGATCGAGAAGGCGATCATGGCGCCGCGCATCGTCGGCAAGAAAGGTCGTGAGCGCGGCGAGCCCGTGCCTGCGCCCACCCCTGCTCCGACGGCCGCCTCTGCCACGGAGGCGCCGACCGCGGGTTCGACACCGCTGTTGATGGCGCAGGAGCGCGAGCTGCGCGCGAAAATCAAGGAATTGCGCGACCACATCGTCAAGAACGCCGACAATGTCGGCGAGAAATTCCCCAACGAAGCGCGCAAGATGCATTACGGCGAGATCGAGCAGCGGCCGATCTATGGCGAAGCCTCTCCGGAAGAGGCCAAGTCGCTGATCGACGAAGGCGTCGAGGTCTCGCCGATGCCGGTGCTGCCCGACGACCGCAATTGACCTCGTCCTGGCAGTTCTGGGCGGTCCTCTCCGCCATATTCGCGGCGCTGACCGCGATCTTCGCCAAGGTCGGCGTCGAAGGCATCAACTCTGATCTGGCAACCCTGATCCGCACCGTAGTTGTGCTCATTACGCTGTCGCTGATCCTGTTCGCGACAGGGCAATTCAGCCAGCCGGGGCCGATCGCGGCGAAAAGCTGGCTGTTCCTGCTGCTGTCCGGGCTCGGCACCGGCGCATCGTGGATCTGCTACTTTCGCGCGCTCAAACTCGGGCCGGCGACGCTGGTGGCGCCAATCGACAAGCTGAGTGTGGTGCTGGTGGCGCTGTTCGGCGTGGCGTTTCTCGGCGAGCGGCCGTCATGGAACGGTTGGCTCGGAATCGCGCTGATCGCCGCCGGCGCGGCATTGATTGCGTTCAAGCCGTAGATCGTAGCCCGGGTGAGCCAACGGGTCGCGCGAATGCGCCCAACCGGGGCCGGACCCGTTGGCTTATGCGGGCTACTGGATTGCTTCGCTCCGCGCGCAATGACGACTAGACAGATGATGGCGGTCGCATATTCGGTACCCTCGGCAGTGCGGGATCGAGATAGTCCCAGCCGTGCCCGCGCGATGCGAACATCACCATTTGGGGCCTGAAGCCAGCGGGATCGTCGAGCGTGCCGACATAGACGCCGATCAAATCCGGCACATTTTGCGGCTTGTTATAGATCGGCGATCCGCAATTCCCGCAAAATCCCTTGCGCTTACCGGCTCCGCTATCCGCGTGTCTCTGATTTTCGACGACTGCGCCGGTTATATTCATGGCGGCGCGAGGAAAGACGGCGACCGACGCATGTCCTGCGCCGGTATCCCTCTGGCAGTCGCGGCACTGACAGTGAAAGCCTCGGACGGGCTCGGCTGTGATCTCATAGCGTATCGCGCCGCAGGTGCAGCCGCCGGTATATGCGGTCATCCGATCCTCCGATTTCTATTCCGGGCAGCTAGACCGCGACCAGCAACGCAACTCCGACCACGATCAGCGCAATCCCCGACAACTCGCGCGCCGACAATGGCTGCTTGAACGAGTAATACGCCACGCCCTGCGCGAACAGCACCTCGACCAGTGCCAGCGTGCGCACATTGGCAGCGGCCGTGAGCGCGAACGCCAGAAACCAGAATTGCGAGGCGAACGCGCCCATGAAGCCCGCCAGCATCGAGGGCTTCCACAGGCCGAGGATCTTCTTCAGGATGTCCGGCGCGCGCCACAAGCAGATAGATCGTCAGCACGACGGTCTGCGCGAACAGCCCCCACACCAGCGTATAGGACGCCGCGGTGACGAAGCTCACGCCCGGCACGGTGAGGATGGCGCCGCGATAGCCGATCGCCGACAGTGCGAACGCCGCCGCCGAGACCAGGCCGATGATGGTCGGGCGAACCTCGGCAAAGCTCTTCTCGGCGCCGGGCCGCAGCGCGGTGATGACGACGCCGACGGTCGCGATCAGGATCGCGATTACCTTGAGCCAGGTGAGGTGGTCGCCGAGAAAGACGAAGCCGAAGATCGCGGTCTGGATCGCCTCGGTCTTGAGATATGCGGTGGTCACCACGAAGGAGCGGTCGTTCATGGCGACCAGCATCAACCCGGTCGCGATGATCTGGCTGAGCGCGCCGAGCAGCAGCCATGGCCAGAACGATGCCGTCGGCCACGGCACGTGATCGCCGGAGGCGAGCCACACCACGACGAAGAAGATCACCGAGAACGGGAAACCGAACAGGAAGCGGATATTGGTCGCGCCCCAGGTGCCGAGCGGTCCCGTCAGCGAGCGCTGCATCGCGTTGCGCGCGACCTGGCCGAGCGCGGCGACGATGGTGAAGGGAATCCAGAGCGAGGCGGTGGCGAACATGGGGAGCTTCTGCTTCACCCTCTCCTGGAGGGGGAGGGTCGGCTCACATCGAGCGTAGCGAAATGTGAGACGGGGTGGGGTGACTGCTTAGTTCAACCACAAAGCTGGTGCTCCGCGATACGCGGCGGCGCGCATGCACGCGTCACGATCATGCATAACGGACAATCATCCCACCCCGCCCTCCAGGGGAGGGTGAAGAGATCACACCATCTCTTCCGCAATCACCATGTAGTTCACGTCGACATCGGACGACAAACTCCATCGGTCGGCGAACGGGTTGTAGACCACGCCGGTCTGCTCGGTGATGGCCAAGCGATTGTCGAGCAGATGTGTCGCGAGCTCGTCGGGCGTGACGAACTTGTCCCATTGATGGGTGCCGCGCGGCAGCCAGCGCAGGACATATTCGGCGCCGACGATGGCGAGCGCAAAACTCTTCCAGTTGCGATTGAGCGTCGAGACCACCATCAGACCGCCGGGCTTGAGCATCGCCGCGCAGCGGGAGATGAAGGCGCCGACGTCGGTGACATGCTCGACCACCTCCATGGCAAGCACGATGTCGAAGCGCTCGCGCACGTCCATCTCTTCGACGGTGGTACAGCGATAGTCGATCGAGAGATGCCCCTTCTCGGAATGGAGCTTCGCCGCGGCGATATTGGAGGCCGACGGATCGACGCCGATCACCTGCGCCCCCAATCGCGTCAGCGGCTCGCAGAGCAGCCCGGCGCCACAGCCGATATCGAGGACACGCAAGCCAGAGAGGCAATTCAGGCTTTTGACATTGCGGTCGAACTTGCCCGCCGCCGCGTCGCGAATGTAGGTCAGCCGCAGCGGATTGATCTTGTGCAGCGGCGCCATCTTGCCTGACGGGTCCCACCATTCCTGCGACAGTTTGGAGAACTTGGCGATCTCGGCGGGATCGACGGTCGAGGCGGCGCGCGGAGTCGTGGCCATGGCAGTTACCGCACGGTGATGTGGCTGCGGAAATCGAGCGGCGCGGCGATGGTCTTGATGATCTCCTTGCCTTCGCCGACCCCCATGATGGTGACGTCGCCATAATTGAGGATGCGTCCCATGATGCTCTGGTTGACGTCGACGCTCTCGACCTTGTCCAGCGCCATCTCGAAGGTGCGCCGTTTGATGAAGCCGGTCTTGTGCACGACACGCATGTTGGTGACGTCGGTCTCGGTGGTCCAGCGGTGGAACCAGGCCTTGGCGGTCAGATAAAGCGCCACGATGGCGGCTACTGCGGCACAGGCCCAGCAGAACAGCATGAGAGCCGGGACCATCACCAGCCAGGACACCACCAGCAGGATCGCCGCCACGATCCACACCCCGATTGCCGGCAAATAGAACATCCAGTGCGCGTTGGTGGAATACAGCACCTTTTCGCCGGGCTGCAGGATCTCGTCGATATAACGCCCCATACGCTCAACCTCTCCGCACCACTACCCCGCAACAGGCTTAACACGGCCGGAACCCGCTTGCCCCCGGCCGCGTCGCTATGTATACGCGCGTTTCGGCCCATATGCCGCAGGTTTCGCGCAGGGCCGCAGAACTTATCCTCGTTTGAAAGGCTTTTACGCGTCGTCATGGGCCGCCTCGTGATGAAATTCGGCGGAACATCCGTCGCCAATATCGACCGAATCCGCAACGTCGCGCGCCATGTGAAACGCGAGGTCGACGCCGGACACGACGTCGCGGTTGTGGTGTCGGCGATGGCCGGCAAGACCAACGAGCTGGTGGCCTGGTGCAGCGAGGCCTCCGCGATGCATGACGCGCGCGAATATGACGCGGTGGTCGCCTCCGGCGAGCAGGTCACCTCCGGACTGCTCGCAATCGTCCTGCAGGGCATGGGCATTCAGGCGCGGTCCTGGCAGGGCTGGCAGATTCCGATCCGGACCAGCGACGCGCATGCCTCTGCGCGCATCCTCGAGATCGACGGCGCCGAGCTGATCCACCGTTTCAAGGACCGCAAGGAGGTCGCCGTCATCGCCGGCTTCCAGGGCATCAACCCGCAGACCGGGCGCATTACCACGCTCGGCCGCGGCGGCTCCGATACTTCGGCGGTGGCGATCGCGGCCGCGATCCATGCCGACCGCTGCGACATCTACACCGACGTCGATGGCGTCTATACGACGGACCCGCGCGTGGTGCCGAAGGCGCGCCGGCTGGACAAGATCGCATTCGAGGACATGCTGGAGCTGGCCTCGCAGGGCGCGAAAGTGCTGCAAGTGCGCTCGGTGGAACTCGGCATGACCCAGAGCATGCCGATCTTCGTCCGCTCCAGCTTCGACAAGCCTGAGGATATCGATCCCTTCGGCACGCCGCCGGGTACGCTGATCTGCAGCGAGGAGGAAATCATGGAAAGCCACGTCGTCACCGGCATCGCCTTCTCGAAGGACGAGGCGCAGATTTCCGTGCGGCAGATCGAGGACAAGCCTGGCGTCGCGGCCTCGATCTTCGGGCCGCTCGCCGAGGCCAATATCAATGTCGACATGATCGTGCAGAACGTCTCGGAGGACGGCAAGACCACCGACCTCACCTTCACCGTGCCGGCCACCGACTACAAGCGCGCGCACGACACCATCACCTCGTCCAAGGCGAAGATCGGCTATAAGCGGATCGACAGTGCGACCGACGTCGCCAAGGTCTCCGTCATCGGCAGCGGCATGCGCAGCCATGCCGGCGTTGCCGCCAAGGCGTTTTCGGCGCTGGCGGCGCGCAACATCAACATCCGCGCCATCACCACCTCCGAGATCAAGTTCTCCGTGCTGATCGATGCGGCCTATACGGAACTGGCCGTGCGCACGCTGCACACGCTCTACGGGCTCGACCAAGCCTAGTGCGGCGGATTTGGCATTCGCTTCGGTATTGCCGCGGGTGCCACAAGCGAATGCCAAATCCAAAGCCGCACTAGGAACTTAATGTTTTCTAGTGTCCCTTTGGTTCTAACATTCGCAAAAGTACCAGCCGCGAAACGATGCGAATGTTAGAACCGGGACACTAGAAGAAATATCCTGTTAGCTGCCGCAGCATCACAACTTGGCGGACAGGGTGAGGCTGGCAGGCCTTTTGCTTGGCAAAACAAGCATCAATTCGCTATACGGCGGACTAGTGCGGCATGAGAGTGCGCATGGCGGCGCCGAATGACTAAAATTGTTGTTTTTTCGGAGTTTGGCGCCCTCGCGCGGCACGGCGGCGGCTCGGCTTTTGGGAGGGGGAATTTCGGTAATGCGAAGCGCGTCGGGAGGTCCCCGCGTCCTGTTGAGACGGCTTCGCGAAACCATGGCGGAGCAGGTCTCGGCCCAGGAGCGGCTGGACAAGATCGTGGTGCTGATCGCGGCCAATATGGTGGCCGAGGTCTGCTCGGTCTATGTGCTGCGCGTCGATAATACCCTCGAGCTCTACGCCACCGAAGGCCTCAACCGCGACGCAGTGCACCGGACCGTGCTGAGCGCGCATGAGGGCCTGGTCGGCCTCGTCTCCAGCGAGGCCTCTGCGCTCAATTTGAACGACGCGCAGAGCCACCCGGCCTTCTCCTACCGCCCGGAGACCGGCGAAGAAATCTACCACTCCTTCCTCGGCGTGCCGATCCTGCGCGCCGGCAACACGCTCGGCGTGCTGGTGGTGCAGAACCGCGCCAAGCGCACCTACGTCGAGGAAGAGGTCGAGGCGCTGCAGACCACCGCGATGGTGCTCGCGGAGATGATCGCCTCCGGCGAGCTCTCCGCACTGGCGCAGCCCGGACTCGAGCCCGCCGCGCGGCACTCGGTGCAGAAGACCGGCGCGATCCTGTCCGACGGCATCGCGCTCGGCCATGTCGTGCTGCACGAGCCGCGCGTGGTCATCAAGGATTACATCGCCGAGGACCTGCCGAAGGAAATCAAACGGTTGGATACGGCGCTCGCCAAGCTGCGCGCCGATCTCGACCGCATGCTGGAGCGCGGCGACGTCGCCGACGGCGGCGAGCATCGCGACGTGCTGGAAGCCTACCGCATGTTCGCCAACGATCAGGGCTGGTCGCACAAGCTGCATGAGGCGGTCGCCACTGGTCTCACCGCGGAAGCCGCGGTCGAGCGCGTGCAGTCCGACACTCGCGCGCGCATGCTGCGTTCGACCGATCCTTATTTGCGCGACCGCCTGCACGATCTGGAAGATCTCGGCTTCCGCCTGATGCGCCAGCTTGTCGGTCAGGACCACGCGCCGTCGCGCGAGCATCTGCCCGACAACGCCATTCTGATCGCGCGCGCGATGGGCCCGGCGGCGCTGCTCGACTACGACCGCAAACGCCTGCGCGGCCTGGTGCTGGAGGAAGGCACCGCGAACTCCCATGTCTCGATCGTGGCGCGCGCGCTCGGCATCCCCGCGGTCGGCGAGATCCCCAACGCGCCGGGTATCGCCGATCCCGGCGACGCCATCATCGTCGACGGCACCACAGGCGACATCTATGTGCGCCCGTCGCAGGAGATCGAATCGGCTTTTGCCGAGCGGGTGCGTTTCCGCGCACGGCGGCAAGCCCAATACCTGGCGCTGCGCGAAAAACCCTGCGTCACCAAGGACGGCCAGAAGGTCGAGCTGATGATCAATGCGGGGCTCGCCATCGACCTGCCGCATATCGACGAGACCGGCAGCGCCGGCATCGGCCTGTTCCGCACCGAGTTGCAGTTCATGGTCTCGCCGAGTCTGCCGCGCTCGAGCGATCAGCTCGCGCTCTATCGCACCGTGCTCGATGCCGCCGGCCAGAAGCCCGTGACGTTCCGTACGCTCGATATCGGCGGCGACAAGGCGCTGCCCTATCTGGAGACAGTGATCGAGGAAAACCCGGCGCTCGGCTGGCGCGCGATCCGGCTCGGGCTCGACCGTCCGGGCCTGTTGCGCGGGCAAATCCGCGCGCTGCTGCGTGCCGGCGGTGGCCGCGCGCTGCGCATCATGTTCCCGATGATCTCTGACGTTGCCGAGTTCGACGCAGCCAAGGCCATCGTCGAGCGCGAGCTGACCTATCTGCGCCAGCACGGTCATGCGCTGCCCGAACGTATCGACATCGGCACCATGGTCGAGGTGCCGGCGCTGCTCTACCAGATGGACGAACTGTTGAAGAAGGTCGATTTCGTCTCGGTCGGCTCCAACGATCTGTTCCAGTTCCTGTTCGCGGTCGACCGCGGCAATGCCAAGGTTTCCGACCGCTTCGATACCATGTCGGCGCCGATCCTGCGCGCGCTGCGCGATATCGTGCGCAAGGCGCAGGCGGCGAAGAAATCCGCCTCGCTCTGCGGTGAGATGGCCTCAAAACCGATCGGTGCGCTGGCGCTGATCGCGATGGGCTATCGTTCGCTGTCGCTATCGGCGACCGCGCACGGCCCGGTCAAGGCGATGATCCTCGATCTCGACGCCAAAAAGGCGGAAGCGATGATCAATCCGCTGCTGGATGCGCCTGCCGGCAGCGTGTCGATCCGCGAGAAGCTGACGAAATTCGCGGAAGCCGAGGGGCTGGCGTTGTAGCGAGGCTGTGCAAGCACCCGCTCCGCTTCCTATTTCTTTCTCGAGATTTCACCGATGTCCGCCCTCCCCGAAGCCAAACTCGACGTTCTCCTGGCCCACCACGCCTCGCTGGAGGCACAGGTGCTCGGCCAGTTGTCGTCCGAGAAATATGTGCAGATTACGCGGGAGCTGTCCGAACTCAACCCGCTGATCGAGGCGGTGAAGGCATATCGGGCCACGGCGAAGGAGCTTGCCGACACGGAAGCATTGATCGCCGATTCCGCGACCGACGCCGAGATGCGCGGCATGGCCGAGGCCGAGCGTGAGACGCTCGCGGCAAAGCGGGAGGAGCTGACGCAAAACATCCGCGTCGCGCTGCTGCCCAAGGACGCCATGGACGACCGCAACGTCGTGCTGGAAATCCGCGCCGGCACCGGCGGCGACGAGGCATCGCTGTTCGCCGGCGACTTGTTCCGGATGTATGAGCGCTTCGCGAACCTGCAGGGCTGGAAGGTCGAGGTGATCTCGGCGAGCGAGGGCACGGTCGGCGGCTACAAGGAAATCGTCGCCGAGGTGAAGGGCCGCGGCGCATTCGCGAAACTGAAATTCGAATCCGGCGTGCATCGCGTGCAGCGCGTTCCCGACACCGAGACGCAGGGCCGCATCCACACCTCTGCCGCAACGGTGGCCGTGCTGCCGGAAGTCGAGAATGTCGACGTCGAGATCAAGGACGACGATCTGCGGATCGAGACCATGCGCGCGGGCGGCGCCGGCGGCCAGCACGTCAACAAGACGGAATCGGCGATCCGCATCACCCACATCCCGACCGGGATCGTGGTCAGCATGCAGGACAGCCGCTCGCAGCACAAAAATCGCGCCTCGGCCATGAACATCCTGCGCTCGCGCATCTATGACGCCGAGCGCCAGCGCATCGACGCGGCGCGTTCGGCCGACCGCAAGGAGATGGTCGGCTCCGGCGACCGCTCTGAGCGCATCCGCACCTATAATTTCCCGCAGGGCCGCGTCACCGATCATCGCATCAATCTGACGCTCTACAAATTGCCTCAGGTGATTTCGGGCGAAGCGCTGGGCGAACTGATCGACGCACTGACGACCGAGCATCAGGCGGCACAGCTCGCAGCCCAGGGTGCCGCGGCGTGATTCCTTTCTTACCCTCTCCCCTCGTGGGAGAGGGTGGCGAAATCGAGCGAAGCGAGATTGAGCCGGGTGAGGGGTTGTCTCCTCACCAAGAACCCCTCACCCGCCCTCGATGCTTCGCATCTCGGGCACCCTCTCCCACAAGGGGAGAGGGAAGGCAG
Source organism: uncultured Alphaproteobacteria bacterium (assembly GCA_963732085.1). Lineage (GTDB taxonomy): Bacteria > Pseudomonadota > Alphaproteobacteria > Rhizobiales > Xanthobacteraceae > Bradyrhizobium. The sequence goes on along the minus strand of CAVSYJ010000019.1, from coordinate 89,676 downwards.
GCGTGCTTGGCGACTACTTCCCTTTCAGGTCAAACCATCGACGCCGCGCGGCGCGCGCTCACTGCGCGCTTCGCATCCGCAGGAATCGACTCCGCCGAACTCGACGCGCGCACGCTGATCGGCGCTGAACTCGATCTCGACCTCACCGGCCTGATCGCATCGAGCGGGCGGACGATCGTCGCAGGCGAAGCGGTGCGGCTGGAGGAATACGCACGGCGGCGTTTGTCCGGCGAGCCGGTCGCGCGCATCATCGGCGAGAAGGAATTCTGGGGCTTGCCGCTCAAACTTTCACCGGCCACGCTGGTGCCGCGGCCGGATACCGAGACGGTGGTCGAGCGCGCGCTGGAAATCCTGCGCGCCGAGGGCGCACAAAGCCGTCCCCTGCGCATCGCCGATCTCGGCACCGGCTCGGGCGCGATCCTGCTGGCACTGCTGTCGGAGTTGCCGAATGCGCGCGGCATCGGCACCGACATCAGCGCGGACGCGCTCAACACCGCGGAATCCAACGCTACGCAACTCAACCTCGCGGAGCGCGCGAGCTTCATCCGCTGCGATTATGCGACGGGCCTGTCAGGGGCCTTCGATCTCATCGTGTCGAATCCGCCCTATATCCGTTCCGCCGATATCGCCGGTCTCGCCACCGAAGTGCGCGAGCACGATCCGCATTTGGCGCTTGATGGCGGGCCGGACGGGCTTGCCGCTTACCGCGCGCTGATCCCCCAGAGTGCCGCCCTGCTTGCCGGTGGAGGGGCGCTGGTGGTCGAGGCCGGACGAGGCCAAAGCTGCCGCAATTGAAACTTTGATGACGGGTGCGGGGTTAACGCCGGTAGGTGGGCCGAAAACCGACCTGGCGGGCATTTTCCGGGCGATTACGGGCCGAAAAATGCCCTTCTAAAGCCCGATTGGAACGCAAAAACCTCTTGGAATATCCGCCGGGAGCGACTACGTTCCGCTCACAAAACTGGTGCAGGACCCCGGCATAACGCGGGTCGGAAGAGCGGTTCTCGAGAGCGAGAGCCACGCCGGTTGAAAGGTTCCAAAACGCTGGTCGAGTTGAGCGCGATGGCTGATTAGGCTGCGCTGCTTGTGACCGCAGAGCGAACGAAAGCCTGATTTGCGCTTGAAGACTTACGCAAGAACACTGGGCTGAATTGACAGGGTTCGCCGGCAATCAGGCTGGCGGGTGGGGAACGCGTTTTTGTTGAGCGCGACGGTCGACGACATCGGCGATGGCTGTGACGGCACCGAAATCGGTGCACGTGGGCGTTTGGAACGCTCGTTCCCGACAGAATTTCATTTTGGTGCGTTTAACTTCAGGGCTGGAATAAAAGGCAGGACATGAGAAACGGTCAAAACAACAAGCGGATGCGCAACCGGAACAACAACAACCATAATAATAATAATAATAATAAAACCGGCGCGGCCAGAACCCGATGACCCGGGTGTTCGAATCGAACGGCCCCGACATCAAGATCCGCGGCACCGCATCCCACATCGCGGAAAAATATCTGCAGCTGGCGCGCGATGCCCGTTCCTCCGGCGACCCCGTCGCCGCCGAGAACTACTACCAGCACGCCGAGCACTATTTCCGCCTGATCGCGGCGGCCCAGGAGCAGTTCCGTCAGAGCCAGCCGCAGCATCTGCAGCAGCCACCCCGCTCCGACGACGTGATGGGCGGCGAGGAGGGCGAGGACGACGGCGAGAATTTCTCGAGCTTCGGGCAGGAGCCCGGCTTCGCGCCGCAGCAGCCGCAGCCCTTTATGCGCGACAACGGCCAGCAGCCGCGCGAAGGCCAGCCCTTTGTGCGGGATCAGCAGCAACAGCCGCGCGAACATCGCGAGCACCGCGAACATCGTCCGCAGCCGCAGCAATACCAGCCTCAACCGCAGCCTCCGGCCGCCGACAATGGCGGCGTCGATCGCCTGCCCTCCTTCATCACCGGGTCGCAGCCGCAAGCGAGCGGCGGCGGCGGCTATGAAGGCAATGGCAGCGGCGATCGCTTCCCGCGGCGCCGGCGCCGTCCGCATGGCGGCCCACGTCCCGAAGGCGTGGGACAGCAGGAAGCCACGCCGCAGAGCGACGACTTCAATCCCGGCAACGAGTAGAGCTCTATTTTTTGCGCGTGATCTCCGCGCAAACGCTATGCGCTTGTCGCGAGGGAAAACCGCTTCACACTTTTCCGGATCACGCGCTAGCCTCGCGTCGCCGTCGATGACGGCACCAGCACCGGCTCCAGCGCCGGAATCAGCCGCGTGCGCTCGCGCTTGGCGGGAATCGCACGATAGACCTGCTTGGTCGCTTCCACGATGTGCACGCCGGCGAACGGCAGCGATAGCGCCGCGCCCATGCGCTCCCATGCCAGCGCCGAGCGCAGGAACCAGCCGCCTGCGAACGGCGGCATGAACAGCGCCTCGCCCCATGACGCCGGCGTGAACCAGGTCTGCCGCAGCAGCTGCGTGATCTGCGAGCGCGAATAGGGCCGGCCATGGCCGAATGGCGTGGTGTCGGTGCGGGTCCACACGCCGCGCCGGTTCGGGATCACGGCGATCACCCGGCCCGACGGCGCCAGCACCCGCCACACCTCGCGCAACAGCCCCTCCGGATCGTCCGACATCTCCAGCGCATGGACCAGCAGCACGCGGTCGACCGCAGAATCCGGCAGCGGCATGGAGAACTCGTCGACCAGGGTCGCGAGCGTCGGCCGCGCGGTGGGCCATTTCAGTACGCCCTGGGCGGCCGGCATGAAAGCGATGCAGCGCTCGGAATCTTCACGAAAAAGTCCGAGATAGGGCGTCGGATAGCCGACACCGAGGACGCGCTGGCCCTGCGCATTGGGCCAGCGTTCCCTGATGCCGCGATTGATCAATTGCCGCGCCACGATGCCGAGGCGCTGCGAATAGAAATCACGGAGATCGATGACGTCGATGCTCATGACAGTAATCTAACACCAGTGCCGCCGATCTGAAGTCCCCGCACCTGCAGCTACGGTCCAGACCGGGACTTCAGATCGTAAGCGGCACTGGAATTAGACTTGTTGGTGCCCTTTGCTTTCCGAAGTTCGCGTCGGTGTTGCCGCGACGGATGGCGAACTTCGGAAAGCGGGCCCAGCGGCAGGCTCTGCGCGTGGATTATTGCGTTGCCCGATCAGCGTTAACGCCATATCTCTTGGGCCGTTGCGCCCAATAGCCGGAACGGAGATGTCATGGCCGCCGATATCAGAACCTTCACCTGCCTGAACGACAATTTCGGCTATCTGATCCACGATCCCGCCACGAAGGCCACCGCCTCGATCGATGCGCCGGAGGCCGGCCCCATCATCAAGGCGCTGGAGCAAGAGGGCTGGAAGCTCACCGACATCCTGATCACCCATCATCATGGCGATCATGTCGGCGGCGTCGCCGAGCTCAAGCGGAAATATGGCTGCCGTGTCCTGGCGCCTCATGACAAGAAGGCGAAGATCGCCGATGTCGACCAGCGCGTCGGCAATGGCGACGTGGTCAAGGTCGGCGGTCTGCTGGCGCGGGTGCTGGAGACGCCCGGTCACACGCTCGACCATATCTCTTACGTGTTCGATGCCGAGAAGGCGCTGTTTGCCGCCGATACGCTGTTCTCGATCGGCTGCGGCCGGGTGTTCGAGGGCGACTATCCGATGATGTGGGAGTCGCTGTTGAAGCTGCGCGCGCTGCCCGACGACTTCAAACTTTATTGCGGCCATGAGTACACCGCCTCCAACGTGAAATTCGCGCTGACGGTCGATGGCGACAATCCGGCGCTGAAGGCGCGCGCCGAGGAGGTGACGCGGCTGCGCGGCGAGAACAAGCCGACCATCCCCTCGCTGCTCGGCGAGGAGAAGAAAGCCAATGTGTTCCTGCGCGCCGACGATCCCGCTGTCGCGCAGAAGCTTCACATGAAAGGCGCGGGCGCCGCCGAGGTATTCGGCGAGCTGCGCGAACGCAAGAACAAGTCCTGATGCTGTCAGCCGCCGAAATCATCACGCGTCTCGAGCTTCGCCCGCATCCGGAAGGCGGCTATTATCGCGAGACGTTTCGCGACAAGCGCGTCGACGGCCAAGGGCGCGCGCATTCGACCGCGATCTATTACCTCTTGGCGCGCGGCGACCGCTCGCACTGGCATCGCGTCGATGCGGTCGAGGTCTGGCATTATTATGCCGGCGCGCCGCTGACGCTGCAGATCGCCCATGAGGGCTGCAAATCGCACACGGTAACGCTCGGTGGCGACTTCGCCGCGGGCGAACGGCCACAGGGAATCGTCCCCGCAGGCGCCTGGCAATGCGCCGAGTCGACCGGCGACTGGACGCTGGTCGGCTGCACCGTCGCGCCGGGATTCGAATTCGCGGGCTTCGAGATGGCCAAGCCCGATTTCGAGCCGGCGAGCTAGCGTTTCCAGACCATATCTTTCGCCGCAATCAACCCGCCGCCGGCGATCAGCACGGCTGCCAACGCGATGTTGGCGCTGGCCTTGGCGAAGCCAGCGAGGATCAGAAACGCGGTCGAGAGCAGCGGCGTGGCATAGGAAGCCGCGCCGAGCACGCGGATGTCGCCGCGCTTCATGCCGATGTCCCAGGCGTAGAACGCCGCGCCGACCGGACCGATGCCGAGTGCTGCGATGGCAGCCCATTGCAGTGCCGTCTCCGGCCACACCGTGACCTCGACAAGCGCGTGGACGAGCGCGGCGAGCAGCGCGGTCACCGCGCAGAAGCCCGCGACCGCATCCGTCGGTACCGATTTGAGCCGGCGCGACAGCACCGAATAGGTCGCCCAGACGAACGCCGCGACGAAGGCGGCGATCAAGCCGGGCAACTGATGGGATGAAAATCCGCCGGTATTGCCGGCGAACAGCAGCACGGTGCCGATGAGCCCCAGCATCGCGCCGACGATGTGATGCGAGGCCAGGCGTTCGCCCGGCAGCAGTGAGGAGAACAGCACGATCAACAGCGGCCAGAGATAATTCAGTAGTCCCGCCTCGGCAGGCGGGGCGAAGCGCAGCGCCAGGAAATACAGCGCGTGATAGCCGAACAGTCCGCCGACCCCGACGATCCAGGCAACCAGCGGCTGGCGCAGCGTCTTGCTGGCATCGGCGCGGCCGATCCAGGTCAGCGCACAGGTGACCGCGCCGATCGAAAAGGTCATCGCCGCAAGCTGGAAGGCCGGGATCTTTCCCGTCGCGACCGTCATGACCGCAAGCAGCGACCACATCAGGATCGCGGTCAGTCCGATCAAGGTCGCGGTGCGGGGAGTCATCGAGCCAGCCACATCTTCGTCATGGCCGGGCTCGTCCCGGCCATCCACGTCTTGGGTTTCGATGAAGTTGTAAAGACGTGGATGCCCGGCACAAGGCCGGGCATGACGACGTTATTTGTTGCGGCGTGCTGTGATCACATCAAACCATGTACTGGCCGCCATTGATGGAGAACGTCGAGCCGGTGATCCCGCCGGCCTCGTCGGCAGCGAGGAACACGACGGTGCGTGCGATCTCCTCGGGTTCGCCAAGCCGATTGATGGGGATCTGCGGCAAAATGTTTTTCTCCAGCACGTCCTTCGGCACCGCCTGCACCATCTCGGTGTTGATGTATCCGGGACAGATCACGTTGACGGTGATGCCGCCCCTGGCGTTCTCCAGCGCGAGCGCCTTGGTGAAGCCGATGTCGCCGGCCTTGGCCGCGGAATAGTTGACCTGACCGAACTGGCCCTTCTGGCCGTTGATCGAGGAAATGTTGATGATGCGCCCGAACTTGCGGGCGCGCATGCCCTCGATGATTGGCCGCGTCATGTTGAACAACGAGCCGAGATTGGTGTTGATGACCGCACTCCACTGCTCCAGCGTCATCTTGTGAAAAGCGCCGTCCTTGGTGATGCCGGCATTGTTGACGAGCACGTCGACCGGACCGACGTCGGCCTCGACCGTCTTGATTCCGGCCGCACAGGCGTCGAACGAGGCGACGTCCCATTTGTAGACGGGAATGCCCGTTTCGGACTTGAACTTCTCGGCGGCGGCATCATTGCCCGCATAGCTCGCCGCGACCTTGTAGCCCGCCGCCTTCAGCGCCTTGCTGATCGCCGCGCCGATGCCTCGCGTACCGCCCGTCACCAATGCAACACGTGCCATTTGTCTCCTCCTTGGCAGTTTCTAAGCCGGAGTTTCTCCGGTCTTCTAACAACGCTTCCATTGGAAGCGTTCTGCAGATGAAAATGCCCGGCGCGAGACCGGGCATTTTCTTATTACCAGCTTGCGATGCCGCCGACAGATGAAGTTTTCATCATCAACGCACCTTGCTGACAATTCTCAGTCGCGTGCGATGCACATCGCAATGCCCATGCCGCCGCCGATGCAGAGCGTGGCGAGGCCCTTCTTGGAATCGCGCTTCTGCATCTCGTGCAGCAAGGTGACCAGCACGCGCGCGCCGGAGGCGCCGACCGGATGGCCGATCGCGATCGCGCCGCCATTGACGTTGACCTTGGAGGTATCCCAGCCGAGGTCCTTGTTGACCGCGCAGGCCTGCGCCGCAAAGGCCTCGTTGGCCTCGATCAGGTCGAGGTCGCCGACGCTCCAGCCGGCCTTCTTCAGCGCCGCGCGCGAGGCCGGAATCGGCCCGGTGCCCATGATCTTCGGATCGACGCCGGCCTGGCCCCACGAGACGATGCGGCCGAGCACCTTCTTGCCTTCCTTGGCGGCCTGCTTGGCGGTCATCAGCACCACGGCGGCGGCGCCGTCATTGATGCCGGACGCGCTGCCGGCCGTGACCGTGCCGTCCTTCTCGAAGGCCGGACGCAGCTTGGCCATCGCGTCGAGCGTTGCGCCATGGCGCGGATACTCGTCGTCGGCGACGACGATGTCGCCCTTGCGGGTCTTGATGGTGACCGGAACGATCTCGTCCTTGAACTTGCCGGCCTTCTGCGCGGCCTCGGCCTTGTTCTGCGAGGCCACCGCGAACTCGTCCTGCTGCGAACGGGTGATCTGGTACTGCCGGGCGACGTTCTCGGCGGTGTTGCCCATGTGGTAGCCGTTGAAGGCGTCCCACAAGCCGTCCTTGATCATGGTGTCGACGAATTCGATCGGGCCCATTTTGGTGCCGCCGCGCAGGTATTGCGCGTGCGGGGCCATGCTCATGGATTCCTGGCCGCCGGCCACCACGATTTCGGAATCGCCGTTGAGCAGCGCCTGATAGCCGAGCGCGACCGTGCGCAGGCCCGAGCCGCAGAGCTGGTTGACGCCCCAGGCCGGGCTCTCGACGGGAATGCCGGCCGCGATCGAGGCCTGCCGCGCCGGGTTCTGGCCCTGCGCCGCGGTCAGGATCTGGCCCATGATGACTTCGGAGACGCGACCCGGCTCGATACCGCCGCGCTTGAGCGCTTCCTTGATGGCGACGGCGCCGAGATCGTGCGCGGGCATGGTGGCAAAGGCACCGTTGAAACTTCCGACCGGGGTGCGGGCGGCGGCGACGATGACGACATCGTCTGACATAGGCATCTCCTGGGGCTTGAGGGGTCTTTTTGAAGTGGCGGGCGCCGGATGGCAGGCCAGTCTCTCAAGGCCATCCTGTTGAGGCGATTAAGGCATGTCAACGGTCGCACAATCGATTTGCTCCCCGCCGTCGTCAAATCGGCGCGCTCGAATTAGTCAACCCGCTCCAGAGGTTGCTATTTACCCTCGCATGCTCGCATCAACATGATGCGGGGACCTCCTCCTTCCGTCCCGCGCTGCCCCTTCGCAAAAAATGCTGCGCAATAAAAAATGCCTGCGGTTTAACCGTGGTGCACAAAACGGTAGCCGACCCCCTTTGAAAATGCTTAGTTTGTTGCAATGCTCCTCGCATTGCCCTGCGGCAAAAGCCGCCTGGTTCCCTATCCCCCGGTTTGCACGTGTGAGCCCATGGCGAAAACAGACTCCCCCACCACCATCAAAAAGTATGCGAACCGGCGGCTCTATAATACCGGCACGAGCACCTATGTGACGCTTGAAGACCTCGCGGCGATGGTGAAGGCGGGCGAGGATTTCCTGGTCTACGACGCCAAGACCGGCGAGGACATTACCCGCTCGGTGCTGGCGCAGATCATCTTCGAGCAAGAGAACAAGGCCGGGCAAAACCTCTTGCCGACCACGTTCCTGCGACAACTGATCCGCTTCTACGGCGACAGCATGCAAATGGTGGTGCCGAAATATCTGGAGCAGTCGATCGACACGCTGACGCGCGAGCAGGAGAAATTCCGCAGGCAACTGACCGACACCTTCAGCGGCACGCCGTTTGCGCCGCTTGAAGAGCATGTTCGCCGCAACATGGAGTTGTTCCAGCAAACGTTCGCGATGTTCAAGCCGTTCGCGCCGTCGCGCGGTGCCGACGCTCCCAAGTCCGCCGAACCGCCGCCGGATGACGGCAACATCGACGATCTGCGCAAGCAGATGAAGGAGATGCAGGAGCGGCTCGAACGCATGTCGAAAGAGCCGAAGAAGGAAGAGTAGGTTTCTGTCGTCCCGGACAAGCGAGGCAAAGCCGAGCGCGATCCGGGACCCATAACCACAGGCCTTCGCGTTGCGAAGGTCCTCTCCTACGTCACCTCGATTGATGGATTCCGCCGTATGGGTCCCCGCTCCCCGCGCGCAATTGCGCGCTAGGCGGGGACGACGAAAGTGCTTACCCCACCTTCGGCAGCGCTTTTCCTTCAACCGCCCACGGCCGCTCGGATGTCGCCAGGCCAATCAGCCGGCCCTGGATGTAATCGCAGCCCCAGTCCCGGAGCAACGCCGCGGCCTCCTCGTCCTGCACCCATTCGGCGACGGTCTTGAGATCGAGCCGCCGCGCCAGATCGATCAACGTCTGCACGAAGGCGCGGTCGTCCGCCGAGCGCACGATGTTCTGCACGAAGGCGCCGTCGATCTTGACGATGTCCACGCCGAGCTTGCGCAGATTGCGGAAAGAAGTGTAGCCCGCGCCGAAATCGTCGATCGCGATCCGGCTGCCGAAATTCTTCAAACGCGTGACGAAGCTGCGCAGATCGTCGACGTCCTGGATCGCGACCGTCTCGGTGATCTCGACGATCAGCCGCTCGCCGATGCCGGGATTGGCGCGCATCACCAACTCGATGGTGGCCCACCAGTCCGGGTCCATGGTGGTGTCGGGCGAGATATTGAGGCTGAGCACGACATCGGGAGAGGCGGCGAGCTCTGATATCACGAGCTCGAGCACGCGATGGTCGACCAGGCGGATCAGGCCGAGCCGTTCGGCGACCGGGACGATGTCGGGCGCGAGCAGTACGCGGCCGTCATCCTGCTCCATCCGCACCAGGCATTCATAGAAGGCGCTCGCTCGCGCATCCGCCGTCACCACCGGCTCATAGGCCATTACGATGCGCCGCTCGTTGAGCGCGGTGACGATCTCGTCGGTGACGCGGATATTGACACGGCGCTGGGCGTCGCGCTCGACGTTCGGGCGCCAGGCGAGATAGGAGCCGGCGCGGCGGCGCTTGGCGCTGTCGAGCGTTTCGTGCGCGCGATTGATCGCTTCATTGGCGGAGCGCGCGTAACGCGGCAGGCTCACCGCGCCGATCGAGGCGGTGACCGAGACCGGGCCCGATCGCGTCGGCACCACGTCGTCGCGGATCGCGGCAAGGAAGCGCTCGGCGGCGATGTTCATGTCGTCGACGGTGCAGTTCTTCAGGATCAGGCCGAACTTGTTGCCGGAGAAGCGGCCGAGCACATCGCCGCCGCGCAGCCGCGCGCGGATGCGCTTGGCGACGTCGGAGATCACGGCGTCCGCCACGTCGAAGCCGAAGGCGTCGTTGACCCGCGCCAAATGATCGATGCCGATCAGCATGAACGCGCAGCAGGTGCGATAGCGCTGCGCCTCCTCGATCGCCTCGGCAAGCGCGGCAACCAGATGGGTACGGTTGAGCTCGCCGGTCAGGGGATCATGCTGCGACAGTTTGATGAGTTGCTCGTCGCGGGCGTGGCGCTCGTTATTGATGCGGATGATGCCTTGCGCGCGCGCCGGCTTGCCGTCAGCGCCGGCGAACCAGCAGCCGGTCTCCTCGATCCAGAGCAGCGGCGCCGAGGTCGCGGCGCGCACGCCATATTCGATCCGGTAGGGCACGCCTTCGCTGCCATGAGCCGCGGGCGACAGCGTCAGCGCCTCGCTGCGGATTGAGCGCTTCGGCTCGATCAGCCTGGCAAACTCCGCCCCACTCGCCAGCGCCTCGGATGGGATATCGGCGAACACCGCACCGGCATGGGCGCTCCAGGCCATCGTATCCGTCGCGATATCCCAGACAAAGGCGGCCTGGCCGAGACAGGCCAGGATGGTCGAGGTTTGCGGCAGGACGGCTGTCAAGTTCGCCTCGTTTCGGGACAGGGGGAGATGATTCCCCGGACCTCAGGATAGAGCCTGTTTCGTCCAAATCCCTAAACGAAGTTCATAAACATTCCGGAAACCACGATTCACAAAGCCGCTGAACTCCGGACGTGGCCGCGGCATACTAATTGCGGGTGACAAACCGTAGCGGGACCAGATGTCCCAGATTGTGACGGTTTGCGATGTCCAGCGTTAACGAACAGGAAATAGAAGACGGCGTCTTCGAGGACGTGGCGCCGCCCTGCGTCGCGCTGGTCCCGCTCGCCCAGGAGCTCACATGGGCGCGCAAGATGGCGCTGCCCCGCCCCGACCCGAGTTTCGTCACGCAGCTGATCGCGACCGCCGAGCATATGCCGCAGACCCGGATGCTGCGGCGCGCGGCGCCCGCGGATGCGCTGTCGGCCTACAACACGCATCGGCCTGCCCTCGGCGAGGCCGGCCTGCGCACGCGTCAGGTGATCTGAAGTTCTTCAGGGCTTGTCGGGCGCCGGCGAGGAACCTGTGCTCGGTTGCAGGTCGGGCGAGGTGATCGTCGGGCTTGGCTCACCGGTCGGCTTCGTTTCGGCATGATCGACGGAAACAACCGGCGGCGCAGGGGCAGGTTCGACCACGGCAGGCGCGGCCTGCTGCGCGAGGCGCCCGCGCCGCGTATGCAGCGAGATGCCGGACGAGGAATTCGACGAGCGCCAGCAGCGTCAGCAGGAAATAGATCGAGGTGCCGAATTTCGCCCACAGCACGAATTCGGCCGCGGCCGCGCCGAACACCACCAGCGACAGCAGATGATCGGTGAGATATTTGGCGCCGGGACGCGCGCCCTTCATCACCTCGAGCAAGAGCAGCACGACGCTGAGCGCGAGCAGGATGTCGCCCGGCGTGATCGCCCACACCGCGCCGGAAACCAGCGTCAGCTTCGCAAGCGGATCGGCAAAGGAGAGGTCCGGCATCAGCCAGACGATGATGTTGTAGATCGCGAGCGGAATCAGAAGCAGCGGAAATCTGACCATCGACGCGTGCCTTTCTGGCAGATGAGGAAATAGCGCATTGCGAATGCGCGAACGCAATTCACTTCGCTGCGACGAGCCGCGCTGTCCCCACCCCTTGCCGTCGCTCTCAGCGGCGGGCAAGAGCAGCCCGCCGAAAAACCTCAGGCCGCCTGCTCAGGCTTCCTTTTTGGGCTTCAGCACCTGCCGGCCCTTGTACATGCCGGTCTTGAGATCGAGGTGATGCGGGCGGCGGAGCTCGCCGGAATCCTTGTCCTCGACATAGGTGGGCTTTGCGATCGCGTCCGCCGAACGGCGCATGCCACGGCGCGAGGGCGAAGTCTTTCGTCTGGGAACGGCCATGTCGTATCCTCTAGGGGTGTTCTTTGGGGCATCGCCGCGAAACGCGGACGGCGCAAGCGCCGGATGCCGGTCAAGGCCGGGCTTATAGAGGAAGGGTCTTTGCAAAGCTAGGGTCGATTGGCCAAAAACTGGCCGAAAATCGCGTCAAAAGCCGCGTTTTTCGCCCCAGCAGGTCGCGATCACCTGCGACCGCGCGATGTAGACCCCGGCCAGCCGCGACACGCCAGGCTTGGGGTTTCGGGCGCTGCGCTTGACCGGGTTCGGCAGCGTCGCGGCGAGCAGCGCCGCCTCGCGCGGCGACAGACTGGCGGCGGAGCGGCCGAAGGCATAGGCCGAGCCCGTCTCCGCCCCGAATTGTCCGGACGGGCCCATCTCCGCGATGTTCAGGTAAATCTCCAGGATGCGCTGCTTCGGCAGCACGAGGTCGATCCAGATCGCCAGCGGAAACTCGAACAGCTTGCGGATCGGGTCCAGCACGCGGTGGAGCGCGCCCGGGGCCTGCCACAGGAACAGGTTCTTGGCGACCTGTTGGGTGATGGTGGAGGCGCCGCGCAGCGCCTCGCCGCCCTGCGCATCCTGCATCGCCTCGCGCAACGCGCCCAAATCGATGCCGTGATGCTTGCAGAAATGCGCATCCTCGGAAGCCACCACCGAGCGCGGCAAATAGGGCGACATGAGCGCAAGATCGATCCATTGCCGCGACATCGGCGCGCCCCTGACGGTGCGCCAGGCCATCAGGGTCGAGACCGGATGGCCGGTGCGATAGAACGGCGTCACGACATAGGGCACGAGCAGCGCGACCAGCAGGATCAGGAGCAGGGTTTTGACGATGCGCAAATCGAGGGCTTCTGCGGTCGGAGCAAGGAAGCTAGTGGTCCGATTCCAACATTCGCACCCCTCCTCAGCAAGCACTTTGCGAATGTTGGAATCAAAGGACCACTAGCAAAATATTGACTCTAGTGGAGCTTTGGATTTGACGTTCGCTTTGCGCGTTCGTGGCTGGTCAGGTAGCGAACGTCAAATCCGCTCCACTATGAAATTGGCCGGGAGTGACAACCAAGTCACGATAGTTCCGGTCATTTTCAAGCCCTTTTAAGGCCAATTGGCTCACTCCTGCGCAATTGACGCGGGCGCTGGCATCAACGATTGTCCGGCCGATTTTTGGCTTGGAGTCCCGTTTTGGAGCCCCTTTGATGACCGGCACTGCCCCCGATTTTGCGAAGCGCCTCGACAAGACGGCTGATGATACCGAGGCGCTGCTGGCAAGGCTGTTGTCGGATGCGCTTTTGCCCGACGAGATCGCGCGGCCGAAGCGGCTGATGGACGCGATGCGCTATTCCAGCCTCGGCGGCGGCAAGCGTCTGCGGCCGTTCCTGGTGGTCGAGAGCGCGGCGGTGTTCGGCGTCGACCGCAATGCGGCGCTGCTCGCCGGTGCTGCGCTGGAATGCATCCACTGCTACTCGCTGATCCATGACGATCTGCCGGCGATGGACAACAGCGATTTGCGCCGCGGCCGCCCGACCCTGCACAAACAGACCGACGATGCCACCGCGATCCTCGCCGGCGACGGCCTGCTGACGCTCGCCTTCGATATCGTCACCCGCGACGAGATCCACCGCGATCCGACCGTGCGGCTGTTGCTCACCCGCGCGCTGGCGCGCGCCGCCGGGATCGGCGGCATGGTCGGCGGCCAGATGCTCGATCTCGCCGGAGAAGGGCGCTTCGGCGATCGCGAGCCGGTCGACGTCGCGAGGCTGCAGCAGATGAAGACCGGCGCGCTGCTGCGCTTCGGCTGCATCGCGGGCGCCCTGCTGGGACAAGCCTCGCCGGCCGAGTACCAGGCGCTCGACGATTACGGCAAGGCGCTCGGCGAAGCCTTCCAGATCGCCGACGATCTGCTCGATGTCGAAGGCGACGCCGCCGCGCTCGGCAAGCAGACCGGCCAGGACGCCGCTCTCGGCAAGACCACCTTCGTCACCCAGCTCGGCGTCGACGGCGCCAAGCAACGCGTGCGCGACCTGCTGGCGCGCGGCGACAAGGCGCTGTCGATCTTCGGCAACCGGGCCGGCGTGCTGCGCGAGGCATCCCGCTTCGTCGCCGAGCGCAAGAGCTAGCGGACGGCCGTGGCCAAGGCACCCAAAAACGATAACAAGGGCGGCAACGAACTCGAGGAGCTGCTGCTTCGGTTCCGCAAGCTGCCAAAGCCGGTGCGCGTCATCTATGCGCGGCCGCGCACCTTCATCGCGGTCGCAGCCGGGATCGTCGCATTCCTGTGTCTTTACCTGACCAGGCTCGAACTGGTGACGCGGGCCTTGATCGGCTGGGACGCATTTGCCGCGTCTTATCTCGTCCTCGTCTACGCCATGATGCTGCAGAGCGAGCACCAGAGTATCCGCAAGCACTCGATCATGCAGGATGACGGGCGCTTCCTGATCCTGCTCCTGACCGGGCTTGGCGCCTTTGCCAGCATCGTCGCCATCGTGTTCGAGCTCGGCGCGCGCCACGGCGTCGCTGCGCTGTTGCTTGTGATGCTGACCATCACGCTGTCATGGGCGACCGTGCACACTGCCTTCGCACTGCATTACGCGCACGACTATTATGGCGACAACACGCCGGGCGGCCTGCAATTTCCGAGCGGCGACAAGACCGACCACGCCGACTATTGGGACTTCGTCTATTTTTCCTTCGTGATCGGCATGACCGCGCAGGTCTCCGACGTCGGCATCACCGACAAGGTCATCCGCCGCACCGCGACCGTACACGGCATCATCTCGTTCGTGTTCAACACCGCGTTGCTGGCGCTCACCGTCAACATCGCGGCGAGCGCGATTTCGAATTGAAGAATCGTCATTGCGAGGAGCGATAGCGACGAAGCAATCCAGTCTTTGCTTGGCTCTGGATTGCTTCGCTGCGCTCGCAATGACGACGTTACCTACGGGCACACGCCGGACATGATGGCGCCATATCCGTTGCAACCCTGCTGGCGTTCCACCCCGGTCAGCGGGCGGCCGTTGGCGCCGATGCTCGGATCCCGCGACTGGGTGCGCCCGGCGGTGGCCTGCCTCGCCGGCGCCTGCCCTCCATACGGGGCCTGCCCTGCTGTCGGAGCCTGCCTCGGTTGCGAAGCCTGCCTTCTTTCAGGCTGTTCTCGCGTGGCAACCGGCTTCCTGTCGCGGCGCTTCTCGCACTCATTGTCGTCGTTGAGGACCGAGCCTTCGGCGCAGACGATCTTCACGCATTGATCGCCGTCGGCCTTGAAGCCGTGCTCGCAAACCAGCGGGCAGACCCGCGACGGCTTCTGCTTGATCGTATCCAGCGTGTCGGCATTCACCGTCTTGACGTCGAGCTTGGTGCCGGCGTTGCGATTGAAGGCCGACAGCGAGCGTTGCGCGGATGTGTTCCAGTCGCCATTGGCCTCACCGGTGAGACAGCCGACGCGGCGCAACTCCGATTGCACCGATTTGGTGAGATCGGCCGGCGCCGGCGCGCTCGGATTGAGTGCAGCAATCTTCTCGGATGACGGCGCTGGTGTAGCGGCGAGCGCAGGCGTCGCTGCCGCAGGCGCCGCCACCTCGGCGCGTTTGCGCTCGGCTTCGGCGGCCTGATCCTGCGCGACCTGCTTGGTCTTCTCGGCGGCAAGCCGCGCCGCCTCGGCGGCTTTGGCATCGGCATCGGCCTTGGCCTGCGCATCCTTTTGCGCGCCTTCGGCGGCAAGCCGCGCACGTTGCTCCTCGGCCTCTTTCGCTTTCGCCGTCGCCATCGCATGCGCATCCTCGGCGGCGAGCTTCTCGAGCTGCAGCCTGGCGAGGCTGGCGTAGAAGCCGTCGGGATGCTGCGCGATGAAGGCGTTGAATGCGGATTTGTTGCCGACCTGCAGCGCGAGCTCATAGTCGCGGCGCATGTCGGCTTGCGGATTGCCGCTGGCCGCAGCCGGCGCGGCAACCGCAGGCGCCGGCACCAGCGGCACGTCGTCGCCGCCGAGCGAGCCATAGACGAACGGCTCCTGCCGGTTGGCGGTTGACTTCATCACGTCGTCGCGCACGAAGCCGAACGCCTTGCGCACGTCGAGCCCCGGCGTCGTCAGATGCTGCGACAGCGCTGTCGTGAACGGGCTGTCCTTGCCGTCGCCGTCCTGCGCGGTCGATCCGGCCTTGGCCGCATAGGCGATCAGCGTGTTCGAACTCGCCGGCTCGACCTGGGCGAGGCCGCGGCCGATCGCGCGCAGCGCCACCGTGCGCCGCATGGTTTTGGAGAACGGATTGTCGCGGCAGGCATCGAGGATGACCAGCCGCAGCTTCTTGGCGGGCTCGACCGCGAGCAGCACGCGCTCCAGCGAGAACGCCTCGTCGAACACGTCGTTGTCGCGCTCGAGCTTCGCATCGACCGGAATCAGATAGTTGGCGCCGTCGACCTCCATGCCGTGGCCGGCATAATAGATCACGGCGATGTCGGCATCGCGCCGCGCTGTCGGAGAAATCGCGCAGCACCCGCCGCGTCTCCAGCGCGCCGAGATCCTGCTGCGACACCACGACGTCGAAGCCGGCCTTCTTGAAGGTGTCGGCCATCAGCGCCGCGTCGTTCACGGGATTGGTGAGCCGCGGCACGTTTTGGTAGGCGGAATTGCCGAGCACCAGCGCGACGCGCTTGCCGGCAAAGGCCGGGCCGCAGGCGAACAGCAGCAGGCTGGCGAGGAGGATTTTGTAAAACCGATCATAATGGCGTCTCCGAAACGACGGCCCTACCCCCTCGCGAATACCCTAGCAAAGCTCCGCTTCGAAGCGTTGTGAGGCAGATCACCAAGGAACTGCCCCACGAGAAACGGAAGCGGGTTTCCCGAGGGCGCCCCTGATGTTAGGTCTCGCCAACAAGCCTATCGGTTCGGCCTTTGCGTAATCTGCCGTTTTCCGTTCAAGATCGCGTCAAAGACAGTGCCAATTTGTCGCAGGGAGGATTTCGTGAGCCAGAACCATTCCACCGTGGAAGCGGTGGTGAAGACCTATTTCGACGGCCTCTATGAGGGCGATGCCGACAAGCTCGGCGCCGCGTTCCATCCCTCCGCCGACCTGCGCTGGGTCGAAAAGGGCGAGCTGAAAATCCTCACCGTGCCGGATTGGCTGGCCTGGGTGCGCAAGCGGCCGTCGGCCAAGGCCGAAGGCAAGCCGCGCGAGGATGTCATCGTCACCATCGACCGCTCCGACGAGCAGACCGCCTTCATCAAGGTGCGCTGCCAGCTGCCGCCGCGCTATTTCACCGACTATCTGGTGGCGATGAAGCTCGGCGACGGCTGGCGCATCGTGTCGAAGTCGTATCGCTACGATACGCGGGAGTGATGCTGCGCGCATTGACGCGAGGCCCGAGTACATCGTCATTGCGAGGAGCGACTTGTCCGCCGTAGCCCGCAGGGCGAAGGCGGAAGCGACGAAGCAATCCAGACTGCATCCGCGAAGATAGTCTGGATTGCTTCGCTTCGCTCGCAATGACGAGAACATGACTCCGCGTTCTCGCGGCGGGGATTCGCCCGAGGTTTGCAACTTCGTGTCCCTCCTGAAAGGCAGAGGGCGCAGGGAATGCCGGGCGCTCAACCGCACCCGCTAGCCTCGTGGGCAAAAAAGGAAAAACGCCCACAAGTTTGACAGGCAGGCCGAAACATCCGGCACTCCCTGCGCAATGGCTTTACGGCTTACTCCGCGCTCTCCCCAGAGTACCGGGCTTGCTAGCCCTCCGTCGCGTTCGGCCGCAATGCCGAACCGCATTCAGCTTGATCCCAGCGTCGGGGGATCAGGACCACACGGCTTGACCGTACGCGCGTCCTGCCGCCCGCTTTGCGGCAGATGCGCGTCCATCGCATCCCGCGCCACGTGTCGTAGCGATCGCGAAACGCCCTCCGTAGTGAGGCGCGGGACGGGGTGGATATATAGTGCGTTTCTGATTTTCGGAAAGAGATTTATTTTTGCGCGGAGGCCTTGACACGTTTCTGTAAAACAGCAGGTGTTTTGCCCGTCGTGGCACGGGGGCAAAAGAAAGCTACGGGAGAAATCCCACAAAAAGCAAATGGATCAAGATGGCATATCTCATCTACGCGCCGCTCGAAATTTCACCTTTCGCTCTAGTGCCTTCAAAACAGGCGGGCTTGCCTGATCCATTGGAATAACCGGTGGATCGTCGGGGTCGAGCGCTGCGCCGTCAGGGTCGTTCTCTGAGATCGTCCACGCTGGACGGACAACCATGTCGAATTTCTCAAGCGCAATTTCGGACACTGGCTCTGGGGGCGTTGTTTTGCTCACCATATGCGCAGCCACCAACTTGAAACGCTTGAGACGATGAAATTCGCTTAAAAACATATCGAGATTTCGAGAATCTTTGGGCGTCATTACGTTGACGCGCGCAACGAAGCCAACCACCTCCGATGGCGACAAATTTAATGTGTCCATATTCGGACCTACGATCACAAGCATAGACCCGACCCCGATTTTAAGTCTATCGATATGAGGGAGGATTTGGTAGATTTAGGCTTGTCGCCAGCAGCAATTCCAGTGCGCCAAGTATGGCCTCGGCAACGCCAATAGAAGTGAGGCTGTTTTCGCAAACGACCGTGACCTCACATCCTAGTACGCGGGAACGCAGCTGAACCTTTTCATCCAGAAGATAATCTGGCGAAGGAAGCTCATCGTCGGCGCTTCCCGAAACCTAGAACTTTCGGAATTCTGCGGTCGCCCCCGCTAATGCGTAGTTTCGTGCAGCCCAATATAGACCCGCTTCTAGATAGGCGATACTACAGCCGCAGAGGGCTTCGACAAGCTCGTCTTCATACTCCGCCTTAATCAAGTCCGAGACCGCGCGTCCGAACCAACGGATCGCATCGTAGGGAAGATGCTTCCTTAATTTTTGATATCCGCGCTCGCTATTGAGCTTTGCAGCTTCACCCTCTCGTTTTCGGTCAGAAAGAGCGTCCGTAAGCGTCTCGTACAACCGATCAAAAGCCGGACTGTCAGGCAATAAGTCGCCAAGCTGTGTAAGCGTGTTAGCTATAGACTCAAATGGAAAGGCTCCCAAGTTTCTCGATTGTTCAATGACTGACGTGAACTCGTTCCAGATTTGGTCCAGACCGCTTACATCGTCGTCACGGCATATCGACGTAATCTTGGTTAGAAGCAACAACGCGTGCGCATGCAGCGAATTGTTGGGCCGTGCGGTCTCGTTCTTTGCTTCTTCGAGCGCGGCCAACAAGGCTGTGCGACGCTTGTCAATTTGTCCGTCGTCAGCAGACAAAAAGCCTTGATTCACGGCACTCCCGAGAAGCGGCAATAGATTACTCAGTCTTTCAAGGTCGTTTGCATTCCGCGACGCAATCGCAAGGCTCTCGACCTGATCGTACAGCTCCGTGGTTCTGTACGCGTCATCAAACCAAAAATATGACGTCCAAGCCCATTCGTAGACCGCTGCGAGATGCTGGTTCTGAAGGTCCCGTTCACGCGCAATCCGGACAGCACGTTCATAACGGCCATCGACTTCGAAGCGTGGCCTTTCTAATCCACGGGCCAGCTGCGCAGCGCGCAACGCATCGTCGGCAAGCGCAGTGCTGCGTCCCCCATACTTGGAGACGTCTGCGAGCTGCTGTTCGATCTGGTTCAGTTCGTTTTGCCGCTTCAGGTCGCGCGGCCCGATCTGCGTCGCTTCGACTTCGCTACCTACACCAAGTGCCTCTTGCGCAATTGAAAGACTGTCGCGCTCGAACACGCAATCGAGTAGCCAAGTTCGATCAAGTATTGTAACAGGTACGCCAAATTCCTTCTCTAGAGCATCTTGGACTTCTCCGCTCTGTCTTGCGGGCGCGTATTGATTGGTGACGAAATAAATGCGCGGGTAGCCGCGCCTAGTGCTCGTAATTTCTTTAACATCCGATCGCACCTTGCCGCGCCAGTCTTCCTTCGCACTGAACGCGAAAGCCCAGCGTTCGCTTGCTGCCGCTTGGTCCGCTGCGAACCACCGTTCAGAAACCTCCCTTGCAACCGGATAAGTCTCTGCGTCAGTCTTTCCGTCGCCGCCGCCAGTCGGGCCGGTTTGAGGCCGTAAATTCGGGGCAACAAACTTCTCAACTAGCCGTTTTGCAAAACCTTCAAAAACGGTTTCTGCCTTTTGTTTGGTCAGCGTTTCCAGATGATGGGACAGAACTTCTTTCGTCAGCGAAACGTTGGTCTTTTTCACCAATCGGAAAATAGATGCGGTCGTCGTGCACGCATGTAGCGTGACGGCGGCTGAACTCGGTTTGACCTTCAAATCAGGCGATATCGCAGTCATGCTGGATATCTAAGGTAGAGGAAACCCAATTGAAAGGTTTCTGCTGAAGGAAGCGCCGCAGTTGGACGGTCTATAACGCGAGAAGGCTGACCATTAGGGTCACGGGAGCTTGGAGGCTCCCACCGAATAGCGTTGGACCGGCCACCATAGTCCTTGGTTCATCCTCGATGTCTCGGTCGAAGTTCCCAGCCCATTCACGCTTCGCGGGGAGGGATAAAGCACGTGCGCGTGCCTGCCCCCCGCATTGACGCACACCCGCCGCATCCCTGCCAAATCTGATCCTGTGGAAGGCTATTTTCAGATCTTTCTGATCCTGCTCGCGGTGCTGGCCGGCACCGCGTATCTGGCGCGGCGGGTCGAGATCGCGCCCGCGATCCTGCTGCTGCTCGCCGGCATCGCGCTCGCCTTCGTGCCGGGCATGCCCACGCTGCAGCTGCCGCCCGAGGTCGTGCTGCTGCTGGTGCTGCCGCCGCTGATCTATTCGGCCGCGGTCGCCATGAGCTGGCGCGAGTTCAGACACAGCCTGCGCGCGATCAGCCTGCTGGCGGTCGGCTGCGTGATCTTCAGCGCCGCGGCGGTCGCAGCCGCCACGCACTATCTGATCGGGCTGCGCTGGGACGTCGGCTTCCTGCTCGGCGCGATCGTTTCCCCGCCCGACGCGGTGGCGCCGCTGGCGATCGCGCGCAAGCTCGGCATACCTCGCCGCATCCTGGTCGATTCTCGAAGGCGAAGGGCTCGGCAATGACGCCACCGCGCTGATCCTCTACCGCTTCGCGGTGGTCGCCATCACGACGGGCACGTTCTCGCTGTCGAAAGCGACCGGCATGTTTCTCGGCGTCGTCACCGGCGAATTGCTGTTCGGTATCGCGGTCGGCTGGCTCACCCTGCGCGCCCGCCATTATGCCAGGGATTCCCAGGTCGAGATCACGCTGTCGCTGATCACGCCCTACATCGCCTATTGGGTGCCCGAGCATCTCGGCGGATCCGGCGTGATCGCAACGGTGGCCTGCGGACTCTATGTCAGCTGGAACGGGCCGCTGCTGGATTTCCTATGCGACGCGGCTGCAGGGCATCTTCTTCTGGAACCTGGTGATCTATTTGATCGAGGGACTGCTGTTCCTGCTCACGGGATTCCAGATGCGGCTGCTCTACGAGAAGTCGAAAGCGTTCCCGCTCGACGACATTCTGCTCGCCACCGCGCTGGTCGCCGCGATCATCATCGTCGCGCGCTTCGTCTGGGTTTATCCCGCGACCTATCTGCCGCGGATGATGAGCAAGTCGCTGCGCACGCGCGATCCGTCGCCGCCCTGGCAATGGACGTTCATCCTCTCCTTCGCCGGCTTGCGCGGCGCAGTATCGCTGGCGGCCGCCCTGGCGCTGCCGCTCGCGCTCGACGACGGCGCGCCGTTTCCGAGCCGCGACCTGATCCAGTTCGTCGCCTTCGGCGTCATCTTCATCACGCTGGTCGGGCTCGGCCTGTTCCTGCCGATGGTTGTGCGCGCGCTCGGCGTCGCCGACACGGCCCGCGGCGAGATCGTCCGGGAACACGAGCGGGAAATCGCGGCGCGGCGCGAGGCACTGGATGCGGGATTGAAATCGCTCGACGCCATCATCGAAAAGCGTGACCTTTCCGATGACGTTGTCGGCCTGCTCAGGGCGCGGCACGAGGTGCGCGCGAGCCAGCTGCCGGACTCGCTCGATCCCGACAAGCACGATGTCTCGGCCACCGGCACCGGACTGACGCGCGAATTGATCGCGGCCGAGCGCAAGTTCATCCACACGCTGCTGCGCGACGGCAAGATCACCGACGAGACGCGGCGGCGGATCGAGCGCGACCTCGATCTGGAGGAAGCAAGCCTCGCCAACCGCGAATATCGGGGAACGCCGTTGTGAGAGGTGCTGAACCGCACCAGGGCATGATGAATTGGGTTGAGCTGCTCACCTCTCCCCGCTCTTTGCGGGGAGAGGTCGACGCCGAAGCGCAGCGAAGGCGGCGGGTGAGGGGCAAATCGAGAAGCTTGCCGCACGAATGGACTCACCAACTCGTTGGCTTGAAATGCAAATCGGAGGGATTGTGGCCAGCGGAATAGTCCTGCTCGGCCCCTCACCCGGATCGCTGCGCGATCCGACCTCTCCCCGCAAAGAGCGGGGAGAGGTGAACTGAAACGCGGACCGACCGATCGAAATAAGATCGCTCAGTTCTTCTTGTCGCTCACGACCGCCTCCGGCTCGACGCCGCAGAACTTCCTGAACGCGGTCGCGACCGAGCTCGTGATCATGTCCTGCCGCTCCGGTCGAAGCCATCTGCACTTCCTCGTCGCGGTTGATGATCGAGCCGGCCTCGAGCAGCACCGCCGGCATGTGCGTCGTCATCAACACCACCAGATGATCGTAGCGATAGACGCCGACATCCTTGTCGAGCAAGTCATGCCGGTATTTGCCCATGATCGGCGAGGCATATTGCTCGGCATATTTGAGGCCCTTGGCCTTCAGCTCCCGGCCGATCAGTTGGGCGAGGTGGAAGCTGGTCTCGTAGTAGGGATTCTCCTTCGAGACGAACAGCGAGTGGCCGCTGAAGCGGTCGCTGTATTCGATCTTCTTGCCCTCGAACTCCCATTTCTCCTTGAACTTGTCGGGCACCGAATCGTGGTGGATCGACAGGAAAATATCCGCCTTCATGCCGTGGGCCGATGCGACGCGCCTGATCAGGCTCGGCCGCGCCTTGCCTTCGGTGATCATCAGCCTGGTCTCGGCAAAACCCTCGGACTTCAGTTTCTCGACCACGCGCCGCGCGAGGTTCAGGTTGAAATTGTATTCGGGAACGTCGCGGGCGCTCATCGCGCCGTCCGACTCCTTGGTGTGTCCGACATCGACGGCGATGCGCAGTTTCGCCGGATCGCATTTCGCGGCCGCGGGTTGCGCCGGCTTCTCGGCGGCAGGCTTCTCGGTCGGCCGGCTTTTCCGTGACATGCGGCTTCGACGGCGCCGGCTTTTGCGCGCTGTCCTGCTTGGAGTCCTTGCCCTTGAAGAGATTCGACCAAAAGCCGGCCTCGCTGACGCCGGCCGGCAACAGCGCGACAGCGACCAATGCAGCGATGAGCGTGCGGCGAGCGCAGCAAAATGGCGAATACTTCCAGGACAATGGCGGCCCTACTCCGCCGCCGCGATCCGCGGCCTGCCGACAAAACCGGCCGCATCGCCGAAGCGCTCGACCATCACGGCCGGCAGATCCTTGGCCTTGTTGGTGACGCAGGCGCCGGAGCGCACGGCGTAGCGATCCTGATGCGCAACATGCGGCGGCGACGACACCCTGCTGCAAGGCGCGCGCCGCCTCCATCACCAGCTTCCTGAAATGCATGATGCCGAGATCGGTCGGGCCGAGATGCTCGCGGGTGCGGTCGGCGATCGGACCCTGGCTGTCCTGCATCGCGGCGTCCTGCTCGGAAACGCCCTTGATGCCGGTGTAGCTGCTGCGTCTTCTGCAGTTTGCGGTCGATCAGATAGTCGTTGCCCTTGTGGCGCAGCGGCACGTAGTTCTCATCGACCACGGCCATGACGCCATTGCCGTTGCGGTAGCCGTCGCGCTCCGCTTGCGTCAGCGGCCGCTCCGGATTCCAGGCATAGGTGTAGATCCAGCAATTGGTGTCGGTCACCGGCACGAAGGTCTGGCCGAAGATGTTCTCGCCCGGCATCGCACTCGGCGCATAGGAATGGAACGGCATCAGGAACTGGGCGATGCGCCAATAGATGTTGTCGCTGCCGGTGAGCCGGCCGCCGGCGACCGTCAGCCCCGCCTCATGCGGATTGATCTTGATCACCGGGCGCGGGTCTTCCGCGATCCAGCGCATGTGATCGCCATTCATTCGCGCGATCGGATTGATGAAGTGCTTCTTGATGTCGAGAATCTCGTTCTCCTCCTTGTCGAAGGAGAGATGGGCGAAGGTGAAATGCGCGGTGTCGATCGAGCCTTCGGCCGCCTGCACCCAGTTGCAGTCCTGCCATTTCTTGGAGACGTAGCGGTGCGAGGCCGGCACCAGCGCCATTTCGAGATCGGGCAAATCGGGCATCGCCTCCAGCGGGCCCATATAGGCCCAGATCATCTCGCCCCATTCGCGCACCGGATAGGACTTGATGCGAATCTTGTCCTTGGCGTTGAGGTCGGGATAGGAGGTCGGCATGTCGACGCAAGCACCGTCGGTGTCGAACTTCCAGCCGTGATAGACGCAGCGGATGCCGCATTCCTCGTTGCGGCCGAGCCAGAGATTGGCGCCGCGATGCGGGCAATACTGGTCGATCACGCCGACCACGCCGCGTGAATCGCGGAAGGCGAGCAGTTCCTCGCCCATGACCACGATCTTCTTCGGCTCGCCGTCGGCTTCCGGCAGTTCTTCGGACAGCAGCACGGGAATCCAGAACCGGCGCAGCAATTCGCCCATTCCGGTTCCCGCACCCGATTCAGTCAGGAATTTGTTGTCCTCGGCGCGGAGCATGGCGGACCTCCGGGGCAAATCGATCTGGCGCGAGCTTGGCGCGGGCAGGACGCAAGCGTCAACGTGGAAGGTGTGCGAATTGAAGTCATATGTCGTCATTGCGAGCGAAGCGAAGCAATCCAGTTATCCGCTTCGGAAGCATGGATTGCTTCGTCGCTTCGCTCCTCGGACGATGACGATCCTCACCGATGCCAGGTCGCCATGTGCGCGGCATGCTGCGCGCCATAGGCGTCGCTGCCGAAGAAGCGGTCGTAGTAGTCGGTGTCGATGTGGTGCGCCTGCATCACCCACATCAGATGCACGGCATCGGTGGTAGCGGGAAAGCGGCCGTAGGTTTCATGGATGTAATTGCAGACCGCTTTGGTGCAGGCGAGCCCTTCGGCGCTGAGGCGGATGGCGCCGGCGCGATGCGCCTCGCTCGACATGCGATGCGGCACTCCCGCCGCGGTCTCGCGCGGGCTTCGGGAAAACACCGCGTCGACCGCCGCATCCATGGTCGGATACCAGGGTGGGCAGCTTGCTGTGAGGACACCGTCGAGCCCGATCGGATTGCCGAATGGCGAGCCATCGCTGCCAGCCGCGATCTGGAAACCCATGCGCTCCAGAATCTCCAGCGACAGGAATCCGCAATGCTTCCACCCGCCGAGCCCGAGCGCCTCGGTTGCGAGGAACATGTTCTGGCAGATCGCCGCCGGCTCGCTGAACACGTAATAGCAGGCCTGGCGCTCGAGGATCGACAGCGGCAGCACGCGTTCGGCGTCGAGCAATCCGCTCCTGAGCCAGCGCTCGGTGCCGGCGGGACGAAAGCCGTGCCGGTCGTCGACGATGTTCATGCCGCCGCCTTCGGGCGCATAGCGGCGCAAGGCCGGATCGACGAATTGCGCGATCAGCGAGATCAGCGCCGCGCTGACATCGCAGACCGGCAGAAACAGGGTCGAGCCCGGGCGGTTGGAATCCCAGAGATCGTGACCGCTCATCGGCGGCACGCGTCGCGGAATTGCAAGCCGGCCATGGCCAAGCGTCCGGCGCTGCGCGCGGTAGATGGCCAACAGCTTGCCGCGCTCTTCCTCGGTTTCGACCTCGCGAAGCTTGGTGGGCTCGACCTTGTCGTCGAGCACATAGAACCCTTCGTCATTGGTCCAGAACAGCGTGGTATGGCCGCCGGGGCGCGTCGTCGGAAAAGTGCGGCCGCTCAGGCGAGGGTGAGAGTGAGGGTAAAGCGTCGAGGTCGGCAGATCCCAGAACGCGAGCCCGGAAAACCCGGCGCCGGCACCGACCAGCAACGCTTCCTCGAGCTCGGTCAGCGGGACCGGCGCGTGCGCGGACTTGTACTTGAAAGGGCCCTCCGGCATTTCGAAGCCCAGGCCGAAGCGCCGGGAGCGGCGGCGGTAAAGCGCCTCGAACAGCGGGTAATTCCAGGCTTGGTCGAGCGGCGCGGCGGCGGTCATCACTTTGATCCCTGCTGATCCGCGGGTCAGCGCGGAATGGGTTCAAGCTAGCGCTTTACTGGACCGGCGAAATGGTCCAATTTTCTCTATTGTAGCAGACCACTTTGTCCGATGATGACAACGACCTCGCAAGGATGGGCCGATCTCTACGCCTGGCGGCTGGAGCGAGCGAGCGGCACGCCGCTGTCGCGGCAGATCTACATGCAGGTGCGCGCCGCCGTGCTGTCGGGCGCGCTACGCGCGGGCACGCGCGTGCCGTCGTCGCGCGTGATGGCGTCACAGCTCGGCGTAGCGCGGGCCTCCGTGGTGTCGGCCTATGAGCAGTTGCTGGCCGAAGGCTATGTCGAGAGCCGCGCCGGCTCGGGCACCTTCATCTCGGACGAGGTGGCCGGACTTGCGGACGGGCGGCGGCGTGCGCCGCGCGCGATCAAGCGTCCGGCGCTCGTGACATCGGCACGGGCCTTTCCCGATTTCGAACGCTCGGCGATGCAGGGCGAGGCGCGCCCATTCAACACCGGCCGCACGCTGATCGACGCGCGCACCGCGGAGACCTGGCGCAGCCTGACCCATCGCGCCGTCCGCCGGCTCGGACCCGACGATCTCGGCTATGCCGATCCCGCCGGGCTTATCGAGCTGCGCACCAATATCTGCGAGTATCTCAGGGCCGCGCGCGCGGTGCGCTGCGAGCCGGATCAAATCGTCATCACCGCGGGAACGCAGCAGGCGCTCGACATTGCCATCCGCGTCCTGCTTGCGCCGGACGATGAGGTCTGGGTCGAGGATCCCGGCTATCCCCTGACCCATGCGCAGCTGTTGCTCGCCAAGGTGCGGCCGCACGCGATTCCCGTGGACAGCGAAGGATTGATCGTCGATGCCGGCCGGCGCACGGCGCCGCGGGCGCGCGCGGTCTTCGTCACGCCCTCGCATCAGTTTCCGACCGGCGTTGCGATGTCGATGACGCGGCGCCTGGAGCTGCTGGCATGGGCGAGAGAGAGCGGCGCCGTCATCATCGAGGACGACTACACCAGCGAGTTCCGCTATTCGGGTCCGCCGCTGGCATCGCTGCAGGGCCTCGCCAATTCCGACCAGGTGATCTATGTCGGCACGTTCAACAAGGCGCTGTTTCCAGGCCTGCGTCTCGGCTACGCCGTGGTGCCGCAGTCCCTGCTGCGGGCTTTCGTCGGCGCGCGCTATCTGATCGACCGCCAGCCGGCGACGTTGCAGCAGGCGGTCGTCGCGGAGTTCATGGCGCAAGGCCACTTCGCCGCGCATATCCGCCGCATCCGCGCGCTCTATCGCGAGCAACGCGACGCGCTGACCGAGACGCTGACGCGCCGCGCAGGAGGCCGGCTGGAGGTGACGCCGCCCGATCAGGGCATGCATCTCATCGCCTGGCTCCGCGATGGTTCGTCAGACACCGACATCGAGGCGGAGGCGAAGGGCGCCGGCATCATCGTGCGCGCGATCAGCCGCTTCTACCGCAAAGCGCGACCGCGTCCCGGGTTGATGCTCGGCTTCTCAGGCTTTCCCCGGCAGCTGATCGTGCCGGCAGCCGCGCGGCTTGCGACGCTGGTCAACCGCGACTGAAGATGCGTAGCCCGCGGTGAGCGCAGCGATGACGCCGCGGACTCTCGCTGGGACCGTGGCGGATTTCGCTTCGCTCATCCGGGCTACGCGAATCACACCGGCCGCTCGCCCTTCACGGTGACGCGCGTGCCGGCGCGGGTGTGCGGCCAGTAATCCCACATCGCGCGATGCTGGGCGCAGCGGTTGTCCCAGAACGCGATCGCGTTCTCGCTCCAGCGGAAGCGGCACTGGAACAGCGGGCTCTCCATGTGCTGGTAGAGATAGGACAGCATCGCGTCGCTCTCGTCGCGGGGCACGCCGATGAGGAAGCGCGTGAAGCCGCGATTGACATAGAGCGCCTTTTTGCCGGTCACGGGGTGCGTGCGCACCACCGGATGCTCGGCGCGCGGATAGGCCTGCTTGTCGGCGACGCCGTAGTTTGCGTACAGCCCGCGATAAGCCTGCTCGCCGTCATGCAGCGCGGTCAGCCCATCGAGATAGGCCTTCATGCGGTCGGACAGCGCCTCATAGGCGGCGTACATGTTGGCGAACAGCGTGTCGCCGCCGCGCGGCGGGCATTGCTTGATGTAGAGGATCGAGCCCATCGGCGGCTCCTAGTCGCAGGACACGTCGGTGTGCCAGCCCTCGCCATTGGCGCGCGGGAAATCCTTGTCGGCGTAGATCCGCATCAGCGCCGGATCGCCCTCGTTCGGCGCGGCGGGATGGACGTGCAGATCGCCGAACTTGCGGCCGAAGGCGAGATGCTGTTGCGGGCTGATGTGCTGGTCGCGGAAGAAGATCACGAGGTTTTCGGCGAGCGCGCGATGGATCTCGTCGATCTGGCGGTTGGACGTGTCGCCGTCGACCAGCTTGCCGATGTCGACGCCTGATATCTCCGCGCCGATGATCGGCGTCAGCTTCTCGACGCCGATGGTCTCATAGGGCTCGGACTCGCCGGCCTCATGCCGATAGCGCGGTCCCTGCTTGCCTGACAGCGAGCTCATGGGGTTCCTCCGGATTTGAGCTTTTGCCGCATCGTAGCTCGCGTCGGCCGAAGCGCAACAGTAAACCGAATAAAGATGTTGACATACTTTATACAGTTGTATATCTAGTGTTTCTAACAATTGGAGGCGCAGATGGGTAAATACAGCCGTCTCGGGAATATTTGCGAGCGCAGCGCACTAAAGAAATTCCGATGACGTTTACCGGAAATCGAACGGGTCGTAGGGACCTAAGCTCCCACCGAATTCGCCGCAATATCCCGGCCTGGTGGAGCAACAATCCGTCGAACAATGTCATGACAAAAGGTTTTGGCTCGCTGCCGGCGTTTTCGCACGGAACAGGTGGATACAAAGGCGCGCAAGGTCATGTTTCGTCGAGTCGAACAGACGCGCGGAACCAACCATGCCGCGGGCGAAGTCTCGGACAGCACCCGATCATCGGCGCTCTACGAGGATGAGTTTACATTCCGGAAGGCGTCGACCTCACAGAGCCGGCCGATCCTGATTGGGGCAAAGTCTATGAGTGAGACAGCGCCGCCGCTTCTTCTCGATACTCATGCCGCCGTGTGGATTACCGAGGGGCTGCCAATCTCGCATCGGGAGCCAGCGAAGCAATTGCTGCCGTTCACCGTGCGGGCAGCACAATCTTTGTCTCCCCAATCAGCGCGTGGGAAGTCGGTCTGTTGGTCGTCACGAAATCGTAATCGGCCTCTCGGCGAGACCCGAGCGCTGGTTTCAAAAAGTGCTCTGGCGATTCCGGGCGTCGAAGCTCGCCGAACTGACTCCAGACATCCTCATCGAATCTTCGTTTCTGCCGGGTGATCCCGCCGCGCGATCCCGCCGATCGGCATTATCATCGCAACCGCACGCGACATTGGCGCGACTCTCGTCACTCGCGATCGTCTTCTGCTGGAGTACAGCAAGAGCGGCCAGATCAACGCGCTTGCCTGCTGATTACTCCGCCGCTGATGTCTCCGGCGCCTTGGCGCCCGCGCCATACTTCTGGTCGATGTAGTCGATCACCAGCGCCTGGAAGTCGGCGGCGATCGTCGGCCCGCGCAGGGTGCGGAACTTCTTGCCGTCGACGAACACGGGCGCGGCCGGCGCTTCGCCGGTGCCGGGCAGCGAGATGCCGATATTGGCATGCTTGGATTCGCCGGGGCCGTTGACGATGCAGCCCATCACCGCGACGTTGAGCTCCTCGACGCCCGGAAACTTGGTCTTCCAGCCCGGCATTTCCGTCGCGGATGAAATCCTGGATCGAGCGCGCCAGCTCCTGGAAGGTGGTCGAGGTGGTGCGGCCGCAGCCGGGGCAGGCCGCGACCAGCGGCACGAAGGTGCGGAAGCCCATGGTCTGCAGCAGCTCCTGGGCGACCTGCACTTCGAGGGTGCGGTCGCCGCCGGGCTCCGGCGTCAGCGAGATGCGGATGGTGTCGCCGATGCCGTCCTGCAGGAGGATGCCGAGCGCGGCCGACGAGGCGACGATGCCCTTCGAGCCCATGCCGGCCTCGGTGAGGCCGAGATGGATGGCGTAATCCGAACGGCGCGCCAGCTCCTGATAGACCGCGATCAGATCCTGCACGGCGGAGACCTTCGCCGACAGGATCATCTTGTTCTTGGGCATGCCGAGCTCTTGCGCGCGCGCCGCCGACAGCAGCGCCGACTGCACCATCGCCTCGCGCGTCACCGCGCGCGCATCCTTCGGATTGGGCGAGGCCGTGTTCTCGTCCATCAGCTTGGTGAGCAGTTCCTGGTCGAGCGAGCCCCAATTGGCGCCGATGCGCACCGGCTTGTCGTTCTTGTTGGCGATCTCGATGATGTCGGCGAACTGGGTGTCGCGCTTGTTCTTGAAGCCGACATTGCCGGGATTGATGCGGTACTTGTCGAGCGCCTCGGCGCAGGCCGGATAGTCGGCGAGCAGCTTGTGGCCGATGTAGTGGAAGTCGCCGATCAAAGGCGTGGTGATGCCCTGCTTGCGCAGGCCGTCGCGGATGTGCGGCACGGCGGCGGCGGCTTCCTCGCGGTCGACGGTGATGCGGACCAGCTCCGAGCCGGCGCGCGAGAGTGCTGCGACCTGCGCCACGGTGCCGGCGACATCGGCGGTGTCGGTGTTGGTCATCGACTGCACCACGATCGGCGCGCCGCCGCCGACGGCGACATTGCCGACCATGACTTGCGTGGTCCGGTGCCGGGCGCTGGGACCGGCGATATCTGAAGCGATTTTTTCGGGCTTGTTCATGGGGCAACCGAATATCAGGTTTTGGTGACATTCACCAAGGGGGCGCGCTCGCGCCATAGGGCTGTCGGAGCGGATATTTTCCGCTTGTTTTTCAATTGGTTAATGCCTCGACCCGGTCGAGTCGGAGGCATTCTGCATGACCGCTATATTGGACCGATCGCGCGGGAATCAAAGGGCCGTGCCGGCTTTTCATGCGCGTGGCTCCGCCATAGCATCCGGCAAAAATCAATCGGGAGGCGGTCATGGCGCAGAGCGAACTGATCTCAACGGCGGAACTCGCCGGCATCCTCGGCCAAGCGAATCTCGCGCATCTTCGATTGCACCACCACGCTCGACTATCAGCCGCCCGGCAGCGGCGTGCCCTATATCGTGGTGCCCCGCCGCGACAGTTTCGAGGCCGGCCATGTGCCCGGCGCCGGCTTCCTCGATCTGCAGGGCGAGTTCTCCGACAACGTCACCAAACTGCGCTTCATGATGCCTGGTCATTGCGCAGCTCGAGAGCCGCGTTCGGCCGCCACGGCGTCGGCAATGACAGTTTCGTCGTGCTCTATTCGATCGGGACATTGATGTGGGCGACGCGGTTCTGGTGGATGCTCAAATCGCTCGGCTTCGACAATGTCGCCGTGCTCGACGGCGGTCTCGACAAATGGAAGGCGGAGGGGAGGCGCTGGAGAGCGGACCGGCGAAGGGGTATCCGCCGGCGACTTTCAAGGCTCATCCGCGCGCCGGCTATTTCGTCGACAGGCACGATGTCCTGGCGGCGCGCGAAAAGCGCGACACGATCGTGGTCAATGCGCTCAACGAGCAGCTGCACAAGGGATTGGAGCCGAGCCGTTACGGCCGGCCCGGACACATCCCCGGCAGCTGCAATGTCTCGGCGGCGACGCTGGTCGATCCCGCGACCAAGGCGTTCGTGCCGCTCGCAGACGCCGAGACGAAATTCGCCGCACAAGGTTTTAGCCGCGACAAGCGCGTGGTCGCCTATTGCGGCGGCGGCATCTCGGCGACCATCGACCTCTTCATGCTGCATCGGCTCGGCTACGACAAGCTGACGCTCTATGACGGCTCGATGGGCGAATGGGCTATGGACGAAGCGCTGCCGATCGAGGTGGGCTGATCTTTGTTCGTCGTCATGGCCGGGCTTGTCCCGGCCATCCACGTCTTTTCTTTCTCGATTGAACAAAGACGTGGATGCCCGGCACAAGGCCGGGCATGACGAGCTAAGTTAAGCCGGCACGTTCGGATCGGGCACCACCTTCGCCCCGATCGTCTCGGGACGGTTGACCAGCCACAGCCCCGCGATGACCAGCACTGCCGCCGCGCCGAAAGTCGGCGTCAGCTGGTCGTGCAGGATGAAATAGCTCGCGACCACGCCGAACAGCGGCGTGATGAAGGTGAAGGCCGAGAGCTTGCTCGCCGAATAGGTCTGCACCAGCGCAAACCACATGGTGAAGGTCAGCCCGACCACCCAGATCGCCTGATAGGTGACGACGGATGATTGCGAGCAGCCCGGGCATGTGATCAAGCCGCTCGCCCGACAGCCACGCTGCGGCGGCGAGAATCGGAATCGAAATCGCGACCTGATAGCCCAGCGCCTTTTCCGGCGCGGCGAGCCGCAGCTTCGTTCCCTTGGCGATCACAGTGGTCGCGCCCCACATCATGCCGCCGCCGACGATCAGGAGATCGCCGAGCAACACGCGGCTGTCGACATCGGGCTGCGGCACGCCGATCGCGAGCGCAACCCCGGCGAAGCTCAGCGCGAGCCCGGCCCATTGCGAGCCGCGCAGCCGCTCGCCGAGGATGCGGTAAGACCCGAGCGCGACAAAGAACGGCGCGGTGTAGAGGAACACCACCGCGCGCGAGGCGGTGGTGAGGCGGAGCCCCTGATAGATCAGCACGAACTCGAGGCCGAACAGCACGCCGGCAATGATGCCGGGGCCGAGCGTGCCGTCGCGCATCGAGAAATCGACCTTGCGCACCCAGCCGACGATCAACAGCACCGGCAACGCGCCGACCGAGCGGAAGGTCGCCTGCATCATCGCCGGCATATCCGGCGAGAGCGAGCTTCACCGCGATCTGGTTGAAACCCCAGGACAGGCAGAGCAGCAGCATCAGCGCGATGGCGCCCGGGCTGAGCGGCCGCCCGTTGTCCGGTTTAACTTTATCTGAAGACATTTCTTCCCTTGGCCGGCTTGCCGCCGTGTTGCTTCTTGTAAGGGTCTACGCGGCCTTCTGGCAGTGCGCGCAGGTGCCGGTGATTTCGACGACGGAGAGCTTTGGCGCAAAGCCGGTGGCGCGGGCCGCAGCGCCGAGGCTCTGCGCCACGGGCGCGGCGGGAATTTCCCCGACCGAGCCGCAGCGCTCGCAGATCAGGAACGCCACCGCCGCCGCCGCGTCGTGGTCATGCGCGCAGGCGAGATAGGCGTTGCGGCTTTCGATGCGATGGACAAGCCCGTTGGCCATCAGGAAATCGAGCGCGCGATAGACCGTGATCGGCGCCGGCCGCGGCATCGATTTCGCGAGTTCGTCGATCACCTCGTAGGCGCCGAGCGGCCGGTGGCTCGCCAGCAACGCCCGCAGCACATGGCGGCGAATCGGGGTGAATTTCTGCGCGCGCTCCCGGCATACCTTTTCGGCATGGCGGATCGCGTCCGCGGCGCAGCGGTCGTGGTCGTGATCGGGCGCGGGAAAGGCCGGCTTTGTCGGGGTCATTGCCGCGATTTGTAGCATTTTGGCCTTTGATTCCAAAGCCCGCGCGCCCATGGCGCCGCCAGCCATGCCGGCAGCGCGGGGCAGGTTTCGAATTAACTTGCCATCAAAAATTCATAAGCTAGCTTATTATATCCAAAGCTTATGGAGCATAGGCAATCATGCGCGGTTCCGTGGATATGAACTTGCTGTTCACGCTCGGCGAGGTGCAGCGCCTGGTGCGCGCCTATGCCGACAAGGAGGCCGCGCGCTTCAGCATCACCCGCGCGCAATGGGCGGTGCTGGCCAAGGTCGAACGCAACGAGGGCATGAAGCAGACCGAGCTCGCCGAGCAGATGGAGATGCAGCCGATCACGCTGACGCGGCTGATCGACAAGCTCTGCGAGAGCGACTGGATCGAGCGGCGCGGCGACGCGAGCGACCGCCGCGTCAACCGCCTCTATCTGCTGAAGGCCGGACGCGCATTGCTCGGCAGGCTTTCCGGCTTGCGCTCCGAACTGACCGCGACCGCGCTCGAGGGGATCAATCCGGCCGATGCGCACCGGCTGCTCGCTCAACTGGAACAGATCAAGGAAAATGTACGAAACGCCATCCAGATCGCCGCAGGCGAATCACGAAAGGAGCAGCGCTATGGCTGATCCTGTCCTGAAGTTCCCGCCCGAGCAGAAAGGCGCGCCGCCGACCAAGCCGCGCGTCAAGCTCGCCGCCGAGCCGCGCCGCCGCCTGTTGGCCGGCCTGCGGCGCTATCGCCGATTCCTGCTGCTGGTCGTGCTGCCGCTCGTCGTCGCGATCGGCGGGTTCGTGTTCTATCTCAATGGCGGCCGCTACGTGACCACCGACGACGCCTATGTCGGCGCGCAGAAGGTGCTGATCACGCCCGACATCTCCGGCAAGATCATCAAGGTCACGGTGAAGGAAGGCCAGAACGTCAAGGAGGGCGACGAGCTGTTCACGATCGATCCCGAGCCGTTCCAGCTCGCGGTCAACCAGGCCAGGGCGCAGTTGGCGCAAGCCAAGACCACCTATGACAATCTGGTCGCCAACGTGAAAATCTACGGCCAGATGGCCGACCTCGCCCAGCAGGGCGTCGACCTCAAGCAGCGCGACGTCGAGCGCAAGCAGCAGCTGGTCAACCAGAAGGTCGGCTCGCAGCTCGACCTCGACAATTCCGCCACCGGCCTCGTCACCGCAGGCGCGCAATTGCAATTCGTCAAGCAGAACCTCTCCAACGCCAAGGCGCAGCTGCTCGGCAATCCCGAGCTGCCGATCGCGGAGTTTCCGCCCTATGCGCAGGCCAAGGCCGCGCTCGACATGGCCCAGCGCAATCTCGACCACACCGTGCTGCGCGCGCCGATGGCGGGCATCGCCACGCAGGTCGAGCAGATCCAGCTCGGCCGCTTCGTCGCCGCCGGCACGCCGGTGTTCTCGGTGATCGACGTCGCCAATCCCTGGGTCGACGCCAATCCGAAGGAGAGCGATTTCACCTATGTCGTCGAAGGCCAGCCGGTCACGCTCGACGTCGACGCGTTCCCGAACCATGTGTTCAAGGGCTATATCGGCTCGCTGTCGCCCGGCACCGGCGCGCAATTCGCGATCCTGCCGCCGCAGAACGCCACCGGCAATTTCGTCAAAGTCGTGCAACGCGTGCCGGTACGGATCTATTTCGACAAGGATGATCCATTCGTCAAAAAGCTGAAGGCCGGCATGAGCGTCTATGCCACCATCGACACCGGCCACAAGCGCACGCTCGCCGGCCTGCTCGGCCTCTCGTCGGCGGCGGCCACTCATCAGGATTAACGGCGATGTCGCCGACCACCCTGCCCGTATCAAACGCCATTCCCGGCTTGCGCCGGAACATGGTGACGATCTGCGCCATGACGGCGACGATCATGCAGGCGCTGGACACCACGATCGCCAACGTCGCGCTGCCCTACATGCAGGGCACGCTGTCGGCCTCGCAGGACCAGATCAACTGGGTGCTGACGTCCTACATCGTCGCGGCCGCGATCATGACCGCGCCGGTCGGCTGGGTTGCCAACCGCTTCGGCCGCAAGCGCATCTTCATCATCTGCTCGGCCGGCTTCACCTTCGCCTCGGTGCTGTGCGGGCTGGCGCAGGACATCAACCAGATGGTGCTGTTCCGCCTGTTGCAGGGCGTGTTCGGCGCCGCGCTGGTGCCGCTGTCGCAGGCGGTGATGCTCGACTCCTACTCGCTGCAGGAACGCGCCAAAGCGATGTCGATCTGGGGCATGGGCGTGATGATGGGCCCGATCATGGGGCCCTCGCTCGGCGCCTGGCTGACCGAGACCTATTCCTGGCACTGGGTATTCTTCGTCAACCTGCCGTTCGGCTTCTTCACCGTGCTCGGCCTCATGGTGTTCATGGACGAGACGAAGAAGGACCTCAACCTGCGGTTCGACTGGTTCGGCTTCACCGCGCTTGCGGTCGGCATCGGCTCGCTGCAGCTCGCGCTCGACCGCGGCGAGCAACTCGGCTGGCTGGAGTCGAACGAGATCATCGCCGAGTTCATCGTCTCGGCCATCGGCTTCTATTATTTCTTCGCGCACTCGCTGACGACCTCGCGGCCGTTCATCCAGTTTTCGCTGTTCAGGGACCGCAACTTCCTCACCGGCTGCGTCTTCATGGCGGTGATGGGTCTCGTGTTGTATTCGACCATGGCGCTGGCTTCGCCATACCTGCAGAACGTGATCGGCTATCCCATCATCACCGCAGGCGTGCTGCTCGCAAGCCGCGGCTGCGGCACCTTTGTCGCCATGATGCTGGTCGGCCGCCTGATGCGCTATATCGAGGCGCGCACGCTGATCATCACCGGGCTCGGCATCACCGCGCTGTCGCTATACTACATATCCGCATGGACCGACCAGACCGGCGTGCAGGAGATCGTCACGCTCAGCATCTTCCAGGGTTTCGGCTTCGGCCTCGTGTTCGTGCCGCTGTCGACGGTGGCGTTCATGACGCTGCCCAATCATCTGCGCACCGACGGCACCTCGATGCTGACCCTGATGCGCAATGTCGCGAGCTCGATCGGCATCTCCATCGTGATCGCGCAGCTCACCGAGGGCTCGCGGCGCGTCTACGCGGTCCTCAACAACCACGTGAATCCGTTCAATCACGCGATGCAGATGCCCGACGTGGCCGGCATGATCGACATGGGCACCGACAAGGGCCGCGCAATGGCGGACGTGATCATCGGCCTGCAGGCGCAAATCATCGCCTTCTCGCAGGACTACCAGCTGATCATGCTGTTCATCCTGGTCTCGATCCCGCTCGCGCTGATGATCGGCTCGACCAAGGCTGCGCTGCGCGCGCAGACGGGCGCGCCGGAACATGCGGTGATCGAGTAGTCCCCTTCACCTCTCCCCGCTGAGCGGGGAGAGGTCGAAGCCGAGCGCAGCGAGGCTTCGGGTGAGGGGCAAGGCACGCCGGTGCCGCAATCGCAAATCTATCCGACTCGCTTCTTCGAATCCGGACCAGTCTTATTCGGTCTGCTGTTGTGCCCGGCCCCTCACCCGCGCCTTCGGCGCGACCTCTCCCCGCATAGCGGGGAGAGGTGAAGAAACTCACACGTCAAAAAACACCGTCTCGGCCCCGCCCTGCAGCCGCAGGTCGAGCGTGTAGACGGCATTGCCGCCGCCGGCCTTGCGCTGCGCGATCAAGGTCGCGCGGCGATCGGCGGGGACCTGCGCCAGCACGGGATCCCCAGCGTTGCCCTTCTCATCGCCGAAATAGATGCGTGTGTAGAGATGGCGCAGCATGCCGCGCGCGAACACCGCGAGCAAAAGATGCGGCGCCTGCGCCTTGCCGTCGGGATCGGGCACCGCGCCCGGCTTGATGGTGTCGAAGACATAACGGCCCTCGCCGTCGGTGCCGCAGCGGCCGAAGCCGCGGAATTTCGTATTCGGCAGTGCGCGCGTGTCCTGCGGATCGGCGAAGCGGCCCTGCGCGTCCGCCTGCCAGACTTCCAGCATGCAATCCGGCACTATCGCGCCGTCGCCGTCATAGACCGTACCCTCGACACGGATGCGCTCGCCGGTCGCATCTGGCGTCACCAGATTGCCGGTGAAGGCGTCGTTCCAGGCGTATTGGCGGTTCGGCGTCAGCCCGTACTTGAAGAAGGGCCCGACGGTCTGCGATGGCGTAATGCCCGTCACGTCTTGTTCTCCATGGGAGTTGCATTCTTGCCGCGCAGCACGATGTCGAAGCGATAGCACAGCGCCCATTCCGGCTGGGTGTGCGCGAGATCGAAACTCGAGACCATCCGCATCCGCGCGCTGGCGTCCGGCACCGAGTTGAAGATCGGATCGAACTCGAACAGCGGGTCGCCGGGGAAATACATCTGCGTGACGAGCCGCGAGACGAAGGAGTGACCGAACGCCGAGAAGTGGATGTGCGCCGGGCGCCAGGCGTTGTGATGATTGCCCCAGGGATAAGCGCCGGGCTTGATGGTGACGAATTTGTAGTAGCCGGAGGCATCCGACTGCGCGCGGCCCGCGCCGGTGAAATTCGGATCGAGCGGCGCCGGATGCTGGTCGCGGACGTGGATATAGCGGCCGCAGGCATTGGCCTGCCAGATCTCGAGCAGCGTATTCGGCACGCCGCGGCCGTCCTCATCCAGCACATGGCCGTGCACGAGGATGCGCTCGCCGAGCGGCTCGCCGGCATGCTGGCGCGTCAGATCGTTGTCGTGCTCGCGCACGGTCTCGTGGCCGTAGACCGGGCCGGTCAGCTCCGAGAGCGTGTGCCGCATCGGGATCAGCGGTTTCGTGGGCGCGCG
The DNA here is from genome assembly GCA_963732085.1 of uncultured Alphaproteobacteria bacterium. Taxonomy (GTDB): domain Bacteria; phylum Pseudomonadota; class Alphaproteobacteria; order Rhizobiales; family Xanthobacteraceae; genus Bradyrhizobium. The sequence goes on along the minus strand of CAVSYJ010000019.1, from coordinate 51,423 downwards.
CTTGACCGAGCTCTTGTAGCCCGGCGACAGCGGCAGGGGGTGGGCTTTATTGCTATCGACGGGATAGATGAAGGTCATTGTTCATTCCCTGCGGACAGACCGTCATTGCGAGCGAAGCGAAGCAATCCAGAATCTTTCCACGGAAAAAGTCTGGATTGCTTCGTCGCTCCGCTCCTCGCAATGACGGATCAATTCAGTTTCTCGATCGCCATCGCCACGCCCTGGCCGACGCCGACGCACATTGTGGCGAGCGCACGTTTTCCCCCGCGCGCCTCCATGCCGTGCACCGCGGTCATCGCCAGCCGCGCACCGCTCATGCCGAGGGGATGGCCGAGCGCAATCGCGCCGCCATGCGGATTGACGAAATCGGCATCGTCCTTGACGCCGAGCTGGCGCAGGCAGGCGATACCCTGCGAGGCGAAGGCTTCATTGAGCTCGATCAAATCGAAATCGCTGATCTTGAGACCCAGCCGCTCCATCAACTTGCGGGTGGCCGGCACCGGACCAATGCCCATGATGCGCGGCGGCACCGCGGCAGAGGCAAGCCCGAGAATTTTCGCACGCGGCGTCAGGCCGTGCTTCTTCACGGCGGCCTCGGAGGCGAGGATCATTGCGGCCGCGCCGTCATTGACGCCCGACGCATTGCCGGCGGTGACCGTGCCGGGATTGCGCACGATCGGCTTCAGCTTGGCGAGCCCTTCCAGCGTGGTGTCGGGGCGCGGATGCTCGTCCTTGTCCACGGTGACAGGACCGGCCTTGCCGCCGGGGATCGTGATCGGGGTGATTTCAGCCGCGAAATAGCCTGACGCGATCGCTTTGCCCGCGCGCTGCTGCGAGCGGATCGCGAACGCATCCTGGTCGGCGCGGGACACCTGGAATTCCTCGGCGACGTTCTCGCCGGTCTCCGGCATGGCGTCGACGCCGTACTGCGCCTTCATCAGCGGATTGATGAACCGCCAGCCGATGGTGGTGTCGAAAATATCCGCCGAACGCGAGAAGGCTTCCGGCGCCTTGCCCATCACGAACGGCGCCCGCGTCATCGACTCGACGCCACCGGCGATCGCCAGATCGATCTCGCCGGCGCGGATGGCGCGGCCTGCGGCGCCGACGGCATCAAGGCCGGAGGCGCAGAGGCGGTTCAGGGTCTGGCCGGGAACGGACTCCGGCAGGCCCGCAAGCAGCAGCGCCATGCGCGCGACGTTGCGGTTGTCCTCACCGGCCTGGTTGGCGCAGCCGAAAAAGACTTCATCGACCTGCGACCAGTCGAGCTTGGGATGCTTGGCCATCAAGGCCTTGATGGGCGCGGCCGCCAGATCGTCGGCGCGGACCTTGGCCAGCGATCCGCCGAAACGGCCGATCGGAGTTCGCACGGCATCGCAAATGTACACATCACCCATCGTTTTCTCCCTGAGTGCCGCGGGGGCCTAGTTTGAGCGAGTTGTAGGAGTGCGCCCGAAAGAGGTCAATTGACGCTTGGTCTCCAGTCGCCGCTTTCGTGCATGGCCGGTCGTGGAAAACCGTATCCCCTAGGGCAAACCGATAGGATGGGTGGGAGAAATTCGCTAGGTTGCACGGCCGATGACCGCCCAGCAGCCCATGTCCGTTCCGTCCGTCCCGCCCGCCGATGCGCCGCCTGCGGAGGCGAATGCGCGCGTCACGCCGATGATGGAGCAGTACCTTGAAATCAAGGCGGCTCATCCCGGACTGCTGCTGTTCTACCGGATGGGCGACTTTTACGAATTGTTCTTCGAGGATGCCGAGATCGCCTCGAAGGCGCTCGGCATCGTCTTGACCAAACGCGGCAAGCATCAGGGCGCCGATATCCCGATGTGCGGCGTGCCGGTCGAGCGCTCCGAGGACTATCTGCATCGCCTGATCGGCGCCGGCCATCGCGTCGCCGTGTGCGAGCAGACTGAGGATCCCGCCGCCGCGAAGGCGCGCGGCAACAAGAGCGTGGTCAGACGCGGCGTCGTGCGGCTGGTGACGCCGGGCACGCTGACCGAAGACACCCTGCTCGATGCCCGCGCCAACAATTATCTGCTCGCGATCGCGCGCACCCGCTCCTCCGGAGGCGGCGATCGTTTCGGGCTCGCCTGGATCGATATCTCGACCTCCGAATTCATGGTGACTGAATGCAGCGGCGGCGAACTGCAGGCGGCGCTTGCGCGCATCAATCCCAACGAGGCCGTCGTCGCCGACGCGCTCTACAGCGACAGCGAGTTTGCGTCGCTCCTGAATGAATTGCCGGCGGTGACGCCGCTGACCCGCGACGTCTTCGACTTTTCCACCGCCGAGCGGCGGCTGTGCGATTATTTCGCGGTCGCGACCATGGACGGGCTTGCCGCGATGTCGCGGCTGGAAGCGACCGCCGCAGCCGCCGCCGTCACCTATATCGACCGCACCCAAGTGGGCAAGCGTCCGCCGCTGTCGCCGCCCGCGCGCGAAGCCACCGGCTCGACCATGGCGATCGATCCGGCAACCCGCGCCAATCTCGAACTGACGCGCACGCTTGCCGGCGAACGGCGCGGCTCGCTGCTCGATGCCATCGACTGCACCGTGACCTCGGCGGGCTCGCGGCTGCTTGCCCAACGTCTTGCCGCGCCGCTCACCGACAGCGCGCAGATCGCCCGCCGGCTCGATGCCGTCGCAACCTTCGTTGCCGACAGCGCCGCGCGCGAGGACATCCGATCGATCCTGCGCGGCGCCCCGGACATGTCGCGCGCACTGGCGCGGCTGTCGGTCGGACGCGGCGGGCCGCGCGACCTCGCAGGACTTCGCGACGGCATTCTCGCCGCCGACCAGGCGTTGGCGCGACTGGAAGAGCTGGAGCAGCCGCCGCAGGAGATCGCGTCGGTCATCGCAGCGCTGCGCCAGCCGTCGCGCGAGCTGGCGCGCGAATATGAGCGCGCGCTGTCAGAGCAACTGCCGCTGATCAAGCGCGACGGCGGCTTCGTGCGCGAGGGCTATGAGCCGGCGCTGGATGAGGCGCGCAGCCTGCGCGACGCCTCGCGGCTGGTGGTTGCTGCGATGCAGGCGCGCTATGCCGACGATTGCGGCATCAAGGGCCTGAAGATCCGGCACAACAATGTGCTGGGCTATTTCGTCGAGGTCACCGCGCAGCACGGCGACAGGCTGATGTCGCCGCCGCTGAACGCGACCTTCATCCATCGCCAGACGCTGGCGGGCCAGGTGCGCTTCACCACCAGGGAGCTCGGCGAGATCGAAGCCAAGATCGCGAACGCCGGCGACCGTGCGCTCAATCTCGAACTGGAGATTTTCGAGCGGCTGTGCGCCAAGGCGCTCGACGCCAGCGAAGATTTGCGCGCGGCCGCGCATGCCTTCGCGCTGCTCGATGTCGCAACCGCGCTGGCGAAACTTGCGGTCGACGACAATTATGTGCGGCCCGAGGTCGATGCGTCGCTCGGCTTTGCCATCGAGGCCGGCCGCCATCCCGTGGTCGAGCAGGCGTTGAAGCGCGCGGGCCAACCCTTCATCGCCAACAGTTGCGATCTCTCTCCGGCGCCGGGGCAAACCTCCGGACAGCTTTGGCTGCTGACAGGCCCCAACATGGCAGGCAAGTCGACCTTCCTGCGCCAGAACGCGCTCATTGCGCTGCTGGCGCAGATCGGCTCGTTCGTGCCGGCGGCACGGGCGCGGATCGGCATCGTCGACCGGCTGTTCTCGCGGGTCGGCGCGGCCGACGATCTCGCGCGCGGCCGTTCCACCTTCATGGTCGAGATGGTCGAGACCGCTGTGATCCTCAACCAGGCGAGCGAGCGTTCGCTGGTGATCCTGGACGAGATCGGCCGCGGCACCGCGACCTTTGACGGGCTGTCGATCGCCTGGGCCGCGATCGAGCATCTGCATGAAGCCAACCGCTGCCGCACGCTGTTCGCCACGCATTATCACGAGCTGACCGCGCTGTCGGCCAAGCTGCCGCGCATGTTCAACGCCACCGTGCGCGTCAAGGAATGGCAGGGCGACGTCGTGTTCCTGCATGAAGTGCTGCCGGGCTCGGCCGATCGCTCCTATGGCATCCAGGTCGCCAAGCTCGCCGGCCTGCCGCCGCCGGTGATCGCGCGCGCGAAGGCGGTGCTGGCGAAACTGGAAGCGCAGGACCGCGGCCAGACCGCCCGCGCGCTGGCCGACGACCTGCCGCTGTTCGCGGTGCCCTCGCGCGCCGCCGCCGAGTCCACGCCGCCGAGCGAAGCCGAGCGGCTGATCGAGGCGCTGAGGGCGATGCATCCCGACGAGATGTCGCCACGCGAGGCGATGGAGGCGCTCTATGCACTGAAGGCGAAGCTGCCGAAGATGTAGAAATCGTAGGGTGGGTTAGCGAAGCGTAACCCACCACCTCTCCATCCGCGGCGACACAAGAGGTGGGTTACGCCCTTCCGCCTTCGCTCTTCGAGCTTCGGCGGACAAGTCGGGCTAACCCACCCTACGCGCCCTCCATCCGCCCGATCTGCCACAGCATCAGATTCCAGATTACGCAAGTTGCAAGCGCAAGGCTCAGGCCCACGGCCGAGCCGAAGTGCGATGCGCCGAAGTGCAGCACGACGAAGGCGAGGCCAAATCCCATCAAGCCCCAGGCCGAGTTCGCGATCACGGCCGCGGTCGCCTTGCCGCCGATGCGCGGATGCAGGATCAGCATCATGCTGGAGAACACGCCCGGAAACAGCGCGAGGATACCGCTGATGCTCGGCCCCACCTTGCCCGACAGCGTGACCACGGTCGCGACCAGCACTGCCACCAGCGAGGCGCGAAACGGCACGTCGTACCAGCGCCGCGCCACCGGCGGCATTTTGGCGTGGCGATAGCGCTGCATCAGTGGTGTGCAGATCGCAAACGCGATGGCGTTGAGGAGAAGGCCGCCTGCGATCGACCATTGCATCGAGGCAATGAAACCTGCAATCGCGAGCCACACCGCGGCGGCAGAGAGGAAGCTGACCGCGAGATTGTGACGCTGCGCCAGCAGCACATAGACGCACCCAAGCGAAAGCGTGGCGGCGTTGATCGGCAGGCTGGTCAGCGCGCCCTGCGCGATGAAAGCCGCGTCGTGATCGAGCGCGAGAAACACGTAGGCCGGTCCTGCCGAGATCGGCAAGGTCGCGACCAGCGCGCCGATCGCGGGGCCCGAACGCTCGGCGATGAAGGAGGCCGTCACCACGAAGGCGGCAGCGACCGCCATGCGCAGGCCGAGGATCAGGAGGAAGGTGAGATCGGGGGACATTTTCATCTGTCGTCCCGGGCAAGCGAAGCGCGACCCGGGACCCATAACCACAAGGCGTTGTTAGTCGGAAGCTCTGGCCGCCATCGCGCGACACACCGCGCCCTGGGGTTATGGGTCCCCGCTCGTGCGCAATTGCGCACTCGGCGGGGACGACACCTATTGCGTTGCTACATCCGCTTCATGCTGACCGACACCTTCGGGCCGTTCTTGATGGTCTGATAGACCACGCAATAGCGCTCGGTGAGCTTGAGCAGCAGATCGAGCTTCTCCTGCGGCGCGTCGGTATCGACCTCGAAGCGCACGACGGATCTCGGCAAAGCCGACTGGCGCCTCCTTGTCGACGCCGAGCGTGCCGCGGAAATCGAGATCGCCCTCGGCAAACACCAGTCCCTGCTTCAGCGGCACATCGACGGCGGTCGCGACCGATTTGAGCGTAACGCCGGCGCAGGCAACCAGCGCCTCCAAGAGCATGTCGCCGGAGCAGAGCTCGAGACCGGAGCCGCCGGTTGCGGGGTGGAGGCCCGCGACCGCCAGCGCGCGGCCGGTCTCGACCTTGCAGGTCAGGCCTTCGGTGTCGGTCGAGCCCTTGGCTTTCAGCGTGATGACCGCGGCAGAAGGGTCCTGCTTGTAGCGCTCCTTGATCGGGGCCTGCATCGCGCGAAGTTCGACGGCGTCCATTGTTGTTCTCCCGTTCTTTTCGACGCCGGATTTACCGGGGAATCGCGCCGCTGTCACCACCACATCGATTCACCGACGCGCGATCCGAGGTCGCGGTCGGGCACGCTGCGATCGAGCGAACGGTCCAGCGCAGTCAGCACATGCCGCTTGAAATTGTCGAACAGTTGCGAATTGCGGTCGCGCGGCCGCGACAGATTGATATTGATCTCCTCGAACAGCCGGCCGGGCCGCGGCCGCATCACAAGCACGCGGTCGGCCAACACCACGGCCTCGTCGACGTCATGCGTCACGAGGACGAGCGTCGGCCGCGTATCGGCCCAGAGGTCGAGCAGATGATCCTGCAGGTCGCGCCGGGTGAAGGCATCGAGCGCGGAGAACGGCTCGTCCAGCAGCAGCACCTCGGGCTGCGGCACCAGCGCGCGCGCGATCGCGACCCGCTGCGCCTGCCCGCCCGACAATTCGCGCGGCCAGGCGTCGGCCTTGTCGGCGAGACCGACGCGATCGAGCGCACGCGTCACCCGCTCGCGCCTCTCGCTTGCGGGAAGGCCGGACAGGCCGAAGCCGATATTGTCGGCGACGGTCAGCCACGGCAGCAGCCGCGGCTCCTGGAAAATGATGCCGATCTTCTCATGAGGGGCAGCAATCGACGTCGCATCGAGCGTGACGGTGCCGGAGGTCGCGCGGTCGAGGCCGGCGATCGCGCGCAGCAAGGTCGACTTGCCACAACCGGAGCCGCCGATGATGGCGACGATCTCGCCCGGCGCGATCTCGGCCGAGAAGCGCGCCAGCGCGTTGACGCCGTTCGGATAGATCTTGCCGACCCTGTCGAGCGCGAGCATTAGTTTGTTCCGCTCTGCTTGCCGAACGCGTCCTGCCAGCGCAACAGCGGCGCGAAGCCGATTTCGATCAGCCAGTCGGTGGTCTTGCCGAGAATGGCGAAGATGACGATGGCCGCGAGAATCTGCGCAGGCTTGCCAAGCTGCTGGCCGTCGAGCAGGAGATAGCCGAGGCCTTCGGAGGCGCCGATCAGTTCGGCCGCGACCACGAACATCCAGCCCAGACCCAGGCCGACGCGCAAGGCCACGACATAGGCCGGCAGCACGGCGGGCAGCAGGATGCGGCGGATCATGGCGGGACCGGAGAGGCGGAAGGTGCGGCCGACCTCGACGATCTTGCGATCGACCGAGAGGATCGCGCCCATCACGCCGAGATAGACCGGAAAGAACACACCGACCGCGATCAACACGATTTTCGATGTCTCGAAAATCCCGAGCCAGAGGATGAACAGCGGCACCCAGGCGAGCGAGGGAATCGCGCGCAATGCCTGCACCGTGGGATCAAGCAGCCGTCGCGCCAATCCCCAATAGCCGGAGATCGCGCCGAGCGCCGTGCCGGCGATGACGCCGAAGCCGAAACCGAGCACGACGCGCGTCATGGTCGCTCTGATGTGCAGCCACAGTTCACCCGAGCGCGCCAGATCGGCGATGGTGGCAAACACCTTGCTCGGCGGCGGCACCAGCCGCCCGCTCGACCAGCCGCGCCAGACGATGAGTTCCCAGACCAACGCGCAGGTGACGGGAAGCAGCAAGCCGAGCGCCGGCCGTGCGAGGTGCGACCAGCGCGACGTTTGTGCGCGCGGCGCGTCCGCTGCGGCAGCGGCGTGGCCTGCTTGCGGCAGGCCTGCGCTGTTTTGCTCGAGGGGCAGTTCGACCGTCATGGCCATAGCAAGACGCTTCTCGATGAGGAATTGCAAGGTTGTGGTGGCGCCCTACGGCACACTGCAACCCTCTCCCCTTGTGGGAGAGGGTGGTTTCGAGCGAAGCGAGAAACCGGGTGAGGGGTTTCTTTGTCGAGAGATAAAGGGACCCCTCACCCGGCTCGCATTCGCTTCGCTCATTGCTCGCCACCCTCTCCCGCAAGGGGAGAGGGTACAGCGGAGCTTGTGGCGCCCTTCCCGTTAAACCTCAATTCGTCGGCAGCGGAACCTGATCGTCGATCAGCGAGTCCAGCGCCGCCTTGACGTCGGTCTTGCTATCGATCACGCCGGCCTGCTGTAGCGCCATGCCGGCGGCGAGGATCGAGTCGCGCTGCGGCGCGCCGATCCGGTTATGGGTCAGCTCGGTGCGCTCCTTGAGCTGCTTGTCGACGACATTCTCCGGCAGCCTGGTGACGCCGATGAAGGTCTTCTTCAGCTCGTCGTAATTTGCCAGCGAATATTTCCGCGCTTCCTCGTAGGTCGCGAGCACGCGCCGGACGATGTCAGGATAGTCCTTGAGAAACTGCTCGCGCACATTGAGGATGCCCCAGGTGTTGGCGTCGGCCTTGCGATAGAACAGTTTCGCGCCGTCCTCGATTTCGGCTTGCGCCATCATCGGATCGAGACCGGCCCAGGCGTCGACATCGCCGCGGATCAGCGCGGTCTTGCCGTCGGCGTGCTGCAGCAGCACCGGCGTGATATCTTTTTCACTGAGCCCCGCGCCGAGCAGTGCGCGCACCAGGAAGATGTGCGGGTCGGTGCCGCGGGTCACGGCAACGCGCTTGCCCTTCAGGTCGGCAACCGACGCGATCCTGGAATCCTTGGTCGTGACCAGCGCGGTCCATTCGGGGCGCGAATAGACATAGATCGACTTGATCGGGTTGCCGTTGATCCTGGCGACCAGCGCCGCCGAGCCCGCGGTCGAACCGAAATCGATCGAGCCGGCGTTGAGAAATTCCAGCGCCTTGTTCGAGCCGGCGGACTGCACCCAGACGATGCTGATCCCGTCCTTGGCGAACTCCTTCTCCAGCAGTCCCTTCTGCTTCAGCACCATGGAGACCGGATTATAGGTCGCCCAGTCGATATGGATTTCCTTGAGCGCGTCGGCGGCGAAGCTGCCTGTCGACATCGCAACACCGAACGCGGCAACCAACGCTGCCCGCACCAAAGTTTTCATCACTCACCCCTCCGCAAAAACCGGCCGTATTTCAATGCGTTATTCTCCGAGGTCAACTGGAAAAAAGCATACCCCGCAGGGCTTTCGGCGAGAACAGCTTTACCCAAATGGAGGGGAACGCAGCATGGAAGCGCTGCCGCCCAACAATCGGCCGTGACAGCGCACCCATCGTCCGATATCGGATTGAGCCATGGACAGCATCGTCGCGCCGGCCAGAGCAGGCAACGAGACCGATTTCGACACGCAGCGGATCACCGCCGCGGTCAACGCGCTCGCCGACAAACATGCCGGCCGCGAGGATGTGTTCCGCTCATCGCTTGCGCAACTCCTCAAAGCAGAGCTGATCGTAGCGCGCACCGCGGCCCAGGCGACGCTGTTGAAGGACCGCCACGGCCGGCGCTGCGCCGAGCGGCTCTGCTTCGTGCAGGACGAAATCATCCGCATCCTGTTTACGGCGGCGACGCAGCATCTCTACCGTTCGCCGATCCGCTCAGGCGCCGAGCGCATGGCCGTGGTCGCGACCGGCGGCTATGGCCGCGGGCTGATGGCGCCGGAATCCGACATCGATCTGCTGTTCATCCTGCCCTACAAACAAACCGCCTGGGGCGAGCAGGTCGCGGAAGCCATTCTGTATTGCCTGTGGGACATGGGGCTGAAGGTCGGCCACGCCACCCGCTCGGTCGATGAATTGATCCGTCAGGCGCGCGGCGACATGACGATCCGCACCGCGATCCTGGAAACGCGATTCCTGACCGGCGACCAGGGCCTGTACGACGAGCTGGTCGAACGCTTCGACAAGGAGGTCGTGCAAGGCACCGCGGCGGAATTCGTCACCGCCAAGCTCGCCGAACGCGAGGAGCGGCATCGCCGCGGCGGGCAATCGCGCTATCTGGTCGAGCCGAACGTCAAGGACGGCAAGGGCGGCTTGCGCGACCTGCACACGCTGTTCTGGATCGCAAAATACGTCTACCGCGTGCGCGAGACCGACGAACTCGCCGAGCGCGGCGTGTTCGACGCGCAGGAGTACCGTATCTTCCGCCGCTGCGCCGACTTCCTGTGGTCGGTCCGCTGCAATCTGCATTTCTTCGCAGGGCGCGCCGAGGAGCGGCTGTCCTTCGACATGCAGCGCGAGATCGCGGTCCGGCTCGGCTACACCAGCCATCCCGGCATGCAGGACGTCGAGCGCTTCATGAAGCACTACTTCCTGGTGGCGAAAGACGTCGGCGATCTCACCGCGATCCTGTGCGCCAAGCTGGAGGATCAGCAGGCCAAGCCGGCGCCGGTATTGAGCCGCATGATGGCGCGCTTAAGGCCAAGCACGGTGCGGCGGCGCGTACCCGACAGCGACGACTTCATCGTCGACAACAACCGCATCAATCTCGCCGCCCCCGACGTGTTCAAGCACGATCCGGTCAACCTGATCCGGATCTTCCGGCTGGCGCAGAAGAACAACCTCGCCTTTCATCCCGACGCGATGCGCACGGTGACGCGCTCGCTGAAGCTGATCAACACGGAGCTGCGCGACAATCCCGAAGCCAACCGGCTGTTCATCGAGATCCTCACCTCCAACGACGCCGAGACGGTGCTGCGGCGGATGAACGAGACCGGCGTGCTCGGACATTTCATCCGCGCCTTCGGCAAGATCGTGTCGATGATGCAGTTCAACATGTACCACCACTATACGGTGGACGAGCACCTGATCCGCTGCGTCGGCTTCCTGCAGGACATCGAGCGCGGCGGCAACGAGGAGTTCACGGTCGCAAGCGATCTGATGCGCAAGATCCGGCCGGAACACCGGCAGCTGCTCTATATCACCGTGCTGTTGCATGACATCGCCAAGGGCCGGCCCGAGGATCACTCGATCGCCGGGGCCAAGGTGGCGCGGCGGCTGTGCCCACGGCTCGGCTTCTCGGCGACCGATACCGAGCTAGTCGCCTGGCTGATCGAGCAGCACCTCACCATGTCGACGGTGGCGCAATCGCGCGACCTCTCCGATCGCAAGACCATCGAGAATTTTGCCGCGGTGGTGCAGACGGTCGAGCAGATGAAGCTGCTCACGATCCTCACCACCGCCGACATCCGCGGCGTCGGGCCCGGCGTCTGGAACGGCTGGAAGGCGCAACTGATCCGCACGCTCTATTATGAGACCGAACCGGTTTTGACCGGCGGCTTCTCGGAGGTGAACCGCGCCAAGCGTATCACCGCGGCGCAGGGCGAATTCCGCGCCGCCTTCACCGAATGGCCGGAGGCGGAGCTTGCGGCCTATATCGGCCGGCACTATCCGGCCTACTGGCTCAAGGTGGAATTGCCGCGCAAGATCCGCCATGCGCGCTTTCTCAAAGCCAGCGAAGAGGCCGGCCACAAGCTCGCGATCAATGTCGGCTTCGACGAGGCGCGCAGCGTCACCGAGCTGACGATCCTCGCAACCGATCATCCGTGGCTGCTGTCGATCATCGCGGGCGCCTGCGCGTCCGCCGGCGCCAATATCGTCGACGCGCAGATCTACACCACGACCGACGGCCGCGCGCTCGACACCATCGCGATCTCGCGGGAATACGACCGCGACGAGGACGAGGGCCGGCGCGCCACCCGGATCGGCGAGATGATCGAGCAGGTGCTGGAAGGCAAGCTGCGGCTGCCGGACGCGGTGGCGCGGCGCGCCGCCGTGCGCGGCAGGAACCGCCCGTTCACGGTCGAGCCGGAAGTGATCATCAACAACCAGTGGTCGGAGCTCTACACCGTGATCGAGGTGTCAGGCCTCGACCGCCCCGGCCTGCTCTACCAGCTCACCACCGCGATCTCGAAGCTCAATCTCAACATCGCCTCGGCGCATGTCGCGACCTTCGGCGAGCGCGCCCGCGACGTGTTCTATGTCACCGATTTGCTTGGCGCGCAGATCAACGCGCCGACGCGGCAGGCCGCGATCAAGAGCGCACTGTTGCATCTGCTCGCAAGCGACGACGCGGCGGAAAAGCCGGCGGCTTAAACCTCTACGCCCTCATGCCGCAGCAGCCACTGCTTGCGATGCAGGCCGCCGCCATATTTGACAAGAGAACCATTGGCGCCGATCAGACGATGGCAGGGAATGACCACGCTGATCGGATTCGACCCATTGGCGTGACCGACCGCGCGCATGGCGTTGGGTGAACCGAGCTTCGCCGCGAGCGCGCCGTAGCTCATGGTTTGCCCCGCGGGAATCCCGGGCAGTGCGGTCCAGACCTTGCGCTGGAACGGTGTGCCGGCGACACGCCACTCGACCGTCTTCAGCGCGGCGAAGTCGCCGTCGAAATAGGCTGACAGCGCCGATCGCATCGCTTTCGGCGCACGGCCGCTCGTCAGCGCCACGGCGCCGTAATGCAGCCGCAGCAGTTCCTTCATCCGCGCTTCGTAATCTTCGAAATCGAGCGCACGTAGCGCGCCGTCGTCGTCGGTCACCAGCAGCATCGTCCCGATCGGCGTCGTCAGCCGGTCGAGCGCGAAGGTTCAGAAATTGCGCGGCTTTGGTCATCGGACGATGTCCTTCAAGGTATCGCCGTACTTTGACCTCTGGCATGCCAGCGTCCACCCGAAATCAGACTTTCGAACATGCACTTGTGCCGCCGATCTGAAGTCCCTGACTCATTCGCTGCAAAATCGGGTTCAGGGACTTCAGATCGAAAGCGGCACTAGAATCATAGATTTGCTAGTGCCCATAACTTTCCGAAGTCCGCGGAAGATGTTGCGGTGATGGAGCGCGGACTTCGGAAAGTGGGCACTAGGCGTCCGATGGGACCTCAACACGCATTGCCTTGCAATGCAGCATCGAGTATCCCCGGCCGCATAAGTCCACCCAAGGAAGGAACGCACACGACATGAGGAACGGCTTTTTCCATCTGGCCACGGGGACCGCGCTCGCGATCGCGCTGACCGCTTCGCCGGCCTTCGCGCAGAAGAAATACGACACCGGCGCGACCGATACCGAGATCAAGATCGGCCAGACCAATCCCTTCAGCGGACCGGCGTCGGCCTATGCCACCATCGGCAAGACGCAGGCCGCCTACATCAAGATGATCAACGATCAGGGCGGCGTAAACGGCCGCAAGATCAACCTGATCCAGTATGACGATGCCTATAGCCCGCCGAAAACGGTCGAGCAGGTTCGCAAGCTGGTCGAAAGCGACGAGGTGCTGCTCACCTTCCAGGTTCTCGGTACGCCGGGAAATGCCGCCGTGCAGAAATACCTCAATTTGAAAAAAGTACCGCAGCTGTTCGCGGCGACCGGCGCATCGCGCTTCACCGATCCGAAGAACTTCCCGTGGACGATGGGCTTCAATCCGAACTACTTCGTCGAGGGCCGCATCTACGGCGCGTACATCATCAAGAATCACCCGAATGCCAAAATCGGCATCCTCTATCAGAATGACGATCTCGGCAAAGACTACCTCAACGGCATCAAGGCCGGCCTCGGCGACAAGGCCGCCAGCATGATCGTCTCCGAAGCCTCCTATGAAGTCTCCGATCCCACCATCGATTCGCAGATCCTCAAGATCAAGGATGCCGGCGCGGACCTGTTCTTCAGCGCCTCGACACCGAAGCAGGCGGCGCAGGCGATCAAGAAGATTTCCGAGCTCGACTGGCACCCGGTGCACATCCTCGACATCAACGCCACTTCGGTCGGCGCCGTGATGAAGCCGGCAGGGCTCGAGGCGTCCAAGGGCGTGATCAGCGTCAACTACGGCAAGGATCCGCTCGATCCGACCTGGAAGAACGACGATGGCATGAAGAAATATCTGGACTTCATGGCCAAGTACTATCCGGACGGTGACAAGGATTCACTGTTCAACACCTACGGCTACTCGACCACGCAGTTGCTGATCCATGTGCTCAAGCAGTGCGGCGACGACCTCACCCGCGAGAACGTGATGAAGCAGGCGACCTCACTCAAGGATGTCGTGCTCGACCTGTCGCTGCCGGGAATGAAGGTCAACACCTCACCGACCGATTATCGCGTCAACAAGCAGCTGCAGATGGAACGATTCAACGGCGAGCGCTGGGAGCTGTTCGGCCCGATCCTGGAAGACACCGGCCCGGCCGGTTAACAACGCTAGTCGATCAGGCGCAAGTCGCCACATACAAAACTCGTCATGCCCGGGCTTGTCCCGGGCATCCACGTTTTTGGGCCAGGCTTGAAGGAAGACGTGGATGGCCGGGTCAAGCCCGGCCATGACGATTCGGAGAAATTACTTCGGAATCTCCCCGAACGTCTTCCCGACCGGCAACACCGCATGGCGGATCAGGCGGGAATCCTCCACCGCGGCCTGGCGGTGCTTTACCGCCTCGCGATAGACGGGATCGCGGATCATTTCGACGAAGGCCGCCACGCTCGGATACTCGGCGATGAAGGCGTGGTCCCAGCGCTCCTCTTGCGGCCCGATCAGCATCAGCTCGAAGCTGCCCTGCCAGACGATGCGGCCGCCGAGCCGCGCGAACACCGGACCGCTCTCGCGGCCATAGGCGGCATAGGCCTCCGCGCCGGTCGCCTTGCGGCCATCGGGATAGGCCGCCTGCTTGCGCAAGCGCACCAGGTTGAGCATGTGGATCGGCCCCGGCCGGTCGCTGTCCCGAAACTGTGCGAAAACCTCTTTGGTCGGATCAATATGCCCCATGCGGCGCTCCTTTATTTCAGGCCAGCTAATCACGAATTAACCTCTCCGTAACCGGCCCTTAAACCCTGCGGCGTTAGCGTGCCCGCGCAGCAGTGTGGGCGTATTGCGTATGGCGTGGGGACGGAAAAAGAGCGGCGGACGCAAGGAGCCGCGGTTTGGCCTTGCGGCGGCGCTTGCCGATCTCCGGCTCGACCCCAAGGACCGCATTCCCGCCGCCAGCGACAAGCCGAAGAAGGCCGCCAAAAGACGCGCCGAGGAGGACGACGACGAGCCTCCGCCGCCACCGCGTGAACGCAAGGTGAAAGAAAAGCCGGGCAAGCGCCGATCGTCCTCGCGAGGCGGTCTATCGCGACTGATCTATTGGGGCGCGGTGCTGGGGCTGTGGGGCGCAATCGCCGTCGTCGGCGTCGTGGTCTGGGTCGGCGCGCATCTGCCCGCGATCCAGTCGCTGGAAATTCCCAAGCGGCCGCCGACCATCGAGATCACAGGCCTCGACGGCAGCATGCTGGCGCAGCGCGGCGAGATGGCGGGCGCCAATGTGTCGCTGAAGGAGCTGCCGCCCTATTTGCCGAAAGCCTTCATCGCCATCGAGGACCGCCGCTTCTATTCGCATTATGGCGTCGACCCCTGGGGCATCCTCCGCGCCGCGGTCGCCAACGTCCTGCATCGCGGCGTGTCGCAGGGCGGCTCGACCCTGACGCAGCAACTCGCCAAGAACCTGTTCCTGACCCAGGAGCGCACGCTTGCGCGCAAATTGCAGGAGGTCGAGCTCGCGATATGGCTGGAGCGCAAACATTCCAAGGCCGAGATCCTCGAGCTTTATCTGAACCGCGTCTATTTCGGCTCCGGCGCCTATGGCGTCGAGGCGGCCTCGCAGCGCTATTTCGGCAAGCCGGCGAAGAGCATCACGCTGCCCGAAGCCGCGATGCTCGCCGGCCTCGTCAAATCGCCGTCGCGGCTGGCGCCGAACCGCAATCCGGAAGGCGCGGAGAAGCGCGCGCAGACCGTGCTCGCGGCGATGGCCGACGCGAAGTTCATCACCGAAGCGCAGGCGCAGGCCTCGATCGGACATCCCGCGATTTCCGTGAAGCCGGCCGGCGCCGGCACCGTCAACTATGTCGCCGACTGGATCGGCGAGGTGCTGGACGATCTCGTCGGCCAGGTTGAACAGTCGATCGTGGTCGAGACCACGATCGATCCGAAGCTGCAGAGCGCCGCCGAAGCCGCCGTGATCGACGAGCTCGCGGCAAAGAGCGTGAAGTTCAATGTCAGCCAGGGCGCGCTGGTGGCGATGACACCGGACGGCGCCGTGCGCGCCATGGTCGGCGGCCGCAATTATGGCGAGAGCCAGTATAACCGCGCGGTCACGGCCAAGCGCCAGCCGGGCTCGGCGTTCAAGCCGTTCGTCTATCTGACCGCGATCGAATCCGGGCTGACGCCGGAGACGATCCGCCAGGATGCGCCGCTCAACGTCAAGGGCTGGACGCCCGAGAACTACTCCAAAGAATATTTCGGACCGGTGACGCTGACCCAGGCGCTGGCGATGTCGCTCAACACGGTTGCGGTGCGGGTCGGCCTCGAGGTCGGGCCGAAGAACGTGGTGCGCACCGCGCACCGGCTCGGCATCTCCTCCAAGCTCGAGCCCAATGCCTCGATCGCGCTCGGCACCTCCGAAGTCTCGATGCTGGAGCTGGTCGGCGCCTATGCGCCGTTCGCCAATGGAGGATTGAGCGTCTCGCCGCATGTCGTGACCAGGATCAAGACGCTGGACGGCAAGGTGCTGTACCAGCGCCAGCCTGACGAAGCCAACCAGGTGATCGAGCCGCGCAATGTCGCGATGCCATGAACCAGATGATGGAGCAGACGCTGATCTCGGGCACCGCGCGCAAGGCGGAGATTCCGGGCTGGCAGGCCGCCGGCAAGACCGGCACCAGCCAGGATTTCCGCGACGCCTGGTTCATCGGCTACACCGCCAATCTCGTCACCGGCGTCTGGCTCGGCAATGACGACAACTCGCCGACCAAGCACGCGACCGGCGGCGGCCTGCCGGTGGAAGTGTGGACGCGCTTCATGCGCGCGGCGCATCAGGGCGTGCCGGTCGCTTACCTGCCGAACGCGCCGGCAGCGAGCGGCGGACTTGACGACGCTGACCCAGATCGCCTCGCAGATCACCGGGCCGACGCCGCCTGCCGCCGGTGCAGGCCGGTCCCGGCCGGCACTGCGCCGGGACGCGCGCCGGTGCGGCCTGAACCGGCAGCGGGTCTCGACGGCTGGCTGATGGACCGGCTGTTCGGCGGAAGAAGGTAGCGCGCGTCGACGCCACGCATATCACTGTCGTCCCCGCCTATCGCGATGCGCACGAGCGGGGATCCATACCGCGGAGTTACTGTCGGATGCTGGACTTCTATCGGCGTAACACGCAGCCTGTCGCTAGAGTCACGGCCGGCTCGCACTTACGGCGCTTCGCGCGCGTTCGCCGGGACGACAGCAGAAAACTAATCCTCGATCCCGTAGCGATGCAGATCGTTGCCGGACGAATCGAGCCACTTCTTGGCGCGCTCCATCGACGGACAAACCCGCCCGACCACGCGCCAGAACCGCGGCGAGTGGTTCATCTCGACGAGATGCGCGACCTCATGCGCGGCGAGATAGTCGAGCACGAAAGGCGGCGCGAGGATCAGCCGCCATGAGAATGACAGCGAGCCCGCCGAGGTGCAGGAGCCCCAGCGGCTCGACTGGTCGCGGATCGAAATCCGCTTCACCCGCACGCCGAGCGCCTGCGCATATTCCTGCGCCGATTTCTGCAGATCGCGCCGCGCCTCGCGCTTGAGGAAATCATGCACGCGGCGGTCGGTGAAATCGACGTCGCCGGCGACGCAGATGATCTTCTCGCCGCTGTCGCGCGTCTCCGTCCACACCGTGCCGCGCTCGCCTGAGCGATGCACGATCCGGTGCGGCACGCCGCGCAACGGCACGATCGTGCCGGGCTGGAACGGCGCGGCCTTCGGCAGGCGGCCGAGACGCGCGGCGATCCAGCCGCCGTGGAGCTCGGCGAACTCGCGCGCGTCCTTCAACGTGCCGCGCGGCGGCATGGTGAGGATGGCCTCGCGGTCGGTCGGATGGATGCGCAGCGTGTAGCGTCTGGCGCGCCGGTGCCGTCGGAGCCGGATCGCAAAGACTTGCGAGCCGTGCCTGACGACGAAAGTCGCGGGTTCGGCGGGGCGCCGATAGAGGAGCGCACGGGTGGCCATGTCTGTCAGTCCGGGGAGGAGCAGTTGCCCCGGACTCTGCCATAACCGCGACCAGTGAAATCGCTCGGCGCAAAAACAAATCATTTGCCCAATATACAGGGCTCGGGCTGCCGTCAGACCCTACAGAATGGGCCCGAAACCGGAATATTTGCAGGGAACCGCGGGTCCGAAGACCGTCCGAAAAGATTGAGGTCACAATCACTCCTTCCAGGAGCCGAATCGGGCTCAAAACGGCCGTTTTTCCGGCCCGCCGGGCGGCCCATTTCGGCGCGCTTTTCGGCTGGATTTCGCCAGAAACCGATGCGGCCCGCGGCGGCCTATTCGGCCGCCAAGCGCGAGCAGCGATTTCGGATTCGCCGCAGACATCATGAAGTCGTTGATGCGCGGCACGATCTCGGAGCGGAAGCGGGAACCGTTGAACACGCCGTAATGCCCGACGCCCTTCTGCACATAGTGCACGCGGCGATGATTGGGGATCGAGGTGCAGAGTTCGTGCGTCGCCTCGGTCTGGCCGAGGCCGGAAATGTCGTCCTTCTCGCCTTCGACCGTCATCAGCGCGACGCGCATGATCCGGGACGGATCGACCGGCTTGCCGCGATGGGTCATCTCGCCCTTCGGCAAGGCGTGGCGCACGAACACGGTCTCGACGGTCTGCAGATAATATTCGGCGGTGAGGTCCATCACCGCGAGATATTCGTCGTAGAACTCGCGATGCTTGTCGACGAGATCGCCGTCGCCTTTCACCAGGTTCGCGAACAAGGCCTTGTGCGCGTCCGTGTGACGGTCGAGATTCATGGTGATGAAGCCCGAGAGCTGCAGGAAGCCCGGATAGACGTCGCGCATCACGCCGGGATGCGGGAACGGCACCTTGGTGATGACGTTGTTGCGGAACCAGTCGATGCCGCGCTCGGCGGCGAGATCGTTGACCCCGGTCGGGTTGCGGCGGGTGTCGATCGGGCCGCCCATCAAGGTCATCGACAGCGGCACATAGGGATCGCGGCTGGCTTCCATGACGGACACCGCGGCCACCACCGGCACCGAGGGCTGGCACACCGCGATGATATGCATGTTGCCGCCGAGCGCATGCAGCATCTCGATCACGTAGTCGATGTAGTCGTCGAGATCGAAACGGCCCTTGGGCGAGCGGCACCATGCGCGCATCCGCCCAGTCGGTGATGTAGACTTCATGCGAGGGCAGGAAGGCCTGCACCGTGCCGCGCAGCAGCGTGGCGTAGTGGCCGGACATCGGCGCCACGATCAGCACCCGCGGCTGCGGGACGCGCAACGGACGCGTCAGTTTGCGGTCGAAGTGCAGCAGGCGGCAGAACGGCTTCTCCCACACGCTCTTGATCTCGACCGGCGTGCGGACGCCGTTGACCTCGGTGTCGTGAAGGCCCCATTCGGGCTTGCCGTAGCGGCGCGTGGTGCGCTCGAACAATTCGCAGGCCGCGGCGACCGATTTGCCGAACTCGGTGTGCGACCACGGGTTCAGCGGGTTCTGAAACAGGATCTTGGTCGCATCCGTCACGGCGCGCGCCGGATTGAGCGAGGCCTGCGCCATCTCGTACATCCAGTACATCGGCGTCGTCAGCGCCGGACTGCCTGCGGACGCTAATGGCGGTGCTTTGCCAAACTCACCAATCGGCATTGATTTCAGACCCCTGTTTTGCGCCGCAGCATACTGTCGAATGGGTAATATTGCGTCAATCCACAGATCGGTATTTCCACGGGCGTGAATCAGGGAAGTGCTTCGGAGATTCCACGGGAAAGTGACTTATTCGCCACCCCCGAGCAGCGATCCATGCCGTTTGGCGCTGCGCAAAAGGGCAAGAAATGCCGCAAACGACGCCACCAGCAGCACGGCGTTCAGGGAGAGCGACGTCAGCATCAGGTCGGTGCGGAAAACGCCGTCGATCAGGAGGGTCCGCATGCCCTCGAACACGTAAGTCGGCGGCAGCGACCAGGAGACATGCTGCAGCCAGGGCGGCAGCACGCGGACCGGATAATAGACGCAGGCGAGCGGCATCAGCGCAAACATCAGCGTCCACACGATGCCCTCGGCGCCGAGCCCGTTGCGGAGCACCAGGCCC
The DNA here is from genome assembly GCA_963732085.1 of uncultured Alphaproteobacteria bacterium. Lineage (GTDB taxonomy): Bacteria > Pseudomonadota > Alphaproteobacteria > Rhizobiales > Xanthobacteraceae > Bradyrhizobium. The sequence goes on along the minus strand of CAVSYJ010000019.1, from coordinate 31,593 downwards.
GAGACGAAGATCCCGACCGCCCAGCTGGTGAAGATCAAATTGCAGAAGAACGCGATCAGCGGCAGGCCGAGGCTGAAGATGTTGAAGTGGAACAGCACCAGCGCCAGCACGACCATCGGGATCACGCCGATCGCGAGCCGGATGATGCTCATCACCATCAGCGCGATCAGGAACTCGATCGGCTTCAGCGGGCTCATCATCAGGTTGCCGAGGTTGCGCGCCCACATCTCCTCGAGGAAGGAGATGGAGAAGCCGAGCTGGCCGCGGAACAGGATGTCCCACAGGATCACGGCGCCGATCAGCGTGCCGCCGGCGCGCGCGAAGAAATTGGCGTTCTGCGCGATGTAGCTCTGCAGGAAGCCCCAGGTGACGACCTGCAGCACCGGCCAGTAGGCGAGCTCCAGCAGCCGCGGCCAGGACGATCATCAGCAGATACCAGTAGCGCAGGATCATCGCGCCGATGCGGCGGGGCGAGATGCCATGGCGGACGGCCAGCTCGCTCATGGCATCGTCTCCCGCGAGGCCGCGCGCGTTTCTTTTGCCGCAGCTCCCGAATTGCGCTTGCCGTTCCGCGCGCGACGTCGAGGAACACCTGCTCCAGCGTGTCGCGGCTGTAGCGCGCCATGATGGCCTCCGGGCTGTCGTCCTCCTCGATCCGCCCGCGCTTGAGGATGATGACGCGGTCGCAGAGACGCTCGACCTCGAACATGTTGTGCGAGGCGAGCAGGATGGTCGCGCCGCGCGTGCGGCGATAGGTCTCCAGATGCTCACGCACCCAGTCGGCGGTATCAGGATCGAGCGACGCCGTCGGCTCGTCGAGCAGCAACAGCTCCGGCTGGTTGATCAGCGCCTTCGCCAGCGCGACACGAGTCTTCTGCCCGGCGGAGAGCTTGCCGTTGGGACGGTCGAGGAAATCGTTCAGATCGAGGTCGTCGGCGAGTTGCGCGATCCGGTCCTTCAGATGCTCGACCGCGTAGAGGCGGCCGAACACCGTGAGGTTCTGCCGCACCGTGAGCCGCATCGGCATGTCGACATAGGGGCTTTCGAAATTCATCCGCCCGAGCACCTCGGCGCTTTCCGCCGGCATCGGATGGCCCAGCACTTGAACGGTGCCTGAGGTCGGCAACACCAGACCCATGATCATGGCGATGGTCGTGGTCTTGCCGGCGCCATTGCCGCCGAGCAAGCCCGTGATGCTGCCGCGCGCGATGGCAAACGAGATGTCGTCAACGGCGCGCACGGTTTTGTACTGCTTGGCCAGATGCGCGACCTTGATCGCGGCGGGTCCTGCCGGATCCGCCGCGCCGGAAGCCACGAGAGTTGCGTCACTTTGCGCCATGCGGGCCGTTCATTGAGGCATTACATGACCAAGCGCAACCTCCGCAACCAATACGGAGGCAATTTGTGATCGGCTCACCTCACGGCTAAGCTGCTAGTGGTCCGATCCAACATTCGCATCCCTTTGCAGCAGGCACCTTTGCGAATGTTGGATCGAAGACCACTAGCAAAATATTGATACTAGTGGAGCTTTGGATTTGACGTTCGCATTGCGAGCCCGCAGCGTGTAGGGTAGCGAACGTCAAATCCGCTCCACTAGAATGACCGACATCGAAGGCGCCGACTTCCGCCATCCGCAACGTCATGTCCGCCTGGACACCATCCTGCGGCTGCGCTGGCTCGCCGTGCTGGGACAGCTCGCCGCGATCTTCATCGTGGTGCAGGGCCTCGAATTCGATCTGCCGATCACCCCCTGCCTGGTCATCGTCAGCGCTGTCGGCGCGTGGTCAATCTCGCACTTCAGATCGTCTTCAATCCGATGGAGCGGATGGAGCCGGTCTATGCCGCCGCCCTGCTCGCGCTCAACATCGTCGAGCTTGCCGCACTGTTGTATTTCACCGGCGGGCTGCAGAATCCGTTCTCCTTCCTGTTTCTCGCGCCGGTGCTGATTTCGGCAACCGCGCTGCCGATGCGGTTCACCATCGCGCTCGGGCTGCTCGCGGTCGCCTGCGCCTCGGCGCTCGGCTTTTTCTATCTGCCGCTGCCCTGGGACGCCGAGGAGCCGCTGGTGCTGCCGCCGATCTATCTGCTCGGCGTCTGGCTCTCGATCGTGCTCGCGATCGTGGTCACCAGCCTCTATGCCTTCCAGGTCACCGAGGAATCGCGCAAGCTGTCCGACGCACTCGCGGCCACCGAGCTGGTGCTGGCGCGCGAGCAGCATCTGACCCAGCTCGACGGGCTTGCGGCCGCCGCGGCACACGAGCTCGGCACGCCCTTGTCGACCATCGTGCTGATCTCGCGCGAACTCGAGCGCACGCCTCGGCGGCAACGGCCCTGAGGCCGGCGACATCAAGACCCTGCGCGAGCAGGCGCAGCGCTGCCGCGACATCCTCGCCAAAATCACCCAGTTGTCGTCGACCGGCGCACCGTTCGACAGCATGAAGCTCTCGACCCTGATCGAGGAGACGGTGGCGCCGCATCGCGATTTCGGTGTCGCCATCAAGGTACGCATCGCGGTGGCCGCCACCAGGGAGCCGGTCGGCACCCGCAATCCCGCGATCCTCTATGGCGTCGGCAACATCCTGGAGAACGCCGTCGACTTCGCGCGCAGCGAGGTCGAGGTCAATGCGTGGTGGAATGCCGACACCGTGGAGATCGTGATCTCCGACGACGGGCCGGGTTTCGCGCCCGAAATCATCAAGCGGATCGGCGAGCCCTATCTGTCGCGCCGGCGCCAAAACGAGGATTCCCAGAGCGAGCATGGCGGCCTCGGGCTTGGCGTATTCATCGCCCGCACGCTGCTGGAGCGAACGGGCGCCACGGCCTCCTTCACGAACCGTATTTTCCCGGATCATGGCGCGGTGGTGCAGATCGTGTGGCCGCGGCGGCGCTTCGAGGCGAGCGAAAGCCCCGACGAGCCAGCCACTTAACGCCCTGTTAACAAGGAGCGGCGTTCCGCCGCAGGACTTTTGTTTGAGGCCGACGGCCTTGGCAGCGCCATCCTGTCGCGCCATATGTCTGAGGTAGCAAAGAATTCGAGGCTCATCGTGTCCGCCGCCGAACTGACTGGGACGACAGACCGCTCGCTGTTGATCGTCGAGGACGACAAGGCATTCCTCGAACGGCTGGCGCGCGCCATGGAAACGCGCGGCTTTGACGTCACGTCATGCGAAAGCGTCAACGACGGGCTGGCGCAGATCGGCAAGAGCGCGCCCGCCTTTGCGGTGGTCGATCTGCGGCTCGGCGACGGTAACGGGCTCGATGTGGTCTCCGCACTGAAGCGCAAGCGGCCGGATGCGCGCGCGATCGTGCTCACCGGCTATGGCAACATCGCCACCGCCGTGACCGCGGTGAAGATGGGCGCCGTCGACTATCTCGCCAAACCGGCCGATGCCGATGACGTGGTGTCCGCGCTGCTCTCCACCACCACTGAGAAATCCGAACCGCCGTTGAACCCGATGTCGGCCGATCGCGTGCGGTGGGAGCACATCCAGCGCATCTACGAGATGTGCAACCGCAACGTCTCCGAGACCGCGCGGCGGCTCAACATGCACCGCCGCACCCTGCAGCGGATTTCTGGCCAAGCGCGCCCCACGCTAGCCAAGCCTATTCCCGACGATTGACAATTTGTAATTCGCCGGCCCCGAACGGCGATCTTTTTGGCGGCGACCAACGGCTGTTCACGTTGGAGACCGTCATGAAGCCCATTGCCATCACCGCTCTCGCACTGCTCGCCGCCGTCGTCGCAGGTCCGGCCGCCCATGCCGCGACTTACACTTCCCACTACGACTATGTCGGCAAGCCCGCGCTGCCGGACTCGCAGATCGATCCTCAAATTCAAGCCGATACGGTAACCTGCGACAGCATCGCCGGCGTGCAGCGGATGACGCCGTCCGCGAGCTATCGCAGCTGCATGCGACAGCGCGGCTGGCAATATCGGTACGTGACGCGGGACAGAGATACGGTGCAGTCCGCCGATCCAAATTTCCGCTCGAATGCCAGGCTTCAGCCCGGCCACTTCATCGACCATGACACCGGCATGGATTGCCAGAGCATCGGCGGCGCCTCGGTGTGCACGCCGCCCAACGGCACCGTGAAATATTACGACCCCGACCAGGGCCTGAACTGCACCCGCAGCGGCATCGTCTCGGTGTGCTCGAACTTCTGAGCTGCCGTAAGCCTCACGCGGGGGCTGCGTTCAGGATTCCGCGTGGCCCTGCGGATCGGTCAGGCGGCTCATCCGCTGCGCCGATGTCAGCGCAAAGCGCACCGTCATCAGCTTGCGGGTCGGCGCCAGCAGGCGATGTTCCGGCGCGTCGCACACCATATGCGCGCCATAGGCATCCGCCACGATCAGGCCGGTGTCCTTTGGAAACAGCTCGCAGGGCATGTCCTGCGTGAAGGCAAAGAACAGCCGATCGCAATGGGCGCGATAGTCCTCCCATTTGTGGTCGGCGCGCAAATCCTCCACCGACGACTTGATCTCGACGATCCAGATCTCGCCGCGCTCGTTCAGCGCCACAAGGTCGGCGCGGCGGCCCGACGGCAACGCCAACTCGCCGAGGCAGGCAAAACCGAGCGCGCGTAACAGGCGCGCGGTGCCGCGCGCAATCGCGAGCGCGGTGTCCGATTGGCGGCCGTCGGCCGGGGGAACCAGGTCGATCTGGCGGAGAGGTGATTCCATCACCGCATTCTATGCGATCTCATTACGATCGCCATCTCGCATCGGCAGATTCAGCCAGGAATTCGAGGTTTCGGCTTGGGAAAGCGAACAGACCGCGCTATCGTGTTGTTTCGGGGATAGGCCTTGACTGAGTTCAGTTTTTTTCCAGTGACGGCAGGGTTGAGCGTGGCGGATATTGCCGCGCTGACCGGCGCGAAGCCGACCGCGGGCGCCGATCTCAATCGCCGCCTGACGGGGATCGCGCCGATCGAGAGCGCCGAGCTCAGCGATCTTGCCTTCGTCAAGGACACCAAATTCGCGCGTGAGCTTGCCGCAACCAAAGCCGGCGCGGTGCTGACCAGCGAACGCTTCGCCAGCCAGGCGCCCGGCCATGTCGCCGTGCTGTGCTCGGACAAGCCTTATGACGCCTTCGTCGCGGTTGCCCGCCAGCTCTACCGCCCTGCGTTGCGTCCGACGTCGGTGTTCGGCACCGCCGGCATCGCGCCAAACGCGGCGGTGCATCCAACCGCCGAACTTGCGAGCGGCGTGACCGTCGATCCCTTTGCTGTGGTCGGACCGTCCGCCAAAATCGGAAGCGGCAGCCTGATCGGCGCGCATGCCGTGATCGGTGAAGGGGTCCGGATCGGCAAGGATTGTGCGGTCGGCGCCCATTGCACCATCACGCATGCCCAACTCGGCGATCGCGTCATCATCCATCCCGGATGTCACATCGGCCAGGACGGTTTCGGCTACGTCTCGAGCGCCGGCGGTCATGTCAAGATTCCACAGGTCGGCAGCGTCGTGATCGGCGACGACGTCGAGATCGGATCGGGCACGCGTATCGATCGCGGCGGCATGCGCGAGACGATCATCGGCGAGGGCACCAAGATCGATAATCTCTGTCAGATCGGACACAATTGCGTCATCGGCAAGCACTGCATCGTCGTCGCGCAGTCGGGCCTGAGCGGCAGCGTCACGCTCGAGGACTTTGTCGTGCTGGGACCACGCACCGGAATCATCCCGCATATCACGGTCGGAAAGGGCGCCATCACCGCCTCGCGCTCAACCATCTACGACGACGTACCGGCGGGCGCGGTCTGGGGCGGCTTTCCGGCAAAGCCAAAGATGCAATGGATGCGCGAAGTGCTGGCGTTGAAGCGTCTCGCCGCTCGCGCTACGCCGAAGCCGGGGAATGATCCGCCAGAGGATTGATCGCAGGCAATTTGCGCCCCTCCCGCGCACGAATTTTTCACTTGGCGGCCCGGCAAAAATCGGCATTGTGCGGCAATGGCAAACGAAACCGAGACTACTGCTGACGAAACCGAAACCCAGGCGAAGGCCGGCGCGATGATCGTGCCGGTGACGCTGTTCGAGCAGAATTGCACCATCATCTGGCACGAGCCGAGCAAGAAGGCCGTGGTGATCGATCCCGGCGGCGACGTGCCGAAGATTTTGGCCGCGATCAAGCAGACCGGCGTCACCGTGGAGAAGATCTGGCTGACGCATGGCCATATCGACCATGTCGGTGGCGCGGCGGAATTGCGCGACGCGCTGAAAGTGCCGATCGAGGGCCCGCACAAGGCCGACGCGTACATGCTGGAGCATGTGGTGGAGAGCGGCGCGCGCTTCGGCATGACCGGCGTGCGCAACTTCAGCTCGGATCGCTATCTGGAGGAAGGCGAACAGGTCACGATCGGCGACCTCGCGTTCGACATCCTGCATTGTCCCGGTCATTCACCGGGCAGCGTGGTGTTCTTCAACAAGGAGCTGCGCTTCGCCCATGTCGGCGATGTCCTGTTCAACGGTTCGGTCGGCCGCACCGATTTGCCGGGCGGCGATCACACCACGCTGATCAAGTCGATCATCGAGAAGCTGTTGCCGCTCGGCGACGATGTCAGCTTCATCTGCGGCCATGGCGCCGGCTCCAGCATCGGCCAGGAGCGGATGACCAATCCGTTCATCACCGGCGAATTGTAATTCCATCAACACGACGATCTGCCTCCCCTCCCTCTCCCCGTTCTTACGGGGAGAGGCGTAGGCGGCCTGCGGCCGCCGTCCTCCCTTTATCTAAAGAACGCCGATGCGAAGCATCGGCTATGGGTGAGGGGCCTCTCTTCACAAACACAGCAAGCGGAAAATCCCCCTCACCCGCGCTTCGCGCGACCTCTCCCCGCACGCGGGGAGAGGTGAAGAGGGGAATAGGCGAGCTCGATCGGTTACTCCGCCGCTTCGGCGATCACCGCATTCTCGGCAAGATGCCGATGACCCCAGTCGCGGATCGCGGCAATGACGGGCACGAAACTCTTGCCCTTGCGGGTCAGCCGATACTCGACCTTCGGCGGCACCACGCCATAATCCTTGCGGTCGATCAGCCCATTTTCGGTCAGCGCCTTCAATTCGCGGCTCAGCACCCGCGGGGTCACTTCCGCGCTGCGCTCCATGCCGCGCAACAGCCCGCTCCTGATCTCGCCATAGCGGCGCGGACCGTCCTTCAGGTCCCAGACGATCCTGAGCTTGTACTTGCCGCTGATCAGCTTCTGGAATGCCGCGACCGGGCAGGCTCCCTCGCGCTTGGCCATGTGACGCCTCCATGAACACCCTCACGATAGGTGCACTTGCGGAAAAGTCCATACTATCATTTTTGTCCATACTTGCGCCGATGCCCCTGAAAGCCAGATGATCGCACACAACATGCAAGGAGCGCCCCGATGAAATACAACATGATCAAATATCAATTCGCCAACGGCACGCCCGAAGACTGGCATCGCGAGGTCGCGGCCTTCATCGCCGCGCTCGACAGCGATCCGGAGCTGAAGGGAAAAATCGGCTATCGCGTCATGAAGAACCGCGACGATGCCAGCTACTACCATCTGGCGTCGGTGACCGACGACCAGGCGGTGAAGACGCTGCAGTCACGCGAGTTCTTCAGGGCGTATCAGGCCAAGACCCGCTCGGTAGCCGCCGGCGGCCAGGTCACGGTGACGCCGATCGAGGTGATCGCGGAGACGGCGGGCTAAGGCATGATCCGGAAAACTGTGAAGCGGTTTTCCGAAACGATCATGCCCAACTAAGAGTCTGCTGCTTTCCTCAACCCCGCGGCGGTCAGCGCGCGGGTGAAGAGCGCGCCGACGTCGATGCCGCGCCGGCGCGGCTTGCGCTGCGGCTTCGGGCGCGGCTGCAACGTCGTCAGCGGCCACAACACCTTGGAAAGATCGGGCATCGGCGCGAGCGCAGGCGGGGAGATCGGCGACACAGGCGGGATCAGCTTCGCGCTCGGCGAGTCCGCAATCGACACCTTCGCCTCCGCCGCCTTGCGCTCCCTGATCCAGGCCGTGAGCCCGAAAAATTTCGCGATGAGCCAGGACGAGGAGATACCCGCCTCGATCAGGAACGCGCCTTCATTGCCGTAACGATTGTCATTGTCGGCGAGGCCGAGCGGGGTGCCATGCGCCATGTCGGTGATGGTGTAGGATTCCACCACCGTTTCACCATTGGCATTCCACCAGACGCGGTGCGGATGGCCATTGACGATGCCTTCCGACATCGGCGCGGCCGGCAGATGGTGCACGTCGAGCCACTGCTTGACGATCTCGTCGGCATTGGCCGGGTTGACGATCGCATCGACGGTGCCGTGCCAGACCGACAGCTTCGGCCATTTGCCTTTGTGCTGCGACGCCTTGCGCACGAGATCGCCGAGTTCGCGCGGCGAACGCGCGCGCCAGCCCCGCATCCCGGTCAGGGCTTCGCCCATGTTGGAGGCGACGCCATACGGAAGGCCGGCGATGATGGCGCCGGCAGCAAACATTTCGGGGTAAGCCGCGAGCATCACCGAGGTCATCGCGCCACCGGCCGACAGTCCCGTCACGAAGATGCGGCGCGGATCAATGCCGTGATCGGCGCTCATGCGCGCGATCATCTGCCGGATCGAGCCGGCTTCGCCCTGCCCGCGGGCGGCGTCGTCAGGATTGAACCAGTTGAAGCAGCCGTTGGCGTTGTTGGAAAACTGCTGCTCCGGCATCAACAGCGCAAAGCCATAGTGCCTGGCAAGCGTCGACCAGCCTGCGCCGAGATCATAGCCCGCGGCATTCTGGCCGCAGCCGTGCAACACGACCACCAGCGCATGCGGCTGCTGCAGATTGTCCGGCACGAACGCGAACATGCGCAGGTTTCCGGGATTGGTCCCGAACTGCCTGACCTCGACCAGCGGGCTGCGCGCGGGCATGCGCGATCGCGCGCGTTCCGTCACGCCGCCAATACGGCCCGGCTTCGGCAAGCGTTTGAGAAATTCAATGTTGTCGGCAAGCGACACCGGCAGCTCCGTGCAGCAGACTCATTCAAGTCCGACCATCATAGATAGTTGCTGCACTGCGAAATAAAAAGGCCGTGTGCTGTCGATCCCCAAAAATACGGGGCTGCGCAACAAATGAAATGCGCGATGCGGCTTTTGCGCAACGCGCGATGAAGCGCGCCTAAACTTCAGGCAGATGCGCGGCGCATCCATGACAGCAATGCGACGCATGCCGCAATCGAGATCACAAACGTTGCGAGCGCGGCGAACATCGCGACTTGAGACGACGTCTGCGCGTCGATCGCAAAATAGACCGCACCGATGGCGGCGACACCCGCGGCATTCGCGATCTGCGCGGTGGTGCCGTAAAGGCCCGAGCCTGCGCCGGCGGCGGCAGGTTTTACCGTCGAGAGCACCACGCTCGACAGCGGCGCCATGACGAGACCCTGGCCGAAGCCAAAAATTGCGAGCACCAGCGCGATCAGGAGTGGTGTCGGCGCGTCGACGACAGCAATCGTCAGCGCAAGCGTCGCAAGTCCCGCGATCTGGATGACGCAGCCTTCGATCAGGACCAGCGTGCCGCGATGTCTTGCGCGCATACCGGCATAGCGCGAGGCGAGCACGAAAGTCAGCGTCAGGGGAATGAAAACCATGCCGGCATTCAATGGCGGAATGCCAAGCGCCTTCTGCATGAAGATGGTCATGATCAGATAGAAGGAGAGGTTGGCGAAGAAGAACGAGAATGCCGCGGCAAGGCCACGCACGAATGCCTTGTCCGCAAGCAGGTCGAGATCGACCAACGGCATGCCGCCTCCCTTCGCGACCGCGCGTTCCAGACGCAGGAACCCCGCGATGATGGCGACGCCCAGAGCCACCACCAGCCACAGCCAGGGCGCCCAATGCGCGTCATGGCCGAACAGCAGCGGCCCGATCAGGCATAGCAATCCCGTGAACAGTGCGATGGCGCCGGGGAGATCGAGACGTGTGCCGGCCCGGCGCGTCACCGATGGCATGATGGCGGCGGCAGTCGCGATGATCGCGAGCCCGAACGGCACGTTGACGAGGAACACGACACGCCAGCCGAGGCCGGCGATGTCGAGCGTCACCAGCGCGCCGCCGAGCAGGAAGCCGGCCGCGCCCGCAAGCCCCAGCACGACGCCGTAGATCGCGAAGGCGCGGTTGCGCTGATGATCCGAGAACAGCAGATGCAGCGTCGCCAGCACCTGCGGCACCATCAGCGCCGCGGTCGCGCCCTGCGCCAGCCTTGCCGCGATCAATTCCGCACCCGTCTGCGCCAGCGCGCACCACAGCGAAGTCAGCGTGAAGCCGAACACACCGGCGAGAAACACCGGCTTGGTGCCGAAGATGTCGCCGAGCCGGCCGCCGGTCACGATCAAGGTCGCATAGGCGATCAGGTAGATCGCGATGACCGATTCGACCTCCGCGGGGCTGGCCTGCAGCTCGGCGGCGATCGTCGGAATCGCGACATTGACGATGAAGGCGTCGACGCCGAACATGAATTGCGCTGACACCACGATCGCCAGCACCCACCAGCGGCGCGACGTCTGCAGGTTGGCCGAGACCATCTGATGCATGGGAAGACACTCCCGGATTGCGATGCATCGGATATGTCAGGTGCGGGTCATCGCCGCGATTACCTCGGAGGTAAGCCCGCTCTCATGCCTTCGTCATGCCCGGGTTGTCCCGGCGACATCCACGTCTTCGCTATGGCTGGGTTAGCACGGGATGGCAACGGGGCGCGGCGCCGGCCATGACGCGGATATTGCGATCGCGCTATCCTAAATCGCCTTCAGCTTGCGATAGGCGAACCAGACCATCTTCAACAGCAGCCAGCCGTCGCGGAAGCGCGAGATCTGGGTCTCGCCGAAGGTGCGCGCCTTGTAGTGGATCGGCGTCTCGATGATCTTCAAATTCTGCTTGGCCGCGCCGAAGATCAAATCGAAATCGCCGAACGGATCGAAATTGCCGAAATAGTCGCGCTCGCGCGCCAGCACCTCGTAATCCCGGCGCATCAAGACCTTGGTGCCGCACAGCGTGTCGGTCAGGCGGGTGTTGACGAGATAGCTGAACAGATAGGCGAACAGGCGATTGGCGATGAAGTTGAGCGGCCGCATCGCCTCGTTTTCCATCGGGTAGATCAGCCGCGTGCCGTTGACGAAGTCGGCCTTCCCGCTCTCGATCACGGCGTGATATTTCGGCAGCGCCTCCGGCGGCATGGTCAAGTCCGCATCGAGGATCATCAGCACGTCGTGCTTGGCCGCGGCAAAACCCTTGCGCACGGCATCACCCTTGCCCTTGCCCTCCTGCTTCAGCACCGTGATGTCCCACTCGCCCTTGTAGGCGTCACGGACGCGCTCGCATTCCTCGAAAGTGCCGTCCGACGAATTGCCCTCGACGAACAGAATCTCCTGCGCGCTGCCGAAGCGCGGCATGCGCCTGATCGCGTCCTCGATGTTGCCGCGCTCGTTGCGGCAGGGAATTAAAATGCTCGCCGAGAATTTCCGCTCGGGAAACAGTTTGACAGGCCGGCCGACCAGATAGGTGCGCAGGCAGAGCGCGCGAATGCCCGGCAGCGGCGCGATATATTTGTTGACGAAGGTGCCGAGCCCGAACAGGCGCAACGGCAGGAGTTGCCGCTGCTCGCGATTGATGACCTCGAAATCGGCGAGGTCCATCAGATTCAAAAAGTCGGCGGTGGCGATGTAATTGACGCTCGGTTGCTTGCGGCGCAACCCGAGCGCCTCCGCCGTCTTCAGCACCGGCTCCCAGAGATGCGAGTAGTAGGCGATGACGATGCGGGTCGACGGCGTGCAGCGCTGATAGATCAGCCGCAGCGTGGCGTCGATGTCCTCCCACATACCGATGGTGTCGGCGATCACGATGTAATCGAACGGCCCTTGGATTTGCTCGAGCGTGGCCTGATCCTCGGCGTCGCCCAGGAGGAAAGTGAGATGCGGGTAGCGCGCTCTGGCGCGATCGAGCGGCGCGCGCGCAAAGTCGATGCCGACGCCGTAAGACGGCGCGAGTGATGCCAGCAGCTCGCCGGTGCCACAGCCGAGCTCGAGCACGCGCTTGCCCGGCGGAATCAGGAAGCGCATGAATTTAAGGTCGTCGGCGTGATAGGCCTCGTTGATCTTGCGCCAGCGCTCGGCCTCGTCGAGGCCAGCCTCGATCTCCGCCCGCAATTGCTGCTTGCGGGCGTTTCCAAGTGGCTGTGCTGACAGCACCGTATCCATAACGCCTCGTGACGACTGGGCTGGTGGCCCGCCTTTTAGACGGAAAACGGCGGCAGACAACACCGGATTTGCCTGCTTTCGCGCCCAAAATCAGTACCGGCCGTCCACGATCCATCGCCCCTGCGCATGGCCGCATTCCGCAAGCAGCCGCGACGGCGCGGACGATTGCGCCGATCCCTGCCAGCACGTAGCTTACCCGCAAGAGAAACAACAAATTCCGCTTGGGAGAAAACAGCCATGGCCCGCCTGAAATTCGGAGCCTTCCTCGCCCCGCATCATCCGATCGGCGAGCATCCGACCCTGCAGTTCCGCCGCGATCTCGATTTCGTGCAGCAGCTCGACGAGCTCGGCTATGACGAGTTCTGGTGCGGCGAACATCACTCCTCGGGTTGGGAGATGATCGCCTCTCCCGAGATGTTCCTCGCCGCCGCCGGCGAGCGCACCAAGCGCATCAAGCTCGGCACCGGCGTGATCTCGCTGCCTTATCACCATCCCTACAACGTCGCGCAACGCATGGTGCAGCTCGACCACATGACCGGCGGCCGCGCCATCTTCGGCTCAGGCCCCGGCGCGCTCGCCTCCGACGCCCATACGCTCGGCATCGATCCGATGACCCAGCGCGACCGCCAGGACGAGGCGATCGCGATCATCCGCCGCCTGTTCAACGGCGAGCGCGTCACCGCGAAAAGCAACTGGTTCGAGATGCATGACGCCGCGCTGCAGATCCTGCCGCTGCAGGAAGACATGCCGTTCGTGGTGGCCTCGCAGATTTCGCCGTCGGGCATGACGCTCGCCGGCAAATACGGCATCGGCATCATCTCGCTCGGCTCGATGTCGACGCAGGGTTTGATGGCGCTGCCGCAGCAATGGCAGTTCGCCGAGGACGCGGCGAAGAAGCATGGCACCACCGTGAGCCGCGACAACTGGCGCGTGCTTTTGAGCTGGCACATCGCCGAGACCCGCGAGCAGGCTTATCGTGAAGCAGGCCCCGGCTTGATGCGCTGGCACAATGAATATGTGGTCGGCACCTTGATGCGGCCGGGACTCGAGGCGTTCAAATCGCCGGAAGACGCGATCGAGAAGACCGCGGGCGGACCGGCCGCGGCCTCCACCATCGGCACGCCCGACGATCTGATCGCCACCATCAGGAACCTGGTGAAGGTCTCGGGCGGCGTCGGCACCATCGTCGGCTTCGCGCATGACTGGGCCAACCCGGAGAACACGCGCCGGAGCTGGGACATGGTGGCGCGCTATGTGATCCCGGAAATCCAGGGCCTGATCCAGCCGCTGCGCAAGTCGCGGCAATTCGTGATCGACAACCGCGAGGTGTTCGAGCGCGCAGGCCAGGCCGTGATGGCCAAGATCATGGAGAACGAGAAGGCCGCCGCCGCACTCCAGCACACCGGCCCCGGCCGTGTCGCAATCCCCACCATCAACGCGCCGGACCTGCAGAAGGAAGCCGCGAAGCGCAAGAAGGCGTGAGCGAGCGGCGCGCCATCGCGTGCTCTGCTCGATCACCTCGTCGACGGCTTTGGCGCCGGCGCTATCGGCGCAATTTCGCCGCAGGAAATCTGCTAGTCTTTGCCCCGGACTGACAACAGGCTATTGACTGCTACCCGTTCGAATCCCGGAGCAACTGCCATGTCGATGCAGCATGTGGCCTCTCCCGCGGTCGGCTTCACGGCGCCGAAGCGCAACTCGCTGACGCATATTCCCGGCGACGAAGGCTGGCCGATCATCGGCCAGACGCTGAAGGTGCTGGCCGATCCCAAGGGTCATGCCGAACGGCACGCCAAGACCTATGGGCTCGTCTACCGCACCCACACATTTGGCGAGACCAATGTCGTGCTGCTTGGGCCGGAGGCCAACGAGCTCGTGCTGTTCGACCAGGCCAAGATCTTCTCGTCCACCCATGGCTGGAATCCGATTCTTGGCCGGCTGTTTCCGCGCGGGCTGATGCTGCTCGATTTCGACGAGCACCGGCTGCATCGCCGCGCACTGTCGGTCGCCTTCAAGGCCGGACCGATGAAGTCCTACCTCACCGAACTGGACAAGGGCATTGCCCGGCGTGTCGCCGAGTGGCGGCAAAAGCCCGGCGAGATGCTGCTCTATCCAGCCATGAAGCAGCTCACGCTCGACCTTGCCGCGACCTCGTTCCTCGGCGCCGACATCGGGCCCGAGGTCAACGAGATCAACCGCGCCTTTGTCGACCTGGTGGCGGCCTCGATCGCCGTGATCCGCAGGCCGCTGCCGGGAACGCAGATGGCGCGCGGCGTGGCGGGGCGCAAGCGCATCGTCGCCTATTTCCGCGAGCGGATTCCGGAACGCCGCGCAAAAGGCGGCGGCGACGATCTGTTCTCGCAGCTCTGCCAGGCCACCCACGAGGACGGCGCGCTGCTGTCCGAGCAGGATATCATCGACCATATGAGCTTCCTGATGCTGGCCGCGCACGACACGCTGACGTCGTCGCTGACTTCGTTCGTCGGGGAGCTCGCCGCGCATCCGGAGTGGCAAAAGAAATTGCGCGACGAAGTCGCCGGTCTCGGCCTGCCCAAGGACGCGCCGACCAGCTTCGACGATCTCGAGAAGCTGCCGCTTTCGGAAATGGCCTTCAAGGAAGCGCTGCGGCGAAAGCCGCCGGTGCCGTCGATCCCGCGCCGCGCGGTGCGCGATTTTACCTTCAAGGGCTTTGCGATTCCCGCGCGGCACCGCGGTCGGCGTCAACCCGCTGTTCACCCATCACATGCCGGAGATCTGGCCTGAGCCGGAAACGTTCGATCCCTTGCGCTTCGCCGAGGAGGCGCAGCGCAACCGCCATCGCTTCGCCTGGGTGCCGTTTTCCGGCGGCGCGCATATGTGCCTCGGCCTGCACTTCGCCTATATGCAGGCGAAATGCTTTGCGCGGCATTTCCTCGACAATCTCGAAGTGTCGCTGCCGCCGGGCTACAAGGCGGACTGGCAGATGTGGCCGATCCCGAAGCCGCGCGACGGATTGCGGGTAGTCATCAAGCCGGCTTAGTCGAGAAACGTCGTCAGCTGCGCGCCTTCGTCGGCGACGAACACCGCGACCAGTTCCGCCGGTTCGGTGTTGGAGGCATTCGCCGAGATCATATGCGTCGCGCCGGGCGGCTCGAAGAACGACTGCCCGACCTTGAACACTTCGACCGGACCGCCGCCAAGCTGCGAGCGAATCTCGCCCTTTGTGATGTAGGCCGTCACTGAACCGGCATGCTTGTGCGGCCGGGTGAAGCCGCCCGGACCGTAAAACACCCGCACGATGGTGACGCGCTTGCCCGGCACGTTCGGCAGCGCGTAGGACCCGATCGGCTCGACCTTGTCGAGCGTGGAGCCGGCCGGGTCAGCCGACATGCAAAGTGGCGCGACCGCATTCGAGATCGCGTCGTATGTTGCGGGCAATCCGCGTGCGACCGCGAGCGCGCAGGCGAGGCCGGCGACGACGGCGAGCAAAGCCGGACGCCCATCGGCGCGTGACGGCAAAAATCCTGATATCGCAAACATGGCCGCCTCCCGCTAACCCGTGTGCTGCTCGAACGCCTTGCGCAGCGCGACATAGCCCTGCTGCTGCTGGGTCCAGTTGCGGCCGCCGGTGATGGCGCCGTCGACCACGAGGTCGTGGCCGTTGATGAAGGTGGATTCGTCGCTGGCGAGAAACACCGCGGCATGCGCGATATCCTCGGGCAGTCCGGCGCGCGGAATCGGCTGCGCCGATTTGTAGACCCCGTGCATTAGTTCGGGCGTCTTCTCCGCCGCCTCCACCGACAGACCGAGCGCTTTGCCGAAAATGCCGGTGGCGATCACGCCCGGCGAGATCGAATTGACGCGAATACCGACTTCGCCGAGCTCCATCGCCACGCATTTGGTAAGGTGGATGACGGCGGCCTTCGCCGCACCATAAACCAGCGAGGTGGAATAGCCGCCGAGCCGTCCGGCGATGCTACCATTGTTGATGATGCTGCCGCTTCCCTGTCTTCGCATATGGGGTGCGGCGTGCTTCATGCCGAGCATCACGCTGCGCACCAGCGTCGCCATCCCGGCGTCGAAGCGCGCGGCGTCGAGGCCCTCGATGCCGCCGGTCTGCGCCGGCCCGCCGGCATTGTTGAACAGGCAATCGATCTTGCCGAATTTGTCGACCGCAAGGGCGATCAGCGCCTTTATCTGCGCTTCCTCGGAGACGTCGGTCTGCCGGAAGATGCAATTCGCGCCGAGCTTCCTCGCCAGCGCCTCGCCTTCCGGCACGCGGCGGCCCGCGATGACGATTTTCGCGCCTTCAGCCACGAAGATTTCCGCCGTGCGTAGCCCGATGCCGCTGGTAGCGCCGGTGATGACCGCGACTTTGCCGTCAAGCTTTCCCATTTGTTTCCCTTTCGACCCGACCCGAACTCGGACGATTGGAACCGATATTCCCTGCCGGCTCAAGTCAGAGAGCTATGCTTGTCGCGCCCAAGCGCCTATTTTCGAGCGGGCGGCCATATTTTGGGTCCGCTGGGCGGGCTCAACTCAAGCGATGAACAAGCTGATCGACGAATTCCGGCGTGGGTGGCAGGGAATTTCCCAGCCATCGACGGCGTTCTGCATCGTATTTTGCGCCTTTTGCCTGTTGCTCTCGACCTTTGTGCGCTGGGGTCTGGCGCAAATCCGGCCCGACGTTTTCTTCACGCCGTATTTTCCCGCGGTGTTCTTTGCAACGGCCGTTTGTGGCCTCCGGTTCGGCGTTTTCACTGCCTTGGCGGGCGGCGCACTCGGCGTCGCCGTCAATTTCAGCGCCGTCGCGCCCGATGCCGCGCGCTTTGTGCTGCTCGTCATTTACTGGTTCGTGGCCGCGCTCACCATCTGGGGCGTCGCGCATTATCGTAGCATGGTCGCCCAGCAGCGCGAAGTGTCGCAGCGGCTGATCCAGGAAGAGGGCTACCGCAAGCTTGTCGTCGCCGAGTTGCAGCACCGCGCGAAGAACAAGCTGTCCACCATCCACGCCGTGCTGCACCAGGTGCTGCACAATCAGCCGCAGGTCTGGTCCGCGATCGACCACCGGCTGCGGGCGCTGTCGGCTACCGACGACCTGATCTTGCGGGCCGACGGCAGCGGCTGCGACATCGGCGACCTGCTGCGCTCCGAGCTCGGCCCCTACGGCCATGTCCGTTTCAATTTGAACGGCGACCCGCTGTTCCTGCCGGCCAAGCTTGCGGTCAGCCTCGCGCTGATTTTCCACGAGCTTGCTACCAATGCCAGCAAATACGGCGCGTTTTCCTCGCCGCGCGGCCTGTTGCAGGTGTCATGGACCCGCTCGGAGGATCGCCTCACCATTACCTGGGACGAGACCGAGGGTCCGGCCGTGCAGGATGTCGGCGCGGCCGGCTTCGGCACACGGCTTTTGAAGTCGGCGCTGGCGCCGTTCGACGGCAAGACCGAGATCGCTTACCTGAAGACCGGCGTTCATTGCACCATGCAGTGCCGGATTCCGAAGAGCTGAGCGTCGCGTCAGTCCTCCGCATGCCCCGTTGACAGTCTGTTAATGACGTCGCGCGGCGTAACGTGATGGCAAGCCTCACATGCGCGGGTGCGACACGGTTTACGTGATGCGTTTAACTAAAATGAAGAGGGAACTGATCACAATCCGCGGCCATGCAAGGAAGTGCCCATCACGAGCTGCGGATCGATGCGAGCGAGACCGAGGACGCGCGCGCGCGCGACGCAGAGCTGAGGTTTTTCAAGGACGTGCTCAAGCACCTGCCGGCCGGCGTCACGGTCCAGGACGCGCACGGCCGCCTGTTGCTGGCGAACGATGCCGCCGCCCGGCAACTGGGGATGGATGGATCGGCGCCTTCAGCCTCGGTGCTGCTCGATCACCGCAGCGGGAACGTGCTCGAGCTGCTGCAAACGGGGCAGGAGTCGGTCACCGAGGAATGCCGTCGGCGACGGCGAGAAGCGACAGGTGCTGTTGACGAGCCACCGCCCGGTCCGTATCGGCGGCCGCGATCTGTTGCTGTCCTCATCGGCCGACATCAGCGAGCAGAAGGCGTTCGAGGATCAGCTGTTCCGCTCCGCCTATTATGACGAGCTGACCGGTCTGCCGGCCCGACGGGTGATCGAGCACCGGGTCAACGGACTGATGCAGCGGCGCGACGAGAGTGACAAGTTCGCGCTCGCCTTCCTCGACATCGACAATTTCAAGCACATCAACGACTATTACGGCCACGGCATCGGCGACCAGCTGCTGGGCGAGCTTGCCAAGCGGCTCGGGCGCGAGCTGCGCGACACCGACATGCTGTCGCGCATTTCCGGCGACGAATTCCTGCTGCTGCTCGCCCCGGTCCAGAGCATGGCCGAGGTCGCCGAGTTCTTCGAGTCGACCCTGCAGCGGCTCAGCGCGCCGTTCTTCATCGACGGCTCCGAAATCTTCGCCTCGACCTCGGTCGGGGTCAGTCTCTATCCCGACCATGGCGAGAGCTACGACACGCTGTGCCAGAACGCCGACCTCGCCATGTATCGCGTCAAGAACGACGGCAAGGGCAAGGCCGCCTTTTTCGATCTCAGCATGGAGCACGAAGCCTCGGCCCGCATGAAGGTCGAGCAGTCGCTGCGGCTGGCCATCCTCGAGAAGCGGTTCTGCTGCGCCTTCCAGACCAAGGTCGATATCCGTACCCAGGAGATCAAGGGCATCGAGGCGCTGGTGCGGCTGCGTGACGATGAGGGCGTGATCCAGGCGCCCGGCACCTTCATCAATCTCGCGGTCGAGCTCGGGCTGATCGACGAGCTCACCCATCTGGTGCTGGCCGAGATCGTGAAATCGATCGACACGATCAACGAAACCTTCGGCCCGGCCGCGACCATCAGCATCAATGTCGCGGCCAAGCAGGCCGGCAATGTCGAGTTCATGCGTTCCTTTGCCAGCGCGCTCGAGGCGACCGGCTTCCCCAGGCGCTTCATGATCGAGGTGACGGAAGACGCCTTCGTCACCAAGACCCATTTCCAGGACGAAATCCTGCCGATCTTCCGCGAGCTCGGGGTCGGCATCTCCATCGACGATTTCGGCACCGGCTATTCGTCGCTGTCGGCGCTCGCCGACATCACCGCCGACGAGATCAAGATCGACCGCTCCTTCATCACCGACATCCATAAGCGGCCGCGCAGCCAGGGCATCCTGCGCGCGATCGAATCCTTGAGCGAAGCGCTCGGCATGACCGTGATCGCCGAGGGCCTGGAGTCGTTCGAGGAACTCGCCTATCTGCAAGCGGCGACCAAAATCCGCTATGCGCAGGGCTATTATTTCTCGCGTCCGATCTTCCTGGAAGAACTGAAGCCGACGACGCCGGTCGCGAGCGAAGCCCGCGTCAGCATGACGAGCCGCGCCGCGCCGGAAGGCCGCTCGGCCTATGCGCGCGGCGACCGCTATCGCCGCTAGCTGACCATTAAGATCGGGTTAACCACGCGCGCCGGCGCGTCATTCGCACGCCGTGAACCATAGTTCTGCAACCTGCCCGCACATCATTCAGCGAGTATCGATTAAATCGAAAGTAACCTGATTTCCTAACGGGTTATCTCCACTCTGCATTGTATGCCTTCGCCTCTTGGGAGCGGGGGAATGCACGGTTTGATTTCCAGCATTCGGGACAGGATGTCCGGGCGACAGGCGACGACTGCGCGCTGGCGCGATCCTATTCTGTGGCTGATTCTCTGCGGCTGCTTCCTGGTCGCGGCGATCTTCGCCGGCACCACCATGATGGTCGGCGAATTCCGCGAGCGCGCCATCGCCAACAGCGAGCGCGAGCTGGAAAACACCGTGCGGCTCCTGACCCGCCACTTCGACCAGCAGTTCGACGACACCGAAGTCATCGCCGCCGACGTCATCCGGGAGATGCAGGTCTCCAGGACCGAGACGGCGGACGCCTTCCGCGAGAAGATGTCGACCTTCGACGCGCATGAGATGCTCAAATCGAAGGTCGCCGTGCTGTCCTATGTCGGCGAGGTCACCATTTTCGACGCCGATGGCCAACTGATCAACTCTTCCGGCCTCTGGCCGCTGCCCGACATCAACATTTCGCAGCGTGCCTATTTCCAGACCTTCAAGAACGATCCGCAGTCCGATGCCGTGCTGGCCGAGCCGCTGCGCAGCTACATCACCGGCGGCTGGACAACCGTGATCGGCCACCGGCTGACCGCGGCGGACGGCACCTTCCTCGGCGTGATGTCGCGCCGGATCGATCCGGGCAGCTACGAGAAGTTCTTCGCCTCCGTGGCGCTCGGTCCGAGTGCCGCGATCGCGTTGTTCCACGCCGACGGCACCATGCTGGCGCGCTATCCGCATATCGACGAATTGATCGGAAAGAGATTCAGATCGGCGCCGCTGATCAAGCAAGTGGCAGGCGCGGGCGGGCTGCAGACCTTGCGGGTGAAAAGCCCGGTCGACGGCCAGGACCGGCTCGGCTCGGCCGCATCGCTGACCCATTTCCCGTTCGTGGTGGTCGCCACCAACACGGTGGAGGCCGCGCTCGCCGACTGGCGCGCGCAAACCCGATTCATGGTGTCGGCGGCGACGATGTCGGCCGCGGTGGTCGCCGTCATCCTGTTCCTCGTCGTCAGGACGATCATGCGGCAGAACCGCGAGGCGCAGCAGCGGCTGGCCGCGGAAAAGGAACGGCTGGATACCGCGCTCAACAACATGACGCAGGGACTGGTGCTGTACGACGCCTCGGCGCGGATCGTCACCTTCAACCAGCGCTATATCGACATGTACAACCTGTCGCCCGACGTGGTGAAGCCGGGACTGCATTATTACGACCTGATCCAGCATCGCAAGGACACCGGATCGTTCGATGGCGACATCCGCGGTTTCTGCGATCCGATCATGCGCAGCGTCTCGGAAGGCAAGATCAACAGCACGATCATGGAGACCGGTGACGGACGCGCCCATCTGGTCGTCAACAAGCCGCTCGCCAAGGGCGGCTGGGTCGCGACCATCGAGGACATCACCGATCGCCGCAAGCTCGAGCAGGAACGCGACCGCAACCGCGCCTTTCTGCGCGAGATCATCGACCACATCCCGACCCAGATCACGGTGAAGGACGCGCACGACCGCCGCTACGTACTGGTCAACGCGGTGGCCGAGCAGCAGTTCGGCGCTGCAAGCGAGGATATCGTCGGCAAGACGCCCTTCGACATTTTCCCCGCGTCGGTTGCCGAGCAGATCGCGGCAGAGGACAATCAGGCGCTGCAGTCCCGCGAAACGGTGTTTATCGACGAACATCGCTGGGAAAGCCGGACACGAGGCACGCATTTTCGTCACCTCCAAGCGTCTCGCGATCCGCGACGACGCCGGCGAACCGCGCTTTATTCTCAACGTCGTCGAGGACGTCACCGAGCGCCGCCGCGCCGACGAGAAGATCGAGCATATGGCGCATTACGATGCGTTGACCGACCTGCCGAACCGCGTGCTGTTCCGCGAGCAGATCGAACGCGAGCTGAAGAAGGCGGCCTCCGGCGAACAGTTCGCCCTGCTCTACATCGACATCGACGAGTTCAAGGGCATCAACGATTCGCTCGGCCATCATGTCGGCGACGAGCTCTTGAAGACGGTCGCCAAACGCATCCGCGGCTGCATCAAGCCGACCGACCTGATCGCGCGGCTCGGCGGCGACGAATTCGCCGTGATCCAGACCGGCGTCACTTCGGTCGCCGACGTCGAAAGCTTCGTCAGCGGGATTTATGAAGAGATCCGGCAGCCCTATCAATGTCTCGGCCACCAGCTGTCGACCGACGCCTCGATCGGCATCGCGCTGGCGCCGCAAGGACGGCACCGAGCTCGACCAGCTCATCAAGAACGCCGATCTTGCGATGTATGCCGCCAAATCCGGCGGTCGCCGCATCCACCGCTTCTTCGAGCCGGCCATGGACGCGAGCGCCAAGGCGCGCCTCGCCATGGAGCAGGATCTGCGCCAGGCGCTGGTCAATGGCGCCTTCGAGATTCATTATCAGCCGCTGCTCAACCTCGGCAGCAGCGAGATCACGGGCTGCGAAGCGCTGTTGCGCTGGCGCCATCCCGAACGCGGCATGGTGTCGCCTGCGGAATTCATCCCCGTGGCCGAGGACACCGGCCTGATCAACGAGCTCGGCGACTGGGTGCTGCGCACCGCCTGTGCGGAAGCCGCGACCTGGCCCGATCATATCCGCATTGCCGTCAACGTCTCGCCGGTGCAGCTGAAGTGCCAGACGCTGGCGCTTCGCATCGCCGGCGCGCTCGCCGCCTCCGGACTGAAGCCCGGCCGGCTCGAGATCGAGATCACCGAGGCCGTGCTGATCCGCGACGATGAGGCCGCGCTCGCCATCCTGCATCAGCTCCGCGACATCGGCGTGCGCATCGCGCTCGACGATTTCGGCACCGGCTATTCCTCGCTGAGCTATCTGAAGCGTTTTCCGTTCGACAAGATCAAGATCGACCGCTGCTTCGTCACCGATATCGGGGAAGCCGACGGCTCG
Source organism: uncultured Alphaproteobacteria bacterium (assembly GCA_963732085.1). Taxonomy (GTDB): domain Bacteria; phylum Pseudomonadota; class Alphaproteobacteria; order Rhizobiales; family Xanthobacteraceae; genus Bradyrhizobium. The sequence goes on along the minus strand of CAVSYJ010000019.1, from coordinate 8,897 downwards.
GCCTCGATCGTGCAGGCGGTGGTCAACATCGCCGCCACGCTCGACATGACGACGACGGCGGAAGGCGTCGAGACCGAGGCGCAGCGCGACATGCTGCGCAGGCTCGGCTGTACCGAAATGCAGGGTTATTTGTTCAGCGCCCCGAAGCCGGGCGCCGAGGTGAAACGATTGTTCAAGGCGGCCGGCGAAGCAATCGCCGTGGCGTGAAATTTTGAGGAACGCGTTGGCGGTCCAGAGAAGGCGGACCGCGACAGGGATAACGCCGCCAACGAAGCGGCGCCGGGGGATACGATGAGGAAGTCTGGTCCGAGAAATTCGGAGCTCGCACATTCCTACGCCGTGCGGCTGATGCAGCATCTGGTGGTGCCGACCTTCGTGATCGATCCGAAGCGGCGCGTCGTGATCTGGAACCGCGCCTGCGAGCGGCTGACCGGCGTTTCCGCCTCCGAAGTCATCGGCACCACGCAGCACTGGCGCGCCTTCTACGAGCATCGCCGCTATTGCCTGGCCGACCTCGTGGCGCTGGCGCGTCCCGACAAGCTCGGCGAGCTGTACTCGCAACACGCCGTGCATAGCGAGCATGGCATCGGCTTTTCCGCCGAGAACTGGTGCGTAATGCCCAAGCTCGGCAATCATCTTTATCTCGCCATCGACGCCGGCCCGATCCATGACGAGGCCGGCAATCTGATCGCCGTGGTCGAGACCTTGCGCGACATGACCGACCAGAAGCGCGCCGAGACCGCGCTGAAGACGCTCGCCGCCAAGGACGGCCTGACCGGGCTCGCCAACCGCCGCGCCTTCGACCAGGTGCTGGAGAGCGAATGGCTGCGCGGCCAGCGCAGCCGCAAGCCGCTGTCGCTGCTGTTCGTCGACGTCGATCATTTCAAGCTGTTCAACGACAAGCACGGCCACCAGAGCGGCGACGAATGTTTACGCGCGGTAGCGGCGATCGTCGGCGCGCAGGCGCTGCGGCCGACCGATCTCGCCGCGCGTTATGGCGGCGAGGAATTCTCCATCATCCTGCCCGAGACCGACGGCGACGGCGCCATCGAGGTGGCCGAGCGCATTCGCAAGGCGGTGATGGATTTGCGTATCGCCCATGGCGCGGCGCGCGCCGGCACCCATGTCACGCTCAGCGTCGGCGTGGCGACGCAGGTGCCGAGCCTCGACATCGGGCCGGACTGCCTGCTCGGGCAGGCCGACCAGGCGCTCTATGCGGCCAAGCGTCTCGGGCGAAACCGTGTCATCTCGGCCGAGACCATGCTGGCCGAGATTGCCCGGCTCAATGGCGGCAAATTGGCCGGCCGCGCGCAGACGGAACGGGACCCGCTGAGCTTCCGCTGCCGCAGCCGCACGCCTATATTAGTCGCCTCGATGTCAGAAGGCGCGAGGCTGCCATGCAACCTGTTTCCATCCTCCTCAACGTGCTCTGGATTTTGATCGGCGGCGCCTGGATGGCGTTCGGCTGGCTGGTCGCCGCGATCATCATGGCGATCACCATCATCGGCCTGCCCTGGGCGCGCGCGGCATTCAATATCGCGGCCTATACGCTGCTGCCGTTCGGCTCGAAGGCGGTGCCGCGCTACGAGGTCACCGGCATGGAGGATGTCGGCACCGGCCCGCTCGGCGTGATCGGCAACATCGTCTGGTTCGTGCTTGCCGGCTGGTGGCTCGCGCTGGCGCATCTCATCACCGCGCTGATCTGGGCGGTGACCATCATCGGCCTGCCCTTTGCCTGGGCGCATCTCAAGCTCGCCGGGCTTGCGCTGTGGCCGATCGGCAAGGCCATCGTGCCGGCGTAACCTCTTTCATCTCGTGGAGCGATCGATCGTGCCCGCATTGTTTCTTGTCGTCTCGACCCCGCGGCCCGAGCGCCCGTCCGAGCAGGCCGCGCGGCGCCAGGGCTTTTGGCCATGGATCGGCAAGTATCAGGCCTCCGGCATCTGCAAGCACATCTATCCCCGCGTCGGCCGCGGCGCGGTCGCGGTGTTCGAGGTCGAGAGCAATGAGGTGCTTCACCGCATCCTCAATGAATGGGCCGACATCATCCCGGCCGAGTTCGACGTCTATCCGCTGGTCGATCTCGAGGCGACGCACAGGATGCTGGCCGCGCAGGTCGCGGCGAAATCGTAGGGTGGGCAAAGGCGCGCTTGCGCCGTGCCCACCTTTCCAAACTCGATATCGATGGTGGGCACGCTGTCATTGTCGCGTGCTGAATCACCGCCGATGTGAACCGCTTTGCCCACCCTACAATGTCCTCACCTCGTCACGCCGCCAACCGCCCGCGATTGTTTTCCGCAAGGATCGGCCGCACCAGCCGGCCGAAGCGCTCGGCCTCCTCGTCATGGAGATAGCCGGACAGGCAGAAGGAATGGCAGCCGGCATCGATGAACTGCTGCAGCATGGCGGCGCATTGCGCGGGGTTGCCGACCACGGCGATGCCGGCGCCCGGCCGCACCTTGGTGATGCCGGTCCACAAATGCGGCAGCAACAGATCGCCATGCTCGCGCGCGAGCTGCTGCACGCGCTTGTTGGCTTCCGAATTGTTGTAGAGCGTGGCGCGCTCCTGCTTCAGCCGCTCGGTGGCGTGGCGCACCAGCTGGTCGGCGGCCTCCCACGCCTCGCTCTCGTCCTCGCGGCAGATGATCTGCAGCCGCATGCCGAAGCCGATCTCGTGTTCGCGGCCATGCGCGGCGGCCATTAGCGTGATGTCGGCGATATTTTCTGCGATCTTTTCGGGCAGATCACCCCAGAACAGATGCACGTCGGAATGCTTCGCCGACATCTCCCAGGCCTGGCGCGAGCCGCCGCCGAGATAGAATTTCGGATGCGGCTTTTGCAGCGGCGAGGGCCGGATATGTGCGCCGGTGATGGTGTGGAACTTGCCGGCGAAATGCACCGGCCCGCGCGTGGTCCACAGCGCCTTGAGGATCGAGACCTCCTCCTCCATCAGCGCGTAGCGCTCCTCCTTCGCGTAGCGCACGCCTTCGGCCTCGACCTCGCTTTCGTTTTGCCCCGCGATCAGATTGATGCAGATGCGCCCGCCCGACATCTGGTCGAAGGTCGAGATCATCTTGGCCATCAGCACCGGATTGATGTAGCCGGGCCTCGCCGCGATCAGCGGCTTGATGTTCTTCGAGCGCGCCGCCATGAACGCGCCCGAGATCCACGCCTCCCAGCAGGTCGCGCCGACCGGGATCAGGAGATATTCGAAGCCGGCCTGTTCGGCGGCATCGACCACGCGCTCGCAGAGTTCCGGAGAGCCGGGGATTTGCGCCTCCATCAACCCATAGGCCGTGGTGTCGCCATGGGTCGGCAGATACCAGCCGAATTCGAGCGGACGCATGGATGTCTCCTGAGCGCGGGCGTTGTGGTCACGCAGTCTACAGACTGCGTGACGGCGGACAATCCGGTGAGGCCAGATGTTGCCGTGAGCTGGCCAATCGGCTAAAGGGTGCGCAACGCGCCCGTAGCTCAGCTGGATAGAGCGTTGCCCTCCGAAGCTGGACCGGCGAGACAGTTGACCCCTGCAAAAACAAGCTTGTGGTAGCGCCCAGCACGTCATTTTCACGCCTGAGGCACGACCGGGCCACAGTTCGACAGAGAGCGCCCTGTCGGAAGGAGACTTTATTCATCGTCTAGTCTGCTCGACGGTGGACTTCGAATCGGCTTTGGACTGTGGCAAGGTTGAGCTTCTAACTATCGGCCGGGCTCGCGGCGCGGCCGAATGGATAACCCAAGTCCAGATACGCTCATGAGAATGGCTGCCTTCGACCACGTCCGAAGGCTGAATGAAATTATGACCATTTAACAGCGCAGGAACTAAAGCCCGGATTTTCCTTTCAAGGAGAGCGCATTCCGCTGGTAAATCCTCAGCGGGGTATCTTCAAACCTCAACAGACGCGTTTCCTGCTGTCGATTAAGACCGTGTTTCCGAAGCCGGGTGGTAAGGTCTGGTATGATGACCAGAGGGAAGTCCATCGGCAGATTTTTCAAGGTGATGAGACGATTGACTATGCGTTCATGGGCAAGAACCCAGATGCGGCGGATAATCGATGGCTGAAAGAAGCATTCGAGCATCAAATACCGATCATCTATTTTCTTGGAATAGCCCCGGGTCGCTACCAAGCCCTTCTTCCGACATTTATCTCCGGTTGGGACAGCCACGCTCTCAAGACCAGGTAACGTTCGGACCTAATCCAGATGCCTTAACTCCCCCAGCCGACGGTATGGAACGACGATACGCGCTGCGCACCGTCAAACAGAGGCTGCATCAGGCAACTTTCAGAGAGGCAGTAATAGCGGCTTACAACGGTCGCTGTGCGCTCTCTGGCCTTCCAGAACTTATGCTGTTGGACGCAGCCCACATCATTGCCGATAAGGACGAACGGCTTGGGCAGCCAGTGGTCACGAATGGCATTCCTCTTTCGAAGATCCACCATGCCGCCTTTGACGCTCATCTAATCGGGATCGACCCTGATTTTCGGATGCATGTTTCCGATCGGCTGCTCAGCCAAAATGATGGCCCGATGTTGGACGCCTTGAAACAGCTCAATGGCCGTAGCATCAGGATGCCCATGCGAACCAAAGACGAACCTGATCGAAATCGACTGGCGATACGATTTGAGCGTTTCAAGCAACTCGGGTAATCGCGTCAAACTCACGAGTAACTCCTTCGGAGTCACGATTTCTCGTCCGAGGCCTTCCTGATCTGCGTTTAGCTCGCTGAGCGCGCAGGAGGGCGGCCAAGTCAGTCAGGCGCTCTTCAATTTCATCCAATTTGGGCCCGGCTAGCACCTGACTACGATCCGCCATCGATAACACGACCCTCAGAACTTCATCGCAATGTTTGATCAGGGTCACCAAATGGTCCCCGCTAGGACCGTAGTGACCTGAGAACCAGTTCTTCACCGTGCGCTCGTTAGCTCCGGTCCATGCCGCTACAATTTTTATGTGCGCAGTCGTTTCGCCGAGAGCATTGTTCAAAGCACAGGCTATCTGCCCGGCAAAGATGTCATTCGGCCTGCAATATTGACCCCCTAAGCCGGGGGATCGGCGTCCAAAATTGACCCCCTACAGGTTGGTCTGTTGCGCTGCCTGCTTTGTAATGAAGCAGGTGGTTGGGGATGCTGATCGTGGAGACGATTGCCCGGATCCGGCGCGAGCACTTCATCAAGGGCAAGACGATCAAGGAGATCGCCCGCGACCTGAAGGTGTCGCGGAACACGGTCCGCAAGGTGCTGAGGTCGGGAGAGACCTCATTCGAGTACGAGCGTGTTGTCCAACCGCGGCCGAAGCTGGGACGATGGGCAGCAGAGCTCGACGGATTGCTGGCTGCGAATGTGGCCAAGTCTGCTCGCGAGCAGCTGACGTTGATCCGGATCTTCGAGGAGCTCCGCGGGCGCGGCTATGACGGCGGTTATGACGCCGTGCGCCGTTACGCCAGGCGATGGAGCAAGGAGCGCGGGGAATCCACGGCTGCGGCCTACGTCCCGCTGAGCTTTGCGCCGGGAGAAGCCTATCAGTTCGACTGGAGCCATGAAGTCGTCCTGCTCAATGGCGTAACGGTGATCGTGAAGGCCGCCCATGTCCGGCTCTGTCACAGCCGGATGCTGTTTGTGCGGTGCTATCCGCGCGAGACACAGGAGATGGTGTTCGACGCTCACGACCGGGCATTCGCTCTGTTCAAGGGCACCTGCGTGCGCGGCATCTACGACAACATGAAGACCGCAGTGGAGACGATCTTCGTCGGCAAAGGGCGTCTCTACAATCGCCGCTTCATGCAGATGTGCAGCCACTACCTGGTCGATCCGGTTGCGTGCACGCCAGCCTCGGGCTGGGAGAAGGGCCAGGTCGAGAACCAGGTTGGGCTTGTCCGGGAGCGCTTCTTCACGCCACGGCTGCGGTTCAAAACCCTCGACGAGCTGAACGCCTGGCTGCTGGACAAATGTATCGCCTACGCCAAAGCGCACCGGCATCCGGAACTGCCCGAGCAGACGGTCTGGGAAGTGTTCGAGGCGGAACGGCCAAAGCTTGTTCCCTATGCCGGCCGGTTCGACGGCTTCCACGCGGTGCCGGCATCGGTCTCGAAGACCTGCCTGGTGCGGTTCGACAACAACAAATACTCGGTCAAGGCCAGCGCTGTCGGGCGGCCTGTCGAGGTTCACGCCTATGCCGACCGCATCGTGATCCGCCAGGACGGACGCATCGTTGCCGAGCATGCTCGCTCGTTCGGCCGCGGCGACACTGTCTACGATCCCTGGCATTACGTGCCGGTGCTGGCTCGCAAGCCCGGTGCCTTGCGCAACGGCGCTCCCTTCAAGGACTGGGTGCTTCCGGCGGCGATCGAACGGGTACGGCGCAAGCTTGCCAGTGCCGACGATGGCAATCGTCAGATGGTCGACATCCTCAACGCGGTTCTGACCGACGGTCTGCCGGCCGTCGAAGCAGCCTGCGCCGAGGCGATCGCTCACGGCGTTCATTCCGCCGATGTCGTGCTCAACATCCTGGCCCGCCAGCGTGACCCTGCGCCGCCGGCCAACATCCTCACCCCGGCTGCGCTGACATTGCGCCATGCCCCGATCGCCGACTGTGCCCGTTACGACAACCTCAGGAGAACCATCTGATGGAACGTACTCAACTGTTCGACCTCATGGGCGAGCTCAAGCTCTACGGCATGAAGGCCGCCTTCGACGAGATCATGGCGACCGCTGTCAAACGCCAGCACGAACCTCAACGCATTGTTGGCGATCTGCTCAACGCCGAGATCAACGAGAAGCAGGCCCGCTCGATCAAGTACCAGCTCACCATCGCCAAACTGCCGCTTGCCAAGGATCTTGAGGACTTCCAGTTCGAAGGCACACCCATAAACCAGACGCTGGTCAATGATCTCGCCGGCGGCGGCTTCATCGCCCAGCAACGTAACGCCGTCCTGGTCGGCGGTACCGGCACCGGTAAAACCCATATGGCCATCGCCATCGCCAGAAGCTGCATCCGATCTGGTGCCCGCGGTCGCTTCTACAACGTGGTCGACCTCGTCAACCGCCTGGAGATCGAGACCCGCAACGGGCGGCAGGGTCGTATCGCCGAGCATCTGACCCGGATGGACTTCATCGTCCTCGACGAACTTGGCTACCTGCCGTTCGCTCAATCCGGCGGGCAACTGCTGTTCCATCTCGTCAGCCGGCTCTACGAGCGCACGTCCATCGTCGTCACCACCAATCTTGCCTTCGGTGAATGGCCCAGCGTGTTCGGCGACGCCAAGATGACCACCGCGCTGCTCGACCGCCTGACCCACCATTGCGACATCGTGGAAACCGGCAACGACAGTTGGCGATTCAAAAGCCGCGACGACGATCACGCAGCCCGCGCTCGCCACGTCTCCGCAACCCCGGCCAGCTCCGACGAGGCGAGCGCTACCGTCAAAACCCGCCGCTCTAAGGGGTCAAAATTGGACGCCGATCCGGGGTCAAATTTGAACGCCGATTGACATGCCTCACCTGCTCGAAGAAGCGGTCGTCTCCCGCTGTGGAGCCACGCTTGCAACGCGATCGGCCGAGGCGCTTCAAGACAACACCGGCTCTTCACTCGAAACCCGTCGCAAGCAGTTTGCTGAAAAGGACCGCTCCAAGATCAAGGACGACCGGCTGCGGATCAAGGCAAAGCTGCTTACGAAGAGGCCGTTGCCCGGCTCCAACTTCGGACAAAAGAAAACTTGGACGGAGATGGCGCTTCTCGGGAACGAAATCGCCAAGCAAAAGCGGTTTGTCCCCGTGCGGACGCTGCTGGCTCAGGCTGGAAAGTCCATACAGGCGCTCAAGCCGTGTTTCATGATGTCGCCGTTGTCGCTTGCGAAATTCATGAAGGCGGGTTCCTTGAGCTTCGACATCCTCGTGATCGACGAAGCGTCGCAGATGCGGCCCGAGGACGCGCTCGGCGCCATGCTTCGATCGAAACAGATAGTGGTGGTCGGCGACCAGAAGCAGTTGCCTCCGACGGACTTTTTCGCGCGCTCCGGAGACGGCGGCTCCGGCGATGACGAGGACTTCGAGGACCTCGACGATGAATCCATTCTCGAAAGCTGTCAAAAGACTTTCGGTCAACGCCGTCCGCTCCGATGGCACTACAGGAGCCGCTGCGAGAGTTCTGATCCGGTTTTCCAACGAGCAGTTCTATCGTCGTGAGCTGATCACTTTCCCGGCCTCGAAGCCGTCCTCGTTTTCGATCGACCTCGTGCGGGTGCAGGGAACATTCCAGGCCAGGTGCAACCCCACCGAAGCGAGCCGCGTCGCGGAGGAGGCCATAACCTTCATGCGGCACCACGCGGCCCTTGATGAGGATGAGATCCCGTCGCTCGGTATCGTGGCACTAAACATTCAGCAGCTGGAACTGATACAGGAGGAGTTGAACCGCCTGATCGTGGATGACGTGTTGGTCGACCAGTACCGTGAAAAGGTATCGAGCAAGGGCGAGGAACTGTTCGTCAAGAATCTGGAGAACGTGCAGGGCGACGAGCGTGACTTCATCTTCATCTCGATGACGTACGGCCCCGAGGCTCGGCACCAGCGTGCTCAAGCAGCGTTTCGGACCGATCAACCGCAAACAGGGACACCGCCGTTTGAACGTCCTGTTTTCGCGGGCGCGAACGCGTATCGGTCTGTTTTGTTCGTTTGGATCGGCCGACGTCGTGCCGACGCCGGACAGCTCCGAAGGCGTTCACGTGCTGCGGAAATACCTGGAATACGCGGAAACCCGCGGTCGTGTTTCCGTCCTTTCGGGATCTGGAGCGGATGCGGACAGCGACTTTGAGATCGAAGTCGCTGACAGGCTACGGGCACGGGGCTATATCGTCGACTACCAGGTTGGAGTTTCCGGTTACAAGATCGACCTGGGCGTCC
>CAVSYJ010000018.1:0-169167 GCA_963732085.1 uncultured Alphaproteobacteria bacterium | reverse complement strand
TGGCAGATATTGTTCTCTAATTCCGGGTCTAGGTGTCAAGCTCTCCAACGATCATCCTTGCCGGGCCCACTGTTCTCTCCGCGGTAGGGGTGAACCCTCCGCATGATGGCGTAAGGTGACGGTGGCGGTTCAATGTTGCAATCGCGGTCGGCCTTTCGGACGCGCGCAAAAAATCTGTCGAACTCACCATCGCCATCGTCCCGGCAGGGACGTCTTTTCCCGCCCGCTCGGCAGGATCTCGGACATGCCCTCGCTAGGCAGCAATCTCCTTCGACCAGTTGAACTCGGTTCCATCGATCCACATGCGATGCAGAATGACCGCGAGCTTACGTGCGACTGCTACTTTGGCCTTGCGGAGCCCGTTGCGCTTGGCGAGCCTAACCCCCAAGCCTTCACGGCGGACCATTTTGGGACGCGCGTCAGCAGAACCCCGGCTGCTTCAAACAGGTAACTTCGCAGCATGGCGTCACCGCACTTCGAGATGCGACCTGTCCAATCGACCTCTCCGGACGCATGGCGTCTACTGGTTAGCCCAATGTAAGCACCTACGCTTCTCGATCGCGCAAATCGTGCCGGATCGTCGATCGTTGCCTTGAAGGCGAGCGCGGTGATCGGACCGACCCCAGGCACTGTCATAAATCGGCGGACCTGCGCATCATGGCGCGCCAGCTTCATAACCTTGCGATCAAGCTCGCTAACCTGCTGCTCGACGGCATGGCGGGCTTCGAGCAGCGGTCGGATCGCAGCCACGAGCTCAGGACGGCCCTCGATCAATTCCTCGGCTCGCACGGCAAAGACATTGAACTTGGCACGGCCGATGACCAGACCAAGGTTCTTCAGAAGGCCGCGAACATGGTTCTCGAGATCGCGCTTTATCTTGACCAGCAGCGCCCGGCTGGCCAGTAGCGCCCTGACCGAGTGGCTGTCGATATCCTTGACGTGCACCTCCTTGAACCAACCGGTTTGCATGATACGGGCGATCCCGATAGCATCGTTGCGGTCGCTTTTGTTGATCTGCATCTTGAGCACGGCCTTGGCATGGCGCGCATCGATACAGATCACCGGTAGGCCGAGCTGCTTAAGCTCAGTCCATAGCCAGGTGGACGTCGGTCCGGTCTCGAGGCCGATGCGTACGGCATCCGGCGCTTTTGACCTCACGTAAACTGAGATCGCCTCAGGATCTGAATCGACCACGCCCTCTCGCACGACCGACCCCGTCTGATCCACTACGCAGATCGATGTCTGCTTCAACGATACGTCCAGTCCGACATAGTATTCCATTGCCGCTCTCCATCGTTGCGAGGCCACATGAGGCTGGCCTCATACGTTCCTGGAGAGCTGATTCCCTTGCCTTTGTCTGGCTCGATCCCGGAATTACCCCATGTTGCAAAAGTCCCAAAAGTCGTAGCGGCCAATTTCCCGCCAAGGAACGAAACAAGCGACAATCGCCGATCGATAGGGCTTCAAACACACTACCAGAATCGCCCGTGAGTTTAGCGCTTGGCGACGTGGTCCCCCGCGTCATTATTCAATCGCCGCACGTACGGGCCGGAGAAATTTGAGTCCCCCTCCCAAAAAGACTTTTGCAACAATATCGGCACTTTGCGGACATGGTTGGTCCAGCGCGCAATGTTCGCTTTCGGGGGTAAAGCGGAAGTAGGATTTCGGAGCCGGCAAGTCCGTTGATGACCCAGACTGTGTGAAAACACCCTCGATGATATGATTCTCCGGCGATTCGGCCGGGAGGATTCGATGACGCGCTTTGTCGTTGGCGATGACCGCAGTCAGAGCACTTTGTTTCCCGAGCGGCTGGAAGACTATTTGTCCGAGGATAATCCGGTCCGGGCGATCGATGTCTTTGTCGATGAGCTTGATCTGGCCAGGCTGGGCTTCGGCGGCGTTGAGCCGGAGGCGACAGGAAGGCCGGCCTACCATCCGGCGACGTTGTTGAAGATTTACGTCTACGGTTACCTCAATCGGGTGCAGTCGAGCCGGCGCCTGGAACGGGAGTGCCAGCGTAACATCGAGCTGGTTTGGCTGACCGGCCGCCTGATGCCGGACTTCAAGACCATCGCCGACTTCCGGAAGGACAATGGCGAGGCTATCCGCGGGGTTTGCCGCGAGTTCGTGGTGCTTTGCCGGCGCCTTGAGTTGTTCAGCGAAGCGAGCGTTGCGATCGACGGCAGCAAGTTCAAGGCCGTCAACACGCGGGATCGGAACTTTACGCAGGCCAAGATGCAGCGCCGTCTGGTGCAGATTGACGAGAGCATTGCCCGTTATCTCTCGCAGCTCGACAGCGCTGATCGTCAGGGGGAAGCGGTACCGGAGGCCAAGATCACCCGGCTCAACGAGAAGATTGCGACGCTGCGCGAAGAGATTCAACGCCTCAACGGTCTGAGCACCTTGATGATGCAGACCGAGGACAAACAGATATCGCTGACTGATCCCGATGCTCGCTCGATGGCCACAAGTGGCCGAGGCAGTGGGATGGTCGGGTATAATGTTCAAAGTGCCGTCGACACCAGGCATCATCTCATTGTTGCTCATGAGGTCATCAACGTCGGGTCTGACCGGGGCCAACTATCTGACATGACCGAGCAGGCGCGCGCAGCGATTGGTTCCGAGACCATCGAGGCTATTGCCGATCGCGGGTACTATAGCGGCGAGGAAATTGTTGCCTGTGAGCAAACCGGCGTTACGGTCTATCTGCCGAAGCCGATGACCTCGGGCATCAACGCCAAGGGGCGCTTCGGCAAGCAGGACTTCGTCTATGTCGCGGCAGACGACGTTTATCTTTGTCCCGCGGGAGAGCCGCTAACCTATCACTACACCAATGAGGAAGAGGGCAAGACACTGCGGCGGTACTGGACCAACGCGTGCCAAGGCTGCGCCCTAAAGGGCCAGTGTACGACAGGCAAGCAACGACGGATCTCACGTTGGGAGCACGAAGCCGTCCTTGAGGCTGTGCAAGCGAGGCTAGATCGAAACCCGTCGAAAATGCGGCTTCGCCGCCAGACCGTCGAGCATCCATTCGGTACGATAAAGTCGTGGATGGGAGCCACGCACTTCCAGATGAAAACGCTCAAGCACGTCGGTACCGAAATGGCGCTACACGTCCTGGCCTACAACATGAAACGGGTCATGAGCATTCTGGGCGTTGGTGGTTTGATGGAGGCGATCCGGGCATAGGATCGGGTCATGCCTGCCAACCTCAATCCGCGCGTTTTTACACAGTCTGGACCCAAAACGGACATGAGCTGAGGTGGGCTGGGAGACACTTCACTTCCTGGTGGTCGTTCATAAAGTGCTAGGCTGCAGCACCGTTTGACGTGCGTGTCCGTCGGAGACGCTATGCGACGACGCCAATTCATTACCGGGCTCGCTATTGCGACGCTCTTGCCCGTTGTGGTGCGCGCGCAGCAGCCAGCTATGCCGGTGATAGGCTATCTTAGCGGCTGGTCACCCGGCGATGCTCCTGACTATCTGGCTTACTTCAAACGAGGCTTGGTCGAAGCCGGCTATAGCGAGGGTCGGAACGTAGCGATCGAATACCGCTATGCAGATGGGCATTTCGAACGACTTCCTGAGTTGGTTGCCGATTTGGTTGCGCGCAGGGTAAGTATCATTACGATACCGAATACCACCGCGTCAGCGGTTGCTGCCAAGTCAGCGACGGAGACCATCCCAATTGTTTTTTCGCTCGGGTCCGATCCGGTCAAGATCGGCCTTGTTGCAAGTCTGAATCATCCTGGCGGCAACCTGACCGGCCTCACTGCTCTTCAAACCGCCGTGACGGCAAAGCGCCTTCAATTGTTGCACGAGCTAATGCCCGGGGTAACCAAGATCGCGTTTTTCGTTAACTCGGCTAACGCGCCTTGGCCGAATCCGACACGAAGGAAGCACAGGACACGGCCCGCGAACTTGGAGTGAACCTGTTGGTTCTCAGCGCAAGTGACCAAAGCGAAATCGACGCAGCTTTCACGATTTTGGCTCGGGAACATGCTGGCGCGCTGCTGACGAACAGCGAAAGCCTCTTTATGGTACACAGCGATCACTTGGCTGCTTTGACGGCGCGCTACGCGTTGCCCGCTCTATACGCGTACCGTGAGAACGTGACCGCAGGCGGACTTATGAGCTATGGATCGAACTTTCTCAATGCAGCCCGGGAACTAGGTCTCTATACCGGCCGCATTCTTAAGGGTGAGAAGCCGGGCGATCTGCCGGTACAGCAAGCTACCAAAATCGATTTCGTCATCAATATGAAGACCGCTAGGTCACTCGGCATTGAAGTGCCGCTGCCGTTGCTCGGTCGTGCGGACGAGGTGATCGAGTAGCTCGCAAATTGCTGTACTGCATGAGTCCGGAAGTGGCACGTTTGAGACATCCCGAGATGTCCGCTATCCGGTCGCTAACGGGGGTAGACCGGACATGACGCGGACCGCCCAAGTCGGTCGCGATTGACCCTGACGGACATCGGACTGGATCAGCCTCGGTGCCAGCCCTCAGCCAGTTCTCGCTCATTGCTCGCCCGTAACGTGTTAAGATTTAGGTGTTCGGCAGGCGGCTTTCGCAGGAGCACATGCGGCGACGTGATTTAATCACCCTTCTTGGTAGCGTCGCAGTCGCTTACCCGCTTGCGGTACGCGCGCAGCAATCCGCGATACCTGTGATCGGTTATCTGGGCAGTGCATCGCCTGAATTATGGGCGGAACGGCTACGCGCTTTCCGCCAAGGACTAAGCGAAGCCGGTTATGTCGAAGGCCAGAACGTCGCAATCGAGTACCGCTGGGCCGATGGCCACTATGATCGACTGGCCGCGCTGGCGGAGGATCTGGTTCGTCGCCAAGTCGCGGTGATTGTCACGCCCGGAAGCGCCCCGGCTGCTCTCGCCGCAAAAGCGGCCACCAGAACGATTTCGATTGTCTTTGAAACCGGCGTGGACCCGGTTGCAGTGGGACTGGTTGAGAGCCTGAACCGGCCGGGAGGCAATGTCACTGGCGCGGCGGCAATAGGCTTTGAGTTGGGGCCGAAGCGGCTGGAGCTGTTGCATGAATTGGTTCCTGCTGCGACGACGGTGGCCCTCATTGTCAATCCGGCAAATTTCGATACCGAGGCACTGAACAATTTGATGCAATCGGCGGCCAGCGCGCTAGACCTGCAGCTTCATGTCCTGCGCGCGAGCACCGAAAGCGAAATTGATTTGGCTTTTGCGCAGTTGGTTCAGTTACGTGCGGGCGGGTTTCTAACGAATCCTGATCCGTTCTTGAATAGCCGGAGTGCGCAGCTCGTCGCCCTGATGATCCGTTACGCGGTGCCTGCAATCTTCCACCTACGCGCATTCGCCGTGGCCGGTGGATTGATGAGTTACGGTACTCCCATTGCTGAGACGCATCGGTTAGCCGGCCTCTATACCGGGCGAATTCTCAAGGGGGAGAAGCCAGCTGATCTCCCCGTGCAACAGTCCACAAAGGTTGAGCTTATTATCAATATGCGAACCGCAAAAGCACTCGGCATCTCCGTTCCGGTTTCGCTGCTGGGTCGTGCCGACGAGGTGATTGAATGAAGCCAGCTTCCAGCGGCCGGCGACCGATCCATCATTCGCCGATCTTCTGGATCGGCATAGCTCTGTGCTTGGCGGCCATCGCGATCTATCTTTGGTCCGATGACCTCTCATGGCGACCTGCACCGGTTCCGCGATGAAGAACTGGGACAGTAATGTGCTCTCCCAGTTCTCCTATTGGCACCAAGCCGACATGGTGAAGGCTAGGCGGGATGTCCGCTTCCGAGGAAGAAGCGGACATCGCCAGGCGCAGCCAGGGAGGACGCGAGGCGCATGCGGTAAGCGTCCATTTCTTACACGTGGTGTCAGTTCAGCGTGGTCGATGGGTGCCAATTCCAGGGCAGGAGCTCGTCGAGGCGGCTCGCTGGGTGCCCGCTGGACATACGTTCGAGCACGTCGGTGAGATAGGCGAAGGGTTCGACGTCGTTGAGCTTGGCGGTGGTGATGAGGGAGCAGACGGTTGCCCAGCGCTGGGCACCGCCGTCGGATCCGGCAAACAGATGATTCTTACGGCCCAGCGCGACAGGCCGGATCGCGCGTTCGACGGTGTTGGTGTCGAGCTCGATGCGGCCGTCGTTGAGGAAACAGCACAGGGCATCCCAGCGGTTTAAGGCGTAGCGGATGGCATCCGCGAGACCGCCACGGGGTGGGATGCGGGCGAACTGCATCTGAAGCCAGCTCTTCATCGCCGTGACCAGCGGCAGCGATCTGGATTGGCGCATGCCCTGTCGCGCGGCGGCGGTCTGGCCGCGGATGGCTGTCTCGATCGCGTAAAGCTCGGCGATGCGCCGCAACGCCTCGGCCGCGATCGGAGAGGCGGTTGCCTGATGGACCTCGTAGAACTTGCGCCTGGCGTGAGCCCAACAGCCTGCGAGCTGGATTTTGCCATCGTCGCTGAGGCGATCGAAGCCGGGGTAGCCGTCGACCTGCACAACACCTTTGAACTTGGCCAGATGAGCGGCAGGGCGCTCGGCCTTCCGATCGGGGCTGTAGAGATAGACCGCTGCAGGCGGATCGGGCCCGTTCCAGGGTCGGTCGTCGCGGGCATAGACCCAGAGCCGGCCGGTCTTGGTGCGGCCGCGGCCGGGATCGAGCACCGGGATCGGCGTGTCGTCGGCGAACAGCTTCTGCGATGCGAACACGTGCTCGGCCAGTCTCGCCTGGAGAGGCTCGAGCCACCAGCAGGCGCCGCCCACCCAGTTGGCAAGGGTGGAGCGGTCGATCTCGACGCCCTGCCGGGCAAAGATCTGGCTTTGCCGGTACAGCGGCAGGTGATCGCAGTATTTGGAAACCAGGACATGGGCGAGCAGGGCGGGGGTCGCGAGGCCCTTGGCGATCGGCCGCTCCGGGGCCGGCGCCTGGTGGATGGAGCCGCAGGCCCGGCAGCCATAGCGAGGTCGGCAGATGCGGATGACGCGGAGCCGCGCCGGAACATGGTCGAGCATCTCGCTGACCGTCTCGCCGATCAGATGCAGCGCGCCGCCGCAGCAGGGGCAGGCCTGATGCTCGACATCGAGCCGGACGTCCTCCCGGGTCAGGTGCGCCGGCAGGCTCGGCCGCTCGTCTTGGGCCTTGGGTGTATCAGCCTTAGCTTGGGGAAGCGGAAGGTTGGCTTCGATGCGGGCAAGATCGGTGTTGAGGTCCTCAAGGCCAAGCTGTAGCTGATCGTCATCGAGCCGCTCGGCGCGCCGGCCGAACTGGCTGCGCTGCAGCTTCTTGATAATGAGATTGAGCCGCTCGATCTCGGCGTTCGCCTCGCGCAGACTGGTGCGCTCGGCCGCGAGCGCGCGCACCAAACGCTGCAGCGTCTCCACATCATCCGGCAGTGCGGCGAGATCGATGTTCATAAGAGAAGAGTTCAGCTGACTCGCAGCGTTCTCGCCGCACTGCTTGCATCATCGAGTCAATCGGTCGCAGTGTCAGCCTGCCATCGCAGGTCGCCAGCGTTGCTCCGGCGCGCGCCAATCAACGCCTTCGATCAGCAGCGACAGCTGTGCCGAGGTCAGCGACAGCGTCTCGTCGGGCTTAACGCTCGGCGGCCAGAGAAAGACGCCGTGCTCAAGCCGTTTTGTGAATAAACAAAATCCGGTGCCATCCCAATAGATGATCTTGATCAGATTGGCTCGGGTGCGGCCGCGGAACACGAACAGGTGTCCCGTGAACGGATCCTGCTGCAGCACGCCCTGCACCAGCATGGCGAGGCCGTCGATGCCCTTGCGCATATCGATGAAGCCCAGGGCGAGATGCACCTTCACGTTCGGAGGGAGCAGGGTGGTCATGATGCGGGCCTCTCGACGCTCACGGCCACATCGGTGATCTCGACGGCGACAAATACCGGCGGGCTCAGCTCCTGCTTCCATCGTCGAAGAACGCGGCCATCGATGCCGTAGCGGCGGGCTATCTCGGCCGCACTCGCCCCCGCCTGTCCAGCCTGATCAAGAATCCGGCGTTTGTCCGCCTCACTAAATCGTCGCCGATGTCCTTCACGTGGTCGCGGAACAATCGGGACCTGCCGCGAGGAGGAGGGATAAGTCCCCGGGCTAAGGAGAGGACTTAAGGGCGGACTTAGACGAGGACTAAAGGGAGGACTTAGGCCTCGGCGGCGATAGAGCAGCTTAGGCTCAGGCTGGCTGTGGCTCGGCCTTGAACTTCGCCCGCCAGTTGCCGAACGCCTTGAGCGGGATGCCCTCCGCCTCGCAATATTGCCGTTGATTCAAATCGCTACGCTTCCACGCCTCGTGGTGCGCCCGCCAGAAGGCTTCGCCCTGACGCGCCCACGCTCCGTTCTCGTCCACCATCTCGCTCTCCTCATCTGCAAATCGAGAGCGAGAACAGATCGTGCTTACGAACGGCAGGAAAAGTGTGCGAGAAATGGACGCTTACGAGGCACCTTATGCGCTCCGAAAATCCCTGATATTGCAAACTTGATCCCTGTTTCGGCTTCTGAAATTCCCTGATATCTTTCGTAGGGAATTGATCGAGAAACCGCTGTGGCACAGGGCTTTCTTCGCAGTCCCGAGCGTCGAAAGGACCAAAAATTCAATAATACCCTGTTATTTTCCCTGTTAGCAGGGAAATGGCCGTTGGAGACGGGTTTCGCTGGACTGCATCCGCCACCAAGCTTCCTCAAAGACTTAAAGCACGGACCGCCGAGAACAAGACGGGTCGTGTGCATTCCGTTGTCGAACCGCAGCGACATTTGACGGCGCATGCGCCGGCTGTTCTGCTGGCGCAAGCCACCAGATACGACGCGGGACGAAACCGCGGCTGAAGAGAGGAATCGATGGGGGGAGTACTGGAAGGGATACGGGTGCTCGATTTCGGGCGCTACATTGCGGGGCCGTATTGCGCGACCTTGCTTGCGGAGTTCGGCGCGGAGGTGATCCGCGTGGAGAAACGCGACGGCAGCGAAGACCGTTTCGTGGCTCCGGTGGGCGAGGGCGGAGAGGGCGCGCTGTTCCTGCAGATCAACCGCAACAAGAGATGCATCACGCTCGATCCGATGAAGGCGGAAGGCCAGGAGGTGCTGCGCCGGCTGGTCGCCGCATCAGACGTGGTCATCGCCAACCTGCCGCCGCAGACCCTGCGCGCGATGAAGCTCGACTACGACTTGCTGAAGGCGATCAAGCCCGACATCATCCTGACGACGGCGACGGCCTTCGGCAATCCGGGCCCCTGGGCCGAGCGCGTCGGCTTCGATGGCGTCGCGCAGGTCATGTCGGGCGCGGTCTATATGACAGGCCAGGGCGACCCGCCGTACCGCGCTGCCGTGCCCTGGGTCGACTTCGGCACGGCGCTGCATTGCGCCTTCGGCACGCTCGCTGCCTTGATCGAGCGCGGCAAGTCGGGCCGCGGGCAGATCGTCGAAGGCGCGCTGCTTGCGACCGCACTGACTTTCGCCAATGCAACGCTGATCGAGCAGGCCGTGATCGCGGTCAACCGCGTTCCGTCAGGCAATCTCGGCCAGACCGCCGCACCGGCCGACATCTACCGGAGCAAGGACGGATGGGTGCTGTGTCAGGTCACGGGACAGCCGTTGTTCGTTCGCTGGGCCAAATTGATGGGTGAGGGCCACTGGCTGACGGACCCGCGGTTTGCCGACGACATCAAGCGCGGCGACAACGGTGCCGTCATCAGTGAACGGATGGCGCGCTGGTGTGCCGAGCGCACCACGCAGGATGCCGTCGACACGCTCGCCGCCGCGTACATTCCGGCAGCGCCGGTTCTCAGTCCGCAACAGGCGCTGGACCATCCGCACATTCGCGCCACCGGTTTCCTGAAGAACGTCGATTATCCGGGTTTGCCGAACCCCGCGCCGGTCGCGCGCGCGGCGGTAAGGCTTTCAGAGACCCCGGGCGAAATCGTCAGCCGCCCGCCGATGCTCGGCGAGCACACCGATCTCGTGCTCGGCGAGCTCGGCTATGATGCCGCAGCGATCGCCGGCTTACGCAAAGCGGGCGCGATTTAGGGGCGTCAGCGCGACAGCAGCGACGGTCCGAACTGCACGGCAATGATCAGGACGATGACCGCCAACACGGCCAGGATGACGGTCTTGCGCATCTGTTTCTCCGATCCGGATAAACTGGCGACCTGCGCGCCGGCCGGTATGCAGGTCCGTACGCCTGTCCTTGCTGAGCTGTGCTTTTGGACCTAGCATCATTGCAATTAAAAGAGAACATATCGAGGGGGGCTTGTTGCATGACCGCTGTCACGCTGGACGCCATCGATTACGCCGATCGCCGCCGCCGGATTTGGGCAATTTTCGGTAGCTCCTCCGGCAATCTCGTCGAATGGTACGACTTTTATGCCTATGCTTTCACGGCGCTGTATTTCGCGCCTTCGTTTTTTCCCAAGGGCGACCAGACCACCCAGCTTCTCCAGACCGCTGCCGTGTTCGCCATCGGCTTTTTGATGCGGCCGATCGGCGGTTACGTCTTTGGCTTCATCGCCGACAAGTTTGGCCGCAAGAACTCGATGATGATTTCCGTGCTGATGATGTGCGCGGGCTCGCTTGCCATCGCGATCATGCCGACCTACGCGACCATCGGAACCGCGGCACCGGTTCTGCTGCTTCTCGCCCGAATGGTTCAGGGCTTTTCGGTCGGTGGCGAGTACGGAACCAGCGCGACCTACATGAGCGAAGTCGCATTGCCGGGCAAGCGAGGCTTTTACGCTTCTTTCCAGTACGTGACGCTGATCGGCGGCCAATTGCTCGCCTCGCTGGTTGTCCTCATTGTCCAGCAGGCGCTTTCCGACGGCAGAGTTGCGGGCATGGGGGTGGCGGATTCCGTTTTTGCTGGGTGCCGTTTTCGCAGTCGTTGCGCTCTTCCTGAGAGCCTCACTGACCGAGACCTCTTCGGCCGAAAGTCGCGCACGCAAGGAGGCCGGCTCCGTGCGCGAGATTTTCAGGCATCACACACGGGCGTTTCTGATCGTCCTCGGCTATACCGCCGGCGGATCGTTGATCTTCTACACCTTCACCACCTACATGCAGAAATATCTGGTCAATACCGCACACATGAACGACCGCACCGCGAATGTGGTGATGACCGCCGTGCTCCTCACCTACATGCTCATGCAGCCCGTGTTCGGAATATTTTCCGATCGCTTCGGCCGCAAGACGTCGATGCTCTTGTTCGGAGGGCTTGCGACGCTGGGTACGGTGCCGTTGATGTATGCGATTGCTGACGTCAAAAGCCCGTTTGTGGCATATGCACTCATCGTCATCGCGCTCGCCATTGTGTCGTTTTACACATCGATCAGCGGACTGGTGAAGTCGGAAATGTTTCCGCCGGAGGTCCGTGCAATGAGTGTCGGCCTCGCTTATGCGATCGCCAATGCCATCTTCGGCGGTTCCGCCGAATATGTCGCGCTGTGGTTCAAGAACAGTGGCGCGGAGACCAGTTTCTATTGGTATGTCACCTTCATGTGCGCCATCGCGTTCGTTGCTTCGATCCTGATGCCGGATCCCAAGATCAAGGGTTATCTACAGGGCACCGGAACCGAGCTGTAACCTCGAGCACCTGCGGGCGAGCTTTGTCTACTTAGCCTCTTGGGGGCGTCGCGAACGTCCCCTTTTGCACTCAGCCCTCGGCGATATCGACCACGGCCTCGGCAAAAGCCTGCGGGGCTTCCTGCGGCAGGTTGTGGCCGATGCCGCCGGTGACGTTCCGATGCTCGTATTTGCCGGAGAATTTCCCGGCATAAGCGGACGGCGGCGGATGCGGCGCGCCGTTGGCGTCGCCTTCCATGGTGATGGTCGGCACCGTGATAACGGGCGCGGTCGCGAGCTTCTTCTCGAACTCGTCGAGTTTCGGATCGCCTTCGGCAAGCGCCTGCCGCCAGCGATAATTGTGAATGACGATCGCGACATGGTCGGGATTGTCGAAGGACGCCGCGCTGCGGGCGAAGGTGGCGTCGTCGAAATTCCATTTCGGCGAGGCAAGCTGCCAGATCAGCCGGTTGAAGTCGTTGCGGTTCTTCTCATAGCCGGCGCGGCCGCGCTCGGTCGCAAAATAGAACTGGTACCACCATTGCAGCTCGGCCGCCGGCGGCAGCGGCGTCTTGCCGGCGTCCTGGCTCCCGATCAGATAGCCGCTGACCGAAACCATCGCCTTGCAGCGGTCGGGCCAGAGCGCGGCCATGATGTTGGCGGTGCGCGCGCCCCAGTCGAAGCCGGCGAGCGTCGCCTTCGCGATGCCGAGCGCGTCCATCAGCGCGATCATGTCGAGCGCAACGGCGGAAGGTTGTCCGTTCCGGAACGTGTCGGCCGAAAGAAACCGGGTGGTCCCATAGCCGCGGATATAGGGCACGATCACGCGATAACCCGCGGAGGCGAGCAGCGGAGCGACATCGACAAAGCTGTAGATGTCGTAGGGCCAGCCGTGCAGCAGCAGGACGGCCGGTCCGCTCGCCGGTCCCATCTCGACATAGCCGACATTGAGCGCCCCGGCATCGATCTGCTTCAACGCCGGGAAGGAGGTGTGCGCGCCGGCCTTCGTGGTCTCGAGCTTTGCTTTGGTCTCCGCCCTGGCCGGTCCGGCGAGAGCGAATTGGGTGGCGGCGAGGGTGGCTGCGGCGTTGCCGAGGAAACGGCGCCTGCTGTGATCGCGTTCGTTGGTCATGGAATGCCTCAATTCTGTTGTGAGCGAGTGAGGATCTGGTTCTCGGCGTCCTGTCACCGTGCCCAATTGACCTTGGCCAAATCGACCAACTGGGTGGCGCGGCCGTCGAGCACGGCCTTCAGCATGAACATGCCGAAATGTTGCGCCTGATCGAGGGTCGTCTTGGGCGGCATGATCAATTCCTGGCGCGCGCTGACGACGTCGATCAGCGCCGGGCCATTGTGGCTGAAGGCCGCAGTGAGTGCGCCCTTCAGGTCCTGCGGCTTCTCGACCCTGATGCCCTTGATGCCCATGGCCTCGGCCATCGCCGCGAAGTTCGGGTTCTTCAGGTCGCAGCCATTGTCGAGCAGGCCGGATGCCTTCATCTCCATTTCGACAAAGCCGAGCGTGCCGTTGTTGAGCACGACGACCTTCACCGGCAGGCCGAGCTGACTCAGCGTAATGAAGTCGCCCATCATCATGGCGAAGCCGCCGTCTCCGGACAGCGAGACGACCTGGCGTTTGGGGAATGTCGCCTGCGCACCGATCGCCTGCAGCATCGCGTTCGCCATCGAGCCGTGATTGAAGGAGCCGAGCAGGCGGCGCTTGCCGTTCATGACGAGATAGCGTGCCGCCCACGCGGTCGGCGTTCCCACATCGCAGGAAAAGATCGCATCCTCCGTCGCGACCTCGCTGACGACGCGCGTGACATATTGCGGATGGATGATGCTGCTGTTCGGGCCGCTTTCGGCCAGCGCGTCGAGCGCCTTGCGCGCCTTGCGGTAATCGGCCAGCGCCTGGTCGAGATGGCTCGTATCCTTGTGTTCGGTGAGCTTCGGCAACAGCGCCTTCAAGGTCGTCTTGACGTCGCCGACGAGGCCGAGCCAGAGCGGGCAGCGGTTGCCGAGCGCTTCCGCACGGATGTCGATCTGCGCGATGCGCGCGTGCTCGGGATAGAACTGCCTGTAGGGAAAGTCGGTGCCCAGCATCAGCAGCGTGTCGCAATTCTTTAGCGCGATGTAGCCGGAGGCAAAGCCAATCAGGCCGGTCATGCCGACATCATAGGGATTGTCGTATTCGATGAACTCCTTGCCGCGCAGCGCATGCACGATCGGCGCTTTCAGGTGCTTGGCCAGCGCAACGACCTCGTCATGCGCGCCGGAGCAACCGGCACCGCAGAGCAGGGTCACGCTCTTGCCGCTGTCGAGCAGGGAGGCGAGTTGGTCGAGCTCCGCGTCCGGCGGGCAGAACGTCGGTTTTGACGGGGCCAGCCAACGCGGCGGCGTCTTGTCGAGCGGTTGCAGCGCGACGTCGCCGGGAATGACGACGACGGCGACGCCGCGGTGGCCTACAGCGGCGCGGATTGCCCGTTCCAGAACCTGAGGCAGCTGGTCGGGCCGCGACACCAGCTCGACATAATGGCTGCACTCCTTGAACAAGTTTTCCGGATGCGTCGCCTGGAAATAGTCGATGCCGATCTCGGTGCTTGGAATATGCGCAGCAATCGCCAGCACAGGCACGCGGCTGCGATGACAGTCGAACAGACCGTTGATGAGATGCAGATTGCCGGGACCGCAGCTTCCGGCGCAGACGGCGAGTTCGCCGGTCAGATGCGCCTCGGCGCCGGCCGCAAACGCGCCGGCTTCCTCGTGGCGCATATGCATCCATTCGATGCCGCCGATCCGCCGCAGCGCGTCGGTGAAGCCGTTCAGGGTGTCGCCGACTACGCCATAGACGCGCTTGACCCCGGCCTGCTTCAGCGTTTCCGCCATGTAGTCGGCAACGATCCGGGCCATCGCTTCGTCTCCTGTCGTATCATTTGCGCATGACCTTTTCGGATTCCGGATCATGCGCCCCGCCGCCGCCTTACTCGGCGACGTAGGGTTTGGTCATTTTCCTGGGGTCCACGACGCGATCGAATGTCGCCTCGTCGACGAATTTCAGCTCGAGCGCCGCCTGCTTCAACGTGAGGTCGTGCTCCATCGCGTGATGGGCGATCTTCGAGGCCTTGTCGTAGCCGATCACTGGCGTCAGCGCGGTCACAAGCATCAACGACCTGTTCACATCGTCGTTGATCTTCTTCAGGTTCGGCTTGGTGTCCTCGACCAGATATTTGCGGAAATTGTCGCAGCCGTCGGCCAGGATCGTGATGGAATGCGCGACGTTGTGGATCATCAGCGGCTTGTAGACGTTCATTTCGAGATAGCCGCCGGCGCCGCCGAAACCGACCGCGACATCGTTCGCCATCACCTGCACGGCGATCATGGTCAGCGCCTCCGCCTGCGTCGGGTTGACCTTGCCCGGCATGATCGAGGAGCCCGGTTCGTTCTCCGGCAGGATCAGTTCGGCGAAGCCGGCGCGGGGGCCGCACGCCATCAGGCGGATGTCGTTGGCGATCTTGTAGAGCGAGACAGCCAGCGTGCGGAACGAGCCCGAGAGCTGCACCAGCGCGTCATGCGAGCCCTGCACGGTGAATTTGTTGGGCGCGCTGATGAAGGGCAGTTTGCTGAGCGTGGCGATCTCGGCGGCCGCGGCTTCGGCAAAACCGGGCGCGGCGTTGATGCCGGTGCCCACGGCCGTCCCGCCAAGCGCGAGATGATAGACCGATTTCAGGGAGTTTTCGATCCGCACCAGATCGTCCGCCAGCATGCCGGCATAGCCGGACCATTCCTGGCCGAGCGTGATCGGGGTCGCATCCTGCATGTGAGTGCGGCCGATCTTGACGATGTCGTCCCATTCGGCCGCCTTCTTCGCGATCGCGCCTTGCAAGGCCGCGACCGCCGGCATCAGCCGCGAGATGGTGTTGGTCGCGGCCGCGATGTACATCGCCGACGGAAAATTGTCGTTCGACGATTGCGACATGTTGACGTGATCGTTCGGATGCACCGGCTTCTTGCTGCCGAGCGGCGTGCCCGCGATCTGGCAGCAGCGGTTCGAGATCACCTCGTTGACGTTCATGTTGAACTGCGTGCCGCTGCCGGTCATCCAGACGTGCAGCGGGAACATGTCGTGATGCCGTCCGGCGAGGATCTCGTCGCAGGCCTGCACGATCAGTTTATGGATGGCGCCGTCCAGCCGCTTGCCGGCATGATTGGCGTTGGCGCAGGCCTTCTTCAGCACGGCATAGGCGGTGATCATCTGGCGCGGCATCAGGTCGGTGCCGATCGAGAAATGCTCGATCGAGCGCTGGGTCTGTGCGCCCCACAATTTGTCGGCGGGGACCTCGACCTCGCCGAGACTGTCGGTTTCGATGCGGACCTTGCTCATGCACTGTGGCTCCTGCGGCTTGCGATCAAGCAAGCAAAAGGCTGTGCCTGTGCACGCGATCCGTCAAGCGTTCTGGACCGTCCCGTTTCCATCGCCGCCAATCGGTTTCGAGCGTTCATAAGCGAAATCGGCGTACGCATCGGAAATACGGCTGGGTTCGTTTGCTGTTCAATGCGAACGGTAGCGATCCCCCGAGGCGCCCGACTCCCTTCCTCCCCCCGAAAGCGGGTGCCCAAGCTGACGGCGGATCGTTCAACGATCCGCCGTCTTTTTCCGTCGCAGGCACGGCATCACGCCCGGCGGGTGCTCTCGAACAGGAACCAGGTCCGGCGCTCGCTCTCGTCGATCCAGTTCTCGATCAGGCTCGCGGTCGCGACATCGCCATGCTCGTCGCAGAGCCCATGCGTCTCTCGCAGGAAGCCGGTGAATCGCTTGTTGTCGTCGGCGAGCTCCGCCAGCATGTCCTCGGCCGTGACGAATTCCGCGTCGTTGTCAGCCAAGCGCTGCAGCCGGCCGATATTGCCGACCGAGCGCAGCGTGGTGCCTCCGATCTTGCGCGCGCGCTCCGCGATGTCGTCGGTGATCGCGAAGATTTGCTCGGACTGCTCGTCCAGCAGCAGGTGATAATCGCGGAAGTGCGGCCCCGTCATGTGCCAGTGGAAGTTCTTGGTCTTCAGGTAGAGCGCGAAGGTGTCGGCGAGCAGCGCCCGAAGTGCCGCCGAAATATCCTTGATCGCATTGGAGCCGAGTTCGGACGGTGTCTTCAGCTTGGCTGTTTTTCGTTCCTGGACGGCGGTAGCGCTCATGGCGGACTCCTTTTGTGTTGCAGGCAAGCGGCAGTGGACCGGCAGCCTGTGCTCCGGTCCAACCTGGTGTGAACATCGTATGCGTTTGGCCGGGTGTCTTTCCGGAACGCATCCGGCTATCCGATTGCCACGCTAGCCATTGCGCGGTCGCTTGACTGCACACGCATGCGTGAAGCCGGTTTGAACGCGGCTTTCAGGTCCTCGCGCACGACGCCGTGCGCCTGACGCCAGGCATGGGGCGGACGTCCGACGAAGCGATTGAAGACGACGGTGAAATGCGACTGGCTCTGGAAGCCGACCGAGAGCGCGACGTCGACCACCGACATGCCGGTCTGGACAAGCATTTCCTGGGCGCGCTCGACCCTCCGGCGCAGCAGATATTCGTGCGGACGAAGGCCGGTCGCGGCCTTGAATTGGGCGGCGAAATGCATCCGCGTCAGCCCGGCTGCGGCCGATATGTCGGAGGTGCTGATGGCGTTGGCGAGATTGGTCTCGACGAATTCGATCGCACGCCGGAGCCGCCAGCGCGCCAGCTCGGCGATCTTGGGCCGCGCCAGCGGCGCCGCGCGTTCCGCCGAAGTCAACAGCCGCATCACGATGGCCGCGCTGACGCAATCGGCATAGTGGCCGCCAAGCGCGCCGCCGATCTGCTCGCCGCCGAGCAGGGCGCGGGCAAGGCGCTCCACCATCTGGTCCTTGCGCAGGCCGGTTTTCGAAAACTGCGGCGCGGAAGCGTTCGGCGCCGTGCGATCGTATTCCTCGATCAGCGCGTTCGGCACGTGCAGGTGCAGAAGCTCGTGGGGGCCGCGGAACAGGCAGCTGACGCGTGCGCCCGGCTCGCTGACGTGGAACATGCCGGGCATGGCGACGCCGTCCTGGACGGTCGTGCCGTTGAGCGAGAAGCGGATGTTGGCGGTGTTCATCACCACCATGACGATATGCCGGTCGCGCGGCGTCTCATGATGGATTTCATGGGGCTGCGGTCCGGCGCCGCGCCAGCGCGTCGCGATCACCCTGGTCGCCAGGCTGCTTCCGGCGGGCAGGACGCGCCACGCCGGCTCGTCCGCCAGGACGGTCTCGTGATCGATGAATTCGTCGCCGGAAACCGGATTTGAAGCTGCGGTTGTCGCCTGTTCGAAGCGGATCATGGCTCACCCCGTGTTGCTGTTCGTCTGGTCCGAAGCCAGGCTCCGGAGCGTGGGGCTTTCATAGGAGCATCGGGCACCGCATTCCTTGGGGCGGTCATTAAGAATTCTGAAAACTTATGTTTGCGCGCTGTTTCCGCCTGAAAAGTGCTGTCCCGGGCCGATTTCGGCCCCGTTCGTGCGAAAGCGAAAGACCCGCGCTTTGCCCCGCTGCCACTCTGGAGCCTGCGAACGACCCCAATCGGCTGCCGGTGGCGCGCCGGTGCGGCTTCAGGAGTGAGTGAATGGGAAGCGAATCGACCGTGGCTGGACTGATCACGATCAAAAGCAGCAACGGGCCGGAAGAGACCATGAACCGGTTCGAGGCCGAGGTCAGGGGTCGCGGCATGACGGTGTTCGCGCATATCGATCACGCCGCGGGAGCGGCTGCCGCCGGCCTGTCCTTGCGGCCGACCGAGGTCCTGATCTTCGGCAACGCCAAGTCCGGAACGCCGTTGATGGAAGCCACCCAAACCATCGGCATCGACCTGCCGTTGAAGGTGCTGGTGTGGCGTGACGAGGACGGCGCGACCTGGCTGTCCTACAACGATCCCGCGTGGTTTGCCCAGCGTCACAACATCATGTCTGAAATCCGCAGAGACGCTCCGCCAGATGAGCGCGGCGCTGGCGAATCTCGCCGCGATCGCAACCAAGGCGCCGTGAACCGCCCGAAAAATGCACATTCGCAAGGCAGACCGCCCGGCGGAATTTCAAGCTGCGAACGCTTTGCCCATCAGGCGGCGATGATTTGCATCGTCGCCGTGAGGTTGCGAAGAGGTGGGCAGCTTTCCCCTTCTTTTGATTCAACAATTCCTTGCCGCCACGGCTAAATTGGTCCTTGCCAAGCAGACAAATAGCCTGAATTACAACAGAACAATAAGGGAAGAAGGCAATTGCGGAGCAAGGGTCGCGATGGTGCCTGAACAGGGCCAACGACCTGTCTATGCCTCGGATGGGTGGGAGATCGATCTCGCACGCCGCGAGCTGCGTTCGGCCGGCGTGCTGGTGCCGCTGGGCGGCCGCGCCTTCGAGATTGTGTCCGTCCTGGTGCAGGCCGACGGCGAACTGGTCAGCAAGAATGACCTGATGGATCAGGTCTGGCCTGGCGCCATCGTCGAAGAGAACGCACTGCAGGTTCACATCGCAGCCATCCGCAAGGCGCTCGGCGGCGATCGCGGCATGCTGAAGACGCAGTTCGGGCGTGGCTATCGGTTGCTCGGAAGCTGGAAGGTGATCGAGGAGCAGCGCGATGTGCCGGTGCCGAGAGCGCCCGCGCCCGCGCGCGTCGTGCCTGCTGCTACGACCACCAACATTCCGGCGGCCGCCGACAGCCTGATCGGCCGCGGCGGCGCCGTGCAATATCTGCGCGACTTGCTGTCGGCCTATCGTGTCGTCACGCTGACCGGACCGGGCGGAATCGGCAAGACGGTGCTGGCGCTGGAGGTTGCGCGCAGCCTGAATTTCTCCGGCGATACTTTGCTGGTCGAGTTCGCTTCCCTGCAGGATCCGCAACTGGTGCCATCGGCGGTGGCAAGCGTTCTCGGCCTCAAGCTCGAGGGCGAGGAGACCTCGTCGGAATCGGTCACGCGCGCGGTTGGCTTCCGAAAGCTGCTGCTCGTGCTCGACAATTGCGAGCATGTGATCGACGCGGCGGCCAAGCTCGCGGAGACTATCGTGAGCCGCTGTCCCGGCACCACCGTTCTCGCCACCAGCCGCGAGGTGCTGCGCATCGACGGCGAATATGTCTATCGCGTCCCGCCGCTGGATGTACCGCCCGAGGACGGGACCGAGCCGACTGACGCGGCCGGACACACCGCCGTGCAATTGTTCATGGCGCGCGCGCGCGCGCTCGGCGCCGACCTCGCCTCGGACAACGACAATCTTTCCGCCATCACCGCGATCTGCCGTCGCCTCGACGGCATTCCGCTTGCCATCGAACTCGCCGCGGCGCGCTCGGTCATGCTGGGGCCGAAAGAGGTCGCGGTCCTGCTCGATGACCGCTTCAAGCTCCTGACGGCCGGACGACGCACCGCGCTGCCGCGGCACCAGACGCTGCGTGCGGCGATGGACTGGAGCTACAACCTGCTGTCGGAAGAGGAGGCGACGGTGCTGCGCCGGCTGGCGATCTTCGCCGGCGACTTCCCGCTCGAGGCCGTGATCGCCCTTGCCGGCGACCTTGCCACCGATCACGTCGCGAGCCTGGTGGCGAAGTCGCTGCTCACGGCCGACCTGCGCGGCAAGACTCCGCACTATCGCCTGCTCGATACCACGCGCGCCTATGCGTTGGAGAAGCTGCGCGCCGGTGGAGAGGAGCAGGACGCCGCGCGGCGCCATGCCGGATTTTACCGGACTTATTTCACGCGCGCCGAAGCCGAAAGCGAATTGACACCGCAGGCCGAATGGCTTGCCGTCTACGGCCGCCATATCGACAATGTGCGCGCCGGCCTCGATTGGGCGTTCTCGCCCGGCGGGGATGCGCAAACCGGCATTGCGCTGACGGCAGCCGCAGTGCCGATGTGGGTCCAGATGTCGCTGCTCGGCGAATGCCGCGAGCGCGTCGAGCGGGCGTTGGCAAGGCTCGATCCCAACGCTGCGGACGCCGATCGCTTGCGCATGCAGCTGTCGGCGGCGCTGGGCTGGTCGTTGATGTACGGGGTGGGGCGCGCGCGCGAGGCCGGTTCTGTCTGGAGCACGACGCTCGAGCTCGCCGACAAGCTCGGCGATCGCGACCACCGCCTGCGTGCGCTCTGGGGGCTCTGCATCAACCAGTTCAACAACGGCGAGTTTCGCAAAGCCCTGGAGTTCGCCCAGCGCTTCGCCGGCGTCGTCGCCGGCGCAACCGACGCCGTCGACCTGATGATGGCCGACCGGCTGCTCGCCACCGCGCTGCATTTCTTCGGCGACCAGAACCGGGCGCGCGAACACATCACCCGCGTGCTCGAACATCTCGAAGTGCTCGCACAGAAACCGCAGATCGTCCGCTTCCGCTTCGACCTGCGGGTGTCGTCGCACTATTTCCAGGCGCGCATTCTCTGGCTGCAGGGTCTGGGCGATCAGGCGCTGGGCGTGGTCAGGCAGAACATCGAGGAAGGGCGCGCGATCGGGCATGCGCTGACGTTCTGCAGCGTGCTCGGGCAGGGCGCCTGCCCGGTGACGTTCCTCGCCGGCGATCTCGATGCCGCCGAGCATTATTGCGCGGCGCTGCTCGAACACACCGAACGGCATCCGATCCGGCTGTGGAACATATGGGCGCACTGCTTCCGCGGCATGCTGATGGTCAAGCGCGGCCACGTCGGCGCGGGGCTCGAAGCCTTGCGCACCGCCCTCGACCAGGCGGGTGACGCAAGGCTGTTGCCGCGCTTCCTGCTTCCGCTTGGCGAACTGGCGGCCTGTCTCGGCGAAGCCGGCGAGACGGCGCGTGGGCTCGCGACCGTCGAAGAGGCGGTCTCGCGCAGCGTAGCGAGAGAGGAAGGCTGGTATCTCGCCGAGTTGCTTCGCATCAAGGGCGATTTGCTCGTCAAATCCAGTCCCGATTCTGCGGAGGCAGCCGTAAAATGCTTCGAGCAGGCCTTGGAGGTGGCGCGGCAGCAGGGTGCGCTGTTCTGGGAGTTGCGCACCGCGATGAGTCTGGCGCGGCTGAGGGAAAGTCAGGGCCGTCGCGCCGCCGCACGCAAGGTTTTGCAACCGGTCCATGCCAAGTTCACCGAAGGGTTCGGCGCCGCGGATCTGCGCGACGCCAGCGCGCTGCTCGACAAATTCTCCGCATGACCAGCGAACCGCCGCGCTTCGATGCCGCCTTCAAGGCGCAGTTCGCCGAACTCGTGCGCTGGCGGCGCGACGTGCGCCGCTTCCGCAGCGATCCCGTCGATCCCGCGCTTCTTGCGCATCTGCTGTCGCTTGCCGCGCATGCGCCGTCGGTCGGCCTGTCGCAGCCATGGCGCTTCGTGCTGGTGGAGACGCCGGCGCGCCGCGCCGCGATCCGGGACAATTTTGCGACCGCCAACCAGGCCGCGCTCGACGGCTACGCGGGCGAGCGCCAGGCGCGCTATGCGCGGCTGAAGCTCGAAGGCCTCGATCAGGCGCCGGTGCATATGGCCGTCTGCGCCGATGAAGCGACCGCGCAAGGCGCCGGCCTCGGGCGGCGCACCATGCCGGAGACGATCCGTTATTCCGTGGTCGCCGCGATCCAGACGCTGTGGCTCGCGGCGCGCGCCGAAGGGCTCGGCGTCGGCTGGGTGTCGATCCTCGATCCCGAGGCGGCGCGCGCCACGCTCGATCTGCCCGCCGGACTGGAGCTTTGTCGCCTATCTCTGTCTCGGCTGGCCCGATCAGGACCATGATGTGCCCGAACTCGAACGCGAGGGCTGGGAGCAGCGGCAATGCGCGGCGTCGGTCACGCCATTGCGGCGGTAGGCGGCAGGCCCTAATTGGAATGTCGACGCGATCGAAAATCAGGAGACTTCAATGTTCATTGCGATGAACCGCTTCAAGGTCATCAAGGGCTGCGAAGCCGATTTCGAGCACGTCTGGCTGTCGCGCGACACCCATCTCGACAAGGTGCCGGGCTTCACGGAGTTCCACCTCCTCAAGGGACCTGAGCTCGAAGACCATACGCTCTATGCATCGCACACGGTGTGGCAGAGCCGCGCCGCCTTTGAGGCATGGACCAAGTCGGAAGCGTTCCGCGCGGCGCATGCGAGAGCCGGCGGCAACAAGCCGCTTTATCTCGGTCACCCGCAGTTCGAAGGTTTCGAGACGCTTCAGACGGTCGGTCGCGGCAAGTCGGCGGTTGCATGACGCCAGCCGTTTTTCAATCCAAGATCGCACGTGCGGTACATCGTGCAGCGGCCATTTGGCTCGTTGCATGTTCGCCGGCCATGATACCGGCCGCCCATGCGCAAGAACTAACGAGACCGTCGGAAGTCGTGCTCTACATTCATTCGGAGATGAAGCGAACGGAATTTGTCGAACGTCTTGAATGTGCGCTTAAGCATGTTCTTGTGGCGCCCGTCTCGACGCAGGAATTGAAACTTGCTCTTGGAAACGATCTGCGGGCATCGCCAACGCAACTCGACACTCAAAAGATTGCAGCTGCATTCGCGCGGGCAACTGCCAAAGACGGCGGACCGCGAACCTTCAAATACCTTTTCTTGCCCTTCGATCTAAAGGAGGCAGATCTTCCCTTCGTTTACAACAGCAGCTTTACGAATACGCAGGCTTCCATCCATGTCGGGATTATGTCCACGGCTCGTCTGGATACACGAAATCCCGACCATCCCGACGAGCAGAATAGTGCTCAAACGGCGTATCGCCTGTATAAATTGATGATGAGATCGCTGGCTCGGCTGGCTGGCTTCAATAGTTCGAACTCTTGCGTTCTTGCCTCTCTGCGAAATCTCTCGGAACTGGATCGGCAGTCGACAGAGTTTTGTCCGGACGATCGAACCACGCTGGTTGGAGCAGCGATACTGAAGCCCGAGCAGGACGTCGGCACCGCTTGTGCGCTTATCTCCTCGTGGACCGCTCCGTCGTTAGATTTGCTCGCCAGCAGGCAATAAGAGCCTAACCCGCCACAAACGCGAGCAGCGTGCCGTTGGCTGCAGCCGGCGGCACGCAGATGCACTCGCCGCTGCGAACGCCTGCGGCGCCGAGCGCCTCTTCCGCCTCCGCCAGATCGGCCGCAATCACAAGTCCCGCCGCGCCGCGCTCGGGCAGGCCGGCGAGGGAGACGCCGGGATAGCGCGCGCCCAGTTGATTCTTCGTCACGAATACGAAGTCGGCGCGGTTGCCGCCCGAGGGCACCGCGATAGCGCCGTCGTTGTCCTTGCGCGCCTCGCGATCGGTCAGGCGCGACAGATGCGCCGCTTCCTTGGCCGGATCGGGCGCGACCAGCAGCACCTGCCTGAGATGTTTTGCGCCATTGGCATGCCGCATCAACTCCGGAATCCACACGGTCTCGCGCGTCTTGTGCTGGCAGGCGAAGATGCGCATGCCTGCCGGGGCCTCCTCGACCGGCCACTGGAAGGTGCGAAATTTTGCGGCCGACAAACGTCCGTCCGGCATGGTCACCGGCCGCTCGAAATCGTTCGGCCCGAGCGGCGCGTATCCGCGCGCGCGGATTTCCTCCGCGCCGGCTGCGCCATCGATCGCGGTGAAGGCGACGCGCTCGATGCCTTCGCGCTCGTCGAGAAACGCGCGCGCCGGCGCGTTGTGCTCGGTGGGCGCGAGTACGCCGAGCAGCTCGATATAGTCGGGGTCGAGCATGATCGTATAATTGCCCGTGCCCATATGCGCACTGTGGGTGCCGCGCGGCGAGATGGTGAAGCCGAGCCGCCGCCAGCCCTCGGCGGCCTTGTCCAGATCCCTCGCCATGACCACGACGTGGTCGACGCCGATGACGTTTTTCAGTGCCACGCGTTTCTCCCATTGTCTTGCGGCGATGTTACCGCGCAGGCCGCATCGAGTCATATATTATTGCAGCGTGCCGAAGAGGTGCTTGCTTCCCGCGCGCTTTGGCGGCATTTGGTGGTGCGACCTCACGACGACGAGAGAGATGCATGAGCCAATTGATCATTCGCGCCGGCGAATTCACTTTCCAGGCCCGCTT
The DNA here is from genome assembly GCA_963732085.1 of uncultured Alphaproteobacteria bacterium. Taxonomy (GTDB): domain Bacteria; phylum Pseudomonadota; class Alphaproteobacteria; order Rhizobiales; family Xanthobacteraceae; genus Bradyrhizobium. Next base: position 144,640 of record CAVSYJ010000018.1, on the reverse strand, counting down.
CGAGGAAGAGCTCGCGCCGAAGACCTGCGCGGCTTTCAGGAAGGCGATGCCGTTCGAGAGCCAGGCGATTCACGTGCGATGGAGCGGAGAGGGCGTGTGGATGCCGCTCGGCGATCTCGATTTCGGCGTCTCCTACGAGAATCACACCAGCTATCCCGCGCCGGGGCAGATCATCCTCTATCCCGGCGGCATCAGCGAGACTGAAATCCTGCTCGCTTATGGCGGGGTACATTTCGCCAGCAAGATGGGCCAGCTCGCCGGCAACCATTTCATCACGCTGACGTCGGGGCTGGAGAACCTTCCCGTGCTCGGCAAGACCGTGCTGTGGAAGGGCGCTCAGAAAATCCGCTTCGAGATGGTGTAGATCGCCGAGCCCGCCGCGCGCGCTTCCTCAAGCGTTGTTACCGGAATAGCGAAGCCAGCCCTGGCGCCGCAACTCGCAGGCCGGGCAGGTGCCGCAGCCATAGCCCCAGTCGTGACGGTGCGTGCGGTCGCCCATGTAGCAGGAGTGCGTGTGCTCCAGCACGATCCGCATCAGTCTGTCGCCGCCCATATCATTGGCCAACGCGAAGGTTTGCGCCTTGTCGATCCACATCAGCGGCGTATCCACCACGAAGCGCTGCTCCATGCCGAGGTTGAGCGCGACTTGCAGCGCCTTCAGCGTATCATCGCGGCAGTCGGGATAGCCGGAATAATCCGTCTCGCACATGCCGCCGACGAGATGCTTGATGCCGCGCCGATAGGCGATCGCGGCGGCGAAGGTGAAGAACAGCAGGTTGCGGCCGGGAACGAAGGTGTTCGGCAAGCCGCTCGCGGCGAAGGCGATCTCCTTCTCCTGGGTCAGCGCCGTCTCGCTGAGTTGGCCGAGGATCGAAAGGTCGACCATGTGGTCATCGCCGAGACGCGATGCCCATGCGGGAAGTCGCGTTGCGGAACGCGGCGAGGATGTCGGATCGGCAGTCGAGCTCGATGCGATGCCGCTGGCCATAGTCGAAACCCACGGTCTCGACATGCGCGTAGCGTTCCAGCGCCCACGCCAGACATGTGGTGGAGTCTTGTCCTCCCGAAAAGAGGACCAGCGCGGAGTCTGTCATCGCTACAACTCAATCCTGCGCGCTCACCTCGGCCCAGCAGTCGTCGTTTTCCCAGACCCGCACACTCGCACAATCGGCGATCCGTTCAAAGAACCAGGCGGCGATCACCTCCGCGGTCGGATTCTCCAGACCCGGCACGTCGTTGAGCAGCCGATGATCGACCAGCTTCACCAGCGGCGCGATCTCGGCGTCGACATCGGCAAAGTCCTCCACGAAGCCGCGGGCGTCGGGCGTGCCTTGCTTGACGATCTCGACGCGATAATTGTGGCCGTGCAGGTTCTTGCACTTGTGGCCGTCGGGCAAATGCGGGAGGTGATGCGCGGATTCGAACCGGTAGATCCGTCCGATCCGGGTGGTGAGCCGTGCGGACACAGTCGTCTCGCGCGAAGCCTGGTCCAGCACGAGATGTCTGGACTCGACATGTCTGGTCATGGAATTCCCATCAGTTTGTGCGTCTGGAGGCTGATCCTCCAGCGTGGGTGTTGCTTGCAATAATCGACCACGAGGGTGGTGTTGCGGTCGCGCTCCGGCCCGTCCATCGGCTGCAGGAAGAAATGCTGGAAGTCGAGATGTTCGAAGCGGCCGGGCAGGGCCTTGGCCTGCGGATAAACCAGCTTCAGCTCCTGGCCTGATGTCTGCACGAGTTCGGCGTCGGCTTTCGGGCTGACGCAGATCCAGTCGATTCCCTTTGGCGCCGCGATCGTCCCGTTGGTTTCGATGGCGATCGCAAAGCCGCGCGCGGCCACCGCTGATATCAGCGGCTCGTCGAGCTGCAGCAGCGGCTCGCCACCGGTGAATACGACGTAACGAAAATCGCGCGCACCGTTCCAGGCGGTCTCGATGGCGTCGGCGAGTTCGTCGCGCGTCCTTGAAGCGGCCGCCGCCTTCGCCGTCGATGCCGACGAAATCGGTGTCGCAGAACTGGCAGACCGCGGCCGCGCGATCCTCCTCGCGGCCGGTCCAGAGATTGCAGCCGGCAAAACGGCAAAACACCGCCGCGCGTCCGGCCTGTCCGCCTTCGCCCTGCAGCGTCTTGAAAATCTCCTTGACCGAATAGGTCACGTGGCCGTCTCGTGCATCATGATCGGGGTTGGTGTCCGGGCACTCAAATAGACCTTTTAAGGCCAACAAGAAAGAGGGATAATCCGTTGAATTTGCTTGAGATATTTGAGGCGTTGTGCGGTCGAGGTCAGCGCCTGGTCGGAAACGGATGAACGGGAGAAACCAGGGCACGACCGGGCCGCTCGGGGCCGAGATCGTCGGCCGCATCAACGAGCTTGCGGCGATTTCGGAGACGCCCGGGTCTCTGACGCGGATTTTCCTCACCCCGGAACATCGCGCGGCTGCCGAACTGGTTCTCGGCTGGATGCGCAAGGCCGGCATGCGTGCGCATCTCGATGCCATCGGCAATGTCTGCGGCCGCTACGAAGGCGAAGCCGCGGGCGCGCCCTGCCTGATGCTCGGCTCGCATTACGATACCGTGCGCGACGCCGGCAGATGGGACGGCCCGCTCGGTCTGATCACCGCGATCTCCTGCGTTGCGGACCTCAACACGCGCGGCAAGCGTCTGCCGTTTGCGATCGAGGTCACGGGCTTTGCCGACGAGGAGGGCGTGCGCTTCGCGTCGACCCTGCTCGGCAGCCGCGCGGTCGCCGGCACTTTCGATGAGACCGTGCTGAGCGTGCGCGACGCCGATGGCGTCTCGATGCGCGATGCCCTGAAAACATTCGGCCTCGATCCCGATCATATCGGCGCCGCCGCCCGCGTTCGCCGCGAGCTGCTGGCCTATCTCGAATTGCACATCGAGCAGGGGCCGGTGCTGGAGCAGCAGGATCTGCCGGTCGGCGTCGTCACCGCCATCGCCGGTGCGACGCGGCTGGCAGCGCGGCTCACCGGTATGGCCGGTCACGCCGGCACGGTGCCGATGGCGCTGCGGCGCGACGCGCTGGCCGGGGCTGCCGAGTGCATCGGCGCGATCGAGGAATTCTGCCGCACCGACGCCAACGGCCTCGTCGGCACGGTCGGCTACATCCATGCGATGCCTGGCGCCACCAATGTGATTCCGGGCGAGGTGTCGTTCACCATCGACATCCGCGCGCCGACCGACATGCACCGTAACCGCGCGGTCGCCGACATCGTGCGGCAGATCGAGGCGATCGCCAAGCGCCGCAAGCTGGCGCTTCAGCTCGACGTCACCCATGAGAACCGCACCGCGCCCTGCGCACCCTGGCTGCAAGCGCAGATCGCGGACGCCATTTCCGCCGAAGGCTTCCGCGTGTTCGAGCTGCCGAGCGGGGCAGGGCATGACGGCATGGCGATGATCGACATCGCCGATGTCGGCATGATCTTCGTGCGCTGCCGCGGCGGCGTCAGTCATCATCCGGACGAGCATGTCGAGCTTGCCGACGCCGACGCCGGTGCGCGCGTGCTGCTGCGCGTGATCGAGAATTTCAGACCGATTTAGGGGCGGCGGCTGAACGGGTCCAGCACCGGAACCCCGGTGGGTTCGAAATCGGAGACATTGCGCGTCACGACGGTAAATCCGTTTTCCAGCGCTGTGGCGGCGATCATCAGGTCGGCGCTGTCATTGCCAAATGCGGCGCTGAGCGTGCCCCAGCGTCGCGCCGCCCGCAGGTCGAAGGGAACGATCCGCTCGCCGTAGAGGGTCACGACACGGTCCAGCCAATCCGCAAGCGCTCCCGCAAAGCTTGGATCAATCGCGCGCTGCCGTGCAATGCCACGCTCTATTTCGCCGATGCTGACGACACTGAGGAAAAGATCGGCGGTTCGCTGCCGTTCGAACCATTGGACGACCTTCGGGTCGCGCTCGCGCCTGCGCAGTTGGGACAGTGTGACGGTATCGATCAGGAACATCAGAGTTCGGGATCGCGCATCCGGACATCGCGGCGCGGGAATTCGCCATCGTCCTGCGGGATGGCAAGAAGAACCTCGGCAAAGGACGGTGCCTTCGCGCGCTCAAGCTGCCGCAGGCGCTCATACTCGGTCACATCGACCACGACCACGGCAGGTTTGCCATGCTTGGTCACCGTCTGCGGTACGCGTCGTGCCGCTTCGACGACTTCGCTGAAACGGTTCTTGGCGTCCTGCACCGACCAATCGCTTCGCCGGGCCATGCTCCACCTTCTCGCTAGAAATTCTAGCTAGAATATGACAGCCGCAACTTGCTCGTCAAGCCCCCTGGCTGGGCCGGTCTACCCCGCCGTCACATCGACCAGCTCGTTGCCTTCCAGCACCTGCGCGGCCTTGGTGCGGTCGAGATCGCCTTCCCAGGCGGCGACCACGACGGTGGCGACGCAATTGCCGATGAGATTGCCGAGCGCGCGCGCCATGCCGATGAACCAGTCGACCGACAGCACCAGCACGAGTCCGATCGCCGGGATGCTCGGCACCGCGTTGAGCGTCGCCGCCAGGATCACGATCGCAGAGCCCGGCACGCCATGCGCGCCTTTGGACGTGATCAGGGAGACGCCGAGCACCAGCAAGAGATCGCCAAACGACAGCGGCGTGTTGGTCGCCTGCGCGATGAACACGACCGCGAGCGTGAGATAGATCGAGAAGGCGTCGAGATTGAAGGAATAGCCGGTCGGGATCACGAGCCCGACCACGGAATCCTTCACCCCCATGCGCTCCAGCTTCTTCATGATCTGCGGCAGCACCGCATCCGACGACGCGGTGGCGAGCACGATCATCAGTTCCTCGCGCATGTAGACCAGGAATTTGAGGATGTTGATGCCGGCGAGCGCCATCACGCCGCCGAGCACGCCGAGCACGAAGATCGCGAGCGAGACGTAGAACAGCGCCACCAGCGAGACCAGCTGCTTCAGCGAGCCGACGCCGTATTTGCCGACGGTATAGGCGACCGCGCCGAGCACGCCGAGCGGCGCGACGCGCACGATCAGTCCCATGACGCGGAACAGCACGGTCGAGACCGCATCGATCAGCGTGTTGATGCGCTCGCCCTTCTCGCCGCCGACCAGCGCGAGCGCGACGCCGAACAGGATCGCGAAGAACAGCACCTGCAGCACGTCGTTGCGCGACAGCGCGTCGAAGGAGGTGGTCGGGATGACGTTCATCAGGAAGGCGCCGATGCCTTCGCCCTTCAGCTTCTGCGCGTTGCCGGCGTAGTTGGAGAGCGCTTTGGCGTCGAGCGTGGTCACATCGATGTTCATGCCGTGGCCAGGACCGAAGGCATAGGCGAGCAGCAGGCCCACCACGAGCGCGACCGTCGTCATCACCTCGAAATAGACCAGCGCCTTGACGCCGACCCGGCCGACCTTCTTGAGGTCGCCGGCGCCGGCGATGCCGTGCACCACGACGCAGAACACGATCGGCGCCACGATCATGGAGATCAGCTTCAGGAAGGCGTCGCTGAGGATTTTCAGGCTGACGGCGAAGTCGGGAACGGCCATGCCGAGTACGATCCCGAGCACCAGCGCGGCAAGAACCTGAACGAATAGAGAGGTATAGATCGGCTTTCGCGCCGCCGGCGCAGCAGTGGTGATGGTCGCAGCCATGGAACGCTTCCCCCGTTTGATCCGACTTGGCTCAGCAACAAGCGTGCCAGTTTGTCGCGGGGAGGGCGACCGGTGAAGCGTCTGGAATCACAGGATTTGAAAGGGCTGCCGTTCGTCTTTCCCCGGTCCGCACGCCGGTTCATACTGTGTGTTAGCCGGCGGCTCGTGTGGCACCAGTGGAGCGGATTTGACGTTCGCTAACTTGCCAACCGCGCAATCGCCAAGCGAACGTCAAATCCAGGCTCCACTGGAATCGTTTTGTTCTGGTGGTCCTTGATTCCAACATTCGCAAGATTGCTCGCCGCGATGGGCGTGCGAATGTTGGAATCAGACCACCAGTCCTGGCCATCGGTCAGGCCCGGCGCGTGCTTACGGAACGCGACCGGGCCGCTTTTTGAAATGAGGTTCAGAATGCGTATTGTCCTCTTGGCGCCTCTCTTGCTGTCTTCCGCTGCCGCCATTGCCCAAGGTCCTTATGCCGGAATGCAGGCGAGGACGATCAAGGCTCTTTCGCAGGAGCAGGTTTCTGATCTCAGTGCTGGACGCGGAATGGGCCTCGCGCTTGCAGCAGAACTCAACGGCTATCCCGGGCCAGCACATCTGCTTGAGCTGGCGGACAAGCTCGAGCTTTCGCCGGATCAGCGAAGCCAGATTGAGAAGCTGCTCAATTCCATGAAGGCAGAGGCCCAGCCCCTTGGAGCGAAGCTGATCGATCAGGAATCCGATTTGGACAGGCTATTCGCGAGCCGATCAATCACGTCAGAAACCCTCAAGGCATCAACGGCGGCCATCGCAGTGACGCAGGGGGTACTTCGAGAAACGCACCTCAAATACCACCTCTCGACGGCTGCGATTCTCACGCCAGAGCAGATGCATCGCTATGCCGAACTGCGCGGCTATGGCGATCAGCCGTCGATGCATCGTCATCCACATTGACGATCGGGTTGCTCTCGTGTTCATGCGACCCGCATGAATGATTTCGCGCGATCGGTCGGTGCGGCTTTCTCGCTGATTGGCAGCCTCGATCCCGAGCTGCTGAGAATTGTCGGGCTGTCGCTGCGGGTCAGCCTATCGGCGAGCCTCATCGCGCTGGTGATCGGCGCGCCGTTCGGCGCCTGGCTCGCCATCACGAAGTTTCACGGCCGGCAGATCGTGATCGTGCTGACGAATGCGTTGCTCGGTCTGCCACCTGTGGTGGTCGGACTTGCACTTTATGTCTTGCTGTCGCGGTCGGGGCCGCTCGGGTCCGCCGGATTGCTATTCACGCCCACGGCAATGATCATCGCCCAGGCGATGCTCGCCACGCCGATCGTGGTGGCGCTGGTGCATCGGCCGTCAGCACTGCTGTGGGTGGAATACGCCGATCTCGCGCACACCGACGGTCTGTCGCGGCCGCGCAGCATTGCGCTGTTGTTTGGGCTCGGTCGGTCGTCGTTGCTCACCGCGTTCCTCGCTGCCTTCGGCAGGGCCATCGCCGAGGTTGGCGCCATCATCATCGTCGGCGGCAACATCCGGGGCTTCACGCGCACCATGACGACCGCGATCGCGCTGGAAACCAGCAAGGGCGATCTGCCGCTGGCGCTCGGGCTGGGACTGATCCTGCTGACGCTGAGTGTGGCGGTCTCGACGATCGCGTTCCTGCTAATGGGACGCGTCGGGAAAAAATAGCTGCTCGCCGCCGACCTTGTAGCTCGCGATTGTATCCTGTCCCTTCGGCGAGATCAGCCAGTCGATGAACGCCTGTCCCTCTTTTGTCTTGACCGCCGGATGCTTGTCGGGATTCACCAGCATCACGCCGTATTGGTTGAACAGCCGCTTGTCGCCCTCGGTGAGAACAGCGAGATCGCCGCGGTTCTTGAACGACAGCCAGGTGCCGCGATCCGACAACAGATAGGCATTCGACGACGACGCCATGTTGAGTGCTGGTCCCATGCCCTGACCGATTTCGCGATACCAGCCCTCCGCAGTGGCCACGTCGATGCCCGCCTGCTTCCATAGCCGCAGCTCGGCCTCATGCGTGCCCGAATGGTCGCCGCGCGAAATGAAAGGAGCCTTCGCCGCGGCGATCTTGTGCAAGGCGTCGACGACGTCCTTGTCGCCGCCGATGTGGGCAGGGTCCGACTTTGGCCCGACGACGACGAAGTCGTTGTACATCACGTCGAAGCGCTTCACGCCCTGGCCCTCGGCCATGAACTTCTCCTCGGCCGGCCTGTCGTGAACGAACAAGACGTCCGCATCTCCGCGCCGTCCGATGTCGAGTGCCTGGCCGGTACCGACCGCGACGACCTTCACGCCGATATTCGTGGCTTCCGTGAAGCGCGGCAGCAGATAGCCGAACAGGCCGGATTGTTCGGTCGATGTCGTCGATGCGATGGTGATCGTGTCGGCCTGCTGCGCGTCAGCCTGAGCGATCCACATCATCGCTAACAGGGCGAGGCCGGTCCCGCGCAATGTCATTGCATCTCTCCCGTTCGTCCGCGAAACCTGCATAGCGGAGGGAGATACCGAACGCACTAATGCGTTCGACTGAGTGTGTCCTTTTTTGCACGACGGGCAGTTCGCGCATGTCCGTCATGCCAGAATTGCCCGTCGCGTTATTATGTCGCATTTCCGAAAACAAGAAGCGATGTTACTTAACTCCCATCCCGCGCTCGCCGAAGAGGCGCTTCGCGATCGTCACGAAACGTGGCGCGGGATGCGGTGGACGCGGTCGTGTCGCAAGACGTGCGACGCGATCACGTACGGTCAAGCCGTGTGGTCCTGATCCCCCGACGCTGGGATCAAGTCTGCCGACACGCGATTTCGGCCTTACGGCCGAAACGCAGGAGATCGGCAGGCGATGGTGGCTAAAGAGCCCGGACACCAGGGAGAGCGCGGAGTAAGCCGTAAAGCCATTGCGCAGGGAGTGCCGGAACGTTTCGGCTTTACCTGACACTTGTGTGCACTTCTACTCTTCAGCACACAAGGCTGCGGGTGCGGCCAGCGCCCGGCATTCCCTGCCCCTCTTCTTCATGAGGGACAACGATGATGCAAAGCCCGGACGCAAATCGCGCCGCGGGAACATCGATGCTTGTCAGCACGCTTGGGAAACAGTGGAACCGTCAATGCCGGCGCAAGCGCACCACTAGCCGGCAACCATCGACGCGAATGCCTCGAACATGGTCCAGGATGCGACCGCGACAGCGGCGGCGATGACGATATATGATAGGGGAGCTTTCATGCGGGTTTGAACCCCGCGTATAGACCGATATTCAATCGCATCGGAAGATTTCGGGGATTTTCGAGTTGCCACAGGCTCAAATGGTTAACGAGGGAAAAGATTTCAACGTCGTTCGCGCTGCCTTCGCCGCCACCGTCGGCAACATGCTCGAATTCTACGATTTCATCACCTACAGCTTCTTTGCGATCCAGATTGGCCATACCTTTTTCCCGACGAGCAGCGAGTATGGCAGCCTGATGCTGTCGCTTGCGACTTTCGGCGCAGGCTTCGTCACCCGCCCGATCGGCGGCATCGTGCTCGGCGTCTATTCCGATCGCGCCGGCCGTCGTCCGGCCATGCTCCTGAGCTTCGCGTTGATGGGCGGCGCGATCCTGCTGCTGGCCTGCACGCCGTCCTACAACAGCATCGGCATCGCCGCGCCGATCATCGCCATCATCGCGCGGATGGTGCAGGGTTTTGCGCTGGGCGGCGAGGTCGGGCCGACCACGGCCTATCTGATCGAGATCGCGCCGCCCGAGCGCCGCGGCCTCGTCGTGGCATGGCAGCCGACCAGCCAGGAAATCGCCGCAACCGCGGGCGCGCTGGTCGGCGTCATCCTGAGCAAGACCATGACGCCCGAGATGCTGGATACGACCGGCTGGCGCGTGGCGTTCCTGATTGGCGCAGCCTGCTTGCCGTTCGGACTGTGGATGCGCCGGACCTTGCCCGAGACGATCGCCACACGCGAAGACAAGGCGGAAACATCGAGCCACTTCGCGCTCGCGCGAGGGCACACACGCATCATCGCGCTGTCGGTCATGGTGCTCGCGGGCGGCACCATCTCGTCCTATGTGACGCAATACATGACGACTTATGCGCAGAACACGCTGCATGTGCCGCCGACGCTCGCTTTCACCACATCGCTGGTCGGCAACGGGCTGCAGATCATCGGCGCGCTCGCGGGCGGCTGGCTGGCGGATCGCTACGGCCGGAAGCCCGTCATGGTCTGGCCGCAGCTGTTGACGCTGCTGCTGACTTATCCGGTGTTCCTCTGGATCGTGCATGAGCCCGGCGCGATGTCGCTGATCGCGGGCTTCGGCCTGCTCTCGCTGATCGGCTCCGTGCCGTTTACGGCGTTCTACGCCACTTTCGCCGAAGGCCTGCCGCAGAATATCCGCGGCGGCGTGTTCGCGACCATCTATGCGATCGCGATCGCGACCTTTGGCGGCACGGCGCAGCTCGTCGTCACCTGGCTCTTGCACATCTCCGGCAATCCGCTGGCGCCGGCCTGGTATCTGCTGCTCGCCGCAACCGTCGCGCTGGTTGCCATGGCCCTGATGCGCGAGACCGCGCCGCTCAAGGTCGGCCGGACGTGATGGTGGGGGCGTCTCAGCTCACGAGGTCCAACAGTTGCGGCGAGCCGCGCAGCAGGACGCTGCGGCCTTTGGCCGTGATCAGTGGACGGCCGTCATCGATGGCGGCGAGACCGAGTGCGACAAGTTGTTCCACGACGAAATGAATGGGCGCGCGCCGCTGCGACGCGCTGCCGCGCAACGCCTTCAAGGTTTCCCATTGATCCTGCGTCAGATTATAGTCGAGCTCGGCGTGCATATGGCCTCGGCGGCAAGGAGGAATTTCGAGCGTCTCCTACAGAGACCGTGTGAAAGGGATACGACCATTTTGAGTCCGGATTCCGGCGCTTGTTTCTCTTCTAACGTCCACATCCCGCTTGCAAAATCGGCAGGGTGAGTTACGCAACTGTCACAACATCGTGTCACATCATTTCAGCCTTGCCACGAATCGGTCGGCGGACCGACTGGCCTAGACAAGACAGATCGGACCAGCGCTCTGGATATTCCTTCCCTGAAGAAAAAACTTGGCGGAAGCAGCCGCATCAAAGGCCTCGGCGGCGCCATGATCAGCCTCGCGATCGGCGCTGCCGCGATATTCGGACTGACGCACGCGCTCAGGAATGTCGACTACGATCTGGTCTTCGATGTCATCCGCGCAACCGATTTCTCGACCGTCGCGCTCGCGCTGGTGCTGGTGACCGCGTCCTATGGCAGCATCACGCTCTACGACTGGCTGGCGCTGCACACCATGGGCCGCAAGGACGTGCCGTACCGGATCGCGGCGCTGGCGAGCTTCACCAGCTATCCGATCGCCCACGGTATCGGCGCAGTGGCGCTGATCTCGCCCGTGATCCGCTACCGGATCTATTCCCGCAACAATGTCGGCGCGCTTGGCGTCGCCAATATCTGCTTTCTGACCGGGCTGACCTTCTGGCTCGGCAACATGACCGCGCTCGGCTTCAGCCTGCTTTACGAGCCGACCGCGATCAGCGTGATCGACCACCTCTCACCTGGCATCAACCGGGTGTTCGCGGCGGTGTTGTTGTGCGGCGTCACCACCTTCCTGGTCTGGAGCTGGCTGCATCCGCGCAGTCTCGGCCGCAGCAAATGGCTGGTTCGCCTTCCCTCGGGCCCGCTGGTGCTGGTGCAGATCGTGGTCGGCCTGCTCGATCTCACCGCCGCGGCGCTTGCGATGTATGTGCTGATTCCGTCAGGCCTCGACGTCGGCCTGTTCCGCCTGCTCGCGGTGTTCATTGCTGCGACCTTGCTGGGCTTCGCCAGTCATGCGCCTGCGGGGCTCGGTGTCTTCGACGCCACCATCCTGGTCGGGCTCGGCAGCGAGGATCGCGAGCAGATCCTTGCGGTGCTGCTGATGTTCCGCTTCCTCTATCATCTTGTGCCGCTGTCGATTGCGCTGATGTTGTTCGGCGGGGTCGAGGCGTGGCGAAGCCTGCGGAAGAAGGCGGCGGGTGCTGACGGCGCCGATCTAGACCGGCGAGTTGAGCTTGAGCCCGATCATGCCGGCGACGATCAGCGTGAGGCAGACGACGCGGACGGGATCGGTCGGCTCGCTGTAGAGCAGCATGCCGGCAATGATGCTGCCGACGGCGCCTATTCCGGTCCACACCGCATACGCCGTGCCGAAGGGCAGCGATCGTAATGCCACCGCCATCAGCGCGAAGCTGAGCGCGATCGCGGCGAGCGTCGCGGCGGTGGGCCAGAACCGGGTCAGTCCGTCCGAGTATTTCAACCCGAGCGCCCAGCCGACTTCGAGCAGTCCCGCGGCGAGAAGTGCAGCCCAGCCGCTCACGTCGTGGTCGTCTCCATGGCCGCGCCGATTCGAAGGCGTCGTGGACGTCTCCTTCCGACGTTCGCGCGACAGGCATGTGACAGGAAGGGGACCTGAATTCCTTTGCTGCGTTGCGGTGCCTGCTCGCGGCGTGATCACGGAATGCTGTTGGTTTGGGCGACAGTTGATGAGACAACGGCGCGATTTCTGCTAGACTGGCGCCGTGTCATTGGACTTCACACCTCAAGGAGTGGAGGGTTCATGAACAGGCTCGTCGAGATTCGCAGTCAAGAGCAGATTTGTCGCGAGCGTGCCGCGTTTGATTCCGAGCGCAGGATTTTCTGGCTGGCCCAGGCCGAGGAATGGGAGCAGCGCGCGCTCGACGAAATCGCGTATCACTTCAGAGAGTGCAATCTCGATCAGGCGGAAGCGCCGGCACTGGCGCACTAGCCCGCGATCGAAACAACAAATGTATGAAATCGAGCCCGCCGCGCGCGGGGCGGGCCAGCTATTGCCGTCCGAACGATCAGCCCTGTCCATGGTCGTGAAGATGATGCCGGTCATGGTCGCGCCAGCGCCGAAAGGGCTTCAGGTGTTCCCAAGAGCGCGCTGCAGCATCGACCGCAGGTGGTTGATGGACGGCATCAAGAGGGGGTGAGTGCGAGGGGGCGGCTGCGCAGCGCCCGCGCATTGTGCTAGGAACCCCTCAAGATCTGCGGGACGCATGAAGAAGTCAGGGATCATCGGGGGCCTTGTGGCTGTGCTGCTTGTGGGCGGCGCAGCGGCTGTTTTTGCGGTCGCATGGCGGCCGGCGATTGCCGCGACCGATATAATGGCAAAGCAGAGTTTCGATCCCGCAGAGGTCAAGCGGGGCCGCGAACTTGCGGCGCTCGGCAATTGCAATTCCTGCCACACCGTGCGCGGCGGCAAGAACTTTGCGGGCGGCCTGCCGGTGCCGACGCCGTTCGGCACGGTGTTCTCGTCCAACATCACGCCCGATCCGGAGACCGGCATCGGTCGCTGGCCGGAAGAGGCCTTCCGCCGCGCCATGCGCTCCGGGGTCGATCGCGAGGGCAGGCATCTCTATCCGACCTTTCCCTACGACCATTTCACCAATGTCAGCGATGACGACGACCGCGCGCTCTATGCATTCCTGATGACGCGCGAACCGGTTCGCGCGCCCGCGCGCGATAACCAGTTGTCCTTTCCGTTCAACCAGCGCCCGGTCATCGCAGGATGGAAACTGCTGTTCCTGCGCGCCGGCACCTACCAGCCGGATACCACCAGAAGCGCCGAGTGGAACAGAGGCGCTTATCTGGTCGATGGGCTCGCGCATTGCGGCGCCTGCCACACGCCGCGCAACGCGCTCGGCGCGGAGCGATCGACCGCGAACTTTGCCGGTGGCGACGTCGACAACTGGCAGGCCTATCCGATCAACGCACAGTCGCCGGCGCCGGTGCCATGGGACGCTGACGCGCTCTATGCATACTTGCGCGACGGCTTCCATCCCGATCACGGCACGGCGCGCGGGCCGATGGCGGAAGTGGTGAGCAATCTGTCCGCGGTGCCGGCGAGTGACGTCCGCGCGATTGCGACCTATATGGCCGATGTCTTCGGCGCGCCGTCGCCGGTTCGCAAGCTCCAGGGTGAAACCGTGCTCGCACAGGCTAAGCAAGGTGCGGCGTCTCCGTCGGAATCCGAGGGCGGCAAAATCTATGCCGCTGCCTGCGCCGGCTGCCACGAGAGCGGCCGCCCGCCGCCCTATGGCGGTATCCATCTCGGCCTCAGCACGGCGATCAGCACGGGCGATCCGCGCAACCTCGCCAACATCGTGCTCTCCGGCGTGGCTCCGATCGAAGGCGAGCGCAGTCCGATCATGCCGGGATTTGCCGCCGTCATGAACGATCGCGAGGTTACGGTGTTGCTGGAATATCTGCGGTCGCGCTTCAGGGGACATCCCGCCTGGCACGACCTCGAGAAAACGGTCGCGGAAGCAAGGCGCACGCAGACCGCCTACATCCAGACTTCGGCCGGCCCGACCAATGCACCCGCCGATCCAGCGCAGCGAGACAAGCCATGATGACATTGAAGGTCAACGGCAGGGATCATCAGGTCGACGCCGAACCGGACACGCCGCTGCTTTACGTGCTGCGCGACGACCTCAAGCTCAACGCAGCGAAGTTCGGCTGCGGGCTCGGCCAATGCGGGTCCTGCACCGTGATGGTCGACGGCAAGGCGGTGCTGTCCTGCGTGACGCCGCTGGTGCTGCTCGAGGGCAAGCAGATCACCACGCTGGAGGGCCTCGGCACCGTCTCGACGCCCGCGCCGATCCAGCGCGCCTTCATCGAAGAGCAGGCGGCGCAGTGCGGCTATTGCATCGCCGGCATGATGATGCGGGCGCAGGCGCTGCTGCAGCGCGTGCCCAAGCCGACCGACGAGCAAATCCGCGCCGAGCTTGCGCCGCACCTCTGCCGCTGCGGCACGCATATGCGCATCATCCGCGCGGTGCATCGCGCAGCGCGGCTGATGGATTTTGCCGCGCTGTCTCCAGCGAACAAGGGAGCGCGCGATGAACGCCCCAGTCATCCTCGATCGCCGCCGGGTGCTTGCAGGCGGCGGCGCGTTGATCGTCAGCTTCTCGCTGCACAAGCGCTTTCGCGCAGGACCAGGCTGCGCCGGCTGCTCCTCCCGCGCCGAAGCCGCCGGGCAGCCTCGACGACCGCGCCTTATCTCGATTCCTGGATCAGGATCGACGCCGATAACACGATCACGGTCTTCACCGGCAAGGCCGAGCTGGGGCAAGGCTTCAAGACCGCATTCCAGCAGATCGCGGCCGAAGAGCTCGACGTTGCGTTCGCGTCGCTGAAAGTCGTCACCGCCGACACCAAGCTCACCGCCAATGAAGGCTACACCTCGGGCAGCCACTCGATGCAGGACAGCGGCACCGCGATCCAGAACGCGGCGGCGCAGGCGCGTGCGCTGCTGGTGGCGGAAGCCGCAAAGCGGCTCGATGTCGGCGTCGAGAGCTTGCGAACCGAAGACGGGCGCGGTGATCGCGACAGGACGGACGCCGGCTGAGCTATGGCGATCTCGTCGCTGACAACATGTTGCATGTGCAGGCCCAGCCGACCTCGAAGTTGAAGGACCCCGCGACCTTCACGGTGGTGGGACAATCGGTCCCGCGCGTCGATATTCCGGCCAAGGTCACGGGCGGCGTGGCCTATGTGCAGGATTTGCGGCTGCCCGGCATGGTGCATGCGCGCGTGGTCCGGCCGCCGAGTTATGGCGCGCAGCTCACCGACTGCGATACGGTTGTCATCGAAGGGATGCCGGGAGTCGTGAAGGTGGTCCGCGACGGCAATTTCCTGGCCGTTGTCGCCGAGAAAGAATTCCAGTCGGTCAAGGCCATGCAGGCGCTGGCCACGGCCGCCAAGTGGCAAGAGAGCGCGCGCCTGCCGAAGCAGGATGATCTTCCCGCCGTGTTGATGGCGCTCCCCTCGCAGGACAAGACCATTTTCGAGCACAATGATGCCTCGGTGAGCGGCAGCAAGACCATCGAAGCCACTTACACGCGGCCCTACCAGGCGCATGGGTCGATCGGGCCGTCCTGCGCGGTCGCGCAATTCGTCGATGGGGCGATGACGGTGTGGTCGCACACTCAGGGCGTCTATCCCGATCGTGCGGGCATCGCCGAGATGCTGCGCATGCCGCCCGCCAGCGTCCGTGTGATTCATGTCGAAGGCTCCGGCTGCTACGGCCACAACGGCGCCGATGATGCCGCGGCCGATGCGGCGCTGATCGCGCGCGCACTTCCGGGTCGTCCGGTACGCGTGCTGTGGATGCGCGAACAGGAGCACGCCTGGGAGCCGTTCGGGCCTGCGATGGTGACGAAGTTGAAAGCCTCGCTCGACGATGGCGGCAGGATCGCCGACTGGCAGTTCGAAGTGTGGAGCAACACCCATTCGATGCGGCCGGGCGGCGCGGGCAGTATGCTGGCGGCGCAGCACATGGCGCAGCCATTCGCAGTGCCGGCGCCAAAGCCGATTCCGCTGCCCGAAGGCGGCGGTGACCGCAACGCGATCCCGATCTACACATTCGCGAATGCAAAAGTCGTGCATCACTTCATTCCTGACGATGCCCGTGCGCATCTCGGCGATGCGGGCGCTCGGCGCCTATCACAACGTGTTCTCGATCGAGAGCTTCATGGACGAGCTTGCGGTGCTCGCGAATGCCGACCCCGTCGAGTTCCGCCTGAAGCATCTTGACGATGCGCGTGGCCGCGACGTGATCGAGAAGGCGGCGAAAGAGTTCGGCTGGCGGAAGGGCCAGCAGGCGCCGCCGGACCGTGGCTTCGGCTTTGCCTTCGCGCGCTACAAGAACCTCGCCGCCTATTGCGCCATTGCCAGTGAGGTCGAGGTCAACAGAGAGACCGGCCGCGCACGGCTGGTTCGGGCGGTGGCGGCCGTCGACAGCGGGCAGGTGGTCAGTCCGGACGGCCTGACCAACCAGATCGAGGGTGCAATCATGCAGTCGGCGAGCTGGACGCTCTACGAAGCCGTCACCTTCGACGACACAAGGATCACCAGCATCGACTGGCAGACCTATCCGATCCTGCGCTTCGACGCCGTCCCTGATCGGATCGACGTCCATATCATCAACCGGCCCGGACAGCCTTTCCTCGGCAGCGGTGAGACGGGCCAGGGCCCGGCTGCCGCATCGCTTGCAAATGCGATTGCCAACGCCACCGGGAAGCGGCTACGAAACCTGCCGCTGACGCGCAAACGCATCAAGGATGCGATCGACGCGTGAGCCTGTGCCACGCCGAAGAAGCGGGCCAGCCGGATTGTCACTCGATCAAAGGGAGTAACGCATGACGCACGCCATCCGTTTTCACAAACCCGGCGGACCCGATGTCCTGGTCTGGGAAGAGGTCCAGGTCGGCAAGCCGGGTCCGGGGGAGGCGCGCATCCGCCACACCGCGGTCGGGCTGAACTTCGTCGACATCTATAACCGCTCCGGCCTCTATCCGGCGGCGCAGCTCCCGAGCGGGCTCGGCGGCGAGGGCGCTGGCGTGGTCGAGGAAGTCGGATCCGGCGTGACCGATCTGAAGCCGGGCGACCGCGTCGCCTATGGCGCGGCGCCGATCGGCGCCTATGCCGAGGCGCGGCTGATCCCCGCCAATCGCCTGCTCAAGCTGCCCGACAGCATCGACGACAAGACCGCGGCGGCGATGATGCTGAAGGGTCTGACCACGCAGTATCTGATCCGTCAGACCTACCGCGTCAAAGCCGGCGACACCATCCTGCTGCATGCCGCCGCGGGCGGCGTCGGCCTGATCCTGTCGCAATGGGCGAAGCATCTCGGCGCCACCGTGATCGGCACCGTCGGCAACGACGAGAAGGCGAAGCTCGCGAAGGCCCATGGCTGCGCGCACACCATCGTCTATACGCGCGAGGATTTCGTCAAACGCGTCGATGAGATCACCGGCGGCAAGAAAGTGCCTGTGGTCTACGACTCCGTCGGCAAGGACACCTTCCTGAAGTCGCTGGATTGCCTGGCGCCGCTCGGCGTCGTCGCGCTGTTCGGCCAGTCCT
This sequence comes from uncultured Alphaproteobacteria bacterium, assembly GCA_963732085.1. Classification (GTDB taxonomy): domain Bacteria; phylum Pseudomonadota; class Alphaproteobacteria; order Rhizobiales; family Xanthobacteraceae; genus Bradyrhizobium. The sequence continues at coordinate 127,077 of CAVSYJ010000018.1, read as the reverse complement.
CAGGCGCCGTCGATCCGCTCAATCTCGGGCTGCTGGCTGCGAAGGGCTCGCTCTACGTCACGCGTCCGACGCTCAATACCTACGCCGCCAAGCACGAGAGCCTGACCGCGATGGCGAAGGAGCTGTTCGACGTGGTGCAGTCCGGTGCGGTCAAGATCGAGGTGCACCAGACCTATCCGTTGAAGGATGCGGCCAAGGCGCATGCCGATCTTGCCGCGCGCAAGACCACGGGCTCGACCGTCTTCCTCGTATGAGAAGTGCAGGCGCGTTGCTTGCGAGAGCAACGCGCCGCCCGTTCCATTTCGTCGCAGGCGCGCGCTCCAACGCATCATAGTGCCGCAGCGACATGCTCGGTCACACCGTCTCGTGCTTGCGCAGATCATGGGCATGATCGAACCGGTCGGCTTCCCGATCCGTATCCTCGATCGCGACTTCGGGGAGGGCGGCCTCAGCCATAATCTCCTCGGTGACGTCCTCGACCGAACGGTCCGCGATCTCGTGAATGAAGCTGATGTTGGTGTATTCGCCCGAGGCGATCCTTGCGATCACCTCGCGCCGGGTCACCTCGGGATCGACCACGGCCTCACGCCCGCGGCGGCCGTAGTCGATCATGACGACGAAATATTGCATGAATCGCATTATTTCCGAAATTCAGAAGAAAGTCAAGCGAGACTTTCTTCTGATCCGAAAATTGTGGCAATCCTGCCGGACCGGGCGGCTATCGGCTCGATTTGGCCTTGCGAGAGCGCGCGGCGGCCTTGGCCCGCAACCGGGCGATCTGTCCCCGCGGCAGGGTGACGCAGATTTCGCCGATCCAGTCCAGTTTCACGCCGTTGATCGGTTTGGCGTTGAAACTCGAGAGGTTGACGAGGCCCGTGCCTTTGCCGCGCTCGATGGTCTTCAGATAGCGCTCGCCGGTCTTGAGCTTCACCGCGGCCTCTTCCCCGTAGAAGCTCGAGAGCGGGTGGCGCTGGTCGCGATAGCACACGATCACGTCGCCATTCTCGTATTTCGGCAGCATCGAATTGCCCGACACCTCGAAGGCGACCAGCTCGTCCTCGATCGGAAACGGCAGATCGATCTCGCCGAGGCCTTCCGGCGGAACCTGCTCGTGGTCCGGCTCGATCACGGCGCCGGCGCCGACCCGGCCCATGATCGGCACCGCGTTGAGGCCGAGATATTCCATGATCAGGGGGACTTCGGAGGCCTTGATCAATCGTATTCCTGACAGGATTTCGGAAATCGCGCCCGGGCGCACGTCCAAAATCCGGGCCAGGCCGCCCTTGCTCTTGCCGGTTCTCTCGAACGCCCGCTCGATTATTTTTGCATCCAACATCATTTGTCTCCCTTCCGAATTCCCGGAACCTTATAGCGTGACGATTTTCAGAAATCAAGCTTGACTTTTGCTTCCGAATATCGGAAGGTAAGGCGATGGCGGGGCGGCTGGGCCTGGCGCCAGGGAAGGCAAATTTCATGCAATCGTTCATCTGGGCGTCGGAGCACTCCGACGCGCTGCGCGGCTGTCTGTCGCGGGGTATGTCCTATGGGCAGGCGGCCGATGCCATTAACGCAAGATTCGGCACCGAATTCACCCGAAACGCGGCGATCGGCCGCGCCAAGCGGCTCGGACTCAAGACGTTCTCGGGGCGCAAGGTCCTTTTGAAGCCGAAGCGTCCCGCTGCGGTGGGACGAATCGGCGCCGAAACCGCCACGTAAGGTCATCCGTCCGGCCGCGTCGGCAGCCCCGGCACCCGCTCGCGAGCCGGTCACACCGCTGAAGCTCCGTTGCGTCGGCATCAGGCCGCGCCTGCTTGCCTTCGCCGATCTCGAGCCCGGCGACTGCCGCTATCCCTATGGCGGCGAGAGGGAGGGAGAGGCCTACGCCTTTTGCGGCCATCCGCGCATCCCGCACTCCAGTTATTGCGGGCCGCATCACGCGCTGACCCATGGTCCGGGAACCGTGTCGGAGCGCATGGCCGTTCCGGTCGCCTTGCGGCTGATCACGGCCGCCTGATTCGCCCCCGCACCCAACCCTTTCATCTGCAACAGGAAGACAAGATGCCGCGCATCAAGCGAAAATCGTCCCGTCTCGGCACAATTCACGATCGCCGGTCGCGCGATCTGCCGCTCAACGCCGAGGTCGTCGCCGTCGAGGTCGACGATCCGATGGCGCTGGAGCCCGGCGACAAAATCGTTGCGTTGCGTTCGACCCGCGGCGACCCGCTCGGCTGGCTGCATTCGCATCATCAGATCGACGACGCGCAATATCGCGGCGGACGCGCGTTCCAGAATGACTGGGAGCGGGCGGAGCGCGGGCCACAGGCAGTCGATCCCACTCGGGAATATGTCGACGGCGTGCAGCCGCGCGAGCCGATCACCGAAGGCCAGCGCAACGCCGTGATGCGCCTCAACCGCGCCGAGCGCGAGCTCGGCGCCGACGGATCGGCGCTGGTCCATGACGTCCTGATCCAGGGTATGACCATGCCTCAAGTCGCGGAACGGCGCGGGCTGCATACCCAGCGCTGGCGGGACTATTTTGCCCGGCGCTTTCAGGAATGCCTCGATCGGCTGGCGCTGATTTACGGTTTTGCGACGGGGAAAACAGCATCGCACCGCCGCACGGTGTGAGCTGTGACGGCGAAGCCAAGCTATACGGCTTCCAAGAGGATTGAGTGACCCGATCACAGTCCTGTTTGCGGCCGCTGCGCAGGTGACTTTTCGACCCGTTGCTATAAACTTCCGGCTTTCAGAGTGGAGATTTCAGAATATGCGCAAGATCCTGTTCGTTGCAGCTACGGCCCTGCTTTGCCAGGCTGCCTACGCCGAGGATGCCGTCGCTCCCCCACCGCCGCCACCTCCGCCGGCCGCTGCGCCCGCACCGGCTGCGCCAGCGCCCGCCGCGGCAGCGCCTGCCGCTCCTGCACCGGAAACGGCAGCAGCCCCTGCAGCCGCGCCAGCCGCTCCCGCCACGGCGGCCGCGCCCGATGCCGCACCCAAGACTGCCGCCAAGCCCGCGAAGAAGAAGGCCGCGCGAGGCGGTGGCCGTAACTACCCGTCCGACGAGGCGAGGGCGCGCGCCATCGCCTCCAAGTACGGCGTGTCCTGGTAACAGCTGGCGGGTCAGCGACGAGCAATCGGAGCCGCGCGACAACGTGCGCGGCGTATCCGAGGGAGGTTGGTCATGAGGCCATGGCCACGTGAATCCATTCCGCGGTTGTCGTTCGCCGGACTTTGGATTTAATCGCAGCGCAACAGCAGGTCAGAACGGACTGGCGCTGAAGTTGAAATTTTGCACCTGGTCGTAGGAAGCCCTCGACAGCGGGACCGCATAACTCGCCGTGAGCGCGCCGAACGGCGAGGCCCATGTCAGGCCGGCGCCGACCGACGAGCGGATGACGTTCCTGTCGGCAACCTGCACCGTTTGCGAGCCGAACGACGTCGGTCCGTTGTAGCCGAACACGGTGCCGGCATCGACGAAGGCCGACGCCCGCAAGCCGTACTCCTGCGGCACGCCGGGGATCGCGCTCTGCAACTCGGCGCTCGTCGCCCAGTACATGCTGCCGCCGACATTATCCATGGTCGAGCCGGGGGTGAGATCGCGCGGGCCGAAGCCGTTCGGCGCAAACCCGCGTACGATGGTGGGGCCGCCGAAGAAGCTGTTCATCAGCGGCACGCCCTGGCCGCCCCAACCGGTGATGTAGCCGCCTTGCGCGCGGACCATGCCGACGAGATCGCCGCCAAGCGATTTGTAGTAACGCACATCCTCGGTGGTGCGCAGGAATTTCACGTCGCCGCCGAGGCCCGCGATATCCTGCTTGAGCTGCGAGTTGAGGCCGTTGGTCGGCAGCTTGTTGTTGTCGAGCGTGTTGTAGGTGACGGTGTCGCCGGCCGCAGAGACCAGCTGGCGGCCGGCGGCCGCGGCCTGCTGCACCGGCAACGACACGGTGGCGCCCGTGGCGCTCGGGGCGAGCGTGACGTTCTGGTCGTACAGCGAATAGCGCCACTGCACGGTGGTCTGCTCCGAGATCGGCGTGCCCAGCGTGAGGGTGCCGCCATAGGTGTTGCTGCCGTAGGACTGATAGGGGCTCGCAAAGGCCTGGCGGCCGAACACATCGATGCCGCCGGAGATATGATTGCCGAACAGCGCGGGATTGACGAAGGAGAGGTCGCCGCCCTGCGCGTATTGACCGTAGCTGACGGTCGCCTGCACCGCATTGCCGGTGCCGTAGAAATTGCGGTCGCCGACCTTGACCTCGGCCAGCCAGCCGTCGGTGGTCGAGTAACCGCCGGAGATGAAGAAGTCGCCGGTCGACTGGTCGGCCGTCTCGACATCGAGGATCACGCGATCCGGCGTCGAACCCGGTCGCGTCGAGATCTTGACCGTCTTGAAGTAGTTCAGGTTCTTCAACCGCCGCTCGGCGCGGTCGATCAGCGTCTTGTTGTAGGGATCGCCCTCGCCGAAGTCGAACTCGCGGCGGATCACGTAGTCGCGCGTGCGGTTGTTGCCGTGAATCTCGATGCGTTCGATATAGGCGCGCTGGCCTTCCTCGACCATGAACGTGACATCGACGCGCTCCGCGATGGCGTCGCGCGCCATCCGTGGCGTCGCGTGGGCAAAGGGATAGCCGAGCTTCGCCATCTCGATGGCGAGCGCATCGGTGGTCTTGTCCACAGCGCCGCCGTCGAAGCTCGCACTGTCCTTCACCAGAACGAGGCTGCGCAGCTTCTGCGGATCGAGGCCGGGCACGTTGCAGACGACGTCGATCTTGCCGAAGCGGTAGGGCCGGCCTTCGTCGATGATGAAGGTGACGGCAAATCCTTTCGTCGCCGGATCGTATTCGGCGTGGGCGTCCGGTACGCTGGCGTCGGCATAGCCGTGGCTGCGATAATAGAGCCTGATCTGCTCGCGATCCTCGTTGATGCGATCGGGATCGTAGACGTCGCCGCCGGTCAGGAAGCTCAGCATCGAGCTCGCCGAGGTCTTGATGATGGCGTTGAGCTGGCGATTGCCGAAAGCGTGATTGCCGACGAAGTTGACCTTTTGCACCGGCGTTTTCTTGCCTTCGGTGATGGTGAAGACGAGATCGACCCGGTCATTGCCGCGATCGATGATCTCCGGCGCCACGCTGACATCGTCGCGCCCGACCCGCCGGTAGGCCTCGATGATGCGGTTGACGTCGCCCTGCACGGTGGCGCGTTGCAGCGGGCCGCGCGCCTTGGATTGCACGGCGGCCGTGAGGTCCGCGTCCTTGACCTTCTTGTTGCCCTCGAACGCGACGCGTCCGAGCACCCTGGCCTCGGTGACATGCACGACCAGGCCGTTGCCGACGCGGTCGATCGTCACCTTGTCGAACAGGCCCGTTGCGACCAGCGCCTTCAGTGCAGCGTCGCGCGCGGAGGCATCGTATTGTCCATCGGTTGAGGCGTGGAAATAGGAACGCACGGTTTCGGCATCGACGCGCCGGTTGCCTTCCACCGTCACGGTCTCGCCGGCGACCGACGGCGCCGCGGACAGGCAAAACATGCCGACAAGCAGCGCAGCCGCAATCAGCGGCCGGCGATTTCGTTCACCACGCACCGGATACTCTGTCGTCACGTCCCGCCTGTCCCATTGCCGACGAGGGCGAAAGAGAAGAATCCGGCAAAGGCGAAAGAATGTCGGGGCCAAGGTGAGTTGCGGGCCAATCGTTAACACCGCCACAATTTCGACGCCGTGCTGAACCGCCCGCTCCCTAAATCGTTCGTATAGCCGCTTTAAATGCGCGCTAGCCGAGACAGCGGGAAAGGTCGGCGTTGTGTTTGCGGCGCCGCCGTCTCGTGGGAGTATCACATGCGTAGAGTGGCCCTCGCCGCCGTCTTGTTGGTTCTGTGTCAGCCGGTGCTGGGCGCCGTTACGTCCGAAATCGATCCGCGCGCCTCGCTCGGCGTGGTGCAGCAGTGGATCTACAATTATCGCGCCAAGCCCGACTACGCCCACGTTCCCGCTGCGGTCCGCGTGCTGTTTCACTCCCAGACCTTCAAGGAGCCGGAAAACGCCGGCATCTATCTCGGCTTCATTGCAGGCGCGATCGGATCGAACCCGGCCAAGGCCGAGCAACTGGTCAACAGCTTCTTCCCGGTGCCGCCCGAAGACGAGTGGGTGGTGATCCGCGCCATCGCCTATTCGGGACTCTCGGACTGGCGCAATCTGTTGCGGCGCGTCGCGCCGAAGATGCCGACGCGGCGGGTGATGATCGATGCCTATCTCGCCGGCACCTTGCCGACGTTGACCGACATCCCGCTCGAGGAAACGAAGCCGGGCATGATGGACAAGCTCAAAACCGTGTTCTCGCGCAAGAAAGACGACAAGAAGATGAACATGGCGATGACCTATGCCGGCAATCAGGATCTGCTGGACACGCTGTGGGGTTATTATTTCGCGACCGGATCGCACCTGCCGATCCAGCGCATCATGCAGATGCTGCCGTGGTCGAAGAGCCGCGACACCGTGGAGAAGCTGACGGTCGGCAGCATGGCGCGCTACACGCTCGCGAGCTATGCCGTGCGCGACGCCAACTTGCGCGAATTCCTGCGCAGCGAATTGGCAAGCCAGCCCGAGGCGATCAAGGTGCCGCTTACCGAGGCGGTCCAGGCCGCCGACACCGTGCAGCTCGGCGCCGTGCGCAAGGACGCGCTCGCGGCCGTGGAGGAGCTCAAGACCAAGGGCTCGGACTCCCGTCGCAACCTCGACTTCTGGGGACAGGTCGGCGTCGGCGCGATTGCGCTCGGCTGCGTTTCGGCCGCGGCGCTGGGGCAGGTCGAGATCGGCATTCCCTGCGTGATCGGCGGCTCGGCGTCGCAGGGCCTGCTGTCGTTCTGGGAAAAGCAGCAATAGGCCGGGCCGGGGCATCCCGCGTTTTCTCGCAGGCCGTTTTGAACCGGCACATGCTTGGCCGTTTACCTGCGAGTTGGCCGAAGCAGGACTGACCTGCAAACGCGCCGATGGCCGCGGCTTTATCATCAGCCGCGAGCGGTTCGAACTTTTCTAGATCGTTCGAGATGAACTCGGCCTCCACATGTATTTGTGGAGGCCGAGTGTGAACTTCACGTGCTCCGGACGCGGGACTATCGGAGTTGGTGAGGCTTATTGGTGAGCCTTGACGTGATGCGCCGCCTTCGCCACCGCTTTCGGTGCATAAGCAAAGGCGTTGTCGGCGGGCAGGAACGGATCGCGGAAGCAATCGCCGCCACGGCCGGACGACATCGACTGGCACTGCTCCATCGTATCGAAGCTGCAGCCGACGACAGCCGACGTCACATCCTTGCGGCAATACTGTCCCGCAGAGGCCGGAGTCGCGAAGCTGACGAAAGCCAGGGCGCACAGCGCCGTCGCGGGCGCTGCCAATTTCAAAAACGTCTTCATGTTGCTCTCTCTGTATTCGCTGTTGCTGCGTGCTGTTTTTCAGCCGCTAGCAACCGACATGGGCGCGCTTCAAATGACGCGCTACACGCGCATGGCTGTTCCGCTCGCAAACCCGTTATTGGCCGGCGCGCGGCAGCGTTCTTACGTGTCCTGCTTTGGTCAAACGAGTTGCACGCCACGAGCGCATGTGCCGGGACAGCGGAGAAAAGGATTTTTCCCGGCAAGCCGGGTCTCGATTGAATTTTTGCCTCGCGATCGCGGTTTTGAAGTATAATCGTCATATAAAGAGGCCGATCATGTAAAAGCATGACGGCGGCCGTCTCTCAAACAAGGCAGCGAAACGTTCCGGCCGGCGCGGGGCGTGAACCCGTGACGTGATGTCATCGGTGCATGGTCTCGAAGACGTGATCGTGGCGTGTGGTGTCGTGACCGCCGCCGCGACCGCAGGGACCATGAAGATCAGCGGTTTGGCCGCCTGTCCTATTTGTAATCGGCTCCCTTCGAACGACGGGGGCTTCGCAATTGACCAACAACCGTGCCGATGGAGGGTTCTATGAGAACCATGTCATGGTCGCGGTATCACTGCCTTTGCTGGTCGTTCACGCGAATTCGCATGCGCTTGCGAAGCAAGCGAACCTCAACCCGCCGGCCGGGAAGAAGCAGGACGAGAGAAGTTGCGGCCACCGGTCGCGCGCGTGTCTAGCTGCGCTCGGCCGATCGCGGCCCCACCGGCTCGCGGTGAATTTCGGCGCCGGATTGATCGATCACCACGATCGTGGATGCGCGCCCGCTGGCGCGCGGATCGTCGCGCATCTGCCGCGCCAGGATCTTGCTGTGCTCGATCGCGCCGCCGGGTGTTGCAAACTCCAATCCCTTCCGGTCCCGGATTGGAATTCCGTCCCTGATGTCGAAATAGTAGGTTCGCATCGCCGTCCTCGCAGTCACAACAATTGAGCGACGGGGACCAATCTGCAACCTAAAATCGTGACGTTATCCACCGCCAACCGGATCAAAAACCGGTCAATTGACCTGCTTTTGCCTTTCAGGCCAGCTTGCTGAGGCGATTGTTCCTTGGCATAATTTCAACTTGGTCGAGTTAGGCTCGGTCAGCCGGGTTGTATGCGATGGATCTGGAATTCAATCTGGCCATCGCCGGCAAGAGTTCCGCGTCGCTGCGTGCCGGCGTATTCCCAATCGAAGGTGCGAGATGAAACATCTGCCGTCTATTGCGGAATTGCGTGCGAAACTAGGAGCTCCGTCTGACGAAACGGTCGAAAACGTTCGTCTCTTGAAGGCGTTTCTCAAGCTCTCGCCCAGGCAACGCTTCGAGGTGATTGAATTGGTCGAACAATTGGCGACTGATCCGAGGCCCGATCGTCGCCTGTCGTGACGGACCGCCGCCCGTCTTGATTGCGCCGCGGCTATTGCCTCCACCTTTCAGAACGGCTGTTCACTTTGGTATCTTTCGCCAGAGATGACCAAGGCATGCGACGTGCGGTCATGCGCCACCTCGGCGCATTTAGTTCGGCACCGGCGGCGAAGGCGTGGGCGGGACGCGGGCCTTGGAAATGTGCTATCGGTCCAGTTCAATGAAAGAGGATAGCGCCCATGGTTGAACCGAAACTGGAAGTTCCCGCCGAATTGCGCGACCTGGCTGAGAAAACGATTGAACAGGCGGAAAAGGCATTCGGGATGTTTTTCGACGCCGCCGGCAAATCAATGGCGTCAATGCCCGGCGGAGGATCGGAGATATCGAAGCAAGCCCTGACCTTCACCGAACAGAACATGAGGGCCGCGTTCGAACATGCGCGAAAGCTGGTTCACGCCAGCGACCTGCAGGAGGCAATGCGAATCCAATCCGACTTCCTCAGAAGCCAGTTCACCAGCGCCGGGGAACATATGCGGGAGATCACCGGGCAGGTCATGTCGGCCGCGACCAAGGTCAAGCTGTGAGCAATGCTGCACTGCCCACAAAATAGCCTTGCGTGATCGGTCGCAGAAGATTTCAATTCAATCGCAGGTCCATGACGGGCCACCGGATGCCTCATCCGCCGTCCGTCATCCTTTCTGCTGATCCCTGTCGGCTCAAACCGGCAGGGATTTGCATTTTTCGGACAGTTTTGTTGTCGGGCATGATCTTTTCGGAAAGCCGCTTCACACTTTTCCGGATCATGCCCTAATAGTCGCCGGGATTGGCGATCATGGGCGCGTTGGTATCGGCAGGCGCCAGATCGCTCACGGCGGTGTCCTGCAGGAACTTGTCGAGCGTCGCCTGGATCTTCTCCTTGACGCTATCAGGACCGCGATCGCTGAGCTCGGTATGCAGGGCGCCGGTATTGATGATGTCGATGCTGTCCTTCTTGGCCTGCGCGGCCGAGGGCAGCACGCCCGGGTCGGTCCTGAAGTTCGGATCCTTGGAGCGGAACGACAGAATCTTCAAGTTCTTGCTGAGCACGAAGGGCACGCGCAGATTGTCCAGCGTGATCACCTTCGAGACCAATTCCGGATGCTGGTGTGCGACATACATCGCAACGTCGCCGCCATTGGAGTGTCCGACCAGGGTCAGATGGTCGTAGTCGGCGTTCGGCTGCATCTTCTGCAGTTCACCAAGCACGAACAGAATGTTCGCCTCGCAGCGCATGTAGACCTCCTTGCGGCCGACATAGAGTTCACCGACCTTGGTCATCAAGGGCGGGTCGGTCGGAAGGTCCTGCTGGATGCTGGCGACCAGATAGCCCCGCGCGGCAAGGGCGTTGGCGAGGAAGGAATACTCGGTGTTCTTGACGGTATTGCCGTTGCTGATGAATGCAATCGGGAGCTTGCCGAAGCCGTTGTCGGCCTTCATCTCGTAGTCGCGCCTGACCGCGAGATCGACCGCGACAGGACGCTGCCGCGCCTTGTCGTACAGATTCAGCGTCTCGTGACGAATGGCCCATTTGCTGATTGCGTAATATTCACCGGCCGCAAGCAGGCAGAGACAGGCGAGTATGGTAAAGGCCCTCTTCATGGTTCCCAACCCGATCAACAGTCGCTCAACAGATAGTGTTGATACGTTTATCCGACGACATTGGATCGTGATCGCTGGAATTAAATTTCGGCAAGCTGGCTGCGAATCGAGGCTTTTCGCGATGATTTCGCTGGTTTTCAGCTGGTTTGGAAGCGCGACATGCGCCTTGTCCAGCTTCGCTCGAATCCGGTGACCTTAACGTCGCCGGGTCAGTGCGGCTCCCAGAAGGAAAGCGATCGCAAGGCTGGTCAAAGGCGCTTGGCGGGTCGCCGTGCGAAGCCTCGCCAGAGGCTGTCCAGGCCGTTGGGCGGCCTCGATCGCCGATCGCAGCCGGTCGACGGCAATCCGCAGGCCATCGGTCACCTCTTCAATCGTCCGCGAGACATCGGCCGCCGCATCCATGGCGCGTCCTGCGATGCTGGGTGAGGGGACGGTCTGCGGTGTTTCGTTGTCCAAGACCAGGCTCCGGCAGAAGTGCAGAGGCAGCCACCTTTGGCTATCCGCGCGTGCGCGTGTTCTGAACAGCGGGCCCGAAGACCTTTGGCTATCCGCGACAGGCGCCGTTTTGAACGGCGGGTGACTGCCTCGATCAGAAAATGCCGGACCATGAATTTTGTTCCGACAATTCATACGTCTCTCGACGAACTGGCGTTGAGGCGAATCGTGGCAGGCTGTGCCCGCCTGACGAAGGAGAGGTCATGACTGATGCCAATGGATTGCGCGTGCTGCGTCGCATTGCGGTCATCGGTGCGCCGATTGATATGGGTGCGTCCCAGCGCGGCACCTTGATGGGGCCGGCTGCGCTGCGGACCGCCGGCCTCCTGACTGTGCTGAACAGCCTCGGTTTCGAGGTGGCCGACCATGGCGATGTCTCGGTTGCCGAGATGGCCGATCTTGCCGATCCGCCGCCGGAGAAGGCCAACCATTATCGTGAAATCCAGCGCTGGACGCGCGCACTGAGCAGGCGGGGTTGCGAGCTTGCGCGATCGGGCGCCATCCCGATCTTTCTCGGCGGCGATCACTCGCTCTCGATGGGATCGGTCAATGCGATGGCGCGCTATTGGCGCGAGGCCGGCCGCGAACTCTTCGTGCTCTGGCTCGACGCGCATGCCGACTACAACACGCCGGCGACCACGCTCACCGCCAACATGCATGGCATGGCCGCATCCTTCCTTTGCGGCGAAGCCGGTCTCGATGGCCTGTTGGGCGAGGAGCCGCGTGTCGCGATCGACCCCGACCACCTCGAGCTGTTCGGCACGCGCTCGATCGACAGGCTCGAGAAGGAGTTGATGCGCCGGCGCAATGTTGGCGTCGCCGACATGCGCGCAATCGACGAGTTCGGGGTCGGCGTGCTGATCCAGAAGGTGATCGAGAAGGTGCACGGCCGCAATGGCGTGCTGCATGTCAGTTTCGACCTCGATTTTCTCGATCCCGGCGTTGCGCCCGGCGTCGGCACCACGGTGCCGGGCGGCGCGACTTATCGTGAAGCCCATCTGATTATGGAGATGCTGCACGATTCCGGCCTGGTGCGCTCGCTCGACATCGTCGAGCTCAATCCGTTCCTGGACGAGCGCGGCCGCACTGCGAGAACGGCGGTTGAACTGGTCGGCAGTCTGTTCGGTCAGCAGATCACCGACCGGCCGACGCCGAGCAATGCGATCACCCCGCAGGATTGATCCTGCTCAAGGGGCTGGCCGGATTCCCTGATCCCTGAAGTAGCGGTCGAGCGCGTCGGTTGCGCCACTCGGCTCCGCCAGCGCCACATAGGTATCGGGCCGCAGCAGATAAAATGCGTCACGTGTCAGCCCTGCCGCGTCGTGCTCTGCGCGCCAGTCAAAAACATGCAGGGGCACGCGCTGCTGCTCGCACCACGCGGTGAGCGCGGGCTTGGGCGCGCCATAGACATGGACCTGCCAATTGATAGCCGTCAGCGGCGCAAAATTGTCCGAGCCGTCGATCGATACCCATGGCAACCGATCGCCGCCCTGGACGCGTCCGGCGGAGCCGCGGCTCAGGCGACTGCCGCGGTAGTTGATCGCGGTCTGCGACACTGTGCGGAACGCAAACTTTCGAACGGCCTGGAATTTGAACGCGGTCGGAATGACGATTGGCGCGAGATACATGCGCACGAAGGCCGCAAGCCGTCCTTCGCTGGTCGCAAAGGTGAAGGCGCGATCGGTGGTCGCAACCAGGCGGCGCGCGAAGCCGATCCGCTCGGCCTCATAGCTGTCGAGCAAGGTATCTGGCGCGCGGCCGCCCACCACTGCCGCGAGTTTCCAGGCGAGGTTGATCGCATCTCCGATCCCGGTGTTCATGCCCTGGCCGCCCGCGGGACTGTGGATGTGCGCAGCATCGCCGGCAAGGAAGGCGCGGCCCTTGCGGAAGTGCTGCGTCACCCGGTGATGCACGTGATAGGTCGAGAACCAGTTGACCTTCCTGATCGATACCTTCATCTGGCTGATCGCGTGATCGCTGATGTCGTCGAAGGTCAGCGTCTCCGCACGGTCGGCGCGTTCATCGCGCACCGTCCCGATCAACCGCGCGCGGCCTCGTCCGGCCAGCGGGAAGATCGCAACGAAATCGGCTCGGTCGAGATCGATGTGCAATTCGCCGTCCAGCGCGGCCCCTTCGCCGTCGATATCGGCGACATAGAAGACCTGCCGGTACGTTCCTCCGGGAAACCCGGTACCGATTGTCTCACGCACTTTCGATCGCGCGCCGTCGCAGCCGGCGAGATAGCGCGCCCGGTGCTCTTGTTCGCCGCCGTCGGGTCCTCGCAGGCGCGCGGTGACGCCGTGTTCGCTTTCCACAAAGCTCACGAGTTCTGTCTGCCGCTCGACGTCGACGCCGAGTGCTCCGAGCCGTTCGATCAGGAGCCCCTCGTGCTCGTCCTGCGGAAATATCTGCATGAACGGGTAGGGCGTGAGCCCCTTGCCGATGTCCTGGAGCGGGATGCGGGCTTTTCGCTCACCCTTGATCCAGAAGTTTCCGGCCGGCACGCGATGGCCTCGCGCCACGACTGCGTCGGTGAGATCGAGCTGCCGATAGAGCTCGAGCGTGCGCGCCTGCACCGCAAGCGCGCGCGAGGTGGTCCCGGGGCTCGCGGTCTTGTCGACGATGCGCACCTTTGCGCCGGCTTTGGTTAGCCAAAGTGCCAACACGAGACCCGTAGGGCCGGCGCCGACAATCAGGACATCGCTCTGTTCCATCTGCTACACTCCGGCCAACCAACATAGTCTAATGTCGTTTTGACGGAACGATATGAAAAAACCCGCGGGGAGACGCCATGAAAAATCAAAAATGGTCGAGGCGCGATGTCTTGAAGAGCTCGGCGGGCCTTGCGGCGGGGACCTTGTTCGCCGAACCGATCCGCGCGGCCGCTCCGCCACCGTCCAGCGTGACGCCGGAACTGATCGAAGCCGCGCGCAAGGAGGGCAAGATCTCCTATTATTCGGCGCTGGAGCTCAATGTCGCCGAGCGACTTGGCAAGGCCTTTGAAGCGAAATATCCCGGCATCTCCGTTCGTGTCGAGCGCTCCGGCGCCGAACGGATTTATCAGCGGATCTCGCAGGAGCAGGGTAGCGGCATCAATGCCGTCGACGTCGCCAACTCGACCGATCCCGCGCATTATCTCGACTGGAAGTCAAAGGACTGGCTCGCGCCTTATCTTCCCGACGACGTCGCCCGGCATTTTCCGGCCGACCAGTTCGATCCGGACGGACTTTACGCGACCTCATGCGCCTGGATGGAGGTCATCGGTTACAACACCAGTCTGGTGAAATCGGAGGACGCGCCGAAAAGCTACGCCGACCTGCTCGATCCGAAGTGGCAGGGCAAGATCGTCAAGGCGCATCCCGGCTATAGCGGCGCGATCATGACCGCGACATTCGTGCTGTCGCGCGATCTCGGCTGGCAGTTTTTCGAGAAGCTGTCGCAGCAGAAGGTCCTGCAGGTGCAGTCGGCAGCCGATCCGCCGAAGAAGCTCCTGCTCGGCGAGCGCGCCGTGATGGCCGACGGCAACGACTACAATCTTGCGCTGTTGAAGGAGCAGGGCAAGCCGGTCGAAGTGGTCTATCCCAGCGAAGGCTCACCGCTGATCATCGTTCCATCCGGCGTGTTCAAGAATGCGCCCAATCCCAACGCAGCGCGGCTGTTCCAGAGCTTCTTTCTTGGCCTGGACGGCCAGCAATTGCTGGTCGATGAGTACGCGCATCACTCCTTCCACGGCCTCGTCAAAGAGAGGGCGGGCCGGCTGCCGCTGTCGGCGTTGAAGTTGTTGAAATCCGATCCCGCAGCAGTGCTGGCACAAAGTGAAGACATCAAGGCGCGCTATGCCAAGTTGTTTAAAGTCTGACTGACCGATTGTAAGCGCATCATTGCACAAAATTTCATCGCTCGACGCGTGTCGGGTGATTCGCCGATTCAAATTTCCGAACATATCCAAGGCGCGGCGTTCTGGTACGCGTTTTGCTCAATCAAAAACGTCAAGAAATTCGAGCGTCACATCAATCGCGCGGGTGTGATTGCGATGTCGCAAAACTGAAAGGCCGTCAGGGTATTGGGTTTGCTGCCGCGTCGGCTCACGTTTTCCTGAATGTGACAATCTTCACATTCTGCGACGCGGCCAAAAAGTATTTTCAGGGAGCGTAAACATTCAGCGCCGCGTTTTTGGCGGTTGTATCCCAAGGTCATTTTTAAAAGGAGATTTGAGATGGCACTCGCACAACAGGTCCGGCTCACCGCCACCAAGAGCGATGAACGCAGTCACGATATGGCAGTTCTGCTCGGGTATTCGATCTTCGCGTTCGTGATGATGATTGCGATCTATCTGGCGTCCGGCGGTCCGGGTACCGACGTCGCCGACTTCGCCACCATGACCGTGTTTCCGTAACACGCTCGGCTTCGGCAAGCCGCTTCACATCATGATGCCCGCCCCCGTTCACGGGGCGGGCCGTGCAAAAATCGTTCTTCGAGGGAAGAACGAAGCAACAGGATGAGGCTGACATGTTCACATCTGGAGACGACGCCGGTCACTGCTCCAACGGGCTGACCGCGCAGAAATTCCGCGAGGCCTCCCCCGAGGAGCGCACGGTCTATCGGAAATGGCTTCGCGGCATGGTCCTCGTGTACGGCACATTGTTCTTGATGTCCGGCGTTGCCGCGATCGCAAGCTATTCGGTGGTGGGGCCGACCCAGCTCACCAAGCTGTCGGTGCCGCACGCGCCGACATCGCCGCGCGCGAACTAGAAAGAGACATCACGAGGCGATCATGTCGTGGATCGACGGCCTTGGTTTTTGCGCCTCTCTCGCGGTTCTTGCCAGCTTCTGCATGACCTCGATCGGATCGCTTCGGATGTTCGCGCTGGCAAGCAACGTCTTGTTCAGCAGCTACGGTCTGATCGCGCACATCTATCCCGTCGTCTTCCTGCACATGGTCCTTCTGCCGATCAATCTCTTGAAGCTCTACCGCCTGCAATACCGGAAGGCGGCGCAGGGATAAGACCTGCGCTGTTGCCGGTCACGAGCTCTTGCGGCCATAGTTCAACAAGCCGCCGGCCGTCTTCGGCGGATGCGCCCGCAACGCTTCCTCGTTCGGCTCCGTGCCCCAGCCGGGCCGATCCGGAAGAACGAGATAGCCATCCTGGATGTCGGGCACATGGGTGAAGAGCTCGTGGTCCCAGGCCAGACGATCGATGTCGATCTCCATGATGCGCAGATTCGGTACCGCCGCGCTGAAATGCGCGTTCATCATCGAGCAGAGATGGCCGTAGAAATTATGCGGCGCGACGTTGACCTCGTAGGCCTCCGCGGCGGCCGCGATCTTCATGGACTGCCACACCCCGTTCCAGGGCGTGTCGATGATCGCAACGTCCATCGCCTGTTCGCGGAAGTAGGGCGTGAATTCGCGAAGGCCCAGCAGCGTCTCGCACGACGAGATCGGATGCGGGCTCTGCCGCCTGATCAGGCCCAGCGCTTCCGGATTGTAGGTGTCGATCTCGATCCAGAACATGTCGAGATCTTCGATCTCGCGCAGGATCTTCAGATAGCCTTCGGTCTTGGCGTTGAAATTGAGGTCGAGCAGGATGTCGACATCGGGTCCGGCCCCGTCGCGGATCGCCTCGAGATGCATATGCAGGTCGCGCAGGACCTTGCGCTCGACATTGATCTCGGGCTGGAAAGGCGAACCGAAGCCGGGCCGCCAGCCGGTCGGCTTGCCGTTGTCGTAGGTGAAGATGTTGGTCTTCAGCGCAGTGAATTTCTTTTCCCGTACTTCGCGACCTATTGCCTTGACGCCGTCGAGACTCTCGATCGGCGGCTTGTACCAGGAGGGATGATTGATGCGCCACGTCGCGCAATGCGACCAGTAAACACGGATGCGGTCGCGGATCTTGCCGCCGAGCAGTTCGTAGCAGGGCACGCCCAGCAGTTTCGCCTTGGCATCGAGCAGCGCGTTTTCGATCGCGCCGATGGCCAGCGCCACGACGCCGCCGGCCGCAGGGCGCGTCGAGGCATAGAGCTCGGCATAGATCCGCTCGTGCTGGAAGACGTTCTGTCCGACCACCCGCGTCGAAAGCCGCTGGATCGCCGCACTGAGGCCGGGCGCGCCAAAGCCTTCGTCATACTCGCTCCAGCCGATCACGCCGTCCTCCGTCGTGACCTTGACGAAGTGGTAGTTCCGCCAGCCGGCGTCGCAGGCGAGGATTTCGACGGTTCTTACCTTTGATCCCTTGGTCATTCTGTCTCCCCGATTTTTGCCGATTATGCCGAGGCTTTCGGTTCCGATCCATCCCGCTGCCACGCCATATGCGCATGGCTCGGTCAGGGAGGCGCGGAGGTCGTGGCGTCTGTGACGCGCCGATCGAATGACCTAACGGCCGTCGGCGCAGGCCGCGGTGCGGGGCTGGCAGTGCCCCTGCGTGCGCTCGTCGGAATTGCAGCGATACATCGCGGCGTTCTGGGCGTCCGGATAGGTATTGCCACCCGCCGTGAACGACAAATTCCAGCGCCGCCGCCGGTAATTTCCCATGAAGGTCGACAGCGCCACGCATTCCTGCCCGGAGAAGGTCACCACCTCGCAACCGCCGCGACCGAAGCGGGCGCATTCCCTCAAGACCTTGGCTTCGGCTTCGGGCTGCGAACTCATCTTCCAGGTCGAGGAGTAGGAGCCATCGGCGGTGAAGGCGATCGCGCCCCAGGATGCATCGGATGGGGAACTCGGGGATGACGACGGGGCAGGAGGGGGGCGGGTTTGGCCAAAGTCGTGCCGTGGCTGCGGCGCCTGCTGCGGCATATCCGGAGAATAGGGGGTGGGTGCAATGGAAGGCGGCAGCTTTTCGAAAGCGCCTTGAGCCACCACATAGCTGTCTTCAGCCGCGAGAGCCGGACACAGGGGGAGACCTGCGACCAGCAGAGCGGTGATCGCGGCCTTTGTCGAATGAACGATGGATTGGACGGTCTGCATGTCCAGTTCCCAATGTGCAGACGTTGAGCTTCGATAATTTCCCAAGAATTCCGGTTTCGAACAAGGGGCTAGAGGCAAATCCGCAGCCTAGATTTTTGGGTGAGGCCCTGGACCGCCGCAGCGCCGCATGAAGCAATAGGCGAGCGAGGATGATTAAACACGAGGACCTTGGCGCCCGATGTGATCTCGGTCACTGCCTGAACAGGCCGTCGATCCGGAAGGAATAGCCCACGCCGACAATGTAGCTGGGCGCGTTGTGGTTGAGGCCGATCGCGACGTGGAAATCCACCTGGTGCAGCTTGTCGAGGTGGTAGATGCCGCCTGAATTCCACAGCTGGCTCGGGCTGTTTCCTTGCGGGTAGTCGCCGACATACTCGGTAAAGACGCTGAAATTCGCCGCCAGCTTTTTCTCGATGACGAATGTCGTCTCGGTGATGGCGCGAGTTGGGTCTGAGGGGCGGAAGAACTCGGTGAACATCCCACTCAGGCCCCAGCCGTCATGCAGTTCCCAGGACCAGGGAAACTGCAGATAAGGTTGTGCGCCGCGCCCGGCGATCGCTTCTGATCCCGTCGGCAGCGCCACGCCGGTGACGACAGACAGGTCGAACTTTCCGGGCACCGGGCTGATCTGCCATTTGACCGCCGGCGACACGTCGGTGAAGCCGGAATTGGCGGGGCCGCGGCTGTTGGCAAAGTAGGTCGGTACGTCGACCAATATCTCCAGGCAGGGCGCGATGCCGAGCCGCCAGCGGCTGTTGGTGCCGTCGATGCTCTGGCCGCCGTCGCGCGCGCTGACGTTGACGCCATTCTCGTTCTGCAGGCTGCCGGCGGGCACGACCAGGCTCGAATTGGTGACGTCCGGCCGGTCGGTCGCGATCTCGTCCTTTGCCGTCGGGCAGGTTTCGGCGTGCGCCACGACCGATCCGGGCACCGCAAAGGCGGACAACGCGCAAAGGCTGAGAAGCAAACTTCGCCCGCTCACGACAAATCCAAGAAAAAGCTCTGAGGACAAGACATCTGGTTTTGACCCGCCCCGCTCGCAGTTTATTCCCGCGCGCATCGTTCTGCCACGGATGTGGCGGAATTGGCAAAGCGGCCATCATGTTTCGCCGGATCGTCCCGAAAATGGACGAAACGCAGACGTTTTTGGCCACAATCAAAAACGACCATGGAACCCATGAAAACGCTGGCTGTTATCTGCCTTCTCGCGCTGCTCACGATCACCGGGGCGGCTTATAGCGACCAGCGTTTCACCAGCGAACAGGTGGCCGCGCAGCGGACGAATTAGGCGGGCCACCGGAATCGCTTTTCTTTTGGGGGACCAGGGCGATGCTTTCCGTTGATCAATTCCTGAGACTCGTCAGCGTGCCGGCCGTGTTCGCGGCCTTCCTGATCGCATCGCAGATTTCCGCCGCGGTCACGCCTCAGACCAATCCGATGGTAATGACGAGCGAGTAGCGCCACGCGCCCCGCTGCCATGGCGGGCGCATCCTTGTGAGCCCCATCGGTAGCTCGCGTCGTGCGGATGTCGCAATTCGGGCCGATAGTCTATGCTGAAGCATGGACGATCCGCCACTTTCCGCGCGCGAAGCGACTGAACTGGACGGCAGGGTGAATGCGGCCGCGCCGAAGGCCGCGGCTGGGCGGAGGCCACCGCAGGGCAAGTTGCTGGCGCTATCGGCGCTGGGCATCGTGTTCGGCGATATCGGTACGAGCCCGCTCTACACCTTCAAGACCATCCTCGGCACAGCTTCGAAAGCTCCCGATGCAGCGGCCGCGCTCGGCGCGCTCTCGCTGGTGCTCTGGACACTCTTCATCATAACGACGGTCAAATACGTCCTGTTCGCCATGCGCGTCGACAATGACGGTGAAGGCGGCATCCTGGCGCTGATGGCGCTGCTTGGCGTCAAGAAGCAGCATCGGCCGACCATCGTCGCGTTTGGCCTGTTCGGCGCGGCGCTGATCTATGGCGACGGCGCGATCACGCCGGCGATCTCGGTGCTGTCGGCGCTGGAAGGACTGGATATAGCGACGCCGGCTCTGCAACCCTATGTCGTTCCGGCCGCCGTCGTGATCCTGCTTGCGCTGTTTGCGATCCAGTCGCAGGGCACGGCCAGGATCGGTCACCTGTTCGGCCCGGTGATGCTGATCTGGTTCGTCACCATCGCATTGCTCGGAATCATCGGGATCGCAAAACATCCGGGCGTGTTTGCTGCGCTCAATCCGGTCTATGGCCTGTCCTATCTGTTCTCCGATGGCGCGACCGGTTTTCTGGTGCTGGGGGCGGTGTTCCTCTGCGTCACCGGCGCCGAAGCGCTGTATGCCGATATGGGCCATTTTGGCGCCGGCCCCATCAAGCTCGCCTGGTTTGCCGTGGTGTTTCCAAGTCTGATCCTCAACTATACCGGTCAGGCGGCGCTGGTGATCGAGGGCGCGCCGACCGACGGCAACGTCTTCTACCGGCTGTGCCCGAACGCGTTGCTGCTGCCGTTGATCGGGCTCGCGACGGTTGCCACCATCGTCGCCAGTCAATCGATCATCACCGGCGCCTTCTCGATGACGCGGCAGGCGATCCAGCTCGGCTGGCTGCCGCGGCTGCAGATCAAGCAAACCTCCTCGGAAGGCTACGGCCAAATCTATGTCGGCGTCGTCAACTGGCTGCTGATGATCGTGACGCTTGGCTTGACCATCGGATTTGGCAAGTCGGACAATCTTGCCTCCGCCTATGGCATCGCGGTCTCATTGACCATGCTGATGACGTCGGCGCTGCTGTTCATCGCAATGCGCGAGATCTGGGGCTGGAGCCTCGTCGTGGCGGGCGCGGTCGCCGCATTTTTCCTGATGATCGACGGCGCCTTCTTCCTCGCCAATCTCTCCAAGGTGGCGGAGGGCGGATACGTGCCGCTGCTGCTGGCGGTCGGCGTCTATGGTGTCATGTGGATATGGCATCGCGGCGCCGCAGCCGTCTCCACGCGGTTGCTCGAAAAGCTGATTCCAGTGCCGGAGTTTCTCGCCGGGATTGCCGAGAAGAACGTGCCGCGTGTGCCCGGCACGGCGGTTTTTCTGACGCGGACCGAACGCGACACGCCGCCGGTGATGGTCTGGCACGTCAAGCAAAACCGCGCACTCCATGAACACCTGTTCGTGCTTCGCGTCGAAATCCTGTCGATGCCCTGGGTCAGCTCGGACAATCGCATATCGCTGGAAGAGGTCGCGCCCAATTTTTGGCGGGCGGAAGCGTGCTTCGGATTCATGGAGCGCCCGAACATTCCCGAGCTGCTGGCCGAAAGCAAATCGCTTGGATGCACAGCCGATATCGACGATGTAACCTACTATGTCGGCCATGAGACCGTGATCCATCGTGAGGACGGTAGTGGCCTGCCGGCATGGCAGGAACGAATTTTCGCCGTTATGGAGCGCAATGCCATCCATGTCAGCGATTTCTTCAGCCTGCCGACCGACCAAGTGGTGGAGATCGGACGGCAGGTTGCGATCTGAGTGGCCGGGTAAGACCGCACCAAAGCGCGCGGTTTCGAAGCGTCAAGAAAACGTGTCGAATAGGGGCTGGCGTCCCGGTCCGAGATGCGCTCTACAGGCCTTTTCGGTGACCGGTGAAATTCTCGAATGGCATCGCGACGCAATGTCCTTCGCATGACGGCAGCGGCAGCCATGACGGCTGGCTGGGCGCCGGTTCGTTCCCTGGCCCAAGGTCCCGGCTCCGGGCCGGGCGCAACCATGAACACCTTAAGCGTCTTCATGAGCGCCGCGCAGTCTCGTCCGTTGCCGGAAGACGTCGCGGAGCAGGCGAAGTATCACCTGCTGGATACGCTCGCCGCGATCGTCTCGGGATCCGAATTGCCGCCGGGCCAGGCCGCCCAACGTTACGTCCGCGAGCATAGCGGCACCGGCCCGACCACCGTCATCGCGACATCGTTGACCGCCCCACCCATCGACGCCGCGCTTGCCAATGGCATGATGGCGCATGCTGACGAGACCGACGATTCTCACAATGAGTTGCGCTCGCATCCGGGCTGTTCGGTGGTCCCTGCCGCACTTGCAGCGGGCGAGGCGTACGGCATCGACGGCAATGGCCTGTTGCGGGCGGTGACGCTTGGCTATGACATCGGCCCGCGCGTGGTGATGGCGATGGGTGGCGCTGCCTTCAGCTATGAGAGCAGCCTGTCGACGCACAGCATTGCCGGGACATTCGGCGCGGCCGCGGCTGCCGGTTCCGCGGCAAGCCTCGACGCGCGCCAGATGCGCTGGCTCCTCGACTATACCGCGCAGCAGTCGTCCGGCATCGCGGCGTGGCGGCGCGATACCGATCATATCGAGAAGGCCTTCGTGTTCGCGGGCAAGCCGGCCCGCGACGGCGTCACTGCGGCGCTCCTGGTCAAGTCCGGCTGGAACGGCGTCGACGATGTCTTCTCCGGTCCGAACAATTTTTTCGCGGCCTACGCGCCGAAAGCGCAGACTGACCGGTTGATCGAGAAACTTGGCGAACGCTACGAGATCACCCAAACCGACATCAAGAAGTGGACGGTGGGCTCGCCGATCCAGGGGCCGCTCGACGCCATCGAGGCGATCCGCGGCAAGAAGTCGTTCGAGGCCGATCAGGTCAAGAAGGTGACGGTGCGGCTGGCGCCATCAGTTGCGAATGTGGTCGACAATCGCGACATCCCCGACATCTGCCTTCAGCACATGGTTGCGGTGATGCTGATCGACAAGACGGTGTCGTTTCAGGCCGCACATGACAAGCCGCGCATGCAGGACGCCGCGGTGCTGAAGCAGCGCGCCAAGGTGAATCTGGCGCGCGACGACGAACTCGCCAAGCTGCTGCCGGCGCGCGAGACCGTCGTCGAGATCGACCTCAACGACGGCACCCATTTGTCGGAGCGTGTCTCCGCGGTGCGCGGCACGCCGCGCAACCCGATGGGACGCAACGAGGTGATCGACAAAGCGCGTGACCTGACCGCGCCGGTGCTCGGGCGCGATCCTTCAGCCAAGCTGATCGAGACCATTTTCGAGATCGAAAAGGTCGCCGATATCCGCACGCTCAGGCGGATGTTCCAGCGCGGCTAGTGGTCCGATTCCAACATTCGTACCCCATTGCGTCGGGTACTTTTACGAATGTTGGAATCAAAGGACCACCAGCAAATATTGATTTTAGTGGAGCTTTGGATTTGACGTTCGCTTTGCGAGTTTACGGCCTGTTGGGTAGCGAACGTCAAATCCGCTCCACTAGTAGTTCGGCTCGTACATCTGCGACTGAACGAAGCCGATCAGATCATTCGGCGGCGGCCCCACCGCAAGCCCGTTTTGATAGGCGACATCGGCGACCGCCGCGCCGATCTGCGCCGAGACTTCGCGGATCCGCGGCAGGGCAGGGTAGAGGCTGCCCTGTTCCAGATCGGCTTCGCTCACGGAGTTGGCGAGCGCATGCGCGGCCGCCATGAACATCTCGTCGGTCACGAGCCTGCTGCCGCTTGCGATCACGCCGAGGCCGACGCCGGGGAAGATGTAGGAGTTGTTGCCTTGGCGCGGCACGAAGCTCGTGCCGTTGAGCATGACCGGATTGAATGGGCTGCCGCAGGCGAAGATCGCGCGGCCGCCGGTGTGGCGGTAGGCGTCCTCGGCCGAGCATTCCGACTTCGATGTCGGATTGGAGAGCGCAAAGATGATCGGCCGCTCGTTGAGTTGCGCCATCGCCTCGAGCACGTCGGGCGTGAAGGCGCCGCCGACCGCGGCAACGCCGATGATGGCCGTCGGCTTCAGCGTCTCGATCGCGGTCAGGAAATTGCCGATCGGCTGCAGGTCATGCGCGTAGCGCAGCTTGTGGCCGCTCAGGCTGGCGCGTCCCTTCACCACCAGACCGCGGGAGTTGACCAGCCAGTTGCGGCGTAGCGCCTCGGCTTCGGTGAGGCCGTCGGCCATCATGGCGGATACGATGAGGTCGGCGATACCCGTTGCGGCTTCGCCTGCGCCGAGGAAGAGGACCCTCTGGTCTGTCAGCTTGCCGCCGGTCACCCGCAGCGCCGAGAAAATGCCGGCGAGCGCCACCGCCGCGGTGCCCTGGATGTCGTCGTTGAAGACACAAGCGTCGTCGCGATATTTGTGCAGCAAGCGGAACGCCGAATGATTGGCGAAATCCTCGAACTGGATCAGCACTCCGGGGAATGCCGCGCGCGCCGCCGTCATGAACTCGTCGACGAACTCGTCATAGGCCGCGCCGGTGAGACGCTTCTGACGAAGGCCGATGTAATAGGGGTCGTTGAGAAATTCCTCGTTGTTGGTGCCGACGTCGAGCATGACCGGCAGGCAAAGCTCCGGATGGATGCCGGCGCAGGCGGAATAAAGCGAGAGCTTGCCGACCGGTATGCCCATGCCGTTGCAGCCGAGGTCGCCGAGCCCGAGGATGCGCTCGCCGTCGGTCACGACGATCAGCTTGGTGCGATAGGGCCAGTTGCTCAGGATTTCGGCAATGCGACCGCGGTCTTTCGCGGAAATAAAGAGGCCCCGCGGGCGCTGGAAGATCAGGCCGAAGCGTTGGCAGGCGAGGCCGACGGTCGGCGTGTAGATCAGGGGCTGGATTTCGTCGATGTGATCGCAGACGACGCGGAAGAACAGAGCCTCATTGCGATCGTGCAACGAGTTCAACGCGACATATTTCTCGAGATCACTCGGCAGCGTGCGCAAATGCGTCATCACGCGCTCGGCCTGCGCCTGCATGGAAAGCACGGCCGCGGGCAGGAAGCCCCGAAGCCCCAACGCATCGCGCTCCTCGTCGGTGAACCCGGTTCCTTTGTTGAGCAGCGGATCGCGCAACAGCGCCAGTCCGTGCGGCGAATAAGCGGGCATCGAGCGGGCACTCATACGGTCGGGTTTACTCAAGACACTTCCCCCAAATCACGCACTGTTTCTTGAAGCGTCGTTTAAGACACGACGCGCTTGTTGAGATCAATCGATATTAGCATGGAAAGACGATGCCGCAGCGCACCAATGATGCGGCGGTCTCATCAAAAAAGTTAAGAGAAGACGGAATTTGTGCGCGGCAGTGTGAGCTGGCTTTAACCGGCCAGCGTCGACCAGAACAGTGCGATCACCGCCACGCCCATGATCGCTGTGCCCAGCCATCCAAGCACAACCAGCCAGGTGCGCGCCTTGAACCGTCGCATCAATCTGGGGTTTGCGACGATCACCATCATCATCGCCATGATCGGCACGGCGACGATGCCGTTGAGCACCGCGCTCCAGACCAGCATGTGAATGGCATCGATTCCGGTGAAGCCGAGTCCGAAGCCAATTGCGGTCGCGGCTGCGATGATGCTGTAGAAGCCGACGGCATCCGGCGCCTTGGCCTCCAGCGTCGCGTGCCAGCCGAACACCTCGGCGACGCCGTAGGCCGCAGAGCCCGCCAGCACGGGAACCGCCAGGAGACCCGTGCCGATGATGCCGAGCGCAAACAGCGCGAAAGTCGCATCGCCGGCCAACGGCCGCAACGCCTCCGCCGCCTGCGTCGCCGAAGTGATGTTGGTGACGCCGTGTGCATGCAGAACGGACGCGGTGGTCAGGATGATGAAGAAGGCTATGGTGTTCGAAAGGAACATGCCGACCGTCGTGTCGATCTTGATGCGGTCGAGCTCGATGGCGCCGCCGCGTGAGAGCTCGCGGAGCGGGCGGCGCGCCTTTCCCTTGTTCATCTCCTCGACTTCCTGGGACGCTTGCCAGAAGAACAGGTAGGGGCTGATGGTCGTGCCGAGCACGGCCACCACCATCAGGAAATATTCGGCGTTGAAGGTCGCTTTCGGCCACACCGTCGCGAGCAGCGCGGTGGACCACGGGATCTTCACCGTGAAGGCCGTCGCGACATAGGCGAACAATGTCAGCGTCAGGAATTTCAGGACCGGCGCGTAGCGGCGGTACGGCACGAACACCTGCAGCAGGGTCGAGGCCGAGGCGAAGATCAAGGCGTGCTCGTGGTTGAGCCCGCCGATGACGAGCGAGAGGGCTTCCGCCATTGCGG
This sequence comes from uncultured Alphaproteobacteria bacterium, assembly GCA_963732085.1. Classification (GTDB taxonomy): domain Bacteria; phylum Pseudomonadota; class Alphaproteobacteria; order Rhizobiales; family Xanthobacteraceae; genus Bradyrhizobium. Next base: position 101,183 of record CAVSYJ010000018.1, on the reverse strand, counting down.
CGATGTCGGCCGCGATGTTGATGGTGTTCGCCGCCACCAGAAGAAAGATAAGCGCGAGCACCAGCCATCGCGGCGCGATCTCCATGACGTTGGCCGCGAGGCCTTTGCCGGTCACGCGGCCGATCAGGGCGCTGACCAGCTGGATCGCGATCATGAACGGGAGGGTGAGGAAGACGGTCCAGAGCAGGCCATAGCCGAACTGCGCGCCGGCCTGCGAATAGGTCGCAATGCCGGACGGATCGTCGTCGGCCGCGCCCGTCACCAATCCCGGGCCGAGCAACCGGAGCACCACGCCGCGGGAAGGCTTGGATGCCGGGCGAGTGGTTTCGGTCATGGCGCGTCTGAGGCCTGGAAACATCGCCGCGAATCTCGGCGACTCCGATCAAATCGCTTTTTTCGGAAAAGTTCCAGCCGTCAAGGCGCCTCGGCAGCGCACGGCCGGGAAGTCTTCTGCCTCAAAGCAGCATCATTTGATGCTGACGAAGGCGCCCCAGGCCGCAGCCAGACCTGCGCCAACCAGCACATAGTGCGGACTGTCGCAGAACGTGCTGCCGTAGCGGCACACGTCCGCGCTGAACGAGCCGATCTCGTGATTGCCCGCGGCATAGAACAGGCCGGACAGCACGGCGAGCGCGGCGGCAACGAAATACATCTGATATCTCCTGGATGTCGATCACGCGTCTCTGAAAATCAGAAGTTGACACGTCGGGCAAAACAGGCGCATAACGACATCATCGCGAAGATCGTAAGCCCGCCTCGGTTAACGAGAGGTGGGTTTTTCTTTGTGGTGACGCAAATTGCAGTTGCGGTTTGGACGCAACGAACTCTGTTCGCCGCTTTTTCGTCAAATTTGACCCGTCGGGCAAAACACCTGCATACTGACGATCATCGGAAAAGTTGACCGGCCCGCGCGAGAGATCGCCGCGGGCTTTTTGTTTGCCAAAATCCGGGTGCGCAGCATTTTGCGGCGCACTGCTTTGGCGTTGCTGGCCGTGCCGGCTTTGCAATTTCTGGCTGCAAAGACGGCGATTGACATTGTTCCCGTTATGTTCCAAGCTCAAATAAGCGCCTGAGCGCGGATGGAACATAGAAGCTGACCGATATTGGCATGCGAGCTTTTGTCATCGACCGGCTGATGCTGTTGATGTGGGTGGCTCCGCTCGCGGTGCTTTTGCTGGTTTCGCTGGGCCTTGTTGTACTGAAACGGAGGTCCGGTCTTCAACCCTGGATGGCGCGACTGGTGGCCCCGCCGTTCTATCTGGTGTCGCTGCCGATAGCGACATTGATCGTCGGTGCGGACATGTTAGGCGTATATTCCCTGTTGATCTTATTGGAACTCCTAACGCCTGATGGATTCTCCTGGTATTTCCGTTTCGATTTATTTTTCCTCAATCCGATTCCCGCGTTTTTCTTCTCCGACTTCTTCTTTTGGCGTCCAGCGGCGATCGGTTCCTTCTTAAGCTTTTGGGTTTCGACGTTCGTCAGCGGTTATCTGTTGTGGCAGATGGTTTGGCGCGAAGATCATCGTCGGCTATCCTCGCGCACTGCCAGTCAGCCTTTGCGAGGATTGCCTCTGCTCATCTGTTTCGCCTGGGCCTTCTGTTATCTTCTATCTTATATCGCGTGGCTGATGACCCCTTGGGGACCGTCGAGCTAGAGTGAAGGCATTCTCCCGATAATCCATGCGGCCGCCAATTATTGGCCCCGGTGCGCGCGCGGTCCGGTCGCACAAATCAAACACTCATGTTTGTCGATTGTCGTCGCTGCGTCGAGCGATGTCCGCTTGCGCACGAATGCTGGGCAGTTCGCGCGCGATCCCGCTCTCAATAACGAGGACACACTCATGGCGGATACAATCACCTATTTCGGAGATCCAGTCGGCGCGACTTATCCGGACGGTAAGCCGATCATTGTCAACGGCAGACCGCTCCTAATTCCTGAGAATTTCAACTTGCAAAGCGAAATCAATGCCGCCCACTACGCGGCAACGCGGACGCTCGGGCCCTCAGGGTGGTTTGGCAGACATTATGCGCAGGGCAGCAGCGGCGATCCGCAACGGCAGGCGGGCCATTCAGGCGGGTTTGATCCGAGATACACGGACGCCGGCAATTATGGATTTGGGTTGAGTGCCGCGGCTGCCGGCTACAGCGTGGACACGGCGATCAAGTATGCAAAAATACTTAACGCAGTTGGAACCGGCAAGGCGTTGCCGAACGTCAATGAAGATGCCATTCGCACGGCTTATCAAGATCATCAAGCAGGGCGGTTTCTCAAGCCGGATGCAGCCAAAGGAGAAACACCGGAGGGGTCGATGTCACGTTGAAGGCGGAGCGCACCTGCGCGCGAACATCGGGTTCTTTCGGCAAGAACGCTCTGTGCATCGCACGCGACTTTTTCTTTTCGCTGCAATTTCCGCGGTCCTGGCGAGTCTATGTTCGAATAACCCCGCATTTGCGTCTGACTATCTTATCGAAATTGGCGCCGAGACGGACGCCGGCGAAGATTACGGCGCGCAAGGCTGTACTTTTGCCGAGGTGTGCACGGCTCGTCTCGAAGCGTTGAAGCTGAATGTTCGAGTTTACGTTTCTCGTAGGAAGCCGGCGGAAGCAGGTTATTTCTGGACGGCGACAAGATCGGTTGTTGCTATTTCACTGGAGCTGCCGATTCGACAGTTATCGCTGCTCCAGCCGCAGCTCGATTGCCGTTTTTTAAGGGGGTCCGAGCGCGGGGTGGCTTGTTCATCCAGAATGAGCGTGTGGGCACCCTTTTTCTAAGGCTCAACTTCTTCGATAAGCTTTAGTTACAGAGAGGGCAGGTCCGTCATATGGCGACGATCGAACGAAAGCCGCTGCCACCGTTCAATTCTACTTCGATACGAAGGACATTCGTGTGCTGAGCAGTCGCATCCTTGCGCCAGGCGTTGGCGCCATCCGCACTCACTGTGGCGAACCAGGGTTGGCCGACGAGCAAACGATCCGGCCTCGTCACCGGTCAGCCCATGCCCGAGGATCCCATGCCGCCGTGGCTCTTCGGTTTGCCCGATCGATCCGCGGCGCGAGGCGACGACATGGACGACTGCTACACGCGATGGGTCAAGCCGCTGCTCCAGCCATGAGACGTTGCGGCGACCTCTTACGGAGGTGCCGGACATTCCTGTTCCTTTCGGTGTTTCCTAATATCGCTTGACCCGTCGGGCAAAACACCTGCATACTGACATCATCGGCAAAAGTTGAACGGCCCGCGCGAGAGATCGCCGCGGGCTTTTTGTTTGCCAAAATTCACCAATCGGACGGTGGCGCGTGCTTCAGGCGCCCTCACTCTCCCCCAACGCGCTTGCCTGAGCGCCGCAAGCCGCGCTGCCGTCCGACCCCTTCCAGTTTCCATAATGGCCGGTGTGCGCGAAAGCACCGGTCGGGCGGCGCTTCGTCAGCGCCGCCTGCGGCCCTCTGATGAGGATAGGGTTCGCGCCCGAAACGATCGCGTCCCCTCCGCGATCTGCCGCGCATTTATTTTCGAGAGGAGAACGCATGACCGCGTATCTGATATCGCTGGCATTGCTCGGCCTTGTTGGGATCGTGATCACGGAGATTCTGTCATGAGCGCCGAGATCATTCGTTTCATCGCGCGGCCGGGCCGCAATCGCCAGCCGCTTGATTTTCCGGTGATTGTATTTCGCACCGTTCTTCAATCCGAAGAACCGGCGACGGACGATTTCGATACGGCGCCGTGCGAATATGTGCCGCCGACTTGCGACGAATCCTGACTGCGAATGACCAAGCCCAAGACCATCACCGAGATCCGCTCACTCGCGCGCAGCCACACCAGGACAGCGATCAATGTGCTTGTCGGCGTGATGCGGGCAAAGGACGCCACGCCCGCGGCGCGCGTCTCGGCAGCGACCGCGATCCTCGATCGCGGCTGGGGCAAGCCGGTGCAGGCCCTCGCCAATAACGATGATCGCGCCCTCGAACTCGTTCACCGCATCGAGCGCGTCATTGTCGATCCTGAAAATTCCGACAGCCCGGGTCTTTGAGCCGCTGCTTGGCCCGCGCGCTACAAGGGCGCGTTCGGGGGACGAGGCTCCGGCAAGTCGCATTTCTTCGGCGAGCTCCTGGTGGAGACCTGCCAGGCCGAGCGCGGCACGCTCGGGGTCTGCATCCGCGAGGCGCAGCGCACGCTGGCGCAGTCCTCCAAGCGCCTGATCGAAAGCAAGATCGCGGCGCTCGGCCTCGGTCACGGCTTCAAGGTGTTCAACGACAAGATCGAGACGCCGGGCGACGGCCTCATTATCTTCCGCGGCATGCACGGAGATGACGAGGAGATATCCGATACGCTGATAGACCTGCATCGTCTGACATTCTTCGAGAGCGCCCCGTTGCCGCCGTTCGATTGGGGTCATTGGTGGCTGGCGTTTCATGGAAACGTGCCTGTCGGGTTTGCAGGTCTGGTTCCGTCGACGCTCATCGACAATGCAGGATATTTTTGTCGCGTGGGTGTTACCAGGGGCCACTGCGGCCATTCGCTGCAATTTCGATTCATGCGCGCGCTCGAATTGCGAGCGCGGCGGAACGGATGGTCCTTGATCGTCTCGGACACGACCGACAATGTCGCGTCGGCCAACAATTTCATCAGGGCCGGCTATCGCCTCTACCGTCCCCGAGAGCCCTGGGGCTGGCCTTATACGCTGTATTGGCGCAAGCACATCAAGGGTACTCAATGGGATTAAACGAATTGCTTGCAGCAAGCGTATGAGGATCTGAGACCCAGGCGCTTGCTCGCCGACGCATCGCTCTCCAGATATTTTCCGCCCGGTGGCCGATGCCACCGGGCTTTTTCGCGTTTCTGGGGTGGGCCCAGCGATACGGAATGGCGGTAATGCCCGGTATGCGTTGCCGGATGGAGGGGAGGCGAAGTCTTGTGGTCCCGCGGCAATAGACCCTACAATCCGTGCCGTTGAAGAAAAACAGCAAGGGAACGCCTCATCATGACGTCCAGAGTGCCGCTGCCGGACCGCTTGCCTCGCGCAAAGGATGCTCCGACCGCCCTTGATGGCCTGCTGGTGGTCGATTTTACGCGCGTTGTCGCCGGCCCGGCGTGCACGCAAACTCTGGCCGATTTCGGCGCAGAGGTCATCAAGATCGAGAACCCGGAAGGAGGAGACGATAGTCGCGCCTATGAGCACGCGGAGATCGGCGGGGAAAGCGCCGCATATCTCAGCCTGAATCGCAACAAGCGCGGCATCGCTCTTGATCTGGCGCGGCCCGAAGCGCGTGAGGTCGCGCGCGACTTGATCGCGAAGGCCGACGTCGTGGTCGAAAATTTCTCGGCGAGCGTGATGGAGAAGTTCGGCCTCGACTATCCGTCGGTTGCACCCTCCAACCCGCGATTGATCTATTGTTCGATTTCGGCGTATGGCCGCAAGGGACCATTCGCATCGCGCCCGGGCTTTGATCCAATCACACAGGCGGAAAGTGGCTTCATGTCCCTGAATGGTTTTCCCGACGGACCGGCAGTGCGGACGGGGCCGCCTATCGTCGACATGGCGACGGGAATGTCGGCCTGCAATGCCATTTTGCTGGCGCTGATCGCACGCGATCGGCTGGGGAAGGGTCAACAGGTCGAGGTCGCGCTGTTCGACATCGCAATGTCGATGACAGGTTTTTACGGCATGGCGTATCTGATCAACGGCACAAATCCCGGCCGTTTCGGAAATTCTCCGAATGGTTCGCCGACGGTGGGTATCTACGAAGCCTCCGACGGGCCGCTCTACATGGCCTGTGCCAACGACCGGCTCTATCGCCGATTGGTTACCGAAGTGCTCGAGCGGCCGGACTTGATCAGCGATCCCAGGTTCGCAGATCGCAGGAATCGGTCCGCCAACAAGGAAACATTGCGCGCGATCATCGCAGGTGTTTTTGCCGGTGACAAGCTCGAGAGCTGGATGGCCAAGATGAAGAAGGCCAATATTCCCGTTGGCTATCTTCGAACGGTTGAGCAGGGCTTCAACGCTCCCGAGGCACGCGACCGGCACCGCGTCAGCAAGATATCCCATCCGACTGCGGGCTCGGTGCCGAACATCGAGACGCCGCTTAATATGCAGCTTACGCCGCCGATCAACCCTGTCGCGGCTCCCTTGTTGGGCCAACACACGAGAGAGGTCTTGCGCAACACGCTTGGCTACGACGATGCTCGCATTGCTGCGCTCACAAAGGCCGGTGTGTTCGGCAAAGCAGAGGTGGATGGGCGGGCCGCCTCTTGAGGGGCGGTCCGGTCACATGTCGGGCGATCTTGGCGCGGCCTGAACGGTCGCTGACCTCACGTGACAACACGCCGAATCCGCTCTGGCGTCCTGGCGGTCTGTCATGCTTTGATGGAGGACGCTTTGGCCTTAACGACAAGCCGTGCAAAACGGCGGTCAGCGGTTGCCGTCGCCGGCCTTGAGAAGCCGAAGGGAGGACTGCCTTGGGAAAGCCTGGCCGTACGATGCTGGCCAAGATCTGGGACCAGCACGTCATCGCTCGAATGAGCGAGGATACGGATCTCCTCCATGTCGATCGCCATCTGCTGCACGATCTCGGAGGCTCGCGAGGCCTTCTTGACCTCAAGAGCCGGGGACTGAGGGTTCACAACCCAGAGCTGACATTTGCGACGCCGGATCATGCCATTTCCACGGCGCATGGCCGTGCCGGCACAAGCAAGATCGGGCAGGAACTTCTTGCCGCGCTTCGGCTCGAGACTTCCGCCAACGGCATCCAGATGTTCGATATCGATCAGCCGGGGCAGGGCATCGTTCACGTCATCGGGCCCGAGCTTGGGCTGAGTCTTCCGGGTTGCCTGATCGTCTGCGGCGACAGCCATACTTGTACCCATGGCGGACTTGGTGCGCTCGCATTCGGCATCGGTTCGAGCGAACTCACCCATGTGCTTGCGACCCAAGCTTTGATCCAGCGGCGGCCCAAAACCATGCGCGTGAAGTTCGAGGGCAGGCTTTCGCTCGGTGTAACCGCCAAGGATCTCATCCTGGCGCTGATCGGGCATGTTGGCGCAGCTGGCGGCACCGGCTATGCCGTTGAATACGCCGGCAGCGCCATCCGCGATATGCCGGTCGAAGGCCGGCTGACAATCTGCAATCTCTCCATCGAACTCGGTGCCAAGATGGGCATGGTCGCTCCGGACGAAAAGACATTTGAGTTCTTGCTGGGGCGTCCCTACGCGCCGCAGAGAGACATGTGGGAGCAGGCGCTCGAGCGCCTGGCGACAGCTTCCGAGCGATGCCGACGCGCTTTTCGACAAGGAAGTCGTCATCGATGTCGAGAAAATCATTCCGCAGGTGACATGGGGCACCAGCCCTGAGCATGTCGTCGGCGTCGACGGCCGCATTCCGGATCCGCAGGAGATCGATGACCCCGCGCGTCGCGCCACCGTTGAAACGGCACTCGAATATATGGGCCTCGAGGGAGGGGCACCGATCGCCGGCACGCCGGTCGACTGGGTTTTCATTGGCTCATGCACGAACAGTCGCTTGAGCGATCTGCGCGCCGCGGCCGAGATTGTACGCGGCCGCAAGGTCGCGCCCCGCGTTCGCGCATGGGTGGTTCCGGGCTCCGAAATGGTCAAGCGAGAGGCGGTCGCCGAAGGACTCGACAAGCTCTTCACGGACGCCGGTTTCGAATGGCGTGAACCCGGTTGTTCGATGTGTCTTGCCGCCAATGGCGAGACCGTGGCGCCCGGACAGCGCTCTGTTTCGACGTCGAACCGCAACTTTGTCGGACGCCAAGGACCGCAGGCACGTACTCATCTGGCAAGTCCAGCAAGCGCCGCGGCGGCTGCGATTGCCGGCGTCATCACCGACGTCCGGGCGATGGGACGCTAGCATGCCGAAACCCTTCAATAAGCTGACCGCCGTCGCCGCGCCGATCATGCGCAGCAATATCGACACCGACGTCATCATTCGGATCGAGCGTCTCGTTGGTAATTCGGTTCGCGGAACGCTCGGTAAATGGGCCTTTGGCTCCTTGCGCTATCTGCCCGATGGTTCGGAGAACCCGGCTTTCATCCTGAACCGCGAGCCTTACCGGGAGGCTGAAATCCTGGTGACAGGCCCGAATTTCGGCTGTGGATCGTCCCGCGAAGGCGCGGTGTGGTCGCTTCAGGAGTTGGGCATCCGGGCCATCATCGGGTCGGGATTTGGCGACATCTTCTTTGCCAATTGCTTTCAGAACGGAATCCTCCCGATCGTGGTCGACAAGCAGATGGTCGACGCACTTGCGGCCGAGATCGAAGCCACCCAGGGCGCCGGACGAGTGAGCATCGACCTCGAGGCGCAGACGATCATCGCCCCGTCGGGAAAACAGCACACCTTCGAAATCGATCCGCGGCGGCGCGAAGGTCTCTTGCAGGGGCTCGACGAGGTCGCGCTGACATTGCAACGCGATGACGAAATCAAGGCCTTTCAAGCTGCGGATCGCGCAGCGCGGCCCTGGATACACTTTGCAAGGAAGTCGGCATGAACAAGCCATCGAACATGGTCAAGGTCGCCGTCGTTGGCGGGGAGGGCATTGGTCCCGAAGTAACGGCGCAATCGCATCGCATTCTCAATTGGTTCGCCGCAAATCGGGGCATGCCGGTGACATTGCGCGAAGCCCAATATGGCCTCATTCCATATCTCGCGACCGGCAAGGTGCTGCCTGAGGATACGGTCGAGGCGATGGACGAGGCGGACGCCATCCTCTGGGGCGCAACCGGCGGACCGGAAACCAAGGAAGTGCCGGCGGCAGCCCGAAAAGCGGGAAGTCTGCTGTCACTGCGCCGCAAATATGATCTCTACGCCAATCTGCGTCCGATCGTCGCCAGTCCGGCACTTGCCGGCTCGGCGCCGCTCAAGGCCGAGGTGCTGAAGGACGTCGATTTCGTCATTATCCGCGAACTGACCAGCGGCATCTATTTCGGCGAGCCGAGGGGTATCGAGACGCTTCCTGATGGTCAACGGCGCGGTTTCAACACCGAGCAATATACGACGAACCAGATTCGCCGTGTAGCGCGTGCTGCTTTCGAGCTCGCGCGAACCCGGAGAAACAAGGTTTGTTCGGTGGACAAGGCGAACGTGCTGGAGACCAGCGTGGTGTGGCGTGAGGAGATGATCGCCCTGCACAGGGAAGAGTTCTCCGACGTCGAGCTCACTCATCTCTATGTCGACAACGCCGCCATGCAGATCGTCCGTGAACCGCGGCAGTTCGACGTGATGGTTATCGGAAATATCTTTGGCGATATCCTCTCCGACTGTGCTGCCATGGCGTCGGGCTCGCTCGGCATGCTGCCATCGGCTTCGCTTGGACCGGTCGATCGTTTTGGACGGCGAAAGGCGCTCTACGAGCCGGTCCACGGCAGCGCGCCCGATATCGCGGGCAAAGGCATCGCGAATCCGCTCGGGTCCATTCTCAGTGTTGCGATGATGTTGCGCTTGACCCTGAATCGCCCTGATGACGCAGACCTTCTTGAAAGGGCGGTGCAGACGGCGCTTGGCGCCGGCGCGCGCACCGCGGATATCGCAGAACCGGGGACAAGGAAACTTTCGACGATCGAAATGGGCGATGCCGTATTGAGCGCGCTTGATAAAGTTGCCGAAAAGGAAAGGGAGCACGCCTGATGGCCCACATCTCAAGGCGATCCGTGCTCACGATCATTGCGGGCGGCGGCGCCGCGCTCACCGGCGGCATCGCGAGGGCGATGGAGACGAGCGGCCGGGTGATCTATCCTGTCGCTGTCCCGATCTATCAGACCCAATTCGTGGCCGATCGCATCGGGTATTTCAAAGAGGCTGGTCTCGATTGTAAGCTGATCCAGGGTGGTAGCGGGGTGAAGACGCGCGAGATCATCGCTTCCTCGCAAGGCGATATCGGCATCGGCGACATCACCCATCCGATGCAACTCAGCAATCACGGACGCGCCGGTCGCGTGCTGATGCCGGTCGATACCCGCTCCAGTTCCGTGATGTTCATCATTCGCAAGGACCTCAAGGACCAGGGCATCAACACCCTGGAAGCGTTCACGGAGTGGAAGCGGCCGGATGGCCGCAAACCCATCATCTCGGTCTCGTCGCTGGGCGGCACCAACCATGTTTGGGCCTCCTACTACATGGAGGTGATGGGGCTCGACCAGAAAGTGACTTGGATCGGGACCGGTAATGTCGACACAATGCTGGGCTCGCTGAAATCGAAGCAGGTCGATATCCTCGTCAGCTCTCTGTCGCTGCTGAACGAGTTGAGGGAACAGGGCTGGGGTGAGCTGTTGTTCGATGGCACCGATGAAACGATCTGGAACAAATATGTCGGCGGCAAGGTGCCGGTCACGTCCCATTTCACCGTCCAATCGACGATCGACAAGGACCCGGCGAAGATGCAGGCCTTCGTCACCGCGATTTGGCGGGCGACGCAATGGATCAAGACGCACGCGCCGGAGGAAGTCTACGATGCGATAGAGCCTTATGTCGGCAGTACGTCGCGCGGGGCCAATCTTCTCGAGATCACTGCATTACAGAAGGTCGCCGACTACGATGCCACAATCAATGCCGCGGATTTCAGCCGTGGCGAGAAGGTCTGGTTCCGCGAGATGACCGGGATCAAGCCGCTGACCATTGCTGAAGTTGTCAGCCCCGCGTTCGTCGAGGTGGCCCGAAAGGCGTATCCGGGTTGAACGTCCAGCCGACGACTGCAGAGTCGCCGAAGCCCGGCATCGAGCGTATCGATGTGCGAGGGCTGAGCAAGTCGTTTCAGCTTGGTGGTACAGTTATCGAAGCCGTGCGCAACGTGTCATTCAGCGTGCGGCGCGGTGAGTTCGTGGCGTTGCTTGGACCCTCTGGCTCCGGCAAGAGCACCGTGCTCAACATGGTCGCGACGTTGCTGAAGCCCAGTGGCGGCGAGATACTGATCGATGGCGAGCCGGTGGTCGCCGGCAAGGCTGGTCCGAACGTCGGTTATGTTTTCCAGCGTGACACGCTGTTTCCTTGGCGAACCGTTGCGGACAACATCGGTTATGGCTTGCAATTGGCTGGCGTGCCCGATCCGGAACGTCGGGAGCGTGTTGCGGCCTCTGTGGCGCAAGCCGGCCTCAAGGGCTTCGAGCACGCCTATCCGTCGGCCCTGTCAGGCGGCATGCGTCAGCGCGCGGCCTTGATGCGGACGTTGGTCGTCGAACCGCAGATCCTGCTGATGGACGAGCCATTCGGAGCGCTCGACACTCACACCAAGATCGATATGCATCAGGTCCTCTTGCGCATCTGGGAGCGCGAGCAGCAGACGGTTCTGTTCGTCACCCATGATCTCGGTGAGGCGTTGACACTTGCCGACCGCATCATCCTGTTTTCGACGCGTCCCGGCCAGATCAAGGATATGTTTGCGGTCGACTTCGCCCGCCCGCGCGATGCGGTGAAAGTCCGGGAGACGCCGCGATATGCCGAGTTGTTCCAGCACATCTGGCACTCGCTCGGTGAAGAATTCGCAAAGGGACGCAGTGCATGACAGGACGCGGCTTGGTCAACACGTTCGCGTGGCAGGCCACAATCTGTGTCGTCGTGCTGTCGATCTGGCAATGGGGATATGATCTTCACGGGACGCTGCCCTGGCTGATACCGGATCTGCTCGATCCTTATTTCATCTCAAAGCCATCCGACATTTTCGAGAATTTTCTGATACTGAGCTGCATCAAATCCAAGACAGGAGCCTTCTACGGTTGGCTCAACGGCGATTTTGCAAAATGTTTGGCGCGAAATCAGAACAATCTCTGGGTCGCCACGGCAATCACGCTCAAGAATACGTTCTTTGGTTTCATGACCGGCGTTGCGAGTGGATTTGTGGTCGGACTCATTCTGGGCCGTTCGGACCGCCTCAGCGCGATCTTCCAGCCTTTCATCACCGCGGTGAATTCCATTCCACGGATTGCACTGGCGCCGATCATCGTTCTGGCGTTCGGGATTGGCGACATGTCGAAAGTGGTGACGTCCTGGATCGTCGTCGTTTTCCTGGTATTCTTCAACACGTTCGAGGGCGCACGCTCGATCGATGAGGGTTATGTCAACGCCGCGCGGCTGTTGGGGGCCAGCGAATGGCAGATCACCCGCACCGTCGTGATTCCATCGACCATGGCTTGGGTTTTCGCATCGTTGACGCCGGCAATTTCCTTTGCGCTGATCGGAGTAATTGTTGGCGAATTCATCGGCGCTGAGCGGGGCATCGGGCGGCTCATCATAGAGTTGGAGGCGCGCGGAGAGGCATCAGGTATGATGGTTGCCGTCATCATCCTGATGCTGGTCGGCGTGATACTTTCGGCCCTGATCTGGCGTCTACAGGCCTATCTTTTGCGCTGGCAACGACACAATATGGCGGAGTAGGCGAACACGGCTTGTTCAAAGGTGAGATCGGGCATGGGTATTCATATCTATGGATTTTGGCGGTCGATCGCGACGTTTCGGGTGAGGGTAGCGCTCAGGCTTAAGGGCCTATCGTTCGAGGAGACCCCGATCGACATTCTTTCGGGCGAGCAGTTCAAGCCGGGGTATGAGGCTGTCAATGCCGAGCGCGTCGTCCCGACCTTCATCCATGACGGCCACTCCGTGTTCCAGTCGCTCGCGATCATGGAGTATATCGAAGATATCAAGCCGGAGCCGCAGCTGATCCCATCAGATCCGAAGGAGCGCGCCTATGTGCGTTCGCTTGCCTTGATGACGATCGCGGATGCCCACCCGCTCGTGGTGCCGCGCGTTCGCAATCATCTTGCGAAGGCGTTTGGCGCAGATGCGCACGCGATCGAACAATGGGGCGCGCACTGGACGAACGAGGGTCTGGCGACATATGAGCGGCTGCTGACACGACGCCCTCCTGTCCCGTTTGCGGCTGGCGCCACGCCCGGCCTGGCCGACATCTGCATAGCCGGCCAGGTCGTTGGTGCTCATTTCCTCAAGCTCGACCTTGCACCATTCCCGGTCGTCGCGAAGCTTGCCGGGCGTTGCTTTGCTTTGCCCGCTTTCGCGACCTCACATCCTTTCGAGCAGCCGGGATACAAGGCCGCGAACGCACCTCGCTAGACGATCAATTGATTCACAGATCGAGACCGAGCACCCGCGCCGCGTTCCCGCCCGCAATTTGCGCCAGCATGGACTCGTCCATCCCCTGGACACCGGCGACATGACCGATCGGATTGTATTCGGCCATGTCGAAGGGATAGTCGGTCCCCATCATGATGCGGTCGGGACCGAATACATCGATCAAGTAGGCCAGCTGATGATAGGTGAAGACGATGGTATCGAGATAGACCTGCCGCAGATAAGTTGTCGGCGGCAACGGCAAGTCGGCATGACAATCCTGCCGAGCGCCCCAGGCGTGATCGATCCGACCGGAATAGCTCGGAAGATACCCACCGCCGTGCACCGCCATCAACTTCAGCTCCGGGAAGCGCGCCAATGTTCCCGAAAAGATCAAATTGTGAAGGGCCAGCGTGGTATCGAGCGGATTGCCCAGCACATTGCTGAAGTAATAGTGAGTCAAGCGCTGCCCGTGGGTAAATCCATTCGGGTGCATCATAATGAAAGCGCCGAGCTGCTCCGCTTTGGCAAAGAATGGACGAAACTTCGGATCGGATAGTTCCTGACCGTCGACATTGGTCAGGATTTGGACACCCTTCAGTTTCAACGTGCTCATGACGTAGTCGAGCTCGCGAACCGCAAGCTCCGGCTCCTGGAGCGTGACCACGCCGAGGCCGACGAGGCGATCGGGCTTGCGGGCGCAGTATTCAGCGACGCCGTCGTTTGCGAGGCGATGCGCATTCTCTCCGATTTTGGGATCGACCGTGTAGTAGCATTGCCCCGGCGCGGGCGCGACAACCTGGATGTCAATGCCCATTTGGTCGAGGTGCCTGAGGCGCAGGTCGAGTGTGGTCATCACCTCGCGGACATCCTTCTCCTGCTGGGCGTTCACCTCCTTGGTGGGCGCATCGGCAAAATTGGCGAGCGGGATGCGGCTCATGTCGACATGCGGCTGCGCTACTGCTGCGGCCTGGGGCACGACAATATGCGCATGAATATCGATGGTCGGAGACGAGGGACGGCGCGCGAGACCATCGGCGTCATGGATACGGGCGGCGGAACGGCCATAGCGATTCTTACTGTCGATCATGTTTGGACCTGCGGGGTTGGACAATGTCTCTGAGAACGGCCTTACGCCCTGGCTGTGCGGTTCGGCCAACGGCTTGAGATTGCAGTCGCGTCGGCATCGCCTAGCCCCGCCGTTTCAGCCTCCTCGTAACAGCCAAGCGCACCAGCGGCGACAGGTAGCTCGGCATTTAAGGTCGCAGCAAATTGCATGGCTGTCGCAAGGTCTTTTTTGGCAGCGCTCAGACCAAAGGCCGTCGCACCGAGCGGCGCGCCACTCAGAACCTTGGCAATCACGGCACCGCGCCCTCTCATGGCCGTCGGCGCACCCGCGGTATCCGACAGGATATCGATCAAGCGGTCAGCAGGAAGATTAAGCGGTTTGCAGATCGTCAGGGACTCGCCCAGCGCTTGCCAATAGACCAGCAGCGGCAAATTGACGGCGAGCTTCATGGTTGCGCCGGCACCGAGCGCGCCGATGTGTTCGATGCGCCTGCACAATTGTTCCAGAATGGGCATTGCACGCGCGACATCCGCTTTCTCACCGCCGACCAGCGCAAACAGCTTGCCTTCCTTGGCGGGCGCCGTACTCCCGCCGACGGGGCTTTCGACAAAGGCGCCGCCCTTCTGAACAACGGTGGTGCCAATCGCCTGCATCGTGTCCGGCCGAAGCGTGCTCATATCGATGACCAATTTGCCGGCCAGTTCGGCTTTCAGAATGCCGTTCGGGCCACGATAGACAGCTCCGCTTGCTGCATCGTTGAGCAGCATGACGACCACCACCTCGCAACTGTCCACGAGCGCGGCCGGCGTAGATGACAAATTTGCACCGGCATCTACAAGGGGCTTGGTCTTCGCCTGATCGCGGTTCCAGACGCTGACCTCATGGCCAACGGACGTCAATCGCTGCGCGATCGCTGATCCCATTCGACCCGTCCCACATACGCCGATCTTCATCTCGTTCCTCAATCTAAGATAGAACTTCGTTGGTTTGATAAACACCAAGATGTTGCGTGACCAATTCGTCGTTGCCTTGAAGCTCGCCAACGCTTCCAGCAAACACGCAGCGTCCGGTATTGAGAATGACCGCTTCGTCGGCGACGTCGAGTGCTAGCTTGAGATTTTGTTCGACGAGGATGGTCGATTGTCGCTCCTGTTTGAGACGCTGGATAGTGCGGCCGACTTCGGCGACGATCAATGGTGCCAGACCCTCCGACGGTTCATCGAGCAAGAGCACGCGCGGATTTCCCATCAGCGCCCGTCCGATTGCAAGCATCTGTTGTTCACCGCCTGACAAGGTGCCGGCAAATTGCGCATGACGTTCGCGTAATCGCGGAAACAGATCGTAGATGCGATCGACCGTCCATCGCTCTGTGCCCATCTCCCGGCGCTGCTCCGCCACGGCCAGATTTTCCCGCACGGTAAGAGACGGGAAGATCCGGCGGCCTTGCGGCACGAGGCCAACTCCCAGATGCGCGATGCGCTCGGGACTGAGGCCGGCGATCGGCTCGCCAAACAGCCGGATTTCGCCTTCGCGCGGCGCAAGGAAACCGATGATGGTGGAGATGCAAGTGGTTTTGCCGGCACCGTTACGTCCCAACAGTGCCAGCACGCTGCCGGGTTGCAGCGCAAAGCTGACGCCGTGCAGGATATGGCTGTCTCCGTAGAAGCTGTGGACGTTGGTCAGATTGAGCGCGTCAGGTGCCAAGATACACCTCCCGCGTTCGCGCGTCGGCGACAACCACGTCGCGCTTGCCGTCGACGATGACACGTCCGTAGTTGAGCAGAGTCACGGTTTCGGCAAGATCGAGGGCCGTGTCCATGTCGTGCTCGATCATGACGACCGTGGTTTCCCGCGGGATGGATGAGATCAGCGCCTTGACAGTGGATCGCTCCAGGTTCGATAGGCCAGCAAGCGGCTCGTCCAGCAACAGGATACGTGGCTTTTGCGCCAGCGCTACGGCCAACTCGACGCGCCGCTTTTCGCCGTAGGCAATGCCGGAGATTGGATGATTGGCTAGTTGCAGGAGCCCGACAGCATCGAGGGCACGGCGAGCCTCCGTCGCGATGTCAGGATAGCGTGACATCGGCCAACACATTTGCCAGCGCGACGGTCGAAGTCCCAACAAGCCCAGCGAGACGTTGTGTTCGATCGTGTCACCGGCGAACAGGGTGATGATCTGGTAGGTGCGGGACATGCCACATTGCGCGCGCCTGTAGGGCGGCAGCCGCGTGATATCGGCACCGAATAGCCTGATCTGCCCGGAATTTGGCCGGAGGTCCCCGCTGATCTGGTTGAACAGCGTGGTCTTGCCCGCGCCGTTCGGCCCAATGATCAGCCGTCTCTCGCCCGGCTGGACCACAAGCGAAACGTCTTGCGTGACAGCCAGGCCGCCGAAGGCTTTTCGCAGACCAATCACTTCGAGCGCGGGACCGGTCATGGCTTCTCCCCGCGTAAGGCCGCGGTCAGCCTGCTAAAGCCGGGTACAATGCCCGCCGGCATGACCAGCACGATGAAAAGGAATACGAGGCCGAGCAGCATATTCCATCGATCGAGATAGGCGGACGCATAGTTCTTCAGCAGCAGCACTAGCGCCGCGCCGACTGCGGGACCTCCCAACGTTCCTGAGCCACCCGCGATCACGCCGAGCAGTGCTTCAGCCGAACTCGTGATCGAGAGCGACGTCGGGTGGATGTACTTGTGATAGTAAACGTAAAGCAGCCCGGATACGCCGCCCCAGAAGCCGGCGTAGACGAAGGTGATCCAGCGGATCAGCCAGGGATTGAAGCCCAGCGCCGCCATGCGGCGAGGCTGGTCGCGCACCCCTTTCACCGATGAGCCAAAGGCCGACGAGACGAATACCGTCATCATCAGGAAAGCGATCGTCGCGACGATTAGCGCAAACCAGTAGAACGACACGGGACTGTCGAGCGAAATGCCGAAGGGAGCCGGGCGGGTAAGTCCGGCGATGCCGTTGTCGCCGTTGGTCACGCTCGACATGCGGTAGGCGAGACCCCAAAGCACCTGTGATAACGCAAGGGTAATCATCAGGAAACCAAGACCGGTGGCGCGAAGCGCGATTACGCCGAAGAACGCTGCCATCACAACGGTTCCCGAAATGGAGATGAACGCCGCGGTGCCGTGCCCGAAACCGTAGCGGCTGGTCAACAATGCGGAGATGTAGGCGGCGACCCCGAGATACGAGGCATGTCCCAGTGAGGTCATGCCGCCGAAGCCAACCAACAGATTGAGACTGAGCGCGAAGATCGACGCGATCAGGATCTGGCTTGCCAGATTGATATAGAAATCGCCCGCTACGAAAGGTGGCAGAAGGAGCGATCCGCCGATCAAAGCTGCGGCGATCCAGTTCATGCGCCGACGCGTCCAAACAGGCCTTGCGGCCGGAAGGCGATCACGACGATCATCGGCAGGAACAGGATGATATAGGCCAGGTCCGGAAACAGGGCGATCCCGAAGGTGTAGATGAAGCCGATCACGAAGCTGCCTACAAAGGCGCCAAGCAGGCTGCCGATTCCTCCCAGGATGACGACAATCAGGGCCAGCGGCAGCATATCTGCGTCCAGTCCGGGATAGGCGGAGAGGATCGGACCACCAAGCACGCCGGCAGCACCGGCAATGCCGGCCCCCAGGCAAAATACTATGGTGAACAGGTTGGAGACGGGAATCCCGACCGCGCGCGCCATTTGACCGTCATCAACGCCCGCTCGGATCATGGCGCCGAGACGCGTGCGCTCCAGCAGGAAGTATAGCGCAATAGCTGCGATGATCGCCAATCCGACCAGCACCAGGCGATAGGTGGGAAACACGAAGCCGAAAATGCGGGTTGGCACCTGCAGGTATTGCGGGGTCGGAACTGGTATGGAATCGCCGCCCCACAACATCAGGCAAGCGTCCGATATGATGAAGGACATTCCGAGTGTGACCAGCACTTGCCCAAGCGGGTTCGTTTTCAGCCGCGTCAGCACCAGGCGTTCAAACAGGCCGCCGAGAGCGGCGACCGCAAAACCGGCAGCAATCACCACCACCCAGAGGCTCAGACCGTCATAGGCGCGCAATACCGTTGCCGCGATATAAGTGCCCAGCATGAAGAACGCGCCATGCGTGAGGTTCGCAAGACGCATCAATCCGAAAATCAGGGAAAATCCTGATGACAACAGGAATAACAGCCCGCCGAGCGACAGGCTGTTGAGACCCTGGATGATCCAAAACTGCATCGGCGGCCGATCTAGTGATGGCTTCTCAAGGTTCTAAATTCTTTGCCGGCGGATAGTCTCGCGAATAGACCGGGTTCTTCAGGAAAGCTGTTTTGTCATACGTCCAGAATTGGGTGACATCCGGATAGGTCTTGACGACGGAATTGACCAATCTGCCATCGCTCTTGGTCACCTTGCGGATGTAGACATTGCCGATGGCGTTGCCGAATTCGTCGAATTTAACGATACCGCGGATGGTGTCGGCATTGCTGCCGCGGATCGCTGCCATGAGGGCCTTCTTGTCTTCGACGTTTCCTTTCGTGGTCTTCAGCGCAGCCTCGAGCACCTCACCGGATACGTAGGTACTACCGGCGTAATAGCCGGGGTCATATTTGAACTGCTTGCGGAAAGCCGGCGCGAATACCTTGTTCAGGGGATTGTCGAGTTCGGCGGAGTACCAGCTCGTCGTCAAGATCCCCAAGGCTTCATCGCCCATATTACGCAGCACGGATTCGTCGAGCGCGGTCATGCCGCCGATAACGGCCATTTTGTCCTTCAAGCCATATTCGATGAATTGACGCAGGAAACGGAATCCGTTCGAGCCGGCGGTGCCGAGAAAGATCGCGTCTGCGCCTTTCACCTGCGCGACATAGCTGCCATAGTCAGGCGTCGCGAGCGGCGTGAAGATTTTCTGGACGATCTTGCCGCCATTGTCCTCGAACGCGCGCTGGAACCCCGCGCACATTTCGTGCCCATAGGCGAAGTCGTCAGCAATGGTGACGATCTTCCTGTATTTCAGCTCTTTTGCGGCGTAATCAGCGAGAGGGTAAGCGCATTGCGCGGACGTCGAGGTCAGGCGCACGAACCATGGGCTCGGGTGACGCTGTGTCATGTCCTCTGCGGCGGCGACGCCGAGCGTGGGCATTTCCTTTTCGGTCATATAGTCAGCGATCGCCAAGGCCTCGAAGGCAGCGAGCGGCCCGATAACGCAATGAACGTTGTTCTTTTCGATCAGCTCCTGCGCTTTCGTGCGTGCAGTCGCGGGAACACCCGCAGTGTCGGCAACGATCAACTGCACCTTGCGGCCGGCGAGAGTGTTGTCACGCTCCTTCAGGAACATCGTCAGCGCCAAATCCATATCGATGCCGCCGGAGGCGAGAGGACCGGTTTTTGCCGCCAGCAGACCAACGCGAATGGGATCATTGCCCTGGGCAAGGGCAAGACGAGGGGACGCCAAGCTGGCGACGCCTGCGCCGGCTACGCCGCCAACAAACCGCCGTCGCGATATCGTCATGAAGTCCTCCCCTGGAATGCCACAAAGTGGGCACCGGCTTTTTGCTTGATTGAGCAATTTATCTGCCGGAAGTCATAAATGATCAAGTGATAACCAGCCCGTAGCTACTCGGATCGGCGATAGTTGCCGGCATTGTGGCCATGAATGAATGTCCGCTCTTTGACGCGTTGCGGAATCCGTGCGCAAAACGCACGGTCGACGACGGGATGCGCCAACCCCGGCAGAGAGCCGCTATTCCCGCGTCGTCTCGCCGGATTTGGGTGCTTTGAATATGGTCTTCTTCAGCACCTCGAACACCGCCGCCGTATCCTGATTGCCTAACCCCATCGCCATGGCTTCCGAATAAACCGGCTGCGTCATAGTGAACAGCGGGGTGGAGCAGCCGACATCGTCGGCGAACTCGGCGATGATCGCCATGTCCTTTTTCCAGGTCGAGACCTTCATGGTCGCAGGCTCGTAGACACCCTGAACCATCATGGGGGCGCGCATCTGGAACATGCGTGAGCCTCCGGCGCCGGGGCCGACCATGTCGATCACCATCTTCGGATCGAGCCCGGCGCGCTCGGCGAGCAACATCGCCTCCGCGGTCGCGACATTGTTGATCGCGACCAGATGATTGGCGACGAATTTCATCCGGCTGCCATTGCCGTATTTGCCGAGATCGGCGCTCTGCTTGGCGAAATCGGCAAACAACGCCATGCAGCGCTCGATTGCCTGGCTGTCGCCGCTGGCGTAGACCACGAGATCGCGCATCTTGGCCTGTGCGCCGGTTCCGCTGAGCGGACAATCCAGCGCAACGTGACCGGCTTTATGCAGGATGGCTTCGAAGGCGAGCTTATCGGCAAGGCTGAGCGTGCTGAGTTCAATGACGATTCGCTGGGATTGTCCGGATGCGGCGATCTCTTGCGCGACCTTCTCGACGGCTGCAGGGGTAGGGAGACTGGTCATGATAACCGGCGCGTCGCGCGTCACCTGGGCTACGCCGCCGGCAATCGACGCTTTTGCCTGCGCAAGCTCGGCGTTTCGTTCCGGATTGAGATCGAACCCGATCACGCGCCAGCCGCGTTCGATGAGATTGCGCGCAATGGCGCCCCCCATGATGCCAAGCCCGATGATCCCAATGGTTTTGTCCATAGCTGTGCGTTCCCATCCCCCGATTTTCGATTGACGGGCAAAGCCAGCCACGCCTTAATCGCTGATCGAGCGATAAACAATCGCCAAGGACGTCGAAGCGGTCAAGCGGAGGAGTAACGGATGGCAGGTGTTGGTCGAAAGCCAAGCACAGGCCAGGCTGCGGGGCCGGAGACGGATGAGCGCGCTTTCGCCGCGATGGCGACCCGCGCGAAGGCTCTGATTCCGGAACTTCGCGATCGTGCCGCGCGCACGGAGGAACTGCGGCGGCTGCCGCCGGAAACCGAGCGCGATCTGCATGAGGCTGGCTTGTTCAGGATCGTGCAGCCCAGGCGCGTCGGCGGCTCCGAGTTCGATTATGTCGCTCTGGTCGATTGTGCGGAGATCCTGGGCAAGGCCGACGCTTCGGTCGCCTGGAATTTCGCTAATCTCGCAAGCCATCACTGGATGCTGGGCATGTTCGACAAACGTGCGCAGGACCAGGTCTGGGACAAGGATCCGAATGTACTGATCGCATCCTCGTTCATCTTCCCGGCTGGCCGGGCGCGCAAGGTCGAGGGCGGACATCAATTGCGCGGCCGCTGGCCGTTCTCGTCCGGGGTAGCGTCCTGCGAATGGAATATGCTTGCGAGCGTGGTCTTTCCCGAGGACGAAGCTGACGGAATTGAATATCGCATTTTTCTGTTGCACCGGGATCAATACAATATCGTCGACACCTGGGATGCGGCCGGATTGCGCGGAACCGGCTCCAACGACGTCGAGGTCAAGGACGCTGTCGTTGCCGACGCATTGTCGGTGGCCGTGAACGATCTCGCAGGCGGTCCGACGCCCGGCAGTGCGGCTAATCCGAACGTCCTTTATGCACTGCCGGCTTTCTCGCTATTTCCCTACGTCTTGTCAGGCGTCGCGTTGGGCAATGCGCAGGCCTGTCTCGACGATTATATCGAAGTCGCCCGACACCGCGCATCGGCTTCTAATCGCGCAAAACTCGGCGACATGCAAAGCACGCAGATCAAGATTGCGGAAGCTTCGGCCAAGATTGACGCCGCCCGTCTGATCATGCGTTCTAGATGTATCGAGGCGATGGTCGATGCCAGGCGCGGCCATATTCCGGATATGGCGGCCAAGACTGGCTTGCGGCGCGATGGAGCGTTTTCCGTGAACCTGTGCACCGAGGCGGTATCGTTGCTGTTTGCCGCCAGCGGTGCGCGCGGGCTATTCACGAGTGGAGCATTGCAGCGGCAATTCCGCGACGCCCATGCCATCAATTCGCACCTCGCATTCAATTTCGACGCTGCCGGCACCAATTACGGCCGCGTTGCCCTCGGCCTTCCGTCCGAAAACCTGACGCTTTGAGGCCACGGGATGAACGACGCGCCCAAGCATCCGGTCGGACCTGATCCAGCCAGTGAACTCGCCGCCGACCATTCGCCGATCGATCCGCGCGATTTTCGCCATGCGCTTGGCACCTACGCCACTGGCGTGACCATCATCACGGCGGCCGGCAGTGACGGGAAGCCTTACGGGATCACCTGCAATTCCTTTGCTTCGGTGTCGCTGAACCCGCCGCTCGTGCTGTGGAGCCTTGTGCTCTATTCGTCGAGCCTGACCGCGTTCCAGAATGCCACTCATTTTGCCGTCAACGTGCTCGGCGCATCGCAGCAAGCGCTCGCAGACAGGTTTGCAAAATCATCGGACGACAAGTTTGTCGGCGTCGAATGGACCCCGGGCCTCGGCGGCGCCCCCTTGCTTGCTGGAAGCGTCGCGAATTTTCAGTGTCGTTCGGCTAATCGATACTATGGCGGCGATCATGTGATCTTCCTCGGTGCAGTTGAAGCCTATTCTTACAACCGCAACGAACCGCTGCTTTTTGCGCAAGGCGGGTACGGGAAGTTTGTTCCCGACAAGAAGTCATGAAGAAGAAACCCCGACCCAGGCGCGCGCCGACCAAGCAGCGGCGGCTTTCTCCCGATGAACGCCGCAAGGAATTCGTCGCCAAGGCGACCGAGTTCTTTGCGGAAGAAGGATTTGCGGGCGGCACGCGTGATCTGGCGCGCCGCCTCGGCGTGACCCAACCGCTGCTCTACCGCTACTTTCCGAGCAAGGACGACCTGATCAAGGAAGTTTACCGCACGGTCTATCTGGAACCGCTGGATCAAGGCTGGGACGGTCTGCTTGCGGATCGCTCACGTCCGCTACGGGACCGGTTGCTTGAATTCTACCGCGGCTACACCAAGGTCATCTTCCGGCGAAAGTGGCTGCGCATCTATCTGTATTCGGGCCTGAAAGGACTCGACATCAACCGCTGGTATGTCGGCATCGTGCGCGACAAGATACTGACGCGCATCATCAGGGAATGTCGCCATGACCTTGGACTTCCCACACAGAGCAAACCGACGGCGCCCGAGATCGAGATGGCATGGGTGTTCCACAGTGGAATCTTTTACTATGGCGTTCGCAAACATATCTACGAATCCCCGGTGCTCGAGGACCAGGAACAGATGATCTGCAACGCGCTGGATGCATTTATCGCCGGGTATGCGCAAGTCTTCGGACGCACACGTCTGGTCAGCATGCGTCCGCCGGTCAAGGCGGTTGGCTAGGAATGGACCTTCGCCATTTCGGCGCGGTACCAGTCGCCGATCTCGCTCGCGGTCATCAGCGCGACGCCATCGTGGCCGATCACGTAGTCCAGTAACGCCTCCAGGTATTTGATGCGATGGGGAACACCGGTGATGTAAGGATGGATCGAAATCGCCATCACTCGCGCGTTGCTGGCGCCTTCCAGATACAGCCTGTCGAACTGATCGGTGCACCGCTTCAGGAACTGATCCGACGGCAAATGCTGAAGCGCGTGGATCACGATGTCATTCGTTTCGACCGAATAGGGAATCGTGGTGATGGTCCCGTGAGGCGTCGCGATGTCCTGCGGCAGGTCGTCGATCACCCAGTCGGCGACATATTCGATGCCGTTCAGCCGGAGCAGATCGAGCGTCTCTTCGGTCTCGGTCAATCCCGGACTCTCCCACGACCGCGGGGGTCTGCCGGTGAATTTCGCGATCGTCTCGACCGATCGCTTGATGGCGTCGGCCTGGTCGGCCAGCTTGTGCATTGGGCCTTGAACGAAGCCATGGCCCATGAACTCGAAATCCGGCGTCAAGCGCAGCAGACGCGACGCGCGGATAGGAATTGCAGACATTGGCATTGAGCGCCAGCGTCACCGGAATTTTGCGGTCTGTGAGCGCCTTGAACTGCCGCCAGAAGCCGGCCCGCATCCCGTATTCGTGCCAGGACCAGTTCGGCACGTCAGGAAGGAGCGGCTGCCCCATCGGCGGACTCAGGACTGTGCGAGGCATGGCGTTCTCGATCCGCCATTCCTCGACATTGAGAATGATCCATACCGCGAGTCGCTTTCCATTGGGCAGCTTGAGCCTGGGACGATCGACCTGCGCCTGATAGGGGATACGATCGGAGAAAGCCACGTTACGCACTCACATATTGGCTGCGGATCATTCCGCTGCGTTGGATTGCTTGGATCGTCCGGCATTGATGCGCGGCATCACCTTCTCGGCCATCAGGATCATCGATTGGCGCCCGAGTTCCCGGTCGCTCCAGTCCTTGCCTGCGTAGAGCAGGGTGCCGAACTGACCGACCTCCTCCTGGAATGAAAGCAGTTGGTCAGCGACGCTCTCAGGTGTTCCGTGGATGATCAATCTGTCGCAAATCGATTCAAGCGTCACCTCATCGTCGGGTTGATCGCGTCGGGTCTTGAACAGCTCGATCCGGCCGTTCTTCTTCAGCTTGGCGAAGAGTGAGTGGTAGTAGTAGACATACGGGCTGTTCGGATCGGTCGCGTAGGCCTTCGCCGTCGCTGCATCCTTGGCGACAAAGACACTCTTTGCGATCCGCCAGTTGGTGGGATCGGCGGCGCGGCCACCGCGCTCGCAGCCCTCGACATATTTCGGCCAATGACTTTTTACCCAGGCCGGCATCAGGAAGTTTGCCGAAATCGGGTCCCAGCCGCGCGCTGCTGCCTCCGTCACGCCCTTTGAAAACGGGGCTACCGCAGTCACGACGATAGGTGGATGCGGCCGCTGCAACGGACGCGCAATGAAACCCTGGCCGATGTCGGCCATCAAGGTTTTTTCGACCGAGATGTTCCAGTATTTACCCTTGATGTTATAGGGTGGCCCAGTCTCCCAGATTTGCAGAACCTGGTTGATCGCTTCGAGGAACATCGCGTTGCGATCCGCATCGAGATTGCCGAACACCTCCGCGTCCGACAGCAGTCCGCCGGGGCTGATGCCGAAGATCAGCCGCCCGTCCAGCATGTGGTCGAGCATCGCAATCGAGGCGGCGACGGCCGCCGGATGGGTGTTTGGCATGTTGACGGTGCCGGTGCCGAGCTTGATGCGCTTGGTCGCGGCCGCGATCCAGGCGAGGAAGGCGATCGATGAGGTAATGTTCTCGGCCTTGTCCGTGACGTGTTCGCCGACGTACCCCTCGGTGTAGCCCAATTCGTCGGCCAGCAGGAACGCTTCACGATCCTCTCGCAGCGATTGCCGCCAATCCTTTTCCACCGGATGGATCGGCATCGTAAAGAAACCCAGCTTCATCGCCGGCGGCTCCCCGAAAGCCCTTGCCCTTCGGGGCAACGGTGCGTCGTTCAGGCCTTCAAGACAAGCCCCAAAGGTCGAATGTCCCGAAATAATCGTTCGATAAACAAACTTGACCTTTGATGGTTGCGACCCTCTAATCCGAAAAAATACAAAAGATCCGGCTGCGGAAGATCCCATCCATGAAGGCTTCGGCTTTCGCTTACGAACGTGCGACCAGCGTCGACGACGCGCTTCGGTTGCTGGCTTCTCACGGAGAGTCGGCAAAGGTACTTGCTGGCGGCCAAAGCCTGATGCCGGCCATGAACCTGCGCTTGATTTCTCCAGACATCGTTATCGATATCGGCAACATTTCCGAATTGAAGCAAGTCGCTGTGCGTGGAAGCACGCTCCACATAGGCGCGCTGGCGCGGCATGTCGATCTCTTGAAGTCATCCGAGATTGCGATTCACGCGCCGTTGTTGGCCGAAGCAGTCGCGCATGTTGCACATCCAGCGATTCGTAACAGAGGGACCGTCGGCGGCAGCCTCGCTCATGCCGACCCCGCCGCCGAGTTGCCGGCCTGCATGCTCGCGCTCGACGCAACGATTGTCGCTCGAAGCGGCCGTGGCGAGCGGCGGATTGCCGCGACGGATTTCGTCACCGGAATCTTCGAGACAGCGCTGGCAGCCGATGAATTACTGGTCGCCATTGAAGTGCCGATCGCACGAAAGAATTCCGCACATTTCTTTCATGAGTTTGCACGTCGCCATGGCGACTACGCGATTGCGGGTCTGACAGCTCAGTCGGTTGTCGAAGGCGGTATGTTTGTCGACCTCCGTCTTGCATATTTCGCGCTGGGAGATCGACCGGCCCTGGTGAAAGCCGCCGGCGAATTGCTCAACGTTGTGGTGACGTCGGCGCTCATAACAGACGTGTCGGATGTGCTCGCTGAGGAATTGACCCCCCACGAAGACCAACAAGCCTCGAGCGCAATGCGCCGTCATCTGGCAAAGGTGCTTCTCTCGCGTGCGGCCGCCGCGTTGTTGCATCGCCCCGAACTCACGCGAGCGACGCTGTGACTGCGCCGATATCCATTTTGCTTCAAGTCAACGGCGAGCGTGTCGACGCGCACGTCCTGCCGCGTATCAATCTCGCCGACTTCTTGCGCGAGCATCTGCATCTGACGGGAACGCATGTCGGATGCGAACACGGCGTCTGCGGCGCCTGCACGGTGCGGGTCAACGGTGAAATCGTCCGCGCTTGCCTGATGCTCGCCGTTCAGGCGCAGGGTGCCTCGGTGCAGACAATCGAGGGACTGTCTGACAGCGGCGAGATCGCCGACCTGCAGGAGGCCTTCCGCAACCGCAATGCCCTGCAATGCGGCTATTGTACGCCGGGCATGTTGATGGCCGCGCAGGATTTGTTGAAACAGCAGCTTGCACCAAGCCGGGATGAGATTCGCGGGCATCTCTCCGGAAACTATTGCCGGTGCACCGGCTACCACGCCATCATCGACGCGATCGAGGCGACCGCGAGCGCGCGACAGAGGTCGCCGCAATGATCGAAGCGCCGGCAAAGCATGAAGGTCTTTCCGTTCTCGACAGGCCGAATTCCTACATCGGCAAGACGGTGCCACGGCCAAATCTCGACCGCTTGATGCAGGGCCGCGGAGCTTATGTCAGTGACATGGAACTGCCGCGGATGGCGCACGTGGTCTTCCTGCGTTCGCCCCATGCGCACGCCAGGATCGTCAACGTCGATATCGAAGCAGCGAGGCAGATGCCCGGTGTCGTGGCGGTGGTGACCGGCAAGGAATTGGCTGATGTCATTACCCCTTGGGTCGGCGTCCTCTCCCATCTGAAGGGTCTGAAATCGGCTCCGCAGCACGCGATCGCGATCGACCGGGTCTGCTGGCAGGGCGAGGCCGTCGCCGCCGTTGTTGCGACCAGCCGCGCTCTGGCAGAAGACGCAGCCGAGCAGGTCCTGGTTTCCTACGAGGAACTGGATGCGGTGACGGACATGCGTACCGCGCTCGATCCGGAAACGCCGGTGATTCACGCCTCGCTCGGCGACAATCTCGCGTTCGAGCGCGTTCACAACGCAGGCGAGGTCGACCAGGCATTCGCCGCCTCCGACGAGGTCGTGGAAGCCGACTTCGTGTTCGGCCGCCACACCGGCGTCACTTTGGAGCCGCGCTCCGTTGTCGCCGACTGGAATGCCGCCGAGGCCCGGCTCACGATCTATCAGGGCACGCAGGCGCCGCACATGGTGCAAAATATCGCGGCGCTGCACCTCGGCTTGGAAGAACACCAGGTGCGCGTCGTCTGTAAGGACGTCGGCGGCTCCTTTGGCATCAAGGTTCACATCTATGCCGACGAGATGGCGACTTATGCACTGTCGAAGCTGCTCAGACGTCCCATCAAGTTCGTCGCCGATCGCGTCGAAAGCTTCAACACTGACATTCATGCCCGCGACCACCGCTGCAAGGGCAAGATCGGCGTCAAGCATGACGGCACGATCATCGCATTCGAGATCGACGACCTCACGGGTATCGGACCCTATTCGATGTATCCGCGCACCAGCGCGATCGAGGCCAATCAGGTCGTCAATCTCGTCGGTGGCCCCTACGTCACGAGGAACTATCGCGCGCGGGCGCGCGTGGTTTTCCAGAACAAGAACGTGATGTGCCAGTACCGAGCGGTCGGCCATCCCATCGCATGTTCGGTGACGGAAGGTTTGGTCGATCTCGCCGCCATGCGCATCGGGATGGACCCGGTCGACATCCGTCGCCGCAACCTTATTGCGGACGACGCCTATCCCTGTAGTTCGCCGGCGGGGTTGAAGTTCGAGCGCTTGTCGCACCATGCCTCATTGGCGAAGCTTCTGCAGATGATGGACTATGGCCGCTTGCGCGCCGAACAGGCGGAGTTGCGTAAGAAGGGCGTTTATCGCGGCATTGGAATCGCAAGCTTCATCGAGGTCACAAATCCTAGCGCCGCATTTTACGGCGTCGGCGGTGCGAAGATTTCGTCACAGGACGGCGTTGCCGTTCGGCTGGATGCGCAAGGTTCTGTGATCTGTCAGACCAGCATCACGGAGCAGGGGCAGGGATCGGAATCGCTGACAGCGCAAATCGTCGGAAGCGTGCTAGGCGTCTCGATGGATCGCGTCCGCGTCATTCTCGGCGATACCGACAATACGCCGTATGGCGGCGGCACCTGGGCGTCGCGCGGCGCCGGCATCGGCGGGGAGGCGGCGCTGCAGGCGGCCAAGGTCCTGCGCAAGAACATCCTGGACGTTGCGGCGGCGATCCTGCAGTCGACGCCGGCCGAACTCGATATCGTCGAGAGTCGGATCGTGAACGCGAACGACGGAGCGCTGCGTATCGAGCTGAAGGAGCTGTCGCGGATCGTCTACTTCCGGCCCGATACACTGCCGCCCGGCATTCAGCCAGAGCTGATGGTGACGCGGCATTTCGTGCCGCGCGAATATCCCTTTGCTTTTACGAACGGTGTGCAGGCCTCATGGCTCGAGGTCGATGTCGACACCGGATTCATCAAACTGCTCCGGCACTGGGTGGTCGAGGACTGCGGCACCATCATCAACCCGCAATTGGTCGACGAGCAAATCCGGGGCGGAGTGGTGCAGGGGCTGGGCGCGGCTTTGTTCGAAAAATGCATTTACGACGAGCGCGGTCAGCTCACCAACGCGAATATGGCTGACTACCTTGTTCCGATGTCCGGCGAGATGCCCGACATCGATGTCGGTCACGTCGTGTCTCCAACCGCGGAGAGCGAACTCGGCGCCAAAGGGGCAGGCGAGGCCGGCACGGCTGGAGCGGCCGCAGCGGTCGCCAATGCCGTGAACGACGCGTTGAAGCCATTTGGCGCGGTTATCACGGAAATCCCGATAACACCGCAGATCGTCCTGACGGCGCTCGGCAAGATTTGATCGACGATCTTACTCCGCGGCGCTCGCGATCGCCCCGGCCTGGCCGGTTGTGACCACCACCTTGATGGCATCCTCGACGCGTTCGCGGGCATAGCGCAGCGCAGTCGGCAGATCGGCGAGCGGGAAGGTGTGGGTGTGTATCCTGGTGGCGTCAAAGCGCTTTTCCGCCATCAGTTCCATCGCTCGATGCGTCGCGCTGCGGCCTTCGCCGCGGATGCCGTAGACATAGATGTTGTTGCGCACGAGGTGCGCGATGTCGGTCGTGACGGGCTCATGCGGGAACGCCGCAAGACAGATCTTTCCGCCGCGATTGGTCATGTGAATCGCCTGATCGATGGTGGCTTCCGAGCCAGCGCATTCAATCACATAGTCCGCACCGATCCCGCCGGTGAGCTGCTTGACGATATCGACCGGGTTCTCGTTGCCGATGTTGATCACACGGTCCGCGCCGAGTTCCTTGCCGATCGCAAGCCGCTTGTCGCGCGTGCCCGTCAGCACGACCGGGCTGGCGCCGAGCGCCTTGGCGACCGCTACCGCGAGCAGCCCGATCGGACCTGGCCCGATCACCACGACGCTCTCGCCGGCGACCAGCCCGCCGAGCTCGGTGAGGCCGTACATCGATGTCCCCGCCGTGACGACCAGCGTTGCTTCCGGATCGCTCATGCTATCCGGCACCGGAATGATCGTATTGATATGATTGACGGCATATTCGGCGAAGCCGCCGTCGGTGGTGAAGCCGTTGGCGCGGTGACCCTTCTCCGGCTTGCCGTAATTCAGGCATGAAGTGTACATGCCCATGCGGCAGCGCTTGCATTGCCCGCACCCGGCGTGGATCTCGACGGTGACGCGCTGGCCGATCTTGAACTCATCGACATGAGGGCCGAGCGCCGCCACCGTGCCCATATATTCATGACCCGGGGTAAAATTCTTGTTGAAGGGCAGCCCGCCCTGGATGCTGGCGGGCGATCCCCGATGAATGATCTCGAGATCGGTTGCACAAATTGCAACAGCATCGATGCGAACCAGCACTTCGGCGCGTCCTGGCACCGGCGTCGGCTTTTCGCGTAAAAACAGCTCGTCGGGCCCGCCAAGCACCCACGCTTTCATCTGGTTTGGAACGCGAATTTCGGGGGACGTCTTGACGCCCGCGGGGTTGTACATGGCAGCGTTTCCCTGGATTTGGAGACCTCGATGCGGAAGGTAGTTCTAAACCCCCTTGGGACGACGGCAAACCGGAATCTCTAGCCTTCCTTTGATGCCGAAAGCTTGTAAATCTCCAGCGCGTCGGCATCTGCGCCTCGCGCGGCCTTGCCCAATCTGAAAATTTGTCCGGCCAGCGTTGCCATCGGCACGGGCGTCGACGTTGCCTGGGCAACATCGGCAACCGTATCCAGATCTTTGAGCATCGTGG
This sequence comes from uncultured Alphaproteobacteria bacterium, assembly GCA_963732085.1. GTDB lineage: Bacteria > Pseudomonadota > Alphaproteobacteria > Rhizobiales > Xanthobacteraceae > Bradyrhizobium. The sequence goes on along the minus strand of CAVSYJ010000018.1, from coordinate 70,443 downwards.
CGATGTGGCCGAGCGGCGGCGAATGGATACCCTGCACCATGCGCGGCACGAACAGTTGCAGGGGAATCGAATCAGCAAAGCCGCCGGCGAGTGCCTCCGGCAGCTTTGCTGCATCGATGCCGGCATTGCTGGCGAGCCGCGTCGCCTCGGCCAACACCGCCATGGCGCATCCGACGATGATCTGATTGCAGAGTTTGGTCGTCTGTCCGGCGCCAAGCGGCCCCATATGGGTGAGCCGCCGCGCCATCGCCATTACATAAGGGCGCACCCGCCCGATGTCGGCGGCATTGCCGCCAGCCATCACCGCCAACGTACCTTCCTCGGCACCCTTGATGCCGCCGGAGACCGGCGCATCGATCCAGCCCATGCCGTTGGCAACCCTCAGTCGCGTTGCAATGTCGCGGGTGGCATCCGGGTGGATCGACGAGAAATCGACGACGAGCTTGTCGGAACCCGGAACAGCCGCGAGACCGTTCGTGCCGAACACAACGTCTTCAACGGCCGCAGCATCAGTCACGCACATGAAGATGATACTGGCGGATTCGGCAACGCTACGCGGATCGTTTGCGAATTTTGCGCCGGCTTCGATCAGGGCTTTGGCCTTGTCGGCGGATCGGTTCCAGACCGCGACTTCAAAGCCGGCGTTGACGAGGCGCCCCGCCATTGGAACGCCCATCATACCGAGCCCGAGATAGCCAAGCTTCTCGGTTTTCGATCCCTTGCCATCGCCCGTTCCGATCATGCCGCCGCTCCTTATTCGAAGGTTCTAGTCCGCCTCGCGTCGTAACCGAATATCCCTGCCGGACAGGCGAATACAAGCGCTACGTCAATGGCTTGCCTGATTGTTTGAACCGTGAAAGGCTTATGGCCGAAAACGAGGGGCCCTCTCATGCCTTTCGGGCGGAAACAGCGGGAGCGGGGATGATGGCTTCGAAATGGATTTTGGCGGCGGCGACGGTGGTATCGGTTCTGTCCGGTGTGAGCGCGTCGCAGGCGCAGCAGACGATCCGCGTCGGCTGGACCATTCCGGCCGAGGAATCCAAATACTGGATGATGAAGCGGCCGCAGGAATTCCCTGATCTCGGCAAAACCTACAACATTGAATGGACCCAGTTTCAGGGCACGGCGCCGATGACGCAGGCGCTGGCCGCGGGCGCGCTCGATTGCGCGACACAGGCGCCGCTGTCGCTGGCAAACGGCGTGGTCGGCGGCAATCTCAAGGCCTACATCGTCGCTCAGCATGTGTTCGAGAAACCGGGTGGTTTCTCGGTCTATTGGGCGGTCATGGACGACTCGCCGATCAAGACCATCGCCGACCTGAAGGGCAAGACCGTCGGCATCTCCGTGATCGGCGGTGGCACGCAAGGGCCCTTCAACATGCTGTTGAAGCAGGCCGGGATCGATCCCGCCAAGGACATCAAGCTGGTCGAGGTCGGCTTCGCCGTCTCCGAGGACGCTCTGCGCCAAGGGCGCGTCGACGCCGTCAATATGAACCAGCCATTCGCGGCCCGTGCCGAGGCGAAAGGAGGAACGCGCAAGCTGTTTTCGCTCAATCAGGCGATGCCGAACATCGTCCACATTCTGGAAGCCTGCCGGGCCGACTTCGTCGACAAGAATCCCGATCTGGTCAAGGCTTACGTACGTGACATCACCTCGGGCATGAAGAAGGCGCTGGCCAACCGCGAAGAGACTTTAAAAGTCGTGAATGAAGTGCTGAAAGCGCCGATCCCGGTGCTTGAGACATATCTCTTGAAGGACAACGACTTCGGCCGCGATCCTGGCGCGGCGCCGAACTTTCCGGCGATCCAGAAAATGTTCGACATCTACGCCGAGACGGGAATGCTTCCGAAGCTCGACGTCGCGCAGTTCAAGCATCCGACCATCGTCGCGCCGCTACAGTAGGCGTCCGATGCGAGGTGAGGGGTATTGCGTCGTGGCGCGGGCCGGAACGGCTCGCGGAGATCTTTGCACATGAAAAAGTGGCGATCCCGCGTCACCACCGACGGCCTTGATCGTGCCCCGCATCGTGCCTTCATGCGTGCGATGGGGCTCGACGACGCCGCGCTCGCCAAGCCGATGATCGGGGTGGTCAGCATGAAGGGCGAACAGACGCCCTGCAACATGACCCATGACTTCCAGGTCGAGGCGGCCAAGGAGGGGATCGCGGAGGCCGGCGGTACGCCGCGTGAGTTCACCACCATCTCGGTCTCCGACGGAATCAGTATGAACCACGAGGGGATGAAGTTCTCCTTGTTCTCGCGGGAGCTGATCGCCGACTCGATCGAAGCCGTGGTTCACGGCCTGGCCTATGACGCGCTGATCGGCTTCGGCGGATGCGACAAGACCTTGCCAGGCGTCATGATGGGGATGATCCGTTGCAACGTGCCTTCGATCTTCATCTATGGCGGAAGCGCGCTGCCCGGGCGCTTTCGGGGCAAGACGCTGACCGTGCTCGACTCCTATGAAGCCGTCGGCGGCTTCATGACGGGCGAAATCGACCAGGCGACGCTCACCGGCATCGAGCGCACTTGCCTCCCGACGATCGGCGCCTGTGCAGGACAGTTCACCGCCAACACCATGGCGATGGTGTCCGAGGCGATGGGATTGACCATCCCCAATGTCTCGATGATTCCCGGCGTCTATCCGGAGCGCGCCCAGGTGGCGCGGCGCGCGGGACGTCTGGTGATGGACATGCTCGAGCGCGGCGGGCCGTTGCCGCGCGAGATCGTCATCCGCAAATCCCTCGAGAACGGCGCCGCCATCGTCGCCGCGACCGGCGGCTCGACCAACGCCGCGCTGCATCTGCCGGCGATGGCCAACGAAGCCGGGATCAGCTTTACCATCGACGATGTCGGCGAAGTCTTCGCGCGGACGCCGCTGATCGGCAATCTGCGGCCGGGTGGCAAATATACGGCCAAGGATGTCTACGATATCGGCGGCACGGCGGTCATTATCCGCGCGCTGATCGAGAGCGGCCATATCGATGGCACTTGTCTGACTATCAGCGGCAGGACGCTTGCAGAAGAATACGGCAACGCCGACTCGCCCGACGGCGAGGTCATCTTTCCGACCAGCAAGCCGATCATGGCTGACGGCGGTGTGGCTGTGCTGAAGGGCAATCTCTGCCCGGATGGCGCCGTGATCAAGGTAGCAGGCCTGAAGAGGCTCGTATTCGAAGGCACGGCGCGCGTGTTCGAGGACGAAGAGAGCTGCGTCGATGCCGTCCGCAAACGCAACTATGCCGAGGGTGAAGTGCTGGTGATCCGCAACGAGGGACCGGTCGGCGGACCGGGCATGCGCGAGATGCTTGGTGTCACTGCCTTGATCTACGGGCAGGGGATGGGCGAGAAAGTTGCGCTGATCACCGACGGACGCTTCTCCGGCGCGACCCGGGGTATGTGCATCGGCTACGTCTCTCCGGAATCTTTCGTGGGCGGTCCGCTGGCATTGGTGCGCGACGGTGACCGTATCAAGATCGATGCCGCTGCGCGCCGCATGGATCTGTTGGTCGAAGATCGGGCGCTTGAGGAGCGCCGCAAGGCCTGGGAACCGCGGCCGCCGCGGCATCGGGCGGGCGCGCTTGCTAAATACGCTCGCCTGGTCGGTCAGGCGCCCGGGGGCGCGGTGACTCACGACGGCGCGGCGGAATGGCCTTGGTTCGATGAGCCCCATCGTTGACCGGAAGCCGCATCGCCATATCCGTGCCTGTTCCGCTATGCTAGCAGCGCGGGTGGCGCCATGTCGGCGAGAGACGCGGGAATGACGATTTTGCCATCACGGTCGGAGCTGCGGTCTGAGCCGAGGTCGGCGCAGAAGGCAGCGGCTGCCATGATCGAAATCGAAGGTGTCTCGCAGGTGTTCCAGACCTCGACCCGTCAGGACCACGTTGCGCTATCTGATATTTCGCTTTCTGTCGCTGACCGAGCATTCGTTTCCATCCTTGGTCCTTCCGGCTGCGGAAAATCGACGTTGCTCTATATCGTCGGCGGCTTTGTGCGGCCGACCCGCGGCGTCGCAAAAATGAAGGGCAAGGCGATCACGGGGCCCGGGCCCGACCGCGGCCCTGTCTTTCAGGAGTTCGCGCTGTTTCCCTGGAAAAGCGTGCTTGGAAATGTCGTGTACGGTCCGCGCCAGCAGGGTGTGAAGCCGTCGGAAGCCGAGGCGCAGGCACGCGCTCTGCTCGAGATGGTCGGCCTCAAGGGGTTTGAGGAATTTTATCCAAAGGAATTGTCCGGCGGCATGAAGCAGCGCGTCGCGCTGGCGCGCACGCTCGCCTACCATCCCGAAGTGCTGTTGATGGACGAGCCGTTCGGCGCGCTCGACGCGCACACCCGTACACGGCTCCAGAACGATCTGCTCAACATCTGGGAGCGCGATCGCAAGACGGTGCTGTTCGTCACGCATTCGGTCGAGGAAGCAGTGTTCCTCTCCGACAAGGTCGTGATGATGACGCGCTCGCCCGGCCGTATCAGGCAGATCATCGATATCGACCTACCGCGGCCACGCCGCCGCACCGAGTTGCTGCTCGATCCGCGCTATCAGAAACATGTCGTCGACATCGAGCGCATGTTCGACGATGGCGACGAGCTGAAGCCATGATCTCGCGCGATGCTGTCATCAAACGCGTCGCTCCCATACTCGCTTGCATTGGATTGCTCGCTGTCTGGCAGGTCGCCTCCCTGGCTTTGCATAACGACAGCTTTCCGACCGCGACCGAGGCGCTTCGCGCCATCCCGTCGATCCTCAGCGACAAGGATTTGCTGGTCAATTTCGGCGCTTCGCTGCGCCGGATGGCGATCGGCTTCAGCATTGCCGTAGCCGTTTCGATCCCGCTGGGCCTGTTCATGGGGCGCAGCCGTGCCGTCGCGTCGTTCTTCAATCCCTTGCTGATGGTGATCTATCCCGTGCCGAAGGCCGCGCTGATGCCGATCATCATGCTCTGGCTCGGCGTCGGCGATATTGCAAAGACGCTGGTGATCTTCCTCGGCGTCAGCCTGCCGGTGATCTACCACAGCTTCGAAGGCGCTAAAGCGGTCGAAGAAAAGATGCTGTGGTCGAGCGCAGCGATGGGGCTCTCGGCCGCGCAGCGCATGATCCGTATTGTACTGCCGGCAGCACTTCCCGAAATCCTGACGGGCTGCCGCACCGGCCTGGTGCTGGCGCTGATCACCATGATTACCAGCGAGATGATCGCCCGCCAATCCGGCGCCGGCAACATCCTGTTCAATGCGCTCGACATGGGACAGTACGATACGGTGTTTGCGATGATCATCATCGTCGGCGCGATGGGTATTTGCCTCGACGCCCTGTTCGAACGGATACGCGCCCGGCTGGTCCGCTGGTCCGAACCGCAATTCGACATTCCCCTGAGCTTCTCATGAACGCGCGCGCCGTCACGTCCGATCTCGTATTAGGCGTGATCCCGATCGCGCTGATCATCGCTGTGTGGCAGGCGCTGGTGTCGTTCGGCTATGCGCCAGTGACGCTGTTGCCTCCGCCTGGACAGGTGTTCGCGCGCCTGGTGCAGCAGCTCCTGACCGACACCTTCCGGCAGGAAATCGCGGCGACGCTGTTCCGGCTGTTTACCGGATTTTCGATTGCGGTGATCCTGGGCGTCGGCATCGGCCTTGCGGCGGCGGTCAATCCCGCCTTCAACGCTGTCGTGCGTCCGATCGTGCGCGTGCTGGCGCCGCTGCCGAAGGTCGCCGCTCTATCCGGCGCTGTTGTTGCTGGTCGGCTTCGGCCATGAATTCAAAATTGCGCTTGTCACGGCCGACGCCTTGTTCCCGATTCTGCTCTCGACCTATTACGGCGCGTCAATGGTCGAACAGAAGCTGATCTGGTCGGCGATGGCGGCGGGAACGCCGCCGCGCGAAATCCTGTTCAAGGTGATATTGCCGGCGGCCGCACCGTCGATCCTGACGGGCTGCCGGATCGGCCTCGTGATTTCCTGCATCGTCGTATTCCTGGCCGAGATGATCACCTCGACCGACGGTCTCGGCCATGTGCTGGTGACGGCGGCGCGGACCTTCCAGGCGGTCGACATGTTCGTGCCGCTGATCACGATCTCGCTGCTGGGACTGATCCTCAACGGCTTGCTGGAAGCTGCGCGGTCGTATCTATTGCGCGGATTTCCTGAAAGCTAGGAGAAGAACATGCTGGCGGACCGCATCGAAGCAAAATGGATCGACGCGTTCTGCGAGGTTTTCGAACGTTGCGCGGTCAAATCCGGCGATACCGCTGCAATCCTGTCGGAGACGCAATCGCGCGCGCTCAATGTGCATCTGGCCGAACTCGCGCTGTTGCGCATGGGCGCGCGGCCGTTCCATGTCGTCATGCCGACGCCACGCAACCGGCAGATCGTGCCGATCCGTTCGACCGGCGCCAGCGAAGCAATCCAGCGGCTGGCCCCGGTCGTGACCGCGCTTCAGCAGGCGGGCTTCGTGGTCGATTGCACCATCGAAGGCCTGATGCATGCGCCGGAAACGCCCGACATCCTGAAAGCCGGCGCGCGCATTCTGGTGATTTCCAACGAACACCCGGAAGCGCTCGAGCGGATGGTGCCGGATACCGCGCTGGAAAAACGCGTGCGTGCGGCTGCCAAGATGCTGCGCGGGACGAAGCACATGCGCGTGACCTCGAAAGCCGGCACCGCGCTCGATGTCGACATGATCGGCGCTTCGACCGTCGGCGTCTGGGGCTGGACCGACCGGCCGGGCACGCTCGCGCATTGGCCGGGTGGGATCGTCGTCAGCTTTCCCAAAGAGCGGTACGGTCAACGGCACGCTGGTGATGGCTGCCGGTGACATCAATCTCACCTTCAAACGCTATCTTACATCGCCGGTAAGAATGACGTTGAAAAACGACTACGTCACCGACCTGGAAGGCGAGGGCGCAGATGCCGCCATGATGCGGGCCTATCTCGCGGCATGGGGCGATCGCGAAGCCTACGCGGTATCTCATGTCGGCTTCGGCATGAATCCCGGCGCGCGTTACGAGTCGCTCTCGATGTACGATCAGCGCGACACCAACGGCACGGAACTCCGCGCCGTTTCCGGCAACTTCCTGTTTTCGACTGGGGCCAATGAGTTCGCGGGCCGCTACACCGCCGGCCATTTCGACCTGCCGATGATGGGCACGACCATCGAACTCGACGGCGTTGCCGTGGTGCGCGATGGCGTTTTACAGAATGTCTTTGGCTAAATCACCGGCGGCCGCGCCAGACCGAAATGCCGGAGCATGTCGACCAGCGCGGCGAGGCGCTTCTCGCGATAATCGTCGACGTCCATGCCGGAATAGTCGAGGAAGCCGGCGCCGGTGCGCAGGCCGATGCGTCCGTTGCGCATGTTGTTCTCGATCACGTCGGGCGCACGGTAACGGTCGCTGCCAAGCGCACTCTCGAGATAACGGCTGGCATAGTAGAGAATATCGCCTCCGCCTAAATCGATGAATTCCAGAAGCCCTAGCACCGCGTAGCGGAATCCAAAACCATAGCGGATCGCCTTGTCGATCTCCTCCGCACTGGCGACGCCTTCCTCCACCATGCGCGCCGCCTCGTTCATCGCGAGCGTCTGGATGCGCGGCACGATGAAGCCGGGCGTCGGCGCGCATACCACCGGTACCTTGCCGATGCCTTCCAGCAAGGTCTTTACGCGGGAGACGATGGCGGTGTCGGTCGCCTTGCCCGGAGATATCTCTACAAGTGGAATAATATAGGCCGGGTTGAGCCAGTGCACGTTGAGGAAGCGTTCGGGGCGCTCGATCGCACTGGAGAGATCGTCGACCAGGATTGTCGACGTCGTCGACGCGATGACGACCTCTGGCCCGACGAGTTTCGATGCTGCGCCGAGTACCTCGCGTTTCAGCTCGACCACCTCCGGCACGCCCTCGAAGACCATGCCCGTCACGGAAAGCACGGTCGCGCTGGCACTCGCCGGAACTACCGCGACGCGAGCGATAATGGCGTCGGCATCTCCGTCCTTCAGCAAGCCAAGCCGCACCAAGCTGGCCAGCGTCTTCCTGACTTCGTCTAGCGCCTCCGATTCGAGCTTGACGAACTGCTCTGCCGAGCGTCCGGCCTTGACGTCGATCATTGTGACGGCATGCCCGGCATAAGCAAAGGCGACCGCGATGCCGCGACCCATGCGGCCGGCGCCCAGGCATGCGATGGCCGGCCGGATGTCGCTCATTCGCCAAATCCTTCACGCAACAGCGTCTGCAGTTCGGCGCGATGCAGGCCGCCAAGCCCGAGGCTTGCCAGCGTGCGTCCGGTTGTCGTGAAATCCTCGCCGCAGATTGCACCGCCGATCGCAAGGAACGATCTGGCGAGCGGCGTGTCGACGCCGGCGAGTTCGGCTACCGATGCCAGAAACGACAATCCCAGGCGCAAATCCTCGCGCATATAGCGATGCTCGGTCAGCACGAGTGGTTCGCGCCAGTCGCCGGAATCCGTCAACCGATCATGCGAGCCGCGGCCATACATCCAGATATCGCCTTCCCCGGCGTAGTGATGTGCCAAGTGGGAAATGCGGGGCGCCGTAACCGAGCGCTTCACGCACATTGATGCGTTCGGCATCGAGTGCATCGGTGACGCGGCGGATAGCTACCTGCGTGCCCTCCTTGTGAATGTCCCAGCGCTCGAAATGTTCGATCGGGCCGGCATTCATGACGATCAGCGGTGGATGGATGATCGGCCCGGCATTCATCAAGGCGCCCGACAGCACGTCGCCACAGGGTTCGATCACGCCGGGAAAGGCGCGGGAGATCACCGCGAGCGCGTGTTCGGCGTTGCGTAGAGGAAACACCCCAACGGGCAGCCGCTTGGCGCGGATGGTGATCGCGACCTCGAATGGGCCGTGCTTTCGGGCCAACCAGGGCAGCGTGCCGGTTTCGGCATAATTGATATCCGCGCGGTTGCCGGCCTCGTGCGCGGCATTGGCAAAGATCATCGAACCGAAAGTCGCCGGCGGCAGGAACACCACTTGCCCGCCGCGAAGATGCGGCGCGAGCCGTTTGGCAATATCGTCTTGGGCAAATGCCGGCGCAGGACAAAGGATCAACTCTACGCCGTCGACGGCCTCGGCGATATCAGTCGTCAACAGCGCCAGCTTCACGTCGTGCCGCCCGCTGACGTCCTTGACCAGGATGCGTGAGCCCGCCGCCTGATGGGCGGCGACCTGGTCGGCATCGCGCCGCCACAGGCACACCTCGTGCCCTGCAAGCGCAAAATCCCCCGCGGCCGCAAACGAGCCGTTTCCTCCGCCCAGCACCGCGATCTTCACGCGACGCCTCCCCGCACAGGCGTCTTCGCGTCGATCTGCTTCAGCATGAAATGCTGAACCTTGCCCAACGCGGTGCGCGGCAAATCCTCCACAAACACGATATCGCGCGGTACCTTGAAGCGCGCCAGTTGCGACTGAACGTGCGTCTTGAGGTCGTCGGCGCCGATCGATGCGCCTTTTCGTCGTATGACGTAGGCGATCGGCACCTCGTCCCAACGCGGGTCAGGCCGGCCGATCACGCCGCATTCGGCGACATCGGAATGTTCCAGCAGCACGCGCTCAACCTCAGCCGGTGAGATGTTCTCGCCGCCGGAGATGATCAGGTTCTTCTTGCGATCGTGCACCCAGAAATAGCCGTCCGCATCGCGGCGGCCGATGTCGCCCGAGCGATACCAGCCGTCATGCAGCGCTTCGCGTGTCGCACCTTCATCTCCCCAATACTTGAAGAAGACGTTGGGACCGCGCACCGCGATCTCTCCCGCGACGTCCGGCGGCAACTCGTTGCCGTTGTCATCGATGATAACAGCCTCGCAGCACAGGCCCGGCAGGCCGGTCGAGCCCCCGCGGGTGAGATCGCCGCCAAATCGCGTATAGACGGCGATCGGGCAGGTTTCGGTCGAACCATAGACTTGCAGCACCGGCACGCCGCGCGCGACGAAGCGGTCGATCAGCGGCTGCGGCACGATGGTGGAACCTGTCGAGATGGCCTTCAGAGAGGACAGATCGGTCGTCGGCCATGCGGGATGTTCAGTCACCGCCTGGATGATCGCGGGCACTAACACAGTCAATGTCGGCCGATCACGCTCGAAGCTGGCGAGCGCAGCTTCCGGCGTAAAACGCGAATGGATAGTAACGGTTGCGCCGTGGTGCAGCGCCGGCGTGGTCTGGATGTTCAGGCCGCCGACATGGAAGAACGGCAGCACGGTCAGCACGTGATCGTCGGAGGTCAGGCCATGCATGTGCTGGCTCATCACCCCGTTCCACAGCAGGGCGTCCTGGCGGAGCACCGCGCCCTTCGGCCGACCCGTGGTGCCCGAGGTGTAGACGATCAGCAGTGGGCTGGAGAGGTCGGTGTGCAAGTTGCGGCTGTCGCCGCGGTCATGTGCGAGCAAGTCATCGAACATGATTCCGTGCAGCGGAGTGAAGTCCAATCCGACGACAATCGTCTCCGGTTGCCGCTTTTCCAACTCGGGCAGCACCACAGCAAAGGCCTGTTCCAATACCAACACCTTGGCGCCAGCATCGGACAGGATGAACAGCTGTTCGGCGACCGCCAATCGCCAGTTCAGCGGCACCAGCATCGCGCCCAGCCGCGCGCAGGCGTAAAGCAGCACGAGATAGTCCGGTCGATTCAGACTCACGATCGCGACCCGATCGCCGCTGCCGACGCCGAGCTCCGATTTCAACGCCCGCGCGGTCTGCTCGATGCGCGACACAAGCGCCGCATAGCTCAGCGTCTTGCCTTCGAAATGCAGCGCCGGCTTGTTCGGGGCAAAGGCCGCGTTGCGCTCGATCAGACCTGAGAGATCCACTGTCAGTCGTCCGTCTCGCCGGGCTCGTACAGCGCCTCGCGGCCGATGCGGTCGAGGCAAAGCTCGGCGGTCCAGGGCAGCATCAGCGAGCCGCAGCGGCTGTCGCGATAGATGCGCTCGAGCGGCAGCGATTTCAGCATCGCTTGGCCGCCGCAGGTGCGGATCGCCAAGGTCGCGAGTTCGTTGGCGCCTTCCATCACCGAATATTGCGCGGCATAGGCGCGCAGTACCTGCTCCTTGCTCGGATTGGCGCGCGCTTCGCTCACCGCCTGAAACCAGATCGCCTTGATCTGCTCCAGCTTGATCTGCATCTGCGCTACTGTGATTTGCTTGGTGGGATACATCCGCCGCTTCACCGGCGGCGTACCCGGCATTTCGCCGCGCAGATAGCGCACCGTGAAATCGTAGGCCGCCTGTGCGAGACCCATATAGGTCGGCGACAGCGTCAGGAACATGTGCGGCCAGCGCTGCGCCGCCTGGAAATAGACGCCGCGCGGCATCAACGCAGCATTCTCTTCCACGAAAACATCCTTGAACAGCAGCGTGCGCGATACGGTGCCGCGCATGCCCAGGGGGTCCCAGTCACCGACCACGGAGACACCGTCGGCCTTGGCAGGCACGGCGAGGTAGAGCGTATTACGGCGTGAGGCTTTTTCGCCCCCCGTAATCTCGGTACAGAGCACGCCGTAATAATCGGCGTGCCCCGAGAGAGAAGCGAAGATCTTCTTGCCATTGACGAGCCAGCCGCCCTTCACTGGTTTGGCTTCCGTCCCGAAGGCCACGCCGCCGGCCGCGGCCGCGCCGCCTTCGGAGAACGGCTGCGAATATATCGCGCCGTCATCGACGATGCGCTTGTAGTGAATCGCGCGGCGTCGCTCGTGCTCACCACGCGTCGCCGCATCCATGTCGAGGTCGTCGGCAAGCGGTCCCGACCACAGCGTCGAGCAGACATGCATGTTCCAGGTCAGTGCGGTGGCGCCGCAATAGCGGCCGATTTCGGCTGCCGCCAGCGCGTAGGTCTGGTAGTCGGTCCCGAGGCCGCCATGCTCCTTCGGAATCGAAATCCCGAGCAGGCCGGAGCGGTGCAAGTCCCTGTAGTTCTCGATCGGGAATTTTGCGTCGCGATCGTAACCCGCAGCGCGCTCGGCAAACACGGTCTGCCCCAATTCGCGCGCCTGCGCGATGATCGCGGCCTGCTCGTCGCTCAATCGGAACGCCGCGGGATCGAAGATCGGCGCATCGAGTGCGACTTTGTCGAGCGTGGCTGCATTCTTGCTGACGGGCGCGGTCATCTAGGCCGTGACTTTGATGGTTTTGAGAAATTGATCCAATGCGGCATTGAAAGCCTTTGGACGCTCGAGATTGACCAGGTGGCCGGCGCCTTCCAATTCGACATAGGTCGCCTGCGGGATATAAGTCGCCATCTTTGCCATCATCGGCGCGGGTGCATTCTTGTCCCTTGACCCTGATAGCACCAGCGTCGGCACCGTGATATCCGCGAGCGCCTTGCGCTGATCGAAACCGAGCAACGCCAGCATCATGGCGCGATAGCTGGTTTCCGGCACGCTTCCCATGCACTCGCGGGCGATGTCCATGCCCGCTGGCATCGGGATTGTCGCCGACCAATTCCTTCACCAATACCGGCGCGAGCGATTTCATCGTTTCGCCGCGGTCGAGCGGACCGAGCCGGGCTTCGATGAATTGCTTCTGCCAGTCACCCTCGGCCTTGCCGAAGGCAGGGCTGGTTTGTGCAAGAACGACAGCCGCAGCGGCGCGTGGATATTGGGTCAACCATTGCTGTACGATCATGCCCCCGATGGAATGGCCGACCAGCACAGGCCGCGGACCGCCGATCGCCTGCAGGAAATCCTGCAGTGCATCCGCAAGGCTGGCGATGCTGACGCTTGGTAGCGGCGCCGAGCCGCCGTAGCCCGGCATGTCCCAGGCGAGCGCACGATAGCGATCGCTGAAGGCGTTGATCTGTCCGCGCCAGGCACGGGCAGCACCGCCAATACCATGCAAAAACACCAGCGGCGTCTTGTCTGGATCTCCCGCCGCCTCATAGGCGAAGCGGCCATCTTCGGTTTTCAACGGCGTTGTCATGGGAGCGATGCTAACAGGCCTGCCGCTTCCTTGCAAAAGCTTGAAGTATAAAATATACGCGGGAAAACCTCTGTTCTATTGGTGGGAGCCAGCGCATGTCCGGACTGCCGCGTTCCGCGCATGCGCTGGTGACCGGCGGCGGCCGTGGCATCGGCCGGGCCATCGCGTCGCAATTGGCCCGTGCAGGCGCGACCGTCACGGTGGTTGGCCGTAACCGGGCGACGTTGGATCAGGTTGTCGCGGCGGGTGACGCGCACTTTGCCGATATCGCCGATGTGGCGGATCAAACCGCAATCGGGATGGCGATTGCGAAGGCTGCCGCGCGACAACCGATCGATATCCTCATCGCCAATGCCGGGATTGCAGAATCCGCGCCCTTTGCAAAGTCCGACGCGGCGCTGTTCAAGCGCATGATCGACGTCAATCTCATGGGCGTGGTGTATGCCGTCCAGGCGGCGCTGCCGTCGATGCGGAAACAGCCGCACGGCCGCATCGTTGCGATCGCATCGACGGCTGGTCTCAAGGGCTATGCCTATGTCAGCGCCTACAGTGCCGCAAAACATGCGGTCGTCGGCCTTGTGCGCTCGCTCGCGCTAGAGCTTGCGAATACAAGCATCACCGTCAATGCCGTGTGTCCGGGCTTCACCGACACCGATCTCGTAGCGGGCAGCGTCGAGAATATCATGAGCAAGACCGGCCGCAGCCGCGAGCAAGCGATCGCGGAGCTCGCCAGGCACAATCCGCAGGGCCGGTTGGTGACGCCGAAAGAAGTCGCCGACACCGTGTTGTGGCTATGCAGCGAGGGTGCCAGCGCCGTGACCGGCCAGGCCATAGCCGTCGCCGGCGGCGAGATCTAGCAGATCAGGGAGTTTCCATGTCCAGACCAGCCAATCCCGTCACCGTGCCGCTCGCCGATTATTCGCCGACGCATTTCCTGCTTGCGGTGGTAGATGGCGTGGCGACGGTGACGCTCAATCGTCCCGAGCGGAAAAATCCGCTGACTTTCGACAGCTATCGCGAACTCACCGATGTCTTCCGTGCCTGTGCCTTCGACGATGAGGTCAAGGTCGTGGTCGTCACCGGCGCCGGTGGCAACTTCTCCTCCGGTGGTGACGTCTTCGAGATCATCGGCCCGCTGGTGAAGATGGATACCAAGGGGCTGACCGCTTTCACCCGCATGACCGGCGATCTCGTCAAGGCGATGCGGGCCTGCCCGCAACCGATCGTGGCCGCGGTCGAGGGCATCTGCGCCGGCGCGGGCGCCATCGTCGCCATGGCCTCCGACATGCGACTTGCCGCTGCCGGCACCAAGGTCGCTTTCCTCTTCAACAAGGTGGGACTGGCCGGCTGCGACATGGGCGCTTGCGCGATCCTGCCCCGCATCATCGGCCAGTCCCGCGCGTCCGAGCTGCTCTATACCGGCCGCTTCATGACCGCGGAGGAGGGCGAGCGCTGGGGATTCTTCAGCCGGATCGTCACGCCGGAGCGGGTGCTCGCCGAGACGCAACTATTGGCGAAGCAGGTTGCGGACGGGCCGACCTTCGCCAATACCATGACCAAGCGCATGCTGGCGATGGAATGGGCGATGTCGGTCGAGGAGGCGATCGAAGCCGAGGCGGTGGCGCAGGCACTCTGCATGACCACGGCCGATTTCGAGCGCGCCTTTACAGCCTTCTCCAACAAGGTGAAGCCGGTGTTCCAGGGGAATTGAGCCGAGGAGCCCGGACGAGGGCTTGTCACCAGATATTTTAAGTTTAAAATATCTCCGATCCCGATAGCCCGGAGGCGCGCATGAAGATCGCGATCATCGGCGGCGGCCCGGCCGGCCTTTACGCCGCGATCCTGCTGAAAAAGCAGCGGCCGGAGGCCGAGATCACGGTCTATGAGCGCAATCGCGCCGACGATACTTTCGGCTTCGGCGTCGTATTCTCCGATGCCACCCTCGACAATTTCGAAAAGTATGATCCGCCGAGCTATCGCCGCATCACCCAGGAATTCGCCTATTGGGACGACATCGCCGTGCATTTCCGCGGCACGGTGCATCGCGTCGGCGGCAACGGCTTTTGCGGCTGCTCCCGCCGCAAGCTGCTTCTGATCCTGCAGGAGCGCGCGCGCGAACTCGGGGTTCGCCTGCAGTTCGAGGTCGAGATCGACGACGAGGCGCGCTTTGCCGATGCCGATCTGGTCATCATCGCCGACGGCATCAACAGCCGCTTCCGCGAGAAACACATCGATCATTTCGAGCCCGAGGTCGATGTTCGCTCCAATCACTTCGCCTGGATGGGGTCGACCAGGCCGCTCGACGCCTTCACCTTTATTTTCCAGGAAACGGAGTGGGGTCCATTCATCGCGCACGCCTATCAATATGAGGCGGGGCGCTCGACCTGGATTTTCGAGACTGATCCCGCGACATTCGAGCGCGCCGGACTGAAAGGCCTCGACGAGAAGCAGTCCGCCGACCGCATGGCCGCGATTTTCGGCTGGTTCCTGGGTGGGCACCAGCTTCTCACCAATCGCTCGATGTGGCGCAATTTCCCGATGATCCGCAGCAAACGCTGGGTCAAGGACAACATGGTGCTGGTCGGAGATGCCAAGGCGACCGCGCATTTCTCGATCGGGTCTGGCACCAAGCTTGCCATGGAAGACGCGATCGCGCTCGCCGAAGCCATGGAGCGCGCGCCAACCGTTGCGGCGGCGTTGGTGCAATATGAGCAGGGGCGGCGCGAGGAGGTCGAGAAGACCCAGCATGCGGCGGACGTGTCGCTGGTCTGGTTCGAGCACGTCGACCGGTTCTGGGAATTCGATCCGGTGCAGTTTGCCTTCGGCGTGATGACCCGCTCCAAGGCGATCACCTACGACAATCTGAATTTGCGCGCGCCCGATTTCGTCGCCGAGGTCGACAAGGCTTTTGCGAGACAAGCCCGCCGCAAAGGCTTCGACGTCGATGTCGACAAGCCGCTGGCGCCGATGTTCCAGCCGATGCGGCTGCGCGAGATGGACATTGTCAACCGCGCGGTGGTGTCGCCGATGTGCATGTATTCGGCAAAAGAGGGCATGCCGACCGATTTCCATCTGGTGCACTACGGCTCGCGCGCAATCGGCGGCGCCGGCTTGATTTTCACCGAGATGACCTGCGTCAACCATGACGCCCGGATCACGCCCGGTTGCGCCGGCCTGTGGACCGACGAGCAGGAAGCGGCCTGGAAGCGAATCGTGGATTTCGTCCATGCCAATTCGGTGGCGAAGTTCGCGCTGCAGCTCGGTCACGCCGGCCGCAAGGGCGCGACCAGGCTGATGTGGGACGGCATGGATCGGCCGTTGGAAGAGGGCGGCTGGGATGTGATCTCGGCCTCGCCGATCCCCTATTTTCCGGACAGCCAGGTGCCGCGCGAGATGGACCGCGCCGCAATGGACGCAGTGAAGAGGGCGTTCGTCGCCGCGGCTGAGCGTGGCGAGCGCTGCGGCTTCGATATGCTGGAGCTGCACTGCGCCCACGGCTATCTGCTCGCGAGCTTCATCTCGCCGCTCACCAACAAGCGCACCGACTCCTACGGCGGCTCGCTGCAAAATCGCCTGCGTTTTCCCCTTGAAGTGTTCGAAGGCATGCGTGCGGCGTGGCCAGCGCACAAGCCGATGTCGGTGCGCATTTCCGCGACAGACTGGGCGGAGGGCGGCATCACCGGCGACGACGCGGTGGCAATCGCGCGCGCGTTTGCGGAGGCCGGCGTCGATCTCGTCGACGTCTCCACCGGGCAGACCGTCCGTGATTCGCAGCCGATCTACGGCCGCATGTTCCAGACCCCGTTCTCCGATCAGGTGCGCAACGAGGCCCGCGTCGCCACCATGTGCGTCGGCAACATCACGACCGCGGACCAGGTCAATACCATCCTCGCCGCCGGACGCGCCGATCTCGTGGCGCTCGGCCGTCCGCATCTGGTCGATCCCGCCTTCACCATGAAGGCGGCGGCATGGTATGGCGCGGACGTGTTCTGCCCGCCGCAATATCTGCCCGGCAAGGAGCAGATTTTCCGCAACAGTGTGCGCGACCGGCAGGATTTCGAAGACCTTAAAATTAAGGCTAAGCCGAAAACCCGCGCCGAGCTGAAGGCCGAGGCCACAAAGCCGCTTGCGGCCGAATAACGGGCTATGCGACCTTAACCCTAGTGTGGCGGTTCAGAAGTCCGCATCATCCCCGCCGCGAGTCCTTCATGCGGACTTCTGAACCAAAGCCACACTAGATCGATAGTTTGCTAGTGTCCTTCGATTCCGAAGTTCGCAGATGAGGGTGCCGGGAATGATGCGAACTTCGGAATCGGGACACTAGTCTGGTTGCGTCCGGTTGGAGTTCTGGCCATGAAGGCGATCATCGTCGGCGGGGGCATCGGTGGCCTCACCACCGCGCTCATGTTGCGGGCCCGCGGCATCGATTGCGAAATTTACGAACAATCCGATTCCATCCGCGAACTCGGCGTCGGCATCAACACGCTGCCGCATGCGATCCGCGAACTGGCCGGCATCGGTCTGCTCGATCGGCTCGACCAGGCCGCGATCCGCACTTACGAGCTGTTCTACCTGACCCGGCACGGCCAGCAGGTCTGGCACGAAAAGCGCGGCCTCGATGCCGGCCATGAGGTGCCGCAATTCTCAATTCATCGCGGCCGCCTGCAGGGCGTGATCCATCAGGCCGTCATCGAACGTCTCGGCAGTGATGCGATTCATGCCGGATGCCGGCTCGGCTCGTTCACCCAGGACGAGGGCGGCGTCACCGCTTATTTCTTCGATCGCACCGGCGGGCATTCGCTGACCGCACGTGGCGACATCCTGATCGGCGCCGATGGCATCCATTCCAAGGTGCGGCAGACGCTGTTTCCGGAGGAGGGGCCGCCGTGCTGGAACGGCTTGATGCTGTGGCGCGGCGCGACCGACTGGCCGGTGTTTCTCACCGGGCGCTCGATGATTATCGCCGGCGGGTTGAACGCAAAGGCCGTGGTCTATCCGATCGCGGAAGGCTCGAGCCCGGCAAGCCGGCTGACCAACTGGGCGGTGCTGGTGAAGGTCGGCGACGGCAGCGCGCCGCCCACGCGCCGCGAGGATTGGTCGCGGCTCGGCCGCCCTGAAGAGCTGATGCCGCATGTCGCAGGCTTCCGGATCCCACAGGTCGACTTCGCGAGCCTTGTGCGTGCTACGCCTGAGTTCTGGGAATATCCTTGTTGTGATCGCGATCCCCTGCCGCATTGGTCGAGCGGCCGTGTCACGCTGCTTGGTGACGCCGCGCACCCGATGTATCCGGTCGGATCGAATGGCGCCTCGCAGGCAATCCTCGACGCGCGCTGTCTCGCCGACGCGCTGGCGCGCTCCGAGCATCCGCGCCAGGCGCTGGCAGCTTATGAGAAGCAGCGGTTGCCGATGACTGCCGATGTTGTCGCATCCAATCGCCGTGGCGGTCCGGAAGGCGTGATCGACGCGGTCGAACAGCTTGCCCCACAGGGTTTTACCGACATCGACGCCGTCCTGAACCACGAATTGCGCGAAGCGATCGTCCGCGGCTACGCCGCCAAAGCCGGATTCGCCGCGCGTGTGGTGTCGCGATAACGCATGATCCGGAAAAGTGGGAACCGGTTTTCCCTCGCGACAAACGCGTAGCGTTTGCGCGGAGATCGTGCGCCAATAAAAAGGCCTACGCGCCAGGGGGCGGCGGCAGGAAGTGGATGTTGTGCTCGGCTGCGAGCTTCACGACGTCGTCCGGGTTCTGCTGCTTCATGTTGTGGATCGCCCAGAACAGGTCGTAGAGCCGGCGGGTCGGCGACACCCAGAACAGCGTCTTCGCGTTCTGCTGTGACTTGTTGAAGATGCCATGCGGCCTGCCCATCGGCAGGCGCACCGTGTCGCCGGCGGTCGCGAACTCCTCGGCGCCGTCGAGGAAGAAGTCGAGCCGGCCTTCGAGGATGTAGAGATATTCGTCCTGGTCGGGATGGATGTGCGGCGGCACGAACGTGCCGGGTGGAAACGTCGCGTGCCAGGAGAAGCTGTGCTCGGTGCGGCTCTTTGGAACATAGGTCTGGCCTAGGATGTTCCAGGTGATGCCCTGGATGCCTTCATTGGCTCGGGTGATGCCGGCGACTTCGGTCTTCATGTTTTCACTCCCTTGTCTGTCTTACTTGCCCGCCGTGCAATCCTTGGCGTAGCCGTCGCCGTAATTCTCGAAGACCTTCTGCACGATCTCGGTCTGGAATTTGCCGTCCGGACGCTTCGCGACCTTGGTCAGGTAAAAATCCTGGATCGGATAGCCGTTGGTGTTGAACTTGAAACCACCGCGCAGCGAAGTGAAGTCGGCCTTCTTCAGTGCGGCCGCGACCGCGTCCTTGTTGGCGAGATCGCCCTTCACCGCCTTGACCGCGCTGTCGATCAACAACGCCGCGTCATAGGCCTGCATGGCATAGGTGCCGGGTACCGCGTTGTAGGCAGCCTCATAGCCCGCGACGAACTTCTTGCTTTGGGGATTGTCGAGGTTCGGCGCCCAGTCGGCGCCGCCGAACATGCCGACCGCCGCATCCTGCTGCGCCGGCAGCGTCGATTCATCGACGGTGAAGGCGGACAGCACGGGAATGCTGTCGGCAAGACCGGCCTGCCGGTATTGCTTGACGAGGTTCACGCCCATGCCGCCCGGCATGAAGGTGAAGACGGCGTCCGGCTTCTGCGAGGAAATCTTGGACAGCTCGGGCTGGAAGTCGAGCGTGCCCAGCGGTACGTAGGATTCCTCGACGATCTCACCCTTGTAGTCGAGCTTGAAGCCGGCCGCGGAGTCGCGACCCGCCTGATAATTCGGCACCAGCAGATAGACGCGCTTGTATCCGCGATCCTGCGCGACCTTGCCGAGGATCTCGTGCACCTGGTCGTTCTGGTAGGAGGTGACGTAGAAGAACGGGCTGCATTCCTTGCCGGCGTAGCTGGATGGTCCGGCATTCGGGCTGATCAGGAACGTCTTGGTGTCGATGACCGGCTTGTGGATCGCCAGCAGGATGTTGGAGAAGATCGGGCCGACAACGAAATCGACCTTGTCGCGCTCGAGCAGACCCTTGACCTTGGTGACGGCGGCGTCCGGCTTCAACTCGTCGTCGGCAACGACGACCTCGACGTCCTTGCCGCCCATCTTGCCGCCGAGGTCCTTGACCGCGAGCGCAAAGCCGTCACGCACCTGCTGACCGAGCGCGGCCGCTGGACCCGACAAGGTGACGATCACGCCGATCTTGATCTTGTCCTGCGCGGCGGCCGGACCCATCGCAAGCAAAACCACCAGCCCGGCCAACCCCAGATGCTGCTTCATCACTCCCTCCTCGCTGACCGCAACCAGCACTAACACCGTGCGCATGAGCTTATTCTGATGACGGCGGTCGCCGCAAGCGATACCCCCGGCAACACCGCCCTCATGCAAGCGGCACGCCAGTTACTTGAAGCTTAAAGAAATCGCGGAAACACCGCGGTGCTTTGACTTGCGAAAGCCGCGAAATTGTTTGAAGGTCAAAAGATCGATGGAAGAATGGCGCCGGCGCGGTGTTCCAAAGCACCCGCTTGTATGATGGCAGTCCGATGCTCGATTCCGAAACCAAGGCTGTCGAACACGATCACGCCGACGAGCTGCGGCTGTGGCTGCGGCTGTTGACCTGCACGACGCTGATCGAGGGCGCGGTGCGCAGCCGGCTGCGCGAGCGCTTCGATGTCACGCTGCCGCGCTTCGACCTGATGGCGCAACTCGACCGCGCACCCGACGGCATGACGCTTTCGGACGTCTCCAAGCGCATGATGGTGTCGAACGGCAATGTCACCGGGCTGGTCGAGCGTCTCGTGGAGTCCGGTCATCTCGACCGCCGTACGTCGGATTCCGACCGCCGTGTACAGGTGATCCGTCTGACCCGGCTCGGCCGCGCCGAGTTCCGGCGGATGGCGGCCGAGCATGAAACCTGGATCGCCGATATCTTTTCCGAACTGACGCCGAAGGATGTCCGCGAACTGATGCGGCTGCTGGCGAAAGCCAAAGGCTCGGCGCAGAAATCCAATAGCCGCCGGGCGCCCTGACTCGCGTGGCCGACATCGACTACGAGGTCGAATACAACAACCGGGCGCGGGTTCCCGAGAATCCGGCATTGATGACGGGATGGGCGAGGGACGCAGCGGCCTATCGTGCCGAGCGCGCGCCGCGGCAGATTGCTTATGGGCCGGGTCCCCGCAACACGATTGATCTCTTTTCCGGCGACAGGCAAGGCGCGATCGTCGTGTTCATCCATGGCGGTTATTGGCAGGCGCTTGATGGCTCATCCTTCAGCCACTGCGCGCGGGGGCTGAACGCGCACGGCATCGACGTTGCCGTTCCCACCTATGATCTCTGTCCGCAAGTGACTGTCGACACGCATCATCAATCAAATGCGTGCCGCTGCGATCGAACTCGCCAGGCTCGGCCGGCCGCTTGTCATCAGCGGCCACTCCGCCGGCGGTCATCTCGCGGCGTGTCTGTTGGCAACCGACTGGCGGGCGCTCGATGGCTCGCTTCCAAAGGACCTCGTGATTGCGGCCTATGCCATCTCCGGCCTGTTCGACCTCGTGCCGCTGGTCGGGACCGTCCATCAACAAGGCGCTCGGGCTTGATGACGCGACGGCAAAGGCGGCCAGCCCGTTGTTCTGGCAGGCGCCGGCCCATGGCAGTCTCGATGCCGTGGTCGGCGAGACGGAAAGCGCGGAATATCACCGCCAGAGCCGGACTATGACCGAAGCCTGGGCGAGGAGCGGAGTTCCGACCCGCTATGGCGTTGTCGCCGGTGCCAATCATTTCACCGCCATCGCGCCGCTCGCCGATCCCGTCTCGGACATGGTGTTGCGGCTGAAGCAACTGGCGCAGCGGTAACCCTCGCCAAAGCGCTGGATGGCCCGCATTGCGCCCTTGCGTCCAATTATTTTAAGTTTAAAATGTTTAAGGCTAAAGCGCTGCCGGGCGCCTTTCATCCCCGAGAGGAGGCGATGAAAATGTCGGGTCGAAATCCAACCCTTGGCCCATCCGGGCATGTCGACGATTTCGCGCGGCGCAATCTGCCGCCTGCGGATCAGTGGCCGGAAATGCTCTGGGACCGGCCGGAATTTCAGTACCCGGACTATCTGAATGCCGCGGTCGAATTGACCGATCGCATCGTCGAAAAGGGAATGGGCGATCGCATCGCCCTGATCGGCAACGGCCGCCAGCGCACCTACAAGGAGCTGGCGGACTGGTCGAACCGGCTGGCCCATGCGCTGGTTGAGAATTACGGCGTCAAGCCCGGCAACCGGGTGCTGATCCGCTCCGGCAACAATCCGGCACTGGTTGCCGCATGGCTCGCCGCGACGAAGGCCGGCGCCGTCGTCGTCAACACCATGCCGCTGCTGCGCGCGGTTGAGCTGAGCAAGATCGTCGACAAGGCCGAGATCACGCTGGCGCTCACCGACAGCCGCATCGCCGACGAGCTGGTCGCCTGCGCCAAGACCAGCCACTTCCTGAAGCAGGTCGTGAATTTCGACGGCACGTCGAATCATGACGCCGAGCTCGACCGTGTCGCGCTCAACAAGCCGGTTCGCTTCGACGCCGTGAAGACCGGCCGCGACGATGTCGCGCTGCTTGGTTTCACCTCGGGCACGACGGGCGAGCCCAAGGCGACCATGCATTTCCATCGCGATCTCCTGGCGGTTGCCGACGGCTACGCGAGGGAAGTGCTCAAGGTCACGCCCGACGATGTCTTCGTTGGGTCGCCACCGCTCGCCTTCACCTTCGGCCTCGGCGGGCTCGCGGTGTTTCCGCTGCGCTTCGGCGCGACCGCGACGTTGCTGGAGAATGCGGCGCCGCCGGAGATGATCCGGATCATCGAAACCTACAAGGCCACGATCTGCTTCACCTCGCCGACGGCCTATCGCGCCATGATGGCGGCGATGGACAAGGGCGCCGACCTCTCGTCGCTGCGCCTTGCAGTGTCTGCCGGTGAGACGCTGCCTGCGCCGGTATTCGAGAGTTGGACCCGCAAGACCGGCAAGCCGATCCTCGACGGCATCGGCAGCACCGAGCTTTTGCATATCTTCATCACCAACCGCGAAGGCGATGCGGTGGCGGGAACGACTGGTCTTCCAGTCACGGGTTATGAAGCCAGGATCGTCGACAACGACATGAATGAATTGCCGGCTGGCACCGTCGGCAAGCTCGCGGTGCGCGGACCGACCGGCTGCCGCTATCTCGCGGATATCAGGCAGTCGAATTATGTGCGCGACGGCTGGAACCTGACCGGCGATGCCTTCATGCGCGACGAGAAGGGCCGTTTCTCCTTTGTCGCCCGTGCCGACGATATGATCATCTCATCCGGCTACAACATCGCCGGCCCTGAGGTCGAAGCCGCGCTGCTGGCGCATCCCGCGGTGGCCGAATGTGGCGTGGTCGGCGCGCCCGACGAGGCGCGCGGCATGATCGTCAAAGCCTATGTCGTCGTCACCGCCAACGCGACCGCCGACGCCGCGCTGGTGACCGCGCTGCAGGACCATGTGAAGCAGGCGATCGCGCCTTACAAATATCCGCGCGCGATCGAGTTCGTCGCGCAACTGCCCAAGACGGAGACCGGCAAGCTGAGGCGATTTGCCCTGCGTGAGAAGGCGCAAGCCGATGCCGCTTCCCCCGGCGTCGCTGCAGAATGACAAGGGAGCATTATCGTGAGTGACGCGCCTGATCTCGCCATCCGTCCTGCAGCAAGGACCGCACGCATCCTGCAGCCAAGCGGCTGGCCGGCCCCGAAGGGCTATGCCAACGGCATCGCGGCCGATGGCCGCATCGTGGTGACCGGCGGCGTGATCGGCTGGGACAGCGAGGAGCGCCTTGCGAGCGGCTTTGTCGGGCAGGTGCGGCAAGCCCTGTGCAACATCGCGGCGATCCTTGCCGAAGGCGGTGCGCAACCCGAACATCTCGTGCGGCTGACCTGGTATGTCGTCGACATGGACGAGTACCTGTCGAACCTCAAAGAGCTCGGAAAGATCTATCGCGAGATTTTCGGCAGCCACTATCCCGCGATGGCGCTGTTGCAGGTCGTGCGCCTGGTCGAGAAGGCCGCACGCGTCGAGATCGAGGCGACCGCCGTGGCGCCGCGCTAGGCGGCACCACGCGAGCTAAGCCATCAATTCCTGTACGACGGGTCGGTTCTGTCGAGCTTGCGCAACAGCGCCGGCCAGCCGAGGTCGCCGTTGCGGTTCGGCTTGTCCGGCCACGGCCGTACCTTGTCGAACGTCTTCTCCAGGATCTCGGTGGAGGGAATGATCAGCTTGGTATTGCACGACAACGCCATCACCTGCACCTCGCAGGCGCGTTCCATGCGATAGAGTAGGCCGAAAGTCCCCGGGATGGTGCGGCCAACCACCAGCAGGCCGTGGTTGCGCAGCACCATCGCCTCGTGCTCGCCGAGGTCACGAACCAGCCGCTCGCGTTCGCCGAGATCGTCGGCGATGCCTTCGAAGTCGTGATAGCCGATGTGGACGAAGCGCATCGAGGTTTGCGTCAACGGCAGCAGCCCGCATTCCATCGCGGAGACCGCCATGCCCGCCGGAGTATGCGTATGCGCGACGCAATCGACGTCGTGGCGCGCCATATGGATCGCACTGTGGATGACAAAGCCCGCGACATTGACGTTGTAGTCGCTCGCGTTGAACAGCGTATTGCCGTCGACGTCCACTTTGATCATGCAAGACGCGTTCATCTCCTCATAGAGCATCCCGTAGGGGTTGATCAGGAACTGATCGTGATGACCGGGCACGCGGCAGGAAATGTGGTTGGCGACACCCTCGGTGTAGCCGTATAGCGCCACGAGGCGGTAACAGGCGGCGAGATTGATCCGCGCATCCCACTCCTCGGGGCTGACTTGCTCGCGCACCGATTTGACGACCTTGATGGCGGGCGCGCTAACGGGAGGAATTCATGAGGTTGTCTCCGTTCGGTGGAACGTCTTCTGCGGGCGTTCCTTTGGTCTGAAGCAGCGTGGACGCAGGATATCTGCAACTGGTGTTGCGTCGCAAGGCGGGGCCGGGGCCGTCATGCCTCCCCAGCCTTGTTGCAGGGCAAAAGGGTGCGTCGCAAATCCTTCATCGGTAGCCTATAGTTGGTCCCCAACGCCCGTCCTGATCCCCCCAAAACCGGAGCATGTCTCATGAGGAGCGTCCGCTTTGCCCTGATCCTGCTTGCGCTTGCGCTCTTGGCGCCATGGCAATCGGCCAGAGCGGCCGACGTGATCTGCTACAACTGCCCGCCGGAATGGGCGGACTGGGCCTCCATGCTCAAGGCCATCAAGGCCGACCTCAAATACGATATCCCCCACGACAACAAGAACTCCGGCCAGGCGCTGGCGCAGATTCTGGCGGAGAAAGCCAATCCGATCGGCGACATCGGCTATTTCGGGGTCGGTTTCGGCATAAAGGCCAAGGCGCAGGACGCGCTGGAGCCCTACAAGCCCGTCAATTGGGATCAGGTGCCGGCCGGCCTGAAGGATCCCGACGGCTACTGGACCACGATCCATTCCGGCACGCTCGGCCTGTTCGTCAACAAGGACGCGCTCGGCGGCAAGCCGGTGCCGGCCTGCTGGAAGGACCTGCTCAAGCCCGACTACAAGGGCATGGTCGGCTATCTCGATCCGACCTCGGCGGCGGTCGGCTATGTCGGCGCGGTCGCGGTCAATCTGGCGCTCGGCGGCTCGTCGAAGAACTTCGATCCCGCCATCGCCTTCTTCAAGGACCTGCAGAAGAACGATCCGATCGTGCCCAAGCAGACGTCATACGCCCGCGTCGTTTCCGGCGAGATGCCGATCCTGTTCGACTATGACTTCAACGCCTATCGCGCCAAATATTCCGAGAAGGGTAATTTCGAATTCGTGATCCCTTGCGAGGGCTCGGTGGTCTATCCCTATGTCATTGGTCTCGTGAAGAACGCGCCCGACAAGGACAAGGCCAAAAAGGTTCTGGACTATCTGCTGTCGGACAAGGGTCAGGCGATCTGGACCAACGCTTACCTCCGCCCGGCACGGCCCATCGAACTGCCTGAAGCCATCAAGAAGAAATTTCTGCCTGACAGCGACTATGCCCGCGCCAGGAGTGTCGATTGGGGCGAGATGGAAAATGTGCAGAAAGGCTTCCTCGACCGCTATCTCGCCGAGGTTCGCTGAGGCAGTATGGTGCCCCGCTATTGTTGGCCGGGGCACCATTTCCTGATGTCGCACAAATCCTTTGTCTGGCTGTGCCTGCTGCCGCTCGCGGTGGTCACGGTCGCCTTCTTCCTGTTGCCGATGGCGCGCCTCATCGTCACCGGCGCGGAGGGACCGCAAGGCGTTGCCGGATATCTCGCGATCCTGACTGAGCCGCGTTACCGCACCACGCTGATCAACACGGTGCTGCTGGCAGCTGCGACTACGGTCGTGACACTGATCGTCGCCACTATCGCCGGGATGTTTTTGCAGCGGCACCGCTTTCCCGGCCGCGCCGTGCTGATCGCAATGCTGACGTTTCCGCTCGCCTTTCCCGGCGTTGTCGTCGGTTTCCTGATCATCCTGCTCGCCGGACGCCAGGGCCTGATCGGCGATATCTCCAACCACCTGGTTGGGCAGAAGCTCGTGTTCGCCTATTCGATCTACGGCCTGTTCCTCGGCTATCTCTATTTCTCGATTCCCCGCGTGATCCTCACCATCATGGCTGCGGTGCAGAAGCTCGATAGCGGTCTCGAGGAGGCCGCGCGGTCGCTCGGCGCAAGCCCGTGGGCCGTCCAACGCGACGTGGTGCTGCCGGCGCTGGCCCCGGCCTTCGTCGCTTCCGGCGCCATTGCCTTTGCGACCGCCATGGGAGCGTTCGGCACCGCCTTTACGCTTGCCACCAATATCGATGTGCTGCCGATGCTGATCTACACCGAGTTCACGCTGGCGGCGGATTTCGCGACGTCGGCCGCGCTCTCGGTCGGGCTCGGCGTCATCACCTGGTTCATCCTTGCGCTCGCCCGCTCGTTCTCGGGCAGCGCGGTCGCGGCAGCCGGATGAGATCATGCGCGACCGCCTGATCTTCACCGGCCAGCTCCTGTTCACGCTTCTCGTCGCGGCGTTCCTGGTGGTGCCCGCTGGACTCTCGATCACCGCGGGCGTCACCGCGAACTACTTCCGCGGAATCTCCTCTGGTTTCACCCTGCAATGGGTGGCGCAGGTCTGGGAGCTCTATGCCGATACAATTGGCCTATCGTTCCTGATCGCCTTCGCGACGCTGGCGGTCACGCTGCTGGTCGGCGTACCGTCGGCCTACGCGCTGCACGTGCGGGGAGGGCGGCTGTCGCGCATCGTCGAGGAGATTATCACGCTGCCTCTCGCGATCCCCGGCCTTGCGATCGCGCTCGCGCTGCTGCTGACCTATGGCAGCTTCGGCGAATTTCGCCGCTCCTGGCTGTTCATCCTCGCCGGCCATGTCGTCTTCACCATGCCCTTCATGGTGCGCTCGGTGATGGCAGTGTTCGGCACCGTCGATATCAAGACACTCGACGAAGGCGCGGCATCGCTCGGCGCCTCGCCCTGGCGGCGTTTCCGCGATGTGATCGTGCCCAACGCGGTGCCCGGGATTCTTGCGGGCTCGCTGATGGTGGTCACGCTGTCGCTCGGCGAGTTCAACCTGACCTGGATGCTGCATACGCCGCTGACCAAGACACTGCCGATCGGGCTGGCCGACAGCTATGCCTCGATGCGGCTCGAGGTCGCTTCTGCCTATACGCTGATCTTCTTCATCATGATCATTCCTCTGCTGGTGGCCATGCAGCTCTTTGCCGACAAGGAGCGCGCGCGATGAGCGAGGCAAGCGGACACGGCGCCTCCGTGCGCATCGAAAGTTGTGGCAAGACGTTTGCCGACGGCACCCGCGCGCTCGAGCCGGCAACGCTGGACATCGCGCGCGGCGAGACGCTGGTGTTGCTCGGCCCGTCCGGCTGCGGCAAGACCACCATGCTGCGGATCATCGCCGGGCTCGAAGTGCCCGATGAAGCCGGCAAGGTGCTGTTCGACGGCAAGGACATGACGCGAGTGCCGATCGAGCGGCGCAATGTCGGAATGGTGTTCCAGTCCTATGCGCTGTTTCCCAATATGAGCGTGGCCGAAAATATCGGCTATGGCCTGAAGATCCGCGGCGTGGCTAAAGCAGAGCGCGCTGCGCGCGTCGCCGAACTGGTGGCGCTCACGAATATCACCGGCCTTGAGAACCGCAGGATCGACCAGCTCTCCGGCGGCCAGCGCCAGCGCGTCGCGCTGGCGCGCGCGGTCGCGATCAGGCCCGGTGTCTTGCTGCTCGACGAGCCGTTGACGGCGCTTGATGCCGCGTTGCGCGACCGGCTCCGCGGCGAGCTCAATCGCCTGCTGCGCGCGCTCGGTATCACCGCGATCTATGTGACCCATGATCAGTCCGAGGCGATGGAGCTTGGCGACCGCATCGTGGTCATGAGCAAAGGCATGATCGTGCAGATCGGCTCCCCGCGCGACATCTACTTCACTCCTCGCAATCGCTTCGTCGCCGAATTCATCGGCGCCGCCAACATTATCGAAGCCTCGGTCGAGGACGGTCATCTGGTGCTGCCGGGCGGCCGGCAGCCGATCACCAGTCAGGTCAATCTGCCCGTTGCGGTCGCCATGGTCCGGCCCGAGGGAATCCACCTGACAGACGCGAGCAGCGCGGCTCTCGCCGGTATCGTCGACAGCGTCAGCTTCAACGGCGATCGGCAGCGGCTCGTGGTCAGCGGAGCCGCCAACAAGCTGCTCACTGTCGAGGTGTCCAACACCGTGCTAGCCAGGGTTGGCGAGCGTGTAGGCCTCTCGATCGCGGCGGAAGCCGTGCGTCTGCTGCCGCTGGAAGACTGAAATGACATCGAAGCCCTTTTACATCGCCCAGATTTCCGATCTGCACATCAAGCCGCCCGGCACGCTCGCCTATGGCAAGGTCGATACGGCGAAAGCGCTGGAACGATGCGTCGAGGCGCTGAACGCCTTCACGCCGGCGCCCGATTTCGTCGTGATCTCCGGAGATCTCGCCGATACGCCGAGCGCCGAGGAGTACGATTA
Source organism: uncultured Alphaproteobacteria bacterium (assembly GCA_963732085.1). Classification (GTDB taxonomy): domain Bacteria; phylum Pseudomonadota; class Alphaproteobacteria; order Rhizobiales; family Xanthobacteraceae; genus Bradyrhizobium. The sequence continues at coordinate 41,418 of CAVSYJ010000018.1, read as the reverse complement.
TCTCAAGCGGCTCCTGACGCCGCTGAAGCTGCCGTTCGCCGGCATTCCCGGCAATCACGACTCTCGCGAGTTGATGCGTACGGCTTTTCCCGATGCGTCCTATGCGCTTTCATCAGGCGCGCTCAATCAGAAGATCGAGGTCGGCGCGATCGACCTGCTACTGCTGGATTCCAGCGTGCCCGGCAAGCCGCATGGCTTGCTCGAGCCGCCGACGCTGCAATGGCTGGACGAAACCCTTTCATCGTCGGCCAGCCGGCCGGCGCTGTTGTTCCTGCATCATCCGCCGTTCGTTGCCGGCATCTGGCACATGGACCGCCAGAACCTGCGTAATGCGTCCGAGCTTGCCGATATCGTCAGGCGTCATCCGCGTGTGCGGTTGATCGCCACCGGCCATCTCCATCGCGCGATCGTGACGATGTTTGCCGGGGTTCCCTGCACGATCTGTCCCGCGCCGAACCACGCCGTGGATCTCGATCTCGCGCATTTGCGTCAGCCCTCGTTCCGGATCGAGCAGCCGGCGTTCCATCTGCACGTCTGGTTTCCGGATGAAGCCGGCGGCCGCCTTGTGACGCATCAGGTGCCGATCGGGGCGTTCGACGGGCCGCATCCGTTCTTCGCCGCCGACGGCAGGCTGTTATGACTATTTGACCTTGTCGAGCCTGCGGTAGGCCTTCGCCGCCTTCTTCAGCAGGCGCTCTTCCCGTTTCTTCCTCAAGAAGCGAACGTCGGTCTGCACGCCGCGGCGCTTCAACTCGTCGGCAAGCGCTTCGCCTCGGGCGCCATCGTTGAGTTGGCCGAGCGAGCGCTGCGCCTTGCGCAATTGTTTGAGCGCCGCCTTCTGGTTGGCAAATTTCTTGTCGCCGAACAGGTCCTCGAAGGAATTGATGGAATAGGTCAGCTTCTTGTTGAGAAGCCGCAGCCGGTGCCGCTTCTTGATTCCCATCTTGCGCAGCTTGCGGCTGCGCTTGATCAGCGTTTTCTCCCATTCCAGCAGCTTGTCGGTCGTGTAGTCGCCGATCGACTTGGCGCGTTCGGCCTCCGAGGGCTTGTCGCGCTTGGTCGACCATGGGCCATTCTCGATCCAACCCGATGCCTGGTCGATCAGCCACTGATACCTGACCGAGTGCAACATGCGCGCAAGCGTGCGATGCCCCTCGTTGCGCTTCTCGTTCCAGGCGCCGACCGCGGGCAGGATTTGCGGCCGCTTCTTGTTCAGCACCTTGATGCGATCGACCGCGACATCGAGATCACGCACCGCGCCGAGCTCGCCGTTCAGCCATTTCAGTTCATCCCGGACCTCGTCGCGCATGACGTCTTCAACCATCGGCGAGAAGAACAGGATGGCGGTGCGCAGATGAGTCAGCGCGATCCGCATTTGATGCAACGCGGTCGGATCGCCGCCGGCGGTCGACTCCCGATTGGCAATGAGAGCATCGAGGTGCCGCCGCGCCACGATGCGGAAAGCGGTGTCGCAGGCCATGGCGCCGTTCAGCCGAGGCTTTGGCGAAGGACGCTGCTGCCGCACCGGTTTGGCGCGGGATGCGGTCTTGCCGGTTGGCTTGGGGAAGGACGGCATGTCTCTTTGCGATGGCAATCGTCGGGCTCAGGAGCCGATTATCATGGGTCCGGCAGGGGCCGGCAACCTCCGGCCAGGTGATTTGGGGGCGTCCGTTGTGCCGCCTTTGGGTGCATTGCCAAGGCTTTTGTCGCGGAGCATGTTGCGCAGGACGCTGGCAAGCCGCTTCGGCACGCCGGACAACAGGGGGAAATATGCGTCTCGTTGGTTGGTTGGCCGCGGCCCTGATTGCCGGCAATTCCTGCGCCTTGGCGCAGGGCACTTACCCGGATCGCCCGATCAAGATGATCGTGCCGCTCGCGGCTGCCAGCGCCGTCGACGTCGCCGCCCGCATCGTGACGCAGAAGATGGCCGACAATATGGGCCAGCAGTTCGTGATCCTGAACCAGCCGGGCGCTTCAGGGCTGATCGGCGCCGAGCAGGTCGCCCATGCCGAGCCGGACGGCTACACCATCGGCGGGTTCAACGACAGCATCATGACCATGGTGCCGAACCTGCAGGCCAAGATGCGCTGGGACATCCTGAAAGATTTCGAGCCTGTGTCGCTGGTCGCAACCGTCGAGTGGGGCCTCGTCACGGGAAATCAGACCCCTTACAAGTCCGCCGCTGACCTGATCGCCGCCGCCAAGGCGACGCCCGGCAAGATCGACTACAGCTCCGGCGGGCCCGGCAGCCCGCAGCATCTGGCCATGGCCATCTTCGCCTCGGCTGCCGGCATTTCGCTGACCCACGTGCCCTACAAGGGAGCGACCCAGGCGGCGACCGACATCGCGGCCGGCCAGATCCCGGTGGGCTTTCAGGGGCTCGGCACGGTTGCCGCGCTGGTGCGCGGCGGTCAACTCCGGCTGATCGGTTTGGCGACGCCTGAGCGCCTGTCACAATTTCCCGACGTGCCGACAGTGTCGGAATCCGGGCTGCCCGGCTTCGCCTTCAACTCCTGGTTTGCAATGCTCGCGCCTCGCGGCACGCCAAAGGAGATCGTCGCCAAATTGAACGCTGAGGTCGTCAAGGCGCTGGCCGATCCGGAAGTCCGCAACAAGCTGGAAGAGCTGGGCTTTACGATAAAGGGCTCGTCGGCTGAGGAGCTCGGCTCCATGACGCGCGACCAGCTCGCGAAGTACGCGCGCATCATCAAGGAGATGGGTATCGGTAACGAATAGGAAATGCTGAATTGCTTCCCGCTTCGCGGAAATTCGCCCGCGAGCAGGTTTATTGTTGAAAATGCCTGACGTGTTGACTACGGAGTTGATGGGGAAGGGCAGCAGTCGCCTCGGGAGTCCCACGGCGTGCCTCAGGAACAGACAGCAGACGCCCACCGCGCCTCCAGCGGCAAATTGTCGGTGCTGCGCAAGCATCCGTATTTTGTCGACCTGACGCCCGAGGCCTTCGATCAGCTCTGCCGCTATGCCAAGCATACGACGCTGAAGCGCGGGACGACAATTTTCTCCAAGGGCGATCCTGGCACCAGCGTGATTGCCGTGATTTCGGGCACCGTGAAGATCAGTATCTCCTCACCGGATGGCCGCAATGCGATCCTGAACCTGATCGGTCCCGGCGAGGTGTTTGGCGAGATGTCGGTCCTCTCCGGCCAGCCGCGATCGGCCGATGGGACCGCAAACACCAATTGCGAACTCTTCGTCATCGACCGCCGCGAATTCCTTCCTTTCGTGCGCAGCCAGCCTTCGCTTGCGATGAAATTCATCGAGCTGCTTTGCGAAAGGGTGCGGCAGACCAGCGATCAGGTCGAGCAAGTCATCCTTCAGGATTTGCCCGGCCGCCTTGCCAGCGCCTTGCTGCGCTTGAGCGAGAAGCACAAATCCGAGCCGCAGGGCCGCACCATTGCGATCACCCAGCAGGAGCTCAGCGAAATGGTCGGCATGACGCGCGAGAGCATCAACAAGCAGTTGCGCGCCTGGTCTGCGCACAACTGGGTGCGCCTCGAGCACGGCGCCATCGTTGTACTGGATGCGCCAGCGATCAAGGAACTCGCCGAGGTGGGCGCGGACGAGGACCACTGACGCAAGTCGCTTGCAAGAGCTTTCAGCGCTTGCCTCACATTATCGCGAGCATGTTCGACATGTGATGCAGTTCGCATTCCCGTCTGACGATGCGGGCTATTCACCGCGGTGCGATCCCTGAAATCAGGAGGCACCGATGCCGCACTACGACAAGGACGACGCTCCCGAGACCGACAACTGGATCCGGATCATTCTCGCCGCCCACGGCGTCATTTTGCTCGTGATCGTCGCTCTCGTGGTGAACTATCCGGCCGTATCGGAATGGATTTCGGCCGCCGCGCAAGCCGAATTCGTCACCCCCGACATCACGTCGGTCGGTCCGACGCAGGTTGCGCAGCCGGCCGAGCAGATGCGGATTGTCAGGAGCAACTGAGCGCGCCTGATGCGCTTCAGTTATCGATGATGGCGACCGCCCGGGTCCAGCCGGCGGACGCCCGCTCGATCTTCACCGGAAAGCACGACACCATGAAGCCGGTCGACGGCAGAAGCTCGAGATTGTGCAGCTTTTCGATGTGGCAATAGCCGATGTGGCGGCCGGCCTTGTGGCCCTCCCAGATCAGGCTGGCGTCCCTGGTCTCGGCATATTTCTTCGCCGTGTACACGAAAGGTGCGTCCCAGCTCCAGCCGTCGATGCCGGTCAGCCGCACGCCGCGCTCGAGCAGATACATCGTCGCTTCATAGCCCATGCCGCAGCCGGACGTGACATAGTCCTGCCGGCCATATTTGGCGCCGGCCGAGGTGTTGACCACGACGATTTCGAGCGGTGACAGCGTGTGCCCGATACGTTTGAGTTCGGTCTCGACATCCTTGGCGGTGGCGACATAGCCATCCGGCAAATGGCGGAAGTCGAGCTTGACGCCCGGCTGCAGGCACCACTCCAGCGGCACTTCGTCGATGGTCCATGACCGCTCGCCGCGATTCATCGTCGGATGAAAGTGCCAGGGCGCATCGAGATGCGTGCCGTTGTGGGTGGAGAGCGAGACCTGCTCCACCGCCCAGCCCTGGCCATCCGGCAGGTCCTCCGCCTTCAACCCTTCGAAGAACTGCAGCATGCGCGGCAGTCCCTGCTGATGGTCGATGTACTGGATGGTCGGATGATTGCCGGGCGGATCGGCCGGCACGTCGTTCTGCAATGGCACGGAAATGTCGATCAGCTTTCGCGCCATTGCGCTTTGCTCCGTTTTCTTGTTGGCCTCAGACCTGGACGCCGAACAGCTTGGCCGCGGTGCGGCCGAGGATATCGGCCTTCTGATCATCACTCGAGCGACTCCGTGGCGAAGATCGGATCGACCGGATGCATTTCCCATTCATAGGGATAGTCGCTGCCGAGCACGATCTGGCTCGCGCCGACCTGCGCCACCAGATGGCGGATCGCTTCCGGCTCGAAGATCAGCGAGTCGAAATAGATCTGCTTCAGATATTCGGTCGGCTTCTTCTTCAGCTTGATGTCGGGGTTGCAGCCTTTCGGTCCGACCAGGCAGGCATGATCGGAGCGGTCGGCATAGGAGCCGAGATAACCGCCGCCATGTGCGGCGATCGACCTTCAAGCCGGGGAAGCGGTCGAAGGTGCCTTCGAAGATCATGTGTGACAGCGCGATCGTCGTCCCCAGCGGATTGCCGATGGCGTTGGACAGCCATCCGTTGCCGGCCAGCCGCTTGTTCAGTTCGGGCAGGGCCTGCGGATGAATGAACAGCGGCACGCCGAGCTCCTCGGCCTTGGCCCAGACCGGATGGAGTTTCGGATCGGAGAACTCCATGTCACCGACGCGGTCGCCGATCGCCACACCTTTCAGACCCTGTTTCTTTACCGCGGTTTCCAATTCCTGCACCGCGAGGTCGGGCGCTTGCAGTGTCAGCGAGGCGTTGCCGACGAAGCGATCCGGCTTCGAGGCGCAAAGCTCGGCGAGTTTTTCATTCTGAATTTTCACGATCTTCGCGGCGAGGTCGCGATCCCTGCCGTACCAGAACGGGTTGATCGACAGCACCTCCATATCGATCGCTTGCGAGTCCATCGCGGCAAGACGCTTTTCGACCTCGATGAAGGCGTTCCCGGCGCCATTGACCGGTGGAACCTGCAACTTCGGTGCCTCGTCACCAAGCAGCGCGCCGGCTTCGTGGAAATGGCAATGGGAGTGCACGTCGATGGTCTTGATCCGCTTGCCGTTGACGCTGACCGGAAGGGTCTTGCGCGTTGGCTGCCCCTGCGCTTGCGCGGCTTGCTGAAGCCCGCAACTGCAGAACACGATGCCGGCTGCGGCCCCGACGCCGGTTTTCAGGAAATCGCGGCGAGTGGTCATAAGGTGTCCTCCCAAAGCTTTTGTTTTGTGCGCGGAGCCTATGTCATGCCGTGGCGCGGCAGCAAGGTGTCAGCGTTGCGCGAAGCTGAAATTCCGTGTCGCTGCGGCCTTCTATCCGCCTTCATTGCAGGCCGAACACGGCGACCGCGCGGATCGGCGAAGCGGTGCCCTCGCGCCATTTCATCGGCAAGCCGATGAAGGTGAACTGGCCCTGGCCAAGCAGGGTTTCCAGATTGCACAGGCTCTCGATGTGGGTGATGTCGAGATCGAGGCAGGCCTTGTGTACCCAGAAGATTCACGTCGCTGTCCGGGCCCGGGCCGCATCGAGTCGATGCCGAAATGCACGATGCCCTGCCTGGCGAGCCATTCGGTGGCGGCGACGTTCACGCCGGAATTGTCGGTCGAGTAGGCCCGTGACGGAAACGTGCGCGCATGATGGCCGGTGCAGAGCAACACCGTGCCGCCCTTGGGCACGCCGACGCCGGCCTTCTTCACGGCCGCTTCGAGATCGGCCGGCGTGATTTCCGTGCGGGGCGCGATGTGGCGCAGATCGAGGCAGATGCCCGGCACGATGCATTTTTCGAGCGGATATTGGTCGATCGGAATCCCCGTCGGGCCGAAATGCCGGGGCGCATCGATATGCGTGCCGCCATGGTCGGGCATCGAGATGAACATCGACGACAACCCCCAGACATTGCCGGAGTCCTTCAGCGAGTCGGCATGGTCCTTCCACATGCCGTGCATGATCGGCGGATGCCCGGGATAGCTCGGAGTGCGGTGATGGAGTTCGCGGCTGAGATCGACGATTTTCATGAGAGGGCCTTTCGAGGAGATCGCGCGTGCCAATCTAGCGCAGCACGTGCCGCGGCAGCCAAAGCGAGATTTCGGGGAAGTAGGTCACGAACATCAACACCACGAACATGACAGCATAGAACGGCCAGATCTTGCGCATCACCTGTTCGATCGTGACCTTTCCGACCGCGCAGCCGACGAACAGGATCGCGCCGACCGGCGGATGGCACAGGCCGATGCCGAGATTGAGCAGCATGATCATGCCGAAATGCACCGGGTTGACGCCGAAATTCTGCATGACCGGCAGCAGGATCGGGGTCGCGATCAGGATCGAGGGCGCCATGTCGACAAGCGTCCCGAGCAACAGCAGCAGTATATTGATCAGGAACAGGATGACGTATTTATTCGACGAGATCGACAGGAAGAACGCCGTCATCTTGCCCGGCATCTGGGTCAGCGCCATGATGTAGCCGACGCTGGAGGCGCAGGCGATCAGGGTCATCACCATCGCGACCGTGCGCAGGGTCCGGTGCAGCAGCAGCGGCAGGTCGCGCCAGCGATAGTCGCGATAGATGAACATGGTGACGAAGAACGCCCAGAGGCAGGCAACCGCACCGGCTTCGATCGCGGTGAAGATGCCGCCCAGGATGCCGCCGAGGATGATGACCAGCGTGATCAGTCCCCAGGCCGCATCGATGCTGATCTTGACCGCGTCTTTTGCCGCGACTGTCTGTCCACGCGGGTGACCCTCGCGATAGGCGATCACAAGGCAGAGAATGATCAGCGAGAAGCCGAGCAGAAGGCCCGGAAACACACCGGCCATGAACAGCGCGCTGATCGAGATGGTGCCGCCGGTCGCCAGCGAATACAGCACCGCATTATGGCTCGGCGGCACCAGCAGCGCCTGAACCGAGGAGGTGATGGTGAGGTTTGTCGCGAACACGCGGGGGTAGCCGGCCTTCTCCATCTGCGGGATCATCACCGAACCGATCGCCGAGGTGTCGGCGACGGCCGAGCCGGAGATGCCGCTGAGGAACGTCGTCGCCAGCACGTTGACGATGGAAAGCCCTCCGCGCAGGCGGGTGAAGCCGACCAGCACGTCGGCGAAGGCGACCAGCCGCCGCGCCATGCCGCCTTCGGCCATGATCGCACCGGCCAGCACGAAGAAGGGGATGGTCAGCATCGCGACCTTGCTGACGCCGTCCGAGATCTTCAGCATCAAAGCTTCCAGTGGAATCCCGATCGACAGCGCGCCGGCGATCGCCGCCATCGCCAGCGAATAGGCGATGGGCATCCCGATCAGGAAGCAGATCACCATGGTCCCGAGCAGGATGAAGATGTCCATGCTGTCCGCCGTTCAGTCGAAAGAGACGTCTTCGCGGTGCGCGCCAATCGGGTCGGGCGGCGCACCGAGGAACATGCGTTCGATGATGAAGAGCAGGAGGCAGACGCCGCCGACCGGGATCGGCAGATAGGTGATGCCGACCGACAGGAACGGGAAGTCGGCGATGGTGTTATGCCAGGTCACCTCGACCAATTTCTCGCCATACGCGATCATGAACAGCGCGATCAGCGCCATCAGCAACTGCACGAGGATATCGAGCATCCGCTGTCCGCGCGGCGGCAGGCGTTCGGCGAAATAGGAGATGTTCATGTGCAGGTTGAGCCGGTAGCCGGCCGCGGCGCCGATGAAAGTGAGCACGATGGTGAGCAGGATCGCGAGCGGTTCCGGCCATGAGGCCGCGCTGTTGAGCACATAGCGCGTGAACACCGCCCAGGGGATGACGGCGGAGATCAGCACCAGCGCGACACAACCGACGATCACGCAGGCGAGATAGAGACAATCCATGCTGCGGCGAAACAGTGCGGCCATCTCAGGACTCCGAGTGAGCGATCCTACGCGATGCCCTGGATGCGCTTGATCATCTCCTGATATTTCGGGCCGTATTTGTCCCATACCGGTTTCACCGCGTTCTGGAACGGCGCCTTGTCGGCGATCGCCGTGATCTCGCAGCCGGCAGCCTTGGCCTTCTCCATCGCCTGCTGCTCGTATTTGTTCCAGAGCTCGCGCTCCTCCATCTGGGCCTCGCGCGCGAATTTCTTGATCAATGTCCTGGTCGTCGGCCGACAGTGCCGACCATGCTTTCTTCGAGAACAGCAGCACCTCGGGAATGATCAGGTGCTCGGTCAGCGAATAATATTTCGCGGCCGTGTAGTGGTTGCTGAAGACATAGCTCGGCGGGTTGTTCTCGGCGCCGTCGATCACGCCGGTCTGCAGCGAACTGAACACCTGGTCGTAGCCCATGGCGACGCCGTTGCCGCCGAGCGCGTTCATCATGTCGATGAAAATGGGATTGCCGATCACCCGAACCTTCATGCCCTTGAGGTCATCGATCGCTTTGACCGGCCTCTTCGTGTTGTAGATGCTGCGCGCGCCCGCGTTCATCCAGCACAGCGCGACCAGATTGGCGTTGGCATTCGCCGTGATCTTGTCGAGCAGGTCCTGGCCGATCTCGTCGTCCATCATCTTCTCGGCGTGCGCCATGCTCTTGAACAGGAACGGCATGTTGACGACGTTGATGTCGTCCACGATCGGGCCGAGCGCGCCGGCGGAGACGCGCAACAGCTGGATCGCGCCGATCTGGGTCTGCTCGATGGTCTCCTTCTCGCCGCCGAGCTGGGCGGAAGCGAACATCTGCACCGACAGCCGGCCGCCGGTCGCGGCCTCCAGCTTCTTGCCGAGGCTCTCGACCGCGGCGACCGTCGGATAGCCGGCGGGCTGCACGTCGGAGGCCTTCAACACGGCCTTGGTCTGAGCGGACGCCTGTGACAAAGGCGGAAGGGTCGCGGCCGCGCTCAAGGCTGCGCTGAACTTGATAAAGTCACGGCGTCTCATGCGATTCCTCCCGCGTGTTGCCCGTTTCTATCCAACGAAACCCGCGCGACTGCGCAATTCCCTGGAATCGGCCTTTGTGAGCAACTCTATCAGGATTTGTGCCTGATTTGGGGAGGCGGCATCGGTCGTTATACCGGCCGTGTACATGGTCGCAAGATCGCAGCCTGTCGGCAGGCTGCCTGAGAGCTGGACGCCTTCGGTGCTGATGATTTCGGTCGATTGTGTGCAGCCGATCGGGTGCTCTGCGCCTGAGGACGCGAGTTCGCGCATCGCGGTCGCGCCATTGGGGTAGATCTTCAGGCGGCTTGCGACCACGTCGGCGATGCCGAGCTGCGCCAGCACCTTCGCGACGTGAATGCCGGCGGTCGAGGCCTTGGTGTCGGGCACGTAAATTTCGTCCGATGCCAACAGCACCTTGCGCAAATCGTCGGCGTTGACAACCGTGACCTTCTTATCTCGTGCGCGAACTGCGATCGCGGTCTCGACGAGGCCCACGTCCTTGATCGAGGAGGGATCCACCAGCTTTTCGCCGGCGAGCTTAGCGACCAGCGCTGCCGTCAGGATGATGATGTCGGCGGCAACACCGTTGCGCAGCTTGTCGGCCATGGCGCCGACCGCGCCGAATTCGCCTGCAATGAAAAAGCCCGTTTGCGCCTTGAGGGCCGGCGCCAGGTTCGTAACGAGGCCCTGCGCCGCGCCGCCGCTCAGGATATTCAATGTCGTCATGAAGCAGCCATCGCCGCGATCAGGGCGTCGCGCGTGATCGGCAGGTTGCGCACGCGTACGCCGAGGCAATCGAACACGGCGTTGGCAATCGCGGCCGTGACCGGACCGTGCGCGGCTTCGCCGGCGCCGACCGGATCGATCTCGGAACGCTGGATCACTTGAACCTCGACCTGCGGCGTCTCGGAGAATGTCAGGATCGGATACTCCGTCCAGCTATTGCTGGTGATACGCGACCGGTCGAACCGCACGCGCTCTTTCAGCACCCAGCTCGTGGCCTGGATCGCGCCGCCCTCGATCTGGTTGATGACCCCGTCGGGATTGATGGCTTCGCCGACATCCGTCGCCAGCCACAGCTTCTTCACCCGGATATCCGCGTCGCCCTCGATTTCGGCCACGGCCGCGCAATAAGCGCCGGTGTTCTTGTAGCGGGAATAGCCGACGCCATAACCGATGCCCGGTTTTGCCGCGGGCTTCCAGTTCGCTAGCTTCGCGGCGGCGCGGATCACGTCCTTGGCGCGTTCGTCTGTCAGATGCCGCAGGCGGAACGCGACCGGATCCTCACCGCGCTCGGCCGCGATCTCGTCAAGAATCGACTCGATCGCAAATGCATTGCCCTGTCCGCCCAGCGTCCGCAGCGCCGAGGTACGCACAGGCATCGTCAGGAGACGATGGCTTTCGATCTTCCAGGACGGAAAATCGTAGAGCGGCACGGAGTTGCGGTCGGCGCCGCCGCCATTGGCTTGCGGCGGATTGCCCGAGATTGGACGCGGGAAGGGATCGGCCAGCTCGTAGCCCGCCAGCAGGGTCGGCTTGGTGCCGCGGCCCGGCCGTGCCGCGTGACCGTTGCTCCAGATCGAATGCCGCCAGGCGACGATTTCATTGTGCGCATCGAGATCGGCCTCGATCTCGATCGCCATCGCCGCGCCAAACGGCCCGTGCGTCATCTCGTCCGCGCGCGACCATTGCACCCGCACCGGCTTGCCGCCCGCCGCTCTTCGCGAGCAGCACGGCATCGAGCGCGACATCGTCGGCGGCGTTGTGGCCGTAGCAGCCGGCGCCTTCGAGATGCTCGACGGTGATGTTCTCGACCGGAATCTTCAAGACGAGCGCCATGATCGGCGCGCAGGAGATAGACGCCCTGGCTGTGGGTCCAGACATGGACGCGGTCGCCGCTCCATTGCGCGATCGCGCAGGACGGCGCCATGGAGGCGTGCGCGATGTAGGGACGGGTGTATTGGCGCTTGATCGTGCGCGCGACTTTGCCGGGATTGGCTGATGTCCTGGTGTCGATGACCGTCGACTCCACTGGCTGCGCCTTGAGAAAATCCGCGAGATTGTTCTCGTCGGGTAGCGCTTCGCCTGCCGACCACGTCGCGCCCTTGCGCAAGGCAACGACCGCGGCGTCCGCGTCGGCTTCGCTCTCGCAAATCACGCCCGCGAAATTTCCGTCGCGGACGACCGCGACAAAGCCCTGCGCCGCACGCGCCGCGTCGTCCTTCAAGCCGAGCAGCTTCGCCTGCGAATTCTCCGGCCGCATCACCCGGCCATGCAGCATGTCTGATAGTGCCAAATCGTGGATGAAGCGGCGATGGCCGAACACCTTGTCGGGAATGTCGATCCGCGGCACGGCCTGGCCCGCGAGCGCGCGTTTTGCGATCGGCTTGGCCTTCGCGCCCGGCGTCGCGTCGCGGTCGAGCGAGACTTCGCCGGCCAACTCCCAATAGCTGGTCCTGACATTGCCGGGACCTGAGATGGTGCCGTCTTCGATATCCAGCGTGGTCGCGTCGACCCCGAGCTTGTCCGACGCCGCGGCAAGGAAGATCTGCCGGATCTCGGCGCAGGCCGCCCGGATCGCGCGGCCCGATTGCTGGATCGACAGGCTGCCCGAGGTGACCCCCTCGTTCGGGCTCCCCGCGGTCGTGGCGCGCACCATCCTGACCCGCGCGAGATCGATGTCGAGTTCGTCAGCCGCGATCTGCGCCAGCGCGGTGACGATGCCCTGGCCGATCTCGACCTTGCCGGGTGAGAGTGTCACACTCTCCGTCCGTACCGAACTTGATCCAGGACGACAGTTTTGGGTTGGCCGCCAGACTGACCGGCAATGTCGGTGCCGTGCCGCTCATGACGCGGCCATTTCGTTCGCGGCGCGCAGCACCGCGCGCACTATCCGGTTCTGCGAGCCGCAGCGGCAGAGATTGCGGTCGAGCGCGGCGCGCACCTCCGTATCCGTCGGCTTCGGATTTTGCTTCAACAGCGCCGCCGCACTCATCAAAATGCCGGCGACGCAATAGCCGCATTGCATCGCCTGTTCGGCGATGAAGGCGCGCTGCAGCGGATGCGGTTTCTCGGCAGTTCCGAACCCCTCCAGCGTCGTGACGTCCTTGTCCGCGACCGACCACAGCGGCGCATCGCAAGAGGTGATCGCACGATCGCCGACGATGACGTGACACGCGCCGCATTCGCCCGCGCCGCAGCCGAAATGCGGACCCACAACGCCAAGCCTGCCGCGCAGGATATCGAGCAACGGCCGATCGGGGTCGGCGTCGACTTCGGTCGGCGCGCCGTTGAGGCGAAAGCGAGTGATGGGCATGACAGGCGGGGGGCTTTCAGGATTTGTTGAATTTCTTGACCACTTCGGCCCATTTCGCAATATCGCCGCGCAGATATTTGTCGAATTCCTCCGGGCTCATCGACATCGGCAGCGCGCCCTGGTCCTTCCAGAGCTTGACGATATCGGGCCGCTTGACGAAGGCGGCCGTCGCCGCCGCGAGCTTGTCGATGATCGGTTTCGGCGTTCCCGCCGGCGCCATCAGCCCGAGCCAGATCGTGGCCTCGTAGCCTGGTACCCCGGCCTCGCTCGCGGTCGGGACATCAGGCAGTACGTCGGAGCGCTTGGTTCCGGTGGTCGCGAGCGCGCGCACCTGCTTCTCGTTGATGTTCGGCGCCATCGCGGGCACAGCGTCGATCATCATCTGGACCTGGCCGCCGATCACGCCCGAACGCGCCTCGCCGCTGTTGCGGTAGGGCACGTGCAGGACGTCGATCCCCGCCATGCTTTTGAACAGCTCGCCCGCCATGTGATAGGGCGTGCCCTGGCCGGAGGAGGCGTAGTTCAATTTGCCCGGCTGCGATTTGGCCAGCGCGATGAACTCGCCGAGCGTCTTCGCTTGAACGGACGGATGCACCACGATCACCAGATCGGAATAATTGATCGGCGCGATCGGGGCCAAGTCCTTCATGAGGTCGTATTTGCGCTGCGCGGCCGGCACCAGCGACTCGTTGGCCGTCTGCGTGTTCGACATCATCAACAGCGTGTAGCCGTCAGGTGGCGACTTCGCGACCTCCTGCGTGCCGATCACCCCGCCCGCGCCGGTGCGGTTCTCGATCACGAAGGGTTGGCCCATGGTTTCCTGGAAGACATTGCCGACCAGCCGCGCCGCGACGTCGGCCGGCCCGCCCGCGCCGAAGGGAACGATGATCCTGACCGGGCGGGCCGGATAATCCTCGGCCTGCGCGCCACTCAGCGGCGATGCCAGCAGGGCAGCCACGAGCGCCAATATGAACCTTGGGGCGGTCATTTCGTCTCTCCCGGAAACCTGTTTGTTGCAGTCTAACCTAGCTGCCATGCAAACCGGCTGTCGACGATAGGCTAGGTTTACGGCCTTGGAATAAAAGATAATTTGCGGGGTCCCATCGCCAACAACGGAAGCGCCCCCATGAAGTACCCCAGATTTTCGCGTCGCGACCTCCTCAAGGGCGCGAGCGTTGCGGTGGCGGGCTCGGCGTTTTCGACCCGCGTGATGGCCAGCAGCCCGCCGCCGGAGCCGGTGACGCAAGCTTTGATCGACGCCGCGAAGAAGGAAGGGCAAATCAGCTACTACACCTCGACCGATTTGCCGGTGGCGGAGAAGGTCGCGAAGGCCTTCGAGGCGAAGTATCCGGGCATTTCGGTTCATACCGAGCGCACCGGCGCCGAACGCGTGTTCCAGCGCATCGGCCAGGAATATTCCTCCAACATCCATGCGGTCGATGTCGTCAATTCCTCGGACGCCTCGCACTTCATCGTCTGGAAGCGGGACGGCATCCTGCTGCCTTACGTGCCCGAGGACGTGGCGAAATTATCCCACCGAACATCGCGATGCCGACGGGCAGTTCGCGAGCTTCCGCGTCTGGCTTTCGATCATCGCCTACAACACCAGTCTGGTGAAGCCGGAGGAAGCACCGAAGAGCTTTGCCGACCTGCTCGATCCCAAATGGAAGGGCAAGATCGTCAAGGCGCATCCCGGCTATTCCGGCACCATCATGACCGCGACCTACCAGATGCAGCGCGACCTCGGCTGGACCTTCTTCGAACAGCTCGCCAAGCAGAACATCATGCAGGTGCAGTCCTCCGCCGATCCGCCGAAGAAGCTCGATCTCGGCGAGCGCGCGGTGATGGCCGATGGCAACGAGTACAACATCTTCCAGCTCAAGGAAGCCGGCCGGCCCGTCGAGCCGGTCTATGCCAGCGAGGGCTCGCCGCTGATCATCGGCCCGAACGGCGTATTCAAGGACGCGCCGCATCCGAACGCGGCCAAATCTGTTCCAGTCGTTCTGCCTGAGCCGCGAGGCGCAGCAGCTCATCATCGACGTCGGCGGCCTGCGTTCGGTGCATCCGGACACCAAGGAGAAGGCCGGCCGCAAGCCGCTGAAGGATATCAAGACCATGAAGGACGATGCCGCGGCCGTCGAGCAGCAGGGCGATGCAGATCAAGTCGCGCTACACCAAGATCTTCCACGTCTGATCGCCGATCATGAGTGCCGGACTGCCGAAAGTGTCCGTCGCGCAAACGCTTAGCGAGAAGATCGTCGCGCTGAAGCCGGGCAGCCTGCCCGAGATGACCGCGCGCAAATGCGAGGATTTGCTGATCGACGTGATCGGTCTCTGCGTCACCGCGCGAAACGAGGATTATGTCGGCAGCGCACTCGGCGGCTGCGACGATGACGGCGCCTGCACCGCGATCGGCCACAAGCGGACACTGACCGCGGCGGGCGCGGCCTTTGTCAACGGCACCGCGGCGCATGGCGAGGATTTCGACGACACGTTCGAGGGCGGCCCGGTGCATGCCGGCGCGGTGATCGTGCCGGCGGTGCTCGCCGCCTGCGAGCGGCATAATCCCGACGGCCGCATGGCGCTGATCGGGATTGCCGTCGGCACCGAGGTGCTGTGCCGCCTCAGCCTTGTGGTGCCCAAAGCCGTGCACAAGGCCGGCTTCCATCCGACCGCGATTTTCGGGGCGATGGGCGCGGCCGCCGGCGTCGGCGCCGCGCTCGGGCTCGACGCGCAAGCAGATCGTCGATGCGCTCGGCATTGCCGGCAGCATGGCGGGCGGCATCATCGAATATCTCGCCGAGGGCGCCTGGACCAAGCGGCTGCATGCCGGCTGGGCCGCGCAATCCGGCCTTCGCGCCGCGCTGCTGGCACGCTCCGGATTTGTTGGGCCGCGCACGGTGTTCGAAGGCGTGCACGGGCTGTTCCACGGCTTTGCGCATACGACGCAAGGCGACTACGCCGCGCTGACCGGCGATTTCGGCACGCGCTGGGTGACCGACACGCTGGCGTTCAAGCCCTATCCCTGCGGGACCATGGCGCAGCCCTATATCGATTGCGCGCGGCGGCTCGGCGCGCGCATCAAGCCCGAGGATGTCGAGCGAGATCGTCTGCGAGGTCGCCGAAGGCACGGTGCACCGGCTGTGGGAGCCGCTGGCGGACAAGCAGCGACCGCCGAACGGCTATGCCGCCAAATTCGCGGTGCCGTATCTGCTCGCGACCGGCTTCGTTCACGGCGGCGTCGGCCTTGGCGCGTTCACCGACAGCGCGATCCGCGATCCCCGCGTGCTCGCGCTGGCGGCCAAGGTGAAGTTCGTCATCGATCCCGACAATCCCTATCCCAACAATTACACCGGGCACATCCGCGCCACCCTCAAGGACGGAAGCGTGGTGGAGGAGCGCCAGCCTTATCTGCGCGGCGGCGCGCAGGAGCCGCTGACGCGGCAGGACGTGATCGACAAATTCCTGCTCAACGCCGAACATGGCGGCTGGACAAAGGCGCACGCCGATGCTGCGCTGAAGCTGATGGCGGGTCTTTACAACGGCCGCATCGATCTCTCCTCGCTGCGCGGATAGGCGTTCATGACCAGAGAACTTGAGGGCAAGGCCGCCATCGTCACCGGCGCGGGGCGCAATATCGGCCGCGCCATTGCGCTGACGTCTCGCAGATGCCGGTGCATCGGTGCTCGTCAATGCCCGTAGCAACCGCGCCGAGGCCGATTCCGTCGCGCGTGAAATCGAGACCGCCGGCGGCAAGGCGGCGGTCCATATCGGCGACGTCGCCGACGCCAAGGCGGTGCAGGCCATGGCGGAGGCCGCGCTCGCCGCCTTCGGCCGCATCGACATCCTCGTCAACAACGCCGCGCTGCGCCGCGAAAAATCCTTCGACGAAATGAGCTATGCCGACTGGCGCGAGATCATGGATGTCACGCTCGACGGTCGCCTTCCACACCGCCAAGGCTTGCCTGCCGGCGCTGCGCAAGAGCGGGGCAGGGACCATCGTCAATATCGGCGGCCTCAGCGCCCATAGCGGCGCGAAAAACCGTGCCCATGTCGTGACAGCAAAGGCCGGCATCGTCGGCTTCACCCGGGCGCTCGCGCATGACCTCGGCCCTGACGGCATCACCGTCAATTGCGTGGTGCCGGGCTTCATCGGCACGCCGCGTCCGAAGGACGCGCCGCAACCCGCGCATCATCTCACGCACAGCACCATATCCGGCGCGCGCGGCAAGCCGGAGGACGTCGCGGCCATGGTGCGGTTCCTCTGCGGTCCGGCGGCGCGCTACATCACCGGGCAGGCGATCCACGCCAATGGCGGGGCTTATCTCGGCGTTTGACGGCCGACCGTGGCGGATTCGCATGGGAATTGCCGGATAAATGCACTCGGCGGTTCCCCCGATTGATGTTACCGTTTTGGCATGAACCAGCACGCCAAGATCGAGGCGAAGATCGACATCCGCCATTCCACCTGTCCGCACGACTGCCCGTCGGCTTGCGCGCTCGACATCGAGGTGCTCGACGGCCGCAGCATCGGCCGGGTGCGCGGCTCGAAGAAGCAGACCTACACGGCGGGCGTCGTCTGCGCCAAGGTCGCGCGCTATGCCGAGCGCATCCATCATCCTGAGCGGCTGATGTATCCGCAGCGCCGGACCGGGCCGAAGGGCTCCGGCCAGTATCGCACGCATCTCCTGGGACGAGGCGCTGGACGAGATCGCCGCGCGCTTCGATCAATGCGAGCGCGAGTTCGGCGGCGAATCCGTCTGGCCTTATTACTACGCCGGCACCATGGGCATCGTGATGCGCGACGGCATCAATCGTCTCGCGAACACCAAGAAATATTCCCGCTTCTATTCCACCATCTGCGCCAACATCGCCCGCATCGGCTTTGCCATCGGCACCGGCAAAGTCGCAGGCGTCGATCCGCGCGAGATGGGCGTCTCCGATCTCGTGGTGATCTGGGGCACCAACCCCGTCAACACCCAGGTCAATGTGATGACCCATGCCACGCGCGCCAAAAAGGAGCGCGGCGCGCGCATCGCGGCGATCGATGTCTACAACAACGACACGATGAAGCAGGCCGACATCAAGATCATCCTGCGGCCGGGCACCGACGGCGCGTTCGCCTGCGGCGTCATGCATGTGCTGTTCCGCGACGGCTATGCCGACCGCGCCTATATGGCTGAATACACCGACTGTCCCGACGAGCTCGAGGCGCATCTTGCGACGCGCACGCCGGAATGGGCGTCGGCGATCTCTGGCGTGCCGGTTGCCGAGATCGAGGCTTTCGCCCGCGCCGTCGGCGAGACCAAGCGCAGCTTCTTCCGGCTCGGCTACGGGTTCACCCGCAGCCGCAACGGCGCGGCGCAGATGCATGCCGCGCTCTGCATTCCCGCGGTGACCGGCGCCTGGCAATATGAAGGCGGCGGCGCCTTCTTCAACAATCTCGCACTGTGGCACTTCAACGAGTCCATCATCGAAGGTCACGACGCGATCGACCACAAAACGCGCTGGCTCGACCAGTCCCAGATCGGCCGCATCCTCACAGGCGACGCGCAAGCGTTGAAGGGCGGCGGCCCGATCAAGGCGATGCTGATCCAGAACACCAATCCGGTCACCGTCGCGCCGGAGCAGAATCTCGTGCGTCAGGGCTTTGCCCGCGAGGACCTGTTCATGGTGGTGCATGAGCAGTTCATGACCGAGACGGCGCAGATGGCCGACATCGTGCTGCCGGCAACCATGTTCATGGAGCACGACGACCTCTATTACGGCGGCGGTCATCAGCACATCTCGGTGGGTGCGAAGCTGATCGATCCGCCCGGCGAATGCCGCAGCAATCACGAGGTGCTGCAGGGTCTCGCTCAGCGATTGAAGATCAGCCATCCCGGTTACGAGATGACGCCGCGCGAATTGATCGATGCGACTCTGAAGCTCAGCGGCCATGGCGACATCGCGGGGCTCGAGGCCGACATCTGGCGCGACCTGCAGCCGGACTTCCGCACCTCGCATTATCTCGACGGCTTTGCGCATGCCGACAGGAAATTCCACTTCAAGGCCGATTGGGCGCGTCCGCCGCTCGGCCTGAAGATGGGCGACATCGACGCGATGCCGGGCTTGCCCGACCATTGGCGCGTCATCGAGGAGGCCGACGAGGCGCATCCGTTCCGGCTGGCCACCAGCCCGTCACGCTCTTTCCTCAACACCTCCTTCAACGAAACGCCGTCGTCGCAGGCGCGCGAGGGCAAGCCCTCGGTGATGATCCACCCGCTCGATGCCGCTTCGCTCGATATTGCCGATGGCGATGCCGTGACGCTCGGCAACACCAGAGGCGAGACCTCGCTGATCGCGAAATATTTCGACGGCGTCCGCCGCGGCGTGCTGATCGCCGAATCCGTCCACCCGAACCGCAATCATATCGGCGGCAAGGGCATCAACGTGCTGACCGGCGCCGAAGCGGTCGCGCCGATCGGCGGCGCCGCGTTCCACGACAACAAGGTCTGGATCCGCAAGGCGCGCCGCCGCCTGAGGTATCAGCGCTTTCCCGCTTGCAAGCCGCACGCAATCCCGCAAATGTTTCGCTCCAAGGAAACAAACAAGCGGGCTATTGCCATGACCGACAACTCCGTCATCCTCGACAAGCGCGGGCAGGCGTTCTGGATCACCATCAACCGTCCGGACAAGCGCAACGCGATCAACGGCGACGTCATCGCGGGCATCTCAGCATGGCTATCGCCAGGCGCATGACGACAGGGACGTTCGCGTCATCGTGCTGACCGGCGCGGGCGACAAGGCGTTCTGCGCCGGCGCCGATCTCGCGAACTCCGGCGCGGCGTTCGCGCGCGACTTCTCCATGCCGAACTCCGATTACGCCGATCTGCTGCGGCAGGCGCAGAACGCCACCAAGCCCGCGATCGCGCGCATCAGTGGCACCTGCATGGCCGGTGGCATGGGGCTTTTGTGCATGACCGACATGGCGGTCGCGGCCGATCACGCCATCTTCGGCCTGCCGGAGGTGAAGGTCGGCGTGTTTCCGATGCAGGTGCTGAGCTTGTTGCAATCGATCGCGCCGCCGCGCCAGGTCAGCGAATGGGCGCTGACCGGCGAGCCCTTTGACGCGAAGACGGCGCACGCCGCCGGCCTCGTCAACTACGTCGTGCCGACGGCCGAGCTCGACGCCAAGGTCGACTGGCTGATCGGCCGCCTCGTCGACAAGTCGCCGACCGCGATCCGCCGCGGCAAATACGCCATGCGCGCCATCGCCTCGATGTCGTTCGACGAAAGCATCGCCTACACCGAGAGCCAGATCGCGATCCTCGCCATGACCGAGGACGCCAAGGAAGGCCTCAAGGCGTTCGGCGAAAAGCGCAAGCCGGTGTGGACGGGGAGGTAGGAGTTAGCTGTCGTCCCGGCGAACGCCGGGACCCATACCGCGGACGTCATCAATATACGCAAGTGGCAGACGCTCTACCTCCAACGACTGCCTGTGGTTATTGATCCCGGGTCGCGCTCGCGTTGCTCGCTTGCCCGGGACGACAGTGAGTTTGCTTTCTGATTCGATTGTCAAACAGCCAGAGATCCGCATTCCCGCGGCATCATCTGTCCGGGTTTTGCAAATCATCACCCTCAAAAATCAGAGGGCGCAGGGAATGCCGGGCGCTGGCCGCACCCGCAGCCTTGTGTGCTGAAGAGTAAATTGCACACGAGTAGTCAGGTAAAGCCGAACGATCCGGCACTCCCTGCGCAATGGCTTGCGCTTGCGGGCTTGACATTGGTAACCGTCAGGTTACTGTAACCAAATGGTTACATTAAGCCGCAAACAGCAAGATGCGGTCTTTCGGGCGATCGGCGATCCGACCCGGCGCAAGATTCTCGGAATGCTGCGTGGCCGCCCCTACAGCGTCGGTGATATCGCCGCAAATTTCCGCGCGAGCAGGCCGGCCATTTCCAAGCACCTACGGATGCTGCGCGAAGTCGGTCTGGTCGCCACGACACGGAAGGGCACCGCACGAATCTGCGCGCTCAACGCCGAACCGTTGCGCGCAGTGAGCAACTGGATTGACGACTACGAGGCATATTGGGGCAAGACCTTGCAAAGCCTGAAACACTATGTCGAGGACCAGCGATGACGACAATTGGTGCGGACAATACGGTCATTCGGGAAATAACCATCAGGGCGCCGGCCAGACTCATCTTTGAGGCGCTGACCAATCCCTTGCAACGCAAGGAGTGGTGGAGCTCTGAAGGTCGGTTTCAGACTGCGCTCGTTAAGTCCGATCTGCGGGTTGGCGGCAAATGGAGCATGAGCGGCACCGGCTTCGGCCGGCCTTTCATCGTGAGAGGAGAATATCGGACCATCGAGCCGCCCCACGTGCTGGCTTTCACCTGGCTGCCGGACTGGCAGCAACATCCAACGGAAACGCTTGTGCGCTTCGACCTGACTGAAAAAGACGGGCTCACAACCGTTCGCCTGACGCATTCAGGTCTCACGCCTGAAGGGTTGCAGGTACATGAAGGCTGGCCGCGAATTCTCCAGCAGCTTCAGGGTTACGTCGAGCACTGAAAAGCGCAACTCCGGGCCGGCGTTCCGCTCTTGCTCCGATGCCTACGCCACTAACGGCCGCGCGAAGCTGAGCTCGTGGCCGTCGGGGTCGCTCAAATGAAAATAGCGCTCGCCCCATTCGGCGTCGCGCGGCGTGGTCGAAGGCGTGAACCCTGCCGCCACCGCGCGCCGATGCATGGCATCGACGTCGCTGACATGGAAGATCGCGCGTCCCCACCAGGACCATTGCTTCTCCCGGGGCTGGACGACCACATTGAGATAGCCGCCACCGGCGTGAAAGCTGGTGAACGACGACGCCTCGCCGCCGTGAAGGATGTCGAAGCCGAGTGCAGTGTAGAATTGCACGCTGCGTCGCATGTCATGGGTCGCGAGCGTGATTGCGCTGATCGCTTCGATCATGACACCGTCTCCAAAGCGAAGTGAGAGCCGTTCAATTCGTCACCGCTCCCGCCGTCGTCTCCTGTCCACGGCCCTTGCGCCAGACCGGATCGGGGCGCGACCACAGCACCTTGTTGCGGATGGCCTCCGCCAGCGCCTCCGCCTGCACGGCGAGGAAGCGCGTGCCTTTCTCGGCCGTGGCGACTCCGCGGGTCGCCCCAGGTGCCGGTGACCGGCGCGCGCTCGGAGAAGGAATAGAACCGCGAGAAGCCGGCCGGCGCGTGCGACCGGCGCGGGCGCCTGCTGCATGGCTTCGTCGAGCTTGTCCTTTTTCACGATGTCGCCCGCGATCGCCATCATCATCGATGTCTCGCCCTCGCAGGCATGTTTGGCGCCGGTATCGACCTCGAAGATCGGAGCGAGCTTCTCGCGCGCCAAAAACCACGGCGTGGTCGCAACGATCGGAAAGTCGTAGGCCACCGCCAGCTCGCGCGAGGCCACCGCCAGCGGATCGATGTTGCCGCCATGACCGTTGACGATCAGCAGGCGGCGCAAACCCGATGGCGCGCAGCGAGCGCACGATGCTTTCGAGAATCGCGCGATAGGCGGCATAGTCGACGCTGATGGTGCCGCCGAACGGCAGATGATGCTCGCTGAGACCGAGCCACAGGCCGGGCAGCACGGCGACCGGGACATCGTTCGCCACCAGCCGGGCGGCCGCGATCGCAGCGGCGCTGGCGCTGGCGGTGTCGGTGATGACGGGCAGATGCGGCCCGTGCTGCTCCAGCGACCCCGCGGGCAGGATCGCCAGCGCACCCTCACGGGCGGCGATAGCTCGCAGTTCAGGCGCGGTCATGCGCGCCCATTCGACCTCAATCTTCATGGCGACCTCCTAGAATACTCGAGTTCATGATGGTATGAGCCCGTCCTGCTGTCCAATATCTTGGACATGTTCCGCTTTGGTTCAGTCGGTGGCGACGTGAACTGGTGTATTGTGGCGGAGATTTTTGGGATTGGTTCATTGAAGCTCAAATCGGACACCTCCGTCGGTTTTGTTCTCTGCCATTTGCTGGCAGTTCTGGCGTTGCTGCCCTGGTTCTTCAGCTGGACGGGCGTCCTGGTCGCGGTCCTCGGAATGTTCGTGTTCGGCATTCTCGGCATCAACGTTGGATTTCACCGCCTGCTGACCCACCGCAGCTTTTCATGTCCGCTCTGGCTTGAACACACCTTGGCGGTGCTGGGGACGTGCAGCCTGCAGTTCTCGCCGGCGTTCTGGGTCGCGGTCCATCGCAGGCATCACCATTACGCCGACGACATTGAGCAGGACCCGCATTCTCCCCTGCGCAGTTTCATCTGGTCTCATTTCGGCTGGCTGGTGCTGGCACGACCTGCTGACATGAAACCTGCGGCGATGATTGATCGCTACGCAAGGGATCTCATGCGCGATCCCCTGTACGTCGCGCTTGAGCGGCGAAAGAACTGGATCAAGCTGACGCTTGTGTCGTGGCTGTTGTTTTTTATTTCAGGCTTCGCTGCATCTCTCGCCGGTGGAGGAACCGTTACCCAGGCGCTGCTGTTTGGTGCGAGCATTTTTCTCTGGGGCGGCCCGCTCCGGATCGTCGTGGTGTGGCACGCGACATGGTCTGTGAATTCCGTGACCCATCTCTGGGGTTATAGAAACTACGAAACCAACGACGACAGCCGCAACAACGTGTTCGTCGCCATCGTCGCTGCGGGCGAGGGATGGCACAACAATCACCACGCCGATCCCGGATCGGCGCGGCACGGTCACAAATGGTGGGAATTCGATCTGACGTGGCAAGTCATCAGACTGCTGATGCTGCTCGGTCTCGCGAGCCGGGCCGCTGTGCCCGCTCCCGGCCTGGCGGCGAGCTTCAGCAAACCTGGGCCGGCCTCGAACTGAGCCTCGCCTTCGGGCGCCGTGTCGGGCGCCGCTACCCCGGATTCGCCTTCAGCCCTGCGGCCTCGATGCCGGCGATGGCGCAAATCTCGTCATTGTCCGAGGTGTCGCCGGAGACGCCGACCGCCCCTAACAGCGTCGCGCCGTCCTGGATCAGCACGCCGCCGGGCACCGGCACCAGCCGCCCCTGCGCCAGCGTGTTCACCGCGCTGACGAAATAGGCCTGCTCCTGCGCGCGCTGGAACAGGGCGCGTGAGCCCATGCCCATCGCGAGCGCACCATATGCCTTGCCATGCGCGATCTCGGCGCGCATCAGGCTGGTGCCGTCCTGCGCCGCCGTGACTTTCACCGCGCCGCGGACGTCGAGAATGGTGACCACCAGCGGTTTGAGTTTCTTCTCGATCGCCTTGGCCAACGCCGCATCGAGAATCTTGCGGGCGGTGTCGAGCGTCAGTTCAGCCATGGAGTATTTCCTTGTTGTCGAGATGAAGATTTCGCGCGATCGAGGCTGATCGCGAGCACGCGCGCGGCATGAAGCGCCTCGCGTGGCGTGCCGTCCTTGATCTGGTGGCGGCAGGAGGTGCCGTCGGCGACGACGATGGTCGAGGGGTCCGCCCGGCGCACGGCGGGGAGCAGCGACAGCTCGGCCATTGCGATCGAAGCCTCATAGGTGTCGGCGCCATAGCCGAACGCGCCCGCCATGCCGCAGCAGGAGGACTCGACGATCTCGACCTCGATGTCGGGGATCAGCCGCAGCGCCTGCTCGACCGGCTTGAACGCGCCAAAGGATTTCTGGTGGCAATGGCCGTGCAGCAGCACCTTGCCGCCGATCGCGCCGAGCGGAAGTCTCAACCGGCCGGCCCTCGCCTCGCGTACCAAAAATTCCTCGAACAGCAGCGCCTGCGCGCTGATCGCTTTCGCGGCTTCGTCCTTGCGCAGCGCCAGCAGTTCATCGCGCAGCGTGAGCAGGCAGCTCGGCTCCAGCCCCATGATCGGCACGCCGCGCGCGGCGAACGGCGCGTAGGTCTGAACCAAGCGATCGAGCTCGGCGCGCGCCTCATCGACGAGGCCGGCGGAGAGGAACGTGCGGCCGCAGCAGAGCGGTCGGCTACCATTTGCCGGCTTCGGCAGATGCACGCGATAGCCGCCGGCGACGAGCACGCGCAGCGCGGCGTCGAGGTTCTCGCGCTCGTAATTGCGATTGAACGTGTCGGCGAACAGTATGACCTCGTGACCGTCGGCCGGACCGACCGTTTCGCTGTCGCTTTTGAAGATGTCGCTGCGGAAGGCGGGGAGGGCGCGTTTGGCGCTGATGCCTGCAACCTTCTCGAACAGCGCGCGCAGCAGTGCGCTGCTGTTACGCAAATTCGCAAGCCACGCAAAGCGCGACGCCAGCGGCGCATAGCGCGGGAGATAGCCGACCAACCGGTCGCGCAGCGACAGGCCGTCGGCTCGCGACCCGCGCGGCCAGCACTTCGATCTTCATCCTGGCCATGTCGACGCCAACAGGGCACTCGTGCCGGCAGGCCTTGCAGGAGACGCAGAGTTTCGAGCGTCTCCATCATCTCGTCGGAGGCCAGCGCGTCCGCACCCAACTGGCCGGAAATCGCAAGGCGCAGGGTGTTGGCGCGCCCCCGCGTCACATCCTTTTCGTCACGCGTCGCGCGATACGATGGGCACATCACGCCGCCTTCGAGCTTGCGGCAGGCGCCGTTGTTGTTGCACATCTCGACCGCGCCCTGGAAACCGCCGCCGGCGCCGGTGTAGGCCGACCAGTCGAGCACCGTCTTCAACTCGGGAACGCGGTAGTCCGGGGGATAACGGAACAGCGTGCGGTCATCCATCTTGGGCGGATCGACGATCTTGCCGGGATTGAGCACATTGTCCGGATCGAAGCGGTGCTTCACTTCCCTCGAAGTCGGCGACGATGCGCGCGCCGAACATCGCCTCGTGGAATTCCGAGCGCACGATGCCGTCGCCATGCTCGCCGGAATGCGAGCCCTTGTACTCGCGCACCATGGCGAACGTTTCTTCGGCGATGGCGCGCATCGCCTTCACGTCCTTTTCCAGCCGCAAATTCAGCACCGGGCGGACATGCAGGCAGCCTTCGCTGGCATGCGCATACATGGTGCCGTGCGTGCCGTGCTTGGCGAAGATCCTGTTGAGACGGTCGGTGTAGTCGGCGAGATGCGGCAGCGGCACCGCGCAGTCCTCGACAAAGGAGACGGGCTTGCCGGCTTCCTTCATCGACATCATGACGTTGAGGCCGGCGGCGCGGAAATCCGCGATCGCGGTCTGCAGCGCGGGCTCGGTGATCTCGACCACGCCGCCCCATTTGCGCTGCGGGTTGCCCCACGCAAAGCCGAGATCGGCCATCAGTTCGGTGAGTTGCTTCAGGCGCTGCAGATTGTCGGCCTGGTCCTCTTCGGCGAACTCGACCACCAGCACCGCGTCGGGATCGCCGCGCACGGCAGATGCGATCACGGGCTTGAACATCTCGATGTCGCGCCCGAGCGCAATCATGGTGCGGTCGACCAGCTCGACCGCGATCGGCTTCAGCTTGACCAGATGCTGGGCGGCGTCCATCGCCTCATAGAAGCTGCCGAAATGGCAGACGCCGACCGCCCTGTTGCGGATCACGGGCCAGAGCTTCAGCTCGACCTTTGTGGTGAAGGCGAGCGTGCCTTCCGAGCCGACCAGCAGATGCGCCATGTTGTTGGCGGCGTTGCGCGGCGTCAGCGCATCCAGATTGTAGCCGCCGACGCGGCGCTGCACTTTCGGGAATTTGTCTGCGATCTCGTCGGCCTCGCGCGCGCCGAGAGCGAGCATGTCGCGGAATAAAGCGAGACCGGAATCCGGTGCATCGACGTGCGCGAGATCGCGCGGCACCTCGCCGAAATGCATCTGCGTGCCGTCCGCGAGCGCGGCGTCCATCGCAATCGTGTTGTCGCGCATCGTGCCGTAGCGCAGCGATCGTGCCGCCGCAGGAATTGTTGCCGGCCATGCCGCCGATGGTGGCGCGCGAGGCCGTGGAGACGTCGACCGGAAACCACAGGCCGTGCTTCTTCAGTTGCCGGTTGAGATCGTCGAGCACGATGCCGGGCTCGACCACGCAACTGCGGTTTGCGACATCGAGCGAGATGATGCGGGTCAGGTGCTTCGAGAAATCGATGACGATGCCGTTATTGACGGTCTGGCCGCATTGCGAGGTGCCGCCGCCGCGCGGGGTGACGATCCGGCCGTCGTCGCGGGCTATCGCGAGCGCCCGCAGCGCCTCGTCCATGGTCCGCGGCACCACCACGCCTGCCGGCATGATCTGATAGAACGACGCGTCGGTGGCGTAGCGGCCGCGGCTGAAGGAATCGAACAGCACGTCGCCCGATATTTCGCGTCGCAAGCGTGCGGCGAGGGCACTGTCATCAAGCCGACGTGCTTGTCTTGCCGGCCTGCGCCGCCATGGGTTCGTCTCGTACTTTCGTCTCGCCTCTCTTGCCCGCCGCTGCTCCGCTTGGCAAGGCAAAGGACCCGATCACCTATGCGTTGCCGCGCCCGCGGAGTGCGGGACAGGGGAGCGGGATCGTGTTATCCCGAAAACTTGCGACGCCAACGAGGGATGCCCGCCATGACCGCGCACCAGGGACGGCACTATCTGCAAATCCCAGGGCCGAGCCCGGTTCCCGACCGCGTCCTGCGCGCCATGGACATGCCGGTCATGGATCACCGCAGCGCCGAATTCGGCGAGCTCGGGCGCACGGTGCTGGAGGGCAGCCAGAAGGTGTTCCAGACCTCTGGTCCCGTGGTGATTTTCCCGTCGTCAGGCACCGGCGCGTGGGAAGCGGCGATCGTCAACACGCTTTCGCCGGGCGACAAAGTGCTGATGGTCGAGACCGGGCACTTCGCGACGCTGTGGCACAACATGGCCAGGCGCTGGGGCATCGAGGTCGACTTCATTCCGGGCGACTGGCGCCGCGGCGCCGATCCGGCCGAGCTGGAAGCAAAGCTCACCGCCGACAAGCAGCACGCGATCAAGGCGGTGATGGTCGTGCACAACGAGACCTCGACCGGCGCGACCAGCCGGATCGGCGAGATCCGCGCGGCGATCGACCGCGCCGGCCATCCGGCGCTGCTGATGGTCGACACCATCTCCTCGCTCGGATCGGTCGACTACCGGCATGACGAATGGAAGGTCGACGTCAGCGTCAGCTGCTCGCAAAAGGGCTTCATGCTGCCGCCCGGCCTCGGCTTCAACGCGATCTCGGAGAAGGCGCGCGCGGCCTCGAAGACCAACAAAATGCCGCGCTCCTATTGGGATTGGGAGGAGATGCTCAAGCCCAATGCGAAGGGCTTCTTCCCCTATACGCCGGCGACCAACCTGCTCTACGGCCTGCGCGAGGCGATCGCGATGCTGCTGGAGGAGGGGCTCGACAAGGTGTTCGCGCGTCACCAGCGGCTTGCGGCCGCCACGCGCGCGGCCGTCAACCATTGGGGCCTCGAGGTGCTGTGCCAGGAGCCGCGCGACTTCTCGCCGGTGCTGACCGCCGTGCTGATGCCGCCCGGCCATGATGCCGATCAATTCCGCAAGGTGGTGCTCGACAGTTACAACATGTCGCTCGGCTCAGGGCTGTCCAAGGTCGCCGGAAAAGTGTTCCGGATCGGCCATCTCGGCGAGTGCAACGAGCTGACCCTGCTGGCGCGCGCTGACCGGCGTCGAGATGGGGCTGTCGGTCGGCGGGCGTCCCGCACCGCGCCGGCGGCGTCGATGCCGCCATGAGCTACTCTGGAGCAGCGCTCGCAGAGCAATGTCGCGCAGCTCAAAGTGGTCGGGCATTAAAGCTATCGAAGAGGTAGTTAACCCCGCCCGCCAATAAGCCGATTTTCCTCTTCAAGCCCTGCGTCCAGGGCATTGACGGCGGCTAGCTGATCGCGGGACAAGCCGCCGAACAATGCTATTCGGACCGCCCCGCCGCGACCAAACCGGCGGGAAAAGCCAAGACCGGGAAGGACGCCCATGACGACCGTGCATACTGGAAGGCATTTCCTCCAGATTCCAGGACCGACCAACATCCCCGACCGGGTGCTGCGGGCCATGGACATGCCCGGCCTCGATCACCGCGGTCCGGAATTCGCCGAGATCGGGTTTGCCGTGATGGCGGGCATGCAGCGCATGTTCCGCACCAGGCAACCCGTGATCATCTATCCCTCGTCCGGCACCGGCGCCTGGGAGGCCGCGATCGTCAACACGCTGCAGCCGGGCGACAAGGTGTTGATGTGCGAGACCGGTCAGTTCGCCGTGCTCTGGCGCGGCATCGCCGACAAATTCAAGCTCGACGTCGAATTCATCCCGGGCGACTGGCGCCATGGCGCCGATCTGGAGCAGGTCGAGACGCGGCTTGCCGCCGACAAGGCGCACAGGATCAAGTCGGTGTGCGTGGTCCACAATGAGACCTCGACCGGCTGCGTCACCTCTCCGCTGGAAGTCCGCAAGATCATGGACCGCGTCAAGCATCCGGCGCTGCTGATGGTCGACACCATCTCCGGTCTCGCCTCGATGGAGTATGAGCATGACGCCTGGGGCATCGACATTTCGGTCGCGGGCTCGCAGAAGGGCCTGATGCTGCCGCCGGGGCTCGGCTTCAATGCGGTGTCGGAAAAGGCGCTTGCGGTGGCCAAGGCCAATCCGGCCTTGCGCTCCTACTGGGAGTGGGAAGAGGTCATCGCCTTCAACAAGGTCGGCACCTTTCCCTACACGCCCGCGATCAACCTGCTGTTCGGCCTGCGCGAAGCGATCAGGATGCTCGAAGAGGAGGGCATGGAGAACGTGTTTGCCCGCCACCGTCGGCACAGCGAAGCGACGCGCGCGGCGCTCAAGGTGTGGGGCCTGGAGAGCCAGTGCCAGGAGCAGGGCGCGCATTCGCCTGCTCTCACCGGCGTGCGGATGCCCGAGGGCCACGACTCCGACCATTTCCGCAAGGTGGTGCTGGAGAATTTCGACATGTCGCTCGGCACCGGCCTCAACAAGGTGAAGGGCAAGGTGTTCCGCATCGGCCATATCGGCCACTTCAACGATTTGATGCTGATGGGCACGCTGTCCGGCGTCGAGATGGGTCTCGATCTCGCTCACGTGCCGCATCGCGCGGGCGGCGTGGTCGCAGCGATGGACGTGCTGAAGCGCCGCGAGGCGGCGCCAATGCCGAAGGCCGCGGTGGCCTGAGTTCGATCGACAACAAGCCAAAAAGGAAGAGTGCGATGAACGCTCCAATGTCCACCTCCGAGGACCTGATCTATTCCGTCGAGGACGGCATCGCGCGGCTGACCTTCAACCGTCCGCAGGCGCGCAACGCGCTGACCTTTGCGATGTACGAGCAGATGGCCTCGATCTGCGAGGCCATCAACGCCGACCGCTCGATCAAGGCGCTGATCATGACCGGCGCCGGCGACAAGGCGTTCGCCTCGGGCACCGACATCTCGCAGTTCCGCGCCTTCAAGACCCCGCAGGATTCGCTCGACTACGAGGCGCGGATCGACCGCGTGCTCAGCACGCTGGAGAAATGCCGCGTGCCCGTGATCGCGGCGATTGCCGGCGCCTGCACCGGCGGCGGCGCGGGGATCGCGGCCTGCTGCGATATCCGCATCGGCACGGCGTCGGCGCGGATCGGCTTTCCGATCGCGCGCACGCTCGGCAATTGCCTGTCGATGTCCAACATCTCCCGCATGGTTGCTCTCGTCGGACCCGCGCGCACCAAGGACATGATCTTCACGGCGCGGCTGGTGGAAGCGCCGGAAGCGCTGGCGCTCGGCCTGCTCAACGAGATCGTGCCTGACGTGGCGACCCTGCAGCGCCGTGCCGACGAGACGGCGAAGCTCGTTGCATCGCACGCGCCGCTGACGATGGAGACCGCCAAGGAGGCTGTCCGCCGCATCCGCCGGACGCTGTCGCGCGACGAAGGCGAGGATCTCATCCTCAAGGCCTATATGAGCGAGGATTTCCGCGAGGGAATGGACGCTTTCCTGAACAAGCGCACGCCAAACTGGAAGGGCAAATAAGCCTTTCTCGTATCGCGTGTATTTGTTCCCGGATGGAACCCTCCGGCGTCTCGCTTGGCACGTCAATATTGACGTCGTCGCGGCCTCAGCGAATTGAACTGGCGGCCATTATCCGCACAATGGCAGCCAACCGAGTTTCGGTTTTTGCCAAGCCAAACAAATCGATAGGGAGGAAACGCGTGCGAAATATCATGACGGCTGCAGCCGCTCTTTCGGCCATCGCTCGCAAGCGCGCCGGCGATCGCCGCCGGCTGGGAGCCGACCAAGCCGGTCGAGATCGTGGTGGCGGCCGGCGCCGGCGGCGCCTCCGACCAGATGGCGCGGATGATGCAGGCCGCGATCCAGAAGAACAATCTGATGAAGCAGCCGATGGTGGTCTCGCTGAAGGGCGGCGCGTCGGGCGCGGAAGCCTTGATGTACATGAAGTCCAGCGAGGGCGACGCCGAACAAGGTCCTGATCGCCTATTCGCTGATCTACATGCTGCCGCTGTCGGCCAAGATTCCCTTCAACTGGCGCGAGCTGACGCCGGTCTCGGTGATCGCGCTCGACCAGTTCGTGCTGTGGGACAATGCCAACGGCCCGAAGACCGTGAAGGAGTTCATCGAGGCGGCGAAGGCCGCGAGTTCGCCGTTCAAGATGGGCGGCACCGGCTCCAAGCGCGAGGACCACGTGCTGACCGTGTTCATCGAGCAGAAGACCGGCGCGAAATTCTCCTACCTGCCGTACAAGTCCGGCGGCGAGGCCGCGACCCAGCTGGTCGGCAGCCACACCGAGTCCAACGTCAACAACCCCTCCGAAAACCTCGAAGTCTGGCGCGCAGGCCAGGTGCGCGCGCTCTGCGTGTTCGACAAGGAGCGCATCCCCTACAAGGCCAAGGTCACCGACACCCAGTCGTGGCACGACATCCCGACCTGCAAGGAGGAGGGCCTCGACGTGCAGTACCTGATGCTGCGCGCCATGTTCCTGCCCGGCAAGGTGACGCCGGAGCAGCAGGCGTTCTATGTCGACCTGTTCCAGAAGGTGACGCAGACGGCCGAATACAAGGACTACATGGAGAAGCAGGCGCTGAAGCCGATCTTCCTCACCGGCAAGGACATGGTGCAATTCCTCGAGGAGGACGACACGCTCAACAAGTCAGCTGATGACCGAAGCGGGATTCGTCGCGAAGTAGACGCTGCTCATGCCCCGCGAAGCGCGGGCATCCGTACGCCGAGCTGCGAGAGGACGGCCACGCCACGGCGTACTGGATCATCCGCCTTCGCAGACGATGACGGTTGATGGATGCCAGAGCATCCCGACACTCGAGATCGTCGTCGACGATCCCACCGCGCCGGAGGACGATTCGCCTGCGGTCACCTCCAACCGCACGGTCGAGATCGCGGTCTCGCTGCTGCTGCTGGCGCTGGCGGCGACGCTCGGCTGGGACAATTGGCGCACCGGCATCGGCTGGGATTCGACCGGCCCGCAGGCCGGCTATTTTCCGTTCTATCTCTCGGTCATCCTGGCCGGCGCCAGCCTCTACGGGCTGATCGCCACGATCGCTGTCGCGCGCCGACGCGGACGAAACCTTCGTGACGCGCGGCGCAGCTTCGCCGCGTCATGGCGGTGTTCGTGCCGACGCTGCTGTTCTGCCTGCTCACGCAGTTCCTCGGGCTCTATGTCGCGAGCTTCCTGCTGATCGCCGGCTTCATGCGCCTGGTCGGCAAGATCGCGCTGTGGAAGTCGCTGCTGACCGCCTTCATCTTCACGCGCGATCATGTTCGTCACCTTCGACATCGCCTTCGACGTCATCATGCCGAAGGGGCCGCTCGAAGCGGCCTTCGGCTACTAGGGGACCAGGCAGCGATGGAAGCCTTCGGCCTGCTGCTGCACGGCTTCGCCGTCCTGCTGACCTGGAAGACGCTGGCGCTGATGATGGTCGGGCCTCGTGCTCGGCATCTTCGTCGGCGTGCTGCCGGGCCTCGGCGGCCCGAACGGCGTCGCGATCCTGCTGCCGCTGACCTTCACGATGGACCCGACCTCGGCCATCGTGATGCTGTCCTGCATCTACTGGGGCGCGCTGTTCGGCGGCGCCATCACCTCGATCCTGTTCAACATCCCCGGCGAAGCCTGGTCGGTCGCGACCACCTTCGACGGCTATCCGATGGCGCAGCAGGGCAGGGCGGCGGAGGCGCTGACCGCGGCCTTCACCTCGTCCTTCATCGGCTCGCTGGTCGCGGTGCTGCTGATCACCTTCCTCGCGCCGCTGATCGCGTCGTTCGCGCTGAAATTCGGGCCGCCGGAATTCTTCGCGGTCTATCTGCTGACCTTCTGCTCCTTCGTCGGCCTCGGGCGCGAGGACAAGCACAAGACCGTCATCTCGATGGCGCTCGGCCTGTTGCTCGCCGGCGTCGGCATGGACACGGTGTCCGGCCAGTTGCGCATGACCTTCGGCTCCGACGAGCTGCTGCGCGGCATCAACTTCCTGGTCGCGGTGATCGGCCTGTTCGGCATCAGCGAGATCCTGCTCACGATGGAGGAGCGCCTGGCGCTGCGCGGCCATGCCGCCAAGATCAGCCTGCGCGTCGTGCTCTCGGTCTGGAAGGACCTGCCGAAATACTGGGTGACGCTGCTGCGCTCGTCCTTCATCGGCTGCTGGCTCGGCATCACGCCGGGCGGCGCGATCGCCGCGTCCTTCATGGGCTACAACCTCGCCAAGCGCTTCTCCAAGGACCCGGACAGTTTCGGCAAGGGCCGCATCGAGGGCGTGTTCGCGCCGGAGACCGCGGCGCATGCCTCCGGCACCGCGGCGCTGCTGCCGATGCTGGCGCTCGGCATTCCCGGCTCCGGCACCGCGGCGATCCTGCTCGGCGGCCTGATGGTGTGGGGCCTCAATCCCGGGCCGCTGCTGTTCGTCGAGCACAAGGATTTCGTCTGGGGCCTGATCGCCTCGATGTATCTCGGCAACATCGTCGGCCTCGTGCTGGTGCTCACCACCGTGCCGATCTTCGCCTCGATCCTGCGCGTGCCGTTCGCCGCCATCGCGCCGATGATCGTGGTGTCCTGCGCGATCGGCGCCTATGCGATCCAGAACGCGATGTTCGACATCTGGCTGATGCTGGGCTTCGGCGTGGTCGGCTACGTCTTCAAGAAGATCGGCATTCCGCTGGCGCCGTTCACGCTGGCGCTGGTGCTCGGCAGCCGCGCCGAGGATGCCTTCCGCCTGTCGATGATCGGCTCGGGCGGCGACATGCGCGTGTTCTGGTCGAACTGGCTGGTCGGCTCGATCACGACGCTGGCCATCATGCTGTTGTTCTGGCCTGTCATCGACAAGGCAATCGCCGGCGCAAGCCGGATGTTGCGGCCCGCCAAGGCTTGAGGCCAAAAACAGCTCGCTGCCGTTTCCGTAAGGTGTGCTGCCCCAATTCCACCGGCAGTTGTTTTTGCGGTGGATGTGGCTTTGGCGTGACAGTCATCGGCCCGCGCAAGGCGTATGGTCATCCTTGGAATTTGCTTCTCCCGAAACTGAGCCCGGCCTGGTCGCCGGGCTTTTTGTTTTACGGGCTTTTTTCAGACCACCTTGCGCTCCCGCAGGTCCTTGATCTCGTCCGCGGCAAAGCCGAACTCGGCCAGCACCTCCTCGGTATGCTCGCCGAATTCCGGCGGCCGTGCCGCCATCCTGCTCGGTGTGCGCGACAGCGTCACGGGCTGGCCGACCAGCTGGATGTGCCGGTTCTCGTCGTTCGGCACGTGCTGGGCCATGCCGAGATGCTGGACCTGCGCGTCCGCGAACACCTGGTCGATCGAATAGATCGGGCCGCAGGGCACGCCGGCGGCGTTGAATTCCTTGACCCAGGTCTCGCTCGATTTTTTCTCGGTGTATTTGTTGATCTCCGCGTTGAGTGCTTTTCGGTTCTTCGAACGGTCCGGCGCGGTGGCATATTCGGGCCGGCTCGGAAGATCAGGGCGCGCCGATAGCTTCGGCGAAGCGCTGCCAGATCCGTCCGCCCGTCGTGGCGATGTTGATGTAACCGTCGGAGGTCTTGAACACGCCGGTCGGGATCGAGGTCGGGTGATCGTTGCCGGCCTGCGGGGCCACATCCTTGTCCATCAGCCAGCGCGCGGCCTGGAAATCCAGCATGAAGATCTGCGCCTGCAACAGCGAGGTCTGCACCCACTGGCCTTCGCCGGACACTTCGCGCTCGAGCAGCGCGGTGAGGATGCCCATGGCGCAGAACAGGCCGGCGGTGAGGTCGGCGACGGGAATGCCGACGCGCATCGGCCCCTCGCCGGGCGCGCCGGTGATCGACATCAGCCCGCCCATGCCCTGCGCGATCTGATCGAAGCCGGGGCGCTTGTGATAGGGGCCGTCCTGGCCGAAGCCGGAGATGCTGCCGTAGACGATGCGCGGATTGATCTTCTTCACGCTCTCATAGTCGACGCCGAGCTTGGCCTTCACGTCGGGACGGAAATTCTCCACGACGACGTCGGCCTGCTTGACCAGCCGATTGAAGACCTCCTGCCCTTTGGGGTCCTTCAGGTTCAGCGAGATGGCCCGCTTGTTGCGGTGCAAATTCTGGAAGTCGGCGCCTTGACGCGGCCCGCCGAGCTGCTCGCCGCCGGCATCCTCCAAGATCGCGTCGATCTTGACGACGTTGGCGCCCCAATCCGCAAGCTGGCGCACGCAGGTAGGGCCGGCCCGCACACGCGTGAGGTCGAGCACGGTGAAACGGGACAGGGCCTGCGAAGCTCGGGGGAACGCCATTGCGGAAAACTCCGGAAGAATACGGGCTTGTGGGTGTTTGATCGGCCAGAATGATCGCAAATTCAATAGGTATTCAAGGAGATGCGGCCTGTCGGGAACGCAGGCCGGATTTCCGCGCCGTCACGAAAGGTTCGCAATCCGCGTGCTGTTGTCGTGACGGCCGGGATGGCATGCGACCATGCAACGGGAAAAGGCGAGGCTTCAGTTCCCGGTCGGGATCGTTTCAAAACCGCAGGTTTAAATTTGTGGCGCGGCTCTACCGCTGCCGCCGGGCGGTGTGCTAGCGATTGGTGCCGCGATTCAGCTGGTTGGCCGGGGCGAGGTGGTCCTACCAGGGGCGATATCGGGGAACATTAGGTGGGATCAACGGCTAAGCGATGAAGCGTCCTTACGACGGTTTCGATGCCTCCGGCGGCGACTTCCTCGCTGGTCCGGATGCTTTTGCCGACGGAGATTCGGCTGGACCGTTTATCGTCTCATCGCCACTCGTCGGGACGCCGCCCCCAGCTACTCCGGTCGATGCAGGACCGGCCGGCCCGAATGCCGCGGCGGCAACGCTGGGTTCGGCGAGCTCCGCGATCGAACCGCTCGGCAACATCGCGATGCTGGCCAACCCCGGGCCGGGTGACCAAACCACCAACGCGACCGCCTTTCCGGGCGGCGCGACCGCCGCGCAGCTCCAGCAAGCGCTGAACGAGAGCGGCTTGAGCGTCAACGGCGCCGGCATCAAGGTCGGGGTGATCTCCGACAGCTTCAACGACAAGGGCGGCGCGGCAGCGGACGAGGCCAGCGGTGCGCTGCCGTCTGCATCCAACATCCAGGTGTTGGAGGATCTCTCGTCGGGCGGAACCGACGAGGGTCGCGCGATGATGCAGATCGTGCATGAGATAGCGCCGGGCGCGAGTTTTGCGTTCTACACCGCCGATGTCAGCGAGCAGGATTTCGCCAACGGCATTCTCGCGCTCGCCGCCGCCGGCTGCAAGGTGATCTGCGACGACGTGAGTTACTTTGACGAGCCGATGTTCCAGAACGGCATCGTCGCGCAGGCCATCCAGACCGTGGAAGCCGAGGGCGTCACTTATGTCGCGGCGGCCGCCAACAATGCCAGCAACGGCTATCAGGCGGCCTGGACGCATAGTTCGGGCTCATTCGACGGCTGGTCTTTCACCGACGCCGAGAGCTTCGGTGGCAGCATCTCGCAGACCATCACGGTCACGGCGAGCACAGCTCACCCGGTTCCGCTTTTGCTGGAATGGGACCGGGCTTACGGACAGGCAAGTTTCAGTTCCGGACAGCCCGACATCGACATGTGGGTGTTTCAGAATGGAAGCCTGATCGCGCAAGAGACCAACGCGACCGCCGGCGAAGCGAACAATCCGTTCACCGGCTTCCAGTTCACCGTCTCGGGCACCTACCAGATCGTAATCACCAACAATTTTGGGTCGGATCCCGGGACGATCAAGGAAGTCCTGTTCGGCAACGGCGCCCCGGTGAGCATCAGCGGCGCGAATGCCGGCACCGTGTACGGCCACTCGATGACGCCGGGGGCGATTACCGCCGGCGCCGTCAGCGTTGCCTCGACGCCGGCCTTCGGCGTCAACCCGGCGGTCAGCGAGACCTTCTCTTCCTCCGGGGCGGGCACCGAACTGCTGTTCGCCAACGACGGCACGCGGCTGTCATCGCCGCAATCGTTGAGCCCTAAACGGGGACGGCACCATCGGGATTCCTGCGCATACCTTATCCTTGGTGCAGGCCGCGAACACCGCACCCGCGGCGCCTTCCCTCGGCAGCGGCGACACGTTTGTATTCCGTCCGAGCCTCGGGGGCATAGGTGCGGACAGCACGCCGGATCCCACCGCGTCTCCGCCGGTTGGAGAAAATCCTGACGCTGACGACGCCTTCTGTCCCCGCTGCTCATTTCGATATGGCCGATCTCCACGATCTGGCTGGAGCTCACGACGGTGCAGTGCATGGCGCGGTCTTCGATCCACTTCAGGGATTCATCGTTCAGTCCCGCCATCGGCCCGACACGGACTTTCCAATCTGCGGGTTGTGCGACAACTCTTCCTCTGCATGTCGGGGGTTGAACTTCGATTCCGTCTTCCTGCAAACGGGCGGCGCGATTGAAGATGAGACAAATCATCATCTTTGGGACTGCCCAAATAGCCGAACTCGCCCGATTTCCATTTCACCGGCGATTCTGCGGATGAAGTGACGGGATTTACCGTCGATGGGGCGTTCAGGAAGCACGACGAGTTTGTCGCCGCCTTCGAAGACATCGACACGAGATTTTCGCCGGACCGTGATGGTCGGTTATTTGAAAAATCAACGCGGTTCGTGCCGAAAAGGTGGCTGCTGCGCGGGCGAACGGGAATCGAATCGCGGTCAAGCGCCATCCGTCCGAGCTTCGAACCGAAAGAGAAGTGCTGCGCGCAATGAAATCTCACTTGCGCGGTGGGAAAAGTTCGGGCCTCGGCGCGGGCTGGATATACATTGTGATGCCCTTGCGACCAAGCTCGACCGCGCGCGCGATGAACGGTTTGACGTCGCCGGAAAGGATGCGCAAGTTGGATATTTTCACGTCGACGCAGACGTCCGGAAAGAAATAGTGCCGCAGCCGCAGCGGCCGGATGTCGCCGATCCGGCGCCGGTACTCATGCTCGCCGGTCTCGCCGTTGGCTCGCTTCCAGCGATATTTGATGGTGCCGTCGAACACTTGGCGGAAGAATGGAACCTCATCGTAGAGCAGGCATTCTACGGTGTGCATCAGAGTCATGTATTCGAAGCCGGCTCCTAACCCGAGCATGCGTGCGTCGCACTCCGCGAGCCGGCAGAACGGCGTGTTCTCACCCCAAGGCAGCTCGGTGAAGTGATGATCCTTCAAGAGGAAGTGCGCGTTGGGACCGACCGCGCAGACGGATGCATTGAGATGGATGCTGCGCTTGACCTCGGGATTGCGCCGAAAAATCTCGCACAGCATGCCGGTGTAGGTGGGGGCGCGGTCGATGAGGAAGACCTTGTCGGGATTCTGCCGGATAGGAAACGCCGGCATTGCTAACGTGCCGTCAGGTCCGATCAGGTCGCGCAACAAGCCGATCATCTCAGTCGGCTTGAGTGGCACGTTGTAGAACTCGTTCCACGACGAATAAATCCAGACGGTACGCCCGCGCGTCACGCCGAGATCGGCCAGTTGCTGCCGCAGATCGGCGATCGCAATCGGGCGGCGATAGATCGCCTTCCGCAGCCGCAACTTCTGTTTGCGCACGAAGCCGCGCACATCGTCCTGCCCCAGGATGTTCTGGGCGAGGCGTTTCATTCCGCTGCGGAACGGCCCTGACATGGCGGATGTCATCCTGCGCCGGCACACGTCATCGCGCCATCGTCGGCGCGCTCGAGATTGTCGATTGCCGACGTGACGCAGCCGGTCACGGCGGCAAGAATCCGGTTCGAGTCGAAACGGCCGTACATCCCGAACAGCGACTGGAAGCCGTTGACCTCATAGCCGCCTTCCGTCACCTGCCTGGCCGTCGGCAGGTAGCCGAAGACGTCGCCGAGATAACCGGTGTAGAGGCGGATGGCTTGCGACGCGTGGGGGCTGGTCTCGTCGAGAATGCGCTGCCATTCCACCGTCGGCTCCGCCGACAGCGCGACGACTTCCAGCTCGTCGCCGAGCCGCAGGATTTGGACGGTCAACTTCTTGTCGGGAGCGGTGCCGGTGAAGAACGCGCTGAGTGGGATGGCCGACGATCCCGTTCGCACGCGCTCGGGCCGCAGCATCTTCACCGGACCCTCCGCAATGCTCGTGCCGAGCCTGGCGACAAGGCTCTCGCGCCAAGCAACCGAGTGGCGGAGGTGACGGTTGGAACCGTGTAGCCGGCGATGATCATGCGTCGCAGCCTGGCGAAGCGCTCGCCTAAGGTTTGGCGTTGTTCGGATGGTACAAGGCGCGGGGTGATATCGCCGCAAAATCCCGGCGCGAACAGGCAGGGGATGTCGCCGAAGTGTACGCGCAAAAGGCTGCGGATCGCGCCGGGATAGTCGGCGCTGATCGTGTCCGTCGGCACCACTGACGTCGGGTGGCAGGTGTAATGTGAAAAGGCGGCGAGCGGAGCGTCATCCGCGCTTTTGATCAGAATGACGGTCGCCTGCTCGTCGCGCGGGCCAGCCGGGTAGGGGGAGAAGGTGACGCTCGACCATTGCAACCCCTGCGTCCTGTCGTATGTCGGAAATGGCCAGTAACGGCGACGATTGATGGAATGATCGAGGTTGCCGCGAAAGATGTCGACGCTGATTTCGCGTGGCCGGTCGGTCAGGATTTTGCGAGCTAGCTTGTCGACGGCATCGGCTGCATCGTCGATGAAGCGAGTATCGGGCGTGCCGAGGCGCGCGCAGGCGGAATCGGTCGCAGGTGCGCAATGGGTGTGCGACGCCAGCATCATTACCTCATCGGGCCGAAATCCGAGCCTGCCGAGCCGGGACTGGATCAAATCTGCAAGCTCGGCGCCGACAATCATCAGATCGAAGCCCAGCAACAGAGAGCGGCGACCTCCGCCTTCCAGCAGCAAAGCAGAGATTTCGATTCCGTCGAGGATGGCGGAGACCGGCGTCTGGCGCGAGGCATAACCGGCCAGCCGCACCGGCCGATCTCTCGGTGTCAGGTCGCAATGGGCCGCACGTGCAAACATCTGCCGAACTTTCTTCCTTTTGTGCCGGAATCAAGCCC
Organism: uncultured Alphaproteobacteria bacterium; assembly: GCA_963732085.1. Taxonomy (GTDB): domain Bacteria; phylum Pseudomonadota; class Alphaproteobacteria; order Rhizobiales; family Xanthobacteraceae; genus Bradyrhizobium. The sequence goes on along the minus strand of CAVSYJ010000018.1, from coordinate 1,155 downwards.
GGGAATGGTCGACGCTTCCGGTCAAAGCTCTTGTCTGATCGGGCCCGGCACAATAAGGCATGTACCGATACCGGCCGTTGGCATAGGTGTCCAGCGAGCAGCAGTGTGTCTCGTTAACCCCAAAGAGGAAGCGTGACGTCTTTCACTTCGAGCCGCGCACGTCGCATTGGTTGAAAAACCCGGCGTGCGCTATGTGCCGGAAGCGAACGTGCGGAGCCGCGTTAAATGGTAAGCCTGCCCCCGCCGTTCCGCCTTCTCGCGCGAGAGACGGACCACGCCGTCTTTGTTTTCCAGCCATTCTCGCAATAGGCCAGTCTTGGTGATGACGAAGCCGAACTGGTTGCCCTGTTTCGGAACAAGCTTCACGAAGGCCTGAACCGCCGGGGTCATCAGCTTCAGTGCGATCCGCTTCACCGGAGCGTTGACATGCTCGAAGCGCAGCGTCGGCAACCTCAGACCATAGAAGAACGTGACGTTCTCGACGTGGGTCGGATCGGCCGCGCGAATGACCTTGGTGACTTCGCGCTCGGTCCATCGATAGTTCAGGTTGGGGATCGGCCCATTGTTCAGGCCGCCACTTTCATGGCCTTCGTGGCTGACCGCCTCGAGCTCGAAATCGTTGGTAAAACCGAGAGCGACCGCAGTTCGCATCATCAGACTATCGCTCGATTCGAACACGACGACGGCCTTGCGCGCCACGCGATAGATCTCGAGCAGCGCGCGATGTGGGGATGGGCAATGATGCAGGCCGGCATGGACTATCGCGACGTCGAACTGGCCATCGCGATAGCTGAGGTTCTCGGTGTCCTGCCGCTCCAAAACATAGTCGGAATTATGGCCATCAAAAGAGCGGTCGAGATTGGAGAGCGTGACTGTGCTGAAGCCGAGTCCCGTCAACGTATCGGCATCGTAGGACCCACCGCAGACCACCAGGACTTTGTCCTCGGTCGAGATCACACCCTTGTCGATGAGTTCACGAAGCGTCGAGTGGTAGAACATGGCTTACCTTCAATTGCGCCCTGGCGGGATATACAAGGCAAACCGAGATTGTCGAGCCACATTTCCTCATTCAGGACCTGACCAGGTCAGTTTGCGACCCAAGGCAAACGCGTCCGCGACGCAGGAACGTACCGATGTACCCGGTCAAAGTTCTTG
>CAVSYJ010000017.1:0-338228 GCA_963732085.1 uncultured Alphaproteobacteria bacterium | reverse complement strand
CTTTTAATCACGGGGTCGTGGGTTCGAGCCCCACCGCGCTCACCAAACCGACGAGTTCCTGGGAATGTCGAAGATGTCGACAGACAGGCCGGCAAATGTGGTGCTACTGGCCGGCGTCATCGTCGTGATGCTTGCGCTCGGCGAAGTCGGATTGCGGATGTTCTTGCCGCAGCCGACTTATTCAAGACTTCTCTCCCAATTGGGCAGCTACTACGCCCCTTCTGACTACAACACGTTCACGCTCCAGAAGAATTACGTGGGAACGCAGCCCTCGATGGAGGGCTCGGAGCAGGTTCGCACCACCACGAATTCCCTCGGCCTGCGCGGCGCGGAATTGACCAAAGACCCCAGGATTTTGATGCTGGGAGATTCATTCACATTCGGGGCCTATGTCGGCGACGACGAGAATTTCCCGACGCTGCTCGAACAGCGTCTCCGCAAGAACAACTACAATTACCAGGTCGTCAACGCCGGTTACACCGATGGCTTCGAGACCGACCAGCAATATGTCTGGCTCAAGCGGAACATCGACCTCATCCACCCGAAGCTGGTCGTGCTCGACGTCTTCCTGGGCAACGATATCTATTACATCAATCCGGACGCGTGGACCGACCTCGATGCCGACGGGCTGCCATCGAAGTGGCTGGATCACAATCTCAGCGTCCAAGCCAACGGAATCCTGCGTAACAAGCAGGTTGGTGCGAACACGGTGGGCGTAGAGTCCATCTATCGCGTGCCAATCCTGCGCAACAGTCATCTATGCATCATGGCCGGCAGGGCCATCGACTTCATAAGGTCGAGATTGTTCGGATACAGAGGCTTCGAAGAGGACGCCCTGCAGCACATTTTCGGCGTCTACACCGACACGTTCCTCGATCATGAGCAGCTTTTCCTGAAGCTTGCTTCGGCAATGGATCGCCTCGCCCGCGACAGGGGCGCAAAGTTCGCGGTCACGCTGCTGCCGATGAATTTCATGATCGAGCGTGAGAAAATGGATATCACGCTGCCCTACTCGAAATTCCGCAACGCACCCTCGGTCTATTACGCCCGACTTTCCGAATTGCTCAAGAACAACGGCATCGCCTCCCTGAACATCGAGGACGCGATGAAGAACAGTCACGACGGTCCCTTCTTTCCCGCCAATGGCGAAATTCACTTCGACCGCAAGGGGCACATCCTTACCGCTGATCGGCTCTATGATTTCTTGCGGACCGGCGGCTATGTCGCAGCGGCAGAGTGACGGTTCGAATTCGTCTGTCTATTTGACGAACGATTAATTTTGCGCCTTGGCCGCTTCCGCCTGACGGTCTCGAACGGCGGACAATTCTTTCTTGAGCTTCGATTGTTCGTCGGTCGTCAACGCGGGTGTTTTGCGGTCAGACGGAACCTCTTCCACCGGCATGTAGGTGCGTGACGCCAAAGGCTTCGGAGCCTCGGCGTGCGCGTCCATGAATGACGAGTTGGCGCTGGAGGTCATGCAGCCGCTAAGCGAAACGCTCATCGACAGCAACACCGCGGACGGGATGCCGATCCTCGAAAAGATATTCATGAAGGACCGTTTCGACGAGCACTGTGGGCCAATTGTGACCGTCGAGCGGAACCCTGGTCCCGATCTGCGTGGCTGGTAAAGAGCGGGTTTATGTCAATCGCGAGCGACGCGCCCGGATCGTATCTGCGGCGGGTTTTCCCTGTCCAGGATGACTGTCTTCGACGCAGCCGGCTGCCATTGCGGGCCCTTGAAGCCGTAAGGGTCCTCGCTTCGCTGTTCGGTCCAGGGCGACGTATCGCCATACCAATGGTGTTTTACAGTCGGGTTCAAGCATTCAGCTTTCGAGATGATGCGCCCTTGATCCGCCGGCAGGCTAACACCATCCGCTGGTCCCGCCTGTGCCACAGCGGCCACACTCACCACAAAACAAGGCCGGAGACCTTAGAAGCGGTCGCCACCGAGGTCGGCCAGGATGTTGCGGGTGGTCAGAGTGCTGCGCCTCCGAAATCCGCGCGTTTCCGATTACGCGGCAGCCTTGGAGCGACGCAGCCATTCCTCGAGGTTGATGCGTCCAAGTCGCGCTTGGCCTGATGGCACCAGCGAGCGGTCGTCGACGAGCCCGCCCCAGTAGCGCGCCTGGGGATCGCGCACGACTTGTCTGGCATCGCCGACCGCTTTCAAATATCGCGCGATGATCTCGTTGAACGGTGCGCGCTCGGGACCCGCGATATCGACGGTGCCGTTCTTCGGCGACGCAAGCGCCGCATCGGCAACCAGGGAAGCGACGTCGTCGGCTGCGATCGGCTGGAATGCGCCCGGCGAGATCCGGATCAAATTGCCATCCACGCTCGAACTCGGCGATCGCGCCGAGAAATTCGAGGAACTGGGTCGCGCGGACGATGGTGTAGGGGATGCGGGAGGCCTCGATCAGTTTCTCCTGCGCGGCCTTGGCGCGGAAATAGCCGTTGTCCGGCGTGCGGTCTGTTCCGACGATCGACAGCGCGACATGGTGCTTGACGCCGGCTGCCGCCTCCGCCGCGAGCAGATTGCGCCCGGAAGTCTCGAAGAATTCCAGCACCGCCTTGTTTTCGAACGAGGGCGAATTGGCGAGGTCGACCACGGCATCGGCGCCGGCCATTGCCTCCTTCAACCCCTCGCCGGTGATGCTGTTGATGCCGTTCTTCGGCGAGGCGGCGAGCACATCGTGGCCGGCCTGGCGCAGAATGGAAACGGTCTTCGAGCCGATCAGGCCGGTGCCGCCGATGACGACGATTTTCATGATTGACCTCCCTTTTTGAGCGGAGCCCCTCATAGGGATTCACGGCGTTCGCGGCTTGCCGGAACGCACCCCTTTGTCAGGATCAAACGATGCGGCGATGCGCGCGTCAACGTGACACGTCATCGCGCCGGCCACGCAGCAGACACTTTTTGATGTTCGCCGTTGAGCTAACCGCAGCCCTCGCAAGAGGTGGCGTTATCGAGCCATTGTCGGGTCTGCTCGTCGCTCCAGCCCGGGAACGGCGAAGCGCGCAGCGGGCGCGCGGCCCCGGATCGGGACGAGCGATGACATGCTGGCGCGTGCGCGGATGGGCCACCGGCGCTTTGCGCGCGCGGCCCGTCTGCGCATCGGCGGGTGCGCAAATCGCGATCAACAGTCCCACCGTCAGAAACGCGCGCATTGGTTGCTCCTCCCGTCCGGTCTCACGGAGCATGTGCGGCGCGGACCGCGCCCGCGCAATGCGCGGCGGCATCACGATCGATCACACCGAACGGCATCATCCGGCTTTGCGGCCATGCCAATTGGAAATTCCGCTTCGAAGCCGAGATGGTTCACCGCACCGCAAAGCCACACCGCGCAAAAAGCGGCCGTCGCAGCGCCTCACCCAGCATTGACTTGGCCGCTCGTCCATAGGCCTATCGAGGCGCGGCGCCTGCCGCGTGGCAAATAGCCGAGCACACGTGCCCTGGGGTAGGTTGACAGGCCCGGCGCCCGGCTATTCGGCCGCGCGGCGGTGCGGCCTTTCCTTATAGTCCTCATACATTTAAAGAACCGTCTTCAACCGGCGTGGAAGCGCGCGACGGGCGGTATCGGCGTGCAGTTTTGAGGTCACACCGGCTGTGGAAAACGACCTGCGGCCTTGCCACGTCGCCTGCTTTCATTGGAATTTCGCCACAAAAGCCGAACAAGGTTTCGGTGTTGCTTTTCAGAAAGACTTAAAATGCCTTCGGCATATTGGTCTTGAGGGGCTAGGCGCGGCGGCAGCCTGATCCTTCGTTGCGGTCGACCAAATTCCTTGGATGGGCGTATGGGCGGCTGCATCGTTCCGGCGCCGCTCCTTTTGCACACCAGCAGATCGAACGGTGTCCGTCTCGTCCGAAAGGGCGGGCAAGCGGATGCTTATGCTGCCGTCTTCCCCACCCGACCAGCGCGACCAACCCGGGCCTCTTGCGAGGCTCAGAAGAAATTTGGGGCGCTTGGAAATGAAACAGAGGGACTTGCGGACGCACATCATCCGCGAATGGGACGCGTGGCTGCAGAGCCACGCAATTCAGCCGGGCACGGCGACGGGGCGTGATTCACTTAAATTCTACTTCGAGCTTCAGGACAAACGGTCGACGCTGCTGAATTTCCAGTCGCGCGGCCGCGACAAGTGGCAGATCGTGCATTCCTGGCTGCTCAGCGAGCATCGCGTCAACGACTAGCTACGCTACGGTGAAGCATCACTCGATGAACTGATCGGCGCGGGCGAGCGCGGCCTGCGCGATGTCGAGGCCGAGCTGCTTCGCCGTCTTCAGATTGATCGCCAGCCAGAATTTCTCCGGCAACTCCACCGGCATGTTCGCCGGCTTGGTGCCCTTGAGGATTTCGGCGATCATGGCGGCGCAGCGGCGCGGCACCGCGCTGAAATCGGCGGAATACGAGATCAGGCCGCCGACATTGACGAAGCCCGGATTGGGCGACACCGCGGGCAACCGGTAGAGCAGCGCCAGATCGGCGATATCGCTGCGTTGGCGATGCTGGGCTGCACCAGCAGCGCATCGGGAGTCCACTTTTCGAGGACGTCCGTGACTTCGGCATCGATCTTCGAAGCCGAGCGCAACATCACGTGTTGAGCTCGAGGTCGAGCAGGCGGCCCGCCGCTTCGACGTCGGCGCGGAAGATCCGGGCAGACGGATCGTCCTCGTTGCCGAGCACGACGATGCGCTTGAAGGTCGGAAACAGCTCCTTGATCAGCTCGAGATTCTTCGGCCCCAATTCCGAGACCGCGGCGCTGACGCCGGTCAAATTGCCGCCGGGTCGCGCGAGGCTTTCGACGAGGCCGCTTGCGACGGGTCGGCGGCGAGGAATACGACCGGGATGTCCGACATCGCCTGCTTGGCCGCCACCGCGGCCGGCGTCTGGAAGGCAAACAGACGTCGACCTTGAGCAACGCGAGCTCGCGCCGCTTTCGCCAGCAATTCGGCCGGTCCATTGCCCGAGCGCACCTCGACCTGAAGGTCGCCATAGCCGAGTTCGCGCAAGGCGTCGGTCAAGTCGGTCAGGGCATATTTGGTGTCGGGATTTTCCTGCGTCAGGAAGCCGAGCTTGCGCCTGCCCTTCTGCTGCGCGAGCGCGGCTCGCGGTCCCAGCGCCGCCAGCGCGCCAAGAAGCCCCACGAAGGTTCGCCGCCCGATCTGCCCCGGATGCGCCATGGAAGGGACCATAGCAGCTTTGAAGCAATTGACGGTTGTTGATAACCCCCGGCCCTGCCGCCGCCCGGGGTGACAGCGCCCAGCGACATGCTATCGACGCCCACCTGAAAGGAACGGCTATGCGGATCACCCTTGTCGGCTCCCGCCATTTCGGCGTGACGACCCTGAACATGCTCAGGGAGCACAAGGTCGACGTCGTCAGGGTCGTGGTGCATGAGGCCGAGGATCGCCTCGCCGCCGCCGCCAAGGCCGCCGGCATCGAGGTCGTGGTGCAGGCCAATCCGAAGTTGGTGGTGGCCTCCGAGATCGCGCCGAAGACCGACCTGATCATCACCGCGCACAGCCATGCCCGGATCAGCAACGAAGCGCTGGCCGCGGCCAGACTTGGCGGCATCGGCTACCACCCGTCGCTGCTGCCGCGCCACCGCGGCCAGGCCGCGATCGAGTGGACCATCAAGGAAGGCGATCCGATCGCCGGCGGCACGGTCTATCACCTCGCCGAGCGCATGGATGCCGGCGCCATCGCCGCCCAGGAATGGTGCTTCGTGAAGAAGGGCGAGACCGCGCGGGAGTTGTGGGAACGTTCACTTGCGCCGCTCGGCCAGAAGCTGCTGGCGCAAGTGATCGACTACGCCGTCAAGCATAACGCGTTACCGGCAACGCCGCAGGACGAGCAGTTCGCGACCAAAGCCCCGATGCTCGCGCCGCACTGAGCCGGCGCTGCGCCACCGCAGCCAAAAAACGGCTTTCAAAGGCCGCCTTCCTGTTCCGATCCTGGAACCGGAATTAACATTATATATTTGAAATTACAGGAACAATTTTAGATATTGCGATGCACCAAATTTTGAACACATTTGTTCCCGATAAGCCACCCCATCACACACACATTTTGGGACTTGATTCATGCGCCTCAATCGCATCGCGACGGTATTTTCTGTTTTCCTCCTGGCGGGTTCGCTCTCGGCGCCCGCTTTCGCCCAACAGCCCTATGACGGCACCTGGAATGTCACCATTGTGACAAAGAGCGGCGGCTGCGAACCCAGCGCAAGCTCGACGCTGATTGTCACCGAAGGTAAGATTTCGGCCGCAGGAGCCAACGTCTCCGGCAGCATCGGACATGAGGGCCTTGTGCGGGTCTCGATCAATGGTGCATATGCGAACGGTCAACTCAGCGGCAACGCCGGATCGGGAAAGTGGAATGGGGCATCAGGTGGCATACCTTGCAGCGGTCGATGGCAAGCAGCCCGGCAATAAGATCAATTTCGGACTGACGTCCCGCGTCAACATCCGGCGGCTGCTGATCGCGGCCGCCGTTTTATTTGGCGCATCCGCATCCACCACCCCGCTCAACGCCCAGGCCGGCGGCCCGTTTGCCGGCATGGCCGGCAACTGGTCCGGCGGCGGCACGGTGACTCTCGACGACGGTTCGCGGGAGCGTCTGCGCTGCCGCGCCAGCTATGCGGTTGCGGGCGCTCAAATGACCATGACGCTGACCTGCGCCAGCGATGCCTACAAGTTCCAGCTCGGCGCCAATGTGGTCGACCAGGGCGGCGCGGTGTCCGGCAACTGGACCGAAACCAGCCGCAACATCAGCGGCGCGCTGCAAGGCCGCGGCGGCGCCGGCAGCTTCGACGTGGTCGCGAGCACCGCCGGCTTCAACGCCAACATCTCGCTGCGTACCACCGGCAACAGGCAGTCGATCAATATGCGCGCCGACAGCCAGTTCCGGGCTGCCGCGATCTCGCTGTCGCGCTGACGCTCTGAGCAGTCGGCTTGCCTAAAGCGCGATGAGATTAGGATAAATCGTCATCGCGCTTTAGGTTCTTGCTTGGGCATGATCTTTTCGGAAAACCGCTGCACACTTTTCCGGATCATGCCCTAGCTGGTTTTGGGCTCGGCGAGCCTGTCCGCCGTTTCCTTCATGGTCTTCGCGACCACGAGCGCCTGCTCCTTGGTGAAGGCGAAGTCCTGCACGCCCTTGTGGGTGGTCAGCGAGAGCACCAATACGTGCGGCTCGTTCTCGGGCCAGCCGGTGGCGAACGCGGTGACGTAATCGGCCGAGGTGGATCGTTTGTCGGTCATGTCTCTGGTACCTCACGCGCCCGGCACGAAGGCCGTGACTTCGATCTCGACCTTGGCGCGGGCGTCGACCAGGCCATCGATATAAAGCAGCGTCGAAGGCGGGAAATTGCGCCCGAGCGTTTCCTTCCAGGCCGCGCCGATGCCGGCGCCCGCCGCCTCATACTCGTTGCGGCTGGTGAGATACCAGGTCAGGCGCACGATGTGCTCCGGGCCCGCGCCCGCTTCCTGCAAGAGCTTGATGATCCGCTTCAGAGCAGCGCCGGCCTGGGCGGCGAGATCCGGCGCGTAGTCGCCCTTCTCGTCGCCGCCGGTCTGGCCCGCCAGCACCACCCATCGGCCGGGTCCGTTGACCTCGACACCGTGCGAGAAACCCCGCGGTTTCGACCATTCGGCCGGTTGCAAGACACGCATGTTCTGTTGCCTCCCTTTCCTCTCCCTCTAACCCAATCGGGCGCAGCCTCCCACAGCGAATTTCATGACCTCCATCTCTGCTTCGGCAGTTTTGCCGGTTGCAACGAGCCGAGCCTGACGCCATACCGGCGTCCCGCAAGAGAATCCCCGCCGCGAAATGCAAAGAGAACAATCCAAATCGACGGCCGCGCTGTGGATGTCGGGCTGGCTCGCGCTGATGCTGGTGATGGTGGTCGCGGGTCGCGAAGTCATGCGGGAACTGAGTGCGTTCCAGCTGATGGAGCTGCGCTCGAGCCTCGGTTTCTGTTTCCTGTTGCCCGTCATCCTGCTCAATGGCGGGCTGTCGATCGTGAAGACCAAACGGCTGCCGTGGCACGCCGCGCGCAACCTGGTTCACTATGGCTCGCAGCTCGGCTGGTTCTATGCGCTGACCCTGATCCCGATCGGCCAGGTGGTGACGATCGAGTTCACCATGGTGATCTGGGCTGCTATTCTCGCCGCGATCTTCCTCGGCGAGCGGATGACCGCCCGCAAGATCGCCGCGATCGTGCTCGGGCTGATCGGCGTCGTCACGATCGTCAGGCCCGCCGCCGGCGAGATCAATCCCGGGCAGATGATCGCGCTGGTCGCCGCGGTCGGCTTCGGCATCTCGATTGCGCTGGTCAAATCGCTGACGCGCACGGAGAACACGCTCGCCATCATCTTCTGGATGCTGGTGGTACAGTCGGTCGCGGGCGTCGTGCCCACCCTGATCTACTGGGTGCCGCCGTCGCCCGTGGTCTGGGGCTGGTGCGTCGTCATCGCCTTCTGCGGCACTTTTTCGCACTTCTGCATGGCCCGCGCGATGACCTACGCCGACGCCACCGTGGTGATGCCGATGGACTTTCTGCGAGTTCCCCTGACCGCCACCGCCGGCTGGCTGATCTATGGCGAGCGGCTCGACGGCTTCACGGTCCTGGGCGCGGCGTTGATCCTGGCCGGGAATTTCGTGAACCTGCGCGCGTCGGTGCCGGTTCCCGCACGCGCCGGTACGTAGCCGCACGGCGCGGGTGCCCGCTGATTCCTCCTTTTTCCGAGCGAGGGTGGCCTTCTTTGTGATCTAAATCACGCAAAGCCGCCGTCGCGATTGGATATCGTGGGTTTCACGGATATGCCGTTGGTTGGCCTTCAAATTCGCTTAACGGCGTATTTTTTGTGGCGCAGCGCAAAGGGTTTTCGTGTATGGTGCGCCTCAACCGTTTCGGCTCCAGGTTTTTTCGATTCTGCATTCTGCAGGGGATTTCAAATGCGCTACCTCTCCATCCTTCTGACCCTGATCGTGATGATGTTCTCCGCGCAATCGGCCATGGCCGAAAAGCGCGTGGCGTTCGTGGTCGGTAACGGCGCCTACAAGAACGTTGCGCAATTGCCGAACCCGCCGATCGACGCCAAGGCGATGGCCACCACGCTTCGCAGCGTCGGTTTCGATGTCATCGAGGGCACCAACCTCACCCGCGACAAGATGACCGAAAAGCTGCTCGACTTCGGCAAGCGCGCGCAAGGAGCCGACGTCGCAGTGTTCTTCTATGCCGGTCACGGCATCGCCGTCAGCGGCACCAACTACCTGTTGCCGGTCGACGCCGACATCAAGTCTGAAATGGACGTCAAACTCGGCGCCGCCATCAACATCGACCTCACCCTCGATCAGACCATGAGCGATGCCAAGGTCAAGCTGGTGTTCCTCGACGCCTGCCGAGACAATCCCTTTGCTGCCAAGATCAAATCGACCGCAACGCGGAGCGTTTCGGTCGGGTCGGGTCTTGCCGAGATGAAGTCCGGCGAAGGCACGCTGATCGCGTTCGCGACCGGCCCGGGCCAGACCGCACTTGACGGCACCGACGGCCAGAACTCGCCGTTCACCCGCGCGCTGATCAGCCACATCACCCAACCCGGCATCGAAATCCAGCAGGCGATGACCGAGGTGCGTGCCCAGGTCAATGAGGAGACCAGCAAGGGCCAGCTGCCCTGGGGTCACACCAACCTGATCGGCAGCGTCTATCTCAATCCGGCCAAGCCGGCACCGGCCGCTCCGGCGATTGCCGCCGCTCCGGCGGCGGCGGGCGCTGCGCCCGCTGCGGTTGCCTCCTCCGCACCCGGCACTGACGTCGAGCTCGAATACTGGCGCTCGGTCAAGGACTCCAAGAAGCCGGAAGAGCTCAACTCCTATGTCTCGCAGTATCCGAACGGCCAGTTCAAGGCGCTGGCGCTGTCGCGGATGGCGGCGCTGGAGAACGGCACGCTGCCGGACAAGGAGAAGAGCGACGTCACCCGTAACCTGACGGCGGCCGTCGATCCCGCGACCTTCACCGACAACTCCAGCCAGTTGACCGAGGACCAGATCGGCCTCGACAAGGGCCAGCGCCGCGACGTGCAGCGCCGTCTCAACGGTCTCGGCTTCGACACCAAGGTGACCGGCGCGTTCAACGACGACACCCGTGTTGTGATCAAGCGCTGGCAGGCAGCCCGCGGCTATCCCGTGACCGGCTTTCTCAACAAGCTGCAGCACAAGGCGCTGTTGGGCGAGATCGTCTCGGCCTCCGCAGGTCACGACGATCGACTCCAGCGGCGGCGGTGGTGGCGAGAGCCGGCGCCACAGCAGCGGAGGCGGCGGCGGCGGTGGTGGTGGCGGCGGTCGCCGTTACCATGGCGGCGGCGGCGGTGGCCCGCCCAACATCCTCGGTGGCATGATGGGCGGCATGTTCCGCTGAGATCGAAGCCTTGGAAAACGGAAAGCCCGGCTCGCGCCGGGCTTTTTGATTCCGGAAGGCGGTGCCGCGCCGCCCTACATGCCGGCCGCCTTGCGCAGCGCCTCATTGATCCGATCCTGCCAGCCCGGACCGCCGGCCTGAAAATGCTCCAGCACGTCCTGGTCGATCCGCAGCGTCACCTGCTCGCGCACGCCGGGCACTGCGGCTTGCTTGGGCGGCGCCGCAGCCACCTTGGTCGTGGCCTTCTTGAACGCCGCCTCGGCTTCGCTGCGGGCGTCGTTGAGCGTGCGTGGACGTCTCGGGGTGTCGGCCATCTCGAGATTCCTTCAACCAATCCGGTTAGAGATAGCGTTCCGCGAACCACGGCACAATCTCTGAACGGCGTTGGATGCACCGTCGACAGAGTTCATTCGCACTGCGCAGCGGCGCAAGACTCCACACGAGAAATCACAAGTCGCTGCGTTGCAAAATCTTAATTGAATCAAAATGACGCAGAACCAACGCATTTGTGTTGCGCTCTCGTCAAGGTATCAGGTGTATGGTACGCTCATGAGAGTGGGACTTGGAACGCAGGGAGGTGACGATGTCAGCAGTAGCTGAAGTCCTGTCGACCGCCGCGACGCATCCCGATCCGCGCGGGAGCGATCTGCCGACTTGTCCGGTTTGTGCCAACTCGATGGTGGCGGCCGAAGCCTCCGCCTATCTGCACGACCATTTCATCAGCTATCTCTGGACCTGCGACACCTGCGGTTACGGTTTTGTGACCAAGCACTCGCTGCGGCGCTTCGCCTGCAATTAAGTTATCGCGGCGGAATGTCGCCGCGCGCCCAACCTGCCCTGGTCCGTTCGTAGAATGCGTCGAAGCCGCGCGTGGTGATCGCGTCCCTGATGCCTGACATCAGCGACTGGTAGTAGGCGATATTGATCTCCGACAGCAGCATTGCGCCCAGCGTCTCGCCCGCGCGGACGAGATGGTTGAGATAGGCCCGCGAATAGCTGCGCGCGGGCGGCCACGTGCTCTCCTCGTCCAGCGGACGCGGATCGTCGATGTGCCTGCTATTGCGGATGTTGACGGGGCCGAAACGGGTGAAGGCGACACCGTGCCGGCCGTTGCGGGTCGGCATCACGCAGTCGAACATGTCCATGCCGCGCTTGACCGCCTCCAGAAGATCCTCGGGCGTGCCGACGCCCATGAGATAGCGCGGCCGGTCGACCGGAAGGTGTGGCGCGACCTCCTCGACCATGGCCAACATCACCGCCTGCGGCTCGCCGACCGCAAGCCCGCCGATGGCGTAACCGTGAAAGCCGGTCGCCGACCGTGCCGCGCGCGCTTTGCTGCCGCAGCTCCGGCACGTCGCCGCCCTGCGCGATGCCGAACAGCATGTGACCGGGCAGCGCCTGCTCGAACGCGCGACGGCTGCGCTCGCCCCAGCGCAGCGACAGGCCCATCGCCCGCTCGATGTCGGCGCGCTCGGCCGGCAGCCGCACGCACTCGTCCATCTGCATGGCGATGTCGGAGCCGAGCAGGAGCTGCACCTCGATCGATCGCTCCGGCGACAGCTCGACCTTGGTGCCGTCGATATGCGAGCGGAAGGTGACGGCGGTCTCGCTGACCTTGCGCAGATCCGACAGCGACATCACCTGGAAGCCGCCGGAGTCCGTCAGCATCGGGCCGTTCCATCCCGTGAAGCGCTGCAGGCCGCCGAGCGCGGCGATGCGTTCCGCTCCCGGCCGCAGCATCAAATGATAGGTGTTGCCGAGCACGATGTCGGTACCGGCTTCGCGCACGTCGCGCCAATGCACGCCCTTCATCGCGCCAGCCGTGCCCACGGGCATGAACGCCGGCGTCCGCACCACGCCGTGGGGCGTCGTGATCCTGCCGGTGCGCGCGTTGCCGTCGGTGGCCAGCAATTCGAAATGGTTGGGGAGGCTCATGGGACGGCTTATGGGTGACAGCCCTTCCGGATTCAACCGTATTGAGAGCGAATTTCGTGTGCCAAGCCGTTGACGGCGGTAAATCTCTGCCGCATAAGTCCGCGCCATGATGTCGACCGCGAAAACCACCACGAAAACCACGAAGCCCCCGAGGGCTTTGGGAGACGTGCGCGCGTAGTCGAACTTTCGCACCTGTCGAACCGAAGCCCCGCCTGAAAAGGACCGGGGCTTTTTTATTGTCGGAGCATGATCCCGGAAAAGTGGGCACCGGTTTTCCCTCGCGACAAACGCGAAGCGTTTGCGCGGAGATCATGCTCAAATAAAAGGAGACCAACATGAAGAACGAACCCGTCATTGCCATTGCCGGCGTCACCGGCGCGGTCGGCGCCGAATTCATGGCGACCATGGATCGCCGCAAGTTTCCGGTGCGGAAGCTGAAGGCGCTGGCAAGCGCCCGCTCGGCCGGCAAGACGCTGGACTTCCGCGGCGAAAAGATCGTCATCGAGGAGCTCAACGAGCGCTCCTTCGACGGCGTCGACATCGCGCTGTTCTCGGCCGGCGGCAGTATTTCGCGGAAGTTCGCCCCGATTGCGGTCAACGCCGGCGCCGTCGTGGTCGACAATTCCTCGGCCTATCGAATGGACCCGAACGTGCCGCTGGTGATTCCGGAGGTGAACGCGCGGCGCATCCGGGAGCACAAGGGCATCATCGCCGTTCCCAACTGCGCGGCGATCACCGCGCTGGTGCCGTTGTGGCCGATCCACCGGGTCAACCGCATCAAGCGGGTCATCATCGCGAGCTATCAGGCGGTAAGCGGCGCGGGCGCTGCGGCGATGGCCGAACTGGTCGACTCAACCCGCGCCCATCTCGATGGCGAAGCCTTCCAGCAGAAGGTGATGCCGCACCCTCTCGCCTTCAACCTGTTCAGCCACAACACGCCTGTTGATCCCGAGACCGGCTACAACGACGAAGAGACCAAGGTCATCCGCGAAACCCGCAAGATCTTCGAGGACGAGCGCATCGCGGTCGGCGTCACCTGCGTGCGGGTGCCGGTGCTGCGCGCCCATTGCGAGGCCATCACCTTCGAATGCGAGCGGCCGATCTCGGAGGCCGAGGTGCGCGAGATCCTGTCGGGCGCGCCGGGCGTCAGAATCGTCGACGACCGCGCCAGGAACTATTTTCCGATGCCGGTGGATGCCTCCGGCCAGGACGATGTGCTGGTCGGCCGCATCAGGCGCGACCTGAGCGATCCCAGCGGCCATTCGATCGCGATGTTCGTCGCCGCCGATCAGCTGCTCAAGGGCGCGGCGCTGAACGCGATCCAGATCGCGGAGCTGTTGCCGGAGCGGGCGATGGCCTAGAATGGACAAATCCACACCGTAACGGGAAACCTGTGCCATGGCCTTTTCACTCTACGACGCGTCCGTAGCAAACTACCTCCAGATCCTTGGCTCCGTCGCCGGATACCTGGACAAGAGCCTCACGCATTTCCGCGAAAAGGAGGTTGATCCCGCCAAGATGGTCGAGGCAAAGCTTGCATCCGACATGCTGCCGCTGCGCTTCCAGATCGTCTCGGTCGCGCATCATTCACGTGGAGCAATGGAAGCGGCGAAGAACGGCGTGTTCTCGCCACCGTCCGCCAAGCCGGACCTCGATTATGCCGGGCTCCAAGCGCTGGTGACGGCGGCGCGTGATGAGCTTGCTGCCCTGAAGCCGGATGAGGTCAATGCGCTGGCGGGTCGCGATGTCACTTTCAAGGTCGGCGACCGCACGCTTCCCTTCACAGCGGAGGGCTTCCTGATGTCGTTCTCGCTGCCGAATTTCTTTTTCCATGCGGCGACCGCCTACGACATTCTCCGCCACAACGGCGCGCCGCTTGGAAAACGCGATTTTATCGGCAAGCTGAACCTGAAGGGATGAGCGGGTCTGCTTCGCAACAGCGGTCACTCGCTGCGAAACAACAAGCACGCGTCGCCATAGGAATAGAACCGATACCCGCCCGCGATCGCGTGCGCATAGGCGCGCTTCATGGTGTCGAGACCGGCAAACGCCGAGACCAGCATGAACAGCGTCGAGCGCGGCAGGTGGAAGTTGGTCATAAGCACATCGACTGCGCGAAAACGGTAGCCGGGCGTGATGAAAATCGCGGTCTCGCCTTCGAACGGGACGATCGTGCCGTCCTCGCGCGCGGCGCTTTCGAGCAGCCGCAGCGAGGTGGTGCCGACGGCGACGATGCGCCCGCCTTTGGCGCGCGCTTCATTCAGCGTGTGCGCGGCCGCTTGCGAGATCGTGCCCCATTCCGAATGCATCTTGTGACCCGAAATATCGTCGGTCTTGACGGGCAGGAAGGTCCCCGCGCCGACATGCAAGGTGAGGCGCTGCAGGCCGATGCCGCGTTCGCGCAGCGCCGCTTCCAGCGCCGGCGTGAAGTGCAGGCCGGCGGTCGGCGCGGCGACCGCGCCTTCCCGGGCGGCGAACATGGTCTGGTAGTCGCCGGCGTCGCGCTCGTCGGGTGTCCGCTTCGAGGCGATGTAGGGCGGCAGCGGCGGACTGCCGACGTCCGAGATGGCCTGGTCGAGCACCGGTCCGTGGAACGAGAACGACAGCGTCACCTCGCCCTCCTCGCCCTTGCTCTCGACCACCGCATCGAGATTGCCGAGCAGGCACACCCTGCCCTCGTTGCCGAAACGGAGGCCGTCGCCCACGGCGAGCTTTTTTGCGGGCCGCACCAGCGCCTGCCAGCGCGAGCCGTCGAGCCGCTTGATCAGGGTCGCCTCGATCTTCGGTTCGGTGGCGCGGCCAATGCGGCGGCCGGACAAGTGCGCCGCAATCACCTTGGTGTCGTTGACGACGAGTTGATCGCCCGCCCTCAGCCAGTCCGGCAGGTCGGAGACCACGCGATCGTGCAATTGGCCGCCCTGGACGACCAGCATTTTCGCGGAGTCGCGCGGACTCGCCGGGCGCAACGCAATGCTCGCCTGTGGCAGTTCGAAATCGAAGAGATCGGTTCGCATGGAGGAAGCATCTAGACCGCAAGGGTGCGTTTCACAATCGGCCGCAGGCGATCGAGCAGCCACTTCAGACCGGGATCCCGGCTGCGGCCGCTGCACCAGACCAGCGCATGCGGTAGCGCCGCAATCGGAAACGGAACCTCCCTGCTCTCGAGCTTGGTGGCGCCGGCTGTATCCTTCAGCGCCAGCGCCGGCAAGGTCGCCAGCAAATCCGAACGCGCCAGCACCGGCGCGACCGCGCCAAAGTTCGGAACCCAGCCGGCGATGGTGCGTCTCAGCCGCGCCTTCTCTGCCGCTGTATTGACCGGGCTTGTCACGGCATCGCCGAGGCGCACGGCAAGATGCGGCCAGCGCGCCCAGCTCTGGCGGCCCCAGGCATGAAACGCCGGATGCCCCTTGCGGCCGAAGCAACGCCAGCCGAGCGCGCCCATGGTTTCGCCGGTTACGTTCGGCGGCCAGCGCAATTCGGCGGGCAGGATCGCGGCATCGATCAGTCCCTCCGCCACATCGAGCAGGGTCGGCTCGCGCGGCGCGGTCCATTCGATGGACACGCGCGGCGCTTCCTTGAGCAGCCGGGTCAGAAGTTCGCTGTAGAGCGTCAGCATGAAATCCGGTGCGGCGAGCCGGAACACCCGGGTCGCGGTTGGCGCATCGAATACGTGCTGCGGCGACAGCACACGCTGGATGCCGCCGAGCATCGGGCGTGCCTGCTCGATCAGGTCGAGCGCGATCGCCGTGGGTTGCATCCGCAGGCCTCCCTTGACCAGCAGGGGATCGCCGAACTGCTCGCGCAGCCGCGACAGCGAGTGGCTGACCGCGGACTGGGTGCGGCCGAGCCGCTCCGCCGCGCGCGTCACACTGCGCTCGGTCATCAGCACGTCGAACACGACCAGCAGGTTGAGGTCGAAACGGCGTAAATCGATTTCATTCATGAGAGACCATGATTACTCATTAGATCGATTATCGAAATCAGTCCATATGGCGGCGGTCCCCACCAACACCGAGACCCCCGATGAAACGATTCCTTGCCGCCGTTGCTGTTCTGGCGATTTCCATGCCTGCGCAGGCCGAGATGAACGCCGAATCCGCCCGCGCGGCCGTCGCGCCCTTCTACAAGGCGCTCAACGCCGAGTTCGCGCGGGATAGCGCCGACCTGATCAGGCAGGCCACGGCGCCGGACTGGGTGTCCTGCCGCGGCACCGACGTCTGCAACAGCCGCGACGAGGTGATCGCCGGCGTCGGCACCCGGCTCAAATCCGTTCCCGACCTGACATGGCAAATCAAGGACGTGATCGTCTCCGGCAATCAGGTCACCGTGCGCGGCGAGGCGTCGGGCACGCCAGCGGGCGAGTTCTTCGGCGCGCCCCACACCGGCAAGTCGTTCAAAGTGATGTCGATCGACGTGCACACGCTGGAAGGTGGGAAGATGGTGCGCTCGTATCACATCGAGGACTGGACCGGCGCGGTGCGCCAGCTCGGCGCGAACTAGGGCCGGCCTTATCGATCCAGCTTCTCGGTCCTTGAATGGCGCGGCGCTACTCGGCGGATATTGCCAGGTTTGCGAAGGGGGCCGTCAGGCGGCAAGTGAGTCCGGTTGATCCATACGATATTTCAACGACGCCTCCGAAATCGTCTTGCAGGACCCGGGAAATCAGGCGCGAGCCGAAGCCGACACCCGCGGGTTGCGACGCAGGCGGTCCATCATGCTCGCGCCAGACAAAGACGAATTTTGGCTCACCTTCCTGGTCTTCGCATGTCCAAATGATCGACACGCGGCCGTGAGGTACCGTCAAAGCGCCGTACTTCAGAGCGTTGGTGGCAAGTTCATGGATCGCCAGCGACAGAGCGAGAGCCTGCCGCGATTTGACGACAAGCGGAGGGCCTGAGACCGTAAACCGGCCTTCCCCTGTCCTGTAAGGAATCAAGGCGGTGGTGATCACATCCTGCAAGGGCGCGGTCGCCCAATTTGCGGCGGTCAGCAGGTCGTGCGCGCGCGCGAAGGCGGCTAGCCGTCCCTGATATTTTTCGAGATCGGCTTTGCTCGATCCATCGCGGAATGTCTGCGTTGCCACGGCACCAAGGACTGCAAGCGTGTTCTTGACGCGGTGCTTCAGCTCCTCATTGATGAGGTTCAGCGCTTCCCTTGCCATGTGCTCGGACGTGACATCCTTGCAGACGACGAGCACGCCGCCGACCTCGCCTTCAAAATCGATCGGACCAAAGCCGTACGTCCACCAAACGTCCTCGCGACGGCCGTGCCGCGTGACCGGGACGAGCTGGTCCTCATGCCAGGTCGCTCCGTTCCCTGCCATGACGTAATCGATCTGGGGTCCGATGATGTCCCATATCTCATCCCAACATTCGCGGCCTCGTGCTCCCAAGGCGCTCGGGTGCCTTTCGGGGCCCATCGTCTCTCGATATGCATCGTTGTAAAACTGGATGAGGTCCGGCCCCCACCAGATAAACATCGGGTGACGCGATGTGAGAACGAGCCGCACCGTGACCCGCAGGCTTTGCGGCCATGTTTGGGGCGAGCCGAGCGGCGTCTTCGACCAGTCAAACGCTCGCGTCAGGGCGCCCATCTCGCCCCCGCGCGCCAGGAAGTCGCTGGTTGTCCCTCCGCCCATACGCGAAACCTTACTCAGACGCCCCTTTGCCAAGCCTACAGGCAGAGTTCCGCAAAGTGCAATGTCACCTTTCGTGGCGACCGAGGCCGAGCCGCCAGCGGAAAGTCCTCAATGCCGCAGGGACGAGCCCGCGCCGCCATGGTATGGATTTGCGCGATGCAACAAGGGACGTGACCAATGTGGAAGCGACTCTGGCGGGAGTGGACCATCGACAAGCCGGCCGCCTTTGGCGACTGGCTCCATCAAATGCTCGTCGTCGAGCTGGCCGCCCTGCTCGACCGGCTGACGCTCCGGCAGGTGATCGCGTTCATTCCTGTCGTCATCCTGGTCATCGCCTACGCGCACAGCATCCCCCTTCCGCCCGAATTGATGCTGGTCGGCGATCTCCTCGCCTATCTCGACATCTTCTCGATCATCCTGCTGCTCAGCGTGATCGGACGCGTGTCGGCGATGCTCTACGTCGTCAGGCAGATGATGGATCGCGCGCTCAGACTTGCAAGCCTCGCCCGGACAGCGATTGCGCCGGCCGGATTCACGCCGGCAGGCCCGCGACGCGCGCAGCAGAAAGCCGTCTTCCGTCCAACCCAAAGACGAGGACGACGGCGTTCCTGCGTTCGGCCTCGCCTGGGCTTGACGACGGATTTTCAAACGCGAAAAATCGAACGCGGGTTCCAACATCGAGTTAGGGACCGGCTCGTCGGCCATGAATTGCAGGGGCCGAAGTAAACTCGTTTTCGTCCTAGCGACGCGAGCCGCGTTCGCCGCGCTTTGTGGCGACGTCTTCGTCTCGCTGCGTGCTGCGCGGACGCTTCGTCGGCTTCGGAAAACCGGCCTGCCCGCCCTGCTTGCCGCCCATGTCCTGCCGGCCTTCGAGCTCGTTCTCGTCGGCCCGAAGCGGCTTCTGGGTCCTGGACTTCAAGTCAGGATGTCGCGGCACGATCGAACTCCCTCAACCAGCCCGGGCTAACGCCGGGGACGATGAGAGGTTCGGTGATTTCAGGTCGCACGAAACCACTTCCGTCAGCAATGTTGTCCTTCTTTGCAAACAAGCTGCAGCAAACAAGCGAGCGCCCGACGCTCGAACTAAAGAAGGACGCGATCGCACGCCTCGTTCGCAATTCTCCACTGCACGAAACAAGACATTCATGTAGGCTTGCGATCGTCAAACAAACAAGAAGCGGGCAGCCAGCCGCCGGTCGACCAACCGAGGGAGGGCGTGCCATGGCGCGGGTCACCAATCCAACGACGCGGCGGGATTTTCTCAAAGTCGCGGCGAGCGGCACCGCGGCGGCCGCATTGGGCGCGCGGCCGGCCGCGGCCGCCGACAAGACCATCACCATCCTGCACGAAAGCTCGTTCATCAAACCATTCGACGAGTATGTGTCGAACACGCTTGCTCCGGCCTACGAGAAAGCCACCGGCATCAAGGTCAACTACGAGGTGACAAGCGTCGGCAGCTTGCCGACGCGGATCAGCACGATCGCCGAGACCGGATCGGGCGCCGACGTCACGATGAACGGCCTGCTTCAGGTGATCCAGTTCAGCAACAAATATCTCGACGTCGGCGATATCGCCGACGACCTCGGCAAGGCGCAAGGCGGCTGGTACGACGCCGGCCGGGAGGGCGTCGTCGTCGAGGGCAAATGGAAGGCGATCCCGTTCGCCAATATCGGTCAATTGATGAACTGGCGCACCGACTATTTTGCCGAAATCGGCGTCAAGAAATTCCCGGAGAGCTGGGAAGAACTGCACGATGTCGGCAAGAAGCTGAAGGCCAAGGATCATCCGTTCGGCTTCGAGCTCGGCCACGGGTTTGGCGACAACCACGGCTGGCTCTATCCCTTGCTGTGGTCCTATGGCGGCGCGGAGGTGGCATCCGACGGCAAGACCGTCGTGATCAATTCCGACGAGACCGCGCGCGCCGTGGATTTCTGCCGCGCCTTCTTCAAGGACACCATGCTTGACGACTGCCTCGGCTGGACCGACGTCAGCAACAACAAGGCCTGGATGGCGGACCAGATCTCCTGCACCAACAATGCCGAGAGTATCCTCTGGTTTGCCAAGCGCGAATTTCCCGACATTGCCAAGGTCACCGATCAGGCGATGAACCCGGCCGGGCCGAAGGGCCGCTTCCACCTGCTCAACTTGATCAGCCACTCGATCTTCGATTTCTCGCCGGTCAAGGAGGAAGCCCGCGCCTTCATGCGCTGGCTGATGGAGCCGAAGCAACTCGGCGGCTGGTACGCGATCGCCGATTCCTATTATCAGCCGTTGCTGCACGGCTATGACAGCGCACCGATGTGGACTGTCGAGCCGCGCAACCTGCCCTTCCGCGACGCGCTGGCAAACGCCCATCTGCCCGGTTGGCCCGCTCCGGCGAGCCGGCAACTGGCCGAGAGCGTCGCCAAATATGTCGTCGTCGACATGTTCGCCAAGGCCTGTGCGGGAACCTCGACCAAGGACGTCATCAAGGACGCGGAAGCGCAACTCAAAGGCATCTATCGCTCGGCGTAACTCATGACGATTGCCTCCGAGCGTCTTGTTGGGGCGGCCCCTGCGGCGCGCAAGCGTGTGCCGCTGGCGGTGCTGCTCGACCGTCAAAGCGTGTTCAGCTGGTTGATGATGGCGCTGCCGCTCGCCTTCCTGGCGGCGCTAGTCGGCTATCCCTTCTGCTACGGCATCCTGTTGAGCCTCGAAGACCGGCCGGTCGCGCACACCGGCACCTTCGTGGGCTTGAAGAATTTCATCACCGACGCGCACGATCCGGTGTTCTGGCGGGTGGCGATCAACACCTTCGTCTACACCGGCGTCGCGACCTTCCTGAAGATGGTCGGCGGCCTCGGGCTGGCGCTCGCCATGAACCAGCACTTCAAGATGAAGAACCTGGTGCGGGCGCTGCTGCTGTTGCCGTTCATCGTTCCGACCGTGCTCAGCACGGTTGCCTGGCTGTGGATGCTCGACCCCGCCTTCAGCGTCGTCAACCGCATGATGGTGGCGCTCGGCTGGCCCAAGCCGGGTCCATCCTGGCTCGGCGATCCCACGCTCGCGATGGTCTCGATCATCATCATCAACACCTGGCGCGGGCTGCCCTTCTACGGCATCACCCTGCTCGCCGGCCTTCAAACAGTTCCTGCCGAACTCTACGAGGCGGCCTCGATCGACGGCGCCGGCGGATGGGCGCGCTTCCGCTACGTCACCCTGCCGTTGCTGCGTCCGATCATCCTGATCGTCACACTGTTCTCGGTGATCTTCACCTTCGCCGACTTCCAGCTCATTTACGTCCTGACCCATGGCGGGCCGGCAAACGCGACCCAGCTGTTTGCGACCTATGCCTTCGATATCGCGATGGGCGCGGGCCAGCTCGGGCTCGGCGCTTCGGTGGCGCTGGCGATGCTGCCGGCGCTCGCGCTCTTGATCGTGGCGCTCACGATCTATCTGCGGAGGGAATGATGGTCACCGGCGAAAGTCGCATCAGGCAGGCGCTACGGGTGTGGCTGCCGATCGGCTTCTTTCTCGTGCTGGCGCTGTTTCCGTTCTACTGGATGGCGATCACCTCGATCAAACCGAACTCCGAACTCTACAACAAGAACGTGATGCCGCTGATCGTGCATGCGCCGACGCTCAAGCACTACATCGACCTTCTGACCCAATCGAGTTTCCTGTTGTGGACCTGGAACACCATGCTGGTCGCGGTGGTGGCGACCGCGATCTCGCTGGTGCTCGGAACCATGCTCGCCTATCCCCTGGCGCGGATGCGCTTTGCCGGATCGTCCCTGATTGCGATGACGATTGCGGCGATCTACCTCGTGCCGCAGCCGTTGCTGTTCATTCCGCTCGCCGACCTCATCAACCGGCTCAACCTCGGCAACACGCTGACCTCGGTGATCCTGACCTATCCCACGATGCTGGTGCCGTTCTGCGCCTGGCTGCTGCTCGGCTACTTCAAGACCGTTCCGAAGGAGCTCGAGGAGGCCGCGCGCATCGACGGCGCAAGCCGCCTGCAGACGATGTGGAAGATCTTCCTGCCGCTATGCACGCCGGGCTTCATCTCGGCGGGGATCTTCGCCTTCACGCTGTCGCAGAACGAGTTTCTCTACGCCTTGATTTTCCTGACCAAGAGCTCGGTGCGCACCGTGCCGGTCGGCGTCATCGCCGAACTGATCCGCGGCGACGTGTTCTACTGGGGGCAGTTGATGGCGGGCGCCCTGCTCGGCTCGATCCCGGTCGCGATCATCTACTCGTTCTTCGTCGAGCATTATGTCGCCGGCCTCACCGCCGGTTCGGTGAAGGCCTGAAGCGAACCCCGGCTGAGAGCCGGAAGCGGCGTCTCGAATCTAGCCCGGTGGGGCTCATCCTTCGAGACGCGCTGGCGCGCTCCTCAGGATGAGGTTTCAGTCAAGCCGCATCCGCGGCCATGTGCGCCTTGACGATCTTGTCGGGATTCTGCACGGGCTCGCCGCGCTTGATCTTGTCGACATTCTCCATGCCCGACGTCACCTTGCCCCAGACCGTATATTGCTTGTTCAGGAACGACGCGTCGTCGAAGCAGATGAAAAACTGGCTGTCGCCGGAGTCGGGGCTTGCCGCGCGCGCCATCGAGGTCGTGCCGCGCACATGCGGCTCGCTGTTGAACTCGGCCTTGAGCTTCTTGCCGGAGCCCCCGGTGCCGGTGCCATGCGGGCAGCCGGTCTGCGCCATGAAGCCGTCGATCACGCGGTGGAATACGATGCCGTCGTAAAACCCTTCGCGCACCAGTTCCTTGATCCGCGCGACATGGTTGGGCGCCACATCCGGGCGCATCTCGATGGTGACGGGGCCCTGCGTGGTCTCGAGGATCAAAGTATTTTCGGTAACAGCCATGCTCTCTTCTCTCGGGGTTTGATTGTGGAACCGGACCGCAAAGGGGTGGCCGGCAACCGCGCCGGCCATGCTTTCGGTAAATGGCATCGGTGTGCAGCGTTGCAATGTCTCCATCACGGCGACGCGGTAGGCCAGGCGATCGTCGTCGGTCGCCTCGGGCAATTCATAGGTGATCCGGGGCCGCCCCATGATCGCGCCGGACCGGTTAAAGCTGACGATGATGGTGATGTCCATCGCCTTCGCGCGCGAGGGCGGCGGCGGCTTCCAGCAGGTCCCGAGCCGCTCGAACACGTCCTTGATCGTATTGACCTGCTTGTCCTCTGCGCGCGCGCTGCCTGCGGCCGCAATCAGGAGCAGCGCGCTGGCAATGACCAACTTGCGCCCGCCGGTCACTTGACGTCGGAGGCGACCTGGACCTTCACCATCTTGTCGGGATTGGCCGGCGGCTCGCCCTTGTTGAGCTTGTCGACCACGTCCATGCCGGCCACGACGTCGCCGATCACCGTATATTTGTTGTTCAGGAACGAGGCTTCCGCAAAGCAGATGAAGAACTGCGAGTTGGCGGAATCGTTGCTTTGGGCGCGCGCCATGCCGATGGTACCGCGCTTGAACGGCTCGCTGGAAAACTCCTGCTTCAGGTTCGGGTATTTCGAGCCACCGGTGCCGTTGAAGTTCGCCCCGTCGCCGGTCTGCGCCATGAAGCCGTCGATGACACGGTGGAACGGCACGTTGTTGTAGTAGCCGTCGCGCGCCAGTTGCTTGATGCGCTCGGCGTGCTTGGGCGCGAGGTCGGCGCGCAGCGCGATCACGATGCGGCCCTTGGTGGTGTCGATCACGATCGCATTGGTCTTGTCGAGATTGGCGGGCAGCTTTTGCGCAAGAGCGGGCGCGGCCAGCACGAGCGCGGTGAGGATGGCGAGAACTCGGATCATGCAAACTCCGAAGGTGTTTGAAGGAAGCGCTCCGGATCAGCCTCATGCTCGCAAAACCGGACGCAATTTTTGCGAAGGCTATTTGGCGAATTTGGCTTTGAGGCCGGCGGCGACGGAGGCCGGCACGAACGGGGTGACGTTGCCGCCCATGGCGGCGATCTGGCGCACCAGTGTGGCGGTGATCGGGCGGACGGCGACCGAGGCCGGCAGGAACACGGTGTGGACGCCGGGCGCCATCGCCTCGTTCATTCCCGCGATCTGCATCTCGTAATCGAGGTCGGTGCCGTCGCGCAGCCCCCGGATCATGAGGGTGGCGCCGGCCTTTTGCGCCGCGGTCACGGTCAGATTGTCATAGGTGGCGGCCTCGATGGCGCAGCCGGCCTTGGCGCCAACAGGACCGAACACGTCCTTGATCATGGCGAGCCGCTCTTCCACGGAAAACAGCGGTTTCTTGCCGGGATTGATGCCGATCGCGATGATCAGGCGGTCGCAGAGCATGACTGCCTGCCGGACCACGTCGAGGTGGCCGTTGGTGACGGGATCGAACGAGCCGGGATAGAAGGCGACGCGGGGCATGCGCCCTCCTACCCCGGTAACGGCCACCCGGCAAGCTAGTGGCGCTTCCCGGCGGAATCGAACCCGATTTTGCCGTGCTTTCGGCCCGGCCGGCCCTGCCCACCGGTAACCATTGTTTCGTCCCGGCGCCCGCGACGAAATACAACCCGGCCCGGGACGAAACCATTTTCCGCTTCCCGCGAAGGCGTCTCGAAACCCCCCATGGTTACTAATTCGCCCAACAAAACGAGGGCCAAAGGCCCTTGGGGCACATGGGGACCGTCATGATCAAGGCTCTTTCCGCTATCGCTATCGCTGCGTTTGTCGCTGCCGCGCTGACCGTGCTGCCCGGCTTTGCGCCGCAGGTCGAAGCGTCCACGCCGCAAGCGCTCGCCAAGGGCGACCGCCTCGACATCAAATCGTTCGGCCGTGAGTGCTCCGAGAACGCCTGGCCGAATTTCGAAGCCTCCTGCCTGCGCACCGTCGGCACCAAGACCACCGTCCGTCAGGCGCGTTTCGTCACCGCCGACCGCACGCAGTAAGCGTTTCAACCATTCAGGATTGACTTGAACGGAGGCCGGGCGGGCGCGCTAGCGCCCGCTCTCCGATGTTCGTGCTCCATTGCCGCGAGTGAGTCAGGGACTTCAAATCGGCGGTACTGGCCTCCGATTTTATTTGTATGGAGCCGGCGCCGGTAACCGCCGACCGCAAACAGAGCGTGCGGTGCGAATCCAGCGAATCCCATGGCAATTTGCGACAAGCCGTCGCAGACTAACGTCTAACAACGCCTGCAGGCACGTTGGCCGGCAAGCGACGAACGATGCTGCGCCGATCCATTCGCGTTTCTCTTGTTCGCGTTTCTGTTGTCGCGTTTCTTCTGGGGAGCTTCGCCGTGACCGCCACGCCTGCTGCAGACGGGATCAAGTCCAACGCCCTTCCGGTCGCCACAACATTGGGGGCGCTCGGCGTCGTCTATGGCGACATCGGCACCAGCCCGCTTTACGCATTGAAGGAAGCCGCCAAGGCCGCCGCGCATGGCAGTCCGATCACCAACGATGCGATCCTGGGCGTGGCGTCGCTGATCCTTTGGGCGCTCATCCTCATCATTTCCCTTAAATACGCACTCTTGATCCTGCGCGCCGACAACCGCGGCGAAGGCGGCATCGTCGCACTTCTGGCGCTGCTGCACGCCCGCCATGCCGCGCCCGGAACCTGGCGGGCGCACCTGCTGGTCGTCGGCCTGATCGGCGCGGCGCTGCTTTACGGCGACGGCGCCATTACGCCCGCGATTTCCGTGCTCAGCGCCATCGAAGGACTGAAGGTGGATGCGCCTTCCCTCTCTCCCCTCGTCGTACCCCTTACGATTGCCATTCTCGTCGGGCTGTTCCTCATGCAAAAGCAGGGCGCGGGATTCATCGGGAAGATATTTGGTCCGGTGATGCTCGTATGGTTCGCCGTCATCGCGGCGCTCGGCATTCACGGCATCGCCAAGGCACCGGCGGTGCTGGCGGCACTAAGCCCGCTCTACGCGGTCGAATTCCTGCTGCATCAGGATTTCCATATTTCCTTCGCCATCCTCGGCGCAGCTTTCCTGGCGGTGACCGGGGGCGAAGCGATGTATGCCGACATGGGGCACTTCGGACGCCTCCCGATCCGGCTTGCCTGGTTCGCGGTCGCGCTGCCGGCACTGGTGCTCAACTACTTCGGACAGGCGGGCCTGCTGATCACGGACGCCACCGCAATTGACAATCCGTTCTATCAGCTCGCGCCGGATTGGGCGCACTATCCGATGGTGGCGCTTGCCGCGATTGCGACCGTGATCGCCTCGCAGGCGATCATCTCCGGCGTATTCTCGCTGACCCAGCAATCGATCCAGCTCGGTTTCCTGCCGCGCATGCAGATCAGGCACACGACCGGTGAGGCGATCGGCCAGATCTATGTGCCGCTGGTGAACTGGCTGCTTGCAGCGGCGACGTTGGGCGCCGTGATCGCCTTCGGCACGTCGGACGCGCTGGCCGGCGCTTACGGCATCGCCGTGTCGCTGCTGATGGCGATCACGACCCTGCTCGCGGCGCTGGTCGCGATCCAGTGGGGTTACCCGCCGGTGCTCGTCATCGCCGTCAACGGCTTCTTCTTCATCATCGATTGCATCTTCTTTGCGGCGAACACCGAAAAGCTGTTCGAAGGCGGCTGGTTTCCGTTGCTGCTGGCCTTCGTTGTCGCCTTCCTGATGCTGACCTGGCGAAGCGGCGTGAAGCTGGTCGAAGGGGCGCGCGGCAAATTGCGACAGCCCGAGGAGGACCTGATCGAGACTGCGATCAGCAAATGCCATGCCCGGCTTACCGGCACCGCGGTGTTCCTTGCGTCGACGCCGAAGGGCGTGCCGCTCGCACTGACGCAATTCGTCAAGCACAATCACTGCCTGCATCAACGCGTGGTGCTGGTCACCATTCTGATCGAGGAATCTCCGCGCGTGACTGATGAGGATCGCGCCGATGTCACTGAAATCACCGAGGGCATCACCAGGGTCGTCCTGCACTACGGCTTCATGCAATATCCGACGATTTTTGCGGGACTGACGCTGGCTTGCAAGCAGGGCAAACTGCCCGGCATCGACCTCAGCGATATCACCTACTATATCGGCCGCGAGACCATCATCCCGCGCGAAGACATTCCGGGAATGTGGGTCTGGCGCGAGTCGCTGTTTGCGTTCCTGCAACGCAATGCCGAGCGTACCGCGGCCTTCTTCGATGTCCCGGCGCGCCAGGTCGTCGAGTTCGGCACCGAGATCGAGATTTAAGCGACACTTTCCGAATCAGTAACGGCCTCTGGCGGCATCTCCTGCAACTGGCGCGGCTGGCATCGCTAATCTTGACCGGCCGCTGTTGTTCCAACGGCGTGCTCCATCGTACGCGCAGGCTGCGACCAGACAAACGGGAACCCTCGGGTTGTCCCGTTGCCAACGTTATGTTTTGCGGTCAAAGTCTCAACGAGCAAACGAAAGAAAAAAGATCGCGACAGGGAGCAAACGCATGTCGATCAGCGAGAGCGCGATGCGCCCGGCATCCGGTGCCGGCCCGCTGGCCGGCCTCAAAGTGGTCGATCTGACCCATGTGATGGCTGGACCGACCTGTACGCTGATGCTGGCGGACATGGGCGCTGACGTTATCAAGATCGAAAAATGGCCGAACGGCGATGACACACGTCATTCCGTGCCGCCGAAGATCGGCGAAGAGGCCGCCTCCTTCCTGATGATGAACCGCAACAAGCGCGGCATCGTGCTCGACCTCAAAACCGACGGCGGCAAGGAAGTCCTGCGCCGGCTAGTCGCCGGCGCCGACGTCCTTGTCGAGAACTTCGCCCCCGGCGCCATGGAACGGCTCGGCTTCGGCTATCAGGAGCTGCATAGGCAATTCCCGGCGCTGATCTACTGCTCGCTGTCCGGCTTTGGCCGCACCGGACCCTACAAGCATCGGCGCGGCTTCGATCTGGTGGCGCAGGCGATGAGCGGCATCATGAGCTTTACCGGCGAACGCCCGGACGGGCCTCCGGTCAAGTGCGGTCCGCCTCTGTCCGATATCACGGCCGGCATTCTCGCATGCATGGGAATCCTCGCAGCCTATACTCACCGGCTGAAAACCGGTGAGGGTCAATGGGTCGAAACCTCGCTCTATGAAGCAGCCCTCGTGCAGACCTACTGGCAATCGACCATCGCGCTCGCGAGCAACATCGCGCCGCGCGCCATGGGCTCGGCGCATCCTCTGAATGCGCCCTACCAGGCGTTTGAGGCCGCTGACGGCTGGCTCGTCGTTGGCGGCGCCAACAGGAAGCACTGGCTGTTGATGCTGGAGGTGCTCGGCCTGACGGACCTCGCGTCCGATCCGCGCTTCGTCAGCGGCTCCGACCGCATGGCGCATCTCAAGGAGCTCGAAGAGATACTGAGCCAGCATTTCCGCAAACGCCCGCGGGACCATTGGTTGGCAGCGCTGGACGAGAAAGGCGTTCCCTGCGGGCCCGTCAACGACATGCTGCAGGCCTTGCAGGATCCGCAGACGCTGGCGCGCGACATGGTGGTCGAGGTCGAGCACTCGACCCTCGGTCCCGTGAAGACGATCGGGCTGCCGGTGAAATTTTCGGATACGCCGGGCAAGATACGCATGGGCGCGCCCGTTTATGGCGAGCACACGCGAGAGGTACTGCGTCAGTACGGCTTTGACGACGCCAGGATCGAAGCACTCGTGCGCGACAAAGCCATTTTTGCGGTAACAGCTGCGGACGATGAAGCCGGTCAACAAGTCGCCTGACACTGCCGTTGACAAGAAACAAGAACAAGCCGGAGGACGCCATGAAATCCACCACGAGATTCCTGCTGTCGACGGTCGGGCTTGCGCTGGCTGTCACGGCGCCGGCGCAGGCCGCCTGGCAACCGCAGAAGCCGATTGAGTTCGTAGCCACCGCCGGTCCCGGCGGCGGAACCGACAATCTCGCGCGAGCCGTCCAGGGCATCATCACCAAATACAAGCTGACCGACCAGCCCGTGGTGGTCGTCAACAAGGCAGGCGGCAGCGGCGCGGAAGGCTATGTCTACGGCAAGATCTCGGCCGGCGATCCCTACAAGGTGATCTTTGGCACCTCGAACGCCTGGCAACAGCCGCTCGTGTCCAAGGTCGCCTTCAATTACACCGATCTCACGCCGATCGCGGCGATGGCGCAGGACGAGTTCCTGCTCTGGGTCAAGCAGGACTCACCATACAAGACCGCAGGCGACTACCTGAAGGCTGCCGCCTCCGGCGATTTCAAAATGGGAGGTGCGCAGTCGAAAGACACCGACGAGGTCCTGACGCGCATGATCGAGAAGACGGGTCACGTCAAGATGACCTACATCCCCTTCAAGAGTGGCGCCGAAGCCGCCGTGCAGCTCGCCGGCGGTCACATCGATTCCCATGTCAACAATCCAAGCGAGAGCCTCGGACAATGGCGCGGCGGCACGCAGCGGCCATTGTGCGCCTTCAGTCCCAAGCGGCTGCCGCCGGGTCCGAAGATCACCGCGACCGAAGGCTGGAGCGATATCCCGACCTGCGTCGAACAGGGACTCGATATTCGCCAGTATGAGCAGCCTCGCACGGTGTGGCTTCCGGGCAAGGTCAGCGCGGATCAGGCCGCCTACTATGTCGACCTCATGAAGAAGGTGCAGGCAACGCCGGAATGGAAGGACTACATCGAGAAGACCTCGCAGGTCGACACCTTCCTGACGGGCGCGGATCTCGACAGCTTCATCAAACAGGACCTCGAGCATATCAAGCAGGTCGCCGCCGAGCAGGGCTGGCTGATCAAGTGACTAGTGGTCCGATTCCAACATTCGCACCCCTTTGCAGCGAGCACTTTTGTGAATGTTGGAATCAAAGGACCACTAGCCAAAATATTGACTCTAGGGGAGCTTTGGATTTGACGTTCGCGTTGAGAACGTGCGGCCTGCCGGGTCGCGAACGTCAAATCCGCTCCACTAGAAGTGAACGGAACGCTTGATGATCTCGCGACGCCTCCTTGAAATCCTGACAGCCTCACTCACCGGCGTGTTCGGCCTCGCAGTCGCGATCTCCAGCTTTGACAACGGCATCGGCTGGTCTTCGGATGGCGTCGATGCCGGCACCTTTCCGTTCCTCACCGGCGTCGTCATCCTGGCTGCCAGCCTCTACAATTTGGGACGCGGCGCCTTCGCCGGCCCAGCCGTGATCATATCGCGGTCCGATTTGCGGCGCGGCGCGGCGCTGTTCCTTCCCGCCGCGGCCTTTGTCGGCGTCATTCCGTGGCTCGGCTTCTATCTCGCCTCCGCCGGTTACATGTTCGGCGTGCTCGCCCTGCCGAAGCATCTCAACCTGATACGTTCGCTCCTGATCGCGATAGCAACACCGATCGTCCTTTACGTGGTGTTCGAACGCCTGTTTCAGGTGAGCTTGCCGCACGGCGCGCTCCCCGTCGCGTTCGGTTATTGACAGGGCCGGCGCATGGAAAATCTCCAGTTGCTGCTGCACGGCTTCACCATCGCAGTCACCGCACCACATCTGCTGCTGATGGTCATAGGCGTTCTGCTCGGAATCCTCGTCGGCGTATTGCCGGGCCTCGGTGCGCCCAATGGAGTATCATTGCTGCTGCCGCTGACTTTTGGCATGCAGCCCGTCTCCGCAATCATTTTACTGTCGAGCATGTACTGGGGCGCGCTGTTCGGCGGCTCCGTGACGTCGATCCTGTTCAATATTCCCGGCGAGCCGTCATCGGTCGCGACGACTTTTGACGGTTATCCGATGGCGCGCGACGGACGCCCGACGACGGCTCTCGCTACCGCCTTTGGATCAGCAGCCTTCGGCGCGCTGGTCGGCGTGGTGTTGATCACCTTCCTTGCATCATGGGTCGCACAGGTAGCGCTTGCCTTCGGTCCGGCGGAATATTTCGCCGTGTACTTCCTGGCCTTCGCGAGTTTTGTAGGTATGGGCGGTGCGGCGCCGATGAAGACGGTAGTTGCGATGGCGATCGGCTTTGCGCTCGCCGCGATCGGAATCGATACCGTTTCCGGCAGCGTTCGCCTGACCATGGGTATCGATGAACTCGTCAAGGGCGTGAGCTTTGTCGTCGCAGTCATGGGGCTGTTCGGCATCGGCGAATTGCTGATCGCGGTCGAGGAGGAGTTTCACGCGCGCGCCGTCTCATCAAGGATCGACTGGCGCGAGGTCTTCCGCGCGCTGGCAGCTTTGCCACGGCACTGGCTCGCGCTGCTGCGTAGTGCGGCGATCGGCTGCTGGATGGGCATCACGCCGGGTGGCCCGACTGCTGCCTCCTTCATGAGCTACGGCATCGCGAAGCGTTTCTCGCGACGCGGCGCACACTTTGGCACCGGCGAGGTCGAAGGCGTCATCGCGCCGGAAACCGCCGATCACGCCGCGGGCACCAGCGCGCTGCTGCCGATGCTCTCGCTCGGCATTCCAGGCTCGGCGACTGCTGCCGTCATGATGGGCGGACTGATGATATGGGGGCTCAATCCCGGGCCGATGCTGTTCATCGATCAGAAGGATTTTGTCTGGGGCCTGATTGCGTCGATGTATGTCGGAAACATCGTCGCCGTGACACTGGTGTTGCTCACGGTGCCGGTGTTTGCCGCGCTGATGCGTATCCCCTTCGCCATTATCGCGCCATTGATCGTCATCGTGTGTGCCGTGGGCGCCTATTCGGTGTCGAATTCCTACCTTGATGTGCTGCTGATGCTGGGCTTCGGCATCGTCGGCTACCTCTTCAAGAAGCTCTCCTATCCCCTTGCACCGCTTGTGCTCGCCACGGTCATCGGGGACAAGGCCGAGGACGCCTTCCGGCAATCGATGCTGATGTCGAAGGGCTCGCTCGGGATATTCTTCGCAAACCGGCTTGTCACGGGCCTGGTCGTCGCCGGATTTGGGCTTCTGCTGCTGCCACTCTTCCTCAATATTCTACGTGCATTGCGCGGTGGAGCGCCGCATCGGTCCGGTTCCGAGGAGATACCGATCGCATGAGCACTCATAGTCACCGCAAACCACTCATCGCGCTCGCCATGGGCGACCCTGCGGGCATCAGCGCTGAGCTGACCGCAAGGCTTGTCGCATCGGACGAGGTACGCGGGCGCGCCAATCTCCTGGTGATTGGCGACCGCCGCATCTTTGACGCGGGGGCGCGTATCGCGGGCGTCAGTCCGGACATCAAAACCATGACCGGCAACACCAATTCGAACGCCCTCGAGGGCGCAGTGTTTGTTGATCTCGTCCATCTCGACCCCAAACACATCGAGCGAGGTGTCGCGAGTCAGGCCGGCGGCCGCTTTGCGCTCAGCAACTATCAGCACGCGCTCACGCTGGCGCGAAACGGTCAGGCCGATGCGGTTTGCTTCACGCCGTTCAACAAGAAGGCCATGCGCCTGGCGAGGGAAGGTTATGACGACGAGATCGCCTTCTCCGCTGAAGTGGTGGGACTTGTGACGCCGGCCAGCGAATTCAACGTGCTGGACAAGCTCTGGAACGCGCGGGTGACTTCGCACATTCCGCTCAAGGACGTCTCGTCACAGCTGACCGTCGAGCGGATTCTCCGTGCGCTGAAGCTGACCGATGCCTGCATGCGCCACGCGGGGTTTGCGGAGCCAAGCATCGCGGTGGCCGCGCTCAATCCCCACGCCGGCGATGGCGGCAATTTTGGCCGGGAAGAGATCGAAATCATCGAACCGGCAGTCGAGGCGGCAAGGCGCGATGGCATTGCTGCCGACGGGCCGTTTCCGGCCGACACGGTTTTTCTGCGCACCAAAAACGGCGGGTTTGATGCGGTGCTGACGATGTATCACGATCAGGGCCAGATCGCGATGAAGCTGATGGGATTCGACCGTGGCGTGACACTGCTGGGCGGGTTTCCGTTCCCGATCTGCACACCCGCGCACGGCACCGCCTACGACATCGCCGGCCGTGGCGTCGCGTCGGTCGGGGCCAGCCAGGCTGCGCTCCTGCTGGCCGCCGAGATGTCGACGATGCGTTAGCAACAGCGCGCGGCGCGGTCAGTGGCCACCGTTGCCGTTGCCATTTCCGTTGCCGTTCTCGCCGTTTTCCTCGTCGCCGACGCGCTCGACCGAGACGACATGCTCGTCGTCGGCGGTGTCGAACACGATCACGCCCTGCGTCGAGCGGCCGGCGATGCGGATGTCCTCGACCGGACAGCGGATCAGCTGGCCCTTGTCGGTGACCAGCATGATCTGGTCGGAATCCTCGACCGGGAACGAGGCCACGAGCTTGCCGTTACGATCGTTCACGCTCATGGCGACGATGCCTTTGCCGCCGCGCCCCGTGGTGCGGTACTCGAACGACGAGGTACGCTTGCCGTAGCCGTTCTCGGAGATCGTCAGCACGAACTGCTCGGCCGCCGACATCTCGACATAGCGCTGCTCGCCGAGTTCGATGGCGCCAGACGCCTCCTCGTTGTCCGTACCCGCCTCGTCCTCGGCGCCGCCGCGGCGCACTGCATTGGCGCGGCGCAGGTATGCCGCCCGCTCCTCGGCATCGACATCCATGTGGCGCAGGATCGTAAGCGAGATCAGCTTGTCGTCCTTGCCGAGCGCGATGCCGCGCACGCCCATCGAGGTGCGCCCGGTGAACACGCGCACGTCTGACACGGGGAAGCGAATGCACTGGCCGCCGGCCGCGGTCAGCAGCACGTCGTCGCGCTCGGAGCAAATCTGCACGTCGACGATCGCCTCGCCCTCCTCGAGCTTCATGGCGATGATGCCGGAGCGGCGGACGTCGGCAAAATCCGACAGCTTGTTGCGGCGGACCGTGCCGCTGGTGGTGGCGAACATCACGTCGAGACTGCGCCCAGGAGGATTCATCCTCCGGCAGCGGCATGATGGTGGTGATGCGCTCGCCCTGCTCCAGCGGCAGGATGTTGATCAGCGCCTTGCCGCGCGCGTTGGGGGCGGCAACCGGCAGCCGCCAGACCTTCTCCTTGTAGACCTGGCCGCGCGACGAGAAGAACAGCACGGGCGTATGCGTGGACGCCACGAACAGGCGGCTGACGAAATCCTCCTCGCGGGTCTGCATGCCGGCGCGGCCCTTGCCGCCGCGGCGCTGCGCGCGATAGGCCGACAGCGGCACGCGCTTGGCATAGCCGGCGTGCGAGACGGTGACCACCATGTCCTCGCGCTGGATCAGATCCTCGTCCTCGACCTCGCCTTCCTGCTCCATGATCACGGTGCGGCGCGGGGTCGCGAACTCTTCCTTGATCTCCGCAAGCTCGGTCTTGATGATGGTCTGGATACGGGCGCGCGAGCGGAGGATGTCGAGATAGTCGGCGATCTCCAGCGCGAGCTTGTCGAGCTCCTCCTTGATCTCGTCGCGGCCGAGCGCGGTCAGGCGCTGCAGGCGCAGATCGAGGATCGCCCTTGCCTGCTCCATCGACAGCCGCGCGGTGCCGTCGGCGCTGATGCGGTGGCGCAGATCGTCGATCAGCGTCATCATCGCCTCGACATCGCGCGCCGGCCAGTCGCGCGACATCAGCGTGTCGCGCGCGGTGTTCGGATCCGGCGAGGTGCGGATCACCCGGATGATCTCGTCGATATTGGCAACCGCAATCGCAAGACCGACCAGGATGTGGGCGCGGTCGCGCGCCTTGGTCAGCAGGAACTTGATGCGACGCGTGACCACCTGTTCGCGGAAGGCGACGAAGACCGCCAGCAGGTCCTTCAAATTCATCGTCTGCGGCTTGCCGCCGTCGAGCGCCAGCATGTTGGCCGGGAAGCTCGTCTGCAGCGGTGTGAATTTATAGAGCTGGTTCAGCACCACGTCCGGCATGGCGTCGCGCTTCAGCTCGATCACGACGCGATAGCCGTCGCGGTCGCTCTCATCGCGCAGATCGGAAATGCCTTCGATCTTCTTTTCCTTGTAGAGCTCGGCGATGCGCTCGACCAGCGAGGCCTTGTTCAGCTGGTAGGGGATCTCCGAGATGACGATCGCCTCGCGCTCCTTGCGGAGCGTCTCGAATTCGACCTTGCCGCGCATCACGATCGAGCCGCGGCCGAGATGATAGGCGCTGCGGATGCCCTGGCGGCCAATGATGATGCCGCCGGTCGGAAAGTCCGGACCCGGGATGAAGTTGATGAGTTCGTCGATCGTGAGCGCGGGATTGTCGATCAGCGCGACGCAGGCGTCGATCACCTCGCCGAGATTGTGCGGGGGAATGTTGGTGGCCATGCCGACTGCGATGCCGCCGGCGCCGTTGACCAGCAGATTCGGATATTTCGCGGGAAGAACCGACGGCTCTTTCTCGGAATTGTCGTAGTTCGCCTGAAAGTCGACCGTGTCCTTGTCGATATCGTCGATCAGGGGGATGGCCGACTTCGCCAGCCGCGCTTCCGTGTATCGATAGGCGGCCGGCGGATCGCCGTCGACCGAGCCGAAATTTCCCTGGCCGTCGATCAACGGCACGCGCATGGAGAAATCCTGCGCCATGCGCACCATTGCGTCGTAGATCGATTGATCGCCGTGCGGGTGATATTTGCCGATGACGTCGCCGACCACGCGCGCCGATTTGACGTACTTCTTGTCGGGCGTGTGGCCCTGCTCGTACATCGAGTACAGGATGCGCCGATGCACCGGCTTCAAACCGTCGCGCGCATCGGGCAGCGCGCGCGCCACGATCACGCTCATGGCGTAATCGAGGTAGGAGCGTTTCATCTCGTCGAGAATGGAGACGGGGCGAATATCTGAGGGCACCGGCAGCTCGCCGGGCTTGTCGTCGTCGTGGTCGGCCAAGGGGGAAATCCGGGGAAATTCTGGTCGAGAATCATATAGCCCATCGGGGCCTCAATAACCACCCCGGAACCGGTTTCGGCGGCGCTTTTTCCCTTTGTTTTTACAGGGACTTACAGGTGATG
The DNA here is from genome assembly GCA_963732085.1 of uncultured Alphaproteobacteria bacterium. Classification (GTDB taxonomy): domain Bacteria; phylum Pseudomonadota; class Alphaproteobacteria; order Rhizobiales; family Xanthobacteraceae; genus Bradyrhizobium. Next base: position 302,458 of record CAVSYJ010000017.1, on the reverse strand, counting down.
TGACGGGCCTGCGAATGGGCTCGTGGACAGGCCTCGTGGAGCCTCGAAAATAGCGTCGACTCAGGCGCCGAAAATCACCTTGTGCATGATCCGTCCGGGCAGCAGCGTGAACAGCCCGGCAATGACCAGTGCACCGGCAAAGATCGAGATCATCGCGATCCTGTGGTTGCGGACGTCGTGCCTGTGCGCGGCAAGAACGCCCAGAACCAGCATCACCAGCGTGAAGATCGAGAGCAGATGGATGGGGCTCCACGGCCCGACCAGCCGGATCTGGTGAATCCAGAACGAGGAGCCCGCGACAAACAGCATCAGGCCGACCCAGATGAAGCCGATGGTCCGGTGCGGCAGCGTGCCCTTGGGCGCGGCGAACTGCACCAGCCCGAGCACGAAGGCGGCCATCGCGGCAAAGGCATGCAGCGGGATCGCGGGTGCGGCCTCGAGCAGCGGAGAAAGGCTCATGCGATTTCCCCGCTGCGAAACCTTTGCTCAGAACGGAATGTCGTCGTCCATGTCGCTGTTGCGGCCACCGCCACCGCCGCCGGCCGCCGCGACCGCGCGGCGCGGCGCGGGACTGCCGAAATCGTTGCTCGGCTCATCCGAGAAGGCCCCGCCTCCACCCGCGCCGCCGCTGCGGCCGTCAAGCATCGTGAGGTTGGAGTTGAAGCCCTGCAGCACCACTTCGGTCGAGTACTTCTCGACGCCGGCCTGATCGGTCCATTTGCGCGTCTGCAACTGGCCCTCGATGTAGACCTTGGCGCCCTTCTTCAGATATTGCTCGGCGACCTTGGCAAGGCCCTCCGAGAAGATCACCACGCGGTGCCACTCGGTCTTTTCCTTGCGCTCTCCGGTGGCCTTGTCGCGCCACTGCTCGGAGGTCGCGACGCTGAGATTGGCGATGGGACGTCCGTCCTGGGTCCGCCGGATCTCCGGGTCCTTGCCGAGATTTCCGACCAAAATCACCTTGTTCACGCTACCCGCCATCTCCGCTCTCCAGACCTGTTTGACCTACCGGACTTCGCCTTTGCCTGCGCCGGCTTACAGTGGCCGGGACCCTATACGGATCGCGCGCCCTTGCCGGAGGGCAAACCGAAGCCCTTCCCGGTTATCCACATATAGCACCGGCCGCGCCGATGTTCCAGTTTTGTTCTGCTGTTTCCGCGGCAAATTCATGGCCGGCCTGCGACCGGCCCCGCAGCCGCGGTGCGCGGGCGCCGCGAGCAAATCGTCCCGCCGCCAAAAGCCGTTAACTTCCATTAATTTAACGCCGATCCACTTCTGCGGCGAGTGTGTCTTTTGGGAGACGGCCTTTGCACCTGAATCTGCGTATATTCATCCCTGAAATTGGATTGTTGGGCGATCGCGACCAAGACGGAACCGCTTCTGGGGACAACGGAAGCGGAAGAAAAGCCGGAGAGCGTTGATGAAGAAGATTCTCCAGGGCGTCGTTGCCCTGATCGCGCTGGGAGTTGGTGCGCCTGCGTTTGCGGCCGATCTTCCGCCTGCCCCGGCCTACAAAACGCCGGTGATGACGCCTGCATACTACGACTGGAGCGGCTTCTATGTCGGCTTGAACGCCGGCGGCGGCTCGAGCCACGAGTGCTGGGACAACAACAGCGTGTTCGCCATTCCCACCGTCCCGTCGGTGCGCGAGGGCTGTCACAATGCGACCGGTGCCCTCGCCGGCGGCCAGCTCGGCTTCCGCTGGCAGTCGGGCGGCTGGGTGTTCGGTGTCGAAGCGCAAGGCGACTGGGCCAGCTTCAAGGGCAACAACGCCAGCATTCCCGTGGCCGCGCTGATCGGCTTTCCGGTGCTGACCAACCAGACCAAGGTCGACGCGCTCGGCCTGTTCACCGGCCAGGTCGGCTACGCCTGGAACAACGTGCTCTGGTACGTGAAGGGCGGCGCGCGCCGTCACCGACAATGTTTACAACGGCCTGATCACCGGCACCAACGCGGTCGTCAACTCCGCGCGCGAAACCCGCTGGGGCGGCGCGGTCGGCACCGGCGTCGAAATCGGCTTCGCGCCGGGTTGGTCGGTCGGTATCGAGTACGACCATTTGTTCATGGGCAGCCGCAACATCAATTTCTCCGCAGTCGTCGGTGGGGTCACGCGCAACGACCACATCACGCAGGACGTCGACATCGGCACTGTGCGCGTGAACTATCGCTGGGGCGGCCCGGTGATTGCAAAATACTGATCATCAAGCGATCTGTTTGAACGAAAAGGCCGGCCACAGTGGAGCGGATTTGACGTTCGCTTCGATGTTGGCCGCGCATTCGCCCAGCGAACGTCAAATCCAAAGCTCCACTAAATCCTAGATTTGCTAGTGGTCCTTTGATTCCAACATTCGCAAAAGTGCCTGCTGCGAAGGGGTGCGAATGTTGGAATCGGACCACTAGCCGGCCTTTTTGTCGCCCGATTTCAGGTTCCATCGGCCACAATTTTACCGAGCATGTGTGGCGCGTAGGGCACGCCGTTGCCTCGCGAACTGCGCTATAGGGTGGGCTCTGGAATTTGCGTGCGCGGTTTGATTCCATTTGCAGGCGCAAACAAGAAAATGGGGAACGAGAAGATGAAGAAAATTTTGTTGGCCGCGGCCGGTCTGGTTGGTCTGAGTGTCGCTCCGGCGCTCGCTGCTGATCTTCCCGCGAGGACCTACACCAAGGCGCCGGCGATTGTCGCGCCGATCTACAACTGGGGCGGCTTCTATGTCGGCGTGAACGGCGGCGGCGCTTCGAGCCACAAATGCTGGGACATCAACGCCGTGCTGGGCGTGCCCGTGCCGGCGACGTCCGAAGGCTGCCATGATGCGACCGGCGGCCTCGTCGGCGGTCAGATCGGCTATCGCTGGCAGGCGGCGAACTGGGTGTTCGGCGTCGAAGCGCAGGGCGACTGGGCCAACCTGAAGGGCTCGAATGTGAGCTCGCTGCTCGCGCCCCTCGTCAACCAGACCAGGGTCGACGCGATCGGTCTGTTCACCGGTCAGGTCGGCTATGCCTGGAACAACGTGCTCGGCTATGTGAAGGGCGGCGCGGCCGTGACCAGCGACAGGTACAACGGACTCGCCCTCGGCCTCACCCTCGACAGCGGCAGCGAAACCCGCTGGGGCGGCGCGGTCGGCGCCGGCATCGAGGTCGGCTTCGCGCCGGGCTGGTCGGTCGCGTTCGAATACGACCACCTGTTCATGGGCAGCCGCAATGTTGCGTTCAATGTGCTCGGTATCAACGATCGCACGGACAACATCCGTCAGGACGTCGATATGGGCACCGTCCGCGTCAACTACACCTTCGGCGGCCCGGTCGTCGCAAGGTACTGATCTCGAGCAGAGTGCTTGAACGAAAGGCCGGCCTCGCGCCGGCCTTTTTGTTTTGGGGGAGCCACTGTCCGGTCGGGGAACTGTTGCCCGCTGTTGCCAATAGCTGGGCATGCGAATCAATTCCGTTGATGGACCTAACGGGACACTGGAATTCCACGCCCGTTCTTCCTACGTTCTGACCTGACGATTGGGGTCAGCGTCTCGCTCCGGCGAAGCGCGCCAAAATGCGCGGCTTTACGCGCCCGGAAACAGCATGGACGAAATTCTGAAAGCGCGACGCCAGCAGACCGCCGCCAGCCAGCGCGCGATCCTCATTCGCGGCGCGCGCGAGCACAATCTCAAGAACGTCGACGTCGAGATTCCCCGCGACAAGCTCGTGGTGTTCACCGGGCTGTCCGGCTCCGGCAAATCCTCGCTCGCCTTCGACACCATCTATGCCGAGGGCCAGCGCCGCTATGTCGAGTTGCTGTCGGCCTATGCGCGGCAATTCCTCGAGATGATGCAGAAGCCGGACGTCGACCAGATCGACGGGCTGTCGCCGGCGATCTCGATCGAGCAGAAGACCACCTCGAAGAACCCGCGCTCCACCGTCGGCACGGTGACCGAGATCTACGACTACATGCGCCTCTTGTGGGCGCGCGTCGGCGTGCCCTACTCGCCCGCCACGGGCCTGCCGATCGAAAGCCAGATCGTCTCCCAGATGGTCGACCGCGTGCTGGCGCTGCCCGAGGGCACGCGGCTCTATCTGCTGGCGCCGGTCGTGCGCGGCCGCAAGGGCGAGTACAAGAAGGAGCTCGCCGAATATCTCAAGAAGGGCTTTCAGCGCGTCAAGATCGACGGCACCTTCCACGAGCTTGCCGAGGCCCCGACGCTGGACAAGAAATTTCCGCATGACATCGATGTCGTGGTCGACCGCATCGTGGTGCGGCCGGATATCGGCCAGCGGCTTGCGGAAAGTTTCGAGACCGCGCTGAAGCTCGCCGAGGGGCTGGCGGTGATCGAATATGCGGATGCGCCGGCCGGCACACCCGCGCCCGAAGAAAAGAAGAAGACCGCAAAGATCCACGACAAGAGCGGGCCCGAGCGCATCCTGTTCTCGGAGAAATTCGCCTGCCCGGTCTCCGGCTTCACCATCCCCGAGATCGAGCCGCGGCTGTTCTCCTTCAACAATCCCTACGGCGCCTGCCCGGCCTGCGGCGGCCTCGGCGTCGAGCAGCATGTCGACGAGGACCTCGTCATCCCCGACAAGGACGAGACCGTGGGCAAGGGCGCGATCGCGCCATGGGCGAAATCGTCCTCGCCCTATTACATCCAGACGCTGACTGCGCTCGGCAAGTTCTACAAGTTCACGCTCAACACCAAATGGAAGGACCTGCCGAAGAAGACGCAGGCCGCGCTGCTGCACGGCTCCGGCGAGGACGAGATCAAGTTCTCCTATGAGGACGGCGTGCGCTCCTACGACACCAAAAAGCCGTTCGAGGGCGTGATCACCAATATCGACCGGCGCTATCGCGAGACCGAGAGCGAATGGGCGCGCGAGGAGCTGGCGAAATATTTCTCCGACGTGCCCTGCGCGGCGTGCCACGGCTATCGCCTCAAGCCGGAAGCGCTGTGCGTCAAGATCGGCGCCAAACATATCGGCGAGATCAGCGAGCTCTCGGTCAAGCGCGCCGCCGAATGGTTCGAGACCGTGCCGGCGGCGCTGAACGCGCAGCAGAACGAGATCGCCGCGCGCGTGCTGAAGGAGATCCGCGAGCGCCTCACCTTCCTGGTCGACGTCGGCCTGAACTACCTGACCCTGTCGCGCTCGTCCGGCACACTGATCGGCGGCGAGAGCCAGCGCATCCGGCTGGCCTCGCAGATCGGCTCGGGTCTGACCGGCGTGCTCTATGTGCTGGACGAGCCCTCGATCGGCCTGCACCAGCGCGACAATGCGCGTCTATTGGAGACGCTGAAGCGGCTGCGCGACCTCGGCAATACCGTGATCGTGGTCGAGCATGACGAGGACGCCATTCGTCTCGCCGACCATGTGCTCGACATCGGCCCCGGCGCCGGCATGCATGGCGGGCATATTGTTGCCCACGGCACGCCCGCCGACATCATGCGCAATCCGGACTCGCTGACCGGCAAATATCTCACCGGCGAACTCGCGGTCGAGGTGCCGGAGCGGCGGCCGCCGAACCATCGCCGCACCATCAAGGTCATCAACGCGCGCGGCAATAACCTGAAGAACATCTCGGCGGAGATTCCGCTGGGGCTGTTCAGCTGCGTCACCGGCGTCTCCGGCGGCGGCAAGTCGACGCTTCTGATCGACACGCTCTACAAGGCCGATCGCGCGCAAGCTCAACGGCGCCAGCGAAGGCGCCGCGCCGCACGACCGCATCGAGGGGCTGGAGCATATCGACAAGATCATCGACATCGACCAGTCGCCGATCGGCCGCACCCCGCGCTCCAATCCGGCGACCTATACCGGCGCGTTCACGCCGATCCGCGAGTGGTTCGCGGGCCTGCCCGAGGCCAAGGCGCGCGGCTACGAGCCCGGGCGCTTCTCCTTCAACGTCAAGGGCGGCCGCTGCGAGGCCTGCCAGGGCGACGGCGTCATCAAGATCGAGATGCACTTTTTGCCTGACGTCTACGTCACCTGCGACGTCTGCAAGGGCAAGCGCTACAACCGCGAGACGCTGGAGGTGCTGTTCAAGGGCAAGTCGATCGTCGACGTGCTCGACATGACCGTGGAGGAAGCCGCCGAGTTCTTCAAGGCGGTGCCGCGCGTGCGCGAGACCTTCAAGACGCTGCACCGCGTCGGCCTCGACTACATCCATGTCGGCCAGCAGGCGACCACGCTGTCGGGCGGCGAGGCCCAGCGCGTCAAGCTCGCCAAGGAATTGTCCAAGCGCGCCACCGGCCGCACGCTCTATATCCTGGACGAGCCGACCACGGGGCTGCATTTCCACGACGTCAAGAAGCTGCTCGAAGTGCTGCACGAGCTGGTGGCGCAGGGCAACACGGTGGTGGTGATCGAGCACAATCTCGAGGTGATCAAGACCGCGGACTGGGTGATCGACCTCGGCCCCGAAGGCGGCGACGGCGGCGGCGAGATCGTCGCCTGGGGCACGCCGGAGGACATCGTCAAGGCGCCGCGCAGCTACACCGGCAAGTTTCTGGCGCCGGTGCTGAAGAAGGCGGGCAAGCCGAGGCGAAGGGGCGCGAGCGAGGCGGCGGAGTAGTGCGAGAGTTCAGATTCAAGAGCTGACCGATCCTTGTTCGTGCGGATCTGGTCAATATGCGATTGTCGATCGCGACCCGCTACCGCATTTCAGGGCCTGGGAATTGAAGCCAGCTTCGGAAATTGCTGTGTCGTCCTTCTGGCATCATGTCGGTAGCAGCGTGCTCACAGCCTATCAAGAACGCCGGGCTGGAACTATCCCGACCTGAACAAGGTACCGATGCATGGTCTGCAGTCAAGAGAGCGTCTGCCTGGACTTGTGGCATGCCGTCCTCGGCAGATCTTTCGACAGATGCTAGACACGGACATTGGTGGCAGCATAAAGACTCATTCTACCGTGGCTTATCGTACTCTATGTAGTGAACTGCTCGCAAAACAAGGTGCATCTAAACAGTTTTGACAATAAAGGCTCACAAAGACGCCAGACAGGTAACTCTTTATGCGTACCGGCGAAGCTCATGGAAGCTGCATGGCCTTGGACGGATAGCACAAACCGGTTGGTCACCCGACTATCGGCTGGAGGAACCGCCAATAATCTTGAGCGCAATCTCATACAGTCGCTCAAAGCGAAGATATTTCACTGACATAATCGGTGGTCTCCTTATCTCGGCATGCAGCTATAGCCTCATGAAGAGCGTGGAAGATTTCGAGACTCATGACTCGCTCTTGTAGGTTTGATTCCTAATCTTTTTAAAAGACCAGAAATGGAAACCCTGACTGGAAAGACGTCGTCAGGTGAAGCTTGTGGCGCGTCTTGATCATACGCATCTCGAGCGCACAGAACCGCGGCAGCTATCGAGCAAGGCCAACCGACGTATTGTCGGCAGCCTTAGAGCGCGTCCGTAGAACCGGGCGTCAGGAAGAAGATCCGCGTCCGAGCTAACGTTTGCCGGGCATCGCCCGTCGAAGGAGCCTTCCGCATTGATTAATTCGGTCCAAAGCAAAAGAATTTTCTGGATGCGGCGAGGACTCAGCACTATGACCAGTCGTTCAAGTGGGTGAAACCCTGACAGGCTCGGATTTAACGTCTGAAACTGCGGCAAAAAGCCTTTTCGCTGTTGCCGATGACGCGGGATCCCACTACTCCTTCGGAAAATTGTCTGTTTCGCGGTAAACGCTCGGGTCTGTATGTTACGCAGCCGGGTATGTGAAGCCCAGATGCTAGCCATTTGAGAGAACGTCCACGAAACTTCTCAAAGTCGGTCGACGATCATCCCCTTTTTATTCTCTTCACTGTCGCCAGTCGAGCAGCTTTGTGCGAGCACGGGAATAGATGAACCAGCAGGCGCTCCGGGGATAGTATCTGCCTTTACCTCTGTTATTGAAAACTCGCGCGGTAGTTGATTGGGCACTGATCTCGAAGCACGTAGAGCTGCGATGTGCTCACTCCCCGATCGCCGCCTCCACAAATCCCGTGGATCATCGAAGAATTCCCGCAGCGACTGGTGTGATCGGTACTCCGTCGGCGCCAGCAGCCATCCGGGTTTACCTTACGAACGCCACCGATTACAGGCTATCCGGATGGAACGGCTTCCGCCTCGGATGGACAGCAATGATCGGCGCCACGGCATTCCGTGCGCTTGTGCTGGCTGCGGCTTTTGTCCGCGGGGCTGACGCCGGTCACATGCCCTGCCGAAAACGTGCAAGCCGTTGCCGGCCAAGGCAACAAAGGAGCTGCCGCCCGAGCTGCTCTCGCTGCTCCAACAAAAGAAGATGCCGAAAACATTCGCCTATCGTTCTGCGCGTTTTCAAGGAAGAGGCGGAACTCGAAGTCTGGAAACAGGACAGCAGCGGCCTTTTCCAGATCCTCAAGACCTATCCGATCTGCCGGTGGTCGGGCGATCTCGGGCCGAAGTTGTGGGAGGGCGACCGTCAGACGCCGGAGGGCTTCTATACGATTACGCCCGAGTTGATGAACCCCAACTCCAACTACTATCTTGCGATCAACACCGGCTACCCCAACAGCTTCGACAAGGCGAACAAGCGCGACGGCAGCTTGCTCATGATCCATGGCGACTGCTCGTCGAGCGGTTGCTATGCCATGACCGACGAACAGATCAGCGAGATCTATGCGCTGGCGCGCGACGCATTGCTCGGCCGGCCGACGTTCCAGGTCCAGGCCTATCCGTTCCGCCTGACGCCGGCGAATCTGGCGCGGCATCGCAACAGTCCGAACCTGGCCTTCTGGAAAATGCTCAAGATCGGCAACGATCACTTCGAGACGACGCATCTCGAACCCAGGGTGGATGTGTGCGATCGGCGCTACGTCTTCGATGCGCAGGCTCCGGCAAGTCAGCCGGATCCTCCTGTGTTCGTTCCCACCGGCAAATGCCCCGCCTTTGTCGTGAATCCGAAAATCGCGCGGCGGGCGCTGGAGAAACAACGCGCCGACGAGCTCGAATACGCGCAATTGCTTGGGGATGACGTGCCGGCCGCCCCTGTTTACAGCGGGCTGGACGGCGGAATGAACAAGGCTTTCGTCGCGCAATATCCGGACCGAGTGTCGTGGGCGCGAGTGTTTCCGTATGCATCCTATCTGCCGCACCTGCCACCGATCCCCTGGACCGACAACGATGGTTCGTTGCCGGGCAAATGGTTTGGCTCGCTCTCAAAACCGATCGGGTGTGCTCGTGCCAACTTCATGTCCAGCGTCCTGTTCGGATACGGGTGCTAAAGGGTAGCTCGTGTAGGGCGGATTAGCGACTTGTCCGCCGAAGCTCGGAGAGCGAAGGCGGAAGCGTAATCCGCCGTCACGCGATATCGGCGGGTTACGCCTTCCGGCTAACCCGCCCTACGGTTTCTCCCGCTTCTCCAGCGCTGCGGCGATCCGTTCCAGATTGGCGTTCATCCGCCGGCTCTCTTCGACCTGCTGCTCGTAGAGCTCGATCATGGTCGTTCCGGACTTCCCGCGCGCCTGCATTCCGCTTCTACGGGCGAACAAGAACCAGAGCCCTATCAGCACCAGGAACGGCAGCCAGGAGATCAGCAACTCCATCCATTTGTCCATCGAACAGCTTCTCCATTCTTGCTGCGCATCAGCGCGCCATCCAGAGCCATTGGTCGCCTCACATGCGCGTGAGGTTCGCCCGATCCGCCCCGTTCGTACTCCCCTGAGAGGACGACACCGCGCGCAGGCGCGGCTAGAACATATCAGCGGCGCGAAACCATGAGGCAATCGTCATGAAGTTTCTCGCAACGGTGCTCTTCCTTTTCGCCTCCCCTGCCGCGATCGCGGCCGGCTCTTCGGCCGGCATGGGCATGGGCGGGTTTGAAGGCTTCGACTCCAAAGTGGCCGAGTACAACCAGTCCGGCGAACTGTTTCGCATCCAGGGGCATTGCCAGTCGGCCTGCACCAAGTTCCTCGGGATCAGGAATGTTTGCGTGGAGCGCAGCGCCCAACTGCTGTTTCATGCCTCGCATGATCGGGCGCGCAACATCAGCCAGCATTGGACCGAAGATACGCTGAGCCACTACAACGCCGCGCTTCGCGACTATCTCGTCGCCAACCACTATGTCGACACGCTGGCGTTCCACACGCATTTCGGGAAGCGAGATCATCGACAAATTCGGCTACCGCGAGTGTCCAAAAAGGTAGCGCGCAGGATGGGCTGAGCGACGCATCGCACTACGCTCAACCACCCTTGAAAGCCGCCGCAGCGTCGGGTTGGGAGAGGTCGTCAACAGCCGCGGTCCAGCGGTGTCATCGCCCTACGAATTCGATGATGGTTTCGCCGCGTTCGATCGCGCGTTCCAGCGCAGGCAACGCCTGCAACAGGCGCGCAATCAGCACTTGATTGCTCACGTTCCCGATTTCGAATCCAGAGAATTGCCGGCCCCTCTCCGCTTGCCGCGCGCAGAACGGCAAAATCGCGATCCTTGGTCACCAGAGCTGCCGAACGGGCGATGGCCTCCTCCCAAATCCGTCCATCGAGAGCTGTTGTCATACCCAGATCGGCAACGTGCTCGGCTTCATGGCCGGAGCGGCACAACGCCTCTGCGAGCGCGGGCGGCAGCTGCGCGTCGACGAGAAACCGCAAAGCTACTTTGCCGCAATGATTGGGTGATCGGCTTGCTGCGCAGCAAACGCAAGCACCGCGTCGATATCAGGGTCTTCGAGGTAGGGGTAATCCCTGAGGATGAACTCACGCGATTGTCCGGCGGCGAGGAGATTCAACACGTCAGATACGGTCACGCGCAAATTGCGAATGCACGGCCGACCGTGCATCCGCTCGGGATCAATCGTAATTCTTGTCAAAAGATCCGACATCTCGATACCTGCGCTCCCGTATAGCATCTCCGGACAATTTTGTCAGCGCAGAGCTGCAATTACTCCCCGATCGCCGCCTCCACGAACCCTCTGGGATCGTCGAAGAACTCGCGCAGCGACTTGTAGTGATCGGTCTGCTCGACCGTGACCGGCTCCAGCCCGTATTTCGACAGCCGCAGCAGAGTCGCGTTGGGATAGGCCATCAGCAGCGGCGCGTGCGTGGCCATGATGACCTGGCAGCGCGCCGACCTGTCCATCCTCTGCAGCAGCTTCAGGAACTCGATCTGGCGCGACGGCGACAGCGCCGATTCCGGCTCGTCGAAGATGAAGATGCCCTGGCGCTGGCAGCGCTCCTCGAAGAAGCGCAGGAAGCCCTCGCCGTGCGAATGCGAGAGGAAGTCGGCCGCGGTGCCGCACGTCGCGGCAGCCCGTCGAGATACCGCGCGACCGAGAAAAAGCTCTCGGCGCGGAAGAACCAGCCATTGGTGATCTTCGGCAGCCAGCTCGCGCGCAGCGCGTCCGACAATTCGCCGCCCATCACCTCGAGCGCGTCGGAATGATCGACCGGCATGTAGCCCTTGCCGCCGCCGGCCTCGTCATAGCCGGCGAGCGCGGCGATGCCTTCGAGCAGGGTCGATTTGCCGGTGCCGTTCTCGCCGACGATGATGGTGATGGCGCGGTCGAACGACAGCGAGAACTCGTCGTGCAGGAACGGCAGGCAGAACGGATAGGCCTCGCGGTCGTCCACGCGCGAGGCATCGAGCCACAGCCGCTTCAGATACGGCGCCGGCAGGTTGATGTCGCGGTTACGCTTGGCCATGCGAACTCCGAGCGATTGGAGGTCATACCCAGCCCTGAGTTGTGGCACGGCGAAAGGAACATAACAAGAACTTTTGGGCGGACCGAACCCGACGCCAAGACCTATCCTGTTAAAGGCATTGCCATGCCCTCCTCCGCCTACACGACCTTCCGCAACGCGATCCTCGGCGAGTTGCAGGTGACCTGCACTTACGAGGGACGACACCGCGAGCTCTGTCCGCACATCATCGGCACCAACCGAAAGGGCGAAGAGGTCGTGCTGGCCTGGCAATTCGCAGGCTCAAGCTCGGGACCTCTTCCGCAATGGCGTTGCCTGCGGCTCGCCCGCGTGAGGGACGCCCGGGCGCGTCCGGGGCCGTGGCACGAAGGCGGCTCGCATCTGACGACGCAGACCTGCGTCAGCAAGATCGATCTCGATATCAACGTGCATGTGCGCAAGCGGAGCGTTAGCCTATGCCGCGTCGGCCGGCCTCACGCGCCGGGTGATCTCGGCGCCCTTCTCGCGCTCGACCATGCCAATGTCGTACTGTCCCTGCAAATCCAGCCAGAACTGCGCGCTATTGCCGAAGTAACGGCCGAGCCGGACGGCTGTGTCGGCGGTGATCGCGCGCCGACCGTTGAGGATGTCCGTGATCCGGCCCGAGGGAACGCCGATGTCGAGCGAAAGCCGATTGGCACTCAGCTTGCGGGCTGCCAATTCGCGCTTCAACAATCGGCCGGGATGCGCAACGGGGGTCATTCGTCCAATCTCGGTGAGCGTCTTGATCTTAGCACAACATGTCAGTGATCCGCCTCCAGCCCGACGGGCAAAACAGCTGAGCGCGCAGTTTGGCGCGATTTGGCGTTCGGTGGCGCCTCACCGCCTGCCAAAATGCCGAAAACCCGTGCGCGTAAAACTGATTTTCACGAGCGATCTCAACGCGCGACACAGTGTCCAGTCCCCGCTGCAAAAATATTTCGCTTCCTTTCGGTTTACCAGCAGCGCATTTATCCGCCGTCCACTCCACCAAGGGGCGTATCGCGATCGTCACGGACGCGGAGCTGGATGCGATGGACGGATCGATCTCGCAGGCGAGCGGCATCGATACGTGCGGTCAAGCCGTGTGGTCCTGGTCCCCCGACGCTGGGATCAAGCTCGCGCAAGCGATTGCGCGGCGATGGTGGCTAAAAAGCCCGGCACACCAGGGAGAGCGCGGAGCAGCCGTAAAACCATTGCGCAGGGAATGCCGGGATGTCTCGGCTTTACCTGACTACTTGTGTGCACTTCTACTCTTCAGCACACAAGGCTGCGGGTGCGGCCAGCGCCCGGCATTCCCTGCTCCCTCTGCTTTCGAGGGACGAGACTGGAATGACGCAGAACTCGGGCACATCGTGCCGCACGCGGGAATGCTTTCGCGGGATTCGCGTGTAGCTCACGATGAGCCGGCTGTTTGAGATCATCAATCGGAAAACCGCGCGGCGGCCTCACTCCGCCTCCAGCACCAGCTCCATGGTCATCAGCACCGGATTGTCGCCGCGGATCAGCCGGCCCTCGCCGATGCCGCCGGTGTAGTCGATCAGGGCGACGTCGAGGGTCGCTTGGTTCGAGGCGACGATACCCGAGGTGATCGCAAGCTCCGTCGCAAAGGGCTCGATGATCTTGCCATCGGTGAAGCGCGCGCCGATGGTCGAGCCGACGCCGCCATGGATGCGCGCACGCGAAATCCCGCGCTCCCGGCAGAAGTCTTCGAGGCAGCCGGCGAAATCCTGGTTCGGCCGTAGCCGCATCGCAAAGGCGCGGCGCGACGCGTTGGCACCGGATGGCTTTGCCGGCACCGGTCCGAACAGCTTGAACCTGGTTTCGGGATCGAGCTCCGCCTCGAAGACCGCGCCGTCGATGCCGAAGGCTCGCACCTCGAAGGGCTCGGCGACAAAGGTCTCCTCGGGCAGCATGTGCCCGCCGCTCATGCGCCCGTCAGCCTCGCGCCACAGCCCGTGACAATGAAAGAACGGCGCACCGTCGCGCGCACCCAGCGTCATGGTCGCGAGCTTCAACCGAGTGACGCCGTCGGGCCGAAAAGTGTCGCTGTAGAACGCGGCATTCTCGCCGGTCTTCGACAGATCAGGCATGACATAGCCGAACGGTCCGAGCGCGCCGCCGGTCATGTTCAGCGTGCCGCCGGCAAAACCCTGCGCGGCGAAACCGCGGCGCGCGGATTCCAGCAGCGGCAGGCCGGCTTCCAGCGTGAAGGAGAACGCGCGGCCACGCACCTCCACCCACTGGATACGATCAGGCACAGGCGGTCCCGGCTGCTTGATGCCGCGCATCACGTTCCGGTGGATTTGGTTAAATCCAAAAGCCCGCGCGCCTCGAGCTCGTCGCGCACCAGCCGCTTCGGGATCTTGCCGTAGCCGGACTTCGGCAACGCGTCCCAGAAGAAGAACCGTTTCGGCATCTTGTAGCGCGGCACTTTCGGCGCGAGGAACGCCGCCATCTCGGCTTCGCTCACGGCCTTCGTCCCCTCGCGCGCGACGCAGACGGCGACGCCGACCTCGCCCCAGACCGGATCGGGCACGCCGAGGACTGCGACCTCGCCGACGCAGGGATGGGTGAGGATCTTCTCCTCGACCTCGCGCGGATAGATGTTGGAGCCGCCGGAGATGTACATGTCGGAGGCGCGGCCGGTGATGTAGACGAAGCCTTCCTCATCGACATGGCCGAGATCGCCGGTGCGGAACCAGCCGTCGCGAAACGCCTTCGCGTTGGCGTCGGGATTGTCGTAATAGCCGGCGAATACCGCTGGGCCGATCACGCAGATCTCGCCGGTCTCGAATGGTTTCAGCTCGCGGCCATCGTCGGCCTGGATCGAGACCTGCATGCCCGAGCCGCTCGAAGCCGCAGGTGCCGATCCGTGCCTGCGGACCGTCCTCCTCCTCATGCAGGGCGCCGGGATAGACCGTGATGTTGCCGGTGACCTCGCCGAGGCCGAAATACTGCACGATCACCTTGCCGAGCTTCTTCAGCGCGAACTTCTGGTCCTCGCGATACATCGGCGCGCCGGCATAGATCACGAAGCGCAGCGAGGAATGATCGAACTGGTCGACCGCGGGATGCTCGACCATCATCTTCAGGATGGTCGGCACGGTGAACATGTTGGCGACGCGATGCTTCGCGATCAGCCGCCAGGCTTCCGCGATGTCGAAGCGCTCGGTCGGCAGCAGGATGGTGGCCGCGCCGCGCGCGGTCTGCATCAGCTGATGCACGCCGGCGCCGTGCGACAGCGGCGCGACCACCAGCGAGGTGTCCTGCTCGGTGGTCCCCGGCGTGAGATCGGCGAGATGGTTGGTGACGACGAAACCCATCTGGCCGTGGGTCAGCACGGCGGCCTTGGAGCGGCCCGTGGTGCCCGAGGTGAAGAAGAACCAGCAGGGGTCGTCGTATTCGACCGCGACATTGGCGACGTCAGCGCCCGCATTGGCGGCGATCGCAGCGCGGACCGAGGTCTCGCCGAATGCGCCCTCCTCACCGATGCGCCAGATGAAGTCGACTGAGGTGACCGCGTTGGCATGATCGGGGAAATCGCCGTGACAGAGGAACGCCTTCGCGCCGGAGGCGGCGCCGAGCCAGGCGACCTCGTCGGGCATCAGGCGGAAATTGGTGGGCACCCAGACCGCGCCGAGCCGGAACGCCGCGAACATCGACCAGAACATCTCCTCGACGTTCTTCGAATGCACGAGGATGCGGTCGCCCTTGGCGATGCCGCGTTTGGCGAGCGCCGCCGCCAGCGCCGAGACTTCGTGGTCAATCTGGCGCCAGGTCCAGCTCTTCTCGCCCCAGATGAACCCGGCGCGGTCGCCATGCCGCCGCCGGTTCTGGGTCAACATGTGCGCAAGGTTCATCACCCGGCGCGACATGCGGCCCTGGTCGCCCAGCGGATTGGCCGCGTTGACCGGAGCGCGGCTCACGCTAGCGGCGTCCCATGAAGGTGCCGGCAGCGATCAGGATAATACCGGCGACACCCGCGACGACGCCGTGCTTCATGTGAACCCGCGACGCGCCCGCCTCATGACCGGGGAAGAAGCCGGGCAGCTGGTCCGCGGGAACCAGGAAATAGACGGCGGCGATGACGAGCAGGATGACGCCGAGCAGGGTCAGCACGAGCTTCATGGGGTTTCCTCTGGTGGGCAGGCGCGCTGGACGCGCCCTGGAGCGATCGTCCAATTATCGCAATCCGGCCGCGCGCCGCAAGAGCGGCGGCTGCGTACCGTGCGACGGCACCTTGAACGCGAACGGTAGGGCGAGCGACATAATAGGCATCATCGCTGTTCGTGCGCGACCGCGGCGGCGGGACGAGCCCGACAAAACAATTTCACGGCAGCGTATCTGTGCGATTCAGTATATGTTGCCTAAGCAACCTTTCGGGAATCGCATGAGCGACGTCATCGACAACAAGGGCCGGCAGCGCTTCGAGCTCGAGGTCGAAGGCCATCTCGCCGTGTCATTCTACAAGATGGATGGCAATGTCATCACCTTCATCCACACCGAGGTGCCGCCGGAACTCAACGGCAAGGGCGTCGGCGCGCGGCTGGTTCAGGGCGCGCTCGACCAGGTGCGGGCCGAGGGCCTGAAGGTGATCCCGCAGTGCCCGTTCGTCAAAGCCTGGATCGGCAAGCACCCGGAATACCGGGATCTGGTGAAAGCTTGAGAGCGCGACGCCGAGCTTGCGCAGATTGTCGCGGGCGCCGTCGAGGTTCGGTTGCAGCTCGAGCGCCTTCCGGAAGTCGGCGATCGCACCCTGCCGGTCGCCGAGCCGCAGCTTCGCCTGACCGCGGTTGTTCCAGGAATAGGCGTCTGCGGGATCGTATTGCAGCGCCTCGTCGTAGTCGGCGATCCCGCCTTTGTTGTCGCCCTGGAACAGGCGGATCAGGCCGCGGTTGCGCCAGCCGCGCGCATCTTCCGGCGCAAGGCGGATCACCTCGGCATAGTCGGCGGCAGCGCGATCGAGCTGCTCGGAATCGCGATAGGCGTTGCCGCGATTGATGTAGGCGAGCACGCTCGGCGCGAGCCTGATCTGCGTGCTGTAATCGGCGATCGCATGCGCCATGTCGCGCATGCGATAGTAGATGTAACCGCGATTGCCATAGGCGATGGCAAGCTTCGGATCGAGCTTGATCGCAGCATCGAAATCCGCCAGTGCACGCGGGACGTCACCCTTGGCAAGCCGCGCATCTCCGCGATTGTTGAAAGCGAGCGCAAAGGACGGCTGCAGCCGGATCGCCTCGTCATAGTCAGCAATCGCGTGGTCGAGGTCGCGCTTCATGGCAAGGACACGGCCGCGATTGTTGTAGGCGCAGGGGTAGGCCGGATCGAGCCGGATCGCCTCGTTGAGGTCGGCGAGCGCGGCATCGAGCTGGCGCTGCTCGGTCAGGCCGTGACCGCGGCTGCAATAGGCGCCGGCGAGCCGCCGCCGGTCTCGGTCTTGCCGTCGATCACAGTGGTGCAGGCGGTGACGCGCTGGTCCGGTGTGCTGGAGAGACCGATGCAGGCTTGCCAGTTCGGGTCATCGGCTGCGGATGCGGGTTGTACGAACGGCAAGGCGGCAAACGCAATGATGGCAGCGAAGACGGCCGAAACGCGCATTTGGGGTATGCCTCCACCGGATTGCGCATTGGTCGCGCCTTTGCATTGGCGGGTTCATGCGCCTACATGGCGACCGGAGCCGAGCCTGAAGGGAAATCCGCGCGATGGCCGCCGTACGCGACAACAAGATGCAACGCCGCTTCGAGCTCGACGTCGAGGGCCAGGTCGCGTTTGCAAATTATCGGCAGACGCCGCAAGCCCTGATCATCACCCACACCGAGACGCCGCGTGCACTGCGCGGCCGCGGCATCGCGTCCGAGCTGGTCAAGGGCGCGCTGGAGCTGATCCGCGCCGACGGGCAGAAGGTGATCGCCGTGCTTGCGGCTTCGTCGTCGACTATCTCAACAAACATCCGGAATACCGGGATCTCATGGCTTAGGCATGATCCGGAAAAAGCCTGCCCCGCACTTGATGCGGGGTGTGAAGCGGTTTTCCCTCGCGACAAACGCGGAACGCGTTTGCGCGGAGATCATGCCCGAACGAAAAGCCAGCAAAAAGGCCCGTGGGTCGCACGGGCCTTTCGCAACATCAGACGGAAATTGCGGTCAGTGCTTGATCTCGGGCGGCAACTTGCCGCCATTGGCCGCGAGCTTGGCCATCACCTGCTTGTGCAGCCAGACATTCATGCTCGCGGAGTCGTTGGTGTCGCCGGTGTAGCCGAGCTCCTTGGCAAGCTCCTTGCGCGCGGCGAGGCTGGAGTCGATGTCGAGCGCCTTCATCAGGTCGACGATCGAGGTGCGCCATTCCAGCTTCTCGTGCTTGGCGGCGACCGCCTTGTCGAGGATCGGCGCGACATCCACGCTCTGCGCAGGCGCAGCCGCCGCGGCCGCCGCGCCACCCCCGGCCGGGGCGCTCGCACCGCCCGCCGGCGCCGCGCTGGCGGCGTGGCTGCCGAAGATCGCGCTCATGATTTTTCCGAAAATACTCATCCATTTGCTCCCAATGAAGGAAAGAGATCGCGGGCGTTGCGGCTTGGCGTGTCTCCCGGCCGCACCGGGCTTCGCTTGCGCCACAAAACTTAACCGCCCCCGCACGCCTTGCCAATGCAAACCAGAACCGCCGATTGAAGCTTAGCCGAGGCCAAATGACGGCCAAATGACGCGTTTGCGCTGCGGAATGCTTTTCACCGAGGATTGAGGGACGGTCGCGGGGAATGAGCGTATGATGGTGGTTGAGCTCGCGACTGGTCCGAGCGTTTCTCGCGTCTGCCCAGGATCGTGATCGTCTCTATCGGCGGCCGCTCGCGCCCCGACATGGCGCGAACTCCGGCCGCCACGGCAAGGGAGCCAACGACCATGGCCACGACATACCACGAGAATGTCAGTCCGCCGGTGCAGTACGTCGAAGCTGCGCCGACCATCCGCACCATCACCCTGTCCGATCTGCATCAGGCGCTGCGAGAGGGCTGGGAAGATTTCAAGGCGGTGCCGAGCCACGCCATCATCCTGTGCGTGATCTATCCGATCCTCGGCCTGCTGCTCGCGCGCGCGACCTTCGGCTATGCCGTGATCCCGCTGCTGTTCCCGCTCGCCGCCGGCTTCGCGCTGCTCGGCCCGTTCGCGGCGCTCGGTCTTTATGAGCTGAGCGCCCGCCGCGAGCGTGGTCAGGAACCATCCGCCTCCGATGCGATCGAGGTGCTGCGCTCGCCGTCTTTCGGCGCCATGCTCGGCCTCGGCACGTTGCTGCTCGCTTTGTTCGTGGTCTGGATCGCCACCGCCCAGGCAATCTATGTCGCCGTGTTCGGCTATGGCGGGGCAACCAGCGCTACCGATTTCGTCACCCGCGTGCTGACGACCTCGCAAGGCTGGTGGCTGATCATTGTCGGCTGCGGCATTGGCTTCCTGTTCGCTCTGGTCGCGCTCTGCATCAGCGTGGTGGCATTCCCGTTGATGCTCGATCGCCACGCCAGCGCCGGCGAAGCGATGTCGACGTCGCTGCGGCTCGCCGCGCAAAACCCGGTGACGACAGCGGCCTGGGGCCTGATCGTGGCCGCGCTGCTGGTGGTGGGATCGCTGCCGTTCTTCCTGGGGCTCGCCGTGGTGATCCCCCTGCTCGGCCACGCGACCTGGCATCTCTACCGCAAGGCAGTCGCAATCGATCCGAATGCGCAGCCGCTCCCGCCGCGGCCGCCGCATCAGCGCAAGCCCGCCGCAGACTTCCCGGCCAACCTATTCCCGTGGAAATAGGGTAGTCATGAGCCCAAAGAACCGAACCGCCGGCCCACGCCGGCGGTTCGCCGTTCAGGAAACAGCCATGTTTTGGCCGCGGTTGACGGAAACATATTGCGCTGCACGATGAGATTTCTCGAATCGGATTTTCCCTGGTGATCCCCAAAACCTTTCGTCGGCTGTGTGAAGCCTTGGCCGTCGGCGGCGCGCTGATGCTGCCCGGGACGTCGGCGCTTGCCGCAGCCCCCTGTGGCACCGGCAACTTCAATTCCTGGCTCTCGGCGTTCAAGACCGAGGCCGCATCCAAAGGCATATCGCAGAACGCGATCAATGCCGGGCTGAACGGCGTCACTCTGGACCAGAGCGTGCTGACCCGTGACCATTCGCAAAAAGTGTTCGGCCAGACGTTTGAGGAGTTCTCGGGACGCATGGTGCCGCCACGCATATTGCGAGGCTCCAACGCCCTCAAGCAATATGGCTCCGTGCTCTCGCGCATCGAGACCGCCTATGGCGTGCCCGCCGAGGTCATCGTCGCGATCTGGGGACTGGAGACCGATTTCGGCGTCAACAACGGGAAATTCCAGACGATACGCTCGCTGGCAACACTGGCCTATGACTGCCGTCGCGCCGACGAGTTCCGCGCCGAGTTGCTCGATGCGCTCCGCATCGTCGATCGCGGCGACCTGCAGCCCGCGGAGATGCGCGGCGCCTGGGCGGGTGAGCTCGGCCAGACCCAGTTCATGCCGTCATCCTGGATGAAGTACGCCGTGGATTTCGACGGCAACGGCCGTCGGGATCTGCTCCGCAGCGCGCCCGATGTGCTGGCCTCGACCGCGAACTATCTTGCCGGCTATGGCTGGCAACGCGGCAAGGATTACCAGCCGGGTGCGCCGAACTTCGCTGTGCTCCAGCAATGGAACAAGAGCGAGGTCTACGCCAAGACGATCGCCTATTTCGCGAGCCAGCTGGCGAAGGCTCCGTAATCAGGCGCAGTCCGCTATATTATGAATTTAAACTCATTTGTTTCTGTCAGAAAAGCTGCATGCGAATCACGCATGAGAAGTGCAACCAATTAGTTGATTCTGGTTCATAAGAAGCGCCAGATCCCCTTGAATGGCCTCCGATCCGGCCCCAATTTGAAGACAGTGGCCGCAATGGTGAGAATACGGCAATTTCGCAATTTCACCAGGATTTGATGTGGTTGGGCCGTTAACGGCGCTCGTCGGCGCCCGCTGTGCAAAGACTTAACCGACCGTTACCCGTGTCATGCACTTTCGTCTTAGCTGCATCGCAACATCGGAACTTCTGCAGCGCGGTATGGCGTCCTATGTTCATTTCAACGATTGAGCCGCCTCCAAGGGCTGAATCGAACTGCTAAGGAGACTACCATGTTGCTCTCGCTCATCCGCATGATCCAAGCGTTCCGGGACTATCAGCGCAATGTCAACGAGCTGACCCAGCTTAGCGATCGCGAACTGGCCGATATCGGCCTTGATCGCTCGGATATCCCGCGCGTAGCAGCCGGCACCTACAACGGCTGATCCGTTTCAGCTGACTGACTACGGATAGCGCCCGCGTCGATCGCGGGCGTTGTCGTTTCCGGGCCTTCGCCTTGCCGCCGCAGGTGCGCCTCGCGCCGAAAAGCGCTAACCCTGCGGCCCATGACCACCCCCTCCTCTACAAACCTGATCCACATCGTTGGCGGCGGCCTCGCCGGCTCCGAGGCCGCCTGGCAGGCGGCCGAAGCCGGCTGCCGCGTCGTGCTGCATGAGATGCGTCCGGTGCGGATGACCGAGGCGCACGCGACCTCCGGCCTGGCCGAACTGGTCTGCTCCAATTCCTTCCGCTCCGACGACGCCGCCAACAACGCGGTGGGTCTGTTGCATGCCGAGATGCGGCGGCTCGGCTCGCTGATCATGCGCGCGGCCGATGCCAACCAGGTGCCGGCCGGCGGGGCGCTGGCAGTCGACCGCGAGGGTTTTTCAGCCGCCGTGACCCGGGCGCTCGAAGGCCATCCGCGGATTGCGATCGACCGCGCCGAAATCGCCGGCCTGCCGCCGGTCGATTGGGAGAATGTTATCGTTGCGACCGGCCCCCTCACCTCGGCGCCGCTGGCGGATGCCCTCCGCGAACTGACCGACGAGAATGCGCTCGCCTTCTTCGATGCGATCGCGCCGATCGTGCACAAGGAGACCGTCGACATGGCGGTCGCCTGGTTCCAGTCGCGCTACGACAAGGCGGGTCCGGGCGGTACCGGCGCTGACTATCTCAACTGCCCCATGACAAAGGAGCAGTACGACGCCTTTGTCGACGCGCTGCTCGCGGGCGAGAAGACCGAGTTCAAGGAATGGGAGACCAACACGCCTTATTTCGACGGTTGCCTGCCGATCGAGGTGATGGCCGAGCGCGGCCGCGAGACGCTGCGTCACGGGCCGATGAAGCCGGTCGGGTCTCACCAATCCGCACGATCCGACGGTGAAGCCTTACGCGATCGTGCAGCTGCGCCAGGACAACAAGCTCGGCACGCTCTACAACATGGTCGGATTCCAGACCAAGCTGAAATACGGCGCGCAGCAGCGCATCTTCCGCAGCATCCCCGGGCTCGAAAAAGCGGAGTTCGCCCGCTTTGGCGGCCTGCATCGCAACACCTTCCTGAATTCGCCGAAGCTGCTGGACGCACAACTACGACTGCGCGCGGCGCCGCGGCTGCGCTTTGCCGGTCAGATGACGGGCTGCGAGGGCTATGTGGAGTCCGCAAGCATCGGGCTGATTGCGGGCCTATTTGCCGCCGCCAACGCGCGCGGCACGGAACTGGCGTCACCGCCACCGACCACCGCGCTGGGATCGCTGCTCGGCCATATCACCGGCGGCCATATCGAGACCATCGAGCCCGGCACGCGCTCCTTCCAGCCGATGAACATCAACTTTGGGCTGTTCCCGCCGCTTGCGAACGCGCCGACCAAAAAGCCCGACGGCACGCGCCTGCGTGGCAACGAGAAGACGGTAGCGAAGAAGCAGGCAATCAGCGCCCGTGCGCTCGCCGATCTCGATCGCTGGATTGCCGATCATTTGCGCTTTCCGGCAGCCGCGTGAGCCCATGAGCCTGCCCAAGGACGACGCCGAGGCCCTGTCGGCGCGCTGGATCGAAGGCGTGCTGCTCAAGCGCGACGTGTTCTCCAACGTCGAACGCGGCCGTTTTCGTGGGAGTGACGGCGAAGTCGACGCGGTGTTGCGCCGGCTCGACGAGGTGCCGTGGTGGTCTTACCCGCTGGCCCGACATCTGTTCGCGCGGGAGCGCCGCGCGCTGGCGCTGGCAGAAGGCTTGCGCGTCGGCCCCGAATTGCTGTGGGCCGGCCGGAAAGCGCTGGTGCGCGGCTTCATCGACGGCGTCGCGTTGCATCTCGCAAAACCCTACGGCGACCTTGCTTACTTTCAATCTGCGCGGAGAGCGCTGCACCGGCTGCATCGGGCCGGCATCTGCCACAACGATCTCGCCAAGGAGCAAAACTGGCTGCGCGGCAGCGACGGCGCGGCTTATCTCACCGACTTCCAGCTCGCCGCCTGCTTCAAACGCCGCAGCCGATTGTTCCGGATCGCGGCTTACGAAGACATCAGGCACATGCTCAAGCACAAACGCAGTTATGTGCCGCAGGCGCTGACGCCGAAGGAGCGCAAGATCCTCGCGCGCAAATCCGCGGTCGCGAGCGTTTGGCTGGTGACCGGCAAGAAGGTCTATCAAGCCATCACCCGCGGGCTGTTCAACTTTACCGACCGCGAAGGTGGCGGCCGCCGGCTGGTCAATGACGCACCTGTCCTCGCCGATCTCATTCGCAGAAATCCCGACGTCCGCGACACCGCAATCGTGGCGTTCGCCGACCGGCGCGTCGGCGTCGGGCTCTATGCCTTCGTCGAGGCCGACAAGACCGCGCTCGAAAAACAGCTTCGCAGCGAGCTTTCGGCGGCCAAGGGACCGAAACCGCCTGAGCACATCCAGGTCGTCCACGCCCTGCCGCGCGACGCCACGGGAAGGCCGCGCACGGAAGTCCTTCAGCTCGTGGCGATGAACCAGCTCGATCTCCTCGAGCCGATGATGGCAAGCGAGGCCGACCGCGCGTTCCTCAAGGACATTCTCGAGCAGCGCAAGAATCTGCGCGACCGCTTCAATTTCGAGAGCGGCGACATGCAATTGCCGACGAGTTAGCGCATGATCCGGAAAAGTGTGCAGCGGTTTTCCCTCGCGACAAACGCGGAACGCGTTTGCGCGGAGATCACGCGCAAATAACGAACTCAGGCCACCCCGCCCAGATACAGCCGCTTGACGATGTCGTTGGCCTTGAGCTCGTCGACGGAGCCGGCGGCAACCGCGATCTCGCCGTGAACGATGATGTAGCCGCGGTCGGCGATGCGGATCGCCTGGTTGAAGTTCTGCTCCGCCATCAGCACGGTCAACCCAAAGCTCTGCTTGAGCTCGCTGATCTTGGTGATCACTTGCGACACCAGAAGCGGCGACAGCCCGACCGAAGGCTCATCGACCAGGAGCAGCCGCGGCGATGACATCAGCGCCCGTGCGATCGCCAGCATCTGCTGCTGGCCACCCGACATGGTGCCGGCGAGCTGGTTCTTGCGCTCCTTCAGGACCGGGAAGGTGTCGAACGCGCTCGCGAGATTGTGCTGAATGTTGCTGCGCGCGGCCTTGCGGAAGGCGCCGAGCATCAAATTTTCGACCACCGTCAGCTTCGGAAATAAGCGCCGTCCCTCCGGCACCAGCGCAACGCCGAGATCGACGATCTGGTCCGTCGATAGTTTTGTCAGGTCGTGCCTGTTGCCGTTCACCGTCAGCACCACGCGGCCGCGCGCCGGGCGGACCAGGCCCATGACGCACTTCATCAGCGTGCTCTTGCCGTTGCCGTTGGTGCCGAGCAGCGCCACGGTCTCGCCGGCCTCGACGTTGAGCGATACGCCGCGCAGCGCCCGCACCGCGCCATAACCTGCGTCGAGCTCTTCGATCGACAGGCTAAGTGCCAAGATAGGCCTCCTGCACCCGCGCGTTCGCCATCACTTCGGCAGGCGCGCCGACCGCGATGATCTTGCCGGCATCGAGGCACATCACACGCTCGGAGAAGCGCATCACCGCCTGCATGATGTGCTCGATCATGATGATGGCGATGTTGTTCCCGCACAGATTGATCAGGAGATCGAGCACCTCGTCCACTTCTGATGTCGACAAGCCGGCCATCGCCTCGTCCGAGATCAGGAGTTTTGGGCCCGTCACCATGGCGCGCGCGAGTTCGGTCTTGCGCAGCTCCACCTGGGTCAGCGCCGCGGTCGCGACATTGGCTTTGGCGGCAAGCCCGATTTTCTTGAGGACCGACATCGCCTCGTCGCGCCGGTGCGCCGCGGTCTCGAACAGATCGCGATGGGCGGCAAAGTCGAGCGCCACCATCAGGTTCTCGAGCACGGTCATGCTCTTGAACGGTCGCGGAATCTGGAAGCTGCGGGCAATGCCCCGGTGCGAGCGCAAATTCGGCGGCAATTGCGTGATGTCCTCGCCGCCGAACAGTACAATACCCTTGTTCGGGCGCAACGCGCCACTGATGCAGTTGACCAGCGTGGTCTTGCCGGAGCCGTTCGGTCCGATCAGCCCGAAGCGCTCGCCCTTGCGGATCTCGACATTGATATTGTCGAGCGCGACAAAGCCGCCGAAGGTCTTGGTCAGCGTGTCGATCCGCAGCAGCGGGCCATCGGCGGCGGGGTTCATGCGTGCTTCCCCGCGCGGCGGAAGAAGCCGATGATGCCGTTGGGCGCGCCCACCACGAACAGCACCAGCATGACGCCGAGCACCAGCACGTTGACCTCGGACGAGATCGTGACCGCGAGAAGCTGCTGGGTGACACCGAGCACGATCGCGCCGAGCACCGGCCCGATCCAGTGCGCAGTGCCGCCGATCAGCGCCATCGCCAGCACCGAGACGGAATAATTCAGGTTGAAGGCGGAGTCTGGGTTGGCGAACTGCAGGTACATCGCAGCCGGCGCGCCCGCCGCCGACATCAGCGCGCCCGAGATGACGCAGGCGAGCAGTTTCAGCCGCAAGGTCGGCACGCCCGTGCATTCCGCGGCGAGTTCATCGTCCCGAAGCGCGTGCAGGCCGCGGCCGATCCGGGAATTGAGGATGGCGCGCGCGGTCGACACCGCCACCACGACCAGCAGCGCCTGCACGAAGAACAGCATTTTCACATAGCTGTCGAACGGCTGCATCACCGGCGGCCGCGACAGCTGGATGCCGGCCGCTCCGCCGACATAGCGCCAGTTGGTGATCGTGGTCTCGATGATGATCGCAAGGGCGATGGTCGCGATCGAGAAGAAGATGCCCTGCATGCGCAGGGTCAGGAGCCCGATCCCGAGGCCGAGCAGGCTGCCGACCACGGCGGCGGTCGCGATCTGCACCACGAGCGGCGCCTCGAACGCCTTGGCCAGAAACACGGCGGTATAGACGCCGACGCCGAAGAACGCGTTGGTGCCGAAATTGACGTAGCCGGCATAGCCGCCAAGGATGCTCCAGGCGACCGCCAGCACGATGAATTGCAGGATCACGTAGCCCGCGAAGAACGGATATTCGTTGCGGATCAGCCCCGTCATCAGCAAGGCGACGACGAGAAAGAGGACGGCCCCGGTCCAGTAGGCGATCGCGTTACGATCCATGGTTCACCTGCCGAACAGGCCCTGCGGCCTGACCGCAAGCACGCCAAGCAGCAGCGCAAACGAAATCGCGGGCGCCCAGGACGCGCCGAACATCGTCAACACGATCGTCTCGGAGACGCCGAGGATGATGGAAGCGATCAAGGTGCCGGTGATGCTGCCGAGGCCTGCCATGACCACGACGCAGAAGGTGCGTCCAATGTAGAGGCGGTCGAGCGTCGGCTCGACCGGTGCGACGATGATGAGAAGCGCACCGGCAATGCCGAGCACGCCGGTGGCGATGCCGAACGCGAACTGCTTGATGCGAACGGGATTGGCGCCCATCAGGCGCAGCCCCTCCTCGTCCTGCGCCACCGCGCGTATGGCACGGCCCATGAACGTCTTCGAGAGATAGGCGACCAGCGACACCGTGAGTGCGAGCGCCACCCCAAAGGCGACGAGCTGCCGGATCGGAATCCGCATGTCGCCGATCCGCCAGGCTTTTCCGATGTAAGGCGCAGTGACCGAACGCTGGTCGACCCCGAATAGCAGGATGATCAGCACTTCGATGATGAAGGCGATCCCGAAGAAGAAGGCGATGCCGCGCACGCCGGCGTCGCTGCCGCGCCGCTCGAACGACTCGTAATAGAGCCGATAGGCGACGAAGCCGAGCAGGAAGAACAGGGGCGTGATGATCAGGCCGGCGACCAACGGGTCGATGTCATAGCTGTCGTTGAGCAGATAGACGCCGTAGGACGCCAGCACAAGGAAAGCAGGATGCGCCACCTGCGGGACGTCGAGCAGGCCGAAGGAGATCGACAGCCCGACGCTGACGGCTGCATAGAAGCAGCCGAGCAGCGCGCCGAGCACCACTGCGTCACGCAGCAAGTCGATCGAGAACACCTATCGCCCTCCCCGGCCTCTTACGGAGGCCCGCCCGTCCCACAGGCGCTTACTTGCGATTGGCCTCGAACGGAGCGACCAGATCGCCGGTCTTCAGATTGTCCGGAAACAGGATCACCTGCGTGCCCGATTTACGGAACTGGTCCATGTTCTTGTCCTTCACGCCGCGGAATTGCGCCTCCAGCGTCACGCTCTGCTTCCACTCGCCGTCTTCCGCATAGGAGATCGGGCCGACGATGGTCTTCATCGTGTTCTCGCGCAGGTATTTCGCGATCCCCTTCTGGTCGAGCGACTTGGTCGCGTTGACCGCCTGCTCGATCATCTGCCCCATGGCATAGCCGTAAGGCGAGATGTAGTAGCCGAGCGGGTCGACCTTCGCCTCGACGGCGCGCTTGGTGTATTTCTCGAAGTACTCCTTGGTGCCGTCGAAATTCATGCTGGGTTCGGGCAACCAGGTGTTGTAGTTCACGACGCCGTTGAGCAGGGATCCCAGGTTCTCCATCACGGCCGCGAACTGCAGGCCGACCATCGCGCCGCCGAACAGCTTCACATTGTCGCCAATGCCGACCTCGTTGACGGCGCGGAGGATGCCGGCGGAGTCCGGCGGATAGGACGCGACGAAGACGATGTCCGGCTTGGACGCGCTGACCGCGCGCACGATGCTTGAGAATTCGGTGTTGGTCGGCGGATAGGATTGGTCGTACACAATGTCGATGTTGAGCTTCTTGGCGACATCGCGCGCGGTCTTCACGAGGTTCTGGGCAAATTCCTGGTCCGCAGAGAGCAGCGCCACGGTCTTGCCGCCGGCCTTCTGGCCGAGGGTCAGAAAGCCGGTCGCCCAGCTGTCGGCCGGTCCCCACGGCGCGTTGTTGAACCACATGTCGTGATGGACCTTGCTGTTCACCTGGAACGAGAAGTTGCCCATCAGCAACAGCCCGCGCTCCTTCACCAGCGGCAGGATCGGCGCGGTCGGCACGGTCGCGTAAGGCGCAAACAGCAGATCGACCTTGTCGACGTCGATCAGCTTGGCATAGAGCGCCGGCGTCTCCGAAGCACTCGACTTGTCGTCATAGACCACGAGCTCGACCTTGCGGCCGAGCAGCCCGCCCTTGGCGTTGACGTCGTCGCGCCAGATTTCGATGCCGAGCAGCGACGGCTTGCCGCCGCCGGCAAGACCGCCGGTTTGCGGCATCGACATGCCGATCTTGATCGGCGGCTCCTCGGCGCTCGCGGCCGACATAAGCCCGAACACAGCCGCCGCCGCGGCCCAGCCGATCACCGTTCTACGATTCATGTTTCCCCCTTGGGTTGATGTTGTTCTTGGGTAGTAGCGCCACCCCACCCTTAGCTTGCCGCGGGCGCCGATGCAGCAAATTTCGTGGCCTCGCCATGCTCCTTCAGGATCGCCGAGGGGTCAGAACCGACGCGACCGCTGGTTTTGTCTGCTTCACCTTCGCGAGATAGACGAAGGTCGAACCTGATGCTGGGCACACCGGGGATCGGACAGTCCGGATCATCAGGGTTGATGTCGACAGCAAGATCGTCGGAGGAACCGAACACGACGTCGTCGGCAAGGTGCGGATCGTCGCGCAGATAGAGCGCGGTCACCAGTTCGCGATGGCCGGGCGAGCCGACCAGGAAATGAATGTGTGCAGGCCGCATGCCGTGGCGCGCCTGCGCCTTCACCATGGCGCCGACCGGGCCATCCATCGGGATCGAATAGCCGCGCGGCTTCACCGTGCGCACGACATAGAGGCCGTCGGCGTCTGACCTGAACACGCCGCGATAGTCCACGGAGGAGGCATTCTCCTGGATGTCATAGAGGCCATCGGCGCTGGTCTGCCAGACCGAGACGGTGGCATCTGCCAGCGGCTTGCCGTTGACATCGCTGACGCGTCCGTAGAGGACGCATTCGGTGCCGGGTTTGACGTGCTTCGCAATCTGGCTGCCGGGGCTGAGCGTCGGCGAGGCCTCGCGATAGAACGGGCCGAGCAGGCTGGTATGCGTGCCCTCCTCCAGCGCGGTCTCGTCGTGCAAGCCGTTGACCAGAGCAGATAGCCCGAGCGTATCCGACAACAGGATGAATTCCTGACGAGCGGCCGTGCAGGTCTTGCCCACCATGGTCATGAATTCGATGCCCTTGATCCACTCGCCGGGCGTCAGGTTCACCTCACGCGCGAACGCATGCAGGTGCTTCACCGCCGCGGCCATGATCTCCTTCATGCGCGGATCGGGCGTGGTCGCCATCTGGTCGATGACGGCGTCAGTGATGGTGTCCGGGGTCAGTTCGCGCATAACACCCTCCTCCCTTGGCCTGCCCGCAAACCGCGGCGGCCTTTCTCCGAATCCTAGCGCTCCGGCAGTGGAAACGTCCAGCCTGCCGAAAGGCTTAACGGTTCTCCTTGAAGAGGGTCGACCGCGACGCCCGCCATGTCACCCAAAGGGTCGAAAACCGTGATCGAAAATGCGGCACGAAGGGATCGTTGTCGGCCCGCGACAGCCGGGTCAGATCGGCTCTCACGATCGCCAGCGGCAGGAAGATCGGACGGATCTCCGCCGGTGTCTCGGCAAGCAGCGCCACTGCCGTGTCGAGGTGCTGCCGCGCCGCCCCGATCAGTTCGTCGATCGCCGCACGCGCCTGCGGGGTCTGCTTGCCTGCGAACACCTGCTCCATGCCGCTGCCGTGCTTTTCCAGCAGTTGCAGCGGCACGAACAATTGCCGTCGCGCGGCGTCGCGCGGCATCGCATTGATTGCCCGCACAAAGCCGAATGCCAGGCCGGCGTGGCGCGCGAGGTGATCTGTCACGGCGGACGATTGTCCGGCGATACGCGCGACCAGCGCAAATAATCCGGACGACGTATCGTTGGCGTAGCCTTCGAGCGCCGAAACCGTCGGCATCGGATCGTTATAGACGTCGAACTGATGCTCCTCGACCAGGCGCGCCAGCCGGTCGACCGGCAGGCGGAAGTTCTGGATGACCCGCAACAGCTCGGACGCGACGGGATTGCCCTCGACGCCGCCATGGCCGGCGCCCAGCAGCATGTCCGTCCACCATTGCAGGCGAACCTCGCCGGGCAGCGGCTGGCTGACCTGCTCCCGAACGCGGCTCACCTCGACGTTGAAGGCGTAGAGCGCAAGCAGTGGGCGGCGCAGCTCCACGGGTACGAACAGCATAGAGGCATAGCGGACGAAATCGTGGTTGCGCACGAGGTTTGCACAAAAGTCCGGCGCGTCCTTGACACTCATGGCACGGCCACCAGCGCGGCCGCGACACGGCGCCGCTCGCCCATCATGACGTTGTAGGTGCGGATCGCCGGCCCCGTCTGCATCGTATCCAGCGTCACATGCAGCGCGCGCAGTGCAGCGCGCAAGTCGGCCGGCGCGATCCAGATTTCGGTGCCGGTGCCGACGATCAGCGTGTCGATGCTGTTGGCCGCGGCAAAGACTCGCGCGAGCGAATATCTGTCGATCTGCTCCGGCCGCGTCACGTCCCAGGCCCAGATGGCGTCGGGCAAGCAGAGCAACGAGCCACGATGCGACATGCCGGCGAAGGCGAAGCCGCCCTTGCCATAGGCATCGATCGGCGCCGGCCTCGGAAAATGCGGAGCGTCGTTTTGATTGGGCATGATCTTGTCCGAAAACCGGTTCCCACTTTTCGGGATCATGCCCGATATCACTTCTTCGGCGGTGTATCTGGCGCGTCAGCGCGCGTCGTGCCGACGCCGAGATAGATCAGGATCGGCGCCGCGATGAAGATCGAGGTATAGGTGCCGACCAGCACCACGCCGAACATCATGACGGCGGTGAAGCTGTGAATGGCCTGGCCGCCGAACAACAGCAGCGCCAGCAAGGCCAGCGTCACGGTGACGTGGGTGATGATCGAGCGCGACAGCGTCGAGTTGATGAACTCGTTGAGGAGCTGTGGCATCGGCATTTTCTTGTATCGCCGCAGCATTTCCCGGATCCGGTCGTAGATGACGACGGTGTCGTTCAGCGAATAGCCGAGAATCGTGAGCAGCGCCGCGATACTGGTCAGGTCGAAATCGACCTGTGAGATCGACATGAAGCCGATGGTCAGCACGATATCGTGCACGTTGGCGATCATGGCGCCGAGCGCGAACTGCCACTCGAAGCGGAACCAGAGATAGATCAGGATCGCGACGATCGCGAGCATCAGCCCCGCCGTGCCCCAGCCGAGGAGTTCGCCGGAGACGCGCGGGCCCACGACTTCCACGCGGCGATAGTCGACGCTGTCGCCGAGCGCGCCGCGGACCTTGCCGACCGCCTCCTGCTGCGCCTTGTCGCCGCCGGGTTGCTCGGCCACGCGGATCAGAACCTCCTGGGGTCCGCCGAATTGCTGTAACTGGACGTCGCCAAGCCCGAGCGCGTTCAACGACTGGCGCATCGAGGCGAGGTCGGCCGCGCCGGACTTGGCGCGCACTTCCAGGAGCGTGCCGCCCTTGAAGTCGATGCCGAAGTTGAGCCCGTGGGTGAAGAACAGCGTGATCGCCACGATCGACAAAGTCGCCGAGATCGGAAACGAGATGCGGCGGAACTGGGTGAAGTCGAAATGGGTATTGTCGGGAACGATGCGCAGCGACGGCAGAATTCCCATCGCGCTGACGACCGTCAGAACGACAATGAAGATGCCGAGGCCAATGAGAACGAAATGAGTCACTTCTGGCCTCGCATCAGATCGGCACGCTTTGCGGCCGCTTCCACCATATCCACCATGCCACGATCAAGCGGGTCATGGTAAAGGCGGTGAACACAGTGGTGAGAATGCCGATGCCGAGCGTCACGGCAAAACCGCGCACCGGACCGGTGCCGATCATGAATAACACGGCGGCGGCGATGAAGGTCGTGATGTTGGAGTCGAGGATGGTCGCGAGCGCGCGCGTGAAGCCGGCGTCGATCGCCGAAATCGGGTTGCGTCCGTTGCGCAATTCCTCGCGGATGCGCTCGTAGATCAGCACGTTGGAGTCGACCGCGATGCCGACGGTGAGCACGACGCCGGCGATGCCGGGCAAGGTCAGCGTGGCGTTGAGCAGCGACAATACGCCGAAAATCATGGCGACATTGATGGCCACCGCGACGTTGGCGAACACGCCGAACAGGCGGTAGGTCAGCAGCATGAAGACGACGACCATGATCGCGCCGACATAGGCCGCCAGCTCGCCCTTCTCGATCGAGTCCTGGCCGAGGCCGGGGCCGACCGTGCGCTCCTCCACGACAGTCAGCGGCGCCGGCAGCGCGCCGGCACGCAGCAGGACCGACAGATCGTTGGCGGATTGCACGGTGAAATTGCCGGAAATCTGCCCCTGCCCGCCGGTGATCGGCTCACGGATCACCGGTGCCGAGATCACCTGGTTATCTAGTACGATCGCGAAACGCTGCCCGACGCCGTCGGTGGTGGCTTGCGCGAACTTGCGCGAGCCCGCGGTATTGAACTTGAAATTGACCACGGGCTCGCTGGTGCGCTGGTCGAATCCTGTCTGCGCGTTGCTCAGATCGCCGCCCGAAACCAACACCTGCTTTTTGAGAACGAGCTTTTGTCCTGAAACCTCCTGCAGGAGTTCGTCATCCGGGGGTAGGCTCCCTTGCGCGGCTGCATCCGGCGGCACAGACTCGTCCACCATACGGAAGTCCATCTTGGCGGTCTTACCGAGCAGTTCCTTTAGCCGCGTCGGGTCCTGCAGACCCGGCACCTGTACCAGGATGCGATCATTGCCCTGGCGCTGGATCAGTGGCTCGACGGTGCCGAGCTCGTTGACGCGCTTCTCGACGATCTGGATCGACTGCTCGATGGTCTTGCGGAGCCGATCGATGATCGCCGCCTCGGGTATGCTCAGCCGGATCAGGCCATTGCCGGCGTCGGTCACATCGAGATCGCGCTGAGCCGTGCCGCCGAGCAAGCCCGCCGAGCGGCTGCGACAGGTCGCGCAGTTTCGAAAGTGCATTCTGGAAGTCGGCTTCCTTGGTGATGCGTGCCTCGACGGCGTCGCCCTTCACCGCAATCGGCGGCGTGTATTGGATCCTGGCGGCCCGCAGCGTCCGCTGCACGTCCTCGCGGATCTGGTTGAGCCGGCCCTTCTTCACGTCACTGGAATCGACCTCGAGCAGCAGATACGAGCCGCCCTGCAAGTCGAGTCCGAGCACGAGCCGCCGCTGCGCCCAGGCGGGCCAGCCCTTGACGGTGGCTTCGGGGAAGAAGTTCGGCACGGCGCACAGACACACGATCAGCGCAATCAGGATAATGCCGAGCGTCGGCTTCCACCGTGTGAGGTACTGCATCGAGTTGAACTCGTCAGCGTGAGAAATCGCGGCTCGTCCCCAGCCGCGCAAAAAGGATCAGCTCGCGGGCGTGTCGTCCTTGGTGGCTTCCTTGGCCGGCTCGCCCTTGGCGCGGACGCCGGAGATCATCTGCCGCATCTGGCGAACGCGGACGCCGTCGGAGATTTCGAACTCGATCTGGTCGTCATCGACCACCTTGGTGACCTTGCCGACCAGGCCGCCGGTGGTGACCACGGTGTCGCCGCGGCGGATATTTTTGACCAGTTCGGAGTGATCCTTCACCTTCTTCTGCTGCGGGCGCAGGATCAGGAAATACATGATCACGAAAATCAGCGCGAAGGGCAGAAGCGACATCAACATGCTGTTGGTATCGCCGCCAGCCGCAGCCTGGGCATAGGCGGGGGTAATCCACATCAGGGCAATCCTCGTGAGACGGGAGAGAGCCGGCCATGGCGCTCTCACAGGCGCGCCGGTTCGGGAATTCGCGCGGAATATAGCGGGCACCGCCCCAATTGCAACGCTGCCAAGCGCCTTGTTTTGGCTCACTTGCAGCGGCCGTCAAGGCCCGATAAGGCTGCACCGTCAGGAACTTGAGGCATGTCGAAAAAGACCCGTAAAACCGCTGCCAAACGCCCGGCGACGCCTGCCGCGCGGCGCGCGCAGAAAGTCGCGGCAAAACGCCCCGGAAGCCGTCCCAGTGGCGACGCCGCCGAGCGCATTGCGTCGGCGCTGGAGACCATTGCGGCGCATCTCGCCGCCGGCGCGAAATGCAAGCTTCCGGCCTGAGTTGTTCGGCAACGCCGACGCCTTCGTCTGGCATCCCGACGGACGGTTGACCGAGGTGCCGCGGGTCAGCCGCGTCGAGATCGACCTGTTGAAGGGCATCGACCGGATGCGCGACATCCTGATCGAGAACACCGAGCGCTTCGCCAACGGCCTGCCGGCCAACAACGCGCTGCTGTGGGGTGCGCGCGGCATGGGCAAGTCGTCGCTGGTGAAGGCCGCGCATGCCAGCATCAATCGCGCCCGCAAACCCGCCGACCGGCTGAAGCTGATCGAAATCCATCGCGAGGACATCGAAAGCCTGCCGGAGCTGATGGAGCTGCTGCGGTCCTCCGACTATCGCTTCATCGTGTTCTGCGACGATCTTTCCTTCGACGGTAACGATGCCTCCTACAAGTCGCTGAAGGCGGTGCTCGAAGGCGGCATCGAAGGCCGGCCCGAAAACGTCATCCTCTACGCGACGTCGAACCGCCGGCATCTGCTGGCGCGCGAGATGATCGAGAACGAGCGTTCGACCGCGATCAATCCGGGCGAGGCGGTCGAGGAGAAGGTCTCGCTATCGGATCGCTTCGGATTGTGGCTCGGCTTCCACCGCTGCAGCCAGGACGAATATCTCGCCATGGTCAGGGGCTATTGCGGCCATTACGGCATCAAGCTCGCGGATGACGAGCTCGAGCGCGAGGCGCTGGAGTGGTCGACCACGCGCGGTTCGCGCTCGGGCCGCGTCGCCTGGCAGTTCACGCAGGAGTTGGCAGGACGCCTTGGCGTGAGGCTGGGCGGAAAGTAGCCCTCACGCTCCGTTGAGGAATTGAAGCGGGTCGACGGGTTGAGAACCCTTGCGGATCTCGAAGTGGAGCTGCGGCGACCCCACCTCCCCCGACTGACCCGATTTGGCAATCACCTGGCCACGCTTGATGGTGTCCCCGCGCTTCACCAAAAGCTCACTCGCATGGGCATATGCGGTGACGTAGCCGTTGGAGTGCCGAACCAGGATAAGATTGCCATAACCTTTGAGTTCGTTGCCGGAATAGGCGACGACGCCGTCCTCGGCAGCCTTGACCGGCGTACCCTCGGGCACCGCGACATTGATGCCGTCATTGGACTTGCCGTTGGTCTTGGCGCCGTAGCCGGTGATGACCTTGCCGCGCACCGGCCAGCGGAAAGTCGGCAGCGCGCTGGTGGTTTCGCTCGGCTTGGGTGCAGGCGCAGCCTCTTCCGGCTCGGGCGCCGGATTGGCCTGCGCATAGCGCGCGCTCTGCTGCGCGCCCGCGGGAGTTGCAGCGGCGAGCCTGGGTCCGCCGATCGTCGTGGTCGGAAGCGGCTGCGCAACGGCAACGGGCTGCGCCGCGACCGGAGCTGCTTCGGCAGCCTTCGCCGGCACGGAGAGCCGCATGCCCTGCTTCAGCGGCGCGTTCGCATCGAGACTATTGGCCCTCGCAAGCTCGCTGACCGAGACGTGGTTGCGGTGAGCGATGCCGGCGAGCGTGTCGCCATGATTGACGACATGCACATTGGCCCCGCTTGCGACCGGCTTGGTCGCGGGAGCCATAGCAACGGGAGCCGGCGCGTTCGCGGCGGGAATGATCAGCTGCTGTCCCGGCGACAGCGTGCGCGGACCCTTGTAGCCGTTGGCGGCGAGGATCGCCGCTGAGGTCACATGATAGCGCTGCGCCAGCACTTCCAGCGTGTCGCTGGTGCCGACGATGATGGTCGTGCCGGCTTGCGGATGTGCGGCTGCGACCGAGCGCGGCGCCACCGTGCCGGTGGTTTCAAGCTTCGGCTTGGCCGGCGGCGCATAGGAGGCAAGCCCGCGCCCGCCTCCGGACACGCCCTGGCTCGCGACCGGAGTTGTCTGCGGGGCGCCGACCGCGGGCGGCAAGGCCGACGACTGAACCTGTGAATGCGGCCGTGCATATTGCGGCGGCTCACGCTCGGCCTGTGGCGCAGGTGCGGCCGCGGGCACCGAGCCGGTGGCTTCGCCCTGATAACCGAAGGGATTGGCGACGGAGCTTTGCTGGAAGCGCGACGTCATGTCGGCGCTGCAGCCGGCCATCCCGAATGCGATCAGCGCCAGCGCCGCGACTTGCGGCACTCGGCGCGAGCCAGAGAACTCGGCAACACCCCACATGGTTACTCACTCGCACGCTACAAACGTCGATTTTGAGTAAACACGCCGCGAGTAAACAACCGCTTAAGCCCTCCAATAAGTTGTTGGCGGACAAGCCAATCCGGGAATTTGCGGAGAGCTCATCCGTCGGTTCGGAGAGCTCATCCTGAAGTTCAAAGCTCCCGCGCAATCCCCGGAAGCGCCGGGACAAAACGCACGTCGACCAGCTCCCTGCGGTCGAATCCACTCTCGGTCCTGACGACGCGAACGAGCGTCTGCACGCCATGGTGCGGTCCGACCGGCGCAATCAGGACGCCCCCTTGCTCCAGCCGGTCGAGCAGTGCCTGCGGGATGTCCACCATCGCCGCAGTGACCATGATGCGGTCGAACGTGCCGAGATCGGCCGGAAGGCTGAGACCATCGGCGAGGATCACCTCGACATTGTTGCACTGCAGTTTTTCCAGCCGCTTGCGCGCCGTGTCGGCCAGGGCGCGGAAGCGTTCGACCGTGATCACCCTCCCCGCAAGTTGAGCCAGCACCGCCGCCTGGTAGCCCGAACCGGTGCCGATCTCGAGCACCCGATGGCTCTTCTGCAACTGCAGCTGCTCGGTCATGTAGGCCACCACAAAGGGCTGACTGATGGTCTGTCCGCAGGCAATGCCGAGCGCGCTGTCGCGGTAGGCGTCCGGGCGGTCACCCTCCTCGACGAAGGCCTCCCGCGGCACGTCCTCCATGGCGCGCAGCACCGCCTGATCGCTGATCCCCCGCCGGCGCAGGGTCAGCTGAAACATCATTTTTTCCGGAGGAGGCATCTAGATTGTCCGATTCGCGGCCCGCACCATCTGCACCCGTTTTAAGCGAGTTTTTCCGTCTTGCCTTGTTCCGAACGCCGGAACCCGAACTGCGGCCTTGACGTTATGGCGCGAGGCGATCATTTGCTAACCGCACCCAGGGATGGCGGATGCCTACTGCTATTGTGGCCATTGCACCAAACAGCCATATTTGCCAACGTGAATCGGATGGGCAAGGGACCGATATCATGACCACCACGCGCCCACCGCGCGGTTCTGTATTCCTCGTCGAAGACGAGGTGATGATCAGGATGATGGTCGCCGACATGCTGAGCGAGCTGGGCTATACGGTCGCGGCCGAGGCGGGCGAGATCGGCGAAGCGATCCGGCTTGCCCAAAGCACTTATTTCGATTTCGCGATCCTGGACGTCAACGTCAATGGCAAGGTGATCTCACCGGTCGCCGATCTCCTGAAGGCGCGCGGCCGCCCCTTTATTTTCGCGACCGGCTATGGCTCCTCCGGCCTGCCTGAGGAATATCGCGACCGCCCGGCGCTGCAGAAGCCGTTCCAGCTCGAGACGCTGGGCAAAATGATCGACAGCACGCTCAAGGGCGCGGCGCCGCCTGACCTGGGCACCGAAATAAAGGCTCTCTACTTCAATAGATCCGACAACTCTTCCGAGAATGCCTCGTCGGTGCGATCGAGCCTGAGCGGCGTCACCGAGACGTAGCGCGCCGCAAGTGCTGCGAGATCGGTGCCCTCGGCCGGCTTGTCCAACGTGGCGGCGCGCTCGAAGCCGATCCAGAAATAGGGATTGCCACGCCCGTCGCGGCGCTCCTCGATCTTGAAGAAGCCGAAGTTGCGCTTGCCCTGGCGCGTCACCCGGATGCCCGCAACCTGCTCGGGCGGGCAAGCCGGGAAATTGATGTTGATGACGGTGTTTCTGGGCACGCCGGCTTCGAACACCTTGCGCAGAATCGGCGGACCGAATTTCAGCGCGGTTTCCCACAGCGGCTTGCCGCGCGTCTCTATCGAGAACTCCTGCGACAGCGCGAACGACGGCAAGCCCAGGATCGTGCCTTCGAGCGCACCGGCGATGGTGCCGGAATAGACCACGTCTTCGGCGGCGTTGCGGCCCCGGTTGACGCCGGAGAGCACGATGTCAGGCATGGTGGGTTTGAGGATGTGGTGTGCACCCATGATCACGCAATCGGTCGGCGTCCCACGCACGGCGAAGTGCCGCGGGCCGATCTCGCGCAGACGCAGCGGATCGTTCAGCGACAGCGAGTGCGAGACGCCGGATTGATCGAGCTCGGGCGCCACGATCCAGACATCGTCGGATAGCGCGCTGGCGATCTCCTCCATCACCTTCAGGCCGGGGGCATGGATGCCGTCGTCATTGGTGCAGAGAATTCGCATTGCCGCGAGCATTCCTTCGAGAGCGTCCGCGGGCCGTCTTATCCGTTGCCGCTCGCCGAGGCAAACCGGCCAATCCCGGCCGAAAAAGCTGGGAATGTCGCCCAGATCACACAGCAAGGTGAGCTTTGGCTGTATTGCGGAGGGGATTTCGTTGCTATTATTTTGCGCCTGTTTGGGAAGGCACGGGGTTTGACATGACCCGCTCTTCAGCCGCTGCCCTCATTTTGG
Organism: uncultured Alphaproteobacteria bacterium; assembly: GCA_963732085.1. Lineage (GTDB taxonomy): Bacteria > Pseudomonadota > Alphaproteobacteria > Rhizobiales > Xanthobacteraceae > Bradyrhizobium. The sequence continues at coordinate 263,839 of CAVSYJ010000017.1, read as the reverse complement.
GTTGGTTGGCTTTTTTCAGTTCGTTTCCGGCGATTGCGCAATCGGACCCGAGCCAGTGTTTTCCCTGGCAGGAGTTCAAGAACGGCACTTGCGTCGCAAAGCCGTCGCAAGCGCCGCCGCCCCTGCCTCCGCCCGCGCCCGCGGCGGCGCTCCCCGACCCCTGCTCCGACGGCAAGCGCAGCCTGTCGTCCCAATGCACCTGTCCGATCAACACGCACATCGAGGGCGGACGCTGCACCGCCGATGCGGTGAGCCCCGCCCGCGATACCTGCGGCGCCGGTCGCCGTCAGTCCGCCAATTCCGCCGCCGCTTCCATCGACGACGCGCAAGGCCGACGAACCCCTGCTTTGCGACGGCGGCACCGCATCGAGCGGCCGATGCGTCTGCCCGGCAGGTTATATCGTAATGCAGCCGCGTGGCGGCGGTGGTGCAGGCGGCGGCACCTGTGTGCGTACCGACGCGTCAAATTGCCAGGGCGGCGAGCTCAGCGTGAACGGCACCTGCACGTGCAACAGGCAGGTGATCATGTCCGGCGAGACCTACATGCTGGAATACACCAACGGCAAATGCGTGCCGAAGCGCTGCCCCATCTCGACCGAAATGCGTGACGGTAAATGCATCTCGGTGTCGGCCGTCACGCCGGCCGCGGCGCCGGAGCCCGAGCCGAAAGCCAAGCCGAAAGAGAGCAAGGACGCCGACGAAGGCGAGCACCACCACGGCTGCGGCCGCGGTATGGTGCGGAGCCATTCCGGCAATTGCGTCGTCGTACATCGGAAGATGCCGGCGATGGCCGCTCCGCCCGGCATGGGGCAGTATTACCGAAATTATCAATTTCCGGGCGGCTCGCCGTCGCAGACCCCGCAGAACTGATCAGCGCATGATCCGGAAAAAGCCTGCCCCGCACTTGATGCGGGGTGTGCAGCGGTTCCCTCGCGACAGACGCGGAACGCGTTTGCGCGGAGATCATGCGCCAATAACAAGCTTCAGCGGACGCGCCACATGCTCAGGAATTTCGCCGGGGCGCGCTCCATCCGAATGGCGAGCAAGGGATCGACGCGCAAAGGCGGCGGCACGGGAGCAGGTTCCTCGACCTTTGCTTCCGCAACGCGCGGCAGTGGCGCGGCCTCTTTAGTCCCGGTTGTCGCCGGCTGAATCATCTTCAGCACACTTTCGACCAGCGGCAGTTTCTTGCGCGGCGGCTCGGGATGCCGTGCGCGGGCAATCTCGAGCGCCTTGTCGAAATCCGCCGCATTGAGCCAAGCCAGCCCGCGTGTGCGCTCGACGATGATGTCGTCCCACAATTTGGCAGTTTCGACGTCGAAGCTGCCCTTCAGGCGCTGGTCGATCGCCTGTATCCCGAAACCGGTGACGGCCCATTGCCTGCCAACCCAATGAATGTCGCGATGCAGGGCCATCCGTACTCACTCTCTGCGACTTTTGCGCATGATCCTTGCGGAAAACCGGTGCCCACTTTTCCGGGATCATGCGGTGCAATGCAGCGAGGATACCGTCGAGGCGCGCATTCGCAACATCGAACGCGCGCACAGCGCGAGAATTTTATTTTTCGTGTTCGATTAGCTTCAGTCCGCCCATATAGGGCTGCAACACGTCGGGGACCGCGATCGAGCCGCCCTGCTGCTGATAGGTTTCCATGACGGCGATCAGCGCGCGGCCCACGGCCGTGCCAGAGCCGTTCAGCGTGTGCACGAAACGCGGCTTGCCGTCGCTCGCCCGATAGCGCGCATCCATGCGGCGCGCCTGAAAATCGCCGCAAACCGAACAGCTCGAGATTTCGCGATAGGCGCCCCCATCGCCCTGCCCCGGCAGCCAGACCTCGATGTCATAGGTCTTCTGCGCAGAGAAGCCCATGTCGCCTGCACATAAAGTCATCACGCGGTAGTGCAGGTCGAGCTGCTTCAACACCTCCTCGGCGCAGGCGAGCATGCGCTCCAGCTCATCCTTGCTGGTCTCCGGCGTCGTGATCGAGACCAGTTCGACCTTGTTGAACTGATGTTGCCGGATCATGCCGCGGGTGTCGCGGCCGGCCGCGCCCGCCTCGGCGCGGAAGCACGGCGTCAGCGCGGTAACGCGCATCGGCAGCTCTTTCTCGTCGACGATGGATTCGCGGACGAGATTGGTCAGCGAGACTTCGGCGGTCGGAATCAGGCCGAGCCGCTCGGTCTTCAACCGTTCGTCCGGTGTTGCGACGAGTTCGCCGCGGATCGCCCAGAACTGGTCGTCCTCGAATTTCGGCAACTGTCCGGTGCCGAACATCACCTCGTTGCGAACCAGCAGCGGCGGGTTGATCTCGCTGTAGCCATGCTCGTTCGTGTGGAGATCGAGCATGAACTGGCCGATCGCGCGTTCGAGCCGCGCCAGCTTCTTCCTGAGCACGACAAAGCGCGCGCCCGACAGCTTTGCGGCCGTCTCGAAATCCATCAGGCCGAGTTCGGTGCCGAGATCGTCATGCGCTTTCGGCGCAAAGCCGTAATTGCGCGCCTTGCCGAACACATGGCGCTGCACATTGCCATGTTCGTCGGTGCCGTCAGGCACTTCCGGCGCAGGCAGCGGCAAGTTCGGGATTGGCGCGATCTCTTTCGCAAGTTCCTCGTCCGCCACCTTTGCGGCCTGCTCAAGCTGCGGCAGCGTGGTCTTGAGCTCGGCAACCTCCGCCATCAGCCTGGAAGCACGCGCGTCATCCCTGGCCTTCTTCGCCTCGCCGATCTCCTTCGAGGCCGCATTGCGCCGCGCCTGCGCCTGCTCGGAGGCGAGGATCGCCGCGCGGCGCTTCTCATCGATCGCCAATCAGCGACGCGGACATCGGCGCAAGCCCGCGCCGCTTCAGCGCGGCGTCGAAGCCTTCCGGATTGTCGCGGATCGATCTGATGTCGTGCATGACTTATTGTCCGTGAATCGTGCCGGCCAGTGGCGGGCATCCAGTAACCTGATTGCGTGGGATTTGGAACAGGCGCGGGCGCGGATTTGCCCGGGCCTTGCGTGGGCCGAAGGCGCCCTACTCGGCGGGATTGGCCGCCGGCGGAGCGCCGGTGCTAGACGAGGCCTGCGCCGCCGCCTTCTTCTCCACGATCTTCACCGAGATGATCGAGCCCTCATAGAGCGCGAGCAAGGGCAGCGCGAGCGAGGCCTGGCTCAAGACGTCCGGCGGCGTCAGCACGGCCGCAATGATGAAGGCGACCACGATGAAATAGCGGCGCTTTTCGCGCAGCATCTTCGATGAGACGATGCCGATCCGCCCCAACAAGGTGAGGATCACCGGAAGCTGGAAAGCGATGCCGAAGGCGAAGATCAGCGACATCATCAGCGACAGATATTCGCCGACCTTGGGCAACAGCGCGATCTGCGCCGTCTCCGCGCCGGCCGTCTGCTGCATGCCGAGCGAGAAGCGGATCAGCATCGGCAGCACCACGAAATAGACCAGCATCGCGCCGAGCACGAAGAACACCGGCGTCGCGATCAGATAAGGCATGAACGCGTTGCGCTCGTGCTTGTAGAGGCCAGGCGCCACGAACTTGTAGATTTGCGTCGCCACGATCGGAAACGAGATGAAACCGGCGCCGAACAGCGCGAGCTTCAACTGGGTGATGAAATATTCCAGGAGCGCGGTGTAGATGAACTTCGAATTCTCCGCGCCGGCGACCCAGACGAACGGCCAGACCAGCACGTTGTAGATCTGCTTGGCGAAGAAGAAGCAGAAGATGAAGGCCACGCCGAAGCCGAGCAGCGCCTTGATCAGCCGCGAGCGCAGCTCGATCAGATGATCCATCAATGGCGCTTTGCTGGCCTCGATGTCGGCATCGCTCATGACGCTTTGGCGTCCTTGATCTCGTCGGTTGCGGCAGCCGTATTATCCTGCGGCTGAACCTCGGCCGTGATCGCGAGCGGTTCACCGGCTGCTGCATGTGTTTCTGCTTCGACAAAGGTCTCCGGCATCGGCGGCGCCGGCTCGGTCGGCGTCGCCGGCGGCTCGATCGCAGGTGTGGGCTTGTCGATGTCGTCGATCCGGAGCGCGTCGGTGACGTCCTTCTGCAGCGAGGTCATCAGGCCGCCGCTGGTCAGGCCGGTCGCGGCCTCCTTGACCTCGTCAAAACTCTTCTTGAGGTCGGCCATCTCGGCCTCGCGCATCGCCTCCTGGAACTGGCCCTGGAATTCGGCGGCCATCTTGCGCGCCTTGCCCATCCACTGCCCGACCATGCGCAGCACGCCAGGCAATTCCTTCGGGCCGATCGCAATCAGCGCGACAACCGCGATGACGACGATTTCACTCCAGCCGATGTCGAACATGGAAAATTCCGCTCACGCGAAGCCGCGCTTGCCTCCAAGCAAACCGGAGGTGCCTTCGCCGGTGCCAGTCGCGTCTCAGACCGCCTTGCTGCCGACGTCCTGTCGCGCTGCCGTCGGCGACGCAGAATTGTGATCGATGGACTTCACCGGCTCGGGTTTGTCGGACGCAGTCTCGTCGTCCTTCATGCCCTTCTTGAACGCCTTGATGCCCTGGGCGACGTCACCCATCAGATCCGAAATCTTGCCGCGGCCGAACAGCAGCAGGACGACTGCGATCACCACGATCCAGTGCCAAATGCTAAGCGAACCCATCCTGCAACCCTCCAAACGGGAAATGGCCGATCATCCGGCCCTGTTCTTTCCCCGGAAAGTAGGCCCGCGGGGTGTCAAAAACAAGGACTTCAGCCCCGGCAAATTGCTGCAGGGCTTACGTATTATGGCTACCGTTAATCGCCGGCCGGAGTGCTTTCGGAACTAGCTTTCGTCGCTGTTTTCGGGCTCGACCGCAGGCGCCAGCGCCAGATCGAGATCGCCGATCTCGAGCGGGTCCTCGTCTTCACGCAACGCCGGATCGTCCGAGGGCGTCGGAACATTAAATCCGGTCGGCAAGCGGGAATCCAAAAGCCCCGTACCCCTCAATTCCTCGAGGCCCGGCAGATCGCCGAGCGCTTCGAGGCTGAACTGCGACAGGAATGTTTCCGTGGTTCCGAAGGTGAGCGGCCGGCCCGGCGTCTTGCGGCGGCCGCGCGGCCTGATCCATCCGGTTTCAAGCAGCACGTCGAGCGTGCCCTTCGAGGTGATCACGCCGCGGATTTCCTCGATCTCGGCGCGCGTCACCGGCTGGTGGTACGCGATGATCGCAAGCACCTCGATCGCGGCGCGCGACAGCCGCCGCGTCTCCGTGCTCTCACGGGTCATCAGCCAGGCAAGGTCGCCGGCCGTGCGGAACGTCCACTTGTTGGCGATGCGAACCAGATTGACGCCGCGCGACGAATATTCCGCCTGCAATTGCGCGAGCGCCGCCTTGATGTCGACGCCGTCGGGCATGCGCTTGGCCAGCGTCGCCTGATCGAGCGGTTCGGTCGATGCGAACAACAGCGCTTCAAGGAGCCGTAGTTCTTCCGGCCGCGCGGTCGGATCGGCGGCGGGCGTGTCCTCGGCGTCGTCCATGCGTTTCTCCGCCAGGCTTGCCATGGGCTACGTCTCCTTCTTGCATTACAGGTCCGCCGACGGCGCTGCGTCGGCCGGTTGCGGCGCGCGCTTGCGGAAATAAAGCGGCGCGAACGCCGCTTTCTGGTTCAGCTCCATCGCGCCCTCGCGCACCAATTCGAGTGCCGCCGCGAAGCTCGACGCGAACACGGTCGCCTTCTGCGAGGGATCGACGACATAGGCGAGCAGATACTCGTCGAGACAGCTCCAGTCCTCGGCAAGCCCAATCAAGCGCTCCAGCGAGGCGCGGGCTTCCGTCAGCGACCACACCGTGCGCTTGGCAAGATGCACCGAGGCCAGCACGCGCTGCTGGCGCTGCGCGGAGTAAGCGGTCAAGAGATCAAAGAGCGTCGCGGTGTAATGGGGATGGCGGATGTGGGCGATGGTCTCGGGATTGCCGCGCGGAAATACCTCGCGCTTCAATTGCGGCCGGTTCATCAGGCGGTTGGCGGCCTCGCGGATCGCCTCCAGCCGGCGCAGCCGGTTGGCGAGCGCGGTCGCCATCTCCTCGGCGCTCGGGCCTTCGGCGGCCGGTGGCTCCGGCAACAGCAGGCGCGATTTCAGGAAGGCGAGCCAGGCCGCCATGACAAGATAGTCGGCGGCGAGCTCCAGCCGGATTTTTCGCGCTTCCTCGATGAACTGCAGATACTGATCGGCCAGCGCCAGGATCGAAATCTTGGACAGGTCGACCTTCTGTTGCCGCGCCAGCGCGAGCAGCAGGTCGAGCGGGCCTTCATAGCCCTCGACGTCGACGACCAGCGACGGCTCGCCCTCGGCAAGCTCGGCCGGCCGGCCCGTCTCGAACGACAAAATCTCCGCGGTCATGCACCCGTTCCCAATCGTCCGATCAGCGCATCGAGTTCCGCTGTCGCCGCCGTCCGATCGAACGGCTGCGGCGGTTTGCGCGCAGCCAACGCCTGCTGCGCCCTCGTCAACGCCTTGCCCGATAATTCGGGCGCCTCGCGGGCCACTTCCTGCATCTCGTCCAGCTTGCCGCTGCAATGCAGGATCATGTCGCATCCGGCGGCCATCAGCGCCCGGCTGCGCTCGCCGATCGATCCGGCCAGCGCGTTCATCCCGACGTCGTCACTCATCAACAGACCCTGGAACCCGATCAAGCCGCGAATCACCTGTTCGATCATTGTCGCAGAAGTCGTAGCCGGTTGGGCAGGATCGATGGCGGAAAACACAACATGCGCCGTCATCGCCATGGGCAAATCAGCCAACGGCTTGAACGCTGCAAAATCCGTTCTTTCGAGTTCCTCCCGCGGCGTATCGACGGTCGGCAGCGCCAGATGGCTGTCGGCAGTGGCTCGGCCATGGCCGGGAATGTGCTTGAGCACCGGTAAGATACCACCCTGCTCAAGGCCTTGCGTCACCGCCCGCGCGATCTCAGCCACTTTGCTTGGCTCGTCCCCATAGGCGCGATCGCCAATCACCGCATCGGCGCCCGGAATCGGCACGTCCGCGAGCGGCAGGCAGTCGACCGTGACCCCCATCGGCAGCAAATCGTCGGCGATCAGCCGTGCGCTCAGGCGGGCGGCCCGCAGGCCGAGCTTCGAATCGATGTCATAGAGCCGGCCGAAGGCGGCGCCGGCCGGATAGTTCGGCCAATGCGGCGGCCGGAAACGCTGCACTTGCCCGCCCTCCTGGTCGACCAGGACGGGTGCGTCGGGGGCGCCAGCGGCCTCTCGCATTTCACGAACCAAAGCCGTCACTTGGGCGGGATTGTCGATGTTGCGCCTGAACAGGATGAAGCCCCATGGGCGCTCGGCCGCGATGAACGCGCGCTCGTCCGCGGTCAGCGTGGTGCCGGAGGTACCTGTGATGAATGCGCGAATGGCCATGGCGGCCGATTAGCCTGCGGTTCGCGCGAGGGTCAAGGAAACGGCGGCTTTTTCCTTTGGATCGATCAGGGGACCCAGCACTGGCCGCCAGCCGAAGAGTAGCTCGAGCAGAACTTCGTGGCTTCTTCGCGCGATGCGAAGGGTCCCACCATGGCGCGGTAGGACGTGCCCTTTTTGTTGTCGATCCGCTTGATGACGGGCGAGTGCGAACTGAGCTGCTCCGGATATTTCTTCTGCATCGCGCGGAACACGGCCTGCGCCTCGGCTTCGGTCGGCTGCGAGGCGATCGATACCAGGAATTTGCCCTCAGCCGCAGGGGCTGCGTCACTTCCGGGCGCTCCCGGCGGCGGCTGCAAGGTTGCGACGCGCCGGGCCTCTGGTGCCGGCGCCGAGGCCTGGGCATCCGGCGCCAGCGAGAGCGGCGCGTTCCCGGCCGCCGCAGGCTGTGGCGCAGTACGTGGAGCGGCGGATCCGGACTTGGCCGGCTTTGCGGAAGCTGGAGCCGCAGCAGGCGCCGGCGGCGGAACTGGGCCAGCATCGGCCTGATCGCCGCGCACCGACAGCGTCTTGATCTTGCGCGGCTCACTGCTCGGCAGGGTGCCGTTGGTCGGCGCGGCGGCGGCCTGCATGGGAGGCGGCCCGGCCGTCGCAACGCTGGCCGCAGGCGGCGGATTGGCGTTCGGCGTGAGAGGCGGAAACACCACGCGCGGCGCCCCATTGTTGGCGTTGACGTCAACAGGCTTTTCCTCGCGCGGCACGATCTTCTCCGAGCCGTCGCCGATCGGCATGCGATCGGGCGTCTTGCTCGAGGCATCGGCGGGCGCAGGGATCACCTTGGTCGGCGTGTTGTCGGCTTTGATGATCGGCGGATCGCCGCTCTTCGGCGCACCGACATAGGTGCGATAGGCGAATGCCGCACCCGTGCCCACGATAGCGAGCGCGAGCACGGCAGCAATCGTCAGCAGACCCCCGCGCCTGCGGACTGGCTCCTCGGGCTCCTCTTCGTAGCCGTCCTGATAGGCATAGGGATCATCGGGATAGGCAGCTTCGCGCTGATAATCCTGCGCGCCGCTTTCGAGCTGACCATAAAGCGCGTCGTCATAGCGCGAGGGATCAGCGTGTTGTTCGGGCTCCTGGTGAGCCTGCTCTTCCGGATAGTCCTCGTATTGCGGAGCAGGCAGCGCGAGGCGGCGCAACGGATGGACCGCGCTCGGTGTGTCCTCCTGCACGGGAGCCTGCCGTTGCTGCGGCACGACGCGCGCGTTGGCGCGCTGCATCCAGCTTGGCGGTCCGGGGGGCGGCAGTTCCTCCTCGACCGGTTCTTCGTATTGCGGCTCCTCGAATTGCGGCTCCTCGTATCGTGGCGGCTCATAGCGCGGGGCCGCGCGTGGTACCGGCGGCACAGGCGCCGCTGGAGTTTTGCCCGTCGTGCCGAACGGATCGGTCTGTCCGATCAGCCGCGCGAGTTCGGCGAGCGGATCGCTTCCGCCGGAATCATGCTGATCGCCGCCGCGATCATCATCGTCAGCGGGGAAAGGTCTGCCCTGATATCGATCAGCCATCGTCGTGATGCGTCCCCTACGGGAAAGAGCCCCCACAACTCTTGCACGCGAACCGGTTCGGAACCGATGAGCCCCCAAAGCCCATGCGGGCGACCGCCAGCGCCAGACTAGCGCATTTCGTCGGGAGCGTGGACGCCCAAAATGGCGAGTCCCGACGCCAACACCGAAACGACCCCCTGAACCATGGCCAGCCGCGCCTTGGTAAGGTTTGCATCATCTTTGATAATGAAGCGTAAATAGGGCAAATCCCGCCCCCTAGTCCAAAGCGCGTGGAACTCGCTGGCGAGATCATAAAGGTAAAACGCGATTCGGTGCGGCTCGTGTGCGGCCGCCGCTCCCTCGATCATGCGGGGGTAAAGCGCGAGCCGCTTCAGCAGGTCGAGCTCGGCCGGATCGCTCAACCGCTCGACCGGCGCCTCGCGCCAGATAAGCCACCCTCGCCGGCCCCTCATGCGGCAGGTCAGGGAGTGCCTCGTCGCGGGCATTGCGGAAGATCGAATGCCCGCGGGCGTGGCCGTACTGGACATAGAACACCGGATTGTCGCGTGACTGTTCGATCACCTTGGCGAGGTCGAAATCCAGCACCGCGTCGTTCTTGCGATACAGCATCATGAAGCGGACGGCGTCGTTGCCGACCTCGTCGACGACCTCGCGCAGCGTGACGAAATCGCCGGAGCGTTTCGACATCTTCACGGGCTCGCCGTTGCGCAAGCAGCTTCACCAGCTGCACGATCTTGACGTCGAGCGTCGCCTGGCCCTCCGTGACCGCCTTCACCGCCGCCTGCGTGCGCTTGATGTAGCCGCCGTGATCGGCGCCGAACACGTCGATCAGGTCGGCAAAGCCGCGATCGAACTTGTTCTTGTGGTTGGCAATGTCGGAGGCGAAATAGGTGTAGGAGCCGTCCGACTTGATCAACGGACGGTCGACGTCGTCGCCATAGGCGGTGGCGCGGAACAGCAGTTGCTCGCGGTCCTCCCAGTCCTCGACCGGCGCGCCCTTCGGCGGCGGCAGCCGGCCGGTATAGACGTCGCCGCGCTGAGCGCAGGAAATCGATGGTCTCGGCGACCTTGTTGTGGCCGCCTTCGATCAGCGAGCGCTCCGAGAAGAACACGTCGTGCCGGATGTTGAGCGCGGCGAGATCGCCCTTGATCTCCTCCATCATCATGGCGATCGACTTGCTGCGCACGATCGGCAGCCATTCGGCTTCGCTCATCGCGCGCAGCTTGTCGCCATATTCGAGCGCGAGCGCCTGCCCGACCGGCTTCAGATAATCGCCGGGATAGAGGCCCTCGGGGATCGCGCCGATGTCCTCGCCCAGCGCCTCGCGATAACGCAGGAACGCCGAGCGCGCGAGCACGTCGACCTGCGCGCCGGCATCGTTGATGTAGTATTCGCGCGTGACGTCATGGCCGGCGAATTGCAGCAGGCTGCACAGCGCATCGCCAAACACGGCGCCGCGGCAATGGCCGACATGCATCGGCCCGGTCGGATTGGCCGAGACATATTCGACGTTGACCTTTGGCGCGCCGGCTTTCGCCGGCAATCGGCCGTAACCGTCGCCTTCGCGCAGAACGCTGCGCAGCGCATCGGTCCACGCCACGGGCTTGAGCGTGAGATTGATGAAGCCGGGACCGGCGACATCGACCTTCTCGATCAGGTCCTCTTGGCGCAGCTTCGCGGCAATCGTCTCGGCGAGATCGCGCGGCTTCGATTTCGCCTCCTTCGCCAGCACCATCGCGGCATTGGTTGCCATGTCGCCATGGCTGGCGTCGCGCGGCGGCTCGACCACCACGCGCGAAAAATCCGATCCCCTCCGGCCAATTGCCGTCTTTCGCGAGATCAGCGCAGATCGCGTGCACGCGCACCAGCACGTCGGCAAATAGATGAAGGGATTGAGTTTTCGCAGGCATGGCCGCCGCCTAACGCAATTCCGGGGTCGAGTCAAAAAGCCGCTGGTGCTCGGTGAGAGCAAAGCGGTCGGTCATGCCAGCGATGAAATTGCCGATGCGGCGGGCACGCGCCGCCTCGTTCTCCTGCGCGATGCCGTCCTGCCATTCGGCCGGCAGCGCGGAGGGATCATTCTGATAACGCGCGAACAGATTGGCCACGATGTCCTCGGCCTCGCCCATCACCCGCATCACACGTGGATGCCGGTACATGTGCTGTTTCAGGAACGCCTTGATATCAGCTTCGGCCTCAGTCACGGCCGGCGAAAACGCGACCAGTTGCTTGTCGTAATTCCTCACGTCATGCGCCGACGTCGGGCGTGCGGCATCGAGCCGCTTGTACGCTTCCGAAACCACCGAGCCGATCAGATAGGAAATCAGATCGCGCACCAGTTCCGCACCGCGCCGATCCTGGTCGAGGGCGGGATAATGCGCGTCGATCTCGCCGATCATGTCCGCCAGGAGCGGCATGACCTCGAGATCGTCGATGGCGAACAGGCCGGCGCGCAGGCCATCGTCGATATCGTGGGCATCATAGGCGATGTCGTCGGCGATCGCCGCGACCTGCGCTTCCAGCGAGGCGAAGCTCCAGAGTTCGAGGTCGTTCGTCTTCATGTATTCGGCAATGCCGATGGGGACGCCGTGATCGCCGAGCGCCACGCCGCTGCGGTCGGTCAGCGGTCCATTGTGCTTGACGATGCCTTCGAGGGATTCCCAGGTGAGATTGAGCCCGTCGAATTCCGGATAACGGTGTTCCAGCGCAGTGACGACCCGCAAGGTCTGGGCGTTGTGATCGAAGCCGCCATGCGATTTCAGGCACGCGTCGAGCGCGCGCTCGCCGGCGTGGCCGAACGGGGGATGGCCGAGGTCGTGCGCCAGCGCCAGGGTCTCGGTGAGGTCCTCGTCGAGCCCGAGCTGGCGCGCCAGCGCACGCGCGATTTGCGCGACCTCCAGCGAATGGGTCAGCCGGGTCCGGTAATGGTCGCCCTCGTGGAATACGAATACCTGCGTCTTGTGCTTCAGGCGGCGGAACGCGGTGGAATGGATGACCCGGTCGCAATCGCGCCGGAACGGGCTGCGGGTACGGCTCGGCGGCTCCTGGAACAGCCGGCCCCGGCTGTTGTCGGGGTCGCAGGCATAGAGCGCGCGGGGGGCAGCCATTCCGACCGACACGGTGTATTGATCCCCTGAAAGGTTTGATTCCAGCGCCTTTCACACATAACTATGACGCAGGAATTGGAGCAACGTAAGCCATGACCACCGACGTCACCATCAGCGCGCGGGCCGCCCGCCGCATCGGCGAAATCCTCGGCAAGGAGGGTGGCGGCGCCATGCTGCGCATCTCGGTCGAGGGCGGCGGCTGCTCCGGCTTCCAGTACAAGTTCGACGTCGACCACGACAAGGCGGCGGACGATCTCGTGATCGAGCGCGATGCCGCCGTGGTGCTGATCGATCCGGCCTCGGTGCCGTTCCTCGCGGGCTCGGAGGTCGATTTTGTCGACGATTTGATCGGCGCGTCCTTCCGCGTCAACAATCCGAACGCCACCGCCTCCTGCGGCTGCGGCACCAGCTTCTCGATCTAAGCAATCAGACCGACATGCGCATCGCGACCTGGAACGTCAATTCGATCCGGCAAAGAATCGAACCTGTGATGGCGTGGCTGAAGGAGACCCAGCCGGACATCGCCTGCCTGCAGGAAATCAAATGCACCGACGACGCTTTCCCGCGGCTCGAATTCGAGTTGCTCGGCTACAACGTCGTCACCCACGGCCAGAAGACTTTCAACGGCGTGGCGCTGCTGTCGAAGCTGCCGTTCGATGAGACCAAGTCCGGCCTTGCCGGCGACGACGAGGACGCGCATGCGCGCTTCCTCGAAGGCGTGGTCACGCTGAAAAACGGCGTGCTGCGGATCGCCTGCCTCTATCTGCCCAACGGCAACCCGGCCGACAGCGACAAATATCCCTACAAGCTCAAATGGATGTCGCGGCTTCTTGAGTATTCGAAGGAACGCCTGAAGGCCGAGGAGCCGCTGATCCTGGCCGGCGATTTCAATGTCATCCCGGCCGCCGAGGACGTCCACAACCCAGCGGCCTGGGTCAATGATGCGCTGTTCCGCCCCGCCACGCGAGAAAGCTTCCAGGCCCTGCTCGGCCTCGGGCTGACCGACGCACTGCGGGCAGTCAACGATGCGCCCGGCCAATATACCTTCTGGGACTACCAGGCCGGCGCCTGGCAGAAGAACTGGGGCCTGCGCATCGATCATCTGCTGATGTCGCCGCAGGCCAGCGACCGGCTGATCGATGTCGGCATCGACAGCTATGTGCGCGCCTGGGAGAAGCCGTCCGACCACGTGCCGGTCTGGGCCGACCTCGATCTAGTGCCGCCGATCTGAAGTCCCTGCACCATGTGCGGCGAGTGCTTCTCAGGACTTCAGATCGAAAGCGGCACTAGAATCATAAGTTTGCTAGTGCCCATGACTTTCCGAAGTTCGTGAACGGATGTGCGGCAATGGAGCACGAACTTCGGAAAGTGGGCACTAGCGGCGGCGTGATCGTTCGCGACGCCACGCCGGCGGATGCGGAAGAGGCCTGCGAGGTTATGCGTGCGTCGATTGCCGAACTCTGCGTTCCCGATCATCGCAGCGACCCTGATATCTTGCGGCGTTGGCTCGGCAACAAGACACCGGAACATTTCGCGGCGTGGCTCGCCGATCCCAAGATTTCAGTCCTGCTTGCGGTCGAGGGCGACGCGCTCCTCGCCGTCGGCTCGGTCAGGAACGATGGCGAGATCCTTCTGAACTATGTTTCGCCAAAGGCGCGATTCCGCGGCGCCAGCACCGTACTGCTGCAAGCGCTGGAAAGGAGAGCCGCGGAGCACGGCAATTCGCAGTGCAAGCTGGTCTCGACCGAAACGGCGCACCGCTTCTATCGGGCGCGTGGCTATGCCGATACCGGCGCGCCGGAGCGACGGTTCGGCACCAGTTCGTCCTATCCGATGTCGAAGAACATTTAGGCTGGCCGGATGCGAATGGAATTGCAATCCACCATCACCTGCCCCGCTTGCGGCCATCAGGCCGCCGAGACGATGCCCGTCGATGCCTGTCAGTTTTTCTACGACTGCAGGGCATGCGGAACACGGCTCAAGCCGAAGGCCGGGGACTGCTGCGTGTTTTGTTCGTACGGGACAGTCCCATGCCCGCCGGTCCAGACCGGCACGAGCTGCTGCAAATAAAAAGGCCGCCTCTTCGTGCGGCCTCGTTGCGGCTATCCAGCTAAGCGCGCCTCAATCGCGGCGGCCCTGCACCCACTGCTCGACATACTTCACGGCCATCGCGCGCTCGTCCTCGGTCGAGCCGGCGACCGCGCGGTTATAGTTTTCCTTGATCCAGACCTCTTCGGGCGCGGCGCCTTCGCAGGCGAGCGCCAGGAACATCAGGCCGCGCGCGCGCTGCGGCCGCATGCGGTCACCGTTGAACAGCATTTCGCCGAGCTGGGCCTGGGCCAGATGCTGGCCCTTCCGGGCGGCCTGTCCCATCCAGCGTAGACCAACCGCCACCTCGTTCGGGGTGGCGTCGACGCCCCTCAGATAGAGCCGGGCGAGGTCATATTGCGCGTCGGCATTGCCGAAATAGGACGCGGCGTAATACAGCATCTCGCGCGCCCGCTCCGGATCCGACTTCACCTTGGAGTTCGGGATGCCGCTCAGATAATAACGGCCGAGCGCCACGAAGGCGTTGGCGACAACGGCCGATTGCGGCGCGCTGGGATTGTCTTCCGCGTGCTGGCTGGCGATGCGCTGGAAGTAGTCGAAGGCCGTCACGTCGTTGCGCGCCACGCCGTCACCGTCGGCATACATCCGGCCCAGCTTCCACTGGGCAAGCGGATGGCCGCCTTCAGCCGCATATTGCAGTGCAGTGAGGTTGGAATCTTGAGGCGCGACAGGGACTGCCACGGCTTTCTTCACACCGGGCGGAGCAACGGACGGCTGATTGACCGGCGAACCATCGAACGCAAGCGCCGGGGTGGCCAGCAATGCTGCCCCCAACGCCAACGCAACAATGGTACGCTCAGATGTCCGCATAGCACTGTTTCTCGTGCGCACCGCCTGGATGGGTTACGGCCCCAGCCACTGCCGGCCCAACCTGTTGGGCATATTTCCAGAGCGCGCCCGTCGTGTGATTTGTCTCGCGAGGGCGCCATTTGGTTTTGCGCTCGGCGAGCTCTGCGTCGCTCAATTTTACGTTAAGGGTTCCGACCACCGCGTCGATCTCGATGATGTCGCCGTCCTGCAACAGGCCAATCGGTCCGCCAATGGCTGCCTCCGGCCCGACATGGCCGATGCAGAAGCCGCGGGTGGCGCCGGAGAACCGGCCGTCGGTGATAAGTGCGATTTTACCGCTGGTGCCCTGCCCGGTCAGCGCCGCCGTGGTCGAGAGCATCTCCCGCATGCCGGGACCGCCGCGCGGGCCCTCGTAGCGGATGACGATGACCTCGCCTTCCTTGTAGGTGCGCTTCTGGACGGCCTCGAAGGCGTCCTCCTCGCAGTCGAAGCAGCGGGCCGGCCCGGTAAATTTCAGGTTCGACATGCCCGCAACTTTCACGATCGCTCCTTCTGGCGCGAGGTTGCCCTTCAAGCCGACCACACCGCCGGTGACGGTGATCGGCTTGTCGGCCGGCCGCACCACGTCCTGATGCGGGTTCCATTTCACGCTTTTGAGGTTTTCTGCGATCGTTCGGCCGGTGACTGTCAGACAATCCCCATGCAAATAGCCGTGATCGAGCAGGGTCTTCATCAGAAGCGGTATGCCGCCAGCTTCAAACATGTCTTTGGCGACATAACGGCCGCCCGGCTTCAAATCCGCGACATACGGCGTCTTTTTGAAGATTTCCGCTACATCGAACAGGTCGAACTTGATGCCGCACTCGTGGGCGATCGCCGGCAGATGCAAGCCGGCATTGGTCGAACCGCCTGAGGCGGCGACCACGGCGGCGGCGTTCTCCAGCGCCTTGCGGGTGACGATGTCGCGCGGCCGGATGTTGGACCGGATAAGATCCATCACCTTCTCGCCGGCGGTCATGCAAAAGGCATCACGGATCTCGTAGGGCGCGGGCGCGCCGGCTGAATATGGCAGCGCCAAGCCGATCGCCTCGGAAACGGTCGCCATGGTGTTGGCGGTGAACTGCGCGCCGCAGGCGCCGGCCGACGGGCACGCCACCCGCTCGATTTCGTCGAGGTCTTCGTCCGACATCGCGCCGACCGAGTGCTTGCCGACGGCCTCGAACATGTCCTGCACCGTGACCTGCTGACCCCGGAAAGTGCCGGGCAGGATCGAGCCGCCATAGATGAAGATCGAGGGCACGTTGAGCCGGACCATGGCCATCATCATGCCAGGCAGCGACTTGTCGCAGCCGGCAAGACCGCACGAGCGCGTCATAGGCGTGGCCGCGCACCGTCAACTCGACCGAGTTGGCGATGCATTCGCGCGACGGCAGCGAGGAGCGCATGCCGTCATGGCCCATGGCCATGCCGTCGGTCACCGTGATGGTGCAGAACTCGCGCGGCGTGCCGCCGCCGGCCGCGACGCCCTTTTTGACCGCCTGGGCCTGGCGCATCAGCGCGATGTTGCAGGGCGCGGCTTCATTCCAGCAGGAGGCAACCCCAACCAGCGGCTGATGAATTTGCGCGGTCGTGAGCCCCATGGCATAGAGGTAGGAGCGGTGCGGGGCGCGCGCGGGCCCTTCCGTCACGTGACGGCTGGGAAGTCTGTTCTTGATGTTCGTCTTGGCGTCCATCGCAACCCGTTTCCTCAAACCGTCTCTTTGTTGACCCGGAACACCTGCGCTGGGTTCCGCGCCCTCGCGAGCGGCTTTTGCGGATTCTTTGCCCCGCGAAAGATCATTTCATTGAGGGGTGTGGCTAAAAAGCGGCGCGGGCAAGAGCCGGCCGCGCCGGACGCCAAATGTTCGCCAACTGTTGCGGGACCGCAACATTCGTTGCGCGATGGCAACCATTCGTTAACGCCGGGCGGTACCGCTCAGATCGCCACACTGAGCGCGTCGTACTCGAACAGCCAGTCGTAGCGCTCGCGCACCCGCTCCGGCTGCCACTCGCGCGAGACGTAATCGTCGGCGCCTTCCGCGTGCGCCAGCGCCGGATTGTGGAAGCGTCGGGCGTTCTCGGCCGACTTCGTCACGATCGAATTGGTGCGCTCGATCCGCGCGCGCTGGTAGCGCTCGAGCGCCTCCCGTGGCGGAAACGCTTCCAGGCATCGTGCCAGCACCATGCCGTCCTCGATCGCCATGTTGGCGCCCTGCGCCAGGAACGGCAGCGTCGGATGCGCGGCATCGCCGATCACGCAGGCGCGCCCCGCAACAAAACGATCGAGCGGATCGCGTCCGAGCAGCGCCCATTTGTAGGGAATGTCGACGTTGGCGATGATGGCGTGGATCTCCGAGTTCCAGCCCGCGAACGACTGGCTACAGGCTTCGCGGGTGCCGCGCTCGGTCCAGGATTCCACCGGCCAGCTCTCGCCTTCGAAAATGCCGACGAAGTTCAACAGCTCGCCGCGGCGCACGGGATAGGTGATGACATGGCCGCCGGGTCCGACCCAGTTGGTGCCGACGTCGCGTTGCACGGATGGTGGCAGCCGTTCCATCGGCACCAGGCCGCGCCAGGCCGCCACGCCCGCGAAGAACGGCTTTCGGTCGCCGCCGATCTGACGGCGGATTTCGGAGTGAACGCCGTCGGCGCCGACCACGACGTCGCCGCGATGCGTCTCGCCATTCGCCAGATGAAGCCGGACATGATTGTCATCCTCGTCGAATCCGACGCAGCGGGCACCGAGGTGCAGCCTGCCGGGCGCGCGGGCATTAAAGGCCTCACACAGCACGCGGTGGAAATCGCCCCGATGCACCATCCAGTAAGGCGCGCCATAGATTGCGCGTGAGGAGACGCCGAGATCGAACAACTTCCAGGTCCGTCCGGTCGAGAACAGCCTGATCTGCTTGCCCGACGGCTCGGAGGCGATGGCTTGCATCTCCCGTTCGAGGCCGAGCGCGATGAGCACCCGCGTGCCGTTGGCGCTGAGCTGGACGCCGGCGCCGAGTTCGCGCAGCTCGGCTGCCTGCTCGAAAATCTCGACCTCGATACCCCGCTGCAATAGCGCGAGTCCGGCGACCAGCCCGGCAATGCCGGCGCCCGCGATCAGGACTTGCGGCCTTGGCTCGCTCATCTAGTCCTTCATCCCCGTGATCGACGCACTGATCGCGCGAGGGTCTCGCTGCGGCCAGCGGCCGTTGTCGACCAAGCCCAGGAACTCACCAACGATGCGATTGTATTCGTCCGGCTCCTCCAGATTGATGGCGTGGCCGCAATTCGGCATCACCGCAAGCGCGGCGGATGGAATGGTCTGCTTCATCAGCACGCCCGGCAAAAGGCACGGCCAATCCTCGTCGCCGTGGATCACCAGCGTCGGCACGGTGATGCGCTTCATCTCCTCGACCAGGGTATAGAGCGACGGCCGCTCCTTCTGCACGCCCTGCTGGGTATTGGCAGATCCGATCGCCGAATGCCCCGCCAGCATCGTCTTGAACTCGGCGTGTCCGCGCGGATCCTTGTTCTCGAACTGCACGCGGGTCGGCCCATAGGCGTAGCGCTCGGCGAAAGGCGCCATGCCCTCGGTCCGCAACGCCTTGGCAATCGTGTCGGCTTCGGCGCGAAAGGTTTCGCGCTTGTCGGGCTCGGCGCCGTAACCGCAGCCGCCGATGCAGAGCGAGGCCGCGCGCGGTTGATGGCGCAGCCCGAAATGCAGCGTCGCGAAGCCGCCCATCGACAGCCCCACGATGTGCGCCTGCTTCTCGCCGATGTGATCGAGCACCGCGAGGATGTCGTCGGCAGCGCGGGTTTGCGAATAGGAGGAGACATGCTCCGGTACATCCGACGGCGGGAAGCCGCGGGCGTTGAAGGCAATGGTGCGATAGCGCTTGCCGAAGTGCCGCAGCTGCGGCTCGAAGCTTCTGACGTCGCCGGCGAACTCATGCACGAAGATCAGGAGACGGCCGCTGCCGGTCTCCTCGAAGTACAAACGGACACCATCATCGGTCTTCGCATAGGGCATCTCGATCTCCGTCTCACATTCGCGAACGCTGCGTGTCTGCTGCGCAGACTGTCATCTGTTTGTCATCGCTTCAACAATCCTTCAACAATGATTGAG
Source organism: uncultured Alphaproteobacteria bacterium (assembly GCA_963732085.1). GTDB lineage: Bacteria > Pseudomonadota > Alphaproteobacteria > Rhizobiales > Xanthobacteraceae > Bradyrhizobium. The sequence goes on along the minus strand of CAVSYJ010000017.1, from coordinate 244,760 downwards.
TGCGCTTGTGTTTCGCCACCGTGTCGTCATCTCGCGCGTGGGGCTCAAACCAAACCACAAACGAGACGATGAAGATGAGAGCATTTACCAAACTCGGCGTGCCGGCTGCGGCGTTCGTCGCCGCAGCCATTCTTGGCGCCATCACCACCGGCAGCGCAAGCGCGGGCGAATTTGCCGCCAGGATGTCACCGGTCATATGACCGGTTGTGGGTTCTCCACGATGGAGCAGTGCCAAGCGGCCTCCGCCGGCATCGGCGGCGACTGCTTCCGCGATCCCAATCTCACGGCGAATACGGCGAGCAACGGACGGAGCAATCCCAGCAACGCATTTGCCTATCAGCCCGCGCCGCGCGCGGCGAAGAGGGCTCGCGTTCACGGCAACGACGCCAATACCAACAACTGAGCCGTTGGCTCGGAAGACGAGTTCGGGCCCGGGCGAGACATCGCGCGGGCCTTCTCGCATCACGTGCGGCATCTCAAGTCCGATCTCTACCCCTGCCCTGAGCACCGTTCGCGCGCGGCAGCACGACAATGAACTCAGTGAAGTTGCCGGGCTCGGTCGCAACGTCGATGGTGCCGCCATGCTGCTTGACGATGATGTCGTGGGTCATCGACAGGCCGAGCCCGGTCCCCTCGCCCGCCGGCTTGGTGGTGAAAAACGGATTGAACATCTTTTCCTTCACCTCGGGCGGAATGCCGGTGCCGTTGTCGCGAATGCGGATTTCCACGGAGGTTCCACGATCTTTCGTCGTCGCGAGCAGCGTCGGCTCAAACGCCGTCTCGCCATTTTCGGCCTTGCGCTTGGACGCGGCGTAGAAGCCGTTCGAGATCAGGTTGAGCAGCGCGCGCGTCATCTCCTGCGGATACAGCTCGGCGGAGCCGGCGCCGGCGTCGAATGCGCGCTCCAGCGTGATGTTGAAGCCTGATTTCTCGGCGCGCGCGCCGTGATAGGCAAGATTGAGGCTTTCCTCCACCAGCGCGTTGATGTCGGCGGCGCGCTGCTCGCCCGAGCCCTCCCGCGAATGCAGCAGCATGTTCTTGACGATGGAGTTGGCGCGCTTGCCGTGTTGTACGATCTTTTCGAGGTTGGACTTCAGCAACTGCGTCAGCTCGTCGACGTCCTGGCGAAGCTTTTCGGTCAACTCCGCCTGCTTCAACACGTCGTTGAGTTCGTCGGTCAGCTCGACCGAGAGCGCCGAGAAATTGTTGACGAAGTTGAGCGGATTCTTGATCTCGTGCGCGATCCCCGCGGTGAGCTGGCCGAGCGAGGCAAGCTTCTCGGTCTGCACCAGGCGATCCTGGGCGGCGCGGAGGTCGTCCAGGGATTGCGACAGCTCGCGGGTGCGTTGTTGTACTTCCTGAAACAGCTCGACGTTCTGGATCGCGATCACGGCCTGATCGGCAAAGGTCTTCAGGATCTCGACATGGTGGTCGGCAAACGAACCGGGCTCAGCGCGGGTCACGCTGATCGCGCCGATCGCTCGCCCGTCGCTCAGAAGCGGAACGAACACCGCGCTGCGCCAGCCACGATTGCGGGCGATGTCCCGAAATCTCTCCGGCACCGACTCCTCCTCGGTATCGGTGACCCGAAAAATCTCGCCCTTTGCGGCTCGTAGCGATCCATATGACCCTGCCAACGGCAGGGGGAAGCCAGCCTTGAGATGGGCATCGGCGGCCGCGCTGACCGGCGTAAACGACATCAGGTGGACCATGTCGTCGACAAAACTGTACACGGCGACGGCAAGGCCGTTGAGCAGACGCTTCGATTGATCGGCGATGGCCTGAAAGACCGGCTGCACATCGTCGGGCGAACTGGCGATCACCTTGAGAATATCGGCGGTTGCGGTCTGCCGTTCCAGTGCCTCTGTCGTCTCGTTGAACAGGCGGGTGTTCTCGATGGCGATGACGGCCTGATCGGCAAAGCCCTGCACCAGGTCGACCTGTCGTTGGTTGAATTCACCAAGCTCGTCGCGGGTCAGCGCAAAAACGCCGACCCCACGCCCTTCCCTCATCAGCGGCACGGCGAGGAAGGACTTGAAGCCCATGGCCTGCTGGAACTTGCGCAGCTTCGTATGTGGATTGTTCTCGAAATCGCCGATATTGGCGATGGTTCCCGTGAGGACGCGCCCGTCCCATATGCGACTTGTCGTTGAGCGGGACCGAGTTCACCCTCATGAACTCCGTCGTCCACGATCTCGCGAGCCGCTATGCCACGGCCTACAAGCATGTCGCCCTCGCGCAGGAACAACGTCGCGGTCTTCGATCCGCAGAGATCGAGCGCCGAACGCGCAAGGGTGTCCATGACGGTATTCAGATCGAACGCCGAGCGGCTGATGACCTTGAGCACGTCGGCGGTCGCGGTCTGCTGCTGCAGCGACTCCTCCAGGTCGCGCGTCTTGGCCTGCACCTCCTCAAACAGCTCCACGTTCTGGATCGCGATCACGGCCTGATCGGCGAAGGTGCGCACGAGTTCCACGTCCTTGTCGGCAAACCCACCGGGCTCCTTGCGGGTGATGCTGATGAAGCCGATCGGCCCCCGTCAGTTTTGAGCGGGACCGCCAGCCGGCTGCGAAAGCCGCGGCGAGTGCTACCGTCCTGCTGCTCTCGGGCTCGGTATCGGCCCCGGCGTCGATGGTTACTGCCACCTCGACCGCGCAAAATCCGTTCGATGTTCCGCATGTTCGAGATTGGCATGGGAAATGTCGCGCGGAGCACCGCGTCGCTTCCGCGCTGACAGGGGTCGCCGCGACCAGCTCCGCCGTATCACCGGCAAAGCGGAACACCGTGGTTGAATGGCCGGCGACCAGTTCCCTGAGCGATGGGCGATTGCGTCGAACACCGGCTGGAGGTTCGACGGCGACGATGCGATCACCTTCAAGACGTCGGCTGTCGCGGTCTGCCGCGCCAGCGCTTCCCTGTCTCGTTGAACAGCCGCGTGTTTTCGATCGCGATCACGGCCTGATCGGCGAAGGTTTTGCAGGAGCCGAGTTCCTTGTCGGCGAATGGGCTGGGCTCGCTGCGCATCACGGCGATCGTCCAATACCGCCTTCTTCAGTCAGCATCGGCGCCCACTCGATCGAAAGTCACCGATCCCATCGCTGAGCCGCTGGATCGTCGACGGTAAGTCCAGCGTCGTCGCGTATTCGGAGATATGGAGGACCGTCCGATTCCGGACGACGATCCCCGTTGCGGTCTGTTCGACCGGCCTGGGAAGAGCCTGGATCGCGCCCTCGACAGCGGCTCCGCGCCAGGCGCGACATGCGCTGGCCGTGGGCGGTCGCCGACGAAGAGTCACGACCGCTCCGTGGCCGCCGATAGCACGTTCGCGCAGCTGTCGAGAATCTTTTCGAACACCGGCTGCGGCGTCGGACGATCGAGCCGGCTGATGACTTAAGATGTCCGACGTCGCCGTCTGCCGCGCCAGCGCTTCCTGGGTCTCGTTGAACAGCCGCATGTTCTGGATCGCGATGACAGCCTGGTCGGCGAAAGTCTGCATCAACTGGATATGCTGCGGCGCGAATGTGCCGGGCTCCTTGCGCGTGATTGTGATGACGCCGACCGGACCGTTCTCGCTGTTCATGGGCACAAGCAGGACGCTGCGAAAGCCGCGTGTCCGCGCTGTCGCCCTTGCCGCCGGCGGAATGCGTGATCAGTCTCCATATCTAAAACCTGGGCGACCTCGCCGCCGCGAACCAGTTCAAACAGCGGATAATCCGCCAATCGCCGCGGGTACAACGCCGTGAGCGCTGCATCAGCCTCTGGACTGACAGGAGTGAAAGCTCCCAAGTCGACCCTGTCGCCAACGAACATCGACACGGCGGCCGAGTGCCCGCCAACCAGCTGGACCGATCGCGCTGCAATGGCCTCGAATACCGGCCGAAGCTCCGATGGCGAGCCGGCGATCACCTTGAGGATGTCAGAGGTGGCGGTCTGCCGCTCCAATGCCTCCTTCGTTTCGTTGAACAGCCGTACATTCTGGATCGCGATGACGGCCTGATCGGCGAAGGTCTTGAGCAATTGAATGTGATGGTCGGCAAAGGCGCCGGGCTCGACGCGAGTGACGGCGATAGCGCCGATCGTCCCCGTCTCGGTCTTCAGAGGCACCATCAGCCGGCTGCGAAAGCCCGCGGCACGCGCTATTTGCCTGAGGCGACCGTAGTGAACGTAAACCTCCGCTTCGGTGTCAGTAATCTCCGTAACCTCGCCGCGCAGCATTAATTCGTAGTGTGGAAGGCCTGCGATCGGAATTGGGAAGGCCGCGCGGAGCGTTGCGTCCACCTCGTCGCTCAGGTGCGTATGTGCCGCCAGTTCAAGCAAATCGCCGACAATGCGAACCACCGAGGTGGCATGCCCGCCAACCAGCCGATTTGCACGTTCCGCGATTGCTTCGAACACCGGCTGTACGTCGTCGGGCGAGCTCGCGATCACCTTAAGGATGTCGGCCGTCGCGGTCTGGCGCTCCAGAGCCTCCTTCGTCTCGTTGAACAGCCGCACGTTTTCGATCGCGATCACGGCCTGGTCGGCGAAGGTCTTGAGCAAAGCCATCTGCTTGTCGGAAAATGGTTGCACCTCGGTGCGGCGCAGGATGATGGCCCCGATGCTTTCGCCTTCGCGCATCAGCGGAACGATCAAAATCGTACGAGCACCGTCCCGGCGCGCGATTTCCCGGCCGTCTGGAAATTCGTCGCCTTCGCTGGTCATAATGTCCCGCAAGTGAACGGGCTTGCCGTCAACGATTGCACGCCCCGCGGGCCACTGACGGTTAATGGGCCGTCGCTTGTAGGCAACGGGGATTGATCCATGTTGGGTCTGAAAGACGAGGTCATCGCCATCCTTCAGCACGACATAAGCGTCGCTCGCTTCGCAAAGTTTGCAGGCACTCTCGACGATCGCGTCAAGGACCGGCTTGACGTCCGTCGGCGATGACGCGATTACGCTCAGCACTTCGGCGGTCGCGGTCTGCTGCTGCAGCGATTCCCTCGTCTCGTTGAACAGGCGGGCATTCTCGATCGCGATCACGGCTTGGCTGGCGAAATTCTTCAGAAGCTCGATTTGCCTGTCGGTGAACGGACGAACCTCCTGGCGATAGATTGCGATCGCACCAACCGCCTTGCCGTCCTTCATCATCGGCACAATGGCGATGGTGCGGACGCCCGCGACCTCGACCATCGCAATCACTGCGGCGTTGTGCCGGGAAAGGTAAGCCTCGCTCTTGCTGAGATCGTCGAGCCTGAAGACTTGCCCCGTCCGCCGGGGGTACCGATCGGTCCGTCCGGATTCGGTCGAAACTCCTTCGGCGCGACGGCGGCAAAGGCCGGCGGCACGTTGTAGAGGGCGACTCGCCGGTACATCTCCCCTTCGTACAGGCCCATCACGCCGAATTCCGCGCCGCAGACGCGCGTGGCCTTCTCCAGCATCTGCTCGAAGACCGGTTGCACATCGCCCATCGACGACGAGATGACTTCAAGCACTTCCGAGGTCGCTGTCTGCTGCGCCAGCGCCTCCCTCGTCTCGTTGAACAGCCGCGCGTTCTCGATCGCGATCAGCGCCTGGTCGCGGAACGATTCAGCGAGCGCAATGTCGCTCGCGCTGAAGGTGTTCTTGCCTTTGCTCGCCAGCGCGAGCACGCCAATGCATTCGTCCTGACGCAACAGCGGCAGAAGCAGCGACGGAATTCACCCCGTACTTTTCGCTGATCGTCCGCTCATGTTCGGGCAGCTCGATCAGCGACCGGTCGGGATAGTATACGGTCTTCCTCGAGACGATCGCACGCGATGGAAAATTGGCCGCGGGATCGATGGGCTCGGCGCGGGTGAGATCGACGAAACCGAAGCTACCGTCTGCCATTGCGTTCGCGACGGGATAATACGACTCGCCCTCGCAGCGCATGATGAAGGCACGATCGCATCGCAGTACCCGCACGATGGTGCGGACGATGGCTTTGAAGACCGGCTTCACATCATCGGGCGAGTTCGCGATGATCTTGAGGATTTCCGCGGTCGCGGCCTGGCGTGCGCGCGCCTCGTTCAGCTCCCTGGCGAGCGAGCGGCGGGGCTGGAAGGTAGGACGTTTGTGCCTGCTTGGCAACCTTGGCCGGGCTCTTGCGCACGCGCTCTTGCGGGCGCTTCGGGACGCGCCGCTGCGCCCGGAAGCACTCTTCTTGCCGCGCTTCTTGCTCCTGCCCTCTTTACGAGGATGTCGCGCCATGATTGCCCTCTTCCAAGGACAGTTTACCGGCCTTGCCGGGGAATCGAAAGAGACAGAAGGCGAAGGCTGTGAGGCGGGTTAACGTCAATCCACCTTGACGTTGGCGGCCTTGATGATCGGCCACCATCTGGCAATCTCGGCCTTCTGCCAGGCACCGAGCGCCTCCGGCGTCGATTGGTCGGCGGGCGGCATCTGCAGGCCCAGATTCTCCAGTTGCTTGCGCGTCGCGGGATCGTTGAGCGCATCAAGCGCGGCGGCGTTGATTTTCGCGATAACGTCCTTCGGCGTGCCCTTCGGCGCCCACAGGCCCGACCACAGCGACATGTGAAAGCCGGGCAGGCCTGCTTCATCCGTCGTCGGGATGTCCGGGGCCGACTCCGCGCGCTTGGTGTCGGTGACGGCGTAACCACGGATGTTCCCCGCGCGGACCTGGTTGATCGAATTGGAAAGCTGATCGACCATGATGTCGATCTGGCCGGCGACGAGATCGTTCATCGCGGGTCCCGTGCCGCGGTACGGCACGTATTGCAGCTTGAGGCCGGTCGCCGCCTCGAAGCCGAGGCCGGCGACATGGCTGGCGGAGCCCGCGCCCGCCGTACCCGCGGCCGCCGGCTGCGGCCGGTCCTTGAGCCAGGCCAGCAGCTCCTTCAGCGACTTCGCCGGCACCGCGTTCTTGCTGACGACGATCATGGGATTGCTCGGCAGCAGCACGATCGGCTCGAGATCGGTCACCAGATCGTAGTTCAGCTTGTAGATCGCGCCGTTCGCCACATGGGTGCCGAGATGGCCGAAGCCGATGGTGTAACCATCCGCAGACGAATGCACCACGCGGCCGACGCCTATTGATCCCCCAGCACCCGTGGTGTTCTCGATCAGGATCGTCTCGCCCAGCGCCACTTTCATGTGTTCGCCGAGGATGCGCATCATCGCGTCCGACGGCCCGCCGGCGGAGAACGGCACCACGATGGTGATGGAATGCGACGGGAATTTTTCCGCGGCCGGGGCGCTGGTGGCGAAGGCCAACGTCGCGAACAGCGCGGCGAGGAAGGTTTTCTGCATTATCGTTCTCCTGCGCCGCGCGAATATCGTCAGAGCTTCGCGTAGTCGATCGGCTTGAAACGATCCAGCGTGCGCGTAACCGGTGGCAGCGGATATTTAAGACCGGTCGCGCAATTGAAAAGCATCACCCGCTCGGTCCTGGCAACACGACCATCGTCGAGGCTCTGCTTGTAGGCGGCATAGGTCGCGGCCCCCTCGGGGCACAGCAACAGCCCCTCCTCCCGCGCGACTTCGTTCAGCGCAGCGGAAATCTTCTCGTCCGTGACGGCAATCGCAAAACCTTTGCTCTCGCGCACCGCGCGCAGGATCAGAAAATCTCCGACCGCCTGCGGCACGCGGATGCCGGAGGCGATGGTATGCGCGTCCTCCCAGCGCGGCGCGTGCTCGGTGCCCGCCTCGAAAGCGCGCACCATCGGTGCGCAGCCGGCCGCCTGCACCGCGACCATGCGCGGGCGCTTGTTGCCGATGAAGCCGATCGCCTCCAGCTCGGCGAACGCCTTCCACATGCCGATCAGGCCGGTGCCGCCGCCGGTGGGATAGAAGATCACGTCGGGCACGTCCCAACCGAGCTGCTCGGCAAGCTCCAGCCCCATCGTCTTCTTGCCTTCGATGCGGTACGGCTCCTTGAGCGTCGAGGTGTCGAACCAGCCGGCCTTTTCCTTGCCCTCGCCGACGATCTTGCCGCAATCGTCGATCAGGCCATTGACGCGATAGACGGTCGCGCCCTGCAACTCGATCTCGCTGACGTTGACCTCAGGCGTATCGGCAGGACAAAAGATCGTGGTCTTGATGCCGCAACTCGTCGCATACGCCGCGAGCGCAGCACCGGCATTGCCGTTGGTCGGCATCGCCATGTGCTTGATGCCGAGCGCCTTGCCCATCGACACCGCCATCACGAGCCCGCGGGCCTTGAACGAGCCGGTCGGCAACCGTCCCTCGTCCTTGACGATGATCTCGCCGCCGCCGAGCTTCTTGCCAAGCTTGGGCAGACGGATCAGCGGGGTCATGACCTCGCCGAGGCTGACGATATCGGCGCATTTGCGCACCGGCAGCATCTCGCGATAGCGCCACATATCGGCCGGACGCTGCGCCAGCGCATCCTTGGTCAGCGCTTTCTTCACGCCTGCGAAATCATAACGCACCAGCAGCGGCTTGCCGGCCTTGGAGAGATTGTGGATCTGGTCGGCGGGATAATGATCGCCTTGCAGCGCGCATTCGAGATGGGTCACGAACGTCGGACGTTCGGTGATCAGGTTGTCGTTGTCTTTCACGGGTTGTTCTTTCGAGATTGTGCGAGGAGCGTAGCCCGGGTGAGCGAAGCGACATCCATCGGTCCGCACGCGCGCATGGATCGCTTCGCGCTCGCGCTCGCTCGCAATGACGATGGCGGCATCAAATATTCAACACCCGCCCGTAGGCGTCGAGCACGGCTTCCTTCATCATCTCCGACAGGGTCGGATGCGGGAAGACGGTGTGCATCAGCTCTTCTTCGGTGGTCTCCAGATTCATCGCGACCACATAGCCCTGGATCAGCTCGGTGACCTCGGCGCCGATCATGTGCGCGCCGAGCAATTGCCCGGTCTTCTTGTCGAAGACGACCTTGACCAGCCCCTGATCCTCGCCGAGCGCGATCGCCTTGCCGTTGCCGACAAAGGGGAAGCGGCCGACGCGGATTTCGCGCCCGCCCTCTTTCGCCCGCGCCTCGGTCAGGCCCACGGAGGCGACCTGCGGATTGCAATAGGTGCATCCGGGAATGAGGTTCTTGTCCATGGCGTGCGGATGCAGGCCCTTGATCGCCTCGACGCAGATCACGCCCTCATGCTCGGCCTTGTGCGCCAGCATCGGCGGACCCGCGACATCGCCGATGGCGTAGATGCCGGGCACGTTGGTCTTGCACAGGCCGTCGATGACGATGCAGCCGCGATCGGTTTTGACGCCGAGCTTCTCCAGCCCGAGGTTTTCGATATTGCCGACCACGCCGACCGCGGAAATCACCCGCTCGAATTCGGTGGTCACCGGTTTCTTGCCGTCGTCGATGGTGGCGACCACGCTGTCGGCCTTCTTCTCGAGCTTGGTCACCTTGGTGTTGGTGAGGATCTTGATGCCCTGCTTCTCGAAGCGTTTTCGCGCCAGCCCTGCGATCTCCGCGTCCTCGACAGGCAGGATCTGCGGCAGCACCTCGACCACGGTGACGTCGCTTCCCATGGTGTGGAAGAACGACGCGAACTCGATGCCGATCGCACCCGAGCCGACCACCAGCAGCGATTTCGGCATCCGCTCCGGCACCATCGCCTCGAAATAGGTCCAGACCAGCTTCTTGTCGGGCTCGAGCCCCGGCAGCACGCGCGGCCGCGCGCCGGTCGCGATGATGATGTGCTTGGCCTGATAGGCGCCCTCGCCGAGCGCGCCCTTCGGGCCCTCGACGGACGACTTCTTCACGGTGACTTTGCCGGGCGCATCGATCGAGGCCTCGCCCCAGATGATCTGCACCTTGTTCTTCTTCATCAGGAAGCCGACGCCGTCGTTCAGCCGCTTCGACACGCCGCGCGAGCGCTGCACCACGGCCTTGGCGTCATAGCCGACTTTCTCGGCGGACAGCCCGTAATCCTTGGCATGCTGCATGTAGTGATAGATTTCGGCCGAGCGTAACAGCGCCTTGGTCGGGATGCAGCCCCAGTTCAGGCAGATGCCGCCGAGATAGGATTTCTCGACGATCGCGGTCTTGAAGCCGAGCTGCGCCGCGCGGATCGCGGTGACGTAGCCGCCGGGCCCGGAGCCGATGATGATGACGTCGAAGGATGTGTCGGCCATGCTTTACTCGCTCTTTGCTTCCTTCCCCTCTCCGCCTTGTGGGAGAGGGTGGATGCGCGCCGTCAGGCGCACAGACGGGTGAGGTGGTTTTGCGCGACGAAACTCTCACACCATCATCATCACGGGATTTTCGATCAGCTGCCTGAACGCGCCGATCAGCTCGGCGCCGAGCGCGCCGTCGATGGCGCGGTGATCGCAGGACAGCGTCACGCTCATGATCTGGGCGATCTCGATCTTGCCGCTGCGCACCACCGGACGCTCCTCGCTGGTGCCGACCGCGAGGATCGTCGCATGCGGCGGATTGATCACGGCGGTGAAATCCTTGATGCCGAACATGCCGAGGTTGGAGACCGCCGTGGTGCCGCCCTGATATTCCTCCGGCTTGAGCTTTCGCGCACGCGCGCGCGCGGCAAAATCCTTCATCTCATTGGAGATCGTCGACAGCGTCTTGGTCTCGGCCTTGCGGATGATCGGCGTGATCAGGCCGCCCGGCATCGCCACCGCGACACCGACGTCGGAATGCTTGTGCTTGATCATGCCGCCTTCGGACCAGCTCACATTGCAGTTCGGGATCTTCTGCAGCGCGACCGCCATCGCCTTGATGACGAAGTCGTTGACCGAAATCTTGTAGAGCGGCTTCTTCTCCTTGTCCTTCGGCGCGGCGGCATTGATCTGCTCGCGCGCATCGAGCAGCCGGCCGATGTCGCAATCGATGGTGAGATAGAAATGCGGAACGTTCTGGATCGATGCCGTGAGGCGCTGCGCGATGGTGCGGCGCATGCCGTCATGCGGCACGATTTCGTAGCTGCCGGGCTCGAACAGCGCGAGAATCTGCTTGTCCGACATCGACGGCGCGATCGCGGGCGCGCCTGACGGCGCCGCGGCCGGGGCTTTGAGGCCCTTGCCGGATTTCGCCTCGGCGACGTCGCGCGCGATGACGCGGCCATGCGGGCCCGAGCCGGTGATGCGGCCGAGTTCGATGCCCGCCTCCTTCGCAAGGCGCCGCGCCAGCGGTGAGGAGAAGATGCGGCCGTGGCCGTTGGCCTGCGAGGCCGGTGCGGCCTGAGGCGCGGGCGCTGCGGCCGGCTTCGGCGCTTCCGCCGGTTTCGCTTGCGGCGCTGGCTGCCTTCTTCGCTTCCTGCTTGGGAGCCTCTTCCTTCGGAGCTTCCGCCTTCGCGGGCGCGGGCTTCGCGCTACCGGCAGAGGCGCCCGCCGCCTTCACATCCTCGCCGTCGCCGGCGAGCACCGCGATCAACTCATTGACGGGAACGTCCTGCGTGCCTTCCGGCACGACGATTTTGGCGAGCGTGCCCTCGTCGACCGCCTCGACCTCCATGGTCGCCTTGTCGGTCTCGATCTCCGCGATCACGTCGCCGGACTTGACCTTGTCGCCCTCCTTCTTGAGCCACTTGGCAAGGTTGCCCTTTTCCATGGTCGGCGACAGCGCGGGCATCAGGATGTTGATTGGCATTGTCAGTGACCTTGTTGCGATCGAGACGTGGTGGTCCCCGTGTCGGTCGGGCGCGCGATCTCGGCTTCGAACATCTCGACGATGCGTTCCAGCGCATCCTCTTCGGTGTAGTCGCTCTCCCGCGCATAGGCGCGCGCGGCATGGCGGGCAATGTCGACCAGCAAGAGCCCCCACATATCAGGCTCCTCGAACGCGCGCTGGAACGCGATCGACAAGCCGCCGTCGATCACGAAGGCGCGCAGCACTTCGGTCGCGTCTTCGCGACCCATGACATCAGGCGGCACTGGTTGCTCGCGGGGACCTGCCATGGCTCACCGGTAGCAAACGGCCTTGGCGGCCTCGACCACTTCGGCGGCCGAGGGCAGCGCGAGCTTTTCGAGGTTCGCGGCATAGGGCATCGGCACGTCCTTGCCGGAGACGCGCGCCACCGGCGCATCGAGATAATCGAAGGCGTGCTCCATGATGCGCGCGGCGACTTCGGCGCCGACGCCGGACTGCTGCCAGCCCTCCTCGACGACGACCGCGCGGCCGGTCTTCTTCACCGACGCCACGATGGTCTCGGTGTCCATCGGACGCAGCGTGCGCAGATCGATCAATTCGGCCTCGATGCCTTCCTTGGCAAGCTCTTCGGCGGCCTTCAGCGCATAGGTCATGCCGTTCGACCAGGAGATGATGGTCACATGCTGGCCTTGCCGCACCACGCGCGCCTTGCCGATCGGGATCACATAGTCGGCGAGCTTCGGCACCTCGCCGGTGTGGCCGTACAGCATCTCGTTCTCGAGGAAGATCACCGGATTGGGATCGCGGATCGCGGCCTTCAGCAGGCCCTTGTAGTCGGCGGCCGAGTACGGCGCGACCACCTTCAGGCCGGGGACTTGCGAGTACCAGGCCGAATAATCCTGGCTGTGCTGGGCGGCGACGCGCGCGGCCGCGCCGTTCGGCCCGCGGAACACGATCGAGCAGCCCATCTGGCCGCCCGACATGTAGAGCGTCTTGGCCGCCGAGTTGATGATCTGGTCGATCGCCTGCATGGCGAAGTTGAAGGTCATGAACTCGACGATCGGCTTCAGGCCCGCCATCGCCGCACCAACGCCGATGCCGGCGAAGCCATGCTCGGTGATCGGCGTATCGATCACGCGGCGATCGCCGAACTCCTGCAGCAGGCCCTGGCTGACCTTGTAGGCGCCCTGATATTCCGCGACCTCCTCGCCCATCAGGAACACGTCGGGGTCGCGCCGCATCTCTTCGGCCATGGCGTCGCGCAGCGCATCGCGGATGGTCTGCTTGACCATCTCGGTACCTTCAGGCACCTCCGGATCGGGCTCGGCCACCGCCTGCGGCGCGGCTGGCGCTTTCTTCTCTGCCACCCTCCGGATTGTCGGCTTGCTTCGGTCTTTGGCCTGCTCAGCGGGCTGCTGGCTTCCGCCGGCTTCTCCTGCTTCGGCGCGGCTGCCGGCGCCTTGTCGAGATCGGCAGCGCTCTCGCCATCGGCGAGGATGGTCGCGATCGGCGTGTTGACGGCGACGTCGGCAGTGCCTTCCGGAATCAGGATCCTGCCGAGCTTGCCCTCGTCGGTCGCCTCGACCTCCATGGTCGCCTTGTCGGTCTCGATCTCGGCGATGACGTCACCGGACTTGATGGTGTCGCCTTCCTTCTTCAGCCATTTGGCGAGGTTGCCCTTCTCCATCGTGGGCGACAGCGCGGGCATCAGCACTTGAATTGGCATGGGGACTCCGAAAATTGCTCGCGTGCGCTTAGCGGTAGATGTCGGTGTAGAGCTCGGACACCTCGGGCTCGGGATCGTGCTGGGCGAAATCCGCCGCCGCATTGACGATCTCGCGCACCTCGGCGTCGATCTCCTTCAATTCCTGCTCGCTGACCTTGGCCGCGAGCAGTCGGTTGCGCACCTGCTCGATCGGGTCCTGGTCGTGACGAACCTTCTCGACCTCCTCGCGCGTGCGATATTTCGCGGGATCCGACATCGAGTGGCCGCGATAGCGGTAGGTCTTCATCTCCAGGATGTAGGGCCCCTTGCCGGCGCGGCACCACGCGACCGCCTTGTCGCCTGCCGCCTTTACGGCGCGCACATCCATGCCGTCGACCTGCTCGCCGGGAATGTTGAAGGAGGCGCCGCGCTTGGAGAAATCGGTCAGCGCGGAAGAGCGCGTCACCGAGGTGCCCATGGCGTAGCGGTTGTTCTCGATGACGTAGATCACGGGCAGCTTCCACAGCTCGGCCATGTTGAAGCTTTCATAGACCTGGCCCTGGTTGGAGGCGCCGTCGCCGAAATAGGCAAGACTGACATTGTCGTTGCCGCGATAGCGATTGGCAAACGCAAGCCCGGTGCCGAGCGACACCTGCGCGCCGACGATGCCGTGGCCGCCGTAGAAATTCTCGGCCTTGCTGAACATGTGCATCGAGCCGCCCTTGCCTTTGGAATAACCGCCGCGGCGGCCGGTCAGCTCGGCCATCACGCCCTTGGCCTCCATCCCACAGGCCAGCATGTGCCCGTGATCGCGGTAACCGGTTATGACCTGGTCGCCCTTCTTCAGGGCCATCTGCATGCCCACCACCACGGCCTCCTGGCCGATATAGAGGTGGCAGAAGCCGCCGATCGCGCCCATGCCGTAAAGCTGGCCGGCCTTCTCCTCGAAGCGCCGGATCAGCAGCATGTCGCGCAGCGCCTTGAGTTCCTGCGGTTTTGTGAATTCAGGCGGTGAGCCATTCCCCTTGTCCTGCGCCTTGTCCTTGGTGTCGGCTTTTTTGGGGGGTGCGGCCATGGGCAACTCTACCGGCGAGAATGAGGATCGATCATGACTCTGTAACCCAACTCAAACGCGTGCGAAAGCACTGCGTGAGCGCGGCTTGGTTTTGCCATGCCGCACTGCAAACCCGTCACGAAATTATAGAAATCGCACGGATCGTTTTTTGAAACGGATGGTTATCGCTGCGGATTCATCCGGACCAGATCGTGCGGGTTCGCGTAGTCGAGCTGAAACCGCGCGCGCTCATCGAGCATGTCCGGATCGACCCGGTCGGAACGGAGCAGCGACACCCGCTGCTCGCCTTCCGCACGCTCCTTCTTCAGCCGCGCAAGCTCGCTCGTCAGCGCAATGATCTCCTGGTCGAGCTCTTGCCGCGCATTGAGGCCGTACTTGCCGGTATAGGCGTTGACGCCGAAATAGCCGATCATTGCGGCCGCCATGGTGTAGAGGGCGAGACCGGTCAGGATCGATTTGAGTCGGAAACGGGAGACCATGACCCGACCATCGGATGGTCGGGTTAATGGAGTGCTAATTACCGTCGTCCGTAGCCGCGCATGAGCGCAGCGATGTGCGGGATATCCCGGTGACATGATCGCTTCGCTCAACCGCGCATACGCGCTCACGCATGAGGGTCAATCACGCGTTCTGCTTCTGGACGAACGCCGCAAACGCCGTGAGATATTGCTCCAGCACCTTCTGCAAGGCCTCCTTGACCAGCTCGCCCTTGTCATTGAAGGCATCGCCAACGCCGTTCAGATAGGTCTCGGGCTGGCCCATGATCGTCCCGCAAATACCCGGCAGGATGTTCTGCAAAGCCTTGGCTGCATTCACGCCGCCGAGCGGGCCCGGCGAGTTGGAGATGATGCCGGTCGGCTTCTCCAGAAACGAACTCTTGCCGTAGGGCCGGGAGCCAACGTCGATCGCATTCTTCAGGACGCCGGGAATCGCGCGGTTATATTCGGGTGTCACGAACAGCACACCATGCGACTTCTGTAGTTTTTCGCGGAAGGAAAGCCAGTCGGCCGGCGGATTGGCTTCCAGGTCCTGGTTGAAGAATGAAATGCCGTGCAGTGTCGTCACGTCGAGCTTGAGCGAGGAAGGCGCGAGCCTGGCCAGCGCGTTCGCGATCTTCAGGGAAAAGCTCTCCTTGCGCAGGCTGCCTACGATGGTGACGATGTGATGCGTGGCCATGGGATGTCCTTGGTGGCGTGAGGAACTCACGCGCATTAAGCCGCTTCGCGAGAACCATGCAAGTGCATGAACAGCAAATTTCCGGAAACACAGCGTTCGAAAATGAAAAGACGGGCGATCCCGGAAAGGACCGCCCGCCTGCGTATGTGACTGACTTCGATCAGATCGTCGGATTCCAGAGCGACGGAATCAGCCGATAGCCATTGCCGTCCTTCTCGACATGCCCGATCGAGGGGAAGATGAAGTGGAAGCCGACCACGGTCATCTTCTCCGCTGCCGCCATGTCATAGAATTTGTGGCGGGTCTGCTGCGCCAGGTCGGGCTCGATATCGTAGACGCAATGCCAGTCCGGATTGCGCAAGAAGAATTCGGGGATGTTGGTCACGTCGGACTGGATCAGGATCTTCGAGGTGCCCGACTGCAGCGCGAACGAGGTGTGGCCTGGCGTGTGGCCCGGCGTCGAGATCGAGGTGATGCCCGGCGCGACTTCCTTGCCCCAATCGTATTTGGTCACCTTGGATTCGATGCCGGCGAAAGTCTTCTTCACGTTCGCGAAGTAGTTCTTCATCATCGTGTTGGACTGCGCCTTGGCGGCGTTGTCCTCGCTCATCCAGAATTTCCAGTCCTCGGCCGGCACCATGATCTCGGCATTCGGGAACGCCATCGATCCATCGGCGACGCGGATGCCGTTGGTATGATCGGGATGCAGATGCGACAACAGCACGATATCGATGCTCTTGGGATCGACGCCGGCAGCGCTGAGGTTTTGCAGGGTGCGGCCCACCCTGCCCTTGCTCGGCTCGAAATTGGCAACGCCGTTGCCGGTGTCGATCAGGATCAGCTTCGAGCCGGTATTGATCAGCTGCGGGTTGAACGGCACGGCCACCATGCCCTTGGGATAGTAGGCCGCCTCGCCCGCCGCGAGTGTATCGTCCTTGGAAACGTTGCTCACGAAGTTTTCGGCCGGGCGCAGAAACACCCCGTCATTGATCGAGGTGCATTCGTAGTCGCCGACCTTGTAACGGTAGAAGCCCGGCGCCTGCGCTCCTGATGGCGCGACAGCGGCCTGGGCGGATGGCGCGGCGAGCGGCGATAATGCGGCGGCGGCGCCGGCAGCAGCCGCGCCAGCCAACAATTGACGGCGATTCAGATCGAGCATGGCGTGTTCTCCCCTGGGCAATTCGCGGTTGGACCCGCGATTGTGAGCGGCCGGAATATTCGCCCGTCATCGGGAGGACACAAGTCTTCTTTGGTAGGGAAACACCGCCTAGTGGAGCGGATTTGACGTTCGCTAACCGCTTGCCGCAACTTCCTTATGCGAACGTCAAATCCAAAGCTCCACTAGCATCAATAGTTTGCTCGTGGTCCTTTGGTTCTAACATTCGCAAACGTGGCTCTGCGAATGGGGAGCGAATGTTAGAACCGGACCACGAGATTATTCATCCCGCCTTGTTCGGGTTGATCAGGAATTTCTCGCCGGTCGAACGCTTGGCGTAAACGCCGATATTGGCGGGGTCGAGCGTCTCCTGCAGCGAAATCACCTTGGTGTAGTGGCTGGCAAAGGTGGTCTTGAGCTCGTCGACCACACGCTGCCTGAGTTTCATACCGGCCTCGGGGCCGATCTTCATCAGGAACGGCGTAAGCAGAAATCCACCGACGCCCCAGATCATCCCGAAGTTGCCAGTGAGTTCGGTCGGCCGCAGGTCGAGCCTGCCATAGATATAGACCTGCTTGTGTACGCTGGAGCCATAGCGGCTATAGACCTTGGCGGTCTTGTTGATCGCGGTTTCCATGCAGGTGAGGATTTGCCCTGCGAGCCTGCCGCCGCCGATCGCGTCGAAGGCGATCGTCGCGCCGGTCTCCGCAAGTGCGTTGGTGAGGTCGTCCATGAAGCTCGGCGCGGTCGAGTCCACGATGTGCTTGGCGCCGATCTTCTTCAGAATGTCCGCCTGCTCCTTGCTGCGGACAATGTTGACGAGCGCGATGCCGTCATTGATGCAGATCTTGTTCAGCATCTGTCCGAGATTGGAGGCGGCCGCGGTATGCACCAGCGCCTTGTGCCCCTCGCGCCGCATGGTCTCGGTCATGCCGAGTGCGGTGAGCGGGTTGACGAAACTGGACGCGCCCTCGGCCGGCGTCGTGCCCGCCGGCAGCGGCAGGCACTCGTTGACGCGCAGCGTGCGGTACTGCGAATACATCGCCCCGCCGATCATCGCGACGGTGCGGCCCATCAGTGCTTTGGCGGCATCCGACGATCCCGTCTTGACCACGACGCCGGCGCCTTCATTGCCGACCGGCATGGATTCGTCGAGGCGGCCGGCCATCGCCTTCATTCCGACCTCCGGTACTTTTGCCGTCACGACGGGAAGCTGCTTCGTGCCCGACGCTTTCACCGTGCTCATGTCGGCAGCGCCGGTGAGAAGCCCGAGATCGGACGGGTTGATCGGCGTCGCCTCGACGCGCACCACGACCTGATCCGCTCCCGGGTCCGGTGTCGGCACGTTCATGAGCGAAAGTTCGAGCTCGCCGCTCTTCCTGATCAGGGAACGCAGTTGCAGTCCGCTCGTGGCGTCGCTCATCTCGTCTCCTCCGAATTTTTGTGCGCGCGGTCGCTGCGCGCGTGGCAAAGGTTATGCCTTGTCGATATGCGCGCATTGGGCGATGATGTCCAGCCTGCCGCCCGTTCCAGGAACGAACTCGCGATAAACGTCGTTATTTCAATGGTTGCCCGATCACCATGACATCATCGCGCGCGTCCGCTTTTTCGCGCTCCGACTCCACAATCGCACAACTCGTCATTTGCATCGTTGTCATTGCCGGACTGGCGGCTCTGCGCGCAACCTTCGCCGCGACAATCGATCTCAGGGTGGATGAAGCCTACTACTGGACGTGGTCGCGCGAGGGCGCGATGTCCTATCTCGATCATCCCCCGCTGGTCGCCTGGTGCATCCGCTTCGGCACGCTGTTGTTCGGCGACACCAATTTCGGCGTGCGATTTGCGGGCCTTCTCTCGATGCTCGTCATGCAATTGCTGCTCGCCGATATCGTGTGGCGCACCGTGCGCGATCTGCGTTACGTGCTGGTCGCAGCGCTGCTGCCGGAAGCCTGCCTGACCTTCGGGCTCGGCATGGCCAAGATCACGCCCGACGTTGCGTTGATCCCGTTCGAACTTGCGATGATGTGGTCGCTGGTCCGGCTGTGGCAATCGGACGATCAACGCTGGTGGCTCGCCGCCGGGCTGTCCGGCGGACTCGCGCTGGCCTCGAAATACACCGCGCTCCTGCTGTTGCCCGCAGTTGCTTTGTTCGTCCTTGTCCCGGACTGGCGCCGACGACAGCTCCGTAGTCCGTATCTCTGGCTCGGGGCCGCCCTCGCCTTGCTGGTTTTTTCGCCGGTGCTCTATTGGAACGCCACCCATGATTGGGCGTCCTTCAGATTCCAGCTCGACCGTCCCGCGCAGATATCCGGATGGTCCGCGAAATTCTTCGGCGATTTCCTCGGCCAGCAATTCGTGCTCCTCGGTGTGCTGATGCTGCCGGTCATCATGTGCGGGACGGCAATGCTGGCGATGCGCGGCTTTCGCCGGCGTGACGGCGTCGCCATCCTGTTGTCGAGCGCGGTCATTGTGCCACTGCTCTTTCTCATCAGGCACTCGCTGTCGGCGCGCGTCGGCGACAGCTGGCCACTGTTCATCTGGCCGCTCGCCTTCGCCTGCACCGCGATCAGCTTCAAGCATTGGCGCGAGGAATCGCCGTCGTGGCCGGCGCGATTCAGCCTCGCGACTCTCGTTGTCGCCATCGCGGGCGGGATTGCCTTCGTCGCGGCAACGGAGCTTTATTATCTGACCGGCAAGGCCAATGTCCTCGGCAAGAACGACCCGATCGGCAAGGAAATCAGTTTTGCCGATGTGGTCGCCGCCGCCGATGCAGCCCGCAAAAACGCCGGCGCCAAATGGTTCGTGACCACGGACTATCGGATGTGGTCGATGCTGCGCTGGCACCTGAGAGACGCCGTCCCCGTGATCCAGATCAACGAGCGCGCGCGTTATGTCGGCTTTCATGCGCCGGCGCTCGACAGCGACGTCGCGCTCTATGTCGCGCCCGAGGGCAACCGCAACCTCGTGCTTTGGGACAAGACAGGCGCCCAGCGGCAGACGGTCGGCAAGGTCGACCTCGCATGGCGCGGCGTCATCTATGACGTCTACATGCTGCAGAAGGTCACCGGATTCAAGCCGGTGCTGTCTCCGCCGCCGGACGATCCCTTGTATTTCGCCGCACCGAATTAGCTAGTTCTTCGTAGCTACAATTTCGATCTCTACCAGCATCGCCGGGTGCACCAAATCGCAAATGACGAGCGTGGACGCTGGGCGTACCTCGCCCATCACTTCCAGGAAAACGGCGCGATACGCGGAAACGTAATTTCGATCGACAACATAACCGGTGACCTTAACCACGTCGGTCAACGTCATTCCGGCCTCATTGAGCAGGACCTCGATTTGCGTCCAGGCCTTCCGCGCCTGGATTTCGAAGTCTCCGGTCACGTCGCCCTGACCGGCGACGTAGAGTGTGGGACCGGGAACCTCAACCAAGACCGCTTGACTGAAGTGTGCGAAGCGCCTGGCACCCTCCGGATCGAGCTTTCGTACCGCCACTGCACGCTCCTGTTTGCACACAAAAGGGCGCCCGCCGGCCATGTTTGGCTGATCGCATCCCCGCAGACTAACGAATTACCTAGGGTAGGCTCAGTAGACAAGTCGAGACATTCTTGAACCCGCGCTTGACATTTTTCATCGTCCCATTCGTTCGTCTGAGAAACCGGGGACATGCGCTATTCCAGATTGAACGTCGACGGGTCATGATCTTTCAGAATCAAGCCGCCGTTTTCGACTTCCCTGCACGTTGGTCCGGGAAAATTCGGAGTGCTACCTCGTCAAGGACACCAACGTGCGTAACCTTGGCGTGGCTTTATTGCCGCGACGACGCGCAGCGCTACAGTTTCGGCGTTGGCAAGCTTTCGTCGGATGAAGCGCGCCGGACTAGCCGCCACCATCAAGGCACGATGGATTTGCGAACAGGCGCATCAGCAGTTGAAAGAAAAACTCGGACTTGATCACTTCGAGGGACGATCCTGGCAAGGTCTTCATCGTCACGCATTGATGACCATGATCGCCTACGCCTTCCTGCAACATCGTCACCTCACACAAGTGGGCGAAAAAAAAATCAACGGACCGCCGCCTCAGCCTAGCCTGCCGGCCGTACGCCACGCCATCGTCGATCTCATTCTTCGACCACTATCTCAGCAATGCCCACACTGCCGAAGACGAAGCCGTGAAAAACAGTGGCGTGGGCAAATCTGCCAAAGCAGTGTTAGCGCGTGGACTCTTAATATCCCGAAGCGGCGCGCATTCATCACCGGTCGCGTCGGTGCCGCAAACCTGCAGCCTTCAACTCCTCGACCGGATGCGCTCTCAGGTGATAAGGTTTTCCAGCGAGCGGAGGGAGATCATGGAAATCCAGGCATTTGGCTATCTGGGCGTAGGTACCGCAAAACTCGACGACTGGACGGCACTGGCGACGAAGGGCCTTGGTATGGAACCCGTCGATCGCGGCGGCAATACACGCGCCTTCCGCATGGACGATCGAAAACAGCGCTTTGTGCTCGACGGCGCCTTGCCCAGCGGCATGAACTATTTCGGATGGGAGGTCGCGGACGCCGGCGCCCTGGAGGCTCTTGCTGGAAGGCTGGAGCAGGCCGGCGTCGCCGTGCAGCGCGAGCCCGCGACGCTTGCGGACCAGCGCTTTGTGTCCGGCTTGATCTCGTTTCGCGATCCGGCCGGGAATCGTCTGGAAGCGTTCCATGGCGCCGCGGTTGCTGATACGCCGTTTCGTCCGAGCCGCCTGATTTCGGGATTTCGCGCCGGCCCGCTCGGGATGGGACATGTTCTCGTCACGGTGCAGAACATCGAAGCCGCACTGGCGTTCTACCGCGACCTGCTCGGTTTTCGCATCAGCGATTATTCGCTCGCACCGATCAAGGCCTATTTCCTGCACGCCAATCCGCGGCACCACAGCATCGCCCTCGTCGAGGCGCCAGTGAATACCCTCAACCACTTGATGGTTGAACTCTATTCGCTTGACGACGTCGGCCAAGCCTATGATCTGGCCCTGATGGATCGCGAGAAGATTGTCGCCACGCTCGGTCGTCACAGCAATGATTTGATCACGTCCTTCTACATGCGCACGCCGTCGGAGTTTTTTGTCGAATATGGCTGGGGCGGCCGCGACGTCGACGACGCCACGTGGCAGCCGCACGAGGTGGACACGCTGGCAAGTTTTTGGGGTCATGACGGACTGGTCCGCGCCGTTGGCGGCGAGGATCCGCCTGTCGAGTTGCGGCATGAAGCACAGAACCGGCAGAGACGAGCGCCGGTCCAGGTGATCGATGGCAATTACGCCCGCATCAAGGGAGTCTGCCCCTGGTGGGATGCCGTAAGGGCGCAGGGCCGGGAATGACCGCCTAGGCCAGCGCCTTCAGCGCGCCCTTCCCGGCATATTTGGCCTGCTTGCCCAGTTCCTGCTCGATGCGCAGCAGCTGATTGTATTTCGCCGTGCGGTCCGAGCGCGCCAGCGAGCCGGTCTTGATCTGTCCGCAATTGGTGGCGACCGCGAGGTCGGCGATGGTGGAATCCTCGGTCTCGCCGGAGCGATGCGACATCACACAGGTGTAGGCGGCCTTGTAGGCCATCTCGACCGCGGCGAGCGTCTCGGTCAGCGTGCCGATCTGGTTGACCTTGATCAGGATGGAATTGGCGCGGCCATTCTTGATGCCGTCGGCAAGCCGCGTGACGTTGGTGACGAAGAGATCGTCGCCGACCAGCTGGCACTTCTTGCCGATCAGGTCGGTCAATTCCTTCCAGCCGTCCATGTCGTCCTCCGACATGCCGTCCTCGATGGTGACGATCGGATAGCGCGAGGCGAGATCGCCGAGATATTTCGCCTGCTCGGAGCGCGAGCGGGTCTTGTTCTCGCCGCCATAGACGTAATTGCCGTCCTTGAAGAACTCGGTCGCGGCGCAGTCGAGCCCGAGCATGACGTCGCCGCCCGCCTTGTAGCCGGCCTTGCCGATCGCGTTCATGATGAAGTCGAGCGCGGCATCCGCCGACGGCAGGTTAGGCGCAAAGCCGCCCTCGTCACCGACATTGGTGTTGTGGCCGGCCTTCTTCAACTCGCCACGCAGGGTGTGGAAGATTTCCGAGCCACAACGAAGCGCGTCGGCGAACGTCTTGGCGCCGACCGGCAGGATCATGAACTCCTGGAAGTCGATCGGATTGTCGGCGTGCACGCCGCCATTGATGATGTTCATCATCGGCACCGGCAGCGTCCGCGCCGAGGTGCCGCCGACATAACGGTAGAGCGGCATGTCGTAGGATTGCGCGGCGGCCTTGGCGCAGGCGAGTGACACGCCGAGGATGGCGTTGGCCCCGAGCCTGCTCTTGTTCGGCGTGCCGTCGAGTTCGATCATGGTCTGGTCGATCTGGACCTGGTCCTCGACCGCGCGGTCGCTCAGCGCCTCGAAGATCTCGGTGTTGACGGCTTCGACCGCCTTGCGCACGCCCTTGCCGAGATAGCGGCCCTTGTCGCCGTCGCGCAGTTCCACCGCCTCATGCGCGCCGGTGGATGCGCCCGAGGGCACGGCGGCGCGGCCGATCGAACCGTCTTCCAGCACGACATCGACCTCGACGGTGGGATTGCCGCGGCTGTCGAGGATTTCGCGGCCGATGATGTCGACGATGGCGGTCATGAGGGCCTCTTCCGGAGATGTCGTGGAGCGGTTGGCGGAGCTTCTACCGCAACGCATAACGCTGGAAAAGGTCGCGTGACGAGACCGATGTGATTGGCTATGAGGACGTTATGGCCAGATCGCCCAACAAATCGGCAAAATCGCCTCGCTTGTCGCCTTCCTTGCAGCTCGGCCGCGCCGTGGAATGGCCGGCAACGCCCGAGGCCGCGCAGATCGACCGCGTGCCCAATCCGCAAAAGGGCACGGATTATCTGGTGCGCTTCACCGTGCCCGAGTTCACCTCGATTTGCCCGGTGACGGGGCAGCCGGATTTTGCGCATCTCATGATCGACTACGTGCCGGGCCAGTGGCTGCTGGAATCGAAATCTCTTAAGCTCTATGTGGCGAGCTTTCGCAATCACGGCGCTTTCCACGAGGACTGCACCGTGATGATCGGCAAGCGGATCGCCAGCCGAGATCAAGCCGAAATATTTGCGGATCGGCGGCTACTGGTATCCGCGCGGCGGCATCCCGATCGATGTGTTCTGGCAGACCGGCAAAGTGCCGAAGGGCCTGTGGTTGCCCGAACAGGGCGTGGCGCCCTATCGCGGGCGGGGTTGATCAGGTCCTCGATGCGGATTTTATCCCTTGACCGGAGGCCGGCCGTCGTTTAAAAAGACTGATCAGTCAGTTTTTATTATCATGCCCAAGATCAGCCAGGCCAAACGCGACGCGCGGCAACAGCAGATTCTCGATGCTGCCCTGTTCTGCTTCGCAAAGAACGGGTTTCACCAGACCGGAATGGCCGACATCGTCCGCCGTTCGGGTCTGAGCCATGGCGCGGTCTATCTCTACTTCCAGTCCAAGGACGACCTGATCGAGGCGCTCGCCGTCGACCGCCACCGGCAAGAAGCGATGCGAAACGCGGTCGCCCGGCACGGCGACGATCCGCTCGGCGCATTGCGCGCGCTGGTCCGCACCTACGCGCAGGCGCTGACCGATCCCGCCGGTGAATCGATGCGCCGTGTCGGTGTCAACGGCTGGGCCGAAGCGTTGCGCAACGCGCGCGTCCGCAAGGGCGTGATCGAAGGCATCGAAGTCCCGCGCTCCATCATTGCCGGATTGATCGCGCGCGCCCAGCGCGATGGCTTGCTTGCGCGCGATCTCAACGGCGATGCGGTCGCCAGGACGCTTGTCGCGACGTTCCAAGGCTTCGTGCTGCAATCTGTCTGGAACCAGCCGCTCGATGTCGAGGCTTGCGTCGGCGTGATCGAGCGAATGCTGGACGGACTCTTGAGGACAAACACGTCGCCGAAACGGCGCAAGCGGGAGTCCTGACCATGGATTGGCACGGACTGCTAGCAGGCGTCGTGACCGGACTTGCGGGCGGCTTCACCTCGGGTCTGCTTGGCGTCAGCCCTGGCGGTGGACTGGTGGTGTTTTCCGTGCTGCTGCTCGGCGCCGAGCAGCATGTCGCGCAGGGTATCTCCCTGATCGCGCAGATTCCGCCGACGAGTTTCGCCGGCATTCGCCGTTACTGGGAAACGGGCAACCGCAGTCCGCTGCGCTGGCTGGTCCTGCTCGCGATCGGCTTTCTCGTTGGCGGCCTCGTGGGCGCCTACGCAGCCAATCTGGCGTCCAGCCGAGTCCTGCAATGGACTTACGTGGGTTATCTCGTGCTTCTCGATGCCATGTTGCTGCTGCGCCGGGAGCACAAGGAGCTCGAGACCGAAGCCGCCTCACCTTTCCAGGACCTGAATTGGATCGCGCTTCTCATTGTCGGGTTGTTTGCGGGCCTGTCATCCGGATTCATGGGGATCGGCGGCGGCCTTGCAACAGTCGTCGGCCTGAGCACGGTGCTGCGGGTGCCGCAGCACCAGGCCCAGCTCGTCAGTCTCGTGCTGTCGCTCATTCCAACCACGCTGCCGTCCGCCTGGGTCTATTGGCAACAGGGCTGGTCGACGTCGTGGGCGGTACTGGCCGGTGTGATCATCGGTCTGGTCGCAGGAAACGATGTCGGCTCCCGCCTCGCCAACCGGATCGATCGGTCGCGGCTTCGCGCGACGCTGATCGGCTTCGTCTCCGTGATGGCAATTTACATGGCCTTCAAGGCACTGTCCTGAGCACTACGTTTTGGACTTGGCCAGCGCGTCGAACGCCATCAACCGCCGCAGCAAACCTTCAAACTCGCGCAGCGGCACCATGTTGGGACCGTCCGAGGGGGCGCGATCGGGATCGGGATGGGTCTCGATGAAGACGCCGGCAACGCCGACCGCGACCGCCGCGCGCGCCAGGACGGCTACGAACTCGCGCTCGCCGCCGGATGAGGCGCCCTTGCCGCCGGGCTGCTGCACCGAATGGGTGGCATCGAAGATCACGGGTGCGCCCGTGGTGCGCGCCAGGATCGGCAAGCTCCGCATATCCGACACCAGCGTGTTGTAGCCGAATGACGCACCGCGCTCGGTGACCAGCACGTTGGGATTGCCGCCGCCGCCGACGTTAGCACCACCGGTGATCTTCTCGACGACATTGGCCATGTCCCATGGCGCGAGGAACTGCCCTTTCTTGACGTTCACGACCTTGCCGGTCGCGGCCGCAGCAAGCAGCAGATCGGTCTGCCGGCACAGGAAGGCCGGGATCTGCAGGATATCCACGGCTTGCGCGACCTCGGCGCATTGCGACACCTCGTGCACGTCGGTCAGCACCGGCAACCCGAGCGAGGAGCGTATCTCCGCAAAGATCGGCAGCGCCTGCTTCAGTCCAATGCCGCGCGCGCCTGTCGCGCTGGTGCGGTTGGCCTTGTCGAACGAGGTCTTGTAGACGAGCCCGATTTTGAGGCGCGCGGCAATTTCTTTCAACGCACTCGCGACTTCCAGAGCATGCGCGCGGCTTTCGAGCGCACAGGGACCGGCAATGATCGAGATCGGCAAGTCATTGCCGAACCTGACCGAGCCCGCGCTCACGATCGCTGCCGCAGAACTGTTCAAAGCATCATCCTTTTTCCGGCGACCATAAGGGCCGTTCGCTGGGGATCAAGCCTTATTCGCAGGCTCGAATATCAGGGTTGCGCCGAATGCCTGATCCGGCGGCACCACGAGACGGCCGACATGACGCTGCGGCTTGATCCCGCCGGAAGCAAGGGTTGCTTCCGCCTGTTCGATATCGGCAACCGCAAAGCGGATCGCGTTCAGCATCATCCCCTCGCCGCTCACTTTTGGCGTAACACCGAACTGATCGCGGAATGCAGTCGACGACATGATCTCGATATCGCCGTTCGCCGTCCGCGCGGTAATGCCGAGCGAACTCGAATGCAGATCTCTGACGCCTGTGAAAGCCTTGAGGAAGATGTGATGGTCGGTCGGATTGTCCGCCACCATCACCACGCTGGAGATCCCATTCGCGCCGTTGGCGTGACTCTGGAAAGCCGGATTCCAGAAATTCTCCGGATAATGGTGCTGGCAGACGAAGAAGCCGAGATCGGGCGATGACGCGTCGCGCGCAAAGGCCAGCGAGAACGCGACCTTCACGACCGAGCCGTCCGGCCGTTTGCCTTCGCGTGCGAAATCGAACACGTCGAAGCCGGAAATGCCTGATGCTTCGAAAGATGCAGCATCCGCCCGCGCGTCGGAGCTTTTGCCGACCAGCATCGAGAGGCCCTCGCGCGATTTGATGTAATCGTGATTGAACGCGCCGAAGGAGAAGAAGCGCCCCCGATGTGGCGGAACCTTCTCGGGCTCGCCGATCTCCAGCAACTCGACGAACGCGCTTCTGAACTGCACGATCAGATTATGCGTGCCCCAGTCGTGACGGTTGCGCGCGCCCACGGTGAAGCCCAGACGGCGATAGAGCGCGCCGGCCGCGTCGAGATCGCGGACGGCGTGCACGATGTGATCGATGCCGTGGGGCAACGCGGGCTTACTTCACCGAGGAGAAACTGGTCGGCACCAGAAGCTGGCTCACGATGTTGCCGACGATCTGGCCGTCTTCCTCGGTCTTGGCGCGCGCGGAAATCCAGTCCGGATCGCTCTGGAATGCCGCCCACTTCTTCTCGCGGTCGGCGAGCGAGTCCCACGCCAGGAAATAGGTCAGCTCCTGATTGGACTCGCCGATCAGCGTGGTGAAGAAGCCGGCCTGCTTGATGCCGTGCTTCTGCCACAGCTTCGTGGTGGTGTTTTCGAAACGCTTGAGCAGCGCCGGCAGCCGGCCCGGCAGGCAACGATAGACGCGCATTTCCAGGATCATGAGGCACTCCCTTCAAATTGTTGTTCTTGCGACAGCGGGAGCATCTTGTCGCAACAAACCGCGCCTTCGTCAAAGGCGGAAAAGACGAGGATCACCCGCCCGGTGCCGAACCATGGCCGCCTCAGGCTGCCTTTGGATTGGCCTATTTGAACTTCGCGATGAACCCATCGAACATTGAGAACAAGGCCTCGACGCCGTATCCGGCCAGAAAGGCCAGAGCTAACGGCGAGAGGCTGAATTTGGTCGACAGGTCGCTGAACAATCCGACCACCAATCCGGCCATTGCACCAAGGGCCGCACGCATGACGTGGCGGGTCGGCGAACTCGTCGAAAATGTCGAAGCTCTGATTTGTTCAGAAATCGTGCGAATGATGTAAGCCACCGCACCAATTGCACCGAATAGTATTGGCAAGATGTAGGCGCCGAGAACGCCGACGATAAGGTTTGCCTTCTCTTGAATCTCTACGACCTGCAGCTGCGTCTTGCTCACCAGCGTCTGCCGCAGAGTTGTAGTAATCAGACCATTGGCCGGTTGTTGGTCGCGCCAGTTCCGGAAAAGCGTTTCGCGCGCCGGTGGATATTCTCTGAAGCAGATAGGCTTCCGCATTGATCCGGTCGACGGCATCCAGAGCCGCGCTTGCATCGTCGATGATGCGCGACGCCTTTGCCTGCTGCTCCGTGGACCATTTGTCCGGTTGAATGGTCTTGGTTTCAATATCGAGCCTGTTGAATTCCTGAACAAGCGTTGCGTATTGCGTCCGCTGGCTGGCGACGAGATCGTCGATCTTTTTTGAAAGGTTTGAGCAAGTCCAAACGTAGAGCTGGATCGGCAAGATCAGACCGAGAAGCATAAACAGGATCATCAGATAGCGGCGCGAGGATCGCTCCGCGATCGATTTCGGATTTAAATCGAAAAAGCGCAGCCAACGCGGAACTGGAAGCTTCCGCTCAGCGGCCTCCAGGCTATCCATCGTCACTGGCTGGACTTGATCACACAGCTTCGCGAAGGCATTCCAGAAGCGTTGCGATATCTGTGGCGACCACTGCGCCGTAGCTGCGGCTTGCCGCGCCTCTGCGATGGCCAGAGGAAGATCTGGATCCAGGTCTTTGACGTGCTCGGCCGCGTACCTCAGAAGCGGGCCAGCCTCGTCAAGAGCGCCGCGTTCGCCATCGCTGATTTCGGGCATGATCCCCCTCCCGGCGCTTCAAACATACCGGCCGATCATGCAATCAACAGTAGTATCCAGCAACTTGCCAGTCAATTACACCAGCCGGCTCTGCACCATCGCCGCCTGAATGAAGGACGCAAACAGCGGATGCGGCTCGAACGGCCGCGACTTCAGTTCGGGATGGAATTGCACGCCGATGAACCAGGGGTGGTCCTCGTATTCGATGATTTCCGGCAGCACGCCGTCCGGCGACAGCCCTGAAAACTTCAGGCCGTGCTGCTCGAGGCGGTCCTTGTAGGCGGTGTTGACCTCGTAGCGATGGCGGTGCCGTTCGGAAATTTCGGTCGCGCCGCCATAGACGTCCGAGACGCGGCTGCCGCGCCTGAGAGCAGCAGGATAGGCGCCAAGCCGCATGGTGCCGCCGAGGTCGCCATTCCCCGCGCGCTTCTCCAGCTCGTTGCCGCGCAGCCACTCCGTCATCAGGCCGACCACCGGCTCCGGCGTCGGACCGAACTCGGTCGAGTTCGCGTTCTCGATGCCGACCAGATTGCGCGCCGCCTCGATCACGGCCATCTGCATGCCGAAGCAGATGCCGAAATAGGGCACGTCACGCTCGCGCGCGAACTGCGCCGCCTTGATCTTGCCCTCGGCGCCGCGCTGGCCGAAGCCGCCGGGCACCAGGATGCCGTTGACGTGCTCGAGGAACGGCGCCGGGTCCTCGTTCTCGAACACCTCGCTCTCGATCCAGTCGAGATTGACCTTGACCTTGTTGGCGATGCCGCCGTGCGAAAGCGCCTCGATCAGCGACTTATAGGCATCCTTCATCCCCGTATATTTGCCGACGATGGCGATGGTGACGTCGCCTTCCGGGTTACGGATGCGCTCGTTGATGGTGTTCCAGCTCTGCAGCTCCGGCGGAATCTTCGGCACGATGCCGAACGCGGCGAGGACTTCGTCGTCGAGGCCTGCGACGTGATAGGCCTCCGGCACCGCGTAGATGCTGTCGGCATCGCGCGCCTCGATCACGGCGGTCTCGCGCACGTTGCAGAACAGCCCGAGCTTGCGCCGCTCCTCCTTCGGGATCGGCCGGTCGGTACGGCACAGCAGGATATCCGGCTGGATGCCGATCGAGCGCAGCTCCTTCACGGAATGCTGGGTCGGCTTGGTCTTCAGCTCGCCGGCGCTCGGGATGAACGGCAAGCAGCGTCAGGTGGATGTAGACGGAGTGATCGCGCGGCAACTCGTTCTTGAGCTGGCGGATCGCCTCGAAGAACGGCAGGCCCTCGATGTCGCCGACCGTGCCGCCGATCTCGACCAGCACGAAATCGTAGCCGTCATTGCCCGACAGCACGAATTCCTTGATCGCGTTGGTGACATGCGGGACCACCTGGATGGTGGCGCCGAGATAGTCGCCGCGCCGTTCCTTGGTGATGATGTCCTGGTAGATGCGGCCGGTGGTGATGTTGTCGGCCTTGGTCGCGGGCCTGCCGGTGAAGCGCTCGTAATGGCCGAGATCGAGATCGGTCTCGGCGCCGTCATCGGTCACGAACACCTCGCCGTGCTGATACGGCGACATCGTTCCGGGATCGAGGTTGAGGTAGGGATCGAGCTTGCGAAGGCGAACCTTGTAGCCCCGGGCCTGCAGCAGGGCGCCGAGCGCCGCCGAAGCCAGACCCTTTCCAAGCGAGGAGACCACGCCGCCGGTGATGAAAATGTACCGCGCCATGGGACTTTACCTTTAAGGGGACTCCGACGATTCGCAAAAGCGATTCGAGCAGGCCGGCGAATATTTTTCGCCGCTGTGGGTGAAGAGAAAAACGAAAGCGCTGTCAGGCTCTTGATGGGGATTGCTGATGCAGGATGCCAGCCATCATCCTGCATGGGCACGATGCGTTATTGCGACTTCGGCGCCTCGGGCGCGGCCGGCGCCTGGTTCCGCTGCTCGTCGGCCTTCTTGAGGGTATCGAGCAGGCCGCCGGAGGCTGGCGGCGCGACCGGCGCGGCGCCGCCCGCGGGTTGGCTCTGCGACGCCGGCGCGGGGCCGACGATCGAGGCCGGAGCACGGTTGAAGCTCGCCAGCCATGACAGCAAGAGGCTCGTGGCGAAGAAGCAGACCGCGAGAATGGCCGTCGTGCGCGTCAGCAAATTGGCGGTGCCGCGGCTCGACATGAAGCCGGCGCCGCCGCCCATGCCAAGCCCGCCGCCTTCGGATTTCTGCAGCAGCACCGTGGCGATCAGCACGATGACGATCATGAGGTGGACGACGATGACGACAGTCTGCATTGCAAGCCTTCCGTCACAAGCCTGCGTCACGCCGCTCTCAAGCGGTACGACGGGGCCTTGCGGTTTCATGGATTGAGCGGGTGCTTACACGATAGGCCCGGCCAATGCCACCCCTGAGCTAGGGGCAGCCTGCCGCAATCGCAAGGAAATCGGCCGCTTTCAGGCTGGCACCGCCGACCAGCGCGCCATTGACGTTGGCGACCCCCATCAATTCGGCCGCGTTCGAGGGCTTGACCGAGCCGCCATAGAGGATGCGGATTCTGGCCCCCTCGCCCTTAAATCGGGATGTCAGGGCCTCCCGGATAAACCGATGAACCTGCTCGACATCTCCCGCCGTCGGCGTCAGCCCGGTTCCGATGGCCCAGACCGGCTCATAGGCCACGACCAGATTGCTGGCCATCGATCCCTCAGGCAGCGAGCCTTGCAGCTGCCCGCCGCAGATATCGAGGGTCTGGCCGCCATCGCGGTGTTCGCGGGTCTCGCCGATGCAGACGATGGCGGTCAGCCCTGCCCGCCAGACGGCTTCCGCCTTTTGCCGGACCAGCGCATCGGTCTCGCCATGGTCGGCGCGGCGTTCGGAATGGCCGACGATGACGGCCTTTGCGCCGGCGTCCGCCAGCATCTCGGCCGAGAGGTCGCCGGTGTGGGCGCCGGAGGCCTTGGGATGACAATCCTGCGCGCCGATCGTGAGTGTCTTCCCGCCGCTGGCCTTCTCGACGAAGGCGGCGACGAGCGTCGCCGGCGGGCAGACCAGAAGATCGCATTTGGTGGCGACACCTGCCGCACCCGCCAGCATCGCCTCGAACTCGGCCATCGAGGCCTTCAGCCCATTCATTTTCCAGTTGCCGGCAATCAGCGGGCGGATGGCAGTCGTCATGTGGAATTTCCTGAGAATTTCAGCGGAGCAGCTAGCAGAGCGTCGCAACCAGTTCCAGATCGCGATTTTCAGCATTAACCGTTTCACACGGCTTTCGCTCCCTCCTTGGGCGTCCGCTTGAGGTTGCGGCCCGGTATCGGGCTCTTTATTATGGGTTTTCAACCGGGTTACGCGCCGCAGCAGCATGCGCTACAAGGCGCGCCCGTACCTCCCTCAAGACAAGTTGGAACCATGCTCCGAGGATTGCGCAAGGCCTCATCAAACTGGATTGGCAAGGCCATCATGGCCGTGGTGATGGGCGTATTGATCGTCTCCTTCGGCATCTGGGGCATTGCCGACATCTTCAGGGGCTTTGGCCAGTCGACCTTGGCCAAGGTCGGCCACACCGAAATCTCGATGAACGAGTTCCGCCAGATCTATACCGACCGGATCCAGCAGATCGGGCGCCAGTTCGGCCGCCCGCTCACCCAGGAGCAGGCGCGCGCGTTGGGCTTCGATCGTCAGGTGCTGAACCAGACTTTGTCCGAAGCCGCGCTCGACGAAGAGACGCGACAGCTCGGCCTCGGGCAGTCCGACGCCGAGACGATGCGCGTGATCTATGCCGATCCCAATTTCAAGGGGCTCGGCGGCGGGTTCGATCCGGCGCGCTTCCAGGCCATCATCCGCCAATACGGCTTCACCGAGGCGCGCTATCTCGCCGACCAGCGCAAGGTGTCGCTGCGGCGTCAACTCGCCGGTACGGTCACGGCCGGACTCGAGCCGTCGAAGACGCTGCTGGAGTTGCTGAACCACTTCCAGAACGAGAAGCGCTCGATCGATTATCTGCGCCTCGGTACGGCACAGGCCGGCACCATCGACCCGCCCTCGCCCGAGGCGCTCGCCGCCTATTTCGACGAGCACAAGGCCCAGTTCCGCGCGCCCGAATATCGCAAGATCGCCTTTGTCGCGATCACGCCGGAAGACATCGGCAAGTGGTCGCAGATTTCCGACGAGGACGCGAAGAAGCGTTTCGACGAGCGCAAGGACAAGTTCGGCTCGCCCGAGAAGCGCCAGGTCTCGCAGATCGTGTTCCCGAACATGGAAGAAGCCCAGGCCGCGCGCAGCCGGATCGCCTCCGGCACCGCATTCGACGACATCGCCAAGGAGCGCAATCTTGCCGCGGCCGACGTCGATCTCGGTCTCGTCGCCAAGTCGGGCATTCTCGATCCTGCCATCGCGGACGCAGCCTTCACGCTGCCCGTCGGCGAGGTCAGCCAGCCGGTGCAGGGCAGATTCGGCGTGGCGCTGGTCAAGGTCGGCACCGTGCAGCCCGCGATCGAACCGGACTATCAGAGCGTCGCGCCCGAGCTGAAGAAAGAGATTGCAGCCGAACGCGCACGTACCGAGGTCGCAAGCTTGCGCGACAAGATGGAAGACGAGCGCGGCGGCGGCGCGAGCCTGGCCGACGCCGCGCAAAAACTCGGACTGACCGCCGTCACCATTGAAGCCGTGGATCGCCCGGGCCGCGCGCCGAACGGACAGCCGGTCTCCAACATTCCGCAGGGTCTGGACGTGGTCGCGCAGGCCTTCAACAGTGACGTCGGGGTCGACAACGATCCGATCTCCTATCGCGGCGGCTACGTCTGGTACGACGTGCTCGGCGTCACGCCGTCGCACGACCGCAATCTCGACGAGGTGAAGGACCAGGTCGAGGCGCGCTGGCGGGCGGACCAGATCTCGAGCCGGCTGCAAGCCAAGGCGACCGAGATGGTACAAAAGCTGAGCCAAGGCGGCACGCTCGCCGATGAGGCGACGGCCGCCGGCGCGAAGGTCGAGACCGCCACCGGCTTCAAGCGCGAGGATTCCCCGGCCGGCGTACCCTCGGGCGCGATCACAGCCGCGTTCCGGACCGCGAAGGACGGCTATGGCCAGACGCCAGGCCCCAACAACGAGTGGATCGTCTTCCGCGTCACCGATATCGCCGTGCCGCCGGTTGATCTTGCCGCCGACGACATGAAGAAACTGAAGGATACGCTGGCGCGCGGCATGAATGACGAGCAGGTTGCGCAATACGTCGCGAGGCTCGAGAAGGATATTGGAACGACGGTCAACGAGGCCGGCTTCGCGCAGGTAACCGGGGCGAGCCAGCAATAGTCAGGCGTGGGGATGGACGATCTCAAATCGATCATTGGCAAGGTTGCGACCGGCGCCACGCTGTCGCGCGAAGAGGCCGCTTCCGCCTTCGACAGCCTGATGTCGGGCGAGGCCACGCCCTCGCAGATGGGTGGGCTTCTGATGGCGCTGCGGGTTCGCGGCGAGACGGTGGAGGAAATCACCGGCGCGGTCTCGGCGATGCGCTCCAAGATGCTGCGCGTCACCGCGCCGCCTGAGGCGGTCGACATCGTCGGCACTGGCGGCGACGGCTCCGGCTCGGTGAATGTCTCGACCTGCGCGTCGTTCATCGTCGCGGGCACCGGTGTCCCGGTCGCCAAACATGGCAACCGCGCATTGTCGTCGCGCTCGGGCGCCGCCGACGTACTGGCTTCGCTCGGCGTGAAGATCGATCTGCAGCCCGAGCAGGTCGGCCGCTGTGTCAAGGAAGCCGGGATCGGCTTCATGTTCGCGCCATCCCATCATCCCGCGATGAAGAATGTCGGCCCGACCCGGGCCGAGCTCGCCACGCGCACGATCTTCAACCTGCTCGGTCCGCTCTCCAATCCGGCCGGCGTCAAGCGGCAGATGGTCGGCGTGTTCTCGCGGCAATGGGTGCAGCCGCTGGCGCAGGTCCTGAAGAACCTTGGCGCGGAGTTGATCTGGGTCGTGCACGGCTCAGACGGGCTCGACGAGATCACCCTCACCGGGCCGACCTTTGTCGCCGCGCTCGAGAACGGCAATGTCCGCAGCTTCGAGGTCACGCCGGAGGACGCCGGTCTTGGCCGCGTCGGCGGCGATGCGCTCAAAGGCGGTGATGCCGATGCCAATGCGGTGGCGCTGCAATCGGTGCTCGACGGCAAGCCGAGCGCCTATCGCGATATTGCTCTGCTCAACGCTGCCGCGGCACTGATCGTGGCCGGCAAAGCCAAAGACCTCAAGCAAGGCGTCGCGCTCGGCACGAAATCGCTCGACAGCGGCGCGGCCGCGGCGCGGCTGAAGCATCTCGTCGCGGTCTCCAACAGCTGAGAAGACGCGATGGCGGACATCCTCACCAAAATTGAGGCTTACAAGCGCGAGGAGATCGCCGCCGCAAAACGCGCGCATCCGTTCTCCGAGGTCGAAGCCCGCGCCAAGGCCGCCTCTCCTCCGCGCGGCTTCGTCCGCGCGATCAAGAGCAAGCACGCGCGCGGCGATTATGCGCTGATCGCGGAAGTGAAGAAGGCCTCGCCGTCCAAGGGATTGATCCGCGCCGATTTCGATCCGCCGGCGCTTGCCAAAGCCTATGAGGCCGGCGGCGCGGCCTGCCTCTCGGTGCTGACCGATGCGCCCTCTTTCCAGGGCCATCTCGATTTCATGGTTTCCGCACGCGACGCCACCAATCTACCAGTGCTGCGCAAGGATTTCATGTTCGACACCTATCAGGTGGCGGAGGCGCGCGCCCATGGCGCCGATTGCATCCTGATCATCATGGCGTCGCTCGACGATGCCGCGGCAAGGGATATCGAGGACGCGAGCATCGCCTACGGCATGGACGTCCTGATCGAGATCCACGATCGCGCCGAGCTCGACCGCGCGTTGAAACTTCGTTCGCCGATGATCGGCGTCAACAACCGCAACCTCCGCACCTTCGAGACCACGCTTGCGACCAGCGAGGTGCTGGCGCCGCTGATCCCGCGCGACCGGCTGATGGTCGGCGAAAGCGGCATCTTTGCGCCCGCCGACCTCGCGCGGCTCGCCAAGGCCGGCATGTCGACTTTCCTGGTCGGCGAGAGCCTGATGCGTCAAGCCGACGTTGCAGCCGCCACCCGCGCCTTGCTGGCGCGCACGGCTGTCGCGGCGGCCACGAGCTCGCATTAGTGGAGCGGATTTGACGTTCGCTACCCTGTAAGCCGCACGCTCGCGAAGCGAACGTCAAATCCAAAGCTCCACTAAATTCAATATTTTGCTAGTGGTCCTTTGATGCTAACATTCGCAAAAGTGCCTGCTGCGAAGGAATGCGAATGTTAGCATCGGACCACTAGATGGCGCGGGACAAGCGCAAGGGCCTCACCCATATCGATGCGGGCGGCGAAGCCCGCATGGTCGACGTCTCCGATAAGCCCGCAACCGAGCGTATCGCCGTGGCGGAAGGCCGCGTCGTCATGACGAAGGCGACGCTGGAACTGATCGTCTCGGGCAACGCCAAAAAGGGCGACGTGCTGGGCGCGGCGCGCATCGCCGGCATCATGGCGGCGAAGAAGACCCATGAGCTGATCCCGCTCTGTCATCCCCTTGCGCTATCCAAGGTCACGGTCGACATCACGACGGACCGCAAGCTTCCCGGTTGCATCGTGCGATCGACGGTGAAAGTGACGGGACCGACGGGGGTCGAGATGGAGGCGCTCACCGCCGTCTCCGTCGCGTGTCTGACGATCTACGACATGATCAAGGCGGCCGAGCGCGGGGTGCGCATCGAAGCCATTCATCTCGTTGAGAAAAAGGGCGGCAAGTCCGGTCACTACCGCGCTTGATACCCCTTCACGGCGGATTGATCGCTACGTCAGGGATGCCACCGAGGCTCCTGGTGTTGTTCTTCGTATCTCAGACTCGGCCCTCCACGGAGACAGGCAATGTCCATTCTCAGGCTGATCGGTGCGGCAGCAATCCTTTCGGTGCTCGGAGCAGCACCGGCACTGGCTCAGGCGGTGATTTCGGAGCCCGGCTACTGCGCGTTCTTCTATCCGAACGCGAATTGCCAGAACAAGGGACCGGGCAATCCCTACACCGATCCGAACTACCAGCGCAGCCATTTCGCCAACGCCGGCGGTTATGGCGGCGATGCCACCGTTGCCGTGGCCCCCAAGCGGCGCGCGCGCAAGCCGGCGGCCATGTAGGAATGAGCGCAGCCGGGATTTAGCGCAACGAGCTGTTGATCGACGTGAACTTGGTTCGGAGGTTGGTACCGAGCCCGTTCACGACCGAGATGATCGCCAGCGAGATGCCGGCCGCGATCAGGCCATACTCGATCGCGGTGGCGCCGGATTCGTCGGCGAGGAATTTCTTCAAGACGTCTTTCATGGTCACGACTCCCTGCGTGCGCCTTCAGCGTGTCACGGGGATCGCAAATCGCGTGCCAGCGCGCTGGCAAGCGCGCACAACCGGTTAGATGGTTAGGATTCCCTTGCGATCGGCGCCGCGGGAAATTTCGTTCGTGCCGATCGCGCGCCACCGGCAAATGCTGCCGCATGCGGCTTCATTTGCCGCGCTGCCTGCTTCCACACCGCCTTTACGCTGCATTAACCCCGATTGCTAACGTGACCTCCATATCGAGGTCGTAGCTATGGATTGGGCAGCCGTTCCCTGTCCCTACCCGCGACCACGATTCCTGTTCATGAAGCCGACCGCCAGCGCCCCTATCGACGTGAAAATATCCGCTCGGGGAGGCCCGATCCGCTGGCTCGTGATCGGCGGCTTTCTCCTGATTGCCGCGATTACGCTCGGCACCACCATCATGGCCGGCAATTTCCGCGAACGCGCGCTGACCAGCGCCGAGCGGCAGCTCGAAAACAACGTGCTGCTGATGGCCCGGCATTTCGACCAGCAGCTCGAGGATTTCATGGGAATCCAGCGCGACGTCGTCGCGCAGATCGAGCGCTCCGGTGTCGCCTCGCCGGAAGCGTTCCGCGCCATGATGTCGACGGCTGAATGGCACGACATGCTGAAGCTGCGGCTGCGCGCCTATACCGACGTCGCCGGCGTCAACATCTTCGATGCGAACGGCGTGCTGATCAATTCCTCGGAAAGCTGGCCCGTTCGCGGACATCCATGTCGCCGACCGCAACTATTACAAGACGCTGAAGTCCGGATCGGAATTCGAACGCTTCAGGATCGAACTGGTGCCGGGCCGCTTCAAGGGAGGCTGGGCTACGGTCATCGCCTGCAAGGTCTCCGGGCCGAACGGCCAATTCCTCGGCATGGTGTCGCGGGCGGTTACGCCGGCCAATTTCGAGAGCTTCTTCGCCTCCGTGACGCTTGCGCCCGGCTCCTCGATCTCGATGCACCATCGCGACGGCACGCTGCTCGCCCGCTTTCCGCATGCGGACAACCTCGTCGGCCGCAACTTCAGGACGGGCCCCGAGGACCAGTTGAAGGTCTTCGAGCTGAACCATTACACCACGCGTCTCGTCAGTCCGATCGACGGCCAAAGCCGGCTGATCTCCTCGCGCGCGCTCAATGAATTTCCGATCGTGATCGTCGCCACCACGACCGTGGCGGCGGCGCTCGCCGACTGGCAGCAGCAGATGTACTTCCTGATCGGCGTCGGCGGCGATTTCCGTCGCCCTGATCGCCGTCCTGCTGTTCCTGGTGGTGCGCCGGCTGTCGCGCGATCACGCGGCCTCGCAGCGCCGCCTGACCCTCGAGAAGCAGCGCCTCGACAAGGCGATCAACAACATGACGCAGGGCCTGCTGCTGTTCGATTCGCAGCGAGCGGCTGGTGGTGTGCAACGATCGCTATATCGAGATGTACGGCCTGTCGCCGCGGATCATCAAGCCCGGCGCCAGCTTCGTCGAAGTTCTCGAGCATCGGAAGGCCACGGGATCGTTCGTCGGCGACGTCCATCAGTACATCGCCGCGACGCTGCGCGACATCGGCCGCAAGAAGATCACCATCATCGAGACGCCGGATGGCCGGTCGGTGCAGATCGTCAACGAGCCGCTTGCCGACGGCGGCTGGGTCGCGACCCACGAGGACATCACCGAGCGCCGGCGCGCCGAGCAGCAGATCACGCATCTTGCGCATTATGACGCCCTCACCGACCTGCCGAACCGCGCGCTGTTCCACGAGCGGCTGAAGCAGGAGCTCGCCAACCTTGCTGCGGGTCAGCGCATCGCGGTGCACTACATCGACATCGACGAGTTCAAGAGCGTCAACGACTCGCTCGGCCATCTGATCGGCGACGAGCTTTTGAAATCGGTCGCCGCCAATCTCAGCCGTTGCGTCGGCGCGGCCGGCTTTGTCGCCCGCCTCGGCGGCGACGAGTTCGCCATCGTCCAGACCGGGGTCGCGACGATCGACGAAGTCACCGATCTCGTGATGAGCGTCTACACCGCGATCAGGACGCCGTTCGAATGCGCCGGCCATCAGCTGACGACCGACGCCAGCATCGGCATTGCGCTCGCGCCCGAGCACGGCCTCGACCTCAACGAGATTCTGAAGAACGCCGACCTTGCGATGTATGCCGCGAAATCAGCCGGACGGCGGACATGCCGCTTCTTCGACCCTGACATGGACGCGCAGGCCCGCGCCCGGCGCAAGCTCGAGCTCGATCTGCGCCAGGCAATCGCCCGCGGTGAGCTCGACGTCTATTACCAGCCTTGCATCAGCCTGCAGGACGGCCGCATCACCGGCTGCGAGGCGCTGGTGCGCTGGCATCACCCCGAGCGCGGCATGGTCTCGCCCGCCGAGTTCATTCCGATCGCGGAAGAAACCGGCCTGATCAACGAGATCGGCGAATGGGTGCTGTCGACGGCCTGCGCCGACGCGGTCGACTGGCCGAACAGCATCCGCCTCGCCGTCAACGTCTCGCCGGTCCAGTTCAAGAGCGCCACCCTGGCGCTGAAGGTCACCGCGGCGCTGGCGGTCTCCGGGCTGTCCGCGAGCCGGCTGGAGCTCGAGATCACCGAGGCGGTGCTGATCCGCGACGACGACACGGCGCTTGCCATCCTGCACCAGCTTCGCGCCATCGGCGTGCGCATCGCGCTCGACGATTTCGGCACCGGCTATTCGTCGCTGAGTTATCTGCAGCGCTTCCCGTTCGACAAGATCAAGATCGACCGCGCCTTTGTCGAGGACCTCGCCGAGGGCGACGGCTCCTCCAGCATCGTGCAGGCGGTGGTGAATATCGCGGCCGCCCGCCGCATGACGACGACCGCGGAAGGCGTCGAGACCGAGGCGCAGCGGCAGATGCTGCGCGCGCTCGGCTGCTCGGAGATGCAGGGCTATCTGTTCAGCCCGCCCAAGCCGCTGGCCCAGATCAAGGCGCTGCTGGACGCGCACGGCCAGGCTGCGCCGGGCCGCAAGCGGCGCAAGGCGCCGGCGGCGTAGACGTCTAAGACACGAGGGAATTTCTCTATTTCGTCATGGCCGGGCTGGTCCCGGCCATCCACGTCTTTCTCAATTGGCGCAGACGTGGATGCCCGGCTCAAGGCCGGGCATGACTAGTTCACAAGCCCTAGTTCGGCACCGCCGATTTCGGCACGGGACGGACGTCGGCATTGACCTGGACGCCGCGCAGGAAATTGTAGGCCGCGGCCAGCGCCTTGTCGTCCTTCTCCTCCGGCGGCACGTAGGATTGCGAGCCGCTCTGCTCGGTGCCTTCCGCCGACAGTGGCCGCGCATCGAGGCCTCGCCCTTGAAGTCGACGCGGCCCTTCAGCTCATCCGGCACATCCTGCAGCACCTCGATATCGGGCTTGATGCCGAGCGCCTGGATCGAATGACCCGACGGCGTGAAATAGCGCGCGGTGGTCAGCGCCAGCGCGCCGTTGCCGGCGCCGAGCGGAATGATCGTCTGCACCGAGCCCTTGCCGAACGAGCGCGTGCCGATCACGGTGGCCCGCTTGTGGTCGTGCAGCGCGCCCGACACGATCTCGGACGCCGAGGCCGAGCCGCCGTTGATCAGGACCACCAGCGGCTTGCCCTTGGTGAGATCGCCGCCATGGGCAGTGAAGCGCTGGGTCTCCTCGGGATTACGACCCCGCGTCGAAACCACCTCGCCGCGCGGCATGAAGGTCGAGGACACCGAGACCGCCTGGTCGAGCAGTCCGCCCGGATTGTTGCGGAGGTCGACGACGTAGCCGACCAGCTTGTCCTGCGGGATCTCCTTCTGGATCGAGGCGATCGCCTTGCGCAGGCCTTCGGTGGTCTGCTCGTTGAACGAGGTGATGCGGATATAGCCGATGTCGCCATTGTCGGTGTGATAGCGAACGGGGCGCACCCGGATGACCTCGCGCGTCAGCGTGACGTCGAACGGCGCATCCTTGCCCTTGCGCAGGATCTTCAGCTTGGTCTTGGTGTTGACCGCGCCCTTCATCTTGTTGACGGCCTGCTCGAGCGACAGGCCCTGAACGGCGTCATCGTCGATCTGCATGATCAGGTCGCCCGACAACAGCCCGGCCTTCGCCGCCGGCGTATCGTCGATCGGCGCCACCACCTTGACGAGGCCGTCTTCCATGGTGACTTCGATGCCGAGACCGCCGAACTCGCCGGACGTCGTCTCCTGCATCTCGCGCCAGGCCTTGTCGTTCATGTAGCGCGAATGCGGATCGAGCGAGCTCACCATCCCGTTGATGGCGCCTTCGATCAGGGCGGTGTCGCCGGGCTTCTCGACATAGTCGGAGCGGACGCGCTCGAAGACTTCACCGAACAGATTGAGCTGGGAATAGGTGTCGGAGGCGCCGGCGGCAGCCTTGGCGCGGGCGATCAGATGTTCGCCCTGCGGCCCCGTCATCAGCAGCGTGAGGCCGATGCCCGTCAGCGAGCCCAAGAAAAAGAGAAAATTCTTCCGCATCTGCCTCGCTGCCTTCCCGCGTCTGGTGGGTCCCACTTATGGTCGAAACGGGAACCTCACAACACCTTTCTGGTTTCTTCGTGGCCGAAGGCCCCTCTGCCAGGTCGAAGGCTGGGTCCCAAAGCCTCGTTTCGCCCGCGTGCCCAGCCACCAGCCGAACTGGGGCGGAACGCTCCGGAACGAGCCCTCGACGCCTAATTTCAAGGCAGCGTCCATCGGCCAGTTGGGATTATTGAGGATTTCGCGGCCGACCGCGATCAAATCCGCCTGACCGTCCCTTAAGATTTGTTCAGCCTGGTCGCCGTGGATGATCAGGCCGACCGCCATGGTCATGATATCGGCGTTGCGGCGGACATAGTCCGACAGCGGCACCTGGTAGCTGTATTTGATCTCCTTGCCGAGAATCGGCGCCGCATCGGTGATTCCCCCGGACGAGCAGTCGATCACGTCGACGCCTTTGGTCTTGAGGATTTTGGCGATCTTCGCGCTTTGCTCCGGCCCCCAGCCGGCATTGTCCTCGACCGACAGGCGCACGAACAGCGGCTTGCGCTCCGGCCAATGGGTGCGAACGGCTTCCGCCACCTCGATCAGGAAGCGCATCCGGTTTGCTTCGGAGCCGCCGTACTCGTCCGTGCGCTGGTTGGAACGCTCCGAGAGGAACTCATGCACGAGATAGCCGTGGGCGCCGTGCAGCTCCAGCACGTCGAAGCCGGCCTCCTGCGCACGCCGCGCGGCATTGCCCCAGGCCTGTACGAGATCCCTGACCTCGTGCGTCTCCAGCGCCCGCGGCACCCCCCATTTCTCGCTATGGGCGATCGCGCTCGGCGCGACCGGCTGCCAGGCGTCCCAGTCGTCGATGTCGTCGGTGCGCTTGAGCGGACCATCGCCCTCCCAGGGGCGGTTGGCGCGGGCCTTGCGGCCGGAATGGCCGAGCTGGATGCCGGCGACCGCGTTTTGCTGCTTGATGAACTTGACCAGACGGCT
This sequence comes from uncultured Alphaproteobacteria bacterium, assembly GCA_963732085.1. Classification (GTDB taxonomy): domain Bacteria; phylum Pseudomonadota; class Alphaproteobacteria; order Rhizobiales; family Xanthobacteraceae; genus Bradyrhizobium. The sequence continues at coordinate 202,240 of CAVSYJ010000017.1, read as the reverse complement.
CAGCGGCTCGACGAACTTGTCATCCCAGATGCCGAGATCGCCGAGCGTGCCGCAGCCGCGCCGTTCCACCTTGGTCGACTCGACCACGACCATGCCGGCGCCGCCGGCGGCGAATTTGCCGGCGTTCATCAGGTGCCAGTCGGTCGGAAAGCCCTTCACCGCCGAATATTGGTGCATCGGCGGCACCACGATGCGGTTCTTGAGCCTGATATCCCGGAAAGTCATCGGCTCAAACAGCATCGGTCCACCCATGCGTCGGTCCTCATTCGCTGGCGTAGCGGAAACGATATCGGCCGCGGCGAAGGCCGGAAAGGCGGAATCCCGCCCGCTACGCCCGAAAGCCATGCAAATTTGGGATGGCGAAAGGGCGCGGGAAGCGATAGCGAGAGATCAACCAACAACCGCTGTTATCCCGGGGGAAACACCATGAACGAAGCGATCCGGCCGACGCGCAATGTGGAGCTCGGCGCGAGCAACGAGCGGTTCCAGAACCTGCACGAGTTCGTGCACCGCGCGCGCGCCAATCTCAACCAGAACGCCTGGGACTATATCGTCGGCGCGGCCGAGACCGAGACCACCATGCGCCGCAACCGCATGGCGCTGGACGAGATCGCGTTCCGCCCGCGCGTGCTCAACGACGTTGCCAAGGTCGACGCCTCGGTCGAACGCTTCGGCCGCAAGCTGCGCCTGCCGGTGATGCTGGCGCCGGTCGGTGCGCTGGAGATTTTCGATCCTGCGGGCGCTGCCGCCGTCGTGCGCGGCGTCGGCAAGTTCGGTGCGGCGCATATGCTCAGCTCCGTGTCCGCGCCGGGACTGGAGAAGACCGCGGAGGCTGCGCCCGACGCCATGCGCTTGTTCCAGCTCTATGTGCGCGGCGACGACGCTTTCGTGGAAGACCATGTCAGCCGCGCCATCGCCAACAACTACACCGCATTCTGCCTGACGGTTGACACCGCCCATTACAGCCGCCGCGAGCGCGACATCGCCAAGCGCTATGTGCGCGAGAGCCGCGCGCGCTCCACCGGCGGCGACTTCCAGAAGGGATTGAGCTGGCGCACCGTCAAGCTGATCAAGGACAAGTACAAGATCCCGCTGATCATCAAGGGCATCGCTACATCAGAGGATGCGCTGATCGCGCTCGATCACGGCGTCGAGTGGATCTACGTCAGCAATCACGGCGGCCGCCAGCTCGATCACGGCCGCGGCGCCATGCATGTGCTCCCCGAGATCGTCGATGCCGTGAAGGGCCGCGCGAAAATCATGGTCGACGGCGGCTTCTGCCGGGGCAGCGACGTGGTGAAGGCGATCGCGGCCGGCGCCGACATCGTCGGCATCGGGCGTCTGCAATGCTGGGCGCTCGCGGCCGGCGGCGAGACCGGCGTGGCGCGGATGCTTGAGCTTTTGGAAGACGAGGTGATCCGCTCGCTGGGCCTGCTCGGCGTCACCTCGTTCGCCCAGCTCAACACGTCCTATCTGCATCCGGCGACCGCAACCAATCCGCCGAGCGTGTTCAGCGCGTATCCGCTGCTGCATATCGATCCGTATCGGTATTGAGTCCAAATCGCCTGCGATGACGCCCCTCACCCCCGGCTCCGCCGATGCGCTGCTGTTCGATCTCGGCCGCGTCGTGCTCGACATCGATTTTTCGCGCGCCGCTGGAGCGCTGGGCGCATCATGGCGGATCAACACCCGAGGAGATGACGAAGCGCTTCGCATCCGACGAGGCGCTGCGGCAATACGAGTCCGGCAAGATCAGACGACGCCACCTATTTTGCGGGCCTGCGCAAAATGCTCGGCGTCGACATCACGCACGCGCAGCTGCTGGAGGGCTGGAACGCGATCTTCATCGGCGAGATGCCCGGCATCGCGCCGCTCCTGGCGCGCGCCGCGAAACACCTGCCGCTCTATGCGCTCTCCAACACCAACCCGCCGCATATCGCGCATTTCTCGAAAGTCCATGCCGACGTGCTCGGCCATTTCCGCGAAATGTACCTGTCCTCGACGATCGGGCTTCTGAAACCGGACAGCGGCGGCCTATGATCACGTGGTGAAGGCGATCGGGGCGCCGGCCTCCCGCATCGTGTTCTTTGACGATCTCGCCGAAAACATCGCTGGCGCGCGGGCATATGGCCTGATCGCCGTTCACGTCAAATCGTCCGAGGACGTCGCGCGACGCGCTCACGGCCCTCGGCATCTAGGAGCGTGCCGTGGCGCTGATGCCGGTTGCCGATGCCCTTGCCGCGATCCTTGAAGGCAGCCAGCCGATGCCTGAGGAGATGGTGGCGCTGGAAGCCGCGCATCATCGCGTGCTGGCGCGCGACGTTGCCGCCCGCCGCACCCAGCCGCCGCAGGCGATGTCGGCGATGGATGGCTATGCGGTGCGCGCATCCGATGCGGCAAAGGTGCAGGCGCGGCTGAAAGTGATCGGCGAAGTCGCCGCCGGGCGGCCGTTCGACCGCGCGATCGGTCCGGGCGAAGCCGCGCGCATCTTCACCGGCGGCGTGATTCCCGACGGCGCCGACGCCGTCGTGATCCAGGAAGACACGGTCGTCGACGGCAATTCCATCACCATCACCGAGGCCGCTAGCGTCGGCCGCAACGTCCGCCCCGCCGGCGTCGATTTTCGCGAAGGCGACGTGCTGCTCGTCGGCCGGAACCCGCCTCACCGATCGTGACCTCTCGCTGGCGGCCAGCATGAACTATCCGGAGCTGCCGGTGCGGCGCCGGCCGAAGCTCGCGCTGCTGGCGACCGGCGACGAGCTTGTCATGCCGGGCACGACGCCCGGCCCCGGCCAGATCGTCTATTCCAACGGCTATGCGCTGCGCGCGCTGGCGCGGGCCGAAGGCGCCGATACGGTCGACCTCGGGGTCGCCGCCGACACCATGGAGGCCACCACCGCAGGCATCCGCCGCGCCCGCGAGCTCGGCGCCGACATCCTGGTCACCACCGGCGGCGCCTCGGTCGGCGACCACGACCTGGTCAAGACCTCGCTGGAGGCCGAAGGCGTCAGAATCGCGTTCTGGAAGATCGCGATGCGGCCGGGCAAGCCGATGATGCACGGCCGGCTAGGGGCGATGCGCGTGGTCGGCGTGCCCGGCAATCCCGTGTCCTCCTATGTCTGCACCATGCTGTTCGTGGTGCCGTTGATTCGCGCGCTGTCGGGCCGCAAATCGATCCACCACGTCAGGGAGACCGCCCTGCTCGGCCGCGACATCGGCGCCAACGACGTGCGCGAGGACTATTTGCGCGCGCGCCTCGAAGAGCGCGACGACGGCACGCTTGATCGCCACGCCCGTCACCAAGCAGGACTCCTCGCTGCTTGCGAATCTCGCTGCGGCACAGGCACTTCTGATACGCGCGCCGTTTGCGCCGGCGGCCAAAGCGGGTGCGCCCTGTCGAGATCCTTCGCCTGCCCGAATAGGCCGCGCGCATCCCCGCTCCCGCAATCCCGGCCGCGTTCACCTGAAATTAAGTGGTTGCGGAACATGTATCGAACATATAGTGTCCGTTCATGATTTGTTTTCGAGTTCTGGTATCAACTCACGTCCGGGAATGGGAGCCGCGCTCTCGTCCCTGACGCGAAAGTCCCGGAACAGAACGGCACCATCAATTGGGGGAACTTGCTCGCGATGCTCACGCGCAAACAGTACGAACTTCTTCGCTTCATCAATGAGCGGCTGAAAGAGGCCGGCGTGCCGCCCTCCTTCGACGAGATGAAGGATGCGCTCGATCTGCGCTCGAAGTCCGGCATCCACCGCCTGATCACGGCGCTGGAGGAGCGCGGCTTCATCCGCCGCCTGCCCAACCGCGCCCGCGCCATCGAGGTGATCAAGCTGCCCGAGCTGTCGCCGGGCGCAGGCTCCAACCGCCGCGGCTTCACGCCCAGTGTCATCGAGGGCAATCTCGGCAAGGGCCGCGGCAGCGCCAGCACGGATGACGGCGAGCGGCCGGTCGCGGTGCCCGTGATGGGCCGGATCGCGGCCGGCACGCCGATCGAGGCGCTGCAGACCCGCAGCCACACCATCAGCGTGCCGCCGGACATGCTCGGTTCCGGCGAACATTACGCACTGGAAGTGCGCGGCAACTCCATGGTCGATGCCGGCATTCTCGACGGCGACTGGCGCTGATCCAGCGCAACGAGAGCGCCGACACCGGCGACATCGTGGTCGCGCTGATCGACGACGAGGAGGCGACGCTGAAACGCTTCCGCCGCCGCGGCGCTTCCATCGCGCTGGAGCCGGCCAACACCTCCTACGAAGTGCGCATCCTGCCGCCGAACCGCGTGAAAATTCAGGGCAAGCTGATCGGGCTGTATCGCAAGTACTGATCGCAGCGCACACGCAAGCTTCAATTTTCGTCATGGCCGGGCTTGTCCCGGCCATCTACGTCTTTGCGTCAAAGAAGTAAGACGTGGATGCCCGGCACAAGGCCGGGCATGACGAGCTTGAGGAGCGTGCCTGATTTCATCGACCCACGAGCCGCCGGCGGGTCCGGCGGCTTTTTCGTGACACCACTGATCTGGATCAAGTCTCCCCCAACGGATTTGTGATTAGGCTCACCGCCTGCGGGCCGCACAATTGCCCATGTCGGAGCAAAGCCTCGCAGGCTGGTATCCACTCTGATAGAGGCCTGCGCCTCCATGAGCATGATCGGAGAGGAAGCCCAAGCACGTTGGAATATCTTGCTCAGGCAATGACGCGGGTTCGCTATCTCCAACGGAGGAGCAATCCGATGTGTGATTATAGCCTACATGCCGTGGCGTCCCGTCCCGCCGAGGTCGGCGAAACGCTGGTGACCACGACGTTCCACGGCACTTCGACCCGCGGCTTCGCCTCCGAAAGCGAGCGGAACGTGGCCGTTTGCCTGCTGCCGGGAACCGAACTCGCCTTCGAAGAGGAGGTTCGCTACGACAATCGCTGGATCTGGACGCGCACCATCAATTCCCGCGTCGGCAAATTCGGCAAGATCGATCCGCTGGTGCCCGAGCGCCATCACGACGCGGTCGAATTTGCCGACGGCAGCTACGTGCTGGTGACCCAACTGGTCGAAGGCCAGCGCGTCACCGTGCTGCAACTGCCGGTCACCAGGCCGCTCACTGCGCCGACAACCACGGAGCAGAGCGCGCCGACAGTGCGAAGGATACCGGTCGACTAGCTTTGATTGGCGAAGGAGCGCGCCTGCTGTAGATTGGCTAGCGCGCTCTTGGGGGCAAACGGTGGTCAACAAGATTTCCTGGCAGAAGGCCGGCGGCGTCACCGAGCCCGGCCGCTACATGTTCACGTTCGGCTACCTGACGGTGACCGAATCCGATCTGGCGGTCTGGAAGCAATTCCCGAACGCGATGTTCACGCTGGTCGAGTTGCCGCCCGACCCCGCAGCCGAGTCGCCATCGAGCGAATTCCATCTGGGCGCGTTCGAACTGCCCGCGGGCCGGTCCGAGATTTAGATCAATCCTCGGCCTGCAGATCGGTCTCCGACGGCGTCGCGTCGCGCCCGCGCGGAGCCGCGGGACGAGCCAGCAATGGCGCATCGAGATCGCCCTCGCCTGCCACCGCCGGCGACCATGGCCGGTCGAAGCCGCGTGGTTTGACGGCGTCCACAGCAAATCCCTTTGCCGTCCGCCGTATTGCCAGCGCGCCCTGGCGGCGCAAGCGGTCCTGATCGATCACGGACGCGCTGCAGTCCTTTGGCGGCTGTCTTGCGGTCACGACGAGCACCGCGCGCACGCAATCATCCGCCAGAGCGTCCGCGCGCAGCGACTGCGCAACCAGACCGCCGTCCGCGAGGGCAGCCACACAGCCGGCATCGTCGCAGGATACGCCGTCGGCCAGCGAAACATCGCTCGCAATGCGCGCGTCGGCGTCGGCCGCGAGCCACTCGCGAATGAGGAAGGCGTCCTTCCCGGTCCGCATCAGGCGCAGATGTCCATCGCGGCCGCGAACAGCGACGTTATGGCCGTCGGCCGAGATCAGGATGTCCGCCTGCGGCACCATCAAGGTCCACGCGATCGAGGCCGCCAGCACCAATGCGCCGGACCAGCGGAGCCGCGTCCGCAGCAGCCCCATCAGGATGATGCCGATGCTGGCCGCGATCATTGGCCCCGTGCCGAACGAGCGCGATGCGGCCGACCGCGCCGGGTAGCCCCGCGACCCATTGCGTGACCGCGATCATCCAGTCGATGCCAACGCCCATCGCGCTCCAGACACCATCCGTCGAAGCCGAACGGCGCCGCCACGAGGCCAAGCATGCCCGCCGGCATCACGATCGCGGATACCACAGGCATTGCCGCGAGATTGGCCAGCACGCCATAGGGCGTGACACGATGGAAGTGGAATGCGGCATAGGGCGTCGTCGCCAGCCCCGCCACAAACGAAGCCAGCACCAGCACGGCGATCTCCCGGCCGCCCCACAGCGCGACGCGCGCCGCGGTCGAGCTGTCCGGCGTCGCAAACAAGCGGGGCATTCCGACCTGCACCAGCGCGACCAGGCCAAGCGTTGCCGCAAACGACATCTGGAAGCTCGGATGCACCAGCGCCTCGGGTGCGACCACAAGCACGATCATCGCCGCGACGGCGAGCGTCCGGAAGGTGATGGCGCGGCGGTCGACCATCACGGCGATCAACACCACCGCCGTCATGAAGAACGATCTTTGCGTCGCGACCTCGGCGCCCGACAGCAAGAGATAAAAGGCGGCTGCCACCAGCGCCACCGCGGCCGCCCATTTCTTGATTGGGTAGCCCACGGTCAGCGGCGGAATCAACGCCAGCAACGCCCGCACCGCAAAGAACACCACGCCGGCAACCACCGCCATGTGATAGCCGGAGATCGACAGCACATGGCCGAGGCCGGAGATGAACATGGCGTCGTTGACCGGCTGTGAAATGGCGTCGCGGCGGCCGGTGAGCAGCGCGGTCGCGATCGCGCGCACGTCGCCGTCGAGCCGGCTGCGAATGCGCGCGTCGATGGCGTCGCGCAGGCCCTGCATGACAGCGGCGTAGCGCAGCCCCAATCCGCCGGCCTCCGGCGGCACGGCCGTCCGGATCGCACCCATCGCGAAGCCGGAGGCGCCGATGCCCTGGAAGAACAGGTCGCGCGCGAAATCGTAGGAGCCCGGCCGCAACGGCGCCAGCGGCGGCAACAACCGCGCCTTCAGCTCGACGAAGCTGCCGACGTCGGGCGCGGTGCCCTTCTTCACCGAAAGCCGCACCCGCTCGAGTTTCGTCGAGAGCCGCGGCGCATCCATTTGCATGACCCGCAACACGAAGCGGTCGGTGTGCTCGCGGATGTCCCGGGTCTCGACAAATCCGGACAGCGACACCGAATAGAGCGGCCGCGCCAGCACGGTGTGCGCGATCCACGCGGTCTTCCAGGTGGCGGTGGCAAAGCCGGACGCGAGCGCCGCCAGCATGACGGCGGCGACGAAGAAGCGGCCGCGGCGCGCGAGAAAGGCAACGATGCAGCAGGCGATCGCCGCGACGATGGTGACGGCGAGAACAGGCTCGCGCGGCGCGGTGAAGTAGAGCGCGATGCCTGCGCCGAACGCGACCGGCACCCATGGGAGAAGCCGGCCTGCTCCGGCCTCGGCGCGCGCCCATGCGCGCAGCCGTTCGGCGAACCACGCCCAGAGCGGAACGCCCGCAGGCACGAAGCCGCCCGCCTGCGCCCAGGCACGCGGCGGCCAGGTTCCGGCGTGAGCCTGGTTGCGGCTTGGCGTCGCTTGCTCTTCCGCCATCTCGCCCTGTGACCCCTGTTCAATGACAAGGCTACCGAAAGATGCGAAACTGACCAGTAGAACGGAAAGAGAATCAAACTCGGGTTGAGGCGATGCGCGCGATCTGGGTCACGCTGCTTTTTCTGATCGGGGTCGGTGCGCAAACAGCGAGTGCCCAAACCCAGACCGAAGGTGACGCGAAGGCTACGCAACTTCACCAGGAGCATCCCGACCTGGGCTTCATGTTCCTGGACGTCCTGGTCCTGCAAAACGGCCAATGGAAATGCAAGCCTAAGGTGACGCTGACATCCAATACCGGCAAGACGGCGGAGGTGAAGGTCTTCACCGACGATCCGATGCTTTCACCCATCCACAAAATCTTTGGCGGCCTTGCATCGCTGGAACCCGCCGTTTGGACCGTCACTTCCCTGCAATGCTATAAATTTACATTCAACGGAGCGATCGGACAAATCCGCATCGAGCCAGGCGAGATCGTCAACGCTGGATATCTGGTCGTCGACGTCGTCCTCGATCGTCGCGGGAGTTTTTTCAAAAGGCCACATACCGCGTTCGCGCGAAGGCCGAAGATCTCGATCCGGACGCAAACGAGTCGCTCGCGAGGCGTGCGCCCGCGACTTTTGCGAAGGCAAAACGACGATACCTCGCGATCAGCTCCAAACTGAAATGGGTCGATCCAGCCTCGCCGCCGCCCGCAAAAAATTAATAAGGTCAAGCTCGCGGATGATTTCACGAGCGATACAGCAGCCAGAAGCATCCGGAACGCAGGCAATAGTGGTACCGCGCGACACGACGGGCAAAACACTTCGGCATCTCAGAAGTCGCGTGCGATGTCTAACCGCCCTAGACCGTGGACCGCCGACTCTCATTTGAGGAAATCGAGCATGTCCTTGACTTCCTTCGCGTGCCCGCCGTCGGGCGCCAAAGCGAGATACTGCCTGAGCGCTTCCACCGTGCCTGGCGGCACGACCATCTTGTTGTTCTTGTCCAGCTTGCCCTCGCCCACCAGGACAGAACCCTTGATGAAGTAGGCGTCGGCCTTTTTCGGATCGGCGGCAATCGCCTTGTCGCAGGCCGCCAGCGTCTTCGACGCGGTCTGGCCCATGTTGTACATGACCGCGCAGATATTGAAGTAACCCACCGCCGGATTTGGAAGCAACGGCGCCGCATTGTTGTAGGCGGCAATGGCCGCGTCGTTCCGCTTCAGCTTCAGATTGGCATTGCCCACCATCGTGTAGAGCCGGCCGATGGCAGTCGGCGCGGCCTTGTTTTGCGCCATGTCGATCGCGTGCTGATAGGAGGCGATCGATTGTTCGTAGGACCCCTGGTTGATCTGCGCGTCGCCCAGGGCGGCCCAATATTCCCAGCGCGGCTCGGATGTCATCACCTGCTTCAACGCCGCTTCCGCTTCCGGCCATTGTTTGGCGTCGAGCGCGGTCTGCGCCTTGGCCACCAGGGATTTTTCGTTTGCGCCTTGTGCCATGGGCAGCGGAACGGCGGCTGGGCTTTGCGCCACCACCGCAGAGCAAGTCCCGATCGACGCCAGCAAGATCAGGGCTCCCAGTTTCCGGCGCATGGTGTTTCCCGTGATCGATTGTAGCTGCCGAAGCCTAGGAAAGCCGCGATTGCAGCGCAAGGTGGTGCCCAAGCTCGCCGCAGCGTCTCGACGGCCGCCGCCGGGCTCGCAAGCCCTCATCGCCAGCCTTCCCCTACCTGGCTCCCTTGAGCGTGCAGGAGGTGGTGCATGTCACGGTCACGCCGTGCTGGCATTTCTTGCAAACGTCGACACACTGGTCGAGCGCCCTGGGGTTATAGGCGGGATAGACCCCGCTCGCGCAACTATCTATCGAGCCGGTGACGTCGTCGTTTTGGGAGCACGACTGCACGGCGAATACCAGAAGGAAGAGAACTGCAGCGGATTTCATCGCAGTGAACCTCGCAGCTTGTCCTGGACGGCAATGTGCACCGATTCGCTATCCTACACGCGTAGCCGCGCGCCGTTCCCCTCATTGACGCCCGGCCGACGCAGCACGGCAAATAACGAATGACCAAAACGACTAAAGTGCAGGGGTTGTTGCGCCCGTGATGAGCCGGGACGTTCCCGGAGTGAGGCCCGGCCTTGTGACGCAACTCACCCCGGCGCCCTTGCGCGTACGACAAGGTCGCGTAACGGAGGTGGTTTTCCGTCGCCGGTCAACTTCTTTGGCCCGGCCCCGGCTTTGTCGCAGAGGCCGGGGCCACAGTCGAGAGCAATTACTTGCACAGCCCTTTCTTCTTGTTCTCCGCTACGTCTATCTGGCATCCGGAATTGCAAGACTGAATGCTCGTTCCGATTGCCCTTCTGCACCTTTTGCTCAAGCACGCACTGACATCACAAACCGCCGCGGCCGCCCGCGCCTCGGACACGAGAGCGCCAGTCCAGCCAGCAAGGAGCGTCAGGGAGAGCAGCGCAAACACAAATCGTGACATTGTCGCCTCCTGAAATAGATCATGTTGAAATTCACCCGGGCATATTAACAAGAAGCGGAAAAACCGCAATTCACCGGCGTCCCATGGTGTTGCCGTCACGACACGACGGGCAAAACACTTCGCCTATTCAGAAGTCGTGCGAAATGTCCAGCCCTCCGCGCAAAAATATTTACCTTTCCGAAATATCGAACTTATGATTTAACGAAGATGTCCCGCGCTCACTCACGGAGGGCGTTTCGCGATCGTCACGACACGTGGTGCGGGATGCGATGGACGCGGTCGTGCCGCAAGACGTGCGGCAGGGTCGCGTACGGTCAAGCCGTGTGGTCCTGATCCCCCGATGCTGGGATCAAGCGAATGGAACCCATTTCGCGACGGGGGCTATCAAGCCCGGTACCCCGAGGAGAGCGCGGAGTAAGCCGTAAAGCCATTGCGCAGGGAGTGCCGGACCGTTTCGGCTTTACCTGACTACTTGTGTGCACTTCTACTCTTCAGCACACAAGGCTGCGGGTGCGGCCAGCGCCCGGCATTCCCTGCGCCCTCTGCATCTGGAGGGACGAGGATAACGCATCACTCGGACGCAATCGCGCCGCGGGAACGACAAGCGTGTCTCAGCTGTCAATTTGGAGTGTAGCCCGGGTGAGCGAACCGATACCCGGGACAGAGCCCCGCATGTCGCGGAGTGCATCATCGGATTGGCCCAATCGGGTCGGACCGTTGGCTCACTCGGGCAATGACGACGTTCACGTGCAGGCGCTACAGCAACGGCGCCTTCGAGGACACGTGATGGCTCAGAATTTTCCAGCCGCCGTCCTCGCGCACGATCACCCAGGTGATCTTGACCGTCAGCGCCTTCTTGTCGAACATGAAATTCGCCGTGCCGGCCATGCTGATGACGTCGGCGCCGGCCGCCTCCGTCATGACGTCAGTGAATTTGACGCTTTGCGACTGCCAGCGCGGCAGCCCGCTGAAATAGGCTTTGGCGCCCTCTTTCCCCCGATACAGGTTCGGATTCGATCCGTACAGGAAGGCGTGCTGCGAATAGAGCGAGGAGAGCGCCGCCGCGTCGAGCTTCGCAAAGGCAGCCGCCCATTTCGCCTGGACGTCGCTGACAATCTGGTCGGCCGCGCCTGCCATGGCTCAACCCTTTCCGACTTCCTTCGCAAAGGTGTCGCGCAGGCCGATGGTGCGGCTGAACACCAGCCGGTCCGGCGCAGAGTCCCTGTCGCGCACGAAATAGCCCTGCCGCTCGAACTGCACGGGCTCGGCCGAATTGCTCATCGCAATCGCCGGCTCGACCCGGGCGTCCCTGAGAATCTCCAGCGACTGCGGATTGAGATCGGCGGCGAAATTCGACGCATCGGGCGCAGGCTTCGCAAACAGCTGGTTATAGATGCGGATTTCCGCGGGCTTGGACTGCGCCGCCGACAGCCAATGCATGGTCGCCTTGACCTTGCGGCCATCAGGCGCGTTGCCGCCCTTGGTCGCGGGATCGTAGGTGCAGCGCAGCTCGGTGACCTCGCCGGCCGCGTTCTTCACCGCGCTGACGCATTTGATGAAATAGGCGTAGCGCAGCCGTACTTCATTTCCCGGAGACAGCCGGAAGAACTTCTTCGGCGGGTTCTCCATGAAGTCGTCCTGCTCGATATAGAGCTCGCGCCCGAATGCGATCTTCCGCGTTCCCTTCGCGGGATCGTCGGGATGGTTGATCGCGTCGAGCTCCTCGACCTGCCCTTCCGGATAGTTCTCGATCACGACCTTCAGCGGCCGCAGCACCGCCATCCGCCGCAGCGCCGTGCGATTGAGCTCCTCGCGGATGCAGAATTCGAGCATGCCGACATCGACCACGCTGTTGGCCTTGGCGACACCGATGCGCTTGACGAACTCGCGGACCGCCGCCGGCGGCACGCCGCGCCGCTTCAGGCCGGCAATGGTCGGCATGCGCGGATCGTCCCAGCCTGCGACGTGGCCGTCGCGCACCAATTGGGTCAGCACGCGCTTCGACAGCAAGCGTGTAGGTCAGGTTGAGGCGCGCGAACTCGTACTGGTGCGGCTTCGACGGCACCGGCAGCTTGCCAAGCAGCCAGTCGTAGAGGGGACGGTGATCCTCGAATTCCAGCGTGCAGATCGAGTGGGTGATACCCTCGATCGCATCCGACTGGCCGTGCGCATAGTCGTAGCTCGGATAGATCGACCATTTGTCGCCGGTGCGCGGATGATGCGCATGCAGGATGCGATACAGCACGGGGTCGCGCAAATTGATATTGCCCGCGGACATATCGATGCGGGCGCGCAGCACCCGCGTGCCGTTCGGAAACTCGCCCGCCTTCATGCGGCGGAACAGGTCGAGATTCTCCTCGACGCGAGCGGTCGCGGAATGGCGAGTTCTTGCCGGGCTCGGTCAGCGTTCCCCGCGACAGCCGGATCTGCTCCTGGCTCTGGTCGTCGACATAGGCGAGGCCTTGTTTGATCAGGCCTTCCGCCCAGTCGTAGAGGCGGTCGAAATAGTCGGAGGCGTAGAACAGGTTCTTGCCCCAGTCGAAGCCGAGCCAGTGCACGTCGGCCTGGATGGAGTCGATATATTCCTGCTCTTCCCGGGTCGGGTTGGTGTCGTCGAAGCGCAGATTGCAGTGACCGGCAAATTCCTGGGCGATGCCGAAATTCAGCGCGATCGACTTGGCGTGGCCGATATGCAGATAGCCGTTCGGCTCCGGCGGGAACCGGGTCACGATCGCCTTGTGCCTGCCTGTATCGAGATCGGCCTGGACGATGTCGCGAATGAAATCGCGCCCCGCCTCCGCCGTTGCCGTGTCCGTCGTCGTCATTCCAAGGTCCTAGTGTGCGGCCCTTCTGCCAAATTCGCGCCTAGCCGCCAAGCCCGCTCCGCGCAGCTTTAGTTATGCGCCGTTCCTGCTATACACCACCGCCACTTTCCGCATACGCCCTGCCTCATCAATGACTGATTCCATCGTCACGCGCTTTGCCCCCTCGCCGACCGGCTTCCTCCATATCGGCGGCGCCCGCACCGCATTGTTCAACTGGCTTTACGCACGCGGCCGCGGCGGCAAGATGCTGCTGCGGATCGAGGACACCGACCGCGAGCGCTCGACGGAAGCCGCGATCGCAGCCATCCTCGACGGCTTGAAGTGGCTCGAGCTCGATTGGGACGGCGACGTCATCTACCAGTTCAGCCGCGCGGCGCGGCATCGCGAGGTCGCCGAGCAGCTGCTCGCCGCCGGCAAGGCCTATCGCTGCTACGCCAGCCCGGAGGAGCTGACGGCGATGCGCGAGAAAGCGCGCGCCGAGGGCCGCACCCGCCTCTATGACGGGATGTGGCGCGACCGCGATCCGGCCAGGCGCCCCCACCGACATCAAGCCGACGATCCGCCTGCGGGCGCCGCTGACCGGCGAGACCGTGATCGAGGACCAGGTGCAGGGCCGCGTGGTCTGGCAGAACGAAAATCTCGACGACCTCGTGCTTTTGCGCGGCGACGGCACGCCGACCTACATGCTGGCCGTGGTGGTCGACGATCACGACATGGACGTCACCCATGTCATTCGCGGCGACGACCATCTGATCAATGCCGCGCGCCAGAAGCAGATCTACGACGCGCTGGACTGGACCGTGCCCAACATGTCGCACATTCCGCTGATCCACGGTCCCGACGGCTCGAAACTTTCCAAGCGCCACGGCGCGCTCGGGGTCGACGCCTACCGCGCCATGGGATATCTGCCGGCCGCCCTGCGCAATTACCTGGTCCGGCTCGGCTGGAGCCATGGCGACCAGGAAATCTTCTCCACCGAGGAGATGATCGCCGCGTTCGACCTGTCCGGCGTCGGCCGCTCGGCCGCCCGCTTCGACTTCGCCAAGCTGGAGAACCTCAACGGCCACTACATCCGCAACACCGACGATCAATCCCTCGTGACCATGTTCGAGCGCGTGCTGGACTATGTCCCCGATGGCGCCGAGGTGAAGGCCAAGCTCAACGACGACCACCCGCGCGCAGTTGCTGCAGGCGATGCCGCACCTGAAGGAGCGCGCCAAAACCCTGATCGAGCTGATCGACGCCTCCTATTTCATCTTTGCCGATCGACCGCTGGAGATGGAGCCGAAGGCGCACATCCTGCTGACGCCGGAAACCCGCGGCCTGATCGGACGACTGCGCACGACCCTGGAGCAGGTTTCGCCCTGGAGCGGCGAAGCCACCGAGGCGGCCATGCGCGCCTTTGCGGAAACGCACGGTCTCAAGCTCGGCGCGGTCGCCCAGCCGCTCCGCGTGGCGCTGACGGGACGGACCACCTCGCCCGGGATTTTCGACGTGCTTTCAGTGCTCGGGCGCGAGGAGTGCCTTGCGCGGCTCGCCGATCAGGCTACCGCGTAGACACGCCGTCACGCTACCTATGTGGTCGCATCTTGCAGCGCACACGGCAATACGATACCCATTAACCAGCCGCCTTCTGAACAATCCGGCCTGCCTCTCCTTCGCCCGAGATGGCACGAGGCAAGCCGCCAACGATCTCATCGGGGACATCACGATGGACGCAAAATCCTCCGCCAAGACCGCCACGCTGACCGTTGGCAACAAGACCTACGATTTCCCGATTATGAGCGGCACCGTCGGGCCTGACGTCATCGACATCGCCAAGCTCTACGCCCAGGCCGGGATGTTCACCTACGATCCCGGCTTCACCTCGACCGGCAGCTGCCAGTCCAAGATCACCTATATCGACGGCGACGCCGGCATCCTGGAATACCGGGGCTACCCGATCGAGCAGCTCGCCGAGAACGGCGATTTCCTCGAGACCTGCTATCTCCTGCTCTACGGGGAGCTGCCGACCGCCGCGCAGAAAAAGGACTTCGACCATCGCGTGATCCACCACACCATGGTGCACGAGCAGATGGCCCGCTTCTTCCAGGGTTTCCGCCGCGACGCCCATCCGATGGCGATCATGGTCGCCGCCGTCGGCGCGCTGGCCGCGTTCTATCACGACTCCACCGACATCAACGATCCGCAGCAGCGCATGATCGCTTCCATGCGCATGATCGCGAAGGTGCCGACGCTGGCGGCGATGGCCTACAAATACACCGTCGGCCAGCCCTTCATGTATCCGAAGAACTCGCTGTCGTTCGCCGAGAACTTCCTGCACATGTGCTTCGCGGTGCCGTGCGAGGAATACAAGATCAATCCGGTGCTCGCCGACGCGCTCGACAAGATCCTGATCCTGCACGCCGACCACGAGCAGAACGCCTCGACCTCGACGGTGCGCATCGCCGGCTCCTCAGGCGCCAACCCGTTCGCCTGCATCGCGGCCGGCATCGCCTGCCTCTGGGGTCCGGCGCATGGCGGCGCCAACGAGGCCGCGCTCAACATGCTCTATGGCATCGGCACGGTCGACAAGATTCCGGACTTCATCAAGAAGGTGAAGGACAAGAACAGCGAAGTCCGCCTGATGGGTTTTGGCCACCGCGTCTACAAGAACTACGATCCGCGCGCCAAGATCATGCAGAAGATGTGTCACGCGGTGCTGAAGGAAACCGGCCACGGCGACGATCCGATGCTGAAGGTGGCGCTGGAGCTGGAGAAGATCGCGCTGAACGACGAGTACTTCGTCGAGCCGCAAGCTCTATCCGAACGTCGACTTCTATTCGGGCATCACGCTGAAGGCGATGGGCCTGCCGGTCTCGATGTTCACCGTGCTGTTCGCGGTTGCGCGCACCGTCGGCTGGATCAGCCAGTGGAGCGAGATGATCGAGGATCCGCAGCAGAAGATCGGCCGGCCGCGCCAGCTCTATACCGGCGTCGCCCGCCGCGACTACGTGGAGATGGGCAAGCGGAAGTAAGGCGAGGCTCAGCCGACCCGCCTGCCCTTGCGCATGGTCGCCAGCACGATGTCGGCGGCATTGATGCTCGGCGTTTTGCCGGTCGACATGATGGCATCGAGCTTGCCGAAGGCCTCGCACTGCCGCGTCCGTTCCGGCGTCTCGCCGAGCAGCGGACGCAGCGCGCGCGCGAGATTGTCGGGCGTGCAGTCGGCTTGCAGGAATTCGGGGACGATGTTTTCGCCGAGCACGAGATTGGCGAGGATCACCGAGGGCACACGGATCAGGCGCAGCAGGATCGAGGCTTCGATGGCGCCGACCCGATAGGCCGCCACCGTGGGCACGCCCGAGATCGCAAGCTCCAGCGTCACCGTGCCGGATTTGGCGAGTGCGGCGCGCGCGGTCCGGAATGCGGCGCGCTTGTCCTGCTCGCCGAGCACGATGCGCGGCGCGACCTTCCAGCTCTTCATGCCGTCGCGGACCGCGGCCTCCAGATGCGGCATGGTCGGCAGCACCGTTTCGAAGGCGACGCCCTCGTCTTGCAGGCGCGCCAGCGTCTCGCCGAACACCGCCATGTGGCGCCTGACCTCGCTGCGGCGGCTTCCGGGCAGCACCAGCAGCACCGGCGGCTCGGCATCGCGGCGCGCGAGTTCATCGGCGTTCGGCCGCAGCAAGCCGACCTGCTCGGTCAGGGGATGGCCGACATAGCTGCAGGGCGGGCCCCGCAGACGCTCATAGGCCGCCGGCTCGAACGGCAGCAGCGCCAGCACGTGATCGACATAGGAGAGCATGGCGCGCGCGCGGCCCGGCCGCCACGCCCACACCGTCGGCGAGACATAGTCGACGATCGGAATCGACGGATTCTGCGACCGCACCTTTCGCGCGACCCGATGGGTGAAATCCGGGCTGTCGACGATCACGAGGATGTCGGGCGCGGCAGCGATGACCGCATCCGCGGTCTGATTGATCAGCCGCAGCAACTTCGGCAATTGCAGCACGACCGCGGACAGCCCCACGATCGACAGCTCCTCGATCGGAAACATCGAGGTCAGGCCTTCCCGCGCCATGGCGCGTCCGCCGACGCCCTCGAACTGCACGGCATCGCCGAGACGCTGCCGCAGCACCTTCATCAGGCCGGCGCCGAGCCGGTCCCCGGATTCCTCGGTGGCGATCAGGAATATCCTGCGCCCGATAGCCGGCGCCTGGGCGCGCCGGGCTCACGCGGGAATACCCGTCACGAACAGGCCTGCAGCGTCGGCGGTAGCAATCACGGCTTGCGGGTCGACGATCTGCGTCGCGCCGGCAGCCACCGCAATGCCGGCGAGCCCCGCCTCGCGCGCACCGTCAATCGTCCTGGAGCCGATGGTCGGCAGATCGAAACGCAGGTCCTGCCCGCTCTTCGGCGCCTTCACCAGCACGCCGCGCTTGAGAGCCGCGCGGATGCGGCCCTGCGCGCGCAGGCGCGCGATCCGCGCCAGCAAGCCGTCCGTTCCTTCGATATCCTCGACACCGACGGCGTGGCCATCGATGACGACCACGGCCTGCCCGATATCGAACGGACCCAACGCCCGCAGCACGTCGCGTCCTTTCGCGATGTCGATCTCGGCCTTCGCATCCGGCGCGGCGCGCGTGAGGCATCCCGCCGGCATCAGCAAGTCAGGCGCGACATCCCTGATCCCGACCATGCGAAAGCCATCCTGCTCCAGGATGCGGCCGATCCCCGACAACAGATGATCGTCGCCGCCGCGGAACGACGCCCACACCTGTCGTGCGACCCGCAGCGTACCCCAATCCAGACGGATTTCCGACAACGCCGGACGCGTCAGTGTCCCGATGAAGACGAGGTCGCGGCATCGCTCGGCGCGGAGCAGTTTGGTCAAATGCCCGAACTGTCCGACCGAAATCCAGTGATGACGGAAGCGCTCGACCTTCTGCGCATCGCAAGCGCCGCGAAGCGCAAACAGCACGCTCGCCACGCCGCGCGCGGCGAGCGAGTCGGCCACCGCAAAGGGCAATACCCCGCCGCCGGCGATCAGGCCGACCGGCGAGGTGAGTTCTGGCGCGAGCGCGGCCATCGTCAGGGCCGACCGGCGCGATCGTCCGGAAGGCAGAGCGGACGATGCTTGCCGTCCCCGATGAAGGTCAGGATGTCCGCAATCGCGGGATCTTCGCTCGCAAGCGGCTGCACACGCACCAGCCGTTCGGCGAAAATGCCGGGGCCGTGAAACAGCTTGTCATAGAAGGCGCGCACCGTCGCAAGCCGCTCCCGCGTAAACTTGCGCCGCCTCATGCCAATGATGTTGAGACCTTCCAGCACCGCGTATTGGCCATTGACGAGGCCGAACGGAATGACGTCGCCGCGCACGCCGCAGACGCCGCCGATCATCACCTGCCCCCCGATGCGGGTGAACTGGTGCACGGCCGAAAGCCCGCCGATATAGACAAAGTCGCCGATCTCGCAATGGCCGCCGAGCGTGGCCGAGGTCGCAAAGATGACGTCGTTGCCGACAGTACAGTCGTGGCCGACATGGCTGTTGTTCATGAAATAGCCGCGCGCGCCGACGCGGGTGAGCCCGCCGCCCTTCACCGTGCCGACGTTCATGGTCACGCCTTCGCGGAGGGTGCAGGATGCCCCGATCTCGAGCCGCGTCGGTTCGCCGCGATAGCCGAGATCCTGCGGCGCGCCACCGAGCACGACGAACGGCGAGATCGTGCAGCCCTCGCCGATCGAGGTATGGCCCATCACCTGCGCATGCGACATCAACGTGCAGCCGGCGCCGATCACCGCGTGCGGTCCGACGATGCAATAAGGACCGACGGTCGTGCCGTCGCCGATCACGGCGCCATCTTCAACCCGCGCGGTGGGATCAATTCTGCTCATCGATATCCGTCAATCGGTCAGCATCGCGCCGACATCGGCTTGCGCGACCGTCTTGCCGTTCACCCTGGCGTCGCCGTGGAACCACCACATGGTGTTGCGTCGACCGATGCTCGTCATGTGATATTCGATGGTGTCGCCGGGCATCACCGGCTTGCGGAACTTGCACTTGTCGATGGTGAGGAAATACACCGCGCGCGGCCTTTCGGTGCCCTCCACCGACTTGATGCCGATGACGCCCGCGGTCTGCGCCATCGCCTCGATCATCATGACGCCGGGATAGACCGGCCGCTCGGGGAAATGCCCGGCGAATTGCGGCTCGTTGATGGTGACGTTCTTGACGCCGATGCCGCTGTAATCGGTGCGGATGTTGATCACCTTGTCGATCAGCAACATGGGATAGCGATGCGGCAGGGTCTTCAGGATGTCATTGATATCCACGACCGCAAACCTGACCGGTGCCTCCTCCATCACTCCTGCCCTTCGCCCTTCAAATCGGCCGCATTGTCGCGCACCAGGCGCTCCACCGCCACGATCTCCCTGAACCACTGCTTGGTCGGCTTCGCGAAATGCCCTCCCCAGCGGCCGTTGACGGGAATGTCGTCCTTTACGACGCTCATCGCCGTGACCTGGGCGCCATCGCCGATCCTGAGGTGGTTGTTGATGCCGACTTTTGCTCCCAGCGCCACCTTTTCACCGATGGTCAGGCTGCCTCCGAGCCCGATCTGGGCCGCCAGCAGACAATGCCTGCCAATGGTCACATTGTGACCGATCTGGACCTGATTGTCGATTTTGGTGCCCTCGCCGATCACGGTGTCGCGCAGACTGCCGCGGTCGATGGTCGTGCCAGCGCCGATCTCGACATCGTTCTGGATCAGCACCCGGCCGGTCTGTGGAACCTTGAGATGGCCCTCGGGCCCGAAAAACACGAAGCCGTAGCCGTCCTGGCCGATGCTGCAGCCGGGGTGGATCAGCACGTTGTTGCCGATCAGCGCGCATTGGATGGACGTGCGTGCGCCAACGTTGCAGTCCCGGCCGATCCGGACCCCCGCTCCGATCACGGCACCGGCGCCGAGGATCGTGCCCGCGCCGATCTCAACCTCCGCGCCGATCACGGCCAACGGCTCGACGACGACGCCGTCTTCCAGACGGGCGCTGGGATCGACGATCGCGGACGGCGCTATGCCCTCGACCCCGAACCAGGATTGCGGCCGCAGCGCCTCGCGGTGCAGTTCGCGCGCGACCTGCACAAAGGCGCGGAACGGCTGGGCGGCGCGCAGCACCGCGACATGGGTGGGAACGTCGGCCTCGAAACGCTTGCCGACGATGCAGGCGCCAGCTCGCGTCGCGGCGAGCTGGTCGGCGTATCTAGGATTGTCGAAGAACGTCAGGTGCGAGGGACCGGCCTCATCAAGCGACGCCAGCCCCTTGATCGTCTGGCCGGCCCGCGAAGGATCGGCGAGATGCGCGCCAGCCAACGCGGCGATCTCGGCCAGCGTCTTCAGAGGAGGCTTCGCAAAGAACGTCGGCTGCGCCATTCCGCCCGTCGGGGTCCGGTCCGTGGTTGAGATCGGAGATCGCGACGGCAGAACCGGATCTCCTGCTTGAAATTTCCCGGCGCGAAGAAGGCTCGCGGCCTCGCGCCGGGGTTGCCTTAGAACGACGTTCCGCCGCCGAACTTGAACTGCTGCACGCGGTCGTATTGGCCCTTGGTGATCGGCACAGCGTAGTCGAACCGGAGCGGCCCGAACGGCGACGCCCAGACGAGACCCACGCCGACCGACGAACGGACCACGTTGCCGGGGTCATACGACAATCCAAGGCAGGTTCCGGCGGTCAGGGCGCTCGGGTTCGGTTTGACGCAGCCGGGCACGTTGACTTCGCCCGTAGCGAACCAATCCGTCGGTCCCTTGTAGTCGAACAGACCACCGGCATCGGCGTACACCGCGCCCTTCAGGCCCACTTCCTTCGGCAGGAACCAGAACGGCATCTGCATTTCGAAAGATGCGCCCCAGTATTTGGTGCCGCCGAGCGAGTCCATCGTTCCGAACGGGTTGATATCGCGCGGCCCGATGCCGTTCGGCGCGAAGCCGCGCACCAGGTTCGGGCCCATCTGGAAATGATCGAGCATGCGCAACGGCGTGTTGCCGAGCTCATTCAGTATGCCGCCCTGCAGATGGACGATCCCGACGATGTCGGACACCAGCGGGGAGTAGTACTTGGCGTCGATCGTGCTCTTCATGAAGCTCACGTCGCCGCCGACGCCGGCGAAATCCTGCGCGAAGCTGACCAGCAGGCCGTCTGTCGGGTTCTTGTTGTTGTCGAGCGTGT
The DNA here is from genome assembly GCA_963732085.1 of uncultured Alphaproteobacteria bacterium. GTDB lineage: Bacteria > Pseudomonadota > Alphaproteobacteria > Rhizobiales > Xanthobacteraceae > Bradyrhizobium. The sequence goes on along the minus strand of CAVSYJ010000017.1, from coordinate 181,011 downwards.
TGTAATTCAGCGTGTAGCCCAGCGCCGAGGTCAGCGTGGAGCCGTTCTGCAGCTCCTTGCGGACCGGCAACGAGGCTTCGCCGTCGCTGTAGCACCAGAGGCCGAGGCCGCCTGTATCCACCGCGCCGTTCGCATTGGCAGCCGCGGCACCATTCAGCGCGACCCAGGCCGGCGATGGATTGAACGCCAACAGCGAATTGGTCGTAGTGTTGTTACAATTCGCCAGATACGAAGGCAGTGAAATCTCGGTCTGGTACAGCGAGTAGCGCAATTGCAGCGAGAGATCCTCGCGCAACTGGAAGCCGAGCCGCGGGCTGAAACCGAGCGTCTTGGTCGTATAGGAAACGTAGCTGTTGGCGAGTTGCTCGCGCTGGTACAGATCGAGGCCGAGGGCGACGCGATAGTTCAACAGATACGGCTCGACGAACGACAGCGAATAGCCGCGCGCATACTGGCCGTAGGTCACCGAGGCCTTCGCGTACAGGCCGCGGCCGAGGAAGTTACGCTCGGAGATGCTGACCTCGGCGAGCGCGCCGTCGGTGGTGGAATAGCCGCCCGAGACCGAGAAATCGCCGGTGGATTTCTCCTCGATGTCGACGACCAGGATGACGCGGTCGCTCGACGAGCCCGGCTCGCTGTTGATCTTCACGGTCTTGAAATAGTCGAGGTTCTTCAAGCGCCGTTCCGCGCGATCGACGAGGGCGCGGTTGTAGGCGTCGCCCTCGGCGATGTCGAACTCGCGGCGGATCACGTAGTCGCGGGTGCGGATGTTGCCGCGGATGTTGATGCGCTCGATGTAGGTCCGCGGCCCTTCCTCGATCGCGAACACCACCGACACCGTATGGGCCTCGAAATTGCGGTCGCCGCGCGGACGCACGACCGCGAAAGCGTAGCCGCGGCGCGAGGCCTCGATCTGCATTTCCTCGACCGATTTCTCGAGCGCCTCGACGTTGTAGAGCGCGCCGACATTGACGCGCGAATAGGGGCGCAGGGCATTACCGTCGAGGTTTGTGATGCTGGACGCGAGTTGGACCGACGCGACGCGGTATTGCGAACCTTCCTCGATCTTGAAGGTGACGAGGAAGCCCTTGCGGTCGGGATCGTATTCGGTCAGCGCCGCGACCACCTGCACGTCGGCGAAGCCGTGCTTCAGATAGAATCGGCGGATCAGGTCGCGGTCGGCCTCGATGCGGTCCGGATCGTAGACGTCGTTGCCGCCGAGGAAGCTCAGGAAATTCAACTCGTGGGTCTTGATGATGTCCCTGAGGCGCGCGCCCGAATAGAAATTGTTGCCGACGAACTGGATCGATTTGACGCCGGTCTTGACGCCCTCGGTGATGGTGAAGACGAGGTCGACGCGATTGTTCGGTTGGTCGATGATTTCCGGGTTGACGCGCACGTCATAGCGGCCAGAGCGGCGATAGATTTCGGCGATGCGCTGGGCGTCCGACTGCACCATCGGGCGCGACAGCGTGCCGCGGGGCTTGGACTGGATTTCGGCCGAGAGCTGCTCGTCCTTGACCTTCTTGTTGCCTTCGAAGGCAACGCGATTGATCACCGGATTTTCCACCACGGTCACGACGATCCGCGAGCCGGCCCGGCTGATCCTCACGTCCTGGAACAGCCCGGTTTCGATCAACGCCTTCAGACCGTCGTCAATGGCGGGGCCGGTGAGCGTTCCGCCGGGTCCTGCGTGAAAATAGGAGCGGATCGTCTCGATCTCGACGCGCCGGTTCCCGACCACCTCGATGGAACTGAGAAGTCTGGGCGTGGACGGGCGAAGGCAAAAGCATAGCTGGCAGCGAAGCGGCCACCGGCAGGGCAAACATCAACAGGGCGGCGAACAAGCCCCCCCGGACTCGCATTTCCAACTTCATGCGCTACGCGCCCTCGTCAACCCGAATGCCGGTCCGCAACCCCCGCGAGCCGGCAAATTCCCATTTGCTGCACCGCTTGTAGCTAATTCGCGCAGGGCGGCAAACTTAACATCGCAGGCTAATTCCATTTTCATTCCAAGACGTTGCCGATGGGCAACGTCACAAAAAAGCCTTCCTTTCCTTGTCACGACGCAGCCAGGTGCAGAATGTCGTTGTAGGTCGCAAAAACCATCAACATCAGCACCAAACCCAGCCCGATTCGAAATCCCATCTCCTGCGCCCGATCGGACAGCGGACGACCTCGAACGGCCTCCACCGCATAGAACAAAAGGTGACCGCCATCGAGCAGCGGGACCGGGAACAGGTTCAACAGCCCGATCGAGATCGACAGCACGGCCGCCAGGTTGATCAGCGCCACCATCCCGATCGTCGCGACCTGCCCCGAGATCTGGGCAATGCGCAACGGACCGCCGACCTGATCGGCCGCTTCACGCCCGGTGAAGACCCCGCCGATATAGGACAGCGTCCGATCGATCACGAACCAGGTCTCCTTGACGCCAAGCCAAAGAGCGGTTGCGGGATCGACCCGTTCGGTGAGCACATCGCCCGCCGCAGTCTGGCGGGTGATGCCGAGCACCCCTTGCCGGTGCACATTTCCAAAGGGGTCTTTCACTTCCCTTAATTCGGGCGCGCCTGAGAGTTGCACGACCTGGTCACCGCGCTTGACGGTGAAGCTGAGCTTCTCGCCGGCACGGATAGCGACAATGCGTTGCATATCGGTGAAGCTCTCGATCTTCGTGCCGTCGATCGAGGTGACGATATCGCCGACCTGGAAGCCGGCGGCGGCAGCCGCGCTGTTGGCCTCGATCTTGTCGACGCGCGCCGTCGTCGAGGGCTTGCCGAAGAAGGTGAACATCACGGTGAAGATCACGATCGCCAGCAGAAAATTGGCAATCGGTCCGGCGGCCACGATCGCCGCGCGCGGGCCGACCTTCTTGTGATGAAAGCTGCCCCTGCGCTCCTCGTCGGTCATGCCTGCAAGCGTCTCGGCAGAGGACGTGGACGCCTCGGTGTCGTCGCCGAAGAATTTCACGTAGCCGCCGAGCGGCACGGCCGAGATCTTCCAGCGCGTGCCGTGACGGTCGTTGAAGCCGACCAATTCCGGCCCGAAGCCGAGCGAAAAGGTTAACACGCGCACGCCGGCCCAGCGGGCGACCAGGAAATGACCGAGCTCGTGGAAGAAGACGACGATGGTCAGGACGAACAGGAAGGGGATCGCATAACCGATGAGCCCATGGCTCAACGCATTGAAACTATGATGAAAAATATCGGACATCCGATTCCCCTCAGCCAGAGCCGGAGGCCCCGTCCCCAACCCACTAGGATGCCTTTAAGGCAATTTGAGGCAAGAGGGAGGCCGCCTTATTTCGCGCATTATGGTCAACGGCAATGGCGTCGTCGGCCGAGGTCAAAGGCGCCAGATTGCCGGAGCGAATCCAGGCATCGATGGTCGCCTCGACCAGCCGCGCGATGGCGCCGAACCTGATCTTGCCGGCAATGAAGGCCGCAACCGCGACCTCGTTGGCGGCATTGAACACAGTGGTCGCACCGCGACCGGTACGTAGGGCCTCATAGGCAAGGCGCAAGGCAGGAAAGCGTTCAAAGTCCGGCGCCTCGAAGGTGAGCTGACCGATCTTGGCGAGGTCGAGTTTCGCCGCCGGTCCCTTGATGCGGTCCGGCCAGCCCAGGCAATGGGCGATCGGGGTGCGCATGTCGGGCGCGCCGAGTTGCGCGATGACGGAGCAATCGGAGAATTCGACCATGCCGTGCACGATCGACTGCGGATGCACCAGCACGTCGATTTCTTCCGGCGCGAGCGCGAACAGGCAGGCCGCTTCGATCACCTCGAGCCCCTTGTTCATCATCGACGCGGAGTCGATGGTGATCTTCTGCCCCATGCTCCAGTTCGGATGCTTCAGCGCCTGCGCCAGGGTCGCCTGCTCGATCTCGGCGGGCTTCCACGTCCGGAACGGGCCGCCGGAAGCGGTGATAATGACGCGCACCAGCTCTTCGCGGTTTCCCGAATGAAGCGCCTGGAATAGCGCATTGTGCTCGGAATCCGCGGGCAGGATGCAGGCGTTGGCCTTTGCTGCTCGCTGCATGAAGAAATCGCCGGCGCAAACCAGGCATTCCTTGTTGGCCAGCGCGACGGTGGCGCCGCGATCGACGGCCGCAAGCGCGGGTTTCAGTCCCGCTGCACCACTGACCGCGGCCATCACCCAATCGGCCGGCCGCGCGGCCGCCTCGATGATCGCGCTCTCGCCTGCCCCGCATTCGGTGCGCGTGCCGGAGAGCGCCTCTCTCAGTTCACCCAGCTTGCTCGCGTCGGCAACCGCGGCGAAACGCGCATCGAATTCGCGCGCCAGCTTCGCCAGCCCCTGGACGTTGCTGTTGCCGGTCAGCGCCTCGACCCGATAGCGATCGCGCGCGCCGCGGAGCAGGTCCATCGTGCTGTCGCCGATGGAACCGGTGGCTCCCAGCACGGTGACGCTGCGCACGGAGGGCGCAGCCTTGTTGTTACGCAATGGAACGGCACTCATTGTTTCACCAAATCATAAGACCGGTTCCGGCGCCACCCGCGCCACCGCGCAAAATTCCCAAAATCGCCGCGAGCCCGACCGCCGCGACATAGCCGTCCAGGCGGTCCAACAGACCGCCATGGCCTGGAATGATCTGACTGGAGTCCTTCACGCCGAAACGGCGCTTGACCGCGGACTCGAAGAGATCGCCGAGTTGCGAGGCTACAGATAGGGCCGAAGCGGTCATCAGCAATGGACCCATCCTGCCGAAGCCGGCCACGGCAAATCCTCCGGCCACGATCAGGCTCAAGATGAACCCGCCGGCTGCGCCGGCCCAGGTCTTGTTCGGGCTGACCTGTGGCCAGAGCTTTGGTCCTCCGATGTTGCGGCCGGCAAAGTAGCCGCCGATATCGGTGCACCAGACCACGAGCAGGATGAAGACGAGCGCGACAAATCCTTCGCTCTGGTCGAGACGCACGAGGATGGACGAGACCTGTGCGACGGCCGCATAGATAAATCCGCCAACCGCCCATGATCGCTGCGCCGATGACCGAAACGCCACCGCGACGAGGCCGAGCGCCAGCACGATGAGCGCGATATCGACGTTTCGAAGCACCAGGAACGGCGCGGCGATGGCCAGCACGGCCGCACCTGTCACCGCCAGCGGCGCATTGCCGGAGGCGCCGGTGACCATCAGCCATTCGACGAACAGGCCGATCGCGCACAGTGTCACCAATGCGGCCCAATACCAGCCGCCGGCATAGGCGGCGGCAATGGCGAGCGGCACGAGCACCGCAGCCGATGCGATACGCACGAAAAGATTGCGCCGGCCCGGTCCGGCCGCGGCCGGCGCGGCTTTCTCTTCGCTCACGATCCGGTTTTCGCGACGAGCCCGCCGAACCGGCGCTCGCGTGTGGAATATTCCGCGATCGCGCCTTCGAGCGCCGCCTTGTCGAAATCCGGCCAGTGCATCGGTACGAACACGAGTTCGCTGTAGGCGGCCTGCCACATCAGGAAATTCGACAGCCGCTGCTCGCCGCTGGTGCGGATGATCAGATCGGGATCGGGAATGTCAGGCGCGTCGAGATATCCACCGAGCGCATCGGCATCGATCGTATCGGCATCGCGCTTGCCTTCGGCCACCTCGCGCGCAAGCCGCTGCGCGGCGCGCGCGATTTCCTGGCGCGAGCCGTAGTTGAAGGCGACCACGAGGGTGAGGCGATCGTTGTTGCGGGTCAGTTCCTCGGCCTCGTTCAGCAGCGCGCAGATGTCGGGCTCGAGCCCTGCCCGCTCCCCGATCACGCGTACGCGCACGCCGTCGCGATGCAACGTCGCCAGATCGTTGCGGATGAACCGTCGCAGCAAACCGAAGAGGTCGCCGATTTCGCTTGCCGGCCGTGACCAGTTCTCCGAGCTGAACGAGAAAATGGTGAGGTAGAGGATGCCGAGTTCGTGCGCGGCGCGCACCACGCGGCGCAGCGCCTCGACGCCGCGGCGATGGCCTTCGGCGCGCGGCAAGCCGCGCGCCGCCGCCCAGCGCCCGTTGCCGTCCATGATGATGGCCACATGCAACGGACCGTCGGACCGGTCTGTCGTTGCAGGAACGGCGGCATTCGACATCATCGGATCCTTCAAACCGTGAGGATTTCCTTTTCCTTGGCCGCCAGCAGCTGATCGATTTCCGCGATCATGCCGTCGGTCGCCTTCTGCACGTCGCTGGAATAACGGGTCTGATCGTCCTCGGAAATCTCGTGATTCTTCTCGAGTTTCTTCACGACATCGAGACCGTCGCGGCGGACGTGGCGCACCGCCACTTTCGCCGCTTCCGCATATTTGTGCGCGACCTTCACCAGCTCCTTGCGCCGCTCCTCGTTGAGCTCGGGAATGCGCAGGCGCAGCACCTGCCCTTCGGTTGCCGGCGACAGACCAAGATTGGAATCCACGATCGCCTTTTCGACCGCCTTCACCATCGAGCGGTCCCACACCTGCACCGAGAGCAGCCGCGGCTCCGGCACGCTGATGGTGGCAAGTTGGTTCAGCGGCATGTGCTGGCCGTAGGCGTCGACCTGCACCGGCTCCAGCATCGAGGCGGAGGCGCGCCCCGTGCGCAAGCCGCCCAGCTCGTGCTTGAGCGCCTGGGTCGCGCCCTGCATGCGGCGCTTCAATTCGTTGATGTCGAACTTGCCCGTGGACGTGGACATAACGCTCTCCTCTTCTGACGTCTCGCCGAGGCGTTCGCAGGCTCAGCCCGCGACGACGGTGCCGCGACCCTGACCGCGCAGGATCGCGCCGATCGAACCGGGCTCGGCGATCGAGAACACGATGATAGGCAGCGATGTTTCGCGGGCAAGCGCGAATGCGGTCGCATCCATCACCTTGTAGCCGCCTTCCACCGCCTGCGCATGGCTCAGCCGGTCGAAACGCCTGGCGGACGGGTCTTTCTTGGGATCGGCGCTGTAGACCCCATCGACATTGGTGGCTTTCAGCACGGCTTTGGCGTCGATCTCGGCCGCGCGCAGCACCGCGGTGGTGTCGGTGGTGAAGAACGGATTGCCGGTACCGCCGCCGAGCAGCACGATCCGGCCCTCGGCGAGGTATTTGTGCGTTGCAGCGCGCGTGAACAGCTCGCAGATTTCGGGCATCACGAAGGCCGACAGCGTGCGGGCGGGCGCGCCCTTGCGCTCCAGCGCCAACTCCAGCGCCAGGCAGTTCATCACGGTCGCGAGCATGCCCATGGTGTCGCCGGTCGGCCGCGACACGCCGCGCGAGGAGACCTCGACGCCGCGAACGATGTTGCCGCCACCGATCACGACGGCGATTTCGGTGCCTTGCTTTTGCGCCGCGATCAGGTCGGAAGCGATGCGGTCGACGGTCGGCTGGTCGATGCCGTAGCCCTGGCTGCCGGCGAGATATTCGCCGGACAGCTTGACCACGACGCGGCGATAGACCGGCTCAACCATCTGCGGATCGCTTTCCTTTCAGATCGGAAGCTTCGGCCTCAAGAGACGGTCTCGGGATCTCCCGGCGGCTTCTTCTGTCCGCTAGCGGCGGCGACTTCGGCGGCAAAATCCAATTCCTGCTTGTCGATTCCCTCGCCGAGAGCATAGCGCACAAAGCCCGTGATCTTCACGGGTGCGCCAACCTTGCCCTCAACTTCTTTGAGGACCTGAGCCCACGACTTGCCGTTGTGGTCGGCGTGGATCGAGGCCTGCTCGAGCAGGCAGACTTCCTTGTAGTAAGTCTTCAGGCCGGAATCGACGATCTTCTCGATCACGTTCTCCGGCTTGCCCTGCTGACGGTACTTGTCGGCAAGCACGTCCTTTTCGCGCTTGACGAGATCGGGATCGAGGCTCGCCGGATCGAGCGCGAGCGGGCTGGCGGCGGCGACATGCATCGCAAGCTGACGGCCGAGGGCGGCGAGCTCATCGGTCTTGCCGGCCAACTCCAGCGCCACGATCACGCCCATCTTGCCCGCGCCTTCGACGACGGCGTTGTGGACGTAGTTCGACACCACGCCCTTGGCCACTTCGAGCACAGCCGCGCGGCGCAGCGTCATGTTCTCGCCGATGGTCGCGATCGCATCCGCAATCGCGGTCTCCACGGTGACGCTGCCGACTTTTGCGGCCTTGATCTTCTCGACATCGGCGCCGACCTTGAGCGCGACCTGCGCGACCATCTTGACCATGCCCTGGAACTGCTCGTTGCGGGCGACGAAGTCGGTCTCGGAATTGACCTCGACCACCACGCCCTTGGTCGCAGCGGTAAGCGCAGCAATCAGCCCCTCTGCGGTGACACGGCCGCCCTTCTTCGCAGCCTTCGACAGGCCCTTCTTGCGCAGCCAGTCCTGGGCCGCCGTGATGTCGCCGCCGGACTCCGTCAGCGCCGCCTTGCAATCCATCATGCCCGCGCCGGTCGACTCGCGCAGGTCCTTCACCATCGCAGCCGTGATTGTCGTCATTGGATGCGTCCTTTTGCCTTTCAGTAGCAGCGGCGGCGCGGCTCAATCGCCACGCCGCGCTTGCCTCAACAAACTCGGAGATGTCGGAAGCGATGGCCGGAACGGCAGGCCACCGCGTGTCACTTATTCCGCTTCCGCGGTCAGCGCCTTGGCCTTGGCGACCCAGGCATCGGCGCGGCTCGGCAGGCCAACCTCTTCGCCGATCTTGTGCGCGGTGTCGTGATCGAGCTCGGCGAGCTGCCAGAAGTGGAAGATGCCGAGGTCGTTGAACTTCTTCTCGATCGCTCCGGAGACGCCCGGAAGCTTCTTGAGATCGTCGGCGCTGCCACGCGGACCCGCCAGGCCCTGGAAGCCGACCGGCTGGGCGGCCGCCGCCGGGACTTCCTCCCTGGCAGGATGGGCCGAAGCGCCGACATCGATGCCGGCATCGCCCTGCCCGCGCGAAATGCCGTCGATCGCGGCACGCGCGACGAGGTCGCAGTACAGCGAGATGGCACGGCCTGCATCGTCATTGCCCGGCACCACATAGGTGATGCCCTTCGGGTTCGAATTGGTGTCGACGATGGCGGCAACGGGAATGTTGAGCCGCTGCGCTTCGGAGATTGCGATGTCTTCCTTGTTGGTGTCGATCACGAAGATCATGTCGGGAAGACCGCCCATGTCCTTGATGCCGCCGAGCGAGCGGTCGAGCTTGTCGCGCTCGCGCTGCAAGGTCAGCCGCTCCTTCTTGGTGTATTGCGAGCCCTCGGCGGAGGAACCACCGAGCATTTCGTCGAGCTGGCGCAGCCGCTTGATCGAGGCCGAGACCGTCTTCCAGTTGGTCAGCGTGCCGCCGAGCCAGCGCGAATTGACGAAATACTGCGCCGAGCGCTTGGCGGCTTCCGCCACGCCGTCCTGGGCCTGCCGCTTGGTGCCGACGAACAGGATACGGCCACCCTTGGCGACGGTGTCGCTGACCGCCTGCAGCGCGCGATGAAGCAGCGGCACGGTCTGCGCGAGGTCGATGATGTGGATGTTGTTGCGCGCACCGAAAATGTAATCCGCCATTTTCGGATTCCAGCGGTGCGATTGGTGACCAAAGTGAACGCCAGCCTCGAGCAGCTGGCGCATGGAAAATTCAGGTAGCGCCATAGTGATGGTTCTCCGGTTGGTTCCTCCGGAAACGTGTGAGCAGACGAGCCTTATCGGCCCGGCTGCCACCGGACGGCTGTTGAGCCATGTTTCCGTGTGAGATGAGCGGCTGTATAGCCGGTTTTCGGCGATACGCAAGGAAAATGGGCCGGATTCGGGGAGAATCCGGCGTCAAAACTTGCCCTTTCGGGCTCTTAGGCCACCATTTCCACTCTGCCGTCCTTCAGGCGGTAGATACCTCCAACCACCTTGATTTTTTTCTGCTCGACGGCGGCGGAGAGGATCGGGGTCGCGGCTTTGAGCTTTGCGACATTGTCGATCACGTTCTGCCGGGTAGCATTCGCAAGCGTATCGCCGCCTTGCTGTGACACCGCCGTTACGGCTGGCGCGATTGCCGTGACCAACGAGGGCAAATGTCCCGGCAGCGTGGTGTTATCTTTCAACGATTTGATGGTGGCGTCGACGGCGCCGCAGCTGTCATGGCCCAGCACCAGGATCAAAGGCGCATTCAGCACCGCGACTGCATATTCGAGGCTGGCGACCATTTCATCGCTGGCGAAGTTGCCGGCGATGCGGCAGACGAAGAGATCACCCCGTGCAGTATCGAAGGCGTATTCGGGCGCGATCCGCGAATCCGCGCAGCTCAGGATGGCCGCAAAGGGATTCTGGCCGCCCGCAAGCGCCTCGCGCTCATGCTTGAAGTCGTGGCGGCGCGCGACGCCATCGACATAGCGTGCATTGCCGTCCATCAGGCGCTTCAGCGAGGCGTCCGGTGAGATGACGTTTTCCGGCTTGGGCGGCTTCTTCTCTTCGTCGTCGTCTTCTTTTTCTTTCCTCTTGCCTTTGGCATCGGCCTTGCCTGCAAAGGCCAGCCCGATAGCCGCTGCGCCGAGGACAAACTTGCGCCGCGATGGCGCGAGCGGATGATGTAACTGCTGACCACAGGACTCACACATCGGAAGCTCCCTCCCTACGAGGTCAAAGCGTCTGCACGTCCACGACGCCCGCGACCGCTTTTATAGCACCCGCGATCTGCGGCGACACCTTGAAACGGCCGGGCAGCTTCATCTCGACCTCGGTTTCCAGATCGAGCATCAGCACCAGCGACACGTCGCCATCGCCATCGCCCCGCAGGCTTCGCCTGCGGCGTGCGGATCGGAGCGCCACTGCGCCTGCTTCCGGCATCTGCAGCCGCCGCGCAATGGAATCGAGCGGCCGTGTGTCGCGCAGGAAGATGCGCAGGCCCTTTTGCGTCTTGGCCGCGGCGTCATCCAGCGGCTCGGCGTGCAGCACCCGCGCCCGCACGTCCTCGCCCTGCAACTCCGCGCCGAGCTGCAGCAGCACCGCCGCGCCCGGCTCCAGCACGTCGCGATATTGCGCGAGGCCTTCCGAGAACAGCACCGCCTCGAAAGTGACCCGTGGGATCAGAAAGCCCCATGATGCCCATCTTGTTGCCGGTCTTGGTGCGCCGCTCCATGCGCGAGACCACGGTCGCGGCGACCTTGCCGGCGGTCGCCCCGGTCTTCACCGCGCGCGAGAACTCCGCCCAGGACTGCACACGCAGGCGCTTCAGCACGGTGGCGTAGTCGTCGAGCGGATGGCCCGACAGGAAGAAGCCGATCGCATCATACTCGCGACGCAGCCGCTCGGCCGGCAGCCACGGCTCGACATTCGGCAGCATGATGGTCGGAGCGTCCGCGGCGTTGCCGAACATGTCGTTCTGGCCCGATGTGGCCGCCTCATGGCTGCGCTGGCAGGCCGCAAGAATGGCGTCCGCGCCGGCGAAGACGCGGGCGCGGTTCGGCTCCAGCGTGTCGAAGGCGCCGGCCGCGGCGAGACTCTCGATGATGCGCTTGTTGATGGCGCGCGGGCTGACGCGGCCGGCAAAATCCGCAAGCGAGGTGAACAGGCCTTTCTTGCGCTCCTCGACGATCTGCTCGATCGCTTGTGGGCCGACACCCTTCAACGCCGCGAGCGCGTAATAGATCGTGCCGTCGGCGACTTCGAAGCTCGGGCCGGAGCGATTGATGTTGGGCGCCTCGACCTTGATGCCGAGCCGCTGCGCCTCGGCGCGGAATTCGGAAAGCTTGTCGGTATTGTTGAGGTCGAGCGTCATCGACGCCGCCAGGAACTCCACCGCATAATGCGTCTTCATGTAGGCGGTGTGATAGGACACCAGCGCGTAGGCTGCCGCGTGGCTCTTGTTGAAGCCGTAGTCGGCGAACTTCGCGAGCAGCTCGAAGATCGTGTCCGCCTGCCCCTTCGGCACGTTGTTCTTGACCGAACCGGCGACGAAGACCGCGCGCTGCTTTTCCATCTCGGCGCGGATCTTCTTGCCCATCGCGCGGCGCAGCAGGTCGGCATCGCCGAGCGAATAGCCGGCCATCACCTGCGCGATCTGCATCACCTGTTCCTGGTAGATGATGACGCCGAAGGTCTCTTTCAGGATCGGCTCCAGCATCGGATGCAGGTATTCCGGCTCCTCGTCGCCATGCTTGCGCGCGCAATAGGTCGGGATGTTCGCCATCGGACCGGGCCGATACAGCGCGACCAGCGCGATGATGTCCTCGAAGCGGTCGGGGCGCATGTCGACCAGCGCGCGCCGCATGCCCTGACTTTCAACCTGGAACACGCCGACCACGTCGCCGCGCGCCAGCATCTGGAAGCTCGGGGCATCGTCGAGCGGCAGCGTCGCAAGATCGACGTCGACGCCGCGCTGCTTCAGGAGCTTCACCGCGACGTCGAGCACGGTCAGCGTCTTCAGGCCGAGGAAGTCGAACTTCACGAGACCCGCCGGCTCGACCCATTTCATGTTGAACTGGGTCACCGGCATGTCGGATTTGGGATCGCGGTAGAGCGGCACGAGCTCGCTCAAGGGGCGATCGCCGATCACGATGCCGGCGGCATGGGTCGAGGCATGCCGCGTCAGGCCTTCGAGGCGCATCGCGATATCGAAGGCGCGCGCCACCACCGGGTCCTCATCGCGGAACGCCTGCAGCTTCGGCTCGCCTGCAATCGCGGCGGCCAGCGTCACCGGCGCGGCCGGGTTCTGCGGCACCAGCTTGGTCAGCTTGTCGACCTGGCCATAGGGCATCTGCAGCACGCGGCCGACGTCGCGCAGCACGCCGCGCGCCTGCAAGGTGCCGAAGGTGATGATCTGCGCGACCTGGTCGCGGCCGTAGCGCTGCTGCACGTAGTCGATCACCTCGCCGCGGCGCTCCTGGCAGAAGTCGATGTCGAAGTCCGGCATCGACACGCGTTCCGGATTGAGGAAGCGCTCGAACAGCAGGCCGAAGCGGATCGGATCGAGGTCGGTGATCGTGAGCGCCCAGGCCACCAGCGAGCCCGCGCCGGAGCCGCGGCCCGGCCCGACCGGAATGTCCTGCGCCTTCGCCCATTTGATGAAGTCGGACACGATCAGGAAGTAGCCCGCATAATTCATGCGGTTGATGACGTCGATCTCGAAGGCGAGGCGCGACCTGTAGTCCTCCTCGGTCATGCCTTGCGAGACGCCATGCACGTCGAGGCGCCGCGCAAGCCCCTGCTCGGCCTGCTTGCGCAGCTCGATCGCCTCATCAGCGGTCGCATCCGCGTCGGCACCGACCGTGAAGCGCGGCAGGATCGGCTTGCGCGTGGTCGGACGGAACGAGCAGCGCTCCGCGATCTCGACGGTGGAGGCCAGCGCTTCCGGGATGTCGGCGAACAGCAGCGCCATCTCGGCACGGGTCTTGAAGCGGTGATCGGCGGTCAGTTGCTCGCGATCGGTCTCCGCAATCAGCCGCCCGCCGGCGATGCAGAGCAGCGCGTCATGGGCCTCGTAATCGTCGGTGGAGGCAAAATACGGTTCGTTGGTCGCGACCAGCGGCAGACCCCTGCTATAGGCGAGATCGATCAGCCCGGTCTCGACGCGCCGCTCGCGCTCGACGCTGTGCCGCTGCAATTCGACATAGAGCCGGTCGCCGAACAGCGTCGCCAGCCGCTCGCAGCGGCTCGCCGCAAGCGCGGTTTGATCGGCCTGGATCGCAAGTGAGATCGGTCCATCCGGCCCGCCGGTCAGCGCGATCAAGTCTTCGGCCTCGCCGGTCGAGCCAATCGAATTTGACATGCGGGGTCTGATGAACCGGCGTCTCCAGGAACGCGCGCGAGTTGAGCCGCATCAGGCTGCGATAGCCGCGCTCGCGTGCCGCCAAGAGCACGATGCGCGCGGGCGCCGCGGCGTGGCGGGCGTTCGGGTCCTGGTCGCCGAAATCGATCGCGAGCTCGCAGCCGATGATCGGCTGGATGCCATAGCCCGCCATCTTGTCGGAGAATTCCAGCGCACCGAACATGTTGTCGGTGTCGGTCAGCGCCAGCGCCGGCTGGCGGTCGGCCTTGGCGAGTTCGCCAAGCTTGGCGATCTTGATCGAGCCCTTCAGGAGCGAATAGGCCGAGTGGACGTGAAGGTGGACGAATCCGGCGCTGGCCATGCTCATGTGGAAGGCTTGAGGGGAGAAAGCCGGCGTTTTAGAGTCCGACTCGCTCGAGGATGGTGGAGCCTCATGCCTGAGGAGTCCACGCGGAACGGGCGCCCAGTGCTCTTCGTCCGGCTTTTCCCCAAGCCGGATCAGAAGGCGGTAAGAAGCTGAGCCCAGACCGCAATCATTCCCACGAACAGCGCAATCGACGTCAAAGCCGCCGCCTCCTCCACGAAAATCCGCAACATCACGACCTCCCGATCAAGAACATAGAGGGAACATTGTTCCTTTTTTGTTCCGGATGCAAGAGGTCTCGAAAGGCAGGTTTGCGGCTTGTGCCACAATGGTTAACCGGCCGCCGAGGCAAATAAAAAGCCCCGGCCGAAGCCGGGGCCTTTCGATCCGCCGTAAGCGTTTGGATCAGTAACGGGCGACGATCGGACCGCCGAACTTGTAGTTGACGCGGGCGGTGAAGAGATCGACGTCCTGCCTGATGTTGTCGGCGCCTGCGAAGGCTCCCACCGGCGTGGTGAAGTTGTTGGCCTGCGTGCCCATGAACATGTGGTCGTATTCCACACCGGCCGACCAGTTCGGCGCGAAGCCGTACTCGACGCCGACGCCGACCACGCCGCCCCAACGGGTCTCGCTGGCGGAGGCAAGCAACGACCCCGCTGCGGCGCTGACGATCGAATACTTGTCGTCGACCACAGCCGCGCCGCCCTTCACGTAGAGCAACGCGTTGTTCCAGGCGTAGCCGACCTGGCCGGTGAACAGACCGAATGCGTCGATCTTGGTGCGGTTGCGATCAGCCGCGAACACCTGGCTGATATTGTCGCCGGTGAAGTCGGCCCAGTTGCCCTGCGCTTCGACGCCGAACACGACAGGACCGGTCTGCCAGCGATAGCCGACCTGGCCGCCGACGGTACCGCCGGTCGCGTCGTGGCAGCCTTCGCTCGCGCCCGCGACGAGATCCCAGCACTTGTGGCTGGTGCCGCCGCCACCGTTCAGACCGACGTAGAATCCGCTCCAGTTATACGCGGCCTGAACCATCGGCGGAGCCTTGGTGTAGGGACGCGCGGCGAGATCCGCCGCCATCGCAGGCGCTGCCGCGCCGAGCGCGACGAGGCTTGCGGTCACAAGCAACAATTTCTTCATTCTTGATTCCAGTTCCTTTCGCGGCCCCCAGGCCGGCGCGCGTCTTAACAGCGTTCGCGCGAATTGCTGTCACTCGACCGCAACACTTGCGCGGAAAGGACGCGTGCACCTTGCTTCAAATTAATGTTGTGCCACAAGCACTTCCGGAACTTTTGCTTTGCTGGGGTTCCGATGTTGATTACACAGCGATATCGTGTGGCGAAAAGGTGTTCAGGAGATCGCATGCGCAGATTGGTATTGGCAGGGCTCGCTGTGATCACGTTCGCGTTCATCGGCACGATGCCGGCGCAGGCCGCCGGCGATCGTCACGCCTTCTGCCTTCAGGGCGATGAATTTCCCGGGCTGAGCAACTGCACGTTCGACACTTACGCGCAATGCCAGGCATCCGCGTCGGGACGTAATCTCGAGTGCATGGCCAATCCCTACTTCGTCGGCGAGTCGGACGATCCCTACGCCTACCAAAATCGCAACCGGCCGATCCCGCCGAACTACATTCCAGCCCCGCCAAGCTATTATCCGCGTTCCCGCTACTGACACACGCCCACTGCCGCGCGCGTGAACGTGAGTTGACCCGCACCCCTCTGACTGATGCTGTTCGCGAAGAACAGTGGGCGGAGGAAACGATGGGCAAGGCGATTCTGCTGGTGTTGGCGGTTGCGAGCGTCGGCGCGGCCGTTCCGGGCGTTGCCGCGGGCGGCCTTCCCTACTGCATCAAGGGCTGCGATTTCGGCGGAGGCGCCGGCGATTGCAGCTTTACATCCTATCAGCAGTGTCTGGCGACGGCGTCCGGGCGTGACGCCACCTGCGCGGCAAATCCCTATTATAACGCCAAGGCGGAGTTGCAGCCCGATCGCGGCCGCGTGTCCCGAAGGAGATTCTGATGCGCATTCTCGCTCTCGCGGTGCTCGCCGCCACAGCGCTGCTCGGCGCGCAGCCTGCGCGCGCGCAAACCTACGCC
The DNA here is from genome assembly GCA_963732085.1 of uncultured Alphaproteobacteria bacterium. GTDB lineage: Bacteria > Pseudomonadota > Alphaproteobacteria > Rhizobiales > Xanthobacteraceae > Bradyrhizobium. Next base: position 164,899 of record CAVSYJ010000017.1, on the reverse strand, counting down.
GGCGGCCCCGTTTGCCTGCATGTCTACGGCCCCGTCGTCTATTACGAATGCAACTACGCGACGATCGCGCAGTGCAATGCCTCGGCCTCGGGACGCGCGGCGCAATGCGTGCTGAACCCGTATATGGCGAGCGCCGGGATGGGCGGGCCACCGGCGCGCCATCGCCGTCATCGGGACGCGTATTAGTTTGGGCATGATCTCCGCGCAAACGCTACGCGTTTGTCGCAGGGAAAACCGCTTCACACTTTTCCGGATCATGCCCTAATCCAGCTCGACCACCTGGCCGTTCTCGAGTGAGACGCGCCGGTCCATCCGGTGCGCCAGCTCCATGTTGTGGGTCGCGATCAGCATGGCAACGCGCGTGGCCTTCACCAGCTGCATCAACGCCTGGAACACGTGATTGGCGGTGTTCGGATCGAGATTGCCGGTCGGCTCGTCCGCGAGCAGCGCCCGCGGCGCATTGGCGACCGCACGCGCGATCGCAACCCGCTGCTGTTCGCCGCCCGAGAGTTCGGCTGGACGGTGCTTGAGACGATCGCTCAAGCCCAGATAGGACAGTATTTCGGTCGAGCGCTTCACCGTCTCGGAACGTTTGAGGCCGCGGATCATCTGCGGCAGCATGACGTTCTCCAGCGCAGAGAATTCCGGCAGCAGACGGTGCGACTGATAGACGAAACCGATATCGGTGCGGCGGATCTGGGTGCGCTCGATGTCGGTCAGCTGCGAGGTCGGCGCACCCGAGACGTAGACCTCGCCCTCGTCGGGCGTCTCGAGCAGGCCTGCGATATGCAAAAGCGTCGACTTGCCCGAGCCTGACGGCGCCACCAGCGCCACCGACTGGCCCGCCCACAGCGCGAGCTTGGCGCCGTCGAGGATCACCAGCGGCGACTCGCCCTGCACATACTGGCGCTTGATGTCGTGGAGATAGATGACCGGGACGTCCTCGTCCGCGTCATGCTGCTCCGCCCCCTGCTGCTCCATCAGCACCTCACTCATACCGGAGCGCATCGACGGGATCGAGGCGCGCCGCGCGCCACGAGGGGTAGAGGGTCGCAAGGAAAGACAGGGTCAGCGACATGATCACGACCGCGGCGGTCTCGCCGAAATCGATTTCGGCCGGCAGCCGCGACAGGAAGTACAGCGTGGGATCGAACAGCTCCGTGCTGGTTACCCACGACAGGAACTGACGGATCAACTCGATGTTGAAACAAATGGCGAGGCCGACGAGGAAACCCACGAGCGTGCCAACCACGCCGATCGAGGCGCCCGTGATCAGGAAGATGCGCATGATCGAGCCCTGGGTCGCGCCCATCGTGCGCAGGATCGCGATGTCGCTGCCCTTGTCCTTTACCAGCATGATCAGGCCGGAAATGATGTTGAGCGCCGCCACCAGCACGATCATGGTGAGGATCAGGAACATCACGTTGCGTTCCACCTGCAGCGCGTTGAAGAAGGTCGAGTTGCGCTGGCGCCAGTCGACCAGGAATACCGGCCTGCCCGCGGCCTCCGTCACGCTCTTGCGATAGGCGTCGATGCGATCAGGGTTGGTGGTGAACACCTCGATCGCGGAGACGTCGTTGGGGCGGTTGAAATAGGCCTGCGCCTCCGCCAGCGGCATGAAGACGAAGATCGAGTCGTATTCGGACATGCCGATCTCGAACACCGCCGTCACCTTGTAGGGCTTGATGCGCGGCGTGGTGCCCATCGGCGTCACCGCGCCCTTGGGCGCCACCAGCGTGATGCTGTCGCCGGCATGCAGCGACAATTGATCGGCGAGCCGCCGGCCGATCGCCACGCCCTGCCCCGTGTCGAACCCTTCGAGCGTGCCCTGCTTGATATTCTTGGCGATCGAGGTGAGGCTGTTGAGGTCGTCGGCGCGGATGCCGCGGACGAACACGCCGGCGGCGTTGAAGGGCGAAGATCCCAGCGCCTGGCCATCGACCACGGGTGCGGCGAGACGAATACCCTGCACCTGGCTGATGCGCTCGGCGACGTCCTTCCAGTCCGTCAGCGGCGATTCCAGCGGCTGCACCAGCAGATGACCGTTGAGGCCGAGAATCTTGTCGAGCAGTTCCTTGCGGAACCCGTTCATCACGGCCATCACGATGATCAGCGTGGCGACGCCCAGCATGATGCCGAGAAACGAGAAGCCGGCGATGACGGAGATGAACCCTTCCCTGCGGCGCGCGCGCAGATAACGCCCCGACAACATCCACTCGAAGGGCGCGAAAGGCGCGGTTTGCAGCGGTTCGTTCATGGTTTCAGCCATGGCCCGATAATCCCTCGATTATGGTTTTTTCTTTGTCTTCAACGGTTTCACACAGACAATTGGGCCAATTTCGAGGAGAACGCGCGAATCCCCCAGCGCATTGCAATCTTAGTGCGGGAAAACAGCCTCCGCTAATCAATCCACCAGTTTTCCCTATCGCTCGGTGATTCGCCTAAAGCGCACCGCGCTTGAACCGCGCCAGCACATCTTCGGGTGACAGGTTCTCGCGCGAGCCGTCGGCGCGGCGCTTGAGCTCGATCTTGCCGTCGGCAAGCCCCTTCGGGCCGACCATGATCTGCCAGGGAATGCCGATCAAATCGGCGGCCGCGAACTTCGCGCCGGCCCGTTGATCGGTGTCGTCATAGAGCACGTCGACGCCCTTTGCGATGAGCGCGCCGTAGAGCTTCTCGCAGGCACCGTCGACCGCGGCATCGCCCTGCTTCAGGTTCAGGATGGTAGCCCGGAACGGCGCCACCGGCTCCGGCCATTTGATGCCGGCATCGTCATGACAGGCCTCGATGATAGCGCCGACCAGGCGGGAGACGCCGACGCCGTAGGAGCCGCCATGGATCGGCACGTCGACGCCGTCGGGGCCTGCGACCATGGCTTTCATCGCATCGGAATATTTGGTGCCGAAATAGAAGATCTGGCCGACCTCGATGCCGCGCGTATTCACCCGCTTGTCCGCCGGCACCTCGCTCTCGAAACGCGCGGCGTCGTGCACGTCCTCGGTCGCGGCGTAAACCGAGGTCCACTGCTTGATGATGTCGGTGAGATCGCCGTCATAATCGACATCCTCGCCGGGAATCGGCAGGTCGAGCACGTCCTTGTTGCAGAACACCCCGGACTCGCCGGTCTCCGCCAGCACGATGAACTCGTGGCTGAGGTCGCCGCCGATCGGGCCGGTCTCCGCGCGCATCGGGATCGCCTTCAGCCCCATCCGCGCGAAGGTGCGCAAATAGGCGACGAACATCTTGTTGTAGGCGCGGCGCGCAGCGGCCTCATCGATGTCGAACGAGTAAGCATCCTTCATCAGGAATTCGCGGCCGCGCATCACGCCAAAGCGCGGGCGCTGCTCGTCGCGAAACTTCCACTGGATGTGATAGAGATTGAGCGGAAGGTTGCGATACGACTTCACATAAGCGCGAAAAATCTCGGTGATCATCTCCTCATTGGTCGGCCCGTACAGCAATTCGCGCTTGTGGCGGTCGGCGATGCGCAGCATCTCCGGGCCGTAGGCGTCGTAGCGGCCGCTCTCGCGCCAGAGATCGGCAAGCTGCAGGGTCGGCATCAGCAATTCCAGCGCACCAGCGCGGTCCTGTTCCTCGCGCACGATCTGCTCGATCTTCTTCAGCACGCGAAAGCCGAGCGGCAGCCAGGCATAGATGCCGGCGGCCTCCTGCCGCATCATGCCGGCGCGCAGCATCAGCCGATGCGAGACGATCTCCGCTTCCTTCGGATTTTCTTTCAGGATGGGAAGAAAGAAGCGCGACAGTCGCATGGTTCAGACTCGGAGATTCCTCGGGGGATCAGCACAGAAAGCGGATTGGCAGCGAAAACACAAGGCGGGATTGAAGAAAAGCCGCTAAGGGTCCGGATTTCCTTGCATTTCATGCGCGCCGCTCACTCCGTCGCGACATCGAAATCGTCTTCCAGCGTGAGTTTCTGGACGTCGTTGACGAGCGCATCAATCCGCATGTGCCAGCGGCCGGGCGGAGACGCCAGTCCCATTTCCAGCTGCTGTGGCGGTGGCGCTACAGCGCGGCCAGTAGTTTTAAGCGAAGATTAAGAATTATTTAACTATGGGGATTGGGGCATGACCAAGCATTTCTGGGGAAGCCTGTTGGTAGCAGCGTTGCTGGGTGGACCGGCAGTTGCCGCGGACATGGCCGTCAAGGCAATGCCGGTCAAAGCGCTGCCCGTTCCGGTTGTGGTTTACACTTGGACTGGCTGCTACGTCGGCGCCAGCGGTGGCGGACTGTGGGCCCACAAGCGCTGGACCGATGACGATACGCTCAGCACCACTTTCGGTCGCGCGCGGTACGACCATTCCACCAGTGGCGGGATGGCCGGCGGACAGGTCGGTTGCGACTATCAAATGGGCCGCTGGGTATTCGGCATCGAAGGCAGCTATCATTGGGCCGATTCCAACGCGACATCAAACGACTTGATTTTCACCAATGTGAGCGGCACGACCAATGTCACCGGCCTCGGTACGGTCACAGGCCGTGTCGGTTACACGATTGTCGAGCAGGCGCTGATCTATGTGCGGGGCGGTGTTGCGTTCGAGCGTGACCGCTACTCGACCAACAACCTGACGACTGGCCTCCAGTTGACGACCGCCAGCGAAGATCGAACGGGCGGACTGGTCGGCGTCGGCTTCGAGTATCTGTTCCTGAAGAACCTTTCCGCCTTTATCGAGTATGATTATGCCGATATGGGGACCCGCGACGTCAACTTTAACTTCCTTACCCGCCCGGGACTCTTCAACACTTATTCGATCCGGGAACGCAAGGATATCGTGAAGATCGGCTTGAACTGGCGCTTCAACCTGGCGCAGCCGGTGGTCGCGAAATACTGACGGCCAATACGCTTGGAAATGAAAAGCCCGGCCATCGCGCCGGGCTTTTTGTTGTTGCCTTTCACAGGATGTGTTTGTTGCGGGTCATCGCGCGAATAGCGTAACTGTGGAGGCCGAAGTTGTCCGGCCGCTATTTTGAATCGTGCACGTGTTCGGGTGCAAACTGATGGTTCACGACCAGATTATACAGAACCGCTGAGTAGCTCAGGTGATAGTATTGGTGAGCTCTGTGAATCGGAATGACAACGATTGGTGCCAAGACCACGATTAACGCAATCAAGGTTGCCTTCGTTTTGACCGACATTCGTTCTTCCCCGCGTGTAGCAGCCAAACGACCGGCAAACGTCGGACGATCATCGCGCGCTCCACATCTTCATCCCGTGGTCCATCTTCTTCATCTCGCCGCCCGTATCGCCTGACGGACCCGGCGCGCCGACGCCCTGCCATCGAGCGTGACCGCAACCTGCGCGCGGCAGCGCCTTTCGTTCACTCTGTCGCGACATCGAAATCGTCTTCCAGCGTGATTTTCTCAAAATCGCTGACGAGCGCGTCGATCCGCATGTGCCAGCGGCCGGGCACTGCGAGCGGCACGTTGTCGACATGCCAGAAGCCATCAGGCCCACGCACGCCCGGCCGCTCGATCTCCTCGATGCCGCGCGCGGGAATGCTGAGCGTCAACGTCGCTTCCTTTGCCTGCAACGGAACGCCCTCCGTGTTCATGAGCTGCAGCACGAAGCTGTCTGTGCCCACCCTGCCCGGCGAAATCAGCACCTGGAACATCGCCTTGCCGGTGTGAATGTGGACGGCGAGCGGCGCATCCGGAACGAGCCCGCGCGGTGGCGGCGTGAAGCGCCAGAGTGCGACGACGGCGAGGATGCCGAGCGCGACCGCGCATTCGAACAGGATCGACCGCGCCAACGGCCGCGCGGCGGTCGCGTCGCGCGCCAACGCCGGCGTGAGGTGAAAGCGGTTCAGCGCGGCAAGGCCGAGCAGGATTGCGACGAGCGCCAGTTTGACACAGAGGACAGCGCCGTATCTGGTCGTCACCAGCGCGCCAAAACTTTCGAGCTGGATGATTGCCAGCGTCAGTCCCGTCAGCGCGAGGACTGCGACCACGGGTACCGCAACAGTCGAGAATCTATTCACGACCGGCAGCGCCGCCCCCTTGTGCGACCACAGCAGCGCGATCAGCGGCGCCAGCGCGCCAAGCCAGAACGCGATGCCCACGCCGTGCAGGAACATCGCGGGCCGCGTCAGCAGTTGCGGCGGCGCGGTCGCGGCATGACCGCTGGCGGCGAGCGATAGCCCGACGCCAAGGATCGCGATGACGGAGAGGATTCGTCCCGCGCGCTCGTTCCGCATCGCGGCAACGCCGAGGCCGAGGGCCGCGATCGCAATCAACAGCGAGGGTCCGAGACTGGTGCCGAGCGCGATCGTCCATGGCGCCGAGGTCGCCAGCCGCGACAGCGGCAACCCGAGCAGGTCGAGGCCTTGCAGGCCAAGCGATGCAATCGCGCTGACGAGTCCGATCACCAGCGCGGCCGATATCAGCGACGACGCCGCCTTCTCCCGCGCGATCCAGTTGGCAAAGAACGCGCCGCCGATGCCGGCGAACAGGCCGAGATAGAGACCGATCCGCGTCAGCCAGATCAGGCCGTTGATCGCGCTGTTCGCGCTATCAGGCGCTTTGGTCGATGTCGGCGCGCCGATCGAGAAAGTGACCGAGCCGGCGACGGGATGCCCGTCCGCGGAAATCACGCGATAGCTGATGATGGAAGTGCCCTCAGGCAAGTCCGGGGGCACGGTGACGGCGATCAACTCGTCCCTGGCATCGACGACCGCGTCGTCACGCAGCCTGCCGGTGGCGTCGATCAGATGGACCGCGCCCGGCGTCACCTTTTCGTTGAAATGAAGCTCCACCTGCTTCGGCGCCGATGTCAGCACCGTGCCGTCGCGCGGCTCGCTCGTGGCGAGCGAGGCATGCGCGAACGCGGGCGTGGCGCCGCAAATCGCAAGCCAGAGGATTGCAAGCGCCGCGGCAGTTCGCATCAGGATTTCGGGGTGAGCCTGACGCCAGGCGCCGGCCACTTGGTCTCGTGCGAATGCGTGGAGCCGTCAGGAGGAATCTCGATCCAGCGGCTGACACCTTCCTCGCATTCCTGCACCACGGGGAAATACAGCGTGGTGTTCGGTTTGAGGGCGTCGGTGAGCCAGGTCTCGATTACGAATTCGCCTCTGACCTTGTCGGCCAGCTTGCCGCCGCTCCAGGCGACTTCCTTGATGCCGTCGGCGACCTTCGCGCCCTTGTAGTCATATTCGCTGGCATATTTGCCCTTCACGGTCTCCACGGTCCATCCGGAGGCGGGCTTGACCTCGGTCGCGATCACGCCGTCCGGAATCTGCACCCGGAGCTTTGTCGTCGCCGAACCCTTGCAGCCATGCGGCACGACGAACACCGCCTCATAATTGGAGCCGATTGCGGCCTGCTTGCCCTCAAGCAGCACATGCGCGCTCGCGGGCGAAACCGCCAGCGCCGCAAAAACAATCGCAAACCCGCTCTTTGCCATTCCGGCCTCCGACACCATCACCCCCTGCATATACCAGCCGCACACCGGCATATTCCAAACGACTTTGCTTTGACGGACTTGTGATGCCACCTCCTCTATTCGGTGTCATCGCCCGCGAAAGCGGGCGATCCAGTATCCCAGAGGCCTCTCGTGTAACCACTGACGTCTCTGGAATACTGGGTCGTCCGGTCAAGCCGGACGACGACAGCGGAGAAGACAACGACCAGCATTCCCGCGCCGCGATTATCGTCCGGGTGATGCGCCATTCTCGCCCCCAAAGGGAGTTTTACCCGTCGTGTTGAAACGCAACAGTCCGACCGCCGGCTCTTGCAACTCCTGCCATGGGGACTCGTCCAGGCGAGAGTTGAGGCAGGCCTCATGCCCGCCTCAACTCCCGCAGGGGTCTCCGATCGGTCTTGAACAGCTCTTGCGCGGCCTCGACGTTCGCGGCGCAGCGCTCGAGCCAGCGAGCCACGAGAAAATCAAGGCGCGCCGCAAGCCGCAGTCGAACGGCTGCCAGCACTCGTCTCGCATTGAAATTCCGTTTGGGTAGTCTCTTGACGTCGTTACGGGCGTTCATCTTGCCCTCCTGCCGGATCGGCGGAGGGAGCGGCCCTGCGCCGGGAATTACACTCTTGCTCTGTGGATCAGCCCTGCGCCGAGCCGGAAATCAGCACCCCGCGTCGTCGCGGACATGCACGTCCAATCGGCCAGCCGAACAAGCGGCCCGATATTGGCGGCAGTCTCTGCGATGTGGGCGCGCACGTTGCGCATGACGGTCCTCAAGAGCGCGGGCGATTCCGCCCGCGATCTAAGCGCAGAGAAAATCCCACACGTCAAATGTTTTGAGTGCACGGCGTGCAGAATTCGCGTGTGCCGGCAATTTTCGGCACACGCGCGCGGCCCGCCGGGTTCGAAAATTTCCGGTGCGGCCAATCGGTGCGATCGCCCCGGAAGAATCTCGGCGTCACATCTTCATCCCGCCGCGGTCCATCTTCTTCATCTCGCCGCCCATATTGCCCGACGGTGCGGGCGCGCCGACGCCCTGCACGTCAAGCGTGACTGCGACCTTGCCGGCCTTCTCGAACTGCAAGGTCACCGGCAGCTTGTCGCCCTGCTTCAGCGGGCTCTTCAGGTCCGTCATCATCAGATGAAGCCCACCGGGCGCGAGTTTCACGGTCTTGCCGGGATCGATGGCGAGGCCGCCCTCGACGGGGCGCATCTTCATCACGCCGCCATCCATCGCCATTTCATGCACCTCGATCTTGCCTGCGGCATCGGCGCTGACGCCGACGAGCTTGTCCGGGCTGCTGCCCTTGTTCTCGATAGTGAGGAAGCCGCCGCCGGTTTTCGCGCCCCCGGGCGTGGCGCGGGTCCAGGCCTGCGAGATCACGAGATCGCCGGCCTTGACCTCATCGGCGCGTACCGGCGTTGCGGCGACGCAGGCAATGAGAGCCGCGGCCACGAGGCTGGTTGTCATTCTTTTCATGGCAGACTCCTTTGCAGCCTAGAAGGTGTATTTCCCGGCAACCACGAAGGTGCGGCCGGGGAACGGATGGAACAGGAAGTATTGCGCGTTGAAGACGTTGTCGATGCCGAAATCGAACGAAAAATTCTTCGTCGCGACATAGTGAACCTTCATGTCGAACACCAGGAACGGGTCGAAGGCGCTGATACACGTGTTGAAACGTGTCGGTGTTGTCGAGCGTCGCATACTGCTTGCCGGTGTAGCGCGCCGCGATCGTATAGGCCCAGCTGTCGTTTGGCCGATACGTGACGCCGGCCTTGGCACGCCATTCCGGAATGTTGGGCACACGCTTGCCCACCGCCGTCGTACCGCCGATCGTGCTGACGAAAGTCGGATCGCTGAGAATCCTGGAAGTCGACCCAGGTCACGCTGCCGAACAGCTGCAATCCCCTGACCGCCACGTCATTCTTGTCGGCCGACAATTCCACTCCCTGCATGCGGATCGCGTCGACGTTGCCGATCGTCGTGGTGGGAGCTCGCGATTGCCGTTCGAATCCGCAACATTGGTGGTTTGCGAGATGATCGCGTTGTCCACATGCTCCTTGAAGAGCGTCAGCCGCACGCGACCGTCGCTCCAGTGGCGCTCGATATTCAATTCTCCGCTGAAATCCTGTTCCGGCGTCAGATTCGGATTGGCAAAGGTGCGACGCCGGCAACCGTCGATGTTCTGGTAAAGCTCGGTGACAGTCGGATAGCGATAGGCCTCGCCGAAATTGGCCGTGATGTTCCAGTCCTTGTTGGGATCCTACGACAGCGACGCTTTCGGCGAAAAGTTGGTGGAGTTGAGCCGGCGGCTGCGACCGGCGTGAAGACGGGTATCACGATCGTTCCCGTCACATCCGATGCCACGTTCGGGTTGGAGTTGACGTTGAAACCGTCAAACGCGCGCCAGCTCTCCAGCCGCCCGCCCGAGCGTCAGCTTCAGATTGGGCAGGATCTTCCAGGCGTCCTGCACCCACAGCGCGCCGGTGTTGGTCTCGCCGACGCCGTCGAATAGAGCTGCCCCGTGCCCGTCGAAGAGCGCCGCATACCAGACCGAGGAGTGATAGACCGGATTTTCCAGCCGGTAACGGTCGCCGTGCACGCCGAAGCTGATCTCCTGCGATCCGTCGAACCCGAACGGCCGCCAGATGCCCTTGGCGTCGCCGTTCTGCCAATTGGTGCCGTCCATGCGCGTGATCTTGCCGATCAGGAATAGCCGAAGCCGGCGTTCGGCAGTCACCGTGAAGGGATTGAGCTGGATGTCCTCCAGATAATTGTAACTCGATATCGCCAGGTCGAAATCGAACTTGCCCTTGGTGTCGCTCTTGAGCGACACCGCGTTGCTGACATGAGTTTCGTCCCAGATGATTTGTTGCTGGCAAATCCGGTGACGCCGCCGTAGGTCGGCTGGCCCGTGATCGTCGACTTCAGGTAGGTCTGCGGATCGGAGGTCTGGTGGTTGTTCCAGATGCCGAAGGAATAGGTCGCCTGGACCAGCGGCGTGATGTCGTAGACGAGCCGGATGTTGCCCGAGGTCTGCTGCGAATGCGCCAGCGTCCCGGTGCCGACGACGTCCTGCGATTCGCCCCGTCCGGCTCAGGGCCGGGATCGTTCCGGTCGTGTTCGACGGAGCGCCGCCATTGGTCGTATAGGTCAATGGCTGCTGCCAGCTGTCGAGATAGTTGGCGGTGACGAGCCAGGACAGCTTGCCGTCGCGGTTGCCGGCCGCCGTGCTGGTCTGGCTGGTGACGTAGGTATTCCTGGTGCCGTACTGGCTCCACGGCATCACCGAGACCGTTTCCTTGGCCACGGCAAACGGCTTGTCCGGCATTTTCGAGGTGATCAACAGAACGCCGCCGATGGAATTACCGGGATAAGCGGCCGAGAATGGCCCGTTGAGGAAATCGATCCGCGCGATCGCCTCGGGCGAAATCAAATTCCACTTCGGCGAGGCGCCAGAGTTGTTGTTGCCGATCAGCGCCGAGATCAGGAGATCGTCGTAGTAGATCAGCGTGCGCGCGCTGGAATTGAGGCCCCATGCTGCGCGTCGCCAGCACCGCCTGGTTGTCGCCGTCGTTGCGCTTGCGCACGAACAGGCTCGGCATGTATTTGACGGCGTCCTCGGGGTCCTTGAGGTTGATGGTCTCGTCGATCTGCTTCGACGTGATGGTGAAGCTTTCCTGCGGCAGCTGATAGCGCTGCTTGATCGGCGGCGTTCCGTATGACGCATTGACGCCGCCGCCATCGATATTGGAGGATACGACCGGCGCCGGCTGTTGCGGCGGCTCGGCCGGCTTCGGCGCCGGGCGCGGGGCAACAGCGGCGTGCTCGGCCGGCTTTTTCGGGGCGCGTCTGACCGCGGGCTTTGGCGCCTCGACGGTGACGGCAGGCAGTTCTGTGTCGCTGCGAACCGCGGCCAGCTGACTGCCCTGCGCATGCGCCATTCGCGCCGGCACGACCTGCGCCAGCAGAATTGCAGGGGCAATCACCCCACAGAGGGCACGAACACGAGTGGAGCGGATTTGACGTTCGCTCCCCTGCAGACCGCGCGCTCGTAAAGCGAACGTCAAATCCAAGCTCCACTAGAATTGTTGGTTTGCTAGTGGCCCTCTGGTTCCAACATTCGCAAAATTGCGTGCTTCAAATAGCGTGCGAATGTTGGAATCGGGCCACTAGACATCCTGAAATGACCTGACTGGCGCCACGTTCAAAGGCGCGACGCAAAACGACGAACCGGCAACGGCAATTGCCGCGGCCGAACGGCTGCTCTTCAGGAGTTTCGGGGAGGCGCGCGCGCTTGCGCGTGGGAGCCCGCGCGAGCAGGCAGCAGATCAGGCGCTGCATCGCGCCAGACGATCCGCGCGGCCATGCGAGTGGGAACCGCGATGTCGCAGCCCTGGGCGTGTCGAGCGAGGCGCCGGCCTGGGCCGCGCAGCAGACCGAACAGGCGCCATCATGGGCGCGTCCGCCGCCCTGATCGTGAGCGGGAAGGCCGCCCTCGCCGCCATGGCAGATCGGCGCTGCGCTCAGGGGATCGCTGGCGGCAATCGCTGCCGCCCATGTCACGCCGATCGGTGCGAGGATCTGCACGACAAGCGCGATCAGGATGATCGGCAGGAACTTTTGAAAGCGTCGACGCATCAAGGCCACCCAGACGGCATCCTATTCCGCCCGTCACGTTCGATAACCCCTCAGCAGACGCCACATGCCCAGAACGCAAACTATTCCAGATCGTGTTGCCCAAACGACGCATCGAAAATCGGCCGGCTCATTGCCATACTATATTACCTGCATCTTGCATTGCAGTTCGCGAAGCGTTGGCCAATTTCCAATCATTTCGGCGAATGCTCGAAGTTTGAACAATCGTTGCCGAAAATGGTGACAAGCTGCACGATTTAGTCTACGAGTGCACCCTCAGTTCGGCCGCGAGGTCGACTGGTGGTCCAAGTCTCGGGAGGAACCCTGGCGCGCATCAAGCAGCGTCGCTCCGCCAATCAAGATCAAACCTCGATATCGGAGAAAAGGGTCGACACAATTTGTGGAGCAGGGCTTAACCGCCCTGCTCTTTTTTTCGCGTACACGCTTTTCGCACCATGGAAAATTTGATCGAGCGGAGCTTCGAGCTTGCGGCCGAGCGTTGTGAGGATCTGACGCCGCTGGTGTACGCGCGATTGCATCGCGAACATCCCGAGACGCTGGCGATGTTTCGCACCCAAGGCAGCGACCTCGTCAAGGGATCGATGCTGGCGCTGACAACAGAAGCGATCCTCGATTTTTCCGGCGATCGCAGCGGCAAATTCCGTATGATCGCGTGCGAGGTATCCTCGCACGACGCCTATGGTACCCCGCGCGAGTTGTTCTTCGCCTTTTTCGGCGTGATCGCGGCAACCTTGCGCGAGTTGCTCGGCGCGGAGTGGTCGGCGGAGATGGAGAAAGCCTGGGCCGACATGCTCGCGGAGATCAAAGGCATTGTCGCAATCAGCGAGGCTTAGAAACCCTCGCGCTCCAGGAAGTTCGAGCCGATGTCGGCCTTGTGCTTGATCGGATCGTAGTCGCAGAAGACGTTATCGGCGACCAGCGTGTAGCTCGCGATCACGTTGTATTTGTCGAGCTTGACCGAGTTCAGACCGACGATGGAGACGTTTTTGGCGCCATTCCATTTGAACGGGGTCGAACTCTGGACCTTCTCGCAGGCTGCGACCGCGTCGGCAAAGACATAGCCTTCGACGAAGGCTTTCAGGGTGCGGACCTGCACGTTCAATCGCCAGTCGATGTAGAAGGCCGCGCCGAGTGCTGCGACAAGGACAACGAACAGCGCGATTGCGATTCTTTGAAAAGTCATTCTGTTTCCCTGCCCGCGTCGATCGCGATCCGCATCGCCTCTACCGGTGCTGTTTCGGATGATGCTGCGTTACTTCTGGGGTTTCTGCGCAAGCTTTGCCATGTGAGGTGAATGGATGCCTTGGACCGGCGTCGCGTCCACGCGCGGATCGATCCGCCGGACCGACAGCGGCGCGTTGCCCCGGCAATGCTCGCCATTGGCGTCGCAAGCCATCAGGCAATTGGTGTCCTCCATGCCGGATTGGTCGTTGGCCGAAGCCGAACCCGGCAATGCCAGCAGCAGGACGATCGCACCCACACCACGCCACATCGCGTACCTCGATTTGCCAATCAGCCGATACGGTATCGCCAAGGTTTTTCACGTCAAGGCGGCCAGGCCCAAAGCGCGATAAGATCGCGCTTTAGATTCTTGTTTGGGCATGATCTTTTCGGAAAACCGCTGCACACTTTTCCGGATCATGCCCTAGAACGGCATCCCCATCAGCTTCGACAATCGCTCGACCGAGAGATAGCCGGCGCCGTAGGCCCACCAGGCGATGGCGAAAATCACCGCGGAGAGGACCGTTGTCCAGATCAACTTGCGGCCCATAAGGGTCGCAATCGGCGCGCCGGGATCGGTGCCGGGCGCGCCGACGCCGTCCTCATGCTGGCTGCGCACGCCGAACGGCAGCGTCACGAACAGCGTGAGCCACCACAGCACGAAGTAGATCGCGAACGCGGTTGAGATTTGATAGACCATTTATGATTGCTCGATCTCGACCAGCGCGCCGGAAAAGTCCTTCGGATGCAGGAACAGCACCGGCTTGCCGTGTGCGCCGATCTTCGGCTGGCCGTCGCCGAGCACGCGCGCGCCCTCTTTGATGAGAGTGTCGCGCGAGGCGATGATGTCGGCCACCTCGTAGCAGACATGGTGGATGCCGCCGTCGGCATTGCGCTCCAGGAATTTGGCGATCGGCGAGGTCTCGCCGAGCGGCTGGATGAATTCAATCTTGGTGTTGGGCAAGGTGACGAACACGGTGATGACGCCGTGCTCCGGCAGCGGCACGGCCCTGGAAATCTCGGCGTCGAACGCCGCGCCATAGATTTTGGCGGCTTGCTCTGCGTCCTTTACCGCGATCGCGACATGATTGAGCCGGCCCAGCATCGCTTCCTCCTTATCTTTTGCGCGTGTCCTTTTCGCAAAACCGGTGCCCACTTTTGCGGGACACGCGACCTAAACCTCAAGCACGTGCACGAGACACAGCGGCTTCTTGCCCCACTCCTGATTCAGCGTCGACCGCACCGCGCGGCGCACCGATTCCGCCAGCGCATCCGGATCGCGCCGCCGCGCCCGCGGCAGGCCTTCCACCGTCGACACCACGGCATCGAACACGATCTCGTCGAGCTCTTCGCCGGCTCTATTCTTCTCGGGGATTCCGACAAGATCAACTTCGGGATCGTCGGCCAACTCGCCCTTGTCGGTCATGGCGATGGCGACAAAGACGCAGCCGGCAAAGCCCATCCGCCGCCGCTCGACCACCGCACGCGACTTGGCGTCCTCCAGGATCGAACCGTCCTTGTAGAGCCGGCCTGACGGCAGCTGGTCGATGATGCCGGGCTCACCCGGGCCGAGCAGGACCAGATCGCCGTTACGGCAGCCGATCACCTTCGGGACGCCGGCGGCGCGCGCGAGTTTTGCATGCTCGGACAGATGCAGCGGCTCGCCATGGACGGGGATCAGGACTTTCGGCTTGGTCCAGGCGATGATGTCGCGCAACTCGTCGCGGCGCGGATGGCCGGAGACATGCACGAGATGGGTGCGGTCGGTGATGACTTCCACGCCCTGTGAAATAAGTCCGTTGATGATCGAGCCGACCGCCTTCTCGTTGCCGGGGATGGTGCGCGAGGAGAAGATCACGCGGTCGCCCTTGTTCAGGGTGACGGCGGGATGATCGTTGTTGGCAATCCGCGCCAGCGCCGCGCGCGGCTCGCCCTGGCTGCCCGTGCACAGCGCCAGCACCTTGTCGGCCGGGAAATGGCCGTAGAGATCGGGGCCGCGGAAATTCTGTACGCCATCGAGATAGCCGGTCTCGCGCGCGACCTGCACCACGCGCTCCATGGCGCGGCCGACGAGGACCACCTCGCGGTCGGCGGCCTTCGCCGCATCCGCAACCGCCTTCAATCGCGCGACATTGGAAGCAAAGGTCGTGACGGCGACGCGGCCTTTCGCCTCCTTCACCAGCTCAGCGATGGTCCGCGCCACCTCGGTCTCCGAGGGCGAACGGCCCTCGCGCACCGCATTGGTGGAATCACCGACCAGCGCCAGCAGGCCGGAATCGCCGAGCTCGCGCAGCCGCCGCTCGTCGGTCGGCACGCCGATGATCGGCGTCGGATCGATTTTCCAGTCGCCGGTATGCAGCACCGTGCCGACCTCGGTATGGATCGCCAGCGCATGCGATTCCGGAATCGAATGCGCGACCGGGATGAACTCGACATTGAACGGACCGATGTCGACGCGCCCGCCGGAAGGGATCACCGTCACCGGAATCCTCGGTGGGTCGCGCTCGGCCTCGCATTTGGCCTGGAACAGCGCCGCGCTGAACTTGGTGGCGTAGATCGGGCAACGCAGCTTTGGCCAGAGATCGATGATGGCGCCGAAATGGTCCTCATGGGCGTGGGTCAGCACCAGACCGACGAGGTTCTTGCGCTCTTTCTCGAGGAAGGAGATATCAGGCATGATCAGGTCGATGCCGGGCAAATGCTCCTCGTCGCCGAAGGAAACGCCGAGGTCGATCGCGAGCCATGAGCGCTGATGGCGGTTGCCGA
Source organism: uncultured Alphaproteobacteria bacterium (assembly GCA_963732085.1). Taxonomy (GTDB): domain Bacteria; phylum Pseudomonadota; class Alphaproteobacteria; order Rhizobiales; family Xanthobacteraceae; genus Bradyrhizobium. The sequence goes on along the minus strand of CAVSYJ010000017.1, from coordinate 148,826 downwards.
GGCCATAGATCGACAGGTTCATGCCGATCTCGCCGACGCCGCCGAGCGGCGCAAAAGTCAGTTCGTCCGGCCGCGCCATCAGGTCGTCCCTAGCGAGGCCGCTACGCCGAAATAGACGTCGCCGGCGGTGATTGGAACCAGCGTCCCAGCGGCGGTCCGTACGATCATGCAGCCCTGCTCGTCAATGGTGTCGAAGGTGCCTTCGATCGCAGTGCCGCCGGTTTTGATAGCAACAGCCTGGCCGAGACCGGCGGCGCGCGCGAGCCACAGCCGCCTGATCTCGGCAAAGCCGCGGCCATTGTCCCAGATCCCGCGGAACTCGGCCCAGCCGTCGGACAGCGCGGCGAACAGCGTCTCGGCGTCGACGTCCAGGCCGAGCGCGCGCAGCGAGGTCGCGGGCGTCGGCGTCCCCTCAGGTGCTGCCACCACATTGGTGCCGATGCCGACCACGACCGCGAGGCTGTCGCCGACGGTTTCGGCCTCAAGAAGGATGCCAGAGAGCTTGTGCGCGCCCGCCAGCACGTCGTTCGGCCATTTCAGCTGGAACTGCGGTCCGCCCGCGCCGAGCCGCCGCAACGCGGCTTCAAGCGCGAGCCCTGCGGCAAAGCCGAGCGTTGCGGCAACCGATGGCGGGACCTGCATCACTTCCAGGATGCTGCTGGCGAGATTGCCGCGCGGCGCGATCCAGGGCCGGTGCCGCCGCCCCCTGCCCGCGGTCTGCTCGGTGGTGACGAACCAGACCGGCCCACGCTCGCCAGCCCGCGCACGCGTCATCGCTTCGGTGTTGGTCGAGCCGATCGCATCGAAGGCAACGAGGCGATAGCCCCGGCTCGCAGCGATCGGTCCGAGCGTGAATGGCATCTAAAAGAGCGATTTCGCCGCGGCCGTCGCCGCGCCGACCAGCAACCCGGGATAGACACAGAAGAAGACGTTGAAGAGCCCGGTCACCGCCAGCACCGCGCGCAGTTCGAGGCGCACCGGATCGAGTTGAGGCAGCGGATCGTCGAAATACATCACCTTGACGATGGACAGATAATAGAACGCGCCCACCACGCTGCAGAGCACGCCGATGACGGCGAGCGCGAACAGGTTGGCATGAATGGCCGCGAGAAATACGTAGAACTTGCCGAAGAAGCCCGCCAGCGGGGGCACGCCGGCGAGCGAGAACAGGAACATCGCAAAGAAGAAAGCCAGCAGCGGATTGGTGCGTGACAGGCCCGCGAAGTCGCTGATCTGCTCGACCGCCTGGCCGTTGCGTTTCATCGCAATGATGATGGCGAACGAGCCGAGCGTCATCGCCACATAGATCGCCAGATAAACCAGCACGCCCTGCGCGCCCTCTGCGGTGCCGGCGGCGAGACCGACCAGCGCAAATCCCATGTGGCCGATCGAGGAGTAGGCCATCAGCCGCTTGATGTTCTTCTGTCCGATCGCGGCGAACGATCCGAGCGCCATCGAGGCGATCGAGACGAACACCACGATCTGCTGCCATTCGGCCGTTATGCCCGGAAACGCCGTCATCGCCACACGAACGAACACCGCCATGGCCGCGACTTTCGGTGCCGAAGCGAAGAACGCCGTCACCGGCGTCGGCGCGCCTTCGTAGACGTCGGGCGTCCACATGTGGAACGGCACCGCCGAGACCTTGAAGCAGAGACCGGCCAGCACGAACACGATGCCGAAGATGATGCCGAGGCTGCCGGTCTTTGCGGCAGCGGCGATGCCGGCGAAGCTCACCGTGCCGGTGAACCCGTAGACCAGCGAAGCGCCGTACAGCAGCATGCCCGAGGACAGCGCGCCCAGCACGAAATACTTCAGGCCCGCTTCGGTCGACTTGGCGTTGTCGCGGTTGCTGGAGGCCACGACGTACAGCGCGAGCGACATCAGCTCGAGCCCGAGATAGAGCGTGATCAGGTCGCCGGCCGAGATCAGCACCATCATGCCGAGCGTGGAGAGCAGCACCAGGATCGCATATTCGAAGATGCGCCGCGACGGATCGGACAGAAACTCCCGCGACAGGATCAGCGTCGCGACCGAGCCGATCAGCGCCAGTATCTTCAGGAAGCGGGCAAAACTGTCGACGATGAAGCTGCCACCGAACGAAACGAGCTTGCCCGCCGGCAGCATCCATTCCAGCACGCCGATGACGACCAGCAGCACAATGGCGAGGGTCGTGACCAGCGCGGTCGTGCCCTGCCCGCGCCAGGCGCCGAGCATCAGCAGCACCATAGCGCCGAGCGCGAGCACGAGCTCCGGCAAGGCCGGCATCAACTGGTAACCTGCGGTCTCAAAGCTCATGGGCTACGGCCTTAATGCATCAGCGCGGCGGCCTTCACGGCGCCGATCGCAGTCGAATAATTGTTGACGAGTTGCGCGACCGACGCCGCCGACATGTCCAGCACCGGCTTCGGATAGATGCCGAACAGCAGCGTCAGCGCCACCAGCGGAAACAGCGTCAGGCACTCACGGAAGGTCATGTCCTTGATGCTCGTCAGCGACGGCTTGACCAGTGGGCCGAAGATGATCTTGCGATAGAGCCAGAGCGCGTAGCACGCCGACAAGATCACGCCGAAAGTCGCAAAGAACGCCACCGGGATCGCGACCTTGAAGGTGCCGAGCAGCGTCAGGAACTCGCCGACGAAGCCGGAGGTGCCGGGCAGCCCGACATTGGCCATGGTGAAGACCATGAACACCATCGCATAGAGCGGCATCCGGTTGACCAGGCCGCCATAGGCCGTGATCTCTCGGGTATGCATGCGGTCGTAGACGATGCCGACACAGAGGAACAGCGCGCCGGAGACGATGCCATGCGAGATCATCTGGAACACGCCGCCGGCGACGCCCTGCACGGTGCCGGCGAAGATGCCCATGGTGACGAAGCCCATATGCGCCACGGAGGAGTAGGCGATCAGCTTCTTCATGTCCTCCTGCATCAGCGCCACCAGCGAGGTGTAGATGATGGCGATGACCGACAGCGTGAAGATCAGCGGCGCGAAGTCGTGCGAGGCCAGCGGGAACATCGGCAGCGAGAACCGCAGGAACCCATAGCCGCCCATCTTCAGGAGGATCGCGGCCAGGATCACCGAGCCCGCGGTCGGCGCTTCCACATGCGCGTCGGGCAACCAGGTATGAACGGGCCACATCGGCATCTTCACCGCAAAGGACGCGAAGAACGCCAGCCACGCCCAGGTCTGCAAGCTGCGCGGCACGGCGGTGTGCATCAAGGTCGGGATGTCTGTGGTGGTGCCGTTCCAGTACAGCGCCATAATAGCGAGCAGCATCAAGACCGAGCCGAGGAAGGTGTAGAGGAAGAACTTGAAGGACGCATAGACCCGGCGCGGTCCGCCCCAGACGCCGATGATCAGGAACATCGGGATCAGGCCGCCTTCGAAGAACAGGTAGAACAGCACGAGATCCAGCGCGCAGAAGGTGCCGACCATCAGCGTTTCCAGGATCAGGAACGCCATCATGTATTCGCGCACCCGCACCGTGATCGATTTCCAGCTCGCGAGGATGCAGAACGGCATCAAGGCGGTGGTCAGGATCACGAACGGCAGCGAGATGCCGTCGACACCCATATGATAGGTGATCCCGGTCGCGAGCCACGACGTCTTCTCGGCGAACTGGAAGTCGGTCTGCGCGGGGTCGAAACGACACACCAGGATCAGCGAGACGCCGAAGGTGACCAGCGTGGTCCACAACGCGATCCAGCGCGAGTTGCGCCGCGCGGCGTCATCGTCGCCGCGGCTGATCCAGACCACCAGCGCGCCGAACAGCGGCAGGAAGGTGACGACGGAAAGGATGGGCCAAGTGACCATCTTCACTGGCCTCCCATGAACATGAACCAGGTGATCAGGCCGGCGACGCCGATCAGCATTGCGAAAGCGTAGTGATAGAGATAGCCGGTCTGAAGCCTGACCACGTTACGGGTAACGTCGAGCACGCGCGCCGACACGCCGTCGGGGCCCAGACCATCGATGATGGCGCCGTCGCCCTTCTTCCAGAGCTGATAGCCGATCCATTTCGCCGGCCGCACGAAGATCAGGTCATACAGCTCGTCGAAGTACCATTTGTTGAGCAGGAACTGGTACAGCATCGGCTGCTGGGCCGCGAGATCCTCCGGCAGATACGGCCGGCGGATGTAGAAGAGGTAGGACACCACGAGCCCGCCGATCATCATCACGAAGGGCAGCACCTTGATGTATTCGGGAATCTCTTCCATCTCCTCGATGATGTGCGGATGCATCTTCACGGATTCGCGGAAGAAATCTTCCACGCCATGCCCCGCAAACAATTCCTTGAACGGGAAGCCGGCAAGAAAACATCCCACGGCGAGGATACCGATCGGAACCAGAATCCAAAGTGGTGCTTCGTGTGCAGCTTCGTAGTGTTCGGGGTCGTGCGGCTCGCCATGGAAGGTCTTGAAGATCAGCCGCCAGGAATAGAACGCGGTCAGACCGGCTGCGGCGACCGTCAGGATAAAAGCGTAGGTCGCGAGCGGATTATGCGATGCATAGGCCGACTCGATGATGGCATCCTTTGAGAAATAGCCAGCGGTCAGCGGGAAACCCGTGAGCGCCAGCGTGCCGACGATCATCACGGCATAGGTGTAGGGAATCTTGCGCCACAGCCCGCCCATCATGCGGATGTCCTGCTCGTGGTGCATCGCGTAAATCACCGAGCCGGAGCCCAGGAACAAGAGCGCCTTGAAGAAGGCGTGCGTGAACAGATGGAACATGCCGACGGAATAGGCCCCCGCCCCCATCGCCACGAACATGTAGCCGAGCTGCGAACAGGTCGAATAGGCGACGATGCGCTTGATGTCGTTCTGCACGAGGCCGATGGTCGCGGCAAAGAAGGCGGTGGTGGCGCCGAAGAACATCACCACGGCCTGCGCGTTCGGCGCGAGCTCGAACAGCGGCGACAGCCGCGCCACCATGAAGACACCGGCGGTCACCATCGTCGCGGCATGGATCAGCGCCGACACCGGCGTCGGGCCTTCCATCGCGTCCGGCAACCAGGTGTGCAGCAGGAACTGCGCCGACTTGCCCATCGCGCCCATGAACAGCAGCAGGCAGATCAGGGTCAGCGCGTCGGCGTGCCAGCCGAGGAAGTCGATGGTCTTGCCGGCCAGCCCGGGCGCGCCCGCGAAGATCGTCTCGAAATCGAGCGAGCCGATCATCATGAAGGTGGCGAAAATGCCGAGCGAGAAGCCGAAATCGCCGACGCGGTTGACCACGAAGGCCTTGATCGCGGCGGCATTGGCCGACGGCTTGTAGTACCAGAAGCCGACCAGCAGGTAGCTCATGAGGCCGACGCCTTCCCAGCCGAAGAACAGCTGCACGAGATTGTCTGATGTCACCAGCATCAGCATCGCGAAGGTGAACAGGCTGAGATAGCTGAAGAAGCGCGGCCGGTACGGATCCTCGTCCATGTAGCCGATGGAATAGAGATGGACGAGCGCGGAAATGGTGGTGACCACCACCAGCATCACCGCGGTCAGCGTGTCGACCCGGAGCGCCCATGCGACCTGCAGATCGCCCGAATTGATCCACGGGAACAGCGCAATCCGCGCATCGTGATGCATGAAGCCGACGTCGACGAAGGCCATCCACGACAGCGCCATCGAGACGAACAGCAACCCTGTGGTGATCAGTTCGGCCGCGCGTGAACCGACCGCCGCCGGTTCGGCCGGCGCGTGATCGTCGTGGCCGTGGTCGTCGGCATGCTCCTCATGGGCGTCGGAGGCGTGCCCATGCGCGTCGTCATGATGCTCGACGGTGTCGCCGCTGGGATTGCGCGCATGCGCGCCGAACAGCGAGATCAGGGCGGCGATGATGGCCCCGAGCAGCGGCAGGAAGACGATTGCCTGTATCATAGCCGCGTTCAGCCCTTCATCAGATTGACGTCTTCAACCGCGATCGAGCCGCGGTTGCGGAAATACACCACCAGGATCGCAAGACCGATCGCGGTTTCGGCAGCGGCTACCGTCAGCACCAGCAGCGCGAACACCTGGCCGACGATGTCGCCGAGGAAGGTCGAGAACGCCACCAGATTGATGTTGACCGCGAGCAGGATCAGCTCGATCGACATCAAGATGACGATGATGTTCTTGCGGTTGAGGAAAATGCCGAGGATCCCGAGCGTGAACAGGATCGCGCCAACCGCGAGGTAATGTCCGAGCCCGATGGTCATTTCACCCACTCCGCGGCGTCGGCGTCCTGCAGCCCCTGCCCCGAGGCAACCTTGCGCACAGCCATGGCAATCTCGGGCGTCCGCGCGTTCTGCACGTTGATGTCCTGCCGCTTGACGAACGCCTTGTGGCGCAGGGTCAGCACGATGGCGCCGATCATCGCGACCAGCAGCACCATGCCGGCGAGCTGGAAGTAGTGGATATACTTCGTATAGAGCACGAGGCCGAGCGCCTCGGTGTTGCTGACATTGGTCGGGATCGGCGCGGTGATGGTCTTCGCGACGGTCGGGTTGATGACCCAGGCGCCGACGGTGAGCAAGCAGTTCGAACAGGAAGATGCCGCCGATCACGATGCCGATCGGCAAATACTGGATGAAACCCTCGCGCAGCTCGGCGAAGTCGACGTCGAGCATCATGATCACGAACAGGAACAGCACCGCGACCGCGCCGACATAGACGACGATCAGAATCATCGCCGAGGAATTCGGCGCCCATCAGCATGAACAGGCCCGACGCATTGACGAAGGCCAGGATCAGGAACAGCACGGAGTGAACAGGGTTGCGCGAGGCAATCACCATCACCGCCGACGCCACGCAGACGCCGGCGAACAGATAGAAGAACAGCGCGGGAAGGATCATGCCCTCACCTCACCGGTACGGCGCGTCGAGTTCGATCGATTTCGCAATCTCGCGCTCCCAGCGGTCGCCATTGGCGAGCAGTTTCGCCTTGTCATAATAGAGTTCCTCGCGCGTCTCGGTCGCGAATTCGAAATTCGGCCCCTCGACGATGGCATCGACCGGGCAGGCCTCCTGGCACAGGCCGCAATAGATGCATTTCACCATGTCGATGTCGTAGCGCACGGTGCGGCGGGTGCCGTCGTTGCGGCGCGGACCGGCCTCGATCGTGATCGCCTGCGCCGGGCAGATCGCCTCGCACAGCTTGCAGGCGATGCAGCGCTCTTCGCCGTTCGGATAGCGGCGCAGCGCGTGCTCGCCGCGGAAACGCGGCGAGATCGGTCCCTTCTCGAAGGGATAGTTCAGCGTCGGCTTCGGCTGGAAGAAATAGCGCATGGCGAGGAAGAACGCCGAGACGAATTCGGACAGCAGGAGCGAGCGTGCGGTTGCGTTTACGTTGACACCATGGCGGCCTCATTTCGGCGCGATACCGGCGAAATGCAGCACGCCGGCGACGATGACCACCATCGCCAGCGACAGCGGCAGGAACACCTTCCAGCCGAGCCGCATCAGTTGATCGTAGCGGTAGCGCGGCACGATCGCCTTCGCCATCGCGAACAGGAAGAACATGAAGAACACTTTCAGCGCGAACCAGATCACGCCGGGAATCCAGTTGAACGGCGGCAGATCGCACCGGCGGCAGCCAGCCGCCGAGGAACAGGATGGTCGCCAGCGCGCACATCGTGGTGATCGCGACATATTCGCCGAGCATGAACAGCAGATACGGCGTCGAGCCGTATTCGACCATGAAGCCCGCGACCAGTTCGGATTCGGCTTCGACCAGGTCGAACGGCGGACGGTTGGTCTCCGCCAGCGCCGAGACGTAGAACACCACGAACATCGGGAACAGCGGCCAGACGTACCAGTTCAGGATGGTCAGCTGCGGCAGGCCGATCAGGCTGGCGAAGCCGTGCGGCTTCTGCGCCTCGACCACCGCCGACAGATTCAGCGAGCCGGCGCAGAGCAGCACCGTGATGATGACGAAGCCGATCGAGACTTCGTAGGACACCATCTGCGCCGCCGAGCGCAGCGCGGCCAGGAACGGATATTTCGAGTTCGACGACCAGCCGGCCATGATGATGCCGTAGATCGACAGCGACGAGATCGCGAAGATGTAGAGGACGCCGACATTGATGTCGGAGATCACCCAGCCGAGATTGATCGGGATCACCGCCCAGGCGGCGAGCGCCAGCACGCAGGACACCAGCGGCGCCAGCAGGAACACGCCCTTGTTGGCGCCGGCCGGAATGATCGGCTCCTTCAGCACGAACTTCAGGAGGTCGGCGAAGGACTGGAACAGGCCCCACGGGCCCGACCACGTTGGGACCGCGCCGGATCTGCACCGCCGCCCAGATCTTGCGGTCGGCGAGCAGGATGTAGGCGATCGCGATCAAGAGCACGACCAGCAGCAGCACGCTTTCCGCGACCATGACGATCAGCGGCCAGAGGAAGCCGGTCCAGAATGCGCTTTGCGAAAAATTCCATCAGGTCACGCTCACTCCGCCGCCGTCAGCATCTGCCCGGAGGCAAGGCGCGAACATTCGGCCATCACGGCCGACGCGCGCGCGATCGGGTTGGTCAGATAGAAATCGTCGACCGGCGCCTTGAACGGCGCTTTGTCGACGCTGCCGCCCTTGCTCGCCAAGCGTCTTGATGTCGTCGGCCTTGCCGGCCTCGATCTGGTCGACGCGCATCAGATGCGGCGCGGCCTTGAAGATCGCCTGACGCAATGCGGCTAGCGAGTCGTCATGGCAGCTTCCTGGCCGACATTTCCGACAGCGCGCGGATGATCGCCCAGTCCTCGCGCGCCTCGCCCGGCGGGAACGCCGCGCGGCCGGCCATCTGCACCCGGCCCTCGGTGTTGACGTAGATGCCGGACTTCTCGGTGTAGGCCGCGCCCGGCAGGATCACGTCGGCGCGATGCGCGCCGGCGTCGCCATGGGTGCCGATGTAAACGACGAAGGCGCCGTCCGGCGCCTTCGACCTCGTCGGCGCCGAGCAGGAACAGCACGTCGAGCGTGCCGAAGGTCGTCATCTGCGCGGTTCAGCCCGCCCGCGGCAAAGCCGATGTCGAGCGCACCGACGCGCGAGGCCTCATCGTGCAGCACGGCAAAGCCGTTCCAGCCGTCCTTGATGCGCGCCGACATCGGCCGCAAGCTTGGCGGCGAGCGACAGCACGGCGGCGCCGTCGTGGCGCGCGGCCGCGCCCGCGCCGACCAGCACGATCGGATTCTTGCGCCCTTCAGCACGTCGTGAAGGAATGCTTGCCGCCGGCGAGCTCGCCAGCGTCTCGGTGCCGGCGCCGAGATACTCGTAGTCGTAGGTGAGATCGGCCTTGGCGCCGATCACGCCGATCTTGAGCTGGCCGGTGCGCCAGCGCTTGCGGATGCGGGCGTTGAAGATGGCCGCTTCCTTGCGCGGATTGGCGCCGATGATCAGCAGCGCATCGGCCTGATCGATGCCGGCAATCGTCGGATTGAAGATGTAGGAGCCGCGGCCGGCTAGCGGATCGAAGGCGTCGCCGCCCTGCACCGCCAGATTGGCCGAGCCGAACTTGGCCAGCAGATCCTTGAGCGCGAACATCTCCTCGACGGCGGCGAGATCGCCCGCGATCGCGCCGATGCGCTTGCCGTCGATGCGGCGCGATCTTGGCCGCGATCGCGCCGAACGCCTCGCGCCCACGACGCCGCGCGCAGCTTGCCGTTCTCGCGGATATAGGGCCGGTCGAGACGCTGCGTGCGCAGGCCGTCGACGACGTGGCGGGTCTTGTCGGAAATCCATTCCTCGTTCACGGCCTCGTTGATGCGCGGCAGGACGCGCATCACCTCGCGGCCGCGGGTATCGACGCGGATCGCCGAGCCGACGCCGTCCATCACGTCGATCGACTGGGTCTTGCCGAGCTCCCAGGGCCGCGCCGCGAAGGCATAAGGCTTCGAGGTCAGCGCGCCGACCGGGCAGATGTCGACGAGATTGCCCTGCAGCTCCGAGGTCAGCGCATGCTCGAGATAGGTCGTGATCTCCATGTCCTCGCCGCGGCCGGTCGCGCCCATTTCCGGCGCGCCGCAGACTTCGGCGGAGAAGCGGACGCAGCGCGTGCACTGGATGCAGCGGTTCATCGAGGTCTTGACCAGCGCGCCCAGATATTTGTCCTCGACCGCGCGCTTGTTCTCGGCGAAGCGGCTGGTGTCGACGCCATAGCCCATCGCCTGGTCCTGCAGATCGCATTCGCCGCCCTGATCGCAGATCGGGCAATCCAGCGGATGGTTGATCAGCAGGAATTCCATCACGCCTTCGCGCGCCTTCTTCACCATCGGCGAGCGCGTCGAGATTTCCGGCGGCTCGCCCTTGGGACCCGGCCGGCAATCGCGCACGCCCCAGGCGCAGCTTGCGACCGGCTTCGGGCCGCCCTTCACCTCGACCAGGCACATCCGGCAATTGCCGGCGATCGACAGCCGCTCGTGGTAGCAGAAGCGCGGAATCTCGGCGCCCGCCGCCTCGCACGCCTGCAGCAGCGTGTACTCGGCCGGCACATCGATCTCTTTGCCATCGACGATGATCTTGGTCATTTTTGTTATCCTCCGCCGCGACCATGTGGACGGGATCGCGGACGCCCTCATCGTCGAGATCGGCCTTGTGCGAATATTCGTCGATGCGCGCTTCGATCTCGTGACGGAAATGCGCGATCAGGCCCTGGATCGGCCAGGCCGCGGCATCGCCGAATGCGCAGATGGTGTGGCCCTCGACCTGCTTGGTGACCTCAAGCAGCATGTCGATCTCGCGCTTGTGGGCGCGGCCCTCGGCCATGCGGGTCAACACCCGCCACATCCATCCCGTTCCCTCGCGGCACGGCGTGCACTGGCCGCAGCTCTCATGCTTGTAGAAATAGGAGATGCGCGCGATGGCGCGGATCAGGTCGGTCGACTTGTCCATGACGATCACGGCCGCGGTTCCCAGACCCGAGCGCAGCTTGCCGAGGCTGTCGAAATCCATCGGCGTGTCGATGATCTGCTCGGCCGGCACCATGCGCACCGACGAGCCGCCGGGAATCACGGCCTTGAGATTGTCCCAGCCGCCGCGCACGCCGCCGCAATGCTTCTCGATCAGCTCACGGAACGGAATCCCCATCGCCTCTTCGACGTTGCAGGGCCGCTCGACATGGCCGGAAATGCAAAACAGTTTGGTGCCGACATTGTTGGGACGGCCGATGCGCGGCGAACCACGCGGCTCCGCGCCGCAAGATGTCGGGCGCGACCGCGATCGACTCGACGTTGTTGACCGTGGTCGGGCAGCCGAACAGGCCGACATTCGCCGGGAATGGCGGCTTCAGCCGCGGCTGGCCCTTCTTGCCTTCGAGGCTTTCGAGCAGCGCGGTCTCCTCGCCGCAGATATAGGCGCCGGCGCCGTGGGTGACGTAGAGATCGAACGGCCAGCCGTTGATGTTGTCCTTGCCGATCAGCTTGGCCTCATAGGCCTGATCGACCGCGGCCTGCAGCCGCTCGCGCTCGCGGATGAACTCGCCGCGGACATAGATGTAGGCGGCATGCGCGCCCATCGCGAAGCTCGCGAGCAGGCAGCCTTCGACCAGCAGATGCGGGTCGTGCCGCATGATCTCGCGGTCCTTGCAGGTGCCGGGCTCGGACTTGTCGGCATTGACCACGAGATAGTTCGGACGGCCGTCCTTGGATTCCTTGGGCATGAACGACCACTTCATGCCGGTCGGGAAACCCGCGCCGCCGCGGCCGCGCAGGCCCGACGACTTCATCTCGTTGATGATCCAGTCGCGGCCCTTGTCGATGATCGCCTTGGTGCCGTCCCAGGCGCCGCGCTTGCGCGCGCCCTCGATGCCCCAATCGTGGAGGCCGTAGAGGTTCTTGAAGATGCGGTCCTTGTCCTCGAGCATCTCTAGGTCGACTTCCTTCAGTGTCGTCGGCCCGGTGATGGGCGCGGACAATTGGCGGCCGTTCTGCGGTCCGGGCTTCGGCGGATTGCCTGCGGCAAAGCCATCCAGCACCCGGCCGAAGGTTTCCTTGGTCAGGTCCTCGTAGGTGTCCTTCCAGACCAGCACCATCGGCGCATTCACGCAGGCGCCGAGACACTCCACCTCTTCCCAGCTGAAATTGCCGTCCCTGGAGAGGTGGAAGGGATCGTGATGGATGCGGTCGCTGGCAGACCTCGATGATGTCGGCCGCGCCGCGCAGCCGGCACGGCGTGGTGCCGCAGACCTGCACATGCGCTTTCTTGCCGACCGGCGCGAGTTGGAACATCGTGTAGAAGGTCGCGATCTCCAGCATGCGGATGTAGGGCATATCGAGCAGATCGGCGACCACGCGGATCGCGGCCTCGCCGACCCAGCCCTCATGCTGCTCCTGCACGCGCCACAGGATCGCGATCGCGGCCGAGGCCTGCCGGCCCGGCGGATATTTCTCCATCTCCTTCTTCGCCCAGGCGAGATTTTCGTCCGTGAACGCGAAGCTCGCGGGCTGCATCTCTTTCGGGGCAAGGCGGCGGACGGACATTGTTCAGACTCTCATTGCATGCGGCGCGCGGCGGTCGCGTTCAGCGCGTTGATCCGGTCCTGCCAGAACGCGCTTGCGGTGCCGAACACGTTGTAACCGACGTGGGTGGAAACCTTGATGCGATCGAGGATCGACAGATCGCTCACGGTCTCCATCTTGCCCGAGCGGGGATCGTAGACGATCAGCTTGAGCGGGGTCTTCTCCAGGATGAAGCGCGACACCGTGTGCTGGCGGTCGTTGCCGTGCTCCTCGCAGAGGATCACGCTGTCGCCCTGCAACAGCCGCGTGCCGCCCTTGATCGCCTCGATCTCGACGCCCTCGACGTCGAGCTTGATCAGGTACTTCCCGCCTGGAGAAATCCTGCCGTCGTCGAGCAGATTGTCGAGCGCGATGACCGGCACCTCCTCGCCATCGGCCTGATCGCCGGCGATGCTGAACGCCTCGTGCTTGGTGCCGGACAGCCGCGCGGTGCCGCGCGTGGCGCCGATCGCGCATTTCATGGTCTCGAAGCGCTTGCCGTTGATCGCGGCGTTGTTGACGAGCTTCGGAAAATTCTGCACGGCCGGCTCGATCGCGATCGCGTTGTGCGCGCCGAACGGTTTGCTCGACACCAGCACCGACCAATAGCCGTAATTGGCGCCGCAATCGAGCAAGGTGTAGTCGACGTCGGCGGAGTGGCGGAACAGCAGCTCGAGCTCGTCCTCGTATCTGAAGGAACGGTTGAGCAGCTTGCTCCAGTAGCCGTCGCCATAGGGAAACTCGAACACGGCGTCCGAGTTGAGCTTGATCGCTATGTTGCGCTCCGGCAGCGTCTTGCGCAGCAGATTGGCGCAGGCGATGTAGCCCATATGCGAGAAGTGCGAGGAGATTTTCGATCCCGTCGCCAGCGCCAGCGCAGCCGTCCGCTCCCACAGGTTGGCTCCTTCAAGAGCCCCCGAGGCGCGGTCGAACTGGATGGGCGCAGGCGCCATCACCGATCGACCTCCCCGAACACGATGTCGAGCGAGCCGAGGACCGCCGAGATGTCCGCCAGCAAATGGCCGCGGCAGATGAAGTCCATCGCCTGCAGATGCGCAAAGCCGGGCGCGCGGATCTTGCATTTGTAGGGCTTGTTGCTGCCGTCGGCGACGAGATAGACGCCGAACTCGCCCTTGGGCGCCTCGACCGCGGCATAGACCTCGCCGGCCGGCACGTGCACGCCCTCGGTGTAGAGCTTGAAGTGATGGATGAGGGCTTCCATCGAGCGCTTCATCTCGCCACGGCGCGGCGGCGCGATCTTGTTGTCCTGGACGACGACGGGCCCCTGCCCGTCCGGTTCGCGCAGCTTCGCGATGCACTGCCTCATGATGCGCACCGACTGGCGCATCTCCTCCATGCGGATCAGATAGCGGTCGTAGCAGTCGCCGTTCTTGCCGATCGGAATGTCGAAATCCATCTCGGCGTAGCACTCGTAAGGCTGCGCCTTGCGCAAATCCCAGGCGGCGCCGGAGCCGCGCACCATCACGCCGGAAAAACCCCACTCCCACGCCTGCTGCAAGGTCACGACGCCGATGTCGACATTGCGCTGCTTGAAGATGCGGTTGGCGGTGAGCAGCCGGTCGAGATCGTCGACCACTTTCAGGAACGGATCGCAGAACGCCTCGATGTCGTCGATCAGCTTCGAGCGGCAGGTCCTGATGCACGCCGCCGATGCGGAAATACGCCGCATGCATGCGCGAGCCGGAGGCGCGCTCATAAAACACCATCAGCTTTTCGCGCTCTTCGAAACCCCACAGCGGCGGGGTCAGCGCGCCGACGTCCATCGCCTGCGTGGTGACGTTGAGCAAATGCGACAACAGCCGCCCGATCTCGCAATAGAGCACGCGGATCAATTGCCCGCGGCGCGGCACCTCGATGCCGAGCAGTTTTTCGGCGGCGAGGCAGAACGCATGCTCCTGGTTCATCGGCGCGACATAGTCGAGCCGGTCGAAATACGGGATCGCCTGCAAATAGGTCTTGTGCTCGATCAGCTTCTCGGTGCCGCGATGCAGAAGACCGATATGCGGATCGACGCGCGCGACCACCTCGCCGTCCAATTCCAAGACGAGACGCAGCACGCCATGCGCGGCCGGATGTTGCGGCCCGAAATTGATGGTGAAGTTGCGCAGGTTTTGCTCGTTCATGGTCAGGCCTTCGGCCCTGCCTTTTCGTCTCCCGGCAGCGGGTAGTCAGCGCCCTCCCATGGAGACAGGAAATCGAACTTGCGGAATTCCTGGTTGAGCCGCACCGGCTCGTACAGCACCCGCTTCTCCTGGTCGTCGTAGCGCACCTCGACGAAGCCGGTCAGCGGAAAATCCTTGCGCAAGCGGATGGCCGTCGAAACCATAGTCCGTCAGCAGACGGCGCATGTCGGGATGGCCGGTGAAGATCACGCCGTAGAGGTCGTAGGTCTCGCGCTCGAACCAGTCGGCGCCCGGGAACACGTCGATGATCGACGGCACCTGCGTGGTCTCGTCGGCTTCCGCCTTCAGGCGGATACGCGTGTTCAAGGTCGGTGACAGGAAGTGATAGACCAGGTCGAAGCGCTTCTCGCGCCCGGGATAGTCGACCGCGGTGATATCGGTGATGTTGATGAAGCGGCAGCCGGCGTCGTCGCGCAGATGCTTGACGACGTCGACGATCTTCGTGGCGTCGACCGCGACCGTCAGCTGATTGAAAGCCACGGAATGTCCGGTCGCGGCGCCCGGGAGCGCGCTCACAATCGTCTGCCCCAGGGCGTCGAGCTTGCCGTCGTCCATCACAAAACCTTCAGCGTTCGATCGTGCCGGTGCGCCGGATCTTCTTCTGCAGCAGCAGCACGCCGTAAAGCAGCGCTTCCGCGGTCGGCGGGCAGCCCGGCACATAGATGTCGATCGGCACGATGCGGTCGCAGCCGCGCACCACCGAATAGGAATAGTGGTAGTAGCCGCCGCCATTGGCGCAGGAGCCCATCGAGATCACGTAGCGCGGCTCCGGCATCTGGTCGTAGACCTTGCGCAAAGCCGGCGCCATCTTGTTGGTCAGGGTGCCCGCCACGATCATCACGTCGGACTGCCGCGGCGAGGCGCGCGGCGCAAAGCCGAAGCGCTCGACGTCGTAGCGCGGCATCGACACCTGCATCATCTCGACCGCGCAGCAGGCGAGACCGAAGGTCATCCACATCAGCGAGCCCGTGCGCGCCCAAATGATGAGGTCGTCGGCGGCCGCGACGAAGAAGCCCTTGTCGGAGAGTTCGTGATTGACCTCGAGGAAATACGGGTCGTTCGCGCCGACCGGCCGCCCCGTCGCGGGATCGATGATGCCCTTGGCGGCCGGCGCGATCACCGGAGCGGAGGTCGTGGTGGGGCTCAATCCCATTCCAGCGCGCCTTTCTTCCATTCATAGGCAAAGCCGACGGTCAGAACGCCAAGGAACACCACCATCGACCAGAACCCGGTCGCCCCGAGCTTGCCGAACGCCACCGCCCACGGGAACAGGAACGCCACTTCGAGGTCGAAGATGATGAAAAGGATCGCGACCAGGTAGAAGCGGACGTCGAACTTCATGCGGGCGTCGTCGAAAGCGTTGAACCCGCATTCATAGGCTGACAGCTTTTCCGGATCAGGCTGCTGGAACGCCACCACGAACGGCGCGATCAGGAGCACCAGCCCGATCACGGCGGCTACACCGACAAACACCACAAGGGGAAGATAATTCTGGAGAATGCCGTTCATCGGCTCTTCCTGTTCCTGCGGTTCGGATGCCCGCAGATTCGTCGTTTTGGAATTATTCTTGAGGCTTAGCGCAGCGCAACAGGCGGTGCAAGACAAGCTATTTTGACGGTTTTGCCGACCCCGTCTTGTCGTTTCTTGACCCTTCGTTTGGCCAGCGGAACGCAATCCGCAGAGGTTCATGCGACGGCATTGACCGCATGGCGCGCGGAGGCCAATTTGACCGGCGCGAAAAAGCAACAAGGGCCGGTTTCACGGCGCAGGCGCGGAGGAAGCGATGACCATCACCCAGCGAGACCGCGATCTCGGCACTGCCTATGCCCTGAATCAGCCATCCAGGCGGACCGAACTCACCGCGGTCGGCCGCGGCACCCCCATGGGCGAGCTTCTGCGGCGCTACTGGCATCCGGTCGGGTTGGTCTCGGATGCCACCGATGTCCCCAGAAAAGTGCGCATCCTGGGGGAGGATCTGATCCTGTTCCGCGACCGGCACGGCCGCGCCGGCCTTCTGCATGCGCGCTGCTGCCACCGCGGCACCACCCTGTACTACGGCAAGGTCGAGGAGGACGGCATCCGCTGCTGCTATCACGGCTGGAAGTTCGACACCGAGGGCCATTGCCTCGAACAGCCCTGCGAGCCCGACGGCGGCCAGTTCAGGGACAAAGTGCGCCAGCCCTGGTACCCCCTCGAGGAGCGCTACGGGCTGATCTTCGCCTATATGGGACCGGCCGGGAAGAAGCCGGTGCTGCCGCGCTACGAATGCCTGGAGACGATGGACGCCGGCGAGTTCGTCGAAGCCGACGACACCTCGATCGGCGGCGGCGGGCCCGCCATCATTCCCTGCAACTGGCTGCAGCACTTCGAGAACGTGGTCGACCCCTATCACGTACCGGTGCTGCACGGCTCGTTCAGCGGACCGCAATTCACAAACATGATGGCTTCGATGCCCGAGGTGGCGTTCGAGATGTCGCCGCGCGGCGTCGCGGTGCACTCGGCCCGGCGCCAGGACGACGGCAAGATCTTCTATCGCGTCACCGAAGCCGCCCTGCCCACGCTCCGCGTCGTGCCCAATCCGCGCGTGGCGCAATTTGCCCGCGTGGAATCGATCGGCTGGACCCTGCCGATCGACGACACGTCGTTCCGCATCTATGTCGCCGGCCGCGTCAAGAACGCCGGCGATATCTCCCGCATGCGCTCGAAATTCAATGGCAAGTTCTGGTGGGACATGACCGAGGAAGAGCACCAGCGCTTCCCCGGCGATTACGAAGCACAGGTCGGCCAGGGCGAAGTGACCGTTCATTCGGAGGAGCATTTCGGTCAGAGCGACCGCGGCATCCTGATGGTGCGGCGGATGCTCGGCGATCAGCTTGAGGCGCTCGCCGCCGGCCGCGATCCGATCGGGGTCTCCTTTGACCCGAAAGCCGCCCCGGTCGAGTTCGAGGCCGGGAATTTTATTCGCGAGGCGTGACTTAACCGCGCCGCTTCAGGAACAGGATCAGGGGAACGCATGGTCGATCTGGCGCCGCAGGCGGCGGCCCAAGTGCAGAGCACCGGCGTCGGCGCGGCGCTATTATGTGCTGGCGATCCTGACCATCGTCTATGCCCTGAACTTCCTCGACCGCACGATCTTCAACGTCCTGATCGAGCCGATCAAGAAGGAGTTCGTGCTCAGTGATACCACGATGGGCCTGCTCGCGGGCTTCGGCTTCGTGCTGTTCTACTCCCTGCTCGGCATCCCCATCGCCCGCCTCGCCGATCGCGTGAGCCGCCGCAACATCGTCGCGATCGCCTTTTCGTTCTGGAGCGCCATGACATTCCTCTGCGGCATGGCCTCGAGCGTGACGACGCTGGCGCTCGCCCGCATCGGCGTCGGCATCGGTGAATCCGCAGGCACCCCCGCCTCGCAATCCCTCGTCGCCGATCTCTTCGACAAGAACGAGCGCCCGCGCGCGCTGGGCGTCTACGCCATCGGCACCTATCTCGGCGTGTTCCTCGGCTATTTCATCGGCGGCTGGGTCAACCAGCACTATGGCTGGCGGATGGCTTTCTTCTCGGCTGGGCTGCCCGGAATCGCGCTGGCGGCGGTGATGTGGCTGACCATTTCCGAACCGAAGCGCGGCGCGATGGCGGAAAGCTTCGTCCCCGAACCGATCGGGCCGACGCTGCGCTTCCTCGCGACCCAGCCGAGCTTCGTCATTGTGCTGATCGGCTTTTGTCTCACGACCTATACAAATTACGCCACCGCCGCCTGGATCCCGCCGTTCCTGGCGCGGGTGCATCATCTCTCCTCGGCCGAGATCGGCACTTATGCGGGCACCTTCAAGGGCCTCGCCGGCATGGCCGGCACCCTGGTCGGCGGTCTCGTGGTGGCTGAGATCAGCAAGCGCGACGATCGCTGGAAGTTATGGGCGCCGGCGATCATGTCCGGCCTCGCCGGCCCCGTGTTTGCGGTCTGCATGCTCACGCACGACTTCGCGACCATGGTCGCGATGCTCGCGCTGACCTCCTTCATGGTCGGTTTCCATCTCGGACCGACTTTCGCGATTGCGCAGACGGTGGCGCGGCCGAGCATGCGGGCGCTGGCGTCGGCCTTCATCCTGTTGACCGCGACCTGCTTCGGCCAGGGCGTCGGGCCGCTCGCCGTCGGCATGCTCAACGATGCGCTCAAGGGCGATTACGGCGCCGATGCCGTGCGCTATTCGCTGTTGTCGGCGGCGGTCACAACCACGCTCGGGGCGCTGCTATTTGTCTGGGCGGCGCGCTTCATCCGCGCCGACATCAAGCGAGCGGTTTAAGTGTCTCAGGATTTGAAAGTCTGACCGAACGAAAGCGAGCACATCATGAGCATCCGCAAGACCGTCACTCTCGTGGAGGAGATCAACAGCGAGTACGGCGCACCCGCTAGCCCGCCGCTGCGGCGCGTTGCGATCGCCGCCGTCTTCGACAACCCGCTCGCCGGCAAGGCGGCCGGCGCCGATCTGAAGCCTCTCATCGATTATTCGGTCGAACTCGGTGCTTCCCTCACAAAGACGGCGCTCGCGACGCTCGGCGCAAGCCCGGCGCAGCTGCGCGCCTACACCAAGGCCGCATTGGTGGGCATCGGCGGCGACCTCGAACATGGCGCCGCGATGATCCATCCGCGGCTCGGCATGGCGATGCGCGCAGCCATCAAGCGCGGCCGCGTCATCATTCCCGGCCACGCCAAGGTCGGCCCTCCGGGCACGAGCGTGGATCTGATCTATGGGCCGCTCGACGACGGTTGGGATCTCGACGCCTTCGATTCGACGCCGGTGCTGATCCATGACGCGCCACGGCCAAACGAGATCGTGCTTTGGATCGGCTACGCCACGGCTCCGCGCGTCAACGCCCGAAGCAAGGGTCCGGACCAGAAGGAGGTCGACGCGCTCGTCGCGTCGTTCGCGAAAACGTAGTTGTTTTGCACATGATCTCCGCGCAAACGCGAAGCGTTTGTCGCGAGGGAAAACCGCTGCACACTTTTCCGGATCATGCGCTACGTCAACTTGCCCGTGTACTTCTCCAGCGCCGCCCAGGCCTCCGCACCATAGGTCTTCTGCCACTGCGCATAGAAGCCGGCCTTCACCAGCGCGGCGCGGAATTGCACGGCGTCGGGCTTGTTGAAGACCATCCCTTTCGCGGTGAGTTCGCCCTGCAGCGAGCGGTCCATCTCGACGAGGTCGGCGCGCTCCTTGAGTGCTGCGGCGTCGAAGCTTTCGTTGAGGATGGCGACGAGATCAGCCGGCAGGCCAGAGAGCGCGCGGCGATTGCCGACCACCCAGTAGCCGCTCCAGCAATGGTTGGAGAGCGCGCAATATTTCTGCACCTCGTAGAGCTTGCCGGTCGAGACCTGCGCCAGCGGATTTTCCTGGCCCTCGACGACGTGGGTCTGCAACGCCGAATAAAGCTCGTTGTAGCTGATGCTGGAGGGCAGCGCGCCGAGCGCGGAAAACAGCGACGTCAGGAGCGCCGTCACCGGCACGCGGATCTTGAAGCCCTTCAAGTCCTCGACGCTGTTGAGCTGGCGGCTGGTGGACGAGGTGATCTGGCGGAAGCCGTTGTCCCATTTCCGCTTCATCGGAACGAGGCCGGTCTTGGTGATGGCGTCGCGGACGAGGCCGCCGACATCGCCATCCATGGCGGCCCAGACCTGGTCATAGGATGCGAAGGCAAAACCGATGCTGGGCAGGCCCGAGAGCGGCACCAGGGTGGTCAGCGTCATCGACGGCACCGCCAACAGCTCAATGCCGCCGGCGCGGACCTGCGACAGCATCTCGGGATCGCCGCCAAGCTGGCTGTTGGCGAAGACCGTGACGTTGAGTTGCCCACCCGAACGGCTGCCGATGTCCTTGGCGGCCTCGGTCAACCGGACCGTCAGAGGGTGGTTTTCCGGCGTGTTGACCCCGAGCTTGAAGTCGAACTCGGCCGTCGCCGAAGCAGGCCGGGCCAGAAGGGCTGCGGCGGAGGCACCCGACATCGCACCCAAGAGGCTCCGGCGGGTCATTTTCATTGATTTCATTGTTGTTTTTCTCCGAGGGGCCTCGGCGACCCATCCCGATTGTCAGCCGAACGGCCCTGCCCCGGCAAGCCGGACGAAACCTTCATTTCGGCCCGACGAAACCATTTCACGGAACTCGCGAAACAGACCGGAAACAAACGGGGCGTACAGGTTTAGGCAACGAAGAGGCGTCCAAGAACGCCGGGAGGCTACCAAATGAACCACTCAATTCACTCCGCCGATCGTGCGACCCACATGAAGATCGTGGTGGTGGCGCTCGTGGCCGGTATCTGCGTCGCAGCCTTCGGGATCGCGGCCCGCACAAACATCGATTACAGCCAGACCGCCGCGCATGTCATCAAGGCCGGCAAGCCGGTGGTGGTGACGAGCTCGGATACCTCGCGGATCCGCTGAACGATTTATCCTCTCGAGACATGAAAATGGCCGCCTTCGGGCGGCCTTTTTTGTTGCGTGCTATATAATTCAATCTCCAAAATGGGCGTGGTTAGGCATGCGTAAGCAGTAACCCACGGCGTCAAAGGTGACGTACACGGTATCGTCGCCAGGCCCGAACATGAACTTTCCCGACAATCGTCGGCAAATTCCCGCAATTGTCGAAAGGCAAACTCGATTTTCAAATAGAGCGCGAGCTTCTTGCGGCCATTCCGGTCGTCGCATGGTCTCAGACTGCATCGGCGCCTTGTCGCTGTCGAGTACAACGCGCATGGCGCGTCAGAACGCATTCCTGTACCGTGCGATCTCGCTACGGCTTCACGACCCGGCTGTGGAGCAATGGATGGCGAAACGACGCGGGGCATCGGGAGAGCCGCCGTGGGCATGAAGCGCAAGGTCAGGCTGTTCCTGTTCGCAGTGATGGTGGCGGTGAGCCTGGGCGCGACGGTTGTCGCCTCGATGGCGATGTACCGGCTTGTCCTGAAAAAGCAGGATGACGAGATCCACCGGCTCGAGGCAAGCCTGACCAAACGCTTCGCCGTCTTCGAGATGATGCTGCGCTCCCAGCATGAGCGCATCGTGGCGCACATGGACAAGGCGCTCCCCGAGATCGCCGCCCAGCTCGAGACGACCGGCAAACGGCCGCAGGACCTTTCGGTGGAGGAACTCGATCAGCTCGTCAGGACATACGAGATCCAGCACATCTATTTCATCGATCGCTCGCACAAGGTGTTCCAGACCAACCTTCCGGGCGAACTGAACTTCGTCTTCCCGGAGGGCAGGTTCACGCACTTCCTCGACACGGTGTACGGTACCAACAAAGTGACGTACGTCGGCATAGACATTTCCACCGTGACCGGCACGCTGCGCACCTACAGCTACTTCGGCCCGAAAGGGAGCGACTATATCATCGAGATTTCGACCGAGCTGCGAACCAGCGTGGCCGAGGGCAATTTCGGCTGGATGAGCGACTTTTTCTTCCAGGACCTGTTCAACGACGCGGTCCACTCCAATCCATACGTCAAGGATCTCGATATCTATCTCTACTCGGTGGCCGGCACCTGGTCGCTGCTGCACGTCGGCAAGAAGTTCGATCCGCAGCTGACCGAGCGGATCATGAAAAGCCGGCGCGAGGAAGTTGTCGACAAGGAGGGCCGTTTCGTTACGATCTATAGCGTCGAGGACGCCCGCGCCGGCTCCGATCCCGATCATCCGATCTTCTCCAAATCCGTAATCCGCGAGATCACCTACGACACGGGGCTGGCGCGCGAAGCGGTGCAGCAAGTCTTCCTGAGCTCGATCCTGGTGTTGGCGGTCATGCTGCCCATCGTGTTCTTCTTCGCCTCGCGACTGCTGCAGCGGCAGCTGCTCGATCCGCTGTTCAACCTGCGCGGGGAAGCTGGCGCCATCGCCCAAGGCAATCTCGAGCAGGCGATCGCCAACACCGACCGCAAGGACGAGATCGGCCAACTCGCCAGGAGCTTCGCCTCGATGCGCGATGCGGTACGCGGCACCATCACCGACCTCAGGCAGACCAATCTCTCGATCGAGCGTTTCGTACCGCGCGCTTTTCTCGCGATCGTCGGCAGGCCCAGGATCGTCGACGTCGAGCTGGGCGACAACAAGCGCGAGGAGATGAGCATCCTGTTCTCCGACATCCGCAGCTTCACGACATTGTCGGAGAGCATGACGCCGGACGAGAATTTCGCCTTCATCAACGCCTACCTCGAGCATATGGGCCCGGTAATCCGCGACCATAACGGCTTCATCGACAAGTACATCGGCGACGCCATCATGGCGCTGTTCAAAAACGCCGATGATGCGTTGCGTGCAGGCCTCGTCATGCTCGATACGCTCGACCGGTTCAACGTGGACAGGCGTGCCGCAGGGCAGCTACCGATCGCCATCGGTATTGGCATCAACACCGGTTCGCTCATGCTGGGTACGATTGGCGAGCGGCATCGCATGGATGGCACGGTGATCTCCGACGCGGTCAACCTGGCGGCTCGGGTGGAGAGCCTGACCAAGGACTACGGGGTGCCGCTGCTGATCTCGGAGTACACCCGGCGGCAACTGGCCGATCCCAGCGCCTACGACATCCGGCCGATCGACACGGTGGTGGTGAAAGGCAAGACGCGGCCCGTGGCCATTTTCGGCGTCTATCAGCGCGCCCTGGAGTCGAATCGCGGTCTCAGCGAAGCGTCAAATCGCGGCCGGAAAGGGGCGTTAAGTGATTGATCGGACTGGCGCGAGAGACGGGACTCGAACCCGCGGCCTCCGCCGTGACAGGGCGGCGCTCTAACCAACTGAGCTACTCCCGCGGATGCAAGCAATCCGCATGCAGAGAGCAGGACTTAAAGGCGCCATCTGGCTAAGTCAAGGATGTCAGGAATCCCCTTATTCGGCGCGGGTTTCTGCGACGCCGATGTAAAAAACCCGCGTTTTAAAGGGCAAAATGCGGTGTCAGCGCCACCCCGAATCATTTAAGGCCTGATACGCCTACGGTTCCAGCGCCACTACAAACACGAGGAGGGCCAAATATGGCGAAGAAAGCGACCCCGACGACCGTCACGCTGAAGCACCTTGCGGCGGCGATCGCCGAAGATCAGGAGATTTCGAAGAAGCAGGCCGAGACCATCCTGAACGACACCGTCTCGCTGATCACCAAGCATCTGAAGAAGGGCGAGCGCATCCGCATCGTTGGCCTCGGCATCCTCCAGGTCCGCAAGCGCGCCGCGCGCATGGGCCGCAATCCCGCCACCGGCGAAGCGATCCAGATCAAGGCGTCGAAGAAGGTCGCCTTCCGCGCCGCCAAGGAGCTGAAGGAAGCGATCTGATCGCGGCGATTTCCGTCTGACATCAAGCGCCGTTCCGGGCTTCGCTGCCCCGGAACGGCGCTTTTTGTTGTATGGCTATCCCATCTTTTCTCATCGCGGACTTTCCAGTGACATCTGCCCTTGCGTTCACACACACCGTCACCGAGCGCTTCCTGCGTTATGTGGTCATCGACACCCAGTCGGATCCGTCGTCGCCGACCTGCCCTTCAACCGACAAGCAGAAGAACCTCGGCCGGATGCTCGCCGCCGAGCTGAAGGCGATGGGGCTTGCCGACGCCCATCTCGACGCGCACGGCTATGTCTATGCGACCATTCCGGCGACATCGGACAAGAAGGTGCCGGTGATCTGCTTCTGCTCGCACATGGACACCTCGCCGGATTGCAGCGGCGCCAACGTCAAGCCGCAGATCGTCAGGAATTATCGCGGCGGCGATATCGCGCTGCCCGCCGATCCCGCCCAGGTGATCCGCGTCGCCGATTATCCCGAGCTCAATAACCAGATCGGCAACGACATCATCACGACGGACGGGACCACGCTGCTCGGCGCCGACAACAAGGCCGGTGTCGCCGAGATCATGGATGCCGCGCAGTTCCTGCTGAACAATCCGCAAGTGAAGCACGGCGTCATCAAGATCCTGTTTACGCCCGACGAAGAGATCGGCCGCGGCGTCGACAAGGCCGACCTGAACAAGCTCGGCGCCGATTTCGCCTACACCATGGATGGCGAGACCGCGGGCACCATCGAGGACGAGACGTTCTCGGCCGATGGCGCCACCATCATCATCGACGGCGTCAGCACGCATCCCGGCTTCGCCAAGGGCAAGATGGAGCACGCCATCAAGATTGCAGCTGGCATCGTCGATCGCCTGCCGAAAGCGACCTGCTCGCCGGAGACCACCGAAGGCAGGGAGGGCTTTCTGCATCCGATCGGCATATCCGGCGCGCTGGAGCAAGTGACGCTGAGCTTCATCGTGCGCGACTTCGCCGAGGCGGGATTGAAAGAGAAAGAGGCGCTGCTGGAAGGCATCGTCAAGGATGTGCTGAAGAACTACCCGCGCTCGACATACCGGATGGACGTGAAAGAGCAGTACCGCAACATGAAGGTGGTGATCGACCGCCATCCCGAGATCGTCGATTATGCGGTCGAAGCGGTCCGTCGCGCCGGCCTGAAGCCGGTGCGCGGCGCGATCCGCGGCGGCACCGACGGCGCGCGGCTGTCGTTCATGGGACTGCCCTGCCCCAACATCTTCGCCGGCGAGCACGCCTTCCATTCGCGGCTGGAATGGGTGAGCCGGCAGGACATGGAGAAGGCGGTTCAGACCATCGTGCATCTCGCGATGATCTGGGAAGAGCGGAGCTAGTTCTGTCGTTTGGCTCGTCATGCCCGCGCTTGTCGCGGGCATCCACGTCTTTGGTGCAATCTCGAAGAAAAACGTGGATGGCCGGGTCAAGCCCGGCCATGACGAAATCCCTAAGGCGCCCGCGCGGTGACGATCCAGATCGATCCCGGCAGCGGCACCGTGTCGCCGCGCACGTAAGGCGCCAACAATTCGCGGACCGACCCTCGCGCCGCCGCACGGATCTCGGGCGGATGGCCTTCCAGCGCGCGAGCCGATGGACCGATCTCGAGCGCGGCGTCGGCAGCGGCATCGAGCCCGCGCCCGATCGCGATATCGAGCGATATGTTGCAGGCCTCCATCGCGACGTCGGCGTAGCCGGCCTCGCGCAGGATCCGCGTGACCCGCTCCTCCCCGGCGAAAGCGAATGGACCGGGGTCTTCGGGCCCGACCTGCGGCAGCCGCGGCACGTGGCGGTAGACCACCTGCAGCGGCGCCATCATCCACGGATTTTCCTTCGGCTCGCGCCAGCAGGCGAACACCACGCGTCCTTTCGGACGCAACGCCTTGCGCAGATTGGCAAAGGACAACACGGGTTCGGCAAAGAACATCACGCCGAAGCGCGAGACCAGCAAATCGAAGCTCGCGGGCGCGAACGGATAGACCGTGGCATCGGCCTGCACGAAATCCAGCGGCAGCCGCTTCGGGGCAAGCTGGCGCGCCCGCTCCAGCATCGGCGCTGAGATATCGACCCCGAGCACGAAGCCGCTGGACGAGACGCGCTCGGCCAATGCAATCGAGGTGGCGCCGCAGCCGCAGCCGATGTCGACGATGCGATCGGCCGCCTTTGGGCCGATCCGGTCGATCAGGAGCTGCAACACCGGCGCCAGCAGCACATCCTGCGAAGCCTGCCGATCGGTCCAGCGCCGGCCGTTCGGGCCGTTCCAGTAGGCGATCTGGTCGGCGTTTGCCTGATGAGCGACATCCATGGAATTAACCTTAGGGCATGATCCGGAAAAGTGTGAAGCGGTTTTCCCTCGCGACAAACGCGGAACGCGTTTGCGCGGAGATCATGCCCAGCAGAAACCAAAGCCGATCGACAGGGGTAAATTGGGGTGCACGGGACCCATTAAAATTGATCGTTTTAAAATTGACTGTTCGGATCAACCGCTTCGCAGCGGAAAGGGCGCAAAATGCCCGCTTGGAGACCCCAGCGAACGCGTGATGGAACACCCCCGGCTATTTGCCCGCATGAGACCCTCCGGCCGCATCTCGAGCGTTGCGAAGATTTTCGCGAGCGCCAATGCCGCCGCGGTCGAATGCATCCTGGTCGACTATTCCGCCGGCGGCGCCTGCCTGCAGCTGAAAGCCTTCATCGCGCTGCCCGACCGTTTCGACGTACTCTACGGCACGACGCGCAAGCACTGCCGCGTGGTTTGGAAACGCGGCCTGCGCATGGGCGTGACGTTCTAGCTCACAAACAAGAAGACCCGCCGAGGCGGGTCTTCGATTGGATGTCCCTCTATCGTCCGCTTGGATTGGTCGGGCCAACCGTCGATCCGCTCGGCGAGGAATTCATCAGGCTGTTGCCTGACGGGTTCTGCGAGCTGTTGGCGCCGGCGGTGGAGCCGCCCGCGTTGAAGTTCGAAGACCCGGTCCCCGACTGCCCGGTCGTGGCGCCGCTGTTCATCGATCCGCTCGGCGGCGCCGCACCAACGCCCGCCGTTCCGCCGGCCCCGCCGCTCGCGCCCGCTCCCGCGCTGCCGGCTCCGCCTCCCGCGCCTCCGCCGCTCTGTGCGAATGCAACCGTGCTCGTGAGCGCCAGCGCGGCTGCCAGCAATGTCACTTTCATCTTCATCCCTGTCTCCTTTTCTGCAGTGAGGAGACAAACTGTCGCGGCGGCATATGTTCCCGCGCTAACGGGAATGCGATTTCGCGCGAGAGTTGGTGCGCGAAGCGCGAGTTCCAGAGGTGGAACCGAATCTCGCGCGCGAATACCGCTGGAGTCTACGATCGGGTTAACGGTTCCTGCAAAGTTGGTCCGTATTAGTGCGGACAATCTGAAATTATCCTGGACTGCACGCCATGAAATTGCTGCGCAAGTTTTTGAGAGACGAGTCCGGCGCCACCGCAATCGAGTACGGCCTGATCGCCGCGGGCATTTCGCTCGCAATCATCTCGGTCGTGAATGGCCTCGGCACCAATCTCCGGACCAAGTTCACGTCGATCAATACGTCGTTGAAATAAGCGTTGACGAAAGGCGCTGCGGATCGCGTCTGCTGCTGACATTGATCGCGAATGATAGCTTCATCGAAGCTCACGACACCCGACATTCGTGATGGCGTGCCAGCCGAAGCTCGCGAAGAAGCGGAGGCTCGCCTGCCGGCCGAAGCTCAGCGAGCCAAGGCTGGCGTGCCAAGGCGAAGCCCGCAGGGCGAGCGAAGAGTGGCTTGCCAAGCCGTAGCTCGCTGCAACAGGCCCGCCTTCGCCGAAGGCTTCGGCGTGGCAGCCTTCACTCGCTTTGCGAGCGAAGACTGGTGGGCGGTGAGAGGATCGAACTCCCGACCAATGGTGTGTAAAACCAGTGCTCTACCGCTGAGCTAACCGCCCTTTTTACACGCGCACTGTTTAGCCTCGCCCCAACCTCGCGCGCAAGTTCGGAAAACGTCATTCGGTCGCTTTGCCCGGCAATCCCCCGAGATCGTTGATCCATGGCGCCGCCGAGCGGCACCAGATCTGACGGGCCGGCTTGAGTTCGCCGCGCTGGCGGATGCTGCCCCAGCGAATCCCGAAATCGTCAGGTCCCGCCGTCCCCGCTGGTGAACAGCGGCGAGCCGCACTCGCCACAGAAATGCTGATGACGCATGCGGCCGTTGTCGCCACGCTTGCCGTAGATTTTCGGCGCAGCACCTGTGAGGCGAACGTCGCTTTCGGAGCAGATCACCGTCACGCGGTATGGTGAGCCGGTCAGCGACTGGCAATCCGTGCAATGACAGATCGACACGTCAGCCGGATCGATCTCGGCCTGGTAGGTCACCCGCCCGCAATGGCATTGCCCGTCGATTTGCATAACAACACTCCAAACAAAAACGGCGCCCGAAGGCGCCGTTTTATCATTCTTGCAGAGATCTTGCTCAGTGCGCGGTCAGCCCGCCCGAAGCCTCGTCGGCGTCGGGCTTGACCGGGACCTTGGTGTCCTCTTCCCAGACGATCGGCACGGGCTTGCGCACCAGCGCACGTGTGACGACGTCGTCGAGGCGCGCCACCGGGATGATGTCCATGCCGCCCTTGATCGCATCGGAAATCTCCGTGAGATCCTTGGCGTTGTCCTCGGGGATCAGCACCGTCTTGATGCCGCCGCGGGCAGCAGCCAACAGCTTCTCCTTCAACCCGCCGATCGGCAGCACGCGGCCGCGCAGCGTGATCTCGCCGGTCATGGCGACCTCGTGGCGCACCGGAATCCCGGTCATCACCGAGATGATCGCGGTCGCCATCGCAACACCCGCCGACGGTCCGTCCTTCGGGGTCGCCCCCTCGGGCACGTGGACGTGGATGTCGCGCCTGTCGAACAACGGCGGCTCGATGCCATAGACGATCGCGCGCGAACGGACGTAGGACGCCGCCGCCGAGATCGACTCCTTCATGACGTCGCGCAGATTGCCCGTCACCGTCATCTTGCCCTTGCCGGGCATCATGACGCCTTCGATGGTGAGCAACTCGCCGCCGACATCGGTCCAGGCAAGGCCCGTGACGATGCCGACCTGGTCGTCGGTCTCGATCTCGCCGAAGCGGAATTTCGGCACGCCGAGATATTCCTCGACCGCGGCTTCCGTGATCTTGACCGACTTCTTCTTGGACATCATGAGGTCCTTCACCGCCTTGCGGGCGAGTGTGGAGAGCTCACGCTCCAGGTTGCGCACGCCCGCCTCGCGGGTGTAGCGGCGGACCAGCAGCAACAGCGCGGCGTCGTCGATCGACCATTCCTTGGAATCCAGCCCGTGCTTGGTGAGCGCGTTCGGGATCAGGTGCTTGCGCGCGATCTCGACCTTCTCGTTCTCGGTGTAGCCGGCGATCCGGATGATCTCCATGCGGTCCATCAAGGGTCCGGGAATATTCAGCGTATTCGCGGTGGTGATGAACATCACGTTGGAGAGATCGTAGTCGACCTCGAGATAGTGGTCATTGAAGGTCGAGTTCTGCTCGGGGTCGAGCACCTCAAGCAGCGCCGAGGACGGATCGCCGCGGAAATCGGCGCCCATCTTGTCGACCTCGTCCAAGAGGAACAGCGGGTTCGAGGTCTTGGCCTTGCGCATCGACTGGATGATCTTGCCGGGCATCGAGCCGATATAGGTGCGGCGGTGACCGCGGATCTCGGCCTCGTCGCGCACGCCGCCGAGCGAGACGCGCACGAACTCGCGGCCCGTCGCCTTCGCGATCGACTTGCCGAGCGAGGTCTTGCCGACGCCGGGAGGCCCGACCAGGCACAGGATCGGCCCGGTCAGCTTGTTGGCGCGCGACTGCACCGCGAGATACTCGACGATGCGGTCCTTGACCTTCTCGAGGCCGTAATGGTCGTTGTCCAGGATGGTCTGCGCCGCAACGAGATCCTTCTTCACCTTGGATTTCTTGTTCCACGGAATCGACAACAGCCAGTCGAGATAGTTGCGCACGACGGTCGCTTCCGCGGACATCGGCGACATCTGGCGCAACTTCTTCAACTCGTGCTGCGCCTTCTCGCGCGCTTCCTTGGAGAGCTTGGTCTTGGCGATCTTCTCCTCGAGATCGGCGAGCTCGTCGCGGCCGTCCTCGTCGCCGAGCTCCTTCTGGATCGCCTTCATCTGCTCGTTGAGGTAGTACTCGCGCTGGGTCTTCTCCATCTGGCGCTTGACGCGCGAGCGGATGCGCTTCTCGACCTGCAGCACCGAGATCTCGCTCTCCATCAGGCCGAGCACCTTCTCCAGGCGCTGCGGAACCGACAGCGTCTCCAGGATGCCCTGCCGATCGGAGATCTTCACCGCGAGATGCGAGGCGACGGCGTCGCCAAGCTTGGCGAAGTCGGTGATGCCCTGCACCACGCCGACGACTTCGGCCGAGATCTTCTTGTTCAGCTTCACATAGCTTTCGAAATCGGACACGACCGAACGCGCGAGCGCTTCTGCCTCGACGGACTTCGCGTCGGTGTCGGCCAGCGCGATCGCGGACGCTTCATAATATTCGGTACGATCGGAATACTTCTCGACGCGCGCACGCTCCAGGCCCTCGACCAGCACCTTCACGGTGCCGTCGGGCAATTTCAGGAGCTGCAGGACGCTCGCAAGCGTGCCGGTCTCATAGATCGCCTCGGGCGCCGGATCGTCATCGGACGCATTCTTCTGGGTGGCGAGCAGCACCAGCGCGTCGTTCTTCATCACCTCTTCGAGGGCGCGGATCGATTTCTCGCGGCCGACGAACAGCGGCACGATGTTGTGCGGGAAGACGACGATGTCGCGGAGCGGCAGAACGGGATAGGAGTGGCTTTCGCCGTGGACGATGGTTGGCCGGGGTTTTGGGGTAGACATGGCCTGTTCCTTTCATTGTGCCCCCTTGCTCGCGGCCCGCTCGTTTGCGCGACCACCACAAGGTGCCGGGATGGGGTTACGGGGCCGATTTCAGCCTGCTTCCCCGGGTCTTTTTGTGCGAGGCGAATCCTTCGAAAGGATTCCCTTGCCGACTGCATTAGGTGGCTATCGGGCTATGGGGTGTCAAGTCCGGGAAATGCCGGTCAAATCAGGCTAAATATGTGGAGGGGCTGAAGAAAAAGCGGCCCGCGGGAATGCCCTGCGAGCCGCGTTTTGCTCTTAGCTTCCCAGCGCGATCAGGCGCTTGCGCTGGTTTCCACAGCGCGATCGGAACGATCGGCGTAGATGTAGAGCGGACGCGCCGTGCCTTCGACGACTTCGCGCGAAATCACAACTTCTTCGACGCCTTCCAGGCCAGGCAGATCGAACATGGTCTCGAGCAGGATGCTCTCGAGGATCGAGCGCAGTCCGCGCGCACCGGTCTTGCGCTCGATCGCCCTGCGGGCGACCGCGCCAAGCGCCTCGTCGGCGAAGGTGAGCTCGATGTTCTCCATCTCGAACAGCCGCTGATACTGCTTGACCAGCGCATTCTTCGGATCGGTGAGGATCTTCTTCAGCGACGCCTCATCGAGGTCTTCCAGCGTGGCGACGACGGGCAGACGGCCGACGAACTCGGGGATCAGGCCATACTTCAGCAAGTCCTCGGGCTCGACATGACGGAATATCTCGCCGGTGCGGCGGTCTTCCGGCGCCAGCACCTGCGCGCCGAAGCCGATCGAGGTGGAACGGCCTCGCGCGGAAATGATCTTCTCGAGGCCCGAGAACGCACCACCGCAGATGAACAGGATGTTGGTGGTGTCGACCTGCAGAAACTCCTGCTGCGGATGCTTGCGGCCGCCCTGCGGCGGCACGGAAGCGACCGTGCCTTCCATGATCTTGAGCAGCGCCTGCTGCACGCCCTCGCCCGACACGTCGCGGGTGATCGAGGGATTGTCGGACTTGCGGCTGATCTTGTCGATTTCGTCGATGTAGACGATGCCGCGCTGCGCGCGCTCGACATTGTAGTCGGCCGCCTGCAACAGCTTCAGGATGATGTTCTCGACGTCCTCGCCGACGTAACCGGCCTCGGTCAGCGTCGTCGCGTCAGCCATGGTGAAGGGCACGTCGAGGATGCGCGCCAGCGTTTGCGCCAGCAGCGTCTTGCCCGAGCCGGTCGGACCGATCAGCAGGATGTTCGACTTCGCAAGCTCGACGTCGTTGTGCTTGGTCTGGTGATTGAGCCGCTTGTAGTGATTGTGCACGGCGACCGAGAGCACCTTCTTGGCGTGGCTCTGGCCGATCACGTAGTCGTCGAGGACCTTGCAGATTTCCTTCGGAGTCGGAATACCGTCGCGCGACTTGACCAGCGAAGACTTGTTCTCCTCGCGGATGATGTCCATGCAGAGTTCGACGCATTCGTCGCAGATGAAGACGGTGGGACCCGCGATCAGCTTGCGAACCTCATGCTGGCTCTTGCCGCAGAACGAGCAATACAGCGTGTTCTTGGAGTCGCTCGTGCCGACCTTACTCATTCATGTCTCCGTCCGACTTCGCTCAATCGCTCCATTTCGGTATCACCGTCATGGATTTGATAGATAGAGCAAATTCCGTACCAATAAAGACCCTACGCCAGACATGCCGTGCGAATCACGACTTTGATCGAATCTCCAGCGATCATATCCGATCGCTCACAGCCAACCATGCTGACACCCGACTATCAAGAATTCGCTAACCGTGCCGGACGCCAAACAGCGTGACAATACCGTGATTTGCGGCGTTCGCACGTGCCGAATTTGGCGAAATCCCGCAAGCGTTGCGCCTTTGCCACGCCGCAAAACGGCACGAAAGCGGAACTTTCGGGTTGGTCGGATGAATAAACGCAATTCCGGAGGCAAGGTTACCGCCGAAATCCCGTATTTTGCCGGTGCGGCCGCTTAAGCCGCCTTCACGGTCGCAGGATCTTCTGGCCGCTTGTCGATCACCTTGTCGACGAGGCCGAAGGCCTTGGCGTCATCGGCGGTGAGGAACTTGTCGCGCTCCAGCGCATCCTCGATCGCCTTGTAGGTCTGGCCGGTGTGCTTGACGTAAATTTCGTTGAGCCGCTTCTTGAGGTTCAGGATCTCCTGGGCGTGCAGCATGATGTCGGTGGCCTGGCCCTGGAAGCCGCCTGAGGGCTGGTGCACCATGATCCGCGAATTCGGCAGCGTGAAGCGCATGTCCTTATGGCCGGCAGCGAGCAGCAACGAACCCATCGAAGCCGCCTGCCCCGTGCACAGCGTGGAGACCGGCGGGCGGATGAACTGCATGGTATCGTAGATCGCAAGGCCCGACGTCACCACGCCGCCCGGCGAGTTGATGTACATCGAGATTTCCTTCTTCGGATTCTCGGCTTCCAGGAACAGAAGCTGCGCGACCACCAGCGTCGACATGCCGTCCTCGACCGGACCGGTGAGGAAGATGATGCGCTCCTTGAGCATGCGCGAGAAGATGTCGTAGGCGCGTTCACCGCGGTTGGTCTGCTCGACCACCATCGGCACGAGGTTCATGTAGGTTTCGACGGGATCGCGCATGAAGCACCCAGGGAGTTGGAAAGCCTGTTGGAAGGCAGGAAGGCCGCAAACAGATATGGACCAAATCGCCGGCGACAAGATGGCCGGAACTGCCCCGCAAGCTGACGAGACACGCCACTTGAACCGATTCGGCTAGAGCCGCCTAGCAGCGCCAGGGAGCTTTAGCTCTTCATCAGGAATCGCGGACTCAGGCGCGAAGACGTTCAAGCGGCGCTCTTTTCCGCGTCCTCGTCCTTGAACAGGTCTTCACGGGACACTTTCTTCTCGGTGACGTTGGCGAGTTCGAGGATGAAGTCGACCACCTTGTCCTCGAAGATCGGCGCACGAAGCTGGGCCAGCGCATTGGCGTTGTTGCGGTAAAAGTCCCAGACTTCCTTCTCGCGGCCGGGCATTTGCCGTGCCCGATCGATCACCGCGCGGCTGACCTCGTCATCGGTCACCGTGATCTTGTTCTTCTCGCCGATCTCCGACAGCACGAGGCCGAGGCGAACGCGGCGGTCCGCGATCTTGCGGTACTCTTCTTTCGAAGCCTCTTCGGTGGTGTTCTCGTCGGCAAAGGTCTTGCCGCCCGATTCCATCTCGGCCTTGATCGAATTCCACATCAGGTTGAACTCTTCGTCGATCAGCGTCGGCGGCGCCTCGAACTGATGGGCCTCGTCGAGCCGGTCGAGCAGCGTGCGCTTGACCTTCTGGCGCGTCGCCGCCGTGAATTCGGCCGACAGCCGCTCGCGCGCGGCATCCTTCAGCTTGTCGAGCGATTCAAGGCCGAGCGACTTGGCGAACTCGTCGTTGATCTCGGTCTTCTGCGGCGCCTCGATTACGGTCGCCGTGGTCTCGAACTCGGCCGGCTGTCCGGCGAGCTTCTCGCTCATGTAGTTCTTCGGGAATGACACTTTCAGCGTGCGGGTCTCGCCCGCGCCGATCCCGATCAATTGCTCCTCGAAGCCCGGGATGAACTGGCTGGTGCCGATCACGACCTGGATGCCCTCGCCGGCGCCGCCCTCGAAGGCCTCGCCGTTGATGCGGCCGGTGAAATTGATGGTGACGCGGTCGCCGGACTCGGCCTTGGCGCCCTCGCCCTTTGCGGCATAACCGCGGTTGGCATCGGCGATGCGCTGGATCGCCTCGTCGATCTCGGTGTCGGTGATCTCGGCGACCGGCTTCTCCAGCGAGAAACCCTTGAAGTCGGCGAGCTTGATCTGCGGCACCACCTCGATTGCGACGGTGTAGGTGAGATCGGACTTGCCCGAGAGCAACTCCTCAACCTCGTCCTTTTCCGTCGGCATCGTCACCTTCGGTTCGGCCGCAAGGCGGAAGCCACGCTCGGTGAAGAGCTGCGTGTTGGTGTCGCGGATGGTCTGGTCGATGGTCTCGGCCATGACAGAGCGGCCATAGATCTTCTTCAGATGCGCGACCGGCACCTTGCCCGGGCGAAAGCCGTTGAGACGGACTTTGTCCTTGAGGTCGACCAGCTTCGCGTCCGCCTTGGCATCGAGATCGGATGCGGGAACGTTGATCTTGAACTCGTGCTTCAATCCCTCATTGAGGGTTTCCGTGACCTGCATCATCTTCTTCCGCTTTGGTCGGCGCTGAACGCCCGACATTGTCCTCAACTTCGCGCGGCAGAATGCCTCGCGCCTCGAAAATCCCAGATGCAAACGCTAGTCGAGCGCTTGGTGCGGGCGGAGGGACTCGAACCCCCACAACTTTCGTCACTGGAACCTAAATCCAGCGCGTCTACCAGTTCCGCCACGCCCGCTTTCGCCAGCCGCGCCGCTCGCGGGCGCGGGCTTATAACATGGGGTTGCGCCTTCGCAGCAAAAAAATGGCCCGGTTTGGGTCCGATCCGACGCCCCCTAGTGGAGCGGATTTGACGTTCGCTACCCACCCGCCGGGCGCTCGTAAGCGAACGTCAAATCCAAAGCTCCACTGGAATCAATATTTTCTAGTGGTCCTTTGATTCCAACATTCGCAAAAGTGCCCGCTGCAATGGGATGCGAATGTTGGAATCGGACCGCTAGCGGCTGGACAGATCGCTCCGAAAATGGTCCGCATCGGCTTCATGGCAAGGCAGTTTCTGCGCATGGACCGGCGCGCGCTGATGGCGGGGTTTGGGGCAACCTCGCTGGGTCTGCTGCTGCCCGGCGGCGGCGCAGCACAGGCACCCCCGCCCGTCGCCATCCAGGCTCGCCGGGCTGGCCTCAACCTCCTCGCCGCAGGCCCTGAGACGCCGGTCTGGATGCTTGCGGCCCCGGAATTGCGCTCCCGCCGCGGCGACAGCCTGCAGGTCGAGTTCGCCAATGAACTGGCGGTCCCTGTGGGCCTCGACTGGCGTGGGATCGACGGGGTTCCTGCCATCGAGCTGCTCGTTGGCCGGCGGCTGCTGGCCGCCGCGGGCTGGGAAAAGGTCCTGATTCCATTGCGCCACGCCGGGACCTTCCTGTGCGACATGAGCGTGTTGGCCAACCAGAACGCGCTGCCGACCCGGGGCCTGCCCATGGTGGTCGGCGAAAGTGAACCCGTCATTGTCGACCGCGACGAGGTGTTTTTGGTCGAGGAATGGCGTTTGCGGGCAGACGGAACGGCGGCCGTGCCCGGCACGGATGCAAACGAAACCACGGTTTCCTACACACTTAACGGGAAACCCTCACTGGACGTCTCAACCCGATCCAATGAACGGCTGAGACTTCGCTTCATCAACGGCAGCCGCCGCACGGTCATCGCCCTGAAACTGGAAGCCGTCGGCGTCACGGTCATGGCGATCGACAGCCAGCCGGCCGAGCCGTTCCCGGCCCGCAACGGCGCGCTGGTGCTGGCGCCGGGCGGCCGGACCGACGCTTTTGTCGATGTGACGGCGCCGCCAGGCTCGAAGCTCGAGATCCTCCTGCATGACGGCCGCCAAGGCCGGACCGTCGGCTCTGTCGTCGTGTCGCGCGACCCGCCCGCGCGTGCGGCGCCACTACCGCCTCCTGCGCCTTTGCCGTCGAACGGGTTGCCGGCGCGGCTTGAGCTCAGGAATGCGCTTCGCGCCGACCTCGCGTTGAACGGACCTGAGTGGACTGTGATTGCAAACCTCGCCGCCTCGCCACAGCCGGCCTTCCGCGCCAATGCCGGGCGCATCGTCGTGCTGGCACTGACCAACCGAGCCGAGGTCGCAACCGTCTTTCGTCTGCACGGTCACCATTTCCGCCTGCTCGATCGGCTCGACGACGGCTGGAAGCCGTTCTGGCTCGACACGCTGGCAATCGAGCCGGGACAAACCCAGCGCATTGCCTTCGCAGCCGAACATGCCGGACACTGGCTGATCGAATCCGTCGCGACCGATTGGGCCGCACCGCGCTTCGTGCGATGGTATGCCGTCGATTAAAGCGTTTTCGAGCGAAGTGGGCACCGGTTCGCGTGAAGAAAACGCGTCAAAAAAAGAAGCTGAGGAAACGAAAATGAGCACGAGCACGCCGGCCATCACAAGCGTTCACGCGCGCGCGGTCGTCACGCCGATGGCCCGTCCGGTGAAGAACGCGTTCGGCGTCATCGACGTCGCGCCGCTGCTGTTGATCGACGTCGCGACCGATCAGGGCATCACCGGACACTCTTATCTCTTCGCCTATAGCAGGGTGACCTTGAGACCGTTCGTGCATCTGATCGAGGAGATCGGCAGCGAGCTCATCGGCAAGCCCGTCGTCCCCTTCGACCTGATGGCGGCGATGGATGCGAAATTCCGTTTGCTCGGCTGGCAGGGTCTGGTCGGCATGGCCGTTGCCGGCCTCGACATGGCGTTCTGGGACATTCTCGGCAAGGCCGCGAACAAGCCCGTGGTCGAACTTCTCGGCGGCTCGCCGAAACCGATCAAGGCCTATGACAGTTACGGCGCGGTCGAAGCCGACAGCGACGAGAAGGCGTTGCGCCGTTCGCTGGAGCAAGGCTTTCGCGGCATCAAGATCAAGGGCGGCGATGGCGATGCCGCCAATGACGAGCGGCGCGTCAAAGGCATCCGCAAGCTGATCGGCGACGACGTGTCGCTGATGCTCGACTTCAACCAGTCGCTCGATCCGGCAGAGGCGAAGCGCCGCATCGAGCGTCTCGCGCCCTATCACCTCTCCTGGATCGAGGAGCCTGTCGCCCAGGAAAATCTCCAGGGCCATGCCGAAGTGCGTGAGAACTCGCCGATTCCGATCCAGGCCGGCGAGAACTGGTGGTTTCCACGCGGCTTTGCCGAGGCGATCGCGGCCGGCGCCAGCGATCTCATCATGCCCGACCTGATGAAGGTCGGCGGCATCACCGGCTGGCTCAATGTCGCCGGACAAGCCGATGCCGCCTCGATCCCGATGTCGAGCCACATCCTGCCCGAGGCGAGCGCGCATGTGCTGGCGGTGACGCCGACCGCGCATTGGCTGGAAGTGCTGGATTTCGCCGGCGCGATACTTGCCGACCCGATCAAGATCGTGGATGGCAAACTGACTGCGCGTGGGCCGGGTCTCGGGATTGAATGGAACGAGAGCGCGGTTTCGAAGTATCTGGTCTAGGACGCGGGCTCATAGAAGGCGGACATATCCGCTATTGTCCCGGAAGCAGACGTTGGGAGGTAGACCTTCGACGTCCGCTTTGTGGCCGATGGCGGTCATTTGCGATCATCCCGCGCGCGATAGCTAAAGCTGACGAAATACTGCGCTCGGCCACGCAGTGGCGCATCGAACCGGGTCGAGGCGCTTGTCGTTTTTGGCGGTAGACTTCTTGCAACCACCGATTTCAGCCAAGGATCGATCGGTACAGGCCCAAATATCGATCAGCCATGAGATCTACCGTGAAGCGTGCAGATACCGCCGCACGGCACGCGGCGCGATCGATTTCGCCGATACGATTGATCGCATCTACCGCCGCATCGAGGCTGTCGACCAGGAAGCCGGTTACGCCATCTTCGATCAGCTCGGGCATCGATCCGCGGTTGCAGGCGATCACTGGCGTTCCGCAGGCGAGTGCTTCCACCACCGACAGCCCAAACGGCTCATCGAAATTGATGAGGTGGAGCAGCGCGCGTGCGGAGCCGAGAGTCGTTGCGCGCGCCGCGCCGCCGACCGAGCCAAGGTAAACAACGGACCGGCCGTCGAGTGCGGGCGCGACGTGCTCGTTGTGATAATTCCGGTCCTGGACGATGCCGGCCATGATCAATTTCCGTCTGGATCGATGGGCTGCCGTGATCGCTTCAGCAGCCCCCTTGTCCGGATGAATGCGGCCGAAGAAAAGCAGATCCTCGCTGCCCTGCGGGTCGAAGGGAAAGTCCTGCAGCGGGATGCCATGGTGGATCGTTGCGGCATAGCGCAGGTCTGGATGGCGGTCGGCCTGGCTGATCGCGACATAGTGGACGCGATTTTCGTATTGCTTGAAGGCGGGCAGAATGCGCTCTGACGAGAAACCGTGGATCGTTGTCACCATCGGGGTCCTGACCAGCCGCGAGAAGGCGAGCGGTACGAAATCGGCCTGGTTGTGAATAAGATCGAACTCACCAGCCTGCTCAAAGACATGGGCGACGTGGAGCATCTCCCACACTTTGGCGTCGATCGCGGGGTCCTCGGAATAGGGTGCCGGGCAAATGCCATCGAGCCTGGCCGCGGTTCTGCTATCCTTTGTGGCGAATAGGGTGACATCAACACCGCGCGCCACTAACGCCTCGGTCAAGAAACTCGTGACCTGCTCCCAGGGACCGTAATGGCGCGGCGGTGTTCGCCAGGAGATCGGTGCCAGCATGGCGATACGCAAGCAACCCTCCTTCCCTGCTTGGTGCTATCCGGCCCTAAGCACCACACCTTCATTCGACCGTAGCAGGATGGCCCCGCCTTCAACCAGCGTCGCTTCGTCGACAGTGGACAATAGCAACCGACTCCCACGCGCCCAATCCGGCAACCGCAGTCGGTGCGGCCTCCCCCCGACGTTGAGTGCCACAATCAGCCGCTCCGCGCCGTGTCGGCGCTCGTAGGCAAGTATCTCGCCTTCCCCACTCAACAGCACGAAATCACCGGTCGACAACGCCAAGCAATTCCGCCTGAGCGCAATTAGCCGACGATAAAGTGTCAAGATCGATTGAGAATCTTCCGTCATGCGCGCCACGTTGCGCGTGGGCCAGTCGGCATTGAGCGGCAACCACGGCTTAACCGTGGTGAACCCGGCATTTTCGCTCTCATCCCATGGCATCGGCGTGCGCACGGGGTCGCGGCCCAACGCCAAGCCGGGCTCGCGCAACTCGCGCGGGTCCCGGGCCTGGGATGGTTCGATCCCGACATCACTCAAACCGAGTTCGTCGCCGTAGTAGATCGTGGGTGTGCCGCGGAGCGTCAGCAACAGCACCGCCGCGACGCGGGCCTGGGCCTGACCGCGCTTGGCGGCAACGCGCGGCCGGTCATGGTTGCCGAGTACCCAGTTTGGCCAGCCACCGGACGGTAGCGCCGCCTCATAGTTGGCGATCAATGCCGCAAGGGAGCGCGCCCCCCACGGCGTATCAATGAGCTGGAAATTGAACGGCAGGTGCACCTCTGGGCGCGTATCACCATAATATTGCATGAGCCGATCGACTGGCAGGTATACCTCACCAATCAGGACTCGCTCGCTTTGTCCCCTGACGCCATAGCCGTCGGCGATTTCACGCATATCGGCAGCGATCCGGTGCACCTCGGGCTGGTCTGTCGAATAAAGTTGAAGCAAGCGGTGCATTTCGCCCATTTCGGACCGATAGGCCGGGTTGGGTGGATTGTCCGGGAAGTCTGCCGCTTTGAGCATGTGCCACAGCACGTCGATACGGAAGCCATCGACGCCGCGGTCGAACCAAAAACGCATCACATCGTACATCGCCGCTTGCACGGCTGGATGACGCCAGTTGAGGTCTGGCTGCTCCTTCAGAAAGGCGTGGTAGTAATATTGTCTGGTTACCTTGTCCCATTCCCAAGCTGAGCCGCCGAAATCGCTGATCCAGTTGTTGGGTGGTCCGCCGTCAGCAGCAGGATCGCGCCAGATGTACCAGTTTCTTTTCTGATTTTCTCGCGAAGAGCGGCTCTCGACAAACCACGGGTGCTGCTCGG
The DNA here is from genome assembly GCA_963732085.1 of uncultured Alphaproteobacteria bacterium. Taxonomy (GTDB): domain Bacteria; phylum Pseudomonadota; class Alphaproteobacteria; order Rhizobiales; family Xanthobacteraceae; genus Bradyrhizobium. The sequence goes on along the minus strand of CAVSYJ010000017.1, from coordinate 108,280 downwards.
ATGTGTGGTTGGGCACGAAGTCGAGCAAAACCTTAAGCCCCCGCCGATGGGCTTGCATGAGCAGATCGTCGAAGTCTGCCAGCGTGCCGAAGCGTGGATCGACGTCGCAATAGTCGGTGACGTCATAGCCGAAATCAACCATCGGCGACGGGTAGATGGGGGAGATCCAGATCGCGTCGACCCCAAGGCTGACAAGATATTCGAGCCGCCGCCCGATCCCTGTGAGGTCGCCGATGCCGTCGTCGTTGGTGTCCTGAAAGGAACGTGGGTAGATCTGATAAATCACACCCACCTGCCACCAGAGGGCGGTCATGCAGAAGCCAATCCGAGCGGTGAAAAATAACTCTCTACCTGTTGTGATCGGAAGTCGACGGTTTTTCTATCTCGTACTTCAGACCTGTTGGAACTGTAGCCGAGCTCCGCGAAAGGACGAACGTCCGCTTTGCGCCACAAAGCGGTCGTCGAACGTCGACGCCTAACGCGTCAAAGGCCTGTTAGGCAATCTCGTACAGCACAACGTTGTCAGGTTCGACCAAAATAAGGTGGCAGCCAGCCGTACGCAGTCGTGTACCCCTTATCTCTTCGTTAGGAGTTCGGTTTATCATGCAATCGATTTGGGTCTTTGCGACAACGCTGCGTTGGTCGATCGCAATTCCAAAGGACCTATGCAATGGGCCGGCTTCGACCTCGTTTCAAAAGCCATGAGCAGAGCAGAACAAAGCGCTCTCCGACCGATCTGTACGACGCCGCCGGGCGCCACTTTTTGTCCAAACGATATGGACCGGCCGAAGACCGCTGTCGGCAGGCATTAACGCTTGATCCGAAGCACGCGGATTTGCTCCATCTTCTTGGTTTGGTCCACTGGCAGACCAACAGGCTGGATTTGGCCGTCGATCTGATCGCCTCGGCAATCAGGTGCAATCCGAACAATCACGAATATTTCTTGAATCTCGGGGAGCTTCTTCGAGTTCAGAACAAGTTGGATGACGCCAGGAAAAGCTTCGACATCGCGATCAAGCTGGCTCCAAATCGCGCTTCGGGTTGGATCAAATTAGGAAACCTGCTGCGGATACAGCGTCGATACGATGAAGTGTTGCTGACCTATGAGCATGCTCTTACGCTCGATCCCGACAATGCGGAGGCATCGGCTCTGAGTGGCGGCGTCTTGCTCGAATTAGGCCGGTATGAGGAGGCGCTCGCCAAGTGCGATCTTTCGCTGGCCATTTCCCCGGATCAGGTTGAAGCTCTCTGTGTCAAAGGCGATTGCCTGCGCAATCTCGGCAGGAATGCAGAGGCAGCGGTCAGCTATCAGCGGGCATCCGAGTTGGAGCCGGACCGTGTGTCTGTCTGGCGGTTGCTTGGAAAAGTGCTTGAGCAACTCGGGGATCGTGACGGCGCGATCAAGGCGTTGCGCCGGGCGCGTGAAATAGATCCTTCCGACCCGTTCGGTGCGGGCGTCGAACTGATGCGGCTGGGCGCTGACGAATTGTCCGAAATGCCACCTGCCTTCGTGCGTTTGCTGTTCGATCGATATGCACCAACATTCGACACCGCGCTGGTGGAGAATCTCGGATATCGCGGACCCTCGGTGTTGTTTGAAGCAGTGCGGTCCGCGTGCCAGGCACATCAGAAGCCGGCCAATTTCGAACACGCGATTGACCTCGGTTGCGGTACAGGACTTGTGGCGGTCGCCTTTGCTAAAATGGTCGATCAATTCATCGGCATCGACCTTTCGCCGGGTATGATCGAAAAGGCACGCGCCACGGGTCTCTATGCCCAGCTTAAAGTGACGGATATGCTGGAGGGTCTGCGTACGACGCCCGACTCCAGCGTAGAACTCGTCCTCTCTGCCGACGCGATGATCTATGTCGCCGATCTCTTTCCGATTCTGAAGGAAGCGAGCCGTGCTCTGACTTGCGGCGGCCTTCTGGCTTTCACCCTGGAAAGGCACGACGGCGACGGGTTTATCATGGGCGCGGGCAGGCGCTACGCTCATAGTGCTTCTTATGTGCGCGCGTCGATCGAAGCAGCCGGTCTTGTGGTATTGCAGTTTGAACAGCACTCGGCCCGTCGCGAGGCTGGCGTGCCCGTGCCGGGCCTTGTGATCGTTGCGGAGAAATCGTGACTTACAAGCTGCCGCACTGCCTGCGAGACCGCTAAAGCGGACATGACTTGCAATGTTTGCGAGTCCGCGGCGATACTTCAGTAGTCGATCCCGAATGCGTCATAGATGTGCCTGAACACCGCGGGCAGCGTCTCCGGCAGATCCTCCGCGATCAGGCCGGGCCCGGCTTCGCGCGCGGCCTCGCCATGCATCCACACCGCCTGGCTCGTCGCCTCGAAGGCCGGCACGCCCTGTGCCAGCAGTCCCGCAATCATCCCTGCCAGCACGTCACCGGCGCCGGCGGTTGCGAGCCACGGCGGCGCATTGGCGGCGATGGTGGCGCGGCCGTCGGGCGCGGCCACCGTCGTGTCGGGTCCTTTCAACAACACGACGGCGCCGGAGCGCTCGGCCGCGTCGCGCACGCGCTCGAGCTTGGAACGATCCGGCGTCTTGTTGGAGAGATCGCTGAACAGGCGCGGAAACTCGCCTTCATGCGGTGTCAGCACGACCTGGGCATCCCCCGCCGCTTTGATCGCTTCGAACAATTTGTGCGGCGCCTCGGCAAAGCTCGTCAGCGCGTCGGCATCGAGCACGACGTGCCGCTGCGCCGACAGCGCGGTGTGAACAAGAGCGCGCGTGCGCTCGCCGACGCCGGCGCCCGGACCGATCACCACCGTATTGAAGTGTTTGTCGCCGAGCGCTTCGCCGAACTCGACCGGCGTATCGATCGCCTTCACCATCACAGCGGTGAGCGCGGTGGCGTTGACGGCGAGCGCATCGCGCGGCGAGGCCAGCGTCACGAGGCCGGCACCGGCACGCAAGGCGCCGCGTGCGGCGAGCCGCGCCGCACCGGTTGCCGCCATGTCGCCGGACACGATCAGCGCATGGCCGCGCGAATATTTGTGTCCGTCGATCCGCGGGACGGGAAAGGATTTGCGCCAGTGTTGCGGCGTATTCTCGAAAGCGCGCGGCCGGATCTCGTCGAGCACGCCCTTGGGAATGCCGATATCGGCGACATGCACGCTGCCGCAATGGACGCGGCCGGGCAACAGAAGATGCGCCGGCTTCTTGCGAAAGAAGGTCACGGTCTCGGAGGCGCGCACCGCCGTGCCCATGACCGCGCTCGACGTGCCGTTGATGCCGCTCGGCAGGTCGACCGCGAGCACCGGCGCACCATTGGCGTTGATCGCCTCGATCATCTCGCGCGCGTCGCCCTCGACCGGCCGGCTCAAGCCGGCGCCGAACAGCGCATCGATGATCAGCGCCGGCTTGCCGATCGCCTGCGGCGTGAACGGCAGCACCGGAAATTTCCAACCTCGCGCCGCGGACGCCGCATCGCCCTTCAGCGCATCGCGCTCGCACATTGGGATCACGGAGACCTCGCGGCCTTGCGCAGCCAGCTCTGCCGCCGCGACAAAACCATCGCCGCCATTGTTGCCGGGTCCGGCAACCACCACGATCGGCCCCTCCGCGACCAGTTCGCTGGCTGCTTCGGCGACCGCCTGCCCTGCGCTCAGCATCAGCGCGAAGCCCGGCGTGCCGGCTGCGATCGCCAGCCGGTCGGCGCGTTCCATCTCCGCGGTGGTCAGGACTTCCATGGGATCGGACCACTAGAGGAACTTCGAAAACAAAAGACCACTGCCAAGCGTAGAATTCATCGGTAGTTCCTGCGCAACCCAGGACGAATTGTGCACACGTCTCAAACAGCGGCAGAATCTCGCCTCATCCTGAGGCAACCCGTCCCAGATAACGCGTCGGGGGCGCGGGATAACTGCACACCGTTTGGCCTATTTGCCTATTTTGCAGGCTTCGCTATTCTGCCCGTGGTCCGCTAAAAGCCGGCGAAATGGGCGTTAAAAGTCTGACGACGCTTCGAATTCCGGCCCGTTAACGACTTGGCATAGAGCCTGCTTTTGGGAAGCCAGCGCAACCTGACGACCAAGTTGCCCTTTTGCTTTTGAACTGCCCGGGAGGCGCTCAGTGAAGAAAATCGAAGCCATCATCAAGCCGTTCAAGCTCGACGAGGTCAAGGAAGCGCTGCAGGAAGTGGGACTGCAAGGCATCACCGTCACCGAGGCCAAGGGCTTTGGACGGCAGAAGGGCCATGCCGAACTCTATCGCGGCGCCGAATATATCGTCGACTTCCTGCCCAAGGTGAAGATCGAGATCGTGATCGGCGACGACCTCGTCGAGCGCGCGATCGATGCGATCCGGCGCGCCGCCCAGACCGGGCGGATCGGCGATGGCAAGATATTCGTGTCCAATATCGAAGAGGCCATTCGCATCCGCACCGGCGAGTCCGGGTTGGACGCTATCTAGCGCGCACCGTACAGAACCCGAACGACTGCTGAAACATGGTGCAAATGCCGGTGCGACCGGCACGGCATATTGTCTTGGGCCGGACCCGACGCTATTGAGCAGTAGCCCGCGGGAAGCCGCGGCCGGGAGGACCTTGTAGCCAAAAGGGGTATTCATGAAGAACGCCAAAGACGTCCTGAAGCATATGAAGGACAACGACGTGAAATACGTCGACCTGCGTTTCACCGATCCGCGCGGCAAGTGGCAGCACGTGACGTTCGATGCGGGCATGATCGAGGAAGACACCTTCTCCGAAGGGTTGATGTTCGACGGGTCCTCGATTGCCGGCTGGAAGGCGATCAACGAATCCGACATGTGCCTGATGCCCGATCCGGTCACCGCGACCATCGACCCCTTCTTCGCCGAGACCACCTTGATCCTGGTCTGCGACGTGCTCGAGCCGACCACCGGCGAGCCCTACAACCGCGATCCCCGCGGCATCGCCAAGAAGGCGGAAGCCATGGTGAAGTCGTCGGGCGTCGGCGACACCATCTTCTTCGGGCCCGAGGCGGAATTCTTCGTGTTCGACGACGTCCGCTACCAGACCACGCCCTACAACACCGGCTTCAGGCTCGATTCCTCGGAATTGCCGATCAACTCCGACACCGAATATGAGGGCGGCAATCTCGGTCACCGCATCCGCACCAAGGCCGGCTACTTCCCGGTGCCGCCGCAGGACTTGGTGCAGGACATGCGCTCGGAAATGCTCGGCGCGATGGCCAAGATGGGCGTCAAGGTCGAGAAGCATCACCACGAAGTCGCCTCCGCCCAGCACGAGCTCGGCATGAAGTTCGACACGATGACGCTGATGGCCGACCAGATGCAGATCTACAAATACTGCATCCACCAGGTCGCCCACATCTACGGCAAGACCGCGACCTTCATGCCGAAGCCGGTCTATGGCGACAACGGCTCGGGCATGCACTGCCACCAGTCGATCTGGAAGGGCGGCAAGCCGGTCTTCGCCGGCAACAAATATGCGGATCTTTCCGAGACCTGCTTGTCCTACATCGCCGGCATCATCAAGCACGCCAAAGCGATCAACGCCTTCACCAATCCGTCGACCAACTCCTACAAGCGTCTGGTCCCGGGTTACGAGGCGCCGGTGCTGCTCGCCTACTCCGCCCGCAACCGTTCGGCCTCGTGCCGCATTCCCTACACCTCCAATCCGAAGGCCAAGCGCGTCGAGGTGCGTTTCCCCGATCCGATGGCCAATCCCTATCTCGGCTTCGCCGCAATGCTGATGGCCGGCCTCGACGGCATCAAGAACAAGCTCGATCCGGGCTCGGCGATGGACAAGGACCTCTACGACCTGCCGAAGGAAGAGCTGAAGTCGATCCCGACCGTCTGCGGAAGCCTGCGCGAGGCGCTCGAGAACCTCCACAAGGACCGCGCTTTCCTGAAGAACGGCGGCGTGTTCGACGACGACTTCATCGACAGCTACATCGATCTCAAGATGACCGAGGTGGAGCGGTTCGAGATGACCCCGCACCCGGTCGAGTTCGAGATGTACTACTCGCTGTGATCGCGCGGCCCGCGCGATGCGGCGTGAGAAATGCGAAAGGCGCTCCGGAAGGGCGCCTTTTGTTTTTTGGCAGATACCGCGAGCAGATCAATAATCTCGTCGAGCTGTCCTGACTTGCCAGCGAGTTCAACGAGACACGCAAGGGGCACTCCGCCGATCGGCGCTGGCCTCCGGCTTCGATCTTGAGCGCAGCAATCCAGAGGAAGACCAACGCGATCCCTACCCATGACAAGGGATGGGTCCGGGCATGGGACAGCTCCAAGTGTGCAACGGGTCGTCTGGCAGTGTCGTACTTTATTATTTTCTAACCGCCTTCCAAAGCCCAGCAAAAATCAAGCTAGTTGCGAGTCCCGCAAACGCAAATGTAGCGAGTATGCTCCCGGTTATCGTCACCAACGGATAGAAAATCGAAAACACGACACCATAAGCAGTAGCCAGCACGATCGAAGCGACCACAATTGCTGCAGTTGTCTTCATTTCAGGGATCACTTCCCACCGGCGCCAATTGAATGCACAATATCCACAACAGATTTTTGTACTCCGGGTATCCAATCGGAGGCCTTAAGTACCAACTGAAGGAGCGCCAGCCGCGGTGTATTTATTCGGGCACCATCCGAAATATCTTCCCGCTTAACTTGCGCTCTGAAAGCGGAGACAAATTCGCCGAAAGCTCCCGGATGGATATCACTCAGGTCAACGAAGCAGAAACGGAGGGGGAACGGGCTCCATATCACTGGCCGGCCTTTCGTAGGTGAAGATGTAAGGTCCTCTCGACGTATCGCCTTCGCACAAGGCACGCATCCGGTCAGCTGGTGGATTGCATATATGATCCAGGATAGCGCGCCCAAGTTTGTAATCGTAGAGTGACGCTGCATATGTTGTGCCGAGCTTTTTAACGTCGTCACCGGACGAAATCTACTGCGTCTGCGAAATCATTGCTCTTTTCCTTTTTGATTGGGACATAAAAAATATTCAGCTGAGCCCGTTTCGCGGCTGTTTCTTGGATCGAGGGAATGGATTTGAATACTTCGGCAAGGAAGGCAGCCGATCGGTCGGAGTTAGAACTTAATACTGCGTAAGAGTAGAGCCCGTATCCCGCTTCCTCTTTTCCCAACTCTGGCAGCTGGCTGTATCCGATCTCAATATTGTAACGCTTTTTAGCGAGCTTCGGCCTCACGAATTCCTCTGCGCTTTTGTTAATAACCGCGCCTGCATCCTGAGCAGCCTTGTTGATGGCTTCAGCGGCTGTTGCGCCGGCTATACTACGCGGCGTCATGGCCCGTCTGCTCTCAACACCTCAACCGCCTTACCAGCTTCATATTCGACCTTGTCCAAGTCTTTACCGACCTCGATAGCGCAGGTGGGGTCCGGCATGCAGAAGCCCGCGCCAATCTTCTTGCACGTGCATTCTGCAAACACGTCGGCCCGACGAGAACGCCACGAAAATGCATGCCACTATGACGGCCGCTCGAAAAGCCATTGCGGAAAACTCCTTGGCTCAAGGAACTAACTTCTGCTCTGGCAGCAAGAATAATTACTGAGACAGTAGTTGCTGAACGAGACATTGCGCAACCAGCTTGGACGCGGCCATGAATTAATCTTCGCCATCCCGGGCGAGAGTGCTCCTCGCTCTTCTCAGCTTCCGCAGAGCGCGGCGATCGTCGCTGCAGCGCCGCCCGGCGGAACGCCGGTGCAATATGCGGCGACCTACGGCTACGACGTGATGAACCGGCCGACCGGCGTGAGCTGGTCGCCGGCGCCGGTGGCCGCGGCGCCCACGGCCTCCAGCGTCAGCTTCGGCCACAGCTACAACAAGGCCAACCAGCGGACTCGGCCAGACCATCAACGACAACAGCTGGGTCAACTATCCCGCCGCGACGCCGAGCACGGTGAGCTACACGGCCGATGCGCTGAACCGGTACACCGCTGTCGGCGCCATCACCCCGACCTATGATGCCAACAGCAATCTCACCTCCGACGGCACTGTTCACCCTCGGCTACGATGCCGAAAACCGGCTGACCTCCGCTAGTCGGCAGCCGGCAACACCGCCTCCTACGCCTACGACGCGCAAGGCCGCCGCAAGACCAAGAACGTCAACGGCACCACCACCGTGTTCGTCACCGACGCCGACAATCGCGAGGTGCTGGAATATGACGGCACCAGCGGCGCGATCCAGCGCTGGTATGCCTACGCGCTCGGCCCGAACGACGTGCTGAACCAGATGAACGTGCACGACAGGCACGCGCGCGACGCTGATCCCGGACATCCTCGGCTCGATCATCGCCTCGCAGGATTCGAACTCGGGCGCGCTGACCAAGGTCGGCTATCTGCCCTATGGCAAGAGCGCCAGCAACGGTCCGTTCGGCTTCACCGGCCAGCGCGTCGATCCGGAGACAAACGGACTCTACTATTACCGCGCGCGACACTACTCGCCGGCCTGGGGGCGGTTCCTGCAGGTCGACCTCGCGGCGATAGGCACGAACGCGTCGCAACCGAGTGCAAGCGGTACAGACAATCGCGCCAACCTTTACGTTTACGTTTTCAATGATCCACTGAACCGGGTCGATCCCACTGGATTGATCGTTCTCTCGCTCGGTGTTTCCGGCCAAGCTTATTTCATCTTCGGTGTAGGCGTTGGTTTCGGATTTTACTACGACACGGATACTGGTCAGGGAGGCGTCTATGGATCAGCCGAGACAGGAGTAGGCATAGGTTTGGGCGTAGGAGTGACCGCTGGCATCTCGCAGTCGCTCAGCACCTTTAGTGGTTTGAGCACGGGGTATCGAACCGGTGCGGGTCCCCTCAGCGGCCAGGTCAACAAACCTGATATAGACAAACCGATCTCAGGTATCTCGGGCAGTTACAACGTTGGAGTGCCTGTCGACTTTGCGCTGACCATAAGCTACACCAAACCTACATGCTTATTCTCATGCAAATGACACTTCGAACACGAGCCCTGCTATCCGTAACAGTCACATTTTGGACGGCAGTTGGATTTGCGATCGCGTCCGCGTTGGCGCACAATGAGCTCTATTCAATTGTGTATGGCGGCCTCGCCTTCATTATCTTCGTGCCTATAAACCTTTGGTTGTTCAGCAGCTTCAGGTGTCCTGTGTGCGGAACATCCGTATTCGACAGAGGACCTTTTTTCGTCGCTTTCTGGCCTGCGCGGACATGTTCAAAATGTGGGACCGATCTGAGGAATCGTTAGCTCGTGGGGCGACTCAGCTTTCGGGTACAACACCTCGACAAAGGTGCGACCAGGCGTATCAAGGTCAACTTCCTTTGAGGGTGCCTCTCATGAAGCGCGGAGGCCAGATTTTGATGATCAGCCTTTTCGGCTGGACTCGCTGTTTTTGCCATCGTCACTTACAAAGAAGCAGGAAATTTTGTTGGAGGCGCATTGTTTGTCATAGGATCGATGAATGTTCTTTTCAGGAAGAAAATTGCACAGGGAGTTTATAATAGCTCACGCGTTTTTCCGGCGCCTTTGGCTCCGACGCGGCTGTATTCCGACATCAAGGGGATTGAGACCCTGTATCTCGGCATAGGTACCGTAATGGTTGCTGCAGGCGCGATAGATTGGATCGTATTTTTTCTCAATTTGGTCCCCCATGATCAACCCATCGCATGGTTCGGTTCGGGCTGATCAAGAGATGGTTCGCCATCGAACAGGAATTCAGATGGCTTTTCCGTTTCTCATTCACGAGGCGGCCTCTCCTTCACTCAACGAGCGCACATGTACACGTTGCCCGACGGGCAAAACAGTTGCGCTGCCATTTTGTGCGATTTTTTCTCCCCCGCCCTCGCCGCCGCCTCCCAATGCCCATGAATACCGCCCCGCATTAATTCCGATTTTCCAAATCATCTCAATGCGCTGCGCGGGTTCGAGCTCCTGGCGCAAAATTTCTCTTTACGGAAACCAGAAGCCATGCAACCATGCCCCCGTCTCGTCCCATCGGAGGGGCGTACGCGTCGTCACTTACGCGGGGCGGGATGCAATGGACGCGGTCGTATCGCAAGGCGTGCGGCAGGCTCGCGTACGGTCAAGCCGTGTGGTCCTGATCCCCCGACGCTGGGATCAAGTCTGCCGATCACAAATCGCAGGCGACGGAGGCTAGCAAGCCCGGTACCCCGGGGAGAGCGCGGAGTAAGCCGTAAAGCCATTGCGCAGGGAGTGCCGGACCGTTTCGGCGAACCTGTAGTGACTACCTGCTTGTGGGCCTTCTACCCTTTCTGCCCACGAGGCTGCGGGTGCGTTAGGCGCCCGGCATTCCCTGCGCCCTCCGACTTGTCGAAGGGACCACAATTCGGCATCACCCGGGCGAAAGCGCGCCGCGGGAATGCGGAGTCATGTGTCCTCGTCATTGCCGAAAGCCGTTTGACGCACGCCCTCACGCGCTTCGGCGCGCGGTCAGCGCCGCGCCGAACGCTTCGAACAGCGCGCGGTTGATCGGGTTGCGATGCGGATCGTATTCGGCGTGCCACTGCACCCCGAGCGCAAAGCCAGGGGCGTCCGCAATGCGGATCGCCTCGATGGTGCCGTCCTCCGCCACGCCCTCGACGACGACGCGCTTGCCCGGCTCGAGAATGCCCTGCCCGTGCAGCGAATTGACCTTGATGGTCTCGCAGCCGAGGATCGTCGCAAAAGCGCCGCCCGGCACCAGCGTAACCTCGTGGCGATCGGCAAAGATCACGGTGGGATCGGGATGGATCTCGCCGTTCTCGAGTCTGGGCATGCGGTGGTTCATGCGGCCGGGAATCTCGCGGATTTCCGGATGCAGCGAGCCGCCGAAGGCGACGTTCATCTCCTGCAGGCCGCGGCAGATGCCGAACAGCGGCACACCGCGCGCGACACAGGCTTCCGACAGTTTCAGCGCCACCTCGTCGCGCAGGATGTCGTAGGGCTCGTGCTTCTCGTGCGGCTCGGTGTTGAAACGATTGGGATGGACGTTGGCGCGCGCGCCGGTCAGCACGATGCCGTCGACCGCATCCAGCAGCGCGCCGATGTCGGTGATCTCGGGGCAGCTCGCAAACATCAGCGGCAGCGCGCCCGCGACCTGGGCCACCGCGCGCATGTTGCGTTCGCCGACCACCTGCACGGGGAATCGACCCTCGATGCGCGTGGCATTCCCGATCACACCGACGACCGGCTTGCGTCTCATTGTCGTGCCAATTCTTCCCTGCCCAGGTCCGCATTAGATCATGCGTCGCGGCGTCGGATCAACCGGCTGCAAATGCTTATCAAACGCCGCTGCCCTGCAAGAACGTCAGGCCGGCCCAATGGGCAACGGCCTATTTGCGCGTAAACGCCTCGCGGGCGTCGATCGGCTCGGCGCTGGCGAGGCCGGCGGCCTTGAGCGCAACCGCAGGGGCGCCTTCCCTGTCGAGCCAGGGCAGCTTCGCGTGGATGGCGCGGGTGACGGGTTCGCCCAGCGGTCCGCCGAAATCGACCGGCCAAAAACCGTTCGGCACCACCTCGGCGGTGATGCGATGCAGGCGATAGCCGGGCCCCAGGCTTGCCTCGGGATTGTCAGGCGCGACGCTGCGCATGGTCGCGGGGTCCGCCGGATCGGCGAAGGTGGCGAGCAGGGGGATCAGCGCGCCCGTGACCGGCACGACGCCGCTCATCCGGCTCATCTGGTTGAAGGAGACACGCTGGCCGCCGGCCTCGCCATAGGCGCGCAGCGCCACATAGTTGATGGCGTCGAGGTCGATCGTCTTGTCGGGATGCGCCAGCAGCGCGACGAGGTTCTTGCCGCCGCCGAGGTCGACGAACACGGCATCGCCGCTGGTGACGCTTCTGCCGCGATTGCTGTAGCCGCGGTCGGGCGTCACGGCGAGCACGCCGCTCGCCGATTTGAGTCCGGCCGGCGTCTCGACTTCGACCGTCAGCCGGTATTTGTGACCGGGCCGGTTGATCCTGATCTGGTCGCCGATCACGAGCACCGCGAGCAGCGCCAGCGGCCCCAGCCATTTCCAGAAGGTTGCCATGCCGACCTGGCGCTTACTGCAAAAGCAGCGCCGTTCCCATCATCGCGAGCGCGCAAGCGACGAACAGCGCCATCGGCCAGGGATTGGTGGCGCGGCCGTAGCGGCCCTGCGCGCGGCGCTCCGCAATCACAGCGGATTCGTACTCGTCGGCGGTGGAGAACATGCAGGCAAAACCGCCGCGGGCGGAGGCGGCATCGGCTTCCAGCGAGAGCAGCGCGGCCTGGGCGCCGCGATTCCGGCGTGCGTTCATGGCATCGATCATGCGAGCGATTGGTAAATGGGAGGTTACGATTTCGGCCTAAGCAATCACCGGGCTCGGCCGCGGCGCGGCCGACAGACCCGCGCTCTTGCGCCGCCAGTTTTCCAGCGACAGCGGCAGCTCTTCGGCCGCCTCGACGCGGTTACGCCCGCCGCGCTTGGCCTGGTAGAGCGCGGTGTCGGCGGCTGCGAGCAGCACTTCGAGCTCGGTGCCGGCGGGGCCGCCGGCCACGCCGATCGACACTGTCGTGTCCACCTTGCCGTCCTCGCAGACGATGCCGGAGGCCTCGAAGGCCTCGCGCACGCGCTCGGCGGCGATCACGCCCTCATCCAGCGGGCACGGCAGCAGTGCCGCGAACTCCTCGCCACCGATCCGGCCCGAGAGGTCGCTGAGCCTGAGACCGTTGACCACGACGGTCGCAAACAACTTCAGAATCTCGTCGCCGGCGGGATGACCGAAGCGATCGTTGATCCCCTTGAAGTGGTCGATGTCGAAGATCATGACGCATAACGGTCGTCCGGCTTTGGCCTCGCGCTCGATCACGCGCGCGCAGGCCTCGGCAAAGCCGCGGCGGTTGAACATGCCGGTCAGGGGATCCACCGATGCCGCCGTCTTGTGCGCGGTGACGGTGCGCTCGGACACCATCATGAAGATCACGAACACGGTGCCGACAGCGTAGAGCACGAGCTCGATCGAGAACACCATGACCCAGATGCTGGAGCCGAATTTTTCGTCCGTGGGCATCAAGAGATCGCCGAGCACGATCGGCAGCATCAGCACGAAGCCGTGCAGCACCGGCACCAGGAAAGCCGGCCAGCGCCGCTGCAGCGATTTGCGCCGCTCGGACCACAATTCAGTGGCGGTCAAGGCCGCATAGACGGCGACGATACCGGCGCCAATTGTCAGACGCAGCGCCGCGTTCCTGGGATCGAGCGACATTACGGCCGCGACCCAGGTGAGCGCGCCGAGCAGGAGCCCCGGCAGATTGAGCTTGCGGCCGTGGAACACCCGCGAGGCGTTCCACACCATGCCGCAGGCGACGAAGCCGACGGCGTTCAGCGCGAGCGACCACATCTCGCCGAGTCGCTCGCCGGCAACGGTCCACAATGCCACGGACGCAGCGCCCAGAAGGTAGGCTGCTCCCCACCATTTCAGCGCGGAGTTGTTTTCCTGGCTGCCGAAAAACATCAGCATGGCGCCGAGCAACGCCGCAACCATGGTGGCAACGAAATAAAGCGTGATGCTATCGAGTGACATCGATCGCCCCGAGTCTGTGATGCGATGCGCCGGTTGGCTCCAGAGAGTGCCGGCGCAATTTGCGAGGCTGCACTATAGGAAGTGCGCGTTCGCAATCCGTTTGCTCTCGCCGGCAAGTTTTCGGGAAAAACTGCGTCAACTTAGCGTTAAACCGAACGATGAAAGGCGGGCACAGCACATCGGTAAATCGGCGATTGCCGATCTGCTTCAAATGCGAAATGAAGACTGCCAGTCCCTTCGCCTCGCTCCCTCGTTCAAAAAAAGAGCCCGGTCATCTCTGACCGGGCCCCTGTTTGTCTCAAACTCTCGTCTCGATTTAGCGCTTCGAGAACTGGAACGACTTGCGCGCCTTCGCCCGGCCGTACTTCTTGCGCTCCACCGTGCGCGAGTTGCGGGTGAGGAAGCCGCCCTTCTTCAGCACGCCACGCAGCTCGGGTTCGAAATTGGTGAGCGCCTTGGAGATACCGTGACGCACCGCGCCGGCCTGGCCCGACAGGCCGCCGCCGGCGACCGTGCAGATCACGTCGTACTGGCCGTTGCGGGCGGCCGCGACCAGCGGCTGCTGGATCATCATGCGCAGCACCGGACGGGCGAAGTAGATTTCGACCTCGCGGGTGTTGACCATGATCTTGCCGTTGCCCGGCTTGACCCAGACGCGGGCGACCGCGTCCTTGCGCTTGCCGGTGGCGTAGGCGCGGCCCTGCTTGTCGACCTTCTTGACGTATTTCGGCGCTTCGGGAGCGGCCGGCTTCAGCTGCGCGAGCTGATCGAGAGACTGTATGCTTTCGGCCATTTATGCGGCCCTCATGTTCTTGCGGTTCATCTTGGCGAAATCGATCTTTTCGGGGTTCTGCGCCTCATGCGGATGCTCGGCGCCGGGATAGACCCGCAGGTTGCCGAGTTGCATACGGCCGAGCGGACCGCGCGGGATCATGCGCTCGATTGCCTTCTCGACCACGCGCTCCGGGAACCGGCCTTCGAAAATCTCGCGCGCGGTGCGCTCCTTGACATGGCCGACATAGCCGGTGTGCTTGTAATAGACCTTCTGCTCGCGCTTGCGCCCCGTGAGCACCGCATGGGCAGCGTTGATGATGATGACGTTGTCGCCGCAATCGACATGGGGCGTGTAGGTCGGGAGGTGCTTGCCACGCAGCAGCATGGCGACGTGGGTCGCGAGGCGGCCGACGACGACGCCCTTGGCGTCGATCAGCACCCACTTCTTCGTCACCTCGGCAGGCTTTGCCGAAAACGTTTTCATGTGAGCATCCGTGAAAAGAGAAATCGGCGCACAGATGTGCGCCGAACTGCGCGGGTTTCTAGAGAAGAGATCGTTATCAGTCAACGCAAAACGGTGACATTTTACATAATTGAAACAATGCTTTAGAGAAATGGTGTAATGATACCGTATAAAACACTACGTATTTGGAATGGAATAGGTCGCGGTGACATGGGCGACCGGATCGGGCGAGGACGCCGACAACAGCATCACCTCACCCACCGCAAGGCGCTTACCAAGCTTCAGGAGCCGCGCCTCGGCGATCACGTCGTGCCCGGGCACGCCCCTCCGGAGGAAATTGATGCTGAGATTGGTGGTGACGGCGAGCGCGACCGGGCCGATCGCCGACAGCAGCACCACGTACATCGCGCAGTCGGCGAGCGCCATCAGCGTCGGCCCCGAAATGGTGCCGCCCGGGCGCAGCATGTTGTCGCTGTAGCGCTGGCGCAGCCGGCAGGTTTCGCCGTCAGCCGCCTCGATCCTGGTTTCGCCGCTGCCGAACGACTGCGGAAACTCGACGCGCAGAAACTGCTCCAGTTCCGCGACGCCCATTTTCGCATGTGCCATGCCGTCCCCGCCCTCGCTTCGCGCATCCAGTTACATTAAATTACGCCCGTCACCCAAACGGAATCTGGCCAAGGAAATTGCAATGCCTGCCCAAGCCGCCCGTGTCACGAAAGAAGATGCTCCGCTTCTGCTCCGCGAGACCGTCGGCGCGATTGCCGTCATTACGTTCAACCGTCCGGAGACGCGCAACACGCTGTCCGAAGAAGTGATCGCGGGGCTGCATGCGGCGCTGGATGAGATCGGCGCTGACAAGAAAATTCGTGCGCTGGTCATCGCGGCCAAAGGTCCGGCGTTTTCGTCCGGCCACGATCTGAAGCAACTGACCGCGCATCGTGGCGATGCCGACGGCGGCCGCGCCTATTTTGCCAAGACCATGACCGCCTGCAGCGCGATGATGCAGGCGATCGTGCGGCTGCCCAAGCCCGTCATCGCCGCCGTGCAGGGAATTGCGACCGCAGCCGGCTGCCAGCTCGTCGCCAGCTGCGATCTCGCGGTCGCCTCGGAAGACGCGCGTTTTGCCACCTCGGGGATCGACAACGGCCTGTTCTGCTCGACGCCAATGGTGGCGCTGTCGCGCAACGTGCCGCGCAAGCAGGCGCTCGAGATGCTGTTCACCGGCGAGATGATCCCGGCGGAGCGCGCGCGCGAGATCGGGCTGATCAATCACGTCGTATCAGCAGGTCACGAACGCGACGCCGCGATCGCTCTTGCCGAGAAGATCGCGCGCAAGTCGGCCTACGCGATCAAGCTCGGCAAGGAGGCTTTTTATCGCCAGACCGAAATGAACCTCGCCGACGCCTATCGCTTCACGGCGGAGGTCATGACCGAGAACATGATGGCGTTCGACGGCAAGGAAGGCATCGGCGCCTTCATCGAGAAACGCGAGCCGAAATGGCGGGACGAGTAAGCGCGTGAACCACGACACCTACGACGACAACTACATCCGCGGTATCCTCACCAGCGTGAAGTCGATCGCGATGGTCGGCGCCTCGCCGGTCGACGTGCGGCCGAGCTATTTCGCCTTCAAATATCTGGTGCAGCGCGGTTACGACATGATCCCGGTCAATCCCGGCCATGTCGGCAAGAGCCTGCTCGGCCGCCCCTTCGTCGCTTCGCTGTCCGACATCGGCCGCCCGGTCGACATGGTCGACATCTTCCGCAACTCCAGCCACATCATGCCTGTGGTCGAGGAGGCGCTGAAGCTCCCTTCGCCGCCGAAGGTGATATGGATGCAACTCGGCGCGCGCGATGATGTGGCGGCAGCAAAGGTGGAAGCCGCCGGCATCATGGTGGTGATGAACCGCTGCCCGAAGATCGAGTGGGGACGGCTGTCGTCCGAAATTTCCTGGATGGGCGTCAATTCACGCACAATCTCGTCGAAGCGCGCGCCGGTCCCGACGCAGGGCATGCGGCTGTCGCTGAACAGGACCAGCGTTGGCGGCGGAGCAACCACTGCTGCCGACCGCGTTGCGAAGAACAGGACTGAACAATCCTGACGTGGCTGCGAAAGGATTGCTCCGAGCGCGGCCGGCCAAAGCACATTCATCTCGGAGCATCTTGCCGCCTTGACGGCGCTTTGCGCTGACGCGATTGTCCGTCCCCGCGGTGCCCTGCCCCCAGAAGGAAAAAGAATGACCGATCGTGTCCCCGGATTTTCGACCCTCTCCGTGCATGCCGGCGCGCAGCCCGATCCCACCACCGGCGCGCGCGCCACGCCGATCTATCAAACCACCTCATTCGTGTTCAACGATGCCGACCACGCCGCCTCGCTGTTCGGACTGCAGGCGTTCGGCAACATCTACACCCGCATCGGCAACCCGACCAACGCCGTGCTGGAGGAGCGTGTCGCGGCGCTGGAGGGCGGCACCGCGGCGCTCGCGGTTGCCTCGGGCCACGCTGCGCAGGTCGTCGTCTTGCAGCAACTGCTGAAGCCCGGCGACGAATTCGTCGCCGCGCGCAAACTCTACGGCGGCTCGATCAACCAGTTCACCCACGCCTTCAAGAGCTTTGGCTGGAACGTGGTGTGGGCGGACCCCGATGATATCGGCAGCTTCGAGGCCGCCATAACGCCGCGCACCAAGGCGATCTTCATCGAATCGATCGCCAATCCCGGCGGCACCGTCACCGACATCGAAGCGGTCGCGGCCGTGGCGCGCAAGGCCGGCGTGCCCCTGATCGTCGACAACACGCTGGCGACGCCCTACCTCATCAAGCCGATCGACCACGGCGCCGACATCGTCGTGCACTCGCTGACGAAGTTCCTCGGTGGCCATGGCAACTCGCTCGGCGGCATCATCGTCGACGCCGGCACCTTCGACTGGGCCAAGGACAACAAATATCCGATGCTGAGCGAGCCGCGGCCCGAATATCACGGCATCAAGATCCAGGAAACATTCGGCAACTTCGCCTTCGCCATCGCCTGCCGCGTGCTCGGCCTGCGCGACCTCGGCCCCGCGCTGTCGCCGTTCAACGCGTTCCTGATCCTGACCGGCATCGAAACGCTGCCGCTGCGGATGCAGAAGCACTGCGACAACGCCAAGGCGATCGCTGAATTCCTGCAAGCGCACCCGGCGGTGGCGGCGGTGAGCTACGCGGGACTTGCCGGCGACAAATACAACAATCTCGCGCGCAAATACGCACCGAAGGGCGCCGGCGCCGTGTTCACCTTCTCGCTCAAGGGCGGCTATCAGGCCGGCGTCAATCTGGTGTCGAACCTGAAACTGTTCTCGCATCTCGCCAATGTCGGCGACACCCGCTCGCTGGTGATCCATCCGGCCTCGACCACGCACAGCCAGCTCGACGACGCCTCGAAGATCAAGGCCGGCGCCGGTCCGGACATCGTACGGCTGTCGATCGGCATCGAGGACAAGGAAGACCTGATCGCGGATTTAGAGCAGGCGCTGAGCGGCTGATAAATTAACGTTCTGTTCACCAACTCTCGTGAGCATGCGCGGATCTTGGGCTCAACGGTGACCGTCATGATTCGGAAACGAGCGATACTGCAATGGGCGCTGACCGCCCTGTTCGTGATCTCGGCTCTCGACACCGCGCTCGGCGCCGACAAGGTCGTGACGCCGCACGCCAAGCGCCACGCCAGGGTTATCCTGCCGGCAGGCCTGCCCCGGCCGCACTACGACTATCGCACGACGGTGGTCTACGCGCCGGCAGCGCCCGCCCCCGTCTATGTCGAGGATCCGCCGCTGATCTCCCCGCCGACAACGCCGATCCTGCCGGGCTCGTCGACCCTGCCCGGCTATTACGGCCGTCCGTTCGATTACTATTATCAGGGCGCCTATTACGGCGATGACGGCTCTAGTCCCGGCTATACCAGCTACTTCTTCCGCCTGCCCTACGCCTGCGGCGTCACCGGTTATTGCTAGCCGGTTTGCGTCGCTGGCGCGGCGATCTCACCCGCTGCGATTTCAGCTGGCCGCGCCGCGAGCAACTCCGCTTGCAATACCGCGAGCGTCAACACGGCGATCGCAACCGCCTGGTGCGACAGCGCGAGCAGGATCGGGACCTGATTGAGCAGCGTCAGAATTCCGAGCACGGCCTGTAGCGTCACGACCGCCAACAACAAAACTGCGCCAGCGATCGCAGCGCGTAGCGCCTTCGCACGCACTACATCGATCGCGTGAAGGGCCGCCAACAGTAACAGCGCATAGGCCGTCATGCGATGCTCGAACTGCACGGTGAGCGCATTCTCGAACAGATTGCGCCACCATGGCGCTTCGAACCACAACCGCGCGCCTGACGGAATGAAGCCACCATCGATCGTGGGCCAGGTGTTGTAGACGAGGCCGGCGCGCAATCCCGCCACCAGCGCGCCGAGATAAAGCTGCACGAAGGTCAGGACGACCAACAGCGCGCTTGTGACCTTCATCCGCGACGACACGACGAGCGGCGGCCGATCACCGAGCCGCCGCAAGGTCCAGACGATGGCGGCGAAAATCAGCAGCGCCAGCACCAGATGCGTCGCGAGGCGATATTGCGAAACCTCGACGCGCTCCGAAAGCCCCGAGGCCACCATCCACCAGCCGACGGCGCCCTGCAGCGCGCCGAGCCCGAAGATCAGCCACAGCCGCCGCCTCAATTCCGCGCCCATGCCGCCGCGCCAGAGGAAATAAAGGAACGGCAGCAGATAAACCGCACCAATGATGCGGCCGAGCAGCCGGTGGCTCCATTCCCACCAGAAGATGGTCTTGAAGTCGGACAGGTTCATGCCGGCGTTGAGCTGGCGATATTGCGGGATCAGCTTGTAGGCCTCGAACGCCCGCTCCCATTCGCTCTGGCTCAGCGGCGGCATCGCGCCCGTCACCGGCTTCCACTCGACGATCGAAAGCCCGGACTCCGTCAGCCGCGTCGCGCCACCGACCAGCACCATCGCGGCAATCAGCGCGGCGACAGCTAGCAGCCACACGCGGATCGCGCTAGATGATGCGGTCTGATGTGTTGCGGTCATCCCAACCAACGCTTGAACGGATTTTCGCGCCCCTTATAGTCCGCCCCCTCCCGCACGCAAGCCGCGCCAGCAGCCGAAATTTCCCAAATTTCCGTCATGACCATCCGCACTCGCAAGTTCCTTGGCGCCATCGCGCTTCTCATGCTCGCCGCCGTATGGGCGCTCACGATGATGGCGGTGGCGCAGATGCCGTGGCTTGCGAGCTCAGGCTGGCGGCAGGCGATCTTCTATGTTGTCGCCGGCATGGGTTGGGTATTGCCGGCGATGCCGATCGTGAGCTGGATGTCGCGGCCGGACGTTTAGTTTGGCGCATGCCCTTTATCGGAAAACCGGTGCCCACTTTTCCGGGGCATGCGCTCGTTAAAAATCCGGCTTGCTCGGCGTCGGCATCACGGGATCGAACGCCGCCCCCGACAGGATGACGCGCATGGCGCGCAGCGAGCGCATACGGCCGTCCCAGGCGATCCGCGGCAGCGCGCGCAGATTGGTGCGGCCTTCGGCCTCGACGATGCCCGCGATGGCCGACACCGCGCTGGAAAACCCCGCCTCCTCCGCCATCACGACATGGGCGCGGCGGAAGGAGTCGCGGTCGCCGAAAGGATAGGCGAAATGGCTGGCGTTCCTGTGGAGCGCGGCGTCGATGACCGCGTTCGCCATCGTCATCTCGCGCAGGCCAACATTCTCTTTCAGGGTCGACAATCGGGAATAGTTCACGGTGGCGCTTCCAAACGTCACCATCGGATCGGCGGCGAGCTTGTCGAGATCGGCCCAGTCCATGAACATGCCGTGCGATAACTCCGCGAGATCGATCGAATATCGGCGGCAGAGGTCGCCGAGCGCGGCGGTGAGGTCCGCCGGCGCAAGTTGCCGTATCCAGCTCTCGATATAGTCGAAGACTTCGTATTTTTGTTCGACGGTCCTGATCTGGAAATGCTGTTCCTCGCGGTTGATCATCAATCCGAAGCGCTGCTCCTTTGCGATGATCTTCTCCAGTGCAAGCCACCATGGCTCGCCGACGCCGTCCGGGAACGCGGTCGGTATGTAGAGCGTGAACGGCACGTGGTGTCGCGCAAGGACCGGATAAGCGGCGGTGATGAAATCCTTGTAGGCGCCGTCGAAGGTCAGCGCGACGAAGCGCCGCCGCTGCGACATGATGACCGCGCGCCGGCAAACCTCGTCCATGGTCACGAAATCGTATTTCCAGCGCTTCAAGGCGCGGATGGTGCGGTCGAGGAAACGCGGCGTGATCTCTTCCGATTGGAGAGGCTGAAAGGCCCCCGAACGCCGCGGCAGGACGCGCGCAAAGCGCAGGATCACGCCCGCGCCGCCGACGTCCCGGTTTTGCCAGGCGCGGCCGGTGAAATAGCCGGCTTCCAGCTTCAATTTGGTCAGAAATTGACTATCGGAACGCAAGCGTCTTTGCCCCCAAAAGCGAGCCGCCCCACCCCGCTCGCTGCGGCATTGTCCTTACCCTTTGTTGACACTTCTTTGCAAAGGTCGGCTGACGTCGGGAACTGTAAATTTTTCCCTTATCAAGCAGGCTTTTGCGATGACCATGGCTGCCGCGATCGAGCGCCGGACGGCAGGTGCGCCAGCGCGCTCGAGGGCCAGCCGCATCGCGTGCGTCGAGATCGTCACGGAATTCGCCCAGGCCGAGCCCGTCTGGCGCGCGCTGGAAAACCCGGACCATTTTTCCACGCCCTACCAGCGCTACGATCTCCTTGGCCAGTGGCAGTTGCAGGTCGGCGTGCGCGAGAATGCCGCACCGCTGGTCGCAATCGCCTACGATAGCGAACGCAGGCCGCTGGGGCTGATGCCGCTGACCGTGAAGCGCGAGCATGGCGTGCGCGTCGCCCGCTTCATGGGCGGCAAGCACACCACCTTCAACATGGCGCTGTGGGACAGGGATTTCGCCCGCGAGGCGACGGCTGCCGATCTCTCCGAATTGTTGTCCGCCCTGCGCGCGCAGGACGTCGCCGACGTGCTTGTTCTGACGCAGCAGCCGCGGCACTGGCACGACATCCTCAACCCCTTTGCGACGCTGCCGAAGCAGCCTTGCGCCAACGACTGCCCCGTTCTCTCCATGGTGCCTGGCGATCCCCCGCAAAACCGGATCAGCAACTCGTTCCGGCGGCGGCTGAAGAGCAAGGAACGCAAGCTGCAATCGCCGGGCTACCGCTATCATCTGGCGACCACCGAGGCCGACGTCGACCGCATCCTGGACTGGTTCTTCCGCATCAAGCCGATGCGGATGGCGGAGCAGAAGCTTCCCAACGTGTTCGCCGAGCCCGGCGTGGAAGAATTCATCCGCAACGCCTGCCGCGCCCCCCATGCGGGCGGCGGCCGCGTCATCGACATCCACGCGCTCGAATGCGACGACGAGGTGATCGCGATGTTTGCCGGCGTCGCCGACGGCCATCGCTTCTCGATGATGTTCAACACCTACACGATGTCGGCGCGGTCGCGTTACAGCCCCGGCCTGATCCTGATGCGCGACATCATCGATCATTATGCCGGGAAAAAATACCGTGCGCTCGATCTCGGCATCGGCTCTGACGATTACAAGCGGCTGTTCTGCAAGGGCGACGAGCCGATCTTCGACAGCTTCATCGCGCTGTCCATGCGCGGCCGCGTTACCGCGCTGGCGATGTCCGCGCTCAACCGCCTCAAGCGGCAGGTCAAGCGCAATCCCGTTCTGCTGCGGTTCGCGCACATCCTGCGCCGCGCCGTCGGCTAGGACGTTAGGCCGCCACCACCTGCGGGGCCGAGTCGCTCGCAGTTGACGGCCGCGCCGGCTCGCTCAGCATATCGACCTCCGAGAAGCCGACGACGCGAAGCTGGTCGCCCATCACCTTGCGCGCATCCTGCATCATCGACGCATCGGGCACCACCACCGCGCGAGCATTCGCGGTCAGCAGTTCCGCCGGCAGGTCGGACGCGGTCCCGGCATCGAGCAGCACATGCTCGTAGACACGCAACATCGCATCGATCGCAAGCGTCAGGCGCGGCGACTGCAGCAGCCTACGGTCGAAGCCGGGCCGGCCGGCATTGACGAGGTGCAAGCGCGAAAACTTGTCGCGGGTGATGACTTCCGAGAACGAGGCCGTGCCCTGCATCAATTCGGCGAGCCCCGGCGCATTTCCATCGACAGACACGGCCGCCACCGTCGGTGACGAGCCGGCGAGATCGACCACGGCCACGCGTGCGCTACGCGCCAGCAGCCGGGCCAGAGTCAACGTGGTCAGCGTGATGCTCTCGCCGGGCGCGGTGCCGACGACGGTGATCTTGTGGGCGCCCTGCCCTGCAGCGCGCAAGGTCTCGGCCAATTGCTCGATCTCGCCGAGTGCGGTGGGCACGACTGATGGCGACGGCTCATCCGGGACCTGCGCCCGCTCGACAAGCTTGTCAGCCCTCGGCTCGCGCGACGGCGCGACCGAGGCCGCAAGTGAGGCCACCGCGCGCGGCGCGGTCATGCGCAGCAATTCGCCTGTTACGATCAGGCCGGTCGAGAGCAGCAGCGTCGCCAGCGTCACGATCAGCACGATCGGCATCTTCTTCGGATAGGCCGGCGTATTGGAAACGATGGCGCGCGAAATGATGCGGCCCTCGCCGGGCGCGGCGTCGATGTTCTCGCGGGTATTGGCCTCGCGGTATTTCGCGAGATAGGATTCCAGCAGATCGCGCTGCGCCTTGGCCTCGCGATCGAGCGCGCGCAACTGGACGTCCTGACCATTATTCGAGGTTGCCTGCTTCTTCAGCTGATCGAGCGCTGCGCTCAGGCTCTCGACCCTGCCGCCGGCGATGCGGGCGTCGTTGTCGAGTGAGCGCGACATCTTGCTGGCCTCGTCGCGGATCTGCCGCTCGAGGTCGCCGAGCTGCGCCTTCAATTCCTTGATGCGCGGATGATTGTCGAGCAGTGTCGAGGACTGCTCGGCGAGTTGGGCAC
The DNA here is from genome assembly GCA_963732085.1 of uncultured Alphaproteobacteria bacterium. Classification (GTDB taxonomy): domain Bacteria; phylum Pseudomonadota; class Alphaproteobacteria; order Rhizobiales; family Xanthobacteraceae; genus Bradyrhizobium. The sequence goes on along the minus strand of CAVSYJ010000017.1, from coordinate 84,531 downwards.
GCAAGGTCACGCGCTGCTCGGACAGGCGCCGCATCAGCTCGGAGTTGAGCACCTCGGTAGCCTCGATCGGCTTGCCGCCCTGAAGCATTTCGCGGATCAGCCGCGCCTTCGTCTCGGCGTCCGACTTCAACGCCCGCGCATTGTTCAACTGCGTGTTGAGCTCGCCCATCTGTTGATTGGAGAGCGAAGTGTTGTTGGTGCCGATGAACAGGCTCGACTTCGAGCGGAAATCCTCGACGCGGGCTTCCGCTTCCGAGACCTTGCCGCGAAGATTGTCGATCTCGCCCGACAGCCACTGGCTCGCCGCCCTCGCCTGATCCTGCCGCGCGGCCTGCTGCAGCACCAGATAGCCGTCGGCGATGGAATTGGCGACGCGCACCGCAAGCTCGGGATCGCGCGACTGGAATTCGACGACAATCACGCGAGATTTGTCGACGGCATAGGCCGTCAGGCGATCATAATAGGCGTCGAGCACACGCTCTTCCGGCGTCATCGAGAACGGGTCGCGGCCGATGCCGAACAGCGCAAACAGCGACTTGATGGGCGACAGGCCGCTGAGCACGGGGTCGAATTCCGCGCGCTCGGCAAGCTTGTTCTTCTTGATGATCTCACGCGCCAGATCGCGCGACAGCACGAGCTGCACCTGGCTGGTCACCGCTTCCGCATCGAGCGCGGTGCGCTCTTCGTTGCGTTCACTATTCGGACGAAGGAAAACGTTCTCGCGGCCATCGATCAGGATGCGCGACTTCGGATTTGTAGCGGGCGGTGATCAGGTTGACGGTCACGGCGGACAGAACGAGGGCGGCGATGGTCGGCACGATGATCCAGCGCCGGTTGCGCTTGATGGCATCGCCCAGCGCGCGCAGATCGATGTCTCCGCTTTCGCTGGTCCTCGCCTGCCTCGCAGGAGGTGGCGCAGGGATGGCCGCCGCCACCACAGCCTGCGCCTTTTCCCTGGCCTTACGCCACAACGCACCACGCATCGCACTCTCCCGCGAACGCCACGAACTCCCGCGATTACACTCTATTAGGGTTGCTGCCGGGTTAATCCGGCCCCGATTTGTCGCCCTTATTGAACGATCCTTAATGCGGACGGTCATGTTTTGTTAACCATGAAAGCCCTTAATCGGAATCGAGATTTTCCCAAGGGTTGTCTGATGAAGGGCGTTCGCGCCGCCGTCCTCCATGAGCCTGACGCGCCCGCTTTGCCGGGCCGCGCATTGGCGCGCAGCGGGAATCGATGACCATGCCCGCGCCCGACCGCCCCCTTCGCATCCTGCATGCGGTCCGCGCGCCGGTCGGTGGTATTTTTCGCCACATCCTCGACCTCGCCAACGGCCAGGCCGACCGCGGCCACGAGGTCGGCATCATCGCCGACAGCCTGACCGGCGGCGAGCGCGCAAGCCAGGCGCTTGCCGGGATCGCGCCGCGCCTGAAGCTCGGCGTCCACCGCATCGCGATTCACCGCGAGCCCTGGCCGACCGATGCGCTGGTCTGGGCGCGCTTCATGCGCATGATCCAGCGGCTGAAGCCCGACGTGCTGCACGGGCACGGCGCCAAGGCCGGCGCCTTTGTCCGCATGCGCAAGCGTGCCGACCACATTATTCGCGTCTACACCCCGCACGGCGGATCGCTGCACTACAAGCCCAACTCGATCAAGGGTCAGATCTATGGCCGGCTCGAGCGCGCACTGATGAACAGCACCGACCTGTTCCTGTTCGAAAGCGCGTTCGCTCGCGACACCTATCAACACACCATCGGCGTTCCCCAAGGCCTCGTGCGCTGCGTCTTCAACGGCGTCACCGCCGATGAATTCGATCCCGTCCTGCGCGCAGCCGACGCCACCGACGTGGTCTATGTCGGCGAGTTCCGCGACATCAAGGGCGCCGACCTGCTGGTCGATGCGGTCGCGCGGCTGCATGCCGACGGCAGGCCGGTGACGCTGACGCTGGCTGGCGACGGCGAGGAAACCGCGGCGCTCAAGGCGCAGGTCGAACGGCTCGGCCTCGTCAACTCCGTGCGGTTCATCGGTCACGTCAAGGCGCGCCACGGTTTTGCGCAGGGCAAGCTGCTGGTGGTGCCCTCGCGCGGCGATTCCATGCCTTATGTCGTCATCGAGGCGGGTGCCGCGGGAATCCCGATGGTGGCGGCGAATGTCGGCGGCATTCCGGAAATCTTCGGGCCCTTCACTGACGCGCTGTTCGCGCCCAACATCGTCGGCGCCGTTGCCGACGCAATCGAGATCGCGATGGAAGACCCCGAGGCGGCACAGACTCGCGCCAAAGCCCTGCGCGAGCGTATCTTCCAGCACTTCTCCCAGAAGGCCATGGTCGAAGGCGTGCTTGCCGGGTATCGTGAGGCCTTCGATGCCGCGCAGCGCTAGGGTTCGTTCCCGGCAGCGAATTGTTAACCAACAATTACCGACGTAACCGTTTCTTCCGATTTCACCGTTAAGTCCGATGGAGGGGGAATACCGCCTCGGGGGCGCGCGCTTAGCTGTGCGTGCAACAACGGACGTGGACGACAGTGGAACCGATTAACGCACGCTCGATGCTCGACGCCGCGGCCAGCGCGGCGGCCACCGCCACGATGGTACCCGGCAGCCCGCCGGTCGAACGGCGGCGCCGGCTGTCGCCCGCGGCACTTGCCGTCACCAGCCAGAAGGTCCGCCCCGCTTATTCGCCGATCGTGATCGCGGGCGCAGTGCGCGTTGCCGATTTCGTGCTGCTCAGCTTCATCGGCATTGCGATCTATTTCGGTTATGTGACGCGGCTCGCCGGCTTCCACTGGGAATATGTCGCCTCGATCTTCGCGATGGCGATGGTCGCGGTGATCTGCTTCCAGGCCGCCGACCTCTACGAGGTCGGCGTGTTCCGCGGTCAGCTCCGCCAGATGACGCGGATGATCTCGTCCTGGGCCTTCGTCTTCCTGCTGTTCATCGGCGCTTCCTTCTTCGCCAAGCTCGGCGGCGAGATTTCGCGGCTGTGGCTCTCGGCATTCTTCTTCGTCGGCCTCGCCGCGCTGATCGGCGAACGGCTGTTCCTGCGCGGCATGGTCCGCAGCTGGGCGCATCAGGGCCGGCTCGACCGCCGCACCGTGATCGTCGGCTCCGACAAGAACGGCGAAAAGCTCGTTGAGGCCCTGAAGACCCAGTACGACACCGACATTGCCGTGCTCGGCGTGTTCGACGACCGCAACGACAGCCGCGCGCTCGACACCTGCGCCGGCAGCCCCAAGCTCGGCAAGGTCGACGACATCGTCGAATTCGCCCGCCGGACCCGCGTCGATCTCGTGCTGTTCGCGCTGCCGATCTCGGCCGAGACGCGCATCCTCGAAATGCTGAAGAAGCTGTGGGTGCTGCCGGTCGATATCCGCCTCTCGGCGCATACCAACAAGCTGCGCTTCCGTCCGCGCTCCTACTCTTATCTCGGCAAGGTCCCCACCCTCGACGTCTTCGAGGCGCCGATCACGGACTGGGACCTCGTGATGAAATGGCTGTTCGACCATCTGGTCGGCGGCCTCATCCTGCTCGCGGCCCTGCCGGTGATGGCGCTGGTCGCGCTCGCGATCAAGCTCGACAGTCCGGGCCCGGTGCTGTTCCGCCAGAAGCGCTTCGGCTTCAACAACGAGCGCATCGACGTCTTCAAGTTCCGCTCGCTCTATCACCACCAGGCCGATCCGACCGCTTCCAGGGTGGTCACCAGGGACGATCCGCGCGTCACCCGCGTCGGCCGCTTCATCCGCAAGACCAGCCTCGACGAGTTGCCGCAGCTGTTCAACGTCGTGTTCAAGAGCAACCTCTCGCTGGTCGGCCCGCGGCCGCATGCGGTGCAGGGCAAGCTGCAGGCGCGCCTGTTCGACGAGGCCGTCGACGGCTATTTCGCGCGCCATCGCGTCAAGCCCGGCATCACCGGCTGGGCGCAGATCAACGGCTGGCGCGGCGAGATCGACAATGAAGAGAAGATCCAGAAGCGCGTGGAATTCGATCTCTATTACATCGAGAATTGGTCGGTGCTGTTCGATCTCGTGATCCTCGCGAAGACGCCGATCGCGCTTCTGACCAGGAACGAGAACGCGTATTGACGTCATTGCGAGCGAAGCGAAGCAATCCAGCCTCTTCCACGGGACCACTCTGGATTGCTTCGTCGCGGAGCCTGTCATCGGGCCGGCCCAACTGGGCCGGACCCGTTGGCTCCTCGCAATGACGACGGATAGTTCGAGTAGCGTGAGTGCGTGATGGCGTATGCGGCGACAGCCGGGAATTACACGACGACGGCGACAGCTGCGCCCGGCGTCGTCGCCCTGCAGCGCGCGCTGGTCTGGCTGGTCGGCGCCTCCGGCTCCATCGTCTTCATCGAGCCGAGCCCCTATGAAGTGGTGACGCTGCTGGCCGCGATCCTGTTCTTCGCCACGGGAATGCGGCTGCGGCTGGTGTTCATGCCGCTCGCCCTCCTCCTGACTCGCGCTCAATGTCGGTTACAGCATCGGCGCCATTCCGTTCCTCGACACATCCGAGATCTTCAGCTGGATCGCCACCTCCTGGTACATGGCGGTGACCGTAATCTTCTTCGCCATGGTGCTGTCCGAGGATACCCAAGCGCGGCTCGACATGCTCCGCCGCGGCCTGATCGTCGGCGCGATGATCGCCTCGTGTGCCGCGATCGGCGGCTATTTCAACCTCGTTCCCGGCGGCCACGACCTGCTGACGCTCTATGAGCGCGCGCGCGGCACCTTCAAGGACCCGAACGTGCTTGGCGCGTTCCTGATCCTGCCCGCGCTGTTCGTGCTGCAGAACGTCGTCACCGCGCGCTTCGGTAAAGCGCTGCGCAGCGCGATCGCTTTCGGCATCATGTCGCTGGCGATCCTGCTCGCCTTCTCGCGCGCGGCCTGGGGCGGCCTGGTGCTGACCTCGGCCTTCATGCTGGCGCTGATGGTGCTGACCAGCCGGTCGCGCGGCGAGCGGTCGCGGATCGTGATCATGGCCGTCATGGCCGTGCTCGGCGCCGTGCTGCTGCTCGCCGTGCTGCTGTCGTTCGACTCGATCGCGGAGATGTTCCGTCAGCGCGCCAGCTTCGACCAGAGCTATGACGAAGGCCGCTTCGGCCGCTTCGGCCGCCACATCCTCGGCGCCGACATGGCGCTCGATCTGCCCTTCGGCATCGGGCCGCTGCAGTTCCACAACTTCTTCCCGGAAGACACCCACAACTCCTATCTGAACGCCTTCATGTCGGGCGGCTGGATCTCCGGCATCTGCTATCCCGCGCTTGTCTTCCTGACGGTCATCCTCGGCTTCCGCTATCTGTTCGTGCGCGTGCCGTGGCAGCGCGCCTATCTCGCCATCTTCTCGGCCTTCCTCGGCACCGTCGGCGAAAGCTTCGTCATCGACACCGACCACTGGCGGCATTTCTGGATGATGATCGGTGCGGTCTGGGCGATGTCGTCGCGGCCGCGGCCGCGGTGCCGTACAAGCACGCGGGCCGCCATCAAACGAGACCTCCGCCTAGCTCTCGACTGCGAACGTCAGCCCCGCGTGATCGGTTAGCCGCTTGATCAGGCGGTCGCCCATGGCAGCACCCGGGGTCCAGATGCCAGCCTTGACGTCGGGCGTATCGCGCAGCAGGCAGATCGCGCATTCACTGATCATCTTGGAAGTCGAGCCGTAGCCGGGATCGCGATCGCCTTTCACGGAAGCGCGGACCTGGCGGCCATCGGGCGCAATCGGCGACATAGAGGAGATCGTAGAGGCCGTTCTCGCGCTCCTCCTTCGAGGGCCCCTCGCCCGGCTTGGGCGCATTGGGCCCGGTCTTTCCGGAATTGAGGGCCATCACCTTTTTGCATTGGCCTCGCCTTTCTCGCCCGGGCCGGTCAGCACCATCTCGTCGTAGACGAAGTCCTTTCCGTAGGGAAAGCCCATCAGCATGTTGGAGCGATGGACGTTGCGCGTGTTGATCGTCGCCATCGCGAATGGCGCGGTCCAGGACTGCAGGTCCTCTTCGTAGAGCGGCTTGTTGCCCTTGGGCTGCTTCGGTCCCTCGAAGCCCGGCGTCAAAGCAAAGTGGTTATTGAGGATCTGGACCAGGCTGAGGTCCCTGGCGACGGCGTCGAATGTGGCCTTGCGCGCTCGCTGCCGTGCCGCCCGACAGCGTTCCGCGCATGGCGCGCACCCGGCCCTTGACGCGCGCAGCCGGCGCGCCGAACACGCGTTTGGCCTCCTTCTGCACGAAGAACGTCGCCAGCTCGAACGGCACCGAATCGTAACCGCAGGAGAACATGATGCGCGCGCCGCTTTTCTGCGCCGCGGCTTCGTGCTTGCCGATCATCTGGTGCATCCAGACCGGCTCGCCGCAGAGGTCGAAATAGTCGGTGCCGGACGTGCGACGCAGGCCGCGAGCAGCTCGTTACCGTAGTGCTGATACGGGCCGACCGTGGTGATGACCGATTTGGTGTCGTCGACCATCGCCTTCAGCGATGCGGCGTCGCTGGCATCCGCCACGACCAGCGGGGTGTCCGGCGGGCGCGCCGATCGCGTCGCGCACGGATTTCAGCTTGTCGAGGCTGCGCCCGGCCATCGCCCATTTCAGGCTTTTATCGTTCTTGTAGTGTGCGGCGAGATATTCGGCGACGAGCTGGCCGGTGAAATCCGAGTCTTGTTGCGCCATTAGACGACGAATCGTCGAAATTTTTTCATTGCTCCTGATGACGGATATTTCTTCCCGTATGACACGCCCATGCCGGCGCGGACGTCGCTCTGGATGCCGTAAGGCGCGATCGGATAGCGCAAGCCGTTCTTTGCCAGTTGCTTCATGCCGACGATCGCTTTGGCGAGGTCCGCCGGTTTCAGCGCCATTAGCATCTCCTCATCGGGGACGCCACCATAGCGCCGCTCGGCGAAACACGGCAGCGACAGCGACGGCTCGCCGGTCTTCAGCGCGCGCCCCCAGGAATCCGCGCATGCGGTCTCGCCGACCACGCCCCATTCGAACTTCTTGTAACCGGTATATTGCAGGCCGTTGATCAGGATGATCATCTGGCCGGGCGTCGCATAGACGAGGCAGATATCGGGCGGATTGAGCCGGCCTGATGTCAGCGGGCTCACCGCCATCGCCTTGTATTGGCCGAACGGCACGACATCGAGCGCCTCCTGGCGCTTGCGCGCGTCTTCCGCCGTGCCGTGCCACACGCCGACATAATTGGTGCCGGCGAGCCACTTCTCGTCCTGCGGCGCGAGCCCGATCACCGCCTTGCATTGCGCGCCGACGAGATCGTCGGCGGTGATGCCGACGGTCCAGCCGAGCCGCGAGCCCATGCTGACGATCTGGTCGGTGGTGTGGACCGCATTCGGCCGGCGGATTTTCTCGATCGCCTCCATGTCCTCGACGCGCGCGAACATCTTGATGCCGATGACCGTGGTCTTCAGCCGCAGCAGCGTGTTGAGATCGGCGACCATGCCGGCGGGTCGAATTGCGGTGTCTGTTGCTGCATGGCGTGTCCCTTTCCTAGCTGGCCCGACGCACAAAACCCGGAGTGAGCTCGGCCACCGAGCTTGCGCCGCACTGCTGCATGGCCGCGCGCGTCTCGGTGCGCACGATCTCGAGCACGCGCTCGACGCCCGGCTCGCCGAACGCGCCGAGGCCCCAGAGATAGGGCCGGCCGACGCCGACCGCCTTGGCGCCCATCGCCAGCGCTTTCACGACGTCGGTGCCGCGGCGGAAACCGCTATCGACGAAGACGGGAATCTGTCCCTTCACCGCCGCGATGATTTCCGGCAGCGCGTCGATGGTGGAGCGCCCGTTGTCCTCGCCGCGCCCGCCATGATTGGAAACGAGGATGCCGTCCATGCCGTTCTGCACGGCGAGCGCGGCATCATCAGCCGTGATGATGCCCTTGAGCACGATCTTCATTTTCGTGACGTCGCGCATCCGCTTCACCGTGTCCCATGTGAGATTGGATGAACTCGCCGCCGCCCTTGATGCCGGAGAGATCGATGCCGTCGTAATTGTGCCGGCGAAGCGAGCGCGCCGCAAAGTTGCTGCGGTCATGACAGCCCGCGCATTCGCGGGTGTCGCTCTTCATCAGGCGGAACAGCGTTTCCTGGTTGCGGCCGGCCGACGCGATCGGTCGTGACCATCAGCACCGGACAGCCGGCGGCATCCGCCTTCTTGATCAGCGCCTGCGCGACATCGAAGCTCGACGACGCATAGAGCTGGAACCAGATCGGCGCGCCCCGCGCCTTGGCGACCTCATCGACCGCGAAGTTCGACGAGGTCGACAGCACCTGCAGATGATTGCCGGCGCGCGCCGCCTTCGCCACCGCGATCTCGCCGTCCTCATGAAAGAACTGGTTGCCGCCGGTCGGCGCGACGAAGATCGGCGAGTCGTATTTGGTGCCGAAGATCTCGACGCTCATGTCGACCTTGGAGACGTCGCGCAGCCGCCGCGGCATCAGCTGGAATTTCAAAAAGCCCTCGCGGTTGGCGCGCAAGGTCACCTCGTCGTCGAGGCCGGAGGCCATGTAGCCGAAATGCGCCGGCGGCACATTCTTGAACGCGGCCGGCTCGAAGTCGAAGACGTTGATGGCTTCCTTCGGCGACTTGATGACGTCGCTGCCCGCATTGGTCCAGATCATCGGGTCCGGCCATTTCGACGGGGCTTCGCTGGCGATGCGGGCAACCCTGTCGCTGATAACAGCGGGCTTGCGGCGAGATATTGCAGAAAGCGGCGGCGGCTGGCGGCGCGGACGTCGGACGGCGTCATTGGCGGTCCTCCCCTGCATTGTTCTTGTTGTTGGGAGGAGCGTAGCATGTCTGCATCGGGGTGCAGCCACGCGACTTCGCCGCCGGCCCCGGAAACAGCGCGCTGGTTCGTCCCGTCAACCAGTAGGCCACAAGCCCCAGCCATTCGCGCACGGCGGCGTCGGTGCGCACCAGCCCGTCGGTTGAAAACTGGGTGAAAGCAAAAACGTCGGCAACGTCGCGCCCGACATGCCAGTCCACCGGATAAGGCTCGACCGCAAAGCCCGCTTTGCGAAACAGGCCGACCGAGCGCGGCATGTGAAAGGCCGAGGTGACCAGCAGCCAGCGCTCGCCAGGCTTCGGCGCGGCAAGCTGCTTGCTGAACAGCGCGTTCTCGTAGGTGTTGCGCGAGGCGCGATCCATGATCAGCCGCGCCTTGTCGACGCCGAGGCTTTCGAAAGTCGCAGCCGCGTAATCGGCCTCGCGCGCCTCGTTGGAGATCAGGCTGGCGCTGCCGCCGGAAAACACGATCTGCGCGTTCGGATATTTGCGCGCCAGCGCGGCGGCCGCGACGATGCGGTCGGGCGCGGTACGGATCACCGGCACGTCATGCGCCACGGACAGATCGGGATCGATGGACCCGCCCAGCACCACGATGCCGTCGGGCGCGCCTTGCGCAGCGTCCCAGGCCGGGAAGCGGCTCTCGAGGGGATAGAGCAGCAAATTGCCGAGCGGCGAGAACGCGGCGATCGCCAGCAGCACGATGGCGGCGATCATCATCCTGCGCCCGGTCGCGCAAAGCGCGTCAGCGACAACAACACGCCGACGAGCCCGAGCACGATCAGGAAATTCGTCGGCAGCAGCAGCACGCCGAGTGTCTTGGACAAGACGAAAAACAAGCAAGCCCCTTATCAATTCTGCTACAGCCTCATACGCCGTCCCCTCGCAATTCCCTAGAGCTTCGCATGGCCCATCATCACCTGCACTCCAGCCCCGAAACCTGCCATTGGGGCTTCTTCGAAGCCAAGCTGAAGCCGGTGCTCACCATCGACAGCGGCGACGAGGTGACGGTCGAGACCATCTCGGGCGGCCCGGACCAGGTGCCCGACAAGAGCAAATTCCATGTGCCGCCGGAGCTGTTCGAGGTGCATGCCAAAAACGAGCGCATGGTGCCCGGCCACATCCTGACCGGCCCGATCGCGGTGAAGGGCGCCGTGCCCGGCGACGTGCTCGAGGTCGACATCCTCGACGTGCAGCTCCGGCAGGACTGGGGTTACAATCTGATCCGCCCGCTTGCGGGCACCCTGCCCGACGATTTCCACGAGACGCGGCTGCTCAACATCCCGCTCGACCGCAACCGCATGGTCGGCCGCTTGCCCTGGGGGCTCGATTTGCCGCTGGCGCCGTTCTTCGGCGTGATGGGCGTGGCGCCGCCGCCGGCCTGGGGCCGCATCACCTCGCTGATCCCGCGCGCCATGGGCGGCAATCTCGACAACAAGGAGCTCGGCGCCGGCGCCAAACTCTATCTGCCGGTGTTCGTGCCGGGCGCGCTGTTCTCCTGCGGCGACGGCCATGGCGTGCAGGGCGACGGCGAGGTCTGCGTCACCGCGATCGAGACCGCGTTGCAGGGCCGCTTCCGCCTGACGCTTGCGGAAGGACATCCGGCTCGATTATCCCCGCGCCGAGACCGCGACGCATTACATGACCATGGCGATGGATCCCGACCTCGACCAATGCGTGGTGCGGGCGCTGCGCGACATGATCGTACTGCTCGGGGAAAAGCGAAACCTGTCGCGCGAGGACGCCTATACGCTGTGCAGCCTCGCCGCCGATCTGCGGGTGACGCAGACCGTCAACGGCTCCAAGGGCATTCACTGCATGATCGCGAAGACCGTCGTGCACGGCTGATTTGGCACGCCGATAGCCTCTTTTTCAGCGTTCAACCGGTGCTTGAACCGCCCGTAGGCGTGTGTTTGGTGGACGCGATTCGGCTCGAATTCGATTTACCCAAGCAAGATCAGTTGGTTATTTGAGGAAGCCAAATAGCCTATACAATCCTCCTGAAACCTAATAGAGTTCTTAAAAGATACTTTTCAGTACACTTCCAACCGCGTAGCGTTTTGGTATGGCCACAGAAAAAGCCGAGACTGACCGCGTTCCCGTAACTTTGGCACTTTCGACCATTGCCTATCTCGAAAAGCTCGTGAGACAGGGCACCCACGGCACCAGCGTTCCCGGCGTCGCAAAGACGCTGATCGAGGAAGGCATCCGCCTTGCGATCAAGGACGGGCTGCTGTCGATCCGTGACAATGGCAAGCCGTAGGACGGGCGCGGCAGGTTCGGCTCCACGGGTGGCCAGGACGATCCCTGAAAGGATCCAACCTGGAACCGACACATGCTTGCGCAAACCTGGACGGACGAACGACTTGAACTCCTGAAGAGCGGCTTTGCTGCCGGACTCTCCTGCCGCGAGATCGCGGCCACCATCGGCGTCAGCCGCAATGCCGTGATCGGCAAGATTTCGCGGCTCAATCTCAAGCGCGACAAGGACCGCATGGTGCGCACGGGGCGGCCCGAGCGCAGCAGTGCAGAGGCGCGGCCGCGCGGTGCGCCGCGGCTGCGCCAGATCCTGCTGAAGGCCTATCCGGCACAGTCGGACGTCGTCATGGCGGACGAGCCGATCCACAACGGACACACCTGCTCGCTGTTCGAGCTCGGCAAGGACACCTGCCGCTGGCCGATCTCGACGCCGGGCGCGGACGATTTCTGCTTCTGCGGCAACCCGCCACTCGGCGGCCTGCCCTATTGCGTCGGCCACAGCCGGCTGGCGTATCGGGTCGCCGCGGGGCGCTAACTCATGCGCTCGACCAGATGCGCACGCGATGGGCCGGGATCGAACCGGTCGGCGAAATACTGCGTCTCGTGCGCCACCAGTCCGTCGCGGAATTCCATGATGCTGACCACGTAGGACGGGACGCCGTCATAGCTCAGGACGAATTCGGTCACCCAGAGGTCGCCGCTGCCGATCATGCGCCGGACGGTGAAGCGCTTCGTGTTCGGCTGGACGGTGCGGCTCTCCTGGATCTTGCGCCGGCCGCGGATGCGCTCGCCCGATTGCGGATAATCGAGCACGGCGTCCTCGCGATAGATCTCATGCTCGACTTCGAAATCGCTGGCATCGGAAGCCGCCCAATGACGCTCCAGCGCCGCCCGCACGGCTCGATCGTCCATCGCAATCCCCCCACTTCCAGGCTAACCGACCCGCCACCCCACCTCTTTCACGAAGCTCCTGTAGAATTCGAAAGTGTAGGCCTGCTCCGGCTTTTCCCTCACCCGGCTGTCGAGCTGGTGCGCGTCGTCGCCGACCAGAATACGCCACTGCCCGGCCTTGACGCCGTCGAGAATGACCTTCGCCGCCTGCGCGGCCGTCATCGGCGCCTCGTCCCGGAAGGCGCGCGCACTATCCTGCATGAGCGCCTGGATTTGCTCGTCCGACATGGTGTCGACGGGGACGCCCATGTCCTTCATGAGCTGGCGCGCCTGCCCCAGTTCATTCGGCGTGAGTTGCTCGGAGCCGTTCTGCACCATCCGCGTGTTCGACACGATCGAGGTGCCGATATGGCCGGGCATCACCACCGAGCATTTGATATGCGGCGCGTTGAGGCGGAGGTCGATGATCAGCGCCTCAGTGAACCCTTTCACGGCGAATTTGGCCGCGCTGTAGGCGGTGTGCGGAACGCCCATGCCGACCGTGGCCCAGAAACCGTTGATGCTGGAGGTGTTGACGATATGCCCCTCGTCGGCCTTCAACAGCAGCGGCAGGAAAGTGCGCACGCCGAGGTAAACGCCGCCCCAGCAGATGTTGAAGGTGCGCTCCCATTGCGCGCGGGTGTTGGCGATCATGCTGCTGCCGCCGCCGATCCCGGCATTGTTGAAGAGCAGATGGATCCTGTCCGTCTTCTGCTGCTCGATCAGCTCGTTGCGGAAGCGGGTGTAGTGCGCTTCGATCGAGACGTCGGCGACATGGGTGGTGACGCGCAAGCCTTGCGGCAGCTTCGCGCTCTCGCACAGCCGTTTGGTCTCGGCCATGGCCTTGGTCGAGACGTCGCACATCGCGACGTTGCAGCCCTCGGCGACCAGCTGTCGCGCAAGCTCCCGGCCCATGCCCGTGCCGCCTCCGGTGATGACGGCGAATTTTCCGGCGAAGTCTTTCATGGATTAGTCCGGTCTTTACCTGGTGATGACTGCAACTGATTACTCCGCGGCCTCGACCCTTTTGCCGCCGAGCGCGCCTAACCCTTCCAGCGCCTTGGCAACAGCCGCGGCTTGCGCAGGTGACGCCTCCGGCATCGGCGCGCGCGAATAGGTCTTCGGCAGGCCTTGCAAGAACTGCGCATGACGTGTGCAGGCCGGCAAATTGTCGGAGACGATGGCGTTCCACAGCGTCAGCAGCTTCTTGTGCAGCTCAAGCGCCTGCGCGTGATCGCCCTTCTTGACCGCATCCCACAGCGCCACAGAGGAGGCATGCGGCGCGGCGGACAGGATCGCGGCGATGGAGCCGTGCGCGCCGAGCGCGTAGGACGGATACATCAGCGCGTCAACCGCGCCGTAGATCAGCTTGTCCGGCGTCACCTGGAGCGCGGCGACATCCATGTCGCGCACGAGCTTGCCGCGGCGGATCGCATCGCGCGTGGAGTCGACGATGATGCCGGCGATCACGGGCGCACGGCCGCGCGCGGCCTGCACCGTCGCGGCCATCAGGTCGCGATATTCCTCATGGTCGAGGGTGTGGCCCTCCCCGGTCGAGCCGCCCGCCGCCATGCCGTGGGCGCCGGCGCCGATCAGCCAGTCGACCTGCGGGGCGACCAGCTTGAGGTCGATCTCGCCGTCGCGGCGAAACGGCGTGGTCATCGGCGGAATGACGCCGGTCGGTCGGGTTTTCATTGATGTTTCCTCGCGTTCCCGTCCTGCAACATACGCCCGGCACCGTTCTTTGCGGCGGCGCTGTGATAGGCGGGCGCGATGCTAACACAGCCAAAGGGGCCGACCGGTGGTGGGATTGCGAAGATTCTTTGAACCTTTCGCCGCGCCGGGAGTCCCATTTCACAGGTGGCATACCGACAGGAGGCACGGAATGAACCACTGGAATGACACCATGGTCGATCGGCCCGGCTCGAACGGTCCGGCCTATCTCGCAGGATGGACGATCAGCGGGCTCGCCGTGATCGGAACCATCTTGGCCGTGTGGGTGCTGGGAATTTGATTCCCGGCACAAGCGCGCGGGACTGACCGAGGCCCACGACCCGACAAATTTTGCCGCGCTCAACTGCAGCGTGTGCCGTTGCCCTCGGGCGACCTTTCAAGCCGCGGCCTTCCAAACCCTGCTCGCGTCGTCTACCCTGACGTGCCATCCACGAGGGTGACACAATGCGGCGTCGAGACGTCCTTCGCCTTGGTGCGACGATACCCGCGGCCCTCGCAACCCGGCGGGCGCGTGCGCAGACGAGCATAACCCGCGCCGCCATCGTCATCGGAGTCGATAAACCGAAAGACATGCCTCCGCTCCGCGCGGCGGTATCGGGCGCCAGGAAAGTCGCCGAGTGGCTTACCTCCGAAGGGATCGACGTCAAACCGTTTTACGACGACGCCGGCCCCGTCAGGGCAGCGGACATCTTCGAAGCCGTCGACGGATACGTGCAACTCGGCACGGTCAGTCAGCTCATCGTGTATTTTGCGGGACACGGCTCGTTCGTCGGAACCGGCGAATACTGGATGCTCTCGCAAGCTCTGCATAATTCCAATGAAGCCGTCAGCGTCACGCAATGTCAGCAGTTTTCCCGGCAGTGCGGGATACCGAATGTCGTTCTGATTTCGGATGCGTGCCGCTCCACGTCCGCAAGCCTCAAGATCCAGTCGTTGACCGGCTACAACATCTTTCCGGTTGTGAACAACAACAAGGTCCTGACGTTTCTCGATTCGTTTTTCGCGGTCAGGGTTGGCGCGCCGGCCTACGAGGTGAAGGACACCACCGGCAGTTACGACGGCATCTACACGTCGTGTTTTCTCGACGCCTTCATGAATCCCGACGCCTCCATGATCGAAGAGGTCGGCGAACTCAAGGTCGTCCCGAACAAGAAGCTGGAGGCCTACCTGCTCTCCGAGGTTCCGAAACGGGCCCAGATTTCCGACGTGCAGGAATACCCGGACTCGAGCGTGACATCGACCGGGTTCATCGGCCAGGCCGAGATCATCGGCCTCAACCCCGTAGACAACCCTCTCCGCCCCAATGGGGGCTGCCGGGGGTGCGGCGGGGGCCACCACGCAGCCAGGCCAAAAATCATCAGCGTTCCCCCGACGATCCAGGATCTGACTGATTTCAAGCTCAGTCAAATCGGTGTCCAGATCAGTCCGGCTTCGAAACCCAAAGCCGTCAGCCAGGATGACCTGCAAAAAATCGATCGGAGCATCGGTTTTTCCGTCAACAGCGACTCAATTCTGAATGCGCGCGGCCCAAACGTCTTCAGGTTCGGCACCGGCGTGAATGTTTTCGGCATACGCCTTCGCGGCGCTGCGGCCGCGACCGCGGCGGCACAGATCGACCGCGCGGGAAATGGATCGACCGAGCCGGCGGTTGTCCAGATCGACCCTCGCGGAAAACGTCAGCACAGCGTCGTGCTCGATTTCGAAGGAGGATCGGGCACCGTTATCGCCGCGCTTCGAGGCTTTGCCGCAACGGTCGTCGTTGCGGAAGGGCGAGTGGTCAGCGTCAGCTACGAGCCGGCCGGAGTCGGCGATCAATTGGCGACCTCTGCGCCCAACGAAAACCTCAAGCAACTCCACGCGATTGTTGCCACCGCGGCGAAATTCGGAGCTTTTCGCATTGATGGGCCGCCGAACGTCAGAGACCAGAACGCGGCGCAGCTGGCCAACACGATCCGCCAGGGAAAGTTGCTTGATCCGACACTCGGCATTTACGCCGCTTACGCATACGCGCAAGCGGGACTGTCCGATCAGATTGTTTCGGTTCACCGCATCATGCAGTCGGAGCTGGGGATCGATTTGTTCGATGTTGCGATGCTTGCCAACGCGGCAGCGACCAGGCTTTCCATCAACGCGACGACGGGAACCCAGGCTCCCTTCTGTCCGATGCTGAACCAGGGCTGGCAATTCCTGCAAATCAACAACGTTGCCCTCCCCGACAGGTTCATGGAAGCACAGACGCACATTCTTCCTTCGCTCTGGACCACCTTCGACGAGAAGGGCATGAGTCTCGTCAGGGAAGAGCTTGGAATCAAATTGCAATGACGGCCCGGGAGCATGCGTGATGGAACGTCGCCGTTTTCTGCAAATGACTTCGGCCGCAGGTCTGCAGCAAATCCTCGGTTCTCGACTGAGCGCCCAGACGGCATCGCGTCCGGCCGTCAGCCGCATCGTCTTCGTGCATGGAATCGCCCAGCAAAATCTCGATCCCGTCGCGCTCAAGAATAGCTGGATCGAAGCGCTGCGGCGCGGAGCGACGTCCGCTGGGCTGAAACTTCCGGACAATCTGGACTTCCAGCTTCCGTATTACGGGAACGTTCTCGACAAGTTTACACGCGGAGTTCCGACGACTGACGACGTTCAGGCTCGCGGAGACGATCAGGCCGACCTGGACTTTCTTTCGTTCGAGGCTGCAGCCGCCGACCAGATGCGCCAGCGCGCGGGCATCGGCGACCAGGCCGTCGACGATCTCTACGGCTCCAACCCCGCGCCGCGAGGACCCGAAAACTGGCGCTGGGTGCAGGCCATCGTGCGGTCAATCGATAAATTCGGCTTCGGGATAAGCGGCGGCGGCATCGAGGCGTTCTTGCGGTCCGTCTATCTCTACACCAATCGCGCGGGCGTTCGCGACCAGATCGACGGGATCGTCAAGGCCGCCTTGACCGAGGAGCCGACCGTGGTCGTTGCCCACTCCCTTGGCTCCGTCGTTGCCTACAATGTTCTCCGCACGGATACGAGAAAGCTCCGCGTGCCCTTGCTCGTCACGGTCGGCTGCCCGCTATCGATCCGCGCGATACGCGATCAGCTCGTGCCGATCGGCTTCCCGAAGCCGGCCGTCGAAACCTGGAACAATGCCTTCGATCTGCGCGACATCGTCGCGCTCAATCCGCTGGACGCCGCGAACTTTCCGGTCGCCCCCGCCGTGACCAATTTCAACCAGGTCAAGAACCACACCGACAACCGTCACGGGATCGATGGATATCTCGACGATGCGACCGTGGCGCGCTGGATTCTGGACGCGGTGGGCTAGCGGGCCGGGCGTGATCTGGAAGGCAGCCGGCCGGCAGGGAACAAACGTTCGGCGATATCGCCCGGAGGCGGCGAAGTGAAATCGAACAGGTTCAATCCGATAATTTGGTCGGAGCGAGAGGATTTGAACCTCCGACCCCTAGTCTCCCAGACTAGTGCGCTAACCGGGCTGCGCCACGCTCCGATGCCGGGTTGATTAGCCGCGATCCCGCTTTCGCGCAAGGCGCGGAATGGGCGGTTTCGGACACCGAAACGCCGCCTACCCGTCCTTCATCACCCGGTCCAGCATCTGCCGGCAGGCGATGAGGTCGCGCAGCACGCCCTCGAGCTTTTCGCGGTCGAGCGCGGCGTGGTCGACCTTGCGGCCCTTGCCGCCGCTGCGGAACGCCTCGAGGAAATCGTCCTCGGAATCGACGAAGCGGAAATCGATGCCGTCGTCTTCCCCGGCGCCTACAACCGGCGCCGCCTTGCTCTCGTCCTCGGCATCGAGATCGACGCCGAAATCCTGCGCCGTCGCCTTCGGTGAGCGACTGCCCGACCGCTTCCTCGATCGCGCCGAACGACACCGCGGCCGACGCGTCGGCCAGACCCCTGCACCGACTTGATGCCGTGTTCTTTCAGGATTCGCTGCACGCCGCGGATGGTGTAGCCCTCGCCGTACAAGAGGCGGCGGATGCCCTTGAGCAGGTCGACGTCGTCGGGGCGGTAATAGCGGCGGCCGCCGCTGCGCTTCATCGGCTTGATCTGGGCGAAACGCGTCTCCCAGAACCTCAGCACATGCTGGGGAATGTCGAGGTCGTCGGCGACCTCGCTGATGGTGCGGAATGCATCCGGCGCCTTGTCCAAACGCGCCCTTCCCTTCGCTTAGCGCATGATCCGGAAAAGTGGTACGGTTTTCCGACAAGATCATGCGCAAAAGATAACTCAGTCGTCTTTGTCGCTGCCGTTGCCGGCGACCGCTGGCCGTTGATCCTCTGCTTGAGGATCGCCGACGGCTTGAACACCATCACGCGGCGCGGAGAGATCGGCACCTCGGTGCCGGTCTTCGGATTGCGGCCGATGCGCTGGCCCTTCTTGCGCACCATGAAGGAGCCGAACGAGGACAGTTTCACCGTCTCGCCCTTTTCCAGGCAGTCCGTAATCTCTTTCAGCACCAACTCGACAAACGCCGATGATTCCGTGCGCGACAGCCCGACCTTCTGGTAGACGGCCTCGCACAGATCAACGCGTGTGACGGTCTTTCCGGTTCCGTTCATCGCCAGCCCCACTCACGGCGAACAATTTCCATCTGAAATTAAGAGGTTACGCTGCAACGGTCAACAGCGCCATCAAGACAATCACATTTAAAAAACAGTGCAGGGGAAAGCGACATTTTTACAACTGCGCCGCTTTCGAGCGCGGGGTTCACCAGCGCACCAGCGCCGAACCCCAGGTGAAACCGCCGCCCATGGCTTCGAACAGCACGAGATCGCCCCTCTTCACCCGTCCGTCCTTCACCGCGACGTTGAGCGCCAGCGGGATCGATGCGGCCGAGGTATTGCCGTGGAGGTCGACGGTCAGCACCACTTTCTGCGGCGCAATATGCAGCTTGTGCGCGCTGGCATCGATGATTCGCTTGTTGGCCTGATGCGGGATGAACCAGGTGATGTCGTCGGCTGACAGACCCGTGGCGTTGAAGGCATCGACGATGACGTCGGTGATCATGCCAACCGCATGCTTGAACACCTCGCGGCCCTCCATCCGCAGATGACCGACGGTCCTGGTCGAGCCCGGTCCGCCGTCGACAAAGAGCTTGGCCTTGTGGCGGCCGTCGGAGCGCAAATGCGTGGTCAGCACGCCGCGGTCGCTCGATTGGCCCGGCTGCTCCTGCGCCTCCAGCACGATGGCGCCGGCGCCGTCGCCGAACAGCACGCAGGTGCCGCGGTCGTTCCAATCGAGGATTCGCGAGAAGGTCTCGGCCCCGATCACCAGCGCCCGCTTGAACGCGCCTGCGCGCAGGAAATTGTCGGCGGTTGCGAGCGCAAACACGAATCCGGAGCACACCGCCTGCAGGTCGAAGGCAGCGCCACGGGTGATGCCGAGGGCGTTCTGCACGGCGACGGCGGTTGCGGGAAAGGTGTTGTCGGGCGTCGAGGTCGCCAGCACGATCAGGTCGATCGCCTGGGCGTCGATCCCGGCATTGGCGAGCGCGGCGTTGGCGGCCTTGATCGCGAGATGCGAGGTGAACTCGTCATCGGCGGCGATGTGTCGCTCGCGGATGCCGGTCCGCTGCACGATCCACTCGTCGGAGGTATCGATCCTGGCCGCCAGTTCGGCGTTGGTCAATATCCGCTGCGGCAAATAGGAACCGCAGCCGAGCACCACCGAACGTAACGTCACGAGACAGCCTCCGACGTGGACGGATCGGGGACAAGACCGCCGCCTTCGCGATTGAGCATTTGATTGATCTTGGTCAGGAGATCGTAACGGACCATCTCATAGCCAACATCGACGGCATAGGCAAAGCCTTCGGCGTCCGTGCCGCCGTGGCTCTTGACCACGACCCCGTTGAGGCCGAGCAGCACGCCGCCATTGGATTTCTTCGGGTCGAGTTTGTCGCGTAGCGACCGGAAAGCGCCGCGGGCAAGCAGGTAGCCGAGTTTGGACAACAGACTGCTGGCCATCGCCTCGCGCAGGAACTGGAGCAACTGCCGCGACGTTCCCTCGGCCGCCTTGAGCGCGATGTTGCCGGAAAAGCCCTC
The DNA here is from genome assembly GCA_963732085.1 of uncultured Alphaproteobacteria bacterium. Classification (GTDB taxonomy): domain Bacteria; phylum Pseudomonadota; class Alphaproteobacteria; order Rhizobiales; family Xanthobacteraceae; genus Bradyrhizobium. Next base: position 64,769 of record CAVSYJ010000017.1, on the reverse strand, counting down.
GGTCACGATCACATCGGCGGCGCCCCTGCCGATGCCGTCGCCCTCGACAAAGCCGATATAGTCGACCTGCGGCAGGTTCATCGCGCGCAGCATCTCGCCGGCCTCGCGGATCTCCTCGTGGCCCTTGATCTCTTCGGTGCCGATGTTGAGCAGGCCCACCGTCGGCCGCGGCAGATTGAGCAGCACGCTGGCCATGGCGGCGCCCATCACTGCAAGACCCACCAGATGCCGCGCATCGCCGCCGATGGTGGCGCCGAGATCGAGCACAACGGAATCGCCGCGGAGCGTCGGCCACACCGCGGCGATTGCCGGACTGTCGATGCCGGACAGAGTGCGCAGGTGAAACCGCGCCATCGCCATCAGCGCGCCGGTGTTGCCGGCGGAGACCGCGACATCGGCCTCGCCCTTCTTCACGGCGTCGATCGCCAGCCACATCGAGGAGGTCTTGCGCCCGCGGCGCAGCGCCTGGCTCGGCTTGTCCTCCATGCCGACCGCGACGTCGGTGTGGATCACCCGCGACGCCGCCTTCAGCGCGGGATGCCTGGCAAGCTCCGGCTCGATCAGTTCGCGCTTGCCGAACAACAGATACTCGCTGTCGGGATGCCGGGAGAGCGAATTGGCCGCGCCGGGAATGATGACGGACGCGCCGACATCGCCACCCATGGCGTCAAGCGCGATTCGAACCTTTTGAGGCATGAATTTCCCGGAAAAACTGGACTTGAGCGGCCACCGCTGCGCCTGAGCGGATCGGCCTGACGCTACGCTCGGGCCGGGCCGCGACAATACCGCTTCGGCGTGCCGACACAACTCTTGACCCCCGGCTTTTTGTTCCTGCGAGCGCCTTGAGCCGGAATCAATCGACCTGATAATATGAGTTATTTCAATGTCTTGTAGCCGGCATTGAAAGCCTCGCTGGACCCGGGCTTTGGGCCTATTTGCCTTTCAGCTTGCCGTGAGCTGGCGCGGGCTTCTCCGGCGCGGTCTGCAGCGCCTTCAGTGCGGCAAAGGGATGATCCTCGGGATCGGGAGCAGCGACCTGCGCCTCGAACGCCGCGCCCTGCTTGCGAGGATATGGGTCGATCGCAAGGTACAGCACATCGGTGGCAAGCCGGCCGAGATCGATCATGCCGTTCTCGATCGGCTCCGGCGGGTCCGCCATTGCATTCTCGCCGTCGTCCTCATCGGCATCGGTCTGCGGGGCGATCTCCGCCGCCGGCGCGAAGAACAGATCGACCTCCTCGTCGATCTCGTTTTCGATCGGCTCCAGCGTGACGACGCAGGTCTGTCCCACCTTCGCCTGCACGCGGCCGGTGACGTGCACACCGCCGCCACTCCGGTGCGACAGGTCGAACGCGGCACGCACCAATGAAATATCGCGAAGGCCCGCGGTCTCGGCCATGACAGCCCGCGCGCGGCCGTCCGCCTCGATCTCGCGATGCAGCCCGCCAACCGGAATCTGCGCGACGTTGACGAGAGCGCGCCAAGCATCACGTGGAGGGTCGCGCGTGGGATCGCGTGGAGACGTCTCGTCCGTGCGCTTCATGAAGTCGTGGCTTCCGGCTGCGGCAATGGAAATGACCACGACGCACGCATGAGCGCCGCTGCGTCCAGCTTCTCGAAAGTGGCGATGACGGCCAGCGCGTAGGCTGCAAGCCGCCGCGCACTCTCAATGCCCTCGCCGTTCAGGACGTTCCGGGTGATGGCTTGCGCCAGCGCCTCGGGACTGTCTGACAGGGCCATGTCATAGGCGGCGATGCGGCCATAAAAGGCTTCGCCGAAGGCCTGCATTTTCTTCGGCACGGCGAGGTCGCCGATCGCCATTTCCCGCAGATTGTCGTCCATGTCGGCGCAGAAGCGGTCGAAAAGCGCCTGCGCCGGCCCGGCCATCCCGGCGATCTCGCCAAGGCGTCGCAGCACCATCCACAGATGCAGCACGATCAGGTCAAAACGGCCGTTAACCGTATCCGGGACGCCCAAGTCCCGGTAAAACAAGGGTTCTCGCGCTTGCGTCACGATCATGCCATAGATGGCATCGATGGTGCCGCGCGGGGCAAGGTGGGGTTTCCTGAAGTGATTGAACGGCCAAAGCATTGTGGGTTCCACAAGCAAGCCCTTTTGCGTGACTTGGGGTAATAAGTGTTGGGCTCGCAAATCTTGCATTCCGGCCACGGCCGGGCTGGCCGGTTCTAGGAGGACGGGACCCGTTCCGCAATGACCCAGACGACCACGACCAAAGGCCTTTTCGGGCGCTGGCATGGCCTGCGCGCGGTTGCTGCTGCCATGCTGGTCTGCGGGGTGCTTGCGGGTTGCACCGGCGAGCAGTTCCAGAAGGGATACATCCTTCCCCCCGGCGCGCTGGAGCAGATTCCGATCGGCGCGAGCCAGGACCAGGTGCTGATCGTGCTGGGCACGCCGTCGACGGTCGCGACGCTGAACGGCGAAGTTTTCTACTACATCTCCCAGCGCACCTCGCGCCCCGTCATGTTCATGGACCAGAAGGTCATCGACCAGCGCGTGATCGCGGTCTATTTCGACAAGAACCGGCAAGTCGTGCGGCTCGCCAATTACGGGTTGAAGGACGGCAAGATCTTCGACTTCATCAGCCGCACCACGGCGACCTCGGGTCAGGAGATGTCCTACCTGACGCCGCTGTTCAAGCTGCTCAGCTTCCACTAGCCCTCACGCGCTTTTTTGGGCGCATGATCTTGTCGGAAAACCGGTTCCTACTTTTCCGGATCATGCGCTGACCTGCGCCAAGTCGCCCGCTTGCCGCACGCGTTCCCGCCCCCTACGCTCCCTGCAAAATAAAAGCAGGGAGTTGAAATGACCGGGAAATTGCTGTCTCGCCGCCGCGTGCTTGCTGGTGCAGCGGCGCTGTCGGCCGCATCGATCGTGCCGCGTTCGAGCCTCGCCGACTGGCGGCCGACCGAGACCATCCGCATCATCGTGCCGGCCGCACCCGGCGGAACGACCGACGTGATGGGCCGGCTGCTCGCCGCGCATCTCCAGACGGTCTGGGGCCAATCGGCCGTGGTCGAGAACCGTTCCGGCGGCGGCGGCACGATCGCAACGGTCGAAGTCATCAGGCAAAAGGGCGACGGTCACACCATCCTGATCGGCAATCCCGGCCCCAACGCCATCGCCTACAGCATCTTCCGCAACCTCACCTACAAGCCGGATCAGCTACAGGCGGTGTCCAACATGATCCGGACTCCGAACATCGTCTCGGCGCATCCATCGACCGGGATCAAGTCGATCGCGGAGCTGATCGCCTATCTCAAGGCCAATCCGGACAAGCTGAACTACGCCTCGTCGGGCGTCGGGCAGAGCCCTCACCTCACCGGCGCCTGGTTCCTGCAGCTCACGGGATTGAAGATGACGCATGTGCCGTTTCGCGGCGCAGGGCCCGCGTTGCAGGCGATGCTCGCCGCCGACGTCCAGATCCTGTTCGACAATATCTATCCATCGCTGCCGCAGGTGCTGGACGGCAAGCTCAACGGGCTCTGCGTCACCACCACCGAGCGCAGCGCCTCCGCGCCCGAGCTTCCGACCATGCGCGAATGCGCGCCGGAGCTGTCGCGCTTCGACGTGTCGTCGTGGTTCGGCGTGGTCGTGCCGAAGCCCACGCCGCCCGAGATCGTCACCGCGCTCAATCTTCAAGTGAAGGCGATGCTGGAGCGCGACGATATCAGGAAGAACATCGCCGCGATGGGCGCGCGTCCCGACTACGGCTCGCCGGAGCAGTACGCAGCCTTCATCGACGCCGAGACCAGGAAGTTCGCCGGCATCATCGAGAAGGAAGGTTTGCAGATGGAGGTGAAGTGACGCTCATCCCGGGGCGCGCAGAGCGCGAACCATGATGTTGCCGCTTGCGCACGATGGGAGAGGTTTGGCAGCCAATGCCTGATCGTCATTCAGCCCTCGTATTCGAGCACATGCAGGCCGGCGTTCCAATCGGTCGCATAGATCAGCCCCTCACGCGTCACGTAGCAATCGGCGGTCTTGGCGGCGACCGCTACGTTGGGCCTCGGATCGATCAACCTGGCCGGTGCGGGCGGCAGCCAGAATGCAAGCTCCTTCGGCGCAAACTGGTCCTTGATGTCGAACACCCTGACCCCGCCGGCATTGTAGGTTGCGAAGATCGTGTCCTCGCTCTGAAAAGACCCAGGCCGGTTCTCATGCAGATTATGCGGGCCAAACGTACCGGGCGCAGCGCAATAGTCGCGATCCCGCGGGATCGGCATCGTCGAAATCGTGACCGGATTGTCCGGCGCCCGCACATCGACCACGAAGATCTGGAACAGCCCCTTCGCGCATTTCTCCGCGTTCGCCTCGTCAGCCACGACCGCCAGATTGCGACCCGGCAAAGGCAACGGCGTGTGCGTGCCGCCCGGAAACGGCGGCGACCAGTTGACATGCGAGAGCAGTTTCGGCTGGGCGGGATCGGAAACATCGTGGATCGTGAAGCCGCCATCGCGCCAGGCGCCGTAGCCGAGCTTGCCCGCGACGATCATGTGATGCAGCGCGTAGCGCTTGCCCTTGGGCGCGGTCGACACCTCGCCCGCCGCACGGTTCATGCCCGGCAGCCACCATTTCGAGACGATGACCGGCTTCGTGATCTCGTTGAGATCGACGATGCAAAGGCAATGATCGGTGAAGCCGTCGAAGTGTGCCGAGACAGAGACATAGCGCCCGCCCATCCAGGACAGCCGGTTGATGCCAAGTCCGGGTATTTCGAGAAACGCAATCTCTTTCATTTCGCCGGGTTTGGAGATGTCGTGTATCGACAGACCGCTGCGGAAGTTTTTGCGCCTGGTGATGCTGTCGGACAGGTTGTTCTCGAAATAGCCGCGCTGGTCGCTATAGGATTGCATGGCCACGATGTTGGCGCCGTTGGCGACAAGAAGCAGGTCGTCCGATGCTTGCAGATGATGCGTCCGCGTGTATTGCCCGGCCGTGAAAAAGTTCACCGGTTTCAGATTGCGGGGATCGCTGGCATCCAGGATGGTGACGCCATCGCTGAACATGTGACCGATATACAGGTGATTGCGGCTCGACATGACCTGAACGCTGTCCGGGCGCCCGCCAATGTCGCTGTATGACACATGCTTGATGCGGTGCCCGATCCCTTCCGGCGGAACCGCCCCATCCGCGGCGCGAGCAGCAAATGGCATCCCGGCCAACGCGGCCACGCCCAACATCCCCCGCAAATGCTCGCGCCGGCTCACCATCTGCATGGCGTCCCCCTGATATTCTTTTTCTTCCCGACATCTAACACGGTGACGAATTTCTCCAACAAAAAACCCCGCAGGCTTGCAGCCTGCGGGGTCTTCATTTTCGAGGGTCGCTTCGATCACCCGCCGTGCGCGAGGATCGCAAGCAACAGCAGCGCCACGATGTTGGTGATCTTGATCATCGGGTTGACCGCCGGGCCCGCCGTATCCTTGTAGGGATCGCCGACGGTGTCGCCGGTCACGGCCGCCTTGTGGGCGTCAGAGCCCTTGCCGCCGTAATGGCCGTCCTCGATGTACTTCTTGGCGTTGTCCCAGGCGCCGCCGCCCGAGGTCATCGAGATCGCGACGAACAGACCCGTGACGATCACGCCGAGCAGCATGGCGCCGACGGCCGAGAACGCTGCCGACTTTCCGGCCGCGCCGCCGCCCGCAATCGCGTAGATCACGAAGTAGACGAAGATCGGCGACAGCACCGGCAGCAGCGACGGGATGATCATTTCCTTGATCGCGGCTTTTGTCAGGAGATCGACGGCCTTGCCGTAGTCCGGCTTGTCGGTGCCCTGCATGATGCCGGGCTTTTCGCGGAACTGGCGGCGCACTTCCTCGACGATCGCGCCGGCCGCACGTCCCACCGCGGTCATCCCCATCGCGCCGAACAGATAAGGCAGCAGGCCGCCGAACAGCAGGCCCACGACGACGTAGGGATTGTTCAGCGAGAAGTCCGGATTGACGCCCTTGAAGTAGCTGGTGCCGTTCGCGATGAAGAACTTCAGGTCCTGGTTATAGGCCGCAAACAGCACCAGCGCGCCGAGACCGGCGGAGCCGATGGCGTAACCCTTGGTGACCGCCTTGGTGGTGTTGCCGACCGCATCCAGCGCGTCGGTCGACTTGCGCACCTCCTTCGGCAGACCGGCCATTTCGGCAATGCCGCCGGCATTGTCGGTGACCGGGCCGAAAGCGTCGAGCGCGACGATCATGCCGGCCAGCGCCAGCATGGTGGCGGTCGCAATCGCAATGCCGAACAGGCCGGCAAGGCTGTAGGTTACGAGGATGCCCGCGATGATGACGAGCGCGGGCAGCGCGGTCGCCTCCATCGAGATGGCAAGGCCCTGGATCACGTTGGTGCCGTGACCGGTGACCGAAGCCGCGGCGATCGACTTCACCGGACGATAGTCGGTGCCGGTGTAGTACTCGGTGATCCAGATGATCAGCGCGGTGACGACGAGGCCGACCACGCCGCATTCGAACAGCGCCATGCCGGTGTAGTCGACGCCCGGCAGCTTGTCGAAGCCGATCAGGGTGTAGATCACGCCGGCCACGCCGACCAGCGAGAGGACGCCGGTCGCGATCAGGCCCTTGTAGAGTGCGCCCATGATCGACTGGTTGGCGCCGAGCTTGACGAAGAAGGTGCCGATGATCGAGGTGATGATGCAGATGCCGCCGATGGCAAGCGGCAGCGTCATCATGTTCTGCAGGATCGGCGTCTTGGCGAAGAAGATCGCGGCGAGCACCATGGTGGCGACCGCGGTCACCGCATAGGTCTCGAACAGGTCGGCGGCCATGCCGGCGCAGTCGCCGACATTGTCGCCGACGTTGTCGGCGATGGTGGCAGGGTTGCGCGGATCGTCCTCGGGAATGCCGGCCTCGACCTTGCCGACGAGGTCGCCGCCGACGTCGGCGCCCTTGGTGAAGATGCCACCGCCCAGACGGGCGAAGATCGAGATCAGCGAGGCGCCGAAGCCGAGCGCCACCATGGCGTCGACCACGGTGCGGCTGTCAGCCGCGAGCTTCAACGAATAGACCAGGAAGCCGAAGTACAGCGTCACGCCGAGCAGCGCGAGGCCGGCGACCAGCATGCCCGTGATCGCGCCGGCCTTGAAGGCGAGTTCGAGACCGCCGGCGAGCGAGGTGGTGGCAGCCTGCGCGGTGCGAACGTTGGCGCGCACCGACACGTTCATGCCGATGAAGCCCGCCGCGCCCGACAGGATCGCGCCGATGGCAAAGCCGACCGCGACCAGCATGCCGAGGAGGTAGGCGAGCAGCGCAAAGATCACGACGCCAACGATAGCGATCGTGGCGTACTGGCGGCGCAGATAGGCCTGCGCGCCTTCGCGCACGGCGGCCGCGATTTCCTGCATCCGGGGATTGCCGGCGTCCGCTTTGAGCACGGACATGGTCGCCCAGACGGCGTAAACGATGGAGAGCACTCCGCAGAGCACGATCAGCCACAAAGCAGTCATTGAATTTAGCCTCGGATTCGTAAGATGACCCCGCGCCAGGCGCCGCAGCTTGCGGCCGGCGCACAAAAAGGAGGCCCGCCTTGCCCAAGAAGGCGGCCTCAAATCGGGCGGGACCATGCCAAAATCGTCCCCGCCGCGCAACGCTGCGGTAGGCAGGAATTGGCGATTCCGGCAGGTTTTTCGAGCCGTAGCGGGCGGTTTTTCGCGAAATCTTAGAAATGGCTGTGGGACAGCCGGGTGAGCACCAATTCCCTGCCCTCAGCGTCCAGGAATCGGGGCAGCCCTTCGCCAGCCATGATGGTGCCGATATCCGTGACCGCGACGCCGACCTGCCGCGCCGCCGCGGCAAAGCCGTCGGCGTTGGCCTCTGGAACCGTGCAGAGGATCTCGTAATCGTCGCCGCCTGCGATGAGCGTTTCGATCCCGACCGCGCCGCGCGACAGCAGGCCTGCGGCAATCGCCGAGGCCGGAATGCTCGGGATGTCGATGACGGCGGTGACGCCTGACGCTGCGCAGAGCTTTGCGAGATCGCCGGCAAGTCCGTCGGAGACGTCCATCGCGGCGCTGGCGTGGTCGCGCACGGCTGTCGCGAGCGTATTGCGCGGCTGCGGCACCCGATAGCGTGCAATCAGCATCTCACTTCCTCTGGGGTCGCCCGCGAGCGCTTTCGCAATCGGACCATTCTTGAGGATGTCGAGGCCGAGCACGGCATCGCCGATGGTACCCGATACCATGACGCGGTCGCCGGGACTCGCGCGGGTGCGGCGAACCATCTTTCCCTCGGGTACGCAGCCGAACGCGGTGATCGAGATCGTCACCGGCCCCGGAGTCGACACGGTGTCGCCGCCGAGCAGCGGGCAAGCGAACGACTTCGCGTCCTCGCCCAAGCCGCGCGCAAACGGTTCAAGCCAGTTCTCGTCGGCCGATCGCAGCGCCAGGGTCAGCACGAAGCCCACGGGTACCGCGCCCTTGGCGGCGAGATCGGACAGGTTGGTCCGCAGCGCCTTGCGCGCGATGGTGTCGGGTGGGTCGCTTGCGAGATAATGCACGCCTTCGACGATGGCATCCGTGGTGACGACAATGTCCTCGCCGCGCGCTTTCAGAATGGCGGCATCGTCGACCAGACCGAACGCACCGGGATCGGTGGCGATCGGCTTGAAGTAGCGCGCGATCAGCGAGTCTTCGCCGGATGCGCGCCTGTCAGCCACGGCCGAACTCGTCGAGACGGAACTGGCGGCCGATCTGATCGAGCACGGCATTGACCATGCCGGTCTCTTCGCCGTCGACAAAAGCGTTGGCGACGTCGACATATTCGGAGACGACCACGCGGCCGGGAATGTCCTTGCGATGCTCCAGCTCGTAAGCGCCCGCCCTCAAGACCGCGCGTAAAATCGCGTCGATCCGCTTCAAGGGCCAGCCGCGCGACAGCGCGTCGTCGATGAGCGGGTCGAGCCGCGCCTGATCGCGCACCACGCCTGACACCACGTCGCGGAAGAACGCGGCTTCCGCCGGAAGATATTTCTCGCCCTCGACCTCGCCGCCGATCCAGTGGCTCTCGAACTCGGCAAAGACGTCGTTGATCCCCGCGCCGGCGATGTCCATTTGATACAGCGCCTGCACGGCGGCGAGCCGCGCAGCGCCGCGCCGGTTGGCTTTCTTGTCTGACGGTTTCTTCTTGCCCTCGGGCATGGTCAGCCCTTCGCCAGCCGGCGCTTGATACGCAACATGGCCAATGCGGCCCGCGCGGCATCGCCACCCTTGTTGAGATCGTTGGCGCGGGCGCGCGCCCAGGCCTGCTCCTCGGTGTTGACAGTCAGGATGCCGTTGCCGATTGGAAATTTTTCCGCAATCGCCAGATCCATCAGTCCGCGCGAGGATTCCATCGACACGATCTCGAAATGGATCGTCTCGCCGCGGATGACACAGCCGAGCGCAATCGCTGCATCATACGGGCTGCCGCCATATTTTCCGGACGTTATGGCAATGGAGATCGCGGCCGGGATCTCCAAAGCGCCCGGTACCGTAATGATTTCGTACGATACCCCGGCCGCCTTCAGCTCGGCGACCGCGCCTTCCAGCAGCGCATCCTGGATGTCGTCATAGAAGCGCGCCTCGACGATCAGCGCGCGGGCGCCGGAAATGTCGGTCTGGTCCTTCAGCGGGGCGCGACGCGCGTCTGCCATTTAAATGCCAATCTGCAAAATACTTGCGAGTTGTGCCGCTTTTAGGCGCGACAACCCGCAAAGCCAAGGGCCGCTATTTCATTTCCGTCAGCCGCGCGGCGTAACGCGCCATCAAATCGACCTCGATATTGACCTCGCTGCCTGCGCGCCAGGACGACAGTGACGTGACTTTGAGGGTATGCGGGATGATCAGCACCGAAAACGTCACGTCTTGCGCGGTGTTGACGGTCAGCGACACGCCATCCAGCGTGATCGAGCCCTTCGGCGCGATGAAACGTGCCAGCTCGCGCGTGGTCTCGAGCGTAAACTTCGCCATATCGGGCAGATCGTCGCGACTGACGACGGTGGCGACGCCGTCGGCATGGCCCGCGACGATGTGACCACCGAGTTCGTCGCCGATCTTGAGCGCGCGCTCGAGGTTGAGCTTCGTGCCGACGGCCCAATGCTTTGCTGTGGTCATACGAAGCGTCTCGGCGGCGGCATCGACGTCGAACCAGGTTGTAGCGCCGTTCACGCCGGAGGCGACGACAGTGAGGCAAACGCCGTTGCAGGCGATCGATGCGCCGTCGGCGATACCAGCGCGGTCATAGCGGCACGCGATGCGCAGCCGGTGCAGCTGGCCCGGCGCGGTCGGCGTGAGGTCAGTGATTTCGCCGATATCGGTGACAATGCCCGTGAACATCAAGCGCGCTCGTAAACTGTCAGATTGTCCTTATCCAGCGTCTCGCTAGCACGAACCTTGAAGGCGGGCGACTGCGTGATGGCGCCGAGCGGCATTGCATCGAGCGCGGACACGCCGTCGGCGCCGACAGTCGCAGGTCCGCGCAACAGCCAGACTTCATCGACGAGGCCGGCTGCGACAAAGGACGACGCCACGCGCGCCCCGCCCTCGATCATCAACCGCGTGATGCCCTTCTCCGACAATGCATGCAACACCGCCGACAAATCGAGGCCGTCAGGCGTGGTGTGGACGCGCATCACCTGCGCGCCGGCCGCGCCCAGCCGCGTCGCGGCGGCGGCCTCTGCGGTCTCCGATGTCGCCAACCAAAGCGGCGTCTGCCGCGCCGAATGCACCAGCCTGCTTGCGCCCGGTATCCGCAAGGCGCGGTCCAACACGACCCGCACGGGCGAGCGCGCCTCCATGCCCGGCAACCGGCAGGTCAAGAGCGGATCGTCCGCGAGCACGGTGCCGATCCCGACCAGGATCGCATCGCTCTGGGCGCGCAAGAGATGCACGCGAGTCTTCGCTGCTTCGCCGGTGATGGCAACCGGCTTGTGGCCGGCTGCCGCGATCTTGTCGTCGGCGGACACCGCAAGCTTCAAGATCACGTGCGGGCGCTTGTCACGGATGCGTCTGATATGGCCGGCGTGATCGTGCGTGGCCTCGGCTGCACCAAGTCCGACATCGACGGCAATGCCGGCCGCACGGAGTTTCGCGAAGCCCTGCCCGGCCACTTCCGGATTGGGATCCTCGATTGAGGCCACGACGCGAGCAATGCCGGCGGCAATGATCGCGTCGGCGCAGGGCGGCGACTTGCCGAAATGCGAGCACGGCTCGAGCGTCACATAGAGCGTGGCGCCGCGCGCGGCTTCGCCGGCGCGCCTCAAGGCCTCGGGCTCGGCATGCGGCCGCCCGCCCGGTTGGGTCCAGCCGCGTCCGCTAATGACGCCATCCTTCACCACGACCGCGCCAACTGCCGGATTGGGCCACGTGCGACCCAGCCCACGCTGCCCGAGCGCGAGCGCCAGCTGCATGAAACGCCGGTCGGCTTCCTTTCCGGCTTCGGTTTTTTGGGCGAATTGATCTTCCAGGATGCGGAAGATCATTTGCGTATCGAGGCGAGCCGCGTGTCTTCCTCGAGTTCGCCGAGCACGGTCTCGAAATCCTTGGCCTCGCGGAAATTGCGATAGACCGAGGCGAAACGGACATAGGCGACGTCGTCGAGCTGGCGCAGATGCTCCATCACGATCTCGCCGATCGCCTCCGAGGAAATCTCGGCCTCACCGCCGCTTTCGAGCTCGCGCACGATGGAGGACACCATCTTCTCGACCCGCTCCGGATCCACCGGGCGCTTGCGCAGGGAGACCTGTACCGAGCGCATCAGCTTGTCGCGGTCGAAAGGAACGCGGCGGCCATTGCGCTTGATCACCGTCAGCTCTCGGAGCTGCACCCGCTCGAAGGTGGTGAAGCGGAAATTGCAGGACACGCAGACGCGCCGCCGCCGGATCACGGCCGAATCCTCGGTCGGCCGCGAATCCTTCACCTGCGTATCGAGACTGTTGCAGCTCGGGCAGCGCATCCGGTCCCCTTACTGATAGATCGGGAAGCGGTCGGTCAGCGCCTTCACCCGCTCCTTGATCGCGGCCTCCACCAGCGGCGCCTTGCCGTCATGCGACTGCGCGATCGCGTTCAGCACTTCCGCGATCATGAGGCCTACCTGCCGGAACTCGGCGACGCCGAAGCCGCGCGTGGTCGCGGCCGGCGTGCCGAGCCGCAAGCCTGACGTGACGAACGGGGTTTCGGGGTCGAAGGGGATGCCGTTCTTGTTACAGGTGATGGCGGCGCGGACCAGCGCCTTCTCGGAGACGTTGCCCTTCAGTCCCTTCGGGCGAAGGTCGACCAGCATCAAATGGTTGTCGGTACCGCCCGAGACGATATCGAGGCCGTTGGCACGCAGGCTTTCGGCAAGCGCCTTGGCGTTTTCCACCACGTTCTTCGCGTAGATCTTGAAGTCCGGCCGCAGCGCCTCGGCAAAAGCCACCGCCTTGGCCGCGATGATGTGCATGAAAGGTCCGCCCTGCAGGCCCGGGCACACTGCCGAATTGAACTTCCGGGTCAGCGTCTCATCGTTCCACAGCATGAGGCCGCCGCGCGGACCGCGCAGCGATTTGTGGGTGGTCGTCGTCGTGACGTGAGCATGTGGCACGGGCGAAGCGTGCACGCCGCCCGCCACGAGTCCGGCGAAATGCGCCATGTCCACCATGAGATAGGCGCCGACGCTGTCGGCGATCTCGCGGAAGCGCTTGAAGTCCCAGGCGCGCGAATAGGCCGAACCGCCGGCGATGATCAGCTTCGGCTTCACTTCTTCGGCGCGGCGCGCAACCGCATCCATGTCGATGATCTGGTCCTCGCGGCGCACGGTGTAGTGCTGTGCCTTGAACCATTTGCCCGAAAGATTGACCGGCGCGCCGTGGGTGAGATGGCCGCCGGCGGCGAGGTCGAGACCCATGAAGGTGTCGCCGGGCTGCAGCAGCGCCAGGAACACCGCCTGGTTCATCTGGCTGCCGGAGTTCGGCTGCACATTGGCGAAGGCCGCGCCGAACAGTTTCTTGGCGCGCTCGATCGCCAAGGTCTCGGCGACGTCGACCCATTCGCAGCCGCCGTAGTAACGGTTCCCCGGATAACCCTCGGCATATTTGTTGGTCATCACCGAGCCCTGCGCTTCCAGCACGGCACGGCTGACGATGTTTTCGGAGGCGATCAGCTCGATCTCATGGCGCTGCCGGCCAAGCTCGCCCTGGATCGCGGCCGCGATCTCGGGGTCGGCCTGGGCGAGGCTCGCGGTGAAGAAGGAATTGGGCGCGGAGGCGGTTTTGACGCTGGAGGACGGAGGGTTCATCGGCGGAATATCCCCAACCGCCGCAACGCCTTAAGGGGCTTGCGGGCGGTCAAATAAGTGGCGGTCGGAAGCGGTCAGGGCCGATTAGCATATTGCACCGCGTCGGCCAAGCGCTTGCGGGTGAGCGCTGTCATTTATGCAAGATATGGTGGGGATGAAGGGCAACCAGCCGGTCCGATCCCACGCACGGAACCAAAATTTGCTGGCAGGCCCGCCACTGACCCGATATTCGGCGGCGCCAATGCAACCGGACACGCCCGCCCCTCACCTCAAGTACCGCGCCGATATTGACGGGCTACGCGCCGTCGCGGTCATCGCGGTCGTGCTCTATCACGCCTTCCCGAAGCTCGTTCCCGGCGGCTTCGTCGGCGTCGATACCTTCTTCGTCATCTCCGGCTATTTGATCACGGGGATCATCCTTGCCGGCCTCGATAGCCCTTCGGGCTTCAGCTTCGCCGACTTCTACGCCCGCCGGCTGCGCAGGATCTTTCCGGCGCTGATCCTCGTGCTTGCCGCGACGCTCGCTGCCGGGGTCACCATCTTCCTGCCGTCTGAGCTGACCTCGCTGGCCAAGAACGCGATCGCCAGCGCCTTCTTCGGCGCCAATTTCGTGCTGCTGTCGGAAGCCGGCTACTTCGATCTCGTAGCGCATCTCAAGCCGCTGCTGCATCTGTGGTCGCTCGGCATCGAGGAGCAATTCTATCTGGCCTGGCCGCTCGCGCTCTGGCTGACCCCGCGGCAGTGGCGAGGCCTGATGATCGTTGTGGTCATGACGGCTTCTTTCGCGCTCAACGTCGCGCTGGTCCGCTCGCATCCGCAGGCAACATTCTATCTGCCCTTCACGCGCGCCTGGGAGCTGATGGCAGGCGCGTTGCTGGTCGGCATCACCATCAAGCAGGACTGGCTGAAAGAGATCATCGGCGCGATCGGCGTCATCTGCGGCGTCACATTCTTTACGTATAGCGATCGAACGGTTTTTCCGGGCTGGACCGCGCTGGTTCCTGTTGTCGGAGCCGGCCTCATGATCCTGGCCGAGGGAAGCTTTTTCAGTCGCCTTGTACTTGCCCATCCGCTTGCCGCCGCCATTGGCCGGATCAGCTATCCCCTCTATCTCTGGCACTGGCCGCTGCTGGTCCTGCCGCGGATCTGGCTGTTCCGCCCGCTGACGACAGCCAAATCCTTAGCTGCGATCGCCGCGGCGATCCTGCTCGCATGGCTGACCTATCAATTCATCGAGCGGCCGATCCGGTCAGGACGATTGGGAGGTGCCAGGACGGCGCTATCGGGCATGGCGGCGGTCGCCATCGCCGCCGTCGTCGCACTCTGGCTGCCGCCGCAACTTCCAAAAGACATCGCAGCACTCATCGACGTTCCTACGGGAACGCCGGAATGGCGGACCGACCGCTGCATGCTGAACCAAGCGTACCAGGACTTTGCCGCCGACTGCATCGAGCAAAAGCGTCCCCTGATCGCGCTGCTCGGAGATTTCGACCGCGGGCGCGCTGATGCCGGGGCTGAGACATCTGCAGTCACGCGCGCAGTTCGGGATCGCCCAGCTCACCGCGTCCTCCTGCCAGCCGCTGCTCGACGCCACGGCACGCGGAATGACCGATGCCTGCTTCGTCCGCAACAGGGAGATCGTCGGCCTGCTCGCCAGGACAACTCCCGACGTCGTGTTGCTGCACGCGCTCTGGATCGCAGCTGCTGACGAGTTGCAGCCGACCATCGAAGCTCTGAGGTCGCTTGGGGTCAAACACATCATCGTGCTTGGGCAGGTACCCGTTTGGTCCGATGGCTTGCCTGGTGCCATCGCCGTCTATTATCGCAGGACCGGGAGCCTGCTGCCGGAACGGACATCGCTGTTCGTCAATGAGGAAAACGAGTACATGAAGGCCGTCAGTGAAGCCGTTGGCGTTGAATACATTTCGGCGCGCAAGGTGTTTTGCGACGCCTCCGGATGCCTCAATCGAATCGGGAACGAGCTTCTGGTGAGCGACGGGCTGCACCTGACGCCATCAGGATCGAAATACCTGCTCGATCGCATCGCGCCTGTGCTGCTGCGCGATCTCGGGCAGGAATAGGTCCCGGAACTCACCCGATCGTGAAGCACGATCCGTTTTGTTGGCGCGACTTAACCATAAGTGACTCCAAAAGGAGCGAGCCAATGTCAGACGCGGCGGTTCTCCGGCAGAAGGCCGAAATGTTCGAGCAGCGCGCTCAAAGCGCCGCCGATCCGATCACCAGGCAGCATTATCGCGAGATGGCCGCGCACTACCGGAAACTGCTGGTCGAGCACATCGATACGAGCGCGCATCAGCCAGCCGAATAGCGACGGATACCGCCCTACCCCTTCACCGCGTTGACCTGGCCGCCAAAACCGTCGCGACTGTAGATATCGTCGCGGAATTGCACGACGCCATCGGGTGTCGCCCAGGCCGTGACGTAGACCCAATGCAGCGGCACCGGCTTTGCGACCTTGGCGTCCTTGCGCTCGCCCGACTTGATGACTTCGTCTATCTCAGGCCGCGACCAGCCCGGACTTTCCTGCAGGATCCAGTAAACCAGCTCACGCACGTTCTGAACGCGCATGCAGCCCGACGAGGCGAAGCGAAAATCCTCGCCGAACAAATTCTTCGACGGCGTATCGTGCATGTAGACGCCGTATTGGCTCGGGAAATTGATCCTAATGGATCCGAGTGAATTAAAATTGCCGGCGTCCTGCTTGAACTTGTAATTGACTGCTTCGGTCGAATACCAGTCGATCTGCGATGGCGGCTGCTCGTTGTTCTTCGCATCATAGATGCGGATATGGTTCTTCGTGAGATAGTCCGGCTCGGCCTGCATCTTCGGGATCAAATCCTTGCGGACGATCGAGACCGGTACCGTCCAGTACGGATTGAAATTGATCTGGATGATCTTGCTGTTGATGTCCGGGGAGGCACGGTCCGGCTTGCCGGCGACCGCGATGTGACGCGTCACCGCCACGCCGTTCTCGATTGCCTCGATCTGTGCCGCCGGAATGTTGGCGACCACGAGACGGTTGCCGAGATTGCCGGTCAGCGTCTTCAGCCGCGTCGCGTTGATCTTGAGCTGCTGCAGCCGTATGTCGGCGGTCACGTTCAGCGCGCGCAAGGTGGTGTCGTGCACGACGCCATCGGGATGCAGCCCATGCCGCACCTGGAAGCGGCGCACGGCGGCATCGACATAGGAGTCGAACACCTGCGCCTCGCCCGAATTGAGCTCGAGATCTCCCGCGATCGACAGCCGCTCGCGCAAGGCGGGAAGCGCCGCGCTCTTCACGCCGACCCGCGCGCCATTGGCGATCGCGGGCACTTCGGGCCAGCCGCCCTTGGCGACGATGCTCTCATATTGCCCGATCGAGGCTTCGGTGGTCTGCGCGGTCGACGGCGACAGCGTCGGCAGGGTCTTCTTTGGCAGCAGCACGGTGCGCGAGGAATTGTCGAAGCCGGAGTCCAGACTCGAATCCTGGTTCTCCTGCATCAACTCGTCCAGCAATTGGTCGGGCGTCTGCTCGGCGGCGTTTGCCCCACGCGTCAGCGCGCCGGCGGCCAGACCGGCGCCGAGAGACAGAATTTTACGGCGGGTGAACGGGTTGCCCATGCGACAGGTGTAGCAAACCCTTCCGCGCGGGATAAGCCCCGCCAAAGGCTGCTTCGCAAATCTGTGATGGGTCGTCCGAGCGGACGGGCGGCGCTTACAGCCCGGTATATCCGGCCTTCACCGGATCGGAGGAGCCGTCGAGTTCGCGCAGGTAAGTCAGGCCACAGACGGTCAGGCGATGCGGATCGCGCTCGCCAGCCTCGAACAGCGTGTTGACGTAGTCGGTCACCTTGGCGCGCGCTTCCGCGCTCGCCGCAGCTGTGCGGTTCATCAGGAGATCATAGGTCATCATGATGCGATCGATCGCGGCTTCCATGTCCGGCTCCGGTTGGTCAGGCAAGTGCGGTGGCTTCGAATTCGGCGATCGCCTTGTTGGCAAGCTTGAGCTTGTTGATCTCGCCGCGATGAAACATCCGTACGATGATCTGAAGCAGCCGCTCGTCGGTCGCGATGTTGTCCGCAATGGCGCCGGTACGGCGCAGATAATTGGCTGATATGGCGTAGGCATCGCCCACCACCTCCATATTCAGGACGCGAACTCCACGTTCGACCAGCATGGTCCAATATCCTCCGCTTCGGAAAGGACAAGTTTTGGGCGGCAAAATAGTTCCAATTTGGGAAACGCCGACGTTATCAACATGAAAAAAGCAAAGCGCACCGGCCGAAAACGGCCGATGCGCCAAGGGGAAGTGAAAGAAAAAGGCTTGCCGGTCTTCTGAAGCGGCCGGCTTGAGCCCAAGAAACTCTCAGAGAACTCTCAGAGACGGTACAGGATCTGGTCGGTCCAGAACCGCTCGAGGCGATGCAGCGACTTGTTCAGCGTCGCGAACTCATCGTTCGAGATGCCGCCGACCTGCTCGACCGTCTTGACGTGCTTCTGATAGAGCGCGTCGACGATCTTGCGGATCTCCTGGCCCTGCGCCGTCAGGCGAATGCGGACCGAGCGGCGATCGACGCGCGAACGCTGATGATCGAGGAAGCCGAGCTCGACCAGCTTCTTCAGATTGTAGGAGACGTTGGAGCCGAGATAGTAACCGCGCGTGCGGAGTTCGCCCGCGGTCAGCTCCTTGTCGCCGATGTTGTAGAGCAAGAGCGCCTGTACCGAGTTGATGTCGGAGCGGCCCCGGCGATCGAATTCGTCCTTGATGACGTCGAGCAGGCGGCGATGCAGCCGCTCCACCAGAGTCAAAGCTTCGAGATAGAGCGGCTGCACCGGCGCCTGGCCTGCAGCGCGGTCAGCGGTTTCCACCGCCGTCGCAACGGCTTTCATCATGACACTTCCCCTGTTGTCGTTTTATCGACTTATTCGACGAAACTTTTGTCTCGCCTGATGGGACCAACGTAGGGGACCGGTTTGAAGAACCGCTTAAATAAGACAATAAAGAGAGAATGAATTTAAGACAGTGAATCGCGGTTTAAGCCCATGGATAAAGGGCTTTTCGCAACCTCCCGTTCATGGTGCGGCAGCGATGTTCACGCTCCGTGCGCGCCGACTGTCGCATTCCAAAACAGGGAAGCGGAATTGTCGCAAGGTCCGCGTAACGGATGTGGCGACGCGCTTAAGACGCGCAAAACCTTAATCGGGATTCACCTAGAATTTGAGGTGAGCCGATTTTGGACATTCGCCGCTTTCTTTCGCCAGCCGCGTTCACGCTTCTTATGGCGGGCGTTCGCGCGCCGCCATCCAGGCGAGCGCGAGATAGGCCGCGAGCATGAAGGCTTCGCCGCCGACGACCAGAAGGCTGCCGCCATAGATTCCCGGAAACATCAGCTCGATGACCGCCATCGAAACGACCGTGGTGAGCCACACCACCGCGCCCCAGGGCGTGGCGAGCCAAAGGCCCACGGCCGCGACCAACTCGATCACCGCGAAATACACGGTCGCGGCCTGCCAGGCCATCGGCTGGTTCTCGAAGGCCTCCTCCTCGCCGCCGATGAAGCCCGTCACCTGCGCCCAATGATAGAGGCCTTTGAGGATCGACAGAATGGCCATGATGCGCAAGAACAGCACCAGCCGCCGCGTCCAGGCGTTCTCGTCGCCGTCGATGCGTTCGGTCGAAAGCGCAGCCGACATCGCGTCGCGCGGCTGGCCGTGCGAGGGCATCTCAGACATGCGGACTGCCGGTCATATCGGGCAAATCAGGCCTTCGCGGAGTAGTTAGAAGCGAGTCTTGGCGCGCCGACGCTGCAAAATCAATCCTTTGCGGCATAAGCGCGGCGGATGGCCAAGTGACGCCAGCGCCCCTAAATGCTAGAATTGGACAAATCCCATCTCTACCGGTTCGGGAGACGCTCAACATGGCAATCAAATTCGGCCGTCCGATCGAAATGCGCGACGTTGCGCGCCGGGACACGGCGACGGCCTCCCCTGCCCTCGATCTCACGGTGCGCCTGCGCCGCAACCGGAAGTCCGAATGGGCGCGGCGCATGGTGCGCGAACATGTGCTCACCACCGACGATCTGATCTGGCCGCTATTCGTCACGGGGGGTCATAATCATCGCGCACCTGTGGCGTCGATGCCGGGCGTCGACCGCCTCTCGGTGGACCAGACCGTGCGCGAGGCCGAGCGCGCGATGAAGCTGAACATCCCCTGCATCGCGCTGTTTCCCTACACCGAGCCATCGCTGCGCGACGAGCAGGGCTCGGAAGCGCTCAATCCGGACAACCTGGTCTGCCAGTCCGTGCGCGCGATCAAGAAGGAGTTTCCGGACCTCGGCATCCTCTGCGACGTCGCGCTCGATCCCTTCACCAGCCACGGCCACGACGGCCTTTTGGAGAACGGCCGCATCCTCAACGACGAGACGGTCGCGGTGCTGGTACACCAGGCGCTGGTGCAGGCCGAAGCCGGCTGCGACATCATCGCGCCGTCGGACATGATGGACGGCCGGGTCGGCGCGATCCGCGAGGCCCTCGACCGCGCCGGTTTCCTTGACGTGCAGATCATGGCCTATGCCGCGAAATACGCCTCGGCCTTCTACGGTCCGTTCCGCGATGCCATTGGCTCGGCCAAGACGCTGACCGGCGACAAGCGCACCTATCAGATGGACAGCGCCAACTCGGACGAGGCGCTGCGCGAGGTCGAACTCGACATCGCCGAGGGCGCCGACATGGTGATGGTCAAGCCCGGCATGCCCTATCTCGACGTGGTGCGCCGCGTGAAGGACGCCTTCGGCATGCCGACCTTCGCCTATCAGGTCTCTGGCGAATACGCGATGATCGCTGGCGCGGCCAACAACGGCTGGATCGACGGCGAGCGCGCGATGATGGAGGCGCTGGTCGCCTTCAAGCGCGCCGGCGCCGACGGCGTGCTGACTTACTTTGCGCCGAAGGCGGCGGAAAAGCTGAAGGCCGAGCGCTGACCTAACTCGCGCTCGGGCGTGGACCGCAGGAAGCGCGGAGCGCCTCGCGTTGCTCTCGTGACAGCACCGTCACCTCATAGAGCGGCGCGCCGGTCTCGCGTGAGAAGAAGGGATGCGGCCAGGCTCGCCGCTTGATCCACCAGCCGAGCAGCCTTCTGATCGCCTGCCAGACGAGAGGCAAATTGGCCCCCGTCGAGCGCGGCGGCGGGCCGCCTACGGCAAATTTGCCGAAGATCGCGCCCGAGGGGCCGCCGACAGCGTCATCCCATCTCGATTTGTCAAAGGCCGGTGCGAGCAGGCCGACAAAGGGAATCATCGGCGTGAGCGTGTTGCCGACCGGCGTGTTGCAGCATTTCGCGTACCAGCGATAGAGCCCGTTCGGCTTCAGCCGCAGCCCGGCGATGTGGTGCTGTCCCTGCGTGAAAGACAGCGCGGCGGGAGCCATCTGGACGACGTCGCTGCCGCCTTGCGCGTTGAGAAGATCGGCACGGCCGAGCTGATGCGCAAACGCCTGGCAGTCGTCGCAGTAGCAGACCACGCGATTGACCGTGCGCGGCGACAGGTCGACCGCCACCCCGCGCACCTCGCCGCAACGGCAGCGCAGTTCGATCTGACCGCCCATGGATACCTCGCAAACGCGTTGCCCAGCCTAACCCTCCGGGTGCCGCGAATCCGCCGAAATATTTCTGCTAGTTAATGCGGAGGCGGCCTTGCCGTGAGGCTTCCGGTTCCCATGTCCCTTTGCGCAAATGCACGATCTGGAGGGATCGATCATGTCATATAGCGGTTCGGGCAATAGCGGCGGCTGGAATCAGGGCGGCGGGCCGGACTACCGGCACGTTTTCAATCCTTATCTGGAGCCCGAACTGTTCCGCAGCGTGCTGACGCGGCGGGTGATTGCCTTCATCATCGACCTGTTTATCCTGGCAGTGCCGGTCGTGCTCGCGGTGATCTTCATTGCGGTGTTCGGGCTGGTCACGCTCGGGCTTGGCTGGGCGCTGTTCTGGCTGGTTTCGCCGGCCTCCATCGTCTGGGCGCTGATCTACTACGGCGCTTGCCTCGGCGGGCCGCATTCGGCGACCATTGGCATGCGGATGATGGACCTGGAAATGCGCACCTGGTACGGCGCGCCCTGCTATTTCCTGCTCGGCGCCATCCACCCGGTGCTGTTCTGGATTTCGATCAGCATATTCTCGCCGTTCGTCCTGCTGATCGGGCCGTTCAATGCCCGCCGGCGGCTGTTGCACGACTTCGTGCTGGGAACCGTGGTTATCAACAATTCGGTTCGTGCCCCGGTAGCACAACCGGCGCGGACCACCTGAGCCCCAGTCGAAATCAATTGACCGTCAGGCTGGGCGAGGCGATGTTATGCATCTGCTTCGCCCTGGAGGCTGAAGGAATTCCTTGACCCAGCATTCGCGTGACACCCCGCAATTCTATCTGACGGCGCCCTCGCCCTGCCCGTATCTGCCGGGCCGGCACGAGCGAAAGGTGTTCACGCATCTGGTCGGCGACAAGGCAGCCGATCTCAACGACCTCCTGACCCATGGCGGCTTCCGCCGCAGCCAATCGATCGCCTATCGCCCGGCCTGCGATCAGTGCCGCGCCTGCGTGTCTGTCCGTGTGATCGCCAACGAGTTCCGCCCGTCGCGCAATTTCCGCAAGGTGATGGCGCGCAACGCCGACATCGTCGGCGAGCAGCGCAGCGCGGTGCCGACCTCCGAGCAATATTCCATCTTCCGTGCCTATCTCGACTCCCGCCACCGCCATGGCGGCATGGCCGACATGACCGTGCTCGACTACGCCATGATGGTCGAGGACAGCCATGTCGAGACCCGCATCATCGAATATCGCAAGCGCGGCACCGACAGCGGCATCACCGGCCGCGGTGAAGACCTGGTGGCGGTGGCGCTAACCGATGTGCTCAGCGACGGGCTGTCGATGGTCTATTCCTTCTTCGAGCCGTCGGAGGACGGCCGCTCGCTCGGCACCTTCATGATCCTCGACCACATCGCCCGCGCCCGGCGGCAGGGCCTGCCTTACGTCTATCTCGGCTACTGGATCGAAGGCTCCAAGAAGATGGACTACAAGGGCCGCTTCCTGCCGCAACAGCGGCTGGCGCCCTCCGGCTGGCTGCGCGTCGAGGCGACCGGCGACATGGCGAGCGAGCCGCAGGATTGATCCCGGGCGAATAGGGAGTAGCGAATAGCGAATGGAATCCTCTATTCGCCACTCGCCACTCGCCATTCGCTACTCACCCGCTCGCGTAATCCCACACCAGCTTCACATTGAGGACGATGATCAGCGCGGCGGTCGCGACCGCGAGCGCGGTGAGCCAGCGCGGCGCAACATAGGGCCCCATCCTGGCGCGGCTCGCCGTGAACATCACCAGCGGCACCACCGCAAACGGCAATTGCAGACTGAGCACGACCTGGCTCAGGATCAACAATTGCCCTGTCGCCTTCTCGCCGGCCCAGATCGTGACGACGACGGCCGGCACGATCGCGATCAGCCGCGTCACCAGGCGCCGCATCCAGGGCGCAATGCGCCAGTTGAGAAAGCCCTCCATCACGATCTGGCCCGAGAGGGTCGCGGTGATGGTCGAGTTCAGCCCGCAGCACAGCAGCGCGATCGCAAACAGCGTCGGCGCCAGGGTCGAGCCCAGCAGCGGCGACAGGAAGGCATGCGCCTGATCGAGCTCGGCAATGTCGATCTTCCCCGCCTTGTGGAAAGTCGCGGCGGCGAGGATCAGGATCGACGCGTTGATGACGAAGGCGAAACACAGCGCAATGGTGGAATCGATGGTCGCAAGCGCGATCGCCTCGCGCTTCTCGGCCGGCGTGTCGCCGTAGCCGCGGGTCTGCACCAGGCCGGAATGCAGATAGAGATTATGCGGCATCACGGTCGCGCCGAGAATGCCGAGCGCGAGATAGAGCATGTCGTGGTTGGTGAAGAGATCGCGACTCGGCGCAAAGCCGCGGATCACCTGGCCCCAATCGGGGTCGGCGAGCGCGATCTGCACCGCAAAGCATGCCGCGATCACGCCCAGCATCGTCACCACAAAGGCCTCGATCCAGCGGAAGCCGAAGGCCTGCAACGCGAGGATCAGGAGCACATCGGCGGCGGTGATGACGACGCCGATCTCGAGCGGGATGTGGAAGAGCAGATTGAGGCCGATCGCGGTGCCGATCACCTCGGCGAGGTCGGTCGCGGTGATCGCGACCTCCGCCGACAGCCACAGCGGCAAGGCGACGTATCGCGGAAAGGAGTCGCGGCAGGCTTGCGCGAGATCCCTGCCCGCGCCGACGCCGAGCCGCGTGCACAGCGATTGCAGCACGATCGCCATCAGGTTCGACAGCAGCGCGACCGTCAGCAGCGCGTAGCCGAACTTCGAGCCGCCGGCGAGCGAGGTCGCCCAGTTGCCGGGGTCCATGTAGCCGACGGCAACGAGATAGCCGGGGCCGAGGAACGCGAAGAGCTTGCTCCAGAATGATCCACCCCGCGCGGTTCGCACCGAGGCGAAGACGTCAGACAGCGACGGCTCGCCGCGCGCCCCACGCCAGCCGGGGGCCAACGGTGGCGCAGATTCGTGCGGCAATTCGGTCGATCGGGCGTCCATCCCCACAAGATGGCCAATCTTGCCCTTTATTGCAACTCATTCGCAAGTGCATCTATGGAACTGGTAGACTAACTTATTTGTTTTTTGTATCTATCTACTTAGGATTACAGAGCAAACAGACGAATTGGCATGATCATCACACCTGCCGACTTGAAGCGCTGGCGTGAGCAGTATGGTCTCACCGAGACCGAGCTTGCTCGGCGCCTCGGTGTCACTCACAACACAGTCCAGAACTACGAGAGCGGCGCGTCGGCGTTGCCGGTTGCGATCAAGCAAGCCTGCGCGGTCTGGGAAGACCAGTTCAAGAAGGAGATGGCCGACCTCGGGCCGGTGACCCTCTGCTACGCAGACGGCCCGACGTGGGTCGATCCGTACCGACCGCGCGATCGCTATCCGATGCTGCGGCGAGAGGAATACCCAACGAACAGCGCTGCGCTTGCCCGAGTTCGGATGATCTGGGGCGACTACGGCGTACACGGCCCGTTCATCATCGGAGAGGTCCGGTAATCCGATCTGGAATCACGTCGAGCTTGCGGGCGTGGTAGACGGTAGCGACAAGAACGCACCGACAGTGCGCAACACCATCAAACGACTGGCGGACGACATCCTCGATCGTAGTGAGGTAGTCGTACGCGAGGCAAGGATGCCGACGACGGAGGAGGTCCAGGCAAGAGCTGGCGAGATTCGCGCGGCCGGCGAGGCGCTGGCGCGACTCGCCGAGGAAAGTGAATTGCGGCCCGTGAGCTATGGGGAGTTCGAGGTCCTGCTGAAACGCTTGCACGCGCTGGGGTCATACCCGACCAATCGGCAGGTGTCCGACGTGGCGCACGCTATTCATGGCGAAAAGATTTGTCGGACGATGGGCAAAGACATCGCGATGTCTTGCACCGAACTCGGTCTGAGGCCAGCATCGCCGGGCGCAGTACCGTGCAAGATTTGCGCCGAACCCTCGCCGGTGTACGGCGTCGTCGATCTCAATCGGCCCTGCGAAATTCCGGGCGGCGTGCGGCCGCCCCCGTCGAGCGTACCAATCTCCTATCACCGCTGCGCGGCATGCGGTTTTCTTTTCACCGACGCGTTCGACGACTGGAGTCATGACCAATTCAGGACGCACATCTACAACGACGACTACCACCTCTTCGATCCCGACTATCAGACCGCGCGGCCGACCAATAACGCGAACGTCGTCGCGGATTTCTGGGCCGCGCACAAGGCCGGCATGCGCGTGCTAGATTTCGGCGGCGGCAACGACGTGTTTTGCTCGATCCTGCGTGCGCGCGGATTTTCTGAAGCCGTGACCTACGATCCGATGGTGCCGGAATATTCTCGCCACCCGAACGGGAAGTTCGATCTGGTGACGTGCTTTGAGACGCTGGAGCACCTGCCCGACCCACTTGCCGGCATCGCCCAAATCATCGCTTGCGTCGCCGAGCCCGGCGCAGTGCTTTATTCGACGCTCACGCAGCCGCTCGATTTCGACAAACACGGCGTATCGTGGTGGTATGTCGCGCCGCGCAACGGCCATATCTCGATCTTCACCAAACAAGCGTTGGCGCTGGCCTGGGGACGTCACGGCTTCAGGACTGTGGCACTCGACGACAGCATGCATTTCGCATTTCGCACGCTGCCGGAGCATTGGGGGCTGAAGTTGCCCACGAGCTAGGTTGCGACGGAATGACGACTGCCAAAGCACGTCATCGGAAATCGGGTGGGTTTGGGGGTCCGCGGGGACCAGATTGAAGGCCAATCGAAGCCTTCAAGATGGAACCTCCGATGCCCGAAGAGACTCTAAAACTGCCCTCCACCTTCAACCGGCTCGCCTGGTCGAACCTGTCGGCGCAATCGGCCGAGCAGATCGCACTCGCCGCCGCGCCGATCGTCGCCGTGCTGCTGCTCGGCGTCGGTGAAGGCCAGACCGGCCTGTTGCAGACCGCGCTGACCCTGCCCTTCGTGCTGTTTGCGATCCCCGCGGGCCTGCTCACCGACCGCATGTCGCGACGGCGCTTGATGGCGAGTGCCGAGGCGCTACGCGCGCTGGCGCTGACCGCGATCCTCGCGCTGATCGCATTCGGTTGGCTGACGCTGCCGCTTCTCTCCCTGCTCGGCTTCGTCGCGGTCTGCGGTACCGTGGTCTACAGCGTCGCAGCCCCAGCGCTGGTGCCCTCGTTGGTCGGCTCGCAACTGCTGCCCGCGGCGAACGCGCGGATCGAACTCGCGCGCACCGTTGCTTTTGCGAGCGGCCCCGCGCTTGGCGGCGTGCTGGTGGGATGGATCGGCGCCGCGCCGGCCTTCGGTGTCGCTGCCGTGTTGTCTGCGATCGCAGTCGTCCTGCTGTCCGGCATCCATGAACCCGCGCGCGATATGGCCGCGCCGCGCCATCCGCTGCAGGACATCAAGGAAGGCGTCGCGTTCGTCTGGCGCCACGAATTGCTGCGGCCAGTATTCATCACCCAGTTCATCTTCAACACCGGCTCGTTCCTGGTGCTCGCGGTGTTCGTGCCCTACGCAGTGCGTCATCTCTCGCTGTCGGCGACCGGCGTCGGCACGACATTGGCGATGTACGGCGTCGGCATGGTGGTCGGCGCGCTTGCCGCCACGCGGGTGATGAAGAGGCTCGCCTTCGGCACCGTGATCGGGCTCGGACCGGTGACCGGCTTCGTCGCGGCCGGCGTGATGGCGCTGACCACCATCGTGCCGACGCCGCTGCTCGCCGGCTTGAGCTTCTTCCTGCTCGGGGTCGGTCCGATCCTGTGGGTGATCTCGACCACCACGTTGCGGCAATCGGTGACGCCGCCGCGCCTGCTCGGCCGGGTGTCGGCGATCAACATCCTGGCCTATGGCGCGCGTCCGCTCGGCTCGGCGATCGGCGCCATCGTCGGCGGCTTTTACAGCGCGGAACTGTGCCTCTATCTCGCTGTCGCGATCTTCGGCGCACAGGCGCTGGTGATCCTGCTGTCGCCCGCGGTCTCGCTGGCGCGTCAGCCCGACATGGTTGGAGATGGCTGCCGCGCCTAGCTCTTGAGATAACGCTCGTAGCTCCCCGTCATCGCTTCGTTGGAGGCGATGTCGGGGTCGAGCGTGTAGAGATCCTGCGCGCGGCCGATGCCGCGCAGCGCGTAACGGCCGGTCGAGACCAGGTAGCGCCGGCCGGTCGGATCCAGCCCCTTGCTGAATTCCGACGACGCCAGGAATTCGCGGTCGATCGAGTTGCACATCGAGGCGATGCGGCTGACCTCGTTGACCGCGGGTCCGACCACGGTGAAATCGAGCCGCTCCTCGCTGCCGATGTTGCCGTAAAACACCTCGCCGATATGCAACCCGACATAGGCTGACGTGATCGGCCGGCCGTCCTTGACGCGGCGCTCGTTCAGCGCTGACATGTTGAGCCGGAAGCGGTGCTCGGCGCCGAGCGCTGCTTTCCGCGCCTCCGTCATGTCCTCACCGGTGAAGATCGCCAGAATGCCGTCGCCGATCAGCTTCAGCACGTCGCCGCCGGCCTCATGGATCGCCTCGATCGAGGCTTCCGCATAGTCATTGAGGAACGGGATGATCTCGTCCGGCCCGATGCTCTCGGAAATCCGGGTCGAGCCGCGCAGATCGGAAAACCACAGCACCGCGTTGATGCGCTCGGTGACGCCGCGCGAGATGCGCCCGCCCAACACCTGAGCGGAAGCATCGCGGCCGAGATAGACGCGGCCCAGGGTGCGCGCGATGTCGACCTGTTGCGCCGATTTGATCGCAAGCCCAAGCACCGGCACGAGATCGCGCAAGCTCGCGAGCTCCTTGTCGCCAAAACCCTGCTCGCGGCGGGTGGTGAAATAG
Source organism: uncultured Alphaproteobacteria bacterium (assembly GCA_963732085.1). Lineage (GTDB taxonomy): Bacteria > Pseudomonadota > Alphaproteobacteria > Rhizobiales > Xanthobacteraceae > Bradyrhizobium. The sequence continues at coordinate 37,070 of CAVSYJ010000017.1, read as the reverse complement.
GAATAGAAGCAGTCCATCTGGCCGAGCGTACCGGCATCGCCGAAGCGATGGACGAAGGCGAGGAAATGCCGATGTCCCTTGTCGAAGAGGTCGCCGATCAGCGAGAATTCGAGCGAGGCCTTGTCGGCGAGATCGAGCTGCATTTCGTCATGGCCGTTTTCGAGCATGTGATGGAAGGTAGACCGTCGCCAGTTCCTGGCGGCATCGCCTTCGGTCGAAGAGCGGTACTCGAACGTATCGCTCTCGTTGCTCGGACGATCGTTCCAGCGAAAGCCACGGCCCTCGTAGATCGGATGCAACGTGTCGATGAAAGCCATCCCGCGCGACAAGTGCAGGCCGCCGTCGCAGCAGCGCTCGCAGAAGCCGCGAATCAGCTCGGTTTCGGGAAGACCTGTGAGACCCTGGCTCACCAGCCAGTTCATCAGGTCGAGACGGGCGGACAGTTCCATGGCCCGATTATGCCGCGCAATCGCAGCGGGTGAAAGCATAACGCTACCGGCTTGACGCATGCCGTTTTGAACGAACAAATGGCAAGGACATGCATCCCAACAAAATCACGGCGCCCCCGGCATGAGCCGGCGCCAACTCCCCATCGTCCTGGCACTCGGCACCACCCAGACGCTGGCCTGGGCCTCCAGCGTCTATCTGCCGGCGCTGGTCGCCGATCCCATTGCGCACGATCTCGGCATCTCCTCGAACTGGATTTTTGGCGCCTATTCGGCGGCACTGGTCATTGCCGCCATTCTCGGCCCGCGCGTCGGCCGCCAGATCGACCGCGTCGGCGGCCGGCCGGTGCTGTCGATCTCAAACCTGGTTTTTGCGGGCGGACTCGTGCTGCTTGGCTTCACGCAATCGATCTGGATGCTGATGCTCGCCTGGCTCCTGCTGGGCATCGGCATGGGCTATGGCCTCTATGACGCCGCCTTCGGCGCGCTCGGGCGCATCTATGGCGAGGCCGCGCGTAGCGCGATCACCGGCATTACCTTGATCGCCGGCTTTGCCTCGACGATCGGCTGGCCGCTGACAGCGCTCGGCTTGCAAACCATCGGCTGGCGCGAGACCTGCTTTGCCTGGGCCGCCGCGCATATCCTGATGGGACTGCCGATCAATCTGTTGATGCTGCCCGCGGTGCAGGTCGTGAAGGCGGCCGCGGAGACGCACGTGAAGCCGCACATCCCGATCGATCGCACCATGGCGCTGCTGGCATTCGCCTTCGCTGCCGCCTGGATGGTGACGGGCGCAATGGCCGCGCACTTCCCGCGCATCCTGGAGGCGGCCGGCGCCTCGCCCGTGCAGGCCGTTGCCGCCGGCGCGCTGATCGGGCCGGCGCAGGTTGCCGCGCGGATTTTCGAGGCGAGCTTTCTCAAGCGCTATCACCCGATCGTCTCGGCGCGGCTCGCCTGCCTGATGCACCCGATCGGCGCCGCGATCGTCTGGCTTACCGGCGGTGCGGCCACCAGCGTATTCGCTGTGTTCCATGGCGCCGGCAACGGCGTGATCACGATTGCCCGCGGCACGCTGCCGCTCGCGATGTTCGGGCCGCAAAATTACGGCTATCGCCTCGGCCTGATCGGCGCGCCGGCGCGGATGACCCAGGCCGCAGCTCCGCTGCTGTTCGGCTTCCTGATCGATGCGATGGGAAGCCGTGTGCTGATCGTGTCGTCAGTCCTGAGCCTGATCGCGGTGGCGGCGCTGTTGATGCTGCGTGGCGAGCGAGCCGAAAACTGACCGGAATTCGCACTTCCCTTCCGCTCACGTTTCGCGCATAGGGAACGCATGGCAAACGACAGTACCCCCAAGAGTTTCTGGCGCTGGGCAACCACGCCGCCGCAATCCTATGCGGTCTATCTGATCGCGCTGGTGCTGGTCTGGGGGCTTTCGTTCTATGCCGGCATGCTGCGGCCGAAAACCCCGACGGGACTCGGACCACCGCCGGTGTCAGCGCCGCAGCGCTAGACTATTTATTTGGGCATGATCTTTTCGGAAAACCGCTTCACACCCCGCATCAAGTGCGGGCAGGCTTTTCCGGATCATGCCCTGGCCTTCTTGACCTCCGACGTCGCGATCCAGATGCCGGCGAACACTGCGACGAGCCCGGCCACCAGGTTTGGCGTGATCGGTTCTCCGACAAGCTGCGTTGCAAGCAGCGCCGCCGCGATCGGATTGACGGTCATGGTGTTGGCGACGCGCGTCGGGCTCGCCCGCTGCAGCGCCAGCACCCAGAGGATGAAGGCGGCCGCGCCGCCCCCGACGCCGAGATAGACGCCTGCAATCCATTGCGCGTTGCCAAAGCTTTTCAAGGCCGCAATGCTCCCGGTGAAGAGACCGACGATCACCAGCGCCGCTGCGCCCGTGCCCATGCCGACGGTGAGAAAGCCGAGCGCGCTGGAGCGCTGCATGAACGGGCGCGACAGCACGTTGTAGAAGGCCATGCAGACCACGGCCGCCAGCATGATGGCTTCGCCACGCCAGGCGCCGACGCGGCGCAACGGACAGACCCGCGGCGAGCGCGGCCACCACGCCGAACACCGCGATGCCGACGCCGGTCGTCTTGCGCGCGCTGAGCGTCTCATAGCCAAGCAGCGCGCCGACCACCATGGTCGAGAGCGGCAATGTCGCCAGCGCGAGCGAAGCGCGCGCCGCGGTCGTGTAGGACATCGCGATGTTGTAGAGCACGAAGAACAGGCCGAAGAAGCAGAGACCGAGCAGCATCACCCAGGGCATGTCACGCCGCTCGGGCCAACGCACCTTCAGCAGAAACGCCGCGGGCAGCACGCAGAGGAAGCCGATGCCCCAGCGCAGGATAGCAAGCGCGATCGGGTCGGCGCCGCTGACGAGATAGCGCGTGATCGCAGCCGCAGTGCCGCCGAGACAACTCGACAGTATTGCGATGGAAACGCCGAGCCACTCCCCCACCTTCGTTCTCCATCGCTCCTGTCTGAAGAGCGATGGTAAGCACGACGGCGCTTACCGCAAGGCTGCACGCACGCAATTCACGCGCATGCGCGATCGCGTGTCAGTGCGTGTCAGCAGCGATTGAGAAGACGCAAGCTAATGGCAGCGTCTGGCAACAGGCTTAACGCGGCGCCTTGCGCGCGCGGAGGCGATACGGAAGTCAGATACGAGGTTTCCGCCGCAGGCGATTTCGCAAACGCGCGCTTCAGCAACGCCCCCATTCCACGGCGGTTGAAGTCGATGATGACCTCATGATGCTTCATGCCCTTCCCGCCCTTCACCGGACCGAGATCACGCACAAAACAATAGTGGCCGTCACTCATGCGGGCCAGTCGGCAATTCCTGAACATGACGGCAGCATGCACTTGCCGCCGATTCCGTCAAATCTTGACCGCGAACGACTCGTGAACGGGTTCAGCAAGATCCGGTTTGCTCGTGCATGCAGCGCTCGACCTCAACGGTGACGTGGCTCAGACCGTGCAGGTCACCCAGCCGCTCCTTGTAGATCGCGGGCTGCAACGGCGCATCCGACACCAGCGAGATGACCGCGGCGCAATGGCCGGGACCGAGCTGCCAGACATGCAGATCGGTGACGCGATCGTCGCCCTTCTCAAGCCGCGCGCGGATAGCACCTTCCATCTTCTCGTCAAAGGACACGTCGAGCAGCACGCTGCCGGCATCGCGGATCAGCGTGTAGGCCCAGCTCGCGATCACCACGCTGCCGACAATGCCCACCGCGGGATCGGTCCAGCTCCAGCCCGAGAACATCGCAATCACGAGCGCGGCGATCGCGAGCAATGAAGTGGCGGCGTCCGCCATCACGTGGATGTAGGCCGCGCGAAAATTGTTGTCGCGATGTTTGTGGTGGTCGTGGCCGTGACCATGATCGTGGTGATCGTGATCACGCTCATGATGGTGCGCATGCGCATGACCGTGATGATGATCGTGCTGACCGCGCAGCAGCCAGGCGCTGACAAGATTGACGGCGAGGCCAAGGCAGGCCACCGCGATCGCTTCTCTGTAGTCGATCGGGACCGGGGATATCAGGCGGAGCACGCTCTCATAGGCGATCTGGATGGCGATCATGCCGAGGATCAACGCGCTGGAAAAGCCGGCGAGATCGCCGAACTTGCCGGTGCCGAACGAGAAGCGCGCATTGCCCGACTGCCGGCGCGCGAACAGATAGGCGGCGCCGGCAATGCCGAGGGCGGCGGCATGAGTGCCCATGTGCCAGCCGTCGGCCAAGCAGCGCCATCGAGCCGAAGAACGAGCCGGCCGTAATCTCGCCGGCCATCATGACGAGCGTCAGCGCGACCACGAACCAGGTGCGGCGCTCGTTCTCCGCGTGCTTCTCGCCGAGGAAGAGGTGATCGTGCATGCGCCGATCGAGGGAATGGGTGTGCATCGGACCGCCTCCGGCTCTCGGGATTCTGCTGGCGATATAATGGTTTCCGAAGTGAATACTATCACATCACGCGGCTCTTCCGGCAGCCACGATTGACAGTCCGCGCGAGTTTCGCTGTAATCGCGCGCGAGGGGGTATTGCGATCCCCCCGTGAGGCGACAAGCCCAAGCATCGCGTCCCGACTCGTTCACGAGGACGCAAACCATGTCATCCTTCACCACCATTTCTCCTGATAAACTTGCGCGGCTGATCGGCACGGCGGATGCGCCTGCCCTGATCGACGTGCGCACCGAAGAAGACTTTGCCGCCGATCCCCGCCTGATTCCCGGCGCGGTCAGGCGTAGCCATCGAGGACGCTTCCGACTGGAGCGGCGAGTTCACCGGCCGCCCGGCCGTGGTCGTCTGCCTGCGCGGGGCAAAACTGGCGCAGGGCAGCGCGGCCTGGCTGCGCAATGCCAGCTCCGAGGCCGAAACGCTCGACGGCGGTTTCGAAGGCTGGAAGGACGCGAAGCTACCGCTGATTCCCGCCGACAAGCTGCCGCCGCGCGATGCCCGCGGCCGCACCGTCTGGGTCACGCGGGCGCGGCCGAAGATCGACCGCATCGCCTGCCCGTGGCTGATCAAGCGGTTCGTCGATCCTGCCGCCGTGTTCCTGTTCGTGTCGCCGTCGGAAGTGCTTGCGGTCGGCGAGCGTTTCAATGCCGCGCCGTTCGACGTCGAGAACGTGTTCTGGAGCCATCGCGGCGAGAAATGCACCTTCGATGTCATGATCGAGGAGTTCGGGCTTGCGACGCCGCCGCTGCTCCGGCTCGCCACCATCGTGCGCGCCGCAGACACCTCGCGGCTCGACCTCTGTCCGGAAGCGGCAGGGCTGCTTGCGGCCTCGCTCGGGCTGTCGCGGATGTATGACGACGATCTCGAGCAGCTCGCCGCCGGCATGACGATGTACGATGCGTTCTATCGCTGGTGCCGCGACGCGACCGGCGAGACGCACAATTGGCCGATGGGCAAGGCCAAGTCGTGATGGACGCGACGAACCGGATCGAAACAGGAGCTGATGCCGGTCACGGCATCAGCTTCGCTGACGCCTTCCGCGTCTGGCTGCGCGTGGCGCTGCTCTCCTTTCGGCGGGCCCGCGGGCCAGATCGCGGTGATGCATCGCATCCTGGTCGAGGAGAAGAAATGGGTCTCCGAGAGCCGGTTCCTGCATGCGCTGAACTACTGCATGCTGCTGCCCGGCCCGGAGGCGCAGCAGCTTGCCACCTATATTGGCTGGCTGATGCACCGAACCGCCGGCGGCATCATGGCGGGCGGCCTGTTCATCGTGCCCGGCATCATCGCCATCATGGCGCTGAGCTACATCTACGCGGCCTACGGCAAGGTCTGGTATGTCGAGGCGCTGTTCTTCGGACTGAAGGCCGCGGTGCTCGCGATCGTCCTCGAGGCACTGGTGCGCGTCGGAAAACGCGCGCTGCGCAACAACATCATGATCGCGCTCGCAGGAATCGCCTTCGTCGGCATTTTCTTCTTTGCCGTGCCCTTCCCGATCATCATCATTGCGGCCGGCCTGATCGGCTATTTCGGCGCGAAGAGCGGGCGTAGCGAATTTGCCGGCGCCGGGCATGGCAATGCGAAGGCGGCCGACATCGACAGCGCGCTCGGCGACGACGTGCCCGAGCACGCCCGGCCCGACACCGCGCGGGCGTTGCGCGTCGCCCTGTTCTGGGCGGCGCTGTGGTTCGCGCCCACCGTTGCGATCCTGATGACGCTCGGTGCGGCCAACACTTTTGGCCAGATCGCGCTGTTCTTCACCAAGATGGCGATGGTGACCTTTGGCGGCGCCTATGCCGTGCTCGCCTATGTCGCGCAGCAGGCGGTCGAGCATTATCACTGGCTGAAAGCGCCTGAGATGCTCGACGGGCTCGGGATGGCCGAGACCACGCCGGGCCCGCTGATCATGGTGCTGCAATTCGTGGGCTTCATGGCGGCCTATCGCGATCCCGGCACGCTGCCGCCGATGCTGGCCGCAACGCTCGGCGGCCTGCTCGCGACCTGGGTGACGTTCACGCCGTGCTTCCTCTGGATCTTCACGGGTGCGCCCTATATCGAGCGGCTGCGCGGCAACAAGGGACTTGCCGGCGCGCTCGGCGCCATCACCGCGGCTGTCGTCGGCGTGATCCTCAATCTCTCGATCTGGTTCGCGCTGCACACGCTGTTTCGGGAGACGACGCCGGTCCATTCCTAGGGCCTGTCGTTCGACCTGCCGCTCCTGCACAGCATCGACATTCCCGCGCTGGTGCTGGCGGTTGCGGCGGCGACCGCGATCTTCCGCTTCAAGCTCGGCATGATCACCGTGCTTGGCGGCGCCTGCGCGGCCGGGATCGCGCTGCGGCTCGCGGGTTTGATCTGAGCAGCCAGGATTTCGCCTACACCAAATTCAGCGTGTCTGAACCTACTCCACCGCCTTGCCGAACTTGTTCGACTTCGGCAGGCCATGCGCCAGACGGCCGGCGTCGGCGCGATTGCCGCGCCAATCCGCCAATTCCTTCATGGTCATGCCCTGGTCGCGGCCGGCGGAGTCCTTCCAGCTGAGGCCTTCCTTCGAATCGAAGGTCGTCACGTCGGACAATTTGCCGCCGGAGTATTTCTGCAAGCGCACGCCGCGGCCACGCGCCATCTCCGGCACCTGGTCGATGCCGAACAGCACCATCTTGTGGTTGGTGCCGATCACAGCGACCGTGTCGCCGGCGACAACAGAGATTGCGGTCGCTTCCGCCGGCATCGTCACGTTCATCACCTGCTTGCCCTTGCGGGTGTTGCCGACGCACTCGTCCTCGCTGACGACAAAACCCTGCCCTTCGGTGCTGGCGATCAGGAATTTGCGACCGCCCTTGTTGACGAACAGCGAGACGATCGCGGCGTCCTGGTCCATGTCGATGAACATGCGGATCGGCTCGCCATGGCCGCGGCCGCCCGGCAGTTTTGCGACATCGAGCGAGTAGAACTTGCCGTTGGTGGCAAATACCAGCAGCTTCGACGTGCTCTCGGCGAAGAAGGCATGGTCGAGCTTGTCGTCGGTCTTGAAGGCGAGGGCCGAGAGATCGGCCATGTGGCCCTTCATCGTGCGCACCCAGCCCTTCTCGGAGATGACGACGGTGACCGGCTCGCGCTCGACGAACGCCTCCTCGATCGCGGCGATGTCGTGCTCGGGCGCATCGGCAAAGCTGGTGCGGCGCTTGCCGAGCGGGGTCTTCGGTCCGAACATGTCGCGGACCTTGCTGACCTGCTCGCCGACTTTGTCCCACTGCTCCTTTTCGGAACCAAGCAGCGACTTGACGCCCTTCAACTCGTTGCGGAGATTCTTTTCCTCGGTGCGGATCTCCATCTCCTCGAGCCTGCGCAAGTTGCGCAGGCGCATGTTGAGGATGGAGTCGGCCTGGATGTCCGTCAGTTTGAAGGTCTTCATCAACACCGGCTTCGGCTCGTCCTCGGTGCGGATGATCTTGATCACCTTGTCGATGTTCAAATAGGCGATCAGGAAGCCGCCGAGCACTTCGAGCCGATGCTCGATCTCGGTCTTGCGATGGTTGGTGCGGCGGATCAGCACGTCGCGCAGATGGTCGAGCCACTCGCGCAGGCACTCGGCAAGGCCGACGCACTTTCGGCACCTTGCCCTTCATCAGCACGTTCAGATTCAGCGGAATCCGGCTTTCCAGCTCGGTGAGCCGGAACAGCGACTCCATCAGCAACTCGGGGTCGACGGCGCGCGACTTCGGCTCGATCACGAGGCGAACGTCTTCCGCTGAACTCGTCGCGGACGTCACCGACCAGCGGCAGCTTCTTCTCGTTGAGCAGTTCGGCGATCTTCTCGACCAGCCGCGACTTCTGCACCAGATAGGGAATTTCGGTGATGACGATCTGCCAGGTGCCGCGCGCGCCCTCCTCCTGCACCCAGCGGGCGCGGGTGCGGAACGAGCCGCGGCCGGTGACATAGGCTTCCGCGATCGATTCCTTGGAATCGACGATGATGCCGCCGGTCGGAAAATCCGGACCCTTGACCCATTTCAACAGCGCCTTCGAGCGCGCTTCGGGCTTGTCGATCAGATGCAGTGCGGCCTCGCACAGCTCGGCGGCGTTGTGCGGCGGGATCGAGGTGGCCATACCGACCGCAATGCCCTGCGAACCATTGGCGAGCAGGTTCGGGAAACCGCCCGGCAAAACCGAAGGCTCCTTGCCGGTGCTGTCGTAAGTCGGCTTGAACTCGACCGCGTCCTCGTCGATGCCATCGAGCAACAGCCGCGCGACGTCGGTCATGCGCGCTTCGGTGTAGCGATAGGCGGCCGGGTTATCGCCGTCGATGTTGCCGAAATTGCCCTGACCGTCGACCAGCGGATAGCGCGAGGAGAAATCCTGCGCCAGACGCACCATGGCGTCGTAGATCGCCTGGTCGCCATGCGGATGGAACGAGCCCATCACGTCGCCGACGATCTTGGCCGATTTCTTGAAGGGGGCATTCGGATTGAGATTGAGCAGTCGCATCCCGTAAAGGATGCGCCGATGCACCGGCTTCAGCCCGTCGCGCGCATCCGGCAGCGCGCGGTGCATGATGGTCGAGAGCGCATAGGCGAGATAGCGCTCTTCCAGCGCCTCGCGCAGCGGCACCTCGTGAATCTCGGGCGGCTTCGGCGGAATCAGTGGTTTTCCCATGCGACCGGGATAAACGCTTCGCCGGAATCGGACAAGGCGCGAATCAGGGCAATCCCGCGGCGCCGACGGTCAAATCAAATAGGGCAGCGCGGCGCGGCTACGCCGTCTTCGCGCTTTTCCCCGGCCTGGCGGAAATCGGCGGCAAGCTCGCCGTAGTAGCGCGCAAGTCCCTCGCACATCTGGCGCTGGGCGCCTTCTGCCGCCTTGAGAGCCGCTTCCCGGTATTTGGCAGCCTTGCCCTCGTACTTCTCCACCTTGGCCTGGAAATCCACGTCCATGGCGCACTCCCCTACGCAAACGCAACTGACGGGAGGAGCCTGCCGTCTGCACCCGCTCGAAAAAATGGCGAGCGCGGGGAAAGATTGCAGCGGCGTGCGACCAGACTTGGGCGTCTGGCCTGCGGATCTGGCGATCGCTATCGCGTGAACCAGTGCGCAGCTTCGACGGTCTGCGCGGGCGCCTCCTTCAGGCAACGCCGCGCCGCCTCGATCTGGGCGTCGGTCGCACCATGACTGCGCGCGTAGGACTCCGCGGCCCATTCCGAATACTTCGCCACATAGAACCGAACCGCGCCGCACGTCAGGTGCTGGATCGCTCCGGCGTTCGCGGCGGAATTGAAGGACGAGAAAACCAGGCTCAGCGCAACAGCGCCGAGCACACGCGTCAACATGGTGCCCCCTCGGAACGTACAGTTACTTCCTACAGAGAGCCTGACTCGATTCTCGCGCGCAAATTAATTCGGTGACTTTGAACAGAAGACAACCTGATCGGGTCAATCGTTCCGTTTGCGGAACCGGATCAGCTCGATGCGATGCCGATCCGCGCACGCTGACGGATCACCGCATTGATGAAGCCGTCGCGGGCGTCCGAATGGGTCTGCCCGCGCGGCTCCAGCACATGACGCAGCAGGAACAGGCCGGTCAGCGCAAAGCCGTCCTGCAGATCCTGATCCGACCAACCGCTGGTTCTCTCTTCGCCATGACGCAAATAAGCCGGCAGCCGCAACAGGCGGTCGCGCCAGGCTTCGCCGGCCGCGCGCGAGACCGCGCCGCCGGATTTCGGCGAGACGTAGAGCAAATCTTCGGTCTCGCCGGTCGCGGCGCAATTCTCCAGATCGAGCCCGAAGCCGAGCTCGGTCAGCATCGCGAGCTCGAACCGCACCAGATGCACCGCGGCGCCGGATGCATCCTCGAAATCATCCAGCGTCTGTTCGAGCATCTCGAAAATGTCTTCATGCGGGTCGCGCTCCGGCAACAGCCGCGCCAGCGCCGCCAGATGCGTCACGCCATAGACCGCGTGCGACGACGACAGCAGGTTGGCCGCCCGCATCTGCGTGCCTTCCATCGCATAGGTGCCGAGATGCTCGTCGAGCCGCGCGCGCCAGACCGCGTGCACGCCGTTGCCTGGCTGCAGCAGCGGCCGCATCCGCGAGCCGGCGCCGCCGCGCACCAGACCGAGGTGCCGGCCATGGGCGCGCGTCAGCAGCTCGACGATGGCGGAGGATTTGCCATGCCGCCGCACGCCCAGCACGATGCCGTCGTCGGACCATTCCATCGCTTCAAGACGTAACATGTAGGGCGGATTAGCGCAGCGTAATCCGCCGATTGTCACCGAAAACTACGTTGGCGGGTTACGCTCACGCTCAACCCGCCCTACGCAGGTTTACGCGTTGAACCAGCCCTGCGCATCGCCGGTGAAGGAACAATAAAGCCCGGCCACCGTGAGCACGCAGGACACGATCTCGATGCCGCTGTCGACGGCAAGCCCGCTCTCGCCGATGATCGAGATCAGCGAGATCGACCGACAGCACCAGCGCCGCTGACAGTACCCAGCGCGGCCAGCTCTTGCGGTGCCGCGCCGCGTGATAGACGAGGTAAAGCATCAGCAGGATCAGGCAGGCCGAGACGACGCTCTGCGCCATGATTGCCTGCTCGGAATTGCCTGACGTCACCGTGCGGTCCTCGAACGCCACCGAGAGCGCGTCGAGGATCAGCGACGCATAGAGCAGGATTTCAAACCGGAACACGTTTTTCGGGAGATTCATGGCCTTGCCGTTTCTTATTCCTTGGGGAACTCCAGTCCCATTTCGCGGTAGCGATCGGGATCGTCGCCCCAATTCTCGCGCACTTTGACGAACAGGAACAGGTGCACGGGGACGCCGAGGATGTCGGTGATTTCTTTCCGGGATTCCGCCCCGATCGATTTGATGGCGGATCCACCCTTCCCCAGCACGATTTTGCGTTGGCTTTCGCGCTCGACAAAGATGGTCTGCTCGATCCGCACCGACTTGTCCTTGCGCTCGGTCCACGAGTCGGTCTCGACCGTCGACTGATACGGCAATTCCTGATGCAACTGCCGGAAAATCTTCTCCCGCGTGATCTCGGCCGCAAGCTGCCGCATCGGCGCGTCCGACATCTGGTCTTCGGGGTAGAGAAACGGGCCAGCGGGGACCATTTCGGCCAGGCTTTTGAGGAGATCGCCGACGCCGTCGCCCGACAGCGCCGAAATCATGAAGGTGTGCACAAATTTCAACCGCTCGTTGGCGGCCTGCGCCGACGCCAGCAATTTTTCGCGCGGCACCAGATCGATCTTGTTGAGGACGAGGATCTTGTCGTGATCGACACCGGCAGCCTTGGCGAGGATGCCGTCCGCCTCGTCGTCGAGCCCGGATTTGGCATCGAGCAGCACGCAGACGAGGTCGGCATCATGCGCCCCGCTCCAGGCGGTCGACACCATGGCACGGTCGAGCCGCCGCTTCGGCGCGAAAATGCCGGGCGTGTCGACCAGAATGATCTGCGACTTGCCTTCGATCGCAATGCCGCGGATCAGCGCGCGCGTCGTCTGCACCTTCCGCGAGACGATCGTGACCTTGGAGCCGACCAGCGCGTTGACCAAGGTCGACTTGCCGACATTGGGAGCGCCGATCAGCGCGACAAAGCCGCAGCGCGTCCCGCCGGCCGCCCCTGCGGCGTCAGTCATGTTTGCCGCCGGCGACGCCTTCGCGCTCGATCATCACGGATGCCGCCACCTTCTCCGCGGCGCGCTTGCTGCCGCCGACGCCTTCGGCGGGCGCCAGCCCCGGCAGATCCACGGCCACGCGGAACTGCGGATCGTGATGCGGCCCGGTGCGCTCGATTTCGCGGTAGACCGGCGTCGGCAAACCCTTGCCCTGCGCCCATTCCTGCAACACCGTCTTGGGATCACGCAGCGGCTGGCGCGGCTTGCGCATCCGCTCGGTCCAGTTGCGCTCGACGAACTCGCTCGCCGCGGCATAGCCGCCGTCGAGATAGACCGCGCCGATCACGGCCTCGCAGATGTCGCCGAGCACGGACTTGCGCAGGCGAACGCTGGCGCCGGCCCCGACCGCGCCGAGCTTGATGTCGTCGGCGAGCCCAAGCGCTTTCGCCACGTCCGCGCAGCTTTCCTTGCGCACGAGATCGGCCAGCCGCTTCGACAGCTCGCCCTCGTCGGCTTCAGGAAAGGTGCGGTAGAGCATGTCGGACACGATCAACCCGAGCACGTGGTCGCCCAGAAATTCCAGACGCTGATAGCTGTCGCCGCGCTTGTGCGTGGGCTTCAGTGCCGAGACGTGCGTGATCGCGGTGGTCAGGAGAGCGGCGTCGGCGAATTTATGCCCGATCCGCGCCTCGATCGCAGCCGTCGCGGTCTTGGCCGCGGCCTTGCGGCTCGACTTGCTGCGCTTCTTCTTTTTCACCGCTTTGGCACGCCGCGGCGGATCAGGCGGCCGGCTCGCCTCGTTCAAAACGGTCGCGGTGCGGATGTCGGTCGTATCGTCGTTCATCGCACGATTTTGAAAATGCAATTCCAGCGCACGGTCCACGGCCAGGACCAGATCGCCCAGACATGTTCGCCTTCGCCGATCGAGAAGAAGATCATCTGGGCACGGCCCACGATGTTCTCGAGCGGCACATAGCCAACCGCCGACTGCACGCGGCTGTCGGTGGAGTTGTCGCGGTTATCCCCCATCATGAAGAAGTGGCCGGGCGGCACCGTGTAGACATTGGTGTTGTCGTAGAAGCCGTTGTCGACGCAATCGAGCGTTTCGTAGCTGACCCCTTCGGGGTTCGTCTCCCGCCAGCGCTTGACCCGCGCGGTCGACTCCGACGAGCCGCAGGGGTCCTCGCCGACATAGTCGCTCAGCCGCTCGCGCTTCACCGGCTCGTCGTTGATGTAGAGCAGCCCGTCCTTCATCTGGATGCGGTCGCCGGGCAGCCCGATCACGCGCTTGATGTAGTCGGTGGAGTCGTCTTTGGGCAGACGGAACACGACGACGTCGCCGCGCGAGGGATCGGAGCCGAAGATGCGGCCCGAGAACAGGTTCGGCGACAGCGGGATCGAATAGTGGCTGTAGCCGTAGGAATATTTCGACACGAACAAATAGTCGCCGACCAGCAGCGTCGCCTTCATCGAGCCCGAGGGAATGTTGAAGGGCTGGAACAGGAAGGTACGAATGACCAGTGCGATGAGGAGAGCGTGGATGATGACGCGGATGGTCTCGCCACGTTCGGCTTCAGGTTTTGGTCGCGAAGTCACGCTCATCACTTTCCCATTCGTCCAAATGCGCCCGCCCGGACAGAAACGTATCGCTCACGCGAGCAACACGACACGTCGCGGCCCCCAAGGGAATCGGTCCTGATTCTGATAGTGTGAGCCAATTCCGGCGCAAACCCGAATTCGCTCGTTCGTGGATCGAAGTTTGGCAGCGTTTTAAACGGTTGTCCGCGCGCGCGCAATAAACGGTCGCATCAAAACTTCATAACTATTTGTAATATAAGGTATTTTTGTTTTCCAGGCACGAACGGGCCCAATCTCAGTTGTTGCCGGCGGGTACGGCCGAAATGATGACAAAGGCCTGCGCCAGCGGCCAATCGTCGGTGATGGAGAGGTCGATGCGCGCCTCAAAACCCTCAGGGGTCAGCGCCTTGAGGCGATCCAGCGCGCCACCGGTGAGCTGCATGGTCGGCCGTCCGCCCGGCAGGTTGACCACCCCCATGTCACGCCACCAGACGCCGCGGCGGATTCCGGTTCCCAATGCCTTGGAACAGGCTTCCTTGGCGGCGAAACGCTTGGCGTAGGTCGCCACCACCATCTTCTCGTTCTTGCCACGCCGGTCGGCGCGGGCGCGCTCGGCCTCGGTGAAGATGCGGTCGAGAAAGCGCTCGCCGTGGCGCTCGATCACCTTGGCGACGCGGGTGATATCGATCAGGTCGGAGCCTATTCCAATGATCATGCGCGCGCCCTGCCCCGATCCATGGCTGATCGCATGGTGCGCACGGTCTCGGCGAGGCCGACGAAGATGGCTTCGCCAATCATGTAGTAGCCGATGTTGAGTTCGACGATTTCGGGCAACGCAGCAATCGTCTCCGCGGTCGCATAGTCGAGGCCGTGGCCGGCATGCACCTCGAGCCCGGCCGAGCGCGCCATTTTGGCGCCCGCGACGATGCGCTGCCATTCGGCTTCCGCCTTGTCCTTGTGGCCATCGACCACGGCATCGCACCAGGCGCCGGTGTGGATCTCGATCACGGGCGCGCGCAGCCGCGCCGCCATCTCGATCTGGCGCTCGTCGGCGGCGATGAACAGCGACACCCGGATGCCGACATCGTTCAGCTTTGAAATGAACGGCGCCAACGCATTGTGCTGGCCGACCACATCGAGCCCACCCTCGGTGGTCAACTCCTCGCGCCGCTCCGGCACGAGACATACGGCATGCGGTTTGGTCGCCAGCGATATCCGCAACATGTCCGCGGTCGCGGCCATCTCGAAATTCAGCGGTCTGGAGATTTCCGCCTTCAGCCGCGCCATGTCCTCGTCGCGGATATGGCGGCGGTCCTCGCGCAAATGCGCGGTGATGCCGTCGGCGCCCGGCCTCGATCGCGACTTGCGCGGCGCGCACCGGATCGGGCCTCTGCCCGCCCCGCGCGTTGCGCAGGGTCGCGACATGGTCGACGTTGACGCCGAGACGCAGCGGAGCAGCTTTGGGCATTTACGGACTCTAAAGGGAAACAGCGGGCGGATTACCCATTCACGCGTTCGACCCGTGCCACCACGGCCTTGGCGCGCAACTGGGCGATAATAGCGCTGAGATGTTTGAGGTCATAGACTTCGAGGTCAATCGTCAATTCGGTGAAATCCGGCGAGCGCCGCGACATGCTGATATTGTCGATGTTGCCGTCATGCTCGGCGATCACGGTCGCGACCTGTGCGAGGCTGCCGGGCTCATTGACATTGTCGACCATGATCCGTGCCGGAAAGCGCTGCGGCGTGCTCTCCTCGTCGACGTCCCAGCGCACGTCGAGCCAGCGCTCGGGCTCTTCCTCGAAATCCTTCAGCGCCGGTGACTGGATCGGATAGATCGTGATTCCCTCGCCGGGGGTCACGATGCCGACGATGCGATCGCCCGGCACCGCGCCGCCGTTCGGCGCGAACTTGACCGGCAGCTCGGAATTGATGCCGCGGACCGGGATCGCATTGGGACTGCGCGGCGGCTCGGGCGGCGGCGATTTCAGCTTCAGCTTGACCGCGAGGCTGCTCTTCTTGGGCGCGCCGAAGCGCGCCACCCGCTCTTCCCTGTAGTCCGGATACATCGCGCGCGCGACGTCGGAGGCCTTCATCTCGCCGCGCCCGACGGCCGCCATGACGTCGTCGATCGAGGCGCGGGCCAGCCGCGGCAGCGCGCCCTTCAGCTTGTCGTCGGCGTATTCGATCTTGGCGCGCTCGAACAGGCGCTCCACTATGCGCCGGCCGAGGCCGGCATATTGATCCCGCACGGCGGTGCGCGTCGCGCGCCGGATCGCCGCCCGTGCCTTGCCGGTCACGGCGAGCGACTCCCAGGCTGCCGGCGGCGCCGACTGCGCCTCCGAGGTCATCACCTCGACCTCGTCGCCGTTCTGCAACTCCGAGGACAGCGGCGCGAACTTGCCGTTGATCTTGCAGCCGACCGCGCTGTTGCCGACGTCGGTATGCACCGAATAGGCGAAATCGATCACATTGGCGTGGCGCGGCAGCGCGATCAGCTTGCCCTTGGGCGTGAAGCAGAACACCTGGTCGTGGAACAGTTCGAGCTTGGTGTGCTCCAGGAACTCTTCCGGATTGGCGCTTTCCGACAGCATGCCGACCGTGCGGCGCAGCCAGGCGAACGCATTGGACTCGCGGTTGAGCATCTCGGTCGGCGAGCCGATGCCTTCCTTGTAGAAGACATGGGCGGCGATGCCGAACTCGGCGATCTGGTCCATCTCCTGATTACGGATCTGCAGCTCGACGCGCTGATTGCCGGGCCCGATCACGGTGGTGTGGATCGAACGATAGTCGTTCTGCTTCGGTGTCGAGATGTAATCCTTGAAGCGGCCCGGCACGACCGGCCAGGTGGTATGCACCACGCCGAGGGCGCGGTAGCAGGCCTCGACGTCGGGCAGGATGACGCGGAAGCCGAAGATGTCGGACAATTGCTCGAAGCCGACCGACTTGCGCTCCATCTTGGTCCAGATCGAAAACGGCTGCTTGCGCCGGCCATAGACGTCAGCGGTCAAGCCGTTCTTGCGCAGGTTCTTGGAAAGCTGGCTCTCGATCTCGCCGATCAAATTGCGGTTGCGCTCGGCGAGCGCATTCAGCCGCGCCATCACTACCGCATAGGCCTCTGGATCGAGCGAGCGGAAGGATAAATCCTCGAGCTCCTCGCGCATTTCCTGCATGCCCATGCGGCCCGCAAGCGGCGCGTAGATATCGAGCGTCTCCTCGGCGATGCGCTTGCGCGAGGCCGGCGGCACGAACTCGAGCGTGCGCATGTTGTGCAGGCGGTCGGCGAGCTTGATCAGGAGCACGCGAACGTCGTCGGAGACCGCAAGCAGGAGCTTGCGCAGGTTCTCGGCCTGCTTGGCCTCGCGCGAGACCAGCTCCAGCCGCTTCAGTTTGGTCAGGCCCTCGACCAGCGCCCCGATCTCGTGGCCGAACACCTGGTCGATCTCGGCCCGCGTCGCCTCGGTGTCCTCGATCGTGTCATGCAGCAGCGCCGCCACGATGGTGGCATCATCGAGCTTGAGGTCGGTGAGGATCGCCGCGACCTCGAGCGGATGGGAGAAGAAGGGATCGCCGGAGGCCCGGGTCTGCGCGCCGTGCGCCTTCATGGCGTAGACATAGGCGCGATTGAGCAGGTCCTCGTTGGTGTCCGGGTTGTAGGAACGCACCCGTTCGACCAGATCGTATTGCCGCATCATCCGGCTGCGGGGCGATTTGGCCACTTTCGTCGGCGCGGCGACGGGCATGGCGGCCGAATCGGCGGCAGCCTGCATCTGGGGTGGGCTCTGGCGTCGAACCGCCATCGAATCAGTGCCTTCGCCTTCTCAAACCGGGGGCACAAGCCGCAGCGGCGACGGCGATCCTAACGCCAATCGGGCTCCCTTCCGATCACATCTAGGCAACCCGCAGCTCGCAAGACCATCAAGGTAATCATGAATCCGCCTGCAAAAGCAAAGGCCCGGACAATTGTCCGGGCCTTTGGTAAACGGAAACGGGTGTCTGGACTTATTCGTCCTCTTCGGGCTGCTCCTCGGGCGGCGCCAGGCCCTCGAGGCCCTTGAGCAGTTCCTCTTCGGTCATCCGCTCGACGGCCACCTCGGTATCGTCGGCATCGACGCTGGCGCCGGCCGAGCCGATCAGCGGCACGGTGTCGGGTTCGGGCTCGTCCACCTCGACGAACTTCTGCAGGGAGTGGACCAGTTCCTCACGCAAATCTTCCGGCGAGATGGTCGAATCCGCAATCTCTCGTAGCGAGACCACTGGATTTTTGTCATTGTCCCGGTCTACCGTAAGTTGCGAACCGGACGAGATCATCCGCGCACGGTGAGCGGCCAGGAGAACCAGGTCGAACCGGTTGTCGACCTTATCAATGCAATCTTCCACGGTGACGCGCGCCATCGACTGTCGCTCCGCTATTTGGGCCTTGATCTGATGATTACCGGGGCTAGTTATAGGGGTGGGAGGCTTTCCGCAAGGCCAATTTGTGATTTGGCCTGCCTGTTCCGCTCTGCTAACCCCCGCCCGGGGCCGAACAAGGCCGGAGCGTCCGAAAGCACCTTAAGGATGTTTTTGGACAAGAAAACGCTTCATTGCGTCGTCATAAACATACCTTTCCTCATCCGATCTGCGGTAGGCTCTGAAAGGACCGATCGCCAGGGCATTGGCAGTACGTGGGAAATGCGCGGTCCGCTGCCGCCGCGCCAAGAAACTTGAGTCACCAACCATCACCACGAGAGACTTGAATGCCGCCTTCAACAACAAACAAAATCGCGCTCTTCATCGATGGCGCCAATCTTTACGCAACCGCCAAGACGCTCGGCTTTGATATCGACTACAAGCGCCTGCTCAAGGAATTTCAGGGCCGTGGGACCTTGCTGCGCGCGTTCTACTACACCGCGATCATCGAGGATCAGGAGTATTCCTCGATCCGTCCGCTGATCGACTGGCTCGACTACAACGGCTACACGGTCGTCACCAAGGCGACCAAGGAGTTCATCGACGCCAGCGGCCGCCGCAAGGTGAAGGGCAACATGGACATCGAGCTCGCGGTCGACGCGATGGAGCTCGCCGAGCATATCGACCAGATGATCCTGTTTTCCGGCGACGGCGACTTCCGCTCGCTGGTGGAAGCCGTGCAGCGCCGCGGCGTCCGCGTCACCGTGATCTCGACGATCGCCAGCCAGCCGCCGATGATCGCCGACGAGCTGCGCCGCCAGGCCGACGTGTTCACCGACCTCGTGGAATTGCAGTCCAAGCTCGGCCGCGATCCGTCGGAACGTCCGCCGCCGCGCGAACCGCGTCATCACGCGCCGCAATTCCTGCAGCGCGCGACCACGACGGTGCCACGGGGCGATGACGACGACTTCGACGAGTAGGCCCGCGATCTCCCAGGCACTCAGCCCGATCGCAACTGCCCGCTGTGTCCGCGGCTCGTCGAGTTCCGCGACGAACACGCGTGCGCAGCATCCGGACTGGTTCAATGCGCCGGTGCCGTCGTTCGGCGACGCCGGCGGCCGGCTGTTGATCGTCGGCCTTGCGCCGGGCCTGCAGGGCGCCAACCGCACCGGGCGGCCCTTCACCGGCGACTATGCCGGCGACCTGCTCTATCCGACGCTGCTCGAATACGGCTTCGCCGAGGGACGCTACGAGGCGCGACCCGACGACGGCCTGACGTTGAAGGATTGCCGGATCGGCAACGCCGTGCATTGCGTGCCGCCGCAGAACAAGCCGCTGCCCGCAGAGATCAACACTTGCCGCCAGTTTCTTGCCGCGACCATGGAGTCGATGCCGCGGCTGGAGGCGATCGTGGCGCTCGGCCGCATCGCGCATGACAGCGTCCTGAAGACGCTGAAGCTGCGCGCCGCGCAGGCACCGTTCGGGCACGGCGCGGTGCATCGAGGCCGGCCGCTATCGCCTCTACGACAGCTACCACTGCTCGCGCTACAACACGAACACCGGCGTGCTGACGCCAAAGATGTTCCGCAGCGTGTTCGCGAAAGTGAAGGCGGATTTGCCTGGCACGCGTAGCGTTTGCGCGGAGATCATGCCCATAAAAATCAGGCCTTGTGCTTCTGCAGCCAGGCCAGCACGTCGCCGGCGTTCTGGTCGGGCGGAAACACCGGATAGAACACATGGGTGATGCGCGCATCGTCGATGATCAGCGCCATCCGCTTGATCAGCGTCAGCCCCGCCACCGCCATGGTCGGCAGCTTCAGCGCGCGCGTCATCTCGAGCTTCTCGTCCGACAGCACCGGGAACGGCAGATGCAGCCGGCCCGCCATCTCGGTCTGGTATTCGTTGCTCTGCGTCGACAGGCCGAACACATGCGCGGCGCCGGCGGCCTTCAGCTCGGCGAACAGATCGCGGAACGCACAGGTCTGCGGCGTGCAGCCGCGCGCGCCCGGGATCATGTCCCAATCGTCGACCAGCGCGATCTTGCCGGGCTCGCCGGTGCGGGGATAGGCGAACACGACCGTGCGGCCCTTCAACGCCGACAGCTTCACCATCGTGTCATCGGTCGCCTTCAGGCTGACCGGCGGAACGGTCATGCCCTTGAGATGCTTCGCGCCGCCGTCATCTGTCGGCGCGGGAATCTGGCTCCAGTCGGGCGCGTGCAGGTTGGGCTGGTTCATGTCAGGTCCTCGAACTTGCGAATGCGAATGGCGAGTAGCGAAGGAAGCGCCCAGCGACGAACGAACGTCGCTACTCGCTATTCGCCGCTCCCTATTCGCCTTGTTTCATCCCCGCCCGCAACAGGCGGCCCTTCTCGCGGCCCCAATCGCGCTTCTTCAAGGTCTCGCGCTTGTCGTGCAGCTTCTTGCCTTTGGCAACCGCGAGCAGAAGTTTCGCACGGCCGCGCTCGTTGAAATATAGCTTGAGCGGGATCAGCGTCATCCCCTCGCGGTCGACCGCGCCGAGCAATTTGTTGATCTGCTTTTTGTGCAGCAGCAGCTTCCGCGGGCGCTTGGGCTCGTGGTTGAAGCGGTTGGCCTGCAGATATTCGGGAATGTTGGCGTTGATCAGCCAGATCTCGCCGTTCCTGGAGTCGGCGTAGGATTCCGCGATCGTCGACTTGCCGCCGCGGATCGACTTGACCTCGGTGCCAGTCAGCGCAATGCCGGCCTCGACGGTGTCCTCGATGGCGTAGTTGAAGCGCGCCTTGCGATTTTCCGCGACGACCTTGATCGCGCGCTCGTTCTTCTCCGCCACGTCAACCCTTCTTCAGGAGGTCGCGGATCTCGGTCAACAACACGACCTCCGCGCTCGGCTTCGGCGGTTCGGCGGGCTTGGCCTCCTCCTTGTGCTTCAGCCGGTTCATGAGCTGGATGACAGCGAACAACACAAACGCGACGATGAGAAAATTGAGCGTCAGCGTGATGAAATTGCCGTAGGCCAGCACCGCACCCTGCTTCTTTGCGTCGGCGAGATTGGTAGCCGTCACCGACTTGGCGAGCGGGGCGAAGTAGTTCGAGAAATCGAGCCCGCCGGTAACCGCGCCGACGATGGGCATGATGATATCGGCGACCAGCGAGGCGACGATGGCGCCGAAGGCCGCGCCGATGATCACGGCGACCGCGAGGTCGACGACATTGCCCTTCATCGCGAAGTCGCGGAATTGTTTCAGCATGTTGGACGTCCTTCTTCGTACGTGCCGCGAAGAATCCGAAAAGAGGCCTGAGCTCAGTTGATCAGGCCCGCATGCACCATCGCGCTGCGCACGGCAACGCGCGTCGGCTCGGTCACCGGCACCATCGGCAGCCGCAGCTTCTCGTCCAACTTGCCGAGCAGCGACATCGCATATTTGATCGGCGCCGGGCTGGTCTCCATGAACAGGTTGTTGTGCAGCGGCATCAGCTTGTCATGGATCGCGAGCGCGGTCTTGGTGTCGCCCTTCTGCCAGGCGAGGTGGAATTCGGAGCACAGACGCGGTGCGACATTCGACGTCACCGAAATGCAGCCATGGCCGCCATGGGCCATGTAGCCGATCACGGTCGCATCCTCGCCCGAGAGCTGGTTGAAGTCCTCGCCCATCGCGGCACGCTGCTGCGACACCCGCACCATGCTCGCGGTCGCGTCCTTGACGCCGGCGATGTTCTTCAGCTCCCACAGCCGCTTCATGGTGTCGACCGACATGTCGATCACCGAGCGCGGCGGGATGTTGTAGATGATGATGGGAATGCCGATGGCGTCGTTGATCGCCTTGAAGTGCTGGTACATGCCCTCTTGGGTCGGCTTGTTGTAATAGGGCGTCACGACCAGCACCGCGTCGGCACCCGCTTTCTCGGCGTGCTCGGCGAGTTCGATCGCCTCCTTGGTGGAATTCGAGCCGGCGCCGGCAACCACGGGAACGCGGCCCCTGGCCTCGTGGATGCACCATTCCACCACCTTCTTGTGCTCGTCATGGCTCAAGGTCGGGCTCTCGCCGGTGGTGCCGACCGGCACAAGCCCGTGGGTCCCCTCGGCAATCTGCCAGTTCACCAGCGCGCGAAACGCCGCTTCATCGACCGAGCCGTTCTTGAAAGGCGTGACCAAGGCGGTGAACGACCCCCGGAACTTTGTCTTGGCTGCCATGGACTCCTCCCGAACGCAGGTTTGGCTTGGCGAAAAAACATTCATAACGGGTCTGACCATCAGGCGAAAGGGCCGCAACCCTGCCCTTCCCCCGTTGTCACACGGGGAACTGTAAGGTTTTCGGCCGCGATTTTGCCGTGGTGGCGGGGCAAAAGGCCGCCCGATCCCGAACCATTTTAGTGTTTTGTCAGTCGTTTCGGTCGACTACTGCTAAGTCGCTCATCTCTTGAACGATTCGTCCGCGAAGGACCGCCGTGAAGCCCTTCTTTCCCGTCAGCCTGCTGCGATCGACGGCCCTCGCCGCCAGCCTGACGCTGGCGCTCGGGCTGTCGGCATTGGCGGAAACGGATGCGCCGGCAAAGCCGGCTGCCGATGCCAAGGAAAAAACCGCGGCCAAACCGGCGGCCAAGAAGACGGCGGAGAAACCAGCGGCAAAGGACAAGTCAGCGGCGAAACATACGTCCGAAAAACCGTCCGACAAGAAAGCGGCAAAGGGCGACAGCACGGCTCCCAAATCAAAGCCGGTCGCGCATGATGCTGTGCCGAAGACGCCGTCGGCTGCGCCCGCATCCGGACGCGTGACTGCGACATCACCGCTCTCTCCACCCGTTGCAGCCCCTGCTCCGCCGGCCCGGCAGAAGGTCACCGCGCCGACACCTGTGCGCAAGTCCGGCACGCCCGCCGCCGTTGCGGCGACGTCGAGCACGTCGAAAGAGGATCTCGACCAGCTCGATGAAGTCATCGAGCTCATTCGCAAGCACAAGCCCGACGACGCGACGCAGGCGGAAGCCGCGATCAGCGATCCCGTTGCCAGGAAGCTCGCCGAATGGCTGATCCTGCGCAGCGACGGCAACAACGCCACCGTCGAGCGCTACCGCGCGTTCCTGTCCGCCAATCCGAGCTGGCCCTCGCAGACGTTCCTGCGCCGGCGGCTGGAAGCCTCGTTCTGGGACGACAAGCGCGACGACTCGGTGGTCTGGTCCTGGTTCGAGAACGAATCGCCGGTCTCCGCCAAGGGACGACTGGCGCTGGCGAAGGTCATGCTGTCGCGCGGCGATCGCGCCAATGCCGAGCGCCTGGTGCGCGAAGCCTTCCGCAACGATCCGATGTCGGAAGACACGGAGACTGCTGCGCTCGACCTGTTCGGTCCATTTGTCACGGGCGGAGATCAAAAGGCACGGATGGACCTGTTCTCCTACACGGCCGAGAACGAGGCCGCCGCGATGCGCGCGGCCAAGCGCCTCGGCTCCGGCTATGTAGCGCTGGCCAAGGCGCGGAACGCTTCCGTGCACAAGGCCGCCAATACCAAGGCGCTGCTCGATGCCGTCCCGCACGAATTGCGCAACGATCCCGGCTACCTCTTCGCGAAAATCCAGGATCTGCGGCGCGAAGAGAAATATCCGGAAGCCGCGCAGCTGATGCTGAGCGCGCCGCGCGACCCCGCCCGCCTCTATAATCTCGATGAGTGGTGGGTCGAGCGGCGCCTGCTGGCGCGCAAGATGATCGACAGCAGCGAGTTCAAGACCGCCTATCTGATCGCGCGCGACGCCGCCCTTCCCTCGCGCGACATCTACAAGACCGAGCAGGATTTCACCGCGGGCTGGATCGCGCTACGCTTCCTCAACGATCCCGCGGCAGCCGCGCAGCATTTTGCGCGGATCGGGGTCGGCAGCGTCAACCCGACCACGCTGGCGCGCGCCGGCTACTGGAAAGGCCGCGCCGCCGAAGCCATGGGCCGCACCCAGGAGGCGCGCGCTTACTACGCCTCCGCCGCCGAGCAGTCGACCAGCTATTACGGCCAACTGGCGCGCGCCAAGCTCGCCCTGCCGCAGCTCGGGCTCAACGAGCCTGCCGCGCGGGCGCGGTGTCGAGCGTCTCGAAATCGTGCGCGCGGTGCAGCTGCTGTTCGAGCTCGATGAGCGCGACATCGCGATTCCGATCTTCGCCGACATGGGCGAGAACGGCGACGCCGATGTGATCACCGGCCTCGGCGAATTGACGGCGCGCTACAGCTATGCGCGCGGCATGATCCTGGTCGGCAAGGCCGCGCTCAATCGCGGCATGCCCTTCGACTTCTACGCCTATCCGGTGACGGGCATTCCGTCCTACAGCCCGATCGGGCCCGACGTCGAGAAGAGCGTCGTGTTCGCGATCGCGCGGCAGGAAAGCCAGTTCAATCCGGGCGACGTCTCGCCGGCACAGGCCTATGGGCTGATGCAGGTGACGCCGGATGCCGGCCGTTACGTCTGCAAGCGCGCGGGCGTGGCCTTCGACCTCAAGCGGATGAAGACCGACTCGGCCTACAACGCAGCACTTGGCGCGGCCGAGCTCGGCGGTCTGCTCGAGGATTTCCGCGGCTCCTACATCATGACCTTCGCCGCCTACAATGCCGGCCGCGGCAGCCTGAAGAAGTGGATCGACCGCTATGGCGATCCCAGGGATCCCAAGGTCGACGCGGTCGACTGGGTCGAGCTGATCCCGTTCTCGGAGACCCGTAACTACGTGCAGCGGATCATGGAGAACCTGCAGGTCTACCGCGCCCGATTCGGCGGCGGCAGCAGGCTGCAGATCGAGGCCGACCTGCATCGCGGCAGCGTCGAATAGCGCATGATCAAAAGCCTGCCCCGCACTTGATGCGGGTGTGCAGCGGTTTTCCCTCGCGACAAACGCGGAACGCGTTTGCGCGGAGATCATGCGCAAACGATAGGCTCGCCCTCGCGTCTTATTGCGTGCAGTCGCCGACCCGCTCGGCCTCGATGTCGGTCCGGACGTCGCTGATCAGCGCGCCCGCCATCTTGCCCTTTGACGTGATGATCGCGGTGTAGTGACGCGGGCTGTCGAAGTTGAACTCGCCGGTCGCGTCGATATCGAGCTGCCCGCGGCATTGCAGACGCCATTTCAGCGTCTTCCCGGCCGTCTCCACGGTTGGCGCCTCGCAGTCCGAATTGACGGTGCCGGAGACGGGCCCGAAGGTGCCGGCGACATTGTCGGCCTGCTCGGGCGTGACGCAGCGCGACTTTGACTGCGGCGGCGACGTTGCCCCGTTGATGACGGCGCTCGACGTCACTTTCCATTCGCCGGCTTCGATCAGGGTTTCGGCGGCCGCGGCCGTCGCCGTCGCCAGCAAGCCGAACAACGCCATAGCCAATCTCGTCATTGGGCGACCCTCCAGGCCCGGGCGTCACGCGCGGGAGCACTTCCGGCGGCATCATCCTGCACAAAGAAAAACCCCCGGCAGTTTCCTGCCGGGGGTTCTCTTAGACGATCCTCAATTCAGGATCAGAAGTTGCGCTGAACACGGACGTTGAAGGAGGCAGTGTTCTGATCCTGGAAAGTCGTAGGCCTGCACGGCTTAGGAGCACCAGGGCGTGAACAGCGGAGGTACCCGTGAACTTCTGGTGAGGTGGAACCACATCGCTTCAGCCGAGAACGTCAGGTTCTTGACCGGAGTCCAACGGGTGACCACGCCGATCTGTCCGACGTTGAAGTCCGGGTTGCAGGTGTAGGTCGCGCCGAGCCAGGATGCGACAGGCCGAGAAGGCTGCACAGTACGTCAGCCTGCGCAGTTGCCATCGTAGCGGACGCCAGGCGCGCTGCCGAAGAGGCTGGTCGACCAGTAGGGATCCCAGTTGTGGTTGAACGCACCACGGACACCCCAGGCCGTTGGTCAGATGGATGTTGCCATCGCCACCGAACACGTCGGGAGCCAGACACCATCGGTCGTCGCACCGAAGCCGATGTTGCTGTTAGGCACCGCCCTGACCCTCGTGCCACCGAACATCGCGAAGTTCGGCGAAGCAGCCGAGGTGGAGATCACGTTCTTCGGTGTCACCCATCGACCAGCTCGCGTCGATCTTGATGTCGTCGCCAGCGCCGGTCGGGATGTTCTTGATCTGCAACGCAGCCATCACCGAGCCGCCCCACTTTCGTCGGGATGACCGCGAAATGTCGGACAGGGCCGAGGGAGTGTCGAAGGCGCCGATGATGTTGTAGGAGCCGTTCACGTCATGCAGCCGCGCCCGAAATCTGGAACAGACCCCAAGCCTGGTCGACGCGGATGTTGCCGACGAGATCCGGACAACCCAGCCACCGTACTGCGTGGTGCCGAGGACCGTTGCACGCCGATGCCGGTCGACAGGTTGTACAGCGCGGTGCGGTTGAAGACGGTCGGATCATCGAGACCGATGGTGCCGGACACGCCGTTGCCGAACTGCGCGGTGTACTGGATGTTGTTCACGCCGGTGACGGTGTCATGACCGCCGAGCAGGAACGAGGTGTTGTTGCCCGGATAGCCATGCCACGGAGTGGCGTAGGCCGAAGCCGACTTACCGAAGGTGAACCCAGCGAACTGGATGAACACCATTTCAACCGCGACGTAACCGCCGCCGGGAGCGTTTGCAGAGAGGTGTCAGGCCGGCGCTGACCAGCGGTCAGAGCCGGTGCCGACGCGGCCGAACCGATACCAAGCGGGACCGGAGTCGGCGTGTCGCCGTCTGTACGGTCGTTGAACTGGAAGTCGCCCTGACCGAAGGTACGGACGACGCCGTATTCGGTGGCGGTGCGGGTATCGATCGTCAACGCCATACGAGAACGGGCTGTTGATAGTATCGTGAAAGCGATCGCCACCGCCGGCGCATGCCGGCCCAGTCCGGCCGGTCGTAGATCTGCCGTTGAACGTAGTGTCAACGCGGACATAACCACCCAGCTTGATGCAGGTGTCGGTGCCCGGGATGTAGAAGAATCCGGCACCGTACAGGGAGCAGATCCTCACGTACTCGACCGCTTTGGCCTTCACGGGAAGATCAGCTGCCTGAGCCCCAGTCATCGCGACGAGACCCGCCGCGGAGCCGAGGACAAGGCTCTTAACCATCTTCATGTTAAACCTCCAAGTTGCTCTTTCCTAGGGAAGGTTCCGGATCCGCTGGGTGGAGACACCCTAAGGTTGGTTCCCTTGTCCCTTAATTCACCGCTTAGTCGCTTCGCGCCTTCGGACACACCCGCATGAACGCGAGGGACTTAAGCGAACCACCTAAAACGGGACGACCTCGGGATGCCCCCCTCCGTCGCTCGCTCACAATTACCGAACGAAAATGCACACGCAACAAAGGAACCGCTCTGAGAGGGCTCGGAACGCGCGTTTGTTGGCAGGTGTTGCACAAATAACACGCAACCGTCTCGAAGCCATCCCCATAAACTATTGTTTTTGCTAATGTTTCAGACTTGGTTCCAAATGCCCCCTCGAATTGCCACGGCGGCTCTCCCAGGAGTTTTCCCCTCCAAGCGGCCTGAAAGCGGCGTCGAATCGAGCGTGAAATGACGGTGTCGCGGCGAGTCTTCAGAGCGCCGGAACGAAAACGTCACACGCTGAAGCTGCCGCGCAGCCAATAGAGACTCGTTGCAGGAGTTCCGCAAAGTCCTTCGGCGAAATGCAAGAAGTCCTTTTTTTATAGGCCTTAAAATGAATTTGTACGCCGAATTGCATTCAGGCCAGCCTGCTACGCAACCCGCAAAAAGGGACTAAAAGCCGATACTATTGCGCAACTTGATTGCTATTTTTCGCGGAATCGCAGATTACCGTTGCATCGCACAGTCGCGCGAGTATCACGGCCGCGTCGCAAATCTTCACGCATCGCTATGAATTCAAGAAAGGCCTAGATTTAAAGGGTTTCTGTGCATGTCACAAAACACTTCGGCCGTAGCGACAAAATCCGCGCGGCAGCCCAGACAAGCCAGAACGAAATAGAATTATTGCGAAAAGGCTTAGCCAGTTGGCTCTATCCGAGATAGAGCGGTTCCGACGAACTGTAATCGGCTCCTGTAATGGCGAAACAGTCGACCTTGGCGAACATTTTACCGCGAAAAATGGTCGCCAGGCGTGCATCGATTTTCCTCGGGGAAGACGTAGCAGACCGGATCTTCAGGTCTCATCGTCTCGCCGCCGTACACGGGACCCGGCCGAAACGGTCGCAGCGGAAACTTTCCAGACCATAGCGAGACACCGGTCGGTAGCAGGCAAGTCGTGACCGAACCCTGCACCATCACGTCGTCTCCGCGATCAGCGGGCGGCATCGCTATTTCCGCCTGCGATCGGGCGACATCAGGACCACGGGACCTCAGCCGTGATCGCCGGACACTAGTCTGCTCGCGCTCGCGCCGGCGCGGGCCTGATCGATCGGTCCGGTGGGATCGTAGATATCGTCGGCGTAATAGCTGCGACTTCCGCCCGACAGTACTCCCCAAAACAAAAATATGACCATGATGAAGAACGCCGGCCGCTGCAGCGATCTCCGGCCATCAAGCGTTGCGCGTTTTGCAGGAACGCAATGTAAAGATGATGGTAGAGCGGAAAACAGGAGCAAGGGCGCTGTCACCAGCAGGATTTCACACGTTCCCGGACCTTTCTTCAGTACTGCGGAGATTTTCATGTCGTCTCCAAGGCCGCCGATGCGTCGAACCCGGTCTCGAACACCCGTTCGGGAGCACCGCACGTCCCTGAGATCATCCATGAAGGGCAGTCTGATTCCAATACCGAACGTCCCGCGAGGCGCTCGACATGATGTGCCCTGCCCCGAGCCCTATGGCTTGAGCGCGTCCCGCGCCGGCATGCCGGCACTGATCCTGTCCGTTACACGATCGCGACGTTCATCATCATGGCCTGTGGTTGCCTCTGCCTGCACCGCAAGAAGGATCAGCATCTCCATCGTGCCAGCCCGCCCAGTGTTCGCATCAGGGAAGTCGATGAGGGCATTTGGCTCGTCAGCTTCATGCAGCTATGATCTTCGGATATTGCGGCCTAAAGCAGAAAACCTTGCAACCCCTCGACAACCCGTTCGGCACGAGGTTGTCACCCATGTCTTGGGTACGTTCCGTTACCTATGTCGCCGGGCTGGACAGAATGAGGATGGCGGAGACGGAGGGATTTGAACCCTCGATAGGGCTTTACAACCCTATAACGGTTTAGCAAACCGCCGCCTTCAGCCACTCGGCCACGTCTCCAATACGGCCGATATGCCTGACGCTGGGGCGAGCCGCAAGCGGCAGATTTGTCCAGCCGGAATGCCCTCGAACCGGGGCCGGCGGGCGTCATCCGGGGACATCGCCACCCGGCCTGTGCCGCGCCTGCGATCAGAGCTGCGCCAAAGCGGCAATCCGCCGGTCGAGTTCACTCCGCACCCGCTCGACCACGTCCCCCCGATCCCGCGCTTCGGTCTGCCGGAACAGGCGCGCGGTCGGATACCAAGGACTGTCATCGCGATCGAGCAGCCAGCGGAAGTCCGGCAGAGTAGGGCATCAGGATCCAGGTCGGCCGGCCGAGCGCACCGGCCAGATGGGCGGCGCTGGTGTCCACCGTGATCACGAGGTCCAGGCAGCTCACCAGCGCCGCCGTTTCCGCGAAATCGGCGAGATCCGAGGTCAGGTCGATGACGCCGGCCTGCTCGAGAAGCGCCTTGTCTTCAGGACGCAGCGTTCTTTTGCAGGCTGACGAAGCTGGCATCGGCATCGAGTAGCCGTGAAAACATTCGCAACGGGATCGACCGATAGTGATCGTTCTTGTGGCTCGGGTTGCCGAACCACACGAGGCCCACCCGCAGTTCTTGCCGCCGCGGCCTCGCGCTCTGAAGCCGCCCTTCCCACGCCTGCACGCGCGCTTCCCGAACGGCAGGCAGATAGGACGTCAAGAAGGGATGGTATCGAGGCGCGTGCCGAATGCCATCGGCAGGCTGCCGATGGCGCAATGAAGATCAAATGCCGGCAAGGCGGCGCCCGGTTTTGGGACGCATTCTGCGTGACGCCGGGAAGATTCGACAGCAGGGGATATAACGCCTCTTCGACCACGAAAATGACATCGCGCGCCGCGCGCGGCCAACATCGGTATGTAACGGGAACTGGAGGGTATCGCCAAATCCTTCATCCGCATGAATGAGAATGGTCTTGCCTTCACATCGTCCTGGCCGAGCCAGCGCGGCTGAGAGAAATTCAGGGTAGTGACCGGACGCATGTGCGTCTTCCAGCGCACCTTAGTGGCCTGCCCGACCGGCCTCGAAATTGCCGGCCACAAGGTGCAGGACGACATATTCCATTCCGCATCGCCGTTTTCGGGATCGAACGTCTTGACGCGGTGGTAGAGCGCGCGGCCTGTTCGATCTGCCGCATCTGGGAGAGCGAACACGCCTTGTTCATCAGCGCCGTCGCGAAGTTCGGGCGCATCCCGATCGCCTTGTCGAACCACAGGACTGCTTCCTCGTCCCGGCGAAGGCCTTGCAGCGATGCCCCGATATTGTTGCAGACGTCGGGTTCGTCGGGTTGAGCGCATGCGCGCGCTGGTGGTCGGCCAGGGCTTCCTCGAACCTTTTCAGCCGGTATGCAGCGCGCCGGCGCGATGCTGCAGCACGACCGCATGGTTCGGGTGCTGTTCATCGCACAGGCTGAAGGATGCGATGGCCTCCTCCAGCCGCTGGAGCGTCATCAGGAGAAGTCCGCAACGAAACGCCGCGTCGTCGTGGCGGGGATCGAGTTTGAGCACCTCGCGGTAGCTCGACAGCGCGTCTTCCGGCCGGCCCATGTTCGCCAGCGTCGTGCCCCGGCCAGCCCATGAGGCGACGTCGCCGGGCTTGAGTTGGACCGCCCGGTCGAAGGCCTTGAGAGCGTGATCGCGCAGTCCCCGTCGTTCCAGCTCGATCGCAAGGTTGCGGAGATAATCCGTCTCGAGGTCCTGCTCATTGGCGCGTGCGATCCACTTGATGGCGTGGTCGTACTGCCCGTCCAGCAACGACAGCTGACCCATCAGCTGCAGGGCACCCACATGATCGGGATTCGCCGCGAGCACCTGCCGGCAGCATAGTTGCGCATCGCGATGCCTGCCGGCCTGCATGTGCCGGCGGCCGCCTCCCAGAGCGTGGCCTCAGTCTGCACGCCGGCGCTGCCTGGGCCACTCTTTGTTTTCGCGGGCAGCCGCCCGGCGTTCACGGCGATCCTAGCGGCGGCCTTCTTGGTCGCGAGCGATTTTGACGAAGATCTTCAGCGCTTTCAAGGTACCGCTTGGAGCGCGCGGGGCCGTCCGCGAGGGGCGCGTTCTGCGACTGCCCCGGATCGCGTCTCGCCGGCGGCTCTCTAAAGAAGCCGCCTCATTGCGAAATTCGAAAACACGGCCACCGCAAATAGATGCGACGTCGGAATCAGAACACGCGCGATCCGCGGCGCGCGATTGAGAACGCGACTTGCGCGCGCATCGCCACCGCGTCGAACTTCGCGCCGGTGTCGGTGAAGTTGGTCGGACTCAGTTGCTTGGTGATATCGCCGTGAAGATAGTCCAGCATGAAGCGGACGTTGCGGCTGACGTACCAGTTCAGCGCCGCAGTGTAGACGGTCTGCCGCCCGCCGGCGACACCGTTGGCCTGCGCAAGCTGGTCGTTGAGGTTGATCGTGGAGTAGCGCAGCGCGATTTCCCACGCGCCCCATCCGCCGCCCGTCAGCGAGAACGGGTCCTTGGGAACGAGGCCGCCGTAGGACGAGGACGCGGGCTGATAGACGCGGCTCTCGCCGGTCAGCGCAAAGGCGGCTTCGGCATAGCCGCCCTCGAACCGGACGCTCGGCAGGTTCGGCAGGAACTTGCGGTTGATGTCGAACCAGAAATATTCGCCCTGGAAGAACAGCGGCCCATACGTGCCGGCTGCTTCCGCCGCATAGACCTGGGCGCCAGACACGCCCGCCATCGCGCCGGTCGAGATGATCGTGGTCGGGTCGATGCGCAATTCGGGGCGGTCGCTCAGGGTCAGCGTCTGAGTGTTGGCGACGAGGTTGTGCGGCGGATCGATCAGGAACTCGACGCCGCCGCCGATATGCAGCGAATAGTCCTTGCCGCTGACGACCTGTCCCGCCATGCGGGCGACGGTGCCGAGTTGTTCGGTGGTGCCGGGCGGATTGACGCTCGAGGCGGAATGGATCGCGCCGGTGGTCGGTCCGGTGGCATAGGCGCCGGCCCAGAACACGTTATTGAACCAGCGTGCGCCGGCGGCCGAACGGAAATCATTGGCGGCGATGTTGGTCGCGATCACCTGCGAGGATGAGCGCTCCATGAACGGGATGTCGTTGGAAGAGTTCGATTTGTCGAGCGACCACGGCACATCCATGATGCCGGCCTCGACCGCGAGCGTGCCGCCCCCCGGCTTCAGTCCGGTGTAGCTCAGATAGGCGTTCTCGACGCCGGAGACGCCGCCGCCCGGCAGGAACCGACGGCCGCGCCGTTGACGCTGGCGGTACTGTCAGAGCCGTCGGAGGCAGCCGAAATCATAGATCAGCGCGAAGTTCCAGTCGCTCAGGAACTTGCCCGCGATACCGATGCGCGCGCGCGCATTGGTCCTGTTTGTCGAGCGGCCAGGCAAGGTCATCGGCTGTTCGGTGATAATCGTCACCGCCGATGTCGTAATGGATGCGTCCGGTGATCGCGACGCAGTTCTGCTGGTCGTAAGTGCAGATCGTCGGCGGTTTTCGGCATCAGCACGATAGCCTCCGGCGGCGG
This sequence comes from uncultured Alphaproteobacteria bacterium, assembly GCA_963732085.1. Lineage (GTDB taxonomy): Bacteria > Pseudomonadota > Alphaproteobacteria > Rhizobiales > Xanthobacteraceae > Bradyrhizobium. The sequence goes on along the minus strand of CAVSYJ010000017.1, from coordinate 4,380 downwards.
CGCCGGACCCTTGACGGAACGGCGGTATAGGCGCCGGGCGCGGCGGCTGGCGGCGGTGCCGGGGGTCTCGCGTTGGTCTGTTTCTGCAGCTTGTCGAGCTTGGTTTCGAGCAGCTGGAGCTGTCGCTTCAAGGCCGCGATTTCGGCGTCCTCGCTGCCTTCGCCGCGGGCTTCAGTTGCAGCCAGCGCGGCAATGAATCCGATGGCGGCGGCGCTGTGCTTGGCAAAGGACATGGTCCGCGCTCCTCGTTGCGCGAAAGGAGCGGCGGTCGCGCGGCCGCATTGCAGCCAGTCGCGCCGGATATCGGAATTGCACCGACTCACCGCGGCTGCCTGCTCGCGGATTTCGACGGCTTATGGTTACTGGAAGGTTAACGCGGAGTTTCAACCGGACGTTGGCGCGCCGGCTTCGTCGCCGACAGCGCAACCATCAAATCGCCGTACCATGGGACCGGCAAGCAAGCGCAAATGCGGTGCGTTTGCTCTGCGGACAGGATCAGTGCGTGGTGATCCAGGTGCGCGCCTCGCGCTGGGCCGCCGCGATCTCGATCTCCGACATCAGCTCCGCGACTTCGCGGCGCGCGGTGATCGCATCGCTGCGGCCTTTCAGCGCGGCCAGATTGAACCATTTATGCGCGGCGACCAGATTGACGACGCCGGAACGGCCGCTCGCCCAATAAAGCCCGCGCTCGAACAGCACGTCGGACAGCGCGGTCGCATTCACCGGCATTGCCGTATCCAGATCGATTGTTCCCTGAAACATGTCCCCGTCTCCCCTTGTTGCTTTTTTGCCGCCCTCATTCGAGCGCGGCCCCCGTCCAACCCAATTCAACGCCCCATGCCGTTTGCCGGCTTCTGAGCGCGATCATTGCCGATCAAATTTGAAAGGCGGCTTAAGCGGCGCGATGAACGGGTTGTAAATGCGCCGGTGTCGCGGCAGCGCGCGATTTTCGGGAAAGCATTCCATGCCAAGCCCTTATGGCATCCGTAGCGGATGGTTTACCGTGTTGCCTTCGCAAAGGGATAACCATGGCGCCAACACGAGACCGCCCGCGCGGGCAATCCGGCGGGCGTCGATCAAGCAATCATTTTTTGGAAATGAGACGCCGGGAACTGCCCTCTCCGGCCTGGGAACGAGGGCGTCGGCGAACACGTCAGGACCAGATCTCACGTCGGCCAAGTCGCCTGAAGTGAAACTGCGGACTTGAAAGCGGTCCGCACCGTGCGAAGAAAAACCGTTTCTTCTGCCGGATCTTCATTCGGGAAGCGCGAGCGCTTCAGAAATCCGATCCGGCCGTTGACCTGATGTCTCGCCGACACCCTCTTCGTCGATCAAACGATCGGACCTGTTCCGCTTCTGAAAGCAAACCGCCCGCCGTCCAATGACGTGCCAGCAAAAAGTCCGCCGGCAATTCTAGTCAAGGCGAGATCACATATTCATGTTCTTCTTCTTCTTGACCCGGCGGGTCTTCTTCGCAGTCTTCTTCACTGCGCTCTTCGCCTTCTTCTTCGCCTTCTTAGCTTTCTTGGCCATGATGCCCTCCTAATGTAGTGAGATGGCTTCGTTCGCTGCGTGCACTCGGGAATCGAGATGCACTTCATCCCGAATACACCAACACATCGAAAAAAACAGCGTCCCACTTAAGGAAGTGTTGACGCAGCGATGTGAGCGCGCGCGCAGCGTTGTCTCGGATAACATTGCAATGCGTCGAAATCGCGATGCGAGAAACGCCACAGCCTTCGGCATCGGCGTTTGTCAAGATCACAGGAAAGCCTTGTGCTGCAGCTGTTTCTTGCATCATCGCACGATGCGCATGACGCAAGCCGATGATGATCGTGAGTCGCTTCGAGGCGCAAAAACGCCGCCGCACGGACTCTTGAGTCGCGAACTTTGGCAATGAAAATATTTTCTTGATTAACGGCGCTGGATCGCGCCGCCATCACCCGCGAGCCGTTCACGCGCTCATCTTGCGAATCCGATTCGCATCAAGCGTAGCGTTCGAGTGCGACAAAATCGCCGCGTGACGACGCCGTTCAGAGGCCGAGCTTCGACTTCAAGAGCGAGTTGACCGCCTTCGGATCGGCCTTGCCGCCGGTCGACTTCATCACCTGCCCGACGAACCACTGGATCGCCGCGGGCTTCGCCCTGGCCTGCTCGACCTTGTCCGGATTGGCGGCGATGATGCCGTCGATGACCTTCTCGATCGCCGAGAGGTCGGTGACCTGCTTCATGCCGCGGCTTTCGACCAACGCGCGGGGGTCGCCGCCTTCCTGCCAGACGATCTCGAACAGGTCCTTGGCGATCTTGCCGGAGATCGTCCCCTCGCCGATCAGGTCGACGATGCCTGACAGCTGCGTCGCCGACACCGGCGAGCCCGCGATTTCCCGTCCTTCCTTGTTGAGACGGCCGAACAGTTCGTTGATCACCCAGTTGGCGGCCACCTTGCCGTCTCGCGCACGGTCGGCGAGACCCGATAGCACGCTTTCATAGAAGTCAGCGCTCTCGCGCTCGGCGACGAGCACGCCGGCATCATAGGCCGACAGGCCGAAATTGGCGACGAAGCGACCCCGCTTCTGGTCAGGCAGCTCCGGCAAATCCGCCTTGAGCGCGTCGACGAAGGCCTGGCTGAATTCCAGCGGCAGAAGGTCGGGATCGGGGAAATAGCGATAGTCGTGCGCCTCTTCCTTTGATCGCAGCGACCGTGTTTCGCCCTTGTTGGGGTCGAACAGCCGCGTTTCCTGCGCGATGGCGCCGCCGTCCTCGAGGATCTCGATCTGGCGGCGCGCCTCATGCTCGATCGCCTGTCCGATGAAGTTGATCGAGTTCAAGTTCTTGATCTCGCAGCGGGTGCCGAGCGGCGCGCCCGGCTTTCGCACGGAGACGTTTACGTCGGCGCGCAGGCTTCCCTTCTCCATGTCGCCATCGCAGGTGCCGAGATAGCGCAGGATCGAGCGCAGCTTGGTGATGTAGGCCCTGGCCTGCTCGGCATCGCGGATGTCCGGCTTGGAGACAATCTCCATCAACGCGACGCCGCAGCGGTTGAAATCGATAAAGGACATCGATGGCGACTGGTCGTGCAGCATTTTGGCGGGGTCCTGCTCAGATGCAGCCGCTCGATGCCGACGGTCGCGGTCCGCCCCGCCGTCGAGTTCGAGCGTGACCTCGCCCTCGCCGACGATCGGCGACTTGTACTGGCTGATCTGTAGCCCTGCGGCAGGTCCGGATAAAAGTAGTTCTTGCGGTCGAACACCGAGCGCAGATTGATCTTCGCGTTCAGCCCGAGGCCGGTGCGCACCGCCTGGCGCACGCATTCCTCGTTGATGACCGGCAGCATGCCCGGCATCGCCGCATCCACCAGCGACACATGGCTGTTCGGCTCACCGCCGAACGCAGTCGAAGCGCCCGAGAACAGCTTGGAGTTCGAGGTGACCTGGGCATGGATCTCCATGCCGATCACGACTTCCCAGTCGCCACCACCCTGATCAGCTTGCCCTTGCCGCGGTCATCGCTTGTCCCCTTCAGCGCGCCGACGATCCGCTGCCATTCGGCGTCGAGCGCATCGTTCGCCGCGGGCTTACCGGCCTTGCGGTACCAATAGCCGGCATTGGACAGATCGCCCTCGACCCGGTGCAGATAGGCATGCACCCAGGCGGCGTCCTTGGTGTCTTCGTTCATGACGATCTTGTGCGCGGCGTCCCAATCGCCCTTTGCCGCCCACCAGAGCGCCGCGAGCGGCGGTGCGAGACCGTCTGCCGGCTTTGTATTCGCCAGGCCGGCCTTCAAATCCGCCATGATTACCACCATTTCGGCGGCGTGAACCGCCCCGTGGCCTGCTCGATCACCTCGCCGAGCGCAAACAGCGCCTCCTCGTCGAAGGGCCGGCCGATCAGCTGCAGGCCGAGCGGCAGGCCCTGCGCGTCCTTGCCAGCGGGCACCGCGATGCCCGGCAGGCCCGCCATGTTCACGGTCACCGTGAAGATGTCGTTGAGATACATCTCGATCGGATCGGCACCCTCTGCCGACGCCGAACGCGGCCGACGGCGTCGCCGGGGTGAGGATCGCGTCCACGCCGCGGGCGTAGCAGTCCTCGAAATCCTTCTTGATCAGCGTGCGCACTTTCTGCGCCCGCAGATAATAGGCGTCGTAATATCCGGCGGACAGCACGTAAGTGCCGACCATGACGCGGCGGCGGACTTCCGCGCCAAAACCTTCGGCGCGGGTCGCCTCATACATGTCGCCGATCGACGTACCTGACGCGCAGGCCGTAGCGCACGCCGTCATAGCGCGCGAGGTTGGAGGAGGCTTCCGCAGGCGCCACGATGTAATAGGCCGGCAGCGCGTATTTGGTGTGCGGCAGCGACACATCGACCAGCTCGGCGC
>CAVSYJ010000016.1:0-108814 GCA_963732085.1 uncultured Alphaproteobacteria bacterium | reverse complement strand
AACACGACCCGCTCGATGCTCCGCCGGATCGCAAGATCGCCACGCGGCGCGCACCGCGCTGGCAGGCTCGACAATGCGGTCAGGGTGACACCGGCAATGCCGTCGATCAGTTCATCGACCTCCGACCTGGCGCACCAGTTCGCGCTTTTTCTCCATCAGCCGCAGTTGCAGCATCTCGGTCTTGGCTTTGACGTGATCAGCGTCGGCCTCCGCGCGCGGTGATTGCCGCCTCTCGCGCCGCAAGTATCGCAGGTAGGCAACCCGGCTCTGGTCTAGCGGGAAGCCGTCACCTTGCCGCTGGATCACGCCTTCGGCTTCGAGCTTGCCGATGTCGGTCCGGCTGCAATCGAGGTGCAGCGCTACTGCCGACGCGCTGACGGTCGCGGGCTTGCTGGATCGCGGTCGAGAGACAGGCTGGCGACGGCCGGACGACCAACGCCGACGGTCTCGGTCATCAGCGTCATTCCTTTTGCGTCGCAGTAGGATACTCCGATTGCAGCGTCAGCGGGAGGTGGTCTTTACTGTAGCCCAACCTTCCGTTTTCGGCTAACCGGACCTGCCGCTGCGCCTGCCGCAAAGCGAGACTTTTAGCGAATTCCGCAAAGGTAATTTTATCGTTTCCGCCTAGGATTTCTGACTTCCCGATTAAATCCGTTTGGGGTATTTTTCGCATGGCCACGGTTTTGAGCTTCCTGTCCTTCTTCGGGATCTCGATCGGACTGGTGTCCATCGTCTATCCGCTCCGCTTCATGTACATCCACGACCGCCGAACGGCAGCCATCGTGCTGGCGGTGTCAGTGGTGACGTTCCTGCCGGCCGCCGCCATTGACGGCGCCCACCAGCAGCAGGCCCGCGCGCGCGCGGAGCAGGCTGCGGCCGCCCCGCAGCTGGTCGCCCCGCCTCCGAAGTCGGCGGCCGATCTGGCCGAGGAGGCCTGGCAACGTGTCTGGCGCCATCCTCGACTGCAAGGAAGTCATGACCAAGCAGATCGCCGAGGGGATGGCCCATCCGAAGGCTCCCGCGCCCGCGACAGTGGAGAAAGTCGCGCCGGGCAAGCCATGGCGACAGTGGTCAGAAGACGAAATGACGGAATTCATGAGGCAAGGCCTTATTATCTGCATTAAAAAGGATCGCCCGGCGCAGCACCATTGTTACGCCGAGATAAACACCATCGCTGATGACTGGAAAGCGCATCACGGCTAAACGAATAAAGCGATGTACCGGGCCGCGCCCTTAGCCAAGTACAGGCGCGGCTCCTGCAATTCCGACTGGCCGCCAGTGCTCCGACAACGCCGACCTCATCAACAATTTCGGCGACATCAGCCGAGGCTCGGTGTCATGCCAGTATGCGGCGAAGAAGCTCGCGAAGCACGGCTCGCCGTCGTTCCCGTTCTTCTGTTCAGTCGCTTCCACATCGGCAGCGACGACGGCGTGAGGACCGGATTGCGGCGCTGATCGAGCCCGAGGCCGAGTTCCAAAACGGCTACGGCGCCATGGTGCACAGCGTCGTCACCTGCAAATACGATCTGAACAGCCAGCACGTCGTGGACAGTCAGCGTCGAACTGACGCCGCCTCCCTGTAACTGCAACCACGGATTTTCTCAAACCAGATGTGCTCAAGAAGTGCGGTCGCGCGGTCCCCCCGGAGGAGGCTGAGCTTCACAGTACCCCAGCCTCGACATTGCTTGGGGAAGTCTCTGGGGCGTGTCTCCGCGTTGCGCGCCCCGCTTCGACGGTCAATGACGGGATGTCGGCTTTTGGGTCCAAAGCAGACGTGCGCTGGTCACCCGGAAAGTCGCCTTTTGACCCGAAGCTGCCCCGCTGTCCAACGAGCTTGCTCCCCTGTCTTACGTCCGCTTAGTATGATCGCGTCATGAAGCGGAGCAGGGCGCACACCAGCGTCGGCTATGGCAGCCAGCGAAGACGATTTGCGTGCCGCGCTCGAGCAGCGCTTCAAGGGCGACCGTTCCGGCGCCTGCATCGCTGCAGCCGTCATCGAAAACGGCACCACGGCCCAAGCCTATTTCTGCGCTGATGCGAAATCCGAGCGCTCGATCGATGAGCGCACAGCATTCGAAATCGGCTCCATCACCAAGACGATGACCGCTGCATTGCTCGCCGAGATTATCGGGCGGGGCGAAATCGCCATCGACGACCCCTTGGCGAAACTGCTGCCGCCAGGAACGAACGTACCCTCGTTCAACGGGACCCACATCACGGTGGGCAATATCGTCACACACACCTCGGGCCTGCCGTCGTTCCCGTGGCGCACTACCGACCTGAGTAACCCCTACGCGCGCCTGACCGAGGCCGATCTTCTCGACACCCTCGCCAAGACGCAGTTGAAGCGCGCGCCCGGCTCGCAGCGCGAGTATTCGAATTTCGCGCTGATGGTGCTGTCCTACGCCCTTGCCAAGCGCAGCGGCAGAGACTTCGAGACGTTGCTGCGCGAGCGTCTGCTCTCACCCCTCGGCATGGACGACACCTTCATCGTCACGCGCCCGTCTGCCGTCCGTGTTGCCGAAGGCCACTTTTCCAACAGCAGGCCCACCGGGCCGTGGGACGTCCGTGTCGACCTGGCCGGCGCTGGCGGCGTGCGGGCAACCCTGCCCGACATGGTGCGTTACCTCGAAGGTCAGCTTGGCATGCGCGATAGCTCAATCACGCCGGTCTTGGCGCAAACGCAGGAACAAATCGCCGGTGTCGGCAGCCAAGCGACGAGCATGGCCTGGGAAATCCTGTCTACCGAGAACGGGCGCACGTTCGTCATGCATCCGGGTGGAACCGGCGGCTTCTCCTCGTTCTTCGCGTTCGATCGCGCGGCAAAACGTGGCGTGGTTCTGCTCAGCGACACGGCGCTTACCGAAGTTGGCGGTCTTCGCCGGCTCGGCCTGCACCTGCTCGACCCGTCACTGCCTGCCGGCACACCGCGCAATATGGCAACTGCCGAGGTTAAGTTGATCGACGCGCTAGTCGGGCGATACCGTCTGCCGAATCGGACTGGGCATGGAATTGCGCAGGCAGGGCAACAAGCTGACCATCCAGGCTGACGGCGACCCCGAGTTCGAAATGGAGTACGACAGCGCGGGCGAGTTCTATCCCTTTGAGTTCGACGCCATTTTGCAGCCGAGGCGCAAAGTCGACGGTACGTACACTTTCACATGGTATCAACTTGGTGGTATTCACCAGGCTGAGCGCGTCGGAGCCACTGTACCCGTTGCAGTTCGACCGGCACCAGCCGAGGCACAGCTCAAAGAGTATGAGGGCAACTATTCCTTTTCGCGAACGCTTGGTCTGCGCGTCTATGCCTCGGGTCCCAAAATCATGGTCCAGGGTACCGGCCAAGCGCCGCTGGAAGCCGCGCCGTTCAACAAGGATATCTTCGTCACTGAGCCCTTAGGTGCTGAGGTCGCGTTCGAGCGCGACGCCGGCGGCAAAGTAATTGCCTTGACGCTCAATACGCGCGGACAGGTCCTGCGGGGCGAGCGTCATTGAGGGGGCGCCGGGTCCCGTTCCACATCGCTGCCCACGGTGCAGGCACTTCGGCTCACCTATCAATTGCTGACCAACTGCCTGTCAGTGACCACAGATCGAACGACGGTCGCTCCTGGCTCAAAGCAGACGTGCTGAAGGCCAGCCCAGACTGTCCGCTTCTGGGTGTAACGCGGACATCGCAAGCAGTTCGCGCGCATCGCGTCATCACCACGCCGAGCGCGCCAGCGTCGCCGCGACGGGGGCAAGGCGTCAGTAGCGAGGCCATTAGAAGGCCCGACAGTGCGCCGCGAGCGCAGGTCGTTGGCACGAAACGGACATGGCTCGATGTCCGAGCTGAGCCATTATGCGCAGTCAAACGAACTGTACGCCAACGCTTATGGATTTATGAACTCACACCTCGTCGTCGCGCGATTTGTCGCGTTCAAGCTGTTCAAGGAAATCGGCCAAGGCAACTTTGCCTGCGAACCGCGCGGCTTCATAGGTGCTGAAGCCCCCAGCTTCGAGCAACACGCCCATCGGGTTGCCCCGGCGAATAATTCGCCATCGCCACGAAGGCGGATGGGTAAAATCCCGGATCGCCCTGACGTAATAGCCCCAATCATCTCGCTCGCGAACCATGGCCGAAGAACTGTCTGAGGATGTCCGTTCTAAGGAATAGAGCGGAAGTGGTTTAGTTGCTGGCCGACCCTCGGTCTCATGGCTTGGCGTAGGGAGACCCTCCGTTGATCTAGGTCAACGTCAGCGATCCTTTGGCGCTCACGCTATGTTCAGCCGCACCTGAAGCGGCTCCCGTCACCTTTGAGTTCCGCGAAGAGGAGGTCCGCCATGCATCTGAGGAAGCGTCTTTCGATCAAGTCAGCAACAGCTGCCGGGATTGCTGCTAGCGCCCTGTTGGGGCTTGCAGGTCTCACTCTCAATCCAGAGCCAGCCAAGGCGGTCGTGTACTGCACGTACGTCGGTTATCCCGCCCATTGCGTTGCAAGGGCTGGCGTCGTGCTCGGGGCTCGTCCGGTGGCGCGCGCTGCGGTTCGTCATAACGCCGGTGGAAACATGAACGGTGGCGTCAATCGCGTTGGCGCGCGGCGGTAAGGCTTGTCTCGCTGGTCACGAGGCTCGCTATCGTACCTCAGGACACTGTCCCTCAGGACAGCTACCGCTGACTTGGTTCTTGAGTTTAGATGGCGTGTACCATTGCCCCGGTTTGTCACCTCCTCCCGGTTGGTACACCCAAGGACGGCCCCGGTTTGAGAGACCGGGGCCGTTCCTTTTTGACAACCGACGGGCGTCAGCGTCGAGGCCGCAGCAAAGGCCCTACAGTGCGCCGAGAGCGCAAGCTTAGACACTCCATTGAAAAGCTTTGCCCTTACAGTGCGCCGTTGTGATGTTTAGACAGTGCTAGATCGCTGACTTTCTTTGAAAATGGCATTTCTGCCGGGATCGCCATCACCGTTCCTGGAGAACACCGCCATCGCTGACGGCCCCCGCAACATCTTCCGATGAGAAGGCCCGCGGCGAAGGACCAAAGCCCCAAGGTGCATGCTGACACGATGCGCAAGAGGTTGCGAATTTGCACCTCGTACTCCTGTTCGGTCTTGAACTGAGTTGTCATTGGCGCTGCCCTGCCCAGCAGGCGTTGACCGAAGGTAGGCCCAAATCATGGTCATGGCGGGGCATTTGCCGATCTTGTGATCAGGCCTCATCTGCCGCGAGAACCGCTAATTACTGTGCTCGCAAACCCTGACTGGCGCTGATCGGACCGCCAGCGCGCCATCGGTATTGCTCGAGCGTCGCTTTACTGCTTCCCCTCCGGCGCGAGCGACAGCGGCGCGGGCGCGGCAGGCTTCGGCGCGACGACTTTCGGGGCCGCCGGCTTCTTCGGCGCTGGCTGCGGCACGGCAGCCTGTGCGTTGGCACGCTCAGGCCATCGACCCGCGTCGAGAGTTGCGCGACCGCGTCCGACAGCCGCTTGATCTCGGCGGCCTGCGCCTGCAGCAGATCCTGATTGCGCTGCGCGACCGCAGCCGCGCGTTGCTGGGCGTCAGCCAGATTCCTCAGCAAGGCGTCCTGCGCGGCGGCGGCTTGCGGCGCCGACGCAGCCTTGGGTATCGCTGTCAGCGCACCCGTCATCAGTTCGCCACCACCGTAACCGTGCCAGGCGAAGGCCGCGCCGGAGCCGGTCGCTGCGAGTAAGAGACAAACCAGGGCATAAACCCGGAACCGGGGCTTTCGCTCCTCGTTCTCGAACTCGTCGTCCTCGAACTCTTCGTCGAACTCGGCCTCGTGGCCGCCGTGTTGGTCAATCACCCACCCGCTCCCAAGCGCTGACGCCCCATTCGGCGCAGCAAATACCAAGGAAGCGTTAAGAATAAGGAGGCCGCGCCATCTCAGCGTTCCCACTTGAGTGTTCCGTCCGCTTGCATCACCCTCGCGCGTCACCGTTCGGAGGGAAATCATGCCATTTGCGCGAAACGCCGGCGTACGTATCCATTACGAGACAATTGGAACCGGTCCGGCGCTCGTGCTGCATCATGGCACGGGTGGCAGCGGACCGGATTGGAAAGACCTCGGCTATGTCGATGCCTTGAAGGACCGCCACAGGCTGATCCTGATCGACGCCCGCGGACACGGCCAGAGCGACAAGCCGCACGATCCCGCCGCCTACGATCTCGGCTTACGCGCCGCCGACGTCGTCGCGGTTCTCGACGATCTCGGTCTGCCGGCTGCGAGCTTCTTCGGCTATTCGATGGGCGGCTGGATCGGCTTCGGCCTCGCAAAATACTTTCCGCAACGGATCGACGCCTTCATCCTTGGCGGCGCCCATCCTTACGCCGAAAACACGCAGGCCATTCGCGACCGCATGCCGACGGACCACGCGGCCTACATCGCCATCGCCGAACAGACCTATGGCGCGCTGCTGACGCCGGCGCGCCGCGCACGCTTGCTTGCCAACGATCTCGTCGCGCTGCGCGCGCTGACCAGGGATCGCGATGACATCGCTGACGTGCTGCCGGCCATGACGATGCCGTCCCTCATCTTCTGCGGCGAGCTCGATCCGCGGCTCGCGCAGGCGCGACAGGCCGCATCCGAGATGCCGAACGCGACGTTCGTTGGCCTGCCCGGCTGCAACCATTACAACACGACGCGACGCACCGACGTGATCATTCCCGGGATCAGGGCGTTGCTGCGCGACGCCACGACGCGCGAGGCGCCGGCGCTCCCGGCGTGACCCTGTGCCAAATCATGACACGCGTGATCTCCGCGCACGCGCTAGATTGTCCGGGCTCGGCGGATTTCCGGTGCCCAAGCCCCCCTCCGTCGGGTAGCGGCCCCGCTCTGTACCGCGTATCGCGGGGCCGCTTCCGGGGCGCTTTACCGGTTACTTCCGGTTCTCCTCGCAATATTTCAGCGCCGCCAGCGCTTCACCGGCGCGCGGCGTCTGAAACTCGATGCTGTCGTCGTCGTCATCCTCGAAATCGAGCGTGAGTCGCTTTGCCTTTGACATCGCATCGACGACGGCCTGATCGAACTCGAACACGCCCCGCACGGTGGTCTTGTCCATGACCTCCCATTTCGATTTCTTCTTGATGTCGACATTGTCGGTCGCGAAATCGGCCTTGAGGATGTCGCCGGTCTTCTCCCACTCCCATCCCTCGTAGATGACGACCACGACGATCTTGTCGCTGGAATAGCTGAGCACGATGCCATACTGGTTGTTCTCGTCCTCAGCATCCTTGTAGCCGCGGCTGGCATTGCAATGGGTGTCCTGCGTGCGCTTCTCGACGGTCCAGTCGCCGACCTGGGTCTGCGCATGCGCGGGCGCAGTCAAAAATGCCGCGAGCCACGCCGCGGCGACAAGCAATCGGTTCATGTCAGCCCTCCAGTGTCCAGGGTGAAGCTGACCATCTCTCCCGCCGGGCCGCAAGCGCGTGCGGCGCCGTTAATACCGTCGTCGCGTCATCGCTTCTTCATGCCGGGCGCCAGGTGAGGAGCGGAATGTGGATGGGCCGCATCGCGCGGCCGCCTGCCGACAATGAGGAAGCCTCGGTCTACTGGGAAGACAGGTGGGATGCGCGCGGCAAGCGCTTCAAGCCGCACGAGGTCTCCTGCGCGCACCGCACCGAAGCGTTCGGCACCATTTTCGTGGTGACCAATCTCGACAATGGCAAGATGATCGAATGTCCGGTCAGGGATCGCGGACCATTCGCGCAAGGACGGGTGCTGGATTTCTCACTTGGCGCGGCACGAAAAATCGGCTGCGACGGACTGTGCCGCGTCACCGTGCGGCGCGCCGGCTATGAGTGAAACGCAAAAAGCGCGGATGTGAAATCCGCGCTTTCGACTTTCGAACACGCTCGATCGGATCTGATCAATAGCCGCACGACGCACAGCGCGGCATGACCGGCGCGTAGTAGCTGTAGCCGGGCGAGACCATCTCGACGCGCTGCTGCGTCGCATATTGCGGCGGGATGCGCTCGTATTGCACACCTTCGGGCGCGACCATGACGGTCTGCGGCACCATCACGGTGCGGTATTGCGCGGGCGTGCGATGGGCGACGACGGCGCCGGGCGAGACCATCACGGTTTCCTGCAAGGTGCGATATTGCGGCGGAACATATTGCTGCTGGTAGCAGGTCGTGCAGGGCTGCGGCGTGTAGCAGTTGTTGCAGCCGGCGGAGGCGGCCGTCGGCAGCACGGCGGCGGCGACGATCGCGGCGAAAGACACGGCAATAACGCGGGACATATGGGGCACCTGATATGTTGAGCAATTCCGAAGGACCGGAGGTGAAATTCGATCTAGCGCGCGAGGTCGCAAATTTGCGTTGAGAAAGGCCGTTAACGAATCCTGAAGCGGTCCCGCTGGCCGTACCAACACGCACAAAAAAGCGCGGGCAAGATGCCCGCGCTTTCGGTGATCATGATTTCGATTGAAGCTCAGTAACACCAGCGCGGATCGGCCACGACGTACGCACCTGACGGATAGCGGTAGTAGCAGCCGCCGTTCGAGAGCCAGTAACCCTCGCGGGCTGCCGCGGTTGCGCCGGTGAGACCGCCGATCACTGCGCCCGCGGCTGCACCGCTGGCACGGCCGGTCAAAAGACCGCCGAGCACGCCACCAACGATGGCGCCGCCGACGGCGCTCGCGCCCGGATCGGGCGGCGGAGGCGGGTAAGCACCTGGAGGCGGCGCATAGGCGCCTGCGACCGGCGCCGGACCGTCGTCATAAGCGACATCGTCGACATAATCCTCGGAGATATAAGCGGGCGGACCGTCAAAGCGCTCCGGGTAAAAGTACCAGACGCCGCCGACATCCCACCACCAGCCCATCCGGCCGTTGTAAACCTGATGGTGCCACCGGCCACCTTCCCAGGCGAGATGGCCGCGATAGGCATGTCCTCCGAAGTTGCGCGACGGGATTGGGCCGCCGTGCACGACGCGGGCGCCACCGCCCGGCACGCCGCCGACGCGAGGTCCCGGCGCGCCACCTACGTGTTGTGGTCCCGGTCCGGGACCGCCGACACGCGGTCCCATGGCGCCTGGCGGGCGTGGACCGGCGGGATGGGCAGCACCCGGCGGCGGCCCCTTGGCGTGCGGCGGCTCGCCGCCGCCACCACCAACTCCCTGGGCTTGTGCCGAGAACGCAAAGACCGTGAGCGCCGCGGCGAGCGGAAGGACGATTTTTGATCGGCGGGAAACAGTCATTCTGGAAGAACCCCTCTTTCGCCGTGCACGGGCGGTCAAGACGCGGAACCGGCACGGGTCCTTGTTGCTGACAGGTTTTATCGCAGCTTGCTTGTTACAAATCAGTAAGATCGCGACAATTTTGCGTCAGACCGCGGGCCTGGTGGTCCGATTCCAACATTCGCATTCCATCGCGACCGGCACTTTTGCGAATGTTGGAATCAAAGGACCACCACCAAACTATTGATGGGAGTGGAGCTTTGGATTTGACGTTCGCACCGGAAATCGCCACCATGATGCACGACGCAAAGCCGTCGCCTCTATTGCGCCGGCTCGATCGTGTTGCAATTGGTGCGGCCCGACATCAGACAATCCTGCATCTTGCTGGCGGAGGAGAGATCGCGGGCGAGCCAGATGCCGACCGCCAGCAGCACAATGGCGATGACAAGCCCGGCAATCGCGCCGCGGCGGTTATCGCCATCGTCCTGTCTTTTCGGATCGGTCATCGGACGACACCACCTGCAAGAAGCGCGGCGCTTCTAGCACGGCCGTCCGGTACATCACACCCTGCGGATATCGGTCGTCCGAGGGTGAGCGGGATTATTCGTCGGCATGACATGGCTGACGCGGCTGCAAGTCGTCAGAATGCCCACGGCCCGATGGCACTGCCATTCGGCGCCCAGGGTCGGGCTCGCCACTTGTGTGGGATAAGCGAAAGAGATCGAGGCTGCCACCGCCGCGCAGGTCAGTGCCGCCACGACCAAAGTGAGAATTTTGCGATTCCACTGTTGTCCAGTCATTGCCGTGACTCCTCATCCGATACTCAAGAAGATAGGTCCGCCGCACACGGCGCCCTGTGAACTGGATCACATGTGGCAAACTTGCAAAAACCGGCCTAAGCCTCTGGGTAACCAAGAAAACCTGACACAAATGGCCGCCGGCACACGCAATGGTGACCGGCGGTGATAATGGCTGGAAACCGCTCGCGCCGCGCTGTATGGACAGCACGGCAATATTTCCAGACAAGATGACGACAAGGCCCGTTCAATGAGTGGTTTCAAGGAGCCCGGTTTCGCTGACCGGCAGAAGGCCGCAGCGCAAGCCAAGAAAGAGCTGCTAAACAAGTTCCGCACCCAGCCGGGGCATGACGATCCCGACGTCGCCAAACGCCGCGCCGAGCGCGAGGCGACCGCGGCCAGCCGCGAGAAAGCGAGGCTTGCGCGCGAGGCGGCGAAGCTCGAGGCCAAGCAGCGCGAGCAAGAGGCGAAGGCGGCGGAAGCCGTCCGAATCGCCCGTGAGAAAGAAGAGGAAGCGGCGCTGCAGGTCGCGAATGAGGCCGAGCAGAAGGCCAAGCGCGACGCGCGTTATGCGGCGCGCAAGGATCGCGGCAAAAAGAAGAAGTGACGGAATCGCGTCGGGCGCAACGCGCCCGGCGATCCGTCATCCTAGTGGAGCGGATTTGACGTTCGCTCCTCACTTGCGGCGAATTCCTTATGCGAACGTCAAATCCAAAGCTCCACTAGCATCCATGGTTTGCTAGTGGTCCTTTGATTCCAGCATTCGCAACTGTGGCTCCGCGAATGGGAAGCGAATGGTGGAATTGGACCACTAGCGCGATGCGTAAGCATCGAACCCGGGATCTCGAGATTCCGGATATGGTGCTTACGCACCATTCCGGAATGACGCGGCTAAATCGCTCCGCCGCGGCGTCGCGATTCACCCGCGTCAGTTCTTCTTCATCATCCCGTCGTCCTTCTTCATGCCGTCGTCCTTTTTCATCCGTCGTCCTTTTTCATCGTGTCCTTGGACATGGTGTCCTTTTTCATGCTGTCCTTGGACATCGTGTCTTTCTTCATGCCGTCATCCTTGCCCATCTTGTCCTGGGCAAAGGCGGCGGGCGCGAGCGCGAGGCCGAGCGAGAGAATGGCGGCCGAAATTCCGAGCGAGAGGCGCGAGGTCATTTGGGTCTTCCTTCGGAGGCTGGTTGAACGACAAGCGGCTCGTGCCGCCCTCTTGATCGACGCCGCCGCGCCCGCATTTGTTACGCCAAGGCCGAAATTTTTCGCGATGAATGGATTTTTGCCATTGTCGGCGGGGTTTTTCTCCGCGGTTGCGACACAATTTCGCCTGCCAAAAGCGTGTTAGTCGCTCCCGCATCGAGCTGACTGTGCGCCGCAGCAAATTGCAGGCGATGTCGAGGCCGACTATCAGACTAGAGAAAGACCTGCGGCAACCCGGCTAAGATCGGCTCAGGGCCGGCTCACAAGACCAGTTCAGAGGTCGCTTTTACCCAAGGGGAGATTCATGTTTACACGCCGTCACGTCATCGCATCAGCGATTGCCGCACCCGCCATCCTGCGCCTGGGAATTGGCACTGCGCAGGCCGCGACCACGCTGAAAATCTCGCATCAATTCCCCGGCGGCACGATCGACAAGGGCGACTTCCGCGACCGGCTCTGCCGCATGTTCGCGGAGGAAATCTCCAAGCGCTCGGGCGGCGATCTCGTCGGCGAGGTTTACCCGAACTCCTCGCTGGTCAAAACCAACGCGCAGTTCTCCGCAATGCGCAAGGGCGCGCTCGACATCAGCCTCTACCCGATGCCCTATGCCGGCGGCGAATTGCCGGAAACCAATATCGGCCTGATGCCGGGCCTCGTCACCACCTATGAGCAGGGCCTGCGCTGGAAGAAGGAGCCGGTCGGCAAGGCGCTGACCGATTTCCTTGCCGACAAGGGCATCATCCTGCTGACCTGGGTCTGGCAGGCCGGCGGCGTCGCCAGCCGCTCCAAGCCGATTGTCGCGCCGGAAGACGCCAAGGGGCTGAAGGTGCGCGGCGGCTCGCGCGAAATGGACATGGTGCTGCAGACCGCGGGCGCTTCCGTGCTGTCGGTACCGTCGAACGAAATCTACGCGGCAATGCAGACCGGCGCCTGCGACGCCGGCATCACCTCCTCCACCAGCCTGATCTCGTTCCGCCTCGAGGAAGTCTCGAAGTCGCTGACCTCGGGCGCCGGCGCCTCCTACTGGTTCATGCTCGAGCCGGTGATGATGTCGAAGGCGATCTTCGACAAGCTGCCGAAGAACCATCAGGACATCATCCTCGCGGTCGGCACCGAGCTCGAGGCGTTCGGCAAGAAGGGCGCGCAGGACGACGATGTCGAGGTCGCCAAGGTCTACGAGAAGGCCGGCGCCAAGGTCAGCAATCTCGACATCGCGACCGTCGGCAAATGGCGTGACATCGCCCGCGACACCGCGTGGAAGGATTACGGCGCCAAGACTGCGACGTCTGCGAACCTCTTGAAGCTCGCTTCCGACGTTTCTGCATAAATGCACTCGCCGCTGGGGGCAGACGGTGAGGATTCAAAAACGCCGCCACGGGCAACCCGCTCGTGGCGGCGCTCGAACGTGCGCTGTCGTTCTGCAACGGCGTCATCGTCGTGCTGGCATCGCTGGCGCTGATCGCGGCCTGCGCGATCCTGAGCTACAGCGTGCTGGGACGCGCGCTGTTTCATCTCGCCAACTACTGGCAGGACGAAGCCGCGGTGTTCCTGCTGGTCGGCGTCAGCTTCATGTCCTCGGCCTATGTGCAGGGACGGCGCGGCCATATCGGCATCGAGGCCTTTGTCGGGATTGCTGTCGCCGCTGGCGAACCGTATCCGGCTGTGGCTGGTCGATGTTGCGAGCTTGCTGTTCTGCGCCTTCTTTGCCTGGAAATCCTGGACGCTCACGCATGAAGCCTTCGTCGAAGGACGCGTCACCAATTCGACGTGGTCACCTCCCTTTGCGATCCCGTATACGCTGATGGCGCTCGGCATGACCCTGCTCTGCGTGCAGATTTTCCTCCAGATCATCATCCCCCTCACCGGAGCATCGCGGCGATGACGGTGTTCGGGATTGGCGTCGCCTACGGGCTGGCGACGCTGTTTGCAATGTTCTCGGGCATGCCGATCGCCTTCGCGCTCGGCGCGGTCGCGGTGGTGTTCATGGCCATCTACATGCCCGTGGCCTCGCTCGATACCGTGACCGAGAATGTCTACGAGGAAATGGCCTCGATCACGCTGTTGTCGATCCCGCTGTTCATCCTCAAGGGCGCAGCGATCGGGCGTTCGCGCGCCGGCGCGGATCTCTATTCGGCGCTGCATGCCTGGCTGCATCGCGTTCCCGGCGGACTGGGCGTCGCCAACGTTTTTGCCTGCGCGCTGTTTGCGGCGATGGCGGGCTCCTCGCCCGCAACCTGCTCGGCGATCGGTTCGGCCGGCATTCCCGAGATGCGCAAGCGCGGTTATTCCGGCGGCTTCGCGGCCGGGATCATCGCGGCCGGCGGCACGCTCGGCATCCTGCTGCCGCCCTCGATCACCATGATCCTGTTTGCGGTCGCCGCCGAAAAATCGCTCGGCCGCCTGTTCCTCGCCGGCATCGGACCGGGCCTGCTGCTGGTCTCGCTGTTCGGCACCTATGCCGTGCTGCGCTTCCGCCACGAATACGCACTGGCGAAGCTCGCCTATGAGAAAGGCGGCGCAAGCTCGGCCATCCTCACGCGAGACGATTTCACCATGGCGCAGCGCTTTTCCATGCTGCCCCGCGTGATCCCTTTCGTGCTGCTGCTCACCGGCGTGATGATCGCGCTGTATGGCGGTTACGCTACGCCTTCGGAGACTGCCGGTCTCGGCGGCCTGCTCGCGCTGGCGCTGATCGCGCTGATCTACAGCGTGTGGCGGCCGGAGGATCTGGCGCCGATCCTCACCTCGACGATCCGGGAATCCACCATGCTGATGATGATCATCGGCATGTCCCTGCTCTATTCCTATGTGATGAGCTATCTGCACATCTCGCAATCGGCGGCGGAATCCATCGTCGCGATGCATCTGCCGCGCTGGGAGCTGCTGGCCGCGGTCCTCGTGATGGTGGTCGTGCTCGGCTTCTTCCTGCCGCCGGTGTCGATCATCCTGATGACCGCGCCGATCATCCTGCCGCCGCTGCGGGCCGCGAATTTCGACATCATCTGGTTCGGCGTGGTGATGACCATCGTGATGGAGATGGGGCTGATCCATCCGCCGGTCGGCTTGAACATCTTCGTGATCCGCAACGTCGCGCCTGACATCCCCCTGAGCGAGGTGATCTGGGGCACGCTGCCCTTCGTGCTGTTGATGATGCTGGCCGTGCTGACCCTGTGCTTCGTGCCGGAAATTTCGACCTGGCTGCCGAACCAGATCATGGGGCCGGACGGCAGCAGGTAGTACGTCGCACTCAGGAAGATCCTTCTCCTACACGATTGACATCAGTGATCGCGAAGTCATCGCCCTTGAACAGAAGGGGTTCGCCGCGAGTCATCGCCAACGCATACGAAAAGCAGTCACCGTAATTTAGAGCGGCAGCATGGCGTCCCCTGCCGTAACGACGCCAAGCGCGACGCGCTGTGTCGGTCTGTTCGGCATCGACTGGAATGATCTCGGCGCCAATCTTGAGTAGCCAAAGATCAAATTCGCGCCCGCCTGCGTCGCCCATTCGGGTCTCGAGCACGATTGTTGCTTCAAGCACGGTCGCTGCGGAAATGAGCCGAACTGAGTCATCAGCAATCCGAACTTCGAGCTCCGCCGCATCGGGTTCGTTGAGGGCAATCGCGACGATGACGGACGTGTCGATCACCATCAGCGTGGCAATCCCTGCGCATCGTATCCAAGGATTTCATTCGGCGTTCGCTCGTCCAGCACTGACATCGCGCTCCAACGCCGACGGATTGCGGCCATGTCTTCCAACAACGCGGCTCGACGGGACTGGCCGCGGAGACGCCGCAATCGCTCCTCGATAGCTCGTTTGGTCGCCGTCGTGATGTTTTCACCAGTGATTTGCGCCAGATTCCGCGCCAATCGCTCAGTTTCGGGGTCCTTGATGCTCAGAGCCATGGCTAGTTCCTTGGTTCCTAACAAGGTACCTTCTACCTGCTCTCAATTCAAGGGCCAAACGCGAACAATTTACTTTCCCGCCCGCTGCTTCGCATTCAGCGCATTCGCCACCCGGCTCGCAGGCGCGCGCCCGATCAGCGCGGTGATCTCGTTGGTGGCGGCGACGAGCTTGCCCATGTCGACGCCGGTTTTGATCCCCATGCCCTCGAGCATGTAGACCACATCCTCGGTCGCGACATTGCCGGTGGCGCCGGGCGCAAACGGGCAGCCGCCGAGACCGCCGGCCGCGGAATCGATGACGCGGACGCCCTCCTCCATCCCGGCATAGAGATTTGCCAGCGCCTGGCCATAAGTGTCGTGGAAATGCATGGCGAGATTGGCCTTCGGCACATGCACCGCGACCGCGCGCAGCATCGCCCTGGCTTTCTCGGGCGTGCCGACGCCGATGGTGTCGCCGAGGGAGATTTCGTAGCAGCCGAGGTCCCACAGCGTCTTCGCGACATCGGCGACCGCCTTCGGCGCGACCTCGCCGTCGAAGGGACAGCCGAGCACGGTCGAGACATAACCGCGCACCCGGATGCCGTCCGACCTTGGCGCGCTCCACGACCGGCTTGAAGCGCTCGATCGATTCCGCAATCGAGCAATTGATGTTGGCGCGGCAAAAACCTTCCGAAGCCGCCGTGAACACCGAGATCACCCTGGCGCCGCAGGCGCGGGCGGTCTCGTAACCCTTCTCGTTCGGCACCAGCACGTGAAACTCGCCGGGCAGATCGTTGACGCCGCGCAGCACCTCGTCGGAGCCGACCATCTGCGGGATCGCGCGCGGCGAGACGAAGGCGCCGACCTCGATGGTGTGCAAGCCGGCATCCAGCAGCCGCTTGATGAAGGCGATGCGGTCGGCCGGGCTGACGGGCGTCTTCTCGTTCTGCAGCCCGTCGCGCGCGCCCATCTCGACGATATGGACGGCGTCGCTCATGCCGGCTCGATCTCGGCGAGTTCGACGCCTTCCTGCACGATGTCGCCGACCTTGCACTTGATCGCCTTCAGCGTGCCGGCGAACGGCGCGCGCAGGGTCTGCTCCATCTTCATCACTTCCAGGGTGAGGATCGGCGCGCCCTTTTCCAGTTTCGCGCCCTCCTCCGCCAGAACCGCGACAACGGTACCCGGCAGTGGCGCGACGATCCTGTCGTCGCCGCTCTGCTCCTCGGTCTCGCCGCCGAACGGGTCGACCCAATGCAGCTCGAAACGGCCATTGCGCGTGCGCAGATAGATTTCGTGGCCTTCGACCACGGCTGACGATCCGCGACTTGACGCCGTCGATCGTGACGTCGATGCCGTCGCCTGCCGCGCTCCATGAGAACGCGATCTCGCGTTTGCCGATGGCAAGTGTCGCGGGACCGCTTCCATAGCGCAGCGTCACATTATGCTCGCCACCCGACCGGAACGCGAACACGCGCGTCCGTCGCCCGACCGGCATCCAGCCGGAAGTGTGCCAAGGCGAGTGCGCCTCGGCCTTCGCGGCTGTGGCTTCCTCGTTCAGGATCGCCGCCACGGCCGCCGCCAGTTCGAGATCGCCGGGCGCCGATGGCTCACGCCGTCAACGCCTTCAACTCGCGCTCGATGAAGCCGGTATCGATCTTGTTGGCGCGCACATCGGCATGCGTCACCAGCGCCGCAAGGAACGGAATATTGGTGACGATGCCACGGACGTCGGTCTCTTCCAGTCCACGGTTGAGCCGGTCGATCGCGCCCTCGCGCGTCGGCGACCAGGCGATCACCTTGGCGAGCATCGCGTCATAATAGGGTGAGACCGTATCGCCGCCGCGATAGCCGGCGTCGATGCGCAAGCCGCCGGTCTCATCCGGCAGATGCCAGGTCCTGATCTTGCCGACCGACGGCATGAAATTCTTGTTGGGATTTTCTGCATAGACCCGCGCCTCGATGGCATGGCCGTTGAGCCTGATCTGGTCCTGCGTCAGCGGCAGTTTCTCGCCGAAGGCGACCCGCAATTGCCATTCGACGAGGTCGATGCCCGTGATCAGCTCGGTCACGGGATGCTCGACCTGCAGCCGCGTGTTCATCTCGATGAAGAACACATCCTTGCCGTCGGAGACGAACTCGATGGTGCCGGCGCCGACATAGTTCACCGCTCCCGCCGCCTTCCGCGCCGCCGCGCAGACCGCTTCGCGCTGCTTCGCATCCAGCGTCGGCGACGGCGCCTCCTCGATCACCTTCTGATGCCGCCGCTGCAGCGTGCATTCGCGCTCGAACAGCGACAGCAGATTGCCGTGGCTGTCGCCGATCACCTGCACCTCGATGTGGCGGGGATTGTCGACATATTTCTCGATCAGCATGCGGTCGTCGCCGAACGCGGCCTTGGCCTCGCGCTTGGCGCTGACGATCGCCGGTCCCAGTTCGGAGGCCTGCCGCACGACACGCATGCCGCGGCCGCCGCCGCCGGCCGAGGCCTTCACCAGCACCGGAAAGCCGACCTTTTCAGCGGCCTTCGCCAGCGTCGCATCGTCCTGCGCCTCGCCGTGATAGCCCGCGCACCAACGGCACGCCGGCTTTCTCCATCAGCGCCTTCGAGCCGGATTTCGAGCCCATCGCCGTCATCATCGCGGCCGTCGGACCGACAAAGACGATGCCGGCTTTCGCGCAGGCATCCGCGAACTCCGCATTCTCCGACAGGAAGCCGTAGCCGGGGTGGATGGCTTCTGCGCCGGTCGCGCGCGCCGCCGCCAGCACGCGCTCGATGTTGAGATAGCTGTCGCGCGCCCGCGCGGGCCCGAGCAATACGGCTTCATCCGCTTCGGCGACATGCATCGCGCCGCTGTCCGCCTCCGAATACACCGCAACCGTGCGTAAACCCATCGCGCGCGCGGTACGGATCACGCGGCAGGCGATCTCGCCGCGATTGGCGATCAGGAGCGTACGGAAGCGCCTATAGAGTTTGCTAGCGCCCGCTTTCCGAAGTTCGTCAGTCATCGCGGCATCCCGTTACACGAACTTCGGAAAGCAAAGGGCGCTAGCCAACTTATATTTGCTGGTGCCGCTTTCGATCTGAAGTTCCCAAAATGAAGTTGCCGCGAGCGCTGTGGGAACTTCAGATCGGCGGCACCAGTCCTGTCCATGGTCACATCCTGAACAGGCCAAACTTCGTGGGCTCGATCGGCGCATTCGACGCCGCCGACAGCCCGAGACCCAGCACCAGCCGCGTGTCGGCCGGATCGATCACGCCGTCATCCCAGAGCCGCGCGGTGGCGTAATACGGGTTGCCCTGCTTTTCATATTGCGCGCGGATCGGCGCGCGGAACTCGTCCTCTTCCTCCGCCGACCAGGTTTTGCCCCGCGCCTCGATACCGTCGCGGCGAACCTGACTCAGCACCATCGAGGCCTGCTCGCCGCCCATCACCGAGATGCGCGCGTTCGGCCACATCCAGAGGAAGCGCGGGCTGTAAGCGCGGCCGCACATGCCGTAATTGCCGGCGCCGTAAGAACCGCCGATCACGACGGTGAATTTCGGCACGCCCGCGGTCGCAACCGCCGTGACCAGCTTGGCGCCGTCGCGGGCGATGCCGCCGGCCTCGTATTTCTTGCCGACCATGAAGCCCGTGATGTTCTGCAGGAACACCAGCGGGATCTGGCGCTGGCAGCACAGCTCGATGAAATGCGCGCCCTTCAGCGAGCTCTCGCTGAACAGGATGCCGTTGTTGGCGATGATACCGACCGGATAGCCCCAGATATGCGCGAAGCCGCAGACCAAGGTCGTGCCATAGAGCTTCTTGAACTCGTCGAACTCGGAACCGTCGACCAGCCGCGCGATGATGTCCCGTACGTCGAAGGGCTTTCGGCCGTCGACCGGCACGACGCCGTAGATTTCGTCGGCGGCAAACTGCGGCTCGCGCACCTCGCGCATGTTCAGCACCGGACGTGTCGGCGGCTTCAAGGTCGCGACGATGCGCCGCGCGATCCCGATCGCATGGGCGTCGTTCTGCGCATAGTGATCGGTCACGCCCGATTGGCGCGAATGCACGTCGGCGCCGCCGAGTTCTTCCGCGGTCACGACCTCGCCTGTCGCCGCCTTCACCAGCGGCGGTCCGCCGAGGAAGATCGTGCCCTGATTGCGCACGATGATGCTTTCGTCGGACATCGCCGGCACATAGGCGCCGCCGGCCGTGCAGGACCCCATCACGATCGCGATCTGGGGAATGCCGAGCGACGACATCTGCGCCTGGTTGTAGAAGATGCGGCCGAAATGCCGCTCGTCCGGAAAGATCTCGTCCTGCATCGGCAGGAAGGCGCCGCCGGAGTCCACCATGTAGACGCAGGGCAGATTGTTCTGCCGCGCAACGTCCTGCGCGCGCAGATGCTTCTTCACCGTCAGCGGATAGTAAGTGCCGCCCTTGATGGTGGCGTCATTGGCGACGATGACGCATTCTCGGCCCGAAATACGCCCTACCCCGGTGACGATGCTCGCCGAATGCACGTCGCCGCCATAAAGACCGTGGGCGGCGAGCGGCGACAGTTCGAGGAAGGCGGTGCCGGGATCGACCAGCAGATCGACCCGCTCCCGCGCCAGCATCTTGCCGCGTGAGGTGTGACGGTTACGCGAGGCCTCGCCGCCGCCGCCCGCGACCTCACTGAGCTTGTCGCGGAGATCGGCGACCACCGCGCGCATGGCGTCGGCGTTGCGCGCGAAATCGGACGATTTGGAATCGATGCTGGATTGGAGCGGCATGGCTTTCGTGCTTTTGGTGCGCCGCAATCGGCCGGGCGCGCCATGGTGTCACCGGCCGCAGGTCTAGCGCAACCTCAACTTTTGAAATGTCGCGTTCCAGACAATTGTTCGGCAAATTGCCGGCCGCCGCCGATCAATGCGTCCAGGGCTCGCCGCGGCGGAACGCGAAATTGTCGGCATAGGCGATCTGGCGGTGCGCCGACTGCTTGGGCTCGATCAGCTGATAGGGAATCCCCTTCCGCTCGCAATAGGCTACCGCTTCTTCCTGGCTGTCGAAATGCACCGTGAGCTGCTGTTTCATGTCGCCTGAGGAGGTCCAGCCCATCAAGGGCTCGATCGCGCGCGGCTGCTCCGGCTCATATTCCAGCCGCCATTCCTTGGTCGAGGCCCTGCCCGATTGCATCGCGTTCTTGGCGGGCTTGAAAATGCGAGCGGTCATGGATGGTCGGCCCCGTGCAAACTGAGGTACCTTGATCGCCTCAAACCTGGACGTAATTGGCGATTCCTGTACTGGATGGTACGTTCTTGACCGGTATAGTCATTATGCCGCGGCGTGACAATGTCATTGCCGCGCTGTGACAAATCCGGCGGACGAGCTTTCGCGACGAAATCGGCTTGAAACGGCACCCATGAAAATCACCGCAATCCTCCCCGAAAAGGGACGCGACCTCCGGCTCGACCTGTTTCGCGGCATCGCCAATTGGGCGATCTTCCTCGACCACATCCCCGACAATATCGTGAACTGGGTCACGACGCGGAATTACGGCTTTTCCGATGCCGCCGACCTGTTCGTGTTCATCTCGGGCTATACCGCCTCCTTCGTCTATGCGCGGATGATGATCGAACGCGGCTTCATCGTCGGCGCCACGCGATTGACCAAGCGCGTCTGGCAGCTCTACGTCGCGCATATCATCCTGTTCGTCATCTACATCGTCGCGATCAGCTATCTGGCGCGGCGCTTCGCCGACTCCGAGCTGATCAACGAGTTCAACGTCGCGGGCCTCGTCGATCATGCGACGGAAACGCTGGGCCAGGGGCTGCTGCTCAAATTCAAGCCGGTCAACCTCGACGTGTTGCCGCTCTACATCGTGCTGATGGGACTGTTCCCGCCGGTGTTGTGGCTGATGCTGCGCCAGCCCGATCTCACCATGCTCGCCTCCATCGTGCTGTGGCTGGTCGCCCGCCACATGGGCTGGAATTTCTCCGCCTATCCTGCCGGAACCTGGTACTTCGATCCCTATTGCTGGCAGGTGATCTTCATCTTCGGCTCCTGGTGCGCGCTCGGCGGCGCCAAACGAGCGCATGCGATCATCATGTCGAACATCGCGCTTTATCTTTGCATCGCCTATCTGATCTTTGCGCTGGTCATGACCTTTGCCGGAAACTTCTCCGATTTCGGCGCCATGCTCCCGAACTGGCTGTTTTCGGCCTTCAATCCCAACGACAAGACCTTATAGCGCCCTACCGCCTGATCCACTTCGCGGCGCTTGCGATGTTGGTGGTGCGCTTCATCCCGAAGAACTGGCCGGTCCTGGAATGGAAGGTCTTCGATCCCGCGATCGTCTGCGGCCAGCAATCGCTCGCCGTATTCTGCGTCGGCGTGTTCCTGTCCTTTGTCGCGCATTTCACGCTGACGCTGAGCTCGGGCTCGTTCCTCGCGCAGGTGCTGGTCAGCATCGCCGGGATCGCGATCATGACCACGGTCGCCTATTACATCTCGTGGTCGAAGCGGCAGGACAAGCCGGCGTCGAAAGCGCCGAAGCCTGCGACCGGCCCTATCGCCGGCGCGCCTGCGGAGTAATGCCGAACGCGCTCACTTCTTGGGCTTTGGCTTGGCGGCCGATTGCGCGACGACCTTGCCGCGCGAGGCAAAGCCACCCCATTCCGCGGCCCAGGTCAGCTGGCTCGCGTCCGGCGACTCCTTGGCGCCCGCGCGCCGTTTGCCCTGCAGCGCAAACATCGCGCCCTGCGGGTCGATGCAGCGGCTGATCCAGTGCCCCGGCATCAACTCGAACGGACCTTGGACGACCCTGCCTCCACCTGCGTTCACGGCGCGCATGCGCCGCATCCATGTCGGCGACGTTGAAATAATATAGCCAGAACGGGACCGGCGCCCGCGGCAGCTTGTTGAAGACGCCGCCGATGGTCCGGCCGTCCACAGCGAACGCACCGGTAGAACTCCGCGGATCCTTTTCGGCCTCCGAAGGCTGCCAATCGAACAGCGCACGGTAGAAGGCAAACGCGCTTTCAGCATCGGTCGCGAACAGTTCGTGCCACCCGATACGTCCAGGCTCATCGGACGAATCGGACGCACCGCCGCGCTTGAGCCCCCCGACCATGCCCAGCGCTGCCGTTTGCGGATCGATGAGGATGGAGACGCGGCCGATATTGCTGTCGGTCGGGGGCACGTAGATGCGTCCGCCAAGCTGTTGCAGCCGCTCCGCGGTCGCGTCGATATCATCGACGGCGACATAACCGACCCAGCGCGGTGCCGCGCCCATCCTTCGCCCTTCAGACGGCAGATCCATCAATCCACCCACCTCGACCGTATCGGCGGTAAAAACGGTGTAGGAAAAGGCCGCCGTTGAGGCGTCCAGCGCACCCCATCCAACCACCTGCGGTAGAAGGCTCGGGCTGCCGCAACGTCCGTCGTTAACAGTTCATACCAGGCGAAACATCCGTGACTGCGGCTCAAACCGTCTTCTCCGTTGAAATCGCGCTGCAGCATTTTATTCCGGCGCGCGGCGAGGCGTCACAAGATCATGTCGGGGGGACCGAACAATGACACAATCGCATTCATCAATATGAATGGAAACTGAATACAGCTCAACGCGTTAGTGAGGATCGACGGCCTTGCACGATCGTTCGCTTACGCGTAGGATCGTTCAGGCTGGAATCGAAAAACAGATCTTACAGGTTGGAGGATGCGACTATGCCAGTGAAGCAAGCTTCGAAGCGGAAGCGTGTGACCAAAGCCGCAGTCCCGGTACTGGGCGCTGCCGGATTGACATTCTCGCTCGCTGGAGGCGCCGCGGCATCGACACTGCCGGCCGCGGACACAGCGCAAAAACTGAATTTCTCGCCGACCCAGGGCGTCCTGCTCGGCGAAGAAGAAATCGCCGACGTCAGCCTCTCCACCTTCCATCTGTTCGACAAGGAGCACGGCACTGCCGGTGCGCAGCAGATGGCGTGGGGCTGCCGTTGTGGTGGCTGCCGCGGCTGCGGTGGTTGCCGTGGCTGTCGTGGCTGCCGTGGTTGCCGTTGCGGCGGCTGCGCCGGTTGCGCCGCTTGCTGTGCGTCAGTCGGTTACTGCCGCCTCTGCTGAGGCGCGCGTCACCTTTCGATTGCACGACGAAGTCGAAGATATTGTTGGCCGGGTTCGATTCATCGACCCGGCCAATTCTTGTGTTTGTGCGCCTGCGCGAGTAGCCCGCGGCAAACAATTTCCGACCAGATCAAAAAATGCTAACGCGCCGACGACATTGTCGCGCCGGACAATCGTGCGCGCGTGACGCCATCGCCTAAAACAGGAAGCCGTGCTGCCCGATGAAAGCCAAACGCAAGACCCGCGCGACGCGCAAAACAGCGAATGACATTCTGCGGTTCTCGCCGGGCTTCACCGTCTATGTCCTGCCGCCCGAAAGCATTTGTCTTTATGCAGAGCACCGGAAGCTGTTCCTGCACGGCACGCTGTATTGCGCGATTGCGGCCGCGATCGGCAAAACCGGCAAGAGCCGCGCCGCGCTTGTGCGCGAGCTGTCGACGGAATTTTCCGCCTGACGCAATTGAAGAGGCGCTGAAGCGGCTCACCGACCGCCGCTATGTCGTCGAGGCAACGCCGGCGACCACCGGCCCCGTCGCGGATTCTGGGCGGGCCTCGGCCTTCCACCCGAGACCGCCAAGGCCAATCTCGATGCCTGCCGGGTCCGCGTCGAGGCGCTCGACGTCGATGGCGCAAAGGAACTGACCGCGGCCTTGAAGAACCTTGGCGTACAGATCGTCGATCGCTCACCCGATCTGACGGTGACGCTCGCCAATGACTATCTCGAGCCCCGCCTCGCCGAGCTCAACAAGGCGCGCGTCAAGAGCAAGACGCCGTGGCTGCTGGTGCAGCCGTCGGGTCCCTTCCCATTGGTCGGCCCTGTATTCCGGCCCTATGAGAGCGCCTGCTGGAGCTGCCTGTTCGACCGCATGATCCGCAACCGCGAGATCAAGGGCTTTCTCGATCGCGAAGGACGGGCGGTTGCGGTGTCACCGCTGATGCATAGTCCGTTCGGGCAGACCGCGATCCAGTTCGCTTCCGTCGAGATCGCGAAAGCGATCGCGTCCGGATTCCGTACCGATCTGCGCGACCACATCGCAAGCTTCGACCTGATGGGCGCAACCATCGCCAAGCACTTCGTGTCGCACCGGCCGCAATGCCCGACCTGCGGCAACAAGAAGCTGCAAAATCCGAAGCGTGAACCGCAGCCGATCGAGATCAGCGCCGGCACCCGGCTGATCATGACCAGCGGCGGCTATCGCTCGGTGTCGTCGCGCACGACCGTGGCGCGCAACCGCAAGCATGTCTCGCCGCTGAGCGGCGTGGTCACCAAGCTCGAGAAGATGGACGGCGAGCTGCCGCTCAACACCAATTTCGTGGCCCAGCATAATTTCGCCCCTCCAGCCACGACCGTCGACCAGCTCCGCTCGGGCCTCAGCGGCGGCAGCTTCGGCAAGGGTTCCACCGCCGAACAGGCCGAAGCCAGTGCGCTGATGGAAGCGATCGAGCGCTATTCCGGCATTTTCCAGGGCGACGAGATCAGGGTCGACCAAACGCTTCACCGATTTCGCCGAGGGCGACGCCATCCTCACCAACGACGTGCAGCTTTACAGCGAGGCGCAGTTTGCGGCGCGTCATCAGCCGACGCAGGACGGCACGCAGCCGGTCTCCGATCCCATCGATCGCAACGAGAAGCTCGAATGGTCGCCGGTGTGGTCGCTGCGCGACAAGAAATTCCGGCACCTGCCGACCGGCCTGCTCGTATTTTTTCTACGGCGGCACGCACACCGATTCCAACGGCTGTGCGGCCGGCAACACCCGCGAGGAGGCGATCGTTCAAGGCTTCCTCGAGCTGGTCGAGCGCGACGCCTATGCGATCTGGTGGTACAACCGCCTGCAGCGTCCCGCAGTCGACCTCGGCGAATTCGACGATGCCTATATTCGCGACATCCAGACCCAGTTCACCGATTTCGGCCGCAAGATCTGGGTGCTCGACATCACCAGCGATCTGGGCGTACCGACCTATGTCGCGATGATGCACTGGATGCAGGACGGCAAGGAGAACATGGAGTTCGGCTCCGGTTCGCATTTCGACCGCCGCATCGCATTGTTGCGGTCGCTGACGGAGCTGAGCCAGTTCCTGACGATCGGCACGATGGGCGGCGGCGGCGCGCGCGGCGACCAGTCGACGCTCGACGGCGTCACGCCGCTGCGCGTCGAGGCCTATCCGTTCCTGTTGCCGGCAAATAATCCGATGCCCCCGCCGCCGCTCGGTCTCGACGTACCGCTCGACAGCGTGCGCGAGCAAGTCGAAGCCTGCGTCGAGGTCGCGAGCCGCGCCGGACATGATTTCCTCGTGCTCGACCAGACCCGGCCCGACGTCGGCGTGCCCGTGGTGCGCGTGCTCGCGCCGGGCCTGCGGCATTTCTACAAGCGCTTCGCGCCGGGCCGGCTGTACGATGTTCCTGTGCGGATGGGCCTGCGCGACAAGCCGCTCAGGGAAGACGAACTGACGCCTTTCCTGCCGCACACCTGAGGTTCTCTTGCGCGCGCCGGCAAAAAAGCAAAAACGGAAAGCCGTCGGCGGCGCCGGGCTTGTCCGCCCGCCTCAATGCGAATGTGCATTTGCAGGCGCAGGGCGACGGCAATGTCACGGCGACCTTCGACGACTTTTCGCTTCCGCTCGGCAAATACAGCATCGATGCGCTGAAGCGGGCGCAAGGCATCGGCGCGGGTCTACCGCTCACGTCGTTCTCGTCCGCGAAGGTCGTCGACAAACAGATCGCGCTTCTGGTCGAGCGGCTGGCGCGCACGGGCCTGCTGGAATATCGGTTCGGCACGGCGAGCAAGGACCTCGCGATCATCGAGCCGCAGGTCGCCGGTTACTGGCCGCAAATCGCAAAGTGCGGCGCTTCCGACACCATCGTGCTGTCGCGCTTTGCCTATCTGCGCCGCCGCGGCAATGACATGGTGCTGGAATCGCCGCGATCGGCCGCGCTATTCCAGATTTGCGATCCCAAGCTGGCGAGCCTCATCGCCACGCTGTCAGCGCCGCAAAAAATCGGCGAGCTTCGCCGGCAGGCAGGCTTTCCCGGACTTGAGTTGCTCGGTCTGCTGCTCGATTGCGATATCCTGTTCAAGGTAGGCAAGGACAGCGACGGCCTGCGGCCGTCCGAAGGCGACGACAACCTCGTGGTCTGGGATTTCCACGATCTGCTGTTTCACTCCCGCTCGACGGAAGGGCGGCAGTCCAGCCCGATCGGCGGACGTTATCCCCATATCGACACTATCGCGCCGCCGCCGGCGGTGCGCACGCCATGGAGCGGCGAAGCGATCGACCTGCAGCAATTCGCAGTGACCGATGAACCCTCCGCCTTCGTGAAGCTGCTGCGCGAACGACATTCCACCCGCGATTTCGACGAGGCGCAGCCGATCACGCTGGCCGAGCTGGCGCGCTTCCTCGAGAGCGCCGCGCGCGTGCAATGGACCTGGAGCGAGCCGCTCGATTTCGGCGACGGCGACGTCGGGCCGGAGATCGCCTACACCCGGCGGCCCTACCCGTCCGCCGGCAGCGCCTATGAGCTCGAGCTTTATCTCGCGGTCAGCGCCTGCGAGGGTTTGCCGCGCGGCTTCTATCACTATGACGCGGAGCGTCACGCGCTGGTGCCGATACCGGCCGACGAGCATGCCATCGCGATGCAGTTCGAGGCGGCGCAATTCGCGATGGATGCGCCGATGGCGCCGCAAATCCTGTTCACCATCGCCGCGCGCTTTCCCCGTGTGTCGTGGAAATACAGCGCGATCGCCTATTCGCTGATCCTGAAAGACGTCGGTGTGCTGCTGCAGACGCTTTACCTCACCGCAAGCGACATGAATCTCGGCGGCTGCGCCATCGGCACCGGCAATATCGAGCTGTTCGCGCGCATGACCGGCCAGGATTTCCATGGCGAAGGCCCGGTCGGCCAATTTGCGCTCGGCCGCGGCCGGAAGGTCGGCGACGACTGAGCGACGCGCGATCACTCGGGCTTGAATCCGATCGTGTCGATCACGCTCTTCCAATCGCGCGCCTGCTCACTCAGCGCAGCCGCGAAATCCTGCGGACTGCCGATCTTGGCTTCGAGCCCGAGCTCGGCGAGGCTGGCGCGCACCTCAGTCGACATCAGGCCTTCGTTGACGGCGGCATTGAGCGTACCGACGATGGCCGCCGGCGTTCCGGCGGGCGCGAGCACGCCGAACCAGACTTCGGTGGGAAATCCGGTCACGCCGAGCTCCTGCATGGTCGGAATGTCAGGCAGCTCCGGCCAGCGCGCCTGGCTCGTCACCGCGAGCGGCCGCAGCTTGCCGGCCTTGAAGTGGGTCAGCAGCGTCGACTTGTTGTTGAACACCATGTCGATGTGACCGCCGAGCAGATCGGTGATCGCAGGCGCGCCGCCCTTGTAGGGCACGAACAGGATATCCGTTCCCGTCTTCACCTTGAAGAAATCGGCGGCGAACTGGGTGTAGATGCCGGAGACGGCGCCGTAGGTCAGCTTGCCCGGCCGATCCCTGGCGTATCGCACGAACTGATCGAAGGTTTGCGGCGGAAGGTTCGGCGAGATCGCGAGCGCCATGGTGTCGGTGCAAACAGCGGCGACCGGAGTAAAGGACGCGATCGGATCGAATCCGATATCCTTGTAGAGTGCGCCGATGATGGCGTTCACATTGGTGCCGCCGAGCAGCAGCGTGTAGCCGTCGGGACTGGCCCCCGCGACCGACTTGGCGCCGATCCGGCCGCCCGCGCCGACGAGATTCTCCACCACGACCGGCTGGCCCAGCCGTGACGACATCGCCTGCGCGATCAGCCGCGCCGCCACATCGGTCGGACCGCCCGCAGGGAACGGCACCACGAGCTTGATGAGCCGCTCGGGCCAGGCCGCGTGACTCGGCGCGCCGGCCAGGGCGAGCAGCAAAGCCGCGAACAGCCCGATCACCTGCCTGAAACGAACGCGCATCCGATCCCCAACCGATGGCGCGCTCACATCCGCTCGATGATGATCGCCGGCGCCATGCCGCCGGCCGCGCACATCGTCACCAGTCCACGCTGCAGATTGCGGCGCTCGAGCTCATCGAGCACCGTGCCGATCAGGATCGAGCCGGTGGCGCCGATGGGATGGCCGAGCGCGATCGAGCCGCCATTGACGTTGACTTTGTCGCGGTCGAGCTTGAGGTCGCGGATGAATTTTTCCGCGACGACCGCGAAGGCCTCGTTGATCTCGAACAGGTCGATGTCATCGACGCAGAGGCCAGCGCGGGCCAGCACCTTCCTGGTCGCCGGCACCGGCGCGTTCAGCATCAAGGTCGGCGAGTTCTCCCATGTTGGCGGTCGCCACCACGCGCGCCCGCGGCTTCAGGCCGTGCGCTTTGGCATAATCCGGCGACGCCAGCAGGATCGCCGCGGAGCCGTCGACCACGCCCGACGAATTGCCGGCGTGATGGACGTGGTCGATCGCAAGACCGGGATGTTTCTGCAGGATCAGGCTGCGATAGGTGGTGCCCTTGTCATCGATCGGATAGTCCGCCACCGCGGGGAATGCCGGCTTCAGCGCGGCGAGACCCTCCAGCGTGGTCTGCGGCCGCGGATATTCTTCCTTGTCGAGCGCGAGGCTGCCGTCCTCGCGATGAACCGGAACGAGGCTCTTGTCGAAATAACCATTGGCGATCGCATGCGCCGCGCGCTTCTGGCTTTCGAACCCGAGCCGGTCGACGTCCGCCCGCGTGATGCCTTCCAGAGTAGCCACCGCATCGGCGCAGACGCCCTGATGGGATTGCGGATGCCGCGCGCGCAGCCGCAAATTGCCGGCATCCATCATGAACGGGCCGCCGCCGCCGCGCCTGCCCTCCATCGACATCATCTCGGTGCCGCCGGCGATCACCAGATCCTCAGCGCCCGCCATGATCGCATTGGCCGCCATGATGGCGCTGGTGATGCCCGAGCCGCAGAAGCGATCCAGCGTCACGCCGCTGGCGCGCACGTCATAGCCGGCATCGAGCGCCGACATCCGCCCGAGGTCGCCGCTCTGCGGGCCCAGTTGCGCGCTGGTGCCCCAGACGATGTCGTCGACATCTGCGGTATCGATCCCGGTGCGCTCGGCCAGCGCGCGCAGCACGGTGGCGCCCAGCTGCTGCGGATGTATCCCTGACAGCGCGCCCTTGCCGGCCTTGCCGATGCCGCGCGGGGTGCGGCAGGCGTCGATGATCCATGCGTCCACCATGGTGTCCTCCCTCGTCTTTGGAGGAGACCAAACGCAATCCGGCTCAGCTTGTCCAGAGCCAAACGGTCTCGGTCATGCCCACGCCCACGCAGCGCTAGCCACGCCGGTCGTCATAAAATACCAGCGTCATGACGCCGGTTCCCACTACCAGCGCAAACATCGTGCCGAAGGTAATCGCGAGAATCCCGGCGTCAGGCGCTTCCGGTTTCCAGCCGGCGTCCGACATGAAGACCGTCCAGATCAACAGCGCCATCAGGAACGCGATGACGAGATAGGGCGCAAGAATCATGCTCCTCGCCGTGGCGAGCAGATTGCGCCAGCGCAGTTGCAGCAAAATTGAACCCATGGCCATGTCCCTTTTCAATAATGGCATGGTCACGATGCACGAACGGCCGTGACGTTTCTTGCACGGGATTGCGCAATTATCGGAAATGCACGCCGGCGCGATCTCGATATGATAGGCTGCGCTCATGCTGGGACCCAAAAAGGGGAGCGACCAATGCCTGATCTGACCGCGAAGCTTGCCCGCCACATCGTCGGCTATCGCAATGCCGATCTCGACCGGGCGGCGCTGACGGTGGCCAAACACT
This sequence comes from uncultured Alphaproteobacteria bacterium, assembly GCA_963732085.1. GTDB lineage: Bacteria > Pseudomonadota > Alphaproteobacteria > Rhizobiales > Xanthobacteraceae > Bradyrhizobium. Next base: position 78,893 of record CAVSYJ010000016.1, on the reverse strand, counting down.
GCATCCTGGATTGGTATGGTGTCACGCTTGCAGGCGGCAGCGAGCCGGTCGCGCGCATCCTGCGCGAGGAGATTGCGACCTCCGGGAAAGGACCATCGTCGATCGTGGGTTTCGATCTCCGCTGCTCGCCGGCCGATGCGGCATTGATCAATGGCGCGACGTCCCATGCGCTGGACTACGACGACGTTCATCCGCTGATCGGCCACCCCACGGCCGCGGTGCTGCCGGCGGTGCTGGCGATCGCCGAAGCGAAAGGCCGTTCGGGAATGGACGTGCTGCGTGCTTTCATTGCAGGCCATGAGGCGGCCGGGTTCGTCGGCTCACTGGTGATGCGCTCGCACTACGAGCGCGGCTTTCACGGCACCGCGACTCTTGGCTCGTTCGGTGCGGCAGCGGCAGCCGGGCTGCTGCTCGATCTGGATGAAGCGCAGATGGCGGTCGCGCTCGGTCTTGCCGGCACCCAGGCGGCCGGGCTGAAATCGATGTTCGGCACGATGGCGAAGCCGTTCCATGCCGGCCGCGCCGCGGCCAACGGCGTGCTGGCTGCACGGCTTGCGGCGCGCGGCTTCACCGCCAACGCTGGTGTACTCGAGGCGGCTCAGGGATTCATCGCGACCCAGAGCGATGGCGATCCATCGGCCGATGCGCCGCTGCCGCGTCCGGGCAGCCTGGTCGTGGACACCCTCTTCAAATATCACGCAGCCTGCTATCTCACCCATTCCAGCATGGAGGCGATCAAGCTGTTGCGCCGGCAGTTGGCTTTCAGCGGCCCTGACGTGGCAAGCATCGACATCCATGTCGCGCCGGGCCATCTGTCGGTCTGCAACATTGCCTCGCCGCGGAGCGGGCTCGAAACCAAATTCAGCCTGCGCCACACCGCGGCCCTTGCGGCTTGCGGCAAGGATACGTCCGCGATCGGGACTTATTCGGATGAGAACGCCGCCGATGCGACGCTCACCATGGTTCGCGAACGCGTGACCGTGCATGGCGATCGCGGTTCAGGCCGGGATGCCCAGGTCATGATCAGGACCGGCGGCGGCCAGACCGCCGAGACTGCGTTCGACGTGGCGATCCCGGATCGAGATCTCGATCGGCAGGGCGGACGCCTCGCGGCCAAGTTTCATAGCCTCGCCGATCCCGTCATCGGAGCCGAACGCGCCGCCGTGCTCCAGCGCCAGATCGCCGCGCTGGACGAAGACCACGACATCAGCATGCTGATGGCCGCATAGATTTCGGACGGTCTCCGTTGCGCTTTGGAGATCGACGGCGCCCGCCAAGGGGCGTGCACGGGACTGCGCAATTATCGGGAACGCAGGCCCGCGTGGCCGCAATGTGCTATGGTTCGACCCTGCTCCCGGGGGCCGGACCATGAAGCGGCGCGATTTCATCATACTTCTTGGCAGTGCCATGACGTCGCATCCGTTCCCGGCGAACGCGCAGCAGCCCTCCATTCCGGTCATCGGTTTCCTCAACAGCGGAACGGCGGAGAGCTTTGCGCCGCAGTTGGCCGGCTTCCGTGAGGGACTGCAAGAGACCGGCTACACCGAAGGCCGGAATGTCGCGATCGAATTTCGCTGGGCAAACTCGCAATACGATCGGCTTCCCGGGCTGGCAGCCGAGTTGGCCGGCCGCAACGTAGCCGTCATTGTCGCGACGGGGGGCGCGGCCTCGGCACTGGCTGCCGAGTCCGCAACCACAACGATTCCGATCGTCTTCACCACCGGTGGAGATCCCGTGCGGGGCGGCCTGGTCACCAACCTCAGGCGGCCCACCGGCAATGCGACGGGGGTGTCGCTGTTTGCCAGCACGTTAGCCGCGAAGCGGCTCGAGTTGCTGCACAAGCTGTTGCCCGCAGCCAGGGTGATTGCCATGCTCATCAACCCGGACAATCCGGGTGCGGAGTTTGAATTGAAGGTTGTCATGGCTGTCGCTCCGGCGATCGGACTGCAAATTCTCGTCGTCAAGGCGCGGACCCCGGAAGAACTCGAGAAAGCCTTCACTGACCTACGTCAACAAGAAGCAGCGGCGGTTACGCTTGGCGCCGACCCATTTCTCGAGAACACCGGGCGGAACCAACTCCTCGCCCTTGCGGCGCAAGGTGCAATTCCCGTCATTTCCGGTTTTCGCGAGGGTGCGGTTGCGGGCGCGCTGGCGAGCTATGGGTCGAGTTTTGTGGATGGCTATCGACAGGCCGGCATCTACACGGGCCGGATTTTGAAGGGTGAGAAACCCGCCGACCTGCCGGTTCTGCAACCGGCCAAGTTTGAATTCGTCATCAACCTGAAAACGGCCAAAGCGCTCGGATTGACGATTTCCAATGAGATGCAATTGCTGGCCGACGAAGTGATCGAATAGGTTTCGGCCGACGCCTGAGCAAACGACCACTATTGCCGATTGGCCCCATCCAGCATCGCGGCTGCCGCTTCCACCAGGTCCTGAATCTCCTTTGGCAACGCTTCAAAATCGTCTTGCCGTACGAAGGCGATCGAGACGGGAACCGCGTAGTTGATGGGCGTGAAGTGACGCAAATCGTCCCAAAGCTTCCGTCCCGCTCCGCCATCGCCGGACGTCAGGATGGCGTTCAACTTGTGCTCCCTGATCCCAGCGATGGCCTCGTTGAAAGGAAGGGATTGCGCGGTCGCGCCGACGGCCCGCATCACCCCTGTGGAGCGGCCTCGTGCTGTAGGGAAATGCATCTTCACCTCTATCGCGCGGGCGGGCTTCCCTGGAGAACCTGCACGCCGGCATGCGGCAACAGCACATCCACTGCCGCGCCCTCTGCGAAACGCGATCCAGTTGGCGGATCGGACTGCACGACCCGCAAGGTCTGGTCGCCGACGCGCACGACATAGTCGATCTTCGATCCCAGATAGGTCGCGGACACGACCTGCCCCGGAAGACCCTTCCCCGTCGTCGCCAGCTTGATGGCCTCAGGCCGCACCACGGCCTCGACATCGGCTCCGACCGATCCGCGCGCCGCACTGGAAATGGCCCAGCTGATGTCGCCGATACCCAGCGTCAGCAGGTCCATCGCTACTTCGACGATCCTGCATTTGATCAAATTGGCCTCGCCGAGGAATGTTGCGGCGAAGGCCGAACCCGGCCGCTGATAGAGGTCTTCCGCGGTCCCGATCTGGACGATCCGGCCGGCATTCATGATGGCGATGCGGTCCGAGATCGCCATCGCTTCTTCCTGGTCGTGCGTGACATAGACGGTCGTGATGTCAAGCTCCCTCTGAAGCCGGCGAATCTCGCTGCGCATCTGCACGCGCAGTTGTGCATCCAGATTTGATAACGGCTCGTCGAACAACAGCACCCTTGGCTGGATCACGATGGCGCGCGCCAGTGCGACACGCTGCTGCTGCCCGCCGGAGAGTTCCGAGATCATGCGGTCGCTGAGACCGGCGAGGCCGACCTGCCGCAGGCCCGCTTCGACGGAAGAAGCGATGTCGGAGCCCGACAGCCGCTTGACCCGCAGTCCGTAGGCCACGTTCTCGAAGACGGAGAGATGCGGGAACAGCGCGTAATTCTGGAACACGAACCCTACGTCGCGGCGATTTGCGGCCTCCCCGGTCACGTCGCGCTCGCCGAACAGCACCCGCCCCGCACTCGGTTGCTGGAAGCCCGCGATCATCCGCAGCACCGTGGTCTTGCCGCAGCCGGAGGCACCGAGCAGCGTCAGGAATTCGCCCGGCCGGATCTCGAGATCGAGATCGCGCACCGCCGTGACATCGGCGCGCCGCGCATGGCGAAACACGGCTGACACGCCGTCGAGCCGGATGCCGAGCGATTGTGTATCCATGCGTCAGGTTCCGATACGGCCGATGCGCAGGCTGGGCGCAGTCAGATAGAACAGCACGCGGTTGAGCAACTCGGTCACAACGAGAACCACGACGATCACGAACACCGAGAAGGCCGCGGCGGGGCCCAGCGCGACTTCCGTCATGTTTTCGAGAATCTTCACCGTGATGAGCGTCCAATCGAGCGAAACCAGGAAGATCGTGGCGCTGATCGCCGTCATCGAGCGGATGAAGACCACGCCGAGACCGGCGAAGAAGGCCGGCATGATCAGCGGCAGCATGACGTGCCGGAACGTGTAGATGCTGCCGGCCCCGAGGCTGGCGGACGCCTCCTCCATGCTTTTGTCGATCTGCCTCAAGAGCGCGACGGTGGTGCGGATTCCCGTCGGGCTGTAGCGGAAGACGTAGCAGGCGATCAGGATCGTCGCGGTCCCCGTCAGCGCGATCGGCTTATCGTTGAAGGCGACGAGATAGGCGATGCCGACGATGGTGCCGGGCAAGGCATAGTTGAGCATGCTCACCAGCTCCATTGCCTTGCGGCCGATGAAGGCGCCGCGGCCAACCAGGTAACCGACCACGACGCCGTACAATCCGCCGAGCGGCATGCCGATCAGCGCGATGATGAGCGTATCCTTGATCGCGGGAAGCCCCTCGCTAAAGATGACGCGGTAATGCTCCAGGGTCAGGGTGTGATTGGCGCCGAACGCCTGAACGATCGAGGCATAGAACAATAGCGCATAGAAATAGATGATGACGCCGCAGACGAACGCACAGAACAACAGCAGGCCCGCCGCCGCCAGCGTCGACACCGAATCGCGCGGCGCGTTCGCCGACGCCTTGCCGGTCACGGTCGTGTAGGAGCGCCCGGACACCAGCCACTCCTGCGCGAAGAACACGAAGCCGGCGGGCACCAGCAGCAACAGCGACAGGATCGCGCCGCTGCGAAGGTCGAACATCCCGGTGATCTGCAGATAGGCCTCGGTCGGCAGTACCGGGAAATCGCTGCCGGCGAGGATCAGCGGGGTGGCGAAGTCAGCCAGCGATGAGCCGAAAAGCAGCAGGAAGGCGTTGGCGAGTGCCGGCAGCGCCAACGGCAAGGTCACCGTGCGAAACGCCCGCCAGCGCGAGGCGCCGAGACTGAACGACGCCTCCTCGAGCGAATTGCTGATCGAGGCCAGCATCGGCCGCAAGCGCCAGATAGGCGATCGGGAAATAGGTCAACGTCTCCGCCGCGAAGGTGCTGGCGAGGCCATAGACCTTGACGTTCTGCAAGCCGAAGAGGTCGTAGGTGATCAGGCCGCGCGGGCCGAACGAGAATACGATCGCAATCGAAGTCGTGAATGGCGGCGAGATCAGCGGAAGAAATGTCGCGCGGTCGACCAGCCAGCGCAAGCGACGATCCGTAAGCCTCGACCCGCTCTACCGTGAACGCAAAGAGAAAGCCGACGCAGTGCCGGCCAACCCCACCAGCGCCGCGAGTTCCAGGCTGTTGCGCAACGCCCGCAGATTACTCGGGGATTTCAACGCGCCGCTCAAAGCCCCGAGCGAGAGCGCGCCGTTGTCGAATACGGCGCGCTGCAACAGCATCGCCAGCGGATAGACGACGAACAACAGCAGCAGCAGCCAGATCAACAGCAGGCCGCCCTCCCGCACCGACCCATTCCGGCAGCGCGAAGCGCGGTCGTGTGGAGGCGTGCGAATGCTGGCATCGGACCACTGGCTGCTATCCGGCGTTGAGGACTTCAGCCACCCAGCGCTCGACGATGCGCTTGCGGTTCTCGCCCGCCCATTTGTCGTCGATCTCGATGATCTTCGCATTCTTCAACATCGCCGCCAGTTCGGGATCGGGCGCGACCTTCGGGTTGGCCGGCAGGAAATTGATTTTGTTCGGCGCCAGCAGACGACTGCATGTCGGCGCTCGTCGCCCAGTCGATCAGCTTCTTTGCCTCGGCGGTGTTCTTGTTGCCCTTGACCAGCGCGATGCATTCGGCCGCCGAACCGATGCCTTCCTTCGGGAAGGAAATCTGCACGTCGTAGCCCTTCTGCCGCGTGAACAGCGCATCGACGATGAAGAAGATGCCGCCCGCGGCCTGGCCGAGACCGACCGGCACCGTGCCGCCGCCACCGCTCTTGGTGTAGGACTGAATGTTGCTGGCGGAGCTTCTTCATGTAGCGCGAAAGCCGCGTCCTCGTTGCGATTGTTGACCTGAAGGATCGAGAAGATGCGCGTCACCGCGGTCCCGGAGGTCCGTGCGTCCGCCATCTGAAGCTGGCCCTTGTAGGCGGGGTCGAGCAGATCGTCCCAGGATGCCGGCGGCTTCAAGATTGTGCTCCGGCGAGGAATTTGGTGTTGGTCATGAACACCAGCGGATCGTCGGCGATCGCGGTCCACATGCCCTTTCGCACTCTTGAAGCGCTGGGGCAGATCAGCCGCGCTCGGCGGCGAATAGGCGTCGAAGATTCCCTGGTCCTCTCCGGCAGTGAATGTCTCGACAGGACCGCCGAAGAGAACGTCGACCTGCGGATTGCCCTTCTCTGCGATCAGACGCGCCAACGCCTCGCCGGAGGAGAAGCGCACGAAATTGACGTGAATGCCTGTCGCCTTCTCGAAGGCCTCCAGCATCGGCCGCGCGTAATTTTCCGGCCAGATCGAATAGGCGCGAACCGCTTCGGCGGCGCAGGCGCGGCGCAGCAGGAACGGCGCGGCGACGGCGCCCGACGACCACGCTGCGCCGATCGATGTGTCGCGATCTGCGGATTGCCTTGCCTTCAACATCCCTGGCGTGCATGAAACCTCCCGTGCAGACCTTCGGTCCGCTTAGCCTTATTGCTGCGCGTTGCGCGCGCATTGCTGATCGACAGCGCAAACGCCCTGTCATAAAACTGTCATATAACTTGCCGGGCTGGCGGTCGACCTCGTTGTCCGATTTTTCCAAGTCCTTGATCCAAGATTGGAAAGACGGAGGATTGCGATCGACGCGTGCGGCGCACAACAGATACGCGGGAGAGAAACCGATATGACGCCGCTGACGCGTTCGTTTTGTTACGCAGTCGCTCGCCTTGGGCTTATTGTTTCCATCGCTCGCATCAGCGCAATCCTGCTCCAATCGCGGTCAACTCGATGAAGCCTATTGCGACGCCGATGGCGATCTCGTCGCTGACGTTCCCGCCAAGACGCGCGATCCCAGCGTGATCGTTTTCGCCTATACGCCGGTCGAGGATCCCGCGGTCTATGAGAACGCGTTTCGGCCTTTCACCGAATATCTGGGCAAATGCACGGGCAAGCGCGTGGTCTACTATCCTGTGCAGTCGAACTCGGCCGAGATCGAGGCGATGCGCTCCGGCCGCCTGACGGTCGCGGGCTTCTCGACCGGCCCCGTCGGCTTTGCCGTCAACATGGCGGGCGCCGTTCCCTTTGCCGCGAAAGGCACCGAAAAAGGCGTCGAAGGCTACAACCTCATCGTCATCGTCAAGGCCTCGAGCCCGTACCAGAAGCTGAGCGATCTGAAGGGCAAGAAGCTCGCGCACACCGCGCCCTCCTCCAATTCCGGCAATCTCGCGCCGAAGGCGTTGTTTCCCGAGCAGGGACTGAAGCCCGGCGACGACTATCCGATCGTGTTCTCAGGCGGTCATGACAAGTCGGTGCTTGGCGTCGACTTCGGCGACTACGATGCCGCGGCCGTCGCCTCCGACGTGTTCGAGCGCATGGCCGCGCGCGGCACCGTCAAGCGCGACGACTTCCGTATCATCTATCGCAGCGAGACCTTCCCGAGCTCGGGCTTCGCCTATGCGCACGATCTGAAGCCGGAGCTGGCCGACAAGATCAAGCAGTGCTTCTACGACTTCCGCTTCCCGCCGGAGATGCAGAAGGATTTCGAGGGCGACGACCGTTTCTTCCCGATCACCTACAAGAAGGACTGGGCCATCATCCGAAAGGTCGCGGAGGATTCCGGCACGCCCTACAACAAGGCGGCGTATGAAAAGGAAGCCGCGCGCGAAGCGGAAGCCGCGAAGAAGAAGGCGGAGCAGCAACCAAGAAGCCATGATGCCAGACCCGGGCCTGCGCACGGCTCCCGCGGCATCCCCTGACCAGACCGAGATCGCGCGCTCGTCGTGCGCAATCTCACAAAGGAATACCGGAGGGGTCAGCCGGTGTTGCGCGGCATCGACCTGACGTTTCCGGGCTCCGGCCTGACCGCCATCATCGGCCCATCCGGAACCGGCAAGAGCACGCTGATCCGCTGCGTCAACCGCCTGGTGCAGCCGACGTCCGGCGAAATCCTGTTTCGCGGGCAGGATCTCGGCGAAACTATCCGGCCGCGCTCTGCAGGAGCGCCCGGCGCCGGATCGGCATGGTATTCCAGGAATACAATCTGGTCGAACGCCTGACCGTCATGGAGAACCTGCTGTGCGGCCGGCTCGGCTATGTCCCGGTGTGGCGCGCCTGGCTGCGCAAATTTCCCCGAACGCGACATCGCGCGCGCCTTCGATCTGCTGGATTCGGTCGGACTTCCCGGCTTCGCGCACGCAGCGCGCCGACGCCCTGTCCGGCGGGCAGCGCCAGCGCGTCGGCATCGCGCGCGCCATCATGCAGGAGCCCGACATCATTCTGGCGGACGAGCCGACCTCCTCGCTCGATCCCAAGACCTCCGTCGAGATCATGGAGATCCTGCAGCGCCGTCGCGCGCGAGCGCGCCATCCCCGTCATCGTCAACATTCACAATGTCGAGCTGGCGCGGCGATTTGCGTCGCGCATCGTCGGCATGACCGGCGGACACGTCGTCTATGACGGCCCGCCCGATGGACTGACGGACGCGGACCTCAAGACACATCTATGGCGGCGAAAGCTGGATGGAATGACGCGATCAGCCCTCCCCCATCAGGCGTAACGCCGTTTGCGCCGAACTGGGGCGCCCGCGTCGGCTGGCTGCTTGCTGCTGCTCTATCTCGTCTATGCCGGCTCGCAACTCGGCTTCAGCGCGGAGCGCTTTTCCGCCGGCCTCGAACACGGCCACCGCTTCCTGGCGCGGATGTTTCCGCCCAATTTCAGCCGCTGGGAGCTGATCGCCAGTGGCATCGTCGAAAGCATTCAGATCGCCGTCATTGCGACCTTCTTCGGCATCCTGCTGTCGCTGCCGGTCGGTCTGCTGGCGGCGCGCAACCTGACGCCGGCCTGGATCAGCTGGCCGACGCGCGGCTTCATCGCGCTCTGCCGCTCATTTCATCCCATCATCGTGGCGATCCTGTTCGTCAAAGCGATCGGTTTCGGTGCGCTGGCCGGCGTGATGGCGCTGATCGTCGCTTCGATCGGCTTCATCTCCAAACTGTTTGCCGAAGCGATCGAGGAAATTTCCCTCAAGCAGGTCGAGGCCGTGCGCGCCACCGGCGCCGGCTTCCTCAGCACGCTGATCATGGGCGTCCAGCCGCAGGTGCTGCCGCGCTTCATCGGCTTTGCCACCTACCAGCTCGATTCCAATCTGCGAAACTCGACCATGGTCGGCATCGTCGGCGGCGGCGGCATCGGCGCGGCGCTGTTCACGGCCTATCAGCGTTTCGATTTTGACGTCGTGCTCGCCATCCTGATCATCATCGTCAGCCTGATCATGATCGCGGAGATCGTGTCCGGCTGGGCCCGGCGGGTCTTCCAATGACGGTCGCCGACGGGCTGCAGCGCGACTGGCAACGATTCACGCCGCTGCAACGGCTGTCGCGGTTTGCCTTCTATCTGTTCACGGTCGCGGCCCTTGTCGCATCGCTGCGGACGATCGATGTCATCCCGGAATTCCTCTACGACGCGCCGGAGCAGATGGCCGATCTGTTCCGCCGGATGTGGCCGCCGGACCTGTCCTATGTCGGGCCGACGCTGAAGGGACTGGTCGAAACCCTGCATATCGCGACGTTGGGAACGATCATCGCGATCGTGATGGCGCTGCCGGTCGGCCTGCTGGCCGCGCGCAACGTCACGCCAAACCTTGCGCTCAATCTGTTCGCCAAATTCGTGTTCGTGACCTCGCGATCGATCAATTCGCTGGTTTGGGCATTGTTGTTCGTCGCGGTTTTCGGACCCGGCCCGCTCGCGGGCACCCTTGCCATCGCCTTCCGCTCGATCGGCTTCACCGGAAAGCTGTTTGCGGAGGCGATGGAAGAATCCAACAAGGGCTCGATCGAGGCGCTCACGGCGAGCGGCGCCTCGAAACTTATCGACCCTGCTCTGGGGTTACTGGCCGCAGGTCCGCCCCGCCTTCTGGTCGATCGCGCTGTTTCGCTGGGACATCAACATCCGCGAGTCCGCCGTGCTTGGCATCGTCGGCGCCGGCGGCGTCGGTGTCGCGCTCGATACCGCGCTCAACCTGCTCTATTGGGATCAGGTCGCTGTGGTCCTGATCGCGATCTTTGCCGTCGTGATCCTGGCGGAGATCGTGGTCACCGTCGTCCGCGCACGGATATTGTGACTGACGTACGCAAAAAAACTGTCATCTTCTGCCGGTCGGCCTCGTTGTCCGATTTTCCCAAGCCCTGATCCAAAGGAAAGGACCGTCGGACCGGGCCCTCAGTCCAGCGCTACATAGGCGGCCAGCGCCGCCATGATCAGCACCAGCGACAGAATGAGTTCGGTCCGGATATTGCGTCGCCGAATGGGTTTGCTCGTCGTCGAGCAACCGGCCGGTGCGCATGAAGCGGAATGCCGCCACCGCGATCAGGACGATGCCGATCAGGATCAACGCGGGGCCATCGTATTGGCCGAGCCAGCCAGAGAGCCCGCCAAGCACGCGATGCTCGCTGCGCGTGATCTGATTGGCCTTCTCCATGGCCAGCACGAACAAATTGAACTTCTCGACCACGAATCCGAAGGCGATGGTGGCGATCCCGGTGCGTACCCAGGCGAGGAACGTCCGCTCATTGGCGGCGTGATCGGAATATCTCGTAATCACGGTCATCTCCTCCTTGCCGCGACGACCTGCAGCGGGAACTCCGGCGCTTCTTGTCGCTTATCGAGCTGTGCTCTGACCCCGGACAAGCGCAGCCCCCGATCATGATCGCCGACCTCTGGTACAAGAACGGTATCATCTATTGCCTGTCGGTTGGCACCTACATGGATGCCAACGGCGACGGAATCGGCGATTTCAAGGGCCTGCTGCGCCGGCTCGATTATCTGCACGGGCTCGGCATCACCGCGATCTGGCTGATGCCGTTCCAGCCGTCTCCCGGCAAGGACGACGGCTACGACATCTCCGACTATTACGGCGTCGATCCCGCGCTACGGCACGCTCGGCGACTTCGTCGAGTTCACGCATGGCTGCAAGCAGCGCGGCATCCGCGTCATCATCGACCTCGTCGTCAATCACACCTCCGACCAGCATGCCTGGTTCAAGTCGGCGCGCAGCGCGAAGGATTTGCCCCATCGCGACTGGTATGTCTGGGCCGACAAGCGCCCGGCATCTGCCAACAAAGGCATGGTGTTTCCCGGCGTGCAGAAATCGACATGGACGCACGACAAGGAAGCCAGCGCCTGGTACTTCCACCGCTTCTACGATTTCCAGCCCGATCTCAACACCTCGAACCCGCTGGTGCAGGCGGAGATCCTGAAGATCATGGGCTTCTGGATCCAGCTTGGCGTCTCCGGCTTCCGCATGGATGCGGTGCCCTTCGTGATCGCGACCAAGGGCGCCAAGGTGACGAAGCCGGTCGAGCAATACGACATGCTGCGGGCGTTCCGCGAATTCCTGCAATGGCGCGACGGCGAGGCCATCATCCTTGGCGAAGCCAACGTACTGCCGAAGACCGACATGGAGTATTTCGGGCGACGACGGCGACCGCATGCACATGATGTTCAACTTCCACGTCAACCAGCATCTGTTCTATGCGCTGGCGTCCGCCGATAGCCGGCCGCTGGCCAAGGCGCTCGCAGATACCAAGCCGCGCCCGGCCACCGCGCAATGGGGCCTGTTCCTGCGCAATCACGACGAGCTCGATCTCGGCCGGCTCACGAAGACGCAGCAGGACGTCGTGTTCAAGGCGTTCGGCCCAGACAAGGACATGCAGCTCTACGACCGCGGCATCCGCCGGCGGCTGGCGCCGATGCTGGGCGGCGACCGGCGCCGCATCGAGCTTGCCTACAGCCTGATGATTACCCTGCCCGGCACGCCCGTGATCCGCTATGGCGACGAGCTCGGCATGGGCGACGACTTGCGCCTGCCCGAGCGCAATTGCGCGCGCACGCCGATGCAATGGTCGACCGAGCCGCACGGCGGCTTCACCGACAACGACAAGCCCTGCCTGCCCGTGATCGATGAAGGCCCTTACGGCTACGAGCACGTCAACGCCGCCAAGCAGCGGCGCGATCCCAACTCCATGCTGAACTGGACCGAACGCATCATCCGGATGCGCAAGGAAGTGCCCGAGATCGGCTGGGGCGATTTCAAGGTGATCGCGACGCGCGACCCGGCGATCCTGATCGTCCGCTATGACTGGCGCAACAATTCGGTGCTGTTTGTCCATAACCTCGATGAGAAGCCGCGCGAGATTTCCTTTGCCGTCGGCCTGCCCGGCGAGACCGGCGACCTGCTGATCAACCTGCTCTCCGAAGATCACAGCCGCGCGGACACGCGGCCGGCACGGGCTGCTGATGGAGGGATATGGCTATCGCTGGTACCGGGTCGGCGGGCTCGACTATCTGCTCAAGCGCAGCGACATCGATACGAACGCCACCGCGAGGGGCGCGCGATCAGGCCGATCACGCGGGCGTGGTGGCCATCTTCGTCCGTCCCGCTAACCCAGGGGCGGAATCGTGCGCTATGGGCGTCGCGACGGATGGCGCCGCCGACGCTCCATCGGGCGGGCCGAACACGCAAGCCAACCGGTCACGCCAGGAGCGCGACCGCCAGAGATCGTGGCCCAGAACGGCCCATTCATGAAACGCGATGATGAACGGATTGTTGGAACGCAGGGGCTTCACCAGGCCGTAGCGACACGGCAGGTCGTCCCGCTCGGCCACGAAGGTCCCGAACATGCGATCGAACACGATGAAGACGCCGCCATAATTGCGGTCGAGATATTCCGGATTGGCGGCATGGTGCACGCGATGGTGCGAGGGCGTGTTGAGCACATATTCCAGCCAGCCGAGCTTCGGAATCCACTCGGCATGCAGCCAGAATTGATAGAGCAGGTTGACGGCCGCCGCGATGAACACCGGGCCCGGCGCGAAGCCGAGCCAGATCATCGGCACGTAGAACACGGCCGCGCCGGTCAGCCTCCCTGTCCAGCCGAAGCGATAGGACGCGGCGAGGTTGAACTCGTTCGAGGAATGGTGGATCGCATGGGTCGCCCAGAACCAGCGCACGCGGTGGCTGCAACGATGGAACCAGTAGTAGCTGAAATCCTGGGCGATCACGAGCAGCACGACGGAGACGGCGCTGTTCAGCGGCACGGTGAACAGCCGATGGTTCCAGGCAAAATCGACAGCCGGCCCCGCGAGGCTCAGCGGCAGGAACGTGTAAACGAAATATTGCCGGCCGAGCGCATCGGCGAGCGAGGCGAGATAGGCTCGCCAGTTATAGTCACGCTGCATCACCACGGCGATGACGATACCCTCCAGCGTCGCGATCACGATCACGGCCGGGAGGGCAAATTGAAGCACTTGAATGAGAAGTGACATGGCGAACCTCCGCAGGCCCCTGCCGGCCAAATTCAGGGTTGCACATGTGACACTCCGCCTCTCGCCGATTTCCGACCGAGGCTGACCGAATTCCTGGAAACGGTCAGCCAATTTCTGGAATTGGCGACGGCTCGGCGCCTTGGGGGCCATCGAAGCGCGCGCGCCGATACTCTGATGGCGTCAGCCCGGTATGCGCCTTGAAGGCCCGATTGAAGGGCCCGATCGAGCCGAAGCCGGCGTCGAGCGCAACCGTCAGGATCGGCACGCCGGCTTGACCGGGATCACTCAAGGCGCCTTCGGCCTCCGCGAGGCGATAGCCGTTGATGAAGGCGCTGAAATTGCGATAGCCAAGCTCCTCGTTGATGAGACGGCGCAGCCGATATTCGGGAATATCGAGCTTTTGCGCCAGTGAAGCGATACTCAGGTCCGGCTCGCGATAGACCTTGTCGTGGTCTATCAGCTTGCGTAGCGCGGCGAGCAGCGCTGCGTCCGGTCCGGTTGGAGGCGCCGGCGCCCGCAGGCCGTTGGTGAGGGATTGTGTCGGCCCGGCTCGGGCAGGCGCCAATGGCTGTGCGGTCGACGGCAGCGAGTCCAATACGGCGAACAGGAAGATCACGCTTATCAAGCCGGCCGCATTGGCGAGACTGAGCGATGCCACTGACAGGCCGCCGGGCCAGAGCCAGTCGGAGGCAACGATCAGCACCGTGTAGAGCGCAGTGACGACCGCAAACAGGAGGCGAAGCCGGCGCCGCCCTTCCACCAGGTCGGTCGCTCGACCGGCGAGCGCATGCCAGATCGCGAGCAGGACGCACGACAGTGACAAGGCGGAATGCACCGCGAAGATGGAAGTCGAGCGGATCCACATTTCTGCCACGCCGATCGTGGCCAGCGCCAGCCAGGCCAGGGCGTGGTACCAGCGCGCACGAAAGTCATCGACGAAAAACGCCCGCACCGTGATCCAGAATGCGGCCGGCGTGCCGCAGCTGAGGACGTGGATCGGGACTCTCCAGCCGATCGCCAGCGTAGTGAAGCCGGGAGCCGACTCGACGACGTAAGCCGCGACGCCCAGCAGGAACAGCGCCGACCAGCGGCTGACCTGATTGCTTCGCGCATTTTGGAGATGGGCGACGACGCGCAGCAGGAGCACGATCACCGCCCCGCCCCGCAACGCGGCTTCCAAGGTCGACATTTCAGTCCGCCAGGATTGCTTTGCGCGAAGAGAATCCCAGCGGCTTGTTGCTGTCAACAGGAGCGGCGTCAGCGCGGGCCCAGACGATCACCCATGGCCGCGAGGTGATCGGGAGCAACGATCTAGAAGTCGCGGCGGCGTGAAGCAGGCGATTTTTGCTGCACTTCGACGAACTCGGCGTCCGGATGGGCGACAATGGTGGTGAACATGATGCCGCCCAAGACGATCGACCACGCCGTATCCCAATAGATCCAGAACATCGCGGCGCTCCTCCGTGCTTTGAAGCATCAATGAGGAGACGGCCACGCCGTTCCAATCGGTACCGCGGGAATGCATCAGCGCCGCCATTGCGAGGAGCGCAGTGCAGGCAGGGTGAGCCCGCTCGTGTTCTGCGCGAACGCCTTGGTCGGGACGATCGGAGACGGGAGCGACAAGGCAAAAGCAACGACGGCGGCAGTCTGGGCCCGGCGGACTGTGACTCGCGCCGCGCTTCGCCTCACACAAGCTGTTGAAAAGGAGCGTTTGGTCGGGGCAGCTGGATTCGAACCAACGACCTGCAGTACCCAAAACTGCCGCGCTACCAGGCTGCGCTATACCCCGATGCCAAGGGAATTTGGTGTCGATACACGCTCGCAACGGCGGCAGCAAGGCATCGCGCAGGCGGCCTCGATACGCGCGCCGGCGCCGATCCAGCAGCGAATCTCGCAAATCGGTGAAAAATGCGTGTCAGTGCGACGACAGCGCCGACGGCCCGGTCTCGGGGTGGATCTCGGCCGCCATCATGCCCTTGGAACCCGGCCCAAAGCGGACCAAGACATATTGACCCGGCCGAAGCTCGGTCATGCCGAAGCGGCGCAAGGTCTCCATGTGAACGAAAATGTCGGGCGTCCCCTCCCCGCACGTCAGGAAGCCGAAACCGCGCAGGCGGTTGAACCATTTGACCTGGGCGCGCTCGAGCCCGCTGGTCGCGGTGACCGTGACATGGGTGCGCGGCGGCAGCATCTGCGCCGGATGGATCGCGGTCGACTCGTCCATCGAGACGACGCGGAAGGCCTGGTATCCCTTGGCGCGCTGCACGCATTCGCACACCACGCGCGCGCCCTCATAGGCGGTCTGGTAGCCGTCGCGCCTGAGCACGGTAACGTGCAGGAGCACATCGGGCCAGCCATTGTCGGGCACGATGAAGCCGTAGCCCTTTGATGCGTCGAACCATTTGATGACGCCGGCAATTTCGACGAGGTTCGTCGCCTCGCCCAAGCCCGACATCGCATCGATGGCTGAATTGCGTCCCGCGCCCGCAGGATAGTCGCCTGTCCCAAGCCTTTGAGGTGCTGCCCCGCCTGGTCCCGGCACCCCCAGCTTCTTGGACTCAAATCCGTCCGACCCCATAACCCCGGACCTCACACATCCCTTTAAGCGGTCCGCCGCGCTGGCAACGGCACCGGATCACGCGCGCTCACCTGCATTTGCTTGTTGATGACGCGCGAATCTTTACGAATCAAAAGATAACACTCCCGCTTCCGGCGCATAGATAAAAATCCAATTTGCCGGAACCTATGAACAGTCTTGCACAGAAACGAATCAAACCGGCGCTAGTACCCACCTTCCGAAGTTCGTGTTCCATCGCCGCACGCGCTTTCACGAACTTGGGAAAGTCATGGGCACTGGCAAGCAAACTTATGATTCCAGTGCCGCTTTTCGATCTGAAGTCCCGGGGGAGGACTTCCGGCACACGGTGCAGGGACTTCCAGCGGCACTAGTTTCCGACGAATGGACCGAGGGTTTCCCCGATATCGTGGCGGATCACGAGGTCGGCGATGTCGTCCTGATCGGTCGGCTCGCGGTTGATGATCACGAGTTTTGCCCCGCAATTCCTGGCCATCACGGGGAAACCGGCGGCCGGCCACACCACCAGTGACGATCCGATCGCGATAAAGAGGTCACAGTGCTGCGCCAGCTCGGTGGCGCGGACCATTTCCTGCTCCGGCATCGCCTGCCCGAACGAGATGGTTGCGGTCTTGATCGGTTCGTCGCATTCCGTGCAGTCCGGCGCGCCGCCATCGGCATCGAAGCGCTTCTTCACCCAAGGAAGATCATAGGCCTGCCCGCAACCGATGCAGCGGGCGTAGGTGGTGTTGCCGTGCAGCTCGATGACGTGGTCGGCGGCGAAGCCGGAGGCCTGGTGCAGATTATCGATGTTCTGGGTGATGATCGCGGGCACCTTGCCGGCGCGATAGAGCGAGGCCAGTGCGCGATGGCCGCGGCCGGGTTTGGCGGCGGCAAAGGTGTCCTGCATCGCAAAGCGCCGCCGCCAGGACTCGTCGCGGGCGTCCTGGCTGGCGATGAACTCATCGAACGGGATCGGACGGTTGCGGGTCCACAAGCCCCCCGGCGAGCGGAAGTCGGGAATGCCGCATTCGGTGGAAATGCCGGCGCCGGTGAAGGGGACAATGATGGAGGAGCGGGCGATCAAATCGCCGAGCTGCTCCACCCCGCTTTGAAGATCCGATGCAATCATCTGGCGAACATCCGCTTTTTCCATGCGCCGCGCCAAATCTATAGCACGGCCGCCACGGATGTCGCTCGCGTGGACCTCCCTGCCCGGCGCGCGAGCCCTATGCGGCCTCGGCGGCTTCAGCGTCCGGCGGGTCTTCGCCGCGCGGCTCCCCGGTCAGCCTCTCCTCGCCCTTCCGCACTTTGGGCGCGCTCGCCGCAGCCTTCTTCGCCGGCTTGCCGAACTCCGACAGTCGTTGCAGCTCGGCTTCGAGCTCGAGCTGACGGCTCGCGACTTTCTCCTGCAGTTTGACGTTGACGGCCTCGCGCAGTTTTACGAGCTCGTCGATGCCGAGTGAGTCCAGATCGATCTTTGCCATGTGGCCCTCCACCTCTACCCCTGCGCTGTTGCTATGCCGCTCGCCGGCGGCTCACAACAACATGGCGCGTCTTATCCACCACGCGCACAGGCGACGAAAAATTTTCGCGGCGATGCAAATTCTCCACAGCACCTGTGCACACCACAATCCCGCACCATCAGTTCCGCAATCGCGCCCCAATCCGTGACGCCAATGATCGCGGGACGTTTCAGAGATTTCGCGGGAGATCGGGATGGGCATCACGGAAGAGCAGCAGGAACGGCTTGCAAAGGAGCGTGCCGAGATCGCGGCGCGGGTGGCGAACTTCAAGGCAACGCAGGAGAAATTCGAGCGCGAGCGCGACGAATATTTCGTCACCACCTTGCGCACTGCTTGCGCCACCGGACCGCTGCCGTTCTGGTCTTGATACGCAAAGAAAAAGCCCGGAGCGGGAAGCTCCGGGCTTTGTCCTCACAGGTAACGCTGGTTACCAGTGACGATAGTAGTGATGGTAGTACGGGCCGCCGCCATAATAGGCGTAGCCCGGAGCGTAATAGGCGCGCGGGCCGTAGGCGTATCCGTAAGGCGCATAGCCGTAGCCATATCCATACGGGTGCGAAGCCGCGATCGCGCCGGCCGCCAATGCGCCAGCCGCCAGACCGAACCCCAGGCCCGGGCCGATGCCGCGCGCCGCGGCAGGTGCCGGAGCCGCTACCGCAGCCGCGCCAACGGCTGCAACCGTCGCCAGAACCGCCAATGTCTTCCTCATGTCGTCCTCCATAATCAACCGGCGTAACAACGCCTCGACCCTGATGATGGTTGCCCGGGAACCGGCCCGTCAGCGGGAAAACGCCTTAAATTTCAGTCATGAACGAATCTTAAGGCGCGGAACGAAATTGGCGCTGTTACGTTGAGCCAGCGTTGGAGAGGCACGAGCACCGCCCCGTCGACGTTCTTCGCAAAGAGGAATGTCGGCGGCGTTTGTGCTTGCAAGGCCCGAACGATGAGGCGCGACATGCCGCCGTGGCTGGAAGTCCTGCTCGATGTTCTCGGCTTTGCCGGTTTCATCGGCATCGCCACCTTCATGAAGTCGCCCGGCGAGAAGAAACGCCTCGATCAGCGTTAGATATCCTGCAGCCGTTTCAGCGTGGCGCGAAAGCTGAGGCTGCGACTGCCCGACAAGGTGGTTCCGAAAATTTCGGCGCCATCATCGGTATAGGTGCCCGAGAAACCGCTGGTCGCCTCGCGACCGCCGAGCACCGACCGCGCCAGCGGATCCGAAAACTTGCTGTGCTGGTTGGTGGTGAATTGCCCTTTCCACGTCCCGTTGGCCGCGGTGTAGGAGCCGATCGACCAGAAATAAGGGCCGCCGCTGATCAGATGACCGTCGCGCAGGATCGTGACGCCGCTGTCGCGCCCCCTGACGTCATCAAGCATGTTGACGTGGATGGAAAAAAGCCCGTTCTTCATCTTTAGAGGACGCCGTCCTCCCCCAACCCCGGCAACGACTATAGCGCCGTTAACGGCCGCGAGAAGCCGCTTTCGTACGGGTTTAGTTGGCGGGACGGGCTTCGCCTGCGGTGCGCACCAGGCGGTCCGCCTTCACCAAAGCCCGGGTTTCCCCGGTTTGCGGCCGCAGCGAGAAGCTGATCGCGACGAAGGCGAGGCAAAACAGCGCACCGACGATCGCGACGCGCCGATAGGTCTGCCGGTCGGCATGGTGGAAGGAAGGGCCCATGCATCAGCCGTAGCGCAACGCCGGGCCACGGCAACGCCAAACCGGTCTTAACGTAACTGAATAGGGTTATCCGCTTTGCAGTCAGCGATCGTTAAGCAGCCGGCCCGTCTACAAAGTCAGATTGACGAGCTGATAGAGCGCATAAGCCACCTCCGCGCCCAGAATGACGAGCGCCGCGATGACAAGATAAAAGCTGAAATGCATGCCCTAACCAAAAAGCCTTGCAACGGCCCGGCGCTCAGGACGCAGGACCGACGAACCAAACGCGCTTACTCTGGGAATACCCGCGTGTTTTGATCTGCGTCGGGACTTGCCGTCAACGACTTTCAACGGTCGCGCGCGCGGTCGTTGCGAGCTGACTCTTTTCTGCAACGGTTTCGCGAAAGGGTGCGCAACGCGCGGAAGTGCGCGGCAATCGACTTTGGTCGAGTCTCTGATGCGTCAGGGCGCTTGCCGGACCGCAGGCTTCCGCCGCCGCGGAAGGGATCTTCGAAAGCCTCATTGAGGTCGAGGTCTTGTTTCGACTGACACCTGCAGGTTCAGGCGCCGTAGAGAATCTTGAAGCTCCACAGCACGACGACGACAGCCGAAACCAGGGTGGCAACGGCCAACACACTCTCCAAGGAAGCCACTCTCATGACACACTCCGCTTCCCTACCCCGTGAATTCGGTCTATTTGATTCGCGGAATCGGCGGCAATCAGCAGCTGCATCGGAGGCGACGTTATCCTCCGCTTGTGGTTTGCGCGGGCACAGCGGTTCCACGCAGCAAAAAGCCCCGCGGACCGCGGGGCCTCAGGTCTTGTCCTAACGCTGGGCGTTGGGCCGATTCCCGCGTGCTGGCCGGTTCTCATCCGGAAACGTTCCCCATCTGATTTCATTTTTGTTCGCAAAGAACGAATCGGAATCGCGCAAATCAGCGCGGAGGAAATCCTAACAATCTGTCTTCGAGGTCGCTTTGAAGCAGGAAATCGGGATCGTCGTCGTGAGCGTTCTTCAGCGCGGCTTCTTTTTTGGCGGCTGCGCGTGCGAGCCGAACAGGGCCAGCAGCAATTCAACTTCTTCCTTGGAACCGACCTGAATCATCCTGCGCATATCAATCTCCTATGCGCGTTCGACGACACGAGAGGTGCGCAGGTTCACGCAATCTGGCTTCAGGCGTGTTTCAAGACTGCTTCGTCGGCGATTTGACCAGTGATTTGTTCACCTGCCCACGCGGCACAGCGTTTGGCAACCAGGCCCTTTGTTGTTCTTCCGAAGGTTCTTCAGTAAGTCAAAATCCCGAGAATTATCGGGAAGATGAAATAGGCTGCGAGCCCCAGAGTTCCCCTAAAATGATTCTCGGTGTTCGCCCGGAAACCTTTGTATCAAGCCAGGCGCAAAACTTCACCGCAGCCTGTCCCATCAGATCCACAACGAGGATCCTGACCATTACAAGCAGCAGTTCTCCGAGGACTTTGGCCATCCGGGATTAGTCGCACTCATTTCCGCCGCGGTTCGATTTGCTTGGGGGCTGCACCACCCCTCGATTTGCTGCTAATAATTGCCCCGCCTCACGCCAAAATCGGCCCAAAGATCACAAACCTCGTCTGGGAGATAAAAAAATGCGTTTCCTCCACACCATGCTGCGCGTGCGCAACCTCGATACCGCGCTGAAATTCTACCGGGATGCGATGGGGCTGAAGGAGGTTCGCCGCATCGATAACGACAAGGGCCGTTTCACGCTGGTGTTCCTGTGTGCGCCCGAGGACGTCGATACACTGAAGAAGCTGCCGCAGACCCGCGGCGCGCCACTGGTCGAACTCACCTACAATTGGGACGAGGAGAAATACGGCGAGGACCGCTATTTCGGCCACCTCGCCTACGAGGTCGACGACATCTACGCGACCTGCGACAAGCTCATGAAGATGGGCATCACCATCAACCGCCCGCCGCGCGACGGCAACATGGCCTTCGTGCGCTCGCCCGACCTGCATTCGATCGAGCTGCTGCAGAAGGGCGATCCCAAGGCGCCGGCCGAGCCGTGGTCGTCGATGCCGAACACCGGGCACTGGTAAATCCCGCGCGGAACCATCCCCGCGCCTCCACGTTGTCTCCGCAACAGAGGAATTGAGGAGGCTTCGATGGGAAAAGGAATTCTGCTTTGGCTTTTGGGCGTGCCGATCCCGGTGATCATTCTGCTGTGGCTGTTCTTCGGCCACTGATCTGATCTCCAGGTTGCTGTCTGCTTGCTGCGCATGTCTGGCCCCGCCGATGGCGGGGTCTTTTTTGCGCGCACGCTCCATTTCCGATAAGACGCTTTCGACAGATCGAGCGGGAGCGAAATCGTGGGATTGACGATCTGGGGCCGGGCCAACTCGGTGAACGTTCAGAAGGTGCTGTGGTGTCTCGCCGAACTCGACATCGCCTATGAGCGGATCGACGCCGGCATGCAGTTCGGCCGCAACAATGAGGCCGACTATCTCGCGATGAACCCGAACGGCCGGGTGCCGACGCTGGTCGACGGTGACTTCGTGCTGTGGGAATCCAATTCCATCATGCGCTATCTGTGCCTTGCCTATGGCAAGGGCACGCCGATTTACCCGGATGCGCCGAAGCGGCGCGCCGCGGTCGACCGCTGGCTCGACTGGACGCTGTCGACGGTGCAGCCGGTCGATCGTCCGGTGTTCTGGGCGATCGTCCGCACGCCGCCGGAGAAGCAGGACTGGGCCCAGATCCAGAAGGATGCCGATGCGGAAGCGCCGGTCTGGGCGATCGCCGACCGCCAGCTCTCGACGCGGCGCTTCATGGAAGGCGACATTTTCACCATCGCCGACATCGCGGTCGGCGCCTATGCGCGGCGCTGGCTCGGCTTCACGGGAATCAAGCAGCCGAAATTTCCCCACCTCGATCGCTGGTTCGCGGAGGTGGCGGCGCGACCGGCCTTCGCCAAACATCTGGGCGGGCCGATGAGCTAGTAGAAGTGTCAGCGCCGGTCATGCGCAAGAAGATCTGGAGCGCGATAGCGCAAACCCGCGCCCACCACGAGCACCACGATAATAGCGCCAGCGTGACGGCCGTGATCATCAGCAGCCGCGTCCAGCTCATGCGCCGCGACAGCCACCACAGCATGGCGCAGTACATCACGATGGGCATGACGATATCGAACGGCGTGCGTGACATCGTCAGCGCTCGAAACTAGCGCACGAATTTGAGACCGGCGGATCGGCCGCGGCGCCAGACCACCTGGCATTTGTGCCCGGTGCGCGCATCGCGCGAAAATGCGAGCCGCAACGTTGCCGGCAGGTTCGCGGCGTCGTCGACGGCGATCTTGGCGCCGGCCGAGGAAATATCCTGCACCACGCATTGGCGCGCGGCAAAGCCGCCCTCCAGCGTGATCCACGCCGATTGCCCCAACAGCTTGCGGGCTTCCCGCTTTTTCGCAGCCGGCATCTTCATCCCTCCGAGGTGTAAGGCTTACTGCGGATCGGCTTTAGAAACCGTTGATTTGAACGCAAAAGGTGTGTTCCAGGCCGCGGTCGAAAGGCATTGCCGGGCTCGCGCAAACGCCACTATACGTTCGGCCGCCGCTGGCCTGCGGGGCGAACATCCGCTCTCAGACACGGTCAAATCCTCGCTTCAAGATATTGAATTTACGAGGATTTTGCTCCCTTCGTCTATCGGTTAGGACGCCACCCTTTCACGGTGGAGAGAGCGGTTCGATTCCGCTAGGGAGCGCCAGATCGCCTACGTCGCCTACCGTGACTGACTGAGCGGGCCTTGCGGCCCGCAATGATCGCGCGCGCGACCGCTCTCACCGACACCCCTCGCCTTGCCGCATCCAGCGCCGGCTTCTCGATCCAGCGATAGGTCAGCGCCGCCACCGGCACGACGAGAACGATCGAGAAAATCAGCGCAAACCACACCGCCTGCTCCGGCGTTCCCAGCAACACCAGCTTCTCGTTGTTGTGCCAGCCGACGAGTTCGAGATGGGTTTTGTGACCGATATAGGAGACCGCCATCTTCGCGATCTGGAACACGAAGATGTGCACCATGTAGATCGAGTAGGACCACAGGCCGAGCTTCTGGAATGCGCGCGATCGCAGCAGCCGCGAGATGCGGCCCTGATCGAACGAGAACACGTAGATCACGATCACCGCCAGCACGGGAAAGGCGTACTGCAGCGCGCCTTGCGGCGTGGTCAGCACGAAGGCTGCGAACAGCAGCACGGCCCATGCTTCCAGCATGTTCGGCGTTTCCAGCTTCCCGTTGGAATGCATGCGCATGTCGTAGGCGAGGCAGCCGGCGAAAAAGCTGAAGATCGCGCGCAGCATGCCCCAGTCGGACGAGACGAACAGGCTGTTCGGCGAACGCTCGAACAATTGCCAGCCGGCGGCGAGGCACAGGCCGAGGAAGATCTCGCGGCGGTAGCGCGGGAACAGCACGATCACGGCGGCGAACAGCAGCGAGACGTAGAACTCGACCGCAGCGCTCCAGGCCGGGCCGTTCCAGGTCAAGCCGGAATGCAGGTTGAAGGACTGCAGGAACAGGATGTTGGTGACGAGCTCCCACGGCGAATGCCCTGATCCGAAGGGTTGCGAATCCAGCGCCAGCGAGCCGTCGGCGCGCATGAAGACGAGCTTGCTGCCCTCGATCGCAACGAACAGTCCGAGCATGACCATGTGCAAGGGCCAGAGCCGGGCAAAGCGCATCCATGCGAAGCGAAGCCCTTCGCCGCCGCCGTTGAGGCGCTGGCCGTAAGCATGGCAGAGCACGAAGCCCGACAGCGCGAAGAACATGTCGACGCAGAACTGCAGGTTGACGAAGGACTCCGCACCCTTCAGCGCATGGTAAATCGGGATGTGGAACAGCACGACCAGCAGCGCGCAGATGCCGCGCAATGCGTCGAGTGCTTCAAATCGAGCCGGCGCCCCTGATGTCTGTCCCAGCATGGTACTTCTCTTTCGGCAGTGTTTTGTGTTCCACTTGGCTCCGCTCCCAAGAGCAAAACAGAGGCCAAAGGCCCGCCTTGAAGGTTACGGTTAATGCCTGAAATTATCAGCGCCGATGGCGCCCGCGTGCTTGCCGATCTCAATGCGTTGCGCGCGATCGGGACTTACAAGACCGGCGTGCACAAGCCGACCTTTTCGCAAGCCCATATGCGCTCGCTGGAATGGCTCGCGGCTCGCCTGCCGGAGGCCGGCCTTTCCGCCACCATCGACGGCATCGGCAATGTGCTGGGCACCAGCGCCAAGGCCGGACCGAAACTGCTCGCCGGCTCGCATCTGGAAAGCCAGAACTACGCGGGCTGGCTCGATGGTCCGCTCGGCGTCGTCTATGCGCTGGAAGCCGCGCGCGTGCTCAATCCCGCTTCCTCGGTCGAATGGCGCGGTGGAAGTCGCCTCATGGTGCGACGAGGAAGGCCATTTCGGCTCCTTCCTCGGCAGCCGCTCCTTCGCGGCCTCGTGACGGAGGCGGACATCGACGCCGCGCGCGACCGCAATGCCGATCGCAGCATGCGCGAGGCGCTGCAAAGCGTCGGCCTTGCCGGCCGCGCCCGCCTCGGTGCCGAGCGCGGGCGGCACATCGGCTATTTCGAGGCGCATATCGAGCAAGGCGACCGGCTCGAAAGCAGCGGCCTGAAGATCGGCATCGTCACGCTCGATCGTCGGCATCTGGCAATATCGCATCAGCTTCACCGGCGAGCAGAACCATGCCGGCACCACGCGGATGGCGATCCGCAAGGACGCAGGCCTGGCGCTGGCGAAATTCTGCGTCGCGATCGACGCACAGTTTTCCGGCGATCTGCGGACCCCGCACGGTCTGGACCACCGGCCGCATCACGCTCGATCCCGGCGCGCCCAGCATCATCCCCGGCCGCGCCGAGATGCTGTTCCAGATCCGCGACGACGATCCCGCGGTCATCGATCGGCTGGAGGACAGGCTGCGCGCCATGGCCGCTGATGTGAGCCGCAATGGTCCTTGCAGCGTTGCGGTCGAGCGCATCCGCACCGGCGCGCCCGCGCGGATGGATGCGCGTTTTCAGGATGCGATCGAGGCCGCGAGCGCGGCCTGCGCGGACGGAAAATCGGTGCGGATGCCGAGCGCCGCCGGCCATGACGCGCAGGTGCTCGCCACCATCATGCCAGTCGGCCATGCTGTTCGTGCCGTCGATCGGCGGCGTCAGCCATCACTGGACCGAGAACACCGGCGATGCCGACATCGTCACGGGCGCCGAGGTGTTTGTAGAAACCTGCCGTCGCCTGCTGGTGGAGCGGATTTGACGTTCGCTACCCCGTTGGCCGCGCACTCGTAGAGCGAACGTCAAATCCAAAGCTCCACCAGTTTCTATATTTGCTAGTGGTCCTTTGATTCCAACATTCGCAAACGTGGTTGCCGGAAGGGAATGCGAATGTTGGAATCGGACTACTAGCGGTTAGCATCCCCGGCAGATCGAATGCACAACCTTCGCGACCCGCTTGTCCTCGCGATCGACGGCGGCATTGCCGGTGCCGAGCGGCGGGCCCTTCATGCTTCCGCCGGCACCGCCGGACGACAGCGCGGTGCCGAGCGAATTGGTGCCGGCCGGGCTTGCGCCTCCCCTGGACGCGGAATGGTGCGATCCCATCCCGCCGCCGCGGCTGAGAGCGGCGCTTGGTAAGGCGACGGCAAGAATGAGGCAAATGACGGACAGCTTGTTCATGTGCGCCTCCATGCGTTCATTCCATCCAACCCTGGCCCCGCGGCGCGGTTCCTGACCGCTCAGCACCCTTCAACCATGCGCCCGATTGCGCTATCCTGCACCAAATCCCTGGAGCAAACCGATGCGTGCTGTCCTCGCCCTGATCATGATCGTGTCCCTGGCTGCGCCTGCGTTCGCGCAGGACACTCACGTGCCGCGATATGGAGAACCGGACAAGGACAAGACCCTTTCGGAGCAGCAGGCGGAAAAGGCTGACCAAGAGGCCTACAAGCGGTCGCTCGGCAACATTCCCGACAAGGGCACGACCGACCCGTGGGGCTCAGCGCGGTCGACCGAAGCGCCCAAGCCCGCGCCGGCCAAGACGGCAAAAGCCAAGACCAAGGCCGCCGGGACGGCCGACGCGAAACAGTAAGGTCATTGGCACGCCGCTCACGACGTCGTTAGCCGCCGGCCCCAAGGCACGATCGCCCAAATGCGCTCGTGGAAATAATACCAGGCGACCTTGGTGATGATTTCCATTCCGGCAATGGAGCCCGCGACCTCGGCACGGCCGGTCATGAACCAGCTGATCGCGAAGGTGTCCAGCGTCCCCAGTGCCCGCCAGCTGACCGCCTTGAAGACCGACCTCGAATGCGTTTCCGCTCCGCGAATGAACACGGCGTGCCTCCCTGTTCGACAAGCCAACTCACCTAACATGCGTCCGCGCAGCGTCTGGTTCCCGCTGTCACAAATCCTGTCATGGACAGCGCAGCGAAATGCGGGCATTTTGGCTTGAGGAAGCCCGTGAAACTCCTTGATTCCGCTGATTAATTCTCGGGCATGGGCCCGGCGCCGGCGCTTTTGGTCAACTTTTCGGATCACACAGGGACCGACATGAGATTTCTCGCCGCATTGCTGGGCATTTGCGCGCTTTGTCAGGCCGCGCAGGCCGAGACCACCGATTGCAAGGCGATTGCAGATCCTGCGGCCCGGCTCACCTGCTACGACAAGATCAATCCCCCGATCGCCACCTACCCGCTTCCTTTGCCGAAGCCGTCGCGACCGCTTCCGCTGGCGACAAATCCCGACGGAACCAGGGTTTATACGGATTCCACCGGTGGCGAGGATGACGCGATGGTGAATGCGAAGATGAACGGAATCTGTCGCGGCTGCTGACGGCGAGGCACAGCTACAGGCATGCGGCGAAACGCCGTCGTATCTGGAACGTAGCCAAGCCAGGAAAATCGTCTATTTGGGACGCTAGATGCACCTGCTGGAATCCCTCCCCACTGTGATCGGCACCGCCGCCGTCGCGCCGGCGCTCCTCATCCTGTGGCTGGTGGTTGCCGCCGGTGAACGACCGGGACCGCCGGTCAAGATCTGGACTGCGTTCGTGCTCGGAGCCGCCAGCATCTCACTGCTTGGACTGGTGCGCGCACCGTTCGTGCGCCTGATCGCCATTCCCAACGATCCCTGGGCGTCGCAGGCGCTGCATGCCGTGTTCGGCGTCGCGCTGCCGGAAGAAGTCGTGAAGATTCTCGTCATCGCCGCGGTGGCCTCGATGCGCCGCGGCCCGGCTGCCGATCCCATGGACACGGTGGTCTATGGCGCCGCCGCGGGGCTCGGTTTCGCGGCCTATGAGAACCTCGCCTATCTCGTGCAGCATGCCGAGATGTGGCGCTCGCTCGCAATCCTGCGCAGCGTGCTGACCGTGCCGTTCCACGGCGCGCTCGGCGTCATCGCCGGCGCCTATCTCGCGATCGCGCGCAGCGGCACCGCGCTCGGCGCCCACCGCCATCACCGCGACTGGGCGCGCATCTCGAGCTGGATCCTGCTGGTGGCGGGACCGGTCGGGCTCCACGCGGCGTTCGATTTCCCGCTGCTGATGCTCCAGCAACCCTCGACGATGTCGTCCGCGTTGCGCATCTGGCTCGGCGTCGCCAGCATCCTGATCGGCTTCTCGTCGATCGGATTCGCCATGCGCCTGGTGCGGCGCGTTGCGCGGCATCATGCCCCGCGCACCGATCTCGACCGCGAACGGCTGAGCCAATTGCGGCGGATGTGGGCGCTGCTGGTGGCCGGTGGTGGCGCCGGCTTCATCGGCCTGAGCTTCGTGCTGAGCTCGGTACGCCACTGGATGCTCAATCCCGACCACAATGTCGCGCTGGTGCTGGTGCCGATCGGCCTTGCCGCGATCGTGCTCGGCGCAGCGCTCTTGATCGTCACGACCGCGATCTATTTTCTCGGCCGCAACCGCATGCGCACCGCGGCCGAGGGCTTTTCGTCGGTATCCGGAGGGCGCTAGCTAGGATAGGCTGGTTGCAACGTCACCGCCGGGAGCAGCTGCCATGACCCTTCCCCACGACTTCAGCAAACTGCAATCCCGAATGAACGCGGCGGTGAAGGCGCATTGGAAGGCCTTCCTGTTCGAGGGCATCCTGCTCGCGATCCTCGGGATCGCGGCGATGATCGTGCCGCCGCTCGCGAGTCTTGCGATCACCATCTTCCTCGGCTGGATGTTCCTGATCAGCGGCATCGGCGGACTGTTCGTCACTTTCTGGGCGCGCAACATGCCGGGCTTCTGGTGGTCGCTGATTTCGGCGGCGCTTGCGGTGCTGGCCGGCGGCATTTTGCTGGCCCGTCCGGTGCAGGGCGTGCTGACGCTGACGATCGTGGTCGGGGCCTACTTCCTCGCCGAAGGCGTCACGAGCATCATGTATGCGCTCGAGCATCGCAAGGAGTTGTCGGGCCGCTGGTCCTGGCTGCTGGTGGCCGGACTGATGGATATCCTCATCGCCTTCTTCATCATCGCCGGCCTGCCGGGCTCGGCAGAATGGGCGCTCGGCCTTCTGGTCGGGATCAACATGCTGTTTGGCGGCGCCACGCTGATCGGCATGGCGTTGGCGGCGCGCAACAGTTGAGCGAAAAGTCGAATCCGCCGCTCGATTTCGGGTGACAGACCAAAACCGGCGGGCTATAGCGCCGGCCATGATCAACGCCGCCACCAGCTATTCTTGGTACTTTAGCTACGACAGCTCGCTGGCGGCGGGAGGATCGCGCTCAATCTAAAGCATTGCAGCAAGATATCCGACCAAGCCGCCAGACCTGGCGGCTTTTTTGTTTGGCCGGCAGGTCTCCTTCGAAACCACAGGAGCCAGCCATGTTAAGCACCACAGACGATCTACGCATCCTCGAGCTCAAGGAGCTCAGTACGCCCGACGAGGTCATGGGCGAAATCCCGCGCACCCTGACCGCGACGCGTATCGTGATGGCCGCGCGCAACGCCATTCACGCCATCCTCAATGGCGCCGACGATCGCCTTCTGGTCGTCGTCGGCCCCTGCTCGATCCATGATCCCATTGCCGCGGTCGATTACGCCGAGCGCCTTGCAACCTTGCGCGAGCATCTCGCCGACCGGCTCGAGATCGTCATGCGCGTCTATTTCGAGAAGCCGCGCACGACCGTCGGATGGAAGGGCTTGATCAACGATCCCAATCTCGACGGCAGCTTCGACATCAACCGGGGACTGCGCCTCGCGCGCAATTTGCTCGCCGCCGTCAACAATCTCGGCCTGCCCGCGGGCACCGAATTCCTCGACATGACCACGCCGCAATATATCGCCGACCTCGTGGCGTGGGCGGCGATCGGCGCGCGCACCACCGAGAGCCAGATCCATCGCGAGCTGGCCTCGGGCCTGTCCTGTCCGGTCGGCTTCAAGAACGGCACCGACGGCGACGTGCGCATTGCCGCGGAAGCGGTGAAGTCCGCCTCCCATCCCCACCATTTCATGGCGGTGACCAAGGGCGGACGCTCGGCGATCGCGGCGACCGCAGGCAATGAAGACTGCCACATCATCCTGCGCGGCGGCCGCACGCCGAACTTCGATGCGGGCAGCGTCGAAGCCGCATCGGCCGAGCTCGCTTGCGCCGGCGTCGGTCAGCGCATCATGATCGATGCGAGCCATGCCAACAGCGGCAAGAAGCCGGAGAACCAGCCGCTGGTCGCGGCCGATGTCGCCCGCCAGATCGCTGATGGCGACCACCGCATCATCGGTGCCATGATCGAGAGCAACATCGTCGCAGGACGCCAGGATGTCGTTGCCGGGGGTCGCCCTGACCTACGGGCAGAGCATCACCGATGGCTGCATCGATTGGGACACGACGGAGCAGGTGTTGCGGCAACTGGCCGATGCCGTCGCGGCAAGACGGCGCGTGCAGCGCGGGCAGTTTTCGCGAGCGATCCGCCTGATCGGCGCAAACCGGACTGAGCGGCCTGAAGCGCCGCTCAGTTCCCAAAGCGCGTCCCCTTCCAAAGTTTGGTCGAGCGCTTCGCGGCGCTCCCCTTGTATTCCGCGGCGGTATGGACATACTCGCCACCGCGAATGACCGAGATTGTTCACCGCTTGGGAGCCGCCAACGATGCGGCGCAGACCTTTCATCCCGGCTCAAGTCTCGCCGCCATCACGGCGGAGCGTCATCGCTTTTGCTGAAACTCAGGTTGGCTGATTGCGTCCGGGCAAGTCCTGCCCGGCAGCGGCTATCCGCGCATCACAGGTGGAGAATGAATTGAAATAAATCAGAGGAGGGAACGTGAGATGACGATGACGGCTGAAGCGCCCGGCCAGGTGCCGTGGTGGAAGGAGCCTACCAAGGATCAATGGGTCGCCTGGATTGCCGCATGGCTCGGATGGACCCTCGATGCGTTCGACTTCACCATCTTCCTTCTGATCATGGTGCCGATCGCGGAATCCTTCCACGTGCCGCTGATCGAGGTGACTGCCGTCTTCACCATCACGCTGTGGCTGCGTCTCGTCGGCGCCGTCGGCTCCGGCTGGCTCGCCGATCGCATCGGGCGCAAGACGCCGCTGATGATCTCGATCATCTGGTACTCCGTCTGCAATCTGCTGGCCGGCATCGCGCCGAATTTCGCGCTGCTGTTCCTGTTCCGCGCGCTGCTCGGCATCGGCATGGGCGCTGAATGGCCCGCCGGCGCAGCACTTGCGATGGAATCCTGGCCGGCGCGCTCGCGCGGCCTGATGAGCGGTGTGCTGCAGGGCTCCTGGAGCATCGGCTTCCTGCTGTCGAGTCTCGCCTACGGATTGCTCTACGACACGATCGGCTGGCGCGGCCTGCTGATCATCGGCGTGCTGCCGGCGCTCGCGGTGGTGTGGATCCGCATCTACGTCAAGGAGCCGAAGGTCTGGGTGGAGAACCGTCGCATCCAGCGCGAACAGAAGCAGGAATTCAAGGTGCCGTTGCTCGACGTCTTCCGCCGGCGTCTCCTGCCCAACACGCTGATGGCGTGCCTTTGGATGGCATCGAGCTTCGTGATTTATTATTCGGTCTACGGCATGTTCGCCACGCATCTGCAGAAGGACCTGCATCTGACCGCGGCGATGGTGGCGATGCCGATCGCACTCGCCAACCTCGTTGCGTTCCTGGCGAGCGGCGCCTGGGGCTATGTCGCCGACGTGCTGGGACGCAGATGGGCAATGATCATCCCATGCGCGATCGGCGCCTTGATCACGCCGTTCTACCTGATGTTCGATTCCTATGCGTTGGTGTCCGGCGCCTTCATCCTGCAGGGCGCTTTCCTCGGTGCGATCTACGGACAGAATCCGGCTTACCTCAGCGAGCGCTTCCCGACCGAGGTGCGGGCAACCGCGTCGGGCTTCTGCTATCATCAGGGCGCGATCTGGGCCGGCTTCACCGGGCCGATTCTCACCTACTTCGCGGTCAGCCAGCCGATGGGATTCACCATTCCGATGCTGGTTTCCACGACGGGTGCGGCGATCGTGTTCGTCCTGACCCTGCTCTACAGCCCTGAGACCAAGGGCAAGGTGCTGGTGTCGGAGATCACGCTGGCGGGGCAGCCCGCGGAATAACACATGACGTGCTAGCGGTCCAATTCCAACATTCGCACCCGATCGCAGCGGGCACTTTGCGAATGTTGGAATTAAAGGACCACTAGCAATTAGTCGTCCGTGAAGAAGATGTAAGGCGCTGAACGGGAATTCGATTTTTCTCGTGAGATCGGTTTTGAGATTGCAGGGTTTCTGGGTTTGAAGCTCCGGAAGCTTGCAATTTGGTTTTCGGGATTCCGTCGAATCGCCGTGCATGATTCCGTGGTCGCAGCGGAGGGAATGATGCGACCGAAGAAGCACAAGACGACGGGATCGAACGATCTGTTCCGGGCACGGCTCGACCAGATCATCAACATGAAGCATGAGCTGGTTCTGCTCGCCGGCAGGATCGATTGGGACTGGATCGACGGCGAGATTGCGCCGCTCTACAGCGAGAACGGCCGGCCGGGTATCGAGACCCGCTTCATGATCGGGCTGCTGTTGCTCAAGCACATCTACGGCCTGTCCGACGAGGGGGTGTGCGAGCGCTGGGTCCACGACCCGTATTTCCAGTTCTTCACCGGCGAAGAGTTTTTCCAGCACGAGTTCCCGCACGAGCGCAGCGACCTCAGCCACTGGCGCAAGCGACTGGGCGACAAACTGGAACTGTTGTTGGCGGAGAGCCTGCGGGTGGCGCACGAGGCCGGCGCATTACGCAGCCAAGACCTCAAGCGGGTCACGGTCGACACCACGGTGCAGCCAAAGGCCATTAGCTTTCCGACCGATGCCAAGCTGCTGCATGCGGCGATCAAGGGGCTGAACCGCCTCGCGACCAGGCACGGCATCAAGTTGCGGCAATCCTATTCCCGGATCGCCAAGGCCGCGGCGATGATGGCAGGCCGCTACGCCCATGCCAAACAGTTCAAGCGGCATCAGCGGCAGTTGCGTATCCTGCGCAGCCGGCTGGGCCGGATCATCCGCGATATCCGCCGCAAGATCGAAGGGCAGGATGCGCTTGAGGAGACATTCGCACTCCCGCTCAGCCGCGCCACGCAGATCCGTTCGCAGCAGCAGCGCCAGCGCGGCTGGAAGCTTTATTCCTTCCACGCCCCGGAGGTCGAATGCATCGGCAAGGGCAAAGCCTCCGCGCCCTACGAGTTCGGCGTCAAGGCCTCCATCGTCACCAACAATCGGCCAGCCCCCGGCGGCCAGTTCGTGCTCCACGCCAAGGCCTTGCCGGACAACCCTTACGACGGTCACACCCTGCGCCACGTCATCGACAATACCGAGACCTTGACCGGATGCGCGATCGAGCGGGCCTATGTCGACAAGGGATACCGCGGCCACGACGCACAAAACCCGCGTCGCGTCTTCACACCTTCGCTTCCTCCATCCCGCCAGGCTCAATCACTTCTTAACGGACGACAATTATTGATTCTCGTGGAGCTTTGGATTTGACGTTCGCTTGCGAGCGCGCGGTCAACACAGGTAGCGAACGTCAAATCCGCTCCACGAGCGGCCGCCTTCGGGCGGCCGCGGCTTGAAAGTATCAACAGCCGCGGCAGATGCTTTTGATCTTCTTGTCGAGGATCGCATCTTCCTTGTTGATGGGATCGTTGGGATTGCCGAGGTTCTTCTCGCTCGGCACGTCGCCGGCGCGCGGCTGACGATGACCGACCGGGGCCGGGCGGAACGCCGCCGCTCTTGCTCGCGCCTGATCCCGTGCCGGTCTGAGCGATGGCGGTCGGCGCACCGATCAGAAGCATGAGCGCTATCGAGGCCAGGGTCTTTTTCATGTTGCTCATTTTGCTCCTCCCGTCACTCCGGCGGGTACAGATGAACATCGCCGCAATAATCGGTCACACGATAGCGCATCTCGCCGGTTACTTCACGCTTCTGAAGCGAAGAATCTTGTCGCACCAGGTAGGTCGGGCCGACCGGTGACTTGCCGGCGCCACCGGGAATGTCGAGCACATAATCGGGCTGGCACAGGCCCGACACCCGGCCGCGGAGCTGCCGCATCAACGCCTGACCGTGCGCCAGCGTGCTGCGCAGATGCGCCGTGCCCGGCGCAAGGTCGCCGTGGTGCAGGTAGTAGGGCTTGATCCGGCATTCGACGAAAGCGCGCATCAGGGCTTCGAGAGCGGCGGCATTGTCATTGACCCCGGCGAGCAAGACCGACTGGCTCACCATGGGAATGCCGGCATCGACCAGCCGGGCGCAGGCCGCGCGGGCCGCGGCGGACAGTTCGCTGGCGTGGTTGGCGTGCAGCGCCACCCAGGTGGTCGCGCCCTCAACCTTGAGGGCGTCCACCATCTGCTCGCTGATCCGTGCAGGATCGGCCACGGGCACGCGGGTGTGAAGGCGGATGATCTTGACGTGATCGATGGCAGCAAGATCGGTCATGACCTGTTTCAGCCGCCGCGGCGACAGCATCAGGGGATCGCCGCCGGTCAGGATGACCTCCCAGATTTCCTCGTGGGCGCGGATATAGGCGAGCGCGTCGCCATAGGCCTCGTCCTGCAGTGCGCTGTCCTTGCCCGGACCGACCATCTCGCGGCGGAAGCAGAAGCGGCAATAGACCGCGCAGACGTGAACCAGCTTGAACAGCACGCGGTCGGGATAGCGGTGCACGATGCCCGCAACAGGCGAATGCGCATGATCGCCGATCGGATCGGCGTTCTCACCGGGCTGGCTCTTCAATTCATCTGCTGACGGGATGAATTGCCGCGCGATGGGATCGCCGGGATTGTCGGGGTCGATCAGATCGGCCATCGCGGGCGTGACCGCGATGGCGTAACGCGCCGCGACCTTTTCCAGGTCCGGCAGATCGGCAACGCGCGCCAGGCCGTGGGCGACGAGTTCGGCCGGCGTGCGTAAGGTCGTTGCAGATTTGTCTTTCTCATCATTCACCTGCAGGCGGCGTCCACACCACCTGATCGATCCGCGTCGCCCCGCTTGCCAGCATCACCAGCCGGTCGAAGCCGAGCGCAACGCCGCTTGCTTGCGGCATCTGCGCGACCGCTGCAAGGAAATCCTCATCCAGCGGATAACGCTCGCCATAGCGGCGGGCTTTTTCGTCCATCGCCAGCGTAAAGCGGCGCCGCTGCTCGGCCGCATCGGTCAATTCGCCAAATCCGTTGGCGAGTTCAACCCCGCAAGCATAGACCTCGAAACGTTCGGCCACACGCCGATCTCCGGCGCTCACCCGCGCCAGCGCCGCCTCCGGCGCCGGATATTCGAACAGGACAGTCAAACGGCCCTGCCCCAGCCGGGGTTCGACGTGTTCGACCAGAACCTTGCTGAAGATGTCCGACCAGGTGTCGTCGTCCGACAGCCGCACCTTGTCCCGGGCCGCTCGAGCCAGCGCCGCGCGGTCGCCCTCCCCATCAGCGATTGTGGCAAGCAGGTCGATGCCGGCGAACCGCTCGAAGGCGGAAGCGACCGTGATCAGCTCCGGTTCGGCAAAGGGATCGGCGACCGTGCCGCGGAAGGAGAAGCGCCCGACTCCCGTAGCCTGCGCGGCGTGCGCGATGATCACGACGGTGTCGGCCATCACGGCATCGTAAGCATTGTCGGCCCGATACCATTCCAGCATCGTGAATTCCGGCAGATGCAGGTCGCCCCGCTCGCGGTCGCGGAACACCCGTGCGAATTCGAAAATCTTCTGCTCCCCCGCAGCCAGCAATTTCTTGCAGGCGAATTCCGGGGAGGTCCGCAAATAACGCGTGGCTCGCGCGCCATCGGGACGGATCACCTCGGTGCGCGGCGCATGAAGATGGGTCTCATTGCCCGGCGAAACCTGCAAAATGCCGGTCTCGACCTCGGAAAAGCCCTGCTCGTCGAAAAAGGCCCGCACCGCCCTTGTCACGGCCGCCCGCGCCAGCAGGAACGGCTTGCGATCGGCATGCCGTTCGGCCGCCCACCACGGCGAAATCGGGTCGTCTTCGGACATTATTGGGCCATCCCGAACCGCGGCAAAACGCTGGCATTAAACGGCAAAATCAGTATGTTGCGGCCCGAAATCGCCTTGAGGCCCGCAGATTCCGCACGGCGCCGGGCCAGAACATCGGGAAAATCAGCTTTGAGAGTCATCGCCAGCTCTATTCGCAAGGGCAACGTCATCGAGCAAGACGGCAAGCTTTACGTGGTCGTCTCTGCCGAGAACATCCATCCCGGCAAGGGAACGCCGGTCAGCCAGATCGAAATGCGCCGGATCAGCGACGGGGTAAAGATCGCCGAGCGCTACAAAACCACCGACCAGGTCGAGAAGGCCACGGTGGAGGAGCGCAATTTCACCTATCTCTATGAAGATGGCGACGGATTCCACTTCATGAATCCCGATAGCTACGACCAGGTCCAGGTCTCCAAGGACATCGTCGGCGACGCCTCCGCCTACCTGCAGGAAAACATGACCGTGAAGCTGTCGCTCACGACATGAACCTGATCTCCCTGGCAGCTGCCGCAGCGCGTGACCCTGGAAGTGGTCGATACCGAGCCGGTGACCAAGGGCCAGACCGCCTCCTCCTCCTACAAGCCGGCCATGCTCTCCAATGGGCTACGCACCGGCGTACCGCCGCATGTTGCAGTTGGGACACGGATCGTCGTCTTGACCGAGGACGGCTCTTACGTGGAACGCGCGAAGGACTAAGATAGAGATCGGGAATTCGCCGCCGGGGGAGCGACGGTTGATACGGGGAATGGTCGGTTTCGCTACGCGTTCGCTGCCAGCATCTCGCGATGCTGATGGCCGGCACACCTTGCTTTGCCGCGGAAGAATTCCTGACGGCTCCGGTCTCGGTGGCGCGCGTCGAATGGCGCGCGGTGCTCGACCAGCTCCGCGCCGAGATCGGCGCTACGCCGTCCGTCGCCTCCGAGTTCACCTTCTCCGTCCAGCGCCACGTGGCTGCCTCCGATCCCCGATCGATGCCGGCGCTGGTGCAGCTCAATGCGGTGACCTCGCCGATCTTTGCCGGCATCGGACGAAGTCCGGTGCCTGTACTGCTGCCATTCGATGCGGCCGCCTATGTCGAAGCGCGGCAGAGCGGCGACTTCCTGCTTCCGCTCTTCCGCTATCAGGCGGACTTTCGCCCCGTCGATATCTTCGATGCCGGGCCGTCCGGCTATGACGCGGTGTTTTCGCTCGAGCCCGGCGCGGGCGCCGGCATGCCGCAGCGAACGTTCGCGAGGCCGGTCGAGGTGCAGATCACCGGTTCGCTCTTGACCTATGACGTCGACGACCCCGCGGGCGGCAAGGGCGAGCCGGTGAAATCGCTTGCCGCGCAGTATCCGGATCTGCGCCGCTTCATCCGCGAAGGCTATGTGCGTTACGCCTTCACCCGCTTCGGCGTGCCCTATGTGGTGTCG
This sequence comes from uncultured Alphaproteobacteria bacterium, assembly GCA_963732085.1. Classification (GTDB taxonomy): domain Bacteria; phylum Pseudomonadota; class Alphaproteobacteria; order Rhizobiales; family Xanthobacteraceae; genus Bradyrhizobium. Next base: position 41,790 of record CAVSYJ010000016.1, on the reverse strand, counting down.
ATCCAATGCCTCGACTCGGCGCCGCGCGCGCGCCGCCTCGCCTGCCGCGAGGCCTATCCCGTCGCCGAGCGTTTCCTGAAAGCCCTTCATGTCGCGGGCGGACGCCCGGCGCGGCCGCGCTTCGACACCCCGGCCGAGGTCAGCGAACGGCCATTGGAGCGTTCGTCCGATTTCACCTTCCGTCCTCCCGGCAGCATCATTGCCAACAGCGGCTATCACAAGCAGTCCGGCACCGCCGACCTGACCGCCTATTCGCAAATCCGCTTTCCGCTGGAGGCGCCGGCCTTCGTGCATTCGCAGCGCCGCCGCTCCAGCGGCGACAAGTCGGACCTGCCGTCCAGCGAATATCCCTGGCGCGACAATTTCTGCGAGTCACGCAGCTTCAGCGTCGGCCAGTGCGCCAGCGGCTTCGGGCATCAGGGCGAGGACATCCGGCCTGGCGCCTGCCTCTCCAGGGAAGACGGCCCCAATGGTTGCGATCCCAGGCAGCAACCGATCGTCGCGGTGCGGGACGGCATCGTGATCCGCTCGCCCAAGCAGCAGGCCGCGACGCTGCAGATCAACACCCGCACCGAGCACATCCGCTTCCGCTACATGCACATGAATCCATCCGCGATGGATTCCGACGGACTTCTGAACGGTCGGCGCGTCGAGGAAGGCGAGAAGATCGGCGTTGTCTCGAACTATCTCGATCATCCCAACGGCACCAGCCGTCATTTGCATTTCGACGTCCAGGTGTTCACCCGCGACGGCTGGATCTGGGTCAATCCCTACGTCACCCTGATCTCCGCCTATGAACGGCTGATCCACGGCCGTGGCCGCGAGTTCGGCCCGGAGATCGCCGCAGCGCCCGCGGTCGTGAACGCAACGATCCGCGAGGAGATGGCGCGGCCCGATCAGGAGGAAGGCGCCGAGAACTAGGGCGTGCACTCATGAATGCGCGATGTCCGCCTGCCAAGCATGAAGCAGACCTCCGCAAGCAACTCCGGGAGATCGCCTGTCGACCCGGAACGGACATCGACCACGGGTCCGCGCCCTTCATAGCTTGGCGACTGTCGCGTAGGCCTAAAGTCAATCGGAACTTTTTCGAGACCGCGTATTTGCCATTGTACCGTAAGCACGGTTCCGCTCGGTCAGTCCCAAAAGGATATTTCATGGTCGCCCTCAAGGTCGTTGCAGCAGCGGCGATCGGCGCCGTTGCTGTTGCAGGTGTCGTGTATTGGGAGTTTGACAACCTGGTCCCCATCGTCGGGCTCGGCGTCAATTATGTGCGGTTCTTCGACGCGCCAAAGGGCACGCTGACCACGGAGCGCGACGGCGCACTAAGCGTCGTGGAGAACAAGCAGCCTGATCCCATCCGTGCAGCTCCTGCTCAAGCGAAAACTGCCGAGGCCGCCAACAACTCAAAGGACTGGCCGAGTTACAACAGGACCATTACCTCCGAGCGGTTCAGCGCACTCGATCAGATCACCAAAGACAACGCCCGCGGCCTTTCAGTCCTGTGCACCTATGACACGGGACAGTACACCGGCTTCAACTCTGGTCTGTTGGAGATCGAAGGCGCGCTCGTTTTCTCGACGGAATACGATATCTTTTCGATCGATCCCAATACCTGCAAGGAGAATTGGCGGGTCCACGAGACTTACACGCCGGCCACGCCGCAGGGGGTGAGCCGCGGCCCCGCGTTCTATGACAATATGCTGTTTCGGGGAACGCAGGACGGGCGCGTCCTCGCTTATGATTTCAAGACCGGCAAAAGACTGTGGGACACCCGTATCGCTGACCCGAAGAGAGGCGAGAGCGCACCAGCCGCACCGATCGCCTGGAACGGACTTGTCTTCATCGGCAATGCCGGCGGCGATATAAAAGGCGTGAAAGGACGTATGTATGCGCTCGATGCCAAGACGGGGAAGATCGTCTGGGAATTTTACCTTGTTCCAAAATCACCGGGAGACATCGAGCGGGGACCGGCGGCGCCATCGACGCTCACCAATGCGACCTGGAGCACGCCGCAGGGCCAACCGATTACTGGCGGGGCCACCTGGACTTCCTACACGCTTGATCCGAGCGACGGCGTCCTTTACGTGCCCGGAGGCAATCCGGCGCCCGACTTCGCCCTGAGCCAGCGGGACGGAGAAAATCTTTATTCCGGTTCTATCGTCGAGCTCGACGCCAGGACAGGCGCCTACAAAGGTCATTTCAAGATCGTTCCCAGGGATTGGCATGATTGGGACGTTTCCGCCGCGCCGGTGGTCACATCCACCGCTTCGGGCAGAAAGGTCCTTTTCGATGCACCCAAGGATGGACATCTGTACGCCTTCGACCTGGCTTCGCGAATGCAGATGTATCGCGTTCCCGTCACCAGGATCGATAACGCCGATGCACCATTCGAACCAGGGAAAGCTGTGCATTTCTGCCCAGGGTCCACCGGCGGTGCGGAATGGAATGGTCCCGCCTACGACCCGAAGAACAATCTTGTGATGGTCGGTGAAGTGCAGTGGTGCACGACAGTTACGGTTCAACCGAAAGACAAGGTCGAGAAGGTCGCGGACGGGAAGCCATGGTCGGGAATGGATTCGATGAACCCCTACGATATCTGGGGAAAGCCCGATGCGGTTTTCGATTGGGCAGGTTGGGTCTATGCAGTTGACGCCGATACTGGCGCCTGGCGCTGGCGGGTCAAGTCCAACTATCCGGTGCAGAGCGGCATCACGCCGACAGCGGGCGGCGTCGTGTTTTTCGGCGATATGGGCGGCAATTTCTACGCGCTCGATGCCGACACTGGCGATAAATTGTGGGGCCAGAAAATCGGCGGCGCCATTGGTGGCGGTGTTATCACCTACGAAACCAGCGGGCAGCAGCGAGTAGCCGTTGCTACCGGCCTGACCGAAGTCATCTGGCCGTCAGAACAAACGACGGCGAAAGTATCTGTCCTCGGCGTCAAGTCTAAATGATCGCTCGCTCGTTGCAACCGGTGTCCGCCATCGGGTAATGGACGGACGTCGCTCGGATATGCGTGAGGTCCGACTTCGGCACTTGGCGGACATGCCGAGGCGAACTGACCACGGTCTTCGACCGAACCTGCGGCGGCCAGAGATCGACGCCGCCATAACGATTCCAGGCGTTGATGGGCGCGATGGTTTTACACAGACCGTCCCCGCTCCCGTAGACTGCAGCCATGGACCGGCCTGATTCCCTTAAAGCGCCTTCGCGGCGAAACCTGCTGCGATCCGGCCTTGCCGCGACGGCCGCGGCCGCCATACCTGCGAGACCGCATTTCGCGTGGGCAGAGGTTCCAACGCCAGCTTCTCAAAATGTTCGAGTCGCAACCGGGCTGCTCGCCATGTGGCAAAGTACGGCGTGGCTCGGAGCCGAAGCAGGCGTTTTCAGAAAGCGAGGGATCGACTTGACCTTGCCGGCGATTGCGGTGGGTGGACCGGAGGCTGCAGCCGGGCTCATTCGCGGTGATTGGGAGTTCGCGCATACGGGAACGGTGCCGGTCGCTGAAGAAGTTCTCAAAGGCCATGATGTTGTGATCTTGGCGACGCCTACCTCAGATTTCCCCAAATCGTTTGTCATGACGAGAAAGGAAATCACCGAACTTGCACAACTTGCCGGGAAAAAGGTCGGGGTGCTAACCGAGACCGGGCAGACGAGCGTGGCAGCGCGGATCACGATCGAAAAGGCGGGTGCCACTGCAATCTATTTGCCGCTGGTGAAATTCGATCGAATCTACGCGGCGTTGGCCGACGGAGAGATCGATGCGGGCGCGCTTCCAATCGATTTGCGCTTTGGTGGTCAAGCGTTACATGGGTGGAATGCCTTCCCGATAGATGCCTTTGATGCGCCATCGATATTCGCGACCACGCGCAAACTGATCGCCTCCAATCGGCCGCTTGTGATGAATATCATGCAAGGCTTCGTCGAGACGATTCACCTGTTCAAGACGCAGCCAGACATCGTGGTGCCCTTACTCCAACGCTACGTGAAGATCGACGACCGAAAGGCCGCGGAGGACTTATACGCCTATCATGCGCCGGTCTTCCAAAGGATTCCACGGCCGTCCTTTGCGGGAATGCAGACGTTGCGCGAGTTTCTCGTGGCCAAGTACCCTGCCGCCGCATCACTGAAGGAAACTGACATCGCCGATGCATCGTTCATTGATGAACTCGAACGAAGCGGTTTCATTGATCGGCTTTATGCAGCTGATACAAAGTAAGCGACAAAGTCGAATGTCGGCTTGGCACGATGCGGACATTCGGCTCCAATCCTCCGATATCCGCTGCTGAGGGTTGAACGGACATGCCGTTCAATCGGGCCAACTTCCGCTTTTGACTCAAACGAGACATCGCAGACGGCGCTGATTGCGATCAATCCCGGCTATCGCGGCGCCTTTTTCCTGGCGACATACTCGTCGAACCAATCGAGTTCACGCACATCGGGTGCCGAAATTGGGCCGACATGATCGCCCAGCTCCATAATATCGCCGGTCTTGTAAACTGGCCAGTTTGGCAGGCCAGAGCCGTTGGGATCGCCGGTGGTCGCAAAATTAATAAGGTAGGATGACATTACATCGGCCAACTTGCGATCTTGAAGCGTCCAAGGCCGATTGACCGTGTTCAGAGTGTTCCTGAAATAAACGATGTCAGCGGTGTGAACCGCACCTAACGGCATTTCCCCGGCACGAGCCGGTGGTTTGCGGGTGAAGTAGAACAGCCATGTATTCACTCCGCTCCGGCCATTGAACTCAGCCCACCTGCGCATTTCCGGGCCGGCCATTATGTCGCGCTGGCGAACGAGGAAGGCTTGCGTTGCTTCCGCATCATTATTTGCGGGAAACACCTTCAACACTTCGTCAAAGGCGTCAGGAAACTGCTGGCGCGTCCAGCGCAGGTAATCTTGCAAAGTCGTCGGGTGCGGGAAATTTTCCCGTTCGTTGTCGGTTGACCCGATCAGGACCGGTATCTTCATCTGTTTGCCTTCCCGAAAGGCCGCGTCGATATCCTCCGGCACTACATAGCCATCTACAATTGGCCGGAACCTCTGACTCATGCTGTCCAACGGACCAGCACTCGGCCACTGCTGCAAGGATGTGGCTTTCAGCAATGTGTCTGCGGGTATTGAACGCAAGGCAGCCAGCGTCGCCGCACCTGTTCTTTTGCCAAGCTCTACGCCTCGTTGCTCGGCTTCATCCAGGCTTGGTGCTTCAATGTAGCGTCGGCTCTCGGCATCGCCTGGGCCATAAAACCCGCCGCCAAAGCCGCTCTCGCCCATGGCCTTTTGAAAGAGACCGGCGGCGAGCGGTGACGTCAACAGCAATGGAATGCAATCCGATCCGGCGGACTGGCCGAAGAGAGTGATTTTCTCGGGATCACCACCAAAGGCCGCGATGTTGCTCTTCACCCATTTTAACGCCGCAATCTGATCCATTAATAAATAGTTGCTGGATGCGTTGTGGCCTGAACTCCTTGGTAAGCTCCGGATGCGCAAACAGGCCGAACACACCGAGGCGGTAGTTCAATGTAACCACAACCGCGCCTTGGTGCGCCAAGCCGGCGCCGCCATAAGAGGGGTCCGATCCGGAGCCTGCCACAAACCCTCCGCCGTGCAGCCAGACCAGGACGGGGCGCCGCTCATCCGACGATTGCGCCGCAGTCCAGACGTTCAGGTAAAGGCAGTCTTCGCCCGTCGGCTGAGGCTCGCGATTGTATTCGAGCTGGAACCATGATCCTTTTAGCGGAGGCATTTGAGTACAAATTTTTGAAAACGAGTCCGCCATGCGGACCCCGTCCCAGGCCGCCACGGGCTGTGGCTCACGCCATCGCAAATCTCCAACCGGCGGAGCGGCAAACGGGATGCCCTTGAAAACCCGCACTCCATTTTCGTTCCCGGGTACGCCGGAGACCAAGCCATCTCGAAGACGGACCGGATCATCGATTGCGGCGAACGCCGTCGACGACCCAGCTATTACTGCGAAGATCAGCGCTCCAATCCCTACGTTTCGCACGGCAACCTCTCTTTTAGCCTACCGCTTGAAGAACGGTCCGAACGGACGACTATAGGTCGCTTTTCCTTGCGACGCTGCACCAAGAGTGCACGGTGTCCGGTTGTGTGGCACATTTCGGACATGGCGGACTATCCGCGTGATGTCCGCTCCTGGAGATGAAACGGACGTCCGGCGGCTAGGCCGAGACGTCCGAGCCTGACCCGAAGCGGACTCCAACAATTCCAAACCTTTATCGTTTCGAACCCTGACCGGTACGATCGAGACTGCTATGGTCCAGAAATTAGGTACAGATGTTCTCGGTGAGTCAAATGCGGCGGCGCAAGTTCATTGGCTTGATTGGAGGCGCCGCAGCGTGGCCGCTTGCAGCGCACGGACAGCAGAAGGCTCGCTATCCCACGATCGGCCTCGTCGGGACTGCGTCGGCTATTGCCGAGGACGCGCGGCGTACGTTTGAGTCTGCTTGCTCGGAGTTTGGCTGGGTCGAAGGGCGTAATATCCACATCGTCTATCAATGGGTAGAACCTTCCCAAATGCGCGCCGTCGTGACCGAACTCGTGGCCTCGGCACCGGACCTCATCATCGCCTTCGGAACATCAGTCTTGAATGCCGTGCGGGAGACGACGAATTCGATCCCGGTGGTTTTTGTCGGGATTTCGGATCCGGAAGGTGTTGGCATCGTCGCCAACCTTGCCAGACCGGGCGGCAACATGACGGGGCTCGCAAACTTCGAGCCTTCGATGGGCGGGAAATGGCTGCAGACGCTCAAGGAGATAGCGCCGCAACTGACCCAAGTCGGCGTCCTCAGGTTCGCGGGAACGCAAGCGAGAATTCTGAGGAACATTGAGGACAACGCTGCTTCGAGCGGGATGAAAGTCGTCGATTGCCCTGTGCACGATGGCCCTGAAATCCGGGCGGCGATCGGTGCTTTCGACGGCGAGCCCGATACCGGCTTGATTGTGCTCCCCGATCCGATCTTGGGGGCGTACGGTTCATTGATTTTTGAACTCGTCGCGAAACAACATCATCCCACCATTTATCCGTTTCGGAGTGACGCGCGGGCGGGCGGCTTGTTGAGCTATGGGATCAACATATTGGATCAGTTGCGACGATCGGTGTTCTATGTCGACCGGATTTTGAAGGGAGCGCGACCAGGCGATCTGCCGGTACAAGCGCCGACCAAATTCGAGTTGGTCATCAATTTGAAGACGGCCAAAGCGCTCAACCTGGATGTTCCCCAGACGCTGCTCGCCCGCGCTGACGAGGTGATCGAATGAGCCTTGCGACTTCCGCTTCTGGCAGATTTCGGACATGGCGGACTATCCGCGTGATGTCCGCTCCTGGAGATGAAACGGACGTCCGGCGGCTAGGCCGAGACGTCCGAGTATTTTTTTTTTTTTTTTTTTTTTTAAAAAAAAAAAAAAAAAAAAAAAAAAAAAAAAAAAAAAAAAAAAAAAAAAAAAAAAAAAAAAAAAAAAAAAAAAAAAAAAAAAAAAAAAAAAAAAAAAAAAAAAAAAAAAAAAAAAAAAAAAAAAAAAAAAAAAAAAAAAAAAAAAAAAAAAAAAAAAAAAAAAAAAAAAAAAAAAAAAAAAAAAAAAAAAAAAAAAAAAAAAAAAAAAAAAAAAAAAAAAAAAAAAAAAAAAAAAAAAAAAAAAAAAAAAAAAAAAAAAAAAAAAAAAAAAAAAAAAAAAAAAAAAAAAAAAAAAAAAAAAAAAAAAAAAAAAAAAAAAAAAAAAAAAAAAAAAAAAAAAAAAAAAAAAAAAAAAAAAAAAAAAAAAAAAAAAAAAAAAAAAAAAAAAAAAAAAAAAAAAAAAAAAAAAAAAAAAAAAAAAAAAAAAAAAAAAAAAAAAAAAAAAAAAAAAAAAAAAAAAAAAAAAAAAAAAAAAAAAAAAAAAAAAGACGCGATGGTTCGCTGGAGCAGGCGCTTGGCCTTTCGCAAAGGCTCAATCGCAAGGACGTGAGCGCGCGGTGTCATAAATTAGGGCCAGCTGGCTGTTTCCAATATCGCGCTCCCCCCTTTTTTTTTTTTTTTTTTTTTTTTTTTTTTTTTTTTTTTTTTTTTTTTTTTTTTTTTTTTTTTTTTTTTTTTTTTTTTTTTTTTTTTTTTTTTTTTTTTTTTTTTTTTTTTTTTTTTTTTTTTTTTTTTTTTTTTTTTTTTTTTTTTTTTTTTTTTTTTTTTTTTTTTTTTTTTTTTTTTTTTTTTTTTTTTTTTTTTTTTTTTTTTTTTTTTTTTTTTCCCCCCCCCCCCCCCCCCCCCCCCCCCCCCCCCCCCCCCCCCCCCCCCCCCCCCCCCCCCCCCCCCCCCCCCCCCCCCCCCCCCCCCCCCCCCCCCCCCCCCCCCCCCCCCCCCCCCCCCCCCCCCCCCCCCCCCCCCCCCCCCCCCCCCCCCCCCCCCCCCCCCCCCCCCCCCCCCCCCCCCCCCCCCCCCCCCCCCCCCCCCCCCCCCCCCCCCCCCCCCCCCCCCCCCCCCCCCCCCCCCCCCCCCCCCCCCCCCCCCCCCCCCCCCCCCCCCCCCCCCCCCCCCCCCCCCCCCCCCCCCCTCTTTTTTTCTCTCTATTTTTCACGCTTTGCAGTGAGAGATAAGGGCGGAACCGGGCGCGATCGTTTTCCTCGTCACGTCCCTGCTCCCGTAAACTGCAGCGATGGACCAACCTGATTCCCTCAAGATGCTTTCGCGGCGGATGCTGATGCAATCCAGTCTCGCGGCGACGGCGCTGTTCGCTCAAGCCCTTGTTTGCTGCGCAGGCCAAAAAATGCCACAGAGCTTCGATGCCTGGCGGGCGTTTTTCATAGCCCGCGCGCTTGCCAAGGGCATCTCGGAGGCGAGTTGGGACCGGGCGATGGCGCACGTGCAACCCGACACCAGCGTGTTCAAGGAGTTCGCGAGCCAGCCGAAGTTCACGGAAGAGACCTGGCAGTACATCAATCGTCGCGTGTCCGATTGGCGCATCATCAACGGCAAGGCAGCGCTGAAGAAGAACGAAGCGCTGTTCGCGCGGATTGAAAAGGACTTCGGCGTCGAGCGCGGGGCGCCTTGCTGGCGCTGTGGGGCGTAGAGTCAGCATTCGGCGATCCCCTGGTGCAGCAGAACCACATGCGTCCGATTTTCCCATCGCTCGCCGCGCTCGCCTGGAACGCGCCGCGCCGCAAGCCCTGTAGGGAAAGCGAGCTGATCAACGCGCTTCGCATCGTCGATCGCGGCTGGAGCACTCCGCGAGGGGATGCGCGGCTCCTGGGCCGGTGCGATGGGCCACACCCAGTGGATGCCCGAAGTCTGGCTGCATGTCGGCATGGACTATGACGGCGACGGCAAGATCTCGCCGTTCGGCAAGCCCGACGACGCGCTCGGCGCGACCGCGAAATATCTGCTCGATCGCGGCAAATATAGTCCGGGCGAGCATCGGGGCTGCGAGGTGCACGCGGACCGCGCGGCGAAGGGCAGCCGCAGCTATGCCGCGTGGACGAGCAGCAGGGAGGGTGGGTCCGCGCCGACGGCCAACCGTTTCCGCAGCCGAACGCCTCGGCGCAGCTCTGAAGTCCCGAGCCGGGAGGCCCGGCATTCCTGCTCGGAACCGAATTTCTATTCGGTACGAGCTTCAACCCGTCGATGAACTATGCGCTGGCGATCTGCCATCTCGGCGACCGCATCCTGGGCGGACCGCCCTTCATCCAGCCCACCCCCGGCTCGGAGCGTGCGCTGACACTTGCGCGAGATCCAGGAAATGCAGACGCGCCTGACCAGGGCCGGTTTCGACACCGGCGGCACCGACGGCCGCGTCGGCAACGACACCATGAAGGCGGTCCGCGATTACCAGCTCAAGATGGGCATCGAGCCGGCCGACGGTTATGGCGGCTTGAAAGTGCTGGCGCGGTTGCGGCAGGGTTCGTGACATCAGCGGCGAAAAACCGCGCAGTTCGCTCCTGGAGATATCCATGCCATCAGCCGCCCCGGCCACGACCGTTCTCAACTCCGTCCTGTTCCGCGACGCTTTCGGCACGCCCGCGATGCGCGCGGTGTTTTCGGATCAGCCTTGGTCTCTCGCTATGTCGAGGTCGAGATCGCGCTGGCGAAAGCCGAAGCGCAGATGCGGCTAATTCCGCCTGAGGCCGCGGCGGCGATCACGGGGCGTGCGGGTGTCTCGACATTGGATTTCGATCTGTTGCGCCGGGAGACCGACATTGTCGGCTATCCGATCTTGCCGCTGGTGCACCAGATGGCGGGGCGGTGCGGCGAGGCCGGCCGCTACGTTCATTGGGGCGCGACTACGCAGGACATCATGGATACCGCCCTGGTCCTGCAGCTGCGCGACGGCCTTGCGCTGATCGAGGACGATTCGCCGCGCTGCGCCGCATCCTCGCCGGGCTGTCGCGGCGCTACCGCGATACGCCGATGGCGGGTCGGACCCATCTCCAGCAGGCGCTGCCGGTCACCTTCGGCTACAAGACCGCGATATGGCTCGCAATGTCGATGGTCATGCCGAACGTCTCGCAGAGTTGAAGCCGCGCGTGCTGGTCGGCCAGTTCGCCGGCGCCGCGGGGCGCTGGCCTCCCTCGGCGACCAAGACTTGAGGTCCGCAGGCCCTGTGCGAGGACTCGGGCTCGGCGTTCCCGTTTCGACCTGGCATGTCGCGCGCGACGGCCTGCCGAAGCGGTCAATTTCTTCGGGCTGGTGACCGGCTGGCTCGGCAAGATCGCCCTCGACATCATGATCATGGCCTCGACCGAATTCGCCGAGCTCTACGAGCCTTTTGTAAAGGGGCGCGGCGCATCCTCGACCATGCCGCAGAAGCGCAACCCGATCTCTTCGGAGCTGATGCTGGCCGCGCAAGGCGGTGCGCCAGCACGCCGGCCTGATGCTCGATGCCATGGTGCAGGATTTCGAGCGCGCCACCGGGCCGTGGCACGCCGAATGGATTGCGATCCCCGAAAGTTTCGTGCTGACCGCAGGCGCCTGCATCAGGCGAAATTCGCGCTCGGCGGGCTGATCGTCGACGACAAAGATGGCGAAGAATCTCGACATCAGCCGCGGGCTGATTGTGGCGGAAGCCGTCATGATGGGGCTGGCGCCGCAGATCGGCCGGCAGGAGGCGCACGACGTGGTCTACGACGCCTGCCGCCTCGCCAACGAGAAGCGCATCACGCTTGCGGACGCGCTGTCGGCGGATCCGCAGTCTCGGCCCAGATCGACGCGCCACCATCGAGGCGCTGACCTCTCCGGGCAACTACTCGGTCTTGCGCCGGACATGGTCGATCGGGTGCTGGACTCCAAAGCCACGCGACGGCTGAGCCCTGCGCCAATGGAGCTGGACCCCCTTGCCCTATGTCCCTTTCGGCGCGCCACGCCGCCCGCGAACATACCGCCGTCGATGACAAGCTCGGCTCCCGTCATATAGCGCGACGCATCGGAGGCGAGGTAAAGCACGCCGTCGGCGATGTCCCCGCGCCTGACCGGCATGTCCGAGCAGCGTCGCCAGCTTCGCGCGCTCCTCCGGATCGATCGGCGCATTACCCATGTTGCCGGAAGCGCCCATTCGAAATCTTGCCCCGATAGGGGTGTGGATGATGCCGGGATGCACCGAATTGACCCGAATGCCGTCGCCCGCGCCGGCGCATTCCATCGCAACCGCCTTGGCGAACAGGCGGACGCCGCCCTTGGTCGCCCGAGTAACCTGCAAGCCCGGCCGCGCCGCGAAGGCCGGCTAGCGACGACATCATGATGATGGAGCCGCCGCCATGCTTGCGCATCAGCGGCAGGCAGTATTTGACGGAGAGAAACACGCCGTCGAGATTGATCGCAGTCTGCTTGCGCCAGTCCGCGAGGGTCATGTCGACGATGGACGGCACGGCGATACCGATGCCCGCGTTCGACACCATGATGTCGAGTCTGCCGAAACGCCGTTCGACGTCGGAAACGATCTCCGCCCAGCGGGCTTCGCTGGTCAGCGTGCTGCTGCCGGAAGACCGCCTTGCCGCCGGCCTTGGCGATGCGGCCGACAACCTCGGGACCCCTGAGTTCGTCGACGTCGGTTGCGACGACGGTCGCGCCCTCCTGTGCGAGCAACTCCGCGATCGCCTCGCCAATGCCCGATGCTCCGCCGGTCACGAGCGCGACCTTACCTTTCACCTGCCTTGCCGGTGACTCCCCGGCTTTTTCTGGACTCCTATCGGATCACGTCCGGTCCCTTGTCCGGCACCGCGATTCGTATACCCGCAGTTGTACGCGCTCGCTCCCTGATAGCGATCGGTGGTGAGCGTTCCCGCCACATGGATCGGCTGGTCCCGGTCGCCGCCATGCATTCCGAGCTTCTGGCCGACCGCGCGGAACGCCATCGCGTTGACGATGCGCCGTCGCCCGACTTGAGACGGAGGCGCAGATGCGCCTGACCGACCTCGTCGGCGAACATCAGTTGATGCGATCGGCACGCGAAAACCGGTTCCGGATTGCCTGCCGAACGGGCCCGCGCGTCCAGCGATTTCACGAGCTCCGGTGTGACCCCGCGCGCGGTGACCGCGCCGTCGATCAGAGTTCGTTGAGATGGCGCGAGGCCGCGACATCGCGGGCGACCGCATTTCCATGAAGGCGCGGAATTCCGCGAGGCGTTCTTTTCGTAAGGTGACACCTGCCGCCATGGCGTGGCCGCCGCCCTTGATCAACAGGCCGTCAGCGACGGCCTGACGCACCGCGTGGCCGAGATCGACCCCGGCGATCGAGCGGCCCGAGCCGGTGCCGATGCCGCCAGGCTCCAGCGCGACCGCAAAGGCTGGCCGTGAGAATTTCTCGCTCAGCCGCGCCGCGACGAGTCCTACGACGCCGGGATGCCTGCCTTCCGAGGCGGTGACGATCACCGAGCCCTTGTCCTCGACCCCGAGCGCCGCGATCGCTTCCGCCCGGCCTGCGCTTCGGCGGACTGCTCGATGAGGCGGCGCTCGGTGTTGAGGCGGTCGAGCTCGGCCGCGAGCCGTGCCGCTTCGATCGGTCTTCGAGCAGCAGACGCACGCCGAGATCGGCGCGCCCGATCCGGCCGCCCGCATTGATGCGCGGGCCCAGCAGGAAGCCGAGGTGCCAGGCTTCCGGCGGACCGGACAGGCGCGCGACATCCATCAGCGCGGTGTGGCCGACATGGTCGCGCCGGCGCAGCGCGATCAGTCCCTTCTTGACGAAGGCGCGGTTCAGCCCGGTCAGCGGCACGACATCGGCGACGGTGCCGAGCGCGACGTGATGCAGCGCCGAGCAGATCGGGCTCGGGCCGTTCGGAGGTCCAGAAGCCGCGCTGCGCGCAGCTCGCGATTGACCGCGACCAGCGTGACAAACACGAGACCGACGGCGGCGAGATGGCCGAGCCCCGAGACGTCGTCCGCGCGATTCGGGTTGACCAGCGCGTCGACCTCGGGAAGACGTCGCCGGCCTGGTGATGGTCGATCACCACCACGCTCATGCCGAGCTTTTCGCCTCGGCCAACGGCTCGAGGCTGGTGGTGCCGCAATCGACCGTGACGAGCAGCGTCGCGCCTTTCGCGGCCAGCGCGCGCACGGCTTCGGTGTTCGGGCCGTAGCCCTCGAACAGCCGGTCGGGAATATGGATCAGTGGATCGAGCCCGCGTGGCGCAGATACCAGGCCAGCAGCGCCGCCGAGGTCGCGCCGTCGACGTCGTAATCGCCGAAGATCGCGACATCTCGCCGCGCAAGGCCGCATCCGCGATCCGCTTCGCCGCCGCCTCCATCTGCGTCACCGTGTAGGGGTCGGTATCGCGGCGGATCGCGGATCGAGAAATCCTCGACCGCATCGATCTCGACGCCGCGGCCGGCCACCACCCGCGCCAGCATCTCCGGCAGGTTGTGGCGCTGCGCGATCGCGAGCGCCCGCGCCGCGCCGCGCGAGTCGAGCCGATCGCGCCAGAGTCTGCCCGTCGGCGAGTGGGCACGCCGAGAAAGCCGGCGACGTCTCTTTTGGCAATGCGGATGCGGGAAGCGTCGTGGTGCCCCCAGTTAGGCAGGCGCGGATTTCCAACCCCTCAATGATTCTGCCACGTCGCGCCTAGCAGCCCATCCGGTCGGCGATGCCGCCAGAAATCGTCGGCGACGAAGTCCCAGTCGCCCTTGGCCTCGAAATCGTGCTTCTGCAGCGGGCCGTATTCGGTCGGCCGCGCGACGAAAGCTGTCTTCAGGCCGTGTTCTGCGCGGCCTTCAGGTCGCGGTTGTGGGCGGCCACCATCATCACCTGCTCCGGCCGCAGGCAGAGCAGTTTCGCAGCGCCGAGATAGGTCTCGTTGTCCGGCTTGTAGTGCTCGAACAGCTCCGCCGACATGATGAGGTCCCACGGCAGCCCGGCGAACTTCGCCATGTTGGTCAGCAGCGCGACGTTGCCGTTCGACAGCGGCGAGATCATGTATTTCTTCTTCAGCCGCGTCAGACCGCCGACGCTGTCCGGCCATGGCTTCAGGCGGTGCCAGCCGAGTTTAGGTGTGCCGGTCGGCCTCGCTCAGTCCCTTGATGCCGAAGCGTCGATCAACTTGTCGAGCGATTGCGTGCAGGATGTCGAGCTTGAGGAAGCCGCGCGCCGGGTTGTTGCGCACCTCGTCCATCGAGGCGCATAGGCCTCGCGCCAGCCATCGACCAGCGCGGTCCAGTCGGCTGTCTGATGCCGTTGGCCGCGCCCCATTTCGTGAACTCGTCGATCAGGCTGGTGCGCCAGTCCACCACCGTGCCGAACACGTCGAACACCAGCGCCTTGACCCCCGAAATATCGGACATGGTAGCTCCCTGCTGCCGTTATAATGCGTGCTTGTTGGTCATATCCGGGCGCGCGGAGCGTAAAACGAAAGCCCGGAATGAGGGTCGCGTTCATCGTGCCTTAGTCCAGGTGGAATTTTTCGAGCTGCGCGGTGCTCGGCCTTGATCAGCGCACCGTGCCGGTGACCGAGCGCATCACCACCGTCTCGGTCTCGATCACGTTGTCCTTGCGGAACTTGACGCCCGTGAGCAGCGAGCCGTCGGTCACGCCGGTCGCCGCGAACAGGCAGTCGCCGCGCCATGTCCTCGATGCCGTAGATCATCTTGCGGATCCTTGATGCCCATCTTGGCGGCGCGCTCGCGCTTCTCCTCGGTGTCGAGGATCAACCGGCACTGCATCTGGCCGCCGATGCAGCGCAGCGCCGCCGCCGCCAGCACGCCCTCGGGCGCGCCGCCGGTGCCGATATACATGTCGACGCCGGTCTTGTCGGGATCGGCGGTGTGGATCACGCCGGCGACGTCGCCGTCGGTGATCAGCCGGACGGCAGCGCCGGTCGAGCGCACGCCCGCGATGATGTCGGCATGGCGCGGACGGTCGAGCACCAGCACGGTGATCGCCGAGGGCTTGACGCCCTTGGCCTTGGCGAGCCGGCGCATGTTGTCGGCGGGCGACGCATCGAGTTCGACGACGCCCTTCGGTAGCCGGGGCCGATCGCGATCTTCTGCATGTAGACGTCGGGCGCGTGGAGCAGCGTGCCGCCCTCGGCCATCGCCATGGTGGCGATCGCGCCCGGCATGTTCTTGGCGCACAGGGTGGTGCCCTCGAGCGGATCGACGGCGATGTCGACCTTCGGGCCGGCATTGATGCCGACCTTCTCGCCGATGAACAGCATCGGCGCCTCGTCGCGCTCGCCCTCGCCGATCACGACGGTGCCCTCGATCGGCAGCTTGTTGAGTTCGCGCCGCATCGCGTCGACCGCGGCCTGGTCGGCGGCCTTCTCGTTGCCGTGACCGCGCAGCCGCGCGGCCGACACCGCCGCGCGTTCGGTCACGCGCACGATCTCCAGCGTGAGAATGCGCTCCAGCAATTGCGGCGGAACGGTGATCTGGTCGACATCGGCCACTCCCTCAAACACTTCTTGGCGGAACATCTCGGCCCGCGCTATCCTGAACGCGCGATCCGTTCGGATTTCGTCTAGTTCTTTTCGATCCGGATCACCTGCGGCCGGCCGCTGATCACCCTGTCCCTTTGCACCGCGTGCGAGCGCACGGTGCACCGCATCCTCGGTCGTGGCATAGGTTATCAAGATCACGGAACCGGCGGTTGCGCTTCTGCGCGCGCCGCCGTCGGCGTCGCCATCTGGTGGCGCTGCACGATCGATTCGATCGAGATCTTCTGCTCGGCGAGCCGCGTCGCGATCGTCGCCGCGGTTCCCGGCAGATCGCGCGCCATCAGGCGGATGTAGTAGCCGCCCTCGTGGCGCTCCATCGGCGCCTTCTTGATGTTGCGCAGCCTCTTCACCGGACGGCCGAACGGCGCGACGCGCAAGCCGCGCGCGACGTCGGCGATGTCGGCGACCACGGCGGATGCGGTCGCAGCCCCGCCCGCGCCGGGGCCGACCAGCGTGATCGGCGGAATGCCGTCGCCGTCGATCGTCACCGCATTGGTGACGCCCATCACCTGCGCGATCGATGACGATTTCGGCACCATGGTCGGATGCACGCGCTGCTCGATGCCCTTGGCGGTGCGCACGGCAACGCCGAGCAGCTTGACGCGATAGCCGAGTTCGTCGGCGGCCGCAGATCCTCCGGCGTGATCGACGAGATGCCTTCGACATAGACCGCGCTCTGCGCGACCTTGGTGCCGAAGGCGAGGCTCGCCAGGATCGCAAGCTTCTGCGCGGTGTCGTGGCCGTCGACGTCGAACGACGGATTGGCCTCGGCATAGCCGAGCCGCTGCGCATCCTTCAGGCATTCGGCGAACGACAGGCCCTCCTGCTCCATCCGCGTCAGGATGTAATTGCAGGTGCCGTTGAGGATGCCGTAGACGCGGTTGATGTCGGTGCCGGCAAGGCCCTCGCGCAGCGTCTTGATGACCGGGATGGCGCGCGCCGACCGCCGCCTCGAAATTCAGCGCGCCGCCGTGCTTTTCGGCGGCATTGCGCAAGCCGCAGCGCCGTGCCTGCGCGATCAGCGCCTTGTTGGCGGTCACCACCGACTTGCCGGAGTTCAGCGCGGTCTCGACCGCAGAGAGCGCGGGATCGCCGGCGCCGCCCATCAGTTCGACGAAGCAGTCGATGTCGGGATCGTTCGGCGAGCGCCAGCGGGTTCTTCGCCCATTCGATGCCGCGCAGATCGAGGCCGCGCTTCTTCGCCTTCGAGCGCGCGGTGACCGCGACCACGCGCACGCCGCGGCCGCAGCGCGCCGACAGCGTGCGGCTTGCGTTCTCGATGAGACGGACGACCTCGGCGCCCACAGTGCCGAGCCCCGCGATACCCACTTTGAGGGGTGCGACCATGACGCGGCAGAAACTTGCCGGATGAGATCTATCGCCGGTTGGCGAGAGGAACCACGTTGTGCAACGTTTCGAGGCCGCTTTCAAGGAAGCGGCGGACATTGCGCGCGGCCTGGCGGATGCGCTGCTCGTTTTCCACCATGGCGATGCGGACATAGCCCTCGCCATGCTCGCCGAAGGCGACGCCGGGCGAGACCACGACGCCGGATTTCTCCACCATCAGCGTTGCGAACTGCATGCTGCCGAGCCTCGGAACGCCTTCGGGCAGCGGCGCCCAGGCGAACATCGAGGCCTCCGGCGGCGGAATCTCCCAGCCCGCCCGGCCGAACGATTTCGACCAGCGCGTCGCGGCGCTTGCGGTAGGTGTCGCGCATCTCGCGGATGCAATCCTCCGGGCCGTTCAGCGCCGCGGTCGCCGCGACCTGCACCGGCGTGAAGGCGCCGTAGTCGAGATAGGATTTCACCCGCGCCAGCGCGGCGATGATGCGCTCGTTGCCGACCGCAAAGCCCATGCGCCAGCCGGCCATCGAGAACGTCTTCGACATCGAGGTGAACTCGACGGTGACGTCCATCGCGCCGGGAACCTGCAGCACCGAGGGCGGCGGGTTCTGTCGTCGAAATAGACCTCGGCATAGGCGAGATCGGAGAGGATGAAGATCTCGTGCTTCTTCGCGAACGCGACGAGGTCCGCGTAGAAGTCGAGATCGGCGACATAGGCCGTCGGGTTCGAGGGATAGCAGACCATGAGCGCGATCGGCTTCGGGATCGAGTGGATGATCGCGCGCTCGACCGCCTCGAAGAATTGCGGCGTCGGCTCCGACGGCACCGAACGGATCACGCCGCCCGCCATCAGGAAGCCGAAGGCGTGGATCGGATAGCTCGGGTTCGGGACACAGCACGACGTCGCCCGGCGCGGTGATCGCCTGCGCCACGTTGGCAAAGCCTTCCTTCGAGCCGAGCGTCGCGACGATCTGGGTGTCCGGGTTGAGCTTCACGCCGAAGCGGCGCGCGTAATAGCCGGCCTGGGCCTTGCGCAGGCCGGGGATGCCGCGGGAGGCCGAATAACGATCGGTGCGCGGCTTGCCGAGCGTTTCCTTCAGCTTCTCGAGGACGTGGGCCGGCGCCGGCAGGTCCGGATTGCCCATGCCGAGATCGATGATGTCGGCGCCGGCGTTCCGCGCGGCCGCCTTGGCCCGGTTGACCTGCTCGAACACGTAAGGCGGCAGGCGGCGGATGCGGTAGAAATCTTCCATGGTCCTCGGGCTCCGGCAACCATCGGGCAGATTCGCTGCTTTCCTGCGAACCATTAAATCAAGCGACATCCGTCATAAGTCACGCAAAATCAATTGTTTAGCGTGATTTCGGGACGGCACCCTGACGGTTGAGCTGGTTCTTTTAGCACGGCCGCCGTGCCGCGCCAGCGGTTACGTCATTTCGGCGGAGTAGCCGGCGGTGTGGCGTTGGCAGCGGCGGCCGCTGCCTGCCGATCGCGCGCTGCGGCCAGCTCCGTCTTGATCTTGTCCCGCGTGGCCTGGTCCATCGCGTCTCGTCACGCTCCGGCGGCATATCGTTGACCGGCAGGTAACTGCCCGGATCCTTTGGTCGCGCCGGGGCATCGGCCGGCGTGCCGACGATCGGCAGATCGGCGATCGATGTGGAACAGCCGGCAAGCGCGAGTGCACACGCAACAAGCGCGCCCGCGATCAGCAACCGCCTCGGCCGACCCACCAACATACCGTTTTCCGAAGTCCCCATTTCGGCGGGAGCCATTGTCGCCCGAAATGCTTAATCCCCAAACAGCAAATTGCACCGTTGGGGCTGCAATATGACAGAACCAAGATGATTTGTCGCAGTGCAATACCATCCGCGGACGGCGTCAACGACGAAGCGTGATCTCGCGCGGTGACGAATGCGAAATGAAGCGTTAGTGTTTGCGCCATGACCGACGTCACGATCGAGCCGAAACAAGAGAAAAAATTCGACAGCGAAGCATTCGCCATGAACATCGCGCGCGCGATGGAGAGCGGCGGCCGCGCGCTGGCGGCCTACCTCAAGCCGCGGGAGAGCGGCGAGGTCAAGGACAAGTCGTCGGAAGAGTTCGCCGAGGTCGTCAAGACGCTGACGAGCGTCGCCGAATACTGGCTGTCCGACAATGAACGCGCTTCCGACCTGCAGACCAAAATGGCCAAGGGCTATCTCGATCTCTGGGGCTCGGCGATGCGCCGGCTGGCCGGCGAAGACGCCATGCCGGCGATCGCGCCCTCGCCGCGCGACAAACGTTTCGCCGATCCCGAGTGGAAGAAGAACCAGTTCTTCGACTTCATGATGCAGGCCTATCTGTTGACCGTGCAATGGTCGCAGGACCTCGTGCGCAACGCCGAGGGCCTCGATCCGCACACCCGCAAGAAGGCCGAGTTCTATGTCCAGCAGATCACCAACGCGATTCTCGCCGTCGAACTTCGTGCTGACCAATCCGGAAGTGCTGCGCGAGACGGTCTCCTCCTCCGGCACCAATCTGGTGCGCGGCATGACCATGCTGGCGGAAGATATCGAGGCCGGCCACGGCATGTTGCGGATCCGGCAGTCCGACCCCAGCAATCTTGTGGTCGGCGTCAACATGGCGACGACACCCGGCAAGGTGATCTATCAGAACGACCTGATGCAGCTGATCCAGTACGCAGCCGAGCACGCCGAGCGTGCTGCGGACGCCGCTCTTGATCGTGCCGCCCTGGATCAACAAGTTCTACATCCTCGACCTGAAGCCGGAGAAATCCTTCATCAAGTGGTGCGTCGACCAGGGCATCACCGTGTTCGTGATCTCCTGGGTCAATCCCGACAAGAATCTCGGGACCAAGACCTGGGACGACTACATGAAGGAAGGCCCGCTCGCGGCGATGGACGTCATCGAGCGCGCGACTGGCGAGATGAAGGTCCACACCGCCGGCTATTGCGTCGGCGGCACGCTGCTGGCGACCACGCTGGCCTGGCTGGCCGACAAGCGCCGCGTGCGCGCCACCTCGGCGACGTTCCTCGCCGCCCAGGTCGACTTCACCCATGCCGGCGACTCTGCTGGTGTTCGTCGACGAGGGCCAGATTGCGGCGCTGGAACGCGACATGCAGCGAATCCGGCGTGCTCGAAGGCAGCAGGATGGCGATGGCCTTCAACATGCTGCGCTCCAACGATCTGATCTGGTCCTATGTCGTCAACAACTACCTCAAGGGCCAGGCGCCGTCGGCGTTCGACCTGCTGCACTGGAATTCCGACGCCACGCGGATGCCGGCGGCGAACCATTCCTATTATTTGCGCAACTGCTACCTGGAGAACCGGCTCTCGACCGGCAGCATGGTGCTGGACAACACCCTGCTCGATCTCTCCAAGGTGAAGGTTCCCGTCTACAATCTCGCCACCCGCGAGGACCACATCGCGCCGGCGGAATCGGTGCTCTACGGCTCGCAATTCTTCGGCGGACCGGTGAAATATGTGCTGTCCGGCTCCGGCCACATCGCCGGCGTGGTCAATCCGCCCTCAGGCAACAAGTACCAGTACTGGACCAACGACAATATCAGCGGCGTCAAGCTCGCCGACTGGGTCAAGGGCGCCGAAGAGCACAAGGGATCATGGTGGCCGAACTGGCGGGAATGGCTCGGAGGCATCGATGCCGAAGAGGTGCCGGCGCGCAAGGTCGGCGGCGAGGCGCTGCCGCCGATCGAGGATGCACCCGGCAGCTATGTGAAGGTCCGCGCGTAGCGTAACGCTGCGCGCTCGGCTATAAGGCGTTCAAGGATTTCTGAAATCGAACAAGGGGGACACGATGACGCCCGGATTGATGACGCCCGAGCTGTTCTGGCTGACGTTGACGGTGATTTTGACAGGATTGTTGTGGGTCCCCTACATCCTCAATCGCGTGACGGTGCGCGGTCTCGGCGGCGCCATGGCCAATCCGTCGCGGGGCGACAAGCCGCATGCGGCGTGGGCGACGCGGCTGATGTTCGCGCACGACAATGCGGTCGAGAACCTGGTCGTGTTCGCGCCGCTGGTGCTGATCCTCGCGCAGCTCGATTACTCGACCAAATGGACGGTCTGGGCCTGCGCGATCTATTTCTGGGCGCGCGTCGCGCATCTGCTGGTGTACACGCTCGGCCTGCCGGTGTTCCGCACGCTCGCCTTCACCGTCGGCTTTCATCGCGCAGGCGGTGCTGGCGCTGGCGATCTTCAGGGCGTTTTAAGCGCCACTTTGGCGCATGATCTCCGCGCAAACGCGTTCCGCGTTTGTCGCGGGGGAAAACCGCTGCACACTTTTCCGGATCATGCGCGGCGCACGACCATGTGCAACATCGTCGCCGGCGCTTCGTCAAAGCTCTTGATCTCGCTGGTATCTGACTTCAACGTCTGCCAGACGCCGGATGCCGCATAGGTCGCCTCGAGCCATTCCGGCGAGGGATAGTTGTAGTAGCGGCCGAGGCTGTCGCGGCCGCCCTCGCCATCGCCGATCTTGTAGCTGGCATAGAACACGCCGCCAGGCTTCAGCGCGCAATGGACGCGCGCCAGAACGCCGGAGAGTTCATCGCGCGGCACGTGGAGCAGGCAGGCGCTGGCCCAGACGCCGTCATGAGCCTCGTGCTCATCAAGTTGGTCGAAGCGCATGGTGTCGACGGGATGGCGCAGGCGCTGCGAGGCGATCGCAGCCATCTCCGGCGAACCATCGGTGGCCCGCAACCTGAAGCCCGCCGCCAGTATTTCGCCCGCGTGATTGCCGGCGCCGCAGCCAAGCTCGAGGATCGAGCCTCCTTTAGGCAGCAGCGCCAGAAATCCCTTCAGCCGCCTCGACGGCGCTTTCGCCCAGCCTGCATAGGCCTCGGCATTGCGGCTATAGAACTGCAGCGTGTCGTCGTCCGCGGCGCCCATCACGCCTCGGGCAATCCAAGCATCAGCCGCATGTTCTGCACCGCCGCTCCCGATGCGCCCTTGCCGAGATTATCGAGGCGCGCGACCAGCACCGCCTGCCTGTGCTTGTCGCTGGCAAAGACGTAAAGCTCGAGTTTGTTGGTCTCGTTGAGCGCCTCCGGCTCCAGCTTGGTCGCTGCGTTCTCCATCGGCATGACCGAAACGTAGCGGCTTCCGGCGTAGTGCTTCGCCAGCGCCGCATGCAGGTCCGCGCCTTTGGGCTTGCCCTTGAGCGTATCGAGCTGCAGCGGCACCGAGACCAGCATGCCCTGCCGGAAGTTTCCGACCGACGGAATGAAGATCGGCCGATGCGTGAGCTTCGAATAGAGCTGCATCTCAGGCAGATGCTTGTGCTCGAAGCCGAGACCGTAGAGCTCGAAGGACGGCGCGGTGCCGCCCTCGAAATCCGCGATCATCGTCTTGCCGCCGCCGGAATAGCCACTGACCGCATTCACGGTGACGGGATAGTCTGACGGTATCAGCCCGGCGTCGACCAGCGGCCGCAGCAGCGCGATTCCACCGGTTGGATAGCAGCCGGGATTGGAGACTTTTCGCGCGACGCGAATTTTCTCGGCCTGGCCGGGCGCAAGCTCGGGAAAGCCGTAGGCCCAGTCCGGTGCGACCCGAAATGCGGTCGACGCATCAAGCACCCGCGGCGCGGCATTGCCCATGCCGTCGATCAGCGCGACGGTTTCCTTTGCGGCGGCATCGGGCAGGCAGAGGATGACGAGGTCGACCTCCTCCATCAGCGCGCGCTTGGCGCCGGCATCCTTGCGCTTGTCCTCGGCGATGCTCTTCACAACGACGTCGTCTTGCCGGGCGAGCCTTTCAGCGATTTCAAGGCCGGTGGTGCCGGAGGCGCCGTCGACGAAGACGGACGGCCTGGTCGTAGCGGCCGCAGTCTTGTGGGTATCGGTCAGGGTCATGGCAGGCTCCTCTCAAACCTGTTCGGCTTCGTCGGCAAAGACCTGTGGCCGCAGTTCGCGCATCGCTCCGGCAATCTGCCGTGAGGCGGGATCGTCCTGATGTGCCAGCGCGTTTGCGACAGCCAGATGGTCGGCGTCCGACTTGTGCTGGTTGAGCTTGAAGCTGCCCTCGATCTCCTCAACCGTCATCACAAGGCCCACGATCGCCTTCTTCAGCATCTCCTGCCGGCCGGCCGACACCTTGTCCACCGTCCATGGCGGCTTCGGCGCGAGCCAGCTTTCGAATTTCGCACTGAGCGCGTCGAGATGCGCTCCCAGCTCGCCTTCCGGCATCAGGCTGACCGTACCGGTCAGATGCACCGCCTGATAGAGCCAGGTCGGCACCTGATCGGGCGAGGCGTACCAGTCCGCCGATACATAGGCGTCGGCGCCGTTGACCGCCAGCAGCCAGCGCGACTTGCCGCCGGCAAGCCGGGCGAGCGCGTTGCCGCGCGCGACATGAAACGCCACCATCGGCGTGCCGTCATCGGCAAAGCCGAGGCAGAACGGCAGCGCGGAGGCGACCGGCTTCTCGCCGTCCCATGCGCAGACGGCGCCGAAGCCGCGTGCTTGCGCGAACGCGAGGGCAGCGGCGCGGTCGGATTTGAATGGTGGCGGCGTATACATCTTTAGCAAACTCCTGCTTGGCAAAGGAGCCGCCGGACGACCGCGTATCTATGTGGAAGGAAGATGCCGCGGAAGCGAATATCCGGCGGCAGGGGCGATGATCTCAGACGCAGACGATCGCCCATACCGCGGATGTGCGGCGGCGGCGAGCGGCGGTCAGGATGGTCGAAGAGATCGTCATGGGGCGCGGCTATAAGGCCGCGCCCGCCTTGCGTCAAGGATTTCCGCGCAACCCGCTGCTCAGAGGCTCGAATTCCACGACGCTGGGATGACCCGATAGCCGGCGCCGTCCTTCACGACATTGCCGAGGCCCGGGAAGGGATAATGGAAGCCCTGCACCTGCAGCTTCTCGGCGACCACCATGTCGTAAACCCGGCGGCGGGTCTTCTCCGCCACGTCGGCATCCTGGTCGAAGAAGGCGTGCCACTCCGGATGCGTCGCAAACGGATTCGGGTTGTTGGTGACGTCCGACTGGATGAACACCTTGCCGTTGCCTGAGGCCAGCACATAGGAGGTGTGACCCGGCGTGTGGCCAACGGACTCGACCGAGGTCAGGCCCGGAGCGATTTCCTTGTTCCACTCGTACGGCGTGACCTTCTTGTTCAGGCCTTTCTCGAAGATGTTGCGGTTGTTCTTGAACAGCCCGACCATGCGGTCGCCCTTGGCGTTGGTCATCTCGCCGTCGTCCATCCAGAACTTCCACTCGGTGGCGGGCACCAGCACCTCGGCGTTCGGGAACGCCGGCGCGCCGTCGGCGGTGAGCAGGCCGTTCACGTGGTCGCCGTGGAAATGCGAGATGATGACCATATCGACCGCCTTGGCGTCGAAGCCGGCGGCCGCCATGTTGTCGTGGAACAGGCCGTTATTGCCCTTGCTGTTGGTCTTGGCGAGCGCGCCGTTGCCGGTGTCGATCACGACCAGCTTGCCGCCGGTCTGGATCACCAGCGGCGCGAAATAGATCGCCATCATGCCTGCTGGCATGAAGTTCTTCTCGAGCTCAGCCGCAACGTCCGCCTTCTTGGCGTTGGTCACGAAGGCATCCGTCAGCGGAAACACGTTCTTGCCGTCGGAGATGACGGTCACGACGGCGTCGCCGACCTTGTAGCGATAGAAACTCGGCGCCTGCTTGTCGGCCACAGGTGCCGCCGCCCTGACTTGTGTGGATGTCATGAGCGGTACAGCCGCAAGTGCTGCCGTTCCCAGAAGTGTGTCACGTCGCGATAAATTCATGATGCTCTCTCCCTGTGATATGTTGGCGAGCGGCTGTCCCGCTTCTGTTTGCCGTGCGCTTTTAGCAATCTTTGCGTATTCATGCGACGCTAAAAGGCGCGTCGCGCTGACCAGTTAACCCCCGCAACCACGGGCTTATTCCGCGCTTTGGTCAGACCGCGCGCCAGAGCCATTCCATGATTTGGGCGATGACGTCGCCGAACAAGAGCAGCGCTGCCGCCCAGACCAGCGCGGACACGAAATTCGCGATCTGGAACTGCAGGTAAGGCATCTCGAAGATGCCGGCCGCGAGCGGCACCGAAGCCCTTAAGGGTCCGAAGAAACGGCCAATGAAGATGCTGGGCACGCCCCAGCGCCGCACGAATGCCTCGCCGCGCGGCAGGATGTCCGGATAGCGCGACAGCGGCCACATCTGCGCGACCTGTTCCTTGAACTTGTAGCCGAACCAATAGGAGACCCAATCGCCGAGCGCGGCGCCAAGCCCGCCGGCGAGCCAGACCGGCCAGAAGCTGATGCCGCTCGCGCCGATCAGCGCGCCGATGGCGACCAGCGCGCCCCAGGCGGGAATCAACAACGAGATGAAGGCGAGCGATTCACCGAAGGCCAACAGCAGCACGATCGGCGCGGCCCAGGCCTGATGGTCGCGCACGAAATTGGCCAGCGCGTGCGCAAATTCTTCCATTGTCCGGAGAAGTCCTTCCCGCCCCTGCTATTCAGGCCATTGAACCTTTTCGCGGTCTTGTTGCCTAATCACAGGTAAGCCAGCCCGTTGCGTGACTTCAAGTCACAAACGTGGATATGAGGCGTGAACTCGCCCCTTTCCCGGCTTCAATCTCGAAACAAACCAGAGGAATATCTGATGATCGGCTCGCTGATGATGCGCGTGGGCGTTGTGCTTCTCCTGATTGGATTGCTCTGGGGCATCGAGATGGGCATTCGGCAGGATTTCGCGCTCGCGCCGGCGCACGCGCATCTCAATCTCGTCGGTGGCGTACTGCTGTTTGTGTTCGGTCTGTATTACCGGCTCGTTCCCGCCGCCGCGACAGGCACACTCGCGAGTGTCCAGGGCTGGCTCCACATCGTGGGCGCGATCGTGTTCCCGGTTGGAGTCGCCATTGTCATAGCCAGGGGAGAGTCGCTGGTAGCAATCCCGATCATCGGCTCGCTTGTGGTCCTGATGGCGGTCGCGCTGTTTGCGGTGATCGTGTTTCGCACCTCGCGCACCTGAAGCGTCGTCTCTCCAACGGCGCGGCGATATTGAGCGCATCAATACCACCTATTCGATCTTGAAATTTTACACTCCCGCCGGGGTTGAATAGCGTCCGCTCGTTTCGACAAGAGAGCGGCACCCCGCCGCTTCGATTTTCAAAGGAGTGGATTGTCATGACGGATACAACGGTTGCCGCAACGAAGGGCAGCACCAAATCGGACAAAGACAAAGCCGACAAGGAGTCGGGCTCCTCGTTGGCGGACGATGTTATTGCCGTCGGCACAATGATTGGCGGCGTCGGCACAACAGTTCTCGCCGGCATATCCGCGATCCCGGTGCTCGGGGACGCGACGGGTGTATTGAAAAGCGCCACAAACGCCGTGAAGAGCGGTTTCGACAAAGTCATCGGCAGCGCCGAGAGAATGTTCAGCTCCTTCGGCAAAACCCTCACATCCACGATGAAAACGGCGATCGACGATGTCGTGAACGAACTCGGCAATATGGGACTGAACGAAGCCGATATCGATTCGGTGCTCCAGAAAGTCCTGGCAATCGGGAAAAACGTCACTTCGGGCGAGATCGAGTCGATCATCGTTGAGACTGCTGAAAAGGCCGGAACGGAATTGGAAGAAGGCGCAGCCAAGGTCGCGGCAGACGCGCTGGAGGTGACGGTGAAAGCCATCCTCTAAATGTGAGCCGAGCCCGCACGGTTCGTTGGCTTCCGCCCGGCGAACCGCCCCCCATTCTGCGATGCCGAGACGTACAGCATGTCCATCTTCGACAGCATCAAGACGACTCTGACCGGCGATCTGAAAATCGCCGAGTTCGGACGCAAAGCAAATTGCCGGGGCCATGATCGGCGCGGGCGAGCAGAGCTTCAGTTCGATCCTCGACACCGTCGTTCAGAACGCCAAGGCAAGGCCGCTCGGCGAAGTGCTGGATGGAGCCTTCAAGATCTACCAGCACATCCACGCCGAAAAACAAGGCGCGACGCCCGCATCAGCGCAGGCGTCGTGAACTTCAAACCCGACGACCCATCATTCAGCAACAACCCATATCAAGGAGCCATCACATGAGCGGCATGATCGAAAACGCAGGCAAGACCCTGGTCAACGACGGCAAGAACGCCGTGGGCGACCTCCTCAACGCCGGCGAAAACACCGTCGAGGGTATTCTCGAAGGGCTGGGACTTTCTGGCAGCACGCTCAACAGCACCGTGAGCAAATTCGAGGGTCTCGGCAAGAACGCCTCGATCGACGGCATCGAAGCAATCTTGAAGGCGGCTGTCCCCGCAATCGCCGGCGACGTGCTCGACGTGGCGGGGCCCGCGCTGCTCGCTCTGCTGCTGGTCTAGCCATGACGTCGCCAGCAGCACCAATCGTGCTGGCCGTCGTCGCGCTTGCCGCGGGAAAGACGGTGCTGGACGCGGCGGTCGACGCGATTTTCGACCTGTTGTAGCGAAGCGGGCGATAGCGCCCGTCACGATCGTCTTGGCGGCCGGACTGGGGGATCATCCGCCTTGGTCCGGCCGTCACATTTTTAGACCTATCCGTGGCATAGTCAGACCAACCGATTCGCGGGCGCCTGTCCGCACCAAACACATGAAAATCCATGCCTAAGTCAATGAAATCGGCTGCAAAAGCCAAAACCAACGACCTCTTCGCATCGGCCGAGCCGAAAGGCCGGGCGGCGCTGAAGGTCGCCGCGCGAGGGTCCGGCGATGCCGGTTACACCGCGCGCGACATCGAGGTGCTGGAAGGCCTGGAACCGGTGCGCCGGCGGCCGGGCATGTATATCGGCGGCACCGACGAGAAGGCGCTGCATCACCTCTTTGCCGAGGTCATCGACAACTCGATGGACGAGGCGCTGGCAGGCCATGCCGATTTCATCGAGGTCGAGCTCGGCGCCGACGGCTATCTCACCGTCACCGACAACGGCCGCGGCATTCCCGTCGACCCGCATCCGAAATTTCCGAAGAAGTCCGCGCTCGAAGTCATCATGTGCACGCTGCATGCCGGCGGCAAATTCGACTCCAAGGTCTACGAGACCTCGGGCGGCCTGCACGGCGTCGGCGTCTCCGTGGTCAACGCGCTGTCGTCGCGGCTCGAGGTCGAAGTCGCGAAGGGCCAGAGGCTCTATCGCATGGCGTTCGAGCGCGGCCATCCCAAGGGCAAGATCGAGGACCTCGGCAAGGTCAATAACCGCCGCGGCACGCGGATACGGTTCAAGCCCGACGCCGAGATTTTCGGCGCGAAGGCGACCTTCAAGCCGGATCGGCTGTTCCGGATGGCTCGCTCGAAAGCCTATCTGTTCGGCGGCGTCGAAATCCGCTGGCGTTGCCCGGCTGAATTGTTGAAGGGCGTGGAGGGTGTACCGGCTGAAGACACCTTTCATTTCCCCGGCGGACTGAAGGATTATCTGGCCGCGGCGATCCACGCCGACACGCTGGTGCATGCCGATATCTTCTCCGGCAAGTCGGGACGCGTCGGCGGACATGGCGGCTGCGAATGGGCGGTGGCGTGGACGGCGGACGCCGACGGCTTCCTCTCCTCCTACTGCAACACGATCCCGACCCAGGATGGCGGCACGCATGAATCCGGCATCCGCAGCGCGCTGCTGCGCGGGTTGAAGGATCACGCCGAGCGGGTCAATCAAGGCAAGCGCGCGGCCAGCATCACCTCCGAGGACGTCATGGTGGGTGCTGCCGTGATGCTCTCCGTGTTCGTGCGCGAGCCGGAATTCCAGGGCCAGACCAAGGATCGCCTCGCCACCGCCGAGGCCCAGCGCATCGTCGAGCAGGCGGTCAAGGACCCCTTCGATCACTGGCTGTCCGCCAACCCGGTGCAGGCCAACAAGCTGCTCGACTTCGTCATCGAGCGCGCCGAGGAACGGCTGCGCCGCCGCGCCGAAAAGGAAGTCTCGCGCAAGGCGGCCGGCAAGAAAGCCCGCCTCCCCGGCAAGCTCGCGGACTGCACGGACGTCGGTCTCGCGGGCTCCGAGCTCTTCATCGTCGAGGGCGACTCGGCCGGCGGCAGCGCCAAGCAGGCGCGCGACCGCAAGACCCAGGCCGTGATGCCCTTGCGCGGCAAAATCCTCAACGTCGCCTCGGCCGGCAAGGACAAGCTGACGGCGAACGCCCAGCTCGCCGACCTCATGCAGGCGATCGGCTGCGGCACGCTCGCGCATTATCGCGAGGAGGATTTGCGCTATCAGCGCGTCATCATCATGACCGACGCCGACGTCGACGGGGCGCACATCGCCTCGCTGCTGATCACTTTCTTCTACCGGCAGATGCCGCGGCTGATCGACGAGGGCCATCTCTATCTGGCGGTGCCGCCGCTCTACAAGCTGACCCATGGCAGCAAGAGCGTGTATGCGAAAGATGAGGCGCACAGGGATGCGCAGCTGAAGAGCGAATTCCACGCCAATGCCAAGGTCGAAATCAGCCGCTTCAAGGGCCTCGGCGAGATGATGCCGGCGCAGTTGAAGGAAACCACCATGGATCCATCCAAGCGCGCGCTGCTGCGCGTGGTGCTGCTCGCCGACGACCGCGAAGGCACCGCGGATTCAGTCGAGCGGCTGATGGGCACCAAACCGGAGGCGCGTTTCGCCTTCATTTCCGAGAAGGCCGAGTTCGCCAGCGACGATCTGCTCGACGTCTGAGCGCCAGCAAGTCCATCGTTCCAGTGCCGCCTTCGATCTGACGTCCCTGCAACCCCGATCTTGCCGCAAGTTGAGTCGAGGAAACTTCAGAACGGCGGCTCTGACCTGCCAAATTGTCGCGGGGGAACGACCCACCTACCCCGCCACCGTCAAAATTGCACTTTGTGTGAAATTTCAAAGACTTGACAATTCCACTCTTTCCCGCCGCAGCAGCCGTTTTCCGGCAACTGTGCCTGCCGCGCAACAGCATTTCGGACGGAACCGCGTATAGTTTCGGTATCGGGCTTGGGGAATCAGGGCCCACTGAACACTGTTGCGGCGAACTTCTACTCTGGGGAATTAGTCATGAAAAAGATGTTGATCGCTCTGACCGCCGCGGCGGCTTTCACCGGGTCCGCTTACGCGGCTGACTTGCCGGCCCGTATGCCGGTCAAGGCTGCTCCTCCGCCTCTTCCGGTCGCAAGCTGGACCGGCTGCTATCTCGGCGGTGGCGGTGGCTATGGCCTCTGGAACCAGGAAAATCGCGACTTCACGGATCCGGGATTCCGCGGCTCGACGGTCCGCACGCAGATCACTGACACGATGACGGCCGGTGGCCGCGGCTATTTCGGCACCGTGCAGGGCGGCTGCGATTATCAGTTCGGGATGGGTGCGCAGCAGTTCGTGATCGGCGCCTTCGCCGATGGCGATTGGGGCAACCTCAACGGCAATAATACCGATGGTGGCCATGGCATCGTTGCCAACGAGAAGCTCAGCTCGTCATGGGCAGTCGGCGGCCGTGTCGGCTGGGTGGTGTTCCCGCAACTGATGACCTATTTCTCGGCCGGTTACACCCAGGCGACCTTCGATCGTCAGAACTTCACCACCCTGTTCGCTCCCTTCGGCACTCCGGCTGGCGTCTTTATCGACAAGCAGACTTACAACGGCTGGTTCCTGGGCGCGGGCGACGAATACGCCGTCGGATTCCTGCCGGGCCTGTTCTGGAAGACCGAGTATCGCGTGTCCGAATACAACACCAAGACCAACCCCTTCCTGTTCACGGCAACCGGTGCGTCGACCCTCGAGTCGATGGACTCGCGCAAGTGGGTGCAGACCGTCCGCAGCGAGCTGGTCTATCGCTTCAACTGGGGTGGCCCGGTGGTTGCGAAGTACTGATCCGGCCTGACGGCCAGACAATCAAAAGCCCCGGCATCGTCCGGGGCTTTTTTGTTGCCGGCACGCTGCAAGCGGCCACCGACGAGATGATCGAATGAAGTGTCGCTTCCGCTTTTGGCCCCGGAGCGGACTATCGAGGCTGACAAGCGCCATCGCGGCCGATAAGTTCTGCCTCAGTTGCACATGCCCAACCGGCGGCAATCGACCGCCGGCAAAAAAACATAGGGAGCACCGATGAACACGCCTCTCCGCAGCGGTATTTTCCTCGCTCCGTTTCATCCCAAAGCCGACAATCCGACGCTGGCGATGGAACGTGATTTCGAGCTGCTGCAGCACCTCGACCGGCTGAACTACAGCGAGGCGTGGATCGGCGAGCATCACTCCGGTGGTGTCGAGATCATCGCCGCGCCCGATATGTTCATTGCCGCGGCGGCCGAACGCACCAGGCACATCCGGCTTGGCACCGGCGTGTCGTCGCTGCCGTATCATAACCCTTTCATGCTCGCGAGCCGCATCGTCCAGCTCGATCACATGACGCGCGGGCGCGCGATGTTCGGCGTCGGCCCGGGTGCGCTGGTGTACGACGCCCACAAGATCGGGATCGACGCCGGCGATCAGCGGCGCATGATGGATGAGGCGCTCGACGTCATCGTCGCGCTGTTCAAGGGCGAGACCGTCAACAAGCAGACCGACTGGTTCAAGCTCTGCAACGCCAAGCTGCAGCTTGCGCCCTACACCAAGCCGATGATCGAGATGGCGGTCGCCAGCGCGCGATCGCCGGTCGGCGCGATGGCGGCGGCGCGCCACGGCATCGGCATGCTGGCCATCGGCGGCGCGACGCCGACGTCGATCGCCCATCACACCGCGAACTGGAATCTCTACGAGACCGAGGCGCGCAAGGCCGGCCACGTGCCCGATCGCGCCAAGTGGCGCGTCGTGACGTTGATGCATATCGCCGAGACCCGTGAGCAGGCGAAGAAGAACGTCAAGTTCGGGCTCAAGGCGTTCGCCGACTATTTTCGCGAGATCGCAACCTTCCCGATCATCCCGTCGGACGTGCCCGACGACTACGACTGGCTGGTCGAGACCGGCGCCGCCTGCATCGGCACGCCCGATGACGCGATCGCCTACATCGACAAGCTGCTGAAAGGCTCGGGCGGCTTCGGCGTGATCATGGAGCTCGCCCATAACTGGGCCGATTGGGACGCCACCCGCCGCCACTACGAGCTGATGGCGCGCTACGTTCATTCCCATTTCCAGAAGAGCTTTGCGCCGCGCGTCGAAGCTTACGCCGCGGCCGCGATCCAGCAGAAGGAGTTCGCCGGCCAGGCGGCGCAGGCGGTGCAGTCCGAGATCGACAAGCTGGCGGCGCGGCAGGCGAAGACCGGGACCTGAGCGGACGTTCACGGCGTTTTTGGAGTTCCGCTACTGGCCGTTGCTGAACATTCGCGTCGAACGCTGCGGTGTCGGTTTGGACCGACCGCAACATCTGAAGGGCCAACGACATGATGATCGGACTAGCCGTCCCGTTGCCTGCCTACACCATCGACCCGGCCTTCATGGCGCGAAACGCCGAACGACTGGGCTTCGACTCGATCTGGTATGCGGAACATCCCGCCGTACCGGTCGAGAGCGCAAGTCCGTTCCCGTCCACCGGCGGCGCCATCCCCTGGACTTACTCGCACTTCACGGACCCCTACATTGCGCTGGCCCGGGCTTCCGCAGTGACAACCAAATTGAAGCTCGGAACCGGGATCACCCTGGTGCCCCAGCGCAATCCGTTGCTGCTCGCCAAGGAGGTCGCTGCGCTGGACCTGCACAGTGGCGGCCGTTTCATTTTCGGCATCGGCACCGGGTGGCTGAAAGAGGAAGTCGAGATGTTCGGCGGTAATTTCCAGCGCCGATGGACGCAGACCCGGGAAGCGCTCGACGTGATGAAGGCGTTGTGGACCCAGGACGCGGCCGAGTTCCACGGCGAATTCTTCGATTTCCCGCCGGTGCGGTCGTATCCAAAGCCGGCGCAAAAACCGCATCCGCCCATCCTCATCGGGGGAATGGCGAAGAACGTGCTCAAGCGCATCGTCGATCACGCGGACGGCTGGCTGCCCAACCGCGTGACCCCGGCCGACCTGGAGAAAGCCCGCAAGGAGCTCGATCGGCTGGCCACGGCGGCCGGCCGCGATCCCAGGTCGATCACCATTTCGGTTTACGGGCAGGAGCCAAAGAAGGACATCGTGCGGCCGCTTTTCGACGCCGGCGCCGATCGTGTGATCGTGCGCGGCACCCATGTCGAGACGGAAGCCGAGATGGGCGCGCAGCTGGAGCGAATGGCGGAGGCGGTGCTTTAGAGAAGGTCGCCGCTGCCGTCCAAATTATTCAGCTCGGCAACCCTGCCTTCGCGCGAATGGCCATCGACCGCTTGAAAAGCGCGTTGGCATCGGCGTAGCGGCCCTCATCCTTGTAGAGACCAGCGAGGTTATCGAGGATATCCGCGAGGTCCGGATGGTTGGGGCCGAGCGTCTTTTCGAACATGGCCACCGACTGCTTGAAGAACCGCTCGGCATCGGCGTTGCGGCCCTGTCGTGCATAAACAGCAGCCAGATTGTTCAGCGCCTGCGCGATATCAGGATGGTCCGGACCGAACGCTTTCGCGGTCACGCCGATCGACCACTTGAGCAGCCGCTCGGCATCGGCATAACGATGCAGGTTGGTGTAGGCATCGGCCAGGTTGTTCATCAAAATCGTGGCGTCCGGATCGTTCGCACCATGCGCCTTCTGGAGAACGGCCAGCCCGCGCTTGAACAGCGGCTCGGCCTGGTCGTATCGATGCTCACCGCTATAGAGTGCGCCCAAATTGCTCAGCGCCAGCACGATGTCCGGATCGTCGGGACCGGAGATTTTTTCGCGCATGGCGATCGACCGCTTGAGGACCGGCTCGGCCTCGGCAAAGCGCCCTTCCGCGCGGTAGAGGTCGCCGAGATTATTCAACAGGTTCGCGACTTCGGCATTATCCGGACCGAGCGTCTTCTCCCTGATGGCCAGTGAGCGCTTGTACAGCGGCTCGGCAACGGCGTATTGACCCAGATTGTAGTGGATCGTGCCGAGGTCGTTCAGCGGCATCGCGACCATCGCATCATCGGGACCAAATTCCTTCTCGCGAATGGCCAGCAACCGCTGGGCCAGCGGCAGCGCTTCTGCATACTTTCCGGCCCGATAGAGTTCCTTGGATTCCTGGTTGAGACGGCCTGCCTCATCCTGCTCGGCCCAGGATGGCACGATGACTGACAGGCTCAGGGCGAGCGCAGTGACCGCAACGCAGATCGATGCTTTCATGGCCTTCATCACAGATGCCTCCGTCACGGCTCTTCCGCCACATACGCGCCCTTTGTGTCTTCAGAGGCCGGAGAGGTTCATGCGGGCGGGTCACCGCGCGGCGATCAGTTGAACCCGCCGCCCGTAGCGGACGTTGAACCGCTCTTGGTCGCCGCGCTACGAAGGCATGATCCGGAAAGTGTGCAGCGATTTTCCGAAAAGATCATGCCCAAACAAGAACCTAAAGCGCGATGACGATTTATCCCAATCTCATCGCGCTTTAGGCTTTGGCCCATTGCCGCGGCCCCACTTGCGTTTTCAGAGGCGATCGCGGCACGAAAAAGCCCCGGCCGATCGCCGGGGCTTTGATGCGTGTGCGCGATCGGTGCGTTATTTCTTGTCGGGCACCCAGGTCGTGCTGGCCTTGTCGTATTTGAAGCCGGGCGCATTCTTGAGATTGTCCTTGGTCTCATCCAGCGTCAGCCACCACTTGTCGTTTTTCTTGGCGGTTTTCACGGCGGTGAACGGAACGATGACGTCTTTCTCGCCCGCTCCCAGGAATCCGCCGACGCCGATGACGAGACCCGTCACCTTGCCGCTCTTGTCGAGCAGCACGTCGTCGACGTCCCCGACCTTGCTCTCCTTGGGATCGTAGACGGCCTGCTTGTAGTAGTTGGATACGGTCCAGCTCTCCGAAGGTGCTGCCGTCATGGTCGTTGCGGCATAAGCGGCCGAACCGCCGATGGCGATCGCCGATACAGCCAGAATGGTCTTGAGTTTCATTGTCCTTCCTCCAGTTTCGATTGGTCTGCGAAAAACGGGGAAGAAGCAGCAAAGGTTCCAAAGTAAGCGCAAGCATAATGGAGAGTTGTCAGGCGGCGGCTTGCTTCGTCACGCGTCGCTTGTGGCGGCGGACCACAGGCACTCCGCGCTCGGTGCGATAATTTTGGTCCGGCTTGGCGGA
Organism: uncultured Alphaproteobacteria bacterium; assembly: GCA_963732085.1. Lineage (GTDB taxonomy): Bacteria > Pseudomonadota > Alphaproteobacteria > Rhizobiales > Xanthobacteraceae > Bradyrhizobium. The sequence continues at coordinate 6,469 of CAVSYJ010000016.1, read as the reverse complement.
CTGCCAGTTGCGCGCCTCGTCCCGCAGCTTTTGCGTCCATTGCTGCTCCGGGCGATTGGCGCTGTCGCGCGGCGCCTTGAAGACGTTCATGGTGCTTCTCCTGGCGACTCGGATCGTTCGAGACCTCTAGCTTCCCGACCTGCCAAGCTCCTTCTTCACTTCGGCGGCGCTGTTGCCGACCGTTTCGACGGCCTTCTGCAATTCCGCCGGCGAGATGTTGAGCTTCCTCGACCAGGCCTTGACCAGCCGGCTATCGTGCATGTCGATCTTCGATCGATCGGGCCGGATCGGCTTGGTCAGCGTCGTCATAGATGCGCACTCGCAACCATCGCGAGGGAAAACAGGGTGACTGCCAAAGCCACCGACAGGAGCAGCGCGTCCCGCAACTCGTTCTTTTTTCGTGTCGGTGGATTCTGTGCCATCGAAGAGATGACGAACGGATCAATAAAAGGTTCCGGTCTGACGGGCGACGCGCGATATATCATGCCTAACATTTGTCAGGCTCCGCGCGTCGACACGTCCTCCATGATTTCCTTGCCCTCGTCGAGGATAACTTCGATGGCGTCGCACTTTTTGCCGCGCGCGGGTACTACCGGAGGTGCGAGAGCTGCTTCTTTGCGGAATGGATTCTGGAACTCGCTCAGGTCGCAAAGATTATCCGTGATGACCAGGTTCTTTTTCGATTTTCGGTTGGACGAAACTCTCGCGCTGGATGACGAGGGAATTGAGCTTCCGGATGTGGAGAAAGCTCATCGCGAGGCGCTGGGAGCGTTGGCCGACGCGGTCTGCGATATCGTCGTGGAAGGTCAGGCCAATCAGCTTTTCGCCATTGAGGTGCGCGACGCAATTGGTCCGGCGCTCGAGGTCACGGCGGTGCTTTGCTCCAAAATTTTGCGGAAGCATTAATCGCACCCTGGAGCTCTCTGTCGCGGACACACGACAGCAAGCCGCTTGGAACCTTTTATTTCTCTGCGCATTCCTTAGGCACTACAGGCGCCGGAGGATAAAATGACTGACGTAATTCGAGAGACCGACCTTTCCGAGCCGGGCATACCCGGTGTTTCATGGGCCGCTGTTGCGGCTGGCGCTGTGGCCTCTCTGGCCTTGACGCTTCTTCTGCTGTCCTTCGGCGCGGGCCTGGGTTTTGCCATCGTTTCCCCGTGGGGCAATTCCGGCGTTTCGGCAACCACGTTCGAGATCGGCACGGGCCTGTTCTTCGTCGTGATGGCGATGATCTCGTCGTCACTCGGAGGCTATCTCGCAGGACGCTTGCGCACGAAGTGGACCGGCCTACGAAGCGCGGAAGTGCTGTTTCGTGACAGCGCGCATGGCTTTCTCGCCTGGGCCTTCGCGTCGGTGCTTGGCGCCATCCTGCTCGCCTCACCCGCAAGCTCGCTGATCGGTGGAACGCTTTCGGGAGCGACGCAGGCGGCGGCGAATTCCGCACAGTCATCGCCGATGGACGGCTACGTCGATACGCTCCTGAGATCCGACAATCCGTCTGCGCAAACCCAGCAAAATCCCTCGGACACGCGCGCCGAGATGGTTCGTCTGTTCACCTCGAGCTTCCGCACCGGAAACGATATGAACAGCGGCGATCGCACCTACGTGGCCAAGGTGGTCGCCGCCCGAACGGGTTTGAGCCAGCAGGACGCCGAAAAGCGCGTCAATGATGTCGCGGCGCAGGTCAAGACGGACATGGATAAGGCCAGGAAGGCCGCGATGCAGATCGCGATCTGGCTGACGCTGTCGCTGTTCATCGGCGCCTTCTGCGCCGCACTTGCCGCCACGGAAGGCGGCGGCCTGCGTGATGGCACATGGAGCAAGCATCCGTTTCGCACCGCCCCGATCAATCGCTGACTTGAACTCGTAGAAAGGAAGATCACCATGCCCATCCTGCTTTGGCTCCTCGGAATCCCGATCCCGCTCATTATCCTCATCATGCTTCTGCATCACTAGTGCCCACTTTCCGAAGTTCGTGATCCATTGCCGCACGCACTTTCACGAACTTCGGAAAGTTATGGGCATTAGCAACCTTATGAATCTAGTGCCGCTTCCGACCGTTTTCGGCAGTGCCCGAATTGCTGAAATGTGCGCGCGGGACTGGTCAGCGGCTCGCCGTCGGATCATCGGCAAAGCGAAGCGAGTTGGACCATCATCTCGAACACGCCGAACTTGTTATAGAACCCACCGGGGCCATTGACCTTGATGTTGATGGCCGGTTTCGTCAAAGCATAAGCGCTAAGGCCACCCTCCACCGTAATTGATCCGCTCGGTCCAAAGATGCTGGACGACAAATTGCCTGCAAGAAAGCCCCCCCAATACTCGAAGGCATTGTTCAAATATCCAACCTTCAATTCCACCTGCTTGTTCAGGAAGGTCTGATAGTAGCTGAGTGTCGCGAGGCTCAATGCGTTCGGCCCGCCGGGGTCCCATGTGGCATAATTGTAGATGCCGCCAACGACGATCTGCCCATCCGAAATCCCGTATCTGCTGAGGTCGTAAGTCATCTGCATCACGTTGTTCGTGAAGTATGTCGGCTTCTGACCATTATAGACCTGCTGGCCCAACGTGGTCCGCTCCGCGGGCAGCATGTTGTCCCAAAAATTGTTATTGCTGTAGCCGATGTATCCGATCCCGAGTGCTGCAAGACTTGATCGAAGGCCCGCGACGTCAGGATCGATGGTCCCCTGCGGGCCGGGCAGCGCTACGGTGAGGCCCTTGACCCGAAGCGCATCGAAATCCGGCGTTGGCGTAGCTGGAGGGGGCCCGTATGCGGTGTTTTCCGTCAACTCCGCCGCATGGCTCGTTGCGCGCAGAAGCAACGCCACACAAATCGAAAACGCGACTGCCTTCAGCATGGCTAGGCTCAATCCGACGCAAAGAAAATTCAGGCGGCACCTCGCAAATCGTATACCTAAAAGCGAACGGCGTTAGCGGAGATACTGCATGCAGCCATGCTGCCTTGCTGCCTTGGGTCGCAGATGTCGGGGCGATGATTTCGTGCGGGTCCTCCGCAAATAAGCATGGTTACTTCGAAACTTTTCCACTCCCCTTGCCATGCCGACAATTCGCTATTTGCAAGATATCTCCAATTCGTCGGCGTCGCGCGGGCCATCGTCCTTATCGGGGGATTTAGCACTTACAAATTTCATATTGATCCTTGGCGGCACGGCGAAATAACGTCCAGAATTGCCGTTCCCAACTTCATGCTGCTCTGTATCCGCTTCGTCGTCATCGCGCTGCTGATCAGCGCGTTGGCTAATACACCGCCATTGGGCGCTTTGGCTGCAATGGCCGTGACCTTGGCAATGTCCGTCTCGCCTTTCGACCGCAACCGCAGCCGGGCCTTCGGGGGCAGTCCCCAACAATTGTCGAAAGTGCTTTCATACCACACCGCTGCGGTTGGAGGTTAACGCGAAGGCTTGGCGCACCCCGGCCCTCATGGTTCTGTCCAAATGGAAAGCCCGACGAACGCGAGTACAGCCACACTGACAACGATGATCGCAATCGCGACCATTTCAAGTTTGGTAAGCCGTCTTGCCATACGCCGGTTTCTTCGGCGGCAGTTCGACGGTCGTTGATTTGGATCACGGACGATCTGAATAAAGCACGAGGCGCCCGCATTAGGATGACCTCTAGGCTTCTTTGCGCTCCCATACCGTGATGTATGAGGCGCGATGGTTGTTTCCTAAAGCGTCTTTGAAATCAGGTTGGAAAAAAACCGTTACAATGCGCCAATCGTCATTTAGGCCGCTGTTCAATTCGACCCCCAACATGGGTTGGTCGGCCCAAACGGATGTAACTTTAAACCTATCTTCACGCGGCGCGGACATGATTAGCCCAGGCTATCATATGACGACCCGGCAGATAACGAACGCGGAGGCGGCCGTGTTGTCGCCGCGTCGCCGTAGGCGTTCGCCTGTTTGTACCAGAAGAGGCGATGTCCGGTGGCGTTGCCCACAAAATTCCGAATGCCGCTGGAGCACTACCGCTAGCAGTCATTCCCGTCGCGCATCTGCGGACCGCTCGGCGGGTCATGACGTTTGGCGATTCGGGCCACGCAGACGCCATTAACGCGTGTCATGCCTGGGCCGCAGGCCAGCGACCTGCGTGATCATGCTGTCCGGCTGAAGAACAATGGGCGCGGGTGTCATCGCTTGCGCCGATACTGCAAGCGACAAGGCGAAACCAGCAACAGCAATCAATCTGATCATTCTGTTCCTCCCTTGGCCGGCCAATCACTCCGACCCCTCTCACGGTGGGATGATCCGGCTTTCGTATTCAAAGGCCCTGAGCTTCCGGCTGGTCGCTCGAAGCCTTGAGATAGATCAAGGTCTCGATCGGCTGAGGCGGAACCTCGTCAGTCTCCGGGAGGCGAGGATTAGAATTTCGACGTTGTCCACACCCTCTGCTCAGAGTAGCCGCAATTGTTAGTTCAGGCTTGCCTATGGGACGTTATCTTGAGGAAATCTTACAGCCCGGTGAAAAGGTGCTGTATTCGACCAACGAACACTGGATGTACTTCCTGCCAGCAATCGCGGCGTGGGTCGCGGTGGTCGCATTTCTGGTGCTGTGGCGCTTCTTTGCTGCCGACGTGCTGGTGTTGCTTTGTGTGGCCTTGGCGGCGGTTGCCGGGCTTGCGGCCTTGTACTTGACGGCGACGGCTTGGTTTCACCGCTGGACCACCGAGACCGATGTAACCAATTTGCGGGTCGTCCATAAAACCGGCTTCATCAAGCGGCGGACCTTTGAAATGCCGCTCGATAAAGTTGAGAGCGTCGATGTCAATCAGAGCATTCTTGGCCGTCTTATGAATTACGGCGACCTCACTATTCAGGGCGTTGGCGAGGGCACGGGAACCATTACCACCGTTACTTCGCCGCTCGAATTTCGCAGCGCTATTACTACAAGACCGGTTGGCACGTAAATCGCGACATGGTGTGACTTTCGCCATCGCCTCACAAAAGCTTGCGCAATGGAGGACTACCATGAACTCGTGTTACTGTGCGGTTTCGTCGTAACAACCGGCCCTCATCATCTTCAGGAGCGATTGACTTGAAGAAAGCTAAGACAGCCAGCAAGAGTGGCAAGCGCCGCGAATGGACAAAAGCCGATCTAAGGGAACTCAAGGATCATTCAAAAGCGCGAACGCCAGTAGCCAAAATATCAAAACTCACCAAGCGCTCGACCGGAGCCCTTCGCCAGAAAGCGGTGCACCTGGGGATAGGACTGGGCCACCGACGATAACTCCCGATGCATCGCGCTGCACGACGAAAAGAACATGACAGCGCGGGCACGATGCGTTTAGTCGCTCGCGTGTTTCTGATCGATAAGCTTTCAGTGAAAAACCTTGTCAATCGGGCTCGACGGGTTAAATACCCAGCGGTCTGTCGCCATCGCGACTGGCGTCGTCAGTAGATTGTGGGAGTGTCGAGTCGGTGGGAGCGCTACCTACCTGAGCTGCGCACAACCGGCCCGCAGGCAGCCAGGACCTATTCGGTCAAATGAAACCGACAGGCGCATTTCCCTCGAGGAGAACGTTTGGAACAAATAAGCGGTTGAAAATTAGCTACTCCCTGTCCCCCCGAGGCCTTCCGGCCGTACCTCTAACAGATGCGCCCGGGTACCAAGGTGGACAAGTAAGCCGCCTTGAATGTCCTCAAGCCGGTCGTATCAGCCGGACGATCCAGATCAGCAAGACCGCGCCAATGAAGCCGGAAATCAGGTAACCGATCCATCCACCCAGGACGATCCCGAAGTAGCTCAAAATGGCGCTGGCAATTGCCGCACCGACAATGCCGCAGCAAATATTCATGATCATTCCCATGCTGCTCTTCATGAATTGCTTTGCCAGCCAGCCTGCAATCCCCCCGATGACAATGGCCGCTATCCAGCCCACTCCAGCGTCACCCATGGCTCATCTCCTGAAAAAGGGTGCGACGTTCACGTTTCGACGCTGCGCCCGATGATGGGTTGACAATTCGACTGTATCAAGCCGCAGGCGCTGTAGGTGTCACATTTGCAGCTGTTCGGTTTCATCTAGTCAGTCGTCGCGCAGGACGCCAAAACTTTTGAAAAATGAAAATACTGTCATACCTGCCGAGTCTAGGGCTAATGGGCTGCATCGGATACAGATCATGAAAACATCGCGCAGGCCGTTCATAGCCGTGGTGGTGTTTTTGCTGTTCGCAGCATTCAGTCGATCCGAGGGCGCCGGTCCGACTTGAGCAGCCCTTCAAGTCGCGCGCTGACATTCGCCAGCAGGGGGAGGTGACCGTTCGTGCTGCGGTGTTGACCGACGACGAAAGCGAACGATATTTCGGCGCATCGCTTGCCGACCAGGGCATCCAGGCCGTTTGGTTGAGCGTGGACAACGCCAGCGATTTAGGGCTTCGCTTTCTGCCGATTGTCGCAGACCCGAACTATTTCTCGGCCGCGGAAGTCGAACGATCGCTTCGCGTTTGGT
>CAVSYJ010000015.1:0-232408 GCA_963732085.1 uncultured Alphaproteobacteria bacterium | reverse complement strand
TGGCGTTTTTCGCGCGCGTTGCATCGTGCGATCAACGACCGCCAGTTCGACGATCTTGCCGCCGCGCTCGACGACGACGTCGATTGGGCGATCTATGGGCCGATCGACATGTTTCCGTTTCTCGGCGCGCGCCGCGGCCGGGACGCGGTCCTCGAAGTGGTGAAGCAGATCGCCGAAAACGTCCGCGTCCATCGCTTCGATCGCGAGACCATCATGCTCGGCGTCGAATTCGGCCGCTTCCATGATGCGCTACTCGCTGACCTCGCTGGAATCCAACAAGCCGATCTCGCTGCGGGTGGCGCATTTCGCCCAGTTCAAGGGCGGCCGGCTCAGCAACATCCGCGTGCTGATGGACAGTTTCGATCTGGTCGAGCAGGCGCTGGGCCATCCCCTGCACCTGCCGCGGATGACGGCCTGACTTCGTCCGAAGGCCAAGGTTTGAAGCGATCCGACCTTCCAGCCCCCGTCGGGATCGCTTCGCCCAGCGGGCGGCGCTTCGAGCGCCGCCCTGCTGGCGCAAAAGTGCCGCAGACGGCTGACGCGGATGTGAATCCGCCGTCACAATTTTGCACCCGAAACACCTCATGTTAGGCTCTGTCTGAGAGACGGGCTGGGTCATGTTTTCACGATTATTGCGGGATCGAACCGCCGCGCTGATGCTGGCGGCGGGCGTTGCGTTCTTTATTCCGTTTGCCGCGACGCGCCCTGCCTTCGCGCAGACCCAGGCGACCCCCGCCGACGAAGAAGAGGCCGACGACCCGGCGACGGCGAAAACCGACGAGGCCAAGCCGGCCGAGACGGCGTCCGAACAAAAGCCCGCCGATACCGCCGAGGTCGACGTCAACACGCTCGACTGGAGCCAGCTCAACGTCGATGCCTCCACCCTCACCTACGGACCGAAGGCGCCGGCGCGGCGCGCTGACACCGACGGCGACATGACATGGTCGTCCAACAACCGGCCGAACGGCTCCGCGGTATCCGTGAAGCAACAGGTCGCGCCGTTCTTGGATACCCGCGTCGGCGCCGACATGACGGTCGCCCGCGAGCCGACCACGATGTCGGAGCTGCTTGCGGAAAAGACCGCCAATGGCGGCAACGTGCCGCAATCCGGCGGCTCGGCCTGGGCGACGATATCGGCGCCGGGCGCCGGCGCCGTCTGGGACAAGACCGCGGTCGAGGCGCGCGTCGATCCCTCGTCCGAACAGAGCAAGCTCGGCACCTCCCTGAGCAAGCAGGTGCCGATCAGCGGCGCGTCGTCGCTGACCCTGCAGAACGGTTACAGCCTGACCCAGCAGGGCATGGTGCCGGTGCCGGGCCTCACCCCTCGCCCGCAGCGCACTTACGAGACCGACCAATCGGCCAAGGTCTCGATCGGCGACACCGGAACCAGCGTCACCGCCGGCCAGACCCTGTCGACGACCGACGACAAATGGCTGCGCAAGTTCGGCGCCGAGCAGAAGGTGCTGGACGGCGTCACCATTTCCGGCTCGGTCAGTGAGACGCCGCAGGGCACCACCAGCAAGAGCATCAGCGCCGGCTTCAAGAAAAGCTGGTGATTTTTGCTTAACTCGCCACGGCGAAGCCGGTTGAAAGCACCTTTGATGCCGCAACTTGGCCGCGATGAGGTCAAAATCGGCCCCCCTGATAGCCCTGTTACCACTCGGAAATTCGTCGTGCGGGGGACACTCGCCAACGCGAAAAGGGGAAGGCCGATGAATAACGCCATTCGTTCTGAGGAAATCGAACAGGTTGAACCGGAAGACGCCAATCTCGCCGCGGTCTCGGAAGTCGAGGAAGGCATCCGCGAATTCGTCCGCAACGATATCGCCTATCTGCGCCGTCCGGTCGCAGTCAGCGCTCCAGAGGCAACGCTCGATCCGGCCGCCGAGGCTACCGTGAACAATGTCAATTCGCTGATCCACCGCGTCGCAGGCACCTCGGTGTCGGAAATCGAGAAGCTGATCTCGGAGCTCGAAGCGCTCCGCGACGTGCTGCATGCCGAAGGCCAGCGCGTCCAGCGCGAGATCTCCGGCTATGCCCAGCTGAGCCAGGCCGCGATGAAGTCGACGCGGATGATCGCCGACAACGTGCAGCAGTGGAAGCGCGCCGCCGACGGGCTGCGCAACGGCTGATCTTCTTCCAGGTGTTGGCCGCCGCCTCCGCTTGTCCGGAGCGCGGCGGTTTCGATTCCGGGTCAGTGAAAAGAACCAGACGAAAAGCGTCCGATGAACTTGAACGTGCCGATCCCTGCCCGCGACCAAGGTCAGGCGCCGCCCGCCATCGCGGCAGGGGATTCGACCATGGAAAGCATTCGGCCCGATCAGCCAGACCCGATACCGTTGCAGCCGGCGCCGCACCGGGTCGGCGCGCTCATGATCCGCTTCGTCGGATTGCTGTTTCTCGCGGTCGCGGCGATGGCGCTGGTCTATCTGCGCTGAATTGGCCGCATCGGTTGCGGCCATGGTTAGCGAAATCTGAGCGATCAGCGCTCGATCGAGGCGACTTCGAGCCGGTAAGAGCCCTCGGCGTAGCCGCTGCACGACCATCGCCGCCGTCAGCATCACCGCAAGCGTCACCGTTGCGAAGATAAAGCCCACCAGTTTCAGCCCGCTGCGATCCACCATCGTCGTCCCCCGCCGAATTTTGCGGGCTCACTATCCGCACCACAAGTTCAAAATGCGTTAGCAAGAATTTGGTTCCGTCAATTCTACGAACCTGATGCCGGCGCGCAACAATGCGGTAACCTTGTTATCCGGTTACTTCCGCGGCGCCGGCGGCTTCCGCCGCGGCACGAAGCCGGTGCCGAGATAAGAGAACACCACTTCGCCGCGCTGGTTGGTGCCGGTGTTTCGGATCTGCACGATGCCCCATTCCGGTCGCGAGTCCGACGCGCGCAGGCTTTCGACCTCGCTGACATAGGTGATGGTATCGCCGGCCATCACGGGCTTGATCCAGCGCAGATCGCGAAAGCCCGGCGACGGACCGCCGACGCCGACGACCTCGCCGCGCGCGACCGCTTCCCTTGCGAGACGTTGCGCACTTGTTATCATCAGCTTCATGCAGACGGAGGCGACGTGCCAGCCGGAGGCGGCGAGCCCGCCGAACAGCGACTTGCGGCCCTCCTCTTCCGAGAGATGAAAACGCTGCGGATCGTATTTGCCGCGCGAAGCGTTTGATCTCGTCGGCGGTGAAGGTGAACGAGCCGACCTCGCGGCGGCGGCCGACTGTGATGTCCTCGAAGAACCACATCAGCTTTCGGCCTCCCGGCGGCTGATGATGATCGGCGAGACCATTTCGCACAGCACCTGGCCGCTTGCGTTGCGCGCCACGCCCTTGAAGGTGACGATGCCGGTGTCGGGCCGGCTGCGCGACACCCGCGCCTCGGTCACGTCGACGTCGAGCATGATGTCGTCGCCCGGGCCGCAGGGGCGCCACCCAGCGCAACTCGTTGACGCCGGGCGAGCCGAGCGAAGCGGCGCGGCCGATGAAGCCGTCGAACATCATCCGCATCATGACCGCGCAGAGATGCCAGCCCGAGCCGGACAGTCCCTTCAGCATGGTCTTGCTGGCGGCCTCCTCGTCGAGATGCATCGGCTGCGGGTCGTATTCGCCGGCGAACTCCAGGATCTCCTCGCGCGAGACGTGGCGGGGACCGAAGGTGCCGAGCCGGCCGACGGGAAAATCTTCGAAAGTGAGGGTCATTCTGTCAGGGGATTGCGGCAGGGAAGGTCAGATTGTGGCCGCACTTTGCGGCAATCTCAACCCGTTCGCCTGCATGGCTTCCGATACGACGCCCGAGGGCCTGTGCGGGCGGGCGGATTTGGACGAAACTCGTGGCCAATTCGCTGGGGGAAGCTGATGCCCGATTTTCACGACATCGGAACTGAACGAGGACGCGCCGGCTTGGCTGGCGCGCCATCGCGTCGCCTGGCCGAGAGGAGGCCGTGATGTTCGAATACCGCGACCTGTTCCGCTGGGACCGGTTCATCACGCCGACGCTGATCAAGCCGTTCTTCGGCGTGATGATCGGCTTCGTGGTGCTGGTCGGCCTCTCCGGCATTTTCTCCGGACTGACCGCGATGGCGATCAATCCGTTCGGCGGCTTCATCATCGTGGTCGCGAGCATCGTCGGCGTCGTCGCCGGAATCATGTTTTCGCGCGTCATTTCGGAATTCGTCCTGATCGCCTTCCGCATCAACGAGCACCTCGGCGCTATCCGCGACCAGGGCGAAACGCGGTAAGGGCCCGTCTTCGCGGCATCCCGGCAGGAGCGTCCAGCTCCGAGCATTCTCCATGCTGTCTGGTCTCCGGCTTCGGCGCGCGAGTCCGCATTGCCGCGGCACGAAATGCCCGAGCTTTTGCGAAATCGTCGTCCCTCGAAGAGAAGAGGGCGCAGGGAATGCCGGGCGCTGGCCGCACCCGCAGCCTTGTGTGCTGAAAAGTAGAAGTGCACACAAGTCGTCAGGTAAAGCCGAAACGTTCCGGCATTCCCTGCGCAATGGCTTTACGGCTTCTCCGCGCTCTCCCCGGTGTGTCGGGCTTGATAGTCACCGTCGCTGCGCGATGGTCTGCGCAACTTGACCCCAGCGTCGAGGGGACAGGACCACACGGCTTGACCGTACGCGATTGCACCGAACGTCTTGCGGCACAAACGCGTCCATCACATCCCGCGCCACGTCTCGTGACGATCGCGATACGCCCTCCTGGTGAGCGCGGGATAACTTCTATTAATCATAACTTCTCTATTTCGGAAAGGAATATATTTTTGCGCGCGGGGCTGGACATTGCACAATATTTCTGGATAGCAGAAGTGTTTTGCCCGTCGTGTCGTTGCGGCAACAGTGGCCGGCACGCGGCCTTGGCCGACGGCCGCGCGCACAAAATCCAGCCCAGGTAAGCGCGCTGAAATTCCGGGTTCTTTGGTTGTGCTCAACATTGGGCGACGACCGAATCACGCGCCAGATCACCAAGATGCGACGAATCTCGAGAACACATCGTGGATGAATGATGAGATTACTCATTGGCGTCGATCTAATCGAAAGAAATTCGCGCCTTGTCGTTAGCTCGTATTCTCCGTGGTCCGTCGGGCGTCGCCAGAGGCGCAACGAGCCACCAACCGAGACGCAGGCCGTGCCGCTCAATACCCTGGTGAAGATGGCGGACGCTCATCTCAGTCAAAATGCCGCAACGCACATTGCCGCCACCCTGTGCGTACAGCGGCGTCCAGTGATCATGCCGTCGAAAGTCTGCCTACCCGCACCCCATCGACTTGCATATCGATTCCGCTTTCGTCGCAGGCGACCGCTGGTAGGTTGTCGAAGAGATAAGCGGCCGGCATCGAGTATCCAGCGACGAGGTAGTCAGCTAACCTATATCCAAATGGAAGCGGATAGCCTGCTGGCCGGGCTCGATCCTCCCGCGAATGCCGTGATCGAGTCGGTTGCCCTCGACGGCTTTGCCGCGCAACTGCCGCTGGACCTTCTCGTCAACACCGACCCCGCCAAGGCGGTCGCCTGGCTCGCCATCGAGCCCGACGATCCGCACTGGCCCATGCTTCCCGGCAAGGCCGAGAGCGCGGGGCCGTTCTATATCGTCTGGACCGGAGCGTCGGTGGCGACGATCCGCAGCGAGCAATGGCCGTATCAGTTGAAGAGACTCGCGAGCCAATCGTCGCCGCTGGAGCGCTGGCCCGCACTCGACGTCGATCCGGCATTGCCGGCGACCGATCCTGCTCGCGCCGGCCTTGCGCTCTACAAGACGCAATGCCTGCCTTGTCACACCCTGAACGGCGCCGGCACGGGCACCATGGGGCCGGACTTGAATGCGCCGATGAATCCGACCCGGTACATGACAGCGGAGGGGCTGCACGCCCTCATTCGCGACCCGAAATCGGTTCGCAGCTGGCCCACCATGCAAATGCCCGGCTTTGCGGCGGAGCAGATGAGCGACCGCGAGATCGACCAGATCATCTCATACCTCACACACATGGCCGCAAGGCGCGGAGGCAAGCCGTAACTCGCTCCAGCCATTCGTGCCGTGGCGGCAAACAGCACGGGTTGACATTCCCAAATTATTTCGATATTCGTTGAAATATGGAAAAGACGAATGCAGTCACCGCTCTCGCCGCGCTTGCGCAGGACAATCGCCTTGCCGTGTTCAGGCTGCTGGTGCAGGCCGGGCCTGAGGGCCTGCCGGCCGGAGCCGTCGCGGACGCACTCGATCTCGCGCCCAACACCCTGACGTTCCACTTCGATCGGCTACGGATGGCCGGACTCGTGACGGTGCGGCGCGAAGGCCGCTCGATGATCTATGCAGCGGAATTCGACACGATGAATGCGCTGCTCGGCTTCCTCACCGAGAACTGCTGCGGCGGCGTGTCCTGCGCGCCCGCGGTCGCCTGCAAACCAGCGCGCAAGCGCGCCAAAGTTCTCGCCTGAAAGGACGCGCCATGAAACGCCTGCACGTGCATGTCTCCGTCGACGACATACCTCACTCCATCGGCTTCTATTCGGCGCTGTTTGCGGCCAAGCCCGCTGTGGTCAAGCCCGACTACGCGAAATGGATGCTCGATGATCCCAGAGTCAATTTCGCCATCTCCACACGCGGACGCGAACCGGGCCTCGATCATCTCGGCATCCAGGTCGAAAACACCGACGAACTGCACGAGGTCTATGCGCGCCTGCGGGAGGCCGGCGGCAATGTCATCGAGCAGGGCGAGACCACCTGCTGCTATTCCAAATCCGAGAAATCGTGGATCGACGACCCCGCGGGCATCGCCTGGGAGACGTTCCACACCACCGGCGAAAGCACGGTCTATGGCGACGGCAGCGGCGAGAACAGCGCACGCATCGCGCATGAGAAAGCGAGCGCCTGTTGCGCACCGCAGCCGGCCGCGAAAACCGCCTGCTGCTGACGGATACGCCGCCAATGGATGTCATCATCTACCACAACCCCGATTGCGGTACGTCACGCAACACGCTCGGGATGATCCGCAACGCCGGCATCGAGCCGCACGTCGTCGAATATCTCAAGACACCGCCGTCGCGGACGCTCCTGAAGCAATTGATCTCGCGCATGGGGATTTCCGTTCGCGCCCTGCTTCGCGAGAAAGGAACGCCGTTTCGCGACCTGGGGCTTGATGATCCAAGGCTCCGCGATGATGAACTGCTGGACGCGATGATGGCGCATCCGATCCTGATCAACCGGCCGATCGTGGTCACGCCGAATGCCGTGCGGCTCTGTCGCCCCTCGGAAGCGGTTCTGGAACTGCTGCCGCCGCAGCACGGCACCTTCGTCAAGGAGGACGGCGAGCGCGTCGCGGATCCGCGCGCCACGGCCACCTGATGCCTTCGCACGCTCAGCGACTCGTCGCCGAATGGCTCGGCACCGCCTTCCTGCTCGCCGCCGTCGTCGGCTCGGAAATCATGGCGCAAAAACTGGCGGGCGGTAACGTCGCGCTCGCGCTGCTCTGCAATACCATTCCGACCGGCGCGATCCTTGTCGTTCTGATCCTGATCTTTGGCCCGATCTCGGGCGCGCACTTCAATCCGGCCGTGACGCTTGCCTTTGCCGCAAGAGGCGAATTGCCATGGGCGATGGCCGGCCTTTACATCATCGCCCAGATCGCCGGCGCCATCGCCGGCGTGTGGTGCGCGCACCTGATGTTCGAACTCCCCGTCTGGCAGTTCTCGCTGACCGCGCGCTCGGGCGGCGGCCAATGGCTTGCCGAAGGCGTGGCGACCTTTGGCCTGCTCCTGACCATTTTCGGTTGCATCGCGCGCACGCCCGCGGCCATCCCCTACGCCGTTGGCCTCTACATCACCTCAGCCTACTGGTTCACCGCGTCGACCTCGTTCGCCAATCCGGCCGTTGCGATCGCGCGCTCGCTGACCGACACGTTTGCCGGCATTCGCCCGATCGACCTGCCGGGTTTCATCGTGGCCGAGCTTGCTGGCGCAGCGATCGGCATGCTGCTGATGAGATGGCTCCTTGGTCCTGCCGAGGTGCGAGGGCCCGTCGCGATCGCGGAGACATCGCGTTAGGCGTTCGCCATGCCGGTCGCGACCATGCGCTAATTCGCGAAGCGGAAATGCATGACGTCGCCGTCGGCGACGACATAGTCCTTGCCCTCGAGCCGCAGCTTGCCGGCGTCGCGCGCGCCGGCTTCGCCGTCGAGCGCGACATAGTCGGCATAGGCGATGGTCTCGGCGCGGATGAAGCCCTTCTCGAAATCGGTGTGGATCACGCCGGCCGCCGCCGGCGCCCGCGTGCCGCGATGAATGGTCCAGGCGCGCGCCTCCTTCGGCCCCGCGGTGAAATAGGTGATGAGGTCGAGCAGCTGGTAGCCGGCGCGGATCAGCCGGTCGAGCCCGGCTTCCTCAAGGCCTAGCGTGTCGAGGAATTCCTTGCGCTCCTCACGCGACAGCGTCGCGATCTCCGACTCGATCTTGGCCGAGATCACGACCGCGACCGCGCCTTCTTCCTTGGCGCGCTTGAACACTTCGGCCGAGAAATTGTTGCCGTCCCTGGCCGAGGCTTCCTCGACGTTGCAGACATAGAGCACGGGCTTTGCGGTCATCAGCCCGAGCATGCCGAAGCTGCGCTCCTCCTCCAGCTTGCGCTCGACGAACCGCGCAGGCTTGCCCTCGCGGAGCAGCACCAGCGCACGATTGACGAGGTCGAGCTGCTCCTTGGCCTCCTTGTCGTTGCCCTTGGCTTTCTTCGACAGATTGTCGACGCGCTTCTCCAGGCTTTCGAGATCGGCGAGCATCAGCTCGGTCTCGATGGTCTCGATGTCGGCGAGCGGCGCGATCTTGCCCTCGACATGGGTGATGTCGCTGTCCTCGAAGCAGCGCACCACATGGGCGATCGCATCGACCTCGCGGATGTTGGCGAGGAACTGGTTGCCGAGGCCCTCGCCCTTCGAGGCGCCGCGCACCAGCCCCGCGATGTCGACGAAGGTCAGCCGGGTCGGAATGATCTGCGCCGATTTGGCGATCTCGGAGAGCCTGTCGAGCCGCAGATCGGGCACCGCGACCTCGCCGACATTCGGCTCGATGGTGCAGAACGGGTAGTTCGCCGCCTGCGCCGCCGCGGTTTCGGTCAGCGCGTTGAACAGCGTCGACTTGCCGACATTGGGCAATCCGACGATACCGCATTTGAATCCCATAACGTCCTCTATCCATTTTCGTCATGCCCGCGCTTGGCGCGGGCATCCACGTCTTTCTTGTTTGCTGAAATCAAGACGTGGATGGCCGGGACAAGCCCGGCCATGACGAGAGAAAAGTCAGTCCGGCTTTTCTCCGTTGTCCTCTTTCTCGAAAAATCCCTTGCCCTGCATCGTCAGATGCACCTTGTTCTGGAACGAGGAGTCCTGGCCCGCGGCGAGCAGGCCGGCGGAGTCAGCGACCGCCTCGCATAGAGCCGTCACCCATTCCGCGTCATCCCTGGCGAAATCCGACAGCACGTGGTGATGCACGAACTCCTTGACGCCGGGATGACCGATGCCGAGCCGCACCCGGCGATAATCGTTGCCGATATGCGAGGTGATCGAGCGCAGGCCGTTGTGACCGGCGATGCCGCCGCCGACCTTGACCCGCACTTTCGCCGGCGGCAGTTCGAGCTCGTCCTGGAACACCGTGATCTCGCCTGCGCCGAGCTTGAAGAAGTTCGCGGCTTCCTGCACGGCGCGGCCGGAGTCGTTCATGAAGGTCGTGGGCTTGAGCAGGATCACGCGCTCGCGCTCGATCGTGCCTTCCGCGGTCTCGCCCTGAAAGCGGCGGCGCCATGGTGCGAAACCATGACGCCGCGCAATTTCATCGACGGCCATGAAGCCGATATTGTGCCGGTTACGCGCGTATTTCGCACCGGGATTGCCGAGGCCGACAAAGAGGCGCATGACGCGGCATCCCGCGTCCCGTTACTTCTTCTTGTCGCCGCCACCGGCGGCAGGCGCCTTCGCACCGGCCGCGGGAGCCGCAGCACCCGCCGCGGGCGCAGCCGCGCCAGCCGCGGGCGCAGCACCAGGTGCTGCCGGAGCCGCGGCACCAGCCGCGGGGGCCGTAACACCAGCCGCAAGACCTTCCGCCGCAGCAGCCGCGGCAGCCGCAGCCGCCTTCTGCTCTTCGGCGTAACCCGAGGGCGGCACGATGGTCACCAGCGTGAGATCCTTGCGCAGCGGCTTGACGTTTGACGGCAAGGTCGCGTCGTCGAGATGCAGCGAGTGGCCGATCTCGAGGCTAGAGACATCGACCTCGATATATTGCGGGATGTTGTCGACCGAGCATTCGATGTCGATCGTGTGGGTGACGATGTTGACCGTGCCGCCGCGCTTCACGCCGGGCGCGGCTTCGGCGTTCACCACGTGCAGGGGAACGCTGATGCGGATGGTGGCGCCCTCGCCGAGCCGCATGAAGTCGACATGCAGCGGGAAGTCGCGGATCGGATCGAGATGGAAGTCGCGCGGGATCACGCGATGCTTCTTGCCCTCGAGCTCGATGTCGTAAAGCGTGGTGAGAAAGCGGCCGGCCAGGATGCGCTGGCGCAGGTCGCGGTCATCGACCGAGATCGGCAGCGGGGGCTGGTTGTTGCCGTAGATCACTCCGGGAACTCTCCCGGCGCGACGCTCTGCCCGTGCGGCCCCCTTGCCGACTGACGGACGTGCGGTCGCCTTCAATTCCTTGACGGTCGTCGCCATTGTCTTAAGTCCTTGTTTTCAAAAGAGAAAGGCCGCAACGCGGCCCGGCTGGTCGTTCGCGGCAAGCCTCCAGGGGTGCGGGGGCCACGAACGTGCCGGGCTTGTAGCCCCTAAGTGCCGAAATGACAAGGAAATGGGGGGATTTTCTTCACCCTCCCCTGGAGGGGGGGAGGGTCGGCGAGCATCGCGAAGCGATGCGAGACGGGGTGGGGTGCGCGGTGGAAGAAAAAGTTCACCCCACCCCGCCGCTCATTTCATTCGCGGCGACCTTCCCCCTCCAGGGGAGGGTGACAGCTACTTCGGCTCCGTCGGAGCAGCACCCAGCTTCGCCTCGAGCGCCGCGATCCGAGCCTTCAGCGCCTCGTTCTCCTCGCGCGCCAGCCGCGCCATGTCCTTGACCGCCTCGAACTCCTCGCGCTTGACGATGTCGAGGTCGCGCAGGATTTTTTCGGCCTGGTTGCGCACCACCGCGTCGACCTCGCGCTTGACGCCCTGCGCCGCGCCGGCGGCGTCGTTCATCAGGCGGCCGATCTCGTCGAAAAACCGGTTGTTGGTCTGGGTCATCCGAGGTCTCCGTGCACTACTGTTACCAGACAATGGCGATCCCCGCCGCGGCGTTCAAGGGCCGGGCGACCTTGTCACACTGCCCTTTCCTTGCAATCGTATCTAGTGCCGCCGATCTGAAGTCCCTGACTCACCCGCCGCAAGATCGAGTTCAGGGACTTCAGATCGAAAGCGGCACTAGAATCGTAGATTTGGTAGTGCCCATAACTTTCCGAAGTCCGCGAAAAGGTGTTGCGGCGATGGAGCGCGGACTTCGGAAAGTGGGCACTAGCACCCAAGGACATCCCCGGAATCAGAGAGCGAAGAAACGCCCATGATCGACAGCCAGGTTGATATTGCGACCAAGGACGGCAAGACCACCACCTTCATCACCCATCCCGAACGCGGCGGACCGTTCCCGGTCGTCATCTTCTACATGGATGCGCCGGCAATTCGTGAGGAACTGCGTGATATGGCGCGGCGGCTCGGCACATCAGGTTATTACGTGATGCTGCCCAACATGTATTACCGCGCCGGCGTGATGGAGCTCGGCCCGCTCAACCCAGATCCGGAATCGCCGGAACGCAAGAAGATGTTCAGCCTGATGGGCTCGCTGTCCATTCCGCTCGTGATGGAAGACACCAGGGCGCTGCTCGCTTATGCCGAGACGCAGACAGCGGCCAACACGAAGATCGTCGGCACCGTCGGCTATTGCATGAGCGGCCGTTACGCGGTGAACGCCGCCACGCATTTTGCCGATCGCGTCAAGGCGGCCGCCTCGGTCTACGGCGTGCAGCTGGCGACCGACCAGCCCGACAGCCCGCATCTTGCGGCTGACAAGACCAGGGCCGAGCTTTACTTCGCCTGCGCCGAGACCGACGTCTATGCGCCGCAGGAGGTGATCGACAAGGTGTCCGCAGGCATGAAAGGCACCAGGAACGAGGTGGAAGTCTATCCCGGCACGCATCACGGCTTCGCCTTCCCGAAACGCCCGGTCTACGACCGCGACGCCGCCGAGCGGCACTGGGAGCGGCTGCTCGCGCTCTACAAACGCAACCTCGTCTGATTTTGCTTGATGCCACCGCTGCTGATCGCCTTTCCCACGTTCGACCCGGTCGCGATTGCGATCGGGCCGATCGTGATCCGCTGGTACGCGCTCGCCTATATCGGCGGCATCGTGTTCGGCTGGATTTACGCGCGGGCTCTCGTCAAGAACGAAAGGCTCTGGGGCGGGCCGGCGGCGATGACGCTGCCGCAACTCGACGACTTCATCCTCTGGGTCACCGTCGGCATCATCCTCGGCGGCCGCACCGGCTATGTGCTGTTCTACAACCTGCCCTTCTTCATCCAGCACCCGGCCGAAATCCTCGAGCTGTGGAAGGGCGGCATGTCGTTCCATGGCGGCTTCATGGGCTGCGTGATCGCGGTGATGTGGTTCGCGCGAATGAACGGCATCTCGATCCTCTCGCTCGGCGATATCACCACCGCGGTCGGACCAATCGGCCTGTTCCTCGGGCGCATCGCCAATTTCATCAACAGCGAGTTGTGGGGCCGGCCGGCCGACCCCGATTTGCCCTGGGCGATGATCTTCCCCAACGGCGGGCCGCTGCCGCGGCATCCGAGCCAGCTCTATGAGGCCGGTCTCGAAGGTATCCTGCTGTTCACGGTGCTGGCCGTGATGATCCGCTTCGGCGCGCTGAAGCGGCCGGGCCTGATCCTCGGCAGTTTCATCGCGCTTTACGGGCTTGCCCGCATCGCCGGCGAGCATTTCCGCGAGCCGGACCCGCAGCTCGGCTTTTTGTGGGGCGGGCTCACCATGGGTATGCTGCTGTCGGTCCCGATGGTAATTGCGGGCGCGATCATTATTGTAGCGGCATGGCGACGCAAATCGACCTAGTGTGGTGGTTCGGACGTTCTCTTCATTTTCGGCCGCGCGCGCTTCAAGAGAACTTCCGAACCAAACCACACTAGAATTGTAGGTTTTCTAGTGTCCTTCGAATCCGAAGTTCGCTAAGAACGCCGCGGCAATGATGGGCGAACTTCGGATTCGGGACACTAGGCGCGTCCAACTAATTTCATTCAAGGCAGGCTGTGACCGAATTCTCGCCGCTCCAGTCGGAGATCAAGAAGCTGATCAAGTCGTCCGGCGCGATGCCGGTCTGGCGCTACATGGAATTGTGCCTGATGCATCCGGAGCACGGCTATTACGTGTCGCGCGATCCGCTCGGGCGCGAGGGCGATTTCACCACGTCGCCCGAAGTCAGCCAGATGTTCGGCGAGCTGATCGGACTGTGGGCGGCCGCGGTGTGGAACGCGATCGGCTCGCCGCCGCTGGTGCGGCTGGTCGAGCTCGGGCCAGGCCGCGGCACCATGATGGCGGACGCGCTGCGCGCGCTTCGCGTGCTGCCGCCGCTCTATCAGACGCTGAGCGTGCATCTTGTCGAAATCAACCCGGTGCTGCGCGAAAAACAGAAGTCGACGCTGTCGGGCGTGCGCAACATCTTCTGGCACGATCATATCGACGAGGTGCCGGAGGGGCCGGCCATCATCCTCGCCAATGAATATTTCGACGTGCTGCCGATCCACCAGGCGGTGAAGCAGGCAAACGGCTGGCACGAGCGCGTGGTCGACATGGACGCGTCAGGCAGACTGGTATTCGCCGCCGCGGCCGAGCCGATCCCGCGCTTCGAGGTGCTGCTGCCGCCCCTGGTGCGCGCGGCGCCGGTCGGCGCGGTGTTCGAATGGCGGCCGGATTCGGAGATGATGAAGATCGCAACGCGGGTGCGCGACCAGGACGGCGCGGCGCTGATCATCGATTACGGGCACCTGCGCAGCGACGCCGGCGACACCTTCCAGGCGATCGCGCGTCACAGTTTCACCGATCCCCTGAAGGCGCCGGGACAGGCCGATGTGACGGCGCATGTCGACTTCCAGGCGCTGACCCACGCCGCCGAAGATCTCGGCGCGCGCGTGCACGGCCCGGTGACGCAGGGCGATTTTCTGAACAGGCTCGGCATCCAGCAGCGCGCGGCAACCCTGATGGCGAAGACGCCGTCGCACGAAATATCGGCGGAAATCGACGGCGCGCTGAAGCGGCTGACCGGCGGCGGCCGCGGCGGCATGGGCTCGATGTTCAAGGTGCTCGGCGTGTCCGAGCCGCGTATCGAGGATTTGCCGGGCCTGAGCGAAGCGCCGCAGCCGGCGGACAACAAGTGATGCTCGCCTCCTCGCTGCTCGCCGCAATCCCCGGCATTCGTCACGGCTTCTTCACCCGCGAGGGCGGCGTGTCCGGCGGGGTCTATGCCGGGCTCAATGGCGGCCTCGGCTCGCATGACGATCCCGCCGATGTTCACGAGAATCGCCGCCGCATGGCGGAGCAGATTGGCGTCACGCCGGAGAATTTCCTCAGCGTGCACCAGATCCATTCGCCGGATGCAATCGTCGCGACCGGGCCCTGGCCCGGCCCTGCGCGGCCGAAGGCCGACGCCATGGTCACGACAAACCAGGGCGTTGCGCTCGGCATCACGACGGCCGATTGCGCGCCGATCCTGCTCGCCGACGCGAGAGCGCGCGTGATCGGCGCCGCGCATGCCGGCTGGAAGGGCGCGCTGACCGGGAGTCCTGGAATCCACGATCGACGCCATGGAGAAGCTCGGCGCCGAGCCGAGCCGCATTCTCGCCGCGATCGGGCCATTGATCCGTCAGCCGAGCTACGAGGTCGGCAGCGAATTCGTCGAGCGCTTCATCGACGCCGATGCGGAGAACGCGACCTTCTTCCTGCCCGGCGAGCGCGCCGGGCATGCGATGTTCGATCTCGCCGGCTACATCCGCAGGCGGCTGGAGAATGCCGGCGTGCTCATGATCGACGATCTCGGCGTCGACACCTATTCCGACGCGCGCTGCTACAGCTATCGCCGCTCGGTGCATCGCGGGGAGGCGGATTACGGCCGGCATGTGCATGCCATCGCGCTGGGGCCGGAATAGCCGTTGCGTCCCAAGTTGAGCCAAATTTCCGAGCCGCTTTCGCCCGATTTTGCCGCGCGCCTGTGGCCCGGCAGCCCTAGACGACCCTCAATTTTGGCGATAACGCCGGGATAACAATGAGGGACGCGTCAACCTTTGTTCCGCTCCGGACGGCCGGGCGCTGCTGCGCGCCGGCTGCGTGGCGCTGTTGTTTGCTGCTGCGGGCGCGCTTGGCGGCTGCGCCAGCGGCGGCGCGCCCGGCGCCTCGTTCGCGATGGCGAGCGACGGACCGACCGTCACCTTCGAATCGATCGACGGTCCGCCTCCGGCCGTGTTCGACCGCTTGGTCGGCGTGCTCGACAGCGAAACCAGGCTGCGCAATCTCTCGATCGTCTCGCGCGAAGGCTCGGCCGCCTATCGCGTGCGCTCCTATCTCTCGGCGCAGGTGATCCGCGGCAAGACCGTGATCGCCTGGGTGTGGGACGTCTATGATCGCGACCAGCAGCGCGCGCTGCGCCTGTCCGGCCAGGAGGTTGGCGGCAGGCCGGGCCGCGATGCTTTGCGCGATCCCTGGTCCGCCGCCGACGATCTGGTGCTGCGCAAGATCGCGCAAGCGGGCCTCAGCGGCCTGACCGGCATGATCAACGGCACGCCGGATACCCCGCCTGCGGCGCCTGCGAACCAGGCGCGGCCCGGCGGTCGCGAGCGCGGACGAGCCGGCTGCGGCGAGCCGTAGTTTTGCGGCTTTGGGCTACACCGGGCATTAGCCAAATCCCGGGTGGGACTGCCATTTTTGCCCAGGAAATCGCTCCCTCCGGGTTGCCTTTGGCGTCTCCTCCCTGATATTCCCTCGCTCGTTAAATACGGCGAGTCTCAGGGAAAACCCGATATGCTGAAAAAGGTCGCCAGCAACCAACGGGAAGCCTCCTCGATGTCGGCCAAGAACGGCTCGATCAAGCTGATCGCCGGCAATTCCAACCCGGCGCTCGCCCACGCCATCGCCGCTGGGCTCGGGCTGCCGCTCACCAAGGCCGTGGTCCGGCGCTTCGCCGACATGGAGATTTTCGTCGAAATCCAGGAAAACGTCCGCGGCTCCGACGCCTTCATCCTGCAGTCGACCTCGTTCCCGGCCAACGACCATCTGATGGAGCTCTTGATCATCACCGACGCGCTGCGCCGCTCGTCGGCCCGCCGCATCACGGCGGTCATCCCCTATTTCGGCTATGCCCGGCAGGACCGGAAATCCGGTTCGCGCACCCCGATTTCGGCCAAGCTGGTCGCCAACCTGATCACACAGGCCGGCGTCGACCGCGTCATGACGCTCGACCTGCATGCCTTGCAGATCCAGGGCTTCTTCGATATCCCGACCGACAATCTGTTCGCCTCGCCGGTGATGGTGCGCGACATCAAGGAGCGCTTCGACCTCTCCAACGTCATGGTGGTGTCGCCCGACGTCGGCGGCGTGGTGCGCGCCCGCGGCCTCGCCAAGCGCATCAACACCCCGCTCGCCATCATCGACAAGCGGCGCGAGCGCGCCGGCGACTCCGAGGTGATGAACGTGATCGGCGAGTGCGCCGGCTATACCTGCATCCTGGTCGACGATATCGTCGATTCCGGCGGCACGCTGGTGAATGCGGCGGATGCGCTGCTCGCCAACGGCGCCAAGGAAGTCTACGCCTATATCAGCCATGGCGTGCTCTCCGGCGGCGCGGTGACGCGCATCACCTCGTCGCGGCTGAAGGAGCTCGTCATCACCAACTCGATCCAGCCGACGGAAGCGATGCGCAAAGCTAGCAACATCCGCTCGCTCTCGATCGCCGGCCTGATCGCGGAGGCGATCAACCGCACGGCTGCGGAAAAGTCGGTGTCGAGCCTGTTCGACTGATGTCGCGACAACGAAATGGCCCCGTCTCGATCTGAGCCGGGGCCGGTTTCGTTGCGATGTGACGGCGTCGCTCTCAGCGGCGCTTGCTCCGCCGGGTAGCGACTTTTGCCCGGCTCGCCGCCAGCTTCAGTGTTGCACCCGAGGCGCCCGGCTTGATCGCGGCGATCACGCGCGGCGCAATCGGCGAGCCGAGGCCAGTGCAGGCGTCCCAGCCCGGACCGGCATGGAAGCTGCCGTTGTTACCCTCGACCGTGTCGCGGAAGGCGCCCTTGTTCTTGGCGGCATAGATCGCGGGCTGAATAAAGCCGGCCGGCTTGCCGTTCTGCTGGTTGGCGACGGCGATCAGCCCGGCCCACAGCGGCGCGACCGCGCTGGTGCCGCCGATCGTCATGGTCTTGCCGTCGACCCTGATGATGTACCCGGTCTCCGGATCAGCATCGCCGGCAACGTCGGGAACACCGCGCCCGCTCGACGGGACGTTTGCATTTGCCTGCCAGTTCGGCCGGGGAAAGACATTGCTGACGCCGCCACCCGTGGCGCCGCCGCCTGCATCATTCCACACGGTCTCCTTGGAGATGGTCGAGCCGCTGCCGACGAGGCGCGTACCACCACAAGCCAGCACATGTGGGCTCGATGCGGGGAAGTCGACGTGGTTCTTGCCGTCGTTGACGCTGTCGGACGAGCCATTGTCGCCCGCCGCCACAGTGATGCTGATACCGAGCGCAGCCGCAGACTGACATGCCGCGTCGAGTGCCGTCATAGCCTGCTGAGTCCAGTTGACCTCCGCCGAACCCCAGGAGATCGAAATCACGCTCGGCTTGTTCTTGGTGTCGTGGACCGCCTGAGCGATGGCATCGACAAAACCCTGATCGGTGTTGGAGGCGAAGTAGACCACGATGCTCGCGCCGGATGCGACGGCTCCCGCAACTTCGATGTCGAGCATCACCTCGCCGTCCGCACCGTTAGGGCCGTCCGGACTGTTCTTGCCTTCGCCAACAGGAACCGCGATCACCTTCGGCGTCTTCTGGCCGAGCGTCTTGAAGTAGGCGTCAAGATCTGCCTGCTTGAAACCGCCGCCGAGTTCGACGATGCCGATGGTCTGGCCTGCTGCAGTGACCCCTTTCGGGAATTGATAGAGCTGGCCGACCTGGACCGGCGAGAAGCCGGAGGGGCTGGCCGCGTGAGGGCGCGCAAAGCCCGTGCTCGCGGTCTCGGCTGCGGCCGCGCCGCCGCCGTAGATGCGGAAATGCGGTTTCGCCTGCGGCCGGTTGTCGAGGCCGAGCACGGCGACGACATAGCCCTGCAGCTCGGACGGAAGGAGGATGCTGCCGTCACGAACGCGATAGGTTTGTCCCTCGATTGTCGCATGCGACAGCGTCACGCCGAAGGCGCGCTGCATCTTGGCGACTGTTCCGGTGACCTTCATGGTCCGTCGGCCCGGCGCGGGCGTGCCGGCCTGAACCTTGAGGCCGAATTCCTTGGCGAAGCGCTTGACCAGCGTTACCGCCGCGGGATCGGCGCCGTGATCGGCATTGAAGCGTGCACGAGAGATGCGCGCCCTGCCGCTGGCATGCTCCTGCGATAGCGGCTTCTTGCGGCGAACGATGACGGAGACGGTTAACTCTTCGTCATGCGTAGCAGCTCTTTTTTGAGCTGCCTGCTCGGCCGGGCGTTTCTCACTGCCGGACAGAACGGTGCGACTTTGATTTGCGAAGTGAGGTGTCGATGTCGATTGTGCCATTTTGGCTGCTCCGGAAAATACGAGGGGAGGCATTTTTGAGCAAAGTGGAATGCGAAGCCCGAGCGTTTGGATTCCCGTCGGGTTGTCAGCGACCATATCGATCGTCGGCACGCCGAGCCTAGAGCAAGGGAACAGCCGACAATGTGAAGCAGCTTACCTTTGGAACGTGTATTATACGATAGCTTCGCGTTTTAGTCGTACCCATAAAGGTCAGTAGCGACGTCCTACCGGACCGACGGCGTGCTGAGCCGGTTCAATCATGCCCCGGGCGGGGCACCAAATTCATGATGGTGCGCGTAAAACCGCCGTCGACGATGATCTCGTCGCCGCTGACGTAGGAGGCGCGGTCGCTGGCGAGGAACATCACGGCATCCGCGATGTCCTGCGGCATGGCGATGCGCCGCATCGGCGTCACCGCCGAGCGGCGCTCGGTGACGCCCGGCGTGTCGTAGAAGGCCTGGCTCATCGGCGTGATCACCA
Organism: uncultured Alphaproteobacteria bacterium; assembly: GCA_963732085.1. Taxonomy (GTDB): domain Bacteria; phylum Pseudomonadota; class Alphaproteobacteria; order Rhizobiales; family Xanthobacteraceae; genus Bradyrhizobium. The sequence goes on along the minus strand of CAVSYJ010000015.1, from coordinate 213,100 downwards.
TGCCCGGGCTGACGACATTGCTGCGGATGCCGTCCGGTCCCCATTCGCCGGCGAGCTGCCGCGACAGCATGACCACGCCCGCCTTGCTGACGCTGTAGGCGCCGCTCTTGCCCTGCGCGTTGCTGGCGGCGATCGAGGCGACATGGACAAGACTGCCGCGCTTCGCTTTACGCATCTGCGCGCCAAACGTCTGCGCACAGAGGAAGTAACCGGTGAGGTTGATCGACAGCACCAGATTCCATTCGGCGAGCGAGAGCGTGTCGAGCGTGCCCGGCCTCAGGACCGCGGCGGCATTGACCAGCACCTGGGCCGGACCGAGCGCCTTCTCGACTGCTCCGGCAGCAGACGCAATGCTGTCGGCGCTGGCGACGTCGGTAGGAACGATCACATGGCGGTTGCTGGCGAGCTCGGCGCGGGTTTTCTCCAGCCCCTGCTCGTCGCGATCGAGCGCTGCGACCTGCGCGCCGGCTTTTGCGAGATTGACCGCGACGGAACGGCCGATGCCGCCTCCCGCGCCCGTCACCACGCAGACGCGGCCGGCGAGACCGAGCCAATCGGTTGAGAGTTGGTCGGTCATGGCGGTCCTCCGGTTTTTTCGTGTTTGCGCATGCAGAAGACTAACAACAGTTTTATATGTCAAATGGGAGCGCACACCACATGAGAAATCTGCCATGAATCCGGACATCCGTTCAGCCATCGATTTCTATGAGCGTCATCCGATTTCCTGCGAAATCATTCTTGCGAAGCTCAAGGCTAGCCGCGGCCATCTCGACGATCTCAGGCCGGAGGAGTTGTTTCCGCACGACCAGGACCATTATGGCGGGCTTGCCGCCAACGATGCGCTGGCGGAGCGGGCCACGATCGGCAAGGGCACACGCGTCGCCGATTTCTGCGCCGGGCTCGGCGGCCCCGCCCGCTATCTCGCGCACCGCCATGGCGCCGAAATCACCGGCATCGAGTTGACGCCGGCGCGGGTGAAGGGTGCGCAAGAGCTGACGCGGCGCGTCGGATTGCAGGACAAAGTGCGCATCGTCGAAGGCAATGTGATGCAGGTGCCGCTGCCGGACGCCGGCATCGACGTCGTGGTCAGCCAGGAAGCGCTGCTGCATGTCCCTGACAAGCGGCGCGCGCTGTCAGAAGCCTTCCGCATCTTGAAACCCGGGGGACGCATCGCCTTCACCGATTGGGTGGCGCATCGTCCACTGTCCACGGCCGACCGGGAGCTGATGTGGCAGGGCATGGCGGTGACGGATTTGTACACCCTGCCCGCCTATGCCGACCTCGTTCGCGAAACCGGCTTCGCGGTCACGTCCGTGGAAGATCTGACCGGCGAATGGGGCGCGATCCTGACGCAGCGGCTCAAGATGTATCGCAGGCTCCGCGAGGAGACGCTGGCCGCGGGCACGCCCGCCGGCCATGACGCCTTCTATGAAAGCTATGTCCGCTTCGTCGATCTGGTGAACGCGGCCAATCTCGGCGGCGGGCGGTTCGTGGGCGAGAAATCGGAATAACGCAAGACGCACGAGCGCCGTAGGGTGGGCAAAGCGCAGCGTGCCCACCCTCGCGAGCACGGCGCTTGAAGGTGGGCACGGCGCAAGCGCGCCTTTGCCCACCCTACAAACTCACGATGGCGACAAGTTACACACCCGGCAACGCATCCCTCAAGGCGACCCGCTCGCCGCCGGGTTTTTGCACGTAGAGATGGCTCTCCAGCACCGATTGCATGTTCTCGAACATGGCATAGAGGTCGTCGCAATAGACCGACGGATTGTCGTAGCCGTTATGCTTCGAGAAGCGATGCGGCAGGTAGCCGCCGCCGCAGGCGTTCATGAATTTGCATGCCTTGCACTTGGCCGAGAGATTGATCGAGGCGTCGCGCGCGGCGATCCAGCGCGGCTCCTGCCTGACATCGTCGAGCGCATGGTCGAACAAATTGAACTTCGTCTGCGTCACGCCGTTGCCGGCGATGCGCAGCACGTCGTGCGGTTCGACCGTGCCGTCGGTCATGACGGTGCAGAGTTCGACCGCCTGATAGCCGACGCCTTCGGTCGGCGCGCTGTTGGCGAGCAGCGCCGTGATCATGTCACTGACGATGCGAATCTCGACGCTCGGCGTGGCGCGGTTGATCTCCAGCCACGTATCGAACAGGCCGTTGTAGAAGGCGGCGATCGGCGCCGGTGTCTCGTCGACCGTGGCGTCGGGGATCATGATGTCGTAATGGGTGACGCCGCAGGAAGCGAAGAAGTCGACATATTGCCGCGGCGGAAAAGCGGGATTGCAGACCGACAGCGCGCTGACGCGGATGTTGCGGTCGACCAGCATGCGCGCGGCGCGCTCGACCGCGGCATGGGTGCCGGTGCCCTGGAAGGTGCGGCGATGAATGTCGTGGATGTGCTCGGGCCCGTCGAGGCTGATCGCGACCGACATGTCGTGCGCCTCGAAGCAATCCATCCAGGCCTCGTCGACCAGCACGCCGTTGGTGGTGATCGCGATCGGGATGGCAGCGCCGGTGCGCCCGGTGATCGCTTCGCAGTCCTCGGCAAAGCGATGGAAATTCTCGACGCCCCAGAGCAGCGGCTCACCGCCATGCAGCACGATCGGAAGATCGGAGAGGCCGTGAGTGACGATGTGCTCTTCGATACGCCGCAGCAGTTGTTGCGTCACGCGCGCGTTCATCAGCTTCGGCTTGTCATAGACCGATGCGTCGCGAAACCAGTAGCAATAGGAGCAGTCGATATTGCAGCGGGTCGCGACCTTGACCAATAGCTGCGAGATCGGCTGATGCCGGAAATCGACGCGCTCCTGGTCGTCAGCCGACATGCCACCACCGCAACAGGCTGAAGGAGGTGTACGGACTCTAGTAGCCGCGACCGAAAGCCCTGCGGAAACCGCCGCCCGGCCCGACATATCCCCTGCGGAAGCCGCCCGCATAGGGCGCGCGGACGAAGCCGCGGCGGAAATACACCTGCTCCACGGCCGGCTTGTCGGCAAGGACGCTGTCCTCCTCGGCCGGCGCGGCTTGCGCCTGCTTGTTCGGCGGCGTCTGCATGTCGTCGAGCAGTGCGTTGAGGCCCTGGTGATCGCTCTGGATCTGCGCTCCGGTCCCTTGCAGCTGGAGCAGGCCCGCCATCACTTTCAATGTCAGAAGCGCCATGGTGGTTCTCCTTGCTTTGCGATCCTCGCCCGGCGCCCCAACCGGACGAGACAAGACTACATGCTTTTCCATCGGTCCGCAACGCGGCGCGCGGGACGCGCAGCCGCTTGCGGCATTGCAGTATGAAATGTTGAACCGGCGCTCACCTTTCGTCGCAATGACGTCACATAGCAGTCGCCTCGCGCTCCGATATGTCGGATAATCGGTCAATCGACGGCGAAAAAGCGCAGAACAAACGCTGGAGAACCCATTGCTGCATAGACTGGCAAGCCCGGTGATCGCACTCGCGATCATCCTTGCATCGATCCTCCCGGCTCGCGCCCAGACGCCCTATCCCAATCGTCCCATTCGCATCGTGGTGCCGTTCGGCCCCGGCGGCTTCGCCGACATCACGGTGCGTCTGCTCGGGCAGAAGCTGACCGAACGGACGGCTGCGCAGGTGGTGATCGAGAACCGGCCGGGCGCCGGCGGCATCGTCGCCGCGAACTCGGTGATTGCCTCGCCACCCGATGGTTACACGCTGTTCGTGTTCTCCAGCGGCATTGCGCTGTCGAAGTCGCTGCTGAAATCGATGCCGTTCGACCCGGTGACGGCGTTCGCGCCGATTTCGACCATGGCGCTGTTCGACCTGCTGCTGCTGGTCAAAGACGACTCGCCGATCCACACGCTGAAGGATGCGCTGGAGGCGGCGCGCCGCGATCCCGGGAAGTTCAACGTCGGCACCATCAGTCCCGGCAGCACCCAGAACGTCACCGCCGAACTCCTGCGTTCGGCGACCGGCGTTGCCATGACGATCGTGCCGCATCGGACTTCGGCCGATGTTCTGACGGCGCTGTTGCGGGGCGACGTCCAGATCGGCATTGATTCCTATGCGGCGCTGAAGTCGGCGATCGACGCCAAAACCATCCGCGCCATCGCCTCCTCCGGCAGCAAACGCTCAGCCTTGCAGCCGGATGTGCCGACCATGCGCGAGCTGGGGCTGGATGCCACGGTCGACGGCTGGAATTCGCTGGTCGCTCCATCCGGCACGCCGAAGGAGATCATCGCCTTCCTCAACAACGAGCTGCGCGCCATCATCAACGACAGCGATTTCAGGACACGCATGATCGAGCTCGGCGGCGAGCCCGCGACCTGCTCGCCGGAAGAACTCGACGCGCGGCTGAAATCCGACGTCGCGATGTGGGCCGGCGTTGTCAAGAAAGCCGGCCTCGAACCGAACTGAGAACGGAGGAAACTCATGACCGCCACGCCATCACGTCAGCGATTTTCGCTCTGCAATTGCGGCCTCTCGCACGAGCCGCGCTTCAATCGCCGCGAGCTTCTGATCGGCGGAGCGCTGGCGCTCAGTGCGGCGGCGATCCCGGATCTCCTCCCGAAAGCGGCAGCGCAGGCCAAGCCGCATCGCATCGACGTGCATCATCACATCTCACCGCCGAGCTGGGTCGATGCGCTCAAGAGCATGAAGAAAGACAGCCCGCCGATCACGAACTGGTCGGTGCAGAAAACCATCGAGGACATGGACGCCGGCGGCGTGGCCATTGCGATGACGTCGCCGACGACACCGCAGCTCCAGGGCCTCGATGCGCCGACCGCGGCCCGCATCGCGCGAGACTCCAACGAATACGCCAAGAAGCTGGAGGCCGATCATCCCGGCCGCTTCGGCACCTGGGCGATGCTGCCGCTGCCGCACATCGACGAGAGCCTCAAGGCGATCGAATACGCCTTCGACACGCTCAAGGTTGACGGCGTCGGCATCATGACGAGCTATGGCGACAAATGGCTCGGCTACCAGGAATTCGAGCCGGTCTGGCAGGAGCTGAACCGGCGCAAGGCCGTCGTCTACACCCATCCGACCGGCGCCAATTGCTGCGTCAACCTGGTCCGCGGCGTCGACGAAGCCTATATCGAATTCGGCACCGACACGACGCGATCGATCTTCTCGATGATCTTCTCGGGCTTCGCCGAAAAGTTTCCGGACATCAACTGGATCTGGTCGCACGGCGGGGGTTCGATCACGGCGTTCTACGAGCGGTTCACCGTGCAGGCGCTGATGCGGCCGCCCTACAAGGAGACGTTCACGCGCGACCGGGTCGAAAACCAGATTCGGCGGTTCTATTACGACACGGCCGCGATTCCGAACGACGTCACGCTGTCGGCGCTCGCCAAGATGGTGCCATCATCGCAAATCCTCTATGGCACCGACTTCCCCTATCGCCGCGCGGCGGAATACACCAAGCCGCTCGCCGACTTCTTCAAGGCCGAGGATTTGAAGGCGATCGATCGCGACAACGCGTTGCGGCTGGTGCCGCGCCTGAGCGCGGCCTGATCAATTCGGATGAAGGGCGAACTCACCATCCTCGGAATTTTGATGCTGGCGGTCGCGCAATGGTACGCGAGCGACAGCCCGCGCTCGCGCCAGATCGCCTACGGCCTGTTCGGCCTCGCCGCGGCGATCGCGGTCGTTCTTTTCGCGCGTGGTTCGGTTTGAGTGGAAATCAACTCGGCAAAGCAAGAGAGGCGAATGTCAAATCCTCCTGCCGACACTTCAAAATCGACGCCCATGTCCATGTCTTCACCACGGACATGCCGCTGATCGACAATCCGCGCCATGCGCCGAAATACAGCTTCACCCATGAGGAATTGATCGCGACGCTGGACGCCAACGGCGTCGAGCGCGCGGTGATTGCCGCGGCAAGTCCGTGGGGCGACTACAACGACTACACCTGGACGGCGTTGCGCGCGCACAAGAAGCGCCTGCGGGGGACAGCGATCTTCAAGCATCCGATGGAGCGCTCGGCGCTGGAGGCGATGAGCCGCGACGGCTTCGTCGGCATTCGTTTGCCCTTCATCGGTCTGCCTGATGTGCCCGACATCACCGGCTTCGAGCATCGCGCGTTGTTCCGCCGCCTCGCCGATCTCGACTGGCATGTGCATCCCCATGTCGACGGCGAGGACTTGCCGAAAATCCTCCCCACGCTGGAGGCCTCCGGCGTCAAGATCGTGGTCGACCATCTCGGCCGGCCCGACCCGAAGACCGGCATCAACAGCGAGGGCTTCAGGCGGCTGCCCAATCCATCGACAAGGGCCGCACCTGGGTGAAGATATCGGGCGGTTATCGGCTCGGGCCGCAGGCGACAGATTATGCCCGCGAGCTGGTGCGCGTTGCCGGTCCCGATCGCCTGGTATGGGCGAGCGACTGCCCGTTCGTCGGCCGCGAGGGCGAGTTTGCCTATTCTTCGACGATCGACTGGCTGATCGACGCCGTACCCGACACTGCTGCACGTGCGAAAATTTTCGGCGAGACGGCGCGCAAGCTTTACTTCGGCGGTGAATAGGTCCCGCCAGGGCGGGTACGCGAGATTTCCGCTAGACGAAACCGCGGACGCAGGTGACAGTCGACGCCGGCATCTGCCGAGGGCAACACGATGATCACGAAATTCGATAGCTCCTATTACGGCACAGTCGAGATGGAGAATCTGGGGTACGCCGGCACCCCGATCAACGAGCGCCGCTATTCGCAAGCGGAGTTGGGCGGCGCGCTGCACAAGGTCGTCGAATACGCCAAGTGGATGGATGAGCGCGGCTACGACACGTTCTGGATGGCCGAGCACCATTTCCAGCCGGAAGGCACGGAGCTGATCCCGAATCTGCTGATGATGGCGATACACCTGTGCGGGGTGACGAAGAACCTGCGCATCGGCTGCGGTTTCAACGTCGTGCCGATGTGGCACCCGCTGCGCCTCGCGGAAGACTACGCGATGGCCGACATCCTGACCGGTGGGCGGGTGATCTTCGGCGTGGCGCGCGGCTATCACACCCGCGAGGTCGAGACGTTCGGTGCGCCGCTGCTCGACCAGAAGGCCAACCGCGAATTGTTCGAGGAAGGCGTCGATATCCTGTTCAAGGCGTTCGAGGGCAAGCCGTTCTCGCACAAGGGCACGTACTATACGATCCCGCCGGAGGTGCCGTATCGCGGCTATACGCTCAAGGAGATCACGCTGGTGCCGGCGCCGGAACGGCTGCCGGTCGAATGCTGGCAGCCGATCCAGAGCGGCTCGGAGCAGGCTTTCGACTTCATGGCCAAGCACGGCATCTCTGGCATCATCGGCGGCGGCTCTGCCGAGGGCGGCGCCGTCGAGCGGCACATGATCGGCTTCCAGGCCGCCTATGCGCGCCGCGGTATCGAACTCGGATTAGGCGAGCGGCTTGCGCTGGGCTTCCAGTTTCACATCGCAAAGAGCCGCGAAGACGGCATGCGCGAGGCGGCCAAACACTACGAGGAGAACATGAAGATGTTTGGCGAGTTGCGCCTCGTGCGGGCGCTAACCGACGAGCAGATCGCCGCGATGCGCGATCCGCGGCTCGCCGCCACGACGAAATTGCCTGATATCGAGGACGCAGTGAAGGCCGGCGGCTTCCTGACCGGTACGCCCGCCGACATCATCGAGCAATTGAAGGCCGTCGAAAAGCGCTATCCGGGCGTCGACCGGGTGGTGTGCGCCACGCCGCTGGGGACCCCCCTCGAGGTCCAGCTGGAAGACCTGGATCGATTCGCGAAGGAGGTCATGCCCGCCTTCCGCCCGGCCAAGATCGCTTCAGCGGCGGAGTGAGGCGCCGCGCTAGACGACCCCCTCCTGGCGCAGGCGTTTCGCTTCGTCAGGCTCGACCCCGCACAGGGATTCAAGCAGCACGTCGGTGTGCTCGCCCAGCAGGGGCGGACGACTGACCGCGACGGGTGAATCCGACAATTTGATCGGGCAGCCGACCGTCTGATAGGTGCCGCGGGTCGGGTAGTCCACGTCGACGATCATCTCGCGCGCCTTGAGATGCGGATCGGCCAGCACCTCGCCGGTGTCCTGGCAGGCGCCGCAGGGAACGCCCGCATCCCCCATCAGGCGCATGACTTCGTGCTTGCTGCGCTGGCGCGTCCACGCCTCGATGATGGCATTGAGCTCTGCCCGGTTATCCCAGCGCGCTTCCACGGTTTTGAAGCGCGCGTCCTCGGTCAATTCCGGCTGCCCCAGCACCTTCGCCACCGCCGGCCACATCTGCTGCTGCGCGTAGAGGAAGACGTAGTCATTCGGGCCGCCCGGCGCGCAGGGGTAGGTCGTGCCAGGCACGTTGCGCCCGAGCTGATTGCCGTTGCGCGGCATTGCATGGCCGAAGCGCTGGTGGTCGCGCAGGCTCACCCGCACCAGGTTGACGACCGCGTCCTGCATGGACACCTCGACCTGCTGGCCGCGGCCGGTGGCATGGCGCTGCTGCAGCGCGGCCAAAATGCCGATCGCCATGTGCATGCCAGTGCCGGAATCCCCGATCGCCGGATAGATGTAGGTCGGCGGATTTTCGGGGAATCCGGTGACGCTCATCGCCCCGCCCATGGCCTGTGCGACCGGCTCGAAGCTCTTGAATCCGCTGTAGGGCCCGTAGGTGCCGAAGCCCTTGATGGTGGCGTAAATGAGTCGCGGGTTGATCTTGGCCAGCGCTGCGTAGCCGAACCCGAGGCGATCGAGCGCGCCCGGCCCGAAATTCTCCACCAGCACGTCCGACTCGGCGATGACCTTCCGGAACAGATCCTTGCCGGCGTCGGTCTTGAGATTCAGCGTCAGGCTGCGCTTGTTGGCATTGAGGATCAGGAAGAACAGGCTGTCACTGTTCTTGTGGTCGCGCATGTTCACCCGCGCGATGTCGCCGCCGGTGGGCTCCTCGAGCTTGATCACGTCGGCACCGAGGAAGCCGAGAATCTGCGTGCAGGCCGGCCCCGCCTGGTTGTGCGTCATGTCGATGATGCGGATGCCTGCGAGGGCCTTGTCCATGGTCGCGCTCCGGATGGGCGGAATGGGATGATCTAGTGCCCACTTTCCGAAGTTCGTGCTCCATTGCCGCACTACCGTTCACGAACTTCGGAAAGTCATGGGCACTAGCAAACCTATGATTCTAGTGCCGCTTTCGATCTGAAGTCCCTGAACCCGATCTTGCCGCAAGTGAGTCAGGGACTTCAGATCGGCGGCACTAGTATGAGCGGTCGGGGCGGATTGGGGTAGCAAAATCCATCAGGAGCGCCATGACGGTCCGTAATGGCTCTCGACCGAATGCGCGGGTCTTTCGCAGATGCAACGTCAGGACCACTCGCAAGGGCCGCAGTAGCTTTGTCGGCGCACACGGTGATGAAATGTGCGATCAGCGCAAACAACGAAAAAACGGGAGCAAACAGTGACATCGGAAACCCCGACCTTCGGACGCTACGCCGAGATCCCCTACGACCAGATGACCCCTGAACAGAAGGATGCCTATGACACCATCATTAAGGCGCGCGGGCGCTTGCCGGGCCCAGTCAAGATCTGGATCCATAATCCAAAGCTCGCAAAGGTCGTCAGCGCTTTCGGCGTTCATTTTCAACCCGGTGGCTACTCGCTGACCGAGCGCGAGCGGGAGATCGCGGTCTGTATCATCACAAGCCACTGGCATTCGGCTTACCCGACCGCCGCGCACGAGCGCCGGGCAAAGGAAGTCGGACTACCGGCCGCCGCAGTCGAGGCGATGATCGGTGGAATGCCGACCGCGTTCGACGACGCGCGCGAACAGATCGTCTACGAGATGGCGACAGTACTGGCCGGCGCGCGATGGGTGCCGCGCGGGCTAACCCAGCGTGCGGTCGAGGCCCTCGGCCACGTCGGAATTACCGACGTGATCACACTGATGGGGCACTACTCGAGCGTCGCGATGACCCTGGCTTTCTATGATGTTCCCGACGGAGCGACTGGCATTCAACGCTGAGGACTAGCGAAATATTGATCGTCCAGGTAGCCATGGTGTGACGCCGCCGATTGCTTTCCCCGGCGTTTCATCAAAAGCTGCCGCGGCGGATCGGACGGCGTCGTCCGCCTTCAAGGGAGTTCGCGCATGCGCCGCGGCTGGCTCGTCATCTTCCTGACGTTCGTCTTGATGGCCTTCGCGGCGGCCCCGGCCGGCGCCGGCACCCGGCTCGCGCTCGTCATCGGCAACGGCAAATACGCCAACGCACCGAAGCTCGAGAACCCCGCCAACGACTCGGCCGATATCGCCGCGGCATTGCGCAACGTCGGCTTCGAAGTCATCGAGCAGCAGGACGCCTCGCGCGAATCCATGACCAAGGCGGTGCGCGAGTTTTCGAGCCGGCTTCGCGGCACCGAGGTGGCGCTGTTCTTCTATGCCGGCCACGGCATGCAGATGAGCGGCGAGAATTACCTGTTGCCCGTCGACGCCGACATCCAGACGCCGGCGGACGTGCGCTTCAACACCGTCAACCTCACCGACATCCAGCAGGAGATGGAAGGAAACGGGCGCGCCAACATCATCATCCTCGATGCCTGCCGCAACAATCCGTTCGCCGACAAGCTCGCCCAGAGCGGCCGGGCGGCGCCCTCGCGCGGCTTGGGGCGGATCGACGCCGCGGGCGAAGGCTCGCTGATCGTCTATTCGACCCAGCCCAACAACGTCGCGCTCGACGGCGCCGGCCGCAACTCACCGTTCACGGCCGCACTGTTGAAGCACGTCGTCACGCCCGGGATCGAAGTGCGCCAGATGCTGTCGCGCGTGCGCGGCGACGTGCTCTCGGCAACGGAGCGGCGGCAGACGCCGTGGGACAGCTCCTCGCTCACGGGCGATGTCTATCTCGCCGGCGCGCCAACATCGCCACCCGCCATCGCCGCCGCTGTTCCGATCCCGCCGTCCGCCCCGGCCGCGAACACGAGCGATGCGCCCGACGCGTCCCGCGCCAACGAGCAGGTCGCCGCGATGCCGGCTGCGCCGCCGCCGGCGCTACCGGCAGTGCCAAAGCCGGCGCCGCCGCCTCAGAACGAATGCGATCGCCTGGTCGCCTTCGCTCCACCGTTTTCGGCACCCGAGCAGCTCAAGCGCGCGAAGCATGTCAACTGGCCGGCTGCCACGGCCGCCTGCGCGGCTGTTGTCGCCGAGCAGCCCGGCAATATGCGCATGCAGTATTATTACGGCCTCGCGCTCGACAAGACCAACAACACCGTGGAGGCCGTGCGCCGCGTCAAGATGGCGGCCGACGCCGGTGACGCGGACGCGATGGATTCGCTCGGCTTTTTCTTCGCGACCGGCCGCGGCGTGCTGAAAAGCCCCGAGCGCGCTTTCGAGCTGTTCAGCAAGGCGGCGGCGCTCGGCAACGCCAGCGGGACTTCCAATCTCGGCTCGATGTACAGCAACGGCCTGTTCGTGAAGCAGGATTTTCCCAAGGCGCTCGGCTATTACGAGAAGGCAGTCGAGGCCGGCAATTCCTTTTCGCTCAACCAGATCGGCGTGATGTATTTCGGCGGCAAGGGCGTCGAGCGCGACTACCATGCGGCCGCCGAATATTTCCAGCAGGCGGCCGATCTCGACGACGGCTACGCGCTGAAGTTCCTCGCCATCATGCAAGAACGCGGCCTGCTCGGCCCGAAGGACCTGGAAAAGGCCGGCGCGTTGCGCGCCCGCGCGCAGATGGTCGATCCCGACAGCCAGAACCCCGACGTGCCGGCGGCGGTCGCAACACCGGTGCGCCACACCGCCTCCGGCCGGCCGCACACCATTATCATCCGCCGCTATCGTTTCATCGGCTGCACCTGGATGTGGTGCTAACGGCAGCAGCGCCGCGAATTTGCCGCGTTCCGCCGTCAGCATGCGCCATGATCGCATGCGGAGGAGCACTTCGATGTGGAAGCATGGGACGTCACTCGTACTGTTGATTCTCGCCGCATCGCCGGCAATTGCGCAAACGCAATGCCCGGAATTGACCCGGCTGCGCAGCGAGGCTGCGCAGACATCGGCACGAACGCGCGGTGCTCCGGCACTTGGCCGCTGCGAGACCTACATCCGGATTTCCATCGCATGGAACGACGTCGCCAAATACGCCAACGACCATCGTGAGGCCTGCGATGTTTCGTCTCCGATGCTCGACGCGATCGAGAAGGCTCACCGTGAGACGGTGAAGGCGCGCGACAATATCTGTTCGGGACGTCCCGCCCTCCCGTATCGGGCTGACATCATTCTGCACTGAAGCATGTTGTCCGGCGCGTGACGCGATTCAGGCCGGCTTGGCCACACGCTGCCCGCGCCGCCGCTCCACGGTGATCTCGGCGAGGATCGACATCGCGATCTCCTCCGGCGTGATGGCGCCGAGATCGAGGCCGGCCGGCGCCTTGACGCGGTCGATTGCATCCGCATCCGCGCCCTCCGCGATCAGCTTGACGCGCAGCGCCGCCATCTTGCGGCGGCTGCCGACGAAGGCGTGATAGTCGAGCCTCGGTCGCGATCGCGGTGCGCAGCGCTGCTTCATCGCCCTTGCCCTGGGTCGAGATCACGACAAAGCGTTTGGCCTGGTGCAACTCGCCCAGCGCAAAGCCGTCGATCAGCATGTCGGCCTCCGGCGGCGACAGCAGATCGGACGCAGGCGCCGCCAGCGTCACATGATAGCCGAGCGTGCGCGCTTGCGCAGCGAGCGACAGCGCCACCGGGCTTGCGCCGAGGATCACCAGTGAAGGATGCGGCAGCACCGGCTCGACGAAGATGTCCATGGTGCCCTTGCTTGGGCACATGTTGGAGGCAAAGCGCACGCCCTCGCGAGTCTCGCCCGGCTTGACGCCGAGCTCGGCCAGCAAATTCTCCGGCTGCACCGAGACCATGCGGGGCTCGCCGTCGGCGAGCGCGTCGCGCGCGGCCTTCAGCACCGCGCCCTTGGCGCAGCCGCCGCCGATCCAGCCCGCGACGATGCTGCCGTCGGGGCGGATGATCGCCTTGGCGCCGGCTTTCGCCGCGGTCACCGACACCGTGCGCACCACGGTGGCGAGCACGAAGGCCTCTTCCGCGGCCTTCATCTGCGCGACCAGATCCATGACTTCGGCATGGGCGGTCATGGGCGCAGCCTCGCAAGAGATGGAGCAGGCGCGGCATTGACGGTCTGTTCCCTCCCCCCTTGCGGGGGAGGGTTAGCGGAGGGGGGTAAACAGCAAGCGCGGTGCGCGTGGACCCCCACCCCCAACCCCTCCCCGCAAGGGGGAGGGGAGCGCACTTCCGTTTAGGCGAGCGGTAGTGCTCATCTCACAGCCTCGCCAGATAAGGTTCGAGCGCGGTGAGGCTCGCCAGCGTATTCGCGGGCGCATAGAGATCGACGAACGGCAGCGCGGCCTTGATGCCTTTCGCCTCAGGTGAGTAGCCTTCCCACGCCATCATCGGGTTGAGCCAGACGATGCGGCGACAGCGTTTGGCGAGCGCCGCCATCTCGCGGCCGAGCAGCGCGGCGTCGCCGGTCTCGTATCCGTCGGAAACGATCATCACCACGGTGCGTGAATGGATCACGCGCGCGGCATGCCAGCGGTTGAAGGTCTGCAGGCTTTCGCCGATCCGCGTGCCGCCGCCCGCGCCCTGCGCCAGCAGCGAAAGCCGATCGAGCGCGCGCGCGGCATCCTTCTCCTTCATGGCGCCGGAGACATGCGCCAGCCTTGTATGGAACAGGAACGCCTCGGCCTCGCGGAATTCGTCGAGCACGCCGTGGATGAAGCGCAGGAACACCGACGTGTACATGCTCATCGAGCCGGAAGCGTCGAGCAGCACGACGAGCCGCAGCGGCTTGTCCTTGCGTTGGCGCTTGACCAGCGCAATCGGCACGCCGCCATGGCTGATGTTGCGATGGATCGTCCTTCGCAGGTCGAGTCGATAGCCGCGGCGGCGCGCCAGGTCGCGCCGGGTCAGCCGCGTTCGCATCATCCGCGCCAGCCGCGCCGCGGCGTCATGCGCCTGCGCCACCTGCTCCGGGTCGGCAAGCTTGCGGAAATCGACCTCGGCGAGGTTTTCCGCGCGCGAGGCACCTTCCATCCGCCCTTCCCCGCGCCCTTGCGGCGCGTCGTCGGATGAAGGGATTTGATCGGTCGCAGATTGGTTGCCGTCGCCTTTCGCGCCGGCATCCTGCAAGCTCTTCAACGATGGGTTATTGGCGGCTTTCGACGAGCCCATCGCCGTCGAGCGCGAGCGCACGCGCCGCCCGAGCCAGAACGCGTCGAAGATGCCATCAAACTTGTCCCAGTCGGACTTGCGCGCCGAGAACAGATGTTTCAACGCCGAGCGTAACAGTCCCGGCTTCGCCGCATAGCCGCCGGCCATCAGCTCGGCCGCATCGCGCCCCTCCGCGAGCCCGACCGCAAAACCGTTGTCGCGCAAGGTGCGCAGGAACGAAGCGAGCTTTGACGAAACCAGGCGCGAGACCTCGTTCATCTCCTCCAATGACGGCGCGGGTCCGCAGCAGCTCATGCCACTTTCCCCAGGATACGCATCGACACTTCGCGGGTGACGCGGGATTTGTCCTCCTGCGTCTTGACCAGGCACATCATGGTGTCGTGCACGGTCTCGGGATCGTCATGCAGATCGCGCACCTCGAGCCCGACCAAGGCGGCGGCCCAGTCCAGCGTCTCGGCGACGCCGGGCACCTTGCGCAGCTCTTCTTTCCTTATGCCTTCCACCATGCGCGCGATCTGCAGCGACAGCGAGGCGCTCGCGCCGTCGATGCGCGCCACGATGATACGCGCCTCCCGCTCGACGTCGGGATAATCGACATAGTGATAGAGGCAGCGCCGGCGCAGCGCGTCCGAGAGCTCGCGGGTCCCGTTCGAGGTCAGCACCACATGCGGGATGCTCGTCGCCTTGACGGTGCCGAGCTCGGGGATCGAAATCTGGAAGTCGGACAACAGCTCGAGCAGGAACGCCTCGAACTCGTCGTCGGCGCGGTCGATTTCGTCGATCAGGAGCACCGGCGGCTTCGCGCGCCGGATGGCTGATAGCAGCGGGCGTTCGAGCAGATATTTCTCGGAGAAAATCTGGTCCTCGATCGATCCAGCGTCGCCGCGATGCGCCTGGATCGCCAGCAATTGCCGCTGGTAGTTCCATTCGTAGAGCGATGAGGACTGATCCAGCCCCTCATAGCATTGCAGGCGGATCAGCTCGGTCGCGTGCACCGAGGCGAGCGCCTTCGCGACCTCGGTCTTGCCGACGCCGGCTTCGCCTTCCAGCAGCAGCGGACGCCGCAGCCGCTGCATCAGCGCGATCGCGGTCGCAAGCTCGCCGTCGGCGATGTAGCCGGCTGCGGCGAGTGCTTCTGCGATTTCGTTACGGTCTTTCATTTTCAATACGCGATGCGACGAGGCAGGCTGCGGCCACGACGGAGGTATACCCCTCCCCCCTTGCGGGGGAGGGTTGGGGTGGGGGGTAGGCCGCAGGCAGGGTGCTTGTGGACCCCCACCCCCGACCCCTCCCCGCAAGGGGGAGGGGAGCTTCGCTTCGATGCGGCGAGAGTTCGCGCCCGACACGCTTATGCCACCGCGCCCAGTTCCTTCGCCGCCTTCCAGTTGCGCCAGTAGTCGTGCGGCATCTGGATATGCGTGGAACCGAGGAACGAGAACGCGTCGTTGACGGCATTGGAGAACGCCGGCACGCCGCCGACATTCGGGCTTTCGCCGACGCCCTTGGCGCCGATCGGATGATGCGGCGACGGGGTGACGGTGAAGTCGGTTTCCCAATGCGGCGTCTCCACCGCGGTCGGCATGAAGAAATCCATGAACGATCCGGTCACGACATTGCCGGCCTCGTCATAGCGGATTTCCTGGCCCATCGCGATGGCGAAGGCTTCGGTCAGCCCGCCATGCACCTGGCCCTCGATGATCATCGGGTTGATGCGGGTGCCGCAATCGTCCAGCGCGTAGAAACGCCGGACCTTGTACACGCCGGTATCGACATCGATGTCCATCACGCAGAGATAGGCGCCGAACGGATAGGTCATGTTGGGCGGATCGTAATAGCTCACCGCCTCCAGTCCCGGCTCCATGCCCGGCGGCACGGAATTATAGGCCGCCCAGCACAGATCCTTCATCGTGATCGACTTCTCCGGCAGGCCCTTGACGCGGAAGCCGTCGATGTCCCATTCGAGATCGTCCTCGTGGACCTCGAGCTTGTAGGCCGCGATCATCTGCGCCTTGGCCTTGATCTTGCGCGCCGCCATCGCGATCGCGGCGCCCGCAACCGGCGTCGAGCGCGAGCCGTAGGTGCCGAGCCCGTAAGGCGCGGTGTCGGTGTTGCCCTCTTCCACCATGATGTTGTCGGCGGGAATGCCGATCTCGGTGGCGATGATCTGCGCCCAGGTGGTCTCGTGGCCCTGGCCCTGGCTCTTGGAGCCGACGCGCGCGATGCCCGCACCGGTCGGGTGCATGCGGATCTCGCAGGAGTTGAACATCGCGATCCCAAGGATGTCGCAGTTCTTCGATGGACCGGCGCCGACGATCTCGGTGAAGAAGGAGACGCCGAGGCCCATGATCTCGCGGGTCTCGCCGCGCTTGAACGCCGCGCGTTTCTCCGCCTGCTCCTTGCGCAGCGCGGCGTAGTCCGTCGTCTCCATCATCTTCTTCATGGCGGTGTGGTAGTCGCCGGAATCGTATTCCCAGCCGAGCGCCGAGTGATACGGGAACTGCTCGCGCTTGATGAAGTTCTTCAGCCGCAACTCGGCCGGATCCATGCCGAGCTTCTGCGCGAGGATGTCCATCCCGCGCTCGATGCAATAGGCCGCCTCCGTGACGCGGAACGAGCAACGGTAGGCGACGCCGCCGGGCGCCTTGTTGGTGTAGATGCCGTCGACGACGAGATGCGCCACCGGGAAGTCGTAGGAACCGGTGACGATGTTGAAGAAGCCGGCCGGCCATTTCGACGGGTCGGCGCAGGCGTCGAACGCGCCGTGGTCGGCGAGCACATGCACGCGCAGGCCGGTGACCTTGCCGTCCTTGGTCGCGGCGATCTCGGTCGTCATGTGGTAGTCGCGCGCGAACGAGGTCGCGGTCAGATTCTCGATGCGGTCCTCGACCCATTTCACCGGCTTGCCGGTGACGATGGAGGCGACCGCGGCGCAAATGTAGCCGGGATAGGCGCCGACCTTGTTGCCGAAGCCGCCGCCGATGTCGGGCGAAATCACGTGGATCTTATGCTCCGGCAATTTCGCGATCAGCGACACCACGGTGCGGATCACATGCGGGGCCTGGAAGGTGCCCCAGATCGTCAGCTCGCCCCTGATCTTGTCAAACGAGCAGACGCACTGGCAGGTCTCCAGCGGCGACGGATGGACGCGGTGATAGCTGATCATCTCCTTGATCGTCACGTCAGCCTTGTTGAAGGCGGCGTCGGTCAGCTCCTTGTCGCCGACGCCCCATTCGAAGACGTGGTTGTGGTGCTTGCGCGGCCCGTGCGCGCCCGTGGTCTTGCCGGCGAGGTCTTCGCGCAGCACAGGCGCGTCCTTGTCCATCGCCTTGAAGGGATCGATGACCACCGGCAGCGCCTCGTATTCGACCACGACCTTGTTGACGCCGTCGTCGGCCGCATAGCGGTCGGTCGCGACCACGAAAGCCACTTCCTGATTCTGGAACAGCACCTTGCCGTCGGCAAGCACCATCTGCACGTCGCCCGCGAGCGTGGGCATCCAGGCGAGGTTGACGGTCTTCAGCGTCTCGGCGGTGATGACCGCGAGCACGCCCGGCACCTTCAGCGCTTCCTCGCTGTTGATCGATTTGACCCGCGCATGGGCATGCGGCGAGCGCACGAAGTCGCCATGCAGCATGCCCGGCAGCTTCAGGTCGTCGACGTAATTGCCCTTGCCTTGCGTGAAGCGGACGTCTTCGACGCGCTTGCGCTTGCAGCCCATGCCTTCGAGGGCGGCGGTGCGTTGTTCCCGCGTGGGAGTGAGATCGTTCATTCCGCGGCCTCCTTGAATTCAACGCCGTTGATCTTGGCGGCGGCGTACTGGATTGCTTTGACGATGTTCTGGTAGCCGGTGCAGCGGCAGATATTGCCGGAGATGCCCATCCGGATTTCCTGCTCGCTCGGCGAGGGATTTTCCTGCAGCAGCCGTTGCGCGCGCAGGATCATGCCGGGCGTGCAGAAGCCGCATTGCAGGCCGTGCATCATCCGGAAGCCCTCCTGCAGCGCCGACAGCGAGCCGTCGGCATTGGCGACGCCCTCGATGGTCATGATGTCGCTTCCCTGGGCCTGCACCGCGAACATGGTGCAGGATTTCACCGACATGCCGTCGATATCGACGGTGCAGGCGCCGCAATGGGTGGTCTCGCAGCCGATATGGGTGCCCGTCAGCGCGAGATTTTCGCGGATGAAATGCACCAGCAGTGTCCTCGGCTCGACCAGCCCCTCGACCTCGGCGCCGTTGACCTTCATGGTCACATGCGTTTTTGCCATTATCCCCTCCCGTTACTTGGCGCGGCTGGCGGCGCGCTGCAGCGCGCGTGTCACCATGATGCCGCCGACATGTTTGCGGTATTCGACCGGCCCGCGCGCGTCCGCGGCCGGCGACATGATCGCCACCGCCGCATCCGCGGCCTTCTTCAGCGACGCCGCATCGAGGCTGGTGCCGATCACCGCCTTTGCCGCATCGCCGGCCAGCAACGGCGTCTCGTGCAGGTTGGTGAGGCCGATGGCGCAGCTTGCGACCTTGCCGCCGGACATGGTCAGCACCACCGCGGCCGCAGCGGTGGCGTAATCGCCGATCTTGCGCTTGAGCTTCTCATAGGCGTAGCCGTGACCGGCCGCCGGCACCGGAATCGTGACCGAGGTCAGGAGTTCGCCGGGCTCGAGCGCGGTGAAATAGGCGCCCTGATAGAACTCGCTTGCGACCACGTCGCGCGCGCCGTTCGGCCCCTGCAGCTGGTAGCTCGCGCCCAAGGTCATCATCAGCGCCGGCATGTCGTTGCCGGGATCGCCATTGGCGACATTGCCGCCGATGGTGCCGCGATAGCGCACCTGGGGATCGGCGATCAACAGCGCGGTCTCATGCAGGATCGGCAGCGATGTGCCGATCTCGGACGACGCCAGCAGCTCGTGCTGGGTGGTCATCGCCCCGATCACGATCTTGCTGCCGTCACGGCGGATGCCTTTCAGGCCTGCGACCGCATGCAGGTCGATCAGGTGGCTGGGGGTGGCCAGCCGCAGCTTCATCATCGGGACCAGGCTGTGGCCGCCGGCGAGTGCGCGGGCGTCGTCGCCGAGATCGGCGAGCAGTTTGACCGCATCGGCCACGGTCGCGGGCCGATGGTAGCTGAATGAGCCAGGAATCATCGTCTCCTCCCATCCGTCCTCTTGCGCTTACGGCGCGGGACGTTGCAGGGAGGCTCTGCCCGGACCTTCACACGCGCAAGGCAGCGCCCTTGGGCGGCTCACGGAGAGTCGAAATTCGCACGAGTTGCAGGTTCGCGCGCACGAATTGCGTCAGGGAGAGCGACCTAACACATCAAGTGACCTCATTTCCTAAAAGGGTAAGAGGTCCTTGGTGAGTTCGCCGAACCAAGCCGGCCGCGGGGCGCATGGATATTTGCGGCGCCATTTGTCTTGAGGGTTGTCCTGCGAAAGACCCGGGAACCCTCCCCACTCCAGAATTGCCACCCGCAGATATGGCACAAAGCCGATACGTCGCCACTCCTCCTCGAAAGTTGCATCTGCACTCGGGTTCGGAAGGGCAATAGCGTATTCCGGCCCGCCGCTCACATTGTCCTTGTGCAGGACATCAGGCGCAAGCCCACACATGAAGACCCCTTTCTCGTCCGGGTCTCCCTCGCGTAATTCAAAAAGCGCATAGTCGGGCGGCGAGACAAACAGGGGATCGCTATAATCCGGCCATCCTTCTGGCGCGCGGCCGATCAGCGAGACTGCGCCCACGACCTGCCAGAACGTACGAAGGGACAGGGGAATCGGTCCTACCCTTTGCTCCAGATCGACGACATCCGCCAGCAGCGCGGGATCAGGGCGACGATGAACCGGAAGAGTTACCGAAGGCGCCGTGCCATCGGGATAGACATCGAACTGATAGGAACGATTAAGCAGCCTTTCGATGATGCAGTCGATGTTCGTGGCCACCCGAGTTATTGTCTCCTCGGCGACAGCCCGGACATCATTGATGAGCATGGGCTCGCGGACCGAAGCGCCGAGCGCCGTCAACTCGTGCCACACTTCAACGTGTTCGCCCGCCCGATATCGCGCGTGATACGTCATGTGAGCGCCCCACCTTGACGAAACCAAAGCGTTTGCCTGCAGTCCGGGCAGGTCCGCCTCATACTATCTTGGCAGTTTCCGTAATGTTCAAGTTGCTATGGTCGGGGGTAAAAGGAGTTTACGTATGGCCCTAAGCGTGATGGTTGCGCCGCGCCAACCCCAACCTCGCCTTCACCTCGGCGATCTTGGCGCGGCTGACGGGCACCCGATGCGGCGTCGGGCCATCGAGCTCGATCACGGCGCCGTCGCCCTCCTTGCGGACGAAGGACACATGCGGAATCGCCACGATGTGGCTGCGGTGGACCCGGACGAACAGGCCGGGGTCGAGCTGGGCCTCCGCCTCCGAGATCGACCACGGGCACATCCGCTCGCGGGTGCCGTCATGGACGCGGGTGTAATGCGCATCGGCGCGGACGCTGCGCACCTCGGTCGGCATCGATGAAATGGGTGCCGTTGGCGCCCTCGACCGGCAGCCGCGGCGCAGGTGACGGCCGCGGCGGCTGACCGAGCCCGCCGAGCGGGGCCGACATCAGCCGCGGCGAGATCATGGTGAGCGGAGCGGCACTGGCTGTCGCCGCCTCGGCAACAGGCTCGGGGGCGGCCGCCGCCTGCCGGCGCGGATCCGGCACCAGCGACAGCAGGAACCCTGCGGCGATCACGAAGCACAACACCGCCACGACGATCGACAGAATTTGCGGCGAGGCGGCGAGTCCGCCGCCGAGATGATGATGCGCGGCAGCCGACATCGGCACAAAATGCATGCCGTGCATCGCGGTGTAATGCATGCCCGACACGGCGATGCCGAAGGCGATCGAGCTTGCGATCAGCCGGATGCCGTCCTGCCGCGCCAGGAAAGCGCGCAGGCCGCCATAGGCCGCGCCGATCGCCACCACGACCGAGAGCAGCACCATCGGCCAGTCATGTTCGATGGTGAAGTTCCCGGCGAGGCCATGAATGCCGGCATAATGCATGCTGACGATGCCGAGCCCGAGCAGCACGGCGGAGGATGCCACGCGCGGCAAGGTCGGCTCGCCGATGCTGACGAAGAACAGGGACACGCCGACCACCAGCGCGCAGATCAGGAACGAGATGATGGTGGGCAGCACCAGATAGACGGCGTCAGCGGGGATCGGCGCCGCCAGCACGCCGACGAAATGCATGGTCCAGATGCCGACGGCGAGAAACGCCGCCGCGCCCGCCAGCAAGACGCGGCGTCCGCCGCCGGGCGCAGCGCGCACGCGCGCCGCCAGCGAGAAGCCGGTATAGCCGCCCAGAATCGCGATCGCCACCGAGAGCGCGACGAGCCAGGGATCGTGTCCTTCGAACATGATCGTCTCGGCCGCCCGTCGCCACGGACGGCCTCCTCCAGGTTGCGATTTTATAGGCTCGCCATTGAAAATGACAATCGATCGATTGTCGCGTTCAATCGATTGTCGATCGCGCAATGACTCGTTTTACCCTCTCCCCTGTGAAGGGTGCGATGAGCAAGCGAGTCGAGCCGGGGGGTCACTTCTTCGGAGAAACCCCTCCGGTCTCCTCGCTGACCACCCTCTCCCACAGGAGATCACCGCTGCTGCCTGAAGCCAACGCTCCTCACTTGCGTGATCGGCGGCGCCTGCACCGAGGGCGCGGCGGCGGCAAGCAGATCGGCGCGGCTGCCGTTCATCGGCGGATAGATGCGCTGCCGGTTGATGGTCTGCTTGGTGACCTTGGCCGCCGCACCGGTCGTTTTCACCACGCGGTCCCAGCCGACCGTGTAGAGCGCGCCCCATCCGCCGAGATCGAGCACGGTGACGTACCAGTCGATGTGAAGCGGCAACAGCGGCGCGCCGTAGAGATCGGCCACCACATTGTGGCCGGCGTGGCGGCCCATCGGCCGGGCGAACTGGCACGACATCACGGTGGCATGCTCGCCGTCGCACTGAGCGGTGGCGACGTCACCGGCCGCAAAGACGTTGACGAGGCCTTTCGCGCGCATGAATTCGTCGACCATCAGGCGGCCGATGCCGGTCGCGCTCAGGCGAAAGCGTCGAGGCCAGCGGGCTTGCGCGCATGCCCGCGCACCACACCACGGTTTGCGCCGATATCACCTCGCCCGACGACAGCGTAATGCCGCCGGCATCGACAGCGGCGACCTTGACGCCGCACCGCAACTCCACGCCGAGCGCCGACAGCGCCTCGTCGACGATCGGCTGGCCGTGAACGCCCATTGAAGCGCCGAGCGGCGTATTGGGATCGACAATGACGATGCGCGGCTTGCCACTGATGCCCGCCCTGGCGAGTTTGGCCGGCATTTCGGCCGCGACTTCGATGCCGGTGAAGCCGGCGCCGACCACGACCACGGTCGCGCGCGGTTCCAATGCGTCGCGCTTGCCGAGCGCGGCAAGATGTGCGTCGAGCTTGCACGCCGCAGAATAGGTGTCGACGTCGAAAGTGTGCGCAGCGAGACCCGGGATCGGCGGCCGCACCAGCTCGCTGCCCAGCGTCAGCACCAGGCGGTCGTAGCTCAGCGTCTCGCGGTTGCCGTCTGCGGCGATGGTGACTTCTTGTCCGATGACATCGATCGACTCCACGTCCGCAACGCGATGCTTCACTCCGACGGGATCGAGCAGTTTCGCCAGCGGAATGGCAACGTCGTCGAGCTCGACCTCATAATTGCGCACGCGGATGTTGTGATAGGGATTGCGATCGATCACGAGGATCTCGGTATCGTCAGCCTTTGCGCCGATCTCCTCGCGCTTGCGCGCGGCGCCGAGCGCGGCCCACAGGCCCGCAAAGCCGGCTCCGAGAACGAGAATGCGCGGCATTGGCTTCCCCTACTGACGGGTTCGTAGGGTGGGTTGAGCGAAGCGTAACCCGTACCACTTCTTCTTTCCTGCTGCGCGATGGTGGGTTACGCCCTTCGGGCTAACCCACCCTACGCTTCCTCACACGCAACTCACGCGCTCTGCACGATCCCCGCGGCGACCTGGCCGCGCAGCCGCTCCAGCGAGAGCAGCGTGTTGGCGCAGGCTTCCGCGACCTCGATGCCCTTGGTCGCGAAATGCCTGCGGAAGAAATCCAGATGCGCCTGGCTCTCGTGGAACTGCTGCGGCGTCAGCACCGCCGAGAACACCGGCACCTCGGTGCGCAGCTGCACGTCCATCAACGCCTTGATCACGGTGTCGGCGACGAACTCATGGCGGTAGATGCCGCCATCGACCACGAGGCCGGCCGCCACGATCGCGGTGTAGCGCCGCGTCTTGGCGAGGATCTGCGCATGCAGCGGGATTTCGAACGAGCCCGGCACCTCGAAAATATCGATCGCCGAACGCGGGATGTGCCGCGCCTCCGCTTCAGCGAGGAATGCCGTCTGGCATTCCATCACCACCTCGCGGTGCCACGAGGATTGCACGAAGGCGATCCGTTGCGGCTTGGCGAAGCGCGGATGCGACCGCACGGGCGGGTCTGTGGTTTCGGAAGTTTGGGGATCTTGCAGCATCTGATTCATGGCTTTCCTCTTGTCGAGACCAGAATCAGGGCACACGGAACGAGACAGCCCGCGCTTCCCTAAAGGGAGGCGCTGGCATCGCGACCGTTCTCTTTCATCCGGACTTTGACCGTCGGCTTCGGAGTTGCACCGAATCTGCTGACCCTTCTTCCCCAAGCTTGCGCTCGGAGAGGAAGGCGCTCGCGGGCTTGGGCTTCTTTTGAAGGAAACCCTTACCGCCGGTGGGGACTTTCACCCCGCCCTGAGAACATCGGCCGTTCGGGATGAGCGGCCTGTCCCGAAATATGACCAATCGCGGCGGCCCCGGCAAGAACCTTGCTATCGGGAAACCACATGTCCCCCATGACGGCGGAACAGACGCGCGCCGTCTCCACGCGCCGAACCGGCTGCTAGATCAAGGCTTGTCCCCTGGTTTCACGGGCGGCCAGCGCGGCCGCGAGCGTAATCAGCGCCAGCAGGATCATCATGATCGACACACCGCTGGTGCCTCCGAGATATCCGACCAGGGCGGTGGCGATGATCGGCGCGAAACCGCCGCCGATTGCCGCCGAAACCTGAAAGCCAAACGAGGCGCCGCTGTAACGGACGTTGGGGCCGAACAGTTCCGGGAAATAGCAGGATTCGGGCCCGAACATCATGCCATGTCCAAAATTCATGGCGATCGCGACCGCCATGTAGATCAGGACGGTGCTCTTGCTCTCGATCATCCAGAACAGCGGGAAAGCAAAAGCGATCGTGAACAATGCGCCCAATATATAGAGCGGGCGGCGTCCGATCCTGTCGGCGAGCCAGCCGAACAACGGCAGGCTGACCAGTTCAAGCAGCGCGGCGTACATCACCGCGTCGAGCATCAATTGCTTCGGCAGGCTGAGCTTCGTCGTCGCATAGACGACGACGAATACCGTCAGCATGTAGACCCATGATACTTCGGACAGTTTCAAGCCGACCGCGATCAGGAACGTTTTGCCGTTGCGGGCGACAACCTCGCCCACCGGGCTTTTTGAAAGGCCGCCGCGGCTCTTGAGTTCCTCGAAGACCGGTGTCTCCGGCACCCGGGAGCGGACGAATATCCCGATCGCCAGCAGAACGATGCTGATCAGAAACGGGATGCGCCAGCCGTAGGACGCGAAATCGGCATCGGACAATTTGGTGACCAGCGCAAACACCAGCGTCGCCAGCACCAGCCCGATCGGAAAGCCGATCTGCACGAAGCTCGTATAGAAGCCGCGTCGATCGGCGGGGGCATGCTCGAGCACCATCAGCGAAGCGCCACCCCATTCGCCGCCGAGGCCGATGCCCTGGACGACGCGCAACAGGATCAGCAGGATCGGCGCCAAAACACCGATCGAAGCGTAGGTCGGCAAGAGCCCGATGCAGAACGTGCTCAGTCCCATGATGAACAGCGTCAGCACCAGCATGGATTTGCGGCCCAGCCGGTCGCCGAAATGGCCGAACAGCGCCCCTCCGAGCGGCCTCGCCAGAAAGCCGACGGCATAGCTGCCGAGTGCGGCAAGCGTGCCGGCGAGCGGATCGAAGGTCGGAAAAAACGCCTTGTTGAAGATCAGCGCCGCAGCGGTCGCGTAGATCAGGAAGTCGTACCACTCGATGACGGTGCCGATACAACTCGCGAATACCACCGAATTGAGTTCGGATCGCCCCAGCGCGATCGGCGTCGTCGCGGTCATCGTCATGGCTGCCTCCGTTGCACTACCAGCGCTTCGCTTTCGCGAAGCAAGCATTGTGCCGAAATGCCCATCCTTCTGACCGAAAGCGAGTGACGTGCCGAGCAATGACGTATCATGCCCAATGCTTCTGAAAGTGGGCACCGATTTCGCCAAACGAGATCATTGCGATGGGCAATGCGCGGCAGCGGTGTTAACCTTTTGGGCCGGCAATTCAGGACGCGAGGCCCCCGTGGTCCCCGACGATACGAGCTTTATTACCGATGAGGCGACCTTGCGGGCGCTGCATCATCCACCGCTGAGCCGGGCGACGGACAAGGTGCTGGACGCCCTCGACAAGCATTGCCTCCAGATCATTTCGCTTTCGCCGTTTTGCGTCGTCGCGACCCAGGGACCGGATGGCGCCGATATCTCGCCGCGAGGCGATCCACCGGGCTTCGTCAGGGTGATCGACACGCGCACCCTGCTGCTGCCCGACCGGGTTGGCAACAACCGCCTCGATGCGATGCGCAATCTGCTCGTCAATCCGCGCATCGGCCTGCTGTTCCTGGTGCCCGGCATGAACGAGACGCTGCGTATCAACGGGACCGCGCGGATCACCGACGATGCCCGGCTGCTGGCGCCGAGCGCCATCACCAGCCACCCGCCGAAAGTCGGCCTCCTCATAGCGATCGAGGAGGCGTTCCTGCATTGCGCCAAGGCGCTGGTTCGCTCGGCGCTCTGGGATCCCAAGCGACACATCGATCGAGAGATCGTGCCCAGCTACCCGGAGATGCTGCTCGATCACGTCAGAGGCCTGACCCGCGAAGAGAACGAGCGACAGACGGTCATCATGGCCGAGCGTGGTCTCTATTGAGACGGGAACATCGATGACACCGCCGGGCGCGACATTCGCCATCCTCGCCTATGACGGCATCGAGCCGATCGACATCGGTGCCACCTATGGCGTGCTGTCGATGGCGAGGCGACTGGCGCCTGCGCTCCGATTTTTCGTGGTCGCCAGATCCGCCGGCGAACTGGTGATGGCGAACGGATTGCGGCTCATCGTCGACCACGATTTCGCCCATTGTCCCGACGCGGACGTCCTGATGGTCCTGGGCGGCCCGGGCTGGCAAGCGGCCAGCGCCGATGCTTCGATCCTCGCGTTCGTCAGGGAGTTTCACCACAGCAAGGGACCGGTCGCAGCCGTCTGCACCGGCGGCATGATCCTCGCCGCCGCCGGACTGCTCGCCGGGCGCCGTGCCACCACCAAGCGCGAGATCGTCGAGGGCGAACAACGGCCGTTGGATCTGCTGGGCCGAGATCCAACCATCACGGCGATCGAGGCGCGGCTGGTCGACACCGGCACCGTTCTCACCGGTGGCGGGGTTTCACTCGGCATCGACATGACCCTGCACCTGATCCAGCGCTTTTTCGGCCGCGACATCGCCAGCGAGACCGCGCGTATCCTGGAATATCGGACTGCGTGGCAGGCCAATGGAGCGGCGCTGGCTGACGTCGTCGAGCCGCCGGACAGGCAAGCCTGCGCGGTCGTGTAACGGTCCAGACCCGACCTTGCCGGTGAACGGTCAGGGCGAATTCAGCGGAAGGTGGTCAGCTTCGCGTGCCGGCCGGCGCGGCGAAAAAGTTAACAAATTCTTAAAGCAAGCCGTTCCGATTCCTGTTTGTTCCGTTTGTTAACAGGGCCGCCTCGATCTGCTGTGGACGACGCGAAAGTGTCCCCATGGAATGACTCACGGGGGTGTTGCGCGGATTCCGCAAATCACATCACTTGATCCCGGCAAGGCCCGGCCGCGATCGGGATTGCACCCGGCGGCAACGCGACCAACGCCCGCGCCGGGAGCCCGCGTGCGTATCAAGAAACTGGAAGAAATAAAGGTCGAGACGGAATGTCCATGCTCGAAAGCGTCGTCGATTCCCACAGCCATCCGCTCGCGGCGGTCGAGGACATCGCCGCCGATAACAACTGGGCGTTCGAGCGCTCCGGCGACGACGAGATCACCATCGTCTCGAAGGGCGAGTGGACCGACTACCAGCTGTCCTTTACCTGGATGGCGGAGATCGAGGCGCTGCATCTGGCCTGCGCCTTCGATATGAAGATCCCGCCGGCGCGCCGCGGCGAGGTGCAGCGGCTGGTCGCCGCGATCAACGAGCAATTGTGGGTCGGACATTTCGACCTGTGGACCCACACCGGCATGATCATGCATCGCCAGGCGCTGGTGCTGCCGGGCAACCTGCGCGCCTCCACCGCGCAATGCGAGAGCATGCTGTCGGGCGCCATCCATGCCTGCGAGCGCTACTTCCCGGCGTTCCAGTTCGTGGTATGGGCCGGCAAGACCGCGGCGGAGGCGATGTCGGCGTCGATGTTCGATGTCGAGGGGGAGGCGTAGGCCTCGTACAAATCCGCTATTGTCGTCATGGCCGGGCTTGTCCCGGCCATCCACGTCTTGTCTAAGGAAGACGTGGATGCCCGGCTCAAGGCCGGGCATGACAACCGTGTGCAATTGTAACGGCACAGCATCTGGTGCAGGACTTTGTCGCGATGAACTCACCCATGAACCAACGCACTTGCAGAACATCACCGGCACCATCGCGCTGGCCGGCGCGGGCAAGATGGGCGGCGCGATGCTGACCGGCTGGCTGGCGGGAGGGCTCGAGCCGACGCGCGCGGTCGTGATCGAACCGATGCCGTCGGCCGACATCAGCGCGCTCGCCGCCAAAGGCATCCGGCTCAATCCGAAAGACATCGGCGCAGTCGACACGTTGGTCATCGCGGTCAAGCCGCAGTCGTTTCGCGAGGCCGGCCCCGCGCTGAAAGCGCTGGTTGCGCCGTCGACATTGGTGGTGTCGATCATGGCCGGCACGACCATGACCGCGTTGCAGGACACGATCGGCGGCGCCGTGGTGCGCGCGATGCCGAACACGCCGGCCGCGATCGGCCGCGGCATCACGGTCGCGGTGCCCGCGAAGAACGTCAGTGCCGCGCAGCGCGCGACCGCCGACGCGCTGCTGCGCGCGACCGGTTCGGTCGAGTGGGTCGATGACGAAGCGCTGATGGACGCGGTGACCGCGGTCTCCGGCTCCGGCCCCGCCTACATCTTCCTGCTCGCCGAAGAGCTGGCGCGCGCCGGCGTCGCCGCCGGACTGCCGGAAGCGCTTGCGACCAGGCTCGCGCGCGAAACCGTCGCCGGCTCGGGCGAGCTGTTGCATCGCTCGGAGGTATCAGCCGCCACCCTGCGGCAGAATGTCACCTCGCCCGGCGGCACCACCGCCGCCGCACTGGAAGTGCTGATGGGCAAGGAGGGGCTCTCGCAGCTGATGATCCGCGCGATCGCCGCGGCCACGGCGCGGTCGAAGGAATTGGCGAAGTAGACG
The DNA here is from genome assembly GCA_963732085.1 of uncultured Alphaproteobacteria bacterium. Lineage (GTDB taxonomy): Bacteria > Pseudomonadota > Alphaproteobacteria > Rhizobiales > Xanthobacteraceae > Bradyrhizobium. The sequence goes on along the minus strand of CAVSYJ010000015.1, from coordinate 184,335 downwards.
TGACGATTCGTAGGGTGGGCAAAGGCGCGCATGCGCCGTGCCCACCTTCACGCATCCCGCACTCGAGGGTGGGCACGCTTCGCTTTGCCCACCCTACGCAGCTTCACGCACAGCTAAAGCCCCGTCCCGAGCCGCTTGTTGAAAGCTTCGATATTGACCAGCCCGCGGGCGTGACGGCCCTCGCCGATCTTGCGCGTGCCGTCCCAGCATTCGACCTCGAAGCGGATCACGCGGCGCTCGACCGAGATCACCTTCGCGGTGGTGCGCACAATGGCGCCGACGGCGGACGCGCCGAGATGCTTGATGTCGACCTCGGTGCCGACCGTGACCCAGCCGGGCGCGAGATGATGCCGGATCGCATCGCCCGAGGTCAGCTCCATCTCCAGGATCATCATCGGGGTCGCGAACACCATCGGCATGCCGGCCAGCAGATGCCCGACCGTGCGCTCCACCGGCACCACCAGCGTACGCTCGGCGCTCATGCCGACCTTGATCACCTCGCGCGCGTCCATCTTAAACTATCCTCAACCACTTCTCTTGCGGATTGACCTCGACCTCGGCGCCATCGGGAACGGCGGCGGTGATGTTCTCATCGAAGCCCGCGAGCAGCGCGACGTCGCCGAGCGCCGCGCCCTGCGCCAGGATCGGATTGACCGTATTGAGCACGATCGCCAGCGGCACGATGCCGCGCGACTTCATCTCATGCAGCATCCAGGCGGTGGCAACGCCACCCTTGGCGGTGTCGAGCACCAGGATCTTGCCGACATAGGATTGTCCCGGCGAGCTTGTGCGCGGGGCGGCTGAAGGTGCCCTTGATGCGGTCGAGATCGTAGCGCGCGGAAAAGCCGTCGTCGGCGACCAGCGCCGGCCCGCGCACCACCGGTCCCATGGCGTGGCGCGCCCGAAACAGCTTGCTCATGTCCGCACCATCTTGCCGCTGACCGCGGCATCGACGCAGGCTTCCATCGAGGCCAGCATCGGCCGGTAGCCGTAGCCGCCGAGGATGTTGACGAGCTTGGCGCTGTTGGTGGCGAGCCGCTTCCAGCCGCGCGCCTCCGAAATCTCGCGCGCATAGGACTGGTAGAAGCACATGCCCGACAGCACGTGGCCGCCGGCGCCTTCGATGCGCGCGGTGTAGCCCATGCGGTCGCAGTCCGGCTTCACCTGCGGGCTGGTGACCGCCAGCAGCGGCACGGAGAATTTGCGGCCATCACAAAGAGAGGCCAGATCGCCGAGCTCATAGAGCGAGAGCTGCGGCGCAGAGAATACGACGACGTCGACCTCGGTGTCGGTGTGATAGGACTTTTGCAGCGCCTCGACGTCGGCCTTGGTGACGCGATGCAGCGGCAGGTCGGCAGCCGCGACATCCGACAGCTTGGCCGCCTCCGGCGTCAGCCCGACGATGTGATAGAGCGCGATCGAGCCGAAACTCGCCATCGAGGCGCCGAAATGCTTGAGCTGATCGGATCGCGCGGCGCCCTCGATGCCCTCGATCACGGGCACCGCCCAGTAATTGCCGGCGAGCCGGCCGATCACGCCGCCAAGCGCGCCCCAGCCGTTGAGCGTCGTCGGCGTGTGATCGACCTCGAATGCGCAGGGTGCCGCGGCGCTGCTCGGGGAGATGAAAGCCGTAGCGCGGCGTGCGGCCGGTCAGGCCCGCCGACAGCGCCGACGGCCCGCCCTCGAAATTGGAGCGCGAGCCGCACACCGAGTTGGCATAGATCACGACGCCGGTGTCGCCGAATGCACAGTGCTCGTTGCGGGTCGGCGCCTGGATGGTCTGGTAGTTGATGCAGGTGTTGGTCATGGCGACGCCGAGCTTCTCGAAGGCGGCGATGGTGCGCCGTTCGAGATCGAGCATCGCAGTAGGTTTGGCCCGAGCAGATGCGCATGCGCGAAATCGGTGCCGCGCGGATCGGTGATGGTCGGGATGCGGACCTTGCGCTGGCCTTCTGATGTGGCGGCGAGGCCTTCCAGCCATTGCACGCCGGCCTCGCCGAGGCTTTCGGTGTCGGCCATGATGTGGGCCTGCGTCACGGCACGAAGTCGGCGGCGTCGAAGAACTCGCCGACCTTGATCTGATGTTTCAGCGCAAGCTGCGGCAGCGGGCCGGCCTTGCCGGCGAGGATGTCCTGCTCTTCGTCGTTGAGTTTCATCATGCCGATCTTTGTCGTCCCGGACAGCGAGATCCCGGCAACGCGAAGCGTTGTCCGGTGCGAGCGCGATCCGGGACCCATAACCACCAATATAAGAATGGAGTGAAGCCAGGGCGCCAGCTTCGCAAAACACGCCTGACTGTGGTTATGGGTCCCCGCTCCCCGCGCGCAATTGCGCGCTAGGCGGGGACGACGGTGGAAGCTACTTCTTCGCAGCCGCCGCGCGCTCGACGAAGGTCTTGCCGCCCTTCATCTTGTGATGCAGCGGCGCCTCGTTGATCTGGATCACGACCGCGTCGGCGTCGACGCCGAGGTTGGTCACCAGCGCCTTGGTGATGTCGCGCATCATGCCGGCCTTCTGCTCCTCGGTGCGGCCGGCGGCCATGCTAATGGTGATCTCAGGCATCGCGTTCTCCCTTTTGTTTATTCGTCATGGCCGGGCTTGTCCCGGCCATCCACGTCTTCCTTCGCCATCAAACAAGACGTGGATATCAGGCACAAGGCCTGACATGACGTCCGGATGAATGGCTATCCCCACCTCACGTCATGGCGCAGTCGAGAATTTTTGCGACGCTCGACTAGCTGAAGCTGTGCACGGACCTTGATCTTGCGCCTCGGCCTGCCGCTTCAGATATTCGTCGCGATCCTTGATGTCGCTCAGCCCGGCGCCTGAATCAGATCCTTGATCTGCACCTTGCCGCGTCGCCTTCTCGTCCGAGCCCTGCACGATCGCGCAAGGCGCATTGCGGCGGTCGGCATATTTCATCTGCTGGCCGAGGATTGCTTGGGATTGCCGAGATAGAGCTCGGCGCGGATGTTCGCGTTGCGCAGTGCCGCGACCATCTTCTGATAATCGGCGATGTCGCCGTCGAACACGGTGACGACGACTGGCCCGAACTCCTTGCCGTATCGAGCTTGCCCAGCATGGTGAGCGCGGCCTGCAGCCGCGACACGCCGATGGAGAATCCGGTCGCCGGCACCGGCTCGCCGCGGAAGCGCGAGACGAGGCCGTCGTAGCGCCCGCCGCCGCCGACCGAGCCGAACCGCACGGGGCGGCCCTTTTCGTCCTTGGTCTCCAGAAGCAGTTCAACTTCGTAGACGGGGCCGGTGTAGTATTCGAGACCACGCACGACGGAAGGATCGATCTTGATCCGATCCTCGCCGTAGCCGGCTGCGACCAGACGAATTCTGGATGCCTGAGTAGCTCGTTGGACGTCCACTGCGTCGCTTCTGTTTCGCTGAGACGCATTCGGTCTCAAGTAAGATCTGATCATATGTCGTGACGGACGATTTATCGACTGCCCTGCTATGCAGAACGAAGTCCAGACCAAGACGCGATATTGATCGGGATTCAGATCCGGCGCCCTTGGTGAAGTCGCCGCTTTCGTCCTTCCGGCCTTCGACCCGAGCAACTGCGTCACCCCATCGATGCCCAAGCCGATCAAACTTGTCGATCGCGCGCAGCACCGTCAGCCGACTGACCGATCTCGCCGCCGCCGAGCCCGATCGCTTCAATCACCCCATCGAGCACCTTGCGGTTATTGACCTTCACCACATAGGCGCCGCGGGGAATGCCCAGCGCCTCCATCGTGTCCGCCGCCATCATGCACATCTCGGCATCGGCAGCCGGCGTCGGCGCGACCGACCGTATCGGCGTCGAACTGCATGAACTGGCGGAAGCGGCCGGGGCCGGGCTTCTCGTTGCGGATACACCCAGCCGAACCGATAACGCGGTAGGGCTTGGCCAGCGTGTTCGAAATTCTCGGCGACATAACGCGCCAGCGGCGCGGTGAGGTCGTAGCGCAGCGAAATCCACTGCTCGTCGTCGTCCTGGAACGAAAACACGCCCTCGTTCGGCCGGTCCTGGTCGGGCAGAAATTTGCCGAGCGCATCGGTGTATTCGAACGCCGGCGTCTCCACCGGCTCGAACCCGTAGCGCTCGTAGACGGCGCGGATTTTCTCCACCATCTGGCGCGTGGCGTTGATCGCGGCGGGACCGCGATCCTCCAGCCCGCGCGGCAGGCGCGCCCTGAGTTTCTGGGGTTTTTTGGGTTTGTCGTTCATGGTCGGGTGGTATCAGCGCAGCCGCCAAGCGGCAACCGGAGTTCGCGCCGTTGCGGCAAGATTATGGATGAGAAACCGGCACTTCGAATCTGAAACACCACGACTTTTTCGAGCTGACGATTCGCTCGAACGTCTTCACACCAAGAATGTGATTGAACTGTCAGTTCTTCGCGGGGTGAAGCGTTCAAGAATTTGAATGAACGAACAGCGCTTCGGCCACGAATCAAAAAGCGAGACCGCGCTTTGCGATCTCGCTTCTGTCTAGAGCACAACGTTTAATTTTTTATCGCCGCTCTCTCTTCACCTCTCCCCGCCTGCGGGGAGAGGTCGGCGCGCAGCGCCGGGTGAGGGGCATGGCACACGGCCCACCTCAACAGCAGTGTTCGCGGATCGGAAGAGCCCCTCACCCCACCCTCTCCCCGCATCCGCCTTCGCCCGAAGGCGGGCTTCGGCGGACAAGAGTGCGGGGCGAGGGAGTGAGAGAGCGTGCTCGCCGTCGCTCAAAACACCTTCCGGATCCACTCGTGCGGATCGTTGGTGCGGCCGTACTGGATGTCGACCAGTTGCTTGCGCAGGCCCATCGCGACGGGGCCGGCGGCGCCGCCCGAGATGGTGAAATCGCCATTCACCGAGCACACCTTGCCGATCGGCGAGATCACCGCGGCGGTGCCGCAGGCGAAAGCTTCCTTCAGCTTGCCGCTGGCGGCGTCAGTGCGCCACTGCTCGATCGAATAAGGTTCCTCGCGCACGCGTTTTCCCGCATCTTTCGACAGGGCAATGATGGAGTCGCGGGTAATGCCGGGCAGGATGGTGCCGAGCGGCGGCGTCGAGAGCGAGCCATCCTCGAAGGCGAAGAAGATGTTCATGCCGCCGAGTTCCTCGACATAGCGGCGCTCGACCGCGTCGAGGAACACGACCTGGTCGCAGCCGCGCTCGATGGCCTCGGCCTGCGCGCGCAGGCTCGCGGCATAATTGCCGCCGCATTTGACGGCGCCGGTGCCGCCGATCGCGGCGCGGGTGTAGTTCTCCGACACCCAGATCGAGACCGGCGCAGGGCCGCCCTTGAAATAGGAGCCGACCGGCGAGGCGATCACCGCGAAGATATATTCCGACGACGGCTTCACGCCGAGGAACACCTCGCTCGCGATCATGAAGGGCCGCAGATAGAGGCTGCCCTCGCCGCCGGGGATCCAGGCGCGGTCGATCCGCACGAGCTGCTCGACCGCCTCGACGAACACCGGCTCGGGGATTTGCGCCATCGCCATGCGGTCGGCGGAATCGAGGAAGCGCCTGGCATTGGCGTCGGGACGGAACAGGTTCACGCCGCCGTCGTCGCGGGTGTAGGCCTTCAGCCCCTCGAAAATCTCCTGCGCGTAGTGCAGCACGGCGAGCGCCGGATCGAGCGGAAAGTTGGCGCGGGATTCGATCCGCGCGTCGTGCCAGCCCTTGGCCGTGCTGTAGCGGACGATCGCCATGTGATCGGTGAAGACCCGCCCGAAGCCGGGGTCCACGAGCTTGGCCGCGCGATCCTTGTCGGAGGTCGGATTGGCCGTGGGACGGATATCGAATGTCATGCTTCCCACGCTCTCCGGCGCCGGAGTGAATTTTCGGGCCGCATTGTCTGAAACCGCCAAAGAAACTGCCATGGCTCTCTCCCGGATTTATCGCGCTTGACTATCCGCACCTGGGCCAGCCACGGCCGCGGCGCGGTTTACTCCTTTTGGACCGGCCCCGCACCCGCCATATCAGGCAGTCCTGACCGGCAGGACATGCTTTTGCCGAATGCGGAAGTCCAGTATGTTTGCCGATGTGCCGCTCGACAATCGCACGGTCAATCGATGCGCGGCTGTCGCCGCAGTCAGGCCCTCTCAAGCCGTTTTGAAACGTCACCGCGTACGAAACGATCTAATATTTCGTCGTGGTTGATCGTTTTGTAACATTGAACCGAAGATACGTCAATATGGCTGACATAAATTTCTCAAGTCCTTCCGCAAGTGCCGCCGAGGCGCGTGGCCCCTCGCCGCGCGACGCCGATTTGCGCTGGGACATCATCGAGTTGCTGTTCTTCGCCTACCGCGACTTTGTCGGCGACGCCGACAATGAGCTCGAGGCTTTCGGCTTCGGCCGGGCGCATCACCGTGTGATGCATTTCGTCTACCGCTATCCCGGGCTGAAGGTCGCCGACCTGCTCGACGTGCTCCGCATCACCAAGCAGTCGCTGGGCCGCGTGCTCAAGCAGCTGCTCGATGAAGGCTATATCGTGCAGAAGACCGGCAACAACGACCGCCGGCAGCGCCTGCTTTACGCCACCCCCAAGGGCGAGGCGCTGGTCGGCAAGCTCGCCGGCCTGCAGACCAAGCGCATCAACCGCGCGCTGGAGGAGATCGGGCCGGCGAATGCCGAGACCGTGCGCCGCTTCCTGCGCGCGATGATCGATCGCGACGATCCCGACAAGGTGCTGGAGGCGATCTTCCGCACTCCCGCCAAGGAGTGATCGTGGCGATCACCGCAGCCGCCCAGAAGCCTCCGGCCCAGCCGGCCGACGACGCGCCGCATATCCTGCTGGTCGACGACGACCGCCGCATCCGCGATCTGTTGTCGCGTTTCCTCGCGGCCGAAGGCTATCGCGTCACGACCGCGATGAGCGCGAGCGACGCCCGCGCCAAGCTCACCGGCCTGCATTTCGACTTGCTCATCCTCGACGTGATGATGCCGGGCGAGACCGGCTTCGATCTGGCGCGCTTCATCCGCCAGTCCTCCAGCGTGCCGATCGTGATGCTGACCGCGCGCCATGAGGCGGAGGCGCGCATCGAAGGCTTGCAGATCGGCGCCGACGATTATGTGGCAAAGCCGTTCGAGCCGCGCGAGCTGGCGCTGCGCATCAACAACATCCTGCGCCGCGCAGCGCCTGCACCGGTTACTGAGGCGGTCGAACAGGTCGCGTTCGGGCCTTATGTCTATCATCTCAACCGCGGCGAACTGCGCCAGGGCGAGGAGGTCATCCACCTCACCGACCGCGAGCGCGACATGCTGCGCGTCCTTGCCACCGCGCCGGGCGAGACCGTGCCGCGCGGCGCGCTGACCGGCAACGGCTCGGTCAACGAGCGCGCGGTCGACGTGCAGATCAACCGGCTGCGGCGCAAGATCGAGCGCGATCCCGCCAATCCGTTGTTCCTGCAGGCGGTGCGCGGCATCGGCTATCGCCTGGTGGCGTCGCCGTAACGCCGGGAGCTAGCTGTTATGGACCCCTTCCGCCGCCACGGTTTCTCATCTCCCCCTGCAAGGGGAAGGTCGGCAAGCGCCGCAGCGCTCTTGCGCGAAGGCGCGAGCCGGGCGGGGGTCAATCTATTCGCAGACATCATCGCTTCGACCCCCTCCCTAACCCTCCCCCTTTCAGGGGGAGGGAGTCGACCTTCGTCGCGGCGACAGCGCGACATCCTCACGGCCGGCATCGCCATGAGCACGCTCGACACCGGGCTCACCTTGATCCGCAGCGCGGCGGGCCGCGTCTCGGCCGCCAACAACAGGCTGGGCAGCGCGTTCAAGAGCTGGATGCCGACCGGCCTCTATGCCCGCGCGCTCCTGATCATGATCGTGCCGATGGTGGTGCTGCAGTCGGTGGTCGCCTTCGTGTTCATGGAGCGGCACTGGAACACGGTGACGCGGCATCTGTCGGCCGCCGTGGTGCAGGATATCGCCGCCCTGATCGACGTCTACAAAGCCTATGCGCCGCTGGACAAGGATCGCACCGAGATTCGCCGCATCGCGCAGCAGCGACTCGGCCTCGTGGTCGATTTCCTCCCCGTCGGCGACATGCCGCCGCCGGGCCCAAAGCCGTTCTTCTCCCTGCTCGATCAGGCGCTGTCGCGCCAGCTCGGCCGCCAGATCGGCCGTCCGTTCTGGATCGACACGGTCGGCAATTCCAACCTGGTTGAAATCCGCATCCAGCTCGATGACGCCGTGATGCGGGTGTTCGCGCAACGCAGCGCCGCCTACGCCTCGAACTCGGAAATCTTCCTGTTCTGGATGGTCGGCACCTCATCGATCCTCCTGATCGTCGCCGTGCTGTTCCTGCGCAACCAGATCAAGCCGATCCTGCGGCTGGCGGATGCCGCCGAAAGTTTCGGTAAAGGACGGGAAGCCCCGAACTTCAGGCCGCGCGGGGCGCGCGAGGTGCGCCGCGCCGCGCAGGCGTTCCTGGAGATGAAATCGCGCATCGAGCGCACGCTCGAGCAGCGCACGGCGATGCTGGCCGGCGTGTCCCACGACCTGCGCACCATCCTGACCCGCTTCAAGCTCGAACTGGCGCTGATCGGCGACAGCCCCGAGGTCGACGCCATGCGCAAGGACGTCGACGAAATGGCGATGATGCTGGAGGACTACCTCGCCTTCGCGCGGGGCGATTCCGGCGAGAACGCGCAGCCGACCGATATGGCGATGGCGCTGGAGGAATTGCGCAGCGACGCCGAGCGCAACGGCCATACCACGACCGTCGCCTTCCACGGCCTGCCGGTGGTCACCGTGAAGCCGGCCTCGTTCAAGCGCTGCCTCGCCAATCTCGTCTCCAACGCGGCGCGCCACGCCAACACCATCGCCATCACCGGCCATCGCGATCATCGTAACCTCACCGTCACCATCGACGATGACGGTCCCGGCATTCCGGTTGCGATGCGCGAGGAGGTGTTCAAGCCGTTCCTCAGGCTCGACGATGCCCGCAACCAGGATGAGGGCGGCACCGGGCTGGGACTTGCGATCGCACGCGACATCGCGCGCTCGCATGGCGGCGAGATTACGCTCGGCGACAGCCCGATGGGCGGGTTGCGGGCCACCGTCCGCGTTCCCGTGTAGCGTCACCGCGTTTCGAGCACCTCGCGAAGGAGAGCGCGCATGTCGGAGCTTGCCAGCGTCGGTCAGCATTTCATGCTGGGCCTGCGCCCGACCACCACCCTGCATCCGCTGGACCGTGCGCTGTTGCGCGACCTCAAGCCGGCCGGCGTGGTGTTCTTCAAAAGCAATTTTGCGCACGACCTCCCCTACCGCGACTGGCTCGAGGGCCACGCCGAACTGATCGCCGAGATCCGCGAGGCCGTGGGACGCGAGCGGCTGTTCATCGCGATCGACCATGAAGGCGGACGCGTCTGCCGCACGCCACCGCCGATCACGCGTTTTGCCTATGCGCGGCACTGGGGCGACACGGCCGGCGACGTCGGCGCGGCGATGGGCGCCGAGCTCGCCTCGCTCGGCATCAATCTCAACTTCGCGCCATCGCTGGACATCGACAGCAACCCCGACAATCCCGTGATCGGCGCGCGCTCCTTCGCGCGCGATGCCGAGACCGTTTCCGCGCGGGGCCTTGCGTTCCTGGGCCGGATGGAGAAAAGCGGCGTGCGCGGCTGCGTCAAGCATTTCCCCGGCCACGGCGACACCCGCACCGATTCGCATTACGACCTTCCGGTGATCGATGCCCCGCCGAACGTGCTGCGCGCGCGCGAACTTGCGCCATTCAAGGCCGCGATCACCGGCGGCGTCGGCATGGTCATGACCTCGCATATCCTGTTCAGGGCGTTCGACGCCTCGCTGCCGGCGACGCTCTCGGAACGGATCGTGACGGGATTGTTACGCGAAGAGCTGGGCTTTGGCGGCGTCGTGGTGTCCGACGACATCGGAATGAATGCGATCAGCGCGCTGTTCAACGACCAGGAGGCCGCGGTGCGCTTCCTCGCCGCCGGCAACGACATGCTGACGATCTGTTCCTACTGGACCGACACCGAGCGTGCGCGAGGGCTGGCGCGGGCCATCATCGATGCGCGGCGCAGCGGCGCGCTCGACCGCCGTGCGCTCGATGCCTCGCATGCGCGGATCGAGGCGATGCTCGGGCAAACCGCACAGCACGGCGTGCAAGAGCTTCCTGAAGATGTATTTCGTCGAAGCGCCGCGGCCGGCCCGCTATTTTCAAGCGAGACCGCCGAGATCGTATGAGAGCCGCTACTTGTTCTGCGACGGGATCAGGTTCTTCAGCTTCTCGGCGTCCTTGACGTTGAGTTTGAAGCCGCCGGGCATGAGGATATCGCCGGGCTTCTGACCCGCCTGGCAATCGCCCAGCCACTTCGCCTGGATCTTGGTGGCCGCATCGAGCGGCTTGCCGGTCAGTCCCTTGTCGCTGTGGGTCGTGCTGGTCACGGTATAGGCGGAATTGAAATCGCCCGATATCTCCGCATGCGTCGTCATCGACACGCCGGCAACGGAGCAGACGGAGTCGGTGACATAGCCGGTCGCGGTCTTCTGGATGTCCTGCTTGCTGCAAATCTGCTTGGCGAGCGGCGAGACCGAGTTGTTCATTTCCTTGTCGGTGGTCGCATCGGTGCAATGCTGCATCGTCATCTCCGGCACCGAGCCGCCGACTTTGACGATCTTCATCTCCCAGAGGCCGGCCTTGCGCAGCGGCAAATCCTCGGCCAGCGCGGCCGGCGACAGCGCCAGCAGGCCGGCGCCCAAGCTCAATGAAAGAAGCCGTCGCATCATGTTGCGCGCTCCCTGGCTGATGAATTGCTTGCGAAGTTCAGTAAGCGCTGCTTACCGGCCGATCGGCGCTGCCATAGGGCACCCAACGGCAGGAAAAGGATAGATAGCCGCCCGGCTGCGGGTCGACCGCGAGGAATTTCGCGACCTTGCCGTACTTGGCGCAATGGGTCACCGCGACCTGCCGCGCGTCATACTGGCTCGCGAGGTCATAGGCGATGATGCCACCGGTATCGTTGCCCCTGAAACGCCCGACCCAGTCGGCTTGCGCCGGCACCGCAGCCAGCATTCCCGCCACGGTCAAAGCGGCGGCCATCATCCTTCGCATCGCAGACTCCATGTCACCTACCTCCCATCTTAGGGGGCGCGGTAGGGCGTGAAAAGAACGGTCGAGCGTTCCAATGTCGACTTCCCCGGGAGTGTTGCCGCGTTGCACTTGACCCCCAAATGGCTTCACGGCACGGTTCGCAATGGTCTTGACTTGGTCTTGGGACCGCTCCTGCCTGCTTTTGCGGATGTGACATGCGCGACATCGCTACCTCGTTGAAACGCCTCGCCCTTGCCGGCGCCGCGCTGGCGCTCTCGGCGCTCGCCCAACCGGCGCTGGCCGCCAATCCGGCGGAGCTCAATTTCGGCCTGTTCGGCCCGAGCTATGACGGGAGGGTCAAGGTCTGCGAGAAGGCGCTCGGCATGATCACCACGCAATTCCAGGAAAAAGAGAGCATGTACTGGAATTCTCGGCTGAAAATCACGGCCTATGGCGACATCCATGAGATCGCCTTCCGGCCCTGGCAGTCCGACAATATCCCGCGCCGCTATTGCACCGGCAACGTGATGCTGAGCGACGGCAAGGTCCACGCCATCAACTATTCGATCATCGAGGACGGCGGCTTTGCCGGCTTCGGCCAGGGTGTCGAATGGTGCGTGGTCGGGCTCGACCGCAACTGGGCCTATAACCCCGCCTGCAAGGCTGCCGCGCCGTAGTCCGGCCGTACAGCAGTGGTGGATTCTGGGGGCAGATTGCCTCAACCCTAAATTTTGTTCTTGAAATGTTCTCTCCGCCTGCTAGGCTCGCTTAACTGCGTGAGGGAGGCGTCATGTCCAGGCTGATCCGGATTCCGCTGTTTCTGATCTCGCTCGCGGCGGTAGCCGCATTCTCCAACACGGCCTCGGCGCAGGACCGGCGCCAGAACACGCCGGGCGAATTCGACTTCTACGTGCTGTCGCTGTCGTGGTCGCCGTCGTTCTGCGAAGGCGCGGAGGAGCGCGGGGGCGGCGGACGCTCGCAGCAGTCCCAGTGCGGCGGCCGGCCGTTCTCCTTCGTGGTGCACGGGCTGTGGCCGCAATACGAGAAGGGCTATCCCGAATATTGCCAGCGGCGGATTCCGCTCGCGCGCAACATCATGACGTCGATGCTCGACCTGATGCCGGCGCCGGGGCTGATCTACAATGAATGGGACAAGCACGGCACCTGCTCGGGCCTCGGCGAGCGCGCCTATTTCGAGACCATCCGCAAAGCGCGCGCCGCGGTGAAGATCCCCGACGACTATCTGCAATTGTCGGAAGAAAAGAGCGTCGCGCCCTCGGACGTCGAGGCCGCCTTCGTCAAGGCCAATCCGGGATTGAAGACCTCGGGCATGGCCGTGACCTGCAACCGCAAGCGGCTCAGCGAAGTGCGCATCTGTATGAGCAAGGATCTGGAATTCCGCGATTGCCCGGAGATCGACCGCCAGGCCTGTCCGCTCGATCAGGTCACCATGCCGCCGCTGCGCGGGGGCTGATCCACTTTCGTCATGCCCGGGCATAGCCGTTCGAAGAACGGCGTCGCTTCCGCTCGCCTATGCCCGGCCATCCACGTCTTTGCAACAGCGCAAAAGCAAGGCGTGGATGCCCGGGACAAGCCCGGGCATGACGAGTAGAAGATGCTGCGACTTCTCGAAACCGGTCCGCAGCTTTGAACTACCGTCACGCCTTTCATGCCGGCAGCTTCGCCGACGTCATCAAGCACATCGTGCTGGTGCGCATCCTGCTCTATCTGCAGGAGAAGCCGGCCGCCTTCCGCGTCATTGACAGCCATGCCGGCGCCGGCCGCTACGATCTCACGGGCGATGAGGCCAAGCGCAGCGGCGAATGGCTGACCGGGATCGCACGGATCATGCAGGCCCGCTTCTCGGAAGAGGCGGCGGCGCTGGTCCAGCCCTATCTCGATATCGTCCGAGCGTTCAATCCAGCGCCGGCCGCGCTTGCCGTCTATCCGGGCTCGCCACTGATCGCCCGCGCACTGCTGCGGCCGCAGGATCGGCTCACGGCCTGCGAGGTCGAGCCGGCCGCGCGCAAGCAGTTGATCGAGCAGCTCAGGCGCGACGCCCAGGCGCGCGTCGTCGACCTCGACGGCTGGACCGCGTTGCCGGCTTTCGTCCCGCCGAACGAGCGGCGCGGCCTGGTGCTGATCGACCCGCCGTTCGAAGCAAAGGATGAGTTCGATCGCCTCGCGAGCGGTTTTGCCGCCGCCTTCGCCAAATGGCCGACCGGCAGCTATGTGTTGTGGTATCCGGCCAAGAGCCGGCGGGTGACTGACGACCTTGCGCGCCGCGTGGCCGCGACCGCCGCATCCGTGAAGCCGCCGGGCAAAGCGCTGCGGCTGGAGTTCAGCGTGGCGCCGCAGACCGCAGATTCCGCGCTCGCCTCGACCGGGCTCCTGATCGTCAACCCGCCGTGGACGTTGCAGGGCGAACTCAAGACCATCCTCCCCGAGTTGGAGAAGCCGCTCGGCCAGGGCGGCGCCGGCCGCTTCAGGCTTGAAACGCCGAAGCCGTAAGCCCGCCGTATTGCGCAAAATCCGTATTCATTTTGCATGGAACCGTATTATGCTTGTCCTGTTGGGACTGGCTTTACGTTCCGCTTCCGCGAATGGTTGCGGCGGAGTGATGAAGGCCTCGAAGAAATCCAGGCGGACCGGCGGCCAAGCGCCGGCCCGTTAAGGTGGCCAAGCTTTCCGGCAGTGAATGTCCGGTCGGGCCGCGCGGCGCTGACACGCGCATCGCGGCGGAGCATTGCGGGGGAGGAGACCCGATGGCCATGACTGGGACGGTCAAGTTCTTCAATGGAGAACGGGGCTACGGCTTCATCAAGCCTGACGACGGCGGGCGCGACGTGTTCGTGCACATCACGGCGGTCGAGCGGGCGGGATTGAAGGATCTGACCGAAGGACAACGGATTTCGTTCGAGGTCGAGCCGGACAAGAAGGGCAAGGGCCCCAAGGCGGTCAATCTCGTGATCCAATCGTAGCTGGTTTTTTGACGCGTTTTCTTCACGCGAACCGGTACCCACTTCGCTTGAAAACGCTATGAAAAAAATCCCGGCCGCCGCCGCGGCCGGGAGTTATGATTTGCCAAAAGCGCGATGACGCGTCGTCATCGCGCTGTGGCCTCTTGTTTGGGCATGATCTTTTCGGAAAACCGCTTCACACTTTTCCGGATCATGCCCTCGTCTTCTTGTTGCTATCAGAAATGATAGTTCACGCCGGCACGGAACGTGCCGAAGCGGTAGCCATTCGACGTGTTGGTGACGGTGACGAACTGGCTGCTGGAGAGATCAACGTAAAGATATTCGATCTTGGCGCTCCAGTGCGGCGCAAGCCCGACCTCCGCGCCGACACCCGCGGTCCAGCCCGCCGTGGTGTGCGACTCCGAGAGCCCGAAGGTCTGGCCGGTCAACTCGCCGAAGGCGAGGCCGCCGGTGCCGTAGAACAGCACGTTGCTGATGGCGTAGCCGGCGCGGCCGCGCAGCGTGCCGAACCATGGGTTGGAAAACTTCCAGGGCGCGAAAGTATCATTCGCGGCGGTCGCCTCGATGTCGCCCTCGACACCGAACACCCACGGCCCGCTTTGCCAGTTGTAGCCCGCCTGCACGCCGCCGGCGAAGCCGGACGGCTTGGTCGGATTGTTGCTGACGCTGCCCCATTCATAGCCGAGATTGCCGCCGATATAGGGCCCGGCCCAGCTGAAGGAATTGAGCGGCTGATTGACCGTATAGGGCGCGCGCGGCGCGTACATATCGGCGGCCTCGGCGCTCGCCGCAAAGCCGATCAACGCCATCCCCATGGCGCCCAAAACGACCCGATTCATTCCCCACTCCCGACGCAACTGCCGCGACCGGCGGATCCTTCGCGTGCGCTGTTGCCAGCGCGGGCGAACCGCTTGGTTACGGAACTCCAGCCTTTTCGCTAAGATTTATCGGGAGTTTCGGGTTAATGGCTTGTTAAGCGGGGTTACCGCGCGCTTAACGTTCTTAACGAAACCCTACCGCGCGCTTTTTGGCAGCAGTGCCTGTGCGTTACCTCGCCTGGAACTTCAAATTGGCGCGGCCTGCCACTAAATTCCGTCCATGACGTCAGAGAAGACTCCGGTGGCTCCGCGCAAGGCTGCCACGGCTGCGGATATGCCGGACACGCCCGATATCGATCCTGCGACCTCGCCGCCCGACGAGGACGAGGACGCGCGGCTGCCTGAACTGACAGAGGAGCCGGTCGAAGCGGTGGCGGCCGGCCCGCTCGCGGTCGGACATGCCGCGATCGAGAACGCGGTGAAGCTCGCGCCGACTTCGCCTGGCGTCTACCGCATGCAAAATGCGGCCGGCGACGTGCTCTATGTCGGCAAGGCCAAAAGCGTGCGCAAGCGCCTCGCCTCCTATGCCCGCGCCAATGCGCCTTTGCCGGCGCGTATCCTGCGCATGATTGCGGCGACCGTGACCGTCGAGATCATCTCGACCACGACCGAGACCGAAGCGCTGCTGCTGGAAGCCAATCTGATCAAACAGCTGCGGCCGCGCTTCAACGTGCAACTGCGCGACGACAAGTCGTTTCCCTACATCCTGATCACCGGCGACCACTGGGCGCCGCAAATCCTCAAACATCGGGGTGCGCAGAGCCGGCCCGGCCGGTACTTCGGCCCGTTCGCCTCCGCCGGCGCCGTGAACCGCACCATCACGGCGCTGCAGCGCGCGTTCCTGATCCGCTCCTGCACCGACGGCTTCTTCGAAAGCCGCACCCGCCCCTGCCTGCTCTACCAGATCCGCCGCTGCGCCGGTCCCTGCACCCGCGAGATCGATTTTCCCGGCTATACCGAGCTGGTGCGCGAGGCGAGCGACTTCCTGTCCGGCCGCAGCGATGCCGTGAAGCAGTTGCTCGCAGCCGAGATGGAGAAGGCGTCCAACGAACTCGAATTCGAGACCGCCGCGCGCTACCGCGATCGGCTTGCCGCGCTGTCGGCGATCCAGTCGCAGCAGGGCATCAATCCGCGGACGGTGGACGAGGCCGACGTGTTCGCGATCTACCAGGAAGGCGGCTATTCCTGCGTCGAGGTGTTCTTCTTCCGCACCGGACAGAACTGGGGCAACCGCGCCTATTTCCCGCGCGCGGAAAAGACCTTCACACCTGAAGAAGTGCTGTCCTCCTTCCTTGCGCAGTTCTACGACGACAAGCCGCCGCCGAAACTCATCCTGCTCTCGCATGAGATCGAGGAAGGCGCGCTGCTCGCGGATGCGCTATCGGTCAAGGCCGGGCGCAAGGTCGAGGTATCGGTGCCGCAGCGCGGCGAGAAAAAGGAGTTGGTCACGCACGCGCTGACCAATGCGCGTGAGGCGCTCGGCCGCAAGCTTGCCGATACCGCAACGCAAAGCCGGCTGCTGGACGGGCTCGCATCGACGCTGCAGCTGCCGCATGCTCCGAAGCGGATCGAGGTCTACGACAACAGCCACATCCAGGGCACCAACGCGGTCGGCGCCATGATCGTGGCGGGACCGGATGGGTTCGTGAAGAACCAGTACCGCAAGTTCAACATCAGATCGGAGGGGCTGACGCCCGGCGACGACTACGCCATGATGAAGGAAGTGCTGGAGCGGCGCTTCAAGCGGCTGCTGAAACCCGCCGAGGGCGATGCCGCCAAGGAAAAGACCAAGGCAAAAGCCGACGAGGAGTCCGTGCCGCAATGGCCCGACCTCGTCATCATCGACGGCGGGCGCGGCCAGCTCAATGCGGCCCGGGAGATTTTCGAAAGCCTCGGCCTGACCCAGCTGTCCCTGATGGCGGTCGCCAAGGGGCCGGAGCGCGACGCCGGCCGCGAGACGCTGTTCATGCCCGGCCGCGAGGCGATCAAGCTCGAGCCGCGCGACCCCGTGCTGTATTTCATCCAGCGGCTGCGCGACGAGGCCCATCGCTTCGTGATCGGCTCGCACCGCAAGCTGCGCAAGAAGGACATCCGCGAGGCCGGCCTGCAGGAAATTCCCGGCATCGGCCCGTCACGCAAACGTGCCTTGCTGCACCACTTCGGAACCTTGAAGGAAATCGAGCGGGCGTCGATCGCCGATCTCGGCAAGGTTCCGGGCGTCAGTGCCGAGAGCGCGCGCAAGATTTTCGAGTTTTTCCACGCCCAGTCGGGTTGATCTGTCGCATGGGTGTCGTGACCGGCAAACGATTGTGCCGGTTGACCTCGAACTTTAACCGGTATTGGTAGAACGGATGGACGTCGCAACCACCAGAACGCAGCCGAAAAGCCTGTCGCTGCCCAATATCCTGACCTATGCCCGGATCGCCGCGATCCCGGTCGTGGTCGGCTGCATCTATGCCCAGTCGATCCTGGATTATCCGCTCTGGTTGCGCTGGGTGGCGGTCGCCGTGTTCATCGCGGCTGGGGTCACCGACTATCTCGACGGCTATTACGCGCGCATCTGGAACCAGCAGTCGGCGTTCGGGCGGATGCTCGACCCGATCGCCGACAAGCTCCTGGTCGCCTCGTGCCTGCTGATGCTCGCCGCCGACGGCATCATCCATGGCTGGTCGCTGTGGGCCGCCATGGTGATTCTCTGCCGCGAAATCCTGGTCTCCGGCTTGCGCGAATATCTCGCCGCGCTCCGCGTCAGCGTGCCCGTGACCAGGCTCGCGAAATGGAAGACCACGATCCAATTGGTCGCGATCGGCTTCCTGCTCGCGGGCGAGGCCGGCGACCTGGTGGTGCCGGTCGTCACGCAAATCGGCCTGCTACTGCTGTGGGCCTCCGCGATCTTCACCATCTACACCGGCTACGACTATTTCCGCGCCGGCATCCATCACCTCATCAAGGAGGATGAGGGATGAAGGTGAAATATTTCGCGTGGGTGCGCGAGCGGGTCGGCAAGGCGGAAGAGACCATCGAGCCGCCGTGCGAGCGTGCGCACCGTCGACGATCTGATCAAATGGCTGTCGTCGCGCGACGACTCTTATGCGTACGCGTTCGAGAAGCCGAAGGTGATTCGCGCTGCGATCGACCACGCCCATGTCAAATCGGATACCGCGATTTCGGGCGCGCGCGAGATCGCCTTCTTTCCGCCGATGACCGGCGGTTGAGCGCGCAATGAGCGCGCCCTTCGCCATCCGCATCCAGGAGGCCGATTTCGATGTGGCGCACGAAAGCGCGCTGCTGACCCGCGGCCGCACCGATATCGGCGCGGTCGTGACCTTCTTGGGGATTTGCCGCGGCACCGAGGGCGGCGGCGAGATCGCCGCTTTGAAGCTCGAACATTATCCCGGCATGGCCGAGGCCGAGATCGAGCGGCATGCCCAGGAGGCGATGTCACGCTGGCCGCTGCAGGGGCTCACTGTGATCCATCGTTTCGGCCGCATCGAGCCCGGTCAGAACATCGTGCTGGTCCTGACCGCCTCGCAGCATCGCCAGGCGGCGTTCGAGGCTGCCGAGTTCCTGATGGATTTTCTCAAGACGTCGGCGCCGTTCTGGAAGCAGGAAGAAGGCGCGAAGGAAACATGGATCGAGGCGCGCGCGCATGACGATGCCGCCGCGGCGCGCTGGACCAAGAGCTAAAGCGCGATGAGATCAAGATGACCCATCGTGCTTTAGATTTTTGTTTGCGCATGATCTTTTCGGAAAACCAATTCACACTTTTCCGGATCATGCGCTAATGGCCAAACGCGTCAGAGCGGCGAAAAAGTCCGCGGCAAGGCTTGCCAAAGTCGCCACCGGTGAATTGCAGACCCTGCTCGATTTCGTCCGCTTTGCCGTCAGCCGTTTCACCGAGGCGAAGCTCGTTTTCGCGCACGGCACCACAGATCCCACAGCTGAAGCGGCGTTCCTGGTCTGCGAGGCGCTGCATCTGCATCCCGACCAGTTCGAGGCCTTTGCCAATGCGCGCGTCACCGCGCAGAGGCCATGGACCATCCTCGACCTGATCGGCCGCCGCGTCATCACGCGCAAACCCGCCGCCTATCTCGTCAACAAGATCTATATGCGCGGCCTGCCATTCTATGTCGACGAGCGTGTGATCGTGCCGCGCTCCTTCATCGGCGAACTGCTGGACTCGCATTTCGGCGGCGAGGGCGCTGCGCTGGTCGACGATCTCGCGCAAATCGGCAGCGTGCTCGATCTCTGCACCGGCTCGGGCTGTCTTGCCATCCTGGCCGCGCGGCATTTCCCGAACGCCGAGGTCGACGCCGCCGATATTTCGAAAGACGCGCTCGCCGTCGCCGCGCGCAATGTTGGGGATCATGGCCTGGAGGGCCAAGTCGAACTTTACCGGGGCGACCTGTTCAAACCGCTTGGGGACAGGCGCTACGACCTCATCATCTCCAACCCACCCTATGTCGATGAAGCCGGCATGGCGTCGCTGCCGCAGGAGTGCCGCGCCGAGCCGAAGCTCGCCTTCGACGGCGGCGCCGACGGGCTCGATATCGTGAGGCGCATCCTGGATGAGGCCGGCAAGCACCTCACGCCGGGCGGCGGACTGTTGTGCGAGATCGGCCGCGGCCGCGACAATCTCGAGGCCGCCTATCCGCAACTGCCGCTGCTCTGGCTCGACACCGAGGACTCCGAAGGCGAGGTGTTCTGGATCGCGGTTCCGATCTTCGTTGATGCTACGCAACAATCGTCCGATTGAGCCGAAATATCGCAAGCTACTAGCGGTCCGGTTCTAACATTCGCACACCATTGAGGCCTGCACGCTTGCGAATGTTAGACCAAAGGACCGCTAGCAAATTATTGATTCTAGTGGAGCTTTGGATTTGACGTTCGCTTGCGAGTGCATAGATGGAGATTAGCGAACGTCAAATCCGCTCCACTAGCGTTCACCTCGCGCGTTGAAGCTGATAGTTTGCGGCTCAAGCCCCCCACCCCCATCCGCACAAGCTCGAAGAGGCCCCCATGCTGGACAAGAGCCCCGCCGCCCCCAAGGTCAATGTGCCGAACGATCTCGCCGCGCACTGGATGCCGTTCACGGCGAACCGCGCGTTCAAGAAGGCGCCGCGACTGCTCGCCGGCGCCAAGGGCATGCACTACATCACAGTCGACGGCCGCAACATCATCGATGCCGCCTCCGGCATGTGGTGCACCAATGCCGGCCATGGCCGCCCGCAGATTGCGGAAGCCATCGCCAAGATGGCGGCGACGCTGGATTACGCGCCGCCGTTCCAGTTCGGCATTCCCCAATCCTTCGAGCTTGCGAGCCGCATCGCCGATCTCGCGCCAGATGGACTCGACCATGTGTTCTTTTGCAACTCGGGCTCGGAAGCCGCCGACACTGCGCTGAAGATGGCGCTCGCCTATCATCAGCTCAACGGCCAGGGCGCCCGCACCCGCCTGATCGGCCGCGTCCGCGGCTATCACGGCGTCGGCTTCGGCGGCACCGCGGTCGGCGGCATCGTCGGCAACCGCAAGATCTTCGGCTCGCTGCTCGCAGGCGTCGATCATATTCCGGCGACCTATGACCGCGAGAAGCAGGCTTTCTCCAAGGGCGAGCCGGAGTATGGCGCGCATTTCGCCGACGAGCTGGAAAACCTCGTCAACCTGCATGGCGCCAACACCATTGCCGCCGTGATCGTCGAGCCGATGGCAGGCTCGACCGGCGTGATTCCGGCGCCGAAGGGGTACCTCAAGAAGCTGCGCGAGATCACCCAGAAGCACGGCATCCTCCTGATCTTCGACGAGGTCATCACCGGTTTCGGCCGGCTTGGACATGCCTTTGCCGCCGAGCGCTATGGCGTGCTGCCCGACCTGCTCACTTTCGCCAAGGGCGTCACCAATGGCGCGGCTCCGATGGGCGGCGTGCTGGTGCGCGACACCATCCACGACGCCTTCATGAACGGCCCGGAGCACATGGTGGAACTGACCCACGGCTACACCTATTCGGCGCATCCGCTGGCCTGCGCGGCCGGCCTTGCCACGCTCGACATCTATCGCGACGAGAAGCTGTTCGAGCGCGCCAAGGCGATCGAGCCGAAATTCGCCGATGCCGTGATGACCCTGAAGGGCATGCCCAACGTGGTCGACATCCGCACCGTGGGCTTAACCGCCGGCATCGACCTCGCGTCCAAGGCCGACGCGCCCGGCAAGCGCGGCTATGACGCGATGGTGTCGGCCTTCCACGACAATGATTTGATGCTGCGCATCGCCGGCGACACGCTGGCGCTGACCCCGCCGCTGATCATCAGCGAGGATCAGATCGGCGAGGTCATCGAGAAGGTCGGCAAGGTCATCAAGGCGGTGGCTTGACGCTCTCATGTCCCGGATGCAGCGCAGCGCATTTGCGGTGCGCTGCTGATCCGGGACCTACGACGCGAACCCTCAAAACAGGTCCCGGTTCTGCGGAGCAGCGTACCGGACGATGCTTCGCATCGCCGGGATCACGCTGCACCGCGCCCGGGACACGAGAGGCCGGTACGGCTGAACCACCTGTTCCCGCGTTCCCAAAAGAACACTAGTCCCTCGAATCAACATTGGTGCTAAGCTGCGCGCGCCGAGGGGGTGTTGCGCGCTGATGATCCGTATCTCCACGATTTTTATCGCCATCTGCATGGTGCTGGTCGCGGCATCGCTTGGCCTGATCCTGTATTCGGTTGCCGGTATCTCCGGCTCGGAATCGGCGATCGTGGCGCTGGCCGCACTGACCTTCCTGGTACTCTACAACGCCGTGTCGATGCGGATGCGCGACCGTAGCGACGTCGGCCACCAGATCGCCGACCTCTCGCGCGGCACCGCCGATCTCGCCCGCCAGGTCGCGGAATTCGGCCGCAGGCTCGCCGCCGTCGAGGGCCGCATGGTTTCGGCCAACTCGGCCGGCGCCGACCGCATCCAGGTCGTCGCCAACGAGATCGGCGAACTCGGGGGACTGGTGCGGCAGCTTGCAGCTTCCGTCGTCAATCATGACGATATGATCGCCATGCTGCGCGCCGGCGGCGTGGCCGCAGCCGAGCCCGCCGAGACCGATGCGCCGAGGGCGGCAACCTTACCCGACGAGAAGCACATCCTGGCGCCACCCCCGCCGCCGACCGGCGTCGAGCCCACGCGCAGTCACGCGGCGGTGCTGGCCGCGCTCAGGACCGCGATCGACGAGAACCGCATCGACATCTACCTGCAGCCGATGGTGACGCTGCCGCAGCGCAAGGTACGCTTCTACGAGGCGGTGACGCGGCTACGCGACGACAAGGACCGGGTGCTCGCGGCCGAGGATTTCATCGGCGTCGCCGAATCCTCAGGGATGATCGGGCGCATCGATCACATGGTGATGCTCCGCTGCGTGCAGGTGCTGCGGCGGCTGATGGTGCGCAACAAGGAGGTCGGCGTGTTCTGCAACGTCGCGGCCGCCACGCTGGCCAACAGTGCGACGTTCTCGCAATGCCTGGATTTCCTCGAGGCCAACCGCGCGCTCGCACCCTCCTTCGTGCTCGAGTTCAAGCAATCGACCTTCCGCCGTCTCGGCCAGACCGAGACCGAGCATCTGGCGAGCCTCGCCCAGCGCGGCTACCGTTTCTCGATCGACCACGTCACCGATTTGCGCTTCGAGCCGCGCGAGCTTGCCGATCGCGGCGTGCGCTTCATCAAGGTGCCGGCGGCGCTGTTGCTCGATCCGAAGCAGACCTCGTCGTCCGACATTCATCCCTCCGATCTGTCCGACCTGCTCGGCCGCTTCGGTATCGACCTGATTGCCGAGCGGATCGAGGGCGAGCGCGCCGTGGTCGATCTGCTCGACTATGACGTGCGGTTCGGCCAGGGCTTCCTGTTTGCGCCGCCGCGGCCGCTCCGGCCCGAAGGCGCCAATGGCGGCGTGCCGGTCAACGGCGGCGAGGCGGGCGCGGCCAAATCGGCACCGGCCGAGGCGCCGGCCGCCGATCCGACCATGCGCACCACCGGCAGTGCCGCCTTGGCGCGCCGCGCCGCCGGCCCCGGCTAGGCGTTACCGGCATCATGACTAGTGCCGCCGATCTGGAGTTCCTGACTCACGCGCGGCAAAATCATGTTCAGGAACTCCAGATCGAAAGCGGCACTAGAATCATAGGTTTGCTAGTGCCCATGACTTTCCGAAGTTCGTGAAAGGTGTTTGCGGCGATGGATCACGAACTTCGGAAAGTGGGCACTAGTCTGCGTTTCGCCGAGCGGCTGCGCGACCTCGTGGAGCAGACCGACGTCGTGCTCTCGGACATCTGGGGCGTGGTGCATAACGGGCTCGAATCCTTTCCCGAGGCCTGCGAAGCGCTGCACACCTATCGCAGCCGCGGCGGCACCGTCATCCTGATCACCAACGCGCCGCGTCCGGCGGATTCCGTGCAACAACAATTGCGCAAGCTCGGCGTCGCCGACAACGCATATGACGCGATCGTCTCCTCCGGCGACCTGACCCGGCATTACGTCGCCGGTCACCCCGGACAGAAGGCTTTCCTGATGGGCTCGGAGCGTCACGACACGATCCATCACGGCCTTGATCTCACGCTCTCGCCGCTGGAGCAGGCCGACTACATCCTCTGCGCCGGACTGTTCGACGACGAAACCGAGACGGCCGAGGACTACCGGCCGATGATGCTGCAAGCGCGCGAGCGCGGACTGACCCTGATCTGCGCCAATCCCGATATCGTGGTCGAGCGCGGCGACCGCCTGATCTACTGCGCGGGCGCGATCGCCGAGCTCTATCGCGAGCTCGGCGGCGAGGTGATCTTCTACGGCAAGCCGCACCGGCCGATCTATGAGCGCGCGATCGAACTCGCCGCGGAGCGCCGCGGCCGCGCAACGCCGCTCGATCGCGTGCTGGCAATCGGGGATTCCGTGCGCACGGATCTGGCCGGCGCGCACGGCTTCGGCATCGACTGCCTGTTCGTGACGCGCGGCATCCATTCGCAGGAGTTCGAAGGCGTCGACCAGCTCGATCCGGCCTCGGTCAAGGAGCTGTTCGGCCATCCGCCGCGCGCCCTGATGCGGGAGTTGCGGTGGTAGCCGCGACGCAAACCGCTAGCCACTTCGTCATGCCCGCGCTTGTCGCGGGCATCCACGTCTTTGGAGCCAAACACACATGAGACGTGGATGGCCGGGACAAGCCCGGCCATGACGAAATCGATAGAAATGTTGCGTCGAGGCGAACGCGTTACGCGTGCGCCATGTCCGGGAAGACCGCCTCGATCTTGGTCTTCAACGTTGCCGCGTTGAACGGCTTGACGATGTAGTTGTTCACGCCGGCCTTCTTGGCCGCGATCACGTTCTCGGTCTTGGATTCCGCGGTGATCATGATGAAGGGCGTGGTGGCGAGGTTGGGGTCGGCACGCACCTCGCGCAACAGATCGTAGCCGGTCATCGGCTCCATGTTCCAGTCGGAGATCACGAGCCCGTATTTCTTGCCGCGCATCTTGTTCAGCGCCGCGGAGCCGTCGTTGGCGTCATCGATATTCTCGAAGCCAAGCTGCTTCAGCAGATTCCGGATGATGCGGATCATGGTGGAATAATCGTCCACCACCAAAACCGGCATCGACAAATCAACCGCCATTCTTGACTCCCCTGACGCCACTCACAAACCGGCGGAAGCTGGCCTTCAGGCCCCCCGCAATCCACTCCAACGACTAACAAAAGGCGTTAAACAGGGCGTTAACTGACCTTGGGTCGTGCGTTTGCCCCGCTCTCCAAATCGATATGGGTCCCCTCGGCTTGACTTGTCCGCCCCGCCGCGTCACGGTCCGGCCCGTCATTCCAGCCGAAGATTCAACGGAAAAATGCCCGCTTTCACCGTGATCCGCGACACCACGCCGGCGCAGGCGATCCCGAGGGGTGCGGTGGTGGCGATGGGCAATTTCGACGGCGTCCATCTCGGCCACCGCGCAGTGATCGCAGCAGCACTGGAGATGGGACGCGCGCACGGCCGCCCCGCGCTGGCGCTCTCCTTCGAGCCGCATCCGCGCCGGTTCTTCTCGCCGACCATCCCGCAATTCCGCCTCAGCGACGAGACCGCCAAGCTTCGCCTGCTCGCCGGCACCGGCCTTGCGGGCGCCGTGATCATGACCTTCGACAAGACGCGCGCCGGCACCTCGGCGCAAGATTTCATTCACCATGATCTGATCGAGCGGCTCGGGATCTCCGGGATCGCGGTCGGCTACGACTTCCATTTCGGCAAAGGCCGCGTCGGCTCGCCGAGCCTGCTGGTCAACGAGGCGCCGCGGCTCGGCATCGAGGTCGACGTGCAGCCGCATATCGACATCGACGAGCGGCCGGTCTCCTCCAGCGCGATCCGCGATGCGCTGAGCGAGGGCCAGATCGCGGATGCGACCGCGATGCTCGGCGGTCCCTGGTTCGTCACCGGCGAGGTGATCCATGGCGACAAGCGCGGCCGCGACCTCGGCTATCCCACCGCCAACATTCGCCTCGACCATAATTGCGGGCTCCGCCACGGCATCTATGCGGTGCGGGTCGGCCGCGGTCCCGAGCGCTTCGACGGCGTCGCGAGCTTTGGCCGCCGCCCGACTTTCGACAACGGCGCGCCGCTGCTCGAAATCTTCCTGTTCGACTTCAAGGGCGACCTGTACGGCAGCGCGCTCGACGTCGCCTTTATCGGCTTCATCCGCGATGAGCTGAAATTTTCCAGCGTGGACGCGCTCGTCAGGCAGATGGACGACGATTCCGCCCGCGCCCGCGACGCGCTAAAGGCCGCGCCGGATGCGTTTCCCAAGCTGGGTGAAATCGGTTGAAAAGCGAAAAGCAAAAGATGCTGGCGGGCGAACTCTATCGTCCCGACGCCGAGCTTGGCGCTGAGCAGGCTGCCGCCAAGGCATGGATGGTGCGCTACAACGCCAGCCTGGCGTTGCCGGTTTCCGCGCGTCACGCGCTGCTCTGCGAGCGTCTCGGCCATGTCGGCAAGGATGCCGTGATCCGTCCGCCGTTCTTCTGCGATTACGGCACCAACATCCGCCTCGGCGAGGGCGTCTTCCTGAATTTCAATTGCGTCATCCTCGACGTCGTCGAGGTGACCATCGGCGATCGCACCCAGATCGGGCCCGCGGTCCAGATTTATGCCGCCGACCACCCGCGCGACGCCGCAACCCGCCGCGCCGGGCTGGAATTCGGCCGCCCCGTGCGAGATCGGGAGCGACGTCTGGATCGGCGGCGGCGCGATCATCCTGCCCGGCGTCACGATCGGCGATGCTGCCGTCATCGGCGCCGGCAGCGTGGTGACGCGGGATGTCGGCGCCGGGGCGACCGTCATGGGAAATCCGGCCCGGCCGCGGTTGCCCTGACCTTGTCCTCAGGGCTTTGCGATTTGCCCCTCCCCCTGCTATGGAGAGCCCATGTTTGCGCGGCGCATCATAGGCATTAGCGGCCCGGCTTCCGCCTGAGCTCAAGGCTCGGCGCAAGACCGGGATTTTACCGTTCGCCCGCGATCCCTTCGCGTTTTCAGCGCCCTCCTGAGCCAAGCCAGAATCCATGTCCGAAAAGCCGCAAAAGTCCGACGCCAAAGACTATTCCAAGACCCTGTTCCTGCCGCAGACCGAGTTTCCGATGCGCGCGGGGCTGCCCAAGCGCGAGCCGGAAATCCTCAAGCGCTGGAACGAGATCGGCCTCTACGAAAAGCTGCGCGAGGAGGCGAAGGGCCGCGCCAAATTCGTGCTGCATGACGGCCCGCCCTACGCCAACGGCAACATCCATATCGGCACCGCGCTCAACAAGATCCTGAAAGACCTGGTGACCAAGAGCCAGCAGATGCTGGGCTTCGATTCCAACTACGTGCCGGGCTGGGACTGCCACGGCCTGCCGATCGAATGGAAGGTCGAGGAGGAGAACTACCGCTCCAAGGGCAAGGTGAAGCCCGACTTCCGCAACTCCGCGGCGATGGTCGAATTCCGCCAGGAGTGCCGCGCCTATGCGACGCACTGGCTCAACGTGCAGCGCGAGGAGTTCAAGCGGCTCGGCGTGGTCGGCGACTGGGATCATCCCTACGCCACCATGAGCTATCCGGCGGAAGCGCAGATCGCGCGCGAGCTGATGAAGTTTGCCAGGAACGGCACGCTCTATCGCGGCTCCAAGCCCGTGATGTGGAGCGTGGTGGAGAAGACCGCGCTCGCCGAAGCCGAGGTCGAGTATGAGGACTACACCTCGGATACGGTGTGGGTGAAATTTCCGGTCACCTCGCCCGTGCACGGCGCGCTCGCTGGCGCCAGCGTGGTGATCTGGACCACCACGCCATGGACGCTGCCGGGCAACCGCGCCATCTCGTTCTCGCCGAAGATCGGCTTATGGCCTCTTCGAGGTCACCGATGCGCCTGCGGACAATTGGGCCAAGACCGGCGATCTCCTGATCCTGGCCGATGCGCTGGCCGAGAGCGTGTTCAAGCAGGCGCGGGTGACGGCTTGGGAGAAAGTGCGCGAGATCCCGGCCGACACGCTGGACGCCGTCGAATGCGCCCATCCGCTGAAGAGCCGTGGCGGCTACGACTTCACCGTGCCGCTGCTGCCCGGCGATCACGTCACCGACGACACCGGCACCGGCTTCGTGCACACCGCGCCCGGCCACGGCCGCGAGGACTTCGACGTCTGGACGGCGAATGCGCGCGAGCTGGAGTCGCGCGGCATCAACACCGCGATCCCCTACACCGTCGACGAGAACGGCGCCTTCACCGATCACGCGCCGGGCTTCGCGGGAAAGCGCGTGATCAACGACAAGGGCGAGAAGGGCGACGCCAACGAGGCCGTGATCAAGGCGCTTGATCGACGCCGGCATGCTGCTGGCGCGCGGCCGGCTCAAGCATCAATATCCGCATTCCTGGCGCTCGAAGAAGCCGGTGATCTTCCGCAACACGCCGCAATGGTTTGTCGCGATGGACAAGGACATCGTGGGCCAACGGCGCGGCAAAGACGGGCGACACCCTGCGCGCCCGCGCGCTGCACGCGATCTCGGTGACGCAATGGGTGCCGGCCTCCGGCCAGAACCGCATCAACGGCATGATCGAGGCGCGGCCCGACTGGGTGCTGTCGCGGCAGCGCGCCTGGGGCGTGCCGATCGCGGTGTTCGTGCGCGAGAAGGGCGACGGCTCCGCCGAAATCCTGCAGGACGACGACGTCAACAAGCGCATCGCCGACGCCTTCGAGACGGAAGGCGCGGACGCCTGGTATCGCGACGGCGCGCGCGAGCGTTTCCTCGGGCCGAAGGCCAACGAGGACTGGCAGAAGGTCGACGACATCCTCGACGTCTGGTTCGACTCGGGCTCGACGCATGCCTTCGTGCTGGAAGACCCCGTGCATTTCCCGGGGCTCGCCGGCATCAAGCGCAAGGTCGACGGCGGCGCCGACACCGTGATGTATCTCGAAGGCAGCGACCAGCATCGCGGCTGGTTTCAGTCGTCGCTCCTCGAAAGTTGCGGCACCCGCGGCCGCGCGCCGTTCGACATCGTGCTGACCCACGGCTTCACGCAGGCCGAAGACGGCCGCAAGATGTCGAAGTCGCTCGGCAACACCATCGAGCCGCAGGCCGTCATCAAGGAATCCGGCGCCGATATTTTGCGCCTGTGGGTCGCCGCCTGCGACTACAGCGACGACCAGCGCATCGGACCGGAAATCCTCAAGAACACGGTCGAGACCTATCGCAAGCTGCGCAACACCATCCGCTGGATGCTCGGCACGCTGCATCACTTCAAGAAGGCCGACGCGGTCGCGCACAAGGACATGCCGGAGCTCGAACGGCTGATGCTGCATGAGCTGGCGCAGCGCGCGGAAAAAGTGCGCCGGGCCTATGCCGAGTTCGACTACAAGAGCGTGGTCGCCGAGCTGTCGGCGTTCATGAACTCCGAGCTGTCGGCGTTCTATTTCGATATCCGCAAGGACACGCTGTATTGCGATCCGCCGTCGTCGCTGGCGCGCAAGGCGGCGCTGACCACGATCGACTTGCTCTGCGACGCCATCGTCAAATGGCTCGCGCCGGTCCTGAGCTTCACCTGCGACGAGGCGTGGAGCATGTACAAGCCCGGCGAGAAGCCGTCGGTGCATCTCACGCTGTTCCCGGTGGACTTCGAAAAATTCCGCGACGAGCAACTTGCGAAGAGGTGGGATACGATCCGCGACGTGCGCCGTGTCGTCACCGGCGCGCTGGAGCTGGAGCGCGCCGCCAAGAACATCGGCTCGTCGCTCGAGGCCTCGCCCGTGATCTACGTGTCGGACCGAAATCTTCTCGCGACGCTGTTCGACGTCGATCTCGCCGAGGTCTGCATCACCTCGAACTACGAGGTGCAGGAAGGCGACGGCGCCGGCCAACGCCTTCCGCCTCGACAACGTCCCCGGCGTCGCCGTGGTGGTCGAGAAAGCAGTGGGCACCAAATGCGCGCGGTCGTGGAAGATCCTCACCTCCGTCGGCGAGGACAAGGAGTATCCCGACGTCTCGCCGCGCGACGCCAAGGCGTTGCGCGAATGGAAGGCGCTGGGAGTGACAGTGTGACCTCCCCGCTCCGCTCCGGCATCATCGCTGCCGTCGCAACGCTGCTGATCGACCAGGCCTCAAAACTCTGGCTGCTCCATGTGTTCGACCTCGGCCACCGCTACCCGCCCAGGGTGCCGATCACGCCGTTCTTCGACCTGGAGCTGGCGTGGAACATCGGCATCAGCTTCGGTTGGCTGCAGAACGACAGCCAGATCGTTCAGCTCGGCCTGATGGCGGTCAAGGCGCTGGCGGTGGTGGCGCTCGCGATCTGGATGGCCCGCTCGCGCACGCTGCTTGCCACGATTGCCCTCGGATTGATCATCGGTGGCGCCATCGGCAACGCCATCGACCGCCTCGCCTATGGCGCGGTGGTCGATTTTGCCCTGTTCCACGTCGATATTGGCGGAAATCCCTATTATTGGTACGTGTTTAACCTCGCCGATAGCGCCATTGTTGCCGGGGTAATTGCCCTGCTGTATGATTCACTTGTAGGGGTATCCGCCGCAAAAGCGCCCTGATCGGGGCTGAAAGAACCCTTGTCTTTTGAACGGGTTGAAGCGATGCGCAAGACTGAAGCCGCTGGCTTGATGTTGCCGAGGTCGCTGACGCGCGCCGCGCGGTTGTCGGCGCTCGCGCTCGGCGTGGGTCTCCTGTTCGCCTCGAGCGCGGCACGCGCCGGCGACGACGAAGACGAGCCGAGCTTCGAGGAAAAGATCATCACGGGGATCATGCACGGCCTCGGCGGCGTCAACATGGACAATTCCGGCATCGACTATCGCGAGCGCTCGCCGCTGGTGGTGCCGCCCAGGCTCGATCTGCCGGCGCCGGCTTCTGCCGCCGCCGAGGTGAAGGCGCCGAACTGGCCGAAGGATCCCGACGAAGCGCGCCGCAAGGCGATAATCGCCGCGCGCAAGAAGGATGCGCACAAGGACGCCGTGCAGGCGAGCCGCGATGCCAGCGCCATCCTGTCGCCGGATGAACTCAACAAGGGACGGACGGCGACCAGCAATGGCGGAACGGCCGTGTCCGACAGCGCAGTCCCTGGCGGCGATCCCGGCAGGAACGCGGTCCTGAGCCCGTCGCAACTTGGCTACGAAGGCGGCATCTTCAAGCTGTTCAAGGGCAACAAGGCCGAGTCCGTGCCGTTCAAGAGCGAACCCGCGCGCGAAAGCCTGACGATGCCTCCGCCTGGCTATCAGACGCCGTCGCCGAACTTCGCCTACGGAACCGGACCGAAGGAATCCATGAACAAGGAATACAATCCGGCCGCCGGCAAGTACGGCGAGTAGCCACCTTTTCTTTTCCGATTTGTCACATTTTCTCTCGGCTTCGTGACGTCCGCCTCAAGCGCGATGAGATTAGGATGAATCGTCATCGCGCTTAAGATTCTTGTTTGGGCATGATCTTTTTCGGAAAACCGCTTCACACTTTTCCGGATCATGTCGTGCCACGCGATGTACGATGTCGCAGTTTGCAGCCGGGCGCTTCTGCCCGGCTTTTCACATGGGTCATGATGCCGATCACACGCTTCGCCGCTTCCGCCCTTGCGCTTGTGTGCCTTGCCGGCACCGCCTCCGCCCAGAACACCGTCACGTCAGAGCCGCCGGCGACGTTCACGCTGCCGAACGGGCTGCAGGTCCTGGTGATCCAGGATCATCGCACGCCGGTGGTCACCGAGATGGTCTGGTACAAGGTCGGCTCCGCCGACGAGACGCCGGGCAAGTCCGGCCTCGCCCACTTCCTCGAGCACCTGATGTTCAAGGGCACGGCGAAACATCCGGCCGGCGAATTCTCGCAGACCGTGCTCAAGGTCGGCGGCAATGAGAACGCCTTCACCTCGGTCGATTACACCGGCTACTTCCAGCGCGTGCCGCGCGACCAGCTTTCCAGCATGATGGAATTCGAAGCCGACCGCATGACCGGTCTCGTGCTGAAGGACGAGAACGTGCTGCCCGAGCGCGACGTGGTGCTCGAGGAATACAACATGCGGGTCGCCAACAATCCGGACGCGCGGCTGAACGAGCAGATCATGGCCGCGCTCTATCTCAACCATCCCTATGGACGTCCGGTGATCGGCTGGCATCAGGAGATCGAGAAGCTCTCCCGCGAGGACGCGCTCGCCTTCTACCGGCGCTTCTATGCGCCCAACAACGCAATTTTGGTGATCGCGGGCGACGTCACCGTCGAGGACGTGCGCCCCATGGCGGAGGCGACCTTCGGCAAGGTGGCGCCGCAGCCTCAAATCCCGGCGCGACGCATCCGTCCGCAGGAGCCGGAACCGATCGCGCCACGCACGGTGACGCTCGCCGATCCCAGGGTCGAGCAGCCGGCGGTGAAGCGCTATTACCTCGTGCCGTCGTCGACCACCGCGGCCGCAGGCGAAAGCCCCGCGCTCGACGTGCTGGCGCAGCTGATGGGCGGCGGCAACAACTCGTATCTCAATCGCGCGCTGGTGGTCGATCATCCGCTCGCGGTCGGCGCCAGCGCTTCCTATCAGAGCGCCTCGCTGGACGAGACGCAATTCGTGATCGCGGCCGCGCCGAAAGCGGGCGTCGAATTCGCCGAGATCGAGCAGGTGTTCGACAAGGTCATTGCCGACATCGCGCAGCATCCGCCGGCCGCCGAGGATCTCGAGCGGGTCAAGACGCAACTGATCGCGGAGGCGATCTACGCCCAGGACAACCAGGCGACGCTGGCGCGCTGGTATGGCGGCGGGCTCACCACGGGGTCGAGCATCGAGGACATCCGAAGCTGGCCGGACCGCATCCGCGCGGTGACCGCCGAGCAGGTGCGCGCGGTGGCGCAGAAATGGCTGGACAAGAAGCGCTCGGTCACCGGCTATCTGATCAAGGACACCGCGCAGAAGCGCGAGGAGAAGCGTTCGTGACATCTTGTTTCGCGCTCACGCGCTATTCCGCTCTCGTGCATCGCGCCGCAGGCGCGCTCGTCCTTCTGCTGGTCGTCTGCGCTCGCGCCGGCGCAGGCCGCGGCAAAAATCCAGCATCTGATCTCACCCGGCGGCATCGAGGCCTGGTTCGTGCAGGATGCGACCGTGCCGCTGATTGCGATGGAATATTCGTTTGCGGGCGGCGCGGCGCAGGACCCCAGGGACAAGTCCGGCGTCGCCAACATGGTGGCGAGCCTGATCGACGAGGGCTCCGGCGATCTCGATTCCCGGAGCTATCACGAGCGTCTCGACCGCCGCGCCATCGACCTCTCCTTCAATGCGACGCGTGATTATTTCCGCGGCTCGCTGCGCATGCTGCGCGACAACAAGGACGAGGCCTTCGAGCTGTTGCATCTGGCGCTGACCTCGCCGCATTTCGACAAGGCCGACGTCGAGCGCATCCGCTCGCAAATCATCTCGGGTCTGCATCGCGACACATCCAATCCGAACGCGATGGCGAGCCGCAAATTCCTGGAAATCGCCTACGGCGACCATCCCTATAGCCGGACCGCTTCCGGCACGCTGGAGAGCGTGCCCACCATCACCATCGACGACATGAAGGATTATGTCCGCCGCGTGATCGCCAGGGACACGCTGAAGATCGCGGTGGTCGGCGACGTCGATCCGGCGACGCTCGGCAAGCTGCTCGACCAGACCTTCGGCAGCCTGCCGGCGAAAGCCGATCTCACGCCGGTGCCCGACATCGTCGCGGCAAAGCCGCCGCAGCGCGCTTATGTGCCGCTCGACGTGCCGCAGACCACCATCACCTTCGGCGGCCCCGGCGTCATGCGCG
This sequence comes from uncultured Alphaproteobacteria bacterium, assembly GCA_963732085.1. Taxonomy (GTDB): domain Bacteria; phylum Pseudomonadota; class Alphaproteobacteria; order Rhizobiales; family Xanthobacteraceae; genus Bradyrhizobium. Next base: position 151,160 of record CAVSYJ010000015.1, on the reverse strand, counting down.
ACGACCCGAATTTCATGGCGGCCTATGTGGTCAACCACATCATGGGCGGCGGCGGCCTGTCGTCGCGATTGTATGGCGAAGTACGTGAAAAGCGCGGGCTCGCCTATTCGGTGTTCGAGTCGCTGCTCTGGATGGATCATTCGTCGCTGTTCATCGGCAACACCGGCACGCGCTTCGATCGCGCCGGCGAAACGCTGGAGGCGATCCAGGATGAAATCCATCGCATGGCCGACCAGGGTCCGACCCAGCAGGAGCTCGACGAGGCGAAATCCTATCTGAAGGGCTCGCAGATGCTGCAGCTCGATACCTCGTCGAAGCTGGCGTCGGCCTTGCTGCAATATCAGCTCGACAAATTGCCGATCGACTATCTCGAGAAGCGCAACGGCATCATCGATGCGGTGACGCTCGATGATGCGAAGGCCGCGGCGAAGCGGTTGTGGGGCGAGGGTCTGCTCACGGTCGTGGTCGGCCGCGAGCCGCAGGCGGCTGCCAAGGCGCCGGTCACGACGGCGCCGAAGGCGAATTAGGCACGCTCTCTCGTTCCCCTCCCCCCTTGCGGGGAGGGTCAGGGAGGGGGGTGAGTCGCGGACTCTGTGCTTGTGGACCCCCACCCCCAACCCCTCCCCGCAAGGGGGAGGGGAGCCAAGCAGCGCGGCAAAGAAACTTCAGAACAAACCCGCTATCCTGCGCGCCGATTCCTTTTCCCGGTGACGCCATGCTGCGGATTTCCCGCGACCTCACGATCAACGAAGACGACATCGAGATTTCGTTCGTCCGTGCCTCAGGTCCCGGCGGCCAGAACGTCAACAAGGTCTCGACCGCGGCGCAGCTGCGCTTCGACACCAACAAAATCACTCTGCCCGCCGACGCCGCGATGCGGCTGGCGCGGCTCACCGGCAGCCGCATGACCAAGGACGGCGTCATCGTGATCCAGGCCTATCGTTTCCGCTCCCAGGAGCGCAATCGCGCGGATGCGATCGAGCGGCTCACGGAACTGCTGCGCGAGGCGATGGTGCGCCCCACCCCGCGGCGCGCAACCAAGCCGACTTACGGCTCGAAACAGCGCCGGCTCGAAGGCAAGAAACGCCGCAGCGATATCAAATCTCGCCGCGGCGGGCGTGGGTTCGAGGACTGAGGCATCCCCGACGGGGATAAGCCAGCCTCGCCGCATGCAATCGCCCTTCCGCTGCATTAGATTGCACGCATGCCCGTCCGCCAGCTCCCCGAACAGGTCGTCAACCGCATCGCCGCCGGCGAGGTAGTCGAGCGTCCCGCCAGCGTGGTGAAGGAGCTGGTCGAGAACGCGATCGATGCCGGCGCGAGCCGGATCGACGTATTCAGCGACGGCGGCGGACGGCGCAAGATCGTCATTACCGACGACGGTGCCGGCATGAGCGCCGCCGATCTCGCGCTCGCCGTCGATCGCCACGCCACCTCAAAGCTCGACGACGAGGACCTGCTGCAGATCAAAACGCTCGGCTTCCGCGGCGAGGCGCTGCCCTCGATCGGCGCGGTGGCGAAGCTGTCGATCGCGACGCGCCATGCCGGCGAGCCACATGCATGGTCGCTGTCTGTCGAAGGCGGGGCAAAGTCGCAGGTCGCGCCGGGGGCCCTGTCGCTCGGCACGCGCGTCGAGGTCGCCGACCTCTTCTATGCGACACCGGCGCGGCTGAAATTCCTGAAAACCGATCGCACCGAGGCCGAAGCGATTCGCGAGGTGGTGCGGCGGCTCGCAATGGCGCGGCCCGATATCGCGTTCACGCTGGCAGGCGAGGAGCGCGCGCCGGTGACCTGGGCCGCGGCCCTGCCCGGCGCGGCCGGACGATTGACGCGGCTCGGCGATATTCTCGGCGCCGACTTTCGCAGCTCTGCGATCGAGGTCCACGCCGAGCGTGAGGGCGTCGCGGTCGAGGGCTTTGCCGCTTCGCCCGCGCTGACGCGCGCCAACGCGCTCGGGCAATATCTCTTCGTCAACGGCCGGCCGGTGCGCGACAAGCTGATCCTCGGCGCGGTGCGCGCGGCCTATGCCGACTACCTGCCGCGCGACCGGCATCCGGTGGTGGCGCTGTTCGTCACCTGCGACGCGCGCGAGGTCGACGCCAATGTGCACCCGGCCAAGACCGAGGTGCGCTTCCGCAATGCAGGCCTGGTGCGCGCGCTGATCGTCCATGCGCTCAAAGACGGCCTGGCGCGCGAGGGCAAGCGCACCGCGGCCAATAGCGGAGGTGCTGCGATCTCGGCGTTCCGTCCGATGGTCACGCCGCGGCCCGGCAATTGGGACTGGCAGCGTTCGCCATCCTACCCTGTCGGCCCGATGCCGTCCCATGCCGGTGCGACCGCCCTCGCCGAGCAGGATCAGGTCGCCTTCGACGTCGGCACGCCGTCGGCCGACGTGCGTTTCGAGAGCCAGCCGGCAGCCGACATGATCGACCGGCCGCTGGGTGCGGCGCGCACGCAAATCCACGAGACCTACATCGTGTCGCAGACCCGGGACGGGCTCATCGTCGTGGACCAGCACGCCGCGCATGAGCGCATCGTCTACGAGAAACTGAAGGCCTCGCTGGCAAAGAACGGCGTGCAGCGGCAGATCCTGCTGATCCCCGACATCGTCGAGCTCGATGAGGCGACCGTGGAACGGCTGCTGGCGCGCGCCGACGAACTCGGCTCGTTCGGGCTCGCGATCGAGTCCTTCGGCCCCGGCGCGCTCTGCGTGCGCGAGACGCCATCGCTGCTCGGCAAGACGGATGCCGCCGCGCTGCTGCGCGATCTCGCCGAGCACATGGAGGAATGGGACGAGGCGCTGCCGCTGGAGCGGCGGCTGATGCTTGTCGCGGCCACCATGGCCTGCCATGGCTCGGTGCGCGCCGGGCGGCGGCTCAAGCCGGAAGAGATGAACGCACTGTTGCGCGAGATGGAAGACACACCGAATTCCGGTCAGTGCAATCACGGCCGGCCGACCTATGTCGAGTTGAAGCTCGCCGATATCGAGAAGCTGTTCGGACGGCGCTGAGCCTGACACCGCTGCGTAGGGTGGGCAAAGGCGCGATGGCGCCGTGCCCACCTTCACCTATTCCGCACACGATGGTGGGCACGCTTCGCTTTGCCCACCCTACGAGACCCGCAAAAACACGAACTCCGTATCGTCGTAGGCGCGTCGCTCAAGTTCCTCGAAACCTTCCGGCGCGGCAACGCCCGCCGCTTTCGCTTCCTCTACCACCACGAGCGCGCCGGGCGTGAGCCAGCCGCCGTCGCGCAGCGAAGCGAGCGCCTTCTCGGCCAACCCCTTGCCATAGGGCGGATCGAGAAACGCCAGCGAAAACGGCTGCATCGGATGCGCGGGTCCGAGATCGGTGGCGTCGCGGCGATAGACCTTGCTGACGCCGCCGAGTGCCAACGACTCGACATTGTTGCGCAGCAGCGCACGCGCCTCGGCGCCATTGTCGACGAACAGCGCAAACGCCGCGCCGCGCGACACCGCCTCGATGCCGAGCGCGCCGGTACCGGCAAAGAGGTCGAGCACGCGCGCGCCGTCGATCGGATCGTCGTAGGCGTGAACGAGGATGTTGAACACGGACTCGCGGAGGCGATCCGCGGTGGGGCGGATGTCGCGCGAGGTCGGCGCAGCGATACTGCGGCCTTTCAGCCGTCCGCCAACCACGCGCATTGACTACTCATCCCGCGGCCGGAGATCGCGCTTGCCGTGATAGCCGCGCTTGGGACGCCGCGGCGGGCCGTAGCCATTGGCCTCGTCCTCGTTGCGCGCACGCGCTTCCGCGCTGCCGCTTCGCTGCACCAGCACGCGACGGCCCTTGCGGTCGGACACCAGCGCGTTCTTGCCGGACGGTTTGAACGGTTTTTTCTCACGCGGGGCCTTATCGTTGGCGAGCTCGGCGATCGCTTCGCCTGGCATCGGCCGATTAAAGTCGGCGCCGGCAAGCGTCGCGATCTTTTCGCCGAGCTGCTCGCGCAGCACGCGTGTCTTGACCTCCTCGACCTGCCCCTCCGCAAGCTCGCCAAGTTGGAACGGACCATAGGACACCCGGATCAGCCGGTTCACCTCGAGCCCGAGATGCGCCATCACATTGCGCACCTCGCGGTTCTTGCCCTCGCGGATTGCAAACACCAGCCAGACATTGGCGCCTTGGTCGCGCTCCAACGTCGCATCGATCGGACCGTATTTGACGCCGTCGACCTCTATGCCGTTTTTCAATTGGTCGAGTTGCCCCTGCGTGACCTCGCCGTGGGCGCGGACGCGGTAGCGCCGCAGCCATCCGGTATCGGGCAATTCCAGCGCACGCGCCAGCCCGCCATCATTCGTCAGGAGGAGCAGGCCTTCGGTGTTGAAATCGAGCCGGCCGATCGAGATCAGCCGCGGCAGTCCTTCCGGCAGATTGTCGAACACCGTCGGCCGCCCTTCCGGATCGGCGTGGGTGGTCATCAGACCGCGCGGCTTGTGGAACATGAACAACCGCGTGCGCTCGCGCGGCGGCAACGGCTTGCCATCGACGGTGACAACATCGTTGGCGGTGACGTCGAGCGCCGGCGAATTGATCACGCGCCCGTTGACGGTGACGCGGCCCTGCGTGATCCACTCTTCGGCATCCCGGCGCGAGGCCAGGCCCGCGCGCGACACCACCTTGGCAATGCGCTCTCCGGTCTTCTTGGGCTTCGGTTCCTCGCGCGGCGCGCGTTTGTCGTCGCGCTTGTCGAAATCGCGCTTGCGCTCGCGGTATTCGCCACGGCCGCCGAACGCCGGGCGCTTGGCGAAGACCTTGCTGTCGTCCTCATTGTCGCGGCGCGGCCGGTCGTCGCTGCGCGGATGCTCCTGCCAATCCCTGCGGCCTTCGGGCCGCTCTCGTCCCGGCCGGTCGAATTTGCGCTCGCCGTATTCCTTTTTTTCGCCGTCCCGCCGGGGCCGTTCGAACTTCGGCCGGTCTCCGCGATCGAATTTCGGCCGCTCGCGGAATGGCCGATCGCCGCGAGGCCGATCGCCCTGCACGCGATCTCCAGGGTCGCCGTTGCGATCCCCAGGTCGTTGTTGCGATCCCGGTCGCGCGGGCGCGAAAACCGCGGGCGTTCGTCGGGTCGCGCGGGCGATCAAACCGCGGCTTGTCGAAACGCGGCCGTGCGCCGCGATCGTCGCCACCCTCGCGCTTCTGCCATGGCTTGGATTCGCCATGCGGCGGCCGATCGCCGAAATCCTTGCGCGGACCGCGATCTCCGCGATCGGCGGCGCCACGGGAGAATTTGCGCTCGCCGCCAAACTTCCGCTCGGGCCTGTCGCCATCGCGTGAGCGGGCGCGGGCTATAGGGGCGATCGCCGCGAGGCCGGTCGCCGTCCTTGCGAAACGCTTCGCCGCGCGGCGTGTAAGGGCGCTTGTCGCCATCACGGCCCCGTGCAGCGTAAGGCTTCTTGTCACCGAACTTTCGATCGGAAAAACGCGAGGCCGGACGGCCCTCGTCCCGATTGCCGCGCGGAGTATAGGGTCGCTTTTCGCCGCCGCGGTCTTCGCGCGGCTTGAACGGAGGTTTGCCGCCATCACGGTCGAATTTCGGCCGATCGCCGCGCGGCTTGAATGCGCGCTTCTCGCCGTCGCCATCGCGCGCGGGACGATCGCGGAACGGCCGATCACCGCGGGGGCGGTCATCACGGCTGAACCTGGGCTTATCGCTGTCGCCTCCCCGATCGAATTTCTTCGGCCCAAAGCCGGGCTTTTCGAATTTCTTGGCGAACTTCTTGTCCGGCCCCCGCGGCTTGCCCGAGCGGCCCTTGCCGCCGGACGGACGGTCGCGCCTCCCGCGGGAAGCGTTGTCTTTATCGTCGTCGCGGGGCATGAAGGACTCGTTTGAAAGTGAGAAGCGCGCGCATTAGCAGACTTGACCGGGCAATACGAGGCATGAACGCCCCTTCTTTCATGGATTTGGCGCTGAAAACGGCCAGAAACGCCGGCAAATCCGGCGAGGTGCCGATCGGCTGCGTCATCGTGCGGAACTACGAGGTGATCGCAACCGCCGCCAATCGGACCCTCAGCGACCGCGACCCGACCGCACATGCGGAGGTGCTGGCCATCCGGCAGGCCGCCGAGCGGATCGGCACGGAGCGGCTGACGGATTGCGACCTCTACGTCACGCTCGAGCCCTGCACCATGTGCGCGGGCGCGATCTCGTTTGCACGCATTCGGCGGCTCTACTACGGCGCGGCCGATCCCAAGGGCGGCGCGGTCGACAGCGGCGTCCGCTTCTTTGCCTCGCCGACCTGCCACCATGTGCCGGAGGTCTATTCCGGCCTCGGCGAGCGCGAGTCGGCGGCGATGCTGAAGGAGTTTTTCAGGGAGAGTAGGGCTGTTTGCGAGGGAGCGACGATCCATTCTTGCTCGCGGCGCATGGATTCGCTTCGCTCGCAATGGATACGCCCTACCCCGCCAGGAAAAACTCCCGCAGCAATTTCGCGGTCACATCCGGATTCTCCTCGGTGAGGAAATGGCCGGAGTCCACCGGCGATCCCGTGACGTTGGTCGCCCATTGCTTCCAGGTGTCGAGCGGCGTCGCCGCGGCTGACGCAATGCCGGCATCGCCCCACAGCGCCAGCATCGGAATCGTGATCTTCTTGCCCGCCTCGAAATCCGCCTTGTCGATCTCGTAATCGGCATAGGCCCCGGCGCGATAGTCCTCGCACATCGCATGCACGCGGGAAGGATCGCGGAACGGCGCGAGGTAATGCTCCAGCGCGCGAGGGTCGAGTTCGTTCAGCGTCTTCGACTTGGTCTGGCTCGCCATCTTCTTCTTCAGGAAGAAATCCGGCGCGCCCGAAATCAGCGTCTCCGGAAACGGCGCGGGCTGCGCCAGAAACGTCCAGTGATAGATTTTCAACGCATAGAGCCGGTTCATGCGCTCCCAGTAGTTATAGGTCGGCAGGATATCGAGCACCGCAAGCCGCGACAGCCGGCCAGGATGGTCGAGCGCGAGGCGATACGACACGCGGCCGCCGCGATCGTGACCGGCCAGCGCGAAATGCACATGGCCGAGCTGCTCCATCGCCTCGATCATCGTCTTCGCCATCGCACGCTTGGTATAGGGCGTGTGGTTGTCGTCGCTGTCGGGCATGTCCGACCAGCCATAGCCGGGCAGGTCGGCGATGATCAGCGTGAACTTGTCGGCGAGATCAGGCGCCACCACGTGCCACATTACGTGCGTCGATGAAAATCCGTGCAGCAGCAACAGCGGCGGACCCTTGCCGCCGACGCGGGCGAAAATCCGGCCCGAGGAGGTGTTGATCCATTTGGAGTCGTAACCGGGAAACAGGTCGGCGAGATCGGGCATGGCTTCAAACTTTGTTTGTCATTGCCGCGGGAAGGCGCGGGCGTTATGCCATCGCAAGCTAGACCAAGAACCGCAGCAGAGGAAACGCCATGTCGATCGATTTCGAAATCCCGGCGGAAGCCAAGGCCATCCGCGAAAGCGTGCGCCAATGGGTGCATGACGAATGCATCCCCGCCGAGAAGGAGCTGGGCTCGACGCCGATTCGACGAGGTGCTGGCGGCCCTGCGCAAGAAGGCGCGCGCGCAGGGCCTGTGGTGCCCCTTCATCCCGAAGGAATATGGCGGCATGGGCCTCGGCCCGCTCGCCAACGCGCTGGTGCAGATGGAGCTCGGCGAGAGCTATCTCGGCGCGCTGTCGATGAACACGCAAGGGCCCGACGACGCCACCATGCTGACGCTGCTCGAGCACGGCACCGACTATCAGAAGGAGAAGTTCCTCAAGCCGCTGCTGAACGGCGAGAAGCGCATCTGCTATCTCGATGACCGAGAAGGCCGCCGGCGCCGACGCCACCGGCATGCAGACCCGCGCGGTGAAGGACGGCAACGAGAACTATGTGCTGAACGGCGAGAAGTGGTTCTCGTCGGCCGCCAGCGTCGCCGACATCGCGCTGGTCATGGCCAAGACCGACCCCGACGCGCCGCGCCACCAGCAGTTCTCGACCTTCCTCGTCGAGCTGCCGAACCCCGGCTACAACATCAAGCGCGACATCAAGACCATGGCGGTCGAAGGTCCGCTCTACGCCACATCCATGGGCGGCGGCCATTCCGAGATCGAGATCAAGGACCTGGAAGTCCCGGCGCGAGAATCTGCTCGGCGGCGAAGGCAACGGCTTCAACATGGGCCAGCATCGCCTCGCCTACGGCCGGCTGCGCCACGGCATGCACAACGTCGCCATGGCGCAGCGCGCGCTCGACATGGCGGCCGCCCATGTCACCAACGCGCTCGACCTTCGGCAAGCCGCTCGCCGAGCGCCAGGCCGTGCAGTTCATGCTCGCCGAGTGCGCGAGCCAGCTCTACATCGCCGCCTGATGCTGCTGCACATCGCCTACAAGGCGGAGAAGGGCCTGGACCTGCGCCAGGAGAACTCGATCGCCAAGGTGTTCCTCGCCCACATGGTGCACCAGGTGGTCGACACGGCGATCCAGCTGCACGGCGCGCTCGGCTACTGCCAGGATACGCCGCTGGCGCGCTGGTACACCCAGATCCGCTCGCAGCGCCTGGTCGACGGCCCCGACGAAGTCCACCGCTGGACGGTCGGCCGCAACGTCATCAAGGCGTTCCGCGAGCACGGCACCACGGCCTCGGCCGCGGGCGGAGATTTGCTCTAACCGTCATTGCGAGCGAAGCGTAGCAATCCATAGCGCCACAAGCGAAGATGTGGATTGCTTCGTCGCGGAGCCTGTCATCGGGCCGGCCCAACCGGGCCAGACCCGTTGGCGCCTCGCAATGACGAGGAATCTACCCGCTCGCCGCGAACAGATCCCACTTTCCGGGCAGCCCCTTCAATTCGAACGAGCCGCGCTCGGCGAATTTCAGTCCGGCGCCGGCGACGAGGTCAGTGACGACGCGCGACACCAGCACCTCGTCCGATCCTGAATGCGACATCACGCGCGCGGCGGCGTGCACGGCGATGCCACCGATATCCTTGCCGCGAATCTCGATCTCGCCGGTGTGCAGTCCCGCGCGCACGGGAAGGCCGATCTGCTTCGCCGCGGAGCCGAAGGCGAGCGCGCAGCGCACCGCACGGCCCGGCCCGTCGAAAGTCGCCAAAATACCGTCGCCGGTGCTCTTCACCAGATTGCCGCGATGCTTGCCGATCACCTGGTGGGCGAGCTGGTCGTGATCGTCGAGCAGGCGGCGCCAGCGCTGGTCGCCCATCGCGGCGGCGCTGCGGGTGGAGTCGACGATGTCGGTGAAGAGCACGGTCGCCAGCACGCGCTCCAGCTCGGCCGCGCCATGATCGCGATGCCCGGTGATGAACTCCTCGATATCGCCGAGCATGGGTTCGGTTTCGCCGACCCAGAACGCGTGGGCGCTCGCCGGATATTCGATGTATTTGACGCCGGGGATAGCCGCGGCGAGCTTGCGGCCGAGTTCGACCGGCACCTGAAGGTCGGCCTTGCTGTGCAGCACCAGGGTCGGCACGTGCAGCGTCGGCAGGATTGCGGTGACATCGATCTTGCGGTTGAGTTGCAGGAGCGTCCGCAATGCGCCGGGGCTGCTCGCCAGCCGCTCGAACTTCGCGTATTGCGCGACTGCCTCGGGTTTGCCCGCTTCGCTGGGAGCGATCGTCTTGATCAGTTCGCCGGAACCCCATTTCCCGACGATGTGCTCAAGGCGCACTTTCCATGCCTCATCCGAAGACCGGTCTGCCGAGCGACTGAAGCAGCCGATCAGAATGAGATGCGACAGCCGCTCGGGATAGGTTGCGGCAAACAGCACGCTCATACAGCCGCCTTCCGAGAACCCGACCAGCACCGCGCGCTTGGAGCCGATGGTATCCATGATGGCGCGGACATCATCCATGCGCAGCTCCAGCGACGGCGCGCCCGCCATCCGATCCGACAGCCCCTGCCCTCTTTTGTCGAAGGTCACCACGCGCGCAAAGCTTGCCAGCCGCCGCATGAACGGAGTGAAACCGGGTAGTTCGTGCACGTGACTCGATATGCGACACGTAGCCGGGGACCAATGATCATGTCGATCGGCCCGTCGCCCATGACCTGATAGGCGATGCTGGCGTCGCCGCTTTGCGCGTAACGCGTTTCGGGCAGCTGAAAATCGATCATTGGGAACTTTCGGTCGGCGCTCATTGTCGCCGGTCGAACCGCCTGGATCAACCCCGCTCCTGCGCCACCGCCTGGGAGGCGATATCGCGGCGGCAGAAGCCGTCGGGCCAGCGGATGGCGTCCACCGCCTGATAGGCGCGCGCCTGCGCTTCCGTCACCGTCTTGCCCGTGGCGCAGACGTTCAGCACGCGGCCGCCATTGGCGAGGATCGCGCCATCCTTTGCGATGGTGCCGGCGTGGAAGATTTCCACGCCTTCGATCTTTGCGGCCTCGTCGAGCCCGTCGATGCGCGTGCCCTTTTTGTAATCGCCGGGATAGCCTTTCGCCGCCATCACCACGGTCAGCGCAGGCTCGGGATACCAACGCAGATTAAAGTTCTTCAGCTGCCCGTCGCAGGAAGCCAGCAACGCCGGCACGATGTCGGACATCATCCGAAGCATCAGCACCTGACATTCGGGATCGCCGAAACGGACATTGTACTCGAACAGTTTCGGTCCCTGCGCGGTCAGCATCACGCCTGCATAGAGCACACCGGAAAACGGCGTACCCCGCGATTTCATGCCCGCCACCGTCGGCAGGATGATGCGCGACATGATCTGGTCGTGAATTTCCGGAGTGACAAAGGGCGTCGGCGAATAGGCGCCCATGCCGCCGGTGTTCGGTCCCTCGTCGTGATCGAACACGCGCTTGTGGTCCTGTGCGCTCGCCAGCGGGATCGCGGTCTCGCCATCACACAGCGCGAAGAAGCTGATCTCGCGGCCCGACAAGAACTCCTCGATCACGACCTCGGCGCCGGCCGCGCCGAACCCGCCGTCGAACATCATGGCGATTGCGGCTTCGGCTTCGGCCAGTGTCTTCGCGACCACCACGCCCTTGCCGGCGGCAAGCCCGTCGGCCTTGACCACGATCGGCGCGCCCTGCTCGCGCACATAAGCAAGTGCGTCGTTCGCATTGCCGAAACGCTGGTAAGCGCCGGTCGGGATGTCGAACTCGCGGCAGAGATCCTTGGTGAAGCCCTTGGAGCCCTCGAGCTGCGCCGCCTCTCTGTCCGGCCCGAACGCCTTGATGCCGGCTTTGCCGAGATCGTCGACGATGCCGGCCGCGAGCGGCGTCTCCGGACCGACCACGACCAGCTCGACGGCGTTCGCCTTGCAAAAATCGATGACGGCGGCGTGGTCGGCGACATCGAGCGCGACGCATTCAGCCTCGCGCGCAATCCCGGCGTTGCCCGGCGCGCACCACAGCTTGGTCACCAGCGGCGAGGCGGCGATCTTCCAGGCGAGGGCATGTTCGCGGCCGCCGGAACCCAGCAGAAGGATGTGCATGCCGTGTCGCATGCCCAATATTCGGCGGTACTGCAAGCGGATATCCACACCCTCGAATTCCGGGTTCGCGCTGATGGGCGCCCCGGAATGACGGCTTCGCCGTCACTTATCCCCCTCGGACGCGGCGATGATCTCCTGCAACGTCGCAACATGGCGGGCGAAGGCGCCGCGGCCGGCCGCGCTCGCGGTCACCGTGGTCTGCGGTTTCTTGCCGACAAAAGCCTTGTCGACCCTGACATAGCCGGCCTTGGCGAGCGTCTCGATATGCGCGCCGAGGTTGCCGTCGGTGGCGCCGGTGAGCTTCTTCAGTCTGGAGAACTCCAGCCCCGACCGAACCCGGCAGCGCGTTCAGCGCCGCCATGATGCGCAGCCGCAGCGGCTGATGGATGACGTCGTCGAGCTCGGCCATTACTCGCCCCAGCGCATCCAGAAGCCGCTGAGGATCAGGCCGCCGCCGTTCACCGCCGCCATCCACAACAGGAACAAGGCGCCGCTGATGAAGAAATAGCCGATCAGCGTGAGAACGGTGATGGAGAGGCCGATGGCGAGGAACGCGCGGCCGAACCACAGGCCCGCGAGACAGTAGAACAGCATGAAATAGATCGGCCAGAACACGCCCATCTCCCGCCATCCGAAATGACCGAGCGAGATGCAGAGAATGCCGAAGCCGAAGAACAGCAGAAATGCCGTCAGCACCCGGTAGTCGAAGGCTCGCACGCCGGTGCGGCGATAACTCATCACGCTGATGACGGCCGCAGCGACCACGTTGAGCACGTTGATGCCGGGCCAGATGTAATAGGCATAGCGCGGCGCGACATAGGTCCCGATATTGCCGGCCAACACCATCGCACCCGCGACGATCATGATCTGGCTGGCGATGTCGTAGATGCGCGACTGGCGCACCCGCACGACCATGTCGGTGATGTCGGCCAGTGCGGCCTGGGCTTCCCTGCTGTCGATCATGATGCTCCTCGGGCTGAGGGAGGGTCAGTGGAGCGCTCAGCTTCCCGCCGCGCCGCGGGTGGCGACGTCCTCGGCGATGGCCGATACGGCGGCGGGGTTGCAGACGATGCCGATGTGGTTGATGCCGTCGATCAGTTTGACGTCGACCGACGGTTCGACGGCATGCGCGGCTTCCTCATATTTGTCCGGCAGCATCAGTTCGTCGGCGGCGCCCGAGAACATCGTCAACGGTTTCGTGACGGCCGCAAGGTCGCTGCGATAGCCGCGCGTTGCGAAATTGCGCATCAACCGATAGGAATAGGTCGGCGCCAGCAGCTGGCCGAATTGGCGGCACGGCGAAGGCCAGCGTCGGCAATGCCTCGCAGCAATCGATACCGAGCCGGCGCAGCGCCGCCATCCGAAGATGCGCGGCATGTCAGCGTTTGCCCAGCCGCCGGAATTCGGCCGGTTGGTCGGCGCGTCATAGCCGAGATAAGGCGCCAGCAGCACGGTACGGGCGAACAGATCCTTGATCGGCGAACCCGCGACCCGCAGCGCGAAGCCGCCGCCGGCGGAATGGCCGATCAGCGTCATCGGTTGATCGGACGAGTCTTGCGCACCACGGCGACGAAATCCGCCATGTCGTCCTCGAGCTGGCCGAGATAAGCGATGTCGCCGCGGGTGCCGGAGCCGCCGTGGCCGCGAATGTCGGGCGCGAAGGTTTCGACGCCATGCGCCGCGAGCGCATCGGCGAGCGCGTGGCGGCAGCGCTCGATCCTGACGACCCGTGCACCAGGATCGCGACCCTGCCGGTGGCCTGTCCACGCGCCGGATAATGGCGATAGGCCAGTTGCGTGCCGTCGCGGGCCGGGAACCGCTCCACCGGCGGCATGGTGCTGCGATCGACGGCGCGCGCCGTCCGCGAGATCGACGTCAGCTCGGAGGCTGCGTCAGCGGCGTCGCGACCATCGCCGCCAGCAGGAGCGCGAGAGCACCGACGATGGCCGCAGCGCCCAGCGCAACACTCGTAGCGGAACCCAAAGCAGCCAGTTCGTCATGACTTTCCTCCTCTGAATATAGAGTACTCTATACTACAGAGTATATCGAAACACAAGCCGGACCGATTGGCGGTCGGCTGTGAAACTCCCTAACTTGGGCCAACCCTTTGAAAGCCGAATCGAAATGCCTGCTGCGGAACCGCTGATCAACGCGCCTGAATACACGGTGTCCGAACTGTCCTCCGCGCTGAAGCGGACGGTGGAGGACCATTTCGGCCATGTGCGGGTGCGCGGCGAGATTTCCGGCTTCCGCGGGCCCCACTCCTCCGGCCACTGCTATTTCGCGCTCAAGGACGAGAACGCCAAGATCGACGCTGTGATCTGGAAGAGCGCGCATTACCGGATGCGCTTCAAGCCGCAGGAAGGGCTCGAGGTGATCGCGACCGGGCGGCTCACCACCTTCCCCGGCAAGTCGAACTACCAGATCGTCATCGAGGCGCTGGAGCCCGCCGGCATCGGCGCGCTGATGGCGCTGCTGGAAGAGCGCAAGAAGAAGCTCGCGGCCGAAGGCCTGTTCGCGGAAGCGCGCAAGCAGCTGTTGCCCTGGCTGCCCGAGGTGATCGGCGTCGTCACCTCGCCGACCGGCGCTGTGATCCGCGACATCCTGCATCGCCTCGAAGACCGCTTTCCGCGCCATGTGCTGGTCTGGCCGGTGCGGGTGCAGGGCGAAGGCTCGGCCGAACAGGTCGCGGCCGCGATCCGCGGCTTCAACGCGCTGCCCGAGGGCGGACGGATCCCGCGGCCCGACGTGCTGATCGTGGCGCGCGGCGGCGGCTCGCTGGAGGACCTCTGGTCTTTCAATGAAGAGATCGTGGTGCGCGCCGCGGCCGACAGCATGATCCCGCTGATCTCCGCGGTCGGCCACGAGACCGACATCACGCTGATCGATTTCGCCGCCGACAGGCGCGCGCCGACGCCGACCGCGGCAGCCGAGATGGCCGTGCCGGTCAGGAGCGAACTGGGCGCGCGGGTCGACAGTCTGGCGCGGCGCAATTTCGTCTGCTGGCAGCGCGGCCAGGAAAGCCGCCGCAACGAGTTTCGTTCCGCAAGCCGCGCGCTGCCGGGGGCGGGCGAATTGCTCGATATCCCGCGGCAGCGGCTCGATGCGGCCTCAGGCGCCCTGCCCCGCGCGCTCAGAGCCAGCACGCATGCGCATTTCCGCCGCTTTGCCGCGTCGAGCTCGAAGCTGACCTTGCGCGTGCTGCGCGGCCAGGTCGCGCAGGCGCGGCATCATCTGACCATTTCCGGCGAGCGGCTGAGCCATTGCACCCGCGCGCTGCTGCGCAGCCGGCGCGAGCGCTATACCGGGCTCGAGGCGCGCCTGAAGGCCTCGAAGCTTGCCAATGCGCAGGCCCACCGCAACGGATTGCGCGCGAGTTCGAACGGACCGAGCGCCTGGCCGAACGCGCCGAGCGCGCAATGCTGACCATGCTGGACCGGCTCGAGGCGCGGATGCTCCATAGTGGGCAACTGCTCACCGCCCTGTCCTATCGCAGCGTGCTGGCACGCGGCTTTGCGCTGGTGCGAAATGACGCCGGCCATCCCTTGCATGCCGCGGCCGATGTCGAGGCCGGCGCACGGCTCGAGCTCGAGTTTTCGGATGGACGCGTTGCAGCGACCGCCGGCAGCGATCAACCGGTACTTAGTCCGCAACCAATCCCGTCACCGCCCCGCGTCGGCCGCGAACGCCGAAGCGCGCGGCCAAGTCCGCCGATCAGGGAAGTTTGTTTTAGCGCTAGCGGATGATCCGGAAAAGTGTGCAGCGGTTTTCCGAGAAGATCATGCGCAAACAAGAACCTGGAGCGCGATGACGATTGATCCCAATCTTGTCGCGCTCAGCGCGCCACCACTCCGCGACCAGCTTCTGCGAATCCGCGCGCGCGTCCGCGTCGCTGCCGAGATGACCGTGCTCGGGCGCCGCCGCATCCGACGTTTCCGGCCAACGCATGCAGCGGCAGATTGGCGCGGTCGAAATCGTGATAGGCGCCGGGATAGACCACGATTCGCGTCAGCGCGCTGCGGCCGCGCGCGCCGTCGACCATCGCACGGCAGGCCGGCGGCGACGACACGTCATCCTTGGCACCGATCATGAGCAGCGTCGGCACCCGCGCGCTCCAGCCCAGCCCTGCCGAGATGCGGCAGTCCGGATAGAACGCGATCGCCGCGCGAAAATCCGGCTCAGCGCCGCGTGAGGACAATTGCGGGCGCACGGCCCACAACAGCGTGCTGGCGCCATTGGCCCAGCCGATCAGGCTGATGCGGTCGCGCGCGACCCACGCCTGCTGCATCAGCCATTGCCGCGCCGCCACAACGTCCTCGACGCGCTCGCGACGCGCGCGCACCTTGCGCTCCTTGACGCGGCATTGCGGACCGATGCCGCGCGAGCCATAGCTGTCCGGCAGCAGCACCGCATGACCTTCTTTCAGAAGCCGCTCGGCCCAGTCGCGATAGCGCGGCAGCACTGCTTCCGAATGCCCGCCAAGCCCGCCGCAGCCATGCAGCGCGATCACGGTCGGAAACGGCCCGCTGCCCTCGGGCTTGTAGAGCTGCGCATGCAGCACGCCCCCAGACGCGGGGATATCGACCTGCTGCGGCGAACGCGCAGCGGCGCGGCCTGCCGCGGAGCAGCCCGCCGCGAATGAGCGCTATCAATGCAAGACATGCGATGGTGAAGCGCATCGAGCACTTTAAATCGGGCCGCTGTCACGCGTGAAAGGGAGAACGGCATATCCGTTCGAAACGAAAGGCTAACATGCGCTTTCGCGCGCAAAACATCACAAATCGGTGGTTTCGCAGGCGGACAGCACAGCCTATCTATGCTAAATGAATCGCAAGTTTCCATTGTCAGAAAGATGAACGGAGCCAGCCGACCGTGCTCAATAAATTCGGCCCATCCGGCCATGGCGAAGCGCAGGTGCAATATCTCGACGGCGATTTCCGCGTGATCTCGCCGGGAACCTATGTGCGCTGCGCGATCATCAGATGCGCGGATTCCGCTGGATGAATTGAAATACTGGAGCGTCGATTTGCAGGAAGCCTATGCGCTGCCGAGCGCGGTGCTGCAGCGGCATTTTCCGAGTGCGTTGAAGGATTAGCTGCGCGACTGGAACTTCGTCTCGCGCGCCTTGAACAGCCGGTCGGCGAGAAATTTCCGCACCTCTGCGGCATCCGCAAATTCCAGCGTCACCGTCGAAGGCCGCGATCTCGCTGCCGAAGGCCGGCGGCTCGGCCCCGCCGCGCAACCGTGCAAAATCCTTTTCCGTCGTCACAAGCGTCAATTGATCGGCCCGCGCATCCGCCTGCAGCGCATCGAGATCGCTTTCCGAAAATACGTGATGATCGGCGAAAGCGCGCTCGCGCACGATTTCGAGCCCGCTGGCGCGCAGCGTGCGGAAGAAGCGCGCGGGATCGCCGATCCCCGCGAAGGCCAGCAGCCGCTTGCCCCTCAGCGCAGCGACTGACTTTTCATCCGGTTTGAGTTGAGCGGCAAACACTTGCCCTCCCCGCGCTTTGACATCAGCGGCCACGGCCGCGCTCGCCTTGCCCTCGCCGACCACGATCAGCGCATCGGTACACGCAAGCTGCGGTTTCAACGGCGCCCGCAGGGGGCCGGCGGGCAGTACGCGGCCGTTGCCGAGCCCGCGCTCGCTGTCGATCACGATCAACGAGGCATCCTTCGCGATAGACGGATTTTGAAAGCCGTCATCCATCAGGATCACGCTGGCGCGCTGCGATTTCGCCAGCGCCACGCCGTCGATCCGGTTGCGCGCCACCGCGACCGGCACATCCTGCGACATCATCAACGGTTCGTCGCCGACATCGCCAGCCAGATGCCGCGCAGGGTCGACTACGACCGGACCGCGCAGCCGTCCACCATAACCGCGGCTGAGCACGACAGGCGTCTCGCCAAGCGCGCGCAGGATCCTTGTCAGCGCGAGCACGGTCGGCGTCTTGCCGGCGCCGCCGACGTGATAATTGCCGACGCAAAGCACGGGAATGCCGGCATCGAAACCCCGTTGGCGCAGCCGGCTCGCCGCGACCGCGCCATAGAGCGCGGCGAGCGGCCGGAGCAGATGCGACTTCCAGGACGACGGGCCGTGCCAGAAGCCCGGCTCACGCATTGGCGGCTCCCATTTCGAGCCGGAGCTGCAGAATGTACGGTTCGAGCGCCGTGAGCGTGCGCTCCAGCGCGCCGCCGAGTTCGTCGACGACCTCCGTCGACGCCGCAACCATCTGGTCGCATACGGCGGGTCGGCCAGCAATTGACCGAGCTGCTTGATCAGCATCTGCACATCGTCCGCGCGGCGCGAACCGCCGGCGCCGTCGAGTGCTTCATAGACGTCGCTGAAATTGAACACATGCGGGCCGTGCACGACGGCTGCGCCGAGCTTCACCGCCTCGATCGGATTTTGTCCGCCATGCTCGACCAGCGAGCCGCCCATGAACACGATCCCCGACAGGCGATAGAACAGCCCGAGCTCGCCCATGGTGTCGGCGACATAGATGTCGGTCGCCGCTGTCGGCAGTTCCTCGCGCGAGCGCAGGCCGAATTTCAGCCCCGCCGCCGCGATCGTGCGCGTGATCGCGTTGCCGCGATCGGGATGGCGCGGCACGATCACGGTCAAGAGACCCGGAAAGAATCCGGCGAGCGTCCTGTGCGTCTCGATCACGATCTGCTCCTCGCCCGGATGGGTCGAGGCCGCCACCACGATCGGCCGGCCGCGGGTCATCGACATCAGCCGTTCGAGTTTCGCCGGGTCCGCGGGCGGGGCGGGAACGTCGAGCTTCAGATTGCCTGTGATGAGCACGTTGGGGCAGCCGAGCGCGGAAAAGCGCTCGGCATCGGCGGCCGACTGCGCCAGACAGATGTCGAATTTCTCCAGCAACGCCGAGATCGTGCCGGCGACGCGGCGCCAGCGCGGGAACGAACGCTGCGACATCCGTCCGTTGATCAGCACCATCGGCACGCGGCGCGCAGCGCTCGACAGGATCAGGTTCGGCCACAGATCGGATTCGATGAATAGCGCGAGCGACGGCCGCCAGTGATCGAGAAACCGCGTGACATAGCGCGGAGAATCATAAGGCACATATTGATGGATGATGTCGGCGGGAAAGCGCCGCGCCACGATCGCCGCCGATGTCACCGTACCCGAGGTGAGCAGGATGCGGATGTTCAGCGCGCGCAGACGCTCGATCAGCGCCGCGGCCGCCAGCACCTCACCGACGCTCGCGCCGTGAATCCACACCAGCGGTCCGTTGGGACGCGGATCGCGCGTCAGCCCGCGGCGTTCTGCTATGCGCGCCGGATCCTCCTTGCCGAGCTTGAGCCGGCGTTTGATCAGCGCTGGCGCAAGCGGCACCATCGCGGTCGACAGCCGGCGATAGACGCGCAGCGCCATCGGCAGCGAGCTAGCCATGCCTTGCTCCCTCGGGGCGACCGACCAACTCATAGGCACGCTCGTCGCCTGGGTCAGGATGGCCTCCAGCTTCTGGCGGCACTGCTCCATGACTGCGGTGTCGGCATCGGCGGGCACATGGAGTTCCTCGATGCCGACGATCGCGCCGCGACCGAACGGGAGATTGATGGTGGTGCGGTCCCAATTGTCGAGCTGGATGTAGCGGCTGGTGGCCATCGCAAAGGGCATGATCGGCCGTCCGGATTCTCGCGCCAGCATGATGATGCCGAGCCCGGCGACGCGCGAGCGCTTCGGCACGTCGGCGGTCAGCGCCACATTATAGTTGTCGGCGAGCGCGCGCACCATCTCCTTGAAGGCGCCGACCCCACCCTTGCGGTGAAACGCGGCGCCGTGGTCGCCGGAGCCTCTGATAGTGCCGATCCCGAGCCGCTCGGCCGCGATCGCGTTGAACTCGCCATCGCGATGCAGCGAGATCAACACCTTGGCGAGATGGGTGTCTTTGGTCTTGATGAACGGGGTGAGGAAATGCTGACCGTGCCAGAACGCGAAGATCGCGGGTATCTGCGCCTCGACGGCCTCGTAGAGAAAATCCTTGCCGCCCGGCTCATAGGTGAAGCGGTTGGTGCGAAACACCAGCCGCAGCCATTCGGCCGCGAGAAAGCCCACAGCCCGCTGAAACCAGCCGCTGCGCAGCGTGTTGCGAAGCAGTTTTTTCAACGGGGAGGCTTCGGGTCTTGGCTGGGATCGAGCAGGCGATGCAGGTGCACGATGAAATAGCGCATCTGCGCATTGTCGACGGTCGACTGCGCCTTGGCCTTCCACGCCACATAAGCGGTCGGCATAGTTGGGAAATACGCCGACGATCTCCACCTGGTCGAGATCCTTGAAGGTGTTGTGCTCGAGATCGGTCAGCTCACCGCCGATCACGAGATGAAGCAATTGCTTTGGGGCACTGTCTGGCATGGTCGATTTCCTAGGGAAGGTGCGCCCGGCAAGCACGGATCGGCAGGACACGTCAAGGCGACGTCACGGCAGCGGACGGCTTCGAAAATGCGAGACGATGCTCGCATGACGATCGCGTCCCGCAGCCACCAGCACCCCGTGCCCGACTTCCCGGCGATTGTAGAGGATCGCGTCGCCGGACAGCGCGGTCATTTTACCATCCGCTTCCTGCACGATCAAATTCGCCGCCGCAAGGTCCCAGTCGCGGCTGTTGCCGCCCGCAAAAGCGGCATCGAGATGGCCCTGCGCGACCCGGCATAAGCGAAGCGCAAGGGAGCCGATCCGCGGATACAGGGAAATTTCGCCCGACGACGCCTTGAGCCGCTCGGCGAGCGGCTTCGGACCCGCGATGCGTGAAAAATCGAGCGTCGTGCCCGCGGTCACATGCACAGGCTCGCCGTTGCGCGTGGCACCCTCACCGCGCATCGCGAAAAAGAATTCATCGCTTGCCGGCGCGAATACTGCCGCCAGCACCGGCGCGGCATCTTCGACCAGCGCGACGCTGACGCACCAATCCTCGCGCCCGGCGAGATAGCCGCGCGTGCCGTCGATGGGATCGACGATCCACACGAAGGGCTTGCCGAGCCGCGCGTCATCGTCGGCGCTTTCCTCCGACAGCCAGCCATAGTCCGGCGTGGCGGTGCGCAGACGCTGTTCAAGGAGATCGTTGACGGCGATGTCGGCTTCCGACACCGGCGAGGAGGCACCCTTGGTCCAGTTCTTCAAATCGGTGCGAAACAGCGACAATGCGAGCGCGCCGGCCTCGCGCACGGCGGACTTCAGAAGTTCGGCGTCGCGCGCCAGACTGGTGGAGCGGATTTGACGTTCGCTATCCATTGCCGCGATTTCCCCATGCGAACGTCAAATCCAAAGCTCCACCAGCATCAATTTGCTTGCCAGTGGCCTTTGATTCCAACATTCGCAAAGGTGGCTCCGCAGATCGGAGCGAATGTTAAAATCGGGACCACTAGTGTCCCGAATCCGAAGTTCGCCTCATATTTGCCGTGCCTTCCTTAGCGAACTTCGGATTCGAAGGACACTAGCAAACTATTGATTCTAGTGTGGCTTTGGTTCAGAAGTCCGCATGAAGAACTCGCGGCACAAATAATGCGGACTTCTGAACCGCCACACTAGCCGGCGCCGTCAACGTCCGCCAAGCGTCAGCCCCTCGATGCGTAGCGTCGGCGCGTTGACGCCGTAGCGGAACTCCAGGTCCTTGGCCGGGACAAGCGACTTGAACATCTCGAGCAGATGGCCCGCGATCGTCACCTCGCTGACGGGATAGGTGATCTTGCCGTTCTCGATCCAGAAGCCGGAGGCGCCACGGCTGTAGTCGCCGGTGACGCCGTTGACGCCGGAGCCGATCAGGTCGGTGACGTAAAAACCCTGCTTGATGTCGGCGATCAGTTCGTCCGGCGCGACCTCGCCCGCTTCGAGATGCAGATTGTACGGCCCCGGCGACGGGGGCGAAGACACGCCACGATGGGCGTGGCCGGTGGTCGCAAGGCCCAACTCGCGCGCGGTTGCGGAATCCAGCAGCCACGTCGTCAGCACACCCTCGTCGATCAGCGCGCGTCGCTGCACGGTGACGCCCTCGGCGTCGAAGGATTGCGAGCGCAAGCCCCGCCTGCGCAGGGGATCGTCGATGATACGGACGTTTCTGGCAAACAGTTGCGCGCCGAGCTTGTCCTTCAGGAAGCTGGTCTTGCGCGCGACCGAGGCGCCGTTGATGGCGCCGACGAGATGACCGACCAGTGACCCTGAGACGCGCGGGTCATAGACTACCGGCACCGTGCAGGTCTCGACCTTGCGTGGATTGGCGCGCGCCACCGTGCGCTCGCCGGCGCTGCGCCCGACGCGCTCCGGGGATTCGAGATCGGCGGCGTGCGGCGCCGAGGTGTAGTCGTAGTCGCGCTCCATACCCGTGCCGTCGCCGGAGATCGCGGTCATCGAGATGCCCTGGCTCGAACGCAGATAGGAGCCGTGGAAGCCTCCGCTGGTGACCAGCACCATGCCGCCCATGCCGGCCGAAGCCGATGCGCCGCCCGATTTGGAAACGCCTTTCACCGCGAGGCCCGCGGCCTCGGCTTCCTGCGCGCGGCGCTCGAGCTCGGCGACGTCGGGAATAACGGGATCGAGCAAGTCAAGCTCGGGAAACTCGCGCGCGAGCAGCGTGGGATCGGCCAGCCCCACAAATTTGTCGTCGGGCGCGACGCGCGCCATCGCCACCGCGCGCTCGGCAAGCCGCGCGATGCCGTCGCCGTTGACGTCGTTGGTCGAGACCACCGCCTGGCGGCGGCCGACCAGCACGCGCAAGCCGACGTCGTCGCCCTCGGAGCGCTCGGATTCCTCGACCCGGCCGTCACGCACCTCGACGCCCTGCGAGACGCCGCGCACGGCGACCGCATCGGCAGCGTCAGCGCCCGCGCGCTTTGCGGCCTCGACCAGCCGCTCGGCCAAGGCCGAAAGCGCCGATTGATCGAACAGGCCGGTGTTGCCAGTCTTCGGGGAAAGCGCCGATGCGGCGGATGGTGAAGAGATCACGAACGAAATCCTGGAGCATTGGAGAAGCTTGAAAGCAAATCGGCCGACACCTCAGATGTGCCCGATTGGCGCGGACTTCAAGCATTTTCTGGCGGCGAAAGCCGAAGGTTGAGCAGGTCCGCGCAAGGTCTCGTCAATCATGCAGGCCAAGGGGTTGTCAATCATGCCGCGAGCTTCGACCCCGCTCATGCCTCCTTAACCAGCCTTTTTAAGCTCATACGGACATCGCCGTGGCAAGGTCTCACGCATCGACCGGGAACATAATCCCGGCGGGGAGACAAAGCCGTGAGGCGTCAAACAGCTACAAGCGGGATCAATCCCGCCGGGTCGAGCCGCGCTCTGCGGCTCGACCCTCTTTCCCTGCCCGTCAGCTTCAGCGCGCATGACATCCGTGCGGATGGCGGCACGCGCCAGATCGAGCTTCACCGCGAACGCGTCGTGCTGCGCCGTGCCGTGCACGGCATGCGCATGGCCATCAACGTTCGCGTCAACGATTTCCTCGGCATTGCGCTCCGCGACGCCGATGATGCCAGGATGCTGGTGCTGCTCCATCGCGACCCGTCGCTGACGGTGCCGCTCTGCGTCAGCACCGATGCGGAAGAGATCGAGACCGCATGGCGGATGTGGAGCGAGATTTTCGCGCTTCCGCAACTTCAGGACACCGCCCGCGAGCCCGCGCCGCGGCGCCGCCGCCGCAACGCGATCCGCGCAAGGCGGCCGAAATTCCTGATGCGGCGCCGACCCGGCGCCCTGCTCAACGAACCGAATAGCTATCTCGGCGAGCGCGAGATCATCGCGCGGAATTAGCGCATGATCCGGAAAAGTGGACGCCGGTTTTCCGAAAAGATCATGCGCAAAACATAAAAGCTGAAGCGCGACAGCGCTTCAGCTCGCGCGCATCGCCGCATCGACAACGAGCCCCGCAAACAACAATAGCCCCGCGTCGCGGTTGGACTTGAACAGCCGCAAGCACAATGCTGGATCATGGATCTGCAGCCGGCTGATTTGCCAGGCGAGATGCGCGGTGAACGCGGCAAGCCCGATCCACGCTGCAATCCGCGCGCCCGCGAGCACAAGCGCCACGCCGATCAGGATCACCGCCAACGCGTAGAAGGCGATCAGCGCGGGCCGCGTTTGCTCGGCGAACAGCCGCGCGGTCGACTTGATGCCGATCAGCGCGTCATCGTCGGTGTCCTGATGGGCATAGATGGTGTCGTAACCGATCACCCAGGCGATCGACCCCGCATAGAGCACGATCGCCGTCGTATCGAGCCGGCCGAAGGTCACCGCAAATCCCATCAGCGCGCCCCAGGAAAAGGCCAGACCGAGCACGATCTGCGGCCACCAGGTGATGCGCTTCATGAAGGGATAGACCGCGACGATCAGTAGCGAGGCGATGCCGGTCCAGACCGCAAAGCGGTTGAACTGCATCAGCACGGCAAAGCCGATCAGGGCCTGCGCCACGAGGAAGACGAGGGCCTGCGTCACGCTCACCTGACCCGCGGGGATCGGCCGCGAGCGCGTCCGCTCGACCCTGGCGTCGAGGTCGCGGTCGGTGATGTCGTTCCAGGTGCAGCCGGCGCCGCGCATGGCGAAGCTGCCCACCAGGAACAGCGCGATGTCGAGCGGCAGTGACCGAAGTTCGTGCGC
Organism: uncultured Alphaproteobacteria bacterium; assembly: GCA_963732085.1. GTDB lineage: Bacteria > Pseudomonadota > Alphaproteobacteria > Rhizobiales > Xanthobacteraceae > Bradyrhizobium. The sequence continues at coordinate 127,116 of CAVSYJ010000015.1, read as the reverse complement.
GACGCCGGCGGCGAGCGCCGCCGACCACCAGCAGGGCATCAGGAGCAGCCAGGAGCCGATCGGCCGGTCGAGCCGCGCGAGCCTGAGATACGGCCGCGACCAGGCCGGCGCTGCTGTGTCGACCCAGTTGCCGGTCGAGTCCGCAACGCGGGTTGCGGCAGCACCAGTGCCCTGCTTCCGAAGTTCGTACTCCATCGCGGCGCCCCCTTCTACGAACTTCGGAAGCAAAAGGGCACTGAAGCTTATTTTTTGCAGTGCCGCTTCGATTTGAAGTTCCTCAACACAATCTGCAGCGAACGCGAGAGGAACTTCAAATCGGCGGTACTGCCGTCATGTCAGCGCTGAAGAACGTTGCCGTTCAGCGTGTCGAAGGTGCTGCCGCCCTTCTTCGTTGTTGTCGAAGCCTCGGGCACGCCGCTCGAAGTCCCCAGCACGTCGCTCAGCGTCGGGCCAGCCGGCCCCGCGGTCTTCATCTGCTGCGCGGCGTTGCAAACCTGCTTCAGCAACTGTTCGGTACCCTTGTGGCCCGTCTTCAGCTGATCCCCTATCTGGGCAGGAATCCCGCACTTCTGGGAGTTCTTCTCGACGTAGCTGATCATCTTGACTTCCGCCGCCGCGTAATTGCCGATTATCTTGCAGGCTTCATCGGGCGACGCATGGCGGTCGCTCGCCGCCTTGATCAGCTTGCCCTTCTTCTCTGCATCTTCACGCAGCGGCAGGAAGGCCTTCATGCACGCGTCCGCCGGGCCGCCAGCTCCCGGCTGGGGCGCACCGGGCGGCGGGCCAAATCCACCGGCACCGCCCACCATCGGCGCCGCACCGGCACTGGGAAACGGCGAGGCGGCCGGCGGAGCGCCGATCGAGGCGGTCGGGGCCGAGCCGTTGACCGGGGGAAATGCCGAATCGTTGGCTGGTGGTGACGCCGCGGCCTGTCCCGGCAGCGGCGCGGGAAACGCACCCTGTGCCAACGCCGCGCCGGTCGAAACAGACAGCGCAAGGAGTGTCAGCGGCACGATCAGGCGGTGCATCATCAAGGCTTAAGTCCTCCGGCGGGGCTCAAAGGCCCACGACATGTTCCGAAATCCCCGAGGGTCGAAGCGATGGTCCGGTAACGCTTTTCTACGATTCCTGCCAGCCGTTAACAACCCGCCGATTGGGGCAATAGCGCGGCGCAGGGCCGCACCTTTCGGCCAATATTGGCCCCCGATTCTGAACCTTTGGGTTAAAAGGCGGCCCGGATCGGACCAGTTGTCATGCCCGACTACGACTTTCGCGCGCCCCGGCTTTTTATCGACGCCACGCTCGCCCCAGGCGCGGCCGTCGCGCTGGAGCGCGACCAGAGCAATTATCTCGGCAATGTGCTGCGGCTGAAGTCCGGCGACGGCATTCTGGTGTTCAACGGCCGCGACGGCGAATGGCAGGCCTCGCTGTCTGGCCGGAAACGGCCGGATCAGCTCACGATCGGATCACAAACCCGGCCGCAGGACAGCCTGCCCGACCTCGCTTACGTCTTTGCGCCGCTGAAGCACGCCCGGCTCGATTACATGGTGCAGAAGGCGGTCGAGATGGGCGCGGCCAGGCTGCAGCCGGTGCTGACCCGCCATACCCAGGTGGCGCGGGTCAATGGCGCGCGAATGCGGGCCAATGCGATCGAGGCGGCCGAACAGTGCGGCATTCTCAGCCTCGCAGAGGTCGCCGATCCCCTGACGCTGGAACGCTTCCTCGGCGAACGTGATGGCCACCGGTTGCTGGTGTTCTGCGACGAGACGGCTGATGTCGCCGACCCCCTCGCCGCGCTGACGGCGGCCAGAACGGCCGGGCAAGGCATCGACGTGCTGATCGGCCCCGAGGGCGGATTTGCCGAGGACGAGCGGGCCCTGCTGCTGCGGCAGCCCCGGAGGTTGCGGCTGTCGCTCGGCCCGCGCATCCTGCGGGCCGATACCGCCGGGGTCGCGGCGCTGGCGCTGGTGCAGACGGCGCTGGGCGACTGGACAGGCCCGCCGAAATAGCTGAACGGCCGGGCAAAGCCGTTGTCACACAGGCCGTTAAGACATTTGTCCAATCGCTGTCGAAACCGTCATCCAGCCATGCTAAGGGGCTGCGCCATCAAGGGTTTGGAACCCTAATACCACCGGAACCGACAATGACCGCAGCCAACACCGTTAACGGTGACGCGAGTGCTTCCGCCACATGGGCGGATGCACTGCTGCTGTCGTTCGCCCAGACAGGCTATCAGCGCGCGGAACCCGCGATCATCCAGCCGGCCGAACCGTTCCTCGACCTCTCCGGCGAGGACATTCGCAAGAGCCTCTACCTCACGTCGGACGCGACCGGCGAGGAACTGTGCCTGCGTCCCGACCTCACCATTCCCGTGGCGCGCGATTACCTCGCCTCCCCGCGTGCCGGCCAGCCGGCCGGCTTCTCCTATCTCGGTCCGGTGTTCCGCTATCGCTGGGGACAGCCGAGCGAGTTCCTGCAGGCTGGCGTCGAATCCTTCGGGCGGCAGGACCGTGCCGCGGCCGACGCCGAGATGCTGGCGCTGGCGCTGGAAGCGACCTCGGCCTTCGGCGTCACCGACGTCGAAATCCGCACCGGCGACGTCGCGCTGTTCAACGCGCTGATCGACGCGCTGCAACTCTATCCGGTCTGGCGCCGCCGGCTGATCAAGGACTTCAACCGCAAGATCAGCCTGACCGACGACATCGAGCAGCTGACACTCAAGACCACGCCCAGCCGCAACGAATATGAGGGCGTGCTCGCCGCGCTCGCCGGCAGCGACCGCAAGGCGGCGCTCGCGCTGGTCACCGACCTGATGTCGATTGCCGGCACGAGCAATGTCGGCGGCCGCACCGTGGCCGAGATCGCCGACCGCTTCCTCGAGCAATCGACCTTGAAGGCCGGCGCGCTGCCGCGCGATGCCTCCACCATCATCAAGCGCTTCCTCGCGATCGCAGGCGACCCCGACGATGCGGTCGCGCAGCTGCGCGCGCTCGCCGCCGATGCCAGGCTCGACATCGGCAGCGCCATCGACCAGCTCGAAAGCCGCGTCGGCTTCATGGCCGCGCGCGGCGTCGACGTGAAGAAGACCCGCTTCTCCACCGCATTCGGGCGTGGGCTCGATTATTACACCGGCTTCGAATTCGAGGTGCATGCGAAGGGCAACGGCGCCGAGCCGCTGGTCGCAGGCGGCCGCTATGACGGGCTGATGACCCAGCTTGGTTCTGCTGCGCCGATTCCCGCCGTCGGCTTCTCGATCTGGGTCGAGGCGCTGACCAGGATCGGCCGCGCGCCGGAGGGCAAGCGATGAGCACGCCCTTTGTCGTCGCGGTTCCCTCCAAGGGACGGCTGCAGGAAAACGCGGAAGCCTTCTTCACCGGCGCCGGGCTGTCGCTCGCCAGGCCGCGGGGGCAACGCGACTATCGCGGCACCATGATGGGCTACGACCATGTCGAGATCGCCTATCTGTCGGCCAGCGAGATCGCCTCGCAGCTTGCGAGCGGCGCGGTGCATCTCGGCGTCACCGGCGAAGATCTGGTGCGTGAGACCATCACCAATGCCGACAAGCGCGTGCTGTTGATCGATGCGCTCGGCTTCGGCCACGCCAATGTGGTGGTCGCGGTGCCGCGCGCGTGGATCGACGTCCGCACCATGGCCGATCTCGACGACGTCACCACCGGCTTTCGCGAGCAGCATAACCGGCGCATGCGGGTTGCGACCAAATACATCAATTTGACGCGCGCCTTCTTCGCCAGCCACGGCGTGGTCGACTACCGCATCGTCGAGAGTGCGGGCGCGACCGAAGGCGCGCCCGTAACCGGCACCGCCGAACTGATCGTCGACATCACCACGACCGGCGCGACGCTCGACGCCAACGGACTGAAGGTGCTCGACGACGGCGTGATCCTGCGCAGTCAGGCCAATCTCGTGGCCTCGCGCAACGCCGACTGGTCGGCGGACGCGCGCGAGACCGCGCGCATCATCCTCGACCATATCGCCGCCCGCGCGCGCGCCAATAAGTACCGCGAAGTGCGCACCCGCTTTGCCGGCTGCAACGATGCGCTGATTGCCGAAGCCCACAGCCGCTTCGGCGTGGTGTCGCCGTTCGGCGGCCCGACCTCCTCGGGCATGCTGACGCTGCACTGCCCACCGAACCAGCTCTATGCGCTCGGCAGCTTCCTGCGCGCCCACGGCGCCGACACCGTGTCGGTGGCCTCGCTCGATTATGTGCTCGACCGCGAGAACCCGCTGTTTGCCAAGCTCGAGGCCTTCCTGAGCAGCTATAGGCTTGATTGAGTTCGCCCTGTGGCGACAAGTCAGGCAGCCGTTGCCATATGCTGGTTCAGGAACGGTTCATGGCGTGAATGGGAAAGCCGAAGGATGATGCTGGGTAGCGACGTTTCGAGACTGTCCACCACCGCGGCCGATGCCGCGGCGCAGGGGCTGTCGGTCGTCGTCCCCGTCTATAACGAGGCGACTGGCCTCGAACTGCTGCACCGGCGGCTCGGCGATCTCGCCTCAAGGCTGCGCCAGCGCTTCAACCTTGCTTGCGAGGTCGTCTATGTCGACGACGGCTCGACCGATGCGACGCTTGCGATCGCGCGCGGCCTGAAGGCCGACGCGCTCGATGTCCAGGTGGTGTCGCTGTCGCGCAATTTCGGCAAGGAGGCGGCGCTGATGGCCGGGCTCGACCACGCCCGCCGCGGCGCGGTCATGTTCATGGACGGCGACGGCCAGCATCCGCCTGAATTCGTCGAGCAACTGGTCTCGCACTGGATCGAGGGCGGCTATGACGTGGTCTATACCGCGAAAGCGCATCGCGACAACGAGCCGGCGCTGCGGCGGTTCGCCGTGCACGGCTTCTATGCCCTGATCAACTGGGGCGCGCGGCAGAAGATTCCGGAGGATGCCGGCGACTTCCGCCTGCTGTCGCCCCGTGCGGTGGCGGCGCTCCGGCAACTGCCCGAGCGCAACCGCTTCTTCAAGGGGCTCGCGAGCTGGATCGGCTTCCGCCAGATCCGCGTCGACTACGAGCCGGCGCCGCGCGCACACGGCGTCACCACGTTCTCCTTCATGCGCCTGCTCGGCCTCTCGATCGAGGGACTGACCTCGTTTTCGGTCGCACCATTGCGCTTTGCCAGCCTGCTCGGCGTCGTGCTGGCGTCGGGCGCCTTTCTGTTCGGGCTGTCGATCCTGTGGGAGGTGTTCACCACCGGCAAGCAGGTGCCCGGCTATCCCTCGCTGGTCGTCGGCCTGATGACCATCGGCGGCGTGCAGCTGATCATGATCGGGGTGCTCGGCGAATATATCGGCAAGATCCTCTCCGAGCTGAAGGCGCGGCCGATCTACTTCGTCGCCGAGCACAGCGAGAAGCGTCTCGAGTCCGACAAGGCCGCCAACGAGACCGTCGAACGGACCGCCGCGGAATGAACGCGGCGCACTCGTGGTCCGATTCCAACATTCGCATCTTGTCCGGGAGCCACCTTTTGCGAATGTTGGAATCAAAGGACCACGAGCCAATTATTTGTAGGTAGTGGAGCTTTGGATTTGACGTTCGCATCCAGGAATCGCGGCAAGTGATGGCGAACGTCAAATCCGCTCCACTAGCGCACCGCATCTGGCTGTGCGCCGACGATTACGGTATCAGCCCCGGCGTCAACCGCGCCATTCGCGACCTGATCGAACGCGGCCGTCTCAACGCAACATCGGTGATGGTGGTGACGACTGCGATCGGCCGCGACGAAGTCGCGAGCCTGCAAGAGGCCGCCGCAAAAAGCCCGCGTTGCGCCATCGGCCTGCATGTCACGCTGACCGCGCCGTTCCGGCCGCTCACCATGCACTTCCGCCCGCTGGACGGCGGCATGTTCCTGCCTTTTGCAAAATTACTGCGCGCCGGCCAGCTGCGGCGGCTCGATCCCGAGATCATCCGCGCCGAAGTTGTGCTCCAGCTCAACGCCTTCCGCGACCTGTTCGGCCGTGCGCCCCATTTCGTCGACGGCCACCAGCATGTGCAGCTTTATCCGCAAGCGCGCGACGGCTTTCTCGCCGCGGTGAAGGAGAAGGCGCCGAACGCCTGGGTGCGTCAGGCCAGGCGCAACCAGCCGCTGGCCCGGCGACTCGCCTCGCCCAAGGCGTTGCTCCTCGATTTTCTCTCGACGCAATTCAGCCGCCGCGCAGCACGCGCCGGCGTCGCCACCAACCCGGCCTTCGCCGGCGCGTATGACTTTACCCGCAAGCCGGATTTCGGCGCACTGATGCGCGGCTTCCTCGGTGGCCTGCCCGAAGACGGCGTCGTGATGTGCCATCCCGGCTTTGTCGATGACATGCTCCTTTCGCTCGATCCGATGACCACGGTGCGCGAGACCGAGCACGCCTATCTCGCCAGCGATGCTTTTGGCGAGTTGCTGGCAGCGAACAAAGTTACACTGTCCTGACTGGGGCTCGCACAAGGGTCAGGCCAGATTGTCGCATAGCTAAATTTAATCCCGCAGAGCTGCTACGCTGCGACACAAACCACCCCTACATTCCGGGCGCGACCACGCGAGGAGGACGCCATGACACCGCAAGAACGCCAGTTGATCGACGATCTTTTCGACCGCCTTGCCAAGGTGGAAAGCACCCCGCGCGATGCCGAGGCCATGAGCGCGATCATGCAGGGGCTGCGCAACGCCCCCAATGCGATCTATCCGCTGGTGCAGACCGTGCTCCTGCAGGACGAGGCGCTGCGCCGCGCTGCCGAGCGCATCCAGCAACTGGAACAGGGCGAGAAGCAGGACCAGGGTCAATCCGGCGGCTTTCTCGATTCCATGCGTGACAAGATATTCGGTCAATCGAATCAGCAGCGCGGCTCGGTTCCGAATGTTCCGCCGCCGGTGCCTGAGAGCCATCCGGTCTGGAACTCAGGCCAGGTGCTGCAACAGAGCCAGGGTCAGGGTCAGTACGATCAGGGCTATGGCCAGGGTTACGGCCAAGGAAACTATCAGGGCGGTTATGGCGGGCCGGGCTATGGACAGGGATCTTACGGCGGCGGTCCGCAGTCGCCGTTCGGCGGCGGTGGTTCGTTTCTCGGCACGGCAGCCGCGACTGCAGCCGGCATGGTCGGCGGATCGCTGTTGATGAACGGCATACGCGGGATGATGGGCGGTGGCCATCGTCAGGCCTTTGGCGACACCGCGTCGGCCAGCGACCGCTCCGGCAGCCCGTGGAGCGATCAGTCCAACAGCTCGGCGGCGCGCGATCTCGGTGTCAACGACATCGGCAATGCCTCCGGTCATGCCGACGACAGCGGCCGGCGCGCCGGATTGTTCGACACGGCGTCGAACGACGACAATGGGCGCGACGACATGGACGGGGACTCCGATGATTTCGGCGGCGACAACGACAGCGATGACGCCTGAGCATGAACCGCAGCGCCGAAAAACAAAACGGCCGCCCTTTCTGGGCGGCCGTTTCTCTGATTGGGATCAGATCGCGATTAGAGCACGACGACCCTGGTGCCGACATTGACGCGGCCATAGAGATCGATCACGTCCTGGTTGCGCATGCGGATGCAGCCGGAGGACACGTTGGTGCCGATGGTCCAGGGCTCGTTGGAGCCGTGGATGCGATAGAGCGAGGAGCCGAGATACATCGCGCGCGCGCCCAGCGGATTCTCCGGGCCGCCTTCCATGTGCCGCGGCAAATCGGGCCGGCGCGCCAGCATTTCCGCCGGCGGCGTCCAGTCCGGCCATTCCTTTTTGGCGGAGATCGTCTTGGTGCCGGCCCAGGTGAAGCCGGGACGGCCGACGCCGATGCCGTAACGCATCGCCCTTCCGTTGCCCTGCACCAGGTACAGGAATTTGTTCGGCGTATCGACCACGATGGTGCCCGCGCCCTCGTGACCGTCATAGGAGACTTCCTGCTTTTCATATCGCGGATCGAACTGGCGAGCAGCCGGATCGGCGCCTTGGTAGGATTGCTGCGGCATCGTTTGCGGCCCGTAGCCGGGCTGCTGTTGATACATCGGCTCCTGCTGGTAGCGCTGGCTGCGCGGTCCGTCGCCGAACAGGAACTGGATGAAGCCGCCGCCCATATCATTGTTGGAGGCGACGCGCACCGGCGCCGGCGGCGCAGGGTCTCGAGCGTAGATCACCTTGGGTTCGGGGGGAGCCGCGCCATCGATTGCCGCGGCCTGCTGGATACCTGCGCACAGGCAGGAGGCGCTGCCGAGCAGCGCAAGCGTGAAGTTTCTGAACATCGACGTACTCTGTACTGTTTCGTCTGATCGCTCGCCGGCACACGACTGCGCGCCTGCTATGGCTAATTAAATCCAAAAGCGCGTCGGTTTGGTAAACGGAAGCGGCGTTTCGATTCACCACATCGCCAATCGCGCGCGGATTTGTCCAACAGCGTTTATTTTCGATGAACGCGCAAGCCTCATGGTTAACCGCTGGTGAGCGGCAGCGCCCTGCGGAATTCGAAATTGATTGCGCGTGTTCCCTGTGAACCCGATGTTAAATCGCATCCGTCTAAAACTCGAAAGGTTGGGGACGGGGAAGAATTCCATGCCGATTCATCGCAAGCGCTTTCGCGCCGAAACAGCCATCAGCGGGGAGCTGCCGATGCCGGAGATCGTCGACAGCGACGCCGGCCCGATGCACCGTGAGATCATGAGCGAGTTGCGCGCGATCCGCGCCCAGATGGCCGGCGCCCCGAAGGTCGCAGGCCCGGCAGCCGACCATCCAATGCACGGCGCGGTCGCGGAAGCCCAGACGCTGCTGGGGACCTATCGCGCGCAGATCGAGCAGTGCGAAAAGCTGAAGGTCGAGCTCGACCTGATCCATGACGCCATCAACCGCACCAAGCGCGAGATCGCGGTGCTGCACGGCAAGAGTTTCGACGGCCAGGAGATGGCCAAGGTCAATGGCGAGCTCGGCGCGGTGGTCGGCGGCACCGAACAGGCGACGCAGCAGATCCTCGAAGCCGCCGAGGCGATCGACCAGGCCGCCAGCGCGATGACAAAGGTGAACTCGCCGGAGCAGCAGAAGCTTCTCAGCGAGGAAATCCAGGAGCGGGTGATCTCGATCTTCGAGGCCTGCAACTTCCAGGACCTCACCGGCCAGCGCATCACCAAGGTGATGACCACGATGCGTTTCATCGAGCAGCACATCTGTGCCATGATGGATATCTGGGGCGGCGTCGACGCGATCCGCGCCCACGCGCCCGCGATCGTCGACACCCGCGAGGGCGATGCCAGGCTGTTGAATGGGCCGAAGCTCGACGGCGATGTCGGCCACGCCTCGCAGGACGACATCGACGCCCTGTTCAACTGAGCGGATTGCCGCAAGATCAAAAGAAAACGCCGGCCCTAGCGCCCACTTTCCGAAGTTCGTGCTCCTTTGCCGCACGGCCGTTCACGAACTTCGGAAAGTAAGGGCGCTAGCAAATCTATAACACTAGTGCCGCTTTCGATTTGAAGTCCCTGATTGATCTTTCCACGTGCAGTGCAGGGACTTCAAATCGGCGGCACTCAGTGGCCGGCGTTTCTTGTTTGAGCGTCGTGTCAGGCCCTCGGCCCACAGCGGACATAGACCATGTTGCCGTAACGGGTCGCCGCGTCCTTGTCGGTAAAGCGGGTGATCAGCACGCGGCCGTCGAAGGAGACGATCTCGCGGTCCTGCTCGCCGGGCGGCGGGCCGGGCGGACCGATATAGTTCTTGCCGCTCTGGCTGCCCTTGATGCGCAATTCCTGCGGCGTCGCCTGGTCGGCGAGATGCATGACCACGCCGCCGGATTGGCCGGCGCCGATCACGTAAGGCTGCTTGCACTGCGCCTGGGCCTGTTTCTCGGTGCGGGCGCGGTCGGCGGGATTTTGATAGGAGGCGAGCCCCCATTTGCCGACCAGTTCGTCGGCGCGGATGGTGGCAGGCACTTCCGGCCCGACCCCGGGCTCGGGCGCGGGCGCAGACGACGATGAGCCGAAGCTCGGCAGGCTCATGCTGCCGCCGCCGCAGGCTCCCAGAGTGACCGTGAGCGCAGCGATGATCGCCAGATTGGCAATCGTCCGCGTGGTCCCGAAACTGGCCATGGTATTCCCCCGGATCAAATCTGGCCGCACCCGTCACACAGCCAACCGTAAAACCGCTGTTGGAGCAACAACTACGCTGTCGCTGCGGCATTGGTTTCGACGATCAGCATCCTATAACAGCCTCAAAAAGGGCTTAACCGCTTTGCTTGACAGGACAGCGGCCAAGCCATATTTCGAACGCGCTTAGCACTCCGAGGGCATGATTGCCAAAGATGTTGGCCTTTTTTGGTGCGCGTGGGCCGCGCCCGAGGCGGCCTCATTTCGATCAGCTTTCACCACAAATCAATCCGAAGAAAACCCCCGTCAGGAGACGTCATGGCCAAGTCCAAGTTCCGTCCGCTGCATGACCGTGTCGTGGTCAAGCGTATCGACGCCGAAGAGAAGACCAGGGGCGGCATCATCATCCCCGACACCGCCAAGGAAAAGCCCTCGCAGGGCGAAGTGACGGCCGTGGGCCCGGGCGGCCGCGACGAGGCCGGCAAGCTGATTCCGATCGATCTCAAGGTCGGTGACCGCGTGCTGTTCGGCAAATGGTCCGGCACCGAGGTCAAGCTCGACGGCGACGAACTCCTGATCATGAAGGAGTCCGACATCATGGGCGTGCTGGTCTGAGGCGCCCCTTCGTGCCTCATGCCCGGCCGAGTGTGGCGGTTCAGAAGTCCGCATCATTTGCGCCGCAAGTTCTTCATGCGGACTTCTGAACCAAAGCCACACTAAAGCAATAAATTACTAGTGTCCCTTCGAATTCGAAGTTCGCTAAGGAGGGGCGCGGCAACATGAGGCGAACTTCGGATTCGGGACACTAGTCCCGGGCATTTTCAATCATTTCCAGGAGTAAAGTTCAGATGGCTGCCAAGGACGTGAAATTTGCCGGAGACGCGCGCGACCGCATGCTGCGCGGCGTCGACATTCTCAACAACGCGGTCAGGGTGACGCTCGGCCCCAAGGGCCGCAACGTCGTCATCGAGAAGAGTTTCGGCGCTCCCCGCATCACCAAGGACGGCGTCACCGTCGCCAAGGAGATCGAGCTCGAGGACAAATTCGAGAACATGGGCGCGCAGATGGTGCGCGAGGTCGCCTCCAAGACCAATGACACCGCGGGCGACGGCACCACCACCGCGACCGTGCTCGCGGCGGCGATCGTGCGCGAAGGCGCCAAGTCGGTCGCAGCCGGCATGAATCCCATGGATTTGAAGCGCGGCATCGAGATTGCGGTCCACGCCGTGGTCAAGGATATCGAGAAGCGCGCGAAGCCTGTCGCCTCGTCCTCCGAGGTCGCCCAGGTCGGCACCATCTCGTCGAATGGCGACACTGCCATCGGCAAGATGATCGCGCAGGCGATGCAGAAGGTCGGCAATGAAGGCGTCATCACGGTCGAGGAAAACAAGTCGCTGGAGACCGAGGTCGACATCGTCGAAGGCATGAAGTTCGACCGCGGCTATCTCTCGCCCTATTTCATCACCAATGCCGAGAAGATGACCGCCGAGTTGGAAGACGTCTACGTGCTGCTGCACGAGAAGAAGCTGTCCGGTCTGCAGACCATGCTGCCGGTGCTGGAAGCGGTGGTGCAGTCGGGCCGTCCGCTGCTGATCATCGCCGAGGACGTCGAGGGCGAGGCGCTGGCCACTCTCGTCGTCAACCGCCTGCGCGGCGGGCTGAAGGTCGCGGCCGTCAAGGCGCCGGGCTTCGGCGATCGCCGCAAGGCCATGCTGGAGGATATCGCGATCCTGACCGGCGGCCAGCTGATCTCCGACGAGCTCGGCATGAAGCTCGAGAGCGTCACGGTGAACATGCTCGGGCGCGCCGGTAAGGTCGTGATCGACAAGGAAAACACCACGATCGTCAAGGGCGCCGGCAAGAAAAAGGACATCGAGGCCCGCGTCGGCCAGATCAAGGCGCAGATCGAGGAGACGACCTCCGACTATGATCGTGAAAAGCTGCAGGAGCGGCTCGCCAAGCTCGCGGGCGGCGTGGCTGTCATTCGCGTCGGCGGCGCGACCGAGGTCGAGGTCAAGGAGAAAAAGGACCGCGTCGAGGACGCGCTGAACGCGACCCGTGCCGCGGTGCAGGAAGGCATCGTACCCGGCGGCGGCGTGGCGCTGCTGCGCGCCAAGAAGGCTGTGGGGCGCATCCACAACGACAATCCCGACGTGCAGGCCGGCATCAACATCGTGCTGAAGGCGCTGGAAGCGCCGGTGCGCCAGATCGCCGAGAACGCCGGCGTCGAAGGCTCGATCGTGGTCGGCAAGATCCTCGAGAACAAGTCGGAGACCTTCGGCTTCGACGCGCAGACCGAGGAATATGTCGACATGGTCGACAAGGGCATCATCGATCCGGCCAAGGTCGTGCGCACCGCGCTGCAGGACGCGTCCTCTGTTGCGGCACTTTTGGTGACCACCGAGGCGATGGTTGCCGAACTGCCCAAGGAACCGGCGGCGCCGATGCCCGGCGGCGGTGGCATGGGTGGCGGAATGGGCGGCATGGGGTTCTGAGCCCAAGCGCGCACTTCAGGCATTCGAGAAGGCCGCCTTTGGGCGGCCTTCTTTTTGGCGGATGTCGCACAGGTTTGCTAAGACGATTTCCCGATTCCCTCCCGAAGGAAATACGCATGCGCGCGCCCTTGCTTCTTGTCGCCTGTCTGGTGGCAGCCACGCCTGATATCGCCGGCGCCCAGATCAAGCTTTCGCCCAAGGCCGATCCAAACGCGATCGAGACGCGCTATTTCACCGCGATCGACGGCCTGATGGACGGCAATGCAGACGTGATCCTCAAAGAGGTGCGGCAGGGCAAGACGCTGAAGGAGGCTTCGCTCGACATCTGCTATTCCGCCGACAAGGGCTCCGACCGCAAGGACCGTTTCGTCGTCAATCTCGCGGTCAACGGTCCGACGCTGAGCGGCACGACCCAGTCGCTCGGCGACAAGAAGCCGGTCGCCGTCAAGCTGACGCGCAAGCAGACCGGCGACACCTTCGATTTCCGCGGCCAGATCACGGTCGGCACCAACGTCACCGAAGTCACCTCGTCGGAAAATTCCGACATCAGCGAAAAGGAATTCAAGGACAGCCAGGTGGTCGATGACGGCATCAACCCGGCGCCAAAGGATTTTTCCGATGTCTCGCCGGAATCGGTCGGCGTACGGCTGAAGCTCGACTCCGCTCTGGATTTTCTGAAGAGCCTGAAGGGCCAGGACGTCGAGGTCACGACCAGCAGCCTTGGGGTGACCTGCGACGCGCTGCGCTCGGGCGTGCAGACCATCAACCTCGCGGTCGATCCCGACCGCGCGCCGGCTCTGATCGCCAAGGCCAAGGCGATGCCGGGCGTGGTCGCGGTGGGATGGACCACCGGGATTGTCGAGATGGAGCGCACGATCCGCGTCTCCGCCGCCGACTACAGCGATGGCGGCAAGCTCAACCGCGACAAGCTCGCGACCGCGGTCTCCAACGTGCTGGCGAAAACGCTGTCGGCGAAGCCCGCCGGCGCGAGCTGGAGTGCGACCACCGGCAAGGTGAAGCTGACCTTCAAGCGGCCGAGCCCGGTCTATCCCGCGCTCGAGTTGACCGACACCGTCGAGGTCACCGGGCTCGTGGCCCCCGACAAACCCGGCGGCTCGGACAAGCTCATGCTCTGGATCGGCAATCCCGTCACGTCGACGGCCGACGAGAGCGTAGGCTCCAAGCTCATGCTCTCCAACGATTCCGCGGGCGAGGAGGAAGGCGACCAGAAGGACGACTCCGGCATGATCGAGGCGTTGACGAAGGAATTGAAGGGCCAGCGCTGGGACGCCGACAAGTCGGTGTGGAAGTAATAGAGCGCCGCTCTCTCATTTCCCTCTCCCCGTTCTTACGGGGAGAGGGTTAGGGTGAGGGGCCGCCTGCGCAAAACTCGCTCGCAATCGAACTCGCGGAGAGTCCCCCTCACCCGCCGCGCAAGAGCGCGGCGACCTCTCCCCGCACGCGGGGAGAGGTGAACAAACTGCTGCTCGCTCAATTCGTATTGATCCGAAACCGCAACGTTTTGGCTGCCGATGAACGACACGTAGTCGCCTTGCCGTTTCCAGGTCGTCGCTTCGCTCAGCGCCGCGACCAACTCGTCATCGAGCTGCGCCTTGTTGGCCGGACAGGCCCGGTCCTCGATCTGGCCCGCGACGAAGATCACGGTATTGCCGGCGACCGAGAACTGGCCCTTGCCGCCCTTGCACCAGAGCTCGAGCACGACCTCGCCATGGTCGCCGATGTCGAGATCGGGGATGCGCTTGGAGCCCGGCAAGCGCGCGGCATCCAGCGTCATCTCCATGCCGAACGGAAAGCCGTCGGCGGCTTTGACGCAATCCGTCGATGAAAGGGAAACAACCAATGCAACCGCCGCAACGCGAACAGCAGATGTGACCGAACTCATGCAACCCCTCGAAAACTTCCCGGCGTTCTTCTATTGGACGCCCGCGCCCTTGAACAGGTTCGCCCTCGAAACGTCGCACAAAAAAATCCCCGCGGCGCCTTGACCGCGGGGATTTGATTTATCTCCGTTCCGAAGCGCTATTTCAAGACCATCAGATTGAACGGATAGACATAGGCCTGCAGCATGACAAAGAGGCCGACGAGACACGCCAGCACGATCGAGTGCTTGAACACGAAGCGCAGAATGGTGCTTTCATGTCCGACCCAGTTGGTGGCGGTGGAGGCGACGACGATCGACTGTGCGTCGATCATCTTGCCCATCACGCCGCCCGACGAATTGGCGGCCGCCATCAGAATCGGCGACAGACCCAGTTGCTGCGACGTGATCTTCTGCAGATTGCCGAACAGGATATTCGACGCCGTATCCGATCCCGTCAGCGCGACGCCCAGCCAACCAAGCAGGGTGCCGAAGAAGGGATAGAGAACGCCTGTCGCGGCGAAGGCGAGACCGAGGGTTGCGTCAACGCCAGAGAGTCGGGTCAGGGTGCCGATCGCCAGCATCGCCGAGATCGTGATCAGCGAATACGCACATATTTTGATCGTGCGGCCGTATTCGGAGACGATCTTGCCCGGCGACAGCCCCATGAGGAGGCCCGCGATGACAGCGGAAATCAGCATGCCCGTTCCGGTAAACGACAAATAGGTGAACGAGAACACCGCACCTTCCGGCGTCGGCTTCGGGACCACCGGCGCAACCTTGTTGATCATGTTGTGCAGTTCGGGCACCGCATAGTTCCAGGTGAAGATCGGATTCACCGCGGCCTTGAACCAGCCCGTGCCCCAGATCAGCAGGATGGCACAGAGAATGATCCATGGCAGCAAAGCCGTGAACAATTCCGCTGGCGTCAACGGCGTCTGATCGATCAGCTTCGCGGGCGGCATCGTACTGGCGGATTTATCGTTGCCGCGCAGCGCTGGTGACAGCCACAGCACCTTCGGCTGCCAGACCCGCAGGAACAGGACGAGGCAGCCCATCGAAATCAGCGAAGCGCCGATATCGACGATCCAGGGATTGACATAGTTCGAGATCAGGAATTGCGGGACGGCGAACGACACCCCGGTGACGAGGATGGCGGGCCATACGTCCTTCATGCCCTTCCAGCCGGCGAAAGCCCAGACCACCCAGAACGGCACGATCAGCGAGAAGATCGGCAACTGCCGGCCGACCATCGCACCGAGGATGTAGGGATCAAGTCCGGTCACCGAGGCAAGGCCCTGAATCGGGGTACCGAGCGCGCCGTAGGCCACCGGCGCAGTGTTGGCGATCAGCGACAGGCCGGAAGCTGCGAGCGGCGAGAAGCCAAGCCCGATCAGGATCGCGCCGGTGATCGCAACCGGCGTGCCGAAGCCCGATGCGCCCTCGAAGAAAGCGCCGAACGAAAACGCGATCAGCAGCAATTGCAATCGCCGGTCCGGGGTCACGCCGCCCACCGCGCGCTTGAGCGCTTCGAACCGGCCGGCAGTCACTGTCAGCTGATACATGAAGATGACGTTCAGCACGATCCAGCCGATCGGGAAGAAGCCCGACACGATTCCGAGCACGGAGGCGCGGATCGCCATGTTGGCCGGCATGGTGAAGAGAAAGATCGCCACCAGATTGGCCAGCACCAACGCGGTGATGGCCGCGAGATGCACCTGGACCTTGCCGCTTGCGATCAGGACCAGCAGCGTGACGACCGGTATCGCCGCGGCGATGGTCGAGAGTGCCGTGTTGTTGAACGGATTATAGACTTGATCCCACATTGTGATGCCTCCCCACGCGCTTTTCCGGCACGCCCGCCCATGTGGCGTGCCTAACGCGGTTGCAGGGGTAAACCATCCAATGTGCGAAATAATCCCGCGAAATCTGCCGTCAGCAAATTTCGCTCACAAGGTCGCGAAGTCGGCCGGCCCCCTGCCTCGCGCCGTTGCGTGCATGCTAGGGTCGAGTCGCGGGCCGGGACAAGACAAGCAGCACCGTGATACTTACGACCTTAGTCTAAGTATGCTCGATTTCCCCGTTCTCTCAGAGCTTTTGCCCTCGCTCTCCTGGAGACGCTTACCTGTGAACAACATCCGCGCGACGCTCGCGATCGTATGGCGGATCGCCGCTCCCTATTTCCGTTCCGAAGACAAATGGGCCGGCTTCACCCTGCTCGGCGCCGTTATCGCGATCGAGCTGTTGTCGGTCGGAATGGACGTGCTGATCAATCAGTGGCGCAACCGCTTCTACACGGCATTGCAAAACAAGGACTGGGACACCTTCAAGCGCGAGCTGCTGGTGTTCTGCGCGATCGCGGCGGGCTCGGTGATCCTTGGGGTCTATCAGCTCTATCTGAACCAATGGCTGCAAATCCGATGGCGCAACTGGATGACCGGCAAATATCTCCGCGAGTGGATGCATGGCGCCAATCACTACCGCATGCAGCTCGCGGGCGACGCCGCCGACAACCCCGACCAGCGGATCACCGACGACGTCAAGCTGTTCGTCGGCCAGACGCTCTCGCTCGGCCTTGGGCTGTTGAACTCGATCGTTTCGCTCGCCTCTTTCCTGGTCATCCTGTGGGGGCTGTCGGAACTGCTGCCGTTGCTGCTGTTCGGCAGTCGATTTTTCGATTCCGGGTTACCTGGTCTGGGGCGCGATGATCTACGCCATCTTCGGCACCATGCTGACGCAGTGGATCGGTTCGCCGCTGGTCAACCTCGACTTCAACCAGCAGCGCCTGGAAGCGGATTTCCGCTTTAACCTGGTGCGGGTTCGCGAAAACTCGGAGCAGATCGCGCTGCTCAAGGGCGAGGGTGCCGAACGCGAGCGATTGTCGCAGCGCTTCGTCGCGTGGTCGGCAACTGGTACGACATCATGAGCCGGACCAAGAGGCTGACCGCCTTCACGCAAAGCTACGCGCAGGCATCCGTGGTGTTTCCCTTCGCGCTCGCAGGCCCGGCCTATTTCGTCAGCAAGACGGTACAGCTCGGCGCCTTGATTCAGATCGCCGAGGCCTTCGGCAAGGTGCAGGACGCGCTCTCGTTCTTCGTGTCGGCCTATCGCGACCTGGCGTCATGGCGCGCTGTGATCGCCCGCCTCGACGGCTTCGAAAACGCGATCGGCAGCGCCACCGCGCTGGCGCATGCCCCCACCTCGATCGCGATGTCGGCGTCCCCGGCGGCCCAGATCGACCTGTCCGAACTCATGGTGAAGTTGCCGAACGGCACGCCGCTGGTGTCGGCCGACGGCTTCACGATCCACGCAGGCGAGCACGTTCTGGTGACAGGCCCTTCAGGCGCGGGCAAGTCGACGCTGTTCCGGGCGATTGCAGGTATCTGGCCCTATGGCGACGGCGCGATCACGGTGCCTGCGAAAGCCACGCTGATGATGCTACCGCAGCGGCCTTATCTGCCGATCGCCACGCTGAAGGCCGCGATCGCCTATCCCTCGGAGGCGAGCGCCTACACGTCGGAGCAGATCGCCGACGTGCTGCAGGGATGTCGATCTGCCGAAACTCGTTGCGCGGCTGGACGAGGAAGATCACTGGAACCGGATGCTGTCGCTCGGCGAGCAGCAGCGGCTGGGACTGGCGCGCGCGCTGTTGCATGCGCCGGATTTCCTGTTTCTCGACGAGGCGACCGCCTCGGTCGACGAGGCCGCCGAGGCGAGACTCTATCGCCTGATCGAAGCGCGGTTGCCCGGGACCACGGTGGTCTCGATCGGCCACCGCTCGACCTTGCAGGCCTTCCATTCAGCGCGGCGCCGCGCTCGCGCCAGAAGGCGACCACTTCGCGCTACGCCCCGGCGCAGCCGAGCACAACCAGCGGAGTGAGTAGCCACGGCGTTTTGACGGAGCGGGGTGAGCTTCAAAGCAAAAGGGCGGCAGATCGATCTGCCGCCCTCGCCACTCGACTGATCGGAAGTCAGCTTACTTCAGGTTGGTCATCGCCGTCAGGTCGGCCGAGAGCTTGGCGATACCGGTCGCGCCGCACCAGCTGGATTGGAAGCCAAGCGGATTGATGGCGGAGACGCTGGTGGCGGATGCAATATGCGCAGTGTAGTCGCTGGTGAAGGCGTTGCAGTCGCCCTTCGACAGGTTGGTGTCGGAGTAACGCAGGTCCAGCGTGAAGACCTTGTAGGTGAAGCCGATGCCGATATTCCAGGTGTTGTAGCTCGGCTCGGGAATGCCAGCGGGAAGGCCGGGTTGATCAGAGCCGGTGCCATAGAACGAGTCCGACGTTCCCAGCCACTGCCGGCCGAACTCGCCGGAGACGTACATGCCGACGCCGGAAGAACCGAAGATGGTGGCGGGCGCGGTGTACTTGGCGGTGATCGAGGCGTAGTTGCCCCAGGCGCCGAGGTTCAGGAAGTTCGGCGAGTAGTATTCGTTGAAGCCGACGGCCCAGTTGTCGTTGATGGTGATGTTCACCTTGCCATAGCCTTCATAGAAGCTGGCGTCCTTCTTGGCGAAGTTGCCGTTGATCGGCAGGCCGCCGGTGACGGGGCCGGAATTGCCGAACCGGGCCGAACGGCGCAGCTGGGTCGGCGCCGGAATGCCCGAACCCGGGACCGCGGCGGCGTTTAGCACTGCCGCCCGGATAGAGGTAACCCCAGACACCGAAGTCGAAGGCGAACATGCCGACCGTCGGGCGGATACCGCCGTAGATGTCGATTTCGGCCGCGGCGCGGTTCGGGAACGAGATGCTCTCGCCCGAGATACCGACATAGAGCTGCAGCTTGTCGTTGATGTTGTAGCGCGGCTCGAAATAGGCGGCGACCGACGGCTTGTGGTCGGACTGGGTGATGCCGCGGAAGATGTAATCGCTCATCATAGCGCTGCCGAACGCGAAATCCCACGGGCTGACTACCGGCGGAGGCGGTGGCGCCTTGGCCTTGACCGGCATATCCGCCGCAAGAGCCGAACCCGAAATCATTGCCAGCGCCGTTGCTGCCAAGACTACTTTCTTCATGACGATCCCCATCACTTTCCAGAAAACCAGCCGATTGCCGGATGCCCCCCGGGACGGTCTGGTCGTTAACTGGTTGCAATCTGGAACGCGACGCATCTGTCGTGAAGCAAAAAACGCAAGCATTTGCCGCCTTTTTAGGCGTTTGCGGGATTCCACGAAAGGTTGTTGGAGTGTGTTGCATTCCAACAACAAACTTGTCCTCAGACCACAGCCTATATGCGCGCCAACAAGCCAAAACTGATGCGCCAAGCGGTCCTCGCGAATCAGTTTTCCCCAACGCCCGCCATCGCCCCCGACAGGACTCCCTCGGGTCCAACGAAAAGGGCCACGGCTCGTTGGAGCCGCGGCCCTCTCGACTGCCGGTCGCGTCTTCCGGCTAGTTGTTGTTCTCGCCGTCGCCTGACGAGTGCTCCCCAGGACGGGGCCGGGCTCGGCGTCGCCCAGCTTGGCGCGGGGGCCGGCTCGGGCGCTGGCGCAGGCGCGGGGGCGCGGCTTGGGAGCGGCCGCCTTCTTCGGCGCAGCCTTCTTGGGAGCCGCCTTCTTGGGAGCCGCCTTCTTGGCTGCCTTCTTCGCAGCCTTCTTGGCTGACTTCTTCGGCGCCGCCTTCTTGGCCTTCTTCGCCGACTTCTTGACGCTTCGCTTCGCGGACTTCTTCGCCGCCATTTTCTTCTTTTTGGCCTTCTTGGCTTTCTTCTTCTTCGCCTTAGCCATCGTGGTCCTCCTGTTGCCGCCGATCCATGTCCATCAGGCGCTCAAATCAGCCGCGCCTTCGAGAAGAGCGCGGAGCCAATCAAGTCGATCCTGGCCGTGGACCGCCCGTCGCCCAATCGAGAAGCTCAATAGTGTGCACGACGGGAACTGATGTACCGCCGGCGATCTGCATCATGCATCCGATGTTGCCCGCAGCAATCATGTCCGGCTCGACGCTTGCGATGTTGGCGAGCTTGCGATCGCGCAACTTCGTCGCAATGTCAGGCTGGAGAAGGTTGTAGGTCCCAGCCGAACCGCAACACAAATGACTCTCCGGCACATCTTTCACCACGAATCCGTTCTTGGAAAGCAAATCTTTCGGAGCCTGTGTGATTTTCTGCCCATGCTGCAGCGAACAGGCCGAGTGATAGGCGACGACGATGTCGCCCTCGCCGCGCGATTGCCGCTTCAATTCAAGGGGTGCGAGATACTCGGTGATGTCCTTGGCGAGCGCCGAGACCTTCGCCGCCGGCCCTGCAAAATCGCGGTCTTCGCGCAACAGATAGCCGTAGTCCTTGATGACGGTGCCGCAGCCCGACGTCGTCACCAGGATGGCGTCGAGACCGCCCGCTTGCGCCTCGGCCATCCAGGCGGTGACATTGGCGCGGGCGCAGGCCAGCGCGTCGTCGTCGCGGCCCATATGGTGGGTCAACGCGCCGCAGCACTGCTCGTCCTTGACCAGCGCCACCTCGATGCCATGACGGGTCAGCACGTTGATGGCGGCCTGGTTGATCCGCGGCGCCAGCACCTGCTGGGCACAGCCCTGCAACAGCGCAACCCGCCCACGACGCGGGCCGAGCGCGGCAAAGACGCTGCCGGCGGCTGGTCCCGGCGCGGGCAAGCTGCCCGGCGCGAGCGCCAGCATCGCCTTGATGCGCCGCAACAGCGACGGCGTGGCTGATGGTGTGGCCTCAGCCGGCAGCAGTGCCGCGAGGGGACGCGCGAGCCGCGCCAGTCCCATGCTGAGGCGGAACAGTTTCGGATCGGGCAGCACCAGCGAAAGCACCCGGCGCAGCAGCCGCTCCGTCAGCGGCCGCCTGTAGTCCCGCTCGATCCGGACGCGGGCCTGATCGACCAGGTGCATGTAATTCACGCCGGACGGGCAGGTCGTCATGCAGGCCAGACACGACAGGCAGCGATCGATGTGCTTGACCACGGCCTCCGTCGGCGGCCGGTCCTTCTCCAGCATCTCCTTGATCAGGTAGATGCGGCCGCGCGGGCTATCGAGCTCGTCGCCGAGCAGCACATAGGTCGGGCAGGTCGCGGTGCAGAAGCCGCAATGCACGCAGGCGCGCAGGATCTTGTCGGCCTCGGCGATGTCGGGGTCGGCCAACTGGGTGAGCGAGAATTCGGTCTTCATGCGGCGCTCCGGCGCACGGTCCTGCCGCGGTTGAGGATGTTTTTCGGATCGAAGCTGCCCCGCACCCGCTCGGAGAGCGCGCGCAGGCCCTCGGCCTGCGGCTGGAACACGTCGACCTGCCGCCGCACCGCCTCGCCTGCACGGAGCAGCGTGGCATGCCCGGCCGCGGCGTCGACGCGCTGGCGCACCAGCGCGGCCTGGGCGTCACCCTTTGGCGGCAGCGCCGCCCAGATCAGGCCGCCGCCCCAATCGTAGATCACCTCGCCGCCGGTCTCCCGCGCCAGCGCCTGCCCGAGCGCGCCGCCCGACGCCGGCGGACACACGATGCGCCAGACCGGCCAGGCCCCAAGCGGGCCGCCGGCTGCGAACGGCAGCACGTCGCGGATCGCCGACCAGGCCGCGGCGGAGGCCGCATCCCCAATGAGCTCTGCGGTCCCGAACGGCTTCAGCGCCGCGGCCAGCGAGGCCGCGCGATGGCTTACTGATGCGAGAATCCCTTCCAGCCGGATCAGGGTGACGGACTCGCGCGGCGAGCCGATCGCATCCAGCCCGGCGACCTCGCCGCCCAGCGCCGAGCTCGGCGCATGCGCCGCGCCGGACACGTCATAGGGCGACCCAAGCGCCGCCGTCATCGCCTTGTTGGCGGCGAGATGGTCGAGGCCGCGCAGCACCAGGGTGCGCTCGGCCTCCCCCTTCGGCATCACCTTCAGCGTCACCTCGGTCATGACTGCGAGCGTGCCCCAGGAGCCGGCCAGCAGCTTGCAGAGGTCGTAGCCGGTGACGTTCTTCACCACCTTGCCGCCGGTCTTGAAGCTGTCGCCGAAGCCCGACACCGCATGTGCGCCGAGCAGATGGTCGCGCGCACCGCCCGCCTTGACCCGGCGCGGCCCGGCGAGCCCGGCGGCGATCATGCCGCCGATCGTGCCGGCACCGGACGCACCCAAAAGCGGCGCGGTATCGACGGGCTCGAAGGCGAATTGCTGGTTCTTCGAGTCGATCAGCGACATCACGTCGGAAAGCGGCGCGCCGGCCTGCACGGTGATGATCAGTTCGTTCGGCTCATAGGAGGTGATGGCGTTGAGCGGCGAGAGGTCGAGCACCGCATTGGTCGCCATCGGCTGGCCGATCTGGCGCCTGGTGCCATGGCCGATGATCTCGAGCGGCTGTTCGGCGGCGATCGCCGCCCGCACCGCCTGCTCGACATCGCCGGCGTCTCGTATCCTGAGGATGTCCAACCGCTACGCCCTTCCCGCGCTCCAACCGCTTCCTATCGCGGCCCATCTTGCTTGATCCATCCTTCTATAGGCGTGGTCGTCCGGCACAAGGCCGGCGACGGCGAGGAACCGCAACCGTACTTCGACCGCGATCGAACTGATTATAGCACAGTTCGTCGGCTATCGAATTGTAGGCGCCGCGATCGGTGCGATATCGCGTCCATCCGACACACAAGGGAGTGACGTATGAACGCATATGCCATCGATAAACGGACCATCAGCGACGCCGTGCGCGGCGGCGGGCTGCTGGTCGTCGCACAATGGGAAGCAAAGGACGGCGAGGCCGACAAGGTCGCCGGCATCCTCGACCGTTTCCTGCCCGAAGCGCAGCGCGAGGAAGGCGCCATGATGTTCCTGATCTCGCGCTCAAAAGACAATCCGGCGCAATTCCTGTTCTACGAGCTGTTCCGCGATGAGGCTGCGTTCAAGGCCCATCAGGAGAGTGCGCACTTCAAGACCTGGATCGCGGGCCAGGCGCTGCCGCTGCTGGCCAAGCGCGAGCGCATGCAATACGCGCTGATCTGATCGAACATCGCTGCGCGCGCTCACACGATCGCGCGCAGCGGCGATTTCCGTAATACGAACGCGGAGGCCGCGAAGCTGCCGATGGCCGCGAGAATCGTCAACAGCGCGGCCTTGGCGAGCGCGGGCCAGGCCAGCGGATGCAGCGCTATCGCGATGGCGATCAGCACCGGCGGATGGATCAGGTAAACGCCGAACGCGTTGTCCGAGAGGAAACGCGCGAGCGCGCCCTGCGGTTGAAGTGACGTCGGTAGATCGCAAGCATCAACAAACCCATGCCGGCGCAGACCAGCGCTTCCCACAGGCATTTGCCGGCGCTCACCGGATTGAATCCGCCGGAATATTTCGCGGTGTCGCCTTGCAGTCCGCCACCGAACACGACCAGCGCGACGAATAGCGGCACCGACAAAACCAGCGCGACCGCGGCCCAGCGCAGACAGGCGCGGTCGGCCAGCTTCGCGAGCCAGTCGCCGCGATAGCCATAGGCGCCCGCCGCATACATCAGGACATATTGCGGGAAGTCGCCGGGATGCATGTTGAGCACGGAGGCGCCGCCGTCGATCGCGATCCGCACCGCGAATGTCGCCGCGGCCATGATCGCGATGAAGATCGCAAGCATGCCGCCGGTCGGCTCGGTCGCACGTTCGCGCCAGCCCGCAGCGCGCGCCAATCCGTAGACAAGCGAGACGATCAGCAGCGCCGCGCAGAACCACATCGGCCCGGTCTCCGACAGCCATTCGCCGTCCTTCAGATGCACGAGCCACTGGTGGCCGAAGCCGCCGGAGCCCCAGGTCCAGGAGAGAAAATACTGGGTGAGCGGGCCGATCGCGAGCATGTAGAGCAGCGTCGGCACGCCCAGCCGCAGGCAACGATCGCGGACGAAACTCGCAAAGCCCTTGCGGTCGAAGGCGGCGGCCGAGAAATAGCCGGCGATGAAAAACAGCGCGGCCATGAAAAAGGCCTGCAGAAAACTCTGGTAGACGCCGAAGAACAGTTTTGTCGCGAGTCCCGATTCCGGCCGGTCGACATAGTACCAGTTGCCGAACGGGCTGTAGGTGTCGCAGGCGTGCATGGAGAGCACGAGGATGATCATCGACCATCTGATGTTGTCGATGAACAGCAGGCGTGAGCCGCGCGGCGCGCCGCTCTCCGCCCGTGCCGCGCCCATCACGATATCGGTCATCCGCGCCCCCGAGCCTCCGCCTAAAACCTCGGTAAGTCCGGAAACGCCAGCTTGCCGCCATGAACGTGCACGCGGCCGAGTTCGGCGCAGCGGTGCAAGATCGGAAACACCTTGCCGGGGTTGAGCAGGCCCTGCGCGTCGAAGGCGCATTTCAGCCGCTGCTGCTGGTTGAGGTCGATATCCGAAAACATCTCGCCCATCAGGTCGCGCTTCTCGATGCCGACGCCGTGCTCGCCGGTCAGCACGCCGCCGAGCTCGACGCAGCAGCGCAGGATGTCGGCGCCGAACGCCTCGGCGCGCTCGATCTCGCCGGGCTTGTTGGCGTCGTACAGGATCAGCGGATGCAGATTGCCGTCGCCGGCATGGAACACGTTGGCGACGCGCGAGGCCGTATTTCTCCGACAGCTCGCGAATGCGCGTCAGCGCCTGCGGCAGCGCGCCGCGCGGAATGGTGCCGTCCATGCAGAGATAATCCGGCGAGATGCGCCCGACCGCGGGGAACGCCGCCTTGCGGCCGGCCCAGAACAGATTGCGCTCGGCCTCGCTGTTGGAGATCTGGCAGGTCACCGAACCGCAACGAAGCGCGATCGCCTCGACCCGCTTGATCAGTTCGTCGACCTCGATGGCGGGGCCGTCGAGCTCGATGATCAGGAGCGCCTCGACGTCGAGCGGATAGCCGGCATGGACGAAGGCTTCGGCGGCGTGGATCGCCGGCTTGTCCATCATCTCCATGCCGCCCGGGATGATGCCGGCGCCGATGATGGCAGCCACGCATTCGCCGGCGGCCTCGACCTGCGCAAATCCGACCATCAGCGCGCGCGCCGTCTCGGGCTTCTGCAGGATGCGCACGGTGACCTCGGTGATGACGCCGAGCAGCCCTTCCGAGCCGGTGATGATGCCCATCAGATCGTAGCCGGCATTCTCGGCGCATTTGCCGCCGATCCGCAGAATCTCGCCGCTCATCAGCACGATCTCGCAGCCGAGCACGTTGTTGGTGGTCATGCCGTATTTCAGGCAGTGCACGCCGCCGGAATTTTCCGCGACATTGCCGCCGATCGAGCAGGCGATTTGCGACGATGGATCGGGCGCGTAATAGAAGCCGGCATGCGCGACCGCCTGGCTGATCGCGAGGTTGGTGACGCCGGGCTCGGTCACGACTGCGCGGTTCTCGAAATCGATCTCGCGGATGCGCTTGAACTTTCCGAGCCCGAGCAGCACGCCGTCGGCGAGCGGCAGCGCGCCGCCGGACAGCGAGGTGCCTGAGCCGCGCGGCACCACCTTGATGTTGTGCTCTTGGCAATATTTGAGGACCTTCGACACCTGCTCCGACGTGTCGGGCAGCACCGCGACCATCGGTGGCTGGCGGTAAGCCGTCAGCCCGTCCGACTCGTAGGCGCGCAGCTCATCGGCGCTGTCGATCACCCCCTCGCCCGGCACGATGGCGCGCAAGGCCGCTACGATCTCGGCGCGGCGTGCCAGAACGGCCTGATCGGCCGCGGGCATCATGATCGACATCTCATAAACTCCGCTGGCGGCTCGGCCGCCGATTGTCACGGCAAATCAAGCACGTTCGCGCATGTTTGGGTAGCGAATCGGCACGCCGGACCACCATCCAAATTGCACGCCGTCGTGAAACCAATGGACTTTTGGCGGCTTGTTTCGGTTCGGGCTGTCATGCGAAAAACCCCTGCCCGTCCCACCCGCGATCAAGCCAAAGAGCATCCCATGAAAAGAATGACCTTGAGTTTAGTGGTTGCCGTGACCTCGATTACCGCCGCCTCGGGTGCGCGGGCACAGGACGTCGCCGCCGGCGAGACCTCCTTCCACAAATGCATGGCGTGCCATTCGATCGGCGAAGGCGCCAAGAACAAGGTCGGGCCCGTGCTGAATGGTCTCGACGGCCGCAAGTCCGGCACGGCTCCCGATTACAATTACTCGGACGCCAACAAGAACTCCGGCATCACCTGGAACAAGGATCAATTCCTCGAATACATCACGGACCCCAAGGCGAAGATCCCCGGCACCAAGATGATTTTCCCCGGCATCAAGAACGAAAAGGAACGGGGCGACCTCTGGGCCTACATCTCGCAGTTCGACAAGGACGGGAAGAAGAAGTAGGCGCGGTTCGCACGCGCGCCTACGAAAAACCCCGGCCTTGCGGCCGGGGCTTTTGTTACGTCGATGTAGAATATATATTCTAGACGTATTTCTCTAGATATGGCAAAACGGACTTCTGAAAACACGCCGGGAGACGCCAGATGCCGACCACGATGCCTCCGGTCCCGAAGGTCACCGAAGCGGACATCCTCGCCTTTCTCGCCGCGGCGCGCGAGACGATCGCGGCGGTGCCGATCTGCTGGCTCGCCACCCGCTCGCTGGAGGGCGGCACGAATGCGCGCGCGGTCAATTCCTCGGCGGGCTCGCCCGGATCCGACGAGTGGTCCCGGCGTTTTCTTGTGCGCAGGAGTTCGCGCAAGGTCGCGGAGATGCGCGCAGCCCCGTCTGTCACGCTCGCCTATCAGAACGGCTCGGGCGAGCGCTACGTCGCCCTGGGCGGCCGCGCGACCATCATCGAGGATGTCGCGGAAATGCGAACGATGTGGCGGAGCGAACTGGACGCGCACTTTCCGCCCGGCTTCGCCGACGCCAACATGATCGTCATTCGGGTCGACGTCGACCGGATCGAGGTCCATGTCCGCGGCCTGACGCCGGCGCCATTCGGCCACGGACGGACACTGCTGGAGCGTCAAGGCGACGGGTCGTGGCGTTTCGTCCCTGCCTGGTGACCACGACCGGTCCTGCATCGGGCCGGTCTTATGCCTTTGGCGGCCGCGAGCGGCTGTTTCCCGACCGGTAGTCGGCGAGCACGGCCTCGTAAGCAGCCCGAATGATCCGGTCGACCAGCGGCGGCGGCCGCTCGCCGCGCACGAGTGTTGCCGCACCACCGCGACCGGAAGCTCGGAGATGAGAAACTGCGCCAGACGGATCTCGTCGCGCCCGTCCTTGCCGAAGATCACGCGTGCCCAGCGTCGCGACGCGGATTCCATACGTTGCGTCATGTCGGCCACGCGCTCGCGCAAGTCCCGCGGCCATTCGCCATGCAGGAAGTCCTTGCGGTCGTAAAGCAGCAGCAGGCGCGCCTCGTCAGGGTGCTTGCGCACCCAGGCCGGAGTGTGCAGCGCGGCTTTGAGGCCGTCGCCGGCCTCGAGTGCAGCGGCCATGCCGGCCTGGAATTGCAGCACCGCGCGAAGCCAGAGCGAACCGAGCAACGCATCCCGCGAGGCGAACCGATGATAGAACGAGCCGGTCGGCGATCCCAACCGCTCGCTGACGGCCGCAACCGTCACCTCCAAGACGCCGCGCTCGGCGACGATTGCCAAGGCCGCGCCGAGGAAATCCTCCTCGCTGTATTTGGGATGACCCATGATTTGAGGATTCGTGTTCTAGACGCCGGTGTCAACATCGCCATTCCGGCAATGCGATGGCGTTTGCAACCGTATTCAGTTGGCCTATTCTGCTTCGGACTTGCTGCGGGGGAAACGGCGCGTGCTGCATTGGAATCGTTGGTGTCCTGCGCTCGCGGCGGTCATCATGCTGGCGGCGATCGGCTGTCAGCCTGCGTGCGCCCGTGACGCCCTGGCGCAAGGACAAGACATTCGCCTGGCCGAAGGCGGCAGCACCGGCGGATCCGTCGGCAAGCGGGACAAGACTCTATCCGGCGAGGAGCAATCATCTCCCGCGCCCGACGCAGCCTCCGCCCGTTCCGCGCGTCCGAACCGGGCGGAATCGCTGCCGAATGTCATTCAGCTGAACGAGCACTGGCACGGCATGAGTTGGTCGGTCGCTTTGCACCGTGCCGGTGGCAGCAATTATGAGGGGACCTGGAACCACGGCTACGTCACCAAGTTCTCGGTTTCCTTCGCGGGAAATTCCGTCCGGATGCAGCGCACTGACAAGCCGGCCCTTGGCGCCTGCACCGGCACCTACACAGGATCGCGCAGCGGCAATCACGCGAGCGGCGAAGCGTCCATTTCGAGCGGGGCATCGAGCACATGGGATGCCTCGTGGTGAGGACGCCTTCGCGGTGCGCCGGCGCGCTATTGTCGTTGCTCGCCGCGATGCTCGCTTTCTCGCTGCTGCTGATCGCGCCCGCCGCCGCCGAGAAGCGCTTTGCGCTGGTCGTCGGCAACTCGGCCTATCGCAGCGTCGCGCCACTCGACAATCCCAAAAACGACGCCGCGCTGATGGCCAAAACCCTTGCCGGTCTCGGCTTCACGCTGATCGGCGGCGGCGCCCAGCTCGACCTCGACAAGACAGCGCTCGACAACGCCGTGCAAAGTTTTGGGCAGCAGATCCAGGGCGCCGACGTCGCGCTGTTCTACTATGCCGGCCACGGCGTGCAGGTCTCTGGCGCCAACTATCTGGTGCCGGTCAACGCCAATCCGGTGCGCGAGACCGACGTCGATTTCCAGATGATGGATGTCAATCTGGTGATGCGCCAGATGCAGGGCGCGGGCACGCGGCTCAACATGGTCATCCTCGATGCCTGCCGCAACAATCCGTTCGGCGGACGGAGCCTGCGCGCCTCAGGCGGCGGGCTAGCGCAAATGCGCGCGCCCGAGGGCACGCTGATTTCATATGCGACGCAGCCCGGCAACGTCGCGCAGGACGGCAGCAGCGGCGACAGCCCCTATACCTCGGCGCTGGCGGCGACGATCGTTCGCCCCGGGCTCGACATCTTCCAGACCTTCAACGAGGTCGGGCTGATGGTGAAGCAGACGACCGGCGGCTCCCAGCAGCCCTGGGTGTCGTCCTCGCCGATCGACGGCAAGTTCTATTTCAAGCCGCCGGCCGAGACCGCATCCGCCGGGCGCACCGATCAGGACAATGTCGAGGTCACGTTCTGGAATTCGATCAAGGACAGCCGCAATCCGCAACTGTTCGAGGCCTATCTCAAGCGCTATCCGAACGGCGCGTTTGCCGACATCGCGCGGATCGACCTCGAGCAGTTCAAGGTCGCCGCCGCGCGGCCGATGGCGTCGGCACCCGACGAGAAGGTCGCGATCAACGACGCGAGCGCGCTGCAGGAGGTCCACGACCGGCTCTATGAGCTGAATTTCGATCCGGCCTCGGCCAAGGCCGGCGACGTCAAGGTCGCGATCCGGGAATTCGAGACCGAGAACAAGCTGCCGCCGACCGGCGAGATCACCCAGGGCCTGCTCACGCGGTTGCGCGAGATCGGCGGGCTCAAGCCGTGGGGCGCCATCGTCTATGACAAGAGCGCCGGCCAATGGGGCATGGCGTGGGACCAGCCGTCGCGCCAGGCGGCGGTGGCCAGCGCGCGGGCGCAATGCAAGCCCGCGCAATGCGGCGCGGAGATCAGCTTCTTCGGTACGTCTTGCGGCGCCTTTGCGCTGTCGCCGGCGAGTTGGTCGATCGTCTCGCGTGACGACATCCAGAAGGCGCGGCAGACCGCGCTCGAGGAATGCGGCAAGCGCGGCAAGGCGTGCCATATCGTCGGCGCCTCCTGCGCCGACGGCACCGCGCGGGCGGCAAGCAACTAACCATCGACGTGCAGCGAAGCTGAGCGTCGATGTCTCATTCCTGGCCTCGCCGCTTGCCAGTGAACTTGATACCCCCGCCCCAGGGGCTGTCGACGAAGATGCCGTTGCCGTTCTGCGAGACGGTGATGTGGTCCGTAATACCGTTCGACCAGCTCACTTTGACGGTATCGCCGGCACAGCTCCATTTGCCGGTGGTGCCGCCGCTGCATTTCGAGCCGGTGGAGGGTGCGGCCCGCCGGGTGAAGCGACGGCGACGTGGACCCTCCACGAGCCCTAAAGCCGTCTACGAGCCAAGTTCGCCGAGTAGCGCGTTCGCGCTTTTCAAATCCTCAGCATCCAAACCCTGCGTGAACCATGTACAGATCGGCGCGAGGAGATCGCGCGCCTCCCTGGACTTTCCCCGCTCGCGCCAAAGACGGGCCAAAGCCACCGCCGCGCGCAATTCGAACGTCTTTGTTTGCTGGCGTTTGGCGATTGTGAGCGCTTGGTGAAAGGCAAGTTCGGCCGCCACAATATCAGGCGGCGTCCGCCGCAGAAGAAGTTCGCCACGCTGACGCTGGAGTTCGGCATCAAGCCAATGTTGCTTGATCGGTTGAGCTTCATCCTGGAAAGCACCGATCAGGTCCAGCCCTTCTTCGATCTGCCCAAAATATTCTTCCACGCCGGCCTGCATCAAAACCATCTGGTTCATAAAGTTCAACACGCCGACCTCGTAACAAAGCGCAAGCCCGCGCTGAAGCGCCATCAAGACGAGTTGCCGGCCATCGGTCTGATAGCGTGCCCAGCCGTCGTAGAAAGTGCCAATGGCAATCCAGACCGGCAGCGTGTGCTCGCGACCGACCGCGAGGCACTCCCGAGCGAAAGGCGCCGCACGCTTCGGACCGGCAGCGACAGCCTCGAAGGCACTTCGCAGAAATTGCCCGTAAGCGATGGTCGGCTTGTGTCCACTCCGCAGCGCTCGACCGAAGCCTTCTTCCGCAGCCAGGCGCGCACGATCGATTTCGCCGAGCCCAAAGAGTACATATGAAAAATACATCAGGGCCGACACGGCCGGATCCTGGCCAAATCTCATGGTGAGGCTGCGGTCGTTCTCATCGGGAAGGACTGCGACCGCCATTTCGAAATACTGCCGCGCTTGGACATAGTCGCCACCCGACCAGTACGTCGTGCCGACCACGCGATAGGCAACGACGCGTTCCGGCCGGTCCGGATGACTTTCGATCTCGCGAAGCAGGATTCCGGCCATTTCCTTCATGGTTTCGTGAGCGCCGCGGATATACCCGCTGGCCCAAAGTCCGTAGAAGACCGAGAATTGCTCGCCCGGATCATCGATTGCCGTCGCGAGTTCGCGCGCGCGAGTAAATGCCGCGGTTGTCTCCGGCGCGCCGTGCCCTCGCGCAGCGATCAGCGCCTGGCCGCAGGCGAGCTGGAGACGAAGTTTGCGCCTAAGCAATTGCGGGCTTTCGCTCAGATGCTCGGTCTGGCCAATCGCATTGGTGTAGTGCGAGACGGCCTCGACATAAGCGCTTCGGCGCGACGCCATTTCCCCGGCTTTGGTCCACCATTCAACGGCCCGCTCTGAAAGAGCGGCCTCGGTGCAGTGGCGCGCAAGCAGTTCGGGTTGGTTCTCCGTCATCTCGGCGAAATGCCGCTCCAGCGCTTCGGCGATGCGGGCGTGTAAGGCGCGGCGCGGCTCGCGCAACAACGTGCCGTAGGCGGCATCCTGGACCAGTGCGTGCTTAAACAGATATGTGGCATAGGGAGGCACGCCCTGGCGGAACAGCAGGCCGGACGAGACCAGGCCGTCGAGCGCGGCGGCAAGTGCGGCTTCCTGTCCGGGCATCAGAGGTGCGAGCAGAGCGTGAGAGAATTCTCGGCCGATCGCGGCCCCGACCTGCGCAACATTCTTGGCATCCGCGCCAAGACGATCGAGACGCGCCATCAGAGATGCATGCAAGGTCGCGGGCACGGCAAGCGCTCGCGGCGGCGTCCGCGCGACAAGCTCAATGGCTGGCGCGTCACCATCCCTCTCCAGCACAGCCCTGGTCATCTCCTCAACGAACAACGGGATGCCGTCGGTCCGTTCTGCGATCTCCTCGATTAGCGAAGCTGAGAGTGCGCTTTCACCGGCAACACCTCTGATCAGAGCGGCCCCCTCACGCCGGCTCAACCGGTTCAACACCATCGCGCTGATGTGCGACCGGCCAATCCATGGCGGTTGAAATTCCTGACGGAAGGTGACCAGCACCAGCATCGGAAAGTGCATCGCGAGGTCGATGACGCGGTCGAGCAGTTCAAGAGACGTCGGATCGATCCAATGCAAATCCTCGAACAGCAAAAGCAGGGGTTGACGCGCGGCGAGGCTCTCGAGCTGCTTTAGCAATGCCACGAACGTCTTTTCCCGCTTGACCTGTGGTGAAAGGTCGGTGACCGGATAACGGTCGGTACCAGGGAGCGAGAGCAATTCCGCAAGCAACCCGACGTGCTCATCCGCCGCCGAAGACAGTACGAGCAGCTGCGCAAGCTTTTCGAGCTTTGTCCGGGGATCATCGCCGTCCTGAAACCCTGCCGTCCGTTCAAGCTGGACCACGATCGGACGCAACGCGCTGTCGCGCAGATTCTGCGCGCAGAAAAAACGCAGCGGCGAATGCACCTCAGTCCTCACGCGGTTCTGGAACTCTGCGATCAGCCGCGACTTGCCGATGCCCGGTTCGCCTGAGATCAGAACGACGCGGCCTTCGCCCGTTTTTGCCTGCGCCCAGCGCCGCAGCAGCAGGTCAAGGTCTTCTTCACGACCGACCAACGGCGTCAGCGTTGTCGGACGCAACGCCTCGAAGCGGCTGTCCAGGGAACTCGCGCCCAGCACAAGCCAGGCGCGCTGGATATCCGCTGACCCGGGCTTCCGGGATGACGCGGCTTCGCGGCAATCGAACAGACCGCCGACCAATCGCCGGGTTGCGGAATTGATCAGCAACGTGCCGGGATCGGCTGCTCCCTGCAATTGGGCAGCGATCTCGGGCGCCTCGCCGAGCGGCGTGTATCCCTGAGAGTTGCCGTCGATCTCGCCGATGACGACCTGTCCGGTCGCGATTCCGAGCCGAACTTGCAATTGCAATGCCGTATCCGGCTGCAGTCGACCGGCTTGCCCGCAGAGCGCCAACCCAAAGTGCACCGCCTGTTCGGCGTCGTCCTCGTGCGCGGACGGGTAGCCGAAATAGACGGGAATGATCCTTCCGCCTGAGCGGCCTATCGATCCGGCAAAGCGGCCGGCAAGCTCCGCGAGGCGACGGTGATAATGGCTGATGACGTCGCGGAAATCCTCGGGATCGAGGCGTCCGCCGTCGGCGATCATGAGCTCGCAGGACACCACCGTGAGTTGACGCCGCTCGGCAGGAGATCGGTCGGGCGTGGCGCTCGCCGCTAACGAGGGCGTCGCCACCGCCGGGCCGTTGGCCGGCTTCTCACCCTCCCGCACAACACCGACAAAGCGGACGCCCTTGCGCTGAAAGGTCTTGATCAGGCGCTGTTCGTCGCCGGAATTGCCGATTGCGGTGCGCGCCGCATTGATGCGTGTCGTCAGCGACGACTCCGAGACGATGCGACCGCCCCAGACGGCGGCGATCAGGTCGTCCTTGGTCACCACCCGGTCGCGATTGCGGATCAGAAGCTCGAGGAGGTCGAATACCTGGGGCTGCAGCGGAACAAGATTGCGCTCGCGCCGCAATTCGCGCTGCTCCGTGTCCAGGATACAATTATCAAATAAATACAGCAAATTAGTGCCCCAAGGCCCCGGGCAAAGGCATGCCATTGGACCCGCGCGAGCCCCAAAAATCAAGCAGATGATAAGGACAAAATAAGCCGGGCTTAAAGCACCGCCGGGCCTCCAGCCCAATACTCCCAGTCGCATCGAGTCACTCATCAAGAGGAGATCGGATCATGCGCGGGAAAGAAAACTCAACGAATTCAGGCGAGCACTTCAGCGATATCTGGGCGGATGCACAACGAGCGCGCAGCGCCGTTCTCGGGGCCCTCGTCCTGAAGACCTGGCGTCAGCTGCTTGCGACGCTTGCATGCCCAAGCGAGCGACGCCGTCGAACTCGAGCCGCTCTTCCCCAAAACGCTTCTGTATGATCGAGGAGCTGACAGATGGCTGCGCTTGCGCTTGGTCAAACCGCCTGGCTAGCCGCGGCGCTCGCCGCAGCCGGAGCCTGCACCGGGATCCTCGCCGGGCTGTTCGGGGTCGGTGGCGGCACGGTCGTCGTCCCCGTGCTCTACGAAGTGTTCAAGCTCTATGGTGTGCCCGACGACGTGTTGATGCCGTTGTGTGTCGGCACCTCGCTCGCCGTGATCGTGCCGACGTCGATCTCCTCCTTCATCGGTCACTACAGGAAGGGCGCCGTGGACGTTGCGGTGCTGAAAGTGTGGGCGCTGCCGATCACATTTGGCGTCCTCGGCGGCATCTTTGCCGCATCGATGGCGAAGCCCGAGCTGTTCAAGGTCGTCTTCATCGTCGTCTGCCTGTTCTTGGCGATCAGGCTGCTCGCCGGCAAGGACAAATGGCGCCTCGGCAATGGCTTGCCTGGCACGGCCACGATGTCCGGTTACGGCCTCTTGATCGGCTCATCAGCATCGCTGATGGGCATTGGCGGGGGGCTGGTCGCCAACGTCGCGCTCAGCCTCTACAAGTTTCCCATTCATGCCGCGATCGCGACGGCTTCGGGGGTCGGATTGTTCGTATCAATCCCCGGCGCCCTGGGCTATGTCGTCGCCGGCTGGGGTCATCCAGACCTGCCCCCACTGTCATTCGGATACGTCTCACTGATCGGGTTCGCGCTGCTGACGCCGCTGAGCTTGCTGACGGTGCGTTATGGCGTGAGCCTCGCGCATCAGATGCAGAAGCGTCAGATGGAAATCGCACTGTCCGCCTATCTGATCTTCATCAGCCTGCGCTTTGCCGCAACGCTCTGAACGGAATTGACGCGGCCAAGGAAAAGCCCCGGTCTGCGGCCGGGGCCCTTTTGATTGCGCACGCTTGGTTGGCTACTGCGAACTCGCGGCCGCCGTGATCCGCCGCGCGGACGCGGCCGGCTCGAACGAGAACACCCAGGCCAGCGCGTAGAAGCCCATCGCCAGCAGGTACAGGAAGGCAAAGCCGAAATACATCGAGTTGTATTCCATCAACCCGCCGAACAGCGCGCCCATCAGATTGTAGGCGAGCGCGGTGGAGATGTTGACGCCGGGTTTGCCGATCGCGGTGGAGAACACGAAGCCGGAGAAGAACAGCGGCAAGGTCAGCAGCACGCAAGCCACGCATGAGACTCACCATCGGCGAGCCGAACGCGATCAGGCCGTGATTGCGCGCCGAGACATAGCCGACCAGCAGGCTCGCCAGCAGCCCGAGATAGGCGAGGCTCATGCGCGGCACGACCTTCCGCTGCACCAGCCAGTTGGCGAGGAACGCCATCACCAGCACCATGACGATGGTCATGGCGATCACGAACCAGGTGCCGCCGAGATGCAGCCCAAGCTCGGTGATGGCCTTGGTCTCGACCAGCATGAAGCCGGACCCTAAGAAGAAGAACGGCATATAGGAGCGCTCGACCGGACCGGTCCAGCCGATGGTCTTGCGCACGAACATGATGCTGAGCAGCAGCACCATGCCGAGCGCCAGCATGTAGCTGACGGGATAGGTGCGCTTGATCATGTAGAAGAACGGCCAGTCGTCGGTCGGAATGCTCTCTTCGGGATAGGCCTGCGCGAAATGCGCGGACACGTCGTTGAAGCCGAAGGCGGCGAACGCGTTGGCGTCGGGCAGGCGATGTCATGGCCGCGCTGGGTGACGAAGGCGGTGGTGGTCTTGGAGTTGTAGCCGACGCGCACCGCGAGCGGTTTGCCGGCGCCGGGTATCCCGGAGAGGATATGCGACAGCTTGAAGCCGAGCGCCTCGTTCGGCAGCGCGAACGCAACCGACATCACGCCGTCGGGCTTGAGCAGGTTGAAGGCCTCGGTGATGCCTTCGCGGGTATAGACGTAGGAATCGACGCGCAGGTTGGAGGCGTGGCTGAGCGCCGTGTGCGAATCCAGCACGCCGTAGATGATCAGATCGTACTGCTGATGCGCGGTGCGGAAGAAGTTGCGGGCATCGTTGACGATGACATTGACGCGGGGGTCGTCGTAGGGATGTTCAGGGTGATAGGCACGGCCGAGGAAGACGATCGCCGGATCGATCTCGATGGCGTCGACATGGGACGCGCCCATGCGTAGCGCCGCCGCCACGTCGTTGCCGCTTCCGGCGCCGACGATCGCGACGCGCTCGGGCCGCTTCTTGAAGTTGAACGGAAACTCGTAATAGGCGCGGACATATTTGTCCTCGGCCGGCTCGTGGCCGCGCATCGCGTCGGAAAGGTTGAAGACCTTCTGGTAGTAGGAGCCACCCGAGAGGATGTTCATCAGGCCGTCGCCCTTCGACATCTTCTCCAGCAATTGATAGGGCGAATAGATGCGCTGGATGTCGGTCTGCACCGGCCAGGCCAGCACGGTCAGCAAGCAGGCAGAAGCTGGCAACGCCGAGCGGCAGCATGGTGCCGCGCGCCAGCACGAAATACAGCAGCACGAAGCCGACCGCGGTGAACCACACCACCGGCGGCAGCCAGAACAGGCTCATCACGAACAGCACCATGACGCCGAGGATGCTGCCGGCGAGATTGAGGCCGTAAGCCCTGAGCGCATCGGTGGCGCCCAGCAGCTTGCCGCAGAGCTGGCCCACGGGATAACAGATGCAGGCGCACAGCACGAAGCTCATGCTGAGCAACAGATACAGCGGCACGCTCTGCTGGATCAGCGACAGCCAGTTCAGCTTCTCCATCCAGATCGAGATCGAGGTCTGCTCCTGCATCGGCAGGCCGGAGAAGATGTCGGTGGTGGCGCCGACGTCGTAGCGCAAGAGCGTGATCACGAGCACGAACAGCGCGAGCATCGGCAGCACCAGCGCCGGCGCGCAGGGCTGCTTGTCGGAGACGGCGTAGCCGGCGCCGAGGCCCAAGAAGCAGGCGAGCAGCGTGAAGTTCTTGAAGAACGAGAACACCGGGAAGACCGAGGCCAGCCAGCGGATCATGACGAGCTCGAGCAGCAGGCTCATCATCGTCACCAGCACGATCATGCGGATCTTCTCGGCCGTCGCGGCGCTTGCGAACTCGCCCTCGAACACGCGGCCCATTTCGGAGATGACAGGCTCGAGCCGTTGCGCGAGCCAGGCCGGATAGGAGATGACGACCAGCGCGGTGGCGCCGAGCAGGACGCGCAGCGCGATCAGGAGATAATCCGTAAAACCAAAATGCCCGGCATCGACGAACAGCCGCACCGCGAACAGCGCGTAGACGAAGACGAGGCTGCCGAGACAAATGCTGAAGAAGCGCACCAGCCGCAAATTGGCGTCATCGCCCTGCCCCACATGCGCGGAATGATTGTCCATGCTGTCTGTTCCGGATTTTGCGTGTCCGAAGCGGCAGCATGCGGCTGTTTTAATTAAGAAATCGACAAATCCTCCCGACAATTGCTGATTTGGCGGGGTTTTCGGGCCATTCCTGTTTGGGCATGATCTTTTCGAAAAACCGCTTCACACTTTTCCGGATCATGCCCTAGCCGTGCGCCGCCTTGGCGGCTGCTTGTCCGACGCGCGCCGCCATCGCCTCGATCTCCGACACGACGAGATCGGGCGCGGCGTATTGCACCATGTGGCCGACGCCCGGCAGCACGATCAGTTTCGCGCCTTTCACGGTGGCCGCGAACGGGCGCGAATGGATGTTGGTCGAAACCGTCTTGTCGTTTTCATCGCCGGAGATGATCGTGACGGGTCGTTCGATCTCGCCATAGCGCGGCGCCTGTTCGGCGACCGCCTCCTTCAAATCGACGAGGTCATGCGCATTGGCAAGGAATTCGCGCGGCCGCAGCAACAGCCGCGTCGCGCTGCTCGCCACGAAATCATCCGCCATCACTTGCGGCAGGAACACGCCCCGCGCACCGGACTGCGTGACGAGGAGCCCGAGTGGCAGCGTGACGGTGTAAGCGAGCAGTGGGCCGATCACCGGCGTGGTCACCGTTCTGTTGTACCAACCGACGCCGCCACGCCAGGGATGGGTCACCGGCGCCAACATCACGAGACCCGCGACATGCGCGGGATAATCCAGCGCCATCCGCGCGCCGATCGCACCCGCGAGCGAATGCACCACGATGATCGCTGGTCCGACGCCGAGCGTGTTGAGGGCGTCGACGATCATCCGCGCCTGTACCGCGGGCGTCGAATCCGTGACGCGCTCGCGCGTGCTCCCGCCATGGCCGGGCCGATCGATCAGGAGGACGCGATGCCTGGCCGCAAGCCGCTCGGCGAGCGGCCGCATCACCTCCAGATTGGAGCTTGCGCCATGCAGCAGCACGATCGGCAGGAGGCTCGCGTCAGGCCGCCCCAGATCGACCACATTCAGAACCGCGCCCGCGACCTCGACCCGCTGCCCCCGCGGTGGATAAGTCCGCTCAAGGACAAAAACGCCGACCTGCGTCAACAGTGCCAGCGCGACCAGCACCGCCACGAGGATGATTGATATCATTGATATTTTCCGACAGGCCCAGGTCACGGTCCAAGTTACGTCACTGTGACACAGCGGTTTCACGGCAGAACTGAGGAGTTTTCCCCTCACTAATCCGTGCGCCGTCACACGGATGTCGTCGGTCATTTTATAGTCACGGTCGGCACTTTGTCTGCCTGCCGGGCGTGCATCGAAGGTGGATGCCACCCGGCCTCGTTCACATCCTCTACGGGAAGTTTGAATCGGTCGGCGTCGTTGAGATCCCGCAGGGACAATGGGAAGGGGTTTTGGAATGAGTTTCAGATCGAGTGAAGCGGCGATCGACGAGATCGTCGCACGGTGCGACGGCGATATCCGCGGCGCGCTGAAGGCGCTGCTCATGGTCAACGAGCATCTCGAGGCGGAGATCGCGCAGCTCTATGCGGCGGCCGCGCGCTACGGCATCAGCGAGCGCAGTAGCGGCGCGCTGCACTGACACGCCTCTCGTCGTCATGGCCGGGTATAGCCGTTCGAAGAACGGCGTCGCTTCCGCTAACCTATGCCCGGCCATCCACGACTTTCTTGGATGACGCCAAAGACGTGGATGCCCGGCACGGGGCCGGGCATGACGAAATCACAAGAGCCTCACTTGCCGGCGGGATTCTTCTCGGGATCAGGCGGCGGACAGGTGTTGATCGTCGAACGCGCGAGCTTGGCGTCGTCCTTGGACTTGTAGGGTCCGTCGCCGAAGGAATAGCCACCGCCATTGTCATAGGCGGATCCACCGCCGATGACCGGGTTCGAGGTCACGATATCGCATTTGCCGGTGGTGCGGTTTCCGACCACCCAATAGCGTCCGTCGGCGTAGCTGGCTGAACTCACCAGAACGAGTGCACCTGCAAGGATCAAGCGTTTCATCGCTGTCGCTCCTGTTGTGTATATAGGCACGGCAGAGAGTGCGTTAACGCCGAACCTCCGGTCTCACAGTGGATGCTCTGCGAACAGCGTTAACACCGCGAAACTAGATATCGCGGCCTTCGACCTTTTCGCTCAGCGTCTTGACGAGGTCGGGCACCTTCTCGAGATGCGGATTGATCGCGAGCGCCCTGCGGAAGGCGTCGAGCGCGCGCTTGTCGTCGCCGAGATCCTGCATGATCATGCCGAGGCCTGCGAGCGCGCCGAAATGCCGGGGCTCGCGCACCAGCACCTGCTGGATGTCGGCGAGCGAGCGCGCATAGTCGCTCTTCAGATAATACAGCGTCGCGCGCCTGTTCCAGGCTTCGGTGTAATCCGGACGCAGCTTGATGGTGGCATCGAGCAGTTTCAGCGCCACGTCCATCTGCTGGGCGTCCATCGCGGCCTTGGCGCGCACCATCAAGAGCGCGGCAGTGTCGCTCGGCGTCTGCATCCAGATCGACCAGATGCGCGCCTCGACATGCTTGGCGCTGACCTCATCGGGCGCGGCCTTCAGCGCGCCGAACAGAAAATCCAGTCCGCGGTTCTTGTCGGCGCGCGGCAGCTTGCTCGGGGCCTCCGGCGGCTTCTTGCGGGGCGCGGCGCGCGGATTGTCCTGCGCCAGCGCCGGCGTCGTCAAAGCCGCCGCCAGAACGATCGCCAGTCCAAAATGCCGCGCACGGAATCTCAAAGCCATCGGCAAAGTCTAGACGCAGCAAAACGCTCTTGCAAAGCTGCAAGAGCGTCAAGACCGTCAACGACGTGTGATCGCGAGTAACCTGGGCTAATCAGCCCTGGCGCGCCTTGAATCGGCGCTGCACCTTGTTGATCACATAGACCCGGCCCTTGCGGCGGACCAGGCGGTTGGCGCGATGCCGGCCGCGCAGCGATTTCAGCGAGTTACGGACTTTCATCTCAGAGAATCCCGAATGTTTCGAAAGGCCGTGCTCGACAGGCCGGGTAGCGCAAATGAATGGATGGTCCATGGAACCGGCCATTGCCGTCCGGGACGCGGCGGTTTCTAGGCCAAGCCGGCTGCAAATGTCAATCCGAACAGGGCGTTGAATGCCCAATTCCGCCCGTTTTGCGGGCAATTTCGCCGCCCTTGCGCAATTTGTTATATCCTATAATCAATTTTCACCACGAAAACTGCCGCCCCCGCCGCCCTGGTCCCGGAAGCGCCCATGCCCAAGCTGAAACTGCCCGACATCGAGAAGGTCGTCGCCATCGACATCCACACCCATGCCGAGGAACCCTGCGGCATGCATGGCGACGACGGCTATGACGACTTCCAGGCGCAGATGGCGGAATATTTCAAGTCGCCGCACAAGCATCCGCCGACCGTGCCGGAGACCGCCGCCTATTATCGCGCGAAAAACATCGCCGCGGTGATTTTCCCGGTCGATGCCGAGCGCGAGACCGGTTTTCGCCGCTACAACAATGACGAGATGCTGGAGGCGGCTTCCGAAAATCTCGACGTGCTGATCCCGTTCGTCTCGATCGATCCGCACAAGGGTAAGCTCGGCGTGCGCGAGGCGCGGCGGCTGATCGATGAGTTCGGCGTCCGCGGCTTCAAATTCCATCCGACCATGCAGGGCTTCTATCCGAACGACCGCATGGCCTATCCGCTCTATGAAGCCATCAATGATGGCGGCGCGATCGCGCTGTTCCACACCGG
This sequence comes from uncultured Alphaproteobacteria bacterium, assembly GCA_963732085.1. Taxonomy (GTDB): domain Bacteria; phylum Pseudomonadota; class Alphaproteobacteria; order Rhizobiales; family Xanthobacteraceae; genus Bradyrhizobium. The sequence goes on along the minus strand of CAVSYJ010000015.1, from coordinate 85,818 downwards.
CCAGACCGGCGTCGGCTCGGGCATGCCCGGCGGCATGGGCATGCGGCTGAAATATTCCAACCCGATGTACATGGACGACGTCGCCGCCGATTTCCCGGACCTGAAGATCATCCTCGCCCACCCCTCCTTCCCCTGGCAGGAGGAGGCGCTGTCGGTCGCGACCCACAAGCCGAACGTCTATATCGACTTGTCCGGCTGGTCGCCGAAATACTTCCCGCCGATCCTGGTGCGCTATATCAACTCGATCCTTCAGGATAAGATGCTGTTCGGATCGGACTGGCCGGTGATCACCCCGGACCGGTGGCTTTCGGACTTTTCCAAGCTCGAGATCCGCGACGAGATCCGGCCGAAGGTGTTGAAAGCGAACGCACGGAAACTGCTCGGCATCTAATCGCAGCGCTGCCCTCGCGCTGTGAAGCACGAGGGTGGCCCATGTCCAAGCACGGCATATCAGCAGGTTTGGGAATTTTGCTGCTCACGGGCGGCGCCGCGGCTGCGCTTGATTCCGGAGCTATCATCGTCGAGCTGGAATCGCCGCTGGCACATTCGCAGCCGCTGCAAGGCCTGCTCAGGCGGCCGGAGGGCGCGGGCCCCTTCCCTGCCATCGTGCTGCTGCACAGCTGCAACGGCAATTGGCGAAAACTCGACGAGCGCTGGGGCAGGCAGATCGCGCCCTGGGGTTATGTCACGCTCACCGTCGACAGTTTCGGGCCGCGCGGCATCGACAACACCTGTGGCAACGGCACACCCACCGAAATGGCCTTCGACGCCTATCGCGCGCTGGATTTCCTGGTGCGGGACCCCTCGGTCGACTCCGGTCGCGTCGCCGTGCTCGGATTTTCCCAAGGCGGCTGGCTCGCACTGAGCTCGGTCGAGCAAGGCGTCGTCGAGCGTTCCTCGCGCAACAAGTTCCGCGCCGCGGCCGCCTTCTATCCGAATTGCCGGACCATTCAGGGCAATCTGACCGTGCCGACGCTGATCATGATCGGCGAGCTCGACGACTGGACCTCGGCAGAGGGCTGCCGGAGGCTTGCGGAGGGCAGTGACGATTACGGTGTGTCGCGGCAAAGCAGCCAAGGCGCGCCGATCAAGCTGATCGTCTATCCCGGCGCCTGGCATGTCTTCGACTCGCCGAGGCTCGACACGCCGAAGGAATTGCTCGGGCACCGTCTTCAATATAATCAGGCGGCAGCGGAGCAATCGGCGGTCGCGCTGCGCGAGTTTCTCGACGTAGAGATCGGCGGCAAGGAGTTCGGGCAATTGACGATCAAAGCCGTCGTGTTCGACGCCTATGGCACGCTCTACGACGTGCAGTCGGTGGCCGATGTCACCGAGGAGGCGTTTCCCGGCTATGGCGAGATCATCACGCAAATCTGGCGCATCAAGCAGCTCGAATACAGCTGGCTGCGCTCGCTGATGCGGCGCTATGCGGATTTCGCCGTGGTGACGCGCGACTCGCTCGCCTACACGCTACGCTGCCTCGGCCTGCAATACGACGAAGAGACCTTCACTGCCATCATCGACAAGTACCGGCATCTCGATCTCTATCCGGATGCGAGGGAAGCACTCGACGCGCTGAAGGGACGCAAGCTCGCAATCCTCTCCAACGGCAGCCCTGAGATGTTGAACGCGCTGGTGAAGAACAGCGGGCTCGACAAGGTGCTCGACGCAACACTCAGCGTCGATCCGCAAAAGACCTTCAAGCCGAGCCCGGAAGCCTACACGCCGATCGAAACCATGCTCGGCGTGAAGCCGGCGGACGTGCTGTTCGTGTCGTCGAATCCGTGGGATGCCTGCGGCGCCAAATCCTTCGGCCTCAACGTCGCCTGGATCGAGCGGGTGAGCCCGGAGGCGATGGCGCTCGCTTGCGTCGAGAGCGATCTCGTGGCACCGCTCACCATGTTCAAGGCGATCCGGACGCAGATGGACGAGCTGGGCGTTGCGCCCGACCATCGCATCCGCTCGCTGTCGGAATTGCCCAGGGTTGTTGCATCTTATGAGTTTTGAATCCGTCCGCGCGTTCTTCGCCGAAAAGGCCCCTGATATATCCGTGATCGAATCGACGCAGAGCTCCGCGACGGTGCCGCTCGCGGCCGCGGCCTATGGCGTCGAGCCGGCGCGCATCGCGAAAACGCTGTCGCTTCGCGTCGGCGAGCGCGTGGTGCTGATCGTCACGTCAGGCACCTCGCGGATGGACAACAAGAAGGTGAAGACACTGTTCGGGGGAAAGCCGAAGATGCTGGGCCTCGAAGAGGTCGCCGAAATCACCGGCCACGAGGTCGGCGGCGTCTGCCCCTTCGGGCTGAAGGCGCCGCTGCCGATCTATTGCGACGTCTCGATGAAGGCGTTCGACATCGTGGTGCCGGCCGCGGGCTCGACCCACAGCGCGGTGAAAATCGCGCCGGAGCGGATGGCAGAGTTGGTCGGCGCGGAGTGGGTCGATGTATGCGAGGTCAAGGTCTGAGCCGCCCGTCGGTCGCGCTCGCAGGATGTTCAGGCCTGTTGCGGAGTTCGGTGCTATAGGGTGCTCTGCGAAACTGGGAGGAGCCATGAAGCGGCGCGACTTCGTGACGGGGCTGGGAATAGCGGCCGCCCTACCCGCAATTGCGCGCGCCCAGCAGGCGGAGCGCATGCCACACGTCGGCGTGCTTGTCGGACTGGCATCGAGCGCAGACGACCCGGTCGCAATCGAATCCCAGCGGCCATTCAACGATGAGATGCGAAAGGCAGGATGGATCGACGGAAACAATATCCGTCTGGACTATCGCTTCGGCGGTGGAGATCTCGGCAAAATCACCGTCTCTGCAGCCGAGCTTGTGGCAATCGGTCCTGATCTCATCTACGCGCAAGGATTGCCCGCAGCGCGGGCGGTTCATCAAAAGACACAAACGATTCCCATTGTGTTCGCGCAAGTCGCCGATCCGGTGGGCTTCGGATTGGTCGAGAGCGTGATGCACCCCGGCGGCAACGTGACCGGTTTCGTCGTCTGGGACCTGTCGATCGGCGGCAAATGGATCCAGCTCCTTCGCGAGATCGCACCCGATGTGAGCCGCGTCGGTATCATCTACAACCCGGACACCGCGCCTTACGCACCGCCATTGATCGAGTCGGCCAAGGCCGCCGCCGGCGATGGCGTGACGTTCATCGAAATTCCCACGCGTAGCGACAGCGAGATCGAGGCCGCAGCATCGTTGATCGGCCGCGAGCCGCATGGAGGGATTTTCGTCATACCGGAACCGTTCACGGTCACACATCGAGACCAGATCATCGGTCAGTCACTTCGAAACAAGCTTCCGATCATCCTTTCAGTCGCCAGTGCCGCGGATCGAGGAGCACTGATTGCCTATACCTACAACTATGATGCGATGTTGCGGCTGCCCGTCGCCTATATCGACCGTATCCTGAAGGGAGAATCGCCGGGTAACCTGCCGGTGCAGGGTCCGACGAAATTCGAATTGTCGATCAATCTCAGGACCGCGGAAATACTTGGCCTGACAGTTCCGCCGGCACTCCTCGCGATCGCCGACAAGGTGGTCGAATAGATGAGATACCTTCGCAACCCCGGGGGACAGCAATGAAGCGGCGCGAATTCATAACGGGGCTGGGAGTTGCGGCGGCCCTGCCCGCAATTTCGCGCGCGCAGCAGCCGCTACCTGTGATCGGCTTCCTTTCGACGCGTTCGCCCGACGAGGCCGCGATTCACACCACTGCGTTTCGCAGCGGACTCGAAGAGATGGGCTATATCGAGGGCAAGAGCGTCGCCATCGAATATCGCTGGGCGCAGGGCGACTACAGCAAGCTGCCCGCATTTGCGGCCGAGCTTCTGAGCCAGCCGCTTGCGCTGATGGTCGCAGCGGGCGACCCGGCCGCACTGGCGGCCAAGGCGGCAGGCCTGCAGATTCCGCTTGTCTTTGTCGTCGGCGGCGATCCCGTGCGCTCCGGCCTGGTCACGAGCATGAACCGGCCGGGGACCGCCACGGGCGTCAACTTCTTCACCGGCGAACTCGGCGGCAAGCGGCTGGAGCTGCTCTGTGGAATGGTCCCGTCAGCGCACGTCATAGGCTTGCTGGTCAATCCGCGCTTCGGAGCCGAGGCAGCCGAGTTGCAGCGACAGGCGGTGGCCGCCGCGGCCAAGGAACTCGACCGCGAACTCGTGGTGCAGGAAGCCGCGACGGATGACGGGATCGACGCGGCTTTTGCTGCGTTCTCGAAAGCCGGAGTTGCCGGGCTGATCGTGCAGAACGATCCGTTCTTCGACTCCCGGCGAAGCCATATCCTGGCGCTCTCAACCAGCAACCGGCTGCCCGGCATTTTTCATATCCGCGAATTTCCCGCGGACGGCGGCCTGATGAGCTATGGCGCCAGCCTCTCCGACACCTACCGCCAGCTCGGCGTTTATGCCGGCAAGGTTTTGCGTGGCGCCAAGACGGACGACCTTCCGGTGCTGCGGCCGACCAGGTTCGAACTGGTCATCAACACCAGGACCGCAAAGACGCTTGGCCTTGCGGTCCCGCAATCCATGCAGATCGCAGCCGACGAGTTGATCGAGTAACCATCGTTCGCTTTAGCGTCTCGCTTAAGCCCCCTCGCCGCCGGTGAGTGTCGCCGCGATCGCGGCTTCTACCTCGCTTGCGAGCGTGGCGAGGTGCTCCGCCAGCCGCGTGAACAGCGCGCGCTTCTGCGGATCGGTCGCGAGATCACGGATCAACGCACATTCGGCTGCGTCAGCGCGCAGCTTCTCCAGATGCGCCTTCATGTCCTGCATCGGGTCCTGCTGATGGGTGAACCCTAACAGGCGCCCACCGGAGGACTCTCCAACAAATGTTAGGACCGGCGGCCTCTCCCCGGTTCAACGATCCTTGCGCGCCCTAATCGTCGTCATCATTCGGCGGCGGCGCGATCCGCGTTGGCGGCGGCTGCTTGCCGCGCGTGCCCGGCGCAGGCGTAACGCGGCCGCGCGGCGGTGACGGGACCTGTTGCTGGTCCATGCTGTTGTTGGATTCGAACACGGCGCGGCAGCCGTCCGACAGGTTCGGCGTGTTCTGACGCAGGCACGCGACGATGCGGTCGACGTCGGGTATAGCCGAGCCGCATAGCCGCCACACATCGGGCGTGCAGGCCATCTGCTGCTCCCAGGTTCCCTTATAAGGCTCCGCGCTCGCAGCGTTCTGAATGAGCACGCCACCGAGCGGCAGCACGAGGCTCAGGACAACCAGCTTTGTCCGCATGAACAGATCCTTCCACGATTTGATTGATGTTCCGCAGCGCGAGCCGCTAAATTGTCCAATCAATGCGGCGCAGGAAGGTTGTCAGGAGACAACAAAATGTGAGTTGGGTTCCCAAGCTTATTGTTTGCGCATGATCTTTTCGGAAAACCGCTACACACTTTTCCGGATCATGCGCTACTCCACCTTGCCGATCTTCTTCACCGCGGCGATCAGCCGCGCGCTGTCGTCAGCAACGAACTTCGAGAACTCCGGCGCGTCGAGATAGGCGACCGGACTGCCCGCGGTCTCGAAGGTCTTCGTCACCTCCGGCGCCTTCACGGCTTGCGCCATGGCTTCGCGTAAACGGGTCATGACCGGCGCCGGTAAGGCACTCTGGGCAAAAAGTCCGGCCCAGATGTAGAACTCGACGTCCTTGTAACCGAGTTCCTTGAAGGTCGGCAGTTCGGGGAAGCTCGCGATCCGCTCCGCGCCCCAGTTGGCGAGCACACGCATCTTGCCGTCCTCGACCTGCTGCTTCAGCGTGCCCGGCGCCGAGGCCAAAGCTTGCACGGTGCCGGAGAGCAGTGCGGTCAGCGCCGGACCGGCGCCGCGGAAGGGTATGTGCAACAGCTTGATCCCGGCGCTGGCCGCAAACATCTCCATCGCGACATGCAGCGTGCCGTAGGGGCCGGAGGAGCCATAGGGAATCCGTCCGGGGCGCTTCCTGGCGTCGTCGACGAATTCCGAGAGGCTCTTCCATGGCGCCGAGGCCGGCACCGCAAGCAAGGTCGGATCGGCCAGCACGCGCGCCACGGCTGCGAATTGGCTGACCTCATAGGCGACCGGCCGGTCGAACAGCCGGTCCGCCTCCGGCAGCACCGCCAGCGAGGACAGCGTCATCAAGAGCGTATAGCCGTCCGGTTCGGCACGCGCCGCCTGCGCGTTACCGATCGATCCGCCGGCCCCTCCCGCCCGGTTGTCGACGATGACGGGCTTGCCGAGGACGCGCTCCAGCGCCAGCGCGACCGGCCGCGCCGCGAGATCGGCCTGGCCGCCCGCCGGAAACGGTACGATCATGTTGATGTTGCGGGTGGGATAGCCGCCTTGGGCGAACGCACCGCGCGTCCAGGCGGCCTGGGCCAGCGGCAGCGCGGCGGCGGTCTTGAGAAGTTGGCGGCGATTTATCGGCGGTTTCTCCCGGCAGTTCTCCTTGTCTGGTCTTGTCGCGTGCCTGCGAATCTATCATCCCGATACCTCCCTTGTCCGCGCGCGCACTGATGCGTCAAAGACGCACTGTCCGCGGTTATCCACAGGCTGTTGATGATTTTGTTGCGTGTGTCAGCCGCCATCTGAATACTGATCATTCGGCGGGTCGAGTGGGTGGGGTTGCGTCATGTCTGTTGCGATGAAGTTGATTGTTGATGCGTATGTTTCCCTGAAAAATCGTAAGGCGCTCGAGGATCTGCGCGAGCATCGTCAGCGGCTCAAGCGCGAGCTGCTGTTGAAGCAGACCGACGTATTCGATTTCAGCAGTTCGATTCGGGCTTTCGACGACGAGGTCGTCGTGATCGAAACCGGGCTGCAAAGGCTCAGCGGCGCGGCCGCGCACTAGCCGCATCGGCACCGCTTCGAACCCCGGATGCAGCGCAGCGCTCCTTCAGCGATGCACTGCTGATCCGGGGCCTATGAACGTTCGTGGTGACCTGGTCCCGGGTCTGCGAAGCAGCGCCATAGCGTGTTGAAGGCCCGCGTGAACGCGCTTGAGGTGCTGCACCGCGCCCGGGACACGTCAACTGTTACCGCCGCAACTCCGGGGAGGTGAGAAGCCCTACCTCCGCTTCCCCTTCGCGAAATGCTTCAACAAGAACTCCGCCAGCACCTCGACGCGCGCGGGCCGCGGGCCACCGGGCGGCGTCACCCAGTGCAGCGCGCCTTCGGGCTGCGTCCAGCCCTTGAGGATTACCTCGACCTCACCGGAGGCGATGGCATCGCCCACGATGAACTCCGGCAGGTCGGCGATCCCCAGCCCCGCGACGAGAGACGGCATGACGGCTTCGCCATTGTTGACGCGCAGGGCGCCGCCGGGCCGCACGCTCGCCTGCTCGCCGGCGGCATTGGTGTAGTGCCAGATGTTCGGCGTCGACAGGTAGGCGTAGCCGAAGCAGCGGTGCTGCGCGAGTTGCATCGGATGCGTCGGCCGCCCATGTTCCTTGAGATAGGACGGCGCGGCGACCGTGTAGCGCGGCATCGCGCATAGCCGCCGCGCGATCAGCGAGGAATCCGGCAGCCGCGCGATGCGCAAGCCGGCATCGAAGCCCTCGCCGATCAGGTCGACGGTCGCGTCGCTCAGATGCAGGTCGACGGCGACTTCCGGATAGGCCTTGAGGAATTCCGGCAGGATCGGCGCGACCTCTTTGACGCCAAAACTCATGGGCACCGCGAGCTTGACCAGGCCGCGCGGCACCGAGGATTGCGCCAGCGCCTCGTTCTCGGCGGCTTCGCCATCCGCAAGCAGGCGCGTCGCGCGCTCGGCGAGCTTTTGGCCGGCATCGGTCAGCGCCAGCCGCGCGAGGTGCGGTTGAAAAGCCGCGCGCCGAGCCGCTCCTCCAGCCGCCCGACCGCCTTGGAGACAGTGGCCTTCGATAGTGCAAGTTCGCCTGCCGCCCCCGCAAATGACCGCAATTCCACGACTTTTGCGAAGATCGCGAGCGCCTCGAAGTCCGGGAGCTTGGCCATGACATCACCAAAATGGAAACAATGTGTTTCGATAGTTTCTATTTCTATACCACAGCGGGAGGCATATCCAAGAGCCATGAAGTTCAAGGCTATGGAGTAACATCACATGATCAAGCTCAAACCATTCGGCAAGCTCGGCGGCGCCGACCACGGCTGGCTCAAGGCGAAACATCACTTCTCCTTCGCCGACTATCGCGACCCGAACAACGTCAGCCACGGCGCATTGCGCGTGTGGAACGACGACGAGATCGCGCCGAACAGCGGGTTTCCTCCGCATCCCCATGCCAACATGGAGATCATCACCTATGTCCGCGAAGGCGCGATCACGCATCAGGACTTGCTTGGTAACAAGGGCCGCACCGAAGCCGGCGACGTCCAGGTGATGAGCGCGGGAAGCGGCATCCGTCACGCCGAATACAATCTGGAGCCGACGCTGACGCGCATTTTCCAGATCTGGATTCAGCCGACCACGCAGGGCGGCGCGCCGACCTGGGGCTCGAAGCCGTTTCCCGAAGGCGGACCGCTCCGGCAAGCTCGTCACCATCGCCAGCGGATTGCCTGACGATACCGACGCGCTGCCGATCCGCGCCGACGCGCGGGTGCTCGCCACCACGCTGAAGGCCGGCGAGAGCGCGGAATACGACGCCGACAAGACGCGGCATCTCTATCTGGTGCCGGCGGCCGGCAGCGTCGAGGTCAATGGTATCAGGGTCAATGCCCGCGATGGCGCTGCGATAACAGACGAAGTCAAACTGACCATCAAGGCGCTGGAAGATTCCGAGCTGGTGCTGGTCGACGCGGCGTAAGCCCTCTCACCTCCCAACAATGGCGTACATGACCGGACATAGGCGAGCGGAAGCGACGCCGTTCTTCGAACGGCTATGTCCGGTCATGACGCCCTCCCCTTTCCCAAAATCTCAAGGAGACCACCATGACCAAAGTTCTCGTCCTGTATTATTCCGCCTATGGCCATATCGAAGCGATGGCCAACGCCGTCGCCGAAGGCGCGCGCGAAGCCGGCGCGACCGTCGACGTCAAGCGCGTCCCTGAATTGGTGCCGGCCGAAGTGGCCAAGGCCGCACATTACAAGCTCGATCAGGCTGCGCCGGTCGCAAAGGTCGAGGAGCTTGCCAGTTACGATGCGATCGTCGTCGGCACCGGCACGCGCTTCGGCCGCATGTCGTCGCAGATGGCGAACTTCCTCGACCAGGCCGGCGGCCTCTGGGCCAAGGGCGCGCTGCACGGCAAGATCGGCGGCGCCTTCACCTCGACCGCGACCCAGCATGGCGGCCAGGAGACCACGCTGTTCTCCATCATCACCAACCTGCTGCATTTCGGCATGACCATCGTCGGCCTTAACTACGGTTTCTCCGGCCAGATGGAGCTCAACGACGTCACTGGCGGCTCGCCCTATGGCGCGACCACCATCACGGGCGGCGACGGCAGCCGTCAGCCCACCGTCAACGAGCTCAACGGCGCGCGCTATCAAGGCCGCGTGATCGCCGAGACTGCAAAGAAGCTGCACGGCTAAGCGTCATTGTGCAGTGCATGGCAGATAGGAAAAGGACGGCATTCTCCTGCGGGAATGCCGCCTTATCTCCCTGTCCTGGGGACGAAGGACAGGCCATGGTCGAAATTCTCTTTATGGCTCAACTGGTGCGCAGCCCGCTCGAGGCCATCGCGCGGCGCTGGTATTGCAAGAGCCTGTTCCGCGCCACGCGGGGAAAACGCCGTTGCGAGGGCTGCACGGCTTCGTGACCGTGTGTTACCGGCCCGTGATATGCAGCGATGCATCACCAGGCCGGGAGCGTTGCCATGATCGAGAGCCAGAAGACGACTTGGCCGGAATTGCCGCTGCTGTCCTGGCGTGACACCTACGCGACGCTACAGCTCTGGACACAGATTGTCGGCAAGATCCGGTTGACGCTGTCGCCCTGGCTCAATCATTCCTGGCACGTCACGCTGTACGTCACCGCGCGCGGCCTTTCGACGTCGCCGATCCCGTACGGGACACGCACCTTCGAAATCGAATTCGACTTCATCGATCAAACTTTAAGGATATCCGTCAGCGACGGCGCAACGCGCCAGTTCGCTTTGGCCGGACATTCGGTCGCAAGCTTTTACGCGCGCATCATGGCTGATCTCGCCGAACTCGGTATTCACGCCGCGATCGACGAAATGCCGAACGAGCTTCCCGACCCTGTCCGCTTCCCGCTCGATAACGCGCACGCGTCCTACGATGCGGAGGCGGCGCGTCGCTTCTTCACCATCCTCGTCAATGCCGATCGCGTGTTCAAGCAATTCCGCACCGGCTTCCTCGGCAAGGCGAGCCCCGTGCATTTCTTCTGGGGCAGTTTCGATCTCGCGGTCACGCGCTTTTCCGGCCGCCGTGCGCCGCGCCATCCCGGCGGCGTTCCGTCGCTCCCCGATGCGGTCGCCTGCGAGGCCTATTCGCACGAGGTCAGCAGCGCCGGTTTCTGGCCCGGCAGCGGCGCGATCGACTATCCCGCGTTCTATTCCTACGCCTATCCCGAGCCGGACGGGTTTCGTGCAGCGCGCGTCAAACCCGATGCCGGGTTTTTCAGCGAAGCTGTCGGCGAATTCATCCTGCCCTATGACGCCGTGCGTACCGCCGATGATCCCGACAAGGCGTTGCTCGACTTTCTGCAAAGCACCTACGAGGCCGCAGCCAATGCGGCCAAATGGGATCGTGAGGCGCTGGAATGCGATTTCGGACGACCGGGCGTCGTTCGCGCGATTTAAAACTCTTCGCGCATCGAGCGGGTGCGGAGCGCGCGGCTGATCCGCGCCGCGAGTCGCGGGAAACGACGAAGTTCGCGCACGATGCGGTCGCGCAAGGCGAGCGGCTTGCCGCGCCAGCTCAACGCCCTGGTGATGTTGAGCAGCGGCAATTGCGTCACACCGAACTTCCGCTTGTAAGCATAATTGCCGGTGCCGAAATCGAAGCTCCGGACGCCGTCCGCATGCAGGGCTTGCATGGTGCGTTCGATGACCAGCAGGCCCGGCGCGCATCTTGCCCATTTTTCGCCGGCATTGCTGAAGCGCACCATCACATAGCGCGGACCGTTACGGATGCCGAGCAGGGTCGCGACCACCTCCTCACCGACGGTCAGCGCCGTGAGCACGGCATAACCCGCGGCCAGATTGGCGGCGACGAGATCGCGGTAGAACGCGGCGTAAGCCTGATCGTTCAGGCTGTAGCTCAGTCCAAGAGCCTGCATCCGCGCGCCTTGCTGGGTTTCCATCGCCGCCATCACGCGGGACGCTTCATCCGGATCGGCGATGATCCTGAACGCTGCCCGCGGACCGCTGCTGAACACGCGCCAGCTTTTCAGAAATCCCTTGCGGGCATTGCGTCCGAGCGAATGCCGCCACGCGTCGAAATCGTCACCGATCGTAACGAGGTTGCCGTTGACAGCGGAGCGGAAGGTCGCATCGAGCAGCGCCAGCGGATTGGCCCGGCCGTCGAGATCGCGCGGCAGCTTGCGCAGACGAATGAGATCGGCGCCGCCCTGCATGCGTTTCAGCGCCGCGAGCAACCCCTGCCATACCGCTTGCGCGCCGGCCGCATCGCGCGGCGCGGCGGGACCGAGCAGCGGCGCGTTGTAGTCGGTGAGGTCAAGATCGGCAAACTCGATGATGCGCACGCCGCGGCGCGCGCGGCGCACCAGCGGCAACAGCGCCACGCGCTCCAGCGTTCGCGCATCGGTGATGACAGCAATCACGGGCTCAACCTCGGTGAAAGCGCCATACCACGCGCCCAGCCAGCGGAAATCCTGAAACGGCGTGGTCGCGCGCGCTTCGTTCCAGCGCGCGGCGGCTTCCTTCCAGTCGTCGAACAATTCGACGCGGTACCGCGCGGCGCGAGCGGTCGCGCTTGCGTCCAGATGTCCCGCTTCTGCCGTCAGCACTGCCATTGCCATTTTGAACCGTCAGGCCGCACGCGACAATTCGACGATCCCGCCGGGCTCAGCCGCATCCAGCCTGAACTCGGTCGGACGGCGTGCGCTGCGCTCGCGCTTCACCCAGCCGGAGTTGCGCCAGAGTTTTTGCAGCACCTTCTTGGCGAGGAACGACGGACCGCTCAGGCTGCGCGTCTTCGGCGTGTAGCCGAAGCGATGCCGCAGCAATCCGTTGGCAAGATTGACGACGTCGCGGCGGCGAATCTGGTCGGTGGTGTAGGACACCGTCATCGAGACGCTGAAAGCGTCGAGATTTTCCACGCGATGCGGCGCGTTGAGCTCCCAGCTCAGCATCTCGCCCGGTCCGATGTCGAACACCTTGGCGTGCTCGTCGAACCAGGGCTGATACGGCAAATCGAGCTCGTAATTGAACAGCGCGATATCCTCGAGCTGCTCCGGTGTGATGAAAGGCGACGTGCTCGGGTAGACATAGACCCGCTTGCGCCCCACCAGCTGGATCAAGGCCTGTCCCGGCAGGTCGGCGTGATAGGGCACCAGCGCATCCGGCGAGGAAACGAGAAGGCTCTCCTGGTGGGTGCGCGTTTCGAAGCCGGGAACGTGGGCCCCGACTTCCCGTAACATCCGTTCGACCATGGCGTAATAGGCGGCATCGATGGTGCCGACGTCGCGCATCATCAGCCACAGGCTGCCGCCGGCGATCGCACGCATCACCTGCTCACCGTCAAAACTGCCGATCTCGCCCTCGCGCCAGACGCGCTTGCCGCCCTTGGGGCCAGTCTGGATCAGGCTGTAATACTCGCGCGGATAACGCTGGATCAACTCGGCGAGCGCGTCGCGCGAAAACAGCGGCGATTTGTGCAACTCGTGAGACAGCTTGATCGGCTGATGTCCCCACAGCGTCGAGTGCGTCGCATCCCAATTGGTAAACACGGTGCCGAATGTCATGTTCACGCCCTTACTTTCGTAGCAGTCTTCTTGGGTCGACGCTTGCGGGAGCTGTACCGGAATTCGTCAACCGATCGCGCATTGTCCTTGCGTGGGACGCCGGCACGATCTCTGCGCACCATCTGGCAAGACGGGTGCCGGGGAAAGCAAAAAGGTGCGATGGAACCGCACCTCCTCAGAGTAAGGCTAACGCGACAGAATTATCGTCGCTGCAAAGCTTTCGTTTCCACAAGTCGTTACAATCCGCGCGAGAAAATTCAAACTTTCGCTGCATGACGACACCGCCAACAACCACGCGCGCACTGATCCTCGGCGCCGGCCCGCAGATGCAATGCGGCGTCGGACAATTTACCTTGCGCCTTGCCGAGACGCTGGAGAAGCTGGAACCCGGCTCGACCGCGGCGTTAACCCTGTCACAAACACAAGGCTCGGTCGCGGAGACCTGGCGCGCGGTCGGCTCGGCGCGCAACATCGTTTGCAACCTGCCGATCGTGGCCTGGAAGCGCGTCATTCTGTCGCCGCTGCTCGCGCTACTGTTTGCACGGCTGCGCGGGCGGCGCGCGATCCTCGTTCAACACGAATGGGGCAGCCTGCACTGGCTGCGCCGCTTGACCTACCTGCCGGCGGTCCTGCTCGCGAACCGGATCGTGATGTTTTCGCCGCTGGTGCGCAAGGAGCTTGCGGACGATCCGCTGGTCGGCTGGAGCGCGCGGAAATGCGCTCTTGCGCCGCTGCCACCGAACATCGAGGCGCCGGCCGGCACTGCCGATTTCAGGTTTGCGCCAGCGGCTCGCCGAGGCGCGCGCGCAAGGACGTCTCGTTATAGGCCATTTCGGCTCGATCTATCCGGCCAAGCAACCGAATGCGCTGCTGGCGATCTGCGCGACCTTGAAGGCACGCGGTGAGAAACCGCTGGTGGTCTATATCGGCTCCTTCATCCGCGCCATGGACAATGTCGAAGAGGACTTTTATGCCCGCGCGCGCGAACTCGGCGTCGCCGACGACGTCATCGTCACCGGCTACGTCGACTTCGGACGCCGAAGTGTTCGGACTGTTCGGCGAGCTCGACGTCTTCTGCTATCCGCTCGACGAAGGCATCACCGCGCGCCGGTCGAGCATTCTCGCCGCCGTGCAGTCCGGAAAGCCCGTGATCGTCACGGGGCCGGCGGAGAGAGAGGAATTCGATCATCATCCACGGTTCAAGGAATTGATCGATCACGGAGCAATCGTGCTGGTGCCGCGAGGCGCGGGTGCGGATGACTACGCAGACAGGATCGTGGCGGCTGCGAAGTGGCCACCGATCCCGATGCCATTCGATTATGACGGCTGGTGGCGCGATTGCGGCGAGGCGATCGCCGCCGAGTTCACGCCTTGAGACGGAAACGCGCCAGATAGTGCAGCCCGAATACCGCGAACAGGAACGTGAACCAGATCGGATCGGCGCGATCGAGGAAGAAGCTTTCAAGCGAGGACAGATAGATCCCGAACAGCCAGATCCGCAACAGCGCCATGGTCAGCGGGCCGCCATTGCCGCCCTCGTCGGCGCGCTGGAAGTCGCGAAGCGGCGCGATCACGAACACGGCGATCAGGAGCAGCGTGCCGGGCAGGCCCATCGACAGCGCGGTGTCGAGATAGCCGTTGTGACTGTGCGAGGCATATTCCGTCCACTCCATGCCCTGCGGCAGGTCGCGGATCGCGCCCGAGCCCCAGAACGCGGCAAAACCGTAGCCGGTGAACAATTTCGCCTGCAGCGCCTGGATCGAGAACGCCCAGATGTCGGTGCGGCCGGTGAAACTGGTGTCGAGCGGCAGCAGTTTTGCGAGTTCGGCGAGCTGGTCGCTCATGACCGTGCCGATGCTGAGCAGCGTGAGGATCACCAGCGGCGCAAGCAGCATGATCGTGCGCAGCGCGAATGAACGGATGACGGTGGTCAACGAGGTCAGCGCCAGCACCACGAAGATGAGGCTGGTAGAGGTCTTGCCGGCGCATTTGAGGAGAAACAGCGAGGCCAGCACGATCACGGCCGCCCCGAGCAGGCGTGCGCCCGCACGCGCGACATAGATGCCGAGGAACAACAGCATCGCCATCACGGCGGCCGCGACGTTCTTGTGGCCGAACACGCCGCGCCAGTCACCGGCAAGATGCGGCTCCTGGGTGTCGAATGCGGTATGCATCGACAAGTCGGGCGCGAACACGATGCCGAGATAGCAGGTCACGAGCAGGATCAGCGCGGCGATACCGAGCCATCGCGCCAATTCGGATTGCGACTTCGGCAGCAGCATCAGCATTGCGGCAACCGCGGCGACACAGCCTGTCAGCGCGAAGCGCTTGAGCGAGGTGGAGGGATCGCTGGACAGCAGCACCCCCACGGCGGCGGTCCAGCCGGCAAACAAGCAGATATCCGGGCGCGACCAGCGTTCCCAGCCCGCGCAGGCTGTCGCGCATCGCGAGCAGGATGGTCAGCACGGTCAGCCCGCCGAAGACGAGATAGGTCATCGTCTCGTTACCGGCGGCCGCAGAGTCCTTCAGTTCCTGTTCCCTGAGATCGGCGAACGGCCGGAGCGAAATCCAGGCCACCAGCAGCGCGCCGATGAAAGCCGCGGCACGGACGACGTCCATCACCTGCTGCCGCCGGACTTCACCGACCAGCGCGCGTCCCTGCGAAATGACGGCGAGTTCGCTCATGGCTTGATCTTCGAGGCCTTGTATTGATGCGGCTCGATACCAATGACAGCCAGCGCTCCGCCGACCGCGACGATGATCGGATGCAGCGCGATCAGCGCCTTGTGCTCGGTCGCGGCGAGCCTCGCGGCGCGGACCAGCGACAGCGGCATCAAGGCCAGCACCTTGGCGAACAATTTTGCGCGCGACCACAAGCGTCCGCGCGACCTTGCGCTGGACGTGATAATTGATCGCGCCGATGCGCAAACCGCGCTGCGCGAGCCAGCGCGGCCGGCTGCGGGTTTCCGGCACGGTCTCGGTGATGACGGCCTCCGCCACCCAGTGAAAATTCATGCCGGCGCGGCGGCAGCGGGTGAAGAAGTCGACGTCGCCGCCGCCGAGGAAATTAAAGCGCAGGTCGAACGCGGGCGCGCCGAGCCGTTCGAAGACGGACCGCGCGATCAGGCAATTGCCGCAGCCATAGATCATCGGCACCGCGCCGCTGGTCTCATAGGCCGGCTTGAACGCCGGATGACGTTCGAGCGGTTGCTTGTTCGCGTCGTCGAACACCGGCCAGACCGGGCCGCCCACGACATCGGCGCCGGTCGTCTCCGCGGCGCGGACCATCAGCGTCAGCCAATCGGGCGAGGCGATCTCGTCGTCGTCGATCATCAGGAAATGCCGGGCGTTCGGAAACGTCGCGAGCGCGGTCGCGAACGCGGCATTGATGGCGTGGCAATTGCCCTGCTGCGGCTCGACCAGGCAGAGGCCTGCGAGCTTGCCGGCATCGAGAAATTCGCGCGCGACCGGAACGCTCTCGCTCGCCATCGCATCGTTGTCGACGATGACGACCGCGAACGGCCGATCGGTGCGCTGCTTCGCCAGCGACTCCAGCGTCGCGCGCAAATGCTGCGGGCGGCGGAACGCGGGAATGCAGACCACGGTCGCGACCGAACTGTCGAGCGCAGGCGAGACCACTGCAAGGGCGCGGCTCTGCATCCGTGAACGGCTGGGTGGGCATCTGGTTCATGCGAATTTCCGCCTGAAACCTTCGATGACGTCGAACAGCGGCTTCGGCTTGAGATCGGCATCGAACGGCAGCGGCCGGTTCGGCAGACCGTCGGTCCGCTTGAACCAGGTCGGTACCCATGTGTAGCGGTCGCTCAGGCCCCAGGTGAGAAGCGCTTTGGGATGCACAACCTCGCAAACCGGTCTCGAGATAGTCGCGCGCGATTGCGGCGACGCGTGCGTCGCGCGCGCCGATGTCGGCCGGGAATTCGTAATCGATCACGTCGAGTTCGGTGATCAGCACGTCGAGCTTGAGGGCTGTGATTTCGCGCAGGAAGGCCTGCAAGCCGTCGCGATCGAGCGCGCGGTCGCCGAACAGATGCGATTGCAGCCCGACCGCGTGCAGCGGCACGTCGCGATCGCGCAACGAGCGCAGCAACTGGATCAGCGCCTTGCGGCGCGCGGCAAAGCGATCGCCCTTGTATTCGATGTCGTATTCATTCAGCACCAGCCGCGTTCCGGGATCGACCCGCGCGGTGGCTCTCAGCGCGATCGGGATGTAGTCCGGTCCGAGCTGCCTGGTCCAGATCGACGGCCGCAGCGAATTGGCGTCCTCCGGCCAGTCGATCAGTGGCTCGTTGACGACGTCCCAGGAAGGGATGTCGCCGCGATAGCGCGACACCACGGTCTCGATATGACCGACCAGTTCCTCTTCGGCCTCGGCGCGGCTCGCGATCTCGTTGGTCCAGTCCGGCATGCCGCCATACCAGGCGAGCGTATGGCCGCGGATCTCGATATTGTGCTGCCGGGCAAAATCCACCAGCGCGTCGGCGTTCTCGAAGTCGAATCGGTTGCGCGCGGGATGCACGTCCGGCCACTTCATCTCGCCTTCGGGAACAATGATGTCGCAATTCGCGACAATGGCCCGGCGGTAGGCCATGTCGGTCGCGAGCGCGCCGGCACGCACCGCGGAACCATATGGAATTAACCCTGCACGCTCGCCCGCCGGTGCAGCTGTCCCTGCTGTCGCAAAAGCGGACACGCCGGACAGCCGCGGTCGCGCCGAGCGCGGCCGCACGCCTCAGGAATTCGCGCCTGGTATGGGTCCTAACTGTCATGTCCGGATATGGGTCGCAACTTCACGCGTCACGTCTTGCAAGTCGTAGTCCAACGCGCACGTCGCATGGGAATTCATGAGACGCGATAGTTAATCGCGCAGCGAATTAACCACCACAAAGCACTGCCATTGCGTTAACGGCCCTTCGGCACCGATCTTGCTCTTTGTGGTCATAGGATTCGACAAAGGGATTCTGCCGTCAGAATTATGAGCAATCCGGAAATGACTTCTGTTGCGTTGTTGACCCCGACCTATGCGCGCGACCTCGAGCTCTGCACGCTGCTGTGCGAGAGCGTGGACCGGCATGTCACGTCATTTGACAAGCATTACCTGCTCGTTCCCGACAGTGACTACGACCTGTTTTCCCGCTTCATCAGCGACCGCCGCACCGTCATTCCCGCTTCCGCCTTCCTGCCCGCCTGGTTGCGGCCGATGCCACGCATGTTCCACCGCAAGCGGCGGCAGTTCTGGTGGTCGTTGCGCGCCAAGCCGGTGAGCGGCTGGCATGTGCAGCAGATTCCTGAAGATCGCGGCGGCAATGGCGCTGCCGCATGAGCGCTACTGCATCCTCGATTCCGACATCGTGTTCTTCCGCGACTTCGATCTTTCACGCGTTTCAAGCTCCGAATACGCTTCCTCTGTTCCGCGTCACCAACGAAGTCACGGCCGACCAGGCGAGCCATTCGCGCTGGGTGGCGACCAGCCATCAGCTGCTCGGGCTTCCCGTGCCGCCGCTGCCCGCGCCGGACTATATCGGCCACATCATCTTCTGGGACCGCGACACGACGCGCGCGATGGTGTCGCGGATTGAGGCCGCCACCGGCCGCGGTTGGGTCGAGGCGCTGTGCCGCACCCGCGACTTCTCCGAATACATGCTGTACGGCTATTTCGCCGAGAGCGACCCCGCTTCCGCCGCGGCCCATGCGCCCGTCTCGAGCACGCCCTGCGTCAGCTATTGGGAAGCGCCGCGGCTCGACAAAGCCGGCTTGAGCCGGCTGTTCAGCCGTGCGAGCGGCGATGACGTCGCCTTCTCGGTCGCGTCTTTCTCCCTGACGCCGGTCGACATCATCCGCGCCGCCATCATGGAGAACGAGGCGACGCTCGCACCGCTCGTCAGCGCCACCGAAACTGCGGGGCTCGCCCCGGCATGCTGATTGGACAAGCCAGCATCAACCTGACCGCCAACGTGCTCTCGGCAGTGCTGGGACTGTTGAGCGTGTTCGTCTTCACGCGGCTGTTCTCGCCGCATGATTACGGCGTCTATCTGCTCGGCGTGGGCTTTGCCTCGGTGATCTCTGTGTTTCTCGCCGGCTGGTTTCGCAATCTCGTACTGAGCGGACACGCCCGCAACGACGGCACCGAGGTGCGTGGACTCGTCGCTTCCGGGTTTGCGCTGGCCTGCCTCTCGACGCCGCTCGCCTTCGCGCTTGGCTCGCCTGATCGGGCTGGATATGACGGCCGCGCTTGCCGCGGTCGCGCTCTCGATTGCGATCGGCCTGTTCGATCTCACCCAGGATCTGATCCGGGCGCGGCTGATGGCGTTTTCGGTCATGCGCGGCACGCTGGTACGCTCGACCGGCGTGCTCTGCCTCGGCGTGATCGCCGCGCTTGTCAGCCCGACCGGCTTGCAGCTCTTGCTGGCGGCGACCGCGGCTTGCCTGCTCGCAATCACTGATCCAGTCCCGCGCGGCCTGGCGCGGCACCAGGTTCGTCTTTGATCGCGGCGAGCTTGCCGCCCTGGCGCGGCAAGGGCTGCCGCTGACGCTGTCGCTCACGCTGCTTGCGATCTCGAGCGTCACCGACCGCTTCATGATCGCCAATCTGGTCGGCCCGGCCGACGCCGGCAGATATGTCGCGGCTCTCGATCTCGTCCGGCAAACCCTGATGCTGCCGGCCATGAGCACGGCCGCGGCCTTCTTTCCGCTCGCGGTCCAAATTCATGCGAGGCAGGGCGATACCGCGGTGCGCGCGCATTTCGCCGAATGCGCCGAGCTGCTGTTCGGCATCACGCTGCCCGCGGCGCTCGGCTTTGCCATGATCTCCTGGCACATCGCCAACGTGGTGCTCGGCGCGGATTTCCGCGAGATCGCCGGAGAGACAATGCCGATCGTCGCCGTCGCCGTGATCTTCCAGATCATGACCCAGCAATATCTGCACGCGAGCTTTCTGCTCTCAGGGCGAAACGGCTTCTACCTGATCAACACGATGGCGATCATCGTCGCCAACGTGATCCTCTCCTGGGTGCTGGTGCAAAGCCACGGCGCGGTCGGCGCCGCCTGGGCGCGGCTCGGCGCCGACGTGATCGGCTTCATTTGCGCGCTCGCCCTCACCCGCCTCGCCTTCCCGGTCCCGCTTCCTGCAGGCCGGCTCGGGTTGATCATGCTCGCAGGCCTCATCATGGCGCTTGCCGTCGGCACGCTCGACAGGGAGCTGCACGTCTCCCATCTCACCGCCTGCATCGTGCTGGCGGGCACCGGCGCCGCGACTTACGCGGCGCTGGGCTGGCTGTTCGACATCTCCCATGCGCGCCGGCGTCTCAAGAGCGCCCTTGTGATGCTCCGCTCCCGCCGCGCCAACATCACCATTGGACCGAGTCAATGACCAAGTCGGCCACCCTCGATCTCGTTCATACCGAGCCCCGCGTGCGTAATTCCGCGCCGCGCGCGACGCTGACAGCCACGGAGTTGCAGGCGCTGCTCGACCTGCCGCCCGGCGAAGCGCTCGACAGTCTCCTGACGGTGCATGAAATCCTCAATGTCGAGCTTCCGGAACACGGGCTCAACGTGTACGAGGCCGGCGGCGGTTCGACCAGCTTCCTGCCGCCCGAGGTGCTGCGCCGTTCTCATGTCACGGTCGTCGACATCGACGAAAATCAGATCCGCAACAACGCCTATGCGCAGGAGACGATCCTCGGCGACATCCAGACCTGGCGCTTCCCGCCCGACAGCTTCGACCTCATCATCTGCTACAACGTGCTCGAGCATGTTCCTTATGTCGAGGCGGCGCTCGCCGGCTTCTTCCAGTCGCTCAGGCGCGGCGGCTTGATCCTGATCGGCGCGCCGAACCCGCGATCGCTGTCGGGTGTCGTCACCAAATACACGCCGCACTGGTTCCACATCTGGTTCTACCGGCACGTGGTCGGCAGGAAGAATGCCGGCCAGCCGGGAGAGCCGCCGTTCCCGACCTATTTCCATCGGTTGGTCACGCCGCCGCTGCTGGAGGCCTTTGCACGCAAGAACGGCCTGCAGGTGATCTATCGCAAGGAATATGAGAGCCCGCGTTATCCCGAGATGCGCGAACGCACTCCGCTGTTCGCGGCCCTGATCGATACGTTTTCGGTGATGCTGAACCTGATTGTCCCGCGCAAGATCGACGTGCGGCGCGGCGACTATCACGTCATCCTGCGGAAGCCCTGAGCCATGGACACTCTGCACGCCATTGCCGGGATCGAAGCGCGCCGCGGACCGAGCCCTGCGATCGCTAACGCTTCGTTAAGTTCCGCCTGGAGCGCGAGCACGCGCTTAAACGGTTTCTTTGCCTTTTCGGTGAATAGTCCATCAATGAGTATGGTTAATTTTTCCTGTTGCGTTGATTCCGCGTCCCTTTCGGCGCGTCGCGTAACCCGAAGAGTAGCCCCTCAGCCGATGCGTGCGGCCGTTCGAATGGAAGCTGGGGATGCTTGTTTTTGACCAGCCGATAGATCAGGGGAAACCCGGCACGCGGGCGACAGCGCCCGCGTCGTCGGGCTTCGACCTGTTTGCGCTGTTCCGCCTGTTGTGGCGGCGCAAGACCACGATCGCTGCGGCCGCGCTCGGCTGCGCCATTGCCGCCGTCGTCATCGGCAAGAGCCTGACCCCGAAATACACCGCGACCGCCCAGCTCTATGTCGATCCGCGCGAATTGCAGCTGGTCGATCGCGAGCTGACGCCGCGCGCCCAGGACGTCTCCGGCCTGTCGATGGTGGTGGAGAGCCAGGCGCGGCTGATCACCTCCAACAGCGTGCTGTTCAAGGCGATTCAGGACACCAACCTCGACAAGGATCCCGAGTTCGGCGGCGAATCCAGGGGAATGCTGACCTCGCTGCTCGGCCTGTTCGGGGTCGAGCTGCGCTTCACTGCCGCACCGAAGGTGGATCACACCATCGCGCTGGACGCACTCATTCGCCACATCACGATCCGCAAGACCGAGCGCAGCTTCGTGGTCGACGTCGAGGTCTGGTCCCACGATCCGGCGAAGGCCGCGATGCTCGCCAACGCCATTGCCACCGCCTACCTCACGGAATCGAAGAGCTCGCAGTCGACCGCCGCGCGGCGCGCCACCAATGACCTGTCGGGCCGACTGAAGGAATTGCAGCAGCGGCTGCGCGACTCCGAGAATGTGCTCGCGGTCTACAAGGCGCAGAACAATTTCGTCGGCATCCAGGACGCGCTGCTCAGCGACCAGCAACTCTCCGCCGCGAACCAGCGGCTGGCGGCCGCACACGCATTGACGCTCGATGCGCAGGCCAAATACGACCAGATCGAAGCCAGCCGCCGCTCCGCGACCGATCCCGGCGCGACTGCCGAAGCGCTGCAGTCGCCGACCATCGCCAACCTGCGCGCGCAATATGCCGAGGCGAAGAAGAAGCACGCGGAACTCGCCGCCGAGCTCGGCCCGCTGCATCCTGCGATCAAGCAGGCCGAGAAGCAGGTCGAGGACATGCGTCGCACGATCAATGAAGAGGTCGATCGTTTCGCGCAGTCCGCGAAGAACGATCTCACCCGCGCCCGCGACTATGAGGCCTCCCTGAACAAGGCGCTGGAAGCGCAGAAGAAGCAGAGCGTTCAGCTCGGCCAGGCCTCGGTGCGGCTGCGCGAGCTCGAGCGCGACGTCGAGGCCAACCGCGACGTCTATGCGGCCTCCCTCAAGCGCTCGCGCGAAACCGAGGAACAGGAAAGCCTCAATACCTCGGCTGCGCGCATCATCGGCGAAGCCACCGTCCCGCAGCGGCGTACCTTCCCGCCGGCGATGAGCATTCTTGCGATCTTCGGTTTCATGCTGGGTGCGCTCGGCGCGTCGGGCTGGATCGTTGCGGCCGATCGCCTGCCGCCGGACAATACAAAACCGCGCCCGGTCGAACTGGAAGCGAAACCGCAGACGGCACCCACGGCGAGGGCACGGCCGGAGCGGATCGCACCGCAGCCGGCGCCGGCCGCTATCTTCGAAAAGCCTGTCATCGCCCAACTGCAGGACTCCGACGTGATCCGCACGCTCGGTGGCATCCTCCAAAGCAGCGCGACCTGCGACGTCACGCGCTTCGGCTGGCCGACACTGCGACCGGGCTTTCCGATGACCAACTTCCTCAACGCGCTGCGCGACATCCGCACCGCGATCGGCCGCCACACGCCCGCCAACGGGATGCCGGTCATTGCCGTGATCGGCGCCGGCACGGCTGTGGACCGCAGCATTGCAACGCTGAATTTCGCGCTCGCCGCGGCGCGCGATGATGCCAGGGTGCTGATGATCGATGCCGATCGCGAGGCGCACAAGCTCTCCAACAAGATCAGCCGCCTCGGCAAGAGCGAGCCGAGCAAGCTCGGCTGGCTCTCGATCGGCAGCAAGGCGGCGCGCGCGACCGTGACAGCGAACGGCATTTCGATCCTGCCCGCCGTTACCGGCAGCGAGACCAAGGCGGCTGATGCGATCCGCAAATCCATCGCACAGGCCAAGGCGGCCGGCGGCTACGATCTCGCGATCCTCGACGGCCCGGCGTTGCCGCTCGGCGCGGCCGATCGCAAGCTGCTCGACGAGGCCGATGCTGTTGTCGCGGTGTTGCCGGTCAATCTCGACATCAACGACGCGCTGGAAGAGGTCATCGCCGCGCTCGGTCCCGCGCAGCGCAAGCTCGCCGGCGTGATCCTGAACGAACTGAGCCCGCCGCCATCCGTGGCGCGGCAGCGAGGCAGCGCCTATGCTTGAGCGCCGCCAGAACCCGCTCGGTCGCGCCGCGACCGCTTCCGTTCCGCGCATCACGCTGGGCGGATTGCGGCTCGCCGTGCTCGATCTCGAGCAGACCGCAAATTTCATGATCGAGATGGCCTTCCCGCATCGCCGGATCGGCCGTCCGCTGTATTGCACCTCCGCCAATGGCGAGGTGCTGGCGCGCTGCTCGACCGAGCCGATGACCGAGCGACTGTTCCGTGCCGCCGACCTGATCAATGCCGACGGCCAGCCGCTGGTCACGGTGTCGCGCTTCAAATCCAGGACGCCGCTGCCCGAGCGCGTCGCGACCACCGACCTGTTCCATGTCGTGGCGCGCAAGGCCGCGGCCGCGGACCTGACATTCTATATGTTCGGCGCCGATGAAGCGGAAAACGCCGCGGCGGTCGCTACCGTACAGAAGATGCATCCGACGCTTCGCATCGTCGGGCACTCCCACGGTTATCTCCGTGGCGACGCGCTGCGCGCCAAGGTCGACGAGATCAATGCACTGGCGCCGGATTATCTCTGGATCGCGCTCGGCGTGCCCTATGAGCAGGCCTTTGTCGAAGAGTTCACGCCGCGGCTCTCCAATGTCGGCGTCATCAAGACCTCGGGCGGGCTGTTCAACTTTCTGTCCGGAAGCCGCGCGCGCGCGCCGCAATGGATGCAGCACTTCGGCCTCGAATGGGCATGGCGCATCTGGCTCGAGCCGCGCCGGCTGTTCTGGCGCTATCTCAGCACCAATCCGCGCGCGCTCTATTTGCTGTTCAACCGCAGCCGGCCCTCCGACACAAGCCGGCCCCGCAAACGATGAGCGACAAGCCGGCAATCCTGGTCACCGGCGGCGCCGGCTATATCGGCGCGCATGCCTGCCGCGCGCTCGATGCCGCCGGCTTTCAGCCCATCGTCTACGACGATCTTTCGACCGGGCACCGCAGCTTCGTGCGCGGACCGCTCGTGGTCGGCAATCTCATCGACAAGGCGAAGCTTGCGCGCGTCTTCGCGCAACACGAGATCGTCGCCGTGATGCATTTCGCCGCCGCCAGTCTCGTCGGCGAGTCCATGAGCGATCCGCAGAAATACTACATCAACAATGTCGCCGGCACGCTGTCGCTGCTGGAAGCCATGCACGGCGCCGGCTGCCGCCGCATCGTGTTCTCCTCGACCGGCGCGGTCTATGGCAATGCCGACAGCAACGCGCTGAAAGAGAATTTCCCCTGCGCGCCGATCAACACCTATGGCGCCACCAAGTGGATGATCGAGCGCATGCTCGCCGATTATCGCAACGCTTATGGCTTCGGCGCCTTCTGCCTGCGCTATTTCAACGCCAGCGGCGCCGACGCCTCAGGCGGCATCGGCGAGCTGCGCGACCATGAGACCCACCTGATCCCGCGCGCCATGATGGCGATGCAGGGGCATCTCGCCGACTTCGCCGTGTTCGGCGATGATTACGACACGCCCGACGGCACCGCGATCCGCGACTACATCCATGTCACCGACCTCGCCACGGCGCATGTCGCTGCCGTGAGATTGCTGCTGCAGGGCCATACCGGCGGCGCGTTCAATCTCGGTACCGGCACGGGCTATTCGGTCCGCCAAATCCTCAACGCGATCGCTGGCGAAACCGGCCACACGGTGCCGCATGTGATCAAGCCGCGCCGGCCCGGCGATCCCGCCTAGCTGGTCGCGGATGCCAGCGCGGCGCGCACGGTGCTGGACTTCACGCCGGCGCATTCCGATCTTGCGACCATCATCCGCACCGCCTGGGCCTGGCATCAGCAGGCTCATCCGCGCAAGGCGGCGTGAACCTGCTGTAGCAATCCGCAGATCAGAGCGGCTTGATCTGCACCTTGCGGAACTTCACCACGCCCGAGCCGTATTGCAGGGCGAACGGTCCGGCGTTGACATGGGTGGAGTCATCGGCCTCGGCGGTCTTCTGTCCGTTCAGCACGATGGTGAGATGCGGCCCCTTTGCCGTGATCTCATAGACGTTCCACTTGCCCGCCGCCTTCGGCATCGGATCGACCTTGGCGACACCGACGATCGCGCCGGTGCCGTAGCTCGGATCGGGACGCTTGTCGAAGATGTTGACCTCGTAGCAGACCTTGGAGTCGATCTTGTCGCGCTGCTCGCAGCGGATGAAGATACCGCTATTGGCGTCCTCGTCGGTCCAGAACTCGGCGCGGATCTGGAAGTCCTTGTAGGCCTCCTTGCTGACCATATAGGACGGGTTCTTGCCGTCGAGCTTGTCGGCGGAGAGCGCACCGTCCTTCATCGCCCAATTGGCCTTGCCGACCTCGGTCCAGTCGCCCTTGTTGCTGGCGTCCAGCAGCGTGATCCAGCCGTCCTCCGCGGAGACCGCATTCGCGTAAGATACGGCGGCGGCGATCACGAGACCGGCGGCAATCGTCCTCAATCCTGTTCGCATCAAATCCTCCCTGACTGTTTTTTTGGTGGCGGCACGATAGCAAAGCGCGGCACGAAGCCAACGCGCTTTTCATGCTGCAACTGCGTCCTGCGCTCTGGCACCACACGTTGTCGGCGGCTTGCGCCACGACGATGTGACCGGATAGCATAACAACCAACGAGAAGGCGTATTCCAGACGCCGCACATCGGGAGGAACTCATGACATCAACCAACCGCTTCTGGCGGTATCTTGCCCTGCCCGCGGTCTTTGCCGGAATGTTGAGCATCAGCTCGGCGGCCGAGCTCAATCCCGCCGCACTGGCCTACAAGCTTCCCGATCAAATTCCGTGGAGTCCCGTCAACGCGCGCGGCGCGCAGCAGGCGGTGGTGGTCGGCGATCCCACCAAGCCCGGCTTCTACATGGTCTACAACAAATGGACCAAGGGCAATCATTTCAGCCACCCGCACTTCCATCCCAACGACCGCTACATCGTGGTGCTGCAGGGGACATGGTGGGTCGGCACGGGACCGAAATTCGATCCCGAGCACGGCACGGTTCCAATGCCGGCCGGCAGCTTCGTCACCCATTACGGCAAGCAAGTGCACTGGGACGGCGCCAAGGACGAGGACGCCGTGCTGCTGATCATGGGCGAGGGACCGGCGACCTCGACGGAGGTCACCGAAGAGAAGTAGCCATCTCCCCCGCTTGCTGGAAAACCGGCCATGCGTAAGCGGCACGGCGACCGCCGCCGTTTAGCCGGTTTGCGGGCTTGCCCTCATGCGACCTGTTTGAGACGATGACAACAAGACCCGTGTTCCGCGGGCGGCGTTCAGAGGAAACCCCATGCCGATCGTTCAGGCCGAGCGTCTCACCCGCATCGGCACGGCGCTGTTGAAAGCGGCCGGCGCGTCGGACGAGGAAGCGAGCGCGGTCGCGGTCGGCTGCGTCAACGCCAATCTCGCCGGCCATGATTCCCACGGCATCATCGCGATCCCGACCTATATCGACCGCATCAAGGCCGGCCATATCGTGCCGGGCGCGCCCTGGACCATCGTGCAGGAATCGCCGACCACGACCGTGATCGACGGCCATTGGGGTTTTGGCTTCCACGTCAACGCCAAGGCGATGGCGCTCACAATAGAGAAGGCGAAGAAGGCCAATGTCGCGGCCTGCACCGTGTTCCGGCAAAGCCATGTCGGGCGGCTCGCCGCCTATCCGATGATGGCGATGCGTGAGGGCATGATCGGGCTTGCTACTGCCGATTCCGGCCGCTCGCCGAAACTCGTCGCGCCCTTCGGCGGCCGCGAGGCGCGGCTCGGCACCAATCCGATCTCGATCGCGGTGCCGAGCGATCTCGACGCGCCGTTCTATCTGGACATGGCGACTTCTGCGGTCGCCGCCGGCAAGATCATGCTGTCGGTCGCGCGCAAGGAAGAAATCCCGAAGGGCTGGATCATCGATGCCGAGGGCCGGCACACCACCGACCCCACGCAATATCGCAAGGGCGGCGCGCTGCTACCGCTCGGGGGCAGCGAAGGCTATAAAGGCAGCGGGCTCGCCGCGATCGTCGAGGTGCTGTGCGGCCTGCTGACCGGCCTCGGCTTCGGGGTCGAGCCGACCGGCCGGCACAATGACGGATGCTTCATGGCGGTGTTCAATGTCGCCGCGTTCCGGCCGCTGGAGCAGTTCAGGAAGGAAGTCGGCGAGTTCGCGCGCTATTTGAAATCGACGCCGCCGTCGGAAGGCTCAAACGGCGTGTTCTATCCCGGCGAAGTCGAGTACATCCGCGAGCAGCAGCGCCGCAAGGACGGCATCGAGATCGAGGACGCGACGTGGGAGAAGCTGCGCGGCCTGGCAGCCGAATACAAGCTCGCCAAAGACCTCGATCTGGCGTGACAGGGAGGACGGCATGACACGGCAAATGGCGATGGTCGGCTTCCTGCAGGCGCAAAACTGCACCAACCTGCCGAGCTCGTGGCGACATCCGGAGTCGCGAGACGATTCCATGTCGTCGGATTACTACCGGGAGATCGCGCGCGTCCTCGAGGCCGGCAAGTTTCACATGGCGTTCTTCGACGATCGCCTGGCGATGCCCGACCGCTACGGCAACGATCACGCCCACACCGTCGAATACGGCATCCGCTGCGTGAAGATGGACCCGCTGATCGTGCTGACGACCATGGGCATGGCGACGACCAAGCTCGGACTGGCTTCGACCGCCTCGACCACCTATTTCGAGCCGTTCGACGTGGCGCGGCGCTTTGCGACGCTCGATTTGATGTCGGGTGGGCGCGCCGGATGGAACGTCGTCACCTCGCTCAATGACGGCGAAGCCCAGAACATGGGCAAGGATGCGCATCTCGAACATGATCATCGCTACGATCGCGCCGATGAGTTCATGGAAATCGTGCTTGGCCATTGGGACACCTGGGAAGACGGCTCCGTGATCATGGACAAGACGACTGGCCGCTTTGCCGATCCGACCAAGGTCAAACGGCTCGACCACAAGGGCGAGTTCTACAAGTCGCGCGGACCCTTCACCGTGCCGCGCTCGCAACAGGGACACCCCGTCGTCATCCAGGCCGGCGCATCCGGCCGCGGCCAACGCTTTGCCGGACGCTGGGGCGAAGTGATCTTCACCGCCGCGCACAATCTCGCAGGCGCCAAGGACGGATACGCCGCGATCCGCAATGAAGCGGCGAAGGCCGGCCGCGATCCCGATCAGATGCGGCTCTGCAATCTCACCACGCCGGTGTGCGGCGCGACCAAGGCGGAAGCCGAAGACAAGATGGCGGTGATCCAGAAGCTGCCGTTGCAGATCGACGCGCTTTCGCTGCTGGCGGAGGCGCTGAATTTCGACTTTGCCGCCAAGCCGCTCGACGAGCCACTGACCACGGAAGAACTCAAGGGCATGCAGGGCATTCTCGGCATCCGCGACCGTGTGCTGAAGACTTCGGGCAAGGCCAACCCGAGCGCGCTCGATTTCGTGACCTTCTCCGGCCGCGCCCAGGTCAACGACGCCATCGTCGGCGGTCCGAAGGAGATCGCGGACAGGCTGGAAGAGATGTTCGTCGAGCGCGGCTGCGATGGCTTCGTCATCGCGGCCA
Organism: uncultured Alphaproteobacteria bacterium; assembly: GCA_963732085.1. Lineage (GTDB taxonomy): Bacteria > Pseudomonadota > Alphaproteobacteria > Rhizobiales > Xanthobacteraceae > Bradyrhizobium. The sequence continues at coordinate 56,724 of CAVSYJ010000015.1, read as the reverse complement.
CCATCGTGCCCGGCTCCTATGCCGATTTCGTCAAACACATCGTGCCGGAATTGCAGCGCCGTGGGCTCTATCACAAGGACTATGCCGGCAAGACCCTGCGCGAAAATCTCGGCCTCAAGCGGCCGGTTTCCGGCGCCTGGAAAACCCAGCCGCGCGCCGCGGCAGAATAAGGAAACAAGCCATGCGTTGGCTGAAGTTCACCGCAGGCGGCAACACCTCCTGGGGCATCGTCGAAGGCGACAAGGTCGTGACTGTGGCTGGCGATCCCTTTGGTGAGCACAAGCGCACGTCGCAGACCCATGCGTTGAAGGACGTCAAGGTCGAGCTGCCGGTGATGCCACGCACCTTCTATTGCGTCGGGTTGAACTATCTCAAGCACCTGAAGGAAGCCGCGGACAAGGCCGGCACCGTGCCGAACGTGCCTGACCGGCCGGAGATCGGCTATCGCGCGCAGAACGCGCTGATCGCGCATGACGAGGACGTCGTGATCCCGGCAACCGCGACCGAGAAAATCCATTACGAAGGCGAACTCGTCGTCGTCATCGGCAAGAAGGCGAAGCACCTCACCGAAAAGGACGCGATGAGTTGCGTGTTCGGCTACACCATCGGCAACGACGTCTCGGAGCGGACCTGGCAGAAGGCCGACCGCGGGCTGTGGCGCGCCAAGAACGCCGACACCTTCAAGCCGATGGGCCCGTGGATCGAGACCGATCTCGATCTCGACAAGATGGAGACCATCATCAAGGTCAACGGCAAACAGACCGGCCGCTTTCACACCAATGAGATGATCTTCGGCATCGTGCCGTTCATCGTCGAGCTCACCAAATATTTCACGCTGTGGCCGGGCGACGTGATCTGGATGGGCACCGATGGCGCCTCGCCTGATATCAAGGTCGACGACGTCGTCGAGATCGAGATTACCGGCATCGGCACCTTGCGGAATAAATTCGTGGCCGAGAAGCCGTAAATGGCTCGACACTCCGCCGCGCATTACTTCCTCGAAGGCCTGGTCGATCTCGGCGTCGACTACATCTTCGCCAATCTCGGCACCGATCATGTCTCGATCATCGAGGAGCTGGCGCGCTGGGACAAGGAAGGCCGCAAGCACCCAGAGATGATCCTGTGCCCGCATGAGGTTGTCGCGGTCCACATGGCCGGCGGCTATGCGCTGGCGACCGGCAGGAGCCAGGCGGTGTTGGTGCATGTCGATGCCGGCACCGCGAACGCCTGCATGGCGATCCAGAACCTGTTCCGCTATCGCCTGCCGGTGATGATGTTCGCCGGCCGCGCGCCGCATACCCTGCATGGCGAACTCACCGGCTCGCGCGACACCTATGTGCATTTCGTGCAGGACCCGTTCGATATCGCCAGTATCGTGCGTCCCTATGTGAAATGGGAATATTCGCTGCCCTCGGGCGTGGTGGTGAAGGAGGCGCTGGCCCGCGCCAGCGCCTTTGCGCACAGCGATCCGCCAGGGCCGGTCTACATGATGCTGCCGCGCGAGACACTGGCGGAAGAATGGGACGAAGCCGCGATGCCGTCCGTATCCGCCTGCGCGTTACGGCTCTATCCGCGCAGGCGGCATCGAGCCGGCGCGGGCGGAGGCGATCGCCGCGCAATTGATGGCCGCGGAAAACCCCGTGGCGTTTGCCGCCTATCTCGGCCGCAGGCCGGGCGCGGTCGAAGCACTCGACCGGCTGGCGCGCACATGCGGCATCCGGGTCGCCGAGTTCAACGCCATCGACCTCAACATCCCGCAGGATTCGCCCTGTCATGTCGGCGGCGATCCCCTGCCCTTGTTGGAGAACGCCGATCTTGGCCTGTTGCTCGATACCGATGTACCCTTCGTGCCGCAGTCGAAACGTGCACGCGAGATGAAGTGGATCCAGATCGACGTCGATCCACTGAAGAGCGATTTTCCGATGTGGGGCTTTGCCACGGATATGCGGATCCAGGGCGACAGCGCCATTATCCTGCAGCAGGTGTTGGACGCGGTCGAAGCGCGCGCCGATGATACTTACCGCAAACGTGTAGCTGCGCGGATCGAAAGCTGGAATGTCGCGCGTGAGGCGTCAGCCAAGCGACGCGTAACCGCAGCGGCCTCCAAGGGCGTGTCCGGCGCGCTCAATCCGGCGTTCGTCGCCGCGACCTTGAGCAACAAGCTCGCGCAAGACGACGTCGTGCTCAACGAAGCCATTCGCAACGGACCGATCCTGCAGGAGCATCTCAAGCGCACCAAACCGCAGAGCTATGTCGGACTTGCCGGCGGCGGGCTCGGCTTCTCCGGCGGCATGGCGCTGGGGCTGAAGCTTGCGCAGCCGAAGCGCCGCGTCGTGCAGGTGATCGGCGACGGCGGCTTCCATTTCTCATCGCCCGACAGCGTCTATGCGGTCGCGCAGCAATACCAGATTCCGATTTTCACGGTCGTGGTCGACAATGGCGGCTGGCAGGCGGTGAAATCGGCCACCCAGCGCGTCTATCCCAAGGGGATCGCCGCAGAGACCGACCAGTTCCAGTCGCGGCTGATGTCGGGACGCCAGGGCGAACGGCGCGATTTCTCCGGGGTCGCCAAGGCGTTCGGCGCTTACGGCGAGTGCGTGCGCGAGCCGGACGAACTGGCTGATGCCATCGATCGCTGCCTTGCCGCGCTCGACGACGGCAAGGCCGCGGTGCTGCATGTTCATGTGACGAGGCTCTAGGAGATGATGATGTTCTTTCGCGCTCTCCTCGGTCTCGGTGCTCTCGTCTATGCGCGAACGGCGGCATCCGCGCAGGACGATCCCGCCAAATATCCGACGCGGGCGATCCACATCATCGTCGGTTTCGCGGCCGGCGGCGGCAACGACGTGATCGCCCGCATCTATGCGCAAAAGCTGTCGGAAGATCTCGGCCAGCCCGTCGATCGTCGAGAACAAGCCGGGGGCCGGCGCGATCGTCGCGACCGAATATGTGTCGAAGGCGGCTCCCGACGGCTACACGCTACTGATCGGCGCCAGCGGGATGGCGATCAATCAGTCGCTCTACGCCAAGCTGCCATACGATTCCGTCCGTGACTTCGTCGCGATCTCCGAGCTCGCTTCGTTTCCGCTGCTCCTGGTCGTCAACGCCTCCTCGCCGATCAAATCGGTCGCGGAGTTCGTGGCCTATGCCAAGGCCAACGCCGACAAGATGAACTATGCGACCTCATCCGCGACCTTCCAGCTCGTCACCGAACTGTTCAAGCAGAAGACCGGCGCGCCGATGCAGGCGATCCCCTACAAGAGCGCCAACGAGATGGTGCTGGCCGTGGTCTCCGGCCAGGTCGCCGCGACGATCGCCGATGCGGGCCCGGTGTCGCCGCAGGTGAAGGCCGGAACAGTGCGCGCGCTCGCGGTCACCGTCACAGAGCCGGCTCTCGGATTTCCCCGATGTGCCGACCATGAAGGAGTCCGGCGCCGACGTCGACGCCATCATCTGGACGGGGATTTTCGCGCCGAAGGCGACGCCGCCCGAGATCGTGAAGAAACTCGAAGCCGAGTTCATGAAGATCGCAAAGTTGCCCGACGTCGCCGCGCGGCTGAAGGCGATCGGCGTCGACGCGGTCGGCACCTCGACCGAGGAGTTCACTGACATCCTCAAATCCGAGGTCACCCGCTGGGGCGACGTCGTCAAGTCAGCCAATATCAAGATCGAGCAGTAACGCTCTTCGGCATCGCCATCTGCAGGATCACGGTCGCAATCGCCGCGACCGCGATGTTGAGCAGCAGCGCACCGAGGCCGACGAAGAAGGTGTAGTTGGTGCCGCCGAGCGAAAGACTCGCCAGCGGCTTCAGTCCGTTACTCCACGCCGTCCAGGTGCCCCAGCCGATGCCCGCGGCCCAGCCGAGCAGCAGCGCCTCGGCGCGGAACCAGCGCGTGAACAGGCCGAACACCAGCGCCGGGAAGGTCTGCAAGATCCACAGTCCGCCGAGCAATTGCAGGTCGAGCGCAAACTGCGTCGGCAGGAACAGGATGAAAGCGAGCGCGCCGACCTTGACCACCAGCGAGGTGATCTTGGCGACCGCCGCCTCGCCAGCATGGGTGATGTCCGGGTTGACGTAGGATTTCCAGACATTGCGCGTGAACAGGTTCGCCGCGCCGATGCTCATGACCGCCGCCGGCACCAACGCGCCGATCGCGATCGCGGCAAAGGCGAAACCCGCAAACCATTCCGGAAACAGCGTCTTGAACAGCATCGGCACCGCGTCGTTCGGCGACGACAGTTTCAGATGCGCGGCATAGGCCATGTAGCCGAGCAGCGCGATCAGCCCGAGCAGCAGCGTATAGGCCGGCAGCAGGATCGCGTTCTTGCGGATGGTGTCGGCCGATTTGGAGGCGAACACGCCGGTCAGCGTGTGCGGATACATGAAGGCCGCAAGCGCCGATCCCAGAGCCAACGTCGCATAGGCGAGATACTGGCTGTCCTTCAACGTGAGACCCGTCGCGCCGCCCTTGGCGGTGAAGGCATCGTTGGCGGCCGAAAACACCGCGCCATAGCCGCCGAGCTTCATCGGTACCACCACGACAGCGACCAGCACCACGATATAGATCATGATGTCCTTGACGAAGGCGATCAACGCCGGCGCGCGCAGGCCCGAGCTATAGGTGTAAAGCGCGAGCACGATGAAGGCGATGATGATCGGCGCCTCGCCGGTCAGTCCCATCGCCTTGATCACGACGCCCATGCCGATCAGCTGCAGCGCGATATAGGGCATGGTCGCGACGAGGCCCGTCAGCGCCACCGCAAGCTCGAGCCCTCGCGAGCCGTAGGTCCCGAACACGACATCGGCCGAGGTGACGTAGCCGTTGGCATGCGCGACCTTCCACAGGATCGGCATGACAGCGAACACGAAGGGATAGACGATGATGGTGTAGGGAAGCGCGAAGAAACCGTAGGCGCCGACCGCGTAGACCAGCGCCGGAACCGCGATCACGGTGTACGCCGTATAGAAATCGCCGCCGATCAGGAACCAGGTGATCCAGGTGCCGAACTGACGGCCGCCGAGGCCCCACTCATCGAGATGTTCGCTGACCGGGCCGGATTTCCAGCGTGCCGCGAAGAAGCCCATCACGGTGACGAGCAGGAAGAAGAAAATGAAAACCGAAAGTGCAATCCATTCGATCTGGTCGGCCATGGCGACGCCCTCTATTTGGCTTCGTCATGCGGCTGGCTGCGATAGACCAGCCAGATCAGCACCGAGGTGATCGGCACCCAGGCGAACTGGTACCAGTAAAAGAAGGGAAAGCCGAACAGCGACGGCTCGGTAAAATTATAGAAGGGAACCCACAACAGGCCGACAAACGGCACCAGCAAAAGAACCCACATGGCGTCCTCCGGCTGCAAGCTCGCTGCATGGGCCAGCCTGCTAGCTCAGAGAATGCTAAGCACCGGACTGTCGTTCCGCCAGTGGATTTCGTTGCTGCGTTGCCGCGATCAGAACGCCGGTCCCTCGCCGTTGCGGCCGTAGGTGATGCGTGGCGTCAACAGCGTACCGTCAGGCTGCTTCTTCGCCGCGGCAACGAAAATCCTGGTACCCGGCTGTATCTCCTCCCGCTTGCCGAACTCGTAAGTGACGACCACGGTCTGCGGCGTCACCACCAGCTTCTTCTCGCCGTCCTTGTATTTGACTGATAGCACCGGACCGTCGACCCCGGTGACAGCCTCCTCCACACTGCCATTGGTCATCTTGCTCTTCGGCAGCAGATCCCAGTCGTAATGGCCATCGCCGGTGCCGCGCATCGATTCGGGGAAGATGTGCACCTCGATGGCCTTCTGCGTGCCGTCCTCCTGCATCGTGCCGGCCGAGCCGACATACATGCCCTGCTTGATGTCCTTCATGGTCGCCGGGACGATTGCCACGAACAGCGGCTTGTCCTCGGTGGTGACCAGCTTCACCTCGGAGCCGTCGCGGGTCTTGACGATGTAGACCGGCCCCTCGATGCGCTCGACCGTGCCGCGGACACGTACGGTGTCCTGGGCGGACGCGGGTAGAGCAAGGCAAACAAGGGCAAAGCTCGAGACAGCGAGCACGCGCAGGGACGTTCCGACCATGACAACCTCCGGGGATGGGGCAACAATGCCCCTGCAACCCCGTGGCCGGTAGCATATTCCCGCAAAAGCGCGAAACGGCGCCGTAGCCGTGTCCTCCGGCTACGGCGCCATCTCAGGTCAGATCTACTTCACGACTTCCGCGCCCATCTTGCAGATCAGCGCGTCCTGGTCGCCGGTGCCGCCGCTGCAGCCGACCGCGCCGATCAGCTTGCCGCCTTCGACCAGCGGGAAACCGCCGGGGCTTGCGACCAGGGTCGGATCGAGGGTCGAGACATAACCATGACCGGTCTCGAACGCGTTGTAGAAGGCGCGCGACTCCCGGCGGAAACGCGCGGCCGTGCGCGCCTTGCCGATCGAGATATTGCCCGAGGCGATCTGCGCGCCCTCCATGCGCTCGAACATCACGATCTCGCCATTGGTGTCGACCACCGCGATGTTCATCTTCCAGTTCCGCTTCTTGGCCTCGGCCTCGGCGGCGGCCATCACCTGCTTGGCCTTTTCAAGCCCGATCGACTGGCCATAGGGAATGTCGAACGGCATCACGTCGGGCGTGCCACCTGCGGCCGGCTGCGCCGGAGGTGCGGCAGGCGCCGGCGTTTGCCCTTGCGCCAGCGCGGATGAACTCAGCCAGACGATGGCACAGGCCGCAAGGCCGAAGGAAATGATGGATCGCATGTTGGTCCTCCCTTTGATGTTCTTTGCGTGCAACGCCCGCCAGACGGGCAGGGTCCTCCGGGGCAACCCCCGCATGGCTTGGATATTCCGGATTGAATTGCCGCGGAAGCCTACTCGGCCTTGATGCCGGCATCCTGGATCACTTTTCGCCAGCGATCCTCCTCCTCACGGAAGTAACGCTCGAGCTCGGCCGGTGGCTTCTCGACCATCACGAGACCCTCGTTGACACTAAGCTTCTTGAAAGCCTCGGCCTCCACGGCTGTGGCAGCCGCCTTGTTGAGACGCGCGATGATCTCAGGCGGCGTCTTCGCCGGCGCGAACAGGCCGTACCAGGCCTCTGCATCATAGCCGGGCACGCCAGCCTCGGCGACCGTCGGCAAGTTCGGGAATGCCGGTGAGCGCTCGGCCGACGTCACGGCAAGCGCACGCAACTGTCCGCCTTCGACCAGCGATGCGCAGCTTGCCACCGTGGTGAACATCACCTGGATCTGGCCGCCGATCAGATCGGTAATGGCCGGCGCCGAACCCTTGTAGGGCACGGTGGTGAGATTGACCCCGGCCATGTGCTTGAACAGCTCGCCGGCGAGATGCGCCGAAGTGCCGGTGCCGTAAGTGCCATAGGACAATTTGTCGGGGGCTGCCTTGGCGGCCGCAATCAGATCCTTGATCGATTTGATATCCGAGGCCGGGTTGACCACGACGATGCTGAAGGACCGCGCCACCAGCGCGACCGGCGCAAGATCGCGATGCTGGTCATAAGGCAGTTTGGATAAAGGCCCGGATTGACCGCATTGGCGAAGGTGCCCATCAGCAGCGTATAGCCGTCACCCTCGCTGGCCGCGACCGCCTGCGTGCCGATAATGGTCCCCGCCCCCGGCTTGTTCTCGATGATGACGGACACGCCGAGGTCCTTGGCCATCTCCTGTGCGAGTGTGCGCGCAATGACGTCTGTGCCGCCGCCCGGAGCGAACGGAACCACGATCTTGACGATGCGTTCGGGATAGGCCGCGAGCGCCCGCGCATTTCCGGGAGCGCGAGCGTGCATGTTGCAAGCGCGAACGCAAGGAACCTCAATCCGACCTTCGAAACCATACGACCTTCATAGAGCGATATCGCTGACTTCGCCATGCGCCGAACGACGGACGGTCGCGCGCCTGCAAGCATGGACGGCCGCGGCGGCCGTCGACTAGCATCTGCCGTCCACAGAAAAGCCAATAACCTTCCGGGAGGAACTTCATGAAGCGCTGATCGGTCTCATGCTGCTCGCGGCATCGCCTGCGCTGAGAACACGCTCTATGTCGCCGAGCTGTTGAACTGGCGGGTGCAGAAGTAGTTGCTGAAGCCGTAGGATTCTTCGTCATTGCGAGCGAGCGAAGCAATCCTCCTCTCCGCTATGACGGCCCAGTGGATTGCTTCGTCAGCTTCGCTCCTCGCAATGACGAGGTTCAGATCATCCTTCCAACTACCGGTATCTTCCGCAGCAACATCGTCAGCGCCCAACTCCCCGACAGCGTGCCCACAAACACGATCGCGAATTTGACGAAGGGCGACAGCGCCGGCTCATAGATCGCGTATTGCAGCCAGATGATGAAGATGTAGTGCGTGAGGAAAATGCCGTAGGCATTCGGCCGCATCGCATCAAGCAGCCGCAGCGGCAGCTTCGCAAAGCGCAGAAAGAAGCCGGGCTCGGCAAACGCCATCGCGCCGCTGAACAGCGCAAAGGCGAGCCCGTAGGCAATCCGCCATGACAGCGGCGGCGCATTGAAGTCCGCGACCCAGTTGTGATGGGCGTAGACCAAGAGCAGAATCACGCAATAAAAGAGCAGTGCGAAGGCAAGCCATATCTTCCAGCGCGCGGCGAGCTCGCCGTTCTCGGCGAGGATGCCCGAGCGCAGATCGGTGGCACCGATGCCGACACCGACCAGGAAATAACCGGAATACAGGAAGATACGGCTGCTCTGGATCGGCAATGGATAATAGTTGTCCAGTTCGTACCAGGCCGCGTCGCCGAAATAGAGCCGCATCGGCAGATAGACGATGACGGAGAACATCAGGAACGCGACGAAGGCGACGCCCGGCCGGTAACGCAGCGCATGGATCGTCTTGCCGAGCGCGGGGATCGCATTCGGCGCAAGCCGCCAGACCAAGGCTGTGATCGAATCGAAGGCCAGCAGCACCCACAGGAACCACGCCGGTCCCGACGGCCAAGGCCCGACGGTGAAAACCCGTCCCCAGAAATGAAAGAAATTGAAGTCGGTCGTTCCCGGCAGGTGATAGCGCAGGAAGGTCGGGTAGTAGGCGATCGGCATCAACACGAAGATCGAGAGCAGGAAGGGGATGCCGAGCCGCCAGGCGCGATTGGCGAGGAAGTTCGCGGCTCCCCGCTGCGTCAGGCTCCGGCAGACGAACAGGCCCGAGATCAGGAACATGCAGGCCATGAAGAAGCTGTCGTTGAACAGCACGATCAGGTCGAAGCCGAGCCAGCGCGCCTTGTCGCCGGTACCGAAATGGGTGTAGTTCACGACGGAATGATGCAGGACGACCAGCAGCGTGATGAAGGTGCGCGCGCGGTCGAGCGAGTCGATGCGCCCGTGTGCCGCCACCGTCTGATCGCTCGTATCCGGCTGCTTCAGCATCGCTTCACCGCTCGAACGCGTCGTAGACGATCTTCTTGATGGTGGTGTTGACATGCATGCGTCCCGACGGCGCGTCCTGCATCACCACCAGGAACATGTCCTGCGCGCGGTCGACCGCGATATAGACGCCGGTCGCGCCGTCCCATTTGAATTCGCCCGATGAGCCGGGCGGTGACGGAATCGCGAAACCGGGATCGGTGCGGACGCCGAAGCCGTAGCCGAAGCCGAAGCCGTCGCCGGGATAGTAGTAGAAGTTGCGCGCCACGCCGGCGCGCGGTCCGACCTGATCGGTCGTCATGGCCTCGAATGTCGCGGGGCTCAGATAGGTCTTGCCGTCGAGCGACCCGCCATTGAGCAGCATTTGTCCGTAGCGGGCAAAATCGGCGATGGTCGAGACCAGGCCGCCGCCGCCGGACTCCCAGCGCGTCACATCGAGCGAATTGCGCTCGACATGACGATCCCTCGGCAACGGCTGCGCATAACGCGCACGTTCGGCCGGATCGGTCAGGAAGAATTTGGTCGTTGTCATACGAAGAGGATCGAAAAGATTCTGCTTCTCGAACTGATAGAGCGATTGGCCGGAGGCGACCTCGATGACGCGGCCGAGAATGTCGACCGAGTGCCCGTAGTCCCACAGCGTGCCCGGCTGCTCGGCAAGCGGCACCTTTGCGATTCGCTCGGCGAAGCCGGCATTGTCGAAATCGCCGAGATAGATGCCGTCATAGGCCGATTTCACGAGGCCCTCGCCATAGAAGCCGTAGGTGATCCCTGAGGTGTGCAGCAGCAGGTCGCGCACCGTCATTGGGCGGCGCGGCGCCACCAGGTCGAGAACGGTCTTGCCGCTATCGTCCTTGCGTTCGACGCCGACCTTCATGCCCGCGAAAGACGGGATGTATTTGCTGACGGGATCGTCGAGCGCGACCTTGCCGCGATCGACCAGCATCATCGCGGCGACACTGGTGACGGTCTTGGTGACGGAATGGATCGGAAAGATCGCATCCTCCGTCATCGGCGTACCCTTGTCGGGATCGCGCAGGCCGAACCATTTCAGGTAGACCGGCTTGCCGTGCTGCTGCACCAGCACGATCGCGCCGGGAATGCGCTGCCCGGCGATTTCGCCGTTGATGAAATCCGCGACGGCGCCGAGCTTTTCGACCGACAGTTTCGCACCGGGCGGCGGCCCGAACGCCATCGTCTCGCCTCGCGCAACGGGCGCAAGCGAGAGAAACGTCAACAAGCCAATCAGGGATACGGCAATGCGGGTCATCCGGGGCCAATTTATTGCATCAAGGGCACATGATCCAGCAGTCACGAATAAGGATTGATCAGCTTTTGCTGCTCGGCCGCGTGACGCACCAGCAAATCGATGAAAGTCCGCACTTTCGCCGACAGATGATGGCGATGCGGGTAGACCGCATTCATGGAAAATTCGACGGTCCGGTACTCCGGCAGCAGGCGGATCAGCCGGCCTGATTCGAGGTCATCATGGACCAGGAACCCCGGCCCCAGAAAAATACCCACACCGGCGAGCGCGGCGCGGTGTAACGTCTCTCCGCTGTTGGAGACGAGATTGCCGGACACTTTCACGGAGGCGGGCACGCCTTTGCGGTCGACGAAACGCCATTCGTCGCCAAAGGGGTAGCTGGCGTGACGGATGCAATTGCGTTCGGCGAGCTCGGACAGCGCTGCCGGCCGCCCGTGCCTTTCCTGATAGTCGTGCGAGCAGCACAGCACGTGGCGCCAGGTCGCGAGGCTGCGTACGATCAGGCTCGAATCCGGCGGCGGGATCATGCGGACCGCGACGTCGTAGTTCTCGTCGATCATGTCGACATTGCGCTCGCCGATCGCGAGGTCGACCTTGACGTCGGGATAGGAGCCGAGGAATTCGGCGACGACAGGTGAGAGAAACTGCACGATGTGCGTGTTGGTGTGGATGCGCAGCGTGCCGCGCGGCGTCGACTGCAGGGCGCCGGCGATGTCGTCGGCCTGCTCGATGTCGGCGAGGATCTGCGTGCAACGGTCGTAATAGGCCCGGCCGACTTCGGTAAGGCTGACCTTGCGCGTGGTGCGGTTGAGCAGCCGCACGCCAAGCCGCTCCTCCAGCGCCTGGACATGATTGCTCACCATGGTCGTGGACATGTCGAGCTTGCGGCCCGCGGCGGAAAAGCCGCCGCTGTCGGCGACCCGGACGAACGCGGTGAGACTGGTCAGGCGATCCATCTTGGGCGCCCCCGATTGTTCATTCTGAGTGGATAATCCTTCCAGAAACGATGGGATTATCACAAACGGAGCGACAGTACATCTTCACGGCAAGCCAAATGGCCGCAAACGGCTCACGGCTCAGATCGATGAGGATACCATGTCGAGCGCTTCGTATGTCATTGAAACAACATCGAAACTCAGCCTGAAGCCGTCGCGGCAAGCAATCAAGCGCGCCGCTCTGGCATTGGCTGTTGCTCTCGGCGTCGCGGGTGCCGCCGATTTCGGCCACTACTACCTCACGACCGGCCGTTATCTGGAGAGCACCGACGACGCCTATGTGAAGGCGGACTCCACCATCGTGGCGCCGAAGGTCTCCGGTTACATCTCGGAGGTGCGGGTCGCGGACAACGAGCCGGTCAAGGCCGGCCAGGTGCTGGCCCGGATCGACGATCGCGACTACCGCACCGCGCTGAGCCAGGCGCATGCCGACGTTGCCGCTTCCGAAGCCGCGATCAAAAATCTCGACGCGCAGATCGAATTGCAGCAGCCGCTGATCCAGCAGCAGGCGGCGGAGGTCGATGCGGCCGAAGCCAATCTGCAATTCGCGCAGCAGGAGCAAGCCCGCTACGACAATCTGATGAAGTCGGGCTCGGGCACGGTTCAGCGCGCCCAGCAGACCGACGCCGCGTTGCGCGCCCAGACCGCGCAGCTGCAACAGGGCAAGTCGGGCTTGATCGCTGCCAGGCAGAAGGTCGAGGTGCTGACCACCCAGCGCGCGCAGGCCGTTGCACAGCTCGAGCATGCTCGCGCCGTCGAGCAGCAGGCCGCGCTGAACCTGTCCTACACGGAGATCACAGCGCCCGTTGAGGGTACGGTCGGCGCGCGGACGCTCCGGGTCGGTCAGTACGTGCAAGCCGGTACGCAGCTGATGGCGGTGGTGCCGCTCGATGCGGTCTATGTGGTCGCCAATTTCAAGGAGACCCAGCTCACCCATGTGCGCAACGGCCAGCCGGTCGAACTGCGCGTCGACAGCTTCCATTCGATCAGGCTGAAGGGCCATGTCGACAGCCTGTCGCCGGCGAGCGGCCTGGAATTCGCGTTGCTGCCGCCCGACAACGCCACCGGCAATTTCACCAAGATCGTGCAGCGCGTTCCGGTGAAGATCGTGCTCGACGATCACAGCCTCACGGGCCTGCTGCGGCCGGGCATGTCAGCCGAGCCGACCATCGACACAAGGCCGGCCGTGGTTGCCGAGCGTGAGACCGGCAAGCAAGTCGCCTCGCGCAACGCCTCGCCCCGCAGCTAATTCGCCTCGCCAGCCAGGAGCAGACAGCCATGACCGCGCTTCAAGCAACGATCGGAAACGCTTCCGCCGCGCCCGCCGCACCGGCCGCGCCCGCGGTTTCGGCGAAGATCTGGCTTGCCGTGATCGGCGCCAACCTCGGCGCCTTCATGGCGGTGCTGAACATCCAGATCGTCAACGCCTCTCTGACCAACATCCAGGGCGCGATCGGCGCCGGTATCGACGACGGCGGCTGGATCTCGACCTCCTATCTGATCGCCGAGATTGTCGTGATCCCGCTCTCCGGCTGGCTCGCGCGGGTGTTCTCGGTCCGCCTCTATCTGTTGACCAATGCCTTCCTGTTCCTGGTGTTCTCGGCGGCCTGCGCCTTCGCGCAAGACCTGCCGCAGATGATCGCGCTGCGCGCCATTCAGGGTTTCACCGGCGGCGTGCTGATCCCGATGGCGTTCACGCTGATCATCACGCTGCTGCCGAAGGCCAAGCAGCCGATCGGCCTGGCGCTGTTTGCGGTCTCCGCGACCTTTGCGCCCGCGATCGGTCCCACCATCGGCGGTTATCTCACCGAGAATTTCGGCTGGGAATACATCTTCTATGTCAACATCGTGCCGGGAGCGATCATGATCGGCATGCTGTTCTTCTCGCTCGAAGCAAAGCCGATGAATCTGTCGCTGCTGCGCGACGGCGACTGGCCCGGCATCGTCACCATGGCGATCGGGCTGTCCGCGCTGCAGACCGTGCTGGAGGAAGGCAACAAGGACGACTGGTTCGGCTCGCCCTTCATCGTCCGCCTCGCCGTCATCGCAGCAATCGCACTGACCTTGTTCGTCATCATCGAGATGACCAGCAACAAGCCGCTGCTGAACCTGCGCCTGCTGCTCCGCCGCAATTTCGGCTTCGGCCTGCTCGCCAACTTCCTGCTCGGCGTCGCGCTGTACGGTTCGGTCTACATCCTGCCGGTCTATCTCTCCCGTATCCAGGGCTACAATTCCGAGCAGATCGGCATGGTGCTGGCCTGGACTGGCCTGCCGCAACTCGTGTTGATCCCGCTGGTGCCGCGGCTGATGCAGCGGTTCGACGCGCGGATCATCATCGGAATTGGCTTCGCCTTGTTCGCCGGTTCCAACTTCATGAACATCTTCATGACCAACGACTACGCGACCGACCAATTGTTCTGGCCCAACGTGATCCGCGCCGTTGGACAAGCGCTTTGTTTCGCGCCGCTGTCCGCGGTCGCGACCGCCGGCATCGAGGCCGAGAACGCCGCTTCCGCTTCCGCATTGTTCAACATGATGCGCAACCTCGGCGGCGCGATCGGCATTGCCGCGCTGCAGACGCTGCTCACCAAACGCGAGCAGTTCCACTCCAACGTGCTGACCCAGTCCGTCACCATGTTCGAGCAGGCGACCCGCACGAGGCTCGACCAGCTCACGCAATACTTCATGAACCACGGCGTCATCGACCGCGCGGATGCCGCGCACCGCGCCTACGTAGCGATCGGCAACGTCGTGCAGAAGCAGGCCTTCATCTTCGCCTTCAGCGACACCTTCTATCTGCTCGGCGTTGCGCTGATCGTCGCCCTGATCGCCGCATTGATGCTGAAGAAGCCCGACCATCTTGACGCCGGCGGCGCCCATTAACACCTCTCACACGTAGCAAAGGAGACCGACCATGAAACCCCGCATGAACTTCTACCAGGCCGCCCCCGACACGATGAAGGCGATGATGGCGCTGGAGAACCAGATCCAGGCATCCGGGCTCGAACAGTCGCTGATGGAGCTGGTCAAGACCCGGGCCTCGCAGATCAACGGCTGCGCCTTCTGCATCGACATGCATACCAAAGACGCCCGCAAGCGCGGCGAGACCGAGCAGCGGCTGTACCTGCTCAACGCCTGGCGCGAAGCCCCCTGCTACACCGACCGTGAGCGCGCGGCGCTGGCCTGGACCGAAGCCGTGACGCTGATCTCGCAGACGCACGCGCCCGACGACGTCTATGACGAGGTCCGCGCGCATTTCTCGGAGGCCGAGACCGTCAACCTGACCATACTGATCGGGGCGATCAACACCTGGAACAGGCTTTCGATCTCCTTCCGCGCGATACCGCCGGTCAAGGTCAGCGCATCGGCAGCCTGATCAGGTCGCCGTCGCGCGGGCGAAATCGACATAGATTTCACGCAAGCGGTTGGTCATCGGCCCCGGCTTGCCATTGGCCACCGTCTTGCCGTCGATGCTCACGACGGCCTGCACAAAGGATGACGCGCTGGTGATGAAGGCCTCCTTGGCCTTCAGCGCTTCATCGACCGAGAACGCCCGCTCCTCCACCCGGAGCTGGCGTTCTTCCGCAAGCTTCACCACCGCCTTGCGGGTGCAGCCCGGCAGGATTTCGCTGCCGTTCCGGCGTGTGACGATGACGTCGTCCTGGGTCAGGATGAAGGCCGAGGACGATCCGCCCTCGGTGACCTTGCCGTCCTCGATCATCCAGGCTTCGCCCGCGCCGGCCTCGGCGGCGGCCTGTTTGGCCAGCACTTGCGCCAGCAGCGCCACGCTCTTGATGTCGCGCCGCGTCCAGCGGATGTCGGGCACGGTGATCACGCCGATGCCGGTCCTGGCCGACTCCGCGTTCACGATGTCCTTGACCGAGGTGAACATGATCAAGGTCGGCTTGACGCCTTTCGGAAAGGCGAAGTCACGGCCCTTGTCGGCGCCGCGTGTCACCTCCAGATAGACGAGCCCGTTGTCGAGCTGGTTGCGCGCGATCAGCTCCTTCTGGATCGCGATGATGCGCTCGACGCTCTCCGGCAAAGCGAGCGAAATCTCGCCGACCGAACGCTCCAGCCGCGCCAGATGCGAGGCGTTGTCGATCAGCTTGCCGTCGAGCACCGCGGACACCTCGTAGATGCCGTCGGCAAACAGGAAGCCGCGGTCGAGGATCGAGACCTTGGCCTCCGCGAGCGGCACGAAGGCACCATTGACGTAAGCGATCGAGTCCAAAGTGAAATCTCCTGTGGGCCGCGCGATTTGACGTACCCTTATAGCCTATTCGTCAGTGCGAGAGAATCTTCGACAAGAACTTTTGCGCGCGGTCGCTGCGCGGCTTCCCGAAGAAATCCGCCTTCGCCGCGTCCTCCACGATCTCGCCACGGTCCATGAAGATCACGCGGTCGGCGACCTTGTTGGCGAAACCCATCTCGTGGGTCACCACCATCATGGTCATGCCCTCGCGCGCAAGGTCGACCATGACATCCAGCACCTCGCTGATCATTTCGGGATCGAGCGCCGAGGTCGGCTCGTCGAACAGCATGGCGATCGGGTCCATGGCCAGCGCTCGCGCGATCGCCACGCGCTGCTGCTGGCCGCCGGACAGCTCCGCCGGATATTTGTTCGCTTGCTCCTTCAGCCCGACACGCTCCAGCAGCTTCACGGCTTTCGCCGTCGCTGCGTCACGGTCGCGGCCCAGCACCTTCTCCTGGGCGAGGCAGAGATTGTCGAGGATGCGCAGATGCGGAAACAGCTCGAAATGCTGGAACACCATGCCAATGCGGGCGCGCAGCTTCGGCAGGTCGGTCCTGGGGTCATTGACCTTGATGCCGTCGACGGTGATGTCGCCGCTCTGAAATGGCTCCAGCGCGTTGACGCATTTGATCAAGGTCGACTTGCCCGAACCCGAGGGACCGCAGACCACCACCACCTCGCCCTTTGCGACGGAGGTGGTGCAATCCTTCAGCGCCTGGAAGGCCGTGCCGTAGAATTTGTCGACGTGGCTAATCTCGATCATGGGGTTCTCATCTAGCGCAGCACCGCGATGCGCGACTGCAACTGGCGCACGGCGAAGGATGCGGCACAGGAAATGACGAAGTAAACCAGCGCCGCGAACAGATACATCTCGACCAACCGGCCATCGCGTTGCGCGACCTTGCTGGCGGCGCCGAGGAAATCGGTGATCGACACCACGTAGACCAGCGAGGTGTCCTGGAACAGCACGATGGTCTGGGTCAGCAATACCGGCACCATGTTGCGGAACGCCTGCGGCAGCACGACGTAGCGCATGGTCTGCCAATAATTCAGACCAAGGGCCTGCGCCGCGGCCGGTTGCCCACGCGAGATCGACTGGATGCCGGCGCGCATGATCTCTGAGAAATAGGCCGCCTCGAACATGATGAAGGTGATCAGGGAGGACGCGAATGCGCCGACCGTGATCGGGCGCGAGGCGCCGGTCAGCCACTGCCCGATATAGGGGACGAGAAAGTAGAACCAGAAGATCACCAGCACCAGCGGCAGCGAGCGAATGAAGTCGACATAGAGCCCGGCGATCCGCCCGAGCAGGCGATAGCCGGACAGCCGCATCAGCGCGATCGCCGTGCCGACGATCAGGCCGCCGCTTGCGGCCAAGGCCGTCAGCATGACCGTGAACGTCATGCCCTCATAGAACAGATAGGGAAGCGAGCGGCGGATAACGTCGAAATCGAAATTGCCGAACATCACCTTATTTCCCCGTGATGTAGCCGGGGATAGCGACGCGGCGCTCGAGCAGCCGCATCGCAGTCACGACGATGACGTTCAGCAGCAAGTACATCACCGTCGCCGCGGTGAAGGCCTCGAACACCTGGAACGAGAATTCCTCCATCGAGCGCGCTTCCCCGGTCAGCTCGAGCAAGCCGATGGTGATCGCGACCGCGGTATTCTTGATGGTGTTGAGGAACTCCGACGTCAGCGGCGGCAGGATGATGCGGAACGCCATCGGCAGCAGCACATAGCGATAGGTCTGCACCGTGGTGAGCCCGAGCGCGGTCGCCGCCATCTTCTGCCCGCGCGGCAGCGAGCCGATGCCGGCCTGCAATTGCACGGCGACGCGCGCCGACATGAAAAGCCCGACGCCAATCGCGGCCGTCCAGAACGGCGCGTTCGGCAATTGCTTCAGCCACAGCCCGGCAGAACGCGGCAGCAGCTCCGGCAGCACGAAGAACCACAGGAACAGCTGCACCAGGAGCGGCATGTTGCGGAAGAACTCGACATGGGCGAAACCGACCAACGCCGCCGCCCGCGACGGCAAGGTGCGCAGTACGCCGACGATCGAGCCGACGATCAGCGCGATGATCCAGGCGAGCACACCGGTCTTGATGGTGAGCCACAGTCCCGCCAGCAGCATGTCGAGATAGTTGCCGGTCCCCATCGGGTTCGGCTCGAAGAAGATGTGCCAGTTCCAGTGATAGTTCACGTGTTCTCCGCAAACATCTCAGCTGAAGGCAGCCGAGACGACCCGAATAGTAGCCACGCGGCTGGTGCGCTCCCCTCTCCCCGCGTGCGGGGAGAGGGTTGGGGTGAGGGGGAGTCTCCACAAGCGCGATGCATGGTAGTCCCCCTCACCCGGATCGCTTCGCGATCCGACCTCTCCCCGCACGCGGGGAGAGGTGAAGAATTATTCGCTCACATCGCCTTGTAGGAATCCGGATCAGGTGAATCCGACGGCTTGGCGAACTCGGCCTTCAATTCAGGCCCGATCGGCGTGTTGAGGTTCAAGCCCTTCGGCGGGATTTTCGCGGTGAACCATTTGTCGTAGAGCTTCTGGCCCTCGCCGGAGGTGTAGACCGCAGCGGTTGCCGCATCGACCACCTTTTTGAACGCGGGATCTTCCCTGCGCAGCATGATGCCATAGGGCTCGGGCTTGGAGAACGCGTCCTTGGAGATCGTGTAATCGTCCGGCGACTTCGACCCGGCGACCAGGCTCGCGAGCAAAATATCGTCCATCACGAAGGCCACCGCGCGATCGGTCTCCACCATCAGGAACGCCTCGGCGTGATCCTTGGCCGGAACGATGGTGATGTTGAGATTGCGTGCGGCGTTCGCCTCGGTGAGTTGCTTGATGTTGGTGGTGCCGGCGGTCGAGACCACCGTCTTGCCCTTGAGATCGTCGATCGACTTGATGGCGCTCGCCTTCTTGAACACGTAGCGGCTGGCGGTGAGGAAATGAGTATTGGTGAAAGCGACCTGCTTCTGCCGTTCGACATTGTTGGTGGTCGAGCCGCATTCGAGGTCGATGGTGCCGTTGGCCATCAGCGGAATACGCGTCGCGGAGGTCACCGGGTTGAGCTTGACCTCGAGCTTGTCGAGCTTGAGCTCCTTCTTCACGGCGTCGACGACCTTGAGACAAATATCCATTGCAAAGCCGACCGGCTTCTGATTGTCGTCGAGATAGGAGAACGGAATCGAGGAGTTGCGGAAGCCAAGCGTGATCGCGCCGGTCTCCTTGATGTTCTTCAGCGTACCGGTCAGGTCCTCGGCATGGGCCTGGCTCACGCCAAGGGCGGCGGCGAGCGCAACACCCAGTATCTGCAATTGCTTCATTCGTTATCTCCCCACTTGGATGATCGGCCGGAATGCAAGCACAAACCGGGCCAGAATAGAATGTGACTTTCGGCGGCCAAAGGCCCGGTTTTCCGGTCAGGTATAGTGCGTCCGCACGGGTCCGGTTAATGGTAGTCAGAGCCCAGAGGCTGAACAGGCAGACTGCTGTCAGGTAGTAGCCCGGCGCGAGGTCGCCGATCACAGCAAACGAGCCGAGCCAGGTCGCGATCGCCGGCCCCGAGCCGCCGAAGGCGGTGACGCCGATATTGTAGCTCAGCCCCAGGCCGGTCGCGCGTGTCGAGGCCGGAAACAGCTCGGACATCAGCGCCGCGGAGGCGCCGAGATAGAGCGCCTTGAGCGAGCCGAGCAGCAAAACGGCGAGCACGATGATCGCGCCCGACGGCTTGCCCGCAAGCACGAGATAAACCGGGAAGATCGCAAACAGCAGCAACACGCCCATGGTGATCATGTAACGGGTGCGTCCGACGCGATCGGATATGACGCCCGCCACGGGGTTAAGCGTCATGCCGGCGATGCCGACGGCGAAGGCTGCGAGATAACCGATGGTCGGCGACAAGTGCAGCGCTTTGACCACATAGGTCGGCATATAGATGATGAGATAATTGACGGAGGTCGCGGCCGCGATCACGCCGACAGCGAGCAACACGCGAAGCTTCTGTTCCGCGAAAACGGTGCGGACTGGCGTATCTTCCTTGGCCGCCGGCGGCGCCGTCGCGTCCTCGATATGACTGCGGATGTAGAGCCCGATCGGTCCGATCAGTACGCCGAACAGGAACGGGATACGCCAGCCCCAGCTTTGCATGTCGGCTTCACTCAAGCTCGAGGACAACAGCAAACCGAAGCCCGCTCCGAGAAATGAGCTCATGCCCTGGCTCGCGAATTGCCAGCTCGCAACAAAGCCGCGCTTGCCCGGCATGTGTTCGACCAGGAATGCGGTCGAGCTGCCGAACTCGCCGCCGGCGGAAAAACCCTGCACCAGGCGCGCGACGATGATGAGCAGCGGCGCCATCAGGCCGATCTGCGCGTACGTCGGCATGCAGCCCACCGCCAGCGTGCCGCAGGTCATCATCGCGATCGACAGCAGCAGCGAGGCCTTGCGGCCATAGCGGTCGGCATAGGTACCGAGCAGCACGCCACCGACCGGCCGCGCCAGGAATGTCAGGGCGAAGGTACCAAAGGTCAGCAGCAAGGACGTCGTCGAGTTGCCGGTGGGGAAGAACGCCTTGGAGAGATAGACCGCGAAATAGGCGTAGACGGAGATGTCGAACCATTCGAGCGCGTTGCCGAGCGAGGTGGCGACCACGAGCCTGGTGACGTTCCTGCCGCGCGACGGCACGATGTCAGAACCTTCCGCGTGAGCCAATGCCATTGCCGATGTCCCTTCCCTGCCCGTCTATGTCCTGATCTCGCCGAGATCCCAGAACAGCCCCGCCATGATGCCGAGCGCCTCTTCGGTGACATCGAGAAGGATGTGCTCGTCCGGCGCATGCTGCGAGCAGCCCGGATAGGAGTGTGGTACCCAGATCGTCGGTAATCCCAACGTTTCGGAAAACACATCGTTCGGCAGCGAGCCGCCGAAATTCGGCAGCACCGCAGGCGCTTTCCCCGTCGTTTGCCGGATGGAGTTCGCCGCCCATTTGATCCAGGGGCTGTCGAAATCAGTGCGCGAGGCGATGAAGCTCTGGGTCGCGCTGACCTCGACCATCGGAAAGCCGTTGGCGTGGAGATGCGCGCGCACGGCGTCCACCACTTGCTCGTGTTTGGTGCCGACCACGAAGCGCAGCTGCAGAATGGCGCGAGCACGGCCGGGAATCGCATTGGCAGGATGATCGATATTGCCCGATGACATCGCCAGCACTTCGAGCGTGTTCCAGGCGTAGACCCGCTCGGCGGCCGACAAGCCGTCCTCACCCCAATCTTCCGACAGCGCGGGCTCTTCGGGCAGCGGCTTGATCTCGACATCGGCGAGCATGCTGCGGACCTGGTTGGTCAGCCGCGGCGGCTTCAACGCCTCCAGCTTCATGCGGCCGTGGCCGTCGACCAGGGCTGCGATCGCGTTCGCAAGGATCGTTGCCGGATTGGCAAGGAGCCCGCCCCAATTGCCGGAATGATGCCCGCCGTCGCGCAAGATAACGTCGAGATGAATGCGGATGCCGCCGCGGCAGCCGAGGAAGATGGTCGGCCGATCGGCCGCGAGCCGCGGTCCGTCGGAAGCGAGCAACAGGTCGGCCTTCAATTCGTCGCGCAAGGACGCGCAGACTTTTTTCAAGTCGGGCGAGCCGATCTCCTCGCCCATCTCGATCAGGAATTTGGCGTTGAAGCCGAGCTTGCCGCCGCGCGCATCGCGCACGGCGCGCAGCGCCGCAAGATTGATGCTGTGCTGGCCCTTGTTGTCGGCGGTGCCGCGGCCATAGACGCGGTTGCCGATCGTGGTCGTTGTCCAGGGATCGAGCCCGCCGCGCCATTCGCCTTCCATGCCGGGGACCACGTCGCCATGACCGTAGACCAGCACGGTCGGAAGCCGCGCGTCCTCGCGATGCTCGGCGACCAGGAACGGCGACTTGCCGCTTGGCGACTCCACCAGCCTGCTCTCGAAATCGAGCTCGGCGAAAGAGCTGCGCATCTCCTCTTCCAGGTAGGCGCGCAGCTCGGCCTCACGGCCGCCACTCTGGCTCTCGGTCTTGTAGGCGACGCGGCGCGCCAGCGTCTGCAGGAAATCGCCGGACGAAAACTGTTGGCGGACATTGGCGATGGCATCGGCCCTCATGCGGCGCGGCCCTTGCGCATCGCGCGCGAGTAGCGCGGGCAGATGTCCTCGGCAAAGCGGGTCATCATCTGCTGGCGGACGGCGCGCGGCGTGCCCGGCGTCGCTGACGACACCATGAAGTAGTTGAAGCCGAGCCCGATCAGGGTATCGATGCGCCGGCAGATCGTCTCGGGGCTGCCGACCAGGTTGGAATTGAGGAACGGTCCGAGCTCGGCCGGATCAGTCATCTTGCGCAAATTGGCGAACATCCGGCTGAAATCAGCATATTCCGGAATGTTCGTCCAGGGATCGGCGTCCGCCTCATAATGATCGGCCTGCAATGCGAAATAGGGCGGGTAATAGCGGCGGCCCATCTCGCGCGCCTCCTCGTCGGTGTCGGCGATGAACATTTTCACCGAGATCGGGAGGATGGCGCCGTTCGCCTTTGCGCCGGCACGCGCGCGCCAGCGATCGAGGATTTTCACCAGCAAGCCGTCGGGGAACGTGGAGAGACAGATCGGGGGAATGCCGAGGTCGCCCATCACCTCGGCGCTGGCCGGGCTGCCGATCGCGCCATAGAAGGCGACCTTCTTGTCCGATGGCTCGGGGCGGATGCGGATCGGCTGCGCGATGTTCCAGAACTTGCCTTGATAGCTGAACGACTTTCCGGTCAGCCCCTGCTCGACGATCTTGAAGACTTCGGCGAAGCGTGCGCGGCCTTCGTTCATGTCGATATTGTAGGCGTCGTATTCCATCCGCGCGGTGCCGCGCCCGATGCCGAGATGCAGGGTGCCCTCGGGTCAGCATGTTGAGCATGGCGATCTCTTCGGCGAGCCGCAGCGGATGATACCAGGGCAGCACCAGCACCGAGGTCCCCAGCGACAGATCGGGGAATTTCGCCGCGATATGCGCCATCATCAGGAGAGGGCTCGGCGTCGGGTAATAGTCGCTGAAATGATGCTCCAGCAGCCACGCCGCGTCGTAGCCGAGCCGGTGGCCGAGTTCGCAGTCCGACATCAGGTCGCGATAGAGCTGAGCATCGGGAACTCCCGGCGACATCGGATGCTGCCGCCTGAAAGCCGAACGATACGTCTTGCATGAAAGGACCTCCCTGAGCTTGATCCTAGAGAGCCTGCATCGGGACGCAACAGGCCATGAATTTCGGGTGGCGAAACTGCGTCCGAAATGCCTTGCCAAAACCTGCCGTAGTGCAACAATTCCGCGCCTCAGCCCGGCAACCAGATCGGGCGCGATCAGGGAGAGAGCCATGAAGACCATTCTGCGCGCGACTGCCGTTTGCCTCCTCTTCGCAGGCTCCGCCATCGCCCTGACCGGCGAACGCTTTCCGGAAATTCCGCTGGACAAGATGACGCCTCCGCAGCGCACGGTGGCCGACGCCATCATGTCCGGCCCGCGCCAGCGCATGAGCGGGCCGTTCAATGCGTGGCTGCGCAGCCCGGAACTCGCCGACCGCCTGCAGAAGGTTGGCGAATATGTCCGCTTCAACTCTTCGCTCGACAAGCGCCTCAACGAGATGGCGATCATCATGACCGCGCAATATTGGGGCTCGACCTATGAGTGGTTCGCGCACGCCCCGCTCGCGATCAAGGCCGGGCTCGATCCCGATATCGTCGCCGCCATCGGCGCCGGCAACAAGCCCGCCAAAATGAAGGACGACGAGGCGATCGTATGGGAGTTCGCCACCCAGCTTCGCAGGGATCATCACGTCGACGACGCCATCTACGCCAAGGCCGCCGACAAGTTCGGCGAGAATGGCGTGGTGGACCTCATCGCGGTGAGCGGCTATTACGACGTGGTCTCGATGACCCTCAACGTCGCCCATGTCGCCCCGCCAAAGGACGCGCAACTGCCGTTCAAGCAGGCCGGGCGCTAAGCACAAGTCGCGCGCATGACCAAGCAAATCCGGCTCAACGCCTTCGCCATGAATTGCGTGGCGCATCAATCGCCGGGGCTGTGGACCCATCCGCGCGACCGTACGGCCGAATATAACCGCCTGCCCTACTGGCTCGATCTGGCCAAAGCGCTGGAGCGCGGCCGTTTCGACGGGCTGTTCCTCGCCGACGTGCTCGGCGTCTACGACGTCTTCGGCAACAGCCCCGATGCGGCGTTGAAATATGCGACGCAGACGCCGGCCAACGAGCCGTTGCTGCTGATCTCGGCGATGGCCGCGGTGACGAAGCATCTCGGCTTCGGCGTCACCTCCAATCTCTCCTTCGAGCCGCCCTACCCGTTCGCGCGGCGGATGTCGACGCTCGACCATCTGACCGAAGGGCGGATCGGCTGGAACGTCGTCACCGGCTATCTCGACAGCGCCGCGCGCGGCGCCGGCAAGGACAAGCAGACCGCGCATGACGACCGCTACGACATCGCCGATGAATATATGGAGGTGGTCTACAAGCTCTGGGAGGGAAGCTGGGAGGACGACGCCGCGATCCGCGATCGCGCGCGCGGCATCTTCACCGATCCGTCCAAGGTGCATCGCGTCACCCATGAGGGCGCGAACTATCGCCTCAACGCGATTCATCTCGCCGAGCCGTCGCCGCAGCGCACGCCGGTGCTGTACCAGGCCGGCACCTCGCCCCGCGGCCGGCAGTTCGCCGCTGAACATGCCGAATGCGTGTTCATGTCGGGTCCGTCGGCGAAAGTGATCGCGCCGCGCGTCGCAGGAATCCGCGAGCTGGCCGCCAAATGCGGCCGCGATCCCAACGAAATCCTGATGTTCAGCATGTTCACGGTGATCCTCGGGGAGACCGAAGCGAAGGCGAAAGCGAAATACGAGGAGTATCGCCGCCACATCAGCCCCGAGGGCGCGCTGACCTTGATGTCGGGCTGGACCGGCGTCGACTTCTCGACGCATGGCGTTGGACCAGGAAGTGCGTCATGTCACCAACGATGCCGGCCGCAGCGCGATGGACAACATCACCCGCGCCGATCCCGATCGGGTCTGGACGGTGCGCGAGGTCGCCGAGCATGTCGGCATCGGCGGCATCGGGCCCGTGATTGTCGGCACGCCGGAGCGCGTTGCCGACGAGATCGAGGCATGGTTCGAGGCGACCGATGTCGACGGGCTCAACATGCCCTTTGCGGTCTCGCCCGGCGACTTCGAGGATATCGCCGACATGCTGGTGCCCGAGCTGACGAAGCGCGGGCGCTACAAGACGCGCGTATGCCGAGGGGACGTTGCGCGAAAAGCTGTTCGGCACGGGCCGCGCGCGCCTCGCCGCACCGCATCCGGCCGCGCAGTACCGGCCGCATGTCAGGGCAAGGGCGGCGGAGTAGCTTCTTCACCCTCCCCTGGAGGGGGAGGGTCGGCGAGCGTCGAGCAAAGCGAGATGCGAGACGGGGTGGGGTGCGCGGTGTGAGACAAGTTCACCCCACCCCGCCGCTCATTCCATTCGCGGCGACCCTCCCCCTCCAGGGGAGGGTGAAGCAGCGCGCCCCGTTGGCTCCTCGCAATGACGAATTCAATTCACCGAATTACTCAACACCACTTCGATCAGCTTTGCCCCTGGCCGCTTGAACGCGTCCGACAGCTTGGGCTTCAGCTCGGCGGGATCGGTGATCCTGATCGCTTCGAGCCCGAGCGACTTCGCCATGCCGCAAAAGTCCACCGGCGGATCGACGAAATCCATGCCGACATAATTGTCGTCGCCATGGAAGGACAAGAGCCGCTGCTTGATGATGCGATAGCCGCCATTGTTGCAGATCACGACATTGAGCGGCAGCTTGTGATGCGCGGCGGTCCACAGCGACTGGATCGAGTACATCGCGCTGCCGTCGCCGGAGTAGCAGACCACCGGCCGCGACGGATTGGCGAGGCTGACGCCCACGGAAGCGGGAAGTCCCCAGCCGATCCCGCCGGAAGCCAGCGCATGATAGCCGTAGCGGTCGCGATGCGGCCGCAACGACAGCAGCTGCCGGCCCGAGGTCAGGCCTTCATCGACCAGGATCGCGTTGTCGGGCATCGCCTCGACGACTTGCAGCGAGAGGTAATCCGGTTCGATCGGCGACTTGCTTGCGGATTTCGCGATCTGCTCCATCAATGGCTTGCGCCGCGCGCTCCAGTTCTTCGAGGCGAGATCGGCAACGCCCTTCTTCGCGCGCGACTCCAGCGCACCGCCGCCGGCCGCCTTCAGCGCGGGAACGAGCGCGCGCAGCGTTTCCTTGACGTCGGCCTTCAGTGCAATCTCGGCGCCGTAGTTCTTGGCGAGGTCCCAGTCGACCAGGCCGACCTGCACGATTCCCATGCCGTCCGGCATCGGATCGACCTCGCTGTAAACCGACATGCGCAAGGGATCGGCGCCAAGCACGATCATGAGGTCGTAAGGCGAGAGCACCTCGCGCACCTGCTTCTGCAGCCGCGACAGCGCGCCCATGAAGCACGGACTCTCGGACAGGAAATGCGCGCCATAGGGCGTCGAGCATTGATAGGCCGGCGCGCCGAGCGTCTCGGCAAGTTGCGCCGCTTCCTGCAGCGCGTCGCTTTTGACGATCTCGTCGCCGGCGATGATCACCGGGCCGCTGCGCCTTCAGGATGCGCGCGACCAGCGCCTGCAGAGATTCATCCGACGGCTTGACCCGGGTGTCGACGCGGGTGGAGCGGCCGAGCTCGATGCCGGCTTCGGAATTGAGGATATCGCCGGGCAGCGAGATGAAGACGGGGCCGGTCGGCGGCGTGGTCGCGATCTTGGCGGCGCGGCGCACGATGCGCGGCAGATCTTCCAGACGCGTCACCTCGACCGCCCATTTCACCAGGGGCTCGGCCATCTGCACCAGCGGGCCGTACAGCACCGGCTCCATCAGCCCGTGGCCCTGCTCCTGTTGCCCGGCGGTGAGAATCATCGGCGTGCCGGTGAAAGCCGCGTTGAACAGCGAACCCAGCGCATTGCCCAGCCCCGGCGCGACATGGACGTTGCAGGCGACCAGCTTGCCGGAGGCGCGGGAGTAACCGTCGGCGATCGCGACCACCAGGCTCTCCTGCATGGCCATCACATAGGTGAGGTCGGGATGGTCCTTCAGCGCATGCATGATCGGCAATTCGGTGGTGCCGGGATTGCCGAACAGATGGGTAATGCCCTCGTCCTTGAGCAGCGCCAGGAAAGCCGAGCGGCCGGTAATGCGGTTCTTCATGTCTCCTCCATGCCGGGCTCGCTAGTGGTCCGATTCCAACATTCGCACACCCTTGCCGCAAACATATTGCGAATGTTGGAATCAAAGGACCACTAGCAAATTGTAATTCTAGTGGAGCTTTGGATTTGACGTTCGCTTCCGATTTGTGCAGCTGGCAGGCGGCGAACGTCAAATCCGCTCCACTAGGCGCGCGGTTGAGGCAATCAAGCTGATCCCGCTGGCGAGATCAATGGAGGGCCGTCATGGCTGCCTTGCGCTGGCGGGCGCGAATTGCTGCGGTATAAGGCGACAAACAAGAATTGGGAGGAACACGTGACACACGCCTGTCTCGCCGGCTTTGCCGGCCTCGTGCTCGCCGTGAGCCTCACGAGTCCTTCGCTCGCGGCACCGCGCGACCGCTTCTTCTGGATGTCGGAGATCAACAAGGCCTCCGCCGTCATGGTGGTCGAGCGCGGCATCGTGCCGAAGCCGTTGGGCGCGAAGATTTTCGACGCGATCAACCGCGTCGATGCCGCGGGCGACGCGCCCGGCGCGGCCCGCTCCGGCGATTATCTGGTGGTCGAGAAGGATTTGATGGCCGCGGGCGGGCCCGACATCAGCCGGCTGCATTCCGGGCGCAGCCGCCAGGACATCGGCTCGACCACGCAGCGTCTGATCACGCGCGACGATTTCCTTACCGCCTTCGAGAAGCTGAACGGCCTGCGCGACGCGCTGCTGGCGCTGGCGGCGCAGGCGCCGAACGCGATCCTGCCGGCCTATACCTGGGGCGTGCAGGCGCAGCCGATCACGCTCGGGCATTACGTCTCCGCTTATGCCAATGCGCTCGACCGCCAGGCGACGCGGATGCGCGAGGCTTATGCGCGGCTCAATCAATCGCCGCTCGGCGCGGCTGCATTGGGCACATCGAGCTTCCCGGTCGACCGGCCGCGGCTGGCCGAGTTGCTCGGTTTCGATTCACCGGTCGAGAATTCGCTCGACGCCAACCAGATCTCGCCGATCGACGGCGGCGCCGAGCTGGCGGGGCTATCGACCTCCGCCGCGCTGACGCTCGGCACCTTCATCGCCGACGTCACCGCGCAATATGCGCAGACCGAGCCGTGGATCATCCTCGACCGAAGGCAACGAGACCGGCGTCTCCTCGATCATGCCGCAGAAGCGCAATCCGAGCGGGCTGGTGCGGCTCCGCGCGGAAGCGAGCACGCTGATAGGTGAGGCCGGCACCTTCGCGGTGATCGCGCACAACGTCGAAGCCGGCATGAGCGACTACAAGGATTTCGGCAATCCGCAAGGATTTCCCAATGTGATGCTGCGCGACATGGCCGCCCTGTTCGCACATGCCGAAAGCGTGATCCGCACCATGCGCTTCCGGCCGGAGCGCGCCCTGGACGAGGTCAACAGCGACTATTCCACCACGACCGAGCTCGCGGACACCTTGCAGCGCGAGGCCGACGTGCCGTTCCGGATCGGGCATCATTTTGCGTCGGAGCTGGTCAATTACGGTCGCGGCCATCGCCTGCGCGCGAGCCAGATTCCCTACGCGAGGCGCAGCGGATTTATGCCGAGATCGCCGAGCCGGGCGAAGATGGATGCGAAGCTCCCGCTGTCGGAAGAAGCGTTCCGTCGCTCGCTTGTCAGCGGAGAACATGGTGACCGCGAGCAAGGGGCTTGGCGGACCGCAGCCGGCGGAGGTCGCGCGCATGCTCGAAGGCGCGAAGGATCGCCTCGCCGCCGACCGCGCATGGCTGGATACGACGCGCAAGAAGCTTTTGGACGCGTCTGAGAAACTGGAACAGGCTTTCAATCAGCTTCGCGGCTGAGCTCGAACGGATCCTCGCCCGTGCCGCGTCGCTTCTTCTTCGAGCGCTGCCAGACCACGCCGGGGAAACCTTTCAGCGGCACCAGCGGCTCGCCGGTATAGGCCCATTCCTGCAGTTCTTCGATCGCGATGTGATAGAGCGGCTGCCGCCCGGTGCGCCCCGAGAACAGCGCGCGCGGGACGTTGACCATGTGCGGCGAGCGACCGCGCTCGTAGAATGAGCGGCGTCCCGCAGCTCGCGCAGAAGCTGCGCGCGGTGCCGGTCGCCTTGTCCTCGTAACGCGCGACCTCTGCCTTGCCCTTGACGATGCGGAAGCGCTTGCGCCAGCTGCCGACATAGGTCGCGTAGGCTGCGCCGTGCGCGCGCCGGCTCGCTGCGGAATGATCGTGCCAGGCCCAGCGCGCCGGCACGTCGATCTCGAAGGCGACCTTGCCGCACAGGCATTGGCCGGATGCGATGCCGCCTGCTGCCGCTGCTTTCGCCAAATCGAATCTCCATCAACCTCGTCATTGCGAGCCGAACGGGTCCGCACGAAGCGCGGCCCGATGATAAACTTCCGCGAAACAATCCATTTATCCGCTTGAGCGGCGGTCGACTTACAAAGTCTCCTGCTTATGCCCGCATTCCTTGCAGGCATATTTCACCCGCGTCGTGCCCTTCGCGGCCGTCAGCCGGTTCGGCGCGCCGCATTTGCCGCAAACAGCCTCGATCCGCGTATTGCCTTGCTTGACGACGAGGTTGCGCTTTTCCATGGTTTCGCGGATCAGCCGCTCGGCCTCTTCCCGCATCGATTGCTTGGACATCAAGTCTCCCGTCATCGACACAGCGCGGCGATTTTACCCGGCGCTGATGACAGTTTGCGCCTCACAGCGCAAGCAACAACGACGTGCCGATCGGCGTTCCCCAACCTGAAGCCGCATCGAAGCCATGGCCGGCCGCATAGCCCAACCCGGGATGCGGGATCGACGCGTTGTGGCCGATGATGATGTCGTGACAGACATGCTTGCCGAGCGGCTCGCCGAGCGCGGAGGTCCTGTAAAGCTGCGGCGTCAGGAAGCGGTGGCGCTTGTGTTTCGGCAACAGCGCGTTGATGCGCGCGATCAGCGCCGCCCAGAGCGGCGCCGAGGCGCTGGTGCCGCCGCCGGTGGTCCACTTGCCGTTGAGCACCATCGCATACCAGGGCGGACCCGACAGCCCGCTGACGTCGGGCACCACGCGGCCGTCGATGCTGCCCTTGTTGAGCGACTTGACCCTGACGTCCTGCCATTTCGGACGCGGGAAACGCGTGCTGACGCCGCCGCCGGTGGCGCCGCTGCGCCGCTTGCGGTTCGGCGTGCGCCGGCCCGGCTTCTTGTGCCAGACCCGTTCGATCAGCTGGCCTTCCCGGTGCTCCATCTGGGTGCCGCCGACCGCGAGCACGAACGGGCTCGACGCCGGAAAGCAGCAATGGGCGTGGCCGTCGTCCTGCTCGTCGCTGCTGCCGTCGTCGCCCGCGCTCGCGCAGATGGTGATGCCGAGCGCCGCCGCCACATGCAGCCGCTCGCTGATGGCATCGATAGCGGCCGGCGCCCAGTCGCGCCCGTCCTCGGTCGCGCCCCAGCTCATCGAGAACACCACGGGGCGATCCTTGATCACGCGGTCGAGCATGTCGACCCAGCCCTTCTGGGTGTCATGGGCAAAATAGACCGAGATCGCGGCCTTCGGACAGAGGCCCGCAATGATCTCGGTGTCCATCATCACTTCCTTGGCGTCGTCGAGCGCGCCGTCGCGCTCGGCGCGCGGCAGCTTCGCGACCTGCTTGCGATTGCGCACGCGGACATGGATCGGCACCAACCTGACCTTCGGCGCGCGCCGCTGGTATTTCCGGCAGTAGGCCGTGACGTCGTCCGCAAAATAGACGCTCGCGAACTCCGCGATCGCAATCTTCTGACCGGCGGAGTCGCCATGCGGGAAATGGTAGTGCCGCTCGAAATCGGCCGGCCCGAACGAATTCAGCAAGACCTCGTCCTTGCCGGCGGCCAGCCGCTTCTTGACGACGCGGCGCTGGCCGAGGCCGAGGATCGCGATGATGATGCTACGGAGACCGCGCGGCACCCTGTAGTCGCCCTCGCGATCCCGGTAGCGGCCCTGGCGTTTGCTCTCATAGATACCGAGGCGCGCATGAAAGGCGGCTTCGACGTCGGCAACCGTGCCGCTCACCCGCATGCTGCGGGTCTCCAGCGTGGTGCTCTCGATCTTGAGGCCGAAGCCCTTCAGCACCTTCGCAACCTTGTGCGCGTCTCGCGGCGAGGCGCAGTATTTCTTCCTGAATTCCGCGGACGTGAGCGGAGCGCCGGCAAGGTCATCGGCGGACGGAAGCTTCGGTCCACGCAGCGACAGCGTGAGCTCGAGCTTCTCGCGCGGATTGGCGTCGGCAACGCGCCGCGCGCCCTTGCTGCGCTCGCGGTGGCTGCCTTTCACCACGGCATGATGCCTGTATGGATCGTCGCCGGCCTTGCCGCCAGCCTTGCGTGCGCTCTTTTTCATCCGAGTCCTGCCCCCACTCGCCTGCAAGTTGATTTAGCGCAGACCGGGGCATGGCGGCAAGCGGACTAAAGGCCTCACGTCTCGACGATGACGTAGCTGTCCTCGACATGCACCGGGAAGGTTTCGGCGACGTAGGGCCCCTTCTTCATCTCCTCGGCCAGCTCCTCGCCGCGCTCGACGGCGACCGGGAAGGAGCGGATCTTGAAGCGCTTCTCATCGAACCAGGACTGGCCGGTGCGCATGTCGAACTCCCAGCCATGCCAGGCGCAGCGCAGGAACTCGCCGACGCGGGAGCGCTGGTAGACGCCGGGCTCGGGCGAGGTCAGCCGCGCTATGCAAGCGGCCTTGTCCAGCGGCGCGCCCTCATGCGGGCAACGATTGAGCAGCGCGAAGAACTCGCCGTTGACATGGAACACGACGATGTCGCGGCCGTCGACGCCGACCACCTTGTTGCCGCCGGGCGGGATGTCGGATGTGCGGGCGACGATGTGACGGGGCATTAGAATTTGTAAACCGCGCGCGCGTTGGTGTTGAAGATCTTCCGGCGCTCGGCCTCTGACAGCGGCGTCTTGAAGGCGAAGCGCGCGTCGTCATAGTCCCAATGCGGATAGTCCGACGAGAACAGCAGCCGGTCGATGCCGACCCACTCGATCAGCTGACGCAGATGCTTCGCCTCATCCGGCTCGTCGATCGGCTGGGTCGTAAACCAGAAATGATCGCGGACGTATTCGCTGGGCTTGCGCTTGAGATGCGGCACCTCGCTGCGGAAGCGCTCGAAATGCTGGTCCATCCGCCAGACCGTCGCCGGCACCCAGCCGAAACCGCCCTCGATGAAGACGAACTTCAGTTTCGGGAAGCGCTCGGGCACGCCCTCGATCACCATGCTCGAGAGCATCGCCGACATGGTGTGCGCGTTGGAATGATGCTCCTCGCAGTAATAGGACGGCCAGCCGCCGCCGGTCGGCGGATGTCCGCCATAGCCGCCGGTGTGGATGCCGATCGGCAAGCCCAATTCCTCGGCGCGCGCGTAGATCGGCCAGTAGCGGCGGCGGCCGAGCGGCTCGTTGGCGCGCGGCGAGATGTTGATCTGGATGTATTCGCCGATTTTGGCGCAACGGTCGATCTCCTCGATCGCGGCGACCGTGTCGTCCTGGCTGACCAGGATCGAGGCCTTCAGGCGCGGATCGCGACGCGTCCAGTGCGCCAGCTGCCACTCATTCATGGCGCGCTGGATCGCGGCGCCGCATTCCAGATTCTGCTGCGAGAAGATGAAGAGGTCGAGCACCTGCAGGATGCCGAACTCGACGTCGTAGGGATCGAGATGCTGCTTCTGCATGAAGGCGAGATCGGAGCCGGGCACGTCGCCGCTCGGCGGCCAGGCGTCGCGGCGGCAGATCAGCGGCGCCGAGCGCGGGTACGGCGTGGTGCCGATATAGGGCGTGCGCAGATGATCGCCGTAGGTCTTCAAATGCTCCTGCCAGCGCTTCGGCAGGAACTCGTTGAGGTCGGCGCGCGAGCGCAGGCTCGGATGGACGTCGCAATCGATGATGCGCAACCGGCTCTGGGCGGTCTGCTCTTCCTTTGATAATGGGCGGTCGATGACTTCACTCATGCGATCCTCCTGAAAATTCTAGTTCAGCTTCAACCGCGGAAAAGTTTCCAGCGGATTGTCGGCACACATGCGCGACACGAGATGGGCCGGCAGGTGTGGCGGCAGCGGATCGTCGCCGTCGAACTGCCAGTGCGGATAGTCGGACGCGAACAGGAACATTTTTTCCGAGCCGATCTGCTCGATCACGTCGGCGACGCCGCGCGCGTCGGGCGGGCCGTCGAACGGCTGCATCGTGACGCGGACGTGGTCGCGGATGATGGAAGCCGGCTCGCGTTCGACCCAGGGCACCTCGACGCGCACGCCGCGCCAGGTCTTGTTGGCGCGCCACATGAAGGCGGGCAGCCAGCTCACGCCGGATTCCATCAGCACGACCTTCAGCCCCGGAAATTTGCCGAACACGCCTTCATAGATCAGGCTCAGAATCTGCGCCTGGAAAGCATGCGCCTCGACAAGGTAATATTCGTAGCGATGCGACGGCCAGCCGATCGAGCTCGGCGCCTGCCGGTAGGAGCTGCCGGCGTGGATCGCGAGCGGCAGCTTGTACTTCTCGGCGAGCTGATAGATCGGCCAGTACTGCCGGCGGCCGAGCAACATCTCGCCCTGCGCCAGCACCAGGATGGAGACGAAGCGGTTGTCGCTGGCGCGGCGCTCGATCTCCTCGAGCGCGAGATCGGGCGCCTGCATCGGCACCAGGATCGAGGCGCGCAACCTTGAATCCCGCGACAGCCATTCGGCCGCGATCCAGTCGTTGATGGCCTTGCAGAAGGCCGAGGCCATATAGGGATCGTACACGGCGGAGGCGCCATAGAGCACGTTGCAGATCGCGTGACTTGCGCCGAGCTGGTCGAACGCGCCGCGCTGGACCATCTGCAAATCGCTGCCCGGCTTGCTGCCCTTGGAGCGCCAGTCGGGCCGGCCGGACAGCGGCATGTTCGGCGGATAGGAGGTGAGATCGAGGCCGTCGATGGCGCGGCTCACCACCTGCTCTTTCCAGTGATCGTCGAGATAGGGCAACAGCGTGGTGCGCGTTCCCCCGACCGCCGGGTGGATGTCGCAGTCGATCCGCGTCGCCATGCGTTTCGCCCTAAATGTTGCTGTTGGCGGCAATTGCGCCGCAGGCTCGAATGTGCAGCCGCATGGCGTTGAGCGCAAGCTCATAGCCGGGGACACGGCCCCCCAAATCAGACTTCCAGCCATTCCTTGCGCACGGCGGAATTAGCGCCGAAATCGTCGGGCTTGCCCTGAAACACGATGCGGCCGTGGCCCATGACATAGAGACGGCTGGAAATCTTCAGGGCGATACCGAGCTTCTGCTCGATCAGCAGGATCGAGACGCCGCGGCGGGAGATTTCGGCGAGCAGTTCGCCGACCTGCTCGACCAGCTTTGGCGCCAGCCCCTCGGTCGGCTCGTCGATCAGGATCAGGCCGGGATCGCCCATCAAGGTGCGGCACATCGTCAGCATCTGCTGCTCGCCGCCGGAGAGCACGCCGGCGGCGACGTCCTGCCGCGCCTCCAGATTGGGGAACAGGCGATAGACATCCTTGAAATTCCAGCGGCCGAATTGGCCGGCGCGCTTCAGGCCAAGCTCGAGATTTTGCCGCACCGTCAAGGTCGGAAAGATTTCGCGGTTCTCCGGCACGTAGCCGATGCCGCAATGCGCGACCTGGTCCGGGCGCAGGCCGGAAATATCCTTATTCCGAAACCTGATCGCACCTGTCGCCGGCACCAGGCCCATGATCGCCTTGCAGGTGGTGGAACGGCCGACGCCGTTGCGCCCCAACAGGCTGACGATCTCGCCCTCACCGACATCGAGATCGACGCCGTGCAGGATGTGGCTCTGCCCGTAATAGGCGTGGAGATTTGCGACTTCGAGCATCATGCCGCGAGCGCACCCAGGTAGGCTTCCTGCACCGCCTTGTTGGCGCGCACGTCCTGCGGCAGCCCGGAGGCGATGACCTGGCCGTAGACCACGACCGTGATGATATCGGCGAGGCCGAATACGACCTTCATGTCGTGCTCCACCATCACGAGCGTCTTGCCGGTAGAGACGCGGCGGATCAATGCGACCGCATTGTCGGTCTCGGTGTTGCTCATGCCCGCGGTCGGCTCATCCAGCAGGATCACGGAGGCGCCGCCCGCAATCGTCATGCCGATCTCGAGCGCGCGCTGGTCGGCGTAAGACAGCAGTCCCGCCGGCGTGTCGCTCCGCGAGGTGAGATTCAAATCCTCCAGCATCATGGATGTCTTCTCGTTCAACTCACGCTGAAGCCACAGCGGCGTCCAGAACGAGTAGCGATAGCCCATGCTCCAGAGCAGCGCGCAGCGCAAATTCTCGAACACAGACAAGCGATGAAAGATCGAGGTGATCTGAAAGCTGCGCGACAGCCCCATCCGGGTGATGCGATGCGGCGGCAGGCCGTCGACCCTGACGCCATTCAGAAGGATCTCGCCCGAGGAGATCGGAAAGCGGCCGCTGATCAGGTTGAACAGCGTGGTTTTGCCGGCGCCGTTCGGCCCGATGATGGCGTGCCGCTCGCCGGCCTTGATGTCGAGATTGACATCGCGGATGATTTGCGTCGGGCCGAACGCCTTGTTCACGTTACGAAGCGAGAGCGCGTTGCCGGTCATGCGGCGCTCCGCTCCGGCTTGAGCTCGATCATGAGCTTGTCCCAGACCTGGCGGAACGCGCGCGCCTCGATGCTGAACCAGAACGTACCGGCGATCAGGCAGGCGAACGCCACGAGCCAAGGCAGCACTTCATGCTCGTCGATCTTGTGGCCGAACAAGACCAGCACCTTGCCTTGCGCCGCGCCGATGGTGAGGAACGAGGCCAGCTCGACGATGCCGAGAAAGCCGAGCACCATGAGCAGGGCAGGCAAGATCACCCGCAGATAGGGCACCAGCAACCGCGAGAAGCGGCCGGCACTGAGGATCGGGCCGTGGGCCTCGATCAGGCCCATGATGCCTTGCGGCGCGAAGATCACCATGGTGATGAAGAGCACGCCGACATAGACCAGCCAGGAATTCGACATCAGGCTGACGCCGCTCTGTAGCAGCGTAATCAGGACCGCGCCGAGGATCGGGCCGCCGAAGGCGCCGGAGCCGCCGATATAGGCCATCAGCAGCGCGTTGGCCGACAGCGGCGCGGCCAGCGCATCGAAGGTGACGATCTCGTAGGTGATGGCATAGAGCCCGCCGCCGATGCCGGCGAAGAAGCCCGACAGCGCAAATTGCAGGAAGCGCACCATGCGCGGGTCGTAGCCGACGAACTGCACGCGCTCGAAATTGTCGCGTGAGGCGTTCGCCATCCGCCCGAGCGGCGTGCGCGTCAGGAACAGCATCAGCAGCGCGGAGATCACGGTCCAGCCGAGGATCAGGTAGTAGACCTGGATCGCGGGGCCGTATTTGAAGCCGAACAGGCTGTGGCCGATCACGCGGTTGGAATTGACGCCGCCCTCGCCGCCGAAGAAGTGATGAAAGCTCAGCGCTGCCGTGGTCATCAACTCGCCGATGCCGAGCGTGATCATGGCAAAGGCGGTGGCGCGCTGCTTGGTCGCCATGTAGCCGAACACGATGGCGAGGCCCAAGCCAGCAAACCCCGACAGGATCGGAATCAGCTCGAGCGGCAGCGGGAGTGACCCGCCGCCGGCGAGATTAAGGAAGTGGATTGTCGCATAGCCGCCGATGCCGAAGAACACCGCGTGACAGAACGAGAACAGCCCGGACTGGCCGAGCAACATGTTGTAGGACAACGCCAGGATGCTCATCATGCCCATCTGGCTCAGCATCGAGATCACGAAGCCGGACTGCCGGCCGGTGTGGTAGTTGAAGAACACCCAGGGCATCGCGATTGCGGCGATCAATGCCGCGAGCCAGACCCAGCCCTGCACGCCCCTGCCCCTGCTCATGTGTCGCGCGTTCCCATCAGGCCGCGCGGCCGGAACAGCAGGATCAGGATCATCAGCAAGAACGGCAACAGCGCGCCGATCCGCGCCACCGGTACGGTCATGAACTCCGTGAACAGATTGTCACCCGACAGCGTCACGCCGAGCGGCTTCAGCAGGTCGAGAAGCGAGGCGTTGATCACGACCGCAAAGGTCTGGATCATCCCCATCAGGATCGAGGCGATGAAGCAGCCCATCAAGGAACCGAGCCCGCCGAACACCACGACCACGAAGACGATCGGCCCCATGCCGTCGGCCATGCCCGGCTCGGTGGTCTGGTAATTGCCGCCGATCACGCCGGCCAGTCCCGCCAGCATGCAGCCGCCGGCGAACACCAGCGTGAACACTCTGGGCACGTTATGGCCGAGCGCGCTCACCATCTGCGGATGCGTGAGCGAGGCCTGGATGATCAGGCCGACGCGGGTTTTCTTCAAGAGCAGCCAGGTCGCCAGCAGCATGCCGGCCGAGACCAGCAGCATGAAGCCACGATAGGCCGGGAAATACTGGCCGTAGAAAGTGAACAGCGGGAAGTCGAGCAGCGCCGGCACGCGATAGGCCATCGGCAGCATGCCCCAGATCATCTGCACGCAGCGCTGGATGACGAAGACGAGGCCGAAGGTGAACAATAGCTCGGCGATGTGGCCGTTAGAGTGGACCCGGCGAAGCCCGAATACCTCGATCGCGGCACCGAGCAGGCCGCACAGGATGGGCGCCACGATCAGCGCCGGGAAGAAGCCGATATACTGGCTGACCGTGAATGCGAGATAGGCGCCGATCATGTAGATCGAGGCATGCGCGAAATTCAGCACGCCCATCATGCTGAAGATCAAGGTCAGCCCGCTCGCCAGCATGAACAGCAGCATGCCGTAGACGAGGCCGTTGAGCAGGGAAACGAGGACGATTTCCATACGGCGTAAAGTCCCTGCTTCCCGTTGCCCCTTATCCGGTCATTCCGGCCGCTTCATCTTGCAGATGGTCGGCAAGGTCAGATCGGCGGCGGTCGCGGTCATCTGCGTCTTCCAACCGAAACCGGTATGCTCGGAATCATATTTTACGTCCTTGCTGAAGACGCCGGCGTAATAGGGCATCAGCAATTGGTGGTCGTCCTTGCGCATGATGTTTTCCTGACCATCGAGGTCCTTGACATGCATGTCCTCGAGCGCCAGCGCCACCTTGAGCGGGTCGGTCGAACCGGCCTTGTTGATGGCGTTGGTCAACATGTCGATCATGGTGAGGAAGTTGAGTTCCGAGAAATCGGTCTCGTGGTTGGCGCGCCAGTCGACGGCGATCTTCTCCGCTTCCGGGCTTTTCTGGTCGACCGCGACGTTGCCGTTGAACTCCATCACCGACGTCAGCCGGTTTTCGCCGGCGGCCCCGATCGCGGTCGGGCCACCGATCAGATGCGACAGGAAGGTGTCGAACCGCACGTCGAGACCGGCATCGTTCGCGGCCTTGATCAGCAGATTGAGGTCGCGGTTATAGTTTCCGGTGACCACGCTCTGCGCGCCGGACGCCTTGATCTTCGCCACATAGGGCGCGAAGTCCTGCACCTTGCCGAACGGCATCAGCTCGTCGGCGGCGATCTCGATGTCGGGCCGAAGCTTGGCCAGCCATTTCTTGGTATCGTGCTGGATCGACTGGCCGAACAGATAATCCTGATTGAGCAGGTAGACCTTCTTGAGGTCGGCCGGCAGCGACTTGATCCGGGCGGCGGCGCGCATGTCGACCGAGCCCGCGAAGCGGAAATGCCAGAAGTCGCATTGCTCGTTGGTCAGCTCGGTGGCGAGCGCCCCGCAATTCAGGTAGAGGATGCGGTTGTCGGGATTGCGCGCATTGTGCTTGGAAACGGCGTCGATCATGGCAGAACCGACGTTGGATCCGACGCAATGCATCACGAACGGGATGTTCTGGTCGGTCATGCTTTTCAGCGCGATCAGCGCTTCGGCGGGTTGCAGCTTGTCGTCGAACGGCACCAGCTCGTACTTCCGGCCAAGCGGGCCACCGGCGGCGTTCCTTCGCGCGATGATGAACTGAAAGACCTTGAGAAACTCGTCGCCGGCCGACGCGAACGGCCCCGAGAACGGATCGGTATAGGCGAGCTTGATGGTTTCTTCGGCCGCAACCGGCCGGCCGGCAAACAACAATCCCAGGATCGCAAACGAATAGCAAAGCAGCCGCAGACCGCGCATAACGTCCTCCCAGATGCCCTATCCTTGTGCGGATAGATGTTCTTGTAATCCTGCGAGAGTACATTGCACCTCAGTCGAGTCAATTGCAGCCGGTACGCCGCGGACGCGGCCGAGCTCCGCCTTCGTCCTGGCGATTTCACAATCGGCTTGCAAATCGGGTATTCTGCGCCACGCAATATGGCCACGCATGGCAGGTGGGCGCCAATGAGGAGGCTGGAATGAAATTCGTCAGGCTGGTGATCGCAACTGCGCTGTCGTTCGGTACGGTTTCGGCCGCGACCGCCGACTCCGCCGCCTCGATCACGGGACAGGCGGCACTCGCGCTCGCCGGCGTGGTAGCGCTGTATGCGCCGATGCCGGCCGCCAACAAGAAGGCGGTCGCCGCGCTGTTCAAGGGCGATACCAACTTTCCCTACACGGCCAGGATCACGGTCATGGCCGACAAGATCGTGTGCCGGACCAGCAATGTCGACGTCACCGCGCGCTCCTGCGAAGTCACCTTCAAGACGTCGACGAAAACGCTGAAGGGTCGAGAGGCCAACGAGCTCTACGCGACGGAAGCGATGGCGGGCATCGCTGCCGACGGCGCCGCCGGATCGAATTTCGAGAGCCTGTCGAAGCTGAGCTGCACGCTCGATCCCAAGGTGCTGAGGCAGAAGGCCGGCGGCGGCGCGGAGTGCTCCTACGAGGCGGCGAACTAAAAAAACACCTCGGGCAGCCCGCCGAGCAGGATATGTCCGACCGCCTCGAAATGCGCAGCCCGCGACTGAATTTGCTGGGAGAGCGTGTGCATGTCGCGGAAGCGGCGCTCGAACGGGCTGCCCGGGAAGATCGCATCGACGCCGGCGGCCTTGTAAGTCAAGTCCGCGACCTCGATCGCGCCATGGATCGCATTGGTGCAGGCGAGACGCACGCGCGCGCGATCGGCCAGCCCGATCGGCTCCGTCTCGCCGGCCTGCGCATGGATCGTGGTCAGCGTCTCCACGAGATAGGCGCGTGCGGAACCGAGCCGCGCCTCCATGCGCGCCACATCGGCCTGCACCAGCGCACTGTCGGCAAGCCGCGACAGCCCACGCGGCGCCTTGCGCGCGGCGAGATCGACGAACTCGGTCAGCATCGCACGCGCGATGCCGAGCGCCACCGCCGCCACGCCCGCCGCGTAAAGGCCCTGCATGGTGAAGGCGTAGAGCGGGCCCTTCTCGCGGCGCAGCGCCGGATCCTCGCGCGTCGTGCTGAAGGCCTCGGGCACGAACAGATCGTTGACGCTGTAGGAGTCCGACGCCGTGCCGCGCAGCCCGATGGTGTGCCACGTGTCGATCAGCGTTGCCTGCTCGGCCGGAAACAACAGCGTGCGCACCGTCGGTCGGCCGAACCGATTGAGCCGCAGCGAGCCATCGGCCTCGACCACATGGCCGTGCGCGCCCATCCAATTGGCCTGCCGGCAGCCACTGGAAAAATCCCATTTCCCGGTGAGGCGATAACCGCCCTCGACCGCCCGTGCGCGCGAGGCGTTGGGCGGTCCCCACGACACGACGGTGCGTGGATTGCCGAAGATGGTGCGATTGACCTCGCCATCGAGAAACGGCGCGATCAATGCGGAGCTGTTGCCGGTAAACGTATTCCAGCCGATCGAAGCGTCATGCCGCGCGAGCTCTTCGAGGGCCGCCACATAGACCCACGGTTCAATCTCGTCGCCGCCGGCCGAGCGCGGCAGCACCATGCGGAACAGCCTGAAGTCGTGCATCCGTTCCAGCAAAGCTTGGGGAATGCGCCGCGTGCGCTCGATCTCGTCGGCCGCCGCGGCAATTTCCGGCCCAAGCTCACGGGCGCGTGCGACAGGATCGGTGCGGGTCTGGATGTTCATACGCCACCTCACGCTAGACGCATCTTGCGACCCAACGGCCCGGCGCTGTCAAGGCGTTGATCGGCTCTCGGGCTTTAGTCGATCACATGGTCGACCCGCGTCAACAGCGCGACTGGAACGGCCAGATTCAGCGCCTTTGCAGTTTTCAGATTGATGACAAGCTCGAATTTGGTCGGTGCCTGTACGGGGAGGTCGGCGGGCTTGGCGCCTTTGAGAATCCGGTCGACATAGGACGCCGATCGCAGGACCTGGTCGGGCAGATCGACGCCGTAGCTCATCAATCCGCCTTTGTCGGGAAAAACCCGGACCGGATAGATCGCCGGGTGCCGCTGCCTTGCGGCAAGATCGATGATCGTCGCGCGGAACGACGCCAGCAGCGGATCGGGCATGACGATGATGCCCGTGCTCAGCCCGCCGTCGATCGCGCCCAGCACCGCCTTCAGCTCGTCTTCGTTGCGGATCGCGCAATCGACACATTGGATTCCCAGCGAGGGCGAATCCGCCTCGATGGCGCGCATGATGGTGG
This sequence comes from uncultured Alphaproteobacteria bacterium, assembly GCA_963732085.1. Taxonomy (GTDB): domain Bacteria; phylum Pseudomonadota; class Alphaproteobacteria; order Rhizobiales; family Xanthobacteraceae; genus Bradyrhizobium. The sequence goes on along the minus strand of CAVSYJ010000015.1, from coordinate 15,102 downwards.
GCTGCGTCCCGGGAAAGCGCACAACCGCGACCCGGTTGAGTTCGGGAGCGACCTCCTTGAGCGTCTGCAGCCACTTCCCGCCGATCGACGGTTCAAAATTGGCAAAGCCCGTCATGTTGCCGCCCGGCCGCGCCAGCGAGGCGACGAAGCCCTGACCCTCGGGATCGGAAATGCCGACAAACACGATCGGGATGGTTTGCGTCGCACGGCGCGCGGCCGTGAGGATCGGCAACCCCGCAACGAGGATGACATCCGGGGCGGACGCGACCATGTCGATGACCTCTGCGAGAAGCAGCGCAGGCGGCGCCCAGTGATAATCGATCTGGACGGTCTTGCCGTCGATCCAGCCGAGCGCCGGCCAGGCCGACTCGAATGCCTTGACCAACCCCTGGCCTTCCGCAGCGCTTGTCGCAAGGATGACGGCAACTCTGGGAATGCGCTTTTGCTGCGCGCGGACGAGCGATGGCGCGAGCGCCGCACCCGTCAGCATCGCCATGCAGTTGCGGCGGTTCATGCCACGTCCCCGCGCAGTCTTCGGAAGGGTTTTACGGCCTTTTCCGCTCCTGCGCCATGGCCGCTACTCCACCGTCACGCCGGCCGACTTCACCGCCGCCGACCAGCGCGCATTTTCCTGCGCGAGGAACGCGCCGAACGCCTCGGGGCCCATCGGATGCGGCAGGGTGCCGAGCGTGGCGAGCTTCTCCTTGATGTCGGGCATCTGCACGATCTCGGTAAAGAGCCTGCCAAGCTTCTCGACGCGATCCTTCGGCGTTGCCGCCGGCACGACGATGCCGAGCCAGGCCGCGAAGTCGAGGCCGGGAAAGCCTTGCTCGATCAGCGTTGGTGTGTCCGGGAACGACGGCACGCGCTGGCCATAGGCGCTGGCAATCAGCCGCATCTTGCCGGCGCGGATGAACGGCTCGGTGACGGCAACCGTGTCCATCGCCACCTGCACGATGCCGGTCATCAGGTCGGTCATCGCCGGCGGGCTGCCGCGATAGGGCACGTGCAGGATGGTAATGCCGGCTTGCTGCTTGAAGACCTCCATGCCGAGATGCGACAGCGTGCCGTTGCCGGAGGACGGATGCGACAGCTTGTCGGGATGCGCCTTGGCGTAGGCGACGAGGTCGGCGACGTTGTTGACCGGTAGTGACGGATTCACCACCATCAGCATCGGCAGATCGCAGGTCAGCGCGACCGGCGCAAAGTCCTTCAGGCTGTCATAGCCGACCGACTTGTACAGATGCGGATTGACCACCATGGAGGCGAGCGGCGCCAGCACCATGGTGTGACCGTCCGGCGTCGACGAAGCCAGCGAGGCCAGCACGATGCTGCCGCCCTGACCGGGGCGGTTCTCCACGATGACGGTCTCGCCGAGCATGGGACCGAGTTTTTCGGCAAGCAGCCGCGCGACGAAGTCGGTCGCCTGCCCCGGCGGAAAGCCGACCAGGATGCGCGTGAGCTCGGCGGCGCGCGCGTCCGCCAACGTCACGCACAGCGCAATGGCCGCCACAAGCAAGCGTCGCATAACTCTCTCCTAAATCGTTTTGGCCGCGCGCAGCCGCGCGATCTCCTGCGCCGGCAAACCGAGCGCGGAAAAAATCTCGTCATTGTGCTCACCGAGCGACGGCCCGGCGCGGCGCACCGCGACGGGAGTCTCGGAGAAGCGCGGCACCACGCATTGCATGCGGACATCGCCCAACTCCTCGTCCGGCACGCTGACGATGGTTTCGCGCGCACGGAAATGCGGATCGGCAAAGATGTCGGAGGCGTCATAGATCGGCGAGAAGCCGACCTCATGGGCATGGAGCAGGTCGCGCAGCTCATCGAGCGTGAGCTTGGCGATCGCACCCGCTGCGATCTCGTCGATCGCGCGCCAGTTCTTCACCCGCGCCGGATTGTCGATGAAGCGCGGGTCGGTGATGAGATGATCGAGCCCGAGCGCCCGGCAGAAGCGCTCATAGATGCTCTGGGTCGACGCCGCGATCGAGGCCCATTTGCCATCTTTTGTTTCGTAGATATTGCCGGGCGCGGCATACTGGCTGCGGTTGCCGGTCTGGGTGCGCACGGCGCCGAGCTGGTCATATTCGATCACGAGGAAGTCGAGCGTGCGCATCATCGCCTCCGTCACCGCGCAATCGATCTCCTGGCCGCGCAGCGACGGATCGCTCTTGAGGCGATAGAGCTCGGCGAGCACGCCGATCGCGCCGAACAGTCCCCCGATCGAATCCGAGATGGGGTAGCCGAGATGCAGCGGCGTGCCGTTCTCCTCGCCGCACATCCGCGTCAGCCCGCTCATCGCCTCGAACACCCGCGCGAAACCGGGATTGTTGCGATAGGGGCCGGTCTGGCCGAAACCGGTGACCCGCAGGATGGTGAGCCGCGGATTGATGCCCTGCAGCCACGCCCGCGTGAGGCCCCATTCGTCCAAGGTGCCGGTGCGGAAATTCTCGACCAGCACGTCGTAGTCCTTGACGAGCTTGCCGAGCAGCGCTTTGCCGTCCGCCTTGCGCAGGTCGAGCGTGACGCCCCTCTTGTTGCGGTTGGTGACCTTCCACCACAACGGTACGCCGTCCTTGTGCGGGGCGAGCCGTCGCAGCGCGTCGCCGGCGCCGGGCATCTCGACTTTGAGGACTTCGGCGCCGAGATCGGCAAGCAAGGTCGAGGCGAAGGGGCCGGCGACCACGGTCGAGATGTCGAGCACGCGGAGGCCGGCGAGCGGACCGGTGGGGATGTCTTTGTCTGTCATGATGCCGATGCTATCGGCCGTGCCTGTTATGCGATATCGTCAATCCAGATAATTCAGAATTGCGAGATTGGCATAACGTGGACATCAGGCAGCTGAAAACCTTCGTCGACGTCGCCGCCAATGGCAGCTACGCCCGCACCGCAGGGATCGTCGGCATCGCCCAATCGGCGCTGAGCCGGCAGATGTCGGCGCTGGAGCGCGGCATCGGCGGGCGGCTGTTTCACCGCACCGGCCGCGGCGTGATGCTGACCGAGCTCGGCGAGCGCATGTTGCCGCGCGCCCGCGCGCTGCTGGCCGATGCCGAGGCCTGGCAGACCGCGGCGCGGGAGGAGCGTACCGTCCCGCATGGCGAGGTGACGCTGGGCGTGGTGCCGGTCGCCTCGCGCGGATTGATTGCCGCACTCGTCGCCGAGCTGCGCGCGCATTATCCGGGCATCCGGCTCCGCGCGCTGGAGGCCTATAGCGGCCAGGTCGAGGAATGGCTTGCCGCCGGCCGGGTCGAGATCGGTATCTATAATCGCTACCGCCGCGGCCGCGTCGCCAATTCCGACGTACTGGCCCGCACAGACGTGCATCTGATCGCGCGGCGCGATCATCCGATGGCGCGGCGGCGCGAATTGCCGGTGCGGTCCTTCGCCGAGATTCCGTTGGCGATGCCGGTGCGGCCGAACAGCCTGACCAGCCTGCTGACGGGTCTCGCAGCCTCGCAGCACTTCGAGTTGGACGTTCGCCTCGAGGCCGGATCGACGCCGCTGATCCGCGAGGTGATGCTGGCCTCCGACCTCGCCACCGTCTCGCCGCGGCAGGTTTTCGCGCGCGAGATCGCTTCGGGTGAACTGGTCGCGATCCCGATCGTGCGGCCAAAGATCCTGCAAACGACGTGGATGTCGCTGGGCGCCTCGCATTCCGCCTCCAGCGCAGCAGAGATCGTCGCGCGGCTCATACGTCAACTGGCTGCGCGCCGGCGCGCGACGAGGTAGACTGGCGGCGACAATGGGGCCGTACATGAAGACAGCAACCGTCGTGCTGGTCGCAATGATTGCCTGCGTCGGCGCGGCGCGCGCGCAAGGCGCGTTCTACCAGGCGTCGGAGGCAGAGATCGCGGGCGGGCCCCCCGGCAGCGTGATCCGCGACGAACCGATGGTCGGCGCGCCCGCCGGCGGCATCGCGCATCGCGTGCTCTATCGCTCGACCGACCCGGAAGGAAAGCCGATCGCGGTCTCCGGCGTGATCATCGTCCCGCCCGGCATGGCGCCAGCCGGCGGCTGGCCTGTGATCGCCTGGGCGCATCCGACCTCCGGCATCGTGCCACGTTGCGCGCCGTCACTCGCGATCTTCCTGTTTCAGCAGATCGCCGGCAGCCGGCCGATGATGGAGCAAGGCTACGCCATTGCCGCGACCGATTACCCGGGCTTGGGCACGCCGGGCCCGCATCCCTATCTCGTCGGCGTCAGCGAAGCGCGCGCCGTGATCGATGCCGTGCGCGCCGCGCGCACTTTCCCGGGCATCGATGGTAATCGCTACACCGTGTGGGGCCATTCGCAGGGCGGACAGGCCGCTCTGTTCACAGGCATGATCTCGGAGAGCTACGCGCCCGAACTGAAGTTGCTCGGCGTCGCCGCGGCGGCGCCGGCGACCGATCTCGCAACGCTGATGACCGACGACCTCAATAGCACCGGCGGCCGCAACCTCACCGCCATGACCGTGTGGTCATGGTCGCGCGTCTATGGCGCGCCGGTCGACAGCATCGTCGCATCCTCGGCGCTTCCGACGATCGATCGCCTCGCTGAGGAATGTATCGAGTCGCCATTCGATATATTCCTGCGCGGCCGCACCGCCGCGCCACTCACAAAGGAATTCCTGACCACGAAGAATCCGGCCGAGGTCGAGCCCTGGCATGCGCTGCTGGTCAAGAACACGCCCGGCCTGTTGCCGCGCAATTTGCCGGTGTTCCTCGCGCAAGGCTCGGCTGACGGCCTGGTGCGACCGCAGGTAACGCTCGACTACTACAGGCGGTTGTGTGCGGCCGGGACTCGCGTTCGGATGCTGATTATGCCCGGCGTCAGCCACGGTTTTGCCGGCGCCGACAGCGCCAAATCCGCGTTGGCGTGGATGGCCGACCGCTTTGCCGGGAAGCCGGCCCCGAGCGATTGCGGCGGATAGGGTGAGGCTGGTCAACCGGTCCTGACAATTCAATCTTTCACGCGCGTTTCAAGCCGAGTTGAATTTCCTAAACCGGAATTTCAATGGAACCGGGGCGATCCCTCCCTACATCGACGGTGAAGGCATCCGCATCGGATGCTCAAAGCCGATAGCTCGCGTTCGGACAGCACGCTTTTCCCACGAAGCGTGATCGCCTCGTCTTGTCTCCCACGCGGGTTTGCAACCGATCGATAAAGGAGAAACGACAATGTTATCACTAAAAACCCTTGCAGCGGCCGTGCTGCTGTCGGCTGCCGTCGCGGCGCCGGCATTCGCGCAAGCTTCGGGGGCCCAGTACAGCAAAAATCTGCAGGACTCCGGGTACAATCCGAAGAACGACTTCAATTCCGAACGGGACCATGAGGGCCGCCATCCAGGAGCCGGGCCTGTTCGCGTTCTACTATCCCAATCTGGACGTTCTCAATGGAGGCGCGCCGACGCCTGGGGCAAGGTTGTCTCCCGACTGGCCCGCGTTGAAGGGAGCGTGTGCGGCGATCGGTGGAGGCGTGACTTACTGCGGTCACCACCATCACTAGAAGTGGCCACGCAGCCACGGATCAGCCAAAAGTCGGGCTCTCGCCCGGCTTTTTGCTCTTTCGTCAATCGCTTCGCCGCAAAGTCCGCCCAACGATTGCGGCGCCTTACCCGACTTTCTGCTAACTCCCCCATTTCCACATATGTGAAATTTTCTTGCGCGGCTTGGCGGTCCCGCCGCTTGCTCGTAACTTCCGCCCCCAACGACAGTCACGGGGAAGCGCGCCATGAAAATCTTCGTCTTCGACCTGCTCGCCTATGGCGAACAGCTCGACCATCTCAAGGTCGGCAGCGAGCTCCCCTACCCGCTCTCCAGCCGCTACTTCAAGGCCGACGTTGCGGTGCGCACCTATGCCGAGCATCTCGATGCCTGGGAGGAGATGGACAAGCTCGGCTACGACGGCGTCGGCTTCAACGAGCATCACTGCTCGCCCTACGGCCTGATGAACTCGCCGAACCTGATGGCCTCGGCGGCGGCGCAGCGCACAAAGAATCTGAAGCTCCTGATCTACGGCAATCTGCTGCCGTTGCACGAGCCGCTGCGGCTCGCCGAAGAGCTTGCGATGCTCGACTGCCTCTCCAACGGTCGGCTGATTTCCGGCTTCGCGCGCGGCATTCCGCGCGAATATCAGGTGCACAACGTATCGCTGAAGGAGTCGCGCGAGCGCTTCGAGGAAGCCTTCGAGATCGTCACCCGCGCCTGGACCGAAGACATCTTCTCCTATGAGGGGAAATTCTGGTCCTATAAGGACGTGGCGCTGTGGCCGCGCCCGGTGCAGAAGCCCGCACCCGAGATCTGGATTCCCATCGTGGGCAGCAAGGAATCGATCGAGTTCGCCGCGAAGAAGAACACGGTGATCACGCCGGGGCTGGCGCGCGGCGGCTTGCAGGAAGACATCATCCGCTATTTCGCCAAATGCCTCGAAAAGAACGGCCACAAGATCACGCCGCATCATCTCTCGATCGCCCTTCCCGTCTATGTCGCCGATAGCAAGGCCGAGGCGGTGCGCGAATTCGCCCCCTATCACCTCTATTTCAACCGCACGCTGTTCAGCCACGGCAACTTCACCGAGACCGCCAAGCAGCGCGACGCCGGCTATGTCTCGCAATCCTCCAACGATTACGTGCGGCCGGAGAACATGCGCGCCGCCCAGGGCCTGCGCGAGGACTATCGCAACATGACGATGGCCGATTTCGAGCGGCAGGCCGAGCACATGGCGTTCGGCACGCCGAAGGAAGTGACCGAGCGCATCATTGCGTCCGCGGAAGCCGCCGGCGCCAACCAGGTGCAGATCAGCCTCAATCGCGGTGCGCTGCCGCAGGAGATGTTCATGAACCAGATCAGGCGTTTCGCGCGCGAGGTGCTCCCGGCCCTGCAGGCGCATGAGGTGCGCCGCGTGCCGCTCGGCGAGGGCGTTGCGGCCTGATAGCCGTTTCAAGTAACATCACCACAAGAGTGCCGGCCCAAGGCACCTTCTCTTGACCCGAGGGGAGGCATTGATGAGCGCGGAATTGAAGTCGCCGGTCGAGGAAGCGCTGGAGCACCAGCCCTTCGGTGCGTTGCAATTGCGTGTCGTGCTGCTCTGCGCCTTCGTGCAGGCGTTCGACGGCTTCGATCTCGGCACCATCGGTATGGCGGCGCCGTCGCTGATCAAGCTTTGGGGCGTGCTGCCGAAAGACTTCACCATCGCCTTCGTGATGTCGAGCGTCGGCATCCTGATCGGCGCGCTCGCTTCGGGGCCGCTCGGCGACCGTTTCGGGCGCAAGCCGCTGCTGATCATCTCGACCGCCTTCATCGGCCTGTTCTCGGTGGCCTCGGCCTTCACCTGGTCGGTGGACTCGATCACGGCGATGCGCTTCCTGACCGGCATCGGCATCGGCGGCGCGATGCCCGCGACCGTCGCCCTGACCGCCGACTACAGCCCGGTCAGCCGGCGCGGCACGCTGCTGATGCTGATGTTCTGCGGCAACACCATCGGCGGCTTCCTCGGCGGCCAGTTGGTCGCGCAAATCCTGCCGATTTTCGGCTGGCAGAGCATCTTCCTCGCCGGCGGCATCCCGCCGCTGCTGCTGCTCCTGATCTTGCCCATATGGTTGCCGGAATCGCCGCGCTTCCTGATCGCGCATCGGCCCGACACACCGGCGACGCTGGCGATCCTGCGCCAAGTCGGTGTCAGCGCGCAGGCCGCCGCGACGAAACTCGTTGACGTCGCCAAGGGCAATCCGGTGCAGCAGCTCTTCACCGGCGGGCTCGCGCTGACGACAACTCTGGTCTGGGTCGTGTTCTTCGCGAACCTGTTGAACATGTATCTGTTCAGCTACTGGATGCCGACCGTGCTCAACCTCTCCGGCCTGACGCCCGCGGTCGCCGTGTTCTACGCCAGCATGTTCCAGCTTGGCGGCATCCTGTCCTGCCTGGTGCTCGGCCCCGCGATCGACCGCTTCGGCGCACCGAAGGTGCTGGCCTGCAGCTTCGCCTCCGGCGTGATCTTCATTCTCGCGATCGGCCTCTACAATCTGCCGGCGCCGTTCATCGGCATCCCGATCTTCGGCGCGGGCGCGGCGATGATCGGCAGCCAGCTCGGCGCCAATGCCATGGTGGCCGCGCTCTATCCGGCGCGCATCCGCTCGACCGGAATCGGCTGGGCGCTCGGCATCGGCCGGTTCGGCGGCATCGCGGGTCCTGCGATCGGCGGCACGCTGCTCGGCCTCGGTCTGCCGCCGAAGCAGATCTTCCTGTGCGCCTGCGTGCCGGCCCTGATCGCGGCGACCTGCACCTTCATGCTGAGCATGAAAGCCGCGCGCAATCGCGAGACGGTTGCGGCCACGCCGCAGCCGCGGACCGCGTGACGTAATGTTGCCGGTGAACCGATGAAGGATTTCGCCGGCAAGACGGCATTCGTGACGGGAGGCGCTGGTGGTATCGGCCTTGCGATGGCACGCGCGCTCGGCCAGCGCGGCATGAAGGTCGCGATCGCCGATGTCGAGGCGGACACCTGCGCCAAGGCCGTCGAGACTTTGCAGTCTGAGGGCATCACCGCGATCGGTGCTCCATGCGATGTCTCCGACCGCACACAATATGCCAGGGCTGCAGAGCGGACTCTCGCCGAGTTCGGCAAGGTGCACATCCTCTGCAACAATGCCGGCGTCTCGCGCGCGGGCAGCATCGAGACCATCGCATCCTCGGATTGGGACTGGGTGATCGGCGTCAATCTGAAGGGCCTCGTCCACGGCCTGCAGCTGTTCCTGCCGCAGATGAAGGCGCATGGCGAGGACAGCCACATCGTCAACACCGCTTCCGTCAACGGCGTCGTCGGTTCGGCGCTTGCCGGTCCCTACAGCGCGACAAAGTTCGCGGTGGTCGGCATCTCCGAGGTGCTGGCGGCGGAACTAAAGGACACGCCGATCGGGGTCAGCGTGCTCTGCCCGAGCTGGGTCAAGACCCGCATGCTCGACAACGGCCGCAACCGCCCCGCACGCTATGGCGGTCCGATCAGGATCGCGACCGACAGCGCCAATGCCGAACGTAATGCGCGCTATGCCAGGGCGCTGGAGACCGGGACTCGATCCGGCTGAAGTCGCGCAGCTCGTGCTGTCAGCGATCGAAACGCGCCGGCTGTTCGTGTTCACGCACCCGGACACGCGCGCCGCGGTCGAATATTGTCACGAGCTGATGATGCAGGGCTTTGCGGCGCTCGAAGAAGTGCCGCAGCAATAGGAGCAAGCAATGGAATTCTCCGGCAAGACAGCGTTCGTCACCGGCGCCGCCAACGGGATCGGGCTCGGCATCTGCCGCGCGCTGGCGCGCAATGGCGTCAATCTCGTGCTTGCCGATATCGAGAAGGCACGGCTCGAAGCCGCACGCGAAGAGCTTGCCAAATTCAACGTGCGCACGCGCGCGATCGAGGTCGACGTGTCCGATGCCGCCGCCTACGAACGCGCCGCCGACGAGGCGGAGGCCGAGTTCGGCAACATCCATTTCCTGTTCAACAATGCCGGCATTGTCATGGGACCGAAGCCGCTATGGGAGGTGACGCCGCAGGAGTGGGACTGGATTTTCGGCGTCAATGTTTTCGGCGTCATCAACGGCATCCGCGCGCTGGTACCGCGCATGAAGGAGCACGGCGAGGCCGGCCATATCGTCAACACCGCATCGATCGCCGGGCTACAAGTCAATCCGAAGCTCCGCAACGGCTCCTACGCCATGACAAAATATGCGGTTGTCGCAGCCTCCGAAGCGCTGGCGTTCAATCTCGAAGGTTCGAACCTCGGCGTCTCCGTGTTGTGCCCGGCGATGGTCGCAACCACGATCTATGCATCCGCGCAACGCCGGCCGGAACGGCTCGGCGGCCCGCTTGCACAGCCGGAAACCGAAGCGGCCAGGGCACTGTTCGCAACGGGCCTGCCGCCCGACGAAGTCGGCCGACGTGTGCTCGACGCCGTCGCGGCAAGCGAGTTCTTCATCTTCACACATGAAGAGCCGCGCGCCTGGATCGAGCAGCGGCACCAGCGGCTGATGGATGGGTTTGATTCGATCGCGCGCTACAACGCGGGAGCGCGCGGGACGTAGCGAAGCGAGCAAGCTCCATCGCCTCCCTCTCCCCGCTCTTGCGGGGAGAGGCAAAGAGCACGGCGCAAATGAATCATCCAGACACCGCCTGCGCCAGCCGCTCGTGGGGCATCATCTCGCGCGCGAAGATATCGACGGAATGCAGCACCTCCTCTTGCGTAAGATCGCCGAAGGAGAACTGGCTGATGAAGTAGCTGGCGCCGGCCTCGCCGGTCATGGCGTGGATCCTGTCCGCAATCGTGCCGGGCGAGCCTGCGATCGCGCCACCGTTCGCAACCAGCGTGTCGAAATCCTCCGGCAGGCGGGCAAAGCGCGGCTGGGTGCCGTGCAGCTTCCACAGCTTCATGAAGCTCGTGTGGAACGACGGCCAGGCGCGGCGACCGAGCGCCATCGCCTCGCGATCGCTGTCGGCCGCGATCACGAAACGGTTGATGCCCATCAACGGCAGCCGCTCCGGCGGATGTCCCGCCAAGGCGCATTCGGCGCGGAAGCGATCGGTGATCTCGCGTAGGCGCGGCAGAGGGCCGCCGCAGACGATGTTGATCGCATTCTGCGCCGGCCACGCCGCGCCTTCCGGCACGGGCACCGCGTACCATAGCGGCGGATGCGGTAGTTGCGCGGGCTTCATGTCGATCGGGACTTTTGCGAACTGATAATGCTTGCCGGCGAAATTAACCTCATCGCGCGTCAGCGCCTGCATGATGACCTGATAGGCCTCGACATAGATCGCCGGTGCCAGATCGGCGTCGACGCCGAAATAGTTCAGCTCATGCGGCGAGGCGCCGCGGCCGATACCGACCTCTAATCGGCCATGGCTCAAATGATCGAGCATGCAGATTTCTTCGGCGAGCCGCAGCGGATGATGCGCCGGCAGCACATAGACGAGCGCGCCGAAGCGGATGCGTCTGGTGCGCTGCGCGACCGCGGCGAGGAACACGCTCGGCGACGGCGTCAGATTGAGCGGCGTCGCGTGATGCTCGCTCATGTGATAGGTGCGGAAGCCGGCACGGTCATAGGCCTCGATCAGCGCAAGCCGCTTGTCGTATTGCTCGGTGAGCGGATAACGCCCGTGGTCGTTCTGATCGAAGATGCCGAACTGCAACGCCTCGGTAGCCATGCGTTCCCCCGGAAATTTGTCGTTGGCGGCGTAGGGCCGCGGCTCAAGACTGCCCTCAAGGCGAGTGGCGGCACAAGGCCCGTCGCGGCACATCTGCCGCCCGGCGTTTCGGAACCATCGCCGGCAAGCAGTTGGCAGGACGATAAAATCGGGCGATCCGGAAAGACATCATCTTCCTCTTGCGCCATGGCTCGTCCGACATAGCTGACAGATCGACCGGCGAAATGCCGTGAAATTGCCGGAAGGTGGATCGAAGCTCGATCGCCTCCGGGGTGCGGTTCAAAAATGATAAAATACCTCGCATTCACCTTTGCTCTGGCGCTCACCGCGGCTTCCGCGCAAGTCATACGGCCCGGCTCGTCGCCGGCGTCATCGAACGTCATCAGGGTCGGGCTCGACGACCAGCCGAACCAGCCGGCCTCGCTGGAGGAGACCTGCAAGGACGTCTCGTTCACGCGCGATGTGAAATACGGCGACAGCAACCAGAACGTGCTCGATGTCGCAACCACCGCCAACGAGAGCGGGGAATCGCGCCCCGTGCTGCTGTTCGTCGCGGGCCAGCATTTTGCCAGCGACGACACGCCGCCGGCTCCGAACCCGGTGGAAGATGAGGCGATGTGCCTTGCCGCGCGTCACGGCATGGTCGGCGTGCACGTGAAGTACCGGCGGGCGCCCGCCAATGCGTGGCCGGCGGGCGCCAGGGATGTCGCGGCCGCAATCTCGTGGGTGCATCAGAACGCCGACCTGTTCAAAGGCGACGCCCAGGCGATCATCGCCGTCGGCTGGTCGGTCGGCGCGTTCCATCTCGCGAGTTATCTGGCGCATCCGGAATTCCAGGAGACCGACAACTACATCGCCGGCACCGTGCTGGTGTCGGGCATCTACCGCGCCGACGCCGAGATCGGCGACGGCGCCAAATCCTATTTCGGCGCGGATGCAAGCAAATATGACGAACGCTCCGCTTTCCCCGGCATTTTGAAAATCGAGGATCCGATCGTGCTGGCATGGTCGACCGACGATCCGCCGAATCTGGTGACGCAGGCCGAGAAGCTGAAGGACGGCCTGTGCAAGGCCGGTCACTGCCCGCGCATCGCGGTGCTGAAGGAGCACGACAGCCCGGCCTCGATCTTCGGGCTCGACGGCACCGGCGGGAGCCTCGCCGAGCGGACGCAGCAGCTGCTCAGCCAGGTCCAGGCAAGGGGATTGCCGTAAACGCTCAGTTCGAAGCCGCGAACTGCGAAATTGTGAAGATCACGAACTCAGCCGGTTGCACCGGCGCAACGCCGATCACGATGTTGACGACGCCGTTATCGATATCGGCCTGGGTCATCGTGGTGCGGTCGCATCTAACGAAAAAAGATTGCGTCGGCGTGTTGCCGACAAATGCGCCACTCGTCCACAAACCGCCCAGAAAGTTACCGATGCTCGCGCGCAATTTTGCCCATAGTGGCTCGCCATTAGGTTCGAACACGACCCATTTGGTGCCGGCATCAATCGACTGCTCGACGAAGATCGTCAAGCGGCGGACGCTGACATACTTCCACTCCGACGCTTGAGCCTCAGTGCCCGCGAGCGTGCGCGCGCCCCACACCACCAGACCTTCGACCGCAAAACTGCGCAGGCAATTGACCCCCAGCAGGTTCAACTGCTCCTGGCTCGGCATTGCCGACGATCACCGTCAGACCCGACGCGCCGATAAGAGGTGCATTTGCGGGCGCCTTCCAGACGCCGCGGCTCGCGTCGGTGCGGGCATAGATGCCCGCGACGAAGCCGCAAGGCGGAAACGCGCGCGACGATCCGTTCTGCAGCGGGTCCGGCGCGATTACCCATGGGAAATACAGCGCCGAGTTGGCGGCGTTCGCACCAGTCTTTGCCCGCGAGCGAAGCTGGAACGTTTGCGACTGTCGCAGTCTCCTCACAATCGGCGATCAGGAAAGCGCGGCGTGCCGCGGCGTACGCCTGCAGCATCGCGGTCGCCGCAGCATCGGTGAGGCCGGGTACACATATGAGATTGAATGTATCGATTGCCGTGACGGGACCGCCTTCGACGAACGCCACGTTCAGCGCCTGGGCGAACGCCTTGTCGGCCGGCGCGATGAAACCTCCGTCTGCGCCGACGATGCGCAAGGCGAACGCGTCCGTGCCGCCATTGTCGAAGAAATGACCGAGCGCGTAACCGAGCAGCGATCGCGGATCGTTCAGGCTGCCAAAGCTGGTTTCATAATCGGGAAAGCTTGCGATGCGGACCGCATGATCGGTCGGACCGGACGGCGCCCAGCCGATGAACAGCGCGATCGAGGTCGGTGCAGGCGCGATGGTCTGCGGGCCGCCGGTTTCGGTGATGGCGGGAGGGTCAGGCATTGCGACGGATAGTGTGCCATCCGAAGCACACGGCTACCAGCCCGCCTCCGCCAAGGGTTTTGTGTGTTTTGGCGCAACAGGTCTCATGGTGCGCCGCATACTGTGTATGACGCGCAGGTCAAAATTGGCCAGTTTTCGAGATATCCCTATACCTCCTCCCCTTTCAGGGGGAGCAACGGTTCAAGTCTCGGCCGTTGAAAGGTATTCCGCCAGCTCAGCTTCCGAGCCGTCTCGCAACCCTGTGACCGACTCCCGAATGATCGTCGCTATGGTGCGCGCGCATCGTCCGCATTCGGCCTTGCAGCCGAGACGCTCATAAACCTTGGCTACACGAGGCGGAATATATTCGGGATCAACCGCAAGTTCGCGGATATCCTGGTCAGTCAGGATGTTGCAGGAACAGACGATCACGGAAGGACCCCAGCCCGGTGAAATTCGATGATTATCGAAGAACCTGCATGGGTTCAAGCGAAAGGACCGATTTATAAGTATTCCAGATTTCGCGTGGCGCTCTGAAATCCGTCGTTTACCCGCTTCAAAGGTCGAGAACCAAAACCGGCGTTTTCGACCTCGAACAGCAGATCATGATGACGTCATTCTCTGCCTTTTCCTCTTCACTGAGGTAGTTGTCGCGATGGTCCGGTATTCCTTCCACAATTCGGGTCTCGCAAGTTCCACAGCCGCCCATCGCGCAGGAAAAATCAACATTGACGCCTGCATCGAGCAGCGTCCTTCAAATGGTTTTTTCTGGCGGAACGGAGATTGTACGGCCGCTGCGCTGAAGTCGAACTTCGAAGCCATCCTCCATCGCCAACCGGTCCGTTTCGCGAATGTCCGATACGATGATGCCGAAATAATAGCCGGTTTTGTCCCGTAGTCCAATTCGCCAGCAGACCGCCGGTAAACTATCTCCGGTGCTCGGGTTGATGTCGCAATTTCAGACTGATATCTGTTGCAAATCAAGACGGATCGAGGATTGCCGCAAGTCGACGCGACCCAGGGCCACAACTTGCTGGCTGGCCATCAGATAACCGGGGCCCGCTCCGACGAGAGCATCGATAATCAGTTTAGCGGAGGAATGAATGTCGTTTCTTTCCGAACTTTGGCGGTTCATGTCGACACGAAAAAAATATTGGCTTGTGCCGATGATGTTCATGATGATCCTTTTCGGAGGACTTGTCGTGCTGACCCAGGGCAGCGTCATCGCCCCCATGATCTACACCTTGTTCTGATCGCGCATGCAAATCTCGGCAATTCAGCGCTGCGCCATGACAGCGCGGCCGCAGTGGCCTGATGCAGAGAGGCCCGTGGCGTGAGCTTGCTGAAAAAAATCGCACCCTGGATTGTCAGCGCGAGCGCTCTGCCTTCTGGCCGCGGAAATACTGGGCGCAGCGCTGTTTTACCGGAGTACGGGATCTCTCATCTATTTCAACGAGCCCAAGCCGGCCCCCGCGGCCGTTGACCCCAGCATGAAGCGGCGCCTGCACCCATACTTTGGCTATATCGGGCCCTATTCCTACCGGGGCTCCTTCTACAAGACCAACAATCTGGGATTTACGCAGATAGAGG
>CAVSYJ010000014.1:0-169446 GCA_963732085.1 uncultured Alphaproteobacteria bacterium | reverse complement strand
CCACGGTTGCCTCCTATCCTTCAATGAATGGATAAAAGCACAGGGAGTAGCAGGGGTTTTCGCCTTTGCAATTGTCGATGTAGTGATCGCGGTCCTCCTACTCGCTCCCTCCGAGCTTATGTGGGTTGCTGCTGGTGTCGTGTTCGACGCCTGGGGCGCTCCTTTGGTGGTCGTTTCGTCCCTTGTCGCATCACTGGTCGCATTCTTGCTGTCACGCCATGCGCTGCGGCCGAAGGTAAGACTTCTGCTCGCAAATCGCCCGCTGCTGCGCGCAATCGATGCGGCCATCGGATCGCAGAGCTGGCAAGTCGCCATCCTGCTACGGCTAAATGCATTGGTGCCTTTGACTTCCAGAGCTACTTCTTCGGCGCGACGGACATCGGCCTTGTGCCTTATACCGTAGGCACCCTTTTTGGCATTATGCCTTTTACTACATGTATGTTTATCTCGAAACGGTAGGACGGACCATTGTAATTGAGGACTGATTTGGAGCTTCTAATATCGCGCTCCTGTTGTTCAGCTTAGTCGCGACGGAGGGCTCATTTACTTCGTCGGACAAAAGACAAAGCAGAAATTGCAGGAAAAGAGCCGCCACGGGCGGTTGATGGAGGCGCCGTGAATGGCGGCTCAGCGCGGCTTCGCATACTCTACGAACATGCGAGCTCGGTCGGACCGCGTTCGAACTCCTTCAGTCCCATACTGCGAAGGGCCCTTGAGCACAACGGCGGGGATGGGGCAGTGCTTTACCGCTCGCAGCAATCCGTCCACAATGCCACTGAATGCGCTGTTCGGGGGAGGCAGTCATGAGCCGATGGCAGAAGATCGGTGTGCTGGGCTCTCTCCTCTGGCTGATCGGCCTGCCGATCTATCTGATGACGGACTCGAACCGGCGGGCGAGTGAGTTTTACAATTGGTGCCGGAAGGTGGAATTTAATCTTGCCTTCGAACTGACTGCCGAGCAACAGCATGATACATGTTGGAGATCCGCAAAATTTATGACGCCGACGGTATTGGCTCAGACTTTGATTGCTGGCAATGCCGAGACCGTTACTTTGTGGTCCTTCATGTTGGTGCCGCTCGCGATCTTTTGGGGCATCTGGGGCATCATGCTTGCAACGGTGCGGTGGAAGCGACGCGGCTTTAAAGAGGCCCGGACGTGTCCAAGGCACAGATTCCAGATCGCTCACATCGTTCGCTCAAAGGCGGTTTTTCATAAGAGTCGGCAGTTGTTCGGTACTCCGTCACTCCGGTTCCGCAGACTGTATGATGAACGATGCTCCAGGACCGATACCCTCCCTGGTGAACACGAGTTCACGCTGTTTTCTCGGTTCCAACGGAACACAAGAGCAGAGAGGCCGTTAGCTAAGAGAGCCATGCGGCAGTTCATGCCGTACGGTATCAATCCACCCAGTAGACGGACCAAAGTTCCAGGAAGGTTCCAGGAGGAGAAGCTATGCTCAGATCGACTATGCCAGAGCAAAACGTGGAGCGAGCTAAGCAGGCGGCGAATTACGGAATGGACTGGATGCGTCAGCTCATGGAGGAGAGCCTCAACCAGACAAGGGCAATTTTTGACGGATTTCTTTCCACCGCCCGTAAAACAGCCGACAGTTTCGATCAGCAAGCGGCGGAGGTCAGGGAACGATCCATGTCCATGGCAACGGATACGCTCTCGAACTCTATGGATTTTGCGCATCGGGCTTTAAAAGTGAGACAGCCGCAGGACCTCTTGCAGCTGCAGACCGAATTCGTGAGCAGGCAGGCGCAGGTGGTCGCAGAAAACAGCAAAATGCTCGGGGAAACCATTGCGCGAGGAGCGTCCGAGATGGGGAAGTTCACCTCTCAGGGCCTGGAGGAAGCCTCCCGCAGATCGCAAGCCGCGTAAGGCCCGCGGGCCTATTGCGGGAATACCTCAGTGATGCACCTGCATTGGTTGGACTAGGGGTGCTCATGCTACTCGTAGTAGCCGCGGCGTGGAACCGCGCAGAGCGCTCCTGATATCCCTCGACCGAGGCGGTATGGAACCGAGCTAGCTCAGGTAGCGCGCCACGCACTCCTCGATTTGAGCTAGGCGGTGTGCGGATTATTCAGAATTGTCAATATTAGCTAACGAAAGTGGGCTTTTGAAAATTCGAGAAAATCACCGGATTTACGCCCGAAGATCACCTTCGATGTCATTTAAGAGACGAATTAGGGCCCGCGTGGCATCCAATGCTTGATCGCCTGGATCTTCGTTGGCGGAACTATCAACAGCATTGGAGGGCTCGGTCAATGCGATTTGGGCAATGGTGCGATCGTCATCGCCATTGCTCTGTTTCCTGCGCGTTCGCCAGCGTGGCGGCAAGTATTGCGCTCCAATAACCTATGCGCCTCGCGGAACGCTAATCCGCGGGTCCCTCCTCCTGCTTGAGCGGAAGCTTATCAAAGTATTTTACTATCAGTGCGATGTTTTCCTTGAACTGAATGGGCTTTGCCTCCTTGAGCGCAGCCTCAAGTTGCACCAGGTCAACTTTCTTCTGCGGCTCCGGGATAGATTTGTTGGCCTTAATAGAGGCGATCTCCCTCTTGATCTGATCCGGTGGCTCGGTGAACGTCTTTGTCTGCGGGTCGATGCCGGAAGTGATCATGGCGATATTCATTGAGACATTGTCGTATTCGGCGAGGCTTGCAAAGCCATTTTTCTTGACTAGAGCCTCAGCCTCCGGCTCGAGTTTCGGATCTGGTTTGTCTGGATTCGCGCCATCATAGAGCTGCCCTAGATCGTCGGACACAGCGATGAAGCCCTGCATATGCTTTTCCGTAAGCTTGATCTGCTTTAACTCCTGCGCATTGGCCACGGCGGGATGAAACAGAGACAGCGCGAGAAGCCCCGAGAACAACACACCGAGCAATCCCGAACGCCTCGAAACCGCGTGTCTGCTTCGAATTACCGACATGGCTGGGCCTCCATCTGACACCCCGCTTTCACCTTAGAATTTTGGCTACGCTGGGGTGTCGCCGATACAGAAGCGATCCGCGTATCCGCGATCGAGTTGTTGCAGCTGAACCCGAGCGTAATCGTCGTGCAGGGTGCCCGGGCTGTGCCGATCCTTCAGCAGACCACCAAGAGCATCCCGATCGTGTTCGTTTCCATCTCGGACCCAGTGGGTCGGGGGATTGTTACGAACATGGCGAGACCGGGCGGCAACGTCACCGGCTTCCAACTTTTCGAATTTTCCGTGATAGGCAAGCTGCTGGAGGCCCTCAAGGAAATCGCGCCGAAAGTCCAACGGGTCGCCTGTCTTGTAAACCCTGATAATCCGGCCGCCGACTTTCACGTGAAGTCGTTCGCGACGGCGGCGGAGTTGCTTGCCGTGCAGCCGGTCATTGAACGAGTTCAAAATGGTGCCGACATCGTGAGGGTCATTGAAGGATTCGCGGATCAGACTAGCGGGCTGCTGCTTCCGCCCGACGACACAACAGTTGTCCATCGAAAGCTTGTCGTTACCTTGGCGGCGCGGCATAGGTTACCCGCAGTCTACTCGTTCCGTTCCTTCGTCGCTGACAGAGGCCTGATGTCCTACTCGGTCGATGTGGTGGACCTATTCCGTCGCTCCGCGTCCTACGCAGACCGCATTCTTAGAGGAGAGAAACCCGGCGATCTGCCCGTTCAAGCGCCCACCCGGTTCGAGCTGAGCCTTAATGCGCAGACCGCTAGGATGCTCGGCCTTACCGTGCCGCCGACGCTGCTCGCCACTGCCGACGAGGTGATCGAGTGAGGGACTTTTTCTGCACCGCATGAGTTTGCTTGTGGCACATAGCGTCGCATTGAACCCGTGCTGTTGGGGTCTGCTTATTGGGGCGAAAGCGGACAGCAATGCTGCGGCGCGGTAAATTCGGGTTTTGACCCGGAGCGGAAGTCGGGTGGGCCAAAATGCTGTGATGCACAACACGGCGTTTCCAAGGATATGGTAGGGTGTGATCCCCGGCTTGAGGGAAGCACATGAGACGACGCGAGTTCATCACGCTGGTCGGCGGTGCGGCGGCAACCTGGCCGCTCGCGGCGCGCGCGCAGCAGCCCTCGATGCCGGTGGTCGGGTTTCTGCGCAGCACATCGTCCGCCGACTCGGGGCACCTCGTGGCGGGGTGTTTCGCCAGGGCCTCAGGGAAGCCGGCTTTGTCGAGGGTCAGGACTGCGCGATCGAATACCGCTGGGCCGACAATCAACTTGATCGACTGCCGGCGCTCGTCGCCGATTTGCTACGCCGGCCGGTGGCCGTGATCGTCGGCAATACCCCTTCGGCGCTCGCGGCCAAGGCCGCAACCAAGACGGTGCCGATCGTCTTTGCGACCGGGGGCAACCCGGTCAGGGAAGGCCTCGTCGCCAGCCTCAACCGGCCGGGTGGCAACGTCACCGGTGTCAGCTTCATCTCGGTGGAACTTGGGGCGAAGCGGCTTGGGCTCTTGCGGGAGTTGCGGCCGGGAGCCGCGCGCATTGCCGTGCTCGTCGATCCCAAATTCCCCATTACCGAGCGGTTTGTCTCAGAGGTCCGGGCTGCGGCTTCGGCCATGGGGCAGCAAATCGATGTCCTCTACGTCAGCAGCGACCGCGAAATCGAGACCGCCTTTACCACGCTCGTCCAACGTGGGGCCGGCGCGCTGCTCGGCGGTAGTGGCGGGTTCCTGTACTCCCGTCGGGACCTGATTGTCGCGCTAGCGGCCCGACATAGAATTCCCGCGATCTATGACTTGCGCGATTATGTCGCCGCGGGCGGTCTGATGAGCTACGCGCCCAGCTTTACCGATGTATACCGTCAAGCCGGCATCTATGCCGGACGCATCCTCAAAGGCGAAAAGCCGGCCGATCTCCCGGTCATGCAGCCGACGAAGTTCGAGCTGGTGATCAACCTCAAGACGGCCAAAGCGCTCGGGCTAACTGTGCCTGATAAACTGCTCGCGCTCGCCGACGAGGTTATCGAATAACCCGTGCGGCTTTGCTGCACTGCATATGTCGGCTTGTGGCACTAAGGAGCTACGCTGAAAACGATGCTCAACGTCCGCTGTTGGAGGTCAAAGCAGACACCCTGTTGCGGCGCGGTGATCGCCGATTTTGACCCATTGCTGTCATGCGCGGCTCGGAATTGTTGCAGCGCAAATTGGCCATTGTCCGCCATTCCGCCGGTCGTAATTTTCCTGTTTGATGGTCGCCGAACTGCCACCCGTTGACCCAGGCAGACCGATAGCCAATCGTTTTTCGTGTCCTTCGATCCGTTCCAACGCCCAGACTGCCATAACGGGGTGTGGTAGCGTGATCCGTAGGCTCGACGGAGGGTTACATGCGACGGCGCGATTTTATCAATGTGGTTGGTGGTGCGGTGGTCGCTTGGCCGCTTGGCGTGCTGGCTCAACCGGCTGGAAAGCTCCCTCGCGTCGGAGTGCTGTGGCACGCGGGAAGTGCTGAGGAAGAAGCAATCTATCTAGGTGCCCTCTTGGAGGGCTTCAAGGAGCTTGGTTACGTTGATGGTAAAACCATTGTGCTCGAACATCGGTTTCCGAACGAGATACCCGAGCGGTTCGTTTCTCTCGCTGTGGAGCTAGCCGCACTCAAGCCCGATGTCTTGGTTGCGGTGACCCGCCCGGCAGCAATTGCTGCGCAGCGCGCGACGACAACGATACCCATCGTATTTGTTGTTGTACCCGATCCTGTCGGAACGAAGTTGGTCAACAGTCTGGCGCGGCCGGGCGGCAACGTTACGGGATTAACGCACATTGCCGTCGAGCTCAGTGGCAAGCGACTAGCCTTCTTTAAGGAAGCGTTTCCGCGCGCGTCGCGGGTCGCTTTGGTGCTTAACGGCAACGATGTGCCAGGCATGCAGCGCTACATTGACGAATTCCAGACTGCGGCTGTCGCACTCTCGGTAAGCGTTCGGCCTGTAGAGGTTCGATCATTGGGCGATTTCGAGTTGGCATTCGACACAATTTTCGCGGAGCGTCTAGACGGCGTCATCCTGCCTGCTGATGGGCTATTCTACCAAGGGCGTATGCGCCTCGCGCAATTAGCATTGCAACGCCGCCTACCGCTTGTTGTCTATTCGCGGGAGACGTTGGAAGCTGGCGCCCTCATGTCCTATGGCGCCGACCAGCGTGCAATCTTTCGACGTGCTGCCGTCTATGTCGATAAGATCATCAAAGGCGAAAGGCCTGGCGATCTTCCGGTCGAACAGCCCACCAGGTTTGAATTCCTGATTAATCTCAAAACGGCGAAGGCTCTCGACCTAATGTTCCCAGAAATGCTGCTCGCCCGCGCCGACGAGGTGATCGAGTGAAAAGGCGCGAGTTCATGACGCTTCTCGGCGGCGCGGCGGCGTGGCCGGGGGCGGCGCGCGCGCAGCGCGTTCCGATGCGACGGATCGCCATGCTCCAGCCCGGAGCCGCAGACGATGTGGAATTTCAAACCCGCGTCAGGGCATTTCTGGAGGGCCTGCAGCAATCGGGCTGGACCATCGGCCAAAACGTGCAGATTGACAGCCGCTGGGCCACGACCAATGACGAAATTCGAAGACACGCTGCGGAACTGGCCGCACTCGCGCCTGACGCTATTCTAACTGCTAGCAGCCCGGCCCTGGCGGCCTTGCAACAGGCGACCCGTACCGTGCCGATCGTGTTTGTGAATGTCGTCGATCCGGTCGGCAGCGGCTTCGTAGAGAGCCTCGCCCGACCGGGCGGCAACACCACCGGCTTCTTGCTGTTCGAATACAGTCTGAGCGGGAAATGGCTGGAGCTGCTCAAGCAGATCGCGCCAAACGTGACCCGAGCGGCAGTCTTTCGAGATACCAACAATCCTGCCGGGAACGCCCAGTTCGGCGTTATCCAGGCCGTGGCGCCGTCGCTCGGGATAGAGGTGAGCCCGATCAACATGCGCGACGCCAGCGAGATCGAGCGTGCTGCGGCGGTGTTCGCGCGCTCCGCGAACGGCGGTCTGATAGTGACGGGGAGCCCGTCAGCCGCTGTTCACCGCAATCTAATCATTGGGCTGGCAGCCCGCGCTAAGCAGCCTGCGGTCTACTTCGCACGCCGCTTCGTTGTTGCCGGCGGCCTGATCTCCTATGGGCCTGATTTCGCCGATCAGTACCGACGCGCCGCAAGCTATGTCGATCGCATCCTCAAGGGCGAGAAGCCAGCCGATCTTCCCGTTCAAGCGCCAACTAAGTACTAACTCGTTATCAATCTGAAGACCGCCAAGTCGCTCGGCCTCGAAGTACCGCCGATGTTGCTCGCCCGCGCCGACGAGGTCATTGAGTAAGTTGGGTGGGCCTTCTCGGGAGCATCTTGCTGCACCTGCTCACGTCGGCTTATGGCACAAACGCGAAGGACTGATGCGCGCCTATAACGTCGGCCCACTGAGACAAAAGCAGACCTCATGTAAAGCACACTGAACAGCGGACCATTTGCCCCCGCGCGCTGCTGGAACCCCACTCCTCTAAGCCGGCGGTAACGGCCGTGCGTGGAAGGACGGCCTCGGCTGCCTCCGCGGCTTATGACCCACAAGAGACATTGGCTGCGATACTTCGGTGCAATGCAGCACGGGCGCCGTGGCAGCTACGTCCGCTTGCTGGCCGTTGCTGGCCGTGCTGCATCGTGACAATCGCCGGCTGCATCTTTACGCTTTGCCTGGGGCGGTAGCTGCCTCGGGGCAGTTTGGCTACGCGAATGCGCGTCTCTTTCTCATCAGTGACTATTCGAAAACTTGCCCCGTCGCCTTCAGGCAACCGTTATTTTGTCCGGGTTGCCAAGGCGGCGAGGATTTGTAACATTTTCAGAACGCAGCGATTATGCAAAGAGGGGAAGAACGTTTACCAAGGCCGGGTTTGGGGGAGCCGGTACCAAGGCCGGGTTTAGGGGAGCCAAAACTCCGCCGGACACCTGTTTCGACTCCTCGTCGCTCAGTTCGTCAGTCCGGTTGTTCTCGATGACATTGACGATGGTCTGCACGATTGAGGGCGGCGTGAAGAACTCGCCGTTGGCCGCGGCCGGCTCCCGACTTATATTCCGCCAGCCGCCTCCAGCATCTCGACCGCCTTCACGACGGTGAGCGTCGGATACTTTCTCAGTGCCCACAGCACCGCGTCACGCTGCTCGGGCGTGAGCATGGCGAGCAGCCGCTCGTCAGCTGCCTGCCTGCGTCGCTCTTGCAAGGAAATCAGCTCGACCATGCACTACATGAGACCGCTTAGATGTCCCTTCCGCCTTAGGTAGCACTGAGTGCCGCCCCAATGATTTGACAGATTGTTCCGAGCACGACTAGAAACAATCCCAGCCACCCCAGCATTTCATATCGACGATCAAGAGTTGCCGCTCGTGGATCGTTACTGATCGCAATCCTAATTGGCTGTCCTCTAGTGCGAACCCGGTAAGGCATGCCGTAACGGAATAGTAGCAGGACACCGATCAAGCTAAGGACGAGCCCGGCACTGGTCCACCATCCTGTCGGCAGCATGAAATGTACCTCGTCTTCCCTACCTACCATTAAAAAACGCCTCCTGAGTTTGCCTGACCTATCGCTCCTTAGATTTTACTCGAATATACGCATTGGCACGGAATAATGCGACGCCTTGCTAGATTGTCGCCCTCATCCCGCATCCAGCACATAACAGCCCGGGACAGGTTGGTTGGGTGGTAATTCCCTAACAGCAGAATGTCCGAATATTTTGGTCCATTGATGAGATCATCAAGGGCTCGCGAGCAGAGAGCGAATGAACGATTTCTTCCGCTTTCCCGTGAGCGGTCGTTTTGATGGTTCCATGAAGCTCTGGTTTTTGAGACGTCGCTGCGTCCTCTGCCGCCTTTGATGTTTGTAGGCTTTAGCCATTGCTTTCTTCCTTTCGCTTCGAACGCCGGTATTTCGAAGGTCCTATCGGGAGCCTCCTTCGTCGTTCGCTCGAATTTCCTATCATCTGCGAGGCATTATTCCGCGTCGCCCTGAGGCTCTACCTTTCTAATTCTCTCGCCGTCACAGACAGCGGCAAGTGTCGATATCTTCATGATTGCGTTCAAGCTTCGGGCCGAAGATTTAGCCGACGAAATGATGGAGATCGTCGATGACCCTTGCGTTTGGGTGGAAACGGTGCATGAGTCCAAAATTGGCATTGTGTCACGAGTAACGCCAGCGCCGGAACCAAGCCCTAATCGCTTCGAAAAACGTGTTGGGCTTCGACACGCCGCTGTCGTCAGGAACCGACAGTGTCGCAGGCTGGGTGGTGGCTTCGCGCGCTAATGGTTCGGCAGCCTGTAGAGCCGCCTGACCCACGCTTATGAGGAATGCCTTTTCGTGTGGGCGGGTGAGAGTGTCGACTGCCTGCTGCAACGGCAAC
The DNA here is from genome assembly GCA_963732085.1 of uncultured Alphaproteobacteria bacterium. Classification (GTDB taxonomy): domain Bacteria; phylum Pseudomonadota; class Alphaproteobacteria; order Rhizobiales; family Xanthobacteraceae; genus Bradyrhizobium. The sequence continues at coordinate 160,096 of CAVSYJ010000014.1, read as the reverse complement.
CATTTCACCGCCGTCACATCGTCCATCAGCTTGCGGGCCGGCTCGCTGGCCGCCCACATCCGCCAGAACTGCACCACTTTCAACTTTTTGCCCTCGACGTGCGACATGGAGCCAAGAAATCTTTCAACCGAAACGTCACATCCGGTCTCTTCCATCACCTCACGACGGGCGCCGGCCAGCGCATCCTCACGCGCCTTAAGCTTGCCTTTCGGCAGCACCCACGACTTGTCCTTTCGCAACCGGACAACTGCAATCAACGGCTCGGGGCCTTCGCGTACCACGATGCCGCCCGCGGCAAGAACAGGCGCGCGGAGTTTCGCCGGTTTTTTCATACCTCGACTCCGCCGCACCATTTGGAGCAAGCATGCACCCAGAATTTAAGTGTCTGTCCGGAGAGTACTTGAATTATATGAATTGGATGTGATTTAAGGGTGGTGGCCTGTGATTTGGAAGGGGTCACCAGATGTGGACGAGCAAGAACCGAGCCCGTTACGACCGCAGCAAGTTGCGCTATCCGAGCGATCTGACTGACAACGAGTGGCGGTTAGTCGAACCTTTGATCCCACCCGGTAAGCGCGGCGGCGACAAGCGTACTGTGGTTATGCGCGAGGTGGTAAACGGTCTCATGTACGTGCTCTCCACCGGATGCCAGTGGCGCGCGATCCCGAAAGACCTGCCGCCGAAAAGTACGGTTCATGACTACTTCGATCTGTGGACCTACGATGGCACGTTGAAACGCATGCACCACGCTCTTTATGAGCAGTGTCGCGAACAAGAGCAACGAGAAGCCAGTCCGACCGCCGCCATTATCGATAGCCAAAGCGTGAAAAGCGCAGAAAAAGGGGGGCCTGCATCGACCCGCATGGCTACGATGCGGGCAAAAAGATCAAGGGCAAGAAGCGCCATATTCTCGTCGACACATTAGGCCTCCTGCTCCACGCCGTCGTCCATCCGGCCGATATCCAGGATCGCGACGGGGGCGTTCTGGTTATGGCAACATTGTTTGGGATGTTTCCGTTCTTGAAGACGCTCTTCGCCGATGGCGGATATCAAGGACCGAAATTCGCCACCGCACTGGCAAAAGTTCTTCCGCATCTCGACGTTCAAATCGTCAAGCGTTCCGACACCGCAATCGGTTTCAAGATCGTACCCAAACGATGGATCGTTGAACGCACCATCGCGTGGCTCAATCGCTGCCGACGACTTGCCAAAGATTGGGAAAATCTCAACCGCAAGGCGCTCGCATTCTTGCGCCTCGCTTCAATTCGCCTCATGCTAAGAAAACTATGCAATCCGGCCTAAACTCTCCGGACAGACTCTAAGACAACGGCTGAGGGAATTAAAGCAAATGTCCCGATCACCGCGCTGCTAAACACCGGCGGCACATTGTCGGTAACCGACAGCACGCACACCGCCAACATCGCGCTCCTCGGGAACTACATGGCGTCATCCTTCGTGCCATCTAGCGATGGGCACGGCGGGACGCTGGTCACCGATCCGCCCGCAAACCAGCAGCCGCTCCTAACCCATCCGCATGCATGACGGGGGGCGTCTTGGAGTCGCGAGTTGAGCACTGAATCTGACGGCGCAAGCCAGCCGATCCAGGTCTCTTGGCTCTGGTGATGCTGCTGCGTTTCCACGGCCTCGGCGCCGATCCTGAGCAAATACGCCATCGCTTCGGCGCCGGCCCGCTCATGCCAACACATCCGGCATCGTTGCAGTCTCATGTTCGAAACAGGCGCGATCAATCTCGTGGATCAGTGGTTCCCATTCCGTCGGGTCATTAAGCTCGACTGAATCGTCGTCAAGCAAATACCAGCCCGGACGATAGTCACCAGGGCCGAACGCTTTCTGGGAGCGTTCCTCGCCCCAAAAGGAAGCGATCGCGGACCCGGTAGAGACAAACAATCGAACTGGCGTTCCGTCGAGGGGAGCCGAAGACATCGGGCGCGAATCGGCGGCTATCATGATCGCTCGGCGTACACCTTCGGGTCAGATACGCTTCAATGCCACTAACGAATCACTTTGGATATCTTATCAAATCGGTTTCCCCCTGTGTGTGGATTCGACCAAGCGGAAGCTGCGGCCTGATTTCGGCGCGCGTTGCTCAAAGCTGAGCAAGAGCGTGGGCCGAAGACGGGATCGCGTCTTTCGACCGCATCCGCTATCGACGCCATGACGGGGATGTGTTCATGTGAGCGTTCCTGATCGAACTCGACGGCGACGATCTTCGCCGGGACCCGCTCGCGGTACGCAAGGCTATGCTCGGCAGCCTGCTCCCGACGCGCGGCGCCGAATGACCCGGAAGCCGTCATGCTTGATTTCATGCAACCAGGGTTCGCCGGAGAGCGGGGACGGCGCCGATGAAGGATTGTCGCCACCACGGCGGTGCCGGGTCCCTGCACGAGAATGGTGCACGCGGACAGGAGCAGTGCGACCGTCCGGGCGGGCACAGCGGCACTCATTCGATCTTCACGTTCGCCGCCTTGATAACCTCGCCCCATTTGGCCGAGTCCTTGCGTAGATATTCGGCAAAGGCGTCGAGCGACCCAGGTACTGGCTGCACCGCAAAGCGCTCAAGATAGTTCTTCTGGAATTCGGGATCGCTGACGATCTTTTGGACGTCGGCGTTGATCTTCTCAATGATGTCGGCAGGCGTGCCCGCCGCGGCAAACAGCCCGAACGATACGCTCGCCTCGTATCCCGGAACGGTCTCGGCAATGGTCGGGACGTCGGGGAACTGCGCTATCCGCTTTTCGCTGCCAAAAGCGAGCATCTTGAGCTTTCCAACCTTCACCAAACTCAGCGCCACAGAGGGGCCCATAATCACCGCGTTGATGTGTCCGGCAATCACATCACTTAAAGCGGGAGCCGCGCCACGATAGTGCACCGCCGTCATGTTGATGCCGGTGAGACTCTCCAGCTCCAGCCCCGCGATGTGCAGCGCGGTGCCGACGCCGGCCGTGCCGAACGTCACCGCCCCCGGCTTCTTCTTGGCGAGCGCGATCAGGTCGCTCACTGAATTCGCAGGCACTGACGGATTCACCAGCAGCGCTGTCGGAATGGTGCCGTAGCCGGCGACCGGAACGAATTCCTTCGCCGCGTCGTAGGCCAGCTTCCCTTCAGCGTAGAGATGCGGTTGGGTCGTGTAGAAGCCGGTCTCCGAAGCAAGCAGCGTGTAGCCGTCGTGCTCGGGCCGCATCACGGACAGGGCCGCAATCGAGTATCCAGCGCCGCCCCGGTTTTCGACGATCACGCTCTGCTTCCACATCTCCGATAGCCGCTGTGCAACGGCGCGGGTGAGCGTGTCAGTCAAGGCGCCGGCTGCCGAGGTCACGACGATAGTGACGTTGCGGTCGGGGTAAGTCTGTCCCAGGGCGGCGGGGCTGGCGAGCAGAAAGGCGAGCAAAAACAAGCGGCTGAGCATGGCGTTATCGCTCCCTCCGATTTCCAGATACTTGTCGTTTCGTTGCGCTCGTTATTGCCGGTAGATTGTGATGCGAGCGAGGGCTTCCTGCCGCTGATGGCTGGTCGGCTTTACGGGCGGCCCTCGACCCGGATCAATTCGAGCAACTGAAAATATGTTTCTATTCGCGAAGGCTTTAAGAGGATCGGATGCAGAAGAAAATTCGCCGCGTGGTCACCGGACACAACGCCGAAGGCAAGTCGATCTTCATTATGGACGGGCCCTCGCCGCATGTGTTCAACCGTGGGACTGGAAGCGTGGTGGTGACCGACCTGTGGGAGACGCACGGGACGCCAGCCGACAATCGCGGCAATGAGGATTCCATAAGTGGCCCTTTCCGCTTACAACCGCCGAAGAACGGCAGTGTGCTGCGCATCATCGAATATCCGCCAGACAAGCAACGCGTTCCAGCGCTTGCGCATGAGCGCAATGCTTCGGCCGATGGCTCTGGACGATACGAGGCCTTAGATCGCAGAAATCCCCGCCATCCAGGCTTCCACAAGACCAGTTCGATCGACTACGCGATCGTGCTGTCAGGCGAGATCGTTGCGATGATGGATGAAGGCGAGGCCCTACTCAAGGCCGGCGACGTACTGATCCAACGCGGCACCCATCATGCCTGGAGCAATCGGACCGACGAACCGGCCTATCTGGCATTCGTGCTCATTGACGCCGAGATCGTCGGCAAAAGCGAATAGACGACCGATTCCATGAAACGAGCAGTCTTGGAACCGGGGGACTCTCTGTTGCCAGATGATGGCCCATCTCTCCCCGCGTTTTTTCCAGCCGCCTCCGTGACGATGCCTATTGCATCGCACCCGCGAGCGCCTCGGCCTTAGTTTCGAACGGCCCGGCCGGGTGGCAAAGACAGCATTTTCGATCCATTCGGCCTCCGAGGTCGGAGGAATTGTCATAACAGCTTTCTCGGAGATGTCGTTGAGGGGTGACAGCTGATGTGTCGGCGACAGCCGTTAATCAACGATGTACGATGGCTGCATGCTGACGATTTGGCCCGCCCGCGTCAGAGTCACGTCTGCCGGGTAGTCTTGTTCATAAATGACCCCGACATCCGCCAGGCGCTGGAGGAGTTCCGGCAATCGCTGCAAGCATCCTCTCTCGATGTCGTGCAGGACGACCACACTCCAGTCCTGCGCCTCGATCTGCGCAAGACACCTCTCGACCCAGCCCTCGGGGTCCTTCCAGTCGCCTGGCACGCTGTTCCAAAGGATGGTGCGAAATTGATGCGTGAGCAGGTAGGAGATTGCCGCCCGGCTGAGCAGATGCCGCCCGACTAGACCGCTGTTTCCGTAAGGTCGGAACAGCTTATCGGGGTGGGACAAGTCCCCAATGCGATCCTGAGTATCGCCGATTTCGCGGGCGGCATAGTCCGCGTCGGGACGATCTCCAAGAGCAACCGAATGTGTAAACGTGTGATTACCGATCCAGTGGCCCGCCGCATGCGCATCTCGCGCCAAAGCGACCGATGCCGGAGTTCTCAGCTTTTGTCCAATGACAAAAAAGGTGCTCCGAATCCCTTCTCGATCGAGAATCTCGAGGACCTGCTCGGTAATTGCCGGCGTCGGACCGTTGTCAAAGGTCAGTGTAACGCGCCGCGGTGCCACGACCCTGCTCCGTGATTGGCAAAGACCCTATCACATCTCTGGGTCGAAGTCTGGTATCCGAAGAGCGCCCAGCCCAGCGACAAGCTTGGGTGTGAGCTGCCAGCAGCAGAGAGACCGGCGTCGATGGAGGAAACGACCCATGCAAAGGAATGCATCAGAGCGCGCCAAGCTCGCCTTCGGCCTCACTCACGAGGAGAGTCTTCTCTATAGAAAGGTCATCCTTCGAATCATTCCATTTATATTCATCTGTTACGTGCTCAACTATGTCGATCGCGTCAATGTCAGCTTCGCCAAGCTTCAATTTCAGAACGACCTAAGTCTCAATGATGCAACCTATGGGCTGGGCGTAGGGCTATTCTACATCGGCTACATTCTTTTCGAAGTTCCAAGCAATCTTCTGCTGCAAAAAATCGGGACGCGAAAGACAATCACCCGGATCATGTGCCTGTGGGGCATCATCTCGATGTCAATGGCGTTTGTCTCGAGTTCCGTCGCAATTCTATATCGCTCGAATACTGCTGGGAGCAGCTGAGGCCGGCTTCTTTCCCGGAATCGTGCTTTATCTGACGTACTGGTTCCCGCACCAGCTTCGCGGACGAGTCATGTCGTTTTTCGTGCTCGCGATCGCTGTGTCGGGAATCGTCGGCGGGCCGGCTTCCGGCTGGATCATGCAGCATATGGCCGGAGTGGAGGGCTTCAAAGGTTGGCAATGGCTATTCCTGATCGAGGGTTTATTACCGATCATTTTCGGCGTCACGGCTTTTTTAATTTTGAACGATAGACCGCGTGACGCACGTTGGCTGAGTACAAGCGAGAAGGAGCTTCTGATTTCGAAGCTGTCTGCCCAAATTGACAAGGGGACACACTCACCCCTTCAGGCTTTCCTGACTGCCCTCAAAATGCCAAAGCTCTGGATCGCGACCTTCGGGTACTTCTCAATCACCTGGGCTGGCACGGTTCTGAACTTCTGGGCTCCCACGATTATCCAGAAATCGGGTGTTGCAAACGTCCTTCATGTCGGGCTGCTTTCAGCAGTTCCCTATGCGGTGGGAGCTTGCGGCATGCTGCTCCTGTGCAGGAATTCGGACCGGACGCTGGAGCGGCGTTGGCATTTCGCCATCGCGGCGTTCATTGCCTCCGCGGCCGTTCTGGCGATCGTGCCGGCTGCATCCAACTGGGTTATGGCAGTCGGATGTCTCGCCCTGCTCGCCATCGGCTATCTCTCTGCGACCGCCCTGTTCTGGACGATTCCCACGCGCTTTCTTTCCGAAACCGAATCGGCAGGCAGTATCGCTTTCATCAGCAGCGTCGGCCAGATTGGCAGTCTTACCGCGCCAACGATTTTCGGGTTCGTAACCGCTGCGACCGGAAATTTGGCAGTCGGGTCATATCTCGTTGCGGCCGTCCTGGCGGCAGGGGGCTTGGCCGTTTTGACGCTCAGACTGGCTCCCCTGAGAACAGCAGCGGCTGAGGCGGTCGCTTAGAGTGGCGGACGGGCAAGCCGCGAAACGTGCGCGAGGCGAGCGAGATTGAACGTGCCGTACGCAGTAGACGACAAGGTCACGGCAGCCGTGGGAGCGGATACCCGCTTCATCACCAGATCATGTTACCGGGTCTAGCAGGCTGCTGGAAAAGTCATTTTGCAGGGGCGTTGGAGAACCCGCTGACTGATCCTCGACAAACCGATATCCTTGCGAGCTTGCCCTGCTGGTAGGAAATCGAATGCAATTCGATCACTCGACACGACGCGAGTTCACGGGAAAACCGAGTCGCTTAATCCCCTTATTTTATGGTGAGACGACTTCATCAAATTCGAATGCGGAAAAGCCGGTGCGGCAGCACCCGGCTCGAACGACGAGGTGGAGGATTGATGGATTTTGCTGCCGGAGAGCCGGTGCATTTGCTCATGGCCCATGCTCGACATGCACGACGCGCGTACTTTAGGCGGTTCCAAAAGAGCGCTGCAATGAAAGCCATTCTGTTAGTTACCGCACTGTTTCTCTCCGCCTGCACGTCTACCGGCACGGTCACACCGCAATCCGTGGTGGATTGGCTGTCTACAAATTGCGGGGTTATCGTCAACGCTGCCGACATTGCCGCGCTCATCAGCAAGGACCCCACCGCCATCACGACTGCCGGCCTCGGCAAGCAAATCTGCGACGCGATCCATAGCGGGCCGCCGACTGCAAGCCCGGGCGCATCCGGTGTGGTCGTCGTGAACGGCGTGCCCATCCACTACCGCACCAAGTGATCGGTAAAATGGCGTTGATGGCGTAACCACCGTATACGTTGATGTAGTCTTCGGTCATCTGGCGATGGCTCTGTCGAAGAAATCGTAGGCCGGCAAAACCAGTCGCAATGATCTGCACCGCCAGAAGGGCCTGAAGCTCGGAGCAGCGGCTTCCTCAGCGACGCCACTGTGCCGAAGTCGGAAATGACGGTGAGCTGGCGGATGCGGCGAAGCAATGAACTCGCCGCGTTCACAGGTCATTAACCAGCACAAGCGGTTTTTTCCTCGCTTTTGTGTGATCCGGGCAAGACCCTATCAAGATTGACAAGAACGCTTAACCACGCACCGGCTAGACCTGCGGTATTTTCCGGTTGACGCAACAATGGAGGCACCGGAATGACCGATGTTGTGCGTGTCATCCGCGCCCTAAAGCTCGCCGGCTTCTTTTCGCGCGCTTAATGCCGGCCAGCCGTTCGCATGCTCAAGCCCGAACATTACGAGCAATGGAAAGAAATGGAGATCACCTTCGATCCGCGGATATTGAGTGCCGCCGCCGTGCAAGAAGACAACCAATGATCCAACGCGCCTCGGCCGCAAGCTGGCACGCGTTGAGCCGCCGCCGGCTGATAAAGCTGGGCGCGGGCGCCGCCGCGGGCGCGCTTGCCGGCCTGTCGCCGCAGCGGGCGACGGCCGTGCTCAAGCTCGACGTCACGTCGGGCAATGTTCAGCCGATACCGATTGCGGTCCCCGATTTCGTCTCGGTTGCGCAACCGCCGAGAAAGTCTTGAAGGCGGCCTATGGCGACAAGATGAGGCAGACCCCGCCGGGCACGCCCAGCGAGGACTATTCCGAATTCGTCGCCGCCGGGGTGCCATCGATGTTCTTCAACATCGGCGTCTATGAGCCCGAGCGCGTGCGCGCCTGGACGACGGCACCGGCCCGGCATTGCCGGCCAACCACTCGCCGCAATTCGCGCCGGTGCCGAAGCCGACGATCACGACCGGTGTCACCGCGATGACGCTGGCAGTGCTCAGCGCCTTCGACCAGCGCGCAAAGGGGCAGTAACGCCTTCGTCATTGCGAGGAGCGAAGCGACGAAGCAATCCATGACTGTCCGCTTGGTATGATTTCTGGATTGCTTCGCTTCGCTCCTCGCAATGACGATATTGAGATATCGCAAAAACAAAATAATCTTCCGCTGACGCGACCGCGCTTGCTCCCTATCTTTGCTGACCAACACCCCTCCCCGGACCTTCCCCATGGCCCAACGTCAACTCAAGCTCGGCGCCTTCATGCGGCCGGTATCGATCCACACCGGCGCGTGGCGCTATCCCGGCGCCTGGCCGGACGCCAATTTCAACTTCGCCCATCTCAGCAGCTGATCCGCAAGCTCGAGGCCGGCAAGTTCGACGCCTTCTTCATGGCCGATCACCTCGCCGTGCTGAACATGCCCGTCAATGCGCTCAAGCGCAGCCACACCGTGACCTCGTTCGAGCCGTTCACGCTGCTCTCGGCGCTCGCCGGCGTCACCGAGCGCATCGGTCTGATCGCGACCGGCTCGACCACCTTCGATGCGCCCTATCATGTCGCGCGCCGTTTCGCCTCGCTGGATCACATTTCCGGCGGGCGTGCGGGGTGGAATATCGTCACGACCTCGAACCCGGACGCGGCGCTGAATTTCGGGCTCGACGATCACATGGAGCACGCCGAGCGCTACAAGCGGGCGCGCGAATTCTATGACGTCGTCACCGGCCTGTGGAATTCCTTTGCCGATGACGCCTTCGTGCGCGACGTCGAAGCAAGGCCTGTATTTCGATCCCGCGAAAATGCACGTGCTCGACCACAAGGGCAAATATCTCAAGGTGCGCGGCCCGCTCAACATCGCCCGCCCCGTGCAGGGCTGGCCCGTGATCGTGCAGGCCGGCGCCTCCGATGACGGCAGGCAGCTCGCGGCCGAAACCGCGGAGGCCGTGTTCACCGGCGGCGGAGCTCGCCGGCGGACAGAAGCTCTATGCCGACATCAAGGGCCGCATGGAGAAGGTCGGCCGCGACCCCGAGCACCTCAAGATCCTGCCCGGCGCCTTCGTCGTGGTCGGCGACAGCGTCGATGAGGCCAAGGAGAAGCGCGCGCTGCTCGACAGCCGGGTGCATTACGACAGCGCGATCGCCTCGCTCTCGGTGCAGCTCGGCACCGATGCGTCCGGCTTCGATCCCGACGGCCAGTTGCCGCCGATCCCCGAGACCAATGCGTCGCAAGAGCGGCCGGCAGCGGCTGGTCGATGCCGCCGCGCGCGATCAACTCACGGTGCGCCAGCTCGCGCAGCGCGTCGGCGGCTATGGCGGGCTGTCGTTCGTCGGCACGCCGAAAACCATCGCCGACCAGATGGAGGAATGGCTGACGAGCCGCGGCAGCGACGGCTTCAACATCATGTTCCCTTACCTGCCGGCGGGCCTCGACGACTTCGTCGACAAGGTGGTGCCGGAACTGCAGAGGCGCGGGATTTTCCGGAAAGAATACGAAGGCCCGACCCTGCGCGAGAATCTGGGCCTGCCGCGGCCGAAAAACCGCTTCTTTGAGAGCTTAAATACGCCGGATTCATAGGCCTTTTCGGCCGCAAAACCTTGACTTTGGGGCGTTTGCGGCTAGGTTGCGGCCTAACGCCGCCCCCCGCTTTCGGCCGGCGCTCCACCCCTTTTTAGAGGTTTTCGAACATGGCCAAAGCGGTCACCATCAAGGTCAAGCTCGTGTCCTCGGCGGATACCGGCTTCTACTACGTCGCCAAGAAGAATTCGCGCACCATGACCGACAAGCTGGTCAAGAAGAAGTACGACCCGGTCGCGCGCAAGCATGTCGAATTCCGCGAAGCCAAGATCAAGTAACATCGCGGTATCTGTGACTTGAACGGGGCCTCGCGGCCCCGTTTTTATTTGCCTTGATCGCAAGCCGCGCGCAGCATCGGCGGCGGGATGGCCGGATCAGCGCGAACGCGATCTGGATGATGCCGCCGGCAAAGCCCAGCGCGACGCCGATGCGCCAGGCCATGGTGTAGGAGCCGAGCGATCGTAGAGCAGCCCTCCGCCGTACGCGCCGAGGAAGCTGCCGAACTGATGGCTCATGAAGGCGAGCCCCTGGATCATCGCCTGCCAGCGCAGCCCGAACATTTCGGCCACCGCGCCCGCCACCAGCGGCCCGACGCCCATCCAGAGGAAGCCCATGATCGCGCCGAACAGCAGCGTGGTCGCCGGCGTCGGCGGCAGCGTGAAGTACCAGGCGAGCGCCAGCGAGCGGGGAATTAGATCATGCCGAGCAGCGCCATCTTGTTCCAGCGGCCGGCCGGCCCAGCCGAAAAACAGGCTGCCGAGCACGTTGAAGCCGCCGATCATGCCGAGCGTCTGCGCGCTCAGCATCGGGTCCATGCCGCAGATCGCGAGATATGACGGCAGATGCGTGGTGAGGAACACCAGCTGCATGCCGCAGACGATATAGGCGCAGGTCATCACCACGAACGGGCTTGCTGAACGCGGTCTTCACCGCGGCCGAGGCGCTGGCGTCGCTGATGTCGTCGGCAGCGGGCTTTGGCAGCGGGATCTTGTCGACCTTGCCGGCGTACCACGCCGCCGGCAGCATGAAGATCGCCAGCACGACAAAGCCGGCAAGCCCGACGCGCCAGCCATAGCCTTCATTGAGCATCTGCCCGATCGGCGCCGACAACAGCGCGCCGAGCGAGCCCGCGGCCGAGACCATGCCCATCACGGTGGAGCGCACCGTCTCCGGCACCGAGCGCGCCGCGACCGACATCGCGATCGCCGCCGCGGTGCAGGCCAGCGAGATGCCGATCAGCACGCCGCCACCGATCAGCACGCTGACGAGGCCGTTCGCGCTCGCCATCAGCGCGAGGCCGGCGATGTAGAACAGCGAGCCCACCAGCATGATCGGCCGAAAGCCGTAGCGCACGGTCATCGCGCCCGCGAGCGGCTGCAAGAAACCCCAGGCGAGGTTTTGCACGGCGAGCGCCAGCGTGAAGTCGGAGACGGAGATGCCGATGCCATGCGTCAACGGCTGCATGAAGATGCCGAGCGACTGCCGCAGGCCCATGCTCAGCGTCAGCATGATGGAGGCGCCGATCAGGATCGGAAGCGTGGGACGCAGGATTTTCAGCAGGGGCATTGTTCTTGTTCTCCCTTCCTCACCGCCGTAATTCCGCGACTGCGGCAGGCTCGATTTTGGTACACAGACCTGTGTAATTAGGCTATAGATGCGCCGTCACTGTCAAGTTATGAGGGTCCCGCGCGGCGCATGGCATCCCTGCACGCCAAAACCGACATGAAAGAACGGATCCTGGAGACGGCCGACCGGCTGTTCTATCTGCAGGGCATCCGCGCCATCGGCGTCGACACCATCGCCGCCGAAATCGGCATCAGCAAGCGCACGCTCTACAACCACTTCCCGTCCAAGGACGCGCTGATCGAAGCCTATCTCGAGCGCCGCTTCGTGCAGGCGCGCCCTTCGGACAAGTCGCCGCTCGAACAGATCCTCGCGACCTTCAATTCGCTGGAGCGGCGTTTTTCGGCGAAGGATTTTCGCGGCTGTCCCTTCGTCAATGCGGTCGCCGAGCTCGGGCCGAAAGACCGCGCGGTGAAGAAGATCGCGATCGCCTTCAAGGAAAGCCGGAGGCAATGGTTCCGCGCGCGGCTGGACGAACTCGGCGTTGCGGATGCCGACGCGCTCGCCACCCAGCTCCAGCTGCTGGTCGACGGCTCGATCGCGCTCGATCTGGTGCGCGACGACCCCGCGATGGCGCGCGCCGCCAAGGAAGCCGCGAAGGCGCTGCTGCGGAATGCGGGGGTTGAGGTCTAAGCGATCCTGCCTTGCTGCGCTGCATGAGCGCGGCAACCGCCTAACGCCGTCCCGGCATTGGCCGAACGTCTCGACCTGGTCGGCCGAATTTGCGTTGCAAATGAGCCGCGCCGGGCGCAATCGTAGCGCAAATTTTCAGGGAGGTTCAGATGACGTCACGATGGGATCGGCGCAGCTTCCATCACGGCCACGGCCGGCGTTCTCGCAACACCCTATATTTCCGCAACGCGCGCGCCGAGGACGCCATCAAGCTGCGCTGCTCGCTCGACACCGCGCCCTCGCATCCGCGCAACCAGGCGATCACGGATTATCTGGCCAAGCTCGACGAGGCGAGCCAGGGCCGGATCAAGTCGGAAATCTTTCATTCCGGCCAGCTGTTCGCCGATCTCAACGTCACCAAGGCGCTGATCCAGGGCCAGGTCGACATGGCCGCGCCCGGGACCTGGACCATGACTGGCCTGGTGCCCGACGGCGACTTCTCGCAGCTTCCGATCCTGTACGGCCAGCCGGTCGAGATGATCCGCCGCTGCATCGATGGCGCGCCGGGCGCGCTGGTCGAGAAGCAGATCGAGACCAAGGTGCGCTCGCACATCCTCGGCCGCTGGATCGATCTCGGACACGAGAACTGGTACCTGACGAAAAAATCGGTGCAATCGCTCGACGATTTCAACGGCCTCAAGATTCGCAGCCCCGGCGGCGCCGGCATCTCCTGGCGCATCGGCTTCGTGCACGCAATTCCCAATGTCACGCCGTGGCCCAACGTGCCCGCTCGCGCTGTCGCAGGGCACGTTCGACGGCTTCGTCAGCTCGGACGAGAGCTGCACCTCGGCCAAATTGTGGGAAGCGGGCGTCAAATACTCCTACGCCGACCATCAGTTCTTCGCCAATTACATCCCGATGGTGAGCGACGCCTTCTGGTCGAAGCTGACGGACGCCGACCGCAAGCTGATGCGCGACGTCTGGGCCGCCAATGTCGAGCGCTACCGCGCGATGTCGGCGAAATCGCAGGCCGCCGCCCGCGAGACCATGTCGTCGCATGGCGTCAGTTTCGTCGATCCGCCCGCCGCGCAGTTCGCCGCCGACCGCAAGCGGATGATCGACGCGCAGGCCGACCTGATCCGCGACGCCAAACTCTCGCCCGATATCGTCAAGCTCGTCAGCGAGGCCGTCGGAAGCAACGGCTGACACGCGCGCCCCGGAGAGTTCGCACTTGCACGACACAGCGTGGGACAAGGTCGAGCGGTTCCTGATCGGCCTGCTCGGCGCCGCGGCCATGCTGGTCGGCCTGGTGCAGGTCGTCGGCCGCTACATCGCGCCGCATTACGCAATCTCCTGGGCCGAAGAGGTGATCGTCTATCTCGTGGTCTGGGGCATCATGCTGGCGGCGTCCCAGCTCGTACGCACGGACGGTCATGTGCGGCCGGACCTCGTGCTGCGCGCCGCCTCCCCGCGCGTGCAGCGCTGGATGGAGGTGACCAATTGCATCGCGGCGATCGCGTTCTGCGCCGGGCTTGCCTGGTACGGATGGAGCATCGTCGCGGCTTCCTGGCAGCTCGACGAACGGAGCTCGTCCGATCTGCAGTTTCCGATGTGGCTGTACTCGGCGGCGATCCCGACCGGGGCTTTGCTCATGACCGGGCGCTATCTCAACCGGCTCTATCGCTATCTCTTCGCCTTCGATCCCCAGGCGATGACCGTCGGCCACATTCCCGGTCACGAACAAGGCGGGGGCCTCTCCGCCGCGCCGCCGGCCAACGACTGATCGCGGCGGCGGGGCAACAGCATGTCGATCATTCTCCTGCTGCTGCTGTTCTTCGGCCTGCTCGCGGTCGGCATGCCGATCTTCCTGGTGCTCGGGCTAACCGCCGCGGTGCTCTATCTCGCCTCCGGCGAACCGCTGATCGGCGTCACGCAGGTCGTGATCGACCATCTCAATTCGCCGACCCTGATGTCGCTGCCGCTGTTCGTGATGGCGGCGACCTTCATGCGCTACGGCGGCGTTGCGAAAGCGCTGGTCGATGTCTCCGCCGCCTGGCTCGGCGGCGTCAGGGGCTCGCTCGGGCTCGTCACGGTGGTGGCCTGCACGCTGTTCGCCGCGATCTCGGGATCGTCGGTCGCGACTGCGCTCGCAATGGGAACGATCCTGCTGCCGGCCATGATCGAGAAGGGCTATCCGCGCAGCTTCGCGCTCGGCGTGGTCGGCGCCTCCGGCACCATCGGTATCGTCATCCCGCCGTCGCTGGCGCTGATCCTCTATGGCATCGTCGCCGAGCAGTCGGTGCCGCGGCTGTTTCTGGCCGGCATCTTGCCGGGCCTGTTGCAGGCCGCGGCCTTCTTTGCCTGGGTCTGGTACGACGCGCGGCGGCGCAACTTTCCGGTGGAACCGTCCCTTCCCTGGGCCGAACGGTTGCGCGTCACCGCGCGGGCGATCCCTGCGCTGATGGTGCCCGTGATCGTCCTTGTCGGCATCTATGGCGGCATCGTCACGGTCACCGAAGCCGCGGCGATCGCGGCCGTCGTGTCGCTCACGGTCAGTCTCGCCTACTACCGCGGCTTTCACTGGACGGAGACGCTATGGGTGATCGCCGATGGGCTGAAAAGTGCCGGCGCCATCATGCTGATCGTCGCGACTGCGCTCGCCTTCGGTCACTGGATGACGGCGTCGGGCGTGCCGGCCGAACTCGTCAAATGGGTGCTGGCGCGCAACATGGCGCCATGGCAATTCCTGCTCACCATCAACGTGCTGCTGCTCGTGCTCGGCTGCTTCCTCGAGGTCATCGCGACGCTGCTGCTGGTGCTGCCGATCCTCGCTCCCGTGCTGCCGGCGCTCGGCGTCGATCCCGTGCACTTCTCCATCATCTTCACCCACAACATGGAGATCGCGCTGGTGCATCCGCCGGTCGGATTGAACCTGTTCGTGCTGTCGACGATCTCGCGGGCGCCGATCGGCGAGGTCATCCGCGGCGTGCTGCCGTTCCTGATCCTGCTGCTGATCGTCTTGATGATCATCACCTATGTGCCGGCGCTGACGCTGTGGCTGCCGCACGCGGTGTATGGGAGTTGAGTTCGTCATGCCCGGCCTTGAGCCGGGCATCCACGTCTTTGCTCCAAAGACGCAAGAAAGACGCGGATGGCCGGGACAAGCCCGGCCATGACGAGCTCAAGTCAGTCTTCAGGGCGCCTGCTCGAATCCCTTTGACTTGAAGTGCGGCGCGGCCTCGGGCCCGGACAGGAATTCGATCAGCGCCTTCGCCGCATCCGCTGATACCGCTCTCCGCACCGATGCCGCCGGTAAACAGCGTCAGGCTCCCAATCTCGCCCGGCAGCGGGCCGACCAGTTGCGTGCCGGCAACCGGCACGATCTCCGAGGCCTGCGCGATGCCGAGCTCGACCTCGCCTTTCGCCACGAGGTCCGGCGACTGCGCGCCGGGCACCAGCGTGGTCTTGGCCTTCATCTGCTCGGCGATGCCGAGCGCTCGATGGCCTTGCCGGCGACCACGCCGCTGAGGCCGCCCTTGGCCGGATCGGCATAGGAGATCGATTTCGCCGCCAGCAATGTTTGCTTGAACGCCTCGACGGTCGAGATATCCGGCTTCGGCGCGCCGGCGCGCGCCGCAAGCGCGACCGGGGTGCCGGCAACGTTCACGATGCCGGGGGACGCCAGCTTGTTCTGCTTGGCCAGGTCCTCCATCATCGCCCGCGTCAGGATGATCACATCGGCGCGCTCACCGTCGAGGATGCGCTTCTTCTGGACCGCGGCGAGGTCAAAGCTGATGGTGAGCTTGTTGCCGGTCTTCTGCTCGAAGATCGGCGAAAGCTCGTTGAGCGCTTGCGTCAGCGCGACCGACGTAAACACCTTCAGTTCAGCCGCGTGAGCAACCGTCGCTGACAGCATCAAGCAGCCCGCAGCCGCCGCCACCCGCATCACCACTCGCCTGTTCATTCGTCTCCCCCTACGCCAGTTTGTTTCGCGCGATTAGAAGCGATAACGCCTGATCCGACAAGAGATAAGCAAGACGTTTTGCGCGTCGGGCGACGGAATGCGAAGGTGTGTCTGCATGTTGTTTGACGGCCAATCCGGATTTGTAGGGTGGGCAAAGCGGACCACGTCTGCGGTGGCGCAGCGCGCAAAGGTGCAGCGTGCCCACCATTCGGGGCAATGCCGTCGAAGGATGGTGGGCACGGCGCAAGTGCGCCTTTGCCCACCCTACGCAGCGTTGCGCGGACGACGGCGGAGGGGTCGTTTGAAATTCAAATCAGAGCCAACGCCTCACGCCGCCGCGGAGACCACGCGGTTGCGGCCGTCATGCTTGGCACGATAGAGCGCGGTGTCGGCGCGCTTGAGCACGTCGGCGACCGCTTCGCCCTTTTTCTCCAGAGTCGAAAGTCCGATCGAGATCGTGACCTCGATGCGCTTGGTTCCCTTGTGAATCGCGAATGGTTCGCCCGCGATCGAGCGCCGCAGGCGCTCGGCGACCATGCCGGCGACATGCATGTCGGTCTCCGGCATCACGATCACGAACTCCTCGCCGCCATAGCGGCAGGCGAGATCGATGCCGCGGATCGACTTGCGGATCCGCACCGCGAACTCGCGCAACACGTCGTCGCCGGCGTCGTGGCCGTAATTGTCGTTGATCGATTTGAAGAAGTCGATGTCGAGGATCATCATGGCGAGCGGCTTGCCGCGCAGCGAGGCCTGCTCGGCCAAGGTCGCCAGATGGCTTTCCATGTAGCGGCGGTTGTGCAGGCCGGTCAGCGCGTCCGTGATCGCCGCCTCGATCGAGTTCTGCACATTGTCGCGCAGATGATCGGTGTAGCGGCGCTTGCGGATCTGGGTGCGGGCGCGCGCCAGCAGTTCGTTGCGGTCCACGGGCCGCGTGAGATAGTCGTTGACGCCGATCTCGAGCCCGCGCAGCAGCCGCGAATTATTGTCGGCGTCGGAGATCGCGAGGATCGGCAGTTGCCGCGTGCGCTCCAGCGAGCGCGCCTGGCTGCACAGCCGCAGCCCGTCGAAATTCTCCAGGCTGAGCGAGACGATCAGGAGGTCGTAATTGCCTTCGGCCGCGTGGAACAGGGCTTCCGCCGGATTGGGCTCGACATCGACGGTATGCTCGGCGCTCAGCATCGGCGCCAACCGTTCATAGGACGAGGCCCGGTCGTCGACCAGCAGGATGCGTCCGCCCTTCCCGGTATCGGCGACCGCCTCGCGCTCAGGCGCCTGCATGCCGATCTCAAGCGAGGTGATGGCGCGCATCCGCAGCTCGTCGGTCATCATCTTCAGCCGCGTCAGCGAGCGCACCCGCGCGATCAGCACGACGTCGGACACCGGCTTGGTCAGGAAATCGTCGGCGCCGGCGTCGAGCCCGCGGACGCGGTCGGCGGGGCTGTCGAGCGCCGTGACCATCACGACGGGAATGAAATGCGTCGCCGGGCTGGACTTCAGCCTGCGGCAGACCTCGAAACCGTCCATGTCCGGCATCATGACGTCGAGCAGGACGATGTCGCATTCGGCGCGCTCGGCGATATCAAGCGCCTCCGCGCCGTTCGAGGCGGTGAGCACATCAAAATACTCGGCCGACAGCCGGGCTTCGAGCAGCTTCACATTGGCAGGAACGTCGTCGACGACCAGGATACGCGCGGTCACTGAAATGAACTCCCTACCCGATAAATCGACGCACGGTCTCGATGAACTTGCCGACCGAGATCGGCTTGGAGAGATAAGCCTCGCAGCCGCCTTCGCGGATACGTTCCTCGTCGCCCTTCATGGCAAAGGCGGTGACGGCGACGACGGGAATGGCGCGCAGTTCCGGATCGTCCTTGATCCAGCGGGTGACTTCGAGGCCCGAGACCTGCGGCAGCTGGATGTCCATCAGGATCAAATCGGGGCGCAGCTTGCGGACGAGATCGAGCGCCTCGTGGCCGTTGCTGGTGCCCGAGGTCTGATAGCCGTGCGCTTCCAACAGATCGCGAAAGAGCTTCATGTTGAGCTCGTTGTCCTCCACGATCAGGACGGTTTTGGCCATCCCGTCCCTCCCGTTCCTTGAGGCCTAGCAAAATCTCAATTCAAACTAGCGCCAGATTCGCTCTAACCCGTTAAGCGAACTTGTTATTCCCGATGAGTGGTTTCCGCTTGCTTGAGCAGATGCGAAAGACTCGGGCATGATGGCTTCACGAATTAGAAAGCATAAGTTAACGGAAAGGCAAACGGACACTTGAAAAAGCCTGTTCAAAACCCCCGGGAAGTCGCTGAAATCGTTGCTGTTCAGGCTTTGGGCTTCATCGCCGGCGACCCCACACGGCTGGGCGCCTTCCTGGCGGAGACCGGAATTGGCCCGCAAAGCCTGCGCGCCGCCGCGGCAGACCCGCAATTCCTCGTGAGCGTGCTCGATTTCGTGCTGCGCGACGATTTGACCGTCAAGGCGTTCGCCAAGCAGAGCGAGCTGCATCCGACCAACATCGCGGCCGCCCGCGAAGTGCTCGGGGATGTCAGCTGGGAGCGCGACTTGCCGTGAGTGCCGCGCCGGCAGAAGTGACCACGCCGACCTGCTTTTGCCGGGACTGCCTTGCCGATTGCGAGGCCAAGGCGCGGCGCTGCGCGGCCTGCGGTTCCCCTCGCCTGGTGCGCCATCACGCGCTGGCGCAGCTCTCGCTCGCGCATATCGATTGCGACGCGTTCTATGCGACGGTCGAGAAGCGCGATAATCCCGAGATCGCCGACAAGCCCGTGATCATCGGCGGCGGAAAACGCGGCGTGGTCTCGGCGGCCTGTTACATCGCGCGGACCTATGGCGTACGCTCGGCGATGCCGATGTTCAAGGCGCTCGACCTGTGCCCGCATGCGACGGTCGTCCGGCCCGATATGGCAAAATATGTCCGGGTCGGCCGCGAGGTGCGCCAGGCCATGCAGGCGCTGACTCCATTGGTTGAGCCGCTGTCGATCGACGAGGCCTTCCTCGATCTTTCCGGCACGCAGCGCGTCCATGGCATGATCCCGGCGAAGGTGCTGGCGCGGTTTGCTCGCGACGTCGAGCGCAACATCGGCATCACCGTGTCGGTCGGGCTCTCCGTGAACAAGTTCCTGGCCAAGATCGCCTCCGATCTCGACAAGCCCCGCGGCTTTGCCGCCCTCGACCAGGACGAGGCGCGCACCATGCTCGCGGACAAGCCGGTCGGCTTCATCTTCGGCGTGGGACCGGCGACACAGGAGCGGCTGGCGCAGCGCGGCTTCCGCACCATCGCCGATCTGCAGCGGGCCGATGAGACCGAGTTGATGAAGCAGTTCGCAAGCGACGGCCGCCGGCTGTGGCGCCTGGCGCGCGGCATCGACGACCGCAGCGTGGTGGCGGATCGTGGCGCCAAGACGATTTCGAGCGAAACCACGTTCGAGACCGACATCCGCGATTTCGCGACGCTGGAGAAACTGCTGTGGCGGCTGTCGGAGAAAGTCTCGGCCCGGCTGAAGAATGCCGACCTCGCGGGGCTGACGATCACGCTGAAGCTGAAGACCGCGGACTTTCGTCAGCGCACGCGATCGCAATCGATTCACGCGCCGACGCAGCTCGCCGCCAAGATTTTCGCGGTATCGCGCGAAATGCTGGCGAAGGAGATCGACGGCACTGCCTTCCGCCTGATGGGCACTGGCGTCAGCGCGCTGCGCAAGGGAACGCTGGCCGATGACAGCGACATGCTGGATCGCCGCGCCGCGCATGCCGAGCGTGCGATGGACGATTTGCGCAAAAAATTCGGGAGTGCCGCGGTGATCCGCGGGATTGCCTATGACGGGCCGGAGAAGGCGGATGAGTGAGGTACGTCGCCTTCGGCCGTCACTTGCAGGGTTTGACGTCCTTTGCGTCCTTGACGTCGAACTTGCCGAGCGCGCCGGAGATGACGAAATCATTGTAGTCGAGCACGAGCGCGCGCGAGACGCCATTCTCGAACAGCTCGAACGACATCGAATAGACCGGCGTCTCCTCGCCATCCTTCTTCCTGGCGTCGCGATCGTAATAGCTCACCGTGACCGGCCAGCGCGTCGTCGACTTCATCTGGTCGTTGGTCGTGGACGGATCGGAAGATGCGTTCTGCTTGTCGCCGGTGATGGCATGTCCGATCACGGACAGCGTGTTGTAGACCTTCTGCCCGTTGTCGGAGCCGTCATAGACGGTCAGCTCGAGGATCGACTTGCCTTCTTTTGCGGCGGCGATGATGCGCTGGATCTGCTCGGTCGGAAACACGGTCGAGCCGTCGAGCGTGAAGGTCTTGGCTTCCGGCTGCGTCAACTTGACCGTGATCTGGCCGCCGGTGCGCTCGGCGATGCCGTCGACGGGACTGGAAGCGCCTTCGTTCATGCGGCTGTCGATCTTGAAGCGATAGCTCTTGCCCGCGCCGTCTTCCCACGAAGTCGAGCGCAGATCGCTGAGAGTCGTCTTGCCCTCGCCGACTTCGAGCTCGGACACTTGCCGGAACTCGCTAGTATAGCCCTCGCAGGCATTGCCGGAGAAATTGTAGAGGATGCGCCCGCGCGCGTTGTTGATCGAGCTCGATCCGCGCGACTTCACGAGGCTGAGATCGTAGAGCGCCTGATGCGGCAGGAACGGTACGCCGGCGGCAGCCTTGCCCGGACTGCCGATGAGTACGGCAACCGCAAGCACAGCGAGCGAAGTCCGCGAAAGTTGAACCATGGTGCGTCCTTGGGAAGAGCCGGAGATTCGGCCACATTAATGAGAGGCCCATTGCATCGCAACTGCGACATGCATCACGGAAATGTGGGAAAATCGCCGGTTATCGCGCGTTTGCCCGGGGATTGTTCATGTTCGCTTGCGCGGGCGGACGCGATGGGCGAAAAATGAACGAAGTTGATCAAAACAGATTGGGACGAGACATGGCGGGCGCGATCGAACAGAAACTGGCTTCCCTCGGCATCACGCTGCACGAGGCCCCTGCTCCCGTCGCGAATTATGTCGGCTTTGTCCGCACCGGCAATCTGCTGTTCGTGTCCGGCCAGGTCTGCTTCGATCCGCAAGGCAAGCTGATCGCCAAGGGCAAGCTCGGCGCCGGTGTCAGCATCGAGCAGGGCGCGGCCGCGGCGCGCGGCTGCGCGATCAACCTGCTGGCGCAGATCAAAGCTGCGCTCGGCGATCTCGACAAGGTGGTGCGCGTGGTGCGGCTCGGCGGCTTCATCAATTCGGCGCCGGATTTCGTCGACGGGCCCAAAGTTCTGAACGGCGCGTCCGATTTGATGGTGCAGGTGTTCGGCGACAAGGGCCGGCACGCCCGCACCACCGTTGGCGTCGCCTCGCTGCCGGCGGACGCCTCCGTCGAGGTCGAAGGCCTGTTCGAGGTGTCCTGAGTTGGCGTCGCTGGATTGGTTGACGGCACGGCCGGTCGCCCATCGCGGCCTGCATGATGCCTCCCGCGGCATCATCGAAAACATGCCGGGTGCGGCGAAGGCCGCGATCGCGGGCAATTTCGCCATCGAATGCGACATCCAGCTCACATCGGACGGCGAGGCGATGGTGTTTCACGATGACGAGCTCGACCGTCTGACGGAAGGCAGCGGCGCGCTGCTCACGAAGACGGCGGCCGAGCTGCAGGCCACGCGTTTCAAGAACACCGACGAGCGCATGATGACGCTCGCCGACCTTTGTTCCGTGGTTGCAGGCCGCGTGCCGCTGGTGATCGAGGTGAAGAATCATTTCGACGGCGACCGCAAGCTGGTGAAGCGGATGGCGCAGGTGCTATCGTCCTATTCGGGGCCGGCGGTCGGCATGTCCTTCGATCCCGATCAGGTGATGGCGATGCGCGAGCTGTTGCCGTCGCGGCCGCGCGGCATCGTGGCCGAGCGCGACTACACCGCGGAGGATTGGCCGGAAGCCTCGCCGGCGCAGCGGCAGGAGATGACGCATCTGCGACATTTCTTCCGCACCCGGCCCGACTTCGTCGCCTACTGGGTCGATGAGCTCCCCTCCGCCGCGCCTTGGCTGGCGCGTCATTTGCTTCGGCTGTCCGCTGCTGACGTGGACGGTACGTTCGTCCGAACAGCGCGTTCGCGCCGCGCGCCATGCCGATCAGATGATCTTCGAGGGTTTTGTGCCGGGAACCTGACCTACGCTGCACGCACTTGAACTCGGTAGTTCAATGCACGATCTTTGGAGCCGATAGCAAAGAGCCTCGATGGCCTCATCCGAAATCACTCTCGAAGCGGTGCCTTCCGCCGGCGACGTGCCGGCGGACGAGTGGAATGCGTGCGCCAATCCGCCGGCATCACCCAATAGTCTCAACGGACTTGAAGCGTTGGCCTCACCGGGATCGGCAGGTGCTTCGTGCGCGGATTTAAAGCCCTACTACAACCCCTTTGTCTCGCATGCGTTTTTCGCCGCGGTCGAAGCCTCGGGTTCGGCGATAGCGCGCACCGGGTGGGGGCCACGACATCTGCTCGCGAAAGTCGACGGCAGGATCGCGGGCATCGTGCCCTGTTATCTCAAGTCGCATTCGCAAGGCGAATATGTGTTCGACCGCGGCTGGGCCGATGCCTATGAACGCGCTGGCGGCCGCTATTACCCGAAGCTGCAATGTTCGGTTCCGTTCACGCCGGCAACCGGCCCTCGCCTTCTGATCCGCAACGACGTCGATCGCGAACAGATCGGCTCGGCGCTCGCGAGCGGACTGGTCGCGCTGTGCGGCGTCAGCAAGGCGTCCTCGGCGCATGTCACCTTCGCGCGCGAAGGCGAGTGGAAATTCCTCGCCGAGCACGGCTTCCTGCAACGCACCGACCAGCAGTTTCACTGGCACAACCAGGATTTCGCGACCTTCGACGATTTCCTGGCGAGCCTCAATTCACGTCACCGCAAGGCGATCAAGCGCGAGCGCCGCGAGGCCGTCAGCGCCGGCATCACCATCCACTGGCTCACCGGCAAGGACATCACTGAAGAGGCGTGGGACGCCTTCTTTGCCTTCTACATGGAGACCGGCTCGCGCAAATGGGGCCGGCCGTATCTGACACGCGCCTTCTTCTCGCTGGTCGGCGAAAGCATGCGCGACGACGTGCTGCTGGTGATGGCCAAACGCAGCGATCGCTGGATCGCAGGCGCGATCAATTTCATCGGCTCGGATACGCTGTTCGGCCGCAACTGGGGCGCCACCGAGCATCATCCGTTCCTGCATTTCGAGGTCTGCTACTATCAGGCGATCGAATTCGCGATCAAGCGTCGCCTGAAAATTGTCGAAGCCGGTGCGCAGGGCGAGCACAAGCTGGCGCGCGGATATCTGCCGCACACCACCTACTCCGCGCATTACATCGTCGACCCCGATTTCCGCCACGCCATATCCGACTATCTGCGACGCGAGCGCGCCTATGTCAGCGAGGCCGGCCGCGAGCTGGCAACACTTGGCCCGTTCCGCAAGGTCGCGGATGAGGCGCCTTGACCGTGGGAGAACGATGAGGAAACTTGCCCGCCAATCTCAGGGAGCCGCGCCATGACCGCCTACGATCCCAACAATCCCTTCGCAAAAATCCTGCGCGGTGAATTTCCCTGTCACAAGGTCTATGAGGACGACCATGTGCTGGCCTTCCTCGACATCATGCCGCGCGTGCCCGGACACACGCTCATCATTCCGAAGGCCCCTGCCCGCAACATCCTCGACATCAAAATCGAGGACTATCTCCATGTCGCGCGCGCGACCCACAAGATCGCCGCCGCCGCGAAGAAGGCGTTCAACGCCGACGGCATCACGGTGCAGCAATTCAACGAGCCCGCCGGCGGACAAGTGGTATTTCACCTGCACGTGCATGTGATGCCGCGCCATGACGGCGTTGCGCTGCTGCCGCCGGCGAGCCGCAAGGAGGACGTCAAAGTGCTGGAGAGCAATACGACCAAGCTCGCCGCGGCACTGAAGCAGTGATTTATTCGAGCACGTCGTCGGCTCGCGCCACCAGCGAAGGCGAGATCTCCAGACCCAAAGCCTTCGCCGCCTTGAGGTTGATGATCAGGCGAAACCGCGCCGGCCGTTCCAGCGGAATGTCGGCGGGCTTATCGCCCCGGAGGATCTTCGCGATCATGCCCGCCGGCCGCAAATAGAGATCGTCGAGGCTCGGACCGTAACCCATCAGTCCGCCGGCCTTTGCAAATTCGGGAAACACGGTGATGCCGGCGAGATGATGGGAAGCCGCTTCTTCCGCAACTTGCTGAATGCCGCTGATCGCACTGAACAGCGGCGAGGACAGCACCAGCAACCCCTGCGCCTGCTGCGCGTCCGCGGCGGCGAAAGCCTCGGGAAGTTTCGACAGATTGTCGACCGTCAGCACCTGCAAATGCATGCCGCGCGCCGATGCCGCCGCCTCGGCGGCTTCGATCTGGATTGCGCCGCTCGTCGGGTCCCAGAGCGCGGCGATCCGGGTGATGCCAGGTCTCGCCTCGTTGAGAAGCTCGAGCAATTTGCCGCTGTACTCCGGAAAATCGAAAAAGATCCCGGTCACGTTGCCGCCGGGATGCGAGAGGCTTTCGGCGAAGCCGGCCTTGATCGGATCGGTTTCGAGGTCGAGTGCCACGATCGGAATTGTCGCGGTCGCCGCTCGTGCGGCGCGCAAGGCGACCGGGCCGACCGCCAGCACGGCGCTTACGCCCGGCCGCACCAGTTCCTTCGCGAGCGTAGGAAGCTGGCCGTTGTCGGTGGCGACGCTGATCGAGAGGGCATAATTCTTTCCTTCGACAAGGCCGTCGGCGTTCAGCGCCTCCCTGATCAGCTTGGCGCGCGCCTCGGCGGAGGCGACCGGGCCGGCGTAGAAGAGAACGACCCCGGGCACCTGGCCGGTCTGCGCGAGTGCCTCCGGCAGGAACGCGAAGACAACACCAAGCCCGGCAACAAACGTACGTCGCTCCATGCCGGTCCCCTACTCCGTCTCGAAATCGCCCGCTTGCGGCGGCGCCAGCGGCGTAAACTCGCAGCGGTCGGGCTTGATGTCGAGCAGCGGCGTCTCGTCGAGGCAATCGAGTCCGCGCACCAGCACGGTGTTGCCCTCGATACCGACAAGTTTCACGATCGAGGTCGCGATCGGATTCGGTCGCACCGGCGAGCGCAACGAGAAGGTGCCGCGCGTGTTCTTGTTGTTCTTCGGGCTCTGCAGCAGAAGGTCGCGCCGGGACTCGTGCAGCCAGTAGAGCACTTCGAGGTTGGAGTAGAAATCGACGCCCTTGATCGCCGGCACGAAGGGCTCGAAGATTTCGAGCCGGCACACCGGGCCGTCATGACGACCCTGACGCGGCGTCGCGAGCCGCGATGTCCAGGGCGTGCGGATGCGGCCGATGAAGACCAGGCCGGCATCGTTCGCAGGCGGCAAATCGACGGAAAGTTCGCCGTCGCGGATTTCGTTCTCTCGTACCATTCGATTTCAATCCAGCGAGATATTCAGCTTCTTGATGACGTTCGACCAGCGCGCCTTGTCGGCATCGATGAACTCCCTGACCGCGGCCTCGCTACGCGCGGGAAGCGGCCAGAAGCCGATCCTGGTCAATGAGGCCCGGAATACCTCATCATTCAGCGCACGGTTCATGCTGGCGCTGATCGCCTGCGCGATCTCCTCGGGCACCCTGGCAGGCGCCGCGATACCATACCAGACACTGACGCGGTAGTCGGGATAGCCGCTCTCGGCAACCGTGGGCAGATCAGGCAGATCGGCAACCCGTTCCGCGGAACTGACGCCGAGCGGCCGCACCAACCCCGCTTTCACCGGCGGCAACGCGGTGCCGACCGTCTCGAACATCACCTGGATGTTGCCGGAGATCAGATCCTGCAGCGCGGGGCCCGCGCCCTTGTAGGGAACATGGGTCATCTCGGTGCCGGTCGTCTGCTTGAACAGCTCGCCTGAGAGATGGCCGACGCCACCGGTACCGGCCGAACCGAAATTGAGCTTGCCTGGATTCTGCCTGGCATAGGCGACGAACTCGGCAAGTGTCTTCGCAGGGATCGACGGATGAACGATAATGACCATCGGCAGATCGGTGGCGACGGCGAGCACCCGCAGTTCCCGATCGGGATCGTAAGAGAGCTTCTTGTAGAGCATTGGATTCATCACGATGACCGAACCCGCCGTGAAAAGCAGCGTGTAGCCGTCCGGCTCGCCATGAGCGACGGCCTCGGCGCCGATTGCGCCCTGCGCGCCGGCCTTGTTCTCGACGAACACCGTCTGCTTCAGGTCCCGCGCCAGATATTCGGCGATCACTCTGCCCTGCACATCGGTCGGACCGCCCGCGGCATAGGGCACGACGAGCTTGATCGGCCGCGACGGATAGTCGGCGGCGCGGGCAACGCCGATCGCGGCCGAGAGAACGGCAAATACCAGACAGCAGATCAGGGCCGCTCTCGCGCGCATGTCCCTCTTCCCTTGACCGCCCGAGAGTATCGCAACCCGCGCCGGGGGCAAATCGGCTAACCCAGCCACCATGTGCCGGCGAGCATGACGATTTCGCCGCAGACCACGCCGGCAAAGATCGACCGCCGCGTCAGCACGAAGGCCACAAATCCGGCGGCGAGCGCGCCGTAGCGCAGGCTGGCGGGCACGCTTGCGAGGGCGCCCGGCGGCTGCACCAGGATTTGCGCGATGACGCCGGCCAGGATCGCGGTCGCCACCGCCCTCACCCAGATCAGGAGCTCGGAGCCCTCGTCGATCCCGCCGCCGAGCCACAGCCCGAGCATGCGCCAGATCTGGTTGGGAATGACGCCCGCCACCAGCAGGACCAACAGTGCGTGCCAGTCGCCGATGAACTCGCTCATGCGCGCGCCCTCGCACGATGAATGCCGTAGGCGACGGTGCCGGCCACCATACCGCTGAGGAGAACATCGAGGCCGCTGTTCATCAGCGCGAACAGCGGATAGAGCAGCAGCCCGAGTACGAGCGCGGCGATATCCGCGAGCTCTTTCGAGTTGCGGGCGGTCGAGAACAGGAAGGCAAGCGGCGTCAGCAACAGGATCGCGGCATCGAGGGTTTGCGACAGGTTCGCCGCAAGCACGTAGCCGATGGTGTTGGCAACCAGCGTGACGCACAACAGCCCGAAGCCGAGGCCGTGGACGAAGGCGATGCGGCGATCGCGCGGCACCTGCGGCAGGAAGCGATGGCATTCGACCCAGAGCGTGACCGCCGTGAAATGCGCGACCAGGATGAGATGCCAGCGCTTCGTCGTGGGCGTGCGCATCAAGGGTAGTACCGACACCACCATCGGAAACAACCGGACCGCGCTGACGGTAACCGCGAGCGCGGACTGGATGATGGTGGCGCCGGAGCCGAGCGTCGTAATCACGATGATCTGCGCCGGACCTGCCCAAACAAAAATGGTGCTCAGCAGCGTCCAGAGCAGGCTGAAATGCGAGTCATGGGCGAGCGCGCCGATGCCGAGATACGTCGCAAACAGCACCGCGGCGAGGATCGTGGCCGAGACTGACTTGCATCCCTGCGCGAAGGCGCGGAACGAGCTATTCCATTGCGGTGAATTCGAGCGGCGGCAGCGGCATGGGCCGCATAACGCTCACCTAAACGCCCTACGTCAATCGTCATTGCGAGCGAAGCGAAGCAATCCAGAACTGCAAAAACAAGCACTGGATTGCTTCGTCGCTTTCGCTCCTCGCAATGACGATGCCTTAGCCGCGCACGAATATATTCTTCAGCACGAAGCACGCCCCGCCCGCCTTGCGGATGCGATTGCAGAGATCGTCGGCTTCGGGCCGCGTGTCGGCGCCGATGCGCACCTGATAGAAGGCATGATTGCCGCGGCTACGCTGCACCGAGCTGAGGATACTCGGATCGCGGCCACCGACCACGGCGCTCAGGTGCGTGACTGCACGCGCATACATCGCAAGCGCCTTGTCGCGATCGAAGCCCGCGGCAAGCTGCACGCCCCACAGCTTCGCGGCCGACAGCTTCACGCGCTCCTCGAGCTGGGTGATGAAGAACGGGTTCGGCGCACGCTTGAGCAGCGCCATCAATTGGCCGCAGGTCGTGGGCGGCGCGCTCTCGGGCATCTTGCCGCCCCTGCCCGCCTTGGCCCAATCGTCGATGCTGGAGCCGGTAATGACCAGTACGTAGTGTCGCGTCTCGTAAGGCATCTGCCCGGTGCCGGCGAGCCATTCCTGCACCCGGCGGGGGCCGGCATTGTAAGCAGCGGCGGCAAGCCCGAGATTGCCGAACTGGCTGCGCAGCTCGGCCAGGAATTCGGCCGACTTCGGCAGGGCCTGAACGGGGTTCAGGGGATCAAGAAGCCCGCGCTCGCCGGCCGTGCCCGGCATGAACTGGGCGATTCCCTGTGCGCGCTGGCCGTAACGCGTCATCGGCCCGACCGCGTCGGTCTGGAACCGGCTCTCCTGCCAGATCAGGCGGGCGAAAAACTCCAGCGGGAGGCCGTTCGCCCGCGCCGCGGATTCGATCATCAGGCAGATGGCCTCGGCGGTGCCGATGTCGGCGCCGGGCTGCAACGGCGGTTGCGGGACGGCGAGCTCTTCCACGCTCGGAACGACATAGCGGGATGGCGCGTCCTCGGCGCCGGCCGGGACCATGGTCGCGATCAGCAAGGCCATTGCCAACAAGAGCGTTCGCATCATGAACTTCGATTTAAACAAGGTGAACGCAGGCTCCATGCCTTCGTGGTGGCAAATAATGATGGCGCGCGTATGGGAACGCAAATGCCTGCCGCGCGATCCAAATTCGAGGGGAAGGGACCGCCCCCGTCCAACCCCGCAACGAAACGGTTTAGGTTAACGCCATGTCGTGTCCCCAGCGGCTTTCTCATCCCGCGCAGGCCGCGTAGAGTCTCTGAAGGTTTGGCGGAGGAAGCGATGCAAGATCGGCGTCACGGCGTGCGCGACAGGGTGTTCATGGGCGGGGTCGCCGAGATCAACGACACCGGGTCGACCATGGACTGCGTCGTGCGCAATTTCAGCGATAGCGGCGCCTGCGTCGAACTCGAGTCCTCGGCGAAACTTCCCGACCAGATGCGGGTGACCATCGCCCGCAAGGGCCGCTCCTATCTCGCGCGCATGATCTGGCGACAGGCCAATCGCGTGGGCCTCGCGTTCAAGACCATGGTGACGGACGCCCCCGTCGACGATCTCGACGTGCGGCTACGCCGCAGCGAGGCGAAGAAGCGCCAGCTTCAACGCCGCATCAGGGAATTACTCGGCGAGGGCTGAGTTGGCGATCTCTGTTCCGCAACCGGGACTAGCACCAGTATAAATACCTACTTGAAATTGCCTTGCGGATACGTTTATTTGCGCTCCCTTGGGGAGGGGCGAGTCATGCGTATCTTGGGAATGGCGGCGCTTTGCGCCGCATTAGGCGGCTGCGCGTCGGTCACGCGCGGCACCACTGAAAATCTTGGCATCACGTCAACGCCGCCGGGCGCAGAAGCCATCATATCCGGCCTTGAGAACCCGACGACCTGCCTGACGCCCTGTTCGGTTGTCGTGAAGCGCAACGCCGATATTTCCGTCACCGTCCAGAAACCGGGATATGAGCCCCAGACTATCCCACTGACCAGAGAGATTCAGGGGACTGGCGCAGCCGGCTTCGCCGGCAACGTACTAGCTGGCGGCGTGGTCGGCATGGGCGTCGATGCCGTCACTGGCGCAGCGAGAGACCACAAACCGAACCCCGTCATCGTCACGCTCCAGCCCAACGCCCCGGCCGCTCGTCCTGCGCCGCCGCCGCGCAAGCCGCGGCCTCCGGCGGCGCCCGAAACCGGGACGTGAGCTTTCGTGAACCATCGGAAGCTGGCTGAACTGCCAGCTTGCACGCTTGGACACGCGTCAGTGTAGTTGGAACGCCTGCCCGCGTGCCGAATTGGCGGATACCGGCTAATCTTGCAGCGGGTGTCCCAAGGCCGGTCCAGGCATGTCGTCCTCTTCAGTCGAATTCAGCGATGGCCTGCCCGTCCCGCAGCGCTATTGGGCGATCCTGACGATCGCGCTTGGACTTGTGCTGGCGGTGATGGATGGCGCCATCGCCAACATCGCGCTACCGACCATCGCCCGCGATCTCGATGCCAGCCCGGCCTTCTCGATCTGGATCGTGAACGGCTATCAGCTCGCGATCACGATCTCGCTTCTACCACTCGCCTCGCTTGGCGAGATCGTCGGCTATCGCCGCGTCTATCTGGCGGGCCTCTTGCTATTCACCGTCGCCTCGCTGGCCTGCACGCTCTCTCACGACTTGCTGTCACTGACGGTGTCGCGCATCGTGCAGGGATTTGGCGCCGCGGGCATCATGAGCGTCAACACCGCGCTGGTGCGTTTCATCTATCCGCGCGCGCAGCTCGGTCGCGGCATCGGGCTGAATGCCATGGTGGTGGCGATTTCCGCCGCGGTCGGCCCCAGCGTGGCCGCGGCGATCCTTGCGGTTGCGACCTGGCCGTATCTGTTCGCCGTCAATCTCCCGATCGGACTTGCGGCGTTCGCACTCGGCCTGCGCTTCCTGCCGCATGCGCCGCGCGCCAGCCATACCTTCGATTGGCAAAGCGCGGCCCTGAGCGCCGTCACCTTCGGCTGCGGCATCGCCGCGATCGACAGCCTCGGCCATGGTGAGACGCTGCTGGCTTGCGTCGCCGAGTTCGGCATCGCGGTTGTTGCCGGTGTCTGGCTGGTCTATCGGCAGACGCACATGGCCTCGCCGCTGTTGCCGGTCGACCTGCTGCGCATTCCCGTATTCGCATTGTCGATCGCAACCTCGATTTGCTCATTCTGCGCACAGATGCTCGCAGGCGTGTCGATCCCGTTCTATCTGCAGAGCCGCTATGGTTATTCCGCGGTCGAGATGGGACTTTTGATCACGCCATGGCCGATCACGGTCGCCATCGCCGCGCCCCTCGCCGGCCGTCTGGTCGAACGCTATCCCGCGGGCCTTCTCGGAGGCGTCGGTTTGGTGCTGTTCGCAGCCGGGCTTGGCAGCCTTGCCGGCCTCCCCGCCCACCCATCGCATTTCGACGTCGCCTGGCGCATGGCGCTGTCAGGTCTCGGCTTCGGCCTGTTCCAGACGCCGAACAACCGCACCATGATTGCGGCGGCCCCGCGCGAACGCTCGGGCGGCGCCAGCGGCATGCTCGGCACGGCGCGACTGCTGGGCCAGACCACCGGCGCCGCGCTGGTCGCGCTGTTTCTCGGCCGCTATCCGGCCGACGGCACGCAAGTCTCGCTGTGGGTCGCGGTCGGATTCGCGCTGGCCGGCGCCATGCTCAGCATGCTGCGCCTGTCGGAGGCCGGCCGCCGCGGCGCCGAGCGGGTGGCCGTGCATGACCACCAGCGCATGAAGGGCGATTGAGCCAAACAAAAAGGCCGGCTCGACAGCCGGCCTTCTCACCAATGTCGTTCGCTCGTCAAACCTTGACCAGCGGTCCCTTCGAAGGTGGAGCTTTCGAGCCGCCTCCGGGGCCGCCGCCCCCGTTCGGACCACCGGGCTTTGGCGGCTTGCGTTTGCGCGCGCCCGGAAGCTTCTCGGGCTTCGGCGTGACCGGGCCCTCGACGAACTCGAAACCGATCTTGTCCAGGCCCGTGCCCTCGTCCTTGATCACGACGACGCGGACATGGCCGCCGCCCTTGAGCTTGCCGAACAGCACCTCGTCGGCGAGCGGCTTCTTGATGTGCTCCTGGATCACGCGCGCCATCGGCCGCGCACCCATTTGCTCATCGTAGCCGTGCTGGATCAGCCATGCCTTGGCCGGATCCGATAGCTCGATGGTCACGTCGCGGTCTTCGAGTTGCGCCTCGAGCTGCAACACGAATTTCTCGACGACCATGCCGATCACGTCGGCATTGAGATGCGCGAACGAGACGATGGCATCGAGACGGTTGCGGAATTCCGGCGCGAACTGCCGGGTGATCGCCTCGTGATCGTCGCCTTCCCGCTTGCTGCGCGTGAAGCCGAACGCCTGCTTCGCGAGGTCGGACGCGCCGGCATTGGTAGTCATGATCAGGATCACGTTGCGGAAATTGACCTGCTTGCCGTTGTGGTCGGTGAGCCGGCCGTGATCCATGATCTGGAGCAGCACGTTGTAGAGATCGGGATGCGCCTTCTCGATCTCGTCGAGCAGCACGACGCAGTGCGGATGCTGGTCGACGCCGTCGGTGAGCAGGCCGCCCTGGTCGAAGCCGACATAGCCGGGAGGCGCGCCGATCAGGCGCGACACCGTGTGCCGCTCCATATATTCGGACATGTCGAAACGGATCAGCTCGACGCCGAGCGAGGCCGCGAGCTGTTTGGCGACTTCGGTCTTGCCGACGCCGGTCGGGCCCGAGAACAGGTAGCAGCCGATCGGTTTCTCCGGCTCGCGCAGGCCGGCGCGGGCCAGCTTGATCGAGGCAGACAACGCCTCGATCGCCTTCTCCTGGCCGAACACCACGCGTTTCAAGGTCTGCTCGAGATGCTTCAGCACCTCGGCATCGTCCTTTGACACGCTCTTGGGCGGAATCCGCGCCATGGTCGCGATCGTGGTCTCGATCTCCTTGATGCCGATGGTCTTCTTGCGCTTGTTCTCGGCGACCAGCATCTGCGCCGCGCCGGATTCGTCGATCACGTCGATCGCCTTGTCGGGCAGCTTGCGGTCGTGGATGTAGCGCGAGGAGAGCTGCACCGCGGCCTCGATCGCCTCATTGGTGTATTTCAACCGATGGTAGTCTTCGAAATACGGCTTCAGACCCTTGAGGATCGCGATCGCATCCTCGACGGTCGGCTCGTTGATGTCGATCTTCTGGAAGCGCCGCACCAGCGCGCGGTCCTTCTCGAAATGCTGGCGATATTCCTTGTAGGTGGTCGAGCCCATGCAACGGATGGTGCCCGAGGCGAGCGCAGGCTTGAGCAGATTGGAGGCGTCCATGGCGCCGCCGGAGGTGGCGCCTGCCCCGATCACCGTGTGGATCTCGTCGATGAACAGGATGGCGTTCGGATGCGCCTCCAGTTCCTTCAGGACCTGCTTCAGCCGCTCCTCGAAATCGCCGCGATAGCGCGTGCCGGCGAGCAGCGTGCCCATGTCGAGCGAAAACACGGTGGCGGCCGACAGCACTTCCGGCACTTCGGAATCGACGATCCGCTTGGCCAAGCCTTCCGCGATCGCGGTCTTGCCGACGCCGGCATCGCCGACGAACAGCGGGTTGTTCTTCTGGCGGCGGCACAGCACCTGGATGGCGCGGTTGATCTCGGAGTTGCGGCCAATGACCGGATCGATCTTGCCGTCGCGCGCCTTCTTGTTGAGGTTGACGCAATAGGTTTCGAGCGCCTCGCCCTTCTTCTTGGAGTCCTCGTTGCCCTTGGTCTCGGTTTCCTCGTCGACGCCGCGCACGGGGCGGGCCTCGGAGACGCCGGGCCGCTTGGCGATGCCGTGGCTGATGTAATTGACCGCGTCGTAGCGGGTCATGTCCTGCTCCTGCAGGAAATAGGCCGCGTGGCTTTCGCGCTCGGCGAAGATCGCGATCAGCACATTGGCGCCCGTCACCTCCTCGCGGCCTGACGACTGCACATGGATCACAGCGCGCTGGATCACGCGCTGGAAACCCGCGGTCGGCTTGGCGTCGTCGGCGCCGTCGGTGACCAGATTTTCGAATTCGGTTTCGAGATAGTTGACAAGGCTGGTGCGCAGCTTGTCGAGGTCGACGCTGCAGGCGCGCATGACGGCCGCCGCATCCAAGTCATCGATCAGCGACAGCAGCAGATGCTCGAGCGTCGCATATTGATGATGACGCTCGTTCGCGATCGCCAGCGCGCGATGCAGGGATTGCTCAAGGCTTTGAGAAAAAGTCGGCATTCGCGTCCTCTAGGGCCCCCAAGCCATCATGATCGTCGTTGCGCCGTGGTGCAACAATAACCTTCGTCACATATAGTTATATCCGGCCGTGACAAAAGGGTTCCTCAACTCGACGAGCCGCGGCACCGCGATTGTCGATGCAAAACCCGTTCCCTTTTCGGTTGATTCCCCGCGTCCCCGTCGTTTTGCGGGGAAGTGTCACTTCTTTTCCATCACGCACTGCAGGGGATGCTGGTGCTTGCGTGCGAAATCCATCACCTGCGTGACCTTGGTCTCGGCGATCTCGTAGGTGAACACGCCGCACTCGCCAATTCCATGATGATGGACGTGGAGCATGATCTTGGTCGCCGCCTCCACGTCCTTCTGGAAGAATTTCTCCAGCACGTGAACCACGAACTCCATCGGCGTGTAGTCGTCGTTCAGGATCAGAACGCGATACAGATTCGGCCGCTTGGTCTTCGGCTTGACCTTGGTGATGACGGACGTGGCAGGACCGCTGGGGCCGCTTGGCCGGTTCTCGTCATTGCCCATCTAGCGGGCGGAAGGATGCGTCAGTCGCTGACGGATCGCAGATTTAGAATTGGTTGCGACATGGCACAGGCGCTCAATATCCCCATGAGAAGCTCGGATGGCGCCCTGGGATCCTTAACCCGGAGCCTTCGCGGCTTCCCATCGTCCAGATCGCCTCTTCAGGTCAGTCCGGCCATGAGCGGCCGTCCCTCGCAGATATGGGTCAGCCCCCGGACCTGCGCAAGCGTTCCGGGCAAGGTCCCGGCGCGCCCGAAACGGTCCGATTCCCGAGCCCGGCGATCTCGGCCAAGGTTAATCAATTCCGACGGTTTTGACAAAGCAGGCGGGATGGCCTGTTCAGCAGTTGTTGAGGGTGGTCGGGACTTGGCGGGGTCTCGACGAATTTATCGGGCTATTGAGCCAGTTTTCTCCGGTCGGATTTACCGCCTGTTCAGTCAGAGTGCCCGAAATGGCGACCTAGTGCCCACTTTCCGAAGTCCGCGCTCCATCGCCGCAACACCTTTTCGCGGACTTCGGAAAGTTATGGGCACTAGCAAATCTCTGATTCTAGCGCCCCAAACCTGTCCGGTGACCGCCATGTCTGGTCTGTCGACTATCCGCCGTTTCAACAAACCGCGCACCGTTTTCTCACGGCACGAGAAGGAAATGTTGCGATAACGTTCGCCATCGCATTGTTGCCGCTACTGGGCTTCGTCGGAGCCGCCATCGACTACAGCCGTGCCGCCCACGCCCGCAGCGCGATGCAGGCCGCACTCGATTCGACCTCGCTGATGCTGTCGAAGGACCTGTCGACCGGCACCATCACGCAGTCACAGATCTCCACCAAGGCCGTCAGTTATTTCACCGCGCTCTACACCAACAAGGATGCACAGGGCGTCTCGATCAACGCAACCTACACGCCCGGCAGCGGCACGACCGGCAACACCGTTCAGGTCAACGGCTCCGGCTCGATCGTCACCGACTTCATGAGGATCGCGGGATTCCCGACCATGGGCTACAACGCGACGTCGACCTCGACCTGGGGAACGAGCCTGCTGCGCGTGGCGCTGGTGCTCGACACCACGGGATCGATGGCCGACTACAATAAAATCGGCAACCTGCAGACCGCTGCCAAGAATCTCGTCACCCAGCTCTCCAACCTCGTCGTGAACCCCGGCGACGTCTATATTTCCGTTGTTCCCTTTGAAATCGACGTCAATGTCGGCACCACCAACGTGGGTGCAAGCTGGCTGCGCTGGGACCTCTGGGATCCCAGTAATTATTCAAACGCGAGCCAGCCCTACAACACCTATTGCGACCAGGGCTACTGGAACACCAAGGCGCAATGCCTCGGCCATGGCTATAACTGGAATCACTCGACGGGCTCGCCGAGCCATTCGCAGTGGAACGGTTGCGTCACCGACCGCGACCAGAGTTACGACGTGAGTTCGACGGTGCCTTCTTCGACGACCACCAACTTCCCGGCCGACCAGGACCAGAGCTGTCCTGCCGCGCAGGTCACGCCGTTGACCTACCAACTGGACCACCGTCAACAACACCATCAACGCGATGTCACCGGCCGGCGCGACCAACCAGACCATCGGCCTGCTGTGGGGCTGGCTCTCGCTGTTGCAACAGTCGCCGCTGAATGCACCGGCCGAAGATTCGACCAAGCAATACCAGCACGTCATCATCCTCTTCACCGACGGCTTGAACACCGGCGACCGCTGGTACGGCGACTATTCCAGCACCAGCACGCAGGTCGACTCGCGCATGAGCGCGCTGTGCACCAACATCAAGAGCACCGGCGTGCACGATTTACGCGGTGCAGATCGATACCGACGGCGCCGGCCAGTCGGCGGTGTTGCCGGCCTGCGCCAGCAACGCGAACGACTTCTTCATGCTGACGCAGCCGAGCCAGATCGCCACCGCATTCTCGCAGATCGGCACCGAGATCGCGAAGCTGCGCGTCGCGAGATAGATCTTCACGCGCATTCACGACAAGAAAAAAGCCCGGCTGTGAGCCGGGCTTTTGATTTTGTGCCGACGGGCGCAGCGATCAGGCGGCGGACGCGGGCGAAAACTTCGCGACGATGCCTTCCAGCGGCTTGAACGCCTGCTTGGCGAGGTCGCCATAGAGGCCGGCGATCTTCTGCGAGTCCGCGACGAAGGTTTCGTAAGCGGTCTTGGCGAACTCGTTCTGCGCCTCGAGCACCTTGTCCAGCGACTTCACGCCAGACAGCTTCTCGACGTAGGACTTGGTGTCCTCATAGGACTTCTTGGCATAGTCGCCATAAGCGGCCGCGATCGCGCTAATGCCGCTCTGGAAGCCCGTCGCGCAGGCCATCGTCTGCTGGTACTGCTCTTTGCCGTAGCTCTGAACGTCTTCAACCTTGAACATTGTGGATATCCTTTCCCTGACTGTTTGCCAGCCGGGCAGCCCGGCTCCGTGGCACAGGTCTTATATAGTGCACTGCACAATAACAGTCAAGAATATTGTGCAACGCACAAAGTCGAGCGATTTCAAGTGAATACCGAGGGTCCGCGCAATGGTTCCTTAATGTTTTGGAAACCTGCGCCGCCTAACGTGATTCCCGGACTTGTCTCGCCTTCCCGTATGCGGCCGAAAGCCGTTTACGAACAACACCTTGGCTAGAACAGCAGCCTGATCCCGAATGCCCGCTTCGGTGCATTCTGACGGGGTCGTGCAGGGAACGATCATCGGGTTTGGGCACAATTTTGCCTCACGAACCGGTGATCAAGTCAGAAACTGGGACGGGGATCTCATGCTTCGTGAAAAATCGCGTCTGGTGAGGGTCGGCTTCTTTGGCTTGGTCGCACTGACCGCCGCGGCCATCACCACCGACACCGCGCAGGCGCGCCGTTACTACCGGCACCACGTCAGCCACGCCCGCCACCAGGATTCCGGCGACAGCTATAGCCCGCGATACTCCGCCATCATCGTCGACGGCAATTCCGGCACCACGCTGACAGCCACCGACCCCGACGGCCTCCGGCATCCGGCGTCACTGACCAAGATCATGACGCTCTATCTGCTGTTCGAGCGTCTGGACTCCGGCAAGATGAATCTCGACACCGAAATGCCGGTGTCCGAGCATGCCTCCGATCAGGATCCGACCAAGCTCGACCTCAAACCCGGAAGCACCATCAGGGTCGAAGACGCCATCAAGGGACTGGTGACGCGCTCGGCCAATGACGCCGCCGTGGTGATCGCGGAAGCGATCGGCGGCAGTGAAGACGAGTTTGGCAAGATGATGACGCGCAAGGCGCGTGCGCTCGGCATGAGCCGCACCGTCTATCGTAACGCCTCCGGCCTCCCCAATGACGAGCAGGTGACGACGGCGCGCGACCAGGCGACGCTCGGCCGCGCCATCCAGGATCGCTTCCCGCGCTACTATCGCTACTTCTCGACCACCGCGTTCCGTTTCCGCGGCCAGACCATCACCAATCACAATCACCTGCTCGGCAGCGTCGACGGCATCGACGGTATCAAGACCGGCTACACCCGCGCTTCGGGCTTCAACCTCGTAAGTTCGATGCATCGCGGCAACCGCTTCCTGGTCGGCGTCGTCATGGGTGGCCGCAGCGGCGGTTCGCGCGACGCGATCATGCGCGGCCTGCTTGCCGAGAACCTTTCCAAGGCCGCAACCAACCGCACCGTTGCCGCGATCACCGAGCGCAACGGCGCCGATGCTCCGATCGAGGTTGCCGAAGCCGCGCCGCAGCCCAAGCCGGCCTCTGCTCCCGCGCCGGTCGTGCAACAGGAAGCTGCGGTGTCGCCGGACAGCTGGACGCCGCCCGCGATGCGCACGCCACCCGCCGCGAAGGTGACGGCCGCGCTGGCCGAGGCCACCGCTGCCGCGCCCCCCACCCAGCCCAAGCTTGAGCAGAAGGCCGAGCCGAAGATCGAGCCGGCGCCGCTGACCGCCGGTGTGATCCAGACGCAGCCGATCGGCACCGTTCCCGGCTCGTCGGAGCCGATGAAGCCGGTCAAGGTCAAGACCGTGCATGTGAAGGCCGGCGCGATGAAGTTCGCCTCTGCCGGACCGTCCCAGCCCGTGGCGCCTGCAATCGTCGCCAGCGCCCCCCAGCCGATCGTTCCGGAGACGTCGAGCGCCGTGGTGGCCAAGGCCGTTGAAGTCGCGCGGCCCGAACCGGTCAAGTCCGAGCCCGCACGGCTCGAGGCGGCGCGCGCCGAGATGCCGCCGCAGCCTTCCGGCCACGGCACCGGCAATGGCGTTCTCGGCGTCCTGCCGGCGGCGACTGCGCCGGCCCCTCAGGCGCCGGCGCTGCAACCCGTTGCGGTGGCGTCTGCCGCGCCGCAGCCGCTGCCCGCTCCCCTCGTCCAGCCCGCCGCGCAAGCGCCGCAGGCCATGCCGGCGAGCGCGGCTGTAAAAGTTCACACCGGCTGGATCGTCCAGGTCGGCGCGCTCGAAACCGAAGCCGAAGCGCAGGCGCGGATCGAGGCCGCGCGCAACTCTTCGCGCGGCCTGCTCAACAAGGCGGACTCCTTCACCGAGCCGGTCGTCGCCAAGGACAATCGCAAGCTGTTCCGGGCCCGCTTCGCCGGCCTCGAGCGCGATCAGGCCGAAGCGGTCTGCCGGGCGCTCCGCCGCTCCGACATCGCCTGCATGGCAGTCCGCAACTGACGCTTTAAGCTCTTCGAGACGACCGCAAGCCCGCGCCCTAAGGCGCGATGGCGAAAAGCCATCGCGCCTTAGCTTTTTGTTTGCGCATGATCTTTTCGGAAAACCGCTCACACTTTTCCGGATCATGCGCCGCGCGGGCTTAATCTTTTGGAAACCGGGCGGCGGCCTTTGCCTCAGTCCCGCAAACCTCTCGTCAAGAATTTACGGTTAAAACTTTTGGACAGGGCTGATCGACCATGCCGGACAACGGCGGGCGAAGACGGGCGTCGTGCGGGGTCTGGAGCAAGTTTCGGTCTTGTGGCGTTTGTAGCGTTGCCGGAGTTAGCCGTTATGCGTTCGAAGCAGAGTATCCTTGGCCTCGTTTACCCGGGCGGCGAGATACGTCGACCCCCCCTGGTCGGGATGAAGTTTCTTCATGAGCCCACGGTGGGCACGTCCGATTTCGTCGCGCCCCGCGCCCGGCTGCAGGCCAAGGATCTGATAGGCCTCCTCCGGCGTCATTTTGCCGCCCGGCGGCGGGCGGCGCTCCCCACCTGCCGCGTGACCTTGCGCGTCCTCACGCCAGGCGGGAAACCGGCGGTCCAGATAGCTTTCAAGTAAGGCGACGCTTTCGGCATCGAAGGCTCCGATCATCGCGACGAGCTGCGCGAGGTCGAACTCGTCCAGCGAACGCCCGGCATTGGGGCCGGCCAGGATGCGGCCGGTCAGCGCGCCGCTGTCGTGGTCGAGCGTCATGTCGAGATAAGGCGAGCGGACCTGCGAACTCTGCCCCGAGGAGCGCCGCGAGCCGAGACCGGAAAAGATCCCGCCGATATTGCCGAAGACGGTCGATTGCAGCGGCGACCAGCCGAGCAGCCCGGCCCCGAACAGCCCGATCGGAATGGCGACCGCGAGTTCGCCCTTCGCACCGGTGAAAGCCGCCACCGCCAGCGCCAACACGCCGCCCGTGATCCGGAGGGCGCGCGCGAGCACAGCCGGATTGGCCGCGCGGAACATCTGCAGCAGCAAATACAGCACCAGGACGGCGACGGCGCCCGCGATCAGGGTCGGCATGGGCTCAATATAATGGAGGCGCGCTCAAAAGGCAGGGATCACTTCATCTGCCCGAGCAATTTGGCCGCCCCGCTCTCGCGCGACGACAGCCGCTTCAGCGCTTCGCGTCCACCGGCGGCGTAGGCCGCGGCTGCCCGCAACAGCTCGCGCAGTTGCGCGGCCGCGCCCGGATCGAATTTGCACCACGCGCCCCCGGTCAGGCGTGCGATCTCGCGGAACGCCTGCTCGGCGTTGGCATCATGTCCCTCCTGGAACATGAAGGCGGGCACCTTGAGCATGCCGAGCTCGCCCGCCCTGGCGCAGAGTTCGTCGACATTCTCTTCCATGGCATCGCCGACGAACACGATCGCGCGCACGCCGGATGACGTCGCCTCGCGGCGGGCTTCCGTCAGCACCTTGCCGATCTGTGTATTGCCGCCGCGGCAATCGATCTTGCCCATCAGCCTGGCGAGCTGGGCGCTGTCGGAAATCCACGCGCTCGCGCGGCATTCGTTGAAGCCGCGATAGTAGACCAGCCGGATATCGAGACTGCCGAGCGAAGCAGCCTCGCGGAACATGTCGGCCTGCAGCGCGCAGGCCATGTCCCAGGTCGGCTGGCGGCTCATCGTGGCATCGAGCGCGAAGATCAACCGGCCGCGACCGCCTTGCGCATGTGGCGACATCGCGCGCGCTTTGGCGACGAAGGCGGCAATGTCGTCGGATGTCGACGGCTTGCTTTCGGGCAGCGACTTCGACTTCGCTGCAT
This sequence comes from uncultured Alphaproteobacteria bacterium, assembly GCA_963732085.1. Classification (GTDB taxonomy): domain Bacteria; phylum Pseudomonadota; class Alphaproteobacteria; order Rhizobiales; family Xanthobacteraceae; genus Bradyrhizobium. Next base: position 119,173 of record CAVSYJ010000014.1, on the reverse strand, counting down.
CCTTCGAAGCAGCGACCTCGGCAGAAGCGGGTTTTATGGGTTCGCGGGACATCGGCGTTCGTCAACACCTAGCACGCCGACGATAACGACGCCTAATGCGTCAGGGCCTTCTTCTGCCCCGCGTCCTTACCGGTCGGCACGTAAACCGGAACAGGTCCGGGATCGACGATGGCGTTCTGCGTCTTCACTTCGACCGGCGCAACATCGGAGTTGTCGGTGGTGTCGAGAAACTTGTCCAGCATGCCCTGAATCGAAGTCTTGGCTTCCTCCGATCCGGTGTCGCGCATGTCGTTGTGCTGGAACCCCGTGTTGACGACGGTGATGCCGTCCTTCTCGCATTCCTCCGCACTCGGAATGACGCCGGGATCGGTCTTGAACTGCGGGTCCTTGGAGCGGAACGAGAGAATCTTGAATTTGCCTCCGGTGATGAAGGGCACACGCAGATTGTCCAGTGTGACGACCTTCTTGACCACCTCGGGATATTGCTTGGCGAAATACATGGTGATGTCGCCGCCCATGGAATGTCCGACCACGGTGAGATGATCGTAGTCCGCGTTGGGCTCGACGTCGCGCATTTGCTGGACGGCGAACTTGATGTTGGCGACACCGCGCTGGATCTGCGTCAGGCGGCCGACAAAGATCTCGCCGACCTTGGTCACCATCGGCGCATCGGTCGGCAGATCATGCTGAATGCTGATCACGATATAGCCGCGCGCGGCCATCAGGTTTGCGAGGAAGGAATATTCGGTGTTCTTGACCGTGTTGCCGTGATTGAAGATCGCGACCGGCAGCTTCAGCATGCCGGCGTCAGCCTGCATCTCCCTGTCGCGGCGAACGGCGATATCGACCGCGACCGGACGGTTGTCGCGCTCAGGATCATTGAACGTGATCGATTGATGATGGATTGCCCACTTGCTGGCCGTGAAATAGCCCACGACCATCAGTGCGCTGACGGAAAGCAGAACGGTAATTCCACGCTTCATGGCGATCCCTGGGAGGCCCTCTTTGCGCGTCGGGCTCTCGGAGTGTTGTTTCTTCCCCTAATATACGTCACGGCGGATTGACCGGAAGTCCAAATGTTGTGAACACACCGCCTCAACGTTGTGCGGTGCAGCGACCCCGCAAATCCACGGGCATGGCGGGCGCAATCATAAGACGCCGCCGCTGAAGGGCCGGTTCAATTTCGGGGTAAAAGCCGGGTAAAATCGCAGGCCGAGGCAGCTCCCGCGCAAGTCGCCACGAAGGCATACCAAACACGGCGGGGTTAGTCGCAGGCTCAGGCGCCGAGAATGTCGTGGACTTCGAGGGGCTTGTCGACCTGGTTGAACCATTCGACCCGGTTTGCGGCACGGCGGCGGCCGCGCTCGTCCAGCGGCAGCTTGAGCTGGCGCAACAGCGTGGTGACCTCTTCCCGGGCGGTGACATGGCCGAGATTCGGCCGGGTCCCAAGCGTCGCCTCGTCGATGTCGTCGAGCGCGGTCAGCCCGCGCGGGAAGAACTCGCGGTAGACGACGCGCTCTGCAAAGCCATCGACCGAGCGGAAGCCGAGCCGGAACGACAGCTCGTTGAGGCCGTCGGCGACGAGCTGCTTGTTGCGCGAACCGATCATCGACAGGCGGTTGCGCACCACGATCCAGTCGGTGGTGGCGCCATCGAGCTGGCGGCGCTTGCGGCGGGTATCGCGCACCATCTCGGCGTAGTGGCTCTCGCCGGTCACCGCGTAGGTCTGCGGATCGACCGTGCCCAGCACGTCGAAGTCGAGGAAGCTGTCGTTGATCGGGGTCACCAGCGTGTCCGCCATCGAATGCGCCAGCCGCATCAGATAGCTGTCGGTGCCGGGCGTATCGATCACGATGAAGTCGAAGGTGCGCTCGACCTCGCTGACGGCATCCATGAACTGCTGAAATTCGGAGTTCTCGTTGTCGGCGATCTGCATGGTGTCGCCGAGCTTGATCAGCCGGTGCACCGGGATTTCGAGGTTGAGCCCGGTCCGGCGGCCCCAGGCGGCGCGATTGTTGATGTAGCGGGTGAAACTTTGCTGCCGGCAGTCGAGATCGATGGTGGCGACGCGCTGGCCGGCTTTCAGCAGGGCGACAGCGACGTGCAGGGCCGTGGTGGACTTGCCCGACCCGCCCTTCTCGTTGCCGAGGACGACCACATGGGCCGACCCGGACTGTCCTTGACTCGTCTGCACAAGCATCGCTCAACCCCTGTGGATATCTTCAAGTCACGCGCGTCCGCGGTCAAGTCAAATGCGCGCCAGCATACTCAATTCGCACTACCTGTTGCTTAACCATTGAACCCCTGCTCGCAACGCGCGGTCTGTGATCGATCCCACAATTTCTGCGGATCTTTGCAAGGCTGCGCCTGTACGCGCCGCCGCCGGGTGCGGGCTCAGCTCCCGCGCTTGGCGGCGGAGCGACGAGCTTGATAATGTCGGATTCTGTCCCCGCGCGGCGAAGCCGTTGACCGCCATCCCCAACAGATTGATGCCAATGCCCCGCCGCCCCGTTGTCGCCCGTACCGTCCCCGCGCTGCGCCGAGTCATTGACGGCTTTCGCGGCCGGAAGGCGACGGTCGCACTGGTGCCGACCATGGGTGCGCTTCATGACGGGCATGTGTCCCTGGTGCGGCTGGCGAAGCGGCGCGCGGCGAAGGTGGTCGTTTCGATCTTCGTCAACCCGGCGCAATTTGCGCCGACCGAAGACTTCTCGTCCTATCCGCGCACGTGGAAATCAGACATCGCGAAGCTGTCGGCGGAAGCGGTCGACCTGGTCTGGAATCCCGACGTCAAGACCATGTATCCGGATGGCTTCGCCACGCGTATCGTGCCGGAAGGTCCGGCAACCGCAGGTTTGGAAGACCGCTTTCGCCCGCACTTCTTCGGCGGAGTCGCGACCGTCGTCGGCAAGCTTTTCACGCAAGTGCGGCCGGATTTCGCGATCTTTGGTGAAAAGGACTATCAGCAACTTCGGGTGGTAGCGCGCATGGCGGCCGATCTTGATCTCGGCGTCAGGGTGATCGGATCGAAGACGGTGCGCGAGCGCGACGGCCTCGCGATGTCGTCGCGCAACGTCTACCTTTCACCCGACGAGCGGCGCATGGCGAGCGAGTTGTTCCGCGCGATGAAGGAAAGCGCATCGCGGTTGCGCGCCGGCGACGACGCGGAGACCGCGATGCTGGCCGGGACCGAGATGATCAAGGCCGCCGGCTTTACGCTGGATTATTTCGAACTGCGCCACGCCGACAGCCTGGCGCCGGTGACGTCCATCGAGGACGGCCCGATGCGCATTCTTGTCGCTGCCCGGCTCGGCAAGACCCGGCTGATCGACAACATGGCGGTGTAGGTCGGACGACCGCCAGTGGTCCAATTCCAACATTCGCATCCCATCGCGGCGGGCACTTTTGTGAATGCTGGAATTAAAGGGCCACTAGAAATTATTGATTTTAGTGAAGCTTTGTATTTGACGTTCGCTTTCCGATGCGGGGTTAGCTGGGAGTGAACGTCAAATCCGCTCCACTACAGCAGGCCGAGGTCGCGCAGTTCGCGCCGCAGCGGCTCCGGCATGGCGGCAATCGTGCCCGCCGCCGCCTTGCCGAGATCGGGCGGGACCGAATCATCGGTCAAATAGCGCCAGCCCTGGAATGGCCGCATCGGCCGCAGCGAGACCGCGATCACCTTGGGCTGCATCACCAGCCGGCAGCGCCCGATGCCGTCCTTGTCGCGGAACGGCTCGATCGCGATGATCTTCTCCCGCGCGGCCACCTCGCCGCGGATCACCCAGTAGAGCGAACCGCCGGCCAGGATGTCATCGACCCGCTTCGGCGTCATCCGGGTGACGTGGACATGCCGCTGCGGCAGGCCCTTCTTCTTCGCAGTTTTCATTCGCTCGGCGATCCATCCCTTGAGCTCTGTGACGGAATCGCAACCTACGGCGAGCTTGATCAGGTGAAGCGGCATGGGTTTCAGGTCACACGTGCAGTTGAGAGCTGTCTGCAGCTATTCACGGCAGGCGGGCACGATGTCAAACCCAAAACGGCACTGGAAACAGGGATTTGCACGCATATTTTCGCGCGCGAGGGGAGGCGTCACTGATCGTCGTTGGAAGTAGCCGCTGCCGGTGTGGCTGCCGGGGCGATCGAGGTCGGCGCAGCGGGCTTCTTGGCCGCCTGCTTCTTCGCCGCTGGCGGCGGTTTCGCATCAGCCGCGGCTGGTGGGGGAGCTGGCTTGGGGGCGCTACCGGCCCCTGCCCGCCCTGCACCCGGGGTGCCCGGCTCTGGCGTCATGATGCTGACGGGCGGGGTCGAAGCAGCACTCGGAAAGTCTGCATTGGTGGGCCGGCCGGTCGGCTGCGACGACGGCAGCATGGCGACTGCCCCGGTCGCGGGCAGCGGCGGCGCATTCCATGCGGCAGCGTAGCGGGACACGAGGACGTCATAGGCGTGCTCGTCCATGTTGGTGATGATCTGGTGGTTGTCGGTCAGCGAGCGGAACGCCGGGCATTGGGTGGGCGTGCAACGGTCGCGGGCCAGCAGCACCTGGGCGACCAGTCCGTAACGGTCGCGCTCGATCGCCTTGCGCATCCCCTGGAGCTCGGGTGTCATGGTCTTCTGGGCCGTTGCCGCATCCCCGAACGAAGTCAGGCGCGTGATCATCTGCGCCATGTGATTGACCGCGGCAGCGGTCGAATCCGCGGACGCAAACACCGCTTTCTCGCAAGCCGCGGCGACGGCGTCGCCCGCGATGTCTTCGACGCAGGACAAGGAAGGCAACGACAACGTCGTTGCCGCGGCGGCGAAATGGCGATCGGGGGAAGCCATGCTCGAGCGCGCGAGCGGGCCATAGCCGCGAATGGTCGCGGCCACTGCGACCCCCACGGCCAGCAGCGTGATCACGGTCAAGGCGCCGTTTGCCACTGATTTCTCGGCGCGCAGCAGCGTGATGAGCAGGATCAACGCGAAAAAGCCGGCAGCCGCCAGCGTCGCCCACACCGGAAATTCCGGCGAGCGCCAGATATAGTCCAGCGATGAGAGCCAAGCCCAATTCATGCGCGACGTCCCTTCACGCAGCATCGAAAGCGGCTGCGGTTAGGCATCCACTCCTGCAGATTGGTTCTGCAAACGAGGCCTTTTGACGACGCGCAAAGTTCCGCCCGTCAAGCTGTTCGATCGGCGTGTCGCGTACGGTCAGAAGTCAGGACGCGGCGAGCTGGCTTTCCCGGGCTACGCGCTCGAATGCTTCGGTCGAACTCTTGATCCGATACTGGCAGTCGTCACCCTCGGAGGGGAGCTGGCGTATCACCTCATAGGTGCCGGTCGCGGCCGGGCGCGAGACGTTGCTCGCCGTGAAATAGACGGTCGCCCCAACAGGATACTTGTGCATTAACGCCCTCTCCATCACAGAAAACGCCGGTTCGCGCCATGGTCCCGCTGCGAAGCCGACTGCAAACACCGCCGTTCTATAACACGCAGAGTCGCATTTTGGCCAGTCACATCAGGACATGGCAAATGTGCGGAAATTTCAATTCTTTCAGACGGATAGATTGAATTTACCGCCCCGCGGCCGGTTGGATAGCCTCCCCGACCATGGTTTTTTTGCGGCAGGGTTGCCCTACGCCCCGTGCGGCAGATTGCCGTCCGGGCTGGCCTTGTCGACGGCCTGTGGGAGCTGGTGGGCCAGGACCTCGGCGACCTGATCGATCGGAATGTTGTATTTTGCGGCGAGCTGCCGGACGACGTCACTGCCGAGCACCTGCTTCACCTGGTCGGCGGTGATCGGCAGGTTTTGGCCGGTCCCGACCCAGGATTTGGCGATATCGCCGAGACCGCCCTGCTGCAGCTTGGCGACGATGGCATTGAGGCCGCCCTGTCCGCCGCTGCCCATCACTTCGCCCAGTACGGCCGGAAGCACGGCCGCGCCGAGCTGGCCGAGGATGCCGGAACTTTCCAGTGAATCGAGAATACCCATGGCAACTCCCCTTCCGTGTGTTGGCAATCGTCCTGATGTGAAAGCCGAACTGGATTTCGACTCCGTTCCCGTGCGCCCGTCAAGCCGTTAAAAGCTGTCACATTTCCTGCATCTCAGACGGTCTCGAACTTCTCGATGACGATCGTTTCGGCAAGTCCGGCTCTGGTCCATTCCGCGAACGCAGGCAGCGCCATCATCGCCTCCATATAGGCCTTCGCGCCCGGACTGACATCGATCGCGTAGGTGCGGAAGCGGTGCACGACGGGGCCGAACATGGCATCGGCCGCACCGAAGGCGCCGAACAGGAAGGGCCCGGACTTGCCACACCGCGCCCGGCATTCGCTCCAGATCTGGTCGATGCGAGCCACATTGGCGCGCGCATCCGCCGACAGCGCAATGCTGCGGATCGGCCGGTGCAGGTTCATGCCGCATTCGTTGCGCAGCGGCAGAAAGCCGGAATGCATTTCCGCCGAGATCGATCGCGCATGCGCACGCACGGCACGATCTTCCGGCCACAGCCTGGCCTCGGGAAAGCGCTCGGCGACGTATTCGATGATCGACAGCGAATCCCAGACCGTGACATCGCCGTCGATCAGGCACGGCACCTTGCCCGAGCGCGTGAAGCTCAGGATGCGGTCCTTGTCGGCGGGATCGTCGGTGTAGAGCGGGATGAAGATCTCCTCGAAGGCGATATTGGCAGCGCGCAGCGCAAGCCACGGCCGCATCGACCATGACGAATAGTTCTTGTTGCCGATCACGAGCTTCAAAGTCATCTCTCGCGTCCCTATGATCTAGTGCTCCGATTCCGAAGTTCGCATCATATCGCGGCGTCCTCGTTTGCGAACTTCGGAATCAAAGGAGCACTAGCAAATCTGTGATTCCAGGGCGGCCTTGACTTTGAAGTTCCGATGGCGAGGGTGCGGAACAACTGATCGGAACTTCAAAGTCGCCGCACTAGCCTGACGCCTAAAGCTTTCGCCAACGCTCGGCAAGGGATGCAGCATGGGTTCTCATTGGGTCGACATTCTGGCAGTCGGTTTCTTCGTGATCGAGTGGGTGGTCTACGGCTTCACCGTTGGAGCACACCGCCTATGGACGCACCGGCCTCTCGTCGCGGATGAACGTCTATCGCGAGGTCTGGATCCGCCGCCTGCTCGATCGCGAGGCGCGCATGGTCGACATGCAGGTGATGATCTCGCTTGCAGAACGGCACGGCGTTCTTTGCTTCCACGAGCCTGCTTGCGATCGGCGGCGGGCTCGCGTTGCTGCGCGCCACCAATGACGCGCTCGCCGTGTTCAGCAAATTGCCGATCGACTTGAGCCCTTCGCCGGCGCTGTGGGAGATGAAATGCGTCGGGTTGATCCTGATCTTCGTCTACGCCTTCTTCAAATTCGCATGGTCCTACCGGCTGTTCAACTATGTCTCGATTCTGATCGGCGCGATGCCGCCGGCGACCCAGCGCGACACGCCCGAGGCGCAGGCCCACGTGCTGCGCACCGCGCGCCTGTTCGAGTCCGCGGGGCGGCATTTCGTTCGCGGCCAGCGCGCCTTCTTCTTTGCGCTCGGCTATCTCGGCTGGTTCGTCAGCCCGTGGGTGCTGTTCTTCACCACGGCGCTGGTCGTGGTCGTGACCTGGCGGCGGCAATTCGCCTCCAATGCCTGGCGCGCGATGGGCGCGTGATCCCTCGCGACAAACGCGAGGCGTTTGCGCGGAGATCACGCGCAAGATGGCTAAAGCGCGATGAGATTAGGATGAATCGTCATCGCGCTTTAGGGTCTTGTTTGGGCATGATCTTTTCGGAAAACCGCCGCACACTTTTCCGGATCATGCCTTAGGAATTGAAATCGCGCGGCGTAAAGGTCAGATCGATGACCTTCCACTCGTTGTACTTATCGGGCGGCAGTTCGGTGTAGGGCTGGCAGGCTGAGATTGCCGCGACGGCGCCGTTCTTGAGATCGACGGCTTTCAACGAGGCGCTGCCCTCTTTCACCATCGGCTCGGCGGCGAGCCGGCCATCACGCGTCATCAGGATCCGCAGCTTGATCATCAGATCGTCCGCGGTCGACAGCGATGGCGGCAGCTTCGAACATTGCTTGATGTGACCGCGAAACGCCGTGACCATATCGCCGCCGACGTCGGCCTTGCCCGCGGCGTCGCCGCCGTCGCCCTTCCTGTCACCTACATCCGCCGATAGCACGGCCGGTGGAAGCGCCTCGGGAAGGCCGAGCATGACGTTATATTTCACGGTCACGTCGGGCTCAGGCGATGCGTAAACTGGCGACGTCGCGGGCACTGGTGCCGGACTCGATGGCGGCGCGGCCTGGACCTGTGGCTGGGACGCGACCTGCGCCGATGACGGCGCGGCCGGGCCTTGTGGCTGAGGGGGGGCCTGAGCCTGCGCCGGTGACGGATCCGGCTGTAGCCGCACCACCGCCTCCTTGCGGTTGGAACGCGCGGCCTGCCGTGAGGGCGGACTCGCGGGTTGCGCGGCGGGCACGGGGGCCGGCGGTTCCGCCGCTTTCGTCGACCCGCCCAGATCGGTCGGCAATTGCGGCAAAGGTGACGGCCAGGGTTCGGGCTTCTTGTCGATTTCGTCAGGCGTGACGAGGTCGACATTGACCGCTTGAGTCGGCACCGCGCCGAACGGATGGGCTTCGGCGTAGACGAACACCAGCGCCAGGATCGATAGATGCGCGATCGCCGATGCCGCGATCTCCGGCCGCATGAATTGCCGAATTCCCATCATGTTCGGTCAATGTTGAATAACGCCCCTTCCCCAATCTAGCATGAGGTGGCGGCCAGGCCTCAATCCCATTTCGGCGCAAAACCGTAATCGGTGAACCGGCCTTTCGCGTTGGCCAGCCCGGCAATCTCGGCCATGTCGCCGTCGTCGAGCGTAAAATCGAAAATATCGATGTTTTCCGACAGCCGCTCGATGCGTGAGGTGCGAGGGATCGCGCAGACATTCTGCTGGACCAGCCAGCGCAGGCATACCTGCGCGGCGCTCTTGCCGTAACGTTCGGCGATCCGCACCAGTGTCTGGTCGTTCTTGATCCTGCCCTTGGCGACCGGACTATAGGCGACCAGCGCCAGATGATGCCGCGCACAAGCTTCTCTCACCTTCGTCTGGTCGAGATAGGGATGGTACTCGACCTGATTGCATGCCAATGGCTCCGGACAAGCGGCCACCGTCTCCTCGATCAGGGCCACGGTGAAATTCGAGACGCCGATGTGGCGGGCCAGCCCCATTTGCTTCACATGCGCCAGCGCACCCAGCGTTTCCGACAGCGGCACGTGCGGGTTGGGCCAATGCAGCAGCAACAGATCGACATAGGGCATGCGGAGCTTGACGAGGCTTTCCTTGACGGACCGCTCGAGCTCGTTGGGCGCGAAATGCGTGGTCCAGACCTTGGTGGTCACGAACAATTCGTCGCGCTTGATGCCGGAGGCGCGAATTCCTTCACCGACCTCGCGCTCGTTCTCATAGACTTGCGCAGTGTCGAAGTGGCGGTAGCCGAGTTTCACCGCCTGCTCGACGATGCGGGCGCAGGTCCGTTCGCGCAGTTCCCAGGTGCCGAGCCCGATCGTGGGAATCTTCGCGCCATTGGCTTCGACGAACTGCATCAGCGGGTACTCCACACCCGCATTATGTCGCCGCGCTCAGGCCTTGGCGAGTGCGGCAAAAACCGTCTCGGGCGAATGCGCGATGACGGCGAGCAACGCGCGCGCCGGTCCGCGTGGCGCACGCTTGCCTTGTTCCCAGTTCCGGATGGTTTCGACGGGAACGCCGAGGCGGGCGGCAAATTCCTGCTGCGTCAGCTGCGCGCGCCGGCGGAGATCGCGCACTTCGACCGGACCGGCCTCGCCCGCCGGCATTGCCGGCTGCAGCGGGAACTCCTGCCCGTCCCGCAATTCGACGATCCGTCCGTCCGCCTTCAGCCGCAAGCGCATGATGTCACCCCAATTGCGGCAGCCATCATCGGCGAAGCCCGTTAAGGTCCGATTAACGATATAAGCAATTGTTCAGGCGAACTTATTTCAGGCCAAACCACAGCGTGGCAATGCCGAGAAAGGAGAAGAAGCCGACCACATCGGTGACGGTCGTGACGAACGTTCCCGAAGCCACCGCAGGATCCGCCCTCACCCGTTCCAGCACCATCGGGATCAAAATCCCGCCGAGCGCGCCGGCCAGCAGGTTGCAGATGATCGCAAGCCCGATCACGATCCCGAGGCCGGGAATCCTGAACCAGGCCACCGCCGCGACGCCGGTGATGACTGCGAATGCGATGCCATTGACGAGGCCCACCAGGGCTTCGCGAATGACCACGCGCAGCGCATTGCCCGAACCGAGTTCGCGCGTTGCAAGTGCGCGCACCGCGACGGTCATGGTCTGGGTTGCGGCATTGCCGCCCTGGCTTGCCACGATCGGCGCCAGCACGGCGAGCGCCACCATCTTTTCCAGCTGACCCGCGAACAGGCCGAGCACGGAGGAGGCGAGGAAAGCGGTCGCGAGATTGACCAGCAGCCAGTTGAAGCGGCCCTTGGCGATGGTCCAGACATTGTCGGACAATTCTTCGTCGCTGGTGACGCCGCCGAGCGCCTTGATCTCCTCGTCCGCCTCCTCCTCGATCACGTCGACGACGTCGTCGACGGTGATGACGCCGACCAGGCGGTCTTCAGCATCCACCACTGGCGCCGCCACCAGATTGTACTTGCCGAACAGCCGCGCCACCTCTTCGAGGTCGTCGGTCACGGCGACACGGCGGCGATCCTCGTCGATGAGATCGGCCAGCGGCACGGGGCGGCGGGAGCGCAGGAACACGTCGAGCGGGATCGCGCCCTGCCAGCGACGGACAGCGTCGACCGCGTAGATTTCATAAAACCGGTCCGGCAGGTCAGGCTGTCTCGCGCATGTAGTCGATGGCCTGCCCCACCGTCCAATCCGGCGGCACCGCGATGAACTCGGTCTGCATCCGCCGCCCGGCTGAATCTTCGGGATAATCCAGGCTGCGTTCGAGCGCGTCGCGCTCCCGCGGCGGCAGCTTTTCGAGAATTTCCTCCTGGTCCTCCTCGTCGAGGCCTTCGAGCAGTTCGACTGCGTCGTCGGATTCGAGCTCGCGGACGCCTTCGGCGACCGTTTCCGGTTCGAGCTCTTCGAGGATCTCCTCGCGGACGGCGTCGTCGACCTCGTTCAGAGCCGAGAAGTCGAAATCGGTCCCGGTCAGTTCCACCAAACTGACGCGGTCATCCGGCTCGAGCGCTCCAATCAAGTCGCCGAGATCGGCTTCGTGAAGCTCGGCGACGACCTCGCGCAGGAACGTCGCATCATCGGCCCTGATGCAACGCGTGATCTCCTCGATGAACCCGGGGCGGATGTCGCCTTCCTCGTCGCGCATCGGCAGGCGCACGAGGATGGAGGTTTCGGCCGGCGGGGCGGTGTCTGTCTCTTCGACCATGATGCCCTCGCCGTTTGACAGATGGGTTCAACTCGTAGCTATGCTGGCACGCAATACCCAATGGGCAACGGCAAGCGCAATGCCAAATATGCGCCGGCAGAAAATGGCGTGCAGACTTGGCCGCGCATCGGCCGTGGCGCTTGCCATTCTGGTTTCGAGTGCGGCCACTGAGGCCTCCGATTGCCCGCGCAAGGGAACGCTCGGCACCTCTCGCGACATGGCGGTCGATCCCGCGATCTGGCCTCGGATCGGACGCAGGGATTTTGCGCAGTCGCTGCCGCTGAGGGATCACGAGGTCGTGCTGACCTTCGACGACGGGCCGTGGCCGGCGACGACGCCGCGCGTGCAGCGAGCGCTGGCCCGGGAATGCGTGCGCGCAACGTTCTTCCTGATCGGAAAGCCGGCCTCGGAATTTCCATGGATCGTGCAAGCCACGGCGGCCGCGGGACACTCGATCGGACATCACACCTGGACGCATTTCAGCTTGCGGCGAATGCCCTATGCGGACGCCATCGGGGAAATCGACCGCGGGATTTCGGCTGTCGAGACGGCGCAACACGGCGTGGAAACCACGACACCGTCAACGCCGTTCTTCCGTTTCCCCGGCTTCGAATCAACACCGGCCACCCTCGATCTCCTGCAATCGCGCGGCATCAGCGTGTTCAGCACGGACCTGTTGGCCGACGACTGGGTCAGGAGGACGCCGCAGCAGGAACTCAACTTGCTGGTCAAGCGGCTGAAACTCGTCAACCGCGGCATCATCCTGCTGCACGATCCTCAAGCCACCACGGCGGCGATGCTGCCGGCGTTCCTGCATTACCTGAAGACGCACAACTATCGCGTGGTTCACCTAGTGCCGCCGATCTGAAGTCCCTGAACTCACTCGCGGCGAAATCGGGTTCAGGGACTTCAGATCGAAAGCGGCACTAGAATCATAGATTTGCTAGTGCCCATGACTTTCCGAAGTCCGCGAAAAAGGCGTTGCGGCGATGTAGCGCGGACTTCGGAAAGTGGGCACTAGTCCCGGCGAAACCTGCAGGCGAGCGCGAGGCGACCCCTCATTAACCCTCATCAAATAGTGGTGTGGCGTTTCGGGGACAGTGGACCCAAAACAGCTGTGAAAATCGACAATTCGGACCTGTGTTCACGTTGTGGCGTGCGATGATCGTCTAATTGTGAACCCTTTGAACAGCGTTCGAGACATATTTCGACACACACGGACGTTGGATAAGGCTCGAAGGGCGCGAATTGGGAATGAAAACGGTGCGTCATGATCGGTAAGGTTGGCTTCTGGACACGATCATCGACGGTCCTTTGCCTCGGATTCATCACGAGCCTGACTGCTGCGAGCGCGCTGGCCGCGGATTGCCCCGGCCATCCCGACGCGATCGGCACGGAGCGCACCATCGTGGTCGATCCGCGCGAGCATCCGCGCATCGGCACCATGCAGTATCCGGAAACTCTGCCGCTGAGGGATCACGAGGTGGTGCTGACCTTCGATGATGGTCCGTTGCCGCGCAACAGCGACCAGGTCTTGCAGACGCTCGCCGACAATTGCGTGAAGGCGACGTTCTTCCTGATCGGCGAGCAGGCCCGCGCCAATCCGGAAGGGGTCCGCAAGCTCGCGGCCGCCGGCCACACCATCGGCACGCACAGCCAGACCCATCCGCTGACCTTCCACAAGATGCCGGTCGAACAAGCCGTGAAGCAGATCGATGACGGCATCGCCTCGGTATTGGCAGCGCTGAGCGATCCAACCGCAATCTCGCCGTTCTTCCGGATACCCGGCTTGCTGCGTGCCGACGGCGTCGAGGAATATCTGGCTGGCCAGGGCATCCAGGTCTGGAGCGCGGATTTCCTTGCCGACGACTGGCACCGAATCTCGTCTGCGCGGGTCTACGATCTCGCGATGAAACGACTGGAGGCGCGCGGCAAGGGCATCCTGCTGCTGCACGACATTCAGGCCCGTACCGCAGCCGCCTTGCCGAAGATCCTGCACGACATGAAGGCGCGCGGCTACAAGATCGTGCATATCGTGCCCGCCACCCTGCAGGAGCCGGCGACGCCGACCGACCCGCAGGACTGGAAGTTCAATCCGCCGTCCGAGTCCGTGCCGATCGCGCATTGGCCGAAGGTTCCCGATTTCGCCTTTGCCGCGACCGATACGCTCGCCGCGCCCGCGCTGTCGGATTTCAACTCGCCGGATGGCAAGATTCTGCTGTCGTCCGAGCCGCTCGCGCGCGCGAGGAATCGCGGCGCCGTGCCGCTGCCGCAGGAGCCGCCTTGGCCGCGCGCACCCGACATCACCGTCCAGACCGCCGCCGAAACCTTGCCGGCGCCGGCGGAAGCGCTTTTCGCGGTGCCGGAGGATGCCCACGCCGCGTTCCGGGTCACGCCTGCGCCGCGCGTTGCGGTCGCCGATGACGATGACGACAGGCCGAAGAGGGCGCGCGGTCACGGATCATCGCAGCGCGCCGAGCGTGGACGCGGCCGCGCCCGTATTGCCCATGTCGCGCCGGCGCGGCGCGGGACTCATGCCGCGCCGAGCGCTGCAGAAGCCGCCAACGCATGCGGCCGCAACTCCCAAGCGGGCGGTGCGAGTCGCGGCGCTGAAGAAGCGTTAGGGGCTCGGCGGCTTCAGTGCGTCGGCGTTGTTCTTGAGGAATTCCGCCGGCACGTCGAACTTGCCTTCCTGCAGGTCGTAGCGCATGCGCCAGCCGCGCACTGTCGAGAGCTGATGGTGCTTTTTGGTGGGCTCGACCTCGCCCCAAAGCGAGATCACGATGTAGCGGTTCTCCGGCCAATCCACGCCGAGGTTGCGGTAGTTCTCCGGGGTCCCTTTCAGGAGACCAGCCCCCATGTGGAAATCCGGCTTCATGATCTTGCGGGATTCAGGACGGCTGTAGAAGAACGCCCAGGCGAGATCGCCGATCGGCTTCCTGGTCGCAGACGCGAAGCCGTTCGGGCCGAGCTTGTAGAGATATGAGGTGAGTTCGCCCGAGCCGGTCTTCTGCATGCGCACCAGCCATCGTCCGTCATTGGTGAAGCGGAAATCGGCGGGATAGTTCTCCTGCTCCGGCGCGAGGAAGGAGAATGTGTCGGCGCGGCGCGCCCAGAACTGCCAGTTGTAGCTCTCGTCTGGCGCGGGCTTCTTGTATTGTTCGACAGCGGTCGCGCCGTCAGGCGATTTCTCGGTGTAATCAGTTTCGATCGTGAAGCCCGCCGGCGGGCCGGCGGGAGTCGCCGCGGCGGCGCCTGCCGCGGTCGCAAACAGCAAAAACAGGGCAAAGCAGGTGGTCTTCATGGCCGTCTCCAGGGACAAATGCCGCGAGCCCAGCCACCACCACAGCCGGGCCTGACATCACTGCATGTGTCTCTGGAGACCCTAATCCAGTTCAAACGCCGAGCTGTAATCCTGCTTCAAGGCGGGATCCTGCTCGGCCTTCCGCAGCACGCAGTTGCCGACCACCAGCAGGTCGAGCTCATTGCCCATGAAGCAGCGGAAAGCATCCTCGGGCGTGCAGACGATCGGCTCGCCGCGCACGTTGAAGCTGGTGTTGACCAGCACCGGGCAACCGGTCAGCCGCTTGAACTCTGTCAGCAGGCGGTGAAACAGCGGATTGGTCGCTTCGCTCACGGTCTGGATGCGCGCGGAGTAATCGATGTGCGTCACCGCCGGAATCTCCGAGCGTGAGACGTTGAGCTTGTCGATGCCGAACAGCAGCTGCTCGGCTGAGGTCATCTCCCGCCGCCGGTCTTTGCGGACGTCTGCGACGACGAGCATGTACGGGCTGTCGGACTCCAGCTCGAACCAGTCGGCGACATCCTCGCGCAGCACCGCCGGCGCAAAGGGCCGGAAACTCTCGCGATATTTGACCTTGAGATTGAGATTCTTCTGCATGGTCGCCGAGCGGGGATCGCCGAGGATCGAGCGCGCGCCGAGCGAGCGTGGGCCGAACTCCATCCGGCCCTGAAACCAGCCGATGGCGAGCTGGTCGGCCAGCGCCTTGGCTGTCGTCTCGACCATCTCGGCTTCGCTCATCACGCTGAAGCGCGCGCCTGCGGCTTTCAGCCTCAGCTCGATGTCGGCTTGCGCGTATTGCGGGCCGAGGAACGCACCGGACATGCCGTCATGGACGGCAACTTCGCGCGGCTGTCCCTTGAACTGATGGTAAGCTGCAAGCGCCGCGCCGACCGCGCCGCCGGCATCGCCCGCCGCCGGCTGGATCCAGACGAATCGAACTTGCCGTCGCGCAGCACCTTGCCGTTGGCGACGCAGTTCAGCGCGACCCCGCCCGCGAGACACAAATTGCGCGCGCCGGTCGCTTTCGCGAGGCTGCGCGTCAGCCGCAGCACCGCTTCATCCAGCACCGCCTGGATCGAGGCGGCCATGTCCATGTGGAAGTCGGTCAACAGCTTGTCGGGCGTGCGCACGGGCGCGCCGAACAGCTTGGCGAACCGCTCGTTGGTCATGGTGAGGCCGGTGCAATAATCGAAATAGGACATATCGAGCCGGAACGATCCGTCGGGCTTGAGATCGATCAGATGGTCGAGGATGAGTTGCGCGTATTTCGGCTCACCGTAGGGTGCGAGCCCCATCACCTTGTACTCGCCGGAATTGACCCTGAAGCCGGTGTAGTAGGTCAACGCGGAATAGAGCAGCCCCAGCGAATGGGGAAAGTGGATCTCCTGGAAGATTTCCAGCCGGTTGCCGTCGCCGAGCGCCGCCGACGTCGTCGCCCATTCGCCGACACCGTCCATCGTCAACACCACCGCCTTCTCGAACGGCGACGGAAAGAACGCCGATGCCGCATGACTCAGATGATGTTCGGTGAACAAGAGCTTCTCGACCGATATCTCCTCGTCGAACTTCTTGAGTTCCTTCCGCAGCAGGCTCTTCTGGAACAGCTTCTCCTTCAGCCAAAGCGGGATCGCCATCTGGAACGAGGTGAAGCCGCGCGGCGCCATCGCGATATAGGTCTCGAGCAACCGCTCGAATTTCAGGAATGGCTTGTCGTAAAAGGCAACGTGATCGATCCCGGAGAGTTTCGCGCCAACCGCATCCAGGCAATAGCCGATCGCGTTGTGCGGAAACGACGCATCATGCTTCTTGCGGGTGAAGCGCTCCTCCTGCGCCGCCGCGACGATGCGGCCATCCTCGACCAGCGCGGCTGCGCTGTCGTGATAGAAGGCGGAGATTCCGAGAATGCGCATGGTTCAGAACAGCGTGTAGATGAATGGCGCCAGCGCGCTGCCCTTGGTCAGCACCACGAGACCGCCGAACACGACCATCATGACCAGGATCGGCAGCAGCCAGAACTTCTTGCGCACGCGTATGAAGCGCCAGAGCTCGGCGAGGAAATCAGTCATCAGAACTGGTCTTTCATGGTTTCGGGCGCAGGCCCCGGGGGCCGCGCGATCCAGTAGCTGTCCGAAGCCGGCTCCCGCTTGAGCCGCAACAGGTCCCTGCCCCGCAATCGCATCACGAGGCCGGTCGGCCAGATCGTGCCGAAGAACAGCAAGCCCATCACGATCGGATTGACGATTTTGTGCAGGAGGAGGCCGAACTTCATCCAGACGATGTTCAGCGGGCGGAGCGCCGATGGCTTGAGCCATGCCGCCGCCAACGAAGGCGATCGCCGCGGCGGTCATCCACGGCCACAGTCGTCCGTGATGCCAGCCGTTGAGGGCGCTCAGCAGCGCCAGCGCGCCCGCCATGACCAGACCGAAATTGCGATCTGAACCGGGTAAGACAGCCTCATCCCGGCTGAAATTCTCGTGGGTTGACTGCGCCATCACAACTGTCGACAAGACCCCTTATTCCCGCGTGCTTTATCAGGTGCAAACGGGAAGGTCGCGGGTTTTTTTGGGCCGATTCCGGCCCGAACGGCGCGGCTGCGAAGCGTTTTGGGACATGCAGGAAACGACGCCAGACAAACCGCTTTCTCGCCCGGACGGTAGCTTGCTCAGCCGCGCCTTCGCGGCAAGGCGGGTCCTGATGAACGCGGCAATGGCCGCCTATTGCGTCGCGCTGTTTCTCATCTTCGATTTTGCCTGGTCGAGTTTCACTCAGGGACAGGAGCAGGCGCGCGTCGCACGCGTCTACGATCCCGTCTACGACCACGGCTTCGCCGCCAATTTTGACGGCTACGACGTCTGGGGCGAAGCGCGCTACCGGCTGATCACCGACAGCCTCGGCTTCAAGGATGCCTCCACGCGCGAGGTGCCGCTGAAGTCGACCGCGCGCCGCATTCTTCTGATCGGCGACTCCTTCACCGAAGGTATCGGCCAGCCCTTCGAGAACACCTTCGCCGGCCTGCTCGCGCAGGAGGGCGCTAAGTCGTCCAACAAGGTCGAGTTCCTGAATGCCGGCGTCGCCTCCTATTCGCCGACGATCTACTACGCCAAGATCAAATATCTGCTGGACAAGGGCTTGCGGTTCGACGAGGTCGTGCTGCTTTCGGACAGCTCCGACGTCGAGGATGAGGCGAGTTCCTATTTCTGCATCGATGAGGATCCGAAATACCGGACCTACTGCAACACGCCGCCGGGGGCCGTGCCGGAGCCCGCGATCAAACGCGATTTCTTCATCGACCATTTCGCCGTCACCAACCGCGTCCGCCTGATCGTCAAGCGATGGTTCCAAACAAAACTCGGCAACAAGCGTCACGCCATCAACGACGATCACAACCGGATCGGGTGGACCACCGCCAATCCCGATCCGGCGAAATATCGCCCGCTCGGCGTTGACGGCGGCATTGCGCGCTCGCTTGCCAACATGACGAAGCTCTCCGACCTGCTGGCGAGCCGCAACATCCCGCTCACCATCGTGGTCTACCCGTGGGCACAGCAGATCGCGCAGAACGATCGCGACAGCAAGCAGGTCAAGCTATGGCGCGAGTTCTGCCCCGGCCACTGCAAGGCCTTCATCGATCTGTTCCCGCCGTTCTTTGCCGCCAGCGATGCCGACAAGGACTGGTACGAGCATCTTTATATCGTCGGCGACGACCATTTCTCGGCGCAAGGCAACCGGATGATGTTCGAGGAATTGGCGAAGCGGCTGCTGAACTAATTGCTCGCCACGATCTTGGTGACGCAGAGCAGCACGACGGCGGCAAGAAAGAACAGGTCGATGTAGGATTTGACCTCGCCGTCCCGGCGCAGCAGCGTCACATCCGCGATGGTCTGCTTCTTCAGCGGCGGCTGCGCACCCTGCTGCACGAACAGCGCCATCACGCGCCGCGCCTCGACCTCGAGCTGCTCGATGCGCTGGAAGAAATAGAATGAGCGCAACGCGATCGCCGCGCGCATGCCGGCATAGACCAGGATCGCGATGGCGAGAACGGCGCGATTATTGTACTTCTCGATGTAGTTCAGGCCGAGATAGACGGTGGCGAGAAACGCGAAATTGGTGGCGAAGCGGTAGATGAAGCCGAGAAGTCTCATGCGGTGCCCGTGACGGTGGCGAATCGCCGCGCTCATTTACGCATGCGCCACGTGTGCTTCAAGTCTGCGATTGCGGCGGACTGCTCGCAGCGATTCTCCATGACTTCCGCCACCGCCGCCGACCCGCTACGATGCCGCCATTAACACGAGGCGCGAACATGCGAAGGCGTCATTTTCTTAAAGTTGCAGGCGGCGCGGCGTTGTGGCCGGCGCTTTCCCGCCTCGCTCTCGCGGACACCTATCCGAGCCGGCCGGTGCGCATCATCGCGGGCTTTGCGGCCGGCGGCGGGGTCGATATCTCGGCGCGGCTGATCGGACAGTGGCTCGGCGAGCGGCTGGGACAGCCCTTCGTGACCGAGAACCGCACCGGCGCCGACGGCAACATCGCAACCGAAGCGGTGGTGAACGCCGCCCCCGACGGCTACACGCTGCTGCTCGCGACCTTGCCCAATGCGGTCAACGCCTCGCTCTACCCGCATCTGAAGTTCGATTTTCTCCGCGACATCGCGCCGGTCGCCGGCGTGATCCGCGTGCCCATGGTAGTGCTGGTCCACCCTTCGGTGCCCGCCAAAGACATTCCCGAGCTGATCGCCTACGCCAAAGCCAATCCGGGCAAGCTCAACCTCGCCTCGGCCGGAACCGGCAGCGCGCCGCACATGGCGGCCGAGCTGTTCAATTACATGACCGGCGTCAGCATGGTGCATGTTCCTTATCGCGGCCAAGGCCCGGCGTTGTCGGATCTGATCGGCGGCCAGGTGCAGATCCTGTTTGCCGCCGCGCCCGGCACGGTCGACTACATCAGTTCCGGCAAGCTGCGCGCGCTGGCCGTGACCTCGGCGACGTCAGCCGAAGTGCTGAAGGACCTGCCGACGATCGCAAGTTCGGTTCCCGGCTATGACGCAAGCCAATGGTACGGAATTGCCGCGCCCAAAAATACGCCGGCCGACATCGTCGGCACGGCTCAACACGGAGATCAACGCCGCCTTCGTCGATACTACGATGACGTCGCGCTTTGCCGCGATTTCGGGCGAGCCGCTCGGCGGCACGCCGGAGCAGTTCGGCAAGCTGATCGCCGATGAGACCGAGAAGTGGGCGAAGGTCGTCAAATTCGCCGGCATCAAGGTCGAGTAGGCGGCCTACAAAAAGGCTCGATAGCGATTATAGTCGGATCGCGCTAGTGGTCCAATTCCAACATTCGCATCCCTTTTCCGCGGGCACTTTTGCGAATGTTGGAATCAAAGGACCACTAGCAAATTATTAAATCTAGTGGAGCTTTGGATTTGACGTTCGCTTGACGTATGCTCGGCCAACAGGGTAGCGAACGTCAAATCCGCTCCACTAGAATTGCTTCGTCACGATCGCTGAGGTGAGCCGATGCCGCGAAAAGGAGTCACCGGTCACGACGAGTGGGTTGTCGTCGAAGCGTTGGCGACGGCCTACGTCGCCCTCGAGCAGCTTCCCGAGAAGCACCAGCCGCGGGCGCATATGGACGACATCAAGAAGATGCTCGGCAACGGCCGCCAGGCGGATGCCGTCAGCCTGCATCTGGCGCAGGCCAAGTGCCGGCTTTTTCCGGAGCGGGATTCGCTCGAGATCTATCAGGAATACGGCGTCAGCGGCGACTACGGTCATTAACCTTGGCCAGTCCATTAAGGTTGAGCCTCGTTTCAAGTTGCGTTTCTCCCGGCCGGTTCCATTGTTGGCGAGTGCCCACTTTCCGAAGTTCGCCTCCTGTTGCCGCACTTATCCTTCGCGAACTTCGGAAAGTTATGGGCACTCGCAAATCTAATTGTCGTGCCGCTTTCGATTTGAAGTCCCTGATCGAATTTGCCGCTTGCATTGCAGGGACTTCAAATCGGCGGCACTAGCGCTCGAACGGCGAGGCGCGCCAATGGTCACGGTTTTGGAAGAGCAGACTGTCGACTATGAACTGACGGCCCGGATCGCAACCGAGGCCTTCGCGGCCGAGAACGTCCACTTCTCGCCCGACCGGATCAAATGGCTTTACGAGCGGAGTTTCGGCGGCGGCACCACGGTGCTCGCAGCCGTCGACAACGGCCGCAAGATCGGCCAGATCGCGATGATCGGCCAGACCGTGTGCGTCAACGGCGAACTCTCGCCGGCGATCCAGCTCGTCGATCTCTTCATCCTGCAAGCCTATCGATCGGCACAGCTCGTCCGCAAGCTCTACAAGGAGGTCGAGCAAATCTGCGCGGCGCGCGGCATTCGCTATCTGATGGCTTTGCCGAACGACAAATCGGTGCTGCTGAATGCGCGCTTCCTCAAGCTGGCGCCGCTGTTGTCGATGCCGATCCGCGCCGGCTTGTCGCTGCTGGGGCCGGCAACGAAGCTCGTCCACTCGGGCCTGCTGAAATCGATGACGCGGCAAGAGGCGATCGGCCTGTTGTCCGCCTTCGCATGTCCTGCAACTGAAAACGGCCTGCGCTGGGATGCCGCGTCGCTGCTCGACCGGCTGGGCGATCCCACCCGCGACTACGCCGTACACGCGACCGAAAGGCTGCTGCTAATCTCCTCGGTGCGAAAGAGCGCCGGCATTCCCTACGTTGCCCTGTGCGCCTTCTTCGCCGGGCCGCAGGCGGTGGTGACCGTTACCGATGTCCCCGAGCTTGTCCGCGCCGCCTGCCGCTTCTGGAAGAAACCGCTGTTCGTCTATGCCGGCGCCAACAGCCGGCTGCCGATCCTGCCGGGGATGGCCCTGCCCGCAAGACTGCGGCGGCCGATCCTGGTCCAGCTCCGCGACACCTCGACCGAGGCGCACGAGGTGCGCTTCGACCGGTTCCAGCTGATCGATTCCGACTTTGCGTGAGTTGCTTGCGCTGATTCCGGCGTGGCGCGCCAGGAGGCGTTGACCTCTGAAGCCTCGCGCGCCAAGCCGCATTGACTGGATATGCCAGAATTGGCATAGTCCAACAAATGAAGGAAGTGAGATGGCAGGGCAACAGCCGATCCGATGTCGAAGCATTTCCGAACGACGCGCGACGCGAAGCCGGATATCAACTATTTCAGGTTCAGATCGGCGAAAATCCCTCTGACTGGAAACCTATGCCGTCGGTCGGCCCCGGCGTTCGCGAGATCAGGATACGTCAGGCCTCCGGCGCTTACCGGGTCATCTATCTGACTACGATCGGCGACGTTGTTTACGTATTGCATGCGTTCCAGAAGAAAACACAAGCGACGGCCAAACGGGACATAGACCTCGCCAAAGTGCGGCTCAGACAGATCAGGTGACAATGATGGCAAAATCAGTATTCCACGACCTCTTTCCCGAGGAAGAAGCCGCAGAACTTGAAATGCGCGCCAAGTTGCTTTCCGGCATCAATAAATGGCTGAACAGGTCCGAACTGACGCAGACCGAGGCGGCAGAACAACTTGGCGTTACTCAGGCTCGGGTATCGGAGATCAAGAACGGAAAGATCAACCGGTTCAGCCTAAGCATGCTTGTTCGGCTTGCACAGCGCGCCGGGCTGCGCCCTGGAATCAAGTTGCAGAAGGCAGCGTGACGAGGTGCGCTTCGACCGGTTCCAGCTGATCGATTCCGACTTTGCGTGACGTTCGCCGGATGCGGGCGGGGTGCGCAGGGAGCTAGCCGCCACCCTCCTCGGAAGCGCTCCTTCCATTCCACATGTATCCGCCCGCGGAGACGGTACCGTCGGCATTGCCGTCATTCGGATGCAAAACACGTGATCCAGCCCATGGGACGCGCAAGTCATGAGTTCTTGACGCTCGGCTTGTGACGAACCGTGCCTGCCAGCGCGAAGCTACCGGCGAACGTGAACACAGAAGCTAACGCTATACTCACCAGCGTCCTGGCCTTCATCGCTCGGTTCCTGGTTCTGGCGGCGGTATTTCCCCCAGTTAGGTCCAGCGAGATCGAGCGCCAGATCGAGTCGAGCGTCTGTTATCAGAATTGATTTTTGAGGTGGTGCGCTCGGAGGGACTCGAACCCCCACGGTGTTACCCACTGCCACCTCAAGGCAGCGCGTCTACCAATTCCGCCACGAGCGCGAAGATATCGACCAGCCAGCAGGACTGGGCCGGATCAACGGCGCCGATGTAACAAATCGACCTTGGGGGGACAAGGCCCGCGCGCCCCTCAAATCCCCGGTTTTGCGACTGATTTTGTTTCGATCTACCGCGCGCCGGGCAATTTCGGCAGCATCTGCTTGACCTCGACCGCAATGCGGTTGCGGTCGACCAGAACAACCCCGCTGGCAATCGGCAGGTTGTTGGCGAGCACCTTGACCTCGTCGGCCTCGGTGGCGTCCAATTCGATGATGGCGCCGCGGGACAGCCGCAGCACCTGATGGATAGGCATCGTCGTGGTACCCAGCACCACCATGAGGTCGACGGCAACTTTATCGAGCGTAGGCACTATCGGGACCGCCGAACTGGACTAAAAATCTGCCTTTGAGATCACCACGTTATAGTTATCCAATGGTTAATGGCCGGCAAAACCTCGATCTGACGACCTTCCACGCGCCGCACGGCGCGCCGGTCGAATGGCGGATTTCGGATCGGCCGGTCGACTATCTCGAGGCCGTAGCCGCGATGGAGGGCCGGGCAGCCGCGATCGCCTCGGGCGAAGCCGGCGAGATGGTCTGGCTGCTGGAACACCCGCCGCTCTACACCTCGGGCACGTCGGGCAAGCAGAGCGACCTGCTCGACCCCCGTTTTCCCCTGTTTGCGACCGGCCGCGGCGGTCAGCTCACCTATCATGGGCCGGGCCAGCGGGTGGCCTATGTGATGCTGGATCTGAAGCGGCGGCAGCCCGATGTCCGCGCCTTTGTGGCGGCGCTGGAGGAATGGATCATCCGGACGCTCGCCGCGTTCAATGTCCGCGGCGAGCGGCGGGAGGATCGCGTCGGCGTCTGGGTCAAACGGCCGGACAAGGGCGCAGATTACGAGGACAAGATCGCGGCGATCGGCGTGCGGCTGAAGCGTTGGGTCTCATTCCACGGCATCGCCATCAATGTCGAGCCGGACCTGTCGCATTTCTCGGCGATCGTGCCCTGCGGCGTCGCCGATCCCCGTTACGGCGTCACCAGCCTGGTGGATCTCGGCCATCCCGTTGGGCTGACCGATGTCGATATCGCGCTGCGGGGCGCATTCGAGGAGATTTTTGGGCCTGTCACGGCCAGCCTGCCAGAGGCCGTGGGCTGAGGGACATGGTGCATAGCCAAGAGAATTAGGAACCGATTGCCGGTTGAAGCGTTTTTGAGTTCGTGGCGGGGTCTATCCAGATGGTTCAGCAAAACCGGCAACAGCGGGATCTGTTCGAGAGCGAACGGAGTTTCCGGCTACTTGTCGAGGGCGTCGCCGATTATGCGCTGTTCATGCTCGATCCCAACGGGATCGTGACGAGCTGGAACATCGGCGCGCAGCGGATCAAGGGATACACGCCCCAGGAAATCCTCGGCCAGCATTTCTCCCGCTTCTACACCGAGACCGACCGCGCCAACGGCAAGCCGGCGCGCGCGCTGGCGACCGCCCGCCAAACCGGCCGCTACGAGGAAGACGGCTGGCGGGTCCGCAAGGATGGCACGTTCTTCTGGGCCAGCGTCGTCATCGATCCGATCAACGAGGGCGGCGAGCTGGTCGGCTTTGCCAAGATCACCCGCGACATGACCGAGCGGCGCGAAGCCCAGCTCAAGCTGGAACAGGTGCAAAAGCATCTCGCCGAGGCGCAGAAGCTCGACGCGCTCGGCCAGCTCACCGGCGGCGTGGCGCACGACTTCAACAATCTGCTGATGGTGATCAGCGGCAGCCTGCACATGTTGCGGAAGAATACGGCCGACGATCCCAAGGTGCAGCGGGCGCTCGCGGCGATCGATGCCGCAACCAAGCGCGGCGCGGCGCTGACCAGCCAGCTCCTCACGTTCGCACGGCGCCAAAGCGTCAACCCGCAGGCGATCGATGTCGCTGATCGGATCGACGCCGTGCGCGAGGTGCTCGACACTGGCGCCGGCAGCTCCGTGAGGCTTGCCTATGATTATGGTCCCGGCCTGTGGCCGGTGACGGTCGACGTGTCCGAGTTCGAGACGGCGCTGGTCAATCTCGTGATCAATGCGCGCGATGCCATGTCCTCGGGCGGGACGGTCACCGTCGGCGCCCGCAATTGGGTGGGCAGTGAGACCAAAAGCGAGAGCGAACCCGAAGACTTCGTGGCGATCAGCGTGGCCGATACCGGCGTCGGCATCCCGCCCGATGTGCTCGCCAAGATTTTCGACCCGTTCTTCACGACAAAGCCGGTCGGCAAAGGCACCGGCCTCGGGCTATCGCAGGTGCACGGCTTTGCGCACCAGGCCGGCGGCTCGGTGAAGGTCGAGAGCGAGCTCGGCAAGGGCACCAAGGTGACGATACTGCTGCCGCGCGAGCGAAGTGACCCGCTTGACGACAGGCCTACTGTTTCCGAAATGGCCGGCAGCGGCACCGTGCTGCTGGTCGAGGACAATCCGGACGTCGCCTCGGTCAGCTCGAATCTTCTGGAGCAACTTGGCTATACCGTGCGGCGTGTCGCCGACGCGGAAGCCGCGCTGCGCGAGATCGAGCGCAACAATGTCGATCTGGTGTTCTCCGACATCGTGATGCCCGGCAAGATCGACGGCCTCAGCCTTGCCCGGCGCTTGCGGGAAATCCGCCCCGACCTGCCGATCCTGCTTGCGACCGGCTATAGCGACGCGGCAGCCGACGTGCGCGGCGATTTTCCGATCCTGCGCAAGCCGTATGAGATCCATCAGCTCAGCCAGGCGATCGCGAAGCTGCCACGATAGCGGCTACACCGTCGGCAGCACCGAGAACCCCTCGCCCGCCGGTCGCATCTTGAGCAGCTCCGGACCGGTCGGCTCATTCAGCACGGCTTCGACGTGCGCCGATGGCGGCCCATGACGACAATGCGCGATCATCTCGGCGACGACAGACGCCGGACCCGCGAACACCGCCTCGACGCTGCCGTCGCGCCGATTGCGCACCCAACCCTCCAGCCGGCTCGCGCGCGCGCGGTCCTCGATCCAGGCGCGGTAGCCGACGCCCTGCACCCGACCGCGGATCGTCACGTGCAGGATCGCATTGCTCACGTCTTCAATCCAAGGAACTCGCTGATGCGCTGCTTCGTCTCGGCATCGCGCGTGACGCGCGCCGTGAGATCAGACGATGCGAGCCCTTTCAGGTTCTTCGGCGGCATACCCTCGCGCAGCGCTTTCAGCGTCTCATAGACGGCCAACGTTGCAGCCGCGATCGGCGCGTGGCCTTGAAGGGCGATTCTCACGCGCCGTTCCCTGAGATAGTCGAGATCGCTCATATCCTCCGGCGCGCCGCCGAGCACGATCGGCAGCCGCGTTGATTGCGCGATCGCATCAAGCTCGGCGCGGTTCTTGATGCCCGTGAAGAACAAGCCCATCGACGCCGGTGGCTTCATAGGCCCGCGCCCGCTCGATGGCATCTCCCAACGAGGTGATGGAGGCCGCACCCGTGCGCGCCAGGATGACGAGCGTGGGATCGCCGCGGCCGTCGAGCGCGGCCTTCATCTTGCCGACGCCCTCCTCCAGCGAAATCAGCTGCGTCTTCTTTTCACCGAAGGTCTGCGGCAGCAGCGTGTCCTCGATGGTGAGGCCGCCGGCGCCGGCCGCATCGAGCTCCTGCACGGTGCGGCGGACGTTGAGCGCGTTGCCATAGCCATGATCGGCGTCGACCAGCACCGGCAGGTGTGCCGCGCGTGACATCCGCCGCATCTGCTCGGCCAACTCGGTCAGCGTAATCAGCGCGATGTCGGGATCCCCGAGCACGGCAAGCGAGGCCACCGAGCCGCCGAACATGCCGACTTCGAAGCCGAGGTCTTCGGCGATCCGGATCGAGATCGCGTCATAGACCGAGCCGGGGTTGATGCAGCGCGGCCCCGACAGAATGGAACGCAACGCTTCGCGCCGCTTGCGGTACGCCATGGCAATGCCTCATGCAAATTCGAGAATCAGCGCATCGACCGCCAGCGTCGCGCCCGGCGATGCATGGATTTTCTTCACCGTGCCGTCGCGCTCGGCGCGCAGCACGTTCTGCATCTTCATGGCCTCGACCACGGCGAGCGTCTCGCCGGCCTTGACCTCCTGCCCTTCGGTCACAGCGATCGACACAACGAGCCCCGGCATCGGGCAGAGCAGCTTCTTGCCGGTGTCGGTCGCGGTGACGACCGGCATCAGCCGTGCGGACGTGGCTTCCGCTTCGGTGAAGACATAGACCGGCACCTCGACGCCCTGATGCGACAGCCGGATGCCGTTCGCGATCGGGCGTACCTGCACCGCCACGACGAGACCGTCGATCGTGCCTTGCCAGACGGGATCGCCGGGCTTCCACGGCGAGACCAGATGATGGGGATTGCCGACCGCTCCGTCGGCCCCGACGAATCGCACCGCGATGCCGCCATCCCCGCGTGCGATATCGAGGATGATCTCGTCGCGGCCGAGCCAGACCGCGCGACGGCCCTGGCGCATGAACGGGCGACCGTTCATCTGGCCCGATATCTGCCGCTTGCGCTCGCCCAGCACGTGGTCGATGGCCGCGCCCACCGCAGCGATCCGCCGCGCGATCTCGCCCTGCGGGGCCTGTGCGGAGAAACCCTTCGGATACTCCTCGGCGATGAAGCCGGTCGACAGCCTGCCCTCGCGCCAGCGCGGATGGTTCATCAACGCCGACAGGAACGGGATGTTGTGCCTGATGCCGTCGACGTAGAAGGCATCGAGCGCGGTCGACTGCGCCTCGACCGCGGCGGCCCGTGACGGACCATGGGTGACGAGCTTCGCAATCATCGGGTCGTAGAAGATCGAAATCTCCCCGCCCTCCTGCACGCCGGTGTCGTTGCGCACGGTGATGCCATCGGCACTGCTTTCGGCCGGCGGGCGATATTTCACCAGCCGCCCGATCGAGGGCAGGAAGTTGCGGAAGGGATCCTCGGCATAGACGCGCGACTCCACCGCCCAACCGGTCAGCGCGACGTCCTTTTGCGCGATCGAGAGCTTCTCGCCGGCGGCGACGCGGATCATCTGCTCGACCAGATCGATGCCGGTCACGAGTTCGGTGACGGGATGCTCGACCTGCAGCCGCGTATTCATCTCGAGGAAGTAGAAGCTCTTGTCTTGCCCCGCGACGAACTCGACCGTGCCGGCAGAATCGTAGTTCACGGCCTTCGACAGCGCGACCGCCTGCTCGCCCATCTTGCGGCGCGTGCTCTCGTCAAGCAGCGGCGATGGCGCCTCCTCGATGACCTTCTGATTGCGGCGCTGGATCGAGCATTCGCGCTCGCCGAGATAGATCACGTTGCCATGCTTGTCGCCGAGCACCTGGATTTCGATGTGGCGCGGATCGACGATGAATTTTTCGATGAAGACGCGGTCGTCGCCAAAGGACGACTTCGCTTCGGCCTTCGCCAACTTGAAGCCCTCGGCGACCTCCGCCCTGGAATGCGCGATGCGCATGCCCTTGCCGCCGCCGCCGGCGGAGGCCTTGATCATCACGGGATAGCCGATCTCGTCGGCGATCGTCACGGCATGCTTGTCGTCGTCGATGACGCCGAGATGACCGGGCACGGTCGAGACGTTGGCCTTTGCGGCCGCCTTCTTGGATTCGATCTTGTCGCCCATCGCGGCGATCGCGCCCGGGTTGGGACCGATGAAGACGACACCGGCCTTCTGCAGCGCGCGCGGAAAGGCTTCGCGCTCGGACAGGAAGCCGTAGCCGGGGTGGACGGCCTCAGCGCCGGTCTGTCTTGCAGGCCTCGACGATCTTCTCGATGACGAGATAGCTCTCGGCCGCGGCAGGCGGCCCGATGAAGACGGCGTCATCGGCCATCTCGACATGGAGCGCGTCGCGGTCGGCCTCGGAGTAAACGGCAACCGTCGCAATCCCCATCTTGCGGGCAGTCTTGATGACGCGACAGGCGATCTCGCCGCGATTTGCGATCAATATCCGTTTGAACATGTTCTTCTTGGTTTGCGGCCTTGGGCAGGTTCCTCCCCCGCAATCTGACATGCGGGGCCGGGCGTCACAATTGCGTTGGCAGCAAATTGCGTCGGAGGCAACCGGCGCGGCCGTGCACCCTTCACCCCGAATAACTCTGAAAGCGCCCGCGCGCATAGGCATGCGAGACCGCCTTCATCAACTCGCTCACCTCCGTTTCGAGGAAATTATTGGCGACGATCAGCGCGCGGATCGCGGCCCTCAAGTTGCCGTCGCAGGCAGCGATAGCCTGATCGATCGCCCTCTCCAGATCGTCCTCTGCAATTTTGGCTTGGGGATCAGAGGACATGGCCGCTTCCGAGTCTTCGATCAATGTTCTCTTTCCGTTCGCATCCTGTCAAGGCGCGAACATCCGGCGTGCCGGGATACCGGGAATAATTCCGAACTGTCCCGGACCGTAGCGGAACCCTAACCGGACGCGGTGGCTTGGGCCGCGCGGCCAATAGTCATGCGGACGGGCCTGTGGGAGGATCGGTGCCGAGAGTTCTCCGTCAATGACAGACCCAATCACCCCGAACGAAAGGCTTCCGGAAGCCGAGGCGGCCGAACGGCTCCGCGAGCATCTGGAAGATATCGCGCGCGAGCGCGACCGTGCGCATCATGCCTTGCAGGAACGCGAGGCCGAGCTTGCGCGCATTCAACGGATCGGACGGGTCGGCGGCGTCGAGGTCGATTTTCGGGACGGCTTCAAGAACCGACGATCGCCCGAATATCTTGTTATCCACGGCTTGCCGCCGCACGCGGCCCATGAGTCGCACGAGGATTGGGTCAACCGCATTCATCCCGAGGATCGCGAGACGACCGTCCGGGATTTTCTCGCCGCCATCAAAGGCACGGATCGGGATTATTCCGCTGAATACCGGATCGTCAGGCCGAGCGATGGCCAGACCCGCTGGATTCGGGTGATCGCCAAGTTCGAGCGCGACAACTCCGGCCGCGCGCTTCGCCTCGAAGGCGCGCACATCGACGTCACCGACCAGATGCTTGCACGGGAGGTCCTGCGGGAGAGCGAGGAGCGCTTCCGCCTGATCGCCGACAGCGCGCCGGTCCCGATCTGGGTCACCAAGCTCGACCGCACGCGTTCGTTCGCCAACCAGGCCTATCTGGATTTCCTCGGGTTGCCCTTCGAGGAAGCGATCGTGTTCGACTGGCGCAAGGCGCTGCACCCGGATGATCTGCCTCGCATCCTGCAGGCGCAGATCGCCGGCGAGGCCTCGCTGAAACCGTTCGTGCTGGAGGCGCGCTACACGGGTGCCGACGGCGAATGGCACTGGCTTCGCTCGGAATCGCAGCCACGCTGGGACCCGACCGGCAAGCATATCGGCTTCATTGGCGTTGCCCACGACATCACCGCGGCGAAGCAGGCCGAGATCGAACTTCGCGAGCTGAACGAGACGCTGGAGCAGCGCATCCGCGAACGCACCGCGCAGCTGCAATCCAATGAAGCGCAGATGCGCGCTATCTTCGAAACCAGCCATCTCTATCAGGGCTTTCTCGACCTCAGAGGCACCCTCACCTATGCCAACAAGACGTCGCTCGCGGGGATCCAGTCCGACGGCGCCGACGCGATCGGCAGGCCATTCTGGGAGACGCCGTGGTTCACGGCGACCGAGGGCATGCCGGAGGCCGTGCGCAAGGCGTTCGAAACCGTGCTCGGAGGGCAGGAAGTGCGGCTGGAGATGCTGCTGCATCTTCCGATCGGCGACCGCTATTTCGACTTCACGATGCGGCCGGTGTTCGATCAGCACGGCAAGGTTGCCGGCGCCGTGCCCGAGGCCGTCGACATCACCGAGCGCCGCCAAGGCGAAGAGGTGCTTCGGCAGGCGCAGAAAATGGAAGCCGTGGGTCAATTGACCGGCGGCGTCGCGCACGATTTCAACAATCTCCTGACCATCATCCGCTCGGCCACCGACTTCCTGCGCCGGCGCGAGCTCCCCGAGGAGCGGCGTCGCCGCTATGTCGATGCGATTTCGGAGACCGTGGAGCGCGCCTCGAAGCTGACCGCGCAGCTGCTCGCCTTTGCCCGTCGCCAGCCGCTGAAGCCGGAGGTGTTCGACGTCGGCGCGCAGGTCGACAAGGTCGTGCAGCTGATCCGGCCGCTGGTCGGCGGCCGCATCGAGATCTCGGTCGCGATCGAGGCGCCCGGTTGCTTCACCATCGCCGACGTCGCGCAATTCGAGACCGCGCTGATCAACCTCGCGATCAATGCGCGCGATGCGATGAACGACGAAGGCCGGTTGACGATTTCGGTTAGCCAGGCGGACAAATTACCGGCCTTGCGCGGTCAGCCGGCGCGAAGCGGCGAATTCGTCTCGATCACCGTCGCGGATACCGGCGCCGGAATTGCGCCGGAGAATCTCGACGCGATTTTCGAGCCCTTCTTCACCACCAAGGAAGTCGGCAAGGGCACCGGGCTCGGCCTCAGTCAGGCGTTCGGATTCGCCAGGCAATCCGGCGGCGACATCGCCGTCAAAAGCACGCCGCGACAGGGCGCGACCTTCACCATCTATCTGCCGCAGGCGCTGGCGCCTGTCGCTGCGGGGGTCGCCTCCGCAATCGGCAGCGAACCGGCGGCGACGGGCCGCGGCTATCGCGTGCTGGTCGTGGAAGACAATGACGAGGTCGGACGGTTTTCCACCGAACTCCTGGAGGACCTCGGCTATTCCGTGAAGCGGGTTGCGAACGCCAACGCCGCGCTTGCGATACTCGCGGAGGACGAATTTTCCGCCGATCTCGTCTTTTCGGACGTGATCATGCCCGGCATGAACGGCGTCGAACTCGCCGGCATCATCCGCGAGCGTTTTCCTGGCCTTCCCGTCGTCTTGACCAGCGGCTACAGCGACGTGCTGGCGGCAAACGCCCATCACGGCTTCGAGCTGATCCAGAAGCCGTACTCGGTGGAATTGCTGTCACGCATCCTGCGGAAAGCGATTTCCGAGCAGCGTTCAACGCTGAAGTGATTTTTGGGCATAAATCCCCCTGCGAAGGGCTGTGCCTGCCGTAACAAATCTGTCGTATAGCAAATCTAGACAGATGCGGCGGCGGTCAGCCGCCAATTCGTTCATTCGCGAGGATACCGTCATGCGCCGCACCATGTTGCTGCTAACTGCAAGCCTGTTCGCTTTGGCCGCGACAAGCGCGTCCGCGCAAAACGCTACGCCGCACAATCTGATCCTGTTCGTACCCGACGGTCTGCGCGCGCTGAAGGTGACGCCGGAGTCGGCGCCGGCAATGGCCGCGATCCGCGACAAGGGCGTCAACTTCAGGAATTCGCACTCCTTGTTCCCGACCTTCACCACGGCCAACGCATCGGCGATGTCGACCGGCCACTATTTCGGGGATACCGGCGACTTCTCCAATACGATTTACACCGGCTACCCGTCGGCGCCCGCTGACGACACGGTCGTGCCTTTCCTCGAGAATGATGCGGTGCTCGGCGACGTCGACGAGCACTTCAAGGGCGACTATCTGAACGAGGAGACCATCCTCAAGATGGCGCGAGCCAGGGGCTTCTCGACCGCGGCGATCGGCAAGGTCGGCCCGACTCTGATTTTCGACCACACCGATCGCGGGAAGAACACCATCGTGATCGACGACTCCACCGGCGGCAAAACCGGTGTGCCGCTCTCCGACGAGATAAAGGACGCATTGACCAAGGCGGGGCTGCCGTTGGCAACACCAGGCCGCGGCGACAATGGCAAAGCCGGCGACGCCAAGACACCGGGCACGACGGTCGCAAATGTCGCTCAGCAATCCTACATGGCCGACGTCGCCACCAAGGTGGTGCTGCCGATGTTCAAGGCGCGCAACAAGCCATTCGTGCTGGTGTACTGGTCGCGCGATCCCGACGGCAGCCAGCACAACAATGGCGACAGCCTCAATACGGTGACGCCGGGCATCAACGGGCCGACCTCGATGGCCGGCATCAAGAATGCCGACGACAATCTCGCGCGGTTGCGCAAAGCCCTCGACGATCTCGGACTGGCTGCAACCACAGACATCATCGTGTCAGCCGATCACGGTTTCTCGACGATCTCCAAGCAGAGCAAGACCAGCCCCTCGGCCAAGGTCAGCTATGACGACACGCCGAAGGACTTTTTGCCGATGGGCTTCCTCGCGCTCGATCTGGCGAAGGCGCTCGACCTGCCGCTGTTCGATCCCAATGACAAGAACGCGGCGGTCGGCGAAGGCAAGCATCCCAAGGCCGGCAATGGCGTGCTCGGCAAGGATCCCGCGAAACCTGATCTTGTCGTCGCGACCAATGGCGGCTCGGATCTGATCTATCTGCCGAACAGCGACAAGAAGCTCGCCGAGCGCACCATCAAGGCGCTGCTCGAGCAGGACTATGTCAGCGGCCTGTTCGTCGATGACAAGCTCGGCAAGTTCGCGGGCACCCTGCCGATGTCCGCCATCAACATGGAGGGCGCGGCCGTGACGCCGACGCCCTCGATCGTGGTGAACTTCCGGACCTATGTCGAAGGCTGCGACGTGCCGACCAATTGTCAGGTCCAGGTCGCCGACACCGTGCTGCGCCAGGGCCAGGGCATGCATGGCAGCTTCGGCCGCGGCGACACCATGAATTTCATGGCGGCGATCGGGCCGGACTTCAAGGCGGGTTATGTCGACGCCCTGCCCGTCAGCAATGCCGACGTCGGCGCGACCGCGGCCAGGATTCTCGGACTGACGCAGAAGGCGAATGGCAAGCTGATCGGCCGCGTGATGACCGAAGCGATGCCGAACGGCGCCACGCCGAAGGCGATCGTCGGACGTGCTCAGATCGGAAGCCTCGGCCAACGGCCTGCGCACCGTGCTCAATTTCCAGCGCGTCGGCGCGCAGCGCTATTTCGATGCCGCGGGCTTCCCCGGCCGCACCGTCGGGATCGAGGACGAGACCGGCAAACAAAAAACGGCGGGGAAATAACCCCGCCGCCATCATCTCAGCGCGACAAGCCGCGCTTACATTCCGATGTCGAACACGTTCGGCAGCTGCTGCGCGAGCGGCAGCGCGGTGACACCGAGGAACGTCGCAACCATCGTCATCAGCGCGCGGTTGCGGCGCGGCTTGCCGCGCATCTGGCTTGCGATCCACTCCAGCACTTCCGTGTTCTGCGTGGCCTGATTGGGCGCCCAGCTACCGATCTCGGTGTCGGGCGACAGCGCGACCGTGCGCGGCGGCACCTTCATGCCAGCCTCGGCAGCGGCATGATGGGCCACCGCCTTCGCCAGCAAATCGTCGAAACGTCCGCCATCGCTACGCTCGGAGGCGGCGTCGTTGATCGCAAACAGCGCCTCGGCTTCGGCGCGGCTGACCGGCTGATGCTCGACGGCGCTTGCGGTAAGGATACGTGCGCACCAGGTGGCGTCATCGGGGTCGAGCGCGCGAGAAAAATGCACGCGGCCCCTGGTGGTGGGACCCTCGCCGGTCAGCACGCCGTCGCGCACGATTGTCAGCGCATGGGCGGCCGTGTTGCGGCAGGTGGGTTCGGGAACGCCGATTGCTTCAACGCTCTTTTCAACGCTTTTGGACTTCGCGGCAGACATGGTCACAGTCACACTTCTCAGTTCAGTTTCTTGTTCTGGTCGAGGGGCAGTAAACGAGTGGTTAACGATTCGAAACCGTGATCGCTCGATTTCGAAATGGTTGCCGATTGGTCGCGTTTATTCCCGGACAGGTTCGGTCACCCGGCAGCCGGGCCGGCGGTGTGGAGGCCATAAAAGGCGACATCGGGGCAATCCCGGTATTTACGGGCACTGTGGTTTTTTCGCCGCAGCGGCTAGGATCAAAAGGAGATGCTAGGGGTTCCCCCTTCAGGGAGAATGGTTGACCCTTTTGGCGTCCGACCGTTCACTTTCCCGCCCCTGCCTGCTATACGGGAAAAGACAAATTCTCTTGTAACTAGAATGAGATGAGGCTGTGACATGGCACTTCCGATTGGCGCTGTGGCCCCGGATTTCGAGGCCGAAACCACCGAGGGGAAAATCAAGTTCCACGACTGGATCGGCAACTCCTGGGCGATGCTGTTCTCGCATCCGAAGGATTTCACCCCGGTCTGCACCACCGAACTCGGGGCGCTCGCCAGGCTAAAGCCGGAATTCGACAAGCGCGGCGTCAAGCTGATGGGGCTTTCGGTCGATCCGGTCGACCGGCACTCGAAATGGGCCGAGGACATCAAGGAGACGCAAGGCGCCGCACCGAACTATCCGATGATCGGCGACACCGATTACAACGTCTCCAAGCTCTACGACATGCTGCCGGCGTCGACTTCAGGCGATCCCTTGAAGCGCACGCCCGCCGACAACCTGACCGTCCGCAACGTCTTCGTCATCGGCCCCGACAAGAAGATCAAGCTGGTGCTGGTCTATCCCATGACCACCGGGCGCAATTTCCAGGAAATCCTGCGCGCGATCAACTCGCTGCAGCTGACCGCCAAGCACAGCGTGTCGACGCCCGCCGACTGGAAGCAGGGCGAGGACGTGATGATCTCCGGCTCGGTCAGCGATGAGCAGGCGAAGCAAACCTATCCGCAGGGCTGGAAATCGCCGAAGCCTTACATCCGGATCGTGCCGCAGCCGCACTAAGTCGTCATTGCGAGGAGCGAAGCGACGAAGCAATCCAGACTGCATTCGCGGAGATAGTCTGGATTGCTTCGCTTCGCTCGCAATGACGGTTACCCTCTCGGCACGAGCCAGTTGGCCACAATAAGGCCGGCGGTCGACGAGACCGCCGTCACCACCGCGCCCCAGGTGACGTCGAGGGCTGCGACCGCCCAGCTCCAGTGCTTGAGCAGTGCAAGGCAGGTAAGATCGAAGGTCGCATAGCAGAACAACCCGAACAGCGCGCCATAGAGCAGCGTGGACTGCCAATTTGCCGCGGCGCTGCCGCTGACGAAGATCACCACGCCGACGACATAGAGCAGATAAAACAGCAATGCGGGAGCGAGCTTGATCTCGCCGAGCATGTCGCCGACTTCCGAGACGAAGAAACTCTTGGCGATCACGCCCAGGAACAGGAAGTCCAGGACCATCAGCACGACCAGCGTCGTCAGATAGAGAACCAGATACCGGCCCATAGCGCTCTCCGCGATCAACATCCTACGCGGGAATTACGGTTGGCTGCCAGCCTGGTTTCAATGGGCGCCTCAGGCGGCACGCACGCCATCGAGGAACTTTTGCACCTCGGCCTTCAGGTGCAGGCTTTCTCCCGAAAGCGCCTTCGCTGATGCAAGCATCCGCTGCGAGGTGTCTCCCGTCTCCCCGGCTCCCTGTGCCGCATCGCGGGTATTGATCGCGACATCATCGGTGCCGCTCGCGGCCGCCCGCACGCTGTGGGCGATGTTCTGCGTCGCGCCGCGCTGCTGCTCGACCGCGGCCGAAATCGAATTGGTGATACCGCTGATGCGCTCGATGGTCTGGCCGATCGCCTTGATGGCGCCGACCGACTCCCCGGTCGCGAACTGCATGTTGGCGATCTGGCTCGATATCTCCTCCGTCGCCTTCGCGGTCTGGCCGGCGAGACTCTTCACCTCCTGCGCCACCACGGCAAAGCCGCGCCCGGCGTCGCCGGCCCGCGCCGCCTCGATCGTGGCGTTGAGCGCCAGCAGATTGGTCTGCTCGGCGATGGTCGTGATCAGCCTGACCACGTCACCGATCCGCGCGCCGGCCTCGGAGAGCTCGGTGATACGCTGGTCGGTGGCGGTGGCCTGCTTCACGGCCTCGGCGGCGATGCCGTTGGATTCCTGGACGCGGCGGCTGATTTCCGAGATCGAGCTGGACAGTTCGTCGGATGCCGCGGCCGCGGCGCGAACGTGCTCGGACGCGCTCTCCGAGGCCGATGCCGACAGACCGGACAGATCGGCGGTGGTCCGCGCCGTCTCGGTCAGCTGACGAGCGACACGTTCGAGATCATTGGAGGAGTTCATGACCTTGTCGATCATGCTGCCGACGCTGGTCTGGAATTCGTCGACGAAGCTCCTCAATTCGGCCTTGCGCCGGTCATTTGCCGCCGCGGCATCCGCAGCCTGCGCCTCGCGAAGCCGCTTGCGCTCGGCGGCATTGCTCTTGAACACCGCAACCGTGCGTGCGATCTCGCCGATCTCGTCGCCGCGGTCGTCGCAATCGATTTCGACATCATGCCGGCCATCGGCAATCGCGGTCAGGGTCTCCGTCACCGACGTCAGGGGCCTGGTGACGCGGCCAACGATCAGCATGGTCAGGATCAGCGCGAGCAGCGTCGCCACTGCCGCTGCAACCGCCATGGTCTGGATCGCATGCGCGAGCATCGCATCCAGCTGCTCCATGGGGATGCCGACATAGATGATGCCGACCACCTTTCCGGCCGGATTCGACA
This sequence comes from uncultured Alphaproteobacteria bacterium, assembly GCA_963732085.1. Lineage (GTDB taxonomy): Bacteria > Pseudomonadota > Alphaproteobacteria > Rhizobiales > Xanthobacteraceae > Bradyrhizobium. The sequence continues at coordinate 81,931 of CAVSYJ010000014.1, read as the reverse complement.
CCGGGAAATACGCCGTCATGAACGATTTGCCGAACAGGGTCGCCGGCCCCTTATAGGCCTCGCCCCGGCGGAGCATGGCCTGTCCCGGATGGTCAGCGGCCAACTGGGTGCCGACGGCGCGATCGCCGTTTTCCTTCTTCACATTGGTGGTGCGGCGGACGAACTGGTTGGTGGCGTCGTCATAGACGAACAGCGTCGCGTTGCCGCCGACATAGCCGACCGCGCGATCGACGATCGTGTGATCCCGAAACTCGGGCATCGCTGATATTTCGACTTTGGCTGACGACACCGTCCTTCAGCGTGATCCTGGCGTCCTTGTAGGTCTCGCCGAAGGCCAGCGTGAGTGCGCGGAGATTGACCTCGATGTCGCGGAACGCCCGGTCCCCGAACTCGTTGGTCAGCGACCAATAGCCTGCACCGACCACCAGCGCGGTATTGACGCCGATCAGCAGCACGGCCGATATCACCGCCTTGGTGCCGAGCCGGAGTTTCAAGGACGGCAGGAATTTCCCGATCGCGCGCATCAGAATGGTCCCCAGAAGCCGTACGTTTGCTGGCTTTTGTTTACGATCGCATTAACGATAAGCTTCGCCACGATTGCTGTGCCGCGCGAACAAGGCTCGCCAAGACATTGAAAGTGCATTCCTAAGCATGGCGGACCAGCCTCCCATCATCGTCTGGTTCCGTGACGATTTGCGCCTCTCCGACCATCCCGCCCTCTCGGCTGCGGCAAAGACCGGCGCACCCATTATCGCTCTCTACGTACTGGACGAAGAGAGCCGCGGTGTGCGGCCGCTCGGCGGCGCAGCGCGCTGGTGGCTGGCGCAGTCGTTACGCCGGCTCCAGGCAAGCTTGCAGGCTGTGGGCGCCGAACTGGTGTTGCGGCGGGGTGCAGCGGCGAAAGTCATTCCGGAGGTCGCGTGCGTAGCGAAGGCGAACCGGCTGTTCTGGAATGAGATCGCCCAAGCGCCGCAACTCGCAATTGCCAAAGTAGTTGAGGCCGAGCTTGCAAAGGCCGGCATCGAACTCGCAAAGCTTCGCCGGCGACTTGCTCGCCTCTCCACGCGACATCAGGAACAAGGAAGGCCGAGGCTTGCGCGTGTTCACGCCGTTCTGGCGCAGGGTGCAGGCGCTTGGCGACCCGCCCGCGCCCTTGCCCGCACCGAAACGGCTGACGACGATCGCCGGCATTGCGAGCGAGACGCTCGAGGACTGGAAGCTCGAACCCCGTCATCCTGATTGGGCCGGCGGCCTGCGCGAGACCTGGACGCCCGGCGAAGCGGCTGCGCAGCAGCGGCTCGAGGATTTCCTCGCCGATAGCTCTCAAAGGATACGCAGGCGATCGCGACCGGCCCGACCGCGACGGCACCTCCGCGCTCTCGCCGCATCTGCGCTTCGGTGAGATCAGCCCCCGGCAAATCTGGCACGCGGCGCGCTTTGCCGCAGCCGAGCGCGCTGCCCTTTCAGCCGACGCCGACAAATTCCTGAGCGAGCTCGGCTGGCGCGAGTTCTGCCGGCATCTGCTCCATGACAATCCGGACCTCGCCACCGCCAACCTGCAGCCGGCCTTCGACGCCTTTCCCTGGAAGCACGACGCCAAGGCGCTTGGCCGCCTGGCAGCGCGGCCGAACCGGCTACCCCATCGTCGATGCCGGCATGCGCCAGCTCTGGCACACCGGCGTGATGCACAATCGCGTGCGGATGGTGGTCGCCTCCTTCCTGGTCAAGCATCTGCTGGTCGACTGGCGCGAAGGCGAGCAATGGTTCTGGGACACGCTGGTCGATGCCGATGCCGGCAGCAATCCCGCCAACTGGCAGTGGGTCGCGGGCTGCGGCGCCGATGCCGCGCCCTATTTCCGCGTGTTCAATCCGGTGCTGCAGGGCGAGAAGTTCGATCCCGACGGCGCCTATGTGCGGCGCTGGGTGCCGGAGCTTTCGCGCCTCGACGCGAAGCTGATCCATCAGCCATGGCGCGCGACTCCGCTCGAGCTGAAGAGCGCTGACGTGGAACTCGGCCGCACCTATCCGGAACCGATCATCGATCATGCCAAGGGCCGCGAGCGCGCGCTCGCTGCCTATGCAAAGCTGCGGAAGGGTTGAGTTCGCGCGCTTCGCTTTGACAGCTTTTTGAATCCCGCTACGAAGGCGACGCCGCTACCACTCGTCGGGACAGGGATCGACGATCTTCCAGAGCTCGTCACCGTTCTTGATCTTCTTCATCTCGGTGGTGAGCCCGCCGTTCTTGCGGATCCAGTCTTTCAACGGGTCGGGATAATAGGACATCAGGTCGGAGGTCCCGTCCGCGCTTGTCACCTTGATGCCGAAGGTGAAGGCCTTGTCGTAATAGGCCTGGTGCACGCCGATGCTTGCCTTCGGCGTCACGCAGATCTTGTTCATCGGCACGATGCCGAACACCAGCGTGCAGGCCGAATTGCAGATACCGTCGATCACCACGCGCTCGCCCTTGTCGCGGATGCGCTGGTACCTCGTCTTGTACTCCTCGACATAGCCGCCATGGTCGCGCGTGATGTGCAGAACCTCGGCCCGCGCCGGGGTCACGGCGAAAAAGCCGAGGACCAGAAACGTGAGCGGCGCGATGCGCATGGAAAACGGGAGCCCCAAACCCTGTGATGCCGACCGGACTTTCGCCGGACTGTCTTGGGAAATCGTTAAGCATTCGGAAAAGGCCGAAAATGGGGCGCTCCGGACGCGTGGAGACGTGAATTCACGGCGTCCTCGGGTCCAATTGACAGCGAAATCGACTTGGATAGTGTTGCTTTAGCGGGATTTCCGGAAAATTGAGATGAGGATGTCGAAGCTTTTGGCCGCCGCGGTGCTGTCCGCGGCCGTGCTGGCGCCGAGCCTGGCGAACGCGCGCTACCACCATCACCGATGGCACAATACCCGCTATGTCAGCTATTACGGCTATGTGCAGTGGTACCCGCTGCCCTATCACGTCAGCTACAAGCACAATTACGGCCCCGGCTATGTCCCGGGCACGTTTGCCTACTACGATGGACCGGCAACCAACCACTGCTATCAGGGTTCGGCCGCCTATCTCGGGCAGGATCGCCAGCGCCACCCTTGCTTCTAGGCTCTGATGGAAGCGGCGTGGCAACTCTGCTATCGCCTCACCTGGACTCTTTTTGGGCATGATCTTTTCGGAAAACCGCTTCACACCCCGCATCAAGTGCGGGGCAGGCTTTTTCCGGATCATGCCCTACGCGCTCGTAGCTCAGCTGGATAGAGCATCGGATTTCGATTCCGAGGGTCGGGAGTTCGAATCTCTCCGAGCGCGCCAGACCGCTTTCGCGAGTCGCTACTGCTGCAAGCAGCTCCGCAAAAAATCCCGCCGCTGCGGGCCCACGATCTTCTGATCGATCGCCTGCTTCAGGCAGTCGAGACGCGCCTGCGCCCGGCACAGCTGCATCTGGTCCTGCCGCTCCTGGCCCTGCAATCCCTTCACCGCGGTCTGACAGGCAAACAGCTTGCTCTCGGCGACCGGCGCCGCGGGCGCGTCGTTGGTCTGCACGGATGGCGGCGGTGCCGGGTTTGGTGCGGACTGCGCCAGCGCTGCGAGCGCGAGGCCGAGCGTTGCGACTGCCGTGATCGCGCCAGGGAGAAATCGCATCGGCCGCCCTCCTGATTGGGGGGACGTTGAGGTGGGCGGGCTGAATGGCGCGTGAACGCCGGCCAGGCTGAGCCGGCTTACCAGGTCTGGAACGAGCCGAAATGCGGCTGCTGGGCGACCATCGCCAGCGGGCGCGCCGCATAGGGCCGCGGGGCCGCGACGCGCTTCGGCGCCTGCTTGACCTTGTACATCTGTGGGGCGGGCACCACGACACTGGCCATCTGGTCCATCTTCGGCTCGGACACATCCTCCGACGGCGGCAGCTGGGCGAACGCCTCGCGCACCCGCGCTTTGGCCGACATCTCGGCAGTCACGGCCGGGACCGGCGCGGGAGCGGCAGCCGCCGCAACCTTGGGCGCCGCCAGGACGGGGACCGGCGCGGTCGCAGCCGTCAAGCTGGTGTCGAACACGATACGCTCGGGCAGTTTCCGGTCGGACTGGATGCGGATCTGGGGCAATTCGGTCGCCGATGTCAGGGTAGCCGGAAGGGGCTCCTGCGGCAGTACGACGTTGGCAATGAGGATCAGCGAGAGCAGCGCTCCCCCGACATAAAGGAAATATCGCAGCAATGGCATGGTGTTCTACCGCTCCACCCGCGCTTGAGCCCGCGCGTTGTCCCGCCGAAAACGCGGGCATCTAGCGATAGGTCCGTGAAGGGTTCGGGCTGGTTCAACGCCGCCGGTCACATTTTTGCGACCGCAAGGTTAAAGCCGGCTGGCCGTAACCAGTGCACATTTAGCTTTGTCGGCATTCACGTTGACGAAGCCGATGTGGACGCGAGCAAAGGTCTTCCGGCTCTTGGTGCTCACCACGGCGTCGGGGATGACGCGCTTGCGCTCGGTCAGGGCACTGCCGTCGCGCCTGGTGAATGTGCAGGCGACCTGGATGTCGCCAACCGCATAGTCGTTGGTATTGCGTACGGTGAAATTGAACAGCGCATTGGAGCCGAGCCCGCCACGCCGCCAGGATTGCGATGTGATCTTCAAGCCGTTGACCACCGGCGTTTCATTGGTCGGCGCCGCGCCGGCAGGCATCGGACCCGGAGCGACCGCGGTGCCCGGCACAGCCACCGGTGAATTTGCTTCGACCGCCGTTGGCTCGGGCTTGAGCAGCGAGGTGTTTTGCACGGTAGCAAGCACGGGAGGCGCGGCCTCAACCGACTGGCCCCTGGCGCCCATGGTCCAGGCGCTCATGACCGCGATCGCCATCACCGGAAGCAGCACGGCGGCCTGCGTCGCCAGATCACCGCGGCCGAACGGGCCGAATTTACGCCACCACGACTTGCCTTCCTCAGCCATAGCCTAGCCCTCGACGTCGCGTTCACCGCAAAGCAAAAAGCCGCACGGGCGTTGCACCGTACGGCTCACTGACACTCTGCCGCGGACGGGGCGCCACGTTGCCTAACGCCGTCAACGCCGGATTGGTTGCAGGCGAAGCCGGCGATTTTCGGGTCGCGGCGTGGTTGCCCCGACCACCGGGGGGATGGCACAGCCAGCACGCCGCCGCTAACATCCGCCCGCCGCCGGGAGTGCCGCGGCCAAGCGATGCCGGTCAACGGCGGCGCACATCATGGGAGAGCAAGTCATGCCGGTCGTCACCTGGGATCACGTCCATCTGCGCAGCCCCGATCCGGAGGCGACCGCGACCTGGCTGCAAGATATTCTCGGCGGCGTCATCATCCGCGGTCCGAACCGGATCGACGTCAAGCTCGGCGGCGCCAACGTTTTCATCGCCAAGGTCGAAACCGGCGATGGCGTGAACTCGCCGCCGACCACGCCCTATCAGGGCCTCGACCATTTCGGGCTGACGGTGAAGGACATCGATGCGGTCGCCGCCGAAATCAAAGCCAAGGGCGTCGCGTTCACCCGCGAGCCCACCACCATCCGCCCGGGCGTGCGCATCTGTTTCATCCGCGGGCCGCAGGGCATCTCCATCGAGCTGCTCGAGCGCGACAAGAAATACGCCTAGCGACTTGTGCGGCGGCCGCTACGTCATGCTGCCCGGCATGAAACAGCGGATCGACGTGCCGAGATAGCCCTTGATCGGCCACACCATGGTGCGGCCGATCCGGTTCGGCTCGGTGATGACCGCCTCGTCCGGCACGTCGAGCCAAACGCCGTCAAGCCTCACCCGATAATGCCCGCCAGCCGTGTCCCAATCGACATCGCTCACGGCGCTGCCGTCGGCGTCGGAGCAGCACGGCCCCTTGCCGCTGCGCAAGGATTCGAACCACTGGTGCAGCTCGGGATTCTGCGCGGCGTAGCGGCCGTCCAGATCCCGCGCATGCATCGTTGGCGCTGACAGCACCGACAGCAACAGCGCACAGGCCAATCGCAGCGGCAAAATCACGCGCGACCCGCGCTTCGCTGCCGAACTCTCACCGAGGTACGCGTCACACAACTGACACGGCGCTTCGCCGCCGGAACCGATCCAGTTGCTCATGTCGTCATGCTCCTGCACCTACCCCATGGTGCAGGGACATTCATGCATACGGCGGGCCAATTTCCGCGCTGCGGTGATTTGCTCGCCGTTTCGTGTCCGGCGACGCGATTCGAATCGGCCGGTTAGGGTGCTTTCGACCAACCTGCCGCGTTGCGCCAGCCACCGCCGTTTGGCATAAATAGAAACCGGTGGCCGTTGGGCGATGGCTGCCGGCACGGGACGTTATGAAGAACGGGCTGTATTCGATCCACGTCGGCTTGCAGGACGGGCGCGTCGGCAAGGGCAGTGGCGTTATTGTGTTTCGCGACGGCAAGATCGTCGGCGGCGACGCCTACCTGTTTTACACCGGCAGCTACACCGTGAAGGACAACACCTTCAAGGGCGAGGTGCTGGTCCAGCGCCATACCACGCCGCGCGACAACGACAATCCGCTGTTCGGCGGCGGACCGAACCCGGTCGGGATCGGCGTATCCGGCACCTTCACCGATACCCGTGGGACGATGAACGGCACCGCGCTGGTCGGCAAGGCCAGCCAGATTTTTGGCGCCACCCTGCACAAGCTCGCCGACATCGACTGACGTTCTCTCGCTTTCTCCCTTCCCTACTCTGCGGCCTGCTCCAGCGGCGCCGTGCGCGGCAGGATCATCTGGATGCGCGTGCCGCCGCCCGGCACGGAATCGAGATCGAGCCGGCCGCCGAGCCGGTTGGTCACGATGCTGTAGACGATGTGCAGGCCGAGTCCGGTGCCGCCCTGATCCCTCCGCGTGGTGAAAAACGGATCGAAGGCGCGGCGTCTTACGTCGAGCGACATGCCGCAGCCATTGTCGGAGAAGACGATCTCGACATTGTCCTTGCCGGACTCGCGCGCCTGGATGTCGATCGTTCCGGGCCCGCCTTTCGGAAACGCGTGCGCCACCGCGTTGAGGAAGAGGTTGGTCAGCACCTGGCCGTACGGTCCGGGATAGCTGTTCATGGTCAGGTTCGGCTGGCAATCGACCGAGAGCGTCAGATTGTGCTTGCGCAGGCCGGGGCGCAGACTCAACACCACCTGCTCGGTCAGATCCGCGAGATCGAAGCTGCGCTGGTCCGAATAGTTGCGGTCGGCGGCGACCTGCTTGAACGACTGGATCAGCTCGGCAGCGCGATTGAGGTTGGCGACAAGCTGCGAGGACGCATCGCGGCTGGTCGCAAGATAGTCGTTGAGGCTGGAGCGGCGAACGTCGCCACGCTCGACCTCGGCGGTGAAATTCGTGGTCTTGCGCTCGAGCGCTGAGGCGACCGTCAGGCTGATACCGACGGGATTGTTGACTTCGTGCGCGACGCCGGCGACCAGTCGTCCGAGTGCTGCGAGCTTTTCCGCCTCGATCAGCGAAGCCTGGGTCTCGCGCAAATTGCGCAGTGCGGTCTCAGCGGCGTCGCGGGCCTTTCGCATCTCCAGCTCGCCGCGCTTGCGCTCCCCGATATCGAGCGCGACGGTGACGATGTTCTCGATCCCGCCCTCGGCGTCGAGCAGCGGCAGCTTGTTGACCAGCCAGTGCCGCAGGTTGCCGGCCGAATCCAGATATTCCTCCTCGTAGAAGCCGAGCCCCGTTTTTTGCCTCAACACACTCCGGTCGTTCTCGTCGGTCTTCTGCGCCCCGTACCGCGACATCAGGTCAGCGGTGGTCCGGCCGATCGCGTGCTGCGGCTCGATGCCGAAGATGCCGGCCATATAGCGGTTCATCAGGACGTAGTGCAGGTCCTTGTCCTTGACGTTGATCACGGCGGGCACGGTATCGATGACCTGTTGCAGCAAGCGGCGGCCTTCGGCGATCGCGTCTTCCGCGCGCTTCTGAACGGTGATATCGCGCACCGTTCCCTCATAGCGGGTGATGACGCCGCTCTCGTCGCGCACCACGGTCGCGCTGTCGGAAAGCCAGAGGACATCGCCGCCGCGTTGTTTCACCTGGTACTCGAAATCGCGCACGACGCCGTCGCGCTGCATCAGCCGCTGGAATTCCCCGCGCGCCGCGGGATTGACGTAGACGCTCTCGGTAACGTCGTTGATGCTGTTGATGAGCTGCTCCGGCGTCTCATGCCCCATGATGCGCGCGAGCGCCGGATTGGCGTTGAGCAGCGCGCCGGCCGGCGTGGTCACATAGATGCCGTCGACGGAAGCCTCGAACAATTTCCGGTAACTCTCTTCCGCGAGCCGCTGCTCGGCCAACGCCCGCACCGCCGCCTCGCGCGCGCTGTCGGCGTCGACCAGCGTGTGGCGGAACACTTCGGCGGCGCGCGCGATGTCGCCGATCTCGTTGTTGACGCCGGTGCCGGGGATCAAGGTCTCTTTCTTGCCTGCGGCCAGGGCGCGGATTGCGCTGGCGATCGAGGTCAGCGGCCGCACCGTGCGGCGGACCACGAAAGATGCCGCGAAGGTGCCGACCAGCACACCGAGCGTCGAGAGCATGATGCTCTGCCACTTCGCCTCGGTCAGCGTGCGCGCGAAGTCGCGCGACAGCACGCGCCCGCGCCGTGCGCTGACTTCACGCAGGATCTCGGTAGCTCGCCCGATCTGCCGGCCTTCGGCGCCAAGCACGTCCTTGTCGAGTTTGGCGATCTCGCTTTCGGTGCCGGCAATCGAAATGACGGCGTCGGCATAGCCGTCGGTCGCGGCGCGCAACTCGGGATCGTCGATGGTGAGCGCGCGCATCCGCACGGCCGACTCGCCGGCACTCGCGGGGTCGTTGCCGAGCAGCGCTGCGGCGACGCCGTTCTGCGCGCGCAACAGCTCCGTCGCCTTGCCCTGCGCGTTTGCCGTCGTAATCGCCGACTCGAAGCGGGTGCGGACCGGCGGCAGGGCCGACAGCAGGCGCGCGCGGCGAGATATCAGGGCGGAGATCTGCTCGATGCCGTCGAGATAATTGGCAAGTCGCTTCGACACGCCGTCGATCATGTCCTGCTGCTCGGGCGCGAGCTCGAGCCGCGTCTTCTTCAGGAGGTCGCCGAGTTCGGTCGCAACCTGCACGACCCGGTCCGACTGCGCGCTGGGGTCCGTGACGAAGTCGCGCGCCGCCAGCCGCAGCTCGTTCATGCGGCGGTCGATCTCCTCGGCAAGGTCGCCGACGTCCGTCAGCCGCCGCAGCTCGGCAAAGGTCGTATCGATGTGGCGGATGGCGATGACGCTGGCCATGCCGGTCGCGGTGATGACGGCAAGCAAGAGCAGAAAACTGCCAAAGGTCATCTGCCCGATCGACAGCGAGAACGATCGGACGCGCTTTGAAAGTGCCGCGAAGGCAGATGGCATGGCTGGCTCAGCCCGGGATGACAAAGTGCAATATATACGAGGTATTTAGCGCTGGAATACGCTGAAACGGGCGCAACAGGCCGAGGCCGTTCCGGTTAACCATCCTGCCTGCGGTTTGGGGCTCGGCTGTGGCGGCTCAAAGTCTCAGTCGGCGGTAATTCCGGCCTCCTTGACCACCTTGGCCCACAGCGCCACGTCCGCGTTGATCATGTCGCCGAATTTGCCGAGCGGCGCGCTCTGGGCCTCGCAGCCGGCGGTATCGAGCTTCTGCCGCACGTCGTCGGTGGCCAGCGCTGCCTCCAGCGCCTTGTCGATGCGCGCAACGATGTCCGGCGGGGTCGCCTTCGGCACCACGATTCCGAACCACGGCGTCACCTGCGCCTCGGCATAGCCCTGCTCGGCCAAGGTCGGGGCGTCGGGGAAGTATTTGGTGCGGGTCGCATTGATGGTGCCGATGATCCGGATCGCGCCGGTCTGAACCTGCCCCAGCGCCTGGTTGACCGAAAAGAAGCTCGATGTGACCAGGCCCTGGGCGATGTCAGGCACCATCTGCGGATAGCCGCGATAGCCGACGCCGGTGACGTCGATGCCGGCCAGCTTCTTGAACAGCTCGAAGCCGAGATGGCCGGTCGAGCCCTTGCCGGGATGGCCATAGGTCAGCGTGCCCGGCTTCGATTTCGCGAGCGCCACGAACTCGGCGACGTTCTTCACCGGCAGGCTGGAGGGCACGATGAAGACGTTCGGCGCCTTGCAGATCTCGCCGACCGCGGCGAAGTCGCGCTGCGGATCCCAGCGCAGATTGTTGTAGAGCGCGGGGCTCGCGACGAAATAGGTGGTGGCGAGCAGCCATGTGTAGCCATCCGGCGCCGAGCGCGCGACGTCCTCGGCGGCGATCGAGCCATTGGCGCCGGATTTGGATTCGAACACGATGGTGGCGTTGTTCCACTGCACCGCCATGTTCTGCGCGACGATGCGGCCGAACACGTCGGCGACCGTGCCGGGTCCATAGGGAATGACGACACGGATCGAACGAACGGGGAAATTGTCTTCGGCCGTGGCGGGTGCGCAGACCAATGCCGCAAACGCACCGATCAGAATTCCAAACCCGCGCCCGTTCATGGCCGGCCTCCCCTTTTGCATTCCGGACTTTGAGTGTCCAGATTGGCGGTGAGGATGCCGGGATTGGCCAAGGCCAGCAAGGCCGCAGTCAGGCGACTTTCGGTGTAGCTCCTGCGCGTGTCGGAAGCGTCATCGCGGCGACGCCTGCGACCACGCAAGCGAGGCCAATCCATGCCGTCGGTGACAGCGTTTCGCCGAGGAAGATCACAGACAGCGCGACGCCAATCGGAACCCGCAGGTAAGCCTGTGCGGTGGTCCCGACGGAGCCGAGCGTCTGGATCAGGCGGAAGTAGATCACGAACGCCGCTGCAGTCGAGAAGATCGCCAGCCCCAACAACGCGAGGATCGCGTTTGTCGACGGCGCTAACGTCCAGGGCCGCTCGACCACGAGGCTCAACGGGACCAGCACCGCCGAACCGCACAGGAGCGAACCGGCCGCCGGCGCCATCGGGTCGAGTCCCTTGAAGCCGCGGCTGAAGATCGCCCCGATCGCGTAGCAGATGGTGGCGGCAACGATCGCAATCTCGGCCAGCAATCCCTGCCCGAGATGATCGAACGCACCGACGCCGACGATCAAGCAGATGCCGGCCATGCCCGCGATCACGCCGAACAATTTTCTGGGCGTTGCAGCCTCGTGCCGGGTGACGAGTGCAGTGAACAGGAAGGTGAAAATCGGTGCGGCCGAGTTGAGGATGGTCGCAAGCCCCGCATCGACGGTCTGCTCGGCCCAGGCGATCAGCGTCCAGGGAATGACGCTGTTGAGGCACGCCTGAAACGCGAAGCGCCGCCATGTCACGCCGTCCGCCGGCATGACGATGCCGCGCCACCGCATGATCAGCAGCAGCAGGACGCCCGCGATCAGGGTACGCAGCGAAATCAGCGTGATCGGCGGAATGGTGGCGACTGCCACCTTGATGAAGCTGTAAGAGGCGCCCCACAGCGTCGCAAGCAACAACAGCAGCGCAAGCTCGCCTGTCATCGCAGCGCGCGGCGGATGTCTTTCTGCCATAGCCAGTGGTCCCGAACCCGATCGAAATCGGACGGACCTTACAGGGCGGCGATGCAGAGATAATTCGATGCAAGACGAAGTGTTCTATCCCAGCGCCCCGACCTCGAACAGTTCGCCGTCGTAACCGGCCTCCTTGGGGATTCGGAGTTGGCGGCCGCCGTTGAGGCGCGTCATCACGGGCATCACGGTGACAATGCTCTTGCCGCGGCTATCCCCCAGCGCGGATTTCACATTCGGTTGCTTGCCGAGCTTGATCAGATTGCGCGTGGTCGGGAACGGCAGCTTGAAGCGGCCGGTCTCGCCGCCCGCCAGCGCCTCGCGCGGCGACACCCAGATCGAATTGGTGGATTCCTTGCCGTCATGGGCGCCGAGCTGGTCCGGCGGCGCGGCGGCGAGGAAGAACCAGGTGTCGAAGCGCTTCGGCATGCCCTCCGGCGTGATCCAGTGCGCATAAGGCACGAGCTCGTCGAGCGCGAGCATCATGCCGTTGTCGGTGAGAACCTTGAGGAATGTGATCTTGCGTTCGTTCAGGTCTGAGCGATGCGCCGCCTCGATCTCGCTGGCGCGTTTGGCGTCGACCAGCGCCTTCGAGCCTTTCGGCCGGGCCAACAGGATGCCGCTTTCCTCAAAGGTCTCGCGGATCGCCGCAATCCGGAAGCTCAAACCGGCCTCGTCGAGCCCCTCGCCGCCCGAGTAAAGCTCGGGACGCGCGATGATCTCCTTGTCGTTCTTGTCGACGCTGCCGCCGGGAAACACCAGCGCGCCGGAATTGAAGTCGATCTCATAATGGCGGACCATCATGAAGACCTCGATTTCGTCGCGGCTCTTGCCGTCGCGCAACAGCAGAATGGTAGAGGCGTCACGCGGCCTGACGACTTCGGTCATCAATCTAGCCCGCCGCGCTCGATTGCGGCTGCAGATTGGCGCGGCGATCGACCCGCGCCACGCGCGACAGGAGATAATCGACCTCGGCCTTCGCGGCGGCGGTGATCGCAGCGCCTGGCTTGCGCTGCGCGCTGGAAGCAATGATGCCGCGCTTCTGCAAGACGTATTTGCGGACAGCGAGCCCCGCGCCCGGCTGCTGCTCGTAGCGGATCAGCGGCAGATGCGCATCGAAGATATCGTGCATGGCGTCGCGCTTGCCTTCCTTCCACAGCCTGACCACGTCGATCAGCAATTCCGGGAAGGCATAGCCGGTCATGGCGCCGTCGGCGCCGCGCTCCATCTCGAAATCGAGGAACAGTCCGCCATTGCCGGTCAGGATCGAGAGCGGCCGCAGCGAGCCGTCCTTCTGGAATCCGCGCAGCGCCGAGATCTTCTCCAGCCCCGGCCAGTCCTCGTGCTTGAGCATCACGCAAGACGGGCTATCCATCACGATCTTGCGGATCACGGCGGGCGTGAACACGACCGAGAGCGTCAGCGGGTAGTCCTGCAGCACCCAGGGAATGTCGTCTCCAACAGCTTCCTGCGCCTGCTTGAAGTAACCGATGATCTGGTCGTCGGTGCGCAGGCTCGGCGGCGGCGCGATCATGACGCCGGCCGCCCCCGCATCCATCGACGCTTTCGCGAGCGAACGCATCGCGGCAAAGCCCGGCGCGGACACGCCGACGATGATCTGCATGTTTTTGGCGCGCTTGACGAAGCGGATCGCGACCTGCTCGGCCTCGGCGGCATCGAGCTTCGGCGCCTCACCGAGAATGCCGAGCACCGTGACGCCGTCGCAGCCGACCTCGGCGTAGAAGTCGGTCAGGCGGTCGATCGAGCGCTCGTCGATGCGGCCGTCGTCATGGAACGGCGTCGGCGCGATCGCGAAGGTGCCTTCGGCTTTTGCGGTGAGTTTTGTCATGCGTGTGTCCTTATTTGAATCTCCGCGCCGACTTCTTGATCTCCTCATCCGAGAAGAAGATGTCCCTGGCGTGGGTGACGATATCCTCGGCCTTCCAACCCGTGAATGGCGGCGTCCAGCCTTCCATTTCCATCATCCGCAATTCGCGCACGCCGCGCGGGCCGGAGACGCCGAGCACCTTGCCGGTCTGGTCGCCCGACAATTCGCTGACCATGTATAGCACGGCCGGCGCGATTCCATCCGGGCCGAGCGCCGCGCCGGGGTTCTCCTTGTAGCGCGGCAGGTCTGCGGTCATGCGGGTCAGCGCGCCCGGCGCCAAGGTCCAGATCCGGATGTTGTATTTGCGGCCCTCGATCGCCAGCACGTTGGAGAGGCCCCAGATACCACCCTTGGCGGCGCCGTAATTGGTCTGGCCGAAATTGCCGATCAGGCCTGAGGTCGACGACGTATTGACGATCACGCCGCCGCCGTTCTCGCGCATCCATTTGAACACCGGCAAGGTCGCGCAGAAGGTTCCCTTCAGATGCACCCTGATGACCTTGTCCCAATTGGCCTCCTTGGCCTTGGCGAAGGTCTCGTCCAGCAGAATGCCGGCATTGTTGACGAGGATGTCGGCGCGGCCGAAATTCGTGATGGCGTCGTTGAACACGGCCTCGCCGCCCGCGAGCGTGGAGATGTCGGAACCGTTCGCCACCGCGCGGCCGCCCTCGGCTTTGATGGCGTCGACCACCTTTTGCGCCATCGACTTGTCGGCGCCGGAACCGTCACGCGGACCGCCGAGATCGTTGACCACGACCGCGGCGCCCTCGCGCGCGAACAGTCTGGCGTAGCCCTCACCGAGCCCGCCACCCGCGCCGGTGATGATCGCCACTTTCTTGTCGAGCAGTCCCATTGTTCCTCCGTCTCGTTCTATCTGTCGTCATGCCCGGCCTTGGGCCGGGCATCCACGTCTTTCTTTCCTGAGGAAGACGTGGATGGCCGGGTCAAGCCCGGCCATGACGACACAAGTCACATCATCGCTTGATCAGCCCAGCACCGTCCTGCCGCTCTTGATCACGGTGACGTTCCGCGCCTTCACTTTTGCTTCGAAGGAAATGACGTTGCCGTCCTTCCACATCTCCATGGTCACGGTGTCGCCGGGATAGACCGGCGAGGAGAACCGCGCCGCGTGCTGCCTGAAGGCGGACGGATCGTAATCGGCATAGGTTTGCAGCACGCCGCGGCAGGTGATGCCGTAGGTGCACATGCCGTGCAGGATCGGCTTGGGGAAACCGGCCTTCTTGGCAAAGCCGGGATCGCTGTGCAGCGGATTGCGGTCGCCGCAGAGCCGGTAGACCAGCGCCTGGTCCGGACGCGTGACGATGTCGACGGTGCGATCCGGTGCGCGGCCCGGCATCGGGTGCGGATCGGGCTGGCCTTCCGAGGGACCGCCGAAGCCGCCGTCGCCGCGCGCGAACCGCGAAGCCACCAGCGTTGCGACCTTGTCGCCGTTGGCGTCCTTCAGCACGGTCTGGTGACGGATGACCGCGCCCTTGTCCTTGCCCTTGTCATAGGCGGCGAGCACTGTGGAATTGGCGGTGATGTTGGCCGAGGTCGCCAGCGGCTTGTGGAAGGTGATGTCGCGCTCGCCGTCGACCACCATCACGCGGTTGAGGTTCATCTCGCCGGGCCCCGCGCCCCAGGCGGCGACCGAGGCGAAGGTCGGCACCACCTTCAGTGGCCGCGGATCGGCGGCGGTCTCGTTGACGAAAGCAAGCTCCTTCTCGTCCATGGGATCGTTGCCCATGCCGATGCCGTAGGCGTAGAGCATCACCTCGCGATCGCCATAGGCGTATTTCTGGCCGAGATTTTTCAGCGCCATCAGTTGTTCGTAGTTGATCGGCATGTGTCTCTCCCGAATCCTTCTTGCGCGGTGCTCATCGATGCGCCCTCGCCCCTTGTGGGAGAGGGCATCACCGCGGCCGACCACATTCTCGCTTGGGTGAGGGGTTAGCGCCGCAAAGGACCCCTCATCCGGCGCTTCGCGCCACCTTCTCCCACAAGGGGAGAAGGGAAGAACAACTACACCGGCGTGAAGAACGGCAGCGGCGCGCCGTCGGTCGGCTTGAACACCACCTTCACCTTCTGGCCGATCTTCAGCTTGTCCATGTCGCAATCGACGATATTGGTCTGCAAGGTCGGGCCTTCCTTCAGCGTGACATAGGCGATCGCGAACGGACCGGTCGCCGATTTCCGCATCAGGCTGAAGGTGTAGATCGTGGCCTCGCCCGAACTCTCCTCCCACACCGTCTTGTCGGAGAAGCAGAACGGGCAGATCGAGCGCGGGAAATAATGCGGCTCGCCGCAGGCGGTGCAGCGCTTGATCATGAACTTGCCGGCCTTGGCCGCTTCCCAGAACGGCGCGGTCTCGGGATTGGTCTCCGGCGCCCGGAGTTTCTTCGCTTCGGCCATCACGCACGCTCCAGAATGCAGGTTGAGGCGGCGTGGCGATTGCCGAGCAGTCCGCCGGTGCCGTGCGCCACCGCGAGGTCGCAGTTCTTCACCTGCACCTTCGGATGCGCTTCGCCGCGCAGTTGCCGCACCGCCTCGATGATCTTGGTCTGGCCGCCGCGGTTGACCGGATGATTGCTGCAGAGCCCACCGCCATCGGTGTTGAACGGCAGCTTGCCGACGCCCGAGATCAGATTGCCGTCGGCAACGAACTTGCCGCCCTCGCCTTTCTTGCAGAAGCCGAGATCCTCGAGCTGCATCACCACCGTGATGGTGAAGCTGTCATAGATCGAGGCGTATTTGATGTCCTTGGGCGTGATGCCCGCTTCCTCGAAGGCGCGAGGGCCGGACCAGACGCCGGCGGAATAAGTCATGTCGTGATGCTTGCCGCCGCGCGGACCCTTGGTCGCCTCGCCGTGGCCGATCAGCCGTACCGGCGGCTTCTTCAGGCTTTTCGCGATCTCCGGCGAGGTCACGATCAGCGCGCCGCCGCCATCGGTGATGACGCAGCAGTCCAGGCGATGCAGCGGATCGGAGATCATCGGCGAATTCAGCACGTCCTCGACGGTGACGACCTCTTTGAGCATGGCATGCGGATTGTACTGCGCGTGATGGGAGGCTGCGACCTTGACCCAGGCGAGCTGCTCGGAGGTGGTGCCGAAGTCGTGCATGTGCCGCATGGCACACATGCCGTAGACATTGTGGGTGGTCTGGCCATAGGCGTTCTCGAAGTCGGCCTCGGCGCCGGAGGCGCGTGGCGGCATCGCGCCGGTGCGCGGCTTGCCGGCGAGCGTGATCAGAGCGATCGAGCACTTGCCGGCGGCGATCGCCTCGGCGGCATGGCCGAGATGGATCAAATAGGAGCAGCCGCCGGTATCGGTGGAGTCGATGTGGCGGAGCTTCTTCATGTCGAGGCCGAGATAATCGGCCATGTTCATCACGCCGCCGGGGGCATCGCCGGCGCAGAAATAGCCGTCGATGTCGTGCTTGGTAAGCCCGGCGTCCTCCAGCGCCCCCTTGGCGACCTCGGCGTGGAGTTGGCTGGTGGATTTGTCGGGTGCGTGCCGGGTCGGATGCTCGTAAATCCCGGCGATGTAGGCCTTGCCCTTGATGGTCAAATGTTTCTCCGCTCGGCGTTTCTTGTTTGGTGCTGGACAATTTCTTGGCCTGTCGGGGCAGGCTTGGCAAGCGGTGAAATATTCCGTCGGGCGAGAGGGTCTGCGCCGTCAGCGCATAGCGGCTGGACGCAAGGTGGGCTGTCTTACCCGGCACGCGATCGTAGCCCGCATGAGCGCCTCGACCGCCGAAGCTCGCAGAGCGAAGGCAGAAGCGACATGCGGGTCACCCCGGGTATCGCCTCTGCTCACCCGGGCTACGATGCCGCGTACTCCGGTCGCGCCGGCGACCACAGCGGAGAAGACATGAGACCGCATTCCCGCGGCGCGATTTCGCGTCCGGGTCTTGCAATTCGTGTCCCTCGGAAAGCAGAGGGCGCAGGGAATGCCGGGCGCTCAACCGCACCCGCAATCCTGTGGGCTGAAAAGGAAGAATGCACACAAGTAGTCAGGTAAGGCCGAAATCGCATCGGCACTCCCTGCGCAATGGCTTTACGGCTTGCTCCGCGCTCTCCTCGGTGTACCGGGCTTTTTAGCCACCGTCGTCTGCCGACTTGTGATCTGCAAAACTTAACCCCAGCGTCGGGGGGCCAGGACCACGCGGCTTGACCGTACGCGATTGCACCGCACGTCTTGCGGCACGACCGCGTCCATCGCATCCCGCGCCACGTGTCGTGACGATCGATACGCCCCTCCTATGAGGCACGGGACGATGAGAGATATAACAGCGGTTATGATTTTCGGAAAGAGGCGAGTGCTGCGACAGATTAACGCGACGTGCTGAAATCAGCACGACGTGCAGAAAAAGACACAGTGGGTGCCGCGAGCACACTGCACCCTCTCCCCCTGTGGGAGAGGGTGGCGAGAATTGAGCCAACGGGTCGGCGCGTACGCGCCGCCCGATGATAAACTCCAGCGAAATTCGAGCCGGGTGAGGGGTTTGTCTCCGCGAAAGAACCCCTCACCCGGTTTCTCGCTTCGCTCGAAACCACCCTCTCCCACAGGGGGAGTGGGTAAGAGGCTCCCTACTCCGCCGCGATCTGCCTCGGCGCGGGCGGCGGGTTGACGAGATCGGCGGCGAGCTGGTCGTAGCGCGCTTTGGCGTCGTTCACCGCCTTCTCCTTCACCGGACCGTAGCCGCGGATGCGGTCGGGCAGCGACAGCAGCTCCACCGCGGTGTCGATATTGACCGGCGACAGCAGCGACAGCACGGTCGCGACGTCCTTCTCGTAGCCCGCGATCAAATCGCGTTCAAGCTTGCGGTCGGGGCTGCGTGCAAAGATGTCGAGCGCGGTGCCGCGCAGGAAGCGCAACTTTGCCAGCACGCGGAACACCGGCAGCATCCACGCGCCGAAGGCGCGCTTCTTCGGCCGTCCCAGCGCGTCCTTGCCACCGCCGAGGATCGGCGGCGCGAGATTGAAGGAGAACTTGAAATCGCCTTCGAACTGGTCGCGCAGCTGCCGCTCGAACTTGCCGTCGGCGAAGAGCCGCGCGACCTCGTACTCGTCCTTGTAGGCGAGCAGTTTTGCGTAGTTGATCGCAACCGCGCGCGGCAGCGCATCGCCATGGCCACCCTTCGTCGCGGCATCGCGCACCTGATCGACCAGCGCGCGATAGCGCTTCGCAAGCCGCCTGCTCTGATAGCCGGTGAGGAACTCCGAGCGATGCGCGATGATCTCGTCGAGCGACATGGAGTCCAGCGCCTTCGGCGCATGCGCCTCGTCCTGTCCCTGCATCATCGCGTCCAGCCGCGCAGGCTCAGCGGCGGCGAGCCGTCCGAGCCGGAACGCCTGCGTATTCATCTTGATCGAGACGCCGTTGACCTCGATCGCCTGTTCGATCGCCTGCGCCGACAGCGGCAGCAGGCCCTTCTGCCAGGCATAGCCCATCATCATGATGTTGGTGGCGATGGAATCGCCGAGCAGCACCTCGGCCGGCCGGGTGAAATCGAAGAACGACGTTTCCTTGCGTAGCGCGGTCTCAAGGACGCTCGAAACTTTCCGGTTCTGGAAATTGAAGTCGCGATTGAGGATGAAATCGGCGGTGGGGATGATGTGGCTGTTGATGACCCCTGTCGTGCGGCCGGACTCGCAGAGCGAGATCGTGTCCTTTGATACCGCCACGACCTCGTCGGCCGCGAGCACGAGATCGGCGGTGCCGGTGACGATGCGCGAGCAGGTGACGTCGCGGGTGTGCTCGGACAACCGGACATGGCTCAACACCGCCCCGCCCTTTTGGGCCAGACCGGACATATCGAGGATCATGCTGGCCTTGCCCTCGATATGGGCGGCCATGCCGAGCAGCGCGCCGATGGTCAGCACGCCGGTGCCGCCGACGCCGGCGACCGCGATATTGTAGGGGTTCTCGAGCGGCGGCAGCGAAGCCGGCTCAGGCAGCGTCGCCGATGTCGCCGAGATCGGCGGGCGCGCGGCGGCGGGGCTTGCCGCCGTCGATGGTGACGAAGGACGGGCAAAAACCCTTCAGGCACGAATAGTCCTTGTTGCAGGACGACTGGTTGATGGTGCGCTTGCGGCCCAACTCCGTCTCCAGCGGCTCGACCGAGATGCAGTTCGACTGCACCGAGCAGTCGCCGCAGCCTTCGCAGACGGCCGGATTGATCATGACGCGGCGCGCCGGGTCTTCCATCAGGCCGCGCTTGCGGCGCCGGCGCTTCTCGGCGGCGCAGGTCTGCACGAACACGATCGCGGACGTGCCTTTCAGCACGCGGCATTCCTTCATCACGGCATCGAGTTCGTCGCGATGGCGGGTGATGACGCCGGGCGCGAGGTCGGAGGCGGGATAAAGCTCCGGTTTCTCGGACACCAGATAGATGTGGCGGATGCCTTCGGCGTGCATCTGGAAGGTGATCTGCTGCGGCGACAGTTCGCCGTCGACGTGCTGGCCGCCGGTCATGGCGGTCGCATCGTTATAGAGCAGCTTGTAGGTGATGTTGGCGCCGGAGGCGACCGACTGCCGGATCGCGAGACTGCCGGAGTGGAAATAGGTGCCGTCGCCGAGATTGGCGAATACGTGCTGCTCTTTGGTGAAGGGCGCAACACCCACCCACGGCACGCCCTCGCCGCCCATGTGGGTAAAGGTCTCGGTCGAGCGGTCCATCCACAGCGCCATGAAGTGGCAACCGATGCCGGCGAAGGCGCGGCTGCCTTCCGGGACTTTGGTCGAGGTGTTGTGCGGGCAGCCCGAGCAGAAATACGGCGTGCGGGTGACGGGAGCCACCGCCTGCACCTGCGTCGCCTCGCGGCCGTTGAACCAGTCGGCCTTGGCGCGAAGCATGCTCTTGATTTCGGGGTTGAGATCGAGGCGAAGCAGACGCTCAGTCAGCGAGCTCGCAAGCGAGGAGACGCTGAGCTCGGCGGCGAAAGTAAGGAAGCGTTTGTCGTGCTCGTCCATCTTGCCGACGATGCGCGGGCGGACGTCGTCGCGCCAGTTGAACAACACCTGCTTGACCTGGTTCTCGACGATCTCGCGGCGTTCCTCGACGATGAAGATTTCTTCGAGCCCGACCGCGAACTGATGCACGCCTTCCGGCTCCAGCGGCCAGGGCATGCCGATCTTGTAGAGCCGCAAACCGATCTTCGCGGCGATCTCCTCGGTGATCCCCAACTCGCGCAGCGCCTGGCGGATGTCCTCATAGCTCTTGCCGGAGGCCATGATGCCGTAACGCGCGTTCGGCGAGTCCATCGTGATGCGATTGACCTTGTTGGCGCGGGCAAAGGCGACCGCCGCAAAACCCTTGTAGTCCTGCAAGCGCCGGTCCTGCTCGAAACGGTCGTCGGGCCAGCGCAGATTGAGCCCTCCGGGCGGCATCTCGAAATCACTGGGAATGACGAAGGGCGTCATCTCGTCGGTGAGATCGATCTCGGCGGTGGTTTCCACCGTCTCGGTGATCACCTTCATGCCGACCCAGCAGCCCGAATAGCGCGACATCGCAATGCCGAGCAGGCCCATCTCGATCATCTCGTGGATGCTGGAGGGGTAGAGATAGGGCATCAGCGCGGAAATGAAGGCGTGGTCCGACTGATGCGGCACGGTGGAGGACTTTGCGCCGTGGTCGTCGCCGGCAAGGCACAGCACGCCGCCATTTTTCGCCGAGCCCGCGGCATTGCCATGCCGGAACACGTCGCCGCAGCGGTCGACGCCGGGGCCCTTGCCGTACCAGATGCCGACCACGCCGTCGTAGTTCGAGCCGGGGGAGAGGTTGAGCTGCTGCGAGCCCCAGACCGCGGTTGCCGCCAGATCCTCGTTCACGCCGGGCTGGAACTTGATGTTGTATTGCTCGAGATGCTTTCGCGCAGCAAACAGCTGCTGGTCGTAGCCGCCGAGCGGCGAGCCGCGATAGCCGGATATGAAGGCCGTGGTGTTCAGCCCCGCGGCGCGGTCGCGCCGGATTTGCGCCATCGGCAGCCGGACCAGGGCCTGGATGCCCGTCAGGAAGACGTGACCGGTCCCTTGCGTGTATTTCTGGTCGAGACTGATCGGACCCTGGTTGATTCCCATCGACGCCCTCGTAAGTCCTTGGCTGCCCCTGCGCTTTTTCACTCGAGCGCGCTGGCACTTAACGCCAGTTTTCCGCGACCTGCAGCATAATTCTGGGCAATGAAGCCATGCCCTTCCAAATCGCAATATCGTGCCTGGAATCGCGCATGGCCATTATGCTTTGTGTCGTGCAGCCAGCCTGTCGCGAAACGAGATGACGGCTCTATAATGCCTGCGGGGGCTTCTGCCGGGTGACTCACATGCGAGCGATTCTCGCAGCTCTGATTTTGTGCACTGCGTTGTCAGCCGCGCGGGCCGCCGAGCCGTCGGCTGAGACGATCGCGCGCGGCAAGGCGCTGGTCGATGCCGGCGACTGCGACAGCTGCCACACATCGGATCCGGCCAAGCCGTTCGCCGGCGGGGTGCGGATCGAGACGCCGTTCGGCGCGATCACCTCGCCCAATCTGACCCCGGACCGCGAGACCGGGATCGGGAGCTGGAGCGAACAGAACTTCTACAACGCGCTGCGCTTCGGCACCGCGCCCGACGGATCGCGTTACTACCCGGCGTTCCCCTACCCTTACTTTGCGAAGCTGACGCGCGGGGACATTTTTGCGATCCGCGCTTACCTGGGAACGCTCACGCCTTACGCCAACAAGGCGTCGCCGCCGGAGTTGCGCTTTCCCCTCAACTTCCGCGTGGTGATGCGGGTGTGGGATTACCTGTTCTTCCGCCCGGGCATCCTCGAGCCCGATCAGGGCAAAGGCACCGAGTGGAACCGGGGCCGCTACCTTGTCCAGGCGCTCGGCCATTGCGGCGCCTGCCACACGCCAAAGAACGTGTTCGGCGCCGATCGCCGCAACCGCGCCTTTTCCGGCGGTCTCGTCGATGGCTGGTTCGCGCCGCGGCTCGATGCCGCCGAGCGCAGCGGGCTTGCATCATGGAAGGTCGAGGACATCGTCGAATATCTCGCGAGCGGCCGCAACCAGAAGAGCCATGCCGGCGGTCCGATGGCCGAGGTCGTCGTCAACTCCACCTCGAAGATAAACGACGCCGATTTACGCGCGATCGCGGTCTATCTGAAGTCGCTACCGCCAGGGAATTCGGAGCCCCTGGTCACGCCACCCTCGGAGGCGACGATGACCTCGGGCAAGGAGGTCTACGATCACTATTGCACCGCCTGCCATGAGGCCGACGGATCGAGCTCGCCCGGCGTCTATCCGCCGCTCGACGGCAATGCGCTGCTGCAATCGGCCGACCCGTCGTCGACGCTGCGCCTCATCCTCGACGGCGCGCAGAGCGTAACGACGCCGCGCGCACCGAACACCGGGCAGATGCCGGCCTATGCACGGCAGTTCAGTGATGAGCAGATCGCAGACGTCACCACCTACATCCGCAACACGTTCGGCAACAGCGCGCCGGCCGTGACCGCGGAGCAGGTCGCCAGGGCGCGGCGGCGTTAGTCAACGCTCGTCGCTGTCAAAGACGAATTTCGGCATCTCCCATTTGAAGCGGATCGCAAGCAGGCGAAACGTCAGCCCGAGCACGAAGGTCAGCGCGGTCCACAGCTCATTGTTCAAGGTCAGGCCGAACGCGGTGGCGTAGAACAGGCCGGTGACAACGGAGACGCTCGCGTAGAGTTCGGAGCGGAACAGCAGCGGCACGTCGTTGCAGAGGATGTCGCGCAGCACGCCGCCGGCGCAGCCGGTGATCATGCCCGAGACGATCACGATCGGCAGCGAGGCGTCCATCTGCCAGGCGACGTCGCAGCCGGCCATCGTGAAGACGACAAGGCCGATCGCGTCCAGCACCAGGAACGCGACGTTGAGCCGGTGCACCGCTCGCGCGATCAGGATGGTGATGAACGCCGCGATCCCGGCAATCGCGAGGAAGGACGGCCGCTCGACCCAGACCAGCGGATAGTGCCCGAGCAGCACGTCGCGGATGGTGCCGCCGCCGAGCGCGGTGATGGCGCCGAGCATGCAGACACCGGCCCAATCCATGCTGCGACGGCCCGCGGCGAGCGCCGCCGTCATCCCCTGCGCAGCCAGCGCAACATACTGAAGGAAATGCAGCACGCTGTCGGCGGGCGGCGGGTTCCACATGCGGGCCTCCCTGGATTGGTTCGGCCGATATCTAGAACTCGGGTTCCCTGTGGAACAAGCGAAATACCGGGAACCGGGTCGCGGCCTCACGGTTGTCTTACGACCAAAGGAGGAACTCCGCATGGCCAACCAAAATATCCCGAACGATCCCTATGATCCCTATCGTTCCGGCCTGAGTGATG
Source organism: uncultured Alphaproteobacteria bacterium (assembly GCA_963732085.1). Classification (GTDB taxonomy): domain Bacteria; phylum Pseudomonadota; class Alphaproteobacteria; order Rhizobiales; family Xanthobacteraceae; genus Bradyrhizobium. The sequence continues at coordinate 58,212 of CAVSYJ010000014.1, read as the reverse complement.
AAGTCGGCCGCCCGTCCCGTTTCGATTCCGAGCTGCAAGCTGATCCCGAGCTGGACGAGGGTCCGGCGTCCAGTGGGAAGATTGCGCTGTTCGCGCTCGGCATCGCGCTGGTGCTGGGCGCCGTGTTCTACGGCCTGAACAATACCAGCGTGCACGAGGCGCAGACTGCGCCGCCAAAATCCATCGCGCAAAGCCAGCCCACCTCCCCGCAGGCCCCTCCGGGCATGCGCGACGTGACGCCGCGGCCGAACACCGAGCCGGGCACGACCACGGGCGCGGCGCCGAGCAATCCTTCGCCGCCGCAGTCATCGCCGCAGGGCATGGACAAGCAGTAACGGCTTGATCCGGTCAAACGAAAACGCAGCGGGTTTTCCCGCTGCGTTTTTTGTTGGCCGCTTGTTCGGTTCACCTCTCCCCGTTCTTACGGGGAGAGGTCGGCATCGAGCGAAGCGAGCATGCCGGGTGAGGGGCATGGCATAGCGTCGCCCCAACTTCGCTGTGTCGGATACGAAGATATGCCGCGTCCAACTCAAACTCGGTTTTTTGGAGGCTCCCCCTCACCCGAAACCTCCGCTGCGCGTCGGTTTCGACCTCTCCCCGCACGCGGGGAGAGGTGAACGGACCGGCCCGGTCGAAGTCACCTCATCAAAGCGCTAGCCGAACATCTTGTTCAGCTCGCCGCCGGGATAGCCGCTGGCGAGCTCGGCAAAGGTCCCCTTCTCCGCCATCTCCTTCGCCGACTTCATGAAGCCGGTCCAGGCGGTGCGCGCGAGCGAGCCGCCGACCGAGATGCGGCGCACGCCCAGCGCCTCCGCCTCCTTCAACGAAACTCCGGAGGCGCCGATCAGGAGATTGACGGGCCTTGGCGCGACCGCCTTCACGACGGTGGAAATCTCTTCCTTGGTCGAGATGCCCGGCGCATAGAGGCAATCGGCGCCGGCTTCGGCGTAGGCGTTCAGGCGGTCGATCACCAGGTCCATGTCCTTTACGCCGCGCAGGAACGCTTCGCAGCGGCCGGTGAGCAGGACGCCGCTCCTGTCGGCATCGATCGCCTGGCGCGCCGCCCTGATGCGCTCGACCGCGAGCGTGCGGTCAAACAGCGGCTTTGCGGCATCGCCGGTGAAATCCTCGATCGAAAGGCCGGCGACGCCGGTCTTTACGGCGCGACCGACATTGACGGCGACCTTGTCCGGCTCGTGGGCAAAGCCATCCTCGTAATCGGCGTTGACGGGGATATCGACGGCCGCGCAGATCGCGGTGAGATGGGTGCAGACGTCATCGACGGTGACGCGGTTGTCGGCCTTGCCGATGGTCCAGGCAAAGCCGGCGCTGGTCGAGGCCAACGCCTTGAAGCCGAGATGCTGCAACGCCTTGGCACTACCGACATCGAACGGATTGGGAATGATGAAGCAGCCGCTCCCATGCATTGTCCTGAATGTGGCGCGCTTGTCCGCTGTCGAAACCGGCATGATCTCTCCCTTTATTTTCGAATTGCTTGCACGATTAGATAGCGGTGCAGCTGGCTGCCCGCCAGTGCTGCCACCTCTTGCCAATCAGGCTTCGACCTGGCGCAGGAAGGTGCGCTCCTCCGCGAGTATGAACCTGTTTTCCTCGGCGTAATTGAAATTCGCCATGCCTTCGGCATCGCCGCGTAATCGTGCTCGATAAGCCTCGTAAGCCGCAAGACTATCGAACGAGATCAGCGCAAAGGCGATGTTGTTGGTGCCTTCGTGCGGCATCCAGTAGCCGATCAGGTTGCCGCCACAGCGCGGAATGATCGAGAGCCAGCGCTTCGAATATTCCTCGAACTGCGCGCGCTTGAACGGATCGAGCTGGTAGCGGATGAAAACCGTGATCGTCATGGGAACCTCAATGCATCGTGATGTGCCGAAGAACATAGTCGCTTGAATGACGATGATGCTTCGGCTATCATCGAAGCATGAAAGCAGGACCCGATATCGCCATGGTCGCCTCGCTGGTCGGCGACCCCGCCCGCGCCAACATGCTGACTGCGCTGATGAGCGGCCGCGCGCTGACCGCGAGCGAGCTTGCGCAGGAAGCCGGTATCACGCCGCAGACCGCGAGCTCGCATTTGTCGAAGCTCGAGGCCGGCGGACTGATCGACCTGGAGAAGCAAGGCCGCCACCACTACTACCGCCTCACCGGCGACGACATTGCCGGCCTGCTCGAGATGCTGGAAGGGCTCGCCGCCCGCGTCGGCCACATGCGCGTGCGCACCGGGCCGAAGGATCCGGCGCTGCGCCGCGCCCGCATCTGCTACGACCATCTCGCCGGCGACCTCGGCGTGCAGATGCTCGACAGCATGCGCGACCAGAAGCTGCTGCGGCAGAAGAAACAGGATATCGAGCTGACGGCCGAAGGCACGCGCTTCCTGGAGAAGAATTTGCAGATCGCAGCCGACGCCCTTACCCATCCCCGCCGTCCGGTGTGCAAGGCCTGTCTCGACTGGAGCGAGCGGCGGCATCATCTCGCGGGCACGCTTGGTGTCGCCATGATGAACCGTTTCACCGAGCTGAAATGGGCCGCGCGCGATCCCGCGCCCGGTAGCCGCGTGGTGAATTTCACCCGCACCGGCGAGAAGCGCTTTGCCGCGTTGTTCCCGAACTGCGAAGGCTGAGCATCACGACGTATTGATGTCGTCATGCCCGCGCTTGTCGCGGGCATCCACGTCTTTGGTTATATGCCGCGCGAAAGACGTGGATGGCCGGAACAAGCCCGGCCATGACGAGTGGAGAGTCTCTCAAATGAGTCGCGTCCTTATAGCCCTGGGCACTGCCCTCACCTTTCTCATGGCCCCCGCCCTCGCTGCCGATGCGCCGCGCGAGCCCTATGGCATCAACCTCGAAGGCTTCGCCTATCCCTGGCCCGTCAGTCTGTTCGACGTGACCAATGAGGGCGAGCATCTCAGGATGGCCTATATGGACATCGGCGCCTCCGGCCAGCCGAACGGCCGCGCCGTGGTGCTGCTGCATGGGCGCAATTTTCCGGCGAGCTACTGGGCGCCCGTGATCACGACGCTCCGCGATGCCGGCTACCGCGTCGTGGTGCCGGACCAGGTCGGCTTCGGCAAATCCTCGAAACCGTCGGGTGAGCTGCATTTCGACAATCTCGCGCGCAACACCATGGCGCTACTCGATCATTTGCAGATCGCGAAAGCCGACGTCGTCGCGCATTCCATGGGCGGCATGCTCGCGGTGCGGATCGCGCGCGCCTATCCCGATCGCGTCAGCCATCTCGTGCTGACCGCGCCGATCGGGCTCGAGGACTACCGGCTCTACGTGCCGCCGGTGCCGACCGAGCGGATCGTCGAGAACGAGAGCAAACTCACCGCGGAAGCCTACCGCAAGCAGCTCGAGACCAACTATGCGCTGAAACTGCCGCCGGACCAGGTCACGCCGTTCATCGACTCCCGCTTCAACATCAAGGAAAGCGCCGACTATCCACGCTGGCTGCGCGCCTTCGCCTCGTCCTACCAGATGATCTATCGCGAGCCTGTGGTGCACGAGATCCCGCTTGTTTCACAGCCGACGCTGTTCGTGATGGGCGCCGACGATCACAACGCGCCGGGCCGGCCCAGCGCACCGGAGGCGCTGCGCGCCAAGATGGGTCACAATGCGGAGCTGGCGCAGGCGCTCGCGGCGCTGATGCCGAATGCGCGCGCCGAGGTGATCCCGAACACGGGACATCTGGTGTTTCTCGAGGCGCGGTCGAAATATGACGAGCTGCTGCTGGGGTTTTTGGGGAAGTAATCGACGCTGTCGCCCCCGCGAAAGCGGGGGCCCATAACCACAGGCGCAGTAATCGAATCCAAGCGGAGCCACCGCCAAGCCACTAGCGATCGGTGGTTTTGGGTCCCGGCTCGCGCTCGCAAGGGCTCGCTTGGCCGGGACGACGTTACGCCGCAAACTCCTCCGCCAGCACGAATGTCTCACGCGTGCGCGTGACGTCGGGCCAGTCGCGATTGAAATCAGCGACGAGGCGTTTCAGGTCCGCGCCATTCATCGCGCGATCGAGCGAGGCCTCATCGGCGAACTGATAAGTCGCCTGATGCAGCGAGGGTTCGGTCAGGCTCCAGAACCGCCACGCCTTGACCACGCCGAAGGATTTCGCGGCGTCGGGCAGATGCTCGTTCTGGTACCAGGTGTCGAAGGCCTTGCGCTTGCAGGATCCGTGACGGTGGCGCGGACGACGAAAAAGGCAGCAGACATGGTTTCCTCCGTTTGTTTTGCAGCGAGGATAGCGCAAGGCGAGCGCGATGTCGTCCGCTTCCGAGCCCTACTCCGGTAGCCCCAGGCTCTGAAGACGCCGCGCCATCCCTTCCATGCTGGGTGCGGAAAACACCATGGCCTGCTTGAACTTCGAAACCGTCAGATCGGGATAATGCCGCAGCATTTCCGCAAACGCCTGTTTTGCTTCTTCGATCCGGCCCGCCCCTACGAGAGCCGATGCCAGGTTCCGGTAGATCCAGGTCGCATGTGGCCGCTCCTGCAGGGCACGCCGGCAAAACAACACGGCCTGGTCGAACTCCTCGGCGACCTCATGGGCCGAGCCAATGCCGGCATAGTTGTTGAAATTCATCGGGTCGATCGGGCTGAGACGAATGGCGCGCTCGAAATTTTCGATCGCCTTGTCCGGCTTATCCTCATAGTCCTCGATCCATCCGAGCCGGCTCCAGGCCCACGCGCAATTGGGATCGAGCGCCAACGCCCGCTCAAGCAACATGCGCGCTACGCCAAAATTGCGCACAAACGTGTGCACGGCGCCGAGGATGGCAAGAACGAGCGGATCGTCGCCGCTGAGCGCGGCGGCCCGCTCCGCGAGCGATCTCGCCTTGGCCTGGCTGTCGGCGATATCATCCGCCCAAGTTGTAGACGGAGCGTTGGGCGTGGCACCAGCCGGCAAGCGCGAGCGCCAGCGGATATTCGGGATCGATGGCCAATGCCTTCTCGAGCAGTTCGAGCGCCTTGGCGCTTTCCTCCTTTTCGAGCGCCCAGACGTGGGGCATCGCCCGCATGGTGTAATCGTAGCTGCCGAGGTCCTGCGGCCGCCTGCGCCGGGAGCGTTCGATCTCGGCAAGGCGGATCGAGGGCTGCAGCGCGCCCGCGATCTGCTGGGTGATACGATCCTGCAGGTCGAAGAACTCGTCGACGGTGCCGTCGTAGCGCGAGCTCCAGACATGCGTGCCGCCCTCAGTCTCGATCAACTGCACGGTGATGCGCAGCCGATTGCCGATCTTCTGCACGCTGCCTTCGAGCAGATAGGCGACGCCGAGCTCCTTGCCGATGGCGCGCGCATCGGTGGCGCGCCCCTTGTAGGTGAAGGCCGAGCTGCGGGCGATCACGAAAAAGGATTTGATGCAGGACAGCGCCGCGGTGATGGCTTCGACAATCCCGTCGGCGAGAAAGTCCTGACCGGGCTCCGCCGACATGTTGTCGAACGGCAGCACGACGATGGAGGGTTTGTCCGGCAACGCCAGCTCGCGAGGCCGCGCCGGGGCCGAACCGGACGAGCCTGACGGCGCGCCGCCAACGGCGAGCTTCATGTGCCATGCCCGCATCGGCTCACTGATGTTCTTCAAGGTCTGCTCGCCGATGTCGTCGAATGCGATATCCACCTTGCCGCGGACCTGCCGATGGGCGTCGTCGGAGATGCAGACGCCGCCAGGCTCAGCGATCCCCTCCAGCCGAGCCGCGATATTGACGCCGTCGCCGAAGATATCGTCGTCGTCGAAGATGATATCGCCGACATGGATGCCCATGCGAAACTCGATTCTAAGGTCAGCCGGCACGTCGACATTCCGCGCCGCCATCGCGCGCTGTATTTCGACCGCGCAGCGGGCCGCATCGACGGCGCTGGAGAACTCGACCAGCATGCCGTCGCCGGTGGTCTTGACGATGCGGCCGTGATGCGCGGCAATGCCGGGATCGACCAGGGTCTTCCGGAATACCTTCAACTGGGCCAGCGTGCGCTCCTCGTCACGGCCCATCAGCCGGCTATAGCCGGCGATGTCAGCCGCCAGCACCGCCGCCAATCGCCGATCCACGCGCTCGTCTGGCCAAAAAACTCCTCCGAATGGGACCCATTAAAGCACGGTCCGCCGCTTTTTCGCCACGCGTAATGAGAGCGCAAATGGGGGAGTTCACATTGCCGGGCAATTCATTTCGGATATAGTCCCGGCGCGAATTACATTCGAAAAATACGGTTTGAATCACAACTTGGAGTAAGCACCATGGGCAAGAGATACCAGAGCATCCTGGAGACCGTCGGCAACACGCCCGTGGTGCGGATCAACCGGCTGGCGCCCAAGAACGTGAACCTGTTCGTGAAGGTTGAGGCCTTCAATCCGCTCGGCTCGGTGAAGGATCGCCTCGCGCTCGGCGTGATCGAGGCCGCGGAAAAATCCGGCGAGCTGAAGCCCGGCCAGACCGTGGTCGAGGCGACCAGCGGCAACACCGGCATCGGGCTTGCGATGGTGTGCGCTGCCAAGGGTTATCCGCTGGTCGTGACCATGGCGGAGACGTTCAGCGTCGAGCGGCGCAGGCTGATGCGTTTCCTCGGCGCCAAGGTCGTGGTCACACCGGCGGCCGAGCGCGCGGTCGGCATGATCAACAAGACCATCGAGCTTGCCAAAACCCATGGCTGGTGGATGTCGCGGCAGTTCGAGAACGAGGCGAATCCGGATTATCATTCGAAGACCACCGCGCGCGAGATCATCGACGATTTCGCCGACACCAAGCTGGACTATTGGGTGACGGGTTACGGCACGGGTGGCACGCTGAAGGGCGTCGCGCGCGTGCTGAGAAAGGAGCGGCCCGACACCAAGATCATCGCCTGCGAGCCGGAAGACGCGCAGTTGCTCGGCAGCGGCATCGAGCAGAAGCGCAACGCCGACGGCACGCCGGCAGCACCTCATCCGAGCTTCAAGCCGCACCCGATGCAGGGCTGGACGCCGGACTTCATTCCGAAGATCACGGGCGATGTGGTGGCGATGAAGCTGATCGATCGCCTGGTGCCGATTCCGGGACCGGAGGCGATCCGCTGCGCCAAGGAGCTGGCCGCCAAGGAAGGCATCTTTGTCGGCATCACCTCGGGCGCAACATTCGCCGGCGCGCTGAAGATTGCCGCCGAGGCCGCGCCCGGATCCAACATCCTCTGCATGCTGCCCGACACCGGCGAGCGCTATCTGTCTACGCCGCTGTTCGCCGATGTCGGCACCGACATGAACGAGGAGGAGCTCACGATCTCGCGCTCGACGCCGACCGCGCAGATGAAGTCGTAATGTAGGGCGGGTTAGGCGAAGCCGTAACCCGCCGCAGGATATCGCATCAAGAACGGCGGATTACGCTTCGCTAATCCGCCCTACGCATTTTCACTACACCACCATCGTGCGCTTCTGATGCGCCCTGCCCTTGATCGCCGCGGCCTCGCTGTGGCCGGCGACCACGCGCACGCCCTCATCGATCCGCGCGACGATGTTGTCGGGCGTGCAGCCCTGCAGGAAGGCGACGCCGTTCTTGCGGCAAGCGCCGAGAATTCGGTCCCGCGCGCGCGCCATCTCCGGCGGAAAAGGCTCGCGCGGCATGGTGCGGTAGCCGAGCGAGAGGCTGAGATCGCCCGGCCCGATCTCGGCAAAGCCGAGACCGGGCACGGCCAAAATCTCCTCGCAATTGGCGACGCCTTCGGGGCTCTCGAGCTTCACGCCGAGCAGCAATTCGCCCTTGGGATTGAGCGGCCAGGGATCGCAGCGCTCCATATAGTCTTCTGTCGACAGCCCCCAGACCGGCGCGGCCGTGCTCTCCGATCCGCGTCCGCGGGTGCCGACGCCGAGCAGCTTGCGCCCCGCGGAGTCGGCGCCGCCGTCGGTTGGGCGCTTCGCGCCCTCCATCCGCGCCAATGGCGACGGGATCGCGGGATCGACGCCGATAATGTTGTGCGGATAGCGGCAGGATTTCGACGAAAGCGCGCACCGCATCGGCCGTTTCCGCCTGGCACAGCAGAATGCCATGCACGCCGCGGCCGAGGATCTGGCGGAACTGCCAGGCGTTATAGCGGACATGCGCGGCGTCGATGCCGTTCACGGGCGCCTCGACGATCACGGCCGGCGTGCGATGGCCCGACCGCGTCGGCCCGGCCTCCACCATGCCGCGCATGTACGCCGCAAGGCCCGTCATGTCGAAAGCGCCGTGCTCCATGCCGACATTCATGTAATCGGCCCAGGTCGCGGCATCGATGCGGCCTTGCGCATCGGTCAGCACATGGCCGCTGTGCGGGCCGTCGTAATAGATGGCCTGGTCCTGCTCCAAAAGCTCGATGCAGCGATTGATCCGCGTTCCCATGAAGGCCCACTCTGACAGTTTCGTCGATGACCGAACAACGCTACCATAGAGCCACAAACAAGGGAGGCCCGCATGAAGCCAGGACAGCCGGTCAAAAACGCCAGTCATCTCTATGAAGTCGAGCGCCGCGCCGAGCACGCCGCCCGCCCCGGCTTTCGCATTTCGGAGCTGCAGCTCTCGCCGAAACAGCAGGTGCCGTGGCACACCCACACCAACGTGTCGGACACGTTCTATGTACTGGAAGGCCAGATGCGGCTGTTCCTGCAGGAGCCGAAAGAGGAAGTGAAGCTGAAGCCCGGTGAGGTCCATGTCGTCAGGCCGGGCCGGCCGCATCTCGTGACCAATGGCGGGCAGACCTCGCTGACCTTCCTGGTCCTGCAAGGTGTCGGCGAATATGACTTCGTTCCGCTAGTGACGCAGCAGGCCCATTCCTTATGACGTTCAGCCTGCCGAGCTCGAGCTGCAGAAGCGTGCGCGTGCGCTGGCGCGCGAGACCATCGCGCCGCGCGCCGCCGAGGTCGACCGCACGGAGCAATATCCCTGGGACAATGTGAAGGCGCTGGCCGAGGCCGGCTTCTTCGGAATGACGATCCCCAAGCAATATGGCGGTCCCGGCCTCGGCTTCCTCGAAGCGGCGCTCGTGGTCGACGAGATGGCGCAGGTCTGCGGCGTCACCGGGCGGATCGTGGTCGAGGCCAATATGGGCGCGATCTCGGCCGTGATGCATTACGGCACGACGCACAGAAGAAGCTCGCGGCCGAGCTGGTGCTCGCGGGCGACAAGCCCGCGATCTGCATCACCGAGCCCGGCGCCGGATCGGCGGCGAGCGAGATGACCACACGCGCCGACCGCAGGGGCAGCGGCTACGTCATCAACGGCGGCAAGCACTGGATCACCGGCGGCGGCGTCTCAAAGCTGCACCTGGTGTTCGCGCGGGTGTTCGACGAGAAAGGCGAGGAACAGGGCATCGGCGGCTTCCTCGCAATCCGCGACAAGACCAAGGGGCTCGTGATCGGCAAGCGCGAGCCGACCATGGGGCTGCGCGGCATTCCCGAGACCGAAATCCTGTTCAGGGATATGGAAATCGGCGACGACATGGTTGTCATGCCGCCGTCCGGTTTCCGGCGCGGCTTCGCCGATCTCATGAACGCCTATAACTCGCAGCGCGTCGGTGCCGCCACCGTGGCGCTGGGGCTTGCCGACGGCGCCTATCAACATGCGCTCGACTATGCCAATGCGCGCGAGCAGTTCGGCCGGCCGATCGCCGAGTTTCAAGGCTTGCAATGGATGCTCGCCGACATGTCGGTGCAGATCGCGGCCGCGCGCGAGCTGATCCTTAAAGCCGCGCGATCGGCCGCGCCGTTTCCCGATCCGCTGTTTGCGGCGCAGGCCAAGATTTTCGCGGCCGATGCCGCCATCAAGGTGACCAACGACGCGCTGCAGGTGTTCGGCGCCGCCGGTTATTCCCGTAATCGTCCCTTGGAACGCATGGTCCGCGACGCCCGCATGTTCACCATCGGCGGCGGCACCGCGCAGATCCTGCGCACGGTGGTGGCGAGCCGCATCCTCGGGCGCAAGCTGCCGCAGACGCGCGACGGCTATCTCGAGGACGAGCGGCCGGCAAGGAAGACGAATTTCTGATCGGCGCCTACGGACCTTGGTTGTTTTGCTCAGCCTTCGCCGCCACTCTCTGCAGAACATCGGGTACCAGCCGTTCGGAGAATCCGGCGATGAACGACCAGACCAGCGCCTTGCCGTAGTCCTCCGGATTCTACCGGCCAATAATATTTCATCAGGTCAAGTAGCGAGGTGCACGTCTGGTTGGGAAGACAACCAATTTTTGGAAAAAACGGGCTCTCGAAAAATTTGCCAACGAAGACGAGATAGAGAACCACCGCCGCGATGGCGCCGATCACCGGTGGAATCAGCGAATACATCAGGAGATAGCGGCCGCGGAGATTCTGAGCCGTCGACGTGATCAATGCCGCGCCCGCCTTGTCCACGAGCCGCATCAGCGCGCTGAAAAACGCGCCGAGCACTCCGGCCAGAATGATGACCGGAAGCAGTGGCACTTGCTTGCCGAACAAAAAGCAGCCCAGCAGGACGACAAACGCGACGCCGGACAGGATGACCGTCCCGCTGAACTGAACGGTCAGCATATCTTTATAGGCGGCGATGATCTTGTCATCGATCGCTGCAGTTGCGGCGCCGCCCGCGGGCGGCTTTTGCCCCGCTGCGTTCGCCGATGTATCCGTCATCGTTGCCTCCCCCGGTCCACAACCAGAAGTATAGGAACATGGCCGCCTCCCTGTAAATCGGGAGAACTGGCGGTTTCCGGCTGCACGCGCAGAATTGAGGCGGACGGTTAACGGGCGCTACACCCACCCTCCCCGCGCCATGATGGCGGCGCAGAGCAGGATCACCACGATCGCCGCCAGCTCGATGTGGATGATCATGGTGACGCGCTTGCGTTTGGCGGCATCCATGACGGGCGACCTGCCCCGCCGCGATCGCATCGCGCCACGACAGGAATTCGAGGGTCGGGACGATCGAGAGCAGGCCGATGATGATGAAGAGCGCGAACTTGGTCAGGAACGCGTGGCTGTGCCAGTAATACGCCGCGCCCTTCTCGAAGAAGAACACGCGGAGCAGCCCGATCACCAGGAGCGCGCCCGCGGCGATGCCGAGCACGATGTCGGTGACCTGCAGCCGCCGCGCCGAGGCGAGTGTCAACTCGGAGCGGATCAGCGTGAACTCGATCGCGACGGCGGCGACGAGCGTGAAGGCGCAGAGATGATGGAGGAAGGCGAAGAGTGTGGTCATGGGTGTCTCCCATCGTAGGGCGGGTTAGGCGAAGCCGTAACCCGCCGCGCGCAGACGAGCAAGATGGCGGATTACGCTTCCGCCTTCTTGCTCTTTGCAGCTTCGACGGACAAGTCGCTAATCCGCCCTTCCTCGTCACATCAATTTTACCGGCGCATCACGAACCAGGCGAAGGTCGATCCCGCCGATCAGGTCCGAACGGAGCGCCTCGGCGGCGCTGATGGCGGCCTCGGTCTGCCGCAATGTGCTGACATTCGACCCGAGCGAGACGATTCCGCCGAGTATCAAGGCAATCGATCCCAGCGCGGTGGACGCGCCTGCCCCGAACAGGCCGAGCATCGCGACGAGCAGCAATACGAAACCGCCCGCGATCGCAACCTTCGATCCCAGAATGAACTTCCGGCAGCGTTCGGCGACCTCGGCAAGCGCCTCGATCCGCGCTTCGATGTCTGAAATCTCGTCGGTCGGATCGTCTGAGGTCATTGGGTTGGAAGCCTATTGACGGCGGGTTAGGTGGATTACGGCCTTAGTTGCCTCAATTCGGTAGCTTTCCGCCGACAGATTTCGCGTGAAACTCGGCGAGTTGATTTGCGAGCAGCGAAGCCAGCAAGCATCCTCCATTTTCGAGATCGTCGACACTGCCGATCGCGAAAGGCTTAATTTGCCGCATCCAGTGCCTCGAAGTACGGTTTGCGATTGTCACACAATTTGATCTGGAATCGCTGAGCGTCCAGGCAGCAGAGAACCGGCGCAAATCGACAGGACGAGGTACGAAGCAGATCCGCGGACGTTCGACCGTTGCCGATCTGCAAATGGATGAAATTCAGTTCAGGCGCCACATCACATAGGCCGCCAGATGAATTCGTGCGTGCTATTCGACCCCAATGATCGTTGACGTAGTCGCACATATCCTCGACGAGTTCTGGAACGTAGGTGCGCCCCGACTGGAGCGTGAAGACTTGCCTCGATGGAAACCCCGCCGGTCTATAGTTTCCTGCATAGGAACTGATTCCAGCCAGCGCTTCACGTTGAAGGGATCGAAATCAGCGAGGGGCGAAGCTTGAACGAACCCCGCTCCAGCGCAGTTTGGATCGTGCCGATGGCTGCGTCATACTGGCGAAAGCCATTTCGGGCTTCGGCGGCTGCTTTTCCGTGTGGGTCGGTGATCAACTCGGGTTCAAGCGCACGGCTATCCCGCCGTTCGCGCTCGTCACCCGTCATTTGCTTGTCCTTGGCCAGCTTCTCTGCCTCGCGGTCGACCATTTCGCGGGTGATCAGCTGAAGTCTCGAAATGCGTATTTCCGTAGACAAAGCTCACGCGCGCTTGCTGTGCTCCCGATGCTCGGGCGTCGGCTTGGCAGTCTTGGCGGCTTCGATCAGCTCTTTCAGTGCATCGGTCATGGAGGCAATATAGTTGAATCGGGTCGAGGTGTGCCATGTGATTTTGCGCGAAGGTGCGGATTGGGCTTGCCTCACAACGGCAAATTGTCGTGCTTCTTCGCGGGCGTCTCGACATGCTTGTCCTTCAGCATGGCGAGCGCCCGCGCGATGCGCCGGCGCGTCGAGTGCGGCATGATGACGTCGTCGAGATAGCCGCGCTCGGCGGCGATGAAGGGCGACAGGAAGCGGTCTTCGTATTCCTTGGTGCGCGCGGCGATCTTCTCGGGTCGCCGATGTCGCCGCGGAAGATGATCTCGACCGCGCCCTTGGCGCCCATCACAGCGATCTGCGCGGTCGGCCAGGCGTAGTTCATGTCGGCGCCGATCTCCTTGGACGCCATGACGTCGAAGGCGCCGCCATAGGCTTTTCGCGTGATGACGGTCACAAGGGGAACCGTGCATTGCGAATAGGCGAACAGCAGCTTCGCGCCGTGCTTGATCAGCCCGCCATATTCCTGCGCGGTGCCGGGCAGGAAGCCCGGCACGTCGACGAAGGTCACGATCGGGATGTTGAAGGCGTCACAAAAACGCACGAAGCGCGCGGCCTTGCGTGAAGCGTCGCTGTCGAGCACGCCCGCCAGCACCATCGGCTGGTTGGCGACGAAGCCGACGGTGCGGCCGGCGATGCGGCCGAAGCCGGTGACGATGTTTTTCGCAAAGGCCTCCGAGATCTCGAAGAAGTCGCCCTCGTCCACGACCTTCAGGATCAGCTCCTTCATGTCGTAGGGCTTGTTCGGATTGTCGGGGATCAGCGTGTCGAGCGACATGTCGACGCGCTCGATGTCGTCGAAGCTCGGCCATTCCGGCACGCCGTCGGTGTTGTTGGCGGGCAGGAAGTCGATCAGCCGGCGCATCTGCAACAGCGCCTCGACGTCGTTCTCGAAGGCGCCGTCGGCGATCGAGGAACGCGTCGCGTGCACGGACGCGCCGCCGAGCTCTTCGGCGGTGACGACCTCGTTGGTGACGGTCTTCACCACGTCGGGGCCGGTGACGAACATGTAGCTGGTGTTCTTCACCATGAAGATGAAGTCGGTCATCGCGGGCGAATAGACGTCGCCGCCGGCGCAGGGCCCCATGATCACGGAAATCTGCGGGATCACGCCCGAGGCGATCACGTTGCGGCGGAACACATAGGAATAGCCCGCGAGTGCCGCGACGCCTTCCTGGATGCGCGCGCCGCCGGCGTCATAGAGGCCGATGATCGGCGCCCGCGCCTTCATCGCCATGTCCTGGATCTTGACGATCTTGTGCGCGTGGGTCTCCGACAGCGAGCCGCCGAACACGGTAAAATCCTTGGCGAACACGAAGGTCTTGCGGCCGTTCACCGTGCCCCAGCCGGTGACGACGCCGTCGCCGGGCACCTTGGTCTTCTCCATGCCGAACTCGGTCGAGCGGTGCTCGACGAACATGTCGAATTCCTCGAACGAGCCCTTGTCGAGCAACAGCTCGATGCGCTCGCGCGCGGTGAGCTTGCCGCGGGCATGCTGCGCCTCGATGCGCTTCTCGCCGCCGCCGAGCTTGGCGCCGGCGCGCCGCTCCTCGAGGGTGTCCAGGATGTCCTTCATCTGTTCCCGCCCGCTAATTCCGTTGGATTTCAGCGGGTTGTAACAGGGCGCTTTCGGCCGCGAAAAGCCGCCCTTTCGGCAGTCCCCTGCACCCACCTCCGTAAGGATACCGCCTGCGGCATCGAAGCATCGTAAAACAGCGTGAAAAACTGTGGTCGGCGCCGATTTCGGCCTATCGTCGGCAGGTCAGAAGTGATTCTCTCGCCCTGCCCAAAGGTCGCCACTTTGTCGTTCGAATGACACACCGCGTCCATAAGACCGGACGCCTGACGAGCCGATAGACAATGACGATGCCAGCGACGGTCCGCGCCCTGCCCTCTGACGAGACGCAAGAAACCATCGACTTCCTGCGGCGGCTTGCCAGCATGATGTCGGGCGGCCGCAATGCGGAGATGCTGCAGGCGGCAGCCGGCGCGATCGAGACGCTGAGCCGGCGCGCCACGGCCGCCGAAGCGCTGGTGAACGATCACCAGGATGAGCACGCCAGGAGCACCGAGCAGCGCGAGGTGGCGGAGCTTGCCGCCGACAATCTGCTTGCCGAGCTCAACGCGCTGAAAGCGCATCTCTCGCAAAGCGAGGACAGGGCCGAAATCGAGGTTGCCGCGCTGAAGGCCGAGCTTGCCGACCACCAGCAGCATGCCGAGGCCGAGATCGCCTCGCTGCGGCTGCAGCTCATCGAGAACCAGCAGGAATCCGAGGCGGAGATTGCCTCCTTGCGGGCGCAGCTCGCCGAGAAGGGCGCGCACGCCGGGGACGAGATCGCGGCGCTGAAAGCGCAAATCGAGCAGCGCGACCGGCTCGCCGAAATCGACCGCCGCGTCTTCACCGAGGAGGCCGAGCGGCTGCGGGCACAGCTTCAGCATACCGGAAACGGCCTCACCAGCATGAGCGCGGCAACCGAACAGGCCATCAACGCGATCGACGAGTTCGTGGCCATTGTCCCGGTGCAAGGCTTGCGGCTGGCGCGGACCCAGTTCGGCTATCTCGCCAAGGCCTTCGAGCAGAATGGCGACGTGATCTCGCTCACCATGTGCGAGATCGGCGCGCAGGCGCTCGACAAGGCGCTGGCCGGCACGAAAGACTAGTCCCCCCAATTTTTCAGTCGGGCTGGCTGGCTGGTTTGACAGCCCGCGCGGCGCTTGGTCTATTTCCGCCCGGACAAATAGCGATAATCCGGGGGAAACCGATGTTGACCGACTGGCGCTTTGCGGTCGCCGCCGCGCTGTTGTGCTCGGGCGTGCTGCTGACCTGCATCGAGACCAATGCGCAGGGCATCCCCAAGGAGATCGCCTCCCGCGTCGAGATCTACGCGATCCCCTCGGTCACCATCTCCGACCAGCAATTTTTGACCGGCGACGCCAACGGCAAGCCGGTCACGGTCGCCGGCGAATTCCGCGTGGCGCAAGGCACCGGCCGCCTGCCGGTCGTCGTGATGATGCACGGCTCCAGCGGCGTCAACGGCACCACCGAAGCCTGGACGCATCAGTTCAACACGATGGGAATCTCGACCTTCGTGATCGACGGCTTTTCCGGCCGCGGCTTGACCTCCGTCAGCACCAACCAGGCGCTGCTCGGCCGCCTCAATCTCATCGTCGATATCTATCACTCGCTGGAAATCCTGGCCAGGCATCCGCGCGTCGACCCCGACCGTATCGTGCTGATGGGATTCTCACGCGGTGGGCAAGCCGCGCTTTACGCGAGCCTCGAGCGCTTCCACAAGCTCTGGAACAAGTCCGGCCTGCAATTTGCCGGCTACATCCCCTTCTATCCCGATTGCTCCACGACCTATAACGGCGACACCGACGTCGCCGCGCGGCCGATCCGCATCTTCCACGGCGCGCCTGACGACTACAATCCCGTCGCAAGCTGCAAGGCTTTCGTCACGCGGCTGAAGGACGCCGGCCGCGATGTCGTGCTGACGGAATATCCGGACTCCGCCCACGGCTTCGATGCCGGCCTGATCGGCAACAATATCGTTGCGGAGTCGACGAATGCGCAGACCGTGCGCCATTGCCATATCAGGGAAGGTGAAGGCGGGTTGTTGATGAATGCCGACACGCAAGTGCCCTTCACCTACAAGGACCCCTGCGTCGAGCTGAGCCCGCATGCCGGCGGCAATCCGGCGACCGCCACCGAAGCGCGCAAGGCGGTGGTGGAGTTTCTGCGGGGGTTGTTCAAGCTGGGATAGACCGGGAGGGCGACATGAGCATCAGACGCGTACCCTCGATCATCCTGATTGCGGCCATCGCCTATTTCGCCATGATGCACTGGTGTTCGGCACAGGTCGTGGCGCTCGGCGCCAGCGCCACTGCGGGATACGGCCTTTCGCCATCGGACTCGTTTCCGGCGCAACTCCAGGCCATGCTGCAAGCAAAGGGTTCTTCGACACGCGTGATCAACGCCGGGGTCAGCGGCGAAACCACCGCGCAAATCCTGGCGCGCGTCAGCAGTTCGGTGCCCGAGGGCACCCGCATCGTCATCCTGAGCATCTTCATGATCAACGACAGCACTCACGGCGTTTCATCCGCGCAACACAGCGCCAATGTTGCCAGCATCCGCCAGCGACTGGCTGCGCGTCATATCAGGGTCATCGATGCGACCGGCCTGATCATTTCGGCCGCAAAGGCAGGCCTGTTGCAAGGCGACAGGCTGCATTTGACGGCCGAAGGAAACCGGCGCGTCGCCGCGGCATTGCTGGGGTCGGTGCGGTAGGGTCTAGAGCGCAATATCATCGCGCTCCAGATTCTTTGTTTGCGCATGACCTCCGCGCAAACGCGTCCGCGTTTGTCGCGAGGGAAAACCGCTACACACTTTTCCGGATCATGCGTTATTCCTCCCCGACCTTGAACGGCTCAACCTTGTCCGGCGGCACGGTCTGCTCCGCCATGGCGAGGATCATCGCCACCATCACGTAATTGCCGGCGACCGCGGTGAGGTCGACGATCTGCTGATCGTTGAACACTTTCCGCGCGCGCGCAAAGGTCTCGTCGGAGACCTTGTGGGTCGTCGTCAGCTCCGTGACGAAGTCGTAGACCACGGCCTCATCCTCGGCCATCTTCGAAGGCCGCTTGTTGGTCTTCAATTCCGCGATGATGTCGGGTGACAGGCCGGCCTTGGTCGCGATCGGCGCATGCGCAGACCATTCGACCTGCGAGCGCCACTGCCGGCCGATGATCAGGATCGCGAACTCGTTGAGCCGCGTCGGCACCGAGGTCTTCCAGCGCAGATAATCGAACAGATCGAACATCCGCTGGCCCAGCACCGGGCTGCGCAGCAGCAGATTGTAGGGCCCTCCGATGCTGACGCTGGACACCTTCACGATCTGGTCCGCGAGCGGCTTCTGCTGCTCGTTGAGCTGGTCGAGGACGAGTTGAGGGAAGCGCGGCTCCTTGCTGGATGCTGGCCCCGCAAACATGGTGGCGGCGAGCCAGCCGCCGGCGGCGGCAAGCGTGAGCGACGAAAGCCAGATTGAGGTAGCAGGCATGTTTCCTCCGGGCATTTCTTGATTTAGCCGGAGGATGCTAGCTGCGCGGCACTGTCCGCGCCAGCGCGTTGAGTGCTCAGATCGCGCCGATATCGTGCAGGCAGGCCTGCGTCAGATTCATGCGGTCGGCGATGTGGCGCGGCTCCTTGCAGTCCATGTTGAGCGCGAACACCACCCTCGCCTCGCCCTTCTCGGCCCAGCCGACCATCCAGCCGAGCGACGGCTGGCCGCGCTCCGCGCCCAGCAGGCCCGACTTGGCGCGGATGACGGCATCACCGACCTGCGTCACCGGAAGGATGTCGCGCACCAGATCCTGGCTGCGCTTTGAGACCGGCAGCACGCCGCGCCGCAGGCGGTCGAGAAAATCGACCTGCTGCACGGGATCGATGCGCAAATCACCGGTCAGCCAGAACTGGTCGATGCCGCCGCCGATATTGCGATTGCCGTATTCGAGCAGGTCGACATATTTCTGCATGCGTGCCTCGCCGATCCGCCGCGCGATCTCCTGATAGACCGGCACGGCGGACGCCGCGATCGCCGACCGCATGGTGTGATCCCTGTTCCAGGCTTCGATCGATCGCTTGACGCCATCCCATTTGAACACGTCCTTGTCGGGATCCCCGACCACGCCGGTTTCCAGCGCGATCAGCGAGTTCGGAATCTTGTAGGTCGAGGCCGGAAGCTTGGCTTCGGCCGAACGGTCTTGATCGCTGGCGATCAACGTGTAGGCGTCGACATCATAGGCAACGAAGGTACCGGCCGTGCCGGCATCGGTGAAATGCTTGGCGAGGTCGGCGCGCAGCTGGGTCTTGGGATAGGCGACATTGGCAAGGCTACGCTGTGGCAAGAAGCTCGCGGCGGCGAGCAGTCCGAGCAGATGACGGCGGGTGAACACGGGATGCATCCGGATGAGTGAAAGGCGCGCGACAATGTTGATGGGATCGTGGTGAAACGATGACGCTCAAGGCTTGCGCGGCGACCGCGTCAGCCGCAGCACGAACACCAGCACCTCGGCGACCGCCTTGTAGAGCTCGGCCGGGATTTCGTCGCCGAGCTCGACATGGGAGAGCGCGCCGGCCAGCACCTCGTTCTCCTCGATCGGGATGTCATGGGCCTTCGCGACCTCGATGATCTTGGCGCCGATTGCCCCCTTGCCCTTGGCGACCACGCGCGGCGCGCCCGTGCGGTCGTAATGCAGCGCGACCGCAAGCTGGTTCCTGGTCTCGCTCATGACGCGCGATCCAGGAAATGCCCGGCCTTTGCCGGCTGAGGCTGCGGCGGGGTCCCCTCGCGAATGACGATGTCGCCGGGCGCAAGCTCGGCCTGGCTCAGCGCCTGGCTGAGATCGCTTGCGCCGGCGCGAAGCAGCGACGCGGTCTGCGGCCGCTCGGCCCACATCCTGACCGAGGTGCGATCGCCGACCAGCGAGATCAGCGCATGCACTGGCCCCGCCGGCTCGATGTCGAGCGAGAAGCGCGCACGCCAGACGCGCTTGGTGGCTTCGATTTCGTTGCCGCCGCCATCGCGCGAGATCTCGAACTGCGCCATCGCGGTGCCTAACGGCGTCGCGAACGGAATTTCGAAATTCCAGCGCGGCATCGTGGGATCGGCGCGGCTGCCCGACGCGTCGGGCCGATCCGGCAGCGAGGCGACCTGCAGCAGGGTTTGGCGTGCAATCGCCGCATCGGTGTCGTCGAGCAGATGCCGCACGGTGGTCGCAAGCGGCGCATTTGGCGCGATCGAAGGCGCGGCCACCGGTTGCGCCGAGGGCAGCGCGCCGCGGAATGGCGGCGGTGGCGTGCTGGTGCGGACGATGGCTTCCTCGCTTTGTCCACCAGGCAAGGTGACCGTCGTCGCCTGCGGCTGGCTTTCACGCGGCAGTTCCTGCAGGGCTTCCTGGAGAAGGTTGAGCGCCGCGCCTGAGGTCACCGATTTCGGTCCGGCGCTGAGCAAGGCTTCCGCAAGCACGAGCTTGGTCGGATTGCCCGTCGTGTCGGAGACGAGCGCGGGAAGTTGCACGCGCACCTGCGGCGTTGCGATCTCCTGGCCGACGACTTCCAGAATTTGTTCAGACGGCGCTTGCTCCGGTTGCGCCGGGACTAGCGCGGGCGATGCAGCCGCCGGCTTTGTTTCGCTTGCGGCGATGGTTGAGACGGCAGGCGCAACTGCCTGCGGCGTCCCGGTTGCTTGCACCGCCGCCGCGAGCGTCTGCCGCAGCACGATCAGCGCCGCCTTGAGGTCGGGAATGCCGGTGGGTGGAATTGCGCTCGTCGCCAGCGACGACTCCAGGAACAGCCCGGATGCCTGAGTGGCATTCTGAACATCTTCGCCGCTGAGTGTCGGAACCAGCAGCGTCTGCTGCGCCAGCACCTGCACCACCGCCTGTTGCAGCACCGGCGGCAGGCTGCTCGACGTGGCCACCGCGTTGAGATTGGCGAACAGCGGCGCGAGGGACTGCTGCTGCGTGGCCGCAGTCTCGGACGCTACCGACACTGCGACCCGCTCCAGCGGCGTCAACGGATCGGTGAGCGTGGCGGGTGTGACCGATGCCGGGTTCGCGATCTCGCTTATGGTAGCCGGCGCGCTTGCCGATGTACCGATGGACGTATTCGTGACGCTTGCTGCATCTGCTGCCGGCGCGCTCGCGCCCTGCCCGACCATGGCAAGCCGCACCGTACCGTCAGGCGTCTGCGACACCGCAAGCTGCAGGTTCTGCCCCGGCGTCAGCGCCACCTCCGACATCACGTCGATCGAGAGCCCCGCGATCGCGATCTGCACCAGATTCTCGGCGACCTTGAGCACCTGCGCATCGATCACCGCGCCGGGCTGCAGGACGACGCCGGACGTGGCGCTGCCGGTGGCCTGCGCGGCAATGACGGGAAGGCTTTGGTTGACGGTCAGCGCCATGGCGGCACGCTAGCGTGGCGGCCGTAAACCTCTCGTTAACCGACAGGCTTCACCGCGCGCAAAATCCGCACGGCGGCGCGGAAATCGACCTCGCGGGCGGCGCGGCGGGCAGCCACCTCCTCGTCCACGCCCCATTGGTCGCGGTTCCAGTCCTCGTCGACATGGGCTGCCTCCCAGACCTGATCGGGATCGCGCGCGCCATGGACCAGCGCCAGCGCCAGCAGCGCCGATCCGGTCAGGGTCGTCACGACATGGACGGCGGCCAGCGACCAGGGATCGCCGGGCAGCGCCGCCCGCACCGCTTCCACCGCGCTGTCGGGCTGGCGCACATGCATGATGCCCTCGCCGAGAATGAAATGCGCGCCGAGCGTGTCCGCGGCCCAGAACAGCACGGGGTCCCAGTGCGCCGCCTCCTTCTCGACCAGCGCCTGCGGATGGCCGGCGCGATAGCACAGCAGATCGGAGCGGAAATATTTCGCGATGTCGTCGCGCACGGGCTGGACCCGGCCCACCACCGATTCGACCACGCTGTTGGCGAAGCGCGTCAGCGGCATGGTCAGGGGGTCGATCGTCTCTTGCTGCGCACGCCATTCCTCCGCGATGGCGTCGGCGATCGCACGCACCGGCACGGTGACGGTGCGGCCCGAGGGGCTCTTGATCGGCTTGCCGTCGAGCGTGATGGCAAATCCACCATCCGCCCCGGTGACGCCGACATCGCCGTAGAAGCGCTTGCGCTTGGGCACACGCAACGCGCGCCGCACGGCCTCCTGCGGATCGAGCGGCGATTTGCCGGCCATTTCGTCGAACAAGTCACGCATGCGAAATTGCTTCTCTCCGCCGCATCATCGGCTCGCGTCAATTATGATAAAGCTGCGCGCCAGTAAAGCGAGCCCGCGGTGGACCGGATTTTTGCGATTGTCATAGCGTTACTTGCTGCCTCAGGCGCTCTGGCGGCCGAGGCCGGGTTCCGTACGCCGGAATTGCTGGTGCGCAACGTCTATGCCTATTACGGCAAGGGCGCGCCGGACCTTTCCCGCGGACTGCCGCGGGACGAGGCAACGGCCCAAAAATTCTTCGATCCGAGTCTGCGGAGCGCCTGGCTCGCGCCGCGCGCCGAGCCCTATGATTTTCTGGTGCAGAGCCCGACCTGGCGGCTTGGGCCGGTCGCCGTCTCGATCCTGCGCAAGCAATTCGACAAGACCTATGTCGCCGCGAACTTCGACAATGAGGGCCGCAGCGTGACATTGAACTTCATCCTGGTGCAGGGCCGCGACGGCTGGGTCATCACGGATGTCGAGAGCCCGCACGATTCGCTTGCGGATGTTCCTCGAGCAGTTCAGGAATTGACCGACGATATCCTGTCGGCATTTCCTATTCGATCACCTCGTCGGCCCGGGCCAGCAATGTCGGTGGCAGGACGAGGCCGAGCGCCTTGGCGGTCTTTGTGTTGATCGCCAGTTCGTATTTGGTCGGCGATTGCACCGGAAGGTCGGCCGGGCTTTCGCCTCTCAGGATGCGATCGATATAAGACGCCGCCCCGACATACTCGTCATAGAGGGTTGGTCCATAGGAAATCAGGCCACCTTCATCGACGAAATATCGAAACGGATAAACCGTGGGCAGCTTGTTGCGCGTCGCGGACGCCGTAATCACGGCGGAGTGGTTTCCTGCAAACTGGCTGGGTGTCACGATCATCCCGCTATTTGGGATTTTGGCGAATGCGTTGATGTCTTGCTCCATCTGCATCGGGTCGCCAACTTCGATGACGCTCAATTCGACATCGAGCCTTCCGACGGCCTGGACCGCCGCAAACAGGCCTATTCCGGTTGGTACAGCGGAATCCCGGATCACGGCCGCACGGGTCACCTGCGGCGCAAGTTCCTTGAGCAGTTCCAGCCATTTTGCCGCGAGCGCATATTCGAACGTCACAAAGCCCGTCGCGTTGCCAGCCGGACGCGACATGCTGGCCGCCAGTCCCGAACCGACGGGATCGACTACGCTGACGAACACGATCGGCACGGTCTTGCTCGCTCGCTTCAAGGCGATCACGCCGGGAGTTGTGGTGCCGAGGATCACATCGGGCGACATGGCGAGCAAGTCGGCGATGCCCCTTCGGGTTAGATCAGCGTCGCCCTCAACCCAGCGTGTCTCGACGTGAATATTCCGCCCTTCGGTCCAGCCGAGCGCTCCCAGCTTTTCAAGGATCCTGGCGTGGCGCGTTTGCGCGACCGCATCGCCCGGGGCGAAGTTCATCAAGATACCGACGCGCCGGATTCGATCCTGCGCACGCGCCGCCGGCAGCCATGCCAACACGCCACCCAGCGCAGCGATGAACTCACGCCGTTGCATTGCCCTTCCCGAAACCCGACCCATCACCGGACCGCTTCACGTTAGCACCTTTTTCACAGGGCGGGTCCGGCTTTCAGCCGGCTTTGTGATGCGCGCCGCTCACTCCTCCGGCGCGTTCTCGATCGGATCGAACCGGTCGGCCTCCAGCCCCAGCAAATTCCACGATTGCAGCATGTGCGGCGGCAACGGAGCTGACGCGTCGATCACCCCGCCGCGCGGATGCGGAATCACGATGCGGCGTGCGAGCAGGTGCAGCCGGTTCTGCAAGCCGCCCGGCAGCTGCCAGTTCTCCTTGTTGAAATATTTGGGATCGCCGACGATGGCGTGATCGATATGCGCCATATGCGCGCGCAATTGATGCGTCCGCCCGGTGACCGGCTTCAGCGACACCCAGGCGAGCTTGCTCGCCGAGGCTTCCACCACGGCGTAATAGGTCACCGCATGGCTCGCGCCCTCGTCGCCATGGGCGGCGATGCGCATAATGCTGTCATCCTCGCTCTCGTCCTTGGCGAGATAGGTCGAGATGCGCCCCTGCTTCGGTTTCGGCACACCCGCCACCAGCGCCCAGTAGATCTTGCGCGCCGAGCGATGGCGGAACGATCCGGTCAAGGCGGTTGCGGCAAAGCGCGTCTTGGCTACCAGCAGGCAACCTGACGTCTCCTTGTCGAGCCGGTGCACCAGCCGCGGCTTCTGGCCCTTGGCGTCGCGCATGACCTCCAGCATCTGGTCGATGTGCCGCGTGGTGCCGGAGCCGCCCTGCACCGCAAGCCCGGCCGGCTTGTTCAGCACCAGCACGTCGTCGTCTTCGTAGAGCGTCATCGCCTTCAGCTCAGTGAGCGTCTTCGCTTCGGCTTCGGACAGTCTGCCCGCAACCTTCGGCGTATCCAGCCGCAACGGCGGAATGCGGATGCTCTGGCCGGCCTGCAGCCGGTCCTTGCTGTCGGCGCGCTTGCCGTTCACGCGCAGCTCGCCTTTGCGGACGATGCGCTGGATGTGGGAGAACGACAGCCCGGGAAAGCGCGCTTCGAGGAAACGGTCGACCCGCATATTGTCCTCGTCCGGCGTCACCACGACGGTCTGGACTTTGGTCGGCAACGGCGGTGACTCCGCGACAATCTTCTCGGGCTCGGCGACAAAGGGCGCGGACTTTGCGGGGCGCGGCGCCGCGAAGCGCGCGGGTTTGCCGCCGGGGCGATGCACTCGTGGATGCTCATCCCGCTGCTTATTCCGGTAGGGAGGCGCGCCCCTTGGGCGATCACCCCGGGGTCTCAATGGCTTCTTGACGCGACGGCTCATGGCGGTGCCTAGCGCAAATCAAAGGAGTTGTCACTTCTATTCGTCTACGGAGGGTCAGAGGTAAGCCCACACGACCGTCACTGCGATCGTGGCGATGATCGCAGCGGCGAGCAGCGCGTGCATGCAGACGGTCGCGATCGAGAGCCTTCCGGAATTCTCCTGTTTCTCAGGTATCTGTGTTGGCATGGGTACCTCCACGGCATCCCACTGAGACCTGCGCTATTTGCCCGCCTTCTCCCGCCGCAGCTTGGCCCAATAGTCCAGCCGCTTCCTGATCTCGCGTTCGAAGCCGCGCTCGGGCGGATCGTAAAAGGTCTTCCGCCCCAGCGCTTCCGGGAAATAATCCTGACCGGAAAAGCCTTCCGCCGCGTCGTGATCGTATTCGTAGCCGGCGCCGTAGCCTTCCTCACGCATCAATTTGGTCGGCGAATTGAGGATGTGCTTCGGCGGCAGCAGCGAGCCCGCTTCCTTGGCCGTGCGCATCGCGGCGCCGAACGCGGCGTAGGCGGCGTTCGATTTCGGCGCGGTCGCGACGTAGAGCACGGCCTGCGCGATCGCAAGCTCGCCCTCGGGCGAGCCGAGGAAATCATAGGCGTCCTTGGCGGCGTTGGCGACGACCAGCGCCTGCGGATCGGCAAGGCCGATGTCTTCCACCGCCATGCGCACCACGCGCCTTGCCAGGAACAGCGGATCCTCGCCGGCGTCGAGCATGCGCGCGAGATAATACAGCGCGGCGTCGGGATCTGAGCCGCGCACCGATTTATGCAACGCCGAAATGAGGTTGTAGTGGCCGTCGGCCGACTTGTCGTAGATTGGCGCGCGGCGCTGCAGGATGTCCTGGAGCTGTGCGGCGTTGAAGACTTCGCCACCGCGCGCGGAGCGCCAGACCTCTTCGGCCAAGGTCAGCGCAGCGCGGCCGTCACCATCGGCCATACGCACCAGCGCGGCGCGCGCCTCAGTGTCGAGCGGCAGCTTTTTGCCCTCGATCTTCTCGGCATGAACGAACAGTTTTTCGATCGCGTCCGCATCGAGCGAATGAAACACCAGCACGCGTGCGCGCGACAGCAAAGCGGCGTTGAGCTCGAACGACGGATTTTCCGTGGTGGCGCCGACCAGCACCACCGTGCCGTCCTCCATCACGGGCAGAAACGAATCCTGCTGCGCCCGATTGAAGCGATGGACCTCGTCGACGAACAAGAGCGTGCCCCTGCCCGTCTCGCGGCGGCCGCGCGCCGCATCGAATGCCTTCTTCAGGTCGGCGACGCCGGAGAACACCGCCGACAGTTGTTCGAAATGCAGCTCGGTGGCATCGGCAAGCAACCGCGCCACCGTGGTCTTGCCGGTGCCCGGCGGTCCCCAGAAAATCAGCGAGCCAAGCGTCCGCGTTCCCAGCATGCGCGTCAGCGCGCCGTCGGGACCGAGGATGTGATCCTGACCGACGACGTCGGACAATTTGTGCGGGCGCAGCCGGTCGGGAAGCGGCCGCGGCGCGTCCTGCTCCAGGCCCGCCGCGGCGAACAGTGACGCTCCTCCTTGTGGCCGCTTTGGACTCATCCCGGCAAGGTCACGTTGATCTGCTGGTTGCCGCGCTGGATGACGATGCGCCACACCCGCGCCGACTGGCCGGCGGCCTTCTCCAGCTCGCTGGTCTTGGCGATCTGCTGGCCGTTCACGTTCAGGATGATGTCGCCTTTCTGGAAGCCGACATTGCCGGCGACGGAATCCTCGGGGATCTCGGTCACCACGACGCCTTGAGTATCCGAATCCAGATGCAGCTCGTCGGCGACCGCCGGCGAGATATTGGCGACCTTCGCACCCTGGAACGGCGAGCGCGCCTTGACGGTGATCTCGTCGCGGCCGCCGTCGGGGGCGGTCTCGAGCGGCATCGTAACCTTCACCGGCTTGCCAGCGCGCTGCACGTCGACCTGCGCGGTGCCGCCGATCGGACGGGTGGCGAAGCGATATTCGAAGCCGTTGGGATCGTCGATGACCTGGCCGTCGATTGCGGTGATCAGGTCGGACGACTTCAAGCCGGCGCGCGCGGCGGGGCTACCCGACACCACGCTGGCAACGAGCGCGCCGGTCGGCGAGCGCAAGCCGAGGCTTTCGGCGATCTCCGGCGTCACCGTTTGCAGCTTGGCGCCGAGCCACGGACGCTTCACCGCCTTGCCGCCCATCTTGGCGGAGGCCACGACCACGCGCACCATGTTGGCGGGGATCGCAAAGCCGATGCCCTGCGAGCCGCCGGAGCGCGAATAGATCGCGGTGTTGATGCCGGCGAGACGTCCGGTCATGTCGACCAGCGCGCCGCCGGAATTGCCGGGATTGATGGCGGCGTCGGTCTGGATGAAGAACTGATAGTCGGTGATGCCCACTTGCGTGCGCGCGAGCGCAGAGATGATGCCGTGCGTCACGGTCTGACCGACGCCGAAGGGATTGCCGATCGCGAGCACGACGTCGCCGACCATCAGCTCGTCGGAATTGGCGAAGTCCAGCGTCGGAAATTTCTCGTGCGCGTCCTTCAGCCGCAGCACCGCGAGATCGGATCGCGAGTCCTTCAGCATGACCTCGGCTTCGAACTCGCGCTTGTCCGACAGCGACACCTTGACCTGATCGGCGCCCTCGATGACGTGCACGTTGGTGACGACGAGGCCTGTGGGATCGACCATCACGCCGGAGCCGAGCGAGCGCTGCATCTGCTCCCCCTGTCCGCCGGGCACGCCGAAGAAGCGGCGGAACAGCGGGTCGTCCATGAAGGGGTTGCGGTTCTGCACGATCTTGGCGGCGTAGACGTTGACGACCGCGGGCTGCACCCGTTGCACGATCGGCGCGTAGGAGAGCCGCAGTTCCTGCGCGGACGACGGTACGCGACGGTCCTGTGCGGTCGCGGGAACGGCAAGCGCGGCGGAAACGAGCAACACAGAGACGAAGCGATTCAACATCGTGAGTAATTCCTGGATGGTGGCCATCAAATAGGTTGGAGCAACGGTTCAGGCCGCGCGCGGCGGCGCTGCCGTGGCTGCCGGGGCGCACGACAATCGTTCCTGGTGGGTCTCGCCCCAGGCCTTCAGGGTATCGATCACGGGCCGCAGGCTTTCGCCGATCTCCGACAGGCAGTACTCCACCCGCGGCGGTACCTCGGCATAGACCTTGCGGATGATGAGGCGATCGTCCTCCAGCGCGCGCAACTGCTTGGTCAGCATGCGCTGGGTAATCCCCGGCATCCGCCGCCGCAATTCGCCGAAGCGCTGCGTGCCGGACTGCAGGTGAAACAGGATCACGCCCTTCCACTTGCCGTCGATCAGGTCGAGCGTCGCCTCGACTGCGCATCCCGGCCGATGCGCGAAATTTCGCCGTTTCATGCGTGCTTTTCCCGAACCGTTCCCAATAGTATCCAAACAGGGACTATCTCCCTGAATTTACAGTACTTGCCAAATTGACGCCAGCACGACAATTCTGCCGCGCCACACAAGATGGAGAGCAGGAATGAAAGCCGTCGGATACAGGAAGTCGCTGCCGATCGAGGACAGGGATGCGCTGATCGACTTTGAGGCGGCGATGCCCGAGCCGAAGGGGCGCGACATCCGCGTGGCCGTGAAGGCGATCTCAGCCAATCCCGTCGATTACAAGGTTCGCAAGCGCGCCGCGCCGCCCGAGGGCGAGACGAAGATCCTGGGTTTTGACGCATCGGGCGTGGTCGATGCGGTCGGACCTGAGGTGTCGCTGTTCAAGCCGGGCGACGAAGTCTTCTACGCCGGCTCGATCCTGCGCCAGGGCACCAATGCGCAATTCCATCTGGTCGACGAACGCATCGTCGGCAAGAAGCCGAAGTCGCTGTCATTTGCGCAGGCCGCGGCCCTCCCCCTCACCTCGATCACCGCCTGGGAATTGCTGTTCGACCGGCTCGGCGCGATGCCCGGCAAGAGCGTCGATCCCCGCACGCTCTTGATCACGGGCGGCGCCGGCGGCGTCGGCTCGATCATGATCCAGCTGGCACGGCGGCTGACGGGCTTGACCGTGGTTGCGACCGCGACGCGGCCGGAGTTGCAAAAATGGTGCCTCGATCTCGGCGCGCATGCCGTGATCGATCATGGCAAGCCGATGAAGGAGCAGATCGAGAAACTGAAGCTGCCGCCGGTCGGGCTGGTCGCGAGCCTCACCTTCACCGAGCAGCACTACAAGGCGATCGCCGACTTGATGGCGCCGCAGGGCAAGTTCGGCCTGATCGACGATCCCCAGGAATTCACCATGAGCGCCTTCAAGGGCAAGGCGATCTCGGTGCACTGGGAATCGATGTTCACCCGTTCCTCGTTCCAGACATCGGACATGATCGCGCAGCACAACCTGCTCAACGACGTCGCCGACCTCATCGACAAGGGCGTGCTGCGCACCACGATGGATCAGGCGTTCGGCACCATCAACGCGGCGAACCTGAAGCGCGCGCATGCGCTGCTGGAGTCGGGCAAGTCGCGCGGCAAGATCGTGCTGGAGGGGTGGTAATCCTCGTGTCCTACTGGAGCGGAGGCATCGTCCGGAGGAACGCGACGATGGCATCCAGATCCTGCGCGGTCATGGTGGCGTAGGCCGCATAGGCCATCGGTGGTTTCAGCTGGCGGCCATCGCGGCCGATGCCTTGGGTGATGGCGCGCTTGATCTCGTCGTCGCTCCATTGGCCGAGGCCGGACACCGGATGCGAGGTGATGTTGCGGGATTCGGACTCGCCCCATGGTCCAGGAAATTTCCGACCACCCTTGCCGGTCGCGGAGGCGAAATCGTGCACGGCGGACGGGCCTTCCGGCGTGTGACATTCCAGGCAATGCGAAATGCTCAGGAGATAGCGGCCGCGCGACAGCTTGTCGGCCATTTGGGCGTCGGTCATCTGCGCGCCCGAGTAGGTCGGCGTCTCCGGCTTTAGCGCCTTCCGATATTCCGGTGCCGGCGTTTCGTGGCGGACCGGAGGCACCGTTTGAAGATAAGCCACCAGCGCGTCGAGGTCGCGCGCCGTGAGCACGGTGTAGAATTCGTAGGGCATGATCGGCGCGGCTTTCGTGCCGCTCGGCTTCACGCCGCTGATGAGGAACTTCTTCAACTCGGCGTCACTCCAGTTGCCGATGCCGGTCTCCTTGTCCGGCGTGATGTTGGAGCCGGTGACCTTGTACTCGGGCTCGTCAAAAATCTGGGGACCTCCCGACAGTGCGCGCGACAAATCGAATCCCTGGGGGCCCTGCGGCGTGTGACAGTTGTGGCAAACCATCACGCTGTTGACGAGATAGGCGCCACGCTCGACCAGCGTCTCGCCGGCGGCCGGCGATACCAGAAGCGCCAGCGCTACACCCAGGACAATCCTCATCGACGCCTCCCAAGCCCGAATTTGCGAAGATTATGCACGCGGGTCGCGCCGCGGTCACCACCCAACAAAAAAGCGGCGCCGAGGCGCCGCTTTTGAAATCCGTTTGCGAGGCTTACGCCGCCTCGGCTTCTTCCTTTTCCCGCACCGGCCCGGAGTCCTGCCCCTTGGCGTCGACGTCGCGATCGACGAACTCGATCACCGCCATCGCCGCGTTGTCGCCGTAGCGAAAGCCGGCCTTGATGATGCGGGTGTAGCCGCCGTTGCGGTCCTTGTAGCGGGGCGCCAGCACGTCGAACAGCTTCTTGACCTGATCGCGGTCGCGCATCTCCGAGATCGCCTGGCGGCGCATGGAAAGGCCGCCCTTCTTGCCCAGCGTGACCAGCTTCTCGACGATCGGCCGCAGCTCCTTGGCCTTCGGCAGCGTGGTGACGATCTGCTCGTGCTTGATCAGCGCAGCGCACATGTTGGCGAACATCGCGCGGCGATGCTCGGCGGTGCGATTGAGCTTGCGATGAACTTTTCCGTGACGCATGACTTTATTTCCTACAGTTCGCCGCAAGCGGCATGTTGCTCAGGTGGGCTTCCTGCGTTCGCCCGAAAAAAGCGCGATGATCGATCATCGCGCTCTTTATTTTCAGTAGTGATCCTCGAAGCGCTTGGCGAGTTCGTCGATGTTCTCCGGCGGCCAACCCGGCACTTCCATGCCGAGATGCAGACCCATCTGGGCCAGCACTTCCTTGATCTCGTTCAGCGACTTGCGGCCGAAGTTCGGGGTGCGCAGCATCTCCGCTTCGCTCTTCTGCACGAGGTCGCCGATGTAGACGATGTTGTCGTTCTTCAGGCAGTTGGCCGAACGCACCGACAGCTCGAGCTCGTCGACCTTCTTGAGGAAGGCCGGGTTGAAGGCGAGATCGGGGATGATCTCCTGCGCGACTTCCTTGCGCGGCTCCTCGAAATTGACGAACACGTTGAGTTGGTCCTGCAGGATGCGCGCGGCATAGGCCACCGAATCCTCCGGCGAGATCGCGCCGTTGGTCTCGATCGTCATGGTCAGCTTGTCGTAGTCGAGGATCTGGCCCTCGCGGGTGTTCTCGACCTTGTAGGAGACCTTGCGGACCGGCGAGAACAGGCTGTCGACCGGGATCAGGCCGATCGGCGCGTCCTCGGGGCGGTTACGCTCGGCGGCGACATAACCCTTGCCGGTCGCGACCGTGAACTCCATGCGGATCTCCGCGCCCTCGTCCAGCGTGCACAGCACGAGGTCGGGATTGAGCACGACGACGTCGCCGACGGTCTGGATGTCGCCGGCGACGACCACGCCCGGACCCTGCTTCTTCACGACCATGCGCTTGGGGCCTTCGCCCTGCATCTTGATCGAGATGTCCTTGATGTTGAGCACGATGTCGGTCACGTCCTCGCGGACACCGGCGATCGAGGAGAACTCGTGCAGCACGCCGTCGATGTGCACCGACTGCACGGCGGAGCCCTGCAGCGAGGACAGCAGGATGCGGCGCAGCGCGTTGCCGAGCGTCTGGCCGAAGCCACGCTCGAGCGGCTCGGCGACCAGCGTCGCATGGCGGTTCGCGTCGTGCCCGGCGGAGACCTGCAACTTGTTCGGTCGAATAAGCTCTTGCCAATTTTTCTGGATCGTCACTGTTTTCACCTCAGGCCAGATCGTCACCCGGCGTTCGAGATCGCGGATCAGTCCGCGCGCAATATTCCAAAAACGATTTCCGCGGGCAGCCCGGCCACCCGCGAAAGCAGCATCACACCCGGCGACGCTTGCGCGGCCGGCAACCATTGTGCGGGATCGTGGTCACGTCGCGGATCGAGGTGACCGTGAAGCCCGCGGCCTGCAGTGCGCGGAGCGCCGACTCGCGGCCCGAACCGGGACCGGCGACCTCGACTTCCAGCGTGCGCATGCCGTGTTCCTGCGCCTTCTTGGAAACATCCTCCGCCGCGACCTGCGCGGCATACGGGGTCGACTTGCGCGACCCCTTGAACCCCATCGTTCCCGCCGACGACCAGGCAATGGTGTTGCCCTGCGCGTCGGTGATGGTGATGGTGGTATTGTTGAACGACGAATTCACATGCGCAACGCCGGAGGCGATGTTCTTGCGTTCGCGGCGGCGAACGCGTCCGGCGGGTGTGGCTTCCTTGCCCATCTCAAACCTTTCCTGTCGATCTCAACGCCGCCGTAATGCCAGCGGCTACACCTCAAAAGCGAATGGTGAGTGGCGAATAGCGAATAGGGCTGCCCCCTACTCGCCATTCGCCATTCGCTACTCGCGGAATTACTTCTTCTTGCCGGCGATCGCTTTCGCCGGACCCTTGCGCGTACGCGCGTTGGTGTGGGTGCGCTGGCCGCGCACCGGCAGGCCGCGGCGATGACGCAAGCCGCGATAGCAGCCGAGGTCCATCAGCCGCTTGATGTTGATGCCGGTCTCGCGGCGAAGATCGCCCTCGACGACGTAGTCGCGATCGATCATTTCGCGGATCTGGAGCACCTCGGCATCGCTCAACTGGCTGACGCGGCGGTCCAGCGGAATCTTCGTCTTCTCCATGATGTCGGCCGCGCTCTTCTCGCCGATGCCATGGATGTACTGCAGCGCGATCAGCACGCGCTTGTTGGTCGGAATGTTCACGCCGGCAATACGGGCCACGTAGGTCTCTCCTGTCGCCGATCCCTGAAGGGGTTGCCGGCTCTGAATTCTTGCGCTCTCGGGCAGGTCCGCAAACGCGAACACGACGCCCAACCCCTCGTCCATTTGGGGCCCGGCATCGTCTTGATCACTATCCGACTTGGATGCGAGGCTTATTAATGGATCGAATGCGGTTTCGTCAACCGATTCTAGGCCTTAGCTCGCCTTTTCGTGACCTTTTTTGCACCCTTTTTGGCCAGCTTCCGCCCAGCCTTGTTGACGGGCTTTTTCTTCCCCTTAACGGGCCGTTTAGCGGCCTTCCGGGCCGCTTTGGCCGCCTTTTTGGGACTTGCCCGGCCCGCGGGAGACGATTTTGCCCGCTTCGCGGCTGGCTTCCGGACGGCCCCCCTGGCCGCCGGCTTGGCCGAGGCCCGTTTCTCGGCCGCCTTGGCGTCGGCCGCGTCGATCGCAGCCAGGATTTGGGCGATCTCCCGCGTCACCTGCTCGATGGACATCATGCCGTCGACAGTCAGGAGCTTGCGGCGTTCCGAATAGTAATGGATCAGCGGCTCGGTCAACGACCGGTAGGCCGCAAGGCGCTTGGTCAGCACCTCCGGCGTATCGTCGACGCGAACCTTCTCGCCCCGCGCCTGCATTTCCGCAACGCGCGTCTCGACCCGCTGCAGCAGCGCGCTCTCGTTGACGCGGAGCTCGATCACGGCATCGAGCTTCAGATGCTTGTGCTTGAGCAGGTCGTCGAGCGCCGCGGCCTGCGGCACGGTGCGGGGAAATCCGTCGAGGATAAATCCCTTTTTGGCGTCGGTCTGCTCGATGCGGTCGGCGATGACGCCGACCACGACCTCGTCGGGCACGAGCCCGCCGCTGGCCATGATGTCCTTGGCGCGAAGGCCCACCGGCGTGCCGGCCGCAACCGCGGCGCGAAGCATTTCGCCGGTCGAAAGCTGGACGATGCCGTAGCGTTGCACCAGCCGCTGCGCCTGGGTGCCCTTGCCTGAGCCCGGCGGGCCCAGAAGAATGATTCTCATTGTCGTTCCGCCCCCCGGCGTTTGGTGGCGAATCTCCGCACACCCGGTTTCTTGTTTTGAGCCGCTATTGTTTGCGCATGATCTTTTCGGAGAAGCGCTTCACGCTTTTCCGGGTCACGCGCTAGCGGCGGCGTCCCCGCAGCTTCGATTTCCTGATCAACCCTTCATATTGATGGGCGAGCAGATAGCCCTGCACCTGCGCCACCGTATCCATGGTCACGCTGACCACGATGAGCAGCGAGGTGCCGCCGAAGTAGAACGGCACGGACGCGTAGGAGATCAGGATTTCCGGGATCAAGCAGACGATCGCCAGATAAATCGCGCCGACCACGGTGATGCGCGACAGCACATAGTCGATGTATTCCGCGGTGCGCTCACCCGGACGGTAGCCCGGGATGAAGCCGCCATGTTTCTTCAGATTGTCCGCGGTCTCGGTCGGGTTGAACACGATCGCGGTGTAGAAGAAGGCGAAGAAAACGATCAGTGCGAGATAGAGGAACAGGAACAGCGGACGGCCATGGCCGAGTTGGGTGGTGAGCCACTGGAACCATTCCGGGCCCCTGCCCGCGTTGAAGTTGGCGACCGTGGTCGGCAACAGCAGCAGCGAGGAGGCGAAGATCGGCGGGATCACGCCCGAGGTGTTGAGCTTCAGCGGCAGATGCGAGGACTGGCCCTCGAACTGCTTGTTGCCGACCTGGCGCTTCGGATACTGGATCAGTAGCCGCCGCTGCGCGCGCTCCATGAACACGATGAAGGCAATCACGACGACCACCATCACGATCACGATCAGGATCAGACCAGTCGACAGCGCGCCCTGGCGGCCGAGCTCGAGCATGTTGGCGAGTGCCGACGGCAGCTCGGCCACGATGCCGGAGAGAATGATCAGCGAGATGCCGTTGCCAATGCCGCGCGAAGTAATCTGCTCGCCGAGCCACATCAGGAACATGGTGCCGCCGGTCAGCGTCACGGCGGTGGAGATGCGAAAGAAAAATCCGGGATCGCTGACGACGTTGCCGGCGCCCTCGAGACCGACGGCGATGCCATAGGACTGGAACGCGGCGAGGATCACCGTGAGATAGCGGGTGTACTGGTTCAAAATCTTGCGCCCGGCCTCGCCTTCCTTCTTCAGCGCTTCGAGCTGCGGCGAGACGGTGGTCAGGAGCTGGATGATGATCGATGCCGAGATGTACGGCATGATGTTCAGCGCGAAGATCGCCATGCGGTGGATACCGCCGCCGGCGAACATGTTGAACATGCCGAGGATGCCGCCGGCCTGCGTCCGGAACACCTGCTCCCAGATGTTGGGATCGATGCCGGGCAGCGGAATGTAGGTGCCGAGCCGGTAGACCAGCAGCGCCCCCAGCGTGAACCAGATGCGCTTCTTCAGCTCGTCGGCCTTGGCGAAGGCGCCGAAGTTGAGATTGGCTGCAAGTTGTTCTGCTGCTGAGGGCATGTCTGGCTTTCTCCCGCCGCCTTTGCATCGCTTGTCCCGCGAGGCTTGCGGGACCGTCAGCAGGCGCCGGACATTATCTGGGGTCCGGCTCCGATAAGTCCATCATTCATTGGGCGAAATCGCGCAAGCCGCGGCCCGCGATGACGCAGATGTTACGCCGCCTCGCCTTCGTCGGGCTCGACCGGCGCCAGGATCTTCACGGTGCCGCCGGCCTTCTCGACCGCCGCCACCGCCGACTTCGAGGCACCATGCACCTCGATATTGATCTTGGCCTTGATCGCGCCGCGGCCAAGCAGCCGCACGCCGCCCTTGGCGCGACGCAGCGTGCCCGACTTGACCAGCGATTCCGCGTTGATGACCGCGCCCGCATCGACCGTCTTGGCGTCGATCGCGTCCTGCAGCCGGTCGAGATTGATCTCGGCATACTCGACCCGGAACACGTTGTTGAAGCCGCGCTTGGGCAGGCGGCGATGCAGCGGCATCTGGCCGCCTTCGAAACCCTTGATGCGCACGCCGGTACGCGCGGTCTGGCCCTTGCCGCCGCGGCCCGCCTGCTTGCCCTTGCCCGAACCGATACCGCGCCCGACGCGCATGCGCTTCTTGCGCGAGCCGGCGTTGTCGGCGATCTCGTGGAGCTTCATCGCCCTATCTCCTGAATTTATTTCCCGTCGACGACGCGAACGAGATGGTGAACTTTTTCGATCATGCCGCGCACCGCCGGAGTGTCCGGCAATTCGGCGACGCGGCCGATCTTGTTGAGATTCAGCCCGATCAGCGTCGCGCGCTGCGAATGGTGGCGGCGGATCGGGCTGCCCGTCTGCTCGACCTTGATCGTCTTTGCGGCCTTGGCCATCGTATCAACTCCGGATAGCGCTGATCGCGCAAACTATTAGTCGGTGCTCGTCTCGGCGTCACCGCCGACGCGGCGGGCCTGCAGTGCGGACACCTTGATGTTGCGGCGCGCCGCGACCGACCGCGGCGAGTCCTGGTGCTTCAGCGCGTCGAAGGTCGCGCGCACCATGTTGTAGGGGTTCGACGAGCCGATCGACTTCGCCACCACGTCCTGCACGCCGAGCGTCTCGAACACCGCGCGCATCGGACCGCCGGCGATGATGCCGGTGCCGGCCGGAGCGGCGCGCAAGTAGACGCGGCCGGCGCCGTGACGGCCGGCGATGTCGTGATGCAGCGTGCGGCCTTCGCGCAGCGCGACCCGTGTCAGGTTGCGCTTGGCCGACTCCGTCGCCTTGCGGATCGCTTCCGGCACTTCGCGCGCCTTGCCGTGACCGAAACCGGCCCGGCCTTTCTGGTCGCCGATCACGACCAGCGCCGCAAAACCGAAGCGCTTGCCGCCCTTGACGACCTTCGCCACGCGATTGATGTGGACCAGCTTGTCGACGAACTCGCTGTCACGCTCTTCGCGATCCCGCCGATCGCGTCCGCCGCGTTCCCGTTCACCTGCCATGGTGTTTTCCAATCTTTCGGAGGCGTTTTGCCTCTGTCCTCGTATCCGGTTTGTTAGAAGCTCAACCCGCTCTCGCGGGCCGCGTCGGCCAGCGCCTTGACGCGGCCGTGATAGAGATAGCTGCCGCGGTCGAACACGACTTCCTTGACGCCGTTCTTCACCGCGCGCTCCGCCAGCAACTTGCCGACCGCCTTGGCCGCATCGATGTTGGCGCCGGTCTTCTCGCGCATGTCCTTTTCCAGCGACGAGGCCGAAGCCAGCGTTTCGCCCTTCAAGTCGTCGATGACCTGGGCGTAGATGTGCTTGGACGAGCGGAACACGGACAGCCGCGGACGGCCGTTCGCGGACCGGCGCAGGGAAAGCCGCACGCGCTGCTGGCGCCGGGCATTCGTAAGCTTGATTCTCGACATGGCCGGCTCCGTTACTTCTTCTTGCCTTCCTTGCGGAAGATGAACTCGCCCGCGTACTTCACGCCCTTGCCCTTGTAGGGCTCGGGCTTGCGGTAGGCGCGGATTTCCGCCGCGACCTGGCCGACGCGCTGGGCATCGGTGCCGGTGATGGTGATTTCAGTCGGCTTCGGCACCACGATCTGGATGCCTTCGGGGATCTGATAGACCACGTCGTGGCTGTAGCCGAGCGCGAGCTGCAGGTTCTTCCCCTGCATCGCGGCGCGGTAGCCGACGCCGTTGATCTCGAGCTTCTTCTCGTAGCCCTTGGTGACGCCTTCGACGAGGTTGGCGATCTGCGCCCGCACGGTGCCGTACAGCGCGCGCGCACGGTTGGTCTCGACGCGCGGAGAAACCGTCACCACGTTCTTGTCGAGCTTCACCTCGACGTCGTCATGCACCACGAACTGAAGCTGGCCCTTCGGCCCCTTCATCTTGACGGTCTGGCCGTCCACCGCCGCGGTCACACCGGACGGGATCGTCACAGGCCTCTTGCCGATACGTGACATGGCTTCCTTCCTTAGAATACCGTGAAGAGAATCTCGCCGCCCACATTCGCGTCGCGCGCGGCGTGGTCGGCCATGATTCCCTTCGGCGTCGACAGCACGGAGATGCCGAGCCCGTTGTTGACCCGCGGCAGGTTCTTCACCGAGGTGTAGACGCGCCGGCCGGGCTTGGAGACCCGTTCGATCTCGCGGATGACGGGCTCGCCGTCGAAATATTTCAGCTCGATCTCGAGCTCGTTGCGGCCAGAGGAATGCTCGACGGCGGCGTAACCGCGGATATAACCCTCGGTCTTCAGCACCTCGAGCACGTTCTCGCGCATCTTCGAGCCGGGCGTAGACACTTTCGATTTCGCGCGCATCTGCGCGTTGCGGATGCGGGTGATCAGATCGCTGATGGGATCGTGCGTTGACATCTGACGACCCTCCTTACCAGCTCGACTTCACGAGCCCGGGGATCAACCCCTTGGACCCGAGTTCGCGCAGCGCGATGCGGGAAAGCTTGTTCTTGCGGTAGTTCGCGCGCGGCCGGCCGGTCAGCTCACAGCGCAGGCGAACGCGCGTTGCCGACGAGTTGCGCGGCATCTCGGAAAGCTTCAGCGTCGCCGCGAAGCGCTCCTCCACCGGCTTGGTCTTGTCGGCGATGATCGCCTTCAACTTGGCGCGCTTGGGCGCCGCGTTCTTGACCATCCGCTTGCGCCGGTTGTTCTTCTCGATTGAACTCTTCTTTGCCATTCTTTGGCTCCTGGGTATCCGCGTTTGAGAGGCTTTGCTTCAGCGTCTCACTGCCGGAACGGGAAATTGAAAGCGGTCAACAGCGCACGGGCCTCGTCGTCGGTCTTGGCCGTGGTGCAGACCGTGATGTCCATGCCCCACGATTCCGACGTCTTGTCGAAGTCGATCTCGGGGAAAATGATGTGCTCCTTGATGCCGAGCGAGTAGTTGCCGCGGCCGTCGAAGCTCTTCGGGTTCAGCCCGCGGAAGTCGCGCACGCGCGGCAGCGCGATGTTCACGAGGCGATCGATGAACTCGTACATCTTGATCTTGCGCAGCGTGACCTTGCAACCGATCGGCTGGTTCTCGCGCAGCTTGTAGGTTGCGATCGCGATCCGCGAATAGGTCACGATCGCCTTCTGGCCGGCGATCAGCGACATGTCGCCCGCCGCCGTCTCGGCCTTCTTGCGGTCGTTGACGGCCTCGCCGATGCCCATGTTGAGCACGACCTTCTCCAGGCGCGGCACCTGCATCACGTTGGCATAGCCGAACTTTTCGGTCAGGTGGCCGCGGATGCGCTTGTCATAGTCGACGCGCAGGCGCGGCACGTTAGCGGTCTCAGCCATCGATCTCTGCTCCCGAGCTCTTGGCGACGCGCACCTTGGTGCCGTCAGCCTGAATCTTGAAACCGACGCGGGTCGGCTTGCCGTCCTTGCCGACATAGGCGAGGTTCGACAGGTGGATCGGCTGCTCCTTGGAGATGATGCCGCCTTCCTGCGCCTGGGTCTGCTTCTGGTGACGCTTGGCCATGTTGACGCCGCGCACCAGCGCCTTGCTCTGGTCCGGGCGCACCTCGAACACCTCGCCGGTGCGGCCCTTGTCGCGGCCAGACAGCACAACGACCTTGTCACCTTTCCGGATCTTGGCAGCCATCACAGCACCTCCGGCGCGAGCGAAATGATCTTCATGTGGTTCTTGGCGCGCAGCTCGCGCGGCACGGGTCCGAAGATACGGGTGCCGACCGGCTCGGCCTGGTTGTTGATCAGAACGGCGGCGTTGCGGTCGAAGCGGATGATCGAGCCGTCGGGCCGGCGGATGTCCTTGCGGACCCGCACCACGACCGCCTTCATGACGTCGCCCTTCTTCACCTTGCCGCGCGGTATGGCTTCCTTGATCGACACGACGATGACGTCGCCGATGGTGGCATAGCGGCGCTTGGAGCCGCCCAGCACCTTGATACACATGACACGGCGTGCGCCTGAATTGTCGGCCACGTCGAGGTTGGTCTGCATCTGAATCATTGATGCACCTCGTCCTCTTTCTGCGCTTCAACTGCGCTCAAAACTGCTCCCGACTTCGCCCGGCGCGATGCCGGACTCAAGTCAGGCGGATTTCTTCTGCTCGCCCCGAACCACGGTCCAGCGCTTCAACTTCGAGATCGGCTTGGATTCCTCGATCCAGACCGTGTCGCCCGGCTTGAACTGGTTGTTCTCGTCGTGGGCGTGATAATTCTTCGATTGGCGGATCGTCTTCTTGTAGATCGGGTGGGTGAAGCGGCGATCGACGCGCACCACCACGGTCTTGGCCTGCTTGTCGCTGACGACCACACCCTGAAGCTGACGTTTCGGCATATGCGGCCTCTTACTTCTTCTTGGCGCGCGACTGCGCGGCCACGGTCTTGATACGGGCGATATCGCGGCGAGCTTCCTTCATCCGCGAGGTGTTCTCGAGCTGTCCGGTGGCGCGCTGGAAGCGCAGGTTGAAGCGCTCCTTCTTCAGGTTGAGGACGGCGTCCTCCCTCTGGTCGTCGCTCATCACGCGGA
Source organism: uncultured Alphaproteobacteria bacterium (assembly GCA_963732085.1). Taxonomy (GTDB): domain Bacteria; phylum Pseudomonadota; class Alphaproteobacteria; order Rhizobiales; family Xanthobacteraceae; genus Bradyrhizobium. Next base: position 18,553 of record CAVSYJ010000014.1, on the reverse strand, counting down.
TGTCGTCGATTTTCATCTGGGCCATGACGCTCACTCCGCAATGCGTTCGACGAAGCGCGTCTTGATCGGCAGCTTGGCCGCAGCCAGCGCCAGCGCTTCCTTGGCGGTCTGCACCGTCACGCCGTCGATCTCGAACATCACGCGGCCGGGCTTGACGCGGGCCACCCACAATTCCGGCGTACCCTTGCCGGAGCCCATGCGGACTTCAGCGGGCTTCTTCGACACGGGAACGTCGGGGAACACGCGGATCCAGACGCGGCCGGCGCGCTTCATGTGACGGGTCAGCGCGCGGCGGGCGGCTTCGATCTGGCGCGCGGTGACACGATCGGGCTCCATCGCCTTCAGGCCGAACTGGCCGAACGACAACGTCGCGCCCGAAGTCGCGGTGCCGTGGATACGGCCCTTATGCGCCTTCCGGAACTTCGTTTTCTTGGGTTGCATCATGGCGTTAAGCCCTCAAACTCTCTCTTTGTCTCAGGCAGCGTCGCGGCGCGGACGCCCGCTGTCGCCTTCGGCCATTCTCTTGTCCTGCGCCATCGGATCGTGCTCGAGGATTTCGCCCTTGAAGATCCAGACCTTGACGCCGCAGGTGCCGAACGTCGTGAACGCGGTGGCGACGCCGTAATCGATGTCGGCGCGCAGCGTGTGCAAAGGCACGCGGCCCTCGCGGTACCACTCCATGCGGGCGATTTCCGCGCCGCCGAGGCGACCCGAGCAGTTGATGCGGATGCCTTCGGCGCCGAGGCGCATCGCCGACTGAACGGCGCGCTTCATGGCGCGGCGGAACGCAACGCGGCGCTCCAGCTGCTGGGCAATCGATTCTGCAACCAGGGTTGCATCGAGTTCCGGCTTGCGGATTTCGACGATGTTCAGCACGACGTCGGAGGCGGTGATGTCGGCGACCTTCTTGCGCAGCTTGTCGATGTCGGCGCCCTTCTTGCCGATCACGACACCCGGGCGCGCCGAGTGGATGGTGACGCGGCACTTCTTGTGCGGACGCTCGATCACGATGCGCGCCACCGCGGCCTGCTTCAATTCCTTGTGCAGGATCTCGCGGATCTTGACGTCCTCGTGCAACAGCTTGCCGTACTCGCTCTTGCCGGCGAACCAGCGCGAGTCCCAGGTCCGGTTGATGCCGAGACGCAGCCCGATCGGATTGATCTTTTGACCCATCGTTTTCTCCTGCGCCCTTAGGCGCTCGCCTCGACCTGACGAACCACGATCGTCAGTTGCGAAAATGGTTTGAACACACGGCCCGAGCGGCCACGGCCGCGCGGGGCGAAACGCTTCATCACGATGCCGTTGCCGACATGGGCCTCGGAAACGACGAGTTCGTCGACGTCGAGGTCATGGTTGTTCTCGGCATTGGCGATCGCCGATTCCAGGCACTTCTTGACGTCAACCGCGATCCGCTTGCGGGAGAACTGCAGGTCGGCGAGCGCGGCGGACGCCTTCCGGCCGCGGATCATCTGCGCAACCAGATTGAGCTTCTGCGGGCTCACCCGCAGCATCCGGGCGACCGCCTTGGCCTCGTTATCGGCGAGGCTCCGTTCGCGCTTTGGCTTGCTCATGACTTAATCCTCAAGCCTTCTTGGCTTTCTTGTCGCCCGAGTGGCCGTGGAAGGTCCGCGTCGGCGAGAACTCGCCGAACTTGTGACCGACCATTTCCTCGTTGATCGACACGGGAACGTGCTTCTGGCCGTTGTAGACGCCGAACACCAGGCCGACGAATTGCGGCAGGATGGTCGAGCGGCGGCTCCAGATCTTGATGACGTCGTGACGGCCGGACGCACGCGCGGCATCTGCCTTCTTCAGCAGCGAACCCTCGACGAACGGGCCTTTCCAGACTGAACGAACCATGTCCGGCGTTCCTTACTTCTTCCGCTTGTGGCGGCTTAGGAGGATGAATTTGGTGGTCGACTTGTTGGTGCGGGTCTTCTTGCCCTTGGTCGGCTTGCCCCACGGCGTGACCGGGTGGCGGCCGCCCGAGGTGCGGCCTTCGCCGCCACCGTGCGGGTGATCGATCGGGTTCATGGAGACGCCGCGGTTGTGCGGACGGCGGCCCAGCCAGCGCTTGCGCCCGGCCTTGCCGATCGAGATGTTCATGTGATCGGGGTTCGACACCGCGCCGATGGTGGCGCGGCAGCGGCCGTGCACCAGACGCTGCTCGCCCGAGTTCAGACGCAGGATGACGTAATCCTGGTCGCGGCCGACGAGCTGGGCGTAGGTGCCGGCGGAGCGCGCGAGCTGGCCGCCCTTGCCGATCTTGACCTCGATATTGTGGATGATGGTGCCGACCGGCATGTTGCCGAGCGGCATGACGTTGCCCGGCTTCACGTCGACATGGCTGCCTGCGACGATGGTGTCGCCGACCGCGAGCCGCTGCGGCGCGAGGATATAGGCCTGCTCGCCGTCCTGATACTTGATCAGGGCGATGAAGCCGGTGCGGTTCGGATCGTATTCCAGCCGCTCGACGGTCGCGGGAACGTCGACCTTCCCGCGCTTGAAGTCGACCAAGCGCAGCGCCTTCTTGTGGCCGCCGCCGCGGAAACGCACGGTGATGCGGCCGGTGTTGTTGCGGCCGCCGGTCGACAGCTTGCCTTCGGTCAGGGCCTTGACCGGCTTGCCCTTGTAGAGGGCGGAGCGGTCGACCATGACCAGCTGGCGCTGGCCGGGCGTCGTCGGATTATATGTCTTCAGTGCCATCGCTTGTGTCGCCTCAGAGTCCGGTGGTCACGTCGATGCGGTGACCCTCTTCGAGAGTCACGATCGCCCGCTTGATGTCCGATTGCGAACCGAAATTGCCGCGGAACACCTTGGTCTTGCCCTTGCGCACCAGCGTGTTGACGCTCTTGACCTTGACGTCGAACAGCTTCTCGATCGCTTCCTTGATCTGCGGCTTGGTGGCCTTGCCAGAGACCTTGAACAGCACCTTGTTGTGCTCGGAGGCGAGCGTCGCCTTCTCGGTCACGACCGGCGAGACGATGATGTCGTAATGGCGCGGATCGATGTTCTTCATTTGAAGCGCGCCTCCAACGCATCGAGCGCCGCCTTGGTCAGCACCAGCTTCTGTCGGCGGAGAATGTCGTAGACGTTGATGCCCTGGATCGGCAGCACGTCCATGTTCGGGATGTTGCGGGCGGCGGCGGCAAAGCCGTTGTTGAGTTCAGCGCCGTCGATGATCAGCGCGTTGGTGAGACCGAGACCGGAGAAGTGGCCCATCAGGGCCTTGGTCTTGGCGGCCTCCAATTTGGCCGTCTCGATGACGACGAGGTCGCCATCCTTGGCTTTCGCGGACAGCGCGTGCTTGAGAGCGAGCGCGCGGACCTTCTTGGGAAGATCGGTGGCATGCGAGCGCACCACCGGACCGAAGGCACGACCGCCGCCACGGAACTGCGGCACGCGGGCCGAGCCGTGACGGGCACCGCCGGTGCCCTTCTGCTTGTACATCTTCTTGCCGGTGCGCCAGATCTCGGCGCGGCCCTTGGTCTTGTGGGTGCCGGCCTGACGCTTGTTGAGCTGCCACTGCACGCAACGCGCAATGATGTCCTTGCGCGGCTCGAGACCGAAGATCTCGTCCGAGAGATTGACCGAACCGGCGGCCTTGCCTTCGAGGGTGGTGACTTTCAGTTCCATCTCACGCGCCCTCCTTCGCAGCCGGCGCTTCCGCAGCCTGCTCCGAGACCTTGAACTTGCCGGGCTTCGGCGCTTCCTTCGGCAGCGGCTTCTTCACGGCGTCACGCACCCTGATCCAGCCCCCCTTGGAGCCGGGAACGGCGCCTTCGACCAGGATCAGGCCGCGCTCGACGTCGGTCTGAACGACGCGCAGGTTGAGCGTGGTGATGCGGTCGACGCCCATGTGGCCGGGCATCTTCTTGTTCTTCCAGGTCTTGCCGGGGTCCTGACGGCCGCCGGTCGAACCGATCGAGCGGTGCGAGACCGACACGCCGTGGGTGGCGCGCAGGCCGCCGAAATTCCAGCGCTTGATGCCGCCGGCAAAGCCCTTGCCGATCGAGGTGCCGGTAACGTCGACGAACTGGCCGACGACGAAATGGTCAGCCTGGATTTCGGCGCCGACCGGGATCAGCGCGTCCTGCGACACGCGGAATTCGGCGACCTTGCGCTTCGGCTCGACCTTGGAGACGGCGAACTGGCCTCGCTCGGCCTTCGGCATGTAGACGGTCTTGCGGGCGCCCGAGCCGAGCTGCAGCGCGACGTAACCGTTCGTCTCGGTCGTGCGGTGGCCCAGCACATGGCAGTTGCCCAGCTTCAGCACGGTCACGGGGATATGTTCGCCGGCCTCGGTAAAGACCCGCGTCATCCCGACCTTCTGTGCGATCACTCCGGAGCGCATCTTCGTGCTTCCTGTTCCTTCTGTCCGCTCTCGCGAGCCGACGTAAAATCCAAAGACTTAGAGCTTGATCTCGACGTCGACACCGGCGGCGAGGTCGAGCTTCATCAGCGCGTCCACGGTCTGCGGGGTCGGATCGACGATGTCGAGCAGGCGCTTGTGGGTGCGCATCTCGAACTGCTCGCGGCTCTTCTTGTCGACATGCGGCGAACGGTTGACGGTGAACTTCTCGATGCGGGTCGGCAGCGGAATGGGTCCGCGAACCTGGGCACCGGTGCGTTTCGCCGTATTCACGATCTCACGGGTCGACGTATCGAGGATTCGATGGTCGAACGCCTTGAGACGGATGCGAATGTTTTGGCCGTTCATTGCCGTAGTCTCTTTTCTGGTTATCGGCCGCAAAATGCGGACGACACAGTGATTGCTGCCGGCGAGTAGCGAATAGCGAATAGATTTCGTCTACTCGCCATTCGCCATTCGCCTACTCGATGATGGCTGCGACGACGCCGGCGCCGACGGTGCGGCCACCCTCGCGGATCGCGAAGCGCAGGTTTTCTTCCATGGCGATCGGCACGATCAGGTGCACTTCCATGTCAATGTTGTCGCCCGGCATCACCATTTCGGTGCCTTCGGGCAGATGCACGACACCGGTCACGTCGGTGGTGCGGAAGTAGAACTGCGGCCGGTAGTTGGTGAAGAACGGCGTGTGGCGGCCGCCCTCTTCCTTGGTCAGGATGTAGGCCTCGGCCTTGAACTTGGTGTGCGGCTTGACCGAACCCGGCTTGCACAGCACCTGGCCGCGCTCGACTTCCTCGCGCTTGGTGCCGCGGAGCAGCGCGCCGATGTTGTCGCCGGCCTGGCCCTGATCGAGCAGCTTGCGGAACATTTCGACGCCGGTGACCGTGGTCTTTTGCGTGTCGCGCAGACCGACGATCTCGATTTCGTCGCCGACCTTGACGATGCCGCGCTCGACACGGCCGGTCACGACCGTGCCGCGGCCGGAGATCGAGAACACGTCTTCCACCGGCATCAGGAACGGCTGGTCGATCGGACGCTCCGGCTGCGGAATGTAGGCGTCGACCTGCTTCATCAGTTCGAGGATGGACTCATGGCCGAGCTTCTTGTCCTTGTCCTCGAGGGCGGCGAGCGCCGAGCCCTTGACGATCGGAATCTTGTCGCCGGGGAAGTCGTACTTCGAAAGCAGCTCGCGGACCTCGAGCTCGACGAGCTCGAGCAATTCAGGGTCGTCGACCATGTCGCACTTGTTGAGGTACACCACCATCGCGGGCACGCCGACCTGCTTGGCGAGCAGGATGTGCTCACGGGTCTGCGGCATCGGGCCGTCGGCGGCCGACACCACGAGGATCGCGCCGTCCATCTGCGCCGCGCCGGTGATCATGTTCTTCACATAGTCGGCGTGGCCCGGGCAGTCGACGTGGGCGTAGTGACGCTTCGCGGTCTCGTACTCGACATGCGCGGTCGAGATGGTGATGCCGCGCGCCTTCTCTTCCGGCGCCTTGTCGATCTGGTCGTACGCCGTGAACGTCGCGCCGCCGGTCTCGGCCAGCACCTTGGTGATCGCCGCAGTCAGCGACGTCTTGCCGTGGTCGACGTGACCGATGGTGCCGATGTTGCAGTGCGGTTTGTTACGTTCAAACTTTGCTTTGGCCATTTGACTCTCCGTTTAACCGCCAGCTTGTCGCTCGCGACAATCAGGCGAACTTCTTCTGAACTTCTGCCGACACGTTGGCCGGCGCTTCCGCGTAATGGTCGAACTGCATCGTGAAGGTCGCGCGGCCCTGGCTCATCGAGCGCAGGTTATTGACGTAACCGAACATGTTCATGAGCGGCACCATCGCGTTGATGACGTTGGCGTTGCCGCGCATGTCTTGACCCTGGATCTGGCCGCGCCGCGAGTTGAGGTCGCCGATGACGGAGCCGGTGTAGTCTTCCGGCGTCACCACCTCGACCTTCATGATCGGCTCGAGCAGGACGGACTTGCCCATCTGCAGCGCTTCGCGGAAGCAGGCCCGCGTTGCGATTTCGAAGGCGAGCGCCGACGAGTCGACGTCGTGATACTTGCCGTCGATCAGCTGCACCTTGACGTCGACGATCGGGAAGCCCGCCACCACGCCCGAGCCCAGGACGCTCTCGATGCCCTTCTCGACGCCGGGAATGTATTCCTTCGGCACCGCGCCGCCGACGACCTTCGATTCGAACTCGTAGCCCTTGCCGGGCTCGTTCGGCTCGACGATGATCGTCACCGCAGCGAACTGACCGGTACCGCCGGTCTGCTTCTTGTGGGTGTAGCTGTGCTCGACCCGCTTGGTCACGCGCTCACGGAACGCCACCTGCGGCGCGCCGATATTGGCGTCGACCTTGTAGGTGCGCCTGAGGATGTCGACCTTGATGTCGAGATGCAGTTCGCCCATGCCCTTGAGGATGGTCTGGCCGGACTCCTGATCGGTCGACACGCGGAACGACGGATCCTCGGCGGCGAGCTTCGCCAGCGCGACGCCGAGCTTTTCCTGGTCGGCCTTCGACTTCGGCTCGATCGCGATCTCGATGACCGGCTCCGGGAATTCCATCTTTTCCAGGATCACCGGCTTGTTGGCATCGCACAGCGTGTCGCCGGTGCGCGCTTCCTTCAGGCCGGCCAGCGCGACGATGTCGCCGGCAAAGGCTTCCTTGATGTCTTCGCGGTTGTTGGCATGCATCAGCAACATCCGGCCGATCCGCTCCTTGCGGTCGCGGGTCGAATTGATGACGCCGGTGCCCGACAGCAGCGTGCCCGAATAGATGCGGCAGAAGGTGATGGTGCCGACGAACGGGTCGTCCATGATCTTGAACGCGAGCAGCGCCAGCGGCTCCTTGTCGTTCGGCAGGCGCACGACCTCGTTGCCGTCCTCGTCGACGCCCTTGATGGCGGGCACGTCGATCGGCGACGGCAGATAGTCGACGACCGCGTCGAGCAGCGGCTGCACGCCCTTGTTCTTGAAGGCCGAGCCGCACAGCACCGGGAAGAACGCGCCGGTCAGCACGGCCTTGCGGATCAGCCGCTTCAGCGTCGCCTCGTCGGGCTCCTTGCCGTCGAGATAGGCGGCGAGCACCTCGTCGTCGAGCTCGACCGAGGCTTCCAGCAGCTTCTCGCGATATTCCTTGGCCTTCTCGACCATATCGGCGGGGATATCGATGTCGACGAACTTGGCGTCGAGCTTCTCTTCTTCCCAGACCACGCCCTTCATGCGGACGAGATCGACCAGGCCCTTGAAATTATTCTCGGAGCCGATCGGAAGCTGGATCGCGATCGGCTTGGCGCCGAGGCGGTCGACGATATCCTGCATGCATTTGTAGAAGTCGGCGCCGGTCTTATCCATCTTGTTGGCGAAGACGATGCGCGGAACCTTGTACTTGTCGCCCTGGCGCCAGACCGTCTCGGTCTGCGGCTCGACGCCCTGGTTGGAGTTGAGCACGCACACGGCGCCGTCGAGCACGCGAAGCGAACGCTCGACCTCGATGGTGAAGTCGACGTGGCCGGGGGTGTCGATGATGTTCAGACGCTTGCCGTTCCAGAACGCGGTGGTGGCGGCCGAGGTGATGGTGATGCCGCGCTCCTGCTCCTGCTCCATCCAGTCCATCGTCGCGGCACCTTCGTGCACTTCGCCGATCTTGTGGCTCTTGCCGGTGTAATAAAGGATGCGCTCGGTCGTCGTGGTCTTGCCGGCGTCGATATGCGCCATGATACCGAAATTACGGTAGTCCTCGATGGCATGTTGGCGGGGCATGGTCTGTTCCTTGCAATTCCGTTCGGTTCGCTAGCTCACCAGCGATAGTGCGAGAAGGCGCGGTTGGCTTCCGCCATCCTGTGCACGTCTTCACGCTTCTTGACGGCGTTCCCCCGGTTGTTCGACGCATCGAGCAGCTCGGCCGAAAGCCGCTCGGTCATCGTCTTTTCGTTGCGGTCGCGCGCGGCCGAGATGAGCCAGCGGATGCCGAGCGCCTGCCGGCGCACCGAGCGGACCTCGACCGGAACCTGGTAGGTGGCGCCGCCGACGCGGCGGGAGCGCACCTCGATGGTCGGCATGACGTTCTCGAGCGCCTGCTCGAACACGGTCAGCGGATTCTGCTTGGTCTTGGTCTCGATGATGCCGAGCGCGCCGTAGACGATGCCTTCGGCGACCGACTTCTTCCCGGCATACATCACCGAGTTCATGAACTTCGTAATGATGATGTTCCCGAACTTCGGATCGGGGAGCACTTCACGCTTTTCGGCAGAATGACGACGCGACATCGTTATCTGTTCCCGATTATTTCGGACGCTTGGCGCCGTACTTCGAACGGCGCTGCTTGCGGTTCTTGACGCCCTGGGTGTCCAGCACGCCGCGGAGGATGTGGTAGCGCACGCCGGGCAGGTCCTTGACGCGGCCGCCGCGGATCATGACCACCGAGTGCTCCTGCAGGTTATGGCCTTCACCCGGGATGTAGCCGATCACCTCGAAGCCGTTGGTCAGGCGCACCTTGGCGACCTTGCGCAGCGCCGAGTTCGGCTTCTTCGGCGTCGTGGTGTAGACGCGCGTGCAAACGCCGCGCTTCTGCGGCGACTGCTGCAGCGCCGGCACCTTCTTGCGCGACTTCTGCACCGTGCGCGGACTTGCGATCAGCTGGTTGATCGTCGGCATCTTGGCCTTCATCCTTACGTTCGCGCGGAACCATTCTGTCCGCAAATTCTCTTCGGGGATCGCCTCCCCGCCGGGCCGCCCCGCGCGAAAAACATTCGCGCAAAGCGAAATTGCGCCAACCACTCATTGCTGAGCGGAAAGCGCTTCGACGCCACAGAGGACCGCGATTGAAGGCCGATCAGCGTTCGCTGTTCGGTCTGCCATCGAGGTCATGCATCCGAGTTCGGTCTCAAGAGGACGTGCTCAAGAGAACTAAAATCGTCCTGGCATTGCCTAGCTATAATCGACAGCGTTTGAGCGGCATTGGTCGAGGTTGGTGCCCGTCGCGACCTCGAAAAGAGGCGCTTCAGGTGTTCCGTTCCGACGTTGGCGCTGCTCACCGCCTGTCGTTAAGTGCGCGCCTTTTATAAGCGCGACTTATCCAAGTCAAGGCGAAACGGCAACGCGAACGAAAGCAAGGAAAGCCCTCTCCCGCCTGGGGAATTGGCGCGTTCGCGATGTCGAGGCGCTGACAGGGAGATAGCGGTGCCCGATGGTGTTTGGCAACCTTCCCTAATTATATCCGGATATTAATGGTCCAGCCGGCTCGAAGCTAAAGGCTTTATTTGCCATTCGAAGCGCAAGGTGACGCCTTCGTCGCCGGGCTTTTCCCATGCGCTACACCGACATTGCCATCATCGGCGGAGGGCTGGCCGGCTCGACGGCAGCCGCCATGCTCGGCCGCGCCGGCATCTCGGCTGTCCTTGTCGACCCCCACCCCTCCTATCCGCCGGATTTCCGGGTCGAAAAACTCAGCGGCGACGAGCAGATCGAGCGCCTCGCGCAAGACCGGCCTGCTGGATGCCGTGCTGCGCAAGGCCACGGTGGCAGACGAGAACTGGATCGCGCGATTCGGCCACCTGCTCGACAAGGCGCCGCGGCAGCAGTTCGGCATCCTCTACGATACGCTGGTCAACACGATCCGCGCCGAAATTCCGCACGGCGTCGAACGGATTGTGGCCAAGGCCATCTCGATCGCGACCTCGAACGACCGGCAGAAGGTCGCGCTGTCCAATGACGAGACGATCTCTGCACGCCTGGTGGTGATCGCCAACGGCCTGAATGTCGGCCTGCGCCACATGCTCGGCATCGAGCGCCACGTCCATAGCTCCTGCCATTCGATTTCGATCGGGTTCGACATCGCCCCGCTCGGCCGGCACGGCCTTCCCTTTCCCGGCCCTGACCTATTTCTCGGAGCGGCCGAGCGATCGCATCCCCTATATCTACGCTGTTTCCGATCGGCGCGACGATGCGGGCCAATCTCTTCGTCTATCGCGATTTCGACGATCCCTGGCTGCGCGACTTCCGGCGCGCGCCGGCCGAGACGTTGACCGCGGCGCTGCCACGGCTGAAGCCTATCACCGGCCCGTTCGCCGTTTCCGGCGACATCAGGATTCGCCCGTCGATCTCTGCGCCAACACCGGCTATCGCCGCGCCGGCATCGTGCTGGTGGGCGATGCCTTCGAGACCACCTGCCCGGTCAGCGGGCACCGGCACCGACAAGGTCTTCACCGACGTCGAGCGGCTCTGCAACGTCCACATCCCCGAATGGCTCGCGACCGACGGCATGGATGAGAGCAAGATCGCGGCGTTCTACGACGATCCGGTCAAGCAGGCCTGCGATGAATGGGCGATGGAGAAGGCCTATTCCTTCCGCGCGGTCTCGATCGATCGCGGATTTCTATTGGCGCGCTGGCGCGCTGGGCGCGCTTCCTCACTGGCTTGGCCGCGGCCTGTGGCGGCGCCAGCTCGACCGCGGGGGCGCGGCTCACTCCTCGTCTCGTCCTCGTCATCTCTCGTCGTCGCTGTCGTCGTCGGCCTGAACGGCGCGCATGCGGTCGTGACGCCCTGGTCGTCCCAGAGCTTGCGATAGACGCCGTTCTTCGCCAGCAGCTCCGCATGCGAGCCGCGCTCGATCGCCTTGCCGCCTGAAATCACGATGATCTCGTCCATGTCGACCACCGAGGTCAGGCGATGGGTCGACCAGATCATGGTGCGGCCCTTGGCGACCTTGAGCAGCGTGCGGTTGATCGCGGCTTCCGTGGTCTGGTCCAGCGCCGAGGTCGCCTCGTCGAGCAGCAGCACCGAAGGATTGCGGATGATGGCGCGCGCGATCGCGATGCGCTGGCGCTGGCCGCCTGACAGCGTGTCGCCGCGCTCGCCGACCGGGGTATCGTATTTCTGCGGCAGGCTCATGATGTAGCGGTGGATTTCGGCCTTGCGCGCGGCCTCCACCACCTCCTCGTCGGTCGCGCCCTCCTTGCCGAGCCGGATGTTCTCCTTGATCGACATGTTGAACAGCATGTTCTCCTGGAACACGACCGCCATGCTCTGCCGCAGCGACTTGCGCGTCACCTTGCGGATGTCGACGCCGTCGATGGTGACGCGGCCCTCGTCGGGCACGTAGAGACGCAGGATCAGGTTGAGCAGCGTGCTCTTGCCCGAGCCGCTCGGACCGACGATCGCGATCGTCTTGCCGACGTCGAGCTTGAGACTGAGATTGTCGAGCACCGGCTGCTGCGCGCCCTCATACTGGAAGGTGACGCGCTCGAAGGTGATGTCGTGGGTGATGCGCGGCAGGTCCGGCGCGCCGGGCCGGTCGGAGCCGCGCGTCGGCTCGTCCAGCAGTTCCTGGATGTGCCGGATCGCCGCCGCCGACGAGATCGACACCGGAAGGAAATGCATGACGTGGGCGATGTTGTAGGAGACCTCCCAGAACGCGCTTTCGAAGGTGACGAAGGTGCCGATGGTGATCTGGCCCTTGGTCGCGAGATAGGCGCCGAGCGCCAGCACCACCAAATGCAACAGCAGCACGGCGATCGTCACCGTGCGCTCCACCATGGTGGAGAGGAACATGGCGGAGGCGTATTTGTCGCGCGCCTGATCGTTGCGCAGCTTGAACCAGCCGAAGGTGCGGCGATGCAAGGTGAAAGCCTTGATCACCGCTTGCGCCGCGATGTTCTCCTGCACCATGCCGAGCAGGCCGGATTCGTTGAGCTTCTGCTCGTAATTGGCCTGCACCGCTTTCGGCGTCAGAATGCGCGGGCCGATCAGCGTGATCGGAAACACCAGCAACGCCACCGCGGCGAGCTGCCAGTTCAGAAACAGCATCAGGACGATGCCCGCGATCAGCTCGAGAAGCGGCAGCGCGGCACTCCCGACGGCGGTCCTGACCGCGCCTTCGAATGCCGTCAGGTCGACCGAAAATCGCGACAGGATTTCGCCGCGCCTGGTGCGCTGGAAAAAAGCCGACGGCAGGTTCTGGACGTGGTCGAACAGCCCCGTGCGCACATCGGCGATGACGCCGGCCGACAGCCGCGCGTTCCACTTCTCGTACCAGACCGCGACGATGGAGGTGCAGATGCCGGCGGCCGCAAGCACGCCGAGGATCTTGTACAGCGCCTGGAAATCCTCTTCGCCGAGCGCATCGTCGATCAGGAATTTCAGGCTGAGCGGCATGATGACGTTGAACAGCGTCTCCACCACGAGGCCAACGCCGATGAAGGCCAGCATCTTCTTGTAATTGACGAGGTACGGCGTGACGAAATCGTAGATCGTCGCGAGCGCGCCGGCGGCTTCCTGCGCGGTAAAGACGACGAGGTCTTCGTCCTCCTCGTCATCGAGCGCGAGTTCGAGCTCGTCGTCCTCGCTCGTCCTCGTCATCATCGGCCGCGGCAGTGCCGGTTTGTCGCGCACCACTCGCCGGCCACAGCCTTGCCGGAAACGGCGCGCGGCCTCGTCCGCGCGCAGCGGCGCTTGTCCTCCGAGATGAGCGGCTTGGGCGACATTGATCCAACCGTTGTTACGCGGCCGAAATCACCTGCGGCCCCCACGACGTCAGCCCGTTATAACGGGCTCGCAATGCGATTGTCAGAGCCAACGCCACCGCGGAAATAAATCAGGCGCAAGAGTTTAAGACCCGTGACGCGACGATCCAGCCTCTTCGTCATCGACCTTGTCGAAGAAAGAGTAACGCAGGCTGTCGGCGTCGGTGTACCACTGCCCCGGCCCCTTGTTGGCGGCGAGCGTCGCGGCCCAGATGGCATCGGTGCAGTCCTTGCGGTGCATGGCCAGATCGAAACCGTTGCCGAAGAACAGCTCCGACCATTCCCACCAGGTGCCGAGCTTCTTCACCCCGCGCAGCAGGTCGTAGCGATCGATCAAGGCCGGCAACATGTCCGAGGTGATCGAGCCGAACATCACGCCGGTGCCCACCACGCGATTTATCTCGCGAATGGCGCGGACGACCTGCTTCTTGGCGACGTGGCACAGGCAGGTCTCGAACACGAGGTCGAATTCGCCGTCCTTGAACGGCATGTCAACGATCGAACCGAGCTTGTTGTATCTCTTCAGCGCCTTCGGCGTCTTGGCATGGATGCCGCGATTGTTCTCGATGCCCCAGGCATCGATGCCGCGATCGCGCAGCGCACCGACCAATTCGCCGACGCGGAGCCCGCGACCAGCAGCTTGTAGCCCTTGGCTTTGCCCCAGACGATGCGGATCAGCTCCTGCAGATAATCGGGATCGTTGAATTGGCGCCAGGCCTCGCTGTACGGGCCGAGTCCGCGATAATCCGCGAAATAGTCGCGGTCGATCTTGTCGGAGAGCGGCTTGCCACCCTGCACCCGCGCGCGACGCAGCCGCATCATCTCGGTCAGGATGATGTCGGTCGCAGCATCCGACGAATTGAGCAGTCCGTTCAGCGTGGAATTGAACATATAGTCGCCGACCACGACCAGTCCCGGATGCTGCTTTGGTTCGGGGCGATGGTTGGTCATGACGTCGCGCGCCGGCAGGCCGCCCGGCAGCGCGTTCACCGAGCTCAGCCAGCGGTGGATCTTGCCTTCGACGAAATGCGCGCGGGCGTCACCGAACGAGGCCGGCAGCGATTTCAATGCCGCGTCGATCAGCTGCTGATCGCGCGAGGTTGGCGAAGGCCAGCGCATCGGAGCCCGCGATCAGCCAGTTCAGCACGCCGTGCTTGCCGACGTCGTGGCGTGAGCCCTCGTTGTAGACGCAGCAGCCGCCGAACGCTTCCGACATGAACCAGGCGCCGGGAATCTTCTCGCCCCAGAACGGCGCGTCGAACAGGATCGAAACTCGCAAATAGTGCGCGGGCTTGTCGAAATAGGCGACGTGCTTGACCATCGACTTGCGCAGCTCTTCGCCTTCCCAGCCCATGGTCGTGAGCCAGGAATGCGGCAGGCACACCAGCACGAGATCGAAGTCGCGCGTCTCCGGCCCCTTGCCGTTCATCATCTTGAGACGGTAGCGGCCGGACTTGTTCTTGCCGACCTTGAGCACACGATGATTGAGCTGGATGCTGGCGTCGACTTCGGAGCGCAGGCAATCGATCAGCTGCTCGTTGCCGTTCTGGATGGAATAGAGGCCGATATAGCCGTCGATATCCATCACGAAGTTCTTCAGCGCATTGAGCCCGTTGGTGTTGTGGGCTTCGGTCGCGATGTCCGAGCGCGCCATCACCTTGAAGAAGCGTTTGGCGATGGGGTCGGTGACTTCTTCGTCAAGCACCTGCTCGCAGGTCTTGTAAGCCCAGGGATGCTCGTTGTCGTGCGAGCCGACGCCTTCGTAATATTCGATCGGCGTCACCATTTTGGCGCAGGTCCTGCGAAACGCCTCGATGGCTTCGGCAGTTTTCGCGCCGTATTTGCGGCGCATGCCCGGCACGTCGTTCAGCAGCTCGCCGTCGAGCTGCACCTGCTCGGCATCCATCGGGATCGTCTGCAGGCCGAAATGCTGGATCAGCTCGCGCAGCGGATCGGGACCCGTCATCGAGTAGTCGTAGATCTCGGCGACCCCGGCCTCGTACATCGCCGGAGCCGATTCGAATGTGCGCGTGAGAATCTTGCCGCCGAGACGGTCGGTCGCCTCGAAGATGGTGACGCGGCACAAGCTCGCCGAGTTTCCTTTTCAGGTACCAGGCGCTCATCAGCCCGCCCGGGCCGCCACCGACGATTGCAAGATCAAGCATTTGAATTCCGAGGTCCCCGCTGGCCCCAACCGGAACACCCGGCACACATCCACTAGCAAAAGCGCTTTTCAGACTGAAGGGAAGATGAACAAAGGTGGTTCTTGCGGCGCAATACGGCGAGAACCGGGTCCGAAAAACGTCGGCATCGAAGCTTGGCCGGCCATCTCCGTAATCCTACGGAGACGACGACGCCGGTCGAGATCGACAGACCGGGCGTCGAGCGCCCGAAAGTAAAAAGCCACCGGCGGGGCATCGCCAGTGGCTTTTGGAGGTTTATCAAAAAGAGGTTTGTCGTCTCCTCAAGACCGCCGCCGCCGAACCAGTTCGCCGACTGCAGCCAGACATTATATGATTATTTTAGCTTAGTAAATAAGGTATTTTATCTCTTTGCACATTTGCACCACGCGTGTCGCCACGACAACAATCAGAATGCCGGGAAAGACAGAGGACGTTCTCGCGCGTGCTGCTCAATCGGAAAGCCCCGAACTTTCGTCCGGGGCTTTCCTCAACTCGTCAGATCATCAGGATCAGAAGTTGCGCTGAACGCGAACGTTGAGCGAAACGGTGTCCTGGTCCTTCAGCTCGTAGAAGGTGACGCCGCCCGGCTTCGGAGCGCCCGGGCCGCCAGCCGTCGCAACCGCGCCGGTGTACTTCTGGTCGAGACCCATCCACATGACTTCCGCCGAGAACGTCAGGTTCTTGACAGGGGTCCAGCGGGTGACAACGCCGAGCTGGTAGACAGCGAAGTCGGGGTTGCAGGTGAAGTCAGCCGACACGACCTTGCCGGTCACGTAGACTGCGCAGTACTGGCCCTTCGCGGTGGTGAGATCGCCGACCGTGCCGTTGTAGTGCACGAACGACGCGCTGCCGAACAAGCTGGTCGACCAGTAGGGATCCCAGTTGTGGTTGAACGCACCACGGACACCCCAGGAGTTGGTCAGCTTCAGGTCGCCCGTACCGCCAGCGAACACCGGCAGATACACAGCGTCGGTGGTCGCACCGAAGCCAATGCTCTGATAGGCACCCGCACGGCCCGTGCCGCTGAACATCGCGAAGTTCGGCGAAGCAGCCGAGGTGGCGATCACGTTCTTCGTGTCACCCTTGGCGTAGGTCGCGTCCAACTTGATGTCGTCGCCGGCACCGGTCGGGATGTTCTTGATCTGCAAGGCACCCATCACCGAGCCGCCCCACTTGCTCTCGGGATGACCGGAGATCTCCGACAGCGTGTTCGGAGAAGCCGCGGGCGGACCAAGCGCACCAGCCGGAACCGCGGCCGTACCGGTCGGGTTCAGGATGTTGTAGGAGCCGTTGACTTCATGCGCAGCGGCCGAAATCTGGAACAGACCCCAGGCCTGATCGACGCGGATGTTGCCGACGATGTCGGGAGCGACGTCGCCGCCGTAGGCGTTGCCGGAAGTGCCGGCGAAGCCGAGGCCCTGCGACAGGTTGTACACAGCGGTGCGGTTGAAGACGACCGGATCATCGAGACCGATGGTGCCGGACACGCCGTTGCCGAAGTTCGCGGTGTACTGGATGTTGTTCACGCCGGTGACGGTGTCATGACCGCCGAGCAGGAACGACGAGTTGTTGCCCGGATAACCATGCCACGGCGTGGCGTAGGCCGAAGCCGACTTACCGAAGGTGAACCCAGCGAACTGGATGAACACCATTTCAACCGCGGTGTAGCCGTCACCAGGGTTGTTGAACAGGCTGGTGGCGGGGGTCACCGCACCGGGTCCGATCACGGCCGGGTTGGTCGTGTTGTTGCCGACGGTCGTGAACTGGAAGTCAGCCTGACCGAAGGTGCGGACGACGCCGTATTCCGTGGCGGTGCGGGTATCAACCGTCAGCGCCATACGGGAACGGGCCGCGAAGTAGTCACGATACCGGTTGTACTGACCGAGATCGCCCGACCACGCCGGCTGGTCGTAGACCGAACCATTGAACGTGGTGTCGATACGAACGTAGCCACCCAGCTTGATGCAGGTGTCGGTGCCCGGGATGTAGAAGAATCCGGCACCGTACAGGGAGCAGATCCTCACGTATTCGACCGCTTTGGCCTTCACGGGAAGATCAGCTGCCTGAGCCCCGGACATCGCGACGAGACCCGCCGCGGAGCCGAGGACAAGGCTCTTAACCATCTTCATGTTAAACCTCCAAGTTGCTCTCATTGGGAGGGCTCCGGACCCGTCTTTTTCCCCAAAGGGTCCGTACCCTATTCCCTTAAAAAACCGCTCAGTCGCTTCGCGCCTTCGGACACACCCGCATCAACGCGAGGGACTTAAGCGAACCACCTGGAACGGGACGATTGAGAACCCCCCACCGTCGCGAACGAATATGCATGCGCCACTTTGGTAAGCAAAATAGTTTATTCAATAAGCAATCCGATTGACGGGAACCATGTATCTTTTTTGCAACGGCCTTATCCCCGCAAAATCAACCGCAAGAGGGGCGCCATCGTTCGATTTACCCAGATTTCTCAATGGTCTTTTTGCTTGTTTTGGAAATGAAACCGACCAAGATGGTTGCAGGGAACAAATGCAACGGGGGAGGACGCGGACCTGCGGGTATCGCGTGAGGGGATCGGTTTGGGCAACACCGCTTCCAAGAATCAGGACGTTATCCGGCGATTTACCTGGGTGATCGCTTCGATCGACGTGCATCTGGAAGAGCTGCGCTATTTCTGGGCCAAGGCGCTCGGCATCAGCGGACCGCAGTGGCTGATTCTGATGGCGCTGGTCGATCTCGACCAGGATGACGGCGTGCCCGTCAATGCGGTCTCAAAGAAGCTGCACGTCGATTCTTCCTTCGTCACCACGCAATCGAAACTCCTCGAGAATAAGGGCTTCCTGCGCCGAAAGACGTCGGCCGAGGATGCCCGAATCGTCAAGATGTCACTTGACCGACAAGACCTACAAGCACCTCTCCAGTCTCGACTCCCAGCTGTGAAGCCCTGAACGAGTTCATTTTCGCCGACCTGAAGGACAAGCAGATCAGCGAACTGACCGAAACCCTCCAGAGCCTGCAGAACCGGCTGGAAAAAGCGATCCTGAAGATGGTCGCGGACACCTGATTCCCGCGCGACCGGCGGCCACCCTATCCCCCGATTCCAAGCCGCTCCGCGATCCAGTCGAAAATATACTCATTGGCGAGTGTCGGATTGTCGACATGACCTTGAAGGGCCGCGGTCTCGCCGGATGTGAACATCTTGAGTGTCACATCGCGGCCGTCACCCTTCAGACGATCGTAGAGTTCATACACCCGCTCGGCCTTCAGCCAGCCGCGTTCACCGGTGGTGATCAGGACCGGGCATCTGATGCTTCGCGCCACCCGACTATATCCGTCCCGGACAAATCCCGCCTCGACCGGCGTGCGCCACATCAGAAAGCCACGCTCATGGAGATCCCAGATGCCGCCATCACACACGGCCGCCGCGAAGCGGTCGTCAAAGGCGATCCCGCGGGCGACAAAGGAGGCACCCCAGCCATCCGT
>CAVSYJ010000013.1:0-110142 GCA_963732085.1 uncultured Alphaproteobacteria bacterium | reverse complement strand
TCAAGGGCAAGGTTGCGATGGTGGTCGGCGCCGGCTCGATCGGCCCCGGCTGGGGCAACGGCAAGGCCACGGCAGTCACCTTCGCGCGCGAGGGCGCGCAGGTGTTCTGCGTCGATCGCAATGGCGCAGCCGCCGAGGAGACCCTCCAGATCATCGCCGGCGAGGGCGGGACGGCCACCGCATTCACCGCCGACGTCTCCAAGGCCGCCGAGGTCGAGGCGATGGTCGCGGCCTGCATGAAGGCCTACGGTCGCATCGACGTGCTCGACAACAATGTCGGCATTGCCGAGGTCGGCAGCGTGGTCGACGTCGCCGAGTCCGAATGGGACCGCGTCTTCGCGGTCAATCTCAAGAGCGCCTTTCTCGCCATGAAGCATGTCATCCCGATCATGGTGAAACAGGGCGGCGGCTCGATCATCAACATCTCCTCGATCGCCTCGATCCGTCATGTCGGCATCTCCTATGTCAGCTACAATGCGTCGAAGGCGGCGATGAACCAGATGACGCGTTCGACCGCAGTCGAATTCGCATCCAAACATGTCCGCGTGAACGCGATCCTGCCCGGCCTGATGAAGACGCCGATGGTCGAGCATTCCGCCGGCCTCGCGCAGAGCTATGCCGGCGGCGACGTGCAGGCGATGTGGCGCGCCCGCGACGCGCAGGTGCCGATGGGGCACATGGGTGATGGCTGGGACGTCGCCAACGCCGCGCTGTTTCTCGCTTCCGACGAGTCGAATACGTCACCGGCATCGAACTCGTGGTCGACGGCGGCATCACCTGAAATCTGGTCACTAGAGCTCGGGCCACTAAAGCGCCGTCATTGCCAGCGACGAAAGCCCGCATGACGCCTGTTACCGCCATCCGTGGCTGGGGATTTGTCGTGCTGCTGATGGTGGCACTGCCGTACCGCGCCCTGGCCGCGGGCGCGGATAGCGGCACCTTGCCGCCGGTCGATGCCGCCGCCTGCATGGCGGCAATCGCCGCCAGTGACGATGACAAAGTCACGGCCGATTGCGGCGCGCTGATCGACAATGAGAAGACCGCGAAGTCCGACCGCATCAAGGCGCTGGTCGCGCGCGCCGCCGTGTTCGCGCGCAAGGACCAGCTCGATCACGGATCGCGGATGACAGCGATGCGCTGCAGCTCGAGCCGCAGGCCGACGTCTACAACATCAGAGGCGAGCTGTGGTGGAAGAAGGGCGACCGCCCGAAGGCGCTGGCGGATTTCGCCGCGGCGATCAAGCTCAACCCGGATCACCCGACCGCGAAGGGCAACTACAAACGGCTCGCACAGGAGCTGGAGCGGCTCGGCGCGCTGATGGCGGTCGCAGGCGAGCCGGCCTTTAATTGTTCGACAGCAAAACGTCCGGTGGAGAAGGCGATCTGCGGCAGTCCCGATCTCGCCAATCTCGATCGCCAGATCAATGCAGTGAACAGCAAGGTGGTGCACGACGCCACTGCCGACAGCCCGCGCGCCGGCCGCGCGCTGCAGCAACAGCAGGACGATTTCCTCGCCCGCCGCAACGCCGATTTCGGCAAGCCCGGTTACGACCTGCCGAAGGTGATGAGCGAGCGGCTGCAGCGCTTGCTGGAGATCGAGCGGTATTAGGCTTGTCCGTTAGCCCAAGTGGGCAGCTGTTCCCGCTTGAAATCGCCCTTCGGGTGCGTGAATATGGCGTCCAAAAGTCGCGGTCCCGGGCCGCCGGGAGGACGCCATGAACATCCACGACAAGAGCCGGTATCACGAGGTCCACGCGCGCTCGCTCGCCGACCCCGAGGGTTTCTGGGCCGAGGCCGCGCGCGAGATCGACTGGATCGAGCCCGCGAAGAAGATCTTCGATCCCGCAGCCGGCGCTTGCGGCCGCTGGTTCACCGGCGCCGTCGTCAACACCTGCTACAACGCGCTCGACCGCCATGTCGCGGGCGGACGCGCCGATCAGGTCGCGCTGATCCACGACTCCCCGCTCAACAACAACACGACAACCAAGTTCACCTATGCCGAGCTGCTCAAGGAAGTGCAGACGCTCGCCGCCGTGATGGCCGATTTCGGCGTCGGCAAGGGCGACCGCGTCATCCTCTATATGCCGATGGTGGCGGAGGCTGTCGTCGCGATGCTCGCCTGCGCGCGCATCGGCGCGGTTCACAGCGTGGTGTTCGGCGGTTTCGCCGCGAAGGAATTGGCGACCCGCATCGACGACGCCAGGCCAAAACTGATTTTCTCGGCAAGCTGCGGGCTCGAGCCCGGCCGCATCGTGCACTACAAGCCGCTGCTCGACGAGGCGATCAGGCTCGCGAGCGCCAAGCCAGCCGCCTGCATCATCCTGCAGCGGCCGCAACAGGCTTGCGATCTCGTCGCCGGCCGCGACCATGATTGGGGGAGCCTGCGCCGCGCGGCGCTTGCTGCGGGCAAGCGCGCGCCGTGCGTGCCGGTGCTTGCGACCGATCCGCTCTACATCCTCTACACCTCGGGGACGACCGGCATCCCCAAGGGCGTGGTGCGCGACAATGGCGGGCATCTCGTCGCCGTGAAATGGTCGATGTTCAATCTCTATGGCGTCAAGCCCGGCGAGATCTGGTGGTGCGGCTCCGACATCGGTTGGGTGGTCGGCCACAGCTACATCGTCTACGGCCCGCTGTTTCACGGTGCGACCTCGATCATGTACGAGGGCAAGCCGGTCGGCACGCCGGATGCCGGCGCGTTCTGGCGCGTGATCTCTGAGCACAAGGCGGTTGCCTTCTTCACCGCGCCGACCGCGTTCCGCGCCATCAAGAAGGAAGACCCTGACGGCAAGCTGATCCGCAAATACGACCTGTCGAAATTCCGCACGCTGTTCCTCGCCGGCGAGCGCGCCGATCCGCCGACGGTGGAATGGGCGGAGGCGCAGTTGAAGGTGCCGGTGATCGATCACTGGTGGCAGACCGAGACCGGCTGGTGCATCGCCGGCAATCCGATCGGGCTCGGCATGCTGCCGGTCAAGCACGGCTCGCCGACGGTCGCGATGCCCGGCTATCAGGTCGACGTGGTCGATGAGGCGGCGAAGCCGGTCGCGGCGGGCACCATGGGTTCGATCGTGATCAAGCTGCCGATGCCGCCGGCGTGTCTGCCGACGCTGTGGCAGCAGGACGAGCGTTTCCGCGAGGCTTATTTGCACGAATTTCCCGGCTACTACAAAACCTCCGACGCCGGCTACAAGGATGCGGACGGCTACATCTTCGTGATGGGCCGCACCGACGACATCATCAATGTCGCGGGCCACCGGCTCTCGACCGGCGGCATGGAGGAGATTCTCGCCTCGCATTCCGACGTCGCCGAATGCGCGGTGCTCGGCATCGCAGACAGCGTCAAGGGCGAGGTGCCCTGCGGCTTCCTGGTGCTGAAGGCGGGTGTCGCGCGCGACCCGGCGGATATCGAAAAAGAGGTTGTCGCGCTGGTGCGCGAGCGGCTCGGGCCGGTGGCGGCTTTCAAGCTCGCGATCACAGTGGCGCGGCTGCCGAAGACGCGCTCTGGAAAAATCCTGCGCGGCACCATCAAGAAGATCGCGGACGGCGAGCCGTGGACGATGCCGGCGACCATCGAGGACCCCAAGGTGCTGGACGAGATCACGGAGGCGCTGAAGGGCAGGGTGTGAGGTTTTAAGGGTTTCCTGCCATCTTTTGGATGGATTGCCCGGTCAAGCCGCAGAATTGACAGTTGGAACTGTCCCGAAGAAAGTGACCCCTCACCCGGTTTCTCGCTTCGCTCGAAACCACCCTCTCCCACAAGGGGAGAGGGTACGGAGACAGAATTTGCGAAGACGTTTCTTCAATATCCCGATCGCCCTGCTGCTCGCAGCACCGCTGCTCGCGGGCTGCCTCGAGCGCGGCGAGCCGCTGCCGATGTCGAATATCAAGACCGAGGACGACGACATGTATTGCCGCGCCGGCGGCAAGAACGCGCCGGGCTCGCCCGACTACGTCTATTGCCGCCGGGATCGCGACGCCCAGCGCAACGCGGCGGTCGTGCGCGCCGACAAGAAACAGCATGACCTCGGCGAATACATGCTGAATAATCCGAGATGACGCATGATCCGGAAAAAGCCTGCCCCGCACGCGATGCGCGGTGTGTAGCGGTGCGCAAACAATGGAGGCCGCAATGAACGAGGACGTATTCAACGGCAGTCTGCGCCGGTTTCTGAAGAAGGTCGGCATCACCTCGCAGCGCGAGATCGAGAAGGCGGTGCGCGACGCGGTGGCGGCCGGGCGCCTCAAAGGCCACGAGAAGCTGCCGGCGAAAATCGTGCTCACCGTCGGCGGCGTCGGCCTTTCCCACGAGATCTCTGACGAGATCGAGCTGGGTTAGTTGCGGGGAAACCCTCTCCCGAAATGGGACAGACCGAAATGTGCTTGTGGCGCAGAGCGTTTTTCTTAGGCTTGCCTTGGACGATGGGGAACATGCGTATAGCGTTGTCAGGGATTCGCGCCGCGGAGCCGGTAGCATGAAAGCCTTCCTCGCGACCTGCATCGCAGGAGCCATAGCATTCTCTGGCGTGATCTACCTGGTTGGTGGAAGCACGCCACGCGCGACCGTGCCTGACGTGATGCCGGTCGCAACGCCGGACGTCGCTGTGAGCTTCGCGCCCGCGGTCCCCGGCCGCTTCCCGATGCCCGGCTTCCCGGATGATCGCGCATCGTTGGCGGAGCCTTCGCACCCGGATGCCCCGCCCGATGCCGGCGCCGGGAAGGCCGCTGCGCCTGCGCTCGCCGCCGTGGGGCCGGAGCCACCTGCCGAACCCAAAACAACAGCAGAGCCTGGCTCGGTACCGCCAGCGGTTTCCGGACCATCCGTCATGGCCAAGGCAGAAAGCGGTGACGGCCCTGTCGAGACAAAGCCGGTGGACATGGGTCACCGTGATGCCGCGCAACTGGCGCCGACAAATTGCGATGCATCCGGCGGTGCCTCCAGCACGGAGCCGCAGGATTTCCGCTATCTCATTTGTTATGTCTGGTCCGAACTGCCGCCTGCCGAGAAGCCGGCGGCTGTCGTCTTGCGTTCGTTCAAGGACATCCCGGTCGGAACGCCGGTCGAGGAGATCAAGCGCGCGTCCGACGCGTTCGGTCTCGACTTCACTTTCATGAAGGCGGTGGCCAAGGTCGAGTCCGGTTTCGATCCCAAGCAACGCACCGGGTCGTATATCGGGCTGTTCCAGTTGAGCAAATACGAGTTCGGCAAATTCGGCTCCGGAGACATTCTCAATCCCCGCGATAATGCCGTTGCGGCAGCCTACAAGATCATCACCGAAGGCATCCTGTTCCAGTGGGTGACGGGCAGGAAGCCGGACTTGAACGATCTCTACCTGATCCATCAGCAGGGCTGGGAAGGCGCCGCCGAGCACATCAGCCAACCCGATCGCATCGCCTGGAAATCCATGTGCGCCACCAGCGAAGGCCGGGAGAAGGGCGAGAAGTGGTGCAGGCGCGCGATCTGGGGCAACACCCTTCCGTCCGTCAAGGACGCGTGGAAGTCGGTGGAGAAGCTGACGTCGGAGGCGTTCGTCGGAATGTGGCGCGAGCGGGTTGCCCATTTCTATGCGAAATACATGGCCACCGGCACCGCCACCGCCAACGCCGAGCGGGCGAAGTAAGGTCTGCCGAACAATCCGAAATAAGCGTGGCGGCACGTCGCGCGGCAAACTCCACTGTACCCTCTCCCCTTGCGGGAGCCGAGACGAGCGAAGCTCGCTCTTAGGGTGGCGAGCATCGTCAGATGCGAGCCGGGTGAGGGGTGCCTTGCGGCGTAGACGTCGCATCACCTCGCAGCGCGAGATCGAAATGGCGGTGCGCGGGCGGCCGGCCGCCTCGATGGCCGGGAGAAGCTGCGGCGAAAATATTGCTGACCATCGGCGGCGTGAGCCTGTCCTACGAGATCGAGCTGGGGTAGGCGGTGGCGCGAGTGCGGCATCTCAGCGCTCGCTTAGGCAAAGCTCGGACGCGAAAGCGCGCCGCGGGGATGCGGAGTCATGTGGATTCGTCATTGCGAGCGAAGCGAAGCAATCCATCGCCCCGCGTGCGCTGAAGCATGGATTGCTTCGTCGCTTCGCTCCTCGCAATGACGATGGAATGTTTGGCTGTGTCGGAGTGCGTTTGGAAGCGCCTACTCCTCGTCCGGCTTCTTGCCGCCGATGGTCTTCAGCTTGGCGAACACGGCATCGACATTGAGATCGTCGCTGCTCTTCTTCTCCTGCGGTCTCCAGCTCCACCTCCTTGCGGGTGGTCTCGGAGGCCGGCAGCAAGGTGGCGCCGCCATATTGCGTATCGATCGGCTTCTCCTTGGCCGCGCGCTGCACCTCGAAATCGAGCTCGATCTGCGAGCACAGGCCGAGCGTCACCGGGTCCATCGGCGTCAGGGTCGAGGCGTTCCAGTGGGTGCGGTCGCGCACGCTCGCGATCGTGGTCTTGGTGGTGCCGACCAGGCGCATGATCTGCGCGTCCTTCAATTCGGGATGATTGCGCACCAGCCACAGGATCGCGCTCGGCCGCTCATGGCGGCGCGACACCGGCGTGTAGCGCGGGCCCTTCTTCTTGGCGGCGGGCGGCAGGATCACCTTGCTCTCTTCGAGCTTGAGACGGTGCTCCGGGTCTTTCTCGCCCTTCTCGATCTCCTCGCGGGTCAACTGGCCGCTGGCGATCGGGTCCGAGCCCTTGATGCCCTGGGCGGCGTCGCCGTCGGCGATGGCGCGGATTTCGAGGGGATGCATCTTGGTGAAATCCGCGACCTGGTCGAAGGTCAGCGCGGTGTTGTCCAGCAGCCAAACGGCAGTCGCCTTGGGCATCAGCGGCGCGTTGGTCATGGCAAATCTCCTTTGCGCTTCGCCCGCCCTTCCAAGCGAAGCCGATGGTCATCAATGGCGGGAATTCGCGCCGTTATAGGCCCTTTGGGGCCTTCCGTGCAATGGTTTACTAAAGTGCCTTGACATGGGCCGAAACCGGTCCCAAGTCCTAGCTGGAATTGGACCTTTCCCCGCCGCCGGCGAGGGCCGATTCGCCCCCGAGATTGCTCTTATGGCCGCCAAACCAGACCTGAGAATCGTGCTTTGTTCGCCAAGGGGTTTTTGCGCCGGCGTGGTCCGCGCCATCGACACCGTTGAGCGGGCGCTCACCATTTATGGCGCCCCGGTCTATGTCCGCCACGAGATCGTCCATAACAAATATGTGGTCGACAGCCTGAAGAAGAAGGGCGCGATCTTCGTCGAGGAACTCGCGGAGATCCCCGACAACACCAATGCGCCTGTCGTGTTCTCCGCCCATGGCGTGCCGAAAGCGGTTCCGGCCGAGGCCAAGGTGCGCAATTTCTTCTCGCTGGATGCGACCTGCCCGCTGGTGACCAAGGTGCATCGCGAGGCGGCGATCCATTTCAAGCGCGGCCGCGAGATTTTCCTGATCGGGCATTCGCATCATCCCGAAGTGGTCGGCACGCTCGGGCAGTTGCCGCCGGGCGCGGTGACCCTGATCGAGACCGACGAGGACGCGCGCACCATCGCGCCGAAGAACCCGGACAATCTCGCCTTCGTGACGCAGACCACGCTGTCGATCGACGACACCGCGCATATCGTCGCGATCCTGAAACAGCGCTTCCCGAACATCAACGGGCCGCACAAGGAAGACATCTGCTACGCCACCACCAACCGCCAGCTCGCGGTGAAGAAGGTTGCGCCGGTGGTCGACGCGCTGATCGTGGTCGGCGCACCGAACTCGTCGAACTCGCAGCGGCTGCGCGAAGTCGCCGAGCGCGAGGGCTGTCCGATTTCGGTGCTGGCGCAGCGCGCCGCCGATATCGACTGGCAGCGCTTCGAAGGCATCAAGAGCCTCGGCATCACCGCGGGCGCCTCGGCCCCGGAAGTGATCGTCGAGGAGATCATGGGCGCGTTCGCCGAGCGCTTCCATCTGCATGTGGAGACGGTCTCGGCCGCGGAAGAGAACGAGTTCTTCCCGCTGCCGCGTTCGGTGCGGCCCGACGCGGCGTAAGAAATATAACATGGCGGTCTACACCGACGTCGCCGCCGAAGAGCTTGCGGACTTCCTCAGTGAATACGACATCGGCGAACTGCTCTCCTACAAGGGCATCGCGGAGGGCGTCGAGAATTCGAACTTCCTGGTGCATACCAGCAAGGGCGCCTACATCCTCACGCTCTACGAGAAGCGCGTCGCCGCCAATGATCTCCCTTACTTTCTCTCGCTGATGGCGCATCTGGCCGAGCGCGGCGTCAGCTGTCCGCAACCGGCGAGCAATCGCAAAGGCGAGGTTTATGCGACGCTCGCCGGGCGGCCGGCCGCGATCATCAACTTTCTCGAAGGCGTGTGGCCGCGGCGGCCGAATGCGACGCATTGCGCCGGCGTCGGACAGGCGCTGGCGAAGATGCATCTGGCGGGGCGCGACTTCCCGCTTGTCCGCAAGAACCCGCTGTCGGTTGGCGGCTGGCGGCCGCTGTTCGATCAGGCCGCCGCGCGCGCCGACAGCGTGCAGGCGGGCCTGCGCGATTTCATCGCCCGCGAGCTCGATCATCTGGAGGCGCGCTGGCCGGGCGATCTTCCGGTCGGCGTCATCCATGCCGACCTGTTTCCGGACAACGTGTTCTTCCTCGGCGAGCGGCTGTCGGGGCTGATCGACTTCCCGTTCTCCTGCAACGACATCCTCGCCTATGACGTCGCGATCTGTCTCAACGCCTGGTGTTTCGAGATCGACGGCGCCTTCAACGTCACCAAGGCGCGCGCGCTGCTCAACGCTTACGGCCGCGAGCGCAAATTGTCGGACGCCGAACAGGACGCGCTGCCGCTGCTGTCGCGCGGTGCGAGTTTGCGCTTTTTGCTGACGCGGCTGGTCGATTTCCTCAACGTGCCGCCGGGCGCGCTGGTGAAGCCAAAGGACCCGCTGGAATATGTCCGCAAGCTGCGCTTCCATCAGGGCGTCGGTAGCGTGCGCGACTATGGCCTCGCCACAGGGATGGTCGCGTGAGCGCGCTAGCCGCTGGTGATCATTCACACCGACGGCGCGTGCTCGGGCAATCCGGGTCCGGGTGGCTGGGGCGCGATCCTCAAATTCGGCGAGGTCGAGAAGGAATTAAAGGGCGGCGAGGCGCACTCGACCAACAACCGCATGGAGCTGATGGCCGCGATCTCGGCGCTGGAAGCGCTGAAGAAGCCGTGCTCGGTCGACCTCTACACCGACAGCCAGTATGTGCGGCAGGGCATCACGGGTTGGATTCACGGCTGGAAGAAGAACGGCTGGCGCACCGCCGACAAGAAGCCGGTGAAGAACGCCGAGTTGTGGCAACGATTGGACGACGCGTTGAAGCCGCATCAGGTGCGCTGGCACTGGGTCAAGGGCCATGCCGGCCATGACGAGAACGAGCGCGCCGACCAGCTCGCGCGCGACGGCGTCGCGATGGCGCGATTGAAGAGTTGAGGATTCGTCATTGCGAGGAGCGAAGCGACGAAGCAATCCATCTCCCCGCACGCGGAGCCATGGATTGCTTCGCTTCGCTCGCAATGACGATCAGCTCACAGCTGCCCGAGCAGCGTGTCGCCGCCGGAGACCTCGACCTTGCCCGGCGCGGGCTCGAGGTTGAGCTTCTTCACCGTGCCGTCCTCGACCAGCATCGAGTAGCGCTTGGAGCGGATGCCGAGCCCGTTGCCGGAGGCATCGAGCTCCATGCCGATCGCTTTCGCGAACTCGGCATTGCCGTCGGCGAGGAACACCGCCTCGTCGCGCTGGTCGGTGTCGCGCTTCCAGGCGTTCATGACGAAGGCGTCGTTGACCGAGACGATGGCGATGGTGTCGACGCCCTTGTTCTTGATCGCGTAGGCGTTGAGGAAGATGCTCGGCAGGTGCATCTTGTGGCAGGTGCCGGTGTAGGCGCCGGGCACCGCGAACAGCGCGACCTTCTTGCCCTTGAAGACGTCGTCGGTGGATTTGACCTGCGGGCCTTCTGCGGTCATCACGCGAAACTTGGCTTCGGGCAGCTTGTCGCCAACTTTGATCGTCATCGCTCAATACTCCTTGGGAATGGCGGGTTGGTCTTAGACCGGGAAAGCGGCCGGTACAATATTCGGGCCGGCGAAAACGGCAACGGCCTTCACCGTTGTGTCATCGGCAGCCTCGCTCCACGAGGAAAGAGATCAGGCCGCGGCGGCCTTCTTCTCGTCGCGGAGCTCGCGGCGCAGGATCTTGCCGACATTGGTCTTCGGCAGGTCGGTCCTGAACTCGATCAGCTTGGGCACCTTGTAGCCGGTGAGGTTCTCGCGGCAATACTTGATGATGTCCTCCGCGGTGACGTTCGGGTCCTTCTTGACCACGAAGGCCTTCACCGCCTCGCCCGACTTGTCGTCGGTAACCCCGATCACGGCGCATTCGAGCACGCCGGGATGACCTGCGATCACTTCCTCGATCTCGTTCGGATAGACGTTGAAGCCGGAGACCAGGATCATGTCCTTCTTGCGGTCGACGATCTTGGTGTAGCCGTTCGCATCCATCACGCCGATATCGCCGGTGCGGAAATAGCCGTCCGGCGTCATCACCTTGGCGGTTTCGTCCGGCCTGTTCCAGTAGCCCGCCATCACCTGCGGACCCTTGGCGCAGATTTCGCCGGCCTCGCCGATCGGCAATTCGTTGCCGTCGTCGTCGCGGATCGAAAGATAAGTGGAGGGCACGGGCAGACCGATCGTACCCGAGAACTCCTCGATGTCGGCCCGGTTGCAGGTGAGCGCCGGCGAGGTCTCGGACAGCCCATAGCCTTCCGTCAGGGTGCAGCCGGTGACCTTCAGCCACTTCTCCGCGACCGGCTTCTGCGTCGCCATGCCGCCGCCGTTGGAGATTTTCAGCTTCGAGAAATCGAGCTTGTCGAAGCCCGGCGTGTTCAACAGGCCGTTATAGAGCGTGTTGACGGCCGGGAAGAAGCTGACCTGGTATTTCGACAGCTCCTTGACGAAGCCGGCCATGTCGCGCGGGTTGGGGATCAAAAGATTGGTGCCGCCGGCGCGCAGTCCCAGCAGGTAACATGCGGTCAGTGCGAAGACGTGATAGAGCGGCAGCGCACAGACGATGATCATGTTGTCGACGATCGGCGGCTTCTTGAGCGCCGGCTGCAGCCAGGCGTCGTTCTGCAAGACGTTGGCGAGGATGTTGCGGTGGAGCAGCGTCGCGCCCTTGGAGACGCCGGTGGTGCCGCCGGTATATTGCAGGAAGGCGACGTCGTCGGCCCCGAGCTTCGGCTTGTTGAATTTCGTGGCGCGGCCCGCGGCGAGCGCCTGGTTGAAGGTGACCGAGCCCGGCAGCGAATAGGCCGGGATCATCTTCTTCACCTTGCGCAGGACCAGATTGACGACCACGCCCTTCAAACCCAGCATCTCGCCCATGCTGCCGACGATGACGTGCTTGACCGCGGTGCGCGAGATCACCTGCTGCACGGTGTGGGCGAAATTCTCCAGCACCACGATCGCTTCCGCGCCGGAGTCTTTCAGCTGATGCTCGAGCTCGCGCGGGGTGTAGAGCGGGTTGACATTGACGACCGTATAGCCGCCGCGCAGCACGGCGGCGGTCGCCACCGGATATTGCAACACGTTCGGCATCATCAGCGCGACCCGCGCGCCTCTCTGCAGGCCCTTGCTCTGCAGGTAAGCGGCCAACGCCTTCGACGTCTCGTCGAGGTCGCGATAAAGCAGCGCCTTGTCCATGCAGATGAAAGCCTTGCGGTCGGCGAACTTCGCGAAGCTCTCCTCGAGCAGCTCGACCAGCGAGGCATATTGAGTGGTGTCGATATCGGCCGGTACGCCGGGCGGATATTGCTTGAGCCAGACTCGCTCCATGGTCTTCCCCTCCAAAGCTTGACCTGTCCGTCTTCTTCCGTGGGACGGACTATTTGGGTCAACATTGGTCCATGCCGCCGCTCATGGCAAGCGGGCGGGGCGACCCGCAGCGGGCCGGAATCGAGGACGTTTGGCCGCAAGCGGCAAGGCTCCGGTGCGGCAACCGGATGATGGTTAGCCCGCCGGCCTCATGTCGCCGGAGGTACCTTCGGCTTGGGTTTGGCGGCGGACTTGGGCGCGGCCGGCTTCGCTGTCGCCGGCGCGGCAGCAGTGGCCGTCGCGGCGGGCTTGGCATTGGCATGCCTGACGGCCGGCTTTGCGTCGGCAGGCTTCGCGTCGGACGCCGCGCCGGCATCGGGCTTTCTGGCGGCGACGCGCGCGCGTTTGCCGCGCCGGCCGGTGGCCTGACTATCGGAATCGGCCGCGACCGCCGCGACCAGCGCCGCGCCGCTGCGGGTCGGACCGGTGTAGACCACGATCGGCTCCGCGGGCGCCGGACTGGCGGCGAGCCATTCCGATGGTTTTGGCATCGGCGGCTTCAGGCCCGCGGCGAGAAACACCGTGCCGTTGGCGCCGGGCTCGCTGCTGGTCGATGCCGACGAGCCGGCCGCAGAGGCCACGAGCGGCGCATCGTCCTCGTCGCTCGCGGGCCGATGATGCTTGCCGCCGCACACCTCATCGCGCAGGTTCGGCGGCGAGGCGTCGATCGGCGGAAGGCTGTTGACGGTGCCGAGCGAGGGCCTGAGCCAGCCGAGACCGTTGCTGGAGGCAAAGCCGCGATCGAGCAGTTGCGCGGCGCGCACCGCGCGCATGGTCCCCGAGGAGGCGCCGAGCACGACGGCGATCAGCCGCTTTCCGTCCCGCGTGGCGGATGCCACGAGATTGTAGCCGGATGCGCAGATGAAGCCGGTCTTGAAACCGTCGGCGCCTGGATAGCGTCCGATCAGGCGGTTGAAATTCTGGGTGATCCTGCGCCCGAACCGGATCGCGGGGATGTGCACGAAATACTCGTATTCGGGCAGGTCCTTGATGATGCTGCGCGCGAGGATCGCAAGATCGCGCGCCGAGGTGATCTGCTCGTCGGCCGGCAAGCCGTTCGGATTGACATAATGGGTCTGCGTCATGCCGAGCTTCTGCGCGGTATCGTTCATCATGACGGAGAAGCCGTCGATCGAGCCGCCGACGCCTTCGGCGAGCACCACGGCCATGTCGTTCGCCGACCTCACCAGCATCATCTTCAGCGCGTTGTCGACGGTCACCTGCGTGCCGGGCCGGAAGCCCATCTTCGCCGGCGACTGCGAGGCCGCGGTCGGAGAGACCGTGAGCAGCGTGTCGAGGGTGATCTTGCCCGACTTGATCGCGCTCAACGTGACATAGGCTGTCATCAGTTTCGTGACCGAGGCCGGATACCACGGCACGGTTGCATTCTCTGCCTCGATGACCTTGCCGCTGTCGGCTTCGATCACCAGTCGCGCTTCCGCATGAGAAGCGCGCGGCAGTAAAACCGCAAATGCCGCCGCGACGACGAGCGGGCTCAACGAATGGCGAAGCAACGGGCGAAGAAAATGCACTGTCCGATTCCGGTCCTTTGAGACCCGCCTTTGCAGGAGGGTTGAGTTGCAACGTTCGGGTTTCAAGCGTGTCCGGCGCGCCGTCGGTTACGGCGGTGCAAACCTATACCGTAGCGGCCCGTCAGAACAGTGCTTTTGCGTGTCTAATACAGCTGCGAATGCGGCGAAAATTATGCCTTGACAGCGGCTTGGCTGGTGCCCGCTTGTTGCATGCCGGCGCGCGCATTTTCCTGCACCATGAACTGGGCTTTCGCGAGTTCCGCGAAACGGCCGCCTTTGGCCACCAGTTCATCGAAAGTTCCGCTCTCGATCACGCGCCCATGATCAAACACGAGAATACGCGTGGCATTGCGGATGGTGGAGAGGCGGTGCGCGATCACGAAGGTGGTGCGGCCCTTCATCACTTCGTCGAGTGCGGCATTGACCTTGGCCTCGGTGACGGCATCGAGCGCGCTGGTCGCCTCATCGAGAATCAGGATCGGCGGATCTTTCAGCAGTGCGCGCGCGATCGACAGCCGTTGGCGTTCGCCGCCGGACAGCATGCGCCCGCGCTCGCCGGCATTGGTGTCGAAGCCGCGCTCGGATCTCTCGATGAATTCCAGCGCCTGCGCGCGGCTGGCTGCGATCTTCATCTCCTCCGGCGTGGCGTCGGGCTTGCCGACCCGAAGATTGTCCGCGATCGAGCGGTCGAACAGCAGCGCCTCCTGGAACACCACGCCGATGTTGCGGCGGAGCGCCGCGAGCTTCAGCCCGCGCACGTCCATGCCGTCGATCCTGATGAAGCCGGATTGCGGATCGAAGGCGCGGTGCAGCAGCGCGATCGCGGTCGATTTGCCGGCGCCGGTCGGTCCCACCAGCGCGACGGTCTGGCCGGGCAGCGCGGTGAAGGAGAGGTCCTCGACCGCGGGCCGCTTGCCGTCATAGGAGAACGAGACGTCGTGGAATTCGACGAGGCCCGACAGCCGGCCGATCTCGATCGCGTCGGGACGGTCGCGCACCGCGGGCACCGCGTCGAGCACGTCGAAGAACTCCTTCAGCCGCGGCGCCTCCATGAACACGCTGTTGATGAAGGACACCACCTGCTCGAGCTTCTGGATCAGCATGGTGGCGAAGGAGACGAACATCACGATCTCGCCGACGGTGATCAGGCCCTGCTCATGCAGTGCGATACCGACGGTGAAGATCAGAAGCACCGTGATGGTGGTGGAGGCGCGGGTAATCACGGTCACCAGCGCCCACCATGAGAGCACGGGCATCTGCACCGCGAGCAGCTTGTCGGCGACCAGGCGCAGGCCCTGCACCTCGTCGCCGACGCGCACGAAGCTTTGCACCAGCGCGACATTGCCGAGCGCGTCGGAAGCGCGGGCAGAGAGGCTGCTGTAATGCTCCTCGACCTCGCTCTGCATGCCGTAGGTCTTGCGCACCACGAACGTGGTGAGCGCCGTGAACACCACGCAGAGCACGAACAGCAGGATCGCCAGCCGCCAGTTGATGGTGATCGACAGCGGCAGCAGCACGACCACGGACATGATCGCGGCGAAATGCTCGCGGAAGAAGCCGAGCCAGAGCCGCCACAGCGCGTCGGTGCCGTTGAGCATCACCTTCATCAGCTTGCCGGAATGCGTGCCGGTGTGGAACGTCATCGGCAATTGCATGATGTGCTCGAAATAGCTCGCGAGCACCGCCTGGCGCTGGCGATGCGCGAGGCGGTCGGCGTGCAGCGCGACAACCGCGCCTACGCTGATGGTGAACAGGCCGAACCCGGCCCAGGCGGCGAGCAACGGCCAGGCCGAGCTGCCGGTCTTGCCCGAGAGCACGTCGACGATGCGGCCGAACAGCACGGGCTCGGCGAACTGCGCCGCCGCCAGCAGCAGATTGGCGAAGGCGAGAATCCAGCCGAGCCTCGCTTCCTTGCCGAGCAGTTCGAGGACGCGGGTGTAGAGGCGGAGCAGGGACATACGCGACAAGCTCAGGGCCGCCCGGATCGGACGATCGGTGCATTCTAGTCGGGGATTGCGCCCCGATGATAGCTCAATTGATCAGCCGGCCGCGCGACCGGGGGCAGGAAACTGTCGTCGAAGATATCGGCGGCCGACGGGCGCTTCTGAAACTTGAAGTCTTCGGCGATCTGGCCGATCGAACGCTCGAGTCTCGCGGGATCGACGCCGCCGAGGCCGTTGTGCCGGACTTCGCCGGTCAGGATGTTGTCGGTGATGACCGTATGCCACCGCGCCAGCTCGAGCTCGCGCGAGCCGCCGTCCATCCGGCTGACCACGTCGTCGGCGGCGCGCACGGGATCGCGGATCGCGGCATGCGTGCCTGATATCACCGCGCGCACGAAGGCCTTGACCGCTTCGGGCTTCGACGCCGCAAAGGCCGGATTGACGATCACGGCAAAGCCATAGGCCTCGCAGCCATAGTCGTTGTAGCGCAGCACTGTGAGGTCGCTCGCCGGCACGCCGCGGTCGCGCAGGTTGACGCCCGCCAGATAGGAGAAGCCCGCCACCGCGTCGACCTGGCCCGCCGACAGGATCGGTTCGCGCACCGCTGCGCTCATCTTGTAGATTTTCAGGCTGTCCGCCTTGATGCCGTTCTGCCTGGCGAGCGCCGGCCACAGCTTGAATGAGAAGTCGCTGTCGCCGACGCCGACGGTCTTGCCTGAGAGGTCGGCGAGCGAGCGAATGCCGCGGCTCTTGCGCGCCACGAAGGCGTAGGGTGACTGGTTGAACAGCACGAACACCGCCTTGATCGGCGGTGCGCCTGCCTTGTCGCGCCAGCGGATCAGTTCGTTGATGTCGACCAGCGCCATCTCGCTCTCGCCCGCGGCCACTTTCGCGATCGCCTCGATCGAGCCGTTGGCGGAATTGGTGGTGACGTTGAGCCCTTCCTTGGCGAACAGGCCGCGGCTCGCGGCGACCACAAAGGGCGCCATGCTCGTTTCCATCGGCCGGTCGAAGGTGAGCTGGATGGCAAGCGGCGGCTTTGCGTCCTCGGCGGGCGCCTCGCCGGCCGCAAGACACAGCACTCCGGCAAGCCCGATCAGTAGGGCTCTCATGCTGCGAAGCGCGCTGGTCTTGTTGTTACGCATGTGACGACGCCGGAGGACATCGGACGAACCGGCCGCCGCATCTCGCATGTCAATCACATGACAACGGGCTGCGCCGGCAACGGTACTCTGGCCCATCCAAAATGAACGGTCCATGACCGGTTCATGTGAGGATTAACCGCGGCTCCAAGCTTGTATTCCCGGACCGGGAACCCGACATGGATGGTGGGGATTAACCAGCAACCGGCCTTGGGGCCGCTTGTCAGGAGGATACTCGAATGATTGCCCGGAAAGTTGCGTTTCCGTCCGCCCGCGCGACCGCACTTGGTGTTGTGACAGCGCTTGCGCTGACGGCGGTTGCCCCCTCCCTTGCATTGGCCGCATCGGCCGGCAAGGGCCTCACTGCTACCACCGGTGGAATGACCGACATCAGCGCGCGTCGCCGCGGCTTCAATCCAGGGGCCGCCGCCGTCGCCGGCGTTGTCGGCCTGGGAATTGCGGCTGCCACTGCTGCCAACGCCAATGCCTATTATGACGATGGCTACGGCTATTACGGCGCCCCGGGCCCGGTCTATGTCGCGCCGGGACCAGGCTATTACTATGGCGGCGGTTACGGCGGCGGCTACGGTTATAGGTCGGGAGTGCCTGCCGATCAGAACGGGCACCCGCTCGCGAGTTGGTAGCAGCGCTTAACCCTGATTGAGACCGCCGGTCGCCATATTTGCGGCCGGCGGGTATGATTCATTTGTAAGGCGGCGTTAACACGCTGCGAAGTGCTTTGAACTAGTGTGTTGTGTATGAGTGATTCGCTCGAACGGCTTTATCTCGCGGTGCTCGCGGCCAAGGACCTCGATCCGGCCGATTCACGCACCGCGCGCCTGTTTCAGCGCGGCCCGGCCAAGATGGCCAAGAAGCTTGCCGAAGAAGCGATCGAGGTGGTGATCGACGCCGTCCATGGCAACTCCGATGCCGTCATCCGCGAGAGCGCCGACCTTCTCTATAATCTCACCGTGCTCTGGGCCTCCGCCGGCGTGCGCCCGGCCGACGTCTGGGCCGAGATGGAGCGGCGCGAGCACCTGCTCGGGATCGCGGAGAAGATGCCGAAGACGGCGCTGAAGATCGCAAAGACCGTCGCGCCGCGGGCCGCCCGGCGGCCAATTGTCGCGCTCGACAGCCGCCGGCTGCGCAAGCGGCACTGAAAAGTCTCCCCATTTCTCATCGCTCGGGGCATGGACAAATCCGGTCCATGATGGTTCATCGCGGCCATGCTGAAACGGATTTATGACTGGTGCGTCGGCGCCGCCGACAAACCCTACGCGCTCTGGGTCTTGGCAGCCGTAGCCTTTGCTGAAAGCTCATTCTTTCCGGTACCTCCCGACATCATGCTGATTCCGATGTCGTTGGCGCAGCCGAAGCGCGCCTGGCTCTTTGCCGGCGTCTGCACCATTGCCTCCGTGGTCGGCGGCATCCTGGGCTACGCCATCGGCGCGCTGCTCTATGACTTCGTCGGGCACTGGCTGATCTCGCTGTATCATCTTGGCGACTAGGTCGAGGCGTTCCGTGCCTCCTATGCCAAATGGGGCGCGATGGTCATCCTGGTGAAGGGGGTGACGCCGATCCCTTACAAGCTTGTCACCATCACCTCCGGCTTTGCCGGCTACAACATCTGGCTGTTCATCCTGCTCTCGATCATAACCCGCGGTGCTCGCTTCTTTTTTGCGGCGCTGTTGATGAACCGCTACGGCGACTGGATCAGGGTGAGGGTCGAAAAACATCTTGGGCTTGCCGTCGCGATACTGGCTGCGGTGCTGGTGGCAGGCTTCATCATCGCCTTTAAGCTGATTTGAGGTCGCTTTGCGGGTCGATCCCGTTCGGCTACGCTTCGAGCCATGAGGATCGCGCTGCCATTCCGGGAGACCGTTGCGACGACTGGCATTGCGCTGTCGATGCTGATGATTGCGATTGAGGTAGCCTCACCGCAGGCACCGGCTCCGCCGCCGTCGCTGGGGCTGCAGGAGCAGGGCGCGCCGCCGCAAACCGCGCCTGAGCCGCAGCCCTCGCCGGAGAATCCCGGCCTGATCAACGAGATGGGCAAGCTGTTCAACAAGATCATTCCGCCGATGAAGAGTCCCGGCGAGGCGATCGACGATCTCAACTCCCGCGCCAAGGACACCATGAAGGATGCGGGCGACGCGCTGTCGCGGCTCAGGCCGGGCGCGATGGTCAAGGGGCGTGTGGCCTGCCCGGTGACAGCGGGCACGCCGGATTGCAAGTTCGGCGCCGACAAGCTCTGCCAGAGCAAGGGCTACAAGGAAGGCAAAAGTCTGGGCACCGATTCCGCCGAGGCCTGTTCGGCGAAAGTCCTGATCCCCGGACGGCAGCGCAAGCCCGACGATTGCCGTATGGATACGTTCGTCACGACGGCGCTGTGCCAGTAGCGGGCATCGCGCGCCAAATTCCAAAGACCAGGAAGGAGCGCCCATGAGCCGCACGGAGCAGGATTTCCTCGGACAGCGCGAGATCGCCGACGACGTCTATTACGGCGTCCAGACCATCCGCGGCCGGGAGAATTTCCACATCACCGGCATTCCCATGAGCCAGGAGCCTTACTTCGTGAAGGCGCTCGGCTATGTGAAGAAGGCGGCCGCGATGGCCAACCGCGATCTCGGCGCGCTGGATGCGAAGATAGCGGAGGCCATCATCAACGCCTGCGACCGCGTCATCTCGGGTGAGATGATGGACCAGTTCGTCACCGACTACATCCAGGGCGGCGCCGGCACCTCGACCAACATGAACGCCAACGAGGTGATCGCCAATCTGGCGCTGGAGGCACTCGGCCACAAGAAAGGCGAGTACCAGCACGTCAGTCCGAACGATCACGTCAATTACGGCCAGTCGACCAATGACGTCTATCCGACCGCGTTCCGCCTTGCGCTGATCCTCCGGCTCGACAGCTACATCACCGCGCTGCGGCAGCTGCAGGACGCGTTTTTCGCGAAGGGCAGGGAGTTCGATCGCGTGCTGAAGATGGGCCGCACCCATCTGCAGGACGCGGTGCCGATGTCGCTCGGCTCGGAATTCCGCGGCTGGGGCACCACCATGGGCGAGGAGGTCGACCGCATCTACGAGACGCGCAATCTGTTGCGCGAGATCAATCTCGGCGCCACCGCGATCGGCACCTCGGTGACGGCGGCGCCCGGATATCCAAAGGTCGCCGTGCGCCACCTGACCACGCTGACCAATGTCGAGTTCATCCTGGCGAGCGATCTCGTGGAGGCGACCTCCGACACCGGCGCCTATGTGCAATTGTCGGGCGTGCTGAAGCGCACCGCGGTCAAGCTGACCAAGATCTGCAACGACATCCGCTTGCTCGCCTCAGGTCCGCGCTGCGGGTTCAACGAGATCAACCTGCCGCAGTTGCAGCCGGGCTCCTCGATCATGCCGGGCAAGGTCAATCCGGTAATTCCCGAAGTCGTCAATCAGACGAGCTTCCTCGTGATCGGCCTCGACACCACGGTGACGCTGGCGGCCTCGGCCGGCCAGCTGCAGCTCAACGTGATGGAGCCGGTGATCTCGTTCGCCTTGTTCTTCTCCATCAGAACGATGGAGCGCGCCGTCAACAGCCTGCGCGAGAACTGCGTCGTCGGCATCACCGCCAATGACGAGCACACCCGCAACATGGTGCTGAATTCGCTCGGCATCGTCACGGTGCTCAAGCCGCTGCTCGGCTACAAGCAATGCGCCGAGATCGCGCGCGAGGGCTACGCGCAAGGAAAATCCTTGCACCAGATCATCGTGACGGAGCGCAAATTGCTCACGCAGGAGACCTGGGACGAGATGTTTTCCTTCGAGCGGCTGATCAACGCCGAGCTGGTTGAAGAGTAGGGCGACGTAAAAAGGCAATTGCCGCCGTTACGGCTTGGTATGATGCATGCCATCTTTATGGATGCTGCATCTTTACAATGTAAAGTTATGGCTTTACAGGTACCGGCCAAACCACAAGGAAATCTCCGACAATGTCGATGCCCGCTCTGTTCAAGGGCCGCCTGTCGCTCCCGGTGATCGGGGCGCCGCTGTTCATCATCTCCGTGCCCGATCTCGTGATCGCCCAGTGCAAGGCCGGCATCGTCGGCGCGTTTCCGGCGCTGAATGCGCGCCCGGCGGCGCTGCTCGACGAATGGCTGGCGCGGATCAAGGAGGAGCTTGCGGCCTGGGACAAGGCGCATCCGGAACGGCCGTCGGCGCCGTTCGCCGTCAACCAGATCGTGCACCGCTCCAACAACCGGCTCGATCAGGACATGGCGCTGTGCGAGAAGCACAAGGTGCCGGTCATCATCTCCTCGCTCGGCGCGCGCGAGGAACTGAACCAGGCCGTGCACAATTGGGGCGGCATCGTCTTCCACGACGTCATCAACCAGTTCTTCGCGCACAAGGCGATCGAGAAGGGCGCGGACGGGCTGATCCTGGTCGCGGCCGGCGCCGGCGGCCACGCCGGCACCATCTCGCCGCTCGCTTTCGTCGCCGAGACGAGGGCGTGGTTCGACGGACCGATTGCGCTGTCGGGCGCCATCGCCAACGGCCGCGCCATCCGCGCCGCGCGGATCCTCGGCGCCGACTTCGCCTATATCGGCTCGGCCTTCATCGCGACCAAGGAGGCCAATGCGGTCGAAGGCTACAAGGCGATGATCACGTCATCGGCGGCCGAAGACATCGTCTATTCCAATCTCTTCACCGGCGTGCATGGCAATTACCTGAAACCCTCGATCGTCGCGGCCGGCATGGACCCCGAAAATCTGCCGACCTCGGATGCAACCAAGATGAGTTTCGGCACCGACCCCTCGGGCGAGCGCGCCAAGCCGAAGGCGTGGAAGGAGATCTGGGGCTCTGGGCAGGGCGTCGGCAGCATCGGCAAAATTCTGCCCGCCGCCGAGTTGATCGGCCGCTTCAGGCAGGAATATGAGGCCGCGGTCGATCCGGCGCTGTGAGCTGGCCGGGCGCGGCGAAATGGCGCTGCTGTTTGCCCGTCAACATCGGTGCGACGCTACCTGACTGTTGCCGAAGGGTTCGCTAGTCTGCATGTTGAACGCAGCAGAGCGAGGGCCACGGTGAACATCCTTGGAATCAACGCGGTGTATCATGAGTCCGCGGCAGCGCTGCTGATCGACGGCAAGCTCGTTGCCGCCGTCGAGGAGGAGCGCTTCAACCGCATCAAGCACGCCAAGGAAGCGAATTTCGATAATCCGCATCAGTTTCCCGAACGCGCGATCCGCTGGTGCCTGAAACATGCCGGGCTGACCGCCGGCGATATCGATCACGTCGCATACTCTTTCGACCCGAAACTGCGGCGAGCGCGGTTCAATCCCGAATGGTGGTTTCCGCAGTGGGAGGAAACTTTCCTGCTTGCGGCTCGGCCAGGTGCAGGGCGTGGCCGAGGAGCTGCTTGGACGGAAGCTCACGCAAAAATTCCATTTCATGCCTCACCATCTGGCGCACGCTGCTTCGTCTTATTTTCCGTCAGGCTTCGATCGCGCCGCGATCCTCAACATCGACGGCATCGGCGAGGCGGCAGGTTCCGAGCTCGCCAAGGCCGAAGGCATGCGGATCACGCCGCTCGAAACCTTCGACTATCCGAACTCGCTCGGTTTTCTCTGGGAAGTGATCAGCGGCTATCTCGGCTTCTCGCACTACGACGCCTCGAAGGTCATGGGCCTTGCGGCCTATGGCGATCCCAAAACCTTCCGCGGCCAATTCGAACGGATCATCCGAGTCGGCAAGGAGGACTATGCGGTCGACCCGGCATACGTCGGATTTCACGGCCGTCAGATGGACAGGCTGGGAACCATGGTCGGGCCGGGACGCTACACGGAGACCGAAGAGTTGCTGCCGCATCATGCCGATATCGCAGCCGCACTGCAGGAAGCCACCGATGCGGCGGTGCTGGCGCTGGTGCGCCGCCTCAAGCGCAAGGTGAAATCGGA
Source organism: uncultured Alphaproteobacteria bacterium (assembly GCA_963732085.1). Classification (GTDB taxonomy): domain Bacteria; phylum Pseudomonadota; class Alphaproteobacteria; order Rhizobiales; family Xanthobacteraceae; genus Bradyrhizobium. The sequence goes on along the minus strand of CAVSYJ010000013.1, from coordinate 87,710 downwards.
CAATCTGTGCATCGCCGGCGGCGTCGCGCTCAATTGCGTCACCAATGAAGTGGTGCGGAAATCCGGCGAGTTCGCCAACCTGTTCATCCCCTCGGCGCCGCATGACGCCGGTACCGCGATCGGCGTGGCCATGCTGGTGCATTGCGCCAAGGACAAGAAGCCGCTGCAGCGCGGCTACTCCACGCCCTATCTCGGCCCTGCCTACAGCCGTCGCGACATCCTTGCCGCGGTGAAGTCGGCCGGGCTCGAGGCGCGGCAGAGCAAGTCGCCGGCGCGCGACGCCGCCAGGATGATCGCCGACGGCAAGATCGTCGCCTGGTTTCAGGGCCGCATGGAGTTCGGTCCGCGCGCGCTCGGCAACCGTTCGCTGCTCGCCGATCCGCGCCGGCCGGAGATGCGCAACATCCTCAATCAGAAGGTCAAGCACCGCGAGGATTTTCGCCCCTTTGCGCCGAGTGTGATGGCCGAGCATGCCGACGACTGGTTCGAGACCGGCAAGCATTCGACCAGCCACGAGTTCATGCTGTTTGCCCCGCGGGTGAAGCCGGAGCGGCGCGACCGCATCCCCGCCATCGTGCACCAGGACGGCACCGCGCGGGTGCAACTGGTCAGCCGCAAATCGAATCCGCGCTTTCACGAGTTGATCTCGGCCTTCCATGCCAGGACCGGCGTGCCCGTCGTCATCAACACGTCGTTCAACGACAGCGAGCCGATCGTGTGCACGCCGATGGATGCGATCGTCACCTACCGCAAGTCAGGCATCGACGCATTGGTGATGGACGACGTGGTCCTGACGGCGTAGGGGTGGTCCCGCCTTTTGCAAAGCTGACCAATCAAGAAAAAGACTCAGGGAGACGGCATGAAGATCGACCACGCGAGACTGCTCACGCTCGCCAATAAAATCGTCGTGGCCGGCGGCAGTTCGCCGGTGGAAGCCAGCATCGTCGCCGACCATCTGGTCGAGGCCAATCTGCGCGGTCATGACAGCCACGGCGTCGGCATGCTGGTCGCCTATGTCAGGGATTTCGAGGCCGGCACGCTGAAGGCGAACCAGAAACCGGAGGTCGTCTCGGATACCGGAACGATCTCGGTGTGGGACGCGCATGGCGGTTACGGCCAGGTGATCGCGCGTCAGGCGGTCGAGTGGGCGATCGAGGCTGCGCGCAAACATGGCGTCGCCGTCAACGGCTTGCGCAACGCCCATCACATCGGTCGCGTCGGCACCTATGGCGAGATCGCCGCGCGCGCCGGCATGGTGGCGCTGCACTTCGTCAACGTCGCCTCGGGTTCGCCCGGCGTTGCGCCGTTTCGCGGGCGCGAGGGCCGCTTCCTGACCAATCCGGTCTGTGTCGCCATTCCCGGCACGGACGCCAACGAACCGATCCTGCTCGATTTCGCCACCAGCCGCGTGGCGTTGGGCAAGGTGCGCGTGGCGCACAACGCCAAAAAGCCGATGATCGAAGGCGCTTTGCTCGACCATGCCGGCAAGCCCACGACCGATCCCTCCGTGATGTATACCGAGCCGCGCGGCGTGGTGCTGCCGTTCGGCGAGCACAAGGGCTCCGGTCTGGCGCTGGTGTGCGAACTATTGGCCGGCGCCATCGTCGGCTCGACCAGCATCACGACCACCACGCCGCCCGAGCGCGGCATCCTCAACGGCATGCTCTCGATCGTGATCGATCCGGCGCGGCTCAACGCGCGCGACAGCATGATGGCGGAGATCGACGCCATGATCGCATGGGTCAAGTCGGCGAAGCCCAGCGATCCCGATCTGCCGGTGCTGGTGGCCGGCGAGCCCGAACAGATCGCCAAGGCCGAGCGGCTCAAGAACGGCATCGAGGTCGATAACGAGACCTGGAGCCAGCTTGCCGCGATCGCCGAGCGCTATCAGATTTCGGTCAATCGTTGAGAACTGGTTTCGGCCAAGCTGATATCGTTCAAACCCGATATCATCTCCATGCATCGCGATGGTACCGAACGGCTGTGAGCCAGCGGGGGCTACTGGTCTCCGTCGAAACGGAGCAGGCATGGCACGACTGCTATCCGTGAACGTCGGACTTCCACGCGACATCGCGTGGAAAGGCCGCATGGTTCACACCGGGATCTGGAAGGATCCGGTCGCCGGCCGCTGCCGGGTCCGCCGCTTGAACCTCGACGGCGACGGCCAGGGCGATCTTGCCGGCCATGGCGGCGAGCAGCGTGCCGTCTATGTCTACCAGATCGAATCGCACCGCCACTGGGAGGAACAGCTGAAGACGGCATTCGTCCTCGGCCAGTTCGGAGAGAATTTCACAGTCGAGGATTTGCCCGACGATACCGTTTGCATCGGCGATCGCTATCAGATCGGCAGCGCACTGTTCGAGGTCACCCAGCCGCGCGTGACCTGCTACCGGCTCGGCATTCGCACCAACGAGCCGCGGATGGCGGCGTTGCTGACATCCAGCGGAAGGCCGGGTTTCTATTTCCGCGTCCTGCGCGAGGGCGAGGTCGGCGCCGGCGATGACATCGTGAAGGTCGGCGAGGCGAAGGAGCGCATGAGCGTTGCCGAGATCAACGCGCTGCTCTATTTCTCGCCTCATCCGCGCGAGCTGCTGGAGCGCGCCTTGCGGATCGAGGCGCTCTCGCCGGGATGGCACCGCGCGTTCGCGGACCTGCTGCAAAGCCAGTCGAGCGGCCCGCGAAGCGGCAACGTTGGACTGAACGCGGCTGCGGCGGCGCATCCGGCCGCGCCCGGATTCCGGCGGCTCGAGGTCACTGCGATCGACCCGGAATCGGCGGACGTTCTCTCGCTGACGATGCGCAGTCCGGACGGTCAGGCGCTGCCGGCGGCGTTGCCCGGGCAGTATGTGGTCCTGCGACTTCCGCAAGCCGGCGGCGCGCCGCTGTTTCGCAGCTACTCGCTCTCGGGGCTCCCATCGGCAGAGCGCTATCGGATCAGCGTGAAACTCGAGCCGAACGGCGCGGCTGGAACCTGGCTGCATCAGCATGTTCGCGTCGGCGACGTGCTCGACGTCAGCTCGCCGCGCGGAAATTTTGTCCTGCAGGAAGGCGAGCGGCCGGTGGTGTTGCTCAGCGCGGGAATTGGGGCGACGCCGGTTCTTGCGATGCTGCACGCGCTGGCGGCGGCTCGCTCGACACGGCAGGTGTTGTGGCTGCATGCGGCGCGCGACCGGCGGCATCATCCGTTCGCCGGCGAAATCCGCGGCCTCATGCCGGCACTCGCGAATGGCCGCCTCTATGTCTGCTACAGCAAGCCTGACCCGCAGGACAGATTGGGCGAGGATTTCGACGCCGCCGGTCATCTGTCGCAATCGGTCTTCGACGAGGTCGGCCTTTCGCGCGAGGCGGATGTCTACATCTGCGGGCCCGCGCGCTTCATGGCGGACATGAAGGCTGCGCTTGCCGCCGTCGGCGTGACGCAAAAGCAGATTCATCTCGAACTTTTCAACGGCAGCAAGTCGCGGACCCCTGGCGTCATCGGCGCCACGGTGCGCGCTGCCCACGTGCCCGAGGACGACGCCGACACCGGCCCGCTGGTGTCGTTTGCGCGCAGCGGCATCGCCGCGCATTGGAAACCGTCCTACCAGAACATTCTGGAGCTGGCCGAAGCGTGTGACGTTCCGGTCCGCTGGGCATGCCGAACGGGGGTTTGTCACAACTGCGAAAGCGGTCTGGTGTCGGGCGCGGTCGCCTACGCTCCCCAGCCGCTCGATATGCCCGCGGACGGCAACCTTCTCATTTGCTGCTCGCAACCTGCTGGTGACGTCGTCATCGACCTGTGACGAAGTGCGGCGTGATGAAACCGGTGCTCCCTCCCCTGAAAGGGGAGGAAGCAATCGCGGGGCGCGGTCGTCAGATGTTGATGTTCATCGCTTCCGGATAATAGTGGTAGCCCTCGCCGGTCTTGGCGATATGGCCGATGCCGGGCCAAGCGTAGTGATAGGCCATGACGGCGACCTTGTCGGCGGCGAGCCGCTCCAGCAGTTTCACCCGCGTCTCGGCGGCCTGCGCCGGGTCGGTATCGTAGGAGAACTGCATCCGCGGCTTTTCCAGCAGCAGGACCGGGTGGTGGCTGAGATCGCCGAGGAAGCAGAAGGATTTCCCGTTCGACGTCACCATGAAGATGGTGTGACCCACGGTGTGGCCGGGCGCCGAGATGGCCTGCACGCCGGGCAGGAATTCCTGGCCGTCCTTGTAGAACATGATGCGGTCGCGCACCGGCAGCAGGTTCTTGCGGGCGTGAACGACGAAGTCCTTCAGCGCGCCACTCAACTTGCTCTCATCGGTCCAGAAATCGAAATCGGCCTGCGAGATGTAGTACTGTGCGTTCGGGAACAGCGCCTTGCCGCTCTCGTCGACCACGCCGCCGATGTGGTCGATATGGGCATGGGTGAACACGACGGCGTCGATGTCCTCCGGCTTGATGCCGGCTTCCTTCATGCTCTTCTGCTGGCGGCCGGTGGTCGGGCCGAACGCCTTCGACGTACCCATGCCGGTGTCGAACAGGATCAGCTTGTCGCCGGTGTTCACGATCGGCGAGTTCTGCTCGAGCACGACGTTTTCCGCCGAGAGGAAATTGTCGGTCAGCATCTTCTTCACCTCATCGTCCGGCACGCCGACGAAGGTGCCCTTGGGCGGGCCGAGTGGCAGCGGACCGTCGGAGACGACGGTGACCTCGGCGTCGCCGAGACCGAAGCGGTAGAAATAGGCCGGCTGCGTTCCGACCTTGGGCGCTTTCGCCAGCGCGGTTTCGCCGAGCATGGCCGATGCGCCGAGGCCGGCGCCGAGAGCGAGCAGCGACCGTCGCGATACATTTGGTGTCATGGGGTCTTCCTCCACTCTTGAAGTCTTTTGAGTTTGGATTTGCCCAAGACAGACCGAACGCCAGATCGAGTTTTCCGCTCGCTCCACCGGGCAACTCTGGTGCCCACTTTCCGAAGTTCGTGATCCATTGCCGCAAACACTTTCACGAACTTCGGAAAGTTATGGGCACTAGCAAACTTATGATTCTAGTGCCGCTTTCGATCTGAAGTCCCCGGGGACAAACTCGCGGCGGGCGGTGCAGGGACTTCAGATCGGCGGCACTAGCCTGCGCTCGCTTTGTGAAGCTGGCAAGAAGAATGAGTTTCTTTGGATACGCCTCGCCAGCAGCAGAATATTTTGGACAGAGAATCTGTCGGATTTCGTCCGCTTCGTGGTTAAGCCGTCATTCATGCACAATCTGGTCTTCTGACCGGCGAACCAGGCGGCAAGAGGCGAACACTTAACTGACGGGGTCACTGCCGAGAGGAGAGACGATGCGCGGTCGAAGGGAGACGATTTGCATCGGCGTTGCCCTGACGACGATCCTGGCGCTCGGGCTACCGGCGAGCGCCGAGGAGCGAACGCCGTGCCTGAAGATCAAGCAGGTCTGCGAGGAAGCCGGTTTCAAGCAAAACGCCCTCGCCGAAGGAATTGGCCTTCAGGTCGACTGCATTCGCCCCATCATCGAGGGCACGAAGCAACGACAAGCCGCTGTCAAACCGCTGCCAATCGTCGACGCCGCCGTCGTTGCCGCCTGCAAGGCGAAAAATCCAAAGTTTGGCGTCCCCAACAAATTGAACGACCTGCCCGATCAGCCGAATTCGGGATCGGATTTTTGAATGATCCGAGGTGACGGCGTCCGCTTCAGGCTTGAAGCGGACACCGCAAAGGCTGCATCGGCCTGAATCCGCCTAATCCAGTTCCAGCGGCGTGTACTTGCCGCTCTCGTCGATCGCCGTGCCCCAGATCTTGTGCGAGGCCTGGTGCTCGGCGCGGCCGAAATTGAGCGCGGTGCCGAGGCCAAGATCGATGTTGCGCATCGCCTCGAGATTGTCGATCAGCTTCTCGGTGTTGAGCTCCGGACCGGTCTGGCGGATGGCCTGGATCAGCACGTTGGCGGCGATGTAGCCTTCCAGCGAGACATAATCCGGCGCCTCGCCCGGAAAATATTTGGCGAGCGCGTTCTTGTATTCGAGCACCGCGCTCGAATAGCCGCCGACCGCCGGCACCACCTGGGTCACGATCACGCCGTTGGCATAGCGCGGCCCCAGCAGCATCAATTCGTCGGCGAGCGCCGTAGAGCCGACGAACGACACGTTCGAGTACATCATGCCGGGATAGGAGTCGCGGGTCCGCTCGATGAACTTTGCCGCGGCCCGATAAGTCGCGACCATCACCACGGCGCGGATCTGTCCCTTCTGCGCCTTCAGCGTGCTCACGGCATCGTCGACGTCGATGGTGTTGCGCTTGTAGTTCAACCGCAGGATCGAGGCATCGTTGACGCCGAGCGTGCGGAACGCCTTCGCGACGCCCGCAAAGCCGGCATCGCCATAGGCGTCGGCCTGTGCGAACACCGCGATTTGCCGCGGCTGCAGCTTCCTGATCCTGACCAGATAATGCACGACGGCGTCGGTCTCTTCGGCGTAGCTGGCGCGATAGTTGAACACATAGCGATCGGGCGGATCGTTGCGCAGGATGTTGGCGCCGGTAAATGCCCCGAAGAACAGCGCACGCCGCTCCAGCGCGAAGGGAATGGCGACCGCAGCCGTCGGCGTGCCGACATTGCCGACAAAGCCGAACACCTGGTCCTTGTCGTAAAGCTGCTTCATCGCATCGAGCGTCCGTGACGGCTCGTAGCCGTCGTCGGCAGCGGCGAGGCGCAGCATGCGCCCGTTGACGCCGCCGGTATCGTTGATGCGGTCGAAGGCGGTATCGATGCCGAGCTTCATCTGCCGGCCGAGCTCGCGCGACGAGCCCGAGAAGGGTGCTGCGATGCCGAAGCGGATTTCCTTGTCGGTGACGCCGCGCACTGCCGGTAGCGTCCCGAGCGGAACGGCCGGCGCTATCGTCGGTGTCGTTGTCGCCACGGCTACGGTGGTTTGCGCCGCAGGTGGTGGCGGTGCGACCGAGGCGGTCGGCGCCGGCGCGGCGCTGGCCGACGACGGCCCGATCACGGAAGCGAGCGACGGACCCGAAATCGAGCTTTCGAGATCGGTGAGCTGGCGATCGGCCGACTTGCAGTCGATGCGGCCCGCGGCGACGCTGCTGCGGCCGTCATTGACGTAGCGGTCGAACAGCCGCGAGACGTCGTCGCGCTCGGCCTCGTTGGTCGAGACTTCGCGGATCACCGCGCGGAATTTGTCCGCGATCACCTGGATGCGCGGATGACCGATCTCGGGGCAGGCGAGCGCCGAGCCGACGATCGGCCCGACCCGGCTTGCCAGATCGCGCACCACGCCCACATTGTCGCCCGGCGTTGCGGCGCCGGCGCTGCCTGCCAGCAAGGCACATGACAGCGCGATCGCCCAGCGTGCGGGCGAGCGCAGGTTCATTCCAGCCCCATCATCGGACATTGTGATCTCCAGAAATGCTCAAGGCTTGCTGACGGCGGCCTTCTGTCGCCACTGCACGAATTGCTGCAACAGCCGTTCTGACTGCTCGTGGGTGAAATTCTGGCTGCTCGCGTTGGCGTTGACCAAGGCGCGGAATTGCGACAGCGCAGGTTTGTCGTCGGCAGCGGCCGCGGGTTGCGCCGTCGCCGCGAAGGGTCGGCCCGCGTCCTGTTCCTTGGGGTAGATCGTGACGAACAACAGCGCTGCGACGGAGGCCACTGCCAGTGCCGCGGCGACCCCGCTTGCGATGGCGATCAGGGTGCGGCGCGTGCCCTGGCGTTTGTAGTCGTTCGGCGCGGGCACGATCTCGGGCTCCATTTGACGGCGCAGGGATTCGTAGACGGCACCTTCGAGTTTGGCGTTGAGCGCCGCGGACGCCGGCAGCGTGCGCGATGTCTCGGCTCGTTTCGCGCGTTCGAACGCCCTGTCGTTGACCGATGCGAGCCGCGGCTCGACGCGCTCGCTTGGCCGGCGCGGCGCGTAATACTCGGGATCTTGCGGATTGCTGGTTGGCGGCAGCGGTGTCTCTTCACTCATCGCACTCATACGCTACTCCTCGGCACTGATCGTTACGCATCCGGCGCCGCCGCATCCGGCAAAATTTCAAGGCAAGGCGCGCGTGAGACAATGGAGGTCGCCTGAGACGGCGCGCGGCTTTGCAGGATGTGAATCGAAGAGCGTGCTGCGCAACGGCGCGGCATTTTCAAGATCAGAATGCAGCACAATCCTGGACGCCGGCGCGTCCACATCGTTCGCATTGCCCGTCCCCGGCGAAGCCGCCTATCGCAGCAAAAAGCGAAACGGTTCCTCCGTCTCACGCAGGTGTGATGCGCCGCGCGCGCGTCATTATTAAGCTCAAATCGCGACTGAACCGCGAAGAGTTTTTGACCGCCGACAACTTGTGTGTGTCATTTTCTGGGCAACGCAACGAGACCTGTGCGGATGCGGCCGGGCTTAACGATGCATTAACCAATCAGCGCCTTTGGTTAACCATTCGCTAACCCGAGTTCGACGCCATGGACGCAACAGCAGAGCCCACACGACAACTCGTTCGCCTGCGCGGCCGCTCCTACGTGGCCTTCGTGTTTTCACCGGTCGTGCCGGTCATCGAATGGCTCGCCGACATCGACGCCACCCTGGCGCGCTCGCCCGGCTTCTTCGTCGGCAAGCCCGTGGTGCTCGATCTGTCCTCGCTCGATCTGTCGACCTCCGCGATCGCGCATCTGATCGTCAGTCTGGAGAAGAAGAACATCCGCGTGCTCGGCATCGAAGGCGTGGAGCCGGGCGTGCTGACGCCGACCATGCCGCCGCTGCTGTCGGGCGGGCGGGTCTGCGCGATCCGCGAGGCCGAACCCGAGAAGCCCGAGGTGAAGCCGCTGACCTCGCTGTTGCTCGACAAGCCGGTGCGCTCCGGCCAGTCGGTGGTGTTTCCCGAAGGCGACGTCACCGTGCTCGGCTCGGTCGGCTCGGGTGCGGAGATCGTCGCCGGCGGCTCGATCCATGTCTACGGCGCGCTGCGCGGCCGCGCCATGGCGGGCGTCAACGGCAATTCGGCGGCACGGATTTATTGCCAGAAGATCGAGGCGGAGTTGCTCGCGATCGACGGCTATTACCAGACAGCGGAGGAGCTCGACGCCGCTCTCCGCGATCGACCGGCGCAGGCGTGGCTCGAAGGCAGCATCATGCGGATCACTCCGCTCAACTGACATTGTAGGAGGTATGAAATGGCCAAAGTGCTGGTTGTGACGTCGGGCAAGGGCGGCGTGGGCAAGACCACGTCGACGGCCGCGATCGGAGCGGCGCTCGCGCGAGTTGGCAAGAAGGTCGCGGTCGTCGATTTCGACATCGGTCTGCGCAATCTCGATCTCGTCATGGGCGCGGAACGCCGCGTCGTGTTCGATCTCATCAATGTGGTGCAGGGCGTGTCGAAGCTGTCGCAGGCGCTGATTCGCGACAAGCGGCTGGAGACGCTGTGGCTGCTGCCGGCTTCGCAAACCCGCGACAAGGACGCGCTGACGGAGGAGGGCGTCGGCCGCGTCATCTCCGAATTGCGCGAGACCTTCGACTGGATCATCTGCGACAGCCCGGCCGGAATCGAGCGCGGCGCCATGCTCGCCATGCGCTTTGCCGACGAGGCGATCATCGTCACCAATCCCGAAGTGTCGTCGGTGCGCGATTCCGACCGCATCATCGGCATGCTCGACGCCAAGACCGTGAAGGCCGAGAATGGCGAGCGCGTCAACAAGCACGTTCTCATTACGCGCTACGATCCGGCGCGGGCCGCGCGCGGCGAGATGATCTCGATCGACGACATCCTGGAGATTCTCGCCACGCCGCTGCTCGGCATCATCCCGGAGAGCCAGGACGTGCTGCGCGCCTCCAATGTCGGCTCGCCCGTGACCCTCAACAATCCGGCAAGCACGCCGGCGCGTGCTTATTCAGATGCGACGCGGCGGCTGCTCGGCGAGACCATCGAGATGATGGTGCCGGCCGAGCGCAAGGGGCTGATCAATCTGCTGTTGGGACGGAGGGCCGCATGAGCATGTTCCGGCTTTTTTCCAGCCGTCCCGCGCAACTCGCCGCCTCGGCGCCGATCGCGCGCGAGCGGTTGCAGATTTTGCTAGCGCATGAGCGCGGACTGCGCGGCCAGCCCGATCTGTTGATGCTGCTGCGCGAGGAGATTCTCGACGTGGTGTCGCGCCATGTTGCGCTCGATCCGGAAAAGGTTATGGTCCGGATGGAGAGGGGCAGGAACGTCTCGACGCTCGAAGTCGACATCGAGCTGCCCAACGGGTTTGAGCCGGCGCTCGCGGCGACGGGATAATCGCAAAGGAATTCCGCCGCGACATTGTTGCCTGGTTGATGCAAGCCATCTTTCGTGTCGACGGCGGTCGCGTCGAGGTCGGTCCCAACGCCGCGGGGCCGTGGGACCCGCGCATGCAGCACGGCTCCGCGCCGGCGGGGCTCGCGGTCTGGGCGGCAGAAACGATTCCAACATCCGTCCCGATGCGCGTGGCGCGCGTCACCATCGATTTGATGCGGCCGGTGCCGCTGGCGCCGCTCACGCTCGAGACCGAGGTGCTGCGCGAGGGCCGCAAGATCCAGCTGTGCGCGGTGCGCGTGCGCGCCGACGGCGTGCTGACCGTCAACGCAACCGTGCTCAGGGTGAAATTGACGGGAGAGTCGCTGCCGGCTGACGTCGGCGGGCCGCAAGTCACGCTGCCCGGGCCAGACGAGTCGCCCGAGGACCCGGCGCAGTTCTCCAACAGCCCGTTCGTCATGGGGATGCAGCTTCGCGCCGCGCGCGGCACCTTCGGTGTGCGCGGGCCCGGCGCGATCTGGTATCGCGTGCAGCGGCCGTTTGTCGAAGGGGCCGCGGTATCGCAGGCGATGCGCGCGGTGATCGCAGCCGACTTCTGCAACGGCACCTCGGCGGCGCTCGATTTCCGCGACTGGACTTTTCTCAACGCCGACCTCACGGTCAGCATGACCCGGGAGCCCGTCGGCGAATGGATCCTGCTCGATGCCGAAAGCTGGATCGGGCCCGAGGGCGCGGGACTGGCGATGGCGCGGCTTGCCGATAGCGGCGGCTATTTCGGCCGCTGCGTGCAGAGCCTCGTGATCGAGAGGAGGCGGGCGTGAGCGCAAACAGGCCATCGTTGCCGATGACCGGCGGCTGTTCCTGCGGCGCCATCCGCTACGAGATCACGTCGTTTCCGCTGTTGCTCTACACCTGCAACTGCACGAACTGCCAGACCGCCTCGGGCAGCGCCTTTGCGCTCAACCTGCCGGTAGCGACCAAGGGCTTTCGCATCGTCAAGGGCGAGCCGAAGGGCTGGCATCATTTGTCGCCGTCCGGCGCTGAGGTCGCGTCCTGGTTCTGCAGCGACTGCGGTGCGCGGATCTACGGCTCGCGCAAGAGCCGGCCTGAACTCGATGAACCTGCGCGCGGGTACGCTCGATGACACCAAATGGCTTACGCCGGTTGCGCACATCTTCACAAAGAGCGCGCAAGTCTGGGTGAAGCCGGCCGATGGCGCCGAATGCTTCGATGAAAACCCGCCCGACTACGCGCCGCTTGCGAAGACATGGCGCGCATTGTGGCCGGAGTTTTTTCCGCCGAAGTGACGGAATTAAAAAGGCCGCTGAAGGTGATGTTCAGCGGCCCTGCGGGCACAAATTGATGCAGAATGAAATCCCCCCTGCCCCGATGCCTGAGTAGGGGAAAATCCGGCGTTTGTGGATTCCGGGAGACTACGGTGTTCCGTCTTCGCCTCTCCCCGCGTCACGCAAACTTCAAACAGCGCCGTTCCCTCACTTAACGCGCCGTTAACCATCGCCGCCCGACAATCCCTCCGCCGCCGCCGGGGCATCGCGAGAGGAGTTGCGGGATGGAGTTCGAGACGCTTTTGGCAAAAACGCCGGCCACGCTGGACGAGATCAGGGCCCGCGTCGCCTTTGCGCTGCATCGCCATCCGCTCTGCCGTCGGGTGCAATTCGACGTCGTCTCCACGCCACGGACCCGGCGCGGCAGCAACTGGACGGTCAGCCTGAAATCGGTCGAGCCGGGCGCGTTGTGGGAGGCGTCCGACATCGTGGCTGATATCCAGGATGCCTACGAGCTCGCTGCCGCCTGATTTTGCAAGTTATTTCAGATGGTTGGATGTTTATCACCAGCCGCGTGCTGTGGCCTTAATTAACGCCAAGTTTTCACGATGCTGTTAACGCGTACCCCATGGGGAGGGAACCCGGTTTGACCAAGGCGATCACCATTATCGCGCTGACCTGCTTTCTGGTCGCGGGCGCCGCAGTCACCAGCATCCTCTCGCGTACCGGCATGGAAGCCTCCGTCGCCGCGACGCCCGCGCCGGTCGCCAAAAGTCCTGTCGCCAACCGCGAGGCCAAGCAGGATCGCCTGTCGGTCGTGCGCTACGCGCTTGCTGCCGTCGAGCCGTCGCAAATACTGAGCGAGCCGATGCGCCAGGCCTACGCATCCTCGTCGCCTGCCGATGTCGAGGCGGCGCGAGCGGTTGCGGCCTTGCCGAAAGTCGCGCCGCAGTCTGCCACGGCGCCGTCCGCATCCATTCTCGACAACACACCGACTGCCGCTCTGCCGCCTGCGGCCAAGCCGAAGGTCGCCGCGCTTGTCGCCAAGCCGGCCCCGCAGAAATCCTACGCACTGCTGTCGGATGCCCAGATCGCCGGGATCAAGGAGCGGCTGAAACTGACCTCCGACCAGGAATATTACTGGCCGGGCATCGAGAACGCGCTGCGCGGCATCGCGCGCAAGATCCACGCCGCGCGCCAGCATGATCCCAACGCCACCGCGGCGCAGATCGATCCGGACTCGGCCGAGGTGGCGCAGCTCAAATCGGCGGCGATGCCGCTGTTGTTCCAGCTGCGCGAGGACCAGAAGGACGAGGTCCGCAAGCTCGCCCGCATCATCGGGCTGGAAAAGGTCGCCTCCGCGATCTAGTGGAGCGGATTTGACGTTCGCTTCCCTGCCGGTCGCGCATTCGCAAGCGAACGTCAAATCCAAAGCTCCACTAGAACCAATGTTTTCTAGTGGTCCTTTGATTCCAACATTCGCAAAATGCCCGCTGCAATGGGGTGCGAATGTTGGAATCGGACCACTAGCGTCTCTTCTCAGGCCATCACGAACGCTGCATTATCAGTGGTTCCGGGAACGCGCGCTGCGTTCCGGCGTTTCCTCGCGGTACAAGAGGAGCCGAACCATGCGCGCACCAATGGCCTATTTAGCAGGGGCTGGAACCGTCATTGCCGCGATCGGGCTCGGCCTCGGCGGCGGTCTCACCATCGCCAATGTCTTGAGTCCGCATCAGGACAAGGTGGAGCAAACGAAACTCGAGCAGCGCATGTCGGCAAAGCCGATCGCGCCCCCGGCGGAAGCGGATCAGGCGAAGACCCAGGCGGCCAACACGGCAACGGACAAGCCGCAGGGCGATCAGCCGAAGGCGGCGGTCCCTTACGTCGCGGCGACGAACGCAGCGATATCAGCCAATGCGCCGCCGGCGCAGACTCAAACCCAGCCGCAACCGCAGGCGGCAGCACCGGCGCCGCAACCATCGCCGCAGCCGGCTGAAGCCAAACTCGCCAACGATCCACCGGCAAAGCCCGCTGAGCCGCAAACCGCAAAGGCGCAAACCGGACCCCGTGAGCAGCAAGCTGCGCCGCGCGAGCAGGTCGCGTCATCGCCCGACGACGCCAACGCGCGATCTCCCGAGGACGCCAACGCCAGGGCGCGCAATTCCGATCTGAAGCGGCTTGCCGCCGAGAAACGCAAGGCCGACCGTCGTCAGCAATGGGCGGATCGCAGGAAGGCGCAGCAGCAGCAGCGTGACGCCGAGTTGCGCGATGCAGACACCAGCGCGCCGCGCGACATCGACGAACCGCGGGTCGTGCGCCGCGACACCGATGGACCGCGGATCGTGGTGCAGCAGGATGATGATGCTCCGCGCCGCGATTTCGACCGCCGCGATCGCGGCAATTCCGACCGGCCGTTTGGCTTCCCCGTATTCAACCTGTTCGGCGGGGACCGGGACTAGCGCGGATACTTCGCTCGGCGAGACGCGCCCGTCCCGTGCGCCGCCATCGCGGCATCGTAAGCGGCCCGCGCTACGCGTGTCCGCTTCGCCCTTCCGCCTTCGCTCTGACGAGCTTCGGCGTGACGAGGCGGGCTTCGGCGTGACAGCCTGCGCTCGTTCGCTCCGAGAGACCGAGGTTGGCTTGCCTGGCCGTAGCGCGCGAAGCGAGCGGAGGCTGGTGCCCCTGGCCGGAATCGAACCAGCACTCCTTGCGGAACTCGATTTTGAGTCGAGCGCGTCTACCAGTTCCGCCACAGGGGCATTCGCGTGGTCCGGCCCCAACGGAAGCGCGGCGGCGGCGAAGCGGGCGGACTATAGCGGGCAAGGGCAGGGGGTCAACCCGCGCGGATGTGATTTCGCGCCGCCTCGACAGCCCTCGTGACGCGGGATACGAGACGTTGCACGGACCTCGATTGCCGGGACGACCGATGTGAGCACGCAGACCTCAGCCGCTTCCCACGCCGCGAGCCAGACGCAAAATCCCGCGCTGACCGCGGCGATCGCGATTGCGCTGATCGCCGCCGCGACCATCGCCGGCGCCTGGTTCTTCCAGCTCGTGCTGGACATCGTGCCCTGTCCGATGTGCCTGGAGCAGCGCTGGGCCTATTACGCCATCATTCCGTTCGCGCTGCTGATTGCGCTTCTAGCGCGAGCGGGTGTCCCGCGCGGCGTGCTGGTGGCAGGCCTTGCGCTGATCGCGCTCGCAGCACTCTGCAATGCCGTGTACGGCGCCTACCACGCCGGCGTCGAATGGAAGTTCTGGCCGGGCCCGAGCAGTTGCACCGGAGCTGCGCTCAAGTTCGGCGGCGGCAGTCTGCTGGATCAGCTGGACAAGGTGAAAGTCGTGCCCTGCGACGTCGTGCAGTGGCGCTTCCTCGGCATTTCGCTCGCCGGCTACAACGCGCTGATCTCGCTGCTGATGGCGGCGTTGGCCGCCTGGGGCATCGCGAAGAGCACTCGTAGTTAGTCGTCAAGGCGCGCCGCATTGTTTCTCGTCAAGCCCGGCCATGACGAGCGATCTAATCGTCCACGTCGTCCTGCGTGCGTCCGAACAGATGCACGATGCCGGGCGTTGCGATGGTGACGAACACGAAGCGCGACAGATGATGCGCGCCGACGAAGATCGGATCGATGTGCAGGGTCAGCGCCAGCGCCAGCATGGCGTCCATCGCGCCCGGCGCGAAGGCGACCACCACGTCGGACAGCCGCACATGCGTGGTCAGCGCGATGATGCCGACAAAGACCGCGGTGACGAGGATCGCGACCGCGAACGAGCCGAGCGCCGCGTTGATGTGGCCGGCCAGCACGCGCAGCTTCATGCGCGCAAACCGCGCGCCTATCAGCGAGCCGATGCCGACCAGCGCCACGCTGCGCACCCAGGGCGGCACGCCGCCGTCGACCAGCCCAGTTCCATGCAGCACGCTGGAGGCGATCATCGCGCCGAACATCCAGCTCGCCGGAAATTTCATGATTCGGAGCAGCAGCGAGACCGCAACCGAGGCGGCGACCAGCGCCACGAGGTGCCACGGCGGAGCGGCCGAGAGCGTCAACCCTTGCGAGGAAGCCGGTGCCGCGCCGGTCAGCGCCAGCACCATCGGCAGCGCCGCGGTCAGGATGATGACGCGCATGGTCTGCACCACGGCGATCGCCGGGCAGGTCGGCGCCGCGCTCGACCGCCAGTAAGGTGATCTGTCCCATCGCGCCGGGCGAGCCTGCGAGAAACGCGGAGGTACGGTCCCAGCCGTGAACGCGCTGCAAGTAATAGCTGGAGCCGAAGGTCGCGCAGAAGGTCGCGCCCGCCAGCATTGCGATGGTGACGGGATAGGCGCTGACATGCTGGACCAGGTCGCGCGATACCACCGAGCCGATGGAGATGCCGAGCACCACCAGCACCGCTTGCGTCAAGACCGGCGGCACTGCGAGCGGACGTCCCGCGATGGCGGCAATGCCGGTTGCGATCATGGCGCCGGTGATCAGCCCGCCCGGCAAATGTGCCCACAGAAACAGCAGCCCGCCGGCCGTGCCGATGCCGAGCGTTTCGAGCGCGGTGAGAATTTTGGAGCGGTTCGGAACGGCGAAGGCCAAGGATGTCGTGATTTGCTTCACGCCACTTTATCGCAAATCCGATTTGCCAATACCAATGCGCTAATGCGGTGCAGCAATGCGATGCTTTACCCTCCCCCTTGCGGGGAGGGTCGGTTGAGCGAAGCGAAACCGGGGTGGGGGTCCACACGTGCGGTCTTTGCGTTGACCCCCACCCGGCGCTACTCGCTTCGCTCGCACGCGCCACCCTCCCCGCAAGGGGGAGGGCTTAAGGCCGACTACTTCTTCGCGTCGGTCGCGCCGCCCTTGGCGCCCTTGGCTTCCTTCATGCACTCGGAGCGGAATTTCTTGCGATCCTTGCCGTGCAGACCCTTGTCGTCGGCCTGCTTGGAGCAGGCGATCGATTCCGGGCTATGCGGCTTCTCGGCCTTCTTGGCGGGAGCCGCGGCGGCAGGGGCGGCCGCGGGCGCGGTGGTTTGCGCCAGCGCGGAGCCGGCAAAGAACAGCGATGCGATGGCGACAGCGGCGAGGCGGGAGGAGATATTCATCATGGAAGCACCTTTGAGGAGGGAAAGAGCGACACCGTCGCGTTGCGATGCTGAACCGTGGATGAATGGGGCAACACCGCGATGCAGTATATTTTGAGCGCGGCCGTGCTCGCAGCCTTGTCGCGGATGGCCGCTTGGCTAGGATGTCGGCCCTCGAAGACAATCCCTGAAGGGAGATCAAGGATGAGCTTTCAAACCAGGTTGTTGTGCGCTGTTGCAGTGTCGGGTCTGGCTGCGGTTGCGATGACCGCGCCCGCCCAGGCACTGAGCATGCAGGAGTGCAGCGCGAAATATCAGAACGCCAAGACCGCCGGCACGCTGAATGGTCAGGATTGGAAGACCTTCCGCAAGACCCAATGCGCTGCGGCGGATGCGACTGCCGCTCCGGCCGCTGCGCCTGCGGCCGCGCCCGCGGCACCCGCACCGACCACGGCGGCGAAGAAGGAGGCAGCGCCTCCGCCCGCACCGGCTCCGGCGGCGACCGGCAACGCCGTCTTCCCGTCGGCCGTTGATCCCAAATATTCCAGCTTGAGCGCCGGCAAACAGCGCTTCAAGACATGCGACGATCAGTACAACGCCAACAAGGCCAGCAACGGCAATGGCGGTCTGAAGTGGATCCAGAAGGGCGGCGGCTATTATTCGGAATGCAACAAGCGGCTGAAAGGGCCGGCTTGATTTGGCCATGCAGGCCCGCGCCGGATCGGTCCGGGCCTGCAGGATTTGAAGGTAGTGAAGGCATGAGAACATCCGGGACGTCCGTTGTGGCGGCGCTGATGCTGCTGTCGCAGGCCGGTTCGCCGGTCATGGCCGGCCCGGTGTCGCCTTACATGTTGGCGCAAGCCGACAAGCCGGCGGACTCGGCTGCGGCTCCCGCGCCTGGGCCAAGTGCGGCCCCGGCCGCAGGCGCGGCGCAGGAGGGCACGGCGATGAAGTCGGCGATCTCGACGCCGGCCTGTTACGTGAAATTCCTGGAGACGAAGGTCGCCGGCAAATTGAACGGCAAGAAGTGGACCGACTACCGCCGCGATGTCTGCGGCGCGCACGAAACCACGGCGGTGTTTCCGACCGTGATCGCGCCGAAATACGCCAGCGAAAAGGATCCCGACAAGGCGCTCACCAAGACCTGCGCCGATCAGTTCACGGCCAACAAGGCAAGCAACGCCAATGGCGGGCTGAAATGGGTCGAGAAGGACGGCGGCTATTATGCCGAATGCATCAACCGCCTGAAGGAAGGCTGAAGGCCCTTCGCATCGCGCCTCAATGATCGCCCAGCAGCGTCTCGGCCGATTTGGCGATCAGTGCGCTGCGTTTGCGCATACCGCGATCGAGAAATAGCAGGCTCTGGCCGAACACGAAGCAATAGAACAGGAAGGCGCGGGCGTCGGCGTCCTCCGCCTCGAGACCGGTGGCGCGATAGAGCTGCGCGACGTTTTTCAGCCGCGCCGCATCGACGCTGGCGACCGCCTCCGCCGCCGCTTCATCAGTGCGCGCCCATTGCCGGATCGCAAGTTCGATGGCGATCGCCTCCGTGTTCATCCGCTCCGAATAGAGCCGGATCAGCGATTGCAGGCGGTCGCGCGCAGTTTCGCCGTCAAGGCTCGCCTGCTGCTCGATCGCGGCGATGCGCGCCGTGCTCCATTCGGCCAGCATGCCGGAGAGAAGGGCGGCGCGGTCCCGGAAGCGGCGGTAGAAGCCGCCCTTGGTGACCCCGAGGTTTTTCGCCAGCACCTCGACCCGCACGCCCTCGACCCCGGTTTTTGCCAGTTCGGCAAATCCGGCCTTGATCCAGGTGGCGGCCCTCTCGTCGGTCATATCCTCACCGAGTCTTGATACGGTACCGTATTGCTAACCCGCCACGCGCATGATACGCTACCGTATCAAGATAAAAAGGGCAGGAAGGACCATGGCGGAGGCAACTTATCGCGGCACGGTCTATCCGTGGCAGTGCGACCATGTCGGCCATATGAACATCATGTGGTACGTCGGCAAATTCGACGAGGCCAACTGGAATTTCTTCGCCCGCCTCGGGCTGACGCCGACCTATTTGCGCGGATCCGGCCGAGGCATGGCCGGGGTGCAGCAGAACATTTCCTACAAGCGCGAACTGTTCGCCGGAGATATCGTCGAAGTCGTAAGCCGGCTCCTGGAGATTGGCGACAAGTCGATCCGCTTCCTGCACGAGATGCGCAACGCCGAAACCGGCGAGATCGCGGCGACCTGCGAGATCACGGCCGTTCATCTCGACCGCGAGGCGCACAAGTCGATGCCGTTTCCGCCTGCGACCCGTGAGATTGCGGCGAAATATCTGGCTTCATCAGAACACGCGATGGCGTGAGGCGATGCCACGCTTTCAGCCGAAAAACCCGGACTTCCGGCGCGCCGCCACGGCCGTGTTCGACGCGCAACCAGCGATGCACACGCTTCGTATCTCGATCGCGCGGCTGGAAGCAGGCGAGGTCGAACTCGCGATGCCTTATTCGGCGGCCTTCGCGCAGCAGAACGGCTTCGTCCATGCAGGCATTATCACCGCAGGCCTCGACAATGCCTGCGGCATCGCCGCCTACACGCTGATGACGCCGGGCGCCGCCATCCTCACCGTGGAGTTCAAGACCAACCTGCTGGCGCCTGCCAAGGGCGAGCGCTTCCTGTTCCGGGCTGAGGTCGTCAAGCCGGGCCGCACGCTGACCTTCTGCGAGGCGCGCGCCTTCGCGTTCGACGGCGCCGAGGAAAGTCTCGTGGCTACCATGACCGGCACGTTGATGGCGCTCACGCCGCGTGCCGAGCGGGCGGAGAAAGAAGCAACGGATAGCCCGCTGGCGTAAGCGTAATGCGCGGGCCTGCTGCAGTGCGGCCTTGTGCTGGTGGAGCGGATTTGACGTTCGCTACCCTGCCAACCGCGCACTCGAGAAGCGAACGTCAAATCCAAAGCTCCACCAGAAATCAACATTGGGCAGTGGTCCTTTGATTCCAACATTCGCAAAGGTGCTTGCTGCTATGCAGTGCGAATGTTGGAATCGGACCACTGCCAGCATGGCCACGGAAAGAAATTTCTTCTATAGGCTCACGGTGAAAGTGAGTCCTTCGATTTGATCATCTCCGCAACGCAGAGCCTGCTCGGACTGGCATCGGGAATGCTGGTCGGATTTTCGCTCGGCCTGGTCGGCGGCGGCGGATCGATCCTCGCCGTGCCGCTGATGGTCTATGTGGTCGGCGTGCCCGAGCCGCATGTCGCGATCGGCACCAGCGCGATCGCGGTCGCGGCCAATGCTGCGATCAATCTCTCCAATCATGCCCGCGGCGGCACGGTGGTGTGGTCCTGCGCGCTGATGTTCGCAGCCGCCGGCATCGTCGGCGCGTTCTGCGGGTCGATCCTCGGCAAGATGATCGACGGGCAGAAGCTGCTGGCGCTGTTCGCGCTGGTGATGCTGGTCATTGCGCTGCTGATGCTGAAGACCCGCGCCCGGGTCGGCGCCTCCGACGTCAAGATGAATATGTCGAACCTGCCGGCGATCGTCGGGCCTCGGGCTTGCGACCGGCTCGCTGTCCGGCTTTTTCGGGATCGGCGGCGGCTTCCTGATCGTGCCGGCGCTGATGCTGGCCACCGGCATGTCGATCATGAACGCGGTCTCGTCCTCGCTGGTCGCGGTGACCGCCTTCGGCATGACCACGGCGCTGAGCTACGCCTGGTCGGGTCTCGTGTCCTGGGGGCTGGCCGGGTTGTTCGTCGCCGGCGGCATCGCCGGGGGACTGGCCGGCACGCGCTCGGCGCGCCATCTGTCGGAGCGGCGCGGCGCGCTGAATATCGTGTTCGCAGCTATCATTATCGCGGTGGCGATCTATATGTTGGCGCGTAACTTTTCGTCGTTGTGAACGTAAGTGGTGTTGAGGCCTCGTTGGGACGCTGATATGCGCAAATTGGACGATTTCACGCCGCCGCGACACGCTGGCCCTGATCTGGGCGCAGGTGCGGCGATGCTCGCGCATGCCGCGCGCCGCATCGGCGCCGAGCCGAGCGAAGCGTCGGTGCTGCGCGACCCCGATAATCCCGTGTTCGGCAATCCCAACGGCGACATCTCCATCGTCGAATGGTTCGACTTCAATTGCCCCTATTGCCGCAAGATCGAGCCGGAGATGCGCCAGGTGGTGCAGGACGACGGCAAGGTCCGTCTGGTGCTGAAGGACTGGCCGATCCTCGGACCGGTCTCGGTCGTCGCCGCGCGCATGGCGCTGGCCTGCAAGTACCAGGACAAGTACGACAAGGCGCATGATGCCATGATCGGCGTCAGCTCCAAGCTGACCGAGCCGCGCATCTATGAATTGCTCGCAGGCGCCGGTGTCGACGTCGACCGCGCCAAGGCCGATCTTGCGACCAACGCCAAGGCGATCGATGGCATGCTCGCGCGCAACAACGCGGCGGCCGAAGGGCTTGGCTTCCGTGGCACGCCGTCCTTCATCGTCGGTAAATTCCGCGTGCCGGGCGTGCTGACCATGGACCAGTTCGAGCAGGTGATTGCCGACGCGCGCAAGGCGAAGGCAGGCAACGTGACCAAAACAAGAGCGCCCTGGCTTGCGCGCGGGCGCCTCGCTCACAATCGATGCCGAAGCGCGATTACTTCGACGAGATCCTGACCCAGTCGTCGTGGGCGCGCGTCTTCAGCTTGTCCCAGTCGGCTGATGCGACATCCCAGTTCACGATGGTACGGTTGGCCGTCGCGACCTGGCCGTTGGCGACGCTCGATGTCTGCATCGAGTCATAGACATAGACGCCGCATACCAAAAGCAGCGCGCCCAAAATCATTCCCAAAAACGTCTGCATGACGATTTCCCTCCACTCACGGCCAACAACGCGACTGACAAAGGAAGGTTCCGTCGAACAGGTGGTCAAAACGTCACGTGCCGTTGAGCCACCGCAATATCTCCGCGTTCATCTCGCGCGGATAGCAATGGCTGAGGTCGTCGATCTCGCGATAGGTCACGTCGGCGCCGGCGGCCGACAACAGATTGCTGGTCTGGCGGGCGACCTGCACCGGAAACATCCAGTCGAGCCGGCCGTGCACGAGAAAGATCGGCAGCCCGCGCAGCCGCTCGGCGTCGGCCATTTCCGCCATCAGCGGATGAAAGGTGGCGGCGATCGGCGCCAGATGCGTGAAGGGCGAGGCGCGGTCGAGCCCGCTGACCCAGCAGAACGTACCGCCGTCGCTCAAGCCGGTCATCAGCATCCGCTTGGAATCGACATTGTATCGGCTGCGCACCGTCTCGAGCATGCGCATCAGGTTCGGCGTGTCGGTGTCCTCGCCCATCAACGCCCAGGTCGGACCGGTCGCGGTCGGGGCGATCAGGATCGCGCCGAGGCTGCGCGCATCGCGCAGCCAGCTCCAGAGGAAATTGCGGCCGTTGCCGCTGCCGCCATGCAGCGCCATCACCAGCGGCCAGGCGCGATCGGCTGTGTAATATTCGGGCACATAGAGCGAGTAGCCGCCGCGGCTGCCGGGCTCGTTGTGGTCGTGAAAGACGCCGGTGTTTTCGGCGGCCGGCTGCTCCAGCCGCGTCTTGAGCGCACCGTCGTCGCGCAGCGCGGGATCGACAAAGAAGTCGCTGACCGGCGGAAACTTCGCGGCGAGCGGATAGAGCGCTTCCAGCGCGCGCGGAGCGTAACGCAGCGCGCGAAACACCGCGATCAGATCGCCGTTGCCATGCTGCACCTCGCGCAAGCCGGCGAATGCCGCAAGCGCCGCATCGCTGGCCGTCTCGATCGATTGTCGCACGTCGGCGAATTCCGGCGGCCATTCGGCAAGCTGCGCGCGCGTCGACCGCAACGTCTCGTCAGGCGTGCCGGCTGCTTCCATGACGCGGTCGAAATCCGGCGGATTGAGATGCCGTGCGATAAAGGACAGCGCTTCGAGCGATTGCAGCAGCGGCGGCAGCACGGCCACGATGTCGTCGACCACGGCCTCGCTCATCGGACAATTCTCGCTTCGACCGGACCGTTCAGTGCAGCCGCGGGCCCTTGAGCAGCCTGCCGCGATCGGTCGAGGCCAGCGTGACATCGAAGGTGACGCCTTCGTGGTGCACGGTGAGCGGCACGTCGACGCCGGCCGGACCCAGCGCCCAGAGCTTGCGGTAGAAGCCGGCCTGGCTCGTCACCTTCTCGCCTTTCACGGCGAGGATCACGTCGCCGGCCTTGAGCTCGGCGCGCGCCGCCGGTCCGTTGCCGGAGATGCCGATCACCACGACTCGGTTGTCGATCTCGGTCGAATACATGCCGAGCCAGGGCCGCGCCGGCCGGTTGACCTTGCCGAAGCGGCGCAGATCGGTGAGCACCGGTTTCAGCAGATCGATCGGCACGATCATGTTGACATGCTCGGCCTTGCCGCTGCGCTCGCGCTCGAGCTGCAGCGAGCCGATGCCGATCAGCTCGCCATTGCTGGCGATCATGCCGGCGCCACCCCAGTTCGGATGCGCCGGATGGGTGAAGATCGCTTCATCGAGCAGATATTCCCAATAGCCGGCGAACTCCTGCTTGGCGGCGATCTGGCTTGCCACCGACCGCGTGCGGCCGCCGGCGCCGCCGATCACGACGCGGTCGCCGACATCCGACCGACGCCGACGAGCCGAGCGGAATCGGTTCGACGTTGAGCCGGCCGAGCGCCTGCACCAGCCCGAAGCCGGTCTGCGGCGTCGAAGCCGAGCGCGTGACCTTCCATCACACGACCGTCGGCGAGATGCAGCCAGACCTGCTCGGCCTCGGTGATGAGATAGCCGATGGTGAGGATCAGCCCGTCGTCGATCACGACGCCGTTGCCGCCGCGCTCGGTGCCCAGTGTTTCCGCAGTGAAGGCATCGGCCGGAACGAACGAATGCAAACCGACGATCGAGGCCAGCACTTCGTCGACGTTGTAACTATAGTCGGCCGGGCGAGGTTGATTGGCGGGCAGAACTCTCCACTCGCTCATCGACGGCTCTCCTGTTCTTTCGGCGCAATCGGCGCGCAGGATGGCCGGCTTACGGAGTCGGTCAATCCGAAGCGGCTGCATGGATGCTAACATTTTTGCCGGCGCGTGCGCCAGTTCCGCGCAGCAGTGCTGCACATGGAATTGATTTCGCTCAGCCCGGCTCGTCAGCCCGCCTTGTCAGCCCGCTTTGGCGCGCGGCCGCGCCGGGAAAATCCGGAACGCGCGATTCTCCTTCAGCCACGCCGCGCGTTCGTCGCGCAGCAGGGTGCGGCGAACCTTGCCGGTATCGTCGCGCGGAGCGACCGTGACGGCCTCGAAGCTCTCGGGATGCTTGTAGCGGCTGAGGCGCTGGCTGAGGAAATCGCCCATGCCGTCGGCGACCGCCTGCGCGTCCGTCGTTTCGTTGAGCTCGACGATCGCGTGAATGCGCTGGCCGAGCTCCGGATCGGGCAGGCCGACGACGACGCATTGGCGCACGTCCGGATGTGCGCTGACCGCGGCCTCGACCTCGGCCGGATAGATGTTGGCGCCGCCGCGCAGGATCATGTCGGCGAGGCGATCGCCGAGATAGAGATAGCCGTCGGCATCGAGACGGCCGATGTCGCCGAGCAACTCCCAGCCGTCGGCGCGGCGCTTCGGCTCGGCGCCGAGATAATGATAGGTGCTGCCGGCGCCGTCATTGGGCAGGAAATAGATTTCGCCGGTCTCCCCCGTCGGCACCTCGTTGCCGTCCTCGCCGATGATGCGCAGCCGCGAGGTGTCGCCGATCTTGCCGACCGAGCCCTTGTGCGCGAGCCATTCGACGCCGGTGATGATGGTCGCGCCCTGCCGCTCGGTGCCGCCATAGAGCTCGTAGATGCGCTCGGGCCCGAGCCAGTTGATCCAGTTCTCCTTCAGCCATGGCGGCATGGGCGCTGCCATGTGAAACACGATCTTCAGGCTGGAGAGATCGTAGCTGTTGCGCACCGGTTCCGGCAGCGCCCAGATGCGATGCATCATGGTCGGCACGAAGTTGACCCACTGCACGCGGTCGCGCGCGATCAGCCGCAGCGTCTCCTCGGCGTCGAACTTCACCATGCCGGTGAGCCGGCCGCCCGCGAACAGCGAAAGATGCGACACGATGAACGGCGCGTTGTGATAGAGCGGGCCCGGATTGAGCAGCACCGTGCCGAGCGCGACGCCGAGCATCTGGTCGGCCGCGGTGTCGATCACGGCGGGCTGGTGATCGAGGATCACCTTGGGCCGCCCGGTCGAGCCGCCGCTGGTCATCGCCTTCCAGTAGCGCGACACCGGATTTGCGATCGGCTCGTCCGAAAAACCTTCGGGCACGAAGCCGGCGGGGAGCGAATTGCCGGCGTTCCAGTCGGCTTCGCCGCCGACCACGAGCGAGGGTTGCAGGATGTCCAGCACGGCGGCGGCCTCGCCGCGCGGCAATCGCCACGACAGCGAGGTCGGCGTCGCCCCGCATTTCCAGATCGCAAAGCTCGTCTCGAAGAACTCGTTGCCGTTGGGCAGTCCGATGGCGACGCGGTCGCCGGGCTTGACGCCCCTGGCCATGAACGCCCGCGCGCGGCGGTTGGCGTTGCGCTCGAGCTGCCACCAGGTCAGCGTGTCCGTTGCCATGGCTGATCGCAATGGCATCGTCCGGCCTGCGTTCGGCATACCAGCGCGGCACGTCGGCCATCGGGATCTGCATGCGGGCGTTCCCTGGTTGGCGCTTGACTGCGCTCTCGTGCGCGGCATGCCGCCACGCGCGCAGTTCACCAACAGGAGCGATAATAAGTCAAGGCGACGCCCGCCTTACGGATCCAGCTCGGTGTCCCAGTAGAGATAGTCGAGCCAGCTGTCGTGCAGATAGTTCGGCGGGAACAGCCGGCCGTTGCGATGCAGCTGGTGCACCGTCGGCGCGAACGGCGCCTGCCTCGGAAACATCTTCGCCTGCTGCGGCGTCATGTTGCCCTTGCGCAGATTACAGGGCGAGCAGGCCGCGACCACGTTCTCCCAGGTGGTGTGGCCGCCTTTGCTGCGCGGGACGATGTGATCGAAGGTGAGATCGTCGTTCGCCGAGCAGTATTGGCAGACGAAACGGTCGCGCAGGAAGACGTTGAACCGGGTGAAGGCGGGATGGGTGGTCGGCTTGACGAAGGCCTTCAGCGAGACGACGCTCGGAAGCTGGATCTCGAAGGAGGGACTTCGGACCGCCCGGTCGTAATGCTCGACGATGTTCACGCGGTCGAGAAACACCGCCTTGATCGCGTCCTGCCAGGACCAGAGCGACAGCGGGTAATAACTCAGCGGCCGGAAATCCGCATTCAACACCAGCACCGGCCAACCGCCTTGCGAGACATGTGCGTTCAAATAACGCTCCTGGCTCCCTTCGCTGCGAAGCAGCACATATTGACATACTACATGCAGCGTGACGGGATTGTGAAGAGGTTAGAAGACCTTATCCCGCAGGCACGGCCGGTGCGCAAGGCGCATCCGGACCTTGCCTCGGGCATACGAATCAGCGGGGAGGGGAGCGCGGATGCGCAAGGCGTTTGGGCTGATTGTGGCGGTGCTGGCCGCGCTTGGAATGAGCGGGCCGGCCGTGCGCCGAAGACTATCCGTCGCGGCCGATCACCATGATCGTGCCGTTTCCGGCCGGTGGCGCGACCGACACGCTGGCGCGGTTCCTCGCCGAAAACATGCGGGCAAAATTGGGGCAGCCGATCGTGATCGAGAATGTCGGGGGTGCGGCCGGCAGCCTCGGCGTGACGCGCGCAGTTCGTTCGGCTGCCCGACGGCTACACGCTCTCGATCGGCACCTCGACCACGCACATGCTGACCGGCGGGCTCTACAAGCTGCCGTTCGATCTGTTGAAGGATCTGGAACCGATCATCCTGATCGGCAGCGAGCCGCTTTTGATCGTCGGCAAGAAGAGCTTTCCGGCCGACGATCTCAAGGGGCTGATCGCCTGGCTCAAGGCCAATCCCGGACAAGGCCTCGGTCGGCATCGCCGGTGTCGGCGCCACCGGCCAGCTCGCCGGCATCTCGTTCCAGAAGGCGACCGGCACCAAGTTCGAGTTCGTGCCCTATCGCGGCAACGGGCCGGCGATGCAGGACCTGCTCGCCGAGCAGATCGATTTCATGATGGAGCCGGCTTCGAACTTCAAGGCGCTGCTCGGGACCGGCAATGTCAAGCCGTTCGCGATCACGGGCAAGGCGCGGCTGCCGTCCTCGCCCGAACATCCCGACCGTGGATGAGGCCGGCGTGCCCGGCTTCTTCGCTTCGCTCTGGTACGGGCTGTGGGCGCCGAAAGGCACGTCCAAGGACATCACCGCCAAGCTGAACGCGACCATGACGCAGGTGCTGTTCGATCCCGAAGGTGCGCGAGCGCTTTGCCGAGCTCGGCATCGAGATCGCGCCGCACGACCAGCAAACGCCGGAGGCGCTGCGCGCCTACCAGAAGGCCGAGGCCGATCGCTGGTGGCCGATCATCAAGGCCGCGAACATCAAGGTGGAGTGAGCAATCGCCTCGTCATTGCGAGCGAAGCGAAGCAATCCAGCTTATCCGCTTGCTGGCGCTATGGATTGCTTCGTCGCTTCGCTCCTCGCAATGACGACGGTTAGATCTTCTCCAATTTCTGCAAGCACCGCGTCGCGCGCACCTCCGGCGGCATCGGCGTATCCGGAAAACTGGTCTTCCAGTTGGTGACGCCGACCTCGCCGACATAGATGTCGCCCTTCGAATCCAGCGCGACGCCGTGAGGCGCGAGGAACTTGCCGATCTCGATGCCGGGGCCATGCTCGCCGCCGAGCCGCGCGATGCGTTTGCCCTTGGCGTCGACGAAGGTCAGCCGTGGCCCGAGATTGGGCATCTTCAGATTGACGGGCATGCCGGGGCCGAGCTCGCCGACGATGAAGGTCGGAGTCTTGCCGCCGCCGCAACAGCACAGCGCGCAGGGCCGATGCAGATTGTTCCACTGCGCCTCGTATTTGCCGTTGCCGTCGAACACCTGCACGCGATGGTTCTCGCGGTCGGCGACATAGACCCAGCCGTCGGCGTCGGTCGCGATGTTGTGCACGATGTTGAACTGGCCGGGATCGCTGCCCGGCTCGCCCCAGGTTTTGATCAGCTTTCCATCCGGCGTGTATTTGTGCACGCAGGCATTGCCGTAGCCGTCGGAGACGTAGATCTCGCCCTTCGGCGACAGCGCGGTATGGGTGCAGCGGTGGAACGGCTCGCCGCTCATATACGCCGCCGGCTTCTTGGGAATGCCGATGGTCAGCAGCACCTTGCCGTCGGCTGAGCACTTGCGCACGGTGTGGTCGCCGTCATCGGTGCAATAGAGATTGTCGTCGGCGTCGATGTGCAGGCCATGCGCGCGCGAGAACAGGCCTTCACCCCAGCTTTTGATGAAGTTGCCGTCGCGGTCGAACACGATCATCGGGTGCTCGCCGCGGTTGAAGACGTAGATGCGATCCTTGCTGTCGACGCCGACCGAGGCGACGTCGGTGAGCTGCCAGCCGTCCGGCAGTTTCGCCCAGTTCTCCACCACGCGGTAGCGATGCTCGCCGGTGCCGAGGATGTTTTTCATGTGTGCCTCCCGATTGTCGTCAGTGCGAGCGACCGCATGAGAGTAGCGATATGCGGGTCACCCGGGTATCGCTTCGCTCCCTCCGCAATGACGATTGTTGTTGACGTTGTATCAGCAACCCTTCCTCCATCGCCTTGATCTGCAGCGCCAGATATCTGCGAATTGATCCGGCATTGCGCGAGGCCGCCGGCGATGAACTACAGGCCCGGCTGCTGGCGGTGCGCACATACATGTTGCGCAGCTCCTGGCCGTCGCCGAAACCCCAGATCGGGCCGACGCGCGTCGTGACGGCGTCGCCGAACAGTTTTGGCACCAGCTCTTCCTGCGGCCGGTAACCGGTCGCGAGCACGATGAGGTCGGCCGGCGACGATCTCGCCGCTCTTCATCCGCGCGCCCTCGGCGATGAAGGTGTCGATCTCGGCGAACTGCTTCAGCTTGATCGCGCCGGAGGCGACGAGGTCGGAGCAGCCGACATTGAAATAATAGCCGCCGCCGCGGCTGAGATATTTGAATTGCCAGCCGGTATTGTCCTCGCCGTAATCGAGCTTGAAGCCGATCCGGCCAGGCTCTCGAGCAACGGCCTGTCGAGCTGTCTTCGATTGCTCGCGTGATCATCTGATGGCTGCGCCGCGCCAGCTCGAGCGGCATCGAGGTCGCGATCAGATCGTTGTCGTCGAGCGTGCCTTCGTTGTAGGCGGTGTAGGCGAGCTGCGCCGACGGCTCGATATTGGTGATCAGGGTCGGCGAGCGCTGCACCAGCGTCACGTCGGCGCCGCTGGAATAGAGGTCTTGCGCGATGTCGTGGCCGCTGTTGCCGGTGCCGATC
This sequence comes from uncultured Alphaproteobacteria bacterium, assembly GCA_963732085.1. GTDB lineage: Bacteria > Pseudomonadota > Alphaproteobacteria > Rhizobiales > Xanthobacteraceae > Bradyrhizobium. The sequence goes on along the minus strand of CAVSYJ010000013.1, from coordinate 58,738 downwards.
ACAAGCGCGCGCTTGCCGTCACAATTCTCGCCGTCGTCGTAACGGCTGGAATGCACGATCTGGCCGCCGAAATTCTTCAGCGAGGGGATATCGGGAATGTTCGGGATGCCGCTGACGCCGGTCGCCATCACGATGTGGCGCGGATGCATCTCGCGCGTCACGCCGTCGCGGCGTAGCACCACGTTCCAGCGTCCTTGCGCGTCGTCGTAAGCGGCGCTGACAAACTCGGTGCCGGTCCAGTAGTTCAGCTCCATCGCGTCGACATAGGCTTCGAACCAGTTGGCGAGCTTGTCCTTGGGGATGTAGACCGGCCAGTTCGGCGGAAACGGCATGTAGGGCAAATGATTGACCTGCACCTGGTTGTGCAGGGTGAGCGCGTGATAGCGCTTGCGCCAGTTGTCGCCGATGCGCGGCCAGCGGTCGACGATCAGGGTGTCGATGTTGAGCTGCTTGAGCCGGGCCGCGCTCGACAAGCCCGCATGGCCGCCGCCGACCACAAGTACGGTCGGATCGCGGTCGGCATAGGCAGTTTGCGCGTTGCGCTGATCGAGCCAGTTCGGCCCGCGGAAATCGCGCGAATAGGCCTGGCCGCGCGGACGACTCGCGCCCTGCGCTTCCTCGAAACCCTTCAGCTCCTCCAGCGCGGTGAGCAAGGTCCAGGCCTTCAGCCGGTTGCCGTCGCCGGCGTCCGGGATCAGGCGCAGGATGCCGTGGCCGCGTCCAACCGCGGTCTCGAAGGCGAAGATCGCCTCGATTGAGTTCGCGCCGGCGCGCGTCACCCGCCGCGGGGCGGCGCGATCGGGATCGATCTGGAAATTGTTTGGCTTCGCCCGCGGCGCAAGCGCTTTCAACTCGGCGAGGATCGCGTCCGCGCCGTTCCATGTCTGCAAGGTCCAGCTCAACGCAAGCACGTCGCGCCAGTAGCTGTCGGCGAGGAACAGATGCGCGAGCGCGGTTGCGTCGGCGCCCGACAGCGCGGCTTCGAATTGTGCGAGCCAGTGCTCGGCGGCAACCGCAATATCGTCGGTCTTGTCGAGCATGCGGCGTTCTCCTTAGTGCCGCCGATTTGAAGTTCCTGCAGTGGGGCCGCGAATTCGCGACAGGAACTTCAAATCGAAAGCGGCACTAAAATTATAGGTTTGCTAGTGCCCTTAGCTTTCCGAAGTTCGTATGCGAGGGTGCGGCCATAGACGACGAACTTCGGAAAGCGGGCACTAGCCCGCAACGCTATACCCTTTAAGATTGGGCAGAAAGCGGAGGATTGGCGCGGTGCAAGCATGTCGCTCTGCCGCGGCGGAATAGGTCGCAGGTACTACGTGGCCGCGATCACGCCCTCGCGCTTCTTCATCGCGCGATAATAGCTCCACCACAGATGCGCGGCCGCGCCGCGCAGCGGACGCCAGGGTTCCGCGAGCGGCGCCATCTGCTTGGCGTTCGGCCGTTCCTTCAGTCCGAGGCCGAGCTTCACGCCCTCCTGTATGGCGATGTCACCGGCCGGCCAGGCATCGCCATGGCCGAGGCAGAACAACAGATAGACGTCGGCGGTCCATGGGCCGATACCGTGCAGCGCGGTCAGCGTGTTGTGCGCGGCGTCGGCGTCCTCCTCGGCGAGCGCGTTCGAGATTGACGCGCTCGGCGGCGATCTCGCGCGCGAGACTTTTCAGTGTCTTGATCTTGGCGGCGGAGAGGCCGAGCCGCCCGAGCCGGTCGGCACGGGCGCGTGCGCACGGCGTGCTGGTCGAACGGGTCGAAGGCCTTTGTGAGCCGTCCCCAGATCGCGGAGGCGCTCGCGGTCGACAGCTGCTGGCCGGTGACGATGTGCGCGAGCCCGGTGAAGCCCGGCTCGCGCCGGCGCAAGGCAGGCATGCCCGTGACGTCGAGGATCGGCTTCAGCCGCTTGTCCTGCTTGACCAGCACGCGGATGGCGTCTTCGAGGTCGGCCTGGCTGTTGAGGTGAACGGTCATTGCGCCCTAAAACCATCACGACCCGCAAGAGAGATCAATGCCACCCGTTTTCCGTTTTGCGCCGAGCCCGAACGGCTACCTTCATCTCGGCCACGCTTTTTCGGCGCTGCTCAACCACGACCTCGCGCGGCGCGCGGGTGGGCGCTTGCTGCTGCGGATCGAGGATATCGATCCGGCGCGGTGCCGGCCCGAATATGAGGACGCGATATATGAGGACCTCGGCTGGCTCGGCATTCGCTGGGAGGCGCCGGTGCGGCGGCAGTCGGAGCATCTCGCGGATTACCGCCAGGCGCTTGAAAAATTGTCCGCACAAGGCCTGGTCTACCCGTCCTTCGAAAGTCGCGCCGAGATCGCCAAGCTGGTGGCGGCGCGCGAAGCGGATGGTCCCTGGCCGCGCGACCCTGATGGCGCGCCGCTCTATCCGGGCTCGGCGAAACAACTCTCGGCGGCCGAGCGTGCGCGGCTGATCGCGTCAGGTGCGCCCTATGCGTTGCGGCTCGACACGCGTGCGGCAATCGCGCGCGCCGGCGATCTCACGTGGACCGAGCAGGGCGAGGGACCAGACGGCGAGACGGGAAGGATTACCGCCAACCCCCAAGCCTGGGGTGATATGATCCTGGCGCGCAAGGAAACGCCGACCAGCTATCACCTTTCGGTCGTGGTCGATGACGCGCTGCAAGGCGTCACCGACGTGGTCCGCGGCCAGGACCTGTTCCACGCCACCGGCGTGCACCGGCTGCTGCAACGCCTGCTCTCCCTGCCTGAGCCGGCCTATCGTCACCATCGCCTGATCCGCGATGCGGCTGGCGCCAAGCTCGCCAAATCGACCGGCTCGACCGGCCTGCGCGAATTACGCGCGGTAGGGAAAACGCCCGCCGATATCCGCCGCACGGTCGGTCTCTAGAATTCCCCTGTGCAAGCCGCCAGCCCGTCGAGACTCCCGCAGCCTCACCGTGGCATGCTGAAACCGGCAGGGGTTGAGTAGCATGGCGTCAAAGTCGCGCGACCCGCGCAGGAAACGCGTGCCGACACGGCGGCCGGCGAAAAAACGTGCTGTCGCCAAAAAGACGCGCAAGCCCGCCGCGAAGCCCGGCATGATCGAGCAGGCGCTTGCGGTGTTCGCCCATGAGGTGCGCACGCCGCTGACCGGCATCCTCGCGATCAGCGACCTGCTGGCGACCTCCGAGCTTGCCGAGCGCGAGCGGCGCTGGGTCGACACCATCAAGGCCGGCGCCGAGCATCTGGCGAGTCTGGCGACCTTGTTCGTCGATGCCGCCAGGGGCCGTCACGGCGGCAGCGCGACCCGCGAGGATTTGTTCGACCTGCGCGCGCTGGCGCGCAGCGCGGGCGACTCGCTCGCCGGCCGTGCGGCGGCCAAGGGCCTGCAGGCCGAGGTCGCCATTTCCAACGCGCTGCCGTCGCTGGTCGTCGGCGATCCGATCCGGCTGCGCGCCGCACTCGAAAACCTGATCGACAATGCCGTGAAGTTCACCGAAACGGGGCGCGTCGCGCTCGAAGCCGCGCCTGCGCGCGCCAAAAAGGGCAGGGTCGGCGTTGTCTTTACGATTTCCGACAGCGGCATCGGCCTGACGCTACCGGAGATCAAGCGCCTGTTCCGGCCGTTCTCGCAGGCCAATGTCAGGGTCGCCTCGCGCTTCGGCGGCGCGGGCCTCGGCCTGTCCTCGGTCAAGCAGCTGGCGCGCGCCATGGGCGGCGATATCAAGGTCACATCCCGCCGCGGTGGCGGCACCACCTTCACGCTTGCAGTGACGCTGGCGCGCGCTGAGGGAACGCACGCCGGGGAACGGACGAGGCGCTGGCGGCGCTGGCGATCCCGCCGCTGCGCCTGCTCGGCGTCGAGGACAATCCGTTCGGCCGGGTCGTGCTCAACACCATTCTGGCCGAGCTCGGCCATCAGGCCGAGTTCATCGGCCGCGGCGAGGCGGCCGCCGAGCGCATCGCGCAAGGCGCTTTCGATGCCGTGCTGATGGACATGGTGCTGCCGGGCATCGACGGCATCGAGACGATCCGGCGCATCCGCGCGCTCAGCTCCCCGTCCGGGCGCATTCCGATCATCGGGGTGTCCGGCCGCGACGACGACGAAGCCGCCTCGCGCGCCGCCGGCGCCGACGCCTTCCTGCTCAAGCCTGTGTCTCCGCGGGCTCTGGCGACTGCGTTGCGCGAAGCAACTCGCGGTGCGCGCGCTGCGACTTGATGATCGCCGCATTGAGTTCGCCGCCGAACACGAAGATCGCGGCGATGAAATACAGGAACACCAGCGCGATGATGACGGAGGCGAGCCCCGCATACATGGTGACGTAGTTGTTGGCGAAGCGCGCGAGATATTGTCCGAACACGATGCCCGACACCAGCGAGGCCACCATGGTGAAGACGATGCCGGGCAGGATCTGCAGGAAGCTGCGCCGGCCGGCCGGCAGCCAGGCATGCAGGATGAAGAGGGCCGCGATCAGCGCGCTGATGGTGATGCCGTAACGCGAGAGATTGAGCAGCTGCTCGTTGCTTTCGACTTCCAGCGGGAGATGGCGCCGGACCGCCTCGATGATCAGCGGTCCGAGCACGATCAGGAAGGCCATCGCGAGCGAGGTGAAGGCGGCGACCAGCGTGTAACCGATCGATTCCAGCCGCAGCCAGTACCAGCGCCGCGGCTCGGCCACGGCATAGGCGCGGTTGAGCGCGACCCGCAGCGCCTCGACGCCGTTGGAGGCGAAATAGACCGCGAGCAGCGCGCCGATGGTGAGGATGTCGCCGCGCGTGGTGGTCAGCACATCGTGGATTTCGCCCGAGAGCGCGTCGGCGACCTGGCGTGGCCATGTTTGCAAGTAGAGCGATGCCGCCTGGTCGGCGAGTTCCTTGGAGCCGAAGAAGAAGCCGGCGAGCGAGGTCAGCACGATCAGGAACGGGAACAGCGCCATCAGCGTCGACAGCGCGATATGGCTGGCGATCGCCCAGCCGTCGTCGGCGAGGAAGGTGTAAAACGCATCCATCGCGACGTGGTAGATGTAGCGAATAACCTTCACGGGACACCCTGCGGCCGGCCCTCGTGAGCCGGATTAGGTTCTGATATTACTGGAAAAATGCCCTGAAAGCACCGATGGCGGCGCGCTGTACACGGTGTTATGTAGCGCGGATGGATTTCTTTCTCGGCAAGATCATACTGCCGATCGCGGTCGGCGCGGTCGCGTTCGTGCTGCTGCTCGGCCTCATCAACATGATGAAGGGCGGATCGCCCAACACCTCGCAGAAGCTGATGCGGCTCCGCGTGCTGCTGCAGTTCATCGCGATCTGTATCACCATGCTCGCGGTCTGGGCGATGGGACGTTAAAGGGGGCGGACAATGGTCGTGCTCAATCGCATCTATACCCGCACCGGCGATGACGGCACCACCGCGCTCGGCAGCGGCGAGCGCCGGCCGAAATACGATCTGCGCGTCGCGGCCTATGGCACGGTCGACGAGACCAATGCCGCGATCGGCGTGGTGCGGCTGCATCTCGCCGAGGCGCGCGAGCTCGATACGATGCTCGGCATGATTCAGAACGATCTGTTCGATCTCGGCGCCGACCTCGCGGTGCCCGAGCGCGAAGGCAAGGCGGAGCGTTTGCGTGTGCTCGCAAGCCAGGTCGAGCGGCTGGAGCGCGACATCGACAAGCTCAACGAGACGCTCGCGCCGCTGACCTCCTTCGTGCTGCCGGGCGGCACGCCTGCCGCCGCTTACCTTCATCTTGCGCGCACCATCTGCCGCCGGGCGGAACGGATGCTGGTGGAACTCGCCGCCAAGCCGGACGAGCCCGTCAGCGACGCCGCGATCCAGTATCTGAACCGTCTGTCGGACTTCCTGTTCGTGGCGAGCCGCACCGCGAACAATAATGGCGCGGGCGACGTGCTCTGGGTGCCCGGCCAGAACCGGTAGGCATGGCAGGTAAATTGGCTCGCCAAGCCGACTTTTTGGCTCGCTGCCGCGTTGACCGGGCTGGGCCGGCGCTCTAGGTTCCGCGCGAAGCATTCAGCCCCCAAAATTCAAGCGAAAGAGGAACATGAAGGTTCTGGTGCCGGTCAAGCGGGTGGTCGATTACAACGTCAAGGTTCGGGTCAAGAGTGACGGAACCGGCGTCGAGCTCGCCAATGTCAAGATGTCGATGAATCCCTTCGACGAAATCGCCGTCGAGGAGGCGCTTCGGCTGAGGGAAGCAGGCAAGGCGACCGAGGTCGTGGTGGTGTCGATCGGGCCCGCGCAGGCCTCCGAGACCATCCGCACGGGGCTGGCGATGGGCGCCGACCGTGGCATCCTGGTCAAGGCCGACGGTAACGTCGAGCCGCTGGCGGTGGCGAAGATCCTCAAGAAGATCGCCGACGAAGAGCAGCCGGGCCTCATCATTCTTGGCAAGCAGGCGATCGACGACGACAGCAATCAGACCGGCCAGATGCTGGCCGCGCTGCTCGGCTGGTCGCAGGCGACCTTCGCCTCCAAGCTCGAGGTCGACGGCTCCGACTTCAAGGTGACGCGCGAGGTCGACGGCGGCCTGCAGACCGTCAAGCTGAAGGGACCGGCGATCGTCACCACCGATTTGCGTCTCAACGAGCCGCGCTACGCGTCGTTGCCCAACATCATGAAGGCGAAGAAGAAGCCGATCGCGGACAAGACCGCCGCCGACTATGGCGTCGACCTCGCGCCGCATCTCGAAATCCTCAAGACATCGGAACCTCCGGGCCGCAAGGGCGGCGTCAAGGTCAAGGACGTCGCCGAGCTGGTGTCGAAACTGAAGAACGAAGCCGGGGTTCTCTGACATGACGACGTTGTTGATTGCCGAACACGACCACGAAACCCTCAAGGACGTCACCAACAAGGCGCTGACGGCGGCGAGCCAGCTCGGCGGCGACGTGCATGTGCTGGTCGCCGGCGGCGGCCAGGGCACCAAAGCCGCGGCCGACGCGGCCAGCAAGCTGCAAGGCGTGAAGAAGGTGCTGGTTGCCGAAGGCGATTCCTACGAGCACGATCTCGCCGAGCCGTTGGCCGCGCTGATCGTGGCGCTGGCGCCGAACTACGACGCGTTCGTCGCGCCGGCGACCTCGCGCTTCAAGAACGTGATGCCGCGCGTTGCAGCGCTGCTCGACGTCATGCAGGTCTCGGAGATCATCAAGGTGGTCGCGCCCGACACCTTCGAGCGGCCGATCTATGCCGGCAACGCGATCCAGACCGTGAAGTCGAAGGATGCCAAGAAGGTCATCACCGTGCGCACCTCGACCTTCCAGGCCACGGGCGAGGGCGGCAGCGCGCCGGTCGAGAACGCGGCCTCCGCCGCCGATCCCGGTCTCTCCAGCTTTGTCGGCGAGGAGGTTGCGAAGAGCGATCGTCCCGAGCTGACCTCGGCGAAGATCATCGTCTCCGGCGGCCGCGCGATGCAGAGCCGCGAGAATTTCGCCAAATATATCGAACCGCTCGCCGACAAGCTCGGCGCTGGTGTCGGCGCCTCGCGCGCCGCGGTCGACGCCGGTTATGCGCCGAACGACTGGCAGGTCGGCCAGACCGGCAAGGTGGTGGCGCCGGAGCTCTACGTCGCGATCGGCATTTCCGGCGCGATCCAGCATCTCGCCGGCATGAAGGACTCCAAGGTGATCGTCGCGATCAACAAGGATGAGGACGCGCCGATCTTCCAGGTTGCGGATTACGGCCTGGTCGCGGATCTCTACCAGGCGGTTCCGGAGTTGACGGCGGAACTCGGCAAGCTCGGCAAGTAAGGCATGCGCCGGCTGGAGGGATGAGCCCCAGCCGGTGTTTTTGTATCAGGGGTAGCAGGCGCGATATGCGCGCGGCTCGCGGTGGATGACAGGATGGCGATGATCAAGAAGATCGGCGTGATCGGCTCGGGCCAGATGGGCAACGGGATTGCGCATGTTGCGGCACTGGCCGGTTTCGATGTGGTGCTCAACGACGTCGCAGCCGACCGTCTCAAGTCCGGCATGGCAACCATCAACGGCAATCTGTCACGGCAGGTTTCCAAGAAGGCCATCACCGAGGATGCCAAGGCGCAGGCGCTCAAGCACATCTCGCTCGCCGAGACCATGGACGGGCTCGCCGACTGCGATCTCGTGATCGAGAGCGCAGTCGAGAAGGAAGAGATCAAGCGCAAGATTTTTCACGATCTCTGCGCCATCCTCAAGCCCGAGGCGATCGTCGCCTCCAACACCTCGTCGATCTCGATCACGCGGCTGGCTTCGACCACCGACCGTCCCGAGCGCTTCATCGGCATTCACTTCATGAATCCGGTGCCGCTGATGGAGCTGGTCGAACTGATCCGCGGCATCGCCACCGACGATACCACTTTCGATGCCGCCAAGGAGTTCGTCGGCAAGCTCGGCAAGCAGGTCGCGGTCTCCGAGGATTTCCCCGCCTTCATCGTCAACCGCATCCTGCTGCCGATGATCAACGAGGCGATCTACACGCTCTATGAAGGCGTCGGCAATGTCGAGGCGATTGATGCTGCGATGAAGCTCGGCGCGCATCATCCGATGGGGCCGCTGGAGCTGGCTGATTTCATCGGCCTGGATACGTGTCTCTCGATCATGCAGGTGCTGCATGAAGGGCTGGCCAACTCCAAGTACCGGCCCTGTCCGCTGCTGGTGAAGTATGTCGAGGCGGGCTGGCTCGGCCGCAAGACCCAGCGCGGCTTCTACGACTATCGCGGCGCCAAGCCGGTCCCGACGCGGTGACGCAAGGTTGACGCCGAAACTCACCGTCATCATCTCGGGCGGCTTCTCGCTCGCCTATCACAAGGTCCTGCCGATATTCGAACGCAGCACCGGCATCGCCGTCACGACGCTGTCGGGAGCGTCCCAAGGCACGGGCCCGAAGACCATCAAGCACCGGCTCGAGGCCGGCACTGAGGTCGACGTGGTCATCATGTCGAAGGAGGGTCTCGGCGAACTGATCGCCTTGGGCCGCATCGCCGCCGGCTCGGACGTGGAGCTCGCCACCGTGCCGCTCGGCGCGGCCGTGCGTCGGGGACGTCCAAAGCCCGACCTCAGTAACATCGAGGCATTCAAGCGCGCCGTGCTCAATGCGCATCTCGTCGCGATCCCCGCCAGCACCAGCGGCATTTTCCTGAAGGACGAGGTGTTTCCCAAACTCGGGATCGCAGACCAAGTGACGTTTCGGGTGATGGCGCGCGGCACGGAGTCGACAGCACTGCTGGCCGCGGGTGAAGCCGACCTGGCGCTTGGGCCGGTAAGCGAGCTCGTCGATCAGGCGGGAATCGAGCCGGTGGGTGCGCTGCCCGACGAGGTGCAACTGATCCAGATGTTTGTGGCGGCGATCGTCGACCCGTCGCGCGGGCGAGAGCAGGCGACGCGGCTGATCGAATTCCTCACGTCCGAGGAAACTGCGGCGGCGATCAGGACATCCGGCATGGAGCCGGTCGGCCGACGCTGAAAAAGCCGGCGCATGATCCGGAAAAGTGTGAAGCGGTTTTCCGAAAAGATCATGCGCAAAACAATAAGCTCAGCTACGTCTCGTTAACCGTTCCCGCCTAGGGTGCCACGGGATTTGGGGTGTTTGCGTATGGATATGAGTCTGGTGATGGCCGTCCTGGCCAATCAGCAAAGCGCGGTGCAGTCGCAGGTCGCGACCTCGGTGCTGAAATCCAATCTCGATGCGCAGAAGTCGGCCGTGGAAACCTTGCTCGGCTCGGCGCAGCAGAGCCTGTCGCTCGCCAATGTCGGCTCGGGCGTCGGCGGCAATCTCAATATCGCGGCTTAGCCAGCTTTCCATTTTTCGTCATGGCCGGGCATAGCCGTTCGAAGAACGGCGTCGCTTCCGCTAGCCTATGTCCCGGCCATCCACGTCTTTGATTCCGGTAGCTCGAAAGACGTGGACGCCCGGCTCAAGGCCGGGCATGACGAGTTTAATAGCCGGCGGCAGAAGGCTGCACCGCCGCCCGGATCAGCTTGACCGCATCGTCGCTGTCCCATTCCGCGGGCCCCGCAATGGTCGCAATCTCACAGCCCTTCGCATCGACCAGTACCGAGGTCGGCATGCCCAAGGCCCGGCCTATCCCTCTAAGGTCCTGAAAAACCTTCGCTTTCTCATCATTGAAAAAGCCGAGCGTCAGTCAGATTGGCGTCCTTCAGGAAGTTTTTGGGCTTCTCGGGATCGCGGGTGTCGATATTGATCGCCACCACTTCGAAATTCGGCCCCTTCAGCCGGGTCTGCAGCCGGTCCAGCGCGGGCATCTCCTTGCGGCAAGGCACGCACCAGGTCGCCCACAGGTTCACCAGCACGGTCTTGCCCTGCCAGTCCGACAGCTTCTTCGGCTTGCCGTCAGCGTCCTCGAAGGCGAGGTCGGGCAATTTTAGAGGCTTTGACGCCATGGTTAGCGCCGCCACCTCGCCATGGGCGAGCGGCGCGATGCGTTTGGCGGTGTCGACCGCCGCGCGGCAGGTCGGATCGCCACCCGCGCCCTTCAGCCCGCCGAGCCCGTAAATCCCCAGATATCCGGCGATGCCGCCGATCAGCACGGCCGCGACCGCGATCGGAATCCGGCGCATCAACGGCGGCGCGCGCGGTGGGTTGTTCGGGCATATCGTTTGTCATTCCGGTCCAGATACGGCTATGCAGTGGCCTGTGTTACCGGTCAATCCGATTCCAGGTTTCGCGAAGCGCCAGGTTACGGAGCAACGTCATGAGCAACAAGATGTGGGGCGGCAGGTTTTCCGAGCGCCCCGACGCGATCATGGAGGACATCAACGTCTCCATCGACGTCGATCGGCACCTCTATGCCCAGGACATTGCCGCGTCCAAGGCCCACGCCGACATGCTCGCGGCGCAAGGCATCATCACGGCCTCTGATGCAAAAAATATCGGCAAGGGTCTAGACACGATTTTGTCAGAGATCGGCAAGGGCACGTTCGATTTCAAGCGCGCGCTCGAGGACATTCACATGAATGTCGAGAGCCGGCTCGGCGAACTGATCGGCCCCGCCGCGGGGCGGCTGCACACCGCGCGCTCGCGCAACGACCAGGTCGCGACCGATTTCAGGCTCTATGTCCGTGACACCATCGACGAGACGGATGCGGCGCTATCAGCGTTCCAGCAGGCGCTGGTGGCGCGCGCGATCGAGCATGCCGCGACCGTCATGCCGGGCTTCACGCATCTGCAAACCGCGCAGCCCGTGACCTTCGGTCATCATCTGCTCGCCTATGTCGAGATGGCCGCGCGCGACCGCGGCCGCTTCGCCGATGCGCGCACGCGGCTCAATGAATCTCCGCTCGGCGCCGCGGCGCTGGCCGGCACCTCGTTTCCGATCGATCGCCATGCGACCGCGAAGGCGCTTTTCTTCGACCGGCCGATGGCCAATTCGCTCGATGCGGTCTCCGACCGCGACTTCGTGCTGGAGACGCTGGCGGCGGCCTCGATCTGCGCGATGCATCTGTCGCGTTTCGCCGAGGAGATCGTGCTGTGGACCTCGCCGCTGGTCGGGCTTGTGCGGCTATCCGACAAGTTCACCACCGGCTCCTCGATCATGCCGCAGAAGCGCAATCCGGATGCGGCGGAGCTGGTGCGCGCCAAGACCGGCAGGATCATCGGCGCGCTGACCGCGCTCTTGATCGTGATGAAGGGCCTGCCGCTCGCCTATCAAAAGGACATGCAGGAGGACAAGCAGGGCGCGATGGAGGCCTTTGCCGCGCTGTCGCTTGCGATCCGGGCGATGACCGGCATGGTGCTCGACCTCGTGCCTGACGAGGCGCGGATGAAGGCGGCCGCCGGCGATGGTTATGCCACCGCCACCGATCTCGCCGACTGGCTGGTGCGGACCCTGAAGATGCCGTTCCGCGACGCCCACCACGTCACCGGCCGGATCGTGGCGCGTGCCTCAAAGGACAGCGTGGCCCTGCATGAGTTGCCCTTGAAGGCGATGCAGGAGATCGAGCCGAAGATCACATCCGACGCACTGAAGGTGCTGTCGGTCGAGGCGTCGGTGAAGAGCCGGACCAGCTTCGGCGGCACCGCGCCGAAGAACGTGCTGGCGCAGGCGAAAGCGTGGGCGAAGCGGCTGGAAAAACAGCGAAAGTAGGGCTTTCTGCACCAATTTCGCTGCAATTTCATGATGCTCTCGGCCTCGCCATGCCAGCGCAATCTTTGTATGGTGCGGCCCGATTTGGGGATATCGACGTGATCAGCAGTTTGCGCCCAACGCCGTCGGCGTGGGCCATCATTCTCTTGAGCGCGGCCGCGCTGACGCTCGGGGCTTGCGGGCGCAAGGGCCCGCTCGACCTGCCGCCGACCGCGCACGCGCCGGTGGCCTCCGCCCCTGCGGCCACCGACACCGAGGCCGAGAACGCGGCCAAACCCAGCGTGTTCAATTCGACCTACGGCACCGACGCGCCGCCGGCGGCGCCCAAAGGCGAGAAGAGGTTCTTCGTTCTCGACCCGCTTTTGGGTAAATAGATTTCATGAATTATTTCGACTATCGCAACGGCGTGCTCCACGCCGAGGCCGTCAACCTGTCCGATCTCGCGCGCGAGGTCGGCACGCCGTTCTATTGCTATTCGACCGCGACGCTGGAGCGGCACTACCGCGTCTTCACCGAGGCCTTTGCCGGCGAGAAGGCACTGGTGTGCTACGCCATGAAGGCGAACTCCAACCAATCGGTGCTGCGCACGCTCGCAAAACTCGGCGCCGGCGCTGACGTCGTCTCCGGCGGCGAATTGAAGCGCGCGCTTGCCGCAGGGTTTCCCGCAGGCAAGATCCTGTTCTCCGGCGTCGGCAAGACCGAGCCGGAATTGCGCGCCGCGCTCGCCGCCGACATCCTCTGCATCAACATCGAATCCGAATACGAGCTGGAGCTGCTGTCGCGCCTCGCGGTGGAGGCGGGCAAGACGGCGCGCATCTCGGTGCGCGTCAATCCCGATGTCGATGCCGGCACCCATGCCAAGATCTCGACCGGCAAGTCCGAGAACAAGTTCGGCATCCCGATCGCGCATGCGCGCGCCGTTTACGCGCGCGCCGCAAAGCTGCCGGGGGTGAAGATCACCGGCGTCGACATGCATATCGGCAGCCAGATCATCGATCTCGACCGTCTCGAAATCGCCTATCGCATCCTGGCGGACTTCGTGCACGTGCTGCGCGCCGACGGCCACGGCATCTCGCATATCGATTTCGGCGGCGGGCTCGGCATTCCCTATTACAGGGATCGCGAGGCGCCGCCCGCGCCGGACGTCTATGCGGCGATGGTCAAGCGCGTCACCCACAATCTCGGCTGCACGCTGATGTTCGAGCCGGGCCGGCTGATCGTCGGCAATGCCGGCATCCTGGTGGCCCGCGTCATCCATGTGAAGCACGGCGACGGCAAGAACTTCGTCATCATCGATGCCGCGATGAACGACTTGATCCGCCCGACCCTGTACGAGGCGCATCACGACATCCTGCCGGTGCGGCAGGCGGCTGCCGATGCTGCCACGATCACCGCCGACGTCGTCGGCCCGGTCTGCGAGTCCGGCGACTATCTCGCGCTCGATCGCACGATGCCAGAACCGAAGGCAGGCGACCTCATCGCGATCATGACCGCCGGCGCCTATGGCGCGGTGCAGTCCGGCACCTACAACACGCGCGCGCTGATTCCGGAGGTGCTGGTCAAGGACGATCAGTACGCCGTGGTGCGCCCGCGCGTCGATGTCGACGCGCTGATCGCGCTGGACAAGCCAGCGCCGTGGTTGTGAGGGGCTACCTCGTCCTTGCGAGCACTAACGGGTCCGGCACTGATTGCCGGCCCGATGACAGGCTCCGCGACCAAGCAATCCATAGCGCCACAAGTGAGCAGTATGGATTGCTTCGCGGATTTTATCATCGGGCGCCGCATTCGCGCGCACCCGTTCGCTCGCAATGACGAATTCACTTCCCCGTCGCGCCGCCGCGCTGTCCACCCACCACGATGCCCGCCGCCTTCTCGACAGTCTTCATCGCCGCGGTGAAATCCGACTCCGGGCCCTGATCCCTGAGCACTGCCTCCCAGAGTCGCCCGACCGCCTCGGCAACCTCCATCGACATCCCGAGCGAGCGCATCTCCTGCACCGCCAGACCGACGTCCTTGACCATCATCGCCGTGGTGAAACCGAAGTCGAAGCTGCGCGGCAGCACCGAACGCGGAAACTTGTCGCGGCTTGCCGTGTTCATGCCCGAGCCGGAATTGATCACCTCGATCATCACCTTCGGATCGAGGCCGGACTTCACGCCCATCGCAACCGCTTCCGAGGTCGCCACCATCGCGGTCGCCGAGAGGAAATTGTTGGCGAGCTTCATGGTCTGGCCCGCGCCCGGCTTGGTCGAGATGAAGAACGGCTTGCCGATCGCCTCGATCGCCGGCTTGACGATCTCATAGTGGTCCTGCGGACCCGACACCATCACCGCCAAGGTGCCCTTCTCGGCGCCGGAGATGCCGCCGGAGACGGGACTGTCGAGCTGCACGATGTTGCGCTTTGCGAGCAGATCATGAATCCGCACCGCCATTTGCGAGCCGGTGGTGGAGAGGTCGAGAAGGCGCTTGACCTTTTTGCCCTCGATCACGCCGTCCTTGCCGGTCGCGACCTCGAGCGTGATCTGCAGCGACGGCAGGCTCACCATCACCGTCTCGACGCGGTCGGCGACGTCTTTCGGCGATGACGCCGCCTGCGCGCCGAGCGCCACCATCCGGTCGACCGCCGCCTTCTGCGTGTCGAACACGGTGAGCGAATGCTTTGCCTCGACCAGGCGTCGCGCCATGGGATAGCCCATCCTGCCGAGGCCGATGAATCCGATGTCCATATTTTCTATCCTTTGTTCGTCCTTGCGAGGAGGCGTAGGGTGGGCAAAGCGAGCCCAGTCAAAGGTCGTTCGACGGGCGAAGGCGGAAGCGTGCCCACCACTCACGACACTGCAATTGATGGTGGGCACGGCGCGTGCGCGCCTTTGCCCACCCTACGCTCCCGAGTGAGTTACGCCGCCTTGTCGACCTCGGCAAAGAACTCGCGCGCGATGCGAAAACTGTCGACCGCCGCCGGCATGCCGCCATAGATCGCGACCTGCATCAGGATCTCGCGGATTTCGTCGCGGGTGACGCCGTTGGTGAGCGCGCCGCGCAAATGCGCGCGCAGCTCATGCGGCCGGTTCAGGATCGAGATCATGGCGATGTTGAGCATGCTGCGGGTCTTGCGCGGCAACTCGTCGCGGCCCCAGACCGAGCCCCAGCAATATTCGTTGAGCAGGTCCTGGAACGGCTTGTTGAAATCGTCGACGTTTTTCAGCGCATTGTTGACATAGGCTT
Organism: uncultured Alphaproteobacteria bacterium; assembly: GCA_963732085.1. Classification (GTDB taxonomy): domain Bacteria; phylum Pseudomonadota; class Alphaproteobacteria; order Rhizobiales; family Xanthobacteraceae; genus Bradyrhizobium. The sequence continues at coordinate 43,463 of CAVSYJ010000013.1, read as the reverse complement.
CGCCCAGCACCGCCTTGCGGACTGCGAGCCCCTTGTCGTGCATTTTCTGGTCCATGACGCTTCCTCTTTTGGATTTTGGCGGCCGAAACTTACGGTCTTGCGGCGGCACTAGTGTCCCAATCGAAGTTCGCCCCCTATCGCGGAGCATATCTTAGCGAACTTCGGATTCGAAGGGACACTAGAAAAGCTATGATTCTGGGGTGGTTTTGGCTCAGAAGTTCTCTTGACGAACTCTCGGCCCCACTGAAGAGAACTTCTGAGCCACCACACCAGTCACGCACTCGTGTTATGCAGGAAACGGCGGGATACCGTGACCTGACGGATGCCTCATGAGCGCCGTTATGCTAGGGTGATTTGCCGGTAAAAGGCGGAGAGTTTGTTGAACGGCCCACCACCCCTCCCGAGCGAGCCCGACACGCTTGCGCGGCTCAAGCTGACGCAGGCGCTCAACCGCGCCAAATATGCGATCGCGTGGGAGCGCGGCTGGCCGATTCTGGCGCGGCTTCTGACCGTCATCGGACTGTTCCTGGCGGTGTCGTGGGCCGGGCTGTGGCTGTCGCTGCCATTCGCCGCGCGCATCATCGGTATTGTTCTGTTCATCGTGGCGGCGGTTGCCGCACTGTGGCCGGCACTGCGCTTCCGCTGGCCGAGCCGCGATCAGGGTTTGAGCCGGCTCGATCATGGCTCGGGCATCCGGCATCGGCCGGCGACTGCGCTGACGGACACGCTGTCCTCGCAGGACCCGGTCGCGCAGGCGTTGTGGCAGGCGCAGCGCGAGCGGACGCTGGCCTCGCTCAAGCGGATCCGCGCCGGGCTGCCGTCGCCGCGATTGCGGCTCAGCGATCCCTGGGCGCTACGCGCGCTGGTCGGTGTCATACTGGTCGCAGCGTATTTTGCCGCCGGCGACGAGCGCGGCTTGCGCGTGGGTGCCGCGTTCGACTGGAACGGCATCCTGGCGCCCGCCAATATCCGCGTCGATGCCTGGATCAATCCGCCGCTTTATACGGCCAAGCCCCCGATCATCCTCTCGGCCGCGAACAAGGAAGCAGCCGCCTTGACGATGTCCGGCCCGCTTGCGGTTCCCGCCAATTCGACGCTGATCGTGCGCTCCTCTGGCGGCACGCTCGACGTCGTCGCGGGCGGGGGCGTCAGCGAGGTGACGCCGGGCGAGCAGGCGCCAAAGGGCACCAACGAGAAGCATTTCACCATCGCTTCCGACGGCACCGTGCATGTGCGCGCGCCGTCCGGCCAGCCGCAATGGAAATTCACGGCAATCCCGGACCGTCCGCCGACCATTGCGCTCGCCAAGGACCCCGAGCGGCAGGCGCGCGGCTCGCTGCAGATGGCCTACAAGATCGAGGACGATTACGGCGTCACCGAAGCGCAGGCGCATTTCTCCGCCCGCGAGGGCGCGGCCGCGACGCGGCCTTTGTATGTGCCGCCGTCGTTCTCGCTGGTGCTGCCGAATGCGCGCACCCGCAACGGCGTCGGGCAGACGGTGAAGGATTTGAGCGAAGACCCCTATGCCGGCGCCGATGTCACCTTGACGCTGACGGCCAAGGACGAGGCCGGCAATGAGGGCAAGAGCGAGCCCTTCAACATGCGCTTGCCCGAGCGCCTGTTCACCAAGCCGGTGGCGCGCGCGCTGATCGAGCAGCGCCGCATCCTCGCGCTCGACGCCAACAAGAACTCGGATGTGTTCACCGCGCTCGATGCGCTCCTGATCGCGCCGGAGCTGTTCATGGACGGCGAGGCCGGTCACTATCTCGGCCTTTACAATCTGGCGCGGCAGCTGGAAGCCGCGCGCAGCGACGACGAGCTGCGCGAGGTGGTGGCGAGCCTGTGGGCGCTCGCCGTCACCATCGAGGACGGCAACATCTCCGACGTCGACAAGGCGTTGCGCGCGGCGCAAGACGCGCTGAAGCAGGCGTTGGAGCGCGGCGCCAGCGACGAGGAGATCAAGAAGCTGACGCAGGACCTGCGGCAGGCGATGGACAATTACATGCGCCAGCTCGCCGAGCAGTTCCGCAACAATCCGCAAGCGCTCGCGCGGCCGCTTGATCCGAACACCAAGTTCCTGCGCCAGCAGGACCTCAACAACATGCTGGAGCGGATGGAGCGGCTGTCGCGGCAGGGCGACAAGGAAGGCGCGCGGCAATTGCTCGATCAGCTGCAGCAGATGCTGGAGAATTTGCAAATGGCGCAGCCCGGGCAGGGCGGCGACAGCGACATGGAGCAGGCGCTCAACGAGCTCGGCGACATGATCCGCAAGCAACAGCAGTTGCGCGACAAGACCTACAAGCAGGGCCAGGATTCGCGGCGCGATCGTCAGCGCGGCAGCAAGGGCGACCAGAGCATGGGCGACCTGCAGCAGGACCAGCAGGGCCTGCGCGACCGCCTGAAGAAGCTGCAGGACGAGCTTGCCAAGCGCGGCCTCGGGCCGGGCAAGCCGGGCGATCAGGGCCAGCCCGGCGCCGATCAGGGTGACGGCGAGGACGGCCTTGCCGAAGCCGACGGCGCGATGGGCGATGCCGGCGGCCGGCTCGGCGAAGGCAATGCCGACGCCGCCGTCGACTCCCAGGGCAAGGCGCTGGAGGCACTGCGCAAGGGCGCGCAGAGCCTGGCGGACGCGATGCAGCAGGGTGACGGCGATCAGGCCGGCGACGGTCCCGGCGACCGCATGGGCCGCCAGCAGGCCGGTCCCAACGGCACCGATCCGCTCGGACGGCCGTTGCGCGGCCGCGAATGGGGCGATGAGCTGTCGAAGATGATCCCCGGCGAGATGGACGTGCAGCGCGTGCGCCGGATTTTGGAAGAGCTGCGCCGCCGCCTGTCCGATCCCTCGCGGCCGCAGATCGAGCTCGATTACATCGAGCGGCTGCTGAAGGATTATTGAGCGTCTTCGTCATTGCGAGGAGCGAAGCGACGAAGCAATCCAGAGTTTTTTCCGCGATGGCAGTCTGGATTGCTTCGCTTCGCTCGCAATGACGAGGCGCTAAGGCCTCACCGGTCGTGATCTTATGAAACAGCCCTGCGTTTACATCGTAGCGAACCATCGCAATGGAACTCTCTACACTGGTGTGACATCCAACTTGCCGAAGAGAGCCTTCGAACATCGTGAGGGTCTGGTGAAGGGATTTTCGGCGAAATATGGCTGCAAAATACTGGTCTGGTATGAGCTTCACGCCACCATGATCGATGCAATTACGCGAGAGAAGCAAATCAAGGCAGGTAGCCGCAAGAAGAAGCTCGCGTTGATCGAGGCGATGAATCCCGACTGGAACGATCTTTACGACACGTTGATCTAACCGCCAGAATTCGTCATTGCGAGCGAAGCGAAGCAATCCAGCCTGCATCCGCGGAAATAGTCTGGATTGCTTCGTCGCTCCGCTCCTCGCAATGACGAGTGCTGGGTCGCTACGCTCCCCGCAATGACGACGTCACTTCTTCCCCGCCAGCGCATCCGCGACCGCGGCGCGGATGTCGGCGACCGAGAACGGCTTGGTGATCACGTCATGCGCGATCGCGTTCAGGTTGGACGCGCGCTCGCGCTGGTCGGCAAAGCCGGTCATCAGGAGGATCGTGACGTGCGGGAAATCGCGCGCCGCCGACAGCGCCAGCGCGATGCCGTCCATCACCGGCATCTGGATGTCCGACAGCAGCAAATCGAATGCACCTTCTTCGCGTGCAAGAATCTCCAGCGCTTCGGCGCCGTCCTGCGCGGTGACGATGCTGTGGCCGTCCATGCCGATGGCGCGCGCAGTCAGCATGCGCATGGACTCCTCGTCATCGGCGATCAGGATGCGCGCCATTCAGATACCGGATTCGATTCTGCGTCGGCCCCGGCTGGAGCCGTGCACATCATACACTGCCGCCCGCGATGTCGCGCTTGTTGAAGAAGCGCACATCGATCGAGCGTCCTTCGGCCGGAGGCGAGGCGAGGCGTGACTTGAAGAAGGTATGATCGCCGGGTTTGAGCCGGGTCTGCTCCAGCACTGTGTTCCAGGCGTAGATTTCGGCGCCCTGCGCGTCGCGCACGGAGAAGCGCAGCCGCGGCAGGTCGACCGTCTTCTTGCTCTCGCCGACGATCACGCCTTCGATGACCAGCACCGGTTTGCCTTCGACGGTCTCGGTGGTGACCTTGACGTCCTTGAACAACAGCCCGCGTAGGTTCACGTCGAACCCGACCAAATGATAGAAGCTGGCGGTCTGCGGCAGCAGCCGCACCACGTCGGCGCGCCAGACGAACAGCGCCGCCACCAGCGCGCCCATCGCCGCGGCCGCGGTCGTCAGATTGGCAATCGTTTTTCCGCGCGAGCGGCCCGCCGACCGGCCGAACCAGCCCGCCTTGCGAGGTGCGCTATTGGCGTCGTGACTCGCCATGGCAGCCCAGTCGGCCGCGCTATTGCCTGATCGCTCGCCCGGAAAATCGCCGGCAATCGACGGGCTGTCGACGACCGGCGTCTCCTCGGCCTCGACCCTGTTCCAGTCCGCGGCGTGATCGGCCTCCCGCCGCTCGACAGATCGGCTCGCCTCGGCCATGGCCGGCTCGGCCGCGACCGGCTCCATGGCGTCCTCGGGCCGCGCCAGCCAGACCTCCTTGCAGCGGGAGCAGCGCACGGTGCGCCCGGCTTGCCCAAGGGTTTCCAGCTTGATCGCGTAGGACGTAGTACAATGGGGGCAAATGATGTGCATGAAGCCGGTCTCCATCATGCCGCTGCAATTCGGGGCTGATGCCCCCTTTTCTGAAGTTCGCGCGCCCTAGCCGAGACATCGTTCGCGAACTTCGGAAGTAAGGGGCATCAGAAGAGTTATGATGCTAGTGCCGCTTTCGATTTGAAGTCCCTGATTCGAGCTTTCGGCGGGCAGGGCAGGGACTTCAAATCGACGGCACTAGCGGGATGCTACAAGGCGACCGTTAACGAACCGGAAACCATAACGGACGCAAAACCTTGTTGTGAGCGGCCGGGAGGCGCGGTTTTCCGGGCCAGTGGAGCGGATTTGACGTTCGCCACCTAACCGTCCGAGGATCCGTGAGGCGAACGTCAAATCCCAAGCTCCACTGGAATCCATATATTGCTAGTGGTCCTTTGGTTCCAACATTCGCAAACGTGCTAGCCTGGGTGGTGTGCGAATGTTGGAACCGGACCACTAGCCACGGAGCTAAAGCTTGGTTCGGTTCGAAAATGTCGGACTGCGATACGGCCTCGGGCCGGAGATTCTGCGCGACCTCAATTTCCTGATTCCGGCCCATTCCTTCCAGTTCCTGACCGGCCCGTCCGGCGCCGGCAAGACCTCGCTGCTCAAGCTCCTCTTCCTGTCGCTGCGGCCGACCCGCGGCCTGGTCAACCTGTTCGGCCAGGATATCTCGCTGCTCGGCAAGGACGACATCGCCAATTTGCGCAGGCGGATCGGCATCGTGCTGCAGGATTTCCGCCTGCTCGACCACATGACCACCTATGAGAACGTCGCGCTGCCGTTCCGCGTCATGGGCAAGGACGAGTTCGAGCTACCGCAAGGAAGTCATCGACCTGCTGCGCTGGGTCGGCCTCGGCGAACGCATGGATGCGCTGCCGCCGATCCTCTCCGGCGGCGAGAAGCAGCGCGCCGCGATCGCGCGCGCCGTGATCTCGCGTCCGCACCTCTTGCTCGCGGACGAGCCGACCGGCAATGTCGATCCGACCTTGGGGCGGCGCCTGCTGCGGCTCTTCATCGAGCTCAACAAGTCGGGCACCGCGGTCATCATCGCGACCCACGACATCACGCTGATGGACCAGTACGACGCGCGGCGCTTCGTGCTGCATCAGGGACGGCTGCATATCTATGAGTAGGACCGACGAGCACACGCCGCTGGTGGACCTCGGGCACGAGCGCCCGCAGGTGCCGGCGCGCGCCCGCAATCTGTCGCCGATCGTGCCGCGGGCCTCGATTTCCGGCCGTGCGCTGGTTGCGGTGGTCGCGATCATGACCTTCCTCGCCTCGATTACGACAGGCGCGGTGTTGCTGGTCAGTGCCTCCGCGGCGGAGTGGCAGTCCGATGTCGCAAGCGAAATCACCATCCAGATCCGCCCGCAGGCCGGCCGCGACATCGAGCGCGATACCGCGGCAGCCGTAACCGCGATGCAAGTCCAGTCCGGCATCGTCGATGTCCGGCCTTTCACCAAAGAGGAATCCGGCAAGCTGCTGGAGCCGTGGCTCGGCAGCGGGCTGTCGCTCGACGAACTGCCGGTGCCGCGCGTGATCGTCGCCCGCGTCGCGCCCGGCACCGCGCTCGATCTCGGCGCGTTGCGCGCGCGCATCGCGCAGGTGGCGCCGACCGCGAGTGTCGACGATCACCGTGCCTGGATCGAGCGGATGCGCTCGATGACCGGCGCGACCGTCGCCGCCGGCATCGGCATCCTCGCGCTGGTCATCGTCGCCACCATCATTTCGGTGTCGTTTGCGACCCGCGGTGCGATGGCCGCCAACCGGCCGATCGTCGAAGTCCTGCACTTCGTCGGCGCCGGCGACCGTTTCATCGCCGATCGCTTCTTCCGCCACTTCCTGCTGCTCGGGCTGGAAGGCGGCGTGATCGGCGGCGGCGTGGCGATGCTGTTGTTCGGCTTCTCGGAGTTGATCGCAACCTGGTTCTCCGGCACGCCGGTCGGCGACCAGTTCGCGGCGCTGCTCGGCACCTTCTCGCTGCGCCCGTCCGGCTATCTGGTGCTGGCGGTGCAGGCGGTGATGATCGCGGCGATCACGGCCTGGGCCTCGCGCCGCACGCTGTTTGCCACTCTGGACGACATTGAGTGAGGTTTGGAGGGGAAAACGGCCGGTTCCCCAACTCCACATCGTCCGAAAAGCTTTCTAAAATCAAAGCATGGTCCGGAAAAGTGGGTACCGGTTTTCCGATAAGACTATGCTCAAAGATTGGGGCAGGGGGCTTCAGAACAGCGCATGACCATCCGGTCCGACGATCGATCGCAAGCTGCCGCCGCCCCTCGCGTGCGCGGCCCGCTCCGTCTCGCTTTGGCTGCGATCGCCGCCGTCGTAGCCGTGTTTGTCGCCGGCTTTGCCGGCTTCCTGTTCAACCTGCGCTCGACCGAAGCGCCGCCGGAGCGCAAGGCCGACGGCATCGTGGTGCTGACCGGCGGCTCCTCGCGCGTCTCCGACGCGATGGAGCTGCTTGCCGCCGGCTATGGCAAGCGGCTGTTGATCTCGGGCGTGCATCCGACCATTGCGGCGGCCGACATCTCGCGCTCGGTGCAGGAAGGGCAGGGGCTGTTCCACTGCTGCGTCGATCTCGACCACTCCGCGGTCAACACCCGCAGCAACGCGCTGGAGACCAAGCGGTGGGCGAAGGAGCGCGGCTTCACGTCGCTGGTCGTGGTGACCTCGAACTATCACATGCCGCGCGCCATCGTGGAAATGTCGGCTGCGATGCCCGATATCAAGCTTGTTCCTTTTGCCGTTGTCGGCGACAAATGGCGCGACGAGCCGTGGTGGTCGAGTGGCGCGACCTTCCGCCTGGTGCTGTCCGAATATGTGAAATACATCGCCGCCGCGCTGCGGGTGCGCCTCGAAGGCTTCGGCGTCGATCCTGACATGTTCGAGCCGTCCGACCAGCCGACCGGCGCGCTGCCGGCGCACCGTCCCGCCACGGCGCAAGCCAATTGACTTCCGAGAATTCGATGGCCGTGATTTTCCTGCGTTCGCTCGTCTTCAACGTCCTGTTCTATGCGGCCTTCGTGTTCTGGGGGCTCTTTGCCTTGCCGGCCTTCCTGATGCCGCGCGCGGCGACGCTGAGGGTCGCCAGTTGGTGGGCAATGACCGCGATTGTCCTGATGCGCGTCGTCTGCAACATCAAGGTCGAGTTTCGCGGCGTCGAGAACATCCCGAAGGGGCCGCTGATCGTCGCCTCCAAGCATCAGTCGATGTGGGAAACCCTCGCGCTCTTGCGCTTCTTCGAGGCGCCGTTCTTCGTGGTCAAGCGCCAGCTGAATTTCATCCCGCTGTTCGGCTGGTATCTGATCAAGACCGGCATGGTCGCGATCGACCGCAGCTCCGGCGCCAAGGCATTGCTCAGGGTGATGCGCCGCGCCGCGGAAGAGGTGAAGCACGGCCGCCAATTCCTGATTTTCCCGGAAGGCACGCGCACCGCGCCCGGCGCGCCGCCGCAGTACAAGGGCGGCGTCAGCATGGTCTACCGCGAATGCGGCGTGCCATGCCTGCCGGTGGCGCTCAATTCCGGCCTGTTCTGGCCGCGCCGCACCTTCATGCGCTATCCCGGCACGCTGGTGGTCGAGTTCCTCGATCCGATTCCGCCGGGCCTGAAGCGCGACGAGTTCCTCGCGCGCGTCGAGACCACGATCGAGGACGCGACCAACCGCATCGTCGCGGTTGCGCAGGCAGAACAGCAGCGGCTGTTCGGGGGGACCTCGGCCAAGCGTGAATGACGCGCTTCGTACCCACACGCGCTTACCGCTGTCGGGCAGGTGAGGTCCACCTTTCGCGGGTTGAAGGAACAATGCCGTCCGGCCGCCGCGCTTCCACCTTGGCTTTTCCGGACGAGGCGATATGACAAGCGTAACATAAAATCATCGGGAGGCCGACCATGGGCAAGCTCAGTCCGCAGACGCGCGACAAGCTCAAGAAGATCAGCACGGCGACGCTCACCACCGCGCTGTTCAAGCGCGGCCTGCATCGTCAGATGATCCAGGATGTCCATCCGCTCAATCCGGGCGCGTTGCCGATGGTCGGAGAAGCATTCACGCTGCGCTACATCCCGGCGCGCGAAGACCTCAACAAGATCGAGGTTTTTCAGGATCGCAAGCACCCGCAACGCGCGGCGATCGAGCAATGCCCGCCCGGCGCCGTGTTCGTGATCGACAGCCGCAAGGATGCTCGCGCAGCCTCCGCCGGCGGCATCCTGGTGGCGCGGCTGATGCAGCGCGGCGTGGCCGGTGTCGTGACCGATGGCGGCTTCCGCGATTCCCACGACATCGCCCAGCTCGGCATGCCGGCGTTTCATCACCGGCCGTCGGCCCCGACCAATTTGACGCTGCACCAGGCCGTCGAAGCCAACGTGCCGATCGGTTGCGGCGACGCGCCGGTCTGGCCCGGCGATGTCATCGTCGGCGACCACGACGGCGTGGTCGTGATCCCCGCGCACCTCGCCGACGAGCTCGCCGACGAATGCACCGAGATGACCGCGTTCGAGGATTTCGTGCTTGAAGAAGTGAACAAGGGCCGCTCCATTCTCGGCCTCTATCCGCCGACCGACGAAAAGACTAAGACGGATTTTGCCGCATGGCGTAAGCAGCAGGGCCGCTAGCGCCGCCAGACCTGCAAAGAAAAGAAGGCCCAAAGCGGCCGAACGTCGAGGTGCCAGGGAGGCGCGCATGACGACTGCAACGACCGACATCGCTGCGACCCGGATCGGCCATTTGCGCTACGCGATCGTGGCGATGCTGTTTGCGGTGACGATCGTCAACTACGCGGACCGCGCGACCATCGCCATCGCCGGCCCGGTCCTGTCGAAGGATCTGGGATTGAGTCCGGTCCAGATGGGCTTCGTGTTCTCGGCATTCGGCTGGTCATACGTGATCGGCCAGATCCCGGGCGGATGGCTGCTCGACCGCTTCGGCTCGAAAGCCGTCTATTTCGTCAGCATCTTCACCTGGTCGCTGTTCACGGTGCTGCAGGGGGCGGTCGGTCTGATGGCGGCGACGCTCGCGTTCTATGCGCTGTTCGCGCTGCGCTTTCTGGTCGGCTTTGCCGAGTCTCCGTCGTTTCCCGCCAATGCGCGGGTCGTCGCGGCCTGGTTCCCCGCCAACGAGCGCGGAACCGCTTCGGCGATCTTCAACTCCGCGCAGTATTTCGCGACGGTGCTGTTCGCGCCGATCATGGGCTGGATCACGACAGTGCTCGGCTGGCCGTATGTCTTCTACTTCATGGGTCTCGTCGGGATCATCGTCTCGATGATCTGGCTCATGGTCGTCTATGCGCCGAACCGGCATCCGCGCCTGGAACGGCCGGAGCTCGATTACATCGAGCAGGGCGGCGCGCTGGTCAACATGGACCCGCCGAAAGGCACAGCCCGCCTCGATCAAGGCAACAAGGCGATTGAATGGGGCCACATCCGCCAGCTCGTCAGCGATCGCATGATGATTGGCATCTATCTTGCGCAATATTGCATCAACGCACTGACCTACTTCTTCATCACCTGGTTTCCGGTCTACCTCGTCCAGCAGCGCGGCATGTCGATCCTGAATGCGGGTTTCGTCGCGTCCGTCCCGGCCGTTTGCGGCTTCGCCGGCGGCGTGCTTGGCGGCATCTGGTCGGACGCCATGCTGCGAAAAGGCTTTTCGCTCACCGCCTCGCGCAAGACGCCGATCGTCATCGGCATGCTGCTCTCGACCTGCATGATCGTCTGCAACTATGTCGACGCGCATTGGGTTGTCGTCGCCGTCATGGCGCTGGCTTTCTTCGGCAAGGGGGTCGGCGCGCTGGGCTGGGCCGTGGTCTCTGACACCGTTCCGAAGCAGATCGCCGGGCTCAGCGGCGGGTTGTTCAACATGTTCGGCAATTTGTCGTCGATCTCGACGCCGATCATCATCGGATACATCATCCAGAGCACGGGTTCGTTCAACGGTGCGCTGGTGTTCGTCGGCGCCAATGCCGTGGTGGCGGCGTTCAGCTATCTGGTGATCGTCGGTGAAATCAAGCGGATCGTTCTGAAAGAAGCGAGCTGACCCCGCATCCCCGTGGGAGATCACCGTCACAGTCGAGGTAACGCGATGCAAAAAAAGAAACTGCAGGATTTGCGCAGCCAGCGCTGGTTCGGCGCAACCGACCTGCGTTCGTTCGGTCATCGCTCGCGCGCCCTGCAAATGGGCTATGCCCGCGAGGACTTTCTCGGCAAGCCGGTGATCGGCATCATCAACACCTGGAGCGACCTCGCCCAGTGTCACAGCCACTTTCCCGAGCGCGTCGAAGACATCAAGCGCGGCATCTGGCAGGCGGGAGGATTCCCGGTCGAGCTTCCGGCCATGTCGCTGTCCGAGCAGTTCGTCAAGCCGACCAGCATGCTCTATCGCAATTTCCTCGCGATGGAGACCGAGGAACTGCTGCGCCAGCATCCGATCGACGGCGCCGTGCTGATGGGCGGATGCGACAAGACCACGCCCGCGACGATCATGGGCGCCATTTCGATGAATCTTCCGTCGATCTTCATGCCGGCCGGTCCGATGATGCGCGGCCATTTCGGCGGCAACATCCTCGGTTCCGGCTCGGATGTCTGGAAGTACTGGGCCGAGAAGGAAGCCGGCAACATCAGCGAGGAGCAGTGGAACGACATGGAAGCCGGCATCGCGCGCTCCGCCGGCACCTGCATGACGATGGGGACCGCCTCGACCATGACGACGATCGCCGAGGCGCTCGGCCTCACGTTGCCCGGCGCCGCATCGATCCCGGCCGGCGACTCCGCGCATCCGCGGATGGCCTCGACGTGCGGCCGGCGCATTGTCGAGATGGTCTGGGAGGATCTCAGGCCGCGCGACCTCATCACGCGCCAATCGGTGGAGAATGCGCTGGTGGTGCACAGCGCGATGGCCGGCTCGACCAACGCGATGGTGCATCTGGTCGCGATGGCGCGCCGCGCCGGCGTGAAGATCGACCTGAAGGACTTCGACGAATTTGCTTCCCGTGTGCCCGTCATCCTCAACCTGCGGCCATCAGGGAAATGGCTGATGGAGGACCTTCACATCGCGGGCGGCACGCGCGCGTTTTTCTCCCGTCTCAAATCGATGCTGCATCTCGATGCCGCAACCGTGTCGGGCAAGACGATCGGGGAAGGCATCGGGGATGCGCAGGTCTACAATGACGACGTGATCCGCCCGCTGAACGATCCGATCGCAGCCTCGGGCGGCACCGCGATCCTTTACGGCAATCTGGCGCCCGACGGCTGCGTGATCAAGCCGCCGGCGGCCGAGGCGCGGCTGCTCACCCATACCGGACCGGCGATTGTGTTCGACAGTTACGACGCGATGAGCAAGGCCGTGAACGATCCCGATCTCGATGTGACGGCTGACCACGTCATGGTGCTGCGCAACGCCGGGCCGAGGGGCGGGCCGGGAATGCCCGAATGGGGCATGCTGCCGATCCCGAAGAAGCTGCTGAAGCAGGGCGTGCGCGACATGCTGCGGATTTCCGACGCGCGGATGAGCGGCACCAGCTACGGCGCCTGCATCCTGCATGTCGCGCCGGAGTTGCTGATCGGCGGCCCGCTCGCGGCGGTCAAGACCGGCGACATGATCACGGTCGACGTGCCGAAGCGCTCGATCCATGTCGCGCTCGACGATGCCGAGATCGCCGAGCGCATCAAGGCATACAAGCCCCCGCCGCGCGACTATCCGCGCGGTTACTACAAGATGTTCGCCGAGCATACGCGGCAGGCCAATGAGGGGTGCGATTTCGATTTCCTCGAGGGCGCGGAAGGCATTCCGGAACCGGAAATCCACTGACGGAGGGCCGGTGATCGCCTGCGCTCGATTCCGGCCCCTTCGCGCCGCACTTTCACGCACGCCGATTGTTCGGCGGGATTCAGGCGAAGCAAAAACAATCAGGGAGGAACAACAATGAACCTGTCAATGAAGGACCGCGTCGCTGTCGTGACCGGCGGCAGCAAGGGCATCGGGATCGCTGTGGCGCGCCGGTTTGCCGAATCCGGCGCAAAGGTCGCGATCCTCGCCCGCGGAGCCGCCGATTTGAAGACGGCGCGCGAGACGCTCGCCAGGGACGGGCTCGCGGTGCGCGACTATGCCTGCGACGTATCGAAGGCCGCCGACATCACCAGGACGCACAATCAAATCGTCGCCGATTTCGGCAAGATCGACGTACTCGTCAACAACGCCGGAACGTCGCGCGCAATGGCGTTCGAAAACATCAGCGACGAGGCCTGGCAGGAGGATCTCGACCTCAAGCTGTTCGCCGCGATCCGCTTCAGCCGACTGGTCTGGGGCGGAATGAAGCAGCGCAAATGGGGGCGGATCATCAACGTGCTCAACACCTATGCCAAGGCGCCGACCGGCAATTCCGCGCCGACCTCGGTGTCGCGTGCCGCGGGCATGGCGCTGATGAAGGTGATGGCCAACGAAGGCGGCGAGCACAATATCCTCGTCAACGCGATGCTGGTCGGCCTGATCATGAGCGATCAATGGGTGAAGCGCCATGCCGCGCAGGCGCCGGACATGGATTTTGACGAGTTCGCCAAGGGCCTTGCCAAGGGTGTGCCGCTCGGCCGCATCGGCACGGCGGAAGAGTTCGCCAACCTCGCCTGCCTGCTCGCCTCGGAGCAGGGCTCCTACATCACCGGCACCGCCATCAATGTCGATGGCGGCCGGTCGCCGGTGGTTTAGAGCGCGGTCAAAAAAACATCAAAAACACAGGGAGGCTCACATGAAATGGCAGGCGATTGCGGTCGCGTCGGTGCTTGCGCTCGCGACCCAGGCTTCTGCGGCTGACAAGAACTACGGGCCCGGCACCAGCGACACCGAGATCAAGCTCGGTCAGACCTCGCCGTTCTCAGGCCCGGCGTCGGCCTACAGCGTCATCGCGAAGACGCAAGCCGCCTATTTCAAGATGATCAACGACCAGGGCGGGGTGAACGGGCGCAAGATCAACCTCATCACGCTCGACGATGCCTACAGTCCGCCCAAGACGGTGGAGCAGACCCGCAAGCTCGTCGAGCAGGAAGAGGTCGCGGTGATCCTCAATCCGCTGGGGACACCGACCGGCCTTGCGGTCCGCAAATATCTCAATGACAAGCACGTGCCGCAGCTCTTCGTCGGCGCCGGCGCGACGCTGTGGGGCGATTACGAGCACTTCCCGTGGACGATGGGTTTCCAGCCGTCGTACCAGGCCGAGACCGCGGTTTATGCAAAATACCTGCTGAGCAGGATGCCGGACGCCAAGGTGGCGCTGTTCTACCAGAACGACGACGCGGGCAAGGATTACGGCAACGGCTTCAAGAAGGGATTGGGGCCGGAGAACACGGCCAAAATGGTGGTCGCGGAGGCGACCTATGAATTGACCGACCCGACCATCGACAGCCAGATCGTGAGGCTGAAATCGTCGGGCGCCAACGTGCTGTTCATGCACGCGATCCCCAAACAGGCGGCGCAGGCGATCAAGAAGATCGGCGAAATCGGCTGGAAGCCCGACATCTTCTTCCTTGCGGCGACCTCGACTTCGATCGCCTCGGTCATGAAGCCGGCCGGCTTCGACCACTCCCAAGGCATCATCTCGTCCTACACCAACAAGGATCCCAACGACCTGCAATGGAAGGACGACAAGGATGTGCAGGCCTGGCACGACTTCATGAAGAAGTATTTCGCTGATGGCAATCTGCAGGATCAGCTCATCGTCTACGGCTATGTGGTGGCGGAAGCGACCGTGCAGGTGCTCAAGCAATGTGGCGATGACCTGACCCACGAGAACATCATGAAGCAGGCGGCCAACCTCGATATCGCCTTGCCCATGATGCTGCCCGGCATCAGGCTGAAGACGTCGCCGACGGATTATTACCCGATCCAGGCGATGCGGCTACAGAAGTTCAACGGCGAGACGTGGGAGCTGTTCGGCGACACCATCGGCAACGATTGAGCGGAGCTCACGCATGATCACGGCGGACAGTTTCCGGCTCGACGGCAAGGTTGCCGTCGTCACCGGTTCGGGCCGAAACATCGGGCGGTCGATCGCCGAGAGCCTGGCGTCGTTTGGCGCAAAGGTCGTGGTCAATGGCCATTCCGACGAAGCGGCCATGAATGCGGTCGTCGAGGGCATCCGCGGGCGCGGCGGCGAAGCGATTGCGATCAAGGCGGACGTCTCGCGCGACGAGGACGCGGGGCGCCTCGTCGACGGCACGGTCGAGGCGTTCGGCGGACTCGATATCCTCGTATCGAACGTCGGCATCAGGCGATATCGCGCGTTGCTCGAGATCACGGCCGACGAATGGGACGACGTCATCCGGACGAATCTATCGGCCGCGTTCTATCTGAGCCGCCGCGCCATCCCGTTCATGCAGAAAAACAAATGGGGCCGCATCATCGTCATCTCCGGCTTCGACGGCTTCTGGGGCCAGATCACGCATCGCGCCCCGAATGTCGCGGCCAAGGCCGGGCTGCATGGCCTGGCCAAGGCGATCGCGCGCGAGTTCGGACCCGTCGGCATCACCGCGAACACGGTTGCGCCGGGCGCGATCGATACCGTGCGCGACTGGTCGCAATATGTGCATCAGGCGCGCGACAAGATCTTGGGCGAAATCCCGCTGGGCAGGTTCGGCACGGTCGATGAACTCGCCGCGGCCTGCGTCCTACTCGCGGGCGAAGCCGGCGGCTTCATCTCGGGCCAGGTGATCCATGTCAACGGCGGGCATTACATGATCTGAGACGCCGGCCAGCGATCCCGGAGCAACGGCGAAGTAACCCCAGCCGGAGGGATTGCCTTGGTCGGCGCAGATGCCGGCGAGCAAATCCACGGTCTCGCGTCAGTCGATTGATTTCGGACGTTACGCGCTTAACGCTGCGGGGGCTTCTCGCGGTTTTCAATCGCATTGTTATCGTTCGTCTTATCGGACCCTTCTCTGCGGGCGGGTCCCTTGCCGGACTGATTGCCGGGATTGAAATGGTAAGTGCCCTCAGGCTTTTCGCCGGGCTGTTTTTCGTTCGGGTTCTTGTTGTTGCTGTCGGCCATGGGGTGCTCCTTTGGACCCTACGGCAACAGGAGCGCATGAGGTAAGTTCCTCCACACCCGGAGGTTCAGCGACAGCCGCCACGGGCGTCGTCTCGGCAAATGAAAAAGGCCGGCTTTTATGCCGGCCTTCTGCTTTTCGACTACTTTTGCTGCTGGCTCTTGGAGTGGGCGTCATCGGAGTGTTGACGCGCGGATTGAGAGTGTTGCTTCGCGCTAGCTGCATGCTCCTTGCCCTTGGCGTGGTCGCCCTTGCCGTGATGTTCGGCAGCAGAACGATGTGCCTTCGCGGCGTTTTCGTGGTGTTCGGCGGCCTTGTTGTGCTCGTCTCTTGCCATGGAACCCTCGTTGGTTGTCAGCTCCCAGTCGGGACGAACTCGTGGTTCCTGCGAACGTTCCTACTCTCCCGACTTGAACGATTTCCGACGAAAAGATGAGCCGGCCGATCAGGCTGTTCGGCCGGAGCCGGCCGAGGGAACCAATCAGGTGCAGTCGACTTGTCGTGCGCTCCCCAAACATATGAGGATATGCGATGAAACGAATTGTCATGGGCTCGCTGCTTGCAGCGACGCTGCTTATTCCCGTGGTCGCCTCCGCCCAAGGCGTGCCCGGAGGCATCGAACGCGGATCCCGCGAAGGTGAACGTGCAGCCGGTCCGGTTGGAGGCGTCATCGGTGGCGTCGTTGGTGGCGTCGTCGGCGGCGTCAATGGCGTGCTCGGGATCGATCAGCGGCCTCGTTTTCACAGCTATGTCGTCGAGAGGCATCATCCATCGTATAGATATGACGGTGATGTGCGGGTGGGCGCGGACCTGCCTGGCGATGGCGTGACCTATTACGACGTCCCGCCGGAATACGGTGTTCGGGACTACCGCTACACCGTCGTCAATGGCCGAACGGTTCTTGTCGACCCTCGCACGCACCGTATCGTTGAAGTCATCGAGTAAGGGATGAGGCCAGCCGCTATCACGGCTGGCCTTCGCCTGTCGGCTGTGTCGGCCAACGTTTCGTGGGCCGGAACCGCCCAACGATCATCGGCGACGGGCGACGGCAATTCCCAACAGAAAAGCCACCAACAGCGAGCCCAGCGGCGCCTCGCGTGCGATGTTGCTCAGGACGCTCAAGGGCATCCCGGGCTTTCGGCCTGCCTCAATCGTGCCGCTGATTTGATTCACGGTCCCCTTCACAGCTTCCGAAACCTCCGCGAGCGTGGATTTCGGTTCTGGAGCGGGATCGAGGCCTTCGTAGGTGAACGGCGGTCTTTCATCGCTCACGATCTGATGCTCCTCGGCCATTTTCAACCAAAATAACGCGAGCGCGGCGGGGGGCGACGCGGCGGGCTCGCCAGCAATAGCGCCAGCGCGAAGCCGATGCCGCCCGCAATCAACACCGCGCTGAGCGGGTTTTCCTGAACCTTCTTCGCGATTGCTTGCGAGCCGTCGCGGAAAGTATCGCCGCTATTGTCATACGCATCTTTCGCGTAGCTCACGGCGGCATCCGCCGCGTCGCGCGTCGCATCCTTGGCCTGGCCGTACAGGTTTTGCGCTGTGCCTGTCGCCTCACGAACGCGGCCCGCGGCCTGTGTCCTTGCATCGCCCGCGATGCCGCCGACGGCGCCCTCGACCTTACCGGCGAAATCCTTCGCCGAACCGGCAACTCGATCCTTGTCCATGGTGCACCGTTGTTGAGAGGAAGTTCCGAAGGACTAATGGCAAACGCCAGTTTCGGTTCCTAACGGCACAACGCTGTTCGCAAATAAACATCAGATCCCGGCAACGATTGGCGCGAGCGGTTGTTGAGAATTGGGATTGATTAGCCAACATCAGCAGGTCCACGATGATCAAGGCATTCGCAGCCTTCGCGATATTCGCCGTGTCGGGAGCATTAGTGATCGCTTTGCCGTCGTTCGCCCCCAAGGCTGAGGCCAGTGAGGGTTCTGCACTGGTAAAGTCCGGCCGGCCGGCCGTAACATCCTCTCTCCCGAATTGCCTTGAGCAGACCTGGCCGAACCTCACAACCGAGTGTCTTCGCAGCGGAGGCTCGGGTACCAGGATTGTGGACGCTCGTCCTGTGAGCGCGCATCGCTAGCGCATGATCCGGAAAAGTGTGCAGCGGTTTTCCCTCGCGACAAACGCGTAGCGTTTGCGCGGAGATCATGCGCAAACAGAAATCCGGCGTACGACGGTCAGTCGCCGACCTCAACGAGCCTGGACTCTTTCTGGGGATTGCGGGTCTTCTTTCCGTGTTTCTTCGTGTCGGCTTGAAGACGGTCCGGGCTGCTCTCGACCTGCTTTATCAGTTTCTCTATGATGGCTTCACGCGCCTTCTTGCTCGGCGAATAACCGCGGATCGTTATCTTCATCTTGTCTTTGCGGGCGTGATACTCGTGCTCGATCTTCGGCGTTTTTGACATGCTTGCGTCCTCCGGTTGTCGATATCAACTCTGCCACGGCAGGAAAGACGACGCGATGATCCAAAAAAGCGCTAATCTCCTGGGCCTGCGTTCAGGGCTGGGCCGCGCCGACCCATTCGAGAATTGAGATCAACATTGGTCGACAATCGCTTCACGGGCATCAGGCACCACGCCAAGGTCCACTCGTTTCGTGCGCTGACCGTGGTATTGGCCTGGCTGATGATCGCGGCGGCCTTTTACGAGAAGCCCGAACTGCTGACGGGCCTGCAGCGCGCGATACAGAGCGGCATGCAATTTGTCGGAGACAACGTCCCGGCGCCCTGGGGACCGAGGATCGAGTTCGTATTTCGCGAGATCGGAGGCTTCATCTGGCTCCAGATCACGCTGATCGTCGTGATGCTTCGTATCGTTCTGTCCAGCATCGCCGGCGCGTGGAGGCTCATCCGAAGACGGGACGATAGATGACTCTCACGCGGGCGCGGAGCGCGGTACAGCCTGACTTCGTCATCAGCCGGGAGAGCCTGGATAAAAGCCAATCTCCTACCAATGGCCTCTACGGCGACCCCAGTATCCGCCACCGCCAAACAGCAACACCAAAACAACGACAATGAGGATCAATTCCATGAGAAGTCTCCTTGATGGTCATGACTTCGGAAGGGAACGACCTGTCGTGAACTAAGTTCCGCTTGTGCGTGAAAGTGGCGAACGAACTTGTCGCCACCGTACACGCTGACCGACGCCAGGACGTAGAGCATGCCTCACGCCAGAAAAGCCGGGCTCTCCAGCGGACCCTGCAAACGGCTGGCACCTCGCCGACTGGCGGCAGTGCTTTCGCTACGCTGTCATAAATGGCAGCATGCGCCTTCATTTATCGGGTTTTTTCAAAAATGAGTTCGAACAAGCCCATCCGTCCGGCCGACCGCGCTACGCGACTCAAGGTCCGGCAGACCCTGAAAATGGCGCGTTCCGCGCATGCGTATGTCCGGGGTAGTACTGTTCAATTTTATCAATGGCTCAAGGAGCAGAAGCGCGGATCGCTTCCCGAAGGCCCTCCCGTTTGGATTTGCGGCGACTGCCATGCCGGCAACCTTGGCCCGGTCGCTGCCGTCGACGGACGCGTTGCGATACAGATCAGGGACCTCGATCAGACAGTTATCGGCAATCCAACCCACGACATCATCCGTTTGGCGCTTTCCCTGGCGACCGCTTCCCGCGGGTCCGACCTTCCGGGCGTCACCACCGCGCATATTCTGGAACAGGTGATCGAGGGCTACCAAGCGGCGCTGCGCCGGGATGTCGAGCTGATCGAAGACCCGCCAAAATCGGTGACCGCTGCAATGCGGCAGTCGGTCGCCCGGTCCTGGAAACACCTCGCGCGCGAACGCCTGGAAAACGTCAAACCCAAAGATTCCTTTGGGCTCGAAATTCTGGCCGCTCGCGCCATCCGAAAGGAAGGACGTAGAGAAGCTTTTCAAGACGGCGGCGCTGCGTCGCCTGGCCGTCTCCCTTCGCTCACGCGACGATGACGCCGAGGTCGAAGTACTCGACGCTGCCTACTGGATGAAAGGTTGCAGTTCGCTTGGAAAGCTGCGGATGGCGGTTCTCTGTGGCGTGGGTAAGGGCAAGAAACGTGACTTGGCCCTCATGGACATCAAGGAAGCGGTCGCTGCCGCCGCGCCGTGTTACGCGTCAGGGAAGATGCCAAAGGACAATTCCGAGCGGGTCGTCGAAGGCGCCAACCGTCTCTCGCCGCTGCTCGGAAAGAGAATGGTTGCCGCGAAGCTCGGTTCGCATTCAGTTTTCGTGCGCGAACTTCTGCCACAGGATCTGAAACTCGATATCGACAGCCTCACGATCGGCCAAGCGATGAAATCCGCCAATTTCCTGGCAAGCGTCGTGGGCAAAGCCCACGGACGGCAGATGGATGAGGCGACGCGGAAAAGCTGGGCCGATTCCCTGGAGAAGTACCGAACGAAGTCGCTGGATGCTCCCTCATGGCTTTGGTCGAGCGTCGTATCTCTCATTGGAAGTCATGAGGTCGCCTACCTCGAACATTGCCGCCGGTACGCCAATGAGGTTCGACGCGCGCCGTAAAGCTCCATCATGCATCATGATGAGCATAACGGTGCACTGTTGCCGCCACGACACGACGGGCAAAACACGCCGCCTGTTTTGCCCGACGAATGTCAAGCGTGCCGCGCAAAAATATTTGTCTTTCCGTAAGACAGAAATTATGATTTAACGAAGCCATCCCGCGCTCGCCAAAGAGGCGCTTCGCGATCGTCACGAAACGTGGTGCGGGATGCGATGGACGCGGTCGTGCCGCAAGACGTTCGGTGCAGTCGCGTACGGTCAAGCCGTGTGGTCCTGATCCCCCGATGCTGGGATCAAGCGAATGGAATCCATTCGCGACGGGGGCTAACAAGCCCGGTACCCCGGGGAGAGCGCGGAGTAAGCCGTAAAGCCATTGCGCAGGGAGTGCCGGATCGTTTCGGCTTTACCTGACTACTTGTGTGCACTTCTACTCTTCAGCACACAAGGCTGCGGGTGCGGCCAGCGCCCGGCATTCCCTGCGCCCTCTTTCTCTAGAGGGACACGCGATTGATGCATCACTCGGACGCATATCGCGCCGCGGGAATGCGGAGTCATGTTTACCCTCGTCATTGCGAGCGAAGCGAAGCAATCCAGAATGCCCCCGCGGAGACAGTCTGGATTGCTTCGTCGCTTCGCTCCTCGCAATGACGACGCAGGCTGTCTGACAATCGAATCCGAACACCACCGCGAACTACACCGCCGCGCGCCCGTTCGCGTGCGCGTCATGCAGCATCAGCGCGAGCTGATGCAGCGGCGCATCGCGGAAGCCGGCGGCCTCGATCGCCTTCACGGTGGAGAGCACGTAATCCCGGTTGTTGCCGGACTGGCCGTGGCCCTGCAGCACATGGCGAAGCTGATCGTGCAGCGACAGCCGGCCGGCATATTGCACATGGCCGCGATCGACCACGTAAGCCAGCGCGCTGACGCGTCGCCGCGCATCGTCCTCCAGCCACACCGAGCGCATCGCCTCGCGATAGACCGAAGTGACCTGCTCGCGCGCGCGCAAATAGTCGACGGTCGCCGCGGCATTGTTCGCCGCTACGCGGAACGCGACGCCGCGGCAGGCGCCGCCGCGGTCGAGCCCGAGCACGAGGCCCGGCTTTTCCGGCGTGCCGCGATGCACGAAGGAATAGACGCAGAGCGCGCGATGCTCGCCGATCAGCCGCGCCGGCACGCGCTCGACGAACTCGAAGCCCGGCCGCCACATCAGCGAGCCATAGCCGAACACCCAGAGGTCGCCTTTGGAAAAATCGTCGTCAGAGAGGGTCAATGCGGCCATTGCAAGCGTTTCGCTAGCAGAATCGCCGCCCCATGAAAATGCGTTAACTTGATCGGGATCGCGATGACCGCTTTATTGCCCAAATTGGTGATCAAAGGGGCGGGGATGACCATGGCCATAGTTACGCCGCGACGGCGTTCGCGCTGGGGGCTGTTTGCCGCTCCCGTCCTGCTGCTGATTGCAGCGATTGCCTGGACCGCGTTCTGGTTCTTCGCGGCATCGCAAGTGGACGTGCAGGCCGATGCCTGGCGCGCCCACGAGGCCAAGAGCGGCCGCATCTATGATTGCGCCAAACGCTCGGTCGCGGGCTTTCCGTTCCGTCTCGAAATCGCCTGCGACAGCCCGACCGTGACCTTGGCCTCGCAGACGGCGCAGGCCGCGAATCAGTTCACGGCGAAGCTCGATCAGATCCTGGTCGTTGCGCAGGTCTATGACCCCAGGCACGTGATCGCGGAGTTCTCGGGGCCGGCTGCGATCACGGATCAAAACGGACAGAGTTTCGCCGCGAACTGGAAGCTCGGCCGCGCCAGCGTGTTCGGCCTGCCCGATGTTCCGCAGCGCGCCTCCATCGTGTTCGATCAGCCTGCGCTGGCGCGCGTCGATGGATCGATGCAGGTGCCGCTTGCGGAAGCGGGCCACGTCGAATTGCATGGGCGGCTCGCCGAGGGCTCGCCAAGGGATGCGCCGGTCATCGAGACCGTGCTCGAGATCAACAAGGGCGTGATCCGCGGCGTGCATCCGCTGCTCGCCGATCCCTTCGATGCCGATATGCGCGCGCTCGTGACCGGGTTGAAGGATCTCACTCCGAAGCCGTGGCCGGTGCGCTTTCGCGAAATCCAGGCGGCCGGCGGTCATGTCGAGATCGTGCAGTCGCGCATCCAGCAGGGCGATCTGATCGCGGTCGCCGCCGGTACGCTGGGCCTCAGCCCCGCGGGGCGCATCGAAGGCGAATTGCAGATGACGGTCGCCGGCATCGAGCGCATCATCCCCGCGCTCGGCATCGAGAAGATGCTCGACGAAGGCGTGCCGCAGGCGACCCTCGACAAAGTCGCGCCGGGCGTGAAGTCGCAGGATCTCAACAATCTGTTCGGCGCGCTCGATCGCGCCATCCCCGGCCTCGGCAAGGTGGTGAAGCAGAATGCGAATGTCGGGGTCGCCGCGGGGATCAACGCGCTCGGCAAGGAAGCCGAGCTCGAGGGCAAGAAGGCGCGCGCCTTCCCGCTGCGCTTCGTCGATGGCGCGGTCTTCCTCGGCCCGATCAAGGTCGCGCAGACGCCGCCATTGTTCTGAAATTGTCGCAAACGCACGACTTCACGCCGTAATCGCCCAAGCGTGATGGGCGTCGGGGAATGTGGAGGCCTATCTGTGCATCCTGTATTCGAACGGCCGCCCATCACGGCGTGTCGATTGACAGGAGAAGATCATGAGCAGCTTCAAGTTATTGGGTGCGGCGCTCGTTATGGCAGCCTTTGTCGCAGCCCCCGTGTCGGCGCAGGAGGCGGTGTCGGAGCCCGGCGCCGCCGCGTTCTATCACCCGAATGCCGATATTCTCCATGCCAACAGCCCGGCGCCGTCGAATGCGTTTGCCGCGATGCGCGAGAGCGACGTCACCGCGACGCGCATGATGGTGCGGCCGCACAGGGCCAGGCATCACTGACGAAAGGCTTCAGTCCGGCCGCTTGGCAAGATTGGCATGCGGCCGGCCGAAGTCGGGTGCTGCGGAATCCTGGCCGGTCTCGACAATGCCGCGGCGAATGGCGCGGGTGCGGGTGAAATGCTCGAACAGCGCCTCGCCGTCGCCGCGGCGGATCGCCCGGGTCAGCTTGGAGAGATCCTCGTTGAAGGTGCCGAGCATCTCCAGCACGGCGTCCTTGTTGTTGAGGAACACGTCGCGCCACATCGTCGGGTCCGACGCCGCGATGCGGGTGAAGTCGCGAAAACCGCCGGCGGAGAATTTGATCACCTCGGACGAGGTGACCTGTTGAAGCTCGTCGGCGGTGCCGACGATGGTGTAGGCGATCAGATGCGGCAGATGGCTGGTGATCGCGAGCACGAGGTCATGATGATCCGGCGTCATGATCTCGACTTTGGCGCCGAGTGCGGCCCAGAACGCGCGCAGCTTCTCGGTCGCGTTGACGTCAGTGCCTTCGGGCGGCGTCAGGATGCACCAGCGGTCGATGAAGAGTTCGGCAAAGCCGGAGTCGGGACCGGAATGCTCGGTTCCGGCGACGGGATGGGCGGGGACGAAGTGTGCGGTCGCCGGCAGATGCGGCGCCATATCCCTGACCACGGCGCCTTTGACCGAGCCGACGTCGGACACGATCGCGCCCGGCGCAAGCTTCGCACCGATCTCCTGCGCGACCGGACCGCAGGCGCCGACGGGAATGCAGAGGATGACGAGGTCGGCGTCCTTGACTGCTTCGGTGTTGGTCTCGACCACGGCATCGACAATGCCGAGCTCGCTGACCCGTGCGCGGGTCTTCTCCGAACGCGCCGTGGTGACGATCTGCTTGGCCAGGCCCTGGGCGCGGGCAGCGCGCGCGATCGAGCCGCCGATCAGGCCGAAGCCGATCAGCGCGATCTTGTTGAAGTGCGGCTGGCCGTTGCTCACTTGCCCGCCATGAAGTCACGAAGCCCATCGACCACGAGGCGGTTGGCCTCCTCGATGCCGATGGTCATGCGCAGCGCATGTGGCAGGTTGTAGTTCTTCAAGCCCGCGCAGCACGAGGCCGCGTTTGTCGAGGTAGGCGTCGGCCTCGTCAGAGGTCTTGCCTTTCGTGGTCGGGAAGTGGATCAGCACGAAATTCGCCACGCTCGGCGTCACCTTGAGCCCGAGCTTGCCGATCTCCTCGGTGAGCCAGTTGCGCCATTTTTCGGTATGCACCTTCGACATCTGCTGATGCGCGGTGTCCTCGATCGCGGCGACCGCGGCCAGCATCGCCGGCGTCGAGACATTGAAGGGTCCACGGATGCGGTTGCACGCATCGACGATGTGCGCGGGGCCGAACATCCAGCCGATCCGCAGCGCGGCAAGGCCATGGATCTTGGAAAAGGTGTGGGTCACGACCGTGTTGTCGGTGGTCGCGACGAGTTCGATGCCGAGCTCGTAGTCGTTGCGCGAGACGTAGTCGGAATAGGCGGCGTCGAGCACCAGCAGCACTTGCGCGGGGAGGCCGCCGCGCAGCCGCTTCACCTCGTCGAACGGGATATAGGTTCCGGTCGGATTGTTCGGATTGGCGAGCCAGACGATTTTGGTGCGCGGCGTCACGGCCTTGAGGATGGCGTCGACGTTGGCGGTGAAGTCCGTTTCCGGGACGACGACGTTTTTTGCACCGTTGGCCATGGTCGCGATCGGGTACACCAGGAAGCCGTGCGCGGTGGAAATCGCCTCGTCGCCCTGCTTGAGATAGGTGTGCGCGAGCAAATTGAGGATCTCGTCGGAGCCCGCACCGCAGATGATGCGATCGGCGTCGAGCCCGAAGGCGCGGCCGATCGCTTCGCGCAGCACGCGCGAGGTGCCTTCCGGATAATCCTCGAGATGCTCGGCCGCGTGGGTGTAGGCCGCCTTGGCTTTCGCCGACGGCCCGAACGGCGTCTCGTTGGCCGACAGCTTGAACACCTTGCGGCCCGGCTCCGGCACCGGGCTCTTGCCGGGCGTGTAGGGCGCAATGTCGAGAATGCCGGGATTCGGCACCGGGCGGTTCATTTTCAACTCCGGATAAGCGGGGCGCGGCTATTTGGGCACCCCGTTTGCGGGGACCGTATAGCGCGTCGCGTGGCTGCCGACGAGGGCCGCCGAGCGCACCGAGGCCCCCGCCTGGATCAGGGCAAGCTTGATCTTTTCGAGGCGGTTCGTGCCCGAGATCGACACCAGCAGCGCCGCGCCGTCAAAGGCGGTGTCGGGCACCGCGACGATCTCGGCCAGAGGCGACAGCGCCCGCGCGATCTCGGCGTTCCAGCCGGAGACGCGTACGCTCCAGGTCTCGACCTCGGTGACCATGGCGCTGTCGGCGACCCGCGACACCACGAACACCGGCAGCGCCGCCGGATGGTCGGCACGCTCGACAAAGGGCAGGCGCGCGATGATTTTTGGTGCGCCACTGGCCTCCAGCGACAGCCACCACGGTGTGCGGCTGGAGATCGCCGAGACGAGTGCAAGATCGCCCTTGGATTTCGCGACCGCCTCGACCGCGGCTGGCGCGCTGAAATGCGCCACATAGGGCACGGTGAATCCCCAATGGAAACGCGCGGAGTCGCGCATCGCCGGCTCGCTCACGGAGACATCGGCATGCACCGCGAATGGCGCCTGCACATAGGTGAAGGTGGAGATGATCACGCGCCAGATGCTCTCCACCGTGTCGAGCGGCAGGATGCCGCGATGGCGCTCGACCAGGCGGCGCATCATGTCGGCCTCGCGCGCGGGCCGGAATGCGGAGCCGACCTCCTGGGTGTGCTTCACCTGGATCAGGCGGTCGATGATGTCGCCACGCTGCAGCAACAGGCGATGCATGCCCTCGTCGATCGCGTCGATCTCCTTGCGGAGCTCGGCAAGCGAAGGCGGGGAGGGCGGCGGTTGCGACATCTGGTGAAACCCGGCGAATTCTCGATCCACATCCCGAGGAGCCGCAAAGCGGCGTCTCGAAGGATGCGGCCCCGTTCTCCCTCATGGTTCGAGACGGCGCAAGAGCGCCTCCTCACCATGAGGGTCTATCGCCCACCCCGTTAACCCTGTGCTTGGCTTGACGAAAAGCCGCCGGCGACTAAGTTTATGGCGTTCCGTGGTCATTTGAGCCGGCCGGCTTGCAGCCACGTTAAAAAAATCGCTAAACAGGCCGGGGACACAAGTGATCCCGGCCGAACCCACGTTCAGGCCGGGTTTTTTATTGGCCTGATTCACATTGCGGTTCGGGAGCGGTCCGCGAAGGCGGACCGAGACGAGATGGTGAGCGTGACGTCAGTGCCGAGTCCGGCGATTCATACGGACGAGCGATTGCATGAAGCCGATCATCCGACATCGCTTGTCGCGCGCTTCGGTGCCGACCAGCCGCTGAAGCTCGATTGCGGCGTCGATCTCGCGCCGTTCCAGATCGCCTACCAGACCTATGGCGAGCTCAATGCCGGGCGCTCCAACGCGATCGTGGTTTGCCACGCACTGACCGGCGACCAGCACGTCTTCAACACCCATCCCGTCACCGGCAAGCCCGGCTGGTGGGAGACCATGGTCGGCCCCGGCCGCCCGCTCGACACCAACCAGTACTTCATCATCTGCGCCAACGTGATCGGCGGCTGCATGGGCTCGACCGGCCCCGCTTCGACCAATCCTGCCACCGGCAAGCCCTGGGGGCTGGATTTCCCGATCGTCACCATTCCCGACATGGTGCGTGCGCAGGCGATGCTGCTCGATCGGCTCGGCATCGAGACGCTGTTCTGCGTGGTCGGCGGCTCCATGGGCGGCATGCAGGTGTTGCAATGGACCGCGGCCTATCCGGAGCGCGTGTTCTCGGCGTTCGCGATCGCCTGCTCGACGCGGCACTCGGCGCAGAACATCGCGTTCCACGAGCTCGGCCGCCAGGCCGTGATGGCCGATCCCGACTGGCGCGGTGGCCGCTACACCGATCAGGGCGCCAATCCGCATCGCGGGCTCGCGGTGGCGCGCATGGCTGCGCACATCACCTATCTCTCGGATGCGGCGCTGCATCGCAAGTTCGGCCGGCGCATGCAGGACCGCGAGCTGCCGACCTTCTCGTTCGACGCCGACTTCCAGGTCGAGAGCTATCTGCGCTACCAGGGCTCAAGCTTTGTCGAGCGCTTCGACGCCAACAGCTATCTCTATTTGACCCGCGCGATGGACTATTTCGACATCGCCGGCGATCATGGTGGCGTGCTGGCGGAAGCCTTCCGCGGCATCAAGACCCGCTTCTGCGTGGTGTCGTTCACCAGCGACTGGCTGTTCCCGACCCCGGAGTCGCGGGCACTGGTGCATGCGCTGAATGCGTCGAGCGCGCGGGTTTCATTCGCTGAGATCGAGACCGACCGCGGGCACGACGCGTTCCTGCTCGACGTGCCCGAGTTCTTCGAGATTTCACGCGCCTTCCTGCAATCGGGCGGCAAGGCGCGGGGCCTTGGAGGTTAGCCGTGGCGGTGCAGGACCAGACATTACCGTTGGGGGGCATCAAGCCGGATCGCACAGCGACGGGCCGCCGCGATCACCTGCTGGTCGCGGAGATGGTCGCCTCCGGCTCAAAGGTGCTCGACATTGGCTGCGGCGATGGTGATCTGCTGCAGTTGCTGGAAAGCCGCGGCATCGATGGGCGCGGCATCGAGCTGTCGCGCGAGGGCGTCAACCGTTGCGTCGCCAAGGGACTCGCTGTCGTGCAGGGCGACGCCGACACCGACCTCATCAACTATCCGAACGACGCCTTCGACTATGTGATCCTGTCGCAAACGCTGCAGGCGACACGGCAGCCGAGGGTCGTGCTGGAAAACCTGTTGCGGATCGGCCGCCGCGCGATCGTGTCGTTCCCGAATTTCGGCTTCTGGAAGATGCGGCTGCAGCTGCTGGTCGGCGGCCACATGCCGCGCACGGAGAATCTCCCCGCGACCTGGTACGACACGCCGAACATCCATTTCTGCACCATCAAGGATTTCGTGCAGCTCTGCGACGAGATCAACGTCAAGATGGAGCGCGCATCGCGCTCGACGCCTTCAGTAGGCCCGTGCCGCTGACCCTGCCGTGGTGGGTCTGGAACATGTTCGGCGAGCAGGGCGTGTTCCTGCTCACCCGCGCGGGGGAAGAGAAGTGACGCCGTAAGGCGTCACGCGTGCGCATACGAGCGCGGATCGCGCGGGCCCCAGCGTCCGGCCTCGACCAGCGCGATGAAGCGCTCGACCATCTCGTTGAACAGCGCCGGCTCTTCCAGATTGAGCACATGGCCGGTCTTCGGAAAGAAGCTCAGCCCGGACGCCGGAAGATGCTTCTTCAAGAACAGGCTTGGCTCGACGCAGCCGTCGTCCTCGTCGCCGCAGATGATCAGCGCCGGCGTGGCCACTTTCCTGATCGCGTCCGCCATGGTGTAGATCGACGGACGGCCGCCCTGGAAGCTGCGCATGGTGTTGGCCGAGCCCTTCGAATCGTGCCGCGCCAGCGCCGCATAGAAGTCCGCATGTCCGCGCGGGTCCTTGACCAGAAAGGGAATGCGGCCGGGCGCCTCGCGCGTGACCTTGGCGACTTCCGACCGAGCCGATCTTGTCGAACTGATCGGCGGTCTCGCGGCAGGTCTTCCGGAACGTCTCCAGATTTTCCAGGCTCGAGCCGGAACCGACGCCGGCCAGCGTCATCGACAGCAGGCGATCGGGCGCGTTGCATCGCCGCCTGCAGTGACGAATAAGAGCCCATTGAAAGCCCGACGAAATGCGCCTTCGCAATCTTGAGGTGATCGAGCACTGCGATCGCGTCGGTATAGAAGTGCTTGTAGGTGTAGCTCTCCGCTGATGGCGGCACGTCCGATGGCGTGTAGCCGCGCGCGGAATAAGCGATGCAGCGGTGACCGCGCGCGAAGTAGCGCATCTGCGGTTCCCAATTGGTGTGGTCGGCCGCGAATTCGTGCACGAAGAGAATCGGCGTTCCGCTGCCGACCTCTTCGAAATAGAGGCGGACATTGTCGCTCGCGACGGCATGAGGCATTTGAGGTTCCTTCTTTTGGGCCGCGCATAACTTGCAGGTAATGCTGTTGGCGGCAATGCGGCAGCACTGATTTCTTTTCGCCACTTAACTTGCGCGGAAATACCTCGAAAGCGTTTCTGCACCGCCACATCATTTCTTGCTGTCGTCACACCGCGATCCTTTACGACCCTCGAATGCCGGCACCCTCGCCGGCGGGAATTGGGGGTCCTAGTAAAGGATCTGGTATGCGTGAGTTCTCTGCGTTCCGCCGGTTGCTGGTTGCGCTGGCATTGTGTGTGGCCTCTGTCGCCATCTCTTCTCCCGCTTTCGCAAGGTCGCATCACGGTGCTTACCGCAATGTGCATGCGCGCCATGCTGTCCATCACGTCAGGCGGCACCACGCGATGCGTGTCAGGCATCACTACGCGCAACGCGGCTATCGCCACGTGATACGTACCGCGCAGGCGCCGCACGAACTTGCGGTGGCGCGCTTGCGGCGATTTGCCAACACGCATCCCAATCTGGCGCCTGACACGACTTCGAGTGCCGCGCCTATGTCCGGCGGCGGTTCGAGCCTCGTGATGGAAGCGCGCCATTATCTCGGCGGCAATCCGACCGGCCGCGGCAGCCTGTGGTGCGCGCGCTTCATGAACATGGTGTTGCAGCACACCGGTCATCGCGGCACCGGCTCGGATATGGCGAGCTCGTTCGCGAGTTACGGTCACCGCATCTCGGGTCCGCAAGTCGGTGCGATCGCCGTGATGGGCCGGCGCGGCGGCGGACATGTCGGCATCATTACCGGCGTCGACGCGCACGGCAATCCGATCATGATCTCCGGCAACAACGGCAATCGCGTTCGCGAGGCGCCGATATCACGGGGTCGGATCTACGCGTATGTGATGCCGGATTGAGCTTCCAGGCTCTGGATGGGCACGGCGCGTCGTCGCCGTTGCTCATCCTGCGATCCTCAGACCCAGCCGCCGTCCACGACGTAATGCTGCGAGGTGCATGCGGATGCCTCGTCGGAGGCGAGAAACACCACGAACTTCGCGATCTCGTCGGGCACCAGCTTGCGCTTCAGGCACTGACGCCGCATCAGCTCTGCCTCGCCCTCCGGCGTCAGCCATTTCTCGATCTGACGCTGGGTCATGATCCAGCCGGGCGCGACGGCGTTGACGCGAATGTTGTCGGGACCGTAGTCGCGCGCCAGCGAGCGCGTGAGACCGAGCATGCCGGACTTGCTGGCGGTGTAGGCGGCCATGCCGCCTTGTCCGGCTATCCACGAGATCGAGCTGAAATTGACGATGACGCCGGCCTTTGCCGCCTTCATGTCTGATAGCACCGCCTGCGCGGCAAAGAAGCAATGCTTCAGGTTGATGGCGATGCGGTCGTCCCAGTATTCCGGCGTCAGATCCTCGGTCCGATGGCGCTCGTCATGGGCGGCGTTGTTGACGAGGACATTGATCGGGCCGTGCGCCTTGCGCGCTTCGGCGATGCCGGCGCGCAGCGCAGTGATATCGGTAAGGTCGACATTCATGAAGTGCGCGCGAAGGCCCTCGCTGGTGAGCTCGCGCGCGAGTCGAACGCCGTCCTCGACCTTGATGTCGAAAAACACCACGATGGACTTCTGTTGTGCAAAACGCCGCACGATCGCTTCGCCGATGCCCGATGCGCCGCCGGTGACGAGAACGACCTTGCCGGCGAGATCCGAATAGGTGGCTGCCATGATGTCCTCCCGGACGGCGTTCGGGTTTTTACACCAGCGTCGGCTGCTCGGCTGCGACAGTGCCGCCGACGCTGACCGTGCCGCCCTCGATCACCTCGGCATAGATACCGCATTCGATATGACCGAGCCGGCGCATCAGGGCTTGCGGGATTTCCAGATCGCGCACGCCGAGATCGGGGTCGACATTGACCGCCGCGCAGCGGGTGATCCGCTTGACGACCCGCGCGCGGGCCGCGCCGATCGCCAGCGTCTGGTCGAGCAGGCTGGCCTCGTGCCAGGCCGGCCAGCCCTTGACGTAAACGTTGGCGCGGAACCGCAAGGGATTGACCGGGAAGCCGACCATGTTCTCGATCGCGGCCACGCTCGAGAGGTTGATGATCGACACGACCTTGCGGGCGACGTCAGAAAAACTGTGGCCGGGGCTGGTCAGCACCTTGGGCGGACCCTTGATCCGGTGGGCGAAGGTGGTCGCGAAGAACCCCTCGACCGCGGCCCGGCCTTCGGCCGTTTCGAGATTGCCCCGGGCCACAACCTCATCGCCGCGATGGATGGTCAACACGTGGTCTCATCGTCGAAATGGGTGCGTAAGGCCGCCAGCCACTCGTCCCGCTGCAGCATCAGGAAATACGGTTTCGGCAGCCAGGCTGGCGCTTTGGGATCGAAGGGACTCGGCCCGTTCTCGATGGCATAGCGGCGGTCGGCGGGCAGGGTCTCGCCGGGCTTCAGGGCCACGGTCTCCAGCGGCTCGGGGGTGAGCCCCTTGACGGGGTAGCGGTAGAGGCCGGTGATCTCGGCGGGGCTCGCGGACATTCGGTTTTTTTAAGGGATTCCCGGCGTTAACGCCACCAGTGCCGCCGATCTGAAGTCCCTAACTCACTCGCGGCAAAGTTCGGCTCAGGGACTTCAGATCGAATGCGGCACTAGAATCATAGATTTGCTAGTGCCCATGACTTTCCGAAGTTCGTGAACGGTAGCGCGGCAATGGAGCACGAACTTCGGAAAGTGGGCACTAGGCACGAATTTGTGAGCAAGCCTCTTCCGAACCCGGCAGGCGATGCCCACATTTCGGCCAAGCCTGAAAGACGGCGACGACCGCGGCTGGTTGAGGAACGTCAATGCGGCCCGCGGATACCCAATGAAGATGCCGCATCCGTGCTATCTGGAATTTGCCCCGGGCGGAGCGGCAGGCTGAGGGAATGACATGAATATTGAAAAATACACCGAGCGGTCGCGCGGCTTCATCCAGTCTGCGCAGTCGCTGGCGACGCGCGAAGGGAATCCGCAACTTTCCACACTGCATCTTCTCAAGGTGCTGTTGGACGACCCCGAGGGGCTGGCCGGCGGTCTGATCGACCGCGCCGGCGGCAACTCCCGTGCAATCCTGAAAGCGACCGAAGACGCGCTGGGCAAGCTGCCGATGGTTTCGGGAGGCGGTGCGGGCACCAGCCAGGCGGCGCCCGAGCTGCTGCGGGCTTTCAGTGCAGCCGAGAAGGCGGCGACCAAGGCCGGTGACAGCTTTGTCACGGTTGAACTGCTGCTGCTGGGCCTCGCGTTGGAAAAAAGCAGCGAAGCCGGCGCCATCCTGAACAAGGTCGGCGTTACCCCGCAAAATCTCAATGCCGCGATCGAGTTGCAGCGCAAGGGCCGCAAGGCCGACAGCGCGACGGCCGAAAACGCCTATGACGCCCTGAAGAAATATGCCCGCGACCTGACCCAGGCCGCGCGTGACGGCAAGCTCGATCCGGTGATCGGCCGCGACGAGGAAATCCGCCGCACCATCCAGGTGCTGTCGCGTCGGACCAAGAACAATCCCGTGCTGATCGGCGAGCCCGGCGTCGGCAAGACCGCGATCGTCGAGGGCCTCGCCCTGCGCATCGTCAATGGCGACGTGCCGGAGAGCTTGAAGGACAAGAAGCTCTTGTCGCTCGACCTCGGCGCGCTGATTGCCGGCGCGAAATATCGCGGCGAGTTCGAGGAGCGGCTGAAGGCCGTGCTGCAGGAAGTCACCTCCGCCGAAGGCGCCTACATCCTGTTTATCGACGAGATGCACACGCTGATCGGCGCCGGCAAGGCCGACGGCGCGATGGATGCGTCCAACCTGCTCAAGCCCGCGCTGGCGCGCGGCGAGCTGCACTGCATCGGCGCGACCACGCTCGACGAATACCAGAAGCATGTCGAGAAGGATGCGGCGCTGGCGCGGCGCTTCCAGCCGATCTATGTCAGCGAGCCCACCGTCGAGGACACGATTTCGATCCTGCGTGGTTTGAAGGACAAGTACGAGCAGCATCACGGCGTGCGTATTTCCGATTCGGCGCTGGTCGCGGCCACAACGCTGTCGAACCGCTACATCACCAACCGCTTCCTGCCCGACAAGGCCATCGACCTGATGGACGAGGCGGCGGCGCGGCTGAAAATGCAGGTCGATTCCAAGCCGGAGGAGCTCGATACGTTCGATCGCGAGATCATCCGCCTGAAGATCGAGCAGGAAGCGCTCAAGAAGGAAAGCGACGCCGGCTCGAAGAGCAGGCTGAAGACGCTTGAAAAGGAGCTTGCCGAACTTGAGGAGAAGTCGGCGGCGCTGACTGCGCGCTGGAGCGCGGAGAAGAACAAGCTGTCGAACGCGGCGAAGCTCAAGGGCGAGCTCGATGGTTTGCGCGTCGAACTGGCCAACGCGCAGCGCCGCGGCGAATTCCAGCGCGCCGGCGAACTCGCCTATGGCCAGATCCCTGCGCTGGAGAAACAGCTTGCCGATGTCGAGGCCAGCGAGAACGCCGGCGCGACGATGGAGGAGGCGGTCACCGCCAATCACATCGCGCAGGTGGTGTCGCGCTGGACCGGCGTGCCCGTCGACAAGATGCTGGAAGGCGAAAAGGACAAGCTGCTCAAGATGGAGGACAGTTTGAGCAAGCGTGTCGTCGGCCAGGCCGAGGCCGTGCGTGCGGTGGCAACCGCCGTGCGCCGCTCGCGCGCGGGCCTGCAGGATCCGAACCGGCCGATGGGCTCGTTCATGTTCTTAGGTCCCACCGGCGTCGGCAAGACCGAGCTGACGAAAGCGCTAGCGGAGTATCTCTTCAACGACGAGACCGCGATGGTCCGCCTCGACATGTCCGAATACATGGAGAAGCATTCGGTGTCGCGGCTGATCGGCGCGCCTCCGGGCTATGTCGGCTATGACGAAGGCGGCGCGCTCACCGAGGCGGTGCGGCGGCGGCCCTACCAGGTCGTGCTGTTCGACGAGATCGAGAAGGCGCATCCCGACGTCTTCAACGTGCTGCTGCAAGTGCTTGACGACGGCCGTCTGACCGACGGTCAGGGCCGCACCGTCGACTTCCGCAACACGCTGATCATCATGACCTCGAACCTCGGTTCGGAGTACCTGGTGAACCAGCCGGAGGGCGAGGATACCGGCGCGGTGCGCGAGCAGGTGATGGGCATGGTGCGTGCGCATTTCCGGCCCGAATTCCTCAATCGCGTCGACGAGATCATCCTGTTCCATCGCTTGCAGAAGAGCGAGATGGGCCGGATCGTCGAGATTCAGTTCGCGCGCCTGACGAAGCTGCTGGAGGAACGCAAGATCGCGCTCACGCTCGACGCGGCCGCCCGCGACTGGCTCGCCGCCAAGGGCTGGGACCCGGCTTACGGCGCGCGTCCGCTCAAGCGGGTGATCCAGCGCTATCTGCAGGACCCGCTCGCCGAGATGATCCTCTCGGGCGAGGTCAAGGACGGCGACAGGGTTGCCATCTCGAGCAAGGGCAACGTGCTGACCTTCAACGGCAAGGTGGCGACGACTGCGGAGATCGCGCAGTTCGAGGCGCCGATCCCGAAGCGCAAGTTGAACTGAGCCGCGCGTCGAGCGCGGAATTTGAAAAACCCTCTCCGTATTGTTACGGGAGGGTTTTTTGTTTTGCGACCTCGCCGGGTATCGGCGTACTGTTGAATTTATGAAAAAGCGCAATCGCGAGAAGATTTAAGCGCCGCGTGTGTTGCTCAAAAGGAACACGCACGGCGATTTCGCACTAAGGGCGTAAAAATTTATTGAACAACTTGCCGCGACCTTGCCACAATCCTTAACAGGGGAGTTGGGGGGCGTGCGATGTTGCGGAGAGTGCAGACGGCGGTTGGTATTGTTTTGGCAGCGAGCGCGTTGGGCGGCTGCGACGCTCTTTCCGGACGGTGGGGGCCGAATTCCGCTATTACAGCGGCCGAGTTCACGAGCGTTGCAACGAACCAAGGACTGGTCCTGAACTATCTCGGGAACATGGCGGGCTATGCATCGCATGACGGAACGGTGCCCAGGACGCTGCCTGCCGGTGGTTGGATCGAAGTAGCCCAATGGGGGTTCAACGTCGGCCGTCAAGATTGCGAAATCTACATGGATACGTTGTTTCGCATAAACCGCGAGAAAGGAAGAAATGACAATATCTTGGTGGGACTTGGTACTGCGGCTGCCGCGATCGTAACCGGCACCACGACGGCTCAAAAACCGCTTTCGATCCTTGCCGCTATATTCGGCCTGTCTGTCGTCGTGAACGATTCCGTTTTTCAGACCTACCTCTTCACTGAGGCTCCCGGACTGGTGTCGAAAAAGGTCGCCGACTTGCAAGACGAATTTCGAAACTCGGTCGTAACCAAAAAGGTCGTGGTCGACAGCCCCTCCTCAGCATTTTATGCCGTTCAGACCTATTATAGCATTTGTCTTCCTCATTCTATCGAAGGTGTTCTGCTTCAGACAGTCGCCGATGCCAAGCCTGTAACTCCCAAACCTGCAACTCCAAGTGCACCAAGTGCACCAGCGAGGCTAAGTGCGGTACGTGCACCAACTGCGGGCGGCGGTTCAAGCACAGCGATCCGCAGGCCGGAATTGAAGTGAGCTTCACCGTCTTCGGGAAGACAGCTGCCTCGATACTGCCTGCTCAAGATAGTCCCGACCAAAGCTTTGCGGGGGGGGTCTCAACGATTCCGCCGCCGGGTGACGCGCCTTCGAACCGATCTGGCGTCGCGTGACGAGCGCCGAACCGCGCCACAACTTTGTTTGACGATACTGAATGAAACCCGCGCGTAAGGGTGGCGGGCTCCTTTGGCCTCACGGCGATCGTGATTGTGGGGCGTTCGCATTGCCGCGCGAGTTCGCAGTATCATCGAGCCGCATCGGGACATCGTCGAGCGCGATCAGCCGAGATCTCGCTTTCGGCAACGAAAGCGGCAAGGTCGCGAACTTTGAGAGAGGGCAACGTGCTGACCTTCAACGGCAAGGCGCCGATGACCGCGGAGATTACGCAGTTCGAGGCGCCGATCCCGAAGCGGAAGCTGAACTGAGACGCGCGGCATCCGAAAACCCCTCTGGGCTCGAGGAGGGGTTTTCGGTGTCTTTTATCCGAAGCAGCGATCGAGTCGATTGCCCTCAACTTTGAGGTGCAGAGATTTGGCTTGCGCTAAATGGGTGTTATCCAAAAAGCACACGCAGGGCGATTTATTTTTCTGCTTGCAAATTCTTCTTGAACAGGCGGGAGCTTCGTCGTCACAATTCATCCTGCATCACGATGGGTTTTCCTGCGGTCTCTCCCGGTCGTTTTTTGAGAGACGGCTAATTTTGCACTGAAGTCGCGGTCGGTGGCTGCGAGGGGCGAAGGCCCAAAAGACGGTATTTTGTTGTGGTTGCGTGGGAGGGGGCCGTGCTGACCGTAAGTTTGTTGGGAGCCAGCCGGGTTGCACGCGGTAGTGAACAAATCTGGCTGGACCTTGGTCCGTCAGGACGGCGACTGGCCGGATATCTCTTCACTTTTCCGGACCGTCCGCATCGCCGGGAGCGGCTCATCGATTTATTCTGGCCGGAGCTGGATACCGAAAGAGGACGCCGAGCCGTCAACTCCGCCGTCTGGCGGTTGCGCAAACTGCTTGCCTCTGCTCCCGAATACAAAGAGGGGCACGGCCTGAGAACGGTCGGTCCCGAGACGATTCTCGAAAGGACGCCGTGGCTGGACGTTGATACCTGGGCGCTGCTTGAAGCCGCACAGACCGCTCTCGGCGGTGGAGAGGCGCAGCTGGATTCCGCCGGGATGAAGCAAATCCTGGCTGTTCTGTATCGGTACGAAGGGCCGTTCCTCGATGGCGAAGATGCCGAGTGGATTCTGGAGGAGCGCGAGCGGTTGCACTCGCTTTTCGTCCAGTCGGCGATGATGCTCGTTCGTCACCTGGGGCTTTTCGGCCACTATCACGATGCAATTCTGCTGGCCCGCCACGCCCTGCGCTTCGATCCCTATCGCGAGGAGCTGGTTCGCCATCTTCTGACCCTGCTCGCGCTCGATGAACGAAGGAATGACGCGATCAGGTACTACGATCAATGGATCGGCATGATCCGGAAGGAGCTGGGCATTTCTCCGCTTCCGGCGACACGCGCCACCATTGAAGAGATCAGGAATCTGCACAGTGCTGAAAACGTTCAGCATTTGCGCGAGCGGCTGCTGAGCCGCGGCGACAGGCAGCGTCTCGCGAACTGAGTCTTCGCAGACCCTGAAGCTGCCCCCCGAATACCGCAAACCTGGATAAGCCGCAGCGCCGGGGCAACACCCGGCCGTGCCGGCTGAAGCGCGATTCTCCCCCATCGTGATCCTTCCGTGATCCGCAATTCATCGGCAGGGGGATCGCCTGGCAATCGGCCCGTGACGGGAAGACCAGAATCCCGAAACCGCTGCGCCATCGTCCCGAGTTCGGTCCATGCGAACGTGCGACCATGAGCTCACAACGGCCACTGTCGGATCAGGTTTTCATTCTGCGCTTCTGGCGGGAATCCGCCGACGCCCGCGGCGACGATCGTTGGCGGGTTCTGGTCCGCAACATCAATACGCGCCGGCGCGACGTGGTCGACGATGTGCAGCACGCGTTCGCAATCGTTGCTTCGAATTTGAATGCCGTCGTCGAAACCGATGATCCGGAGCGTTTGGACGCGGGACCTTCGACGCTTGACCTTGAACAGTGAGAGACGAGCCGTGCGCACCCTTGCACAATCTGATTTCGGAATGTCGCAGTTCCTCCAACACTCGGCGGCCTGAGAAATGCGTATCGTTATCGCAACTGTTGCTTTGTTTTTAATGCTGCTCAATGGCGGCTGCGCGATCATTGAAAAAGAGAAGACTAACCGCGGCGGCTATGTCGATTATGTACTCGACGAGCATTGGCTCAAGGCAGATTCGAAATCGATGCGCGCCCTGCGCGCGTTTGCCATGCAGGTCTCGCTGGCCCGCATCGCGTCCGTTGCAGCCAAGAACGAGTCCGATCGCCAGTTGCTGGCCGTCCGTATCGGCGCGCTGACCCAGCGTTTCCTGCCGCTCTACATGTGCGCCTTCAACAACAACCCGCTGGCTCCTCCGGGTTCGCAATCGGACCCGTGTTTCTACTACGACAGCGCGATGGTGGATTATTCGACCGGCTTGTTCGATCTCGCCATGGTCGCATTGCCGATCGAGGACGGACAGAAGTTGGTGTCGGTCGTGTCGGGCGCCATCGCCGGTCCGGTCGATGTCGTAAATCTCTTGAACACACTGCTCCAGATCGGAAAGGATGCGATCAAGTTCGGCCGCATCGTCGGCGCGCTCTATCGCGACACCGTCGAGCTCGAGGTGCAAATCTGGCTCACCACGCCGCCGATCGACAGTCGGCCGCCACCCTATAACGTGACGATCGCCGATGTCACGCCTCTCTATAACGTTTACGTCCGTGGCAATGATGACATGCCGGCGTGGATTGCCGAAATGGCGGCGCTGAGGGCGCGCGGCCTCGAGCCGATTCCGCAAGCGAAGTTCTTCTATGAACTCGGCGCGCTGATGACCCACATCTGCAACCTGATCACTTCGGACAACAAAACGAAAGCCATCTGCCAGCAGAGCTTGCCTACGCCGCAGGTTGCGCTTGCGCCCGTTTCGATACTTGGTCCGACCGGCGTGCCGTTCCGCATCGGTGGGTTCCCGGCTGGAGGGAGTTCGCAACCCAAAAAGCAACCTGCGCCGGTTGCGACGCCTGCACCGGTGGCGACGCCTGCGCCGGTAGTGACGCCTGCGCCGGTGACGACGCCTGCACCCGTAACGACGCCCGCCCCGGTAACGACGCCCACTCCAGTGAAGCCGACGCCCGCGCCGTCTCCTACGGCGTGCCGGTCGAACGACACATTGAAGGCCATGCTCGTGACGGTGCAGAACAATCAGTTGATCATCAATGCATCGGAAAAGCCCCTCGCCAATTCGTCGTCGCCGACATTTGGTGCAAGGACTGTTCTTTCCGCGGGCAAGCAGATCGTTGTGGCGCTCAACTGCATCAGCTCGCAGCTTCAGCAAGCGAGCGATCTGACCACCGCCCCTGACACGAAGGCCAATTACAAGAAAATCCAGGACAAGATAGCCAGCCACGTCCAGGCGATTAGCGGAGCCCTCGGCCAGTTGAGCGGCCCCAGCGCCAACAAGCAAACCGCTATTGATGCCGCCAAGGGGCTGAACGTCCTGTTGTTGGGTGTGCCAGGTGTCACAAGCGTCAATTCGACCGTGAATGATGCGATCCGCATTTTAAACGGTTGAACCGTCCGGGCGTTTTGCAATCGTCGGGAAGGACCAACGATAAATCGGATTAACAGAGGGGAATGCCATGGCTGACAATGGTAACGGGAAGGTCGCGCAGGCCCAGGCAGACGGCGGCGGCGCCGCGATGGACAGGGTTCCGGCGAAGTGGGCAGGTTGGTTCGGTGTCGCGCTCACAATCCTCGCGTTGGTCGGATTCGTCCTGATTGCGAAGGTGCTGCCGGCCAACTCGCTCGGTTTCGGCGCGTTTGCCGGCGTTGCGGTTCTGTCGATCAGCCTGACATCGCTGATCATCATCGCGCGAGCCATAGGGATACTCGACGGTTCGGCGGCTCTCGGACTCCCGTCGGGCTCGATCAGGGCACTGCTCGCGCTAGGTCTTGCCGTCGTGTTCGTGGCCGTGGCGTCGTGGACGCTTGGCGGCCTGTTCGATCCGACGGGCAAGCTCGTCGCGCAGGTGACCAGGCCGGTCACCGATCGCGATACTCTCCAGAAGCTCTATCCAGACAAAGACTTTTTCATCTTCGAGATGCAGCAAAAGACGGAGGGGAGCGCGCCCGCCGTTTCCGAGTTCAAGGTCTATATGAGGCGCGGCGTCGACCAGAATCTGGTCGATATGGCCAAGCAGATCCTAACGGTTTCGGCGACCGTGCTCGTGACCATCATCGGTTTCTACTTCGGCAGCAATTCCGCTTCGGATGCGGCGCGCGCCGTCAGCGAGGCCATGAAGCAGCCCAACTCCGACGGCCCGGACGGGCCGACCGTCACCGACCCGCAACAGGCGGCCAGCACGATCGCCTCGATTGCGGCCGCCACCAAGGCCAAGCTTCAATCCTACGGTGATGACCCCATGGCGTTATTAAAACGCGCCGTCGCCGGTTCGACGGATTCGGAGCTCATGTCTGCGCTTGCCACCGCCCAGGATCAACTGACGATCCTCACGGCCAAGGCGAGCGCTGCTGCGGCCGATGCCGACCGCGCCAAGGAAGCCGCGGCCGCCGCCGCGGCGGCATCTACCGACTCGGTTGCTCTCAATC
This sequence comes from uncultured Alphaproteobacteria bacterium, assembly GCA_963732085.1. Classification (GTDB taxonomy): domain Bacteria; phylum Pseudomonadota; class Alphaproteobacteria; order Rhizobiales; family Xanthobacteraceae; genus Bradyrhizobium. Next base: position 2,959 of record CAVSYJ010000013.1, on the reverse strand, counting down.
AGGCCAAGGACCGGCTCGGCCGGCTGATGGCCGATGCGACAGCAGCCAATCACGACTTCGAACAGGCGTGGGCCAAGTTCCAGGATGCCCGCAACACCATCCTTCGCAAGACCGCGAAGGGCTAAGGCGTTAGCGGAGGAACGGTCATGGTGCCCGCCGGTGCGACAGGAAAGGTGAACGCGACCAGCCTCAATCTGCGCGCGGCCCCCGACCTGTCGGCACCGTCGGATGGGCTTCTGGTGCTTGGCGATCCGGTTGCCATCCTATTCGCCAATGACGATGCAAGCTGGTTGAATGTATCGGCATTGATCGACGGCCACACGCGGATGGGATGGACGCAGGCGGATTTCGTCAGTCTCGATAAGCCGCCGCCGGTCGACAAGCCGCCGGACCTTCCGGACAACGTTGCGGCGCTTCCCGACGGGAGCCCGGTGCCCTTCGCGGACCTCGGCGGCGAAGATTCGGCGATTTTCTGGCCGGTGGTCACCGCCGACCCCCAGACGCTGCTCGTCTCCTATTTGACGACTGACGGGAACGAGGTCGGCAACAAGAGCCGCCGCTTTTTTGGCAATCGCAATCAGGGAGCCCGGCATCATGTCGGTATCGACCTGTTTTGCGAGGAGGGGAACGATGTCGTCGCGATCGCGGCCGGCAAGATCGTCGGCTTCGCGCATTTCCTCAACAGCGGCGGCGAGCAGACCTTTCAATTGCTCGTCAACCACGGCAGCGTCGTCGTCAATTACGGAGAGGTCGTCGACAACTCGGACCAGCTGTTTCACTGGCAGATCGGCGATGCCGTCCAGGCCGGACAACGCATCGGACGGATCGGCGCGACCAAGATGCTTCATTTCGAGACCTACAAGCCTGGCGTTACCCACAATCAGGTTTGGATGGTGGGCGGACAGCGTCCGTCAGGTCTATTGAATCCGACGCAATTGCTGCTGCGGATCGCTTCAAAGGGGCAGCGCAAGAATGTCGGCATCGCATAAATCGGTTGGTGCGATTTGCGGTTGACCGGGCGATCCGGCACGGGAGAGACGCCATGTCGAGCATGACGGTGAACGTTACCAGCGCCAACCTCAGGGACGCGCCGAGCGAAGATGCGCCCGTGGCCGCGGTGCTTGAGCAGGGGGCTGCCGTCGACCCGCTCTCCAATAACGACGACAACACGTGGTTCTTTGTCAGCTCGAGCGTTGGTGGTGGTACGCGGATGGGTTGGATCCGCGCCGATCTTGTCGGACCTGTAGGGCCGCCTGCACCGGAAATACCAGCAGGAGGCCCTGATACCACCGGACCGGATGCCGAGCCGAAGCCGGTCGGCGATCCCAAGCCGTTCACGACGAAGCCGTCAGAAGTCGGGGGATAGCAATGGCAGTTCGAGCACCTCGGGCCTGAACGGGACCCAGCAAGCGTTCGATGACGGAAGCACGGTGATCGAAGCGACCGAAGAGCTTTCCGCAACGCGGGTCGGTCCGAGCGGGTTCAGCAAATCGCTGGCCGCCTCCTGCCACCGGGTGACCAAGGACGACGTCATGACCATCGAGCAGACCAACTACTGCTATCGTCCACGGAAGTTGCCGGACGCCACGTTTTTCCTGAAATCGACTGGAATTCCATCCGACGTGCCCGCGGGCTTTCGGGCGACGCCGGTCAAAGTCGTAATCGCGAGTCAGTTCGGCAAGAACGACAGGGACGACGAAGGGACGGGAACGCCGGCCATGTGCTTCGTGCAGACCAACAGCGAGATCGCCGGCGGCTCAATCAAGATATCGAAGATGGTGGAGAACTTCGGCGCGAACTGGGACAAAAATCCGCAGCGGCTGGTGACGTTGATCGAGGTGCATTCGAACAAGACCGGTCGTCGTGTACGGGTCCCGCTCGTGGATGTCGGCCCAGGCGAGGGCATTCTGGCCGAGGTCGATCTGACCTGGGCTTGCGACCAATTCCTGGGCACGCAGGGCCACGGCGAGGTGAGCTACCGCCTGCTCATACCGGTTTGAGGTTTTCGGCTTGGACTCTGCGATGCTTTCACGCATTGAATGATCAAGGGTGGTTCAAATGGCAACAGGACGAGTCAACACGGCGAGTTTGAATGTCCGCGACCAACCGGCGGGTCAGGTGATCGGTGTGCTCGCCCAGGGAGACCCCGTTACAACGTTTACGAGCGACAATTCCGGCCAATGGCTTTTCGTCTCCGCCGTCGTCGACGGCGTCACCGTCCTTGGCTGGGTGAGCGCGCAGTTCATCGACCTCGTGGACAGCGGCACGGATACGCCTCCGGGTCCGAATGTCGCGCCAGCCCCCACCGAGACGGGAATATTCAGCGACGCCAACTGGAAGCTCTACACGGATGTGCTCGGCAAGCGGGAATCCAGTAACAACTACAAGAGCGTCAATCAGTTGGGCTTTTGCGGGCGATGGCAATTCGGCGCGGGAGCTCTGATCGACGGTGGATACGTGCGGGCTCACACCCCGCAATCCGGTCTGACTGCTCCGGGCGTCTGGTTGGGCAAGGATGGTGTCAACTCGCGCGACGACTGGCTGAACAACGAGACTGCGCAGAACTCGGCGATGCTCGTCTACACCAAAGCCCACTACACCGCTTTGCTCAAGCTGGGCGGACTGCGTCAGAATTCGTCGGTTCCGCGGTGCGCCGGTCTGTTGGCGGCGTCGCATCTTGTCGGTGTCGGAGGCGCCATGTCACTCGTCCGTGGAACGATCGCGCAGGACGCCAATGGCGTCACCAGCGCGCAATATTATGCGCTGCTTTCGAAGGCGTTCGGTGGTTCGGGTCAACTGGAGCCTTGGGGCGTTCGCAACCCGACGAACGCGATCAGCAATTCGTCACCTGCAGCGGGCCGCCGCTGGCGTCCGAGATGCGCGCGCCGGCGCGCCCGCTCATCATGCCGTCGAGCCGGTCGCGTTCCTTCTCGAAGCCCGTCATGATCGTGCCGTCCAG
>CAVSYJ010000012.1:0-212595 GCA_963732085.1 uncultured Alphaproteobacteria bacterium | reverse complement strand
GAGAAATTTTCCGCTTTCCACGGACTGGTTGTTCTGGAGAAAACGCGTGAAGTAAGCAGCTAATACCATGCCGATTGTGGCCAAGAATCACCCGCTCGACCGGTGTTTTGGTGTTTTGGATCGCCGCCCGATTAACCCAATTTCACGATCATGGCGTCATTCCAACCCCGCCCTCGCCCACTAGCAGTTCCCGACACTGAACTAACGACCCCTGAAAGGCGCGGCGACTCCTGCTCTTCGAGGCCAACCGCGCACCGGTTGGTCATCAGGGACCCCGTCCCCTCTGCGGTCTCGGCCTCCCAGATTCCGCCCTCTCTCGGCCCCCGGGACCTGTGGAAGTCTCACTCATGTCGTTTTCTTACGAACCCTTGGTCTGCTTGTCACCTTGTCCCGGGCATGGACATGTACATTAATTTGGCCCGAACGAATCGAGTTTGCCGCCCATGCGCCGTCTGATGCTGTTGCGTCACGCCAAGACCGAAACCGACGCACCTTCGGGCCGCGACCAGGATCGCCGCCTGGACGAGCGCGGTCACCGAGACGCCGCCGAGGTCGGCGCCTGGATCGGAGCGCATCCACCCGTTCCCGACCATGTGATGGTCTCGCCCGCAGTGCGGGCGGTGCAGACCTGGGATATCGCCTGGGAGGCGATGAAGGAACAGGCATCGAAACCCCATATCGAATTGGTGCCGCAACTTTATGGCGCCGAGACGACGCAATTGTTGCTGAGCATCCGCGCGGCGTCGGCAACCGATCCGAAGCGGCTGATGCTGGTCGGCCATAATCCCGGAATGCACGAACTGGCGCTGGCGCTCACCGGCGGCGGCGACAAGACCTCGCGCGAGGCGCTGTTGGACAATCTGCCGACCTCGGGGCTGGTCATCCTCGACTTCGAGACCGACGACTGGAACGACGTGGCATTCCGCCGCGGGCGGCTCATGTTCTTCGTGAGCCCCAAGCTGCTGAAGCAGGCGTCGAACGATTGAGGTTGCAACTCTGGAATTCATGTTAGGCTGACAAGGATAGGGAGGCGCAGATGTTCAACTCCATTCTCGTGCCGATCGATCTTGCCGACACCGATCTGGCCAAGCCCGCGATTGCGACCGCCGCGACGCTGTCGCAGACCTGGAGCGGCGCGGTGCGGCTGTTGAACGTGCTGCCGATGACGCCGGTGATGCTGGCGGAATATGTGCCGGCGGATTTCGACGCCCAGCAGCGCCAGACCTCCGAGGAGGCGCTCGCGATTGTCGCGCGCGAATCCGGGATCGATGCCGCGCGGATTTCGAGCGTGGTGCGCCAGGGCGGCATCTATCACGAAATTCTCGAGGAAGCCGCTCACGTGAAGGCCGACCTGATCGTCATGACCTCGCACCGGCCGGCGATGCGCACCTATTTCCTCGGCTCCAACGCCGGCCACGTGGTGCGCTACGCCAAGTGCTCGGTGCTGGTGGTGCGGCATTGATCTGACGCAACAATGTCGACCTCCCACATCCAGTCACTGCGCACGATGCTGCGCGAGGACAAAGGCGTCATCCTGCCCGGCGCGCCGAATGCGCTTGCGGCGCGGATCATCGCCGATCTCGGCTTCAGGGCCGTCTATCTGACCGGCGCCGGACTCACCAATATGCATCTCGGCCTGCCGGACCTCGGCTTCATGGACCTGAACCTCGTGGCCGATCACGTGATGGCCATTCGCTGCGTGATCGACCTGCCGCTGATCGTCGACATCGACACAGGGTTCGGCAACGCCATCAACGTCACCCATACAATTCGCATTCTCGAACAGGCCGGCGCCAGTGCCGTTCAAATCGAGGACCAGCATGCGCCCAAGCGCTGCGGCCATTTCGACGGCAAGGAACTGGTGCCGCTGGAGGAGATGGTGGCCAAGGTGCGCGCCGCGGTCGACACGCGGCGGCAGGATATGGTCGTCATCGCGCGCACCGATGCCTGCGCCGTCGAAGGTTTTGAGAGCGCCATCGAGCGCGCGGGCCGCTACATCGAGGCGGGCGCGGACGTCACGTTCGTCGAGGCTCCCGAAAGCCTCGACGACCTCAAGGCGGTGCCGCGCCGCCTGAAGGCGCCACAGCTGGTCAACATGGTGCTCGGCGGCAAGACACCGATCATCGACGCCAAGACGGCGGCCGACATGGGCTTCAGCCTGGTGCTTTACGCCAACGCCGCCTTGCAGGGCGCGGTGCATGGCATGCAGACGACATTGTCGACGCTCAAGCAGAAGGGCGTGCTCGATGAGGCCGCCGTCACGTCGTTCGCGGAGCGTCAGAGGCTGGTGGGCAAGCCCGAGTTCGACCAGATGGAGACGCGCTACGCGGCGCATGCGCCGGGCACGATTACGCGGGCCACTCCGAAATAAATCCCCTCGCCTTGTAAGGCTCGACCTTGTCCCATTCCGTCAGCACGCGGCGGCGAAACTCCGCATCCTCGGGCCAGCGCTCGCGCGGCGTGGCGAAACTGTCGACCGTCAGCAGCATCTTCTCCACCTCGGGCCAATGCCGGTGCAAGGTCATGGCATAGCGCCGTCCCGTCCAGGTGTTGCCGAGGCAGATCACGCTGCGGATATTTCGCAAGCCCAGCGTGGCATCGATGACGGGCAGCGAAAACATCACGTTCTCGCCGGTATTGGTGGCGCGATGCTCTTCCAGGACGAGATCGGAAGGCACGCCGCCTGCGACCATCAGCGGCTTGATGACGGCGCATTCCGACAGTGCGGAACCCGGTGTCACGCCACCGCTGACGATCGACCAGCGGAACAACCCTTCCCGCCACAGCCGGCAGGCCGTATCCGCGCGTAACGCGACGTCCTCGCGCGTGCCGAACACGAACAGCAGATCGGCCGGCCGAAGCTGCGTCTGGATCAGATGTTTCGCATTGATGTCTCGCAATTTCGGCTGCGCTCGGCAACCGCTGCGATCGATCGTCCACCTTGAGTCCCCTGCCCGGATCGCGCAAGGATGACCCGGAGATGCGGGCTAAGCGAAGTCACGTTTGATGTCGGGTGGTTACGGCAACAGCCGCGCGGGAATGTCGGCGAACGTGTAGGCGAGCGGCCGGTTGCGCCGGAGGAAGCCGCCGATCTGCCAGCCGAACAGCGCGGCGAACGCAAGCAGGAACAGTGCGCCTGAGAACTCGCCGGTCACCAGCGCGCGAATGAAGAGCGCAGCCATTCCGATCGCGAGCAGGATCACCAGCGTCAGGCCCGCGGCATAGAGGTTGGGGCTGAGCCCGCCGGTGAGGGTCGCCTTGCTTCCCGCGCGCGCCATCCGTTCATGCAGTTCGACCATGAAGCCGCGATAATCCTGATTCTGCGCCGTCATCAGCGCTGCGGTCTGCCAGGTGGTGGAGACTACGGTCATGCGCGCGCGGCCCGCATGGATGTCGGCGCGAAAGCGCTCGGCCTGCATGGTGACCGGCCGGTAGGACAGCCGGATCGCCGAGATGTCCGTGTAAGGCCACACGCCCGATCGGCCGGCGAGCCGCCACGACAATCCGGCATCGGTCAGTTCGAACTGATGGGCGGCGCCCATCAGCGACGGCTTGAATGCGTAATGCGTCGGCGTGGTGTGGTCGGGAAGGTCGGCGGTCATTGGTGAAATTGCCTAGCGCGACAGGCATGCCCAGAAGAAAGCGATCGTGGCAATCGCGCCGAGCAGAGTGCGGATCGCATGACGGCCTCCCCATTTGACGATCAGCGCCCGCGATTGCGCATCGGCGGTCTCGACATTGCTTGCCAGCAACGCATCGTTGACCGGCTTGACGGCGATCAACGTCCATGGCCAGGGCGCCACGATGGCCACCGCGCCGATCAGAAAGGCGGCATGCGATGTCTGCCACCATGCGATCAGCCCCAGGGCAAACCCGATGAGCGCCAGCGGCGCCTGCATGGCGGCTCCGCGCTTGTAGGAGGGCTTCCATTCGCTGAGCAGAGCGCGATCATCGAGCAGCAACCTGGCGGGCTGCTCCGCGACGTTGACGTAGAATGCGGCCCCGAAGAAGATCGCAGCCGCTATCAGCGCGAGAAGACCGACCATCATGTTGTAATCCCGTCAAACCTGCCGGCTTGCGATCCCGACCGTCTTTATCCTACAAGTGACGCATGGCCGATACGACCACCTTTTTTCCCCGCCGCCTGATCCTCGGCGGCGCCGTAGTTTCCGGCGTGCTGCTGGCGCTGGCCGTGCACATGCTCGGCGCGCGCTATGGGCTCGACCTCGGCGGCCTCTGGCGCTCCGACACCCGCGAGTTCATGCCGGCCGGCGCGGCGATCGCCTGGTGGCTGATCGCAACCGTCGGCTTTTGTGGCGGCTACTTCACCGCCAATTTGATGCACAGCGCGGTTGAAGGACAAATTCCGCGGCGGATGCGCCAGTTCCTGATCGCCGTCGGCGTGCTACTGCTGGCCGGCGCTGGCCAGGCCGCCGCCACGCCGAGCCCGATCCCGACCATCTCGGGCGTGCTGGCCGGCATCGCCGCGCTCTGCCTTGGCGCGGTCGTGGCGTTTTGCGGCGCGCATTTCGCGCTGCGCAAGGCATGAGATTGCAGCGCCGCGAATTCCTGGCCGTCCTCGGCGGCGCTCTCTTTCCATTTGCGGCACACGCGCAGGAACCGGGCCGGGTCTATCGTCTCGGCATCGTGATTCCGGCCACGCGCGAGTCGATTGCCGGCTTCTTCGACGAGTTGCGCATGGCCGGATTCGTCGAAGGCCAGAACCTGACCGTCACCGGTTTCTACAGCGTGCCCGGCGACAAGAGCGATGACGCGATCGCGGCCGTGGTCAAGACATGCGCCCGATGCCATTCTTGGCGGCCCGGAGACCTATGCACGCAGATTGCGTGCCGCGACGCAGACGATCCCGCTCGACTGCATGAGCGAGGATCTCGTCGGTGAGGGCTTTGCCGCTTCGCTGGCCAAACCCGGCGGCAACATCACGGGCGTCAGCCTGCTCACGCCCGAGCTCGACGGCAAGCGGCAGGAAATCCTGATCGAGGCCGTGCCCGGCGTGAAGAAGATCGCGAGCCTCGCCTATTCCGCGATCACCACGAAAGAGCATCTGGACCAGCTACGACAGTCGGCCCGTGCGCGCGGCGTCGACATGGCGGTGTTCTTCGTCGCCAAAGCCGACCAGATCGGCCCCGCGCTCGATGCCGCCAAGGCTGCCGACTGCGAGGCCATCAACTTCCTCGCCAATCCGCTTCAGGTCATTAACCGCGGCGTCATCCTGGAGACGATGTCGCGCATCAAGCTGCCGGCGATCTATCAATGGCCTGAGACCGCCGAGCTCGGCGGCCTGATCGGGTACGGGCCGATCTTCGATCAGGTCTACCGTCAGCGCGCGCGGCAGATCGCGAAAATCTTTCGTGGCGCCACCGCCGCCGAGATCCCGGTCGAGCAGCCCGCCAATTTTTCGCTCACGATCAATCTAAAGACCGCGAAAGCGATCGGCCACACCATCCCGGACGAGCTGTTGCTGCGCGCCGACAAGGTGATCGAGTAGCGAATTAGGCCTTGAGTCCCGGCACCAGCTCGCCGCCGGTCTCCACCTTCAGCGTGGAGCCTGCGAAATCATCGCCGATCGGCTGCACGCGTCCGCCGAGATGCTTCGCCAGGAAGGCCTCGGCGACCGCATTGAAGGCGAGACGATTTTCCGGCCGCACGAAGCCGTGCCCTTCATCGGAGAAAGTGATGTAGGTGACGGGCACGCCGCGCGCCTTCAGCGCGGTGACCATCTGCTCGGATTCGGCCGGCACCACCCGCACGTCGTTCATGCCCTGCGCGATCAGGACCGGCCGCACCACGCGATCGATATGGGTGAGCGGCGAGCGCTCGGTGAGGAAGGCGCGCCCTTCCTCGGTGTCGGGGTCGCCGAGCCGGTTCTTCCACACGCTCATCCACGGTCCCCAATAGGGCGGGATGGTCTTCATGAAGGTGTTGAGGTTGGAAATGCCGAAGAGATCGACGATGCAGGCGAACACTTCGGGCGTTTTGGTTGCCGCCGTCAGCGCCGAATAGCCGCCATAGCTGCCGCCGAAGAAACCGACGCGCTTGGGATCGGCGATGCCCTGCCCGATCGCCCAATCGACAGCGTCGATCAGGTCGTCATGCATGCGCCCGCCCCACTCCTTGTCGGCCTTGGTGACGAACGCCTTGCCGTAGCCGGTCGAGCCCCGATAGTTCACGGCCAGCACGGCATAGCCGCGATTGGCGAGCCATTGATGCGTGGAGCTGAACCCCCAGGTGTCGCGCAGATACGGCCCGCCATGAATCAGGAGCACCAGCGGCACCTTGCCGCCGCCGCCTTCCGGCATGGTCAGATAGCCGTTCAGCCTGAGCCCGTCGCGCGAGGGGATGATCACCGGCTGCAGCTTGCGCAACGGCAAACCGGCCAGCGCCTTGCGATCGACGAAGAGCTTGCGCACCTGCCGTGATGAGCGATCGAGCAGCGCGAATTCGGAGCTCTCGGAATCGCGCTGATAGTAGATGCTGGCAAGACGGCGATCGAGGCTGTCGCTGACGAAGACGAGGTCGCCCGATCCGTGGCGGGCGAGGTCTGCAAGGTCGGCCGTCGCGCTCGCATCGACGGGATACCAGCGGACGCGATCGCGGATCGCCTTCGCAGCGATCGGGCTGCGGCTCTCCTCGTCGAATGCGGCCTCCGTGATATCGACCTCGTCGTCGGCGGCAAGCAGCATCGTCTTGCGGCTCGCCATGTCCATCGCGAACAGCGCCGCCTTGTCGCGCCCGCGTGAGTCGATCAGATAGAGCGTCTTGCCGTCGGCGCTGAAGTCGAGCAAATGCGTCGAATCGACATCGCCGATCGGAACCTGGGTGAAGGGCTGCCAGCTCCCGTCCGCCTGCCGCTCGAACCATTCGGCTGTGCCTTGCGCGTTCAGCCGGGCCGCGAGGCGCAATCGCAGATCGCTGTCGGTGAAGATTTCGTAGAAGTCAGGATTTTCGAACTCCAGCTTGCTCTCGCCGGTGACCACATTGACCCGGAACACGTCGAAATAGCGCTTGTCGCGCTGGTTGTGCCGAATCAGCATCTCCTGCGGGAATTTGTGGCTGATCTCCTGCAGGAAGGATTTGACGCCGCCCTCCGGCGTCAGTGGCGTGGCCGCCTCGCTCTCGATGTCGACGCTGAAGGTACGATAGTTCTCGTCGCCGTCGCGATCCCGGAAGAAGACGAGATGGCGGCCGGTGTGCGCCCAGCGGAAATAGGTGGAGAGGCTCCGGCCGGTGACGTGCGTCACGGGCCGCGCCGCACCGGGATCGGCGACGGGCGCGACAAACAGATTGATGACATTATCGATCGGCGCGGCCCAGGCGAGATTCTTGCCGTCCGGGCTGACGCGGACGTTGTAGCAGTCGGCGTTATCGAAGAAGACTTTTCGCGCGACCAGCTCGGTCTCTCGCGCCTGCGCGCCAACCACACCCGCAAACGGCAGCGTCAGGCCTGCCGCGGCGCTGCCTTTCAGGAAGACGCGACGATCGACTGATTTGAAAAACATGGGAGGTGCCTCCGGCGGAGGCACCATAATGCTACAGACGGTAGCAGTCAACGGCCGCGTGCATTACGATTGTGCAACCCTGGCGCCCCCAAACCAGATCGCCGCCGCGGCCGCGAGCAGAACGCCAGCCGAGATCGCCAGCGCTGCATGCGTGCCGGACATGAAGGCACTCGATTGCCCGATCAGCGAGCCGAACAGCGCGACGCCCAGCACGCTGCCGGTCTGGCGCGTCGAATTGAGCACGCCGGCGGCAATGCCGGAGCGCGATTTCTCCACGCTGCCGAGCAAGGTCGAGGTCAATGGCGGCACCAGCAGGCCAAGCCCGCCGCCGAGCGCGACCAGCTGCAGCCCGATGTCCCAATAGCTGGTGCCCGGCGCGACCGTCAGCAGGCCGAGGCTGCCGGCGGCTGCGATGCACGAACCCAAGGCAATGGTCTGCGGCGCGCCGATCCGCTCCGCCAGACGCGGCGCCAGAAGATTGATCGGCAGCACCGCGCCGAGCATCGGCAGGAAGGCGAGGCCCGTCATGAACGGCGACCAGCCGTTGATGCGCTGGAAGTAGAGGCTGAGGACGAAGATCAACCCGTAAAAGGCGACGTTGACGAGCAGTCCCGCGACCGCGGCGGCCGAGAACGCGCGATTGGCTGAACAGTGACAACGGCAGCATCGGTTGCGCCGAACGGCGCTCCTGCAGGACGAACAGCACTGCAAGAACGGCCGAGGCGACAAAGCCTGCGATGACGAAGGGATTGCGCCACCCGATCGCCCCGCCCTCGATGATGGCGCCGGCGAGACACCCGAGCGCCGCGATTGCGGCGATCTGGCCCGGCAGATCGACCTCGCGCTGCGGCGCGCGCGTCGTCTCGGTCGGCAAAGCGCCAGGTCAGCCACAGGCCCAACGAGACCGATCGGCAGATTGACGAAGAAGATCCAGCGCCAGCCGACCAGCGCGATCAGGCCGCCGCCGACCAGAGGTCCGGCCGTCAGCGTCAGGCTCGCACCGGCGGCCCAGATACCGACCGCGCGGCCGCGCGACTTGTCGTCACCATAGGCGTGGCTGAGCAGCGCCAGCGAATTGGGAACGAGGATCGCGGCGCCCAAGCCCTGCACCGCGCGGGCCGCGATCAGGGTCCATGCATCTGGCGCAAGACCACAGGCGACGGATGCCGCGGTGAAGACCGCAAAGCCCGCCATGAAAACACGCTTGGCGCCGATGCGGTCGCCGAGCGCGCCCGCGGTCAGAATGAACGCGGCGAAAGCGATGGTGTAGGCGCTGACGACCCATTGCAATTCGGCAACGCCGCCGCCCAGTGAATCCCCGATGCTGGAGAGCGCGGTGTTGACGATGGTGACGTCGAGCTGCACCACGCCATAACCGAGGCTCATCGCGGCCAGGGTCAGCGATGTCGAGAGCTTCGATGGAACCGGCTTTGCTTCGGATTGGATCGCGTGGAACTTGAGAGCTGCGCTTGGCATGGGATCACCTCATTTTCGGGGAACCAACGCGAGAGATAGGTCTCGGTTTCGACGCGACGCTTCGTTGAACGTCGAAGAATGAAGTTCGTGTGCGCAAAAGAAAACGCCGCGCGAAAATCGCACGGCGTATTCCTCAGTGCTGCGCGACCTTATGTCCTCAACGGTGTGATGTGACCCAGGTTGTCATGCTGCTCGATCGGTGCCGGACGCAACGGAACCCGCGTTTCGCCGCGGCGACTGAGACAAAATGCAACACGGTACGCCGTTGCGTAGGGTCTCGAAATCCGGACGTTCGGAACCCCATCTTCGACCAAATGATATGGCGCTAGCAGCCCCGGAGACGGCTGCCCGAAATTGTCAAGGGCTGCACAATAAGGGCTTTTTGCCGTAAGGAACCTGTAAGGCTGGCCCGCCGTACCTATTGCTGCGGCCACAACAGCTCTGCCGCCCTGCCGGGAGGATGAATGCAAGGACTGCTGGCCGCGCTTGCGCGCGGCTTCAAGAAATGGATCGGCTGGAAACGTCTCGGAATCGCGGCGAGCCTCTTCATCATCGCGTTTGCGATCACGACGTTGGTTCGGACGCTGAAAGGCGTCGATACCGGCGTGATCCTGACCGCGCTGACCGAGATTCCGCCGGGCCATATCGCGCTCGCGGCGCTTTGCGTCGTCTGCGCCTTCGGTACGCTGACCTTCTATGATTTCTTCGCGCTGCGCACGACCGGCAAGCGGCATGTGCCGTACCGGATCGCGGCGCTGTCGAGCTTCACCAGCTATTCGATCGGCCACAACATCGGCGCGACCGTCTTCACCGGCGGCGCGATCCGCTTTCGCATCTATTCCGACTACGCGCTGAATGCGATCGACGTCGCCAAGATCTGCTTTCTCTCCGGCCTGACCTTCTGGCTCGGCAACCTCGTCGTGCTCGGCATCGGCATGGCCTATCATCCCGCCGCGGCCTCGGCCATGGACCTGCTGCCGGAAGCGATGAACCGGCTGATCGGGATCGGCTGCCTCGCCGGCATCGTGATGTATTTCGTCTGGCTGATGTCCGGCGAGGGACGGCGTCAGCTCGGCCAGCACGGCTGGAAAGTGGTGTTGCCGTCGGCGCGGCTGACACTGGTTCAGGTGTTGATCGGCGTTGTCGATCTCTCCTTCTGCGCCACCGCGATGTATCTCCTGATGCCGGCGAACCCGGCGATCGACTTCCTGTCGCTCGCGGTGGTGTTCATCCTCGCGACCCTGCTCGGCTTCGCCAGCCACGCGCCCGGCAGCATTGGCGTGTTCGATGCCGCGATGCTGGTGGCGCTGCCGCAGTTCGGCCGGGAGCAGCTGCTCGCGACGCTGCTGGTGTTCCGCGTGCTCTATTTCGTGATTCCGTTCACGATCGCCATCTCGATCATGGGCACGCGCGAGCTGTGGCTCAACGTGGTGGCGCCCTGGCAGAAACGCCGCGGCATGAATGGCAACGGCAACTGCGCGCCGGTTGACGCCTCGTCGAGGGCGACCCCCGCTCCCGCCACCGTGCCGCAGCCGGTGAAGCGCTTGAAGTCGCAGGCGTAAACAGTCACGTTATGTTGGCCTTTGGCGGATACTCTTATTTCCGCCCCAACTGTCACGTCAAACGCGCCCCATGATCCCTCTGTTGTTACGCTCGATCCTTCCGGGAGTGCTGCTCGCGGGAGCGCTCGTGAGCATGCCCACCCGGCAGGCCGCAGCGCAAACACCCACCGATGCTCCGGCCGCCCAGGCGCCGACCGACGCTCCGCTGCAAATCAGCTGGGAGGTGAAGAATCGCTTCCGCCTGTTCCGGGAGGAACGTGACTTCCTGCTGCACGCAGACGCCATGCACGACCACAGCGTGCTCGCTTCCGAGCAGTCGCTGGAACTACGTGGCGAGGGCCGTGGCTGGGCGCGTAACATGGTCAACCGGCTCTGCATCGATCTCAACGGCCGCGTCAACGAGCCCTGCACCCGCGACAATGTGAAGGAAAGCTATCTCACGCCGTCCGACCATCCGATCGCGGTGCGGCTGACCGGCGCGGTCCCCGTCGGCGCCACCTGTGCCTGGTCGTTCGACGACGGCGACGGAGCGCAGCAATCGACTTTCGACTGCGCCGAGCCGGTCAATTTGCGCGTCCGCTACGGCAAGACCACGGTCGCGACGGTCGATGTATCGAGCGGACAGGACACCTCGCAAAAAATTTCAACCGAGATCAAGGTGCGCGACGTGCTGATCGCGGGGCTCGGCGACAGCGTCGCCTCGGGCGAAGGCAATCCGGACCGGCCGGTCGCGCTCGCCGATGAAGGATTCTGCTTCCGCTACTATCTGGGTTCGGCGGCCGCGCAATATTACCGCCCGAGCCGCAACGGCTACAAAGGCGGCCGCGCCTGCGAGGCGCCGGACACGCTACAGAACTGGCAGCGCAATGGCGCGCTCTGGTTCAACGCGGCCTGCCATCGCTCGCTCTACAGCTATCAGACCCGCACGGCGCTGGCGCTTGCCGTGCAATACCCCCACATCGCGGTGACCTACCTGCCGCTGGCCTGCACCGGCGCAACCATCGCCGACGGCCTGTTCGGCAGCCAGCGCGCCCGCGAGTGTCCACCGAGCAAATCGAACGCGAGTTGCCAGGCCGGCGTCAACGGCCAGCTCGCAGAGTTGCGCGATGCCCTGGCGGCCGCGAAGAAGCGCCAGCCGGATCGCCAGCTCGATCTCGTGCTGCTGTCGATCGGCGCCAACGACATCTATTTCTCCGGTCTCGTCGCCGACGTCATCGTCGACACCGCGACCGAGCGCGCGCTGTTCCGTCGCACCGGCGTGATGGCCTCCGTCGACGATTCACGCGCAGCGCTGGCGCGCGATCTCCCGCAAGCCTTCGGCAAGCTGCGCGCGACGCTGAAGCCGCTGGTCGGCGGCGACCTCTCGCATGTGGTCTATACATCCTATGGCAATCCGGCGCTGTCGAATGGCGGCGCGCCATGTCCGGGCGGCCGCGCCGGCTTCGACATTCATCCATCCTTCAACGCCAACCCGCAGCGGCTCGCCGACACCGCAGGTTTCGTGCAGAACGAATTCCTCCCCGCGCTGAAGGCGCTCGCGACCTGCCAGTCCGGCGTGCTGTGCCGCGATCCCGCCTCCGACCGCATGACCCTGGTCGACGCGCATCAGGCCGCGTTCGCCGACCATGGTTTCTGTGCCCACGCGGACGCCGATCCCGAGTTCGATCGGCAATGCTTCTCGCCGAAGGGCGAGAGCTTCGATCCCGACATCGTCAACTCCGCCAACCAGCCGCTGTTGTGCGGTCGCAGTGCCGGCGAATACCGCGCCTACCTGCCGCGCGCGCGCTGGATCCGCGACGCCAATGACAGCTACTTCGCGGCGATGACCTATCCGCAAGGGTTGCCGTCCTCGATGCAGCCATCGGACATCCACGATGCGACCTGGGGCGTGCTGTCGGCGGTCTATGGCGGCGTGTTGCATCCGTCCGCCGAGGGCCATGCCGCGATGGCGGACGCGGCCGTGCCCGCCGCCGCGAATGTACTGCAGCTCAATGCGCCGGATGTGGTCGCAGAGCCCGCGGCACCGGTCACGCCGGCGCCGTCGCAGCAGTAACGCTTGCGTCAGCGCGGTGCCGCGGCCGGCGCGGGCGTCATCGCTCCAGCAGGTGCAGGCGCGGCCTTCTTGCCGGATTTCGCGGTTGTTGCCTGCTTCGGCAGATATTTCGCCGTGATTACGGGATCCAGCTGCGCCGTCGCGCTGTCCGGCAGCCGGTCCCAGATTTCGTCCTTGCCGAACAGCGAGATACCGAGATAGCCGCGCATCGTCAGCTTCTGCCCGTCGGGACTGAGCGTCATCTTGGCATGGTAGATATTGCCGTCGCGCGGATCGAGCACGCTGCCGTTCTCGTAGGATGAGCCGTTGCGCTTCATGTCGCGAATGAAGGGGATGCCGAGCCACGGCATGTCCTTGCGATCATCGGTGCATTTTGAGCAGGTCGGATTTGGCGGATCGCCCGGATCGGGAAACATCTTGGCGATGATACCCTCGAAGACGCCGTTGTGATCGATCACCAGAAACCACCCGGTCGGCTTGCCGTCCTCGACTTTCTGCCAGAGCCCAGCAGCCGACGTGGGATCGAAGGCCCGCGCACCCGGCGCACCGGCAGCGATCGCAACGACCGTCGCGACAGGCAGCAGCCATCGAAATTTGGAGAGCGTTTTCCGCATCGTCATCACCTGACCAATCGACAAATTGAATGGCCGCAGACTACGGCCATTTCGCGGACGGTTCCAGTGCACCGGGCGTCCCCAACATTACGTTCAGGTCATAATTTCGCGGGATTTCAGTTGACGCCGAGCTTCTTCTGCAGGCTCGTCGACGAGGTCGTGTACTGGAATACGAGCCGCTTGTCCGGATAGACATAGCGGTGCGCCTTCTGCGCCATCAGCGATCCCTCGTGGAAGCCGCACAGGATCAGCTTGAGCTTGCCGGGATAGGTGTTGATATCGCCGATGGCGAAGATGCCGGGCACGCTGGTCTCGAAGGCCGACGTCTCCACCGGCACCAGATTGTTCTCGAGCTCGATGTCCCAGTTCGCGACCGGACCGAGCTTCATCGTCAGTCCGAAGAACGGCAGTATGGTATCGCACGACATCTTCGAGACCGAATTGTCGTTGGCCTTGATGGTGGCGCCGGAGAGCTTGCCGCCCTCGCCTTCGAGCGCAGTGACCTGGCCGATCTTCAATTCCATCTTTCCGGAAGAGACCAGCGCGCGCATCTGCTCGACGCTGTGGGGAGCTGCGCGGAAATCGTCGCGCCGGTGCAGCAGCGTCACGCGCTTGGCGATCGGATGCAGATTCAGCGTCCAGTCGAGCGCGGAGTTGCCGCCGCCGACGATCAACAGATCCTTGTCGCGGAATTGCTCCATCTTGCGCACGGAATAGAACACCGAAGAGCCTTCATAGGCCTCGATGCCCGGCACCGGCGGACGCTTCGGCTGGAACGAGCCGCCGCCCGCGGAGATCACCACCACCTTGCACTCGAACACCTTGCCGCCGTCGGTGGTGACGCGGAAGCCGGGATCGCCGATCTTCTCGACCTTCTCGACCATCTCGTTGAGATGGAAAGTCGGATTGAATGGCTTGATCTGCTCCATCAGCGCCTTCGTGAGGCCCTCGCCGGTGACGTAGGGAATGCCGGGAATGTCGTAGATCGGCTTCTCCGGATAGAGCTCGGCGCATTGGCCGCCGATCTTGTCGAGGATGTCGACGAGATGCGCCTTCATGTCCAAGAGGCCCAGTTCGAACACGGCGAACAGTCCGCAAGGACCCGCGCCAATAATCAGCACATCGGTTTTGATCGCTTCGCTCATATCGCTTCTTTTCGATGGTTACCCGGGGAGGAGCAATTCGGGCGCCCGCCTGTCTAGCCAACGAGCCTGTGAGAGGAAAGCCCATAATTGACGGTCGGCTGTGCCCCTCGGCCCCTTGCGAGGCAGCGCCAAAACGGGTTGTAACAGGAAGGAATTTTGGAGACCGTCTCGTGAATGCACCGCTACGTTCGGACGCCGAGCCGCGCCTGGAAGATTTTCCCTATCGGATATCAGACAACGTGCGCTACGCCGATCTCGATCCGAACCATCACGTCAACAACGCGGTCTATGCGAGCTATTTCGAGACCGGCCGCGTCACGCTGGTAAAGGATCACGCCAGAGGCCTGATGCCGCCGGGCCTGTCCTGGATGATGGTGCGGCTCGACATGCATTTCCGCGCCCAGTTGCGCTGGCCGGGCACGATCGAGATGGGACTGGGACTGGTCGAAGTTCGGCCGCACGTCGGTGACGTTCGACCAGGTGGTGTTCTCGGAAGGCAAGTGCGTCGCGTCGGCGAAATCGGTCAGCGTTTTGATCGATGCGGTGACGCCACAAGCCCGATGTCACTCACGGCCGAAATCGTCGCGGCGTTCCAGCCCTGGCTGCGCCGCGGCGTGGAGATCGTTCAACCCAAGTTTTAAGCTTGCCGCTCCGGCGTCGACACGACGAGACCATCGAGCTCGTCGCTGACCTTGATCTGGCACGACAGCCGCGAGTTCGGCCGCACGTCGAAGCCGAAATCCAGCATGTCCTCTTCCATCGGCGAGGGCGAGCCGACCTTCTCGCGCCAGGCTTCATCGACATAGACATGACAGGTCGCGCAGGCGCAGGCACCACCGCATTCGGCCTCGATACCGGGAATGGAATTGCGAATGGCCGCTTCCATGACGGTGGCGCCGTTCTCGACATCGATGCTGCGGGATTCGCCGGTATGGTCGACAAAGGTAATCTTGGCCATGTTCGCTCGTAATGCGGGGAGAAATAGAGGGGGGTCCGGGCTGTCCTATAACGGGTCGACCCGGCCAAGGCTAGGGATGCCGGCACCCGGAAACGCCAAATCCAGCGTGTCTTCGAGAAGGCGAATGAGCGCCTATGACCGCTGCAGGAGCGTGTCGATCGCGGCGCGCACGTCAGCCACCGCCGCCTTCAACTCTATCTGGCATTTCGCGGGGTTCTCGCCTTGCCTGATCGCGGCCTCCAGCGCCTCGGCACATTCGGCGACGCGAAACGCGCCGATGGCGCGCGCCGAACCCTTCAGCGTGTGCGCCAGCGCGCCCGCCTCGGCCGGCAGCGCCGCGAGCTTTTCGATCAGGTTGGCGGACTGGCTCGCGAACATGCCGAGCACTTGCCGTTCGAGCGCGGCATCGCCGAGCGTCATTCGCGCCAGATGTGCGAGATCGATCGGACCGTCATCGGGGGCGAGCGGCGGAGATGGCATCCATTCGATCCGTTGTGCGTGTAGCGGCATGCTGGTGTGGCCGGTGTCCGTTTTCCCTCGCAGACAACGCGGGTTCGATCAGCCAAACACAAAGATGGTTAAGGGAACGTTTGACGTACCCGCCGTTGCTTCGCCTTGTTTTCGGCCGAGAAGTCGCCGCAATCAGCCGGTTCCCGTAAGAAACCTGTGCACCATTAATACCTTAAGGCCGTCTCCTGTTAACGATGATTAAGATTGTCTTAATCGCGGCCATTTCATTCGTATCGCTCAGCCAATAGGATGTTTTTCCGGTATCGCGGACAAGGCGGCGAAGTGGCTGCGCTTGGGCTGCATTGCATGATGCCGACGGAGTTTTGCGCGGGTGGCGCTCGCGCAAGGCCCGACGGGGATGCGTAAAAGTAAGAGGGCTCAGGCTGACATGGCGAACAATCCCAAAAAGGTCAAAGATCCGACCGAAGTGGCGCTTTCTGCCATTCAGGAAGCCCTGAACATCGGCGGCGACAACAGTGCGGATAATGCTCGCGCTTCCGCCCGCAACGAGGTCGCGCCGCCTCCCCCGCCTGCGCCCACCTTCGACGAGCCCACTTTCGATGTGCGCCAGAGCGCGCCCGAGCGGCCGATGTTCGAGCCGATCGAGGAGCCGCGCGTATCATCGCGCCGCGCCGCCAATGACGACCGTGAAACCATCGGCCAGATGCTGCAGGCGATCCAGAAGGGCCGCCCCGCGCGCAGCGTCTACACGCTGGCGACGCTGTTCGGCGTCGTCTGGCTGATCGGCTGTGCGCTGCTGACCGCCACCTTCTTGCCCTCGCTGCAGGCAGCGATCGGCCAGGGCCCGGGCGGGGTGCTCGTCATCGCCGGCCTTGCGGCGCTGTTCTTCGCCCCGGTGCTCTTGTTCTATTTCCTCGCGAGCCTCGCCTGGCGCGGCCAGGAATTGCGCATGATCGCGCAGTCGATGGCGCAGGTCGCGATGCGCTTCTCCGACCCCGAAACCTCGGCAAGCGACTCCATGGTGACGGTCGGCCAGGCGATCCGCCGCGAGGTCGCGGCGATGGGCGACGGCATCGAGCGCGCGATCGCGCGCGCCGGCGAGCTTGAAACGCTGGTCGCCAACGAAGTCTCGGCGCTGGAACGCGCCTATACCGACAACGAAGTGCGCATCCGCGCGCTGTTGCAGGACATCGCGCATCAGCGCGACAACCTGGTCGGCCAGGCCGAGCAGGTGCGCAGCGCCATCTCCGGCGTGCAGATCGACCTGCGCCACGACATCGCGCTGATCTCGGACGCGATCGCGTCCCGCGTCGACGAGGTCGCAAAGAGCATCACCAGCGCGCTGGAAGAGCGCGGCGCCCACATCACCTCGGCGTTGTCCAATGCCGGCGACAACATGATCCTCGCGCTCGGCGAGCGCGGCGGCGACCTGCTCGACCGCCTCGAGGAAGCGAGCGCCGAAACCACCCGCGCCGTGCTCGACGCCTCCGAGCGGCTGACCACCAGCCTCAACTTCAAGACCGGCCACGTGCACGACGAATTCGTCGACCTCGCCGACCGCGTCCACGAGATGCTCAACGATCGCATCGACCGCATCACCGGCGAGTTCGAGCAGCGCTCCTCCACGATCGTCGACGGCATTTCCGACCGCACCGAGCAGGTCCACGACTCCCTGAAGAACTCCTCGGACTCGCTGCTGCTCGAGCTCGAGCTGCGCAGCACCGACCTCGTCACCAAGATCGACGATGCCGGCAACCGCCTCGCGACCCGCATCCTCTCCTCCGGCGACAAGGCGAGCGACGCGCTCGACGTCACCGTCAATTCGCTGGTGGCCAAGGTGGTCGGCCAGACCGAAACCGCGCACGACACGCTGTCGCTGCAGATGAGCGCCTTCGACGAATTGGTGAAAAACCAGGGCGCCGACCTTGCGGAGAAATTCGCCCGCGACTCCGGCACGCTGGGCGCGCTGATCACGCGCCACATCTCCGAGTTCGACCGCACGGTGAAGACCTTCGGCGGCGAGATCGTCGATCGCCTCGGCCAGCGCACCCAGGACATCTCCGAGTCGCTGAAGACCTATGTCGACAATTTCGACACGCGCCTGACGTCCAACGGCGGCGAACTTACCGGCGCGCTCGACCAGCGTCTTGCGCAGTTCGAGACCACGCTGCGCGGCCGGGTCGAGCATCTCGAC
The DNA here is from genome assembly GCA_963732085.1 of uncultured Alphaproteobacteria bacterium. Lineage (GTDB taxonomy): Bacteria > Pseudomonadota > Alphaproteobacteria > Rhizobiales > Xanthobacteraceae > Bradyrhizobium. The sequence continues at coordinate 194,602 of CAVSYJ010000012.1, read as the reverse complement.
ACCTCGCTCGACAGCAAGCTGAAATCGATCGATGAGACGCTGCAGACGCGTGTGAAGACGATCGACGAGACGCTCGACACGCGTACCAGGGCAATCGAGCAGACGCTCGACGGCCGATCGAAGGCTATCGAACAGACCTTCGACACGCGTTCGAAGGCCGTGACGGAGACCATCGACACGCGGATCGGCGCGCTGTCCTCGACCATGACCGACCACGCGGCGCAGGTGATCCAGTCGCTCGACCAGCGGCTCACCCGCCTCAACAGCTCGCTGACCGAAGGCACCGCGCAGGCGATCGAGTCGGTCGACCGCCGCATCGCCGCCGTCACCGAGACCATCAACGGCCGCAGCGAGCATCTCTCCGACACCATCACCGCCCGCTTCCAGGAAATCCACCAGGGCATCGAGACCAAGGTCGGCGCCATCGGCAACGACATCGACACCCGCGTCACCCAGTTCGAGGACCTGCTCGGCTCGCGCGTCGAAGCCGTCGCCGGCCGCATCGAGAGCAGCGGCCGCCAGGCCAGCGACGACCTGATGGCGCGCGCGGAGCTGTTGTCCGCCGGCATCAAGTCGCATGTCGAGGACGCCGAGCGCTCGCTCACCAATCTCGTGGTCAACACCAGCGAGACCATCCAGACCGGCGCCCGCACCGCCCAGCAGGCCTTGCTCGGCGTCTCCGCCGATGTCGGCGCGCAGCTGAAGCTGACCTCCTCGGAGGTCGAGCGCGCCCTCACCGCGGTCGGCACCGGAGCCGCCAACACCATCCTGACCAGCGCGCGCGATGCGCAGGCAACCCTGGTGACGGCCTCGACCGACGCCGCCGATCAGATCAAGACGCTGTCGGGAGAAATCGAGCGGACGCTCACCGCCGCCGGTTCGTCGACCTCGGCCACGGTGCTGGCCGGCGCACGCGAGGTACAGACCATCCTGGTCAACACCTCTTCGGAAGCCGCCGCCCATGTCAAGACGCTCACCGCCGACGTGCAGCGCTCGCTGACGATGGCGGGAACCGCGACGGCGGAAGCGGTCACGGCCGGCGCTCGCGATGCCCAGAACACGTTGGTGAACACCTCCTCGGAGGCAGCAGCCCACGTCAAGACCCTCACCGCCGACGTACAGCGTTCGCTGTCGATGGCGGGGACCGCGACCGCGGAGACCATCACGGCGGGCGCCCGCGACGCGCAGAGCACGTTGCTCAACGCGTCCACGGAGGTCGCCAACCAGGTCAAGACACTGGCGACCGATATCGAGCGCTCGCTCTCGATCGCCGGCACCGCCACGGCCGAGTCCATCGTGACCGGTGCGCGCGAGGCCCAGAATACCCTTGTCACGGCCTCCTCCGATGCCGCCGGCCACGTCAAATCGCTTGCCGCCGACGTTGAACGCACCCTGACGGCGGTCGGGGCCGACACCGCCTCCGCGATCCTCAACAGCGCGCGTGAAACCCAGAACACGCTGGTCACGGCGTCCTCCGATGCCGCCAGCCACGTCAAGGCGCTGGCTGCGGACGTCGAACGTACCTTGTCGGCCGCGGGTGCCGACGCGGCCGCGTCGATCCTCAACAGCGCACGCGAAACCCAGAGCACGCTGGTCACGGCGTCGTCGGATGCCGCAGGCCACGTCAAGAATTCTGGCCTCCGACGTCGAACGCACGTTGTCGGCGGCCGGTGCGGACACGGCTTCTGCAATCCTCAATAGCGCGCGCGAGGCGCAAAGCTCGTTCGCGTCGACCGCGGGAGACGCCGCGAGCAAGATCAAGGCGATCTCGACCGACATCGAGCGCTCGCTCGCTTCGGTCACCGGCAACACCACCGACAACATCCAGGTCAGCGCGACCAACGCGCAGAACGCGCTGATCAACGCCTCCAACGAAGTTACCTCGAAGGTGAAGTCGACCTCGACCGACATCGAGCGCTCGGTGCTCGCCGCCGGACAGAGCTTCAATTCGGCGATGAGCGGCAAGACCAACGAGATGGTGAGCTTCGTGCAGCAGCAGACCGATCGCCTGTCGCAGATGATCGACGGCAAGCGCGGCTCGCTGGTGGAGGCGATCAGCGCCAAGACCAGCCAGCTCACCATCGAGATCGACCGCGTCACCACCGATTCGCTGAAATCGATCGAGACCCGCGGCCAGGCGTTCTCGCACACCCTGATGGGCAACGGGTCCGACGTGGCGCGCACCATCACCTCGGCGGGAGAACTCGCCACCGGCGCCATCAGCAAGTCGCTGAAGGACCTCGAGCAGTCCTCCAAGACCGCCATCGAGCAGTCGCGTCAGGTCTCGATCCAGGCCGTGACCGAGATGCAGGAGACCAGCAAGATCCTGCGGACCGACACGGTTGCGCTGTTCGAGCGGCTGCGCGAGGGCAACATCCTCTTGCAGGAAGTCCTCACCGGCGCCCACGACAACCTCAACTCGCTGGAGCGCGCGTTGGTGACGCGCGTCGCCGACTTCGTCTCGGCCATGAACGACGTCACCACGCGCAACGGCACGGCGACGCAGACGCTGGAGGACCAGCTCGGCATCTTCAACGACAAGACGTCGAGGGCGCTGGAAGACCTCAACGCGCTGTCCACGCATTTCGAGGCGCATGGCAAGACGCTGGTCGATGCGGCCGGTATGGTCGAGCAGGCCAACCGTTCGACGACGACCTCCGTCAACGAGCGCAAGGCGACGCTGGAATCGCTGGTCACCACCATCGATCTGCGCACCGCCGATCTCGACCAGCGGCTGTCGCGCTTCACCAGCCTGCTGGATGAATCGCTGGCCGCCGCCGAGGAGCGCGCGCGCGACATCGCGCGTGTCGTCGCGGAGACCGCAGGCGCGGGCTCGGCGGCGATCAGCAGCCAGTTCGAGGCGGTGCGCGCGGCGTCCGAGGAGGAGCATCAGCAGACCGTTCACGCCATGCACGAGATCTACCGCCAGACCACCGACGAAGCGGACGCGATGTTCAAGCAGTCCGCCGAGAAGTTCGCCAATCTCGTGGCGAGCATGAAGCAGATGGCGGGCGAGATGCATCACGAGCTCGAAGCCACCCGCAACGAGCTGCGCCGCGGCGTGCTCGAAATGCCGCAGGAGGCGGCCGAGAGCACCGCGCAGATGCGCAAGGTGATCGTCGACCAGATCGAAGCGCTGGCCGAGCTGAACCGGATCGTGGCCCATCACGGCCGCGGGCTGGACGTGGTCTCGACCGGACGCGCAAGCGTTCAGCGCCAGGAGGAGCCTGTGATGGCGACTGCTGGCGGCCGTGCCGACGCCCGCATGCGCGACAATGGCAGTGCGTCCAACCTGCCGCCGCCGGATTTGGGCATGCCGACCGCGCGACGCGCCGACGCGCCGCCGGTCAGCCCCGCCAACTCCGATGGCTGGCTCTCCGATCTCCTGAGCCGCACCGATGCCGGCGGCAATCCGGCTCCCCCGCCTCAGCGCGGCGGCCGCCCGCCGCAGCAGGGTGGCGGCAATCCGCTGGAGTCGCTGTCGCTCGACATCGGCCGGCTGATGGACCGCAACCTCGCGGCCGAGATGTGGGACCGCTACCAGCGCGGCGAGAGCAAGGCGTTCAGCAAGCGCCTGTACACGCCGGCCGGTCAGAAAGCCTTCGACGAGGTCGCCCGCAAGTATCGCGCCGACCGCGGCTTCAAGCAGACGGTCGACCGCTACATCACCGAGTTCGAGCGGCTGCTCGACGAGGTGGCGCGCGAGGATCGCGGGCCGCAGGCGCTGCGCAACCACCTGACCTCGGAAACCGGTCTGGTCTACACCTTGCTCGCGCACGCGGCGGGCCGGCTGGGATGAGACGCGAGTAGCGAATAGCGAGTGGCGAAATGAAAAACGGAGGCTTCGCGGCCTCCGTTTTTGTTTAGGGCGAACGAGAGTTCCTACTCGCTATTCGCTACTCGCTACTCGCCATTCGCTACTCGCTTCGCTACTGCCGCTTCTGGCCGCTCGCCGCCGGGGCGGCCGGTTTTGGCTGCTCGGCCGTGGGCTGCTGCGCATTGCCGTTGCTGGCGCCGAAGATCACCCGGGTCGGGTTGCGATCGAAATTGTTCACCGCGCGGCTGATGTCGCCGAGCGTCTTGCGGCCGTCGGACATCAGCGCGCCCGAGCGCTTGTCGAAGTCCTCCGCGAGTTCGCGGATCGACTTCACGGTGAGGAACAGTTCGCCGCCTTCCTTGCCGCCGGCCAGCGAATTCAGCCCGAGCATCAGATTGTCGGCCTTGCCCATCACGCCGTCGACCCGCCCCATGATGGCGTCGATGCGCTCGGAATTGCGCGCCAGCGAACTGGTGAAGGTCTCGAGATTATGCAGCGAGTTCTTCACCAACTCCTGATTGTCGGCAACGACCCTGTTGACGTTCTGAAGCGTCGCGCGGATCGCCTCGGTGACGTCCTGCAGCTTGTTCGGATCGGCGGTGAGCACGGGGATGCCGTCTTCGTCGAGCGGCACCGGAGGTGCGGCCTCCTCGCCACCCTTGAGCGAGATCGCGGCGACGCCGGTCAGCCCCTGGAATTCCAGGCCGACGAGCGTGTCCTTGCGAAGCGGCGCGGTGTTCTCGACCATGGCGAGCGCGACAACGCGACGCGGGTTGTCGAGCTTCACCGAGATCACCTCCCCTATCCTGATACCGTTGAAATTCACGCTACCGCCATTGCGCAGGCCCGAAGCCGGCCCCTCGAAGATCACGCGCAAGGGCCCGCGCGCCTTGGTGGTGTGCAGGCTCTGGAACCACAGCACGAAGCCGAATGCAGCCGCGATCACCGCCAGGGTGAAGGCGCCGATCAGCACATAGTTCGCGCGGGTCTCCATCAAATGCTCCGGTTACGCGCTCACGACAGCGCGGGCGCGCTTGCCGTTGAAATACTGCTTGAGCCAGGGATGCTGCGATGCCTTCATGTCGGCAATCGATCCTGCGGCAATGATCTTACCGTTCCCTAAAACGGCGATGCGGTCGCAAGCTGTATAAAGACTGTCGAGGTCGTGGGTTACCATGAAAACGGTCAGGCCCAAAGTGCGCTGAAGCGTCCTGACCAGCTCGTCGAAGTCGCCGGCGCCGATCGGATCGAGCCCGGAGGTCGGCTCGTCCAGAAACACCAGTTCCGGATCGAGCGCGAGCGCGCGCGCCAGTGCCACGCGCTTGATCATGCCGCCCGACAGTTCCGACGGAAAACGGTCGGCGACCTCAGGCCGCAAACCGACCATCACGAGCTTCGCCGCCGTGATCTCGTCGAGCAGACGCTGCGAGACCTTGAGATACTCGCGCACCGGAAACTGGATGTTCTGACTCACGGTCAGCGAGGAGAACAGCGCGCCCTGCTGGAACAGGATGCCCCAGCGCCGCTCGACCGCGCGCCGCGCGGCGGTGTCGGCGGCATCGAGATCGACGCCGAACACCTCGATACGCCCGGCGACCTTCGGCACCAGCCCGATGATGGTGCGCGTCAGCACCGACTTGCCGGCGCCGGAGGGGCCGACGAAGCCGAGGATCTCGCCGCGCCGGACGTCGAGATTGAGCCCGTCGAGCACACGGGTATTGCCGAACTGCACGGTGATATCGCGCACCCGGATGATGGCATCGGCGACGGGTTGCGGCTGCAGCGCCATGGTCACATCCCGATCGCGGCAAAGAAGATGGCGAACACGCCATCCATCACGATAACGAAGAAGATGCCTTTCACGACCGAAGCTGTCGTGTGCTGGCCGAGCAACTCCGCGCTGCCCTGTACGGCAAGGCCCTCGACACAGGCGACGATGCCGATCACCGCGGCCATCACCGGGGCCTTGATGATGCCGACCGTGAAATGGTCGATCGAGATCGCATCGCGCAGGCGCAGCAGGAAGGCTTCCGGATCGACGCCGCCATAGAGCCAGGCGACGAGGCCGCCACCATAGAGCGCGGCCATCGCGCCGAGGAAAGCCAGGATCGGCAGCGCAATGACCAGCGCCAGCATCCGCGGCAGGATCAGCACCTCGATCGGATCGAAGCCCATGGTGCGCAGCGCGTCGATCTCCTCGCGCATCTTCATCGAGCCGAGCTCGGCCGTGTAGGCGCTGCCGGAGCGTCCGGCGACCATGATCGCCACCAGCAGCACGCCGATCTCGCGCAACACCAGCACGCCGAGCATGTCGACCACGAAGATGTCGGCGCCGAACCTGCGGAAATGGAAAATGCCCTGCTGCGAGATGATGCAGCCGATCAGGAAGGTGATCAGCACGATGATCGGCACCGCGCGCCAGCATACCTGCTCCAGATGATGCACGGTCGAGGTCATGCGGAAGCTGCGCGGATGGATCAGCACGCGCCCGCTCGCGGCGAGCACCGCGCCGAGCATGTCGATCAGTTCGACGAAAGTGCCGCCGATGCCGGTAACGGTGCGGCCGACCTGGTCGAGCATGCCCTTGATCGTCACCGTCGTGGTCTCGACGACAGGCGCGCCTTTCACGCGGCGGACCTCATCGACCAGGGTGGCGTAGTTCGTAGACAGGCCCGCGATCTTGGCTTCGATCCCGCCTTGCGTCAGGCTGCGGCGCAGCCGCTCGATCAGCCAGGCGCCGAAGGTGTCGAGCCGCGAGATCTGCGAGACGTCGATGAAGATATTGGACCGGCTGCCGGCGAGCTTCTCCGCCTCGGCGACCAACGCCTCCAGCGAGCTGGCAAAGCGCGCAATCCACGGCCCCGCGGCACAGAGCGCGAGCCCGTTGCCGTGCGCAATCCGCTCCAGGGTCGGATCGCCATTCACGGCCGCGAACCCCCGTCTTGGGATAGGAAAAGCCCCACGCTAGCTTCCATCCTCCTAACCAGCCATAGTTGGTTGCACCGGGCAAGCGCCGGGTTCAAAAATCGCCTGATTTTAAAATGACTTCCGCCAAACCTCCAATGCTTGCCGCGAGAATCGAGCGCTTTCCCATCGCCGGTTCCTTCACCATTAGTCGGGGGGCCAAGACCGAGGCCGTGGTCGTGGTGGCCGAGCTTGACGACGGCACCCATCGCGGACGCGGCGAGTGCATGCCCTACCCGCGCTACAAGGAGACGCCAGAAGCAGCACTGAAGGCGTTGCAGGGATTGAGTGATGCGGTGGCCGGAGGGCTCGACCGGCTGGCTTTGCAGGCGGCGCTTCCAGCCGGCGCCGCCCGCAATGCGCTGGATTGCGCCATCATCGATCTCGAAGCCAAGCGCGCTGGGGTCCGCGCCTGGAATCTGCTCGGCCGTCCCGCGCCAAAGCCCTGCGTCACGGCCTATACGATCTCGCTCGGTTCGCCGGCTGACATGACCGAGGCGACCACGAAGGCCGCGCACCGGCCGCTGCTCAAGATCAAGCTCGGCGGCGACGGCGATGGCGAGCGCATCGCCGCAGTGCGCAAGGCGGCGCCCGATTCCGAATTGATCGTCGACGCCAACGAGGCGTGGACGCCGTCCGAGCTCGAACGCAATCTCGCGGCCTGTGCGGAAGCCGGCGTCACCCTGGTGGAGCAACCGCTGCCCGCCGGATGGGACGACATGCTCGGACGCGTCCGCCGGCCGGTGAAAGTGTGTGCCGACGAGAGCGCGCACGACCGCAAATCGCTGGAGGCGCTGCGTGGCCGCTATGACGCCGTCAACATCAAGCTCGACAAGAGCGGCGGCCTGACCGAAGCGCTTGCGATGGCGGACGCGGCCAAGGCGCTTGGCTTCGACATCATGGTCGGCTCGATGGTTGCGACCTCGCTGGCGATGGCGCCGGCGATGCTGCTGACACCGATGGCGCGTGTCGTCGACCTCGACGGGCCGCTGCTGTTGGCGTGCGATCGCGACAACGGTTTGCGTTATGACGGCAGCCTGATTCATCCGCCGGAGGCCTCGCTCTGGGGCTGATGCGCCGAAAGCCGCTTCCGCGCCGACCACATCACCAGCGCGGCTAGTCCGGCGAGCGCGGCCATGAGGTAGTAGGCGCCCTGCCCGTAACGCGCATAAACCGCGCCTGTCAGGATCGAGACGCTGCTTGCGACGATGCCTGAGCAGCCCGCGAGGAACCCCTGCCCCCGCGCCATGATGTGCGGCGGCACGTGGTGCACCATCAATCCCATCGTACCGACCTGCGTGAGCCCGAAGGTCAGGCCGTGCATCAATTGGACGGCGGCGAGGATCGGAAAAGCCGGCGTCTGCGCCGTGATCACCCAGCGCGCCACCGCGCAGAGCGCGGCAATGATGACCAGCGTCGCCGGTTGCAGCGTGAATCGCGGCGAGGCCGCGAACACGACGATCTCGGCGAGCACCCCGAGCACCCACAGGCTCGCGATGGTCAGCCCGCCGAAACCCTCCTGCTGCCAGGCGATGGAGGCGAAGATGTAATAGGCCTGATGGCTGCTCTGGATCAGCGCCGAGGTGACGATGATGGCGAGGAAGCCGGGGTCGCGCAGCAGCGCGCCGGCGCCATGATGCGTCTTCGGTGCGGTCTTGATAACGCCAAGCGGCTGCAACCCGAGACTGACCAACGCGCCGAGGGTGGCCATCCCGACGATGGGCCAGATCAGATGTTTCGCTGAAATGACATCGAGCAGCTGGCCGCAGGCCAGCGCAGCCACGACAAAGGCCGCCGAGCCCCATAGCCGCAGCGGTCCGTATTTGAGGCCGTATTGCGTGACGCCGCGCAGCGCATAGGCGTCGATCAGCGGCACCATCGGCGTCCACAGGCAGCAGGTCGCGGCATAGGCGATCAGGATCAAAAGCGGCAGATGCTGCGTGCCTGTTATCGCAAGCCCGATCGCGGTCGCAAGCGCCGTCACCATGATGGCGCCGCGCAGCGCGTGACGGCGTTCGGCGAAGCCGGTGACAAGGGGCAGCACCGTGAAGCGCGTCACCGCGGGAACGGCAGTGATGAGGCCGATCCAGGTGGCGTCGACGCCGACCGCCTTCAGCCACATCGGGAAGTACGGCAGATGAGTGCCGACCAGCCCGAAGCCGGTGCTGTAGACCAGCGCCAGCCTGCCTGCGAATCGGTTGGCGGCGGAAGCGGTGGGGATTTGTGATTCGCCCGGCATCAATTCAATTGCGATTCGGTCTGCTTTCTGGTGATCGTACTCGCAACGCGCGGTGATTTGCGCGGCAATCGAGTCTGCCATGGCCAACCAAGCCTTCGCCCTGTCGCCGATCTCGGCTCGCGCAAGCCTGCCGAGCCAGGAGGACTATGACGCGATCCGCGAGGCCTTCATGGAGACCGCGCGCGGCCGCTGGTTCCTCGATGAATATGCGCGGCGCAACCGCAATGCCGATACGCGCATGGTGCTCGATGCGGTCGCCAAAGTCGAGGAGACCTTGGCGGCACAGCGCCAACCGCCGCCGCCTCCGCCCGAGGACAAGCGGCCGGAGATGTTGGCCGCGATCGGGAGTGCCGTCGGCGAGGCCGAGCAGACCGCAACGGCTGCGCTCGACGGCCTCGGGCTCGAAGAGAGCCTTGTGCCCATCCGCAAGGGCGCGCGCATCATCAAGGAGATTTCCTGGCGCTGGCGCGAGATCGGCGCCGATGGCCGCATCTGCGACCTCCTGGATTCGCAAGTCGGCGCCATCGAGTCCGGCTGCGAGGAGGTTGCCGCCACCGATCCGCGGACCGCGCTGCGCGAAGCCTTCGACTCGATCAAGGCGAGCATCTCGGCATTCTCCGGCATCACCGGAGCGGAGGCTGCGCCGGAGGTCGAGGAGCCGGTGGCGATGGCCGAACCCGCCGACGCTCCGGCTGACGAATCCGAACCCTATGACGATGCCATGCTCGATCGGATCGCGATCGAAATGGCCGCCTCCGATCCGGATGAGATCGACGATGCAGTGATCGCAACGGGGCCGCAAGACAACGTCGCCGAGCCGCAAATGCACATCGAGCCGCCGGTCGCGTTGACGGAGCCGCCACCCGAGGAATTCGTGCCGGCCGCGAGCATGCCCGAACCCGTCGTCGCTCAAGAAGCCGTCGTGCCCTCGCCGCCGGTCGCACTCGAGCCCGAGCCGTCGCTCGGCGCGACCCTCCTTGCCAACGGCCTCGTGACGCGGCCAAAAATCCCGGCCAACGATCCGCTGGCGCCGATCAAGCGCATGACCCAGGCCGAGAAGATCGCGTTCTTTTCTTGACCTTGGCCGCGATACCGACTTCAACACATCAATCATCAATCAATCGAGTCAGTCGTCATTGCGAGGAGCGAGCGACGAAGCAATCCAGTCTTTGCTTGACTCTGGATTGCTTCGCTTCGCTCGCAATGACGAGACCGGAGCAGGCGCTCCACCGTTTCAAATTTCACTTCAAGCAATCAGCTTTGCGTATAAATCCGCATCGACATTGCCGCCGGACAGTACGATCACGATCGTCTTGCCACGCGCCTCGATCTTGCCAGACAACAGCGCGGCCAATCCCACCGCCCCGCCCGGCTCGACCACCAGCTTCAATTCGCGGAACGCGAACGCCATCGCGGCGCCGACCTCGGCATCGCTCGCCGTGACGCCGTGCGACAGCAGCTTGCTGTTGATCGCAAACGTCAGTTCGCCGGGGATCGAGGCCATCAGCGCGTCGCAGATGGTGCGGCCCTCGGCGGCATGCGGCTCGCGTTTGCCGGCACGGAGCGAGCGGGTGTGATCGTCAAAGGCTTCGGGCTCGGCGACGATCAACTGCGCATTCGGAAAGCGCGTCTTCACCGCGGTCGCAACGCCCGCGATGAGGCCGCCGCCGGAGGCCGGCGCCACCACGATGTCGGGCGTTACGCCGAGCGCTGCCATGTCGTCGGCGATCTCGCGGCCGACGGTGCCCTGGCCCGCGATCACGAAGGGATCGTCATAGGGCCGCACCAGGGTAGCGCCGCGCTTCTCCGCGATGTCCTTTGCGATCGCCTCGCGGTCTTCCTTGTCGCGATCGTAGAGCACGACCTCGGCGCCGTAGGATTTGGTGCGTTCGCGCTTGGAGGCCGGCGCATCCGACGGCATCACGATGGTCGCCTTCATGTTGAGGATCTGCGCCGCCGCCGCCACCCCTTGCGCGTGATTGCCGGAGGAGAACGCCACCACGCCACCGGCGCGACGGACTTGCGGGATCGACGACAGCTTGTTGAAGGCGCCGCGGAACTTGAACGAGCCGGTCCGCTGCAGCAGTTCCGGCTTGAGGAACACGCGCGTGCCGGCGCGCGCATCGAGCGCGGGATTGGAGAGCAGCGGCGTGCGCACGGCGTAAGGGGCGATCACGGTCGCGGCCAGATCGATATCGGCCGCATTGACCGGGAGTTTTGTCATGTCTGTCATAGACGCGCTTTTATCGCGCCGCGTAAAGGCCGGGCAAGCCGCCAATTGCTCCGAGTCAGGCCGCGCGGGCGGCGATCTCAGGCACTGGCGCAATACGGCGCTCCGGATCGGTCCAGATGATGATCTCGAAGGTGCCGTCCTCGTGCTCGGCCAGCGCCGTGCAGCTCTCCACCCAGTCGCCGCAATTCATGTACCGGATGCCGTGCTCGTCATGGATGGTCGCATAGTGGATGTGGCCGCAGATCACGCCGTCGCAGCCGTGGCGGCGCGCCTCGCCCGCCAGCGTCGCCTCGAACGCGCCGATATAGTTGACCGCCTTCTTCACCTTCAGCTTGGCCCATTGCGACAGCGACCAATAGGGCACGCCGAACAGGCGGCGGAAGAAGTTGACGAAGCGGTTCATCTGGATCGCGAAGTCGTAGGCCTTGTCGCCGAGATGGGCGAGCCAGCGCGCGTTCTGCACCACGAGATCGAAGATGTCGCCGTGGATCACGAGATAGCGCTTGCCGTCGGCGCCGACATGCACGGTGTTCTCGACGACGTCGATGCCGCCGAAATGCGTGCCGTAATATTTGCGCAGGAACTCGTCGTGATTGCCGGGGACGTAGATCACCTTGGCGCCTTTTCGCGCCTTGCGCAGCAGCTTCTGCACGAAGTCGTTGTGCGATTGCGGCCAGTACCAGGTCGAGCTCAGCGCCCAGCCGTCGACGATGTCGCCGACCAGATAGATGGTGTCGGCGTCGTGGATGCGGAGGAAATCGAGCAATCGGTCGGCTTGCGAGCCGCGGGCTCCGAGATGCACGTCGGAGATAAACAGGGTGCGAAAGCGCCGGTCCGGGCTGTCTTCGCTTACTGAGTCACTTCCCATGACAGGCGCCCCTAACAGATTCGCATGACAGTGCGATGACCCATAAAATGGAACTGTCCGACTGCCGTCTTTGTGCGGCTTTTGGCGCGAATCATTCCGTTAACCCTGGGGTTGGCGATAGCAGCGCGTTGCGACAGGGAGGCGACAGCCGAGGTATCCGGCACGGCCGTTCCCTTCTCGTCGCTGTGCTCCTCGCAATGACGAGCAAAAGCATTCCCGCGGCGCGATTTCGCGTCCGAGTCTTGCAATTCGGTGTCCCTCTCAAGGAAGAGGGCGCAGGGAATGCCGGGCGCTGGCCGCACCCGCTGGCCTTGTGGGCTGAAAAGGAAAGTGCCCACAAGTCGTCAGGTAAAGCCGAACACGTCCGGCACTCCCTGCGCAATGGCTTTACGGCTTACTCCGCGCTCTCCCCGGTGTGTCGGGCTTTTTAGTCACCGTCGCTGCGCAAATCGCTTTGCACAACTTGACCCCAGCATCGAGGGGACAGGACCACACGGCTTGACCGTACACGACTGCGCCGCACGTCTTGCGGCACGACCGCGTCCATCGCAACCCGCCTCACGTCTGGTGACGAATGGCCATCACGTCCCTCATGTCGAGGCGGGATGGCTTCGTTAAATCATAATTTCTGTCTTACGGAAAGACAAATATTTTTGCGCGGCGCGCTTGACTCGTCGGGCAAAACAGGCGGCGTGTCTTTGGCCGATGCCATTAGACCCCTCCCCAACTCCTATTTTTGCTTGCAAAGGGATTGTTATTTAGTGATTTCTCGCTCCAAGACCTGCCGAATTTTTCGGGCCAGCGCATCGCGGGTATAGGGCTTCGGAAGAAGGTCTACGCCGGCATCCAGCCGTCCGCCATGGACGATGGCATTCTCGGTATAGCCAGATGTGAAAAGCACGGCGATGTTGGGCAATCGCTCCTTCGCTTTGCGAGCCAAGTCAGGGCCCCTCAATTCGCCCGGCATCACGACGTCAGTGAAAAGAAGATCGATGTTGTGGCCTTTCTCGATGACGCTCAGCGCGCTTTTGGCGTCTCTGGCCTTGTAGACGCGGTAGCCAAGGTCGGTGAGCATTTCAGCCGCCGCCGCCCTTACTTCGTCATCATCCTCCGCAACCAGAATGGTTTCGGTGCCGCCCGTGAGCGCCTCCTGATCAAGGACATTTATAATATCCTCCTTCTGTTTGATGCGGGGCAGATAGATCTTCACGGTCGTACCATGGCCACCTTCGCTGTAGATTTTGATATGCCCGTGCGATTGCTTGACGAAGCCATAAACCATCGAGAGACCCAGGCCGGTGCCTTGTCCTTCCGGTTTGGTCGAAAAGAACGGTTCGAATGCTTGCGCCACAACCTCTGGCGTCATGCCTATGCCGGTATCCGTCACGGCAAGCATAACGTACTGGCCGGACACCACCTCGCCGTGACTTTTCGCATAGGCGTCGTCGAGTGTCATATTGCCGACTTCAATCGTCAACTTTCCCGCGCCGTCCATGGCGTCCCGTGCGTTGATGGCTAGATTGACAATCGCGTTTTCCAGATTGCCCGGGTCGATCAACGCATTCCATAAGCCGCCTGCACCGATCGTTTCGATCTCTATCGCTTCACCGAGCGCGCGCCGCAGCAATTCGTCCATGCCGGAAACAAGCTTACCAATATTTACTACTCTGGGCTCCAGCGCCTGCCGGCGGCCAAACGCGAGAAGTTGATTGGCAAGCTTAGCGCCTCGATTGACGGCAAGATGTGCGTTCTCCACGCGACGTTCCGCGCGGTCATTACCAACGATATCCTTGGCGAGAAGCTGAAGATTGCCGGAGATGACCTGAAGCAGATTATTGAAGTCATGCGCCACGCCGCCGGTAAGCTGCCCGATCGCCTCCATTTTTTGTGACTGACGGAGATGTTCCTGGGCCTCTGCCAGAGCAGCCTCTCGGCGCTTTTCTTCCGTAACATCGCGCGCGACGCAATAGATCAATTCGCCTGATGGCGCTGCTGTCCACGCGATATTCCGCCAAGTACCGTCCTTGTGACGGTAGCGATTCTCGAAGTTGGGCAGCGCTTCGCGTGAGGCATGTTCGACCGCAGCGTAAGTTCTGCCGATATCACTCGGCTCAACGAATACATCAAATCGGCTCCCGATTAACTCTTCGGGCAAATAGCCGAGCGTTCGCGTCCAAGCTGGATTGACCGCGCGAAAGATGCCTTGCCGGTCGATCACCAAAAGCATGTCCTGCGAGACCCGCCAGATTTCATCGCGTTCGCGAACGCGTTCTGCGACCTGCGCTTCGAGGGTCAGGTTGAGATGGCGCAGCGCGTCTTCGGCACGCTTGCGGTCGCTCGTTTCGACCGCTGTTACAAGGATGCCTCCGACGCCAGTAGGCGAAGTCTCGTCCGGAACGGGACTGTAGCTGATGGTAAAATGGGCGGTCTCCCATAAATCACCGCGCCGCTGAATTGTCAGTGGACGATCTTCTGAAAAAACCCCCGGGCTTTTTCCGCAAAGGATATCTTCGTGAAGCGGAAGAAGCTCCGACTGGACTTCGGGCCAAGCTTCCCGAAACGGCCGGCCCAAAGCCCACGGATGCTTGTCTGCCAGGATAGGTTTATAGCCTTCATTGTAGATCAACGTGAAGTCCGGACCCCACCGCACGGCCATGGGAAATCCAGACGCGCACATGATGCTCACTATCAGGCGCAGAGCCGGCGACCAGTGCTCTGAGGCGCCGACGGCTGTCTTTGCCCAGTCATGCGATCCAATGAGCAGCGCCATCTCATTCAGCGGCGGGTTAGCTCCGCGTGGCCTTGGATCGCCGGTATTCCCTGCCATTGCGCGGCCAGTCCTGCCTTGGCTCGGAAGATACCGCGCCGAAGTTCTATCTATACAACCTGGAAAACGCTCGTCGAGGATAGGTTTTGGTTCCACACTCCACTCATCAGCACACCCGCGAGGCTCGCGCCAAGAGTCTAGCAACAGAAGTAATATGGACCTAAGTCCTGCATTCAGTCGGGTCTTTCCTTTTTCCGTCAAACGATCCGAAGTCCTGACGCGAGATTAGTGAACTCTCGCAGTCGAGCGGCGCGCTTGACTCGTCGGGCAAAACAGGCGGCGGCTTTCTCGCCGAAGTCCGGCCCCCTCAAACTCCTATTTTTCCTGCTCCATCGTCACCGCAACATTTGCGTTCGCCGACAACCTGACCTTGTTGCCTTCGACACCGGCGACCAGACCCTTGTCGATGAAGTGATGATGGCCCTTGTGAGAGCCCTCGCCGCTGTCCTTCTTCGTCAGCTTGATGCGGCCGCCTTCGACCTTGTCCACCGTGCCAACATGCGCACCGTCGGCGCCGATGACTTCCATGTGCTCTTTGATGTCCATTTTCATCCTCCATAAACAAAAGGCTCCCCGTCAGGGAGCCTTGATGAAAGGGGTACATCCGCCCTTCCAGTCTAACCAGACGCTGCAACCAACCTTGATGCTGGAAAATCGTTCCACCGTGCCGGCGGGAAGTCACTTCGACCGCAGATACTTCAGACCCTCGACGGCGAGCCTGTTCTCGTCATCCGTATTGGCATGAGCCATGAATTGCGAGACATCATCCCGGACCTTCCGCTCCTCGTCCGCGGTCAAATTGACGAGCATCCCGTAGGTCTGCATGACACGATCGATGGCTGCCTGCATGAGTTCTCTCCCCTGTGAGACATCGTAACACTCGAAGGGAACTTTTGTTCCCTTCGAGTGTTGGGGAGGCCAAAAGGGAGGATCGCCATGGACCGTTGCCCCCGCTGCAACAAGCGTATGAAAGTTGTCCTGGGTGAAAACGGCAGGACCGAATTCAAGTGCCTTGAGTGCGACAGGGTCGATCCGCTTCAGACTGACGCTGTGAAATGGGCTGAAAGCCCGTTGGCCAGGGCTTCTTAAGGTGCCCCAGCTCACGCGGGGGCGAGTCCGTTGGTTGCCATCCTCAGAACTTCACCACGGTGCGTAGACCGAGTACGGCGGCATCCTTGAGGACACGACCGGCGCCGGGCTGCAGCGGATTGGTCGCGCCGCCGCCGGGATGGACGATGTACTGAAAGTTCGGCTGCAAGGTCCAACCGCCGCGAACCTCATACTGATAGACAGCGGTGACCAGCGTCTCGGCGCTGCGGACCGGCCACGCCGGACCGGCAAGCTGCTGGAAGTCCCCATCGAGCGCTCTCGCCCATGGCGAGACCCGCGCATAGGCGGCGGCGATCCCGAACTTGTCCTTCTGCCGGCTTTCAATGAGCCCGACGAACTCGATCCCGCCATCGGCGTAGAAATCGACGATGTTGCGGTCCGGCGGACTGTAGGACGCGCGCACAAAGACGCCGATACCGCGGTCGGCGTCGTTGCCGACACGATAGAGCTTCTGTTCGAAAACCGAATAGACGCCGAAATCTCCGGTCAGGTTGGCGGGCATGCCGCCGGAGGCAGGATTGGCCAGCGACAGGCCCGTCATGCTCAGGCGCTGATCGGCGAAATCACCAAAATGCCGCCAGCCGCCGATCTTGAGTTTTCCGGCGAGACCCGGATCGCCCTTCTTCTCGTTCCACTGAAACTGGACCTCGCCAAGGACAAGGGGCGGATCATTGACACGGAAATTGAGGCCGTAACGATCGCGCAATTGCGGATCGTCGGGGCCGGGCCCGGCGGCGTTGCCGTCGAAGACGGCGCCCAGCAGGCTGAGATGGTCGGAGACGTCGGCGCGCAGCCGCGTTCCCATCGCGGCCAAAGGCGGCGACGGTCCACTGCTCGGCATGTTGAGCGAGAGGCCCGCGGGCCAGCCCAGCGAGGCATTGGTGAACACGTCGGTATATTTGGCGGTCATGAACTCGGTGTCGGCCGCAAGCTGGCCGGCGCGCAGCGCGTACTTGTCGGCCCATTTCTGCTCGAACCAGATTTCGTAAAGCCGCGTGCTGGGCAGCGCTTCGATGCCGCTGACGGTCATGTAGTTCAGGAGATCGCCGCGCGAGAGGCCGCCGCCGTCGATCCGGAAGACGTTGGCGTGGAAGGCGAGTTGCTTGAGCCCGACGAGCTTTTCCAGATCGACGTCGACCGCGAAATTGATGCGGTCCTCATAGACCGCACTCTGCTTCTGGCCGCCGGTCGGATTGCCCAACACCTCGCCGATATAGGTGATGGCGAATTTGACGCCTTTCTTCTCGAACGGATTGGGCAACAGGCCGAGCGTCGATTCCTCAACGGTGCTCTCGCCCGTATCCGGGTCGGCCGGCTTGAGGTCGTCGGTCTTCTTGTCGCTTTCCTGAGCGGCAGCGCTCCCCAGCATCGCCGCGGACAGTAAAAATGCGAGAAGACATCGACGCATCGGCCCCCCAGCCCCTGACCCATCCGCCTATGTTGCGGCTTTTGGTCTTCCGAAACAACATCCCTGAGTTCGCTGTCCCGGTTCCCTGCGAGCGGCGCGGCTTCACCAGTGTTACAAAGTGAACACAACGGTGGCGACGCGCGCACAGCCGTTGCAGCGCGTGGCTCAATTTGAGCAGATGGCATCTTTTGCTCTTCCCGGTCAGAGACGAGAGCGTCTTCACTGCGCTGCAGGAACCAAGCTCACGACACCGGGTTGGCTATCAGCGACTTCTTTTTCCCCAGCCGGAGACCAACATGGCCGATAAGGACCTCAACGCGCTTTTCCTCGATACGCTGAAAGACATCTATTACGCCGAAAAGCAGATCTACAAATCGCTTCCGAAGATGGCGAAAGCCGCGAACTCCAACCAGCTGCGCGCGGCGTTCGAGAAGCACCATGACGAAACCGAAGGACAGATCGAGCGGCTTGAAAAGATCTTCGATCTCATCGACAAGCCGGCGCGCGGCAAGAAGTGCGACGCCATCGAAGGCATTCTCGACGAAGGCAAGGAGATCATGGAAGAATACGCGGATGCGCCGGCGCTCGATGCAGGGCTGCTTGCGGCCGCACAGGCCGTCGAGCACTACGAAATCTCGCGTTATGGTACGCTGAAGGCGTGGGCGCAGAAGCTCGGCTTGACCGACGCCGTGAAGCTGCTGGATCAGACGCTGGCCGAGGAAAAGAAGACCGACGACGCTCTGAGCAAGATCGCCGTCTCCGCGGTCAATGCCGAAGCGGCTTGAGCGCTTCGCGCAGCGCGGGGCGTACAAGCTTCGAAATCAAGGATTTGACGAGGCCCGCTTTGGCGGGCCTTTTCATGCACTGACAAGGCATCCGCCGCGGCGAGCCGCTACGCCCCCACCTGCGCCGCCTCCAGGATCAGCCCCGCGATCTCCTCGGGATGCGAGATCAGCGCCAGATGGCTCGCCTTCACCTCGATGGTCTTCGCGCCCATGCGCTTGGCCATGAAACGTTCGAGGTCGGGATTGATGGTGCGGTCCTCGGTCGAGACCGCGTAGAAACTCGGCTTCGACCGCCACGCCGCATTAGTGGTCTTGCCCGCGAGCAACGCCTTATGGAAAGGCTCTTGCACGGCGTAGAGCACTCTTGCCTTCGCGGCCGGCAGGTCGCCCGCGAAATCGCGCAGGAAGGCTTCTTCCGACAGCCGGCCTTCGTCGCCGTCGAACACGATACCGGCACTCGCCGGCGGCGTCGGATAGGTTTTGGCAAGCGCCGTGTAGTCTTCACCGGCATCAGGCGCGCGCGCCGCGACGTAGACCAGCGCGGAGACGTTGGGATGCACGCCGGCTTCCGTCACGATCATGCCGGAGAAGGAGTGGCCGACCAGCACCGTCGGACCGTCCTGCCGCGCCAGCACGCGCTCGGCGGAGGCGATCGTTTCGGGAAGCGTGGTCAGCGGATTCTGCACCGAGGTGACGTTGAGCCCGGCCGCCTGCAGGCGCGGAATGACCTCCGACCAGCACGAGCCATCCGCGAACAGGCCGTGCACCAGCACGACGTTGCGCGCTTTCGGCGGAGTTGCATTCGCGGCCGTGCCGCGGGCGGAGACCAGCGAGGCCGCTGCGCCCGCAAGCAGAGCAGCCGAAAAGCTGCGTCGGTCCATCATGTCCATGCCTTCCTTTTTCCGCCGGGCGTCGACGGCCCGCGGAAGCGGCACGTCAACTCCGACCAGCGTGCTATCGAACTCGTCCACCCCGCTTGTTCCGGATTACGCCTGAAGGACGCGCCTTGTTACGTGCAGTCACGAAGTCGTGGGCGGGTCGCGGTCCGGCTCGATCAGCTTCGCCGGCTCGTCGTAGCCTGCGCGGCTGGAGTAGAACACCAGCGCCATCAGGCCGACACCGACCAGGAGAGAGAACACGATGCCGGCCGCCATCGCCGCGTAGCCGATCGGCGGGACATCGGTGCCCGCGGCAGATTCCCAGCCCAGCGTTGCCATCACGGCGACGACGATCAGCAACACGACCATGCCTGCCAGCAGCACGCAGGACGTGGCGCTCATGCCCCTGGCGCTGGCGCGCAGGTTTTGCCAATACAGTTCCTCGAGCAATTGCCGCATGACGCGATCTCCTCGTTCGGCGACACACGATGCACTGCGGTCAGGCGGCGATCTTTCGGATTCGCGCCGGCATTCAACAATTGCACGCCGCACACGCCGTGCGAATCCGACAGCGCGGCCGTGCAAGCGCAAGACATTGCCGCATGAGCACGTCAGGTTCGCGTCAATCGACCTGCTGGCGTTCATCAAAGGCTAGCGTTTCTCCCCTGCCCTCTGCGCTTTCGCGGATCGCGGTCCGCGAAACTCGGCATGCGACCTTGTGCTGCCTTTCCCATGGTCCGGAACTTGCAATAGCTTTCCTGCCGGAACCATCAGCAGGAGCGATCGCATGTCTCTCTTCGCGCGCAGGACACGCCTCCCCCTCCTTCTCACAGCGCTTGCGCTCGCGATGCCCGCGCAAGCCGAGAACACCATCCGCGCGGTGATGCATTCCGATCTGCGGGTGATCGATCCCGGCTTCACCACCGCCTACATCACCCGCGACCACGGCTACATGGTCTACGACACGCTGCTGGCGACCGACGCCAACTTCAAGGTCCAGCCGCAGATGGCGGACTGGAAGGTCTCCGACGACAAGCTGACCTACACCTTCACGCTGCGCGACGGATTGAAGTGGCATGACGGCGCGGCCGTGACCGCGGAAGATTGCGTTGCCTCGCTGAAGCGCTGGGGCAAGGTCGACAGCATGGGCCAGAAGCTCATGGATTTCACCGCGAGCCTGGAGGCGACGGACGCGAAGACGATCACGCTGACGCTGAAGGAGCCCTACGGGCTGGTGCTGGAATCGATCGCGAAGATGTCGTCCTACGTCCCCTTCATGATGCCCAAGCGGCTCGCGCAGACGCCGCCCGACAAGCAGATCCCGGAGCAGATCGGCTCGGGTCCATTCAAGTTCGTGCAGTCGGAATTCCAGCCAGGCGTGAAGGCCGTTTACGAGAAGAACAGGGATTATGTGCCGCGCAAGGAGCCGCCGAGCTGGACCGCCGGCGGCAAGATCGCGAAGGTCGACCGCGTCGAATGGATCACCATGCCGGACGCACAGACCACGGTGAACGCGCTGCAGTCCGGCGACATCGATTTCCTGGAGATCACGCCGTGGGATCTGCTGCCGGTGCTGGAGGCCAACAAGGAGATCAAGGTCGAGGTGCTGAACAAGCTCGGCTATCACGCCATCGGCCGCATGAATTTCCTGTACCCGCCGTTCGATAACCCGAAAGTCCGCCGCGCCGCATTGATGGCGATCAACCAGAAGGACTTCATGGACGCGATGGTCGGCAACGACAAATATTTCGTGCTGTGCGGCGCGCTGTTCGTCTGCGGCTCGCCGCTCGAAACGGACGTCGGCTCGCGCGAGCTCGCGAAGAGCGGCGGCATGGCGGAGGCGAGGAAGCTGCTGAAGGAATCCGGCTATGACGGCACGCCCGTGGTGTTGATGGCGCCGACCGACGTCGTCACCTTGAAGACGCAGCCGATCGTCGCCGCGCAATTGTTGCGTCAGGCCGGCTTCACCGTGAACGTGCAGGCGATGGACTGGCAGAGCGTGGTCAGCCGCCGCGGCAACCAGAAGCCGCCGCAGGAGGGCGGCTGGAATTTGTTTTTCACCAACGTGATCGCGGCCGACCTGATGAACCCGATCGCCAATCTGCAGATCAACGGCAAGGGCAAAAAAGGCGGCTGGTTCGGCTGGCCCGACGACGCGAAGATCGAGATGCTGCGCGACGCTTTCGCGCGCTCGTCGTCGCCGGACGAGCAGAAGAAGATTGCGTACGACATCCAGCAAGAGGCCTACGACCAGGTGATCTACATCCCGGTCGGGCAATATCGCGTGGCGGCATCCTGGCGGAAGTCGCTGCTCCGGCGTGCTCGAAGGCCCGGCGACGCCGGTGTTCTGGAACGTCGACAAGTCGGAGTAGCACTTCGCTTTACGCCCAGGGTCGGACGCTTTAGCACCCTCGCTGAGGATTTCCGATTATGACCGAGGTGGACATCTGTCGAGGCTGATCTAGCCAATTCAGGTCGGCCTGCTACGATGCAGGCTCCGAGCGAGGCCCGGCAAATGAGGCGGCGTGAGTTTGTTGTTCTATTCGGCGGCGCGGCAGCAACGTGGCCGTTTCCGGCGTGTGCACAGCAACCAATTCCGGTAGTTGGATTTGTCCATACTGGAGAAGCCAAGCCAAACGCGAGCTTTGTGGCCGCTTTCAGTCAAGGATTGAAAGATGCCGGCCACGTCGAAGGGCAGACAGTCTCCATTGAGTATCGGTGGGCCGACGGGCATCTCGAGCGCATACCGGCGCTTGTGCTCGAACTTGTTCGGCGTCCAGTCGCGGTGCTGTTGACTGGAGGTGGTGACGTTCCACCCTTGGTCGCGAAAGGTGCAACAGCGACAATTCCTATTGTGTTCGTTATTGGCGACGATCCCGTCGCCAGTGGTTTGGTCCCAAGCCTCAATCGCCCCGGAGGTAACGTCACGGGTGCGACTATTATCGCAAGCGAACTCGGCGCCAAGCGCGTAGAGATGACGTTTGAACTGTTGCCCCATGTTTCCGCTGCAGCAATGCTGCTTAATCCGAATAATCCTCAATCCGCCATCGATAGCGACATTACCCGGGAGGCGTTGCGCGCGAAAGGCAAAGAGGTCCACGTCTTGCACGCAAGCAATCGGGAAGAAATCGATGCTGCCTTCACAGCTCTTCCCGAATTGAAAATAGGCGCGTTGTTGCTGATCCCAGATCCGCTTTTTCAAAGCAGTCGGACCCAGATCATTGAGCTGGCGGCGCGTTATTCGGTGCCGACAATCTACTATACCGGAACATATGCAGCTTCCGGCGGGCTCGTCAGCTATGGGGCGAGCTTCGCCGAAATGTATCGGCAGATGGGAGTTTATGTCGGGAAAATTCTAAAGGGCGTTAAGCCCGCCGATCTGCCAGTTCTGCGACCAACCAAGTTCGAGTTGGTCATCAATCTCAAGACCGCCAAGGCGCTGGGATTGAACGTGCCGTCGTCGCTACTCGCGCAAGCCACCGAAGTGATCGAGTAAGTCTCGCGATTCCGGCATCGGCGCCTGGCGGACATCCGAATTGACGATCGAATGCCCGACTTGAGTGGCGCAGCGGACATGTCGCGTATGTGGATGTCCCCTCAACGCGGCGCGTCATTCGCCGGCGCAGGCGCGAACAGATTGCTGGACGCGGCCTGCTGAACGATCACGGCCGCATCTTCGCCAGCAGGAAGCCACGCGTAGACGAGGTCCTGCGCGGCAACGCGGACGCGGTTCACGTAATCATCGCGGCCGTGATAGCGCTCCTCGATCGACAGCCGTGCGTCGCCGCTGCGTTCGCGTTCCGCTTTGGTCGCTGCGAACGGCGAGAAGGACCCGACCAGCGAACAGGTGAATGTCTGCGGCGCGTTTTGCCCGCCATTGGTGCCGAGCGGTGCGGCGATATCCGGCGTCCGCACGCCACCGAGGGCGTTGCCATCGGAATCGCGCTTCGGCACCTGGATCACGGCGGCGGGAAACCGCGAGGGCGCGCGCAGCGCAGGCGGCTCGGCGGGCGCGGGCTCGAGCGGCATCAGTTCGCTTCCCGGCGGCTCGGCGTTGCGGCTCACCCAGGCGTCGAGACGCGCCAGCAATGCGCGCGAGACCGGGGCCCAATCGAGCCGGCCCGGCGGCATCGTGCAGGCCGGCGCCTTGGGGACGACCACATGCGAGGCGCCGGCGATATCATACATCCGCACGTTGGCGGGGAGCGGCTGATCCGCAGTCCCTGACGCGCCGGTGCGGCCGAGTGAGGCGCGCAGCGAATAGAAGTCCGTGGTCGAAGAGACCAGCAGCATCTTCGGCGGCACCTCGCCGCGCGCCTCGACCTTGGCCGTGATCTCGGCGATGGTGAGCGGCCCGTCGTTGACGCCCGGAAAATCCGGATTGGCAAAGTTGGGAGCCTCGTCGCCGCTCGATTTCGGCCCAAGACCCGTCTGCAGGATCGGAAGCAAGCCCGCGCCCGACACGAAGACGTGCATGCCGTCGAAGACGCGGCGATTGCCCGACCATGTTGAAGCCGTTCAACAGAAACGTCTTCAGGAATCGTCCGTCCTGGGATTTGCCGCTGGCCAGCGTGCGGTTGATGGCGCCCTTGAGCGGGTTCGGCGTTCCCGCCGCGTCGGCGGCGGCATGCGCGAAGAAGTCCGCGGCATCGCGCACGATCGCAAAGCCAACGCCTTCGACATACCTCGTCTTGCCGTCGGCATCGGCGAACGACGGCAGGTCCGCGCCCTGCCCCAACTCCCAATACACTTCGGCGACCGAGAAGCCGTTGTCCTGCAGGAAGCCGGTGCCTTGTTCGAAGGTGCCCGACATGAAAGGCGCTTCGCGCGGCGAATTGTAGAGTGCTTCGGCGTAGGCGCGGCCGCGGTTGGGCACATCGACCAGTAGTGCCCCGTTACCTGCACCCGGCGCCACCGGCATGATGAGAACGAGTTTCGCCGCGTAAGGGACGCGCCCGCGCTCGTTGCGCGCGGCCTTGTCGATGCCCGGGATGGCCTCGGCAGGCGACAGATCGCCGTGAACCTTGCCTTGCCAGATGACGTAGTCGCCGGTGCGGAACGTGCCGAAGGGCTGCTTTGACGTGAACTCGAGCCGGGTGACGTCCGCGGACGCCGGCCGCGCCAGGGCGATCAGGCCAAGCAGGCAAACGGCAGACGTCGCGATGAGCCTGTGTGGACGGCGCGGCATGATCATCCTCCCGCTCTTTTAGTCTTTAGTATTGTCTTGCCGCTTGAGCCCTGCGCGCAGCGCATCTGCGTGGCGATGACAGCCTAACCCACTCCCGCAAAAACAACATGGCGATCCGACATTTTGGAAGGCTCGTCCGTCGTTTCGTGATCGATGCAGACGGCACTGCGCTACCCCCGACGCCGTTTTGCCGCACAAAAAACAGCTGTCAGCTTTTCGTGCCAACGTTCGCCTCACTGCCTTCGATCACGAATAGATCACCGGCGCGCGAGATAAAGTTTACCGGGCCGCGCTCTCGACTTTCTGCATAGTCTTGCAGGGCTCGGGTGGCCGGGTGCCAAAAACAAGAAAAGGAACATGTCATGCGACATCTGATTTTGACGACTGCTGCTATTCTCGCCATCGCCGGCGCGGACGACCAGCGCGTCGTTCGCCAAGCACCACCATCATGCTGCGCCGATGGCGGCGGCCGCTTCCGGAGCGGCTCCCGCCGACACGATGGATGCTCACTCCGCACGCGCCAAGAACCTGCGTGACGCCGGATACGACGCCCACAAGGACATGGATGCCAACGGCAACGTGAGGCAGAACTGATTCTGTGGCGACGCGGGGAAGAAACCGGACCTTCCGGTTTCTTCCCAACCTCTACCGCGCGCAGACGAAGCTCGACGCAACGTTGGACGGCCCCGACTTGTAATGCGGCCAGGCCGGCCACTGGCACAACGGCAGCGCGCGCACGGTCGCGAATTGCGGCACCTCGACCTTCTGCTCGGTGACTTCGAGATCGCCGGGCGCCTTGCCCTTCTCCACCCAGTCGACCAGCACGCTCAGCATGTCGACATTGGCCGGCGCGCCGGAGCCGACATGATCGACGCCGGGCGCGGTGTAGAGCCGCGCGAACTCCGATGTCTCCGCTTTGCCGAGCTTCTTCTCGACAGTCTCGAAATAACGGATGCCGGCATAGGGACTCTGCGCATAGTCGGCCATGTGCTCGAGGATCACGAGCTTGCCGCCATGCTCACGGAAGCGGCCGAGATCGGGATCGGTGGAGTCCATCAGCGGCGAGACCTGCAGCAGCCGCTCCTTGTGATCCTCCGGCTTGTATCTGGTCACGTCGAGACCGGGATCGCGCGCGAACACATATTGCATGCCGCCGGCGCCATAGACCCAGGCGATGCCGTTGTTCGGCGCGGGCGGCAGCGTGGGCGCGGACTTGCCGAGCCACCACGCGATCCAGCCGCCGGTCGGCCCGAACGACGGATTGTCCTCGCCCGAAATGCCCCAGCCCGGATAATCGTCGAGGCCGTTGGCGAGCGCGAAGGAGAATTTGTAAGCGGAGTGCAGCGTGTTGATCGCTGATGATCTGCGCCTCGTTCAGGCATTGGTCCGGCTTCTGGCCCTCGATGCAATGCAGCGTCTCCGCCTTGAAGCTCGCCTTGCAGCCGACGGGATCCTCGATCAGCAGATCCTCGGAGCCGTCGGCCTTGTCGCAGGCCTTCAGCACCGCGTCCGCCACGAGCTTGACCTGCGCCGGCTTCATCCAGCCCTCGCCCATGGTCGCCATCCCCGCACGCGTGCCGGCATGCTGCAGTCCGACCCAGTTGATGACGGGCACGCGCGCGAAGATGCCGTCGAAATCCTCGGGGTAGCGCTGCGCCATGGTCAGCCCCTCGCGGCCGCCTTCCGAGGAGCCCATGAAATACATCTTGTCGGGCTTCTTGCCGTAGGCGCGCGTCATCAGCGCGACGGCGGCATCGCGCACCTTCTTGTACGCCACGTGCGCGAAATTCTCGAAGGCCTCGTCATTGAGCGCGAACAGTTGCGGCAGCTCGCCGGTCTTGGTCGCGTGACCGGAATCGGTGCCGTAGGTGACGAAGCCGCGCGCCAGCGGCGACGGCTTGTCATAGGGATAGGCCGGCGGCAGGCCGAGCCCGGTGATCAGCACGCCGTTGAAACCGCCGCCGCCATATTGCAGCGAGCGGTTATTCCATTCTGCGGGAAGATTGACCTGGAATCTGATCGGCGGCGCCTTGGGATCCGATGGCTCGATGTGGCCGAGCACCTTGCAGAACGCGGGATTGGACGGCGAGACGCGGGAGCCGGCGTCGGCGCGTGCTCCGACAAGCGACAGATGCGACGGCGCCTGCATGGCGGCGCTGTCGATCCGCACCGCCTCCCACGCCGATCCCGCAAGGCCGCTGCAGGTCGCGGCCGGGTCGCCGGTGAAACTCGCCGCAAACGCCGGCGGCGCGGCAAACACAGCCGCGAATGCACGCCAAGCCAAACCCGCGCAGAGGCCATCGATCGCACCACTTCCGACGTTTTTTCGTCTTGCCCGGCTGTGGGCGGGAGCATTGAACGCGGCACATCCGCAGAGGTCAATTAGCCCATTGGCGACCGACAAAAGGCTTGGACCAGCCTTGCGTTGCATGCCTCTTCGCGCGGCTACGACCTTGGGATAACGTGCCGGATTGGAAGCTGCAATCGAGGACGCGCCGAACCTCATTTTCGTAATGCTGCAGCGCATAAGGCCCTCGGCGGGCCAATGGGAGGCTTCCATGCCGGACGACAGCGTTCCGCGCCGCAAATTCCTGCTCGGCGCCGGCCTTGCAGGGACCGCGCTCGCCGCAGGCCTGACGGAAACCGCGGAGGCACAGCAGCCAACCATCAGCACGCCGCCGCCGCCCGCGGCGGACACTGAACCCTTACGTCACGCTCACAGCACTCGGAGGCCGCCTTCATTGTGGCGGCTGTCGACACGCTGATCCCCGCCGACGAGTTGTCGCCATCGGGCAGCGATTGCGGCGTCGCCATCTTCATCGACCGCCAGCTCGGCAGCGCCTGGGGCGGCGGCGCGAAAATGTATCGCGCGGGGCCTTATCTGAAGGGCAAGCCGGAGCAAGGCTATCAGCTGGCGCTGACGCCGCGCGAATTTTTCGCCGCGGGCATTACGGCAGCCAACGCCTGGACGCCGCAAGACGTACGGCAAGGATTTCGATCGCCTCGCCTCCGCCGATCGCGTCGCCGCGCTGAAGGCGATGGAGGAAGGCAAGGCCGCCTTCGAGAATTTCGAGTCGCGCGCCTTCTTCTCGCAATTGCACGGCATCGCCATGGCCGGCTTCTTCTCCGACCCGATCTATGGCGGCAATCGCGACAAGATCGGCTGGAAGGTGCTCGGCTTCCCCGGCCTGCCCGCCACTTATTCCGACAAGATCGATGCCTACCGCGACAAGCGTTATGTCGCGGACCCGCAATCGATCGCCGACTTCAGTTGAGGAGGCGGCGATGGCGACAAAACTGAAGGAAACCGACGCCGTCGTGATCGGCATGGGATTTTCCGGCGCGATCCTGTCGCGCGAATTGACCAGAGCCGGTCTCAACGTGGTCGGGTTCGAGCGCGGCGCCGACCGCAACCCGGCCGAGGAGTTCACGCTGACGCGGCTGCGCGACGAGCTGCGCTATGTGGTGCGGCTCGAATTGATGCAGGACAATTCGATCGACACCATCACCTTCCGCAACGCGCCCGACGAGCGCGCGCTGCCGATCCGCCGCTTCGGCGCCTTTCTGCCCGGCGAAGGCGTCGGCGGCACCGGCATCCATTGGGGCGCGCTGCACTGGCGCTTCCTGCCGACCGACTTCCGCATCAAGAGCGTGCTGAACGAGAAATACGGCGCCAAGGCCATCCCGGACACCATGACCATCCAGGACTGGCCGGTCAGCTATGACGAGCTCGAGCCGCATTACGACCGTTTCGACAGGCTTTGCGGCGTCTCCGGCCAGGCCGGAAACCTCCGCGGCAAGATCGTGGCGGGCGGCAATCCCTTCGAGGGCGCGCGCAACAACGACTATCCGAACAAGCCGATCAAGACCGGCGTCGGCCCGCAGATCTTCAGCGACGCCGCAAAAAGCCTCGGCTATCACCCCTTCCCTTCTCCGGTCGCGACCTCGAGCGCGGCCTATGTCAATCCGGAAGGCATCACGCTGGGGAGTTGCGAATATTGCGGCCATTGCAATCGTACCGCCTGCGAGGCCAACGCCAAAGCCTCGCCCAACGTCAACGTCATGCCGGTGCTGCGCACCGAGCCGAAATTCGAGCTGCGCACCCGCGCCTTCGTGACCAGGCTGCTCTACGACAAGGACGCCAAACGCGTCACCGGCGTGCTCTACACCGACATGAAGACCGGCGAAGAGTACGAGCAGCCGGCCGGGCTCGTCGTGCTGTCGTCCTACGTGTTCGGCAACGTCCAGCAGATGCTGCTCGCCGGCATCGGTGAACCCTACGATCCCACGACCGGCAAGGGCGTGGTCGGCAAGAACTACTGCTACCAGTTCGAGGCCGGCGGCGAGGCCTTCTTCGAAGGCCGCGAG
The DNA here is from genome assembly GCA_963732085.1 of uncultured Alphaproteobacteria bacterium. Classification (GTDB taxonomy): domain Bacteria; phylum Pseudomonadota; class Alphaproteobacteria; order Rhizobiales; family Xanthobacteraceae; genus Bradyrhizobium. The sequence continues at coordinate 165,917 of CAVSYJ010000012.1, read as the reverse complement.
TTCAATCCCTTCATGGGCGCACCGGGCATGGGAACGGTGATCGACGACTTCAACGGCGAAAACTTCGACCACGCGGGCCTCGGCTTCTTCGGCGGCGGCTATATCAATTGCGGCAATGGCGGCGCGCCGCCGATCGGCGGACGCATATTGCCGAAGGGCGAACCACGCTGGGGCGTCGGGTGGAAGCAGGCGGAAGCGAAATGGTACCGCGCCAACACGCGCTTCAACACGCAGGGCTCGGTCTATGCCCACCGCGACAATTTCATGGACCTCGATCCCACCTACAAGGATGCGCTCGGCCGGCCGCTGCTGCGGCTGACCTATAACGCCACCGAGAACGATCACAAGATGTCGCGCTATCTCGTCGAGAAGATGGAAGGCGTGATCAAGGCGATGAACCCGACGCACTACGAGGTGCACAACCGGCCCAAGAATTTCACCATCGTGCCGTATCAATCGACCCACAACACCGGCGGCACCATGATGGGATCAGACCCGAAGTCGAGCGTGGTGAACCGCTATCTGCAGGCCTGGGGCGCGCACAATCTGTTCGTCCAGGGCGCGTCGGTGTTCCCGCAGCAGCACGGCTACAACCCGACCGGCACGCTCGGCGCGCTGGCCTATTGGTCGGCCAAGGCCATCACGGAAAAATATCTGAAGAGCCCCGGCCCGCTGGTGAACGCGTGATGAGGATGATCGGGAGATTCTTGGCGCCATGCGCCGCCGGCATCGTTCTGCTCGCGCTTGCCGGCGGCGCGGCGGGCGCGGCCGATGCCGAGCATGGCAAGACGCTGTTCGCGCCCTGCGCGGCCTGTCATGCCGAGCGCGCGGATTTGCTCGGGCCAAGTCTCAAGGGCGTGTATGGACGCAAATCGGCGGTCGCTCGACGACTTCCGCTACTCGAATGCGATGAAGCGCGCCAACCTGGTCTGGGACGAGGACAGTCTGCGCGCCTACATCAGGGATCCCCAGGGCAAGGTGAAAGGCAACCGCATGCCCTTCGGCGGCATGAGCGACGCAAAAGACGTCGACGACGTCGTCGCCTATCTCAAGACGCTGAAATGACGAGGCGCCCATGATTGCACGTTTGACATCGGCGCTTGTCGCCCTGCTGTTGTCGTTGCCTGCTGCTCATGCGCAGGCGCCCTCCCCGATATCAGGCGTTCCGTCCGAATTGCTCGAAGACCTTGCGCTGGGCAGCCGCATCCTCGCCGAATTCGGCGTGGTCGATGCCTTTGGCCATGTCAGCGCCCGGAGCCCGGCCAATCCCGCCGCATTTCCTGATGTCGCGCTCGCTGGCGCCGGCGCTGGTCACCACTGAGGACATCATGGAGTTCGATCAGGACGGCAATGCGGTGGACGCGCGAGGCCGTCAGGTCTTTCTCGAGCGCTTCATCCATGCCGAGATTTATCGCGCGAGACCCGATGTGATGGCGGTGGTGCATGCGCACTCGCCGGGCGTCGTTCCCTTCAGCGTGAGCAAGACGCCGTTGCGACCGCTGTTTCACAACACGGCGTTCCTCGCCGCCGGCGTGCCGGTCTGGGACATTGCGAAAGATTTCGGCGTGACCAACATGCTGGTCGCCGACAATGCCAAGGGAAAGTCGCTGGCCGAGACGCTCGGCGACAAATCGGTGGTGCTGATGCGCGGCCATGGCGACGTCACGGTCGGGCCGAACGTCAGGATCGCGGTGTTTCGCGCCTACTACACCGACGTCAATGCGCGCCTGCAGGCGCAGGCGATCGGCCTCGGCAGCGAAATCACTTACCTCAGCCCCGAGGAAGGCGCCAAAGCCGACCAGGTCAACTTCGCGGTACTCGACCGCGTCTGGAATTTGTGGAAGCAGAAGGTTTCAAAATAACGCCGAGCCAGTTCAATAGAACCGGTGGAAATGGTGCACCGGCCCGTGGCCATGGCCGACGGCAAAACGGTCGGCGTTCGTAATTGCCGCACTGACAAAACTCTTGGCGTTGCGCACGGCGCTCTCCAGCGGCTCGCCCTTCGCCAGTCCGGCCGCGATCGCCGATGACAGCGAGCAGCCGGTGCCATGAGTGTTCCGGGTCGCGACACGCGGCGCGGGCAGCGCAATGAAACCATCCGCGCGCACGAGATAATCGACGCTCTCGCTGCCCTCGCCGTGCCCGCCCTTGATCAGCACGGCAGGACAACCCAGCGCCAGAAGGCGCTTGCCCTGGTTCTGGATCGCGGCCGCATCGGTCGCGACGGCCTCATCCAGCAGTACTGCTGCTTCCGGCAGGTTCGGCGTGATGATGGAGGCGATCGGGACCAGCTCGCTGCGTAACGCCTCGACCGCACCGACATTGAGCAGCCGGTCACCGGAGGTCGCCACCATCACGGGATCGAGCACGATGTGTTTCGGCGACCAGCGCTTCAACGACACCACGATCGCCTCGATCACGGCAAGCTGCGCCACCATGCCGATCTTGACCGCGCCGACCGCGAGATCGCTGAAGACCGCGTCGATCTGTTCCACCACGAACTCCGGCGGCACCGGATGGATGCCGGCCACGCCTTGCGTGTTCTGCGCGGTCAAAGCGGTGATGGCGGAAGCGCCATAGACGCCGAGCGCGGCGAAGGTCTTCAGGTCGGCCTGGATGCCGGCGCCGCCTGAGGAATCCGAGCCTGCGATGGTGAGCGCAACGGGCGTGGTCATGAGGTTTTCCTGCCTTGTGGTAACGCGCCACATGCGCGCCAGCAAGCTTGCTAACGCCCCCAAAACTGGCCTATCTGAATGGAAAAGGATTTCCGGAGACGACCGCGATGGTACCCTTCTTCGTCCAGATCAAATGCAAGCTCGGCAAATCCTATGTGGTCGCCAATGCGCTGGCCGAGGCCGAGATTGCCTCCGAGATCTACTCCACTGCGGGCGAATACGATCTGCTGGTGAAGTTCTATGTCGACAAGGAGACCGACATCGGCCATTTCGTGAATGAGAAGGTGCAGGTCATCGAGGGCATCCAGGACACGCTGACCATCATCACCTTCAAGGCGTTCGGCGGGCGATAGTGCCGCCCGATTTGAAGTCCCTGCGGTGAAGGCCGCAAAATCCGATCAGGGACTTCAAATCGAAAGGCGGCACTACGATTATAATTTGCTGGTGCCTTACGTTCCGAAGTTCGCGAAAAGTGGGTGCTGCGAGGGGATCGCGAACTTCGGAAAGAGGGCACCAGTGTCGACAGTCACGTTCGAAAAGCTGAAGGCGTTCATCCACGCGGCGATGGTCAGGCTCGGCCTGCCCGATTCCGATGCCGCAATTGTCGCCGCGCTGATGGCGCAGGCCGATCTGCAGGGTTCCGACGGCCACGGCATCAGCCGGTTGCCGCAATATGCCCGCCGCATCAAGGCCGGCGGCTTCAATACGCGTCCCAACATCCGCGTGGTACGCGAGCAGGCCTCCACCGCGCTCGTCAACGGCGACAACGGCATGGGCCATCTGGTGATGAGCCGCGCCGCCGAAATCGCGATCGAAAAGGCGCGCGCGACCGGCATCGGCTGGGTCAACGCGCAATTCTCCAACCATGCCGGCCCCGCCTCGCTCTATGCGCGGATGCCGCTCGCCCACGACATGATCGGGCTCTATTTCGCGGTCGGCAACGCCAACCATCTGCCGCCCTGGGGCGGCCTCGACATGCTGCTGTCGACCAATCCGATCGCGGCCGCGATCCCTGCAGGAACCGAGCAACCGATCGTGCTCGACATGGCGACGACAGTCGCGGCCTATGGCAAGGTCAAGACCAAGGCGCTGCGCGGCGAGATGATGCCTGAGGGCTGGATGATCGATCGCCAGGGCAATCCTCTCACCGATCCCAAGCGCGCTGAGGAAGGCATGCTGCTGCCGCTCGGCGGCATGGAGGCCGGCTACAAGGGCTATGGGCTTGCCATGATCATCGGCCTGCTCGCGGGCACGCTCGGCGGTGCGGCGATGGGCAAGGACGTGATCGACTTCAACCATGACGACGACAGCGTCACCAATACCGGACAGGCGATCTGCGCGATCAACATCGCGGCGTTCGGCGACGTTGCGACCTTCAAGGCCGCTGTCGACACGCTGGCCCGCGACATCAGAGGCAGTGCGCGGATGCCGGGCGTGGAGCGGATTGCGATGCCCGGCGAGCGCAGCGAGGAAACGCGCATCACGCGTGGGCGAGACGGCATTCCGATCGCGCCGGCTCTGCACCGCTCCCTCGATCAGCTTGCGGACGAACTGGGGATTGCGGCGCTAAGCGAACGGTCCTTGTGATGATCCACCTCTGAGGCGTCGATGCCTACCTCCTCGCAGGAAATGGAAGCGCGCTACCGCCTGATCGGATCGACCGCCTCGCCTTATGCGATCAAGCTGCGCGCGCTGATGCGCTATCGACGTATCCCGTTCGACTGGGTCATCATGACCAAGGCCCTTCGAAAACAGACCGAGCACCTGCGTCCCAACCTGATACCGGTCCTGCAATATCCTGACGGCACGTTTCGAGGCGAAACCACCGCCCTCGCCTGGGATCTGGAGGCGCGCCATTCGAAGCGATCCGTTATCCCCGAAGACAAGGCGGTCGCTTTTGTCTGCGATCTGCTCGAAGACCTCGCGGATGAATGGGCGGTCAAGCCCCTGTTTCTGTATCGCTGGTGGGACAGCGAGGATCAGGCCTATGTCTCGCGATGGGCGGGCGAGGAATGGTCGACCTCGGAGGCAAAAACGGGAAGCACGGAGGAAATCGACGAATTTCGCCGCAGACAGATTTCGCGGATGCCGATTCTCGGCGCGACGGAAGAGAACAGGCCGCTGCTGGAAGAAAGCTATCGCCGGATATTAGGGGCGTTCGAGCCGCATGTCGGAATGACGAACTATCTGTTCGGAAGCCGGCCGTCGCTCGCCGATTTCGCCTGGTTCGGCCAGCTCAGCGAAATGGCGACCGATCCGACGCCGATGCGGATCCTGCGGGAACGCGCGCCGTTCACCGATCACTGGGTCCGGCGGCTGGACGACGCCTCGGGCGTCGAGGGCGACTGGTATCCGCGCGAGCGCGCACTTGGGGGATGGGCCGAAGCGCTCTTGAAAATTGCAGGCGAATTGTATTTGCCGTTTCTCGTCGCCAATGCCGACGCGTCTGACCGCGGCCTTGAACGGCTGGAAATCAAGGTGTGGGGCCTGCCTTACGCGCTTGCGCCGTTCAAATATCAGGTGAAATGCCTGCGGCAATTGCGTACCAGGTTCGCTGCGCTCAGCGATCAGGATCGCGACGCCTTGCAGCCGATCCTCGACGCGTACCGGCTGCTGGCAAGCGCTGGCGAACTAGAAATCACCCCGCTTGCGATGGCGGCTGCCCAGTGCGGCGGCGATGCCTTCCGGATTCCTGATGCGCTCGATCAGCATGTCGATGCGGTCGCCGCCCCAGAACAGCTCGCCGTTGAACACCATGGTCGGAACGCCGAACACGCCGAGCGCTTCGGCCTCTTCGATGATCCGATCATGTTCCCCGCGCGCCGGCCCTTCGACATAAGCCTTGAACTCCCCCGGCGAGCCACTGAGCGAGGCGATCAGGTCCGAAATCGCCGTGAGATCGTCGATCTCGAGATCATGGCTCCAGAACCGCCGGAATACCGCGTCGTGATAAGGCCGGAAGAAACCGTGACGCTGCGCGAACAGCATGCCGACGCTCGAATAGAAGGCGTCGTAGATTCGCCGCGGGCCTTTCATGGTGAGGCCCTGGGCGTTGGCGTAGCGTCGCGCGTCCATATAGCCGTAACGAACCTTGCGCCAGAAATGCGGGGTGCGTTCCTCGACGGTGCCCATGAATTCGGCGACGCGCAGCGTATAGGGCAGCCATTCCAGCTCGACGCCGTGCTTTTCCTCGAGCTCGAACAGCCGCTTGTTGGCGACGTAGGCGTAGGGGCTCTTGTAGTCCGTGTAGATGCGCACGCGGGGCTTTTCCATCGCGGATTGTTCCTGTCTCAAAGTTTTTCACGCCGGATCGACACGCCGGCGCGTTCGCGGTCCCAGGTGTCCGTGGTGACGCCCTCGGCGCGCAACACGTGCTTTTCGACCTTGGCGGTCGGCGTCTTCGGCAATTCCTCGATGATGCGAATATAGCGCGGGATCATGTGGTGGGCCACACGCGGCTGAAGATGCCGGATGATGTCTTGTGGCTCGATGGTGGCGCCCGCGGCGGCGGCGAGCACCACCATCACCTCGTCTTCGGAGTGTTCGCTCGGCACCGGGATAGCGGCCGCCTCGCGCACGGCGGGATGGCTGAGCAGCTCGACCTCGATTTCATAGGACGAAATGTTCTCGCCGCGGCGGCGTATCGCGTCCTTCAGGCGATCGACGAAATGGTAGTCGCCGTCGGCGTCGCGAAAGAATGCGTCGGCGGTGTGAAACCAGCCGTTGCGCCAGGCGTCCGCGGTTGCCTGCGGATTGGCGTTGTACCCGTGATTCATCGCCCATGGGGCATCGGTCCGCAGGATCAGCTGTCCGACCGTGCCGTCGTTGACGGGGATATCGTGCTCATCGACCAATCGAACCTCGACGCCCGCACGCGGCCGTCCGCAAATATTGTCTTTCTCGGGGTTGGCGCCGGAAATCAGCGGCGTGCAGATCTCTGTCATGTTGAACAGGGTGAAGACATCGACGCCGAAACGCTCGCGGAACGGCTTGCCGCTTTGGCCGAGCGGCACGATGAAGACCATGCGCAGCGTGTGGTCGCGATCCTCCGGACCCGGCGGCTGTTTCAGCAGAAAGGTCGCCATCGCGCCAAGCAGGAAGGCGGAGGTAATCTCGAGTTCGCGTACCTGGTCCCAGAAAGCGTCGGTGCGGAAATGGCTGACAACGCCAATCGAACTGCCGAAGCATAACGATACGGTGGCGATGAAGGCGCCGCCGATATGGAAGATCGGCATGTGGACCATTTGCCGGTCGCTCGCGACAAGGCAACTCCACGCGTCCGGACCGACGCAGGAAAACGCGTGCATGTAGGACGACAGCACGCCCTTTGATCGGCCGGTCGTTCCTGATGTGTAGATGATCGACTGGGTATCCCAGGGCTGGATCGGCTTCGGCGGCGGCGGTGGCGGCGTGGAAGGCTTCGTCAGCGTTGCGAGGCCAAGGAGATCGACGCCTTTGTGGCGGGCGACAGGCACATCCGATGTAGTGATCACAGTCGTGAGAGTCTCCGGCGCGGCCTCGAGGACGCGATCGAGCACACTGTCGTGCACGATGGCGATTTTGGCGCCGGCGTTGTGCAGCACGTGCTGCAGCGACGATCCCTTCAGTGCCGGATTCACCGGCACATAGACCGCGCCGAGATAATTGGCTGATAACATGACCCGCAACGCCAAGGGACAGGTCGGCAGTACCAGCACGACGTGATCGTGCTGGCGAACACCGAGCGCGTACAAATTGCCGGCAAGGCTTTCGACACGCTCCAGCGTCTGCGCAAAGGTCCAGCGCTCACCGCCCTCGAATACCGCGAAGGTGTCGTGCGGCTTGATCCTCGCGTGACGTTCCAGAGCATAGCGCAGGACGCAAACATCCGCCGGGTAAGTACCGGCAGGCACATAATCCTTCGACAGCGGAGCTGGATTTTCGTGACCGTTCCGCATCTCAGCTCGCTTGGCCGTTTTGCCTCGTGTCCTCGGCAACACTCGTAGTTCAGCTTTCGGCCGAGGTCATCCTCTTTGTTGGCTCGATGCGAGGACGGCTCCCTGGGCCGGCCATGAACCAAATGCCAGCTTGATAACAACGCGGCCGTCGATCTAAGTTGGCGCCTACAAAAACAGCCGGTTACCTCAAAGACCGGATCAAAGGGAGGTGCAGTCCAATGAGCTCAGTCACGCGTCGCACAGTCTTGGCCGGTGGTGCGGCCAGTTTGCTGGCCGCCCCCTGGGTTGCCAAGGCCGAGGCCAACACCTTGCGCATCGGGATGCAGAGCATCCTGTCCGGACCCATTGCTCTCCTTGGTACGTCTTCGCGCAACTCGCTCATGATCGAGCAGGACCGCATCAACGCCGCCGGCGGTTTTCTCGGCCGGCAGATCGAATTCGTGTTCCGCGACTCCAAGGGTCAGCCGCAGGAAGCGGCGCGCATCGCGCGTGAGCTGGTGAACACCGCGGGCTGCGAGCTTCTGGTCGACGCCGAAGCCTCGTCCGCCTCCTTCGCGGTGCAGGAGGTCGTCCGCGACCTGGGCGTCGCGTGCCTCCACAGCAACAGCGAGACGTCGTCGCTCACCGCCGATCCCAAGATCCGCGTGCCGACCGCCTTCCGCATAGCGCGCCAGGGCGTGCACGATGCGGTCGCCGGCAGCATCTATCTCTCGGAGTTCGCCACCGCCAAGAAGCTCAACAAGTGGGCGACCTGCTCGCCGGATTACGCCTACGGCCGCGACACTACCGCGCAGTACCTGCAGTTCTTCAAGAAGTTCAAGCCGGACGTCGAGGTCATCACCGAGGCCTGGCCCAAGCTCGGCCAGCCCGACTTCACCGAGGTCATCACCAAGCTGATCCAGGCCAAGCCGCAGGCCCTGTTCACCCTGCTCTATGCCGGCGACCTCTCGGCGTTCGTGAACCAGGGCAACGTCTATGCGCTGTTCGGACAGATGACGGTGGCGACGCCGAACGTCGACTATCCCGTGCTGGCCGCCATCAAGAGCCTGCCGCCCGGTATTCAGTCCGCGACGCGTTATCTCGATACATTCCCGGATACGCCGGCCAACAAGGAGTGGGGCCAGACCTATCTCAAGCGATGGAACGAACGGCCGACCAACTGGTCGTGGCAGAATTCGGTCGCCATGCAGTTCTACGAGGAGGCCATCAAGAAGGCCAACTCGCTCGACGGCAAGGCTATGGCCGCGGTTCTCACCGGCATGAAGATCAAGACGCCGTTCGGCGCCGACGGCACCATCACCATGCGCGAGGACCACACCACGATCGGCTACGCCATCGGCTGGGGCCAGACCATTCCGAAGGAGCCGTTCATCACCGACATCAAGGCCGCCGACTGGGGCAAGATCGTCGAGCTCGAGACGGAGTGGAAGAAGCAGCAGAACTACATCTAGTCCGCTGCGCTGCGATGGACCTCGACGCGCTCGGCGCCTGCCTCACGACATCAGCCTGCGTGGTCACCCAGGCCACCAGCGGGCTGATCATCGGCATGCTGCTGTTCCTCGTCGCCGCGGGCTTGACGCTGATCTTCGGCGTGCTGAAGATCGTGAACTTCGCCCACGGCACCTTTTACATGCTGGGCGGCTACGTCGCTTATAGCGCGTATGGCGTCACCGACAGCTACACGCTTGCGGTGCTGTCGGGCGCGCTGGCGATGGCGTTGTTCGGCGTGCTGTTCGAGCGCGCGCTGATGAGCCGCGTCTACGGCTCCAACGTGTTGATGCAGCTCCTGGTCTGCTACGCCGTGGTGTTGATCTTCGACGACGTCGTCAAGATCGTCTGGGGACCCGAATTCCACGCCATGGGAATGCCCTCGGCCTTCCAGGTGCCGCCGTGGTTCATCGCCGGCGGCGTAGTGCCGCCGTTTTATGCCGTGCTGATCGGCATCGCCGCGCTGATCGCGATCGTGCTCGGCCTCGGCCTGTCGATGACGCGGATCGGCAAGACGGTGCGCGCCGCCGCGATCAATCCGCAGATGGTGTCGGCGCTGGGCGTCAACACCACGCTCCTGTTTGCGATCGTCTTTGCCGTCGGCGGCGGGCTGGCGGGGCTTGCAGGCGCACTCGCGGCTCCCGTGCGCTCGCTGTCGCCCGGCATGGGCTTCTCGATCCTGATCGAAAGCTTCATCGTCACCGTGATCGGCGGCATGGGCTCGATCGCGGGAGCGCTGGTCTCGGCGCTGCTGATCGGCCTCGTCCGCGGCTTCGGCACCATCGGCTTCCCGAGTTTCACCGATGGCCTGATCTATATCGTGATGATCGCCATCCTGCTCCTGCGCCCGCAGGGCCTGTTCGGTCGCCGGCTATGAAGCGCCACCCCGCCTTGCGCGATACGGCGATTGCCGCCATCGCCCTGATCGTGGTGCTGGCGATCCCGCTCGTCCATCGCAGCCCCGCCTTCGAGGACTTCATCATCCGCCTCAGCGCCATGGCGCTGTTTGCGACCTCGCTCAACCTGCTGGTCGGCAACACCGGCATGGTCTCGTTCGGCCATGGCATGTTCTACGGTCTCGGCGCCTACGCCTTCGGATTGACCATGCAGCTGTCGCAGCTGTCGGTGCCAACAGCCGCGCTGTTTGCGGTTGCTCTTACGACCCTCGCCGCGCTTGTTGTCGGCGCGATCTGCGTCCGCCTGGGCACGGACTATTTCGCCTTCATTACGCTGGCGGTACAGATGCTGCTCTTCAGCATCATCATCTCGTGGCAGAGCCTCACCGGCGGCGACCAGGGCCTGCGCGGCGGCATCCCGCGCCGCGAGATTTTCGGCGTCGAGCTCGGCTCGCAGCTTCATCTCTATCAGCTCTGCGCGATCGTGGCGGTGCTGGGCCTGCTGGCGCTCCGCCACATCACGATGAGCCCGTTTGGCCAGACGCTGCGCATGATCCGCGACAACGAGGATCGCGCGAGCTTCCTGGGCGTCGTCTTGTGGCGTGCGCGGCTCGGCGCGTTCACGATCGCGGGCGCCTTCGCCGGCCTTGGCGGCGTGCTGGCCGCGCTGTTCGTCTCCGGCGCTTACCCTGAACTCGCCGACTGGCCGAACTCCGGACAGGCGATCTTTGCGGTCATGCTGGGCGGCATCAATACGTTCCTCGGACCGGTGCTGGGCGCGATGATCCTGCTCGCGTTGAACGACGTGGTGCAACGCTTCACCGAATATCACGGGCTGGTGCTGGGACTGGTGATCCTCGCCTTCGCGCTCGGCTTGCGCCGCGGCGTGCTCGACTTTGTCCTGATGGCCTGGGGCAAGCGCGCGCGATGAAGCTCGAGATCAAAAACCTCATCAAGGCGTTCGGCGGCGTTCGGGCCATCGACGACGTGTCGCTGGCGTTTCCGTCGGGCTCGCTGTCGGCAGTGATCGGCCCGAACGGCGCCGGCAAGACCACCTTCTTCAACCTGATCAGCGGCGCGTTTACGGCCGACGCCGGCGAGGTGCTGCTCGACGATCAGGACGTCCTTACAGCTCTCCAAGGCCGAGCGGATGCATCGGGGCATCGGACGGGCCTTTCAGGTCGCAAGCTGCTTTCCGACCATGACGGTGCGGGAGAACCTGATGGCCACTGTGACCGCGCATGCCGGCCGATGGGGCAGTCTCTCCCATCGCTTTCCGTCGCCCGGCATGCGTGAGCGCGCCGACGAGGTGCTGGAATTCGTCGGCCTGACGCAAGTCGCTGACGTGGAGGCCGCCATCCTCTCTCACGGCGACCAGAAGCTGCTCGATATCGCCATCGCGCTCGCGCTCGAACCGAAAGTGCTTCTGCTCGATGAGCCGACCGCCGGCATGGGCCCGGATGAGCGCTGGCGCATGATCGAACGCGTGCGGGGCTTATGGGAACAGCGCAAACTCACGCTGATTTTCATCGAGCACGACATGGACATCGTGTTCAAGGTCGCCAGCAGCATCCGCGTGCTGTGCTACGGCCGCGTGCTGGCCGAAGGCACGCCGGACGAGATCCGTAACAACCAGGCCGTGATCGACGCTTACCTCGGCACGGAGGAGCACGCGGCATGACCGATCTCCTGCGCGCCGACCGGGTGAGCGCCTTCTACGGCGCAAGCCAGATCCTGTTCAATGTCGACCTCGCGCTGCAGGAAAAGTGCACGCTCGCGCTGCTCGGCCGCAACGGCGCCGGCAAGAGCACGACCATGAAGATGCTTGCGGGCATCGTCCCGGCGCGCAAGCGGTCGCATCTTCTTCGCCGGCCGCGACATCACCCACGCGCCGCCGCATGCGCGCGCGCAACTCGGCCTCGCCTATGTGCCCGAAGACCGGCAGGTGTTTCCCGAACACAGCGTCGAGGACAATCTCCTGATCGCGGCCAAGACCGGTCCCGACGGCCGGCGCGACTGGACCCTGCCGCGCGTCTGGGAAACCTTCCCGCTGCTGACGAAACTCCGGTCGCGCCAGGCGGGCCGCCTGTCCGGCGGCGAGCAACAGCTGCTGGTGATCGCACGCGCACTGATGGGCAATCCCCTGGTGCTGCTGCTCGACGAGCCCAGCGAAGGACTGGCGCCGATCATCGTCGCCACCATCGGCAAGGTGTTGCGGGAATTGGGCGCCGGCGGCGCCACGATCCTGCTCGCCGAACAGAACATGCATTTCTGCCTGCGGATCGCCGAGGAGGCGCTCGTCATCGACAAGGGCAAGGTGGTGCATCGCGAGGACACGGCCGGCCTTTCCCGGAACGAGGATATCCGCCGGCGCTATCTCGCGATGTAGCAAAGGCTAGTTTGCGTTGACGTCCTGCGGCGTCATGGTGAAGGCGAGCTTGTAGCGGCCCATCGTCGAATTTTCCCGCGCGCCCGCACGTTGAATCGCCTTCGGGGAAAGCTGGTTGGCGACCGCCTGCTGCACCGTTTCAGGGTCATAGCCCGAAAGCAGGATAATCCAGTCGGCGGCGGCGTCCGCCCCGCGGATCTGCTGCTCGGTCGTGGCCGCGCTGGTTTTCGGGGCATCGGTCAAAAGAAGATGCGCGCCGGTCAGTCCCGGCTTCGACGCCAGTTCGCGCAGCGTCTCGACCAGCGTCTTTTTCAGGGCATCCGCCCTCGCCGCTTCCGGCGACAAGCGGATGGTCGCCAGCGAGGTTGCCACCCCGCCCCCAAAACTCGCCGCGACCCGGCACTGGCTGCGGACCATGTTCAGATGATGAGGCATCATCTTGGTCGACCAGGGCGTCGGCGCGTTCAACCGGTCGAGATATCCCTTCGATGTCAGGGTTTCGTATGCCTCCAGCTCGTAGAGCACGAAGAAGCCTTCCGCATCCAGCGTGCTGGTCCATCGCGAGCCGCGCCGAAAGCCCGGTATGCTCATCCGCTCGGGAAAATGTTCATGCGAATGCCAGTCGCCAAACTCCGAACGCTGTTCTCCGCGGATGTTCCACCACATGGCAACCGCGGCTTGGCCCAATAGCGACATGCTTATCCCCTCGTTCTTCAGGCTGCGCTGGCCGCTGCGACCACGGCCCTGGCGCCGCGTAGCGCACGGCGCGCGCGGGTTTCGGCGTCAACGGTTTTTGCGAGTTCAGCCGTCGGAACCTCGAGGCTGATGGTGATGTCTGCCGGCATCGCCTTCGTCAAGTCCACGAGGCCGAGACCGCCTTCGCCGGGAAACATGCGTTCCTCGCGTGCGGCGTGAATGAGCCTCTCCATCGTCGCGGGACGCTCGGCAGGTGCGTCGCACATCTGCCAGTAATGCAGCCGCCGCGGAGGAACCTTGCGCAGGTCTTCCAGGCGGCTTCCCGACCTGGCGAAGTGCAAGGCATCGATCAGGATCCCCGCCGCAGGCGACGACACCTTTTCCACGATGCGCGCCGCAATGTTGAGGTCGGGCACCTCGGTCCACGGCATGAATTCGAGATCGGCCGTCAGACCGTAGCGATCCGCCAGCTCGCAATATTCGGCGAAACGATCGGCGAAACGCGACAAGTCCGGATCGTAGCCGGCAACCAGCGTATGCCTTGCGCCGAGCTCACGGCCCGCCTCGAGGAACGCTTCAAAGGAACTCGCAACGGTCTCCGGCCTGAAGGCCACGATCTCGAGGTCGGCGACTTTGATGCCGGTTGCCGCCATCCGTGCCTTCGTCTCCTTCATTCCGCTCCGGTCGGTCATCAGCGGATAGGATATCCCGCCCGGCGTGGCGGCGAGCAAGCGCAGCCCGACTTTCTCGAACCCGCAAACGGATGCGACGTCGATGAGCCGGGGCGGCGCGAGGTCGAGCGCGGTCAGCGCGGCAAGGGAAAAGGTCGGCATATGCTGGGTTACCTTCCGGCGAAGCAGGCATCACGACTGCGACCCAGTCAACTCCCCTTCTCTTTCTTCTTCGGCTTTGGCGGACCCTCCACCGGCGGCAGCGATTTCACATAATCGGCGATCGCGTCGCGATCGGCGTCCTTGAGTTGCGAGGTGTTCTTGATCACCCGCGCCATCGAGCCGCCCGCGCTGTCGCCGTCCGGCGTCAGTCCGCTCTCCAGGAAATAGCTGATGTCTTTCGCGCTCCAGTCGGCGAGCCCCTTCCGGGTGATGTTGGGCACAAAGCCCTCCCCTTCCGGATCGGGTCCACCGGCAAAGCGCTGGTGCGTGACGATGCCGCCGAGGACATTGCGCGGGCTGTGGCACTCGGCGCAATGACCGAAACTGTTGACGAGATATGCGCCGCGATTCCATTGCGGCGAGCGCGACTGGTCGGGAATGATGAGGCCGCCCTCGAAGAACAGCAATTTCCAGATGCCGACATTGCGGCGGATGTTGAACGGGAACGGCAGGTCGTGGTCGCGCACCTTGCCGGACACCGGCGCGAGCGTTTTCAGATAGGCAAAGAGATCGCGGACGTCCTTGACCGTCGCGTGCGCATAGGAGGTGTAGGGAAACGCCGGGAAGTAGTGCGTTCCGCCAGGCGAAACACCTCTCATCACGGCGTTGACGAAATCGGCCTCGCTCCAGCGCCCGATACCGTCATTGGGATCGGATGAGATGTTCGGCGCATAGAAGGTGCCGAACGGTGAGGTGATCGGCAGGCCGCCGCCAAGCTTCAGACGATCGGGCTGGTTCGGCACGGCATGGCAGGCAGAACAGCCGCCGATATTGAAGATGGTCTCGCCGTTCGCGGCGTTCGGCGCGCCCGCGGTGACGGTTTGGGACCAGCGCAGCGGCGGCGCCGAGAGCCACCAGTACGCGCCAAAGGCGGCAACCCCCGTCAAAAGTAGCAAAAGAAAAATTGTTCGCCGCATTCAAGCAACCGTCATGATATGCCGTACTTTATTGCTGGCCGAGGCGCTGCTCCAGTCATAGGATAGGGAAAATATTGCAGCGCAAAGGCCGATTTCGGGAATAAAGCCTGATTCCTTTTGTTGTGAATTTGGCACCAACACTGACGTCAACAGGGAGAGACACAACCATGACCAGGACCATGTATGCCACACTGGCGTTCGCGGCCGCCGTCGCATTTTCCGGCCCCGCTTTCGCCGACAAATTCAAGGCGACACTGGACGGCAAGTCCGAAGTCCCGGCCAACACCAGCGCCGGCAAGGGCGCGGCCGAGATCGACTACGATGCCGCAACCAAGAAGATGACCTACAAGCTCACCTATTCCGGCCTCTCCGGTCCGGCGACCGCCGCGCATTTCCACGGCCCGGCCGAAGCCGGCAAGAACGCCGGCGTCGAAGTGCCGATCGCGAATGCCGGCACCAGCCCCGTCGAAGGCAGCGCGACCCTGACCGACGCCCAGGCCGCCGACCTGACGGGCGGCAAGCTCTATGTCAACGTCCACACCGCGGCCAATCCGGGCGGCGAAATCCGCGGCCAGGTGATGAAGTAAGTCAC
Source organism: uncultured Alphaproteobacteria bacterium (assembly GCA_963732085.1). Taxonomy (GTDB): domain Bacteria; phylum Pseudomonadota; class Alphaproteobacteria; order Rhizobiales; family Xanthobacteraceae; genus Bradyrhizobium. Next base: position 150,434 of record CAVSYJ010000012.1, on the reverse strand, counting down.
CATTCGTTTGAGCGCGAAGGGGCGGATGCGAGAGCATCCGCCCCTTTCGTTTGCGGTGTCTTGCCGCCACTATTCGCGCGCGAGATATTTGCGCAGGATCTCGACCAGGCGATCGGGTGCGGTCTGCGGCGGCATGAAGCCGAGATAGCGGCCGTCACGGCCCATCAGATAGATGGCGCCGGCATGATCGATCGCATAGTCGCCGGTCTTGCCGTCCTCGACCTTCACGTAAAATGCCTTGTAGGCGTTCGCGACCCTGCGGATGTCGTCCGGCGCGCCGGTCAAGCCAATGAAGCTCTTGTGGAACGCCGAGATATATTCACGCATCGCTTTGGCGTCGCGCTCGGGGTCAATGCTGATGAAGATCGGCTGCACGCCCGCGGCCTCCGGCCCCAGCGCATCCAGCGCCTGGGTGATCGCCATCAGATCGGCCGGGCACACGTCGGGACAAAACGTGTAGCCGAAATAGACGATCATCAGCTTGCCGCGGAATTCGCTGTCGCTGCGCGGCTTGCCATCCTGATCGATCAATGTGAACGGCCCGCCGATCGGTCCACGGCCGTACATCAGATCGTCCATCATCTGCGCGGCGGTCGGCTGCGGCCCTGCTTCGCCCGCATGCGCCGCGGCAAGCCACGCGAGAGCGACCGTGCATGCCAGCAGGCGCATCATCGCCGGGTCAAACGCCGAAGGTGATGCGGCTGCCCGTCGTCGTGGTCAGCACCTTGCCCGGCATCTGCCGCATCGCTTCCTGCGTGAAGTTGAGCCCGCTGCAATGCATGGGGATCAGCACATCGGGGTCGAGCTTGGCGATTTCGGCGACGACCTGCGTCAGGTAGTCGGCCGGCGCCGGCCCGAGATGGAAGCCGCCCATGATGGCGTGAACCTTCTGCACGCCCGACACCTCCATGGCCTGCCGCACCGAATTGACGATGCCGACATGGCCGCAGGAGGAAATGACGATCAGCCCCCTGTCCTTCAGGTTGAAGCAGGTCGCATGTTCATGGATGTGCTCATCGGGGACGATCTTGCCTTCCATCTCCGCCGGCAAATAGTGGCTGGCGTTGCAGCCGGCGCCGTCCTTCTGCTTGAACTCGACCAGCGAATTCGGCAGCACCTTCTCGATGCTGTTGCGCTTGATCTTGCCGGTGGTGAAAGCCACGCCGCCGATCACGACCGGGGATTCGCACAGCACCACCTTGACGTTCTGCTTGGCGATGTCACGGCGATCGAGCATGCCGTAGTCGGCAAGATCGCCCATGCCGCCCATCTTGACGTAGCGCTGACAGAAATTGTCCTCGCCTCCCGCATACATCGTGAGATCCGCGTTCATGTCCTTGCGGTGCTTGTCGAGGAAGCCGAGCAACCCGCCCCAATGGTCGAAATGACCATGGCTCATGATCAGCGCGTCGATCTTCTTCGGGTCGACCTGCAGCAGGTCCATGTTGCCGTTGATCGCCTCGGGCGTCCAACCGAAGTCCAGCAGGAAGGTGCGCTTCTCGTCGCCGCGCTGCGGTTCGAGATAGAGCGACAGCCCCCATTCGCTGTGCAGCGGCCGCTTCGCGTCGCGGGACCGGCCCGGCTCGGTCCGCACCCCGATCACTTCCTGCGCCCGAAAGAAGTTGTCGCTGGCGCTGTCGACCAGCACCCGGACACTGAGCTTGTCGATGGTCGGCACCTCGATCGGCGCGGCGCTTGCCAGCTCGACACAGGAAAAGCCACCGGCCGCGGACAGCGCGAAGCCAGCCGACATTTTCAGCGCATCGCGCCGGCTCAGATCGAACGTCATGGCAATTCTCCCTCGATGTTGCCCGCAGGATGGGCCGAGACAATCGTGCTGCCAATGCGTCGGATTGTGACACCGCACCCCTGCGGTGGCAACCGACGACGAGGGGCGCACGATCACGCCAGCCCGGCGCGACGAAAGCCATCGAGATAATGGACGAGATCGGTGTCGAGCTTGAGCGGAACGTGGCTCTTGATCCAGGCGCGGGAGATGTCGGGGTGGGTGCGGCGCAGGTGCTGGAGCGCCGCTGTCGCCAACTCGGTCTGCCCGGTCATGCCCGCGGCTGCGACCAGCACGCGGTAGGCGCTGGCGAAATCCGGGCGAAGCCGGACGGCGGTCTGTGCCGTGCGGATCGCCTCCTCGTATTCGCCGCCGATATAGTAGGCGAGCGACGCCGAGCCGTAGATCAGCGCGAGGAACGGATCGCGCGGGCTCAAGCGCAGCGCGCGCTTGGCGGCTTCGGTGGCATCCTCCCAGCGCCCGGAAAACGCGAGTGCGGAGGCATAATAGTTCTGGGCATGCGAAAAACTCGGATTGAGATCGAGCGCAAGCTCGAGCGCAGCCAGCGCGTCGTCAAATCGCCGCATGATCAGGTGGACGCCGCCGAGTGCATAATGCGCCCAGGGGTCCTCGCCGTCGAGCCGCACGGCGGCCTGCGCCGCGCGCTCGGCGAGCGGCACCACCACGGCCGCATCTCCCCATCCCATATGTGCGCCAAAGGTGTAGGTCGCGCTCAGCACGCCGAGTGCCTGGCAATAGTCGGGGTCGATGGCGACCGCCTTCTCCAGCAGCTCCTGCGCGGTCGCATGGTCCTGAGGCGACACCTGGCCCCAGTGCGACAGCGCGCGCATCACCAGCCCCCATGCGTCGAGGCTGCCCGGATGCTTGGATCGCACACGGACATTCTCGGCGGCATAGAGCTGCGGCTCGATCGCGGCGACAATGGCCTCCGTAATTTCGTCCTGCACCGCGAACACGTCGGCGGCATCGCGATCGTAGCGCTCGGCCCAGAGGTGGCTGCCGCTCGATACGTCGTTGAGCTGCGCGGTGATGCGCACGCGGTCGCCGCTCTTGCGAACGCTGCCCTCGACCACATAGCGGGCGCCGAGCTCCTCGCCGACCTGCCGCACATGCACGGCCTTGCCCTTGTAGATGAAGGAGGAGTTGCGCGCGATCACGAAGAACCAGCGCAACTTCGACAGCCCGGTGATGAGGTCTTCGCTGATCCCGTCGGAGAAATACGCCTGCTCGGGATCGTCGCTCATATTGTTGAAGGGCAGCACGGCGATCACCGGACGGTCCGGCGACGGCGCGGCGCGGCGCAGCTCCGCCAGCGCATCGGCCGGCGGCGGCACCACCGTGGGAAGCGAGGTGCCGTTGGCGGGCGCATCGAGGGTGCCGACGAAGCGCAATCCCTTGCGCGCGATGGTGCGGATCAGCTTCTGGTCGCGTCCGGTATCGCCGATCGCCTTGCGCGCCGCGTAGATCCGGCTGGTCAGCGCGGTGTCCGACACCGCGCGACCGCCCCAGATCGAGGCGATCAGATCGTCCTTGGTGACGACGCGCTCGCGATGCTCGACGAGATAGATCAGCAGATCGAGCACCTGCGGCTCGATCGCAATATGCTCTCTGCCGCGCCGCAATTCGCGCGTGTTGGCGTCGAGCACGTAACCGTCGAAGACAAACTGCAAATCAAAAGCCCCGGGTCGAACTACTGCAGCTAATCAAACAGCACCGAAATTCAATGTGCTTTCGCTCACAGGCGGCGATGTGTCGCCGTCAGGAAATCTGGAGCGCATCTTCAGAACAATCATGGCCGTCTCAAGGGCGGCTTCAAGCCTGTCATTTCGATTGCCCCTAAACATCGCTGCAAGGGGCCGAATCGTTTTGAAGGATGACAAGGATGGCTACTACCTCCGTTTTCTCCCCCATCACCGGACAGCTCACCGTGTTCGGCGACGCCGCCGGTAACAGTATCGTGACCAGCCGTGACAAAGCCGGACGCATTTTAGTCAATGGCGGCGCGGTCAAGACAGTCGGTGGCGACCCCACCGTCGACAACACCGGCCTCATCCAGGTTTTCGGCCAGGCCGGCGACGACACGATCTCCGTCAACGAGTCCAATGGGCCCATGCCTGCCGTCAACATTTTCGGCGGCGACGGCAATGACAAGATCACCGGCGGCTCGGGCAACGACCTGCTGTTCGGACAGGCCGGCAACGACACCATCAATGGCGGCGCCGGTAACGATCTCCTGTTCGGCGGCGACGGCAATGACAAGCTCGACGGCGGCAGCCGGCAACGATCAGTTGTTCGGCGAGGCCGGCGACGACGTCATGACCTGGAATCCCGGCGGCGGCACCGACCTGATGGAAGGCGGCGACGGCAACGACACCGCCATCGTCAACGGCGGCGACGCCAGCGAAGTCTTCACTCTCACACCCAACGGCACCCGCGTACGGTTCGACCGCGTCAGCCCGGCGCCGTTCTCGCTCGACATCGGCACCACCGAGAACTTCGTGCTCAACATGAACGGCGGCGACGACACGTTCACCGCCAGCAACGGCCTCGCCAGCCTGATCAACGTTACCGTCCACGGTGGCGACGGCAACGACACCATCACCGGCGGTGACGGCAACGACTTCCTGTTTGGCGATGCGGGCAACGACACCATCATCGGCGGCCGCGGTAACGACCAGCTCTCCGGCGGAGACGGCGACGACACCTTTATCTGGAATCCCGGCGACGGCAGCGACACGATCGAGGGCGGCACGGGCAACGACACGCTGCAGTTCAACGGCGCCAACGTCAACGAGAACGTCAACATCTCGGCCAATGGCAGCCGGGTGAGGTTCTTCCGTGACGTTGCCAACATCACGATGGACGTCAATGGCGTTGAGAATATCAACTTCAAAGCACTAGGCGGCGCCGACACCATCACCGTGGGCGACCTCTCCGGCACCGGCGTGAAGCAGGTCGGCATCGACCTCGGCGCCAACCCGAGCGGCGGCGACGGCGCGGCCGACGTGGTCACGGTCAACGGCAGCGACAAGGCCGAGAAGATCAAGGTAACCAACGCCGGCACCACGGTTACTGTCACGGGCACACCGGAGACCGTCGTCGTCAGCAATGCCGAGACGATGGATCGCCTGACCATTCTGGCGCAGGGCGGCAACGACACCATCGATGCTTCCGCGATGGCGGCCGTCATCGGCCTCACCATCGACGGTGGCGCCGGCAACGACACCATCACCGGCAGCCAGGGCGCCGATACGCTCGACGGCGGCGACGGCAACGACACCGTGACCGGAGGCGCCGGCAACGACTTTGCCGACCTCGGCGCCGGTGACGACACCTTCGTCTGGAATCCAGGCGACGGCAGCGACACCGTGCTCGGCGGCACCGGCACCGATACGCTGGTGTTCAACGGCTCCAATGCAAACGAGAACATGGTCATCGGGGCCGATGGACCCAATGCCATTCTCACCCGTGACGTCGGCAACGTGACGATGACGCTCAACGGCATCGAGCATATTCAGCTCAATGCCGCCGGCGGCGCCGACAACATCACGGTGAACGATCTCACCGGGACCGGCGTCACCCAGGTCGCGATCGACCTGAGCGCGGGTCCGGGCAGCAAGACCGGCGACGGCGCGGCCGACACCGTCACGGTCAACGGCACCGCGGGCGACGACAATATCAAGGTCGTCAACAGCGGCGGATCGATCGTGATCAATGGTCTGGCGGCGCAAGTCACGATCGCGCACGCCGAAGTCCGGCGATTCGCTCATCCTCAACGGCGGTGCCGGCAACGACACCATCGATGCATCCGCGATCAAAGCGGGTCAGCTCGCCAACCTCACCATCAATGGCGGCGACGGAAATGACACCGTCATCGGCAGCGCCGGCAACGACACCGTGATCGGTGGCCGCGGCAACGACGTCGCCCTGATGGGAGCCGGCAACGACACCTTCGTCTGGAACCCGGGCGATGGCAGCGACACCGTCGAAGGCCAGGCGGGCATCGACACGATGCAGTTCAACGGCGCCAATGTCGCCGAGAACGTCGACATCTCGGCCAATGGCAGCCGGGTGCGGTTCTTCCGTGACGTCGCCAACATCACGATGGACCTCAACAGCGTCGAGAACATCAACTTCAATGCCCTCGGCGGCGCCGACAACATCACGGTCAACGATCTGACCGGGACCGGCACCCAGCAGGTCAATCTCGACCTCGGCGCCAATGACGGCGCCGCGGATACGGTGACCATCAACGGGACCGCCGGAAACGACGTCATCTTCGTGACCGAGAATAACGGCGTGATCACGGTCTCGGGCCTGTCGGAAACGGTGAACATCACCAATGCCGGCGTTGGCGACAAGCTCGTCATCAACGGCCTCGATGGCGACGATGTCATCCAGGCAACCGGTCTGCACGGCGGTATCCAGCTCGTTGCCAATGGCGGCAACGGCAACGACGTGTTGATTGGCAGCCCCGGCAATGACGAATTGCACGGCGATGCAGGCGACGACATCCTGATCGCAGGCGGCGGACAGGACATCCTCGACGGCGGCACCGGCGACAATGTCTTGATCCAGGGCGGAGCTGCTCCGCACGTCGCAAACGCGACGTTGCTGAGCCAGGCGATGGCGTCGAGTCTCGTCCCGGCCAGCGACGGTCACGGCAACATGCCGATGCCGGATCCGCACACCACCCAGCCCGTGCTGGCACCCCCGCAGCACGCGTAAGCTGCACCCTGGAGCCTGCAGAGATGACGACGGAGCCGGACATGCGAGCAGCCGACACGGGGCTCGATTCTCTCCTGACGTTGCTGCACCTCCAGGGTGTCGCCGCCGACCGCGAGCAGATCAAACATCGGCTCGGCACAACGACAATTGGCGCAGCGGAGATGCTCCGCTGCGCCAAGGATCTGGGATTGAAGGCGCGCGTCTATCGCACCAGCTGGCCGCGCCTCGCCAAAACGCCGCTGCCCGCGATCGCGCGGCTGCGCGACGGCAGCTTCATGGTGATTGCGAAGGCTTCCGGCGAGAAAGCGCTGGTGCAGTCGCCTGGCACGCTGCGGCCGCTCCTGATGTCGCGCGAGGAATTTTGCGCAGTCTGGGACGGCGGACTGATCCTGATGACACGGCGCGCGGGACTATCCGACCTCACCCGCCACTTCGACATCTCCTGGTTCCTCGGCGCGATCCGGAAATACAAGCGGCTGCTCGGCGAAGTGCTGGTCGCCTCGTTTTTCCTGCAGCTGTTTGCGCTGGTCTCGCCGCTGTTCTTCCAGGTGGTGATCGACAAGGTGCTGGTGCACCGTTCGCTCTCTACCCTCGATGTGCTGGCGATCGGACTGATCGCGATCTCCCTGTTCGAGACCGTGCTCGGAATCCTGCGCACCTATCTGTTCGCGCACACCACCAACCGCATCGACGTCGAGCTCGGCGCGCGGCTGTTCCATCATCTGCTGGCGCTGCCGATGGCCTATTTCCAGGCCCGCCGCGTCGGCGATTCCGTGGCGCGGGTGCGCGAACTGGAGAACATCCGCAATTTCATCACCAGTTCCTCGCTGACGCTGGTGATCGACCTGCTCTTCACCTCGGTGTTCCTCGCGGTGATGTTCGTCTATTCGCCGCTGCTCAGCTTCATCGTGCTCGGCTCGCTGCCGCTCTACATCGCGATCTCCGCGCTCGCGACGCCGCTGTTCCGCAGCCGGCTGGACGAGAAATTCCGCCGCGGCGCGGAGAACCAGGCCTTCCTGGTCGAAAGCGTCACCGGCATCGAGACGCTCAAGGCGATGGCGGTCGAGCCGCAGATGCAGCGCCGCTGGGAAGAGCAGCTCGCGGGCTACGTCTCCGCGAGCTTCCGCGTGACAAGTCTGGGCAATACCGCAAGCCAGCTGGTGCAATTCATCAGCAAGGTCGTGACGGCGAGCATTCTCTATTTCGGCGCGAAGCTCGTGATCGGCGGCACCTTGTCGGTCGGCGAGCTCGTCGCCTTCAACATCCTCGCCGGCCGGGTTTCCACGCCGGTGCTGCGGCTAGCGCAGGTGTGGCAGGATTTCCATCAGGCGCGGCTGTCGATCGCGCGCCTCGGCGACATCCTCAACACCACGGCCGAGCCGACTTACGCGGCGTCGCGCGCGGCTCTCCCCGCGATCCGCGGCAATATCAGTTTCGAGCACGTCTCGTTCCGCTACCGTGTCGACGGGCCGGAGATCCTGCACGACGTCTCCTTCGACGTGCCGGCCGGACAGACGGTGGGCATCGTCGGACCGTCGGGCTCGGGCAAGAGCACCTTCGCCAAGCTGGTGCAGCGGCTCTATGTGCCGCAGGGTGGCCGCGTGCTGATCGACGGCATGGATCTCATGATGGCTGACCCGGCCTGGCTGCGGCGGCAGATCGGCGTGGTCCTGCAGGAGAACATGCTGTTCAATCGCTCGGTGCGCGACAATATCGCGCTGGCCGACCCCGCGATGCCGATGGAGCGCGTCATTGCCGTCGCGAAGCTCGCCGGCGCCCATGATTTCATCCTCGAGCTCGCCGAGGGCTATGACACCGTGGTCGGCGAGCGCGGCTCGACCTTGTCGGGCGGACAGCGTCAGCGCATTGCGATTGCGCGCGCGCTGGTGAGCGACCCCCGAATCCTCATTTTCGACGAGGCGACCAGCGCGCTCGACTATGAGAGCGAGCGCATCATCCATCAGAACATGACGGAGATCGCCAAGGGCCGCACCGTGCTGATCATCGCGCACCGGCTTTCCACCGTGCGCAACGCCGACCGCATCTTCACGCTGGAGCGCGGGCGACTGGTCGAGGACGGCACCCATGAGGCGCTGATCAAGACCGGCGGCCGCTACGCCGCGCTGCATCGCCTGCAGGGAGGAATTTATGAGGTCGGCTAACGCCGTAGTCCCTGCGCCGGCAGGCACAGGTCGTCCCGTTCCGGACCACGAAAGCACGCAGCGCCGACGAGCTGGCCTTCCTGCCGGCGGCGCTGGAGATCGTGGAGACACCGCCCTCGCCGATCGGCCGCGCCATTGGCGCAGTCCTGATTGCGCTGTTCTGCGCAAGCCTGGCGTGGTCGGCCTGGGGCACGATCGATATCGTCGCGTCGGCGTCCGGCAAGGTGGTCTCGGGCGGGCGGAGCAAGGTGGTGCAACCGTTCGAGACCGGCGTGGTGCGCGCGATCCGCGTGCAGGACGGACAGAGCGTCAAGGCCGGCGACGTGCTGATCGAGCTCGATCCGACCGTCAATGCCGCCGAGCGCGATCATCTGCGCGACGATTTCGTGGCCGAGAGGCTCAACATCGCGCGGCTGCGCGCGGCGCTTGCCAGCGGCGAAGATCATGTCGACGATTTCGTCGCGCCGTCCGATGCCGATCCCGTGCTGGTTTCGACCCAGCGCCAGCTTCTTGCCAACCAGGTGAGTGAGCAGCGCGCCAAGATCGCGGCGCTCGCGCGCCAGCAGGCGCAGAAGCAAGCCGAGCACGAGACGATCCTGGCCACGATTCATAAGCTGGAAGCGCTGATCCCCGTCATCCAGCAGCGCGTCGATATCCGCAAAACGCTGATGGAGAAGGAGATCGGCTCCAAGCTGACTTACTACGAGATTCAGCAAGTGCTCGTCGAACAGCAGGAAGAGCTGAACGTGCAGAAGAGCCATCTGCACGAGGCCGAGGCCGCTGTCGCCGCGATCCGGGAGACCCGTGCGCAGGCGATCGCCGAATACAGCAAAGGCCTCTCCGACGATCTTGCGAAAGGCGAGCAGAAGGCCAACGGGCTGGCGCAGGATCTGATCAAGGCGCAGCAGAAGACCCGGCTGCAGCAGCTCACCTCGCCGGTCGACGGCGTGGTGCAGCAGCTTGCGGTGCATACCGTCGGCGGCGTGGTGACGCCCGCCCAGTCGCTGCTCGTGATCGTGCCCGACGACAGCGCGCTCGAGATCGAGGCCATGGTGTCGAACCGCGACATCGGCTTCGTTGCGCCCGGGCAAAGCGCGGAGATCAAGGTCGATACCTTCAACTTCACCCGCTACGGCCTGCTGCATGGCGAGGTGCTCGGCGTCTCGCAGGACGCCATCATCCGCGACCGGCCGCCGGAACGCGGCAGCGAGCGCGCGCTCGGCACGCAGCAGGATTCGAGCGAGCCGAACGGCCAGGAATTGAATTACAGCGCCCGCGTTTCTCTCGATCGCACCCAGATGCAGGTCGAAGATCGCATGGTGAGCCTCGCGCCCGGCATGGCCGTCACCGTCGAGATCAAGACCGGCCAACGCACGGTCCTGGATTATCTCCTGTCGCCCCTGCGCCGCTATCGGCAGGAGATATTGCACGAGCGCTGAGCCCGCTCGTGCATAAAAAGGAAGGGTGGACGTCGCCCTGGGCGTCCACCCTTCCGCTATTCGGCACGTTGTTCGACGAACCGGACCAAGCGGCTCGGTCTACCGATGTTCGTTCTCGATCGGGCAAATCGGCAAACCGGCGCTCTGATCGGCAGAACCTCGCAAACAAGGCAAACATGGAAGAACAAACACAAGTTGTCCTATTGGAACTATTTCTTATTGTGGTTGTTGTCATGCCGATCCCCGGAAGCAGAGGGATCGAAATGAAAAAGTCAGCAGCCCAAAATGATCAAATCCCTGTCAGCCCTGTCGATCTTCCTGCTGCTCGGAGCGGCGCTTGTTGCCGTGCCGGCCTTTGCCCCCAAAGCGGCGGCGGGCGAGGTCGCGGCGCTGGCCAAGGGAGACCGGCTGGAGGTCCGTGCTGCTGCCGCGAACTGCTCGACACAGGTCTGGCCGGAGTTCGCCGCATCCTGTCTGCGCAACCCGGGTTCGCACACGACGATCGTGGAAGCCCGCCTTGTGACCGCTCGCCGGTAGCACTTTCCCATCTCCGTTTTGAAACTGGTTCATTGGATTTTTCATGACTCATCCCGCGCAAATCAGCCGCGCCGATAACGCGGCGCTTCGCAAGGAAATCGGCGAACGGCTTGGGCTCAGTCTGGATTTGAGACCGGTTGGAATGCCGCCGCATTTGGCGATGCTCGTGAGACAATGGCGCGATCAGCCCTCCAACAGACTACCTGCGTCTTCGCCGCCCCCCACTCGATCGAATCATTGACGCCGCCGATCACGCCCAAAGTGGCTGGCCTGCCGGGCGGAGCGATTTAGCTCGCTATTCTTGCTCGAAAGGCGCAGCAACGATCCCGCGATGACGCTCGGCAGCCGGTGAGAGAGTGAGGCTATCCGTGTCAACAGATCTACCTGCGGTACCGAACGTTCTTGTCGTCGAAGACGAGATGATTCTGCGCATGCGCGCGGTCGACATCGTGGAGGACGCCGGGTTCTGCCCTGTCGAGGCCGTCAACGCCGACGAGGCCCTCTCGATACTCGAGTCCCGGTCGGATATCTCCCTGCTATTCACCGATATTCAAATGCCCGGCAGCATGGACGGACTGAAGCTCGCCCACGCGGTGCACGACCGCTGGCCCTCCATCAAGATCATACTGGTTTCCGGTCACGTGCAGCCATCCGACGCGGAAAGGCCGGCGAACAGCCGGTTCTTCGGCAAACCGTTGGGGGTCGAGCACATGATCACCGAGTTGCAGGCGATGGTGGGCGCGGGCTCGCTGACGATCGTTCCGAACGGAAACGGGTGGCCGGTGGAGCAGGCGCTTCGCACCACGGAGCCGAATGGCAAGCCACCCCGATCTGCGCAGGAGTTGGCGCTAGCGGCGGAGAACGACAGCCTTCGCCTGCTGCTCGAACAAGCCGGGATCGACGCCAAGACCCTGCTCGTCCAGTCCGGGATCGACGCCAAAGAGCGGGAGGCCGCCGACAAGTTGCAAAAGCTGATCCTCGGGGAACTTCATCATCGCATCAAGAACACCCTGGCGACGGTGAGCGCGATCGCTTCCCAGAGCTTTCGTGCGGCGCCCAGTGTCGAGCACGGCCAGAAGGCAATGGAGGGCCGGCTGATCGCGCTGGGCCGGGCCCACGATCTCTTGATGCAGGTCAGCTGGGCAAATGCCAGCCTCAATCACACGCTGAGCAGTGCGACGGAGCCCTATGAGCGTCAGCGGGCCAGACGCTTTCATTTCAACGGCCCGGATATCAGGATTACTTCCGGAGCCGTCGTCGCGCTGGCGATGACATTCAACGAACTCTGCACCAATACGACCAAATTCGGCGCCCTGTCCGTCCCCGCGGGGCGCGTGGAAATCGCATGGACGATCGACGAGGTGAAGCAGCGGCTTCACCTTGTCTGGACCGAAAGAGGAGGTCCGGAGGTCGAGCCACCAAAGCGGCGGAGCTTCGGCACCCGCATGATGGAGTTGCTCGGCCAGCAATTGAACGGCCAGGTGCAGCTCACATACGAAGCGAGCGGGTTTAGTCTACTCGCTGGATGTGCCGCTTGGCTCGGTCGCGGCGGCCGCGTAAATATCGTCATTTTCCACCGCTGGCACTTTTCGAAGATGACGGTTGTCCGGTTTGAGTCGCAATGCGCACCGAAACCGACGGTCACTGGCCACGCGATTTTACGCGTTCGCACCCCAAAGCGCGATAACTTCAGGAAGTATCGTCATCGCGCTTTGGCTTCTTGTTCAGGCATGGTCCGTCGGGACCAGCCGCCGGGCATGCTTTCATGCCTTAGCTGTTCTTGATGCGGTAGGTCTCGTGGCAGCCGCCGCACTGCTTGCCGATCGTCGGGCAACGTGGCCTTCAGCGTCTCGAGATCCTTGATCTTGCCCTTGGCCTCCGCCACCGCCTTGCCGAAGCTTGCGATGTGTCTCGTCGAATCCGGCCCGGTCGTCCCAGACTTTCGGCGAGGCGTAATAATCGCCGTCCGGCTTCATGCCCTTGATGCTGTCGGGAAACAGCGTGGAAACTTCTTGACGGTGTCCTCGAACTGCGCAATCGCGGCATCGACGGTCGCCTGATCGTAGGGCTTTTCGCCCTTGACCATCGCCGACAGCGCGCCGGCATTCTTGCCGTTGCCCTTCATCGGGCCTGCGTTTCCTTGACCTGATCCTGGGCCATGACCGCGCCGACACCGAGCAACAGCGCTCCGCAATCACTACCACCGTCCGCATCATTCAGCATGATCCTCCCAGACTTTCCATTTCGCGCGACCGGCCGTGCAGCCGATGAGCCGGGGCCGTGTTCCGTCAACACCGCGTGGCAGGCTTCATTCCACCGCGCCGGCAAATTGTCACAGGCTATGCCGGCGCTGGTGCTCGCGGATCGCGATCCAGACCCGTTCGGCGGTGGCGGGCATGTCGATGTGGTCGATCTTGTACTCGCGCCACAGGCCTTCGACGATCGCGTTGACCACCGCCGGGCACGAACCGATTGCGCCTGCCTCGCCCGCGCCCTTCACCCCCAGCGGATTGGTCTTGCACGGGACGTTATGGGTCTCGAAATGGAACGCCGCGCCGTCGGCAGCGCGCGGCAGCGCATAATCCATATAGGTCGCGGTCATGAGCTGGCCGTCGCTCGGGCTGTAGACCACCTGCTCCATCAGCGCCTGGCCGATGCCCTGCATCACACCGCCATGGACCTGGCCCGCCAGCAGCAGCGGATTGAGCGTCACGCCGAAATCGTCGACGATGACATAGTTGACGATTTTGGTGATGCCGGTCGCGGGATCGATCTCGACCTCGGCGACATGCGTGCCGTTCGGATAGGTGCCGTCGGCGCTGTTGAAGGTGGCGCTGCCCTTGAGCTTCGAGGTGTCGCCGCCGGCGCGCTTGGCGAGATCGGCGAAGCTGATCGCGCGGTCGGTGCCGGCGATGCGCACGCGGCCGTCGCCGATCTCGAGGTCGCCGGCACTGGTTTCCAGCGCTTCGGCCGCAAGCTCCTTCAGCTTGCCGCCAAGCTCTATCGTGGCGCGCTGCACGCTGACGCCGCCGGTCGGGATCGAGGCCGAGCCGCCGGTGCCGAGCCCGGTCGCGATCTCGTCGGTGTCGCCCTGATGGATGTGCACGCGCTCCGGCGGCAGGCCGAACTGCTCGGCCACGATCTGCGCATAGGCGGTCTGATGGCCCTGCCCGCTCGACTGCGTGCCGATCAGGATGGTGACGTCGCCATTGGGATCGAGCCGCGCATTGGCGGTCTCATCGCCCATGGTGCCGCAAATCTCGACATAGCTCGCCATGCCGATGCCGCGCACCAGCCCGGCCTTCTTCGCGAGCTTGGCGCGCTTGGGAAACTCCTTCCAGTTCGCGACCTCCATCGCGCGCTTCATATGCGCGGCGAAATCGCCGGAATCGTAGACCTTGCCGGTCACGGTCTTGTAGGGCAGCGCGCGGGGCTGAATGAAATTCTTGCGGCGGATCGCCTCCGGGCTCATGCCGAGCTTTCGCGCACAGGCATCGACGAGCCGTTCGATCACATAGGCCGCTTCGGGCCGCCCGGCGCCGCGATAGGCATCGACCGGCACGGTGTGGGTGAAGACGGTGCGCACCCGGCAGTGGAATATCTGGATGTCGTAGAGACCGGGCAGCATGCCCGCGCCGCCATGCGGGATGTAGGGCCCGAAGGTCGAGAGATACGCGCCCATGTCGCCCATCAGATCGACATCCATGGCGAGGAACTTGCCGTCCTCGGCGAGCGCCATGCGCGCGGTCGTGACGTTGTCGCGGCCCTGCGCATCGCCCATGAAATGCTCGGAGCGATCGGCGGCCCAGCGCACGGTCTTCTTCAACTTGCGCGCGGCGACCGCCATCAGCGCATATTCGCGATAGGGAAACAGTTTTGTGCCGAAGCCGCCGCCGACGTCGGGGCAGATCACCCGCATCTTCTCGACCGGAATCTTCAGCACGTTCTGGCAGAGGATGTCGCGCAGCCGATGGCTGCCCTGGCTGCCGACGGTCAAGGTCAGGCGGTCGGCCTTCGCGTCATACTCGCAGATCGCCGCGCGGGTCTCCATGAAGCTCGCGACCACGCGCGGATTGACGATGGAGATTTCCGCGACCGCATGCGCCTTGGCGAAGGCGGCCTCGGTTGCCTTCTTGTCGCCGATCGGCACGTCGAACAGGACGTTGCCGGGCTTCTCCGGCCAGACCTGCGGCGCGCCGGGTTTGACAGCATTGACGACGCCGGTCACGGCAGGGAGCGGCGACCACTTGACCTCGATCGCCTCGATCGCATCGCGCGCGTGATCGATGGTGTCGGCGACCACGAAGGCGACGGCGTCGCCGACATGGCGCACCTCGCCCTTGGCGAGGATCGGATAGGGCGTGCCGGTGAACGGATCGACCTCGAAATTGAACAGGCACGGCAGGTCGCCGAGATCGGTGACATCTTCGGCGGTCAGGACCAGCGCCACACCCGGCAAGCTCTTTGCGCGCGCGACGTCGATGGTGAATTTGGCGTGCGCATGCGGCGAGCGCAGCATCAGCGCGTGCAGCGCCGGCTGCGGCGCGACGTCGTCGGTGTAGCGGCCCTTGCCGCGGATGAGCGCGTCGTCCTCCTTGCGAAGGACGCTTTGACCGACGCCGAATTTGATGGGAGCAGCCATCTTGTCTCCGATTATCCTGCCGTTCTGATGCCGCCATATTGCAGCGGATCGGGAGCCCGCGCAAACCGCATTACCCTTGACTAAAGCCCTGAAGCCAACGCGGGCCGAACAGCAGCAGCACCAGGGCCGCATAGACCGCGGCGCCGACACCGATCAGCAACAGCAGCGTGGCTTCGTCGCGAAATCTGATCGCCTCGAAATGTGATGCAGCAAAACGGGCGGCGAACCAAAGCGCCGCAGCAAGCACCACGCCACTCACGGCAAATCGCAGCAGCGACTGCACGAACTGCCGGTTGAATTCGAGGTAACCGGCACGCACCGCAAAGCCGAGCACCAGCAGCAAATTGACCCAGGCGCCGACGGCGGTGGCGAGCGCCAGGCCGATTTGCGCGAACGCACCCATCAACAGGAGTTTCAGTCCCATGTTGATCGTGAGCCCCGTGAGCGAGGCCTTGACCGGCGTCGCGGTATCCTTGCGCGCGTAGAAGGTCGCGACGGCACTGCGGATCAGCACGAAGGGAATGAGCCCGACCGCATAGGCCGCAAGTGTCGCGCCGGCTGCCGCGGCATCGGCCTTGGAGAAGGCGCCGCGCGCGAACAGCGCCCGCGTGATCGACCTCGGGCACCGCGAGGAAGGCCGCGACGAACGGCACCGACAGCAGCAGCGTGAAATCGAAGGCGCGGCGCTGCGCGGCCATCGCGCCGGCATTGTCGCCCGCGCTGATCCGCCGCGCCATTTCCGGCAGCAGCACCGTGCCCACCGCAATCCCGATCACGCCGATCGGCAGCTGGTTGAGCCGGTCGGCATAATAGAGTGCCGACAGCGCGCCTGCCGGCAGGAAGGTCGCAATGATGGTGTCGGCGAACATCGCGACCTGCGTGCCCATCGAGCCGATGGTCGCCGGCCCCAGCGCGCCGAAGAAGGCGCGGATGTCCTCGTCGAGCTTGAGCGGCGCAAAGCGCGGCAGGCCGCCATGGGTGGCAAGATCGCCGGCCAGCAGGAAATATTGCAGGAAGCCCGAAACCAGCACGCCCCAGGCGGCGGCATGACCCGGAGTTGGAAACCACACCGCCACCGCAAGCGTCGCCATCATCGCGATGTTGAGGAAGATCGAAGCGGCGGCCGCGCTGGCAAAGCGATGCATCACATTGAGCATGCCGCCGTAGAGCGTCACCAGCGTGATCAGCAGGAGATAGGGAAAGGTGATCCGCGTCAGCTCGATGGCGAGCCGGCGCTGCTCGGCATCCTCGGAAAAACCCGGCGCCAGCACGCTCATCGCCTGCGGCATGAACAGCCAGGCGACCACGAGCAGGATCACCTGCGACAGGAACAGCAGCGTGAAGATGCGGTCGGCGAACAGTTTTGCCGACACCTCGCCCTTCTCGCCGTGGACATGCGCATAGGCCGGCACGAAGGCGGCGTTGAAGGCGCCCTCGGCGAAGATCGCGCGAAAATGGTTGGGCAGGCGAAACGCGACGAAGAAGGCGTCTGCGACCGGACCCGCGCCCAGGATCGCCGCGAGCATGATGTCGCGGGCAAAGCCGGTCAGCCGCGACAGCAGCGTATAGGAGCCGACGGTGAAGATGCGCCCGAGCATGGGCCATCTTCTAGCTGATAGAACCGTTCTTCAAAACGGCGAAATCAGGTTGAAAGCCGCGCCACGCACAGCGGCGATGACGCGGTCCTGGGTCGCCTCGTCCAGATAGGCGTGCATCGGCAGGCTGATCACGTCCTCCGACAGCCGCTCGCTGACCGGCAAGCCGCCGTCGGCGACCGGGAAATTCCTGTAGGCGGTCTGCTGGTGCATCGACTTCGGATAATAGATCGCGGTCGGGATGCCCTGCGCCTTCAGCGCCGCGGCAAAGCCGTCGCGATCGGTGCCTTTGGGCAATCGGATGGTGTACTGCGCCCAGACCGAGGTGCAGCCGGAGGCGAGGCGCGGCACGGTGACGAGATTGCCAAGCCCGCGCGCATAGCGGCCGGCGACGCGATTGCGCGCGGCAATCTCGTCCTCGAAGATTTTCAGCTTCTCGATCAGGATCGCGGCCTGCATGGTGTCGAGCCGGCCGGTGAGACCGAGGCGGACATTGTCGTATTTGTCGGCACCCTGCCCGTGCACGCGGATGCTGCGCAATGTCTCGGCGAGATCAGCATCGTCGGTGAAGATCGCGCCACCGTCGCCGAAGCAGCCGAGCGGCTTTGCGGGAAAGAAGCTGGTCGCAGTCGCAAGCCCGAACGTGCCGAGCTTGCGACCCTTGTAGCTCGCGCCAAAGCCCTGCGCGGCATCATCGAGCACGAACAGGCCTTCGGCTTCGGCAACGGCCGCGACTGAATCATGATCGGCGCTCTGGCCGAACAGGTCGACCGGGATCACGCCGACCGGCTTGAGGCCGAGCTTTGCGCGCGGTCGCAATGCCGCGCTTCAGCGACGCCGCATCCATGTTGAAGGTGGTTTCATCGACATCGACGAAAACAGGCGTCGCGCCGGTCAGCGCCACCGCCTCGCCTGTCGCGGAAAAGGTAAAGGATGGACACAGCACAGCGTCGCCACGGCCGACCCCCTTCGCCATCAGCACCATCAGCAATGCGTCGGTGCCGCTGGCACAGGTCACGACATGCCTGGCGCCAGAGAAAGCGGCGAGCGCGGCCTCGAGCTGCGTCACCTCGGGACCATTGATGAACTGGCAATGATTTATCACGCGCGCCACCGCATCGTCGATCGATTTGCCGATCCGCCGGCGCTGCGCGGCAAGATCGATGAAGGGAATGGGTTGCGGACGCGAGAGCTGGTTCATGGCGCCTTGCGACGATTGTGGTGAAGACATGCGGATAATCTTTTAATGTGCGCATGGTCTATTCGGAAAACTTCCTTTCCGGACCATGCGCTAGCCGACGACGCGGCGCGGCCCCTTGCGGGCCGATGCCATGGCCACAGGCCTGGCGGAAGTTTCAAGACACCGCGTGGCGATTTCGAGACTGGCGACGCCTTCGTCGCCGGTCACCGCGGGCGCAGCGCCGGAGCGCACCGCCTGCAGGAACGCGATCAGTTCGGCTCGCAGCGGCTCGTCATGGCCGACCGGCAGATGCCGCATCGAATAGCTGCCGTCGGGCTTGAAGCCGAAACACTCGGTGACCTGGCGCGTCAGGAGATCGCCCATCACATATTTGCCGCGCGTCGCGACCGTGACGTTGCGCGCCTTGAACGGCGTCAGCCAGTTGGTGTTGATGTGGGCGAGCACGCCCGAGGCGGTGCGGAACTGCAAGAGCGCAATATCCTCGCGCTCGGCGACAGCGCTGGAGAGCTGCGGTTGCACCTCGACGATGTCGGATTCCGTGAACCAGCGAATCAGATCGATGTCGTGCACGGCGAGGTCGATCACCACGCCGACATTCGACATGCGCGGCGGGAACGGGCCGACGCGGGTGATCGCGATCGACAGGATGTCCTCGCCCGCCAGCGCCTGCTTGATGGCGGCGACCGCGGGATTGAATCGCTCGACATGACCGACCATCAAGGTGACGCCGGTGCGCTCTGCGGCATCGACGATGGCGCGTCCCTCCTCGACCGAGGATGCGATCGGCTTTTCCACCAGTACATGGATCTTGCGCGCGATGCAGGCGAGCGCGATCTCGTGATGCAGATGGGTGGGAGCTGCGACCGTGACGGCGTCGACGCCCTCGCTGAGCAATTGCTCCAGCGTGTCGAAGGTCGGGCAATCGGTGAACTGGGTGAGGCGGGCGCGATGCGCCTCCAGCGGATCGACGACACCGGCGAGATCAATGCCGGGCAGGCCCGCGAGCACGCGCGCGTGATTGCTGCCCATCACGCCGGCGCCCACCACGCCGACGCGTAGCGTACGCTGCGGCCCGGCCCGTCCGCCCGATCCGGCCCCCTTGGAACTCATTTTCATCGACCCCAAACGCAAATCGACCCCGGTGCTGTCTAGCACGACGCCACATGTGTGGCGAATGCCCCAAACCGGGTCCGGACACGATTTGCTTCAAAAGATTACACCCGCCAATCGCGCGACAAGCGCAATTTGGCGATCGGGAGAGCGGCACCGCGTGCCGCGATTCTCGTCCCAAATCCGGCCTCCCCAAAAGCAGAAAGAGGCCGTCGCGGCAAGTCTTTTGCAGGCGTGGGATTTCTGCCTGTCAGGAATGCTGGGTGCGGGTCGGGAAATTGATCACCAGCGCGGACTCGCGTTGCTCCGGTGGCGATCCGCGTTCGGCACGGGCACAGATCATATCGATCTCCTGCTCGGTGATGCCATGCAGCTTCAGCTTGATCTCCATGGCCGTCATGGTCAGGAGCTGCGCCACGAAATCGAGCTTCAGCTCGTGTGCGAGGTCGATGTGCTCCTGAAGCGATCGTGCCATCAGATCGAGCTTGCGGTCGATTGTACTCTTCATCGTACCCCCTGACGAAATACGTTTGCGCTCTGTTCCGAGATCCACTCTCGGGTCGTCGTGACCTCTCCGTAGAGGCCGATCAATTCGACAACGGTCTCATGGACCGAAGCCGCCGGAATCTGGTTGAGGCCGAGACTTGCGGATGCATCGGCCAGATAGGTCACGCTGTGGCCGCGGTGAAACGCCTCGACCGCGGTCGCAAGGCAACCTGCTTCGCCCGAGAATCCCGCCAGCACGACGTGGCCGCCGCTCTCGGACATGGCGTGACCGAACTCGCGATTCGCGTAGCAGGACGGCATGCTGCGCTCGAACACCATTTCCGACGTCAGCGGCTCGAATCCGGGAATCCAGCGCGAATAGGACAGCGCCGGATTGAAGAACGGCGAGCGGCCGACCATGCGCAGGAAGGCGACGGGAAATCCCATCTTGCGCGAATGCGCCAGCGCCATCCGGCAGTTCTCGAGCGCCGCTTCCGCCTTCGGAATCGCATACAGCCGTGGCGCGGCGGTGTATTCCTGCTGCAAATCGAGCAGCACCAGGGTCGGGATCCTGGAAACGGTAGAGTAGGAACGCAGATTGACGACGTTTCTCATTTCTTCTTGCCTGCTGCTGCGCGTTGGGAACTCCGCTTGGCCGACTGATCCAGGATTCCCGGCTCGTCCCATCGGCCCTCGGGACGCATCAAGACATAGGGATCGACGCCGAGCCTGATCGCGTTCGGATTTGGATCGGTGTCGATGACGATTTCGAGATAGGCGTGATCGGAGAAGTAGAACTCCGACGAACCTTCCAGCCTCCGCCAGCCCATGCCGACGTAATAGTTCAGGAGATCCTTTTGCGCGCGGCCGTAGATCCGCCGGTAACCCTTCATGCGGCAGAACTCGACGCCGGCGCTCATCAGCCGCGTGCCGATCTGCCGGTTGCGGAACTCGTGACGGACCGCGAGCCGCTCCAGCTTGGCGAAGCCCGCGAAATAGCGGATGCGCAGGCAGCCGACCGGCTCCTTCCCGACATAGGCGAGCAGGTGACTCGCCGAGAAATCGTTGCCGTCGAATTCCTCCTCATAGGGGCAATCCTGTTCGGCGACGAAGGTGGCGCTGCGCACCGACACCACCCGCATGAAATCCTCGATCGAGCGCACCACGGTGATGGAGACGTGTCTTTTGTCCTCGATGCCGAGATAGTCGTCGTAGATCGGGCGCGTCTCCTTGATCGACTCGCCGCGCGGGAAGATGCAGATGTTCGGCGCGGTCTTGCCCCGGAAAGTTGCGCCCTGGCGGAAGCCCAGATTTTCCGCAATCCGAAATCCACCAAGCGTGATGGTCCGCCCCAGGATCGGCGCTTCGCGATACAGCGGCGTCGAGACCTTTTCGACCGCGAGCGGCACGGCGGCCGCGATCGCGCCCGGCGCAAACACGCCCCAGCAATAGACCGCGGCCGGCTTCTCGTGCTGGCGCGTCAAAAGATGCAACGGCGGGTCGGTCGCCGGGAAATTGCCGTCCATCAACAGGTCGGCGCCCTCGCCGTTCAGCATCAGGAAGGCGAGATAACCTTCGGCCGCTGTATCGCCCGCGGCGTAACGGTCGCGCCGGGCGAGGCCCCAGAAGCAATCCGGATTATATTGCGCGACACGGTGAATCACCTCGTTGGTCGCTCCGCCGCCCATGGCCTGCCGGGCCCTCGGCAGCAGCGTCTCGATGTCCTCATAGGTCGCGTTAAATACAACCATCCGCTGGGAAATATCGGTGGCCCGGGGTGTTCCAAGCCGGAATTTGGCTTGTTTTGGCTCGGAAAACAGCACTCGCGCTCTACGCGTGGTATACCGGTCGTGGACGGTCATGGGACGCTCCGGTTGCCAAGGACAGCGATCTGCGAATAGATTATTCAGATCGCAGGGGCACCGTATGCCGATAATTTTGAACCGGGGCGGTTCGGGAAACGAACACATCGACTTGAGTTCGTTGCCGGGCGGTCCGGACTGGGAGTCGGTTCGGACGTTCCTTGAGCTGGCGCGTTGCGGCAGCATCCGCTCGGCTGCCGATCGTATGGGACTTTCGCCTAATGCGCTCCGCCGCAAGATCGACGATCTCGAGCGCACGCTCGGAACCGTGCTGGTCACCCGCCATGTCGACGGCATCCGCCCCACGCCCGAGGGCGCCGAAATCCTGCTCGCGGCCAAACGCATGGAAGAGGCCGCCTTCGGCCTGATGCGGGCGCGCAATAGCGCGGTGCCGGCCGCGATGAGCGGCGAGGTACGCATCGGCGTCACCGAGGCATTCGGCACGTTCTGGCTGGGACCGCGGCTGGTCGAATTCCAGCGCGCCTATCCCCAGCTTGCCGTCGACCTGATGTGCGCGATGCGCTCGGCCGACGTGCTGCGGATGGAGGCGGAAGTGGCGATCCAGCTCGATCGCCCCACCAGCCCCGACGTCAAGGTGGTCCGGCTCGGGCGCATCCATTCGATGGCGGCGGCGGCGCCCTCCTATCTTGCGCTGTACGGCACGCCGAAGACGATCGAGGATCTGCGAAAACATCGTCTTGCGATGCAATTCGCCGACCAGACCAAGACCCAGGAACTCCTGACCGGGATGTTCCCCGAGGCCGAGCTGCGCAAATGCGTGAAGTTCTCGACCAACAATTCGAGCGCGCTGCTGTGGGCGATCATCAAGGGTGCGGGCATCGGCTGGTCGCCGACCTACATGCACGCGATGGGCCCGAAGATGATCGCACTCGATCTCGACCTGATCTTCCCGTTCGATGTCTGGCTGACCTACCACCCCAATTCGGCGCGCGTGCCGCGGGTGCGGCGGATGATCGACTGGATCATCGAACAGTTCGATCCGAAGGTCTTCCCCTGGTTCCGTGACGAGTTCATCCACCCGCGCGATTTGCCCGCGCATTATCACGGGCCGCCGCTGATCAACCTGTTCGAAGGACTTGCCTGGGACGGCGGCGACAACGTCGTCAAGCTCTGAGGCCGCCGCGGCGGTCGTGCGCCGCGAGCCTTGTCCGACCTTCGTGCCTAATGCTTCAACAATTCGTGTGAACCGGTTCGCGTAACGGAGCCGAGCGCGACTGCGAAGATTCCCGGGATAACCCCGGAGAACCCTCATGTCGTTTCGCCTGATCGCCCCGCTTGCCCTCGCCGCCGCGCTTGCGCCTGTTGCCGCCGTCGCCGCGGACCGGCCGGTGGTGGTCGAACTCTTCACCTCGCAGGGCTGCTCGTCCTGCCCGCCGGCCAACGCCTATCTGAACGACCTCGTGCGCGATCGCGGCGACGTGCTCGCGCTCGCCTTCCATGTCACCTATTGGGACAGGCTCGGCTGGAAGGACCCGTTCTCGATGGAGGCCGCCACTGAACGGCAGGACCATTATGGCCGCCGCTTCGGCGACGGATCCTACACGCCGGAAATCGTGGTCGACGGCGCATCGAGCCATGTCGGCTCGCGCCGCGACGAGGTCGGCCCGGCGATCGACGCCGCGAAACGGCAGAGCCGGACCGCAACAAATGTCGGGGTCAACAGGGAAGGCAGCCAGCTCACGATCGACATCGGCGATGGCAGCGGCAACGGCAAGGTCCTGCTGGTAGGCTTCGACCGCAATCATGAGACCGCGATCCGCCGCGGCGAAAACGGCGGACGCACGCTGCGCGAGTCCAACGTGGTTCGCTCCGTCCGCGAGGTCGGTGACTGGCAGGGCAAGGCGCTTCACATCAGCGAGAAATTCCCCGAGGGCGAGGATGCCGCCGTCATCGTCCAGGCCACGGATGGACGCATCGTCGGCGCCGCACGTCTCTCAGGCGGCTGAGCCGGACAGGCCGATCCGGAATTCGGCGCAGGCCTACTCGCGCCGGTAATCATCCTCGATGCGAATGATGTCGTCCTCGCCGAAATAGCTGCCGGTCTGCACCTCGATCAATTCGAGCAGGATCTTGCCGGGATTCTCCAGCCGGTGCACCGCGCCCATCGGGATATAGACCGACTCGTTCTCGTGCACGGTCTTGACGGTGTCGTTGATCGTCACCTTGGCCGCGCCGCGCACCACGATCCAGTGCTCGGAACGATGGTGATGCTTCTGCAGCGACAGCCGGCTGCCCGGTTTGACGATGATGCGCTTGACCTGGTGGCGGTCGCCGTTGTCGACCGACTGATAGCTGCCCCAGGGACGATGCACCTTGAGATGACCTTCGGTGACCTCAGGCGCGACGCTCTTGAGCCTGCCGACCAGCCGCTTCAACCCGTTGGCATCCTTCTGCCGCGACACCAGCACGGCATCCTCGGTCGCCACCACGACGAGATCGTCGACACCTTCGAGCGCCACCAGCGCCTTGTCGCGTGGCGACGTTGCAGTTGCGGGAATCCTCGAACACCGCCCTGCCCTGCGCCGCATTGCCCTGCGCGTCCTTGTTCGAGAGCTCCCACACCGCGTGCCAGGAGCCGACGTCGGACCAGCCGCAGTCGACCTCCACGACCGCGGCGCGCGCGGTCTTCTCCATCACCGCATAGTCGATCGAGATCGCCTTGGCCGCGCCGAACGCATCCGGGCTCGAGCGTGACGAAGCCGAGATCGCGGCCGGCGCGCGCGACCGCGTTGCCGACGGCCTCGACGCTTGCGGCGTCGAACTTGCGATATTCGTCCGTCAGCACGGAGGCGCGGAACATGAAGTTGCCGCTGTTCCAGAGATAGCCGTTCTTGATGTAGTCGGCCGCGGTCGCCTGGTCCGGCTTCTCGACGAAGGTCTTGACCGCGCGCACCTCGCCGGAGACGGCCTCGCCGGGATTGATATAGCCGTATTCGGTCGCGGCGCGCTCCGGCTTGATGCCGAAGGTCACGATGCGGCCGCTGCTTGCGGCCACGAGCCCCTGCCGGCAGGCGGCGATGAAGGCGGCGGTGTCGCGCACGACGTGGTCGGCGGCGAGCGCAAGCACCACCGCATCCTGCTCGCGCGCTGCGCAAAGGCGGCGCCGGCCGCGATCGCAGGTCCGCTATCGCGCCGCACCGGCTCGAGCAGCACGTCGGCCTCGATGCCGATCTCGGCGAGCTGCTCCAGCACCATGAAGCGATAGGCGGCATTGGTGATGACGATCGGCCGCGCGAACAGCGCGGGATCGGAGACGCGCACGAGCGTGTCCTGGAAGGTCGAGCGCGCGCCGAACAGCGGCAGGAACTGCTTCGGCCGCACCTCGCGCGAGGCCGGCCACAGCCGCGTTCCGGCGCCGCCGCACATGATCAGGGGAATGATTCGTTCTGTCATCGGCGCTCAAATCCTGTAGTGCTCGCGATACCACGCAACGAAGCCGCGTATCCCCTCTTCGATCGGGGTCGCGGGCGCAAAGCCGGTGTCGCGCATCAGATCGCCGATATCGGCAAAGGTCTCCAGCACGTCGCCGGGCTGCATCGGCAGCATTTCCTTCTGCGCGGTGCGGCCGAGCTCCTTCTCCAGAAGGGCGACCACATGGGTCAATTCCTCGGGGCGGTGATTGCCGACATTGTAGATCCGCGCCGGCGCGCCCGCGGACGCCGCATCGCCTGACGGAACGCGCTCGACAAGCTTCGATACTACACGGCTGACATCGTCGATATGGGTGAAGTCCCGCCGCATTTTGCCATGGTTAAAGAGCTTGATCGGCTGCCCTCGGCGATCGCCCTGGTGAACAGGAAGATCGCCATGTCGGGACGGCCCCAGGGACCGTAAATGGTAAAGAAGCGCAAGCCGGTGGTGGGAAGCCGGTAGAGATGGCCGTAAGCATGGGCCATCAGCTCGTTGGCCTTCTTGGTTGCGGCGTAGAGACTGACCGGATGATCGGTGCGGTCGGCGACCGAGAACGGCAGCTTGGTATTGGCGCCGTAGACCGACGACGACGAGGCATAGATCAGATGGCGGCATTGGTTGTGCCGGCAGCCTTCGAGAATATTGAGGAAGCCTTCGAGATTGGCATCGGCATAGGCATGGGGATGATTGATCGAATGGCGGACGCTGGCCTGTCCCGCCATGTGGATCACATGCGCGAAACCGGTGCTTTGCGAACAGCGCCGCGATGTCAGGCCGATTCGAAAGATCGGCATGAACGAATTCGAATCCGCTTCTGCTGCCGCAACAGATCGAGCCGCGACTGCTTGAGCGCGGGATCGTAGAAGTCGTTGAGATTGTCGAGCCCGACGACATGGCGGCCTTCGGCCAGCAGCTGACGCGCGACATGAAAGCCGATGAAACCCGCGGCACCCGTGACCAATATGGCCTGTTCCGACATCCTATCCCCGATACTGCCGGATCGGCTCTGCCCGCGCCGGCCGGGGCCTGTTTAGCCGTGCTGTCGAGGCCGTCGCAATAGAAGATCGCCGCCTATTGCCATATCGGCCGCAAAACCATACCAAGGCGCGCGGACGCGGCTGTTTTGCGTCTGTTCCTCCTCAAACCACGGGTTATCAGGGCGAGATGCGCCAGTTCCTGCTTTCGGCGGCAAAGATACTGGTCTCCGCGGCGCTGCTGTACCTCGCGCTGCGCAAGATCGATTTGCTCGCGCTGTTCTCGCGCATCAACAATTTCGGCAGCCTGACGCTGGATCGGACTCGCGATCGGCGTGACGTTCTTCCAGATCTTCATCGGCGTGCTCAGATGGCGCGAGATCAGCGCCGAATGCGGCGCGCCGCTCGGGCTGCGGCAGGCGATGCGCTACAACGTGATCGGCACCTTCTTCAACCAGACGCTGCCGTCCGCCATCGGCGGCGACGCGGTCCGGCTGTGGCTGGTGGCGCGCGCGGGCGCCGGCTGGCGCGCGGCGACCTATTCCATCTTCGTCGACCGCGCCATCGGCCTGATCGCGCTCGCCGTCATCATCGTCGCGAGCCTGCCCTGGAGCTACCGCCTGATCGGCGACCCGCAGGGGCGCATCGCGCTGCTGCTCGTCGATTTCGCGGCGCTTGCCGGCGGCCTCGGATTTCTCGCCTTCGGCTACCTGCAATGGGCGTGGCTGAAGAAATGGTGGGGCACGCTCCACATTCACGCCTGCGCCGTCATCGCCGACCGCGTGCTGTTCGGCGCCAGGCGCGGGCCGAAGGTCGCGGCTGCTGTCGCTGCTGGTCCATGTGCTGACCGTGGTGATCGCCTGGTGCGTCGTGCAATCGATCGCCGCGCCGGCCGCCTTCGGCCAGATCTTCCAGCTGTTGCCGCCGGTCATGCTGATCACCATGCTGCCGATCTCGATCGCGGGCTGGGGCGTGCGCGAGGCGACCATGGGGCTGGCATTCGGCTATGCCGGGCTGATGCCGAATGAGGGCGTCAACATCTCGCTGCTGTTCGGCGCGGTCTCCTTCATGGTCGGCGCGGTCGGCGGATTGGTCTGGATCCTCAGCGCGGAAAAAGCCGCGCAGGGCTCGGCGCCGATCGAGGTTCCCGACAAGCGCCGTCTGAGGCGCCGAGGCGACATGCGTGAACTCGGGAAAATCCTCGTGGTCAGTCAGCACTATCCGCCTGACCCCACCACCACCGCGACCTATATCGGCGACATCGCCCGCGCGCTTGCCGCGGACCGCCGCGTCGTCGTGCTGTCAGGCTCGCCGAATTCCGCCTCGGGCGGCACTGCGAACCCGCAAGTGATCGAGATCGCAAGCGCGGCTGCGCCAAAGGAAGCATTGGTGCGGCGGGCGATTGCGATCTCCTGGCTTGCGATCAGGATGTTCCTTGCAACGTTGCGGCGCGCCGGGCGGCAAGACGCGGTGTTTTGCGTCACCACGCCCTTCACCCTTCCCTATGGCGTGATGCTCGCGGCCAGGCTGAGAGGCGCTGCGACCGTGCTGCTGATCTACGATCTCTATCCCGAGGCGCTGCAGGCGGCCGGACTTGCGAGCCCGTCGTCGCTCACCGCGCGGCTGATCCGCCGCGCCAACGCGATGCTGTTCCGCCGGCTCGATGCGATCATCACCATCGGCCGCGACGTCGCGCCGCTGCTGCTCGCCTATCCCGGGCGTGGCGCGCGAAAAAATCCATTTCATCCCGAACTGGACATTGCTGCCGGCCGCCTGGCGCGCTGTCGCGGCCGACAACCGCTTCCGCGCCGGACGGCAAACACAGCTCATCGTCGGCCTGTCCGGCAATCTCGGCTTCACCCATCATCCACGCACCGTGTTCGAGGCCGCGCGCCTGCTGCGGGACAATGGCGACGTCCATTTCCTGCTGTCGGGCTGGGGCATCGGCTGGAACGAGCTCAGCGAGTTGCAGGCGAAGGAGCAACTCGGCAACGTCACCCTGCTTCCGCCGGTGCCGCAGCACGACCTGATCGATTTCCTGTCGGCGGCCGACGTCTGGGTCATTCCCTATCGCCGCAACATTGCCGGCGTGTCGATTCCGAGCCGGCTCTACAATCTGCTCGCCATCGGGCGCGCGATCGTCGTCGCCGCCGAACCGAACACCGAAGCGGCGCTTGTGATCGGCGAGGAGAAAATCGGCTGGGTGGTGCCGCCCGAACAGCCGGCCGCATTGGCGGAGGCGATTGCGCGCGCTGCCGAAGATCGCGCCGACGTCGCCGACAAAGGCCGGCGCGCGGCGGCCGCGGCGGCAAAGTACAGTCCGGAGATCGCGCTTGCGCGCTATCGCGACGTGATCCTGCAGGCCGGGAGCCGCGATTTGCGATCATGACCGGGCTCGTCACATCACTGCTCGCCATCGCCGCCGCGGCGCTGCTGTCGGCCGGAATCATTCCCGCCATCATGCCGCTGCTGCAGCGCTACGCGCTGGCGCGGCCGAATGCGCGCTCCTCGCATCGCATCCCGACCCCGCAGGGCGCCGGCATCGCGGTGATATCGGCGGCGTTGGCCGTCAGCGGCACTGCGGCCGTCGTGCTCAATTTCGCCGCGCCCGTCGTGCTGTTCGGCGCGACCATCTTCATCGCGCTGGTCGGAATGGCTGACGACATCAGATCCATTCCGGTGCTGCCGCGCCTGTTGCTGCAGGCCGCCGCGGTCGGCGTGATGCTTTATTTCGCGCCCGCCGAGCTGCGGATCGTTCCCGCCTGTCCGCTCTGGATCGAGCGCGCGTTCCTGCTCATTGCAGGTCTCTGGTTCGTCAACCTCGTCAACTTCATGGACGGGCTCGACCTGATGACGGTCGCCGAGGTGTCCCCATCACCGCCGCGATGGTCCTGCTCGGCTGGAGCGGCACATATCCGCAAGTCCCCGCGCTGGTCGCGGCGGCACTGTGCGGCGCCATGTTCGGATTTGCGCCATTCAATCGTCCGGTCGCAAAGGTTTTCCTGGGCGATGTCGGCAGCCTGCCGATCGGCCTGTTGCTCGGCTGGTGCCTGCTGCAACTCGCCTGGCATCAACAGCTGACCGCGGCGCTGCTGCTGCCGCTGTATTATCTCGCGGACGCCACCATCACGCTGTTTCGCCGGATCGCACGGCGCGAGCCGTTCTGGGCCGCGCACCGCAGCCATTACTATCAGCGCGCCACCGACAACGGCTTTTCGGTCCCCCGCGTCGTCGGCGAAGTGTTCGCGCTCAATCTCGTGCTCGCGGTGCTGGCGCTGATCTCGACAAGGACCGACTCGGCCGGCTACAGCCTTGCCCTGCTCGCCATCGGCGCGGCCGCGGTCATGTTGCTGCTCACCCGTTTCTCGCGATCGCCGGTGTCTTGATCACATCTCGGGTTCGGACAGCGCGCGCCTCAGTCCCTCGTCGAGCGTGATCGGCGGCCGCCAGCCAGTCGACGCGGCCTTGGACAGATCGAGCTTCAGCGAACCGATCAGGCTTTCATGGGCCTCCGGCTGTCCGGCGACCATAAGCAAGGCACTGAGGATCGGCGTCGGCAGCGAAAACATCCGAGGCTTGATGCCCGCGGCCTTTGCCAGCCGCTCGACGAATTCCGGCGTGGAGACCTGCTCCTGATCCGCCACCAGGAACACCTCGAAGCCTTTACCGGCTTCGGTCAGCCGCTGCAGGATGAAGGAGGCGAGATTCTCCACCGACAGGAACGCCCGCTGATTGCGTATGGAAGCAAACGGCAACGGAATGCGCTGTTTCACCGCGCGCGCCAGGAACGCAAAATTTCCCTTTGCCCAGGCGCCGTAGACCAGAGGCGGCCGGATCACCGTGACCTGCATGCCGCTCTCCAGCGAAAGCTCGCGAAGCCCCGCTTCGGCGGCCGCTTTCGACATTCCGTACGACCCTCGCGGCGTCAGCACGTCCCTCTCACTAAACGGCGCGCGCCCGTCATTGCTGCGGCCGTGCACCAGGATGGTGCTGACGAAAGTGAACTTGCGGACTCCGGCCTCGGCCGCGCAACGCGCCAGATGCACCGTGCCGTCGACATTGATGTCTCGGTAAAGGTCGAATTTCGGTCCATCGTTGCGCTGATGCACCCGCGCGGCGAGGTGGACCACGGCGTTGGCGCCCTGCAGCGCAGGCCGCCAATTGGTCGCGCCGCCGAGCGACTGGATCACCACTTCGTCCTCTGTTCCCATCGGCCGCCTGACCGCGCGACGGACGGCCCATCCGCCCCGCGCGAGCACCGGCGCGACATGACGGCCGATGAAGCCGTTCGCACCGGTCACGAGAACAAGGGGACGATCGCTTGTCATGATGACGGCCCTGCCCTGCAGAAGTTCGTCGACGAGTTCGCAATAACCGGCCATCGCGCGATCCAGGGTGAAGGCGCCAGCCGTGACGACGGCGCGTTCACCCATCGACGCATCCGCAGACACGGAAGCCCTGCGTATCGTCTTTGCGAGTTCATCGGGCATGCCCGGCCTCACCACCCAGCCAAGACTGTTTTCGCTCACCGTCATCGCGGCCTCGGCGTCCGGCTCCGACACGAGGATCGCGGGCCGGCCGACCGCCAGCAGATTATAGAACCGGCTCGGCACCGATACACCTGCAACATTCTCCCGATAGGGGATGATCCAGGCATCGGCGGCGGCGAGGAACTTTTCGAGATCGCCGTCGGCGACGCGGTCGACCAGCGTCACATTGGCAAGCCGCGCGTCCGATTGAAGCTGCTTCAGCCGCTCATATCCGACGCCCCAGCCCGACAACAGGAAATGAATGTCCGGCTCGTCGGCAAGCAGGCGCGCGGCCTCGAACACCACCACGGGATCGTGGGTGAAGCCGAGATTGCCGGAAAGCCCCACGACGAACCGGGCCGGTGTATTGCGGCGATACGGATTGTCGGCGGCCACCGGCCGCACGCGCGGGCGCGAGCGTCGCCCAATTCGGGATGAAACGGATTTTGCCGCGGCGTCACGCCGCGATAGCGTAGCAGCAGCCGCTCGGTGTCGCGGCCGATCGTGATCACGGCATCGAGCATGCGAAACATCACGGCGTTGGCGCCCCGGACGGCAGCGCTCACCGGCGACCGCGGTCCGATCAGCCCGGCCATGATCAGCACGTCCGGATAGAGGTCGTGCATGATCAGCGCCGATTTCGCGCGCTTCAGGCGCGCGGCGAAAGCAATCGCATAAGGCAGCATGAACGGCGCCGTCACCGTGAGCACGACGTCACCGCGCCGCGCTTTTTGCAGCACCATCACGAAGGCGCGCGTGGTGAAGGCAATCTCGGCCAGCGCGCGGCGCACCAGCGCGCCCTTTTCCGGAATGCGATTCCTGATTTCGGCGACGACGGGCCGGTTCGCAACGGCGTCACTTGTTGCCGAATCCGGCGTCCCCGACAACACCAGCACGGGATGCCGCTCCGCCAGATGCTCCGATATCTCCGCCATGATGGCGGCCGTCGTGCTCGGGTCCGGCGGATAATGCTGGCTGACGACGACGACCTTTCCGGACGCGGCCATCAATGCTCCATCCCGCTCATCACGCCGCGTTCGAGCCGAATTCGGGAACGGCATCCTTCAGCACGGCCTTGATGGTCGCGGGATCGTCCCGCTCGATCGCCTGCTCCAGCGCGGCGATCCATTTCCGCAACGACTGCATCGGCGGTTCGTTCGGCTTCGCCGCCATCACGCCGGCGACACCGATCTCGACCGGCGGCTCTTCGTTGGCAAACAGGATCTCGTGCAGCCGCTCGCCCGGCCGCATGCCCGTGAACACGATCTCGATGTCGTGGCCCGGCTCGAGGCCGGACAGGCGGATCATGCGCTCGGCGAGATCGACGATCTTCACCGGCTGGCCCATGTTCAGCACGTAGACGGAGACGCTGGCGCGCTCGGCGGCGAGCGCGTGGGTTGCCGCCGTGATCACGAGGTCGCAGGCCTCGCGGATGGTCATGAAATAGCGGACCATCTCGGGATGGGTGACCGTCACCGGACCGCCGGCCTCGATCTGGGCCTTGAACTTCGGCACCACCGAGCCGTTCGAAGCCAGCACGTTGCCGAACCGCACCGAGATCAGCCGCATCCGCCGCCTTGCCGACTGCGCCGCCGGATCGTGGTCGAGCGCCTGGCAGTACATCTCGGCAAAGCGCTTGGTGAGGCCGAGCATCGAGACCGGCTCGATCGCCTTGTCGGTCGAGATCATCACCATCGCCTCGGCGCCGGCGGCAAGTGCGGCGTCGGCCACGTTGATCGAACCGAAGATGTTGGTCTTGACCCCCTCGCTCCAGTCGCGCTCGAGGATCGGCACGTGTTTCAGCGCGGCGGCATGAAACACCAGATCGGGCTTGAAGGCGGCCATCAGGCGGATGATGCGATCGCGGTCGCGGATGTCGGCAATGCGTCCTTCGATGACGGCATCGCCGCCGCTGGCGGCGAGCGCCTCGGTCACGGCATAGAGCGCCGGCTCCGAATTCTCGATGACCAGCAGCCGCGCGGCGCCGAAGGTCACGACGCGATGGCATATTTCCGAGCCGATCGAGCCGCCGCCGCCGGTGACGATGACCGCCTTGCCCTTCACCAGCGCTTCCAGCCGCGCATAGTCGATTGTCTCGCTCGGCCGCAGCAGGAGATCCTCGACCGAGACATTGGTCAGACGCGGCGCATCACCGCCCTCGAGCGACGGCAGCCGGCTCACGATCAGATGCAGCCGGCGCGCGCGCATCAGGATGGTTTCGGGATGGGAGTCCGGCTCGAACGCCGACGGCATCATCACCACGCGCGCGACCGGTTTGCCGCGCCGCGCGAAATCGCCGATCACCTCCTCGATGTCGTCGAAGTCGCCGAGCACCGGAATGTTGCGGATCAATTGTCCCCTGTCGGAACGCGACGGGGAGAGGATACCGACCGGCCAGATTCCCTTCACCGCGCCGCTCTCGATGCCGCGCAACAGCACCTCGGCATCGGCGGCGCGTCCGATCAGGAGCCCGGGCGAGGCCGCATCGGTGCGCGCGTGGTGACGCACGCGGGTGTAGCGGAAATAGCGGTAGGCAAAGCGCAGCGCGCTCAGGAAGAATATCTCGAGGAACCAGTAGAGGATGATGGTGACGCGGCCGAAGAAGAAAGTGCCGACCGCGGGCGCGACGATGATCCAGTCCAGCACCACCAGCGCCAGCGCCAGCACCGTCGCCACGCGCACGATGTTGATCGCGTCGGGCAAGGAGATGAAGCGCCATTTGGTCGTGGTCAGCTTGAAGACGTAGGCGACGCCGACGCTGAAGACGAGGAACCAGGGCAGGATGCGCAGCAGCTGCGGCAGGCGGTCGTAGAAACCCTGCGCCGCCATCGAAGCGGACATAGAACGCCGACAAGCAGCGCGCAGCCCGTCGCGATCACGTCGTGGAGCGCGATCAGGCCATTGCGCAGCGTGAGATGCGAGAATCGCGTCATTCAATAACCGGTTGGCGGGACGGGCTTTTGGACACGTTCCCGCGCTGCTGATAACCCATCTCGAATGCCCTTACCAGTGCAGGTGCCGCTCAGGAACTGCCGTTGTCATGTCCGCTTCTTTGCGGCTTTCGACTTCAACACCATTCCGCCCGCGATCCCCACGCCGAGCACGTACATCCAGCCCTCGTGGAAATCGAAGATGTGCGAATTGAACACAGAGGTGAGGACGTTCTGCACCACGACGAGCAACCCGATCCAGTTCGCAAAGCCGGCGCCGCGAAACATCAAGAGATGCACCAGCCACATCGCGTAGAGCACGACGACGCCGAGCACGCCCCACTGGATCGCGACGTTCAGCGTCTGGTTATGCGGATTGGGAAATACCCTGATGCCCCGGGCCCAATCCGGTTCGTGCGCGGCCTGCTCGAACAAGCCCTTGGACGATCCGGTGCCATGCCCGACCAGCGGCGCGTCGGCGATGAACTTCAACGCATACTTCCAGTAGGTGAAGCGCTCCCCGAACGAGGTCGGAACCTGCTCCGTCCTCATAGAGCTGGTAGTCGCGCGAGAAGGTCTTGAAGGTCCATTCGAGTGACGGCGAGGTGAGCATCTCGCGCCGCGCGGCGCTCATCTCGGGCTGCAGCAGGGGATGCGCCGCGCAGACGTTCGGCGCGACGCTCGACCATATCGTCCCGAAAGGAACGAGCCACGCGACCAGCCCGACGGCGACCGCCGCACCGAGCATCAGCAGGTTGGCTCGCAGCCGCAAATACAGCAGGCCGAAACCGGCGAACAGGATCGGCAAGGTGACGAGCGCGGTCCGCGACACCACCACGAACACCATGTTGGCGATCAGGCTCAGGCTGATCGCGCAGAGCGCCAGCGCCTGCCAGATTTTTCCCGCGCGCAGCAGCTGGACGACGGATAGGCCAGCGCCACCGCGCAAAGCGTGAACTCCTGGCTCTGATCGATGTAATTCTTCACGAAGATGCCGCGGGAAGCGTCCGCGGCCGGCTTCATCGTCAGGTTTGGCGCGCAGGTCACCGCCCACGACAAGATCATCATGAGCGTGCAGGACACGAGAAAGGCGATAAGACCCAGACGCCGCGCCCGGAACGTTCGAAATGATAGAACAGCACCGGCAGCACCAGGAGCTTCGCCGTCGGAAACACCGCATAAAACCGCGTTCCCCATACCGCGTCCGACCACAGCGTGCCGACCAGTGCCAGGGCAAAAAGGCGATCGGCACGGCGGCGATCGGACGCCGCAGCGAATGCAGGAAGGCACGCAGGTCGAGAAACGGCACCCAGGCGATCAGCATCGCGACGACGAAGATCGCCGTCAGCGACGTCGAGAACGGCAGCACGACCGCGGTCAGGATCGCAAACACGTCGACCGCCGCCATCCAGGACGCGGGATCGCGCAGCAGTCTCACCAGCCCGCCGAACGGCGAGTGCCCGGCGATATCAGTCACGCCACGTCTCCCCGCGCGCGGTTGACCAGCGAGGTCGTGCTGTGGCCTTGCAGGATGTCGACCAGCATCACCGTGCCGCCATTGGCCTCGACGATCTCGTGGCCGACGACGGTCTCGCGGGTGTAGTCGCCGCCCTTCACCAGCACGCTCGGCTTGATCTCCGTGATCAACCTGATCGGCGTATCCTCCTCGAAGATGACGACAAGATCGACCGCCTCCAGCGCTGCCAGCACTTCCGCGCGCGAGCTTTTCATTCTGAACGGGGCGGCCCTCGCCTTTCAGCCGCTTGACCGAGGCGTCGCTGTTCAGCCCGACGATGAGGCGATCGCAGGCGCCGCGCGCGGCAGTGAGCACCTTGACGTGGCCGGGATGCAGGATGTCGAAGCAGCCATTGGTGAAGCCGATCCGCAGGCCCTGCTTGCGCCAGTCGGCAAGATGGGTGGCGAGATCGCCCGATGCGGTGACGATCTTCTCTTCCGCGGCGAGATAGGCATGCGGCAGGATTTTTCGCCGCAGCTCGGAGGTGGTGACGATCGCCGTCCCCTTCTTGCTGACGGCGACCGCGGCCGCCGCATTCGCGATCCGCAACGCCGTCTCCCAATCCGCTCCCGCGGCAAGCGCAAGCGCCAGCGCCGCGACGACCGTGTCGCCGGCGCCGGAGACGTCACGCACCTTCACCGGATGCGCCGGCACATGCACGGGATCGCCCTTGCGCGGCACCAGCGTCATGCCGTGCTCGCTCTGCGTCACCAGCATCGCCTCGCAGTCGGCGAGGATCATGGCGTCGCTGCGCGGCCTCGGCGATATCGGCGTCGCTGTCGGCGCGGCTGCGGGTCGCCTCGGCAAATTCCTTGCGATTGGGCGTGAGCAGCGTGGCGCCGCGATAGATCGCGAAATTGGCGCTCTTGGGATCGACGATGACGCGCTTGCCGGCCTTGCGGGCGGCATCGATGACGTTGCGGATGACGCGCGCCGTCAGCACACCCTTGGCATAGTCGGACAACAGCACGATATCGGCGCGCGCAAGCTGCGGCAGGATGGTGTCGATCAGCTTCTGCTCGATCTCGCCCGACGCAGGCGCGGCCAGCTCCCAATCGGCGCGCAGCATGTGGGTGGAGAAATGCTCCGAGACGAAGCGCACCTTGCGCGTGGTCGGCCGCGCGGGATCGTGCACCAGCATGCTCTCGATCCCGGGCTCCTGCGCCAGCGTGACCGCCAGCTTCACGCCCACCTCGTCCTCGCCGATCAAGCCGACGAAGATGCAGCGCGCGCCGAGCGAGGCGATATTGCGCGCGACATTGCCGGCGCCGCCGATATTGGTTTCGCTGCGCCGGACCGCGATGACCGGGGCCGGCGCTTCCGGCGAAATCCGCGACACCTCGCCATAGATGAACTCGTCCAGCATGAGATCGCCGACGCAGAGCACGGTCTGGCGTGAAAAGGCATCCGCAAGGGCGTCAAAATCGAACATTCGTCGTCTCTCAGCGGAAGCGATCGGCGGCGTCGAGAAAGCCCTTCACGTAAAGCCCGACCGCATCTTCCAGCGCGGTGAAGCCGCCATTGTAGCCTGCGCCATGCAGCCGATCGACCTTGGCCTCCGTAAAGTACTGATAGCTGCCGCGGATCGATTCGGGCATGTCGATGTACTCGATGTTCGGCCTGCGTGCCGAGCGCGGCATAGGCCGCCAGCATCATATCCCTGAAACTGCGCGCCTTGCCGGTTCCGACATTGAACAGGCCGCGACACTTTCGGCGTCGCGAGCAGCCACATCACCACGCGCACGACGTCATCGACATAGATGAAGTCGCGCCGCTGGTCGCCGTCGGCAATCGCCGTCGCGATGCGACTTGAACAGCTGCACCACGCGGCCGGCTTCACGTCGTCGAAGCGCCGCGCCAGCACGCTCATCATCGTGCCCTTGTGATATTCGTTCGGGCCGAACACGTTGAAGAATTTCAAGCCCGCCCATTGCGGCGGCAGCTTCTCGGCCTTCGCCTGCGCGCTCGGCAACGGCCATGTCGAACAGATGCTTGCTCCAGCCGTAGAGATTCATCGGCCGCAGCGCTTGCAGCGCCGGCAGCGACGCATCGTCGGAAAATCCCTGCGCGCCGTCACCATAGGTCGCGGCCGACGAGGCATAGATGAAGGGCGTCGCCGTCGCCGTGCACCAGTCGAGCAGCCGGAGCGAGAAGCGGAAATTGGTCTCGATCACGAGATCGCCGTCGGTCGCTGTCGTGTCCGAGATCGCGCCGAGATGGACCACAGCCTCGAGCTTGCGGCCGGAGAGCCAGGCGGGCAACTCGGCCGGCGGCACGATATCGGCCAGCCGGCGCTTGGCGAGGTTGCGCCATTTGCCGGCGTCACCAAGCTGATCGCAGACCGACGACATCGGCGCGGCCGCGCGTCGTTCAACGCGGCCACGACATTCGATCCGATAAAACCGGCGCCGCCGGTCACCAGCAACATTCCACATCCTGCCTTGCTAGATTGGGATCAGCTTTGCCCCAGCCCGGCCCCTGAGGCAACTTGGGTTGCGCGCCGTGGTGAAGGCCATTACCGACGGAAGCAGCCGCTCGAGCAGTTAAATAATGAACATTAATTCACAACATAAGGGGCTGATCGAGGATGCGGACGACACCAGTCCGATCCTGATCGTCCCCTATATGTGGATCGGCGACTTCGTGCGCGGCCACACGGTGGTGCGCGTGCTGAAAGAGCGCTGGCCGAACCGGCCGGTCGACCTCCTGACCACGTCCCTGTGCGCGCCGCTGGTCGACTACATGCCCGGCGTGCGTTCCGGCATCGTCTGGGACCTGCCGCGGAGCCGGCTGGCGGTCGCCAGGCAGTGGGGCCTGGCGTCCCTCCTGAGGTCGCGGGGCTACCGGACCGCGCTGATCCTGCCCCGGACCTGGAAATCGGCCATCGCGCCGGCCCTGGCCGGCATCCCCGAGCGGATCGGCTTTGTCGGCGAGGCCCGGTTCGGGCTCGTTAACAAATTGCGCTGGGGCGAGAAGGCCCTGCCCCGCTTCATCGACAAGAATGCCGCGCTGGCCCTCCCCGACGGCGCGCCGCTGCCGCCGGAATGGCCGGTGCCGCAACTCCGGGTTCCCGCTGACGAGGTCGGGCCGCTGGCGGCAGGCCAACGGGCTCGGCACCGGCAAGGCGGTGGCGCTGGCGCCGGGCTCGGTCGGCGCCTCCAAGCGCTGGACCTATTATGGCGAGGCCGCGCGGCTGCTGGCCGAACAGGGCCTGGACGTCTGGGTGGTCGGCGGCCCCGGCGAAAAGGCGATGGCGCAGGAGATCGTCGCGGCCGGCGGGCCCGAGGTGCGCGACCTCACCGGCACCGATCTGCGCAACGGCATTCTGGCGATGGCCGCGGCCAGCGTCGCGATCTCCAACGATTCCGGGCTGATGCATATCGCGGCAGCGACTGGGCACGCCGACCATGGGCATTTTCGGTCCCACCAGCCCCTATCTCTGGGCGCCGCTGAACGGCCTTGCCGCCACCGTGCAGACCACGACGCAGCTCGCCTGCCAGCCCTGCCAGCGCACGATCTGCACCATGAACGACCATCGCTGCATGCGCGACATTTCCGCCACCGAGGTGGTCGCCATCGCGCAGCGCGTGCTGACGCGAAGCCGCGCAAGCGTCGCATTAACGATTTGCGGTGCTTGCGCGCCCGCAACGCCATCGCTACCAAGGCCGACGATCGCAACGGACTCGGTGCCGCTTGAGCCAAGATCTGAGCAAAGACCTGATCGCAGCCCATCTCAAGACTTCGCTCGCGGCGTTCGAACGCGCGGCGCAGGATGCCGCGATGCTGTCGGCTGCGCGAAAAATCGCAGAGGTGATCGTCTCACGGCCTGCGCTCCGGCCACAAGCTGCTGCTCGTCGGCAATGGCGGCAGCGCAGGCGATGCCCAGCATATCGCGGCCGAAATCGTCGGCCGCTACAAGAAGGAGCGGCCGGCTTATGCCGCGATCGCGCTGACGACCGACACCTCGGCGCTGACGGCGATCGCCAACGACTATGGCTTCGAGCAGGTCTTCGCCCGCCAGGTCGAAGGCCTCGGCCGTCGCGGCGACATCCTGCTGGCGCTGTCGACCTCCGGCCGTTCGCCGAACATCCTCGCCGCGCTTCGCGTCGCGCGTGAGCACGGCCTGATCACCATCGGCTTCACCGGCGCCAAGGGCGCGGCGATGGGCGTGGCCTGCGATCATCTGCTGGTCGCGCCCAGCGACGACACGCCTGTGATCCAGCAGATCCATCTCGCGGTCGCGCATGGCATCTGCGACGAGGTCGAGCAGGCCTTGATGCAGAAATGACCGGCGCGACCCTCGATCGGCCCGCGGCGTTCCTCGACCGCGACGGCGTCGTCAATCATGACGACGGCTACATGGGAACGCGCGATCGCATCCGCTGGATGCCCGAACGCTGCAAAAGCGATCCGCCGGCTCAACGATGCCGGCTATCTCGTGTTCTTCTTCACCAACCAGTCCGGCGTGGCGCGCGGCTTCTTCACCGAAGCCGAACTCAATGTCCTGCACGACTGGATGTGCGCGGAGCTTTTGACACAGGGCGCGCGCATCGACGACATCCGCTACTGCCCGCATCACCCCGACGGCACGGTCGCGGGCTATCTCGGGATCATCACTGGCGCAAGCCCGCGCCCGGCATGATCCTCGACCTGATGCAGCACTGGCCGGTGCGCCGCGCCGGCAGTTTCGTGATCGGCGATCGGCCGACCGATATCGAGGCGGCGACGGCCGCGGGCCTGCCCGGCTTCCTGTTCGCGGGCGGCGATCTCGACGCCTTCGTGGCTGATATCCTCGCGCAAGCGGGCTCTTCTCGAGCCTAGCGCCGCTTCGCGCCTCGCTCGCCGAGCCGATATCTTTCAGAAATTTAATGCCTTGATCGCCAAGCCCCGGCGAACCATAGCGAATTCGGCGGCCACCAACCGGCATGACAAATGACAGCTAAAAAGGTCACGCCGGCATGTCAAACTTCAGCTTCAAGACAATCGATGTTCCCGCAGCAGCCGGCACCTACACCTATATCGGTGTGTCAGGTGTCGACGCCTCCGGCGATGCTGTCGGGTATTATGGCAATGTTGACGGCGATGGCGACGGGACCTTCCACGGCTTCATCGCGCTGGTTAACGGCAATGGCATCCCTTTGGATCCCCCCGGCTCAACCAACACCAGCGTTGGCATGACCGCGAGCGGGGTCATCTTCGGAGACTATACCTATCTCAACCATCAATATGGCTTCGTGGACGATGGCGGCGTCTTTACGACCTTCGACAGCGGCATTGGAGAGGCTGCTCCCCCCACCGTTCCACTCGATATCAGCACCGACGTGGCCGGCATTACCAACGCCGGCGTGGTTTACGGCGACTATGCCGACTACGTGATCAACAACGACTTCCAGCCCGGGTGGCAGGGATTCCTCAACAACAACGGCGTCGTTACGCTGGTCTCCTTTCCCGGGGCCAATATCACCACTCTTGCCGACATCAATTCAGCCGGCACGATCGTCGGAAACTATGAATTCGGAGGCAATACCAACGCGGGGTGGATCAACCATGGATTCGTCGACAGCAATGGCAGCTTCACGTCAATCGATGTGCCCGGAGCTTACTCAACCAGTGTGGTCGGCATCAGCGATGGCGGCGTGATCGCCGGAAACTATCAGGATAACGCCAACAACGAGTTTGGGTTTGTCGACAACAACGGCGTCTTTACGACGATCAGTATCCCGGGCGGCACGAACGCAATCGTTAACGCTATCAACGCGGCCGGCGAAATCGTCGGCGACTATCTCGGCGCCGACAGCAAGGTTCATGGGTTCATCGACGACAACGGCGTCATTACGACGGTCGATGTTCCCGGATCAACATTCACCGAGATTCACGGCATCAACGCGAACGGTCAGATCTTTGGATCTTACGACGACAGCATGGGCAACCAGCATGGCTTCGTCGGCACCCGCTTCCCACCACGACCGATCGAGTCGTTCGGCTCCGACCAGCCTGGTCCGAGGTCGGCAACGACTATTTCCTCGACAGCATCAGCAGCGGGACTGGCCCCGAGCTGATGTATGGCGGCGCACCTCTGACCGGGGCGAGTATGCCTGGACACCGATCGGCGCGGAGCAGACCTCAACCGGGTATGAGTCGCTTTGAAGAACGCGGCCACCGGTCAATATACGGTGTGGATCACCGACAGCAGCGGTAACGTTACTACCGATCCGATCGGCACCGTGTCCGGGAACAGCGCGCGCTGGAAGCGCTACGAGACGAGCTTCCATCAGGATCTGAACGGCGACGGCGTGATCGGCATTCCCGCTGCCGCCAGCACGGTGATCGAGTCGTTCGGCTCGACCAGCCTGGTTCAGGTCGGCAATGATTATTTCCTCGACAGCAACAGCACGGGGACTGGTCCCGAGCTGAAGTATGGCGGCGCGCCTCTGACGGCGGGTGAGTATGCCTGGACACCGATCGGCGCGGAGCAGACCTCAACCGGGTATGAGATAGCCTTGAAGTCCGCGGCCACCGGTCAATATACGGTGTGGATCACCGACAGCAGCGGTAACGTCGACTACGATCCGAGCGGCAGCCTGTCCGGGAGCAGCGCGGCGCTGGAATCCTACGAGACGAGCTTCCATCAGGATCTGAACAGCGACGGCGTGATCGGCATTCCCGCCACCATCAGCACGGTGATCGAGTCGTTCGGCGTCGACCAGCCTGGTCGAGGCTGGTAACAATTATTTCCTCGACAGCATCAGCAACGGGACTGGCCCCGAGGTGATGTATGGCGGCGCACCTCTGACCGTGGGTGAGTATGCCTGGACACCGATCGGCGCGGAGCAGACCTCAACCGGGTATGAGATCGCTTTGAAGAACGCGGCCACCGGTCAATATACGGTGTGGATCACCGACAGCAGCGGTAACGTTGACTACGACCCGAGCGGCAGCCTGTCCGGGAGCAGCGCGGCGCTGGAAACCTACGAAACGAGCTTCCACCAGGATCTGAACGGCGACGGCGTGATCGGCCAGGTGGTCGAGGCGGGCTGGGACGCTCGAACTGTAGCCGGCGCAGATACCGGATCGGTAAAATTCAACGGCTCGACAGGCACACTGATACTTGACCAC
This sequence comes from uncultured Alphaproteobacteria bacterium, assembly GCA_963732085.1. Lineage (GTDB taxonomy): Bacteria > Pseudomonadota > Alphaproteobacteria > Rhizobiales > Xanthobacteraceae > Bradyrhizobium. Next base: position 108,368 of record CAVSYJ010000012.1, on the reverse strand, counting down.
TCTTCGCTGTTCAGCGGGCAGCTGTTGGATTTCACCGGCAACGGCAATCTATCCAGCTCGGATCAAATCGATCTCAAGGATGTCCAATTCGGGCCGGGAACGTCTGCTTCCTATGTCGGCACCTCGTCCGGAGGCACTCTCACGGTCAGCGATGCCCATTTCGACACAGCGCACATCGCGCTTGTCGGCGACTATACCAACTCGACATTCACGCTATCCAACGACGGCAACGGCGGCACGACCGTCATCGATCCCGTGGACAACCAGCCTGCCGCCAGCGGCACGCTGTCCTTCAGCGATCCCGACGCGACGGGCACGCCTTCCGTCAGCGTCACGGCGCAAAACGGCGGCGCCGGCTACCTCGGAAGCTTTATCGCCGACCTTGCAAATGCCGCCAACGGTCAGGATACGGTCGGCTGGCATTTCAATTTCGACTCCGGCCCGACCGCTGGAAACGTCACCCAATCCTACGCCGTCACCGTTGCCGACCATCACGCCGATGGCACCAGCAGCGCGACCACCCAGACGGTCTCGGTCACGATCGGCGGTCCGGGCAACGACGGCTTCGTCTTCCACCCGGGCCTCGGTTCCGACACCATCGTCAATGCCGCAAGTTCCCATACGATCGAACTCGACGGATTTGCATCGGTGACGAGCAACAGTCAGCTGGCAACGCTTTTGAACGAAGCACAGACCGGTCAGCCGCAAACATTGTTCGAGTCCGTGAATGGCGGCCACGACACATTGATCAACCTCGGCAACCACGACAGCATCACCCTGACGGACGTTCAGATCGCCGACTTGCACGCCAGCCACTTCATCATCCACTAGTTGTTTGCGCATGATCCTTTCGGAAAACCGCTGCGCACTTTTCCGGTTCATGCGCCCGGCAGAAGGCTGCGATACACCTCGGCAATCCGGCCGGCTTCCGCTTCCAGGCTGAATTTGTCGACGACCCGCGCGCGGCCGCGCGCGCCCATCGCGACAGCCGAGGCAGGATCGCGCATCAACGGCTCCAGCGCGGCAACCAGCGCATCGGCATCGCCCGGCGGCGTCAGCACGCCGGTGACGCCGTCCTCGACCACGAGTTCGGCCGCGCCGGCGCGCGATGCGACCAATGCGGCGCCGACAGCCATCGCCTCGATCAGGGTCAGGCCAAAACCCTCGTTGCGCGAGGTGAAGGCGTAGATGGTCAGCCGCCTGTACCAGCGCTGCACGTCTTCGATCGGCAGTTCGCCCGTGATGACGATGCGCGAGGCGAGCCCGGCGGCCTCGATCCGCTTCTTCAGATCGCTTGCAAACATCATCTGGTCCGGCGTGATCGCGCCGACCATGACCGCGGTAAAATCGGGATAACGCGGCAGCAACCTCAGCATCGCCTCGACAAAGACGTCGCTACCCTTCTGCGCGCGCACGCGGCCGAAGCAGCCGATGGCATAGCGTCCCGGCAATCCGCTTTCCGCGAAGGCGGTCGCGCGATCGGCCGGCGGCGCATAGACCTCGGTGTCAACGCCATGCATCACCACCGTCGAGTCGCGCTTCAGATATGACGCCGAGATCGACGAGGTCGCGATGATCGCATCCATCTGACGGATCAGCCAGCGCGTCAGCGCGGTGTGATGCCGTTGGGCAGCGGAGGTGAAGACGAGCTTCAACGGCCAGCCGAGCGCGCGCAGCAGCAGGCCCGCGATCATCTCGTTGTTGCGGCGTGCGTGCCAGACCAGCGGCGCGGCGCGGCGCCACAGCCGCAAGAGATCGCCGAACCCCATCCGCGCGATGCCCTCGGGCGCGTCGCTCCCGAGCCAGGCCGCGCAAAACAGCTTCGCCAGCCGCGGCGAGACCATGCGGCTGGTCGCGGTGACGCCGGTGTAGCGCCAGTGCAGGTTCGGCACGATCACCTGCAGATTTCCAGCGATATCAGCTTTGTCAGGCACGAAGGCTCCGATCCCAGGCGAAGTCGTATACGCAACATTAAGCATAGTGGCCAGTTCAGCCCTGCCGAAACCCCCTCTTCACCGCACCGCCGATAGCATCGCGCGTTATCGAGGACGGGTGAAGACATGACTGTGCTTGTCACCGGCGGAGCCGGTTATATCGGAAGCCACATGGTTCTGGCGCTGGCGGAAGCCGGCGAAAGCGTCGTCGTGGTCGACAATCTCTCGAGCGGCTTTGCCAACATGCTGCCCGAAGGTCTGCCGCTGATTGTCGGCGATGCCGGCGACGAGAGCCTGATCGAGGGCGTGATCGCGCAGCATCGCGTCGAGAGTATCATCCATTTCGCGGGCTCGGTGGTCGTGCCGGATTCGATGCGCGATCCGCTCGGCTATTACCGCAACAACACCATGACCACGCGCAGCCTGCTCAACGCTGCCGTCAAATGCGGCATCAGCCGCTTCATCTTCTCCTCGACAGCCGCGGTCTATGGCAATCCGGACCAGATGCCGGTGCCCGAGCACGCGCCGACGCGGCCGCTGTCGCCCTACGGTTCGTCGAAGCTGATGACCGAGATCATGCTGCACGACGTCGCCGCCGCCCACGACATGCGCTACGCCGTGCTGCGCTATTTCAATGTCGCCGGCGCCGATCCGCAAGCGCGCATCGGGCTTGCCACCATCGGTGCGACGCATCTCTTGAAGATCGCGATGGAGGCCGCGACCGGCCAGCGCGCCAAGGTCGACGTGTTCGGCACCGACTATCCGACGCCGGACGGCAGCTGCATCCGGGACTTCATCCACGTCAGCGACCTCGCGCAGGCGCACCGCGCGGCGCTGTCCTATCTGCGCGATGGCGGGCCGTCGGTGACGTTGAACTGCGGCTATGGCCGCGGTTATTCCGTGCTCGAGACCATCGAAGCGGTGCGCCGCGTCTCCGGGCGCAATTTCGCGGTCCAGTACGCGCCGCGGCGGCCCGGCGACATCATGACCATGGTCGCCGACACCAGCCGGATGCGCGCAACGTTGAACTGGACGCCGCAATATGACGATCTCGAAACGATCGCGCGGCACGCGCTCGCCTGGGAAGAGCAGCTGTTCCGCGAGCGTCACGGCGATCTGAAGCACGCCGCCTCTGCCTAGCCTCGCATCTCCGCAAGCCCTTAAATGGGCTTGAAAACCTCCCTCATAGCGGGCAAGGAGCCTGAGGTGCACGGGTGAATCCCGCCCGGCGCCGAAGGATTTGGGATGGCCGAGTTTCCGCGCAAAATCACCGACGACCCCTATGGCGCGGCGATCCTGATTCGCCGCCTGGCGACCGAACAGGGCGCCGTCTACTGGCGGCGCTATCTCTCCGCCTTTGCGCTCATGGCTGTCGCAGCCGGTGCGACCTCGCTGTCGGCCTATCTGTTGGGCGATGCGATCAACAAGGCCTATATCGAGAAGAATATCCCGGGCATCGCGGTCTATTCCAGCATCATCTTCCTGCTGTTCCTGGTCCGCGGCATCGCGATCTATCACCAGACCGTGACGCTGTCGAAGATCAGCAACGCGATCCTCGCCAACAACCAGCGCAAGCTGTTCGCCAAGCTGATGAGCGAGAGCATCGGCTTCTTCTCCGAGCGGCACTCGTCGGAATTCCTGGCGCGGCTCACCGCCGGCGCCAATTCCGTCACCCAGGTGCTCAACCTGCTGATCAACGCGCTCGGGCGCGACCTGCTGCTGCTGATCGGTCTCATCGTGGTGATGCTGGTCCAGGACGCCTATATGGCGATGCTCGGCTTCCTGATCGCGCCGCCGGCCATGCTGGTGCTGCGCAAGCTGGTGAAGCGCATCAAGGGGCTCGCCTATAACCAGTTCACGGGCACCGCGAGCATTCTCGAAACCATGCAGGAGTTGCTGCAGGGCATCCGCACGGTGAAGGCGTTCACGCTGGAAGAGACCATGCGCGAGCGCATCAACGAGAATATCGAGGCGGTCGAGCGCAACGCCAACAAGATGGCGCGGGTGTCGAACCGCGCCAGCCCGCTGATGGAGACGCTCGGCGGGCTCGCGGTCGCCGGCGGCCTGATGTATGGCGGCTACGGCGTGGTGGCGCTGAATGCGACGCCCGGCCAGTTCTTCTCGTTCCTGACCGCGTTCCTGATGGCCTATGAGCCGGCCAAGCGGCTGGCGCGGCTCAACATCGATCTCAACAGCCAGCTGGTCGGCGCGCGCATGCTGCTCGAGGTCGTCGACAGTCCGGCGACCGAGATTTCCGACGACGACAAGCCGTCGTTGAAGCTGACGAACTCGCAGGTCGAACTGCGCGACGTCAGCTTCGCCTATCGTCCGGGCGAGCCGGTCTTGAACCGCATGAGCTTCGTCGCCGAGCCCGGCAAGGTGACGGCGCTGGTCGGTCCCTCCGGCGGCGGCAAGTCGACCGTGCTGGCGCTGCTGTTGCGCTTCTACGAGGTCAGGCAAGGCGACATCCTGATCGACGGCCAGTCGATTTCGCAGGTGTCGCGGCGTTCGCTGCGCGAACAGTCCGCCTATGTCGGCCAGGACGTCTACCTGTTCCGCGACACCATCCGCGCCAATATCGCCTTCGGCAAGATAGGCGCGACCGAGGCCGAGATCGTCGACGCCGCGAAGGCCGCCTGCGCCCATGATTTCATCATGAGCTTCCCGCTCGGCTATGACACGCCGGTCGGCGAGCTCGGCACGCAACTGTCCGGCGGCCAGCGCCAGCGCATCGCGGTGGCCCGCGCGCTGATCAGGAATGCGCCGCTCATCCTGCTCGATGAGGCCACCGCCGCGCTCGACTCCGAGTTCGAAAAGCAGGTGCAGGAGGCAATCGAGCATCTCTGCCAGAACCGCACCACCATCGTGATCGCGCATCGCCTGCACACCATCATGCATGCCGACACCATCCTGGTGGTGGAAGCCGGCGAGATCGTCGAGCGCGGGCGCCACGAGGATTTGCTGCGCCGCGGCGGCCGCTACGCCTCGTTCTTCCGTCTCCAGCAGCGCGAGACGGGCGCTCCCGCGCTGGCGGCGACGTCGTAGACCAACGGTCTCCTACAACGGCGCAAGCCCCGCGCGGATCACGCGCAAGACATTGTCCCCCATCACCTTGCGAATGTCGTCCTCGGAAAAGCCGGCGTCGAGCAGCGCCTGGGTAATGGCGACGATCTGGCTCGCGTCAAAACCGGTCGTGGTCGAGCCGTCGAAGTCCGAGCCGAGCCCGACATGATCGATGCCGACGAGATCGCGCACATAGGCGATCGCCTTCGCCGCGGCCTCCGGCCTGGTCGAGCAGATCGCCCCGTCCCAGTAACCGATCCCGACGACGCCTCCGGTCTTTGCGATGCCCCTGATCTCGTCGTCCGTGAGGTTGCGATTGACCTTGCAGGTTGCCTGCACGCCGCCATGGCTGGAGACGACCGGGCGCTTGGCCATCGCCAGCACCTCGGCAACCGCCGCATGACTCGCATGCGCGAGATCGACGATCATCCCGAGCGCCTCCATCCGCTGCACGGCCTGCCGGCCGAGGTCGGTCAGACCACCCTTGGCGATACCGTGCATCGAACCCGCCACCTCGTTGTCGAAGAAATGCGTCAAGTCCCGCCATGCGAAACCCCGCGGCATAGAGCACGTCGAGATTTTCGATCCTGCCTTCGAGGTTGTGCAGGCCCTCGATCGACAACATGCCGCCGACCACGGTCTCTCCCTTGCGCCGGTCGGCGAGCAGGCCGGCGATGTCGGACGGCGTCCTGATCACACGGAGCTGCCCCTGCGAGCCCTCGGCAAACCCACGCAATTTCTCCGCATGAAACAGCGAACGCTGCAGCAGCGACGTCCAGGTCGCCTCCGGCTGCTGCTGTAACCTGACCAGGCCGGTGATGGTGTCGGTGTCGGCACTGTTGGCGTTGTAGTTCTGCCCCTGCGGCGATTTCGTCACCGACGAAAAAACCTGCAGCGCGTAGTGGCCCTCGATCAGGCGGGGCAGATCGACATGCCCGCGGTCCGATCGCGTGAGCAGATCGCGCTGCCACAACAGGCTGTCGGCATGCATGTCGGCGACATCCAATGTCGCCTGCAAGGCGCGCGCTGCCGGCGTGATGTTGAGCGGAACCGGAACGACCTTGTTCTGGCCGCGCTCGATGTCGGCCGGCGTGAGCGCGAAAACCGCGGCCACGCCAATGACCACACTGACCGCGACGATGGCCGCTCCGGTCAAAATCCGCTTTGTCATGGCACTCTCTCGGATGATGCAATCGCAAAGGCTGACGCCGCGAATCCCAGCATATCAGCTCTTTCTGCCGGCTGGAGGCACTAGCCCCGGTCGGCGCAACAGCGTAAATACCACCCGATTTTCTCACTCCCAACCCCTGCTGCCCTGAGAGTTTTCATGAACGCCTCCGCCTTCGTCATTCCCGCTCCCCAGCAAGCCGCAATCCCGGTTGCCGGCGATTCCAAATCCTTCCCCGTGCGCCGCATCTGGTGCGTCGGCCGAAACTATCTCGAGCATATCCGCGAGATGGGCAATGACGAGCGCGCTCCGCCGTTCTTCTTCGCCAAGCATGCCGACATGCTGGTGCCCGACGGCGCCACCATCCCCTATCCGCCGCTGACCAAGGATTTGCATCACGAAGTCGAGCTGATCGTTGCGATGAAGAGCGGCGGGCTGAACATCCCGGCCGAGAAGGCGCTGGACCACGTCTACGGTTACGCCGTCGGCATCGACCTGACGCGGCGCGACCTGCAGATCGCCTCACGCAAGAAGGAGCGGCCGTGGGAGATCGGCAAGTCGTTCGATCATTCCGCGCCCTGCTCGCCGATGCAGCCGGCCTCAAAGATCGGTCACCCGACGAAGGGCAAGATCTGGCTGACCGTGAACGGCAAGGAAACGCAGAAGGGCGATCTCACCGAGCTGATCTGGAACGTACCCGAAATCATCTGGCAGCTCTCGCAGCAGGTGAAGCTCGCCGCCGGCGACATCATCATGACGGGCACGCCGGCCGGCGTGTCGCAGCTGCAGCCTGGCGACAAGATCGAATGCGGCGTCGACGGTGTCGGCACGCTGAAAGTCAACATCGGCAAGCCCGAGGCCTAAATCCGACCGGCCGGATCGAACGAGGAGGCCTCGAATTCGGTTCGGGGCCTTTTCGTTCTTGGAGGCGCGCAGGTTCAACCGGCCTGAAGCTTTGCTATAGCTCGCCAAGGCCACCCAGGCCACGGAATGATACCGATGAGTTCCTTCCAGCCCCTCAGCACCAGGCGCGACGCAATCCTGGCGCTGCTGTTCGGCGCTTTCCTGATCCTGACTGCGTCTCGCTGACCGACAGTCCTGCACAACAGCACTCCCAGCCATCCCATAGTTCTGGCCGGCGGTCGGCCGCCACGGCTCGCGGCTCGCCTCTTCATCCCGCTGTTCATGCGGGCGCGTTTCAGCTTCGGATACATCGTCGGCTTCAATTTCTATTGCCTGATCGCCAGCTTCCTGTGGCTCAGCTATTTCACCGGGGGCGGCTATGACCGCGCGCGAGGCGAGATGGTCGGCTGCCGCCTCGTTGCTGCTGGTGCTGCTGCCGCTGCTGTTTCAGGTCGACGCCGCTCCGGCCGCGCTTCACCCTCTCGCCGCGCATGATGAACCGCCTGTTGCTGGCCTGCTGGCCCTCACTCTCGTCGTGCTGGCATGGAACGCGCTTTACGGATTTGCCCTGGTCTCGACGGCGGAGGCCGACCGGCTGCGCGGCACGCTGTCGCGCCCGACGGTGCTCAGCTACATCGACGGCTGGCTGGTCGGCGCGCTGCTGCCGTTCACCTTCGCCTGGTTCGCCACGCATCGCCGCTATGGACTGGCGGCGCTGACCATCGTCGCTGATCGCCGCGTTCTATCCGGTGCTGCTCAACAAGACCGTGGCATTCGCCGGCGTCTGGCTGCCGTTCCTGTTCATCCTGTTCAGCCTGTTCGAGGCGCGGCGCGCCACGGTTCTCTCGCTGCTGCTGCCGATGCTGGCCGGGCTCATCGTCGTCGCTGCTGACGTATCGTCGGCCTGCCCAACAGATCTACGCGCTGGTCTTATGGCGGCGTGAACTACCGCATGCTGGCCTTTCCCGCGATGGGCGCTGGAGCGCTATTTCCATTTCTTCGCTCATCACGACCTGACGCATTTCTGCCAGATCGGCATCGTCAGAAGCTTCACCGGCTGCCCCTACCAGTTCCAGCTCGGCGCCGAGATGGAGCAGCACTATCACATGGGCAATCTCAACGGCTCCCTGTTTGCAACCGAAGGCATCGCCTCGGTCGGGCCGATTTTTGCGCCGCTCTCGGCGCTCGCCTGCGGTCTCATCCTGTCGATCGGCAACAGCGTCTCCGCGCATTTGCCGAAGCGGCTCGTCGCGACCTCGGCGGGCGTGGCGATGCAGGTGCTGGTCAACGTGCCGCTGTCGGCGAGCGCTGTTGTCGAACGGGCTCTTGCTGCTGTTTCTGCTTGTGGTACGTGACGCCGGCCGAGGAAGACGAGCCAATCATCGCGTGACGCGGACCACTCACGAATACTGCATCACGCCGTCGTCGACCTTGCCCCAGCGCAGCGAGACGATGTCGAGCGCGTAGTTCTGGTAGAGCCGCCACGGCCGCCGCGAGCCTTGCTTGGGCATCTTCGCGACCGAGCGCTGCACATAGCCGGATGAGAAATCGAGCGAGGGCAGCGCCTCGATGGTCGGATCGCTGTTCTTCGGCATGGCCTGCCGGTAGTTGTGGCGATCCATGTAGTTGAGCAGCCGGCAGACATATTCGCAGGTGAGATCGCATTTCAGCGTCCACGATGCGTTGGTGTAGCCGAACGCCGACGCCAGGTTCGGCACGTCGGAATACATCATGCCCTTGTAGTTCAGCGTCTTCGCAAAATCGATCGTGCGGCCGTCGACGCTGACCTCGACGCCGCCGAGCACCTGCAGCACGAGACCGGTCGCGGTGACGATGATGTCGGCCGGAAGCTCGCTGCCGTCCTTCAGGCGGATGCCGTCTTGTCGTGAACGTATCGATCTCGCTGGTGACGACGGAGGCGCGCTTCTCCCGGATCGAATTGAAGAGGTCGCCGTCGGGCACGAGGCAGAGCCGCTGGTCCCAGGGATTGTAGCGCGGCGTGAAATGCGTATCGACGTCGTAGTCGGGGCCGAGCGCCATGCGCACGCCGCCGAGGATCAGCTTCTTCACGCGGTCAGGCTTGCGCCTGGAGAGCTGGAAGAAATACATCCCCAGCAGCACGTTGCGCCAGCGGATCATGTGATAGGCGGTCTTGGCCGAAAACTGTCGCCGCAATCTGGTGGCGAGCGGATCCTGCGCCGGGCGCGACACCACATAGGTCGGCGAGCGCTGCAGCATGGTGACGTGATCGGCGGTCTTCGCCATCTCCGGCACCAGCGTCACCGCGGTGGCGCCCGAGCCGATCACGACCACGCGCTTGCCGGCATAGTCGAGGTCTTCGGGCCATTTCTGCGGATGAATGATCTCGCCGGCGAAATCGGCAGCGCCCTTGAACTCCGGCGTATAGCCTTCCTCGTAGCGATAGTAGCCGGCGCAGGAGAACAGGAAATTGCAGGTGAAGGTGACGGTCTCGGTCGCACCCTCGCCCGCGATGCGCTCGGCCTCGACCGTCCATCGCCCGTCCGGCGTCGACCATGACGCGCGCTTGACGCGATGATGGTAGCGAATCTTCCTGTCGATGCCGTTCTCGGTCGCGGTCTCGCGAACGTAATTGAGAATGCGCGGGCCGTCGGCGATCGCCTTCGGCTCGGTCCACGGCTTGAAGGAATAGCCGAGCGTGTACATGTCCGAGTCGGAGCGGATGCCGGGATAGCGAAACAGATCCCAGGTGCCGCCGATGGCGTCGCGGCCTTCGAGAATGACGAAACTCTTCGACGGACATTTGGTCTGCAGATGATAGCCGGCGGCGATGCCGGACAGGCCGGCGCCGATGATCACCACGTCGAAATGTTCTGCCATTGCGGCCTCCTGCAGCGCCCGGGCCTGATTAGGCGGCGGGGAACCCAAAAGCAACAACGGAAAAACCCGTATAGACACGGCTCGGCGTTGCCGCGGCGCGCAAGTGAATTGGGCCTCTTGAAATCGCAGGCGGCCGGCCGATACAATGCTACAGGCGCGGTTGCCGTCTGCTCAAATCCAGGGTCTGTTGTTTTGCCCCACCCGCACGACTTTCACGCTCCGCAATCGTTCTACACGAAGGCCGATCTGTTGAGGTCAGGCGAAGGGAACTATTTTGGCCCGGGCAATGCGCAGTTGCCCTCCCCTCCCATGCTCATGATGGACCGCATCACAGACATCAGTTTGAACGGTGGCGAATACGGCAAAGGTCACGTCGTCGGTGAGCTGGACATTACTCCGACCCTCTGGTTTTTCGGCTGCCACTTTTCCAACGACGCGATGATGCCAGCAAGTCTGGGTTTGGACGCCATGTGGCAGATGGTCGGCTATTGGCTCGGCTGGTCGGGCTCGCCAGGCAAAGGTCGCGCGATCGGCGTCGGCGAAGTAGAGTTCAAAGGGCCGATCACGCCGGAAACCAATCTCGTGCGCTACGAGGTCAATATGCGTCAGGTGAGGCGCGGCAGACTGGTTCTCGGAATTGCGGACGGCCGCGTGTTCGCCGATGACGCATGCGTCTATCTTGCGAGAGATATGAGGGTGGGTTTGACGAAAGCCGCGACGTGATCCGCAGCCCAAGCTTCGCGTCCGATCTTGGCGAGACGCAACCGGGCTACCTCCCGAAACTAACCCGTCAGTGTTGCAAGGCGTTGCTCCAGCCGGAGCTTGACGGCTGGCCATTCGCTATCGAGTATCGAGAAAACCACCGTGTCCCGGATATGTCCGGTCCAGGTTCGCGTGTCGCGCCGCAGGATTCCTTCCCTCACCGCGCCCAACTTTGCGACAGCGGCCTGGCTGCGCTCATTGCGCGCATCGACCGTGAATTGAACGCGAACCGCACCCGAATTGAAGGCATGGCCCAGCATCAGCAGCTTTGTCTCCGGGTTGACGAAGCTCGCGCGCACATCAGGACGCAGGAATGTCGCGCCGATCTCCACACCACCGTGCTTTGCCCTGGCTGTGAAGTAGGTCGATACCCCGACGAGTTGGCCGTCTGACAAGCGGCGAATAACGTAGGGCAAACGCTCCGTTGTCTGCGCGCCGCAATTGGCCGACCAATACTCCTCGAAGCCTGCGCCCATCGGATTGACGAGCAGGATCGACCACGCCGCAGGGTCGCAATCGATAGCGGCCCGAACGTCCTCCTTATGCTCAGGCCTGAGCGGTTCGATCCTTACGAGGCGGCCCTCGACTGGGAGAAAAGGGATATCCACGCCTGACCGCCTCGTGTGCGCCCGATCAAATGAGGGATTTCGACATTTCACTGGTCCTGGACCATCCCAGACGCTCATACAAGGGCGTACCCATCCGCGTCGCGTGAAGAACGGAAAACACCACGCCACGCCTGGTCAACTCGGCATCACCCGCATCCATCAGGAATTTTCCCAGGCCTCGCCGGCGATAATCTGGTTCCACAAACACATTCAGGACGTATCCACGCTTATCCTGGTTCGGATGAGACGGGTGAGGAGGCCAATCGATCAGCATGAGACCGATGCCAGCGACGGGATTGCCGTCTTCCTCCACGATGAACCCAAAATACGATCCATCAGCCAATCGCGGCGTCAGCCACTCCCGAAAATGCAAGGTCATCGTGCGCAGAACGTCTTCGGTCCGCCCGGGTGCGTTGGAGGCCCGGAACATTTCCTCCCGATGCCGGCAAATGAGATCCATGTCGGTAGCCGTCAAACCTCGCGTCGTCAGCATTCCCAGCGCCCCTTTTTGCCGATGGTAACGGCAAACATAGCCTCGTTGAAGATCGCCCTCTCAACCGAATATCGGAAGCACGCCCACAGCAGGTCCGCGCGTCGTGTCGAAAACGGCCATGGCCCGCAGCACGGTTGAATTAATATCGAGGCCGGCCAGTCGCTTCCACCTTGATCCGTCAGGTCAAAGATGCCTTGTACGGGAGCGCGCTCACGCACATGCGAGGCTTGACGGGAGAACGACGTGTTTTTTGCCATGCGGCTTGTTGGATACATCATGGCTTTCGGCTGCCTGGCGCAGTGGGTGACACCGGCGGCCGCTCAGCAGTTTCCAGCCAAGCTGGTCAAGCTCGTGGTGCCTCAGACCCCGGGAGGAGCGACCGACGTCTTCGCGCGCAAGATAGGCCAGATGTTGAGCGAGCGGTGGGACAGCCGGTCATCATCGAAAATCGTGCGGGCGCCGGCGGCGTGGTTGGCACGGACAACGTCGCAAAATCCTCACCTGACGGCTACACCCTGCTCGTGACCTATGCGGGCTCCCAGGCGATCAATCCGAGCCTGTACCCCAAGATGCCCTTTGACAGCATCAAGGATTTTCAAACCGTCGCAACACTCGCAGTCACTCCCTTCATTCTCATCGTCCACCCAAATCTCCCGGCCAGGGATCTTGCGGAGTTCATTGCGCTTGCAAAGGCCAGACCCGGCGCCCTGACCTACGCGTCCTCCGGCAACGGGTCAGTCAATCATCTTCTCGGCGAGATGCTGAAAGCCGATTCCGGTATCAACATCCTGCATGTGCCCTACAGAGGCGTGGCTCCGGCCATTACGGATGTCGTCAGCGGCCAGGTCGACGCAGCGTTCAGCAGTGTTCCCTCCGTCCTGCAAATGATCCGAAGCGGCAATGTTCGCGCCCTTGCCGTCAGCAGCGCGCGGCGTGTCGCAATAGCACCGGATATCCCGACCATTGCCGAGTCGGGTTTTCCAGGCTTCGACGTCAACCCCTGGTGGGGCATCCTGGCGCCAGCGGGAACCGACATGGCAATCGTGCGCAAGATCAACGAAGATGTCGGCAACATCCTGCGCACCAGGGAGATGATCGAGTTCCTCGCCACTCAAGGCGCCGAACCGCTCATTACATCGCCTGATGAATTCTAAATCCTGCAAGCAGACGTCGTGCAATGGGCCAAGGTTGTCAGAGACGCCGGAGTGACGCTCAACTGACCGCAGCCCGGAGGTTCTCGCCCAGCGACTTCGGCAGGACATTGACCTTCGGCGATTTCGGCGCCGCCGAGTGAAGTGCGCCCGAGCTAAGCGCGCGAATTTTCGAGGAAGAAGCGCAACATTTCCCTCGTCGCGTCCGGCCCTCGCGGATCGGTGTAGGAGCCGGCGGGGCTGCCGCCCGACCACGCATGGCCTGCACCATGGATGTTCCAGTGCTCGGAGATCGTCCGGCCGTCCGCATCGGTAAGGATGCTGCGGGTGTAGGCATGTCCGTGGAGAACCCTGCCGCGAAGCACCTTCGATGTTGGATTCGTCGCTTTGGCGGATTGCTCGAGAATTCGATCGCCGTTGTCGGGATGCACCGTGGTGTCTCGATCGCCATGGAAAACGATGGTCGGCACGGGAGAGGCAGCCTTCGCAATTGGTTCGGACCCGCACCCCTGCCGCATCGCGACGAATGCGGAGGGAAGGTCGCTCGCTGCGCCACAGGCCAGGCCGGAATGTATGCCAACAGCCGCGTACAGGTCGGCGTACGCCGAACCCATGATGGCAGCAGCAGCGCCGCCGGCCGACAAGCCTGCGACGTAGACGCGCTTCGGATCGATCGCATGCTCACGCATGATCTGGCGGGTAATGCCGGCGATCAATGAGGGTTCGCCGCCGCCCCGTTGCTGGTCGCCCGTGCGAAACCAATTCCAGCACTTCGCCTGGTTGGCTCCGCTCGGCTGTTCCGGATAGACGACGAAGCAATTCCGCTCTTCCGCCAGGAAGTTCATCCGGGTGCCCGCTGCGAAATCGTCGGGCGATTGGGTACAGCCGTGAAGCATGACCACCAGGGGAAGCGGTTGTCCCTGGGAGTGGCTTGGGATGAATAGCTTGTAGGTCCGCCTTCCCGCTGCGTTGCTGAAGGCGCCCTCGATGAATCTTGTTCCCTCGGGCGCCACATCCGAAGTGGACGGCGGCGCCGGCCTGATCGGACCTCGCCTGCCCAGCGCAGAGAGGCCACTGATGCCGTCGAGCGAACCGGGGCGTTTGCGTCCTTGCGCGGACGTGGCCTGCGTTGGCTGCCGACCTTCCCTCTTCTCGACAACATCGGCCTTCGCGTCGAGCGCCTTTGCGTCGATGGTTGGCGGCTCGAGCCTGGCGAGCGCGGTGCGGGCTGTGCCGCCGGAGGTCGCTCGCGGGGCGCCCTCACCACGGATCATGCCCTGAAGGAGCGCGGTCGCTTCGACCAGTTGGCCCGCACGCGTGAGACGGGTCGCTTCGCGAATTAGGTCCTGATTCAGCATCGCATCACCTCATTCTGTCTGCGAGCGCGGCCTTGACCGCGGCAGTGGCATGCAAGGCCCCCAGCACCGAGACCGAGGCAATAGTGGCTCGGGCGAGCTCCGGCGTGACGTCCTGGGCGATGGTCGCGAGGCCCAGAACGTTGATGTGCAGGGTCTCGCCGGCGCGCCGCACCGCTTCGAGATCCTCGCGGCTGTAATTTCGAAGACCGAGTTCCAGGCTCTTCCGGGCCGTGGATTGCTTGACGACGTCGGAGTGACGTTCGAGCTGGTTGCGGATTGCCGTCCGGATGAAGTCGGTCCGGTTCGAGTAGAACCCTTCCTGCACCATCAGATCGACGTGGCCGAGGTCGACATGGCCAAGGTTGACCGTGATCTTCTCGGTGTCGGGGATCCTGGATCGCAGATCGCGAACGTTATCGGCCATAAACTCATCCCTTCCATCTATATGGATGGCGTATGGATGGTATATGGATGTTCGGCGGAGGTTTTCAAGAGCGCGCGGGCATGGAAATGCCGTCCCGAGCGAGATTGCTCTCGACTGGTGCGGCACGCGCGTGTTCCCGGAGGGGAAAAGGGATCCCGTTCGCCGCGATGAGCTGGCGTCAGCTCATTGCGTCGCGGGGATACCGTCCGGATTTACGTCAACACCAGCAAGTGGATAGCGACAAAAACCATCGGTTTTCGCCAGCAAGGATGCCGCGAACCAATGGCTTGCCGAGCACGATCCGGAAGGTGTGGCGTCGAGTACGAGGCGAAAAAATAGCCCCGTCTGAGGATTACTCTAGCCGACTCTCAGATTTTCCGCGGACATTTTGCCCCGGTTTTCCTTCTCTTCGTAACTCACCTTGGCACCCTCGTTGAGGGTGCTCAGGCCGGCCCTCTCAACAGCGGAGATATGCACAAACACATCCTTGCCGCCGTTGTCTGGTTGAATAAATCCGAAACCCTTTGCCGGGTTGAACCATTTCACTGTACCTGTCGCCACGTCCACTCTCCTTTGAAGCAAGCCATTCTAGAACATTAGGATGCCATTGGCCACCGCCCTGGCCTCAATACCTGTAGTGATCGCTCTTGTACGGGCCTTCCGGCTTGACGCCGATATAGTCGGCCTGTTCCTTGCTCAGCGTCGTCAGCTTGACGCCGATCTTGGCGAGATGCAGCCGCGCCACCTTCTCGTCCAGCGACTTCGGCAGCACGTAGACCTTCTTCGCATACTTGCCGTTGTTGTTGGCCCAGAGCTCGATCTGCGCCAGCGTCTGGTTGGTGAAGGAGGCCGACATCACGAATGACGGATGGCCCATGGCGTTGCCGAGGTTCACCAGCCGGCCCTTCGGAGAGCAGGATCATGCGCTTGCCGTCCGGGAAGGTGATCTCGTCGACCTGCGGCTTGATGTTGTTCCACTTCATGTTGCGCAGGCTTGCGACCTGGATCTCGTTGTCGAAGTGGCCGATGTTGCAGACGATGGCGCGGTCCTTCATCGCACGCATGTGCTCGATGGTGAGGATGTCCTTGTTGCCGGTGGCGGTGACGAAGATGTCGGCGCGCGGCGCGGCGTCTTCCATGGTCGTGACCTCGTAGCCTTCCATCGAGGCCTGCAGTGCGCAGATCGGATCGATCTCGGAGACCATGACGCGGCAGCCGGCCTGGCGCAACGACGCTGCCGAGCCCTTGCCGACGTCGCCGAAGCCGGCGACCATCGCGACCTTGCCCGACATCATCACGTCGGTGCCGCGGCGGATGCCGTCGACCAGCGACTCGCGGCAGCCATAGAGGTTGTCGAACTTCGACTTGGTGACGCTGTCGTTGACGTTGATCGCCGGGAACAACAGCGTGCCCTTGTTGGCCATCTCGTAGAGGCGGTGCACGCCCGTGGTGGTCTCCTCCGAAACGCCCTTGATGTTTTTGGCGATCTCGGCAAACCAGCCCTTCGGTTTTTCTTTCAAGAGCTTCTTGATCAGCGCGTAGAAGATTTCTTCTTCTTCCGAGCCGGGCTTGTCGAGGAAGGCCACATCGCCCTGCTCGGCGCGATAACCGGCATGCACCAGCATGGTGGCGTCGCCGCCGTCATCGAGGATCATGTTCGGCGTGCCGCCGCCATGCCAGTCGAACAGCTTTGCGGTGTAGTCCCAGTATTCGCTCAGCGTCTCGCCCTTCACGGCGAACACGGGGATGCCGGCATCCGCGATCGCGGCCGCCGCGTGATCCTGGGTCGAATAGATGTTGCAGGAGACCCAGCGGATGTCGGCGCCGAGCGCGGCCAGCGTCTCGATCAGCACCGCAGTCTGGATCGTCATGTGCAGCGAGCCCGCGATGCGCGCGCCCTTCAATGGTTGTTTGGGACCATATTCCTCGCGCGTCGCCATCAGGCCGGGCATCTCGGTCTCGGCCAGCGAGATCTCCTTGCGGCCGAATTCGGCGAGCGTGATGTCCTTGACGATGTAGTCGGTGAAGGCGGGCTTCTTGGCGGCGGCGGTCATGAGATGTGTTCCTGTCTACTCCCGCTCCCCGCACTTCGCGGGGAGAGGTGAAGAAATCAAATTGCGCGCTTCAACTGGTCGACGAGATCGGTCCGCTCCCAGGAGAAGCCGCCGTCTTTCTCGGCGGCGCGGCCGAAATGACCGTAGGCCGCGGTGCGGTAGTAGATCGGCCGGTTCAGCTTCAGCGAGCGGCGGATATTGGTCGGCGTCAGCCGGAACAGGTCCGGCAACACCTTCTCGAGCTTCTTCTCATCCACCTTGCCGGTGCCGTGGGTGTCGACCAGCAGCGACATCGGGTCGGCGACGCCGATCGCATACGCAACCTGGATGGTGCAGCGCTCGGCGAGGCCGGCGGCGACCACGTTCTTGGCGAGATAGCGCGCGGCGTAGGCCGCGGAGCGGTCGACCTTGGTCGGGTCCTTGCCGGAGAAGGCGCCGCCGCCATGCGGGGCGTAGCCGCCATAGGTGTCGACGATGATCTTGCGCCCGGTCAGGCCGCAATCGCCGTCGGGGCCGCCGACCACGAAATTGCCGGTCGGGTTGACCAGGAAGTCGGAACCCTTTTGCGGCATCCAACCCTTCGGCAGCGCCAACTCGACCGCGGTCGAAATCATCTCCTTGATCAGGCCGGGCGTGTACTTCTTGTTGTTGCGGCTCTTCTCGTTGTGCTGGGTCGAGACCACGACCTTGGTAGCGCCGACCGGCTTGCCGCCGACATACTTCACCGTGACCTGGCTCTTGGCGTCGGGCTGCAGATCGGCGAGCTGGCCATTGCGGCGCTTCTCGGAGAGAACCTTCAGGATCTTGTGCGCGAAATAGATCGGCGCCGGCATGTACGAGCCCTTCTCGTACACCTCGCTCTCGGTGCAGGCGTAGCCGAACATCATGCCCTGGTCGCCCGCGCCCTCCTCCTCGCCGCTCTTCTTTTTCTTGGCGTCGACGCCCATCGCGATGTCGGGCGACTGGCCGTGCAGGAGCACCTCGACGTCGGCGCCGTGATAGGAGAAGCCGTTCTGGTCGTAGCCGATGTCTTTCACCACATCGCGCGCGATCTGCGTGATCAGCTCGCGGTCGACCACCGACTTGCCGTGAATGGTGCGGAACAGCTGGCCGCGGCCTTCGCCGGCGATGACGATCTTGTTGGTGGTGCACAACGTCTCGCAGCCGAGGCGGGTGTTGACGAGGCTGTCGTCGGCGATCCCAAGCTTGACGTCCTTCTCGATGAAGGCATCGAGGATCGCATCCGAGATTTGATCCGAGACCTTGTCCGGATGGCCCTCGGACACCGACTCTGATGTGAACAGATAAGACTCGCGCATCAAGCAGACCCCTGTTTCCGCCCACTCGGGCGGGTTCTTTCCCTAATGTCCTGGAGTGTCAGTCCCGCCGCCGCGAGATGACGTAGGATTCGTCGTAAAACCACAGCCCGTTATGTTTCCGCAGCACGTCCCTGGCGGCATCGAGAGTGCGACCGCTTTGAGCCATATCCGTCAACCGGTCGTCTTCGATCTGGGCGACATACACCGCCGCGTTCCACGCTGCAAAGGCCGTCGAGGTTCCGATCGCGCCGGTGACCTCGTTGGGCAGCGCTTCCATATCATACCGAAAGATCGAACGGTTATCGGCATAAGCGTTAAAATTAAGGTCGCGCCCGGCCGAGCCCAGCTCGTATTTCACCGCGCGCAATAGCTCATGGCGGCTGACAGAGAAAGGATTTTCTCCGGGCCAGACGGCCTGGATCATCTCCAGTCCCGGATCCTGTCCATGGGAGTGAATCCCGATCAATCTCCCACCCGCGCGCAAGGCCCGCGCCAGTGGGGCAACGATGCGTTTTGCACGGAAATTTACGCTCGATTTGGCCCGATAGGGCTGGGAGGCGATGACGAGGTCGAAATTGGCCTCGACCCGCCCTGCCCGCGGGATGATCGAATCAAGCAGGAAACGGTGGTCCTCCCGGTACAGCACCAGGGCCACCGGGCGCTCATAGAGCGGCATGCCCGTTCGGGGCGAGACGGCGGCGCGCCAGTTCTCATCCAGGAAGGGCCGCAAATCGGCAATTTGCGCCTCGAAATCGCCCGAGGAAGCACCCTGCAGCGGTACCTCGTGCCAGATCATGCCGGCGGCCGCCGCAGGCGAGCGCGGGGTCAGCCACGGCGCCTCGGCGTAATACATGTTGGTGAGCACGAAAACCGTTGCTGGATGTTCAAAGAGCCGGTCCGGCACTTTTTCCAGGGTGAGGCGGACGTCCTCGAGGCTCAGCTCCTTGCCCGCGATGTAGAAGGGCATGTGGGGGAAGCGGCCGTGCATCAGCCGCATCACCCGTGCCAGCACCGTGCCGTCGCCGACACCGGCGTCGAACACGCGCAGCGCCGGCGGCCTGGGGTGGATGCTGGAGAGCTCGAGTCCGATGCGCTCGGCGACCACCCGCTTCTCGCTGCAGGTATGGACGAACAGCAGGTATTTCTGCCGGTTCTCGAAGAAGCGGAAATTGCCGCGGGGATCGCGCTTCTCGGGCGGCACCTGCAGGCCGCGCGGCGGCGCGACCCCGCCGGGCGTGGAGGCCGCGATATAGGCCTGGATGCGGTCGAGCGTATCGATGGTGATGCGCTTGCCCTCGCGCAGCCGCGCGACCAGCTTGCCGTCATTGACCGCGCGGCGGCCGAAGGTCGATTCCGCCATGTCGGCCTGACGGCAGAACTCGGTAATCCGGCTCAGAATTTCGTCGTTTCGCATGGCTGGCGGCGGGCCTTGCCGAGGTCTTGGGACGGCAGTGGGCAGGGTTTTGTCGGGCGCCTGTCCTACCATCATCTGCCCAACCGGCAAATGCCGGCTTTCAAGGCCACTCAGCGCTCGTGATCGCCTGCCGTGGCCGGCGTGCTCACCGTCTTCTCGCCGGCAACGACCCCTTCGCGAACCAGCACGTCGAACAGGAAATCCGCGATGATCCGGTTGCCGAGCTCGTTGGTGTGGCCGAAGTCCAGGAAAATGGGATCGTCGACCTGATCGAATATTTTCGATGCGTCGTAGGCGCTCACCTTGCGCTCGATCAACATCTGCGTCAGCGGCGCAAATTCCCGGTGCGCCTCCAGCAAGGCGGTGCCCATGCCCTTCATGGTCAGAAAGTGATTGTCCACCAGCGGGCGCTCGAAATCCCGCAACGGTCTGCTGAAGAGATCGGGCTGCAGCACGTGGATGAAGCGGGCGCCGCGGGAGCGGACATATTCGTCGGACTGCAGCAGACGGTTGAACATCTTGTCCCGCGTTTCCACCGCCAGCGCCTTGATTTGCTCCGGATGCTTCATGTGTTCCGGTAGATAATCCGTGGTTTGGGAGAACAGCCAGTCGCAAAAGCGGCAATATCTGGCGAGCCGTTCGAGCTCGCGCCCGATGCTTTATGATGTAATCGTTGACGTGCTTGCGGTTTTCCTCGACGATCCAGCCATCGATATTGTGTAGAATACGCCCTGCACCGCATCGGACCCGCCATCGTAGAAGATGACGACGTCGCGGTCGCCGAAGTCGAGGGTCTTCAACCGCTCCAGTTGCTGCGTAACAGTCACGCCCTCCGCACCGAGGTTCAGAACGGCAAATTTCGCCCCGCCTTGCTCGTTGATCCGCTTCTGAAGGTAGCTCGCGATCGTGTATTCATCCGGGACCTCGGCGCCATAGACGGTCGAACTGCCTACCAGAAGGATGTGGCGGTCGGTGGCCGGGGAATTCGCCGTCCTGCGCATGCCGTTTTCGTCATTGTACCAGCGCCCATGATAGTCGCCGGGATAGACCATCCGTCGCTCAGCAAGGACAATCCAGGGACGATGCGAAAACTGCTCGTCGATGAAGGCCTGGGAGAAGAACGGCGAGTTCCGATAGGCCGGCGGCCGTGTGCTCCGGTAGTCCTTCGGGCTTGGCGGAACATAGGGGAAGACCAGCCGGGTCACGCCTTCGATGCAGAGCGCCAGCGCCACGAAAATCGCGAGCCATGCCGCGATCAGCTTCAGCGCGGCAAGCGTGAAACGCAACAGGATGTCCTTTCGCGGCCGGAAGTCGATCGATCAGGCGCAGACCCCATATTCATAACCCGGCTTGATACTCCGGTCCTGGTCAGAACAGCGCGTAGATGAACGGTGCAACCGCGCTGCCCTTCGTCAGGACGATGAGTCCGCCGAGCAGCACCATCATGGTCAGGATCGGCAGAAGCCAGAACTTCTTCCGCACCCTCATGAACGACCAAAGCTCGGCAAGGAACGACATCGCTACTCCCCAAGGTTCCGGAAGGCCTCCGCAGCCGATCCGGCATACACTCGTCAGGTCACCAGCCGCGCACCGTTTATCTTGCAGAGCAGCGGATATCAATGCAATCCGTACCATTTCCGCGCCCGGCTTCGCGATGCATCGCTGCCGCTCGGCGATCGGCTAGAAATCGAAATAGACGAAGGCGCCGGAGCTGCCCTGGCTGACGGCGATTGCGATGATCCAGCAAAACACGATTGCCGCCCAGTGAATTCCGGGCGCGTCCGGCGCACCGCGTACCTGACCAGGCGGTGGTCGTCGAGACAGTGGGTCGCCGCAAAGATCGCGATCAGGAAGATCGGAAACAAATTCTGCGCCAGGAACGCCTCGGGCGCGCTCCAGCTTCCGGCGACCGAGGCCACCATCATGTCGACCGCCTTCGCCGGACTGTGAGCGCGGAAAAAACACAGGCTGACCAGGAAGGACAGCATGGTCAGAACCCACGCGGCGGCTTTCGGCAGTTTCGGCAGCGAGGCGCGACGCCAGGTGAATTCGACCGTCATCGCAAGGCCGGTGAAGATGCCGAACACGATGAAATTCCACCCCGCCCCGTGCCAGATGCCGGAGACCAGGAACGTGATGTTCACCGGCACCACCACCGCCAGCAGGAACATGGTCCATTTGCCGGCGCGGCGGCGCACGGCGATACGCGCCAGCACCATCGACAGCGGCAGGTAGACATAATCGCTGAGGCAACGCATCAAGGTGATGTGCCAGCGGCGCCACAGGCTGCTGATCGAGGTTGCGGCATAGGGCCGACGGAAATTGGTCGGCAGCCTGATCCCGAGCATGGCGGCCAGGCCGATCGCCATGTCGGTATAGCCCGAGAAGTCGCAATAGACCTGGACCGCAAAGCCGATGATCGCAAGCGTTGCCGCGAGCGCGCTGCTGGTGGTGTCCTGGGCGTAGGTCGCGGTCACCATCGGCGCGAGCTGATCCGCGAATACCAGCTTCTTGACCAGACCGAGCGTGAAGATCGCCAGCGGCGCCGCGAAGCCGCGCAGCGTCGCGGCGCGCGGGTTTTCGAGTTGCGGTATGAGTTCGTAGGGCCGAAGGATCGGTCCCGCGATCAGATGCGGGAAGAACAGCACGTAGGCCAGGACGGTCTTCGGCCGGTGGTCCGGCGAAAAGGCTTCGCGATAGATGTCGACGAGGTAGGCCGTGAGCGTGAAGCTGACAAAGGATATTCCGAGCGGCAGCGGCAGGTTCAGCAGGCCGTGGTCGATCCCGAAGAACGGACCGAAGACGTCGCGATAGACAAAGTCGGTATATTTGAAGATCGCGAGCGGCAGCAGCAGCACCGCGATCGCCGCGGCGGTATGGCGCCAGCGCCGATCGGGATCCCCGGCGAGATCGATCCATCGGCCGCCGAGCCACGCGATCGCCATCAGCAGGAACGGGATCCAGAGGTATTCGATCTTCCACCAGGCATAGAAGACCGTGCTGCCGGCAATGATCAGCCACAGCCGGTGCTGGCGCGGCACGGCAAAATGCAGACCGAAATAGACAACGAAGAAGGCAAAGAAGACGGGCGTGCTGAAGATCATGACAGCCGCCCGCCTCGCGCCCGTCCTCGACAGCGGCGGCGGTCACCTTTCGAGCGATCCCTGCGCCGGCGGCTTTACGATCAACGGAAGGATCGCATCGGCCATCATTTCGTGAACGAATGCGTTGGGATGCGGGTCGCCCGGCATCGCCCATGTTTGCTCGGGCCGCAGGCCGCTCATGGCCGGCAGCATGTCGACATAGGCGTAGCCGTGCGCTTTCGCAAAGTTTCGCATGATGTCGTGGACGAAGTTGAATTTGTAGTCGACCAGGTCGTGCACGTCCGGAATCATCATGAAATACAGCCGGATGCCGTGCTCGCCGGCATATTGCGATAAGCTTCTTCAACTCGTCTTCCATCACGATGAAACCCGGCTGGCGCGGATCGTAGACCTTTCGGTAGCGCGCGACGAGATCGCCGTCGCCGAAACGGTCGAGCAGGCGATGATATGCGATCCACAGCGTGACCGCGAGTTCGCTGTTTCGCATGAAGATGTTGCCGCGGCTGGACGGCAAATCCTCGGCGTCGCGCATGAAATACTGGACGACGATGTCGGTCGGATTCAGTCCGGTAAGCTGCTTGAAGAACCGCGACACGTATCGCTCGGCATTGTAATTGCCGACGCCCGCGTTCAGCACCTCGGCGCTGCACGCCGGCGGCCGCCAGCCGCTTCTCGAGCTGCTGTTCCACGGTCTCATCTTCCTGCACGCCCCAGCCGAGCGTCGTCGAAGCCGCCGAGAAAAAGGATCCTGCGCGTGCCGGGACCGGCCGGCGTCACCGGGCCGCCGCGCAAGCCCCACTCGTTGAGGCGGATGTCGACGTTCTGCAGCACCGCCGACTTGTTCTTGAGGTGCTCGAAATCGAGCGAGGGATCGTCGCTGCGAACCTTGAGTTCGCGCGCGTAGCGCCACATCTCGATGTCGTAATTTTTCATCGAGCTGTTCTTGATGCGAAGGATTCCTTCGCCCATCAGGAGCGCGACCACGATCGATAAAGCCAGCAAGGCGGCCGAAAACAGGGTATTCTTGCTGAACTTCACAGGCGACCTCGTGCTCGTCGTGATGCGTGTCGATGGGCTATCCATGCGGACGACCCCGGTACCGGAATTTGCCGTTACTTGTCCAGCTTCGAGCTGAGGCAATCGAGCATCTCGCCGACATTACGCCAGCCCATGACTTCCCGTGTGGTGAATTTGACCTTGAAATGCTCCTCCAGCGTCATCACCAATGTCACGTGATTGAGCGAATCCCACCCCTCCACCTTGGGAGCGGTCAGGTCGTCGGTCAGGACCAGGTTCGGGCTATCCAGGACTTCCCTGAAAATCACTTGAGCTTGGCTCACGATCTGTTCGCGGCTCATCATCTTGGGGTCCTTGCATCTCGTGGAAATGAATATCGATCGGGATGTCGTCGGGGGGCCGATAACCGGAGAGGTCGAGGGCGAAAAATTGCGCGCCGCCTTCCACCTGTCCGCCTTCGAAGCCGAGATCGGTATAAAGGGCGGCCACCATGGCGTTCTTGGCGGTGGGCCGGTATTCCCCGACCAGGCGCTTGCAGCCGCGCGCCCGCGCCAGCCGCGCCAGCACGTCGAGCGTGGCCTGTTCGACCCGGCGGCCGAGCACACGGCAACTCATGACCCAGCTGTCGACGCGCAGCACCTCGCCGGCGGCGCGCGCAATCACCACGGCAACGATGCCGTTGTCGCCCAGCCGGTCCTGCAGACGCAGCGTGAACGTATCGCAATCGGGGTCCTCGGCGATCAGCTTGAGCTCGGCCTCCGAATAGCGAATGGTCGTGAGATTGAACTGGTTGCTGCGCTGGAACAGCTGACAGGCGCGCGGCATCGTGAAGCCGTCGAACGAGCGTATGTCGGCCACCATGCCGAGCCCGCGCAGGTAGGCCGGAAGATCCGATGCTTCGCGCTGCAGCGCCTGACGTTCGACGTTGGCCTGATAGAATTCGGTGCGCGCGGCATCCTCCGCCGATGAACTGCCGACCTCGAACAGATTCCACGTCGTCAGCGCCGAAAGGAAGTCGGCCGGATCTTCCGGCATCTCCGGAACCTGCAATTCGGGCAAGGCGGTGCGCACGAAGTCGCGCTCGAAAGCGCTGTCGTCGATGAAGACCATCGAATCCAGCGAAATATCGAGCGCTGCCTGAATTTCGCGGATGTTTGAAACCTTGTCGGCGAAATTCGCGCATATCTTCACGAAGTCGCCTTCCCGCAACACCATGTCGGGATGTTCGGCGAGAACGCGCCGCACATTCGCTTCGTCGTTCTTGCTGCAGATGGCGAGGATGACGCCGCGTCGTTTGAGTTGCAGCAGCGCATGCTGGAAGCGCTGATAAACCAGGCCGATATTGGAGACTTCGCCGATTTCGATGCCGTCGTAGCCGACGTCGCCGAGAACGCCGCCCCACAGCGTATTGTCGAGATCGAGGATCACGCACTTGACCGATCGTCCGATCCGCTCGGCGATGATGTCGCTGACCGATTTGGCGAGCGGCGGCAGGTAGCGCGGCGACAGCGCCTGCTTGGCCTGGCACCACAGCCGTTCGTCGAGCCATTGCCGCTTGCCGAAGAACGCGGCCTGTCCTTCGGTATCGACGATACGAACCGCGCCATTGTTCAGCGCGCGCCCGGCAAGCTCCGCATTGATGCGCGCCACCATGTCGAGCAGCGAATGCCGGTTCGCGACCGTGAAATTGCCGAAGGGACGGAACATCGGCAGGCAGAAATTGTGCTGGAGAATTGTCTCGACGCCTCCGGCGATCAGGCGGTCCCAGACCGCGACCATTTCGTCCACGATCTGACCGACGAAGCCGTCGGACTGCTTACTCGACGCATGGCGATCCTCGAGCTTCTGCACGCAGTTGAACAGAATGACCGCCTTCGGCCGGTGGCGGAACAGCGGCCCGTCGCGATCGAGGGTTTCCCGCTGGATCGAACTCGAACTCGGCCTCGTAAATCTCCGGCCAGATGCCGCGCAGTTTCAGCGCCGCAGCCACGCACTGCGAATAATGCTGCGTGGCGCAATCGCCGAGAATGCCGAGGCGAAAGCCGGCATTGCAACGGTCGCGCTCGACCGCCTTTCCCTTCTTGAGCAGCTCCGCCAACGACAAGTCGGCAATCTGCCAGGTCTGCGTCGTTCCCGTCACCGTCGCCGCTCCACCAGATAGCCGGCAAGACTCGGCGTGATCTCGCGCGGCTTGTAACCGGCGGCGAATTCCTCCTGCAGCGACATCGGCTGGAAGCCGGCGGCCCGCAACATCGCCTCCAGTTGCAGCGGATCGCGGAAATGGAAGATGTGATCGGAATGCGCGGCATTCACCGCCGCTGTGATGTACGCGTGGCCACCCGGCTTGACCATGTTATACAGCCAACCGCAGAACTCCTCCGGATTCTCCAGATGTTCGAGCACCTCCTGGCAGACCAGGAAGTCGCAGGCCTCATGATAGCCATGGCGGATGTCGCGCTGCTCGATCGTATAGCGGTCGCCACGGCCGAACAGGGTGACGAGGTCTTTGGTGAATTGCAGCGCATAAGGGCTGATGTCGAAGCCGATGCCGCGGATGTCCGGGAAATGCTCGAGCAGGACCTTGGAATACATGCCACAGCCGACGCCGACTTCGAAAAACAGCTTCGGCTGTTCGAGCCGCCGCAACATGCCGTCGCGGAATCCGCAGAGCATGTTGTAGTGCTGCGGCCACAACAGATGCGACAGATACATGCCCGGCAGATAGCAGCGGATCATGTGATCGGCGTTGTGGTAGTAGGCGTCGACGCATTCGGCGTAGCTCGAAGCCCTGTAGCGACGATGCTTTTCGTAGAAGGATTGATTGCGCAGGGAATCGTTGACGAACTCGGCATAGCCGTCGAGTGCGTCGCCGAGCCGGCCCTCGATTCCAACGTCGACCTTGCCGTAGACCACTTCAATATTCTCGATGAACTCGCGCAGCCAGGCCGCGCCAAATCGCGCGTGAGCCGCCCGCCAGACCGGCGCCAGGATCGGGTAGGTCCTTTCGACCAGTTCGCAAACGTAACCGTATTTCTGCTGATCGTCCGGCGTCGTCATGGCTCCAGCACCTTGTGCAGGGTTTTCGCGGTGGCGATCTCGCGATCACGGTCGTCGGTGATATCGAATTTCATTGCAACCGAACTGGTGGCCTCGCTTTGCTGGGTGACGACGCCATGAAAACGTAGCTGCGACGGCGCGTAACAGGGATTCCTGAAGCTGATGTCGCATTTCAGCCAGAGACACCGCGGCCCGGGGAATTGCGTACCGATCATGCGCGATAGCAGCGAAACCACCAGCGCTCCATGAACCAGGCGTCCGTCAAAGCCCTGAGCCCTGGCGAAGCCCTCGTCGGTGTGGAGCGGTGCGTCATCCCCCGAAAGCTCCCTGAAAGCATCGGACATCGCCTGCGAAACCGGGATCGTCATCGTTTCGCTCGCGCCTACCTGGAACCGGTCGATAAAACTCATCTGCGTCCATGAAGTGGCGAGGTGCGGAAGGCCGCTAGAACTCGGGGTACCGGAATTGGCCAGGACAAATCTCCCCGTCGGCAGGACCAATCCGCCGTGCAAGTTTCAATATCCCTTACACAGCGGGCGTTTTTCTCTCAAGCGTCACGGCAAAGATAACGCATTGGGTTCCAGCTTCCTAGCCATACTCGATAAATCCAGCCGGATCGAAGCGCCCGGCCGCCACGATCGTCGGGCACGGAAGCGATCATTCGGCGGAACAGAGTCGGGACGGCACGGACGATATACATCGGCCAGAGCCGAAGGTATCGGCTGCAGTAGAACCTGAGCCCAGGGTGATGAAAAATCCGACCAGCTCTGCGGGAACGGTTCCTGCAAGACCCGGCTCGGTTCGTCCCATTTGATGGTCTGCGACTGGATTCATTTCACGGCCGCAGGCGCGAAGTATCTGGTCGGCAGGATTGCCCCCGACATCATCGGATCAGACTGACAATTCAGCGCGGATTGAAGCGGCCGAGCGCGACCGCCACGAGCTCTCTCAACATGTCGATCCGGCCGCTGAGCCCGGCGATCTTGGTCGGCGTGGCCTCACCTTCCGGATAGGCGCGCGTCACCGGAATTTCCGTCGTGCGGTAGCCGAGCTGCCCGGCGCGGACCGTCAGGTAAAACAGCAACGCATAGCGCTCGAAGACATTGCGGAACGGCGCTACGCGCGGATCGGCGAGATAGCGCGCCGAATAGCCGCGAAAGCCGTTGGTCGTGTCGGTGTACCAGCGCCGCCCTGCAAGGCTCAGTAGCGGCGCATGGATCAGGCGGCCTGCGATCTTGCGGTCGAGCGGCGTGTTGATCGCGCGGCCGCCGGCGATGTAGCGCGAGCCCTGCACATAATCGTAGCCGGCCTCCAGCGCGGCGACGAAAGCGTCGATCGCCTCGACCCCGTCCTTGCCGTTGCCGTCGACGGTGATGATGCCCTTGTAGCCCTCATCCAGCGCCCAGGCATAGGCCATGCGGAGCTGCGCGCTGAGCCGTCCCGGACCGGTCTTGACCAGCAGCGCGCGGCAGCCGGCGGCGCGCAAGCACATCCAGCGCGAGCGAACCGTCGGTCGAGCCGCCGTCGGCGATGACGATGTCGGCGGCAGGATCGATGGCGGCGATCCGCGCAAGCTGCCGGCCGATCCGCTCGCCCTCGTTGATGACGGGAATGACCAGCGCGTGATCGTGGCGTTTTTCGCGTAACACCGTCGCTTGGCTTGCCGGGACTTCGCGCGCGGTCATGTGAGATAGGTCTCGCGCACCAGCGCCACCGCCTGCTCGATCGCCGCCTGCCAGCCGGGAGCAGCGCGCATTTCGATCGACAGTGAGCCGCGATAGCCGCTCGCGCGCAGTGCTGCCGCGACGGGACGATGATCCACACCGCTCGTGCCGAGCGAAGCGAGATCTGGCTCGCTGACATGGGCATGTGCCGCGTAATGCGTGGCGCGCGAAAGAATTTGGGGATCCTCGTGCTCGAGAAACAGCGTGCCGGTGTCGATCTGAAGTCCGACGCCTTCCGTATCGATCTCCTCGACGAGGCCGATCGCTTCCGCCGTGGTGGTGATGAAGCGGCAGGCATATCGTTTGGCGTTCGGCTCGAAGGTCAGCGTCGCACCTTCCGCGGCGAAGGCCGGACCGATGCGGCGGAAGAAATCGACTGCGATGGCCCTCGCCTCCTGCGGCGGCAGATCGCCGGGGTCGCGCAGCTTGGGCGCCCCGAACACGCAGGCGCTCGCGCCAAGCGCACCCGCCATGTTCGCGATCACCAGGAGATGCCGGTACAGCGCCTCGCGCGCCTCGCTTGAGGCAAACAGATGAGCACCAGGCGCATTATAGACGATGCCCTGCATGGCGGGACAGCGCAGACCGGCATCGGCAAGCCTGTTGCGAAATGCCTGGAGATCCGCGGCCGGGATATCCCAGCGTCCGAACACATTGTAGGGAGCAACCTCCAGCGCATCGATGTCGAGCCGGCGCAGCAGAGCGAGGGCGGACTGAAGCTCGCCTCCGGGAAACGCGATGTTCGATACCGACAGTTCAGGCGCGGCGGGCATGCTTTGCCTTTTCCTGCACGACGAAGGTGGCGAGCTCGTTGAGCACCGCATCGCGGCCAATCATGTGGCCGGGCGGGCCGCCGAACATGGCCGAATATTTGGTACGCAGATCATAGGACGGGGCCGGCTCGGAGGCCGCTGCGGTCGGCGCGCCCGGAAAAAACCGGTCCACGATCTCGGCGGTCCGGATCGGCTCGGGAAACAGATTGATCAGGCGGATGTCCTGCGCGCGAATTTTCTCGATGTCCGCGTTGAGCCGCGCCAGCGGATACCATTGGAAGCGGCTCGCCGGATTGATGTTGCCGACCTGGTTGTCATGCAGCAGATCGAACACGACGTTCTTTTTCAGTCCCTCGCCGAACAGCGCCGGCAGGCGGACGATCCGCACATTCGAAAAATGCTCCCTCACCCATTGCTCGAGTTCGAAGCGATGGCGGCCATAGGCATGATTGCGCGCAGGCTCGATCGCCGCACTCTCATCGAGCGGCGCGGACGGAT
Source organism: uncultured Alphaproteobacteria bacterium (assembly GCA_963732085.1). GTDB lineage: Bacteria > Pseudomonadota > Alphaproteobacteria > Rhizobiales > Xanthobacteraceae > Bradyrhizobium. The sequence continues at coordinate 78,685 of CAVSYJ010000012.1, read as the reverse complement.
CAGGATAGACGTCGATGGTCGAGATCAGGATCAATTCCCTGGCCTTCATCGTCGCCAGTACGCCGCAGATCGAAGTCGATCGCGGCGCGGTCGGCTGCGGGATCCTTGTTGGCGATCCATTTGACCGCGGGAACGCCGGCATGGATCACCAGATCGAAATCGCCACCGCGCAGATCGTCCGCGTTCTTCGAATTGATCAGGACATCGAAGGAGCGGGCGCGGTGCAGCGTGCCCCCGACAAAGCCGGTATAGCCGACCAGCGCCGAGCGGCTCATTTCTGGCGCTCCGCCCAATCGGCGGCTTTCGGCGCACCCAGATGAAACTCACCCTCGGCGTCGATCACGTTCAACCTGCCGCCGCGACCGGTCAGCGGGCTCCTGTACTCGCGCGCGACGAGCTGGCGGCGGCTGGACGACGGCACGGTGGAAAGAATCTGCACCAGATATTCCGACAGGAACAGGAACTGCGCGCTGAACACGAACAGCATCAAGGCGAGCAGCAGCGACAGCGTGGTCCAGCCCGGCGCCACGTCGGTCTTGAGCAACCAGATCAGGACCGCGTAGACGCCGTACAGCACGGCGACGATGCCGCCGCCAAAGCCGAGCCAGGAGGTGAGCCGCAACGGCAGCGCGCTGCCGGTCAGGATCAGCCGCAGCGCCTTTGCAACCGCGATGCGCATGGGCATGCTCGGGACGCCGACGCGCGCGGTGTCGTTGACCGCGATCGCGGTCGCCGGGAAATCCCTGGCCGAGGAAACGGGCGCGCACCAGCACCTCGCCGTCGCGGCGGGTGGCGATATAGAGCGCGGCGGCGCGCGAGAAGATGCGGAAGGTCGGCGACTGTGCCTCATAGGGCACGCCCGTGAGCAGGCGATGGGCCGCGCGGAACAGGTCGAACAGGGCGTCCGCGAAGCCGCCGCGATCGGTGACTACGCCGCCCTCGCCCTCGCCGATCACGACGTCATTGCCGGCCCGCAACGCCTCGGCCATGGCAGGCAATGCCTCGACCTGCGCCGGCAGCGGCGTCGCGAACAGCACGTAGTCGGCGATGGCGTGATCGATGCCGAGCAGGCGTGCCATGTCGTCATGCACCTCGTCGTTCAGGAACAGCACGGTGCAGTCCGGAATCAACTCGGCCATCGTCTTCAGCTCGATCGAGACGTCGGTGAAATCCCGTTGGCGACGATGACGGTCTCGACGTCGGCGAACTGCTCATGCAGCGCGGCCAGCAGGCGGTCGAACAGCGCCCGTTCGAACAAAGCGTGGCGCACGATGACGACGGCGGTGACGGATTCGAGCTTTCCCGGCATCTTCAGGTCCAGACTTGCCCGCGCAGGACGTCGCGAAGCTCGTAGATGTTATCGATCTTTGCCCCGAGGATCGAGAATATCCTGCCCTCTTCCGCGTTGCGCTCGACCAGGATCGGCCGCGCATCGCTGTCCTCGGCGCGCGCCAGCACGGCCTTGATCTCGAACAGCGAGCGGCGGATTTTGGCCTCCGCGAGGCAGGGCATGTAGCGGCTGGCGTCGCGGATCATGGCTGATCCGTTGGTCTTGACCGGGTGCAACGGCGCGTCGTCGAAAGTGGCCGCGTGCGGCGTATAGCGGACATGGGACAGCGCATGCAGGCCCGCGGCCGGGAACGGCATCACCGAGAAGAACGGCCCGTCCATGACGGTGAAGCCGCGGCCGCGCAGCTGCGGCGGCGGCGCGATCAGGACCATCTCGGTCAATTCGCGCTTGATGGCCGAATTGACCGCGACGCCGACGAAAGGCAGCTCGGAATAAGTGCAGTTGAACACGAAGCGCGCGCGCTCGCCCTGCCCGGCGACATCGACGTCGACGCCCTCGTCATCGAACGAGGTGACGCGCGCCGCGCTGCCCAGCCTCAGCTCGACCTCGCGCGTCACTGAGTTGGCCGCGCAGCCGGCGCGCCAGCTTGTCGGCGTCGAAGGCGAGCTCACGCACCGCAAACACGCGCTCGATCGTGCCGGGCGCGAACAGCCGCTCGATCTCGTGCGACGCGGGCCGGGCGGCGGCGCCGATGGTCTGGCAGAACGAAGCAAACTGATCGGCGCTGACACGCGATCCCCGCGCGATGGCGTAATATTTCTCCAGACCGTGCATCGACCTCATCGGTGTAATCGGCGATGAAACGGTCGAAGTTGCGGCGGGAGCGCAATGCGGTCGCACGCGCCCGCGGATAGTGATAGCCGTTGTGGACGCGCGCCTGGTTGACGAAGGAAGCGCGGCGCAGGATGTCATTCTCGCGCTCGGCGACGATGACGCGCGAGAATCCGAGCCGCCGCAGCTCCAGCGCCGTCTCGCAGCCGTAGAAGCCGCCGCCGATCACGATGGCGTCGGCCACGGCCGCTCGGTTCGGCTGCCGCGTCATGGCTGGCGCACGATCTTGATGGAACCCTTCGCGTCCTCCGGCGTGAGCGCCGCGCCCTCGAGCTGAAGGCGAACGTAGGGCCCGGAGAAATCGACAGATGCGATCTTGCGCCGCCCCGACGTGGAAAACTCCAGAACGTCGCCGGCGTGCAGCGACAACGGAAGGAAGTCGTCCGTCTTCAGCAACAGCTCCTTGCCGGTCGAACGCAACAGACCGTGCTCCCAATTGGCATCGGTGAGCGTGTCCGTCGTGAACGCGTCCCGAACCGTGAACTTGACCTCGCGAGTCCGATTCGACCCGGCGGCCGGACTGAAGGCCGAGGTCGAGCCGCGTGAACGGACTGCGTCCCTTCGCTTGTGCGTAGTAGCACTTGCCGCTTGCCGTGGCGGTGACGCTGCGCTCGACCAGACGAAAATCATAATTCGTCTCCGCGCCGGCGTTGGTCGCACGCAGCAGGAAGACATCGAGGGTGAAACGCGGTCGCAGGCATATTGCACCGTGAACCAGGTGTCGCGTCATGTGCAGGTCGACGCCGATATCGGTATCGGTAAAGAGCGGAGTACCGTGCGCGTGCGCCTGCAGCACCCATATCCCCTTGCTGTCGATGCGACGGTCGAGCACGAAAACCAGGGCAACGGTCACGACAATCAGGCCGGGAATTGCCAGCGTCAGCAGGGACCGCGCGAGTGAGGCCGCCCACGCCCTTCGCGCATCGACCGCCTGGCTGAGAGCAAGCGCGGCCATTGCGCCGCCGACGGGGAGCGTCGGCACATGCCAGAGGATGAAATCGATCGGCGGATGCGCGAACGAGTGCGCCTTCGCCAGAATGAACCACGACATCGGCGCGGCGAACGACGCAACAAAAGCGAACGCCAGCGCACGAAGCCGCTTGCGATCCTCCCCGAGAAACCAGCTGTATTGCCGGTCCAGGAAGGCGATCACGGCGATGATGCCGAGCAGGCCGAGCACGAACGCGAAACTTCTGATCTGGGTATAGTCGTTCGCACCAAGATAGAGGCGGATGACCGACGTGATCGAGGCAAACTGGCCCATGATCAGGCCGTCCTGCAGCGTCGCCCCGACGGCCGTGGTGCGATCAATCGCGCGATCCAGGATGATGGCGAAGCCGAGCTTTGCGCCGTGGACGAGAATGGCGAGCACGAAGCCGGCGACGCCTGCCAGGGCGACCCAGATCATGTCGATGATGTTCCGGAACGGATGGCCCTCATCGTCCCGCGTGTTCAGCAAACAGCCGATCATCGCGGCAACGATGACGGTGGTGATGAACTCGTAGCCGCACAGCGACTTGACGAAGACCGCAGCACCGGTGGCGGCAATCAACCACCATTTTCGCTTGCGGCTTTCGGCTCCCGCGATGTCCATCGCGATCGCCATCGGCACAAACCATAGCCCGACCGCCCAATAGAGATTGGTCGCAAGCGCCGTGAACATCGGTTCGAATATGACGGGGACAACGAAGCCCGTGGCCGCCACGAAGCCAAATCGTTCCCTGATCTTGTAGGCGACCCACATGAAGGCGGCCGCGCACATCAATGCCGAGAGGAAATGATAGAAGCCGATGCGATAGCGCCGCGGCAGCGGGTCGACGCTGTCGACGAGCGCATAGAAAATGCCCTGCAGTCCGAACTGGCTGGGATAGACGCCCCACTGCGCGCCCTCGGTCTTGATCAGCTCCGGGTGCTCGAAATACCTGATTTGATCGGGATAGTCGCCGCGCTGTTCGGGCGGATCCTTTTCAAGAAAATTCACACCGAGCTCGGCGCGTTGGGAAAATATTCCATCGGCGGCGGATCGGGCCAGCCTGCCGACCACCATGCCTTCCGAGGTCCGGTCGAAGACCCTGTTGATCCGGTATTGCGAGAAGTGGAAGAGGTTGCTGACGAAGATCAGCGCCAGCAGCAGCGCCACTACGATGCTCACGTCGCGGTTCCGCAGATTTCCCAACCGTACCCCGAAAGACCCCGTCAAAAAGCGCACTGTTAACCTTGCCTGCCTTGCCCCACCAATGCGTGCTTTTAGCCCGCTTTGACGGGGGCTTCATAGTGCAACTTCAGATGGGCCGCAAACGGGCTTGAACCGTTAACGAAGCGTCCGCGACCAAACCTGACTGATCCGCAATCGGGACCTTGATCGATGCACCGCTCGATCGTGATGATGATGCTGGCGCTTGCCGCGCTGTGGTCGCAGCCCTCGCTCGCCCAGTCGCCCAGCCAACTCGGGCCGCTCTGCACGTCAGACACCACGCCGGCGGAGGCGCAGATCGACGCCTGCAACGAGATCATCGCGCTGAAGGTGTTTTCCGCCGGCTGCGTTGACGGTGCGGTTGGTCGCGACGACCAGGAACATGCAGGTGCCGTGGTCGAACTCGTCGCTGCTCGGCGAGGTCTATCTCGCGGACAAGTAAATTAAGGCCGCCAGGGCAACGCCAGTTGCGCTTCAAGGCTTTGCGCGCGTTCGCGGCCGATCTCGTCCAGCCCAAATCGAAATGTGCTGGATTCGGCGGCCTTGTCCCGATAAGTGGCGAACAGCTGATCCCAGAACGAGAACACGGCGCCGTAATTGGTGTCGGTTTCTTCCTGCCGCGCCGAATGATGAATGCGGTGCAGGGCCGGGGTGATGAAAAACAGCGCGCGGGCGATGCGCTCGGCCGGCTGCGGAAGCCTGATATTGGCATGCGCCAGCAGATTGAGCAGAGCCTCGATGCTTTCGTAGACGATCAATACCACCGCCGAGAGTCCCAGCATCGCCACGATCGCACTGACGAAGACGGCACTGGCGATGAGCTCGAGCGGATGGTTGCGCAGCGTCGAGGTGGCATCCAGATGCTCGTCGCAATGATGCACGCGGTGCAGTCGCCACAACAGCGGTACTTTGTGCGACAGCAGGTGAAAGGCATATTGCGCAAAGGTGCGCGCGAGGATGGTAACGGGCAGCGCCACCAGCAAGGGCGCAGCGAGCCAGTTCAACAGTCCGAGCTGATGCGTGGCGGCCCACTGCGCGGACGCGATTGTCAGGACCGGGAGCGATGATGCGATCAGGCCGTTGATGATGCCGAGGCCGACATTGACGAACCAGCGGCGGCGGCGACCGGGATCGCCGGGCAATTCCGGCGCGAGGTACTCAAGAGCGCCGAACAGGATCAGCGTGCCCCAGAAGGCGAGAAACCAGCCATAGTCCCGAATGAAGGTGTTCACGACACCCCCGTCGCGATTTAATTCTGGCGCCCTCGCTCAGGAACGATTTCCGAATCGCCGGTAGACCCAATAGCCGCCATAGGCGGCGCCGATCGCCACAAGACCGAAGGGACCGGTGACACCGACCAGCGGCGCCGGAATGCCAACGCCCGCCATCGCCGATGACGCGCCGATCAAAACGGCGGCGCAGCCCAGCACGCACGCAGCAAATGAACGCTTCATCACCACCCTCCAGCCCGAGAATCCAATCCAGCGTACTTTTTAACGGCTTCGTGACCACCCCACAAGCAACCGGCGGCAGGTGGTTTTCAGCGCAAAGTTGTGCTGACGCAGGATTTTACGTGATCTGCTATGAGTTCCGCCTCGATGGCGATCTCGCGCAACTGCCCGGTCGGCACCGTGATCTGGCCGCAGAAATAGAGGCCGGGCGCGCTCGGCTTGCCCGTGACGCGGGGCATCCCCTGTGCATCGAGCACGTCGACGCCGGGCAGCAAGCGCCGCAGGTTTGGCCGGAAGCCGGTCGCCAATATGATGGCATCGAATGGTTCCTGCGTGCCGTCGGCAAAAACGACGCCATCGACGGTCAACCGATTGATGCCGCCACGCACCTTGATGCTGCCGTCCCTGATCTTCGCCAGCGTGCCGATGTCGATCAGCGGAACGTGCCCGTCTTCCTCCACCATCTGCCGCGGTCCCTTGGCGGCGCGGCGCAGGCCGAGCTTCTGGAAATTGCCGACCGCGAGCCGCAGCACCGGCGCGTTGATGATGTCGACCAGCCGCGCGGGGAGATGCCGGTAGAGGATCACCCAGGTCAGGATGGGAAGACCCAGCAGGTCGCGCGGAATGATCTGCACCGGACTGCGCACGGCAATGGCGACATCGACCCTGGCCTCGGCGAGATCGAGCGCGATCTCGCCGCCGGAATTGCCGAAGCCGACCACCAGCACGCGCTTGCCCGTGAACGCATCGGGATTGCGGTAGTCGCTGCTGTGAACGATCGGTCCGCGAAAGGTCTCGATGCCTGGCCATGACGGCCGGTACGGCGCATCGGCGATCCCGGTTGCGACCACCACGACCGGCGCCGAAAACGCGCCGCGGCTGGTTTCCGCAAGCCACCCTGCCCCGTCGCGCCGGATGGACGTGACCTCGGTGTTGAAGACGGGATCGATGCCGAAACGCGCAGCGTAGCTGTCGAGATAGTCGACGACCTGCGCCCGCGAGGGATAGACCGGATAGTCGCCCGGCATCGGCATGCGCGGCAGGCCGGAATGGTTGCGGTCGGTATGCAGATGAAGCCGGTCATAGTGGCGCCGCCACACCGCGCCGACCGAGTCCGCCTTCTCCAGCACGGTGACACCAAGTCCCGCCGCCCGCAGGGTCACGGCGCAGGAGAGCCCCGCGGGCCCTGCGCCGATGACGATAGCATTGCGAGCGAAGCGAAGCAATCAGGGTATCGCACAAAACTCATTGCTTCGTCGCTCGCTCCTCGCAATGGACAAGACACTTACTTCCCCCACACCTCGTTCGCGATATCGACCGCGAGCTTCAGCTTCGCCCACTGCTCGTCTTCGGAGAGGATGTTGCCCTCCTCGGTTGAGGCGAAGCCACATTGCGGCGACAGCGCGAGTTGCTCGAGGGCGCGAACTTCGATGCTTCCTCGAGCCGGCGCTTGATGTTGTCCTTTTTCTCCAGCTCGCCGAACTTCGAGGTGATGACGCCGACCACCACGACCTTGTTGCCCCTAGGCAGGAAGCGCAGCGGCTCGAAGCCGCCGGCGCGATCGGAATCATATTCCAGGAAGTAGCCGTCATAGTTGGTGCCGGCGAGCATGGTCTCCGCAACCGGCTCGTAACCGCCGGAGGAAATCCAGGTCGAGCGGAAATTGCCGCGGCAGACATGGGTTGTGATCATCATGTCGGCCGGCTTCTCCGCGAGCGCATAGTTGATGATGCGCGCGTAGATCTCCTGCAAGCCGTCGGGATTGTCGCCACGCTCGCGCGACTTCTGGAGTTCTTCCTGCGAGCAGAGATAGGCCCACACCGTGTCGTCGAACTGCAAATAGCGGCAGCCGGCATCGTAGAAGGCTTTCACCGCCTTGCGGTAGGTCTTGCCCAGGTCCTCATAGAAGGCGTCGAGGTCGGGATAGACCTGCTTGGAGATCGCTTTGCGGCCGCCGCGGAAGTGCAGCACGGTCGGCGACGGAATCGTCATCTTCGCCGTGACATGCGCCTGGTCGGCGAACTTCTTCAGGAAGCGGAAGTGATCGAGCATCGGGTGGTTGTCGGGAAAGTCGATCTTGCCGATCACGCGCACCGCATCGTGACGCGTCTGCACGCCCGCGAACTGGATGCCGGTGTCGGGGTGGAACAGCTCGCAGCCGGTCAGCTTTGCGAGGAAATCGAAATGCCACCAGGAGCGGCGGAATTCGCCATCGGTCGCAAGCTTCAATCCGAGCGAGGCCTGCTTGTGCACGACCTTCTCGATCTCGCTGTCCTCGATCTTGCGCAACTCCTCGGCGCCGATCTCGCCCTTCTCCAGCTTGGCGCGCGCCTCCTTGATGCGCGGCGGCCTGAGCAGGCTGCCGACCTCGTCGGCGCGGAACGGCGGTTTGGTCCTTTGCATGATCGATAACTCCGGTCTCTTGTCGTTTGCTATTTCTGTGCCGCGCCCGCCACGCCGAGATAGCGTTCGAGCACGGCGGGATCGGCCTTGAGCGTGTGGCTTGCCGCATCATGCGCGATCGTTCCGCGCTCCAATATCACAACGCGGTCGGCGAGCCCCAAAATCTTTTGCGCGTTCTGCTCGACGATGACGGAGCAGATGCCGCCCGAACGTGTAATCGTGCCCAACGCTTTCAGCAATTCCTCGACGATGATGGGCGCCAGCCCCTCGGTCGGCTCGTCCAAGAGCAGCACCTTCGGATTCAGCGTCAAGGCGCGGCCGATCGCCAGCATCTGCTGCTCGCCACCGGAGAGCTGGTTGCCGAAATTGCCGCGACGCTCCTTCAAGCGCGGAAACATCTGGTAGACCCGCTCCACCGTCCACGGCCCGGGCTGCGCCACGGCGGTCATGTTCTCTTCGACGGTGAGCGAGCGGAAGATGTTGCGCTCCTGCGGCACCCAGCCGATTCCGGCTCGCGCCCGCTGGTCGGGCCGCAGCGCGGTGATGTCGGCGCCGCCAAGCGCGAGCGCGCCGCCGAAGCGCCTGACGATGCCGACGATGGAATTGATCAGCGTGGTCTTGCCGGTGCCGTTGCGCCCGAGCAGCGCCAGCACCTGCCCCTCCGGCAGCGTGAGCGACATGTTAGGCAGCACCACGGCCTCGCCGTAACCGGCGCGGAGACCTTCGATCCGGAGCAGGTCAGCCATGGACGGCCTCGCCGAGATAGACCGCCTTCACCTGCGGATCGCGCGCCACCTCGTCGGGCGGACCCTCGACCAGCAGGGCGCCGTTGACCAGCACCGAGATGCGATCGGCGAAAGAGAACACCAGATCCATGTCGTGCTCGATCAGGAGCACGGTGACGTCGCGCGGCAGCGCTGCGACCGCGGCCAGGATGTCGTGGCGCTCGCTTTCGGGTACGCCGGCCGCGGGCTCGTCCAGCAGCAGCACGCGCGGCTTGGCGGCGATCGCGACCGCAATCTCGAGCAGGCGCTGCTTGCCATAAGGCAAGGTCGCGGTCAGCTCGTTCATGACGTCGAGCAGACGGAAGCGCGCGAGATTCTCCGCGATCTCGGCATTGACGTCGTTACGCGTACCCATGCGACGCCACCAATCGCCGCCGCGGCCCATGCGCTCGGAGACCGCGAGACCAATGGTCTCGAGCGGCGTCAGATCGGCGTAGAGCTGGTTGATCTGGAAGGTGCGTGACAATCCGCGCAGCACACGGGTGTGCACGGGCAGATCAGTGATGTCCTGGCCTTCGAGCAGGATGCGGCCGCCATTCGGCCTGAGCACGCCGGTGAGCAGGTTGATGACCGTGGTCTTGCCGGCGCCGTTCGGGCCGATCAGCGCATGGCGCGCCCCCTGTTGCACTGTCAGCGAGAGATCGCGCGTGACGCGCAGCCCGCCGAAGGATTTCTCCAAGCCCTTCGTTTCGAGCGCAATCGTCATGGCGCGTCCCCTTCGGGCACGGCGACGGCATCCTTGCGGCCCGAGACTCTGGGCGATGACGAGGTTGGGCAGGAACAGCACCCAGCGATGCAGCCGCGCGCGGCCGACCAGCACGATCACGACCAGCACCAGCCCGATCCAGAACTGCCAGTATTGCGGCGTGATTGACGAGAACACCTCCTGCAGCATCCGGAACACCACCGCGCCGATCAGCCCGCCATAGAGATAGCCGGTGCCGCCGATCACGAGCACCAGCATCAGGTCGGCGGAGCGCTCGAAGGAGAACACGTCGAGTGAGGCGAGCGCCGTGGTCTGCGTGAACAGCGCGCCGGCAATGCCGGCGTAGAATGCTGCGACCGTATATATCGCGATCAGCCGCCGGTTGACGGGAATGCCGATCGCGGCCGCCCGCAGCGGATTGTTGCGGATCGCGCGCAACGACAGGCCGAACGGCGAATGCACGATGCGCCGCGCCAGCAGGAACAGCAGGAAGGTTACGACAAGCGAATAGAAGAAGCCGGTCTTGCCGAAGAGGTCGAAAGCGAACCTGCCCAAGATCGGCTGCATCTCGATACCCTGCAGGCCGTCAGTGCCGCCGGTGATGTTGGAAAAGCGCTCGGCCAGCGCCTCCAGCAGCAGCGAAATGCCGAGCGTCACCATCAGGCGGGTCAGATCGACGCCGCGGATGACGAGGAAGCTCGTGAGGAAGCCCAGCACCATCGCGACGAGCCCGGCGGCGATCAGCGCCAGCACCGGCTCGGCAATGATGCCGTGAAGGGAAAGCAGCCCCGCGCAATAGGCGCCGACGCCGAAGAAGGCGGCGTGCCCGAGCGAGACGATGCCGGCATAGCCGAGGATCAGGTCGAGCGAGAGCGCGAACAGCGCCAGCCGCACGATGTCGGTCATGATCAGATAGCGCGACGGAAAGACGAAGGCGCAGGCGAGCGCGACGAGCCAGAACGCGAGCTCGCCCCAGTGCCAGCGCGCGTGCGCGATGGCGCTGCGTCCGACGTCGGCCTGCGCGACTCATCAGCGCGCCGCCGTGCGGCCGAACAGGCCGTTCGGGCGCCAGATCAGGATCACGATCATCACGGTGTAGATCACGAACGGGCCCATCTTCGGCACGTAATATTTGCCGGCGACGTCGGCGATGCCGAGCAGCAGCGAAGCGAGGAACGGACCTGTGATCGACGACGAGCCGCCGACGGTGACCACGATCAGGAAGTAGATCATGAACTTCAGCGGAAAGTACGGATCGAGCCCGAGGATTTCCGCGCTCAGCGCGCCGCCGAGCCCGGCGAGCCCACACCCGAAAGCAAAGGTGAAGGCGAACACCTGCGGCACGTTGATGCCGAGCCCGCTCGCCGCGCGGGGATCGTCGACCGCGGCGCGCAGCCGGCTGCCGAAGCGGGTGCGCGCGAGGATCAATTGCAGCAGTGCGGTCAGCAGCCCGCAGATCACGATGATCATCAGCCGGTAACGGCCGATGCCGACGCCGAACAGGTCGAACTGCCCTTCCAGCACCGAGGGCAGATTGATGAAGACGCGCTGCGAGCCCATGATGTAGTCGACGGTCGCGACCGACATGAAGGTGAGGCCGATCGAGAACAGCACCTGGTCGAGATGACTGCGCTGGTAGAGATGCCGGTACAAGAGCCGCTCCAGCGCCGCGCCGATCACGGCCGCGCTGACGAAGGCGAGCGGGAGGCCCGCAAAGAACGGCCAGCCGAAGCGATTGACCAGCACCGCGCAGACATAGCCGCCCGCCATCGCGAATGCGCCGTGCGCGAGGTTGACGAAGTTCATCAGCCCGAGCGTCACCGCGAGCCCGCAGGCCAGCACGAACAGCAGCATGCCGTAGGCGACGCCGTCGAACAGGTTGGTGAGGACTGCGGTCATGGCAATTCGCGATTCGAATTCGACTCGTAGAGCCCCTCACCCGGATCGCTGCGCGATCCGACCTCTCCCCGCAAGAGCGGGGAGAGGTTAGCATGGAGCAAGCCGCAGCTTATCTCCATCTCGGCCGAAGCCGAAGTGTTGCCGAGATGCGCTCGGCCCTGCCCCGCCGCGGGGAGAGGGCTGGAGTGAGGCGCAAGCCGCAGGCACGAACCGTCACTTCTTCGTCTTGCCCGCGTCCTTCACATCCGGGAACGTCTGGAACTCGACATTGTAGAGCTCGCCGTCGACCTTCTCGACCTTGCGGATGTAGATGTTCTGGACGATATCGCGCGTCTCCGGATCGATCGAGATCGGCCCGCGCGGGCTCTCCCACTTCATCCCCTTCATGGCCTCGATCAGCTTGTCGCCGTCGGTGTTGCCACCTGTCTTCTTCAGCGCCTCGTAGATCAGATGGATGCCGTCATAGCCGCTCACCGCCATGAAGCCCGGACGGTTGCCGAAATCCTTCTTGTAGGCGGCGACGAAGTCCTTGTTCATCTTCGAGGGATGCGCGGCGGAATAGAGATGCGCGGTCACGGTGCCGAGAGCGGCATCGCCCATGCCGTTGAGCACGTCGTCGTCCATGACGTCGCCGGGGCCGATCACCTTGATGCCGGCCTTATCGAGCCCGCGCTCGGCATATTGCTTCATGAAGTTGCCGCCCTGCCCGGCCGGCACGAACACGAACATGGCGTCGGGCTTGGAATCCTTCATACGCTGCAGGAACGGCGCGAAGTCGGGATTGGCCAAGGGCACCTTGACCTCCTCGACGATTTCGCCGCCACCGGCGGTGAAGTGCTCCTTGAAGAAGTTCAAGGCGTCATTGCCCGGCGCATAGTCCGAGGTCAGCGTCGCGACCTTCTTGATGCCGTTCTTGACCGCCCAGTCGCCGATGATGGTGGACGACTGCGCCAGCGTGAAGCTGGTGCGCACGATATAGGGCGAGCGCTCGGTGATGATCGAGGTGCCCGCGGCCATCACGACTTCCGGGATCTTGGCTTGCGTCGCCAGCGGCGCAGCCGCGAGCGCGGCCGGCGTCACGCCGAAGCCTGCGATGAAGCTCACCTTGTCGTTGACGATCAGTTCCTGCGCCGCGGTCTTGGTCTTGTCCGGCACCGCGCCGTCATCCTTGAGGATGATCTCGATCTTCTTGCCGGCGACGGTGTCGCCGTTCTGCTTCATGTAGAGCTTGATCGCATTGTCGATCTGCTTGCCGGTCGAAGCCTGGCCGCCGGTCATCGGCAGGATCAGGCCGATCTTGACGGCATCTTCGGCGCGAGCAGGCGACAGCAACAGCGTGCCCGCTGCGGCCACACCGAGCGCTGCACGCGACAGCAATTTCATGTGAACGGACATCGACATTTCCCTCCCCTCGCCGGCTTTTTTCCCGGCCTTGGCTTCACCATAGCTCAGATTCTGTCACTAGCCAGCGGGCGGGAATGGCGTCTTTTCCACGCGGCATTGTCAATCGCGACAATGGGAGGGCGCGCGGGACCCCTGCCGAAATGTTGCTGAGGCAACCAAATTTAGTATCTAAATACCTCCACTTTGCCCCAATAAATCAATTTTACCGTTTAGGACGTAGCTTGTTCGCGCGGGCTCGGCCTGCGCGCGATATTTTGGGGACTTGGCCGAAGAGATGACCGTCAGCCTTCGTCAGCTTGCGATCCTGTTTGCCGTGGCGCTCCTCGCCGGCGGCGTGGCCGGCTGCGGCACGATCAACGAGAAGCTGACAGCCGGCATGGGCGACTACATCCCGCAATGGGCGGGCGGCCTGCCGGCGGACGCGCCGCCACGCCCGGGCACCGCGAAGTACGACGCGTTCATGGCGGAACGGGAACGGCAGCGGCTGACGCCGGCCGCCGAGCGCGAAAAAGAGCAGAAGGCGCAGCAGCCGGATCAGTCGGGCCTCGACCCGGTGCATTAGGTTTTGCGCTAATCCACGAACACCACGGTCTTCCGCCCGTTCGGGATCACGCGATCTTCGAGATGATAGCGGATGGCGCGCGCCAGCACGCGCCGCTCGATGTCGCGGCCCTTGCGCACGAGGTCGTCGGGCGTGTCGCGATGGCTGATGCGCTCGACGTCCTGGTCGATGATCGGTCCCTCGTCGAGATCGCTGGTGACGTAATGCGCGGTGGCGCCGATCAGCTTGACGCCGCGCTCATGCGCCTGGTGATAGGGCCGCGCGCCCTTGAAGCCCGGCAGGAACGAGTGGTGGATGTTGATGCAGCGCCCCGACAGTCTTGCCGACAAATCGTCCGACAGGATCTGCATGTAGCGCGCCAGCACCACGAGATCGCTCTTGGTGCGTCCGACCAACTCCCAGATGCTGTCTTCCTGCCCGCGCTTGGTATCCTTGCTGACCGGCAAATAATGAAACGGAATTTCCCCGAAATCGAGGTCGGCATAGGTCTCGCGCGGGTGGTTGGAGACAACAGCGGTCGGAATCATCGCAAGCTCGCCGGTGCGCCAGCGATAGAGGATGTCGACGAGACAGTGGTCGGATTTCGACACCAGCAGCATCACGCGTTTCCGCGTGGCGCGGTCGCGCATCTGCCAGTCCATGTGGAAGCGCTCGGCGATCGCGGCAAAGCCGGTCTGCAACGCAGACAGCTCGACGGCGAGATCGGCGGCCGTGAACACGACGCGCGCGAAGAATTTTTTGGTCTCGACGTCGTTGAATTGCTGCGCGTCCAGGATGTTCTGGCCGTTATGGGCCAGGAAGGTCGAGAGCGCCGAGACGATGCCGGGGCGGTCCGGACAGGACAGCGTCAACACATATTGATGATCGGGCATGGGTGATGAAGTCTTGAGCAGGGGCGCGAATTTGCGCCCTGCTCTATCACCAGAGTTCGTCTTGCGCCAATCGTCAGTTGAGAGTCAGGATGAACAAATCACCGTCTATCGCCGTTAAGATAGAATCATGGCTGACCGGCTCAATGGCTACCGCATCCTGATCCTGGAGACGCGCGAGGAGGCGCAGTTCTCGCGCCTGCTCACCGAGCAGGGCGCGGACGTGCTGCAATGCCCGATGTTCGCGATCAACGATGCGCCGGATCCCGCGCCGATCGAGGCCTGGATCGAGGCGCGCCATCGACAAGCCGTTCGACGATCTCGTGCTGCTGACCGGCGAAGGCCTGCGCCGGCTGATGAAGGTGGTGCGGCGGATCGGGGTGGAAAAAGATTTCATCGCCGCGCTCGCGAAGGCGAGAAAATTCGCGCGTGGCCCCAAACCCGGCCGTGCGCTGCGCGAGATCGGGCTGGAGCCGCAGCAGACCACGGAGAAGCCGACCTCCGAAGGCATTGCCGAGATGCTGTCACGCATCGACTTGAAGGGGCATCGCCTTGGGCTGCAGCTTTATCCCGACAGGGATCACAGCGCGCTGATCGGCGCGATCGCGCGGCAAGGCGCCGAGGTCGATCCCGTGCTTCCTTACGTCTATGACGCCAAGGCCGCCGATACCAACATCGTCACCGCGATCGAGGAGATGGCGGATGGCCGCATCGATGCGATCGCGCTGACGAGTTCGGGCCAGGCGCGCCGGCTGTTCGATGTCGCCAGGGCCCATGGCTGCGAGGCGCGGCTGCGCGAGGGGTTAACGAACACGCCGATCGCCTCGGTCGGGCCCGTGGTATCGGACGAGTTGGCGACGCATGGCTTGCGCGCAAGCATCTCGCCGGCGGAAGGCGCCTATTTCATGAAGCCGCTGATTTCAGCGATGGCGGCGGCGTTGGGGAAGAGAAAGCCGAGAGTAGCTTCGTAGGGTGGGCAAAGCGAAGCGATGCCCACCATCGCGAAGTCCGATCGGCTGAAATGGTGGGCTACGGCGCAAGAGCGCCTTTGCCCACCCTGACGACGGAATTATTCCGCCGCCTGCTGCTGCTCGCGCAAGTAAGCCTGGTACGCCAGCCTTATGCCGTCTTCCAGCGAGGTGGTCGCGCGCCAGCCGAGCTTCGCAAGGCGGCCGACATCGAGCAGCTTCTGCGGCGTGCCGTCCGGCTTCGAAATGTCGTAGCTGATCGTGCCCGTGATAGCCGACGGTGGCGGCCACCACGCGCGCGAAGTCCGATATCGCGATGTCCTCGCCGGTGCCGATATTGACCATCTCGCTATGCGAATAGGTCTTCATCAGGTGCACGCAGGCATCGGCCATGTCATCGACATAGAGAAACTCGCGGCGCGGCTTGCCGGTGCCCCAGACCACGACATTGGGAATGCCGGCGACTTTCGCTTCATGGAAGCGGCGGATCAGCGCCGCCACCACGTGGCTGTACTCGGGATGATAATTGTCGCCGGGCCCATAGAGATTGGTCGGCATCACGCTGATGAAATCGCTGCCATACTGGGCCCGATAGGCCTCGGCCATCTTGATCCCTGCGATCTTGGCGATGGCATAGGGCTCGTTGGTCGGCTCCAGCGGCCCGGTCAGCATCGCGTCCTCGCGCATCGGCTGGGCTGCGAGCTTCGGATAGATGCAGGACGAGCCGAGGAACATCAGCTTCGCGGTGCCGTTCAGATGCGCGGCGTGGATCACATTGGCCGCGATCGCGAGATTGTCGTAGAGGAACTCCGCGCGCAGTGTGTTGTTGGCGACGATGCCGCCGACCTTGGCGGCGGCGAGAAACACGGCTTGCGGCTTCTTGCTTGCAAACCACGCGAACACCGCGGCCTGATCGCAGAGGTCGAGCTCGCGGCGGCCCGCGGTCAGCAGCTCGACATTCTCGCCCGCCAACCGCCGCACCAGCGCGCTGCCGACCATGCCGCGGTGGCCGGCGACGAAAACCGTCTTGCCTTTCAGCTCAAACGGAACGCTTGCCATTGGCAGCCTCGTGCTTGGCATCTTCGAGATCGCCCGCGACCATGTCCTTTACGAGCTGGGCAAAGCTCGTCTTCGGCTTCCAGCCGAGCTTTTGCCGCGCCTTGCTGGCGTCGCCGACCAGCAGATCGACCTCGGTCGGGCGGAAATAGGAGGGATCGATGCGGACCACGGTCTTGCCGGATTTTTTGTCGACGCCGGTTTCCTCGACGCCCTTGCCGCGCCACTCGATCTTGCGGCCGACCTCGGCGAACGCCAGTTCGACGAACTCGCGCACCGAGCGGGTCTCGCCGGTCGCCAGCACGAAATCATCAGGCGCGTCCGCCTGCAGGATCGCGTGCATGCCCTCGACATAATCCCTGGCGTGGCCCCAGTCGCGCTTGGCTTCGAGATTGCCGAGATAGACGGTCTCCTCGAGGCCGACCTCGATGCGGGCGACGCCGCGCGTGATCTTGCGGGTGACGAAGGTCTCGCCGCGGATCGGGCTCTCATGGTTGAACAGGATGCCATTGGAGGCGAACATGCCGTAGGCCTCGCGGTAGTTCACCGTGATCCAGTAGCCATAGAGCTTGGCGACGCCATAGGGCGAGCGCGGATAGAACGGCGTGGTTTCCTTCTGCGGAACCTCCTGCACCAGTCCGTACAGCTCCGAGGTCGAGGCCTGGTAGAACCGCGTCTCCTTTTCCATGCCGAGGATGCGGACCGCTTCAAGCAGTCGCAGCACGCCGATGGCGTCGGCATTGGCGGTGTATTCCGGGCTCTCGAAGGAGACCTGGACGTGGCTCTGGGCGGCGAGATTGTAGATCTCGGTCGGCCTGATCTGCTGCACCAGCCGGATCAGGTTGGTGGAGTCGGTCATGTCGCCGTAATGCATCAGGAACGGCACGTTGCCGTGATGCGGATCCTCGTAGAGGTGATCGACGCGCGCGGTGTTGAAGGAGGACGAACGCCGCTTGATGCCGTGCACGGTGTAGCCGAGGCCGAGCAGATATTCGGCGAGGTAAGCGCCGTCCTGCCCGGTCACGCCGGTGATCAGCGCGACGCGCCGTTTGGTATCGGAAGCCGCCATGGGTTCTCCAGTTGCAGGCCGGAGGCCCTTAGCACCCGTCCCCCGCCAAGTCTAACGCAAAGGCGGTGGGAAATCAGACCCATAGGCCTGACTTGAGAGTTTCCGCGACAGGCCATCGACGCGGGGTTTCCGGAAATCTCACGGAGGCCCGAAGCGGGGACGCCGCCTACTCCGCGGCCTGCGACCTCTCCGCGCGCGGATCAAGGCCGAGCGCGCTCCGCATCGACTGATGGTAGTGGATCATCGCCGGCTCGTTGCGGCCGTAAACGGTGTGCGTCTGAGCCCCGGAGGTAAATCCGATCTGCATGGTGCGTCCGGTCGGAAAATCCTCGCCGGTCACCACGTCGAGCACGAGCTGCATGTTCTTGTCCCAATGGGTCCGCTCTTCGTCTGTCGCGGGAGCCTTGGGGACATAAAGTCCGAGCTCCATGACCGCCCGATCCACCCGCCCTTCGCACGGAAACACCCGCGCGAGCTCGACATGGTCGCCTTGAACGATCAGGAGGGTGTTGGGGAACAGCGAATAGACCAGCGTCGTATTCCACATCAGGTCCCAATTCTCTTCCGGCTCGGCCTTCAGCCGCGCGAGCTTCTTGCGCGGAAACGTCAGGCGGTGATTGAGACCGAAGGCCTCGAAGTCCGACACATTGCCGTGGAGCACATCCCCGAGCGAGTCCCGATGCAGGAAGCCGACGTGATAACTTTCCTGGAAGGTATCGACGATGATTTTCCAGTTCATGGTCTCGGGGATCACGCGCCGGTCGTAGAACGACCATGATGCGAGTTCGTACGACGCCAGCTCGGGTCCGAGCCCGCCGAGCCACGGGTCGATATCGAAATCGGTCGCACCCTCGGCAGCAGCCGTCGGGATCACCCACACGAGGCCGTATTTCTCGCACAGCGGAAGTTCGGCAAGCGACGACCGCGCGGGGCGCACGTCGGGAAAGCTGCGCTCGTCGGGAATGCCGGTGACCCGGCCTGCGAGATCGTAGGTCCAGGCATGGTAGGGGCAGGAGAACAGACGCGCAGTGCCGCAACCCTGGGCCACCTTGGCGCCGCGGTGCCGGCACACATTGAGGAACGCGCGCAGCTTGCTGTCGCGTCCACGCACGACCAGGATCGGGACGCCGGCATAGTCATCGGTCCGGAAGCTGCCGGGCGCAGACCAATCCGAAGCCAAGCCCATCAGGATCGGGTGCTGGCGGAACAGGACACGCTGTTCGCTCGCAAGACGTTCGGGATCGGTATAGGCGGACACCTCGTTGCACCAGGGCGCATCGGCCATCGTTGTTGTCCTGGTGTCGACGTAGTGCAACAGCCGCTTGAGGATTTGGAGCTGTGCCTGCCTGCTCATCGGAAACCTCCCCGGTTTCGTGCATCACGGCTTTTATCAAGCGTGATACGGCACCGTATCAATACCACTGATCCGTCCCGTTTTCAATACGGTCCGTGTCAGGTCGGACAGGATGACGCGAGCGAACGGAAGAATTTGCGGTCGCACAAATTCGGCGATCGGGTTGATCCTTACTCGCCATAGCTGCGAAGGCGGTCGAGGTCGACGATGGTGACCCCGCCATATTCAAGCTTCAGGAGACCTTCCTTCTCCAACCGCTTCAGGCATTGATTGGCGTTCTGCCGCGAGATGCCTGACAGCGCTCCGATTTCCTCCTGGGTGATCTCGAGGTGACGCGTTGGATCCGGATAGAGCAGCGGGTTGAACAGCGAGGCGATCGAGCGCGCCAGCCGCCCGGTTGCGTCCAGCGTCCGGCCGTATTCGACAAGCCCGATGAACTGGCCGAGCCGCTCGTTCAGCTGCGCGACCAGGAAGCGGTTGAAGGCGACGCTGTTCTCGTAGAGCCAGAAGAAAGTGGCGCGATCCATCAACGCCAGCCGGGAGTCGCGCAGCGCCACCATGTCATAGCGCCGCGGCTCGCTCTTGAGCACGGTTCCCTCGCCGAACCAGGCGCCCGCGGTCAGCCCGGCAAAGCTCATGGCCTTGCCGCCGCGCGACACCGTCCCCATCCGCAGCAGGCCGGAGACGACGCCGCACCAATAGTCGAACTGGTCGCCGCGCATGAACACCAGCTCGTCGGCGCGGTAGGATTTCTCGACAATGCCGGCACGCGCCCGATCCAGCTCACGCTCGTTCAACTCGCGTGACCAGATCGCGATGCGCTTGAGGTGGTCAGGCGCAATCATGATGCTGCCGTTGGCGGCCGGCGAGGATATTGCATCGCAGCAACAGCGTCGATCGTGGCGCCCATCTCACTGCGGCCACGTGTCCCAAAAATTGCCGGCCAATTGTCGGACGCAAGACATTCCATGACGCGGCTTTACTCTATTGAGGCCGCTCGCCCAACGGCGACGTTGGGCGCAGGAGGCGAAGCTGGCATCTCGTGTGCCAGCGGCGCGAAACATCAATGGTCGCATGGTCTTGGCGGTTTGGCCGGGCTAGGATCGGAACATCGATCGCGGCCACAAGAGCAAGAGCGCGACAGCGCCGCTTTTCCGGGAGGGTTTTGGTGGACACCACATTGGACGTGCGCGGAGTATCGTTGCGGTTCGGCGGCGTGCGCGCGCTCACCGATGTCAGCTTCACCATCCGGGACGGCGAGCTGTTCTCGATCATCGGACCGAACGGCGCCGGCAAGACCTCGATGGTCAATTGCATCTCCGGCCGCTACCGACCGACCGAAGGCCATCTGTTCTACCGCGGCAAGGACATCACCTCGCTCAATCCGAATGCGCGGGCCTCGCTCGGCATCGGCCGCACCTTCCAGAACCTCGCGCTGTTCCACCACATGAGCGTGCTCGACAACATCATGGTGGGGCGGCATCACCTCCTGAAGAACAATTTCATCACGGGATCGCTGTACTGGCTGACCGGCGCGCGGCGCGAGGAGCTGGAGCACCGCCGCAAGGTCGAGGAGATCATCGACTTCCTCGATTTGCAGGCGGTGCGCAAGGCGACCGCCGGCACCCTTCCTTACGGCCTGCGCAAGCGCGTCGAGCTGGCGCGCGCCATGGCGCTGGAGCCGAAGCTGATCCTGCTCGACGAGCCGATGGCAGGCATGAACTTCGAAGAAAAGGAGGACATGGCGCGCTACATTGTCGACCTCAACGAGGAGTTCGGCATGACGGTGGTCATGATCGAGCACGACATGGGCGTGGTGATGGACATCTCCCATCGCGTTTTGGTGCTCGACTTCGGCCTCAAGATTGCCGAGGGCGATCCCGCCGCCGTGCTCGCCGATCCCCATGTCAGGCGCGCCTATCTCGGCGAAGAGGACGAGGTGCTGGTCGATCCCGACGACAAGCCTGAAGTCGCGGAGAACGCGGCATGATGGATTACGCCGCCCGCGTCGCGCAGGCCGACACCTACCCGAAACTGCTGCGGCTCAACGCCAGCGAGTACGGCGCCGAGATCGCGCTGCGCGAAAAGGACTTTGGCCTCTGGCGCACCTTCACCTGGAACGACTACCAGAGCCGCGTGCATGATTTCGCGCTCGGCATGGTCGAGCTGGGGCTCGGTCGCGACGATGTCATCGGCATCATCGGCGATAACCGGCCCGATTGGGTGGCCGCCGAAGTCGCAACGCACGCGATCGGGGCCCTGAGCCTCGGGCTCTATCGCGACGTGATCGACGAGGAAGCGGCTTACCTCCTGAACTATGGCGAGGCGCGGCTGGTATTCGCCGAGGACGAGGAGCAGGTCGACAAGCTGCTCACGCTCGCCGACCGCGTGCCGCATTTAAAGCACATCGTCTATTCCGATCCGCGCGGGATGCGTAAATATGACGACCCGCGCCTGATGGAAGCCGACAAGCTCGCCGCGCTCGGCCGCGAACGCGCCGCGCGCGAGCCCGGTCTCTATGACAGGCTTGCGGATGCGACCAAGGGCGAGGACGTCGCGATCCTCTGCACCACCTCGGGCACCACATCGAATCCGAAGCTTGCGATGCTGTCGGCGGGACGTGTGCTGCGCCACTGCGCGACCTATCTCGCCTTCGATCCGAAGGGACCGGACGACGAATACGTCTCGGTGCTGCCGCTGCCCTGGATCATGGAGCAGGTCTATGTGCTCGGCAAAGGCCTGCTGTGCCGGATGAAGATCAACTTCGTCGAGCAGGCCGACACCATGATGAGCGATTTCCGCGAGGTCGCGCCGACCTTCGTGCTGTTTGCGCCGCGTGTCTGGGAAGCGATCGCCGCCGACGTTCGCGCGCGGGTGATGGATGCTTCGCCGCTGAAGCAGCGGCTCTATGATCTCGGCATGAAGACGGGCCTTGCCGCACTGGAAAAAGGCCAGCGCTCAACCGTCGCCGACGCGCTGCTGTTCCGCGCGCTGCGCGACAGGCTCGGCTTCACGCGGCTGCGCTCGGCCGCGACCGGCGGCGCCGCGCTCGGCCCCGACACCTTCAAGTTCTTCCAGGCCATGGGCGTGCCGCTGCGCACGCTCTACGGCCAGACCGAATTGCTCGGCGCCTACACGCTGCATCCCGAGGGGAAGGTCGACCCCGATACGACCGGCGTCGTGATGGCCGACAGCATCGAGATCCGCATCGAAGCGGCCGGACAGCCAGGGCGTCGGCGAGATCGTGGTGCGCCATCCCAACATGTTCCACGGCTATTACAAGAACCCGGAAGCTTCCGTGGCCGACATCAGGGACGGCTGGATGCACTCGGGCGACGCCGGTTATTTCAACGATACGAAGCAGCTGGTCGTGATCGACCGCATCAAGGATCTCGCCGAGACCTCGCGCGGCGCGCGCTTCTCGCCGCAATATATCGAGAACAAGCTGAAGTTCTCGCCTTACATCGCTGAGGCCGTGGTGCTCGGCGCCGGCCGCGAGGCGCTCGCGGCGATGATCTGCATCCGCTACTCGATCATCTCGAAATGGGCGGAGAAGAACCGGATCACGTTCACCACCTACACCGATTTGGCCTCGCGGCCCGAGGTCTACGACCTCCTGCGCAAGGAGGTCGAGACCGTCAACGCCACGCTGCCGCCGGCGCAACGCATCTCGCGCTTCCTGTTGCTCTACAAGGAGCTCGACGCCGACGACGGCGAACTCACGCGCACGCGAAAAGTCCGGCGCGGCGTGATCAACGAGAAATACGGCGACATCATCGACTCGATCTATCGCGGCGCGCAGATGATTCCGGTCGATACTGTCATCAAATTCCAGGATGGCACCACCCAACGCGTGCGCACGTCGCTGCGCGTTGTGGATTTGGCGAGCCCGGCGCAACTCGCGGAGGCCGCGGAGTGATGGTGTTTGGCCAACAACGGAACGCGATGCGCATCGCTGCGCCCTCTCCCCTTGTGGGAGAGGGCATCTCCTCCGCTGGGAGAGCCAAGCTCGCTTGGGTGAGGGGTTTTCTCACCGAAAGCGCGATCTCGCGACAACCCCTCACCCGGCTTCGCTTCGCGAAGCCACGACTCTCCCACAAGGGGAGAGGGTGAGCGCCGTCGCAAGCGGAAACAGTCGAAAGCATGGACGAGCAGCATGAACGCCGCCTTCCTCATCCAGCTGCTGGTCAACGGCCTCGTGGTCGGCACGCTCTACGGCGTGGTCGCGATGTCGTTCGTGCTGATCTACAAGGCCACCCAAGTCGTCAACTTCGCGCAAGGCGAGTTGCTGCTTGATCGGCGCCTGGGTCTGCCTCGTGCTGCTCAACAAATTCCAGGTGCCGTTCTGGCTCGGCATGCCCTTGACGCTGGTCTTCATGTTCGCCTTCGGCATCGCGATCCAGATCGTGATCCTGCGCCCGATGATCGGCGAGCCCATCATCTCGGTCATCATGGTCACGATCGGCCTGTCGACCGTGTTCCAGGCGGCGCTGAAATGGATGTTCGGCGTCGACCCGCAGCCGTTCCCGCGCGTGTTCCAGAACCAGAGCGTGAACGTCTTCGGCGCGCCGATCCAGACCGTCTATGTCATGAGCCTGATCGTGTCGCTGCTGATGATGATCGGCATGGCCTGGTTCTTCCGCTCGTCGAAATACGGGCTGGCGATGCGCGCCACCGCCTTCAACCAGCAGGTGGCGCAGTCGCTCGGCATTTCCGTGAAGAACGTGTTCGCGATGGCCTGGGCGATCTCGGCCACGGTCTCCGCGGTCGCGGGCGTCGTGGTCGCCGTGGTCAACGGCGTATCGTCGGGCCTGTCGGCCTACGGCATCAAGGTGTTTCCGGCGGCGATCCTCGGCGGGCTCGACTCGATCGGCGGCGCCGTGCTCGGCGGCATCATCATCGGGCTGCTGGAGAACATCGCGCAATATGTCGACAGCCAGTATCTGCACTGGGGCAATCTCTACGAGGTCGCGCCGTTCTACGTCCTGATCATCATCCTGATGATCAAGCCCTACGGCCTGTTCGGCACCGCCGACATCGAGCGCGTCTGACCATGGCTGGCCCCTCCCTCATCCCCTCCGGCGACTTCCGCAGCACCTATTCGGCGGACACCACGATCTTTCCGACTGACGATGAGCCGCAACTTCGCGATTGCCGGCATCATCCTGCTCTGCTTTGCGCCGAAATTCCTCAGCGCGTACTGGCTGTCGGTGTCGATCCAGATCGGCATCTTCTCGATCGCGGCACTCGGCCTGAACATCCTGGTCGGCTTCACTGGACAGATCTCGATCGGGCACGCCGCGTTCTTCCTGTTCGGCGCGTTCTCCTCGGCCTACATCTCCAACAATTTCCCGATTCCCGTCTTCTTCGCGATCCCGCTCGCAGGCGTGGTCACCGCGCTGGTCGGGCTGATCTTCGGCGTGCCGGCGGCGCGGTTGAAAGGGCTATACCTCGTCATCGCCACGCTCGCTGCGCAATACATCCTGCTCGACTTCTTCTCGCGCGCGGAATGGTTTTCCGGCGGCTCGGTGCCGGCAAGCGCCAATCCGTTCTCGATTCTCGGCTATACGCTGCGCGGCGACCGGCAATATTTCTATGTCGTGCTCGCCTATGTCGTGGTCAGCTACATCCTCGTCACCAATCTGATGCGCACGCGCGACGGCCGCGCGCTGGTGGCGATCCGCGACCATTATCTCTCCGCCGAAATCATGGGCATCAACCTGACCAAATACCGTACGCTGTCGTTCGGGCTTGCCGCGTTCTTCGCCGGCATTGCGGGCGCGCTCTATGCGCACTACCAGCTCGTGATCTCGCAGGAAGGTTTCGGCATCGAGCGCTCGATCCTGTTCCTCGCCATGATCATCATCGGCGGCACCGGCTCGATCATGGGCACGCTGATGGGCACCGCCTTTGTGGTGCTTCTGCCGGAATTCATGGAATGGATCAGCCTCGGCCTGAAAGGCGGCGCCATCGATCGCGCGCTGGCGCTCAACAACAACATCACCTTCCTGCGCGAGATCGCGATCGGATCGATCATCATCGCCTTCCTGATGTTCGAGCCCGACGGGCTCGCGCATCGCTGGCGGCAGATCAAGACCTACTGGAAGCTCTACCCGTTCTCGCATTGAGGCCGGCGACACACGACTATCGACATCAACGAACAACAGGAGGAAACGACCCATGAAACTGAAATCACTTTTGAGCACGGTCTCGCTCGCGCTCATCATTGCCGGCGCGTCGGCGAGCGCACAGGCGCAGATCGCGATCGGCCATCTCGAGGACCTCTCCGGCGGCACCGCCGACGTCGGCACGCCCTACGGCCAGGGCGTCGTCGACACCTTCGCCTGGATCAACAAGAACGGCGGCGTCGGCGGCAAGCAGCTCAATGTCGAGAGCAACGACTACGGCTACCAGGTGCCGCGCGCGATCGCGCTCTACAAGAAATGGTCGGCGCCCGACAACAAGGTCGCGGCGATCATGGGCTGGGGCACGGCCGACACCGAGGCGCTGACCGGCTTCCTCGCGCAGGACAAGATTCCCGATATCTCCGGCTCCTATGCCGCGGCGCTGACCGATCCGGAAGGCACCAGCGGCAAGGCCAAGCCCGCGCCGTATAATTTCTTCTACGGCCCGAGCTATTCGGACGCGATGCGCGCGATGCTGATGTGGGCGGCCGACGACTGGAAGGCCAAGGGCAAGCCCGGCAAGCCGAAATTCGTCCATATGGGCGCCAACCATCCCTATCCGAACGCGCCGAAGGCCGCGGGCGAAGCGCTCGCCACCGAGCTCGGCTTCGAGGTGCTGCCGCCGCTGGTGTTCGCGCTGACGCCCGGCGACTACTCGAGCCAGTGCCTCAGCCTGAAGAGCTCGGGCGCCAACTACGCCTATCTCGGCAACACCGCGGGCTCGAACATCTCGGTGATGAAGGCCTGCAAGGCGGCCAGCGTCGACGTGCAGTTCCTCGGCAACGTCTGGGGCATGGACGAGAACGCGGCCAAGACCGCGGGCGACGCCGCCGACGGCGTGATCTTCCCGCTGCGCACCGCCGTGAGCTGGGGCGGCAACGCGCCCGGCATGAAGACGGTCATGGAAATCTCCAAAATGTCGGACCCGACCGGCAAGGCCTATCGGCCCGTGCACTACATCGCCGCCGTCTGCTCGGCATTGTATCATGAAGGAAGCGCTCGACTGGGCCGCCAAGAACGGCGGCGCCACCGGCGAGAACGTCGCCAAGGGTTTCTACCAGAAGAAGGACTGGGTGCCGGCCGGCATGGAAGGCGTCTGCAATCCCTCGACCTGGACCGAGAAGGACCATCGCGGCACCATGAAGGTCGACCTCTACCGCGCCAAGGTATCGGGACCGACCGACGGCGACATCAACGACCTGACGGCCAAGGGCACGATCAAGCTCGAGAAGGTCAAGACGGTGGAGCTGCCGCGCAAGCCGGAATGGTTCGGCTGGTGAGCCAGATATCAGTCGTCATGGCCGGGCAAAAGCGCGAAGCGCGTCTTCGCGCGATGTCCCGGCCATCCACGTCTGATTTTGGCGAGCCACAAGCAAGACGTGGATGCCCGGCACAAGGCCGGGCATGACGAAATCGTTAGAGCGAGCACATGACCGACACTGTCGAAATCCGCGCGTCCTCAAAAGAAGCGCCTGCGCCGCCCCTTCCTCGCCGTGCGCAACATCGAGGTCGTCTATGACGACGTCATCCTGGTGCTGCGCGGCCTGAGCCTCGAAGTGCCCAAAGGCGCGATCGTGGCGCTGCTGGGCGCCAACGGCGCCGGCAAGTCGACCACGCTGAAAGCGATCTCCGGCCTGCTCAAGACCGAGGACGGCGAGGTCACGCGCGGCGAGATCATGTTCGACGGCGAGCGCATCGACGGCATCGATCCCGACAAGATCGTCCGCCGCGGCATTTTCCAGGTGATGGAGGGCCGGCGCATCGTCGCCGACATGACCTCGCTCGAAAATTTGCGGCTCGGCGCCTTCACCCGCAGCGACAGCGGGGTGAATGCCGACATCGATATGGTCTACAAATATTTCCCGCGGCTGAAGGAGCGCACCGGGCTCGCCGGCTATCTCTCCGGCGGCGAGCAGCAGATGCTCGCGATCGGCCGCGCGCTGATGGCGCGCCCGAAGATGATCCTGATGGACGAGCCGTCGATGGGACTGTCGCCGCTGCTCGTGAAAGAAGTGTTCTCGATCATCCGGGAGATCAACCGCGACCTCGGCGTCACCATCCTGCTGGTCGAGCAGAACGCCCGCGCCGCGCTGTCGGTCGCCAGCCACGGCTACATCATGGAGCAGGGCAAGGTCGTGCTCGACGGCTCCGCCGATGAGCTGCGCGACAACGAGGACGTGAAGGAATTCTATCTCGGCGGCGCCGGCGACCAGCGCAAGAGCTTCAAGAACCTGAAAAGCTTCAAGCGGCGGAAGCGATGGCTGTGACCGATCACTACGACGCCCTCGAAACCCGCGACCCTGCCGCGCGCGAGGCCGATCTGTTCGCGCGCCTGCCGAACCTGCTGCGCAAGGCCATGGCCGCGCCCGCCTATGCCGAGCGGATGAGAGGCGTCGATCCCGCTGCGATCACCAGCAGAGCCGCGCTGGCGCGCCTGCCCGTGCTGCGCAAGTCGGAACTCCCTGCCCTCCACAAGGCGGCGCCTCCCTTCGGCGGCCTTGTCGCGGATGCTCCGGGATCGTTCGCGCGGCTGTTCACCTCGCCGGGCCCGATCTTCGAGCCCGAGGGCGCCCACGCCGACCCCTGGCGCGGCGCACGCGCCCTGTTCGCGGTCGGCTTCCGTCCGGGCGACATCGTGCTCAACACCTTCAGCTATCACCTGACGCCCGGCGGCTTCATCTTCGACACGTCCGCGCGGGCCCTTGGTTGTGCGGTGATCCCGGCGGGGCCCGGCAATACCGAGCAGCAGTTCGAACTGATCGACGCTTATCGCCCGGTCGGCTACAGCGGCACGCCGGACTTTTTGAAGATCCTGCTCGATGCGGCCGCCGCTGCCGGCCGCGACGTCTCCTCGATCAAGCGCGCGATGGTGTCGGGCGCGGCGTTTCCACCCTCGCTGCAGCAGGAGATCAAGTCGCGCGGCGTCGATGCCTACCAGGCGTTCGGCACCGCCGATCTCGGCCTGGTCGCATTCGAGACGCCGGCGCGCGAGGGCATGGTGGTCAACGAGGATTTGATCCTCGAAATCGTCAAGCCCGGCACCGGCGATCCCGTTGCCGAAGGCGACGTCGGCGAGATCGTCGTCACCTCGCTCGATCCGCATCATCCCTGGATCAGGCTCGCGCTCGGCGATCTCACGGCTGCCCTGCCGCGGACAAGCCCGTGCGGACGCACCAACATGCGCATCAAGGGCTGGATGGGCCGCGCCGACCAGACCACCAAGGTCAAGGGCATGTTCGTGCGGCCCGAGCAGATCGCCGAGATCGGCAAGCGTCACGGCGAGCTCGGACGGCTGCGCCTTGTGGTCACCCGCGACGGCGAGGCGGACGCCATGACGCTGAAGGCGGAATGCGCCTCGCCGAGCGAGGCGATCATGAACGAGCTCGGCGCGACGCTGCGCACCGTGACCAAGCTCGGCGGCAAGGTCGCGCTGGTTGCGATGGGGTCGCTGCCCAATGACGGCAAGGTGATATCAGACGAGCGCTGACGGGTATGATCCGGAAAAGTCGGAAGCGGTCTTCCCTCGCGACAGACGCGGAACGCATTTGCGCGGAGATCATGCCGAAACAGAAAGCGCGCGCGATCAGTTCGGCAGCACGG
The DNA here is from genome assembly GCA_963732085.1 of uncultured Alphaproteobacteria bacterium. Classification (GTDB taxonomy): domain Bacteria; phylum Pseudomonadota; class Alphaproteobacteria; order Rhizobiales; family Xanthobacteraceae; genus Bradyrhizobium. The sequence continues at coordinate 49,998 of CAVSYJ010000012.1, read as the reverse complement.
CCCAGTAGGTTCGCTTGTTGGTGTTGATGTCGCTGTTGTCGCTCGCCGAGAACACCAGTCCTCGCTTCGAATGCGAATAACGGCCATGTCCGGGCCCCCCGACGTCTTCGATGACGGCTGTGCGGCGGCCCCAACGGCTGGTTGCCTTCATAAAGCAGGAGCGGCGAGCGCTTCGGCTCGTCGTCGGTGTCGGCGAGCGCTTCGAAGATTTCTTGCGCCCGGAGCTGATAGCAGGAGACCCCGTGTGCGCCGTAAACCTCGAAGGGCCGCTCCAGACGGAACACGACCCTTCCTCTTGGCACGGGCTCGAGCCAGGTCAGTTTGGTCCACCCGGCGAACACGAAATAGATCGCGAACGCGGCGACCGCGGCAATCGTCCTGTTTGTCCGGTTCCAGTGCAACATGGTCTTTGGTTAACATGAAGAGGTCGCGTGCGGTCAAGGCATGTTGGCGCACCTACTCGCCGAGATAACCCGATTCGCGGCGAACGCTGCGCCATGGCTGCGCGCCACCTTGCCTCGCAGGGGGCCATGCGGTATCCACCGCCGCGAACTTTCCGCGGGAGAAGACAGGCGATGTCGGGCACGGGTCAAACGCTTTACCGGCGCGCGCGGAAAGTCATGCCCGGGCGGCACCCAGCTGTTGTCCAAGCGCCCGGAAATGTTCCTGCCCGAACAATGGCCGACCTATTTCAAATCGGCCAAGGGCGCCGAGGTCGTCGACCTCGACGGCCGGACCTATCTCGACATGAGCTATTGCGGCATCGGCGCCACCATCCTCGGCTTCGCCGATCCCGACGTCGACGCGGCGGTCAAGCGCGCGATCGACATGGGCTCGATGTCGACGCTCAATTGCGCCGAGGATATCGAGCTCGCCGAGCTGCTGGTCGAGCTGCATCCGTGGGCGGACATGGTCCGCTTCGGGCGCGCCGGCGGCGAGGCGATGGCGATCGCGGTGCGGATCGCGCGCGCCGCGACCGGCCGCGACATGGTGGCGTTCTGCGGCTATCACGGCTGGCATGACTGGTATCTTAGCGCCAATCTCGGCGACACCACCGCGCTCGACGGCCATCTGCTGCCCGGCCTCGACACCAAGGGCGTGCCGCGCGGCCTCGCCGGACTGATGCATCCGTTCCACTTCAACAAGCTCGACGAGATCGAAGCCATCGTCGCCGAGCATGGCGAGCCGGCTTGCGGCGATCGTGATGGAGCCGGTGCGCTCGAGCGAACCGGCGCCGGAGTTCATCAAGGGCATTCGCGCGCTCGCCGACCGCAGCGGCGCGGTTCTGATCTTCGACGAGGTGACCTCCGGCTTCCGCATCAATTCCGGCGGCGCGCATCTCGCTTACGGCGTCGACCCCGATATCGCCGTGTTCGCGAAAGCGATCGCCAACGGCTTTCCGATGGCGGCGATCGTCGGCCGCGCATCGGTGATGGACGCAGCGCAGGAGACCTTCGTCAGTTCCACCGCCTGGACCGAACGCGTCGGGCCGGTCGCAGCGCTTGCCACGCTGCACAAGCATCGCGAGCAGAACGTCGCCAGGCATCTGATGCGGATCGGCACGCGCGTGCAAAAGGGCTGGACCGCGGCCTCGCAGGCGACCGGTCTGCCCGTGCAGGTGTCCGGGCATCTCGCCGCTCGGGCATTTCGCCTTCGACTTGCCGGAGGCGCAGGAGGTCCGCACGCTGTTCACGCAGATGATGCTCGACCGCGGCATCTTCGCCACCGGCTCGTTCTACGCGATGTGGTCGCACACCGACGCCCATGTCGATCGCTATCTGGAAGCGGTCAACGATGTGTTCCGCGATCTGCGAGTCGCCATCGATCAGAAGGCGGTCAGGCAATTGCTGCGCGGCCCGGTCGCCCATTCCGGCTTCAAGCGGCTGACCTGACCGAGCCGCCGATATCGCGGAGACGACTTTGAACGAACCTGCGCCGACCAGCCGCAAATTGCCAATCCCGCATGGCGATTTGCGCTTTTGCGTGATCGGCGCATCCAGCTTTCTCGGCGCGGCGGTCGATGCGCTGCTGCAGGCCGGACTCAAGGTCGTTTCGATCGCAAGCCAGTCGCTGCTGGATCAGCCGGACGGTCCGATCGAAACCTATCTGGCGACCAAGGGCTTGCATGAATCACTCGGCGGCATCGTCGGCAGGCTCCGGCTTCCGTTCGTCCACACATCAAATCCGAACGATGCCGCGGCCATCGCGGCCATCAAGCAGACCGGTGCGAATGCGGTCCTCTCGGTCTCGGCCCCGATCATCCGGACCAATTTCCTCGAGGCATTCGATAGCCTCGTCTTCAACATTCACGGCTCGAAGCGCTACCGCGGCCGGGCCGGACTGAGCTGGCTGATCCTGAACGACGATCGCAGTTGCGAAGATGCCTGGGTGCTGCACTGGATCGATGCCGGGTCGAGACGGGGCTGCGATCGTCGAGACAGCCTTTCACGATGGCCGACGACCGCCTACCCGATCGACATCATTCGACGCAGCGGGCGATATGCCGCCGCTCATGGCCGGTTTCCAGGACCGCGATCTCCACCAACGCCGTTGCGAGCCGGCCGCAGGCCAACGTCCGGCCCTATTTCCCGGCGCTGAAAACGGACGTCGACGGAAAGATCGATTGGCGTTGGACCGCCAGCGAGATCGAGCGCTGCGTCCGCGCCTTCGGCTGGCCCTATGCGGGCGCGAAGACCGTCCTGGTGTCACCCGACAGCGAGACGAAACGCGACATTCAGCTCGCGCGCGTGAGCAGTCGGAACGTCGGGCGACCTGCATCCTCTCGCCTGCGGCGTGGTTCTCGCCCACAGCAAAGACGGATCGGCCGAGGTCGCGTGCCGCGACGGCAGCGTGCTGGTCGACACCGTCAGAGACGGCACCGGCGAGCTACCGGCCGGCGACATGATCCGCGTCGGCTGCATGACTGAGCGGCTAGGCTTTTTTCATCAAAGGGGCACGTCATGTCCGTCGATACCGAGCCGCCACCGACCGCCTCATGCGTTTCCTCGCTATCGAGGGCGTGACAGGAAAGGAGGCCGCGATCGGGCGCGAGCTCACCACGGCGCTGCTGGAGAGCGGCGTGCCGGCGGAAGCGATCCGCCTTGACGATGCCAATACGCGCATTCCGCCTGCCGACCGAGACCGGCAACCTCATCGTCGATCTGCCCGGCCGCGGCGCGATGCACAACCAGCCGCGGATCATGTTCATGACCCACATGGACACCGTGCCGCTATGCGCCGGTGCGAAGCCGAAACTCGCCGGCCGCAAGATCGTCAACCAGGCAAAGACCGCGCTTGGCGGCGACAACCGCTGCGGCTGTGGCGTTCTCGTGACGCTTGCAGCCGAGCTCGCCGAAGCAGAAGCTCGACCATCCGCCGATCACGCTGCTGTTCTGCGTGCGAGAGGAAAGCGGGTTGTGGGGCGCGCGCCACGTCAAGACCGAGGACCTCGGCTCGCCGGTCATGGCCTTCAACTACGACGGCGGCTCTGCGTCCAATGTCACGATCGGCGCCGTCGGTGCGGACCGCTGGCAGGTCGAGATTTTCGGCCGCGCCTCGCATGCCGGCGTCGCGCCGGAGCGCGGGATCAGTTCGACCATGATCCTTGCGCTTGCGCTCGCCGACCTGAAGGCCGGCGGCTGGTTCGGCAAGGTGGTGAAGGGCAAGCGGCAAGGCACCAGCAATGTCGGCCCCGTCACCGGTGGCGAGGGCCGGCCGGCCGGCGACGCCACCAACGTCGTTACCGATTATGTGCACGTGCGCGGCGAAAGCCGCAGCCACGATGCGAAGTTTTTCAAGGAGATCACCAAAGCCTACAAGGCGGCGTTCGAAAAAGCCGCCAAGCGCGTCAAGAACACCGAAGGCAAGTCGGGCCGCGTCAAGTTCAAGGCCGACACCGACTATTATCCGTTCCGCATGAAGGACAGCTTGCCCATCGTCAAACGCGCGGCCGCGGCCGTGTCCGCCGTCGGCGGAACGCCGGCGATCCGCGCCGCGAGCGGCGGCCTCGACGCGAACTGGATGGTGCGCCACGGTGTTCCGACCGTGACTTTCGGCGCGGGGCAGAACGAGGTGCACACGATCGACGAATGGATCAATCTCGACGAATACGAGCGGGCATGTGCGCTCGCCGTGCAGCTGGCGACGATGCGGTGAGCTGGCAGCGATGGCGAGACAAGCGAGGTTCTCGGCTTACAAAGACGTAGCACCGCGTCAAAGACTGCGTTAGCCGAAGTTCAAGAGCATACGTCCTTAATTCCGGCTGCCGCGCCGGCGCGCACGTCGAGGCCGCGCGAGACCAGATGGCTGCGCAGCTTGATCGGGCTGTGATCGGTAAACAGGAACATCGAGGAGATCGCCACCGCCGACGCGCCCGCCTCCAGCGCGTCGATCGCATGCTGCAGCGAACCGCAGCCGCCCGACACGATCAAGGGCACGCTCAGCGCGCTCGCCGCCTTGTGGATCATGTCGAGATCGTAGCCGGTCATGGTGCCGTCGCGGTCGATCGAGCCGAGCAGCACCTCGCCGCAATGCAGATCCTCGCAGCGCTTGCGCCCATTCGATCGGGATCGAGCGCGACCTGCTCGCGGCCGCCGTCGATGAAGACGCTGGCATGGCGCGGGCTCGATCCTCTTGTAGTCGATCGAGACGGTCATGCACTGGTCGCCGAAGGTGCGCGCCGCCTCGCGCGAGGAACTCCGGACGCCGCACGGCTTCCGAGTTGACCGAGACCTTGTCGGCGCCGGCGCGCAGCAGCATGTTGACGTCCTCCAGCGTCTTCACGCCGCCGCCGACCGTGAACGGCATGAAGATTTCTTCCGACATCCGCTCGATGATCTCGACGACGCGGCCGCGCGAGGCCTCGCTCGGCACGATGTCGAGCACGATCAGCTCGTCGACGCCGTAGTCGTTGTAGACTTTCGCCGTCGTCACCGGGATTGCCGGCGATGCGCTCGTTCTCGAAGAACCGCGTATATTTGACGAGCCTGCCGTCGCGCAGCAGGAATTTCGGGATCAATCGCTTTTTCAGCATTTCTGCGCGCTTTACGGATTCCAGCGCAAGAAATTGCCGACCAGTTCGATCCCGCTGTCCTGGCTCTTCTCGGGATGGAACTGGGTGGCGGCGATGTTGTCCTTGGCGATGATCGCCGTGACCTGCTGGCCATATTGCGCGCAGCCGACCACGTCGCGCGGCTCGTTGCAGCGCATGGCAAAGCTGTGCACGAAATAGAAAGCCAGATTGCTCATCGCGGATGTTGGCGAGGACCGGATGGTCGCGCTCCTTGGCCACCATGTTCCAGCCCATATGCGGGATCTTCAGCGCGGGATCGTTGGGCATCAGCCGCACGACGTCGGCATCGAACCAGCCGAGCCCGCGATGCAGCACGCCGTCGTCGGCATGCTCCTCGGAGGTCTTCGCCAGCAGCTGCATGCCGAGGCAGACGGCGAGGAACGGCTTGCCCTTTTCCCGGACGTGGCGGTCGAGCATTTCGTCGATGCCGCGGGCGCGGATATTGGTCATGGCGTCGCCGAAGGCGCCGACGCCGGGCAGGATCACGTGCGATGCGTCCGCGATCGCGTCGGCATCATGGGTGACGACGGGATTGAAGCCGCAATATTCGACGGCATTGCGGACCGAGCGCACATTGTTGATGCCGTAGTCGACGATCGCAACGTCTGACATCACCCACTCCCGGGGCGCCCTGCGCGTGCGCGACCAACGCTCGATCAGCCCTTGCCGCCGATCTCGATGCCCGGATGGTTCGGCCAGGGCACCTTGGTGCGGTCCCACTTGTCCATGTCGGGCATGCGCCGGCCGGGCTCGACCTGGTTCGGCGAGAACTGCCACGGGCTGACCTCGTGCTTGCATCGCGATTCCGAGGAACTGCTCTTCGGTGAGGTGGAGATAATCGAGGAACAGGTCGAGGCTCGGCGGCCGCTTGCCGTCATATTCGCTTGACCAGCGCTCTCGCCTTCCTCGCGGGTCATGCGGTTGTTGCGGATGTCGATGTTGGCGAGGTGGTTGGTCCGCCCCATGCCGCGCTTGATGTATTTCAGATAGTCGCGCACGCCCTGGAAGAAGCACTCGATCTTCTCGTAATCGTATTCCGGCGGAATGCCCTCGACTTCCTGGCCCTTCCAGCCGAGCTCGCGCTTGATGATCTCGACGTGCTTCTTGGTATCCCATTTGATGTAGCTGCCGAGGCAGATCGAGCGGCACTTGATCCGCATCAGTTCCTTGCGCGGCGGATAGACGAACGGATAGAGATCGCGCTTGGCGACGCGGCCGCCGAGGAATTCGTACATGTCGTCGGCGGTGATGCCGAGATTCATGGCGCGATTGAAACGCTTCTCGTCGACCTCTTCCATCTCGTCGTAGGAATAGAACGACTGGTATTCCGCCAGGCTCTCGCCCCAGAACAACAGCGGCGTCTCGTAGCGAATGGCGATCTGCATGGTGTGGGCATAGATGCCGGTATGGCAGTGCCAGCAGAAATCGCCGCGGCGCTTCAGCGATTCCAGCATCAGTTCGCGGACCACGTGCCAGTTCGGCGTGAAGTTCAGCACGTCGACGCCGAGCTGCTTGAAGACGCTGGTGTTGTTCTCTTCGACCAGCGGCCGGTAGAACCAGTGATCGAAGCGCACGACCAGCGGCTTCAATCCCAGTTTGCGCACCACGTACCAGAGCTGGAAAACGCTGTCCTTGCCGCCGGAATAACGGCACGATGCAGTCGTACAGCCCCTTGTCGCGGTACTGCGCGACCAGCTCCAGCATCTGCTTGTGGCGGTCGTCCCAGTCGATCTGGGTGTCGCGCACCTCGATCTGACGGCAAACGCTGCAGGAACCGGTGTCATCGAACGATGTCGCCTCCGCCGTTTCCGGCAACAAGCATTTGCTACAGCTCAACATTTCCGAAGTTCTCGCGATTTGCATGATTTGCCGTGGCCTTACCACACGGTCCACCCGCCGTCGACCGCCAGACACTGGCCGGTCACATAGGCCGACAGGTCGCTCGCCAGATAGGCGACCGCCCCCTTGAAATCTTCCTCGCGTGGCCATCCGCCCAAGCGGCGTGCGGGCGATGTAGCGGCTCGAGAAACGGCTCCGGCGTGTCCCGGAACACGCCGCCCGGCGCGATCGCGTTGACCCGAACTTGCGGCGCCATGCGTGGTCGCAAGCCATCGCGTCATCTGGATCAGTCCGCCCTTGCTGGCGGCATAGGCGGCAGGATTGCCGAGGCTGGTCCCCTCGTAGAGCCGCCAGTCCGGGTCCCGCCAGCCCATAGATCGAGGAAATATTGATGACGCTGCCATGGCCGGAGGCCCGCAAGATCGTCGGCGGCCGCCTGAACCAGGATGAAGGGAGCGGTCAGGTTGACCTCAAGCGCCCGCCGCCACGTCTGCGGCCGATTGCTGTTCGAACGGCACCGCCCAGCCCTCGAGCCCGCTGGTCCCGACAAACGCCGCGCAATTGACGATGATATCGATGCGCCCAAATTGCTCGCGTACCCGGCGCGGCAGCTCGCTTGCACCGCCGTCGGACTGCTCGAAGATCGCAGGCGAACCTGCCGCGGCGGCACCGGGCCAGTCGCTGGCTCAGCTCGCCCGCGGCAGCTTCGCGCAGCGCCGGATGCCGAAATATCGACGATCGCGATATTGGCGCCGAGCTCGGCAAGCGCGTCGGCGATCGCGCGTCCGATATGGCCGGCGCCGCCGGTCACCAGCGCCACGCGCCCGTCGAGCGACATCAATCTCGCGCAAGGAGCGTTCGGCGCTCACCGGAAAATCCTCTGGAATTCGTCGGAAGCGCGCTGCAGATCGTCGAGACGGCCGACGTCGATCCAGTATTCCCGCAAGCGGAAACACCACCGACGGCTTGCCGGCGCGATCGTCCGCTCGATCAACGTCGGCATGTCGACCGCCTCGTTGGCGGCGAGATGATCCAGCACGCCCGGATCGAGCAGATAGACCCCGGCATTGACGAAGAATTTCTGGGTCGGCTTCTCGCGGATGCCGAGCAGGCGATGATCGTCGAAATCGATCACGCCGAACGGCACGGTGATCGGAATGCTCGCGGACGCAGACGGTGGAGAACGCCTGATGCTCGCGATGATATTTCAGCATCTGGTCGAAATTCACCGTCGTCAGCAAATCGCCGTTCATGACGAAGAACGGCTGCTTCGGACGCTCCGGCAACAGCGACAGCGCGCCCGCGGTGCCCAGCCGCTCGTGCTCCTCGAGATAGTCGATCTCGACGCCCCAGGCCGATCCGTCGCCGAAATAGTCGCGGATCATCTCCGCCTTGTAGTTGACCGAGATGAAGAACTTGCCGAAGCCCGCCTTGACGAACCCGCCGAGCACGGTCTCCAGGATCGGCTTGTCGCCGACCTACGAATCAGCGGCTTTGGAATGTCGTCGGTGAGCGGCTTCAGCCGCGAGCCCAGGCCGCCGGCCATCAGCACCACCCAATGATCGGATTGCGGCGCCAGCGCGAGATCGTCGATCAACTTGACCTCGACGACGCGGCCCTTCGGCATCGACGATCGGCAACTGGTGGATCGATGCCGGCGCATCAGGTCAGCGCCGCCAGATTCGAGATGCCGATCGGCGCGCGTGATCGGCGTGCGGTTCATCACCAGACTCAACCGAGCGCATCGAGACCGGTGCCGCTCAGCAAGGCGCGCCGCACGTCGCCGTCGGTTACGGTGCCGACGATCTTGTCCGTCGCGCTCGACGATCGGCCAGTTGCAGATTTCCCTGATCGATGCGCCGCAGCGTCTCGATCAAGGGCGTGTCTTCGGCTGACGATAAATGACTCCGTTCATCAGTGCTTCCCGATCGCCGCCGGCAAACGCGCCGGGAGCGACATTCCTCGCAACCACGGCGCCGGCCGCAACGACGGACCCCGCGCCCACATTGACGCCGACGCAGAACGACTGCGCCCGCGCCGACGTGAACGTTCCTCGCCGACCGATAGCCACCGCAACAACACGACGCAGCCCGGCGCAATATGGCAGTGATCGCTCGACGCGGCAATCATGCTCCACCACTGCGCGCGTGTTGACCAGCACGTTGCGCCCGATACTGCCGCCGGGCTGGACGACGGCGCCCGCCATGATCTGAGCGCCGTCGCCAAGCGAGGCATCGGAGGCGATCACGGCGGAGGCATGCGAGATCACCGGAAACGCAGTAGCCCAGCGCAGCAAAGCGATCAAACAAGCTGCGCGCCGACCTGACAGGCCTGGAGCCTGCGCGCGAGGCGCGATTGCCGAGTCCGTTGGCGAGTTGCGACCGAGTTGGCAGTCCATCGCGAGCATATCTTCGTCCGAGCCCGTGATCGGAATGCCGCCGACAGCAATTGCCCGACTTGCGCGGCGGATCGCTGTCCGTCACTGCGACCGGACCGTACGCCGCGGCTCAGCAACGCTTCGATGACAACGCGGGCGTGACCGCCGGCACAGAGAACAATCAAACTCATGGGTCCAGCGCCTCGTTGGCGGCGTAGTCGCGACTGCGCCTTCTTGCCGAGATAGGCTCCAGTATTCAATAGGCGGAACTCCGCCTCCGGGCCGCTTGACCCCGAGATTGTCCTCCGAGAATGCGCTCGCCGCTGCGGATGCGGCGTGGTTGCGACGAGGCTTCTGCGCGCCACAATGCGGTTGGCGATCTCCTCCGCGGCCGGAACCTTGCGGCCGTCGCCGAGCGCGAGCTTCGACATCGCGGATGGATGCGATCATCGCCGCCAATTCGTCCGGCTCGATCGAGGCGCGGTGATCGGGCCCCGGCAGGATGCGATCGAGCGTCAGATGCTTCTCGATCACGGTCGCGCCGAGCGCGACCGCCGCGCTCGCGACATGTATGCCGCGGCTGTGGTCGGAGAAACCGACCGGCAGTCCGAAGGCGTTGCGCAAGGTCGCCATCGCGCGCAGATTGATCGAATGCGCGATCGGCCGGATATTCGGTCGTGCAATGCAGGAGCGTGACCTTGCCGCGCAGCTCCGTCCAGGCTCGCGCGATCGAGCAACAGTTTCGCGAAATCGCGCGGCCGCAGGCTTGCGCGTTGACATCGCGCGAGATAGCCGAACGCGATCACGCCGAGCGCCTGCTCCACTTCGGCCAGCGTCGCCATGCCGGTCGACAGGATGATCGGCAGCCGGAAGCGCGCGAGATGCAGAAGCAACGGCGCGTTGGTGAGATCGCCCGACCCGACCTTCAGCGTGGACACGCCGATGTTGCTGCACCAGATGCGTGGCGCTGTCGGCATCGAACGGCGTCGACATGTAGGTGATGTTGGCGGCCGCGCAGGCGTCGGCGATGCTGTCGCTCGTCGTCCTCGCTCAGCTCGAGCGCGCGCAGCATTTCGAGTTGGGATTGCGCGCTCCCGGTCGTGGCCTGCTGGTAGCTCGCCTTGGCGGCCTCCGCGGTCGCCAGCTTGTCGGCGCGGAACGACTGGAATTTGACGACATCGGCGCCGGCGCGCGCGGCCGCATCCACCAGCGCAAGCGCGCGGGCGCAATCGCCATTATGGTTAACGCCAGCCTCGGCAATGATCGGGTTCGGCGATGCATGGTGTTCCGTGCCGACGCGGGCGATCGAAATCGCCCTCTCAAATCAGGCGGTTGTCTTAGTCGACTACCTTGGTAAAAGCAACGCGGGCGGGCAGCGGCATCCGTGCCAAAACCCTTTGCAATCTGACGATCATTCGCCTTCGCCGAGCGGCCAGACGGGATGTCGAGAGAACGATGACAGCTTCGGCGCAAATTTTGTTCCTGCTGGTCGGACGCGGCGGCTCGAAGGGATTGCCGGGCAAGAATCTGCGCGAGATCGGCGGCCTCAGCCTGATCGGCTACAAGGCGAGTCGCGGCGCTCCAAGTCGCGCTACTGCTCGCGACTGATCGTCTCCAGCGACAGCGCCGAGATCCGCGCCGAAGCGATGCGCCATGGCGCGGAGGTGCTGTTCGAGCGCCCGGCCGAACTTGCGACCGACACCGCCTCCTCCAACGACGTCGTCCTGCACGCCATGGACTGGATCGAGGCGCATGAGAGCCGCCGCTACGACGCCATCATGCTGCTCGAACCGTCCTCGCCGTTCGCGCGGCCGGAGCATTTCGACGAGGCGGTCGAACTGTTCGTCGCGCGCAAGGCCGAGCCTCGTGGTCGGCATGCGCGAGACCGAAGTCGCCTCGATCTTCGTCGGCACGCTCGGCAGCGACGGATCGATCGGCGGCATCGTCGAAAAGATGCTGAAGACGCCGGCGCAGCGGCGGCAGGACCAGCCGCCGGAAGTGACCATGAATGGCGCGCTCTACCTGATCGGCTGGGAGGCGATGCGCAAGCACCGCAAGATCTACGCGGATCCAGCCGCAAGCTACGGCATCCTGATGGACCGCCTGCATTCGATCGAGATCGAGAGCGCCGCCGATCTCGCCTATGCCTCCTACGTCGTCGAGCATGGCATGCTCGATGCCTCGCCATGGCGCGAGCGCGGCCATGACCGCACCCCGCGCCGCATCGCCGTCGTCACCGGTTCGCGGGCGGACTACGGATTGCTGCGCGGCATCCTGACGCAGACTGCAGGATGCCGACGATGTCGATCTGCAGCGTCATCGCCTGCGGCATGCATCTGCTGCCGAAGTTCGGCGAGACCTGGCGCGTCATCGAAGCCGACGGATTTCCGATCGCTGCAAAAATCGACCTCCAGCTCGACGACGACCGTGCCGAGACGATCGCGCGCGGCACCGGCATCGGCGTGATCGGCTTTTCCGAAGCGCTGCCGAAGCTTGGCGCCGGACGTGCTTGTCGTGCTCGGCGATCGCTTCGAGATTCTGTCGGCTGCGGTGGCGGCGACGCTGTTGAACATCCCGATCGCGCATATCCATGGCGGCGAAGTCACCGCCGGCGCTTTTGACGATGCGATCCGCCATGCCATCACCAAAATGGCGTGCCTGCATTTCGTCGCCGCTGAAGCCCTATCGGCGGCGCGTCATCCAGATGGGCGAGAATCCGGACATTCGTCTTCAATGTCGGCGCGCCCGGGCTCGATCGCAGCCAGCCGAGGCGCCACGCCCTCGACCGCGCCGCGCTGCTTGCAGCAGCTCGGCATCGGCGGCCCGAGCCGTTTCCTGCTGGTCACGCTGCATCCGACCACGGCGCGGCCCGAGGCCGATGCCACGAACGTCGCCGCGCTGTTGGGCGCGCTGGCGCGGATCGAGGATCGCAGCTTCATCTTCACCGGCGTCAATGCCGACCCCGGCCATCGGGCGATCGACGACGCGATCCGGGCGTTCGTTGCCGCGCGTCCGAGGACCGGCCAAGCTGTTCGCCTCGCTTGGCAGCGAGCGCTACTGGGCGGCGCTTCGGCTGGCGGATGCCGTTGTCGGCAACTCCTCGAGCGGCATCGTGGAAGCGCCGGCCGCGGGCGTTCCCTCGGTCAATATCGGCGACCGCCAGTTCGGCCGGCTTGCGTGCGGCCTCGATCATCGATTGTCCTGCCGATCCGGCCGCCATTCTGCGCAGCGCTCAGGGCCATCCTTGACGGCCGGTTCCAGCCTCGATGCCGCGCGAGCAGCCGCCTTACGGCCGCGGCGGCGCCTCGGAGAAGATCGCCGAAACCCTTCGAAAGATCGACCTGAGCCGCGCATTTCCAAAGTATTTCCATGACTTGAGCTCCCGCCGGAATCCACGATCCGAAATCCGACGCTTCCGTGATTGCTTGCACCGCGTCCGCAAGTTGTATAGATCGGACCGGCTCGCAACGATCCGCGCACTGCCGGAGAACTCGCGACATGACCACGATCGACTCAATGTCTCGACGTGGCGCCCGGCGCGCGCGCAGCCGACATCCGCGAGCTGCCGATCCCGCCCTATCGCGGCACTTCGCTTGCCCGAGATCGACTATGACGCGCATCCGGCCTATGGCGGCTTTGCTTCCCAAGCCGACGCTTGCGCGAGCGGCTCTCGGTCGCTGAACGTTTTCCTGCGCACCTTCGCGCTTCATCACCATCCGCCGCATCGTCGACTACGACAACATGCCGCTGCTGACCAAGGAAGCCGGCTTCAAGCGGACTGAATTTCTCGACCGCGCTGCGCTTACATCTCGATGTATACGCCGCATCCGCGCCGGCCGCTGATCGCGCACGCTGACGGCGCACGCCGGCCGGCAGTTCCCGCCAACCCTGCGCTGCTGAACAAGATCAAGTCCGACGGCATCGTTTGCCTGACGCTTACGCCGACGAGATCGACGCAGATTCGCACCGTCGACCACTCCGGCATTTGCCAAGCTCGACGAGCGCCGCGCCAGCATTCCGCCTGGAGAAGCGCAAATTCGACGACAACGTCTATTGGTGCACGCGCTCCGCCGATCCGCAGGCCTTCGCCGCGTCGAGACAGATCTTCAGCCGTTACGGCATCATCGAAGCGGCGAGCGCCTATCTCGGCCGTCCGGTCGGCGTGAAGCACGTCAACGCGCAGATCAACGACCAGCAATTTGCGTTCTGGAAACGCGCAGTTTCCCGACACCAAGCTGGCCGACCCCTGGGGCAGCTACCTGCATATCGACGCCACCTACGGCATGCTGAAATGCGCGATCTATGTCCATGAGATCGGCCCGGACGGCGGCCCGTTCTGCTACATCCGCGGCAGCCAGAACGCCAAGGTCGGCTGGTTCGAAGGCATGGTCCGGCGCACCAACGACTTCTGCGGCTTCTCCGGACGCAAGCCTGGAGGCGCGCAAGAAGTTCATGGCGCTGCCGGCCTTCCTGCGCAAGAAGGCGGATTTCGGCGGCGACGTCCTCGGACGATTCCACGGAAGCCGAGCGGCTGCGCGAGGGCCATTTCAGCGCGACGTCGAACTTCGGCAATTGCATCCTGTTCGACGGCAACGGCATGCATCGCGGCGGCATGGTCAACAAGGGCGAGCGGCGCTGCATCTTCATCCTGCTCGCCGAAATCTGACGCGCTCGCGTCTCGCTACCGCCGATCAGCGAGCGCGATCAATCCTTTGCGCCACGAAGCTTGCTCGGCCGCTTGAGATAATCGGCCAACTGGTCCGGATCGAAATACGCGGCCTGGCTGCGCAACGCGCTGTCCTTGCGGACGAAGGCGAGATCGATTTGCGCGAGCGCGCCGTCGAGCGCGCGCATGTGGCCCTCCAGCACGTCATAAACTGCAAACCCGGCCTCGTCGCAGAAGCGCACGATATCGGCGAACTGCGGAATGCCGTGACGCATCGGCATCATCGTGGTCTCGAGGATCAACAGGTCGATTTCGCTGATGCCTGCCGCCCAAGCCCTTGAGCACCTCGATCTCGGCGCCCTGCGTATCGACCTTGAGGAATACGGGATGCTCCAGCGTTTCCGGCAGCAGTGAATTCGAGCCGCCGCATCGGGTGCGGCCGCGCTTCGCCGTCGAGCGCCTTGCCCTCGACCTGCGGAAAACATGCTCGATCCCGAAATGTCGTCGTGGACGTTGAAGGTCACCTCGCCGTTTTCGGCGCCGGCGGCGACCAGAAAATACTCGGCGTTAAGCCGCTGCTTCAGCTTTTCCAGCACCGGACGGCACTCGGCAACCGGCTCGACCAGAAAATAGCTGGCGCGCGGAAACGCGTCGTAGATCGGCGATGTGCCGAACGCGATGCCGACATCGATCACCGTACGGACCTCGAAGCCGAGCGACTTGAGGTGCTTGAAGAACAGGCCGAAATTCCGCACCGGCGCATTCGTTCGCAACAACCGAAGGCCGAAAATCTCCAGGACGCGATTGATGGCCTGGAACACGGCTGAGACGAAGGCCTTCATGAAGCTCCACAGGCAGGCGACTGATGCAGCGTCGCGAGATCGCTCGACGAAAGGCACGCGCAATTTGCAATCGATTGATTCGGTTTGGTAGATCAGCGGGACAGGCTGGTCAAGCGACCGCTTTTTCACACGAAGCAGATAACCAGCGAATTCAGCATGAAAGTTCTCGTCACCGGCAGCTCTGGCTTCATCGGCCAGGCGCTGGTGCGGCGGCTGCAGGCCGAGGGTTACGACGTCGCAGGCCTCGACAGGGCTCCGGGCGCGACGACGCAATTTTGTGTGCGACATCCTCGATGCGGCGCGGCTCGAAGAAGATCGTGCGGGATTTTCGCGCCGGATGCGCTGGTGCATCTGGCTGCGCGCATCGACCTCGATGAAAAAACCGACCTGGCGCGGCTATGCCGCCAACATCGACGGCGTGCGAAATCTGATCGACGCCGTCCGCATCACGCCGTCGATCAGGCGCGCGATCTGGACCTCGTCGCAACTGGTTTGCCGCGTCGGCTATGTTCCGCGCGACGATACCGACTACACCGCCGATACGCTCTACGGCAAGAGCAAGGTCCGCACCGAGCAGATCGTCCGCGAGCAGGACGGCGCCGGACGCGAATGGTGCCTGGCCCGCCCGACCACGGTCTGGGGACCCGGCATGAGCGCGCATTACCAGCGCTTCCTTCGCATGATCCAGCGCGGATATTACTTTCACGTCGGACATGCCCCGCTCTGGAAATCCTATAGCTATATCGAGAACATCGCGTTCCAGTATTGGCGGCTGCTCGCAGGCGCCAGCCGAGCCTGATCCATCGCAAGACGTTCTATCTGGCCGACTACGAGCCGATCGATCTGCTCGCCTGGTGCGACGCTTTTCAGCGCGCATTCCAGTCGCGCCCGATCCCGCACTGCCGCTCGGCTCTCGCCCATATGCTGGCCTATTGTGGCGACGCCGTGAACGCGATCGGATTCGGAAGCTTTCCGTTCAATTCGTTCCGCCTCAACAACGTGCTCACGCAGTATCAGTTCGACCTGGCCCACCGAAGCCGTCTGCGGACCGTTGCCGTACACCATGGAGCAAGGCGTCACCGCGACCGCGGCATGGCTTCGCAGAATCCCGGCGCCTGACCGGCTAGCTAATTGAGCGTTTCCGCTGCAGTTCGCCCGTCACCCGCTCGCCGCGATCCTGTCGCAGGCTCACGGAGGTCGGCAGCCAGCCCGACGTCGAGCAGCGAGAACAGCACCAGTGCCGAGTTCGCTATGCCCAAAGGCCCCTGGACGGAGCTGAGAAATATGCTGGCGAGAACAAAGACCAGCAGCAGCGAGGGCGTAATCAAGGTCGAATGTCTCACCCCAAAGGCACTCCAGCCCGCCACAAATCCCCAGGTCAGGACGTAGATGACCGCCCCGCCGAGGCCGAAATCGATAAAGGCAGCGGCCCAGACCGTCGGGAAAAACCCGTATATCCGGGCCCTTTGCTGGCCGTCCATCCTGCCCCCAGTGCGCTGTCCGGAAAGAACATCTCGAAGCAATGGAGACAGAACACCAATTTCGTAGATACCCCATTGCGGGGTGAACCTGTCGCGCGCGCGCCAAGCAATATCGATCGTGCGTATGCCGTGCGTAAGATAGAAATAAGTGCTCAGAACGATTATCGCGGCCCGCGGCGAAAGCCGGCCGGACTCGATCGCCGACATGACGTACCCGCGCGGCTTTCACGTTCCAGGCCTCCAGCAGTTGCGATGAGCGCGGAGGTAACGGCGGTCGACCGTTCGGCGCTCATCATCCGGGGCAAGCGCTCCGCCTGACGGCGGCGTTTGCCTTAGGTCAGTCGCCGTGATCGCAGCGGCTGGCTTGGTCGGCTCGTCTGGCCGCCAGCTTGCTCGCGTCCATCGAGGTTCCGCCACTGCTCCTCTCTCGGTCGATTTCGTTCCATTCTATTCTTGCTGAAGTTCGTGGATCAGCCCGGACATCTGATTGCAGAAATCCTGTCTGCTCGACCAGATCGAGCTGGAATAGATTGCAAACAACCCGATCGCGAAAGCCGATCTTGAGAAGCAGGTGATGCCCGCCGGGCCAAGGCCGCTGTCCCTGCGCCATGCGAACCAGCATGGCCGAGACGACCAGCACAAGAACCAACAGGATCGGCATTCGTCCGGAATAGATCAACGCATAACCGACCGGGGATAGGATGGACAGTTGCGCAAGAACGGCCACCCATCCCCTGATTTCTTCACCTTTTAGAACGAACAGCACCACCGAGACAAAGCCGAAGGAGAAGGTGAGATATCCCGAGATAAAGCAACGGCGTTCGCTTGATCGCGATAGAGTCGACTAGTCCAGGCGCGCAGCGCATCAGTTCCGAATAACCGCTGTTGCTGACGCCGCTGAAGATCGTGCGATCGAGGGCCACGAGCCCAATTCCGGCGATGCCGATCAGCGATGTCGCCGTGACAACGCGGTTCAGCGTTCGGGTCGAGGTGTGCAGGGATACGCGCCTGGCGCTGGCACCAATTGTCGAAACACCAGCCACCCGCCCGATACGCCAAGATAAACAGAAAAACGCCGGTCACGACGATCGCCAGCACCACGGGCGACGGCTGCATCGGATAGTCAATCGGTCCAATCGCGACGCCGACCAGCGTCACGCACCAGACCACGACGATGAGAATCGCGGGCGACGAAAGATTGCCAGCTGACCGTATCAGTTCCGCATTATGTGATATTCGAGTTAAAATTGCTAACCGGTGGTTATGTAGCAGGGTCAAAGCTGCATCACAATGACAGCAGGCACTTTGGCGCTTTGCTAGGGGTAGAGCATGTCCGGATCGGTCGGAAGGCCAACCGACGCCGTTGCGCCGGGTTCCCTGATAGCTCTCGCGCATGCTGCGAACGGTTAGAAAGACAACGAAAAGAACAGGATCGCGCTGGCGACTCCGCCGGTCAATGCCGCTCCGTATATTCCAAACACCGGGACCAGCATGAAATTAAGCACCGTCGATACCAACGCCGAGCCGAGATTGCAGAACAGCAGGTACTTGTCCGATCGCGCCGCATAGAGCGCATAGGACGGAACATCGGCCAGCATGCGCAGGAAAATTCCCGGCAACATCGCATAGAACACGGAGATGCCTGACGCATAGGTCGACAGACCGAGCGCGGTGAGCATTGGGCCCATGAGCAGTCCGGACATACACCATTGTCCCCGCCGCCAGAGCCAGCATTGACCAAAAAAAAGAGCGAAGCGCTTTCCGATATGCCGCCGGGCCAGCAGTGTACCCCGCGATGATCTTCGGCAGGAACTGATGTGATACCGATCCGCCAAGCGACAGCAAGCCGATCAGGATCGTCGAGTAGAAAGTATAGATACCGAGCGCCTCACGTCCAACAAACCTCTCGATGACAAAACGGTCGACGTAGGAAATGATCAACGCCCCGGCAGCCGTCAGCATGAAGGGACGCGCCGTGCACAGGCCGTTAAGAATCGCATTCCAGTCGGGTCGGTGGCCCCTTAGATCTCGCCAGGGCAAATTCGACAGCGAGATCGCAGAAAACACGATCGCAAGCACCCCGCCGAGCGCCCACCATATCAGGACCGTTTCGAGGGTCCGGGTCGAAGGCATCGCGAACATGAAGAACGCGATCGCGTAGACCCAGATACCGCCGCGGAGGAACACGCCGACATAGGCCCGGACGGGGCGCCAGGTGATGATCAGAATGCGCGTCGCTTCAAGAGAAGCATGCTCGGTAATCAGGATAAGCAGGAACCAGGGTGCAAGCGGAGCGGGAAACAGACCCGTCACAACGGCGACGAGGACAACGACGCCGACCACTAGGAACGCCACGAGCCCAGCGTGATCTGGTCCGCAATGATCCGGGTTCGCTGCACCGGCGTCGCCGGCACCATTTCCCGCAGCGTGTACGAATAGAATTCGAGCCCAATCGCAAGCAACGCGAAGGCAAGCGCGGCAGTCAGGAGGCCGTACTCCCCCACTTCCGCGGGCGACAGCATTCGCGCCAACAGCAGCGACAGCAGAAAGCGGCTCGACAGCGTCAACGCGCGCAGGATCAGGGCCGCCACCGTACCGCGCGACCGCAGGTCGTTTCACGGAAGTGCTGCCAGCCACCAAGCATCGCGAACTGATACAATTGTACGGGCAGGGATAGACCGGGACTTCTCGCGTATCGCCTCTAGATTTTTGTTGAGCTCCCCTAGGGTCGGTCACGGCAGGACAGCTCTTGCGCGGTCAACTTCAAAAACCTCGGCAAGTGCGCGTTCAGAGACCGCGCCAACGGCTCGACGGATGCTCGCGCTGCCTCGTTCTCCGGGATCGAATTTGCGCCAGCCGAAATAGTCCCCTTCGACACTGATCGCCGCCAGATGCCGCATGATCTCGCGGCGGGTCACGGCCAGATCATCCGGCGGCCGCCACCGCTCGAGCCTTTCGGCAAGGCTGCCGATCTCCTCCGCGTTGCGGACATGGAGAAAGTGCTGCTCGGTCGCATAATATGGATCGGTCGCGACCGAACACAGCCCCGCCAGCGCCGCCTGAAAGCCGATTGTTCCGGTAAAGGTGACCGAGATCGCGCATTTTTCGATCAGCAGATTGGCCGGCACGTCATATGGGACCAGCGTGACAAAGGGCAGCTTCGACAGTCGTTCGAACAGTTCGCGCTGGCGGAATCCGAACTGCAGCGGATGATCCTTGACGAAGATGCGGTAGCCGGCGCGGCCGAGCACCTCGCAGTACCGCACCACCACATCGTCATGCGCAAGCATGTCCTGCGACTTCAGCCAGTAGTCCATCGAGGCTTCCGGGAAAAGCTGCAGCCCCAGGAATACACGCCGTTCTCGCGGCACTTCGCTAAGCCGGGCTTCCCAGTTCCGATCGAGCAGCCTGAGCACGGCGACATCACGCGATCCGCACCTTGTGCTTCAGCCGCTTCAGCGCATCGAGTAGTGGCAGTTGTAGCGATCGCGCTTGAGGAAACGCCATATGTTGAAGAACGCGCCGCGCAGCGCATAATAGCCGAACACGCGCCAGAACCGCGCGGTCGAGAATTGCTTGGCGTCGCGCACATAGGCCGGCGCGAAATCCGCCTTGCACAGCAAGCCGACCGCCGCATCGACGTCGTCGTTCGGACGGCTCGCGCAGCCAGACCGGCCGCCCGCGGCGCATCAGCATCACCTGGTCGGGAATGATCGAGGTCGTCATCTCCAGAAAATCGATGCCGCGCGCTGCGCGCCATGCGCTCCATCACATCCATGACGTAGCGGTCGATGGTGAAGGTCAGGACCAGATCAGGATCCAGTTCGTCGAAGGCCCGCTCGATGGCCTGGGCCATGCCGCCGATCATCCGCAGCGCGAGATTGCGGTCGATGCTTCGGAGCACGCGGCAGCGCAGGATGATGTCGGCGCACCCCTCTTCGCCGAACCGCGCGAGCTGCGGCCGCGGCCGCATCGCCCTTCCGCATGAAGCGATAGAAATCGTCGACCAGCGAACAGTCGCCCTCGCCGCGCAGATCGCTCAGCACGGTCACGTCGGCGAAATCGATGCGCGACGCCAGATATTTCCACCACGGCGTCGTGCTGTGAATGGTGAAGAAAACCAGCCGGGGCATCAACTGTTCGCAGTTCGCGCTCGCGAGCCAGGAACGGGCTGCTCGGCAGATTGATGCAGCGCGCGTGCATGTCCTCAGCGACTGTCAGCCGCGAGCGCGGGCAATCACGGTACATCGGAAGCAGATGCATCGGCGTCCAGAGCGGCCGCGAGCGAACGCCATGGGCATGCAGTTCGCCCGAGCAGCCGGTCGCGCTCGCCGGCAAATTCGCCGTCGAGCACCAGCGTGTTGAGCCAGTAGTTGCTGCGCGCGCCCTCCGGCTCGCGGTAGATCGCGCGCACCGGGAAACGCCGTCGAACATCTCGAGATAGCGCTCGGCGAGCCGGCGCTTGGCCGCGACCAACGCCGGCAGCTTCTCCATCTGCGCGCAGCCCAGCGCCGCGTTGATGTTCGGCAGCCGGTAATTGTAGCCGACCTCGTCGTGGTCGAACGACCAGGCGTGCGACTTCTTCGCCGTGGTGGTGAAATGCCGCGCGCGGCGCGCGTATTCGTCGTCGTCGGTCAGGATCATGCCGCCGCCGCCGGTGGTGATGATCTTGTTGCCGTTGAAGCTGAGCACGGCGGAATGGCCGAACGTGCCGCACGCCTGCCCTTGCCAGGTCGAGCCCAGCGATTCGGTGGCGTCCTCGACCACCACGAGACCGTATTTGGCGGCAACCGCCAGCAGCGGCGCCATGTCGACCGGGTGGCCGAAAATATGCACCGGCACGATGGCGCGGATCGCGCGCCCGGTCTGCCGGTTCACCGGTCTCGCCGCCGCTGCGACGTCGCGATCTCCTCAAGATGCCGCATCCAGCGCGGCGGGATCGAGCCCCAGCGTGTCCCAGGTCGAATTCGACGAAATGCGGAACCGCGCCGGCATGGCTGACGGCGTTGGCGGTCGCGACGAAGGTGATCGACGGCAGGATCACCTCGTCGTTCGGCTTGACGCCCTCCAGCAGCAGCGCGGCGTGCAGCGCCGCGGTACCGTTGACGATGGCGATGGCATGGCGGACGCCGCGTCGCCGCGGCAACCATCTGCTCGAATTGCGTCGACATATTTGCCGGCGGTGGACACCCAGCCGGTATCGATGCAATCGAGCACCAGTTCGCGCTCGCGCGCGCCGAACCGCGGCTCGTGCAGTTCCACCGGACGGGCGGCGTCGACGAGCACGGTGTCGACGGCATCCAGGATGGCGCGCGTATCGAGCGCGGCGGGACGGTTGGAGAGGACGGAAGGACTGGTCATCGCGTCACAGATTGTAGACGTTCTCGCGATAGCGCGACAGGTTCTTGGGCTCCGGTGAACCAGGCGATGGTCTGCTCGAGACCCTTGCGCAATCCCTCGATGCCGCCGAAGCGGGGCGACCAGCCGAGCAGCTTTTGCGCCTTGGCGTTGCTGGCGCAGAGCCGGTCGACCTCGCTGCGCTCCGGGCGCAGCCGCACGGCGTCCTGCTCGATCTCGATTGTCGCGCCCATCAGCTCGGCGATCGTCTTCGCGGTATCGCCGATCGAGATCTCGAATCCGCTGCCGATATTGATGACCTCGCCGATGCCGGCCCTGGTTCCGAGCGCCGCGATGAACCCGTCGACGGTGTCGGCGACGAAATTGAAATCGCGGGTCGGATGGATGCTGCCGAGCTTCACCTTGCGGTGGCCCGCCGCGATCTGGGTGATGATGGTGGGAATCACCGCGCGCGCCGACTGCCGCGGACCGTAGGTGTTGAACGGCCGCACCACTGTCACCGGCGTGCCGAACGAACGCTCGAACGACAGCGCGAGCTGGTCCGCGCCGATCTTGCTCGCCGAATAGGGCGACTGCCCTTGCAGCCGGTGCTCCTCGGTGATCGGCACGAATTGCGCCGTGCCATAGACCTCGCTGGTCGAGGTGTGCACGACATGGGCGACGTCGAGATCGCGCGCCGCCTGCAGCACGTTGAGCGTGCCGCTGATGTTGGTTTCGACGTAGGTGTCCGGCGAATGATAGGAATAGGGAATCGCGATCAGCGCCGCCAGATGCAGGACCGCGTCGCAGCCTTTCATCGCCGTGCGCACGCCGTTCGGATCGCGGATGTCGCCGGCGAACATTTCGAGCTGGTCGCGGATCTCGGGAGCTGCGGAATCCAGCCAGCCATGCGAGCCCAGGCTGTTGTAGTGCACGAAGGCGCGAACGCCGAAATTGCGGCGAACCAGTTCTTCCGCGAGATGCGATCCGATAAATCCGGCGGCGCCAGTGACCAGCACTTTTCGCAAGATGATGTTCCCCTGAAACCGTCAGGTTTCCCTAGCCCGAGATGTGGCAGCTTCTAGACAGAACGGCGGGCGAGCGCCAGATCGAATGAGGCGATAGATGCATCGCAATTTCGAAACGTGGGAATGAGATCCGCCGTCCCGGAGAACCGCCTCCTCCGGTAACAAGTTGAAAGAAAAGCGATATTTCTGCTGTTGCCCGGAACCGGGCCGGCATATCTGGAGGGCTTCGATGGCTAGAAGTTGCGGATCAGGTCGATCACCGTCTGCTGCTGCTCGCGCGTGATTTCCGCGAACATCGGCAGCGAAACGATCCGGCTCTGATCGGCATGGGCGTTGGGAAATTGCTCCGGTTGATGTTTGAAGCGGCCATAGGCGGCGAGGAACGGCAGCGCGACCGGATAATTGACCACCGTCTGCACGCCATTGGCATTCAGGTGCGCCACCAGCGCATCCCGCCGCGGATGCCGGATGGTGTAGAGATGATAGACGTGGGTGCGGTCCGGCGCGACCTCGGGCACCACCACGTCCTCGATCTGGTTGAGCCCCTCGTCGTAGACCTTGGCGGCCTGCTGCCGCGCTTTGGTCCAGGCCGCCAGATGCGGCAGCTTCGCCGACAGGATCGCGGCCTGCATGCCGTCGAGCCGGCTGTTGATGCCTTCGATCTGATGCTGATGCTTCACCAGCCCGCCATGGCGCGCCAGCATGGTCATGTGCTCGGCAAGCGCGGCGTCAGCGGTGACGACGGCGCCGGCATCGCCCATCGCGCCGAGATTCTTGCCGGGATAGAACGAATAGGTCGCGGCGACGCCGAACGTGCCGACCTGCTGGCCCTTGTAGCGCGCCAGATGCGCCTGCGCGCAGTCCTCGATCACCCAGAGCTTGTGCTTCTCCGCGATCGCCATGATCGCGTCCATGTCGGCCGGCTGCCCGTAGAGATGCACCGGAATGATGCCGACCGTGCGCGGCGTGATCGCCGCCTCGATCGCCCCGGGATCGACGGTGAAGGTCGACCCATCGGTGTCGCAGAACACCGGCACAGCGCCGGCGTGCGTAATCATCGCCGAAGTCGATATCCAGGAATGCGCGGTGGTGATCACTTCATCGCCCGGCTTCACCTTGAGCGCGGCCATGGCGAGGTAGAGTGCGTCGGTGCCGTTGGCGCAGGAGACGCAGTGCCTGGCATCGACGGCCTCGGCGAACTCGCGTTCGAAGGCGTCGACATAGGGACCGCGGATGAAGGCGTTGTCGCGGATCACGTTGGCGATGGCGCCATCGATCTCGCCCTTGATGGTCTGATACTGAAGCTGCAGGTCAGCGAAAGGTACCGGCATCGATACTTTCTCACTTGCGCAGCTTGAGCAGGCGCGCCGGGTTCCCGGCATAGCTGCCCGCGGCCATGATGTCCCTGGTTACCACCGAACCGGCGCCGATGACCACATCGTCGACGATGCGCACCGGCATGATCGTGGCGTTGGACCCGATCGAAACCCGGTTGCCGATCACGGTCTCGCGCCAAAGCTCCTTGTTTCCGTGGGCCGGGGCGCCGGCCGCAAAGGTGTCGTTGATGAACATCACGCCATGGCCGATAAAGCAGTCCTCCCCGATCGTCACCAGCTCGCAAACGAAGGCATGCGACTGCACGCGGGTGCGCGCGCCGATCACGGCCCCCTTCTGGATTTCGGTGAACGGCCCGACAAAGCAATCGTCGCCGATCCTGCATTCATAGAGATTGCAGGGCTCGACCACCTTGACCCGGGCGCCGAATGCGACGTCGCGGATGCCCACCTGCCTGATTTCGGGCGTCGTCACGAGACCACACCGAGCCGGCTGAGCTTCGGCGTGAAATGCAGCGGCACTTCCTCGCCGGTCTCGATCGATTCATAGAGCGCGGTGATCAGCTCGAGGCTTCTGCGCCCCTCGAGACCGTCGACCAGCGCCGCGCTCTGGTTGGTCAGGCAATCGACCACGTGCTGGTAATAGGCCTGGTGGCCGAAGCCGTAGACGTTGGGCGGATTGACCGAGAACTTTTCGATCACGTCCCTGTCGGAGGGCAATTCGTCGACGAAACGCCAGTGCCGGATCTGGTTGACCGCGAAGCCCGCGATTTCGACCATGCCCTTTTCGCCGAGGATCGAAAGCGAACCCTCCAGATCGGTCGGCCGCGCCGCCGTTGTTGCCTCGATGATGCCGAGCGCGCCGCTCTTGAATTTGAGTGTCGCGACCGCGGTGTCCTCGGTCTCGATTTTGGCGAGCGCGGTGATGGCGCGGGCATGCACGCTGACCACGTCGCCGAAGAACCACTCGAGCATGTCGACATGGTGGCTTGCCTGGTTGGTCAGCACGCCGCCGTCATAGGCCCAGGTGCCGCGCCAGTCGTCCTGGTCGTAATAGGCCTGGTCGCGGCACCAGCGAACGCGCACCGTGCCGAGGATCAGCTTGCCGAAGCGGCCGGCCTCCAGCGCCTCGCGCGCCTTCACGACGGGGACGTTGAAGCGGTTCTGCTTGACGATGAACAGCTTCACGCCGGCTTCGTCGCAGGCGCGGATCATGTCGTCGGCATCCTGCAGCCGCAGCGCCATCGGCTTTTCGACGACGACGTGCTTGCCGGCTTTCGCGCAGGCGATGACATGTTGCGGGTGCAGCCCGCTCGGCGTCAGCACCGAGACCGCGTCGATATCCTTGCGCGCGAGAAACTCGTCCATGTCGCAGTGGGCGGGAACATGGAATTTCGAGGCGATCGCATCGGCCCGCGCGCGCATGGGATCGCAGACCGCGACCAGGCGCGCGCCCTCGATGTGGTTGCCGCCCAACAGCTCGGAATGACGCTTGGCGATGCGTCCGCAACCGAGCAGGCCAAATCTGATCATGCGGACGTCTCTGACAGCATTCGAAAGACCCGGGCCCGTGCGGGCCGGCCGGAGGTTCAATGGACCAGGTCGTTCTATATTAACAGAGGCGGTCGCGAATCAAGGCGTTTGAGCCGCTCGGCCCCATTAACCCTTTCGCGACACCGGTGGTCGCGAACGGCGGTGTCTCGATTGCAATTGTGCAGCCGGTGCAATTGGGCTACCGCAATCGGACGCGCGAGCCCTGGCAGGACGGGAATGACTGACGGCAACACCTTGAGCGGAGATCAGCTCAGGCTGATCGTTCTGAACTGGGTCTATGTTGCCGCGTGCTGCCTCTCCATTGTCCTCACCGCGCTCGTGTTCCCGGAATATCATATCGTGTTCGATATCAAGGGAGCGAGCGGAGCCGTCATCGTTGTCCTGGTGTTTGCGGCCGCGACCCCGCTGTTTTCGCTCGCGCCGTTCAGCTTCGGCTACATGACCGCCTTCTATCTCTACGTCATGGTCGCCGGCTATTTGTGGCTCAATGCATTCTCGGAATTCGCCTACAATCACACGCTGAGCGGACTTTCCGCGGTGGCTTCCGCGCTCGCTTTTCTGTTTCCCGCCCTGTTCGTGACCTCACCGCTGCGCCAGATCTACGTGCTGTCGCCGAAGGCGGTCGACCGTCTCCTGGTCCTGATCCTGGCGCTTTCGGCGGCCACCATCGCCGTGGGCGCAAGCTACAACTTCATGTTCGTCGGCATCGACAACATCTACGAGTATCGCGAGAAACTCGAGTTTCCCCGAGGCCTTCTCTACCTGTTCGGGATCACCTCCAACGCATTGTTGCCGTTCGCCTTCGCCATGTTCGTCGAGAAGCGCGCTTTCTGGCGCGCGGTCGCGGTGCTGCTGCTGCTCGCGCTGTTCTTTCCGGTCACGCTGACCAAGACCGCCTTGTTTGCACCGGCATGGCTTGCCGTCGTGCTGGCGGCATCGCGGTTCTTCGAACCGAAGACCACCATCACGATCACGATGCTGGTGCCCGTCGCGATCGGCGTCGTCCTGCTCGGTCTCTACAATACCGGCGTCATTAGCTTCGAGGCGGCGCCATCCTATTTCAAGGTGGTCAATCTCAGGATGATCGCCATTCCGTCGCTCGCCATGGACTACTACAACTACTTCTTTGCCAGGCACGATCTGACGTTTTTCTGCCAGATCAGACTGGTGAAAGCGCTCGTGCCCTGCCCCTATCAGGAACTGCTGGGCAACGAGATCTACAACGCCATCGGCATCGGCGGATACATCAACGCTTCGCTGTTCTCGACGGAGGGCATCGCTTCGGTCGGCCCGTTCTTTGCTCCACTGTCGGCGCTCATCTGCGGCCTGATCTTCGGCCTCGGCAATCGCATGTCGGCCGGCCTGCCGCCACGCCTGATCCTGCTCTCGGGAGCGCTGGCGGCGCAGACTTTTCTCAACCTGCCGCTGACGATCGGCATGGTGACCTATGGCGGCGCGCTGCTGTTTCTGCTCTGGTACGTCACGCCGCGCACGATCTTCGAACCGCGGACCTAGACCGACATGGCAGATGCGGCAGGCCATCCCGCGAAGGTTCCTTTCCTGAAGGATCGCCCCGCCCTCGCGCTGCTTCTCGGCTTCCACGTCGTCGTTTGCTGCGTGTCGTTAACCCAGGTCGCAAACTTCTATCAATCGCCTGTCATTATCGCCTTCAGCATGGCGCGCATCGGTCCGGCGATCCTGATCGCGGCGCCCTTTGCGCTCATGGCCGCCCTGTTCGCCGTCAGCCGGTTTTCATTCGGCTATTTCCTCGGTTTCTGTCTCTACACCGTGATCCTCGGCTATCTCTGGCTGGTCGAGTTCTCGGTATTCCCCTACGAGCATCTCTGGCCGGCGGTGTCGGCAGCCTTTTCCGGTCTGTTTTTCTTGCTGCCCGCGTTGATGCCGGTCTCGCCATTCCCGCAAACCTTCGCGCTATCGCGGCGCGCGTTCGACCGCATGCTGATGGCGATCCTGTTCGTCGGCGCGGCAATCGTCGCGGCCGGCGCACTTTCCAACTTCAGGCTGGTCGGGATCAACGAGATCTACGCCTTTCGCGAAGACATCCAGTTTTCGGCGCCGCTGGGATATGCGATCGGCGCGACCTCGATGGTGCTGCTGCCGTTTGCCTTTGCCGGCTTTCTGTTGCGAGGAGCGCGCTGGCGCGCGGCGGCCACGCTCGCGCTGCTGCTGCTGTTTTATCCGGTCACCTTGACCAAGATGACGCTGTTTGCGCCGTTCTGGCTGTTGTTGCTGACCGGGCTCTCGGGGTTCGCCGAGATCAGGAAGGCGGTCGTGCTGTCGCTCGCTGCGCCGATTGCGGTCGGCGTGGTGCTGGGGTTGCTCTACAGGACTGAGTTACTCTCATACGAGGTGACCTTCCCCTTCTTTGGCGCACTGAATTTCCGGATGATCGCCGTCCCGTCGCTCTCCATCGACATCTACAACGACTTCTTCGCCAGCCACCCGGTCACGTATTTCTGCCAGATCTCGGTCCTGAAGGCGGTCGTCGCATGCCCCTACGGTCAGCCCCTCGCACTGCTGATGGCCAGCAATTACGAGCTTGGCAATCTCAACGCCTCGCTGTTCGCGACCGAGGGCATTGCGTCCGTCGGCATCGCGTTCGCACCGCTTATGGCGATGGTTTGCGGACTTGTGATCGCGCTCGGCAACCGTGCGTCCGCCGGGTTGCCCGCGCGGTTCGTCCTGCTCTCGTCCGGCATGCTGGTGCAGGTCCTCATCAACATTCCGCTGACGATTGCGCTGTTAACCTATGGCGGGGCGCTGCTGTTCCTGTTGTGGTACGTGACGCCGCGGACGATTTTCGGACGAGAAATGAGCGGCAAAGCTGCTTTTGCCGGCCAAATCCGCGTGCTACCACGGCCCCGACATCGGACCAGCAAGAGGCGCGCATGCACAGCGTTTTGATCACCGGAGGCGCCGGTTTCATCGGCCAGAATCTGGTGCATGCCTGGCGCGCGGCGCGAGCCTGCCGACCGCCTGGTCGTGATCGACGCCATGACCTATGCCGCCAATATCCGCAGCCTCGAGCCGTTGATCGCGGAGCGGCGAGATCGCCTTCGTCAAGGGCGACATCGGCGATGCCGCGCTGATGCAGCGCCTGTTCGACGAACATCGCTTCACACGCGTGCTGCATCTCGCCGCCGAATCCCATGTCGACCGGTCCATCGTCGATCCCGGCGCCTTCCTGCAGACCAACGTGCTCGGCACCTTCGCGCTGCTGAAGGCGGCGCTCGATTCATGGCGCGCCGCGGGCGCGATGGACAGCGCCGCGGTTCCTTCACGTGTCGACGGACGAGGTCTACGGCTCGCTCGGCGCCGCCGATCCCGCCTTCATCGAATCCTCGGCCTATCGGCCGAACTCGCCCTACGCCGCCAGCAAGGCCGCGAGCGACCATCTGGTCCGCTCCTTTGTCGCGACTTACGGCATGCCGGCCCTGATCACCAATTGCTCGAACAATTACGGCCCCTATCAGCATCCGGAAAAGCTGATCCCGCTGATGATCATCCATGCGCTGGAGGGCAAGCCGCTGCCGATCTATGGCGACGGCTCGAACGTCCGCGACTGGCTGCATGTGTCCGATCATTGCGACGCGCTGATGGCCGTGGTCGAGCGCGGCCGCGTCGGCGAGACCTACAATGTCGGTGGCGGCAACGAGCGCAACAACCGCGACGTGGTCGGGCGTGATCTGCGACACCATCGACCGCGCCTTCGCCGGCAATGCCGCGCTTGCTGCGCGCTTTCCGTCATGCCCGGCGGCGTCCGGCCGCAGCACCCGCACGCTGATCTCGTTCGTGACCGACCGTCCCGGCCACGATCACCGCTACGCCATCAACGCAACCAAGCTCACCGGCGAACTCGGCATCAACGGCCGCGTCGCATTCGACGGCGGGCTTGCGCAGACCGTGCGTTGGTATCTCGACCATGAAGCGTGGTGGCGCGACGTCACCAGCGGCGCCTACAAGGCCTGGATCGACAAGAACTACGGTTACCGGATCGCGGTCTGAGTGGCCATGCGCATCCTCGTGCTCAATGCGGACTACCCGCGCTTCCTGGCCTGGTTCTATCGCCGCCAGCCGGACCTGCAGAACGGCCACCTATGCGGCGCAGATGACGGCGCGAAACGACAGCCTGTTCGGCGTCGCCGATTTCTACTCGCGGAACTTCGCCGCGCTCGGCCACACCGCGGCCGAAATCCACGTCAACAATCCCTGGCTGCAATCGGCCTGGGCGCGCGAACACGGACTGGGCGTCGACGCTTGCCGAGCCCTCGCCGCGGCGCGCAGGACGCTCCCGGGATGGCTGCAACGCGCGGTGACGCCGTTCAAGCCGATGCTGCGGCCATTGGCGCGCAAGGTCGGCCTCAGTCCGAAGCTCGATGCTCAGGCCGCAGAACATCCTGCTCGCGCAGATCGAGGAGTTCAAACCCGATCTCGTCCTCAACCAGGACGCCTTCCATGTCGACACCGCGCTGATGCGGCGGATCAAGGGCATCGGCAAGCCGATCCTGATCGGCCAGGTCGGCATCGCGCCGAGCCGCGGCGAGGACTGGACCGTCTACGATCTGATGATGTCGCAATTGGCGGCGACGGTGGATTTCTTCAGGCGCGCCGGCGTTCGCGCCGAAGTCAATCATCTGGCATTCGAGCCGACGATTCTCGAGGCGCTGCCGGCACAGCCTGCGAATGACATCGACGTCTCCTTTGTCGGCACGGTCTCGCCGGATCACACGGCAGCGCATCGCGTTGCTCGAGGCCGTTGCCGAACGCTACCATCTCAAGCTGTTCGGCAATCCGCCGCAGGCGCTGCCGGCCGTCCTCGCCGCTGCACCGCTGCTTTCGCGGCGAGGTCTGGGGCGCCGACATGTATCAGGCCCTGCGCCGCTCGAAGATCACGCTCAATTCGCACATCGACATGGCCGGCCGCGAAGCCGGCAACATGCGGCTGTTCGAAGCGACCGGCGTCGGCGCGTTCCTGCTGACCGACTTCAAGGACAATCTGCATACACTTGTTCGCGCCGGAGCGCGAGGTCGTAGCGTGGCGCTCGGTCGACGATTGCCTCGCGGCTATCGATCGCTATCTTGCCGACGACGACGTTCGCGCGACGCATCGCGCAGCGCCGGCCAGGCGAGAACCATGGCGCAGCACACCTATCGCCATCGCGCGGCAGAAATCCTCGCACTTCGTCGATGCCGTGCGAGGCGCAGCATGAAGCTGCCGCGGCTCGTCAAGCAGATCGGCAAGCGCGTCGTGCAGGCAACGCCGATCCTGCGCCGGCATATCCTGACTTCGACCGACTACCAGGTGCTCGGCGGCGCCGAGGAGGCCCGCAGGCCCAGGCCTCATCGCCCGGCTGGCTCGCCTCGCGCACGGTCGCGCGCCAGGAGCGCGCCTATCGCGACCTGATCGCGGCAATGAAACGCGGCGAGCCCCGGCTCGATTTCACAGTCGCGGCGGAAGCCGTCGCCGCCACGGGACTGACCAAGCCGAGCCTGATCGAGATCGGCTGCGGCAGCGGCTATTATTCGGAGGTATTCGCGACACTGTTGCCGAGCGGCGTGCGCCTACACCGGCATCGACTATTCGGCAGCGATGATCGCTCGCGCCCGCGCGACTTATCCCGTCGTCCAGTTCGAGGCCGCCGACGCCACCCGCCTGCCCTATGGCGACGCGTGCTTCGACATCGCCTTCAACGGCGTCTCGCTGATGCATATCGTGGACTATGCGGCGGCGATCCGCGAGGCGGCGCGCGTCGCCTCGCGTTACTGCATCCTGCACACCGTGCCGGTGTTCGACGACCACCGGACGACCTACTTGCGCAAATATGCCTATGGCGCGCCGGTGGTGGAGATCGTGTTCGGACGCGACGAGCTGATGTCGCTGCATGAACAGGCCGGTCTGCATCTGGAGCGAACCTGGCCGTGCATCCCCTATGACGTCTCTGGCGTCACGGGCCATCGCTCCACCACCGAGACCTATCTGTTCTCGAAGAAGCCCTGAGCGCGCCCGCTCACAGCGGCGCGACGATCGTCTTCACGAACGGGCTCACAACATTGTCGATCAACGCCAGTTCCTTGATCTGGCTGAGGCTGGCCCAGCAGAACATGGCCATGTCGGTCTCGATCACGCTTTCGTCGTCGAGCCAGGCGATGATGTTTTCGTTCGACTTGCGCCAGAACCGGCCGCCTTCTTCGTTGTGCTCGGCGCGGTAGACGATGCGCACGCCCTTTTCCGCGGTCAGCACTTCCACCATCGGCGGGCGTTTGCCCGGCATGGGCGCGGCGGATGTTGGACCAGGTGCTCTGGATCGTCGGCGAGAACTGGATCGTCCCGATATTGCCGGGCTCGGGCTTGCCGTTGAGCAGGAATTGAACGCCGTCGGCCGGCGTCTCGCGCGCCAGCAGCGCCAGTATGCCGCCCTCGGGCTGGGTGTAGATCGGCTGGTCCCATGAGGCGACCTCGCGCAGCGCGCCGCTTTCGATTCGCACGCCTTCGACGCCGAAGAACTGCCCGCTCTTGTGGCGCACATTGCCCTGCGCGTCGCGCGACCAGCCGCGCACCTCGTCGAGCCCGATCAGATCGGCCTTGAAATGAATTTCGTTGCGCTTCTGCTCGCGCCAGGCAAGCAGCGGCGCCGGATCCTTCGGCTCGATCACGCGTGACCGGGCGAGGCGTTCGCGAAACCAGTCGAGGTGGGCGCGTTCGGCCATCAGATGACGTCCTTCAGCACGTCGATGACGGTCTCGACTTCCCCGTCCTCCAGATGCGGATACATCGGCAGCGAGAAAATCCGCTGCGCCTTGCGCTCGGTGACCGGGAACTGGCCTTCGCGATAGCCGAGATCGGCGGTGCCGCGCATGGTGTGGATCGGCCAGCGATAGGAAACGTTGCAATTGATGTCGCGCTTGGCCAGCCGCTCCAGCACGCCGTCGCGGTCGGTCGGGTGCTCGACGACATAGACGTAATAGGTATGGCGGCTGTGGGCGTTTTCGCGCGGCAGGGCGAGCCCGGTCCCGGCAAGCGCCTGGTTATATCGCGCGGCGATCGCGCGGCGGCGTTCGATCCAGCCTTCGATGCGGGGCAGTTTCAGCGACAGGATCGCGGCCTGCACCTCGTCGAGGCGCGAATTGTAGCCGTGGCGCTCGGAATAATACTGCGTCTCCATGCCGTAGAAGCGCAGGCTGCGCGCCAGCTTGATCGCGGCCTCGTCGTTGCTCATCACCATGCCGCCGTCGCCGTAAGCGCCGAGCACCTTGGTCGGATAGAACGAGAAGGCCGAGGCGTGGCCGACGCTGCCGGCCTGGTGGTTCTTGTAGAGCGCGCCTTGCGCCTGCGCGCAATCCTCCATCACCTTCAGCCCATGCTTCTCGGCGAGCCGCATCAGCGGATCGAGATCGGCGCACTGGCCGTAGAGATGCACGGGAACGATCGCCTTGGTGCGCGGCGTGATGGCGGCCTCGACCTGATCGGTGTCCATCAGGAAATCGTCGTCACGGATGTCGACGAAAACCGGCGTGGCGCCGAGCGTGCGGATCGCCGACACCGTCGGCACCGCGGTGTTGGGCACCGTGATGACCTCGTCGCCGGCCTTCACGCCGAGGGCTGCGAGCGCGATGTAGATCGCATCGGTGCCGCTGTTGACGCCGACGCCGCCGGCAACCCCGAGAAAGGCGGCCATCTCGCGCTCGAACTTGACGCCCTCCTGGCCGAGGATCAGCCGGCCCGAACGGAATACGCGATCGACGGCGGCGAGGATCTCCTCGCGCAGTTCGTCGTATTCCCGAAGATAATCCCAAACGTTGATCGGCATCGTCCTCTCACGCAGACCCAAGCGCACTCGCAATCTCAGCCCGGCATTCGGCGTCGGCGAGCAGATCGCGATGGAAACCCTCGTGATCGCCGCCGGCCACCGCGCCGGTTACCGCGTCGAGGAACCGGGCGAAGGTATCGGCCGCTTCTGATGTCACGACGCTTTCGGCATTGCGGATGCGCCGGCGCCATTCCATGCGGTGATCGGCAGGCGGGCTGAAGACGCGCTCTGTTAACACAGACCCCGATCGTCCGACAATGAGCAGGCGATTCTGGTACTCGCCCTCGAAACTGAATTGGCCCGAGAATACCGCGCCGTTGTGGAGCCGGGCCAGCACCGAGAATCCCAGGTCGACCCCCGTCTCCGGGTGAACGCCGCCCGCCAGCGCTGTCACCTGCGACGGCGGACCGCCGCCGAGCAGGCGCATCGTCGCGGCGGCATAGGGCCCCATGTCGAGCAGGCAACCGCCGCCGAGTTCGCGGTGATTGCGGAAATTTCCTGGTGGCAGCGGCGGGATGATGAACTGGGCGTCGACATGCGTGAGCGGACCCTGCTCCACAATGAAGCCGCCGAACGCTTCGAATTGCGGGTGATGGCCGAACACGGTCGCCTCGGCAAGCAAACGTTTCCTGCGCCGTGATTCCGCCACGGCGCGCTTCGCGGCATCCAGAGTGATCATAGCCGGCTTGTCGACGACCACATGCTTGCCCGCGGCAAGCGCAGCCATCGTCCACGTCTCATGCATGGCGTTCGGCAGCGACAGATAGACGATATCCGCGCCACCGTCGCGCAAAGCGCTCTCATAATCGGTGAAGAAGCGGCCCTGCTTCGGCCAGGACGCCGGCGGCTTGCGGCTCCGGCTGGCGATCGAAATCTCGCTGATTGCGGCGACCGTGCTTGCTGCGGGAATCAGCCGTCGCTCGGCAATCGAGGAAAATCCGAGGATCAGCAGGCGCATTGGAGAGGGAGTCCGGCGGGATGAGGCGAGATCAACGTGTCGCGGGCTTCGGAACGGTGATCGTCCGCCCGGTGACCATGTCGAGGCCGCGATTGAGCATCTCCCTGATGGACCGCAACACATTGACCAGGCGGTGGTGCGGCGCGCCGACCGAAGGCCTGCGAATGGTCTCGGTACGCTCCCCTTCCAGATAGGGCGCGACCAGTTCCTCCGACTTGCAGAGAACGGAGGTATAGGGCTCATAGATCCGGTGGCGCATGACGTCGGTGAACGGCGCGTGATAAACTCGATGGCTGTTGAAATAGTGCTGCCCGCGACGCTTGACGCCGTAAAAATGAAAGAACAGCAGAGGGTAACGGTCCTCGATCCGCACCGATCCATCGCGCCACTCGAGGCGCAGGTCTTCCAGATTCCACGGCCCCAGATTGGCGCCGAGATGACCGATGACGTGAACGTTCTTGAACAGCTCGGGCAACCGGTCGAGATAGCGCTGGTCGGCGAAACGATCGCCCTCGACCCGGTCATAACACCACTCGATGCAGCGCTCGCGCCACCAGCGCAAGGCGGCGAACCCCTCGTTGCAGCGCCGGACGCTGACCCAGCCGACATTGTAGAGCCCGAACCGGCGCCGGTCGGCCAGGCGGCGGGTGAAGCGATGCGGGACGATGCCGAACGCGGCGTCCTTCATCTCGTCATAGATCGGATCGGGCGAGGCAAAGAAGAACAGGTCGCTGTCGAGATAGGTCACCCACTCCGCGTCACGCTCGTTTTCCAGCACGTGCAGCATCCAGGCCGCCGAGCAGGTGAAATAGTATTCGATCACGCTGCGGGTCGATCGCGTCGCGGCCACTTGCGGATCCGCGGCTTCGAAATCCGCAAGCCGCCGGGCCACCAAATTCGGGAGGTTGAGTGCGGTCAGCGTCCGGTAGCAGGCCTCGCTCAGACACAATACCCACAGGCGCGCTCCCGGCGCGTGCTGTTGCAGCGATTGATGGAGGGCGAGCCCCCGCGGCAGGTAGTTGTGGTCGAAATAGGTACAGTAGACGCGGTTCAGCATGATCGACGTGTCAGTCACCCCGCGTCACGCGCGGTCGAGAGCGAATGCGGTTCACGACCCGCGCCATGAGGCCCCTTCTATAGGAGCGGCCAAAAACGCGCAATGACATCCTCCTAAATTGTTGAAATGCCGTATGTAAACTCCCGATGGCGAAAGGCATCGCCCGCAGCCGTAACAGGTTAAGGCGGCGCCGCAAAATCAGCTTGTTCGAACCGGAAAAGCGGTTTGAGAACGCCTCATGCGCGTGCTAACGACCGCTCTCGACGAGCGGCACATCACCTCAAAGACCTGACGCATGAACCGCAAGGGCATCATTCTGGCCGGAGGCCGTGGAACGCGGCTGCATCCGTTGACGCTCGCGACCTCCAAGCAGTTGCTTCCGGTCTACGACAAGCCGCTGATCTATTATCCGCTGACGACGCTGATGATGGCCGGCATCCGCGAATTCCTGATCATCACCACGCCGGAGGAGATCGATCAATTCAAGCGGCTGCTTGGCGACGGACGGCGCTGGGGGATCGAGGTCTCCTACGCGATCCAGCCGGACCCGGGCGGCATCGCTCAGGCTTTCCTGATCGGCCGCGACTTTCTCGCCGGCCACGCTTCCGCGCTGATCCTCGGCGACAATATTTTCTACGGCGACAATCTGCGCCTCATGCTGCGCAACTCGACGACGCAGGCGCGCGGCGCCACCGTTTTCGCCTGCTGGGTCGACGATCCCGAACGCTATGGCGTGGTCGAATTCGATTCCGGATATCGCCCGCTGAAGATCGTCGAGAAGCCGAAGGCGCCGAAATCCAACTATGCGGTGACCGGTCTCTATTTCTACGACGAACGCGCGGTCGAGGCGGTGCGCGAGTTGAAGCCGTCGGCCCGCGGCGAGCTCGAGATCACCGACCTCAATCAATGGTACCTGGATCGCGGCGATCTCCACGTCGAACGTTTCGGCCGCGGCTATGCATGGCTCGACGCCGGCACCCACGACTCACTGCTGGAAGCCTCGCAGTTCATCCAGATCATCGAAAAGCGGCAAGGCCTGAAGATCGCCTGCCCCGAAGAGATCGCCTTCCTGCAGGGTTTTATCGACGCGGAGGCGCTGTTGAAGCTGGCCGAACCGCTGAAGAACACCGGCTATGGCCAGTACCTGATCCGCCAGGCGCGAATGAAGTAGCTCACATCCGCGACAGCGCAGCCAACAGTCTTTCGCGGAGTTGCGCCCGCAGCAACGGCGCCGCGGGAATCGCAATCGCGGCGAGCCAGATCGCGCATTCGGCGACGAAGTGAACCAGTCCGCTGCCCGGCACCAGATGGCCGATCAGCCGCCCGAGCGCTGCGCCGGCCGCAACGATGACCGCCATCATGGCGGCGAGCATCAGCGCATAACGCACCGGCCGTCGCAGGATTTCGCGAACGATGACGACGGCGAGAAAGGCGGATTGCGCGGCCAATTCGCTGGCGACCATCGCAATCGCGGCGCCGAGCGGACCGGATCGCGGGATCAGCAGAAGTGCGAGGACGACGAACAGCACGAGCTGCGCCGACTTGGCGCGCAGCAGCAGCGGGCCGCGGTTGCTGTAACTGGCATAGCTCATCGCCAGCAGCGCGGGCGTTGCGACGCAGGTGCCGACCAGCAGCGTGACCGACAAGGTCGCGTCATAGGGAATCGCGCCATGGGTCCAGATCGCGAAGAAATCCGGCCAGAATGCCAGCGCGCCGGACGTGGCCGCGGCGGCGACCAGCGACCAGGATCACCGATCCCCTGACATAGAGCCGTTGCAGGCTGTCGCGCGCCCCGATCGCGTGGTCGTGCCCGAGTTCGGCAGCGAGCGGCAGCGTGGTCTGATAGCTCACCTGCCGCAGCAGGTTGACGATCGTGCGCGTCAGGCTCCATTGGGCGATCGCGATGCGGTCCGTCACGAAGAAGCCGATCAGGAGAACGGAGAGATAGCTCAAGCCCAACTCGACGAAGTTCGTCACCGAGAACGGCAGGGCGCCGACCAGCTGCGCGAACGACCAGCGCAGGGAAATCCCGCCGCGGACGCGCCCGAGAAACGGGAATTGCCGGCGCACGTCGACGGCGACGAGGAATATCGCGATCGCAACCTGGCCCGCGACGAAACGCCGTGGTCACGACCAGAAGGCTGCCCGTCGTCACGATGCCGATGACCTGACCGACCTGCCCGATCGCAAGGCCAAGCGCCTGCAGGCCGCCGATGCGTCCGTAGAGTCCGCGCGCACGATAGAGCGCGGTCACGAGATTGGACGGAATCGTCACGACCATCCCGAGCGCCATGATCGCAAACGACAGATCGAAGCGCAGGCTCGGACGAAAATCCGAGCACGCGGGACGGCGCCACGGTGGCGGAATATCGCCAGCATGGCCACGATCAGCAGCGCCGAATATCCGGCATAGAGCCGCAGCATGGCGCCGTAGAACCGATTGGTGCGGCGATCGCAGTCGGCGCGCGGCTTGAACTGCAGGAAACGGTTCAACGACCAGGCATGCAGTCCCGCATCGAGCGTCAAGCACCAGCATGCCGGCGGCAAAGATCGCCAGCCACGCCGACGAGTGTCTCGCCGGTCCAGTATTTCAGGAACAGCGGAATGAGGACGATCTGCTGCGTGAGCGCAAGCACCAACCCGACGACATTGGCGGACCACCCGCCAAAAATTCGACGTGCGCGGCTCGAAGTGAAAGACGTCACGCTGTCCTCTTGAGGGTTAACGACCCGCGCCGCGCTCGCTGGACACCCGTGCCACGGCCGGTATCGGTACAGAGCCATATTGTGCCGGGCCCGATCAGACAAGAACTTTGACCGGTCGCGTCATCGTTCCTGCATCGCATTCCGGCGCGAGATTTCAGAAAGTTCGGCAGATGTTTGCGCGTGCAGCCCATTGCGACGTGACACCGAGAGATCGCCCGGTTCGGCTGGCCGGTTTCGCCTCGCGACAGACGCCGGTCTCCGCCGTCCTCGACCCGATCGAAATATCGGCGCTGCTGCTGGAGGGCGGCGGCCGCCGCTGCCTGATCGTGGGCTTCGACCTGATGATCGTCGGCGCGGAGCTTGTCGACTTGATCCACGCCCGGTTGGCCAACCTCGGATTTCGGCCCGAACGAAGTGATGATGCTGGCCTCGCACACCCATTGCGCGCCCGCCACCGATTTGGCCTGCGCGCGTCTCGGCACGCCCGACCTTCAATTCGTTCACGATGCCGCCGAGACCGTGGAAACGCTGGTGCGCCGGATACTCGGCGAGCCGCCGCGCGAAATCATCCTCGAGGTTTTTCGCGGCCAGCTCGATCACGCCATCAATCGCCGCCGCTACTGGCCGTTTCCGACGTGGGACCGGACGCAGGGGTTGCAATGGGCCAGCGTGACCTTCTCGCCCTACCCGGCCGGCCCGCGCGACGAGCGAGCGACCGTCATTGTTGTCAGGTCAGCCGACGATCGCGCACCGCTCGCCGTCTTCTCGCATTACACCTGTCATCCGACCTCCGTGGTGCCGACGGACGCGATCAGCGCCGACTATCCCGGCGCGATACGCAGCCTGTTACGCGGACGTTTCGGTGAAATCCCCTGCCTGTTCGCTCCGGGATTTTGCGGTGACATCACCCCTCGGCTCGTGCCCGCGGAACAACGCCAATCCCTCGGCGAACGCGTCGCCAGGCTGCGGCGCATGGTCATTGCAGGCTACATGGTCCCGACCGTCACCTCCGCCGACGCGGTCGCCTGGCGCGAGAGCCTCGTCGCCGGGCTGGGCGCGATCATCTCTGACGGTCCGTCGCAGACGCTGCGGCCGGAGCGCTTGCGGTCGGGATCGTCAGCCATTCCACTCGGTGCATTTTTTGCGGGCGTCGCGCCCGACAAGAAACTGACCGCCCAAATCCTGCGGCTCGGCGATGAACTGGAGGTGTTCGCGCTGTCGGCCGAGCCGACCGTGGAATGGCAGCGTATTCTCGACGACGCCATTCCCGGCTCCTCGCAAGCGTTGCGCCTCTATACCGGCTATCTTGGAGCGGTGTTCGGCTATCTGCCGACGGCCAGGCAGGTGACGGAAGGCGGCTATGAGGTCAACGGATTCCAGTCGCTGTTCGGGATGTCGGGCCGTTTCGAACTCGAACCGGATTTCCGCCGCGGTGACCGGCTGCGTCAAGTCTGCCATCGACAATCTCGAACGCGTAGACGACGGCGCTGTCTCGTGCGCCGGCGCAGGATGACAGTTGCCATGTCAGGGCCATTCCGCAGTGGAGTGAAACGTTTTGCCCAGAAGCTGCTGGGGCAGGACGATGTGCGCGGCTTCGTTCGCAAACAGAAATTGCTGCTGGCGAAGCGGATCTATCGCCGTCCGATTGCAATCGCGGAGCTGCGCCAGCAACTGATCGACCTCGGCGTGACGCGCGGACGGACCGTCTGGATTCATTCGTCGTGGAACGAGTTCTACAACGTGCCGCTCAAGCCGACGGAGATGATCGGCCTGTTGCGCGACCTGATCGGACCCGACGGCACGCTGGCGATGCCGGCGTTCCCGATCGACCAGAATCCCGACAAGGTGTTCCTCGTCGACCGGGCGCCGGTCTATACCGGCATGCTCTGCGAGATCTTCCGCCGCAATCCCGAGGTCAAGCGCAGCATTCACCTCAACACATCGGTCTGCGCGGCCGGCCCGGCTGCCGACTTCCTGTTGAAAGACCATCACCACACCGACCTGCCCTGGGGCGAGAACACGCCGTTCTGCCGGCTTGCGGAGTGTGATGCGCGCATGCTCGGGCTAGGCGCCGGCTTCGAATACATGACGCTGATGCACACCGTGGAATGCCTGCTCTACGACGAAATTCCATTCTTCCGCCAGGTGTTCGACGGCACCATCAAATATCGCTGGCAGCGCGCCAACGGCGAGACCGGCGAGCATCAGTACAGGCGCAGGATCGGCGATATCCGGCCGCTGCGGCTGCGGCGTCATTTCTTTCCGGACGTCTGCGTCGACGCCAGAATATCCAACCTGCGGATTCTCGCCGGCGATGCGAAACCGTTCATCGCGCGCGCGGTCGAGCTTGGTCGCAGGGGCATTACCATGTATATCGACCCCGCTCCGAAGCCGGAGCTTTTCTTGCCTGATCGCGCCGGCTGATCAAAGACATGTCAGACAGAATTCCATTCAACCGGCCGTACGCAACCGGCAACGAGCTGGCCTACCTGACCGAGGCGCAGCGCCAGGGCCATCTGTCCGGCGACGGCTCCTTCACCCAACGCTGCCACCACTGGATCGAGCAGCGAACCGGCTGCGTCAAGGCGTTGCTCACGCAATCCTGCACGTCGGCGCTCGATCTTGCCGCGTTGCTGCTGAAGCTCGAGCCCGGCGATGAAGTCATCATGCCGTCCTTCACCTTCGTTTCGACGGCGAACGCCTTCGTGCTGCGCGGCGCGGTTCCGGTCTTTGTCGACATCCGCGAGGACACGCTCAATCTCGACGAAAAGCTGATCGAGGCCGCGATCACGCCGCGGACGCGGGCGATTGTGCCGGTGCACTATGCGGGCGTGTCGTGCGAGATGGATACGATTGCCGCGATCGCCACGCGGCACCGCCTCGCGATCGTCGAGGACGCCGCGCAGGGCGTGATGGCCGGCTACAAGGGCCGCCCGCTCGGCGCCATCGGCGACATCGGCTGCTTCAGCTTTCACGAAACCAAGAACATCATTTCCGGCGAAGGCGGCAGCCTGCTGGTCAACGATCCCGAGCTGGTGCAGAGCGCCGAGATCATGCGCGAGAAAGGCACCGACCGCGGCCGGTTCTTTCGCGGCGAGGTCGACAAATACACCTGGCAGGACGTCGGATCCTCGTTCCTGCCGAGCGAGATCACCGCGGCGTTCCTGTGGGCCCAGCTGGAGCAGGCGGAGCGGATCACGGCCGAGCGGATCGCGGTCTGGCGCCGCTATCACGAGATGCTCGCGCCGCTCGAACAGCGCGGCGTGCTGCGCCGTCCGGTCATTCCGCCGGATTGCCAGCACAACGGACATATCTACTACGTCCTGCTCGAGACCGCTGACGACCGCTCGCGCGCGTGCTCGCCGAACTCAATCGCAACGGCATCAACGCCGTGTTTCACTACGTGCCGCTGCACTCTTCGCCGGCCGGGATGCGGTTCGGCCGCGCCGCGGGGGAGCTGGCGGTGACGACGTCGCAATCGGAGCGGCTGATACGGTTGCCGATGTGGCTGGGACTGTCGGAATCGCAGCAGCAACGCGTCTGCGAGGTGCTGCGCGCCATCCTGCTGAATTGAGGCGCTAGAGCCCGTCCGACTGGCCGTTCTTCGGCGTATGGCGCGGCACGAACGGCGCGTACGACCCGTCGACGGCGCCCGCAACCGGCATGGCCGGCATGCTTGGCTCGCTGGCGGAAGCATCGGCGGCCGCCGTTCCCGCAGGCCCCTCCTGGCGCTTGAGCGCCAGCGTCTCGGTGCGGTTGTCCTTGCTGAAGGTGACCTCCCGGCTTTCGACGCCGCTCAGTTTCCAGCCGCCGTGGCTGTCGCCCTGCCGCAGCCGGACCACCTTCTGGGTCGCGCGGTCGAGGAAAACGGCGATCGCGTCATCGGCGCCCACCACGGCGCCGATCAGGGCCAGCGGGGGATGCTCCGCCTCGACTGGTGCCGGCGGCGGGGCGGATGCGAGTTCGGGGGCGGGTGCCACCACGGCAGGCTGTGGTGGCCGGCGCGAGGCCGAGAAAATCGGGCGAGCCTGGGTGGCCGTCAGCGCCGACAGCGGCACCGACCACAGCGGGTTTCCGCTCGGCAGCACCTTGGCGGGCTCCACTTTGGGCCGCGCCAGAGGCTTCACGCGGCTGACTTCGACCGCATCCGGGGTGCGGTCATCGGACAGGATGTCGGGCGCGGGCGACGTGGCAGCATGCACGCCCTGCGAGGGGCCGAGCGCCAGCATTGCGCCGGCCAGCAGCGCCACTGCCGAGATTTGCAACCCCCTGCTCATGTTTCCTGCCGCCCCCCGCCTCCGTTCAGACGGCAATCTAGCCCTAACGATCATGGCCAGCAACGCAATCGAACATCACGGCCGCGGCCGTAAGATCGCACCGGCACGCGACGGCGCTTCGGGAACTTTGCGACCAAATTGTTGCCGAACGGCCACGCCTTCCGAAATACGTCACCACAACGACCACGATAGGGGTGAAACCAGCCCTACAAACATTGCGTGCAGCTTCGACGACATGGAAAAATGGGACAAATCAGTGCGGTAGCGTTCCGGATTGTTTTTTCGCGACCCGAATTCGTCGACCTGACCTATTGAGAAGGCCTATGAACGCTTCGAAATTCCCTGAACAGCTCGGTCGGCGGGAATTGCGGACGGTCGCGCGTCATTCGCTGGCGGTTCTGCTGGCGAGCACGGCGCTCGGCGCGGTCGTCGGCGCATGCGCAGGACGCGACCTGGATCAGCGCCATGCGGGACGAATGGATCTGACACCACGAGCTGGACGCCAGCAACGGTACCGAGCGGAACGGCGACCTTCACCAACACCGGCACGACCAGTGTTACCAACAATGGTGGCATGGTCACCATCGGCGAAGTCCTCTTCACCAATACCGCACAGACCTACACCGTTACGCTCAATAACCCGTTCATCGTCAACGGAACGGGCATCGTCAACAACTCGACCCATATACAGACCTTCGAAGTCACCTCCGGCAACTCGCTCGTGTTCCAGAACGGCAGCACCGCAAACGGGGGCAGCGGAACGGTGATAGCGATCACCAACGACAGCGGCGCCTTCATCAACTTCCAGAACACCAGCACGGCCGGCAACGCGTCCATCATCAACAACGGCATTCTGCAATTCAGCGACAGCAGCACTGCCGGCAGCAGCGTCGCCGTAATCATCAACAACGCTCGAGCTCGACTTCTTCGACGGCAGCTCTGCGGGCAGCGCCTCCATCAGCAATGCCGGCACCGGCACGATGACTTTCAACAATACGGCGACAGCCGGCACCTCAGGGATCACCAACAGCGGCGGCCTGCAATTCAACAATTCCAGCACGGCGGGAAGTGCGGACATCACCAACCAGAACGGCGGGGCGATCACGTTCAACAACTCGGCGACTGCGGGCAGCGCCATCATCGGCAACCAGAGCGGCGCGACGATTGACTTCTTCAACACGAGCAGCGCCGGCAGTTCCCAGATCACCAACGCTAGCGGCGCGACGATCACCTTCCATGACACCAGCACCGCCGGTACGACCGCGACGATCGGCAACGCCGGCACCCTGACTTTCAACGACACGAGTTCGGCGGGCGGCGCGACCATCACTAACTCGGGTACGAGCTCGACGACCTTCAACAACAGCGCGACCGCCGGCACATCGGCCATCACGCTCAACGGCACCAGCACGCTGTCCTTCAACAACAGCTCCAGCGGCGGAAACGCCGTGATCATCAACAACACCGGCACGGTGACCTTCAACGATACCAGCACGGCCGGGAGCGCCAACATCACCATCAACGCCGGCGCGCTGAACTTCAACAACACGGCCACCGCGGGCACCGCGACGATCGGCAATTCCGGCTCCATGAATTTCAACAATGGCGCCGACGCCGGCACGTCCAACATTACCAACCAGCCCCTTGGCATCATTACTTTCAGGCAAACGAGCAGCGCCAACGGGGCGACAGTCGCCAACGCCGGCGTTGTCATCTTCCAGGATGCGAGCACTGCCGCCAACTCCACAATCACCACCAGCAACGGCGGCGAGACGGACTTCGTCGGCACGGCTTCGGGCGGGACCGCCCGCTTCATCACCAACGCAGGCGGCTTTTTCGACATGTCGGGATTGACGACGGCCGGGACGACCGCCGGCTCGATCGAAGGCGCCGGCCACTACTTCCTCGGCTCGAAGACACTGACCGTCGGCAGCAACAATCTGTCGACCACGGTGAGCGGTGTCATCAGCGACGGCGGAACGAGCGGTGGCGCCGGCGCGTCCTTGACCAAAGTCGGCACTGGCGCGCTGACGCTGACCAACACCGAGACCTACACCGGCGCCACCACCGTCAACGGCGGCACGCTTGTCGTCGACGGCTCGATCGCGCTGTCCACGCTCACCACGGCCAACGCCGGCGCTACGCTTTCCGGCTCCGGCATCGTCGGCAACACCGCGATAACAGGCGGCACACTTGCCCCGGGCAGCACGGTCAGCGACTTTGGTCCGCTCACCGTCACCGGTACCCTCTCCTTCACCGCGGCGTCGACCTACATGATCCAGGTCTCGTCGACCAATGCCGGCCGCACCAACGTGTCGGGCACCGCGACGCTCGGCAACGCAACCGTCAACGTCAATTACCTGAGCACGACGCTGCAGAAGCAATACACGATCCTGAATTCGACCACTGGCGTCAGCGGCACGTTTAACCCGACGGTCGTGTCGAACAATTCCAACATCACCTCGACGCTCACCTATGACGCCAACAACGTGTTCCTCAAC
This sequence comes from uncultured Alphaproteobacteria bacterium, assembly GCA_963732085.1. Classification (GTDB taxonomy): domain Bacteria; phylum Pseudomonadota; class Alphaproteobacteria; order Rhizobiales; family Xanthobacteraceae; genus Bradyrhizobium. The sequence continues at coordinate 5,142 of CAVSYJ010000012.1, read as the reverse complement.
GCCCAACTCAATTTTACCCCACCGAGCGGGCCCAACTTCCCCAATGGCCTGAGCATCAACCAGCAGAACGTCGCCAACGCGCTGACCGGTTTCTTCAACCGCACCGGCAGCATCCCGATGGCGTTCGCGGCGCTGAGCCCGCAAGGCCTGACGATCGCCTCGGGCGAGCTCGGCACCGGCGTGATCCAGACCGCGATCAAGGCAACCGACCTGTTCCTCAATTTGCTGCTCGATCCGACCATCGCCGGCCGCTCCGGCGGCTTCACCGCGCAAAGCGTGACACCGACCGGTTACGCCGACGAGGAGGCGCTGGCCTATGCCGCGAAGCGCGCGGGCACCGCGACGGATGCCTTCGCCATGGCGACCAAAGCGCCGCCATTGGCGCCCCTGCACCAGTGGAGCGTCTGGGCCTCCGGCTATGGCGGTTCGGAAACCGTTGGCGGCAACGCGGTGGTCGGCTCGCAGGACCTCACGGCGCGGATCTGGGGCGTGGCCTCGGGCGCCGACTACAAGATTTCGCCCGATACGCTCGTCGGCTTCGCCTTGGGAGGCGGCGGCACCAATTATTCGCTCGCCAACGCCATGGGCGGGGGCCGGACCGACATGTTCAACGCCGGCTTCTACGGCCGGCAGAATTTCGGCGCGGCCTATCTCTCCGGAGCGTTCGCCTATGGCTGGCACGACGTCACCACCAACCGCACCGTTCCGCTGGCCGGCGTCGACATGCTGCAGGGCCGCTTCCAGGCCGAGACCTTCTCCGGCCGGTTCGAGGGCGGCTACCGCTTTGCCACGCCGTTCGGTGGCATCACGCCCTACGCGGCGGCGCAGGTGATCAGCGTCCAATCTGCCGAACTATTCGGAAGTGAGCCAGAACGGCGGCGGACTGTTCGCGCTGAACTACGCGGCGCAGACCACGACCGACACCCGCACCGAACTCGGCCTGCGCGGCGACACATCCTTCGCGATGTCGGACGGCGTGCTGACGCTGCGCGGCCGCGCCGCCTGGGCGCATGACTACGATCCGAACCGCGCGGTGACCGCGATCTTCCAGGCGCTGCCGGGCGCAAGCTTCGTGGTCAACGGTGCGCGGCCGGACGCCGACTCCGCGCTGGTCTCGGCCTCGGTCGAGCGCAAATGGCTCAACGGCTTCTCGATCGCCGGCGTCTTCGAAGGCGAGTTCTCCGGCAATGTCACGAGCTACGCCGGCAAGGGCGTCGTGAAATACAGCTGGTAGTCCCGAACTACCGCTATTTGTCGCCTTGCCTCGCAACTGACGACGAGGCCGACCTTGGCTTCCTTGCCGAGCACGTCAACCTGCGAGGACCCGACGGTGCCGCAGGCGCTCGGATTGTGGAACTTTTGCCGCCTCATTGTTGCCGAATGGCCACGCCCGCCGAAATACATGTTGCAACGGGCCGGGTACGGGTGAAACCGCCCCTGCAAGCGTTGCGTGCAACCGGCAGCGTGAGAAAATGCGACAAATTGGTGCGGTAGCGTCCACGATTTTTTCGCCCCCCGGCTTCGTCGACCCAACCGATTTGAGAATGTCCCATGATTACTGACACTCCCAAATTCCCTGAACAGCTTGGTCGGCGGGAATTGCGGGCGGTTGCGCGTCGTTCACTGGCGGTTTTGCTGGCGAGCACGGCGCTCGGCGTGGTGTCGGCGCGCGCACAGGACGCGACCTGGGTCGGCGGCAATGCCGGCGATCCCAATGAGTGGATCGAGAACAACAACTGGACGCCGACCACGATCCCGAGCGGAACGGCGACCTTCACCAACAACGGCGCCCCAACCAGCGTTCAGGCAGACGGCATCGTCTCGCTCAATGCGATCACCTTCACCGGCGCTCCGAACAACGCGCCGGCCTACACCGTCACGATGAACGACATTTTCATCGTTAGCGGCACCGGCGTCACGAACAATTCGACCAACACGCAGACCATCAACAACACGGTCTCCGCGGTGTTCCAGAATTCCAGCTCCGCAAGCGCAGGCACCACGCCGGTCACCTACAACAACAGCGGCGGCATGAGCTTCCAGGATACGAGCACGGCCGGCAACGCCATCATCACAAACAATGGCGACGTTGAATTCAATATCAGCAGCAGTGCCGGGTCGGCGCAGATCACCAACAACGCCACGGTGAACTTCAACGACAACGCGACTGCCGGCACCGCAAACATCACGAATGCCGCTTCGGGTTTCATCACCTTCAACCTGAATTCTTCGGCCGGTTCATCCACGATCGTCAACAATAACTCGCTGCAGTTCACCGGTTCAGCCACTGCCAGCGCGGCCCACATCACCGGCGCCACCGGTTCGGCGACGACGTTCAGCAACAATGCCACGGCCGGCAGCTCTGTCATCACCCTGCAAGGCACCGCCGCGCTGACCTTCAGCAATTCCGCGAGCGCCGGCAGCTCCACCATCAACTCCTCGCTGGTCGGCAGCACCATCACCTTCAACGACACCAGCACCGCGGGCAGCGCCAATATCGTGCTGAAGGAGTCCAATCTCGTCTTCAACAATTCGGCGAGCGCCGGCTCGTCGATCATCACCATGCCGGATGCCACGCATCCCGGCACGATCACCTTCAACAATACGTCCACCGCCGCCAATTCGAACATCACGGTGGTCGGATCGCTCGGCATTACCTCGTCGCTCACTTTCCTGGATGCCAGCACCGCGGGCAACGCCACGATCACCAACAATCCGGGCATCGGCAGCGGCGGACAAACCATTTTCGGCACTCTCGGCGGCACCGACACCGCCAACGCCGGAACCGCTCACATCACCAACAACAGTTCGGGCACCACGAGCTTCCTTGCCCACACATCGGCGATGAATGCGACCATCACCAACAACAGCGGCGGCGGCACCAATTTCCAGGATCAGAGCACCGCGGCCAACGCCACCATCGTCAACAACAACGGCGGCACGACACACGTTCGGCGTTCCCATCGTCGGCACCGACACCGCCACGGCAGGCAGCGCCAACATCACCAACAATGCGGGCGGCACGACGGAATTCACCGCGGCGACGACGGCCGCCAACGCCACCATCACCAACAACGCGGGCGGCTTCCTGCAGTTCGGCGATTCTGGCGCCGGCAGCTCAACGGCCACTGCGGGCAGTTCGACGATCACCAACAACGGCACCACCAGCTTCAACGCCGTTCACCACCGCCGGCAACGCCGTGATCACGACCAACAGCGGCGGCAACGTCTTCTTCTTCGACAGGTCTACCGGCGGCGCGCGCGCTTCATCACCAATGCCGGCGGCACCTTCGACATGTCCGGATTGACCACGACCAGCATGACCGCGGGCTCGATCGAAGGCGCGGGCAGCTATATCCTGGGCGCGAAGATCCTGACGGTCGGCAGCAACGATCTGTCGACCACGGTCAGCGGCGTGATCTCCGGTCCCGGCGGCTCTCTCACCAAGGTCGGCACCGGCACGCTGACGCTGACCAACATCGAGACCTATACCGGTGCGACGACCGTTAAAGCGGCACGCTGGTGGTCGACGGCTCGACTGCGAGTTCGGCCACTACAGTCGACGGGGCGGAACGCTGTCTGGCACCGGCACCGTCGGCAACACCGCGTATTCTCCCCGGCGGAACGCTCGCCCCGGGTCCGCTCAACGGTATCGGAACGCTCACTGTGGCCGGCAGGCTCGCTTTCACTGCGGCGTCGACCTACATGATCCAGGTCAACTCCGCGAGTAGCAGCCTTACGAACGTGACGGGCGCGGCGAGCCTCGACACCGCAACCGTGAACGTCAATTATTTGAGCTCGACGCTGCAGAAGCAATACACCATCCTGCACGCGAACGGCGGTATCATCAGCACGTTCAATCCGACCGTGACGTCCAACAATTCCAACATCACCTCGACGCTCACCTATGACGCCAACAACGTGTTCCTCAACGCCCAACTCAATTTTACCCCACCGAGCGGGCCCAACTTCCCCAATGGCCTGAGCATCAACCAGCAGAACGTCGCCAACGCGCTGACCGGTTTCTTCAACCGCACCGGCAGCATCCCGATGGCGTTCGCGGCGCTGAGCCCGCAAGGCCTGACGATCGCCTCGGGCGAGCTCGGCACCGGCGTGATCCAGACCGCGATCAAGGCAAGCGACCTGTTCCTCAATCTGCTGCTCGATCCGACCATCGCCGGCCGCTCCGGCGGCTTCACCGCGCAAAGCGTGACGCCGACCGGTTACGCCGACGAAGCAGGCGCTGGCCTATGCCGCAAAGCGCGCGGGCACCGCGACGGATGCCTTCGCCATGGCGACCAAAGCGCCGCCATTGGCGCCCCTGCACCAGTGGAGCGTCTGGGCCTCCGGCTATGGCGGCTCGGAAACCGTTGGCGGCAACGCGGTGGTCGGCTCGCAGGACCTCACGGCGCGGATCTGGGGCGTGGCCTCGGGCGCCGACTACAAGATTTCGCCCGATACGCTCGTCGGCTTCGCCTTGGGAGGCGGCGGCACCAATTATTCGCTCGCCAACGCCATGGGCGGGGGCCGGACCGACATGTTCAACGCCGGCTTCTACGGCCGGCAGAATTTCGGCGCGGCCTATCTGTCAGGAGCGTTCGCCTATGGCTGGCACGACGTCACCACCAACCGCACCGTGGCGCTGGCCGGCGTCGACATGCTGCAGGGCCGCTTCCAGGCCGAGACCTTCTCCGGCCGGTTCGAGGGCGGCTATCGCTTTGCGACGCCGTTCGTGGGCATCACGCCCTATGCGGCGGCGCAGGTGATCAGCGTCAACCTGCCGAACTATTCGGAGGTGAGCCAGAGCGGCGGCGGCCTGTTCGCGCTGAACTACGCGGCGCAGACCACGACCGACACCCGCACCGAACTCGGCCTGCGCAGCGACAAATCCTTCGCGATGACGGACGGCGTGCTGACGCTGCGCGGCCGCGCCGCCTGGGCGCATGACTACGATCCGAACCGCGCGGTGACCGCGATCTTCCAGGCGCTGCCGGGCGCAAGCTTCGTGGTCAACGGTGCGCGGCCTGATGCCGACTCCGCGCTGGTCTCGGCTTCGGTCGAGCGCAAATGGCTCAACGGCTTCTCGATTGCCGGCGTCTTCGAAGGCGAGTTCTCCGGCAATGTCACGAGCTACGCCGGCAA
>CAVSYJ010000011.1:0-324735 GCA_963732085.1 uncultured Alphaproteobacteria bacterium | reverse complement strand
CTTCCACAAGCGTGAACAGGGGCCTCGATGCCGCAGCGCGAGATCGCGCGCGGCTGTCCTTCGATCTCGACGTCGATATCTGCGTGGTCGGCGCCGGATTGGCGGGATTGACGGTGGCGCTGGAGGCGGCGCGGTTAGGGGCCAGCGTCGCCGTGCTGGAAGGCCGGCATGTCGGCTGGAACGCCTCCGGCAACCAGCTCGGCACGGTCATGCCGGGTTATGGCCTGCCGGTCGGCGAGCTGATCGAGCGCATCGGCTTCGACGACACCCGCGAATTGTGGGCGCTGTCGAAGGAGGGCGCCGAATTCGTCCGCGCCACCGCCACCGAGGAGCAGATGCCGGGCATCGCCCTCACAGAGGGCGCGCTCGAAGTCTCCAATGTCGATGTCGGCGACCGCCTGATCAGCCAGTTGCAGATGCTGTCGGAGGATTTCGAGACCGAGGTCGAGGGCTGGCAGATCGACCGCGTGCGCAACGAACTCAAGACCGACCGCTATTTCCACGGCGTCTATTATCCCAAAGGCGTTCCAGATCGACGGCCGCAAATATGTGCATGGCCTTGCCGCGATGGCGCGGCGCGCGGGCGCGCGCATCTTCGAGGACACGCCGGTCGTCAGCGTGGATTCCTCGGGGATCCGCAAGCGCATCGTGACGCCGTCGGCGCGGCTGCGCGCCTCGCATATCGTGCTCGCCGGCAATGTCCATCTCGGCGCGCCGCTGCGGCGACTGTCGGACACGCTGCTGCCGGTCTGGCGATATGCGGGAATCACCGAGCCGCTCGGCGAGCGGCTCAACGAGGTCATCGCCTTCAAGGGATCGGTGACCGACACCGACGGCATCGATCATTTCCGCATTGTCGACGGCGACCGCCTGATGTGGGCGAGCCCGGAAACGACATGGGGCATGCGGCCGCGCCGTTATCGCGGGCAGCATCGGCCGCAGGATCAGGACGATCTTTCCGAAGCTCGGCCGGGTGAAGGTCACCGACGTCTGGGGCGGCGCGGTCGGGCAGACCGTGCATGGCATGCCGCAGATCGGGCAGTTGCGCAAAGGGCTTTGGGTCGCGAGCGGCTTCGGCCGCCAGGGCCTCAATACCTCGGCGATGGCGGGCCAGTTGATCGCGCGCAGCATCCTCTGGGGCGACGAGCGCTGGCGGCTGTTCTCGCCGTTCGAACTGGTCTGGGCCGGCGGCCCGATCGGCCGCGTCGCCGGACAAATCGTCGGGATGTGGGGGCGGGGAAGCTCGGCGACGTCTGGGCGCGCTGGCGCGTTACCGCGAAAGGGCGCGCTATCCAGGAGCGCCTGCGCGAGGCGCGTCTGGCCGAAGCCAACCGCCAGGCGGCATCGCGGCCGGCCGCACCCCGACGACCGCCGCCCGGCCGTGCCCGGCCGGTACGTCCGCCGCCACCGGCTGCGCCGCCGCCCGAGCCGTCGCCGCCCGCAAGCCAGAGCGGGGAGGGCGGCTAGACGCGCGTCCGCTCGCATGAAAGTGAGATAATTTCGCAAATCTCGATGTAACTTCTGCTGTAACGGGCCGTATCTGACAGCGAAACCGCCGTCGACGGAGACATCAGATGATTGACCGCCGCATCCTGCTCGCCTCGCTGGCCAGCCTGTTTGGCCTTGCCGCCTTCCGCTGGCTGCGGGCAACGCCCGCGCAGGCCGCCGAGAAATTCGAGATCGAGAAGACCGACGCCGAATGGCGCGCGCAGCTCACCCCGCAGCAATACGATATCCTGCGCAAGGAGGGCACCGAGCGGCCGGGCTCGAGCCCGCTGCTGAAGGAGCATCGCAAGGGCATCTTCGCCTGCGCCGGCTGCGACCTGCCGCTGTTCTCGTCGGAGACCAAGTTCGAAAGCGGCACCGGCTGGCCGAGCTTCTACCAGCCGCTGGAGAACGCGGTGGGCAAGACGGAGGACCGCACCTTCGGCATGCTGCGCACCGAGATCCACTGCCGCCGCTGCGGCGGCCATCTCGGCCACGTCTTCGACGACGGCCCGAAGCCGACCGGCCTGCGCTATTGCATGGACGGCTTCGCGCTGGTGTTTCATCCGGCGGGGCCGCAGGCGAGCTGAGAACTTTTCTTTCTTGACGCGTTTTCTTCACGCGAACCGGTACCCACTTCGCTCGAAAACGCTATGTTTCGCCCGGCAAGAGTTGCCCGCCCGGCAATTGTGCCCCGGTCATTTGGCCGGGGCATTTTCATTCAAGCATTTGATCTGACGCGTTTTTCCTATTTGGCATAACGCTTGCGACAGTCTCCGCGAATTGCGGCAAGAGGCCTGTGATGGCCGCCGGATCAAAGTGGAGACAATGTTATGGGTATCTTCGACGCACTGAACACCTGCGGTGGGCGGCCTGCAGGCTCAGTCCTTCGCGCTGCAGAACATCTCCGGCAACATCGCGAACGCCTCGACCACCGGCTACAAGGGCATCGACACCAGCTTCGAGGATCTGATCCCGGACTCGACCACGCCGAGCCGGCAGGTCGCCGGCGGCGTCACCGCGTTCGCGCAGCAGACCATCACCACCCAGGGCACGGTCTCGGCCTCGACGGTCGCCACCAACATGGCGATCAACGGCGACGGCTTCTTCTCGGTGCAGTCGGCCGACCGGCGTCGTCGACAACGTGCCGGTATTCTCCGGCGTCACCGATTACACGCGACGCGGCGACTTCCAGGTCAACGCCAACGGCAACCTGGTCAACGGCGCCGGCTATTACCTGATGGGTGTCGACGTCGACCCCAAGACCGGCAACCCGACCGGCAACGTGCCGACACGTCCTGCAATTCCAGAACAACTTCATCCCGGCGCAGGCGACCAGCTCGATCCAGTACGCGGCGAACCTGCCGACCGAGCCGAAGACACCGGCGAGCTCCACCGCCGCCGCTGGCACCTTGACCGCGAACGGCGGGCTCAATCCCGCTGACTTCGCCTCGAACCCGTTACCGGTCGGTACGCCGGCTACGCCGTTCACCGACAACACCCTCACCGGCACGGGGGTCAGCAACCAGGCTGCGACACCGGCGCCGATCACCGCGGCCACGAAGTTGTCAGGCACGGCGCCGAGCGAATTCATTGCAGACCGGCTTTGCCGATCGGCAATACCATCACCGTCGATGGCACCACGCTGACTTTCGTGAACACCGGTACGGCCGGCAACCACATCGACGTCACCGACAATGTCGGTACGTTGCTGTCGACAAATTGCAAGCGATCACCGGCGCCGCGCCCACCATCGATGCGACGACCGGCGCGATCACCCTGCATACCGGAACGGCGCAGAACCTCAGTATCACCAGTTCCGCCGCCGCGTTCACGGCGCTCGGCTTCACGTCGATCCCGTGACCCGTCGCGCGCAACGGCGGCGGCACCGCTGGCACAGGCGTTGTCACCGCCAACGACCTGACCACCTTCACCAACGAATCCATCTCCGGCGGCGCCGTGACCGCCTACAACTCTGCCGGCACGCCCGTGAACATGCAGCTTGCGCTGGGCCAAGACCGACAGCTCGGCTCTCGGCGCCGGCCATCAGGACGTCTGGAATCTCTTCTACCAGACCAGCACGACGGCCACGGGCGGGCAGACCGCGTGGGTCAACGTCGGCACCAACTTCACCTTCGCCGCCAACGGCTCGCTGGCATCGCCGACGGGCTCTTCGATCAGCATCCCCGGCGTCACGGTCGACGGTCAATCGCTCGGAGCCCTTTCGTTCAACATGTCTTCCGGCGCGCTGACGCAGTTTGCGACCACGAGCGGTGCCGCGACCATCAACACCATCACCCAGAACGGCTTTGCGGCCGGGCAACTTGCAATCGGTCGCGATCAACAACAGCGGGATCGTGGTCGGCACGTTCTCCAACGGCCAGAACATCGATCTTGCCTCCGTGACGCTCTCGCACTTCAACGGCACCAACTATCTGCAAGCCCTTGACGGCGGCGCCTACGCGGTCACCGAATTGTCCGGGCCCGCGATCGCGGGTGCGTCCGGGTCGATCAGCGGCTCGTCGCTGGAAGGCTCGAACACCGACATCGCCGACGAGTTCACCAAGCTGATCGTGACCCAGCAGGCCTATTCGGCCAACACCAAGGTGATCACCACGGCCAACAGCATGGTTCAGGATCTTCTCAACGTGCTGCGCTGATCGGCCCGCACGGTTTGAGTAACGTACTTGAAGGCGGGCAATTGAGATGGGTTTGAGTTCAGCCCTTGCCACGGCGATGTCGGGACTGCGCGCCAACCAGGCGGCGTTGTCGATCATCTCGTCCAACGTCTCCAACTCGCAGACGCCGGGCTATGTCGCGCAGAGCCCGAACCAGATCGAGGTCGCCAGCGGCGACTTCGGTTCGACGGTTACGACGACCGGCGTCAACCGCGCGCTCGACCTGTTCGTGCAGAACCAGCTGCGCACGGAAACCGGCGGCGGCGCCTATGCCACCCAGACCGCCAACATCCTCACCCAGCTGCAGAGCGTCTACGGCACGCCCGGCGGCGAGGGCACGCTGGAAACCGCGCTGAACAATTTCACCACTTCGCTGCAGTCGCTGTCGAACAGCCCCGGCAACTTTTCGGCGCAGGGCGTCGCGTTGTCGTCGGCGCAATCGCTGGCGCAGCAGCTCAATACGACGACGCAGGGCATCCAGTCGCTGCGCTCCAACGTGGCGCAGGATATCGGCAATTCGGCCGCGCAGGCCAATGTCGACATGAGCCAGATCGCGCAGCTCAATTCCAAGCTCGCGGGCATGTCGTCGACCGACCCGCAGGCCGCGACGCTGATGGATCAGCGCGACAACGCGATCAACGATTTGTCGAAATATGTCGACGTTCGCGTCGTCACCGGCTCGTCGAACCAGACCAGCATCTTCACCAATTCCGGCATCCAGCTCGTTGGTGACGGGCTCGCCTCGAGCTTCACCTACAATTCGCCGGGAGCGCTGAGCGCGACGTCGCTCTACAGCACCAATCCGGCCCAGAACGGCGTCGGCTCGCTCGACATCAAGCTGCCGAACGGCGCCTCGATCGACGTCGTCGCCAACAATGTGCTGGGCTCTGGCCAGATCGCCGCCGACCTCAAGCTGCGCGACCAGACGCTGGTGCAGGCCCAGACCCAGGTCGACCAGATGGCGGCGACGCTCGCCTCGTCATTGTCGGACATCACGACCGCGGGCACCGCGGTCACCGGCCCGCCCGCGGGCTTCAGCGTCGATACCTCGAACGTCCAGCCGGGCAACACCGTCAACCTGACCTACACCGACAGTACCAACACCCAGCGCCAGATATCGATCGTCAACGTGACCGATCCGGCGGCGTTGCCGTTGCAGAACGGCGCCAACGCGAATCCGTTGCTGGTCGGCGTCAACTTCTCGTCCGGCATGGCTTCCGTTGCGTCGCAACTCAATACCGCCCTCGGCAGCCGCGGCCTGCAATTCTCCGGTTCGGGCTCGACGCTCGAATCTGCTGGGATCGGCGGCGGCGACCGTCAACGCAGGCTCGACCACGACGACAGTGACGTCGATCCAGAGCGGAAACGCGCAACTTCCGCTCTTCACCGACGGCAATTCGCTCTACACCGGCGCGTACACCGCGGGCGGTTCGCAGATGACCGGTCTTGCCGGACGCATCGCGATCAATCCGGCGGTGTCGAACAACCAGACGGCGCTCAGCAATTACAGCACCTCTACCGCCGCCGGCGACAACACGCGCTCGGATTTCCTGTTCACCCAGCTGACCGCGTCGACCTTCAGCTATTCGCCCTCGACCGGGCTCGGCGCCGCCGCCCAGCCGTTCAAAGGCACGATCTCGGACTATCTGTCAGCAGTTCATCAGCCAGCAGGGCAATGCCTCGACGGTGGCGACGCAATTGCAGCAAGGCCAGAGCGTCGTCGTCTCGACCTTGCAGCAGAAGTTCGACTCCACCTCCAGCGTCAACATCGACACCGAGATGGCGAACCTGATCCAGGTCCAGAACACCTACGCAGCCAATGCTCACATCATGTCGGTCGTGCAAAGCATGATGCAAAGCTTGCTGCAGGCTAACCCGTAAGGCGTAAGATATGTCAGTCAGCAGCATCAATTACGGTTCGTCCCTGCTCGGTCAGTCCGTGCAGAACATCAACAACCAGCTGACGGATCTGTCGACGCAGCTTTCAAGCGGTGTGAAATCGACCAACTACGCCGGCATGGGCGTGAACGAGGGCTTTGCGATCGCCGCGCGGACGCAGCTGTCCAATATCTCCGCCTTTGGCGACACCATGACCAACGTCAACACCATCATCAACGCCGCCAATGCCGCGCTGCAATCCCTGTCGGATACGACGAGCCAGGTGCAGAGCGCTGCTTCGGCGACGCCGCAGAATCTGACCGGCAGCGGACAGACGATCGGCCAGCAGAACGCGCTGTCCGAAATGTCGTCGATCGTCGGCATCCTGAACACCCAGGTCGGCGACCGCTATATCTTCTCCGGCAACGCCATCGGCACGCCGGCGGTCGCCTCCGCCGACGACATCCTCAACGGCACCGCGACCCAGGCCGGCTTGAAGCAGGTGATTGCCGAGCGCCAGCAGGCCGATCTCGGCAGCAACGGGCTCGGCCGCCTCGTCATCTCATCGCCGACGGCCACCTCGGTGAACGTGGCCGAGGATGCGGCGGGCTCACCGTTCGGTCTCAAGCTGAGTTCGGTGACGTCGTCGCTGACCAACGCGACGGTGACCGGCCCGTCCGGCTCGCCGGCCGCGGTGTCGGTCGACATGACCGCGGGCAATCCCAATCCGGGCGATCAGATCACCTACAGCTTCAATCTTCCCGACGGCACTTCCGAGTCCATCCAGCTGACGGCGAGCAACAGCACGCCGCTGCCGTCGGGAAGCTTTGCGATCGGCGCGACACCGGCGGCGACCGCGACGAACCTGAATGCGGCGCTGACGTCGGCGATCGGCACGCTCGCCGGTACCTCGCTGGTCGCGGCCTCGGCGGTGGCGGCCGGCGACAACTTCTTCAACACCGACGGCACCGCGACCGGCAGCGCGGTCAACAACCAGGCCGCCCCGCCCGCGGCGGTGACGGGAGCAACCGCGCTGTCCGGTGCGGCCGGCACCAATTCCTTGTCGGCGAGCTTCGCGCCCGGCGACACCATCACCGTCAACGGCACGACAACTGACCTTCGTCGCGTCGGGCGCGACCGGCAACCAGATCAACGTCACCGACAGCGTTCAGACATTGTTGTCGAAGATCGACGCGATCACGAGCACGTCGACACCGTCGACCGTTCATGGCGGTGCGATCTCGATCAACACCGACAACGCGTCAAGTCTGTCGATCACGAGTTCGAACGCAGCCGCTTTCGCCGCACTTGGCTTCAGCGGCACGGTGACGGCGCCGACCCCGCCGTTGCGGGTCAGCGGCTCGCCGCTGGGATCGGCGACCAGCCTCGTCAACGGTTCGGCCAATACGGTTGCCTGGTACACCGGCAATTCCGGGCCAGGCTCGGCGCGTTCGACCTCCACGGTGCGGGTCGACTCCTCGCAGACCGTGCAGTTCGGCGCCCAGGCCAACGAGCAGGCGATCCGCCAGGCGCTGCAGAACATTTCCGTCTATGCGGCTGTCACGGTGTCGCCGACCGGGACCAATTCGGCGGGCGTGGCCTCGGCGCTCAGCGAGCGCGTCGCCGCCAACCTGACGCCGCAGGCAAATCAGCAAACCATCCAGGACATGCAGACCGATTTTGCCACCGCGCAAAACACCATGAAGGATGTGCAGGCCCGGCAAACCCAGACCCAGACCGCGCTGCAGAACATGGTCTCCGATACCGAAGGCATCTCGCAGGATCAGGTGGCCAGTGAAATCCTGGCGCTGCAGAACAGCTTGCAGGCGTCCTATCAGACCACCGCGATGCTGTCGCAGCTTAGCCTGGTCAAGTTCCTGCCGCTGGCGTGATCTGTAATCTGGCGGGGCAGGGGCGTTAGCCTTCCGTTAACCATGTCTTTTTACGATTTGGTGAGGAGTCGGGGGCGGCGACTTCGGAGTCTATCATGACGGATCGTGTTCATCTGGTGGTCGCGACGCCCTGCTTCGGCGGGCAGGTCTCGAGCATCTATGCGAGTTCGATCTTCGCCTTGCAGCGGGTGGTGCATGGCCTTTCCAATGTCGATCTGACGGTGCACATGCGCGACGGCGACGCGCTGATCACGCGGGCGCGCGCCAATCTGGTGACGCTGTTCCTCGACAATCCCGCCGCAACCCACCTCCTGTTCATCGATGCCGATATCGGATTTGCCCCCGAACAGGTGTTCCGCCTGATCGAAAGCGGCGCCGAGGTCGTCGCCGGCGTCTATCCGATCAAGCGGGTCAACTGGGACAAGGCTGCGCGCGCGATGCAAGCGGGAAGGGCGAACCTGCCGGCGGCTTCGCTCGATTACGTGCTCGAGGTCAACGATCCCGATCGCGTCATCGCCGTCAACGGTTTCACCCGCGTGCGCTACGCCGGCACGGGGTTCCTGATGATCCGCCGTCACGTGCTGGAAACGATGTGCGCGCACTACGCATCGCTGCAATTCCATCGCGAGCACTCGCACGATGCGCTGGCCGGAAGCCAGAACCGGTTTGCGCTGTTCGAGTGCATGATCGATCCGGTCGGCGGCACTTATCTCAGCGAGGACTTCGCTTTCTGCAAACGATGGACCGATATCGGCGGCGAGATCTGGGCCGATCTCGACAGCCGCCTCGATCATGTCGGCCCGTCGGTCTTCCACGGCGATGTCGGATCGCAATTCGCCCAGGCGCCGGCTTCGGTGAACGCCGCATGAGATTGTGCCGCCAGCGCAAGATCCTGCGGCGCCGGCACCGGCCTTTTCCGCTTTCGGAGTTGTTGATGCAGCTTGATGTCGACGAAAGACTTGATGTGACCGAGCCGGACTGCGCCGACCGCATCGGTATGGCGAGGCTTGCGAAGATGGCGTTCGATGGCAAGGACCTTCGTCCGCTCTGGCGCGAACTGATCGCGAAGCTCTACAACGGCACGGCCGAAGCGGGCGAGGGGCTCGATCTGTCGCTGATCGCGCAGTTGCTCGGCGACAAGCAGTCGGGGCTGGCGATCCAGCATGAAGTCCTGAAGTCTCATCAATTGTATCGTTCGCCCTGTGCATCGAGCAGTCCGCGGCTGCGGGTGCTGGCGCTCGCGGCTCCGACCGACATGGGCAGCAACACGCCGATCGAATTCCTGCTGCAGGACTCCGGAATCGAGCTGATGGTGCTGTATGTCATTCCGGGCGTCGAACTTCCGGAGCCTTTGCCCGACCATGACGTCGCCATCGTGATCGCCTCCGACTCCGAGGATTGCCGCGATGCGCTGCGAAAGATCGATGCCGCCGCGGCGCGCTGGCCGCGACCGCTGCTCAATCCGCCGGCGCTGGTCGGCAGTCTCGATCGCGACAAGCTGCATCGGCTGCTCGACGGCATCGAGGGCTTGACGATCCCTGCGACCCTGGTCGTCACGCGCGAGCGTCTGCTCGAGGTGACGTGCTCGGCCGATATGCTCGGAGACATTGCCACGGATCTCGCGTTCCCCGTCATCGTCCGCCCGCGCGGATCGCATGCAGGCAACGGTCTCGCCAGAATCGATGATGGCGCGGCGTTGGCGCGCTATCTCGATGAACACGATGGCGACCTGTTCTTCATCTCGCGCTTTGTCGATTATGCGAGTGCGGACGCACTGTTCCGCAAATACCGTGTCGCCTTCGTCGATGGCCGTGCTTATGCCTGTCACATGGCGATCGCCGAACGCTGGGACATCTGGTATCTCAACGCCGGCATGGCGGAGAGTGCGGCCAAGCGTCTCGAGGAAGAGACGTTCATGTGCACCTTCGACATCGGCTTCGGACGGCGGCATCAATCGGCGCTCGGCGCGATGGCCGATCGCCTCGGCCTCGACTATTTCACCATCGATTGCGCCGAGACGAAAGACGGATCGCTCCTGATCTTCGAAGCCGACAACACCGCGGTCGTGCACAACATGGATTCGCCGGAGCTGTTTCCCTACAAGCCGCCGCAGATGCGCAAGGTGTTCGACGCCTTCGCCGCGATGCTCGAGCGGCATTCCGAGCGGCTGTCGGAGTGCGCGGCGTGACAGGCATGTTGCGCGAGACTGCGCAGCCTGGGTCAGGCGAGACTCTCGATCCCCAGGACTGGACTGAGCTCCGTGCGCTCGGTCATCGCATGCTCGATGACATGATCGACTACATGGCCACCATCCGCGAGCGTCCGGTGTGGCAGCCGATTCCCGACGTCGTGCGTGCGCAATTTCGCGAGGCGCCTCCACGTGGCGCAAGCGACCTCGCAGACGTCTATCGCACCTTCACCGATTTCATCGCGCCTTATGCGACCGGTAACGTTCATCCCGGCTTCATGGGATGGGTGCATGGCGGCGGCTCGGCGGTCGGCATGCTCGCGGAGATGCTCGCGGCCGGCCTGAACGCCAATCTCGGCGGCCGCGATCACATTCCGATCGAGGTCGAACGGCAGGTCGTCGATTGGGTCCGCCAGATGTTCGGCTTTCCGGCTGGCGCCAGCGGGCTGTTCGTCACGGGCACGTCGATGGCCAACCTGATGGCGGTGCTGGTGGCGCGCACTTGCGCGCTCGGCAGATCTGCGCGGCAGCGCGGCATTGGCGAGGACGGCGCGCACCTGACCGCCTACACCTCGAAAGCGGCGCATGGCTGCATCACCAAGGCCATGGATATCGCAGGCTTCGGCAGCGACGCGTTGCGCTGCATCGCCGTCGACGATTCTCATCGCATCGATGTCGATGCGCTGCGCGCGCGGATTGCGCGCGATCGCGCGGTCGGGCTGAAGCCGTTTCTTGTGGTTGCCTCCGCCGGCACCGTCGACATCGGCGCGATCGACGATTTGGAGTCCGTCGCTGCGCTGTGCCGCGAGGAGAAACTCTGGTTTCACGTCGACGGCGCCTTCGGTGCGCTCGGCATCCTCTCGCCGGAGCTGGCGCCGCGGCTCGCCGGCATCGAGCACGCGGACTCGATCGCGTTCGATTTCCACAAATGGGGCCAGGTGCCGTACGACGCCGGCTTCCTCCTGGTGCGCGACGGCGACCGCCACAAGGACGCCTTCGCGGCGCCGGCAGCCTATCTGCGCAGGGAGACGCGCGGACTCGCGGCCGGCGCCGAGTGGCCCTGCGATCTCGGCGTCGACCTGTCGCGCGGCTTCCGCGCGCTGAAGACCTGGTTCACGCTGAAGACCTACGGTACCGACAAGCTGGGCGCGATCGTCGCCCACAGTTGTGCGCTGGCGTCCTATCTCGAGGCGCGCGTGCGCGCCGAGCCGCGGCTCGAGCTGTTGGCGCCGGTCAATCTCAACATCGTCTGCTTCCGCTATCGCGCGGCGGACGCGGACCGGGTCAACCGCGAGATCGTCGTCAATCTCCAGGAATCCGGCATCGCGGCGCCGTCGACCACGGTGCTCGACGGCCGGCTTGCGATCCGCTGTGCGATCGTCAACCACCGCACCGGCGCTTGCGATATCGATGCGCTGGTTGCAGCCGTGCTGGAATTCGGCGCGCGACGTGCCGCTAGTGGAGCGGATTTGACGTTCGCTATCCAAAAGGCCACGAACTCGCAAAGCGAACGTCAAATCCAAAGCTCCACTAGAATCAATATTTTCTAGTGGTCCTCTAATTCCAACATTCGCAAAAGTGCCTGCCGCGAGGGGATGCGAATGTTGGAATTGGACCTCTAACCTTGGTCAGCAGGCCCTGATCGAGGCGGCGGCAGTCTAGAGACTTCAGGCGGCGCTGCTGACGGTGCGTTCTCTCGCACGCAACTCCTCGATCTGGTCGAGCAGCTGCCTCTCATAGGCAACCAGCTTTTTGACCTCCTTCAGCGCCTGATAGAGGTCGCCGCTGAGGATCTGGTTGTTGATGTCTTCGATAAGCGGCCAGGTGCTCGGCACGGCGGTGACGAGATCGCGGATCAAGTTGAAGTAGGTGCCGTGACTGGCATTGGCGTCCGGCGAAATGTACATCAGCTGCACCGCCAGATAGATCAACTTGGCCGGCGTATCCGCCGTTTCCGGGGTCAGGATGTCCTTTTCGCGCAGGATCGGGATATTGTCGCCGTCGATCAAGAGGCGCGCGCGCTGATCGGTGTTGGTGATCACGCAGCTGCCGATGATGATGCGCTCATGCGGTTTTAATTCGACTTTCAGGGCCATATTGCTCTCCGTTGCCTTCTGACGTCGGCGATCAACTCAGCGAACTCGAACGTATTGGCCTCGCCGGGGTTTTGCCGGCTCTGTGGTCCGGACTGCGCAATCCTTTCCCGATCAAGGTTAACACGGGGTAAACGCACGGCTTTGCGCAGAATTTCCCAATTCCATCAAGGGCGTTCGCGGCGGCCGATACGCCGATAGCGTGAATCGCGAAGCCTGCCGCGCGATCCCTGAATCGGCGGGACTGTCACACTTCATGCTTTCTTAGCCACTTGGTTTCACCGTCGCGAGGTCGCCCGGCTTGGAAGGCCGGGTCTGTACTGCGTCTCACACCAGAAAGGTATGAAAATGACCGGCATTGTTCTTTCAGCATCGGTTCGTCAGAACCTGCTCTCGCTCCAGTCCACCGCGTCCTTGCTCGCCACCACTCAGAATGACCTCGCCACAGGCAACAAGGTCAACTCGGCTCTCGACAATCCAACCGAGTACTTCACGGCGCAGGGCCTCAACAACCGGGCCGGCGACATCAGCAACCTGCTGGATGGCATCGGCAACGGCGTGCAGGTGCTGCAGGCCGCCAATACCGGCATCACCTCGCTGCAGAGCTTGGTCGCAAGCGCGCAGTCGATCGCCAACCAGGTGCTGCAGAGCCCGCTCGGCTATTCGACCAAGTCGTCGGTTAGTTCGTCAGCAGCGATCGCTGGCACCGCTGCCAATCTGGTTGACGGCACCGATCTCAAGAGCGGTCAGACGATCATCTTCGCCGCGAGCGGGAACCTCCCGGCAACCACTGTCACCCTCGGCGCCTCTGAATCGCTCGATCAGCTGAACTCCGCCTTGACGACCGCCGGCGCTGGCGTGACAGCCAGCCTGGACAGCAGCAACAAGCTCGTCTTCACGGCCAACAACGACAATGCTTCGTCCACGGTCGGTGCGGTCACTGTCGGATCGACTCCCGGTTCCACGACTTTCGCCGCCGCCACCGCGCCGGTTGCCGACGCGAACTCGCAGGCAACCCGTGCCAACCTGGTCGCCCAGTACAACAACGTTCTTGCGCAGATCACCACCACGGCGCAGGATTCGTCGTTCAACGGCGTCAACTTGTTGAACGGCGACACGCTGAAGCTGACCTTCAACGAAACCGGCAAGTCGACGCTGTCGATCACCGGCGTGACCTTCAACATCGCCGGCCTCGGTCTTTCGAACCTGACCTCGGGCACGGACTTCCTGGACAACACGTCCGCCAACAAGGCGCTGACCGCATTGACGGCCGCCAGCAACACGCTGCGCACAGAAGCATCGGCTCTCGGTTCGAACCTGTCGATCGTGCAGATCCGCCAGGACTTCAACAAGAACCTGATCAACGTTCTGCAGACCGGCGCCTCCAACCTGACGCTGGCCGACACCAACGAGGAAGCGGCCAACAGCCAGGCGCTGTCGACCCGCCAGTCGATCGCGGTCTCCGCGCTCGCCCTCGCCAACCAGTCGCAGGCCAGCGTGCTGCAACTCCTGCGCTGATATCGCGCGCGAAACGCACCAATCCAGAATGCGGGACGGCGGGGGAAACCCCGCCGTTTTTGCTTTCGGAGCCCGGTCCGCCATCGTCTTCGCGTGCCCAGCGGCGGTTAACGATTTCTTAACCGAATTATTTAAACGGGCATTAACCATAATTTAAGCGAGCCCGCCTAGAAATGGAGACGGTCCACTAGGAAGGTTTGCCACATGTCCGGTATTGTTCTTTCGGCATCGGTTCGTCAGAACCTGCTCTCGCTCCAGTCCACCGCCTCCTTGCTTGCCACGACTCAGAACGACCTCGCCACCGGCAACAAGGTCAATTCGGCGCTCGATAATCCGACGGAGTACTTCACGGCGCAGGGCCTCAACAACCGGGCCAGCGACATCAGCAACCTGCTGGACGGCATCGGCAACGGCGTGCAGGTCCTGCAAGCCGCCAACACCGGCATCACCTCGCTGCAGAGCCTGGTCGCAAGCGCCCAGTCGATCGCCAGCCAGGTGCTGCAGAGCCCGACCGGCTATGTCCCGAAGTCGACGGTCAGTTCGTCAGCTGCCCTCGGTGGCACCGCTGCCAATCTGGTCGACGGCGTCACCATCAAGAGCGGCGACGTTCTTGCAATTGCCGCGACCGGCGGCGGAACGGCGACCAGCATCACCTTCGGCGCCAACGAGTCGCTGGCTCAGCTCAACACCGCACTGGCGGCCAACAATTTGAGCGCCAGCCTCGACAGCAGCAACAAGCTCGTGATCACCACGACGAATGACGCGGCCTCGTCCACCATTGGTGCGGTCACCTACACCAACACCGGTGGCGGTACCGTGACATTCGGCGCCGTTGCCGCGCCGGTTGCCGACCCGAACTCGCAGACAACCCGTGCCAACCTGGTCGCCCAGTACAACAACGTTCTTACGCAGATCACCACCACGGCGCAGGATTCCTCGTTCAACGGTATCAACCTGTTGAACGGCGACACGCTGAAGCTGGTGTTCAACGAGACCGGAAGGTCGACGCTGAACATCACAGGCGTGACCTTCAACTCCACCGGCCTCGGTCTGTCGCCCCTGACCGCGGGCACCGACTTCCTGGACAACAACTCGGCCAACAAGACGCTGACCGCGTTGACGTCCGCCAGCACTACGCTGCGCACGGAAGCATCGGCTCTCGGTTCGAACCTGTCGATCGTGCAGATCCGCCAGGACTTCAACAAGAACCTGATCAACGTTCTGCAGACCGGCGCCTCCAACCTGACGCTGGCCGACACCAACGAGGAAGCGGCCAACAGCCAGGCGCTGTCGACCCGCCAGTCGATCGCGGTCTCCGCGCTCGCGCTCGCCAACCAGTCGCAGGCCAGCGTGCTGCAGCTCCTGCGCTGATATCGCGCAATCCGACGATACACCAAGCGGCGGGGGATACCCCGCCGCTTTCGTTTGGCGCGGTGCCCGGCGGGCCGCCGCCACCTGAAATTGCAGGTACCGTAAAAATACTGAAGCGTCCGCTAACCATATTTTAAAGGCAACCACGTACAAAAACTGGGCATTTTCGTCGCGTTCTCAAGCGTCAAGTCCCGGGTGTGTCTGAATGTCCAATGCCGCTCAAGCCTATGCTCGCACCTCTCAAACGACGGCAGCTGGCCGGGAAATAGAGGCGCAGGCGCTGCTGAAGGCGGCAAGGCAGCTGCAGGAAATCCAGACCAACTGGAAGGGTCCGGACCGCAATCTGCACAAGGCGCTGATGTTCAACCGCAGGCTGTGGTCGATCTTCCTCACCGAAGCTGAAGCCAACGAGAATCCGAACTCGCGGGAAGTCCGGCAGAACATCGCCAATATCGGCATCTTCGTGCTGAAGCAGACCATCGAGATGCAGATGGATCCGCATCCCGCGAAGCTCAAGTCGCTGATCGACATCAACTGCAATATCGCCGCCGGCCTCGCCGGTCGCGGCTAGAAGTCCTTACGCCACCCGATCGGTCGGAATGACGCGCGGCGGCGTGCCGCGCGACAGATCGAGCGCGTGGAAATAGGCGCGGCGGCGCAGCACCGCATCGTCAGGATATTGCGTCACCACCTGGTCGGTCCTGTCGTCGACGACCTGATAGACCATCGCGCTTGCCTCGCGATCGTAATAGGCCTCGTGCGCAAAATCCTCGACCACATCGATCGGATCGTTGCGCACGGACGAGGCCGCATCGGCCGCCGTCACGCTCTGGCTGGCCGGCAAGTCGGTCGGAACGGCGTTGCCGGCCGCCTGGCTGAACGGCGCCACAATGGGCGAAGGGGCCGGCGACCCCACCGGCCTGATGCTGAAATCTGTGCTCATGGCAGCCCTCCTGGCGCCGCTTTACAGAGACAAATCCCAACCCGATCCCGACGGCAATATTGCCGTGCAGACTTCAATCCTTTGTTAGAAAACGCGATGAATCTCGCGCTGCGAGAGCTGCTCGATTTTGATGAAAATTGTAGTGGGCATGATCCGGAAAAGCTGTGGAGCGGTTTTCCCTCGCGACAAACGCGGAACGCGTTTGCGCGGAGATCATGCTCCAGGCAAGACTCCGCGACGCCTCAGAGCGAGCGGCTGACCGACAGCGGCGTGATGTGACGCGGGCCGGGCGCGGCGCGCTTGCCGGCCGCGGTATAGGTGTTGGGCATGCTGCGGCGCTGCATCTCCGCATTGACGCCACGCACGATGCTTTCGGAGACCGCATGCGCGGTCGCGAGCACCGTGAGATTGATCTGCAGCATCGAGCGGAACACGTCGTGGTGACGATGCAAGGTCTTCAACAGCTCGGGCGCGGCCTGCGCGAGCTGCTTCTGGCTCGCCTTGAGCTGGCCGACCGCATTGACATAGGCCTTGGACAGTTCCGCCTTGCGCGGCTCAAAGGTCATTGCCTCGCGCAGCTTGCCGGCGCGCACCAGCTCTGTCTCGCGTTCGATCACCGCGAGCAGCGCGCTCATCGCATCCATCAAGTTCTGGGCGAGCTTGCGCGCCTCGGCCGGCGTCGCGGCGACGGGGTAGGGCGATGGTGTCTCGCGGCGTTGCGCGCTCGGGTTCATGCCGTCTTCCCCTGGTTTGCAGCCTTGTTTCCACTCTTGGCCTGCGTCACGATCAGCGTGCGATAGACTTCGTTCGCGATGCCGACGCCGCCGGCCTTGGCGAACTGTTTCGAATATTGCTCGGTCAGCATCGAGCGCCATACGCCGGTGCCTTGCGTATCGCCGAACGGGCCTTCGCCCTTCAGGCCCGCGGTCATCTGCGAGAACATCGAGTTCAGGAACATCGCCTCGAAGTCGGTCGCGGTCGCCTGCGCCTTGGTTTGCTGCTGCGGCGAGACCTTCTGTAGCGCGGCGGCGAATTCGCGATCCGGCCGCCCGTTCAGCACGGGCATGGTGAATTGCGGCGGGATGCGGCCGGACGAGCCGGCGGGCGCCGTCTGCATCACATCACCTCGATGTCGGCCTGGATCGCGCCGGCGGCCTTGATCGCCTGCAGGATGCCGATCAGGTCGCGCGGCCCGATGCCGAGCCCGTTGAGGCCATCGACCAGCTGCTGCAGCGACACCCCGTCTTTCACGACCGCGAATTTCTTGCCGTCCTCGGCAACGTGGACGCTGGTGCGCGGCGTCACGACGGTTCGGCCGCGCGACAGCGGGTTGGGCTGGCTCACCTGCGGGCTTTCGGAGATGGTGACGGTGAGGTTGCCCTGGGCGACCGCGACCGTGTTCACGCGGACGTCGCGGCCCATCACGATGATGCCGCTGCGCTCGTCGATGACGATCTTGGCCGCGAGATCGGGATCGACCTGCAGCTGCTCGATCTCGGTCAGGAACGCCACCACGTTGCCCTTGAACTCGGGCGGGATCGACAGCTGCACGGTGGAGGGATCGATCGGCTCGGCGGTCTTGACCCCGAGGAAGTCGTTGACGGCGGCCGCGATGCGCTTGGCGGTGGTGAAGTCGGCGTTGCGCAGCGCCAGCCGCACGTTCGGCAGGCGGTTCAGCGCGAACTCGACCTCGCGCTCGATGATGGCGCCGTTGGCGATGCGGCCGACGGTCGGCACGCCGCGCGTGATCTTGGCGGCTTCGCCCTCGGCCTGGAAACCGGAGATCGCGAGCGAGCCCTGCGCCACCGCATAAACGTTGCCGTCGGCACCGAGCAGCGGTGTGACCAGCAGCGTGCCGCCCTGCAAATTCTTGGAATCGCCGAGCGCGGACACCGTGACGTCCATCCGCGTGCCCTGGGTGGCGAACGCCGGCAGGTTGCCGGTCACCATCACGGCGGCGACATTTCCGGTGCGGATGGTGGCGCCGCGGATGTTGACGCCCATGCGCTCGAGCATCGCTTGCAGCGATTGCTTGGTGAAGGGGATGTTGTTGAGGGTGTCGCCGGTGCCGTTGAGGCCGACGACGAGGCCGTAGCCGATCAGCTGGTTCTGCCGAACGCCTTCGATATTGGCGAGGTCCTTGATGCGGGACGTCGCCTGCGCGGACATGGCCGACAGCGCCAGCGCCAGCAGCGTGGCGCAGCCCACCCCAAAAAATCTCACGACACGGATGCTGGGCATCCCAAAGCTCCCCT
Organism: uncultured Alphaproteobacteria bacterium; assembly: GCA_963732085.1. Classification (GTDB taxonomy): domain Bacteria; phylum Pseudomonadota; class Alphaproteobacteria; order Rhizobiales; family Xanthobacteraceae; genus Bradyrhizobium. Next base: position 306,434 of record CAVSYJ010000011.1, on the reverse strand, counting down.
CGAAACTCACTTCGGGATCGCATGAGCCACTCCCATAGCCATCGATCCGCGATTAACCATGCGAGGGCCGTGCCACGTCTCGCCGATGGCACAATCAATTGATTTTGTTCGATAATTGTCGGAATGCCAGTGGCGAGGTGTCGGTCCTGCCGAGGCAAAAACCGGCACCATGCGGCAGTTTTTGCCGGGCTGTTTACGCCGCATTAACCATAAAACGGCGAAGCTCGCGGACGACCAAACTGCACCCCCAAGGGGCCGACGATGCGCATCTACGGACCGAACGGCACCACGATCGGATCGCCCGCCGGCAATACCAGGCGGACCGGCTCGACCGGCTTCTCGCTGCCGGACGATGTGGCTTCCAGCTCCGAGACACGCGCCCCGGTCGCGCCAAAAGCCGCCGCCGGCATCGATGCGCTGCTCGCCTTGCAGGGCATCGAGGAAGACCCGGCGGAACGGCGCCGGCGCTCGGTCGCGCGCGGCAAGGGCGCGCTCGACGTGCTCGACGACCTCAAGATCGGGCTGCTCTCCGGCAATCTCAACGCCTCGACCGTCAGCCGCCTGCGCGCCGCCGCCGCCAACCTGAAATCGTCCTCCGGCGACCCTGGCCTGGACACGGTCCTCTCGGAGATCGAACTGCGGGTCGAGGTCGAACTCGCCAAGGCGGGCCGGTTCTAGGCGATTTCCGCTGCACGGGATCGGACCTGCGCCGGTCCGGCCGAGGTTGCGCACAGGTTCCTGCCCGAAACCCCGATAAGTGCCTGTTTTTGCGGTCATCATCGATATTGTTTGTCACAAGGCGCCGCTATATAAGGCGCGCGCGAACGGACCTCGTCCCGCCGCCTGGAGTCGCAAGGGAGAGGCGCCAGCACAAACGAGATTGGGCTGACTTTGGAAAAACTGAAGAACTACCGGCCGTCCGAAAAAGAGCCGTTCATGAACGAGCGGCAGCGGGATTATTTCCGCATGAAGCTGCTGACCTGGAAGGACGAGATCCTGCGAGAGTCGAAGCTGACCCTGCAGACATTGCAGGAAGAGAACGTCAACCATCCGGACTTGGCCGACCGCGCCTCCTCCGAGACCGACCGCGCCATCGAGCTTCGCGCCCGCGACCGCCAGCGCAAGCTGATCTCCAAGATCGACTCCGCGCTGCAGCGGATCGAGGAAAACTCCTACGGCTATTGCGAAGAGACCGGCGAGCCGATCTCGCTGAAGCGGCTCGAGGCGCGCCCGATCGCGACGCTGTCGGTCGAGGCGCAGGAACGCCACGAGAAGCGCGAAAAGGTCTATCGCGACGAGTAGCGTTTCGACGTCGCGTGGCACGCGAGGCTCCGCGCGATTTTGCTTTGAGATCAATTTGCTTGACGCGACTGTTGCGATGGCGGCTCGCCGCGTGCTCATCCTCTTGTCGAGCTTGAAGTGCGGACAGGACGGTGTTTGCAGATGGACAGGATTCTCGCCGCCGCGCAGGCCATCGCCACCAGCCGCCGCAATCGCGTCGGACTGAAAGCGCTGCCGCCCGAAATTGCACCGAACGACGAGGCGGAAGGCTACCGGGTGCAGCGCGCGGTGCATGACCTGCTGCTGCCGCAAACCGGGCCGCTGGCCGGTTACAAGATCGGCTGTACCAGCAAGGTGATGCAGCAATATCTCGATATTCCGCATCCATGCGGCGGCGGCGTGTTCGCGCGCGGCGTTCACGAGTCCGGCGTGCGGCTGCGCGCGGCCGACTTCGTGCGCGTCGGGGTCGAATGCGAGATCGCGGTGCGGATGGGGCGGCCTCTCGCGGCCGGGCAGGGCCCGTTCACGGCGGACAACGTCGCCGGCGCGATCGAGGCTTATCTCCCGGCGATCGAGATCGTCGACGACCGCTATGCGCAATGGGAAACGCTGGGCGCGCCGACCCTGGTGGCGGATGATTTCTTTGCCGCTGGCTTGCGTGCTCGGCGCGGCCGTGCCGCGCGCCGCCGCGCCGGACCTGCTCGCGGTCGCCGGCCGCGCCCTGATCAACGGCGTGGAGGCCGGCCGCGGCACCGGCGCCGACGTGCTCGGTCATCCCCACCATGCGCTGGCCTGGCTCGCCGATCATCTGGCCAATGAGGGCAGGGGCCTGCACGCCGGCCAGATCGTGCTGACGGGGAGTCTCGTCAAGACGGTGTGGCTGAAGGCGGGCGATCACGTCGTGATGGAGCTGGCCGGATTGGGGCGGGTCGAGGCGAGGTTCGAGTAGGGATCCAAACCGAGGACGCAGGGAACCTGGCCGCACCGTCATAAAAAAAGCCCCGCGGCGAGCGGGGCTTTTTCGAACAACACCTGCACTGAGGTAGCCTGGCCGCTGCTCTGCGCCGATCGGCGTTGCAGTGGGTCAACACCCGGTCGTACTATTCCCGGCAAAGCGACAACCGGGAGTGAAAATGCGCGGACGCCGTGTGTTGATGGAATCGTTCGTGGCCCACGGCGTGCGCCACATCTTCGGCAATCCCGGCACCACCGAGACGCCGCTGCTCGACAGCCTGCCGGCCTTTCCGCAGATCGAATATGTGATGGCGCTGCATGAGGGCGTCGCGGTCGGCGCGGCGAGCTTTTATGCGCAAGCCGCCGGTCGCGCCACCGTCGCCAACGTCCACGTCGCGCCCGGCCTCGGCAATGCGATCGGCGCGATCTATGGCGCGCTCAAGGCCAATTCGCCGGTCGTGGTCACCGCCGGCCAGCAGGATACGCGGATGCGGCTCACCGGGCCCGTGCTCGGTCACGATCTCGTCGCGATGGCCGCGCCCGTCACCAAATGGAGCGTGCAGATCGAGCGCGCCGACGAGATTGCACCGATCCTGCGCCGCGCCTTCAAGGTGGCGACCGACGCGCCGAAGGGGCCGGTGTTCGTCGCGCTGCCGATCGACGTGCTGGAGCAGGAGACCTCGGTCGAGGCGCTCCTGCCGGACAGGCTGTGGCGCGCCGCGCATCCCGATCCCAAAGGCGTGGAGGCGATCGCATCGCTGATCCTGAAATCGCAGAGTCCGGCGATCGTGGTCGGCGACGACGTGGCGCGCGCGCATGCCACCGACGCGCTGGTCGCCCTTAGCGAGACGATCGGCGCGTCTGTGTGGTTCGAAGGCTTGCGGGCTCACGCGCCGTTTCCGACGGATCATTCCAATTACCGGCGCTCGCTGCCCGGCGATGCCGCCCAGATTCGAAAAGCGCTCGGTCAAGCCGATCTCGTGCTGCTGCTGGGCGGGCCGTTCTTCGAGGACATCTGGTTTGCGCCGGGCGGGCATTTTCCCAAAGGCGCAGCGGTGGTGCAGATCGAGGAGTCGCCCGAGCGGATCGCGTTCAATCATCGGCTCGACGCCGGCCTCGTCGGCGAGATGGCGGCGAGCCTCACCGCGCTCACGGACGTCCTGCGTTCGCAAACGGGCGCGGACTACAAATCCGCGGCACAGCGCCGCAACGCGGCGCTCGCCGACCAATCGGCGCAGGAGACGGAGGCGTACAAGGCGCGGCTGGAAAAAGCCTGGACGAGGGCGCCGACGTCCATGCCGCGGGTGGCCGCGGAGTTGCGACGCGGGCTTCCCGACAATGCCGTCATCGTGGACGAGAGCATCACCGCGAGCCTCGATCTCGCGCAGGCCTTCGACTTCAGCGGTTTTGGCGACTATTTCGGCGGCCGCGGCGGCGGCATCGGGCAGGGGCTGTCGGGCGCGATCGGCGTCAAGGTGGCGATGCCGGACCGTCCTGTCGTGGCAATCTCCGGCGACGGCTCGGCGATGTACTCGATCCAGGCGCTGTGGACCGCGGCGCACCACAAGCTCGCGATCGTGTTCGTGATCCTCGCCAACCGCGAATACCGCATCCTCAAACACAATGTCGATGTCTGGCGCCAGAATTTCGAGGCCGGCACGCAGCATCCCTATCAGCAGATGGATTTGACCGGACCGGCGCTGGATTTCGTCCGTCTCGCCGAAGGCATGGGCGTCGAAGCCGTGCGCGTCGACAAGGCCGACGACATCGCGCCGGCGCTGCGAGAGGCTGTCGCCGCCAACCGGCCCTATCTGGTCGAGATCGGGATTGAAGGGAAACGGTGAGCTAGTTTCTTGTTGCGCATGATCTCCGCGCAAACGCCTTCGGCGTTTGTCGCAAGGGAAAACCGTTGCACACTTTTCCGGATCATGCGCTACACCGCCTCTCGTTCCGGCGCCAGCTTGTCCTGCCCGATCGCGTCCAGCGAAGGCAACGCGGCCAAGATCGCCTTCGGCTTGCGCAAGTGCACGTAGATCTGCGCCAGGATCAGCACCGCGCAGAGGAACAGGAAAAACGCGCTGATCGGACGCTCGAGGAAGACCAACGCGTCGCCGCGGGAGATCAGCATCGAGCGGCGAAAATTCTCCTCGAAGCGGGGACCGAGCACGAATCCGAGCAGGATGGAGGCCGGGTGAAAGTCGAACAGCAGCAGCAAATAGCCGGCGAGGCCGACGACGACGGTCTCGCCGACCTGGAACATGTCGTTGTTGGTCGAGTAGACGCCGATCGAGACGAAGAACAGCGCGCTCGGGTACAAATATTTGTACGGGATCATCAGGAGTTTCACCCACACGCCGATCAGGGGCACGTTGAGGATGACCAGGATGATGTTGCCGATCCAGAAGCTCGCGATCAGGCCCCAGAAAATGTCGGGATGCTCCCTGATGAGCTGCGGGCCCGGCACGATGCCCTGAATCATCAAGGCGCCGAGAATGAGGGCCATCACGGCGTCGCCGGGAATGCCCAGGCTCATCGTCGGAATGAAATCGCCCTGCACCGAGGAATGCGTCGCCGCCTCCGGACAGGCGACGCCTTCGATCATGCCAGTGCCGAATTTCTCGGGTGTTTTCGAGACCTTCTTCTCGGCCGCGTAGGCGATAAAGGAGGCGATGGTCGGACCGGTTCCCGGAATCAGCGAACACAGGCTGCCGACGATGGTCCCGCGCAGCATCGCCGGGATCGCGCGGCGCAATTCGTCGCGCGTCGGGCGGAGATCGCGAAGCCCGATATTGGAATAGCGCGTATTGATGTCGGAATACTGGTTCACGCTCTTCATGAACTCGGCGATACCGAACAATCCGAGCGCAAGCCCGACCAGCTCGATGCCGTCGAACAGGCTGCTGATGCCGAAGGTGAAGCGCGCCGTTCCGGTCTCGATGTCCGTGCCGACGATGCCGAGCAGCAGGCCCACCAGCGTCATGGCGATTCCCTTCAGCGGAGAGCCGCGCGCCAGCGTCGAACCCGCCAGCAGGCCGAGCAGCATCAGCGAGCAGATTTCGGCCGGGCCGAACTGCAACGCGACCCTCACCAGCACGGGCGCAAGGAAGATCATCTCGGTGATGCCCCACGAGGCGCCCACGAACGACGAGATCACGGTAATGCCGAGCGTTGCGCCGCCGCGTCCCTGTTTCGTCAGCGGGAAGCCGTCGAGGCAGGTCACCGCGTGGGGCGGATGGCAAGGCAGGTTGAGCAGGATCGAACAGATCGCGCCGCCATATTGCGCGCCGTAAAACACGCCTGACAGCATCAGGATCGCGCCGACGGGCTTGATGCCGAACGTCAGCGGCAGCAGCACCGATATGGTGGCGAGCGGTCCCATGCCAGGGAGTACGCCCACCATGTTGCCGACCAGCACGCCGACGAAGCACCACATCAGATTTTGCGGCTCGAGGGCGACGCCGAAACCGTACCAGAGATCGGAAAGCGCGGTCATCAGCATCTAAAATCCCCAACGGAAAAGCGGGAAGGGCACTTTCAGCACATAGGAAAACAGGAACCCGCCGACGACGGTAATGCCGGCCGCCAGCATCGCCGATCCCTTCAATGTCGCGGTTCGATCGCCGAGCGCCGACACGAAGACGCACATGAACGTGGCGGCAGCCATGCCGAAAAATTCGCCGAAAAGGATGAACATCAACGGTCCGGCCAGGATGCAGATCCAGCCGCGCCACTCCATGCTATCAGGGAGGATCCGCTCACCGTCCTCGAGCGGCGTGACCAATCCGGCGATGAAGATCAGCACGCCGATGAAGGTCATGAGGATGCCGAGCATGAAGGGGAACATGCCGGGGCCCATATGCGCCAGCGTGCCGAGACGGTAGGTCGTGGAATTCAGGGTGACGCCGGCGCCGAGCAGCACCATGAACAGCCCGGCGTAGAAATCCTTTTTCAGAAGCAGGTTCTGCATGCCCTACGTTTCCCCGGTTCATGCTCTTCATTATGGAACACGCCGCCATTGGTCCAAGCAACCTTAGACCAATGCGTCAAGCTATTGACTGAATTTAATCTTCGCGTCTAGCGGCCATTGGCAAAAACACGACGGCCCCCGGCAGGGGAGCTGCCGGAGGCCGCGTTGGAACACTCTACTGCGCCTAGGTTCGCAATAAAGTGTGGGAGCTCGGAACTAACCCCTAGAAGGGTAGCAGCACGTCGGTCACCTGCTGGCCATAGCGCGGCTGCTGGATGTCCATGATCTGGCCGCGGCCGCCATAGGAGATGCGGGCCTGCGCGATCTTGGTGGAATCGATGGTGTTGTCGCTCTGGATGTCCTCCGGTCGCACGATGCCGGCGACGATCAGCTCGCGCATTTCGAAATTGACGCGAATTTCCTGCTTGCCCTCGACCACGAGATTGCCGTTCGGCAGCACCTGGGTCACGACCGCGGCGATGTTGGTGGTCAGGCTTTCCTGGCGCTGGATCGAGCCCTTGCCGTCGAATTGGGACGTCCCGTTCGCGGTCAGGAGGTTGCCCGGCAGCACCTTCTGCGCCTGCGCGCCCAGCGTCTTCGCGCCGATGAAGTCGCTGATGGTGGAACCCGTTGAGCCGGTCTGGTTGCGCTGCGTCTCGTTGGCGAAATTGGCCTGGTCGTTGATGGTGACGGTCACGGTGAGCAGGTCGCCGAGCTGGTGGGCGCGCTGGTCCTTGAAGAAGGAGCGCGAACCGTTGCGCCACAGCGAGTTCGGACTGTAGGACACCGTCTCCGGCTTCGGCATCGGCATCGACACCGGCTTGTAGCCGGGCGCTGTCGTCGGGTTGTCGATCGAGGTCAGCTTTGGTTGTTCGCCGATCTGCGACAGACGACTCACCGCCGAGCAGCCGCCGGCCGCGCTGAGCACTGCGAACAACGCTCCGAGGCGAACGATCTGACGCGAGAAACGGTACCTGTACTTCAACTGGGACATGAACCTTACTCTGGCTTGGACGTGACGGGTGCGTGCGTGTCTGAGGCGACGGCGGTCGGCGCCGCCATTTCGGGCGCGGCGGAGGCGGTGTCGGGGGCTGCCATCGGTTGCGGCGTGGCGATCTGGATCGTGACCTGGCCGCGGCCGGTGACCGTGCCGGTCAGCGTGCGCTTGGACTGGATGTTGAGGACGCTGACGACGTCGCCTTCGGTGCCGTTGTCGAGCGCCTTGCCGCGCGTGGTCAGATAGAGCCCGGTGGTCTGGAAGATCACGGTGACGGCCTGGTCGCGCTGCACCAGATCGGGCTTGACGAGATCGGCGACGCGCAGCGGCTGGCCGGCGCGGATCGGCCGGCGCATCTGCATGCCGAGCGCCTGCGCGCGCGCGGCGGGATCGGTGCCGACTTCGGCGCGCGGACGGCGCTCGACCATGACGTCGGCGGATTTGAGGATATCGCTGCGCTCGACACTGCGCGTCAGCACGGCGACCTCGACGGTTTCGATCGCGCTGCCGGTGAAGCGGAGTTGCGTCGCGTTGCCGTTGTCATTGGCGATCTGGAAGATCACGTCGAAGCGGCCGTTGCGCGGCTCATAGCGCGCGGCTGTGGCCAGCAGCGCGCCGGTGTTGGCGGTGTCGAGGCGCAAATCGGCGACGTCGCGGTCGAAAGTCAGACTGATATTGGCGGCGTCGCCGAGGCCGCCGCGATGCTCGATCGCCTGCGCGACCGCACGCTCGATTTCCTTGCTCTCGACGGTGCGCGCGAGCCGCGTCACCATGACCTGCTTGATGTCCTTGGCGTCGACGCCGATCACGCCCTGCGCCCGCAATGTGTTGACCACCTGGGCCACCGGCAGCGAGCCCGTGGTGCCCAGATCCGGCGCGCGATAGATCGCGATCTGCGCGAATGCGCCGGCATTGTCGACGACGTCGCCGATCCGCACCACCTCGGAGGCGACGTCGACCTTGGCGCGCAACACCGGCGGCGCGATGGTCTCCTCGGCGCGTGCCGCGCTTGCGGCGAACAGGAAGCCGGCGATGAAAAGACCGGCGAGCAGGAGAGGGCGGAGCATCACAAATCCTCCGTCAGCGGAACAGCGCAGTCGTCGACTGCATCATCTGGTCGGCGGCCGAGATCACCTTGGCGTTCATCTCGTAGGCGCGTTGCGCGGCAATCAGGTCGCTCATCTCGGAGACCACGTCGACATTGGCCTGCTCGAGGCTGCCTTGCGTGATTGTGCCGTAGCCTTCGGCCGCGGCGATGCCGTCCTGCGGCGGGCCCGAGGAGGGCGTGTCCTGGTACAGGTTGCTGCCCACCGGCAAGAGGCCGGCCTTGTTGATGAACTTGGTGAGCTGGATCTGGCCGATGATCTGCGAGGTGGTCGAGCCCGGCACCGTCACCGAGAGCTGGCCCTGTGCGTTGATGGTGACGCCCGAGGCGTTGTTCGGGATCGTAATGGTCGGCTGTACCGGATTGCCGGCCGCTGTGACGATGCGGCCCTGATTGTCCATCTGGAAGGTGCCGTCGCGGCTGTACTGGTAGGTGCCGTCAGGCATCTGGATCTTGAAGAAGCCTTCGCCCGTGATGGCGAGGTCGAGGTCGTTGCCGGTCTGCGACAGCGTGCCCTGCGTCATCGAGCGCGGCGTGCCGACGGTCTTGACGCCGCCGCCGAGGTCGATGCCGACGGGAAGGATGGTGCCCTGATCGGAGGCCTGCGCGCCGACGCGGCGCACATGCTGGTAGATCAGGTCCTGGAACGCGGCGGTCTGCTTCTTGTAGCCGGTGGTGCGCAGGTTCGCGATGTTGTTGGAGATCACCTGAACGTTGAGTTCCTGTGCCGCCATTCCGGTCGCTGCGGTGTGAAGCGCTTGCATGCTAGAGGCTCCTCAGTCTCGTTCAGGCCGGAACGTCGGCGAGCTTGTCGATCGCGTTCTTGTGCATATCGCTTTGCTGTTGAAGGATGTTGGCGATGTTGGTGTAGGTCCGCATCACCTCGACCATGTGGCTCATTTCCACGACCGAGTTGACGTTGGACTTCTCGACGAAGCCCTGCTGGATGCTGGACTTGGTGTCCTGCGCCGCGCCGTCGCCGGAATAGAGGTTGTTGCCCTGCTTCAGGAGCTTCTGCGCGTCGGTGAAGCTGACGAGGCGAAGCTTGCCGCGGATTGAATCCGTATGCGCCGCGCCTTCCTGCACCGTGACGGTGCCGTCGGCGGAGACCACGATGTCGTGGTCGGTCGGCTGGAACACGATCGGGCCCGAAGTGCCCAGCACCGGATTGCCTCCGGCGGTGACCAGCTGGCCCGTGCTGTTGATCTGCAAATTGCCGTCGCGGGTGTAGCGCTCGCCGCCCGGCGCCTGCACGACGAACATGCCCGCGCCAGCGATGGCGACATCGAGCGGATTGCCGGTCTGCTGCACCGCGCCCTGGCTGAAATCGCGGAACGTGCCGCGATCCTGCACATAGGACACGCGGCGGTCCGTGCCCTTGAAATTGTCCTCATGCGCGCCCGAGCCGAGATATTCCTCGAACAGCGACTTGTCGGCCTTGAAGCCGTTGGTGTTCACGTTGGCGATGTTGTTGGAGATGACATCAAGCTGTCGTTCCAGAACCATCTGCCGTGACAAGCCGACGAGAAGCGTATTCTCCATCGGTGGTGCTCCCCTCTTGATCCCGGTCACTTCGCCGCTCTCCCAAGCGTCTCGGCGACCCCATCGAACCTGCCCGAGGCTCTCCCAAGCCCGCGCGGTCCGGCTTCGCTCAGAGCGAATGCCGTGCCAACTCGGAAAATCCAGCGATTTGAATCGCTTAGGTGTTTTGCCGGGCGCGCAAAGCACGCGGCAGAAAGGTCTTGTTGACCATGTTTGCCCGGCAAGTTTTTCCTAGCGGGGCGCAATTCGAAAGATTCCATTAACCATTGTTACCTAGCGTTCACCATGAGCGGGGCGCGTATGCGCTGGGGGCATTTGTATTGCGTCAGTTGGGCTGCCGGCCGGCATCGGGCTCATCCCTTTGAGAGAGCGGACGAGCGGCAATGGCAGATACCGAGAAGGAAGGCGCGGCTGAAGGCGAGGCCGCCGCTCCCGCACCGAAGAGCAAATTCAAGCTGATGGTGATGGTCGTCGGCGCGCTCGCCGTGCTCGGCGTGGGCGCCGCGAGCTGGTTCTTCTTCTTCCGTCATCCCCCTGAGGAAATGCACGCCGAGGAGGTCAAGGCCAAGCCGCCGGTGTTCGTCGAGGTGCCGGACATGATGGTCAACCTCGCGGGCGCGCCGGGCGAGCGCGTGCAATATCTGCGGGTGAAGGTCGTGCTCGAAGTCAAGGAAGAGAAGCAGGTCGAGGAGATCAAGCCGACCATGCCGCGCGTCACCGACATCTTCCAGACCTATCTGCGTGAACTGCGGCCGGCCGATCTCTCGGGCTCCGCCGGGCTGTTCCGCCTGAAAGAAGAGCTGACGCGGCGGGTCAACGCCGCGGTCGCGCCGGTCAAGGTCAGTGCAGTGCTGTTCAAGGAAATCGTGGTCCAGTGACGACGCGAGTGTGAGATGGCAGGCAACGATCAAGTCGACCAGGATGCCATAGCCGCCCAGTGGGAGGCCTCGCTCGATTCCGAGGACCCCGCGGCTGCGGCCGAAGCCGCGAGCGCCAACGAGCTTACCGAATTGATGTCGGTGCAATGGGCCGCCATGGTCGAGGACGGCAGCCGCGACTTCGGCGGCGGCAAGAACAACGGCGAGCGCGTTCTTTCGCAGGAAGAGATCGACAATCTACTCGGCTTCACCGCGGGCGAGGTCAATCTCGACGACAATTCCGGTATCCGCGCCATCATCGACTCGGCGATGGTGTCCTACGAGCGCCTGCCGATGCTGGAAATCGTCTTCGACCGCCTGGTGCGGTTGATGACGACGTCCTTGCGCAATTTCACCAGCGACAACGTCGAGGTCTCGCTCGACCGCATCACCTCGGTCCGCTTTGCCGACTACATGAACTCGATCCCGCTGCCGGCGGTGATCAGCGTGTTCAAGGCCGAAGAGTGGGACAATTTCGGGCTGGCCACCGTCAACTCCAGCCTGATCTACTCGATCATCGACGTGCTGCTCGGCGGCCGGCGCGGCACCTCCGCGTTGCGCATCGAGGGCCGGCCCTATACCACGATCGAGACCAGCCTGGTCAAGCGCCTGGTCGAGGTCGTTCTCGCCGACGCGGAGCAGGCGTTCCGGCCGCTGTCGCCGGTCAAATTCACCATCGACCGGCTCGAGACCAATCCGCGCTTTGCCGCGATCAGCCGTCCCGCCAATGCGGCGATCCTGGTTCGCCTGCGCATCGACATGGAAGATCGCGGCGGCAATGTCGAGCTGCTGCTGCCCTATGCGACCATCGAGCCGATCCGCAGCGTGCTGCTGCAGATGTTCATGGGCGAAAAATTCGGCCGCGATCCGGTCTGGGAAGGGCATTTCGCCACCGAGATCGGGGGTGCCGAGATCGCCGTCGACGCCGTGCTCTATGAATCCGAGATTCCGCTGAAGCAGCTGATGCAGCTCAAGGTCGGCGACACCCTGCCGCTGGAGATGCGCGCCGACGCGCTGGTGTCGGTGCGCTGCGGCAGCGTCACCCTGACCGAGGGTCGGATGGGCCGGGTCGGCGACCGCGTCGCCATCCGCATCACCAAGCCGTTGCGCAAGCCGAAGACCACGCTCGCGATGTTCGAGAAGACGGACGAGCAGAACAAAATGCTGGAGGCTCCATGAATCATTCACTCGGTGTGGTCATCGAAACCCTGGTGGCAATCCTGCTCGTGCTGACAATCGGTTACTGCATGGTGCTGAACCGGCGGCTGAAGCGGCTGAAGGCCGACGAGCATTCGCTGAAGGCGACAATCGGCGAATTGATCACCGCGACCGAGATCGCCGAGCGCGCGATCGGCGGGCTCAAGCACACCGTGCGCGACGTCAACGAGAATCTCGGCGGCCAGCTCGCCGCCGCAACGCAGCTGTCCGAGAATCTCAAGCGGCAGCTCGCCGAGGGCGACCACGTCGTCCGCCGGCTCACCAAGATCGCGATCGCGGCGCGTCCACAACAGGCGGACGCCGAGGTGAAGGAGCCCGCGCCGCGTGAACCTGTCGCGAGGGACCTCGCGCTGCATGACGCGGCGGCAAAACCCTCGAACGCCAAGGCGTTGGCGGCGGCGGCTCAGGCATTCTCGGAACGTAGAAGGGCCGGCGGCCTGGCGGCATGAAGTCGTTTCGTAACATCCGCGTCATTCCTGTTGTCCTGGTCGCGGTCGCGGCCCTTGCGGTGCTGAAGGTCGCCGGCCTCGTCATCGACGGCGGCTATGTGTTCGACTATGCGCCGCAGCGCGTGAAGTCGCTTCAACCGTCCTGGGCGCAATCGATGCTGAATTTTCCCGGCGCGCCAAGGATCGATCCCAACGACGTCACCGGATCGGTGCATGGCGAGCCCAAAGAGGAGGCGCCGAAGCCGGCCGCGCCCGACACCAAGCCCGAAGGCATCGTGATCCATCCCGAGGAGAACCAGAATCCGGTCTCGCCGTCGGAGCGCGCGATCCTGGAGCGGCTGCAGGCGCGCCGCCAGGAGCTGGAGGCGCGGCAGCGCGAGATCGACATCCGCGAGAGCCTGCTCAAGGCCGCCGAGAAGCGGATCGAGACCAAGGTCGAGGAGATGAAGGCGCTGGAGTCGCGCGCCAGTGCGGCGAACGAGCAGAAGGCCGAGGCCGAGAACGCGCGCTTCAAGGGCATCGTGACGATGTATGAGGGCATGAAGCCGAAGGACGCCGCAAAAGTGTTCGACCGGCTCGACATGGCCGTGCTGATCGAGATCGCCTCGCAAATCGCCCCGCGCAAGATGTCGGACATCATGGGCGTGATGCAGCCCGACGCCGCCGAGCGGCTCACGGTGGAGATGGCGCGCCGCGCCGGCGGCGACAAGTCCACGCCCGGCGCCGACCTGCCGAAGATCGAAGGCAAGATCATCTCGCAAAAGGGCGGGTGAGCCCTCGTTACGGACAGCGATGGCGCAGGCCGTCCTTGCCGAGCCAGGTCCCCGTCGACGGATCATATGACCGATAGCGTTGCGCGCAGAGGGGCGGCTGCGGCGGCGCGCCGAACACCACCTGCGACGGATAGGGGTAGGGCGAGCGCCGCGAATTGCCGGCGATCACGCCGGCGACGCCAAGCCAGGCCGTCGACGGCTGGGCGGAAAAATTGCCGGGGAAGTTGCCGTTATTGGCGTAGTCGCGATCGTCGTCGCGGCCATCGAACGACCAGGGGCTGGTGTTGCCGTAACGCAAGACCCGGTAGTCCTGGGCCTGCGCGGCCGACATGGCGATCGATGCCGCGACGAAGACGACAGCAATTCCGACTGCAGCAATTCTGACGACAGCAATTCTCGTACCGATCATTCGAACCCCCATCGCATCACGGCCTGATCGTTCCCCAATCGCCCTTCCAGCCTGCCAGCCGGCCGCGTCGGAACTGAAGGTAAAGCCCGTCGCTCCGTTTTGCCAAGGTCGCACCTTTGACGTTGGGCAGCGCCACGTAAAGCTCCTCGCCTGGACGTCCGCCGACATAATTCAGGGGCACCCCGAGCGCCTGCGAAGCCTGGTCGGCGTCCATCCCGAACATCAGCGGCGCGTTCGGTGCCTGCGCGCGAGCGCTGCCTGCGAGCGCAAACATCATCACCGAACCAACAAGGAGTTTCCTGATCACATGCTTCCTCATTGTTGCAGCGAAGCCAGTGTTCCGGCCGGCGTCCAGCCGCCACCGAGCGCCTGGAACAGGCTGCTTGCCGCCAGCAGTTTCGAAAGCCGCACCAGCACCAGCGTGTTTTGCGCGGTGAACAGCGTCTGCTGGGCTTGCAGCACCGTGATCAGATTGATGGTGCCGCCGCGCAACTGCGTCTCGGCGACATCGAACGCCTTCTGCGAGGCCGTCACGACGTCGCGCTGAAGCTTCTCCTGCAATGTGAATTGTTGCAGGGCGATCAGCGCTTTCTCGACGTCGGCGAAGGCGGACAGCACGGACTTGCGATAGAGCTGCAGGTTCTGCAATTGCACGCCCTTGGCCTGCTTCAACTGGCTCTCCAGCAGGAAACCGTCGAAAATCGGCTGGGTCAGGCTGGCGGTGAGGGTGTAGAACCACGCGCCCGGCGTAAACAGCGACGCAAGCGCCTGGCTCTGGAAGCCGGTCGTTCCGGTCAACTGGATCTGCGGGAAGAAGGCCGCGCGCGCGGCCTCGACGCTGAAATTGGATGACGCCAATAGCGCTTCCGCCTGGCGGATGTCGGGCCTCTGGTAGAGCAATTCCGACGGCAGGCCGGGCGTCACCCGCGGCACCGCGATCTGGGTGGTCGAGCCGCCATGCACGGTGAAATGCGCCGGCGCGCGCGCAACCAGCAGCGCCAGCGCCGCGATGTTCTGACCGAGCGTCACTTCGAGCGGCGGAATCGCGGCCCGCTGTGTCGCCACCAGCGCCTCCTGCTGTGAGAGGTCGAGCTGGGAGGCCGTCCCGCCGGCGAACTGCTTCCTGATCAGATCGAGGATCCGCGACGCTGCCGCCAAATCCTGCCGGGTGACCCGAATTTGATCCTGAGCCGCGAGGATCTGGAAATAGGTGTTGGCCACGGTCACGATCGTGGTCAGGGTCACGACCTCGCGGTTGTATCGCGAGACCGACGCGTTCTCCTCCGCCGCATAGAGCGCTGCGCGGTTCTTGCCCCAGAAGTCGAGCATGTAGCTGGCGGTCAGGCTCGTGCTGAATTGGTTGAAGGTCGAGCCCCCACCCACGCCGCCGCTGGTCGCCAGCGGTCCGAAATGCTCACGCTCGGCGCTGGCGTTTCCGGTCAGGCTTGGCAATAGCGGTGCGCCGGCGACGCCGACCTGTGCATCGGCCTGCACGATCTGCGCCATCGCCACCGCGATATCCAGATTGTAGATCTGGGCGGCATCCATCAGCGAGGTCAATTCGCTGGAGCGAAATCCCCGCCACCAGTCGACCGCGGGCGGGGCCGCATCGGCATCGCCCCGGGGAGCTGCGCGATAGGTCGCGGACACGTCGAGATTCAGATCGGGGCGTTCCGTCCCGATGATGCAGCCTGACAACGCCGGACACGCGGCCAGTGTAACCAGAGTCAAGGCTGCCCGGCGCACAATTCGAGCGCCGGCTCGGATACGGTTCCGAGCCCGCCGCTGAACTGAAGCTGACATGTCGTCTTGCATCTACTCGCCCGGTTGAAGGGAGGACCCGGGTGCTTGATGTGCCGCGCCGCCGCGAAAACGTTGGCTCCACAGGCGGAACCTGTCCAGATACAAATAGATCACAGGTGTGGAATAAAGCGTCAGGGCCTGGCTCAGGATCAGGCCTCCGACGATCGCGATTCCCAGAGGCTGGCGCAGCTCCGCCCCGTCGCCAAGGCCGAGCGCCAGCGGGACCGCGCCGAGCATTGCGGCCATCGTCGTCATCATGATCGGGCGGAAGCGCAGCAGGCAGGCCTCGCGGATCGCATCCAGCGGCTCCATGCCGCGCCTGCGTTCAGCATCGAGCGCGAAATCGATCATCATGATCGCGTTCTTCTTCACGATGCCGATCAGCAGGATGACGCCGATCAGCGCCATGATGCTGAACTCGGTGTTGAAGAGTATCAGCGCGAGCAGCGCGCCGACGCCTGCCGACGGCAAGGTGGACAAAATCGTGAGTGGATGGACGTAGCTCTCATAGAGCACGCCGAGCACGATGTAGATGGTGACGAGCGCTGCAAGGATGAGGAAGGGCTCGTTGGCCAGCGAATCCTGAAACACCTTTGCGGTGCCCTGGAATGTGCCGCGTATCGTCGCCGGCACGCCGAGCTTGTTCATCGTGGCCTCGATGGTCGCGACCGCGTCGCTCAGTGCGACGCCCGGCGGGAGATTGAAGGAAATGGTGTTGGCGACGAGCAGTCCCTGGTGATTGACGGACAGCGGCGTGGCGCCCTGGCCGAATTGCGCGACCGCCGACAGCGGGATCATGGTTTCCTTGCTGGTCGCGACCGCCGAGCCGGTCGACGCCACGCCCTTGCCGGTCGCACCGATCGAGTTGGTGGCGAGGTTGCGCGCGGCCTGTGCATTCGCCGCGGCTGCGGACGAAGACGCGCTGGGCGAAACGACCGTGCCGGCGACCGCGTTCGTCGCCTGAGAGCCACCGACCGAGCCGCCCGAGGTCGACACGTAGACGTCTTTCAGCGTCTCCGGGTTTTGCCAGTAGCGCGGCGCCACCTCCATGATGACGTGATACTGGTTGCGGGCGACGTAAATGGTCGACACCTGGCGCTGGCCGAAGGCGTCGTAGAGCGTGTTGTCGACCTGGCTCACGGTGACGCCAAGCCGCGCGGCGGCGTCGCGATCGATGATGACGTTGGTTTCGAGCCCCTTGTTCTGCTGGTCGCTGTTGACGTCGGCGAGCGTGCGCTGCTCGCGTTGCAGGGCGGCCGCGATCTTCGGTGTCCATTCGTTCAGCTCCTCGAACGAGGACCCCTGAAGCGTGTACTGGTATTGCGCGTTGCTGGCGCGGCCGCCGACGCGGATGTCCTGCACGGCCTGCAGGAACAGGGTCGCGCCGGGGACGACCGCCATCTGGCGCCGCAGCCGCCCGATCACCTCGTCGGCGCTGGCGTGACGCTCGCTTGTCGGTACCAGCGACATGAACATGAAGCCGGAGTTGGTCGGCCCGCCGCCGGTGAAGCCGACCACGGTCTCGACTGCCGGATCGTTCTTGATGATGCCGACGAACTGGGCGAGCTTTTGCTGCATCAACTGGAACGAAATGCTTTGGTCGGCCTGGATGATGCCGATGATGCGGCCTGTGTCCTGCTGCGGGAAGAAGCCTTTGGGGATGGCGATATACAGGTAGACGTTGAGGCCGATGGCGGCGACGAAGGCCAGCACGATCATCAAGGGATGCTCGAGGGCGCCGGTCAGCGTGCGGCGGTAGAAGCCGTGCATCGCCTCGAAGAAACTTTCGCTCCAGCGATAGAGCCGGCCGTGTTCGCCGGTTTCAGCCCGGAGCAGGACCGCGCACATCATGGGTGTCGTGGTAAGCGAGATCACAAGGGAGATCAGGATCGAGATCGAGATCACCATCGCGAATTCGCGGAACAGGCGGCCGATGATTCCGCCCATCATCAGGATCGGGATGAAGACGGCGATCAGCGAGATGCTCATGGAGAGCACCGTGAAGCCGACCTCGTTGGCGCCCTTGAGCGCGGCCTCCAGCGGCGACATTCCGTCTTCGATGTAGCGGGTCACGTTCTCCAGCACGACGATTGCGTCGTCTACGACGAAGCCCGTGGCGACGGTGAGCGCCATCAGCGACAGATTGTCGAGGCTATAGCCGATCAGGTACATGGCGCCGAAGGTCGCGACCAGCGATACCGAGACGGCGACCACGGGGATCAACGTCGCGCGCAGGTTCCGCAGGAAGGCGAACACCACGAGGATCACGAGCAGCACGGCGAGCACCAGTGTGCGCTCGACATCGCGCAACGAGGTGCGGATGGTGGTGGAGCGATCGACCCCGACGCCGAGGTCGATCGCGGGCGAGATCGAGGCTTTGAGCGTCGGGACCAGCGCCTTCACCGCATCGACGGTCGAGATGATGTTGGCGCCGGGCTGGCGGTAGAGGATCAGGAGCACGGCGGGCTTGCCATTGGCGAGGCCGGCGTTGCGGAGGTTCTCGACGCCGTCCGTGACCTCCCCGACATCCGAGAGATGAACGGCCGCGCCGTTGCGGTAGGCGACGATGAGGGATTTGTAGTCGTCGGCCTTGTTGGCCTGGTCGTTGGCATAGATCTGGTAGCGCTCGTCGCCGACGTCGATACCGCCCTTGGGGCTGTGGGCGTTGGCGCTGGAAAGTGCCGCGCGGACGTCCTCGAGGCCGATGCCATATTTGTACAGCGCTTGCGGGATCAGATCGACGCGCACGGCCGGCAGCGAGCTGCCGCCGACCACGACCTCGCCGATGCCCTCGACCTGCGACAGCTTCTGCGCGAGCACGGTCGAGGCGGCATCGTAGAGATCGCCGCGGGTCGCGGTGTCGGATGTGAGCGTCAGGATCAGGATCGGTGCGTCCGCCGGGTTGACCTTGCGGTAAGTCGGGTTGGTGCGCAGGCTGGTCGGAAGATCGGCGCGCGCCGCATTGATAGCGGCCTGCACGTCGCGTGCCGCACCGTTGATGTCGCGGTTGAGCCCGAACTGCAAAGTGATGCGCGTCGAGCCGACGGTGCTTTGCGACGTCATCTCGGTGACGTCGGCAATCTGGCCGAGATGCTTTTCGAGCGGGCTTGCCACCGTCGTCGCGACGTCCTGCGGGCTCGCGCCCGGCAATGTCGCCTGGACCGAGATGGTCGGGAAGTCGACCTGCGGCAGCGGCGATACCGGCAGCTTGAAGAAGGCCACCGCACCCGCAGCCGCCAGGCCAAAGGTCAGCAAGGTCGTCGCGACCGGCCGGC
Organism: uncultured Alphaproteobacteria bacterium; assembly: GCA_963732085.1. Classification (GTDB taxonomy): domain Bacteria; phylum Pseudomonadota; class Alphaproteobacteria; order Rhizobiales; family Xanthobacteraceae; genus Bradyrhizobium. The sequence continues at coordinate 287,744 of CAVSYJ010000011.1, read as the reverse complement.
GGATGAAGGGTGTGGACGGCTCCATGGTTCAGTGCGGCTCGCTGGCCGGGCTCGCACTCGCGGGCCGTCCGGCAAAGCGGATGGCTAGGCGATCGAACCAGAGATAGATCACGGGCGTCGTGAACAACGTCAGCATCTGGCTGACCAGCAGGCCGCCGACGATGGACACGCCGAGCGGGTGGCGCAGTTCGGAGCCGGCGCCGGTGCCGACCATCAGCGGCAGTGCGCCGAGCACGGCCGCCATGGTGGTCATGATGATCGGGCGAAACCGCAACAGGCAGGCCTGGTAGATCGCTTCGCGCGGCGGCTTGCCCTCGTTGCGTTCGGCGTCGAGCGCGAAGTCGATCATCATGATCGCGTTCTTCTTGACGATGCCGATCAGCAGAATGATGCCGATGATCGCAACGATCGTGAGGTCCTGGCCGGCGGCCATCAGCGCAAGCAGCGCGCCGATTCCCGCCGACGGCAGCGTCGAGAGAATAGTGATGGGGTGAATGAAGCTTTCATAGAGAACGCCAAGCACGATGTAGACGGTGACGATGGCGGCCATGATCAGGAAGAGCTGGTTCGACAGCGAAGACTGGAACGCCAACGCGGCGCCCTGGAAGCTCGTGATGACGCCGAGCGGCTGGCCGATCTCGATCTGCGCCTTCTTGATCGCGTCGACCGCGTCGCCGAGGGCTGCGCCCGGTGCGAGATTAAAGGACACGGTCGCCGACGGGAACTGGCCGAGATGGGAGACCTGGAGCGGCGCGGTCTCCTCGCGGAATTTGGCCATGGTCGCGAGCGGAACCGGTGTCGGGCCGACGGAGGAGGGCAGATAGATGTCCGAGAGCGATTGCAGCGAGGTCTGCAGCGCCGGATCGGCCTCCAGGATCACGCGATACTGGTTTGAGTTGGTGAAGATGGTCGAGACGATCCGCTGGCCGTAGGAATTGTAGAGCGCATTGTCGATGGTGGCGGGCGTGATGCCGAAGCGCGCCGCCTGGTCGCGGTCGATCTCGACGAATACTGAAAGCCCTTGTGCCGAGATATCGCTCGCGACGTCGCCGAGCATCGGAAGCGTCCGCAGCTTGTCGACGAGCTTCGGTGTCCATTCCGCGAGCTGGTTGGGGTCGGCGTCCTGCAGGATGAATTGATATTGCGTCTTGCTGACGGTGCCTTCGATGGTCAAGTCCTGCACCGGCTGCATGTACAGCGTGACGCCGGTCAGCGATCCCGTCGCATTCTTGATCCGCCGCATGACGGTGGCAATGTCCGACGTGCGCTCGTCGTGCGGCTTCAGGTTGATCAGGATACGGCCGCTGTTCAGCGTGGTGTTGGTGCCGTCGACGCCGATGAACGAGGACAGGCTTTCGACCTCGGGGTCCTTCAGAATGATGCTGGCGAGTTGCTGCTGCCGGTCCGCCATCGCGGCATAGGACACCGATTGCGGCGCCTCCGAGATCGCCTGGATGACGCCGCTGTCCTGCAAGGGGAAGAAGCCCTTGGGGATGGCGACATAGAGGTAGGCCGTGAAGACGAAGGTCGCGAGCGCGATCAGCAGCGTGACGGTCTGGCGGTCGAGCACCCAGTTCAGCATGTGTCCGTAGATTTCGATGATCTTGTCGAAACCTTCGCGGCTCAGGCGCTGGAACGTGTTTTCCTGCGCGTCGGTCTCGGGCTTCAGCAGCTTGGCGCAGGCCATCGGCACCAGCGTCAGCGACACGACCGCCGAAATCAGGATGGTGACCGCCAGCGTGATCGCGAATTCACGGAACAGCCGGCCGACGACGTCGCCCATGAACAATAGCGGAATCAGCACCGCAATCAGCGAAACCGTGAGCGAGATGATGGTGAATCCGATCTGCTCGGAGCCCTTCAGCGCGGCGTGCAGCGGCGAGTTGCCTTCCTCGATGTAGCGCGAGATGTTCTCGATCACGACGATGGCGTCGTCGACCACGAAGCCGGTCGCGACCGTCAGCGCCATCAGCGACAGGTTATTGAGGCTGAAACCGAACAGGTACATGGCCCCCAGCGTGCCGACCAGCGACAACGGTACCGAGAGGCTCGGGATCAGCGTGGCGCGGGCCGAGCGCAGGAACACGAAGATCACCATCACGACAAGGACGACGGCGAGCGACAATTCGTATTCGACGTCGCGAACCGAGGCGCGGATGGTGACGGTGCGATCGGTCAGGATGTTGAGGTCGATTGCCGCCGGCAGCGTCGCTTGCAATTGCGGCAGCAGCGCCTTGATGCCCTCGACCACGGAAATCACGTTGGCGCCGGGCTGGCGCTGGATGTTGAGGATGATCGCCGGCGTCTCGTTCATCCAGGCGCCGAGCTTGTCGTTCTGCGCGCCGTCGATGACGTCACCGACGTCCGAGAGGCGCACCGGCGAGCCGTTCTTGTAGGCGACGATCAGCGACCTGTAGTCGACGGCGTTGCGGATCTGGTCGTTGGCATTGATGGTGTAGGCGCGCATCCCTCCGTCGAAATTGCCCTTCGGCGTATTGACGTTGGCGTTACCAAGCGTGGTGCGCAGGTCGTCGATGTTGAGTTCGTAGGCGGCAAGCTTGCGAATGTCGGCGCGGATGCGCACCGCGGGCCTTTGTCCGCCGCTGATGCTGACGAGGCCGACACCCGGAAGCTGCGAGATCTTCTGCGCAAGACGCGCATCGACGAAGTCCTCGACCTGCGTCAGGGGCATGGTCTTCGAGGTCAGGCCAAGGGTGAGGATCGGCGCGTCCGCGGGATTGACCTTGGCATAGATCGGCGGCGCCGGCAGGTCGGAGGGAAGGAGATTGCCGGCGGCGTTGATTGCGGCCTGGACTTCCTGCTCGGCGATGTCGAGCGAGATGCTCAGGCCGAATTGCAGCGTGATGACGGAGGCGCCGGCCGAGCTGACCGAGCTCATCTGGTTGAGATTCGGCATCTGGCCGAACTGCACCTCCAGCGGCGCGGTGACGGAGGAGGTCATCACGTCGGGGCTGGCGCCGGGATAGAAAGTCTGGACCTGGATGGTCGGGTAATCCACCTCGGGCAGTGCGGCCACCGGCAGGAAGCGGAACGCCAGCAGACCCGACAGCATGATGGCGATCATCAGCAGCGTGGTCGCCACTGGCCGCAGAATAAAGGGCCGCGACGGGTTCATTTTTTAGGCTCGTCGTCGGAGCGCTTCTTCTTGCCGCCGCCTTTTCCGGGACCGTCCTTGCTGCCGCTCTGGTCCGGCGTGCCGGCCGCCGCCGGGGTTTCCGCCCGCACGTTGATCTTCGCGCCGTCGCGCAGCTTGTCGGCGCCGTCGATGACGACGCGATCGCCGGGTTGAAGCCCGGACTGCACTTCGACGCGGTCGCCGTCGGTGACGCCGAGCTTGACCGGGCGCACCGAGACGGTGTTGTCGGCATTGATGAGATACACGAATGTGCCGGGCACGCCGCGCTGGATGCCGGCGGTCGACATCGTCGTCGCGTCCTTGTGCGTGTCGAGCAGGAGCCGGATGTTGACGAACTGGTTCGGATAGAGCGTCCGCGCGTCGTTGTCGAATTGCGCGCGCAGCTTGATCGTGCCCGTCGTGGGATCGATCTGGCTGTCGAAGGTCTGCAAATTGCCCGCGGCGAGCTTGGTGGCGCTGCTGCGGTCATAGGCCGCCGTCGGCAGCACGGCGCCTTCCTTCAAGCGTTTCGAAATTGCCTGGAGATTGTCTTCCGGCAGCGTAAACAGCACGCTGATCGGCTGCAGCTGCGTGATGACCACGAGGCCGGTGGCGTCACCCGGGGTGACGTAGTTGCCCTGATCGACCTGCCTCAACCCGACGCGTCCGTCGAGCGGCGACAGGATGTGACAATATTGCAGGTTCACCTCGGCGGCCTTCACTGCCGCGCGGTCCGCCTCGACGATGCCCTGATCCTGCGCGACGAGAGCGACTTGCGTATCGAGCTGCTGATGCGGCACCGCGTTCTGCGCGGCGAGACCCTGGTAGCGGGTCAGATCGACCTGCGCCCCCTTCAGCATTGCCTCGTCGCGGGCGAGCTGTCCTTTGGTCTGCGCCAGCGTCGCCTCATAGGGACGCGAGTTCATCTCAGCGATCAGATCGCCTTTCTTGACCTCGTCGCCCTCCTTGAAGACGACGCGGGTCAGATAGCCGCTGATCTGGCTCTTGATCGTGACCGTTCCGAGCGACGTGACGGTGCCAAGCCCGTTGAGATTGACCCCGATGTCGCCTTTGCCGACGGTCTCCGGAACGATCGACATTGGTGGGCCGCCTGCGCCTTTGCGCCCATTTGCTTCCTGCGGCGCGGTTCCCGTCCTCGTCCACCAGACGATGCCGGCAACGATCGCAAGCAAGACGATAGCCATAAGCCAGCCGCGGCCCGGCCGTGTGGCCGTTTTCGGCTGCGCGGACGGGGTTTCCGTCGGTCTCCTCAGCTGTTGATCCATTTGAGCCACCTGAGAAGTGCGCGGTGGAATGCATCCGGCGCCACCGGTTCCTGCGCTATCGAATGCCCTATTCTGGACTGTTGGAACGCAGAAAACCCATTAAGATTTTGAAAGGTAGGGGTACAGGAAAGCGTGATACCTCGATAGCCGGAATGTGATGCCGCGCCGGCTTATAACCTGCTTAGACGACGGCTGGCTTCGGAGCGTTCAAGCCATGGCCAAGCAATTCCTTGCGGTCGAGGACTTGACCGGGCTGGTGCTGGAAAAGATCAGGCGCTGCCGTCAAGGACGCTACGTGTCCGAGATCAGCGTCCATGAACTTGAGAGTGAACATTTAGGGCGCAATTGGGATGTCACGATCGTATCGCCCGGCAAACGCGGTATAGATCCTGCCCGGCGCGCGCTCCGTCTGGCCTTGTCGGAGCTTGGTCCGCGCTTCGACCTCTCGGAAGAGGCCGAGCCTGCCCATGAGGCGCTGTTTCCAAAGCCTTGACGTTAACAAGTCCTTAATTCGCCAATCCTAGAATCGCTAAGGGGTTGTGCGGGCGCTTGGCTGCGCCGGCGCATCGTTGCATCGGAACATCTCTCGTCATGGGCCGCATCGCTGCCACGGGATTTTGGTCGCAACTCCGCGCCCGCGCGCGGAGCGTGCGCCTGTGCCTTGTCGCCGTGGTGCTGGTGCTGAGCGGCGGCATCGCGCACGCCCAGACGGTGAAGGGCGAGGCGTCGTTCTCCGCCAGCGGCGGCTATGCCCGGCTGCTGTTCAAGCTCGCCGAGGACGTGCCGGTCGAGGTCACCACCGCCGGTTCGATCGTCATCATCCGCTTCGCGTCCCCCATCGACATTCCCATGGACCGCTGGGTCGAGGGCGCGCCGGATTATGTCTCCTCCGCGCGCCGCGATCCCGACGGCAGCGCGATCCGATTGTCGCTGGCGCGCCGCGTGCGCATCAACACCATGGCGGCGGGCGAACGCACCTTCATCGATTTCCTGCCCGACAGCTGGACCGGAGCACCGCCCAGCCTGCCGATCGAGGTGGTGCGCGAGTTGGCCGAGCGCGCCCGCGCCGCGGAGAAGGCGCTGCGGCTGCAGCGCGCCGAGGCGATCGCGAAGAAGCGCCCGCCGATCCGCGTGCGCGCGCTGCTGCAACCGACTTTCGTGCGCTTCGTGTTCGAGATGCCCGACGGCGTCGGCGCCTCCTCGGTGCTCAACGACGGCAAGCTGTCGCTGCAGTTCGGCGGCCTTCTGACCTTCGATCTCGCCGACGCCAAGATCGCAGCACCTCCGAACATCGCCTCGATCAACCAGAAGGTCGAGGGCGACGCGACGCAGGTCGAGATCGCCCTGATCGGCGACGTCGACGTGCACTCCTTCCGCGAGGAGAAGAACTACATCGTCGATGTCGGCTTCCAGTCCGACAAACCAAAGGACTTGCCGCTCGCCGAAGCTTCGCGCGCCGCCGAGAAGCCGGCAAAGGAGGCCGGCCGTTCCGAGGAGGTCAAGCCGACCTCGGAGGCGATCGCCAAACAGATGAAGGCGGAGGCGAAGCCCGAGGTTGCCGCGCCCGCGGTCAAGGAAGCCGCGAAGTCGCCGCCGCCGTCAGCGGAGCCCGCCAGGGAAGCGCCGCCAGTGGAAGCTGCGAAGCCCGTCGCTGCCGAAGCAAAGCCGGCTGAAGAGCACAAGGAAGCGAAGGCCCCCGCGGCGGAAGAAGCCACGACTCCCGCCGTGGAAGCCAAACCCGCGCCTGTTGTTGGAGCGCCTCAAGTGGCCGCGGAGGCGCCGGCGCCCGCTGCGGACGCGCCGAAAAAGGCGGCTGATGCGCCGGCGGCCGATGCAAAGCCTGCCGACTCCGCCGCGGTCGACATCCGGCGCGACAGCGAAGGCCTGCGCCTGACCTTCTCCTTTGCTGCAGCCGACGCCGGCGGCATCGTTCCGCCGCGGCGACACGGTCTGGCTCATCTTCGACTCCACAAAACCCTTCGACGTCGAGCCGATCCGCGCCAAGGGCGGCGCCGTCATCGGCGAGATCACCCGCCAGCCGCTGGACAAGGGGCAGGCGATCCGGATCCGCCTCAATCGTCCGCAGATGCATTCGTTGACAGGCGACGAGCGCTCGAATGGCGCAAGCTGGACGCTGATTCTCGCCGACACGGTGCAGGCGCCGCCGCAGCCGCTCGGCGTGATGCGCAACATCACCGATCCCGCACTCGCCAACCTCGCCGTGCCCCTTGCTTCGCCCGGCTTCTCGCACCGGATCGTCGACCCCGATGCCGGCGATACGCTGGTCGTGGTCACCGCGCTGCCGCCGGTGCGCGGCTTCATCAAGCGGCAGGATTTCGTCGATTTCGCGCTGCTCGATTCCGCCCATGGCGTCGCCATTCGTCCCAACTCCGATGATGTCGGCGTCGAGGTCGCGCCCGAGAAGGTCATCATCGGCAAGCCCGGCGGGCTGATGCTGTCGTCCGCCAGCATCGCGGCCGAGCGCGCGCCGATGGCGGTGCGTCCGCTGTTCGACATCGAGGAATGGCACAAGAACCGGGAGGAGCGCTTCATCAAGCGCGACGATGCGCTGATCATGGCCGCCGCGAATGCGGCGCCCGAGAAGCGTTTCGATGCGCGGCTGGCGCTCGCGCGCTTCTACATGGCGCGCGGCTTCTATCCCGAGGCCAAGGGCGAGGCCGAATTCCTGCTCACCGATCCCGCACCGAAGGCCGACGAGCCGGTGGCCGTGATGGTGCATGCGGTCGCGAGCGTCCTGTGCGAGCGGCCTGATCTGGCGCTGAAGGACCTCGCCAGTCCCGCGATCGGCAACAATTACGACTCGCAATTGTGGAAGGCAGTCGCACTCGCACGCCAGGGCAAATGGGCTGATGCACGCGAGAAGTTCAAGAACGCGGAATTTGCCATCGCGGCGCTGCCGCTGGAGTTGCAGCGCATCGTCACCTTGGATGCGATGCGCGCCTCGCTCGAGGTCAAGGACTATGCCGGCGCCGCCAGGCGCCGCGCCGAACTCGACGTGATCGGCGTGCCCGCCGAGATTGCCCCCGCGGTCGCGGTGTTGCGCGGCCGGTTGGCCGAGGCGCTCGGCAACGAGCGCGACGCGCTCGACGACTACGGGCTCGCGGCCGACTCCGCCGACCGCAAGTCGGCGGCCGAGGCCAAGCAATACGAGATCGCGCTCAAGCAGAAGCGCAACGAAATAGCGCCGCAAGACGCGCAGAAGGAGCTGGAGACGCTGCAGGCGGTGTGGCGCGGCGACTCCACCGAGGTCAAGACCTTGCAGATGCTGTCGCTGATCTACGTCGAGAACGCCCGCTATGCCGACTCGCTCGGAGCGGCCCGAATGGCGACGCGGCTGGAGCCCAATTCCGAGTTGTCGCGGCAGGCGCAAGACAACGCGCAGGCGCTGTTCTCGCAGATCTTCCTGACGGCGAAGGGCGACGACCTGCCGCCGATCGATGCGCTCGGCATGTTCTTCGAGTTCCGCGAGTTGACGCCGATCGGGCGGCGCGGCGACGAGATGATCCGCCGGCTCGCCGAGCGCCTTGTTGCCGTCGACCTGCTCGACCAGGCCGCCGAACTCCTGCAATACCAGGTCGACAAGCGCCTCGAAGGCTCGGCGCGGGCGCAGGTCGCGGCCAGGCTTGCGATGGTCTATCTCGCCAACCACAAGCCGAGCATGGCGCTGACGTCGCTGCGCGCCACCCGAATCGCCGACCTCGCCGGCGAGTTGCGCCAGCAGCGGCTCTTGCTCGAGGCTCGCGCAAATAGCGACATCGGGCGGCACGACCTCGCGCTCGACATCGTCTCGAACTTGAGCGGACGCGAGGCGATCCGGCTGCGTTCCGACGTCTACTGGGCGGCGCGGCGCTGGCGCGAGGCCTCCGAACAAATCGAACTCTATTACGGCGACCGCTGGCGCGATTTCAAACCGCTCAATGGTGCCGAGAAGAGCGACGTGATCCGCGCCGTGGTCGGCTATGCGCTGGCCGACGACGCGATCGGGCTGCAGAGGTTTCGCGAGAAATATGCCCCGCTGATGAGCGGGGAATCCGACAAGCTCGCCTTCGACACCGCGAGCAAGCCGGCCGCCGACTCCAGCGGCGAGTTCGCCGCGATCGCGAAGATGGCGGCGAGCGTCGATACGCTGGACGGCTTCATCCGCGAGATGAAGACCCGCTTCCCCGACGCCACCGCACGCGCCCCGCTGGCCGATCCGAACCCGACCGGCTCGCTGCCGAAGATCGACGGCGAGCGCAGCATCCGGGGCTAAAACGCGCTTTGATCTCTCGACAGATGCCGTTCAAACCGGCAACCTCCGGCCATAAGCGCCGGGAGGGACCATGAGCAAGCCGACCAAGACCCAGGCCGAGCTGATCGCGATGGCGAGGGCCGAACTGAAAGTTCACGCCGACTGCCCCGACGGCATCCAGATTTCCATTCTTCGCGACGGCGACAGCTGGGAGTTCCGCGCCTCCGCCGACAAGGCGACCGAGGACAGGCCCGGCTATCCAGAATGCGTCGCCATGCTGGTGCAGATCGGCGACCATTTGTCGAAGCAGTATGATGTCGCCTAACTTTGGCGCCCGCCCGGCGTCATCTTCTCCATGAAGCCTTCAAGGCGCTTCATTCGCTGTTTCGCCAGCTCGCCCTGTAGCTCGCCGATCCGCTGCGACTGCGCGATGAAGGTGTCGCAGGCCTGCTTGGCGAATTCGGCCTGAACCTCGAAGGCGGCGCCGAGCGATCGGACGCCCGCGAGTTTCTCGAAGTACGCCTTCGTCTGCTCCAGCGATGTCCGCGAGTAATTGCCCCAGGCGTCCGCGATGGCGCGATAGCCGACCGGCGCGCTTTGCTCGGGTGCGAGCGGAACGGTCGGAGATGTGTCGGCGGAAGAGGGCGGTGCCGTCATCTCAGCCAGGGCAACCGCTTCGCTGGGCTCTTCGGGAGCGCTTGGCGGCTGATCCATTTCCGGAACCTGCGCGGCGGCTTTCCGCTTTCGCGCCTTGTCGCCGTCTTGTAGTGGCCTCGCCTTGCGTGGCTTTCCGCCGGCCTTGGTTTCGTCTGAACTCAACATTTCCTGATGGCTCCGTCTGCAAAGTCATATTGACTTCGCGAACATCCGCCATCTTTGCGCGCAAATCGCGATCAGCGCCTGTCGCTGATGCGGCAGGCATGTGGTGACATTTGGAAGCGCGAACCGCGCCGAGCTGCCGCGCACTGCCAAAGGGAACTCGGCGCGCGCGATCGTTTCAGTTCGCCGCCGGCGACGGCGCAAGCGACGTCATGTCGTTGGGCTTGATCGCGCTGGCGGAACGTCCCTTGGTCTCCGGCAGCGTCAATAGCGCCAGCAGCATCACGCCGTATCCCAGCAGTGCGAACAACAGGATGGCGCTGCCGAGCCCCATCTTGTCACTGAGGAAACCCACCAATGCGGGGAACAACGCGCCGATCGCGCGGCCGGAGTTGTAGCAAAAGCCCTGGCCGGCGCCGCGCACCTCGGTCGGGTACAGCTCCGTCATGAACGGCCCCATCGCCGAGAACATCATGTAGAGAATGAAGCCGAGCGGTGCGCCCAACACCAGCATCATGCCGTCGCTGATGGGGGCTGCGAGATAGATCACCAGGCACAGCACCGAACCGAGCGCCGAGACGATGAAGGTGCGCTTGCGGCCGATGAGGTCGGAAAGATAAGCGCCGACCAGGAAGCCGATGAAGGCGCCGAGAATGTGGATCAACAGGTACGAGCCCGTGTTCAGCGAGCTCAGATGCCGCTCGGTCTTGAGGAAGGTCGGCAGCCAGACCGAGAGCGCGTAGGAACCTCCCTGCGCGCCCGTCACCATCAGCGCCACCTTGATCGTGGTCGGCAGATAGGGCGGCTTGAGCACGGAGAAGGCCTGCGTCAGGCCGTTGGTGTCGAGGCTCTTGCGCGCATTGAAGACCTCGGGCTCGCTGATGGTGCGGCGAATCCAGAACACCAGTAGCGCCGGCGATAGTCCGATCCAGAACATCACGCGCCAGGCGGTGGCGTCGGGCAGGATGGCATAAAGCAGGGTGTAGAGCAGGGCGGCCGTGCCCCAGCCGACCGCCCAGCCGCTCTGCACGAAGCCGACGGCGCGGCCGCGATATTTGTCGCGGATCATCTCGCCCATCAGCACCGCGCCCGCCGACCATTCGGCGCCGAAGCCGAGGCCCTGCAGCGCGCGCAAGACGAACAATTGCTCGAAGTTCTGCGCAAAGCCGCAGAGGAAGGTGAACACCGCATACCACAGCACGGTGATCTGCAAGACGCGGACCCGTCCGTAGCGATCGCTGAGCGCGCCGGCGAACCAGCCGCCGAACGCCGACACCACCAGCGTCACGGTGCCGAGCAGGCCGGCCTCGCCCTTCGAGATCTGCCAGGTTGCAAGCAGTGTCGGAATGACGAAGCTGTAGATTTGCACGTCGAGTGCATCGAGCGACCAGCCGCCGAAACAGCCGGCCATGGTTTTCCGCTCACTCTGGGTGAGATCCCGCATCCACTGGAACATCTACGCCTCCCGACGTCTGTATTGTTGTTCTTGGGAGGGATTATTCCGGATATTGATGCCGCTTGCCATCCTGCTTGTCGGGCACGGCCGCATTCGGAATCGTCATGGCACCTGCACGCGACTGCACGCCTTCGCGGGTGCGAGACGACTTTCCGATTGCAACGCCGAACGTCAGCCGCGCCGCGCGGCCGTGATTGCGGCGACGTCGATCTTCTTCATGGTCATCATCGCCTCGAATGCGCGCTTTCCTTCCGCGCCCCCGGCCGCCAACGCATCGGTCAGCGCGCGCGGCGTGATTTGCCAGGAAATGCCCCATCTGTCCTTGCACCATCCGCACATGCTTTCCTGCCCGCCATTGCCGACGATGGCGTTCCAGTAGCGATCGGTTTCGTCCTGGTCGTCGGTGGCGATCTGGAACGAGAAGGCTTCGCTGTGCTTGAACATCGGGCCGCCGTTGAGGCCGAGACAGGGCACGCCGACGACGGTGAATTCCACGGTGATCACGTCACCCGCCTTGCCGGACGGATAGTCGCCGGGCGCACGGTGCACGGCGCTCACGACGCTGTCGGGAAAGGTCGCGGCGTAAAAGCGCGCGGCGGCCTCGGCGTCCTTGTCGTACCAGATGCAGATCGTGTTCTTGTTCTTTGCCATTGTGCGTCCTTTTCCATTTCAAGGCGACGGCCTTGTTTCTTCCCCCAGCCTATTTGGTTCGGCCTTCGAGGAATTCCAGCAGGCCTGCCTGTAGCCTGTGCGCGCCGTCCCAAAGCTGGATGTTGTAGCCTTCGGGGAAATCCCCGGGATCTTCGTCCCGGAACGAGATGGCGCGCACGCAAGCGTCGATCGGCTTGCACATCAACCAGTCGGTGCCGGCGCGCCCCGAGAAACGATCGCCCCAGATTTCGATCTCGTTGGGGCCGGGAACTGTGGTTCCCAATCCGAGGCGATCGAGGACAGAAGGATTGAAGGTCTCCTCCACCGCGCGCGACTTGTCGACGCCGGCGATTGCGAAATCGAGCGCGAACATGCCGGCCATTCTTGCTGTGACCGGGATGGCGTGTGCCTCAAGCAATTGCCGCGCGCGTTGCGAGACCGGAACTCGCAAATCCCCACCGTCAAAAGCGACGCCGAGGCGATCGCTCACTTGCTGGTTCGCTGCCGCCGAGAGCTGCCAGGCATTGGGAAACTCGAAGGTGATTTGCGGGCCGCGATCATCCAACATCACGCGCCACGGTTCGTCGCCGAATTGCCGCTTGAAATCGGCGATCGGGATCGGCGCAACCGGCAAAAGGTGAAACTCTTCCACCAATTGCGCGACGACGGCGCGCCAGTCCGCCTTGTGTTTGTCGGTCAGCGTGCTCTCGGCGGTGTAAAACGGACGTTCATCCCGGCTGCCGGTTGGCGAATAGCCCCACAATTCCGCACCACTGCACGCGCCAACAACGGTGTGTCGCCGAAGCGGCGCGGGCAGGCGCATCACGACGCGCGCTTCGACATTCTCGACGCTCTGGCCGGTGATCAGGACCAGCGCGACCTTCTGTTCGAGGAGTCGTGAGAGGGCGGTCAACATCCGCGCCTCGGCAGGCCGGTACAGATCGGCCACCGTCTCATCCACGTCGGACAGAATCAGGCGGAGTTGTTCGTTCCAGAGCATCTTGGGTGGCACTGACCGGAGCAGTCCTCAACTCATCGTGACAACGACCTTGCCTTTGGCGCGGCCGCTTTCGACATAGGCGAGCGCCTCGACAATCTTCTCGAACGGAAACGTCCTGTCGATGACGACCTTCAGCTTTGCCTGCTCGATGAGTTCGCCGAGCGCGGCCAGTTCGCTACCGCTTGGGTGCATGAACAGATATCGATAGCTGACTTTTGCGCGATGAGCGCGCGATCTGATTTTGGTACTGATGATCCAGAACAGGGCCGCGAGACCGTAGCGGCCGTCCAGGTCCGTGATCGCGGTTTGCGGTTCCGGAAGAGCGGCCACCGAAACGATCTTCGTGTCCGGCTTCATGATGTCGAACATCTGGTCCAGGGTCTTGCCGCCAATCAGGTCGAAGCCCGCGTCGAATCTGTCCTTCACCGCCGAGATGTCCTGGGACGTGTAGTCGATCACGTCGTCAGCGCCGAGCGAGCGCACCAACGCTTCACCTCGGGCTGGAGGCGGTCGTCGTGACGTGGGCGCCGAGCCATTTGGCGATCTGAATTGCGAAGGTGCCGACCCCTCCGGCGCCGCCCGAGATGAAGACCTTTTGTCCTGGTCCGACACGCAGTTCATCCCTCAATGCCTGCAAAGCGGTCAGACCGGCCAGTGGCACCGCCGCAGCAGCCGTGAAATCGAGATCGGGCGGCATCAGCGCGGCGTAAGCCTGGTCGACGCAGGCTTGCTCTGCGAAAGCGCCGCCACGATCCTTGGCAACGCGGGCGAACACACGCTCACCCACGCGGAAGCGTCTGACGTCGCTGCCGACGGCGACGACTTCGCCGGCAAGTTCGTTGCCCAGCACGAACGGAAGCTTTGGCCGGTGGATGACGCGAAGCTTGCCTTGGCGGAACTTGAAATCGACCGGGTTCAATCCCGCAGCGCGTACGTTCACGAGGATATCGCCTGGTCCCGGAACGGGAGCGGCAACGTCGGCCAGCCGCGAACCGTCAGCGCCACCATAGCGGTCGAGGACGTAGGCGCGCATTACCGCCGGTCGTACTCGTCGGGTCCCATCGCCCAGGGCAACGCGTCGTAGCCGTGCGCGTAATTGCGGTTGGTCTGAGTCGGGTCGCGGTTGACCAGCGGCCGCAGATACATCGGATGCGTCACGCTGCGCACCTCGTGCTCGACGGTGAAGAGGTGCCGGCCGTCCCTGAGGTCGACGATGTCCTTGAAGCGATACTGGTACTGATTGTCCTCCTGCGAGACGAGGTTGCGCTCGAGCAGGCGGCGATAGGGGCCTGAGAAATCCGTGATGTAGATCTGCGACGTGGTGGCCGTCATACTCGCCCTGCCGGGTCGCGGTTTCCCGGAATTGCAGATACTGATCCTTGCCGACCCTGGCGCGGGCCACCATGCCGTCGCCGTTTTTCAGCTCGGCCGGAATCCCGACCATCGCCGGGTAGAAATCAGCGATCGCCTTCGCGGTCCCCTCCGGCACGTCGAACTCGACATAGGGAATGCCGAGATTGATCCGGCCGAAGCGCGCGACGTCGGGCTCAAAGCAGCGGTAGCGATTGCCCCAGGGACAGGTCGCATCGACATGATCGTTGTGCTCGGTGAACTTGAAGGCGGTGCCCTCGAGCTTTTTGGCAACGGATGCGAGGCGATCGAGCAGGGCGCGGCGGCCGGGAATGATCAGCGCGGTATGGCCGCGCAGCACCTGCGCGGGCCCCGCCGGCAGATGAAACTGGCTCTTGCCGACATTCACCCACATGTTGGTGTCGCTCACCATCAGATAGGGATCGCGCGTCAGGCCGAGACCGGCCACATAGAAAAGCGTTGCCAGATGCTGATCGGGCACCGTGACATTGACATGCTCGAGATGGATGGAATTGCCGAGGTCCTCGGCGGCGCGGTCGAAATGTTGCTGCTGCATGGGGCGGGTTCCCGGGATGTGGCGGGGCGCATCATAAAGAAGGGCGGCGCTAATCCAACCCTTCGATGTCGAAAGAAGTGATGTAGTCTGGCCTCTCGCATTGCCCCGGGGCCAAGAGAGTGAGGGAGGCAAAATGACGGCCAGGCGCGCCTTGTGTTTGATTTCCTTGGCCTCGTTGCTGGTCTTGTTGTTTGCCTTGGCCGGCGAGGTCGCCTCGGCGCAGACCGCGGACCGCACCATCGAGGAGATCAAGACCGAGACGCTGGCGCGGGCGCAGACCGGGGCCTATCCGGCGCTTGGCATCCAGCCGGCCGACGCCGCCGAGGCGCTCGGACGCATCAAGACGCGCGATGGCGACGAATGGGCGGCAGCCTGGAGCGCGGTCGCCGACGGTTACATGGCGAAGGCGAGGGCGGCGGCCGATCCGAAGGAGGCGGACGCCAATTTCCTGCGCGCCTGGCGGCTCTATTATTTCGGGCAGTGGCCGGCGCCGACCTCGGCGGGCAAGCTGGCCTCCTACCAGCGGGCGATCGAGGCGTATCTGCTGCATGCAAAATACTTCGATCCGCCGCTCGAGATCGTGCGCATTCCCTTCGAGGGCAGCGAGATCGTCGGCTATTTGCGTTTGCCCGCCAATGCGCCGCGCCCTGTACCGCTGGTGCTGGCGATTTCGGGCCTCGACAGCCGCAAGGAGACCGTCGCCGAGACCTATGCAGCGGCGCTGCCGCAAGGCATCGGCTTCTTCGCGGTCGACAGTCCCGGCACAGGGCAGGCGCCGCTGAAGGCGGGCGAGAGCTCCGAGCGCATGTATTCGCGCGTGCTGGATTACCTGGCCGCACGGCCGGATATCGACGCTGGCCGCATCCTCGTGCACGGCCAGAGTTTCGGCGCCTATTGGGCGGCCAAGCTCGCGCACATCGAGGCGAAGCGGCTCATCGGCGCCGTCACCCAATCGCCGCCGATCCACCGCACCTTCCAGCAGGATTTTGTCCGCGGCCGGATCTACACCCGCGAATATCTGTTCGACCTGCTTTCGGCGAGCCTCTACGTTTACGGGCTGCATTCGCTCGACGAGCTGCTCGCGTTCCTGCCGAAGATGTCGCTGCAAGCCCAGGGGCTGCTTGGCGGACCTGCGGCGCCGATCTTCGTGGTCGGCGGCATCGCGCGACACCCAGGTGCCGATCGACGATCTGGAACTCTTGATCAACAGCGGCAGCGAGCCGCGCGAGGCCTGGATCAATCCGGCCGGCGGCCACATGGGCCGCAATGCCACGAACTGGCCGGATCCGGTGATCTTTCGAAAGGTCATTCTGCCCTGGGAGGTGCGTCAACTGACCAAGCACGTCGACTGAACTTACCCCCCGTAACTCTGCACCAGGCTCCCCGCCACCAGCGACCAGCCGTCGACCAGCACGAAGAAGATCAGCTTGAAGGGCAGCGACACCACGACCGGCGGCAGCATCATCATGCCCATCGACATCAAGATCGAGGCGACCACGAGGTCGATGATCAGGAATGGCAGGAACAACAGGAAGCCGATCTCGAAGGCGCGCCTCAGCTCGGAGATCATGAATGCCGGCACCAGGATGCGCAGTGACATGTCTTCAGGCGTCGCGGGAGGCGGTTCACCCGAAAGGTCCACGAACAGCTTCAAGTCCTTCTCGCGCACGTTCTTTTGCATGAAACCGCGCAGCGGCACCGAGGCCTTCTGCAGCGCGTCCTCGACGCTGATCTGGTTGGCGATCAGCGGCTTGATGCCGTCGTCGTAGGACTTGGTCAGCACCGGGCCCATCACGAAGGCGGTGAGAAACATCGCAAGCGCAATGATGACGGAGTTGGGCGGGGCGGTCGCGGTGCCCATCGCGGTACGCAGGAGGGAGAGCACGACCACGATACGCGTGAACGACGTCATCATGATCAGGATCGACGGCGCGATCGAGAGCACCGTCAGCAGCGCGATCAGCTGGATCGCGCGCTCGGTGACGCCGCCCTGGCCGCCGCCGAGATTGATGCTGATGTCCTGGGCATGCGCCGGCGTTGCCAGCGTGGCCGCGGCGATCAGGGTTGCAATGAGGAAAACTCTACGCGGGAACTGCGCGCGCCTCACGAAGACGACGACTTTGGACGGCCAAGGAGCGAGGCCATCTCGTCTTCGAGATTTTCAAAGCTCGTTTTTGGCGCAGCTCCGGGCGGTGTTGCCGCGGGCTCGGCGCGTGGGCTGCGTCCGGCCGGTGGCTCGGGCGCGACAGGCGGGGCGTCAGCCGCGCCTGCGGGGCGCCGAAGTGCGGCTTCGAGACGCTGCGCCATCTCGGCGAGATTCTGGTCGGCGCTCGCCGGCACCGGTGCCGCAGTTGGGACAGGAGGCGGAGCGGTACGTTCGGCACGAAGCGGCGGCGCCTTCGGCGGCTCGGCCGGGCGATTGGGGCGCGGCATCAGGGGTTCGCCGCGCGGCATCCGCGGCGGCATGGGCGGCATCGGTTCCGGTCGCGGCTCGGCGCGCGGTTCTGCACGTGGTTCTGGTCTTGATTCTGCTCTCGGCTCAAGCCGCGGTTCCGGACGTGGCTCGCGCTCGGGGCGCTCGATGCGGCCCAGCGGCTCGGCGGCGAAACCGGCAAGCGGATCGCTGCGGCGCTCGCGCTCGGCCGCGATCGGCGGCGGCGTGGGACGGCGCATTTCCTCGGCAAAGGAGGGGCGCGCCGGACGCGGCGGCGGTTCCGGCATCTGCGGCTCGACATGGGCGTCGCCGGCATCGCCATCGGCCCAGCCGGCGGCATCCGGCAACGGGGCGATTCGCGGCGGCAACTCGGTGCCGGGCGGACGCTGCGGCAGCGCCTCGCGGCCGGGCGTGGCGCGCACGATGTTCGGTTCCACGACGATGTCGGTCGGACCGCCGATCATCAGGAGATGCTCGACATTGTCACGGCGCACCAGCACGAGCCGGCGGCGGCCGTCGACCGCAGCGGCGTCGATCACGGCAAGGCGCGGCATGCGGCCGCGATTGGTGCCTGCGCCGAGGCGATTGGTGGCGAATCGGCGCACCAGCCAGGCGGCGACGCCGATCACGGCCAGAATGGCCACGAAGGCCAGAACAAAGGTGAGATAACCCGTCATCGAATGTCCCCGGCCTCTACGCGCTCCTCAGGCCTTGGTGTGACGCCGCCGCCGCGAGCGCGATCCAGAGCCTGAGAGTTATTTGTCCTACCCCTTACGGCAGGCGCTGCCGTCCAAACTTCTTAATAACTCATGAATCGGCTGAACCAAAACGACTTCTTGGCCTTTTTGGCGCTGATGAATGGACGCGGTTAATTTGGGTATCGTGGCGAAATTGCGCTGACGACCGCGGCCGCTGCCATCTGACCGGTGGAATACGCCGCGCGCATCTTAACCCTCCATTAACCATACACGCGGCAAATTCTGCCTAGTAGGTGCGGACACCGTGTCCGCATCAACAGCGGGGCGGCGCGATGGCGATCAGCGATCTTCCGGTTCTGTCGGCGCTGCGCACCAAAATGCAATGGCATCAGGAGCGCCAGAAGGTGCTCTCCGAAAACGTCTCCAACTCCGACACGCCGAATTTCAAGCCGCGCGATCTGGTCGAGCCGAAATTCGGCCCGACGGGCGCCAGGGGCGGCACGATGGGCTCGCTCGCGATGATGCAGACCACATCGGGCGCGACCATCGCGGCGTCCGCGGGCGGGCAAAGCTTCGATGTCAACGGCAAGGTCGGCTTCGAGACGCGGCCCGCAGGCAATGCGGTGAGCCTGGAAGAGGAGATGATGAAGGTCTCCGCCAACCAGATGGATTACGCGGCCGTGACCTCGCTCTACAGCAAGAGCCTGCATCTGCTGAAGACCGCGATCGGCAAGGGTTGAGGAATAGGCGATGGCAGACAACGACGTCAGTGACTTCACCCGTTCGATGGGGATTGCGACCTCCGGCCTGCGCGCGCAGGCCGGGCGCATGCGGGTGATCTCGGAGAACATCGCCAACGCGGACTCGACCGCGTCGGCCGCTGGCGGCGATCCCTATCGCCGCAAGGTTCCGACCTTCGTCAACCAGCTCGACCGCGTGCTCGACGCCAAGACCGTGTCGCTCGGCAAGATCAAACCCGATCAGTCCGATTTCCGCACGAAATACGAGCCGTCCAATCCGGCTGCCGACGCCAACGGCTATGTCAAATATCCCAACGTCAATCCGCTGGTCGAGATGACCGACATGCGCGACGCCCAGCGCTCCTACGAGGCCAACCTCAACATCATCAGCGCGACACGCCGCATGATCCAGCGCACCCTCGACATCCTCAAGGCCTGAAGGAATCAATCATGGCTTCACCGACAGTTGCCGCCAACGCTTATGCCAATCTCGCGAAGATTTTCGACACCGGCGGCCCTGGTAAGGGCGGCGAATCGCAGGGGCTTTCATTCGCATCGGTGCTGAAGGAGGCGGTCGGCAGCGTGCTGGAAACCGGCCGCAAGTCGGACGCCCAATCGGTGGCGATGGCCTCGGGCAAGGCGAATGTAATGGATGTGGTCACCGCGGTGGCGGAGACCGACGTCGCGGTGTCGACGCTGGTGTCGGTGCGCGACCGCGTGATCCAGTCCTACGAAGACATCATGAAGATGAGTATTTGAGTTCTTCGTCATTGCGAGGAGCGTAGCGACGAAGCAATCCAGAGTTTTTCCGCGGATGCGGTCTGGATTGCTTCGCGGAGCCTGTCATCGGGCCGGCCCAAGCGGGCCGGACCCGTTGGCTCGCAATGACGACGGTGTAGTGGAAAGAGAGAATGCAAAATGACCGGTGCTGAAACCCTCGACGTGGCGCGCGATGCGATCTGGACCCTGGTGGTGGTGTCGTCGCCGCTGATGGTGGTCGGCCTCGTGGTCGGCGTCGTGGTGTCGCTGTTCCAGGCGCTGACGCAGATCCAGGAACAGACGCTGGTGTTCGTGCCGAAGATCCTCGCGATCTTCGTGACACTGCTATTGGCGTTACCCTTCATGGCGGACTTGCTGCACGCCGAGATGATGCGGATCTCGTCGCGAATCATCGGCGGCTGACCTACTGTGCATAAACAATGCGCATCGATATCTCACTGCTGCCGGCGCTCGCCGCCGCCTTCATGCTGGCTTTCGCCCGCATCGGCGCGATGGTGATGCTGCTGCCGGGACTGGGGGAGACCAACATCCCCGTGCGCATCAAGCTCGCGATCGCGCTTTTGCTCACCCTGATCATCCTGCCGCTGCACCGCGCCGACTATCATGTCGACATGGGCTCGATCGCCTCGATCCTGACGCTGATGATGTACGAAATCTTCATCGGCATCCTGCTCGGGGCCACCGCGCGCGTGACGCTAGCGGCCTTGCAGGTCGCGGGCGCCGTGATCGCACAGCAAATCGGGCTCGGCTTCGTCACCTCGGTCGATCCGACCCAGGGCGAGCAGGGCGTGCTGATCGGCAATTTCCTCACCTTGCTTGGCGTGACCCTGCTGTTTGCCACCGACAGCCATCATCTCGTCATCGCGGCGCTCAACGACAGCTACAAGATCTTCTCGCCGGGCGAGAGCGTGGCGAGCGGCGATATCGCAGCGCTTGCCACAAGCGCCTTCAACGCCGCCTTCAGGATCGGCCTGCAACTCTCTGCGCCGTTTCTGGTTTTCGGCCTCGTCTTCAACATCGGGCTCGGCGTGCTGGCGCGCCTGATGCCGCAGATGCAGGTCTATTTCGTCGGCGTGCCGCTATCGATCCTGGCGGGTCTCCTGATCCTCGCGCTGGTGCTCGCCGCGATGATGGGAACCTTCCTCGATTACTTCGTCGGCGTGATGCATTCGCTGATGCCGCTTAGATAGGCATGATCCGGAAAAGTGTGAAGCGGTTTTCCGAAAAGATCATGCCCAGATTAGGAATCGCGCGTCATGGCCGATGAGGCCGATACTTCCGATAAAACGGAGGACCCGACACAAAAGCGTCTCGACGATGCGCTCGAGCGCGGCGACGTCGCCAAGAGCCAGGAGATCAACACCTGGTTCATCATCGCCGGCGGCACGCTGGTGATGTCGACCTTCGGCGGCTCGATCGGCGGCGACCTGCTGGTGCCCTTGCGCAACCTGATCGCCAACTCCTGGATGATCCACACCGACGGTCCGAGCCTGATCCAGCTCGCAAGCCATCTCGAATACGCCGTGGTCGCGGCACTCGGCGTGCCCGTGGTGTTGCTGGCGCTGGCGGCGATCGCCGGCAACATGATGCAGCATCGCCTGGTCTGGTCGGGCGAGGTGCTCAAGCCGAAGCTCAACAAGATCTCGCCCGCCGCGGGCGCCAAGCGCATTTTCGGCAAGCAGGCGGCGGCGAATTTCCTGAAAGGCCTGTTCAAGCTGGTTGCGCTCGGCGCGGTCATGACCGCGATCCTGTGGCCGGAGCGGCTGCGGCTGGAAGCCATGGTGCGGTTCGATCCGGCGGCGCTGCTCGGCGTCACCAGCTCGCTGACCATCCATCTGCTGGGCACCGTGGTCGCGGTGCTCGCGATCGTCGCGCTCGCCGATTATCTGTTCCAGTACCGCACCTGGTACGAGCGGCAGAAGATGTCGCTGCAGGAGATCAAGGAAGAGTTCAAGCAGTCCGAAGGCGATCCTCACATCAAGGGCCGCCTGCGGCAGCTGCGCGCGGCGCGGATGAAGAAGCGCATGATGGCGGCGGTGCCGAAGGCCTCCGTGATCATCACCAACCCGACCCACTATTCGATCGCGCTGCAATACGAGCGCGGCATGGCGGCGCCGGTGTGTCTGGCCAAGGGCGCCGACAACATCGCCTTGAAGATCAGGGAGGTCGCGCGCGAGCACGACATCCCGATCGTCGAGAACGTGACGCTGGCGCGCGCGCTCTATGCCACCGTCGAGATCGACCAGGAGATTCCGGTCGAGCACTACCACGCGGTGGCCGAGGTGATCGGCTATGTGATGGGGCTGAAGCGCACGCTGTCG
Organism: uncultured Alphaproteobacteria bacterium; assembly: GCA_963732085.1. GTDB lineage: Bacteria > Pseudomonadota > Alphaproteobacteria > Rhizobiales > Xanthobacteraceae > Bradyrhizobium. The sequence goes on along the minus strand of CAVSYJ010000011.1, from coordinate 266,244 downwards.
GGTCGGCGGATGTAAACGAAAATGGCCGTAAAATGCGGGCAAACAAGGAAATAACGGCGTGATGGGCTTGCGCTTGGCGGTGCGATTCAGGCACTTGGAGGAGGCGCGAGATTCGTCTCACACCCACGCCGACGGGCCATGACTGCTGCCAGCGAACACGATCCGCCCCGCGACGCCCCAGCGCATGACACGCCCCGGCGCGGGGGCAGCATCGTGCTGGTGCTGCTGGTTGCGGCCGTCCTGGTCGCGATCGCGGTTGCGCTGATGACCATCGGCCGCACGCACGCGCAGCCCTACATCCTCGGGCTGCTGGCCGTGCTCGCCATGGTCGGCCTGTTCAACCTGTTCGCGCTCGCCGCCGGCATGATCCGCTTCGCCCGCAGCGCCGACGATCCGGTGACGGCGCGGATCGCCGACCACGCCTTCGATGGGCTCGCTGTCACCGACGCGCGCGGTCATGTCGTCTATTTCAACGCCGCCTATCTCACGCTGACGGGCGCCACCAGCACGCAGGATGTGCGCCCGGTCGAGCGCGTCTTCATCGGCAATCCCGATGTCTCCGAAGCGGTGTTCCGCCTGCTCAAGGCGGCGCGCGAAGGCAAGCGCCAGCAGGAAGAGGTGCGCATCGCCGGACAGGACGGCGGCCACGGCCGCTGGCTGCGCATGCGCGTGCGTCCGCTCGGCGCGGGCAAGCGCGAGGCGCGCTACGCGGTGTGGTCGATATCCGACATCACCCGTGACCGCGAGCGTCAGGAGGACGTGTTCCAGGAATTGCAGCACGCGATCGAATATCTCGATCACGCGCCCTGCGGCTTCTTCTCGGTCAATCCGGCCGGCGATCTCGCTTATGTCAACGCGACCCTGGCGAACTGGCTCGACCATGACCTCGCCGAGATCGGATCGGGCGGGCTGAAACTCACCGACATCGTCTCCGGCGATGGCGCGGCGCTGCTCACCTCGATCGTGGCGGTGCCGGGCGAGGTCAAAACCGAAGTCTTCGACATCGATCTCCGCATGCGCGGCGGCAAGACCATGCCGGCGCGGCTCTATCACAAGCTCGCTTTTGGCGCCGACGGCGCACCCGGCCCCTCGCGTACGCTGGTCATCAGCCGCGCCCGTGACGAGCGCTCCGATCCCGAGCGCGCCGCGGAGGTGCGCTTCATGCGCTTCTTCGATCACACGCCGATGGCGATTGCGACCGTCGACCGCGGCGGCAGCGTGGTTCGCGCCAATGCGCGCTATGCCAAGCTGGCGCAGGGAATCAGCGGTGACGGCGCCGCCACCAAGTCGATCTTCCGCGCCGTCAATGCGCGCGACCGCAACCAGCTGATATCGGCGATCAACCGGGCGGCCGACGGGCAGGGCGACATCGCGCCCGCCGAGGTGATGCTCGACGGCGCGAAGGAGCGCTGGGGCCAGTTCTTCGTCACCTCCGTCGAGAAGGACGAAGCCGAGACCGAGGCCGCGATCGTCTACATGCTCGAAACCACCGAGCGGCGCGCGCTGGAGAACCAGATCAACCAGTCGCAGAAGATGGACATGGTCGGCCAGCTCGCCGGAGGCATCGCGCACGACTTCAACAACGTGCTGTCGGCCATCATGATGGCGAACGACTTCCTGTTGAACGCGCACAAGCCGACCGACCCGTCGTTCCAGGACATCATGCAGATCAAGCAGAACGCGACGCGCGCCGCCACGCTGGTGCGGCAGCTGCTGGCGTTCTCGCGGCGGCAGACCTTGCGGCCGCAGGTGCTCGATCTCGGCGATGCGCTCTCCGATCTCACCATGCTGCTGCGCCGGCTGATCGGCGAGAAGGTCAAGCTCGACCTCGTGCATGGCCGCGACCTCTGGCCGGTCAAGGTCGACGTCTCCCAGTTCGAGCAGGTGATCGTCAATCTCGCGGTCAATGCGCGCGACGCGATGCCCGACGGCGGCAAGCTCACCGTGAAGACCGCCAACCTCAACGCCGCCGAGTCCAGCGAGCTCGCCTACAAGGGCATGCCGGCCGCGGACTATGTGCGGATCGATATTTCCGACACCGGCACCGGCATTCCTGCCGACATCAGGGAGAAGATCTTCGAGCCGTTCTTCTCGACCAAGGAAGTCGGCAAGGGCACCGGGCTTGGGCTGTCGACGGTGTACGGCATCGTCAAGCAGACCGGCGGCTTCATCTATGTCGACTCGGAAGAGGGCAAAGGCACCTCGTTCCGCATCTTCCTGCCGCGGCATCATGCCGAGCAGGAGGCGCATACTGAGGCGCCGGCCGAGGCGCATGCGGCGAACGGCGCGGCAAAGGACGCGGCGGCCGAGCCGAAGCGCGTCGACCTCACCGGGCAGGGCACCATCCTGCTGGTCGAGGACGAGGACGGCCTGCGCTCGCTGAACGCGCGCGGCCTGCGCTCGCGCGGCTACAGCGTGATCGAAGCCTCCAACGGCGTCGAGGCGATGGAAGCGCTGGAAGAGAAGAACGGCGCGGTCGATCTCGTGGTCTCCGACGTCGTGATGCCGGAGATGGACGGACCGACGCTTCTCAAGGAAATGCGCGGCCGCAATCCCGATCTGAAGATCATCTTCGTCTCCGGCTATGCCGAGGACGCCTTCGAGAAGAGCCTGCCGGAGAACGAGCAGTTCGCCTTCCTGCCGAAGCCGTTCACGCTGGCGCAGCTTGTGGCCGCGGTGAAGGAGACGATGCCGGTGCGGTAGGGGCGGCATGGCGCGTATCACATACCGATGTCAGGCGGGTCCCGGCCGTCACGCTCGGCCTCAACGATCCGGCAATCCCGCCTTGCGGATGCCGTCAAAGAGCCGCTCCAAGTCTTCAGGCCTCTTGTAGACGGCGGTGAGCTTCCATCGCTCGATGGCGAAGTCAGGCTCGATCCGGCGAACCTCGTCGGCGGCCGAGTGGGCTTCATCGAGCCGGCCCAACTGGGCAAAGGCGGCCGCGAGCCAAAGTTGGGTGATACGCAAATCGGGCATTCGCCTCGCGCTCTCGCGCAGCGGTGTTACGGCGTCGTCATAGCGGCCGAGCATGTAATAGGCATTGCCCATGTAGGCGAGTCGGGTTGCGTTCCGAAACGGTTCGAGGCGCATGCTCGCCTGCATCACCTCGATCGCTCTCTCCGGTTGACCGGCAAACACAAGGCAAAGTCCAAAACCCTGATCGAAAAAATTGGGATTCAGCGCGATGGCCTGCTCATACTCGGCAATGGCCTCTTCGTGCCGGCGCTTGAAGATTAAGACAGCACCAAGCATGGTTCGCGCCTGGGGCAAGGTAGCCTCGAGCTGCACGGCCCTCCTGGCCAGCTCATCGGACCGCTGCAGCGTAGCGGGATTCAAATATTCCTCATTGCGCGGTTCGACGTACGTGTAATTGTAGGTACGCGCCAGCATCGCATAGGCACGCGCGTAACCCGGGTCGATCGCTATCGATCGTTCAAGACACCTGCGCGCCTCGTAAAACGAGGCCATCGGTCGCTGCGGCGAATCCGGTTGCGTAGGCCTCGGCCCCGCGCAGATAGTAGTCATAGGCCTCCCAGGCCGCTGGAGGCTTCAGGAGCGCGCGCTCCGTTTCCGCCTCGATTACACGCACCTGCAGGACCGAGACAAGCCCACGCACGACTTCGTCCTGCACCGCGAATGCATCCTTGAGCTCGCGGTCATATCGGTCCGCCCAGCGATGAGCACCGTTCGTGGCATCAATGAGCTCGGCTGTGATGCGAATACGCTTGTCGTCTCGTCGAACGCTTCCTTCGAGGACGTAACGTACACCTAGCTCGCGCCCGACCTGCCGCACATCGATCGCCTTGCCCTTGTACTGAAAGGCCGAGCTTCGGGCGATCACGAAGAGATCGGAGAATCTGGAAAGCTCGGTGATGATGTCCCCGGTGATGCCGTCGCTGAAGTAGTCCTGCTGTGGGTCATTGTCGAGATTCACAAAAGGCAGCACCGCGATCGACGGCTTTCCGGAAAGCTGTGCAGCAGTATCGTAAGCGAATGAGGTGACCGGAGCCGAGCCATGTCGTGCTTCGACCTCGTCCCCGTGTTTCGAAACCGGTGCGGCAAAGCGATAACCGCGGCGGGGCATGGTCTTGATCGTGGTCTGTGCGCGGTCGCTGATCGCTTCGCGGACTTCGCTGATGCACTGCGTCAGTGCTTCATCGGAGACAACCACGTCGGGCCAGACCGCCTTGAAAAGCTCGTCCTTGGTGACCAGCCGGCCCGAATTTTCGACCAGGCAACGCAAGACCTCGAAGCTCTTTGGCCGCAGCTCGATCTCGCGATCCGCGGTCCGCAGACATCCGCGAGCGACATCAAGCACATAACCGTTGAATTGGAACATGGGGCGTGCGCCGATGATGAGGACAATTCAGGTCATTCAGAGCTTATTTGAGGAAAACGAGATGGTTCTCTCAGGACTGGATACCCGAGCCTACGACACATTGTTCTCTGTTCCAATTTGCGAAGTAGCAAAATCACCGGACAGAAAGGATACGAATATGGTCGCACCTCGGGATATCGCGACGCCCAGCGCAGAAGCCCAGCCGGAAGGACGCGGACCAATCGCGCCAATTGGCGTGAACCACATCGTCCTCAACGTCCGCAACATGGAAGAGAGCCATCAATTCTGGACCGAGGTTGTTGGCCTGCGTCTTGTCGGCAAATTCAGGCAACTGCCTGGGCGGAAGATGTGGTTCTATAGCGGCATCGGTCCCGATGGTCTCCATCACCACGATCTTGCGCTCGTGGAGAACCCGAACCTGCCGCCGCCTCCCGCCGAGTGGAGGATGTGGGACATGCCGATGGCGATCAACCACATCGCAATCGCCTATCCCAGCCGCGAAGATTGGTTAAGCCAGCTCGCCTACCTCCAGGAGAAGGGCGTCAAATTCGATCGGCGCATCGACCATGGCATGACCCACAGCCTCTATCTACACGATCCCAATGGATATGGCGTGGAGTTGGTCTACGAACTGCCGCGCGAGGTCTGGGAGGGTGACATTGACGCGGCCCTGAACTTTGCTGAATTGCGACCGCACGACGGACCTGAAGCTCTCATCGATCGCACCGACGTTCCGACGTTTGGCGAGCAGTCGAGATTTCAACAATGAATGCGGGGCGGGAATCGATCTCAAGGTCCGCTGCCCAGCGGCGGATTTCATGGGATCGCGCGGCATGCGCCAAAGCGCATCGCCTTCGAGAAGAGCCTGCCGGAGAACGAGCAGTTCGCGTTCCTGCCGAAGCCCTTCACGCTGGCCCAACTCGTGGCCGCGGAAGGAGACGATGCCGGCGCAGTAGGGTGCGCGCGTCGTTCAACGTCCCATTGATACAAAATCAAAAGTGAGCACCGTCGTCTTTGACGCGCCGCGAGTTTCTCGGCCGACGCATCGCATTTATGACAACAATCGTCCTTGCTACCGTGACGTGTTGGGTGCAATGTTTGGTAGCAGGTAATCGTCCGGACCTTGATGTCTATCGGACGATAATTCAATCGCTGGGAATTCATTCAACGTCTTAATTTACCTCCGACGCTCATTGAAAGCGCCGGTAGGGGAATTAAGCGACTGCAAACTTCCTGGCGGCGGCGCCGCCCGGAAGAAAAAAGCTGTGCGATCTTAACAAGATCGAGCGCTATGAGTGTTGCCGAAACGAGTTCTTCGCCGATTGCCGAGCGGCAGCGTGGCACCATGCTGCTCATTCCTGGCGGCACATTCCGCATGGGCTCGGACAGGCACTATCCCGAGGAAGCGCCGGTTCATCACGTCACCGTCGACGGATTCTGGATGGATCGTACGCCGGTGACGAACCTGCAATTCCGCGAATTCGTCGAGGCGACCGGCTACGTCACCTTTGCCGAGATCGCGCCCGATCCGAAGGATTATCCGGGCGCATTGCCGCACATGCTGAAAGCGGGTTCGCTGGTTTTCAGCCCGCCCGATCATCCCGTCGATCTCGGCAATTTTGCCAACTGGTGGAGTTTCAAGTTCGGCGCCAACTGGCGCCGCCCGTACGGCAAGGGCAGTTCGATCCGCGGTCTCGATAGTCACCCCGTCGTGCACATCGCCTGGCGCGACGCCGAGGCCTACGCGGCGTGGGCCCGCAAGGAATTGCCGACGGAGGCGGAGTGGGAGTATGCGGCGCGCGGCGGGCTCGATCAGGCCGAGTTCGCGTGGGGCGACGCGCTGACGCCGGCCGGCCGGCACATGGCCAACATCTGGCAGGGCGAATTTCCGCGCGAGAACCTCGTGGCCGACGGTTACGCGCGGACGTCGCCGGTCGACGCATTTCCGCCGAACGGCTTCGGCCTTTCCGACATGATCGGCAATGTCTGGGAGTGGACCGGCGATTGGTATTCGACCGGGCATAGCGGCGACGCGCCGAAGGCCTGTTGCATTCCCGAAAATCCGCGCGGCGGCCCCGAGGCCGGCAGTCTCGACCCGCGCCAGCCCCAGATCAGGATTCCCCGCAAGGTCGTCAAGGGCGGCTCGCATCTGTGTGCGCCGAATTACTGCCGTCGCTATCGCCCCGCGGCGCGTCACCCACAGCCCGTCGACACGTCGATAAGTCATGTCGGCTTCAGGTGCATCAGCAGGAGAGGATCAAGTCATGATCAACGATAAAACTCCGAAAAACCCTGAGACCAATACCGAGCCGACCAGCGCGGGATTGAAACGCCGCGATCTCCTGTTGAATGGTAGTTCTCTCGTCGCCGCTTCGGCGCTTTCGGCAATTGGACTGACAACTTCCGCACAAGCGCAGCAACAGCCGGCGGCGCCGGCCGGGCAGCGGCCCAACATCGTCATGATCATGGCCGACGATGTCGGCATCTGGAATATCAGCGCCTATCATCGCGGCATGATGGGCGGAAGCACGCCGAACATCGACCGCATCGCGCAGCGAGGGCGCGCTGTTCACCGACTACTACGCCCAGCAGTCCTGCACGGCCGGACGTGCCGCTTTCATCCTGGGACAGACACCATTCCGCACCGGTTTGCTGAAAGTCGGCATGCCGGCCGCCAAGCAAGGCCTGCAGGACAAGGACCCGACGATCGCCGAACTGCTCAAGCCTTACGGCTATGCCACGGCGCAGATCGGCAAGAACCATCTCGGCGATCGCAACGAGTTCCTCCCCACGGTGCACGGCTTCGACGAGTTCTACGGCATCCTCTACCATCTCAACGCGATGGAAGAACCGTACGAACCGGATTATCCGAAGTCTCCGCAATTCCTCGCCAGTTTCGGTCCGCGCAACATCGTGGATTGCAAGGCGACGACAATGTGGACGATCCGACCGTCGATCCGCGCTGGGGCAAGGTCGGCAAGCAGACGATCGCCGATGCCGGCCCGCTGCCGCCGCATCCGAACATGGACCCGAAGGCCAAGTTCAGCATGGAGGATGTCGACGACGAACTGGTGCGCCGGTCCGTCGACTTCATGGATCGGTCCGTGAAGGCCAACAAGCCATTCTTCCTCTGGCACAACTCGACGCGCACCCACGTCTGGACCCACCTTTCGCCCAAGTGGCAGAACAAGAGCGGCTACGGCCTCTATGCCGACGCCATGATGGAGCTGGATGCGGAAGTCGGCTCCATTCTCAAGAAGATCGATGATCTCGGCATCGCCGACAACACCATTGTCGTTTTCACCAGTGACAACGGCGCCGAGACGTTCTCGTGGCCGGACGGCGGCAACTCGCCGTTCCGCGGCGAGAAGGGCACGACCTTCGAAGGCGGCTTCCGTGTGCCGATGGTCATGCGATGGCCCGGCACGATCAAGCCCGGTCAGATCATCAATGACATCATCGCCGGCGAGGATTTCCTGCCGACGTTCGTGGCGGCCGCCGGCGATTCAGACATCACCGCCAAGCTCCTGAATGGCCTGAAGGTCGGCGAAAAGACCTTCAAGACCCATCTGGACGGCTACAACTTCATGCCGTTCTTCAAAGGCGAGGTCGCTGAAGGCCCGCGCAAGGAGTTCTTCTACTTCACCGACAATGGCGACCTCACCGCCCTGAGATACGGTGACTGGAAACTCAGCTTCAAGACCATCAAGGGTAATCTGTTCACCGGGACGCGAAGAATCCACCAACGTTCCGCTCGTCACCAACCTGCGGCAGGACCCGTGGGAGCGCTACCAGGACGAGTCGATGATGTATGCGCGCTGGTGGGGCGACAAGCTGTGGACGATGGTCCCCGGCGTGAACATCGTCGGCGGCTTTCTCCTGACGTTCAAGGAATATCCGCCGAGCCAGGTAGGTGGATCGTTGAGCATCGAGAGGGCGCTTCAAATGGTTCAGAACGGAGCCAGCGGCGGCGGCAAATGAGCGGCAGGCGCCGTTAGAAGGCTGGAGTTAGCGCATCGGGCCGCATCGCTCTCGCAACGGGCGCGTGGTTCGCGGGGGAGGCATACGTTGGCAAAGAAGCCCAATCGTGGCGCGGCGGCGATGAAATCGTCGTCGGCTGTGCTGTTTCCTCAGCCCGCCCTGCAACTGATCTATGACGCCGCGCCGATCGGTCTCGCTTGCCTCTCTCCCGACTGTCGCTACCTGCAGATCAACCAGCGTCTGACCGAGATTTGCGGCATCTCCGTCGAGGATCATCTGGGGCGCTCGGTCCGTGACTGCGTACCGGCTCTCGCCGGGGCGGTCGAAGACATCGTCCGCTCGATCATGGAAACCGGCCAGCCGGTGATTGGCATCGAGGTTGCGGGTCAACGCTCCGATCAACCCGACGAACGCTCGTGGATCACCTATTGGCATCCGCTGCGTAGCCCGAGTGGCGAAATTGTCGGCATTAACGTCGCTGCCGAAGAGATCACTGAGCGCAAACGCGCCGAAACGGCGTTCGCTGCTAACGACAGGGCGCTACGCGAAAGCGAATCACGCTTTCGCGAGCTCGCCGATAGCATTAGCCAGTTTGCCTGGACGGCCGACGCCGAGGGTTGGATTTACTGGTACAACAAGCGTTGGCACGACTACGCGGGAACGACTCTCGAAGACATGCAAGGTTGGGGCTGGCAAAAGGTGCACCATCCCGAGCATGTAGATCGTGTCGTCGAGCGCATTCGACAAAGCTTCGAAGCCGGAACCCCATGGGAGGACACGTTTCCTCTTCGGGGCAAGGATGGTAACTATCGGTGGTTTCTGTCGCGTGCTCTGCCTATCCGCAACGAGACCGGCGACGTTGTCCGTTGGTTCGGTACCAACACGGATGTAACGGAACAGATCGAGGCCGAGAACGCGCTGCGGATAAGCGTCGAGCGGCAGACGGCGACGGCCGATATTCTGAAGGTCATCGCCAGTTCGCCGTCGGACGTTCGGCCCGTGTTCGAGGCGATCGCCGAGCGATCGAACCGATTGACCGGCGGCCAATCGACCGCAGTCGTGCGCATCATCGACGATATGGTCGACCTGGTCGCATTCACATCTGTCAGTCCGGAGGCGGATGCCGCTCTACGCGCTTCGTTTCCGCGACCGGTCACCGATTATCCGCTGTTCGATCTGATCCGCGATGGTCAGGTTTTGGAAATTGCCGACAGCGAGTCCGAGTTGGGGGTGCGGACGGGGGCAAGAGATATCGGCCGCGCGCGGGGTTTTCGCAGCCTGCTGCTCACGCCGCTGCAAAACGAGAAGTGTCTGATCGGCCTGATCAGCGTCACTCGCAAGGAGCCCGGCACGTTCGCCGACCATCACGTCCAATTGCTGCGGACGTTTGCCGACCAGGCAGTCATTGCGATCGAAAACGTGCGGCTGTTCGACGAGCTGCAAGCGCGGACCGGAGAACTGTCGCTTTCGCTCGAAGAATTGCACGCAGCGCAGGACCGCCTGGTGCAGACGGAAAAACTCGCGGCCCTTGGGCGGCTGGTCGCGGGCGTTGCGCACGAGATCAACAATCCCGTAGGTACCAGCCTGACCGTCGCCTCCGCGCTGGAAGGCAAGGTTGCCGCGATCGCTGCCGAATTCGCCCAGGGCAATCTCAAGCGATCAAGTTTGAAGGAATTTCTCGAGATCAATCGCGAGGCGGCGTCGCAATTGGTTGCCAATCTCAATCACGCGGCGGAGCTGATCCAGTCGTTCAAGCTGGTTGCCACCGACCGAAACCTCTCCAATCAACGCATCTTCGATCTCCGCCATCTGACCGAGCAGATCGCCGTAAGTCTGCGGTCGGGCCTGGGAAAGAAAAATCTCACCCTCAATGTCGAGTGCCAACCCGATCTGACCATGAACAGCTATCCGGGGCCGTACGGACAGGTGCTGACCAACCTTTTCCTCAACGCGGTCGAACACGCGTTTCCTGACGGCAAGCAAGGTATCATCGACATCAAGGTCCTGGCGTCCGGGAATGACAATGTCGAAATTCGGCTTTCCGACGACGGCTGCGGCATGAGCGGTGCCGCCAGGCGCCAGGCGTTCGATCCCTTCTTCACGACGCGCCGCGATCAAGGCAGTACCGGCCTCGGCCTGCATATCGCCCACAGCATCGTCACGAATTGTCTGGGTGGCCGGCTTAATCTCGACAGCAGGCCCGGCGAGGGGACAAAAGTCCAGATGATCCTGCCTCGTGTGGCTCCGGCAGGGCTTACCGCAGTGGAGCGTTTGGAGTGACGAGCATGGCTTCGCTAAGATTGCCGCTCTGGCTTCGTCTTGTCCTGCTGGTTGGCGTGCTGGCTCTCGCGATCCGGCGCAAGCCTGCTTGCCTATCGATATTACACGCGTCCGGCCACGCTCAGCGTCGCGGTCGGCTCGATCGACGGCGAGGCCGCCAAGATCATGTCGGCTATCGCCAGCCGAGTTCGTCTCGACCAATGCGCCGGTTCGGCTCAAGGTCATCGACAGCGGCACGGCGCTTGAAGCCGCGAATGCGTTTGCGGCAGGCAAGGTCGATCTCGCCGTGGTTCGCGGCGACGTCGGCGACCTGTCGCAGGCGCAGGCCGTCGTCGTCGTCAGCCATATGGTCGTGCTTGATCGTCGCACCGCCGGGTTCGACCATCGACGGCATCGACAAACTGAAGGGCCGCCGCGTCGGCGTGATCAGCGGCGACGCCAACAGCAAAATCGTCGATGTCCTGAGCAAGGACCTATGGGCTCGATCGCGCCAAGATATTCAGGAATATCGCCTTGCCGGATGCAAGGAAGGCGATCCAGTCCAACGAGGTTGCAGCGCTGCTCGTCGTGATCCCCCTGGCCGAAAAATATTTGTCGCTGGTGCGAGGCTTCTTCCAGCAGGGCTCCAAAATCGTTGCCGGTACTGGTCGCGATCAATTCCGCCGGCGGCCATCGCAGAATCCGAGCGCGCCTATGAAAGTTTCGATGTGCCCAAGGGCACGTTGCGAGGCTCTCCGCCGGTGCCGGACGATGACCTCACGACCTTGAGGACCTCTCTCTATCTGGTTGCGAACAAGAAGCTTGGTTCCGACCTGGTAACCAGGCTCACGCAATCGATCATGAGCGCGCGCAGGGACCTGATGGGGAGCAGCCGATCTTCGCGCAGATCACGGCCCCCAGCACCGATCAGGATGCCTACTTGCCGCTGCATCCCGGAGCGGCGGCCGTCTACAACGGCACCACGCAGAGCTTCATGGATGAATACGGCAACTGGATCTACCTGACGCCGATGGTGCTGGGGGGCTCGCCACCGCGCTTGCCGCGGCCTGGAAATTCCTCGGGCTCGGAAACGCCGCCGCTGCAGGCCCGCTGGATTCCCTCTATGGCCTGGGACGCCGGATTCGCAAGGCCGGCACCGAGGCCGAGCTGTCCGATATCGAAGAAGAGATCGACGACATCCTTACCGGCGCAGCGCGCCAGATCCGCTGCAGGAGACGAGAGCGCGGTGGATGACGCGACGTTGAATGTCGCGGCGCATCAGGCTCGAGAGCCTGGTTCACGATCGGCGAGCGACGCTTGGCGAAAAAGCCGGCAGTCGTCTCGGCGGCCTAAGTGACAGACCCTCGGGAGGACGGTCAGGAAACATCTGACGAATCTGACCGCAATTTGGAAACGCAATTGCAATTTCGTGGTGTCTCTCTGATCTAGCTCGGCGCTTCACGCCGTCAGCGATGGCGCAGAGTGCTTCGCGGCCATCACCGAGCAGGAGGCGCACGCCATCGGCGTCGATGCCTATCTCTATTTCTATCCGCTGATCTCGATGGACATCACGCGGAAGCAATCCACGAACATCGAGGCAGGGAAAGAGTTCGGCAAAGGTCCGATGAACATGTTCGTGAACGTTCCGGCATTTCCGCCGGCCGATTTGAAGGTGCGTCGTGCGGATCAACTTCGATACGCTCTATTCCATTGCATGGCTCGATCTCACCAGGGAGCCGCAAATCGTCTCCGTGCCGGATACAGACGGGCGTTTTTACCTGATGCCAATGCTCGACATGTGGACGGATGTTTTCGCTTCGCCGGGCTGGCGGACGACAGGCACCAAGGCGGCGAATTTCCTCGTGACGCCGCCCGGCTGGAGTGGAACGGTTCCAGAGGGATTTACGCGCATCAATGCACCGACGCCTTATGTCTGGATCATCGGCCGCACCAAGACGGACGGACCCGCCGGACTACGACGCGGTGCATAAAATTCAGGCGGGCTATAACGTCACGCCGCTCTCGCGCTGGGGCAAGGCACCGGAGCCGGTGATCGCGAAGATCGACCCGAGCGTCGATATGAAGACGCCGCCGAAGGTTCAGGTCGATACCATGCCGGCCGCCAAATACTTCACCTACGCGGCCGAACTCCTCAAGTTGCACCCGCCCCACATCACGGATCGAGCCGATCATCGCGCAGATGAAGAGGATCGGGATCGAGCCCGGCAAGAGCTTCGACTTCGACAAGCTCGACCCAGTCGTGAAGAAGGCGCTGGAAAGCGCCCCCGAGGCCGCGCAGCAACTCATGGCGTGGAAGATGCCGACGCTCGCCCGGATCGTGAACGGATGGTCGATGAACACCGACACGATGGGCGTTTACGGCAATTACTACCTCAAGCGCGCCATCGTCGCCCAGTTCGGACTTGGCGCAAACCTGCCCGAGGATGCGATCTATCCGCTGAACCTCTTCGACGACACCGGCAAGCCGCTCGACGGCGCGAACAAATACACGATCCATTTCGACAAGGGTGCCACGCCGCCCGTGAACGCGTTCTGGTCGATCACGCTCTACGACGCGAAGGGTTTCAGGTAGCGAACGAGCTCAATCGTTTCGCGGTCAGCAGTTACTTTCCGTTCAAGACCAACGCGGATGGCTCGCTCGATCTTTACTTTCAGAACGAAAGCCCCGGCAAGGACAAGGAAGCCAACTGGCTGCCCGCGCCGAAGGGGGCATTCAACCTGACCATGCGTCTCTACGGCCCGAAGTCCGAAGCGCTTACCGGCAAATGGAATCCGCCGGCGGTCACGAAAGTTCAGGGACCGCCAGGCCTGTCGGCCCAATAACTGTAACGGAGCGATAGTGCTCTCACCTGTCGTGCTTCACGAGATCGAAAACGGTGACCCAAGTCGGTTTGCATTTAGGGGGATCGGTATCATGAGCAAGGTCACATCGCGCAGGCCGGTCGGACCGGCAGCACTTCGAGCCTCTGCGGCCACCGCCCTGATATGCGCGGGCTCGCTTTGGGCCACAGCGCCGGTTGCGCTGGCCGATGAAAGCGGCACCAGCTTTTGGCTTCCCGGCATATTTGGAAGTCTGGCGGCGGTGCCGGGTACACCAGGATGGGCGCTGGCGACGGTCTACTACCATACCTCTGTCAGTGCCGGCGCCGATGTCGCCGCAGCCCGTGAGATCCAGATCGGCAGGTTTAACCCCAGTCTGATGGTCACCTTGAATGCGAACCTGAAAGCCAACGCCGACCTCGCATTGCTCGTCCCCAGCTATACCTTCGCAACTCCGGTGCTCGGCGGGCAACTCTCCGTGCAAATGGCCGCGATTGTCGGAAGCACCAGTGCGAACGTCAACGGAACCCTGACGGCTTCGCTGCCTCCCTTCACCCTGATGCGAACCGACAATATCGGTGACACCGTGACGGGTTTTGGCGACCTTTATCCGCGGGCGTCGCTGAAATGGAATGTTGGCGTCAATAATTTCATGACCTACATCACCGGGGACATTCCTGTCGGCAATTATAGCTCGACAAGTCTGGCCAACCTCGGGCTTGGGCACGGCGCGATCGATGCCGGCGGCGGGTATACCTATTTCAATCCGGCAACCGGACATGAATTCTCGGCCGTGACCGGGCTGACCTATAATTTCATCAATCCGGCCACCAACTATCAGAGCGGCGTCGACTGGCATCTGGACTGGGGCGCGTCGCAATTCATCTCCAAGCAGGTCCATGTCGGGCTGGTCGGTTACGTCTATCAGCAGCTCACCGCCGACAGCGGCCAGGCTGCGATCCTCGGCGAATTCAAGTCGCGCGTTCTCGGCGTCGGACCGCAAATCGGATACATCTTTCCGGTCGGCGCCATGCAGGGATATCTGAACCTGAAGGGCTACAAGGAGTTCGCGGCCGAGAACCGGCCCGAGGGCTGGAATACCTGGATCACGTTCTCGATCTCGCCGGCCGCGGCTCCGCCGCCACCGCAATCGACTCTGATTCACAAGTGACGAAATGAACGATTTGCTGATCTCGCTGCTTGTGTTCGCGATAATATTTGGCGGCGCCCTGGTCGGTGCATTCGTTCGGCCGTTTCTTTCGGAACGGCATCTGCATCCGGACTCCAGGGACGTCGTAAGGATGGCGACCGGTCTGATCGGCACATTGGCCGCCCTCGTGCTGGGTCTGTTGATCGCGTCCGCGAAAGGCACCTACGATCAGAAGACCAACCAGGTCAGGCAAATGACCGCAAACATCATCCTGCTCGATGATCTTCTCGCGCAGTATGGTCCGGAAGCCGCTCCCGTCCGAAAACTCCTGCGGCGGAGCATTGACCCGCTGGCCGATCGCATCTGGCACGAGCAACAGCTTCCGAACAGCAAGCAGGTTCGTTTCGCGTCGACCGCCGAGGCTCTCGCATTCGAAAATGAACTGGAACACCTGTCGCCGGCCAATGATACGCAGCGTTCGCTGCAATCTCGCGCCATTGCCGCCTTCACGGACGGCGCACAGATACGGCTTCAGTTGTTTGCGCAGACCGCCGGCTCGATTCCGGTCCCATTCTTGATCATCCTGGTGTTCTGGCTCAGTGCGATTTTCGTGAGTTTCACGCTATTTGCGCGAACGAATCTGGTCGTCATGGCCTCGTTGCTGGTCTGCGCGTTGTCGTTTGCCTGCGCGATTTTTCTGGTCCTGGAGCTTGACGATCCCTTCACGGGATTGATGGGGGTTTCGAGTACGACGCTGCGCGGCGCGCTGTTGCCGCTGCAATGATGAAAGCGTGGCTGTTTCAACGTGTCGCGCGCTTAGGCCACCGGACCGCCCGGTCGCGATCGATCCGGAATGAAAATCCATCGCCCGATAAGAGCCATTTTGCATGGCGACCCCTTTTACTGTCATCTTGTTCGTGGATGAGTTGTGAGAGCGGAATGCCACGGAAGGCCAAAAAATGAAGCGATCAATCGCGTTGCCGGTGTCGCTGATGATTGGGCTCCTGGCTGGAAGTGCCGCGAGCGCGAGCACCGTCGTTTACTGCCAATACCTGGGCTATCCCGCCGGCTGCGTTGCGCGGCCGGGCGTGATTCCGCCGATCCACGACGCTCAGATAATCCCGCCATCGATTGAGAGTCGCCCGAGCGGTGTTGTAAGGCAGGACTTATTCGACCGGAACAATCCGAACAATCTGCGATCGGATTGGCCTGGTCCACGCGCCCAACCAGGCCAGTAGCCGAAGCGGCCATCCTTTGGCGGGAACACTTCGGCGTTATATCAGGTGTGTTGCCATTTCAGCACGACGGGCAAAACACTTCGGCTATTCATAAACGACGCGAAATGTCCAGCCCGTCGCGCAAAAATATTTCCCTTTCCGAAATACGGAAACAGTCCTATGATCTATCGACTCATCCCGCCCGCATGAGGGGCGTTTCGCGATCGTCACGATTCGTGGTGCGGGCTGCGATGGACGCGTTGGCGCGCAGGCGAATGCGCCGAAGCGTACGGTCAAGCCGTGTGGTCCTGATCCCCCGACGCTGGGATCAAGCGAGTGGAGATCATCCATTCGCGATGGTGGCTAAAGAGCCCGGACACCAGGGAGAGCGCGGAGTAAGCCGTAAAGCCATTGCGCAGGGAGTGCCGGAACGTTTCGGCTTTACCTGACTACTTGTGTGCACTTCTACTCTTCAGCACACAAGGCTGCGGGTGCGGCCAGCGCCCGGCATTCCCTGCGCCCTCTGCGTTTCAGAGGGACACCGAATTGCAGAACTCGGACGCGAAATCGCGCCGCGGGAATGCGAAAGCTTGCCCCGTTGTCATTGCGAGCGAAGCGAAGCAATCCAGACTATTTCCGCGGAGACGGTCTGGATTGCTTCGGTCGCTTCCGCCTTCGCTCTACGAGCTTCGGCGGACAAGTCGCTCCTCGCAATGACGAGGAGTGGCTGTTTGACAATCGAATTCGGAAGGCGCCGCGAGTTTCCTTCGCCGCCCCCGCGCATTATCCCACCTAAAGCGCGATGAGATTAGGATAAATTGTCATCGCGCTTTAGGTTCTTGTTTGGGCATGATCTTTTCGGAAAACCGCTGCACACTTTTCCGGATCATGCCTTAGGGAGCCAGCGTCACGCTCTCGATGGTGACATAGGTGATCCCCGCGCCCGGGGCGTCCGCGCCGATCGTGGAAATGGTGACGGAGATCGGACCGCCGTCCCACTGTCCGTTGGCGCGCTGCCGCTGCAGAAGTTGGGTGACGTCGAATCGCGCCTCGGCGCCTGTCATGTTGTGGCCGGCGTGTGCGTCGTCCTCCGCATGATCCATCGGCACGCCGGTGCCGAGATCGAAATTGAAGAGATTGAGGGTGCCGGCATAATAGGGGTCGTTGAGGCGCGGCGCCGCACCCTTCGGGAGATTGACAAAGACGCTGAGCGGCGCGCGCGGACGCCTCAGCAGCTTGATGCCCGAAAGCACCAGGGTGTGAGGCGTGTTGACGGGAGCCGCATTCGGGGTCGGGGCGGCCACCGGGGGTGCCGCTTGCGGAGCAGGCGATGCTCCCGGAGCAGACGCCGCGCCCGCCGCCGGCGCTGCTGCTGTGGGCGCCGCGCCCTGCACCGGCGCCAGCGTCACGGTAGCGCCGCCGCTTTTCACGCTGAATTTTTTCGCCTCCATCGCGGCGATTTGCAAACGCGTGGTGGGCTGGGCGCGTGCCGCGAGAGCCGCGGTCAGGGATGGTGGCGCGGGCGGCACCAGCTTGTCGTAGCTGTAGTTCATCGCGCTGGTGCTGATCGCGTCCCCGAGCTTGACCTGCACGATCTTGCCGTCGTCGTCGACATACGATGCGGTTTTTCCTTTCCAGGTCGTCTCGGCGGGCTGCGAGGTGGTGGTGCCCCAATTATAGGACGCGCCCGGCATCGCCTCCCATGAGGCGTAGAGCCGGTCGATCTGGCAGTGGTGCACGTAGAAGATCGGATCGCCCGCGGCCGACGGCACGTTCTGCATCCAGCCGCCGAC
Organism: uncultured Alphaproteobacteria bacterium; assembly: GCA_963732085.1. Classification (GTDB taxonomy): domain Bacteria; phylum Pseudomonadota; class Alphaproteobacteria; order Rhizobiales; family Xanthobacteraceae; genus Bradyrhizobium. The sequence continues at coordinate 248,664 of CAVSYJ010000011.1, read as the reverse complement.
ATTGACGTGGACGTTATCATGCGGAGAGCATTCGACACGCCCGGTGAAGCCGAGCGCGAGATAGACGGGATCGGTCGGATCGACGGAGATATGGTTGGAGTTGTCGGCGGGGAACATCTGCTGAGTGCTCAGTGCCGGACCGTACTGGGTCTGCGAATAGGGCAGGAAGCCGCCGTCGTTCATCGCAACCGTTTGCGCTCCCGTGGCCTGCCCGTCGGCGAACCCGAACCCGCGGTCATCGAAATAGAGGACGTTCTGCGGAGCGGACGGATCCTCCGGAATGTCCGTGAATGCGCTCGGAAGCTGCAATGACGATCCGGTGTCCGATGCGTAATTCCAGTAAGGCAGGACAAACTCCGGTTGCTTGGACATCTTGCGGCAGATCTGCTCGAAATAGTGGAGATACCAGCGATGCCACGTCGTGAAATAGGGACTGCCATGCTGGCACGTCGCCCAGCACGCCAGCGCCGCTTTTTTCCAGGCGGCCTGCGGGGTGTTGGCCGCGGGCTGGCCGTAGATTTCATCGATGCGTTTCTCCAGCGCCGCAAGCCCCGCCTTGCTGCCCCGGGAAAGTCCGCCGGAATAGGCCGGATCGAACGGATTGACGGGAACGGCGTGCATATAGGCCTGGAACGTCCAGCTTTGCGGCTGCGGCGGATAGTTGATGGCCGGGTCCTGCATCGCCCTGACGGCTTTCTCGTAGAGCTCGACCATCTTCTTGCCGGCGGCCGACGCGATGTCCGGCCTGACGTTCGCAGTCGCCGGCCAGGCAGCGCGAGGCCCGACGACCAATAGAGCGGTTGCTGCGCCGCCCAACAGGACGCTTCGACGAGAAAGCTTGACAGGTGATTGCATGGCTGCACCTCTGTTGCTGAGAAAGAAAATCCGTTGCCGGCGAAATCTGTCGTTCAGACGAGCGTTGCTCGACGCCGCTATCGGGAAGGTCGAAGGGATTGAAACAGGAAATTTGCGGATGCGACAGGGTGCGATCCCCGCATGATGGCCTGAATGATATGGGCCATTCCCAATTGTGTCGATACTATTCGGCAACCGGACCTTTGCCGTGTTGCGGCGCGCAAGAAGCGTGCGTTTGCCGCGCCCCGCCAACGCCGTCCGCGACGCAGGGCCGCAGCCGAGGGTTCCAACAAGAGCTTCACATTTGTGCAACACTGCCCATCTTAAGCGCTTCCCCCTGCCGGGGATTTGAGGAACCACCATGACTTTCTCGCAACGTATGCACGGACTGGTGAAGGCGGTCGCCGTCGTCATGGCGTTGGCGCTTCCTGCGGTGATTGCCGTCTCCTCGGCCGACGCGCGCGTCGGCGGCGGGTTCTCGTCGGGCTCGCGCGGCGCGCGCACCTTTTCCGCGCCGCCCTCGACGCCGACCGCGCCCGGCACGGCGCAGCCGTTCAATCGCACCTTCTCGCAGCCGGGCAGTCCGAGCACGGGCGCGGGCGGTGGCTTCTTCAACCGGCCGGGCAGAGGCCTGCTCGGCGGCCTCGCCGCGGGCTTCCTCGGCGCCGGCCTGTTCGGCATGCTGTTCGGCGGCGGGCTGTTCTCCGGCCTCGGCGGCTTCTCGTCGATCCTCGGCCTGTTGCTGCAGATCGGGCTGATCGTGCTCGTGATCCGGCTTGCGATGTCGTGGTGGCATCGCCGCCAGGCCTCGGAGCCGGCCTATGCCGGCGGCAACGCGGGCGGCATCGGCGGCGGCACGCAATCGAATTTCGGCGGCATGGGGTTTGGCCTGGGATCGGGCGGCAGCGCGCCGCTACAGGTTGCGCCCGCCGACTATGAGGCGTTCGAGCGGCTGCTGGTCGATATCCAGAGCGCCTATTCGAACGAGGACATGAACAAGCTGCGCACGCTCACGACGCCGGAAATGGCGACCTTCTTCAACGAGGACATGCAGCAGAACCGGCAGCGCGGCCAGGTCAACAAGGTCTCGGACACCAAGCTGTTGCAGGGCGATCTGGCCGAAGCCTGGCGCGAAGGCGACAGCGACTATGCCAGCGTCGCGATGCGCTTCTCGATGGTCGACCGCTATGTGGATGTCGCCTCAGGCCGCCTGATCAGCGGCAGCGAGCAGCCGGTCGAGGTGACGGAGGTCTGGACCTTCGTGCGGCCGCGCGGCTCCAACTGGGAGCTGTCGGCGATCCAGCAGACCAACTGACCGTTTTCATCCGATCGTCGAACAAACGCGCCGCGGCTCATCCCGCGGCGCTTTCGCGTTGTCGCGATCAGGAATAAGCGCTGCCGCCGTGTGTTCATCGAGTGCGGCCGCCAGCCGCGCGATGCAAACAAAGAAAATCAGACCGGAGGACTCAATGAAGATTTTCTCATGCCTTTGTCTCGTTACCGTTGCTGCGCTCGCCTTCGCGGCGCAGCCCGCGCAGGCGCAATCGGCCAGCTTCTTTTTGACCAGCGCCGGTCCGGGCAAGGGCGCCGACCTCGGCGGCATCGAAGGCGCCGACAAGCATTGCCAGTCGCTGGCGCAGGCGACAGGCGCCGGGTCGAAGACCTGGCACGCCTATCTCTCGACCCAGGCCGCCGACGGCAAGCCCGCGGTCAATGCCAAGGATCGCATCGGCAAGGGCCCGTGGCAGAACGTCAAGGGCGTCGTGGTCGCCAAGGACGTCGCCGATTTGCACTCGGCCGGCAACAATCTCACCAAGCAGACCGCGCTGTCGGAGAAGGGCGAAATCATCAACGGCCGCGGCGATACGCCGAACCGCCATGACGTGCTGACGGGATCGCAACCGGACGGCACCGCGTTTGCGCCCGAAACCGACCGCACCTGCAAGAACTGGACGAGCAGCACGCAAGGCGCGGCCATGATGGGCCATTCCGATCGCATCGGACTTGCGCGATGACGACGCCTCGAAGTCCTGGAATTCGTCGCATCCCTCGCGAGGACCCGACGGCGGCTGCTCGCAGACCGACCTCAAGAGCACCGGCGGCGACGGCCTGCTCTATTGCTTCGCGGTGAATTAACGCATGATCCGGAAAAGTGTGCGCGGTTTTCCGAAGAGATCATGCGCAATAATCAGCCCGCCATCGCAAGCTGCGGCATTTCTGATAGCGCGGGCTCGTCGTCCCGCACGAATTTGGCGGCGGTTTCGACCGCCGCCGGCAACTGCGCGAGGCTCACGGGCCTGGCGAACAGATAGCCCTGGCCCTTGGCGCAGCCGGCCTGCGCGAGGAACTGCCACTGCGCCTCGGTCTCGATGCCCTCGGCGAGCACGGGCATTCCGAGGCTCTCGCCGAGCGCCAGCACGGTGCGAACGATCGCAGCCGCGGCATGGTCGTCCGGCAGGCGCCGCACGAAGGTCTGGTCGAGCTTGATCTTGTCGAAGGGAAACGCATGCAGCGTCGCCAGCGACGAATAGCCGGTGCCGAAATCGTCCATCGCCACCGAAATGCCCATCGCCTTCAGCTTGCGCAGGATGTGCAGCGCGCGCGACTGGTCCGACATCACGCTGGATTCGGTGACCTCGACCTCGAGCCGCCGCGGCGACAGCCCGGTCTCCAGCAGGATGCCGTGAATCATCTCGGCAAGGTCGTCGCGGGCAAACTGCTTCGGCGACAGGTTGACGGCGATCGTGCCGGGAATCCGCCCTTCCGCGGCGTCGCGGCAGGCGGTGCGCAGCGCCCATTCGCCCATGTCGAGGATCGCGTCGCTTTCTTCCGCCAGCGGGATGAATTCTGCCGGGCGACACCATTCCGCGTTTCGGATGCTGCCAGCGCATCAAGGCTTCGGCGCCGCAGATCCTGCCGTCGCCGAGTGTCGTCTGCAGCTGATAATGCAGCGCGAGCTCGTTGCGTTCGGCGGCGGATTGCAGGTCGCGCGACAGGGCGCGCCGGGCGCGCTCCTTGTCGTCCATCTCCTGGTGATATTGCGTGATCGTGCCGCGCTGCCGGCTCTTGCCGCGGTGCATCGCGAGCTTGGCGTTGCTCAGCACATGATCGCGCTCGGGCGTGTCGGTCGGGAAGATCGAATAGCCGATCGAGACCGTCAGCTCGACCGGCAGATCGCCGATCTGGAACGGCTCGGCAAATACCTCCAGAAGACGCTCGGCGAAACCCTGCGCATCCGAAGGCTGATTGGCAGACGTCTTGAGGCCCAGAAATTCGTCGCCGCTCTGGCGGGCCAGGAATTCGCCGGGTCCGAGAATCCTGCGCATCCGGTCTGCGACCTCGATCAGGAGGAGATCGCCGGCCGAATGACCGAACAGGTCGTTGACGTCCTTGAAGCCGTCGACGTCGATTGCGAAGGCGGCGAGCTTGTGCGCCTTCTCGTGGGCCTCGGCGGCATCGAAGGCGAGGCGTTCGTTGAAGGCGACGCGGTTCGGCAGTCCCGTCATCGCATCGTTGAACGAGAGCTGGTGGATGCGGTCGGCGGATTCCGTGCGCGAGCGCAGGTCGATGACATAAGTCGAGAAACCGCTGCCCATCACCAGCAGCACCGCGCCGACCACGGCAAAGCCGAGCATCGGAGCGGGGATCAGACCGGGCGGCAGCGCGACAAGCGCGTCGGAGACGGTCGTCTCCGAGGCCGTCAGGGCGTAATGCATCACGCAAATCATGAAGGCGAGCACGATCGCCGCGCCATGGCGGCACCAGCGCGTCACCGGGCGGTTGGCGCGGTTGACCGCGAGCGCGCTCAAGGACAGCCCAAGCACGAAGGTGACGGCTACGCCGTAACCGTTCCATTGCACGTCGCCCGGGATATGCCAGCCTGTGAAGGCGACGAAATGCATGCCGAGAATGCCGGCGCCCACCACGAGGCCGCCGGCTTCGGGCGCCAGCGTGAAGTGCCGGCTTCCGATCTCGAAGCCGATGAAGCAGGCGATGATGGCGATCAGCAGCACCGCGCCGGTCGCCGCCGGCTCGAAGCCGCTGTCGAGCGCCGGATCGAGCGCCAGAATTGAGATGAAGGTCGAGGCCCACAACGCAGCACCGGTGCCGACCGAGGCCATGAACAGCCAGCCCCTGCGCGTGACGCCTTCGGTCGCGCGCGCCCGCGCGAAGTGGCGCATGCCGACCCAGGTGCCGAACAGGCACACCGCGCCCGCGATCAGCACCAGCAACTGGTGATAGAAGAAGACGTAGGTCGCCGCTTGCGGCATGACACATTCCCTGTTGCCGGCAACCTAACCGCGCGCGGGTTAACTGGTCGTGAGAGGGATTGTGGAGTTGCGGCCGCTTTCGCATTAGCGTTGAGAATTGATGATCGGCCGCGGCCGATTTTCCTTGAGATCAGGTCCAAGAACGATTGTCTTATTCGTTTGTTAACGCTGCGGGCCGCGGTGAGCCTGGGAGGAGCGCAAGCATGAAATACGAGCTCTATTACTGGCCGATGATCCAGGGCCGCGGCGAATATGTCCGCCTTGCGCTGGAAGAGGCGGGCGCCGATTATGTCGACGTCGCGCGCGGATCGGGCGGCTCGTCCGCGATGATGCGGATGATGGAGAAGGGCGAGCACGCCGCCCTTTGCGCCGCCGTATCTGAAAGCCGGCAAGCTCGTGATCGGGCAGACCGCCAACATCCTGCTCTATCTGGGCCACCGCCATGGGCTGGCGCCGAAGACGGAAGGCGGACGGCTGTGGGTGCACGGGCTGCAGCTCACCGTCGCCGATCTCGTGACCGAGATCCACGACACCCATCATCCGCTTGGGCCCTCGCTCTACTATGGGGACCAGAAGGCGCCGGCCAGGAAGCGCACCGAGGAGTTCTGGAACGAGCGCGTGCCGAAATATCTCGGCTATTTCGAGGGGCTATTGAAGGGCAAGGGCAGCTGGCTCACCGGGCGCAGGCTCGCTTACATCGATCTCTCGCTGTTCCAGATCGTCGACGGCCTGCGCTATGCCTTCCCCCGGCGGATGAAGGATTTCGAGAGCGAGATCCCCGGCCTTGTCGAGCTGCACGGCCGCGTCGCCGCGCGGCCGAACATCAAGGCCTATCTCGCGAGCGAGCGGCGCATCCCTTTCAACGAGGACGGCATCTTCCGCCACTACAAGGAATTGGACGGGTGAGTTGGCGACGGCGCTACACGAGCTGATCGACGCGGGTGCCCTGTCCGGGCGGCAGCGGGGCGGGCGGCGTCGGCTGATCGGTGGCCGCAGTATCACCGCTCGTGGCAGCCGTCGCGTCCTGCGGCTTGGGCGATCCCGCATCGAGCGGGACGATCGTGGGGGGTGCCGCTACGCTGGAGACATTCATGGGTCGGAGTCCTGTGCTGGTCCGACCATGACCGACCTCCATCAAGGGCCGGTCAAACAATTGCCTAAAATGCGAACGACCCGCGCGATCTTGCGCGTGGCTCAACCCGGCGCACGGCCGCTTCTATTGATCCAGCCCGCGCCGCACCACGATGGAAGCCTCGGTCCTGGTGCGATCGCATTCCATGTCCAGCCGCTTGTAGCGCAGCGTGATCTTGTTGCCGCGTAGTACCCCCATCCGCTTCAGGCAGCGCGAGGTGCCGGTCAGGGTGTCGTCCTTGGGCAGCGTGAAAATCACGGCCGCGGCCGAACCGACCAGGGTGAGAAACTCCGGCTTGAGCTTGCGGTCGCCCTTGGCATAGAGCTCGTTCGAATATTCCTTGCCCCGGCAGCCCAGCGAGAACTCGGTCGCCGCCGGATGCGTCAGGTAGATGATGTTGGCGGCTTTGAAGTTGACCTTGAGCCCGTCGATGGCCTCCGACAATTGCTTGGCTATGTCGTCGCAGCTGTCCGCGCGCGCCGGCGCGGCGGCGAGGGCAGCGAACAGCGTGAGGATTGCTGCAAGCAGGATCGAGCGGCGAAACGGTCGTGATGTCATGATTGAAGCCCCTTTGCGGCTATTGAAGCCAAAGGGCGCGGAGAGTGCAAGGGTCGACTGCCGAGCCGGGAAATGGCCGCCGGGCGATTCTGTCCATCGCATCTTGAATTTTCCTTTTCGAGCAAAAGTGCTTAGAACGGCTCTATCGCCGTCTCCTCCTGACCGAGATTTCGGCCTCACCATTCACGAGTTACGCCATGAACGCCCCCTCTGCCTTTCCCGACCAGCAAAAGCCTGTTCCGCCCTACAAGCATACGCCGCTGTTTCCGTTGGGCGCGGACACCACGCCCTACAAGAAGATCACCAGCGAGGGCGTTCGGGTCGAGAAGGTGCTGGGCAAGGACATGCTGGTGGTGTCGCGCGAAGCGATGCGGGCGCTCTCCGAGGCCGCCTTCGGCGACATCAACCATTATCTCCGTCCGGGGCATCTGAAGCAGCTCCGCAACATCCTCGACGACAAGGAGGCGAGCCCGAACGACAAGTTCGTCGCGCTCGATTTTCTGAAGAACGCCAACATCGCGGCCGGCGGCGTGCTGCCGATGTGCCAGGACACCGGCACCTGCATCATCATGGGCAAGAAGGGCTGCAACGTCATCACCGACGGTGAGGACGAGGCTGCGCTCTCCGAAGGCGCGCGCGATGCGTATCTGCGCCGCAACCTGCGCTACTCGCAGGTGGCGCCGCTCTCGATGTATGAGGAGAAGAACACCGCCAACAACATGCCGGCGCAGTGCGAGATCTATGCCGAGGGCGGCTCTTCAGAGGTAGATTTCGGCCTACAAGTTCATGTTCATGGCCAAGGGCGGCGGGTCCGCCAACAAGAGCTTCCTGTTCCAGGCGACGCCGTCGGTGCTGACGAAAGATCGCCTGCTGGCGTTCCTGAAGGAGAAGGTGCTCACGCTCGGCACCGCGGCGTGCCCGCCCTACCATCTGGCGATCGTGATCGGCGGCACCTCCGCCGAGCTCTGCATGAAGACGGTGAAGCTGGCGTCGGCGCGCTATCTCGACGCGCTGCCGACCCACGGCTCCGCCGACGGCAACGCGTTCCGCGACGTCGAGATGGAGCAGGAAATCCACAAGATGACGCAGTCGCTCGGCGTCGGCGCGCAGTTCGGCGGCAAATATTTCTGCCACGACGTGCGCGTGATCCGCATGCCGCGCCACGGCGCGTCGCTCCCGATCGGGCTCGGCGTGTCCTGCTCCGCCGACCGCCAGGTGCTCGGCAAGATCACCAAAGACGGCGTCTATATCGAGGAGCTCGAGCACAATCCCGCGCAATATCTGCCGCAGGTCGAGCAGGCGCTCGGTGGTGAGATGGTGAAGATCAATCTCGACCAGCCGATGAAGGATATTTTGGCGACGCTATCGAAGCATCCGATCAAGACGCGGCTGTCGCTGACCGGCACCATGATCGTCGCGCGCGACTCCGCACATGGCAAGCTGCGTGAGCGGCTGGAAAAGGGCGAGCCGCTGCCGGATTATTTCAAGAACCATCCGATCTATTACGCAGGCCCGGCGAAGACGCCGGAAGGCTACGCTTCGGGCGCGTTCGGCCCGACCACGGCGGGGCGCATGGACTCCTTCGTCGACCAGTTCCAGGCGGCCGGCGGCTCGATGGTGATGCTGGCCAAGGGCAACCGCGCGCCCGCGGTGCGCGAGGCCTGCAAGAAACACGGCGGCTTCTATCTCGGCTCGATCGGCGGGGCGGCGGCCAATCTCGCCGAACACTGCATCAAGAAGGTGGAAGTCGTCGAATATCCCGAGCTCGGCATGGAGGCGATCTGGCGCATCGAAGTCGTCGATTTCCCGGCCTTCATCATCATCGACGACAAGGGCAACGACTTCTTCAAGGAGTTGAACCTGGGCTAGTCGCCGCCTGTTCTTCATAATCCGGAATTGAGCACAGCATGGTCGAGTGGTTCGACGACCTGAAGGTCGGCATGCGCTTCAAGAGCGATGGCGTCACGGTGTCGAAGGACGACATCATCCGCTTCGCATCCGAATTCGATCCGCAGCCGTTTCACACCGATGAGGAGGCGGCCAAGGACACCATTCTCAACGGACTTGCCGCGTCGGGCTGGCACACCGCGGCGATCGCGATGCGGCTCGCGATAAGCTGCAAGGCGTTCGGGAGGCATCCGATGTTTGGCGCAGGGGTCGACGATCTGCGCTGGATGAAGCCGGTGCGGCCCGGCGACACGCTTCCATCTCGAAGGCGAGGTGGTCGAGCTGGTGCCTTCGAAATCGAAGCCGCAGGGCGTCGTGCGCGTCAAATGGACCGCCTACAATCAGCATGGCGAGGCGGTCTATACGTTCAACCCGATCGGGATCGTGCCGAGCCGGCCGAGGTGAAAGAAATGGTGCAGCGGACTCCGCTTCACCCTCTACCCCTTATGGGAGAGGGTGGTTTCGAGCGTTAGCGAGAAACCGGGTGAGGGGTTCTTTGCCGTGCTAACCCCTCACCCGGCTCAATCTCGCTTCGCTCGATTTCGCCACCCTCTCCCACAAGGGGAGAGGGTAATGAGAGAGCGTCGCTCGCGACGAACGCTACGCCCTTTTCCCCGTGAACGGGAAGCTGCCCATCATGCCGATGCCCATCTCGCCGGACATGGCGTCGCCCGCGACCTTGCCCGTGTAGGCCAGTGTCAGCGGCATCGGATTGGTGATGGAGACCTTCCAGGCGACGTCGTCGCCGGTCACGGTGCCTTCGAAAATCTCGGTCGAATTGCCGTCCTGGCCCAGCGAGCCCGTCAACGTGCCGCCCGAGCTCTTCAGGTTCAGCGTCGCATTGCGCTCGCCCATCGGCGTACTCATCACGAGATTCCAGTTTCCGTCCGCGGCCATTCTGTCCCTCCCTGCGCGATTCAAAAAGGCTCGCGCGCGGTATAGCCCATCTCGCGCGCGAAACCCAACCCCTTGTCTTGCGTGAAAGCGTCTCAGGTACTCGCCGCAGCCGCAGCGCGGGCCGCGCGGATACGGCCGGTCACCAGCACGCGGAAGGCCACATACTGGATCGCAAAGGCCGCGAGCTTGGCGCTGAGCAGCACGACGGAGACGTAGATCGTCCACAGCTTGATGTCGCCGGTCATGGCGATGGCGACCGTGCCGAGCCCAAGCGCGAACATCAGCGCGGCCCAGGCGAAGCCCGCGAAGGTGACGTATTCGGGAATCGTCTCGGCGACGATCGGCGGCATGTAGCGCAGCATCCAGCCGCGCTTGAGCATGATCGCGCCGATGGCGAAATGCCCGATGGCCGGCTTCGCCAGCACGAAGCGGGGATCGTTGGTGAGGATGGTGGCGCTGCCGAGCACGATGACGAGCCCGAGGCTCGCCCAGGTCATGAAGCCGAGCTCATGGCCTTTGACACGTGAATAGATGACTTGGCCGATCGCGCCGGCGATCGCGACGGATGTCGCCAGCACGATGTTGTCGGTCGCGAGATAGACCACGAGAAAGACGATGGTCGAGAAGAAATCGGTGGCGAGCTTTGCGAACACGTCTTTCATCGTCGGTCCTCGGTTGCAATCAATGCGGATGGGGCAGGGCGTTGGGCGGCGGCGCGCCGTACTTCTGCCGGATACGAGCGGGGTACCAGCGGGTGAAATACACCGCGCTGTTGCGCGCGGCAAAGGCGACCGCAAGCCCGAGCCAGATCGGCAGGCCCGGTACGTAAAGGATCGCGGCGTTGGCGAGCAGCATCAGCAGCGCGGATGCGGTCCACACGCTGGTGATGATGTAGTTCGAGCGCAGGAAGCCCGGCATCGCCGCGATCTCCGGATGGACCCGTTCCAGCGCATATTGCAGCGTGAAGGGATAGCGAGCGAGCATCGAGCCGACCGAGATCGCGAGGATGCCGCCGTCGACGGCGACCTTGACCGCCTTATCGCTCAGCGCGGGGTCGATCAGGTGCAGATATGCGACGATGCCGGCAAACAGGATCGCGGTGCCTGCGGGGAGAATCTTCAGCGAACGGCCCCGCGCTTTGTCGAATGCGATGGTGGCGAGGCAGACGGCGCCGGCGGTCACCAGGCTCACAGTGGCCGAGCTCACCAGCATCAGGAAGGCATAGACGCCATAGGGCGCCAGGATCAGGAAAAGGGTCATTACAGGCCTCTCAAGGCCAATCTTTACAGTGTCAAGATCAATAGCGGTTGCGAAAGGCTGGGTCAAGGAAAATCTTTACAGTGTCAACATTAGTTGATCGGAGTGAAAACCAAAACCGGCAATGTTTACAACTTGCCATCTCCAAACTCGTCATGCCGGGCTTGACCCGGCCATCCACGTCTTTGTTGCCGCGGAAGAACGTGGATGCCCGGCACATGGCCGGGCATGACGACGAGTAGTACTCAACCCGCCCCCACCCAATTGCCGTGGAATCCATCCGGCACGCGGTGGCCGAGATGCACCAGCGCCGCCGGCCCCGCCTCGACGTCGGTCGCATCGAACACCGCGAGATCGCTGGTGTTGGTCCGCGCCCGCCACACCACCGCGAGCAGCCAGCCATCGCCTTCGGCCGCTTCCTTGGCCGCGCGCGACGAATACCGGCTCTGAAATCGTGTCGCCCGCGGGCAGATGATATTTGCCGAGCCGCTTGCCGTTGCCATCGACATGCGCGATGCCGGAGAGCCCGCCGATGAACCGCACGTCGGGATTGGCGCAGGCGTACCAGCCGTGCGCGCTCTTGAGCCCGGCGCGGCGATCGTCGACGCGCGGAAACTCGCCGGTGAGGTCGTCGAGATAGACCTGGCTGAAGCGGTCGGTATTCCCGGCGAGATCGAAGGTCCAGCGGCAGTATCGCGCCCGTGACTTGTTCGGATCCGTCGGCCGGCCGTCGGGATGCGGAAACAGCGGCGCCTCCTCGAACTGCATGACATCGGCGATGATGCGGCTGCCGTCCTCCCAGGCGTTCATGATGTGGAAGACGTAACAGCTCTCGCCGCGGAACCAGACGATGTCTTTGGCCGAGCCGCTGCGCTTCATCACGCCGACGAAGGCGCCTTTCTCCGGCTCCCAGGCGTAGGCCGGCTTGCCGCCATCGCGCGCGTCATGCTGCCCGTGATCGGCAGCACCGGAAACAGCAGATGGTTCTCGGTCACGATGAAGTCGTGCACCATGCTGGCATAGGGCGCCTCGAAACGATCGAAGCGCGTCACCTGGCCGCCGGCATTCACGGTGCCGAAGGAGAGGGTAGGCGTGAACGGGCCTGAAGCGTTGTAGCCGAAGAACACCATCTCGCCGGTGACCGGGTCGATCTTCGGATGCGCGGTGAAGGGACCGCTGATGCCCCCGCCATAATTGCAATAGCCGCGCGTGGCGAGCGTGCCCGGCTCGATCTCGGTCGGCAGATGGCCTTCTTCCAGCGCGAGCAGGCGGCCGCCGTGGGAGACGATGTTGGTGTTGGCGACGCCGCCGTCGATCGCGTCAGCCGGCGCGCCCGGCAGTTTCTGGCCGAAGCCGCCGAACAGCGCGCGGCCGGCGTCGTGTTCGGCCTGCCATTTGGGGGTGCGGACCCAGCGATTGCGATAGGAGGCGCGGCCATTCTCGAGATGGAAGGCGTGCAGCATGCCGTCGCCGACAAACCAGTGCGCGCCGGGCGACTCGAATTGCGGATTGGGGCCGTTGCGATAGAGCGTGCCGTTCAATTCGCGCGGCAGTTCGCCCGTCATCTTGAGAAACGGTGCATCGCACTCGAACGGGATCGGCGCGAGGTTGGGCGGGGCGGGCCTCTTGACGGTTTCCTGCTGCACGGCGATTCCTCCCTTATCTTTACATCGTAAAGATAGCATTAGGCCCTGGCGCAGCGTCGGGTCAAGCAAAATCTTTACAGTGTCAAAATCGCGCCCTATAACGCCTTGATGCGAAAACCCGAGAAGCGCGCCACGCGAAGCACGCCCCGAACCCGGCCGCGAAGCGCCGCCAGCCGCGCCGCGCGGCGGCGCGGAAGCCGCGCGCGGCAGCGGCCGAAGATACGCCCTATCATCACGGCGCGCTGCGTGACGCGTTGCTGCAGGCCGCCGAACGGGTGCTGGAGCGCGACGGCCTCGCGGGGCTGACCTTGCGTGCGGTGGCGCGCGAGGCGGGGGTTTCGCATGCCGCGCCGACCCATCATTTCGGCGACCTTACCGGCCTCGTCAGCGAGCTTGCCGCGATCGGCTTCCGGCAATTCAACCAGGCCATGGCGGGATCCTGCGCACCGGACACGCCGTTTCCGGCGCGGGGGCTCGCCCGCGCCCACGCCTATGTCGGCTATGCGCAGGCTCATCCCGGCATGTACGGGCTGATGTTCCGCACCGAGCGCCTCGACTATTCGCGGCCCTCGCTGCATGAAGCGGCCGAAGCCTCCTTTGCAGGACTTGCGCACGCCATCGCCGCCAGTCGCCACGAGCCGATCAAGGAGCAAGCGCTGACCCTGGAGCAGGCGGCCGCGATCGCGCGGGCCTGGTCGTTGGTGCACGGCTTCACCATGCTGCTGCTCGACGGCAGGCTCAGCGATATCCTGCACCGGCTGCCCGAGGGCACCGACACCAGCACGCTGCTCGATGCCATGCTCAAGGTCGCGATGGCGAAACCGCCCGGCTCCTAAGCTTTGGACAGCCATGCGCTAACGCTTCGCCAGCTCCACCGCGCGGCCGCTCGCGCCGGCAATCTGCACCTCGTCCTTGCCGCATTTGAAATCGCGCGCCAGCTCATCGGCGGCCCTGCGCGCCAACGCGTTCGCATTGGGATTGGCCGCGACGTCGACATAGGCGACATGGCACACCTCGCCCGGCGGCAGGCGGGTCACCGCCAACATCGCCTTGTCGCGCGGCCGGTCCTTGGCGTCGCGGTCGGCATTGTCGGCGATCAGCCACCGCTGGATGATCGCGTACGGCTTGCCAGCGGCCATCCGCCACTTGACGGTCGTCAGGGTCGAGCTGAATGGTTCGAACCACGCTTGCGCCGCAGGCTCACTGGCCGCGGCTATCAGGCTTTTGCCGACCGAGACCGTCTCGCGCAAATCGTCCTCACTGATCAGCACCGAGAGGCCGCCCTTGCCCGGGCAGAGCCGCGTGGTGCTGCCGTCGAACTCGCTCGGCTTGCCGATCATGCGGCAGTCCTTGGGCGCCGTGGAACTGTATTCGCTGCTGATGGTTTGGGCTTTTGCCCATGAAGCGGCCATCAGCGCCGCAAGGAAGGCGATGGCAAATGTGACGCGCATGCGTGTCAGACGCATCTTGGCTGGGGAAGGTTCATGGAGTCCGCCGACAGCACCTGACATTCCCGCGGAATTGTACTAGAAGGGCGGCTTCGCCATTCACTCGCCTTGCCAGTGCGTCAGTTCTTCAATCGGTCATGCCCTCGATTTCCCTGAAAAAACCCTATCGCGTCGGCCGTTCCCGCACCGGGCTCGGCCTCTTCGCCACCAGACGGATCAAGAAGGGCACCCGGATCATCCGCTATTTCGGGCCGCTGCTGGATGCCAAGAAGAAAGAAGACGATATCGAGAACAAGTACCTGTTCGAGCTCGGCAAGCGCTGGACCATCGACGGTTCGGTGCGCAAGAACATCGCCCGCTACATCAATCACGGCTGCAAGCCGAACGCGGAATCCGACGTTCGCCCACGCAAGCGCAAGGTCTATATCCGCGCCATCAAGACCATCCAGCCGGGCGAGGAGATCAACTACGATTACGGCACCGATTACTTCAAGGCCTATTTGAAGCCGATCGGCTGCAAGTGCGACGCCTGCGAGAAGAAGCGCAAGAAGAAGAGGGCCGAGGCGCGGGCGGAACGGCTTCGCCTGAAGGCGAAGGCCGAGAAGAAGGCGCGGCGCAAGGCGGAGAAGCGCGCCAAAGAGAAAAGGAAGGCGCGGGAAAAGGAACAGCGCAAGCTCGAACGCGCCAGGGCGAAGCGTGAAAAAGCGAAGCTGAAGGCCGCTGCCGAAATGGCCGTGCCACGGCCGGAAATGCCGCCGACGCTGGACCAGATCGCGGCATAAGCCGCCGCGAAACGAATTCCGCGACGGCTTTGCCGGCAGCAACTATACCGCCAGTGCCGAGACACTCCTGCGCAATCCGATATATTGCAGCTCGGCGAGCACGCCGGTTGCGATCGCCTGTGCTACGACAACGATCTCGCCGAGCAGGTTCGGCGCTACCGCACCCGAGAACAGCAGCGCGATGCTGGCGAGCGTCCACGCCGCATTGCCGGCGACGACGATCATTATCAGGACTTCGGGACCGACGGCCGCGACCACAGCCAGCCGACCAGCGCGGTGTAGGCGACCAGGAACAGGCCGGTCTCGCGCAGCAGCGCCTCCGGCAGGTTGAGAAAGGGCGCGAGCGCGCCTGCATCCAGCGTCATCACGACGGCCGAGACGCCGCTGAAGACGGCATCCGCCAGCAGCGCGCGGCGCAGCAACGGGGAGGATTCGATCATGTCAGTTCTCCTTTTTGGGGTTTGGGGATCACCGTGCCTGACGGCACAGTACGAGGAGACGGCGCTTGAGACGCTTCGGACACAGTGCTTTGAGGAAGCTGTTCTCGAAGGCCTGCACCCGCACGAACACGAACAGGCCGGTGGCGTGCACCAGCGGTTCGGGCATGTTGAGGCTGCGCGCCACGAGCCAGGTTGCGAGGTTGAGCATCCACGGCAGCAACTCGGCGGCGGCGGGCAGGTAGCGAACGAAGGCGCTCATGGGTCATCTCCTGTGGCGTGGAAGATGGCCGCGGCGAAAGCGCAATTCGATTACCTCCGACGTAATGGAAGGCGCGAAATTCGCGTGCTAGGTTTTGCATCATGAACATACATGCATCGACCAAGACCGAGCGGGCACGACCCGTTCACATCGGCGACCATTTGCGCGAATGGCGGCAGCGCCGCCATCTGAGCCAGCTCGATCTCGCCGGCGACGCCGAAATCTCGGCGCGCCATCTGAGCTTTGTCGAAACCGGGCGCGCGGCGCCGTCGCGCGAGATGGTTTTGAAGTTGGCGGAGAGACTTGCCGTGCCCCTGCGCGAACGAAATGTGCTCTTGATCGCGGCCGGTTTCGCGCCGGCCTTCCCGCAACGGCCGCTCGACGACCCCGCGCTGAAATCGGCGCGGCAGGCGATCGACCTCGTCTTGAAGGCGCATGAGCCCAATCCGGCGCTGGCCTATGACCGGCACTGGAATCTGGTGTCGGCCAACCGAATGGTGGCGCCGCTGCTCGACGGCGTTCCGGAGCGGTTGCTCGGGCAGCCTTTCAACATATTGCGGTTGGCGTTTCATCCGGAGGGGCTGGCGCCGCGCACCGTCAATCTTGCCGAATGGGCCGGGCATCTCCTGGAGCGGCTGCATCGCCAGTGCGAGGCCACCGCCGATCCGGAATTGCTGAAGCTCTATCAGGATCTGAAGAGCTATCCGATCCCGGCGCGCTCCGGCCCGCTATCGCCGGACAATGTCGCGATTCCCTTCAAGCTGCGTCACGAGGGCGAGGTGCTGAGCTTCATCTCGACCACCATGGTGTTCGGCACGCCCGTCGACATCACGCTGTCGGAGCTGGCGCTGGAGACATTCTTTCCGGCCGACGATCTGACCGCGCGGCGGTTGCAGGAGATGGCAGCCCATATGAAATAGCGCCTTGTCTCGGGGCGTATTGGGTTTACTTTCCGGGTTCCATGTCCGGAGGATGCCCATGAGCACCTTGAAGCCGCTGAAGATCGACATCGTCTCCGACGTCGTCTGCCCCTGGTGCTATATCGGCAAGAAGCGGATCGAGGACGCGCTGGCGCTAGCTTCGGACGTGCCGGTCGAGGTGCACTGGCGGCCGTTCTTCCTCAATAACTGGGTGCCGCGCGAGGGCATCAGCCGCGACGAATATCTGACCGCGAAATTCGGCTCGCCCGAGGCCTACAAGGGCATCGCCGGCCGCGTCGTCGACGCCGCGGGCGAGGAGGGGCTGTCCTATCATCCGGAGATGGTGAAGCGTCAGCCCAACACCATCGATTGCCATCGGCTGATCCATTGGGCGGAAGCGATCGGCAAGGCCGCCGAGATGAAGCAGCGGCTGATGGAATTGTATTTCCGCGACGGCGGCGATCTGACCGACGTCAACACGCTGGCGCAGGCTGCGGCCGATGTCGGGCTCGATGCCGACGACGTGCGCAAGCGCCTTGCCAGCGACGAGGACGTCGAGCTGATCTCGGGCCAGGCGCAGGAAGCCTCCGACAAGGGCATTTCGGGCGTGCCGACCTTCGTGTTCGCGCAGAAATATGCGGTCTCGGGCGCACAGCCCGCCGATTTGCTTGCACGCGCCATACGCCAGGTCTCGGCCGAGGTGAACGCGCAAGCGGCGGAGTGACGCCAGTCCATACTTGAATTTAGCGAACGGTCGCGCGACTATCTGTCGTGGAGATTTCTGATGAAGATCAAGATTGTCGTGCACGAGGCAGAGGAGGGCGGCTTTTGGGCCGAAGTCCCTGCCATTCCCGGCTGCGCGACACAAGGTGACACCATCGAAGAATTGATGGCCAATCTTCTCGAAGCGATCGAGGGGTGTCTTTCCTAGCACTCATCGATCGTTCAAAATTCCAAGGTCAATCAAAAACCAACAGGGGGAAACATGCTCTACGAACTCCGCACCTACACGCTGAAAGCCGGCACGCTCGGCGACGTGGTCAAGGCCGCGAGCACGGTGTCGCGCGACATCCGCGGCGACAATTTCGGCAAGCTCGAAGGCTACTGGTTCACCGAGATCGGGCCGCTCAACCAGGTCCTGCATATGTGGAGCTACAACGATTACGCCGAGCGCACCAAGCTGCGCGCCGAACTCGCCAAGAACCCGCGCTGGGGCAGCGATTATCTGCCGCTGATCCGTCCGAACCTGGTGCGCCAGGACATCCGCCTGCTCAACGCCATCAAGCCGCCGGTCGCGCCGGCATCGAGCGGCAACGTCTATGAGCTGAGCAACTATCGCGCCAAGCCCGCCGGGGCGGCGAAGCAATGGCTCGACCTGTTCACCGCGGCGCTGCCGGCACGCGAGAAATATTCAAAGATCGTCGGTCTCTGGCAGACCGAGGCCGGTCAACCGAACGAAGTCTGTCACATCTGGGCTTATCCGAGCCTGAATGCGCGTGCCGAAGCCCGCGGCGCCTCGCTGAACGATCCCGTATGGAAGGAATTTTTGGGCAAAGGCCCGGCGTTCATCGACGAGATGCATTCCACCGTGATGCTGCCGGCGCCGCATTCACCGCTGAAGTAACTTTCAGCGAGACTATCCGCTTCCGGATGAAGTGAAGCGCGTTGCGCGCGGCGTCGCGCGCGAGATTGCGCGTGACCAGCATCGCATGGATCACAGGCACGACCGGATCGTGCGTCGCCAGCGGGATCAGCACGTCGCCGATCGCAAAGCGGCCACGCCAGATCGGATTGATCATGGGATGATCCGCGCTTGCGGTGGAATCGGCCGACGTGATGGCCGGATCGGCGCAGAGATGCCGCGTCAGATCCAGCGTGAGCTGCACGCCCGGTGAATATTTCGCAAAGCGCTCGTCGACGCCGAGCTTGAAGAAGAAGGCTCGGCTCTGATGCCGCAGCACGATGCCGGACGCGACCGGCGTCTCGCCAGCGCGAAGCGTCACGATCTCGCAATTGCCGGTCCCCGCGAGTGCTGCCGTGGCGCGACGGATAAACGTCGCGTCGCCCTCGACCTGGCACAAGCGCGGTGCCGCGCGCGCCCTTCCATCCGCTTGCTTCCAGCTTCAGGAAGGTTTCGAGCGCGGCTGCGACCTCTTCGCGCGAGCGCGCCACCTCAAACGTGACCGCGCCATGTTCGGCCAGCCGGTGGCGTTGTCGGCGCAGTTCCTTCAGCTTTCTGCCGCCCGAGCGCATCGCGCAGCAATTCGCTCGGCATCACGGTCGCATCCAGCGAGGCGCGCAGATGCCATTGCAGCACGCGCCGCCGCAAACCTTCGCCGCGCAGCACGGTGTTGAACGCCTTCATCGCGGCGCCGTCGAGGGTGACCTCGCGCAGCACCAGCGCGCGGGCGCCGGACTGCCGCGCCGCCTGCATCAGGGTCGCTGCGGCATCGACCGCCATGCCGTGATCGAGCGGCGGCGAGCACAGCGTGCCATAGGGATGCGCGCTGACCAGCGCGGGCAGGGGGATTTTGTAAGCCTGCCGCATCGAGACAACGGGCAACAGGCCGACCAGCCGCTCATCGTGCCACGCCGCAAGCGCCGAGGCGCCGGTGCGTCCGGGCACGCTCGCATTCACGGCCAATTCCCAGTCCGGCAGATAATATCCATTCGGCTCGGCGGCGCGCGCGGCAAGCGCACGCCATGCATCGATATCGATGTCGGTGAGCGGCGTCAGCGCTTGCGGGCGCGCCGAGGTGGCGCGGACGCGCGCTGCCGCGGCATCCTTCGATGCGCGACGGACCACTGCCAAATCCACGATATCGACCACGTCCCTGTTTCCCCGTTTTAGGGGCAAACCTAGCGGAAAGTTTGGAAGATACGGTTGGTTCGGGCGGCGCAATTCGAGTGGTAATGTTAACCGCGTCATTCACCATATCAGATCGGCTCATAGTTCTCGCTGTCGCAATTGTCCTCGTCCTCGGCGCGCCTGCGGTCGACGATGTCGCCGCCGACAATCGAGATGCGGAAGGTCTGTGTCCCGATCGGCTTGCCGTTGGCGGACACGACCTCGGCGCGGACGCAAGCCGTCCAGCCCGGCCCCCGGACCTCACGGTGCGGCAGGGCGACCCGGACCTGATGAGGCTTCATGCTGTCGACGAACACGAAATCCGTCTTGTCGCGCACCAGGCGTTTGACGTCGGGCGGCGCCTCGGGCGGAGGCGGTTCGGTCCCCTTGACCCGCATGAACTCGGGCACCGGCGAGCGGACATCTGCGAAGCCGCATGCCGCCAGCATCAGCGCCGCGCCTGAAAGCGCTGAGATATGAATGGATCCCCCGCCACATCCCCTGATGGTATCGCGCCGCGACGGAAAAAGCGCGACAGATCGATCAACAATTGCTGATCGCTGACCCGTCTTGCGCAACGCTCCCTTTGCCATTGTCGTGTTGCGCAGTAAGTTCCTGCTGGGCGACGCGGAGAGTGTTAACTAATGAAAACCTTGACGGTAGGGGTGATGGCACTGGCCTTGGCGGCGACGCCCGCTTACGCCCAGATGGGCGGCAAGCGGCCGCGTGGCGACGATAACAAGAAGACCGAAGAGAAGAAGCCGAAGGTCGACGACAAGGCCTATCAAGATGCGCTCAAGCGCATTCCCGAGCCCAAGGAAAAATACGATCCCTGGAGCGGTGCGCGGCCGGCGAGACAACAAGCCGAAATAGATCTGGCAGTCGAGAGGGCCCGAACGGATCATCCGCATGCGACGCCTCGCCGGTTTGCTGATCCTCGTACGCGTTCGCGGCGACGCCTGCGCTCGGCTGGGATTATTGGGGTGGCGATGCCGGCGGCACGCGATTCTCGAAGCTCGACCAGATCACGCCGGCCAATGTCGATCGTCTCGTTCGCGCCTGGCAGTACCGCACCGGCGATCTCGCAAACCGCCCGCCGGAAGCGATGAAGCGCACCAAGTTCGAGGCGACGCCGCTGTTCGTCGAGGACAGTTTGATCCTGTGTTCGCCGTTCAACGAGGTGATCGCGCTCGATCCCGGCACGGGCGCGCAGAAATGGCGCTTCGACCCGAAGATCTCCAACGCCCAACGCCCCGCCAACCGCTTCAACTGCCGCGGCGTCGCGCATTGGGTTGACGATCACACCGCCGAGGGCGCGGCCTGCCGCAGCCGCATCTTCATGGGCACGAACGATGCCCGCCTGATCGCGCTCGATGCGAAGACCGGCACGCCCTGCGCCGATTTCGGCAATAACGGCGAAGTGAAGATCGATATCGGCAAGGACCTGCTGTGGCCCGGCGAATTCCAGCTCACCTCGGCGCCGACAGTCACCCGCGGCGTCGTCGTGGTCGGCTCGTCGATCGCGGACAATGTCCGCGTCGAGGCGCCGCTCGGCACGGTGCGCGCCTTCGATGCGCGGAGCGGCAAGCCGCGCTGGAGCTTCGATCCGCTGGTTCATGACGGCATCGACGCCGGCCACGCCAATGTCTGGGCGCCGATGTCGGCCGACGAGGAGCGCGGTCTGCTGTTCCTGCCGACGACATCGCCGAGCCCGGATTTCTGGGGCGGCAAGCGGCCCGGCAACAATGAGCACGCCAATTCCGTCGTTGCGCTCAGAAGCGAGACCGGCGAGCTCGCCTGGTCGTTCCAGACCGTGCATCACGACGTCTGGGACTACGACCTGCCGGCACAGCCGACGCTGGCGCGCATCGACACCGGCGATGGCATGCGCGACGTGGTGATCCAGCCGACCAAGCAGGGTTTTGTGTTCGTGCTCGACCGCGACACCGGCAAGCCGGTGTGGCCGGTCGAGGAGCATCCCGTGCCGCAAGGCGGCGCCGACGGCGAGAAGTTGTCGCCGACCCAGCCGTTTCCAACTCACGTGCCGGCGCTGATGCCGCAGCAATTCTCGTCCGACGACATCTTCAACTTTCTGCCCGTGATCGGCAGTCCATCCTGCAAGGCTATGCTCGCCGGCTTGCGCAATGACGGGCTCTACACCCCGCCCTCCACGCAGGGCACACTGATCTTTCCGATGACCGGCGGCGGCGTGAACTGGGGCGGCGCGGCGTTCGATCCCGTCCACCAGATCCTCTATGCCAACACCAGCTACGCCATCCATATCGTCAAGCTGATGCCGCAGGCCGAGGTGGAGGGTTATACGCCGCCGCCCGGGCACGATTTCGGCCGGCAGCGCGGCGCGCCATTTGCGATGACGCGCGTTGTGGCGATCTCGAAACTCGGCCTGCTCTGCAATAAGCCGCCCTGGGGCGCGATGGTCGCGGTCGACCTGAAGGCCGGCAAGATCCTCTGGCGATCGAGCGTCGGCACCACCGAAGACCGCGCGCCGCTCGGGCTCGCTTTCAATTGGGGTACGCCGCTGGTCAATGGCGTCGCGATCACCGCGGGCGGCCTGGTGTTTACCGGCGCGATGGACGCCTACTTGCGCGCTTACGACGCTAAATCAGGCGCGGAGCTGTGGCAGGGCCGCTTGCCGGTGCCCGGCGTTGCCAATCCCATGACCTATCTCTGGAGGGGCGAGCAATATGTTGTAATCGCCGCCGGCGGTCACTCCGAGGCAGGCACCTCGATCGGCGACAGCGTGGTGGCGTTCCGGCTCGCGCGTGCGGACGAGTCGCCGTCGTTGTGGTCGCGCACCATCGACCGGCCCGGCGGGCGTTTTGCAAGCGGCGCGATTGCGGCGGCGATTGTGCTGACGTTGATCGTGATTGCACTGTGGCGCTGGCGGCGGCGTAAGCGCGCAAGTGTGGCCGTCTAGTCGAAGGCGACGCCGACCCGCCGGTCGTTGCACCACACCGGACGGCAGCGGCGAATGAATCCGTCGCGCTCGATCACCAGCATGAAGGACGGCGGCAGGCTGAGCGCGTTGGCGACGTCGAGGCCCGCGCCGGTCTCGGACAGATTGCGCACCGTGCACGCAATGCCTTCGCTGGCGAACGCGATGCGCGCACCCTTCAGCACTTTCCGCCGCGGCGACCTGCGTCTCTCTGTCATGACACGATCCGACTCGTGCGACGGGGTGTAGCGCGCGCCGATTACGGACGGCTGAATCCGATTGTCCCGCTGCCCCACCCGGCGTTCAGCTTGCGTTTACCAATCCGCCGCCACAGCTGAACTCACGACAGCATCGCGAACGCGCTCGAGACCATCGCCACCGGCTTGTTGTCGGCAGCCGAGAGCAGCGTGACGCGGCCGAAACTCATGGTGCGGCCGCGCCGGACCACGCGGGCATCCGCCAGCACGTCCGAGGACATCACCGCGCGCATGAAATGCGTGGTCTGGTCGACGGTCGTCATCGGCCGATAGCCGCGGTTGGCGGCGAGATTGGCGATCACCATCGCGGTGTCGGCGAACGCCATCAGCGCCTGGCCGCAGACCATGCCGCCATTGCGGCACAGCCGCTCGGAAAACGGCATGCGCAGGATCGCGCCGGGCTGCCAGTCGGCCGGGCCATCTGCTGGCGGATCGTAATCGATGCCCTCGATCGACAGGTTGAGATCCTTGACCCAATCCGCGAACACATCGCCGAGAATGCGCCGCGCCTCGCCGATGCCGCCGAAAGTGTCGCCTGACTGCTGCTGCATGAGGTTTCCTTGCCGCGAATTAATGTTCATGCACTCTAAGTGGCGCATTTTCCAAAAGGAACCCTGCCTCCGGCCCGCTTGAAATGCCCCGGCGCGAGGCCGTATGATGGGGGTAGGGGAGTTGATGGGCCATGTTGCGTCAGTTGGCTGTTATCATCGGCTTGATCGCCTTGGGACTTTCGCTCAGCGGCTGCAGCAAATGCGGCCCGTTCTGGGAAGACTGGATGGCGCCGGCGAAATCGTGCCGGTCGGATCGCCTGTGAGGCCCGCGCGGCCGCCGCAAGAAAAGGACAGGGAGCACTCCATGCGGATAGTTGGTGTGGCGGCGATGGCCGCATTGATGGGACTGGTGGCATTGGCGGTCCCGGCGCGCGCGCAAGCGCCCACCGGCGCCGATGGTCCCCATGTCAACCTGTTTTCGGATTTGCCCAGCAAGACGCCCGAAGAGCGCGAGGAGGAAGCGGAGCGCGACAGGAAGTACAAGGACTCCCTGCACAAGATCCCGGACGCCAAGGTCTCCAACGATCCTTGGGGCAGCGTGCGCAGCGACGCGCCCAAGACGGCGACCACCAAGGCGCCAGCCGCGGCCAAGGCAAAGACCAAAACCGGCAGCACCCAGAACTGACGGTGCATCGGCCGTTCCGAAAACGGTTGCTGACATTTCGGTGCGATGCATGGTGCGCGCGGGGAACGCGGGACAAAAGCATCCGCGCACAGGCAAAATATTCCAT
The DNA here is from genome assembly GCA_963732085.1 of uncultured Alphaproteobacteria bacterium. GTDB lineage: Bacteria > Pseudomonadota > Alphaproteobacteria > Rhizobiales > Xanthobacteraceae > Bradyrhizobium. The sequence goes on along the minus strand of CAVSYJ010000011.1, from coordinate 224,909 downwards.
AATCTAGCTTAACGGACGGGCCGATATGGGCGATTTGGTCCATTTACAACCCTTGGGGTTGTCGCCTATCGCAGATCGAATGGGAGATCGGGACAACTTCTACGATTGCATCCGCGCGCTGGCCGCGTCACTGGTATTTGCAGTTCACTATCCCGGCTTGCTCCTGGGCGGCTCGATCGGAGTGAGTATCTTCTTTTGCCTCAGCGGCTTTCTGATCACCCGGATACTTCTTCGGCTGCCCAGCCTCTCGATCGCGAATATCGCCAAGTTCATCTTTCGACGCTTCATGCGGGTCTGGCCCATGATGGCGTTCCAGATTTTTCTGACCTTGGCGCTGCTCGCCGCTTTCGCTCCAGGAGACGTCGCAATATACGCGGCGGCGTTGGGCCGGCTCCTCACATTCACCGGTGGACCGGGCAAGTGGGTCGGTGGCGCGCCCGCAATCCTCTGGACGCTGCAGGCAGAGTTTTGGTTCTACGTGTTCTATCCGTTCGTCCTGATGGTGGTCGGCACCAAGAGAACGCTATGGGTGGCGCTCGCAGGCATCTGCCTGTCCTGGTACTTTAAATTCGGGTTCGGGCACGGCACGCCGGTGCTCGGGCCGTTCGCTTTTTCGGTGACGTATCTGGATCAGCTGATGTACGGCGCGATCTGTGCCTGCTTGATCGAAAACGGCAGCGACACGGCGAAGGTGATCTTTCGAGTTCGGGTAGCGGCGCTTTGGCTACCCCTGATCGGAATCCTGACGCTGAGCACTCTCGCCTTCAAGGGGTACGATTGGACCTGGTACGCCGAGACCAGCGCGGCGGCCCTGTTGACGGCGCCAATGATCCTCCATCAGTGGGCGCGGCCTCTGACCGGGGACTACGAGCCGCTCGCAACGATTGGCCGCGCGTCCTACTCAATTTACCTGCTCCATCCGCTGGTGCTGGAGTATTTTTTTCCGCATGCGTTTCCTGCAGCCCTCGAGTTCTTCGTGCGATGCGGCGCACTTATCGGATTTTCGCTCCTGACCTATCGATATATCGAGTTGCCCTTCATTTCGCTTTCGAAGCGCGTGGCTCGAATGGACGGTTCGATCCGCGCGCCAAGGGTGGCGGCTTCAGCCGCGCCCTGATCCGGCCCGCGAATTGTCAGCCCTCACAGGGGAATGATAGTCAAGTATATGACTCCCGTTGCGCCGACCGGTTGGCTCGCAATGACACGATGAGCGTTGAGAATTGGAGTGCAATACCCGTCATCGCGCTTGAGCAGGCATGATCTCTTCGGAAAACCGCTACACACACCCCGCACTTGATGCAGGGTGTGTAGCGGTTTCCCCTCGCGACAAACGCAACGGTTTGCGCGGAGATCATGCGCCAACATACCGATGGAACGCATCCCGGCCGCGTTTTCGGTTCCTGACAGCCGGAATTATTAACTTTTCCCGCTAAGGGGTATTCAAGTATTTCCCCCTATCGTCGCTACCGGGGGTAGCGATGGCAAGACACCGCAAGGACCTTGGCGCGCGCAAGCATGTGCGGGTCAACCTGCACAAGCCGGGATTTGTGATTCCGGCGCCCGATGCCCCATGGATCGAATGCACCATCATCGAGGTCTCCGAGAGGGGCGTGAGCCTGGACGTCGGCTCGCTGCCGGTGCCGAAGCTGTTCGGGCTTGCGTTCACCGCCAGCGGCGAAGTCTTGCGGGTCTGCTCGCTGGTCTGGCGCAACGGCGAGATGGTCGGCGCCGAGTTTCTCACCGCCAAGGAGCTGCGTGCGGCCGCCGCGGCCGCGCCTGACGCGGCGAGGGCGAAATCCGTCAAATCGGGCAAGGCGCCCGCCGCCGCGGGTTCGAGCGGGTGGATCTCGCCGGTCACGAGCCGGCGTTAGCTACTCCAGCGATTCCGCGACGATGCGGATGCGGAACACCGGCTCCTTCGTCTCGTCCAGCAGTTCGAGCTGCCATTCGGAATTTTCGGTCAATTTGCGCAGGATGCCGCCGGCCATGTCGGCGCAGGCATTGGTCATCTCTTTCCAGGCCGCGCCATGATCGGCGCATTCGGTGCCCTGGTCGGAGGCGCCCGCGAAGCGGCCGTTGCGGATGCGAAAGTAATATTGCGGCATGCGCAAAGTGGAGGCGCAACGGAACGCCGTGGCAATCCGGTGAAATACGGGCGCATGCCAGCCAATTCGAACGGCTTCACGACAGCCGTGCAACGACGCGCCTCATGTCTCGGCTTCGACATCGGGCGCCGCCACGCTTGCGTCAGGTCTCCTGTCGGAATCGATCTGCGCCTTGAGGTTGGCGGCGCGTTCCACCAGCGAGGCGGCAAGCGCCGGATTTGACGTGAGCTGTGCGAACTTGAGCAGCATCGCCGCCTGCCGCGCGAAATATGGCCTACTCAACACGATGATGCACCCCAGTGAACTCCCGGCACATGCATCACGCGGGAACAAGCGATTCTGTTCCGCCGCTTGAGTTTAAAATTGCACATAACGCGCAGGTTCCACGTCGCAATGGAACCGCCGCCTGTGTCGCGCGCGCAACGGCCGCAATGTTCCGCTCTGCGAAACCGCGGTTTTGACTCCACAAAGCCGCGCGCCTGCGCGAGGCTTCACGGGCATCCGGGGGCAGGGGGTGACCATTTGGAATCTCGAAAAGCTTTTCCCCGGAAGGGCCGCCGGCATCACGCCGGCGGCCTTTTTGCTCGACGGCGAGAGGCCAGCCAAAGCCGTACGCGGCGTTCGCCACGCTGGGAACTCTGTTCATGGCCGGAGAACTACGGAGTTCCGGCAATCGCTGACGCCCGGCCTGCGCGTCAGCCACGCGCAGACTGGCCGTCGACGGCATATCCGCCGTCGTTCCCTGACCTGATCCCGCGAATGCAAAAGCGATGCGGCCTCAGTCCCTGTGGCCGCCGGTGTCATATTTGAGAAGAAGCCACGCACCGATACGCAACGACATGATGATCAACGCTACCGACAGAAGTCCGGTCAAGAGCCAGATCATGCGAATTTCCTGCGTGCGGGCGGATTTTAGCACCGCATCGCGCGGCTTTGAATCCCGTTGTTCAGGAATGTACGCGGCCGCTTGCCGGGACGGCTGATCCGGCGAGCGGCGCCCGCGTGGGCGCAGCGTGTTCCGAATTGTTCAAATGCGGAACCCGCATTTTTGCAAGACAGCGCTCTGTTGGCCATTCTCCTGGCCATCGCGATCGTTGGGCCTGAGGGCCGCATGGCGACGCTGATCGGTGGCGTGGTGATCCAGGCTGGCCTACGAGCCCAATTCCAGTCCGTAGTGAATTGCAACGACGGATAGCAGCAATCCCAATGTCGAAAATATCGCGACTTCGGTCAGGCCTGAATGTTTGGTCACATGGCGGGAAAGAGCGGCAACGAGAACAGTCATTCACGGCCTCCTGGTTCGGATAAGCGCGCTATCCTTCTAACAGGGGCGGGCCGCCGCAATTGTGAGGTGATTTACAGGGCTTGCTGATTCTCTCGAGCGGCAAAGCCGGCAAGCCTGACAAATGTGAGGCGCGTCCTTCCAGCCGGCCATGAGGCGGCCGAAGACAGCTGACGTGGCCTCAATCCCTGTTTCCGCGATTGCGGAAAAGCAGCCAGGCACTCAGCCGCATGCCGACAATGATCAACGCAATCATCAACACTGCATAAAGCAGCCAATCCATATTGCCCCCATCAGCCCGAAATACGGGAATTCCAGTCCGGAAGCCGTCGGCAAGTATTGATGCAGGCAAGTTGCGGCGCACGGTCGCAACCGAACCGGCTGCGCGGCCTCTATCTCACCGACGTCGTTGCAATTCCAATCACGAAAATCCACCCGACAATGACCAGTGCCACCATCGCGCCGAGGGTGATCCTGGCCTTTTCCTTGAACGAATATGGTCTGCCTGTTTTCACGCGCAGTCTCGAACCAGGCTCAGTCGAAATCTTGTCACTCTTCAGGGTCTCGGGACGTCAATCATTTCTCTGAAGGCGGACGCCGCCACGGCCACATAGAACGCTGGAATGGCAAATGGTCCCATCAACGAGGCAACCAATAAAAAAACCAGAAGGGATATGTCCATCCCGGACTCCCGCCTGCCGCCCAGCATAGCACGAGAGCCGGGATGCCGCGACTGCCCGTCAAATAACTTTGGGGCGAGGCCGCCGGCCGAGGGGCCTCATTCCGGGTCCCGAATGAGACGGACCGGCTCGCGTTGTAGGAGTTCCTTCTGGGTCGCCAGGATGCGCCATTGGCTGGCCGCGTCCAGGAGGGCATAGGCCGTTGGTTTATCCCACGCCCGGTCGGCCATATCCGCCTAGGGCTCGACGGACCGGGATTTGATGCTTCGAAACCGCCGTTTCCACGGCAAAAACATCGTAGCGAGCGCATTCAGTTTTGATCGGAATGGAAGATACGTGATGCAGATGCCGATGCACTCATCGCATATGAAGGCGTGCGGTCCAGCCACGAGCTGGCTGACCTGATCCGGGGGCTTTCCGCAAAAGGAGCAGATCGGCGCCGCATTCCGTTTGGATCGATCGATCATCGCTCTGCCCTTTACTCAATCGATTTCAAATAGGGCGGTTTTCGAATTAGGCCACTGCCAAATTCAGCTTGGGCCCCACTCAGCTATCGATGGAGTTTGGGGATACCGAGCAAGACATGGGCAAGGGACCTTGAAATGAAAGAGGCCGCCAACTGAGGCGGCCTCCAGACCTGATCATGATCAATTTTTTGCTTGCCGTCCCGGTCCGCCCCGCTGGACGCACGCATTGACTTTATTGTCCATCAATTCGATGTCGGCGTTGTTCGGGATATTACAATGGCTGGTAGAGTTCGGGGGAAGCGCCATCCGGCAATCAGGCCCCTTCATTTCCGCGCGGACGGCTGCGCGGCACTGATATCCCAGTGATTCCGCCAGAGCGGATCCATTCAACGCCGCGAAAGCCATACAGATTGCCGAACCTGCGATGAAACTCCTTGCCGAGAGAAACTTCATGAGCGTCGCCTCCAGTGTTTTGTTGTGAGCATGTGAACCCTAAACTCAAAACCAAATTAGGCCACTGCTGTATTCAAACCAGGCCGCCGAGGTCGGAAACAGGCCCAGTACCGAAAGAGGCCGCCCAAATGAGGCGGCCTTACTCTGCGCCTGTGAGCTTGGCGGCGATCGCGGTCTCGACCTCGACAGCAAGCGTGCTCAGGTGATCGGCCAGCCGCGTGAACAGCGCGCGTTTATGCGGATCAGTCGCCAGATCGCGGATCAACGCGCACTCGGCTGCATCGGCGCGCAGCTTCTCCAGGTGCGCCTTGATGTCCTGCATGGCAATTCATTCGGGCGGGCGAAGTCCGGGGGATGTCAGCCACTCGGTCATGTGAGAACCGGTTTCGGCCTGCCGGGCCCTACGCATGATGTCCTCGCGTTCGGCACCTGGGGGAAGCAACCTGGCTCTCTCGCGCAGGCGCTTCGCTTCTTCGGCAAGGCGGGCTTCAAGGGACGCGATTTGTTTAATCCGGCGACGCTGCATGACAATCTCCCCTGTGCTTGCGGGTCCTACTCCGCATGGTTGGGCACTTCCGATCCTAATACGCAGTCGGACGGGAGTCAGTTCCCAAGTATACACAATTCGAGTTAGGCCACTGCGCGATTTTAAAACCGGCCACTGAGGCCGGTAACAGGCCGGCATCCGCGCCCAGTGCTGTCGTAATTACCGACGGTACCCGCCCCCGGTATTGGCCGAAATAAGCCATTCGCACTTTCGAAACAGGCCACTCGCTATACGGCGATCCCGGGCCATGGACCTTCCGGTCGATGATGACGACGAGTACGAACGAAAAGAGGCCGCCAACGAGGCGGCCAGTGGAAGGAACGGATGGATCAGCGGCGAAAGATTTTGTGGCTCTACGTCTTTGCGGCCTTTGCGTTTCCAGCCCTTGCATTTGGCATCTGGAACCGGGGGTTCAAACCGGGTGATCAGTGGATCATTGGAGCAGTGGGTATTTCGGTTATCGCCAGGGTGATTTGGGCGTGGCGGCAGCAACGCGCGAGCGACAAGCGTCTGTGTTTTCTGTGCGGCAGCGAGTGGACACCGCCCGCGGCTCCCCAAAAGCAGTTTCTTTGCGACGAATGTAATCGGCTTTGGCCGATCGACAGTCTGCGGCGCCTTAAGGTTCGGGTTCGCCAAAAATCGAATTAGGACACTGCAAACCCTAAACCAGGACACCGGGGCTCAAATACGGGGAGCCTGCATAGTGAAAGAAGCCGCCAACTGAGGCGGCCTCTCTTTGTTGCTAGCGGCCGGTTTATTCATGTCGGGGCGCGCAAGCCCGGGGATGAAAGCCACTCGTTGACGTGTGCGGCGACGTCAAGCTGACGAATTTCTCCAGAAGCTCGCTGCGCGCCGAGCCGGGTTCAGCCTGACCCGCTTCGTCTTCAAGTCGCCTCCTTTGCTCAGCGAGGCGTTCGTACAGTGTCGGGGATTTGTCGATAAGCCGGGCCATGTTTGCTCCTTCCAGTGCTGGGCGGGAGCGTTACCGGACTCTCAGTCACCGATATGAGCCATCAAGCAGCGCGGTGATGTCGAGACTAGGCGCTTCACGTGTTCCGAAGTCCATCCTATTCGTGTTTCGCTCTGCGAAACTTTCCGTGAATGAGGCACTGCGAGATTCAACTTCAGGCCACTGGGGGTCAAATACGGACTGAGCCCTAATCCCGGTGTTGGCTCCAGGCGGCCTTACTCCGAACCCTCTAGGGTGTGGGTGTCCTGCCACACCTTGTTTCGGAAAAGCCTGCGCAGGGACACGGCGATCTGCCGGTGCTGATTCCGTTCGGGTCCGGGCGGCACGGCCCGAGCAGCTCGAAGCATGTCGCGGCGCAATCTCACAAAATACGCCATGGGGTAACGGGTGTCGGTTCGAATGCGTTGAAGGACCGGCATGATGCTGCTCCCTTGAATTAGCAGGGGTCCAGATTGGAGCGGCGGTCGGCTCGGCGCTGTTCTCTTTTGCTCACGTTCGTAAAATTCCTGAGCGAGGCCGAAAGGGGGCCAGTCCTCAATTTCTAAAGGGACCACTAACTAAATTGTTGATCGGAAAGGGGGCCAGTACCCAACGCGGACGCGGATGGCCTTAAGACGCTCAAGCAGATGTTGGAGAAGTACGAAGGCATCCTTGAGCTTCTAAAGCCCGAGATGCAATGAGGCCACCAACTGAGGCGGCCTCACAAGCAGAGGAAAATGACGAATACGCCGATGATGAAAGCGATCATCACGATTGATGCCGCTCTGAGGAAGGCCCTCTTTTCGGGCGGTGCGTCGCTGCTCCAATATCCAAATAATCTCACGACGCGCTCCCTCAACTGAGGCGGCCTTAGCCGTCGATGTTTATGATCCCAAGCGTACCTAATACGAGCACCACAACAACGATAGGCCAGAAAACGGCAATCGCCAGATGCTGTAGCCCCAGGTGTTCTGTCCCGAGTATTCTGTTGTGAAACGCCACAAGAACAAGCGCCATCAGAATTACGCCTGCTAGATAGATCCAGCCTGCAATTCGAAGGGCTCGCTTCATGTCGGGCAATCTCGCAGGGCGAATCAGGACACTAACAAATTCCAGATAGGACACCGGGGGTTAAATGCGGACTGAGCCCTAATCCCGGTGCTGGCCCAATTCGGGCACTCACTCTGGCAGATTAGGACACTAGCGCGGGGGCGACCCCGGGGGCATATTGGGGGGCATGATCACAAACGCTCTCAAACTCGCCGTGTCCGGCGCGCTCCTGCTGATTACGGCGGGGGCTTGGCCCAACGCCCGCTATGGGGCGGCAATCGCCATTGGCTTGTGCATTGTGGCCGCTGTCACCCTGCATTTCGTCGCGCCTTGAAAGAGGCCGCCAACTGAAGCGGCCTACGGGAGAGGTATATGGGCTACATATCTTACATTGCCGCCGCTGTAGCCTGTTTGGTTGCCGGCCTGATTATGTGGTGGGCCTTTGACCGCTATCAGTCTCGACTCGCAAAGGGCTTGTTCGCTGGGTTGGCCATCCTGCTGGGCTTCGTTATTTATTTCGTATCTGGAATTGTATTGATACCCATACTCTCGACCTCGACTTCGGAGGCCAGCGAAGCTGGAACAGCCATTGGTCACGGCTTCAAGATGCTCTCGACATTACCTGCTAGTCGTGACTTCGATCCTGCTAGCAATTCGCGGTCGCTCTAAAATGCGCATCATTGAAAACCGGCCACCCGCAAATTCAAATTAGGCGACTAGGGGTTAAAACAGGCCATTACCGGCTCCCCGGTACTGGCCGAAATAGGCCACTCGCCGTTTTGAATTAGGCCACTCTTGATTTTGCCGACATTACTGGCGAGATGCCGCAGCACATTGATCGGCGCGACTACAAATGAAAGAGGCCGCCAACTGAGGCGGCCCTTTTGGAGCACACATTAGATGACCCGCAGTATCATTTGGATATGTGCAAAGAGTTCTGGCAGCGCTCATTATGGCTCGGGCGGGCTATATGGCTGGGATCACCCTCGCAATCTGTTGTCTCGCGGATCATGGAGACGTTGGCAGCGCCGCCACGGCGCTGATCACCTCTCCCTTGGGAATGATCATGGGCGCCTTATTGGGTTGGTTTGTCGTGCGTCATTTTGAACGCAGATTTGCGAACTGAACAAACCAGGCCACTCGCGAATTCAATTTAGGCCACCAGGGGTTAAAGCAGGCCAGTACCCGATGACTTTACCACCGGATTTTTGGACACGGCCCCAGCCTGGCGGAGTGGCCGGACTTGGAATCGGATTTCGCGGTCGCTGTAGCTCTCTCGTTTTATTTGCTCTCCGCAGCGCGTAAACGCTTTGGGCCGGGCCGGATGTCTCGCTGGCAGCGCATCGGCGTGACGGTGAGCATAAAGCTTATAGTCGTATTCTGTATGATTGCTGGCGCAGTTATTTTCAGCTTGATCTTTTTGGCGGCGGGACAGCGTGATTTCTGGACCGGGATAGCTATTGGCGTTGCCGGGCTATTGATTGTTTTGGGCGCCCTTGTGGTCAGACGCTCGCAGTGAGCGGAAAAGGGACCACTCCTGAAAATTAAAAGGGACCATTAATCCTGAGAGGGGATGGAGCCCTCCCTTGATCACCTCTGGGAGCGGCCGCCAGGCCGCCAACTGAGGCGGCCTTCCTTCAACCGAAGCTGCGGACGGCCGTTATGAGCAAAGCCGCCACGACGCCCAATACGACGGCGGCTAGCGTGCCCTTCAGTAGACTTCGCGGCATGACGGTGAAGGCCGTGGCGACTATCGCCAAGCCAGCCACCACGGCGGCAACATGGGTAAGGGTCGATGTCATCAGATCATCCTAATCCCAAAAGGGACCAGCTCTCAAAATCTAAAGGGACGACTAACCATCCGGTGGGATGGAAAGGGCCCAGCACCCGCCCTTCCGGTACTGGCCGAAATAGGCCACTCGCAGATTTAAAACAGGCCACTAAACGAAAAGGAGGCGCTGATTAAGCTGGCTCGGAAAGATAGCGAAGAGGCTGCCCACTAAGGCGGCCTTTGCTTCCATGTGAGCAGTATTGACCACGCCAAATTCCTGAAGTGGTCCATACTCCGGCGATGGTCATCAACACTCAAACGCTTTCAGCTGAAGAGTTCGCTTCCTTGATCTTGATCGGGGACACGGCCGTGCATGGTCCAGCACCCCTAATCCCATCCGCACACCGCGCCCGATTGATCGCGCTAGGATACATGGCCGATCTAGCCGGCAGGCTGCGCATGACAACGGAAGGCAGAATGCGGATATATGCCCGGGCAACTCGCTACCTGAGGCGGCTACGATCTATTCGGTGTGGCCTCAGTCCGAAGGCGGATGTCAGCCATTCCGTCATGTGTGATCCGGTTTCGGCCTGCCGCGCCCTGCGGATCAGTTCATCGCGTAGCGCGCCAGGCGGAAGCAATTTGGCTTCCGCGCGGAGGCGCTTCGCTTCCTCGGCAAGTCGCTCTTCGAGGGATTGGGTCTGTGTGAAACGGGGACGCTTCATCCAGCGCTGCTCCGCTGTTCGCAGGGGCGGGAGCGCTACCGAACTCACAGTCACCGATGAATGCCGGGGATGGGCGCGGTGATCGGCATGATGTAGCCGCCGGATGTCGGGCAGATAGGCCACAAGTGCACACAACTCAAAATAGGCCACTCCCAAATTCAACTTAGGCCACTAGGGGTTAAAACAGGCCAGTACCCAACCCCCGCCGGTGCTGTCCTAATTAGGACACCCGCGACGGCAGATTAGGACACTAGCGCGGGGGGCGACCCCGGGGGCGATATTGAGGGCATGATCACAAACGCTCTCAAACTCGCCGTGTCCGGCGCGCTCCTGCTGATGACGGCGGGGCTTGGCCCAACGCCCGCTATGGGGCGGCAATCGCCATTGGCTTGTGCATTTTGGCCGCCGTCACCCTGCATTTCGTCGCGCCTTGAAAGAGGCCGCCAACTGAGGCGGCCTCCGGCTTAATGTCTATCGCCCGTGTGCTTGGTGAGATACCAATTGGCGAGTCGGGTCGCGAGAACAACCAAAGCAACAATCCCAATTCCAATAAGTAGCCAATCCATGTCCCCCTCATGGGTAAAACGTTAAAAGTGTAGCACCTCAATCTTTCAACCCTATTACGGCGGGAAAAAGCGGCAATCAGACTTCAGCCTACTGCGACAATCGCGCACACCCGTTCGGGTGATCGGAAATTAGGACACTCCCAAATTCAACTTAGGACACTGAGGGTTAAATGCGGACAGTACCCCAACCCCGGTGCTGGCCGAAATAGGCCACTCGCAGATGCGAAATAGGCCACTCACCTGCGCCAAAGAATAACAACCGTGATCACGCAGAGGATCAGACCCAACATCCACCACTGGAAAACAATAAAAGGGCTGAACCCCCAAACGACCGCAAACCACGAGAGAAATCCTAGGAAGCCTAAGATGCCCATCACAAGCAAACAGGCTACGATTCGTTTGAAGGTCAGCATTAAAGAGCCTTGAGCCAACTTGACATATACTATGGTCCGGATTTCCCCCGTCGATTACTACGAACTTGCGGCGGCGATCCGGCGGGGTCTCAGTCGGCAGGGCAGGCGCAACGGCAAGCGCCGCGTCCACAAGCTGCGCAACAGTCCAAGCCCGCTCAGCGATGCCCAGCGCCTTCGCTGGCGTTGTGCGCAGGGCTTCATGGGTGCGGCAGAGATTGTAGTGTGCGACGTACAACGCGACCGCTGCGACATGGTTGTCCAGCTTCTTGCTAAAGCCGTTCGTCAGTCGCGTGAAACGGCGTGATGCCATCCGCAGCGAGAGGGTTCGCGCGCGTCGGCATCATTGCGCTTGTTGGATAAAGCTACTGGGTTTCAGCGCGACAGAGCGGCTACCGCACTTGCAAAAATCCTCGAAGCGTTCATCGCAAAAGAACTGCAGAGATGGGTTCAAACGTTTCCGCCCGAGTATTACGAACAAATCTTTCGGTTGCGCGGAATGGACTACCAGCACGATCAGGTGCAGAGGCCACGTTATTTCGGTGTGCTGACAAACGACATTGTTTACGGCGCCTCGCTCCGGGTGTTCTGGAGCAACTGAAAAAGGTCAATCCAAAGGATGAAACCACAGGACGCCGCAAGCACAAAAACTTCCAATGGTTCACCGCTAATGTTGGCTACCCTAAACTTCGAGAGCATCTTGGTGCGGTCATTGCCACGATGAAGCTCAGCAACGATTGGTACGACTTCAAAGCTAAACTTGACCGGAATTATCCGAGACAAGGCAAGCCTACGCAGTACACTATGGATTTCGCCGACGAAGAGCCGACAGCGGCAAAGGGCTCTAACGAAAGAGGCCGCCAACTGAGGCGGCTAGTCCGATGCTGAAACGAGCGTTCAAATATTTCGGGATGGCGTATTTGATTTGCGGTCTGTTGACCGCGATTGTCGCTGGCACTCAGGAATATCGTTTGGAGAAAAGCGAAGGCGCTTCACAAGGCATGATCATATCTAACGTAGTATTCGGCTCAATCGTCTCCCTTATTTCCTGGCCCCTCATCATCTATATTCAAGTCGGTCTGCGTACCGGCGCGATTCCTTACTCGCCGGGCGGCGGCGAAAAAACAAACTAGGACACTCCGGAATCCAACTTAGGACACTGGGGGTTAAATACCGACAGTACCCACTTCTTTGTCGGGAACCTGCACCAATTCCCGAACGCGTTAATTCGTCGTCGGCCTGTTTTATCCCCCGCGCCAAACAACGCGGGATATGTTCTTTCAATGAAAGAGGCCGCCAACTGAGGCGGCCTTACTGCAGATTGAGCGGCCCGCAATGCTAAAACGCGCAATTCTCAGCCTGGTCCCGACTGCCGTGGCCATAGCGGTATGTGCGATATGTATTTGGCTGCCATGGGAATATTTACGCCTGCAACATCCAGACGACCCAAGTGTTACTGACACGTTTGCTTGGATAATGATTTACATTGCTCCGGCTTGGATTATTTTGCTCCCGCTAGTTGAATTCACCGCATGGATCATTGCTTACCTAGTGGTGCGTCCGATTTCGAAACGAGCCACTGCGAAAATCAACTTAGGCCACTAGGGGTTAAAACAGGCCAGCACCCATCCAAAAAGAACATATTGCGAACGGAGAACAAATAGGGTACAGTGTTCGCTCATCACGCCCGGCTTCGCCCAACCGTTTGTCGCCCTAGCGAATCCCCGCCATAAGGAGCACCACCTGATGTCCGCCACCACTGCGCTACGCATCGTCGAAGGTTCATCCATGGATAAGAGCAAGGCGCTGTCGGCCGCGCTGTCCCAGATCGAGCGCCAGTTCGGCAAGGGCTCGGTGATGAGGCTCGGCAAGAACGACCGCTCCATGGACGTGGAGACGATCTCGTCGGGCTCGCTCGGGCTCGACATTGCGCTCGGCGTCGGCGGCCTGCCGAGGGGGCGGGTGGTCGAGATTTACGGGCCGGAATCCTCAGGCAAGACCACGCTGGCGCTGCATACGGTCGCGGAAGGCCAGAAGAAGGGCGGCATCTGCGCCTTCATCGACGCCGAGCACGCGCTCGACCCGGTCTATGCCCGCAAGCTCGGGGTCAATATCGACGAGCTCCTGATCTCGCAGCCCGACACCGGCGAGCAGGCGCTGGAAATCTGCGACACGCTGGTGCGCTCCGGCGCGGTCGACGTGCTCGTGATCGATTCCGTCGCGGCGCTGGTGCCCCGCGCCGAACTCGAGGGCGAGATGGGCGAATCGCTGCCGGGCCTGCAGGCCCGCCTGATGAGCCAGGCGCTGCGCAAGCTCACGGCGTCGATCAACAAGTCCAACACCATGGTGATCTTCATCAACCAGATCCGGATGAAGATCGGCGTGATGTACGGCTCGCCGGAAACCACCACCGGCGGCAATGCGCTGAAATTCTACGCCTCCGTCCGCCTCGACATCCGCCGCATCGGCGCCATCAAGGAGCGCGACGAGGTGGTCGGCAACACCACGCGCGTCAAAGTGGTGAAGAACAAGCTGGCGCCGCCGTTCAAGCAGGTCGAGTTCGACATCATGTATGGCGAAGGCGTCTCCAAGATGGGCGAGATTCTCGACCTCGGCGTCAAGGCCGGAATCGTCGAGAAGTCCGGCGCCTGGTTCTCCTATGACAGCCAGCGGCTCGGCCAGGGCCGCGAGAACGCCAAGGCGTTCCTGAAGGCAAACCCCGATATGACCGCCAAGATCGAGAGCTCGATCCGCCAGAACTCCGGCCTGATCGCCGAGCAGATTCTGGCCGGCGCGCCCGAGCGCGACGCCGACGGCGATGAGCCGGCGGACGAATAGCGCATGATCCGGAAAAGTGTGAAGCGGTTTTCCGACAAGATTATGCGCCAAAAATAGCGCCGCGATGTCTGGCGTGGCCGAAGCGTCGCTCGGTCGCGATGGCATGATGCGGTATCACGGGCGGAGCCGTCGTCCCCTCGCGGGCGGCGGCTCTCCGGTGCCAGTTTTTTTGTTGATTTGTTTTGTGCGTAGGCCGCGGTGAGCGCATGAAGCCCCTGGTCCTGACCAGCTGGTTGATCGCCGACTTCATCAAATCGGGCTTCGCCGATCTCGCGATCCATTTCTTCTATCGGTTCATCTGGGGACCATTGCCGCCGACGGCCGAAGTCGCGGCCTATTTGGGTTCGCGCGCGCCCGAGCAGCATTCAGGAACGCATTGGTCGGCTTTTGCTTACGGCTGGGAACGCAGCCAAGGCGAAGCTCGCCGAAATCTCGGCTTGGCTGAATTCTGCCTGCAGTACGAGACGGTCGAACTCTGGTTTGACACGGGCCCGTACGCTCAGTTGCAACTGATCTGGCTGCTCGATTATTTCAGCGCCTCCCCGGATATCTTGGCCAGGCTGAAGCTGCGCATGCTGAATCAAGACCTGATCGAGATCGAGAGATTGGGAGACAAGCTGCCCTGGACCGTGGATGTCACCGAGAAGGACCTCTCGACGGCAAGCGCGGCCTGGCAGGCTTATTGCGCGGCGACTCCGGAATCCTGTTTCGATCTGGTTGAGAAGGATTTGATCGGATTTCCGTTGCTCAAGCCGGCCTTGCGCGATCTGCTTGACGAACTCCCGTCCCGGACGACCGGTCTGGGTGCGACTGAAATGCGGATGCTGGAGCTGATTGGACGAGGTTACGCCAGCATCAACCCGCTGTTTCATATTCAGGCGCTCCGTCAGACCCGCGTCTTCGACGAGACCGAACACGGCTACCTGCTGGATGGGCTCGCTTTCGGTCCAAGACCGGCGATCGCGGGTCTTGATGAAGAGCTGCGAACGATCAGACGGGACAATTTGCGGGACCGGCATAAGGCTCTGCTGCGGAGCAGGTTATCCCTGACCGATTTCGGCAAAGCGGTCGTCGCCCACAAGGAGGATTTCAGCCGGCACAATCCGATCGACCGCTGGTGGGGCGGCACGCACCTGACCAACGATCGCTTGTGGCGCTATGGTCCTGTGCTGACGAAGCCGTGAGGGAACGAGCATGACGCGTCTCATCCTGATGATTGGCTTTACGGGCGCGAGCAGGTTCACAAAGACCGGTCTTGCCGATGTCGCCTTGACTCTTGATAGGCAACTCGTGTGGGGACCGCTGCCGTCCGCGGCCGAACTTTCGGCATTTTTTGCGCCACTGACGGACCAAAAGCGGTATCTGCATTGGCAGGACTATTCGCCGGCATGGCGCGTCGAAGAAGCGGGTGCAAAGGGTCTTGGACTGGTCGAATACTGCGCGAAATGCGAGTCGGTTGCATTGTGGGTCGATACGGTGCCGAATGCACAGCTGTCGCTGATTTGGCTTCTCGATTATCTGTGCCCTTACAGAGAACTCGCTTCCCGGTTGACCTTGGTGCAGGCGGATTTGCAGGTAGACAGCCAGTCAGAGGACGAGCTGGCAAGGATCGAGCCATCAGCGGTCAAACTCTTAGACCAGCATTTCGCAGTAGCAAGCGTGGCTTGGGAGGCCTACCGCGCTCCGACTCCGCAGGATTGGAGAAATCTGCTGGAGCAAGATTTGACCGTCTTGCCGCTGTTGCGCCAAGCGGTGATAGAGATGCTTGAGGAGCTTCCTTCGCCGGTTACCGCTCTCGGTGCGACCGAAATGCGGATTCTTGAGCTCATCTCCGAAGGCGGCAAGGTCCCCTCTGATGTCTTTCCCGGTCATGAAAAGCGCAACGAGAAGCGTGTGTTCGACTATTGGGAGTTTGGAGGGGTATTGGACGGACTGGCGCGCTGTCCGGTACCCGCGATATCAGGGCTGAATGAGGGGCCATTTTCGGTAGACATGCAACGAGACCGCGCGCGCGCCGAGCGTTACAAGCGGAGCAAGCTCTCACTCACGCCACTTGGCAAGGCGATCCTCGCCGGTACTGAAGATTTCACCCGCCACAACCCCATCGATCGCTGGTGGGGCGGTACGCATCTGACCAACGACAACCTGTGGCGCTGGGACCCCGATAACAAGGTGTTGGTCGCGCCCTGACGGCGGGTCACTCCGCGGCTTGCGCGTAGTCCGTAACCGGCGGGCAGGAGCAGACCAGATTGCGGTCGCCATAGACATTGTCGACGCGCCCGACCGGACACCAATATTTGTCGGTCCGCGAGACGCCGTCGGGGAAGCAGCCCTCGGCGCGGCCGTAAGCCCTGTTCCAGTTTCGTCGGCGATGTCGTGCACGGTGTGCGGCGCGTGGCGGAGCGGCGAGGCCTCGACCTTGAACCGGCCGCCTTCGATCGCGGCGATCTCCTGCCGGATCGCGATCATGGCGTCGCAAAAGCGGTCGATCTCGGCCTTGGATTCCGATTCGGTCGGCTCGATCATCAGGGTGCCCGGCACCGGAAAACTCATGGTCGGCGCATGGAAGCCGTAATCGATCAGGCGCTTGGCAATATCTTCGACGGTGACGCCGCATTTGGCTTTCAATGGGCGCGGATCGACGATGCATTCATGGGCGACGCGGCCCCTGTGGTTGCGGTAGAGCACCGGGAAGTGCGCATCGAGCCGCCCCGCGATGTAATTGGCGTTGAGGATCGCGACTTCGGTGGCGCGCTGCAAACCTTCGCCGCCCATCATCAGGATGTAGATGTAGGAAATCGTCAGGATCGACGCCGAGCCTGATGGCGCGGCCGAGACCGGGCCGACCGCATGCGGCGTGCCGCCGTCCGTCATCGGATGACCGGGAAGGAACGGCGCAAGATGCGCTCTGACGCCGATCGGACCCATGCCCGGGCCGCCGCCGCCGTGCGGAATGCAGAACGTCTTGTGCAGATTGAGATGGCTGACATCGGCGCCGTAATCGCCGGGCCGCGACAGTCCGACCTGCGCATTGAGATTGGCGCCGTCGAGATAGACCTGCCCGCCATGCGCATGCACGATGTCGCAGATGTCGCGAATGTGCTCCTCGAACACGCCATGGGTCGAGGGATAGGTGATCATGATGGCTGCGAGATTTTTCGAATGCGCCTCGGCCTTGGCGCGCAGATCGGCCACGTCGACATTGCCGCCTCCGTCGCAGGCGACCACCACGACATCCATGCCGGCCATGCTGGCGGACGCCGGATTGGTGCCGTGCGCGGAAGAGGGGATCAGGCACACCTTGCGATGGGCTTCGCCGCGCGCGGCATGGTAAGCGCGGATGGCAAGAAGTCCGGCATATTCGCCTTGCGCGCCCGAGTTCGGCTGCAGCGACACCGCGTCATAGCCCGTGATGTCGCAGAGCCACTTCTCGAGCCGCGCAAACAGCGCGTGATAGCCGCGCGCCTGCGCTGCGGGCGCAAACGGATGCAAGGTCGCGAACTCAGGCCAAGTCAGCGGGATCATCTCCGAGGTCGCGTTCAGCTTCATGGTGCAGGAGCCCAGCGGAATCATCGCGCGGTCGAGCGCGAGGTCGCGGTCACTGAGCTTGCGCATATAGCGCAGCATCGAGGTCTCCGAGCGATGCGCATGGAAGACCGGATGGCTGAGGAAGCGGCTCGCGCGCTTCAACTCCGCCGGCAATGTTTCGCGCGCGCCCGCTTCGATCTCGGCATAAGCGAGCTTGCCGCCGAAGGCGCGCCACACCGCCTCGACGATCTCGGGCGTGGTGGTCTCGTCCAGCGCGATGCCGAGCGTGCGCTCACCGACGCGGAAATTGATCCGCTCGGACGTGGCGCGCGAAACAATCTCGTCGCGCTTGCCGCCGGCATCGACTGTCACCGTGTCGAAAAACGCTTCGCTCGCCGGCGTAAAGCCCAGCTTGCGCAATCCTGCCGCCAGCACCGCCGCGCGGCGATGCACATTGCGCGCGATCGCAGTCAACCCTTCGGGGCCGTGATAGACCGCATACATCGATGATATCACCGCGAGCAGCACCTGCGCGGTGCAGATGTTGGAGGTCGCCTTCTCGCGGCGGATGTGCTGCTCGCGGGTCTGCAGCGCCAGCCGATAGGCCGGCGCGCCGCGCGAATCCACCGACAGTCCGACGATGCGGCCCGGCAGCGCGCGCTTGTACGCATCGCGCACCGCCATATAGGCCGCATGCGGCCCGCCATAACCCATCGGCACGCCGAAACGCTGCGCCGAACCGATGGCGATGTCGGCGCCGAGTTCGCCGGGCGAAGCCAGCAAGGTCAGCGCCAGCAGATCGGCGGCGACGATTGCGAGCGCGCCTTTGTCGCGCAGCGCCGCGATCGCGGGCCTGATGTCGCGCACCGCGCCCGATGTGCCGGGATATTGCAGCAGGCCGCCGAACACATCCGCTTTCGCAAGATCGCTCAGGGGATCGCCGACGATCAAGCGTCCAGCCCAGCGGCTCGGCGCGGGTGCGCAGCACCGCCAATGTCTGCGGATGCACCTCGCGATCGACGAAGAAGGTTTTGGTCTTCACGGCCGAGGAGCGTTCGGCCAGCGCCATCGCCTCCGCCGCGGCGGTGGCTTCATCGAGCAGCGAGGCGTTGGCGACGTCGAGCCCGGTGAGATCAGCAATCATGGTCTGGAAGTTGAACAGCGCTTCCAGCCGGCCCTGGCTGATCTCGGGCTGGTAGGGCGTATACGCCGTGTACCAGGCCGGGTTCTCCAGGATGTTGCGCTGGATCACCGCGGGCAGGATCGTGCCGCAATAGCCCTGGCCGATCAGCGAGGTGAAAGTCTGGTTCTGCGCGGCCAGCTCGCTCATATGGGCGAGCGCCTCGGTTTCGCTCAGCGCACGCCCGAGATCGAGCGGCGCCTTCTGCCGGATCGATGATGGCAGCGTCTCGCCCATCAGCGCGTCGAGCGATGTGGCGCCGACCGCGTCCAGCATCGCCTGCACGTCGCGCGGCGAGGGGCCGATATGACGGCGCACGAAGGAGGTTGCGGCCTCGTCGAGCGGCCAAAACGGTGCATTCATCGTCGTCTCCTCGTTCACGCCGTGTGCGCCTTGTAGGCGGCCTCGTCCATGAGACCTCCGAGCTCGCTCTTGTCGGCGATCTTCAGCTTGAAGAACCATGCCTTGCCGCCCGCGTCGGAATTGACCAGCGCCGGCTCGGCCACGAGCGCGTCGTTGACCTCGAGCACCTCACCTGACAGCGGCGCGTAGACGTCGGAGGCGGCCTTGACCGATTCGACGATCGCCGCGGCCTCCGCCTTCTTCAGGCTGCGCCCGACCTTGGGCAATTCCACGAACACGACGTCGCCGAGCTGCGACTGCGCATAGTCGGTGATCCCGATGGTCGCGACATCGCCCTCGATGCGAAGCCATTCGTGATCGGAGGTGAACAGCGTGGTCATGACTATCCTTCAGCGCTTGTAATTGTTGGGAACAAAGGGTGTGGCTGCGACCTTCAGCGGCAGGCGCTGGCCGCGGACCTCGGCGAACACTTGTGTGCCGGCGCCCGTGAGCGCGGCCGGCAGATAGCCCATCGCGACCGGCGCATTGAGGGTGGGACCGAACCCGCCTGACGTGACCTTGCCGACTGGATTAGCCGAGGTGGGCTCAGTGAACAGCTGCGCGCCCTCACGCACCGGCGCGCGCCCCTCCGCCCTCAGGCCAACGCGGCGATAAAGCGCGCCCGATTCGAGCTGCCCGAGAATCTTCTCAGCACCCGCAAAGCCGCCGGCGCGCGCGCCGCCGTTGCGGCGGCTCTTCTGGATCGACCATTCCAGCGCGGCTTCGACCGGCGTCGTCGAGGTGTCGATGTCGTGGCCGCAGAGGCACAGGCCCGCTTCCAGCCGCAGGCTGTCGCGCGCGCCAAGCCCGATCGGCATCACGTCCTCATCGGTCAAGAGCAGCCGCGCCAGTTGCTCGGCGTTTTCCGTTGGCACGGAAATCTCAAAGCCGTCCTCGCCGGTATAGCCGGAGCGCGACACGAAGCAGTCATGGGCGGCGATCTTGCGCGGACCGGCATCCATGAACTTCATCTCGCCGACGCCAGCGCTGAACTTGCCCAGCACGCTTGCTGCCTTCGGGCCCTGCAGCGCCAGCAGCGCGCGGTCTGCGAGCGGCTCGATCACGCAAGTGTCCGAGAGCTTTTCGCGCAGCAGCGCCTCGTCGGCGTCCTTGCAGGCGGCATTGACCACCAGGAACAGGTGCGTGCCGAAATTCGCGGCCATCAGATCGTCGAGGATGCCGCCCGATTCGTTGGTGAACTGCGCGTAGCGCTGCCGTCCCGGCGCAATCGCCGCGATATCCTGCGGCACCAGCCGCTCCAGCGCCAGCGCCGCGTCTCTGACATCGCCGGACTTCGCGCGCAGCAGGATCTGGCCCATGTGCGAGACGTCGAACAGGCCGACGGCGGCGCGGGTATGCAGATGCTCCTTGAGAACGCCGGCAGCAAACTGCACGGGCATCTCATAGCCTGCGAACGGCACCATTTTGGCGCCGGAGGCCACGTGCAAAGCGTGAAGCGGCGTGCGTTTCAGCGGGATATCGGCATCGCGCGCAAGCATCATGGAGCCCTCGCGGCCGGTCGGGACCCATCTCCCGAACGAACCATCGAAGCCCCATCTGTCGCTGTGCCTGAGAGTATTATCCCGTCGGCGGACACCGGCAGGGCGAAAGCCCTCGGCGTCTCTTTCCAGATGCTGTCCTCGTCACGCGGTCCTTTTGCCTGAGAGTTTCCGGGGCGGTTGCTCCTTCGGCGCCGGCGCTGAAGCCGGTCTCTCCCGACGTGACTGTCTTGAACAAATAGGAGGAGAACACGGCGATACCAAGACTGTCAACGCGGGCTGGAGCGCTATCAAAAGCTTTAGCGTGCTGCAGCAAGTCCATGATCTCGCTGCACAGTTTCTGGACACTGCCGCACACCTCCTCTAAAAGCGTTCCGCCGGAGCAGGGAACCGTTTTTCGAGGCCCACACTGGGCAAATTCCGATTGGATGAACATGAGCGGCGTCAACGAGATCAGGTCGACATTTCTGAACTTCTTCAAGGACAACGGCCACGAGATCGTGCCGTCCTCGCCACTGGTGCCGCGCAACGACCCGACCCTGATGTTCACCAATGCCGGCATGGTGCAGTTCAAGAACGTCTTCACCGGCGTCGAGAAGCGCCCCTATCAGCGCGCCACCACCTCGCAGAAATGCGTGCGCGCCGGCGGCAAGCACAACGACCTCGACAATGTCGGCTATACCGCGCGGCATCTCACCTTCTTCGAGATGCTCGGCAACTTTTCCTTTGGGGATTACTTCAAGGACCGCGCGATCGAGCTTGCCTGGACGCTGATCACCAAGGAATTCGGCCTGAAAAAGGACAAGCTGCTCGTCACCATCTATCACGACGACGACGAGGCGGCGGGGCACTGGAAGAAGATCGCGGGCCTTCCCGACGACCGCATCATCCGCATCGCGACCTCGGACAATTTCTGGGCGATGGGCGATACCGGCCCCTGCGGGCCGTGCTCCGAGATCTTCATCGACCGCGGCGAGCATATCTGGGGCGGACCTCCGGGCAGCCCGGAGGAGGACGGCGATCGCTTCCTCGAGTTCTGGAACCTGGTGTTCATGCAGTTCGAGCAGGTGACGAAGGAGGAGCGCCAGCCGCTGCCGCGTCCCTCGATCGACACCGGCATGGGACTGGAGCGCATGGCGGCGATCCTGCAGGGCGTCGACAGCGTGTTCGAGACCGATCTGTTCCGTCATCTGATCGAAGCGACCGCGTCCGCGCTGGGAGCTGGACCGCAGGAGCAGACCCTCGGCCTCGTTCCGGGTCATCGCCGACCATCTGCGCTCGTCGGCGTTCCTGATCGCCGACGGCGTGTTGCCGTCGAACGAAGGCCGCGGCTATGTGCTGCGCCGGATCATGCGCCGCGCGATGCGCCATGCGCAGCTGCTCGGCGCAGAACAGCCGCTGATGCATCGGCTCGTATGGGCACTCGTACGTGAAATGGGCCAGGCCTATCCGGATCTGGTGCGCGCGGAGAAGCTGATCGAGGAAACGCTGCAGCTGGAAGAGAGCCGTTTCCGCAAGACTCTTGCACGCGGCTTGTCGATCCTCGATGAGAAGAGCGCCACCCTGAAAAAGGGCGACATGTTCGACGGCGACACTGCGTTTACGCTGTACGACACCTATGGTTTCCCGCTCGACCTGACCCAGGATGCGCTGAAGTCGCGCGGCATCGGCGTCGATATCGCGGCCTTCACCGATGCGATGGACCGCCAGCGTGAGAAGGCGCGCGCGGCCTGGGCCGGCAGCGGCGACACCGCGACCGAAAGCATCTGGTTCCCGTTGCGGGAGAAACTCGGCGCCACCGAATTTCTGGGTTACGAGACCGAGAGCGCGGAAGGCGTGGTCACGGCGCTGGTGAAGGACGGCAAGGAGGTCGACAGCCTCGAGGCCGGCGAGACCGGAAGTATTGTTCTCAACCAAACCCCGTTCTATGCGGAGTCCGGCGGCCAGGTCGGCGACACCGGCGTGCTCACGGGCGAGGGTGGCGTCAAGTTCCGCGTCACGGATACGCAGAAGAAGGTGGGTGATCTCTGGGTGCATCAGGGCACGCTCGAGCAGGGCACGCTGAAAGTCGGCGCGGCGCTGCAGCTCGAGGTCGATCACGAGCGGCGCGGCAACATCCGCCGGCACCATTCCGGCACGCATGTCCTGCACGAGGCGCTGCGCCAGGTGCTCGGCGATCACATCGCCCAGCGCGGCTCGCTGGTGGCGCCGGATCGGCTGCGTTTCGACTTCGCGCATCCGAAACCGATCTCGGCAGAGGAACTGGCGCGCGTCGAGGAAATCGCCAACGACGTGGTGCTGGAGAATGACGAGGTCACGACGCGGCTGATGGCGCTCGACGATGCCCGCGAGGCCGGCGCGCGCGCGCTGTTCGGCGAGAAATATGGCGACGAGGTCCGCGTGGTCTCGATGGGCAAGCAGGCGCGCGAGCACGGCCAGAATGCGATGGGCTGGTCGGTCGAGCTGTGCGGCGGCACGCATGTCAGGCGCACCGGCGATATCGGCCTGATTTCGGTCACCGGCGAAGGCGCGGTGGCCTCAGGCGTGCGCCGCATCGAGGCGCTGACCGGCCGTCACGCGCGCAAGCACGCCAATGACGTGATGGCGCTGGCGAAGAGCGCCGCAGCCGAGTTGCGCACCACGCCGGAGGACGTGCCGGCACGGATCACCGCGCTGAAGGAAGAGCTCAAGAAGCTCGAGCGCGACCTGTCGGATGCGCGCAAGAAGCTTGCGATGGGCGGCGGTGCGCCGGCCGGAAACGGCGCGGCGGCGAGCGGCGTGCGCGAGGTCGGCAATGTGAAATTGATGGCGCGCGCGGTCGAAGGCATCGAGATGAAGGATCTCAAGAGCCTCGCCGACGACGGCAAGAAGCAGCTCGGATCCGGCGTGGTCGCCATCGTCGGCGTCACCGAGGACGGCAAGGCCGGCGTCGTGGTCGGCGTCACGCCGGACCTGACCGCGCGCTTCAACGCGGTCAACCTCGTGCGCGTCGCCTCCGAGGCGCTCGGCGGCAAGGGTGGTGGCGGCCGTCCCGACATGGCGCAGGCCGGCGGACCCGATGGCGCCAAGGCCAACGCCGCGCTGGACGCGATCGCGGCCGCGATGGCCGCGGCCTAGTTCGTCAGTTCTTCTTCAGGAAGACGTAGTCCGCCTCGTAGGGCATGCCTTGGCCGGCTTTCTCGCGGTCGCAGGCGCCCTTGAGCACGCCGCCTTTGGTGTTGATCCGCTGCACGGTCGTGACGCCATCGAGCTGGCCCGCGCCCTTGTGCGAGGTCACTTCGAGCTTGAGCCAGGGGATGTCGTTCTCGGTCGCGCCGGGCGCATTGGCGACGGCCTTGGCGGCGATGCCGCTGCCGTCGAGCAGTTCCCAGGTCGGTCCCGCGCCATGCTTGCCCACCACCTTGCCGTCGGCGGTCAACGTCGCCTGCGGCGCGGTGAAGGCCCAGGCGAGCTTGCCGTCGGTGCCCGGCTTGCACTCGTAGAGCTGCAGGCCCACGGCATGCACCGTGAGCACGACGGCTTCACCAGGTGCAGCGATCGCCGCGGGCAGGGGCTTGTCGTCAGCCATGGCGGTTACCGACAAGCTCAATAGCAGCGAAGCGACTAACGCGATCTTCCGGGAAGCTGGCGAGGGCATGATCTTGTCTCCGTCTTTGCGAGAGCTTTCGAAGCAATCCAGATTTTGCAGCCATCATAGTGGCTCCGGATTGCTTCGTGGCCTTTGCAAGGCGGCCTGGGACGACATTCGCTCGGCTTACGACGCCATCGCCTTGCCGAGGTTGTCCGAGACCTTGTCGAGGAATCCCGTGGTCGAGAGCCAGCGCTGGTCGGCGCCGACGAGCAGCGCGAGGTCCTTGGTCATGTAGCCGTCCTCGACGGTTGCGACGCAGACCTTCTCCAGCGTGTCGGCGAATTTCGCCAGCTGCGGATTGTTGTCGAGCTTGGCGCGATGCGCCAGACCCCGGGTCCATGCGAAGATCGACGCGATCGAGTTGGTCGAGGTCTCCTTGCCCTTCTGGTGCTCGCGGTAATGCCGCGTCACCGTGCCGTGCGCGGCCTCGGCTTCGACGGTCTTGCCGTCGGGGGTGAGCAGCACCGAGGTCATCAGGCCGAGCGAGCCGTAACCCTGCGCCACCGTGTCGGACTGCACGTCGCCGTCATAGTTCTTGCAGGCCCAGACGTAGCCGCCGGACCACTTCAACGCCGAGGCCACCATGTCGTCGATCAGGCGGTGCTCGTAGGTCAGGCGCTTGGCCTCGAATTCCTTCTTGAACTCGCGGTCGTAGATGTCCTGGAAGATGTCCTTGAAGCGGCCGTCATAGACCTTGAGAATCGTGTTCTTGGTCGAGAGATAGACCGGGTAGCCACGCAACAGGCCGTAGTTCAGCGAGGCGCGGGCGAAGTCGATGATGGAATCGTCGAGATTGTACATTTCCATCGCGACGCCGGCGCCGGGCGCCTTGAATACCTCGCGCTCGATCACGGTGCCGTCCTCGCCGACGAATTTCATCGACAGCGTACCCTTGCCGGGGAACCTGATGTCGGTGGCGCGATACTGGTCGCCATAGGCGTGGCGGCCGATGATGATCGGCTTGTTCCATCCCGGCACCAGCCGCGGAACGTTCTTGCAGATGATCGGCTCGCGGAAGATGCACCCCGCCGAGGATGTTGCGGATGGTGCCGTTCGGCGACTTCCACATCTCCTTCAAGCCGAACTCCTTCACCCGCGCCTCGTCCGGGGTGATGGTGGCGCATTTGACGCCGACGCCGGCCTTCTTGATGGCGTTGGCGGCATCCACCGTGACCTGGTCGTTGGTCTTGTCGCGGTATTCCATCCCGAGATCGAAATACTGGAGCTGGATGTCCAGGAACGGGGTGATCAGCTTGTCCTTGATGTACTGCCAGATGATCCGGGTCATCTCGTCGCCATCGAGCTCGACGACGGGGTTGGACACCTTGATTTTTGCCATGATCGGGAAGGCCTCTCGGGAACGCGCGTGTGATGCGGCGGGTGGAATGGCGCGTCATAGCACTGCCGCCTGCCGGGCGAAAGCCAAGGGGTTATGCAGTTTGGCCTGATATTTTGGCTGAGGATGCGGGGCAAGGCCGTGCTTCGAGCGGCGATTCAAAGGCCGATTCTAACCCCATATTTCGCTTGAGAAATTCGCAACACAGCGGGCAATCGGAGGGGCGCAAGCAATTGCGTTGAATTAGCGTCTCCACAATCCGATTCAACGCCTTGAATTTGAATCGGAAACGATGTCGGGCACCGACAGAACCAAGACCGGCCTCGATCTCAACGGCCCCGCGATCATCCTGGTCGAGCCGCAGCTCGGCGAGAATATCGGCATGGCTGCGCGCGCCATGGGCAATTTCGCGCTTGATCGCCTTGCGCATCGTCAACCCGCGCGACGGCTGGCCCAACATCGCCGCCCAGCGCGCGGCGGCCGGCGCCGACCATATCCTCGAGCGCGCCGAGCTGTTTCCGACCGTCGAGCAGGCGGTCGCCGATCTCGACCTGCTGTATGCCACCACCGCGCGCGCCCACGACCAGGCCAAGCCGGTGATGGGGCCGCAAGCCGCCGCGCAGGAGATCGCGGCCCATGTCGCAGGCGGCGGCGCAAAGGCCGGCATCCTGTTCGGCCGGGAGCGCTGGGGGCTGACCAATGAGGAGGTCGCCCGCGCCAACCGCATCATCACCTTTCCCGTCAATCCCGGCTTTGCCTCGCTCAACCTGGCGCAAGCGGTGCTGCTGATCGGCTACGAATGGTTCAAGCACGCGACCGCGGGCGAGCTGCCGTTCGCGATGCCCGAGCGATCCGAGCGCGCCTCCCAGCACCAGATGGACGCGTTCTTTGACAATCTGGTGCGCGAGCTCGACCGGGTCGAGTTCCTGCGGCCGGCCGAGAAGCGCGACACCATGCTGGTCAATCTGCGCAACATCTTCCTCCGGATGGAGCCGACCAAACAGGACATGCACACGCTGCACGGCGTGGTGATGGCCATTGCGGAGGGCCGCAAGGGGCCGGCCAAGGGCGGCGTGCTCGATGGCGCGCAGGCGACGCGGCTGCGCGCGCTGCTGGCCGAGCACGGGCAGGGCAAGGAGGGCGATGACTCCAGCGGCACGGTGCGCGGGCTGGCGCGGCTGCTACGGCGCAATCCGACCGATGCCGAGCGCTCGCTATGGCAGGCGCTGAGGAGCGACCGCCGCTTCGCCGGCCAGTTCAAGCGCCAAACTCCCGTCGGCCGGCACATTCCCGATTTCGTCTCTTTCGTGCACCGGATCGCGATCGAGCTGGTCAACGCGAACGAGAATGACGCGATCGTCGCCGACCGCGCCGCGCGCCGCGGCTGGCTCGCGCAACGCGACTACCGCGTGATCGAGATGACCGTCGGCGCGTCGAACGCGATCTCGCTGCTGAGCTTGACCGGCTGCAGCAAAACCTGGCTGGCGACCTCTAGCGGTCTCAGCATCGCGGCTGCGGCAACTGTCGGACGGGAATTCGATGGCCGCCACGGGACTAATCGGGGCCGCCGCGGGTTGATCAGGACGTTCAACAGACAAGCTTCAGGGAGGCGAAACCATGCGTTTTGTCAGTCTTGCTTTATTTGCGTCCGCGTCCGTCTTCGTTGCCGCACCCGCCTGCGCCCAGGCGCCTCAGACCGAGAAGAATGTCTCGATGGCCATGGCGATGGCCATCATGCAGGGCGCGCTCGATCAATGCACCAAGGATGGCTATAAGGTCTCGGTCGTCATCGTCGACAAGGCCGGCAATGTCGCGGCCTCCGTCAAGCGGCGACGGCACCAATCCGCACACCATGGAGTTCGCACGGCTCAAGGCCTACACGGCCCGCACCCGCGGCCAGACCTCGCTCGCGACGATGAAGCAGATGGAGGATCCCGCGTTCGCCTTTCTGAAACAGATCCCCGGTGTTGTTGGTATCGGCGGCGGCGTTCCGATCAAGGCCGGCACCGAACTAATCGGCGGCGTTGGCGTTTCCGGGGCGCCGGGCGGCGAGAAGGACGAAGTATGCGCCAATGCGGGTCTCGCCAAGGTGGCCGACGCGTTGAAATAGCGATGACGCGAATGAGAGCGGCTGTCACAGAGACGAAGGTGGGTTGCCGCTCTCATGAGCTATGATTTCATGATGATGAAGCCCAGGCCCGGACGCGAGAGCGAGATCGAGTTGCTGGAAGATCTCGGCGAGCACACGCTGCTCCGGCAGGATCCCGCCGCGCTGGTCGAGGCGTTGTCGTCGCTATTCCCCGACATCGCGTGGCGCAGGGACGACGGGTGGCGGCTGGTTCGGTCGCTGAAAGGTGACGACAGCTGGTATGAATTTCGGATCGAAGCCGCGGCGGATACTTCCTGGTCGATCCGGACCTCGCATCGCGCGGGCACGCGCAACCTGGTGCCTGTGATCTGCGACACGCTCGGCCTGCTGGCGTTTGACAGCGAGGCCAATCTGTTGATCTGGCCCGCGTCGCCCCACGCGTAGGGCGGTATACACCTCGCTATTGCTGGGTTAGGTTCCGACAGCGGTCCGGAACTGGTGAGCCCATGAGCGATGTCCCATTCGAGACGGCTCTGAACGACCATGTCGAAGACATGCTCGACGCCTGCACGCGATGCGGCAAGTGCGTCGAGGCCTGTCCGAGTGTCGAGCCGGCCGGCATCTCCGATGCAAAGCCCGAAGACGTGATTGGCGGCATCCTCGAACTGGTCCGCAGCGGCGCCGGACCGGAAGCATCGCGCAAATGGGCGCAGGCCTGCACGCTGAGTGGTCAATGCATCAAGGCCTGCGACTACGGCGTCAATCCGCGTTTCCTGCTCACCATGGCAAGGCTTGGCATGGCGAAATCCGGCCATGAGCTGGCTGAACGACGCCGACAGGGCGTGGAAAAATATCGAGACACCAGCCGCGGAGTGACTGTTCTTTCGCGCCTGCAGCTCGATACCGAAGTGCTCGAACGCCTGGGTCAGGGCTCGGCGTCGGCTGCCGCGCCCGCAGAAGTGCCGGACTTCGTATTTTACACCGGCTGCAATGTGCTCAAGACCCCGCACATTGCGTTGCTTGCGCTGGACATCATGGATGCGCTCGGCATCAGCTATCAGGTGATGGGCGGACCGAGCCATTGTTGCGGCATTGCGCAGCTCAAGTCCGGCGATGCCGAGATGTCCGGTCGCATGGCCGGAAATACCATGGACAAGCTGTCGCGCAGCAATTCGGGGCAGGTCATCTCATGGTGCCCGAGCTGCTATGTCCAGTACACCGAAACCGTTCTGCCGGCGGTGGAGCGGCAGCGTGGCTCCCGTCCGTTCGAGATCAATCCGTTCATGCGTTTTCTCGGCGAGCGGCTGGCGCAGCTGAAGCCGCACCTCCAGCGCAGGGTCGAGATGCGGGTCGCGCTGCACAAGCATCCCGGCGTGGCCGGCGTCGTCGAAGCTGCTGGCGAGATCCTGAAGAGCGTTCCCGGCATCGAACTCGTCGACCTGAACCAGCCGGCGGTCGGTTTGCAGAGCGTGAGTGTCGGCGCGCTGCCGAAATTCAAGCGCGAATTGCAGCTCAGGGAACTGGAGGCGGCGCGCGCTGCAGGTCTCGATGCGCTGGTTGCGGTCTATCATTCCGATCATCGCGAACTGTGCGCGCACGAGCGCGATTGGCCGTTCCGCATCGTCAATATCCTTGAGGTCGTCGGCGAAAGCATGGGGCTGCATCGGCACGATCGCTTCAAGGAGCTCAAAATCATGCAGGACGCCGACCAGATCGTCGCCGACTGCAGCGACTTGATCGCAAAGCATTCGCTCGACCCCGGCAATGTGCGTGATGTGGTCGTCAAGGCGTTGCTCGGCGAGCAGCCGCTTCCGCTGAAGGGCGGTACGCTTGGCGATCAGCACGCGGGCGCGGTGGCGCCGTCGTAGCGGCGCTCGATACGGTGGATCGATCCGCGCGGACCGGCTATCGTCGGGACGCCGGGATCGTTGTGACCAATCCGCGCGTCAATCGCGCGCGGCCTAGCAGGAGCTACCCATGAAACGATCCGACCTCACCGAAAAACTGCTCGACATCAAGCGCGAGAAGGGCTGGAGCTGGAAACATATCTGCGAAAAGATCGGCGGCTATTCCGAGGTGCTGATCACCGGCGCCATCCTCGGCCAGATGAAGCTGACCAAGCCGCAAGCCGCGAATGCCGGCGAGCTGTTCGGTCTGTCGAAATCCGAGACCGCGATGCTCAACGAAACGCCGATGCGCGGCGAGGGCGTCCCGATGCCGCCGACGGACCCCCTGATCTATCGCTTCTACGAACTCGTGATGGTCAACGGCCCCGCCTGGAAGGCGCTGATCGAGGAAGAGTACGGCGACGGCATCATGTCGGCGATCGACTTCGACATGGTGATGGAGCGCCTGCCCAATCCGAAGGGCGACCGCGTCAAGATCACGATGTCCGGCAAGTTCCTGCCGTACAAATATTACGGCGCCAGCGGCAACGTTCCGGAATATGGCTTCAAGGAAGGATAAAGTATCCGGCGGTTAACGCGGGGTGAAGTGACAGCACGGCTTTTGCGTGCCGCGGTTTGCGTTGTTGCAACCGGAGGTCGCTATCTGTGGCCTGTCACTTCATCCGGGGTTTGCCAATGACATCGCCGACGCGCCTTTCTTTTCGCTGGAATTTGAACTTCCGTAGGCTGACGAGGGCATAGATCACCAGGAGCATGCCAAGGAAAATCGGGGCATAGCGGGCATCGAGCCCATCATCATTCCGGCATTCAAGCGCGTACCGACCGCCAGGCCCAGCAGCAACGGCCAAAGCCGGCGCATGATGTCCCGCCAATGCGGGCCGGCAAAGTCTGCCAGATGTTGGTCAGAATGCCGGGCACGATCACGAGCGCAAGCGCACGCGTTGGCGGCATGGCCACTACAAGCAGGCCCATCGCTACCGGCGGCAGGCCCAGCCCGATCACACCCTTCACAAAACCCGCCAGAAAGAAGACCGCGACAATAAGGATCAGGAGCGGGCCGATCATGCCGACGCATTGGCCGAAGCCTGGGGATGACCAGTCACGTGCCCTGGCGAATCCTGCCTGCTGCTTCTGATCGCTTCACCTGTCGCGCACAGCTGAGGGATCCCTGGTCTTTCATCTCGCGCGCGCATTTGAGGAATGCCGCCAGCGCGACGCGGGCCATGCGCGCCACCGACGCTGATGCGTTTGACGCCGGCCGCCGATAGCTGCGGCACGGTCAGGCTTCGGATCGGCAAAACCCATGACGAGGTTGAAAGGCTTCTTCAGCGCCGAGACGACCGTCTTGATGGTTGCGAGATCGTAGAGGCCGGGCGCGTAGAGCACGTCGGCTCCCGCCGCTTCGAAGGCCTGCAGCCGCCGGATGGTATCGTCGAGATCGGTGCGCCCGTAGAGAAAATTCTCCGCGCGCGCCGTCAGCATGAACGGGAAGGGCAGCGCGCGCGCCGCCTCGACCGCGGCCTGCACACGCTCGACCGCGAGCGTGAAGTCGTAGATCGGGTTGTCGCATGTCGCCGGTCATGTCCTCGATCGAACCGCCGACGGCGCCGGCCTCCGCTGCGAGCCGGATTGCTTCCGACGCAGCTTTCGGTTCATCCGCGCCGCAATTCTCCAGATCGGCGTTGACCGGCAGGTCTGTTGCTTCCACAATCGCTCCGGCATTCTCGATGATCTCCTCGCAGGCTCACGTCGGCGGTGCCCGAGCGTGTTGGCAAGGCCGAGGCTGGTGGTCGCCAGCGCCTCGAATCCTGCTGGCGGCCAGCAGCCGCGCGGTGCCGGCGTCCCAGGGATTTGGAATGATGAAAGCGCCGGCTCGCGCGTGCAGGGCGCGAAAGGCTTCGGCTTTCTGCACTTGGGTGGGCATCCCTGCTCTCCCTCGATCGGGTCGAAACCATCGATAGCGCCGTTTCGCCTATCAGCCAAATTTGTTATTCTTCTCCAGATAATCAGCTTTTTGCATGGAGGGCGAGGTGGACAGTGACGCGCTCAAGACGTTCCTGACGGTGCATCGACGGGGCGGCGTATCGCATGCGGCGCAAGCGCTTCATCCTTCGACAGTCCGGCGATCCGCGTCAGCTTTGTGCGTGTTCGAAGCGCGAGCTTGGAATTCCCCTGTTCATGCGGTCGCGGCCCGACCAGGCAAGCGATGGGGAAGGGTGATGGTGCCCTATGCTGAACGTGCGGTCGCCGCCACCCAGGATGCGGAGAATGCGGTCCGTGCGCTGACGCAGATTAATGCCGGGCCGGTGTCGCTTGCGGTGGTCGGGACGCTCGCCGGCGGACGGCTTTCGGACATCCTCAGGCGCTTTGCCGCGAACATCCCGACGTCGACCTGGCGTTGCGCACGGCGACCAGCGCCGAAGTCAGCGATCTCATCCGGCGTGGCGATGCCACCATCGGCTTGCGCTACGACCTCGATCGTTCGCGACGATCTCGATCATGAGCTGTCTGTCCAGCGAGCGGTTGCAGGTGGTCTGCGCGAAGGACCACCCCTTGCCGGGCGTCGTGTCGCGCGGATGGCCGATCTCCGCGGCGAACGCTGGATCGCATTTCCCGAGATTCCGGGCCGCCGCGAAATCTCGGCCTCGCACGTCTTCGCGCTTTTTCAGACCCATGGGCTCGGCGAGGTCGCCTGGACGTCGGTCGACGAGCCTGACGGCGCAGAGCGAATGCGACCTGCTGCGCGAGGTGCTTGCCAGAGGATTGCAGAGCTGAGGTCGTCCAATCGCGTCAATCCGGTCGACAATCTCGTAGCCGGCAGGAATCGTCGCCGTGACGCGGCGTGGCAGCTTTCTCAGCGCCGCTTCGCAACGCTGTGGAGATCATTCGCGATCGCAGCAACCGGATGGTTACACCGTCAACGGATCGATGACCCTGCAGATCACGTTGAAATGCCGGCGCGAGCGCGCTCAAACGCCGGCCTTGACCTGCGCAGCCGCCAGCGCCGCGAGTTCATCGAACTTGGCGCGCAGTGCGGCTTCGTCGACGGATATGCTTTTGCTCGCGAGATCGCCAGTGATCTTGCGGACGACGGCGGCATCGCCGCCGTCGAACTCGGCCGCGACCACGTCCTTGGCATAGGCGCTGGCCTCGTCGCCGCTCTTGCCGAGCTTCTCCGCGGCCCACAGGCCGAGCAGCTTGTTGCGCCGGGCGACCGCCTTGAATTTTTCCTCCTCGTCGAGCGCAAATCGCTTTTCGAAGGCTTCTTCACGCTTGTCGAAGGTGGTCATGAACGGTTCCAATCCTGCCATCCGGCCGGGGGATCGCTCACATTGCGACGGCCCCTTCGGGTGCTTAGATAAAGACCTGATCGGCAGGGAACAACAGGCCCTTAAGCCGCAGGCAAAGCGAAGGAATCAGGTCCGGGATGCGGCCCGGTATAACTGCCCGCGCAAGTGCCCGAATTGATTGTACTGAATCGACCAATCAGTTAGGTTGCAACCGGGTTCGGTTCTTGTTCTGTTTCCCTTGTCCCGGGCCTTCACGGCAGCTCCGTCGTGGGTCATCAGTCCAGTCATCCGGAGCACACCAAATTCATGGATTTCAACAATACACGGTACATCCCAATGAGCCGTCGGCGCCGCATTTATGAAGGCAAGGCGAAGGTCCTGTATGAAGGTCCGGAGCCGGGAACCCTGATCCAGCACTTCAAGGACGACGCTACCGCGTTCAATGCCAAGAAGCACCAGGTGATCGAGGGCAAGGGCGTCCTCAACAACCGGATCTCGGAGTACCTGTTTCAGCACCTCAACGACATCGGGGTGCCGACCCACTTCATCCGCCGCCTCAACATGCGCGAGCAACTGATTCGCGAGGTCGAGATCGTGCCGCTCGAGGTGGTGGTGCGGAACGTCGCGGCCGGCTCGCTGTCGCAGCGGCTCGGCATCGAGGAGGGCACGCAGCTGCCGCGCTCGATCATCGAGTTCTATTACAAGAACGACCAGCTCAACGATCCCATGGTGTCGGAAGAGCACATCACCGCGTTCGGCTGGGCGACGCCGCAGGAGATCGACGACATCATGGCGCTCGCCATCCGCGTCAACGATTTCCTCACCGGGCTGTTTCTGGGCATCGGCATCCGGCTGGTCGATTTCAAGATGGAATGCGGCCGGCTGTTCGAGAACGAGATGATGCGGATCATCGTCGCCGACGAAATCTCGCCGGACTCCTGCCGGCTATGGGACATCAAGTCGAACGAGAAGCTCGACAAGGATCGCTTCCGCCGGGATCTCGGCGGACTGCTCGAGGCCTACACCGAGGTGGCAAGGCGGCTCGGCATCCTCATGGAAAACGAGCGGCCCGTCGGGTCGGGTCCGGTGCTGGTCAAGAGCTAAAGGTTCAAACGTGAAAGCACGCGTCACCGTCACGCTGAAGACCGGCATTCTGGACCCGCAAGGCAAGGCCATCGAAGGCGCGCTGAAATCGCTCGGCGTCGACGGCGTCGCCAGCGTGCGCCAGGGCAAGGTGTTCGACATCGAGCTGTCCGGCTCCGACAAGGCCAAGGCGGAGGCCGCGCTGAAGGCCGCCGCCGACAAGCTGCTGGCGAATACCGTGATCGAGAATTATCGGGTCGAGCTGCTCTAAAGATGAAATCCGCCGTCCTCGTCTTTCCCGGCATCAATCGCGAGCGCGACATGGCGCGCGCGCTGAAGCTCGCATCCGGCCATGAGACGGCGATGGTCTGGCATGCCGAGACCTCGCTGCCCAAAGGCACCGATCTCGTCGTGGTGCCCGGCGGCTTCTCCTATGGCGATTATCTGCGCTGCGGCGCGATCGCAGCGCGCGCGCCCGTCATGGACGCGGTGCGCGCCTTTGCGCGCGACGGTGGCCTCGTGCTCGGCGTCTGCAACGGTTTCCAGATCCTGTGCGAGTCCGAGCTTCTGCCCGGTGTGCTGATGCGCAACGCCAGGCTGAAGTTCGTCTGCCGCGATGTGCACATGCGCGTCGAGCGGTCGGATACGCCGTTCACCCGCGGCTACAATGCCGGCCAGGTGATCCGGGTGCCCGTGGCGCATGGCGAGGGCAATTACGAAGCGGACGAGGAGACGCTGAAGCGGCTCGAAGGCGAGGGGCGCGTGCTCTATCGCTATTGCTCGCCGGAGGGCATGGTCGACGCGCCCTCGAACTTCAACGGCGCCGCGCATGCGATCGCCGGCATCGTCAACGAGCGCGGCAATGTGCTCGGCATGATGCCGCATCCCGAAAACCACGTCGAAGACATCATGGGCTGCACCGACGGCCGCGGGCTTTTCGCCGGCCTCGTCGCGCATCTGGAGAAGGCCGCGGCGTAGCTTCTCTATTTGGGCATGATCTCCGCGCAAACGCGTTCCGCGTTTGTCGCGAGGGAAAACCGCTGCACACTTTTCCGGATCATGCCCTAACGCGTCCGCAATTTGTTCAACCATCGCCCGTATTGCTCGGCCGGAATCGTCATCGCGGCGACGCCTGCCATGACAAGCACCAGTCCCAGCGCGAGATTGGACGGCACGGTCTCGCCGAGCAGCAGCACGGACAGGCCGACGCCGATCGGAATGCGCAAGTATGATTGCGCATTGGTCGTGATGGTGCCGAGCCGGTTCAGGCACGTGTAGAACAGCATCAACCCGAGCGCGCTGGAGAAGATCCCCATCGCAACGGTTGCGATCAGCGCCTGCGCAGTCGGGCGCAGTGTCCAGGGATGATCGACGACCAGCGAGGCCGGCAACAAGACCAAGCCGCCGAACAGCAGCGAGCCGGCCGCGACCACCATCGGATGATACTCGCTCAGCCGCAGACCGAAGATCGTGGCGAAGGCAAAGGAGATGGTGGCGAGCAGGATCGCCATTTCCGCGACGATCTCGGTGCCAAGCCCCTGGATGGCGTCGAGCCCGATGATGACGCCGGTGCCGGCGAGGCCGAGCATTGCGCCCGCAAGCTTGAGCAGGGTTGCGGGCTCATGCCGCGTGATCGCCCAGGTGATGACGAAGGCGAAGATCGGCGTGGTCGAGGCCAGCACCACGGTGCTCGAGGCCGGCACGTAGAGCTGCGCCCAGGTGATCATCAGGAACGGAATCGTCGAGTTGATGGTCTGCTGGAAGGCGAACATCTTCCAGGCCGCGAAGTCGGTCGGCATCCTGATGCCGCGGATGCGCAGGATCACCAGCAGGAAGACCGCCGCCACCAGCGAACGCGCCGAGATGAAGGTGATCGGCGGGATCGAAGTGAGGCCGATCTTGGTCAGCGGGTAGGTCGAGCTCCAGCAACACGCCAGCACCAGCAGCAGCGCGTAGTCGCGCAGGCCGTGCGTTCCCGGCCGGCCCGGCTGCGGGGAGGCAGGCACAGGCGCCGCTTCGGTTTCGATCTCGGCTACGCTGTCGGACAAGTGGCCTGTCTATTCCGGAATGATGGTCGGGATGTCCCGCTTCACGCGCTTGATCGTGCCTGAAAACGACAGCACCCGCCGCTCGCCTGACGTCAGCATGCCCCGCATGAACAGCACGGAGTTGCCGGCGCGCGTGACCTCGGCGCGGCCCTCGATCAATTCGCC
Organism: uncultured Alphaproteobacteria bacterium; assembly: GCA_963732085.1. GTDB lineage: Bacteria > Pseudomonadota > Alphaproteobacteria > Rhizobiales > Xanthobacteraceae > Bradyrhizobium. The sequence continues at coordinate 188,908 of CAVSYJ010000011.1, read as the reverse complement.
CTCGCTGCGCGGCGTCGAGAAATTCGCAGGCAAACGACATGGTGACACCCGGCCCCTGCAGGATGGTGGCCGCGGTCGCGAACAGGCAATAATCCGCAAACGACATGAAACAGCCGCCATGCACGAAGCTGCCGCCGTTGAGATGCTTCTTCGCGACCCGGAAAGCACAGCGGATGCTGCCGTCGTCCTCCATGCGATGCCAGAACGGCCCGTTATTGGTCTCGTAGGCGTCGCGGCTCCAGGTCCGCCAGCCCGCGAATTCGCCCTCGGTGCCGACGTGCAGGTCGGGCCGCTTGAGGAATGCAGATTTGGCGAGGTCGTTCACTGGAAAAGGGCCTTCAAATGCGGGGTTGCGCCGTTAAATCCGATCCATCCGCAATGTGCAAACCCGCCCACTGCATACCCGCTAGTGTCCCGGTTCTAACGTTCGCCTTTTGTTGCGGCGGGCTCGTTGCGAACGTTAGAACTAAAGGGACACTAGAAAATTTGAATTCTGGTGCGGTTTTGGATTTGACGTTCGCTTAGAGACTCGCCGCTGCACGGGAGCGAACGTCAAATCCACCGCACCAGTAAAGCTCTGGACAGGTGGCAAATCGGCCGTAAAAGGCCTTTTCCCGCTGCTCCGATCTTCCTATGAACGGCCCATGCAGACAAACGAACCGCAGATCACGCCCGAGCTTGTCGCCTCCCACGGACTGAAGCCGGACGAGTATGAGCGCATCCTCAAACTGATCGGGCGGGTGCCGACCTTCACCGAGCTCGGCATTTTCTCGGCGATGTGGAACGAGCACTGCTCGTACAAATCCTCACGCATCCATCTGCGCGGCCTGCCGACCAAAGCGCCCTGGGTGATCCAGGGCCCCGGCGAGAATGCCGGCGTGATCGACATCGGCGACGGCCAGGCCGTGGTGTTCAAGATGGAGAGCCACAACCATCCGAGCTATATCGAGCCCTATCAGGGTGCGACGACGGGCGTCGGCGGCATCCTGCGCGACGTCTTCACCATGGGCGCGCGGCCGATCGCGTGCCTCAATGCGCTCTCCTTCGGCGCGCCCGAGCATCCCAAGACGCGGCATCTCGTCTCCGGCGTGGTCGCCGGCGTCGGCGGCTACGGCAACTCCTTCGGCGTGCCGACGGTCGGCGGCCAGGTGCGCTTTCACACCCGCTATGACGGCAACATCCTGGTCAACGCGATGGCGGTGGGCTTGGCCGACACCGACAAGATTTTCTACGCGGCGGCTTCCGGCGTGAACATGCCGATCGTCTATTTGGGTTCGAAGACCGGACGCGACGGCATTCACGGCGCCTCGATGGCCTCGGCCGAGTTCGACGAGTCTTCGGAGGAGAAGCGCCCGACCGTGCAGGTCGGCGATCCCTTTGCCGAGAAGCTGCTGCTCGAAGCCTGCCTCGAGATCATGGAAGCAGGCTGCGTGATCGCGATCCAGGACATGGGCGCGGCGGGGCTGACCTGCTCGGCGGTCGAGATGGGCGCCAAGGGCGACCTCGGCGTCGACCTCGATCTCGATCGCGTCCCGACGCGCGAGACCGGCATGAGCGCCTACGAGATGATGCTCTCGGAAAGCCAGGAGCGCATGCTCATGGTGCTCAAGCCCGAGAAGGAGAAACAGGCCGAAGCGATCTTCAAGAAATGGGGGCTTGATTTCGCCGTGGTCGGCTACACCACGCCGAGCAAGCGTTTCCGCGTCAAGCACGGCGGCGACGTGATGGCCGATTTGCCGATCAAGGAGTTGGGTGACGAGGCGCCGCTTTACGATCGCCCACACGTGGCTTCGCCGGCACTCTCGGTGATCGCGGCGCGCGATGTGAAGGCGCCGATCGGCATTTCCGCGGCGCTGGAGAAGCTGATGGCGACGCCAGAGCTTTGCTCGAAGCGCTGGGTGTGGGAGCAGTACGATCACGTCATCCTCGGCAATACCGTGCAGCGGCCGGGCGGCGATGCCGCGGTGGTGCGCGTGCAGGACGGGCCAAAGGGATTGGCGCTCACGGTCGACGTGACCCCGCGCTATTGCGACGCCGATCCCTATCAAGGCGGCATGCAGGCGGTGGCGGAAGCCTGGCGCAACATCACCGCGGTCGGCGGCCGGCCGCTTGCCATCACCGACAATCTCAATTTCGGCAATCCGGAGCGGCCCGAGATCATGGGCCAGTTCGTCGGCTGCCTGAAGGGCATTTCGGAAGCCTGCCGCGCGCTCGATTTTCCCGTCGTGTCCGGCAACGTCTCGCTCTACAACGAAACCAACGGCCGCGGCATCCTGCCGACGCCCTCGATCGGCGGCGTCGGCGTGCTCGACGATTTCACCAAATCGGCGACGCTGGCCTTCAAGGCGGCGGGTGAGGCGATCCTGCTGATCGGCGATGTCAAGGGCTGGCTCGGGCAGTCGGTCTATCTGCGCGACATCTGCGGTCGCGAGGAGGGCGCGCCGCCGCCGGTCGATCTCGCCGCCGAGAAACGCAATGGCGACGTGGTGCGCGGCATGATCCATGCCGGCACCGCCACCGCGGCCCATGATCTCTCCGACGGCGGACTTCTGGTGGCGCTGGCCGAGATGGCCATTGCGAGCGGCATCGGCGCGCAATTGCTGGCCGCGCCGGCCGCGATCGTGCCGCATGCCTGGTGGTTCGGCGAGGACCAGGCGCGCTACATCGTCACGGTGCCGGCGGAAGAGGCCGGCCTGGTGCTGGCCAAGATGAAAGGCGTCGGCGTGCCCTGCGCGCGCATCGGCACGACCGGTGGTGACGCCATCGCCGTTGCCGGCGAAGCGCAGGTCGCGGTGGCGGCGCTGAAAACCGGCTTCGAAGGCTGGTTCCCTGCCTATATGAATGGCGGGAATTGACTATCATTGGCGCATCATCTTGTCGGAAAACCGCTGCACACTTTTCCGGATGATGCGCTAATCGATCGACATATCCGTGACCGCGACCAGCATGGTGAGGCTGAGGGCGGTGGCAATCAAAATCGCTGATAATCCCATCGGAGGCATCCTTTCCTGAGTTAGCCTTGGACACGCCTCCCTTGGGGTGAACCAATGCAGGTTTGATGCCAAAGATGCTTGCGAACTCAGAGAACGTGGGTCGCGCCGGGAATCCTGCGCAGCGCCGAGATCGCACCCCAGCTGATGAACAGCGTCAGCACCAGCACGATAACAGCCTTGATGATGGCCGTGATCTGGTCGACCGGTCCGAAGGTCATGCCGAACATCAGATATTGCAGCCACAGCACCGGCACGTAGTGGATCAGGTAAATGCCATAGGCGCTCTCGCGCAGAGGATCGAGAACGCTGGAGCCTCCATTGTCGAAGCGCAGGAACAGCGCCAGGATATTGAAGGTCTGCGCGGCGCTGTAAGCCACGAACGCCAGCGCGTAGGCGATCCGCCACCACAGCGGCTGCACGTTCACGTCAGGCAGCACGGAGTGCTTGATGTAGATCAGCGCGAGGATGGCGCCGTAGCTTGCGATGGTGGCGCCGAGCCACACCGGCCAGCGCCGCGCCATCTCGCCGTCGGGTGCGAGCAAGCCGCGGTCGAGGCTGGCCGCGCCGATGCCGCAGCCGGCGAAGAAGTACAGCAGGTAAAGCAGGTAATGCGGCTCGCCTGGATTGCGACCGGGCCGAGCTCGAACCAGCGCGACGCGCCGAAGTAGAACACGGAAGGCACGTAAAGGATGATCGATGCGATCAGCAGCGCCCAGAAGAACAGCGCCGGTCGCCCAAAACTCTCCAGCGACAATTTGCCGATCGCCTCGACCCAGCCGGACATCGCGTAAAACACCAACGCGGCGATCACATCGAGCGCCAGCAGCACCCAGACGAACCAGGCCGGCCCGCTGTTCCACGGTCCGACCGTGACGGTCCGCCACCAGAACTCCGCGAAAGTGGTGTTGGGGTTATGCAGTTCGAGCTCGATCGCCCAATAGGCGAACGGCATCAGCAGCAACACGCAGATGATGAAGGGAAAGCCGAGGCGCCACCAGCGGTCGCGCAGGAACCAGCCGATGCCCTTGCGCTGCAGGCTCGGCCAGACGAACAGGCCGGACAGGAAGAACATCGCCGACATGAAGAAGCTGTCGGTGAACAGCACGACGCAGTCGAAGCCGAGGAAGGACGCGTTGTCGGTGTGTCCGAAATAGGTGTAGGCGATCACGGAGTGATGGATCAGCACCAGCATGGTGATGAAGGTACGCGCGCGATCGAGCGCGGCATTGCGTGCCTTGGCCTTCGGCGCCGCCTGCGCGCGCGCAGGCGCGGCGGTTTGAGAGATCGACGTCATCGCATGCCCCGGCAGCTGGTATTTGCGATGTTGCCGCCGGGAACCGGATTCAGCAAGGCCATTGTGGCGCACCCAACGGGCGTTTTCGCAAAACAGCGCAAAGACGTTCTCGCCCCCGGCCGCCCTGGAACCAGTCGCAGCGCCAAAAGTTAGATCGGCGGTTTCAATACGGCGGCGGCCGCCAGCCTGGAGGATTGAGCTGTGACACTGCTGAAATGGGCGCTGATTTTCTTCGTGATCTCGATCATCGCGGGTATTCTCGGCTTCACCGGCATTTCGGCCGCTTCGGCCGATGTCGCGCGCATCCTGTTCTACATCTTCGTCGTGATCTTCCTGGTGCTCTTGATCCTCGGGCTCACGATCTTCAGGGTGTAGCGGGAGCGATTGCACAAGAATCGTCGCGAATCGTAGGGTGGGCAAAGGCGCGTATGCGCCGTGCCCACCTTCAAGCGTATCACTCGTGATGGTGGGCACGCTTCGCTTGCCCACCCTACGCATTCGCGATGACGAGAAGCGCGCCTACGCCACTTCCTCGATCTTCACCTTGTCCGGATAGAAGGCGAGATGGCCGGAAATCTCGGCCATTGCCGGGAAGGGCGTCTCGTAGGTCCAGATCGCGTTGTCCAGCGTCTTGCCGTTGGCGGTGACGCTGAAATAGCTCGCGTCGCCCTTGTAGGGGCAGTGCGTCACGCGCTCGGTACGCTTCAAAAGCTCCATCTTGGCATCCTGCCGCGGCACATATTGCACGGCCGGATAGCTTGCTTCCTTCAGCGTCAGCGCATGGGTGGTTTCGGCGATGACGACGCCGTCGGCGGTCACCCGCACGCGCCTGGGATTGGCGGCAATCGTGATCGGATGGTCGGGACCGGGAAGTTTCATGTTTTGCCCTTCGGTCTGCGGCGAATCGCATCACATGCGATCTCGCGAATTTTAATGATCGGACGGGGAATATAGTGTCACAATAGGTGACCTTGAAAGCCGTCAGCGCTAAATTCCGGCCTCACGGTCGCGCGAGCGGCCGCGATTCGGACGGCAAAAAGGGGAGACCGACTGGATGCCGATGGACGCCCGCGATATCGAGTTGATGATCAAGGCCGCGATCCCCGATGCCGAGGTGACGATCCGCGACCTTGCCGGCGACGGCGACCACTACGCGGCAACCGTGATCTCGGAATCCTTCCGCGGCAAGTCCCGCGTGCAGCAGCACCAGATCGTCTATCAATCGCTGCGCGGCCAGATGGGTGGCGTGCTGCATGCGCTCGCGCTGCAGACCGGGGTGCCCGAGGGCTGAGGCCAAGGCATGATCCGGAAAAGTGCAAAGCGGTTTTCCGATAAGATCATGCCCAAATGAGTTCGGGGCAGGGCCGCACCATGGCGGACAATCCACGCGGCGCGATGTTTCGTGTCATCGCGCCCGATCGGCCCACGCGCGTCACCAACGCCGAGCTGTTCTTCGATCTCGTCTTCGTCTACGCGGTCACGCAGCTGTCGCACACGCTGCTCGGCAATTTCACGCCGCTGGGCGCCGTGCAGAATACGCTGCTGTTCCTCGCGGTGTGGTGGACCTGGGTCTATACGACCTGGATCACCAACTGGCTCGATCCGGACCAGACGCCGGTCCGCATCCTGCTGTTCCTGCTGATGCTCGGCGGCCTCGTGCTGTCGACCTCGATCCCGACGGCGTTCGGCGCGCGGGGCCTGTGGTTCGCGCTCGCTTATGCTGCGATGCAGGTCGGCCGCACGCTGTTCCTGCTGATCGTCACGCCGCGCGAGCGGACCATCGCGCGCCACAATGCGATCCGTATCCTGGTCTGGTTGTGCGCCTCAGCCATATTCTGGGTCCTCGGTGGCTTTGCCGAAGGGCAAACGCGGCTCTGGTTCTGGGCCGTCGCGCTCGCAATCGAATATGTCTCGCCGGCGATGCGCTTCTGGACACCCGGACTGGGCTTCTCCTCGGTCGAGGCCTGGGCGGTCGACGGCGGCCACATGGCCGAGCGCTGCGCCGGCTTCATCATCATCGCGCTGGGCGAAGCCGTGGTCGTCAATGCCGCAACGTTTGCCGATCTCGCCTGGACGCAGGAGAACATCGCGGCCTTCGCATCGGCTTTCTTGTCCAGCATCGCCATGTGGTGGATCTACTTTCACAAAGGCGCAGAGGCCGGCTCGGAGATGATCTCGAAGTCGGCGGAGACAGGCCGCGTCGCGCGGCTCGCCTACACCTATCTGCACATACCGATCGTCGGCGGCATCATCCTGACCGCGGTGGCCGACGAGGTGGTGCTGAAGCATCCCTCAGGCCACTCCGATCTCCGGACCGTCTTCTGCGCAGTCGGCGGTCCCCTGCTGTTCCTGACCGGGACGATCCTGTTCAAGCACGCGATCCGCAACTTCTTTCAGCTCTCCCATATCGTCGGCATCGTCGCGTTCCTCGTGCTCGGCTGGTTCGCAAGCGACATGTCGCCGTTGCTGCTGTCGATTGTGACGACGGCGCTGCTGATCGTCGTCGCGATCTGGGAATCGCTGTCGCTCAGGTCGAAGGCAGGAGAGTAGCCTGCGCCTTCCGCCTATTCGGCTGTCAGCGCGTGAACCGAGAACATCGCCTTCGCATCAGTCCAGGATTTACGCACCGTCCAACCCGAGGCGCCTGCCAGCGCCGCGAAGCGCGGAATTGAATATTTGTAGCTGTTCTCGGTATGAATGCTTTCGCCGGAGCGGAAAGCGAAGGTGGTGCCGAGCATGCGCACGGTCTGTTTCTTCTTGCTGATCAGGTGCATTTCGATGCGGTGCCGCTCGCGGTCGTAGATCGCGCGATGGGTGAAGGCGGAGAGGTCGAAATTGCCGCCGAGCTCGCGGTTGATACGAACAAGCACATTGAGATTGAAGCGCGCGGTGACGCCGGCCGCGTCGTTGTAGGCATCGAACAGCACGCGTTCGTCCTTTTCGAGGTCGGCGCCGACGATCATCTGTGCGCCCTCGCCCAGGATATCGCGGGCGCTGCGCAGGAAGGCGCTCGCCTCCTGCGGCTCGAAATTGCCGATGGTCGAGCCCGGAAAGAAGCCGACCTTCGGAATGCGCGCGACTTGCTCCGGCAGCGCGAACGGCGTGGTGAAGTCGGCGGCGACGGGGTAGACGGCAAGATCGGGAAAATCCCGGCGCAGGCCGTTGGCCTGCGCATTCAGGAATTCGCCCGAAATATCGACCGGGACATAGGCCGCGAACGCGCTCTGTTCGAGCAGCAGGCGCACCTTGGTGGTTGCGCCCGCGCCGAATTCGACCAGCGCCGCGCCATCAGGAATGATCGAGGCGATCTCACTGCCGCGATCGCGCAAGATGCCGAGCTCGGTCCGCGTCGGATAATATTCCGGCAGCTTGGTGATGGCCTCGAACAGCTCGGAGCCTGCCGCATCGTAGAAATATTTAGGCGACAGGCGCTTCGGTTGCTGCGACAGGTCGCCGACGGCGTCGCGCGCGAACGCCGAGGTCTGTTCGTCCGGAAGATGCGCGTCGGCCAAAGCGGGGGCGTGCATACTCATGATACTCTCCTGAACGCGTTTTCCGGCGCGCTTTTGATCCGTTGTGTGAGTGCAATCCGGCCGGATCGCACCCATGGAAAAGTCAGGCGTAGTCGGCCAGCCGTAGTCCCGTGAATTGCCAGCGGTGGTGTGGATAGAAGAAGTTGCGATAGGTGATACGGCTGTGTCCGTCGGGTGTTGCCAGCGAGGAGCCGCGCAACACCAGCTGATTGACCATGAACTTGCCGTTGTACTCGCCGAGCGCGCCTTCGATGGCGCGGTAGCCGGGATAGGGGGAATAAGCGCTGCGGGTCCATTGCCAGACGATGCCGAAGGCGTCGTTGAGCTGGCCCGAGCGCGCGGCGACCTCCCACTCCATTTCGGTCGGGAGATGCCTGCCGCTCCAGCGCGCGAAGGCCTCGGCCTCGTAATAGCTGATATGGCAAATCGGCGCTGCGGGATCGACCGGCCTCAAGCCTCCCAGCGTCATGATCTGCCATTCGCCATCGCGCAGGCGCCAATGACCCGGCGCCTGCCAGCCTTCATTGCTCACCGTGGCAAAGCCATCACTCAGCCAGAGCGTCGCGGTCGCATAACCGCCGTCACGCATAAAGGCGAGCCATTCGCCATTGGTGACGAGGTTGCGGTTCAGCTTGACCGGGCCAACGAGAGCACGATGCGCCGGCTTTTCATTGTCGAAATGGAAGCTGTCGTCAGCGTGTCCGACGGTGTGGATGCCTTCGTTGAGCGTGATCCATTCGTCCGCAGCTGCGCGTCGAGGCCGAAAAGCGCCAGTCCGGATCGTAGGCCGGCGGGATCGGGTTCTCTGCGAAGGCGTGCAGGATGTCGGTCAGCATCAATTCCTGATGCTGCTGCTCATGATTGAGGCCGACCTCGACCAGTGGCGCCAGCTTCTTCAGCGTCGCCTCGGGCGCGGTCTGGAAGAATTTCACTATCGCCGCGTCGACATGCCGGCGGTAAGCGGCGACGTCTTCGACGCTCGGACGGGTCAAGAGCCCGCGCGCGTTGCGGGCGTGCCGGGGGCCCGCGCTGACATAATAGGAATTGAAGAGATAGGCGTAGTCGGGGTGAAACGGCTTGTAGCCCTCGCGGTGCTCGCCGAGCAGGAATTGCTCGAAGAACCAGGTGGTGTGGGCGCGATGCCATTTCGCCGGGCTCGCGTCCGGCATCGACTGCACGACCTGATCTTCGGGGCTCAGCGGCGCCGCGCGGCGCTCGGTCTCGCCGCGGACGGCCAGGAAGGCTTCCACCAGATTCTGGGCCAAGCTGCCGGAATCGGAGAAGAGTGACGGGGTGGGGCTAGCGAGGGCGGCAGCGGACGCTGGTTTCGTCACTGGTATCTCCGGTCGGGGAGAAAAACGCCGGGCGGGCGAACGGGTTCCTAACGGGCAGCCTGTCCTAGATAGGGCGTCCGTTTCGGGAAAAAAGCCTCCCCCGGCCATGATATTAGTGGCGTCAGGCTATGGCCTTGTACCGAGCGGCGCCGCCCGTGCTGCCGATGGCGCATATCAACTCTTCGCCATTTTGCTTTGGACGACCAACGGTTTGCGCTACATATAGGACCAGTGTCGGGTTACAGGGGCGGGCAATGACCGGCCCGGGAAGGCGAGACCGCAGGGGGCTTGCCGGAATAAGGAAACGAAGATGAGCATCGAGCAATTCATCGACAGCGAAGTGAAGTCGAACGACGTCGTGCTTTTCATGAAGGGCACGCCGCAATTTCCGCAATGCGGTTTTTCCGGCCAGGTGGTGCAGATCCTCGACCACATCGGCGTCGGCTATAAGGGCCTCAACGTTCTGGAGTCCGCCGATCTGCGCAACGGCATCAAGACCTATTCGAACTGGCCGACCATTCCGCAGCTCTACGTCAAGGGCGAGTTCGTGGGCGGTTGCGACATCATCCGCGAGATGTTCCAGGCCGGCGAATTGCAGCAGCTGTTTGCCGACAAGGGCGTTGCGGTCGACGCCGCGGTGTGAGCCTTGGCCGCGCGCCAGATTGGTCATGCGCGGCTGGAAGTCATCGTTGCCGACATCACGACACTGAGCGTTGACGCCATCGTCAACGCCGCGAACACCTCGCTGCTCGGCGGGGGCGGCGTCGATGGCGCGATCCATCGGGCTGCGGGGCCCGAGCTGCTGGCGGAATGCCGGATGCTTGGCGGCTGCGCCACCGGTGATGCCAAGATCACGAAGGGCTACCGTTTGCCGGCGAGGCATGTGATCCATGCCGTGGGTCCGGTCTGGAATGGCGGCGGCCACGGTGAGGACGGACTGCTCGCGTCCTGTTACTCGACCTCGATCGCGCTTTGCCGGGACAATAATCTCACCTCGATTGCCTTTCCGGCCATCTCGACCGGCATCTATCGCTTTCCCGCCGACCGTGCCGCGAGCATCGCGGTCAAAACGGTCGCGGAGACGCTACCGTCGGCACCGTCGCTGACGCGGGTTATCTTCTGCTGCTTCTCCGCCGACAGCGCCCGCCTTCATGAAGCGGCGATGACACGCCTTTAGAAGGCTTGTCCGAACCGGTGCCTCCGCTACACTCTCTATATTGATCCGGGAGAGGTTGATGTTTTCAGGGAATTGCCTGCGCGCGTCGTCGCTTGGCGCGCTGTTGATGTTTTCAGCCATTTCGCCGAGTGCGGCCCAGGATGTCTTCGCGTCCGAAGGCAGCTTCGACATTCCGGCTGGTGCGCATTTCAACAAGGACAAGCTCGCGCGCGTGACCGCGTTCTTCGAGAACGAGGTCGCGACCGGCAAGATTCCCGGTGCGATCGTGCTGATCCAGCAGCACGGCAAGCCGGTCTATCACGAATTCTTCGGCGTGCGCGACCCGGCGACCAAGCTGCCGATGACCGACGACACGATCTTCCGCCTGTTCTCGATGACCAAGCCGATTACCAGCGTCGTGGCGATGCAGCTGATCGACGAGGGCAAGATCTCGTTGAGCGATCCTGTGTCGAAATACATTCCATCCTTCGCCAATGTCAAAGTCGGGGTCGAGAAGAAAAGCGACGACGGCAAGAAGACGCTCGACCTGGTGGCGCCGAACCGGCCGCCGACCGTGCTCGACCTGATGCGCCAGACCTCTGGCATCACCTACGGTTTCTACGGCGACAGCCTGGTGCGCAAGGCTTATGCGGCCGCGAACATCTATGACGGCGACTACGATAACGCAGAGTTCGCCGAGCGCATCGCCAAATTGCCGCTGCACGACCAGCCCGGCACGCTCTGGCAATACGGCCACTCGACCGACATCCTCGGACGCATCATGGAGATCGTGAGCGGCAAGTCGCTGCTTGCGGTCGAAAAAGAGAAGCTGCTCGATCCCCTCGGGATGACAGGCACCGTGTTTTACGTCACCGATCCAGCGAAGAAGGAATTGATCGCAAAGCCGATGCCGAACGACAGCGACTTCCGCGTCGGCTTCGTCAGCTATGCGGACGTGCCGATGAAGTGGGAGTCGGGCGGCGGCGGCATGCTCTCGACCATGTCGGACTTCGCCAGCTTCGCGCAGATGGTGCTGGATCGCGGCAAGTTCGGCGGCAAGCAATACCTCAGCGACAAGGCGTTCAAGGAGATGACGACCGACCATCTCGGTCCGGGCTCCGGCGTCGAGCGGGACTTTTTCTATTTCCCCGGCGACGGTTTCGGCTTTGGCCTCGGTTTCGGGGTGCGCACCGATCCCGGCAACACAAAACCGCCGCCGCCCGGCGATATCGGCGAGTTGAAGTGGGACGGCGCCGCCGGCTGCTATTTCGTGGTCGACCCCAAGCAGGACATGTTCTTCGTGCTGATGGAGCAGACGCCGAGCCAGCGCCAGCGTATCCAGCGCAGGCTGAAGTTGTTGATCTATGAGGCGATGGAGAAGTGAGACCTTGAGCCGCCGCCTCGCGGTATCGGCGCTCCTGCTGCTGGCCGTCGCGGCCGGCAACGCGCGCGCCGAGCAGCCGCGGACTTTCTCGGCCGACGGGCTTGGCAAAGTCTCGGACTACATCCGGAACGAGATCGCGACCGGCAAGATCCCCGGCGCAATCCTGCTGATCCAGCAGCACGGCAAGCCGGTCTACTTCGAGAATTTCGGCGTCCGCGACATCGCAACCGAGCTCGCGATGAGCGCGGACACGATCTTCCGCCTCTATTCGATGTCGAAGCCGATCACCAGCGTCGCCGCCATGATGCTGGTCGAGGACGGCAAGCTCGCACTCGGCGATCCCGTCTCGAAATACATTCCGGCCTTTGCCGATGTGAAGGTCGGCGTCGAAGGCAAGGATGAGAGCGGCAAAGCCGGCCTTGAAGCTCGAGCCGCTCGCGCGACCGATCACGATCGAGGACCTGCTGCGGCACACCTCGGGCCTCACTTACGGCTTTTATGGGTGGGGTATCGTGCACGAGCTCTATGCCGAGGCAGGTTTGTTCAACGCCGATCTCGGCAATGCCGAATTCGTCGAGCGGGTCGCCAGATTGCCGCTGCAGGAGCAGCCGGGCACGAAATGGGATTACGGCCATTCGACCGACGTGCTCGGCCGTGTGATCGAGGTGGTGTCGGGACAATCGCTGTACCAGTTCGAGAAGCAGCGGCTGCTCGATCCTCTGGGGATGAACGAGACGGCGTTCTATGTTGCCGACAGTTCGAAGCGGCCTTCGCGTTGCCGAGCCCATGCCGAACGATCGCGCGATCAGTTCGACAACCAGCCTTCGCGACGTCATGTTGCCGCGAAGAGTGGAATCCGGCGGGGCGGGGATGGTCGGCACGGTCGGCGACTATGCGCGGTTCTGCCAGATGCTGCTCAACGGCGGGACGTATCAGGGACGCACCTATCTCAAGCCAGCGACGATCGCGCTGATGGCGTCCGATCATATCGGCCCCGGGACCGGAATCGCGCGTGACGACGCGTACTATCCCGGCGACACCAGCGGTTTCGGCCTCGGCTTTGCGGTCCGCACCTCGGTGCCTGCAAATACCGAGTGGCCGCTCGGCGAATATCGCTGGGACGGCGTCGGCGGAACCTTCTTCTTCATCGATCCCGCCGACGACATGTTCGTCGTCTTCATGGTGCAGACGCCGACGGAGCGCGGACGCATCCAGCTCGAGCTGAAGACGCTGATCTTCGGCGATGGGGCGAGAGCTAGCCATTGGCGGCCGCTCCGGCCCCATGACGGCTACGCACGGTTCTCGCTACGCTCGCGAATGACCTCGCCGCCGCACGATCTCGCGGACGTGGCTGACCATCTCCTCGACCATGGCGCCGTCACGTCGAGATGCATGCAGGCGCGGATGCGGCCGTCCATCGCGGCCAGCAGAACGCCGCGCTTGCGCAGCTCCGCAACCATCCTGTCGCCGGAGACGCCCGCGCCGTCGGGCTTGAAGAACACCAGATTGGTCTCGGGCTGCTGCACCTCGATGCCGTTGATCTGCGAGAGCCCGCGCGCCAGCGCCCGCGCATTGGCGTGATCGTCCGCGAGACGATCGACGTGATGATCGAGCGCGTGGACGCAGGCCGCCGCAGCGACGCCGGCCTGACGCATCGAGCCGCCGAGCCGCTGCTTCCAGCGCCAGATCTCGTCGATGAAGGCGCGCGAGCCCGCGATCGCGCCGCCGATCGGCGCGCCCAGGCCCTTGGAGAAATCGATCCAGGCGGAATCCCATCCCGCGGCCATATCGCGCGCGGAAATGCCGGTCGCGACCGTCGCGTTGAGCAGCCGCGCGCCATCCATATGCGTCGCCATGCCGGCGGAGCGCGCGATCGACACGACTTCGTCGAGCGCGGCCTTCTTCCAGATCGTGCCGCCGCCGATATTGGCGGTCTGCTCGACGCTGACCAGCACCTGTGGCGGCTGGTAGCGGGATTTCGGATGCAACGCCTGCTTCAGCGTGTCCGGTGAGAACTGGCCGTCATCGCCTTTCAGCGGCGTGATCTGGAAACCGCCGAGCGCGGCATGCGCGCCGCCTTCGCGCGCGATGATGTGGGCCGTCTCATGCGCGAGGATTTCGTCGCCAGCGCGGCAATGCACCAGAGTTGCCGCGACATTGCACATCGTGCCGGAGGGCATGAACACCGCGGCCTCCTTGCCGAGCAGATCGGCAACGCGTTCGCACAGCAGGTTGACAGTCGGGTCGTCGCCGATCTGCTCGTCGCCGACCTCGGCGCGCGCCATCGCCTCGCGCATGGCCGGCGTCGGCCGCGTCTGGGTGTCCGACAACAGGTTGATCCGGACCGGTGTCGCCTTGGGATCGCGCGGAGGAGGGGTATAGTGCATGGGATTCATCCGTTAGCTCGTCGTGGCCGGGCTTGTCCGGCCATCCACGTCAAGCTTGCGAGTGATGGACATAAAGGCCGTGCTTGGCCCACATGGCGCGGACCTCCTCCGGAGTTGCGATTTCACCGCGCTCGACCTCCGCTTCTGCTTCTGCCAGATCGGCTTCTTCCTCGGGGGTCAATTGAATCGACAGCTATACGACATGGACGACATATCGCAACAAAAAGGCCCCGGCAAAACCGGGGCCTTTGAATCACTAAAAGCAGAGCCAATCAGCGCGAATAGAATTCGACGATCAGATGCGGCTCCATCTGCACCGCGAACGGCACGTCCGTCAGGGCCGGGACGCGCGCGAACTTCGCGGTCATCTTGGAGTGGTCGGCCTCGATGTAGTCGGGCACGTCGCGCTCGGGCAACTGGTTCGCTTCCAGCACATGGGTGAGTTGCTTCGAGGCTTCCTTGACCTCGATGGTGTCGCCGACCTTGAGCGCGTAGCTGCTGATATTGACCCGGCGGCCGTTCACCTTGACGTGGCCGTGATTGATGAATTGCCGCGCGGCGAACATGGTGGAGACGAACTTGGCGCGGAACACGACGGTGTCGAGACGGCGCTCGAGCAGGCCGATCAGGTTCTCGCCGGTGTCGCCCTTCATGCGGCCGGCCTCGACATAGATGCCGTGGAACTGGCGCTCGCTGATGTTGGCGTAATAGCCCTTCAGCTTCTGCTTGGCGCGGAGCTGCACGCCGAAGTCGGAGAGCTTGCCCTTGCGGCGCTGGCCGTGCTGGCCGGGGCCATACTCGCGGCGGTTCACGGGGCTCTTCGGGCGGCCCCAGATGTTCTGGCCCATACGGCGATCGATCTTGTACTTCGCCTCACTGCGCTTGGTCATCGCGTCCTCTTTGGTTCTCAGTATTGAGGAAACGCGCCCTCCTGTGCCTTCCGGAATATTCCGGAAGCCGACAGATCCAGCCGCCAAAGCTTGAAGCGGAGGACCACGGGTCGCGAAACGCATCGCGGGCCGAAATCGGCCCGCGAGCAGGCGGTTCTTAGGGGAAAAACCGCCGTTTTGTCAATGACAAGCGCCTTATTTTTCAGGTGCCGGCGTGGCCAGCGGCTTGGACTTGTCGACGATGTAAACCGCGAGAACTTTCAACGACTTGCCGGCAGAAGCCTTGGCGTCATGGGCAACGCCGGCAGCAATTTGCCAGGAATCGCCCACCTTGATCTGGCGCGGCGGCTGGCCCTCGACGAGCAACTCGCCTTCGCCGTCCATGACATAACCGAGTTCGACTCCGGGATGGGTGTGGCGTCCCGCAGTGCCGCCGGCCGGAATCTCGGCGATTCCGCTGATGCTGACATAGCCATCGGGGAACTCGGCCTTTTGCAGCGGCGTGCGCTTGATGCCGCCCTGTTGCGCGAAGGCTGCGCCCGCGCAGGCAAAAGCAACGACGGAAAGTCCGAGCAGTAGTTTCTTGATCATGATGTTTCTTCCTCCCAAAGGGAAGGCAAGGTTAGCAGCACGCGGTAGGTGGGTAAAGCATTGGCCTTCGCGACGGTAGCCGCAAGGCTTCAGGCGGGAACACGGCCGCCGAAAAACGGCATCAGCGCCCGGCTCATCGCGTGCGGCTTGTTCGACGTGAAGATCATCTCGGCGCCGGCCTGGTCGGATTCCTGTCCCGGCCGGACCCAGCAGATCGGATACCCGTCGCGCGATCGCAGGCGCCGGATCGATCCAGTCGACCGGCCATGGCGCGAGGCGCACCAGACGGTCCAGCAGCAGGGGATAGTGCGTGCAGGCCAGCACGATCGTATCGGTCCGTGCGGTCCCCTCGCGCCGACAAAGCACGGCGCGATCTCGGCAAGGATGTCGCGGTCGGCGATCTCGCCGCCGCTCAACGCGCGTTTCGGCGAGTGAGGCAAGCTCGGGCGAGCCGACCAGCGTCACCTCGCAGCCTTGCGCGAAATCGCGGATCAGGCCGCTGGTGTATTCGCGCTGCACCGTGCCCCTGGTGCCCAGCACCGAGACGCGCTTGGTCCTCGACCTTGCACAGGCCGGCTTGATGGCGGGAACCGTACCGACAAAGGGAGTTTTGTAAGCGCCGCGCAGATGCGACAGCACGAGGGTGGAAGCGGTGTTGCAGGCGATCACGACGAGATCGGGCGCGTGCGCCGAAATCAGTTCGCCGATCAGCGGCACCACGCGCGCGATGATCGCCTCCTCGCTGTGATGGCCGTAGGGAAAGAACGCGTCGTCGGCGACATAGACGTAATGGGCGTCCGGCCGCGCCGCGACGACCTCGCGCAGCACCGTCAACCCGCCAAGGCCGGAATCGAACACGAGAATCGTCGGGAACGCTGGCACGGCTGCGATCCTACCCGATCCGGAATGGCCATTCAGTTGTTTTCGGCAAGCCGCCGGTTCACCGAAAGGCGCATGGAAGCAGGCACTTGAGCAGCGATTTGGAAGGATTCAAATCGCCTTGCCGGAGATGGGCCAGCTATCAGGATGGCCGCGAAAAAGGGACAGGCAGCGGAATGACAGGCAATACCAAATCGAGCTGGGGAACCATCTCCAGGTGCTTCCACTGGGTCCTCGGCGCTCGCGATCATCGGCATGATTGCCTATGGCTGGTGGATGAATCACTTTCCGGCGCGCGCCGATCGCTTCTTCTATCGCTCGATCCACGCGGACATCGGCTATCTCGTGCTGCTGTTGACGGTGATCCGCCTGATCTGGCGCAGCGTCAATCCGACGCCGGATCTGCCCGGCGATACGCCGAGTTGGCAGCGTGATCGTCGCGCGGGCCAACCATTGGCTGCTCTATCTCGTCACGATTGTCGTGTCGATGCTCGGCTGGGCGATTCGGGTGCGCGGCCGCCAGACCGAACTATGCGAGCTTCTTCGGCTGGTTCAACGTGCCGCAGTTTACCTCGCCCGACAAGATCGCCGCCGGCACCTATGAGGATCAGCACATCCTGTTCGCCTATGTCCTGCTGGCGCTGATCGTCCTGCACGTCGCGGCCGCGGCGTGGCATCACTTCGTCAGGCGCGACCGCGTCGCGATGCGGATGATCAGGGGAACGGCGACTTAGAGGCCTTCCAGCCTCACCGCGTCCATTTGTCTCTTCTCGCGCGATCGTTGGATCGCCGTTGATACGGAGGACGAATGTACTGGCGCTGTTCTTTTTGCCCTTGTTTTCGCTCGCGGCTGTCAGTGCCCAGCGGATGTTGAGATTGCCTTGAGCTACAAGGACAGAATTCGTTCCGCCGAGATACGCGCCCGCCAACGCGATCGTGATCAAGTTCAGGAATCTCGACCGCGACGCCATGGAGCTCGAAAGCAACTCGCTGAAAATCGAGAAGGTCGTGGCCGCCGGCAAGGACGCCACCATCAAGGTGCAAGCGCGCAAAAGCCGGGACGTTACGAATTCTTCGACGAGTACAACGAGAAAACCGCGCGGGGCGCGCTCGTCGTCAAATAGCGGCCAACGCCAGATCGCCGGCAGATCAACTTGCGCCGAACACCCGCTTGAAGATCGTGTCGACGTGCTTGAGGTGATAGCCGAGATCGAATCGCTCTTCGATCTCGGCATCGCTCAGATATTTTTTCACGTCGGCGTCTTTCTTGAGCAGCGCCAGGAAGTCGCCTTCGCCGCGCCAGACCGGCATGGCGTTGCGTTGCACGAGCTTGTAGGCGTCCTCGCGGCTCGCGCCCTTCTGCGTCAGCGCCATCAGGATTCTCTGCGAATGGACAAGGCCACCCAACCGGTCCAAGTTCTTCTGCATGTTGGCTGGATAGATCAGAAGGTTGTCGATGAGGCCGGCCAGCCGGTTCAGCGCGAAGTCGAGCGTCACGGTCGCGTCGGGCCCGATCATGCGCTCGGCGGAGGAGTGCGAGATATCGCGCTCGTGCCAGAGCACGACGTTTTCCAGCGCCGGCGTCACATAGGCGCGCACCATGCGCGCCAGGCCCGGTCAGGTTTTCCGACAGCACCGGGTTGCGCTTGTGCGGCATGGCGGAAGAGCCCTTCTGGCCCTCCGAGAAGAACTCTTCCGCCTCCAGCACTTCGGTGCGCTGCAGGTGCCGGATTTCGGTGGCGAACCGCTCCATTGACGAAGCGATCACGCCGAGCGTTGCGAAATACATGGCATAGCGGTCGCGCGGGATCACCTGGGTCGAGATCGGCTCGGGCACTAGCCCCATGGCTTTCGCCACGTGTTCCTCGACCCGCGGGTCGATCTGCGCGAACGTGCCGACTGCGCCCGAGATCGCGCAGGTCGCGACTTCCTTGCGCGCGGCGAGCAGCCGCGCGCGGGCGCGGGAAAATTCCGCATAGGCAAAGGCAAGCTTCAACCCGAAGGTGACCGGCTCGGCATGGATGCCGTGGGAGCGGCCGATGGTCGGCGTCATCTTGTGCTCGAAGGCGCGCTTTTTCAGCGCCGCCAACACACGGTCGATATCTTCGACAAGGATGTCGGCGGCGCGGGTCAGCTGCACGTTGAAGCAAGTGTCGAGCACGTCGGAGGAGGTCATGCCCTGGTGCACGAAGCGCGCCTCGGGACCGACGATCTCGGCAAGATGGGTCGTGAAGGCGAGGACGTCGTGCTTGGTCTCGCGTTCGATCTCGTCGATACGATCGATGTCGAAGGTGACGTTCTTTGCTTTCGCCCAGATCGTCTTCGCCGCCTCCTTCGGGATCACACCGAGTTCCGCCTGGGCATCCGCCGCATGCGCCTCGATCTCGAACCAGATCTTGAACCGCGTCTGCGGCTCCCAGATCGCGGCCATTTCCGGGCGGGTATAGCGGGGAATCATCGAGAGCTCCGAGAGAGTTGGGCGTGGCCGCATGGCACGACTCCAGCCAAAGGTTTTTTACGCCGCGCTTTAGCAGATCGGGATCGGGGAGGCCACCTGAAAGCGTATGCGAGATGCAAAACCTGGGGTCAGGGCGGTGCAATCCAATCGTCTCGACTACGCCGTCGCGCCCGGCGCTTATCAGGAAAGTTTACCGGCCCGGCGGCCAAATCTCTTTGGACTGGAGCGGGTCGCTCTGCTTTACTGACTGTGCTGGCTTGTTCTCGGGCGTCCTTGAAGACGTCCTTCCGAAGCCGAGGCAACATGAGCACAATCAGTCGCGACGAGATCATGCTGCCGGCGCGCGAGGCCCCCGAACGAGGTCCCTTGCTGCTCTGGATGATTTTCACCGGCCTCTCCGTCTTTGCAGCCGTGCTGTTGTGGCAATACGGCTTCATCCGGCTGATGGTCGTTTCCGACCGCACCTATATTTCCAGCCTCATTGCCGTTCTCTACGTCATCACCTGCGTCCATTGTTTCTGGCGAACGCGGTCGATCGCGCGCGAAGCCGAGGCTGCGCGGCGCTGCCGTGAAATCCTGGCGGGACCCGGCGGCGTGTCAGCGCTTGCTTCGGATGCGCGGGCGCTGCCGGAGGGAATGGTGACGGATCACATCCGCAGCCTCGTGATCAAGGCCAGGGCGCAGGAAGCAGGACGTATCGATCAGACCCTGCTGTTGCGCTCGCTGGCCGATCGCCTGCGCGGTTCCAACGGCTTCGGCGCTTTTGTTTCGGATACGTTGATGAAGCTCGGCCTGCTCGGCACCATCATCGGTTTCATCATCATGCTGGCGCCGATCGCCGGCCTCGATGCCGCCGACAAGGTCGCGATGAAATCCTCGATGGGCCTGATGAGCGATGGCATGGCTGTCGCGATGTACACGACGCTGGCGGGACTTGTCGGATCGGTTCTCGTTCGTATTCAATACTACATGCTCGATGCTGCGACACAGCGCGTGTTTTCCCAAACGGTGGTCCTGACGGAGACGAGGGTGACACCCGTCCTGGAGCAGCACCATGATGGATGATTTCGGCCTCTATCCGCGCGAGGAGCCGTTCGATCCGTTCAGCGTGATGCTGTTCAAGGCGTTGCAGGTCATTGCCTTCCTGTTTTTCATCGCGCTGCTTTCGATTTCACCCGATGCCAAGGACGGCAAGATCGATTCAAAAGCCGAGTTCATCATCACGATGGATTGGCCGGACAGCCATCCCGACGACCTCGACCTGTTCGTCCAGGACCCGATCGGCAATATCGCCTGGTATCGGCATCGCGAGGCCGGTTTTCTCACGCTCGATCGCGACGATCGCGGCGGCGCCAATGATTTCATCGTGGTCAACGGCAACAAGATTCCGTCGCCGATCCGCGAGGAGATCGTGACGGTCCGGGGGATCGTTGCCGGTGAGTACACCGTCAATATCTCGCACTTCCAGGCAACCACCGGCCAGCCGGTGGCCGCGACGGTGAAGGTGCAGAAGCTCAACCCGACCGCGCAGGTCATTTTTGACGACAAGGTGGTCGTCGACCATACCGGCGACGAAAAGACGGCGTTGAGGTTCAAGCTCGACAGCGCCGGCAAGGTGATCGACGTGTACCGGCGGCCGAAATCGCTGTTGGAGACGTTCCGCAATGTGCGCGCCAACGGTGCGGACCTCGATCCGAAAACCCGCGTCCGGGTGTTGCGGCCATGAGCAGCCTGCAGTCGGTCATCGTCACTCTTTCCGTGAGTTACGCGCTGATCGGAGCCTTGTTGCTCGTCGTCCTGGTCTATGCCCGCCTGCCGTGGCCGGCCAAGGCAATCGCCGTGATCGTCACCAGCGTGTTCTATGTCGTCAGCTTCATCGGCACGCGCGGTCTGCTCGGCTGGGCGAGCACCGACCGGCTGCCGGCCCATTTCAAGCTGTTGCAGGCCCGGATCGTCGACCCGCACACGGTGGAGAGCGATCCCGGATCGGTTTATCTGTGGGTGGAGGCGCTTGACGACGATAATCGCCCAAGTGGCGTGCCGAGGGCCTATCGACTGCCATATAGCGATGCGTTGGCGGAAAAGACCCACGCTGCGGAGAATCAGATCGCGGCGGGACATCCCCAGGGCGGTCGAGCCGCCGATTTTGGAAGCGGCGAAGGCGGGTTGATCGACGCTGCGCGGGAATACATCCTGCCGAGGACGATTATCGAGACATCGGGCGGCGATCCCTCCACCGGGGAATTCAAGGCCGCTGTCCAGGCCGGCGATCGGGTGTCGTTCACACCGCTGCTTCCGCCGCGAATGCCCCCCAAGGACCAGCAATAGGAACGCCGTCCCGGCCGGAGGGTGGAAACAGCTTTCCGCTGTCGCATCTCGTTTGATATCCCTCAACCTCCGCACCCCTGCGGGCGGTATGGTTGAGGGTGGAGGAAACGCGTGCTGCTGGCCCTGTTTGCCGATGTCCACGCCAACCGGCAGGCCTTCGACGCCTGTCTGGAAGCGGCGCGCGCGCGCGGCGCGGAGCGGTTTATCCTGCTCGGCGACTTCGTCGGTTATGGCGCCGATCCGGAATGGTCGGTCGACACCGTGATGCGGCTGGTCGAGGAGGGCGCGCTCGCCGTGAGCGGCAACCACGACAATGCGATCGCCAACCCCAGTGAAACCATGAACGAGGTGGCGCAGGCCGCGATCGACTGGACGCGCGGCCGTCTCAGCGCGGCGCAACGCGCCTTCCTCGCCGAACTGCCGCTGACGCAGGGCGAGGACGACCGCCTCTATGTCCATTCCGAAGCTTCCAGTCCTGCGCGCTGGCGCTATGTGCAGTCGACTGCGGACGCCGCGCGCAGCATTGTCGCGACCAGCGCGCAGGTCGCGTTTTGCGGGCATATCCACCGGCCGGCGCTCTATTCGATGTCGGCGACCGCCAAGATGACGAGCTTCGTGCCGACCTCGGGCGTCGGCGTGCAGCTCCTGACGGGACGGCGCTGGCTCGCCGTGCTCGGTTCGGTGGGACAACCCCGTGACGGCAACCCGGCGGCGTGTTTTGCGACCTACGACACCGAAGACGCGCGAGATCACCTATTGCCGCGTTCCCTACGATGTCGAGACCGCGGCCAACCGGATCAGGGCGAACGGCCTGCCGCTCTGGCTTGCCGAGCGGCTGTCGCACGGCAGGTGAGCCGATGGCGAAATCCCTGATCGCGCCGGGCGCTGTCCTCGACGGTTTTGCAATCGGCGAATGCGTGCATCATGGCGGCATGGCGACGCTGTGGAGCGTGACTCATCCCGACATATCAGCGCCGCCGCTGATGAAAATCCCGCGTGTCGCGGAGCTCGGACGCCTCACCATCGACCGCACGCTCGACGAGGAGGGGCACAACAAGCATGTCGATCGCCTGGTCGCGCTGAAGCACTGGGCCTCGCCGCTCAAGCTCGATGCAAACCGGCTCACCGTGCATGTGCTGGAAGCGGTCGACCCGGCATCCGCGATCCTGGAGTTTGCCGGCATCAATCAGGTCGATCACATCATCATCGGCGTGCGCGAAAATTCGACGCTACGTTCGCTGCTCGGCAGCGTCTCGTCCAAAGTGGCCTCCGAAGCGCGCTGCACGGTCACCGTGGTGCGGCCGCCGCGGGTTGCCGGGGCCGCCGCCGCGCCGGATGACCGCGATATGCCGCCGGTCTTCTCAATTCTTGTTTGCGCATGATCTTTTCGGAAAACCGCTGCACACTTTTCCGGATCATGCGCTAAACCGCTTCGCCGCGCGCCAGCGCGGCCGCGTTGCGGATCGCTGAGATGTTTTTCTTGTAAGCGTCCATCGTGCCGCCCTTGAATACGGCGGAGCCGGCGACGAACGCGTTGGCGCCGGCGGCGGCAAGCTGACCGGCAACATCGGGCCCGACGCCGCCGTCGACCTCGATGTCGATCGGCCGGCCTGCGGTCATCGCGCGCAGATCGCTGATCTTGCCGAGCGCCGAGGGGATGAAGGCCTGTCCGCCGAAGCCGGGATTGACCGACATGACCAGCACGAGGTCGATCATGTCGATGACATATTCGATCGCCGACACCGGCGTGCCCGGATTGAGCGAAACGCCGGCCTTCTTGCCGAGCGCCCTGATCGCCTGCAACGAGCGGTGCAAATGCGGACCGGCTTCGGCATGCACCGTGATGTGATCGCAACCGGCCTTCGCAAACGCCTCGAGATAGGGATCGCAGGGCGAGATCATCAGATGCGCGTCGAAGACCTTCTTCGTGTGCGGCCGCAGCGCCTTGATGACGTCGGGACCGTAAGAGATGTTCGGCACAAAATGCCCGTCCATCACGTCGAGATGGATCCAGTCGGCGCCGGCGGCATCGACCGCGCGGACTTCCTCGCCAAGCTTGGAGAAATCCGAGGCCAGAATCGAGGGCGCGATCACGAGGGGACGGGAGGCAAGGGCCATGGGCAACTTCCGGCGTTTCGAACGTCCGCCTAACACGCGCGGAGAGGAGGGGCAATAAAGGCGGAAAATTCTGCCGCCGCGGCATCATTTGCCTGGGGAAACGAGGCGCCTTGCGTGCCGGAAACCCTTATTTCACGGGCATTTCCAGTGCTGGCACGGCGTTTGCTGAAGGCTATCCGAAAGTGTGCGTTGGCATGTTCGTGAAGGCCCTGTTGGAGTTAAAGCATGTTGCAAGCCCTTGGCGCCGCCTCGTCCCTTCTGGACGCCATTCAATCGCTGACCTCTTCGAAATCGTCCGTCGGCACAGTCGAGCCAGACGGTGCCAAGCCCATTCGACTTCAGCGGCAGTGCGACGTCTCAGACCGGCACCGCCTCGCCGCAGTCGAGCGGCTTTTCGCAGATTTCGCCGCAGACCATGAGCGCGCTGATCGCGGCGCAAGGCGACACGACGAATACGACGCCGACCAATCCCTCGGACGCATTGCAAGACCTGTTCTCGCAGATCGACGCCAATGGCGACGGCTCGATCACCAAGACGGAGTTCGAGAACGCGCTTGGCGCCGGCGGGACCAATACGGCCGCGGCCGACAAAGTCTTCGGCGAACTCGATACCAATGGCGACGGCAGCGTCAGCCTCGACGAGGTGAAATCGGCGCTGCAAGGCGCCGGCGGACATCACGGCGGACATGGTCATCACATGCATGCGCATGGCGCCGGTGGCTCAGGTGGCAGCGTGGCAGCAGCGATGCGAGCAGCGATCCGCTGCTGCAGGCATTGTCGGGCGCGTCGAGCACGTCCGTGACCAACAGCGATGGCTCGACCACGACCTCGATCAGCTATGCCGACGGATCGAAGGTTTCGCTGACGACCCCGGCCGCGTCGACCTCATCGTCGGCCAACAGCAGCGCCACCTCGTCCTACAATCTGATCGAGCAGTTGATCCAGCGCGAAGCGCAGGCAATGTCCGGCTCGGTCGCCTCGTCACTCTCGGTGAGCATCTAGCCTTTCCCCTCATCCTGAGGAGCTTGCGTTAGCAAGCGTCTCGAAGGATGAGGCCGCATTCGGGCCTCATGGTTCGAGACGCGCGCAAGATGCGCGCTCCTCACCATGAGGGCTACACCAAAGCGATCCTTCCAGGCGGGCAGGGCTCCGGGGAACGGCAACGCCGTTGCCGTGAACACGCCGCGGGCGATGGCGCGCGCCAGCACATTGGCTGCGGCCATGCCAAGCTCGGTGAGGCCAAAGACGGGATCGATTTGCTTTTCGCAGGTCGCGGCCGCGAACACCGTGTCGCCGTCGGTCGGCGCATGCACCGGATAGATCGCGCGCGCCATCCCGGTCTGTGCGATCATCGCCAGCCGCTTGGCCTGGACCTTGGTCAGGATCGCATCGGTCACGACGGCGGCAATCGTGGTGTTCTCGCCAGCGGTCGCCGCCGAGCCGCCCTTGATCCGGGCGGCCAGCATGTCCGGCGTAAAGGACGAAGGCAGCCCGCGCCCGCCATATTCGCCGTCGACCTCGAAGGGCGCAGCCCAGAACCACGGCCCGTCGCCGACGGTGACGCTGCCGACCGCGTTCACCACGGCGATCGCGGCAACCGAAGCCCCGGTGCGCGTGCGCGCCGACGCCGAACCGAGGCCGCCCTTGAAGGTCGCGGTTGTGGCGCCCATGCCGGCGCCGACGCTGCCCAGCGCGAAATCGCCCGACGCCACGCTGGCAGCCTGGTAGCCGAGGTCGCGATAGGGCGGAAAGCGCCCCCAACGCTTGTCGCCGCCGTTCAGGAGATCGAAGCAGATCGCGCCCGGCACGATCGGAATCACGGCGTCGCGGATTTTCAAGCCGCGCCCTTGCTCGGCAAGCCACGCCTGCACGCCGCCGGCCGCATCGAGCCCAAGCGCGGAACCACCGGACAGCGCGATGGCGTCGACGGTCTCGATCATGCTCTCAGGCCTGAGCAGCGGCTCTTCGCGGGTACCGGGCGCCCCACCGCGCACGTCGATCGCGGCGACCGCGGGGCGATCGAAGACGATGGCGGTGACGCCGGAGGCGAGCTTCGGATCATCGGCATGGCCGACAAGGACGCCGGCAATATCGGTCAACAGGTTCTTCAAAACGATCGCTTTCAGTTGGCGCGGGCGCTCGACGCAACGCAGTATCCGCCGCCCAACGGGGAAGGGCAATAATGTTGCCGCACCCTGCGGGCCGGTCCGCATCCGCCCGCGACAAGGCGTCCGCTCCCTTGCTCGTGACAGCGGCCATCGAATTGCGCGGTTGAAATCCTCGTCCATTGGTGGGCATCATGTCTGCGACTTGAATGCTGTGAGGAGGCGGGGCGTGCCCGACGCTTCCATATTCCTGGTAGAGGACGAAGCTCTCGTCCGGATGTCACTCGCGTCGATGGTGGAAGAGCTCGGCCATCGCGTCGTCGCTGAAGCGGGCACCATCAAGGAAGCCGGTGCCATTGCCATGACCGGCGTCTTCGATCTCGCCATCCTCGATATCAACATCGATGGTCTCGGCATCGACCCGGTCGCTCACGTGATCGAGCGACGCGGCTTGCCGTTTCTGTTCGTGACGGGCTATGGCGCAGAGTGGCTGCCGTCGCTGTTTCGCAGGCGGCCGGTGCTGGAGAAGCCGGTGTCGCTGGAGCGGCTGAAGACCACGATCGACATGCTGCTCGAAAAAGCCGCTAGCGGGTCAACGCCACCCTGATCATGCGCGCGAGCTCGGGCTTGCGGTAAGGCTTGGCGAGCAGCAGGACGCCGGCATCGAGGCGCCCGTGATGAACGATGGCGTTCTCGGTGTAGCCGGAGGTGAACAGCACGCGCAGCGCCGGCCTCAGCTTTGTCGCCGTCTCGACCAATTGGCGGCCGTTCATGCCGCCCGGCATGATCACATCGGTGAAGAGCAGGTCGATCGGCACGCCGCTTTCGACGAGCTTCAGCGCCTCGGCCGCATTGGCAGCCTGCAGTGTGCCATAGCCGAGGCTCGCGATCTGGGTGATGACATATTTGCGCACCAGCGCGTCGTCCTCGACCACCAGGATGGTCTCGTTGCCGCCCCGCATGTTCGTCGAGGCCTCCGCTTCTCCAGCGGTTTCCTCAAGCCCGCTGGATCGCGGCAGATAGATCTTGACGCTCGTGCCGTGACCGACCTCGCTGTAGATCTTGACGTGGCCGCCCGACTGCTTGACGAAGCCGAACACCATGCTCAAGCCCAGTCCGGTGCCCTTGCCGACGTCCTTGGTGGTGAAGAAGGGGTCGAAGACCTTTTCCAGGTTCTGCGGCGAGATGCCGGTCCCGGTATCGCTGACGGCGACCATGACGTAATTGCCGACTACGACGTCGCTATAGATGCTGGCATAGCCTTCGTCGAGATAGATGTTGCGGGTCTCCAGCGTGATCTTGCCGCCATGCGGCATCGCATCGCGCGCATTCAGCGCGAGGTTCAGGATCGCCGTGGTGAGCTGGTTCGGATCGGCGAGCGCCGGCCACGCATCCTTCGACAGCTTGGGCGACACCTCGATCTGCTCCCCGAGCGTGGGATGCAACAGCTTGGCGGCTTCCATCGCCAGCGCATTGACATCGACCTCGCGCGGCTGCAGCGGCTGCTTGCGGGCGAAGGCGAGCAGATGCTTGGTCAGTTGCGCGCCGCGCTCGGCGGCATCGTCGATCAGCTTGGCAATCGAGGCGAGCTCCGGACGGTCGGCAACGGCATCGCCGAGAATGCCGATGGTGCCGGTGATGACGGTCAGGATGTTGTTGAAGTCGTGGGCGACCCCGCCGGTCAATTGGCCGACAGCGTCCATTTTCTGCGCTTGACGGAACTGGGCCTCGGCGGCCTGCTTCTCGGTCAGGTCGCGGCCGATGAAGAAATGCCGCCGCACCGGCTCCGACCAGGTTCCCATCCAGTTCAAAAAGACGACGCGGCCGTCGTCCTTGTGCCGGTAGCGCGCCTCGAAATTGCGCATCTGCTGGCCGCGGCGCGCCGAACGCATCTCGTCCCTCGTGTTGTCGAGATCGTCGGGATGGATGAATTCGACGGCACTGCGTCCGACCATTTCCGAAGGCTCGTAGCCGAGAATGGTGCGCGAGCTCGGGCTGATCTGGACGAAGTTGCCGGCGGTATCCGTCACCAGAATGAGGTCCTGCGACGTCTCGAAGATCCGCTGGCGCTCCTCGATCTCCCGATCGAGCGCGCTCTGTGTGCGCTTGCTCTCGGTGATGTCGCGCGCGGTCCCTGACACGCCAACGACCCAGCCCGCGGCGGAGCGGATCGGCGAAATGCTGAGCGAGACATGCACCTCGCGGCCGCTCTTGTGCAAGCGCAGGGTTTCAAATTGCCCCACACCTTCGCCACGTTCGAGACGATTGAGGATGTCGCTCACGTCGCTCTGCCGTTCGGGGGGGATGATGAGATTGATGTTCTTGCCGACGGCTTCGTCCGCTGAATATCCGAACAGTCTCTCTGCAGCCGTATTCCAGGCCGTAATGATGCCGTCGAGACCCTGGGTGACAATGGCGTCATTGGAGGATTCCACCACCGCGCTGAACAGCCGCTCGCGTTCGGTATGCTGGTCGCGTTCGATCGCCGACTGCCGGCGCAGCGCGCGCACCAGGCGCGACATCTGTGCCTGCAATGCGACATTGTCGACCAGCAGCACCGCCAGCACCAGGCTCGCCGCGCAGAGCCCGTAGATCCGTCCCGCATAGAAGCCGAGGTCGAAGCGCGCCACGTTGACGATCGCCGACAGCGCAATGTCGAACAGCCATGCGCAGAGCACGACCATCAGCCAGACGTCGATCACCGAATGCGGTGTGCGAAAGTACAGCACGGTCAGCGCCGCCAGGCTGAAGAACCATACCGTGCACACCACGACGATCATGGTGACGGTGTAGCGTCCACCGCTCAGCAGGGTCGGAAGCGCGTCGTGGTGTTCGGTGACGAGCCAGCTGAAGGCCGCCATTGCGATGACGATCGCCGCGACGCTGGACAGTATTGCCTTGCTGGTGGACTGAAGCACCCGCGGACCGCCGTCGCGGTCCTTGCAGAGCGCATAGCCAAGCACCAGGAGCGGAAAGACGCCGTGCCAGATCATGTAAAGCCAGACGGTGGTCTGGGATCCACCGCCCAACAGTCCCTGCGGCGCAAACAGGCCGGGGAAGGATAGCGCGTGGGTGAAGGTTGCGGCAGCGGTGAAGAGATAGCCGGTCGCGAGCAGGAGCAGCGCCCGGGTCCGCAACACGCCGAACTGTGAATAGAGCAGGACGGCCGTGATGATGTCGTTGACCGCCAGCGCCGACTGGTAGCTCGCGACGAAGGCGGGAACCGGGGTCAGCGGCACGCCGGCATAGGGCACGGCCAGGACGAACAGAACGCCGGAAATGCCGACCACGGTCAGCGCCAGCCTCCGGTCCGCCTTGCTGGCCGGAAGGGTGGACAGGAAGATGTTGCGGTCGTTAGGCGCCAGCATGCGGTTCCCGAACCCCGATCAAACCGATAGACCCATGGCCGTGTTGGCGTTTCGCATCGGAATCAACCTCCAGTTACTTATAGGCAATGCGTGTAATGGCGTCAGCAGCGCCCGTGACGCGGTCTCCTCGAGAATGGCTGCATCGGCGTGATACGAAAACGCCCCGGAAACCGGGGCGTTTGACGTCGAGGTGTTCGTGGTGATCAGGAACCCTTCGGGTTGATCTCGGTATAGCCGCCCTTGCTGTCCCACTTGTAGACGACATAGTCGAGCTGCTTGATGTCGCCCTTGGCATCGAACTCCAGCGTGCCGATGACGGTATCCCACGAGCCGGCCTTGATGGTGTCCATCACCTTCTTCGGATCCGTCGTGCCGGCCTTCGTGGCGGCCTTCGACCAGACCTGGAAGGCGGCATAGGTGTAGAGCGTGTAGCCTTCGGGATCGATGTTCTTGGCCTTGAACTTCTCGACGATCGCCTTCGCGGTCGGCTTGTTGCGCGGGTCGGGACCGAAGGTGAAGAGCGTGCCTTCGGCATCGGGACCGGTGATCGAGGCGAACTCCTTGTCGGCGAGCGCGTCGCCCGCCATCAACACGGTCTTCAGGCCCTGGGCGCGCATCTGGCGCACGATCAGGCCGGACTCCTGGTGATAGCCGCCGACATAGACCAGATCGATGTTCTCCGCCTTCAGGCGCGACACGATCGCGTTAAAGTCCTTGTCGCCCTTGTTGTAGGACTCGAACATCTTCTCGGTGAGGCCGGCCTTGTTGAGCGCCTTCTTGGTCTCGTCCGCGAGTCCCTTGCCGTAGGTGGTCTTGTCGTTGAGGATCGCGACGTTCTTGCCCTTGTAGGCCTTGGCGATGAAATCGCCGGCGACCGAGCCCTGCTGGTCGTCGCGGCCACAGACGCGCGCCACGTTCCAGAGCTTGCGTTCGGTGTAGAGCGGGTTGGTGGAGGCCGGCGTAATCTGCAGCACGTTGCCGTCGGCATAGGCTTCGGATGCCGGGATCGAGGACGACGAGCAGTAATGCCCGGCAACGAACGGAATCTTCGAGCTGCCGATCTTCTCCGCCACCGAGCGCGCCTGCTTGGGATCGCAGGCATCGTCCTCGACGTCGAGCGCGAGCTTCTTACCCATCACGCCACCGGCGGCATTGAGGTCGGCGACCGCCATTTCCGCGCCGTTCTTCATCTGCCGGCCGAACGCGGATTCGCCGCCGGTCATGGGGCCCGCGACTGCCACGGTAAGGTCCTGGGCCAAGGCTGCCGTCGACAAGGCTGCCGTCGACAAGGCTACCGTCGAGAGCGCCAGCGACGCGCCAAATGCCAGACCGATGAGCTTCACTGATTTCATGGGTGATCCTCGCAGGGCTAAAAGGACCCGGACGGGCCGGGTTTGGAAAGCGCGCCATTCTCGGCTGATTTTAGGGCGAAGTCATCGGCAATTTTCGGGCATTTAGTGGGACACCTTCGCAGCATCTTGCCGCACGGGCTCCTAGCCGCGCCGGCCGCCTTCCAGATAGGCGGCGCGGATTTCCGGCCGTTCCAGCAGCTCGCTGCCGGTTCCCTTCAAGGTGATCAGGCCGTTCACCATGACATAGCCGCGATGGGCGAGCTTCAACGCATGGTTGGCGTTCTGCTCGACGATCAGCACGGTCAGCCCATCCTGCCGGTTCAATGTGCGGATCGCGTCGAAAATCTGGCGCGCGATCAGCGGCGCCAGTCCCAGCGACGGCTCGTCGAGCAGCAGCAGGCGCGGCCTGCTCATCAGCGCGCGGCCGATCGCAAGCATCTGCTGCTCGCCGCCGGAGAGCGTGCCGCCGCGTTGCGTCATGCGTTCCTTCAGGCGCGGGAACAAGGCGAACACCCGCTCGAGCCCGCTTGCGCGCTCGGTCTCGCTGCACTCGGTCGCGTCCGCGCCCATCTGCAGGTTCTCCGCCACGCTCATGCGCGGGAAGATTCGCCGCCCCTCCGGCGATTGCGCGATGCGCAGCCGCGCGATCTCATGGGTCGGCACTTCCGTGATGTCGCGGCCGTCGAACAGGATCTGGCCGGCGCGGGCGCGCGGGCGGCCGAAGATCGTCATCATCAGGTCGACTTGCCGGCGCCGTTGGCGCCGATCAGCGCGACGATCTCGCCGGCATTGATGTCGAGGTCGACGCCCTTCAGCGCCTCGATCTTGCCGTAGGCGGCGCGCAGACCGCGGATCGCGAGGAGGGGTTCAGTCATGAGGCTCTCCCGACCGCTTCGCGGTCGACCTCCCCCTTGCAGGGGGAGGTTGGCACTGTGTCTCGCTTCGCGCTCACGTGCCGCCCTCCATCACGGCGATGGCTTCCTCCTCATCAGCGCCGAGATAGGCCGCGATCACCTTGGGATCGTCGCGCACTTGCTTGCGGCGCGCCTTCGGCGATCTTGACGCCGTAATCCATCACCACGACGTGGTCGGAGATCTCCATCACCACGCTCATGTCGTGCTCGATCAGCAGGATGGAGGTGCCCTGTTCGCTGCGGATCGACAGCAACAGCTCGCTCAAGGCCGCGCTCTCGCGCGCGTTGAGGCCGGCGGCGGGCTCGTCGAGACAGAGCAGCGCCGGCTCGGTGCACATCGCGCGCGCGATCTCGAGCCGCCGCTGGTCGCCATAGGGCAGATTGCCGGCGGCATCGTCGGCGCGGTCGAGCAGGCCGATGCGATCGAGCCAGAATTTCGACAGATCGATCGCGCTCTTCTCGGCGCTGCGCCAGCCCGGTGTGCCGATCAGGCCGAGAAAGGTCAGGCCCGAGGCCCGCATCAGCGTGTTGTGCTGGGCCACCATCAGGTTTTCCAGCGCGGTCATGCCCGGGAACAGGCGGATGTTCTGAAAGGTGCGCGCAACCTTCGCCTGCTTGGAGATGCGGAAATCGTTCAGCCGCTCCAGCGCGATCTCGTTGCCGCCATCATGCGCCAGCCGCATGGTGCCGCCGGTCGGCTTGTAAAAGCCGGTGACGCAGTTGAACACCGTGGTCTTGCCGGCGCCGTTCGGTCCGATCAGCGCGGTGACCTTGCGCCGGCCCGCGGTGAACGACAGGTCGTTGACGGCGACGATGCCGCCGAAGCGCATGGTGAGATGATCGACGGACAGGATGTCGTCGCCGCTCATCCGTGTCCCTCCTTGACGAGGTCGGATGAGATCGCCTGCGGCTCCTTCAGATACACGGTCGGCGCGCGATGGCCGATGATTCCGCGCGGACGCCAGATCATCAGCAGCACCATCGCGAGTCCGAAGACCAGCATGCGGTATTGCTCGAGCCCGCGGAACAGCTCGAAGCCGCCGATCATGGCGAGCGCCGCCAGCGCGACGCCGAGTTGCGAACCCATGCCGCCGAGCACGACGATGGCGAGCACCAGCGCCGATTCCTGAAAGGTGAAGGATTCCGGGCTGATGAATCCCTGACGGGTGGCGAAGAAAGCGCCGGCAAAGCCGCCGAACAGCGCGCCGGTCGCGAACGCCGTGAGCTTGGTCGTGGTGGTGTTGATGCCGAGCGCGCGGCAGGCAACCTCGTCCTCGCGCAGCGCCTCCCAGGCGCGGCCGATCGGCAGCCGCCGCAGCCTGATCGTGACCCAGTTGGTCAGCAGCGCCATGGCCAGGATGACGTAGAACAGGAACACGATGCGATGGGTCGGCGAGAACTCGATGCCGAGCTTCGCGGCGAGGCCGTCATCGCCCGGCGTCAGCGGAATGCCGAAGAACGTCGGACGCGGAATGCCGGAGACGCCGTTCGGCCCGCCCGTGAGCGACTGCCAGTTGATGATGACGAGACGGATGATCTCGCCGAAGGCGAGCGTGACGATGGCGAGGTAGTCGCCGCGCAGCCGCAGCACCGGAAAACCCAGCAGCACGCCCCAGAACGAGGCGAGGATACCGGCAAGCGGCAGGCAGACCCAGAACGACAGGCCGAAATTGGTGGCGAGCAGCGCATAGGAATAGGCGCCGACCGCGTAGAAGGCGACATAACCGAGGTCGAGCAGGCCGGCGAGGCCGACCACGACGTTCAAGTCCCCAGCCCAGCATCACATAGGTGAGCACGAGAATGCCGAGGTCGAGAATGTAGCGCTGATTGTAGAAGATGACGGGGACGAGCAGGGTGAAGATCAACAGCGCAGGTGCGATGAAGCGGCCGGCGACCGCAAACCCGTTCTGGACGATGGGCGGAACGACCTGTCGCGACCCCGCCGGTCCCAGCCACTGCCGCAGCAATTCGATGACGATGCTGCCGCCGAACACGGCTGCGACGATGGCCGCGAGATCGCCGAACCGCGTCCAGTAGATCAGTTGTCCGGTCGGTCCCGCCTCGGTGCGGATGCCGATCATCAGCGAGAAAAGCACCAGCGCGACGAAGGCGGAGATCAGCGCCTTCTTCAGGATGAAGGGAATCCCGGAGATCCGCGCGGCGGGATTTGCGTCGGGCGCCGATATCGTCACGCCGGAATCAGACTTTTTCGACTTCAGGCCGGCCGAGCAGGCCGGTCGGAAGGAAGATCAGCACCACGATCAGGATCGAAAAGGCGGCGACGTCCTTGTACTCCACCGAGAAATAGGCCGACCAGAACGTCTCGATCAGGCCGATCAGAAGTCCGCCCAGCATCGCGCCGGGCAGCGAGCCGATGCCGCCGAGCACGGCGGCGGTGAAGGCCTTGATGCCCGCGACGAAGCCCATGAAGAAATCGACCAGGCCGTAATAGAGCAGGTACATCATGCCGGCGACGGCGGCGAGTGCCGCGCCGATCACGAACGTCATCGAGATGGTGCGGTCGACGTCGACGCCGAGCAACGCCGCCATGGTCTGGTCCTGCTCGCAGGCGCGCATGTCGCGGCCGAGCCGGGTGCGCGACACCAGCCAGGTGAAGATCGCAAGCAGGACGATGGTGGTGACGACGACCACGATCTGGACGTTGGAGAGCTGCACGACGAAGCCGTTGTTCTCGGCGAGCCTGTAGCCGCCGGTGATGATCGGCGGCACCGGCTTGACGCGGGCGCCTTGCGCGACCTGCGAGAAATTGATCAGCACAAAGGACATGCCGATCGCCGACAGCATCGGCGCGAGACGGAAGGAGTGGCGCAGCGGCCGGTAGGCGACGCGCTCGACCGTCCAGCCATACAGCGCCGTGATCGCCATCGATACCAGCAGCACGATGAGGAGAACCACGGGAACCGCAGTGAGCCCGAACGAGACCAGCATCAGGTACGAAATCAGCGCGATGAAGCCGCCGATCATGAAGATGTCGCCGTGGGCGAAATTGATCATGCCGACGATGCCGTAGACCATGGTGTAGCCGATCGCGATCAGCCCGTAGATCGAGCCGAGCACGAGACCATTGATGAGCTGTTGGGCGAAATAGACCATGGGCTGCGTGGTTGGAGCCGACGACGCGGCGAGGACCCCCGGGCAAGCCTGAAACGACGCGTCTTGGCCGTGTCTTAACAGCGGGAACTTGGGGCGGCAACAGCGCGCCGTCTCACCAAAAAGGCTTGTACAGGATTGTTTTTGCAGCCGGTTCCCCGTGGTCCGGTTCTGACATATCGGCGACACGGAATGACCGTCATGGAACTGTAGTTCCCGCGCAACCAACGGCCGTTTTGAGGGTTATCTCGGGCTTCGTTCAACAAGGGAGATCCCGAATGAGCAACCAGAACCAGAATCCTGGTCAGCAGAATCAGACCCCCGGCCAGAAGCCAGGCCAGCAGAACCAGACCCCGGGTCAGAAGCCAGGTCAGCAGCAGGGTGGCGGGCAGAAGCCCGGCCAGCAGCAACAGGATCCCAATCGCTAGTTCGGGCGACGCGTAAGATGAGGAAGGCCCTGCCGAAAGGCGGGGCTTTTCTTTGCCTTCAGAGAAGCCGCAGGATTAAGGTAAACAAAGGGTTTACATTGCCGCTCAAGCTTTAAGCAGGCACCTTCGCCGCAAAGCGCTCGCGCGCATCGACGCGCGGCTGACGATAGCGGGAAGCGACATGTCGACAAGCTGGCGGATCAGTTCATTCAATGGCGTGCTGCTTGCCGCCTATTTCATCCCGACCTGGACCATCGTCGCCTTCAACATCATGGTCTCGCCGATCCACAGCCTGTTCGATCGGCCGAACATCGCGGTGGGCCTGTTCATCACCGACCATCTCCATCTTGACGCAACGGGAGCCGTCCGCGCCGCGTGGCTGCTCGCGCTGGGACGGCTTGTGGTGGTCGCCTTCTTCGCGATCTTCACGGTGCTGGCCTTCAGCCCGCGGATTCGCAAATTCGGCGGCTGCGACGAGGCGCTGTCGATCGCGCTCGGCATCGGCTGCCTGATCAGCTTCGTCAGCATGCTGCTGGCCTCGTTCGCCGGCGAGGGCGGAGCGCTGCGCCTGCACGCCAGCGAGCTCTTGGTCATGCTCGGCACGGTCGTTGTGCTGACACTCGAGCGTCCGGCCGAGCCGGTGGCGGACGTGCTTCCGGCTAGCGCTTGAGCAGTCCTAACTCCTCGATGATTCCTGCGGCTTCCCTGAAGGCGTGGTTGGCGGCAGGCACGCCGGCATAGATCGTCTGTTGCAGGATGATCTCCTTGATGTCGTCGGGCGTAAAGCCGCCTTCAGTCAGCGCGGCCCGCACATGCAGGCGGAATTCGTCCCATGAACCGAGTGCGAGCAGCGTGCCGATCACGAGCACGCGCCGCGTGCGATCGTCGAAATGCGGCCGGGTCCAGATTTCGCCAAAGGCATAGCGCGTGATCAACTCCTGGAATTCGGTGTTGAACGCGTTGCGGTTGGCAAGGCCCTTGTCGACCCAGGCATTGCCCAGGACCTTGCGGCGCTTGGCCATGCCGCCGTCGTAGCGTTGTTTCTCGTCCATGGATGTTTCCTCTTAGCGTTGCGTCAAGAAGCCGACTACCGCATCGGTGAAGGCGTGCGGCTGCTCGACATTGGAGATGTGGGCGGCGTCGAGCAGCGTCATGCCGGCGCCGGGTATCTTGCTGCGGATCAATTCGCCGGCGGCCACCGGCGTTGACAAATCGTGCCGGCCGGCGATCACGAGCGTCGGGCTCTTGATCTTCGGGAGGAACTCGCGCTGGTCGAGAGTCGAGAGCGCCTCGCAGCAGGCGATATAACCTTGCACGGGCGTGGCCAGCATCATCGCCTTCATGTTGGCGGTCACTTGCGGTTCGCGTTCCCTGAAATCGGCGGTCAGCCAGTTCGCGATGACGGCATCGGCGATGGCGGCGATGCCGCCCTCCTTCACGATCTTGATGCGGGCGAGCCAGTTGGAGGGGTCGGCGTAGTAGCAGGCAGTGTTGGCGAGCACGATCCTGCCCATCCGCTCCGGCGCATTGGCCCCTAACCATTGCCCGACCATGCCGCCCATCGACAGCCCGCACCAATGCACCTTGTCGATGTTGAGATCATCGAGAATGGCCAGCACGTCGCGGCCGAAGCGCTCCATGGAATAGGGGCCGGGAGGCGCGCCCGACTTGCCGTGGCCGCGGCGATCATAGCGGATCACCCGGAACACCTGGGTGAACGCCTTCATCTGCGGCTCCCACATCTGCATGGTCGAGCCGAGCGAGTTCGACAGCATCAGGGTCGGCCCGCTCTGGCGCCCCTCGACCGCGACATTGAGCAGGCAACCGTCGGCATCGATCATCGGCATGGCAAGTCCCCTTATTTCCCTTCGAGCGAGGCCAGCAGACGGTCGATCAACGCTTGCGACACGCCCTGATAGGCCATCGGCTCGAACAGCGCGGCAATCTTGCTTGCGGAGAGCTTCGCGGTGACTTTCGAATCGCCGCTCAGCACATCGCGCAGATGCTTCTTCTCGGCAACCGCGGTTTTGCTGGCCGCTTCGACCAGATGATGCGCCTCGCTCTTGCCGATGGTCTCGGCGAGCGCAAAGGCGACGGCCTCCGCCATGATCAGGCCACCCGTCATGTCGAGATTGGCGCGCATGCGTTCCGTGTCGACCTCGAGCCCTTCGGCGATGTCGACAATCGAGGAGAGAGCGCCCGAAGTCACCAGCAGCAGCGCCGGCAAGGTCGGCCATTCCGCATGCCAGGGGCCGGCGCTGCGCTCATGGTCCTGCACTTGTGCGGCGAAGATCGTCGCGGCGAGATTGGGCGCCATGGTGGCGGCGCCAAGCGCGCTCGCGGCGGCGACCGGATTGCGCTTGTGCGGCATGGTGGAGGAACCGCCGCGGCCCGCGCCTGATGGCTCGAAGGCTTCGCCGACGTCGGTCTGCATCATCAGCGAGACATCGCGCGCGATCTTGCCGCAGCTCCCCGACAGAATCGCGAGCACGGAAGCCGCCTCCGCGATGCGGTCGCGATGGGTATGCCAGGGCGCCTCCGGCAGCGGCAGCTTCAGTTCGCGCGCCAGCGCCTCGGCAACAGCCATGCCCTTGTCACCAAGGGCGGCCAGCGTGCCGGCCGCGCCGCCGAACTGCAGCGCGAGCGTTTCGTTGCGCGATCGCTTCAGCCGCAGTTTCGAGCGGTGCAGCGCCGCGGCATATTCCGCGAGCTTCAGTCCGAACGGCATCGGCAACGCATGCTGCAGCCAGGTTCGCGCCACCACGGCGGTGTTGCGATGGGCGCGTGCGAGTTTGGCGAAGCCCGCGATGGCGCGATCGACATCGATGAGCAGCGCGTCGATGCCGGCGCGCAAGGTCAGCATCGCGGCGGTGTCGATCACGTCCTGGCTGGTCGCGCCCCAATGCACATAGCGTGCTGCCTCAGGGTCGGCTTTGGCGACATTGGCCGTGAGCGCCTTCACCAGGGGTATCGCGAGATTGCCGGAGCGTATTGCGGCATCCGCTAGAGCCGCAAAGTCGAATGCATCCGCCTTGCAGGCCTTGCCGATCGGATTGATCGCGCTCTCCGGAATGACTCCCGTCGCGGCTTCGGCACGCGCCAGCGCCGCCTCGAAGTCGAGCATGTTCTGCAGCGTTGCCGCGTCGTCGCAGACCGCGCGCATGGCGGCGCTCGACAGCATCGGTGCAAGCAGGGGAGAGAGGGCAGTGCTCATGGCGCGCGACCTAACCATCCCCGTCCGCTCCTGCCAATCCAAATCCGCTGCCTTTCTCGGCCGCGAAACTGCATTGCCCTTGTTCGGAAGGCGGCCTTCCTTTTCGCCATGGCGTGCTTTACTTGGGAAAGACAACGCGACCCTGACCCGGGAGGTCACCATGGCGATGACGATGAACGGCGAAGTCCAGCTTGCGGCCTCGCGCCAGGCGGTATGGGACAAGCTGAACGATCCCGCGGTGCTGAAGGCTTGCATTCCCGGTTGCGAGGAGCTGGAGGCGACCGACGATCACGGCTTCCGTGCGGTCGCCAAGATGAAGGTCGGCCCGGTCTCGGCGCGCTTCAAGGGCAAAGTCAATCTCAGCGATCTCGATCCACCCAACGGCTACCGGATTTCGGGCGAAGGCGAGGGCGGCGTCGCCGGCTTTGCCAAGGGCGGCGCGACCGTAAAACTCTCCGACAAGGACGGCGGCACGCTGCTCTCCTATGAC
The DNA here is from genome assembly GCA_963732085.1 of uncultured Alphaproteobacteria bacterium. Taxonomy (GTDB): domain Bacteria; phylum Pseudomonadota; class Alphaproteobacteria; order Rhizobiales; family Xanthobacteraceae; genus Bradyrhizobium. The sequence goes on along the minus strand of CAVSYJ010000011.1, from coordinate 150,581 downwards.
GTCGAAGCCCAGATCGGCGGCAAGCTCGCCCAGCTCGGCCAGCGCCTGATCAACGGCACCGCCAAGAAACTGGCCGACGAGTTCTTTTCGAATTTCGTCAAGGCGGTACAGGGCTAGCTAAGCCTAAAGCCTTGGCAGGCCATGCTTTCCCAAGGTTGCTCAAGACCTGATGGCCCCATATTATGGGTTCCGGTTGATTTTGAGGCCTGCGCGGCCGATATGCGGTGGCGCAGATGGTCCGCGGCGACGCGGACAAAAAGAGAGTGCTGATGGCCAAAGTTTCCTTGATCGTGAACGGTAATCCCGTAACTGCCAATGTCGATCCCCGTACCCTCCTGGTGCAATTCCTGCGCGAGAATCTGCGCCTGACCGGCACCCATGTCGGCTGCGACACCTCCCAGTGCGGCGCCTGCGTCGTGCATCTCGACGGCAAGGCGGTGAAGGCCTGCACCACGCTTGTCGTGATGGCCGACGGCCACGAGGTGAAGACGATCGAGGGGCTCGCGGCGGACGGCGCGCCGCTGCATCCGATGCAGGAGGCCTTCCGCGAGCATCACGGCCTGCAGTGCGGCTTCTGCACGCCCGGCATGATCATGACCGCGGTCGATCTGGTCCATCGCAGGGGTCACGACCTCTCCGATCAGGTGATCCGTGAAGAGCTCGAAGGCAATCTCTGCCGCTGCACCGGCTACCAGAACATCGTGCTGTCGATCGCCGCCGGCGCCAAGGCGATGGCGAAATCCGACCTCGCTTAACCGCTTCTTCTATCGCCGCCCGCGGCCAGGAAACTTTCAATGTACGAATTTCAGATATCATCGTCCCGGCACCGTGCGGCAGGCCGCCAATTTCCTCGCCAAGAACGAGGATGCCAAGGTGATCGCCGGCGGCCACACGCTGATCCCGGTCATGAAGCAGCGGCTGGCGAGCCCGCCGCATCTGGTCGACCTCTCCCATATCGAAGGCCTCAACACGATCGAGATGAAGGGCCGTTCGCTGGTGATCGGCGCGACCGCCAAGCATGCCGAGGTTGCCAACTCCGCCGTCGTCGGCGAGGCGATCCCGGCGCTGGCGCATCTTGCGAGCCTGATCGGCGATCCCGCCGTTCGCCACAAGGGCACGATCGGCGGCTCGCTCGCCAACAACGATCCGACCGCGGATTATCCGGCGGCCGTGATGGCGCTGGGCGCGACCATCGTCACCAACAAGCGCAAGCTCAAGCCGGAAGAGTTCTTCCAGGGCCTGTTCACGACCGCGCTCGAGGCCGACGAGATCATCACCAAAGTGATGTTCCCGCTGCCGAAGAAGGCGGCTTACGTCAAGTTCCGCAACCAGGCTTCGCGTTATGCGTTGGTGGGCGTGTTCGTCGCCAAGCGTCCGTCCGACGTACGCGTGGCCGTCACCGGTGCCGGCTCCGGCGGCGTCTTCCGTGTCGATTCGTTCGAAGAGGCGTTGAAGAAACGCTTCTCGCACAAGGTGCTCGACGGCTTGACGGTGCCGGCGGATGGACTGAACAGCGATTTGCACGGCAGTGCCGAATACCGTGCGCATCTGATCGCGGTGCTGGCGCGCCGTGCGGTCGAAGCCGCGACCGCCAAGTAGTGTTTTCCCCGGCGTAACAAGACTGGGACTTTCATGACTGCATCGGCCCTGCCTGCATCCGTCGATGCGATGCTCGAAACGTTGACCTCGCGCGGCTATCTCGCCGAGCGCTCGCTTGCGACCGTGACCTATCTGTCGTTGCGCATGGGCCGGCCGCTGTTCCTCGAAGGCGAGGCGGGCGTCGGCAAGACCGAGATCGCCAAGGTGCTGGCATCCGCGCTGAAGCGGAAGCTGATCCGCCTGCAGTGCTATGAGGGCCTCGACGTCGCCTCCGCCGTCTATGAGTGGAACAGCGCCGCGCAGATGATCGCGATCCGCCTTGCGGAAGCCGCCGGCGACAGCGACCGCGAGCAATTGTCGTCGGATATTTTCGCCGACCGCTTCCTGATCAAGCGGCCGCTGCTGCAGGCGCTGGAGCCGGATGTCGCGGGCGCGCCGGTTCTGCTGATCGACGAGCTCGATCGCGCCGACGAGGCGTTCGAGGCGTATCTGCTGGAAATCCTCTCGGATTTCCAGATCACGATTCCCGAGCTCGGCACGGTGAAGGCGCCGCAGCCGCCGATCGTCATCATCACCTCGAACCGCACCCGCGAGATCCATGACGCGCTGAAGCGCCGGTGCCTCTATCACTGGGTCGATTATCCCAGTGCCGAGCGCGAGCTCGCGATCATCAGGAATCGCGTCCCCGGCATTTCCGCAAAGCTCTCGCAGCAGGTGGTCCGCTTCGTGCAAGCGCTGCGCAATCAGGATTTCTACAAGTCGCCGGGCGTTGCCGAGACCATCGATTGGGCGACGGCGCTCAGCGAGCTCGACGCGCGCTCGCTCACCCCGCAGGTGGTCGGCGACACGCTCGGCGCACTGCTCAAATATCAGGACGACATCGCGCGGATGCAGGGCGACAACCTGCAGAAGGTTTTAAAAGAGGCGACGAGCGAGGTGTAGTTCGTCGCGGGAAGCGGTGCGTATGGCCATCAATCATCTCTCGCCTCCGACCGGCAACATGGCCGACAACGTCGTCGGTTTCGCACGCGCGTTGCGCGCGGCCGGACTTCCCGTCGGTCCGGGCGCGGTCATCGACGCCCTGAACGCGCTACAGGCGATCGAGATCGGCAACCGCAGCGACGTGTTCGCGACGCTGCAGGCGATCTTCGTCAAGCGCCACGAGCATTCGCTGATCTTCAAGCAGGCCTTCGACCTGTTCTTCCGTGCCACCGAAGAATGGAAGCACATGCTGGATTCGGTGCCGCTGCCGGATCACGCCCGCAAGAAACCGCCGCCGGCCTCGCGCCGCGTGCAGGAGGCGCTGTCGCAGCCTTCCATGCATGAGGAGCCGCAGGCCCAGGAGCAGGAGCTGCGGCTTTCGGTCTCCGACAAGGAGATCCTGCAGAAGAAGGATTTCGCGCAGATGAGCGCGGCCGAGATCGCCGAGGTGACGCGCGCGATCGAGAAGATGCGGCTGCCGCAAGCCGAACTCCGGACCCGCCGCCACCAGCCGGACGCGCACGGCCTCAAGATCGACATGCGCCGGACGCTCCGCGGCTCGTTGCGCACCGGCGGCGAGATCATCGACATCCGCAGGCTCGGTCGGATCGAGAAGCCCGCGCCGATCGTGGCGCTGCTCGATATCTCCGGTTCGATGAGCGAATACACCCGGCTGTTCCTGCATTTCCTGCATGCCATCAGCGACGCCCGCAAGCGCGTCTCGGTGTTCCTGTTCGGCACGCGGCTGACCAATGTGACACGCGCGTTACGCCACCGTGACCCCGACGAGGCGCTTGCGAGTTGCTCGGCGAGCGTCGAGGATTGGGCGGGCGGCACGCGGATTGCAACCTCGCTGCACAGCTTCAACAAATTGTGGGCAAGGCGCGTGCTGGGGCAGGGCGCCATCGTGTTGCTGATCTCCGACGGGCTGGAGAGGGAGGCGGACTCAAAACTCGCCTTCGAGATGGACCGGCTGCACCGCTCCTGCCGCCGGCTGATCTGGCTCAACCCGCTTTTGCGGTTCGGCGGCTTCGAGCCCAAGGCGCATGGCATCAAAATGATGCTGCCCCACGTTGACGAATTCCGCCCGGTGCATAATTTGACATCAATCAAGGGGCTGATCTCGGCGCTGTCTTCGGACCTGCCGCCGCACCATTTCAGCTCGATCCGTTCGGTAGCGTAGTGCCGCCGATTTGAAGTTCCTGTATCGCTAGCCCAAAGTTCGTTCAGGAACTTCAAATCGAAAGGCGGCACTACTATTATAAGGTTACTCGTGCTCCTTTGATTCCGAAGTTCGCATCAGAGGTTGCCGAAAGTGCGTGCGGACTTCGGAATTGGAGCACGAGAGGAGACACCCATGCTCAATCGTGACGAGGACATCCTCAAAGCCGCCGAGGACTGGCAGAAGGCGGGCCATGGCGTGGCGCTTGCGACCGTGGTCGAAACCTGGGGCTCGGCGCCGCGGCCGGCCGGTTCGAGCCTCGTCATTAACGATGATGGCACGTTTCTCGGGTCGGTCTCCGGCGGCTGTGTCGAGGGCGCTGTCGTCACCGAAGCGCTTGATGTAATTGCCTCGGGCAAGCCCAGGATGCTGGAGTTCGGCGTCGCCGACGAGACCGCCTGGAATGTCGGTCTTGTCCTGCGGCGGCACCATCCGCGTTTTGTCGAGAAGGTGGGATCGTGAAGCTTCAGACTCTCGCAGAGCTCAATGCCGAGCGCGCCGCAAGGCGGCCGGTCATCGTCGTCACCGATATCGCGAGCGGCGAGCAGCGGCTGGTGAAAGCCAAAGACTTTGCCGCCGATCCGTTGCGCGCCGAACTCGAAAAAGCCGTGCGCATGGGCAAAAGCGGCATGATCGAGGTTGCCGGCAAGAAGGTGTTTCTCAATGTCTACGCACCGACGGCGAAGCTCGTCATCGTCGGCGCGGTCCATATCAGCCAGGCGCTGGCGCCGATGGCGCAGTCGCTCGGCTACGACGTCACCATCGTCGATCCCCGCACGGCCTTCGCCAGCCCCGAGCGCTTTCCCGACGTGCCGCTGATCGCGGAATGGCCCGACGAGGCGCTGCCGCCGCTCAATGTCGATCACTACACGGCCTTCGTCGCGGTGACGCATGATCCCAAGATCGACGATCCGGCGCTGCTGCATGCGTTTGCGCGCGACTGCTTCTATATCGGCGCACTCGGTTCGCGAAAGACGCATGCCAAGCGCGCGGAGCGGCTGCGGTCGCAGGGCGCCAGGGAAACCGACATCGCGCGCATCCATGCACCGATCGGTCTGCCGATCGGTGCGGTGTCGCCCTCGGAGATCGCGGTCTCGATCATGGCCGAGATCACTGCCCAGCTTCGACTTCCGGCGAAGGAAAAAGAGGCGGCGGCATGAAGTTCGGTCCTGCCAGTCCGGCCGAGGCGATTGGCGGGGTCACCGTCCACACGCTGCGTCAGGGACCGCTGGTGCTCAAGAAGGGCACCACGATCGGCCCTGCCGAGGTTGCCGCGCTCGAGAAGGCGGGCGTCAAGGACATCGTCGTGGTGCGGCTGGAGCAGGGCGACGTCTCCGAAGACGCCGCGGCGGCCTCGATCGCGCAGGCCGTCACCGGCGACGGCATCAATGTCGAGCGCGCCTTCACCGGCCGCGCCAATCTGTTTGCGGCACGCGCGGGCGTGCTGGTGATCGATCGCGCCGCGGTCGATCGCATCAATAGTATCGACGAAGCGATTACGCTTGCGACGCTGTCGGCTTACAAGCCGGTGGTCGAAGGCGAGATGATCGCCACCGTCAAGCTCATTCCCTTCGGCGTCGAAGGCAAGCTGCGCGACGCCGCGGTGCAGGCCGCAGGCAAGGACGCGCTGCGCGTTGCGCCCTACACGATCAAACGCGTCGGCGTGGTCTCGACCATCCTGCCGGGCCTTGCGCCCAAGGTGATCGACAAGACGCTACGGGTCACCGCCGAGCGGTTAGCGCCCGCGGGCGCGACCATCATCGCCGAGCGGCGCGTGCCGCATGAGGAGAAGGCACTGGCGGCTTCGGTCAAGGAGCTGCTCACGCTTGGCGCCGAGATGGTGATCGTGTTCGGGGCATCGGCGATCGCCGACCGCCGCGACGTGATCCCGGCCGCGATCTCCGGCGTCGGCGGCGCCATCGAGCATTTCGGCATGCCGGTCGATCCCGGTAACCTGCTCTTGATCGGCAGCGCCGGCGGCGTGCCGGTGCTGGGCGCGCCCGGCTGCGCGCGCTCGCCGGTCGAGAACGGGTTCGACTGGGTACTGATGCGCTTGCTCGCGGGACTGAAAGTCACCCGCGCCGAGCTGATGGGCATGGGCGTCGGCGGCCTGTTGATGGAGATCGTGACAAGGCCGCAGCCGCGCGAGAAGCCCGAGCTCGAAGACAATCGCAACGTCGCAGCGGTTATCCTGGCGGCAGGACGTTCGACGCGGATGGGTGGCCCCAACAAGCTGCTCGCCGAGCTCTCCGGCAAAAAGCTGGTGCGCATCGCCGCCGAGCAGGCGCTGGCCTCGAAGGCCTCCGAGGTCATCGTCGTCACCGGCCATCAGGCCGCGCTGGTCGAGCAGGCGCTTGCCGGGCTGAAGGTCAAATTCGTCCGCAATCCCGATTTCGCCGGTGGCCTCGCAAGCTCGGTGAAGACGGGCGTTTCCGCGGTGTCGGCCCATGCCGACGGCGCCGTGATCTGTCTGGGCGACATGCCCATGATCGACGCCCATCTGATCGACCGGCTGATCGAGGCCTTCGCGCCTGATCGCGGCAATCTGATCGTATTGCCCGTCGCCGATGGGCGGCGCGGCAATCCCGTGCTGTGGTCGCGGCGCTTCTTTGCCGAATTGATGACGCTCGACGGCGATATCGGCGCGCGGCACCTGATCGGCAAGCATGGCGCCGCGGTGGCCGAAGTCCCGGTCGAGGGCGACGGCGCCTTCCTCGACATCGACACCCCGCAGGCGCTGGACGCCGCGCGGCGGGGTTAAATCCACCGCTCCCAAGCTCCCGTTCACCAAGTGGAAACCGTCCGGCGGCTAAATTCCGCCCGGCTGCTTGGGGAGTTTCTCTTGATCGTTTCGACCGCTGCCGCGCAACGCCGCGCGCTTGTTGTGCTTGCCTTGACCGTTGCCCTGATGGGGACGCGCTTCGTGACGCAGTCGTGGGCTGCGGGCGCGTTCGCGATGGGCAAATGCGGCGCCTACGGCCAGGCCTATGACTATGCAGGCGAGAGCGCTGCCCGTGCGGCCGCGATGAAGCAGTGCAAGGGCGATTGCACCGCGGTCAGCATGAAGCGCGCCTGCGCCGCCTTCGCGGTCGACATGAAAAATCCCTGTGGCCCGCATGGCTACGCGGTGCGGCAGCACATCTCGTCCTCGCTCAATGCCGCCACCCGCGAATGCTACAAATTCGGCGGCAAGGAATGCGTGATTCGCGCCTGGGCCTGCGACGCGAAGGGGTGACCTCGCTCCGCCGGCCGCGCTAATCTTACTCCATGCAATTCGACACCAAGATCGCCGTCGTGGTTCGGACCGACCTCGAGCCCTGGCAGAAACTGAACGTGGCCGCGTTCCTGTCCGGCGGCATCGCCGCCGCTTTTCCTGGGTGCATCGGCGCGCCCTATGAGGACGGCTCGGGCACGACATATCTCGTCGCTGATCGGCCAGCCGATCCTCATCTACGGCGCCGATCGGGCGGCGCTGACGCGTGCTCTGGAGCGGGCGCTCGCCCGTAACGTGACGCCGGCCGTCTATACCGAGGACATGTTCAAGACCACCCACGACGAGGCCAACCGCGCCGTTGTGAAGGCGGTCGCCCGCGCCGATCTCAACCTGGTCGGCATCGCCATGCGTGCCGAGCGCAAGGTGATCGACAAGATCGTCGATGGCCTGAAATTCCACAGCTAGCCGGGCCGACGTGCTTCTCACGCCGATGTGAGAGCAGGGTTCACATTGTCGCTTGAATATGACTGACTAGTCAGTCATATCTTAAGCATGGCGAAGGCACTCAAACCCGCATCTCCGGTCGAAGCACCGCAAAGCGGGGCAGGCGGCAAGGCCGCCCCAAGCCGCTCCGAGCGCGCAGCCGAGCGCCGCGCGGCCATCGTGGACGCCGCAATGGAGGAGTTCGTCGCCCGCGGCTTCGCCGCCACGCGACTGGACGACATCGCCAAACGCGCCGGCGTCGCCAAGGGCACCATCTACCTGCACTTCAAGGACAAGGAATTGATGTTCGAGGAATTGATCCGCACCGCGATCGTGCCGCTGATCGGCACGCTGACCGGGCCGCCGCCGGCCGGCGCCTCGATCCGCGACGCGCTGGAGGGTTTTGCGCGGGTCTTCATCCAGGAGATCGCAACCACGCGGCGCGGCGACATCGTGCGGCTGATCATCGCCGAGGGCCCGCGGTTTCCCGCGATCGCCGACTTCTACTATCGCGAGGTGATCTCACGGGGACTGGCCGGCATGCGCGCGCTGATCGAGCTTGCGGTGGCGCGCGGCGAAATCCGCATCCCCGAGCTCGCGCGCTTCCCGCAAATCGTGGTCGCGCCCGCGATCGTCGCGGTGGTCTGGAAGAGTTTGTTCGAAAGGCACGCACCGCTGGACGCGATCGAGATGTTCCGTGTCCATCTCGATCTGATTTTTGGCGAACGGAGGACGCCATGAACTTCATTTGCACCAAGTTCCTGGCAGCGCTGGCGCTGACGTCGCTGCTCGCCGGCTGCAACGAGCATCGCGATCCCGGTTTCCAGGGCTGGGTCGAGGCCGACATGATCTTCGTCAGCCCCGACGAGTCCGGACGCGTCACCAATCTGAAAGTTCGCGAGGGCGACGAGGTCAAGAAGGGCGAGCAGCTCTACACCGTCGACGACGACCTGCAGCAGGCCGATCTCAACCAGAACAAGGCCACGCTCGCCAACGCGCAGCAGACCTACGACCGCGCCGCCTCGCTGAGCAAGACCGGCTCGGGCACGCAGGCCAGCCTCGATTCCGCTGTTTCGACGCTGCGGGTCGCGGAAGCGCGGGTTGCGACGTCGGAGACGCGGCTGGCGCGGCGGCAGGGTTTTGCGCCGGTGAACGGCACCATCCAGCAGATCTATTTCCGCGAAGGCGAGATGGTGCAGGCGCAGCGGCCGGTGCTCTCCATCATGCCCCCCGGCAACATGAAGGTCAGGTTCTATGTGCCCGAGAGCGAGCTGCCGAAGCTTGCTGTTGGCGACGAGGTCAAGGTGAGCTGCGACAATTGCGCCGCCGATCTCACCGCGAAAATCTACTTCATCGCAACGATGGCCGAGTACACGCCGCCGGTGATCTACAGCCTCGATGAGCGCAACAAGCTCGTCTATTTGATCCAGGCGCGGCCCTCGCGGCCCGATGTACTGCGCGTCGGTCAGCCGATCAGCGTCTTTCTCAACCCCAAGACACCTGTTGCGTCAAAGCAATGAACAACGCCGTCTCCCATCGCCATCGACGTCAAGGGTCTGTCGAAATCCTTCGGCGGCCGCGAGGTCGTGCACGAGCTGTCGATGCAGGTGAAGCGCGGCTCGATCTATGGCTTCCTCGGTCCGAACGGCTCCGGCAAGACCACGACCATCCGCATGCTCTGCGGGTTGCTGACGCCCGATAGCGGCGAGGGCACCTGCCTCGGCTATGACATCAAGCGCGACGCCGACAAGATCAAGCGGCAGGTCGGCTACATGACGCAGCGCTTCTCGCTCTATCAGGACCTCTCGGTGCGCGAGAACCTGGAGTTCGTCGCGCGGCTTTATGGTGTGCCGGACGCGCGCGGCACGGCGCGGGAAATGATCAAGCGCTTGGGCTTAAGCGGCCGCGAGGAACAACTCGCGGGCGAGCTTTCGGGCGGCTGGAAGCAGCGGCTGGCGTTAGGGGCCTGCACGCTGCCCAACCCGCAATTGCTGCTGCTGGACGAGCCGACCGCCGGCGTCGACCCCAAGGCGCGGCGCGATTTCTGGAACGAGATTCATGGGCTGGCAGGGCAGGGGCTCACCGTGCTGGTCTCGACCCACTACATGGACGAGGCGGAGCGCTGCCACGAGATCGCCTACATCGCCTACGGCCATCTGCTCGCGCATGGCACGGTCGACGACGTCATCGCGAATTCGAAGCTCACCACCTACACCGTCACGGGCGATGATCTGCAATCGTTGTCGGAGAAGCTGACCGGCCAGAGCGGCATCGACATGGTCGCGCCGTTCGGTACCTCGCTCCACGTCTCCGGCCGCGACAGGGACGCGCTCGAAGCCACCATCGCGCCCTGGCGCGGCAAGGCAGGCCTGCACTGGCAGCACACCGAGCCGTCGCTCGAAGACGTCTTCATCGAGCTGATGGGCCGCTCAAAGGACAATTTCCAATGAGCATGGCGATTACGGCGAACGACCGGCGTGAAGAGACAAGGGAGCGGCCCTTCGGCTTCTGGCGGCGCAGTTTTGCCATGGTGATCAAGGAGTTCATCCAGCTTCGCCGCGACCGCGTGTCGTTTGCGATGATCGTGATGATTCCGGTGATGCAGCTTCTGCTGTTCGGCTACGCCATCAACACCACGCCGCACAACCTGCCGACCGCGGTGCTGCTGCAGGAGGACAGCGATCTCGGCCGCTCGGTCCTGAAGGCGCTGGAGAACACCGCCTATTTCAAGTTCACCCGCAAGGTCCATGACGTCGCCGAGTTCGACGATCTGCTCAAGTCGGGCAAGGTGCTGTTCGGCGTCGAAATCCCGCGCGGCTTCGAGCGCGCGGTGCGGCGCGGCGATCGTCCCGCGCTTTTGGTCGCGGCCGACGCCACCGATCCCGTCGCGGCGTCGGCGGCGCTGTCGTCGCTTTCCGTGCTGGTGCAGACCGCACTGGAGCACGATCTCCACATCGGTGATCCCCCATCGATGCCGTTCGAGATCAGGGCGCATGCGCGCTACAATCCGGCCGCCTCCTCGCGGCTCAACATCGTGCCGGGCCTGGTCGGCACCATCCTCACCATGACCATGCTGATCTTCACCGCACTCTCGGTCACCCGCGAGATCGAGCGCGGCACCATGGAAAGCCTGCTGTCGATGCCGATCAAGCCGGTCGAGGTGATGTTCGGCAAGATCATCCCTTATGTGCTGGTCGGCTTCATCCAGGCTGTGCTGATTCTCGGCATCGGCGTGCTGCTGTTCGGCGTGCCCGTGCTCGGCAGCATGACGCTGCTGGCGCTGCTCACCACGCTGTTCATCACCACCAATCTCTCGATCGGTTACACCTTCTCGACCATCGTGCAGAACCAGTTGCAGGCGATGCAGATGTCGATGATGTTCTTCCTGCCGAGCATCCTGTTGTCCGGCTTCATGTTTCCGTTCGCCGGCATGCCGGTCTGGGCGCAATATCTCGGCGAGGGTCTGCCCCTGACGCACTATGTCCGCATCGTGCGGGCCATCATGCTGAAGGGCGCGACGCTGCCGAACCTGCAATATGACACTTTGGCGCTCATCGCGTTGATGGGGCTTGCAATGACTATCGCCGTGACGCGCTTCCGTCGCACCCTCGATTGAGGTTATATTTCCCGCGGGAAGGGACGGCTGCCATGACTGCAATGACAGGACTTTGGCGCGCGCTTGTCGGCCCGCATGAGCCGGTGTCGAAGCAGTTCGAGCACATGCTGATGCGCGAGGTGATGCGCACCGAGCTCATTCGCGTCCGGGCGGTGATCGTCGTCTCGCTCGTGATCATGGTCAACGTCGCCCTGGTCCATGTGCTCTTTCCCGACGTGGTCGAACGCGTCTGGCATGGCGTCAATCCGCGCGTCATTTATCGCATCCTGATCGGCCTGATCATCTTCGAGGTGTGGGTCCACACCGCGATCAGCCACCATTTGCAGCGCGATGAGGATTTGAACGTCTACCGCCGCTATCTCGGGGCGCTGATCGAGACCAGTATCCCGACCGTCGTGCTGGCGCTGCAGATCGAAAGCATGGGGCCGGTGCGGGCACTCGGCTTCGTGATGCCCATGGTCTATTTCATCTTCGTCATTCTCTCGACGCTGCGGCTCGATTTCTGGCTGTCGACCTTCACCGGCTTCGTGGCAGCGGCCGAGCTGCTGTATCTGGCGCTGTATTACAGGCCGCTGGTCAACCTCGACCCGGCGCCGGAGATTTACTATCATCTCTCACGCAGTCTGGTGCTCTTCACCTGCGGCATCCTGGCGGGCGCGGTCGGCGTGCAGCTGCGCCGCAGCTTTGCCGCCAGTCTTCGCGCCGCCACCGCGCGCGACCGCGTCACCAATCTGTTCGGCCAGCACGTTTCGCCTGAAGTGGTGGAGCGGCTGCTGCTGGAGGGCGCGAGCACCGAAAGCGACATCCGCAAGGTCGCCGTGATGTTCGTCGATTTTCGCAGCTTCACGGCGGGCGCGCGCTCACGCTCACCGCAGGACGTGGTCGACCGCCTCGACGGCGCGTTCGCGGTGCTGGTCGAAATCCTCGATCGCCACGGCGGCATCGTGAACAAGTTTCTCGGCGACGGCTTTCTCGCGCTGTTCGGCGCGCCGTTCGAGGCCGAGGAGCCCGCGCATCGCGCGGTCGCGGCAGCGCGCGAGATGCTCGCCGCGATGGAGCGGATCAACGACGGTTCGAGCTGGCCGCTGCGGATCGGCATCGGCGTCCATTTCGGCGAAGTGGTCGCCGGCAATATCGGCTCGCCCCGGCGCAAGGAATATACCGTGATCGGCGACACCGTGAATTTCGCCTCACGGCTGGAGGCCCTCAACAAGGACTTCAATTCGCAGCTTCTGATCTCCTCGAGCGTGCACGATGCGCTTGGCGAGGACTGCAACGATGCGGTATCGCTCGGCGACGTGCCGATCCGGGGCTATGACAAGCCGATGACGATCTGGCAGTTGGGATGATTGCACCGAGGTCAATGTTTAGCTTCTAGCCGGTGTCGATGCCGTGTTATTGCTGCACGCCGAACGACCCATCGAAGCAGACGAGAGCATCTTGCAGCGACGATACATCACTGTCGACGTTTTCACCGATCGCGCCTTCGGCGGCAATCCGCTGGCGGTCGTGCTCGATGCCGAGGGCCTGTCGACCGAGCAGATGCAGGCGATCGCGACCGAGTTCAATTATTCGGAGACGACCTTCGTGCTGCCGCCGGGTGACAAGGCTCACGACGCGGAGGTACGCATTTTCACGGTGCAGATCAGAACTTCCCTTCGCCGGTCATCCCAATGTCGGCACGGCCTTTGTGCTGGCCTCGCGCGCCAAGACGCCTCCGGCGCGGCTATTGTTCGAGGAAAAGGCTGGGCTGGTGCCGGTCGAGATCACGAGTGCGAATGGGAAGGTCACAAATGCCGAACTGACCGCACCGCAGCCGCTGAAGCGACTGACGCAGGTGCCGGCCGAGCAGGCGGCGGCCTGCCTGTCGCTGTCGGCCGCCGATGTCAGGACCGACCGGCATCAGCCGCACATCATTTCGGTCGGATTGCCGTTCCTCGCCGTGGAAGTTGCCTCGCGCGAAGCGCTCAAACGCGCCAAACCCAATGCGGATGCCTTTGCCCGGACGCTCCCGATCGACGGCAATGACGCGATCTATTTCTACACGCGTGACGTGCCCGCGAGCGAGGCGCCATGCAACGTGCAAGCGCGGATGTTCCATCCGGGATCGAGCGGCCTGTCCGAAGATCCCGCGACCGGCAGCGCCACCGCTGCGGCCGCGGCGCTGTTCGCCGACCTCGACGGCATCAGCGACGGCGAATTGAAGATGACCATCGGGCAGGGCTTTGACATGGGCCGCCCGAGCATCCTGTTCACGCGCGTGCGCAAGCAGGACAGCAAGGTCGTTTCTGCTCATGTCGGCGGGGCCTGTGTGTTCATGATGGAAGGGACGCTGTCGCTGTAACCATCGTCATTGCGAGCGGAGCGAAGCAATCCATCGAACCGCACGCGCTGAAGCATGGATTGCTTCGTCGCTTCGCTCCTCGCAATGACGAGCTAAACCTGCTTCCCAGCCAAATTCTCCACCTTCACCTTATCCCGCTCTTCGATGATCTCCGCGATCCAGCGCCGGTGACAATGTTCGTGGTCGCGCTCGTAGCAGAGCAGGCAGACGGGGCCGGCCTTCCTCACCAGCGCCGAGAGCTCGTCGAGTCCTTCTTTCGCCTGCGGTGTCTTCAGATGCCTGGCGAAGATTTTCTGCAACGTCGCGTAATCGCCGCTGCGCGCCGCGAGACGGCCTTCCTTGGGCGTGCCGAGGCCTGCGAGATGAATATAGGCGATGCCGCGCTCGTCGAGACCGGCGGCCAGCTGGTTCTTGGAGAAGCCCGGCCGGCGCGACGATGTCACCGCGCGCACGTCGACCAGCAGCTTGACGCCGGCGTGTTCCAGTTCGTCGAGCACCGCCTTTGACGGCGTCTGCTCGTAGCCGATGGTGAAGAGCTTTCTTCGCCTTAGCCATTGCTCTTTCTCTTTGACGCGTTTTCTTCACGCGAACCGGTGCCCACTTCGCTCGAAAACGCTACGCTACACGCTCGATCAGCTCCATCGCGCCTGCGGGCGCGCGGACCTTGCCCTCGTGAATGACGTAGGCAAACACGTCACGCGGCGCTTTCTTCGCAGCCGGCGTGTCAACGCGCGGGAGGTCGTCGGGTTCGCCGCCGTCGGCCCAGAGTTGCAAACGCTTGGCCCAGGCATCGAGCTGCTTCGGCGGATAGCAGGTCTTGATATTGTCATCGCCCTTCTGCAGTCGCGCATAGACGAAGTCGCCGACGACGTCGGATATGGCCGGATAGGTGCCATGCTCGGCGAACACGACCGGCGTCTCGAATTGCCGGAGCAGCGCGATGAAGGCGGGCACGCAGAAGCTGGGGTGCCTGACCTCGACCACATGGCGCAGTACGCGCCCGTCCATCTTGCGCGGCAACAGCTCCAGGAACTTGCCGAAGTCGGCTTCGTCGAATTTCTTGGTCGGCGCGAACTGCCAGAGCACGGGGCCGAGCCGGTCGCCGAGCTCGAGCACGCCGGTGTTGTAGAAATGCTTGATGGAATCGCCGGCTTCCGCGAGCACGCGGCGGTTGGTCGTGAAGCGCGATCCCTTGACCGAGAACACGAAGCCGTCGGGGACCTCGCGCGCCCATTTGCGAAAGCTCTCCGGCTTCTGCGAGCCGTAATAGGTGCCGTTGATCTCGATCGAGGTCAGCTTGGAGGCGGCATATTGCAGCTCCTTCGCCTGCGTGAGCTTGTCCGGATAGAACACGCCGCGCCAGGGCGCGAAGGTCCAGCCGCCGACGCCGATATGGATCTGACCAGATTTTTTCGAAGAGGAGGGGGCTTTGCTCACGCGATCGGTCTCTCACGTTTCGTTTGGTCCAAGACTAGTCAAATCGGCAGCACGACGCCAGTTCGCGGGTTGGAACATCCCGCGGTCGCGTCTGCCGCATATTGGCCATAACGCCAAGGAGTTACGCCACCGCCCTTTCCGGGCTAGATTTGCGGTCCAAACAGGAGATCAGGATGCGCACCTTCATTGCTCTGGCGCTGACACTTGTCGCCTCCGGCGCGCTCGCCGACGAACTCGGGGATGCCCACAAGCTCGCGCTGCAGGGCCGCGATTCCTACTGGAACTGCCTTGCGCGCGAATACCAGAGCGACGGCACGAAGAGGATGTCGGCACAGGATTTTACCGCCGATATCGCCAGCGTCTGTCCCTCCGAGCGACAGAATTTCCGGGTGACGCTGATGGACTATCTGTCGATGCAATTTCCGGATACCGAGCCAGGCGCGCACCTGACGACGGCGAACCGCGCCATCGAGCTTGCGCAAAAGGACATCGTCACCGCCTTTGTCCATCGCAAGGGTTCGAATTAGCGTCGTCGGCGAGGGTGCCGCGGTTGTGAACTATTTCCGTCGCCCGCGCTTCCGTGATATCCATCCGATCGGGGCGCAGTCTAAGGGTCAATCGATATGACGTCGGAGTCGGTGGCGGGTATCTTCGGCTGGATCGTTGCGGCGGTCGTGCTTGTCATGGCCGTGATCTATGGGCCGATCGGACAGTTCGGCAAGCCATCCAGGGCGCCTGCCGCGGCCACGTCGACGGCTCCAGCGGCCGCACCCGCGGGTCCTGCCGCGCCCAGGGGGCCGGTCATCAAGGAGGTCCCGAATTAGCCGATTGCCCCTTGCGGAGCGCGTCCGCGGTTCCTATGTGAGATATCAAGGCGATGTTGATGCTTCAAAGCTCCGTCGCCGGGACGACCACGCAATAGTAGGCAGCGCCGGATGTACGCGCGCCTGTTGTTCGTGGTCGTTGGCATTTTTGGGCCGTTTTCCGCTGTTTTGGAGCCTTTGGCTCGTCGCTCCGTAGTTCCCGGCGACTTGGCATGGCGGGAAGCGGCGGATATACGCTTCGCGCATGAATGAAGCCATCAGACCGGGCTCCGAAGCTGCGCAGGCAAGCGCCGACCTGCCGGCGCTTTCGGTCGTCGTCCCCACCTTCAACGAGCGCGACAATGTGCCCAAGCTTTATCGCAAGCTCGAGGCCGCGCTTGCCGGCATCGCCTGGGAAGTGATCTTCGTCGATGACAATTCCCCCGATGGCACCTGGGACGTGGTGCGCGGTCTCGCGCAACAGGACGCCCGTGTCCGCTGCATCCGCCGCATCGGCCGTCGCGGCCTCTCGGGCGCCTGCATCGAGGGCATCCTCGCCTCCAGCGCGCCCTATGCAGCGGTGATGGACGCCGACCTGCAGCATGACGAAACGCAGTTGCCGAAGATGCTTTCCCTGTTGCAGAGCGGGCAGGCCGAACTCGTGGTCGGCAGCCGCTACATCGAGGGCGGCAGCGCCGACAGTTTCAACAAGAGCAGGGCAGGCGCCAGCACTTTTGCGACCTCCATTGCTAAACGCGTGCTCGGCGTTTCCATCGCCGATCCCATGAGCGGCTTCTTCATGATCCGTGCGGATCGCTTTGAGCAATTGGCGCCACAGCTCTCGACGCAAGGCTTCAAGATCCTGCTCGATATCGTCGCCACCGCCGAAGGCAAGCTCAGGACGGTGGAGGTGCCCTTCACCTTCGGCTCGCGGCTGCACGGCGAGAGCAAGCTCGACTCCATGGTGG
The DNA here is from genome assembly GCA_963732085.1 of uncultured Alphaproteobacteria bacterium. GTDB lineage: Bacteria > Pseudomonadota > Alphaproteobacteria > Rhizobiales > Xanthobacteraceae > Bradyrhizobium. The sequence goes on along the minus strand of CAVSYJ010000011.1, from coordinate 133,914 downwards.
CGCTGGATTTCCTCGGCCTGGTGCTGGCGAAATTCACCAACGACGTGGTGACGCTGCGCTTCCTGATGTTCGCGATGGTCGGCGGCACCGGTTTGTTCGTCCATCTCGGCACGCTGTTCCTCGGCCTGACCGCGTTCGAACTGCCGTTTGCCGAAGCGCAGGGGCTCGGCGCCTTCGTCGCCATGACGACCAATTTCATCCTCAACAACTTCCTGACCTATCGCGACCAGCGGCTGAAGGGCTTTGGCATCCTGCGCGGGCTGCTCGCCTTCTACCTCGTTTGCAGTGTCGGCCTGTTCGCCAATGTCGGCGTCGCCTTCTCGGTCTACGACCAGGAGCCGATCTGGTGGCTCGCGGGCGCAGCCGGCGCGCTGATGGGCGTGGTCTGGAACTACGCGATGTCGGGTCTGTTCGTCTGGCGCAAGCGGTAAGCGCTCGATGAGCCCTTCCGACTCGACTCTCGTCCGCAATACCTGGCTGACGATCGCAGCACTTGTGGTGCTGCGGCTGGTCGCGGCCGCCTTCACGCCGCTGACCTTCGACGAAGCCTATTACTGGACGTGGTCGAAGGCGCTGGCCGGCGGCTATTACGACCATCCGCCGATGGTCGCGCTGGTGATCCGCGCCGGCACGCTGATCGCGGGCGACACCGCGTTCGGCGTGCGGCTGGTCTCGATCCTGCTGGCGCTGCCGATGAGCTATGCCGTGTATCGCTCGGCTGCGATTCTGTTCGGCGGCGTGCGGATAGCCGCGACGGCTGCCATCCTGCTCAACGTCACGCTGATGGCAGCAGTCGGCACGCTGATCGTGACGCCGGACTCGCCGCTCCTGGTCGCGGCGAGCTTCGTGCTGCTTGCGCTCGCCAAGGTGCTGGAGAGCGGGCGAGGGGTGTGGTGGCTTGGCGTGGGCGCGGCGGTCGGATGCGCGCTGCTGTCGAAATACAGCGCGCTGTTCTTCGGACCCGCGATCCTGATCTGGCTCCTGTTTGCGCCGAAGCCGCGGCGCTGGTTGCTCACGCCATGGCCCTATCTCGGCGGGCTCGTTGCGTTTGCGATTTTCTCGCCGGTCCTGATCTGGAACGCCGAGCACCACTGGGTCTCGTTCCTCAAGCAGATCAGCGGCCGCGCCAGGGTCGAGGATTTCCGCCCGTCCTATCTGCTCGAACTGGTGCCGGCGCAGATCGGCTTCGCGACGCCGCTGGTTTTCATCCTCGGTGCCATGGGCCTGCATGCGCTGGCCCGTCTCAAGACCGGAGCGCTGTCCGCCCGCGCGCTCGTCAACGCGATGTTCTGGACCATCACCGCTTATTTCGTCTGGCACGCGCTGCACGCGCGGGTCGAAGCGAACTGGTTTGCGCCGATCTATCCGGCCTTCATGGTCGCGGCCGCGGTGGCCGCTCATCTGGTGCGCTGGGAGGGACGCTGGCGGCGCGTCGTTGATGTCTGCCTGCGCTGGGCGGCGCCGACCGGCATCGTGATGTTCGCGCTGTTGATCGTGCAGGCCGACACCGGATGGCTCTCGTTCTATCGGCGCGATGCCACCGTGCGCAGCGTCGGCGTCGGCTGGCGCGAGTTGGCCTGCGAGATCGAGGCCATCCGCAAACGCACCGGCGCATCTTGCGTGCTCGCACCGGACTACGGCACCACGAGCTGGCTCGCGTTCTATCTGCCGCCAGGAATTTGCGTGGCGCAGCAGAGCCAGCGCATCCGCTGGGTCAACATGCCCGAGCCCGACGCGGCGCAGCTCGCCGGTCCGTTGCTCTATGTCGATGAGGTCAAGCCGCGCGCGCAACTTTTCTTCAAGGACATGTTCGGCGCCATCGAGGAGGTTGCGGAGCTGCCGCGCAAGCGCGGCCCGCTGACGATCGAAACCTACACCATCACGCTGTTGAGTGGACCCAAGGGCGACGTGTTCGACCGCTCGCCGCCGCCGGAGCTTTTGCCGTAAATTCCAAGAGCAACGAACCCCGCAAAACCCCGGAACGATTTGTACCGAAATGAGACCGCATTAGGGCACGCCTTACATCTGCCGGCACTTAATACGCATTTAACGAAAAGTCGCCTTAATGACGGCCCGCCTCTCTGCGATGCAGCGCAACGAAAATTGAGCCGCATCGCGAGGAACAAAGTGGAATCGTCCTGGGCGCGAGTGAATGAGTACGAGTAGCGTTGCGTTAGCGGGGCGTCACCGCAGAAAATCTCCAGGTAAGGCCGTTTCCCACACGCTGTTTGGCGGGGCCGCCGTCGCGTGTCTGGTGATCGGCTGCGGCTGGACCGTCTACAGCAACATCATCAACGCCAGCGCCTATCCGACCATCGGCAATGCCGACCACGTCGAGGCTGTTGTCCGCAGGACGAACGTCGCCGAACGTTCCACCGTGCAGGTCATTCACGAGACTTTCGCCGCGTTACCCAAGCTGCCGGCCGTCGTCGCCGCGATAACTCCGGATATGTTTAACGAACGGTTTTCGGCCGCGCAGCCCACGAGCGTCGCTTCGAATGCGGCAAGCGCGGCACCAGTTGAAGCACCGAAGCTTGCGGAAGCGCCGAAGACCAGGGACGCCGCTCCCGCGCAGCTCGCATTGAATGTGCCGCCACCCGCCGTGCCCGCACCGCCGCCGCGTACGGCGGAGACGAAGCCTTCGAAGCTGCACGATATGGCGCAGCGCGCCAAGGCGGCCGTGATGTCGATCGCCTCGAACGAGAAGCAATCGATCGTCGAGAAGCTGTGGGGCAAGGAGCCCTCGCACTCGCTGTTGTCTTACGCTTCCGCCGACGCCAGCGCCGTCACCGGCAGCATCGGCCGCGAGCAGAACCCGGCGATGGGCGGCTCCGCGCCTTACGATCGCGAAACCGCGGTCTATGACATCACCGCGCACACCGTGTACCTGCCCGACGGCAGCAAGCTGGAAGCGCATTCCGGCCTCGGCGACAACATGGACGACCCGCGCTCGCAGAAAATCCGCATGCGCGGCGTGACGCCGCCGCACATCTACATGCTGAAGCCGCGTGAATCGCTGTTTCATGGCGTGGCCGCGCTGCGGCTGACGCCGATCGGCGGCGAGGAGGCGATCTTCGGCCGCGACGGCCTGCTCGCGCACACCTTCATGCTGGGCGGGAGCGGCGCGTCCAATGGCTGCGTCTCCTTCCGCGACTACAACGCGTTCCTGAACGCCTATCACAACCAGGGCATCCGCAAGCTCGCGGTGGTCGCGAAGGTGGAGTGAGAGCGGGCGAGTCGCCTGCGTGCCGCTCATCGAACATTCAAATTTCAAACACCTGCTCCGCTGTTCCCGCGGCGCGATTTCGCGTCCGAGCTTCATGGATCATTCGGCAAATCCGATTTTTCGCGCAACGAAATTTTGCGGCATTTTGCCCGTCAGGGGCCGCGGAGCAGGTCGTGCAGAGGTCAACTGTTTTGCCCGTCGGGCAAAACACGCTATAGGTTGACCAAACAACGGCGCGGCGGAGCATCGCGTCATATTCCGGGAGGAAAGCATGGTTTTGTTCAGGTCGACGGCGGCTGCCGTGGTGATGCTCGGCGCGATGGTTGCGGCGCCCGCGCTGGCGCAGAAGAAATACGACACCGGCGCGACCGATACCGAGATCAAGATCGGCCAGACCATTCCGCTCAGCGGACCGGCGTCGGCCTATGGCGGCATCGGGCGGGTGCAGGCCGCGTATCTGCGCATGATCAACGAGCAGGGCGGCATCGGCGGACGCAAGATCAACCTGATCCAGTACGATGACGGTTACAGCCCGCCGAAGACGGTCGAGCAGGTGCGCAAGCTCGTCGAAAGCGACGAGGTGCTGACCACCTTCCAGATCATCGGTACGCCGCCGAACGCCGCGGTCCAGAAATATCTCAACGACAAGAAGGTGCCGCAGTTGCTCGCCTCGACCGGCGCGACGCGTTTCACCGATCCGAAGAATTTCCCGTGGACAATCGCGTTCAACCCCAATTACCAGGCGGAGGGGCACATCTACGCCAAGTTCATTCTCGCCAACTATCCGAACGCGAAGATCGCGATCCTCTATCAGAACGACGATCTCGGAAAGGACTACGTCAAGGGACTGAAGGACGCGCTCGGCGCCAAGGCGAGCATGATTGTGTCGGAGGCGTCCTACGAATTGACCGATCCGACGGTCGATTCGCAGATGGTGAAGCTGAAATCGTCCGGCGCCGATCTCTTCTACAACATCACCACGCCGAAATTCGGCGCGCAGGCGATCAAGAAGGCCGCGGAGCTCGGCTGGAAGCCGGTGCAGATCCTCGACATCAACGCGACGCCGGTGAGCCAGACCCTGGTGCCGGCGGGCCTCGACAACGCCAAGGACATCATTTCCGTCAACTACGGCAAGGACCCGCTCGACCCGCAATGGGACAATGACGATGGCATGAAGCGCTACAAGGCGTTCATGGCGAAATATGCGCCGAGCGAGGACGTCAACAGCGGCATCGCGACCTACGGCTACTCGACCGCGGCCCTGCTGATCCAGGTGCTCCAGCAGGCCGGTGACGATCTCACCCGCGAAAATCTGATGAAGCAGGTCACCAACATCAAGGGCTACACCGCCGACCTCGCGCTGCCGGGCATGTCGGTCTCGACCACGCCGGACGACTGGCGCATCAACAAGCAGTTCCAGATGATGAAGTTCGACGGCCAGCGCTGGGTGCTGTTCGGGTCGATCCTGACCGATGATTACAAGATGAACTGAGGGCCGCCGGAAAATCTATCAGCTCGTCATGCCCGGCCTTGAGCCGGGCATCCACGTCTTCGTTTCAAACGAGCAAGAAAGACGTGGATGGCCGGGCCTTCGCCTCGCCGAAGCGGCTCCGGCCGCGCAGGCGGGACAAGCCCGGCCATGACGAAAATGTGGTTATGGATTCCGGGCTCGGCGCTGCGCGCCGCCCCGGAAAGACGAGAGGTAAGAGATGCCGCTGCCCAGAGACAACGTCGACGCCACCACGCCGAAATTCCTGCGCGACAAATACGCCATCGTCGGCGTGGGCGAGACCACCTACACCCGCGGCTCGGACAAATCGACGCGGGCGCTGGCGACCATCGCGGTGCGCAACGCCATGCGCGACGCGGGGCTCGAGGCCTCGGAGATCGACGGCATGCTGTCGTATCAATTCAACGACTCGACGTTCTCGCCGTTCATCGCCGGCGACCTCGGCATTCGGCTGAATTTCTACATGGACGTGTTCGGCGGGGGATCGTCGACCGAGGCGCTGGTCGGAATTGCGATCGGCGTGATCGAGGCCGGCATGTGCAAGACGGTGGTGATCTTCCGCTCGATGAACGGCTTCTCGCAGGTGCGGATCGGCGGCACCGGCGTGCGCTCGGCGGTACCCGTCTCGGGCGACATGCTGCACAGCCGCGCCTATGGCTGGCAGAGCGCGGGGCAAATGTTCGCGCCGACCTTCATGCGGCACATGCACGATTACGGCACCACAGCCGAGCAGGTCGCCCATGTCCGCGTGGCTCACTGCTCATCACGCCTCGAACAATCCGAAGGCCTTTTACAAGAAGCGCCTCACGGTGGACGATGTCGTCAACAGCCGCATGATCTGCAAACCGCTGCACCTGCTCGACTGCTGCGTCGAGACCGACAATGCCAACGCCATCATCGTGACCACGGCGGAGCGGGCGAAAGACCTGAAGCAGCCGATGGTGCGTATCCGTGGCGTGGTGGGCCGCTGTTCGAAGCCGCGGGCCGATATGCACTACCAGACCGGGCCGATCTCCACCGTCGCCGGCCACTACGCCCGGGACATCCTCTGGCCGAATTCCGGCGTCGGTCCTGAGGACGTCGACCTCACGGGCTCCTACGACGCCTTCACTTTCACCACCATGCTGCAGCTCGAGGACTACGGTTTCTGCAAGAAGGGCGACGGCGGCCATTACGTCTCCGACGGCACCATCATGCTCGGCGGAAAGCGGCCGAACAACACGTCCGGCGGCCATCTCTGTGAGGGCTACACCCACGGCATCGCCATGGTGATCGAAAACGTCCGCCAGCTCAGCCACGATGCCGACGACAGCTGCCCGATCGGGCCCGACGGCAAGCGCCAGCATACCTTCGATCATCGCGAGGGCGGCTGCCGCCAGGTGAAGAACGCCGAGGTCTCGGCCAATCTCGGCTGGGCGATGCCCGGCACGGGATCGGCCATGGTGATGCGGCGCGGGTAGGGGAGAACGAGACAAATGATATCCGCGCAATATCTCGGCATGCCGCTCGAGATCAACGATCTCGACCACGAGAATCTCGATTACTTCGCCTTCTGTGCGAAGCACGACTTCCGCCTGCAGCGCTGCGCCGCGTGCAAGCTGTTCCGCTATCCGCCGACCACCGCGTGCCCGTGGTGCTCGGAGTTGAAATCGGAATGGGTGTCGGTCGAGGGCCGCGGCACCGTGCATTCCTACACCGAGGTCCACCACGCCATTCAGCCGGCATTCAAGCCGTTCACGCCCTATCTCGTGCTGCTGGTCGAGCTGGACACCCAGAGCGGCAAGCCGACGAAGGAGGAGGGCCTTCGCGTGATCGGCAATCTGGTGCGGCCGGACGGCGTGCTCGCGCCGAAGAGCGAGGTCGAGCGGGTCGGCATCGGCAGTCGCGTGCGCATGGTGTTCACCGACGTCGCGCCGGGGCTGGCGCTGCCGCAATGGACCATCGATGAGAGTGGTGGCGGCGGGAAGCCGTGGAGGTATGGGGAGTAGGTCGGTTCCGTCTGAAGCCGCAAGAATTCGCGCGATCCACCCTCAGGCTTCAGCGAGTCCACGTCCGGTTTTCCGTAAAATTTGCAGGCAGATCACACTTGCCATCGGTCCTCGTTATGACCCATTGCATCTGCGCTGCGCTTATCACTTTCATGCTTCCAGACATCACGGTCATACACCCGGTTATTCGGTTCGTTCTTGCAATTGTCAGCGAAAAATTCGAGCCATCTGAATGGTGGCCACTAATGGCGTGATTGAACAATTGGGTGGTTAACGTGCCTACAAAACTACAACCTGTCTGTTTGATATCTTCCGACACCGAGCTTGGACTTGATGAATTCCAGGTTCCCCCAATGTTGGCCGCAATGCGCTCGCAAGCCGAGTCAGTGCGTTCATTCGGCTTGGCAGCCTGTGTCGGCGGCTTCTTGCCGGCACCGTAGGCGGCGGACGGCGCCTCTCCATCCCCCGATATGGATTTGTCCCGCTTGCCGACACTGCCACCGGTCGCCCCGGCTTGTGCAAACGCCGTCGTATCCACCACCGAGAACGCAAGCATCGACAATACAAATATTGATGCTATCCGACGGCTTACTGCGTTCACCCGCGCCATGTTGCGTTCCCTGGTTGTCAAGATTACTTGCCTCCAAATCTCTTGCAACAGATTTGGGAGGCCATCATCCGCATTCCTCCTCCTCTTGAAAGCGGAGGCTGGTGAAGCACGACGCCATGCCCGCCACTGCCTCAAGCCCCTTTCCTTACCGATTATCAATTCGGCGGAGTTGGCCTCCGCTGCTATAGCTCGCCCGGCATCCTCCGGGGAAAGCGAGCGCTACCATGGCTCGGACTTCACACATCATCTTGTGGTTGGCGTTACTGGCATCGGCTGTGTCGACATCAGGATCGGCCGAAGCGCGAGGCGGCTTCAATCGCGATTGCAAGGTGCCGGGGATCAGCCTTTGTCCAGACTGCACCGTCAAGGTCACCATCGTGGTACTGCAGAACCACGAATGTCACATCAACTATGGCTCGCTCGGCCCCATGCACATGCAGAAGATCCTGGTCAGCGCGAAACACGGAAGATATTGGGCGGACAACGAGACGAGCACGGCTTATAGGCCAAGCACGGGGTTCCTCGGCAACGATTATTTCGAGACGACGATTCGAGTACGAGCTGATGAACGGAAAGCCGGCGTCCGCGCTGCTCAAGGCCCGTGTCGAAGTGGTCCCGCATTTTTGAGGGCGGCCGGTCGTCGATTGTCAATCTGGTCGCGAGTCTCTCCGGTCGCGTAGCTGGATTCCAAAACAAAAACCCCGGCATCGCTGCCGGGGTTTTGCATTTCGTATCTTCGCCTGAGCGCTCGGATCAGAAATCCATGCCGCCCATGCCGCCGCCCGGAGGCATGCCGCCGCCGCCGGCGCCGGCGCTCTTCTTCGGCACCTCGGCGATCATGGCTTCCGTGGTGATCAGCAGCGCCGCAACCGAAGCTGCGTTCTGGATCGCCACGCGAACCACTTTGGTCGGGTCGATGATGCCCTTGGAAATGAGGTTGACGTATTCGCCGCTCTGCGAGTCGAAGCCGTAGGCGTACTGGTCCTTCTCGAGGATCTTGCCGACGATGACGGAGCCGTCCTCGCCCGCATTGATCGCGATCTGGCGGGCCGGCCAGGACAGCGCCTTGCGCACGATCTCGACGCCGGTCTTCTGGTCGTCGTTCTTGGTGCGAATCCCCTTGAGATGCTCGGAAGCACGCAGCAGGGCGACGCCGCCGCCCGGGACGATGCCTTCCTCGACCGCGGCGCGGGTCGCATGCATCGCGTCATCCACGCGATCCTTGCGCTCCTTCACCTCGACCTCGGTCGCGCCGCCGACGCGGATCACCGCGACGCCGCCTGCGAGCTTGGCCAGACGCTCCTGCAGCTTCTCGCGGTCGTAGTCCGAGGTGGTTTCCTCGATCTGCGCCTTGATCTGCGACACGCGGGCTTCGATGTCGGCTTTCTTGCCATGACCGCTGACAATGGTGGTGTTTTCCTTGTCGATCATCACCTTCTTGGCGCGACCGAGCATGGCGAGCGTGACGTTCTCGAGCTTGATGCCGAGATCTTCCGAGATCGCCTGACCACCGGTCAGAACCGCGATGTCCTGCAACATCGCCTTGCGGCGATCGCCGAAGCCGGGAGCCTTGACGGCGGCAACCTTCAGACCACCGCGCAGACGGTTGACGACGAGGGTGGCAAGCGCCTCGCCTTCGACGTCTTCCGCGATAATCACAAGCGGCTTGCCGCTCTGCACTACGGCTTCCAGCAGCGGAAGCAATTCATTCAACTGAGACAGCTTTTTTTCGTTGATCAGGACGTAGGCATCTTCCATCTCGACGCGCATCTTGTCGGCGTTGGTGACGAAGTAGGGCGAGATGTAGCCGCGGTCGAACTGCATGCCTTCGACGACTTCGAGTTCGGTCTCGAGCGACTTGGCTTCCTCGACCGTGATCACGCCCTCGTTGCCGACCTTCTTCATGGCGTCGGCCAGGAACTTGCCGATTTCCACGTCGCCATTAGAGGAGATGGTGCCGACCTGGGCGATTTCCTCGTTCGAGGTGACCTTCTTGGAGTTCTTGACGAGGTCCGCAACCACGGCCTCGACCGCGAGGTCGATACCGCGCTTCAGATCCATCGGGTTCATGCCGGCGGCAACCGACTTGGCGCCCTCGCGGACGATCGCAGCCGCAAGCACGGTGGCGGTGGTGGTGCCGTCGCCGGCGGCGTCAGCGGACTTGGAGGCGACTTCGCGCACCATCTGCGCGCCCATGTTCTCGAACTTGTCGTCGAGCTCGATCTCCTTGGCGACGGTGACGCCGTCCTTGGTGACGCGCGGTGCGCCGAACGACTTGTCGAGCACGACGTTACGGCCCTTGGGGCCGAGCGTCACCTTGACGGCGTTGTTGAGGATGTCCACGCCGCGCAGCATGCGGTCGCGGGCATCGACGCCGAATTTGACTTCTTTAGCTGACATATTCTGGTTTCCCTGAGTTTGATCTTGATCCCCTCATCCCCGGATGCGGACTTGTCCGCGTCGCGAAGGAGAGGCCGAACTGTCTCGCCCTTCGAGAGGCCGGCTGCGCCGGCTCCTCAGGGGGAGCGCTGGCGTTGGATTAAGCGGCCTTCTTCTTGGCGGCGGGGACGTCGGTGAGAACGCCCATGATGTCGCTTTCTTTCATGATCAACAGGTCGACGTTGTCGATCTTGACTTCGGTGCCCGACCATTTGCCAAACAGCACGCGGTCGCCGACCTTGATGTCGATCGGGATCAGCTTGCCGGCCTCGTCGCGGCCACCGGGGCCGACGGCGGTGACTTCGCCCTGGGAGGGCTTTTCCTTGGCAGTGTCGGGAATGATGATGCCGCCAGCGGTCTTCTCTTCGGCGTCGATGCGCTTGACCACGACGCGGTCGTGAAGCGGACGGAATTTCATGCAGTCCTCCTAAGATATTCTATTTGTTAGAGAGTTTTGGGTGCTAGCAATCGCCTCGAGCGAGTGCCAGCCGCCATGAGTTAAGCCAGAGTCCGTTCGCGGACAAGGGCCTTTAGCAGAAAAATTGGCAGTCGCAGTCGCCGCCTGCCAGAGAGTTTAAAAGCATCGTTAACGCTGATGGGCTGCGCCGCGAGGGGTTAGCAGTCGCGGTAAGCTGCTGCCAATGCATCATTTTTCAACAATTCATTAACCATTTGGGCTTGTGATGCGTTGGTTGCGTGCGTCACATTTGTTTCATGTGAGCGCATCTCAAGCCGGGGTGGCTCCGGCAAGGCAGCTACCCCTCGCGAATGCGCTCCTGCAAAGGAGGACGGCATGACGTCGCGGGTTGGGGTTGTTTCCGAAGACTTCCGGAAACTGGCGCTTGGGTATGGGCTGACCACGGCTGAGATCCTTTACCGGATGCCGGATCATCCCTCGATCCTTCAGACCTATGTCTGGCAGAACTACGATCTGTTTCCGAGATTTCCGGCGCTGAAGGATTTCCTGCAGTTCTGGGAAGAGAAGCTGGAAGGCCCGCTGTTCAAGGTGACGGTGGCGCATTCCAAGCTGATCAAGCCGGCGGAGCTCCGCGCCGTCGACGGCGTGTTCCGGCTGCATTGAAGCAGACTTCGGAATCGTAGGGCGGGTTATGAAGCGCTCTTCGCCGTGCCCCGCGTCTAACGATCTCGCTGGGTCACGCTGCGGCTTTGCCCACCCTACGCATCGCGACTTGTGCTACTCTCTTCGCAACGACACGTAGGGAGAGCACCGATGGCCAGCAAGAAGCCGAAGAAGAAAACCGCCCGCGCCGCCACCAAGCGCGCCGCGCAGAAAAAATCCGCCGCCGCGCAAGCCCGCCGTCAAATCTACCGCGCGCAAGAAACTCGCCAGCAAGGGCAGGGCGCCGGTCCCTGCGAAGCGCGCACGGCCGAAGCAACGCGTCGCGACGAGCCATCACCGCGAGCAAGATTTCAAGGCCGACGGCATGCGTGCCTACGCGCAGTACCGCGACCTCGGCATTGCCGATGCCACCCATGGACTGGCGCGCGCGCATGTGATCCGGCTGATCGGGCCGTGCAATCCGGAGGAAGTCTCCAAATTGCATTTCCACGACGTCGAATTCCAGATGGTCTATGTGCTCAAGGGCTGGGTGAAGACCTACATGGACGGCGTCGGCGAGACGACGTACCAGCAGAATGCGTGCTGGACCCAGCCGCCGAAAATCCGGCATTTGATCATGGATTACTCCGACGACGTCGAGTTGCTCGAGGTCATCCTGCCGGCCGACTTCAAGACGACGGAGCTGGCGGCGTAGTTTCGACCGTCATTGCGAGCGAAGCGAAGCAATCCATCTGTCCTCTCGTTCTGGATTGGTTCGTCGTTACGCTCCTCGCAATGACGATCTACGTCAGCACCCCCACGATCGCTCCTATCAGGCACGTCACGATCGTCCCCGAGACGATCGACTTCACGCCCAACGCATTGATCTCCTCGCGCCGCTCCGGCGCCATGGTGCCGAGCCCCGCGATCATGATGCCGAGGCTGCCGAAATTGGCAAAGCCGCACATCGCATAGAGCATGATCAGCCGCGAACGCGCGTCGAGCGCGCCGGGCGCGAGCTTCGAGAAATCGACATAGGCGATCAGCTCGTTCAGCACCGTCTTGGTGCCCATCAGGCTTCCCGCCGTAACCGCCTGCGGCCAGGGCAGGCCCATCAGCCAGCACACCGGGGCCATCACCAGCCCGAGCATCCGCTGCAGCGAGATCGGCGCGCCGCCGATGTCGGGCAATAGGCCGAGGATGGCGTTGCAGAGATGCACCAGCGCCACCAGCACGATCAGCATCGCGATGATGTTGAGCAAGAGTTCGAGCCCGGCCGAGGTCCCCTTGACGATGGCATCCATCGTGCCGGACGCCTGCAAGTGGGGATCGTCCAGCGCGCCTCCGGTGCGGCGGTCGTTGTTTCCGGCACCATGATCAGGCTGACCAGGATCGCGGCCGGCGCGCCCAGCACGGATGCGATGACGAAATGCGCGGCGGCGTCGGGAATCAGCGGCGCGAGCAAGGTGGCATAGAGCACCAGCACGGTGCCGGCGATCCCCGCCATGCCGCCGGTCATCACGAGGAACAATTCGCTGCGCGTCATCTGCGCGAGGTAGGGCCGCACGAACAAGGGCGACTCGACCATGCCGAGAAAAATGTTGGCGGCGGTCGACAGCCCGACCGCGCCGCCGACGCCAAGCGTGCGCCCGAGCAGCCACGCCATGCCGCGCACGATCGGCGGCAGTACGCGCCAGTAAAACAGCAGCGTGGTCAGCACGCTCATGACCAGCACGATCGGCAGGGCCTGCAGCGCGAGGATGAAATCGGAGCCCGGTGTTTTGGGATCGAACGGCGGCGGGGCGCCGCCGAGATAGCCGAACACGAAGGACGTACCGGCGCGCGTGGCCGACGCGATCGCGCCGACCGCGTCGTTGATGGCGCCGAAAGCGCGCGTCGACGAACGGTAGCTTGATCAGGATGATCGCGGTGACGAGCGTCATCGCAAGCCCGATCGCGGCCTGCCTGAGCGAGACCGTGCGGCGGTTCTCGCTGATGGCCCATGCGATCGCCAGCAACGCGACAATGCCGAGCGCCGATTGCAGTTGAAGCATGAATTCCCCCGAAGCCCTGCTTATTATGAGCGTGACACGCGGCGCAGCGCAATGCCATGCGCGGGGTAACCATTGACAGCCGCACCGCCGTCGTCCACGCAAGGCCGCATGTCGTCCCTCGCGCCGGCGGATGCCGGCACATTGCTCAAACAGCCTCCGTTCATCTTCTTCCTGCTGTCGCGATGCCTGTCGCGCTTCGCCAGCCTGATCGGCATCGTGGCGATCGGCTGGCAGCTCTATGATCTGACCGACAGCGCATTCGCTCTCGGGCTGGTGGGCTTGGTCGGATTTCTGCCGACGGCGTTGCTGGTGTTCGTGGCCGGACATGCGGCGGATCGTTACGAACGCAAGCGGATCATGCAGCTCTGCCAGCTTGCGGAAGCGCTGACGACGGTGTTCCTCGCGTGGGGCGCCTATTCGGGCTGGCTTGCGGCAAGTCACATCTTCATCGCCACCTTCATCCTCGGAACGACTGCGGCATTCGAAGGCCCGGCGACCTCGGCGCTGTTGCCGTTGATTGCGCCGCAAGGGTCGCTGCAGCGCGCCACCGCCATGTCGAGCGGCGCGGCGCAGGTCGCGACCATTGCCGGGCCCGCGCTCGGCGGTCTCGCCTATGCCGTTTCACCGGCTTTGGCCTACGGCATCATGGTGCTGTTCTGGCTATCGGGAACGCTGCTCGCCGGTGCGATCAGGTTGAAGGAGACCGCCGCCGCCGGGGACATCGTGACGGAGGACAACATCTACGCCGGCGTCCGCTTCATCCGCAGCGAGCCCGCGATCCTCGGCACGATCTCGCTCGATCTGTTCGCGGTATTGTTCGGTGGCGTCACCGCGCTATTGCCGATCTATGCGCGCGACATCCTGCAGACCGGCCCGTCCGGCCTCGGCGTGCTGCGCGCCGCGCCCGCGGTCGGCGCGCTGCTCACGACGATTGTCCTGGCGCGGCACGCCATCAGCAGCCGTGTGGGATTGCGCATGTTCCAGGCGGTGATCGTGTTCGGTGTGGCTACCGTCGCCTTCGCGCTGTCGCGCTGGATGTGGCTGTCGGTGCTGTCGCTTGCGGTGCTCGGCGCTGCCGATACGGTGAGCGTGGTGATCCGCTTCTCGCTGGTGCAGCTGCGCACGCCGGACGCGATGCGCGGCCGGGTCGGCGCGGTCAATTTCCTGTTCATCAATGCCTCGAACCAGCTCGGCCAGTTCGAAAGCGGCGTCACCGCCGCGCTGTTCGGCACGGTGCCGGCGGCGGTGCTCGGTGGCGCCGCCACGGTTGCGATCGCGCTGTTGTGGATGCGGCTGTTCCCGACGTTGCGCGACGTCGAGACGCTGGAATAGTCATTCAGCAGGCTGCGCGGCTGCGATCGCGACGGGCTTGAACAGCCGCTGCAACAGATGGGCCGCAAACAGCGGCGCGATGAAGCCGGGTCCGGGAAGCTGTACGGTTCCGAACAGGAGTTGCAGGGCAGGAGTCCAGTACACCAGCTGCGCCAGCCGCCGGCCTCTCGCGTCGAGCTTCTCCTCCGCGATCAGCGCGACCGCGGCAAAAGTCAACGGCAGCAGATCGTAGGCGCCCATATAGGGCGAGGCCGATACCGTGCAGGCGAAGAACAGCGCTTGCAGGATCCGCGGGTCGGCATCCCCGCGAGTGCGGAAGGCGGCCGACACCGCGGCAACAGCAGCGAGCGTGAAGGTGAACTGGATCATCTCCGCGGACGTGGTTGCCGACGAGTCCGCGGATATTCATGAAGATCGTCGGATGGAACGGCATCGCCGTGCCGGCGGCATCCTGCAGCACCTCGCGCTGCAGCGGCAGCGCCTTGACGACGTATTCATGCCAGCCCTCGACGCCGCCGAGCGCGACGCTGGCCGCGAGCAGCGCCACCGCTGTAACACCGGCTGCGAAGAACACGCGCCAGCGCCCGGAGGCAATCAGCATGAAGGGAAAGAGAATGCCCAACTGCGGCTTGACCGTGAGCAGTCCGATCAGCATGCCCGCGATGTGCGGCCGCTTGTCGAGCTGCGCGAAGATCGCGAGCAGCGCGGCGGTGGTCAGCAGCGAACTTTGCCCGATAGCACGCAAAGCAGCGCGGCCGGCGAAACCGCGACGATTGCGAGCGTGCGCAGGTCCGCGACTTCGCGACGGCCGGCAAGATAGAAAGCGAGGAAGCTCACCGCAGCCCACGCCACAGCGCGGGGAAATAGCCGAGCAGCCCGAACGGAGCCATCACGACAAGCGCGGTGGGTGGGTTCGGCCAGTTCTGGCCGGGGTAGCCCGCGCCCAGCATCTGCGCGAGCGCATCGTTATAGGTTGCCACATCGTAGAAGCGCGCGGGCTCGCCGTTCTCGAACAGCGCGCGGCCATACATCCAGAGATTCAGGAAGTCGCGCCCGAGCACCAGCGTCGCCTTGTCGCGCGGAAACGCGCCGGCCCAGTTGGTGGTGGCGAGATAGGTCGCAATCGTCAGGGCAAACAGCGCGCCACCGAGCACGAGCAGCGCACGCAGGAATTCCGCATTGTCGGGGTCGCGCGTCGCAGGCGCGAGGTTGCGAACAAGTGTCCGCAGGCCAGAGCCTTCGCGCGTCATCAGGCCGGGATTTGACATGGCGGTCCTTGCGCCGGACCTGCGAAAATCGGGCGGCAGGCGGGCCAGGCCACAATCTAGAAAGCGGGAATTAAGATATTCTTAGGGGGAACCCCGCAAAGCTTCTGGACTCTGTGCCCGCACGCGCCATTTCACCGCGCCGGCACGGCTTTGGGCTCTGCCATGAATTGTGTCGTCATCCCAGCGTACCGCGCGGCCGGCACGATCCTGCAGGTGATCGCGGGCATCGGTCCGGAGATCGACCTGATCGTGGTCGTCGACGACGGCTGCCCCGAGGGGACCGGCGTTGTGGTCGCCAACAGCCGCAGCGACAAGCGCGTCGTGGCGCTGATGCACGACGCCAATCAGGGCGTCGGCGGCGCCTTCCTCACCGGCATGCGCTACGCCATCCAGCGCGGCGCCGACATCATCGTCAAACTCGACGCCGACGGCCAGATGAATCCGGCGCAGGTGCCGGCTTTGATCCACCCGATCGCGAGCGGGCAGGCGGATTACGTCAAGGGCGACCGCTTCTTCTTCCTGACCAATGCGGCGTCGATGCCGCCGGTGCGCCGCTTCGGCAATCTCGCGCTGTCGTTTTTCGCGAAACTCTCGACCGGCTACTGGACCATCATGGATCCGACCAACGGCTTCTTTGCGATCCACGCGCGCGTCGCGGAACTGCTGGACGACGAGCGCATCGCCAAACGTTTCTTCTTCGAAACCGACCTGTTGTTTCACCTCGGCCTGGTCCGCGCCAAGGTCGTCGAATTTCCGATGCGCGCTTTCTACGGCAACGAGGTCTCGAACCTGCGCGTCGCGCACCAGCTTGCGCCGTTTCTCGCCGGGCACCTGCGCAACACCACGCGCCGCATCCTCTACCGCTATTTCTTCCGCGACTTTTCCCTGGCCTCGTTGCAGCTGGTCGCGGGCTCGGGCCTGTTCCTGTTCGGCCTGGCCTTCGGGCTCTATCACTGGTGGGCCGCGCCGCCGGACCAGCTGGTGCCGACCGGCACCATCATGATCGCGGCGCTGACCTTCCTGATCGGCTTCCAGCTCGTGCTGTCGTTCCTCAATTACGACATCAGCGCCAGCCCCCGCGAGCCGCTGCACCCGTTCCTCGGCAAGGGATGGCATGCCGTGAAAGCGCAAGCGAAGCCGAGCAAGTCGCCGCAAGCGCAGGACACAGGCGAGCAGTAGCGAAAGCCTAAGCTTCAGCCCGTCTATCGCCCTGAGGTGAGCGCAAGCAACGAAGCCGAGGAAGTCCCGTCGAGGCGCATGCGCCGAGCAGGCTAGGCGGAAGGCATAGGCCGCGCTACCCCCGGCCGACGAACGGCATCTTCGATGCCATCACCGTCATGAACAGCACGTTGGCGTCGAGCGGCAGTGAGGCCATGTAGGCCACGGCGTCGCCGACCGCCTTGGCGTCCATCCGCGGCTCCTGCATCATCTTGCCGTCGGGCTGCATCACGCCGGGGCCGCTGACCATGCGGTCGGTCATTGGCGTCGCGGCATTGCCGATGTCGACCTGGCCGACCGCGATGTCGTATTTGCGTCCGTCGAGGTTGCTCGACTTGGTCAGGCCCGTGATGGCGTGCTTGGTCGAGGTGTAGGCCGTCGAGTAGGGCCGCGGCGCATGCGCCGAGATCGAGCCGTTGTTGATGATGCGGCCACCGCGCGGGCTCTGGTCCTTCATGATGCGGAAGGCGTGCTGCGTGCACAGGAACGGACCGGTCAAGTTGGTATTCACCACCGCCTGCCATTGCTCCAGCGGCAGGTCCTCGAAATTCACGGGAGGCGCGCCCATGCCGGCATTGTTGAAGAGCACGTCGAGCCGGCCATAGGTGTCCTGCACCTTCTTGAACAGCGCCGCGATCGACTCCGGCTTGCTCACGTCGGCGACCACGGGCAGGCTCTTGCCGATATTGTCGCCGAGCTTCGAGGTCTCCTCCAGCATCTCCTTGCGGCGCCCGGCAAGCACTACGGTGAAGCCGGCATTCATCAGCGCCAGCGATGCCGCGCGTCCGACACCGGTGCCCGCGCCGGTCACCACTGCGATCTTGTTGGTTGCTTCAGTCATTGTTTCCTCGCCTTGTTATTGTTGGTTACGTTTAGCTTCCGATTCCACCTTGTAGGGCGGCCGCGGGATGTTCTGATGCGCCGCGCGCAGCGCCGCCGACCAGCGCGAGCGCAGATCGTGGAAGTAGGGTTCGCCGGCCTCGATGCGGTGATTGAGATCGGCGTCGCAGGTATCGGTGCGCACCACCAGCACGTCGATCGGAAGTCCCACGCCGAGGTTGGAGCGCATGGTCGAGTCCATCGAGATCAAGCCGGTCTTCAGCGCATCGTAGATTTCGACGTCGTAGTGCATGGCGCGATCCAGCACCGGTTTGCCGTATTTGTGTTCGCCGATCTGCAGATAGGGCGTGTCGGTGGTGCATTCGATGAAATTGCCGGCGGTGTAAACCATGAACAGCCGCATCCGCGAGCCCTTGATCTGGCCGCCGAACAGGAACGACACGTCGAAGCTGACGTCCTCGGATTTCAGCGCGGGGCCTTCGGTGATATGCACCTGCCGGATCGCACGGCCGATGCGCTGCGCGGCCTGGAACATGGTCGGCGCGTTCATCAGCGTTTCGATCTCGCCGGTGGTGGGGTCCTCGGTGCCCTCGGTCAATGTCGAGAGCACGGACTGGCTGATCGCGAGATTGCCGGCGGTCGCGACCGCCATGATCCGCTCGCCCGGCTTGGTGAAGACATGCAGTTTGCGGAAGGTCGAGATGTTGTCGAGGCCGGCATTGGTCCTGGTGTCGGCGATCATGACCAGCCCGTCCCGCACCAATATGCCGCAACAATAGGTCATTTCCGCTTCCCCCGCGCGAGTCACGCGCGTGAAATTACTAGCCAATTTCGGCCACCGCTCCAACCCCAATTCCCCTGTGGCGCGGCGGCACACGATACGCAAGAATAGCCTAGTGGTCCGATTCCAACATTCGCACCCCATTTTAGCAGGCACTTTTGCGAATGTTGGAATCAGAAGGACCACTCGAAAATGCCGATTCCAGTGGAGCTTTGGATTTGACGTTCGCTTCCGAGTGCGCGGCGGCTGGGTTAGCGAACGTCAAATCCGCTCCACTGGCGGGCAGAGGGTTGTGCCATGAAAAAGCTGGTCATTGCGGGCGGCCTGATCGTGGCCGCGCTCACGCTACGCGGAGCCGGCGCGCTCGCGGGCCCCTGGGAAGACGGCATGGCCGCCTATAACCGGGGCGACTATCTGCCGGCCATGAAGCTGTTCCGGCCGCTGGCGCGAGAGGGCAACCCCAGGGCGGCGGCGACGATCGGTGCGATGTACCGCAAGGGGCAGGGCGTCGCGAGGAGTTCGGCGCATGCCTTCATGTGGCTCAGCATCGCGGCCGCCCGCGGCGATGCCGTGGCGAAGGCTGAAGCGCAGGAGATATCGCGCAACATGAGCGCACAGGAGCTGGCGCAGGCGCGCGAGATGACGCTGGCCTGCGAAGCCTCCGATTACCGCAATTGCGAGTATTGATTAGACGCCAAACCTCCTGCACGCTGCGCCCCAATAAAAAGATCGGGAGGCAGCCATGCGGACCAACAGGCGAGGCGCGCTGATCGCACTGTGCGTCGCGCTGCTCGCAACGCCCGCCGCCGCGCAAAAGAGAGGCGGCACGCTCCGGCTCTATCACAACGACCTGCCGCCCTCGACCTCGCTGCACGAGGAATCCACCATCGCCTCGGTGACGCCGTTCGCGGCGATCTTCAACAACCTCGTGGTGTTCGACCCCGCCAAGCCGCATGAGAGCCTCGACACCGTCATCCCCGATCTCGCCGAGAGCTGGTCGTGGGATTCCACCAACACGAAGCTGACGTTCAAGCTGAGGCAGGGCGTGAAATGGCACGACGGTCAGCCGTTCACCGCAAAGGACGTGCAATGCACCTGGCGGATGCTGATCGGCAAGGGCGACACCTCCGATTTCAAACGCAACCCGCGCAAGGTCTGGTACACCAAGCTGCAAGACGTCTCTGTCAACGGCGACTTCGAGGCGACCTTCGAGCTGAGCGAGCCGCAGCCGAGCCTGCCGGTGCTGCTCGCCAGCGCCTTCTCGCCGGTCTATCCCTGCCACGTGCCGCAGCAGACGATGCGCACCAATCCGATCGGTACCGGCCCGTTCAAGCTGGTCGAGTTCCGTCGCGGCGCCTCGATCCGGCTGGTGCGCAATCCCGATTACTTCAAAAAGGATCGGCCTTATCTCGACGAGATCACCTTTCGGGTGATCGACAGCCGCGCCACGCGGATGCTGGCGTTCTCGACCGGCGAGTTCGATATCACCTTTCCCTCCGACGTCAGCGTGCCGCTGCTGAAAGACATGAAAGAGCGGGCGCCGAACGCGATCTGCGAGATGACGACCACCGGCACGCTGATCAACCTGATGGTCAACCGCGTCAATCCGCCGTTCGACAATCCCGAGATCCGCAAAGCCATGTCGCTGGCGCTCGACCGCAAGCCGTTCAACACCATCCTGATGGAAGGGCATGGGCGGCTCGGCGGCGCCATGCTGCCGAAGCCGGAGGGCGAGTGGGGCATGCCGGAAGAGATGTTGGCTTCGCTGACCGGCTACGGCGCGGACACCGAAAAGAATCTCGGTGAGGCGCAGGCGATCATGGAGAGGCTCGGCTACAGCGACGCCAAGCCGTTGCAGATCAAGATCCAGACACGCAATCTGCCGACCTATCGCGATCCGGCCGTGATCGTCTCCGACCAGCTCAAGAAGATCCATATCGTCAGCGAGCTCGACATCCTCGACACGCCGCGCTGGTACTCCAAGCTTTCGCGCAAGGAGTACACCATCGGGCTCAACGTGACGGGCGTGTCGGTCGACGATCCCGACGGCAACATCGTCGAGAACTATTCCTGCAATTCCGAGCGCAATTACACGCAATATTGCAACGCCGAGGTGGACCGGCTGCTATCGGCGCAGTCGCGCGAGCTCGATCGCGACAAGCGCAGGCAACTGGTCTGGGACATCGAGCGCATCCTGGTCGAGGACGCCGCGCGGCCGGTGATCCTGCACTCGTCCGCCGCCAATTGCTGGCAGCCTTACGTCAAGGGCTATCATCCGCACGACAACAGCCAGTACAACAATCTGCGCTGGGAGGATGTGTGGCTGGATAAGTGACGGCGAAGCGGATCTCGTGCCACGCACTCGGTTACCCTCTCCCCTTGTGGGAGAGGGTGGTTTCGAGCGAAGCGAGAAACCGGGTGAGGGGTTCGTCTCCAACGATAGAACCCCTCACCCGGCTCGCCGCTGCTTCGCATCGGCGATCCACCCTCTCCCACAAGGGGAGAGGGTAAACATCACGGCCTACGACTGGCTCTGCCACTGGCCGGGTCGGCCGGCCTGCTCGACGGTGACCGCGACCGTCAGCGTCTCCATGCCGCCGCCATAGCGGGTGCCGCGCACGGGAGCGGCGCCGAGATAGTCCAGCCCGATCGCGATACGGGCGTGCGCATCCGTGGTGCAGATGCAATTCGCCGGATCGAAGCCGACCCAGCCGAGATTGGGCACGCAGGCTTCGGCCCAGGCATGTCCGGCCTGCTGGTTGACCACGTCGTCGGCGCGCAGGAAATGCCCGGACACGAAGCGTGCCGGCACGCCGGCGGTGCGCGCGCAAGCGATGAAGATGTGCGCATAGTCCTGGCACACGCCGCGCCGCAGACCGAAGGCCTCGATTGCCGAGGTGCCGCTGTTGGTCGGGTCCTCGTCGAAGGTCATGTGCTCGCTGATCTGCATCATCAGCGTGTGCAGGAAGCCGAGCGCGTCCTCGTCGGCTTCCGCGCGCAGGCCCCGCGCGAAGTTGGCCATTGCGGGGGTGACCTCGGTCAGCTGCGTCGAACGCAAAAACAGGCTTGGCGGAAAGCGCTCGTCGGTGCCGCGCAGGATGCCGCCGGTGTCGTGCGTCTCGATCAGCCCGTTGACGGTGATGTTGAGGTCCTCGATCGGACCGTGGGTCATCACATGGGTGACGTTGCCGAACGCATCCTCGCGCATCTCGAGCCGGGAGTTGGCGGAAACGTCGATCTGCCATTCCGCGACATACTGGCCGTCATGGCTGCCGGGCGTCATCCGCAGGATCTGGATCACGCCGGTCGCAGCCGGTTGGTAACGATAGGTGGTGGAGTGGGAAATCCGGAGACGCATGATCAGATCAGATACTGCTTGGTGATGATTTCGCCGAGCCGCGAATTATCCGCGATGAACTCCTGGATGAATTCGTGCACGCCGTGCTGGAAGATGTCGTTCATGTTGGAATGTTCGAGCCGGTTGCGGATGCCGCGGCCATGGCGCTGCGCCGGGCCCTGGCGGCCATAGGCGACGCCGATCTGGTCGAGGTTGCGCACGAGATTGCCGTAGCAGCTGGCGAGGGAACGCGGCAGCGAGTTGTTGAGGATCAGCAGATCCGCAATCAGCCAGGGTTTGAGCGTCTCGCGATAAACCCAGTGATAGGCGGTCAGCGCCGAGACCGAGCGCAGGATCGAGGTCCACTGGTAGAAATCGAGCGGGCCGCCGACATGCTCCTCTTCCGGCAGGAGCACGTGATATTTGACGTCGAGGATGCGCGCGGTGTTGTCGGCGCGCTCCAGATGCAGCCCGAGCCGTGAGAACCAGTAGGCGTCGTTGCGCAGCATGGTGCGGTAGGCCGAGCCGTCGAAGCGCAACGAGGTCTCCTGCACGAAACGCAGGAAGCGCGCGAGTTCCTCACGGCTGGCAGTCCCTTTGCTCCAGACCTCCTGCAGCTCGATCCAGGCACCGTTGATGGTGTCCCACATCTCGCTGGTCAACGCTGTTCGTACCGAGCGCGAGTTGAGGCGGGAGGCCTCGATGCAGTTCCTGATCGAGGAGGGATTGTCAGCCGAGAACGACAGATATTCGACGACGTTGGTCTCGTTGGCGTCCTTGTATGTCTTGAAGAAACTTTCGCTGACGCCTGCGGTGAGCAGCGCCGACTCCCACTCATTGGTCTTGCCGATATAGGCCGCGGGCAGCGCGGTGACGCGCAAGGTCGCGTCGATGGTGCGCGCGATATATTCCGCCCGCTCGACATAGCGGGCCAGCCAATAGAGGTTTTCGGCGGTTCGCGACAGCATTCAGGCACGCTGGCAGTTTTCCCTCCCCCCTTGCGGGGGAGGGTCAGGGAGGGGGGTGAGCAACACATGTTGTCGTTGTTGGGCACCCCCACCCCCAACCCCTCCCCGCAAGGGGGAGGGGAGCGAGAGAGTAGTGCTCGCGGCTTCGAAGCCGAAGCTCGGATTTAAAATCTCACTCATCCAATATCCACGTATCCTTCGTCCCGCCGCCCTGACTGGAATTGACCACCAGCGAGCCTTCCTTCAGAGCGACGCGGGTCAATCCGCCCGGCACGATGGTGGTGCGCTTGCTGCCGGTCAGCACGAACGGGCGCAGGTCGACATGCCGCGGCGCGAGGCCGGCCGCGGTGCAGGTCGGACAGGTCGACAGCGCCAGCGTCGGCTGCGCGATGAATCCTTCGGGCTCGCGCTTGAGCTTGTCGCGGAAGGCCTCGATGGTGGCCTTGGTCGATGCCGGCCCGATCAGCATGCCGTAGCCGCCGGAGCCGTGCACTTCCTTGACCACCAGCTCGGCGAGATTGTCGAGCACGTACGACAGGTCCTTCGGCTCGCGGCAGCGCCAGGTCGGCACGTTCTTCAGGATCGGCTCTTCCGACAGATAGAATTTCACGATGTCGGGCATGTAGGAATAGATCGCCTTGTCGTCGGCAATCCCGGTGCCGACCGCGTTCGCAAGCGTGATGTTGCCGGCGGCATAGGCCGACATCAGGCCGGGCACGCCGAGCGCGGAATCCGGGCGGAAGGTGAGGGGATCGATGAAATCATCGTCGACCCGGCGATAGATCACGTCGACCCGCTTCAGGCCTTCGGTGGTGCGCATGAACACCTCATCGTTCTTGACGATGAGGTCGCGGCCCTCGACCAGCTCGATGCCGAGCTTGTCGGCGAGGAAGGAGTGCTCGTAATAGGCGGAGTTGTAGACGCCGGGCGTCATCAGCGCGACCGTTGGCTCCGACGAGGCGCTCGACGGCGCCACCGAGCGTAACGCTGACAATAATTCGTCCGGATAGCGCTCGACCGGCGCGATGCGATGGCGCGCGAACAGGTCCGGAAACAGCCGCATCATGATCTCGCGGTTTTCCAGCATGTACGACACGCCCGACGGCGTGCGCGCGTTGTCCTCCAGCACGATGAAATTGTCGGCGTCGACCCGGACGATATCGATTCCGGCGATATGCACATAGACGTCGTGGGGAACGTCCTGCCCGTTCATCTCCGGGCGGAACACCGGGTTCTGGAAGATCAGATCCTCGGGCACGATTTCGGCGCGGAGGATGTCGCGGCCGTGGTAGATGTCGCGCAGGAACATGTTCAGCGCGCGCACGCGCTGGCGCAGCCCCTTCTCCATCAGCGCCCATTCCTTTGCCGACAGGATGCGCGGGATGACGTCGAAGGGGATCAGCCGCTCCTGGGCCTCGGCATCGCCGTAGACCGCGAAGGTGATGCCGATCCGGCGAAACAGCAGCTCGGCTTCCTGGCGGCGATATTCCAGCGCGTCCGGCGGCGTCTCCTTCAGCCAGCGGGAGAGCTCCTGGTAGGCGGGGCGGAGGTCGTCCCCGGGACCATTCATCTCATCGAACGCAACCGCCATCGCACCCCCTCAACGCCGCGCACAACAGTGCATGACTTGACGGGGTGGTAGCAAGGGCCGGGCCAGCGCGATATGCATGGTGTGAGGGCACTTGCGGTGGAGTTTTATGGCGTTGCCCGAAAAAGCGGCGGACCGGTGACTAAATCGGCGGCAAAATCCCGTGACTTCAAGGACTTGGCTCGGCATTCTCTTGGGCATTCTTGAGCTGCGGTAATGGGTGGAAGGTTGAAGTCATGAGCGAGATCGTCACCGCCGGGATATTGGTGATCGGCGACGAGATCCTGTCCGGGCGGACCAAGGACAAGAACATCGGTTTCATCGCCGAATACCTCACCAATATCGGCATCGATCTCAAGGAAGTACGCGTCGTCGCCGACGAGGAGGACGACATCATCGCTGCACTCGACGCGCTGCGGAACCGCTACACCTATGTGTTCACCACCGGCGGCATCGGCCCGACCCATGACGACATCACTGCCGACAGCGTGGCCAAGGCGTTCGGCGTCGGCATCGACCATCACCCCGAGGTGGTGGCCCGCTTCAGGGAACGCTTCAAGAATCCCGGCGAACTCAACGAGGCGCGGCTGCGCATGGCGCGGATTCCCGATGGCGCCGAGCTGATCCAGAGCGCGACCATCATGGCGCCGGGCTTCAAGATCGGGAATGTCATCGTGATGGCCGGCGTGCCCTCGATCATGCAGGCGATGATGGACATCGTCTCGCCGAAGCTGAAGTCCGGCGTGAAGATGCTGTCGGATACCGTGCGCGCCAACTCGCGCGAGGGCGATATCGGCGGTCCCTTGCGGGAGATCGCCAATGCCCATCCCGGCACAATCATCGGCAGCTATCCGTTCCTCGACGAGAACGGCAAGCCCAACACCAATCTCGTGGTGCGCTCGCGCGATCCGGACAAGCTCGACGCGGCGATGAACGCGGTCAAGGAGATGCTGGCCGGACTCGGGGTGAACCGTTAGCGCATGATCCGGAAAAGTGTGCAGCGGTTTTCCCTCGCGACAAACGCGGAACGCGTTTGCGCGGAGATCATGCGCAAACAAGAATTTGGAGCGCGATGACGATTCATCCTGATTTTATCGCGCTCTAAGTTGCAGGAAGATGCAGGAGACAACATGGCGGACATGATGCCCCAATTGAGCGCTCAGGAGCGGGCCGGCAAGGCCTTCCCGGTGTCATGGGACCAGTTCCACCGGGATTGCCGGGCGCTGACCTGGCGGCTCAACGAGGTCGGACCGTTCCATGCGGTGATCGCGATCACCCGCGGCGGCCTGGTGCCGGCGGCGATCGTGGCGCGCGAACTCGGCGTGCGTGTGATCGATACCGTCTGCATCGCGAGCTACGATCACACCAAGCAGGGCGACCTGAAAGTGCTGAAGGGTATTTCTGCCGATACCGCCGCACTCGGTGACGGCACCGGCAAGGGACTTCTGATCGTCGACGACCTCGTCGATACCGGCAAGACCGGCGCGCTGGTGCGCAAGATGATGCCGGATGCGCATTTCGCCACAGTCTATGCCAAGCCGCAGGGGCGGCCGCTGGTCGATACCTACATCACCGAGGTATCGCAGGACACCTGGATCTTCTTCCCCTGGGACACCGCGCTGTCGTTCCAGCCCCCGATCCGGGATGGCGCGGCGTGACTTTTCTTACCTCTCCCCGCGTGCGGGGAGAGGTCGGATCGCATGCAGCGAAGCGAAATGCGATCCGGGTGAGGGGGAGTTTCCGCGAGTTCAACTCTCACCTGGTTCGTGGAAGCAGCCCCTCACCCCAACCCTCTCCCCGTAAGGACGGGGAGAGGGAGAAGAACCGCCATGCCCCTCCAAAACCGCGTCACCCCCACCGGCGAGATCGTCGCCACGCCTGAGCGCGGGACATTCACCGGCAATCGCGGCATCATCCACGATCCCGCAACCAGGACGCTGCTGCGCAAGCGCTGGTCCTGCCCGGCCTGGCTGATTTGCGTGCTCGAATTCCGGGGACGCCGGCGCATGGTGATGGGCGGGCGAAGCTGGACCGAGCTGTTCTTCCTGGATGAGGCGACCGCCTTCGCGGCCGGTCACCGGCCGTGCTTCTACTGCCGCCGCGATGACGCCAACCGCTTTCGCGCAGCATGGGAGCGTGGTAACCGCGTGAAGGACATTCTCGCGCCTGAGATTGATGCGGTGCTGCATCGCGAGCGGCTGGCCAGCGGCAAGAAGCTGCATCGGCTGCCCATGCCGGTCGCGAAATTGCCCGATGGGACGATGGTGCAGGCTGGCGGCGACAGTTTTCTGATCGCGCAGGGCAGGGCGCTGAAATGGTCGCCGGCCGGCTACAGCCGCGCAGCGCGCTTGCCTGATGATGCGATGTTGCTGACGCCGCCGTCGACGGTGCGCGCGTTCGCGGCCGGTTATCGGCCGGTGCTGCATCCAAGTGCGCAGCATTTGTAGCCCGCATGAGCGCAGCGATATGCGGGTCACCCCGGGTATCGCTTCGCTCACCCGGGCTACGATTACTTCAGCGGCTTTCCGTCCTCGTCGACGCTCCTGCGGGAGTCGCGCAGCGTCCATTCCTTGATGATCTGCCGGCATTTTTGCGAGCGCGGGATCGTCCTGCGCCGTGCCCGCCTGCAGAGCTTGCGCCACCATGGCCCTGCAGGCATCAAGCTGATCGCGTTCGCCGGCCCGCGCCGCGCCAACGGTCAACAACACCAGCGCGGCGACGCCTGACGCAACGCGAACCATCATCCCAGCCGCTGCCGCGCCAGTTTCGCGCCGGCGCCGAGTGCGGCAAGTTTCGCCTCGGCGATGTCGCGCCGCATCGGCGCCATGCCGCAATTGGTGGTCGCCACGATGTTGCTCTTCGGCACGAATTTCGCCACCGCTTCGATTGTGGCCACGACATCCTCCGCCGTCTCGACCTGATCGCTCGCGACATCGATCACGCCGGCCTGCACCACCTTGCCCTTGAGCAGGCCGAGCAGCTCCAGCGGCACCTTCGAATTGCGGCACTCGATCGCGACCTGCTGGATCGAGCTGTTGTCGATCGAGGGGAACGTCTCCTCATATTGCCGCCACTGGCCGCCCAGCGTCTGCTTCCAGTCGGTGTTGGCCTTGATGCCGTAGCCGTAGCAGATGTGCACGGCAGTGGTGCAAGTCAGGCCCTCCGCGGCCTTCTCCAGCGCCTTGATGCCCCAGTCGCGCACCTCGTCCATGTAGACGTTGAAGGCGGGTTCATCGAACTGGATCACGTCGACGCCGTCGGCCTGCAACGCCTTGGCCTCCTGGTTGAGCAGATCGGCGAAGGCGAAGGCCATCTTGACCTTGTCGCCGTAATAGCGGTCCGCGATGGTGTCGATGATGGTCATCGGGCCGGGCATGGTGAACTTCAGCTTGTTCTTCGTGTGCGCGCGCGCGACGCGCGCCTCGTCGGCGTGGACGCGGCCCTTCAGCGCGAGCGGCGCCACCACCTGCGGCACCATCGCCTTGTAGCGATCCTTGCGAATGCCCATCTCGACCTTGTGGGCGAAATCGATGCCCTCGATGTTCTCCAGGAAGCCGTGCACGAAATGCTGACGCGCCATCTCGCCCTCGGTGACGATGTCGACGCCGGCGTCCTCCTGCAATTTCACCGCAAGCATGGTGGCGTCGCGCTTGGCGCGCGCCAGTTCCTCGCCCTTGGCCTTCCAGGGCGCCCACAGCATGTTCGGTTCGGCCAGCCATTCCGGCTTTGGCAGCGAGCCCGCAATCGTGGTTGGAAACAGCATGGAAGGGCCTCCCGGGACGCTGGATGTTCTGATTGAGCGCCTGTCTGCCATGTCTTATGCTGGAGGTACAGGACAACAAAAGTCTGTCCGGCCGGGAATAACGAGGCACGAACCGGCTGTTAGCCGATTCGTCATTGCGAGGAGCGAAGCGACGAAGCAATCCATTCTTTCTTTTCGCGGATAGATGGATTGCTTCGCTTCGCTCGCAATGACGAGAAACACAAGGAAACGCTCGCCATGATCGAGTTCTTCTTCGACTGCTCCAGCCCCTGGACCTATCTCGCCTTCCACAACATCCAGCCGATGGCGAAGGAGTTCGGCGCGGAGATCGTGTGGCGGCCGATCCTGGTCGGCGGCATCTTCAACACCATCAATCCGAGCGTCTACGCTGGCCGGGAACATCCGGTGCCGGCCAAGGTCGCCTACCAGAAAAAGGACATGGCGGACTGGGCGCGCTCGGCCGGGCTCGCCATCAAGATGCGGCCGACGGTGTTCCCGGTGAACAGCGTGAAGGCGATGCGCGGCTGCATCTTCCTCGGCAAGGAGATGTTGCCCTTTGCGCGCGCGGTATTCGAGATCTACTGGGGCGAGGACCAGGACATCTCGCAGGACACGGTGCTCGCAGAGGTGTGCAAACGCGCCGGCGTCGATGCGCCAAAACTTTTCGCCGGGATCGCGCAGCAATCGATCAAGGACCAGCTCAAGGCAAACACGGATGAAGTGATGGCGCGCGGCGGGTTCGGTTCGCCGACCATCTTCATCGACAAGACCGACATGTATTTCGGCAATGACCGCCTGCCGCTGGTGCGCGAAGCCTTGGCGCGCCGCAAGGAGCGCGCGGCATAATGCCGAAAGCGGTTGTTTGCAGGGAACTCGGCCAACCGAGCCGGTTGCGGCTGGAAACGTT
Source organism: uncultured Alphaproteobacteria bacterium (assembly GCA_963732085.1). Classification (GTDB taxonomy): domain Bacteria; phylum Pseudomonadota; class Alphaproteobacteria; order Rhizobiales; family Xanthobacteraceae; genus Bradyrhizobium. The sequence goes on along the minus strand of CAVSYJ010000011.1, from coordinate 105,025 downwards.
CGCGTCGAAGCCGCTGGCGTCGGGGCAGGTGCGCGTCGCGATCCGCGCGGCCGGAATCAATTTTCCGGACATTCTGATGGCGGCCGGGGAGTACCAGCTCAAGCCGGAGCTGCCGTTCACGCCCGGCATGGAATCGGCAGGCGATGTCGTCGAGGTCAATGGCGCCCAAGGCGTCGCGGTCGGTGACCGCGTGATCGTCAAGCTGCGCCATGGCGGCTATGCCGACGAGGTCGTGGTCGCGCCGTCGCAGCTGACGCCGTTGCCGTCGACTTTCGATTATGCGGAAGGCGCGACCTTTCTCGCCGCACACGGCACGGCCTATCACGGCCTGATCGATCGCGGGCAATTGCAGCCGCGCGAAGTGCTGCTCGTGCATGGCGCGGGCGGCGGCGTCGGCCTTGCCGCAGTCGAGATCGGCAAGCTCCTCGGCGCCACCGTGATCGCGGCGGCGTCATCCGAGGAGAAGCTCGAAGTCGCGAGGGCTCGGGGCGCCGATCACCTCGTGCTGTATTCGCGCGAGCCGTTTCGCGACGCGGTCAAGCGCATCACCGACGGCCGCGGCGCCGACGTGGTCTACGATCCCGTCGGCGGACAGATTTTCGAGGACAGCGTGCGCTGCATCGCCTGGGGCGCGCGGCTGCTGGTGATCGGCTTCACCGGCGGCATTGGCCTGGCGCGCACCAACTTGCTGCTGATCAAGGGCGCGAGCGTCCTCGGCGTGCGCGCTGGCGAGGCCGTGCGCAGGAATCCCGCACTCGGCGAAGTCAGGCTGAAGCAGCTGCTCGCATGGGCGGAGGAGGAGAAAATCCGGCCCAACGTCTCGCATCGCCTGCCGCTGGAGGACTACGCAAAGGCGATGCAGTTGCTGATCGATCGCAAGGCGATCGGGCGCGTGGCGTTGATGATGGGTTAGTAACCGTAGGGTGGGCAAAGGCGCGTAGCGCCGTGCCCACCATCTATCGACAAACTGGATGCGTGAGGGTGGGCACGCTTCGCTTTGCCCACCCTACAAGCTCGTTATTTATACTCCCGTTCCGTCCACCACGGAAAATAATCCGGCATGTCGCTCGACACCTTGTCCTTGAACTGCGCCGGGCGCTTCTCCAGAAACGACACCACGCCTTCTTTCACGTCGTCGGAGCGGCCGCGCGCGTAGATGCCGCGGCTGTCGACCTTGTGGGCTTCCATCGGATCGTCGGCGCCCAGCATGCGCCACATCATCTGCCGGATCAGCGCGACCGACACCGGCGCGGTCTTGGCCGCAATCTCCTTCGCGAGCGCCCGCGCGGTCGGCAGCAATTCGTCCGGCGGCACCACTTTACTGACGAGCCGGCCGGCGAGCGCCTCCTGTGCCGGAAACACGCGGCCGGTGTAACACCATTCCAGCGCCTGCTGGATGCCGACGAGGCGCGGCAGGAACCAGCTCGAGGCGGCTTCCGGCACGATGCCGCGCTGGGAGAATACGAAGCCGAAGCGCGCGGCTTCGCTGGCGATGCGGATATCCATCGCAAGCTGCATGGTGACGCCGATGCCGACCGCGGGGCCGTTCACTGCGGCGATCACAGGCTTCAGACACTTGAAGATACGCAAAGTCAATTGGCCGCCGCCGTCGCGCACCTGCGGGTCGCTGTAGTCGACCTTGCCGTCGGCGGAACGCTTGACCGGCCCGCGCCGCGCGTCGCGGTCGAAAGTGTTGGCGCCGGAGGACAGGTCCGCGCCGGCGCAGAAGCCGCGGCCCGCACCGGTCACGATGATGGCGCGCACGTTGTCGTCGGCATCTGCCTTGTCGAAGGCATCGATCATCTCCGCCATCATCTGGCCGGTGAAGGCGTTGAGCTTGTCGGGCCGGTTCAGCGTGATGGTGAGGATCTGCTCCGCCACCTCGTAAGTGATGGTCTCGTAGGCCATGGGTGTTTCCTTGACATTTATCCGTCGTCATGCCCGGGCCGTGAGCCGGCGCAGCCACGTCATCCTTTTGCGGATGTGCTCAAGATGTGGATGCGCCGGGACAAGCCGCGCGGCCCGGATGACGATGTGCAATTATTTCTTCGGCGGTGTCGGCCACGGCTTCTGCGGACCGCGCAGGCCCTCGAACGCCTTGGCCATGGCGAGCACGCCGAGATCGTCGAAACGGCGGCCGACGATCTGCACGCCGATCGGAAAGCCCTTGGCGTCGTAGCCGCCGTTGATCGACACCGCCGGGTTCTCCGCCATGTTCCAGGTCACGGTGTAGCAGATGTGCTCGAACGGCTTGTCGGGATCGTTGAGCGGTGCGGCAAGCTCGGCGTCGAACTTGACCACCGGCGACACCGGCGAGATGACGTAGTCGAGTTCGCCGAACAGTTTCGCCGCGGCGGCGCGGATCGCCATGGTCATGTTGAAGCCGCGCACCGCATCGGCGCCTGATAGCTTCGCGCCACGCTCCGCCCATTGATAGATGTAGGGCAGCGTCTTGCGGCGCTCGGCCTCGGGCAGCGCTGACAGATCGCCCCACATCCGCGCGCGCCAGAAATTGTCGAGGCCGTCGAGCATCTCGCGCGTGAGCACGCCGTCGACCTCGGTGACGACGGCGCCCGCCGCCTCGAACGCCTTGGCCGCCTTGACCACGACCTCGCGCACCGGCTTTTCCAGCGCTTGTCCAACGCCGAGATCGAGCATCAGGCCGAGCCGCAGCTTGCGCGGCGATTTCTCCAGCGACTTCCAGTTGATGTCGTGCGGCGGCAGGCTCATGCCGTCGCGCCGGTCGGGCTTCGAGATCACGCTCATCATCAGCGCGGCGTCGTCGACCGTGCGCGTCATCGGACCCGCGACCCGGCCGACATAGGGCGGATCGATCGGCACGCGCCCGAGGCTCGGCTTCAGCGCAACGAGGCCGCACCAGCAGGCCGGCAATCGCACGGAGCCACCGATGTCAGTGCCGAGATGCAGCGGACCGTACCCGGCCGCACCCGCGGCGCCGGCACCGGCCGAGGAGCCGCCGGGATTCTTGCTGAGGTCCCAGGGATTGCGGGTGAGGGGATGGAAACTCGACAGGCCCGACGACAGCATGCCGTAGTCCGGCATCGTGGTCTTGGAGAAGACGATCGCGCCGGCTTCGCGTAGTCGCGCCACCGGCGGCGCGTCGGCCGCGGCCGGCACTTGCGGCACGCTGGCCGCACCCAGCGGCATCGGCTGGCCCTTGGTTGCGACATTGTCCTTGATGGTGACCGGCACGCCGTCGAGTGTGTGGGTCGGCTCGCCCTTCTGCCAGCGGTCGGTCGAGGCCTTGGCGGCCTTGCGCGCGCCTTCGGGATCGAACAGGTACAGCGCCTTGATGTGCGGCTCCCATGCCGCGACATGCTCGAGCAAATCCTCCATCACCTCCGACGGCGAAAACTGCCCGGCCTTGTAGCCCGCGATCAGGTCGACCGCGGAGAGATCGTGCAGCGAGGTGACCGCGTCCTGGGAAGACGTCTTATGCATGAGAACCTGCCGGCATACGGGTTTCGATGATGCGCGCGAACATGCTGGCGCCGATCGGCAAAATCTTGTCGTCGAGCACGTAGCCGGGATTGTGCACGGGCACCGAGCCGTCATGGCCGATCCAGAAATAGGCGCCGGGGATGTCCTTCATCATGTCGGCGAAATCCTCGCTGCCCATCTTCGGCGTCGAGCGCGTGAAAACCTTGGCCGGATCGACCACGGTACGCGCGACCTCCTCGACCACCTTCGACTGCTCCTCCTTGTTGACCAGCACGCTGAAGGTATCGCGGATATCCGCTTCGATCTCGACCTGGAAGGCGGAAGCGATGCCGGCGCAGATCGTGCGCATGCGCTCGCGGATCAGCGCGCGCGCCTCATCCGAGAACGCACGTACGGTGCCGCAGAGCCAGGCTTCACCGGGAATGACGTTATAGGCCGAGCCGGAATGAATCTGGGTGATCGACAGCACCGCCGCCTTCAGCGGATCGACGTTGCGGCTGACGATGGTCTGCAGCGCCTGTCCCAATGTCATCGCGATCACCACGGCGTCCTTGGAGCGCTCCGGCATCGCACCGTGGGCGCCATAGCCGTGGATCTTGATGTCGAAGAAATCGGCGCCGGCCATCGCCGGTCCCGGCAGGATCGCGATCTCGCCGTGGTTCATGTCGGGAGCGTTGTGCAGCCCGTAAACCTCATCGCAGGGGAATTTCTGGAACAGCCCGTCCTTGATCATGGCGCGGGCGCCGCCAAGACCTTCCTCGGCGGGCTGGAAGATGAAATGCACGGTGCCGTCGAAATTGCGGGTCTCGGCGAGATAGCGCGCGGTGCCGAGCAGCATGGTGGTGTGGCCGTCATGGCCGCAGCCATGGAAGCGGCCAGGGACGGTGGAGCGCCATTTCAGATTGGTATTCTCTTCCATCGGCAGCGCGTCCATGTCGGCGCGCAAGCCGATGCGCTTACCGCCGGTGCCCTTGCCCTTGAGCACGCCGATTACGCCGGTGCCGCCGATCCCGCGATGCACCTCGATGCCCCATTGTGTGAGCTTGTCGGCGACGATGCCGGAGGTGCGCACCTCCTCGAAGCCGATCTCGGGATGGGCGTGCAGGTCGCGCCTGATCGCGGTGAGTTCGTCGGCGAAGCCGTCAATGCGGTCGATGGTGGGCATGTTGTCCTATCCGGTTTGACGAGATTTCGTTGCGGGCGTGAATGCGGGGCCGTTCGGCTTGATGCGGATTCCCGGGCGAAGGTGTTTCCATGGAAGAGCCGCGGTGTCGGCCGGCATTGCGCCGGGTGCGGCGCAGATCAGCAGCTTCTCGGCGATCGGCTCGAAGTCGGCACGGAAGTGCACCGAGCTCTTGTTGACCAGAATTGCCTGCTCGGTCGGCTCGATGCCGACATAGCGATACATCGCCTGATCGGCAAGTTGCGCCTTGTGCGAGGCGACGACGACCCTGACGTCGCCGATGCGCAGGCATGCCGATGGTCCCATCTTCATGAGACGACCACCGTAAAACGGGCCCGGCGCCAAAAAGTTTCCATCGGACAGTCTCTCGACGAAGAAGGTTTCCTTGTAGGGCGCATCGCCGGGAATGCCGGACTTGCCGCCGAGCGCGAGCGTCACCGTGGCGCCTTCGCCTGCCGCATGCACGGCCTTCGCAGAGTCCGGGTCGCATAGCACGCCGATCGCCGCGCGCTGCGCCTTGTTGCGCACCAGCGCGCGCAGCATGCCCGTGGTGTCGGAATCGCCGCCGGCGCCGGAATTGTCCTGGGTGTCCGCGATCACGATCGGCTTCTTTGCACTTTTCGCCAGACCCATCGCGTAGACCACGCCCTCGTCGGGCGAATAAATCTTGCCGTCGAAATCGCTCTCATGGCTTTCGATGATCGCGGCGATCTTGTCGGCCGCGGCATCGGCGTCCGCCTGTGTCCGTCCATAGGCGAACACACTCGGGCCGCAATCCCGAAAATCGGCCGCAGGGAAACCCGGCGCAAAGGACAGTGTCGGCACCGCGTCGCTTTGCATTGCTGCGAGCTTTTCGTAGATTCCCTTGGCAGGCTGGTCATTGGTGCATTGCCAGCTGATCGGGATCAGGAACGGCAATTGCCGGAACGCTTTTGCGAAGCGCTGTTTCGTCTCCAGCATCAGCGCGAGGTGCTCGGCGCAGGCTCGTCCCGTATCGGCCATGTCGACATGCGGATACTTGCGGTAGGCGATCAGCGCGTCGGCATGTTCAACCATCTCGGGCGAAACATTGGCATGCAGGTCGAGGCTGGCCACCAGCGGCATGGTTTTGCCGATGACATGGCGCACCCGCGCGAAAACTTCGCCTTCGCCGTCGTCGAAATGCTCTGATACCATCGCGCCATGCAGATCGAGATAGACGGCGTCGATCGGGCCTGCGGCCGCGATGCCGTCGATCATGACTTTCGCAATGCGCTCGAAGGCATCCTCGGTGACATGCGCCGATGGGCGTCGCCGCGGCGAAGATGGTCGGGACGAGCTCCCAGCCTTTTTCCTCCGCCGCTTCGATGAAACCGGCAAGCCCGAGATTGATGCGGCGAATGATCTTCGGGATATCGGCGCCCAGTGTCATCCGCGGCCAGCTGCCGCCATGGAGAAAGGCATCGTAGGTCGCCTTCGTCGGCGCGAAGGTGTTGGTCTCGTGCAGGAAGCCGCCGACGGCGATGCGGGTCATTCAGGGGTCTCGGGCCAACTAGGTCCGCGACGTTAGCCCTGCGCCCGCGACAAGCGCAAGCAGCGAAGCAATTCCGGATTTGCATGACTCGCCTCGTCATTGCGAGGAGCGAAGCGACGAAGCAATCCAGATGGTCACCCAGGCAAAAGTCTGGATTGCTTCGCTTCGCTCGCAATGACGAGGATAAAGCCGTCGCAGCAACCGGCCGGAAATTCGCGAAATCCCAGCCGCGGCCGGGCGCCGCATCGAGCAGCGTGCGGGTGTAGGCCTGTTGCGGATGGGTCAGCACCTCCGCCGCCGGGCCCTGTTCGACGATGCGGCCATGCTGCATCACGGCAACGTCGTCGCAGATTTGCGCCGCAACGCGCAAATCGTGGGTAATGAACAACAGTGCGATGCCGAGCCGCTTCTGGATTTCGGCGAACAGCTCCAGCACCTGCGCCTGCACGGACACGTCGAGCGCCGAGACCGCTTCATCCGCGACCAGCACATCGGGATCGAGCGCGAGCGCGCGGGCAATCGCGATGCGCTGGCGCTGGCCGCCGGAGAATTGATGCGGATAGCGCGAGATCGCGTCCGGCGGCAGGTCGACCAGTTCCAGGAGCTCGCGCGCTTTGGCGAACGCCTGCGCTGCGCGGAGACGCCGTAATTGATCGGGCCCTCGGCGATGCTCTCGCCGATGGTGACGCGCGGATTGAGCGAGCGATAGGGGTCCTGGAACACGATCTGGATGCGCTTGCGATGCGGTTGCAGCAGGCCACGCGACAGGTTCGAGATTTCGCGTCCCGACCAGGCGAATGCCGCCCGAGGTCGGATCGATCAGCCGCACGATGCAGCGCGCCACTGTCGACTTGCCGGAGCCGCTTTCGCCGACGATGCCGAGCGTGCGGCCCTTGCGCAGTGTCGAGCGTGACGTCGTCGGCGGCCGCGACCTCGCGGGCTTTGCCGAAGAAAGAGCGCTCGCGATAGATCTTGCCGAGGCTCGTTGTCTCCAGCACGACCGGCTCGCTGCGTGTCGGCGCGCGGCGCGCGCGGCACCAGGCTCGGCACCGAGGAGAGCAGGTTGCGGGTATATTCCATCGTGGGCGTGCGCAGGATGGCTGTCGAGCGGCCCGGTCTCGACCAGCCGGCCGTTGCGCATGACGGCGACGCGGTCGGCGATCTCGGCGACCACGCCCATGTCATGGGTGATGAACAGCACGGCGGTGCCGTGATCGCGCTGCAGGTCGCGGATCAGAGTCAGGATCTGCTTCTGCGTGGTGACGTCGAGCGCGGTGGTCGGCTCGTCCGCGATCAGCAGTTTCGGCTCCAGCACCAGCGCCATCGCGATCATGATGCGCTGGCGCTGGCCGCCGGACAGGCGATGCGGGTAGGACGCGAAGATGCGCTCGATCTGCGGCAGCCGCACCTGCTCCATCATGTCGAGGATGCGCTTGCGCCGGGCGCGCGCGTCGAGATCGGTGTGGGCGCACAGCACCTCGTCGATCTGGCGGCCGACCGGCACCACCGGATTGAGCGCGGTCATCGGCTCCTGGAAGATCATCGCCATCCGGGTGGCGCGCAATTGCCGCAGGCGGCGGTCGCTCGCGGTCAACAGTTCCTCGCCGACGAGTTTGATGCTGCCGCCGGTCGGCATCAGCGCGTTCTTCTGCAACAGGCCCATCACGGTCAGCGCGGTGACGGATTTGCCCGAGCCGCTCTCGCCGACCAGACACAGCGTCTCGCGCTCCTGCGACGTCGAGAGAGATTCCGTCGATGATGCGCAGGCCGTTGGGATTCTTGCCGAGGCTGACGACGAGATTGTTGATGGCGAGGACGGTCACTTGCCGGCCTCGCGCTGCTTCATGCGGGGATCGAGCGCGTCGCGCGCGGCATCGCCGATCAAATTGACGCTGAGGATCGTGATCGACAGCAACAGGCCCGGCCAGAAGATCAGCGACGGCTTGATCAGGAAGTAGGCGCGGCCCTCGGCCATGATGTTGCCCCAGGTCGGCGTCTCCGGGCTGATGCCGGCGCCGAGGAAGGACAGGATCGCTTCGGTGAGGATCGCGGAGGCGCAGAAGTTCGTGCCTTGCACGATCAGCGGCGCGACCGTGTTCGGCAACAGATGCCGCCACATGATCTTGGGCAGCGCCGAGCCGACCGAGATCGCGGCCTCGACATAGGGCTCCTCGCGCGCCGACAGCACGACCGAGCGCACCAGCCGCGCCACGCGGGGAATTTCGGGAATGGTGATCGCGATCAGCACGGTCATCACGCTGGCGCCCGACAGCGATACCACGGCGATGGCGAGCAGGATCGCCGGGATCGCCATGATGCCGTCCATGATCCGCATCAACACCGCATCGAGCCAGCGGAAGAAGCCGGAGAACAGGCCGATGACGAGGCCGATGCTGATCGAGACCAGCGTCGCGCCGAAGCCGATCAGCAGCGAGATGCGCCCGCCATAGATGATGCGCGACAGCACGTCGCGGCCGTAGGCGTCGGTGCCGAGCAGGAACTGCTCGCTGGCCGGCTTCAACCGCTGCGCCGGCAGCAAGCTGCAAGCGGATCGTGCGGCGCGATCCAGGGCGCCAGGATCGACATCAGCGACGATCGCGACGAGGCAGAAGGTGGCGGTCGCGATGATCGGCGTCGCCGTCAGGAATCCGAACCGCGGCCGCGGCGGCGCGGCGATCGCAATCGACGGCTCGGGGAGGGTCTCGATCGCCATCAGTGACCTCATACCGGATTCGGGATCGAGCAAGGTGTAGGCGACGTCGATCAGGAGATTGATCGTCACATAGAGCAGCGAGGTCAGCAGGATCATCGCCTGGATCACGGGATAGTCGCGCGCCAGCACGGCATCGACGGTGAGGCGGCCGATGCCGGGAATGTTGAACACGCTTTCGGTGACGACGACGCCGGAAATCAGCAGCGCAAAGCCGGTGCCGATCACGGTGATGACGGGCACCGCGGCATTGCGCAGCGCGTGGCGGAACAGCACGGCGATCTCGCCGATGCCCTTGGCGCGCGCGGTGCGCACATAATCCTCGCCGAGCACGTCCAGCATCGAGGCGCGCGTCATGCGCGCGATCAGCGCGACATAGATGAAAGACAGCGCGAGCGTCGGCAGCACGAGGCGCTCGAAGAACGGCCCGAAGCCGCTCGAGAGGCTCCGAAGCCCTGCACCGGCAGCCAGCGCAGATCGATGGCGAAGATCTGGATCAGGACATAGCCGATCACGAACACCGGCACCGAGAAGCCGAGCACCGACAGCGCCATCACGAAGCGGTCGATCCAGGTGCCTTGCTTCCAGGCCGCGAGCACGCCAAGGGGAACGGCGACCACGACCGCGAGGATGATGGTCGCCAGCGCAATCGAGATCGAGGGCTCGATGCGCTGGCCGATCATCTTCAGCACCGGCACGTTGGAGATCAGGGAGACGCCGAGATCGCCATGCAGGAGCTTGTCGATCCAGGTGAAGAACTGGATGTAGAGCGGCTCGTTGAGGCCGAGCGAGGTGCGGATGCGCTCGAGCTGCTCCGGCGTCGCATTGTCGCCGGCGAGGATCGCGGCGGGATCGCCCGGCGTCAGCCGCAGCAGCAGGAACACGAACAGCGCCACCACGCCCATCACGGGGATGGCGGCCAGCACGCGGCGAAGCAGATATCCGAGCATCCCTGTGTCTCAAGTCCTGCACGTCCGCGAGTGTGGAGGCTTTTGCATGTCCTTAGCAATCCACATTTTTACGGAGTTCGCGGACTTTTGGACGCGTCTCGACGCTGCAAAGCCCATGCCATGCAAGCGCGCTAACGCGGCGTCATGTTCTCGCCGACCGACAGCGCGCAGATGCGCGACAGATGCACATAGGGCAGTCCGGTCTCCTCGGCCCAGGCGTTGAACTGCGCCTGCACCTTGGCGAGGTCGCCCTTGGATTTGACCTCCGCCGCGATGTCGAGCCCGGCGTCGCGCAGGCAGGCGACCACGTCCTGCGAGGTGACGAAACCGTCCCAGCCGACGAAGCGCAGGAACATCTGGCCGGTGTTGCCGCCGAGCCGGCTGCCGCGCTTGGTGAGCAGGTTCAAGCAGCCCGATCTCGTCGGAGGACGGCCAGTTCGCCAGGAACTTGCCGAAGCTGCCATGCTCCTTCGGCGATCTCCTGCACGAAGCCGGCGTTCTCGCGCACCGATGAAATCTTCGCGCCGTTGCGGACGATGCCGGTGTCGGACAGCAGGGCGTGCCAGAAATCGTCGGGCTGGAAGATCAGCTTCGCCGGCTTGAAGCCGAGAAACGCTTTCTCGAAGCCCGGCCATTTGTTCTCGATCACGCTCCAGGCAAAGCCGGCGGAAAACACCCGCTGGGTCATCTCGGCGAGGATGCGGTCGTCGGCGAGCTTCTCCAGCGCCTTCTTGTTCGGCTTGCGCCGGCAGCAGTTTCTTCAAGGCCTTCGGCCCGCCCTTGCGCTTTTCGGCGCGGGCCAAAATGGTCTTGAACGGAACGCTCAGAAGTGGCTCGGCCATCGCCTCTATTCCAGCGTCGCCAGCAATCCCGCCATCAGCCGGCCGCGCTGGGCGAGGCTCTCGACGATGATGTGCTCGTTGAGGGTATGCGGATCGGCGCCGCGCGGCCCCAGGCCATCCAGCGTCGGAATGCCCATCGCGCCCGTGAAATTCGCGTCCGAGCCGCCGCCGGCCGAGCCGTGCGGCAGCTCCATGCCGAGATCCCCAGCGATGCCCTTGGCCTTCTCATAGAGCGCCATGGTGCCGGCGTTGGGCTCCCACACCGGCCGCGTCACGCCGCGCGTCACCGTGAACGTCACGTCGTTGGCGGTGCCGGACAGCGCCAGCATCCGCTCCACGCCGCGGTCGAGATCGGCCTGGCGCTTGGCCATGCTCAGCGCCTCGCCGCTGCAGGTGGTGGCGACGCAATTGACCCATTGTCCGCCATGCACGATGCCGACCGAGTAGGTGCAATCCTCCGATGTCATGCCGTCGATCTCGATGATGCGCCGCGCCATCTCGCGGATCGCCGAACGGCCGGAGGAGAGGTTGGCGCCGGCATGGCTCGGCTTGCCGGTGGCTTCCAGATTGAAGCGCGCGATCGCGTAGCGGCCGGTGACGACGCCGTTATTGGCGCGGCCGGGCTCGGGCACCAGCACATATTTGTTGCGCGCGGCTTCCGCCTCGATGATGTCGCGCACGCTGGGCGTGCCGACCTCCTCGTCGGGGGTGAACAGCACGGTGATCGGCAGCGGCGTGGTGAACGGACGCGCGCGCCAGCTGCCGGATCGCTTCCAGCGACAGATAGCTGCCGCCCTTCATGTCGTAGATGCCGGGACCCCAGCATTTGTCGCCGTCGCGCAGGAACGGCAGCTTCTTCAGCGTGCCGACGGGATGGACGGTGTCGAAATGGCCGGCGATCAGGATGCCGGGCTCGCCCTGCTTCGGATGGGGAAAGCGCGCGCGGACGCAACCGGCAAAACCCTGCCGTCCCGCGATGCGCTCGATGCTCGCACCCATGATCGCCATGTCGCGCGCGGCGATGTCGAGCATGCGCTCGACGGCGGCAGCATCCCAGGTCGGGCTTTCGCATTCCACCCAGGTGCGCAAGCCGGCCAGCATGGCTTCGGAATCGAAGGGAAGGTTGGCGGGGTTCATGGATTTTTCTCTTGGTTTGAAGCCGACCGTTGCGAGGTCCTTACGAGAATGATCGGCGCGGCATTTGTAAAGAGCCGCAAGTGCGGGATCAAGGCATGCAGCCAAATCGCGATTGACGCGCCAGCCGCTTGGTGCAAGTCTCAAAATCCAGAGAATTTACAGCGTGTTAGTCCGCACAAATAACGGACATCATGCTCACAGTGTGATCTCGCTTTGACCAGTTTCACGTCAGGAGACAGACGAATGTCAGACATTTCTCGTCGTAAACTTTCGCGTCGCGCTCGGCCTTGCGCCTTGGCGCTTGCCGCGCTCTGCCGTCACGACCGCTTGCCGTCGCCGGCACAGGCCGCCTCAGGCAAGACCCTGCTGGTGAAGATGCATTCGGACCTGCGCGTCATCGATCCCTTGTTCACCACGGCCTACATCACGCGCGATCATGGCTACATGGTCTACGACACGCTGCTGGCGACCGATTCCAACTTCAAGATCCAGCCGCAGATGGCGGACTGGAAAGTCTCCGACGACAAGCTGACCTACACCTTCACCCTGCGCGACGGCCTGAAATGGCATGACGGCGCGCCGGTCACCGCGGAGGATTGCGTCGCCTCGCTGAAGCGCTGGGGCCGGATGGACAATATGGGCCAGAAGCTGATGGACTTCACCGCCAGCATCGAGGCGGCGGACGCCAAGACCATCGTGCTGAAACTGAAGGAGCCCTACGGCCTGGTGCTGGAGTTCGATTGCCAAGCCCTCGTCCTACGTGCCGTTCATGATGCCGAAGCGGCTCGCCGAAACGCCGGCCGGCCAGCAGATCGCGGAGCAGATCGGCTCCGGCCCGTTCAAGTTCGTCAAGGCCGAGTTCCAGCCGGGCGTGAAGGCGGTCTACGAGAAAAATGCCGACTATGTCCCGCGCAAGGAGCCGCCGAGCTGGACCGCCGGCGGCAAGGTGGTGAAGGTCGACCGCGTCGAGTGGATCACCATGCCGGATGCGCAGACCGCGGTGAATGCGCTGCAATCCGGCGATCTCGACTTCATCGAGGATCCGCCGTGGGACTTGTTGCCCGTGCTGGCGGCCAATCCCGACATCAAGATCGATACCCTCAACAAGTTCGGCTTCCAGACGCTCGGCCGCATGAATTTCGTGCTGCCGCCGTTCGACAATCCGAAGGTGCGCCGCGCGGCGCTGCTTGCGATCAACCAGAAGGACGTGCTCGACGCGGTGGTCGGCAATCCCAAATATTACGAGACCTGCGGCGCGTTCTTCGTCTGCGGCACGCCGCTCGCGACCGATGTGGGCGCGGGCAATCTCGCCAAGGGCGGCAGCATGGAGGAGGCCAAGAAGGCACTCGCCGCCTCCGGCTATGACGGCACGCCGGTCGCAATCATGGCGCCCGGCGATGTGGCATCGATCAAGGCGCAGCCGATCGTTGCCGCGCAACTGTTGCGCCAGGCCGGCTTCAAGGTCGACGTGCAGGCGACCGACTGGCAGACGGTGGTGAGCCGCCGCGCCAGCCAGAAGCCGGTCAGCGAAGGCGGCTGGAACATGTTCTTCACCAATTGGGTGGCGGCCGACGTGATGAACCCGCTGGTCAATTTCTCGATCGGCGGCCGCGGCAAGAATGGCGGCTGGTTCGGCTGGTCCGAGGACGCCAAGATCGAGACGCTGAAGGATCAGTTTGCGCGCTCGTCATCGCCCGAAGAGCAGAAGAAAATCGCGACCGAAATCCAGCAGGAGGCCTACGACCAGGTGACCTACATCCCGCTCGGGCAGTTCACGATCCCGAGCGCCTGGCGGAAGTCGATCACCGGCGTGCTCGACGGTCCGGCGACGCCGATCTTCTGGAACGTCGACAAGAGCGAGTAGGGCGGATACGACCGCCCGGAATCGTTCATTCGTTTAGCGCGAGGCGTCGTTCCCCAGGGAACGGCGCCTCAATTCTGCTGACTGACCCCGATCAACTCGGCTATTCTCCGCCCGGCCCTGGCGCGGATTTGACATTCGCTACGGTATTTTCCCCGAGTACTCATAGCGAATGTCAAATCCGAACCGCACCAGAATTTGCTGACTGATCCTTCGGTTCTACATTCGTACCGTGCCTGCTGAACCATGATACGAATGTCAGAACCGGGACACTAGCTGCAGGGCCGGTGGGGTTTTCCGGGTTCCTCAGAGGGTCTTCAATATGCGCCGTGCCAGCCGGTTTGCCGCTGTCGCAACAGCCGCGTTCATTCTCGCCATCACGGGCATGCCGGCCAAAGCGGCCGATCCCTGCGCGCAGGCCGGGCTCCAGGTGCTGCCGTCGCCATTCTCGCCATGGAAGGGCGCGCCGCTGCGGGTCATGGCCGTCAGCGAAAAGCCGCTCGACGGCACGATCTCGCTGACCGGGCCCGATGGCGGCGTCGTCGCCAAATCGTCCGACCGGCACGGCGGCCCGCCCTATTTCTGGTTCGCCGAGGTCAATGAGCCTGCGGCGGGCAAATGGCACGCCTCGCTGGCGCTCGACCGCCCGGCGGCGGATTGCAGCGAGATCAAGCACGAGATCACCGTCAGCGCGACCAAGCCCGCGCCGGTAGCGATTCCGTCCGGAAAATTCTGGCAGGTGAAAGGCAGCTGGGATCACGCCAACGAGACGCTGTTCTCGGCCTGGATCGCCAAGCTGTTCGACGCGCCGGCCGATCAGGACCTGAACTGGAAGGCCTGGAATGACGTGCTGCGCGACAAGTCGCGCAACTTCCTCGCCAACTATCTCGGCCGCAATGAAGACGAAGGCAAGAGTGGCCTGAAGCCCGACTGCGCCGACTTCGTCTACTTCCTGCGTGCTTACTTCGCCTACAAGATGGGATTGCCGTTCGGCTATTCCAATTGTTCGCGCGGCGGCGGCAGTGCGCCGAAATGCTACCAGTGGTTCGACATGGAGCACCCGAACGCGACGCGTCCGCCGCCTCCGCCGTCCGAGCAGGACGCAACCGCCGCAGCCGCTCCGCCACCCGCCGACAACTCCGGAGGGTTCAGCATTTTCGGCCGGCGGCAGGCCGACGCCGCGCCGCCGCCGCCGCCGCAGCCTGCGGGCGCGCCGCCCGGCGCGAAATTCAGGGCGCCGCCGAAGCCGCCGACGAATTTCGGCGAATATCTGCGCGACGTCGGCGACGTCGTGCATTCCGGCTCGGTGCGCGTCTCCGCCAATGACGAGAACACCGATTTCTACATGGTGCCGCTGACGCAGGAGACGCTGCGCCCGGGCACGGTGTACGGCGATCCCTATGGCCATGTGATGATGATCGTGCATCGCGTGTCGGAGGCCGACGGCAAACCGGGAGTCTATCTCGCGGTCGACGCCGAGCCCGACGGCTCGATCACGCGCAAGCGCTTCTGGCGCGGCAATTTCCTGTTCGTGCACGAACCCTCGCTCGGCAGCCCCGGCTTCAAGCACATTAGGCCGGTCGTACGAGATAAGAACGGATCGCTGCGGCGGATGACCAACGCCGAGATCGCGGCCAATCCGCAATATTCGCGATTTCTCGCTCGAGCAGTCGCAGATGAGCAAGGAGGATTTCTACGACCGCATGGACGACGTGATGTCGCCCGAGCCGCTCGATCCGGAGAAGGCGATGATGGATGCGATCGACAGCCTCAACGAGCAGGTCAAGGTGCGCGTCACCTCGGTGGAGAACGGACGGAAATTTATCGAGAAGTCGCCTGCCGAGATCGGCATGCCCAACGGACCCTCGATTTTCGAGACGTCGGGGGCCTGGGAGGATTACTCCACGCCGGCGCGCGATTTCCGCCTGCTGGTCGCCATCGACGTGGTGCGCGGCTATCCCGATCGCGTGGCGCGCCGCGCCGCGCGCTACGCCATGCCCGCGGGCAAGAGCGCGGACGAGGTGAAGAGCGAGTTGCAGGCGGTGCTTGCGAGCGAACTCGCCTCGCGCAAGATCATCTACACCCGCAGCGACGGCTCGCCCTGGACCTTGACGCTGAAGGAGGTGCTCGACCGCAGCGTCGATTTCGAGATGGCCTACAATCCGAACGACTGCGCCGAGCTGCGCTGGGCCGCGCCTGACGGCAGCGAGGAGGCCGCCACCTGCAAGCGCCGTGCGCCGCAGGCGCAGCGCGCCAAGATGTCGTCGGATTATCGCGGCTGGTTCCGCGAGCGGCACTGGCCGACGGCGAGGGGATAGCGCGCTCGCGGCAGTTTCCGGTTCAAGTGTCAAACAGCGGCCTCGTCAATGACGAGAACATACATTCCACATTCCCGCGGCGCGATTTCGCGTCCGAGTCTTGTCAAATCGGTGTCCCTCAAGAGAAAGAGGGCGCAGGGAATGCCGGGCGCTGGCCGCACCCGCAGCCTTGTGTGCTGAAGAGTAGAAGTGCACACAAGTAGTCAGGTAAAGCCGAAACGATCCGGCACTCCCTGCGCAATGGTTTACGGCTTATAGCGCGCTCTCCCCGGAGTACCGGGCTTGTCTAGCCTCCGTCGCTTTTCGATCATTATCGACAAGAGCTTGATCCCAGCGTCGGGGGATCAGGACCACACGCCTTCGCCATCCGCCTCGAGCTGCACATCGTCTGTGCACCGACCGCGTCCATCGCAGCCCGCACCACGAATCGTGACGATCGCGAAACGCCCCTCTTGCGGGCGGGATGGCTTCGTTAAATCATAATTTCCGCCTTTCGGAAACAGAAATATTTTTGCAACGCGAGCTTAACTCGTCGGGCAAAACAGGCGGCGGGTTTTGGTGTTTAGCGGCGTCAGCGCTCAGGTAATCCGGCGGCGATGTAGGCGCGTCCGATCCGCTCGCTTGCGGCCAGGAACGTCGGGCTGGCGTTCTTGGACGGCAGCGCGGTGTTGCTCAGGTTCGAGCCGGGCCGCAGCGCCATTCCCTTTTCCATCGCGGCTTTTGCCTCGGCCGGCCGCCCCGATCCCTGATAGGCCGCGGATAACAGCATGTAACTGCGTCCCGACCCCGGGGTGATGGCGAGCGACCGTTGCAGCCATGGCAATGCTTCCTCGGCGCGGTCCATCAGCATCAAGGTCATTCCCGCGCCGAGCAGCCAGGTCCAGCGCGAAACCTGCGGCGTGTCGAACCGGTCGGCCTGCTTGAACGTCGCCAGCGCCTCCTCGAAGCGTCCCAGTTGCACCTGGGCAAGCCCCATGTGGTAGAGCACCAGCCCGTTCCATGGATCGAAGCTCAGCGTACGCGCGCAGCCCAACGGCGCGCGGCAGGCCAGCGACGCCGCGCTGACGACCGCCGCCGCGGAGCTGAAATGGATGAACGGCTGGTCAGTGGCGGGAACGTTCGAAGGCGAATTCTCCGACGTCACCCGCTCCTACGCCGGCAAGGGCGTCGTTCGCTATCAATGGTAGGGACTTCCGGGCGCGTCCACGATCGCCACTTCGATGCCGAACACCTGGCATGTCGCCGGCGTCGGTGACTTCGACGGCAACGGCAGAAGCGACATTCTCTGGCACAACGACAACGGCGCCGTCGCGATCTGGGACAACGCCCAGATCGGGCACACGATCGCTGGCGCTGGCGCTGTTGCGCCGGACTGGCATATTATCGCTTGAGGGTTTAGCAAAGCACTGGCCCGACGGTGCGGGGCTGAGCCGGGATGTCGCTGAAGATGCCCTTTGACCTGATCCTGCGCGGCGGCCGGGTGATCGACCCCTCGCAGAAGCTCGACGCGGTCTGCGACGTCGCCTTTGCCGGCGGCAAGGTCGCGCAGATCGGCAGCGGCCTGAAGGGCGATGCCGGCGACCGACGTGCGCGATGTCGCAGGCCAAATCGTCACGCCGGGCCTGATCGACCTGCACACCCATGTCTATTGGGGCGGCACCTCGCTCGGCATCGATGCCGAGGAGTTCTGCCGCACCTCGGGCGTCACCACCGCGGTCGACACCGGCAGCGCCGGTCCCGGCAATTTCGCCGGCTTCCGCAAGCATGTGATCGAGCCGAGCCAGGTGCGCATCCTCGCCTACCTGCACGTCTCGCATGCCGGCATCTTCGGCTTCTCCAACCGCGTCATGGTCGGCGAGAGCGAGGAGCTGCGCCTGATGGATCCGATCAGCGCGGCCGAAGTCGCGGACGCCAACCGCGACATCATCGTCGGCATCAAGGTGCGCGTCGGCCTGCATGCCTCCGGCACCTCGGGGATCGTGCCGCTCGAGATCGGGCTCGAGGTCGCCGAGCAGGTCGGCATGCCCCTGATGTGCCATATCGACCATCCGCCGCCGAGCTACGAGGAGGTGGTGGCGCGGCTGCGCCCCGGCGACGTGCTGACGCATGCGTTCCGGCCGTTTCCCAACACGGCGGTGACCGCGCAAGGCACCGTGAAGCGGGTGGTGCGGGAGGCGCGCGAGCGCGGCGTGCTGTTCGACATCGGCCACGGCAAGGGCTCGTTCGCGTTCAAGACCGCGCGCGCCATGCTCGCCAACGGCTTTTATCCCGACACGATCTCCTCCGACGTCCACAAGCTCTGCATCGACGGTCCGGCCTTCGATCAGGTGACGACCATGTCGAAGTTCCTCTGCATGGGGATGGCGCTGCCGGACGTGATCGCGGCCTCGACGGTGAACGCCGCGATGGCGCTGCGGCGTCCCGAGCTCGGCAGCCTCAAGCCGGGCAGCGTCGGCGATGCCACCGTGATCTCGGTGCGGGAAGGCCAGTTCGACTATGTCGACGTGGTCGGCGAGCATCTCGCGGGCGACCGCAAGATCGCGTCGGACGGCGTCGTCATCGCAGGACGGTGGTGGTATCCGAAGTAGCGCATGATCCGGAAAAGTGTGCAGCGGTTTTCCGATAAGATCATGCGCCAAAAAAACTACACCGGATGCGCGCTGATATGCGCCAGCATCAGCTCGCTGACGCGCTCCGGCTCCTGATCGGCGGCAAAATGGCCGACGCCGGGCAGCACCTCGAACTGATAGGGCGCGGCGATGAAATCGACCGTCCCTTCCGCGGCAACGCGGCCGACCGTGTCGTCGGCGTCGCCCCAGATGTAAAGCGTCGGCACGCGGATCGGCCCGAGCGGCCCGCGGATCGCGCCGCGCGCGCGATACCAGGCGAGCGCGCCTTCCATCGCTTCCTTGTTGCCGAGCACGGTGAGATGCCGTTCGATCGCCGCCTCGGGCATACCGTTGGCGGCGAGCCGGTCGCGCAGCCATTTGCAATCATTCGCCAGCACGACATCGGCGGCGTCGGGCTCGAGGAACGCCTTGTGATGCTTCGAGCGTTGCGCCTGCTCGCCGTCGGGCATCACAAGCGCGCGGTTGAAGGCGTTGGGATGCGGCCGCGACAGGATCGTCAGCGAGGCGATCCGCTGGGGATAGCGGTCGGCCAGCGCCCAGGCGATGCTGCCGCCCCAGTCATGTCCGGCGAGATGAAAGCGCCGGTCGGCATAACCGGACGCCGCGACGATGGCCATCGCATCGTCCATCAGGCGGTCGATGTGATAGCTCGGATGATCCGTGGGATCGGGCCGCGCTCCCGGCGAATAACCGCGCTGGCTCGGCGCCACCGCGCGATAGCCCATGTCGGCGAGGTGAGCGGCCTGCGCGCGCCAGCAATGCATCGATTCCGCAAAACCGTGCAGCAGCAGCACCAGTGGCGCGCCGCCGTCGCCCGCGACCAGCGCGTCGAAGGTGAGGGAGGGGGCGGTGGTGATTTGAGTGAGGGGCATAAACGCGCGGCTCTCTTGAGATGAGGTTTATCTAGCGCCTTGTCTCTGGTGCGGGCGGCGGGACTCGAACCCGCACGACGTTGCCATCGAGGGATTTTAAGTCCCTTGCGTCTACCAGTTCCGCCACGTCCGCGTTCGCTTAGGATAGCGCGCTAGCCTTAAGATGAATCGCCTTTTGGCTCTACCCCATTGTTGGTTGCGGTTCTGTCTGGGCGCGGCAGTCCGCGGGGGAGTCGGACCGCGGACGGCATCCGGACCAATCTTGTTCTAGATATCAAAGAGTTAGGTATCCTCCGAAAGCCAGATTTGAGGTGATTGGACGCCTCGTTTCGCAAAGCCTCAATCCGGCCAAGACAGCCTGCTTTAGCCAATCTCAATCTAATGGGACTATCTGAGGCTTATGACCGCGATCGCAACCGCCTTGCGAGCAGGTTCGCGCGCAGCCGCCGTGCTGGGCGCGCTGGCGCTCGCCCTCGCGCTGTCCGGTTGCGCCGGCGTTGGCGACACGATGTCGTCGGCGTTCGCCGACCCTGCCAGATACGAGCTCTATGACTGCAAGCAGCTCGAGCCCGAGCGCAAGCGTATCGTCACTGCGCTGGCCGAGAACCAGGGCCTGATGGCCAAGGCCGAGACCGGCGTCGGCGGCCCCGTGGTGTCGGAACTAATCTATCGCAACGAGAATATCGCGCTGCGCGGGCAGTTGCATTTTGCCGAGGAAGCCTGGCGCAAGAACCACTGCCGCGAGTCGGCGCCTGCAACTCCCGCCGGGCCGCCGCCCGCACCGCTGCCGCCGCCGTCGCGCGCCGGCACCGCGGTGTATTAGGCATGATCCCGGAGAAAAGTGTGAAGCGGGTTTCCCCGCGACAAACGCAGGCGTTTGCGCGGGGATCATGTCCAGACAAAAGGCCGCTAAATCTTCCAGTCGTGGATCCAGCGCTGCCGCGCCAGCACGCGGTTCGGCCCCAGCATGCGGATCGAGAGATCACGCGCGACCGCCATCGGCCCCGCCATGTGATAGATGCGGCCCTGCTTCTCGGCGAGGCGCTGCACTTTCGCCACGCGCGAGCGGCGCAGCCGCCGGTAGCGCCGCAGCGCCTTGGTGACCTGCGCCGCGGTCTCGGCCGGGCCGTCGCCCAACACCTTCGCCAGCACCGCGGCGTCCTCGATCGCCATACCGGCGCCTTGCGCCGCGAACGGCAGCATCGCGTGCACGGCATCGCCCAGCAGGCCGATCGTGCCGTCATACCATTTGCCGCTTTCGGGCACCGTGAACAGCGCCCATCGCTTCCAGTCGTCGACCGCGCCCAGCATCATCCGCGCCGGCCCCGGCCAGCGTGAAGCGCCGAAGATCGACTTGAGCTCGAGCCCGTCGCCGGGCGCGCTCCAGCCCGGCCTGTTCCACGTTCCCGGCACGATCGCCACCACATTGATCCGCCGCGCGCCCGAGATCGGATAGGCGACGAGATGCGCGCCGGGCCCCATCCAGAGCTGCACCCGTGGCGAGGTGTATTCGCGCGGCAACTGCGTCGCGTCGAGCGTGCCGCGCCAGGCGATCATCCCTGAGAATTGCGGCGCCACGTCCGGAAACAAATGATTGCGCACGTTCGACCAGATGCCGTCGGCCCCGATCAGGGCGAGTCCGACTTCCGAGTATCGCGAATTGCCGCGGCGCTGGACCACGGTCAGTCCCTTGGCGTGCGCGACCGCGTCCTCGAACTGGCAGCCGAGCCGCAAATCGACGTCCGGGTTATCGTTGACCGCCGATTGCAGCGCCGCCTGCAGGTCGGCGCGATGCACCACCCAATAGGGCGCCCCGGCGCGCTGCGTTGCGGCCTCGCCGAGCGGGATGCGCGTGATCTCGCCGCCGGCGCGCGCGCTCATGATGTTGATGGACTCCGGCACCACGGCGCGGCTGCCGAGCCGCTCCTTCAAGCCCAGGCCAATCAGCACGCGCGTTGCATTGGGTGAGAGTTGCAGGCCCGCACCGGTCTCTTCCAGCTTCTCGGCCTTCTCAAGAAGAACCACGCGGAAGCCGCGCGCGGTCAGCGCAAGGGAGGCGGTCAGGCCTCCGATCCCGGCACCTGCAATGAAAATGGTGCGTTGTGCTGCCGCCACCCACTAACCCGATCTTGACGTTCGCGCTCTCGGAGTCGCAGCAAATACTAGTGCCCACTTTCCGAAGTTCGCGCAACGCTGCGGCAACTTCATTTCGCGAACTTCGGAAAGTTATGGGCACTAGCAAACTTATGATTCTCGTGCCGCTTTTCGATTTGAAGTCCCCGGGTAGAACCCGTCGCTTGCGGTGCGGGGACTTCAAATCGGCGGCACTAGGGTGAATGTCAAATGGAGGTCAGAGCCTAGGCGACGTCCTTCAGCACGCATTCCGGCGGCCTTGCCTCGCCCGCGGCGAGGTCGGTCGCGAAGCGATACAGTGTCGAGCAATAGGGACAGATGATCTCGTTGTCGTTGCCGAGATCGAGGAACACGTGGGGATGGTCGAACGGCGGGTTGGCGCCCACGCACATGAATTCGTGCGAGCCGATCTCGATCACGGCCACGCCGGCATCATTGTGGAAGTGTGGAACGACGTTGTCGGCCATCGAATGTCCTTTAGCGGCAAAAGGAGGTGCAATCCTGAACCCGGAACAGGGCGAAATGCCGCGCACCATACCGGCGGTTTCGGCTGATTCCTAGGAACCTTAGTCCGCCAGTCTGCGAGTACAAATTCGACACAATCGTGTCGTCTGAAAAGCCCTTCTTTCGTCGGGGACGTTGTGTCGCAATTCCGGCACACTATGTGGAGAGGCGACTTCAATTTGGGACTTTCGATGAGGCGGCGCGGGGTCTTTTCGGCTTTAGGCGGTGTGGCGATATGTGGCGCGCTTCTCGTGGCGGTGGCACCGCATGCGCGCGAGGCGGGCCGCACGCTCGCCGCCGAGGGCGATCCGGCCGCGCTGTCGGACCTGCAAATCAATTCTGCTCTGCGAAATAACCCGGCGCTGGTCGGAAACAATATCGAAGCCGCGCTGAAAGGCGGCGATGCCGATCTTGCCGACAGCTTCGTTGCGCTCGCGCGCGACAACAATGTCGTTGTCGACGACGACACGTCGCACCGCGTGAGCGATGCGGTCGCCGAGGAAAACTCCTCCTCGCATTTCGCCAAACGCTTCGCCACCGGTCTCGTGACAGGAACGGCCGATGACGTCGGCTCGCTCTCCGGCACGATCGCCGGGGACCTGTTCGTGTTCGGCGATATCAGGGACGTGGTGCGCGAAAGCAAGCATCTGGTGATGGGTGAGGACACCGATCGCCTGATCCTCGGGCTCGCCACCGCCGGGCTGGCTGTGACCGCGGCGACCTATGTCTCGGTCGGCGGCGCCACGCCTGTCCGCGCGGGCCTGTCGCTGGTCAAGGATGCCCGCAAGGTCGGCCGGATCGGCGAGGGCCTTGCCGAATGGGCCGGCCGCTCCGCGCGCGAGGTGGTCGACGTGCCGGTGCTGCAGGAGGCCGTTGCGTCGTCGTCGGTGTTGCGGCCCGGCCAGAGCGTGAGCGCGATCTCGGCCGCCTTCCGCGCCGAGAAGGCCGGCGCGCTGGTGCGTCTCGCCAAGGATGTCGGACGCATCACCGAGAAGGCCGGCACGCGCGGTGCGCTCGATACGCTGAAAATCTCCGAAGGTCCGAAGGATGTCGCGCGCGCGGCGCGGCTTGCCGAGACAAAAGGCGGTCAGACCCGCGCCATCATGAAGGTGCTCGGCCGCGGGGCGCTGCTGCTCGCGACCGGCGCCTTCGAGCTCGCGACATGGCTGTTCTCGGCGCTGCTCGCGCTGTTCGGCCTGTTGTCATCGATCAAGGCCACCGCCGAGCGGGCGACCCAGGCCTGGCTCGACCGCAACAGGGTGCGGCGGATGCACGCACAGATGGCTGCCGTCGCGGTTGCGGGCTAAGCTCATGGCGGTCCCTTCTCGCAAAGCAACGGACGGCGCGATGCCGAGCTTTCACAACGGCGCAGTCGAAATCGCCTATCTCGACGAAGGCGAGGGCGCGCCTGTCGTGCTCGTGCACGGCTTTGCCTCGACCAAGAACGTGAACTGGGTCTACCCGACCTGGGTCTCGGAACTGAAGAAGAACGGCTACCGCGTCATTGCGCTCGACAATCGCGGCCATGGCGAGTCCGAGAAACTCTACGATTCCGCCGACTACTCGATTCCGATCATGGCCGGCGACATCATCGCGCTGATGGACCATCTCGGCATCGCGCAGGCCGACATCATGGGCTATTCGCTGGGCGGGCGCATGGCGGCATGGCTCGCGCTGAACCGGCCCGAGC
This sequence comes from uncultured Alphaproteobacteria bacterium, assembly GCA_963732085.1. Taxonomy (GTDB): domain Bacteria; phylum Pseudomonadota; class Alphaproteobacteria; order Rhizobiales; family Xanthobacteraceae; genus Bradyrhizobium. Next base: position 81,220 of record CAVSYJ010000011.1, on the reverse strand, counting down.
GGCTGCGCTCGGCGATCCTCGGCGGCATCGGCATCGCCATGATCGAGGGCGGCGGTCCCGGCGAGAGCGTCGCGCGCGCGCTCGAAGCAGCGTCGCTCGAAGATGTCAGCGATCCCATGGGGCGCACCTTCCGCGCCTTTGCCGACCAGACCCGTTCCGACCGGCTGGCGCTCGCCGCGTGCCTGCGCGGTTCGCGCGACCTGCTGACGAAGCAGGAGGTGGCGCGCATCGCCATACCCGTGCTGATCGCGGTCGGCACCAAGGACGAGGTTGCGGGCTCCGCGCATGCGCTCGGCGAGATCATTCCGGGTTCGGAAGTGCTCGACATTCCCGATCGCGATCACATGCGCGCAGTCGGCGACAAGGTCTACAAATCAGGCGTGCTGGATTTCCTGTCACGCCGAAAGTGACGTCTCGTCTGGTTCTTCATCGTCGCCGAAATATTTCGATATCGCCAGCAGCACCGTCAGCGTCGCAAGCCACGCCATGCGCGCGCCGTAGCGGTCGTGCGGTCCCGAGATCACGCCGCAGATCAGGGCATTGCCGAGCAGGGTGAACGTGACCGTTGCCGCCAGCATGGTCAAATCGTCGAGGCGTCGTCTGAACAGGCCGTAGCCGAACATCACGACGACGAGCACCATCGATATCAGCGCCACCGGCACGTGCAGCCAGTTCACCGCAGCGAAATTGATGTCCCAATGCTGCTGATGCGCGGCGTTCATCGGCTTGGTCTGGGAGGGGATGTAATATTTGATGATGGCATAGGTGTGAGGCAGCCAGCCGACGGTACCTTCACCGGTCGCGACATGCGCCAGCTGCTGCGCGGTTGCTTTCAGCGCGGCCTCGGCCTGCCACGCCGGATAGTCCGCGAGTGCGCCGGTGACAATGTGGCCCATCTCGTCGTTCAGGCCTTCGAAGCGGCCGAGCGTGTCGAACATGCTGTGGCCCCACAGGAAGGCGTCGGCGGTCGCCGGCAGCTCGTTGCGATAGGGACAAAGCTTCAGCTTCTCGCGCGGGCAATGATCCCGTAAATATTGCGTGACGATGCCATCCTGCAGCATCCGTCCGAACGCGACGCCGATGCCGCCCGGCGTCCATGCGAGTTGTCCCGAGAAGGCGAAGTTCGTCGCAAGCAGCATCATCGCGCCCGCAACGACGGTCAGGCTACCCTGGAGGAGGCCGCTCGCGGCAATCGTCTTGCCGAGAGCCGGCTTCGCGATCCAGGAGAGGCAGCACAGGCCGAACAGCACGCCAAGGTGCCGCTATGGGTCGCGGCCGCAAACGCCGTGAAGACGAACAGCAGGCATTTCTCGGTTCGCCCGGTCTTGTCGCCGTGCAACACCAGGATGAACAGCGACAGCACCGACAGGCCGGCAAAGATATCGGTCAGCAGCATGCTGGCGAGCCAGGGCAGCGCCGTGGTCAGCACCAGCGACAGGGTGATCGCGAGCAGCCGGAACGGTTGCGACAACCCGAGCACGCGCAGGGTCAGCTGCAGGATCCACAGCGTCGCCAGCGCTTGCGCGGCGAGATCGAGCCAGAAATCCGAGCCCTCGCCGAGATGGAGGTAGAGGCCGAACACCGTGGAGCGGCTCGGCACCAGATAGCCCTCGTACCAGCGCGCCAGATAGCCGCCGGTGTCCCATTGCAGTAGCGGATAGCCGTTCCACAGCGCGGGCGCGATCAGGAACAGGGGAATGAGGATGGCGGCAATCCAGACCGAAGCCGTGTCGGTCCTGCGCGCGCCAACAATGCGCGTGTTGATGGGCGTCCCCTCCATGGTCAGGCCACCATGCCCGGAACCGGAGCGGGGTCGAAATGCACCAATAGTCGCAACGCGCCAGGGTTGATTTCAGGCCAATCCTGCGTAACCGGGCGCAGCCGTGCGTCGGACGGGCGAGCCGCCGGAGAATGATTTTCTCTCACGCGATCCATGAAACGGGCTCATGCGTGCCGCGCGCCCGCTTGAATTTTTGCAAGCGCTGACCACGTTTAGCGGTCAATGGCATGCCGGCACTTGAGCGTTCACCCTCAGGGCGGGCTGTTAGGACTCTGTCTCATGGCCGTGGTATAGACCCGGCGCGTGAAATATGCGGGAGCGGCGCGTGGCAATACATCAGATGAATCCGCAAGGCGGCAAGGTTGCGGCGCTCGATCCGATCTGGGATCGCATTCGCACCGAGGCCGAGGACATCGTGCATCGCGAGCCGGAACTCGCGACCTTCATCTATTCGTCGGTGCTGCATCTCAACCGCCTGGAAGATGCGGTGGTGCACCGTCTCGCCGACCGTCTCGATCACGCGTCGCTGTCGGGCGACCTGATCCGGCAGACCTATGACGAGGCGCTGCGCGATGAGCCCGATCTCGGCAACATCTTCCGCGCCGATCTCGTCGCCGTCTACGACCGCGACCCCGCGACCTCGCGTTTCATCGATCCCTTGCTCTACTTCAAGGGTTTTCACGCGCTGCAGACCCACCGTCTGGCGCACTGGCTCCATCGGAAGGGCCGCAAGGATTTCGCTTTCTACCTGCAGAGCCGCTCCTCGGCGGTGTTCCAGACCGACATCAACCCGGCCGCACGCATCGGCCGCGGCATCTTTCTCGATCATGCCACCGGTTTCGTCTGCGGCGAGACCGCCGTCATCGACGATGACGTCTCGATCCTGCATGGCGTGACGCTCGGCGGCACCGGCAAGGAGAACGAGGATCGCCATCCCAAGATCCGCCATGGCGTGATGATCGGCGCGGGTGCGAAAATCCTCGGCAATATCGAGGTCGGCCACTGCGCGCGCATCGCCGCCGGCTCGGTGGTGGTGAAGGCGGTGCCACACAATGTCACGGTCGCGGGCGTCCCGGCGAAGATCGTCGGCGAGGCCGGCTGCGCCGAGCCGTCGCGCACCATGGACCAGATGATCAACGCCATCGGGCTTTGAGGCAAAAGCGTTCCCAACACGATTTTGATGCGACACGGCCGGCCTCGCGCCGGCCGTTGTTTTTGCTGTACGGAAAATCGATTGAAAATCAAATAGTTGCGTGGATATATCGGTATCGCGGTTGCGCGAGCAAGGTTATGGCGCCAGCGTGCAAAGTGAGAGCCAGACCACTAGCAGCGAACGTCAACTCGTCCTAAAACCTGCCGCAACAAAAGGAATGGAGCCTGCCGTGGACGTTCAGGAAGTCAGGAAACTCGACGCCTACCTCAAGCGCCTGTTCGGCAATCCCAAGATCCGGGTGGTGCCGCGGCCGAAAAAGGACGACTCCGCCGAGGTCTATATCGGCGAAGAGTTCATCGGCGTGCTGTTCGTCGATGACGAGGATGACGACCGCTCGTTCCAGTTCCAGATGGCGATCCTCGAGGACGATCTGGTCGAGCAGGAATAGCATCATTGCAAGCAGCGTAGCCCGGGTGAGCGAAGCGATACCCGGGTGACCCGCATATCGCTGCGCTCATGCGGGCTACATGAGACTACTTCATCCCGTGTAACTGCAACGCCAGGCGATCCATGGCGCCTGCGACGTCGCGCCATTGCGCGAGCCAACTCCGCGGAAATCGAAAGGTGAGATCGGCGCCGTCGATGCGGCGCTCGCTCAGACACATGCCTTGTGTGGCGGCATCGCGCGTGCAGCGGGCGTTGAAGGACGGCCCGTTGGCGGAGAACAGGTCCTCGCCGCCGTAGGGCGAGCCGTCGCGGAACGCGCGAAGCGTCAACCCGTCATCGCCGGGCGAGGAGGTCTGCTCAAGATAGCGCGGATAGATGGTGCGTATGCGCATGTCGGGGGCGAGCGTGTCGTGATGGGCGGCGACCGACAGGAAGATCCGGTCGATCGGCTGCGTCTTCTCGTCGACCTCGTCGGCGCTGACATGCTTCTGCGGCTGCGGCGGCGCCAGCGATGGAAAGCTGAAGCTGAGATCGATGCGCTCGGCCGGCCCGGAGTGCCGCTGGATCTTCACGCGCATCGCGGCCGCCGGAACGTTGAACAGCGTGCCGCCGATGCTGACCGGCAGCCGGTCCGGCGCGCCGGTGCTCTCCGTGCTCCAGGTCGGCCACAGCAGATAGGCGACGATCCCAACCGCGCCGAGGCCAACCGCGATCGCGAGCGCAATCGGCAGCACGTGGCTGCTCTTGTGCCAGTCGAATGAAGCAAGCCGGGGGAGGGAAAACACCGTCATGGTTGATGTCGCAAGGTGACCGAATCACCATCGAATATGCCACGCGCGCGCGGTTTTCCGCAGCGCTGCACCGCATGCGCAGGCGGACATTCCGCCTTCCGTTGTTAACCCTTAATTAAGGATGATGTGGCGGCGCGCCGCCGATTTTGCGATGGAAGAGGGCCATCCCGGTCAGTTGCGGAAGAGTACAGATGTCGCCCGATGCGTTGAATTCGTTGTTCGCCCTCTGCATCGGCTTCTCGCTCGCCGGCGCGCTCACGAGCGGCTTCCAGGCGTTGGCCGAGCGTCCCGCAGGCTTCGGGCTCCTGCAGGAAGGCATGACGCCGCATCGCTTCGCCGCCGTTCCCTTCCTCGTCTTCGCCGCGCCCTTCATCATCATGCGTAACACCTTGCGCGGCGCGAAGATCGAACGCCGCCGCTTCGAGTTCGTGATGATGGCAACCATCATCGCGGGCTTCTGGAGCATGATGAGCGGAACCTTTTTCCTGATGACGCTGCGCGCCGCCGGGGTGCTGGCCTAATCATTTCTGCTGTGCCAAGGTTTTCCTGAAGAGGAGACTTTGATGGCAATCTACGAATTGGACGGGCAGGGGCCCGACCTTCCCGCCGACGGCAATTATTTCATCGCCGACACCGCAGCCGTGATCGGCAAGGTTCGATTGAAGCAGGGCGCCAGCGTCTGGTTCGGCGCGGTGCTGCGCGGCGACAACGAATGGATCGAGCTTGGCGAGGGCTCCAACATCCAGGACAATTGCACCTGCCATACCGACGCCGGCTTTCCGCTCACGATCGGAAAGAACTGCACCATCGGCCACAACGCGATCCTGCACGGTTGCACGGTCGAGGACGGCGCGCTGATCGGCATGGGCGCGATCGTGTTGAACGGCGCGCTGATCCGGCGCGGCTGCATCGTCGGCGCCGGCTCGGTGGTCACGACAGGCAAGGAGTTTCCGGAAAACTCGCTGATCATCGGTTCGCCGGCGCGGGTCATCCGAACGCTCAAGCCCGAACAGATTTCGATCGTCGACGCCGAGCACTATCAGGAGAGGGGCCCGCTCTACAGGAAGGGCCTCAAAAGGATCGGCTAGGGCATGATCCGGAAAAGTGTGCGGCGGTTTTCCCTCGCGACAAACGCGGAACGCGTTTGCGCGGAGATCATGCCCGAACAAGAACCTGAAGCGCGATGATGATTCATCCTGATCTCATCGCGCTTTAGCGCGCGTACTCATGCGGCGGACCGTCACGTGCTGTCAGACCATGAACGCAGGTTCCTGTTGACGCAACGGGTCGGGCATCTTGCCACGGCCGATAGCCGGGCCATTCCGCACGTCGTGCCGGTGTGCTTTACGATCTCGCAAAGCACCCTTTACATCACCATCGACGAGAAGCCGAAGCGCGTGGCTGGACCAGCGCTCAAGCGCGTCCGCAACATCGAGCGCAACCCGGTGATCGCGATCGTGGTTGATCGGTACGACGAAGACTGGACCCGGCTTGGCTGGGTGATGTTGCGTGGTCGGGCTGAGATTTTGCGCGCCGGGGCGGAGCACGACCGCGCGCAGGAGCTGCTGCGCTCTCGGTACCGCCAGTTGGCGGCGATGCAGATTGCCGAACAGCCCGTCATCGCGGTCCGCCTGGAACGGGTGACGAGCTGGGGCAACTTGTCCGTCGGCGCGGATGAGGCCGACCATGATGGCCAACTCTAGAGGCTCGCGGCCCGCAATGGCGCAGGTCCCGGTCGTCGCACCGCGCGCGTTACGCCAAACGGTGGTGCGTCCGCTCCTTTCTCTGATACAGTCGGAGAAGCACATTGGTCCGCGCCACCGATGTGTGCGACCATCGCGTGCGGTCGTGTGTGATGGAGCCTGGCCGCAACCGAGGAGCACTGAACATGCATGTCGGGCTTACGATGTTTCCGACGGATTACGCGATTCCACCACACGAGCTTGCCGTGGCGGCGGAGGCGCGAGGTTACGAGTTATTGTGGTTGCCGGAGCACAGTCACATTCCCACCAGTCGCAAATCGCCGTGGCCCGGCGGCGCGGAGCTGCCGAAGCATTATTACGATAGCTACGATCCGTTTCTCTCGCTGGCCGCTGCCGCCGCGGTGACGAAGAAGATCAAGCTTGCGACGGGGATCTGTCTTGTCGTCGAGCGTGATCCAATCCACACCGCCAAGGAGGTATCGACCGTCGACCAGCTTTCCTCGGGCCGGTTCATTTTCGGTATTGGCGCGGGTTGGAACGAGGAGGAGATGGCCAATCACGGCACTGCGTTTGCAACCCGCTTCAAGCTGATGCGTGAGCGGATCGAGGCGATGAAGCAAATCTGGACGCAGTCGACGGCGGCATTCGACAGCGAGTTCGTCAAGTTCGAACCCATGATGCAGTGGCCCAAGCCGGTTCAAAAACCTCACCCGCCGATCGTCGTCGGAGGCGCATTCCCTCACGCAGCAAGGCGGGCGATCGCCTACGGCGATGGCTGGATTCCGATCGGCGGCCGGGCCGCCGATCCGCTCGAGGTGCTGCCGCAATTCCGGCAAATGGCAAAGGATGCCGGCCGCGATCCCGCGTCGTTGTCCTTCGACGTTTTCGGGGCGCCCCGAGACCTGGAGGTGCTGAAACGCTACCGTGACGCCGGCGTTGATCGGGTCGTCCTCATGCTTCCGCCCAAGCCTCGCGACGCGATTTTACCCATGCTGGATGAAGGCGCGGCCTTGGTGACGGCGCTCTAGAGGCTACGGTTGTGACGGCTGTTGTGGAATGAGTTTCTGCGATGGATGGCGCCGAATTTGTCGATTTGCTTAGAGGTCGTTGTCCGCCACACCGCGGCAACGGGCGAAATGAGCGTCTTGGACAAACCGCCGACCGGAGAGTACAGAAAAGCGGTTTGTTTGAGGTCTGCAACGGCTCGAAGCGGACATCAACACCACAAAGCGCCCTATTCGTGAAGCAGCGTTTGCCAGTTTGAAGGCACCGCTTCGGCCGGTCCGGGCACCGGTTGATCCGACGGATGCGAGTGAGGGGCGTGAAGCTTCGGGCCGGCGAAGAACTCGCCAGTGCGATAGTCGTAAAACCATCGCTCGCCCGGCTCGAAGCTCGTGATCATCGGGTGACCGGTAGCCGCGTTATGTTTCGATGCATGCTGATTTGGTGAAGTATCACAGCAGCCGATGTGCCCGCATTCGGCACATCTGCGAAGATGCAGCCACCACCCGCCAACAGCCGAGCATTCGACGCAACCGGTTCCGCTTGGCTCGGCTGCGGGGTTGATGCCTTCCCTCGCAGACTTCATAGGGTCAGCTCACTGAGAGTATACGCGGTCACCATAGATGCTTTCACGCGCCCTGCTGGTTAGCCGTAAGTAACGCCCGGGTTGCTTTGCCCAACTTCTATAATATAGCCATCAGGATCGCGAATGTAGCAGCGCGTCTCGCCGTACTTGGGCTTCGGCTCCGTGATGAACTCGGCTCCTCGACTTCGCCAAAGTTTATAACACGCTTGAATATCTGCAACGCGGATATTCATAAAGCTGCTGACTGCATCGGGATTGGCGGGGACGCTGAGTGTTACCGATGGTTTGTCGGGTGTCGGACCGCCCCCGGGGTTAACAAGGAGCCACGTGTTCGCGATCTGGATATATCCCGGTGCGCCGATGCCATCGCCTCTGCTCAGAATGCGACCTCCGAAGACCGTTTCGTAAAATCGAAGCGATCGCTCGACGTCGGCGACGGTGAGAAAGTGCGCGATGGTAAACCCATCCTGCGGCGGCATCTGATAGGTTTTCTGCTCGACTTGGACTTGGCTCATGCACGACTCCTGTGTTCGGCTTGCCCAAGGCTATTATAGTCGGTTCCCCAGGGGCCGGTAGGAGTTGCTTTCGACTTGTGGTCACAGACGCGCGAACCAGTGTCCGCCTTGGGGTTGCCGGTCATATGCAGACATTCGGCAAGTCTGAAGGCACGTCGGCTTCACATCCCAAGCGGACGTTAGGTGGTTATGAGCACGCGCCCTAGATCACCTTCTCCTGCCGCATGGTCCTGACCTCGTCAGGCGAGCAGCCGAGCCACTCGCCATAGATCGCTTCGCAATCCGCGCCGAGAACCGGAGCGCACTTCAACGCCACCTTGGTGTCCGACATCCGCAGCGGCCAGCCCGCCACGATGACGGGCCCGCGGACGGGATGGTCGATCGTCTGCATCATGCCGCGCTTGTGCAGATCAGGGTCGTGCATGAGCTCGAGCGTGGTCATCAGCGCGCCGCAGGGAACGCCGGCGCCGGCGATGATCCGGGTCACCTCCTGCTTGGTGCGCTTCGACGTCCATTCGGTGATGGCCGCATCCACGGCCTCGCGGTTCTCGTAACGGGTGAGGCCGTCTTTCATGCGCGGATCGCCAAGCAGGTCCTCGCGGCCGATCGCCTTGACCAGGCGAGTCCAATGCTCCGGATTGCCGCGCGAGGCAAAGATGTAGCAGAGATCGTCGAGCCCGCCCGGCGCGCATTGATAGAGCCCGCCTGGCGCGGTGCCGAACACGCCGTTGCCGCCGCGCGGCAGCTGGTCCTTGCGGGCGGCCTGACGGCTCATTGGCGTGCGACAGTAGTTCAGCATCGCGTCGCGCATGGCGATCTGGATGTGCTGGCCGCGGCCGGTCGCCATGCGCTGGTAGAGCGCGGCAAGAATGCCCATGGCGCAAAGCATGCCGGTGCCGGTATCGCCGACGGTCGAGCCCGGCCGGACCGCCGGCTGGTCCGGAAAGCCGTTCACGCCCATGGTGCCGCCCATCGCCTGGGCGATCATGTCGAAGGCCAGATAATTGGCGTGCTCGCTCTCCGGCGCGAAGCCTTTGACCTGCGCGAAGATCAATCGCGGATTGAGCGCGCTCAGCTTCGGATAGTCGAAGCCAAGGCGCGCGAAGGTGCCGGGCGCCATGTTCTCGATCAGGACATCGGCTTTGGCGATCATCCGCCGCAGCAGCGCCTTGCCTTCCTCGCTCTTGAGATTGCAGGTCACGCTGCGCTTGTTGAGGTTGTAGTAGATGAAATAGGTGGAATCGGCGTCGGGCCGATCGCTTAATCCCCAACGCCCGGGCTCGCCGCGATTGGGTTCCTCCACCTTGACGACGTCAGCCCCGAACCAGGCCAGCGCCTCGGTGCAGGACGGTCCCGCCTCGAACTGGGTGAGGTCGAGCACCTTGATCCCCTTGAGAGCCGGTTGAACGCCGGTCGCGGTGTCCGGCTGCCTTACGTGTTCCTGCATGGAATCCTCCCGATATGGCGCCGCGGGTCATCGCCGCAGCGGCGCTTTGATGCATCACTAGCTCAGCTATGCCAGGCGAAGTCCTGCGCCTTGCGGGTGGAGCCCTGAGAGATCACGACATTGACCAGCGCAGGACCGTCAAATTTCATCGCCTCGTCAAGGGCGCCGCGAATATCCTTCGGGTCCTGGACGAAGAATCCCTTGCCGCCGAAAGCTTCCATCACCCGGTCATAGCGCGCGCCATAAATCAGCGCGTTGGGCTTCATGTTGAACATCGGGTTGTCGGGGATCTCTGGCAAGCCAGGGCCGATGCCGCCATTGTTCAGGACGACGATCTTGGCCGGGAGTTTGTAGCGGACCAGTGTCTCCATCTCCATGCCGGAAAAGCCGATCGCCGAGTTGCCCGAGAGGTGGATGACCGGCCGGTCGGGATGCGCCACGCAGGCGGCGATGGCCTGGCCGAGACCAACGCCCATCGTGCCATAGGTGCCGGCATTGAGGCAGGACCGGGCGTTGAAGCTCGGCAGTTGCGTCAGCCCGATGTCCATGGTGCCGGCGCCCTCGGCGCTCAGGATCGCGTCCCGCGGCATCCAGGCGGCGACGTCACGCAGTGCGCGGTAGTAGCCGGCCGGCGCAGCATCGTCATCGACCTGCGGCTTGATTTGCGCCGCGTTAGCGGTCGTCTTCTGGGCGATCGCCTGCCGCCAGGGCGAGTCCTTGGCATGGAACCACTGACGCTTGTCGAGTGCCTTGTTGAGCTGGCTGACGATGGCCTTGCCGTCGCCCACCAGCGCCACTTCGGTCGGCTTGTTGTGGCCGATCTCCTCGGGAGAGATGTCGAGCTGGATGATCTTGACGTCCTTCGCATAGCGTGGCGGCAGGCCGAAATGAAAGATCCAGTTGAATCGCGCGCCCATCAGGAAGACCACGTCGGCTTGCTGCAGCGCCAGCGTGCGCGCCGCGCTTGCCGACAGCGGATGGTCGTCCGGCATCACGCCCTTGCCCATCGGCGAGCGCACGAACGGCACTTGCGTGCGCTCGATGAAGGTGCGGACCTCGTCCTCGGCACGCGACCACGCCATGCCCTTGCCGAGGATCACGAGCGGCCGCTCGGCCTTTTCGAGCAGGTTCAGCGCGGCCTCGACGTTGTCCGTCGGCGCCACCATGCGCGGCGGTTCGCCGACGCGCTCGACCTCGACGACCTTGTCGAGGTCGCATTTGCCCCTGATGATGTCGTCGGGCATGTCGAGATAGGTGGCGCCGGGGCGGCCATAGGTCGCCTGCCGGGTTGCCATCTCGACGTAGTAGGGGATGCGGTGCACGCTTTCGATGCCGTGCGCGAACTTGCAGAACGGCGAGGCGATCAGCACCTGCCGCTCCTCCTGGAACGCGCCCATGCCGCCACGGTAGGTTTCCGAGGCGCCGCCGATCAGGATCATGGGCCAGCAATTCTGCTGGGCATTGGCGAGACCGGCGAGACCGTGCACCACACCGGGGCCGGTCACGGTGAGGCAGGCGCCGGGGCGGCCGGTGAGATATCCGTAGGCCGCCGCCGCATAGGCCGCGCTCTGCTCGTTGCGCACCCCGAGATAGGCGACGCCTTCCTTCTGCGCCGCCGCGGCGATTGCGGTGACGGGAAACCCGACAACCCCGAACAGGTGATCGATGCCCTGCTGCTTGAGGCTTCTCGCGATCAGCGTCGCGCCATCGACTTCGCTCACGGCTTCCCCCCTTGTGATTTATTGATCTTTTGGTCGCGAGATTATGCATAGATGGCGGGCTCGCGAAAGTGCGCTGGGTTCAGCCGAGCCATGCGTTCGGGCGCCATGGGCCCGGAATTGAGCGGACGTCAGCGCTTTTTCGCGGGCTTCTTCAGCGGGATCACCTTTGCCGATGCGCCGGCCGCCCGCGCGCTCTTCCTCAGCGCATCCTTCAGGTCGATCGGGATGCCGTGCTTCTTCAACAGATCGGCAAAGGCCTCGTCGGCCAGCTCCTGAAACGTCGCCATCCGGTCGCGCGCCAATTGCCTGAGCTTGGCGGCGGTGTCGTCATCGAAGGCGATCAGCTTGCGCATGCGTTCCTCGCCGCGCCACGCGTTCCCTCCGGAACCTGCAGGCCGGGCGCTGGTTGGATCATAGACGGAGATCCGCCAATGACCAGAATATCCGCCCTTGTTTTGATCGCCGCAATCGTAGCTGCGCCGGCCGCCTCAGTTGCACAAACCAACGCCGCGCCGCCCGGCACCAACAGCGCAGGCACGGCGCAATCATCGGGCGCGCCGAACCGCGAGCTTGGCGTTACGTCGGGCACCGCGCTGGGTACGGGCAAAGCCGCGCCGCCGCCGATGCCGAGCAGCGACACCGCGGTCAACCAGGAAAACGCCACGATCGATCGAAAGCTGAAGAGCATCTGCCGCGGTTGCTAGGATGGATGCGCTTTGTTGGTTACGATGCCGGTGGAACCGCCGGATTCGGAAACCACCATGACGCCTCACGCTGCTGCAATCAGGACCGCTCTTGCGTTCGTGCTGTTGCTCGGCGTGCCATCGACGGCGCAACACGCTTCAACAACCGGACGCGCTCGGCGCCTACAACTGCCGCATTGAGCCGCTTCAAATCTGATCTTGCCGACCTGCGCAACCGCATCAACGCCAAGCAAGCCGCTGCCGAACCTGCCGGGGCAGGCGCTCTATCTCGCGCGAAACGCGCTGATCGGGTCGTACAAGGATCTGACCGACGCCAACCGCTCCAAAATCGGCCGGCCCAACAAGTTTGGAATTCCGCCCGCCTATTTCGACGCCGACAATGAGCCGTTGCTCGACGAGTACCGAAAACTGTTCGACGTCATGGAGGCGCCGCCGGCCGGCGCGCAATTCTCCAACACGCCGTTCAAGGACGTCGTCGATCTCGGCATTGCGATCGCGCGCGCCAAGGGGGTCGATCCGGCCAATGCCGAAGCCGCGGGCCGCATCGCGCTCGGCATCTTCTATGCCGAGACCAACGGCAACCAGAATGTCGGCAACGGGCGGTCCAACACCTACAAGGGCAGTTTCCAGACCGGCCCGTCGGAGGATTTGAACGGCCGCCGGAAATGGGAGGCGATCAGGCCGCAGGTCGCGGCCATCGATCCCGAGCTTGCCGCGCGCGACGCCAAGGAGGAGGCGCGGGTCGCGGGAGGCGATCATCGCTACAATCACTGGACCGCGGTGCGTGACGGATTGATGAACGCGCATGCCGAGCTGTTCCTGCAGGTGCCGGCGATTGCGAAGATGCTGCCGGACCCGATCGACCAGATGAAGTTCTTCGAGCTGATCCAGATCATTCCGTCGCCGACGAGATCGGCGCTGAGGTCGGGCAATCTGCTCGGCACAAGGGTCTCCGACCCCACGGTCATGAAATATCTGCGCAACAACAGCGTATTCGCCTTCGGACAGGCCGACCGGGCCAGGACATCGGCGACCTTCCGCGAGATCATGGACGCGATGTGGCTGTTCAACGACAAATTCGCCCGCGCGCAGGCGAAGTTCGTGGAAGTGAGGGCGAGGTAGAAGTCGGAACAAATCCTGCGGCGGCGCGTTGGACGGCTGCTACCACCATTCTGACTTCAAGGCCCCGGCTTCCGCGCCGGGGCCTTCTTTATGCGAGCACGATGCGGAGCTCTCAGCTCAGCACGCCATACTTCTTGAACCAGGCCTGCATCTGGTTCCAGCCATCCTCGGCGGCTTCCTTGCGGTAACTCGCCCGGTAATCGGCATGGAAGCCGTGCGGGGCATCGGGATAGATCTTGAACTCGGCGGTCTTCTTGTTGTCCTCCAGCGCCTTTTTCAGCGCCTCGACGGTGGGGACGGGAATGCCGGTATCCTTCTCGCCATAAAGTCCCAGCACCGGCGCTTTCATCTCGGGCGCGAGCTGGGTCGGGCTCTTCGGCCAGAGCGGATTAGCCGGATCGACCGGCGGGCCGTAGAAGGAAACCCCGGCTTTCAGTCCCGCATTGTGCGCCGAATATTCCCAGACCGTGCGGCCGCCGCGGCAGAAGCCGATGATTCCGAGCTTGGCAGTGTCGCCGCCCTGCGCCTTCGCCCAGGCCACCGTGGAGTTGAGATCGGACAACAGTTCGGCGTCGGGCTTGGAATTCACGATCGGCAAGAGCTGCGGGATATCCGTGATCTTGGTGAGGTCGACGCCCTTGCGGAAGTAATAGTCGGGGGCGACGGCAAAGGCGCCGAGCTTCGCAAGCCGCCGCGTCACATCCTTGATGTATTCGTGCAGGCCGAAAATCTCCATCGCCACCAGGATCACCGGCGGATTGGCCTTGCCCTTCGGCCGCGCGTAGTAACCGGGCATCTCGCCGTCGGCGACCTTGATCGTGGCGTCACCCGCATCCAGGCCGTCGGTGTCGGTCTTGATGACGTCGGCGCGCACAGGACCCGCAGCCAGCGTGTAGCCGGCTGCGACCGCGGCGGATGCGGTCATGAAGCCGCGGCGCGAGAACGGCGCGGTTTTCGTCAGTCCGATGACATCGGGTGCGAGTAAGGGTTCGGCGCTCATCTGTCCTCCTGCTTTTTCGCTATTTTGAGAGCTTTTGGGAGCGGCATTCACCGGCAAAGAATGCGGCAACGCAAGTCACCAGCTTGCGAGCGAAGGCGAATAAAATGCATGAGAAGGGGGGAATAAAAGAAACAAGGCCGTTGACGCAATATACCGTCAACGACCTTGCCAGCCCCGGAAATTAAAATCGGCTTGCGCCTTCCGGTGAACTACAGCATGCCCCGGAATCAGAGGGGCATATGTGAGCCAGTTCACAAAGCGCCGAGGAAAAATCGGGCGAGGGCGGCAGGGAATTCCGGGCGCTGATCCGCGTCCGTGCCGGTCGATATCAGCCCGCTATTTACGACAGCGGGGGATCCGTGGTGAGCGGTCCCAATCGCCTCAGCAGCGCCGGACGCACGCCCTTCGAGGTCACGTCCTGGGCGAGCAGCGGAGGGATCGCCAATCCGAGGATGGCCCCGACCAGGCCGGTGGCGCCGGCAATCCATTCCCCGTTCCAGACCAGACCGACGCAGACCAGTGGGAAAACCAGCGGGTAGAGCCGGAAATGCGAGCCATTCAGCCAGCGGAGATAGAGCGTGGCGGTTGCCACCAGGAAGGCCACGGCGACATACGTCCAGCCTGTCGCCGGCGCCGGCTGACGCAGGAACATGACCAACGAGAAGGCTGCCGCGGCCAGATGCGCCGCGATGCGTAAGCCGCGCCATTTGCGATCGGGGTCGGCAAAACTCAGCGCTGCCAGCCCGGCATTTGCGATCAGCGCCGCGGCCGGAACTCCTGCATAGGCCAAGGCGATGCCGAGCGCCGCATTGACGGCCTTTCCTTTTCGGAACCAGAACTCCGTGAGCGACATCGCCGCCGCCAACGTCACCGCAGGCAACGCCGATGATGATGCCGTCGCCACCATCGCGATCAGAACGGCGGCACAGCCCGCAAGCTGAAGCGCCGGCCTTTCGAACCGGCTGACGCGCTGCTCGCGCCCGAGATTGTCCGATATTCCGTAGGCCTGCCGCGCAAAGCGCTCGCCCAGCACCTCGTTGCGCACATCCGTGCCGACCGCAACGCGCTGGCCGAGATCGCCGCGCACGTAGAGCGCGACTTCATCGAGCGGACATTCGAACCTCTTGCGCTCGCCGTCATCGGCCCACGTCACGACCCAATGGGTGTCGGTCCGATCGATCTCGAGGCTTTGCGCGATGCGCCCGTGCCGCTCGGGTGGAACCCGGCCGCGCAACATCCAGAGATGCTTCAAAAGCAGAAAGCGGAGGGCCTGGTGCTTGTTCATCCGTCGTCCCGGCTGTCAGGAGGCGCGTTTGATCAGCCGCTCGGGCAAGACGGCCGGATCAAGATGCTCGCCGGTGCGGTCCCACAGGATCTGGGCCGCAACCTCGCGCAGTTGCTGCGCATCATACTTCTTGAGCACCGGGGGACGGACGTTGAAATAGTGGAAGCGCTCGATCATCGCCTTCATGTAGCGGGCCGAGATCGTGATCTCGGGATAGCTGCCATACATGCAGCCGCTGCATGATCGCGTGAACGAGTAGGCGTCCTCGTGAATGCGTCCGTCCCGATACCAGTTCGGGAACTCGGGGTCATAGACCGGATATCGGCCGTTCGGCTCGTAGTCGCAGCAAACCTTCAAATTGCCGTTCGGCGCGATCGCGAAATAGAGGTTCGGCGAGTTCGCAGACATTATTGTTGCGCCGGCGCCATTGCAGCGGCTCCTTGGCGACGAAGCGATAGACGTCGTCGAGATATTCGTCGGAGTCGTAGAGATTGAGGCCGGACCGGCGCAGCGACTTGAGATGCTCGACCGCCTTCTTCACCTCGGCGTATCGTTCCTTGGGGAAGGTCACGACCGCTTCGTCGTCGAAGGTCTGGAAGCCGCGCGGCTTGTCCGGGGTCGAGACGTGGACCGGCACGACGGAAACGCCCCAGCCGATCGCGGTCGCG
Organism: uncultured Alphaproteobacteria bacterium; assembly: GCA_963732085.1. GTDB lineage: Bacteria > Pseudomonadota > Alphaproteobacteria > Rhizobiales > Xanthobacteraceae > Bradyrhizobium. The sequence continues at coordinate 65,296 of CAVSYJ010000011.1, read as the reverse complement.
AAACGGATCACGTCCTGGATGTCGTGAAGATTGCGCGGCATCAGCACGTTGTTGAAGAAGGCGGTGCCGTTCTCCGGGAAGATGTCGTTGATGACCGAGACGGAATTGATGGCGCGTTCCCAGCTCTTGCGGAAACCGCCATTGATGGTGTCCTGCAGCTCCGGCCGCAGGCTGTCCAGCGAGATGCTGATGTCGTGCGCGCCGTTGCGCACGCATTCCTCGAGCGCCTGGCGCGTGGCGAGCCCGTTGGTCTGCATGCGCACATGGATGCCGCATTCTCGTGAACGCCTTGACGATCTCGGGAGATCCTTCCGCACGAACGGCTCTCCGCCGATCAACAGGATCACGCAGACGCCGATCGCCGCCAGGTTCTCCGCCATCAGGCGAATCTGGTCGATCGTCATCTCCTGGGCGTTGGCGTCGGCGTAGATGATGTTGCACTGCTCGCAGGCGAGGTTGCACCTCGCCGTGATGTAGAACTGCACATAGGCCGGGCTCGTCTTGGTGATGAGGCTGCGGGCCAGTGCGATCTTCTGCTGAAGGCTGAAGTAGTCCATTCCTGCTTTCCTTCCGGACCTGGGTCCGGACCGGGACGGCCGCAATTTTAGCGGCAAATCATACCTTTGGGCAGCTTTTAGCAGCCCCGTGGTAGTTTTGAAAGCGAAGCAAGGTCAGTCCGCCCTCGCGCACGAAGCGACGACATTCAGCCGCCCGATCTTCAGCTTGACGCCGCCCGCGGCAGTTCGAAGGCAGGCGCCGCCGGCTCGTCGCTGCGCGCCTCGAGCTTTCGGGAATCCGACGCGCTCGGCGACGATGTAGACCGGGCGACGTTTCACCTCGCCATACATGCGCGCGATGTATTCGCCGATGATGCCGAGCGAAAGCAGCTGGATGCCGCTGAAGAACTGCAAGGCCAGGAACACCGAGGTGTAACCGGGCATGTCTTGCGGCGCATAACCGAAGATGCGGATCGTGAACAACCGCTGCAGCAGCAGCAGCACCGCGCCGATGATCGCGCCCGCCGACGTCACGAAGCCGGCAAGCGAGATGAAGCGCAGCGGCACGTCGGAAAAATTGAAGATGCCGCTTGCGGCGAGGCGTACCAGGCGCACGAAGGAATATTTCGGCTCGCCGGCGTGGCGCGCCGCCCGCTCATATTCGAAGCCATACTGGCGAAAGCCCGCCCAGGCGCGCAAGCCGCGCAGGAACCGCCCGTTCTCCGGCAGCTCGCGCAGCACGTCGGCGACCTGACGGTCCATCACGCAGAAATCGCCGCTGTCGGCCGGCACCTCGATGTCGGCCATGCGTTTCCAGATTCGATAGAACAGCCGATAGCAGGCGCGCTTGAACAGTCCTTCCTTGCGCTTGCGGCGCACGCCGTAGACGACCTCGAATCCCTCGCGCCATTTCTCCAGCATGCCGAGCAGGACCTCCGGCGGATCCTGCAGGTCGGCGTCCATGATCGCTACCGCGTCGCCAAGGGCATGATCGATCCCCGCCGATACGGCGGCCTGATGACCGAAATTCCGCGAAAAGCGCACCAGCCGGATCCGGTTGTCGCGCTTGCGCAGCTCGCGCAGGATCGCGACGGTGCGGTCGCGGCTTCCGTCATCGACATAGACGAATTCGAAATTGTAGTTCGCGGCCGCGCCAAGACAGCGATCCAGCTCGGCGTGAGTGGTCGCAATGACCTCGCTCTCGTTGTAGCAAGGGATCACAATCGAGACTGTCTTGATCAAGTCCGGTCCCCACTCGCGATGCTGGCGGCTGAGCCACGCCGCACTGTGGCGTCATTTGCGTCGGCAGCTGTCAAGCGCCCGCTCGTTCCAGAGCGGGTCTATAACAGGGGACCACAGTTACCGCCATAGTCGGCGAATACGGCGATTTCTCGCGAAAAAGCCTTCAAATACGGCGGTTTAGGCTACCCGTCTCGACCCGCCGTCAGCGCTGGCCGGGACGGTTGTGCCAGGCCCAGGCTGTGGCGATGATGGTATCGAGATTCGAATGCGGGAAGCTGCAGCCGAGCCGCGCATGCGCACGTCCGGGCGCGGCCCATAGCGCTGCCGGATCGCCGGGACGCCGGGGGCTTGCCACGACAGGCACGCGTTTGCCCGTGATGCGCTCGACGGCCGCGACGATGTCGCGGACCGAGTAGCCGCTACCGGTCCCGAGATTGAGCGTGTCCGAAGCGCCGCCGGCCATCAGTTCGCGCAATGCGCGGACGTGGGCGTCGGCGAGGTCGGTGACGTGAATGTAGTCGCGCACCGCCGTTCCGTCGGGAGTGGGATAATCGGTGCCGAGGATATCGAGCTGCTGCAATTGGCCGGCCGCCGCCATCAGCGCTCGCGGAATGAGATGCGGCTCGGGATCGTGGTCCTCGCCGGTCTCGCCTTCGGGATCGGCCCCGGACGCGTTGAAATAGCGCAGCACGATCGAGCGCATGCCGTAGCCCGTCTGGTAGTCGCCAAGCATGCCCTCGACGATCACCTTGGTGCGGCCATAGGGGCTGATCGGCGCGAACGGCATGTCCTCGGTGACGGGTATCGACGGCGGCAGGCCATAGACCGTGCAACTGCTCGAAAACACGACGCAGTCGATGCCGGCCGCGCGCGCGGCTTCCAGCAGGACGAGCGAGCCGGTGACATTGTTGTCGTAGTACAGCGTCGGATTAGCGACGGATTCGCCGACATAGGCGAAGGCGGCGCAATGCAGGATCGCGGCCGGACGGTGCGCGCGCAACACGGCGTCGAGCCGCTCGCGGTCGCGGATGTCGCCGATCTCGAGGGGGCCCCATTTGACGGCGTAGCGGTGGCCGCGGCTGAGATTGTCATAGGTGACGGGAACGAAACCCGCAGCCGCGAGCGCCTTGCAGCTGTGGCTGCCCACGTAGCCTGCGCCGCCGGTGACAAGTACGGCCGTCATGGACGTTTTTCCTGGTTCGAAGCGCCGGCGCTGATGTCACGCGTTGCGCAAGAGATTGTCGAAATAGGCGATGCACCGCGTCAGTCCCTGCTCGAGCGGCACCTTCGGCTCCCAGTCGAGCACCCGTTTGGCGAGCGAAATGTCGGGACAGCGTTGCAGGGGATCGTCGACCGGCAAGGGTTTTGTGAGGAGTTGCGAGCGCGAGCCCGTCAGCTCGATCACTTTCGTCGCGAGCTCGCGGATCGACATCTCCACGGGGTTGCCGAGATTGACGGGTCCCGTCACCTCGTCGGGGGCGTTCATCAGGCGGACGCAGCCCTCGATCAGATCGTCGACATAGCAGAACGCGCGGGTCTGGCTGCCGTCGCCGTAGAGGGTGATCGGCTCGTTCCTGAGCGCCTGCACGATGAAATTGGAAACGACCCGTCCGTCATTGATGTGCATGCGCGGGCCGTAGGTGTTGAAGATGCGGGCGACGCGAATGCGCAGGTTGTTCTGCCGGTAATAGTCGAAGAACAGGGTTTCGGCGCAACGCTTGCCTTCGTCGTAACATGCGCGCGGCCCGATCGGATTGACGTGTCCGCAGTAATCCTCGGTCTGCGGATGAATCGTCGGATCGCCGTAGACCTCGCTGGTCGAGGCCTGGAAGATTTTCGCACCGAGGCGCTTGGCAAGCCCCAGCATGTTGATCGCGCCGTGCACGCTGGTCTTGGTGGTCTGCACCGGATCGTGCTGATAGTGAACGGGCGAAGCGGGGCAGGCGAGGTTGAAGATCTCGTCGACCTCGACGTAGAGCGGGAACGTGACGTCGTGACGCATCAGCTCGAACCGTTTGTGGTCGAGCAGCGCGAAGATGTTCTCGCGCGAGCCCGTGAAGAAGTTGTCCACGCAAAGCACGTCGTGGCCGTCGGCCAGCAGGCGCTCGCACAGATGCGAGCCGAGGAAGCCGGCGCCGCCGGTGATGAGTATTCGCTTGCGGTCAAACAAGGTCTGCCCTCGCCATTGTCGCGTCCCCGGTCATTGCGAGCCGTCCGTCGTCTTGCCGTAATAGAGCCGAACCTCGCCCAGCCCGAAGAAGCGGCGTGCCGCCGTCAGACGCGCCGCGTCCGAGCGGCCGGCGGGCGTGATGGCGAGCAGTCCATCGCGAAGCTCGCCGCGGCCGCCGTTCACCAGCGCGTCGATGCGGTCCCGCATGAACTGCCTGAAATACACTTCGTGAAGCGATTGGAGGTCCATCTTGCGCGACGCTGTTCCGGCAATGATCAAAAACATCTGAACGGAGAGAGAGCGGTAACAGGTGCCGTAAGCATAGATCAAGATCACCGTTGCAAACCAGTACACGGCAGCGCTCTGCCAATAGTCCAGCTCGCCAAGCCATGCGGCGCCGGCCAGCGTGCCCAGGAGATGAATGACCATCGCGATGGCAACGATCATCGGAATCGCGTTCTGCGGCCGGGTCAATCGGATCGCCAGCGGGATCACGAGGGCCAGCGCCAGAAAGCTGATGCAACCGATCAGGAGCGACATCAGCGGGCCGTCTGGAAATCGAAGTAGAGCATGGCGGCACCGAGAATGGCCGCCGGAATCCGCGATCCCCTCGCGAGCGAGACGACGGATTGATCGACGGTGGCCGCGCCGGTGCTGCACAGCAGATTCAGCCGATCCCGAAACAGATCGTCGACGCCGAAGCCGTCGCCATAATCGGCGAGCCAGGAATCGATTTCGACCGGCGCAGGTTTTGCCGCCAGGCTCACCAGCAGATTGACGCTGACGCCGGTCGCCACCAGCAGCCAGACGATCAGCGTCGTCAGGATGGCGGAGAAAATGATCAGCAGGCCGGCCAGCATGTCGCCGATCGCCTTGGCATCGAAGCGCCAGATTTCCGCGCCTGATCAGCACGATCGCCAGCCACAGGCCGATCGCCAGCCCGCTGGCGTACTGGAAGCGATTGCGGAAATTGCCGACGCGGAATGGTCCTCGCGAGACCATGACCAGAAAGAAGGGAACGCTGACACCCGCCACGAAGCTGGCTGCAATGATCTGGGATGGAACGACCATCAAAGCCAAGCGTCTTCTCCTGCCATTTTCGCGCTGGTTTTAGAGCGGCCTGCCGCGGTTGCCAATGGGGCGTCCCTATCCTAGCTTGCCCGCGCTTCAAGGACCGGCGCAGCGGATCATGGCAAGCGGACGCGAGCATGAGCGGCAATTCGACGCGATGTCTGTGCAAGCAGCGCCCGCGCATGTGGAGATTCTGTCGCCGGCGGCGGAGATCGCGTTTCCCGACCAATGGTACGAGATCATGGACGAGCGCCATTTCTGGATGAAGTGGCGGACGCGGGCATTCCTCGGGCAATGCAGGGCGCTCTCGATCTCGACGGAGACGCCATATTCGGTGCTCGAGATCGGATGCGGTCTCGGTGTGCTCAGGCAAATGCTGGAAGCGGCGACGAAGTGGACCGTGGACGCGATGGACCTGAACGCCGGCGCGCTGTTTCATTCCGCGCCGGGCAGGGGGCGCACGGCGCTCTACAACATCCACGACCGCGCGCCCGGCGCTGGCCGCCAAATATGACGCCATCATCCTGTTCGACGTCATCGAACATATCGACGACCCCGTGAGCTTCATGACGTCGGCGCTGTATCATCTCAAGCCCGGCGGCCACGTTTTCATCAACGTGCCTGCGCTGCAGTCGCTCTACAGCAAGTTCGACGTCGCGGTCGGGCACTGCCGCCGGTACAACAAGGGGACACTCGAAGCGGAACTGGCCAAGGCCGGCATCCGCAAGGTCGACGATCGCTATTGGGGACTGACGATGCTGCCGCTGCTGGCGCTGCGAAAGCTGTGGCTGTCGTTGCGAAGCGAAGGGCCGGCCACGGGCACGACGGTGGTGCAGCGCGGGCTTGTGCCGCCGGGCAAGCTCGCGGACGCGGTTCTCACGACGATGATGCAGGTTGAGACCAGCACGATCGCGAATCCGCCGCTGGGGACTTCGCTGCTTTACGTCGGTCAGGCTGCTTAGCAGCCGCGCGCCGGCCGTGACCTAGCCGTGCGACTTCGCGCGCTTGACCTTGATGATCACGCTCGCCCGCGCGCGGCCCGCGCGCTTGCGCGATGGCGCCGCCGCGGGCTCCGACGATGGGGCGCTGGCGAAAGACTGCCGCAAGCCGTCGATCGCTTCCGTCAGGGTCGAGACCTGCTCCGACAGCCGCTTGGTGTCGGACTGCTGCGAGGCCAGCAGGCGGCGCACCGTCGACAGCTGGTCCTGCACGACCTGGAGCTGGTCGATGGATTCCTGCTGGGTTGCTTCCAGTCCCTTGGTTTTTTCGACCAGTTGCTCGGAGGCCTGCGCGGTGCGCGCCTGCAGCACGCGCGCGGCGACCACGCGGTCGAGTTCGGGAGCATGCCCGGTATAGGCGCGCCACAGCGCAATCGAGGCAACGCCTGCAAGCACGATGAGCAGGAGTGCCGCCGCCAGCACAATCGGCTGCGTGCCGGCACGGACGATGGCAATGGGTTTGGCTGCGCGAGCGATGGGGGTCATGAGATCCCTAAAAGGCATAAGGAAAGTTGTCTTCGCGCCCTTTCGGGCAGGTCGATCACAAAGAACGAACGCAACGAGACGCTTGGCCGCGCCGCAAATCAGCCGGCGCAAGGCTCAAGCTTTTAGCAACAAATCGGACAAAAGCGAGGCCAGTGGTCCGATTCCAACATTCGCGCCCCGTTGCAGCTGGCACTTTCGCGAATGTTGGAATCAAAGGACCACTGGCAAAATATTGATTTTAGTGGAGCTTTGGATTTGACGTTCGCTTCGCGAGATCGCGGCCATCAGGGTAGCGAACGTCAAATCCGCTCCACTAACAAGCCCGGCAAACTCCGGCTCTGGCTGCAAAATCGGCTGTTCGGTCGGGTTTTGACGCCAAAAAAGCAGGATTTCGGTGTTTCGCACGCAGCGCTCCGGCTAACCGTACCGTTGCCCGCGCTGCTCCGCTTTTTCGGCCGACAGGCGGACCTTGCCATCCTTTTCCTCGAGCCAGTCGCGCAGGCGGCCGGTCTTGCTGATCGCGAAGCCGAATTGATTGCCCTGCTTCGGAAACAGTTTTGCGAACGCCTTGACCGCCGGCGCCATCAGCTTCAACGCGATCCGCCTCGCCGGCGCGTTGACATGCTCGAAACGCAAGGTCGGCAGCCGCAACCCGTAGAAGAACTCGATCTGCTCGACATGGGCCGGATCGGCCGCGCGGATGGTCTTGATCACCTCGCGCTCGATCCAGCGGAAATTCAAATTCGGAATTGGCCCGTTGTTGAGGCCGCCGCTTTCATAGCCTTCGCCGCTGACGGCCTCGAGCTCGAACTCGTTGGTGAAGCCGAGTGCGACCGCGCTTCGCATCAGCAGGCTGTCGCGTGCTTCGAACACGACGACAGCCTTGCGCGCGACACGGTACATTTCGAGCAGCGCGCGATGCGGGGAGGCGCAGTGATGCAGGCCGGCATGGACCATGACCACGTCGAACTGACCGTCGCCGTAGCTGAGGTTCTCGGTGTCTTGCCGCTCCCAGACATAGTCGGCGTCGTGGCCGGCATAGGAGCCGTCGAGATTGGAGAGGGTGACGGATTTGAATCCGAGCCCTTTCAGCACGTCGGCATCGTAAGACCCGCCGCAGACCACCAGAACCCCGTCGCTGGTCGAAATCCTGCCCGCGTCGATGAGCTGACGGAGCGTCTCGTCGTAGAACATGCCTTCCTCTGACCCTACTAGTGCCCACTTTCCGAAGTTCGTGATCTATCGCGGCACATACTTTCACGAACTTCGGAAAGTTATGGGCACTAGCAAACTCACGATTTTAGTGCCGCTTTTCGATCTGAAGTCCCTAGGACAAATTTGCGGCACGCGATGTAAGGACTTCAGATCGGCGGCACTAGCGCCGGGGTATACAGCGCGGACCGGGATTGTCGAGCCGCTTGAGGTCCTGGTCAGATCGCCGCGATGGTCTGCACCTCGACAAGGAACGGCTCCTGCACCAGCCGGTCGACCATCAGCAGGGTGTTCGGCGGGTATTTCCCGCCAGGAAACATCTTCGGGAATTCACGCAAGCGAAATTCCATGAATTTCGGGATGTCCTGGGAATGCACGAGATAGGTCGTGAACTGCACGACATTGCCCCAGCCGGCGCCGGCCGATGTCAGCGCGGCCTCGATATTCCTGAACACCTGCGTCGTTTGCCGGTCGAAGTCACCGGCGCCGATGATGTTTCCTTTTGAATCGCCCGACAGCATTCCGGCGATGAACAGGAACTCGCTGGCTTTCACCCGTGTCACATGGGTGTATTGCCCCATCGGGGGGCCGAGCTCTTCCGGGTTATAGATATTGATGTCAGCCGCCATGCGCGCTTCTCCGTTCTCGCTGTTCGACGGAACGGATTGTCGGTGCTTTCGCAGTGAAGCGCTACTGCTTTGGCCTGCCCTGATCATCCGGATGTCCGCTCATGGGGTGCCGGGGTAAAACGGAAGTCGCACTTCTGGACCGGGAGGACTGCTTTTGACCAGGTCCGCTTTCTGGGCGAAGCAGGCATAAACGGGCCGGTACGAATTGGTCCGAGAGGACGATTATTGCCCCAACACTTTCGTTACGCGGGCTATCGACGCCGGGCCGTCAGGATCAGCAGGATCGAGCTCGGTGAATTTCTTGAAATCTGTCAAAGCTTTTTGCAGATCATTCTTTTTCTCCCAAGCGAAGCCGCGGTTGTAGTAGGCGATGGCATATTTCGGATCGAGCGCAATGGCCTGATCTTCATCGGCGATGGCGCGGTCGTTGTCGCCCTTGCCGGCATACGCGAGGCCGCGGTTGTTGTAGGCCTTGGCAAATTTCGGATCGAGCGCAATGGCTTGATTTAAGTCGGCGATGGCGCGGTCGTAGTCGCCCTTGACGCCATACGCGACGCCGCGGTTGTTGTAGGCCATGGCATATTTCGGATCGAGCGCGATGGCCTGATTTAGGTCGGCGATGGCACGGTCGTTGTCGCCCTTCTGGCGATACCTGTTGCCTCGGTCGTTGTAGGCCCAGGCAAGGTCAGAGTCGTGCCAGCGGCCTGAATTGATCGCCTGAGTGCAGGCTACAATTGCAGCATCGCCGCTCCCGTGAGCGCAGGTATCTGGATCATCGGCGACGGCCCGCGATACCGGGACCGGACCTGCGAGCGTCAAAAACGCGGCGAAACCGATCAGCAGCACCAAATAGCGCATGCTCCCCTCCCGTTTTAGAAAACGACGGCGGATTTTGTAATGCCGCAGGATACGCCATTCGCGAGATGGGGACCATCAAGTAAGACCTTGGCTACTTCCGTTCTTGGCACTTTTCGGACCTGGCGCGATGTGCGAGTTGAGTCCGGTATGCGGACAGAAGCGGACAGTGTCACGCGTGTGATAGGGAGGACAGCGGCGGGCAATCTTGGTATAGGTTGAGCGTCCATAAGAGGGGTGGTGCTATGAAGTCCCGAATTTGGATTGCAATATTCATCGGTTCGACGATAGGCGGCTTTGTCCCTTCCCTTTGGGGCGGGGAGATGTTGTCTTACGCCGGCGTGCTATGGAGCGGGATTGGCGCGGTCGCTGGGCTGTGGGTCGCGAACATGATGTGACACGGCCCGCTTCTGCACTTCGGGACGCTTCGTGCCTAATCAACCTGATCGGCATTCCCCATGATTCCGCGGATCTAGCGGGAAGCGGAGCCGCGAACGGCCGCAGAACAAATTCCCCGGATTTTCCCCGTGTCGCTGCGTTGTGTGCCGCATCGTTCCGTCTTCGAACGTCGGGAGCCCGCCTCAAGTGATTGGCTGAAGTCCCCTGGTATTTAGGGTACTTCGCGTCTTTCCGGGGCAGGCAAAAAAGTTGCGGCCAGCTCTTGGGGGAGAGCTGGCCGCGCGCGATCCGGTCCGGGACGGGGAGGGGTGGGGATGTGACCGGGTCGCGTAACTCCTGAATTGTTGTCTCAACGATCTCTTGCGCTGGCCGTCGCAACAGCCGGGCGATTGTCGCCGAGCGAAACCCATACATTCTGGTCGCCCTGCGACTGCCGCTTGACGAAGCGGTAGCCAGTCTCGGTCCAGGGCACGACGTTTTCATTCTGGTTGTCGAGAATGAACTCGCCCTTGTCGGTCTTCACCGTCAGCACGGCATGACCCTCGCCCTTCTTGTCGCGCACGACGGTGATCAGCAGCGCCTCGCGCGGCCATCCTGCGTCGATCAGCATCTTGCGCTTCAACAGCACATAGTCCTCGCAATCGCCGTAGCCGTCGGTCGGCAGCGACCACTTCTCGATCACGCCCCAATGATCCATGTCGGTCATCGGCTTGACGGTTTCGTTGACCCAGCGGTTGACCTTGGTGAGGTCGCGCCAGGCCGTTTGCGACATCACGATGTCGCGTGGTTGGCTCGCGCCGCCCCGGCATTCGCCGGGATAGTCGGCGCAGAATTCGATCCAGCCGATCGGCGCACGCGTGGTGTCGCCGAGGCTCGCATAAAGCACTCGCTCGTCGCCGGCAGACGCCGGCTGAACGTACATCCCCAAGAGGATGGCGATGACCGCCAGCCCCTGTCCCTGTTTGAACATTGTGGCCCCCGTTTTTTTGTTCTTGGGACCACGTTTCGCACAAAGGATTTGCGCCGCCGCTAAGCGGAACAAGCCGATTTGAGGCGAATGAAATTCAAACTCGCAGCGAATTCGATGAAAGCTTGAGTCGCATTCGATTCAAATTCGAGATGACTGCAATTGATTCAAATTTTATCGATTAAGAGCTTTTGTGCCGCCGCAGCGAGACTTGTGCCCGCTTGGGCAGCCCGTGTTAACCGCGAATTGGCAGGCGAAATCGTGCGCCTTTGGCGCCGGCCGCGTCGATTTGACGGAAAAATCGGCCGCGAACGGAGTTCTCCGCTTTACTGTGCGCTAACGCTGGCGTCGAACGGCCAGAAAACGCGGGGGCAGGTGTGCCGGCGGGAAAGTGCGAACAGGCGTTCGGGACCGGCGTCCGTTAACGCGCGGTTACCGCTTCCTCGAGCGTCTCGTTGAGCTGCTCGTGGACGAACTCGAGGGCAAAACCTTCCTCGAGATTGCGCACCACGCGCGCCTGCACCTTGCCGAGCATGACCAGCGACTTCAGCGGCGGGCGGTGTTCGGCGGCGATCGCCGCGCCCGAGTTCGAGAGGTCGATGATGCGGCAGGTCATCTTGGTGCCGTCCTCGAGCGTGAGCATCGCGATCGGGTTGCGCGGCACGATGCGGTCGTGGCGGCGGTCTTCCGGCAGGTTGAGGATGTCGCGGTTGGCGAGCCAGGTCAGCTGGGCGGCGAGCTTGTCGCGCTTGCGCGCGGTGGCGCCGACCGTCATGGCAAAGCCGTTGTCGATGATGCGGGTGATGCGGCCCTCGACCCGGCCGATGTGGTCGAGATAGGCGATCACGCGGTCGCCGACATTGCCGATGCCGGGCGCGAGCAGGGCGAGGCCGCCCGGCGACATATTGATGATCTGGCAGGGAAACTCGCGGCGGTCGGGCAGCATGTAGCGGCCCAGCAGATGCACCTTGACCCGCTGGAAGCGCCGGCGCTCTTCGGCGGCCGGCAGGACAGACTTTTTATACGGCAACGCCATCTTGCACCCAACCCGCACCCAAAGGTGTGGGAAAACCCTACGACCGACAGGGTTAACGGTGAGTTACCGGGAGGTGCGGCGAGGGCGCGCAATCATGCGAGGCGGGGGTGGAGCAGCCGGGGCCGCAATCCTGTTGAACACCCACAGCAGCGGCGGGCACACCACCAGCATCGCCGCGCCGACGTCGAAGGCTGCGGCAGCGCTGCCGCTCCATTTGGCGGCGCTGCCCGCGATCATCGGCCCCACCATCATGGCGGCATAATAGAGCGTGTAGAACAGTCCCATGCCGAGCCCGCGCGTGGCCGGCTCCAGCACGCGGGCCGGCAGGCTCATGGTCGGGCCGGCCGGTTGCCCGCTGACGATGCCGAGCACGACGAGGGTTGCGATGACGTCGCCGGAATGCGCGAACACCAGCATCAAGACCGCAAACAGGATGCAGCCGGCGACCAGCATGGTCTGCGGCCGCTTGAAGCGGTCGGCGAGATAACCGCCGAGCGGCACCGAGAATACGGCGATCCACAGCACGATCGAGATCGCAGAGCCTGCTTGCGCGATTGTCCAGCCGCGCTCGACCAGCATGGTCGGACCGAAACTGAAGACGATGGCGAAAGCTGCGTTGAACAGTCCCCAGATCAGCCCGGCCACGCTCAACGCCGCAATCGCGCTCCGATCGAGGCGGACGCTGGATGTTCCAGCAACTGAAACCTGCGGCGGCGTCCGGTAGGCGAGCGCAAGCAATGCTCCGAGCACGATCAATGCAGAGACGAACAGGAAAACGGCCCGCAGGCCATAACCGGTGCCGATCATCGGCAGTATCACCAGCGACAGCGCGACGCCGGCTGGCCATGAATTGACGAACGCGCCCATCGCGGTCGCGATCTCTTTTCCCGCGAACCAGTCGGTGACCATTTTGGTGAGTTGCACGGTGAGCAGCACGCCGCCGGCGCCGCTGACGAGCCGTCCGGCGATTTGCCAGTGCCAGGTTTCGCCGAACGCCATCGCGAGGCTGCCGATCAGCATCAGCGCGAGTGCGCCGAGCACGGTGGCCTTGTCGCCGAATCTTTGGCCGATCGCGCCGCCCGGCAGCGCAAGCGCAATGCCGGGTGTGAAGTAGAACCCGATCAAGAGGCCGATGTCGGCGATGTTGACATTGAACGCCGAACTCAGGAACGGCGCGACCGCGGCGACGCTCTGGAACTGGAACGGCATTGCAAGCCGCACCGTGAAGAGAATGGCGAGAATGACCCAGCGATTGCGCAATGTGTTCCCCTGCAATGCCGCGCGCATTGTTACAATGTAACAGCACGCGCTAGGTAGCCCGCCGCTGCAAACAAGTCGGTTGTTAACAGGTCCATCCGAAAAAGATCGCCGCGCCGGATGACCGTCGCGCCTTGCCCACACGTCGCCTCCCTCTCACATGTCCGGACCGCAATTCTTGGGTGCAGGTTTGGCTCCCAAACCGCCCAGTTGCGAATTGTGGAGATGAACTATGGACTTCCTCGGTTTTCTTAATGGTTCAGGCTATCTGCAGCCGGCCATTTGGATCGCAGCACTGGTCGCGTTTGTGATCCTGCTGCGACTATCGAACGTGTTCCGCTACATCCCGAACAATCAGGTCGGCATCGTCGAGAAACTTTGGTCGGCGAAAGGCTCGATCGACGGCGGCTTCATCGCGCTGAACGGCGAGGCCGGCTACGAGCCCGAAGTGCTGCGCGGCGGCCTGCACGTGTTCTTCCCGTTCATGTACCGGATCCACAAATCGGATCTGGTCACGGTCGGGCAGGGCAAGATCGCCTATGTGTTCGCGCGTGACGGCGCGCCGCTCGGCGCTTCGCAGGTGCTCGGCGCCAACGACACCGACGACAAGTCGGATTTCCAGGACGCGCGCCGCTTTCTGCTGGGCGGCGGCCAGAAGGGCCCGCAGCGCAAAATCCTGCGCGAAGGCACTTACGCGATCAACACGACGCAGTTCGCCATCATCACCGACGAGCGCGTCTACGGCCACGCGCTCAGCGAACGCGAACGCGGAGTGCTGGAAGGTATGCAGCTCACGATCTCCGAGCGCTGGGGCTTCTCGCCCTTCGTGCTCGCGACCGAGCATGATCTCGTCGGCATCGTCACCGTGCATGACGGCCCGTCGCTGCCGCCGGGCGAGATCATCGCGCCGGAGGTCGGCACCGACCTCGCCGACGAGGCGACCTTTCACAACAATTTCCAGGAGCCCGAGAACTTCCTGAGGGCTGGCGGCTATCGCGGCCGCCAGCTGCAGGTCGTCGTCGAGGGCACCTGGTACATCAACCGCCTGTTCGCCACCGTCGAGGCGGTGCCGAAGACGATCATTCCGGTCGGCAATGTCGGCGTCGTCATCTTCTATACGGGGCCGCGGACCGACGACCTCTCGGGCGAGCAGTATCGCCACGGCGAACTCGTGCTCAACGGCAGCCGCGGCGTCTGGAAAGACCCGCTGCTGCCGGGCAAGTACGCGTTCAACACCTATGCCGGCAAGATCGAGATCATCCCGACCGTCAACTTCATCCTGAAATGGGTGCGCGGCGAGGTCGGTGCGATGAAGCTCGACGAGAACCTGTCGGAGATATCGTTGATCACCAAGGACGCGTTCGAGCCGACGCTGCCGCTCTCGGTGGTGATGCATATCGACTACAAGAAGGCGCCGATGATCATCCAGCGCTTCGGCGACGTACAGAAGCTGGTCGAGCAGACGCTCGACCCGATGGTCAGCGCGTTTTTCAAAAACATCGCACAGAAGATGACCTTGATCGAGCTCCTGCAGAACCGCGCCGCGATCCAGGAGGAATCGGCCGCCGAGATGAAGGCGAAGTTCGCGGCCTATTCGCTCGACCTGCAGGAAGTGCTGATCGGCACGCCGCGCGCGGCGGCCGGCGACCACACCATCGAGAACATCCTGATCCAGCTGCGTTCGCGCCAGATCGCGCGCGAGCAGGTCGAGACCTACCAGGAGCAGGAGAAGGCCGCGATCCAGGAGCGCGCGCTCAACGAGGCCAAGGCGACGGCGGCGGCGCAGTCGGCGCTGACGCAGTCGCTGATCCAGGTCAAGGTCAACGAGAACGAAGGTGCGGCCGCGCTGGCGCGTGCGCAAAAGGATGCCGAGACGCGCAAGGTGACGGCGGCGGCCGTCGGCGAGCAGTCGCGGCTCGAAGGCCAGGGCGAGGCCGATCGGGTGCTCGCGGTCGGTGCCGCCAACGCGCAGGCGACCAAGCTGTCGGTCGATGCCTATGGCGGACCCGAGTTCCGGCTCGCCGAGCAGAATTTTGCGAAGTTCGCGGAAGCTCTGACCAAGATCAATCAGCCGCTGGTGCCGCAGTTCCTGATGTCGGGAGGGCAGGGTCAGGAGTCCAACAATGCGGGCCTGATCCCGACGGCGATGTTGAGCTCGATGTTCGGCCGGATGATGCCTGACGCCCTGGAGAAGCTGAAGGACGAGGCGCCGAAGGCCGGACGCAGGGTCAACGGTTCGTAAACCACCGATCACGCAAAAGGGGCCGCCTCCTGTCGGGAGGCGGCCTTTTCTTTTGCGACGGGCTGTTCCGATCGCGTGTCGTCGGCTACTTATGCTTCACGTTTCACGTAATGCCAGCATCGACATGACCAACGCCATGCTGCCTTCCCAACGCGCGCTGTTCGATATTCCCGGTGACGTCTGCTATCTCAACGCAGCGTCTTACAGTCCGCTGCCGCTGAAAACGCAGGAGGCCGCGCGCGCCGCCGTCGCGCGCAAGGGGCAGCCGTGGAAGCTTCCGGCGAGCTTCGCCAACGAAATTCACGAACGCACGCGCCAGGCCGCGGCGCGATTGATCAATGCCGACGCCGGCGACGTCGCGCTGATCTCTTCCGTCGGCTATGGCGTGGCGACCGCCGCCAAGCTTTTGACCATTCCGCGCGGCAGCCGCGTGATCGTGCTGGAGAACGATCACTCCTCGCCGGTGCTGGAGTGGCAGGGCCGTGCCGACGCGCAAGGTTTCACTGTGGAGACAGTGCGTCAGCCTGACGATGGCGACTGGACCTCGGCGGTGCTGGCCGGGATCGAGAAGCCCGGCGCGCCCGTTGCGCTTGCCTCGATCTCGTCGGTGCACTGGTCGGACGGCGGGTTGATCGACATCGACAAGGTCGGCGACGCCTTGCGCAAGCGCGGTGCAAAATTCCTGATCGACGCCACGCATCACGCCGGCGTGCTCGATCTCGACGTGAAGCGGCTCGATCCTGATTTCGTGATCTTTCCGACCTATAAATGGGTGCTCGGTCCCTATGGCCGCGCCTTTCTTTATATCGCCAGGCGTCATCAGGACGGTTCTCCGCTGGAGCAGACCGCGCCCGGCCGGCGCAATGTCAACGCCGAGAACAACGTCTATTTCGCCGATCTGCGCTATCTGCCGGACGCGCGGCGCTTCGACATGGGCGAGCGCGACCATTTCATCGGCATGGAGATGGCCGCGATCGGCATGGAGATGATGGCGGAGTGGGGCGCGCCTGCGATCGTGCAGCGCTTGTCTGCTCTGACCGAACGAATCGCCGCCGGCGTTCGTGACAACGGCGTGACCGTGCCGGACAAAAAGTTCCGCGCGCCGCATATTCTCAGCCTTGCCTTCCAGGGTGGCATGCCGGCCGGGCTGATCGAGGGCCTGGCATCCGACGGTATCTATGTCGCCCCGCGGTTGGGGCGCATGCGCATCTCGCCGCATGTCTATAATGACGAGGCGGATGTGGACCGGTTTGTGGCGGCGTTGAAGAAGCGGCTGAAGCCGTAGGGTGGGCAAAGGCGCGCAGCGCCGTGCCCACCTTCGCGAGCACGCCCGGAATGGTGGGCACGCTTGCGCTTTGCCCACCCTACAAAGTGCCTACAAGCACCATCGGCGCATAGGAGACGGCCAAATTGACCAGTCGGCGGAGGCTGTTCCTATCGCTCCGGCTTGTGTAGGCTACCCCTCCGCCAAGCCAGAAACAGGCAAAATCCACCCTTTTTGGGGACGCGAAAAACGCGAAGGGGAGACGCGAAGTCAGCATGACCGATATCCGATATGTGGCGCCGCAAACGCTTGATGAAGCGATTGGCGCGTTTGCGGCCGCAGGCAGTGCGGCGCGCATCCTGGCCGGAGGCACCGATCTGTTGGTGCAAATGCGCTCGGGCGCGGTCCGGCCGGGCCTGATCGTCGACATCAAGAAAATCGCCGAGATGAGCGCGATCGAGCAGACCGCCGATGGCGGTTTTCGCATCGGCGCCGCCGCGTCCGGCATGGCGCTGGCCGAGCATCCGAAATTCGGCGAGGTCTGGCCCGGCGTGCTCGAAGCCATCAACCTGATCGGCTCCAAGCAGGTGCAGGGCAGCGCGTCCGCCGGCGGCAATCTCTGCAACGGCTCGCCCGCCGGCGACAGCGTGCCCGCGCTGATCGCATCCGGCGCGATCGTGACGATTCAAGGCCCGAAAGGCCGCCGCGAACTGCCGGTGGAGAAATTTCCGGTCGGTCCCGGCCGCACCAACCTCACGCCGGGCGAAATTCTCGTCAGCTTCACCTTGCCGCCGCGTCCATCAGGATCGAGCGATGCTTATCTGCGCATGATCCCGCGCACCGAGATGGACATCGCGGTGGTCGGCCTCGGCGTCAGCCTCACCCTGAAAGACGGCGTCTGCACCGCCGCCCGCGTCGGTCTCGGCGCCGTCGCGCCGACCGCTCTCCTGGTCGAAGGCGCCGCGCAGGCGCTGATCGGCTCCAGGCTCGATGACGCCGCGCTCGAGAAAGCGGCGGAAGCCTGCCGCGCCGCCTGCCGTCCGATCGACGACAAGCGCGGCACCATCGTTTATCGTGTCAAGACTGCCGGCGTTCTCCTGAAGCGTACGGTCGCGATTGCCGCCAAGCGCGCGGGAGGAAATGAAATCATGGCGAAGGTTCACGTCACCACCACCATCAATGGCGAGCCGATGGAGTTTCTCTGCGAGCCGTATGAGACCATGCTCGACGCGCTGCGCAACTCGCTCGGGCTGACCGGCTCGAAGGAAGGCTGCGCCTCCGGCGACTGCGGCGCCTGCTCGATCACGGTCGATGGCTGTCTGATCTGCTCCTGCCTGATGCTCGCGGTGGAAGCCGAGGGTCACCAGATCGGCACCATCGAAGGCATGGCGCATGGCGAGACGCTGCATCCGCTGCAGCAGAAATTTCTGGAGCACGCAGCACTTCAGTGCGGCATCTGCACCTCGGGCATGCTGGTCGCCTCCGAGGCGCTCTTGAAGAAGAATCCTGATCCGACCGAGGAAGAAATTCGCTTCTGGCTCGCCGGCAATCTCTGCCGGTGCACCGGCTATGACAAGATCGTGCGCGCGGTGCAGGATGCCGCCGCCGAAATGCGGGAGACTGCACAATGAACGTTGTCACCAACAACAAGTGGATCGGCCAGCGCACCATTCGCCCTGACGGCATGGACAAGGTCACCGGCCGCGCGCAGTTCGCCGCCGACACCAGCATGCCCGGCATGATCTGGGGCAAGGTCCTGCGCAGCCCGCATCCGCACGCGCGCATCAAGTCGATCAACACCAAAAAGGCCGAGGCGCTGCCCGGCGTCAAGGCGGTCGTCACCTCGCGCGACATCGTCGACTTCCCGATCGAGAAGGGCGCGGTGATGCTCGGCATCCAGGACATGCGCTGGATGTGCCGCAATGTGATGGCGCGCGAGAAGGCGCTGTTTCCCGGCCATCCCGTCGCCGCCGTCGCCGCGACCACGGAGGCGATCGCCGCCGAAGCCTGCAAGCTGATCGAGGTCGACTACGAAGTGTTGCCGTGGGCAATCGAGATCGACGATGCGCTCAAGCCCGACGCACCGATCCTGCACGAGTTCAACAAGTTCGAGGGCAAGCCCTCGAACATCACCGGCAAGCTCGAGGTCAAGAAGGGCGATGTCGCCGAAGGCTTCAAGAACGCCGAGGTGGTGATCGAGCGCACCTTCACGACGCGCCCGGTGCATCAGGGTTATATCGAGCCGCATGCGTGCCTGGTTTCGGTTTCGCGCCGACGGCAAGACCACGATCTGGAGCTCCAGCCAGGGCCAGTTCATGGTGCGCGCGATGACGGCTTATCTCGCCGGCATCCCGCAGAGCGACATCCGCGCCATCCCCGCCGAGATCGGCGGCGGCTTTGGCGGCAAGACCATCGTCTATCTCGAGCCGCTCGCGACGATTCTCGCCAAGAAATCCGGCCGCCCGGTCAAGATGGTGATGACCCGCGAGGAGGTGATGCGCGCGACCGGCCCGACGTCGGGGTCGAAATGCACGGTGAAGATCGGCGCCACCAAAGACGGCAAGGTCGTTGCCGGCCACGGCATCTTCTATCTGCAGGCCGGCGCGTTGCCGGGTTCGCCGATCCGCGGCGCGGTCGGCTGCAGCTTCGCGCCGTATGACATTCCGCACGTGCTGTCGGAAGGTTTTGACGTCGTGTCCAACCGCTCCAAGGTCGCGGCCTACCGCGCGCCGGGTGCGCCGATCGGCGCGTTCGCGGTCGAATGCGTGATGGACGAACTCGCCAGCGCGCTGAAGATGGATCCGCTCGATTTCCGGCTGAAGAACGCCGCGAAAGAGGGCACCAAGGCCGCGCACGGCCCGGTCTATCCGCGCATCGGCTATATCGAGACGCTGGAAGTCGCGAAGAACCACCCGCATTACAAGGCGCCGCTGAAGAAGTTCCAGGGCAGGGGCGTGGCGTCCGGCTACTGGTTCAACGCCGGTGGCGAATCCTCGGCGACGGTCAACATCACCGAGGACGGCAACGTCGTGGTCACGACCGGCCATCCCGACGTCGGCGGCTCCCGCGCGGCGATCGCCAACATCTGCGCCGAATTGCTCGGCATCGATTACAACCGTGTCTCCGTCATCATCGGCGACACCCAGACGGTCGGCTTCTCGAACCTCACCGGCGGCAGCCGCGTGCTGTTCGCCTCCTCGATCGTGGTGACGCAGTCGACCGAGACGATCATCAACACGTTGCGCCAGCGCGCGGCCAAGATCTGGGACATCGACCCCGAGGCGGTGAAGTGGGAGAACGGCGCCGCGCATCCGGTCAGCCCGAACGCCGGTCAGTTCGAGCCGCTGACGTTGAAGGAGCTTGCCGAGAAGGCGCCGTCACAGGGCGGGCCGATCGGCGCCAGCGTGCAGCTCAATACCGTCGGCGCCGAAGGCGGTTTCGGCACGAATATCTGCGATGTCGAGGTCGACATCGATCTCGGGATCGTTCGCGTGATCCGCTATACGACCATCCAGGATGTCGGCAAGGCCATCCACCCCGGCTATGTCGAGGGCCAGCTGCAGGGCGGGGCGGTGCAGGGCATCGGCTGGGCGCTCAACGAGGAGTACATCTACAACAAGGACGGCAAGGTCGATAATCCCGGCTTCCTGGATTACCGCATGCCGGTTTGCTCCGACATGCCGATGATCGATTGCGCGCTGGTCGAGGTGCCGAACCCGAAGCATCCGCAGGGCGTCAAGGGCGTCGGCGAGGTGCCGCTGGTGCCTGTGATGGCCGCGGTCGCCAACGCCGTGCACAATGCGCTCGGCATCCGCTTCTACGATCTGCCGCTGTCGCCGCCGCGAGTGTCCGCAGCGCTCGACGCGCAGGTGCAGCGCGCGGCCGAGTGACGACCAACTGTAGCCCGGGTGAGCGAAGCGACACCCGGGTTGCTTCCCCGCATGTCGCTTCGCTCATGCGGGCTACCTTATTTCCATGACTGACGCCGAGACCGCTGCACAAGTCCTCGACACGCTGAAGGCGGCCGAGGAGGCGCCGCGGCAGGCGGCGCTACCGATGCTCAACGGCCTCATCGGTCTCGTTCAAGGCGGCGGTCCAGCATCACTCGAAGTCGAGGAGGCGCGCGCCGGCGCCTTCATGGCGATCTGCGAGATCGGCAAGGCGCTCCATCGCGGCCAGCCGGTGGACGAGCTGTGGTCGGCGGCGATTGGTGCTGCGGAGCGGTGGAAGGCGGCGCGGTGAAGTCGCAAAGCTATCCGATCGTCATGGCCGGGCTTGACCCGGCCATCCGCGACTTTCTTGAATCGGCACCAAGACGTGGATGCCCGGCACCGCAGCCAAGTTTACGCAGTCTGCGCAAGCTCACTCGGGCCGGGCATGACGAGACTTCTTTCTCCTCACCCATCACCTTCAGCCGCTGCGCCTGGGCGCATTGGTCCTCGATCGCGAAATAGCGCGCGACCGCGTCTGCACCGACATCGAGAGGGTGGCGTTCGCCATCCCTGCGGTCGGCGAGCATGCGCAACTTGTCGGCGGCGCCGTTGAACTGCGACTGGTTGTTGATGATGATTGTCGCGCCGGCGTCCCTCGCAAGCTGAGCCTGCCTTCGCACCGAGGCGAGATACTGGTCGAAATGCTCGACGTCGTTCGGAAAGTTGAACTCGGTACCTCCAGAATAGAACACGGTGAGCGGCTTGCCGCGATCGTGCACCTCGAACACGCCGGAGATCGTGCCGGATGTGTGGCCGGGCGTCAGATAGAGCGTCACGGTTCGGCCGCCGACGGTGATTTTCATGCCGTCGGTCGCGACGATGTCGCGCTTCGGCTTTCCGGTCGGATAGCCGTAGAGCGAGCCTTCGATCAGGTCCCAGTCGGCGGTGACGATGCGCGCGCCGTAACGCGATTGAAACAGGTAAGCGCCGCCGGATTCGCCGAGATGGCCGTGCGAGACGATGACGTATTTGACGCGTCCCGGATCGAGGCCGAGCTTTTGCATGCCGCCGACCAGCACATCCTCGGCGTCCCAGACCCTCGCCGTGTCGTAGAGGATGTAGCCGTCGTCCGAGGTGAGCAGCCACGCCGACTCGCCGCGCGTCCCGAGCCAGTAGACGTCGTCGAACGCCTTCTTCGGTTCGAGATAGCCGATCTTTCGGTCAGGCTCCTCGCGAGGGGCCGGCGCATCCGGCCGCGGCGCGCCGCGCTGGGGCGCGACGCAGAGCGCGGTGACGAGGCCGTAGAACTCGGGGGTGCCGTCGCGTCCGCCGACCACACGCTTGCCGGCGGCAAGATGCGCCTCGACCGTGTCGGGCGCGATCCCCTGCGCAAGCGCGGCCGGAGCCGGCAGCGCAAGGGTGAGCGCGAGCGCAAGGTAGCCCGGATGAGCGAAGCGACATCCGGGTCTCCCTTTCCCGCATATCGCTACGCTCATGCGGGCTACCAATCGTTTCTTCAGGACGCCATCCGGTGCACGGCGCAGATCTTGTTGCCGCAGGGATCGCGCAGATAGGCGATGTAGAGCTTCATGCCCGCGCCTTCGCGCAATCCCGGCGGATCTTCGCAAGTCTTTCCGCCATTGGCGAGCCCGGCCTTGTGGAAGGCGTCGACCTGTTCGGTCGATTCGGCGACGAAGCCGATGGTGCCGCCATTGGCGCAGCTCGCATCCTTGCCGTCGATCGGCTTGGTCACCGAGAAGGTGCCGCCCTTGTTGCGCCAGAAGATGCGGTGGCGGTCGACAGCACCCGGCTTGGTCCCGAGGGTCGCAAGCAGCGCGTCATAGAACGTCTTGGCCTTGTCGAGGTCGTTGGTCCCGATCATCACGTGCGAAAACATGTCTGCCTTGCTCCCGTTGGTCTCTGTTGACGTTTCTGCGGGACTTGCCACGTCCCGGGGAGATGTCCTAGCAGAAATGCGGGCGGGGATGAAAGGCCGGGGGAACAACTCCCTCCGTGGCGGCGTTGGCTCGCCATGGAGAAGGTTTCACATCTGGTCGAGAACGCCTTCATGATCGCCTGGGAGTATCTCGAGGCGACGGGCGAACTCGGCGAGGCGGAAGGTACGGCCGGCGAGCTGCTCGACATCATCCACGCCATGATCCGCACCGGCGAGCGCCGCCGCATCCTGATCGCGAACACCGCAATCGACGCCTACAAGCGGAGACGGTTGCGCCGCGAGGGACGCGGACAATCCGACAAGGCTGGAGCAGCCTGACCGCGCTGCCAATCCCGTAGGGCGGATTAGCAAAGCGTAATCCGCCGACGCATCTGGCGGGTTACGCCTCATGTCGCAACGCGCGGAGCCATCGTCGCCGTGTCCGGCTAACCCGCCCTACGAACTCACGTCGCCTCATCAATCGCCTCACCCCGCAATCGATCCCCAATTCGCCGCCAGGTTCTCCGCGCCGCGCAGCGACAGCGCGAAAATCGTGTAGGTCGGGTTTGACGCGCCGCAGGTCGGGAAAATGCCCGGGCCCGCGACGTAAAGGTTCGGCACCTCGTGGGTCTGGCCAAAGCTGTTGACCACGGAGTTGTCGGCGTGACTTCCCATGATGGTGCCGCCCATCAGGTGGATCGCCGGCATCGCGGCGCGCAGCTGCCAGACCTCCTTGGCGCCGGCGGCTTTCGCAATCCTCAAGCCTTCGTCGAAATTGGCGTTCCAGAGTGCCGCTTCGTTGTCGTCGTAATTATGGACGATGCGGGCGAGCGGCATGCCGAACTCGTCCTTCTGGCTCACGAGCTCGACGCGGTTCTCGGCCTTCGGCTGCTCCTCGCAGGCCGCCGTGAAGCGCGTGAACTGCTTGACCGCGCGCTTCATGAAGTCTGCCAGCGCCGGGCCGAACAGATCGGGCCGGGCGTTGTGGATGCCGGTGAGGCCGCTCGCCTTGGCGGC
Source organism: uncultured Alphaproteobacteria bacterium (assembly GCA_963732085.1). Classification (GTDB taxonomy): domain Bacteria; phylum Pseudomonadota; class Alphaproteobacteria; order Rhizobiales; family Xanthobacteraceae; genus Bradyrhizobium. The sequence goes on along the minus strand of CAVSYJ010000011.1, from coordinate 42,086 downwards.
GCTGCCGCAGACCAGCAGGGTCGAGCCGAAGGCGCCCTTGTGAGCGGTCTTCGCATAGCGCTCGTAGGACATGAACTGGCCGCCGATGGTGCCTTTGACGCCGTCCATGTCGTCATCGAACATCGCGTTGGTGACGGCCGTGAAATGCGTCATGATGTATTTGCCGACGAGTCCGCTCGCGTTCGCAAGGCCGCTCGGATGCTTGTCGGTGGCTGAGTTGAGCAACAGCCGCGGGTTCTGCGCCGCCCATGTGGCGCACACCACGACGTCAGCCGGCTGGACATGCTTGTCGCCATCGCGGTCGACATATTCGACACCGGTCGCCTTCTTGCCGGATGCATCGGTCAGCACGCGCGTGACCGTGCTCCAGGCCCGGACCTCGGCGCCCGCGGCGCGCGCTTCGCCGAGATAGGTCACCTGCGGATTGGCGAGCGCGCCGATCGGACAGCCGACATGGCACCAGCCGTCATAGATGCAGGCCGGCCGCCCCTTGTAGTCCACCGAATTCATGGCGACCGCCGCGGGCACCATGCGGATGTCGTTGGCGGCGAAACCCTTGAGCCAGACCTCGCCGTTCTTGAACGTCTTCATCGGCGGCATCGGGTAGGCGCGGCCGGCCGGCCGCCACAGCTCCTCCGCCTTCGCGTCACCGGAGATGCCGATGTCGTCCGCGACCTTGTCGTACCACGGCGCTATGTCCTCGTAGGAAATCGGCCAGTCGTGCGCGCGGTTGTGCTCGCTCCTGATGCGGAAATCGTTCGGCAACAGGCGCGGCACGTTGGCAAACCAGTGCAGCGCGGCGCCGCCGACGCCCCAGCCGCCGTGATAGCCGATCGGCGCGAGCTGCTTGCCCTCGAGGATGAAGGGATGCCCGACCGGCTTGATGCGGCGGCCCCACATGTCCGACGAGATGAGGTCGGTGAGCTGCCAGTCCGGCCCGTTGTCGATCAGCACGACCTTCTTGCCGGCCCTGGCGAGCACGGCCGCGAACGTCGAGCCGGACGCGCCGGCGCCGGCGATCACGACGTCGACTTTTTCTTCGACTTTGTCTTGCGTCGCCATCTCACCACCTCTTGTCCGGGGCGATGTGCGGCAGATAGGGGACGCCGAGGCTCTCGTATCCCTCCATGGTGCCGTAGACGACATCGACGGCGTCGCTGCGCAGCACGAAATAGACCTGGGCCGCCGGTGGACCTTGCCAGCCCTCGATCTTGTTCTGGCGGAGCGCATCGATGAAATCGTGCTGCTCGGAGGCCGCAAGCGCGGCGAAGCGTTTGCCGCTCCGCGCCGTGCTCGCTCTGTCGATGCCGCCAATCGCCGCGCGATAAAAATTCACGAAGGGCGGTTTGATGTTGACGATGCGGGCTTCGAGCAGCGCTTCAGTGGGCGGCACCGAAACCTGCTGGTCGATGAAATGCGCGACGCCGGCCTCGCGTGCGCCCGGCACCAGGGTCTCACCCAGCGCTTCGAGCGTCTCGGCCTCCTCGCCACTCAGCAGGCGGAACGGCACCGCGCGGGCGCGCGCCTCGCCCGGCGCCATCAGGATTTCGCTGCCGCCCACCGTGAAGGCCAGCAGGCCCATGCTCGCGCCTTTGAGAAAAACGCGCCGCTCCATGGCGTCCATGAAATCCCCCTGACTGAGACTCTCGTTTGCGCATGATCTTTTCGGAAAACCGCTACACACTTTTCCGGATCATGCGCTAATTGCCGAGCTTGATGCCGGCATCCTTGATGACTTTCGCCCATTCGGGCGTTTCTTTCTTGATGACCGCGGCAAATTCGGCCGGCGTGTTGCCGACCGGCTCGAGGCCAAGCTCGTCGAACCTCTTGCGCACCTCCGGCGTTGCCAGCGCCTTGGCGGTCTCGTTGTATATCTTGTCGATGACATCTTTCGGCGTGCCGGCTGGCGCGAGCAGGCCGAACCACGGCACGGCCTCGAAGCCGGGGAAGCCGACTTCCGCCATGGTCGGCAGGTCGGGCGCCAGCGCCGAACGCTTGCTCGAGGTGATGGCCAGCGCGCGCAATTTGCCCTCGCGCGCCAGCGGCAGCACGTTCACGATATTGGCGAACGACATGGTGATGCGGCCGGCGAGCAAATCCGGCAGCAACGCCGTGGTGCCGCGATAGGCCACCGGCAAGATATCGACATGCGCCATGTATTTGAACAACTCGGCGGCCAGATGCTGCGAGGTGCCGACGCCGGCATGGGCATAGGTCAGCTTGCCGGGCTGCGCCTTGGCGAGCGCGACGACATCGGCCACGCTTTTGACCGGCACGTCGGGCGGAAGTGCGAGCACGTTCGCCGCGATGAAGATCTGCGAGATCGGCGCGAAATCCTTCACCGGGTCGTACGGCAGCGTGTCATACAGGCTCGGATTGATGACCAGCGCCGAGTTGCCGCCCATCAGCAAGGTGTAGCCGTCTGCGCGTAGCCTTGGCGACGCGGTCGGTGCCGATGTTGCTGCCGGCGCCGGGAATATTCTCGACCACGAACGGCACGCCCCACAGATCCGAAAACCGGTCGGCGAGGATGCGTCCCACGAGATCTGGCGCCGTGCCGGGCGTGAAGCCGACCACGATCTTCACCGGCCGGTTCGGGTAGGGGGCTTGCGCCGAGGCCGCCTGCGCCGCGATCGCGACCAGCAGCGCGGCGAACAGACCAGAAGCCAGCCTCATCATTCCCCCGTTGTCCCGCTGACCGTTTGTCCGGTCTCTGAACGCGTGGGTCAAGTGTGGCATCGGCGAGCAGCGCCCGCAAGGCGATCGGCGCGCGCAAAAAAAGAGCCCCGCTCGAGGCGGGGCTCTTCGGTTGGTCCTTTATCGGTCCCAACGATGTTCGCGGATCACGACGCCGCCGTCATCGCGATAGCGGTCGTCGAAGTCGCGACGATCCCAGCCACGGTGCCAGCCGCGGTCATGCTCGTAGACGTGGACGCGCGGGCCGTCATAGCGGTCGCCATAATACCCGTGGTCGCCGCCGACATAGACGCCGAAGCCCTGCGCGTTGGCGATGGTCGGAGCGCCGATCGCAAGCGTCGCCGCCGCTGCTAGTGCGTAAGTGAGCTTTCTCATGTGTTCCTCCTTTCGCTCGGGGGATAAACAAACGAAAGCGCGATGCCGTTGCAGGAACCGCCGAGAAACTTTCTTGAATGGATGTTCAGGAAGTTCCGCGGCGACCTTCAAAACGGCTGCTGAAGTCGGGATTGAAAAGGAACGTCTTGCTACCGCCGGTTCCGAGGCCTAGGAAGATGGCGGGCAGTTGGACGGAGGCAGCGTGGCGCAGGTGCAGCAGCTATCCGTGTTCGTCGTCGAAGACGAAACGCTGATACGAATGATGCTGGTGGATATGGTCGAGGAGCTCGGCCATCGGGTCGTTGCCGAAGCAGGTTCGATCAAGGACGCTCAAACTCTCGCCGAAGCGGCGCTCTTCGATATCGCGATTTTGGATGTGAACGTCGGTGACGGAAGAATTGACCCGGTGGCGGGCATCCTTGACGGGCGAAACCTGCCGTTCCTTTTTGCGACCGGTTATGCGAGTTCGAACCTGCCGGCCAATTTCTCCGATCGTCAGCATTTGCAAAAGCCCTATTCGCTGGACAAGTTGCGGCAGGCAATAGAATTGGCCCTGGGCGAACGGGCAGGGCGCGCGCCGTCTTAATCCTGAACCGGCTCGTCGAGCGAGGATCGCACCGCGGCGGCAAATTCGGCCGGGCGGAACGGCTTGTGCAGCAGCGGGATTTTTCCAACCGCCTTTTCAATGGCCGACGTATCGGAATAGCCGCTGACGAACAGGATTTGCAAATCGCCATTCTGCTGCCGCGCGGCGGCGGCGACTTCAGCGCCGTTTACGCCGGGCATCCCGAAATCGAGCACCAGCAAATCCGGCCGATACTGCGTCAGGATTTGGAGCGCGGCTTCGCCACTGGCCGCTTCCTGGACGTGGTAGCCGACGTCTGAAAGCACTCCCAGCATGATCTCGCGGACATCAGGATCGTCGTCGACGACCAGAATCGTTTCAGTCCCGGGAGTTACATCGGATGTTTGCGCCTGTTCGTGCTCGATATCGGCGTGAGCGATACGCAATGCGATGTTGATTCTTGTGCCGTTTCCCGGTGAGGTATCAATACTGACGTCACCGCCGATCTGCCGGACGATGCCATAGACTTGCGACAGACCCAGACCCGTTCCCTTGCCGGGCGCCTTGGTCGTGAAGAAGGGGTCGAACGCGCGTGCAACGACTTCCGGCGGCATCCCCGTTCCGGTGTCGGCGACACAAACGACGACGCGGTCCTCGTTGGTCGGATCGCGCCTCGCGGAAATCGTGAGGTATCCGCCGTTTGGCATGGCGTCGCGCGCGTTGATCGACAGGTTCAGGATGGCGAGTTCGAGTTGGTTGGCATCGGCGAGCACATGCGGCAAGTCGGGTGCAAGGTCCGTCTGAACCGTGATTTCGGCTCCCAGCGTTTGATTGACCATTTCGCTCGTGCCGGCGATCAGCGCGTTCAGATCGACCGGCGCGGTCGCGAGCTTCTGCGTGCGTGAAAACGCCAGCAACTGCGCCGTCAGCTTGGAACCGCGCTCGGCCGCCTTGAAGGCGTGGTCGGCCTGCCGAACGATGCGAGGGTCCGTCGCGCGCATGCGGATGAGGTCGAGATTGCCGACGACGGCGGTCAGGAGATTGTTGAAGTCGTGCGCCAGTCCGCCGGTCAATTGACCGATCGCCTCCATCTTCTGGGACTGGACAAGGGCTGCTTCTGCGCGTTGCCGCTGCTCCATTTCATGCTTCAAGTTGCGGTTGGCAGCTTCGAGATCGGCGACACGATCCTTTACCCGCTGGTCCAACGTCGCATTCAGCGCACGCATGTCGTCTTCGGACTTTCGAATCCGCAGCAGCGCCCTGACGGCGGCAGCAAGCTCGATGGGTTCGGCCGGTTGAACCAGATAGGTATCCGCGCCGGAGTTGAGACCACGGGTCCGGTGAAGCGCCGTCGTGAACGTGGATGACGTCATCAAGACCATGATGTCCGGCCATTTCTGCTTGATAAAGGCGCAGACGTCATAGCCGGTGATGTCGGGAAGCTCGACATCCAGCAGCACGATGGGAGGCTTCTCGCTTTCGATGAGACGCAGCGCTTCCGCGCCGTTCCTCGCCTCGACGACGGTGAAGCCGGCTTCCTGAAGATCGCGCGTCTTGACATAACGCGGCGCATCCTGGTCGTCGACGTTCACGATGAGGGTTTTTTCCGTTTCGATCACGGCGCCCCCAGTGTCGCGTCGCGCAGAAACAGCGAGACATTTTCCCGGGAGATGGTGTTTTTGGAAATCACGCGCGTGCCGGCGGGAAGGCGCGCCTTCAATTCGGCGTTGACGTTCATCGATGTCGAGACGATGACCGGCGTGACACTGGTGCGGCTGTCGGCACCGAGTTCCTGCAGGACGGTGAACCCGTCCATTGTCGGCATCTGCAGGTCGAGAATGATGACATCGGGCCTTTGTTCGCGCGCGGCCTTGAGGCCGACATCGCCGTCGACCGCTTCGATGAATTCGTAGCGTGGCTCGTTGCCGATGATCTGACGCATCACATACCGGAAAGTCTCGTCGTCATCGATGAGCAGAACCCGCTTGCGCGTAGCCTCGCCCGCGCGCTGGGCACGCGACGGATCGCCGCGTTCGTGCGGAATCGACAACGTGAAAACCGAACCTTGGCCGAGAACGCTTTCCACGATCAATTCACCGCCGAGCAATTCGGCAAGCGATTTTGACAACGGCAAGCCCAAACCTGTGCCCTTGACGCGTTTCTGGATTTTGGTTTCGACTTGCGAAAATTCCTCGAAAATCCGGCCGTGATCCTCAGGCGCGATGCCGATGCCGGTGTCGCGAACCGACAAATTCAAACGCCCCCGTTCGACATCGAAGGTCGCGGTGACCCTGACCTCGCCCTGTTCGGTGAATTTCAGCGCATTCGAAATCAGGTTGCGCAGGATCTGCGTGACCTTCGCTTCGTCGGTGAAGAGTTTGGGAATCTTGTCCGGAACATCGAAGATCAACTCGACCGCCTGGCCGGCCAGCAGCGGTCTCAGCGAGCCGCGAAGGCCACCGAACAGCTCGTTGATCGTAAAGGCGGTGGACCGGACGTCGACCTTGCCGGCCTCGACCTTGGCAAGGTCGAGAAGATCGTTGACGAGTTCGAGCAGGCTCTCGGCCGAGCGCCTGATATAGCCGACCTGCCGCTCCTGCTCCGCCGTCAAGTCGCCATCGATACGGTCGAGCAGAAGCCGCGACAGCGCCAGAACCGAATTGAGCGGCGTCCGGAACTCATGAGTCATGTTCGACAGGAATTTTGTCTTGAGCTCGCTGGCCTGCCGAAGCTGTTCGGCGCGCTCATCCAGTTCCGCATAGAGCGCGACCACGCCGCGGTTGGTGTCGCTCAGCTCGCGGTCCAGTTGCTTGCTCTCCTCATCCTTGCGGCGGATCTCTTCCAGGCTCTGCATCAACTCGCGATTTTGCTGCCGCAAGGCCTCGAGGGGATCCAGCGAACGGTCCTTTTGAAGAGCGGCTGCCAGCTCGGCGAGCTTGGCCCGCGTGACGGGCGCTGCACGGCCCGGCAGATCATGGCCGATCTCGACCGTCGTTCCCTTGCCGGCTTTGGAGTTTATTTTGAAGTGATCCATCAGGCGGCGCGCACCGATGATCCCCAGTCCCATGCCGCTCTTGGAACGATATTGCCCGTCCAGGATGGACTGGACATCGGTTATGCCCGGGCCCTTGTCGGAAATCCTGACATGGAAGACCTGAGGAGAGGGCGTCGGATCGAGAATGAATTCAGCGCGACCGCCGCCGGCGTAGCTGAACGCGTTTCTCGCCAGCTCGGAAACGGCAGTGGCAATCCGCGTCTGGTCCTGACGATCAAATCCCAACAGCTCGGCGAGGCGATGGGCGCGCTGACGCACCGTCACGACATCGGCCTCATTCTCGATCGGGACCGTGACGATTGGCCATACTTTGGGACTCGCGGCCATGACTGTCACCATTTCGCTACCAGGACCGTAGCATCGTCGTGATGCCGTGTCAGGTCGCGGTAAAGGATGGCGGCGATCAGGGTCGGGTGCCGCGCAGCGAGATTGGGATAACGGTCCAGTGTCCAGCTCGAGGCGATTCCATCGGAGTGCAGGATGACGAGACCAGACGTAAACGGATATTCGAAAGCCTGTATCTTGCGGGCGTTGTGTCCGGCGGTTCCCGGCATGGAGACCATCCGCTTCAGTTCACCATTTGCGGAAATGACGCCGGCGATGTTGCCAACCCCGGAATAGATCAGCTTGCCGGATGCGGGCTGAAAACGCGCAACCGAGACCGCGGCACCGCGCGTGGCACGAAGCCCGCCGTGAATGTATTCGAGCAGCACCGGCGCACGATGCCCGTTGAACCGGTGAAACAGGCGCACCGCTTCGACGGCGGCTTCAGCAGCGTCAGGTCCGTGGCCCAGTCCGTCGGCCACCAGCAGGGTGATTTCCTCCGGCCGCGCCGAATAACTCCAGGAATCCCCGCAGACGTCCTGGCCGAGCATGGGTACGGAAACCGCGCCGATCCGGCTGGTATCGTTCGAGCCTTCGGGCGGCTTGCCGGGCCTGAGACGCGCAAGGATGGCGGTCCCGTTTCCGGCCCACGAGGCGAAATCGACGAAATGGGATTGGCGAACGACGGCGCCCAACCCCTTGCCAGCGGTTCCGGCGGTGGAATATCCGTCCGTCAGACTAGTGGCGACGTTGGACATCCCCGGTCCCTTGTCGAGGGCAATCAGCTCGATGCCGCCGTCCTGACCTTCCCCATACGGAGCCACGAGGATTTCGCCGCCATTCCCGTGCTTGAGGATATTGGTTGCCAATTCGGTCGCCACCAGCGCCACCCGGCCGCCGTCGCTATCGCTGAAGCCCTGACGGGAAGCCAGCTCGGTTGCCCTTCGCCGCGCCTCCGACACCTGACTTTGGTCCTGCACGGGGAGAGCTATCATTGGCTACTTCCAACGCGCGATGACGACTTTCGTGCCCTCGCCTGGTTTGGAGTGAATGGAAAATTCGTTGGAGAGGCGTTTGGCGCCTCCCAGTCCGAGTCCCATGCCTTTGCCCGACGTGAAGCCGTCCTTCAGCGCCGCCTCGATATCGGCAATGCCCGGCCCCTTGTCCTCGAAGGTCAACCTCAGACCGCGCCGCCCGGTCGCCTCGGCCAGTTCGGCCATAACGAAACCGCCGCCGCCATAGTCCAGCGTATTGCGGGCGAGCTCGCTAGCCGCCGTGATGATCTTGGTCTGATCGACCAGGCTCAAGCCGGCCTCGAGCGCCAGCGTACGGGCCAACTGCCGAACCCGCACGACATCGTCCGAGGCGCGGATATCGAGCCGCTCACTCTTCAGTGTCGTCATCATCCGAGTCCGACGTTGTCAGCCGCGCCCGGATAAGAGCCATACCGCGCTCGACGTTCAGCGCGGTTTTGACGCCGGTCAGAGACAGGCCAAGTTCGACCAGCGTGATCGCCACCGCCGGGCGCATGCCGACGACCACCGTGTCGGCGTCCAGAATGCGCGAGACGGCGGCGATATTGTCGAGCATCCGGCCGATGAAACTGTCGACGATTTCAAGCGCCGAAATATCGATCAGCACGCCCTTGGCGCCGACTTCGACGATCTTGCAGGTCAAGTCCTCTTCGAGCGCACTGGCGAGGCGATCGTGCATGTCGACCTGGATCGTCACAAGCAACGCATTCCCGAATTTCAGGATTGGAATGCGATCCATGATCATTGGCCCTTTTCGGCGGGCGTCTTGTTGTGTTCGTAAGTCGGCGCCGCGCCCCTCTTCAATTTGAAAACCCCACGTCCGGTTCGTTCGAGCGCGATCGCAAGCGCGTCCGCGAGCGTTGCCTTGGAGACGACGTTCAGCTCGACACCGAGGTGGACCATGGTCTGGGCGATCTGCGGCCGGATGCCGCTGATGATGCAGTCGGCCCCCATCAGCCTTGCGGCGGCGACGGTCTTGAGAAGATGCTGGGCGGTCAAGGTGTCCACCGTGGGCACGCCGGTGATGTCGATGATCGCGATCGACGCTTCGGTGTCGACGACGGTCTGCAGCAGGTTTTCCATCACGACCTGGGTCCGCTCGCTGTCGAGCGTGCCGATCAGGGGGAGCGCAAGAATACCTTCCCAAAGCTTGACGACCGGTGTCGACAATTCGGCGATCTCGCGGTGTTGACGGGCGATGACCTCCTCGCGGGTTTTCTGGAAAACTTCGAGCGTATAGAGGCCCAATGCGTCCAGCAGGACCGTCACCGACCAGATCAGCTCGGCGACCTGGGCAGGAGAGAACGACGTACTACGATTGAGAGCACCGAAGAGAGGTTGCTTCAGCGAAAAAACGAAGGTTGCGGTTTCGCTCGGTGAGAAGCCCTGCGATGCGCGCGACTGCGAAATGTCACTCAACAATTGCTTGGCGGGCGCATAGGCCGGGTTGGAGGCGTCGTTACCGCCCTTGGCCAGGCCATCGCGCAGAAGATGGAGGAAATTGCGCGACTGCTGCAGAAGCTCGTTTTCGGTGATGCGCCCGGTTTGCAGAGTGCCGGACTTCTTCTGGAGGTCGATCCATTCCGGCAGGATCGTCTGCTCGTTACCGCTCACCAGTTCGGCGACACTGCCTGTGTTCCCGGCCATTCGTACACTCCCATCAACGTCATTCGAAAAGGCTTATCTAGCGCTTGCCGGCCGGCAAACGGCCTCGATCCGCAGGGTTAGCGCCCATCCGTTCACCCCGGCGGACAGACGCATGTGGGCCCGCCGGACGAAAGCCGACAAGGTACTCTTGCAGGCGTGGAATGAGAGCGTTCGGAGGGCGTCTATTCAGGCGGCTTAAGACCGGGAGAATTGATCCAATCGTTCATATGCGCGGCAGTCTCGCTCCGCCGGGCTTGCCGCAGCAGGGCATCGCGCTCAGGGCCGGGTGGAAGCCCGGAAGCGTCTGCCCGTGCTTCTTCGGCTGCCTGCATCAAATGCACTTCGGGAGAAAACCTTTGTCCGGTCCCGGAACGACCTGCAATCTTGCTCATGGATGGAACCGTAACATCGTTCGCAAGCGCCTGATATCGGCCGGGAACGAAATAAATGTTTCCCGAATTTGGAACCAAACCGGTGGCGTTGCGTTCGGCGCTATTCGGTCGGTCGCGCCACGCCAAAAATTGCAGTTGAATGGTCACAAGTGGACACAGCGCGTGCAACTTCGCCGGCTCAAGTGTCTTGCAAAAGGACGTGGACTGGGACGGCTCTCTCCTTGTGACGCAAAAAGGCCCCTGATGACAGGGGCCTTTCATCTTCGCGGGTCCGGTTGAAGGTCGCGAAGCAGCGCGATTACTTTTCGGGATGGCCCGTGCCGGGCTTGGTGGTCTTGGGCGCCTTGCCGTCCTCAACCCGTCCCTCGTTGCGCAAGTCGCGGCCTTCCTGCGCCTTGCGTTGGCTGTCGGGAGATTTTCCGTGCTCGTGCATCTCTTCCTTGACGAAGCCTGCACCTTCCTTGATTTCACCCTTCACGCTCATTTTCGTCTCCTTCCTGACGTTGGCCACGGTCATTCCGTGTCTGTAGGGACGAATGCGTGAGGAGCCGATTTGCTCCGCTTTGGTCGGCAATTAAATTGCGGTCCCGGTCGCGTTTACCCCGCAAACTGCGGAACAATTCCGTCTTCTGGAAACCCGGCCTTCGCGTGTTGCCGTCACGACACGAAATCGCGCCGCGGGAATGCCATTGCTCGTCATTGCGAGGAGCGGCTCGTCCGCCGAAGCTCGAACAGCGAAGGCGGAAGCGACGAAGCAATCCACCTCTCCAGTTGTGGTGCTATGGATTGCTTCGCTTCGCTCGTAATGACGATGCAGCTGCTTGACAATCGAATCAGATCAGTTCGCCCGGCTCGCAGGCTGCACGTGGCTGACGCTCACGATATGCGACGCCGCACTGGCCGTGACCTCGTTGCGATAGCGCGGCAGCTGGTCGCCGAGCGCAGAGAATACCACGAGCGCCAAGCTCGCCCAGACCGCGCCGCTGAAATAGAGCGACATCCAGGCGATCTCTTCCTTCCACTCGGCAAGGTCATGCGTCACGACCCAGCGCGTGCTGACGTCGCGCAAGCCCTCGAACAGCCTCATGTGTATCTTGCCGTCGGCGCGGCCCGCGCGCCAGCGGTTGAAATACATGGGAACGTCGACGGTCACGAGGAAAGCGAGATACAGCACGGTGCAAACGATCGCCGCGACCAGCACCGCGCGCACCACGCCGTGAAACTCGGGCAGCAGCCGGGCGAGGGCGATGCCGACCAGGAAGAACGCCACCGCCCAGATCGAGTTCTCGATGGCGTTGCCGAGATAGTTGGTGGTCAGCACCGCATACCAGGAGAAGCATTCGGCGATCACCAGCAGCGGCACGATGACAAGCGCGATGCTCAGCGTCGCTTCCGCGCCGGTCATCGCGCCGAGCTGGTTGAGGATGACGGCCCATTGCGCGGCGAAGCAGAGCTCGGCGACGGTCGCCACCGAACGGCCGACCACCACGCTCGACAGCCAGGTGTCGAACAGGCAGATGCGCTGCACGTCGGCGCGCGGCAGGATCGAGCGGAAGGCGCAGCCGAATACGTAGCCGGCGCAGAGCAATAGCATCAGTCCGATTTCGGACGAGGCGGAGAGGGCGCCTGCCGGCTGTTCGCCGAACTGACGGTACAGCGCGACCCAGATCGCAATGTTCGCGGCGCTCACCAGCGTGAGGAACCCCCACCACCGGACCACGGGGTTCGACCACGCCAGCGCAGGCCGCCGTGCATGTACTTCCAGGCTCATCCGTCACTCCACTGCGTCAGAAATTACATGTGAATGTAACAAGGATGTCGCAAATGCGTCACGAGGAATAGTGTGAAGGATTTATGACAGCAGCGGTGGTTCTCGCGCGTCGTGCGAATTATGACAGCCGATGCGGGAAGAGAGCGGGAAGAGTGCTCAGCTCAGGCTTTCATAGACCATGAAGCCGCGGGCGATCGCGAGCTTGCGCAACGCGCGGGGCACCAGCTTTTGCTGCGGCGGATGAATATAGCGCCACGAGGTGAGGCTGAGTTCGCCGAGCGCGCCGCGATGCTCGGCTTCGAACGGCGCGAGCACGCCGGTCAGCGTGATCGGGCAATGGGCGCGGCTGTTGAACGGCAGCAGCAGCAATTCGAGATGGGTGGTGCGGCCGCCGGCTGCTGTCGCGGTGAGGCCTGCGACCGCCGGCAGCACATCTTCCGCAACGGCGGCGATGATTTCGGCGATGTCGCGGCGGTGTTGCCGCGCAAAGAGGGCAGGGAAGCTTTGATCCTTCACGTCGCCGCCGAACAACGCGCAAATTCGCGTGCCGGCGACCCGGAACGGGTGGGTGGCTGCATCGTCGTAAGAGAGCACGAAGATGTCGCCGAGCAGTTCGCGCAGCGCGGACGGATCGACGTCGCCGCGTTCGGGCGCGCGCGCTTCGCCTCGCTTGCTCTGCCAATAGGCAAAGAACTCACGACTGACCGGATGCTTCATACGACTTGCTCGCCCCCGCTTGCTTCGATGTCGGGACACATCTGTCCCGGTTTCGCGCACGCGCATTCCCTTGAATGGTTGTGCAGGAGCGGTGGTGCAGCGTCCATGCCGCGGCGGCCACAGTGCGCGGCTTTGCCGTGTTAAGGTTAAGTTAACTATTCCGTTGCCTGAGGCCGCCGTGTTGCTAATGTCCGCTCGCAGCCTCGCCGTTTTCTCCAGGTTCCGGCGAGGCTCTCGAACCAGGCGTCAAACAGAACGGTCTGCGCGGGGAGGGGTGGGGATACCCTCAAGTCCTCGCGAAAAGACCGGAAGCGGACAGGGCGGGTGTTCTCAGCACCCGCCCTTTATCTTGTGCGATCAACGCCCTTGCGCTGGCGCGGCAAAGCCGCCTATCTCAACGCATCTCGTGAGCCGCCGTCAGGTCGTCGACCCCTTGGATCTTCCCAGCGAACCCCAGCCGGAATTGCCGCCGGAGCCGCCGCCCGCGCCGCACGAGCCGATCCTGACATTGCCGGCCGCGCTGACCGCCTACATCGTGCTGCTTGCCGTCATCCATTTGCGTGTGCTGCTGCCGGCGGACATCGAGAACTGGACCGTCGATGCGTTCGGCTTCATTCCGCTGCGTTACGACGCGACGCCGCTCAATGTCGTCATTCCCGGCGGCGCCGGCGCCAAGGTGTGGAGCTTCGTCACCTATTCGCTGCTGCACGCCAATCTCACCCATATCGGCTTCAACGTGCTGTGGCTGTTGCCGTTCGGCAGCGCGCTGGCGCGGCGGTTCGGCGCGTTGCGCTTTTATCTCTTCCTGGCGGTGACGGCGGCGGCCGGCGCGCTCGCCCATCTCATCACCCACGAGCACGCGGTGGCGCCGATGATCGGTGCGTCCGCCTCGGTCTCCGGCGCGATGGCGGCCGCACTGCGTTTCGCCTTCGTGCAGGGCAGCTTCCTGTCGTTCTCGCGCGGTGACGCCGATGCCGCGGCAAAAGTACCGGCATTGTCGCTGTGGCGTGCATTGCGCAACGGCCGGGTCATCGCCTTTGTCGCGGTGTGGTTCGGCATCAACATCATCTTCGGGCTTGGGTCGATTGCGATCGGCACCGAAGGCGCCAGCGTCGCCTGGCAGGCGCATATCGGCGGTTTTGTCGCCGGCCTCTTGCTGTTCTCGTTGTTCGATCCGGTGCCGCGCACAAATGGCGATGCTGCAACTGCGTCATCGCCGGATACGGCGGAACCGGGCTGATCCGTCCTTGCCGGGGATGGCGAACGGGTCCATCATTCCCAATATGTTGTGACTCACAACGTGGCCCACCGGCCGAAAGAAGCCGGCAAGGCCAAGGCGCAGGAAACGAAACCGGCGCAAGACTGTTGTTTAGGACTCGCGAGCGAAACCGGAACCCTGTGCAGGGATGCGGTTGGATTCAGGGAGGCGACAATGACGGTGCGAGCAATTCTCGATACCAAAGGCCATCAGGTGGAGGGCATCCAGCCGGGCGCGAAGCTCTCGGCTGCGGTCAAGGTGCTCGGCGAAAAGCGGATCGGCGCGATCCTGGTGCTCAACATGGCCGGCCATATCGAGGGCATCTTGTCGGAGCGCGACATCGTGCGCGTGCTGGCCGAGCGCGGCGCAGCCGTGCTGGATGAGCCGGTGAGCGCGGTCATGACGAAGAAGGTCGTGACCTGCCGTGCGGCCGACACGGTCGCCGGCATCATGGAGGTGATGACCATCGGCAAATTCCGCCATCTGCCCGTGGTGGAAGAGAGCAAGGTGGTCGGCATCATCTCGATCGGCGACATCGTGAAGTGGCGCGTGCGGGAATACGAGACCGAGCAGGAAGCGCTGCGCGAATACATCAAGACCGCGTAAGCTACTCCTTCGCGGGACTAGCGTCTTTCGGCGGCGCGAGGATTTCGATCGCCTCCTGGATCAACTCGATGGCGCGCTCGGCGGCGCGCGCGCCATGCGCGATCAGGTCGTCGGCGCGATGGAAGTCGAACCAACCCACCTGGCCGACGCGTGGCGAGATCAGCAAATCGGGTGGATCACCGGCGAGCCTGGCGCGCGTGATCCGGTCCTGCATGATGTTGAAGGCATCGACCATCACCGTCGAAATGCCCGGCCGGCCGGCGCTGCCGAAGAATTCGCGTTTGACGGCTTTCTCGGCGGAGAAGAACTTGCCAAGTCTGCGCTTGGGCGGGGCGGGATCCAGCACCTCGGGCGCGGGCGCTACCGCGGACTTCTGGCCGTACGAATAGATCGTGGTCGAATGCGCAAACACGTCGCTGGAGAGGTTGGCGGCGATCACGATCTCGGCGCCGAAGGCGCGCGCGGCCGACACCGGCACCGGATTGACCAGCGCGCCGTCGACCAGCCAGCGGTCGCCGACGAAGACTGGCTGGAAAATGCCAGGCAGCGCATAGGAGGCCCGCATCGCATCAACCATCGGTCCGTGGGTCAGCCAGATCTCGTGGCCGGTGCGGACTTCGGTCGCAACGGTGGCGAACTTGATCGGCAAGTCCTCGATCATGTTCGCGCCCATCGCCGCCTCGAGCTCGGCGGCAAGCTTGGTGCCGCCGATCAGGCCGGACCCGTTGAGGCGGATGTCGAGATAGCTCAGGATGTTGCGGGGCTGCAGCGAGCGCGCCCATTCCTCCAGCCGGTCGAGATGACCGGCGGCATAGGCGCCGCCGACCACCGCGCCGATGGACGTGCCGACCACCACATCCGGCACGATGCCGCGGGCGATCAGCGTCCTGACGATGCCGATATGGGCAAAGCCGCGCGCGGCTCCGCCGCCCAGCGCAAGTCCGATAACGGGTTTGCGGATACTGCCAAGTCCGACCTTGCCGCTGTCATCATTGTCCTTTGGCGAACGGCCGTTCAGGAAATCCAACACCTCAAACTCCATGACCCTTCGGGGCGGCGAGGCCTCAACGCCAGACTATGCGCGACGGTGTGAACCCGCCAGAATCGTCCCGAACCATGGTTTATGCCGCCTTTGGAGCCGGATTAGGCAGGGTTTGTGACGGGATCGCGACTTGCCCGACCAATTCCTGGTGACGCCGGCAGGTTCCATGCCGGGATCGCACGGGCAGGCGACGGCTTGAATTTGCCGCGTTTTCGGTGAAAAGCAGGGCCTATGACCCAAGGGGGAGAAGGGATCGGACTTGTCCGGCGCGGCGGACGGCTGTTGCCGGCGCTGATTGTCGTGCTTTCCGCTCTTTCCAACCCCGCTTTCGCGCAGATGTTCACGGATCGGCCGCCGCCGGTTCCGCCCGCGGCGGTCCCGGATCCCGGCGCGGCGATCAATCTCGCGCCCGCAACGGGACCGGCATCGGCGCCTCCCACGGGCAGCCTGCCGCCGGCGCTGACGACGCAGCCCTCGATGGTCGCGGTGCCGCCGGTCAATGCCCCGCAAGGTGCGGCAGCACCGGGGCAAGCCGTGCTGTCGCTGTCGGCGCGCTACGGCAAGGATCTCGGCAATATCAACGGCGGCCTGGTGTGGCGGATTTTCGCCGACCGGCCGGACGAGGCCGGCACCTTCAAGATGATCCGCGAGGATCGCAACGCGACGCCGAATCTCGTGCTGCAGCCCGGCAACTACGTCGTCCACGTTTCGCTCGGCCTCGTCAGCGCGGTGCGCGCGGTGACGCTGAAGGCGGAGACCGATCGCGAGGCCTTCGTGCTTCCGGCCGGTGGCTTGCGCATCGAAGGCCGCGTCGGCACCAGCAAGATTCCGCAGAACCAGATTTCGTTCGCGATCTACAAGGGCAGCCAGTTCGAAGGCGGCGACCGCGCCTCGCTGGTGCCGAACGTCGCGGCCAACGACGTGGTGCTGCTGCCGGAAGGCATCTACTACATCATCTCGAATTATGGCGACGCCAACTCGGTGGTGCGTTCCGACATCCGCGTGTCGGCGGGCAAGCTGACCGACGTGGTCGTTACCCATCGCGCCGCCGTCATCACGCTGAAGCTCGTGTCCGACAAGGGCGGCGAGGCGCTGGCCAACACCGCCTGGTCGGTGATCACGCCCGGCGGCGACGTGATCAAGGAATCGATCGGTGCGTTTCCGAAGGTCGTGCTGTCCGAAGGCGAGTACCGCGCCATCGCCAAGAACGAAGGCAAGGTCTACGAGCGGCCCTTCAATGTCGTGAACGGCGTCGACGGCGAAGTCGAAGTGGTCGCGCGGTAATTAGAAGCGGGTGACGATCTCGGACAGCGGCGGGCGCGGGCGGTCCTCGTTGGGCTTCGAGGCGGTGCCGATATGGATGAAGCCGACCAGCTTCTCGCCCGCCTTCAATCCAAACCCATCGAGCACGTCGCGATCGAAGGCGAACCAGCCGGTGAGCCAGCAGGCGCCGTAGCCGAGCGCGGTCGCGGCGGTGACGATGTTCATGGCGCTGGCGCCCGCCGACAATTCCTGCTCCCAGGGCGGCACCTTGGGATGCGGCCTGGTGAAACTGACCACGCCGATGACGAGCGGTGCATCGGTCAGCCGCTTCTTCTCGATCTCGATGTCGGCTGGCCGGCGCCGACGGATTCTTCTTCGCGAACACTTTCGCGATAACCTCGCCGGCGCGGACGCGGGCATCGCCCTCGAACACGATGAACCGCCACGGTGTCAGCTTGCCGTGATCCGGCACCCGCGAGGCGATGGTCAGGATGGTCTCGAGATCCGCAGGCGAGGGACCGGGGCCGGTCATCTCGCGCGGCTTCATCGAGCGGCGGGTCTTGAGGAGTTCAATGGCGTCGGGCACGGTCGTTCTTTCGAAAGTTGGACTTCGCACGAGATAGGCAGACGACGAGGCGGACGGAAGCGACTTTAGATCGATTATGATCAAGCCGCCTGCGCCACAGCCCTCGCCCGCTTGATATCAGGCGGCGTCGCCTCGTCGGCGAGCGCGGCCAGCGCTTCATCGGTCGGCATCACCTTCTGTCCTTCGCTGCCCAGCCGGCGCACCGAGACCGTATGAGATTCGGCCTCCTTCTTGCCGATCGCGAGCAGCGCCGGAATCTTCTTGAGCGAGTGTTCGCGGACCTTGTAGTTGATCTTCTCGTTGCGCAGGTCGAGCTCGACGCGCAGGCCCGCGCGCCGCGCCGCGGCTGCAACCACTTTTGCGTACTCGTCGGCCTCCGACGTGATTGTGGTGACGACGACTTGGGTCGGCGCCAGCCAGAGCGGGAAATTGCCGGCATAGTGCTCGATCAGGATGCCGATGAAGCGCTCCATCGAGCCGCAGATCGCACGATGCACCATCACCGGCGGCTTCTTGGAGCCGTCATGGTCGATATAGAACGCGCCGAACCGCTCCGGCAGGTTGAAGTCGACCTGCGTGGTGCCGCACTGCCAATCGCGGCCGATGGCGTCGCGCAACACGTATTCGAACTTCGGCCCGTAGAACGCGCCTTCGCCCGGATTGATCGCGGTCTTGATTTGATTGTTCTGCGCCTGAATCTCGCGCAGCACCGTCGCCATCACGCGCTCGGCGTGATCCCACATCTCGTCCGTGCCGACGCGCTGCTCCGGCCGCGTCGAGAGCTTCACCATGAGGTCGCCGGTGAAGCCGAAGTCAGCGTAGACGGACAGGATGAGGTCGTTGATCTTCAGGCACTCGTCGGCGAGTTGCTCTTCCGTGCAGAAGACATGGGCATCGTCCTGCGTGAATCCGCGCACGCGCATCAAGCCGTGCATCGCGCCTGACGGCTCGTAGCGGTGCACCACGCCGAATTCGGCGAGACGCAGCGGCAGGTCGCGATAGCTCTTCAGGCCATGCTTGAAGATCTGCACATGGCCCGGACAGTTCATCGGCTTCAGCGCGAACCAGCGCTTGTCCTCGGCCTCGTCGCCGGCCGACTGCGCCGCGAACATGTTCTCGCGAAACCAGCCCCAATGGCCCGACGTCTCCCACAGCGCCTTGTCGAGGATCTGCGGTGCGTTGACCTCGCTGTAATCGCCTTCGAGGCGCCGCCGCATATAGGCGATCACGGCCTGGAAGATGGTCCAGCCCTTCGGGTGCCAGAACACCACGCCCGGACCTTCTTCCTGGAAGTGGAACAGGTCGAGTTCGCGGCCGAGCCTGCGATGGTCGCGCTTCTCGGCTTCCTCGATCTGCTTGAGGTAGGCATCGAGCTCGTCCTGCTTGGCGAACGCGGTGCCGTAGATGCGGGTCAGCATCGGATTGTTGGAATCGCCGCGCCAATAGGCGCCTGCAACCTTCATCAGTTTGAACGCGTTGCCGATCTTGCCCGTCGAGGTCATATGCGGGCCGCGGCAGAGGTCGAACCAGTCGCCCTGGAAATAGATCTTGATCGGCTCGTCGCCGGGAATGGCGTCGACCAGCTCGACCTTGAAGGCCTCGCCCTTGTCGCGGAACACCTGCTTGGTCTTCTCGCGATCCCAGACTTCCCTGGTGAAGGGTTTATCGCGCGCGATGATCTCGCGCATCTTCTTCTCGATCGCGGCAAAGTCTTCCGGCGTGAACGGCTCGTTGCGGAAGAAGTCGTAATAGAAGCCGTTCTCGATCACGGGGCCGATCGTCACCTGGGTGCCCGGCCACAGCGACTGGACGGCTTCGGCCAGCACATGCGCGCAGTCGTGGCGGATCAGCTCCAGCGCGCGCGCATCCTCGCGGGCGACGAACTCGATCCTGGCGTCACGTTCGATTGCTTCATTGAGGTCGGCGAGTTCGCCGTCGAGCGCCATGGCCACGGTGCGCTTGGCGAGCGAAGGGGAGATGCCCTTGGCGATCTCGAGACCGGTGATGTCTTTGGGAAACTCGCGTCTGGCGCCGTCGGGAAAGGTGAGCGTGATTTTCTGCTCGGGCTCGACAGGCTTCAGATTCGTCACGGAGTACTGAAATCCGGATTCGGATTTGTGGTCGGACATGGCTCTCTCCTGAGGCTCACTCCTGCGAACGGGCGCAGGTAAGCGGGAACGGGAGCGGTATAGCAGGGGATTCGCGCGTTGCAATCGGGTGGAACCGGAAATAAAGCTCCGAGCCCTTCGGTTTCCTCTCGGGAAGGGCAGAATGTCGTGGCAGGCAGGTGACAGTGACGGAGCTCGTTGCATCCGCCGGTTGCCGCCGCATGGACTTGCCTCAGCCGTCGCGATAGATTTCGGCCAAACGTTCCTTATCGCAGTTCCGCTTCCTTCATGTTCCTACGCATCTCCTTGATCGTCGCCTTGGCCCTCGTCTGCGGTCCGGCATCGGCTGGCTGGTTCACGCCAAAGCCGCCGCCCGCGCCCAAAGCGCTGCCGGCAGCGAAGGCATCACCCGCGTCCAGGACGCGGCCCGCCCCACCCAAAACGCCGACGCCGCCGATGCAGTTCTATGTGGTCAAGGGCACGCCTGATGCCTGCGGCCACGGCTGCGATCGCTGGATTCAGCTCGAAGGCCAGATCGACAGCGGCGCCGCCGCCCGCTTCCGCAAATTCTTCGTGAAGCTGCGCGACCGCAACATGCCGCTCTATTTCTACTCGCCCGGCGGCAATCTCGACCAGGCGATCGTGATGGGCACGCTGCTTCACGAGAAGCCCGTCATCGCGCGCGTGGGACGAACGATGCTGGCCGATTGCGGCTTCGAAGCGCAGGACAGCGACGTCTGCCTCAAGCTGAAGCAGTCCGGCCGGGAGATTCGCGGCGAGCTCACGAGCCGCGGCGTGCTGTGCGGTTCGGCGTGTCCCTATCTGATGCTCGGCGCATCGACGCGCGAGATCGCGCCCGATGCGGCGCTTGCCGTGCACAACTCGCGGATCGTGATAACTTTCACCGGCGGCACGCCGACGCCCACCATGATTGCGGCCGCCAACGTTCGCGCCCATGAGCGTTCCGACAACAACATCGCCGCCTATTTCGCGCGAGTGGGAGGCGACAGCGCATTGCTCGCGCTGGCGCGGACCGTGAAGTTCGAGGACATGCACGTGCTCACGCGCGAGGAGATCGCGCGCTTCGGCATCGACCGGCGCGAATTCGCGGACACGCCGTGGATCTTCGAGCCCGGTTCGCACAGCATGGTGCGCAAGATCGCGGTTCAGCGTAAGGCGGGGGAAGCGTCATTCCATATGATCCAGTGGCGGGTGGTCTGTTACGACAGCGACCGCTTCGAGCTGGATTTTCAACGCCCGATGTCGGCGAATGCGGCCTTCGCCACGGTTTCGCTGGGCAACGGTGGTGAGAAGCCGCTCGGTTTCACCTATCCGCCAAGGCGAGGGTCCGGCATCGAACAGTGGGGCCTGCGGCTCAACAAGGCGTCGCTGCAGCCGCTTGCAGATTTGCCGCAAGCAGAATTCACCGAGACTTCGCTGACCTCCGACGGGCGGCAGCTACCGCACCGAGAAAAGCTCTCCGGCGACGGCCTGTCGCGCTCGCTGGATGCTCTGCTTGACACATGTCCGGCGGCGAAACCGCAAACCGTCGGCATCAACGAGCAGACGGCCGCGAAGTAGTGGCTCGCGAAAATCGCATCATCGCGCCTTAATCTGTTGCGCTTTTTGTCGCCAGGCGAGCCACAACACGCTTGGCAAGACAAGTGCTGTTGGGATAAGCGGAACCGGCGAGCGCCGTGCGGTTGGCGTTCCCCTGGACCCGATCAAACGAGAGTCAGACGACATGAGAATGATGTTGGCGTGCGCCATTATCCTGTGCTCGACGGCCGCGTTCGCGCAGTCCGCGCCGCCGCCGATGGTCGGCGACAAGCCGCTGGTCCAGGTCAAACCCAAAGAGGGCGCCAAGGCAGCCGCGAAGGACAACGCCAAGGAAAGCGTAAAAGACAAGAAGGGGCCACCGACCGGCAAGTCGATCGCAACGCGGCTGCAGTCCTGCCAGGATCTCGACGATCAAACCAAGGAACGGCTGATCTGCTACGACGAGGTGCTGAAGCCGGCGCCGAAACCCAAGCCTGGCGCCGCCAAGACCGTGATGGATTGCAAGTTCATCAAGGAAGAGGACGAGCGGCTCGGTTGCTACAATGGTTTCGTCGACAGCATACCGAAGATGCCGAAATCCTCATGACGCGCTAATCAGCGATCCGCGTCATCGTCGCCTTGAAGGTAACGCCGGGCAGCTGCAGGGCGGTGCCTTCGAAGTCGATTACGTGGCCCTCGTCCTTGCCTTTCAGCGTCAGCGTGATGCGGTCGGTTCCAAACAGCGGCTTGAACGACGGATCGTCGTTGTGACGTTCCGTCGCAATCCTGACCTGAATCGAATCGCCCTGGCCGCTGTAGCTGCCGACGAACGCAAAGGCGGAGTTTCCCCCGCGAAGCTTGCCGTCGATGACGTAAATAACGCCGCTGCCTGTGCCATGAACCGTGTGAAATTGAACCTTGTAAAGGCCTGCCTGCAAAATCCCGTCCCCAGTTGTATGTCCCGCGCGTTGCACCTTAGGGCCCGCTATCGACGCGAACAATCCTCCGACGCGCGCGAGGCGTCGTCGTCAACATCACATTTTCAGTAATGGTACGTTGGAACCGCCGCTGACGCGGATCGCGGGAGCTAGCGATTGCTGGAGGCGGGCGCGCTCGCCACCCGCATCGATGGCGCGGCCATCTTCACCAGCACTTCCTCGATCGGATTCTTCGTCCAGGCTTGCGTGACATAGTTGCGGTGGGTGATGCCGCCGCCGGTCTCGGTGAAGAACACGCTGCCGGGGCGCAGCGGACGGTTCATATCTTCGGAGGACGCGATGCCCTTCTCGCGCAGCATGTGCATCAGCTCGTGGTTCCGGCTCGCCGTATAATGCGTGTATGAGCTGACGAAAAAGCCGTTACGATGAGTCTCGATCCAGTTCGCGAACTTGTCGAGCTCGCCATAGATGGCATCGAGCAGGATCACGCCGCGCACCCGATCGCTGATGCCGCCGACCTCGAGACTCCATGCGGTCGGCAGGAACCCGCCGCTGTAGCCCACGATGACGATCGGCATTTTCTCGAAGGCCTTGGCGGAAGCCGGATCGCCGTAGAGATGGGCGAGGTTGCCGACCGACTCGTCCATGAAGCGCTTGAAGCCGCCGGGCTGCCAGAACTTGCCGGCGGAAGAGTCGGCGGCGTCGACGGCCATCTGGGGGGCAAGGAGGACGGCGTTCACACCGGAGTCGGAGATCTGCTGCGGCACCAGCTGACGGTCGCGCACGTCGCGCTCCAGCGTCGCGCCGTTGCCGTGGAAGAACACCACGATCACGCCGGGCTTCTGCGCGTCGAAATTCTCGGGGATGTGCACCAGCACGCGGCTGTCGTTGTAAGTCTGGTCCTGCCAGTAGACGCGGCCGGAATAGCTGCGATGGCCCTTGCGGTCGCCCCCGCTGGCATTGAGGAAGGGCGCCTCGGAGGCGGGGTTGTTGCCGTAATAGGGGAAGGCGGAGGATTTCATGCTGACCAGCGTGGTCAGCTCGTCTTTCTGCACTTGCTGCTGCGGCTTCGGCAGTGTCAGCGACGGATCGATCGAAGCGACGCGGTAGGTCTGGGTCTGCACCGTGCGCCGCGGCGCGAAGTCGGTCATCTGACGCTGCTGGAAGCTTTCATTGGCGGACGGGAAGCGATCGCGGAACTCCGGCTTCGGGAAGCGTTCGTCAAAACTGTCGCCGGAGGCGGCGGATGCATTGGCTGCGAGCGTGGTCGGGCTCGGTGCGCGTCCGCATTGAGTGAGAAGCAGGGACAGCGGAACAATGGTGGCGGCAACGCCGAGCCAGCGCAGGGAAGAGCGCACGCTGCGCCGATGCGCGACCGCCCCAGGCGATCGCGCATCGTTAGCAACAGCACACGTCAGGTGTTTCGGAACAGCTCCGAACATCCACCCCCCAAAGTCGACCCGTTACCCGCCTAACGCGCCTATCTGAACGATGCGGCGTTTAGGTTTCGTTAAGCCTCCGGAAAAAGCTTCCCCAAATTCCGGAAACCCCGAGAACGTCTGCTAGAACAACACGCAATCGTGTCCTCATTGTGAGAGCGAAAATCCTTCCCACAGCGTCGAAAGAGCAGATTCGGGAGAATTTAGGTAATTTGATACCAAAATTAACCCTATGGTTTTAACCTGTATTAACGTTGCTTGAATCGGCGTGAATCCGCCTGCACCATGATCCTCCAAGGGCTAGTGGAGCGGATTTGACGTTCGCTAAGTGCCGGCTGCGGGCTCGAGAGCGAACGTCAAATCCAAGGCTCCACTAGGTTCATATTTGCTAGTGGTCCTTTGATTCCAACATTCGCAAAAGTGTCCGCGGCAATGGAGTGCGAATGTTGGAATCGGACCACTTGCGGGCCCAAGGGACCCACATGACGGCATCAGACACGGGGAGCGCGGCGATCACTGATCGCGTTCTCCAAGGCGGACCCTCGGTCTCCCTCATCGTTGCCGCCGCAATCGTCGTCGCCGACATGGTCGGCGTCGGTGTGTTCACGAGTCTCGGCTTTCAGGTCGGCGGCATTCCGTCCGGGTTTTCCATCCTGCTGCTATGGAGCATCGGCGGCGTGGTCGCGCTGTGCGGCGTGTTCTCCTATGGCGAGTTGGGCGCGATGTTTCCGCGCTCCAGCGGCGAGTACAATTTCCTGAGCCGCGCCTATCATCCGGCCTTCGGCTTCCTCGCAGGATGGGTCTCCGCCACCATCGGCTTTGCCGCGCCGGTTGCGCTGGCCGCGATGGCGTTCGGGCAATACGCCACGTCGGTGTTCCCCGGCGCGCCGCCACTGTCTGCTCGCGATCGGCGTGGTCTGGCTGGTGTCGATCGTGCAGCTCACCGGCGTGAAACACTCCTCCACCTTTCAATTGATCTCGACCATCCTGAAAGTGCTGCTGATTGTTGCGTTCCTGATTGCGGGGGCTTTGATCCCGGCGAAACAGCCGGTCAGCTTTGCGCCGACCTCGGCCGATTTCGGCCACATCGCCAGCGCACCGTTCGCCATCAGCCTGGTCTTCGTGATGTATTCGTTCTCGGGCTGGAACGCCGCGACCTACATCATCGGCGAGCTGCGCATGCCGCAGCGGAATCTGCCGCGCGCGATGCTGATGGGCACGGTGATCGTGCTGCTGCTCTATGTTGCGCTGAACGCCGTGTTCCTGCTGACCGCGCCGATGAACGAGCTTGCCGGCCAGCTTCAGGTCGCAAGCATCTCGGGGCGTCATATCTTCGGTGAATTCGGCGGACGCATCGTCGCGGCGATGATCTGCATCGGGCTGATCTCCTCGATCTCGGCGATGATGTGGATCGGCCCGCGCGTGACGATGACGATCGGCGAGGATATCCCGGCGTTCCGCGTGTTTTCGCGCCGCTCGGCCAGCGGCGCGCCGGCCTATGCGATCCTGTTCCAGCTTGTGGTCGCAACCTTGATGCTGTTCACGCAGTCTTTCGAGAAGGTGCTCGACTTCATCCAGTTCGCGCTGCTGTTCTGCTCGTTCTTCACCGTGCTCGGCGTGATCAAGCTTCGCATCACGCGGCCCGACCTGCCGCGGCCCTATCGCGCCTGGGGATACCCGGTGACACCAGTGGTTTTCCTGCTCGTGACCGGCTTCATGATGTACTATCTCTTGACCGAGCGGCCGTTGCAGGCGTTCTTGGGTATGTTGATCATGATCTCGGGCCTCGCGATCTACGCCATCTTCCACAAGCGCGCCGAGCCCGGCGCCGCAACCGCTTCCTAGGGCCGCACACGAACATGCTTCGCGCGATGAAAATGGCGGCACTTGCCGCGAGCCTGATCCTTGTGGCCGCAAGCAGCGTACGCGCCGCCGATACCGCGACCGTCGACGACACTGCGCGCTTCCTTGCCGGCATGATGCCGTCGGAAGGCTCGCCGCTGTTGCCGCTGACCAAGGATGCGTCCTGGCAGCACCACGCCAAATTCTTCGACAATGCGTTCGCGCAGCTCGAGCAGCGTCAACTCGCCAAGGTCCATGCGTGGGCGGACGCCAACCTGGCGGCGCCGAGGCCGACCATGTTCTACATGTTCTCGGGTCCCGATTTCCTCTACGCCAACGCGTTCTATGGCAAGGCGACGACCTATGTGATGGCGGCGCTGGAGCCGCCCGGCAGCTTGCCCGATCTCGTCAAGCTGCCGCGCGGCACCGTCAATTCGGCGCTGGCGAATATCGAGCATTCGCTCTCGACCATCATGAATTTCAGCTTCTTCATCACCAAGCACATGAAGACTGATCTGCATGCGGGCCAGATCGGCGGTACGCTGCCGATCCTGTTCGTGTTCATGGAGCGATCGGGGAAATCGATCAAGGAAGTCACCCCCGTCACGATCGACGAGACCGGCGCGGTGCAGTCGGGGGAGGGCGGCGCAAAGGCCAATGCGCCGCACGGCGTGAAGATCCTGTTCGCGGGCAAGGATGGCGTCGAGAAGACGCTGTATTATTTCTCGACCGATCTCTCCAACGGCGGCGTCAAATCGAGCGGCTTCCTGAAATTCTGTCAGACGCTTGCGCCGGGCAACAGCCTCATCAAGAGCGCATCCTACCTGCTGCACTCCGGTAACTTCTCCACCGTGCGCGACTTCCTGCTCGCCAACAGCGCGACCATCATCCAGGACGATTCCGGCATCCCGCTCGGCAATTACAATGCGAAGAAATGGCAATTCTTCCCGTTCGGCCACTATGCCGGCCCGATCGGCGAATTTCCGGGACGCTATCAGCAGTCCTATGCCGAGTTGTTCCGGCGCGCGCAGCCGATGGATTTCGGCATCGGCTATCGCTGGCGAACGCATGACTCCAACTTGCTGCTGTCGGTGAAGACGGGACCGGACGAGCCCGCCGCTGCGCCGGATGCTACGGCATCGACCGAGCCGGTGGCGCCGCCGTCGAAGCCGCGCCCGAAGAAGCCCAAGCCGGAGCCGCGGCATGGCTTCTTCTGGTTTGGACGATAGATCTGCAGCGAGCCTACCAGCGCACGCTCTGACTCGGGACGATGAAGCTTGCCGTATGGCCCGGTTGCGGGCTGTCGTCGAAATAAAGCAAGGCGGATACGACGACGATCACAAGTGCCGCAATCGCGAGCAGGTCGATCTGTCGCGCGTCGTGACCGTGAGGGCTGACTTTCCAGCGCATTGTTGTTTCCTCCCCAAGGAGCAGAAAAACAATGCGTGGCCAAACCATGAGTTCCCGAAAGGCAGCAATGCGGCTTTCTCTTGAAAGCGCTGCAGCAAAATCGAACTCACGGCGGCGCGTTGACTCCGCGCCAGCGCCCGTAGCGCCAGGGCAGGTACCAGCGGGCGCCGGGTGGCGCTTCCGAGGGTACGTTGTCAATGCCCGACGTGCCGAAGGGGTGACAGCGCAACAGCCGCGCCAGGGTCATCCATCCGCCGGCCCACAGCCCGAAACGTTCGATCGCCTCGTCGCCATAGACCGAGCAGGTCGGCAGGTGCCGGCAGTTGTAGCCGACCAGCAGCGACAGCGTGTGCCGGTAGAGCCAGATCAGCGCGCGGCCGAGGTCGCGCGGCAGCCGTCGCACGGCGAAACCCTGCGGGCGTGACTCTTTCATGGGCGGCGTGCCGCGTTCAGAGGCGCACATTTGCGCTGTTCCAGAGCAGGGAACTTTCGCGATCAGATAATCCCGCCACACTTTTGCAAAATCGCATTGTCATTAGGGGCACCGCAGCAAGTCTCTATGGACGATACGTAATTGCCCGGATACCATTTTCATGACGGCCGTGTGATAGAATCAGTGCGTGTCGATTTGGGGCTGTTATTCCCGGCTTGGGGCTTGGGGAAGGAACCGGTTTGAGATTCCTAGGGTCGCATGAACTCCGCGGCTGGGCACTCGTCGCCGTAGCCGCACTGTCCGTCGCCGTGCCCGCGGCGATTACGCTGGGCAGTTCCGCACGGGCCGGCGGCACGCTCGAAGAGCGCAAGCTGCCGATGAAGTTCGGCTGGGTCGCCTGCGAGCCCAATTGCACTGGCTGGGTCAGCGCGGTCGGCATCGTCACCTCCGACTCCCCCAGGGATTTCGACGAATTCGCCCGCGGCCGGGACCTCGCCGGCGCCACCGTCGTGCTGGATTCCAGCGGCGGCTCGGTCAACGACTCCATCGCGCTCGGCCGGCGCTTCCGCGACCTCGGTTTGCGCACCACCGTCGGCACCAGCGTGCTGACGCACTCGGCGCTTGGCGATCATGGCAGCGTGTCGCCCGAAGCCTATTGCGAGTTGATGTGCGTGTTCCTGCTGTTGTCGGGCAAGACCCGCTACGTGCCGCGAGAGGCGCATTTGCGTGTCCATCAGATCTGGATGGGTGACCGCGCCGACGACGCCAAGGCCGCGAGCTATACCGCGCAGGACCTGATGATCGTCGAGCGCGACGTCGGACGGCTGGCGAAATACACTTTCGAGATGGGCGGTTCCGGCGATTTGCTCGCGCTCTCCCTGAGCGTGCCGCCTTGGGAAGAACTGCACGAATTGTCGCGGGACGAGCTGCGCCTGACCAATCTGGCCACCACCGACCTGGTCGCAGATGTGCTGCCGCAAACCGGGGTTGCCGCCGTGCCGGTGGCCGAAGCCACCCACAAGAGCGTGCAGGATCGGTTCGTGAGCGGTCCGGCCGATGCGGCCATCCAGCCGGTCAAGTCGACCAAGACCGCCGAAGCATTGACCGGCGGCATCGCGCCGCCGGCAAAGTGACCTGAAAGCTCAACCCTGCGCCGCAGTTGGTTGTTTCGCCTTCGCCTCGATCTGGCCGATGGCGTCCACCACGGCATCGAAGGTCAGCATGGTCGAGGCATGCCGCGCCTTGTAGTCACGCACGGGTTCCAGCAGCGCGACGTCGGCCCATTTGTGGTCCGCCGGCGGTGGACTGCCGTTCTCTTTCAGCATCTTGCGAACGGTTTCGCGCAACTCCCGCAATTCGCTCGCGCTTGAACCGATGACGTGGCGCGCCATGATGGAGGAGGAGGCCTGTCCCAGCGCGCAAGCCTTCACGTCATGGGCGAAGTCGCTGACGACGGGGCCGTCCATCTTGAGGTCGACCTTCACGGTCGATCCACACAATTTCGAATGGGCGGTGGCGCTGGCATCAGGTTCGGGAAGGCGGCCCAATCGCGGAATATTCCCCGCCAACTCGATGATCCGCTTGTTGTAAATGTCGTTCAGCATGAGGCGAGATCCTGTCGTCCACCCGGCCAAGCGTACTTGGCGGGTCGATGCTGCCGTCCTATATATGGATGCAAATGCTGGAAATATAGGGCAGGTCTCGGCCGCCCAGGCATTGGTGATGGGACTCAGGCGCCCGGCGGCATAAGTCCGCCCCGTCTGCCCGGTGACACTCCGGCCGTAAACGGCCGGTCGAACGGAGAAGACGATATGGATGGCGCAACAATCAAACCGCTCCGCCCCGGCAAGGCTCCCGAGAGCCGCCCGGCCGAACTCGATCCTTCCGAATTTCTCGCAGCCGCAGTCCGCGCCGACCAGCCGCGGCCGTCGCGCGGCGAGGCGGAAGCCGCCGTGCAGACGCTGCTCTCCTATATCGGCGAGAACCCCGATCGCGAGGGGCTGCTCGATACGCCACGCCGCGTGGTCGAGGCGTTCGACGAACTCTATCAGGGCTACCACCAGTGCCCGGCCGAGGTGCTCGACCGCACCTTCGGCGAGACCGCCGGCTATGACGACTTCGTGCTGGTCCGCGACATCGAGTTCACCTCGCAATGCGAGCACCACATGATGCCGTTCTACGGCAAGGCGCATATCGCCTACACGCCGGTGGAACGGGTGGTGGGCCTGTCCAAGCTGGCGCGGCTGACCGACATCTTCGCCCGCCGCCTGCAGACCCAGGAGCATCTGACCGCGCAGATCGCGGCCGCGATCGACGAGATCCTCAAGCCTCGCGGCGTTGCGGTGGTGATCGAAGCGGAGCATACCTGCATGTCGGTGCGCGGCGTCGCCAAGCATGGGGCGATGACCTTCACCAGCCGCTACACCGGCATGTTCCGCGACAATCCGGCGGAGCAGGCGCGTTTCCTGTCCATGGTGCGAGGGCAGCAGCGTTAGCTGTTAGTTCTCGCTTGAAGAGCGAGGGCTATCCCGTGTCCACATCAGAACAACAGCGCGAAGAAGGGCTGACCTTCAGTCCCAAATTCGACGCGTCCGGTCTCGTCACCTGTGTGGCGACCGACGCGGCGGATGGCGAGGTGCTGATGGTCGCGCACATGAACGAGGAAGCGCTGCGCAAGACCGTTGCGAGCGGAGAAGCCTGGTACTTCAGCCGTTCGCGCAATGCGTTGTGGCGAAAAGGTGAGACGTCAGGTCAGACCCAGCGCGTGGTCGAGATGCGCATGGATTGCGACCAGGACGCGGTCTGGATCAGGGTCGAGCAGGTTGGCGCAGCTTGTCACACCGGGCGCAAGTCCTGCTTTTATCGCAAGGTCGAGCAAGCCGATGGCGCCGCGCGGCTTGCTTTCGTCGACGCCACGCGGCTGTTCGATCCGGCAGAAGTCTATCGCAAATAGATCAAGGATTTGATCATCAGGAACAACGGAGTCTCGATCTGCGAGCTTCGTTGCCTCCGCTCAAGCGATGTGCAAGAGTTCCAACTCGTCGTCGAAATGGGGTCATGACGGTGACGCATCGATTATCAGCGATCTTTTCGATTCTCACCCTGATCGCA
This sequence comes from uncultured Alphaproteobacteria bacterium, assembly GCA_963732085.1. GTDB lineage: Bacteria > Pseudomonadota > Alphaproteobacteria > Rhizobiales > Xanthobacteraceae > Bradyrhizobium. The sequence continues at coordinate 11,934 of CAVSYJ010000011.1, read as the reverse complement.
CTTCCGCTCGCGCCCGCGCACCCCCAGACCGCCGAACGCGCCCCAGATACCATGGCAGCGCGGGTGCTCGCCTGTGCGTCGTGTCATGGCGCGGAAGGCGAGGGCACCAGCGACGTCTATTTTCCGCGGCTTGCCGGCAAGCCCGCCGGATATCTCTACAATCAGCTGGTGGCGTTCAGGGACGGCCGCCGCAAATACCCGCCGATGAACTATCTGCTGGATTTTCTGCCCGACCCCTATCTGAAACAGATCGCCGACCATTTTGCTTCATTGCGGCCGCCGTTTCCGCCGCCCGCGATCCCAACCGCCAGCAATGACATTCTGGCGCGGGGCGAATCGCTGGTCAAAGACGGCGACCCGCAACACGGCATCCCGCCTTGCTCGGCATGCCACGGTCCGTCGTTGGGCGGCATGGAGCCCGGCATCCCCGGCCTGCTGGGCCTGCGCGCCAGCTACATCAGCGCGCAGCTCGGGGGATGGCGATATGGAACGCGAACCGCCATCGCCCCCGATTGCATGCAGATCATCGCCAGCCTTCTGACCGAAGACGACGTCAAGGCGGTCGCGGCCTTTCTGTCGTCGCGCCCGGCACCGGCGGACCCTTCCTTTGCCAAGCGCGGCAGCCTGCCGATGCCACTGTCGTGCGGCAGCGAACCGAACTGAGGGGAGATCGTGCAGATGCCGAAAATCCTCAAAGCTCTGCTCCCTGCGCTGGCGGTGTTTTTTCTGATCGGCGCCCCACAGGCTATGGCGCAACAAAAGCCGGCGGATGCGGCGCTGCTGGCAAAAGGCGAATATCTCGCGCGCGCCGGCGACTGCATCGCCTGTCATACCGCGCGCGAAGGAAAGACCTTTGCCGGCGGCCTGCCGATGAAGACGCCGTTCGGTACGCTCTACACCTCCAACATCACGCCGGATCCGCAAACCGGCATCGGGACGTGGACGTCCGATCAGTTCTACCAGATGATGCACAACGGCCGTTTCCCCGACGGCGGGCTGGTGTATCCGGCGATGCCGTTCGGCTCCTACACCAAGGTGACGCGCGAGGACAGCGACGCGATCTACGCCTATCTGCGCTCGGTCGCGCCGGTCAAGAAGCCCAACCGGCCACACGATCTGACGTTCCCTTTCAACAACCGCTCGCTGATCCTCGGATGGCGCACGCTGTTCTTCAAGGAAGGTGAATTCAAGCCGGATTCGACCAAATCGGCAGACTGGAATCGTGGCGCCTACCTGGTCGAGGGCCTCGGCCATTGCGGCATGTGCCACACCGCGATCAACGCGCTCGGCGGCAGTTCGCAATCGCAGGCGTTCGAGGGCGGTCTGATTCCGATGCAGAACTGGTACGCGCCGTCGCTGACCTCGAACAAGGAGGCGGGGCTCGGCGACTGGAGCATCGAGGAGATCACGGACTATCTGCGCAAAGGCGTCTCTGCGCGCGGCGCGGTCTACGGGCCGATGGCCGAAGTCGTCTACAACAGCCTGCAATATCTCAATGACGACGATACTCGCGCGATGGCGACCTATCTGAAGAGTCTGGCGCAGGGTACGTCGCCCGAAAAACCAACGACGCCGTTGCCATCAGCCGAGAGCAGCCTGTTGCTCAGTCTGGGCAAGCAAATCTACGATCGCGAATGCGCAAGCTGTCATGGAGCGGTGGGGCTCGGCATGCCGCCCCATTATCCTTCGCTTGCCGGCAACCAGTCGATCCAGATGGTCTCCGCCGTCAACGCGATCCGGATGGTGCTCAATGGTGGCTATCCGCCGGGCACGGCAGGAAATCCCATGCCCTATGGCATGCCGCCGTTCGCACACCGGTTGTCGGACGACGAGGTCGCGGCCGTTGTGACCTATATCCGGACGTCCTGGGGCAATCGCGGCGAGCCGGTTTCCGCGCGGCAGGCCAATGAGCTGCGCGCGGCAACCCTGAACTGAGGCGTGTCATGATCAATTCATCTTCGCCACCACCTTCTGCATCTACTTCCAAAGACGAAGCCGTCGATGCGATTGTCAGCTCAGGTCCTGGCGGCGCCATTGCAGTGGCAGGTGTGGCGACGGCAATCGTGATCGCGTTGTGGTTTGCTTTTTATCTGTTCGTGTTTCTGCCGCGGAGCGTTTGAGCATGGCTGACGGCACCGATCGCAGCATCGGCGAAGCGGTCGCCGCCCGCATCGAGCGGCGCTGGGCGACGCTGTCGATCGTGATTATCGGCGTATTGGTCGGCATGGCGACGTTCATCGGCATCCATCAGGCTACGATGCCGCAGGGCCATGTCGAGACCGCGGATCCCAAGACGTTGCATCTTTCCGGCGAATTCATCGAGAGCAATCTCGGCAGCGCGGTCGAAGCCGATGGCTCCGTCACCGTGCGCGCGATCGGCCAGCAATATTCCTTCACGCCGCAATGCATCGTGGTGCCATCGGAAACCCCCATCAATTTCCGCGCCACCAGCGCCGACGTCGTTCATGGCTTGCTGATCGAGGGCACCAACGTGAACACCATGCTGGTGCCTGGCTATGTCTCGGTGCAGACAATCCGCTTCAAGGCGCCGGGCGATCACGTCATGCCGTGCCAGGAATTCTGCGGGATCGGGCATCAGGGCATGTGGGGCAAGGTCAAGGTCGTGGACAAAGCAGCGTTTCTCAACATGACCGCGGCGAAGCGGAGGCTGACCTGTGTTGATTAACAAGCGGCTGATCCTGGCGCATTTCTGGCTCGCCTTCATCGTGTTCGGCGCAGCCTTGGTGCTGGGCGCGTGGCAGATGTTCGTCCGGAGCCCGCTGAATGCCTGGCACTTCAATCCGGAATTCTATTATCGCTCGGTCACCGCCCATGGCTCGGCGATGGGCTATGTGTTTCCGACCCTGATCGCGATGGGGTTTGGCTACGCCATCAGCGAATCCGCGCTGGAAAGGCCGCTGGTCGGCCGGCGCTGGGCGTGGGCAGGCTTTTTCCTCGTCGCCGCCGGCGCCGTGGTGGCGATGGTCCCGGTTTCGCTGGGACTGGCCTCGGTGCTCTACACCTTCTATCCGCCGATGGTCGGCAATCCCTTCTACTACATCGGCGTCGTCATGGTCGTGGTCGGTTCCTGGATCTGGGTCGCGCTGATGTCGATCAACATGACGATCTGGAAGCGCGAAAATCCGGATAAGCCCGTACCGCTCGCGATGTTCGCCAATGTCGCGGGCTCCTATCTCTGGGGTTGGACCGCGGTCGGTGCCGCGCTCGAGATCATCTTCCAGATCCTGCCGGTGGCGCTGGGCCTGACCTCCACCATCGACGCCGGGCTGGCGCGCGTGTTTTTTTCCTGGACGCTGCACGCGATCGTCTATTTCTGGCTGATCCCGACCTACATCGCCTATTACACGATCTTCCCGCGCGCGATCGGCGGCCGGCTTTACAGCGACGCGATGGCGCGAATTTCCTTCATCCTGTTCGTCGTGGTCGCAATGCCGATCGGCGTCCACCATCTGTTTGCCGATCCGCAGGTCGGTGCCGGATTCAAGTTCATGCACTCGGTGTTCACCGGCCTCGTCGCACTGCCGACCCTCCTGACGGTGTTCACGATCTGCGCTTCCGCGGAAATCGCCAGCCGCTTGCGCGGCGGTTCGGGCGCGTTTGGATGGGTGAGGGCGCTGCCCTGGCAAAACCCGATCATGCTGGCCACCGCGCTGTCGCTGGTCATGCTTGGCTTCGGTGGTGCCGGCGGCCTGATCAACATGAGCTATCAGCTCGACGCCAGCATCCACAACACGCAGTGGATCACCGGCCATTTCCATCTGATCTTCGGCGGCGCAATCGTCATCATGTATTTCGCGATCGCCTACGATCTGTGGCCGCATCTCACCGGCCGTGCGCTCGATCATTTTGGACTGATGCGGACCCAGCTGTGGCTTTGGTTCATCGGCATGATCGTCACCACGTTTCCGTGGCACTATGTCGGTATTCTGGGCATGCCCCGCCGGATGGCGTTTTATGACTACGCTAATCCCGCCATCTCGCCGCAGGCGTTTTCGGTTGCGATGTCGGTGGTCGGCGGGTTCATTCTCCTGACCTCTGGCATCTTGTTTCTCATTGTTCTGATCCGCGGCCAGATGGCGCCGGCGAGTGACGCGGGCGCGTACCGGTTCAGCGTGCCCTTGCACATGCCGGCGCGGATTCCGGTGGCGCTCAACAGCTTTGGGCTTTGGCTCGCTCTGATGATCGGCCTCACCGTCGTCAACTACGGCTATCCGATCGCGCAATTGATGGTGCTCAAGGAGACCAGCGTGCCGGCGGTCTATGTCGGAGCCGGCCGATGAACGAGCAAAAACTGTTCTCGTTTCGCAATCCCTGGTTCGGTGTCAGCGTCGCTGTTACGGCCGCTATCGCGGTGCTGGCGGCGCTCGCCGGTCTGATCTGGCTGCCGCTGGCGCAGCCCGACCTGAAATTGAACGGTATCTGGGACGCGATCTGCAGCGCCGCCGGCGTGCCGCGGGTGTCGGAGCAAGGCAATTCGATCCGGTCCGATTTCAAGACCTCCAATGTCGTGATGACGTCGGAGATGCTGACCAAACATGATCAGGTCTCGATCGGCCGCGGCGCGACGCTGGCGCAGCGCTGCGCGATCTGCCACGGGCCGCAGGGCGTCAGCGACGCCAATTCGCCAAATCTGGCCGGGCAATTCGCCGCGGTGACTTATAAGGAATTGAACGACTTCAAAACCGGCGCCCGGGTCAATGTGGTGATGGGCCCGTTCGCGGCCAATGTGAGCAACCAGGACATGCTGGATGTCGCCGCCTATTACGCTTATCTCCCGCGGGTGCCGTCCAACAACCTGGACGCGAAGTTGGCGCCGCCGCAAATCGTCGTCACCGGCGCGCCGATGCGCAATATCCCGCCGTGCGGCGCCTGCCATGGCGACATTGACAACAAGGCCGGCAGCCCCTGGCTCGGCGGCCAGTCGGCCGTCTATATCCGGGCGCAGCTGTCTGCGTTCGCCTCCGGCGCCCGCCGCAACGACATCAGCCAGCAGATGCGCAACATCGCCCGCCAGATGACGGCCGAAGAGATCGACCAGGTCGCCCGCTATTACGAAGCCCAGCCCTGACGGAGCGGACGAAACGGCTTTAACCCCCCGTTAACCATAAACGCCGCACTGTGGCGGTGAAGGCGGCGCCTTTCGGGAGAAAGGGCGCCTGCCGCGCGCGGATGTTTCCCGGGGAGCGGGGCACCCAAACTATGTCGGTCGATACCTCAAACGCCACGGCTGCGGCAGGTGTCGATCCCGCGCGCGCGCGGGTTGCCGGCGCGATCAAGCAGGCGTCGTCGTCGACCGGCGTCAGCTTCGAATACATGCTCACCACCGCGAAGATGGAGTCGGATTTCAATCCGACCGCGGGCGCGTCCACCTCGTCGGCGCGCGGGCTCTATCAATTCATCGAGCAGACCTGGCTCGGCACCGTGAAGGAGGCGGGCGGTCAGCTCGGCTACGGCCAGTATGCCGATGCCATCACCAAGACGTCGTCGGGCGACTATGTGGTCAAGGATGACGGCATGCGGCGCTCGGTCATGAAGCTGCGCGACGATCCGGTCGCGAGTTCGGCGATGGCCGCGATCCTGACCCAGTCCAACAGCTTCCAGCTTACCGGCAAGATCGGTCGCCGTCCGGCCGATGCCGAATTGTACATGGCGCATTTCCTCGGCACCGGCGGTGCGGCGAAGCTGATCTCGCAGGCGGAGGATAATCCGCAGGCCTCCGCGGTGCGGATGTTTCCGAATGCCGCCGCGGCGAACCGCTCGATCTTCTATGACCGCACGGGCAAGGGGCGCAGCGTCTCCGACGTCTATTCGGTGCTGTCGACGCGTTACGCAGCCGCGGCCAACGCGCCGGCCACGCGCACGGCCTTTGCGATGTATGGCGATGCGCCTGCCGCCGGAGCAGCGTCCAACGTTGCTGTCGCAAGCGCGGCGCCTCCGGCGACGGCGGTGGCCGCCGTGCCCGCGATGGACACCAACGCCTTCCTCTCGGCTTTTCCGGACACCCGCAGCGCCGCGCCACCAGTCACCGTGGCCTCGGCAGATCGCGCCGCGCGCGTCTGCACCGCCCTCCAATCCGATGTTCCGCTCGCTGTTTCAGGCCGACGAGAACGCACAGCCGATTTCATCGACAGTCCGCGAATTGTGGGGCAAGTCGTCGTCACTGACGTCGGTCGCGAGCGCCGCACCTGCGCCGAATGTTGGCGCGCCGCAGCCGCTCGATCTCTTCAGCGACCGTGACGGCACCTTCTCGAGCGGTTAGTTCACGCAAACTCGCTCTTTTATCCGCCCGCGCATCGGTTAGACTCTCACCGGTCGTCGCTGTGGGGGATGCGATGCGAAGAGCAGCTGCCCGGCTTCCGGTCTGTTTTCTGACCTTGTTGGTCGCGTTGATCGTTTCTCCGGCCCGGGCCGAGAAGCAATACTGTACGCCCGAGGCCTACCTTCCGGCACAAATCGAGGCCTCGTTGAAGGTCTGCGACGCGTTGATCGCGGACAAGCGGCATCCGCTGCGCGATTACATCCAGGCTTACCAAAATCGCGGCGACCTCTATATGCAGAAGGGCCAGTTCGACGTCGCCATGCAGAACTATGACCAGGCGGTCGCGCTGTTGGCGAAGGCGACAAAGATCACGAAGTCGATCTTCGAGCCGGCGACGCCGACGTCGGTCGACGACATCAGCGCCTACTATGTCTACTATCAGCGCGGATTGGCCTGGCAGAAACAGGGTCAGAACCAGCGCGCCGCCGACGACTACACCAAGGCGCTGCAACGTCGCGACGACGCGCAGGGCTATTGGCGGCGTGCCCAAGCCTATCAGGCTACGGGCCAGCTCGATCAGGCTATCCGTGATCTCGACAAGGCGGTGTCGCTATCCGGCGACAACAGCATGTTCCTTGAGGAGCGCGGGCTTGCCTACCTCAAGAAGGGGGATTCCGACCGGGCGATTGCCGATCTCGACAAGGCGATTTCGCTGCAGCCGAAAGATGGTGCGGCGTTCAACGGCCGCGGCATGGCCTGGCTCGCGAAGGGCGATATCGCCAAGGCGTTGTCCGACCTGAATCAAGCCGTGACACTCTGGGATACCACCGCAGCATTCCGCGACAATCGTGGCCAGGCGCTCGTCAAGAAGGGCGATGTGGCGGCGGCGATAGCGGATTTTGACAAGGCCATCGAACTGGGGCGCTACGACAAGAAGCCCGAGCTTGCCGACTTCTACGTCCATCGCGGCGATGCGCTCGGCAGCAAGGGCGACTGGTTGAAGGCGCTGGAGGATTTTCAGAGCGCGCTCACCCTCAACCCCTCGATGTCGAAGGGGCAGGCGGGACGGGATGCGGCGAGGCTCGCGCTCACCACCGCGTCGCGACAGACGGATGCGGCAGCTCCCGCAGCGCCGCAGGTTGCCGCCGCAACAGCTGCCGTTCCCGACAAGCCGAAGCCGGTCGCCGTCAACGAGCGGCGCATCGCGCTTGTGATCGGCAACTCCGCCTATCGCAACGTCCCGCTGCTCACCAATCCCGTGCGCGATGCGACGGCGATTGCGGATGCGCTTCGCCGCACCGGTTTCCAGACGGTGACGTTGCAGACCGATCTGACCAAAGAGAAGCTGGTCGATGCCCTGCGCAATTTCGCCCAGCTTGCCGACAGCGCGGACTGGGCATTGGTGTACTATGCCGGCCACGGCCTCGAGATGGGCGGGGCAAACTATCTGATCCCTGTCGATGCGAAGCTTTCGACCGATCGCGATGTCGGCTTCGAGACGGTGCCGCTGGACCAGGTGCTGAGCGCGGTCGAGGGCGCCAAGCGGCTGAAGCTGGTGCTGCTCGACGCCTGTCGCGACAATCCCTTCGCCAGCCAGATGCGTCGGACCATGGCAACCGCCAGCCGCTCGATCGGACGCGGGCTGGCATCGATCGAGCCCGAGAGCGGCACGCTCGTCGTCTATGCCGCCAAGCACGGCGAGACCGCGCTCGACGGCGACGGCACGAACAGCCCGTTCGCGACCGCCTTCATGAAGAACATCCAGACGCCGGGTCTGGAAGTGCGGCGCATGTTCGATTTCGTTCGCGACGACGTGCTCGACATGACCGGCCGCCGCCAGCAGCCCTTCAGCTACGGATCGGTTTCCGGGCGGCAGGAGTTTTTCTTCGTTGCGGGGAAATGATGCGGCCGGCTCCGCACTCTTAACGAAACGTCAATAAACGCAAATGGTTATGGTGAACGCTTTGTTAAGCGTCGTGGTTTATTTTGTGTTGCGGTGACGTTCGTCACCTTTGGTTTCGTCGTTGCGTAAGCCGGCAGGACAATGATCGTTCGGCAGTTCATCAGTTGGATCAGGACCGCTTCCGCCGGCGAACGCGCGGAAGCCACGCGGTCTTTGGCGCGCGCCTGGCTTCTTTCCGATCTCACCCCCGATGACCGCGCCGCCGCCGAAGGCGCGCTGTTGATGCTGCTCGACGATGCCTCGCCGTTGGTGCGGCAGGCGATGGCCGAAGTGTTCGCCCGCAGCGCCGAGGCGCCGGCCGCGATCGTGCAGGCGCTGTCGGCCGACCAGGCTTCCGTCGCGCTTCCCGTGCTGGAACATTCGCCGCTGCTGATCGATGCCGATCTCGTCGACATTGTCGCGACCGGCAATTGCGAGATGCAGTGCGCGATCGCCCGACGCGTCGGTCTGCCGGCGTCGGTCTGCGCCGCCATCGCCGAGGTCGGCTCTGCGGCCGCCGCGCTCGAACTGATCGAAAATCCCTACGCAGCGCTTGCGCCGTTCTCCTGGGATCGCATCGTCGAGCGCCACGGCCATCTGGCGGCGATCCGCGAGTCCATGCTGGTGCTGGAGGATCTCCCCGCCGCGACGCGCGCGGCGCTGGTCGCAAAACTTTCCGAGACGCTGGCGCAATTCGTCGTCGCCAAAAACTGGCTCAGCGAAGATCGCGCTGGCCGTATCGCCGGCGAGGCGCGCGACCGCTCGACCCTGAACATCGCCGCGCGTTCGCGTGGCGAGGATATGCAGGGGCTGGTGAAACATCTGCGCGCCACCGGTCAGCTCACCGCGGGGCTGATCCTGCGCGCGCTGCTGTCGGGCAATCTCGAACTGTTCACTTTCGCGCTGGCCGAGCTGTCCGGCCTGCCGTTGGCGCGCGTCGCCTCGCTGCTGCACGATCGCGGCGGCGCGAGCCTGCATGCGCTGCTCAAGCGCGCGGGCCTGCCGGAATCCACTTTCGCGGCCTTCCGCGTTGCGCTCGAAGTCTGCCACGAGGTCGGTTTTGCCGACAGCATGGCCACCGCCGCGCGGCTGCGACGGAAGATGGTCGAGCGCGTGCTCACCCATTGCGAATCCGACTCGGGGGCGACCGAGGCGCTGTTGATTCTGCTCAGGCGTTTCGCCACGGAATCGGCACGCGAGGAAGCGCGCATGTTCTGCGACGAGCTGATGGCCGACGGCGCGGTGGCGCCGCTGCTTCACGAGGCGATCGCGGCGTAGTCATCGTCATTGCGAGCGAAGCGAAGCAATCCAGACTTCATCCGCTGATAAAATCTGGATTGCTTCGTCGCTGCGCTCCTCGCAATGACGACCTAATCCCCCGGCACGATGCTCGGCGCCATGACGGCTTCGAGATGCTCGGGCCGGTCGCGGTTGGCGTGCATGAGATATTCGTCGGCGACCTTGCGGAGCCGCCGGCTCAGTTCGCCGGCGACTGTGAGCGTATCGAGCCTGGTGTGATCGCGCACGATCGCCTGGATCGCATTGATGTGGTGCGCGATCAATTCCGCCGGCACCTTTTCGAGATCCGGGGCATGCTCGATGACGCGGCACAGACTCTCGGCAGTCGCCGCGGCGGCGGGAAAGCCGAAGGTCGCGGCATCGCCCTTGATGTCATGGGCGGCACGGAACAGTTCGCCCTTCGCCTCCTCGCCGAAACCGTTCTCGATGATCGCGGCATGCGCGGCCGCAAGCCGGTCGGCTTCCGCCATCATCCAGTCCTTGAACTCGCCGGAGAGTTCGGCCAGTGCTTTCTCGGCGCGCGCCACGGGATCGTCGGCATCCTTCTCGTCGACGCGCCGCAGCACCTTGCGCAGCGGATTGGGCTGGGTGATGACGTGATGGGTCGCGAAGGTCTTGACCTCGATATCGGACGCCTTCGGTCTTGCCATGATCGTTCCTTCGAAACCTCAGATCGACGAGCGCGCCTTGTCGAGCAGCGAGGGCTGCTGCAGCACCTCGACCTCGCCGCCGACGCGGCGCTCGGGGCCGATATAGGCGTTGTTGGTGTTGCGCCGGCGGTCCGGGCCGAAATAGGTCTTGGTCTTGATGAACGGACGCGGATTGGCGACGACGTTCAGGATGCGCTGATAAAGACCCTTGGCCGAGATCGGCTTGGCGAGAAACTCTGTGACGCCGGCGTCGCGCGCGATAGGTGACGCGGCGCTTCTCGGAATGGCCGGTCAGCATGATGATCGGCGCGAACGGATTGCCCTTGGATTCCGGCTGCCGGATCATCTGCGCGAGCTCGAGCCCGTCGAAGATCGGCATCGCCCAGTCGGTGATGACGATGTCGGGGACGTAGTGGGTGTACATTTCGAGCGCGGTCGCGCCGTCCTCGGCCTCATAGGCTTCGCGCGCGCCGAAGGAATGCAGCAGCGTGCGCAGGATGCGCCGCATGTGCGGATTGTCGTCGCAGATGAGGAAGCGCAGCTTGTTGAAGTCGATGCGGAACATGGTCGGCCCTGCGGGATACCCGCGGCAGGGTATACCCCGCGTTAACCATAACGGCCCTTGGGGTTAACGAAATGTTGCCAAGCGCAACGCGTCAGTACCCGAATTGCTCCCGCAGGATGCGCTCCTCGAGGCTGTGACCGGGGTCGAACAGCATCCGCATCGAGATGGTCTTGTCCGAGAGCACCTCGACCCGCCGCACGTCGCGCACCTCGTCATGGTCGGCGACCGCCGCCACCGGGCGCTTGTCGCCTTCGAGCACCTCGATCACCACGAAGGCGGTGTCGGGCAGCAAGGCGCCGCGCCAGCGCCGCGGGCGGAAGGCGCTGATCGGGGTCAGCGCGAGCAGGGCGGCGTTGATCGGCAGGATCGGCCCTTGCGCCGAGAGATTATAGGCGGTGGATCCCGCCGGCGTCGCCACCAGGATGCCGTCGGCGGCCAATTCCGGCATGCGCTCGTGCTCGTCGACCAGGATGCGCAGCCGCGCGGCCTGATGGGTCTGGCGGAACAGCGCGACCTCGTTGATGGCGTGGTGGATGTAGACCTTCTCGTGCGCGTCGGTGGCGCGCATCTAGAAGCGGATGGATCACCAACTCGCGCGCCGCCGACAGCCGCGCCCCAGATCGTGCGTCGAGAACTCGTTCATCAGGAAGCCGACCGTTCCGCGGTGCATGCCGTAGATCGGCTTGTCCGTGCGCATGTTCCGATGAAGCGTCTGAAGCATCAAGCCGTCGCCGCCGAGCGCGACCACGATGTCGGCCTCCACGGGATCGCAATTGCCATAGAGCGCCGCGAGCTGTGTGAGCGCCTGCTGCGCCTCCGTGCCGGCGCTCGCGACAAAGGCGATCCGGTCATATCGCTGCGATGAACTCATGGGTACGCGCTCTCGAACGGGAATTGGGCCGAGGTCGTCTATACGACCTCAAGCGTGCTTGTCGAGGCAAGGCAACACGGTTTTGCCGCTCAAAGCAAACGGGCGGCCGTCTGGCCGCCCGTCATGATTAATGCTGTCTTGGCCGCTCAGTACTTGGCGACGACGCGGCCCGGCAGCGAAGCGGTAGTTCACGCCGACCTTGCACCTGGGAGATGGCAAGTCCAATCGCAAGAACGTGGTGCCGTCGGTCGCCAGCGCGGTACGGGTGCCGAAGTCGATGTAAGTGTATTCGCTCTTCGCCGACCAGTTGTGGCCAAGATCGAACTC
>CAVSYJ010000010.1:0-547421 GCA_963732085.1 uncultured Alphaproteobacteria bacterium | reverse complement strand
GAGGCGAAGACTGCCGTTGAATTGGCCGCCATGATCAAGGAACAGGCTATCCTTTCCCATGGCCCCTGGCCGGAAGATTTGCAGCTCATAATCTTTGGACGTGGTTCTCGATGGAGCTGCGGGCTCAGTCCGACCACGCGGACGAGCGATGTCGCCTATCGAGAGGGCGTGCTTCAGATCGCACGGGCATTACAAAAGGCTGTCTCTCACAAACCAATGTGATAGGCGACGCTTGAAACACGTTGCCTATGGCTTTCTCCTGGGCGTCCTCGTCGCGCGATACCGAAAAGCCGCATGCGATGAATGGCAACTTCCGAAATGGGATTTGTAAGGCGGGTGGTCGGAACATCAAACTCCCCAAATGGTTGGGGAACAGATTGTGCGATCCCAGCAAGATAACGCGAGGGAGACGACCTTGCAGTGCCGCCACTAACGTCGCCAGCCGGTGACGACTTGCATCAGTAAATAGGCTCCGGCACGCGCTTTGCTTAACTAGCGGGGGTGAGAGATAGAGGAGAGTTTCCATGGCGATCCAAATTGTCATGAACCACAACGGTGACAGTCGATACCCGTTCGATCCCAAGGACGCTGCCGCACTGAGCAAGGCTGAGAAGCGCTTCAAAGACTTAACCGCAAAGGGCTTTATAGCCGCAGAGCGAACGTCAGAGGGCGAATCACGGCGGCTAGGGTCTTTTGACCCAACGGCGGATGAAACATTGTTCTTCCCAAGACTTGTCGGCGGTTAAGGGACCGCTTTGCTTGTGCTTTTTGCCCTGAAGCCTTCACCAGAGGCTTCGCGACGGCGAGCCATAAGCCAGCTGTACTGGGAGGCTCGTCACCGTGACTCCCCGGAAGCACGCGGGCTACGGCTGCTGCGCTCCTGGCTCTCGCCTGAACAAAGAGCCCAGTTTGATGCTTGCGGCCATTTTGACGTCATCGGGAGCAACAGCGGCAAGCGCTATCGTATCCTCTTTGGGATCTCGGCCAACGTACTAGAGCTCGGTGATGGCGATCATCCCAGAATGGGCTGGTGCTTCGTCCCGAGTGGCTATCTGGTGCCGGGGGACGTCATGCTTGCACAAAAAATAGCCCTCGAGACGAACGAACAGTGCGCACTAGCCATTGCAAACCGGTTTCACGCGACTGCTCAGGTTCAAAGGCAAGTTCTGCGGCGTCCCTTCTAATGTTTGTCGGGAGCTGGGCGCGCACATGTTTCTAGACCGGGGGCCGCGGTTTCTTGTTCCGCTCTCGCGGTTCGAAATGACGTGCGCGCGTTGCGGAGGAGAAGAAATCGTCGGCAAGACAGCTCAGAATGCGCAAATCGACTCTACACGTTCGATGCGGGAAGACTTCTAACCGAGAATTCGATTTGACCATCGGAACGCTGTCGCCAGTTCTCTACGACAGCAACGTGCCCATCGCCGGAACTACAATTAATGATTTCCCGAGCTTTCGCGCGCGCCTCGGCAAGCGGCAAGATAAAACTCGCCCGCGGAGTTGCAGTCGACATTTCATCTGCGAGATCACGAGGTCGCATCTGTTATTTCTCCAAAGGTTGTCGATGCTGGATCCCAAAAACGCTCAAAGTAAACGGGCTGCTGCCTGTTTTGCCCGATGATCACAAGTTCGACGATGGTCGGAAGACGGGGCATCCTAGCCGTTGCGGTGGGGGTGAATGGCAAAGGTACTTCGCGTTGTTCGCGACGGCAGCTGCGCGCATCGCTGTGAGGGAGTTGCGGGCTCCACTTTGCGGCCGGTACCGGATCTGCTTCTCGCCCGGAATTACCGCCCGGGATTACCTGGACTCCTTTGGCAACATTTGCACCCGCCTGGTCGCGCCACCCGGCCTGCTCGAGATCCGTAATCGCTTCATCATCTGCGACGGCGGTCAGCCAGACGAAGTTGCTTTCGAAGCCAGACAGTGGGAAGTAGATGATCTGCCGGACGAAGCATTGGTCTTTCTGCTCGAGAGTCGCTACTGCGGCACTGAAAAGCTGAGCAATCTTGCCTGGTCGCTATTTGGCGAAATCAACGGTGGTTGGCAGCGCGTGCAAGCAATCTGTGACTATGTCCACGATCGACTCCAATTCGGTTATCCGCACGCCCGTTGCGACCGCACAGCCGGCGAAGGCCACGAGGAGAGGATCGGCGTTTGTCGTGATTTTGCTCATTTGGCTGTCACCCTGTGCCGGTGCATGAATATTCCGGCGCGCTATTGCACCGGCTATCTTGGCGACATCGGGGTACCGCGCGATCCGGCACCCATGGATTTCAGCGCGTGGTTTGAAGTCTTTCTTGGCGGACGATGGTTCACATTCGACGCGAGGCACAACCATCCCCGGATTGGTCGGATTGTCGTAGCCCGCGGTCGAGACGCGGCAGATGTCACCATTTCAACAGCCTTCGGGTCGTCCTACCTCGCCAAGTTTACGGTTCTGACCGAAGAGCTCAGCGATAAAAAAATGACGTCACCGGGTTTGGTGCCGACAGCCAAATCCTTGGATGCTATGCCGTTGTTGCAGCGAGCTTGACGCGCCACACGTCGGCCCCGAGCTGCTTGGGCTTGTCTTTGAGCCAACTCAGGCGTCGGCCGGTGTGGCGGCAACTCAAGATGCACGCGACCGGCAAAGGTAATGCCAAAAAGCCAGAGATGCAGGCTGCGGCGAATGCGCGGTGTGGAAAGAACCTCGGCGAAGATGAAGCCGATGCCGCCTGGGCCGGAGCCTTCGCGTTAGATTGCGGACTCTTTGGTAAAGGCGCCTGGTTCGGCTTTCCTCGAAAAAAGCTTCGATCGATGTCGGCCTCTGCCGATAAGTGCTTCCGCACAAACGCCAGCTCGTGGTCGTCGATGTTCCATGCGTACCGTTGAGCTCGTCGCACGACATGGCGATTGGCGGCTTTGACGATCTCCCGCCTCGGTATCGATCTAAGCTTGTTCTCTTCCTCCTCGTTGTTGGTCGCGACAAACAGCCGTGTAGGGCTGATCGGCATGACCAAGTGAGAGTGGGGGTGGCCCAACCCGTTTGTCATTATCAGGGGGCGGTCGGAAGTGAATAGCGGTCGACCAACAGGCGTCGTGTCAATCGTGCCCCATCGCATTTGATTGAAGTGTTTTCCAAGGCGCTCGTTGTCGATCTGGCTGATCGTAAATTGCATCGTACCACGCTCAGCTGACCAAATGATAAAATCGATGAAGTCGGGATCATTCGGCCCTTTGATGCGATTTTGCTGCAGACCCAGCGCTTCCTGTTCGCTTCCGACGAGGAAGCGCATGACGACTTCGCCAATGCGCAATGGAGCGACAGTCTTCCAGCCCTGATCCAGGCGAAATTACTTCAGAGCTTCGAGAACTACGACATCGCCCATGCCCCCGTGCGTGCGGACGCGCTGGGCTCCGGAGGAACGCGTCTCGTGACCGATCTGCGCCAGTTCGAGATCGTGGTTGCGCCGGAGGCCAGGGTAAATATCGCGCTCTCCGCTAAGATCATCGATGGAGCCGGTCAGATCAAGGCCGCGCGCATCTTCGAACAATCGTCCCCCATGGGCGGCCTTACAGTGGCGCAGGCGGCGACCGCATTTGGTCGCGCGTTTGATAACGCTCGCGCAGGATGTTGTGATGTGGACCGCCACGACGCGGTGAGTTGGGCGGATGCCGTATGCGCGGGCATCGAGGCGGCTCGGCAATCGCTCAATTGCCCGACCTAATTCCCTGATACGTCGGGGAGATTCCCTGTTCCTCGATTTATTTTCCCTGTTAATCTGTCTAGGGAAATGCTCGAAAAGTGCCTGCGACACAGCGGTTTTCGGCGCCGATATTGTCTCCGTAAGCCCCAAAACTGCGAATTTCCCTGTAAAATTCCCTGTTTGCAGGGAATTCGTGTGGAGACGGGCGCGATCAGTACTGCGTCGCCAGCCAGCCATTCGCTCTACGTCAGACGGTTTGGAGCTGGATTTTTGTTCGCGCACCTCGAGCGCATCCTGCGTCTCGACAGGCTTGGATGCCGAACCGACCACCAAATCCTATTTGACGGCATCCACGGTGAACAGACCCTCGGCACTCATTGCGGTGTCGTATCTGGCGGGCGGATCGCTCTTCAACCATGCCAATATTTTCGGAAGCCAATCGTCTGCGATGCTGTAGCGCAGAGTTTCTCCGCTTTTCTTGTTCGTGATGACAATGACTGCCATCATGCCGTCAGGCGCCTTTTCAGACGAGATTTGCAGAGTGCCTTGTCCAGGGCTCGTATGAGTGGCGAGCATGACGCCATCGGCCACGCAGGCGCACGGCGGCTTGGCGCCATTGTAGTAGGTTACTGTGATCTCGCGCGGGCCCGGTCTGAGCTTCTCGATCGCGTCGAGTCCGATCCGGATTCCCACTGGGATGAACGGACCGAACGCACCATGGATTCGCGT
The DNA here is from genome assembly GCA_963732085.1 of uncultured Alphaproteobacteria bacterium. Taxonomy (GTDB): domain Bacteria; phylum Pseudomonadota; class Alphaproteobacteria; order Rhizobiales; family Xanthobacteraceae; genus Bradyrhizobium. The sequence goes on along the minus strand of CAVSYJ010000010.1, from coordinate 543,008 downwards.
ACCCAAGGCGATCCATTCGTCCTTTGTTTCAGCTTGGGCGCTGATCGGGACCATGACCGCGAGGGCAAGGATGGTGTAACGAACGCAATTCATCGTCACACCATAGCGCTGACCTCGGAAAGAGCCACCCTCAACGCCCGGCAGCGTCGAAAAGCTCAGCGAGGGGCAAACTCAGCGGCCGGCCGGGGCCGAGTAACCGCCGGAATAAGTTGCCGGCGCTGGATCGCGCCAATTTTGCTGTTCAGACGGCCAATACGCGAAGGCATCGCTATTGCGATTCTGTTGATGAACAGCGACGCGGTCTGTCGTGGTCTGATGATGGCGAGGAGCAGCTGTGGCGAGTTGCACCGACGAAATCACGATCAGTGTTGCAGCAGCACATGACATTACATTGTTCATTTTGTTTCCTTCCGCATTCCGAGCCACGCCCGGCCTGGTTCCTCTCAAATAGACAGGCCGAGCATTGGTGCTACCTGCTGCGGCATCACGAGGCGGCGAGCAAATTCCTTGGTCATGGCTAGATATTGTGCAACTAATCCGTGCGACGGACGCTATGATCTGGATGTCTTCCTGCGAGCGGACTCATGAAGAGGTTCTCCTTGATGTTTTTGTTGCTTGTGGCCCCAGCATGGGGCCAGGGGCAGCCGACGCCTCTCGTGAAACCGGCCGCCAAGGGCGCCGCGCGCGTCGACAATTGCGCGCCGATTGGCCGGACCGCCAATGGCGAACTGGTCTACTCGATGAAATGCGACAACATCCCAGCTCCCATCCCGCCGCCGCGGGCGCGGCTCGAAGAAACTGCTCCGCCACCACCGCCCGCGGCCCCTCGCGACGAAGGACGCACCGGACTGTTCGGCTGGTCGTATGACAAACGGCAGCCTGAGTAGCCGCGCCGCACGCCAGAAACTCCATGAGAGAGCTGCATGAGCCAACTGATCATTCGCGCCGGTGACTTCACCTTCAGCGCCCGCCTTGAGGAGGCGCTCGCGCCGAAAACCTGCGCAGCGTTCAAGCGGGCGATGCCCTTCGAGAGCCAGGTCATCCATGTGCGCTGGAGCGGAGAGGGCGTTTGGATGCCGCTTGGCGATCTTGACTTTGGCGTCACTTACGAGAACCACGCCAGCTATCCTGCGCCGGGCCAGATCATCCTCTATCCCGGCGGCATCAGCGAGACCGAAATCCTACTCGCCTATGGCGGCGTGCATTTCGCCAGCAAGATGGACCAGCTCGCCGGCAACCACTTCATAACGCTCACCTCCAATCTCGAAAATCTGCCAGCGCTCGGCAAAACCGTGCTGTGGAAGGGCGCGCAGAAGATCCGCTTCGAGATGGTCTAGATGTCGGAGCCCCGCTACCCGCGCGACCTTCGCGGTTACGGCCGCAATCCGCCCGATCCGAAATGGCCCGGCAGCGCGCGCGTCGCCGTGCAGTTCGTCGTCAATTTCGAGGAGGGGGGCGAGAACAACATCCTGCATGGCGATGCCGCCTCGGAAGCTTTTTTGTCGGACGTGCTGGGCGCGCAACCCTGGCCGGGCCAACGTCACGCCAACATCGAATCGATGTTCGAATATGGTTCGCGCGCCGGCTTCTGGCGGCTTTGGCGCGTGTTCACAGAGCGCAAGCTGCCGACCACCGTGTTCGGAGTTGCGACCGCGCTGATGCGTAATCCCGAAATTGTCGCTGCCATGAAGGAGGCGGGGTGGGACATCGCCAGCCACAGCCTGAAATGGATCGAGCATCGCCACATGCCCGAATCCCAGGAGCGCGCCGAGATTGCCGAAGCGATCCGTGTCCACACGGAAGCAACCGGCGCGCGGCCGCTTGGCTGGTACACCGGCCGCTCCTCGATCAACACGCTCAGGCTTCTGATGGAAGCCGGCGGCTTCCTCTATCTCTGCGACTCCTATGCCGACGATCTGCCGTACTGGATTAGGGGATCGAAAGAGCCGCAGCTCATCATTCCCTACACGCTCGACGCCAACGACATGCGCTTTGTCAACGCGCAGGGCTTTGGGGGCGGCGAGGAGTTCTACGGCTATCTGAAGGATAGTTTCGACGTGCTTTATGCCGAGGGCGCGACATCGCCGAAGATGATGTCGGTCGGCCTGCATTGCCGGATCGTCGGCCGGCCCGGCCGGGCCGCGGCGCTGATGCGTTTCCTCGATTACATCGGCAGGCATGAGCGCGTCTGGGTGCCGACCAGGCTTGCGATTGCGCAACACTGGCACGCCAATCTCAGTCATCTTGCCGCCGACGCACACGACATCGGATAGGTCATGTCACAGGTTTCGCTCTCCGATCTCAACGCGTCCGGCAAGTCCGATTTCGTCGTGCATCTCGGCAATATCTTCGAATATTCGCCGTGGATCGCGGAAGCTGCGGCCGATGCACGGCCGTTTGCCGGCCTCAACGCGCTGTTTGCGGCAATGAAGGCGGCGGTCGAGCACGCGCCGGAGGAGAAGCGGCTGGCGCTGATCAAGGCGCATCCCGATCTCGCCAACAAGACCCAGCGCGCGGCGGGGCTGACCGCGGAATCCAACGCCGAGCAGAACAGCGTCGGCCTCGATCACCTGTCGGACGCGGAGTTCGCAGCATTCGAGCGGGTCAACAACGCATACCGCGCGAAATTCGGCTTTCCCTACATCATCTGTGTTCGCCGCCAGACCAGGGACTCGATCCTGCAGGATTTCGAGCGGCGTCTGCCGAACGATATGGCGACCGAGATCAAGGTTTCCGTCGCAGAGATTTGCCGGATCGCCGCCTTGCGGCTCGATCAACTCGTGACCTCGGAGGACCGCCTGGCGGTGAACGGGCGGCTCTCGACCCATGTGCTGGATACCCACAGCGGCAAGCCGGCGGCCGGCATCGCGGTCGAATTGATCGAGTTGTCCGAACTAGGCGACAGCCGCGTAGTGACACGTACGGTCACAAATTCCGATGGCCGGACGGACGCGCCGTTGATCGGTGGCCGCCCGGTGCCGATCGGCAGCTATGAGCTACATTTCTCTGTCGGCAAATATTTTGCCGATCGCGGCGTGCCGATGTCCGATCCGCCATTCCTCGACCGGATTCCCCTGCGCTTTTCCGTGAGCGATCCCGAGGGCCATCTGCACGTGCCGCTGCTGGTCACGCCCTGGAGTTATGCGACCTATCGCGGCAGCTAATGCTAACCCTCATCCTGAGGAGCACGCGCCAGCGTGCGTCTCGAAGGATGAGGCCACACTCGGGCCTCATGGTTCGAGACGCGCTTCGCGCTCCTCACCATGAGGGGTTACTAAACATGCTGCGCCGATGAGGCTGCGGCCACCGCATCCGCTTCGGCGGCTTTGCTGCCGCTGACGCCGTTGAAGAACGCGTTCAGCAGTACCGCGACCACTGCGCACAGGAGTATGCCCGACTCCAGCAGGGGCTGGAGATCGTGCGGGAGATTGCGGAAGAAGCCCGGAGCGGCGAGCGGGATCATGCCGAAGCCGACCGAGATCGCCACCACGAACAGGTTGTAGCGATTGGTCTTGAAATCGACCGCGGTGAGAATTCGCGCGCCGGTCGCGGCCACCATGCCGAACATCACCAGGCCCGCGCCACCAAGCACGACCAGTGGCACAGCTTCGACCAGCGCGGCGAGCTTCGGCAGCAGGCCGAGCACCAGCATGATGCCGCCGCCGGCGATCGTGACCCAGCGCGAGCGGATCCCGGTGACGCCGACAAGGCCGACGTTCTGCGAGAACGAGGTGTAGGGAAAGGTGTTGAAGATGCCGCCGAGCAGGGTGCCGACGCCATCGGCGCGCAGACCGCGCGACAGCGCCTCGCGGTCGACCGGCTTGCCAGTCATGTCGGACAGCGCCAGGAACATGCCGAGCGATTCGATCATGACCACGATCATCACGATGCACATGGTGATGATGGGCACGAGATGGAATTGCGGCACGCCGAAGCGGAACGGGATCACGATATCGCCCCAAGGCGCGGCCGCCACCTTCTCGAAATGCATCACGCCAAGAACGCTGGCGAGCACGGCGCCGGCGATGATGCCGAGCAGCACCGAGACATTGGCGATGAAGCCCGTGCCCCACTTGATCAGGCCGAGGATGAACAGCAGCACGAAGGCGGAGAGGCCGAGCCCCTGCAACTGGCCGTAAGCGGGATTGGGGAAGGCGCCGGGTACACCGTCGACCACCTTGGTCAGCGTCGGCAATCCGCCGCCGGCCCAGTTGATGCCGACCCGCATCAGAGAGATGCCGATCACCAGGATGATGGTGCCGGTCACCACGGGCGGAAACAGCGGCAGCAGCCGGCTGATGAAAGGTGCGGCAACGATGCCGAAGATTCCGGCAGCGATGACAGAACCATAGATTCCGAGCAACCCGATGTCGGGCGCGGCGGCCATCGACAGCATCGGGCCGACGGAGGCGAAGGTCACGCCCATCATCACGGGCAACCGGATACCGACGCCGGGAAATCCGACGCACTGGACCAAGGTCGCAAGCCCGCAGGCGAACAGGTCGGCGCTGATCAGGAAGGCGACGTCCTCCGGCGACATTTTCAGAGCGCGGCCGATGATCAGGGGCACGGCCACCGCGCCGGCATACATCACCAGCACATGCTGAAGCCCGAGCGCCAGCAGGCGCGGGATCGGCAGAACCTCGTCGACGGGATGGATTGCGGTGCTCATGGATGGCCCCCTCAAAGCCGCGCTAAGAACCGACTGCTCGCGACAGCTTTGCAGCAATTCAAGCCGCATGCCAGAGGGAGCGACTGCGTGCTTGCGCCATGGCACGAGTGTTGCTCAATATTGATCGGTATCGGGCGCCGATCGCGCCCGTGGATTTTCGCGCTCCGGACCGGAGGTTTTGCGTGCCGCTGATCAAGAACAGATATGGCAAGGGCCGTGTCCGCGTGATGCGGATTCACCGCGACGGCGAGCGTCATGACGTGAGCCAGCTCAACATCAAGGCGATGGTCGAGGGCGACTTCGCCCGGACCTATACCCACCACGACAACTCGAACGCGGTCTCGACCGACACCATCAAGAATGTCGTCAATGTGGTGGCGCGGGAGAACACCGGCCTTTGCAGCGAGGAGTTCTGTCAGGTGCTGGCGAAGAAATTCCTCGACACCTATTCGCAGGTCGCATCGGTCTCCATCACCGCGCACGAGACCAAATGGGCGCGGCTGTCCTTTGGCGGCAAGCCGCATCCGCACAGCTTCATTCTCGACAGCAACGGCCAAGCCACGGCGCAGGTGGACGCGACGCGATCGGGATCGTCCATGGTCTCCGGCATCGACGGGTTCGCTTTCATGAAAGTCGACCCAGTCGGGCTGGGCGATGTATGTCAAGGATCCCTACACCACGATCCCGGAGACCGACGATCGCATGTGCGCGACCAGCATGGTCGCGACCTGGACATGGTCGGGCAAGCCGGCGAGCTATCCCGCGGCGAACAAGAAAATCCTCGATACGTTGCTGGAAGTTTTCTCCAATACCTATAGCTACAGCGTTCAGGACAGCCTTTACCGGATGGGCGAGGCGGCGCTTGCCGCGGTGCCGGAGATTTCCGAGATCAGCATGGCCTGTCCGAACATGCATTTCATCCTGATGAATCTTTCGGCGTTCGGCCTCGACAACAAGAACGAGGTGTTCCTGCCGACCGACGAGCCGCACGGCCAGATCGAGTGCACGGTGGGGAGGGGTTAACCGCCGAACTTCTGCTTCAACGCCGGAAACAACCGGTCCGGCTTGAACGGCGTCGACGTGAAGCGAATGCCGGTGGCATCCGCGATCGCGTTGCCCATCGCCGCCGCGACGGGATTGTAGGGGCTTTCGCTCATCGACTTCGCGCCCATCGGTCCGATCGTATCGAAGGTGTCGGCGAACAGCACCTCGGTGCGCGGCACATCGGCGAAAGAGGGCAGGTGATAGTCGCGGAAACGGGGATTGACGATCTTGCCGTCGGCGCCGATCACCATCTCCTCGTAGAGTGTTGCGCCGAGGGATTGCGCGACACCGCCCTCGACCTGTCCGCGGCACTGCATGGGATTGGCCACGCGGCCGGCGTCCGCGGCTTGCACGCTTTTGAGGATTTTGATCTCGCCGGTGCCCTTGTTCACCGCGACCCGAAACCCCTGCACGTTGAAGGCAACCGAGCGCGGCGTGCCGCCGGACGTGCCGCTGGCGCACAAAGTCTTGCCCTGTGCGCCCGCGGTTCTGGCGAGCTCTGCGAATGAAAAACGCTTGCCGCCGCAGACAAGGAGTCGTCCTTCAGCTCGCAAGCATCCGCCGGCGTACCGGCGAAGTCGCCGCGAAGGCCTTGATCTCGGCGCCAGATTTTCCGCGGCGATCTTTGTCGCGAGCCCCGCGACGAATGTGCCGGCCGAACCGTAGGCGCCGGTGTCGTGGCCGCCATTGGCGGTATCGGACTGTTTGAGACTGATCCGGTCGACGGTGGTGGCAAGCGCGGTAGCGGCGATCTGCCGGTGCACTGTGGCGGTGCCGTTGCCGAACTCGGCGGTGCCGACGGTGAGTTCGAAGCCGCCGTCGTCGCGCAGCGCGATGCTGCAATCCGCGATATGGCCGGCGGGCGGGACCGTATCGATCATGGTGAGTGCGATGCCGTCGCCGATCAGCCAGTCCGGCGAGAGTTGCGGCTTCGGGCCCTCAGCCTGCATGGCGCGCTCGACCAGATCGAGACACTGATCCAGCCCGTAGGAGCCGTATTCGACATCGTGGTAGCCGTTATCCGGCGGCGACAACATGGGATCGCCGGGCTTCACGATGTTGCGGCGGCGCATCTCGAACGGCGAAATGCCGAGTTGCCTCGCCAGTTCGTCGATCGCGGCCTCCACCGCGATCAAGGTCTGCGGCAGTCCGTAACCGCGGAATGCGCCTGATGGCACCGTGTTGGTGTAGGCCGCGATCCCGTCGACCTTCTTGTTAGGACAATTGTAGACTGCAAGGCTTTCGCCGGACGGAGTGAAACAGCACCGGGCCGGCATGATTGCCGTAGGCGCCGGTGTTGGAGAGCACGTCGAGTTGCAGCGCGGTCAGCTTGCCGTCCTTGTCGGCGCCGGCCTTGACCGTGACGCGCATGGGATGCCGTGTCGATGTCGCGATAAACTGTTCCTCGCGTGTCAGCTCGAGCTTGACTGGACGGCCCGTCTTCAATGCGGCGAGCGCCAGGATATCCTCGACGAACATCTCCTGCTTGCCGCCGAAGCCGCCGCCGACGCGTTCGCAGAACACCCGGACCTTGTCGGGTGGAAGATCAAACAGCGGCGAGCGTACGGCGGGTCAGGAACGGCACCTGCGTGGAGCTGCGGACATTGAGCACGCCCTCCGCATCGACCCAGGCGAGCCCGCCATGGGTTTCCAGCGCGGCGTGCTGGACCCGTTGCGTGGTGAAGGTGCCTTCATAGGTCACGGCGGATTGCGCGAGCGCGGCTGCGACGTCGCCATATTCGCCATGCGTCTCCGCCGCGATGTTGCGGCTGGCGTTTGCGACGCGATGCTGCTCCCACGTCTTGTCGCCATGCAGGACCGGTGCGCCCGGCGCGATCGCCTGCGCGGGATCGACGACATGCGGCAGCACCTCGTAATCGATATCGAGCAGCCGGCAGGCCTCTTCGGCGGCGGCCTCGGTCTCGGCGACGACGGCCGCGATCTTCTGCCCGACAAAGCGCACGACGTCGTCGAGCACGCGGGTGTCGTCGGGGTCCATCCAGGCCTTCTCGTGCTGCGCGGTCGAGAACAGCAGCGATCGGCGCATCCTCATGCGTCAGGATCGCATGCACGCCGGGCACGCGCAGCGCGGCCGTCTTGTCGATCGACCTGATGCGCGCATGCGCATGCTCGGATCGCCTGAGCTTGATATGCAGCAGGCCATCGATCACGGTGTCGAAGGTGTAGCGCGCCGCACCCTTGACCACGAGCGGACCGGCAGGCGCCGGCAGGCTGCGGCCGAAGGCTTCGCCGGGGCCGACCTCCTCGATGTTGGTCTTGCCGTCGAGCGCGTCCTCGATCGCGCGATAGCCGGTGCAGCGGCAGATATTGCCCTTGAGCGCAACGCCGAGCTCCTGCCGCTGCGCCTGGTTCAGCGAGGCGCATGTCAGGATCATGCCTGATGTGCAGAAGCCGCATTGAAAGCCCTGCGCGTCGAGGAAGGCCTGCTGCATTGGATGCGTGCTGCCGTCACCCGCGAGGCCTTCGATGGTCGTCACCGCATGACCTTCGGCGCGGAACGCCGGGATCAGGCAGCTATGCACGGGTTCGCCGTCGAGCAGCACGGTGCAGGCGCCGCAGTCGCCGGCGTCGCAGCCTTTCTTGACGCCGAAATGGCCGAGATCGCGCAGGAAAGTGCGCAGACATTGGCCGGCGCGCGGCTGTTCGGAAAATGCCTTGCCGTTGATCTCGACGCTCATGGCCGCCCCGACAGTTCGGCGCGGATCTCCTCGGCGAGCCGCAAGGTCATGTGCTTGCGCCACTCCGGCTTGCCATGGACGTCGTCATGGTAGCGGCCCTCGGCGCGTTGCAGGATCGCATCGTGCAGCGCGGCTGCGGCGGGCATCTCCGGAAAGGAGAGGCGAATCGGGATATTTGGTCGAGGCCGTGATGGTCAGGAGAAAGGCGCCATCGCTGCCCGACGCTTCCGATCAACGAGCGCCGCCGACCGGCCGACCGGCGTCAGCGAAATCTGACGGAAGGCCGAGCGCCGCTTCAGGGCGGCGAGGGGAATATCGATCTGCCGCAGCAGGTCGCCGTCGCCGAGCACGTTGCATCCATCGCCGGTGACGAAGTCCACGGCCGCAACCCGCCGCTCGACGCCGCCGGCCTGCCATATCGTGCAGATGCCATCGAGCGCCGAGGTCAGCGAGATCATCGGGCCCGCGGGCAGCGACATGCAGAGATTGCCGCCGACGGTCGCGGTCTTCCAGATCTTGAAGGAGGCAAGAAAGGCGCGGCAGCACTGGTTGATCAAGGGGGCGGCGAGCCAATCGGGCGGGCAGGCCAGCGCATCGAGCTGCGCGATGGTGCAGGTCGCCGCAATCGAAAGCCCGTGCTCGCTGATCGTCAGCGCCGGCCATTTGAGATCGGTGAGGTCGATCAGCCGCCGCAGATGGACTTGCGGTTCCGAGAACAGCCAGGTGCCGCCCGCAAGCCACGCGTCGCCTGCCGTCCAAACGGGCAGCTCGCCCGGCTTCGCGGGTGCGCCACCTCCGCGATGGTGTTCAGGTCCATGAATACGCCAACGCTTTCAACGCGATCCGTCTTTCTGTAACAGTCTTGCAAGACCAGCGCCAATTGGCCGGTGGTCCCCGAATTGCAGGTCCCCAGTTGGCATGGCGCCTTTTGCGACTACTGAGGCGGATGCAAACGCGCGATCTGGATCAAGGACCCCGTCGGCATCCTGGCCGAAGGCGCGGCGCGCGGCGTCGTCGTGCGGGACGGCAGGATCGTCGAACTGGTGCCGGCGGGCGGCGCCGCCGAAGACGCCGATGCAACGTTCTTCGACGCCGGCGAGCATGTGGTGCTGCCGGGGCTGATCAACACCCACCATCATTTTTACCAGACGCTGACCCGTGCGGTGCCTGCCGCGATGGACCGCGAGCTGTTTCCCTGGCTGCAGGCGCTCTATCCGGTGTGGGCGCGGCTGACGCCCGAGACGCTGGAGCTTGGCGTGACGGTCGCGATGTCGGAACTGCTGCTGTCCGGCTGCACCACGACGACCGACCATCATTATGTCTTCCCGGCCGGCCTGGAGGACGCCGTCGATATCGAGGTCGCCGTCACCAAGCGCCTCGGCATGCGCGCGCTCTTGACGCGCGGCTCGATGAACCGCTCGCAGCGCGACGGCGGCCTGCCGCCGGACAGCGTGGTGCAGGACGAGGACACGATCCTGGCCGACAGCGAACGCGTGGTCGCAAGCATCATCAGCGCGGCGAGGACGCCATGGTGCAGATTGCGCTTGCGCCATGCTCGCCATTCTCGGTGACGACCTCGCTGATGAAGAAGACCGCCGAGCTCGCCGACAAGCTCGATGTACGCCTGCATACCCATCTGGCCGAAACCGAGGACGAGAACCGGTTCTGCGAGCAAATCCACAACTGCCGTCCGCTCGACTACCTCGAGCAGTGCGGCTGGCTCAATGCGCGGACCTGGCTCGCGCACGGCATCTTCTTCAATTCGGCCGAGATGAAGCGGCTGGGCAAGGCAAAGACGACGATCAGCCATTGCGCCTGCAGCAACCAGATCCTCGCATCAGGCTGCTGTCCGGTCTGCGAGATGGAGGAGGCCGGTGTCGGGATCGGGCTCGGCGTCGACGGCTCGGCCTCCAACGACGAATCCAATCTGATGCAGGAGGTTCGCGCCGCCTTCCTGCTGCAACGGGCGCGCTACGGCGTCGGCAGGGTCAGCCATAAGGACGCGCTACGATGGGCGACGAAAGGCTCGGCCGCGTGCGTCGGCCGGCCCGAGCTCGGCGAGATCGCGGTCGGCAAGGCGGCCGATCTCGCGCTGTTCAAGCTCGACGAGCTGCGCTTCTCCGGCCACGGCGATCCGCTCGCGGCGCTGGTGCTCTGCGGCGCGCATCGCGCCGACCGCGTGATGGTCGCCGGCAAATGGGTCGTGATCGACGGCGCCATTGCCGGTCTCGACGTGGCCGACCTGATCCGGCGTCACAGCGCCGCCGCGCGCGCGATGCAGGCGGGGTAGTATCGAAAAGTGTCCGGGCTGCTCTGCTCGCCCGCGAAGGGCGGGGAGTACGGTGAATGCCGAGACTTACTTCCCCGGAATCTTGTCGTCGACACCCTTGACGTAGAAGTTCATGCCGAGGACCTGGCCGTCCTCGAGATGATCGCCCTTGCACTCGACGGTCTTGCCGTCCTGATCGGTGATCGGACATTTGAACGGATAAAGCGTGCCCGCGACGATCTTGGCCTCCGTATCCTCGGCCAGTCTTCTTCACGTCGTCGGGCATGTTGGTGTAGGGCGCCATGACGACGACCTTCGTCTTCAGCCCGTCCCAGCTGTCTTCCTGTTTCCAGGTGCCGTCGAGTTCGGCCTTGACGCGCGAGATGTAGTAGGGCGCCCAATTGTCGATGATCGAGGTCAGCTGCGCCTTCGGGCCGAACTTGATCATTTCGGAAGTCCTGGCCGAAGGCGAGCTTGCCGCGCTCGGAGGCGATCTGCATCGCCGCCGGCGAGTCGGTATGCTGCATGATCACGTCGGCGCCCTGGTCGAGCAGCGCCTTGGCGGCGTCGGCTTCCTTGCCGGGATCGAACCAGGTGTTTACCCAGATGATCTTGACCTTGATGTTCGGATTGACCGTCTGCGCGCCGAGCATCGTGGCGTTGATGCCCATGATCACTTCGGGGATCGGGAACGAGCCGATATAGCCGAGCACGCCGGCCTTCGACATCTTGCCGGCGATGACGCCCTGGATGTAACGGCCTTCGTAGAACCGGCCGTTATAGATCGACATGTTCTTGTCTTTCTTGAAGCCGGTCGCGTGCTCGAAATGCACGTTCGGATATTTCTTGGCGACCTTCAGCGTCGGGTCCATGTAGCCGAACGAGGTGGTGAAGATCAGCTTGTTGCCGGCGCGCACCAGCTGCTCGATGGCGCGTTCGGAGTCGGGACCTTCCGGACGTTTTCGAGATATGTCGTCTCGATCTTGTCGCCGAACTCCTTGACCACGGCCTGCCGCGCGACCTCATGCTGGTAGGTCCAGCCGAAATCGCCGACCGGGCCGAGGTAGATAAACCCGACCTTCAATTTGTCCGCCGCCGACGCAGCGCCGATCATGCTCGCCGCCAGCAGCGACCGCGGCCGCAGCCGCAAGACATTTTTTCCGCATCATCAATCTCCACACAGTCGGGGTGAACGCTTCGATCCAGAACGCGGCGCCCCATCACGCACGCCTGGAAACGGAAATCAGCGGTCCGGGCACGAACACGGTGCCGAGCGCGGCGGGCGCGGTCGAGCCGCCGCTGCGCGTCCGCGAAATCAGAACCAGCACGATGACAGTCGCGAGATAGGGCAGCGCCGACATGAGCTGCGAGGGAATGCCGACGCCCCAGCCCTGCGCATGCAATTGCAGGATCGTCACCGCGCCGAACAGGTAGGCGCCGATCACCAGCCGTGCCGGCCGCCAGGATGCGAACACGACCAGCGCCAGCGCGATCCAGCCGCGGCCCGCGGTCATGCCGGGAATGAAGAACGGCGTGTAGGCGAGCGGCAGATAGGCGCCGGCGAGGCCCGCGCAGGCGCCGCCGAACATCACCGCGAACATGCGGATGCGGAGCACGGGATAGCCGAGCGCATGCGCGGAGACGTGATTGTCGCCGCAGGCGCGCAGGATCAAGCCGCCGCGCGTGCGATAGAGGAACCACCAGACGCCGACGATCAGCGCGATCGAGAGATAGACGAAGGCGTCCTCGCCGAACAGGACCCGGCCGAGCAAGGGAATGTCGGTGAGGCCCGGAATATGAAGATGCGGCGCCGGTGTGATGCGCTCGCCGACGAAGCCGGCGCCGATCAGGCCCGAAAGGCCGACGCCGAGAATGGTCAGCGCCAGCCCGGTCGCGACCTGGTTGACCGCGAGTCCCAGCGTCATCAGCGCGAAGATCAACGACATCAGCGTGCCGGCGATGATCCCGCAGACCGCGCCGATGATGATCGAGCCGGTGAGCCAGGCCCCGCCAAAGCCGCAGGCGGCGCCGACGATCATCATGCCTTCGACGCCGAGATTGAGCACGCCGGAGCGCTCGGTGACGAGTTCGCCGGTCGCGGCGATCAAAAGCGGTGTCGACGCGGCCAGCACCGAGAGGATGATGGCTTCAAGCAGCTCCACTGGTCACCTTTCGCGTCGGGAAGATCAGGCGGATGCGGTAGAGGATCAGGGAATCGCAGGCGAGCACGTAGAACAGCAGGATGCCCTGGAAGACCTTGGTGACGTCCAACGGAATCTTCATTGCGATCTGGGCCTGCTCGCCGCCGATAAAGGTGAGCGCGAGGAAAAGCCCTGCAATTAGTATTCCAACCGGGTTGAGGCGGCCGAGGAACGCAACGATGATCGCGGTGAAGCCGTAGCCAGGCGAAACGCCGGGCTGAAGATGGCCGACGGGCCCGGCGACCTCGATGATGCCGGCCAGGCCGGCGAGCGCGCCGGAGATGGCGAAGGTCAGCAGGATCAACTGGTTGGAATTGAAGCCGCCGAACCGGGCGGCGCGGGGCGCTGCGCCGACCACGCGGATTTCGAAGCCCTTGATGGTGCGCCCGAGCAGCACGGCCGCGGCCGCGACGACGAGCAGCGCGATGACGGCGCCAAGATGCAGCCGGCCGCCCTCGACCAGCATCGGCACGGTTGCGACGGGATCGAACTCGGCGGTGGTCGGGAAGTTGAAGCCTTTCGGATCGCGCCAGGGACCGCGCACGAGATAGTCGAGGAAGAGATCGGCGACATAGACCAGCATCAGGCTGGTCAGGATTTCGCTGGCGCCGAACCTCACCTTGCAGATCGCCGGGATCAGCGCATAGAGCGCGCCCGCGACCGCGCCAAGCACCAGCATCGCCGGCAACACCCAGGCGCCGGCGTCGGTGCCTTGCGTTTTCACCGCAATCCAGCTTCCGGCCACCGCGCCGATCAGGAATTGTCCCTCGGCGCCGATGTTCCAGACATTGGCGAGATAGCAGAGCGACAGCCCGATCGCGATCATCACCAGCGGCGTCGCTTTCACGGCGATCTCCTGCAGCGAATAGCTGTCGGTCAGCGGCTCGATGAAATAGACGCAGAGCGCGAGCAAGCGGATTCTTGCCGAGGATCGCAAACAGGATGGTCATGGTCACGATCGTCAGCCCGATCGCGATCAGCGGCGAGACCAGCGCAATCGTGTTCGATCGCTCGGCGCGCTTCTCAAGCACCAGCTGCATGCGCCGCCTCCTTCTGCTCGAGGCCGCTGCCGCCCATCAACAAGCCGAGCTTCTCGCGCGTCGCCTCGGCCGTCGGCAGCGCATCGGACAGATGGCCGTGAAACATCACCGCGATGCGGTCGGCGATCTCGGCGAGTTCGTCGAGATCCTGGCTGGTCACGAGCACGGCGGCGCCGGCGGCGGCGAGATCGATCAGCGCCTGGCGGATCACCGCCGCCGCGCCCGCATCGACGCCCCAGGTCGGCTGGCTGACCACCAGCACCGCGGGGTTGCGCAGGATTTCGCGACCGACGACGAATTTCTGCAAATTGCCGCCGGACAGGCTCGCGGCTTCCGGATCGCGCTTGGCCTTGCGCACGTCGAAGGTTTCGGTGGCGCGGTCGACGGTCGCAAGCGTCGCGGCGTTATTGACGAAGCCATGCTTGACCATACCGCTGGCGGCGTGGCCGGTCAGCAGCGCGTTTTCCGACAATTTCATCCGCGGTGCGGTGCCGTGGCCGAGCCGTTCCTCCGGCACGAAGGCGGCGCCGAGCTTGCGCCGCTGGGTGATGGAGAGATGGCCGGCGGCGATGCCTTCGATCACGACCGTGCCGGGGTCTTGCGACCGTCGCTCGCCGGACAGCGCCGCGAAAAATTCGTCCTGGCCGTTGCCGGCAACCCCGGCGATGCCGAGGATTTCGCCACCTTTCAGCTCGAGCGAGATGTGCTGCAGCCGCACGCCATGGGGATCGTCGGGCTCGAGGCTGAGGTCGTTGACGACGAGCCGCGGCACGGTGATCTTGCGGCGCGGCAGGCGCTTTGACTTCCTTGATCTCGGTGCCGACCATCATCCGCGCCAGCGAGGCGGCGGTCTCCGCCTTGCGGATTGCAGGTCGAGACCTTCTTGCCGCCGCGCAGAATGGTCGCGGTATCGCAGAGCCGCTTCACCTCTTCGAGCTTGTGGCTGATGTAGAGGATGGCGCGGCCCTCGGCCTTCAGCCGCTCCAGCACGATGAAGAGCTGATCGGCCTCCTGCGGCGTCAGCACCGCGGTCGGCTCATCCAGGATCAGGAATTTCGGATTCTGCATCAGCGCGCGCACGATCTCGATGCGCTGGCGCTCGCCGACCGACAATTGCCAGACCTCACGGCGTCGGATCGAGCGGCAGCCCGTAGAGGCGCGACACCTGCTCCAGCCGCGCCGACATGTCCTTGAAGGATTCCTTGCCGTCGAGCCCGAGCGCGACGTTCTCGGCGACGGTGAGATTGTCGAACAGCGAGAAGTGCTGGAACACCATGCCGATGCCGCGGCCGCGCGCCTCGGAAGGACCGGACAGCACCATCCGCTCGCCCTGCCAGCGCATCTCGCCTTCGCTCGGCTGGATCAGGCCATAGATGGTTTTGACCAGCGTCGACTTGCCGGCGCCATTCTCGCCGAGCAGGGCGTGGATCTCCTGCGGCCAGATGTCGATATCGATGGCGTCGTTGGCGAGAAAAGTACCGTAGCGCTTGGTCAGCCCAATGGTCTGCAGCAGCGGCGTCTTGCCGGAAAGCGGGCTGCTCGGCGTTGGATCTGACATCCGCCGGTCACGCGAGAAGAGGGTGAGTGCCTCAATACTGGGCTAGTTCGACTTCGGTGTAAGTAGCGAAAAAACGCCAGACCTTGCCCAACTCTTCAGCAACTTCGTCGTCGGCGGGCTTCTCGGCGAATCGCATCAGCTTCGATCTCCGATCTTCCCAAGGCTGACGCAAATCCTATCAGAGCTCACACGCCGTGTTGCATAATTGTGACGGTCTCCACAATTCGGAACTGCGTAAGCAGGGGTGCCTTGGTTATGAGCACCATCATCCCATCGCATGGTTCGATCGCGAATGCCCGCTCCAGAGGCGTCGACGATAGCACGCCGGACTTGTCACGGGCTGCGACGAAAAGTCCTAAAAAAACTGGCAAAATTCGCACCACAACAGTTCGCCGCCAGAGCCCGCCTGCGGCGTGAAAACGCCGCCATCCTCGCCAAGGTTCTGATCCGGCTGCGCCTTCTTGATTAAACATGCGGCAGGGGCTGGGAAAAGTTGAGGCTTCTCACGATTTTACGAACGGCGCAACTGTCGCACCCAAGGGCCTTGATTTTCTGCTCGCTAACCTGGGGGTACTTGAGATGTCTTTCCGCAAAACAGCTTATTGCAGCCGCGGCGCTATGCGTTGCGGCAATCGCGCCAACCGGCTTCGCCAGAGCCGCCGACCTGCCGGTCAAAGCCGCCAAGCCGCCGCCGGACCTGCCGTTCTTCCTCGTGATCGATGATCGCGTGACCTTCTCCTACATCTTCGACGCCAAGCAACCGGGCATGTGGTCGACCAATCCGAACGGCACCGTCAACTCCAACACGGCAAAGCAGGTCTACTCGTTCACCCACTTCGACCTCTACAAGTACGGCACGAACTTCTTCACCATCTCGCTGTTCAAGTCGGATCACAACGACCCGGCCAACCCATGCTTCAACGCCGGTCTCGCGGTGAATCCGTTCGCCGGGATCGTTCCCGCCAATTGCGCAGGCGCCAGCGAAATCTACGGCCTGTTCCGCTCGACCTTCGGCTGGAACGAGCTCTCCGGCACCAAGACGTTCTCGATCGGCCCGCTGCAGCAACATTTCGTTCGAATTCGGCATGGATGCCAACGCTGAGAACCGCTACTTCGCCGCCGCCAAGCGCGACGTCGTCGGCGGTCTGCAGTTCGCGTTCTCCTGCCTTACAAGGGCTACTTCAACGTCTCGCCCTTGGTGTATTGGGAGTTCAAACCACAACGGCTTCGCCCAGTGCGGCAGCGGCTTCTCCGGCCCGACCCCGGGCGTGACCTGTCTGAACGACGGCAACACCTCCTTCAAGCCGACCTGGGCGGTCGAGACCAACTACTACATGGATCTCGGCTTCCTGCCGGAGAGCGTGCAGTATTTCTCGATCAGCGGCCGCGCGGCCTGGTACGGCAAGAAGGGCACGGACACCGAACCGCTGCCATTCAACCCGGCTAACAACGTCTTCAACACCGCGGTCGAGTTCAACTCCGAACCGATCCGACTGACGCTCGATGCCTCGAAGGCGATGTGGGGTCCAAAGTGGAGCCACTTCGTCGATGTCTGGGTCGCCTACCGCTACTGGCAGAACAAGTTCGGGCTGGATCACAACTACCGCGTTCGCCTGCACCAGCGGCGTGCCGGCCGGCCAGAGCAACGGCTCGTGCACGGAGTCCTCGGGCTACGCCGGCATCACCGTGAAGTTCTGATCGCCTGGCGATCTCCAAAGCCGAGGCGCCGCGGATGCCACCCGCGGCGCCTTTCATTTGTGGATCGCTGATGCGCAATTATTTCGTCCAGACGCCGTCGTGTAGCGCCGCGGCTTCGTCCTCGAGCAGCGGGCCGATGACCTCTGTCGGACGCTGGCCGCTCGCAAACACATCCCGGCAGGGCAGATCGAGCGTCGGGTTTTCCGGATGGTTGCCGGTCAGGCCGCGCAGGCGATGCTCGCAGAGGCCATAGACGACGCGGCCGATACCGGCCCAGTAGATCGCACCCGCGCACATCGCACATGGTTCGGCCGAGGAATAAAGCGTGGCTCGGCCGCGCTCCTCGCGGCTCAGCCTCGCGGCAGGCCTCCGTCGCGAGCAGCCGCTCGGCGTGTGCGGTGCCGTCGTGCACGGGCATGTAGCCGTTCTCGGCTTCGAGCAGCACCTTTCCGTCGGCGCCGACCAAAATGGCTCCGAAGGGATGGTTGCCATGGCTTGTCGAGCGACTGGCGACCTCAAACGAGCGGCGCAGGAAATACTCATCCCGCTCGGCCGTGCCGAGCGCCGCGATATCGGCCATCAATGCCCTGCCATGTGCCGGCCAATCTCGGTCAGATCGGCCTCGCTGCGCGCGGGCCTCGTAGACGAACTGGCCGTGGAACATCACGACCAGACGATCCGATAATTCCAAGAGTTCGTCGAGATCCTCGCTGACCAGCAGAACGGCGGCGCCGCGGTTGCGCGCGGCCATGATCTCGGCATGGATCTGCGCCACGGCTGCGAAATCGAGCCCGAAGCAGGGATTGGCGGCGATCAGCACCTCGACGTCGCCGCCGAGCTCGCGCGCCAGCACCGCGCGCTGGACGTTGCCGCCCGACAGCGCCGAAATCGGCGTATCCGGGCCGCGTGTCTTGATCTTGTACAGACCGATCTTTCTCGTCGCATCATCGCGGAAGGCGGAGCGGTTGAGCCACCAGCCGCCACTGGCAAAGGGCGCGCGGTCGAATTCGCGGAAGGCGATGTTGTCGGCGACGCTCATGCCGCCGACACAGGCATTCTTCAGCGGCTCTTCCGGCAGACAGCGACATCTTGTGACGGCGCATCTCTTCGCGGCTCGCGTGATAGGCATCGCCGGCGACGCGGATTTCGCCGCTTTCGGCGTCGCGCTGACCGGCGAGCACCTCAACGAGCTGGCGCTGGCCGTTGCCGGAGACGCCGGCGATGCCGACGATCTCGCCGCCGCGCACCGACAGCGACACGTCGTGGACCGCAATCGCGCCGGCGTCGTCCAGCGCGCCGCACCTTGGACAGCTCCAGCCGCACGCCGCCGGTCTCGCCCGAGCGCGGCGGCTGGATGGTCAGTTCTTCCGCGCCGATCATGGTGCGCGCCATCGCATCCGGCGTCAGCTCCTTGACTAGGCCTTTGCCTGCGAGCTTGCCACGGCGCAGGATGGTCGACCTCGTCGGCGAATGCCATCACCTCGCGGAATTTATGGGTGATCATCAGGATGGTCAGCTCGCCATCGACGACCATCTTGCGCAACATGCCCAGCACTTCGTCGGCCTCGCCGGGCGTCAGCACCGAGGTCGGCTCGTCCAGGATCAGAAAGCGGCGCTTCAGATAGAGCTGCTTGAGGATTTCGCACTTCTGCCGCTCGCCGGCGGAGATATCGGAGACCCGCGCGTTCAACGGCACCTTGAACGGCATCCGCGACAGAAACGCTTCCAGTTCCTTCTTCTCCTTCGCCCAGTCGACCACCGCCGGCACATCGTCGCGCGCCAGTACCAGGTTCTCGGCGACCGTCATCGCCGGCACCAGCGTGAAATGCTGGTAGACCATGCCGAGGCCCAGCGCATGCGCGTCCTTCGGGTTGGCGATCGCCTGCTCGCGGCCGCCGACGAGGATGTCGCCTTCGGTGGCGTGGTAATAGCCCATGATGCATTTCACCAGCGTGCTTTTGCCCGCGCCGTTCTCGCCAAGCAGCGCGTGGAAGGTGCCGGGCGCACCTTCAGCTCGACATTGTCGAGCGCAAGGAAGTCGCCGAAGCGCATGGTCATGGCAAGTGCGTCGACGCCGAACGCGCCGGACGGGGGAGGGATTTCGCCGATGATCATGCGATCGCTCCGATCAGATCGTCGGATTTCGCCACCGCGCCGAACACGCCGCCCTGCATCTTGATCATTTTCAGTGCGTGATCGTGATTGCTCTTGTCGGTCGCACCACAGCAATCCTCGACCAACACGCATTCGAAGCCGCGGTCGTTGGCCTCGCGCATGGTGGTATGGACGCAGACGTCGGTGGTGATGCCGGTCAACACGATGTTCTCGATGCCGCGCACGCGCAGCAGCAGTTCGAGATCGGTGGCGCAGAACGAGCCCTTGCCGGGCTTGTCGATGATGGGTTCGCCGGCTTTCGGATAGAGGTCGGGAATGATGTCCCAGCCGGGCTCGCCGCGAACGAGGATCTTGCCGCACGGACCGGGATCGCCGATCCCGGCGCCGATCTGCCGCGAGCGCCAGCGTTTGTTGGCGGGCAGGTCGGCGAGATCGGGCCGGTGCCCCTCGCGGGTGTGGATGATGTGGTAGCCCTTGGCGCGCATCGCCGCGAGCAGGCGCTTGATCGGCTCGATCGGCGCGCGGGTCAGCGACAGATCGTAGCCCATCTTGTCGACATAGCCGCCGACGCCGCAGAAATCGGTCTGCATGTCGATGATGATGAGCGCGGTATTCTCGGGGCGGAGGTCGCCGTTGTAGGGCCAGGCATAAGGCTCGGACTTGATATATCGCTCGGGCATGTCTGTTACCGGGTGATCGAGAGTTCGGCGGGTGCGCCGGTCAGCGTGCGCTTCGGCGAGCAGGTGATGATCATGATCGCCAGCGTCAGGATGTAGGGCGCGGCGTTGAAGAGGTGATAGCCGGAGGTAACGCCGACAGATTGCAGTGCGGGCCCCAGCGCCGCAGCGCCGCCGAAGGCGAGCGAGGCCCACAGGCACAACATCGGGTCCCAGCGCGCGAAGATCACGAGCGCGACCGCGGTGATGCCCTGACCCGAGGAAAGGCCCTCATTCCAGCTCCCGGGGTAGAACAGCGACAGGAAGGAGCCGCCGATGCCGGCGAGGAAACCGCCAACCATGGTGGCGCGGAGCCGGATCAGCAGCACCGAGTAGCCCATGGCCCGCGCCGCGTCCGAGCTTTCGCCGGCGGTGCGGATCAGAAGGCCCCAGCGTGTGGTGCGGAATGCCCAATAGAGTACGGGCGCGAGCACCACGCCGATCAGGAACAGCACGTTGATGCGCAGTGCCGCGCGCACCTGCGCGATGTCGCTCCACCAGCCAAAATCGATCGCCGGCAGGTGAGGGGCGGTGGGCTCGATCAAGGGCTTGCCGAGATAGAAAGCAAGGCCCGTTCCGAACAGCATCAGGGCGATGCCGACCGCGACGTCGTTCACGCGTGGCAGCGAGCAGATGCCGGCATGCAGCGCGCCGAGCATCGCGCCGGTGATGCCGGCCGCGAGCACTCCTAACCAGGGCGAACCGGAGAGATAGGAGATGCCATAGGCGCTCATCGCGCCCATCACCAGTGTTCCTTCCAGGCCGAGATTGATGCGCCCCGAGCGTTCCGTTATGCATTCCCCGAGGCTCACGAATAGGAACGGCGTGGAGACGCGGATGGCGCCGCCGAATACGGCAAGCGGTACGGTCCAGAGGCCGATCGATCCGTCTGCCATGTCAGCTCTTGCCTTTCAGGAAGCCGATCCGTCCGTACATCGCGTCGCTTGCGAGCACGAACACGAAGATGATCCCCTGCAGCACCTGCACGGAGGCGTCGGGCAGGCCGAGCCTGCGCTGCAACAGTCCCCCGCTGGCGCTGATGCCGCCGAGCAGCACCGCGACCGGAATGATCGCGAGCGGATTTTGCCGGGCCAGGAACGCGACCAGGATGCCGGTGAAGCCGTAGCCGGCGGCGAGATTGGCATTGGTGCGGCCCTGCACGGCCGCGACCTCGACCATGCCGGCGAGGCCCGCGCAGGCGCCGGCCAGGAAGCAGATGGTCAGGACCAGCTTGCCGACGGACAAGCCAACGATCTTGGCGGCGCGGACATTGCCGCCAGCCACGCGCGCGGCGAAGCCGAAGGTGGTGTGATAAATCAGGATGTAGGAGACAATCGCCGCGATCAATCCGAACACCAGACCCCAATGCACGTCGGTGCCGGGAATGCTGCCGATCATGTTGGCGGCGCCGATCTCGCGGGTCGAGGGCTTGTTGAGGCTCGCGGGATCACGCATCGCACCCTCAACCAGATGGTTCAGGATCGCGAGCGCGATATAGACCAGCAGCAGGCTCGAGATCGTCTCGTTGACACCGCGATACTGCCGCAGCGCACCCGAGAGCAGGATCCACAAGCCGCCTCCGATCATACCGGCGGCGACCATGGCGAGTTGTACCGCAACCGGCGGCGCCCATGGCATGGTGAGCGCGATCGAGGTCGCCGATAGCGCGCCCATCAGAAGTGCGCCCTCGCCGCCGATGATGACCATACCGAGTTGCGCGGGCAGGGCCGTGCACAGCGCGGTCAGGATCAAGGGCGCGGCGCGCGTTAGCGTGTTTTGCCAGGAGAACCAGGTGCCGAACGCGCCTTGATACATGTAAAAATAGAGGTCGAGCGGGTTCTTGCCGAACAGCGCGACAAAGACCCCGAACACCGCGAGCGCGCCGGCCAGCGCCGCGCCCGGGATCAGGATATATTCGATGGTCGTGCCGTGACGCTGGAGGAATCCGGGATCGGCGGCCGGAGCAATTGCCCCGACCGCTTCGATGGGATCCGCCGTTTCAGTCGTCACGAAGTGGCTCCGATCACACCGTCGACCAGATAGTCCATCTTCTCCAGCTCCGGATCCTTCTGGCCGCGGTCGGTACCGCCTGCGATCACGGTCTTGCCCTTGTTGTCCACCAGCGGGCCCTTGAAGATCGCAAGACCCGTCGCGAGGAATTTGGCCTTGACCTCATCGGCATGCTTGCGGGCCTCCTCAGACACCTTCGGGCCATAAGGTGAGACCTTGACGATCTCTTCCTGCAAGCCGCCGCGGTAGAAGTTGGGAATGCCTTCGGCGGAGGCATTCATCTTCAGGAATTTCGGATAGAGCGCTTCCCAATTCCATTCCGCACCGGTGAGATAGGCTTCGGGCGCAAGCGGCGATTGGTTGACGTGATAGCCGCACACCATCGCGCCGCGGCGCGCTGCGTTCTCCACCATCGTCTTCGGTCCATCGACGTGACAGGTCAAAACGTCCACGCCCTGGTCGATCAAGGCGTTGGTTGCCTCAGCCTCCTTGACCGGCATCGACCAGTCGCCGGTGAAGATCACCTGCGTGGTCGCCTTGGGGTTGGCGAGCTTGGCGCCGAGCGTGAAGGCGTTGATGTTGCGCAACACCTGTGGGATCGGTTTCGCCGCGACAAAGCCAAGCTTGCCGCTCTTGGTCGAGTAGCCGGCGACGATGCCGGAGATGTACTGCGCCTCGTCGATGTAGCCGAAATAGCTGCCGGCGTTCTTCGGGTCCTTGTCGGTCCACAGCCCGCCGCAATGCTCGAAGCGCAGCTTCGGAAATTTGGTCGCCATCTTGATCACGTGCGGGCTGTAGTAGCCGAACGAGGTCGGGAACAGCATCGTGGCGCCGTCGAGATTGATCATCGACTCCATCGTCTTCTCGCAGGCGTCGGTCTCCGCCACCTTTTCTTCTTCAACGACCTTGATGCCGGGCATTTTCTTCAGCGCAGCCGCCGCAGCGGCATGCGCCTGATTGTAGCCGTAGTCGTCACGCGAGCCGACATAGATGAAGCCCACCGTGGTATCCGCTGCTGCCGCCGGCCTTGCTCCGAGGGCCGAGCCGAGTGTCAGCGCCGCGCTACCCTGCAACAGGCGCCGTCGTGAAATCCTGCCAAAATCCATTGCTTGCTCCCTGCGGCGGCTCGTTCGCCGCCCGCTCGTCGCTCCGCCGTTTTGGCGGAGCCCCGGGACGGGATGTCGCAAGCTTCGTGCCAGAGTATTCTTACTGAGCAATCGACCGTAAGAATTTGATTCTACGTATCTATTATCGATATATGAAGTAGATGGAATCTTGGGCAAGATTTCATGCGACTAAAATATCGGCAGCATTTCCTCATTGTATGCAAGCGAGTTGAGCATCAGGGGACGAAGATCAGCGCGCGGTTCGCAACCGCGAGAGTGCCTCCCGCGCGAAATCTTACTCGGCGGCCTTGGCCATCTTCCCAAAGAGACGCGTGGGGGCGGGGAAACCGCAACTGGTGCCGTCGGTGATCTTCACCTGATCCTCCCAGGGAAGACGATATGTCCCGGCAACCATGTCCTGCATGAACGTGTAGGGGCAATCCATCGCACCGCCTTTGACCGCGACGTAACCCCGGTGCCAAAGCTGATAGATGTTGTTCTCGACGCCCCAATTGATGCGCGCTTCGCGCACGAGGTCGGGGCGCACTTCGGCGGTGATGATCTCGTCGACACGACCGGTGGTGCCGTGTGCCAGGATGCTGCCGTCGAAGTTGACGATCATGCCTTCGCCCATGGAATTGAACGATCCGTCCGAGCCGCACATGCAGACATTGGCTGTCACCATCAGGTTCTGGAATGCGTTCGCCTGGTTGGTGAAACGCCAGCTATCGCGGATCGGGGCGGTATAGCCGGCCGTGCGGATCATGATCTCCGCACCTTTATAGGCGCATTCGCGCGCCATCTCCGGAAACATGCCGTCGTGGCAGATGATCAGCGCGATCTTCGCGCCCCTTGGTCCTTGCACCACAGGGATGCCGATATCGCCGGGCTCCCACGGCTCGACCGGAATCCAGGGATGGAATTTCCGGTAATACAGCTTGATCTCGCCGTGGTCGTCGATGATCAGGCCGGAGTTGTAAGGATTGCCATTGGGATTGTGCTCCATGATCGAGAAGCAGCCCCAGATGCTGTTATCGATACAGGCCTTCTTGAATGCGGCAACCTCGGGTCCGTCGAGGCGGCACATGATGTCGGGATTGGTGTCCATCGACAGGCCGTGCAGCGAATATTCGGGGAAGACCACGAGGTCCATGGTGGACAAATTGCGCCGCGCTTTTCCGACCATCCAGACGATGCGCTCGGTCTGCTTCGCAAGGTCGGCCTTGGTCACCACGACGGGTAATTGCAGCTGGACAAGGCCGATGACGACGCCGTTGGGTGATTTGTTGAGGCCGCCTAAACCGCTCATATCAATGCTCCCACAGGCTTGTACGACGAGGAAATCACGAATCGGCGCGGCTGACGCGCCTATTTTTCAGACAGGGAACCGTGATCGTGCTTCGGTGCGACTAGTTCCGCTCCGACGCATAGCTGTCGAGGATGTCCGAGATCTCGCGGTTCTTGCGGATCGCCGGCATGATCAGCGCACGATTGGCGACCGCGTCGAGATGGTCGCCCATCATCTTGATGGCTGCCTCCGCGTCGCCCGCGACCAGCGCGTCGATCACCGCGCGGTGTTCGCTGACGGCGCACTCGCTCGAGTGTGGCCGGCTGTAGAGGGCGAGGATCAGGCCGAAGCGCGACGCCTGGGAGCGCGTGCGCGATGTTGCATTTGCGGCGAGGAGCCTGCGCGCGGACTCGCCCGTCGGCTTCGTTTTCGCAAGCGCGCTGGTGCCGGTGCTGTCGCCGGTGACCGCGTACGCCGCCGAAAGCTTTCCGTCGGGAAGCGGCTGCTGGTCGGCGCGGTCGACCTGATGCACCGCATCCGCAACGGCTTCAAATACGATCCCAAGGCCACTGTGATCTCGACGCCGTTGCACGAAGTCTTCGACAAGCGGCACGGCGTCTGCCAGGACTTTGCGCATGTGATGATCGCAGGGCTGCGTGGCCTCGGCCTGCCGGCCGCCTATGTCAGCGGCTACCTGCGCACCATCCCACCACCGGGCAAGCTGCGGCTACAAGGCGCGGATGCGACGCACGCCTGGGTGTCGCTGTGGTGCGGCGACGAGCTGGGCTGGATCGGCTTCGATCCGACCAACGATCTGCTGGTCGAGAACGATCACATCGTGCTCGGCGTCGGGCGCGATTTTTCCGACGTCTCGCCGGTCGACGGCATCATCGTCGGTTCGCGCAGGCAAAAGCTCGGCGTCGCGGTTGATGTGGTTGTGGTGGAATAGCGTCGAAACGGTCGGAAACGGTCGCCCAGGTGCTTCCGCCCATTTGCAAGAAAGTGTTAAAAATAAAGGCTTTGCAATGCTCTTGGCATAGCGTTTGCTCTGCAATTGACGCGCGTCTCTGGAGTGCCCTAGCTTGGACGTGCCACCACAATCACGCCCGCCATGGGCTGCGGGAGGGGCCTCCGAAGTCGAATTTCCAAACCAGAGGAGTTGCTTAAATGCCCACAAATCTTACGCGCCGCCAGGCTCTTGCAGTTCCCGCCGGGATCGCGTTGGGGAGCCTTATCGGCCGCCCCGCGAAGGCCGCGGAACCCGTCAAGATCGGCTTGGTCGCAGCACTTTCCGGACCGTCGGCGAAGTCGGGCGAGGGGATCACCCGCGGCCTCACCATCGCGATCGACGAGATCAATGCGCGCGGCGGCGTGCTGGGCGGACGCATGCTCGAACTGGTCCGCCGCGACGACGAGTCGAACCCCGTCAAAGGCCAGACGGCCGCGCGCGAACTGATCGACAAGGAGGGTGCCGTCATCCTGTTCGGCGGTATCGACAGTCCCGTCTCGCTGGCGATCGTACCGTTGGTGAATGCGGCGCATGTGCCCTTCATGGGTGTGTGGGCTGCGGCAACCAACATCACACGCAACGGCGCCAATCCGAATTACGTATTTCGGGTATCCGCGGTTGACGTCCTGGTGGACCGCGCGTTGATAAAACATGCCATGACGTCTTTCAGTGCAAAAAAGCCGGGATTGATGCTCGTCAACAATGGCTGGGGCGAATCCAATCTGTCAGGCCTGACCGCGGCGGCTGCCGCCGCCGGCATCCCGCTCGCGGGCGCGGAAAAATTCGAGGACAAGGATGTCGACATGACGCCGCAGCTGCAGCGGCTGCGCGAGGCCGGCGCTGATACGGTGATCCTGGTCGGCAACGCCGCACCGGGCGCGCAGGTGGTGAAATCGCTTCAGAAGTCGGCCTGGACCGTGCCGGTGGTTTCGCATTGGGGCATTTCGGGAGGGCGCTTCCCCGAGCTTGCCGGATCCTGGGCGGGGAAAGTGCATTTCGTGCAGACCTACAGCTTCTTCGGGCCGCAAAACGAGGCCGGCAAGCGCGTTCTCAAGGCGCTGATGGCGAAATACCCCGACATAAAAGGCCCCGGCGACGTCACCCCGCCGGTCGGCGTCGCCAATGCCTATGATGCCATGCAGCTGACCGCGCTCGCATTGGCCAAGGCCGGCTCGAGTGACGGCCCCAAGCTGCGCGAGGGTTTGCTGGACATCGAAAGCTATCAGGGCCTCATCAAGAACTATACAAAACCCTTCACCGATGCGAACCACGACGCCTTGAATGAAAACGACTATGTGATGGTCCGTTACAACGGAGATCAGATCGAGCCCATCACGGGCTGACCGATGCTCGCCACCGCAATTGTCTCGGGACTGAGCCTCGGCAGCATCTACGGCCTGATCGCGCTTGGTTTCACCCTGACCTTTGCGGTCTCCGGCACGGTGAACTTTGCGCAGGGTTCTTCAGTGATGCTCGGGGCCGTGATGTGTCACGCCCTGAGCATCGGGATGCACTGGCCGATGCTGGCCGCGATACCGGCGTCGCTTCTGGTCTGCGCGATCTGGGGCCTGGTGGTCGAGCGCATCGCTGTCCGGCCGTTCGTCGCGCGCGGCACCAATTCCTGGCTGATGGCGACCGTGGCGCTGGGCATCGTGCTCGACAATGTCGTGATGGCGCTGTTCGGCAAGGAGCCGCGAGCGCTGCCGTCCGCCCTGGCCGACGATCCCTGGGTGATCGGCAATATCGGCATCTTTCCGTTGCAGGTCCTGATACCGGCGGTCGGACTGGGGCTGGCGCTGCTGGTGCATCTCGGGATGCACCGCACCGGGCTTGGGCTCAAGCTCAAGGCCGCGGTCGAGAACGCGGATGCGGCGCGGCTGATGAGCATCGACGTGACCTTGCTGATCGCCCTCACTTACGCGGTTGCCGCATTGCTTGCCGGGATCGGCGGCATCCTGATCGCGCCGCTGTACAACGTCGCCTACGACATGGGCACGCTGTTCGGCATCAAGGCCTTTGCGGTGGCTATCCTCGGCGGTCTCACCAATCCCTGGGGTGTGGTGATCGCAGGCCTCGCCTATGGCTTGGTGGAAGCCTGCGCCACGACCTGGCTCGGTTCGAGCAGCACCCAGATCGTCACCTTCACGGCCGTGATCGCGGCGCTGGCTCTGGCGCCGGCCGGATTGTTCGGCGGCCGGAGCAAGGTGCGGGTATGAAGGTCATTGCCATCGTGCTTGCCGCGCTGCTGGCCGCCGTCGCCGTTGCGATTTGCCTGTTGGCGCCCGGCTACTACGCCTACCTCCTGGGAACGCTGGCGACCACCGCGTTGGTCGGCGTCGGCTTGAACGTGCTGCTCGGGCTATCCGGTGAAGTGTCGCTCGGTCAGGGTGGGTTTATGGCGCTCGGCGCCTACGGCGTGGCGATCCTCACCACCAAGGCGGGCCTCGGTTTTTGGGAAGCGCTGCCGCTCGCGGTGCTGCTGTCCGCGGCGATCTCGGCGGTGCTCTCGATCCCCGCGCTGCGAGTGACCGGACCTTATCTCGCAATGGTCACCATCGCGTTCGGCTTCATCGTCGAGTCGGTGTCGGTCGAGTGGCAGGATCTGACCGGAGGCGCCAGCGGTCTGGCCGGCATTCCCGCGCCGTTCGGCACCGGTGGCACGGCGCTATTGTCCTGCGGTCTCTGCGCGCTGGCCCTTTCGGCGTTTCACTTCTTCGCGCGAAGCCCGCTCGGCCTGGCGATGCAGGCGACGGCATCGGCGCCAGCCGCCGCCCGCAGCATCGGCATCGGCGCGTTGCCGGTACGCACGGCGGCCTTCGTGCTGGCGGCGGCGGCGGCCGGTCTGGCCGGCGGATTGCAGGCGGCGCTGACCGGTTTCATCGCGCCGAGCTCGTTTCCGTTCTCGCAGTCGATCCTGTTTCTACTGGTCGTGGTGGTCGGCGGCGCCGGCCGAACCCTCGGTCCGCTGGTTGGATCGATGGTCGTCGTGCTGTTGCCGGAGGCGCTCTCGGGCCTTGCCGAATACCGCCTGCTGGTGTTCGGAGCCGGGCTATTG
The DNA here is from genome assembly GCA_963732085.1 of uncultured Alphaproteobacteria bacterium. Classification (GTDB taxonomy): domain Bacteria; phylum Pseudomonadota; class Alphaproteobacteria; order Rhizobiales; family Xanthobacteraceae; genus Bradyrhizobium. Next base: position 514,528 of record CAVSYJ010000010.1, on the reverse strand, counting down.
GTGGTGCTTTGGGCCGCCCCGGGCGGCATTGCAGGCGCCATCGCCCGCCTGATGATGCCGCCGAATTCGGCTCGACATCCGCAGCCGGATATTGCAGCCGCTCTGGCCCATCTCGCCGGCTCCGGCGGCAGCCTGGTGGCGGAAGCGGTTCGCGTCGCTTTCGGCGGTGTCGTTGCCGTGGCGGGCGTCGATCTGACCGCACAACCCGGCCGCATCACCAGCGTGATCGGTCCCAACGGCGCCGGCAAGACGACGCTGCTCAATCTCGTCAGCGGATTCCAGCAACCGGATTCCGGAAAGGTGCGAGTTGGAGCCCGCGAGATCACCGGACAACCTGCGCAGGACGTTGCGCATGCGGGCCTCGCGCGCACCTTCCAGACCGCGCAGCCGTTCGGCAATCTGAGCGTGCTCGACAATGTCCGCCTTGGCCTGTTGCGCGGCGCCTGGCGCGGGGCGGCGCCGGCTGCGCTGGCGCGCGCATTGCTTTCGCTGGTCGGCTATTCCGGACCGGAAACCCGATTGGCCGCTACGCTGTCGCATGTCGACCGCCGCTTGATCGAGATTGCGCGTGCGCTCGGCACCGCGCCCGCCGTGCTGTTGCTCGATGAGCCAGCCGCAGGCCTCGACGACGCCGATACCGTCAAGCTCGGCGCGCTTTTGCAGCGACTGGCGCGGGCCGGCCTTGCCGTCGTGCTGGTCGAGCACGACATGGCGCTGGTGATGTCGATCTCCGACGAGATCGTGGTGCTCGATGCCGGACGCCGCATTGCCGCCGGCGCCCCGGCCGTGGTGCGTGCCGATCCCGCGGTCAAGGCGGCCTATCTCGGCGGCACGATGTCGGCGCACGCGGTCGCCCCGCGACCGGCCGGCCCGACCTTGCTCGATGTCCGCGAACTCGGCGCGGGGTATGGATCGCTTGCGGTGCTCGACCGGATCGCCTTGCGGGTCGGCCGCGGAGAGACCATCGCCGTGCTCGGTCCTAATGGCGCCGGCAAGTCGACGCTGATGAAGGCCTTGAGCGGCCTGATCCGCCCCATACGGGCAGCGATCGGCTTTGACGGCGTGGAGTTGGAGCGGCTGCCGGCGCATCTCGTCGCGCGCGCCGGGCTGATCCTGGTGCCCGAGGGCCGCCAGGTGTTTCCGCAACTGACCGTTGCCGAGAACCTTCGCCTCGGTGCAACCCGCCGCGGCGACTTCGCCGCTTCCGAGATCGAGATCATGCTGGATCGATTTCCGCCGTTGCGCCCGCGCCTGCACACTGCGGCGGGTCTGCTGTCGGGCGGCGAGCAACAGATGCTTGCGGTTGCCCGCGGTCTGCTGGCGCGACCCGATATCCTGCTGCTCGACGAGCCATCGCTGGGATTGGCGCCGTTGGTCGCAGCAGAGCTGTTCGGGCAGTTTACACGGCTGCGCAACGAGGGCATGACCTTGCTAATCGTCGATCAAATGGCGGATCACGTGCTGGCCATTGCCGATCGCGGTTATGTGCTCGGAGGCGGTCGTGTGGTGGCGGAAGGCGCGGCTGCGGAGTTGCGAGGCACGATGCTCGACGATGCCTATCTTGGTGCCCTTCCGGCGGCGGTGAACTGATGGACCTGGTCATTCGTGGCGCCCGCATTCTGCAGGCAGGCGAGCTTCGTACCGTCGATATCGGCCTTCAGGGCGCTGCTGATCGCAGCTATTTCGCCGGCTCTCGAGGTTGATGCGCCGGAACTGAATGCTGCGGGCTGCCTGGTCGTCCCCGGCCTGATCGAGACGCATATTCATCTCGACAAGACCTGTATCCTCGACCGCTGCCGCATCGAAGAGGGCACGGTCGCGGAAGCCGTCAGGGAAACCGCGGCCGCCAAACGCAACTTCACGGTCGAGGACGTATACGCGCGCGGCAAGCGGACCCTGGAACGCTGCATCGCTCATGGCACCATGCGCATGCGTACCCATGTCGAACTCGATCCAGGCATCGGCATGATTGGCTTCGACGCGGTCGAGCAGCTTGCGCGCGACTATGCCTGGGCGCTGGATCTGGAGCTATGCGTGTTCCCGCAGGAAGGGCTCCTCAACAATCCCGGCACCGAGGAACTGCTGATCGAGGGCCTGCGCCGGGGCGCGCGGACGATCGGTGCTGTGCCCTATTTCGACAGCGACCCGCGCGGCCAGATCGACCGCATCTTTGCGATCGCGCGCGATTTCGACGCCGAGATCGACATGCATCTCGACCTTGCAGAGACCACGGACGGGATGCAGATCGAATATGTCTGCCGCAAGACCGAGGAATTCGGCTGGGGCGGCCGGGTTGCGGTCGGGCATGCGACGCAGATGTCGCTGCTGCCGCCGCGGCGCTTCGATGAGATCGCAGCGCAACTAGCCCGCGCCGGCGTCGCCGTGACGATCTTGCCGTCGACCGATCTGCACCTGATGGGCCGCAGCCATGACCATGCGGTTCCGCGCGGCGTCGTGCGGGCGGAGCCGTTGCGGAAGGCCGGGAGTGACCTGCTCGATCTCGACCAACAATGTCCTCAACCCGTTCACGCCCTATGGCGACGGTTCGCTGATCCGGATGGCGAACCTCTATGCCAATGTCTGCCACGTGTCGCGGCCGGCCGATCTCGCCGGATGCCTCGACATGATCACGGCTGCGGCGGCGCGGCTGATGCGGCTCGATGATTATGGCATCGCGGTCGGCGGACCTGCCGATCTCGTCTGCCTCGATGCGGCCAATCCCACCGATGCGATCGCGATGCTCGCGCAACCGCTATGGGGCATCAAACGCGGCCGGGCGTCCTTCACCCGGTCTCGTCCGCAGCTTCATCCGCCGGGAAGCTAGAGCGTCTTCATGCATTTCGGTGCATTTGACCCGTCGGTTTGAGGGATCTCGTTGGAGGGCTGCGCTATGAGGCGTCTGCTTGCTTTGTGCGTGAATTCCCTGATGCGCCGGATAGATTTCCCTGTTCCTCGAATTATTTTCCCAGTTAATCCGTCTAGGGAAATACTCAAAAGTCGCTGCGGCACTGCGGTTTTTGACGCAAATATTGTCTCCGCAAGCCCGAAATCGGCGTATTTCCCTGTAAAATTCCCTGTTCGCAGGGAATCTGCCCGGAGACAGGCGCGATCAGTACTGCGTCGCCAGCCAGATATTCAGTGGCGCTCAGCCCCTTGGAATTGCCTCACGCGCTCAAGCGCCGACGGCAAGTCGACCCAAGCCGACTTGTCCGGCGCGAACTGTCGCCGCAAATAAGACACCAGCTCGACGATCTGCTCGTCGTTCATGCTATCCTTGAAGGCCGGCATGTATCCGAGGTCGGAGAATGCAGGCTTGGCGATGCCGTGCAGGATCACCTGGACGAGGTTGTCGGGCGTCGCGCTGTGCAGATTGCTGTTGAGCGCAAGCGACGGCCGGCTGCCGAACAGCGGCAGACCACCGACCTCGTGGCAGACGGCGCAGGCGCCCTGATAGAGTCGTGCGCCGACGCCGGCCGCGGACGACACCTTGGTCGCGGTCTCGAGCTTGAGCCGCAACCGCAGCTTGGTCAGCTCTGTCGACCGCTGCGTTGAACGAGGCGAGATAGACCGCCATCGCGCGGATATCCTCGTCGGGCAATGCGGCAAGTTCTTTCACGACGGGCGCCATCGGGCCTGCAGCCACGCCATGGTAGCGCGACTCGCCCGTCCGCAAGTAAGCGAACAATTCGTTTTCACTCCAGGGGATCGGCGCCAGCGACAGCGAGGTCAGGGCGGGCGCCTCCCAGCCCTCGGCAAAGCCGCCGGCGAGATAGGCGTTGGCTTTCTCGGCGCCGAGCGCGTTGCGCGGCGAGTGGCAGGCGGCGCAATGGCCGAGACCTTCGACGAGGTAGGCGCCACGATTCCAGATGTCCGACTTCGCTTGATCGGGCTGGAAGGTCTCGGACCGATGAAACAACGCATTCCATCCAGCCATCAACGGGCGCAGGTTGAACGGAAATCGCAACTCGTTCTTCGACGCCGCGGCGCGCACCGGCTGTTGTGCGATCAGATAGGCGTAGAGCGCTTGCAGATCTGCGTCGCTTGCATTGGCGAAATGCGTGTACGGGAATGCGGGATAGAGATGCCGGCCGTCACGATGAATGCCTTCGCGCATCGCGCGCTCGAAAGCGGGATACGACCACGTGCCAATGCCGGTTTCGGCGTCTGGCGTGATGTTAGTGCTGGTGATGACGCCGAACGGTGTTTCCAACCGACGCCCGCCGGCGTTGATCAGGCCGTTCTCGCTGGTATGGCACACCGCGCAATCCCCGAGCGCGGCGAGCAGCTTTCCGCGCGCGATTGTCGCTGTGGAAAATACGGATGGGTCCGGCAGCGCGATGGGCGCGATGGCGCGCCATGGCAGTACGGCAGCGCCGATACCGATGACCGCGGTGCAGACGGCGGCGATGCCAGCGAAAATTCCCGCGCGCCTGACGAATGGATTTCGCCAGATCTCCGACTTTGGTTCCGCTCGGGGCGGTGCCGCCAATGCCGGAGTCGCAGCCGGCTCGTGTTCGCGCAAGCCTTTCAGGACGCGTTCGGGCGTGAGCGGCAATTCGCGGAAGCGCACACCGGTCGCGTCATAGATCGCGTTGACGATGGCCGCGGCGCTCGGAACCGAGGCGGATTCGCCGACGCCGAGCGGCGGCTGGTCCTGGCGCGGCAGCATCAGCACGTCGATTTCGGGAACCTCGGGGAATTTGATGATGGGGTAGGCGCCCCATTCGCGCGTCGCGACCGCCGTGCGCTCGAACGTGACTTCCTCCATCAACGCGCGGCTGGCCGACTGCACGACGTTGCCGTGGATCTGATGACGCACGCCGTCCGGATTGATCATCAAGCCGGAATCCTGGCCGGCGACCACGCGCGTCACGCTGATGTCGCCCGTCGCCTTGTTGACCGCGACATCGGCAACCCAGGCCGACCATGCCGCACCATAGCCCGGAAACTTGCTGTGCACGTAGAGCGCGTAAGCGAAGCCGCGTCCACGCACCACGTCGCCTTCGGGGATCTTCGCCTTCCGCACCGGCCGCTTCTGCCAGCCGGCGCGTTCGGCGACCGCATGCACGAGATCGACCGCGCGCGAGTCTTTCAGATAGCGCAAGCGATATTCGATCGGGTCGACGCCGGCCTCGCTGGCGCACTCGTCGATAAAGGATTCATGTGCAAACGTGTTCGGCAGCGCCGAGACGCCGCGCAGCCACGCGGCGCGGACGATCGGCGGCATGTCATGTGCCGTGACGCGAAGGTTCTCGTAGTCATAGGGTGGGATCGCGGTGCGGTCGCCCATCTCGAAGACGGCGGGCGTAGGTGCGACGCGGCCCGTCAAGAGCAACGCCAACGTCGGCGCGCCGTTGGACGGATAGCGCGTGGCGAAATCGTAAGCGGCGACCCCGCCATCGGCATTGAGGCCGCCATTGACGTCGATCAGTTGCGCCGTGCCCTTGGGCTCCCAGGCGTGCTCCTGCTCGCGCGTCAGCTGCACGCGCACGGGGCGGCCGATCGCGCGCGACAGCAACAGCGCGTCCGCCGTGACGTCGTCGGCGCAATTGCGGCCGTAACATCCGGCAGCTTCCAGCCGGATCACCTCGATGTCGGTCTCCGGCCGCTCCACGAGAAGCGCGAGGTCGGTGCGCAGCAGGTGCGGGTTCTGGGTGCCCGACCACACCCTGATGTGGCCGTCCTTGTAGTCAGCGACCGCGCAGGACGGGCCGATCGAGCCGTGAAGCTGGTAAGGCCAGACGTAAGTCCGCTGCATGGGTTTGGCGGCCGACGCGAGAGCGGCATCGACATCGCCCTGGTTCTTCAGCAGGCGCGGCTTCGACGGGTTGGCGCGCAGCGCCGTCTCCAGGTCGTTCAGATCGGGCAGAGCGGGCGTTGGCTTCCAGCTGACCTTGAGCTGGGTCGCCGCCTTGGCCGCGTTCTCCTCGCGCTCGGCGACAACGCCGACGAAATCGCCGATCTGCACGACGGCGACGAGACCGGGAATGTCCCGCACCGAGGATTTATCGACCGCGATCAGGCTGGTGCCGACAAACGGCCCGGCGTCGACGCCGGCATAGGGCGGGCGCACCACGCGGCCGTGCAGCATGCCGGGCACGCGTACGTCGTGCACATAGGTGAGCTCGCCAGTCGCCTTCGCCGGAAGATCGACGCGCGGCACCGATTGACCGACGATCCTGTGGCTCTCGACGGGCTTTACGACGACATCGTCGGCGAGCTCGAGGCGAATGGTGTCGTCTGCGATCAATTCGCCATAGGAGACGCTGCGGTTGTCCTTGCCGCGGATCAGGCCGTCCTCGATCGTCAGCTCTTCGACAGGCAGCTCGAGACGCTCAGCTGCGCGGGCGATCAGGAAATGCCTCGCCTGCGCAGCGGCCTTGCGCAACGGCACCGCCGTGATCTGGATGGTTTCGCTGGCAATGGTCGCGCCCTGGTTCGGCACCACTGCGGTGTCGCCGAGCACGACGACCACGCGGGCAAAGGACACATCGAGCTCTTCGGCCACGATCTGGCCAAGTGCGGTGCGGATGCCCGTGCCGAGATCGACATGGCCATTGTAGGCGTTGACGGAGCCATCGGACGTGATCTTGATGAAAGTCTCGAACTGCCCGGCGCTGCTGGCGGGACGAACAACCGATAGAGTTCCTGATGCCGGCATCAGTCGTTTGCCCTGACGAGAAGACCCGCCGCTCGCTTCGCCGCGCGCATGATTTCCAAATGCGCGCCGCAGCGGCAAAGATTGTAGCGCAGAGCTTCCGCGATCTCGCTTTCGCTCGGATGCGGATTATGCGCGAGCAGCGCCTTGGTGGTCATGATCATGCCGTTGAGGCAATAACCGCATTGCGCGGCTTGCTCGGCGATGAACGCCGCCTGGACCGGATCGAGGTGCTCGCGCGTGCCGAGACCTTCGAGCGTCACGATGTCGCGGTCTTGACAACCTTCGATCGGTATCACGCAAGAGCGGGCGGCAGCGCCGTCGATCAGCACCGTGCAAGTTCCGCATTCGCCGAGCCCGCATCCATATTTCGGCCCGTTCAGAGCGAGGTCGTTGCGCAGCACATAGAGCAGGGCGGTATCCGGCGCGGCGTCGATATCGTGGGTCTTGCCGTTGACGGTCAGTCGGATCGGTGGCTGCGTCATGAGAGTTTGGTGCACCCGGGCATGAGCCCGCGACAGTACCGTTTGTGCACAAGCGCGCAAGCGGCGCGCCTTTCGCAACGCAAAAGCTGCATGCTTGGCAGACAAAATCAGCAGGCAAATGAGTGATTATTCGGCAGGGAAGCGTTTTCGCCATAGCCCCGCTTGACAGCGCAAGGCTTCGCGCGCAGGATCATTCGTATACGAACGAATTGCCGATGGTTCGCCACCGGAGGACAGCCCGTCCATGTCGACTGAAGCGCCGCCTTCCGCGATCGGTGACAAGATCCGCTGCGATGCGTGTCCGGTGATGTGCTACATCAAACCGGGGGCGGCGGGCGCGTGCGACCGCTACGCCAATCACGATGGCCAGCTGGTGCGCGTCGATCCGCATATCGTGCTGGAGCGCACGGTCGAGCACGGGGGACGGCTAGTACCGTTCCAGATCGGCGAGGACTGGGACGGCAAGATCGTCCGCCAGCCCGAAATGTTCGTCACCGCGATCGGCGCGGGCACGACCTATCCCGACTACAAGCCCGCACCGTTCATCGTATCGTCCGAGATCGACGGCGTGGACATGGTCACGGTCGTCACGGAGGGCATCTTTTCCTATTGCGGCGTCAAGGTGAAAATCGACACCGATCGCCATCTCGGCTCGGAGACCGCGACCGTGCGCGCGGACGGCGAGGCGGTGGGTCATGTCACCACGGGCGAATATGGTTCTCAGATGCTGTCGCTCGGCGGCGTGCATCATCTGACCGGCGGCTCGAAGAAGGAGGGCCGGGTCACCTGCGACGTGCTGATGGATTTGTCCAACTGCAAGCCGGTCGAGCTCATGATCGATGGCGGCGCCTCCGTCGTGGTGCAGGCCGGCCGGCCGCCGATCGTCAACGGCGTGATGGAAGAGCGGATGCGAGTCGGCTGCGGTTCGGCGACGATCGGCATGTTCGCCAAGCAATGGCAGGGCAAGGTCGACGAGGTCGTCGTGGTCGACGATCACATCACCGGCGTGCTTTCCGAACACCAGGCCGGAAAGCTGCTCGATATCCCTGACACCGGCATCAAGATGAAGGGGCGGCGTTCGACGCCGGGCCGCTATTTCCAGGTCGCCGAGCCCGGCACCGGATGGGGCGGCACAAAAATCTCCGATCCGCTGTCGGTGCTCGGTCCCTTCAACCCGAAGGAGGCGCGCGCCGGCCTCACCATGCTGATGGTGTCGACCACCGGCGAGCACGCCGCCTACTACGTGCTCGATGAGGCGCTGCGACCGGTCGAAACGGACATGCCGCGCGAACTCGAGCTCTCGGTCGAGCGCATCCAGGAGAATTGCGAACCCGCGCTCTGCACGGTGCTGTTCATGGGCGGTGCCGGCGGCTCACTGCGTGCCGGCGTCACCGATAATCCGGTGCGGCTGACGCGTTCCGTGAAGGATGCGCTGACGCGGGTCACCAGTGGCGGCGCGCCTGTCTATGTCTGGCCGGGCGGCGGCATCACTTTCATGGTCGACGTGACGCAGATGCCTGCCGGCGCATTCGGCTACGTGCCGACGCCAGCGCTGGTCGCGCCGATCGAATTCACGATGCGGCTATCCGACTATGCGGCACTCGGCGGCCACATGGACTATGTGCGGCCGCTGTCGTCGATAAGAGACAGCGCCGAAGTCCGCCCGATGCTCATCCCTGGACGGCGCGCATGAGGAGGCCGCCGCAAATCGCGCTTCTTCCCGGCGGCAAGCGGCTGCATTTGCAGGACGGCCCGATCGATTTGATTGTAGAGGCGAAGGGGAGCAGGCGTAATGCGCGTGCCGCCCATGAGGCGGCGGCGACGCGTTTCACCGGCCTGCTGGATCGAGCTCTGCGCCGAACTGACCGAGTTGCGCCGCGCTGTCGAGTCCGGGCGCTGCCTGCTGAAAGGCACCGTCGCCCGTCGCATGCATGCGGCGGTCGCGCCCTTCGCAGCCGATTGCTTCATCACGCCGATGGCGGCCGTGGCAGGCAGCGTCGCCGAGGAAATTCTGGGCGCGATGCTGGGCGCGGCCGATCTCGATCGCGCCTATGTCAACAATGGCGGCGACATCGCGCTGCACCTCACCGGCACCGAGCAATTTACCGTCGGCCTGCTGGACCGGCCTGACAGCAAAGGATTGATGCGTACCATGGTCATCAGCGCAGATGACCCGATCCGCGGCATCGCGACCAGTGGCCGTCATGGCCGCAGCTTCTCGCTCGGTATTGCCGACGCCGTCACGGTGCTGGCAAGGACGGCCTCGATGGCGGATGCCGCCGCAACCATCATCGCTAACGCCGTCGATTTGCCCGGTCATCCCGGCGTGGTCCGCCGGCCCGCGAACGAGCTGCAGCCGGACAGTGATCTCGGCGCACGGCTGGTGACACAGGACGTGGCCGCATTGACCGAAAGTGAAATTGAGAATGCGCTGGAAGCCGGTGCAGACTGTGCGCGCCGGCTGCTCGGCGCCGGATTGATCGAAGGCGCCGCATTGCAGTTGCAGGGTGAGGCGATGCTGGTGGGGGCGGGCGAGGTTCGTTCACCAACGCATAGTGATCGCCGGCTGGAACAATTCGTGCAGGCTTGACCGGAAAGAACCACGATGAGTGCCATCATTCGCAAGATCGTGACCGTCGTCGAAGAGACCCATCTGGAAATGGGCAAGGCGGTCGCGCCGCCGACCCGGCGCGCCGCGGCCATTGCCGTGATCGAAAACCCCTTTGCCGGCCGCTATGTCGAAGACCTCTCGCCGTTGATCGCGATTGGCGAGGAGCTCGGCGAATTGCTGTCGAAGAAGGCGGTGGCCGCGCTCGGCATCGATGGCGCAAAGGCGCATAGCTACGGAAAAGCGGCCGCCGTCGGCGAAAACGGCGAACTGGAACATGCGGCAGCGATCCTGCATCCAAAAATGGGTGCGCCGGTGCGCAAGGTGCTGAGCAAGGGCGCGGCATTGATCCCGTCCTCGAAGAAGCGCAGCGGTCCCGGCACGACGCTGGATATTCCGCTGGGGCACAAGGACGCGGCCTTCGTGCGCAGTCATTTCGACGGCATGGAGGTGCAGATCAACGATGCGCCCCGTGCCAACGAGATCATGGTCGCGGTTGCCGTTACCGACAGTGGCCGGCCGCTGCCGCGCGTGGGCGGGCTGACGGTTGCGGAGATCAAGGGCGAGGACGGCTTGCGTTAAGGCATGATCCGGAAAAGTGTGAAGCGGTTTTCCGAAAAAGATCATGCCCAAACAAAAACAGGATGAAGAACTTTAAACAGGAGGTAAGGGATGCTGCGACGACATTTTGTAGGGGCGAGTATTGCGATCGCCGTGGCCGGCATGGCGAACGCTGCGATGGCGCAGGGCGAGATCAAGATCGGGGAGATCAACAGCTACTCGCTCTTGCCCGCGTTCACCGACCCCTACCGCAAGGGCTGGCAGCTCGCGGTCGAAGAGGTCAATGCGGCCGGTGGCATCAACGGCAAGAAGCTCGTCGTCATTTCCAAGGATGACGGCGGCAAGCCGGCTGATGCGCAGACCGCTGCCAACGAACTGGTGTCGAGCGAGAACGTCGCGATGCTGGTCGGAACGTTCCTGTCCAACATCGGCCTTGCCGTCAGCGATTTCGCGAAAGAGAAGAAAGTCTTCTTCCTCGCGGCCGAGCCGCTAACCGATGCCGTCACATGGGCCAAGGGCAACCGCTACACGTTCCGCCTGCGTCCTTCCAACTACATGCAGGCGGCGATGCTGGTCGAGGAGGCCGCGAAGTTACCGGCGAAGCGATGGGCCACGATCGCGCCGAACTATGAATACGGTCAGTCTGCGGTTGCCGTCTTCAAGAAGCTGATGTCGGCGAAGCGACCGGACATCCAATGGGTCGACGAGCAGTGGCCGCCGCAGGGCAAGATCGACGCCGGCCCGGTGGTGCAGGCAACCGCCGCCGCCAATCCCGAGGCGATCCTCAACGTCACCTTCGGCGCCGATCTCGTGAAGCTCGTGCGCGAAGGCAATACGCGCGGGTTGTTCAAGGACCGTGCGGTGGTGAGCTTCCTGACCGGCGAGCCTGAATATCTCGATCCACTTAAGGATGAGACACCGGAAGGTTGGATCGTTACCGGCTATCCCTGGTACTCGATCAAGACCCCGGAGCATGACGCGTTCCTGAAAGCCTATCAGGCCAAGTACAACGACTATCCGCGGCTCGGCTCGATCGTCGGCTATCAGACCATCAAGTCGGCGGCGGCGATCCTCGCCAAGGCCAACTCGACCGATCCGGAGAAGCTGATTGCCGCGGCCGAAGGTCTCTCGGTGCCTTCGCCGTTCGGCGAGATCACCTTCCGCAAGATCGACCACCAGTCGACGCTCGGTGCCTTTACCGGCAAGACCGCGCTGAAGGACGGCAAGGGCATCATGGTCGACACGGCGTATCGGAAGGGCTCCGATTACCTGCCGAGCGACGCCGAAGTCGAGAAGCTGCGCCCGAAGGATTGAGGGCTTCTCAACTGCGTAGGGTGGGTTAGCCGGACCACGTTTGCGGTCGTTTAACGAGCGAAAGCGGAAGGCGTAACCCACCGCTTTTCAGACGAGAGTGGCGGGTTACGCTTCGCTAACCCGCCCTACAACTCGAGAACAATCGCCGATGGCCTTTTATATCGCCCAGTTTCTGACCGGCCTTGCCAGCGCGGCGTCGCTGTTCCTGGTCGCGTCAGGACTGTCGATCATCTTCGGCGTCACTCGGATCGTCAATTTCGCCCACGGCGCCTTCTATATGCTTGGCGCCTATCTCGCCTTCACATTGACTGAGCGCTTCTCCGGCGCGCTCGGCTTCTGGGTCAGCATCGTTGCGGCGGCGCTGATCGTCGCGATCATCGGCGTTCTCGTCGAGATGGTGCTGTTGCGCCGGATCTATCACGCGCCCGAACTGTTTCAGTTGCTCGCCACCTTCGGCCTGACATTGATGGTGGAGGACATCGTCGTGCTGATCTGGGGGCCGAGCGACATGCTCGGCCGCCGCGCGCCGGGCTTCAAGGGCGCGGTCGACTTCTTCGGGCAGAACATTCCGAGCTATGATCTGTTCCTGATCGTGCTTGGGCCGGTCGTGCTCGGCATTCTCTTTCTCCTGTTCCGGCGTACGCGATGGGGTGTGCTGGTGCGTGCCGCCACGCAGGACCGCGACATGGTCGCGGCGCTAGGCGTGAACCAGAAATGGTTGTTCACCAGCGTGTTTGCGCTTGGCGTTTTCCTTGCCGGACTCGGCGGCGCGCTCCAGATTCCACGCGACGCCGTCAATCACGCCATGGATTTGCGGATCATCGTCGACGTGTTCGTGGTCGTCGTGATTGGCGGCCTCGGCAGCATCATCGGCGCCTTCGTTGCTGCCGTGCTGGTCTCGGAGCTCAACGCCTTCGGCATCCTGATCTTCCCGAAGATATCCATCATCCTGGTGTTCCTGGTGATGGCAGCGGTGCTGATCGTCCGGCCCTGGGGCTTGTTCGGAAAACAGGAGGCCGCGGCGCGGCGCACGCCGGGTCTGTCGGTCAATCCCTGGCGTCCGCTCACATCCGGCGAGCGGCTTGCGGCCGTCGCGGTGATTGCAATCGCCGCTGCGCTACCGTTGTTCGCTGGCAACTATGCGCTGACGGTCGGCTCCGAAATTGCCATCTTCGTGATCTTCGCCGCCAGCCTGCACTTCCTGATGTCGGTCGGCGGACTCGCCTCATTCGGGCATGCCGCCTATTTCGGGCTGGGTGCCTATGGCGTCGCGTTCCTCGCCAAGATGGCGGGGTTGCCGATGATCGTTTGCCTGCTGTTCGGACCGTTGCTTGGTCTGCTCGGAGCGGCGGTCTTCGGCTTCTTTGCCGTGCAGTTGTCAGGTGTCTATTTTGCCATGCTGACGCTCGCTTTCGCGCAGATCGTTTGGTCGATCGCATTCCAGTGGGTGGAGGTGACCGGAGGCGATAACGGCATCCTCAGCGTCTGGCCGGCGAAGTGGGCGGGAAGCCCGTCGCATTTCTATTGGCTGGCATTGGGTGTGGCCGTGCTGATGGTAGCCGCGTTGCGGATCGCGATCTTCTCGCCATTCGGCTTCGCGCTGCGCGCCACACGCGACTCGCCGCTCCGTGGCGAGGCGATCGGCATCGACGGCAAGCGCATTCAGTGGACGGCATTCGTGATCGCAGGCACGGTCGCCGGCGTCGGCGGTGCATTGTTCGCCTACCTCAAAGGCAGCGTTTTCCCGGATGTCATCGGCATTTCGTTGTCGGTCGATGCGCTGGTCATGGTGCTGCTCGGTGGCGTCGAGACGATCTCTGGCGCCATCGTCGGCGCCGTCGTCTACAAGGCGCTCAATATCTGGCTCGTGAGCCAGACCGACTGGTCCAAGCTTGTGCTCGGCGCCTTCATCGTCCTGATCGTGGTCGCGTTCCCCAAGGGCATCGTCGGCGTAATCGAGACGGTCCGGTTGCGCTTCAGGCGCACGTCCTCGTCCTCGGCAGTCCTCTCGCATCGCGTGGAGACCGCCGAATGACGAACGCGACCGCGCTTCTGTTGGTCGAAGGTCTGACCAAATCCTATGGCGGGGTCCACGCGGTGCGGGGCGTGTCCTTTGCGCTGCGTTCCGGTGAAATCCTGGCGCTGATTGGCCCGAACGGAGCCGGCAAGAGCACGTGCTTCGATATGCTCAACGGTCAGAGGATTCCCGACAGCGGCCGGATCGCGTTGCTCGGTGAGGAAACGACGGGGCGCGCACCGCGTGAGGTGTGGCGGCTTGGGGTAGGACGCACGTTCCAGATCACGGCGACGTTTCCGACCATGACGGTGCGCGAGAACGTGCAGGTCGCGCTGGTGTCGCATCGCGGCCGGCTCTTCAATCTCTGGTCTTCGACGCCAAAACTGGCGCGAGACGAGGCCGGTCGCCTGCTCGAGCTTGTCGGAATGAGCGGCTATGCCGACCGTCCCTGTGGCGAGCTTGCGTATGGCGATCTCAAGCGGCTGGAACTCGCCATCGCGCTCGCCAATGAACCGAAGCTGCTGCTGATGGACGAGCCGACCGCGGGCATGGCGCCGCGCGAGCGCATCGACCTGATGCGGTTGACAGCGCGTATCGCGCGGGAGAAATCGATCGGCGTGCTCTTCACCGAGCACGACATGGACGTGGTGTTCGAGCATGCCGACCGCATTCTGGTGCTGAACCGCGGCAGCCTGATTGCCGAGGGGACGCCGGTCGAGGTTCGCGGCAATCCGCAAGTGCGCGCGGTCTATCTCGGCGATGGCCTCGTCTACGACGCCCGCCATCGCGAGGGGCTGTCGGCATGAAGCTCAGCGTGGAAGATCTCAACAGCCACTATGGCCCCGCGCATATCCTGTTCGATATCGCACTTGCCGTCGGTGACGGCGAAGTCGTGGCGCTGCTCGGGCGCAACGGCGCCGGCAAGTCGACGACCTTCCGTTCGATCGTCGGACTGGTCGCGCAGCGTTCGGGCCGGATCGTATTCGAGGGCCGGGATGTCTCGAACGAACCGACGCACGCGATCGTGCGCGGCGGTCTCGGCTATGTGCCCGAAGAGCGGCGCATCTTCACCGATTTAACGGTGGAGGAGAATCTGGAAGTCGGGCGCCAGCCCCAGCGCGCGAATACGCCTCACTGGACGCGCGAGAAGCTGTTTGCACTGTTTCCCAATCTCGCTGAGATGCGCAACCGTGCGGGCGGGCGCATGAGCGGCGGCGAGCAGCAGATGCTGACGATCGCGCGCACGCTGATGGGCAACCCGTCGCTGGTGCTGCTCGACGAGCCGTCGGAAGGTCTGTCGCCGAAGATCGTGGAGCAGATGGTCGACGCCATTCTGACCATGAAGAAGGAAGGCGTCAGCATCGTCGTATCCGAGCAGAACCTGCATTTTGCAAAGTTGATCTCCGACCGCGCCTATATCATCGAGCGCGGCCGGATTTGCTTCGGCGGGACGATGGCTGAGCTCGACGCGCGTCCGGACGTCCGCGACGCGCATCTGTCGTTGTAAGGAGGCTGGGGGATGGGCAGGAGCGCAGCGCTGAAGAGGAGTGCCAAGCCGTCGAGGCCGGCCTACATCCTCGACGAGCAGATCGGTTTCATCCTCCGCCAGGTCTGGCAGCGCCACGCAGTAATCTTCGCGCGCGACATCGGCATCAACCTGACGCCGACGCAGTGGGCGGCACTGGCAAAATTGGCCGAAACCGGGCCGTGTTCTCAGAACCAGCTGGGGCGGCTGACCGCGATGGATGTTGCGACCATCAAGGGGGTGATCGACCGCCTGAGCGCGCGCGGCCTTACCGAGACGAGCTCCGATCCCGAGGACGGCCGGCGTTTGCTGGTGAGCTTGACGCGCGCAGGTCAGCAGATGGCGGAGAAGGCGGCGCCGAATGCGCTCGTGATCTCCAAGGAGACGCTGGCGCCGCTCGATGCCAAGGAGCGCGAGACGCTGCTTGGGCTGTTGAACAAGCTGAGGTAACGGCGTCAGTGCCCCACGATCTCCGGCAACTTTTCAGCCGGAGGAGTGTTGCGGCTGCGCTGCGTGCGGACGATGCCGTCGATGATGGTCATGCCGACGCCAGGCAGATCGCCGAGTTGAACGCTGTCCAGGATGTTCTTGCCGGGCGAGTGCTGCGCCCTGTCCATGATGACGAAGTCCGCGGCGCGGCCGACTTCGATCAAGCCGCAATCCAGCGCGCGCATGCGCGCCGTGTTGCCGGTCGCCAGACAGAAGGCGATCTCCGCGGGTAGTTCGCCGAGCGAGGACAGCATCGAGACCATTCTGAGAATCCCGAGCGGCTGCACGCCGGAACCCGCCGGCGCATCGGTGCCGAGGATGACGCGGGCAAGATCACCCATCTCGCGCGCGGTGCGCAACGTGTAGAGCGCCGAGCGTTCGTTGCCGTTATGGACCAGCTCCAGCCCGCGCTTGCAACCCTCGCAGATGCAGCGGATCTGGTCATCGGGGAGGGCCGTGTGGCCGCCATTGATGTGGCCGACCACGTCGGTGTCGGCTTCCAGCACCACATCCTTGTCGATCAGGCCTGAACCCGGGATCGACGGACCGCCGGTGTGGATCGTGCTCTGGATGCCGTATTTGCGTGCCCAGCCAACCATCTTGCGCGCGGTCGGGCCGTCCTTGACGCCGCCAAGGCCGACCTCGCCGAGCAGCTTGACGCCGGCGGCGGCCATCTCCTTGAAATCTTCCTCGACCATCTCGCATTCGATGACCGGCGCCCCGGCATGTACCTTCACGCCACCCGGACGCAGCGTCCAGAACGCGCGCTGCGCGAATATCGCCATGGCCTTGAGTCCGACCACGTCGCGTGGCCGGCCCGGCATATGCACTTCGCCGGCCGAGATCATGGTGGTGACGCCGCCATGAAGATAGCTGTCGATCCAGTTGAACTGGTTCTGCCGCGGCGTCCAGTCGCCGGCGACGGGGTGAACGTGGCTGTCGATCAGGCCGGGCGCCACGGTGGTGCCGTTGGCGTCGACAATGGTGGTCGCGCCTTCGGTGTCCACATCCTTGAGCCGACCGATGGCTGTGATCCTGCCGTTCTCGGCGACGATGGTGTCGGCATCGAGGATCGGCTTCTCCAGCGCACCCGACAGCATCAGGCCGATGTTGCGGATCACGAGCTTGCTCGGGCCGGCGGCCTGGGGTGCGTCATGCGCCATGGGGATGTTCCCTTGTGTTCCCTGATGAAATTGCTGGCGAATTTGAGCCCGGCTTGACCTTTGGATCAAGCCGGATTATTCGTTTGTATACGAATGATCGTATACGAATGAATTGACCGGTCAACCGAGGTCAGGGGACGGCGACATGAGCAATTTCAACCAGGAAAGCGTGCTGAGCGTCCATCACTGGACTGACACCTTGTTCTCGTTCACCACCACGCGCGATCCCTCGTTCCGCTTCCGTAACGGCGAGTTCACGATGATCGGGCTGAAGGTCGGCGAACGTCCGCTGCTTCGCGCTTATAGTGTCGCCAGCGCCAACTACGAGGACAGGCTGGAGTTCTTCTCGATCAAGGTACCGGATGGGCCGTTGACCTCGCGCCTCCAGCACCTGAAGGAAGGCGACGAGATCGTCGTCAGCCGCAAGGCCACCGGCACGCTTGTCATCGATAATCTCGAGGACGGCCGCAATCTCTATCTCGTCGGCACCGGCACCGGCCTCGCGCCCTTCCTGAGCGTCATCAAGGATCCAGAGACGTATGACCGGTTCGAGAAGGTGGTGCTGCTGCACGGCTGTCGCCGCGTCAAGGAACTCGCCTATGGCGAAATGATCACTGAGCGGCTGCCGAACGACGAGTTGATCGGCGAGATGGTACGCGATCAGCTCATCTACTACCCGACCGTGACGCGCGATCCCTTCCGCAACCGCGGCCGCATCACCGATCTCATCACGTCAGGCAAACTTTTTGCCGATATCGGCCTGCCGGCTCTCGACCCTGCGCATGATCGCGTGATGATCTGCGGCAGCCCGGCGCTGGTGGCGGATACGCGTGCGCTGCTGAACGGCCGCGGCTTCGCTGAAGGCAATCACGGCGAGCCCGCGCAGTTTGTCGTCGAGAAGGCGTTTGCGGAGCGATAGCCAAAGATCAAATGCATCGAGGAATGGATCTGCCAACGCAGGGCAAAAGCTCATCATTGGACCGCGCCATCGCCGAATGGTTTTGGAATGGCGGCTTCGGACCTGATAACAGCGGGGTAAAACGAGATAGCTTCGGTTCACGCGATGATGCGGAAGCGGTGGTCGTCATCCTCCGCCATATCGTTGACCAGATTGATTTCCCAGGTCAGATATTCGCGCATCGCGTCCTCGCGGTTCTGCCCGCGCTCGCGTGGCGAGAGGAACACATCGTCGGCCTCATCAGCCATCCGGGTTAGCCCGGTCTCGAACGGCAATCCCGCCCGGACCCAGGCTTGCGTGCCGCCGGCAAGTGTCATCACAGGTACGGACGCGACGGCCTGCAACTCGGCCGCCGCCAACGCTGCAAGCGCGCCATCGGGCGACGTCAGCACAATCGCCTGATGGGCGGGGAGATTTGTCAGCGCAGTAGCAAGGCGCGATCGAACCGCAAACCAGGCTCCCGGAATATGGCCCAGCGCGTAGCGCTTGCTCGACGCGAGATCGATCACCGTGACCTTTCCTGCGGCCAATCGATCGTGCAACTCGATTGCATCGATCTGTGGCGCAGACGCCGCTTCGAGGCCGAGAACGGCCGGCAAATGGGGTCCAGTTTCCCAGTCGCCATCGGCCGCGCTCGCAACGAAAAATGCGATATCCGTCCAGCCCATCTGTTTCAGCCACGACGCGGTCATGGCGGCGCGGACACCGTTATCGTCGACCAGCACGACGCGAGCGCCCCAGGTCGCCATGTGCGAGTCCGTTTCCTGCACGAGCTGGCCGCCGGGCGCCGAACGCGCGCCGCGCAAATGGCCGGCTTCGTATTCCTCGGGAGAGCGCACGTCCAGGACATAGAGGCTGCGCTCGCCTGCCTCGGCGCGCCACGTCTCGAGCGTAGGCTTGTCGATCCGCGCGATGCCGCAGCGCGCCGCCACCCGTGCGGCAGCCTCGGCCGCAGACTTGAGTCCGTGCGTGCTGACCTCGGGCGGCCTTCGCGTCGCGCCATGCACCACGTCGAGGCCTGCGAGGTGCCAGGCCATGGTGCCGTCCTTTAGCGACACGACCTTGTTGCGCACGCCGGCATTGATCAGCGATTGTGCCCCGATGATGCTGCGTGTGCGGCCGCCGCAATTGACGATCACCGTCGTATCGGGCGACGGCATGAGATCGGCGAAGCGATAGACCAACTCGGCACCGGGGACGCTGATGGCCGTCGGAATGCTGTTGTTGTGATACTCCTCGTAGGAGCGGCTGTCGTAGATTGCGATGTTGGCCTTGCGATCGATCAAGGCCTGAAGATCTTCGACGGATATCCAGGGGGTGCCGGCCTCGTGCTCGACGACTTCGGCGAATGCTTTGCTCGGCACGTGCACGCCGCTGTAAATGCGGAAGCCCGCCGCCTCCCAGGCAGCGATTCCGCCGTCGAGCCAAGCGACGTCCTGATAGCCGAGCGCGGACATCCGTTCCGCCGCGCGTGCCGCCAATCCTTCGCCGTCGTCGCACCAGACGACGCGCGCGCCGCGCCGCGGCACGAGATCGTCGACCAATAGCTCCAGCCGGCTGAGCGGAACGCAAGACGCCATGAGAAGATGGCGTTTGCCGAACGGCAGTTCCTCGCGCGCATCGAGCAACGCCAACTCGCTGCCGTCGTGAAGCTGGGCTTTCTGTGCCCGTGCATCGATGCGCTTGACGTTGCTGCCCGACATGCCCTCACTCCGCTCAGCTTCAGGCCGCCTTGATATTCGAACGCTGCACGTGGTCCAGGTTGCTGCCCTCGACACGCACCAGCTTGGTCAGTCCGTCGCGCTTGGGTGAGTGGATGACACCGACGTCATAGAAGTGGCTGTCGCCCGGCTTCAGGACATAGGTTTTAGCGGGTTCGACCAGAGTTCGGCTCGTCACCTTCGCCTTTCTCGACGACGCGCCAGTCGGTCATCTCGGTGTCGCCAACCGCAAGGCCGTAGATCGCCCAGCTGGAGCCGTGATCGTGCGGCGCGCCGTGAGCGGCGTTCTCATAGACATGTCCGCAAACGCAGAAGCCGAGTTCCGGGTCCTCGTACAACACCCTGCGCGGGCGGCACTGCTCCGCGGTCAGGTGCCTGGCAATGAATTCCTGGTCGAGCAGCGCCTTCGACACGAGCTTGCACACCTGCTGCTTGCCGGTCACCCCGGCATCCGCCTTAAGGGTCTTGCGGATATCGGCGCTCAATTGCTCAAGTGTATAGGCCATTCGCTTCCTCCGTCATGTTTGCAGCGTTCGCTTGCGCTTGCCGCATTATGAAATGATTGGCGGGCAGGGGGCAATCCGTTGATCCGGAATGAGCGGCCTGATCATGCGGCATTGCTTAGTCCAGCTTGAAACCCTTACGGCGAACGAAGGCGCCAAAATCCTGCCGTTCGGGGACGGAGACCTGGCGCGCCTTGTCCTCCGACCAGCCATAGAGCGATGGCTTGCCGAAACGGTCGACCTGGCGCCAGTCGCTCTCGGGGATGCCGTGGCGCGCATTGCGGCGGCGGTCATAGCCGTCGATCTCGGCCTCGAGGTTGGTATCGTCGTAACGATCGACATGCACTGTGAGCGTCGTCGGCAAGCGCATGCTGACAAACCCCTCGCGTGACGGCCAGCCGAGGCAAAGTCCCGCCAATGGAAATACATGATCGGGGAGCCCCAGCAATTCGGCAATACGGGTCGCATGATTGCGGATCACGCTGATGGGGCATGCGCCAAGCCCTGCCGCGCTTGCGGCACGGATCAGATTTTGCAGCACCATGGCGGCGTCGCTCGCGGCATTCAGGAAGGCATCAAGGTGGTCGTTCGCGAACGGGATGCCGCGCAGCCCGCAGATGCGGCGAATACGATGCGAATCGCCGCAGATCACCAAGAACCGCGCCGCCTGGGCGACCCACGGCATGGACGGCAGCAATTCGGCTATTGCCAGGCGGATGCCGGCGTTCTCTACGCAAAGGATAGCCACTTGCTGCAGATCGGATTTGGCCGGCGCCGATAAGCCGGCGGCGAGCACTTGCTGCATTAAGTCTTCGGAGATCGGCTTGTCGGTATAGCGCCGGTGGGTTCGGTGACTGAGAATAGCCGCCAGTTCACCTTCCGCCGGGGCGTCGTGTCCAACTGTGCTTGGAAGACCAAACCGTTGTTCGATCAGTTCAGCAATCGTTTTTGGCATCTGTACCTCAGGCCTTTGCAGTGAATTGCTACGTTTTGAGCCCATGCGCGTGGTCCGCTTAGCGCGGAGACCGTCTGTCCAGTGGAGCGGAAGCGCCTTAATCCAGCTTGATGTTGGCTGCGCGGATGACCTCGCCGTAGCGAGCGGCGTCGTCGGCGAGTGCAAGCTTGAACTCCGCGGACGAAGTGCCGACGACGATCAGGCCTATATCAGCGAGCCGCTGTACGATTTCGGGCCTGCGCACGGCCACCCGGTAGGCCTCCTCGATTCGAGCCTGGATCGGGGCTGGCGTGCTGGCCCTGACCGCTATGCCAAAGTCGTTGCTCGCTCGCACATTGGGGTAGCCCACTTCCGCAAAGGTCGGGAGGTCGGGAAATTCCGGCATGCGTTCGCCATAACAGAGGGCCAGCCCGCGCAGTTGGCCGGAAAGGATGTATTGTCGGCAGTCCGCCACGCCCAGGACGGACATCTGTATGCGTCCCTCCAGGAGGTCGGTCAGGATTGCCGGTGTGGCGCGATAGGGAACGTGCGTCAAATCCACGCCCGTGGCCATTTTGAATAGCTCGCCTCCAAGATGCACGGACGTGCCGGTGCCGCTACTGGCAAAAGACCATTTGCCCGGCTGGG
The DNA here is from genome assembly GCA_963732085.1 of uncultured Alphaproteobacteria bacterium. Lineage (GTDB taxonomy): Bacteria > Pseudomonadota > Alphaproteobacteria > Rhizobiales > Xanthobacteraceae > Bradyrhizobium. The sequence goes on along the minus strand of CAVSYJ010000010.1, from coordinate 492,944 downwards.
CCTTCGCTGCGGCGACGAACTCGGCGATGGTTTTGACGCCGAGCTGACTTGGTACCGCGAGCAGGGTCGGTCCGATGGTCAGCCGCGAGAGCGGCGTAAAGTCGTCCATGCTGAAGGGAAGATTGCGCATCAAGAGCGCGATGACGGAGTAGCTGCTTCCCGTAAACATCAACGTATAACCATCCGCCGGAGCCGCTGCTACCGCCGCCATTGTCAGCGTGCCGGTAGCGCCTGGACGATTCTCGACAACGATTGGCTGCCCCAGCGATTCCGATACGATCGGGCCAAGCAGCCGCGACAGAATGTCCATGGAGCCTCCGGCACCGAATGGCATGAGCACGCGAATCGGCTTGCTCGGCCATGGGGCGGCCCCGCGCGCGGCGGAGCCAGCGAAACTTGCCGCTGCGACAAAGCTGCCGCTCACTGCCAGCAACTTTCGCCTCGTCAGTCTCCCGACCATCTCGTTGCTCTCCCCGGTTCATGCTTTTATCGGGGATAATGGCATGAGGACCAGACACCAAACAAGCGACCGCGTCGGCCGGAGCGCGCAGGATTTTCTTGTCAACGGGCGTCAAGCGACTCTCGATTAACAGTATCTTGGACCGTTTAACTCGCCCTCAAAGCAGAATCACGACGAGGGAGGCCAACCTCGAGCATCGCACATTGTTGCTTGCCTACACGCACGTCAAAGCTTTCGAGCAACGGCGTGCCGCCGGCCGATTGCCCTGATTGTCGTGGAATTGCGCCATGAGCGCGCTGCCGGATCCATTGACGCCGTCGGGCGGCGACACGACATATCCGGCACCGCCGATCGCGCTCACCCCGGGAGCAAGCCATGAACGCGCCGCCAAAAGTCTCCGTGCATTCCGACACCGACGTCGTGCACTGGCTGACGAACGACACCCGCGACGAGCGCTTCCTCGACAATATCTTCGCCGAGCTGTGCGTCCGGCTCCAGCGCGCAGGCATTCCGCTGAAGCGGGCGACGCTGCATATCCTGATTCATCACCCGCAATGGCTTGGCGCGCGCTTCTTGTGGGCCGACGGGATGCACGATGCCGAGATTGCGAGGGTCGACTACGACGTCAGGGAGCGATCCGAATATATCGGCAGTCCCGCCAACGAGCTGTTTGACGGCGCCACCGAGGTGCGCGAGAATCTCGAACGCGAAGGTGGCCGCAAGCACGCCGTCTATGACGAGATGCGGGCGAAGGGCCTGACGGACTATGTGGCGTGGCCGCTGTACCACACGCTCGGCAAGCAGCACATGGTGACCTTTGCGACCAACCGGCCGGGAGGTTTCGACGCCGATGACGTCGCCGGCCTGCTGAAACTGTTGCCGGGTCTGGCGCTGGTCAGCGAAATCCGCATCAAGAATCGCCTGGCGCGAACGCTGCTCGAAACCTATGTCGGGTCGCATGCCAGCGAGCTGATTCTGGCCGGCGCCACCAGGCGCGGCAGCGGGACCACGGTGCGCGCTGCCATCATGATCTGCGATCTCAGGGATTTCACCAAAATCTCCGACAACTGGCCGCGCGACGACGTCATCGATCTCCTGAATGGCTATTTCGACGCGATGGCGGAGCCGGTGGTGCGGCATGGCGGCGAAATCCTGAAATTCATCGGCGACGGCATGCTCGCCATCTTTCCGCTCAGCGAGCCCTCGGCCTGCGCGAACCTGCTACGTGCGGTGGCCGAGGCCCGTCAGGCCATGGTGGCCCTGAACGAGAAGAACGGCGAAACAGGACGTGAGCACCTGAATTATGGCATCGGCGTCCACGTCGGAGACGTCATGTACGGCAATATCGGCTCGCGCACCCGGCTCGACTTCACGGTGATCGGCCCCGCGGTCAACATGGCGTCGCGCATCGAAGCGTTCACCAAGCAAGTGGGCAAACCGGTGCTGCTGTCCCGCGCGTTCGCCGACTTCGTCAAAGGCGATTTCGAGCTCGAACGCGTCGGCGAATATCCGGTGCGGGGTTTCAATGACCCGATCGAGCTATTTGCGTATCATGGCTGAAGGCTGCGAGCGTTATGTTCGCATGGTCGAGGGATTGGACTGAAAGCCAGAAGCCACACCGCCAGGAATAAAGCGATGACCGAAGCGTATGAAATCATCGATCACACCTACGACGTCGTCATCGTCGGGGCCGGCGGGGCAGGCATGCGCGCCGCGCTCGGTATGGCTGCGTCGGGCTTGCGGACCGCTTGCATCAGCAAGGTTTTTCCGACCCGCAGCCACACCGTGGCGGCGCAGGGCGGCATGGCGGCTTCGCTCGGCAATATGGGGGACGGCGACAACTGGCGCTTCCACATGTACGACACGGTCAAGGGTTCCGACTGGCTCGGTGACCAGGACGCGATAGAATACATGTGCCGGGAGGCGGTACCCGCGGTGCTGGAGCTGGAACACTTCGGCGTGCCCTTCTCGCGTACCGCCGAGGGCAAGATCTACCAGCGTCCGTTCGGCGGCCAGACCATTGGTTATGGCAAGCACATGGCGCAGCGCACCTGCGCCGCGGCCGATCGCACTGGGCATGCCATCCTGCACACGCTCTACCAACAATGCGTGAAGCACGGCACCGAGTTCTTCGTCGAATATTTCGCGCTTGATCTTCTGATGGACGACGATGGCGCCTGCCGCGGCCTGCTGGCCTGGAATCTCGACGACGGTACGCTGCATCGCTTCCGTGCGCACCGAACCGTGCTGGCGACCGGTGGCTATGGCCGCGTTTATTTCTCCTGCACGGCCGCGCATACCTGCACCGGCGATGGCAACGCGATGGCGCTGCGGGCCGGCTTGCCGCTGCAGGACATGGAGTTCACGCAATTTCATCCGAGCGGCATCTATGGTTCCGGCTGCCTGATCACCGAAGGCGCGCGCGGCGAGGGCGGCTATTTCACCAACTCGGAGGGCGAGCGCTTCATGGAGCGCTATGCGCCGAATGCCAAGGATCTCGCCGGCCGCGACGTGGTCTGCCGCGCCATGACCATCGAGATCAACGAGGGACGCGGCTGCGGCCCGAACAAGGACTACATCGAGCTGCATCTGGAGCATCTCGGCGCCGGCATCCTGCATGAGCGTTTGCCCGGCATCAGCGAGACCGCGCAGAATCTTTGCCGGCGTCGACGTGACGCGAGAGCCGATTCCGGTGCTGCCGACCGTGCACTACAACATGGGCGGCGTGCCGACCAACCTGCACGCCGAAGCCGTCACCAAGCGCGATGGCGATCCCGATGCCGTGGTGCCGGGGTTGATGGCGATCGGCGAGGCGGCCTGCGTCTCGGTCCACGGCGCCAACCGGCTCGGCTCGAACTCGCTGCTCGACCTCATCGTGTTCGGGCGCGCCGCGGCGCACCGCGCGACGCAAGCAATAAAGGCCGGCGAGAGCCACGCCCCGGCGCCGCAAGGGGCGACTGATCGCGCCATCGCGAGGCTCGATCGCATCAGGTTCGCCAAGGGCAAGACCGGGGCCGGCGCGATCCGGCTCGCGATGCAGCGGACCATGCAGCGCCATTGTGCGGTGTTCCGCACCGGTTCGTTATTGGACGAGGGCGCGGGCAAGCTCGACGAGGTCATCACCATGATGCAGGACGATCTCGCGGTTGCCGACCGTTCGATGATGTTCAACACCGATCTCGCCGAGGCGCTTGAGCTGGACAACATGCTAGCTCAGGCGAGCGTCAGCGTCCGTTCGGCGATTGGCCGCACCGAAAGCCGCGGCGCACATGCGCGCGAGGATTTCCCGAAGCGCGACGACGAGAGTTGGCTCAAACACACGCTGTCATGGTTTGAACCGAACGACCGCGTCCGCCTGGATTACCGGCCCGTGCATCTGCAGCCGCTCACCAACGAGGTGGCGACCATTCCCCCGAAGGAACGGGTGTATTGAACTTTGTTGGCTCAGTCCGCCGTTCGGTCAATCGTGCGATCGAGGCCGCGCTGGCGCACAAAGGACCGGTCCTGGTCGATGTGGTGAGCGCCCGGCAGGAACCGGCGATGCCGCCAAAAACGACGCTCGATCAGGCCTACCACTTCGGTATGTTCATGATGAAGGCGGTGCTCGACGGCCGGGCGGCCCAACTCATCGATCTCGCAAAGGCCAACCTGACGCGCTGAGAATCCCGGGAGGAAATGCACTATGGACTTGCGGCTGACTGCATTAAAATTGAGGACACCGCCGCCCTCAGGCGTGTCGGTTTCGAAATCGCACGATTACTTGACCGCGAGAGTGTAGCGACAATTGGATGAGCGCGGTGGCTGGGCATAATCTTGAGCTGGCCGGATCATGAGCGCGCCGAGTGGAGACGGGCATGGACGCGACCCCTGACAAGAACGTGCAAAACTTCGTCCGAGGCGCCAGATCGCCGAAGAGGAGGCGAACGCACCGCGCCGCGACGCGCACCCCTGCCATCATCGTCGAGCGTCGTTGCAGCGGTCGTCGTCGGGCTTTCGCTCTTCTATCTTCTGCGACCGGAGCCGCTGCTGGTGCAGGGCGAGGCCGACGCGACGCGGCTCGATATCGCCGCGCGTGTCGACGGACGGGTCAAGGAAATTCCCGTCGAACGCGGCCAGAACGTTCCTGCGAATGCCGTCCTCGTCAGGATCGACAATCCCGAGACCGTGGCCAAGCTGGAGCAGATGAAGGCCGCAAAGGCCGTTGCAGACGCGCAGCTTGCCAACATTCTGGTCGGGACGCGGGCGGAGACCGTTGCCGCGCGAAAAGCGGACATGGAGCGCGCGCAGGCGGCTCTGGTGCTGGCGCAGAAGACCTTCGACCGCACGCACACCTTGACCGAGCAGGGCAACGCGCCGCAGGCCCGCCTCGACCAGGTGACCGACACGCTGCACGAGACCGAGCGGGCGGTCGATCAAGCCACTTCGGCCTATCAGCAGGCGGTCAACGGCTACACCAAGGAAGAGCGGGCGATCGCCAAGGCCAACGTCGAAAAGGCCAGCGCCGACATCCAGAGCGTTCAATCGATCATCGATCAGCTCGTGGTCTACGCCCCCGTCGCTTCCCAGGTCTACCAGCGCAATGTGGAGCCGGGCGAATATGTCTCGCCGGGCGTGCCGCTCGTGACCTTGATCGATCTGGCGGACGTCTGGATCCATTTCGACCTTCGCGAGGATCTGGTGAAGGGCCTCAAGGTCGGCGACGATTTGACGTGCATATTCCCGCGCTCGATGACCGGCTTGTCACGGTCGAAGTCAAGCTGATTGCAACCAAGGGCGAATATGCGAGCTGGCGCGCCACGCGCGCCACGGGCGATTTCGATCTCAGGACGTTCTCGATCCGCGCCTATCCGGTTCAGCCGGTGCCCGAGCTGCGACCGGGCATGAGCGCCTATCTCGACTGGCGGTCGCGGCAATGAGCCGGCGTCAAAGCCCGGATTTCTGGCTGGTCGCGCGGCGCGAATGCCGCTGGCTTGTTCGCGATCGTGTGGCGCTGCTGCTGATCTTCGGCGTGCCGCTTTTCGCGTTCGTGGTTCTCACGACCGTGTTCAGCCATCCCGTCATCCGCGGGCTTGGGGTCACCGTCGTCGACGAGGACAAGTCGGATGCCTCGCGCGCGCTGGTGGAATATGTCGCGGCGTCGCCGAGCCTGCAAATCGTCGACCGCGCCGGTACGCTGTCCACGGCCGTGCAGCGACATCCGCTCCGGCAAGGCGATCTCGGCCATCTATATCCCGCCGGACTTCGAGCGCGACCTGAAGGCCGACCGCCGCCCGCAGATCGTGGGTTTCTATAACCAGCAGTTCCTGACCCCGTCCGGCATCGCCTCCTCGGGCCTGAACGATGCGCTGTCCGCCGCGGCGGCCGTTGCCGCTCCCGCCAGGCGCGCCGCGCCGGCGCCGGCCTCCATCGGGAACGCTGACCGCGGAGACCATCGCGCTCGTCAATCCGCAAAAGAACTATGCGCAGTTCCTGCTGCGCGCGCTGCTGCCGACGATCATCCATGTGGTGATCACGCTGGCCGCCGGCTATTCCGTCGGCTCCGAATTCCGCCGCCGCGACGCGCGAGCCTGGCTCGAGAGCGCCGGCGGCGATCCGGTCGTGGCACTCGCCGGCAAGCTCGCGCCGCTGTTCGGCATCTTTGTCCTGATCATGCTGGCCGAGCCGTTCGTTCTGGAAGGCGTGCTGGAAATTCCCTTCAGGGGAGACGTGCCGCTGATGATTGCTGCCGGCTGCCTCCTGATCATTGCCTATTTGTCGCTCGGCGCCTTGCTGCAGCTCCTGGCGCGCGATCTGGCGACGGGGCTCGGACTTGCGGGCCTGATTGCCTCTCCTGCATTCGGCTATGCGGGCGTCGGCTTTCCCACGATCGGCATGAATACCTTTGCGCAAACCTGGAGCGCGATCCTGCCGCTGCGCTGGTACATGGCCGTCCTGCTGGGACAGGCGGCGCGGGGATTGCCGGTTTCGGATCTCGCCGTTCCCTTCGCGGCGCTTGCGGGCCTTGCGGTGCTGTTTGCCGGCCTTGCGCTTGCTGCGCATGGCGAGCCTCACGCGCAAGCGGCTGGTTCGAGGCGGCGCGGCCTGCCGAGCCGACCGAAACGCGAGCCAGCGCCACGCGGCATCGGCGGCGCCTTCAAGGCGGAGTGGCGGCGCGTGCTGGGAACGCGAAGCGCCTTCTCCCTCCTGTTCCTCGCTCCGCTGGTCTACGGCATTTATTATCCGCAACCCTATCTGAACCAGATCCTTCGCAAGCTTCCCATCGCGGTGGTCGACAACGATCTGAGCGATCTCAGCCGCCAGATCGTCGAAACGCTGGACGCGAGCGGCGCATTGAGCGTCGTGGTTCGCGCCCGAACCCTTGCCGAGGCGCGCACCGCAATCGATCGCGGCCAGGCCTTTGCCGCCGTCGAAATCCCGCCCGGCACCGAGCGCGACGTGCTCAAGGGCATCACCGCGCATATCCCGATCTATGCGGATGCCACCTATCTGTTCATTTTCAAGTCGACCGCCAGCGGCGTCGCCACCGCGATCGGCACGTTGACCTCCGAACTCGTTTCGCGCGGCGCACGCTCGGACGGAAGCCTCGTCAAGGCGAAGCTGGCGAGCTCGAGCCCGGCCGACGTCCTGCTGCAGCCGATCTTCAATCCCGTGGGCGGCTATGCCAGCTACGTCGTGCCGGCGGCGTTCATCCTGATCCTGCAGCAAACCCTCCTGATCGGCGCGGCGATGCTGACCGGGGCGGCGCTGGCGGCGGGCGGCGGCGCATTTGCCGGCGTGCTCGGCCGCGGCGTCGCCCATCTGACCATCTATCTTCCGGCGCTGGCGCTTTATCTCATCGTGCTGCCGCGCATCTACGGCTTTTCGACCCTCGGCCATCTGCCGCAAATTTTCGCGCTCGCCGCGGTCTTTCTGCTGGCGACGAGCTTCATGGGACAGGCCGTCGGCGCCTGGTTCACGCGGCCGGAGAACGCAACCATCCTCCTGCTGGCAACCAGCCTGCCGCAGTTCTTCATGGCCGGCTTCGCGTGGCCGCGCGAAGCGATCCCTGACGTGGCGCTGGCGTTCGGCCGGGTCTTCCCCGCCGACTCCGCGATCGACGGCCTGGTGCGCATCAATCAGCTCGGCGCCGGCATCTGGGAGGTCGCGCATGATTGGCTCGTCCTGTGGTGCCTGGCGACTTGCCTATTTCGCGCTCGCGGTGGTCTCGGCGTTCGCGGTCAAGAGAGGACAGGCGCATGCGTAAAGCCAGGGTTGCAGCCATCGTTGCGCTCGCTGCTCGCCGCGGGCGCCGTGATCTACTCCAGCAACCGTTCCGGATCGGCCGCGCCCATCATTGGCGTGGTGCGGGCGACCGAAGTCCGCGTCGAGCCGGAGGTCAACGGCCAACTCGTGTCGATTGCGGTCGAGAAAGGTGCCCGCGTGCATGCCGGCGATGTCCTGGCGAGGCTCTCCGCGGTGGAGTTGACGGCACAATTGGACCAGGCGCGTGCCGCGCTTGCCTCGGCGGCGGCCAACCGCAACAACGTCTATGCCGGCGTTCGCCGTGAACAGGTCGATTCCCTGAAGGCCGCGATCGCCAAGGCGAGCTCCCGTCTCGACTATGTGCAGGCCCAGCTCACCAGGACCAGCACGCTGGCGCGTCAGAGCTTTGAGTCGCAGCAGAATCTCGACCAGGCCGAAACCGACGTCGCCGGCGCGCAGGCCGACGTGGAGGAAGCCCAGGCGAATTACGATGCGGCCGTGGCGGGCCCCACCCGGGAGGAACGCGCGATCACCGATACACAGGTGCAGGCCGCTTCCGCCGCGGTCAGCGTGCTCGAGCGCAGGCTGGACAAGATGGTCCTGCGCGCGCCAGCCGACGGTGTGGTCAGCGTCATTGCCGCAGAGGTGGGCGAAAACGTTCGCGCCGGCCAGCCGATCCTGATGGTCGAAGCGATGGGCCGGCAATGGCTCTCGTTCAATGTGCGCGAGGACCATCTCGGCGGTCTTGCGATGGGAGCAACGGTGAGCGTCAGCGCGAACCGGCGCTGCTGGCGCCGCCAAATCCGTCATCACCGAACTTCGGCCGCTGGGCATCTTCGCGACCTGGCAGGCCGAGCGGGTGATCGGCGATCACGACCGCAACACACTCCGCCTGCGTCTCGATCCGCTGGGGTCGCCGGAAGGGCTGGAGCCCGGCATGACCGCCTGGATCGAACATTGACAAAGAAGCAAACGCCGACAGCCGTGTCGTCAGAACGCCTTCAGCTGCGTCCCCAGCCGACGATCCACGAGCCCCGGATTTGGTTTTACCCCGCCGCTCGCGATTGCTCGAGCTGCCGGCTGTAGCGCGACATCGCAAAGCAGAACATGAAGTAGATCAGCGCGACGAACAGATAGATCTCGACGCTGAAGGGCTGCCAGGCCGGATCGATGATCGCGGTCTTGGCCGTGGTCAGGAGATCGAACAGGCCGATGATCAGTACCAGGCTGGTGTCCTTGAAGAAGGCGATGAAGGTGTTGACCAGCGGCGGGATGACGTGGCGGATCGCCTGCGGCAGCACGATCAGCCAGTTCTTGCGCCAGTAGGACAGGCCGAGCGCCTCCGCCGCCTCATGCTGGCCGCGCGGCACCGCCTGCAGGCCGCCGCGGACGACTTCGGCAAGATAGGCGCCGGCAAACAACACGATCGCGATCTGGGCGCGCAACAGCTTGTCGATGTTGAAGCCTTCGGGCATGAACAGCGGAAACATCACGCTCGCCATGAACAACAGGCTGATCAGAGGCACGCCGCGGATCAATTCGACATAGAGCACGCAGAGCGAGCGGATCGCCGGCAGCTTGGAGCGGCGGCCGAGCGCGACCAGGATGCCGAGCGGAAAGCCGAAGGCGAGACCGAAGGTCGCGAGCACCAATGTCACCGGCAATCCGCCCCAGCGATCCTGCGAGACAAAGGGCAGGCCGGGAACGCCGCCCCACATCAGCAGCCCGATCAGCGACAAGGCGCCGGCCCAGATCAGCACCAGCTCCTTGCGCCAGAGGCTACGGCGGCTCGTGAGGACAAACAGCGCAATGAAGACCAGCACCGCCAGCGCCGGCCTCCACTGCTGGTCGTAGGGATAGGTGCCGAACAGGATGAAGCGATATTTCTCCGGGATGACGGCCCAGCAGGCGCCGATGCCGCGCGCGGCCCGGCAAGCGTTGGTGTCGCTGCCGGGGGCGGTCCAGACTGCATTGAGGATTCCCCACGCGACGAGATTTACCAGCGCCTTTCCCAGCACCACGAACAGGATCAGGCTCGTAATCGTCGAAGGGATCGACGAGAACAAATTGGCGCGCATCCAGCGCGTGACGGGGTTGGCGTCCCAACCGGTGCGGACGCGGGTAGCCGGGCGGGGGCTGTTCGGAACGTCGGTCAGCGTCGCCATCGCTCAGCGCTCCGTCAGCGCGATGCGCGCGTTGAACCAGTTCATGAACAGGCTGATGCTGAGAGAGATGGTGAGGAACACCGCCATGATCAGCGCGATCGCCTCGATCGCCTGGCCGGTCTGGTTCAGCGTGGTGTTCGCGACCGACACGATGTCCTGGTAACCGATCGCGACCGCAAGCGAGGAGTTCTTGGTCAGGTTCAGGTACTGGCTGGTCAGCGGTGGAATGATCACCCGCAGCGCCTGCGGCAGCACGATCTTCTTGAGGACGAAGCCGCGCTTCATTCCCAAAGCGAGGGAGGCATCCCATTGTCCCCTGTGAACGGCCTGGATGCCGCTGCGCACGATCTCGGCGATGAAGGCCGACGTATAAGTGACGAGTGCGATCAGCAGCGCGAAATATTCCGGCGTTACTATCCAGCCGCCGGCGAAATTGAAGCCGCGCAATTCCGGCATCGAGATGGTCCAGGCAACGCCGGACAACCAGGACACCAGCGCGGGGACGACGATCACGAGCAGCACGCCGTACGGCCAGATCAGGCGCGGCTGGCCGTCCGCCACCTGCTTTGCGATCAACTGCCGCCGTATCCACCAGAACGCGGCAAAGCCAAGCACCGCGAGCCCGATGATGGCGAACTGTCCCTCTTCAAGGGGGATGCCGGGAATGACGAGGCCGCGGTTGGAGAGGAAGACACCTTCGACCGGCTTCCAGGCGCCGCGTGCCGGCGGCAATCCCTGCATCAGCACGTACCAGAACAAAACCTGCAGCAGCAGCGGAATGTCGCGCAGCGTTTCGACATAGATCGCGGCGAGGCGCGACAGCAGAAAGTTTGTCGACAGCCGCGCGATGCCGATCAACGTTCCCAGGATGGTCGCGAGCACGATGCCGATCGCGGCGACGCGCAGTGTGTTGACGATGCCGACGACAAAGGCCCACAGGTAAGTGTCCCGCGGACTGTAGGTGATCCAGGTATCGGTGATCGGCATGCCGGCCTCGCGGCCGAGGAAGGCAAACCCGGTCGAGATACGGCGCACCGAGAGATTATGAATGGCGTTGGACCAGAGATAGCCGATGGTGAGGACGGCGACGCCGATGACCAGGATTTGCCACAGCAGTCCCTTGAACTGGTCGTTGTGCAGCGAAAATTCCATCCGCGGGCGGGGAGGGCGCTTTTGCGTTACGGTTGTCACGGCACACGAATCCTTCTCTTTGATGGTCTCGGGCGGCGCGTTTCAAATGTTGCACCAAACCAAAAAGTATGCAACATTTGTTTCATGGCCCAACCCGCCCGGTCCCCCCTGAACGAATTGTGCAGCGCGTTGCCGTCGCTGCCGACCCGGCTGCAGCAGGTGGGACGCTTCGTCGCCGCCAATGATTATGACGCGACCACGCGCTCGATGCGAGAGCTTGCTTCGGTCGCGGGCGCCGATCCTGCGTCATTTACCCGCCTTGCCAAGGCGATCGGCTATTCCGGCTGGGACGAGTTGCGCGCCGCGCTGACGGAAGCGCGCAGGCCCGCGCAGGCCTCGCCGTTCTCAGGGCGCGCCCGCGGACGGCGCCAGGGTCCGAACGCCGACATCTCCCTGATATCCGACAAGCTGGACGCCGACGCCGCGGGGTTGTCGCGGATCTCGCCCAATTCGGTCGCGAGGGCGGCGAGGGCGCTGCATGCGGCGCGGCGGGTCTGGATCGCCGGGTTTCGCAGCTGCCGCAGCGTAGCGGAATTGCTGAACTACCAGTTTCGCCTGTTCCGGCCCGACGAGGTGCAACTCGTCGGCGGCTCCGGCCCTGAGGATCTCGATCTCGGCGCGTTTCGCTCAGGCGAAGCGGTCGTGGTGATCGGTTTCGCGCCCTATTCGACCGCGAGCGTAGAGGCGGCGCGCGCCGCGAACGCCGTGCGCGCCGATCTGATTGCGATTGCGGACTCCGCCAACGCGCCGATGGCCGAGGGCGCCAACCATCTGCTGCTCTATGAATCCGCATCCTCGCCCGGATTTTTCCCGAGCCTCACGGGTGCGATCGCGGTCGCTCAATCGCTGGCGGCGGCAACCTTTGCGCTCGGCGGCGCTGTTGCCAGGAAACGTCTGGAAGAAACCGAGGCGCGGCTCGCCGCGACCTCGCAATATGTCCCGGAGAAAGGTTGATCGTCATGGCTGTCCGTCATAGCCGCGTGCTGCATCGAAGCCTGCGCGAGACGCCGCCGAAGGCCGTCGGCGGCGAAGGTGTCTGGCTGTTCGCCGAGGATGGCCACAAGGTGCTCGATGCCTCCGGTGGCGCGGCAGTGTCTTGCCTTGGTCACCAGCATCCGCGCGTGCTTGCGGCGATGGCCAAACAGGCTGGAACGCTCGCTTATGCCCATACCGCGTTCTTCTCCTCCGAGCCCGCCGAAGAACTCGCCGAACAACTCGTCGGTCATGAACCCGGTGGCCTCGCTTACGTCTATTTCGTCAGCGGCGGATCGGAAGCAATCGAAGCCTCGATCAAGATCGCGCGGCAATATTTCCTCGAGGCTGGCCAGCCGCAGCGCCAGCGTTTTATCGCGCGAAGGCAGAGTTACCACGGCAACACGCTCGGCGCGCTCGCGGCAGGCGGCAATACGTGGCGGCGCGAGCCCTATCAGCCGCTGCTGTCATCGGCCTTCAGCCACGTCACGCCGGCCTTCGCCTATCACGAGAAGCGCGACGACGAGTCCGAGATGGATTTTGTCGCGCGGCTCGCCGCCGAGCTCGATGCCGAGTTCATGCGGCTTGGCCCCGACACGGTCGCGGCCTTCATTGCCGAGCCTGTGGTTGGCGCGACCGGTGGCGCGGTGACCGCGCCGGAAGGTTACTTCCGTGCCGTCCGCGATATCTGCAACAAGCATGGCGCGCTGCTGATCCTCGATGAGGTGATGTGCGGCATGGGCCGCACCGGCACGCTCAATGCGTGGGAGCAGGAGGGCATTGCCCCGGATATCCAGGCGATCGCGAAGGGTTTGGGCGGCGGGTATCAGCCGATCGGGGCGATGCTCGCGACCTCCCGCGTAGTCGACACTATCCGCCGAGGCTCCGGCGCATTCCAGCATGGCCACACTTATCTGGCGCACCCGATGGCCTGCGCCGCCGCGCTGGAGGTGCAGCGGATCATCGCCGACGAAAATCTGCTCGACCAGGTCAAGGAGCGCGGGCGTCAGCTCGAGCGCCGGCTGACCGAGCGCTTCGGCAATCACCGTCATGTTGGCGACATCCGTGGCCGCGGCCTGTTCCAGGCGGTCGAGCTGGTCGCCGACCGCGCCACGCGCAAACCGTTCGATCCGGCCTTGAAACTCAACCAAAAGATAAAGGCGGCGGCGTTCGAGGGCGGGTTAGCCTGCTATCCGGCAGGCGGGACCGTGGACGGGAAGCACGGCGATCATGTGTTGCTGGCGCCGCCCTACATTTCCACGCCTGACGATATCGATATGATCGTCGACAGGCTGGGTTCTGCTGTCGATGGCGCCTTGCGTAGTATCAATCACTGAGGGAGGGAGAATAGTATGAAGAGAGTTATCATTACCGCCGGTTTCGTCGCCGCATCGATTGCGGGTGCACAGGCCGCGACGTTGGATGCGGTCAAGCAGCGCGGCACCCTGGTGTGCGGCGTCTCGACCGGCTTTGCCGGTTTTTCGGCGCCGGACTCGCAAGGTAACTTCAAGGGCCTCGACGTCGATTACTGCAAGGCACTCGCCGCCGGCGTGCTCGGCGATGCCAGCAAGGTGCGTTATGTCTCGCTCACCGCGCAGAACCGCTTCACGGCGCTGCAGTCGGGCGAAATCGACGTGCTCTACCGCAACTCGACGCAAACCTTTCTGCGCGGCACCACGCTTGGTTTGCGGCAGGGCCCGGTCAATTTCTATGACGGCCAGGGTTTTGTTGTGAAGAAGGACTCCGGCGTCAAGGAGCTCAAGGATTTGAAGGGCGCCACTGTTTGCGTGGCGCAGGGCACCACGCATGAAGTGACGCTCGGTGACTACGGACGCGCCAACGGGATCGACTGGAAACCGCTGGTGTTCGATCGTCCCGACACCATGCAGCAAACCTTCTTCGGCGGCCGCTGCGACGCCATGACCCAGGACGCCTCCGCGCTTGCTGGCTCGGTCGCGACCGCGGCGCCCAATCCGGCCGACTATCTCGTGCTGCCGATCACCATCAGCAAGGAGCCGCTCGGCCCCTTCACTCGGAACGGCGACGAGGTCTGGAGCGATATCATCGCCTGGCTGCATTACGGCCTGGTCGAGGCCGAAGAGCTCGGTGTCACGCAGGCCAATGTCGATGAGATGGCGAAATCGACGACGCCCGGCATCCAGCGCCTGCTCGGCGTCTCCGGCGATCTCGGTTCGCGGCTCGGGCTCGACAACAAATGGCTGCAAGCGTCGATCAAGGCGACCGGCAATTACGGCGAAATCTTCGAACGTAATGTCGGCAAGTCGAGCCCGCTCAAGCTCGAACGCGGCCTGAACGCCACCTGGACCAAGGGCGGACTGATGTACGCCATTCCGTTCAAGTAATCGGAAAGGCGGCGCGGCGGACGATCTGCCGCGCCGCTGATTTGACCACCATGCGCATTGCTCTCGTTCACGCCCTCAAGCACTCGATCGTTCCGATCGAGGCGTCCTTTGCCCGGCTCTGGCCCGACGCGAAGCTGATGAACCTGCTCGACGACAGCCTGTCGGCCGATCTCGCGCGCGATGGGAGGCTGACCGACGCGATGACCGAGCGGTTCCTGAGCATCGGACGCTACGTGACCTCGACGGGGTCGGACGCGATCCTCTTCACCTGCTCGGCGTTCGGACCCTGCATCGAAGCGGTGGCGCACCAACATGCGCCGATGCCGGTGCTCAAGCCCAACGAGGCGATGATCGAGCAGGCGATCAAGCAAGGCCGCAAGATCGGCCTGCTCTCGACCTTTCCGCCGACACTGGCGTCGATGCCGCGCGAGTTTCCTTCATCTGTAGAGGTCGTGCCCAAGCTCGCCGAGGGCGCGATGGCCGCGCTTGATCGCGGCGATCGCGCGGAGCACGATCGCATCGTGACCGAAGCCTCGAAGGATTTGCGCGGCTGCGACGTGGTGGCGCTGGCGCAATACAGTATGGCGCCGGTAGCGGCGATGGTGGCGGACGCGACCGGCCGGCCGGTCCTGACCACGCCGGACAGCGCGGTGGCGAAGCTGAAGACCGCATTGAAGGCTTAAATCAAGGAAGAGGCGGCCGTGCGTCACGCTGACGTGACGCGGGTGGACCGCAGGCGTCGGCATCGCGGCAGGCGACCGATTGTCGAGGAACAAAACGTTCGCGCGACGCTTTGTATCGGCACGACACATCTCACAAAGGCGATGCGACGTGCCCCTGGTTCGATATTTTCTGCTTGCCGGGAGCGCGCTCCTGGCACTGTTGTTTGTTGCGGACTGGTACTGGCCTGTCGCTTCTGCGGTCGTGGCCAACGATGACCAAGTCCGGCAGACATCGCTGGACAAGGAAATCCTTCGCATCCAGTCCGCGCAACGATGGCCGCAGAAGGTCGTGTTCGACACAAACCTTCCAACGGTAGTTCCGCCGCAGCCGGCCGCCGTCACTGTTCCGCCGTCCGCAGCCGCGACGCCGGTCGCGGAGAAATCAGCTCTCACTGCGTTCGCGGAGATGAAGCCAGTCGCACAGCCGCAAACTCCGGCACGCAAGGCCGTCGTAAGGCACAAGAAACCCACTCCGGCTCGCGTCGCCGCTTATCCGGGAGCGCCTTCCTGGTCATGGAATTGGTAAATTTCTAAAAACGACTAAGGCATGATCCGGAAAAGTGTGCAGCGGTTTTCCGAAAAGATCATGCCCAAACAAGAACCTAAAGCGCGATGACAATTCATCCTAATCTCATCGCGCTCTAGGCTGACGCGCGTTGCAAGGGCGCCTCGGAGTCCGGCACGTCGTGCCGGCCGTCGAGGTCCGCGGAGGCCGAGCGATTTACGCGTCAGCGGGACGTGCAGCCGGCAGACCAGGCCTTCGGCCTGCCAGTCGAATACCGCCTGTCCGCCGAGCTGCGATTCCACGCTGGCCATCAGGCTGCGGGTCCCGAAGCCGCGCGAGGTGGGCTCGCGCACTTCCGGCCCGCCGCGCTCCTCCCAGGTCAAGGCCAGTGTCTCGTCGTCGACCTTCCAGTCGATCGACAACTGCCCTGACAACGACGACAGCGCGCCATACTTGGCCGAGTTGGTGACGAGTTCATGCAAGGCGAGCGCCAGCGTCTGCGCGGTGGCGGGCTGCAGGTGCACCTCCGTGCCGCTCAGGCGGATGCGGTCGCTCATCGAGTAGGGCGCAAGCTCCTCGCTGAGCAGCCGGCTCATCTCCGCGCCCTGCCAGCTCGACAGCGACAGGATCGTGTGCACGCGCGCCAGCGCATTGATGCGCCCCTCGACCGCGTTGACGTAGGTCTTCACATTATCGGCACGCGTCAGCCGCACGATCGATTGTGCCAGCGCCAGCGCGTTCTTGGCGCGATGGTCGACCTCGCGGGTGAGCAGGTTCTGGCGCTCCTCGGCGTGCTTGCGTTCGGTGATGTCGATGGTGACGCCACTGACCCGCATGACGCGGCCGGCCTCGTCGAGCGTGGCGGCAGCCGTGCCAACGCACCAGCGGACTTCGCCGTCGGGCCGCTTGATGCGAAACTCGGTTTCATAGGATCGCGTGCCCCTTTCGAAATGGGCCATGGCCTTGCGCAGTTCGTCGATGTCCTCCGGATAGAGCATTGTCTGTACGTTGGCCGGCGTTACCGCGAAGGTCGCGGGGTCGACGCCGAAAATCCCGTACTGTCCCTCGTCCCACAACCAGTTGCCGCTGATCCAGTCCCAATCCCACGATCCCATCTTGCCGGCTGCGAGCGCGAGGCTTCGCCGCTGCTCGCTTTCGACCAACTGAACCGTGGACTGCTCGAGCTCGGCGGTGCGGGCGCGAACGCGATCCTCGAGTTCGGCATTGAGTCGCTCCAGCTGCCGTGTCTTGCGATAGAGCTCGGCAAACACCTTGATCTTGGCGCGCAGCACCTCGGGGACGACAGGCACCGGCACGTAGTCGACCGCACCCATCTCGTAACCGCGCAGCCGGTCGATGTCGGAAACCTGGATCGCCGAGATGAAGATCATCGCGGTCTTCTGGAAACGCGGGTGCTCGCGGATCATGGCTGCGAGCTCGAAGCCGTCGAGCTCGGGCATGCAGACGTCGACCAGGATGATCGCGATTTCGTTCTTGAGCAGGATCTCGAGCGCCTCGCGGCCGGAAGTCGCGACGATCAGGTTTTCGCCCAGCTGCTTCAGGATGACTTCATAGGCCAGCAGTTTCGCCGGCTGGTCGTCGACCAGAAGGATGTTGACCTGTTCATGGTCCATCATTTGATACCGATCAGCGATGCAGCCACATGCGGATAGCGAGGAGCAGTTGCTCCGTGTTCACCGGCTTCGCCAGATAGTCGGAGGCGCCGGCCTCAAGGCATTTCTCGCGGTCGCCCTTCATCGCCTTCGCGGTCAGCGCGATGATCGGCAGGCGCAGGAAGGACGGGTTCTGCCTGATCACGCCGATAGTCTGGTAGCCGTCCATTTGGGGCATCATGATGTCCATCAGCACGACCGATATTTCCGGGTTGGATTCGACCAACGCGATCGCTTCGTGTCCGGTCGTTGCGGTCAGCACCTTCATGCCGCGCCGTTCCAGCACGCTGGACAGCGCGAAGATGTTGCGGGCATCGTCGTCGACCAGAAGCGCGGTTTTTCCGACCAGGTCCTCGTCGGAACTGTTGAGCCGTTCCAGCATGCGCTGCTTCTCGACCGGCAGTTCCGTGATCACGCGATGCAGGAACAGCGAGGTTTCGTCGAGCAGACGTTCCGGAGACTCCACGCCTTTCACCACGATGCTGCGCGCCATGGTGTGCAGTTCCGCATCTTCCTCGGCGGAGAGTTCCCGGCCGGTGAAGACGACGACGGGAACATTGGCGAGCGAAGCATCGTTGCGAAGGCGATTCAGCACTTCGAACCCGCTCATGTCCGGCAATCGCAGATCGAGCACGACGCAGTCGCAGGGATTTTCGCGCAACGTCGTGAGTGCGCCTTCGCCGGTGTCGGTGGCGACGATCTCGATATCGTCGTGGTCGAGCAATTCGCGGATGCTCATCTGCTCCGCGGCATTGTCTTCCACGATCAGCAACCGCTTGCGGCGTGGCTTGGCGTATTCCTTGATCTGCGACAGCGCCGCAGCCACGCCTTCCGTCGTCGTCGGCTTGTTGACAAAGGAGAAAGCGCCGCGCGAGAGCGCATGCTGGCGGTCCTCGTCCAGCGTGATGATCTGGACCGGGATATGACGTGTCAGCGGATTGTGCTTGAGCTGGTTCAGCACGGTCCAGCCCAGCATGTCAGGCAGGAACACGTCGAGCGAGACTGCCGCCGGCTGATACTGCTTGGCGAGCTCGAGCGCTTCGGTGCCGCGCGCGGCGACCAGCACCTTGAAACCCTTGTCGCGGGCGAGATCGATCAGGACGCGCGCATAATGCGGGTCGTCCTCCACGATCAGCAGGATGGTGTCGCCGGGCTCCAGATTGAGCCGGTCGTCCGGCAATTGCTCGATCACGCGCTCCTGCGTCACCGCTTGCAGGACAGGGACGGCGGCATATTGCGACGCAGGTGGACTGATCCGTGGCGCCACCGTGGGCCCTGAATATTTCAGCGGCAGATAGAGCGTGAAGGTCGAGCCCTTGCCCGGCGCGCTCTTCAGATGGATTTCGCCGCCGAGCAGGTTGGCGAGCTCGCGGCTGATGGCTAGACCCAGGCCGGTGCCGCCATATTTGCGGCTGGTGCCGGCATCCGCCTGCTGGAACGCCTCGAAGATCAGCTTCTGCTTCTCCGAGGGAATGCCGATGCCGGTGTCAGACACCTCGAAGGCGATCACCGCGGGCGCGCTCTTGAGCACGGGATGATCCGGGCTCCAACCGCCAAGCGCACCCGAGACATTGAGGCGCACGCCGCCTTCGCCCGTGAATTTGAAGGCATTCGAGAGCAGGTTCTTCAGCACCTGCTGCAGGCGCTTGGAGTCGGTAACGATGCTGCGCGCCAGATTCGGATCGACATCGACGGAGAAGGAGAGCTGCCGGTTGTCCGCCTCGTGGCGGAACGGACGGCCGACGGTTTCGAGCAGGTTGGCCGTGAGGATTTCCTCGGCGTCGACCGTGACGGTGCCGGATTCGATCTTCGACAGGTCGAGAATGTCGCTGATCAGGTTGAGCAGGTCGGTACCCGCGCCATGGATGGTGCGCGCGAACTCGACTTGCTTGCCGGTGAGGTTGCCGTCGGGGTTCTCGGTCAGCTGCTGGCCGAGGATCAGGATCGAGTTGAGCGGCGTACGCAGCTCGTGGCTCATATTGGCCAGGAATTCCGACTTGTATTTCGATGTCAGCGCAAGCTCCGTCGCCTTTTCCTCGAGCGCGCGGCGGGCCTGCTCGATTTCCTGGTTCTTGCGTTCGACTTCGACGTTGCGCTCGGCGAGCTGCTGCGCCTTCTGCTCGAGCTGGTCGTTGGTCTGCTGCAATTCGCGCTGCTGCGTCTGCAATTCACCGGCGAGCTGTTGCGACTGCTTCAAGAGGCCCTCGGTCTGCATGGTCGCTTCGATCGAGTTCAGCACGATGCCGATGGAGTCGGTGAGCTGTTCGAGGAAGTTCATTTGCGAGGTCGTGAACTGGCCGAGCGAAGCCAATTCGATCACCGCCTTGGCCTGATTCTCGAACAGGATCGGAAGCACGACGAGATTTTTCGGCACGACGCGGAGCAGCGTCGAACTCACCGGCACGGCGTCGGCCGGAATGTCGGCGACCAGACGCTGCCGCTTGTCGACGGCGCATTGTCCGACCAGGCCCTGACCGAACGGCACGATCTGCTGATGCGGATAAGCGCCGTCGCTGGCATAGGCCGCCAGCAGCCGCAATTGCGGGTTCTCCTCGCCGTCGACCTGATAGATGACGCCCATATGCGCGTTCACCAGCGGCGCAAGCTCGGTGAGCAGCAGGCGGCCGACGCTCGTGAGATCGCGCTGGCCCTGCAGCATGTTGGTGAAGCGGGCGAGGTTGGTCTTCAGCCAGTCCTGCTCGGTGTTGACGTCCGTCGTCAGACGGAGGTTGGTGATCATCGTGTTGATGTTGTCTTTCAGCTCCGCGACTTCGCCGCGGGCGTCGACCTGGATCGCGCGCGTCAGGTCGCCCTTGGTCACGGCGGTCGCCACTTCCGCGATCGCGCGCACCTGCGAGGTGAGGTTGGCCGCGAGCAGGTTGACGTTGCCGGTCAGGTCCTTCCAGGTGCCGGCTGCGCCCGGCACGTTGGCCTGGCCGCCGAGACGGCCCTCGACGCCGACTTCGCGCGCCACGCTCGTCACCTGATCGGCGAAGGTCGCCAGCGTCTCGGTCATGTTGTTGATGGTGTCGGCGAGCGCCGCGACCTCGCCGCGAGATTTCACGGTGAGGTTCTGCTTCAGGTCGCCGTCGGCGACCGCGGTCACCACCTTGACGATGCCGCGCACCTGCTCGGTCAGATTGGCGGCCATGAAGTTCACGGTGTCGGTGAGGTCCTTCCAGGTGCCGGCAACGCCCGGCACCTGCGCCTGGCCGCCGAGCTTGCCCTCGGTGCCGACCTCGCGCGCCACGCGGGTCACTTCGCCGGCGAACGCGTTGAGCTGGTCCACCATGGTGTTGATGGTGTTCTTCAGTTCGAGGATTTCGCCCTTCACGTCGACGGTGATCTTGCGCGAGAGGTCGCCGCGGGCCACCGCGGTCGTGACTTCGGCGATGTTGCGCACCTGGGTCGTGAGGTTTGCCGCCAGAAGGTTGACGTTGTCGGTCAGGTCCTTCCAGGTGCCGCCGACGCCGGGCACCACGGCCTGGCCGCCGAGCCGTCCTTCGGTGCCGACTTCGCGCGCGACGCGCGTCACTTCGGCCGCGAACGAACGCAGCTGCTCGACCATCGTGTTGAGGGTGTCCTTGAGCAACAGGATTTCGCCGCGCACGTCCACCGTGATCTTCTTCGACAAGTCACCGCCGGCAATCGCGGTCGCGACCTCGGCGATGTTGCGGACCTGAGCGGTCAGGTTCGACGCCATGAAGTTGACGTTGTCGGTGAGGTCCTTCCAGGTGCCGGCGACTTCGGGCACTTCGGCCTGTCCGCCGAGTTTGCCTTCGGTGCCGACCTCGCGCGCGACGCGCGTCACTTCCGAGGCGAAGGCGTTGAGCTGGTCCACCATGGTGTTGATGGTGTTCTTCAGCTCCAGGATTTCGCCCTTCACGTCGACCGTGATCTTGCGTGACAGGTCGCCGCGCGCCACTGCGGTCGTCACTTCGGCGATGTTGCGGACCTGGGCGGTGAGGTTGCCCGCCATCGAGTTCACGGAGTCGGTCAGGTCCTTCCAGGTGCCGGCGACGCCGGGCACGTTGGCCTGGCCGCCGAGACGGCCTTCGGTGCCGACCTCACGCGCCACGCGCGTCACCTCGCCGGCAAAGCGGTTGAGCTGGTCGACCATGGTGTTCAGCGTTTCCTTCAGCTGAAGGATTTCTCCGCGCACGTCGACGGTGATCTTGCGCGACAGGTCGCCGCCGGCGATCGCGGTCGCGACCTCGGCGATGTTGCGGACCTGCGCGGTCAGGTTGCCCGCCATCGAGTTCACGGAGTCGGTCAGGTCCTTCCAGGTGCCGGCGACGCCGGGCACTTCGGCCTGGCCGCCGAGCTTGCCGTCGGTACCGACCTCGCGCGCCACGCGCGTCACTTCGCCCGCGAACGCATTGAGCTGGTCGACCATGGTGTTCAACGTTTCCTTCAGCTGAAGGATTTCGCCCGACACGTTCACGGTGATCTTCTTCGACAGGTCGCCCTTCGCCACCGCGGTTGCGACTTCGGCGATGTTGCGGACCTGGCCGGTCAGGTTCGACGCCATCGAGTTGACGGAGTCGGTCAGGTCCTTCCACGTGCCGGCGACGCCGCGGACCTGTGCCTGGCCGCCGAGCTTGCCTTCGGTGCCGACCTCGCGCGCGACGCGCGTCACTTCGCCGGCGAACGAGTTGAGCTGGTCCACCATGGTGTTGATGGTGTCTTTCAGCTCCAGGATTTCGCCGCGCACGTCGACGGTGATCTTCTTCGACAAGTCGCCATTGGCGACCGCGGTGGTCACGTCGGCGATATTGCGGACCTGCGCGGTCAGGTTCGACGCCATCGAGTTCACGCTCTCGGTCAGGTCCTTCCAGGTGCCGGCGACACCGAGCACGTTGGCCTGGCCGCCGAGCCGGCCTTCGGTGCCGACTTCGCGCGCCACGCGCGTCACTTCGCCGGCGAACGCGTTGAGCTGGTCGACCATGGTGTTCAGCGTTTCCTTCAGTTGAAGGATTTCGCCGGAGACGTTCACAGTGATCTTCTTGGAGAGGTCGCCGCTCGCGATGGCGGTCGCGACGTCGGCGATGTTGCGGACCTGTGCGGTGAGGTTCGACGCCATGAAGTTGACGTTGTCGGTCAGGTCCTTCCAGGTGCCGGCCACGCCCGGCACCTGCGCCTGGCCGCCGAGCTTGCCTTCGGTGCCGACCTCGCGCGCGACGCGCGTCACTTCGGAGGCGAACGAGTTGAGCTGGTCCACCATGGTGTTGATGGTGTCCTTCAGCTCCAGGATTTCGCCGCGCACGTCGACCGTGATCTTGCGCGAGAGGTCGCCGCGCGCCACGGCGGTGGTGACGTTGGCGATGTTGCGGACCTGCGCGGTCAGATTGCCGCACATCGCGTTCACGGAGTCGGTGAGGTCCTTCCAGGTGCCGGCGACGCCGGGCACGATGGCCTGGCCGCCGAGCTTGCCGTCGGTGCCGACCTCGCGCGCGACGCGCGTCACTTCGGAGGCGAAGGAGCGCAGCTGGTCCACCATCGTGTTGATGGCTTCCTTGAGCTGCAGGATTTCGCCGCGCACGTCGACCGTGATCTTTTTCGACAAGTCCCCGTTGGCGACCGCGATCGTCACTTCCGCGATGTTGCGGACCTGACCGGTCAGGTTGTTGGCCATCGAGTTGACGCTCTCGGTCAAATCCTTCCAGACGCCGGTCACCTCCGGCACCTGGGCCTGGCCGCCGAGCTTGCCCTCGGTGCCGACCTCGCGCGCCACGCGCGTCACCTCGGAGGTGAACACGCTGAGCTGCTTGATCATGGTGTTGACGATGGTCGCCGACTGCAAAAATTCGCCGCCCAGTGGGCGGCCGTCGACGTCGAGCTTCACGGTTTGCAGGAGGTCGCCTTGCGCCACGGCGGCGACCGCGCGGGTCACCTCGCGCGTCGGCCACAACAGGTCGTCGATCAGCGTGTTGACGGAGCCTTCCATGTCGGCCCAGGAGCCGGAGGCAAGGCCGAACTTGACGCGCTGGCGGGTCTTGCCTTCGCGTCCCACGACCTGGCCGACGCGCTCGAGCTGCTGTGCCATGCGCTGGTTGGCCGCAATGATTTCGTTAAAAGTGTCTGCGATCTTGCCGTCGATACCGAGATAGTCGCCGCCGATGCGTACCGAGAAATCGCCGCTGCGCATCGCCTGCAATGCGTGAAGCAGGTCTTGTTGAGGGTCGGGCTTGGCTGCGCCGTTGCGCTTGGGGGCAGGACGGAGTGCCTGTGGCGGTGCTCCGGTGTCGAGGTCACTCATGATCTTCCCCCCAGCAAGCAAAGGCCGAATCCACGAAGGGTATCGGCATGAATACGTCAGCAACCAAAAGGATCAAGCTGGAACACGGTGATGCAGCAAATTGGAACCCGCCGGTCTGACCCGAGCAGACAAACCTCCTCGCAGGCCTTGGGTTCCATGCCGATGCAAATAATTTCGGGAGGGGTCTGCGCACCCGCCGGTTCATTTTCGGGAACCCGCCATCCCCCGTCACGATTAAGATCGCGTAACCACCTGTTGTAGAATCGATTTTGGGCCCCACGTTGGAGAGATGAAGCAGTCAGAAACCTATCGGAAAAACGCTGAAAATTGCCTGCAACTGGCCGAGCGGGCCCAGGACAAACCGGCGTTCAAGCGCTACTGGCGCATGGCACAGGCGTGGATCGCTTTGGCGCACGAACAGGATTGGCTGGACGGGGAGGTTTCCCCTTCGGCGGCAGAGTGATCTCGGGAGGCAACGTCATGGCACTTCGGCGCGCCCTGATCGGGCTCATCATCGCTTTTGCAGTCGCATCGGGCATTGCCGCGCTGACGACGGCGCGGCAGGTGCACCAGACGTCGTCGCTGTCATCGCCGATCACGCGAATCTAGTTTACGCGGGTTTCAGCGCCCGATAAACGCCGCGCTCGAACTTGCGGTAAAGGTCGAGTGCGCGTGTATCGGCAAAGGGCAGGATCTGCATCATGATGACGCCGGCGACGTTCGACGCCGGGTCGATCCAGTAATAGGTGTTGTACAGCCCCGCCCATGTCAGGCTGCCGGCCTTGCGGCCGTCCTTGACGGGATCGAGGTTGATCATGTGCCCGAGCGCCCAGCGCAGCCGCACGCCGGGGAAGAAGTCGACATCGTTGGACAGCGCCGGGCTCGTCGTTCTCATATGGCCACAGTCGATGTCGCCGGTTTGGTTGGCTGACATCAGCGCCACGGTCTCGGGCTTGAGGATTTGCACGCCATTGAGACTGCCGCCGTTGAGCAGCGTCTGCAGCAAGGTCAGATAGTCAGGCGCGGTGGAATAAATGCCGCCGCCGCCGGAATGCGAGTGCGGCTCGTTGGCTTTCTCCAGCGGCTTGGCCATGAGCGTCCCGTCGGCCCTGTGAACGTGCAGGTTCGCCTCGCGGGCACGCTGGGCTGTGGTGATCTCGAACCCCGTGTCCTTCATTCCCAGCGGCTGACAGATGTGATTGCGGAAATAGCCGTCGAGTGGCTCGCCGCTCGCGATCTCCACCAGCCGTCCGACCTTGTCGATGCTGCCGCCATAGGACCATTTGCTGTCGGGATCGAAGAACAGCGGCCGCCGCGGCAGACCCCTGGTTTTGCCGGCGACCGCGTAGTAGCGCACGGCATTCTGGTCCCACAGCGGATAACTGAAGCCCGAGGTGTGGGTCAGCAAATTGCGCAGCGTGATCGGCCGGAGCGGCGGGCGCAATTGCGGATTGCCCTTGGCATCGAAGCCGGTCAGCACGGGAACCGATCCAAGTTCGGGATCGACCTTGCTTGCGGGTTCATCAAGCGAGAGCTTGCCGCTTTCGACCAGTTGCATGGCCGCGACCGAAGTCAGAAGCTTCACCATCGAAGCGATGCGGAAGACGGTGTCGGTCGACATTTTTGCGGGCGTGCCGACGCAGCGCGGGCCGAACGCGCCCTCATAAATGACGGTACGATCGGTCGTCGCCATTGCGACCACCCCGGGTACAGCATGGGCGTTGACCGCGCCTTGCAGGATCGAATCGATGTCGGGATTGCGCGGTGGCGGAGCTGAGTCGGGGCGGCGAGCGCGGGCCGCAGCGTACTCGTACCGGCGAGCGCGAGCGTCCGCAGCAGCGCATCGCGTCGCGTCAGGCGTGTCATGTCGGCTCGCTCGAATGGTCAGGCGCCAACGGCATTCTTCTCAATGACATTGCGGTAAAAGGAGACGCTGAGCTTCGGAATCCGTTGCTGCGTCTCGAAGTCGACGCGATAGAGTCCGAAGCGCTTTTCGAAGCCGAAAATCCACTCGAAATTGTCCATCAGGCTCCACAGGAAATAGCCGCGCACCGGCGCGCCCTCGGCAATGGCGCGCTGCAGCTGGACCAGATAGTTCCGTAAAAACATGATGCGGTCGAGATCGTAGACCTTGCCGTCGGCGGCGATCTTGTCCTCCGACGAGGTGCCGTTCTCGCTGATATAGATGTTCTCGACATTCCAGACCTTCTTCACCATCCGCGGAACCCAGTAGGCGGTCTCGGGCCCGACCTTGAGCCATTCCGAATTCATATGCGGAAACGAAGCGGGGAAGGGCGCCACGTCGAAGCCGGGCTTGGTGTCCTTGGCTACGATATAGAATTGCGGGGCGTAGATGTTGACCCCGACGAAGTCGGTCGGCGAGCCGATGATCTTCAATTCGTCGGCGGTGAATTTCGGCGCGTCCTTGCCGGCAAACTCCAGGAAATGATCGGTGTATTTGCCTTCCAGAATCACGCTGAGAATGCCGGCATTCAACTCGCGCGTCGCGATCTCGGTGGCGCGGATGTTCTCGGGCGTATCGATCGCGGGGACGCAGGCCGCGATATTCTCGGCAATACCGACCCTGGTGCCGGCGCGCGCCCTGGCGCGGATCGCCTGCACCGCAAGCCCGTGGCCGAGCACCACGTTATGGCGGGCCTGGTTCAATTCGCCGGTGGCGAGCTTGAGGCCGGGCGCGTCGATCGCCCAGCCGTAGCCGAAATTCAGGAAGCGGCCCGGTTCGTTCAGTGTGAAGAAATTTCTGACGCGATCGCTCAGGCGTTCGGTGACATAGCCGGCGTAATTGCCGAAGGCTTGCGAGGTCTTGCTGGATTGCCAGCCGCCGACACGATCCTGCAGCGATTGCGGCAGATCCCAGTGATAGAGCGTTGCGAACGGCTCGATGCCATTGGCGAGCAATTCGTCGATCAGGCGATTGTAGAAGTCGAGGCCCTTCGGGTTCGGCGCGCCATCGCCGTCCGGAAACACCCGCGGCCAGGCGATCGAGAAGCGATAGGCCTTGACGCCGAGCGCCTTGATCAGCGCGACGTCTTCCTTGTAGCGGTGATAGTGATCATTGGCGCGGTCGGCATTGGTCTGATCGGCGATCTTGCCGGGCGTGTGGCTGAATGTGTCCCAGATCGACAGGCCCCGGCCATCTTCGTTGACCGCGCCCTCGATCTGATAGGCCGACGTCGCCGTGCCCCAGACGAAACCGCTCGGAAAATGCGCGCCGCCGGGCGAATCCGCCGCAATGCCTTGCGCCCATGCGGGCTGCGACAACGTGCCGATGCCGGAAAGGCCCGCGAGCTGCATGAGGTGCCGGCGCGAGAATTTTCCGAGCATTGACGTCCCCTCGGGTCAGCCTCGACCCCATGTTCCATTATGGCTAAGACGGATCGATTTGATAGACGGAAATCCGGTCGATCTCGAATTCGACCATCTCGGGAGATTCGCCGTCGACCACGCCGACGCCGCCGAACCATTTCGAGCCCATCGCCAGGTTGACGATCATGTACATGGGGTCGTCATAGCCGATCGGCACTTTGACTTCGGAGACCGGCTTGCGGTCGATGAAATAGATGAGGCGGTCCTGGGTCCACAGCATTCCATAATCGTGGAAGTCGTTCGATGCGCCAGCGAGCTGGAAATCGAAGCCGCAGGACTCGATCTTCTGCGTTGCCGGAATCCGCCAATGTGTCGTCATCACGAGGTCGTCGGGGCGTTGTCCGCGTCCCTCCATGACGTCGATCTCGGGCGGCCAACCGCCGTCATCGGCAAGCAGCCAGAACGCCGGCCAGACGCCGATGCCGTGGGGTATTTTGGCGCGGATTTCGAAGTAGCCGTGTTTCTGCGCAAACGACCCCTGGGTGGTGAGGATGCCGGACACATAGGGATTGTTGAACAGCACGGGCAGAAGCTCCGGCGGGGTGCGGCTCGCGACAATCGACAATACGCCATCGTGAACGCGGAAGGGATCGAGCCCGAGCGGTTGTGTCGCGAGGCCGGCGTAGCGCGGATCGACATAGATCTGCTGCTCTCCGTTCGGCTTGGTCTGGCGCTTGAGCTGCGAGCCGGGGCCGCCCCAATATTGCGCATCGGGCCAGGCGGCGCCGCCGGCATAATGCGGCACCCAGTGGCCGCTCTTCAGCGGATGCTCGTCGAAATCGTCATGGAAGGTGCGATGCAGGGAAACCGGGGCAAGTTGCGATGCGTCGATGGTATCGACGCGGCGGCAACCATCGCCGAGTTCGTCGTGCGCCATGGACAAAGTGAGCTGCGGCTGCGCGGCGCCGAGATTGTCCTCCGCAAACGCCGGTGACGCCGTGATTGCGCCCATCAATACCAAGGCCTTCGCCGCTCGTAGCCAGGGATTTGCCGACCCGCCCATTGAAGCCATTCCGGTATTTCCACGTCGCTTCATTCTAAATCAATCAGACAGGAACGTCTCGCAATCCTGATGATCGCCCTTGCCGTAATCTTCCCTTTGGTTTGCAAAATTCATTGCAAAATATCGTGTTTGCACGACACTTGTATCCGATTTTGACAGGGCAGGCTTTCATGAACCGATTTCAGTCACGGGTTGTTGTTTCGATCGCCGTTGCCACCCTCTCGCCGACGCTTGCAGCGGCGGCCGATCCGCAGTGCGAAGGCTATAACCTGCTCCCCAAGCCACGGCCTGAAACCAGCTGCCAGACCATTGTGTCAAAGATCTATCCGTCGCCCGACAAGAAGTTTCACGCGACCGTGCTTCCCGCCGACATCAGCCTCGACGCGACGCCCGACATGGAGAGCCGGGTCGTGATCCGTTCGGTCGCGGGCAGCACACTCAACTCCCACAACCATTCCTCGCCGCGCGGCGCTAACGGCTATTATGTCGACCAGGTCAGGTGGTCGCCGGATTCGCAATTCTTCGTCTACAATCTGGTCTCCTCGGGCGGGCATTCGCCTTGGTCGCATCCGACCATGATCTACAGCGTGCAGGCCAATCGCTTTGCCAATTTCAGCGCCATGATCGATGGGAAACCGCTCCTCTCCGAGAAATTCGAGTTCACTGCGCCGCATACGTTGACGGCCACGACCTGGAAGAAGGATGGTGCGCCTGACGATCCTATGCCGATCACCGTCGATCTCGCGGACGCATTTGCGAAATTGAAGCCGGAATAAACTCTAGTGGTCCGATTCCAACATTCGCACATCCTCGCAACAAGCACTTTGCGAATGTTGGAATCAAAGGACCACTAGCAAATATAAAATCTAGTGGAGCTTTGGATTTTGACGTTCGCTTTGCGAATGCGTGGCTTATAGGGTAGCGAACGTCAAATCCGCTCCACTAAAACAGCGACGCCGCGATCAGCAGGACGATGGCTTCGCCGACCTGTTCGAACGCACCGAGCACGTCACCGGTCTGCCCGCCGATCTGGCGGATGGCGATCCGGGCAGTGATGATGCCGGCGACCGCGAGCAACAGCAGCGATATCATCGCACCTTTGACGCCGAAGCCGAACAGCAGCGTGAAAATTCCGATCGCAAGCGCGGCGGCGACGCATTGTCCCGGCGGACGTCCGGCGTCGCTTGACAGCCCGTCCAGCCGCGCGGGCGGAACGAGATGCATGAAGGCCGTCATGCCGGCGCGCGCCGCCGCATGCGCCGAGATCAACGCAAGCGCGACATAGCGCGGCTCCGCGATGTCGGCGAGCGTGCTCCATCGGAGCAGCAAGGTAACGACCAGCGCGAGCGCGCCGAAGGTGCCGAGCCGGCTGTCGCGCATGATCTCGAGCTTCTGCTCGCGGGTCTTGCCGCCCAGCCCATCAAAGGAATCGGCGAGCCCATCCTCGTGCATCGCGCCGGTCAGCGCCATCGTCGCGGCCAGCGCCAGTGCCGCCGCCGGAATCGGCGCCACATTGAGACGGATGGCGAGCCAGTAGGCCAGCGCGCCGGCCAGCCCAACCAGGATTCCGGCGACCGGGAAGGCCCAGCTCGCGCGCGCCACTTCGCCGTCGTTGAGTGACGCCGCCGACCCAATCGGGAAGCGGGTGCAAAGCGAAATGCCGATCCGCAGATCCGCGACCAGGCCCTTCAACGTCTCGACATACTCAGGCATTGCTACTTTACCCGCATCGGCAGACCCGCGACGACGAATTCTACTTCATCCGCGGCCCGCGCGATCGTCTGATTCATCGTCCCCGCGGCATCGCGGAATTGCCGCGCCAGCGCATTGTCGGGCACGATACCAAGTCCCACCTCGTTGGACACCAGCACGACCGGGCTTTTTTGCGCGCGAAGCGACTCGGTGAGCCGTTCCGTTTCCTTCGACCAGTCGCGCTCCGCAAGCACCAAATTCGACAACCACAGCGTCAGGCAATCGACCAGCCGTGCGCCGCCGCCGTCGGTCGCGTTGAGCGCGGCGACCAGCTCGAGCGGCGTTTCATGCTCGATCCAATCGGCGCCGCGCCGCGCGCGATGTCCAGCGATCCGTTCGCGCATTTCGGCGTCGAGCGCCTCGGCGGTCGCGACATAGACCGGCTTGCCCGCAAACGTTTTCGCGCGCGCCTCGGCATGCATGCTCTTGCCCGATCGCGCCCCGCCGGTGATGAGGATGATGGCCATGCGTTCTCCCTAACCATCAATCCCGGGCGATGCAAACCGCTAAATCGTCGGACGGGGGCTTGCAATGGCGCGGCTTTCTCCCGCATCAGGGAGGGTGGAGGCTATCTAGTGCCGCCGATCTGAACTCCCTGACTCACTCGTGGCAATATCGGGTTCAGGGACTTCAGATCGAAAGCGGCACTAGAATCATAAGTTTGCTAGTGCCCATGACTTTCCGAAGTTCGCTAACGGACGGGCGGCAATGGAGCACGAACTTCGGAAAGTAGGCACTCGTGGGATTTACGGGCGCGATGCTGGTGGCGATGGCGGTCGATACCCTCGTGGGATGGCCCGGCGTGTTGTTCGCGCGCATCGGCCATCCCGTGACCTGGCTGGGCGGCCTGATCGGTGCGCTGGATGCGCGATGGAATCGCGCCTCGGATACGCCTTTGAAACGGCGGCTGGTCGGCATCGCAGCCGCGCTGATCGTGATCGCGTTGGCGGCCGGCGCAGGCTGGCTCGTGCAAGAGGCAATGCCATCCGATTGGCGCGGCGTCGTGTTGATCGGCGTGCTGGCCTGGCCCTGTGTCGCGCTGCGCTCGCTCTACGATCATGTCGCCGCGGTGCGCGATCCCCTTCGCGCCGGCGCCATTGAATCTGCACGCAAGGCGGTGTCGATGATCGTGGGACGCGATCCCAATGACCTCGATGAGACCGGCCTCGCACGCGCCGCGATCGAGAGCCTTGCGGAGAATGCGTCCGACGGCGTCGTGGCCCCGCTGTTCTGGGGCGCGCTGTTCGGTCTGCCCGGCATCGTCGGCTACAAGGCGATCAACACGCTCGATTCCATGATCGGCCATCGGAGCGAACGTCACCAGGCGTTCGGCTGGGCCGCCGCGCGAATCGATGACATCGCGAATTTTGTTCCGGCGCGGCTGACGGGATTCATCCTCGCTTTTGCAGCCGACCTCGACAATGTTTCGCGGGCGATGTCCTGCCTGCTCAGGGACGGGCGGCGCCATCGTTCGCCGAATGCCGGCTGGCCGGAAGCGGCGATAGCGGGAAGCCTTGGTGTGCGATTGGGCGGGCCGCGGACCTATGATGGTGAGCTTTCCGCCGAGCCCTGGCTGAACGGCATGGCGCGCGATCCTGAGCCCGACGACGTCGCACAAGCGCTCGAGATCTACACCCGCGCCATGCTTGTGGTCGCCGGGCTGCTGGCTTTCCTCGCTTTCGGGCTCGCCATCGAATGATCAGGGATCACGGCGGAAATCTCGATGTGGCAAGAGCGCGCTTCGGCGGACGGCTCGAGGACTGGATCGATCTGTCGACCGGCATCAATCGCCGGCCCTATCCGGTGCCGGCGCTGGCGCCGCGGCACTGGAGCGAGTTGCCGTCGCGATCCGATATTGACTCCCTTCATGGAGCGGCACGGCAGGCCTATGGGAGCAGCGCTTCGGTGCTGGCTGTTGCCGGTGCGCAAGCCGCAATCCAGTTGCTGCCGCATCTGGCGCCGCGCGGCCGCGCCCGCATCCTTGCGCCGACCTACAATGAATTTGCGCCGGTACTGACAGGTGCGGGCTGGGAGGTCGAAAATGTCGGCGAGATCGAAGCGCTGGCCGGCGCCGACCTCGCCGTGGTCGTCAATCCCAATAATCCGGACGGACGACAGCACGATCCGGCAAAGCTGCTGGCGTTGTTGCCGAGTGTGAAGCATCTGGTCATTGACGAAAGCTTTGCCGATGCGGTCCCGCAGGTATCGTTGGCGGCGGACGCGGGTCAGGCCGGGCTTCTGGTGCTCCGCTCCTTCGGCAAGTTCTATGGCCTCGCCGGATTGCGGCTTGGCTTCGTGCTCGGCAGCGCGGGAGATATCGCCGCGCTTGCGGCGATGGCGGGACCCTGGCCGATCTCTGGCGCGGCGATCGAGATCGGACGAAGAGCACTGCTCGATCATGATTGGGCCGACGCGACCCGGGCACGGCTTCGAGAGGATTCGCTGAGACTCGACGATATCGCGAAGACGGCTCGGTTGGAAACTCGTCGGCGGCACGCCGCTGTTTCGGCTTTATGATGTCGGCAATGCCACGGCCGTGCAGGAGCGGCTCGCCCGCGCGCGCATCTGGTCGCGAATTTTCAATGACAGGCCGAACTGGCTGCGGCTGGGTCTTCCCGGCGATGAAACGGAGTGGGCGAGGCTTACCGAGGCGCTGTCAGCGCGCTAGCGCCAACAGCCCGTCTACGTCGAGATGTCTTTCGATGTGATCGGCCAGCGCATCGAGCGCACTCTCAATTCTCGCTCCATAGCTCTCATTGTTGGCGGCTATGCCGATCCGCGCGAGATACGCGGCGCGAAACGCATCGGACGCGAACAGGCCATGCAGATAGCTGCCCTGCGCGCGTCCGTTTACGGAGATCGCGCCCTCCGGTGCACCGTCGACAAAGGCAAAGGGACGCGCGCGATCGGCTCCCTCGGTGCGGCCGATGTGGATTTCATAGGCCTTTATCGGCTGCTTCGTTTCCGCATGTTCAGCGTTGATGCGGGTCAGGCTCTTCTCGCGACTCATCACAGTGGTGACATCGAGCAGTCCGAGCCCGGGCGTCTCGCCGGGCGATCCTTCGATCCCATCGGGGTCGGCAACGCTTGCCCCCAGCATCTGGTAGCCGCCGCACAGTCCGAGGACATGACCACCGCGCCTGACATGGGCCAGAAGGTCGATGTCCCAACCCTGCTTGCGGACAAAATCGAGATCGCCGCGGGTCGATTTCGAGCCGGGCAGGATGACGAGCGCAGCATCGCCGGGAATCGGCTTCGCCTGCGCGCACCATCACCAGATCGACATCCGGCTCGAGCTTGAGCGGATCGAGATCGTCGAAATTCGCAATGCGCGACAGCGCGAGACACGCGATCTTGCGCCGTCCGGGCTTGCGCGCGTCGGCAAGTCCCAATGCATCCTCCGCCGGTAATTCGCGCGCGCGGTCGAACCAGGGCAACACGCCAAAACCGCGCCAGCCGGTTCGCTCCGCGATCGTGCGATAACCGTCGTCGAACAGGGTGGGATCGCCGCGGAACTTGTTGATGATGAAGCCCGCGATGGCGGCGGCATCGCCGGGGTCGATCACGGTCTTGATTCCGACCATCTGCGCGATCACGCCGCCGCGTTCGATGTCGCCGACAAGCACGACCGGCACGTCGGCGCGCCGTGCAAATCCCATATTGGCGATATCGTTGGCGCGCAGGTTGACTTCGGCCGGGCTGCCGGCGCCCTCGACCAGCACCAGATCGGCTTTCGCCCTCAATCGCTCGAAGCTTTCCAGCACTGCCGGCATCAGCGACGGCTTCAGCGCCGCGTAATCGCGCGCACGCAAGGTCGCGGCGCGTTTGCCCTGCACGATCACCTGCGAGCCGGTGTCGCTCTCCGGCTTTAGCAGCACCGGGTTCATGTCGGTATGCGGCTCGACGCCGGCCGCAAGCGCCTGCAGCGCCTGGGCGCGGCCGATCTCGCCGCCATCGACCGTCACCGCCGCATTGTTCGACATGTTCTGCGGCTTGAAGGGCATCACGCGAAGGCCGCGGCGCACCGCGACGCGCGCCAGCCCCGCGACGATGAGCGATTTGCCCACGTCCGAGCCGGCACCCTGGATCATCAATGCGCGCGCCATGCGGCCTAGTGCGGTGGATTTGACATTCGCTACAGTATATCCGCGAGGTCTCATAGCGAATGTCAAATCCAAAACCGCACTAGAACCAAATTTTTGCTAGTGTCCCCTTGGTTCTGACATTCGCAAACGAACTCGCCGCGACATGATGCGAATGTCAGAACCGGGACACTCGTCTAGAACTCGACGCCGGGCTGCGCCTTGATGCCGGAGCGGAACGGATGCTTCACCAGCGTCATCTCGGTGACGAGGTCGGCGGCGTCGATCAGTTCCTGCTTGGCGTTTCGGCCGGTCAGCACGACATGGGTCAGCGGCGGCTTCGCATTCTGCAGGAAGGCGACGACCTCGTTGATATCGAGATAATCGTAGCGCAGCGCGATGTTGATCTCGTCGAGCACGACCATGCGCAGGCTTTCGTCCGCGATCAGCGCCTTCGCTTTCTCCCAGCCGGCTTGCGCCGCGGCGATATCGCGGGCGCGGTCCTGCGTTTCCCAGGTAAAACCTTCGCCCATGGCGTAGAACTGGCAGAGCTGGCCGAAATTGGACGTCAGCAAGCGCCGCTCGCCGGTATCCCAGGTACCCTTGATGAACTGCACAACCGCGCAAGGAAAGCCATGCGCGACACAGCGCAGGATCATGCCGAAGGCCGAGGACGATTTCCCCTTGCCCGCGCCGGTATGAACGATGATCAGGCCTTTCTCGCCGCTCTTCTCGGCCATCATGCGGTCGCGCGCGGCCTTCTTCTTGGCCATTTTGGCGGCGTGCCTGATGTCCTCGGCGACATCCTGTTCGGAAGCCATAGTGTCCCCGTTCTGACATTCGTACGATGTTGACGCGCTTTCTTCTACGAATGTCAGAACGAAAGGGACACTAGGATTCTTCGATGGTCGTGCGGCTTTGGATTTGACATTCGCTTGGACGACTCACGGCAATACTGAAGCGAATGTCAAATCCGCCGCACGAGCTTACTCCTTCGGCTTGACAAGGCGCTTGTCTGGGCAAATGGTGGCCCCAACGTTGGTTCCTGTCCTACGACAGGCGAAGAGGGAATGCGATAGGGTTCAAGGACTTGAGCCCTTAAAGCAGCCGCCCCCGCGACCGTGACCGGAGAGATCCTCAAAGTGCCACTGACCCCGAGGGGTCGGGAAGGCTGAGGATCGGAGGAGAAATCCTGCTCCGCAAGCCGGGAGACCTGCCAGCGGATATGTTTGACCGGCGGACGGGGTGTTCCGCGACGGGGAAACGGACCCACTCGGGTTCGTCTGCCTCATCGCACCTCCGCTAGAGAAAGAAGGGCGATGGCCGTCACGCTTCATGTCTGCATTACTTGCCGTGCAGGCCAGGACATCGGCGAAGGCGAAGCCACCCCGGGATCGCGGCTGCACAAGGCCATCACCGAGATCGGCGCGCCCGCAGGCGTCCACATCGAGCCGGTCGAGTGTCTTTCAGCCTGCAACAATGGCTGCTCGGTGGCGCTGAGCGCGCCGGGCCGCTGGTCCTACGTCTACGGCCGGATGTCGGAGGCCAACGCAGACGACATCCTCGCCGGCGCTGCGGCCTATGCCGCCGCGCCCAACGGTTTGGTGCCGTGGCGTTCGCGCCCGGAAATCTTCCGCAAGCAGTCGCTGGCGCGTATTCCACCCCTTTCATCCTTGCCGGAGGCTGCAGAGTGAATTCGCTCGCCAAGATTCCCGTCACCGTCATCACCGGCTTTCTCGGCTCCGGAAAGACCACGCTGATCCGGCATTTGATGACCAATGCCAATGGCCGGAAGCTCGCGGTGCTGGTCAACGAGTTCGGCAGCGAAGGCGTCGATGGCGAAATCCTGAAATCCTGCGCCGACGCCAATTGCCCGGAAGAGAACATCGTCGAACTCGCCAATGGCTGCATCTGCTGCACCGTTGCCGACGACTTCATTCCGACCATGCAGGCGCTGCTGGCGCGACAAGTGCGTCCCGATCACATCCTGATCGAGACGTCGGGACTGGCGCTGCCGAAGCCCCTGTTGAAGGCGTTCGACTGGCCGGAAATCCGCTCGCACATTACTGTCGATGGCGTGATTGCGCTGGCCGATGCCGAGGCCGTCGCGGCCGGCCGTTTCGCCGCGAATCCGGATGCGGTCGCAGCGCAACGTGCGGCCGACCAAAGCATCGATCACGAGACGCCACTCTCCGAAGTGTTCGAGGACCAGATCTGCTGTGCCGACATCGTGCTGCTGACCAAGGCTGATCTCGCAGGGAAGGCCGGGCTCGAGGCGGCGAAGCTTGCGATCGCGGCCGAGACGACGCGTCAGGTGCCGATGCTCGCGGTAACCGACGGCGCGATCGATCCGCAGCTGATCCTCGGCCTCAAGGCCGCGGCCGAAGACGATCTCGCCGCGCGGCCCTCGCATCACGATGGCGAGGAAGAGCACGAGCATGATGATTTTGCATCGGTCGTGATCGATCTGCCCGAAGTGACCGACATCGATGCGCTGGTCGCGTCCATCGCCCGCCTCGCGCGCGAGCAGAATGTGCTGCGCGCCAAGGGCTATCTCGCGGTGAAGGGCAAGCCGATGCGGCTCCTGGTGCAGTCGGTCGGCGAACGGGTGCGGCATCAGTTCGACAAACCGTGGGGCACAGCGCCGCGGCGTTCCAGGCTGGTCGTGATCGGCGAGCATGCCGACGTCGACGAGGCCGCGATCAAGGCCGGATTGGGTATCTAGAGGCGGAGAGGGATGCACGTCGTCTTCCGCGAGAGCCATGGCCTGGAGGAGACCGCGACAGCCGTCGATCTCGGTCAGGACCCGGCTGACTTGATCGTGCTCTCGTTCTCCGACAGCGATCTCGCGGCGTTCGCCGCCGGCTGGCGGCGAGACCGCAAAAGCTTGCCGGCGCTGCGGCTCGCCAATCTGATCGCGCTACGCCATCCGCTCTCGGTCGACACCTATATCGAGCGCACGCTCTCGCAGCGCGAAGGGGATTCTGGTGCGCCTGATCGGCGGCGAATCCTATTGGCAATATGGCGTCACCGCCCTGCATCAACTTGCTAAGGAACGCGGCATCGCGCTCGCGGTATTGCCGGCCGATGGCCGCGACGATACGCGGCTTGACGCGCTCTCGACCGTGCCGGTCTCGACCCTGCGGCGTTTGAAAGTGCTTTGCGATGCCGGCGGCGCCGTGGCGGCGCAGGTCGCGATTGCGCAGCTTGCGCTGGCGTCGGGACTTTATGCGGGACCTGTGTTCGGCGAGACCGAGATCCCCGACATGGGTTTCTACGATCCCGCCAAGGGCGCGTTGACCACGCTGCCGCCGCCGAGCGGCGCGCCGCATTCGCTCGTCAGTTTTTATCGCTCCTATCTGACGTCGGCCGATACCGGCCCGGTCGATGCGTTGATAGCGGCATTGCGCGAAAAGGGATTCGACACTTACGGCGCGTTCGCGACCTCGCTGAAGGCGCCCGGCGTCGCCGATTGGCTCAAGGCTCATTTCTCCAAGCGGCCGCCGGCTGCGATCGTCAACGCCACCGCTTTCTCTGCGATCGGCGACGACGGGACGGCGCCGTTCGATACCGCATCCTGTCCGGTGTTCCAGGTCGCACTGTCGACTGCGCGCCGCGAGGACTGGACCGCGTCGCTGCGCGGGCTGTCGCCGGCCGATCTGGCCATGCATGTGGTGCTGCCGGAGGTCGACGGGCGGCTGCTTGCCGGCGTCGTCAGCTTCAAGTCCGCGGGCGAGCGCGACCCGGATTTGCAATTCGCGCATTTGGCGCACCAGCCCGATCGTGATCGCATCGATGCTGCAGTGGCGCGGGTGTGTGCGTGGCACAAGCTTGCGACGAACCCGGTCTACGACAAGCATCTCGCCATTGTCCTCTCGAGCTATCCGGGGCGGCCGCACCAGATCGCGCACGCGGTAGGATTGGATGCGCTCGCGTCGACCGAAGCCTTGCTCGGCGATCTCGGCAAGGCCGGCTTCGATGTCGAGCGGGTCGAAGGGCTTGCGCAAGAGCTCAGCCAGACGACGCTGACCTGGAGCGTTGATGACTATCGCGCCACGTTGAAGCAGCTTCCGCAAATCCTTCGAGACAATCTGGACAGCGCGTGGGGCGGGCCTGAGAGCGATCCGCAAGTTCGCGACGGCGAATTTCATTTCACTGCGATCAGGAGCGGCAAAGCCATCGTCGCCATCCAACCCGAGCGTGGCGAGGTCGCGAGCCGCGACGCCGACTATCACGACCTCTCCCGCATTCCGCGCCACGGCTATGTCGCGTTCTATCTCTGGCTTCGCCAGCAGGGTATCCATGCGCTGATCCACATGGGCGCGCACGGCACGCTCGAGTGGTTGCCCGGCAAGTCGGTGGCGCTGTCGGACGCCTGCTGGCCCGAGGCGCTGATCGGCGATCTGCCTGTCATCTATCCCTTCATCGTCAATGATCCCGGCGAGGCGGCGCAAGCAAAGCGCCGCATCGGCGCCGTTACCATCGGCCATCTGCCGCCGCCATTGGTGCCGAGTGCGCTGCCGCATAATCTCGTCAGGCTCGAGCAACTGCTCGATGAATACTCCACTGCCGACGGACTCGATCCGGCGCGACGTCAGCGCCTCGTCGCCGCGATCCGCGATGAAGCGCGCATAGCCGGCGTTGAGAACGATCTCGGACTTTCCGCGTCCGCCGCACCGGCCGAGGCGATTCCGCGTATCGACCGCTTCGTCTGCGATCTCAAGGAAAGCCAGTTCGGTGATGGGCTGCATGTGTTTGGGCGCGGCGCCTGCGGCGAACAGGAGCGGCGCGCGCTGCTCGACGCGCTGTCGGGCAAACGCATCGCGCCGGGTCCGGCTGGCTCGCCCTGGCGCGGACGCA
This sequence comes from uncultured Alphaproteobacteria bacterium, assembly GCA_963732085.1. Taxonomy (GTDB): domain Bacteria; phylum Pseudomonadota; class Alphaproteobacteria; order Rhizobiales; family Xanthobacteraceae; genus Bradyrhizobium. The sequence continues at coordinate 454,308 of CAVSYJ010000010.1, read as the reverse complement.
GCGACGTGCTGCCTACGGGGCGCAATCTTTTCGCGGTCGATCCGCGCGGCGTGCCGACGCGCGTGGCGCATGCGCAGGGCATCAAGCTCGCCGAAGAACTGCTGCGCCGGCATCTGCAGGATCATGGCGACTGGCCGAAGGGGCTCGTCGTCGATCTCTGGGGCTCGGCGACCATGCGGACTGCAGGCGAGGAATTTGCCATGGCGCTGCAACTTGCCGGCATCGCGCCGCGCTGGGACGGCGCCTCCGGCCGCGTCATCGGGTTCGAGATCATTCCGCTCGCAATGCTCGCCCGTCCCCGTATCGACGTGACGCTGCGGATTTCCGGCCTGTTCCGCGACGTCTTCGGCGGTCTCGCGCAACTGTTCGAGGCGGCCTGCGATGCGCTGGCGCATCGCGACTTCGAGGGAGAAGAAAATCCTTATCTGGCGCGGGCTGCGCGCGTGTTTGGGCCGCGCCCAGGGCAGTATGGCGCCGGCATGGCGCTCGCGATGGATGTCTTCACGAGCGAAGCGCGCCACAAGGCCGGCCAAGCATGGCTTGCGTCCTCGTCATGGGCGTTTGCTGCCGACGGCGAGATGAAGTTGGACCGCGCCGGCATCGAAGCCCGCCTCGGCACGGCCGATACCTTCGTGCATGTGCAGGATTTGCCGGAGACCGATCTCCTGCTGGCCGCCGACTACGCCGCGCATGAGGCGGGCATCGCCGCGGCCGCGGCGAGTCTCTGGAACCTCAATCAAATCGCTCTATCATCTCGATGCGACGCGGCCGGATGCGCCGCGGGCGCGAACCCTCACCGAGGAGATTTCGCGCGTGGTGCGCTCGCGCGCCACGAATCCCGAATGGATCGCCGGCATGATGCGTCACGGCTTTCGCGGCGCCGCCGAGATCGCGGCGACGCTCGAGCACATGGCGTCGTTCGCGCATTTGGCCGATGTCGTGCCGTCGCACCTGTTCGATCTCTATTATGATGCGACGCTGGGCAATGACGACATCCGCGCCTTCCTGCGGCGCGAAAATCCGGCGGCGCTTGCGGCAATCGAGGATTGCTTCCGGCGTCTCGATGAAGCTTCGCTCTGGGTCACCCGTCGCAACTCGATCCTGGCCTCGCTGCGGGAGGCGTCATGACGGCGTTTGCGATCAAGGGCTGGTGCCCGTCTGCGTTGCGCCCGATGCTTTCGGGCGATGGCCTCGTCGTGCGGCTGCGTCCGCGCGGTGGCCGATTGTCGGCAGAGCAGGCGGTCGGCATCGCAGAGCTTGCGCAGCGCTGCGGCAACGGGCTGATCGACTTGACCAGCCGCGCCAACCTGCAAATTCGTGGCGTTCGCGAGCAAAGCCATCAATCGCTTATAGCGGGACTGGTGCGGCTCGGATTGGTCGACGACGATCAGGCGATGGAAGCGCGGCGCAATATCATCGTCGCGCCGTTCTGGGCCGATGGCGACGCGACGCATGCGCTCGCGTCCGAACTGGAGCGCGCCCTTGCCGCGCGAGCGCTGGGGCTGCCGGAAAAGTTCGGCTTCGCAATCGACTGCGGCCGCGAACGCGTACTATCGCGCTCACCCGCCGATATCCGCATCGAGCGTGGCGTAAATGGCGGTCTCATCGTCCGCGCAGATGGCGCTGAAGAGGGCCGCGCGATTTCGAAAGCCGACGTCATCGAGGTGGCGTTGTCGCTCGCCGATTGGTTCGTTGCATCCAGTGGCGCGAAGGACGGGCGAGGGCGCATGGCCACGCATCTCGCCGGCGGTACGAAGCTGCCGGGCGCCGTGGCGGGTGACGCAAGACCTGTGTCGGCTTCCGCCTCGCAAAGTCCCGGGATTTATCCGAGCGGCGCGCTGGTCGCGCTTGCCTTCGGGCAGATGCAGAGCGAAGCGTTCAGCTTTCTCGCCGGTCTTGGACCGGGTTTGCGGCTCACGCCGTGGCGCATGATCCTGATCGAGGATCTGTGCGAGATGCCGCAGCACGATGGCCTGGTTACCCGCGCCGACGATCCGCAGTTGCGCGTGGTGGCCTGTACCGGCGCGCCGGCTTGTCCCGAGGCGTATGTCGAAACGCGCAAGCTTGCGGCGTCACTCGCGCCGCACCTTGCTCCCGATACTCGCCTTCACGTCTCCGGCTGCGCCAAGGGCTGTGCGCATCCGAACGCCTCCGATATCACGCTGGTCGGAACGTCTGACGGATTCGATCTCGTCCGCGATGGTTCGCCGCGCGATGTTCCCTTCCAGCGCGGGCTCACTGTTGCCGATGTTCGCGCGGTCGTGGGAGCGCGCTGATGCCCTATGCCTTCGAGACCAATGGTGCTGCGATCTACCGGCAGTCCTTTGCGACCATCCGGAGCGAAGCCGATCTTTCGCGCTTCACGGCAGATGAGGAGCCTGTCGTGGTCCGCATGATCCACGCCGCAGGTCTGGTAGGCCTCGAGGCGCATATTCGTTTCACGCCCGGCATGGCGATTGCCGCACGCGCCGCCTTGCAGAAGGGTGCGCCGGTCCTGTGCGACGCCCGTATGGTCTCCGAAGGAATTACGCGTGCGCGATTGCCGGCGAACAATCGCGTGATCTGCACACTCGATGACCCGCGCGTCCCGCCGCTCGCGCAGGCCAAACAAACCACGCGCTCGGCGGCAGCACTGGAATTATGGCAACCGCATCTCGACGGCGCGGTCGTTGCGATCGGCAACGCGCCGACCGCGCTGTTCCACCTGCTCAACATGCTCGAACACGACGACTGCCCGCGACCGGCGGCCATCATCGGCTGTCCCGTGGGTTTCGTGGGGGCAGCGGAATTGAAAGCCGCGCTGATGGCGGCATCGCCGGCGCCCGCGCTCACGGTCGAAGGGCGCCTCGGCGGCTCCGCGATCACGGTCGCGGCCGTCAACGCACTCGCAAGCGGGAGCGAATAATGGGGCGGATCATCTGTTGCGGGCTCGGGCCCGGCGATCCCGATCTGATGAGTGTGCGCGCCGACCGCGAGGTGCGCGCCGCGACGCATGTCGCCTATTTCCGCAAGAAAGGCCGGCCGGGTCAGGCGCGGACCATCGTCGAGGGTATGCTTGCGCCGGATGTGCGCGAATATCCGATGGAATATCCGGTCACCACCGAACTCGATGTCGGCAGCGACGACTATGCGCGCCTGCTCGCGTCCTTCTATGACGAGTGGGCCGATCGACTCGCCACGCTTTCGCGCGACACCGACGTGGTCGTGCTCTGCGAAGGCGATCCGTTCTTCTATGGCTCGTTCATGCATCTCTATACGCGGCTGCAAGGCCGCGCCGAGGTCGAGGTGATCGCCGGCATTCCCGGCATGGCCGGCTGCTGGAACGTGGCAGGCTTGCCGATCGCGCTCGGCGACGATGTGATGACGGTGCTGACGGGGACTTTGCCCGAAGCGGAGCTTGAGCGGCGCGTGCAGAATGCCGATGCCCTCGTCATCATGAAGACCGGACGTAATCTCGCAAAGATCCGCCGCGTGCTGGAGACTGCCGGCCGCCTCGACGAGGCCTGGTTGATCGAGCGCGGCACCATGCCCGACGAACGCATCGCGCGGCTGCGCGATGTCGATGTGTCCGACTGTCCTTATTTCGCGATCGTGCTGGTGCATGGTCGTCTCGGGCGGCGGCGCGAGGCGGCAGAATGAAGGGTATGCTGACCATCGCGGGGCTCGGCCCGGGGGACGCGGCGCTGGTGACGCCAGAGGTATCGGCCGCGCTTGCCGACGCCACCGACGTGCTCGGCTATGCGCCCTATGTCGCGCGCGTGCCAGCGCGTGACGGCCTGCGGCTGCATCCCTCCGACAACCGCATGGAACTGCAGCGCGCCGGCGAAGCGTTGAAGCTCGCCGCGGAAGGACGCAGCGTCGTGATCGTCTCGTCCGGCGATCCCGGTGTGTTCGCGATGGCGGCCGCCGTGTTCGAGGCGCTGGAAGCCGCACCCGAGTTGCAGGATCTTTCCATCCGCGTGTTGCCGGGCGTGACCGCGATGCTGGCCGCGGCGGCCCGGGCCGGTGCGCCGCTCGGGCATGATTTCTGCGCCATCAATCTCTCCGACAATCTCAAGCCATGGCCGGTGATCGAGAAGCGCCTGCGGCTCGCGGCCGAAGCCGACTTCGCGATTGCGATCTATAACCCGCGCTCGGCGAGCCGCCCGGACGGCTTTGCCCGCGCCCTTGAATTGTTGCGCGAGGCCGGCTGCGGCGATCGCACCATCATCTTCGCGCATGCGGTGACCACGCCGCAGGAGCGGATCGAGACCATGTCGCTCGCCGAGGCCCGGCCCGAGATGGCCGACATGGCAACGCTGGTCATCGTCGGAAATTCGGCGACGCGCAAGGTCGGCCGCTGGGTCTATGCGCCGAGGCGTGCGTCATGACCGAGCCACGCCATCACCTCTTCGATGCGCTCTACCCGCGACCGCTCGGGCAGCGCAGGGCGTGCGATCATGATGACGGGAATGCGCAGTTCGCGCGCAGCATCGATCTTGGCGCGCGCGCCGCGGCCGCCGGAATTGCGCGCGACGAGCAGGTCGATCCGGCGCGAGGCCATCAGTTCGCGATCGCTTTGAAGCGTGAACGGCCCGCGCGAGACGATCACTTCGGCATTGGGCAGCGGCAGGACGCCGTCCGGCGCATCGACAAAGCGCAGCGTGTAGGTATGCTGCAGTTTGGCGGCGAAAGCTGCGATGTGCTGCCGGCCGATCGCGAGGAAGACGCGCGCAGGCGGATCGGGCAGGGAAGCGACGGCTGCGTCGATGTCTGCGACATCGATCCAGTTGTCGCCGGGCATGGGCGTCCACGGCACGCGCTCCAGCGCGATCAGCGGCGTGTTCGTTGTTGCGCAGGCTTCGACCGCATGCCGGCTCATCTCGGTGGCGAAGGGATGCGTCGCGTCGATGACATGCGTGATCTTCTCTTGCCGGATGAAATCGGCAAGCCCCGCAGCGCCGCCGAAACCGCCGGTCCGCGTCGGCAGCCCATGGGGAAGCGGAATCTGCGTGCGTCCGGCGTAGGAATAGATTGCGTCGATGCGTGTGCGCGCGAGCGCTTCCGCAAGCGCGTTGGCGTCGCCCGTTCCTCCCAGGAGAAGGGCGCGTATCATGGCTGAACCCTGGTTGAGCATCATCGGCATCGGCGAAGATGGCCTCGCCGGGCTGTCGGAAGCAAGCCGAAACGCGCTTGCTCGCGCCGAGACCGTGTTCGGCGGCGAGCGGCATCTGAGGCTCGCGCACGTCGACGGGCGCGGACAGGCGTGGCCGGTGCCGTTCGATGCGGCCTGCGTGCTGTCGCGCCGCGGGCGGCCGACGGCGGTGCTGGCGTCCGGCGATCCGTTCTGGCATGGCGCCGGCGGGAGTCTCGCTGCACAGCTGTCGCCGGATGAGTGGATCGCGCATCCGTCGCCCTCGACCTTCTCGCTCGCTGCGGCGCGGCTGGGCTGGCCGCTCGAAAGCACGATCTGCATCGGACTTCACGCTGCGCCATTCGAACGGCTGGTGCCGCTATTATCGCGGGGCGCGCAAATCATCTGTCTCGTGCGCGACGCCAAGGCGGCCGGCGATCTCGCAAGCTGGCTCACCGCACGCGGATTTGGTGCATCGCGACTGTGGAGCTTGTCGGCGCTGGGGGGATCGCGCGAGTCCGTGACCGAGGGGAAGGCGGAGAGCTTTACGGTCGGTGATGCCGTCAGTCCGCTGGCGCTGGCGATCGAAGCCGACGGCGCTGCGGGTCTGCCGCGCGTGTCGGGATTGGCCGACGACCTCTTCCAGCACGACGGCCAGATCACCAAGCGTCCAATCCGCGCGCTGGCGCTGTCGGCGCTGGCGCCAAGGCCGGGCGAGCACCTCTGGGATATTGGTGCGGGTTCCGGCTCGATCTCGATCGAATGGGCGCTCGCCGGCGGCAACGCGATTGCAATCGAAGTGCGCGAGGATCGGGTTGCCAACATCCGCGCCAACGCCGAAGCCTTTGGCGTGATGCACAAGGTCACGATTATCACGGGGAGCGCGCCTGCCGCGCTTGCATCGCTCGACAAGCCGGAGGCGGCTTTCATCGGCGGCGGGCTGGATGCCGCGATGTTTGCCGCGGTCTGGCCCCTGATGCCCGACGGCACGCGCATCGTCGCCCACGGCGTGACGCTCGAAACCGAAGCGCTGTTGTCGGACTACAACAGGGTTACGGCGGCGAGCTCATGCGCATCGATATCTCCCATGCCATGCCACTCGGTCGCTATCGATCGTGGGAGGCATCGCGCCCGGTCGTGCAGTGGCATGTTGTCAAGAAAGGCCGCCCATGACCGTGCATTTCATCGGCGCCGGCCCTGGCGCGCCCGATCTTCTCACGTTACGCGGTCGCGATCTGGTCGCCTCTTGCCCGGTCTGCCTCTATGCCGGCTCGCTGGTGCCTGCGGAAATCCTGGCGCATTGTCCGGCAGGCGCGCGTATCGTCAACACTGCGCCGCTGTCGCTCGACGAGATCATCGAGGAGATCGCGAGAGCGCACGCCGCGGGCCACGATGTCGCGCGGCTGCACTCGGGAGACCTCTCGGTCTGGTCGACCATGGGCGAACAGCTGCGTCGCCTGCGCGAGCTCGGCATTCCCTTCACGGTCACGCCGGGCGTGCCGTCATTCGCGGCGGCGGCCGCCGCGCTCGAAGCCGAACTGACGCTGCCTGGCCTTGCGCAATCCGTGGTGCTGACCCGCACCTCCGGTCGCGCCAGCGCCATGCCGGAGGGCGAGACGCTTGCAGCTTTTGCAGCGACCGGTGCCGTGCTTGCGATTCATCTTTCGGTGCATGTACTGGACAAGCTCGTTGCCGAGCTGACGCCGTATTATGGCGCCGACTGCCCGGTCGCCGTGGTCTGGCGCGCGAGCTGGCCCGACGAGAGGATCGTGCGCGCCACCCTCGGCACGCTGCAATCCTCGCTTGGCGCGGAGCTCGAACGCACCGCGATCATCCTGGTCGGCCGTACGCTCGAAGCGCGCGATTTCGAGGAGAGCCGCCTCTACGCCGCCGATTACGACCGCCGCTATCGGCCGGTCGGCGCCAGCCCTCGCTTTCCGGAGGCATCCGTAGATGGCGCGCTGCCTCGTCATCTCCGCGCCGGCCTCCGGCGCCGGCAAGACCACGCTGACCTTGGCGCTGGCGCGCGCGTTTTGCGACCGCGGGCTTGCCGTGCAGTGTTTCAAGAGCGGCCCCGACTATATCGATCCAGCCTTTCATGCCGCCGCGACCGGGCGCGCTTCGGTCAATATCGACAGCTGGGCGATGACCCGCGACACCATCGACCGGTTGACCGCGCGCGCCGGCGATGCCGACCTCGTGCTGATCGAGGGTTCGATGGGGCTCTTCGACGGTGTGGCAACGCCGGGGATGTGTGGCACCGGCGCCAGCGCGGATCTCGCTGAGATGATGGGCTGGCCGGTACTTCTCGTGCTCGACCCCTCCGGGCAGGCGCAGACGGCCGCGGCGGTCGCCACGGGCTTGCGCGATTTTCGCAAAGGTGTGCGTGTCGCGGGCGTCGTGCTCAATCGCATCGCTAGCCCGCGCCATGAAGACCTGGTTCGCCGCGCGATGGAAGCGACCGGCATCGCCGTGCTCGGCGCGCTGCCGCGGCATGCGCCGATCGCGCTGCCGGAGCGGCATCTTGGCCTGGTGCAGGCCGAAGAGCTGGCGCGGCTCGATGGGCTGATCGCGGAAGCCGCGCGCCTCATTGCCGAACGTATCGACCTCGATGCCGTGTTGCGGATCGCCGAGTGTGCCTGGAGTGCGCCATTGACGAACGCCGCGCCGCGCATGACGCCGCCTGGACAGCGCATCGCGCTGGCACGCGACGCAGCGTTCTCCTTTGTCTACCCGCATGTGCTCGAAGGCTGGCGTGCCGCGGGCGCCGAAATCGTTCCGTTCTCGCCACTCGCTGATGAGGGTCCGGACGCGAGCTGCGATGTCTGCTGGCTGCCGGGTGGTTATCCCGAATTGCATGCCGGGCAGATCGTTGCAAGCAATCGCTTCCGGGACAGATTGCGAGCTTTCGCGCAAGCCAAGCCCGTGCATGGCGAGTGCGGCGGCTACATGGTGCTCGGTGAAGGGCTCACCGATGCCAAAGGTGTGCGTCATGAGATGACGGGATTGCTCGGCCTGGAGACCAGCTTCGCCAAGCGCCGCATGCATCTCGGCTATCGCCGCGCCGAGCTTGCTGCCGATATGCCCGGGCACGCGCCGGGCACGCAACTGCGCGGCCACGAATTCCATTATGCGACCATTGTCGCGCAGCCCGATGCGCCGCTCGCCACTGTGCGCGACCCCAATGGCGCCGAGGTCGCCGAAACAGGTTCGCGCCGCGGCCGGGTCACCGGCACGTTCTTCCACTTGATCGCGGAGGAAGCGTGAGCGGCTTCGTTTCCTTTGTCTCGTCGGGCCCTGGCGATCCAGAATTGCTCACGCTGAAGGCCGTCGCGCGCCTGCGCGCCGCCGATGTCGTGCTCTATGACGACCTCGCCGCGGGCGCGATTCTCGATCACGCGCGCAAGGGCGCGACGCTTGTTTCCGTCGGCAAGCGCGCCGGCCGTCCGTCGGCGCGGCAGGAGCATGTCAGCCGCTTGCTGGTCGATTATGCCGCGACGGGAGCGAACGTCGTGCGGCTGAAGTCCGGCGATGCCGGCGTGTTCGGCCGGCTCGAAGAGGAGATCGAGGCGCTGCGTGGGGCCGGCGTCGGCTACGAGATTGTTCCCGGCGTCACCGCGGCGAACGCGGCCGCAGCGACCGCCGGATTGCCGCTGACGCGCCGGCACACCGCGCGCCGTGTCCAGTTCATCACCGGTGCCGATGTCACCGGCGAGTTGCCCGAAGACCTCAACTGGGCGGCGCTGGCCGATCCGCTGGCGCTGACCGCGATCTACATGGGCAAGCGTACCTTTCCGGCGCTCGCCGCGAAATTGCTCGCGCAGGGGATGTCGCCGGAGACGCCCGCGATGCTCGCCGAGTCCATTGGGCATCCTGACCAGCGCCTGCTTCGGACCACGATCAAGCAGCTTGCCGATCAGCTCACACAGGAAAATGTCACATCGACCGCCGTGATCCTCTACGGGGCGCTGGCGGCGGACCAGCCATAGCGATATAATCCGCACATCGAGAGGGACTGAGCCATGCATATCGAACCCGGAATTGTCGACGGCGCCAAGATCGTCCTGAGCTATGCGACCGCGGCGGCCGCCGGCGGTTACGCCACCAAGCTCGCAGCCGACACGATCCGCGAGCAGGGTGCGGTCTCCTTTGCGACCCGCGCGGCGGTGACCACGGCACTGGTGTTCTGCTTCTTCGAGATGCTTCCACATTTTTCCGTCGGCGTTTCCGAGGTGCACTTCATCTTCGGCTCGACGTTGTTCCTGATCTTTGGCGCGGCGCCGGCCGCGTTCGGGCTGGCGCTCGGGCTCTTGCTGCAAGGCATGTTCTTTGTGCCGACGGATTTGCCGCAATACGGCATGAACGTCACGACATTGCTGGTGCCGCTGTTCGCCATCGGCGCGCTGGCCGACCGCGTGATCGCGCGCGACACCGCCTATGTCGACCTGAAGTACCGCCAGGCGCTGTCGCTCTCGACCGCCTATCAGGCCGGCATCGTGGCCTGGGTCGCGTTCTGGGCGATCTATGGCCGCGGCCTCGGCGCGGAGAATCTGTCGTCGATCGCAACCTTCGCCGGCTCCTATGCTGATGGTGATCGTGGTCGAGCCGCTGGTCGATCTCGGCGTGCTGGCGCTCGCCAAATCGATGCGCGGCGTGTTCGGCGGCGGCTTCGTGACGCCGCGCCTGCATCACGCGGCCTGACCGCGAAGGGACGGCCGCGCGCCGTCCCTCAAGACCATGCTCACACTCTCCTTGATCGGCATCGGCTGCGGCGATCCCGAGCAGCTCACGCTCGCGGCGGTCCGCGCCATCAACGCCGCCGATCTGGTTCTCATTCCGCGCAAGGGCGAGGACAAGACCGATCTTGCCGAATTGCGGCGCGAGATTTGCGCGAAGGTGTTGACGAATGCCGCAACGCGGGTGGTGGAATTCGACCTTCCCATGCGCGACGCGGAGCGCGACGACTATCGCGCAGGCGTCGACGATTGGCACGATGCGGTCGCGCAAGCATGGGCGCGCGAGATCGCCGGCCATCTTGGAACCGATGGGCGTGTCGCGCTTCTCATTTGGGGCGATCCGTCGCTTTATGATTCCAGTTTGCGGATATCGCGACGGCTGGAGCCCGCGCCGGCGATCGAGGTGATCCCCGGCGTCACTGCCATCCAGGCGCTGTGTGCTGCGCACAAAATTCCGCTCAATGAGATCGGCAAGCCCTTTCTGGTCACGACCGGCCGGCAGCTGCGCGACAACGGTTGGCCGGCCGGCGTGGAAACCGTTGTGGTCATGCTCGACAGCGGCACCGCCTTCCAGTCGCTCGATGCGAGGGGGCTGCAGATCTGGTGGGGTGCTTATCTCGGTATGTCTCATCAGATGATCCTGTCGGGGCCGCTTGACGAAGTCGGCGCAAGAATTATGGAAGTGCGCGCCGAAGCGCGCGCAAGGCATGGCTGGATCATGGACAGTTACATCATCAGGCGGGGATCGGCGTGAGCGAGACTCGCATGCTTCCAGATTGGGTCTACCAGCAATGCCCTGCCATCTCGGCGATGCATCGTGAGGCGGCGCGGGCGCGCCAGGACCAACTCACCAAGCCGACCGGCGCGCTGGGCCGGCTCGAAGGGCTCGCGATCGAGCTCGCAAGTCTGCAGCACACCGATCGTCCGCGCGCCGACCGCGTGCCGATCGTCGTATTCGCCGGCGATCACGGCATTGCCGCACAGGGCGTCTCCGCCTATCCGCAGCAAGTGACCATTGCGATGATGGCGAACTTCGCCGCCGGAGGCGCCGCGATTTCCGTGCTGGCGCGCGAGCTCGGCTCGCCGCTCGAAGTCGTCGACGCCGGAACGCTTGCGGAAGCGCCGATTCCCGGCATCGTCACCGACAAGCCGCGCCGCGGCACGCGCGACTTCAGCCAGGAGGCTGCGCTTACCGCGACCGATCTCGCGTTTGCCTTTGACTGCGGCCAACGTGCCGTCAAGCGTTCTGCCGCAAGTCAGCCCGATCTCATCATCCTCGGCGAGATGGGGATCGGCAACACCACCTCGGCGGCGGCGATCGCCGCCGCATTGTTGAAGCGCGGCGCCGAGAGCCTGACCGGGCTCGGAACCGGCCTCGATAGCGCGGGCCGTGCGCGTAAGGCCGCTATCATCGATGCCGCGCTGGCGCGGCATGCCCTTGCCGATGCCTCGCCCGAGCAAATCCTTTGCGCCGTCGGCGGGCTCGAGATCGCCGCGATCAGCGGCGCGATCATTGCGGCCGGCCAGCGCCGCATTCCCGTGCTGATCGACGGCTTCATCGCTTCGGTCGCGGCGCTCGCCGCGTCCAGGCTCGATCCGTCCTGCCGTCCATACCTGATTTTCTCGCATCGCTCGGCGGAGCAGGGGCACCGGCTGGTGCTGGACGCGCTCGATGCGCAGCCGCTGCTCGACCTCGATCTCAGGCTCGGCGAAGGATCGGGCGCGGCGCTGGCATTGCCGATTCTGCGGCTCGCCTGCGCGCTGCATAATGGCATGGCGACGTTCGCCGAGGCCGCCGTTCCCGACCGCGCGGACTGAGCGATTTTGGGGCCTCTCGGGGCTCATTAACCTCGGTCTCCCGGCATTTGACAGCGCGCTTGACCCGCAGAGCTTTGCGCCATTATCTGCCCCTTGAGGCCTCATGAGAGCGAGCGAATGACCAAGGGCGAGCGCGAGAAACGGCAGGCCATTATCGACGCGTGCCGCCGGATGAACGCGCTCGGCATCAACCAGGGCACGTCGGGCAATATCAGCGTCCGCCATGGCGAGGGCCTTCTGATCACGCCGACCAGCACGCCCTATGAATTCATGACCCCCGAGCAGATCGTTTTCATGGGCATGGACGGTTCCCATCCGCATAACCAGAAGCCGTCCAGCGAGTGGCGCTTTCACCTCGACATCCTGCGCTCGCGCAAGGATGCCGACGCGGTGGTGCACGCGCATCCGCCTTTTTGCACCATGCTCGCGATCATGGGGCGCTCGATCCCGCCGGTCCATTACATGATCGCCGCGGCCGGCGGCGACAGCATCCGCTGCGCGCCTTATGCGACCTACGGCTCGCCCGAGCTGTCCGAACATGCGGTGCGGGCGCTGGACGGCCGCACGGCCTGCCTGCTTGCGCATCACGGCATGATCGCGATCGGGCCGTCGCTCGCAAAGGCGATGTGGCTCGCGGTCGAGGTCGAGACGCTGGCGCGTCAGTATCACGGCTGCCTGCAGATCGGCGAGCCGCCGCTGCTGTCGAGCGACGAGATCGAACGCGTCCTGGTCAAGATGGCCGGCTACGGCCATACCGATGCGTGACAGGAGCAGGTAGGGCGCGTGGCTGCGGAGATCACCAACACCATCGTCAGACGGCGCAGCTCGAACCGGCTGCTGACGGCGCTGCGCGCGCTGCTGCGCAGCAACGAGTTCTATCTCATTCCGCTCGCGCTGGTGATCGGCGTCATCGCGGGCGCTGTGGTCACGCTGATGAGCGAGATCGCCCAGATCGCGCATGTCTTGATCTACGGCATCCGCATCGACGTGCGGCTCAGCGCCAACGACTATGTCAAGCCCGTCGTCGCGCTGGCAGCGCCGGCGCTTGGCGGCCTTACGCTCGGCATTATGGAGTGGTCGCGGCGACGATTGAAGATCTCGAGCGCGGTCGACCCGATCGAAGCCAATGCCTTGCGTGGCGGACGGCTGTCGTTGCGCGACAGCATGGTCGTGAGCGGACAGACCATGATCTCCAATGGCTGCGGCGCGTCGGTCGGGCTCGAAGCCGGATATACGCAGATCGGATCCGGCGCGGCCTCGCTGCTCGGCCAGTTCCTCAATTTGCGGCGCAACGATTTGCGGCTGATCGTCGGCTGCGGCGCGGCCGCGGCGATCGCGGCGGCCTTCGGCGCGCCGATCACCGGCGCATTCTATGCCTGCGAGCTGATCGTCGGCGTCTATGCGGTGGCAAGCGCCGCGCCGATCCTGGCCGCGTCGCTCGCGGGTGCGCTGACCGCGCAATATCTCGGTGGCGCGCCCTATTCGCTGGAAATATCCAAAGTCGGCACCGTCGGGCTCGAACAATATCTGCTGCTGATCGGCCTGGCGCTGATCGTGAGCGTGATCGGCATCCTGGTGATGCGCAGCTCCTCGCTGTTCGAGCGCGTGTTCGCGCAACGCTGGCTGCCGGTCTGGATCAGGCCCGTCATCGGCGGCGTCATCGTCGGCGGCCTTGCGATCGTCACGCCGCAGGTGCTCGCCGCCGGCCACGGCGCCATGGTGCTCGACTTGCGCCGCGAGATGGCGATCGGGTTCATCGCCACCGTGATCGCGCTGAAGCTGATCGCATGCCTGGTCTCGCTGGCCTCGGGCTTCCGTGGCGGATTGTTTTTTGCTTCGCTGTTCGTTGGCAGTCTGCTCGGAAAGTTCTTTGCCGCCGTGATCGCGCTGTCGGGCTTCGACATCGCGCTCGACCCCGTGGTCAGCATGCTGACGGGCATGGCGACGCTCGGCGTCGCCATCGTCGGTGGGCCGCTCACCATGTCCTTCCTGGTGCTGGAAATGACGCGCAGCGTCGACGTTACCGCGGTGGTGCTCGCCGGTTGCATCGTCACCAGCATCTTCGTGCGCTTCATGTTCGGGCATTCGTTCTCGACCTGGCGCCTGCACCTGCGCGGCGAAACCATTCGCAGCGCCAACGACGTCGGCTGGCTGCGCAACCTCACGGTGGAGCGCATGATGCGCTCGGACGTCGGCAAGGTGCCGAACACGACAACGATTGCCGCATGCCGGCGCGAATTCGTGCTCGGCTCGCGGCAGGCGATCGTCGTCGTCAACAACTCCGATGACTACTGCGGCCTGGTGATGATGCCGGAATTGTTCTCCGGCGAGCTCGACGCCATCGCCGACGAAATCCAGGTGGTGGAGCTCGCGAAATTCCTGGACGTCACGCTCCTGCCGGAGATGAACGTCAAGACCGCCATGAAGATTTTCGACGATGCCGAGGCCGAGGTGCTCGCCGTGCTGGAATTCGGCGGAAAGCCGCAAGGTGATCGGCTTCCTCAGCGAGTCCTTTGCGCGGCGGCGCTATGTCGAGGAGATCGATCAGGCCACCAAGGGCGTGCTCGGCGCGCTCTCCTGACGCAGCGACGAGGAAGCTTGTATGCGAATGCGCGATGCAGCAGGGATGGCATTGGCGTTGTCGGTATTCGGCGGCGCGGCGATCGCGCAGACGCGCGAGGGCAAGGACGCCTTCGGAAGCTGGCAGGCGCGACAAGCCCGGCACGGTCCGCCTGATCCGGCCGCAGGATTTGCCGGCGCCGGGGCCGGCGTCGGCAAACGTCTCGCATGTGGTGGCAAGGCCGGCTGGCGCGATGCCGCAAGTGCCTGATGGCTTCAAGATCGAACTGTTCGCCGAAGGCCTGAACGGGCCGCGCAACATGCGCACCGCGCCGAATGGCGATATTTTTGTCGCGGAGACTCGCGCCGGCCGTATCCGCGTTCTCCGCGTCAAGGATGGCGCCAACAAGCCGGAGACCAACGAGATCTTCGCGCGCGGGCTGCATGGCCCGTTCGGCATCGCATTCTTCCCTAGCGGCGACAACCCGCAATGGATCTATGTCGCCAACACCGATAGTGTCGTGCGCTTTCCCTATCACGCCGGCGATCTGAAAGCGTCCGGCCCTGCGGAGACCATCGTCGCGAGACTTCCGGTCGGCGGCCATTCGACCCGCGATATCGCGTTCACCCCCGACAATGCGCGGATGCTGGTATCGGTCGGCTCCGCAAGCAATGTCGGCGAGGGCATGGGCAAGCCGACTGGCGGACTGGAGCTGGATCCAGCAGCCGCTGGGTGCCGCTTGGGGCTATGAGACCGATCGCGCCGACGGTCTTGTCCTTCGATCCCGACGGCAAGAACCAGAAGATTTACGCCACCGGCATCCGCAATTGCGTCGGGCTCGCGGTCCAGCCGGGACAAGCACGCCGTGGTGCTCGACCAACGAGCGTGACGGGCTCGGCGACGACCTCGTGCCCGATTATGTCACGCGCGTCAAAGAAGGCGCGTTCTACGGCTGGCCGTGGTTCTACATCGGCAACCATGAAGACCCGCGCTATGGCAACGCGCGGCCCGACCTGAAGGACAAGATCACCGTGCCCGACGTGCTGCTGCAGGCGCACTCGGCCTCGCTCGGTCTCACCTTCTACCAAGGCAACAACTTCCCCGCAGAATATCGCGGCGATGCGTTCGCGGCCGAGCACGGCTCGTGGAACCGCTCGAAGCGCACCGGCTACAAGGTCGTCCGCATCCGCCTGAAGGACGGCGTGCCGACCGGCGAATATGAGGATTTCGTCACCGGATTTGTCGTCAACGACAGCGAGGTATGGGGACGTCCGGTCGGCGTCGCGGTCGCGCGCGACGGCGCGCTTGCTGATCTCGGAGGACGGCAACGGCACGATCTGGCGCGTCAGCCACTAGATCAGATCTATTGCACGCTCCTGTTGCCGAGCTCCTCGACCAGCACGCGCATGTTCTCGCTGTAATCGATCGGCACCGCGACGAGATGCACGCCGCCCTGCGTGAATGCCGCCTCCAGCGTCGGGATCAGTTCGCCGGTCGCGCCGACGCGATGGCCGTGCGCGCCGTAGGAGTTGGCATAGGCGACGAAATCCGGATTGCCGAAGGTCATGCCGAAATCCGCGAATTGATCGACCGCCTGCTTCCAGCGGATCATGCCATAGGCGGAATCCTCGATGATCAAGCACGACGAGGTCGAGCTTCAGCCGCACCGCGGTCTCGAGCTCCTGGCTGTTCATCATGAAGCCGCCGTCGCCGCAGACCGCGAGCACGCGCTTGTCCGGATTGAGGCACTTCGCCGCGATCGCGGAGGGCAGCCCCGCGCCCATGGTCGCCAGCGCATTGTCGAGCAGCAGCGTGTTGGCGATCGTGGTGCGGTAATTGCGCGCGAACCAGATCTTGTACATGCCGTTGTCGAGGCAGACGATGCCGTCCTCCGGCATCACCTTGCGGACGTCGTGGACGAGGCGCTGCGGGATCACCGGGAAACGGCTCGTCCTCGGCGCGCTCGTTGATGTGACCGAAAATTTCCTCGCGCAGCTTCAGGAATTCCGGCGCCGGCCGTCAGCCGTCCGCCGAGCACGTCGGCGAGCGCCGTCACGGTCGCGCCGATGTCGCCGATCAGCTTCCGCATCGGGATGGAACACCTGCTCGACGGTCGCCGAGACGTAGCCGATATAGATCGACCTTCGGTCCCGGAGCCGTCGCCCATCAGGAAGGGCGGCTTCTCGACGGTGTCGTGGCCGATCGCGATGATGAGGTCGGCGCGCTCGATCGCGCCGTGGATGTAGTCGCGCTCCGACAGCGCGGCGGTGCCGAGATAGAGCTCGGAGTCGCCGGTCACCGCGCCCTTGCCCATCTGCGTGTTGAAGAAGGGGATCTGCGCGCGGCGCACGAAATCGGACAGCGGCCTCGACCAGCCGCGGCCGGTTGCCCGCCGCGCCGATCATCATCAGCGGGCGTTTCGCGGCGAGGATCATGTCGGCGACGCGTCCTGACCGCCGCCGGCGAGGCGATCGGCCGGTCGATCGGATGCGGCGGGATCAGCGCGGCCGTCGGCTTCCTCGCGCGGCGATATCCTCCGGCAGTTCCAGATGCACCGGGCCGGGCCGCTCCTCGGTCGCGACGCGGAAGGCGTCGCGCACCATCGAGCGGGATGGCGTCGGCCGAGATGATCTGCCGCGTCATCTTGGTGATCGGGCGCATCGCGCCGACGATGTCGACCAGCTGGAAGCGCGCCTGCCGCGCGGTCTTGATCGCCTTCTGGCCGGTGATCATGATCATCGGCATGGCGCCGAGATAGGCATAGGCCGCGCCGGTGGTGAAATTCAGCGCGCCGGGGCCGAGCGTCGAGAGGCAGACGCCGGGCGCGCCGGTGAGCCGCCCCTGCGTCGCCGCCATGAAGGACGCGGCCTGCTCGTGGCGGGTCAGCACCAGCTCGATTTTGGAATGCCGCAGCGACTCGACCACCGCGAGGTTTTCCTCGCCCGGAATCCCGAAGATGCGCTCCACGCCTTCGTTCTCCAGCGCGGCTATCAGAAGGTCCGAACCTTTGGTGCGCATCAGCGTGATCCTCCCTGCCGTGCAGCGGACGATGATTCCTGCCAGAAATTCGCGGCCAGCGCCACTTGGCTGGGGAACAAGGTCGCGCAATGTTTATTTCGAATGTGACGACGCTACGATCGAGCCGGTTGCGTTTGCGGGAGGCATGACGCTTTGACCGACGTCTGGGCGAGAAAATCCGTCGTTGAACTGCTGGCGGAAGCCGCGCATGCCGGCTCCGGCAGCGAAGTGCAGCCCGCTGAGGCGCGCGCTGTCCGCGACCAATCTCGTCGGGCTCGGCATCGGCGGCATCATCGGCGCCGGCATCTTTGTGCTCACCGGCCATGCGGCGGCCGCCAATGCCGGTCCCGCCGTCACGCTGTCGTTCCTGCTCGGCGCAGTCGCCTGCGCCTTTGCCGGCCTCTGCTATGCCGAGATGGCCTCGACGTGCCGATCACCGGCAGTGCCTATACCTATGCCTATGCGACCATGGGCGAGCTCATGGCCTGGATCATCGGCTGGGACCTGATCCTGGAATATGCCATCGGCGCGGGCACGGTTGCGATCGGCTGGTCCGCCTATGTCGTCAGCTTCGCCGGCGATTTCGGGATCAATATCCCTGCGCAATTCGTGTCCGCGCCGCTTGCCTTCGATGCCGCGAGCCACAGCTGGTCGACGACGGGCGCGATCCTGAACGTTCCGGCGATCGCGATCGTCGCGGCCATGACGATCCTGCTCGTGATCGGCATCAAGGAATCGTCGCGGCTGAACGACATCATTGTCGCGATCAAGCTGACCGTCATCGTGCTGTTCGTTGTGTTCGCCGCGCCCGCCTTCTCCTTCTCGAACTGGGTCACGGCCACCAATCCCGACGGGCATTTCATTCCGCCCAATGCCGGCACCGGCGTTTATGGATTTTCCGGCGTGGTGCGCGGCGCCGCCGTGGTGTTCTTTGCCTTCATCGGCTTCGACGCGGTCTCGACCGCCGCGCAGGAAGCCAAGCGGCCGATGCGCGACATGCCGATCGGCATCATGGGATCGCTGGTCATCAGCACGATCCTCTATGTCGCGGTCGGCTTCGTGCTGACCGGGATCGTGCCCTACGACAAGCTCAACGTGCCTGACCCGATTGCGGTCGGCATCAATGCGGCCGGCATCGCCTGGCTGTCGCCGCTGATCAAGCTCGGCATCGTGCTCGGGCTGACCTCGGTCATCCTGGTGTCGCTGCTCGGCCAGCCGCGCATCTTCCGCGCCATGGCGCATGACGGGCTGCTGCCGCCGGCTGCGGCGAAAATCCATCCGCGTTTTCATACTCCCTATGTCGCCACCATTGTCTCCGGCATCGCCGCCGCCATTCTCGCCGGCCTGTTGCCGATCGGCCTTGTCGGCGAGCTCGTCAGCATCGGCACGCTGTTCGCATTCGCCGTCGTCTCGGTCGGCACGCTTGTGCTCAGGATCGTCGATCCCGGCTTGAAGCGGCCGTTCCGCGCGCCCGCGATCTGGATCGTCGCGCCGCTCGGCGCGATCACCTCGGTGTTCCTGATGTTCGGCCTTCCGCTCGACACCTGGCTGCGGCTCGCGGTGTGGCTCGCCATCGGGCTTGCGATCTATTTCGCCTACGGACGAAAGCATAGCCGGCTGGCGCGATCGTAGTTCACTGCTTCTGCACCTGCACCGGCTCGCCGAATTTCGACGCATCACCCGGCGCGATCACCAGATAGCGCCGCTCGGGCGCGTCGGTGTTACTGGATGATCTGCCGGATCGGACCGGTCGCGTCGACGATGGCCGATCCCGCCGGATTGGTCATGAAAGCCGCAAGCGGTTGGATCTCGCCGCTGCCATCGGCATGCTCCGCCAGCGCCAGCACGTATTTCTGCTTCGGCTCGAGACCGGTGACGGCGGCTTGCACCACCTGGATCAAACCCTGATCGAACAGCGACGACGGTGGTCGGCAGCCTTGCCCTCGCTTGCGCCGGATTCGGGGCCAAGCTGCGAGATGCGCCACCTGGCCGGCGACGCCGAGGCGCCTGCAGATTCTGCCGATCGTCCGGATTGGGCGCCGCCTCCGGCACATATGCGATCGCCTGCGGCGCCTGGCCGATCGGGATGTTGGCGATTACCCTGTTGGTCGCGGTGTCGATGGCGGCCAGCGCATCGGCGTTCTCCAGCCCGACATAGATGCGCGTGCCGTCGCCGGACGGCCATACGCCGTGTGGCAGATTGCCGACCGGGATCGTGGTGACTTGCGAGAAGTCATCGGTGCGGAACACCTTGACCTCGTTGGTGCCGCCGACCGTGACGTAAGCGAACTGTGCCTTTGGCCGTGCGCGCGAAATTGACGTGATTGGTGATCGGACCGGTGTCCATGCGTCTTGATCAGGTCGAACGGCGGCTCGGCGTTGAACACCTGGGTCTTGCCGGTGTCCTTCAGCGTGAACCAGACCTGCTTTCCATCCGGCGTCGCCGCGATGTTGGGGCAGAACGGGCTGTCCTGTTTCACGGTCGCGACGATCTTGTGGTCGGCGACCGTGACGACGTCGATCTCCGGATTGAACGAGGAGCAGATGTAGCCGTACTTGCCGTCGGGCGAGAAGATCTGCATGCCCGGGCCGGCCGGCGTGACGATCCGCGTCTTCTCCTCGAAGCTCTGCGCGTCGAGCACGGAGATATAGTTCTCGCCGCGCACGGTGACCCACACCTCCTTGCCGTCGGGCGTGTAGAACGCCTCGTGCGGCGAGCGGCCGACATAGGTCGTGTGCTTGACCGCATTGGTCGCGGTATCGATGAAGGTCACCGAGTTCGATCCGATCGAGACCACCGCGAGCGTGTGGTGGTCCGGCGAATAGCCCATGCCGTGGACCAGCACCTGGCCCTTGTAGAGCGGCTGAGAAGTTGCCGGGCTGGGGATCGCCAAGCCGGATGACGCCGAGCAGCTTGTTGTCGACGGGATCGGTGACCGAGACGGTGTTGGAGAATTGCTCGGCCGCATAGACGCGGTCGTGATGGCTGATCGGGAATGTCGGGCGCGGAAGCGGCACCCGGCGATCTGGCCGGCCCAGGCTGCACCGCACGTCGCGAGAACGGTGCCGGCGAGCAGGACGCCCTTCGAGAACCAGTTTGCCATCGTTCGCTCCTATTTCCTCATTCCGCCGGACATGTTCACGTGCATGTCCATGTGATCGTGCTGCTCGGTCGGCAGCGCCGGACCAGGTTGCGTCGGCGCCGGCGCCGGAGCCGTGACATGGCTCGCCGATCGCGAGCTTCATCGCGTCGATCTCCTGCATCTGGTCGACGATGATCTCCTGCGCGATCCGCCGCAGCGCTTCGTTCTTGCCGTAGCGCAGTTCGATCACGGCCATGTCGATCGCGCCCTGATGATGCGGCGTCATGACAGCGACGAAATCGCGGTCGATGTCGCCGGTCGGCTTGGCCGCCATCGCGCTCATCATCTTGTCCATGGCGGCTTCGTTCTCCTTCAGGAACGCGGCCTCGTCGGTTGCGGCCTGGTGGCGTGTCGTGCGCGAAGGAGGCGGCCGCGATACCGAGTAGAATGCTCGCGGCAAAAATCGCCTTGCCCGGATCGGGCTTCATAAATCGCGACATCTGCCATCTCCGTCCTGGCAAGGCAGGCCCCAAGTCGATGATACGTTCGGTAGGTCGTTCTATTTCGTCACGGCGTCTCAACGCTTTCGTGATCGCTCGCGTCTTTCGGAAATGCCCGTTTTGTTCAGCTAACCCCTCCGCACGCTCGAGCCGCCGTCGACCGGCAGGGTCACGCCGGTAATGAAGTTGGCCTCGTCGGAGGCGAGGAACAGCGCGGCGTTGGCGACGTCCCAGCCGGTGCCCATCTTCTTGCGCAGCGGCACCTTGCTGTCGCGCTCGGCCTCGACCTCGGCGCGGGTCTTGTGCCACTCGCGGGCGCGGGTATCCACCGCCATCGGCGTATTCATCAGGCCCGGCAGGATCACGTTGGCGCGGATGCCGTATTCGGCGTTCTGGTAGGCCAGCTGCTCGGTGAAAGCGATCATCGCCGTCTTGGTCGCCTTGTAGGCGACATAGGGATAGGTGGTGATCGCAGCCATCGAGGAGATGTTGATGATCGCGCCGCTCTTCTGCTCGCGCATGATCGGGATCACGTGCTTGGCGGCGAGAATGCAGCTCTTCAGGTTGATGGCGACGCAGCGGTCGAACGCCTCCTCGGTGATCGCGAGCAGTTCGGCGTCGCCGCCGGCGAGGCTGACGCCGACATTGTTGTGAAGCACGTCGATCCGGCCCCAGCGCTTCATGGCGTCGTCGACCATCGCCTTGATCTCGGCGTCCTTGGTGACGTCGGCCTTGCACGCCGCAGCGGTGCCCTTGCTTTTCCTGAATCAGGTCGACCGTCTCCTGCGCGGAGGCGAGATCGCGATCGACGCACAGCACCTTCGCGCCCTCGCGCGCGAAGGTCAGCGCGGTGGCGCGCCCGTTGCCGATGCCTTCGCCGGGGCTTTGCCCCGCGCCGACGACGATGGCGACCTTGTCTTTCAAACGCATGTCAGCTGACTCCCGGGGATCGGGTACTGTTGCAGAACTTCCTTGTAGTAAGGCTCGTTGTCGATCTTCATGGTGGCGAGCACGCGCACCACGGCATTGTAGAAGGCGATGGTGAGCACGAGGTCGACCATCTCCTCGTTGTTGAGATGCTTCTTGATCTCGGCGAAGGTCGTCATCGACATTTCCAGATTCTTGGTCATCTCCCGCGCGCCCTTGAGGATGGCGCGGCCAGCGGCTCCAGCCGCGACTGCATGCCTTCGGTCTCGACCATGAGGGCTGCGATATCGTCGTCGGTGACGCCGAACTCCTTGCCGATCTTCACGTGGTGGGTGAATTCGTACTCCGACTTCTCCAGCCAGCCGACCTGCAGGATGGCAAGCTCGCGCAGGCGCGGATTGAGCTTGCTCTTGTGGCGGATGTAGCCGCCGAGGCCGGAGAAGGCGCGCGCCATGTCCGGCGAGTTGACCAGCAGCTTGTGCAGGTTGGTGTTGCGCGCGAGCATGTCGCGATATTCGGGGGCGACCTGATCGGCCTCCAGATAGGGCAGGCGGGCCATTATTGTTTCCTTCTCCGTGTTCTGTAGCCCGGGTGAGCGAAGCGATACCCGGGACCCGCATGTCGCTGCGCTCATGCGGGCTACGATTTTCACGTTCAGTGTTCCTGGACTCGCGTTCGGGCGCCTGCAGCGTCGTGCCGCCGTCGACCACCAGCACCTGGCCGGTGATGTAACGCGCATAGTTGCTGAACAGGAATTTCACGGCGTGGCCGATGTCCCAGCCGGTGCCTTCCATCTTCAGCACCGAAGCCTTCTTGCGGTTGGCGCGCGCGGCGTCGCTCATACCGCGGGCATAGACCATCGGCGTGTACATCGGCCCGGGGCAGATGCAGTTGACGCGGATGTTGTCGCGGCCGTGGTCGACCGCCATGGCGCGGGAGAGCCCGATGATCGCAGCCTTCGACACAGAGTAGGTCGTCAGCCCGCGGGGCCGCAGCGCCGAGATCGAGGAGATGTTGACGATGGCGCCGCCTTTTGCGGTCGCGATCATGGCGGGAATGGCGTATTTCGACAGCAGGAACATGCTCTCGACATTGACCTGCATCACCTTGCGGTATTGCTCGGGCTTTTCGTCGACCACGCTGCCGCGGCTGCCGATGCCGACATTATTGTCGAGGAAATCGAGCCGGCCGAAACGCTTCACGGTGTCCTCGACCAGCCGCTTGCAGTCGGCCTCGTCGGTGACGTCGCCGGACAAGGCCGCGGCGGTGCCGCCTTCGGCCGCAATCATCTCGACGGTGCGCTCGGCGAGCGCAAGCTCGCGATCGGCGACCAGCACTTTCGCGCCCGCGCGCGCCAGCAGGATCGCCGCCGCGCGGCCGTTGCCGATGCCCTCTCCGGCCGCACCGCCGCCGGAGATCAGCGCGACCTTGCCGGCGAGGCCTTCGTCATCCTCGGGTCCCTTCATGGCGTTTCTTCCTTGTTGTGGAAGAGACGATAGCAACGCGGGTGAGGGGAGAGAAGGGCGTGCGTCGCAGGTCTGGCGCGCTTTGCTTCCACCCTCCCCCTCCAGGGGAGGGTGAAAAGAGTGCGCGCGTCCGCATTCCCGCGGCACGAAATGTCCGGGCTTTGCCAGCATCACCCTCAGGTAAGAGGGTGCAGGGAGTGCCGGGTGCAGGCCGCACCCGCAGCCTTGTGTGCTGAAGAGTAGAAGTGCACACAAGTAGTCAGGTAGAGCCAAACAGTCCGGCACTCCCTGCGCAATGGCTTTACGGCTTACTCCGCGCTCTTTGTCTGCAAAATCTGCCAGAATGTGCGAACGGGCGGTTCTCACCAACCGCCCGTCGCTGGGTCTGAGCCCGACCGTGCTCGAAGGCCGCAAGAGCCTGTCGGGGAGCGTGGGACAGACCCGGTGTCTTCCTCAACCCGAACAGTTGCACGGGCTTTGAGCCCGAACCGAGCAAGGAAGGGAGTGGATGATGGCACAAAACGATCTCGTTGTCGTCGGCATCGATGTCGCCAAGGACAAGGTGGATGCGTGCATTCGCCAGCTGTCGCAGCGACGGACATTCCAGAGCAGTTCAGAGGGCCGGCGCCAGCTGATTGCATGGCTTCGCCGGCACAAGGTCGGCAAGGCCGTGATGGAAGCCAGCGGCGGCTATGAGCGGGACTGGGCCAAGGTGCTGCGCGAGGCAGGCCTGGAGGTCAGGATCGTCGATCCGAAGCGCGTGCGGGACTTTGCAAGAGGGGCCGGCCGAAAGGCCAAGAACGATACGATCGATGCGGAGATGATCGCCTGGTTTGCCGAGACCTTCGGTCAGGTGCCGGGCCAGGCCCACGACGCGGAACGCGAGAAGCTGGCCCAGATCGTCAATGCGCGGCAGGCCCTGCTCGACCTTCAGATCAGCCTGCAAAACAGGAGCGAGCATGCCACACCGGCAGTCGTACAAAAAATGCACGCACGGCTCTTGAAGAATATTGCCTGCGAGGTCGCCAAGCTCGAGGCCGCGATTAAAGACTTGATCAAGGCCACACCGCATTTTGCCGAACTGGCCGAGATCATCGAGAGCGTGCCGGGCCTCGGCGAGATCACCTCGGCCAGCCTGATCGCCGCCATGCCGGAGCTGGGACAGGTCAACGACAAGGTCGTAGCTGCCTTGTTGGGAACCGCTCCCTACGATGACGAAAGTGGCAAACGACGAGGTCAACGCCACATCCAGGGCGGTCGCCGTAAGCTCCGCAATCTCTTCTACATGGCCTGTTTGGAGCTGCGACACGGTACAATCCCGTGCTCAAGATCTTCTACAGCCGCTTGATCGCCAAAGGTAAGCAGCCGAAGGTCGCCCTCGTCGCCTGCATGCGCAAGATGATCGTCATCCTCAACATCATGGTTGCCCGGCGCGAGAAGTGGGATCCCCAACGCCACGTCTTGAGCTGAAAGGCCAGCGGTTATCGATCGCCAACCACAGTTGCTCCCCGGTGTGTCGGGCTTGATAGCCACCGTCGCTGCGCAAATCGCTTCTCGCGCAACTTGACCCCAGCGTCGAGGGGACAGGACCACACGGCTTGACCGTACACGACTGCCCGTTTCGTCAAACGTGCCGCCGTGTCCATCGCATCCCGCACCACGTGTCGTGACGATCGCGAAACGCCCTCCGTAGTGAGCGCGGGATGGGTTCGTTAAATCATAACTTCTGTAAGTCGGAAAGGAAAATATTTTTGCTTCATGGGCTGGACAAAGCGTATTATTTCTGAATAGCGGAAGTGTTTTGCCCGTCGTGTTGAAAAAGACACAGTGCATAAAGTCAAGCGAGCGTGGAACGCAGTTGTGCGGCTCTGGCCGGCTCAGAACCGGTCCACTCGTCCAATGGATGGGCCATTGCAAGGTCGAGAATGGCGCGAGCTTCGTCGCGCCGGCCGCCGTCTGCCAATAATGCGGCGAGACTCGTGCCGGCTTTCAGATGAAAAATCACGGCGCCCTGTTCCCGTGCGATGCGCTCCGCCACACGCAGGCAACGTTCCGCCTCCGGCGCGTGACCAGCTGATTGCCGCAACAACAGTTCGCCTCGGAGCCGCCAAAGCTCGGAAACAAAAGCGCCCGCCTGCGGTGTCGCCGCGCTGTCGATGAGACGGCTGGCCATCTTCAACGCTTCCTCGTTACGCCCGGCTTCGGCAAGCGCGCTGATCATGATTACGCTCGGATAGGCGACGAGGAATCCGTAACTTAAGATAGCCTCAAGGGACGGCTCCATCTGCTGGAGCGCCGCCACGGGCTCCATTTGCAGCGCGCGTGCCGCGCCCAGCATGAAAGAGCTGACGCCGCCGATGACAGGAAATTCATACTTCGAAGCAGTTAGCGCAAGGTCTTCTGCAAATTGGCGACACCCGTCGCTATCCCCGGCAAGGTAGCACACCGCGCTGGCGACGGAGTAGTAGAACCCGAGCGTGAAGGGATGCTGTAGCGAACGCGAGAACTCAAGGCCGGCGTCGAGCGCGGGCCGTACGCTCTTTGCGCGACCGACGAGCGCGAGCCCGAGCGCCTGAACGCAGTGAGCGCAGGCCCCGGGATCGTGACCAGCAAAGACAAAAGCCAATTTGTGATGGCGGTCGCGATCGTAGCGGCGCAGGCCTTCCGTCGCCAACTCGATCATCGCAGGGTTCTGGCCGAGGAAGTACGCATATCCCCAGCGATGATGCAGGGCCTCGAATTTTAGGTCATCGTCACCGACCCGCTCGCTGATATCGAGCAATTGCTCGCCACGCAGCTTGGCCTTGTCCAGCCGCTGGGTTCGCGCCGCATTGAGGTACAGGCCCCAGGTCGCCTGAAACATCTGCGGTCCCGCACTGGCTTCCTCCGCCAATCTTCTGGCTTCCTCCAGTGCCGTTTCAGCCTCGCTGGTTTGCGGCCCGCGGTAGATTGCGAGCGTGGTCCCGAGCTGCAGTTGCGCGTCTGCCTGAAGACGCAGGCGTAGCGCTGGGTCGGCGATGCGGCCAGCTTCGACCAGAGCCGAGCCGAGGCTGGCAACTGCGTCGCCAAAGGCCAGGCGCTGATTTGACCTGTCAGCCGCCAGCAGCCAGAAATGCACCGATTTCTCCGGCTCTGCCCCGCGGCCGTAATGGTAGGCGATCAGCGCGGGGTCGTCGTCCGCCCACGCGTCGGGGCGCGATTCCAGAAAACTCGCGATTGCTCTATGGAACACCTGCCGGCGATCCCGCGACAGGCTCTCATAGGCCGCTTCCTGCGCCAGTGAATGATTGAAGCTATAGACCGGCGACTGATCGTGGCCTTCCGCGGCGAAGACAAGCCCGGCTTCGCGCAGACGGGTCAGGGCAGCTTTGAGATCGGCTTCATTCGAGCCGGCGACGGCTTGCAGCAGTCCAAGAGAAAATTGACGACCGATGACGGCGGCGACCTGGGCGATGTCCTTGGCGCGCCCGAGCCGGTCGAGCCGTGCCATCAGTGTGTCCTGAAGCGTCATTGGTACGGCGCCCGCATCCGGCGAACGCAATTCCAGGACGGCTTTGGTCAATTCCTGGGCAAACAGCGGCACGCCGTCGCTGCGTGCCGCAATCTCCCGGATCAAGGCAGCCTCGATCGGATTTTTGCTCGCCACTTGCCGTATCAGGGCCTCGCAGTGGTCATGGCCGATCGGCTTGCAATTGATCGACGTGACGTCGGGATGTTCGGACCAGCTTGTCTCGAACTCGGGGCGATGGGTCATCACGACCAGTGCCTTGCTGCGCCCGATCCGTTTCAGAATGCGATCGATCAAGGCTCGCGTGCTCTGATCGCTCCAATGCATATCCTCGACGAGGAGCAGGACAGGGCCTTCATGCGGCGCCAACAGCAGGTCCTCGAGCACCGCGAGTGTTTCCTCTTTGCGCTGGGCCGGCGTCATCTCCAGCGGCGACAGCGTGTCGGCGGAGCGTATGTCAAGGAGTTCGGCCAGCAGCAATCGCGCCGTGCGCGAGTGCCGGTCGAAGCGCGTCAGCAGGCGATCGATGCGGTCGAGATTGTCCTGGTCGGACAGCTCGCGATTTGCGCCGAGGCGATGGCGCAGCAGCCGTTCGAATGGGTACAGCGCACTGTTGCCATGATAGGGTGAGCACTGGCAACGCAGGATACGGCTCGGCTCCCGCTCGATGCGATCGGCAAAGGCTTCGAGCAGCCGCGACTTGCCCATTCCGGCCTCGCCGACCAGCATCATCATGTGGCCGTTGCCGTCGACCGCGCGTTGCCAGGAATCGTACAGGAATGCGAGCTCGCGCTCGCGTCCCACGATCGGACCGGCGGCGGCATGCGCGGCAGCGAACCGGCTGTCGACCGCGCTCTCGCGCAGCGCGCGCCAGATCGGGACGGGCTCGCCGAAACCCTTGACGGCGGTTTCGCCGAAGAACGAGAAGTCGAAGAGATGTCGCGTCAGCCGGTGAGTCGACGGCGCCACCAGCACGCTGTCGGGATCGGCCGCCGATTGCAGACGGGCGGCGAGATTGGGCGTATCGCCGACGACGGTTTCTTCGCCCGCGGGCCCGACGCCGCCTGTCGCGCCCGCAACCACCAGACCCGTCGCAATCCCGACCCGCGCCTGCAAGGGCTGTCCATCCGGCTGCCTGAGCAGGCCGACTTGTTCGACGATTTCCAGGCTCGCGCGGATCGCGCGCTCGGCGGCGTCCTCCTGCGCCTTCGGGAAGCCGAAATAGATGAGGATGCCATCGCCGAGATATTGCGCGATGTAGCCGCCATATCGGGCGACCGACGCCGTGCAGGCCTCGCGGTACTGCCGCAGCAGGCGGATCAGATCTTCCGGGTCGAGCTGCGTGCCGAACGCCGTGGCGCCGACGAGATCGACGAAGGCCACCGTGAGCTGCCGCCGTTCGGCGACCGAGGGCGATGGATCGGACGGTGGTTTCGCCGGCGCTGCGGCCGGCGCGTCTATTGTTGCGTGGACCTTCGCGGCGGCACTCAGAAATTTGCGGCGATGACCGAGCGTGAGGCCGAGCTTTTCCAGGTCCTGTTCGGTGAGATCGGCGGCGACTGCGAGGTCGATGTCGTTTGAACGCATAACCTCGTCATACTTCTCGAGGCCCAGATCGCGCAGCCACGATTGCAGGTCGGACATTGAGTTTCCCGGGTCACGGAAGCCGCCGCTTGTTCGACCCATTATGTCGAAAGGGGCGGCAGATGGAAATGCCCAAGGGCCGCTGAAGTGATGGAGGGCACCGGGATGCCGCCGTCTCCATGAGGTCGCCTAAGCGAAGCCTCCGGACATTTTCAACGGTATACGAGCCTCCGCTGGCGTCAGACGAATTTCCTGACGGCTTGTGCTGCGCAATTGTTGATGTTCGAGCGACGCTCAATCAAGGATAATATCCGACCCCGCACCCGATCTGTCCGATCCTGCGTACCAAACTCACCTTTGCGACTGGCGTGGCCTCAGCAGGCGGTGGCTTTTTGCCCAAATACCTGATCTCCGTAACCTCGCCCTCCGGTTTTTGGCCAGCTTCGAATAGCTGTGGTCCAACGCCTGGAAATGTCCGGATATCCGAACCGGCAGTCTGCCCCGTCATGACGACCCCATCTGAAAGACGGAAACAGAAGGGGTAGATATTTCCATCCCTGAATCCATCCGTACCCGCGCTGAACTTCTGCATGGCTGCGCCCTCGTCCTGCTGAACGACGACGACCACACGCGCAAGCATCTCCTTTGCCTTTTCGGCGTCGCCGGGATCGGCGATCGCGAAGGAAACGCTTGCCACGGAAAAAAACATAACCACGAGACGTCGCACGGGGACCACTTCCTCAATTCAGTCTGAATTCAGTCAGACGGAGGATATGGAGCCATGCAATCCAAGTCATCATGAAAATCTGCTGTCATGACGTGACCGGATTCTCGGCACGCATCTCCGCAAAGGTCTCCCTCGCGACGAGCAGCGCCTCGCGCACCAGGGGCGCGCCGACATAGCCGAGCAGGTGCAAAATCGCCTCGACGAGCTCGTCCTCGGCCCAGCCGTGGTTGCGCGCAAAGCGGAGATGCAGCTTCAGCTCCGGGGTCCGCCCTGTTGCGGTGTCGGACACGACGCAGATCAGCGTCCTGGTCTTGAGGTCGAGTTCGGGCCTCGTCCACAGCGAGCCGAACACCGTCTCCTGCGTCAGTGCCGCAAATTTCTCCATGATCGGGTCGGTATAGAGCTGCCGGTCGAGTTTGTCGGCGTAGGCCGCGCCCATGAGTTTACGGCGCATCGCGCGGCCTTTGGCGCGTAAGGGGCTGTCGGTCATTGTGGCGTTCCTCCTGAGTTAGTTTCGAAGTTTTTAGTCAGCGTCATGAATAAGACGCGCCAGCTCGGGGCCTCTCAGCCAATCGACATATCAAGCGGCGGCGAGACCTCAGGCGGCATCGGACAGACATAGGGCGTGCGCGCGGTGCGCTTTTTCAAGTCTGCCTTCGCCGCGGCGATCAGGTCCGGCTCGGTCAGCGCCTTGATGCCGAGCGCGGCCATCGCCTTCGCGGCCTGCACCATGGCTTTGTGGGCGTGCGGGCTCTTGCCCTGCGCCACCACCTGCCAGGTGTGCAGCGGCGTGCCGATCGCGATCGACGGTGCATGCACCTGCGCGGTCGGCACCACCCAGCTGACGTCGCCGACATCGGTCGAGCCGATCAGCGGATTGCGCTTGGCGTCGAGCGGCACGGTGAAATCGGCGAGCGGCCGGTCGGTCGGCTCCATGCCGATCATGTGGTAGACGCTGGCGATGTCTTTCTCGGTCAGCGTCGCCTGGATCTTCGCGGCGAAATCCTTGTCGGCATCGTCGAAATGCGGCGGGCCGAGCTCTTCCATGATGCGATGAAGCGCTTGCTCCAGCGGCGTGTTGTGCAGGAGGTTGGAGACCGCCGAGATGATCTTCATCTCGACCCTGGTCTCCGTCATCAGCGCGGCGCCTTGCGCGATCTTGTGCACGCGCTCCACCAGCTCATTCATGCCGGGCAGGTCGCGGGCGCGGATGGAATAGCGCACACGCGCATGCGCCTGCACCACGTTGGGCGCGATGCCGCCGGCGTCGAGCAGCGCGTAGTGCACGCGGGCGTCGCTCGGCATGTGCTCGCGCATGTAGTTGACGCCGACATTCATCAGCTCGACCGCATCGAGCGCGCTGCGCCCGAGATGCGGCGAGGCCGCGGCATGCGAGGTACGGCCGGTGAAGCTGAAATCGGCGCGGGTGTTGGCGAGCGAGGGCGTCACCGCCACTTCCCAGAACGGATAAGGATGCCAGGTCAGCGCGATGTCGGCATCGTCGAACGCGCCGGAGCGCACCATGAAGGTTTTCGCCGCGCCGCCTTCCTCGGCCGGACAGCCGTAATACCGTACGCGGCCGGGCACTTTATGCGTGGCCAGCCAATCCTTGACCGCAGTGGCCGCAAGCAGCGCAGCCGAGCCGAGCAGATTATGGCCGCAGCCATGGCCGTGGCCGTTCGCTTCGATCGGGCGCGGCTCGGCGATCCCGGCCTCCTGGCTGAGGCCGGGCAGCGCATCGTATTCGCCGAGGAAGGCGATGACAGGTCCGCCTTCGCCCCATTCGCCCATCATGGCGGTCGGAATGCCGGCGACCTGCTCGGTGATGCGAAACCCCTGATGGCGCAGCTCGGCCAGATGCTCGGCCGACGAGCGCGCCTCGGTGTAGCAGACCTCGGGCATGCCCCAGACCCGGTCGGCGAGCGCGGTGAAACGCGGCTTGATCGCGTCCACGCCACGCCAGATGTCGCTGCGGTTGTCCATGGTCTGCTCCCGAAATCGAGGAAACGAAACGGTTAGCAGTTCTGCGGGCCGTTTTGAAGTTGCCGATGCGCGGTCCATTCATGCATGATCGGCGTAACCAGAACAAACTTCCGGGAGGCGGCCATGACAGATCATCGACGCGCAGGTGCATATCTGGTCGCAGACGGTGGTGCCGACCTCGGGCTTGCACCGCAAGGTCGAGACATTCACCGCCGAAGAGGTCTTGAGGGAGATGGACGAGGCTGGCGTCGACGCCGCACTGATCCATCCGCCGGCGGGCTGGGACCCCAACGCGAATGCGGTCGCGATCGAGGCGGTGAAGAAACACCCCGGCCGCTTTGCCATCATGGGCAATTTTCCGCTGCAGAACCCCGATAATCGCAAGCTGATCCATGGCTGGCGCAACCAGCCGGGCATGATGGGCCTGCGCTGGCCGCTGCTGTCGGAAGAGCACCAGAAATGGCTCTACGACGGCTCGCTGGACTGGCTGTGGCCGGCGGCCGAGCAGGAGGGCCTGCCGATCGCGATGATGGGCGGGCTGTTCCTGAAGAAATTCCGCGAGATCGCCGAGCGCCATCCGCGGCTGAAGATGATCGTCGATCATTGCGGGCTCAATCGCCACGGCCGCGACGCTGAGGCCTTCATCCATCTCGACGAGCTGGTGGCGATGGCGAAACTTCCGAACGTCGCGATCAAGGCGACCGGCGCGCCGCATTATTCGACGCAAGGGTATCCGTTCAGGAATATCCAGGACGGGCTGCATCGCATCTACGACGCCTACGGCCCGAAGCGCTTCTTCTGGGGCACCGACATCACGCGCATGCCCTGCAGCTACCGGCAATGCGTGACCTTCTTCACCGAGGAGTTGCCCTGGTTGAAGGGGAAAGACCTCGAAGACGTGATGGGCCGCGGCCTCTGCGCCTGGATCGGCTGGAATTTCAGGTTCGATTGACGGAGAAAATAATGCCGACATACACCGTCACCACGCCGGAAGGCTGCCTCACCAACGAGAAGCGCGCCGCGATCGCGCGCGAGATCACGCGAGTGCATAGCGAGACCACGGGCGCGCCGACCTATTTTGCTCAAGTGATTTTCAACGAGGTGGCGCCGGGCAAATATTTCGTCGGCGGCCAGCCGCTGCACGGTCAGCAGCTGTTCGTGAACGGGCAGATCCGGGCCGGACGGACCAAAGAGAGCAAGGATGCGCTGATCATGCAGATGCTCACCGCCGTCGCTGGCGCAGCCGGCCTGCCGCCAAACCACGTCTGGATTTACATCACCGACCTGATCCCGCGGCAGATGGTGGAGTTCGGCAACGTATTGCCCGAGCCCGGAGACGAACCCAAATGGACGGAGCGGCTGCCGCCGGCCGATCGCGCACATATGGAGAGTTTTCGGCGCGATGCTGATTAGGACAAGATCGTGCGATTTCGGAATGTTTGGGACGAATATGTCACCCGGCCGCACATTGTGATCGACGCGGGATGGCGCTAGGTTCTGGGTGACAAGCGCGAAGTCGGAAGCCAGTGCCGATGAACATCCTCGATCCGCAAGGGCCGGTCGCCGCCGCCGACAAGATGATCCTGATCGACTCGGTCGCGATCATGCTGGCGATCGTGGTGCCGACCATCATCGCGATCTTCGCATTCGCCTGGTATTTCCGCGCCTCCAATACCAAAGCCTTCTACTGGCCCGACTGGGAATATTCCGGACGGCTCGAACTCGTGTTGTGGTCGATCCCGACGCTGACCATCATCCTGCTCGGCGGCGTCGCCTGGATCGGCTCGCACCAGCTCGATCCCGCCAGGCCCGTGGCCGGCACCGGGCAGGGCGTTACCATCGAGGTGGTGTCGCTCGACTGGAAATGGCTGTTCATCTATCCGGACCAGCGCGTGGCGACCGTCAACACGCTGACCGTGCCGGTCGGTGCGCCCCTGCATTTGCGGCTGACCTCGGGCAGCGTGATGAACGTATTCTTCATTCCGCAACTCGGCAGCATGATCTACACCATGAACGGCATGGTGACGCGGCTCGAACTGCGCGCCGATACGGTCGGCGACTATCAGGGCCTCGCAGCGCATTTCTCCGGCGACGGCTTTCCCGACATGATGTTCGACGTGCATGTCGTCTCGCAGACGGATTTTGACAGCTTTGCGTCCAACACCGTGCGCAGCAACAATGTGCTGAATGCCGACGTCTACAAGAAGGACCTGCTGAAGCAGTCGGTGCCGAAGGACAAGCCGGCCTTCCGGCTCGACGAGCCCTTGCTGTTCCACGACATCGCGACCCAGAAGCTTCCGCCCGGACCGGGTCCGCAGGAAGCGGCCAACATCGGAGCCGGCAATGCTCGGTAAGCTCAGCTGGTCAGTCGTCCCCTTCGATCAGCCGATCCCGCTCGCCACCGGCGCAGTGGTGATCCTGGTGATCCTGGCCGTCCTGGCCTGGGTGGTGCTGAAGGGCCACATGCCCTATCTCTGGAACGAATGGATCACCAGCGTCGACCACAAACGCATCGGCGTGATGTATTCGTTGCTCGCCAGCGTGATGCTGCTGCGCGGCTTTGCCGACGCCATCATGATGCGCGCGCAGCAGGCGCTCGCCTTCCAGTCGAACGGCTTCCTGCCGCCCGAGCACTATAACCAGATCTTCTCGGCGCACGGCACCATCATGATCTTCTTCGTGGCCATGCCGTTCGTGATCGGGCTGATGAACCTCGTCGTGCCCTTGCAGCTCGGGGTGCGCGACGTGGCGTTCCCCACGCTCAATTCGGTCGGCTTCTGGTTGACCGCGACCGGCGCGCTGCTGGTCAACATCTCGCTGGTGGTCGGCGAGTTCGCGCGCACCGGCTGGCTGCCTTATCCGCCGCTGTCGGAGCTGACCTATTCGCCCGGCGTCGGCGTCGATTACTACACGTGGTCGCTGGAAATCTCCGGCATCGGCACGCTGGTGGCCGGCATCAACCTGGTCGTGACGATTCTGAAGATCCGCACCCGCGGCATGACCTATATGCGGATGCCGATATTCTGCTGGACCGCGCTCGCCTCGAACCTGCTGATCATCGCCGCGTTTCCGATCCTGACCGCGACCCTGGCGATGCTGATCCTCGACCGCTATCTCGGCTTCCATTTCTTCACCAACGAGGCCGGCGGCAACGTGATGATGTTCATGAACCTGATCTGGGCATGGGGTCATCCGGAGGTCTACATCCTGATTCTGCCGGCGTTCGGCATCTTCTCCGAAGTGGTCTCGACCTTC
The DNA here is from genome assembly GCA_963732085.1 of uncultured Alphaproteobacteria bacterium. Lineage (GTDB taxonomy): Bacteria > Pseudomonadota > Alphaproteobacteria > Rhizobiales > Xanthobacteraceae > Bradyrhizobium. The sequence goes on along the minus strand of CAVSYJ010000010.1, from coordinate 420,030 downwards.
TCCGGCAAGCCGTTGTTCGGCTACCGCTCCATGGTGCTCGCCACCATGGCGATCTGCATCATTTCCTTCACGGTGTGGCTGCACCACTTCTTCACCATGGGCGCCGGCCCCGACGTCAACGCCATCTTCGGCATCGCCAGCATGATCATCGCGGTGCCGACCGGCGTGAAGATCTACAACTGGCTGTTCACGATGTTCGGCGGCCGCATCCGCTTCACCACCCCGATGCTGTGGTCGATCGGTTTCATGGTGACCTTCATCATCGGCGGCCTGACCGGCGTGCTGGTCGCGGTGCCGCCCGCCGATTTCCTGCTGCACAACTCTCTCTTCCTGGTCGCCCACTTCCACAACGTCATCATCGGCGGCGTGCTGTTCGGGCTGTTTGCGGGCTACACCTACTGGTTCCCGAAGGCGTTCGGCTTCCGCCTGCATGAGGGCTACGGCATTGCCGCGTTCTGGCTCTGGCTGGTCGGCTTCTATGTCGCTTTCTTCCCGCTCTATGCCGTCGGCTTCCTCGGCATGACCCGGCGCATGCAGCATTACGACGTCGCGGCGTGGACACCCTGGCTGCACATCGCAAGCGTGGGGGCGGTCATCATCCTCGCCGGCATCATCTGCCAAGTCCTCCAGCTTGCCACCAGCATCCGGGATCGCGAAAGCCTGCGCGACCTCACCGGCGATCCCTGGGACGGCCGCTCGCTGGAATGGGCCACGGCCTCGCCGCCGCCGGTGTTCAATTTTGCCTTCATGCCCGACGTGACCGGGGAAGACGCCTATTGGGCGATGAAGCGGCGTGTCCGCGAGGAAGGCGCGAAGGAGCCGGACTACAAGCCGATCGAGATGCCGCGCAACTCGCCGACCGGCTTTATCTGCGCATTCTTCGCCACCTTCGTCGGCTTTGCCATGATCTGGCACATCTGGTGGCTGGTGATCCTGGGCCTCATCGGCGCGTACGCGACCTTCGTGGTGTTCGCCTGGCGCGACCATGACGAATACGAGATCCCTGCCGACGAGGTCGCGCGCCTCGACCGCGCCAATCTTGCCGCGCGGCGCAACCTTGTGACTGCCGCGGGAGGCGCGTGATGACGATGGCGATTGCCCACGACGACCCGCAACATCTCGGCGTGCTCGCCAAGGTCACGCATGAGGGGCCGGCGCCGAAGCGGATCGTCACCGGCTTCGGCTTCTGGATCTTCATCCTCTCCGACATGGTGATGTTCTCCTGCTTCTTCGCGGCCTATGCCGTGCTGTTGGGGCAGACCGCGGGCGGACCATCGGGAGCGCAGCTGTTCAACCTCAAGAGCGTGGCCGTCGAGACCGCCTGCCTCTTGCTGTCGAGCTTCACTTGCGGCATGGCGAGCATCGCCGCCGAGGAGCGCAATTATTTCTGGTTCCAGGTCGCGATGGCCGTGACCTGCGTTTTCGGCCTGGCGTTCCTGTGGATCGAATTCCACGAGTTCGCCGATCTGGTCGCGCGTGGAGCGGGGCCGTCGCGGAGCGCGTTCCTGTCCGCCTTCTTTACGCTGGTCGGATGCCATGGCGGCCATGTCTCGGCCGGCATATTGTGGCTGCTCACCATGATGGCGCAGGTGTTCGCCAAGGGATTCCGCGCCGACATCATGCGCCGCTTCCTCTGCTTCGCGCTGTTCTGGCATGCGCTGGACATCATCTGGGTCGCGGTGTTTTCGGTGGTCTATCTGCTCGGGAGTGCGGCATGAGCGAGCGTCGATCTGCATCAACCCGATCTGGCCCCCGGCGACGAGGAGCAAACCAGCGTCCGCCTGCGCGTGCTCGGCTATGTCGTCGGTCTTGGGCTCGCGATCCTGCTCACCGCGACGTCGTTCTTCATCGCGGGCACCGATCTCGTCTGGCAGCCGTCGATTCCCGTCGCCATCATCGTGCTGGCGATCGCGCAGATGGGCGTGCATCTGGTGTTCTTCCTGCACATCACCACCGGCGCCGACAACACCAACAACGTGCTCGCGCTGGCGTTCGGCTTGCTGATCGTGTTCCTGGTGATCGGCGGCTCGCTGTGGATCATGTCGCACCTCAACCAGCAACATGATGCCGATGGACCAGCTGATGCAGATGCAGCGGTAGTACTGGTTCGATTGGATTTGTCTGGAGCCGCATCGGAGGTCTACCCTCTCCCCTTGTGGGAGAGGGTGCCCGAGTTGCGAAGCAACGAGGGCGGGAGAGGGGTGAGCAAGAAATACCCCTCTCCCGGCTCAATCTCGCTTCGCTCGATTTCGCCACCCTCTCCACAAGGGGAGAGGGGAGGAGGAGTGCGCGGAGAGAAATCGACCTTACTTCGCCACCGCCTTCGGTCGGCAATTGAACGCGCGGCGGAAGCCGGCGGCGAGCGCGTCGTCCTCGGTGCAGAACCAGCGGTCCGGCTCGGTGGTCCCGGCATAGCTGGGGCAACCCTGCAGATGATAGACGCCGAGATTGCCGGTGACGCGCGCGCGCACCGCGAACTTGCCCTTGATGTTGCAGGAGGGCGGCTGCGCGAGGTCGTCGGGAAACAGCGCGTCGCGGATTTGCCGGTCGCGGTCGGTGCGGCAGGCGCTGCCGCGCAGCGCGCCATCCTTGTTGCCCAACCGGAACTCCTCCGGCGCGACGAAGCAGCCGCTCCACAGCCCGTGCCTGGCGTCGCGCGCGTTCGCCTCGTCCTGCAAAAAGCGGCCCTTGGCCGATGGCTCGTAGTCGAGCGCGAAGCCGGAGCGCACCAGCAGCTGGTTCAGGCTCGCGGTCTCGCCCTCGATCCGGCACATCCCGATATGCCGCTTCCTGGTGACCTTGTCGGGGCCGAGATCGTCGCAGCGGACAGTGCGGCCGCCGATGATCCTGACCAGTGCGTCGCGGGCGTCGATCCCGCAGGTCCAGGGATCGGCTCCCTGATCGATGCAGGTCTGGTCGAGCTCGGGCGCATCGGTGCCCTCGAGCCGATAGGTGATGTCGCCGAGCTGGATGGTATTGCCGTCGTGCACGATCGCTTCGGCCGCGCGCGCAGGCGAGGCGAGCAGCAGGCAGCCCGCGATCAACGGCAGAAGGGCGCTTCGGAAAGACATGACGTCCCGCAAACGGCAGCAATGCTTTGTCCTAGCATATCCGCACGCGGCCGCTAGCCCAGCCGCAGTTCGTCGTAGCCTCGCGCCGCAACCTCGTCGCAGCGGGCGCGGTAGGCCGGCGCGCTGCCGGTGTAGCGGGCGACGATGCGCCTGGTCTTGCCCTCGACATTGCGGTTGATGCCGGTCATCCAGGAATTCGACCTCGTTCGACAACAGCCCGACGCCGAGCGCCTTGACGTGGTCGGTCCAGGCTGGCGACGCCGGCTTCGGTCGCCTCCAGGCGGGTCAGCCCCTTTTCCTGCGCGAAGCGGATCAGGCCGGTGGTCCAGTCGACGCTGTATTCGATGCTGCGCGGGATGTTGCCGAGCGCGGTGTGCGGGCCCATCAGCATCAGCATGTTGGGGAACTGGTGCACCATGAGCCCGAGATAGGTCTCGGGTCCCGACTTCCATTTGTCCTTGAGCAGCACGCCGCCAAGCCCGTGGAAATCGATCCTGTCGAAGGAGCCGGTGATGGCGTCGAAGCCGGTGGCGAAGATGATGATGTCGAAGGCGTATTCCTTCGCGCTGGTCTTGATGCCCGCAGGCGTGATGCGCTCGATCGGCGTCTCCGTGATGTCGACCAGCTCGACATTGTCGCGGTTATAGACCTCGTAATAGAAGGTCTCGAGCGGCAGCCGCCGCGTGCCAAAGCCGTGATTTTTCGGGATCAGCTTTTCCGCGACTTTCTGATCCTTGACGCGCTGGCGGATTTTGCGTGCGACGAAATCGCTGATGGTCGCATTCGCATTTCGGTCGATCAGGATGTCCCTGAAATTGCCCTGCCAGATGCCGAAGCCGCGCTCGCCATAGAGTTTTTCGTAGAACGCCTCGCGCTCCTCGTCGCGTGACCTCGAACGCGCCGCGCGGGTCGGGCGTGTGCAGGAAGCAGGCGAAGGTCTCCTGGCAGCGCGCGAACATCGCAGGGTATCCGGCCTTGATCGCCGGCTTGCGTCTCCGCGTCGATCTTGCCGTTGTGCAGCGGCGCGCACCAGTTCGGCGTGCGCTGGAACACGGTGAGATGGCCGACCTCGCCGGCGATGGTCTGGATGGTCTGCACCCCGGTGGCGCCGGTGCCGATCACGGCGACGCGCTTGCCCTTGAAGTCGACCGGCTCCTTCGGCCAGCGCGCGGTGTGGAAGGAACGTCCCTCGAAGCTGTCGCGGCCCTCGATGCGCGGCAGGGTCGGTGTCGACAGCGGACCGATCGCCGTGATCAGGAAGCGCGCCGAGAAGCGGCCGCCGTCTTCCAGCGCAACGCCCCAGCTCCGCGTCGGCTCGTCATAGACCGCCGCGGTGACGCGGCTCGAGAACTGGATGTCGCGGCGCAGGTCGAACTTGTCGGCGACATGTTTGCAGTAGCGCAGCGTTTCGGGCTGGCCGGCGAAATGCTCCGACCATTCCCATTCCGCGAGCAATTCCTTCGAGAAAGAGTAGCCGTAGGAATAACTCTCGGAATCGAAGCGTGCGCCGGGATAGCGGTTCCAGTACCAGGTGCCGCCGACCTCGGTGCCGGCCTCGAACACGCGCACGCGCAAGCCCAGTTCGCGCAAGCGATAGAGCTGGTACATGCCCGACAGCCCGGCGCCGATGATGATGGCGTCGAAATCGAGGCCTGAATTTGGGCTGGGCGGTGATGCCGTCACGTTTGCTCCCGAAGCGGTATTTTGCCCAAAGTTACCCCCTCTTGCGCGGCTGAACAAACCCCGCATCCATGCGCGCGGCGTCGGCTGGGTTGCGTTCCCGCGGCCTTTGACTGGCGGCCGTCTCCCGCTCTATCGTCGCAGCCGCCAAGTGCCCGAAAAGCGGCGACGGCGGGAGCGGAACGATGGCCCAGGCGCAGCGGCAGCTCGGATCGATCGACGTCAGCGATCCCCGGCTGTATCAAGACGACAGCTGGCGGCCGCTGTTCGCGCAGCTGCGCCGCGACGATCCCGTGCATTATTGCGAGGCCTCGCCCTACGGTCCCTATTGGTCGGTGACGCGCTACGACGACATCTTTGCCGTCGAGCTCGACCACGAGACCTATTCGTCGGCCTCGGAGCTTGGCGGAATCCAGGTCGCCGACCAGCCCAAGGGTCAGGAACGGCCGAATTTCATCCGCATGGACCCGCCCGGTCATACCGCGCAGCGGAAAACCGTTGCGCCGATCGTGGCGCCGTCGAACCTTGCGAATTTCGACAAACTGATCCGCGAGCGCACCTGCGCTGTGCTGGACTCCCTGCCGCACGGCGAGGTGTTCGACTGGGCCGAGCGCGTCTCGATCGATCTCACCAACATGATGCTGGCGACCCTGTTCGACTTCCCCTGGGAAGACCGGATGAAGCTGACCTGGTGGTCGGATGTGGCGATCGCCAACGTCAATTCGCCCGACGCGGTCGTGCATTCGGAGGACGAGCGCACCGCCGAACTGATGCAGATGGGCGCGTATTTCCGCAGATTGTGGAATGCGCGGATCGGCGCGCCGCCCACCTTCGACCTGATCTCGATGATGGCGCATTCGGACGCGACGCGGAACATGGAGCTACGCGAGTTCGCCGGCAATGTCGGGCTGCTGATCGTCGGCGGCAACGACACCACGCGCAATTCGATGAGCGGCGGCTTGTTGGCGCTGTGCGAAAACCCGGAACAGTTCGAGCTGGTGCGGCGCGGCGCGAGCTGATCCCGAACCTCGTCTCCGAGATCATCCGCTGGCAGACGCCGGTGCTGCACATGCGCCGCACCGCGCGGCGCGACACCGAGCTTTGCGGCCGCAGGATCGCCAAGGGCGACAAGGTCGTGATGTGGTACATCTCGGGCAACCGCGACGATGACAAGATCGAGCGCGCGGACGACTTCATCGTCGATCGCGCCAGGCCGCGGCAGCATCTGGCCTTTGGCGCCGGCATCCATCGCTGCGTCGGCGACCGGCTCGCCGAGCAGCAGTTGCGGATTTTGTTCGAGGAGATTTTGGCGCGCGATCTGCGGTTCGAGATCGCGGGGCCGGTGAAGCGGCTCTATTCGAATTTCATCCGCGGCATCCGCTCGCTGCCGGTACGAATTGTCTCATAGAGGAACAAGAATGAACAAACCCGTAGACGTCCTCATCATCGGCTCGGGCGCATCCGGCGCCGCGGTCGCATGGTCGCTGGCCGAAACCAAAATGCACATCCTCTGCCTCGACCAGGGCGGCTGGATGAAGCAATCGGAATATCCGAGCACGGGCCGCGACTGGGAAGCGAAATTCTACGGCGAGTGGGCGACCAGCCCGAACATCCGCGGCCGCGCGGAGGACTATCCGATCAACGACGACAACTCGCCGATCAAGGTCGTGAACTTCAACGCCGTCGGCGGCTCGACCATCATGTACACCGCGCATTGGCCGCGGCTGCATCCCTCCGATTTCAGGGTGAAGACGCTCGACGGCGTCGCCGACGACTGGCCGATCGACTACGACCCGCTTGACGCCGTTCTTCGAGGAGAACGACCGCATCATGGGCGTCTCCGGTCTGTCGGGCGATCCGCGCTCGCCGCTGACCCATCCGCCGATGCCGCCGCAGCCGCTTGGCCTGTCAGGACCGCTGATCGGCAAGGCCATGAACAAGCTCGGCTGGCACTGGTGGCCGTCGGACACGACGGTCGCGACCACCGATTACGAGGGCAGGGCGCGCTGCATCAATCTCGGCCATTGCACGCCGGCCTGCGCGCAAGGCGCGAAAGCCTCGACCGACATCACCTATTGGCCGCAAGCGATCCGCGCCGGCGTCGAACTGCGCACGCATTGCCGCGTGCGCGAGATCACCGTCAACGAGGACGGCATGGCCTCGGGCGTGATCTATTACGACCAGGACGGCAAGGAACAGTTCCAGGCCGCCGAAGTCGTCATCGTCGCCTGCAACGGCGTCGGCACGCCGCGGCTGCTGCTCAACTCGGTCTCCGGCAAATTTCCGAACGGCCTTGCCAACTCGTCCGGCCTCGTCGGCAAGAACCTGATGTTCCATCCCTATGCGCAGATCTACGGCTTCGTGAAGGAGCCGACCGACTAGCAATCGCGCGCCGCCGACCTGCCTGTGGAGCAAGGAGTGGTATGACACGGATCTGTCGCGCGGCTTCGTGCGCGGCTTTGGCGTCCAGTTCGGCCGCGGCGCGGGTCCGGTGTTCGAGGCGGTCGCCAGCGAGCAGAAGGGCATCCTGCCCTGGGGCAAGGATCATCACCGCGTGTTCCGCAAGCTGAACGGCCATCGCATGCATTTCTCCGCGATCTGCGAGGATCTGCCGGAAGAGCACAACCGCGTCACGCTCGATCCCGTGCTGAAGGACGGCCACGGCATTCCGGCGCCGAAGATCGACTATCGCCTCAGCGCGAACTCGCAGGCGATGATGGATCATGCGCTGGCGCGCGGCCGCGAATTTCTCGAGGCCGCCGGCGCGACCGACATCTGCACCAATTCGCCGATTCCCTATGGCGGCTGGCATCTGCTCGGCACCGCGCGGATGGGGACCGACCCCGAACGCTCCGTCGTCAACGAATGGGGCCGCTCGCACGACGTGAAGAACCTCTTCATCGTCGACGGCAGCGTGTTCGTCACCTCCGGCGGCGTCAACCCGACCTCCACCATCCAGGCCATCGCGCTCTACGTCGCCGACCAGATGAAGAGCCGCCTCGCCAATCTCTTCGATTGAGGACTCAAAATGATTGTCGAAAAGTCTCTCACCTCCGCCCAGCGCGACGATCTGCGCGTGATCTCCGGGCATGATGATCCCGGAAAGCGACGAATACAAAGTGCCGGGCGCCGACGACGCCGCGATCCAGGGCGACATCCTCGCGACGCTCGGCCGCGACACCAAAATGGTGTCAGCGGCGCTCGATCACATCGCAAAGCTTGCGGGAAAACCGCTGGCGGCGCTCGATGAAGCCAGGCGCGAGGCTGTCGTGCAGGAATTCCGCGCCAGCGGCGGCGCGCCCGCCGCCGTGCTCGCCCGCGTCATCCTGCAATGCTACTACCGCGACGACCGCGTGCTGCGCTCGCTCGGCATCGAATTGCGCGCGCCGTTTCCGAAAGGGCATGTGCTGCCCGACGGCGACTGGTCGATCCTCGATCCGGTGCAGGGCGCGGGGAGGCAGCTTGCGGCGGGCGTAGCAACGTAGCCCGCATGAGCGGAGCGACATGCGGGATTCCCGGGTGTCGCTGCGCTCACCCGGGCTACGATTCCAACGGGCTTGCGAGGCCTCCATTTCGATCACCATCTGACATGGCCAAAGGAATTTCGCCATGTTGGATTTTACCTCTACTCGATGCCGCCGCCCTGTCGGCCGCGCCGGCCGAACCCACCCCTGACAACGACCAAACCCTGCTCGATGCCTATTCCAATGCCGTGATCGGCGTGACCGAGCGCGTCGGTCCTGCCGTGGTGCGCGTCGAGACCGGGCCGAAACTGCGCAATGCGCGCCAGCGCGGCGGGCTCGGCTCCGGCATCGTGATTTCGCCGGATGGGCTGGTGCTGACCAACAGCCATGTGGTCGGCTCGGCCAAGGAAATCCGCCTGCGCGATATCGAGGGTTTCGACACGGACGCGCATGTGCTCGGCGTCGATCCCGACACCGATCTCGCGCTGCTGCGCGCCGACGGCGCGCGCGACCTGCGCCATGCCAGGCTCGGCGATTCCAAGACATTGCGCCGCGGCCAGCTCGTGGTCGCGATCGGCAATCCGCTCGGGTTCGAATCGACGGTGACCGCGGGCGTGGTGTCGGCGCTGGGCCGCTCGATCCGCTCGGTCTCGGGACGCACCATCGAGGACGTGATCCAGACCGATGCCGCGCTCAACCCCGGCAATTCCGGCGGCGCGCTGGTGTCGTCGAACGCCGAGGTGATCGGCGTCAATACCGCGATCATCCAGGGCGCGCAGGGCATCTGCTTTGCGGTCGCCAGCAACACCGCGCAGTTCGTGCTGTCGGAGATCATCCGCCACGGCTATGTCCGCCGCGCCTTCATCGGCGTCGGCGGCCAGACCGCGCCGGTGCCGCGGCGGCATGCGGTGCTGGCCGGCGTCGAGAACACGATGGGCGCGCTGCTTGACCCAGATCGAGCCGGATGGACCGGCGGCGCAGGCGGGCCTGTTGCCGGGCGATGTCGTGATCCGGCTCGATGGCGTCGATATCAACGGTGTCGACGATCTGATCCGCGTGCTCGACAGGGATCGCATCGGGCGAACGCTGGCGATGGACGTGCTGCGGCTCGGGCGGTTGCGCGAAATCGACATCCATCCGGTGGAGCGGAAGAAGGCGGGGCGGTAAGTCGTCATTGCGAGCGAAGCGAAGCAATCCATGCATGCCGAAGCAAAGCACTGGATTGCTTCGTCGCTTCGCTCCTCGCAATGACGAGAATCACTCCGCCGCCGCCGCGAACCGGCTGTTCTCGAGATCGGCCTCCAGCCGCGCCTTTTCGGCGGCGGCCTTCTTCACATTCTCGTCCTTGATGTGGCCGTAGCCGCGGATCGTCTCCGGCAGCCGCGCGAGCTTCGCGAGCAGCGGAATCTGCGCCGGCTTCAGGCCCGCGATGCGCTTGTCGATCATCGCAAAATAATCCTCGACCAGCCGGCGCTCCATCTTCCGCTCTGCCGTGCGGCCGAACGGATCGAACGACGTGCCGCGCAGTCCTTTCAGCTTCGCCAGCAGCTTGAACGCGCCCAGCATCCAGCCGCCATATTCCTTCTTCATCAGCCGGCCGCTGCGATCGCGCTTGGCGAAGATCGGCGGCGCCAGGTAGAACTTGATCTGATAGTCGCCGTCGAACTTGTCCGACAGCTTCTTCGCAAAGCTGCCGTCGGTATAGAGCCGGGCGACCTCGTACTCGTCCTTGTAGGCCATCAGCTTGAACAGGTTCTTCGCGACCGCTTCGGTCAGCTCGGTCGAAGCAGGCGCAGCCGCGGCTTCCGCCTTGCGCACTCTTGTCGACCGCGGCGAGATAGCGATCGGCATAGGCCTTGTCCTGATAGCTCGGTCAGGAAGTCCGCACGAAGCGCGATCTGCTCGTCCAGCGATTTCGCTCGGCGCGCCGGCGCGGCTCTTGAACTGGATCACGCTCTTCACGCGCGACATGTCGTGCGCGGCGAGCCGGCCCCAGGTGAAGGCCTGCTTGTTCATCTCGATCGCGGCGCCGTTGATCTCGATGGCGCGCAGCAGCGCTTCCAGCGACAGCGGGATCGTGCCCTTCTGGAAGGCGAAGCCGAGCATGAACGGATTGGTCGCGATGCTGTCGCCCATCAAGGTGGCGGCGATGCCGGTGGCGTCGATGATCTCCAGATTGCGCTCGCCGATGGCGTCGCGCAGCGCGGTCTGCATCGCGCCGATCTCGAAGTCGATGTCGGGATTTTGCACGAAGCTCGCGGTCGGCTGCATGTCGGCGTTGACGAACGCTCTTGTGACGCCGCGGTCGACGCGCGACGAGCGCGGTCGGACCCGGCCGACACCACCATGTCGCAGCCGAGGATCAGATCGGCGCCGCCATTGGCGATGCGCACGGTCGAGAGTTCTTCGCGGCGTCGCGGCGATGCGGACATGGCTCATGACCGCGCCGTTCTTCTGCGACAGCCCGGTGAAGTCGAGCGCCGAGCAGCCCTTGCCGTCGACATGGGCGGCCATGCCGAGCAGCGCGCCGACGGTGATGACGCCGGTGCCGCCGATGCCGGTGACGAGGATGCCGTAGGGCTTGTCCAGCGCGCGGGCGCGGCGGGCAGCGGCAAATCGGCGAACAATTGGCCGGAATCCACCGCCGAGTTCTTCAGCCGCTTCAGCGCGCCGCCATGCACGGTGACGAAGCTCGGGCAGAAACCTTCGACGCAGGAATAGTCCTTGTTGCAGTTCGACTGGTCGATCTGGCGCTTGCGGCCGAACTCGGTGTCGAGCGGCTGCACCGAGACGCAGTTCGAGGTCTGCGAGCAGTCGCCGCAGCCTTCGCAGACGAGATCGTTGATGAACACGCGCTTGGGCGGATCGGGATAGAGCCCGCGCTTGCGGCGGCGGCGCTTCTCGGCGGCGCAGGTCTGGTCGTAGATCAGGACGGTGAGGCCCTTGATCTCGCGCAGCTCCTTCTGCAGCGCGTCCATGTCGCGGCGGTGATGCACGGTCGCGCCTGGCGGGAAGTAGTTCGCGGGATACTTGTCGGGATCGTCGGAGACGATCACGAGCCGCTTGGTGCCTTCGGCCCAGACCTGATGCGCGATCTGCGCGACGGTGAAGCTGCCTTCGGCGGGCTGGCCGCCGGTCATCGCGACCGCGTCGTTGTAGAGGATCTTGTAGGTGATGTTGACGCCGCTTGCTCCTGCCGCGCGCAGCGCCAGCAGGCCGGAATGGGTGTAGGTGCCGTCGCCGAGATTCTGGAAGATGTGCTGCTCGTTGGTGAAGGGCGCCTGGCCGATCCAGTTCGCGCCTTCGCCGCCCATATGGGTAATGGTCGCGGTGCGCCGCGACGGGATCGACAGCGCCATGCCGTGACAGCCGATGCCGGCCATGGCGCGGCTGCCCTCGGGCAATCTTGGTCGAGGTGTTGTGCGGGCAGCCCGAGCAGAAGAACGGCGTCCGCGCGATCGTGATCGGCGCGTGGCCGGTGGCGGGCTGGTCGAAGGCCTCGAGCCGCGCGAGGCGCTGTTCGAGCAGCGGGCTCTGATGGCCGAGCCGGCGCAGCCGCGCGACCAGCGCCGAGGCAACGATGGTCGGGTTGAGTTCGCCTTCGCTCGGCAAAAGCGATCGCGCCGTTCTCGTCGCGCTTGCCGACCACGGACGGCCGGCTCCAGGCGTCGACATTGTAGAGGATGCGCATCAGCTGGTCTTCGATGAAGCCGCGCTTCTCCTCGATGACGAGCACGTCCTGCAGGCCTTCGGCGAAACGCTTCGGCGCCTTGCTCTTCCAGCGGCCAGGTCATCGCCACCTTGTAGATGCGAAGGCCCAGCGCCTCGGCGTCGCGGTCGCTGATCCCCAGATCGGCCATCGCCTGCTTGAGATCGAGATAGGCCTTGCCGGTCGTGATGATGCCGAGCCGCGCCGGCTTGCCGTCGAGCACGATCCTGTCGAGCTGGTTGGCGCGCGCGAAGGCCTTCACCGCTTCCATCTTCAGGCCGAACAGCCGCTTCTCGGCCTCCAGCGGCGGATCGGGCCAGCGGATGTTGAGCCCGCCCGGCGGCATCTCGAAATCGGTCGGCAACACGATCTTGACGCGATCCGGATCGGCATAGATCGAGGCGGAGCTTTCCACGGTTTCGCCGATCGCCTTGAAGCCGACCCAGCAGCCGGAAAAACGCGACAGCGCAAAGCCGTAGAGGCCGAGGTCGAGATATTCCTGCAAGGTCGAGGGATTGATCACCGGCATCAGCGCGGCGGCGAACACCTGCTCGCTCTGATGCGCCAGTGTCGAGGACTGGCAGCCGTGATCGTCGCCGGCGAGCGCCAGCACGCCGCCATTGCGCGAGGAGCCGGCCGAGTTGGCGTGCTTGAGCGCATCGGTCGAGCGGTCGACGCCGGGGCCCTTGCCGTACCAGATGCCGAACACGCCATCGACCTTGGCGCCCGGGAACAGGCCGACCTGCTGGCTGCCCCACACCGCGGTCGCGGCGAGGTCCTCGTTCAGGCCGGGCACGAAGGCGATGTCGTGCTCTTTGAGGAAGGACTTCGCGCGCCACAGCGTGTGGTCGTACATGCCGAGCGGCGAGCCGCGATAGCCGGAGATGAAACCGCCGGTGGTCAGTCCCGCCGCGCGGTCGCGCTCGCGCTGCAGCATCGGCAGCCGCACCAGCGCCTGCACGCCGGAGAGGTAGATGCGCTTGGCTTCAAAGCGGTATTTGTCGTCGAGCCCGACCTGCATCAGCGTCATCTTGCTTGCTCCCAGACGTCTTCTTGCGGGCTGCGCGGGCGCAAATCACCCAGCAGATCGGCGGCGCGCAGGCAGTGAAAACCATGGGCCGTCAAAGTCAATATCGAAGACCCGGACAGCCCGCTAAGGCATAGCGGCTATGGAGGAAATTCGTCGCTTCGAGGGATCGGCCCGCAGTTGATTGCGCCGGTGTCGTTCTGTCCCATTGACAATCGGCGCTGGATTTACGCAGGATTGCAATCATAAGACGCTCACCTTAAGGGCGAGAGCGTGACAGCTGGCAAGACATTTTCGCTGCCAGAGACTGCATATCGCAAAAGACATATTTCAGGAGCTATCCATGGCGATCGTACTGACGCAATTTTTTGGAGGCCACTCCGGCACGTTGAGCATCTATGTGGGTGTCTTTTCGGTTGGATCCGGCACCTTCACGACCCTCACTGCCGGTCAGGCGACATTCTCGGGATCGTACAACGCATTCGGACAAAGCGGCACATTCACGATTTCCATTCAGCCCCTCACGGCTCAGTCCAACTCCTCCGGGACATGCAAGCTGACGCTGAACGGGACGGCCGACAATGCCGCGAAATACCAGATCGACGGCAACAAGCTCACGCTCACGACCACGTTGAATCCGGGGCCTGTCGATATCTATCCCAGCCAGGGCGGAACGCAGATCGATGGAGTATCGGGTCATAGTCTCTGGATCGGCGTGTGGGCGTGACCGCGGTTCACCCGGAATAAATCTGGCGCCTGAATTTCGATGCGGCAAAGCCGTGACTTGAAATCGCGGCTGGCCGGCGCGCTCAAGATTTGAGCAAGGATGCCCGTCGCCACGGCCGCTCAACGAATAATCAGCCGCAGCTCCAAACTTCAAGTCGCTGAAAACATGCGGGATTCGTCGCACGCGTTGCGCACGCCCGCATTGTACACAATGGCATGGCGCTTGCTTCGTTGAGACAAAGATTTCGGGGGCGTCGCATCATGCTGAACTCAAAAGCCATCGTCGCCGAGCCGGAGCCGATCGCGCTCGATTGGACCGCCACGGCGCTGCTGATCATCGACATGCAGCGCGACTTCATGGAGCCCGGCGGCTTCGGCGAGACGCTCGGCAATGACGTCAGTCAATTGGCGCGCGCGGTGAAGCCGATCGGCGCGGTGCTGGCGGCGGCGCGTGCCTCGGGGATGCTGGTCATCCATACCCGCGAGGGCCATCTGCCCGACCTGTCTGATGCGCCGCCCGCCAAGGTCGAGCGCGGTGCGCCGTCTTTGCGCATCGGCGATCCCGGCCCGATGGGCCGCATCCTGATCCGCGGCGAGGCCGGCCACGACATCATCCCCGAACTCTATCCGCTGGACAGCGAGATCGTGATCGACAAGCCCGGCAAGGGCGCGTTCTACGCCACCGAGCTCGGCGAGACCTTGCAGAAATACGGCATCGAAAATTTGCTGGTGTGCGGCGTGACCACCGAAGTCTGCGTCAACACCACCGTGCGCGAGGCCAACGACCGCGGCTACCGCTGTGTCGTCATCTCGGATGGCTGCGCCTCCTACTTCCCCGAATTTCACGAGATGGGCCTGAAGATGATCAAGGCCCAGGGCGGCATCTTCGGCTGGGTCGCTGACTCCGCCGCGATACTGAAGGCCATGCAGACGGAGACATCAAGCAAACTCAAGGCGGGAGCATCACGATGAGCACGAGCGGAGCAGCGGCGAATCCGGATTTCAAACCTGTGTTGTGGACGCCGGGCGACTGGAATGCGTTCTTCGGATTCGGCACCAACATCCTGGTCAACATGCTGGTGCTGACCGGGCTGCTGCGCTTCGTGCTGAAGATGCCGGATAGCCTCGTGTTCGGCCGCATCCTGCCCGCGCTCGGGCTGATGATGTGCCTCTCGACCTTCTACTACGCCTTCCTCGCCTACCGGCTGGCGCAACGCACCGGCCGTACCGACGTCTGCGCGCTGCCGTCGGGCGTCAGCGTCCCGCACATGTTCATCGTCACCTTCGTGATCATGCTGCCGATCACCCTGAAGACCGGCGATCCCATGAAGGGCTGGTCGGCGGGCCTGGTCTGGGTGTTCTTCCAGAGTTTCATCCTGATGATCGGCGGCTTCGTCGCGCCCTACATCCGCAAGATCACGCCGCGCGCGGCGCTGCTCGGCACGCTCGCCGGCGTCTCCGTCACCTTCATCGCGATGCGGCCGGCGCTGGAAATGTACATGACGCCGCAGATCGGTCTGATCTGCTTCGCCATCATCCTGGTGAGCTGGTTCGGCGGCGTGAAATATCCGCGCGGCATTCCGGCGGGCCTGGTCGCGATCGCGGCCGGCATGCTGATCGGCTGGGGCTCGAACCTGTTCGGCCTCGGGCTCGGCGGCCTCAGCGTCAAGGGCATCGGCGACGCCTTCGCCAATTTCGGCTTCTCGGTGCCGATCCCGGCGGTGAACTACGTCTTCTCCGGCTTCGAATTTCTCGGCGTCATCCTGGTGACCGCGATTCCCTTCGGCATCTACGACCTCGTCGAGGCCATGGACAATGTCGAGAGCGCGGAAGCCGCCGGCGACGAATATCCGACCACGCGCGTGCTGACCGCCGACGGCATCGTCAGCCTGATCGGCTGCCTGATGGGCAATCCCTTCATCAACGCCGTCTATATCGGCCATCCCGGCTGGAAGGCGATGGGCGGACGGATCGGCTATTCGGCCGCGACCGGACATCATGGTGATCGTGCTGTCCTGGTTCGGCATCATCTCGGTGCTGCTGGCGCTGGTGCCGGTGGTCGCGATTTCGCCGATCCTGCTCTACATCGGCATGCTGATCGCGGCGCAGGCATTCCAGACCACGCCGCTGAAGCATGCGCCCGCGATCGGGCTCGCCTTCACGCCGCATCTCGCGGCCTGGGCCAAGCTGCAGGTCGACACCGCGATCGGCGCGACGCTGACAGCCGCGCAGTCGGTCGGCGGGCTCGCCGCCGACAAGGCCGGCGAGGTCAAGGCGGCGGCGATCGCCTCGCTGCCGCAGGGCGGCGTGCTCTACAAGGGGCTGGAGGTGATGGGCGGCGGCTCGATCCTGGCGGGTCTCGTGCTCGGCGCGATCGGCGTGTTCGTGATCGAGCGCGATTTCGTCAAGGCCTCGGCCTTTGCGCTCGCCGGCGCCGTGCTGACCTATTTCGGATTCATGCATGGCGAGGCGGTCGGCGTCGGCGGCGGGTTCGGCGTCACGCCCGCGGTGGCGCTGGCCTATGTCGTGATCGCGGCCGGCCTCTATGGGCTCGGCAAGTACGGCGAGACCGAGCACTACGTCCCGCATGCGGATATGCCATTGGCCGCGCCGGCGGAGTAGGGGCGCTACGAGTTCGTAGCCCGCATGAGCGCAGCGACATGCGGGGCTCCCGGGTGTCGCTTCGCTCACCCGGGCTACAAGAAAGCGGCCGGTCCATCGCGTCCGGCCGCTTTACCTTAGGGCCTCACCGCCGGGCTCTCCATCGTCATGCCGCGGGCGCGCGACATCAGATAGAGCTCGAGTTCGACCAGTTCCGGCGCGCCGTAGTCATAGGGCTGCGCGCGGATGCCTGAGATGCAGCTGCGCAGGCGGCGCTCGAGCGAGCCGAGCGTCTGCCATTCCAGCCGGTAGAGCGGATAGCCGGTCGGATGTCCTTGCGTGATCGCCGAGCCCGCAAGCTTCCTGTCCCAATTGTCGTCGTGGCAGTTGGCGCAGGAGAGATTGAGCTGGCCCTGCCGCTGCATGAAGAGTTCGCGGCCTTTCGCCACGAACGACGCGAGCTGCGGGTCATCGCCCGTTGAGATCGCGACGTCGCGCGACTGTTTTGCGACAAAGGCTTCCAGCGCCAGCAGGTCGTGGCTCTCGTAGGCCAGCGGCGAGGCCTGCTGGCGATTGGCGCGGCAGAGATTGATGCGCTGCTCGAGATTGACGGGGCGGCCAAGCGTTTTGTCGAAGGCGGGATAGCGCGCGGCGACGCCCTTCATGCTCTCGGCGGCGTCGCCATGACAATCCGCGCAGGCCTTGTCGGCGCTGCCGGTCTTCCTGTTCCACAACGTCTCGCCATCGAGCACGAACAGCATGCCCGGGATTGGCTGACTCGTCGTCCTGGATCGCCCTGGTGTCCGGCGCCATGAAGGAGTAGCCGGAGCGGCGCTGATCGGGCGGAATCTCGCTTCCAAAAACGGCAGCAGCCGCGAAGAGGAGCCCGCCGCAGATTATCGCGTCACGCAGCTTCATTCGACCGTGATCGCCGCGGACGCGGTCTCGGAAAATCCGTTGTCGCCGATCCATTCGAATTCGAACTTGCCGCTGTCCTTGGCGACCGTGAAGAAGGATATAAAAGGATTCGCCGCGATCGCCGGAAACAGGTCGGCGCGGAAAATCTCGGTGCCGTTGTAGCGACAAACGAAGCTGGTGATGATGTCGCGGGCGACCGGTTCGCCGGCCATGGTGTGGCGAAAGCCGGTCTCCATGATGTGCGACATCAGCGTCTTGATCTCGATGACGTCGCCGCGTTTGGCTTTCTTCGGGACATTGATCAAGGCGGAGGCCATCAGTTGACCTCCTCGGTGCAGGCGGCGAGCGTCACGACCACGTCGGCGCTGACCGACCAGAAACTATCGTCGGACAAACGCGCGATCGCGACCACCTTCTGGGTGTCGGCAAGCCGGATGCGGGTCGCGACCTGCGCGCGCCCGGCCGTCGGTCCGATGTAGAAATTTCCGACATTCGGCTGCGGGTTCTTCTCGTTGAAGACATGAATGCTCTTGACGTAATCCTTCTCCGTCATCGCGCTTGCGACTCGAACCACCATCGGCACGGTGTTGCCGTTTTCGACCAGCGGCGGAATGTCGAGCGTGACCTTGCCCGCGCGCACCGGCGCTTCGCCCACGACGTTGCGGATCGCGGAGTTGAGCATCGCCGGCGTCGCTGCGAGCGGACGGACGGTCACAACAGCGATTGCGGCGCCGCCGGCCAATTCCAGAAATGTTCGACGCGTTGGCATCGGAGTTATGTCGTCCTATTCGCGAAGGGTTACAAGATAGGCCACGATGTCTTCGATCTGGTCAGAGGTGAGGATCGGCTTGCCGGTCCAATTGCGTCCGACGCGTGTCAGCTCGTCGACACGGTAATAAGACGGCATGATCGTATCTGGGTTGAAATGCGAGGCATCGACCAGCCGAAGCCGTAACTGGGCTGCCGTCCATCGGTTCCCGGCGCCTGCAAGCGACGGCGCGAGATCGCCCTGGAACGGGGTCTCGAACGGGCCGGAATGGCAGAGGATGCAGGTGGTGCTACGGTCGAGCACCAGCGCGCGACCGCGCGTGGCGTTACCCGGCGTGACGGTCAGCGATTCCGGAATGCCGTCGCCGGCGATCTTGTACGGCACGAGCGTTTGCGCGTCCGCGGCGCGAAGCGAGGACGACCGCGGCGAGCGCGCAGGCGATATGGAAGAGCGCTCTAGCCAAAATTATCCGCCGTGATTTTCTGGAACCATGCGATCGCTTCATTCGCTTCGCGGGCGCGGACCTCGCGCGGCGCGTCGACCGCGCTGGCTGCGCTGCCCTCGACCTCGGCGAAGATCGAATCCTTGGGCATGTAGACGCCCGGAAGCGAAAAGGCATAGCCGGGGGCGACCGTGTTGTAGCAGACGCCCGTCAGCCGCGGCGATTTCGGCGGCTTTCCGGAAAGCAAGTTCATGATCGCTGCCGCGCAGGCTTTGCCTTGCGCGCTCGCAGCCGACGCCGATTTCGGAATGCCGCCGCCGAGGCAGGCGTCGCCGATGACGTGAATGTTCGGCACGAGCTTGGATTCGAAAGAGACGGGATCGATCGGGCACCAGCCGGTGTGATCGGCCGCACCCGCAAGCTCGGCAATGCGCGCGGCCTTCTGCGGCGGAATGATATTGGCGACATCGGCGGTGTAGTTGCCGAATTCGGTGACGATGCCGTTCGTCGCGGGATCGACCGAGGTGACGCGCCCGCCCTGCGACAGCGCAATGCGCTCGATCATGCCGCCGTAAAGCTCCTTCCAGGCGTTCTCGAACAGTTTCTGTTGCGAGAAATTGTCCTTGGCGTCGAGGATCAGAACTTTCGAGCGCGGCTTTTTCGTTTTCAGATAATGCGCGATCAGGCTGGCGCGCTCGTAGGGCGCGGGCGGACAGCGCGATGGCGTGGCGGGCACCGCGATGATGACGGTGCCGCCGTCCTCCATCGCCTCCAACTGCCTGCGCAACAGCAATGTCTGCTCGCCGGCCTTCCAGGCATGCGGCATCTTGCTCGCCGTTGCCTCGTCATAGCCGGGCATGTCCTTGAAATTGAAATCGATGCCGGGCGACAGCACCAGCCGGTCATAACCGAGCGTGCTGCCGTCCGAGAGCGTCACGCTGCGCGCCTGCGCGTCGATCCTGTCCGCGGCTTGCGCGACCACGCTGATGCCGTCGGCCGCGAGCTTCTCATAGCCGAATTGCTGCGCGCCGATGTCGCGCAGGCCCGCGATCACCTCATTGCTGAACGGGCAGGCGGTAAAAATCCTGTTCGGCTCGACCAGCGTTATCCGCAGTTTCGCGTCGAGTCGTTTCAATGCGCGGGCGCAGGCCGCACCGCCAAAGCCGCCGCCGATCACAGTCACGCGTGCCGACGATTGCGCGGACGCGACCAAGGGAAAGGCGAGCGCCGCCACGGCGATGCCATGAACGGTGGCTCGCCGTGTGATCGCGCGGCTAGCGTGCATCGGCTTGATCCGAAAAGTTGCGGCGGCCATTTCAGGCCGCCGCATGCATCGTCAGGCGAAGGTGATGTTCTGGTCCTTCAGCGGCGCGTTGGCGGATGCGCTTGCCCGTCGCCGCGAAATAGGCGTTGAGCACCGCCGGCCCCGCGACGCAGATGGTCGGCTCGCCGACGCCGCCCCAGAAGCCGCCGCTCGGCATCACGATCGATTCCACCTTCGGCATCTCCGCGATCCGCATCGAGTTGTAGGTGTCGAAGTTGGTCTGCTCCATCGCGCCGTCCTTGACGGTGCAGCCGCCATAGAACAGCCCGGACAGGCCGTAGACGAAGGAGCCTGCGATCTGCCGTTCGATCTGCGCCGGATTGACGGCATAGCCGGAATCCGTCGCAGCGACGATGCGATGCACCTTGATCTTGCTGCCATCGGTCACCGAGATCTCGGCGGCCGCCGCGACATAGCTGCCGAAGCCCATATATTGAGCAAGGCCGCGATGCACGCCTTGCGGCGCCGGTTTTCCCCAACCGATCCCGTTGGCTACGGCCTCGAGCACGGCAAGGCTCTTCGGATGGTCCTTTAACAGCTTGCGCCGGAACTCCAGCGGATCCTGGTTCACGGCGTGCGCCAGCTCATCCATGAAGCATTCGACATAGATCGCGTTGTGATTGACGTTCACGCCGCGCCAGAAGCCCGGAATGATGTGCGGATTGCGCATCGAATGATCGATCAGCAGGTTTGGAACCGTATAGGTGAACGCAGCGTCGCCTTTCGGCGCGAGACCCTGGAAGGTGGAGGGGTCCATGCCGTTGACGAGGCCCGCAGGCCGAAGCGTGGCCTGGATCGACTGACCGGAAATCCGCATATGCAGTGCGGTCAAATTGTTGTCGGCGTCGAAGCCCGCCGTCATCTTGCACTGGGTGACCGGATGATAGCGGCCGTGCAGCATGTCCTCCTCGCGCGACCACAACAGCTTGATCGGCGTGCCCGGCATCTCCTTGGCGATGATCACGGCCTGACGGACATAGTCGGTCTGGCCGCGCCGGCCGAAGCCGCCGCCGAGCATCAGCTTGTGCACGTCGCATTTGTCCGCGGGCAGACCCGTCACCTCCAGCACCGCCGCGAATGCGGCTTCGCCGTTCTGCGTGCCGCACCAGACCTCGCACTTGTCGGCCGTGTAGAGCGCGGTGGCGTTGAGCGGCTCCATGGTGGCGTGGTTCTGGTAGGGATAGCTGTAGACAGCTTCCACCTTCTTTGCGGCGCTGGCGAGTGCGGCCGGCACGTCGCCATTCTGGTTGCCGACATAGGCGGGGCCGCCCTCGAGCCCTTCCGACAACCATTTTGCGATGGACTCGCTGGAGACCTCGGCGTTCTTGCCGAGATCCCATTCGATCGGCAGTGCGTCGAGCGCGGATTTGGCGTGCCACCAGGTATCGGCGACGACGGCGACCGCGGTGTCGTCGACCTTCACCACCTTCTTCACGCCTTTCATGCTGGCGATCTTCGCCTCATCGTAGCTCTTCAGCTTGCCGCCGGTGACCGGGCAATCCTTGATCGCGGCGTTGAGCATGCCCGGCAGCTTGACATCGATGCCGTAGATCGTCGTGCCCGTGACCTTGTCCGGCGTGTCGAGCCGCTTCAGGCTCTTGCCGGCGATCTTCCAGTCCTTCGGGTCTTTCAGCTTCACGTCCGCCGGCGGCGTCACCTTGGCCGCGGCCTCGGCGAGCTTGCCGTAGCTGATGGTTTTGCCCGACGGCGTGTGGGTGACGATGCTGTTGGCGGCGGTGCATTCGGCGACCGGCACCTTCCATTGATCGGCTGCGGCCTGCACCAGCATCATGCGCGCGGTGGCGCCGCCCTTGCGGACATAGTCCTCGGAGGTGCGGATGCCGCGGCTGCCGCCGGTCGAGAAATCGCCCCAGGCGCGCTTGCGCGCCACGCTCTGGCCGGGGGTGGGGAATTCGGTCACGACCTTGGACCAGTCGCATTCCAGTTCCTCGGCGACGAGCTGGGCGAGGCCGGTGAGCGAGCCCTGGCCCATCTCGGAGCGCGCGACGCGGATCACAACGGTGTCGTCGGGCCGGATCACGACCCAGGCGTTGACTTCGGGCGAGCCGTCGGCGGCGCGGACGATCGCGGGGCCGCCGAAGGGAAGATCGAAGCCGAGCGCGAGGCCGGCGCCGGCTGCGGCGGTGCCGATCACGAAGGAGCGGCGGTTGAGCTTGGGAGCTACGTGCTTGTTCATGATCTGCCTCCTCAAGCGTTCGCGATCGAGTGGATCGCTTCGCGTACCTGCTGGAAGGTGCCGCAGCGGCAGATATTGGTGATGGCCTCGTCGATGTCGGCATCGCTCGGCTTCGGCTTCTCCTTCAGGAGCGCCGCCACCGCCATGATCATGCCGCTCTGGCAGTAGCCGCATTGCGGCACATCGTTGGCGATCCAGGCCTGTTGCACCTTGTGCAGGGCGCTGCCCGAGGCCAGTCCCTCGATGGTGGTGATCTGCTTGCCGGCGGCGTCGCCGACGGTGACGCCGCAGGAGCGCGTCGCTACGCCGTCGATATGGACGGTGCAGGCGCCGCATTGTGCGATGCCGCAACCATATTTGGTGCCGGTGAGGCCGACATTCTCCCTGATCGCCCAAAGCAGCGGCGTATCTGGCTCGGCGTCGACGTTGAAGGATTTTCCGTTGATTGTGAGGTTTGCCATCGCGATCCCCTTGATGAGCCTGATCCATCGATCGGGCTTCAGCCGAAAGTAGAACGCGAAGCCGGCGCAGTTCAAATCAAGAAAATGCGTTCCTCAGCGGGAAGATATGCGATTGCGCGGGGTTAGCCGGTTTCTGGAGCGCAAACGCGCCCCAGCTCTCAGTTGAGCATGATCTTGTCGGAAAACCGGTGCCCACTTTTCCGGATCATGCTCTGGCGCACTGCAGCAAAGCGTCTCAGGGCTTCGCCGGAACCGCCATCCGCAGGAAACTCATCGCGCTGCCGAGCGCGGCAAAGCCGGCGCCGAGCGCAAGCGCGATGGTGGCGCCGTCGCGACCGGCGAGGCCAAAACAAAGGGCGGCCGCCGCAGCACCCGTGGTTTGCCCGACTAGCCGCGCGGTCGCGACCATGCCGCTGGCGCTGCCGCCGCGATGCAGCGGCGCGCTGGTCATGATCGCCTTCATGTTCGGCGTCTGGAAGAAGCCGAACCCGAAGCCGCACAGCATCATGCGCCAGACGATGTCCAGCACGCTCGGGTTTGCCGGGAGCATTGCGAGCAGCGCCATGCCCAGCGTGAGGATCACAAGCCCGATGCCGCCGAGGATGCCGGCGGAGTAACGATCGGATAGCCGGCCGCCGAGCGGCGCCATGATCGCCACCACCAGCGGCCAAGGCGTCATGAAGAAGCCGGTCTCGACCTGCGAGCGGCCGAGCAAATCCTCGAAATAAAACGGCAGCGCGACAAAGGACAATCCCTGCACGGCGAATGCGCAGACCGCGGTTGCCGCCGACAGCGCAAACAGGGGTAAGCGGAACAGGTCGATCGGCAGCATCGGCGCTGGATGATCGGCGTGCCTTCGCATCAAGAGCCAGCCGATGATGAGCGCTCCGATCAGCGTGGCGAGCACGACGCCTGGCGTGACCTGATGCCCGGCGCCGCCGATGCCGATAATGAAGAGGCCGAGACAGGCTGCCGCCATCGCTGCGCCGAGGAAATCGAAGGCGTGCTTGGCGCGCGGCGTCGGCGGCAAGGTCTTGATCCCGATCGCCAGCGCGATCAGGCCGAAGGGAAGGTTGACCGCAAACAGCCACGGCCACGAACCGACCGCGAGAATGCCCGAGGCAATCGTCGGTCCGAGGCTGAAGGCGGTTGCGACCACCATGGCGTTGTAGCCGAAGCCACGGCCCTGCAGCCTCGTCGGAAACACGAACCGCACCAGCGCGGTATTGACCGCCATCATGCCGCTGGCGCCGAGACCCTGCAGCGTGCGCGCAACCAGCAGGCTCGGCAGCGACCATGCCAGCGCGCAGCCGAGCGAGGCCAGGGTGAACAGCAGGAGGCCGCCGAGATAGATACGCTGATGGCCGACGATCTCGCCGAGCGCGCCGAGCGGCAGCACGGTGGCGACGATGATGATCTGATAGACATTGATCACCCACACGATCTCGGCCGGACTGACGTGCAGATCGGCCGCCATCGCCGGCAGCGCGATGTTGGCGATCACGGTGTCGAGCGAACCCATCGCAAGCGCCGTGAAGATGGCGGCCACCGCCCAGCGCCGCTGCTCCGGCGGCAGGCCGTCGGCAACGGGTGGGGAAGGCGCAATCGTGGCGGCCTTTTCGAGCATCCTGGATATCTCCAGAGCGGCATGTACTACTCGCCGGCGGCATTCCACAGTCGCGTGCCTGCATGATGCATATGCGCGCATCCGTCGCGGCTCATTCCGGGACGACTTTCGGCTACTTCCAGCCCATTGGCCGATCGAATAGGCTTTCCAGCCAAGGCGGCCATAACAAGAGAGTAACCGCCGCCGGCGAGGGGAAGCGTATTGACCGCTGAGGTTTTGGGCCAGTCCATCGAGGTCGCAAGGAGCGGCGCTGAGGGCAGGCGCCGCGGCGCGCTGGCCGGTCTCTGGGTCGCCTCGCTGCTCGCGATCCTCGGTTTCCTCGTGATCTATCCCGTGCTGACGCTGCTGCTCGGCGCGCTGACCGACACCAATCCGGTGGTCGAAGGCGTGAGCCTCCGCCATCTGTCCGTCAGCAATTTCCTCACCGTGCTGACCAATCCGAATGTGGCCGAAGCGCTGTTCAACACGCTGGTCGCCTGCGGCGGCGGCACCGCGATCGCGGTCGCGATCGGGCTGTTGTTCTCCTGGATCGTGGTGCGCACCAATACGCCGTTCAAAGGCTTCATCGCTGCCGTCAGCATCCTGCCGCTGTTCGCGCCGCCGCTGGTGGCCGGCGTCGCCTGGTCCATCCTGGGTTCACCGAAGACCGGCTTGCTCAACACCGTGTTCAAGTGGATGGGGCTCGATCTCCATGTCGACTTCTATTCGCTGTCGGGCCTCGTCTTCGTGTTCGGCATTTACTACGCGCCCTATGTCTACATGTTCACGGCGTCGGCGCTGCGCAACATGGACCCGAGCCTGGAGGAAGCCGCAGAGATTTCCGGCGCCAGCGCGTTCTCGACCCTCTTCACGGTGACATTTCCCTTGATCATGCCGGCGATCGTCTCCGGCATGCTGTTGTCGTTCATCGTGATGCTCGGTATCTATGGCGTGCCCGCGGTGCTCGGTGCGCCCGCCAACATCAACGTGCTGACCACCTACATCTTCAAGCTGACCAACTGGACGCCTCCGCTCTACAACACCGCCGCGGCCGTTGCGATCATCCTGATGGTGGTGACGGGCCTGCTGGTTTATCTGCAGCAGAAGGTGCTGAGCGGAAAGAGCTTCACCACGGTGGCCGGCAAGGCATTCCGTCCGCGCAGCCTCGATCTCGGGCCATGGCGCTGGGTCACATTTGCGTTGGGCGTGGTCTACCTGCTGGTCGTGGTGGTGTTGCCGCTGCTGGCGCTGATCATTGCCGCCTTCCGCAAATTCCTGTTCATCCCCCACATCGGGGCGCTGTTCGACATGCGCGCCTATTCGCTGATGCATTTCAACAGCGTGTTCGACAATCCCCTGACGATGCGCTCGATCTACAACGCGGTCGAGGTCGGTATCATCACCGCTGTGGTCGGCGGGACGCTGGCCTTCGCGATCGGCTACACCATCCATCGCACGCGCCTGCCGGGCCGGCGCTCGATCGACCTTATCTCGACGATACCGGTTGCTATCCCCGGCCTCGTGGTCGGCGTCGCCTATCTCTGGGCCTGGATCGGCGTTCCCGGAGGGCTCTACGGCACGATCTGGATTCTGGCGCTCGCCTTCATCGCGCGCTTCATGCCCGACACGGTGAAGTCGCTGTCGACTTCGTTCCTGCAGATCCATCGCGAGCTCGAGGAGGCCGCCTGGGTCTGCGGCAAGGGAACGCTCGCGACCATCCGCACCATCGTGCTGCCGCTGGCGCGTCCGGGTGTGATCGCCTCGATGACATTGCTGTTCGTGCTGGCGATCCGCGAGCTCGGCTCGTCGCTGTTTCTCTACACCAGCAACAGCATGGTGATGTCGGTGCTGCTGCTCGACTATTACGAGGGCGGCAATCTCGGCAAGACCGCAGCCTTCAGTCTGGTGCAGATGGTGCTGCTCGGCGTGCTCATTGGCGGCGCCAACTGGTTGTCGCGCCAGGCCGCGCAGGGCGGCGTCGCGCAAGGAATGAAATAAGGAAATGGGAGAATCGTCGATGTCCGGTAAAATCATGGCGCTGGCGGCTGCCGCCGTCCTCGCGCTCGGCAGTACGTCCGCAAACGCCGCCGATGATTTCGGTCCGCCCGAGCTGATCGCCGCCGCCAAGGCCGAAGGCAAGCTGGTGCTCTACACCGCGAATTTCGCCGAGGTCGAGCAGGACGTCATCAAGGAATTCAACAAGCGCTTTCCCGAGATCAAGGTCGAGATGGTGCGCGCGCCCGGCGGCCAGCTGATCACGCGCGTCAAGACCGAGGCCGCCGCCGGCAAGCTGATCGCCGACATCGTCGATCATTCCGACCGCGCGCTGATGCAGCCGCTGGAGGATCTGTTCCAGGATTACGCGCCGCCGAACGCCGCCGATTACGATCCCGCGGCGCTGATCTCGCCGAAATACTGGCCGCGCATCACCCCGATCTGGTCGATCGCCTACAACACCGAGCTGGTGAAGACTCCGCCGAAGAGCTGGTGGGATCTGACCAAACCCGAGAACGACAAGAAGACCTCGCAGGTATTCGCGCAATCCGGTGGCACCACCTGGACCCGCGTGATGTTCGAGCGCCAGGTACTGGGCGAGGATTACTGGGCGAAACAGGCCGCGACCCATCCGGTGCTCTATCCCTCGGGTGCTGGAATGTCGGACGCGATGGTGCGCGGCGAGGTCGCGATGGGGCCGCTGATCTACAATGCGGTCTATCCCAAGCAAAAGGAGGGCGCGCCGATCAGCGCGGTGTTTCCGTCGGAAGGGGTGCCGGCCAATCCCTTATGCGACCGGCATTCCGAAGACCGCGACGCATGTCAACGCCGCGAAACTCTATCTGAACTGGTCCTTGTCGAAGGAGGGGCAGACCTTCATGATCAAGGAGCAAGGCAATTTGACTTCGCTCAAGGTGCCGCCGGCCTTTCCGGATGGTTTCGATCCCAAGGTGGTCAAGGTCTGGTACCCGAACTTCGATCAATATGTGAAGCTGCATGGCCCATGGGTTGCCGATTGGGACAAGACCTTCGGCTATCGGCAGTGAGCGATAAGGTTCGGTGACGGCATGACGGCGACGCTGGAGGTCACCGACCTCAGGAAGCAATTCGCGATCGGCCGGCCTGCGATCGACGGCGTCAGCTTTTCCGTACCGGCCGGCGAGATCGTGGTGCTGCTTGGCCCATCCGGCTGCGGCAAGACCACGACCTTGCGCTGTGTCGCCGGTCTCGAGCATCCGACCGGCGGCGAGATTTCGATCGGCGGCAGGATCGTGTCGTCACCCGCGCGCGGCATATTGGTGCCGCCGCGCGCGCGCGAGCTCGGCATGGTGTTCCAGTCCTATGCGGTGTGGCCGCATATGACGGTGCGGCAGAACGTGGTCTATCCGCTGAAGCACCGAAAATTCTCCCGCACTGAGGCCGCGCGCAAAGTCGAGGAGGTGCTGGCGCTGGTCGGCCTCTCCGAATATGCCGACCGGAGTGTCGTGGCGCTGTCGGGCGGGCAGATGCAGCGCGTGGCGCTGGCGCGCAGCATCGTCTACCGGCCGCAGCTGTTGCTGCTCGACGAACCCTTGTCGAATCTCGATGCGAAGTTGCGGCTGCGCCTGCGCGACGATCTCCGCATCATCCTCAAGCAGACCGGCATGACCGCGCTTTACGTCACCCACGACCAGGCCGAAGCCGTCGTGCTCGGCGACCGCATCGGCGTGATGCGCGACGGCAAGTTGCTGCAGCTCGGCTCGCCCGACGAAATCTATAATCGCCCGGCCGATCTGTTTGTTGCGAATTTCACCGGCGCCACCAACGAACTTGCGGGCACGCTGATCGAGCGCAACGGCACCTTTGGCGTGGTCGATTTTGGCGAGGGGAGGCGCGGCGAGGCGGCGCTGTTGCAGCAACTCGCGCCCGGCGACAAGGTGAGGATCGCGCTCCGTCCCGAGAACATCGCGATCGGCCGCAACGACAGCGGCAATTCGTTCATGGCCAATGTGGTCGACCGCCGCTACCAGGGCACGCAGACCGTCTACGACATCGACCTGTTCGGCCACCGCCTGGAAGCGCTCGAGCTCGGTACCGCGGCGCGCCACGCCGTCGGCGTCGAGACGCCGGTGTCGCTGCCGAAGGAGGCCTGCTGGGCCTATCGCGACAGCGGGCCATCGTCGTACGACTAGCTTCGGGAAGAGGGCGAAATGATCAAGAAGAATGCCGCGACGGTTCTGGCTACGCTGATGACGGCCGCGATGCTGTCGCCCGCATCAGCGGAAGAGCTGCAGAAACTGTCGATCGTCATTTTCGGGCCGCCGTCGCTCGGCGCGTTCCTGCCGCCCGTCATCAAGGCGCAAAAGCTCGACGAGAAGAACGGCCTGTCGATTGCATTCGAGGAGCGAACGCCTGACGCCTACACCGCGCAGTTCAACTCCGGCGAATTCCAGCTCGGCGGCAGCGCGTCGCTGCTTACGGTCGGTCTCGCCGATATCAGAGGCGTCAAGGTCACCTATCTCTTCAATCTCTTCGACTTCTGGGGAGCGGTCGTCACCTCGCGGCCGGAGGTGAAATCGGTCAAGGACATCGAAGGCAAGGATCTCGCCGCCGCCAAGGGCACCACGAACTATGTGATGTTCGACTGGTTCGCGCGGCAACTCGGCGCCGACCCGGCCAAATTCTCGGTGGTGAACACGGCGACGCCGGGGCTCGTGGGTTACGCATTGGCGGATCGCGCGACGGCCATTCAGCTCTGGGAGCCGGCCTACACCACGTTGCTTTCCAAGAAGCCTGATATCAGGACCATCGATCTCGGAATCGCCGAGAGCTGGCAGAAGAAGACCGGCAGCAAGACCATCCCCTATCTCGGTGTCGCTGCCCATACCGATTGGGCCGAGAAGAACAGGACGCTGATCCCCAAACTCTATGCGGCCTACAAGGAAGCCGGCGCGTGGACCGCGGCGCACCCGGACGAGGCGGCGAAGCTCATCATGGCGAAGGGCACGGACGACGATCGCAAGGCGATATCGGAGCTCATTCGCGCCAATGACCGGTTGGGCATGAATATCCGCGCCGCGGCCGATATCAGCAAGGAGATCAAGTCGGTTTATGAAGCCGGGAAATCGATCGCCTTCCTGCCGGCGGATCCGTCCGTCTCCACGATCTACGACGGGCCGATGAAATGAACACGCCGTCGAGACAGGATGGAGCGTCATGATCGGCCGGCGCGGACTTTCCTACGTCCTGCCGTTTGTCGTCCTTGCCGGCCTCTGGCAGATCGCCTCGCTGTTCTTCCCGCCGTTCCTGTTTCCATCGCTGATCGACGTCTTCAAGCGTTGCTTCGATATCCTCACGAGCTGGAGTCAACTGGCCGACGTGCTCGCAACGGTCGGACGTATCCTGGCCGGTCTCGCGGGCGCCTTTATCGCCGGCGCGGCGCTCGCCGTATCGATGTTCCGTTCGCGCGCCGCGAACGACTTCCTGTCGCCCATCCTGACCCTGTTCCAGGGTATCCCGGCGCTGTCCTGGGTGGTGTTCGCGATCATCTGGTTTCACGGCATCGAGCCGCGCATCTTCTTCATCATGGTGATGACGACCTTGCCCGCTTTTGCCTTTCAAGTGCTGGGCGCGCTGCAGGGGATGTCGCGCGACCTGATGGAGATGGTCATGAGCTTTCGCCCGACGCGGGCGAAGCTGTTTCGGACGATGATCATTCCGGCGATCCTGCCGGACATCCTGACCGCGTGGAAAGTCAATCTCGGCAATGCTTCGCGCGTGGTCGTGGTCGCCGAGCTCGTCGGGGCGACCGGCGGCGTGGGCTACGAGTTGTTGCAGCAACAGCAGCTGTTCGACATGGCCGGCGCGTTGGCGTGGACGCTGCAGCTGGTATTCTTCGTCTTGATCGCGCAGTCGATCCTGACCCGGATCGAGACCTTTGCATTCCGCTACCGCGCCGTTTCGGAACGCGCGTTATGACGGGTGAGAACCCTATCATCAGTCTCGAACGCGTGACGAAGTCTTTTGCCAATGCAGCGGGCAAGGCTCCTTATCTCGCGGTCGACAATCTCGATCTCAGGGTCAGTCAAGGCCAGTTGCTGGCGCTGCTCGGCAAGACTGGCTGCGGCAAATCGACGATCTTCAACATGATTGCCGGCCTCACCGAACCCAGCTCGGGCACCGTGAAGGTCGACGGCCGGAATCCCTTTCGCGAGTTCGACACGTTCCGGGGCAAGATCGCGATCGTCTTTCAGGGCGACCGGTTGCTGCCGTGGCGGACGGCCGTCGGGAATGTCGAGCTGGGCCTGGAGATGCTCGACATATCAGGCGCGCAGCGGCGGGAGACGGCGTTGCGCTGGCTGGATGTGCTCGGCTTGCGCGGGCACGAACACGACTATCCCCACGCGCTGTCCGGCGGCATGCGGCAGCGTGTTTCGATCGCGCGCGCGTTTGCGACCGATGCAAATATCCTGCTCTGCGACGAGCCGTTCTCGGCGCTGGACGAGATGACCGCTCGCGCCTTGCGGGCCGAGTTCGTCAAGCTGGTGAGGGATAATTGCAAGACCGCGGTCTTCATCACGCATTCGATCAGCGAGGCGCTGGAGATCGGCGACCGCCTGGTGGTGTTGAAACGGCCGGCGGCCATCGCGGTCGATATCTCCTTGATGGCAACGATGGCGGCAACGGAAAGAGACGCGATCCGCGAGCGAATTCAGGACGTGCTGGCGGCCTGACCCGACGGCGCGTCAACGCACGATCTCGCTCCATTCGGGACAGGTGCGCTGATCCACCGGAATGAGCCAGGCGTGGTAATTGCTCTTGTCGATGACCTCGGCCGGCAGCATGATCTTCTCGGGCAGCGGCTCGCCCTTCAGATGCCGGATCGCGGCGCGCGTCGCGGTGCAGCCGATCTTGAACATGTTGAAGTCGACGGTCGCGAGCATGTTGCCGCTTTCGACCTCCTTCACGGCAGGCAGGATGCCGTTGATGCCGATCACAATGGCCTTGCGGTCGGCCTCCTTCAGCGCCTGCAGCACGCCGAGCGCCATGCTGTCATTGGCCGACAGCACGGCGTCGATCTGCGCATGCTGCTTCAGGAACGCGTCCATCACGCGCTTCGCATCCGGCTGCTGGTAGTTGCCGACGCCGGAGGCGAGGAGCTCGATGTCAGGCGTTTCCGCCAGCGCCTGCTTGTAGCCGCGCAGGCGTTCGCGGTTGGTCGGTGCACCGGGCGTGCCCTCCATGATGACGATCTTGCCCCTGCCACCCATCTTCTCGAACAGATAGTGCGCCTCGCGATGGCCGATGGCGTAATCGTCAGCGCCGACAAAGGTGACGAAATTTCCGGGTAACAAATTCGCCGCCAGCACGATCGGGATTTTCGCCGCGTTGAGCTTCTTCACGGACTCGACCATGGCGACGTCGTCGACGGGAATGAAGACCACGGCGTCGGGACGGTCTTTCAGGACCTGCTCGACCATCGCGATCTGCTCGTCGACATTGTCGGGCTGTTTCGGAACGAAGTGGACGATTTTCGCGCCGGCTGCCTTTCCGACCTGATCCGCCGCAAGGCGGAAGGCCTGGTAGGCCGGGTTGGTCGTGTTCTTGGTGAAGACGGCGATGGTGGCGCCTTCGGCGGCAGCGGAGCGGCCTGCAAATAATGCCAACGCGGAGCTCAGCGCCGCCTTCATCCAGTTTCGCATCGTCATCTCTCTGCGCTGGGCCTGTACTCATAAATTCGATCAAACAGGCTGTCCGCTCTGCCCTCAGGAGCGGACATGGTCAGTTCGCCCCAGCATGTCCGAAAAGTGGCCAGGAACAGACATGAGCAACCCCTGTTTTGCGACGAAGAAGAAGTCCTCTTTGCCCGGTCGCAATTCGTTGAACAAGGGCTGCCCCTGGAACGGACATCACACGGACAGTCCGAATCCTTGACAAGCGATCCTTTGAACGGGGAGAAGTATTTTCGCGGCGTTGGGAATCGCGGTCTCGCCATTCGCCTCTGCGCGAGTATTCGCGAGATGTCCGGCCGCGTAAGTTCCGCGTAAGCATATCAAGTTTCGATTGTGGCGCGCCGGCTACAGCGCAGAGGACCTTTCAATACTTTAATGGGTGCATCATTTGCGCTTTTGCTTTCGGGGATCGCCTGTGAAAATTGGTCTTATCGCGACGTTTGTTTGTGTAAGCGCGGCTTCCGCCTCCGCGGCCGATCTCCCGATCTACACCAAGGCGCCGCCGCCTCCGGTCGCGGCTTTTGCCTGGACTGGCTGCTACGTTGGCGCCAACGGCGGCGGCCTTTGGGCGAACAAACGCTGGGTCAACACGGACATCACCACACCCGACCTGTACGGTACCGAGATCACCCGCCATACCGCCAGCGGCGGGATGGGAGGCGGTGAGGTTGGTTGCGACTATCAGATGGGTGCATGGGTCATCGGAATCCAGGGCGATTACGACGCGGCCAGCGCCACGGGATCCGGGCTCGACAACAACAATCCGCGCTTCAACGACGAGTCGAACGTGCGGGGCCTCGGTACCATCACGCTCCGCGGCGGCTACTCGGTCACCTCGCAATTCCTGCTCTATGCGCGGGCCGGCGTCGCCTTTGAGCGCGATCGTTACAACGTCTATTTGCTTCCCGGCGGGCCGATCACCACCCAGGCGCAAAGTCTCGGCCTGACAGCAACTGGTAGCCAGGATCGCACGGGCGGCGTGGTGAGCATCGGCGGCGAATATCTCATTACTAAGAACTGGTCGGTGTTCGGTGAGTTCAGCTATCTCGATTTCGGGACGCAGACGATCACGCTGCAGTCGACACAGGCCCAACGCCCGTTCCTCACCACGGACATCCGGGAACGCAAAGAAGTCGTCAGGGTGGGAGTCAACTATCGCTTCAACTGGGCCGGGCCTGTTGTGGCGAGATATTGAAACCCTCAAAGGTCGCCTTCGGGTCGCAGCACCGGTCGGCCGGGATACCATCCGTCGCCGCTGCTCAAGCTTTATATCTATGGCTATCTCAACCTGGTCCAATCGAGCCGGCGGCTGGAGCGTGAGGCTGGTCGCAATCTGGAAGTGATATGGCTGACGGGTCGGCTCGTTCCGGATCACAAAACCATCGCCGATTTCCGCAAAGACAACTACCCTGCCATCAATAAGTTCTGCGCTCAATTCTTCTTCTTGTGCCTCAAGATACGTCTGCTCTCGAAAGCGAGCGTCTCTATCCACCTTAGCAAGTTCAAAGCTTTTAACTCTCGCTACAACAACTTCACTAAGCGAAAGATATAGCCGCGCCTCTCTCAGATCCAAGAGAGCGTTGCGCGTTATCTCAGCCAGCTCTACACCACCTATCCACAGACAGCCACCCTTGAGACCCCTTCCGAGTAGCTTGCTGCCAATACCACTCTTCTCAAGAGAAGCTGACCAAGCTCAAAGAAGATTAAAGCGCCTCAAAGCTATTGAGAAGTGATGCTTGCCTCACCTTATCAGCAAATCTCCTTCACTGATCCTTATTCCCTCTTTATATCTACCAGCTAGCGCTTCTCCTTCATAATCTGCTACAATGTGCAAGCTACCTTCTATACGACTAACCATCTGATCGTCGCGCATGAGGTGAGCATCGTTGGCACCTACAAGTCTCATCTTTCAACATTCCAACCAAGCTAAGCGGCACTGGAGGCATAAAGCCTCGAAGCTGTCGCCTATCGCTGCTACTTTAAAGGCTAGAGATTCTCGCTTGCGATGAGACTGTCATCACTGTCACTCTGCCAAAACCTCAGACATCTTATGCTAAGTCATAAAACCTCTTCTGCAAACAATATTTCCTCTACTTAACAGAAAAAAACATTTACATTTGTCCTACCCTTGAAAAGCTCACCCACCTCTTCACTAACTAAGAAAATATATTAATCCTACACCTTTACTATACCCACTCTTGCCTCACCTGCGCATTATAACCGGGACTGATCCACGTTATTCGATCACCTCGTCGGCGCGGGCGAGAAAAGCTTCCGGTATGGTCAGCCCCATCGCCTTTGCGGTTTTGAGATTGATGACGAGTTCGAACTTGGTCGGCTGCTCGATCGGGATCTCGGCAGGCTTAGCTCCGCGCAGGATCTTGTCGACGAGCTCAGCGGCGCGGCGGTAAAGATCGGGCAGATGCGGCCCAAACGACATCAAGCCTCCAGCTTCGGACCATTCATGGGTGCCGTAAATGGCTGGAATCCGGGCAGCCAGCGCCAGCGCCATGATCTGCTGCCGATTGCTGGTTGCGAAGGGGTCGGGGACCACGTCCAGAGCATCGAGTTTGCCTCGCATCGCTTCGAACGCGGGCGCGAGATCCTCAGGCGCGCGAACCTCGAAACGCAAGACATCCAGGCCCTCCGCTTTCGCCGCGGTCTCGAACCCGCGCATTTCGGCGAGCGCGCCGGGACTTGCCGCATTGGCGATGACGCCAACATGGTGCAGGTTCTGGACGATTTCGCGCAACAAATCGATTTGCTTGCCGCCGTAATCGGGCCCCTGCGAAGACAAGCCGGTGATAGTGCCGCCCGGATGCGCGAGGCTGTCGACGAGGCCCGCACCGACTGGATCGGCCGTGATCGCGAATACGACCGGAGTTGTCGGCATCGCCCGCTTTGCCGCGAGGATCCCGACGGCGCCCGCCGTGACAATGACGTCCGCCTTCAGTTGAGCAAATTCGGCTGCAATCTCGTCTGCCCGTTCACGGCGTCCGTCGCCGAAGCGAATCTCAAGTTTCGCGGTCTGGCCATCGATCCAGCCCAACTCCTGCAACCGCCGCTTGAGCACCCTGAAACGCGGATCCTCACCGGCAGGTGCGCCGGTCGCAAGCACGCCAATGAGCGGCACCTTCCTGACCTGTTGCGCACCCGCTACAAAGGGCCACGCAATAGAGGTTCCTGCAAGAATCCTTATGAATTCTCTTCGTCGCATGTGCCTCCCAAAGGACTGCGCCTCTTGTAACCGAGCATAGCACTTTGCGGTCGAGCGACGAGCCAGAAACGGCACAGAAGCGGCCCTTGGATTTTGGCCAGGCCGATGTCGCTGTTGGGTCCAAAAGGCGACATCCGGAGTAGCTCGCGGAAGTCTGCTTCACCCCTGGAAGCGGACATTGCGCATCTATGAGTGCACGCCCTAGAACTGATACCGCCGCAATCCGCCGTCGACCGGGATCACCGTGCCCGTGATGTAGCGCGCCTTGGGCGAGGCCAGGAACACCGCGAGCACCGCAAGATCCTCCGGCTCGCCCCAATAGCGCACCGGGATTTCCTCCTCGGCGAACCTCTCGCGATAATCCGGCGGATAGTTGCGGCGGATCTGCTCGCTCATGATCCGCCCCGGCGGAATGCAGTTGATGGTGATGCCGTGCTTGCCGATCTCGCGCGACAGTCCCTTCGCCCAGGCGTGGACGGCGGCCTTGGCCGCAAACGCGGCGTTCAGTCCCTCCGGCTCCGACTTGCCGGTGATGTTGACGATGCGGCCCCAGTCGCGCTTGATCATCTGCGGCAGCAACGCATGCGTGATCTTGCGGTAGCTGGTGAAATTCAGCGCGATCGACTTCATCCCAGGCGCTGTCAGGCGCATCGATCGGCAGCGGCCGGCTGCCGCCGGCATTGTTGACGAGGATGTCGACATGGCCGAGCTCGGCGATGGCCTTCGTGGCAAGCTGTGTCCGCGGCGCCCTCGGCCACGAGGTCC
Organism: uncultured Alphaproteobacteria bacterium; assembly: GCA_963732085.1. GTDB lineage: Bacteria > Pseudomonadota > Alphaproteobacteria > Rhizobiales > Xanthobacteraceae > Bradyrhizobium. The sequence continues at coordinate 384,347 of CAVSYJ010000010.1, read as the reverse complement.
TGCACCAGTGGAATGATGGTGCCACCGGCGGCCTTGGCCTCAGTGACCAGCGTGTCGAGCAGCTCCTTGCGCCGCGCCACGCCGACCACCCGCACGCCTTCGGCCGCCAGCATTTTCGCGATCGCGCGGCCGATCCCGATGCTGGTGCCCGTTACTACCGCGGTCTTGCCCTTGAGCTCGAGGTCCATGTTTGTCTTCCGTTCACAGGAGGATTTGCGCCGGGAGCCCAGCGCGTGTAGGAGCAGACGCAACAAGTGGTCCGATTCCAACATTCGCATCACTTTGCCGCAAGCACTTTTGCGAATGTTGGAATCAAAGGACCACTAGCAAAATATTGATTTCCAGTGGAGCTTTGGATTTGGCGTTCGCTTCTGGAGCGTGCGGCGGGCGGGGTAGCGAACGTCAAATCCGCTCCACTGGTACACAACGGCACAAGAAAATAAAGTCAGCGCGATGGTGTGGGACCCGCAACAATATCTGAAATTCTCCGGACACAGGCTCAGGCCCGCGGTCGATCTTCTGATGCGCGTGCCGGATTTCGCGGTTCGCAGCGTCGCCGATCTCGGCGCGGGGGCGGGCAATGTCAGCAAGCTTCTGAAGGAGCGGTGGCCGCAAGCGGTCGTCACCGGTGTCGAGGGCTCGGCCGAGATGGTCGCAGCCGGCCGCAAGGCCGCGCCCGAGATCGAATGGCTGCAGCAGGATTTGGCGTCATGGCAGCCCGCTCAGCAATACGATCTGATCTATTCCAACGCGGCGCTGCACTGGCTACGGGATCATGACAGGCTGTTTCCCGCACTGATGCAGAAGGTCGCTCCCGGCGGCATGCTCGCGGTGCAAATGCCGCGCAATTTCCTCGCGCCGTCCCATGTCCTGATCGGCGAGACAGCTCTGAACGGCCCGTGGCGGAGCAAAGTAGAACATCTGGTGGCGCCGCCGCCGGTGGCGGAGCCCGGATTCTACCACGGCGTGCTGTCGCCGCTGTCCGACAATATCGATATCTGGGAGACCGAGTACCTGCAGGTGCTGGAGGGCGAGAACCCGGTCAAGGAATGGACCAAGGGCACCTGGCTGACGCGGTATCTCGATATCCTGCAAGGCGCCGAGAAGGCGGCGTTCGAAGCGGCCTATGGCGAGCGGGTGGCAAAAGCCTATCCGAAGAATGCCGCAGGCCAGACGCTTTTTCCCTTCCGGCGGCTGTTCATGGTGGCGCAGCGCAAGCGCTAACTAGTGGAGCGGATTTGACGTTCGCTACCCACCAGCCGTGCGCTCGCAAGCGAACGTCAAATCCAAAGCTCCACTAGAATCAATATTTTCTAGTGGTCCTTTGATTCCAACATTCGCAAAAGTGCCCGCTGAAATGGGGTGCGAATGTTGGAATCGGACCACTAGTGCCTGCGACATGCTGCCTCTCGACGAGGCAGGGGCGGGCGCGCAAAACTCGCGTGGGACAAAGGCCGGGAGAATCCGGGAATTGCGGCTTAGGTCTAGTTGTTCGCTTGGGTCTTTGCTGCCAAATATCGCGGCCGAACGACACAAGAACGACCGTTCAGCGCAAGCTGGGGAGGAATTTCATGCGAAAGCTCATTCTTGGCGGCATTGCGGCCGTCTTCATGCTGGCGCCCGCCGCCGCATTGGCCGACGACACCATCGTCATCAAATTCAGCCACGTCGTCGCCAACGACACGCCGAAGGGCAAGGGCGCGCTGAAGTTCAAGGAGCTCGCCGAGAAATATACCAACGGCAAGGTCAAGGTCGAGGTCTATCCGAACTCCTCGCTCTACAAGGACAAGGAAGAGATCGAGGCGCTGCAGCTCGGCTCGGTGCAGATGCTGGCGCCGTCGACCGCGAAATTCGCGCCGCTCGGCGTCAAGGAATTCGAGGCGCTCGATCTGCCCTGGCTGTTCAAGGACGACGACACGTACGCAGCCGCCATGAAGGGCGAGGTCGGCAAGTGGCTGTTCAAGAAGCTGGAGGCAAAGGGCATCCTCGGTCTCGGTTACTGGGACAACGGCTTCCACATGATGTCGGCGAATCGTCCGCTGTTGAAGCCCACCGACCTCGAAGGCCTGAAGATCCGCATCTCCGGCTCGAAGGTCGCGGACCAGTATTTCCGCATCCTCGGCTCGATCCCGCAGATCATGGCGTTCTCGGAAGTCTACCAGGCGCTGCAGACCGGCGTCGTCGACGGCTGCGAGAACACGCGTCGAACTATCTGACGCAGAAGTTCTACGAGGTTCAGAAGGACATCACCGTGTCCTATCACGCGCACCTGCAATATGCCGTGATCGTCAACGCGAAGTTCTGGAACGGCCTGCCGCCGGATATTCGCGGCCAGCTCGAAAAGGCGATGAACGAGGCGACCGACTACACCAACTCGATCGCGCGCAAGGAGAACGAAGACGCGCTCGCCGAGATCAAGAAGTCCGGCAAGACCACGCTGCACTACCTGACCGATGACCAGAAGAAAGCCTGGCAGACGGCGATGCAGCCGACCTACAAATGGGCCAAGGGACGCGTCGGGCAGGAAGTGCTCGACGTCGTGGCCAAAGAACTTCACATCGAGATGAATTGAGCGAGACCGGCGCCAGTTCGACCGCGGCGGACCGGGAGCCCGAGGGCTCCCGGTCTGTTGTGTTGTCCAGGCAAAACGTGCTGCTGCGCTTCCTCGATCATCTCGAGGAATGGCTGATCGCGATCCTGATCGCCGCCGCGACAGGGCTGATCTTCATCGCGGTGGTGCATCGCTACGGCACGGGCCTGTCGATCGATCTCTCGAAATGGGCGGCCGCGCGCGGCATTCCGGTACTGCCGGGACTCTTCAAGAGCATCTATCTCTGGTTCGCCTCGCTCGACCTGTCTTGGGCGCAGGAACTCTGCATCTACATGTTCATCTGGATGGCGAAGTTCGGCGCAGCCTATGGCGTGCGCACCGGCATCCATGTCGGCGTCGATCTGCTCGTCAACCGCCTGCCGGAATACTCGCGCAAGCAGGTCATCCTGTTCGCGCTGCTGTGCGGCGCGCTGTTCACCGGCATGATCGCCGCCTTCGGCGTGTCGTTCGTCGGCGAGATGTTCAAGACCGGCCAGCAGTCGAACGACCTCGAAGCGCCGATGTGGTTCATCTATCTGGCGATCCCGCTCGGCTCGGGCCTGATGTGCTTCCGCTTCCTGCAAGTCTCCTGGCGGTATTACTGGACCGGCGCGCTGCCGCACCACGACGAAGCGCATGTCGAGGGCGTCGAGACGGATGCCTCGCCTGCGCTGCATCCGCAGCCCGCGGGTCTTGCCACCAAGGCCGCCGTGCGAAAGGTCAGCCCGCTCGGGGTGATCCTGATCCTGGCGCCGATCCTGATCTTCACGATCTGTCTTGGCGAGAAGGCCGGCATCCTCGTGCTGCCGCAGGCGCTGCGCGCCGCCACCATCTTCGCGCTGCTGATCGCGCTGATGCTGACGGGCGTTCCGGTCTCGATCGCGCTCGGTCTGACCGTGATGACTTTCCTGTTCACGCTGACCGCGGTGCCGATCGAGGCGGTCTCGATGAAGCTCTTCACGGGCATCGAGAGCTTCGAGATCATGGCGATCCCGTTCTTCATCCTCGCCGGCAATTTCCTCACCCATGGCGGCGTAGCGCGGCGGATGATCAATTTCGCGACCTCGCTGGTCGGGCACTGGCATGGCGGCCTCGGGCTCGCCGGCATCGTCGCCTGCGCGATGTTCGCGCTGGTGTGCGGATCGAGCGTTGCGACGGTCGCCGCGATCGGCGCGATCGTGCTGCCGGAAATGGTGCGGCACGGCTATCCGATGCGGTTCGGCGCCGGCATCATCACGGTCGCGGGCTCGCTCGGCATCCTGATGCTGCCGTCGATCCCCAAGATCGTCTATGCGGTTTCGACCAATACTTCGATCGGCGCGCTGTTCGTCGCGGGCCTGCTGCCGGGCATCATGCTGACCACGATGCTGTGCATCGTGACCTGGTTTTTGGCGAGGAAGCGCGATTATCCGCGGATGCCCAAAGCGAGCTGGGGAGAGACCTGGCACGCGTTCCGCGACAGCATCTGGGGCCTGCTGCTGGTGGTGATCATCATCGGCGGCATCTATAGCGGCCTGTTCACCGCGACCGAAGCGGCCGCGATGGCCGCGGTCTATTCCTTCTTCATCGCAATCTTCGTCTACAGGGCGATCGGGATGAAGGACGTGCCGCGTGTGCTGCTGCGCGCCGCCAACACCAGCGCGATGCTGCTCTACATCATCACCAACGCGGTGCTGTTCTCCTTCGTGCTCTCCAACGAGAACATTCCCTCGGCGCTCGCCGACTGGATCACGGCGCAGAATCTCGGCTGGGTCGGCTTCCTGTTCGTCGTCAACATCCTGCTGCTGCTCGCCGGCAACTTCATGGAGCCGAACTCGATCATCCTGATCATGGCGCCGATCCTGGCGCCGGCGGCCAAGAAGCTCGGCATCGACCTCGTGCATTTCGGCATCGTGATCGACGTCAACATGGAGGTCGGCCTCTGCCATCCGCCGGTCGGCCTGAATCTGTATGTGGCATCGATGATCGCGCGGATGCGCATCACCGATCTGGCGGTGGCGGTCTGCCGTGGTTGCTGACGATGCTCGGTTTCCTCGTCGTCGTCACCTATTGGCCGGACCTGACGCTGTTCCTGCCGCGCCTGCTGGGGATGCATTAGGGCTGTGAGGCCAGACCAAGGCTTTCATAAATCCGGCGTGCATAGACACTGAACTCGTCGGTGGTCTTGATCGGCAGCGTGCGCGGAAACGGCAACTCAATCGGAAAATATTCCGCCATCCGCGCTGGCCCCGCGGTCAGCACGGCGCAATGCGTGCCGAGGAACACCGCCTCCTGGATCGAATGGGTGACGAAGATGATGGTCTTGCCGCTCTCGCGCCAGATCTTCAGCATCTCCAGGTTCATCTGCTCGCGCGTCAGCGCATCCAGCGCGCCGAACGGCTCGTCCATCAGGATCAGCCGGGGATCGTGGATGAAGGCGCGCGCGATCGCGGCGCGCTGCTGCATGCCGCCGGAGAGTTGCTGAGGATACTTGTCCTCATAGCCGGAGAGACCGACCAGATCGAGCAGATCGCGCGCACGGGCGCGCGCCGCCTTCATCGGCAGGCCCACGATTTCGGCCGGCAGCAGCACGTTGTCGATGACGGTGCGCCATTTCAAGAGTAACGCCTGCTGGAACACCATGCCGATGTCGCGGCCGGGATCGAACGGCGTCGCCGCGTTGCCGATTTTTACGCTGCCGCCGTCGGCGCCATGCAGCCCGGCCAGGATTTTCAACACCGTGGTCTTGCCGCAGCCGGAGGGCCGACCAGCGACACCAGCTCACCCTCCTGCACGTCCATGGTCACGTCGGAGACCGCGAGGAACTCGCTGCCGCCCGTAGCGATAGACCTTGCGGACGTTGCGCAGGCTGATGAAGGGCTCGGCCGTCATGCCAGCCATTTCTGCAAGTTCGCGGCGACGAAGTCGTCATCGCTGAGATCGGCGTGCTCGTTGGTAGACGCGGTCGATCTCCTGCAACTGGCCCGGGGCTGAGGCCTTCATGCGGATCGAGACACCAGATGCCCTGCATGAGGCCTTGCCGCCGCAACACCTCGTGACAACCGGCGATGCAGCCGTGGAAATCGTTGGCGACATCGAAGAACGCGCTGTTGCAATCGGTGACGCGGGCGTCGAGCGCCAGCAGGTCGGCCGGCACGGTCGCCTTGTTGCGGGCGGCCTTGCAGGCCTCGAACTGCAGAATCGCGCTTCGCGTCCACACCGACCAGTGGCCGAGCAGTCCGCCGCGGATATGCGTGCGCGTGGTGACGCCCTTATCGCGGAGATCGAAGGGCAGCATCAGATCGAGCAGGATGTGATCGTCATTGCCCGTGTAGAGAGCGATGCGGTCGAGCGCGCCGGCCGCGTGCACGCCACGCAGCACGTCGAGCGTGCGGTAGCGGTTGAACGGCGCGATCTTGATGGCGACGACATTGTCGATCTCGGCGAAGCGCCGCCAGAAGTTGGCGCTCAGGATCACGCCGCCGACCGCAGGCTGCAGGTAAAAACCGACAAGCGGAATCTCTTTCGCTATGCCCGCGCAATGCGCAACGATCTCGTCCTCGCTTGCCGATTTCATCGCGGCGAGGCTGAGCAGGCCGGCGTGATAACCGATGCCGCGCGCGGTCCTGGCCTCGCTCGCCGCCTGTTGTGTCGGACCTGAGAGGCCGGCGACCAGTGCCAGCGGGCGTTTCGTCCAGTTCAATGCCGTCTCGGCCGCAAGCTCCAGCACCGGCCGGTACAGGCCGACATCACGGATCGCGAATTGCGTGGTGTGGACGCCGACCGCGAGTCCGCCCGCGCCGGCATCGATGTAGTAACGCGTCAACGCGCGCTGATGCGACATGATCGAGCTTGCGGCCGGCATCGAGGGCCAGAGGATGCGCGGGCAGCACGGTGCCGTCGGCGATCAGGCGGCGTATTTCGGAATTGATTTCGCTGTGATGCATGGGTCTATCCAAATTCAGGACCGGCGACCGCAAAGGGCAGCTCGGCGCCTTGCGTGGTGGCGCGGCCGAAGCGCATGCGCTGAAACGGCCGTTCGATTGTCCAGCCGCTATCGGTCAGGCCATTGAGGAATTGGTTCTGATTGGCCACCGCGTCGATCAAGACGGCGCCTCGCTCGCTTGCGACGATGTTTGTAACCAACGCGAGCGCGTCCATTGGCGTGGTCGCAAATAGCGGACCGATATGACGCGCGGTGCGACCATCGCGGACCAGCGCCATCGCGTCGCTGCTCGAAATAACGCGAGAAGTCGGACGGCCACCCAGCTCTTGCAACAACTCGCGGCGATCGAATCCCATCGCGCTGATGTCGCAGGTGATGAGCTCGTCGATCTTGCCCGCGGATGGTGGCGTGGCGGAGCCGGACGCATTCTCGAGCCGCAGCCGCCGCAACTGGATGGTCGGCGTGAACCCGAGCGGGCCATAGACCGCCGCGCCCGCGGGCGTCGCGTCGAGCCAGGTCGTGAGTCCGAGCCTGGTTGCGGTGTTGAGGCAGGTATCGACCAGCCGTGTCGCAAGCCCGCGCCGCCGCCAGCTCTCGGTGACCAGCACCATGCTGATCCAGGCGTTATCGGCGGTGTAAGGCAGCAGCGCCGCGGTCGCGATCAGTCTTCCTCGGTCGCGCATGCCGAACACGATGCCTTTGCTCAGAAAGACCAGCCAGTCTGCCTCGTTCTGGTTCCAGTGCGCTTCACTGGAGAGCGCGAGTCCCCCGGCTACATCGCCGGCGCCGAGTTGGGTGATGGCGAGGTGTTCAGTATCGCCCATCGCGCACCTCGTATTTCGTGGGCTTGCCGAGGCTCGGCATCGATCGCGCCACCCAGTCGGCGGTCCATGTGATGAGCTGTGGCGTGTCGACGATCGGCAGGCCGAACAGTTTCACGGCTTGCGAGGTGTTGGTGAGCCAGGCGGTCGGTTCCTCCGTGCCCGTGATCAGAGGCGTCTTGCCGAGCAGCTTGCCGAACTTTCCCGCGAGGTCGCGCACGGCGTGAATTTCATGACCGCTGACATTGATCGGCGAGGTCGGCGTGTCGCAATGGGCGAGACAGCGCAGCGCCTGTGCCGAGGCGTCGCCCTGCCAGATGAAATTCACATGGCCGAGACTGACGTCGATCGGTGCGCCCGTCAGCACCTTGGTCGCGATGTCGTGCAGCACGCCGTAGCGCATGTCGATCGCATAGTTGAGACGGAACAGCCGTCCCGGCGTTTGGAACCGGTGCGAGAAATGTTCGAACATGCGCTCGCGGCCGACGCAGGATTGCGCGTATTCGCCGGGCGGATTGGGCGGCATGCTTTCGTCCGAGCCTTTGCCGTCGACGGGCACGAAGGGATAGACACAGCCGGTCGAGAACGCGACGATGCGCGAGTGTGGGAAGGCCTGCGCCACCAGCGCCGGCACGTGCGAATTCATCGCCCAGGTCAGCGCGAGGTTTCCTTCGGCGCCAAATTTACGGCCGGCCATGAAGATGATGTTGGGGATTTGCGGCAGGCGCCGGATCGCGGCCTCGTCGAGCAGGTCACAATTGACGGTCTCGATGCCGCGTGTCTGCAGCCACTCTCTGACGCCGGGCTCGCTGAAACGCGCCACGCCGATGATGCGGCGATCGGGCAGGGCGGCCTTCGCCAGCCCCGCCAGTGTCGGCCCCATCTTGCCGCCGACGCCGAGCACCATGATGTCGCCGTCGACTTTGTTGAGATCGTCGATCAGCGCCTGGCTCGGCCGGCACAGGAGATCATCGAGGGCCGCGACGTCGGGAATGGTCTTCGGCAACGTGTCGCGCGTGAGCAGCATTTTGTTCCTTATTGCAGCCTGATGTCGCGGACCACGAACAGCCGTTCGAGCCCGAGCACCAGGCCGTAAAGCGCGACACCGAGCAGGGTCAGCAGGATCACCGCCATCACCATGGCGGGCGTATCGAGCGCCGACTGCACCTGGATCATGAGATAGCCGAGGCCGCGGTCGGAGGCGATGAACTCGCCGACGATGGCGCCGGCAACCGCGAGGATGGCGCCGACTTTCATGCCTGAAAATACGTATGGCAGCGCGCCCGGAAGCTGGATCTTGCGGAACAGCGTCCAGCGCGACCCGCGCAGCGATTTGACGAGATCGAGCAGGTCGGGTTCGACCTCGCTCAGACCCCGCGCCGTCGTCAGCAGGATCGGGAAGAAGCAGATCGAGAAGGCAATCAGGATGTTGGCGAAGATGCCATAGGAGAACCAGACGATCACCAGCGGTCCCATCGCCACTTTCGGGATCATGTTCAGCGTCACGAACAGCGGCAGCAGCATCAGCGCGATGACGCGGGACCACGTGAAGAGCAGCGCCAGCGCGACGCCGACGGCAGCACCGAGCGCGAAGCCGCCGAGGATCTCGGCAGCCGTGACGAGCAGGTTCGAGGTCCAGGCATAGTTGGGATGGGCGAGTGTGCTGAGCGCAGCCAGCGGCGAGGGCAATATGAATTTCGGAACGTGGAAGGCGTCGACCGCGAGCTGCCAGAACAGGATCACGGCGAGATGCACGATCAGGATGATCGCGAAAGTCCGCGCCGATCGTCCGCCTTCCAGCACTGCTGTCTTCCTCCGTTCTCCGGTCCAACCTATCTTGGCGAGACCCTGGTTTCAACCATTCGGTTGATTACGGCCGCAACGCCCCGAGCACCAGATCGACCACATGTTTTCGCCGGGCGCGCTTCGCCCTCGGGCTGCGCAGGTCGGTTCCGAAGATCGCCGACAGGGTCGGCGTGTTCGAGAAGAAGAAATAGCTCAAGCCCGCGATCGAGATATAGAGATGCACGGGATCGACGCCGCGCCGGAATATGCCTTCGCGCACGCCTTGTTTCAGGATGGTGCCGACCATGCTGACCAGCGGCGAATGCATGGCTTCCAGCCGGCGCGAGCCGCGCACATGCCGCGCGCCACCACGGTTCTCGTCATTGAGCAGCACGATGAAATCGGGATGCGCGGCGAGATGGTCGAAAGAGCTTTCGATCAACTTGCGGATGGCGCGTTCGGGCGGCAGGCCAACGAGATTGAGCTTGCGCTCCTGCGCGCGGATCTCCTCATAGACCCATTCCAGCACGGCGAGGTAGAGCGCGTCCTTGTCGCCGAAATAATGATAGACCAACTGCTTGTTGACGCCTGCGCGCGCGGCGATCTCGTCGACCCGCGCGCCGGCAAGGCCGCTTGCCGCGAATTCGCGCCGCGCCGCCGCCAGCAGCTTCTGCCGCGTGGCTATCGGATTGCGCCGCTGCGGCGTTTTGCCGTTGGCTCGTTTGTTCGGCATTTCCAACCAAACAGTTGACATCCAGGACTGTCCCCTGTTGCATTGGCGGCGTCAAGTCTGGCTGAAAACGGGAGCGTTGCCATGAAGCGTCTAGCGTTTGCGGGTCTCGCCTTCGCGTTGCTGGCGGCAGCTCCGGCGACGGCCGGCGAGGCCGTCAATCTGATGCTGAACTGGACCCCGACCGCGGACCATTCACCGTTCTATTACGCCAAGGCGCAAGGCTGGTACGAGAAGGCCGGCATCGATCTCACCATCGAGACCGGCAAGGGCTCCGGTGTCTCCTCGCTGAAGGTCGGCTCCGGCGGCTCGCCGTTCGGCATCGCCGATCTCGCAACCATGCTGGTGGCGCGCAGCAAGGGCGCCGATGCGGTGGCAGTGATGAGCATCTACGCCAACACCGGACAGACCTTCTACTGGCTGAAGAGCTATGGCGTGAACGGACCGAAGGATTTCCCCGGCCACAAAATCGGCAATCCGCCGGGCGATGCCTCGCGCGTGATGTGGCCGGCCTTTGCCAAGGCCGCCGGCATCGCGCCGGACTCCGTGACCTTCGTCAATGTCGGGCCGACCGCCAAGATCGCAGCCCTGAAGGGCCACGCCACCGATATCATCAGCGACTTCTACAACGAGCACGATCTCAAGGTGATCGAGTTCGGCGCCGACCTCGGCTACATCAACTGGAAGGACATCGGGCTCAACCCTTACGGCAATTCGCTGATCGTCAATGGCGCGTATCTGGAGAAGAACCCGAAGCTGGTCGACGAGTTCGTCAAGGTCACACAGAAGGCCTATGCCGCCTGCGTCGCCGACGTCGCGCCCTGCCTGAAGGCACTGCTGGATAGTGCTTCGGGCCTCGACAAGGAAAACCAGGAGCGGCAGTGGGAGCGCATCAAGTTCCTGATGACGGACGAGTTCACCACCACGAAGGGCCTGGGCTGGATCGACGGCGAGCGCATGAAGAAGGACTACGATCTGGTGCAGACCTATCTCGGCATGGAGAAGCCGTTCGACGTGCAGACGGCGTTCACCACCAAGATGCTGGATCCCTCCATCAAGATGGATGCGAGCAAGGTGAAGAAATAGAGCGCTACTCGCGCTCTATTTCTTCATGCCCGGCCTTGTGCCGGGCATCCACGTCTTGAGACTGGAGAAGACGTAGGGTGGGCAGAGGCGCACTTGCGCCGTGCCCACCTTCGCGAGCACGCCGAGGAAGGTGGGCACGCTTCGCTTTGCCCACCCTACGGCTTCGCTCGCTCGCGATGACGAGACGTCTACTGCAACGCCATGCCCGCCGTCTTCACCACCATGTTGAGCTTCTCGTAGTCCGCGCGCATCAGCGCAGACAAGTCCTTCAGCGGCATCGGCTTGCCCGGAATGTCGGCGATCGACAGCTGCTTCTGCACGTCCGGGTTCTCCAGCGCCTTGTCGATCGCGTCATGGATCTTCTCGACCAGCGCGTCCGGCGTCGATGACGGCACATAGATGCCGTACCATGGCACATAGGCGGCGGCGGGAAAGCCTGCCTCCGCAATCGTCGGCACATCGGGCAGATCAGGCACGCGCTTGTCGGTGAAAACCGCGAGCGGCTTCACCGTGCCCTCCTTGATGTGCGGCAGCGCGAGCGCCAGCGACACGATCTCGAAATGCATCAGGTTCGTCATCAGGTCGATCAGCGCCTGCGGCTGGCCCTTGTAGCCGACATTGAGCAGCTTGATATCGGCGGCCTGGAATAGTTTTTGCGCGGAAAGATCGATCGACGAACCAGTGCCGGGATTGCCGAAATTGAGCTCGCCGGGTTTCGACTTCGCAAGCGCGACGAACTCTTTGATCGTCTTCACCGGCATCGAGGGATGCACCACGGCGACGCTCTGGTTCCACACGGCAAGGCCGACGCATTTGAAATCCCTGAGCGGGTCCCAGCCGGCATCCTTGTAGAGCGTCGGATTGACCAGCACGGCGGGGCCGGTGACGAGCCAGGTGTAGCCGTCCCCTTGGCTGCGCGCGACCGCCAATGTGCCGATATTGCTGTTGGCGCCGGCGCGCCCCTCGACCACGACCGGCTGTTTGGTGTCGCGGCCGACCTGCTCGGTGACGGCGCGTGCCACGATGTCGACGATGCCGCCGGACGGGTAGGGCACGATGATGTGGATCGGCCGGCTCGGCCAATTGTCGGCAGCCCGCGCGCCGGGCGCCGCCGCGAGCAGCGCGGCGATGCCGGCAACAAATGTCAGGGCGCTTTGTCTGCGCATGACGCTTTCCTCCCGTCGGCCCATCTTTGGGTGTGAGCTGCCGCGCCAGAGTATGCCGTTATGACCGTTGGCGACAAGCGAGCGAATGCTATAACCCTCTCAAAACCGGGGAGGGAGCATGGATTTCGAGCTGTCGGCGCGCTCGGAAGGCTGGCGGAGAAAGCTGCAGGCTTTCTTCGACCGCGAAGTGCTGCCGCGCCATCGCCGCTATCTCGATCATGTCGCCAACGGCGAAGCTCCGCCGTTCATGGCGGAGCTTCAGGTCAAGGCGCGCGAGCAGGGGCTGTGGAATCTCGGCCTGCCTGAACTTGCGCCGGACGAGCCCGGCACGCGGCTCTCCAATCTCGAATATGCGCCGCTGGCGGAAATCATGGGCCGGCTGTTCTGGGCGCCGGAGGCGTTCAATTGCCAGGCGCCCGATGTGCCGAACATGATCGCGCTGCAGAACTGCGCAACGCCGGAGCAGAAGAAGCGCTGGCTCGATCCGCTGCTCAACGCAAAGACACGCTCCGCTTTCGGCATGACCGAGCCGGATGTCGCCTCATCCGACGCCACCAACATCGCAACGAAGATCGTCCGCGATGGGAACGACTACCTCATCACGGGCCGAAAATGGTTCATCACCGGCGCGGCGCATCCCGACTGCAGCTTCCTGATCGTGATGGGCGTCACCAATGTGGAGGCCGAGCGCACCACCCGGCACTCCTGCGTCATCGTGCCCATGAATACGCCCGGCGTGCGCCTGGTGCGGCGGCTGCGCTGGATGGGCTGTGAGGATCATGTCGCGCCGATCGGCGAGCTTGCTTTCGATCATGTGCGCGTGCCACGCGAAAATCTGCTCGGCGCCGAAGGCGAAGGGTTCAAGGTCGCGCAAATCCGTTTAGGTCCTGCGCGCATCCATCATTGCATGCGCTCGATTGGCCTGTGCGAACTGCTGATCGAATTGATGATGGTACGCGCCTCCGAACGCGCGGCGTTCGGCCGGACCGTGATCCAATATGATACCGTGCAGCGCTGGATCGCGGAGTCCCGCGTCGAGCTCGAGCAGGCGCGGCTGCTTTGCTATCGCTGCGCCTGGCGGCTGGACCAGACCGGACATCATGGCTGCCTGGCGCGACGTCTCGCTGATCAAGGTCGCGGTGCCCGCCATGCTGCAGCGGATCGCCGATCGCGCGCTGCAGGTATTCGGCGCCATGGGCGGTTCGGAGGATACCCCGATCCATCAGGCGCTCGCATGGGGACGATTGCTGCGGATCGGCGACGGGCCGGACGAAGTGCATCTGCGCCAGATTTTCCGCATGGAGGCGATGCCGTCCTGGTCGATCGCTGAGTCGCCCTATCTCGCCACCCATCCCGCGTGACCGATTCTGTATCTGTAAGGAGATGATCATGAGCCAGACCGCCCAGAGTGAAGCGCCGCAGGAAAGCCCGAAGGACGCCTCCCATCCGGTGATCGCGCAGCATCAGGCGATGCTGGCGGCGTTGCCGTTCTCGGACGTCAGGGATTTCGAGGAGGCGGCGCGCGGCTTCCTCGGCACCATCGAGCATGCGAAGGTGATGCATCCGTCGGGCCGCACGGTCTGGAGTCTCGAGCCCTACGGTTTCCTGTCGTCGGAGGAAGCGCCGCCGACGGTCAATCCCAGCCTGTGGCGGCAGTCGCGCCTCAACATGCAGCACGGCCTGTTCGAGGTCGTGCCCGGCGTCTACCAGGTGCGCGGGCTCGACATCGCCAACATGACGCTGATCGAGGGCGACACCGGCGTCATCGTGTTCGACACGCTGACCTCGATCGAGGGCGCGCGCGCCGCGATGGAACTCTACTTCAAGCATCGCGGCAGGAAGCCGGTCGCGGCCGTCATCTTCAGCCACACCCACACCGACCATTGGGGCGGTGCGCGCGGCGTGCTCGACGACGAGACGCTGGCAAGCGGCAAGGTGCCGATCATCGCGCCGAACTATTTCATGGAACACGCGGTCTCCGAGAACATCATCGCCGGGCCCGCGATGCTGCGCCGCGCGCAATACCAGTTCGGGCCGCTCCTCGCCAAGGGCGTGCGCGGCCAGGTCGATTGCGGGCTCGGCAAGTCGATGGCGGCCGGCTCGATCGCGTTGCTGCGGCCGACCGACCTGATCATCGCCACCGGCGACAAGCGCGTGATCGACGGCGTCGAGTTCGAATTCCAGATGGCGCCGTTCACCGAAGCGCCGGCGGAAATGCATTTCTACGCGCCGCGCTACAAGCTCTTGAACCTCGCGGAAAACTGCACGCACAACTTCCACAATCTGCTGCCGTTCCGCGGCGCCGACGTCCGCGACGCGCTCGCCTGGTCGAAATATCTCAACGAGGCGCTGAAGATGTGGGGTGGCAAGGCCGACGCGATGTGCGGTCAGCATCACTGGCCGGTGTGGGGACGTGAGCGCATCGACACCATGATCCGTCAGCAGCGCGACCTCTACAAGTTCGCGCACGACCAGACCATCCGGCTGATGAACCACGGTCTCACCGCCACCGAGATCGCCGAAACCATCAGCCTGCCAAAGAGTCTCGACGGCGCCTGGCACGGGCGCGGCTATTACGGCCACATCCGTCATAATGTGAAGGCGATCTACCAGAAATATCTGGGATGGTACGACGCCAATCCCGTCAATCTCGATCCGCTGCCACCGGTCGCCTCCGGCAAGAAATATGTCGAGTATATGGGTGGGGCAGACGCGATCCTCACGCGGGCGCGGAAGGACTTTGCCAACGGCGAATTCCGCTTTGTAGCCCAAGCGGTGAGCCATCTCGTGTTCGCCGAGCCCGACAACCAGGCGGCGCGCGCCGATGCTCGCCGACACCTTCGAGCAGCTCGGCTACGCCGCCGAAAGCTCGACCTGGCGCAATGCCTATTTGTTCGGCGCGCAGGAGTTGCGGCAGGGCATGCCGAAGGCGCCGCCGCGCCCACCGATGCCGCGCGAGACGCTGGCGGCGCTGCGCACCGAGCAATTGTGGGACGTGCTCGGCGTCCGCCTCAACGGGCCGAAGGCCGAGGGCAAGCACATCGTGCTGAACTGGAGTTTTACCGACACCGGCGAGACTTTTGTGCTCAACCTCGAAAATTCCGCGCTGACCTATAGCGAGGGCGTGCGGTCCGACAAGGCGGATGCGAGTTTCACGTTGTCGCGCGGGCTGCTGGACGAGGTGATCGCCAAGCAAACCAGTTTCCCGGAAGCCGTCGCGGCGGGCAAGGTGAAGTTTACCGGCAATGCGATGAAGCTTGCGGAGCTGATGGGACTGATGGACGAGTTTCCGCGGATGTTCGAGATCGTCGAGCCGAAGCGGACGATGGTAAGCTGACGAAGAATGCGTAGGGTGGGTTAGCCCGAAGGGCGTAACCCACCACTTCTCCATCCGCGGCAATCAAAGAGGTGGGTTACGCTTCGCTAACCCACCCTACAAATCCGATGCACGACGTCATATCCCCAGATACGCCGCCTGCACCTGCTTGTTGTTGGCGAGTTCGTCGCTCGATCCGTGCATGATGACGTTGCCGCTTTCCAGCACATAGGCGCGCTGCACCAGCGACAGCGCGCGGCTGACATTCTGCTCGACCAGCAGGATCGCGGTGCCCATTTTGTGGATTTCGCCGATCTTCTCGAAGGTGACGTCGGTCATGACGGGCGCCAACCCCAGCGACGGCTCGTCCAGCATCAACAGTCGCGGTTTGAGCATCAATCCACGGCCGACCGCGAGCATCTGTTGCTCACCGCCGCTCATGGTGCCCGCGAGCTGCTTCCTGCGGTCGGCAAGGCGAGGGAAGATGCCATAGACGACTTCCATGGTTTGCGCGCGCTGCGCCCTGGCCTTCGGGACAAAGGCGCCGATCTCGAGGTTTTCCTGGACGGTCATCTCGGGAAAGACCTGGCGGCCCTCCGGAACATGGGCGATGCCGAGCTCGGGAATCCTGTATGGCGGTAACGACGACAAGTCAGTGCCGGCAAAAGTGATGGTGCCCGACGTAAGCTTCACCTGCCCGGAGATCGCGCGAAGCGTCGTGCTTTTTCCGGCGCCGTTGGCGCCGAGCAGGCCGACGGCCTCGCCTTCGCCGATTTCGATCGAGACGTCGTTGATCGCCGGCACCGAGCCGTAACGTGCGCTGACGCCCGACAGCTTAAGCATGCGCGCCTCCGCCCGGCGTATGCACGTAGGATCCGAGATAGGCGCGGATCACTTCCGGGTTCTCGACGATTTCCTTCGGCGAACCCTCCGCGATCTTCTGGCCGTGGTCGAGCACGACGATGTGCTTTGCGACCGCCATGATCGCGCGCATGACGTGCTCGACGATCACGATCGTCAGCCCTCGCGCGGACAACTTGCCGACCAGCGCCACCGCCTGATCGATCTCGGCCGGATTGAGCCCTGCCATCACTTCGTCGAGCAGCAGGATCTTCGGCTGGGTCGCGAGCGCGCGAGCCATCTCCAATCGCCGCTGGTCGATGGTGGTGAGGTCCTTGGCCGCCGTGTTCGCTCGCGCGGAGAGGCCGACGAAGTCGATCGCATCACGGGCCGCCTCGCGCGCCGCCGCGACATGGCGGTCGCGCAGGAACGCGCCGGTCATGACATTGGCGAGCACGGTCATCGCGCCAAAGGGCTTTGCGACCTGGAAGGTGCGTGCCAGGCCAAGCGCGCAGACATCGTGCGGCTTCAGTCCGACGATCTCCTGGCCGAACGCCAGCACCGAGCCGGAGTCCGCGCGATGGAAACCGGTGATGAGATGGAAACTGGTGGTCTTGCCGGCGCCGTTCGGGCCGATCAGCGCCAGCGTCTCGTTTTCCTTCACGGAGAAGCTGACGTCCTGCACGGCGCGCAGGCCGCCGAAGCGCTTGTTCAGACCCTTGATGACCAGCGCATCGCTCATGGCGCGGTCCTTGGGCTCAGCCGGCGGCCGTTCGCGATGGCGCTGCATCGCCTCGTTGATCCAGCCCATCAACCCGGTCGGCCGCCACAGGATGATCGCCATCAGGATCAGCGCGTAGACCGTGAGCTGGATGCCGCCGGTCGACGAGCCGAGCCAGCTCTGCAGCAATGCGGAGGTCGTCTCCAGCAGCACGGTGCCGATCACGGGACCCCACAGCGTGCCGATGCCGCCGACGATCGAGACCAGCGCGGCCTCGATCGAGATGTTGAAGCTGAAGGCGGTCGCGGGATCGATGAAGTAGATGTACTGCGTATAGAACGTGCCGGCGAGCGCGGTCAGGAACGCCGAAATCATGTAGATGTCGCGCTTGACCTTGGGCGCGTTGACGCCGATCGCTTCCGCTGCGTCCTCGTCCTCGCCGATCGCGACGAGGTAATAACCCATCCAGGATTTTTCGATCCTCCAGGTAATGAGGAGCCCAAGCGCGAGCAGGCCGAGCACGACATAATAATAGGAGGCCTTGGTCTCGAACTGCAGCATCAACGGCGCGCTGCCGAGATTCGGGATCGTCGTGCCCTCGGCGCCCCAGGCGAGGTCGCGGAATTTCAGGAAGATCAGCATCAAGGCCTGCGCGGTCGCAATCGTGGCGATGGTGAAATAGGGGCCGCGCAGGCGGAAGCAGAGCCAGCCGACCGGCAGGCTGGCGATTGCGGCGACCACGCCGCCCACGACCATGCCGATCCAGGGCGAGATGCCGAAATCCACCTGCATGATGGTGGAGGTATAGGCGCCGAGCCCGAAATAGGCGGCGTGTCCGAGCGACAGCTGCTTGGCATAGCCGCCCATCAGATTCCAGGCGACGCCGATGAAGGAAAACAGCAGGATGCGGACGAAGATCTCGACGGCAAACGAGCTCTTCACGACCTGCGGCAGCGCCAGCAGCACGATGGCGAGCACGACAAGCGCTGATGTCTTCCAGGCGGACAAGCCTCCCATCAGCGCATTCTCCGGGAGCCGAGGCCGTTCGGCTTGAACGCGAGCGTCAGCAGCAGCATCGCAAACACCACGATCAGCCCGGAATCGGCGCCGACGAACTGGATGCCGAGCGATTCGGCGACGCCCATCATCAGGCTCGCGACCAGTGCGCCGATGACATTGCCGAGTGTGCCGAGCACGACCGCGACAAAGGCCATCAGGACGAACACCTGTCCGACGAACGGATAAGCCGAATAAAACGGCATCAACAGCGAGCCCGCGGCGCCGGCAAGAGCCAGCGCAGCACCAAAGGCGACCGCGAACACACGGTTCGGGTTGATGCCCATCAGGACGGCGACATCGGGCTTCTGGGAGGCGGCGCGCATCGCTTTGCCGAGATCGGTGGTGCGCAGGAAAACCCAGAGCGCCGCGCTCAAAATCATCGCGACGACAAAGGCGATCAGCTTGGCCTCGGGGACATAGAGCCCGCCGAAATGAAAGGCTTCATCGGAATAGAAGGTGTGGACGGTACGGTAATTCGCGCTGAACAGCAGCAGCGAAAGATTCAGCAGGAGCAGGGACAGCGCAAAGGTCAGGAAGATCTGCGGCATGTCGTTCGGGCCGAGCACCCTGCGGATCAGGAAATGCTGGATCAGCACACCGAGCACGAACAGCACCGGCATCGACACC
Source organism: uncultured Alphaproteobacteria bacterium (assembly GCA_963732085.1). Classification (GTDB taxonomy): domain Bacteria; phylum Pseudomonadota; class Alphaproteobacteria; order Rhizobiales; family Xanthobacteraceae; genus Bradyrhizobium. The sequence goes on along the minus strand of CAVSYJ010000010.1, from coordinate 365,681 downwards.
AACAGCGAGAGCAGGGGATCGATGCCGAAAGTGCTGAACAGGAAGAACGAGAGGTACATTCCGATCATCACGAACTCGCCCTGGGCGAAGTTGACGATCTTGACGACGCCGAAGATCAGCGTCACGCCGATGGAGACGAGCGCGTAGATGCCGCCGATGAGCAGGCCGTTGATGACGGCCTGGACCACTGTCTCCAGCATGGGGTTTGCCGCCGGTCAGATCTTCATGACCGGCGCACGCGCATCGTCCTTCGGGAAGATGCTGGCGAGATCGCCGTTCTGCCACTGCACGCCGACGGGGCGGCCGTAGACGTTCTTGCCGTCGGGACCGAATTTGACCTTGCCGCCCGGCGCCATCGCGGCGAAGCCTGTGGAGACGTCGAGCGCCGACAGCGCCTCGCGCACCTTTTGCGGATCGGCTGAGCCTGCGCGCTCCAGCGCGTCCGCGATCATGTAGGTCTGTGCCACCAGCCCGCCGGCATATTCGAACAGGAAGTCGCCGGTGCGCTTCTTGTATTCGGCGTTCACCTTCTGCGCATTGTCGTCCATGTCGTGGTTCCAGTGCGCGACGCCCTGCAGACCTTCGGCGAGCTTGCCGACGTTCTTGTAGAAATCCGGAATGACGAAGCCGCCGGAGCCACCGTTGATCGCAATGTTGAGGCCGACCTGTTTGACCGTGCGCACGATCAAAATGAGATCGTTGAGATACGAGACCGAGAACAACGCATTGGCGCCGGAGGCCTTGACCTTGTTGATCAGCGGGCTCGCATCGGTGAAGCCGGCCGAGTACGGCTCGAACATCACGATCTCGACGCCTTCGCCCGGCGCGAGCTCCTTCAGGCCGTTCGAGGTCGAGGTGCCGAACGCGGTATTCTCGAAGATCACGGCGACCTTGGGCTGGTCGCTGACCAGCTTCGACATCTGCAACTGCGCCTTGGCAAATTGCGAGGCGCGGGCGAACGGCGTAAAGGTATAGGTACGGCCCTTGTTGAGCTGGTCCGAGCTCGAGCCGGTGATGATCGGCACCTTGGCGCGCTCGCAGACTTCGCTCGCAATCAAGGTCAGTGCGCTGGCGAAGCAGCCATGGACCGCCGACAGCTTGTTGCCGGTGATCAAGCGGTCAGTCTCGGTGCGCGTCACCGTGGTGTCGCTCTGCACGTCGGAGGTGATGAGGTTGAGCTTGGCGCCGCCGAGCGACTTGATCCCGCCGGCGTCGTTGATCATCTCCACCGCCATCTTGGCGGCAGTGACGCAGCCGACACCGATCTGCGCCATGCTGCCGGTGGTCGGATAGAGGCCGCCGATGTTGACGGGGTCGGCGGCCCAGCCGCGCAACGGCACCGCGCCGAAGGAGGCGGCCGCGACCGCAGCGCCGGTGTTCTTCAGGAATTTTCGGCGGGTTTGCCGCTTCGATAAAACGACGGATCGATGGGCGTTGCCTGTCATGTCGTCCTCCCCGGATGCGGTCCGGCCAGGCCGCCCGCCTTGTTGTTTGGTGGCGGCATCCTAGCCCGGTCGAAAATTGTTTACAATATAGTTTTCAATTCTATGATTGCGATCGGCGGCATGGTCGGGTGCAACAGGGGTTGTATCGGGCGGTGCGCGATGAGGCAGCGATGGCTGGAAAGCCGCTGAGGCAATTGAAGAAGGCCACGAAATTGCGCGAGCCAGCCGCGCCCGCGCGCGAGGCTTCGGCGGCTGTCGTGATCGCACGCAGCATCGAGGAAGACATCGTGCTTGGCCGTCGCCAGCCGCGCGAGCGGCTGATCGAGCAGGATCTGTGCGGCCGCTTCGACACGCACCGCGGCGACGTCCGGCTGGCGCTGTTCGAACTGGAGAAGAAGGGACTGGTCGAGCGCATTCCCAATCGCGGCGCCATGGTGCGCGGGTTGACGCCGCCGGAGGTCGAGGAAATCTACGCGGTCCGCGAGGAGCTGGAAGTGATGGCGGTGCGCGTCATTCCGCTTCCGGTCGCGCGTGCCGACATCGCCCGACTGGAGGAACTGCAGCGGCAGCACGCCAAGGCGATTGCCGATGGCGAGATGCTTACCGTCTTCTACAGCAATCTGCGCTTTCACCAGGTGCTGTACGGACTTTGCGGCAATGCCTGCCTGATCGAGACCATCGACCTGCTGGCGCAGAAGGTCTACGGCATCCGTTCCTATGCCAATGCCGATCCGGAATCGCTCGACCGCGCGCGGCGCGATCACATCGAGATGATCAAGGCGCTCCGCAGCGCGCGGCGGGACGAACTGATCGCACTGACGCGGCGTCATCTGAAGCCGTCGCCGGAGGCCTATATCAAGGCCTACGAGCGCCGCTTCGGCAGGTCCGGGCTCGCCGGCGCGCCGTAGCTACTCGGCGCTGCTGACCAGCCTGATCCTGGGTTCGGCTTCCTCGGTCAGGCTGCGATAGGCCTCGAGATAATCGAGCGCCATTCGTCGGGCGGTGAAACGCGTTTCGAATTGCTTGCGGATCGCGCCGCGGTCGAGCCCCGCGAGCCGATCGACGGCCGCCACCGCGCTGATCTCGTCCTCGACGATGAAGCCGGTCAATCCGTCGTCGATGATCTCCGGCACCGAACCGCGGTTATAGGCGATGACGGGCGTGCCGCAGGCCATCGCCTCGATCATGACGAGACCGAACGGCTCCGGCCAGTCGATCGGCACCAGCAGTCCGATCGCGCCGGACAGGAACTCCGACTTCTCATGGTCGCTGATCTCGCCAATGTAATCGACCAGCGGATTGCCCGTGATCAGCGGCGAAATCAGCTGCTCATAATATTCCTCGTCGGCGCGATCGACCTTGGCCGCGATTTTGAGCGGAATCCCGCAACGCATGGCGATCTTGATGGCGCGATCGACGCCCTTTTCGGGCGCGATGCGGCCGAGCACGGCGAGATATTCCGGCTTGACCGGACGCGGCGTCAGCAAATTCTGCGGCAGGCCATGGTGAATGGTTCGCACCCAGTTCGCCTGTGGCACCGGCCGCCGCTGCGCATTCGAGATCGAGATCACCGGCACCTTGGAGAAGGTGTGGAAGACGGGCTGATGCTCGGGCAGATCCAATCGGCCATGCAGCGTCGTCAGGAAGGGTGTCGGCTGACGATAGAACAGCGAGAACGGATAGTAATCGAGATGGAAGTGCAGGAAGTCGAACTCTTCATCGTCACATTTCCGTCGCACGCGCTCCAGCATCACCATATGCAGCGCGTTGGGATCGCGCACGGCGCCGTCGAGCCGCAGCGCCTTCGGCCAGGTCGCATCGAGTTTTGCCGATGTGTGCGAATCGCCGCTGGCGAACAATGTGACGTCGTGGCCGAGCGCCACCAGCTCCTCCGTCAGCCAGTGCACCACCCGCTCGGTGCCGCCGTAAAGCCTGGGTGGAACAGCCTCCGTCAACGGAGCAACCTGCGCGATGCGCATCTCACCTTCTCCTGTCTGTGATCATGGAAGAAACGACCCCTTTGCCGGCACCGGCATGCCGCAGATGGGAACGTCGCGGGTACTTTCGAAGTTCCCTTCAACAAAGGTTACTTCTCCGACACATGGGCCTGCCGGTCGCGATGCCGCCGCGAGGCGCGGTCAGGCTTGCCGCGATAACGCGATGTTGCGGTATTGCAGGGCGCGAATGATCGCGCGACGGGAACCGGGCGGCAGCGTCGGCCGTTCAGAGCAGGTGGAACCCCGAGCAGGTGGAACCCCGAGCCGCTAAAACTCGCCTCAAAACCCGCAGGTTGGAATGCCCATGGATCAGCTCTCAGGATATGCGCACCGCCCGTTTTCGTTTGTGTTGCGCTATCTGCGCCAGCGGCCGGTGGCGCATTCGGTCATACTGACTGCCGTTATTGGTGCAGTTGCCTGCTCCGTGGGCACGCAGTATGGCGTGAAATATCTCGTCGACAGCCTGTCCGGTGGGCCCGCTCACGCGACGCATGTATGGCTGGCATTCGTGTTCCTCATGTTGCTCATCGCCTCCGATAACTTCCTGTGGCGGATCGCAAGCTGGATCGGGAGCTTCACCTTTGTCGGTGTCACTGGCGATCTCCGCCGCGACATGTTCCGCCATCTGACGGGGCACGCGCCGAGCTATTTCTCCGACCGCCTGCCGGGCATGCTGACCAGCCGGATCACCGCGACATCGAATGCGATCTTCACGGTCGAGAACATGTTCGTCTGGAACGTGCTGCCGCCCGTGATCGCCACAATTGCGGCAATCTGCCTGATTGGAACCGTCAGCTTGCCGATGGCGGCAGGATTGATCGTGGTCGCAGGTGGCATGGTCATTGCCATGTTCCACCTCGCCGCCGCGGGCAAACCGCTGCACGATGATTTTGCCGACAAGGCCGCCGCGGTCGACGGCGAGATGGTCGACGTCATCAACAACATGCCGCTGGTGCGCGCCTTCTGCGGCTTCCGCCACGAGCACGACCGTTTCGATACCACGGTGAATCGCGAGGTGGTCGCGCGGGGCCGCAGCCTGCGCTATCTCGAAAAGCTGCGCTTGACCCATGCCGCGGTGACGGTCGTGCTGATCGTCGCGCTGCTCGCCTGGGCGCTGCGGCTGTGGCAGCAGGGTGGCGCCACCACCGGCGAGGTGGTGCTGGTCTGCACGCTCGGCCTCTCGATTCTGAATGCCACCCGCGATCTCGCGGTCGCTCTGGTCGATGTGACCCAGCATGTCGCGCGGATGACCGAAGCGATCGCGACGCTACTGTTGCCGCACGAATTGCGCGACCACCCGAAGGCCGAGCCGCTGGTGCGCAGCGGTGCGGCGATTACCTTCAACAACATCTCCTTCCAGTATCCTGGCGGGCAGAGGGTTTTCGAAAGGTTCAGCTTGCGGCTGCAGCCGGGACAGCGAGTCGGATTGGTTGGCCAGTCCGGCGGCGGCAAGTCCTCGCTGTTCACGCTGCTGCAGCGGTTCTATGACCCGCAACATGGCAACATCAATATCGATGGCCAGGACATTACCCGGGTGACGCAAGAGAGCCTGCGCCACGCCATCTCGGTGGTGCCGCAGGATATCTCGCTGTTCCATCGCACCATTCTGGAAAACATCCGCTACGGCCGGCCAAACGCCAGCGACGACGAGGTGTTGCGGGCGGCGATCGCAGCGCGCTGTGACTTCATCGACGATTTGTCCGACGGGCTGAACACCATGGTCGGGGATCGCGGCGTCAAGTTGTCAGGCGGCCAGCGTCAGCGCATCGCGATTGCGCGCGCCTTCCTGAAGGACGCGCCGATCCTGTTGCTGGATGAAGCGACTGCGGCGCTCGACTCTGAATCAGAAGAGGCAATCCGCGAGGCGCTGTCGCGGCTGATGCGCGGACGCACGGTGATTGCGATCGCGCACCGCCTTGCGACGCTCCGCAATTTCGACCGCGTGCTGATGCTCAAAGCCGGCAGGATCATCGAAGACGGCCCGCCGGACCGGCTGATGCAGGGCCATGGGCCGTATCGCGACCTCGTCACGCAGGAAATCAACAAGCTCGCGAAGTTCGCCGCCTAATACGGCGGCGTTTCAGTCCGGTTGCGTTTTCGCAAGAAGGAACCACGCGAGGTCATCATGGCAGAAGCCGTCACGCAGTTCGTTGCGACGTCGCGTACCGTCGAGCTGCCGCTGGAGCAGCCATTCTATATCCCGATGACGGGGCCGGCGGCGCGGCCGCGCCGCTCGCTGAAACATGACGACACGTTCATCGTGCTCGACAGTCATGGCGATATCGGCGCGTCCGCCGGTGGACCGGACGGACTGTTCAATGCCGACACGCGTTATCTGGCGCGGCTCGAACTTGTCTTCGAGGACATGCAGCCGCTGTTGCTCGGCTCCAATCTGCGTGACGACAATTCGTCTCTGACCATCGACCTCACCAACCCCGACGTCTATCGGCAAAACCGCCTGGTGCTGCAGAAGGACATGCTGCACATCGTGCGCACCATCTTCCTGTGGCGCGGCACGGCCTATCAGCGCATCGGCCTGCAGAACCACGGCGAGCGCCGCGCCGGCTTCGATCTGACGCTGCTGTTCGACAATGACTTCGCCGATCTGTTCGAGGTGCGCGGCGAGACGCGTCCACACCGCGGCATCGGCACCGCGAGGCTGCTCGGCCCTTCGGATGTCGTGCTGGACTACAAGGGCCTCGATGGTCAGCCGCGGACGACTGCGCTGCATTTCGATCCGCGGCCGACGCGGCTGGCCGCCAACAGCGCGACCTGGCATCTCGAGCTTGAACCGCAAGAGGTCTCCTCGCTGTTCGTGTCGGTGTCCTGCAACAAGGCCGCCGACCCCAAACACGGGCGCTTCTTTCCCGGCCTGCTGGCCCATCGCCGCGAGATGCGACGCTCGACCTCGGGTGCGACCAGCATCGAAACTTCCAACAACATCTTCAACGAGGTGCTGTGCCAGTCGATGGCCGACCTCAACATGCTGATGACGGAGACGCCGGAGGGGCGATATCCCTATGCCGGCATTCCCTGGTATTCGACCACGTTCGGCCGCGACGGCATCATCACGGCGATGCAGATGCTGTGGATCGATCCGCGCGTCGCATGTGGCGTGCTCAAGCGTCTCGCGCGCTACCAGGCGACGACCGTCGATCCGCTCAACGACGCGGCGCCGGGCAAGATCCTGCACGAGATGCGCGGCGGCGAGATGGCGGCCCTTCGCGAAGTGCCGTTCGCGCAATATTACGGCAGCGTCGACGCCACGCCGCTGTTCGTCATGCTTGCGGGTCTCTACAGCGAACGCACCGGCGACAACGAAACGATCGAGGCGTTGTGGCCGGCGATTGAAGCCGCGCTGCGCTGGATCGACGGCCCGGGCGACCCCGATGGCGACGGCTTTGTCGAATATCAGCGCGCGACCGAAGAGGGGCTGCGCAATCAGGGTTGGAAGGACTCCTTTGATGCGATCTTCCATGCCGATGGTACGCTCGCCGAGGGCAATATCGCGCTCGCCGAGGTGCAGGGCTATGTGTTCGCCGCCAAGCGGCTGGCGGCGCGTTGCGCGCAACGGCTCGGCCGGCGCGAGATCGCGCACCGGCTGGAGATCGAGGCCTGGCAATTGGCCCAGCGTTTCGAACAGGCGTTCTGGTGCGAGGAGCTCGGCACCTACGCGCTGGCGCTCGACGGCGAGAAGCGGCCCTGCGCGGTGCGCTCCTCGAATGCCGGTCATCTGCTGTTCAGCGGCATGATCCGCGACGACCGGGCGCGGCGGGTCGCGGTCGACCTGTTGCGGCCGCACTTCTTCACCGGCTGGGGCATCCGCACCATCGCGCTGGGCGAGACCCGCTACAATCCGATGTCCTATCATAACGGCTCGATCTGGCCGCACGACAACGCGCTGATCGCGCTCGGGCTATCGCGCTACGGCCTCATGCATTCGGTCGAGCACGTCTTCAAGGGCCTGTTCGACGCCGCAACCTATATGGAACTGCGCCGCCTGCCGGAGCTGTTCTGCGGCTTCCGACGTGAGCGCCATCGCGGGCCGACGCTCTATCCGGTCGCCTGCGCGCCGCAGGCCTGGGCCAGCGCCACGCCGTTCACGCTGCTGGAAGCATCGCTGGGGCTCGAATTCGATGCCGAGCGATCCGAGATCCGCCTGCGCAATCCGCGGCTGCCCGCCTTCCTCAATGAAGTCGTGCTGCGCGACTTGCAACTGGGAGAATCCAGCGTCGATCTCTCGATCCGCCGCCACGGCGACTGCGTCTCGATGGAAGTGCTTCGCCGGCGCGGGCAAATCCAGGTCTCGATCGTTCTCGCGCGCTGAGCGCGCCAAAAAGAGGGAAGATGCATGCGCGCGAGCCGTTGGTTCATTCTCGCATCTCTGCTTGTTGCGTTGGTTGCGGTCGCTTCGCATGCGGAGAACGAAGCGCAACCTGCGCCGCCGGCCACGGCGGCAAAGGAAGCCGCGCCGCCTGCGGCTGCGAAAGAGCCGGACCCCCCGCCGTCCGTCACCGTCATTGCGCCGCGCGAGGCCCATGGGGTGCTCGGCCGCGATGTGCACAGCCCGGCGGACGAGGACATGGGCCATATCGTCGATGTCATCGTCGATCGTACCGGCACGGTGCGCGCCGCCGTGATCGATTTCGGCGGCTTTCTCGGCGTCGGCAGCCGCAAGATCGTGGTCGACTGGAGCGCCCTGCATTTCGGCCACGTCGCCGACAAGAAGGACAACATCACGCTGGAATTGACCAAGGCCCAGGTCGCCGCCGCGCCCGAATACAAGGAAGACACGCCGATCGTGGTGCTGGGCGCGGCAGGCAATCTCGAACCATTCGAAGAGCATTAGGGGAGGGGCGTTCTGACAGCGCGGCTATTCCACTCGCGTGAGCGGAGCGATGGTGACCGTCAAAGCGCGGTCGGCAGCAGCGATGTCGCGCCGCCATCCGGCGATTTCGGCGGAAAGCCGCATCCCTCCAAAGAGAGTCTGCGCGGCCTCGACTGGTTCATCTTTTTCCTCGCCGATGTGCAGACCGGTTTTGGCCCGTTTATCGCGGTGTATCTGACCACGGAAAAATGGACGCAGGCGCAGATCGGCCTGGTGCTGTCGATCGGCAGCGTGGTCGGATTGATCGGCCAGATGCCGGGCGGCGCGATCATCGATGCGGCAAAGTCAGAGCGTTTCGTCGCGGGGTTGGCGATCGCGATCATCGGTTGCGCGGCGCTCGCCTACGCCGCCTTGCCGATCTTTCCGGTCGTGGCCGCGGCCGCGATGCTGCACGCCGCTGCGAGCTGTATGCTGGGTCCGGCGATTGCCGCGATCAGCCTCGGTCTGGTCGGTCCCTATGCGATCGGCGAACGGCTTGGGCGCAATGCGCGCTTTGCCTCGCTCGGCAACGGCGTTGCCGCCGCCGTGATGGGGACCTGCGGCTATCTCCTGTCCAGCCGTTCGGTGTTTCTCGTCACTTTTTGTCTTGCGATACCAACCCTGCTGTCGCTGGCGCGCATCAGGGAATCCGAGGTCGATATCGCCCGCGCGCATGGCGCGGTGCCGCGCGAAGCGCCGGAGGCAAAGGCGACGCGCGTCATCGATCTCGTGCGGCAGAAGCCGCTGTTGATCTTTGCCGGCAGCGTGCTGCTGTTGCAACTCGCCAATGCCGCGATGCTCCCGATCATGGCCGGTGCAGTGACCGCGCGCTCGGCGCAGTGGGCGCCGGTGCTGATCGCGTTCTGTATCGTGGTGCCGCAGGCGATCGTGGCGCTGATGTCGCCGACGGTCGGAGCGAAAGCGCAGGAATGGGGCAGGCGCCCGCTGCTGATGATCGGCTTCGGGGCGCTTGCGATTCGCGGCCTGCTGTTTGCGAACGTGCACGATCCCTATGTGCTGGTCGCCGTGCAGCTTTTCGACGGCGTCACCGCGTCGGTGTTCGCGGTGATGGTGCCGCTGATCGTCGCCGACGTCGCCTTCGGCACCGGCCATTTCAATCTGGCCCAGGGCATCGTCGGCACCGCGACCGGGATCGGCGCATCGCTGTCGACGGTGCTTGCGGGTTACGTGACCGACCTCTTCGGCAGCGGCATCGCTTTCCTCGGACTCGCAATCGTCGCGTGGCTCGGATTCGCCGTTATTGCGTTTCTGATGCCGGAGACGCGGCGCGTGGCGCCGCAAGGCGCCTAGATTGCCACCGTCCTGCGATAGAGCGCGCTATAGAGCGCGGCCGACAGGTCCCAGCTGAAAGAGCGCGCCATCGCGCTGCGGCGCATGGTGTCGAGCCGGTCTTCGGAAACAAAGGCGGAGAACGCGCGCCTGACACCACCGAGGAAGGACTCGATCGACGGCTGCGAGAACAGGAATCCCGTTTCGCCGTCGGTGATGGTCTCTGCCAATCCGCCGGTCTGGTGGCCGATCGGCAGCGAGCCGAAGCGCTGCGCGTACATCTGGCTCAACCCGCACGGCTCGAACCGTGACGGCATCAGCGTGAAGTCGCTGGCGGCGAAGATGCGCCGCGCCTGTGCGTCGTTGAAGCCGATGGTGACGGAGATGGCATCCGGCCGGCGGCGATGCGCATCGACCAGCGCCTGCTCGATCGCCGGCTCGCCCGAACCGGTGACGATGATCTGCCCGCCGGCCTCGACGATCTCGTCGGCAGCCGAGAGCACCAGATCGATACCCTTTTGATGCACAAGACGCGCGACCAGGCCGAAGATCGGGCCGCGCGAGACCGCAAGCCCGAACTGCTTGCGGACGTAATCCGCGTTCGCCTGCTTGCCTTTCCAGTCGCCGACCGCGAAGGGCTGCGCGAGCTGGGCGCAGAAGCGCGGATCCCAGCTTTCGTCGATGCCGTTGAGGATGCCGGTCAATTCGGACGCGTCCGAGCGCTGGCGCAGCAGCCCCTCAAGCCCGCAGCCGAGCTCGGGCGTGGTGATCTCGCGCGCATAGTTCGAACTCACGGTCGTCAGATGCGAGGCATAGATCAATCCGCCCTTGAGGAAGGACAGCTTGTCGTAGAACTCGACGCCATCGACGTGGAACGAGCTCTCGGGCGCGCCGATCCGGCGCAGCGTCTCCTTTGGAAACAGACCCTGGTAGGCGAGATTGTGGATGGTCAGGATGGAGGGGATATTGGCGCCGCTCCAGGCGAGGTAGGCCGGTACGAGCGCGGCCTGCCAGTCATTGGCATGGACGACGTCGGCTGCCCAATTCTTGTCCAGAGTGCCTGCGGCCAGCTCGGCGGCTGCCGAAGCCAACCGGGCAAAGCGAACGTCGTTGTCGGGCCAGTCGCGGCCTTCTTCGTCGCCATAGGGGTTGCCGGGGCGCTCATAAAGCTGCGGACAGAGCAGGACGTAGACCGGCAGGCCGTCACGGGTTGAGGCCCGGCCGAGCCTCGCCGCCGGCATCTCCGCCTTGGCCGCGCACTCGCCAACGATTTGAATATGCGTGAGTTGTTCGACAATGTCGGCATAGCCGGGCAGCAAGACCCGGATGTCCGCCCAGGGCCGGAGCGCACGGGGCAGGGCGGCGGAAACGGCGGCCAAGCCGCCTACGCGGACGAAGTCGTCCATCTCCGTCGTAACAAACAGAACTCTCAAGGTACTCCCCCGTCAGGGTCCCTCCATGCTGCTATGCAAGAACGGGTCCAATGACCCGGATACAAGTTCGAACCTCGCCGCCGGTTCCCAAATAATCTTCCCTGTCCGGCCGCCGCCCTTTAGGGTCGCACTCCCGCGCCAGAGCGGTGGACAAGAAACTGCTGGAGGAAAAGCGGAATGACCAAAGCCGACGCCGATGAAGGCCGTTTGACGGGATGCTTTTCCGGCCTTCGCGTCATCGATTTCTCGACCACGATCGCCGGTCCCCATTGCGCGCGCATGCTGGCCGATTTGGGCGCCGAGGTGATCAAGATCGAGACGTCAGAGGGCGAGACGATGCGGACCCGCCCGCCGATGCGCAGCGGCTGTTCCACGGTCTTCGGCCAGCTCAATGTCGGCAAGAAAAGCCTCGTGCTCGACCTGAAACACCCCGAAGGCGCCGAAGCGATCCGGCGGTTGGCAACGACTGCGGACGTATTAGTGGAGAATTTCCGGCCCGGCGTGATGCGCCGGCTGAAGCTCGACTATGCCTCGCTGTCGGCGCTCAATCCGAAGCTGATCTATTGCTCGATCTCCGGCTACGGCCAGACCGGTCCCTCCGCGGAATTGCCGGCCTATGCGCCGGTCATCCATGCGGCGTCCGGCTACGACATGGCGCATCTCGCCTATCAGCCCGGCCGCGAACGGCCGGACTATTGCGGCATCTATCACGCCGATGTCTTCGCCGGCACTTACGCGTTCGGCGCGATCTCTGCGGCGCTGTACCAGCGCACGAAGACTCAATCCGGCCAGCACATCGATGTGTCGATGCTGGAGGCGATGTTGATGCTGACATTGAACGAGGTGCAGTGGTCGCAGTTCACGGTGCCGCCGCTCTCGCGCCCGATGTTCGGCCCGATCGGAACTTCGGATGGTTATGTCATGCTGGCGATTGCGAGCGAAAAGACGTTCCAGGGATTGGTCAAGGTGATCGGCCATCCCGAATGGGTCAGCGATCCCAGGTTCCTGGCCTACGCCGACCGCCGCACCAACTGGTCGGCATTGATGGACGGCGTCGAGGTCTGGTCGCGCATTTTGACGACGGCGAAATGCCTCGAGGCGCTGAACGGCGCGGGCGTGCCGTCGTCGGCCTATCGCACCGTTGCCGAGGCGCTCGCCGATCCCCAACTCGCGCATCGGCGCGCGCTTGCCGAGATCGAGGACGACGGTGGAAAATTCCGCGTGATGAACATGCCGTTCCGGATGTCGGGCGCAAAGGTTGCCGCGGGCAAGCGGGTATCGACTTTGGGCGAACATACGCGCGCGCTCTTGAAGGAAACCGGCTTCTCGGAAGAGCAGATCGCTGCGTTTTCGGGGAGACCGCTTGTCGCAGAGCGCGGCTGACGGCGGCCTTGCCGCTGGCTGCGATTCCGGCCAATGTGAAAAGCGAAGCAACGATCCGGATCAACCGGACGCTTTCGCGAGCGGGAGGAGCATCACATGAAGGCGGCGATCGCACGGCGCAGCTTTGCGCCCATTTTCCTTGCCACGGCATTTGCAATCGCCGCATCGGCAGGTCCGGCCGCTGCACAAAAGCCGGGCGGCAGCATCACCGTCGGTCTCGAGCTCGACATTTCCGGTTTCGATCCGTTGAAGGTCGGCGTGTTCGATACGTCGGCCGAGATAGCCGCGGCCGCGATCTTCGACACGCTCACGACTCTCGACGACAAGGGCGAGCCCCAGCCGAAGCTGGCAATCTCATGGACCCATTCCGACGACTTCAAAACCTGGACCTTCAAGCTGAGGCCGGGAGTCAAGTTTCAGGACGGTACGCCGTTCAATGCGCAGGCCGTGAAGGAGAATTTCGATCGGCAGAAGGACCCCGCCAACAAGTGCCGCTGCGCGTTCTACATCGCCTATATTCACGACGTGCAGGCGCCGGACGAATTGACGGTCGTCTATAACCTCAATGATCCCAGTGTGAACGCAGCGGCGCTGGCGTCGGTCCCGAGTTCCAACTTCGTCGTGCAATCGCCAACGGCCTGGAAGACCAAGGGCGACGACTACAATCGCAATCCCGTCGGCACCGGCCCCTACATCCTGAAATCATGGACCGCGGGCGACCGCATGGTGCTCGAAAAAAACCCGAATTACTGGAACAAGGATCACATCTATCTCGACCGCATCGTCCTGAAACCGCTGCCGGACGCGCAATCGCGCTTCGCAAGCCTGCAATCGGGCGAAGCCGACATCGTCTGGGACGATGAGGCCGACGCGGACAACATTCAGAGGGCGCAGAAAGACCCGAAGCTGACCGTGCACAGCTATGTCGGTTCGGGCGCCGCCGTGAATGCCATCAACACGAAGGTCCCGCCGCTCGATGACATCAGGGTCCGGCAGGCGCTGGTGATGGCGATCGATCGCAAGAAATGGTCCGAGGCCCTCACCAACGGTCTGGCTCGTCCGGCCAGCAATCCTTATGGCGACGGCTCCTGGGTCAAGTGCAAGGACGACGGAGCGCTACCTTACGACGTCGAGAAGGCCAGGGCGCTGATCAAGGATTATGGCAAGCCGGTCGACTTCAAGATGATCGTGACGGCGACGCCGCGCGGGCGCACCAACGGGCAGGTACTGCAGCAATTCTGGAAGCAGATCGGCGCCAACATGGAGATCGAGCAGATCGATCAGGCGAGCTTCCCGCCGCGCGCCTTCATGCGCCAGTTCCAGGTCATCGGATGGCGTATCATCGACCTCGCCGATCCCGATCCGCAGATGTATGCGAATTTCCACACCGGCAGTCCGGTGGCGCTCGCCAACTATTCCAACCCGGAGCTGGACCATTTGCTGGAGCACGCCCGCACCACGGCGGACGTTGCGGCGCGCATCGACGACTATTGCGCGGTCAGTCGGCTGATCAACAAGGAGGCGATCTGGTTCTGGTCGTTCCAGAACACCTACTACGCGATCTCGACGTCGAAGTTGAAGGGCTTGCCGAAAATGTATAGCGGGGTGATCGACGTTTCCGGCGCCTGGCTGGAATGAACTCCATGCTGTTCTTTGTCGCCCGAAGGCTGCTTTATCTGCTGCCGGTGCTGATCGCGGTTTCGCTGCTCACCTTCCTGATCGCCTCACTGCTCCCGGGCGATCTCGCCTATGTGATCCTCGGCGATCAGGCCACGCCCGAGAAAGTCGAGGCATTGCGGCATGACATGGGTCTCGATCAGCCGATTCTCGTGCGCTATCTCGGCTGGCTCGGCCATGTCGTGCAGGGCGATCTCGGCCGCAGTCTTCCGCACCGGCCAGACCGTGCTGCAGGCGGTGGCCGAACGGGCGCCGGTGTCGTTCGAATTGATGCTGTTTGCGGAAGCGATCGGGCTTGCGATCGGTGTTCCCCTGGCCATCGTCTGCGCGGCGAGAAGCGGCGGGCCGCTCGACCGCTTCATGACCGGCACGGCGTTCGGCATGCTGTCCGTGCCGACATTCCTGTCTGCGATCCTCCTGATCTATCTGTTTGCCGTGCAGCTGCGCTGGTTGCCGGCGACCGGTTACGTGCCGTTCACGGAGGACCCGTTCGCCAATCTCCGCTTCATGGTGTTGCCGGCGCTGACGCTGGCGCTCGCGGAATGGCCGGGGATCATGCGCGTGCTGCGCTCCGACATGATCGCGTCGTTGCAGGAAGATTACATTGCGCTGGCCCGGGCCAAGGGACTGAAGCCCTCGCGTATCCTGTTCGTGCATGCGCTGAAGCCGTCATCGCTGACGCTGGTCACCATTACCGGCATCAATATCGGCCGGCTGATCGGCGGAACGCTGATTGTCGAGACGATCTTCGCTCTGCCTGGCATCGGCCGGCTGCTGGTCGGGGCGATCTACACGCGCGATCTGATTATCCTGCAGGGCGCCGTGCTGCTGGTCGCCGCCGGTTTCGTCATCATGAACTTCATCGTCGACCTGCTCTACGCCGTGCTCGATCCGAGGATTCGCCATGGCCACGCTTGAGCTCGACCTCAATGAAGAGGTGGCGGCGGTCGCACCCGCACGACGCGGGCGCCGGCTTGGTTCGCTGTTCTGGCTCGCGGTCGCCTGGATGATTTTGGTGTTCGCGGTCGCGATCTTCGCCGATGTCCTGCCGTTGCCGAGCCCGACCGACATGGACATGCTGGCGCGCCGCTCGCACTTCTCGACCGCGCACTGGCTCGGCACCGACGGCCTTGGCCGCGACGAACTGTCTCGATTGATCCATGGCGCGCGCATCTCGCTCGTCGTCGGGCTCGGAGCACCAATCATCGGGGTCACCATCGGCGGTGCGCTCGGCATCCTCGCCGGCTACTTTCGTGGCCGCTTCGAATCCATCGTGGTGGGCTGCATGGATGTGCTGCTGGCGTTTCCGCCGCTGGTGCTGGCGCTGGCGGTGACCGCCTATCTCGGCCAGTCCATCTTCAACCTCACATGCATTCTCGGCGTGCTCTCGATTCCCGCCTTCATGCGGGTGGCGCGCG
The DNA here is from genome assembly GCA_963732085.1 of uncultured Alphaproteobacteria bacterium. GTDB lineage: Bacteria > Pseudomonadota > Alphaproteobacteria > Rhizobiales > Xanthobacteraceae > Bradyrhizobium. The sequence continues at coordinate 350,171 of CAVSYJ010000010.1, read as the reverse complement.
CGGCGACCCTGACCCTGGCGCGGCGCGAATTCGTCATCGCCGCAGAAGCGCTCGGCGCCTCGCATGCGCGCATCCTGCTGCGCGAATTGCTGCCGAACGTGCTGCTGCCGTCGCTGGCGTTCTTCCTGCTCGGCGTCGCCGTCATCATCGTGGTCGAGGGCGCGCTGTCGTTCCTTGGGCTCGGTGTGCCGCCGCCGACTCTCAAGCTGGGGCAGCATGATCGGGGAGGGACGCGAAAGCCTCGACGTCGCGCCGCGGCTCGCTTTCATTCCCGCGATTGCGATGTTTCTCACCGTGCTTTCCTTCAACCTCGTCGGCGATACGCTGCGCGCGATCACCGATCCGCGTCAGGGCGCGCTGTGACCGGCGAGGTTCTGCTGTCCGTCGAGGACGTCGCCGTCGACCTGCCGACGGCGCGCGGCAATCTCCGCGCGGTCGACCGCGTCGATCTTTCGCTCGGCGCGGGCAGGACGCTCGGAATCGTCGGCGAGTCCGGCTGCGGCAAGACCATGCTGTCGCGCGCGATCCTGCAACTGCTGCCGAAGAAAGCGAAGCTCTCCGGGCGCGTGATGTTCGACGGGCAGGATCTGGCGCGCTGCTCGCCCGAGGCGCTGCGCAAGCTGCGCGCCCGCTCGCTCGCGGTCGTGTTCCAGGATCCGATGACGTCGCTCAACCCGGTGCTGACCATCGGCACGCAGCTGACCGAGACCTTGCAGGAGCATCTCGAGCTGGACATCGCGGCGGCGACCAGGCGTGCCGTCGAGCTGCTCGCAGCCGTCGGCATCCCCGCGCCGGAGCAACGGCTGACGCAATATCCGCATCAGCTCTCCGGTGGCATGCGGCAGCGCGTGGCGATCGCCATTGCGTTGTCATGCGAGCCGAAACTCCTGATCGCGGACGAGCCGACCACCGCGCTCGACGTCACCATCCAGGCGCAAATCCTCGATCTGCTCGCCCGCGAGCAACGCCGCCGCCATATGGCGATGATCATCATTACCCACGATCTCGGCGTGGTCGCCGGCCGCACCGACGAGGTCGCGGTGATGTATGCCGGCCGCGTGGTCGAGCGCGCGCCGACGCCCGTGCTGTTCAAGAACATGCACATGCCCTACACCGAGGCGCTGCTGGCCGCGATTCCGAAGCTCGATGCCGCGCCGCATACCCCACTGCCGGCGATCTCGGGACGTCCGCCCGATCCGACGCGGCCGATGAAGGGTTGCTCGTTCGCGCCGCGCTGCCGCTACGCCGACGGCCGCTGCCAGGGCGAGAAGCCGCGGCTCGATCGCGCAGAGACGGCAGCGCATGAATATGCCTGCTTCCATCCGATCAGGCTTGCCGCAGGCGCCGGCGCATGATGCAGCAAGCCGCAACATCGCCGCTGCTCAGCGTCGACAATCTCGTCGTCGAATATCGCGTCGGCAACAAGACGGTGCACGCGGTCTCCGGCGTCAGTTTCGACATTGCGCGTGGCGAGACACTCGGCCTCGTCGGCGAGTCCGGTTGCGGCAAGTCGACGCTCGGCCGCGCCGTGCTGCAACTGCGCCGCGCCGTCTCCGGCCGGGTGCTGTTCGACGGCGAAGACCTCACCGCGATGCAAGGCGAGGCCTTACGGAAGATCAGGCGGCGCGTGCAGCTGATCTTCCAGGACCCGATTGCCTCCTTGAATCCGCGCCGGCGGATCGGCGACATCGTCGCCGAGCCGCTGATCATCGCCGGCGTCAAGGACGCAAAGCAACGTGAAGAGCGCGTCGCCAATGTCCTGAACGCGGTCGGTCTGGATCCCGCGTTGGTGACGGGGCGGCTGCCGCACGAGTTCTCGGGCGGCCAGTGTCAGCGCATCTGCATCGCGCGCGCGCTGGTGCTCGATCCCGACTTCATCATCTGCGACGAGCCGGTGTCCGCGCTCGACGTCTCGATCCGTGCGCAGATCCTCAACTTGCTGGAGGAGATGAAGGCGCGTTTCGGCCTGACCTTGCTGTTCATCGCGCACGACCTCGCGGTGGTCAAAGCGGTCAGCGACCGCGTCGCGGTGATGTATCTCGGCCGCCTTTGCGAGGTCGGCCCGTCCGAGCAGCTGTTCGCCAGGCCGGCGCATCCCTATACCGCGCTGCTGATCGAGGCGATCCCGGTGCCCGATCCCGAGGTGCGGCCGGCCGAAAGCGTGCCGGTTGGCGAGCCGCCGTCGCCGATTGCGCCGCCCTCGGGCTGCCGCTTCCGCACCCGCTGCCCGCGCGCCGACCAGAAATGCCGCGACGAGGTGCCGGAACTGCAAGCCGTGCGCCCCGGCCAGTACGCCGCTTGCCATCATCCCCTGACGTAAATAAAGACGCTATCAAGCAACAGTAGCGGGAGTGACGCCATGAAGAGCTTTCAGGTTACCGATTTCAACGCCCCGCTGAAAGAGGTCGATCATCCGACGCCGCAGCCGACGGGCACGCAGGTGCTGATCAAGGTGAAGGCCGCCGGCGTCTGCCACAGCGACCTCCACATCTGGGAGGGCGGCTATGAGCTCGGCCATGGCAGGAAGCCGCTGTCGCTGAAGGACCGCGGCGTGTCGCTGCCGCGCACCATGGGTCATGAGACCGTCGGCGAGATCGTGGCCTTTGGCCCCGACGTGAAGGAGGGTGACAAGGGCGGGCTGAAGGTCGGCACCGTTGCGCTGGCCTTTCCCTGGCTCGGCTGCGGCAAATGCCCGACCTGTCTTGCGGGCGACGAGAACATGTGCGCCGTGAAGCCGAACGCGCTCGGCGTCTATTGCGACGGCGGCTATGCCGATCACATGACGGTGCCGCATCCCAAGTATCTGATCGACCTGAAGGGGCTCGATCCCGTCACCGCCGCGCCCTATGCCTGCTCGGGCGTCACCACCTATTCGGCGATCAAGAAAGTCGAGAAGGAATTCGATACGCCGATCGTGATTTTCGGCGCCGGCGGCCTCGGCTTGATGGCGCTGTCGCTTCTGAAGGCGATGGGCGGCAAGGGCGCCATCGTCGTCGACATCGACGCGAAGAAACGTGAGGCGGCGGAAAAAGCCGGCGCGCTCGCCACCGTCGACGGCATGGCGCCGGACGCGCTGGCCCAGCTTGCCCAGAAGGCCGGCGGACCGATCCGCGCGGTGATCGATCTGGTCGGCAACCCCCAGACTGCCCAGCTGGGGTTCGATTGCCTCACCAAGGGCGGCAAGCTGATCATCGTCGGGCTATTCGGCGGCGGCGCACCCTGGGCGCTGCCGCTGATCCCGATCAAGGCGGTCACGATCCAAGGCAGCTATGTCGGCAATCTGCGCGAGACACGGGAGCTGCTCGACCTCGTGCGTGCGAAGAACATTCCGCCAATTCCGGTGACGACGATGCCGCTCGCCAAGGCCAACGACGCCCTGCTCGACTTGCAGAAGGGCAAGCTGGTCGGCCGCGCCGTGCTGACGCCGTAACCCACTCCGTCGTCATGCGCCCGGCCTTGAGCGAACGGGCATCCACGTCTTTGCCAGACCAGCAAAGGAAGACGTGGATGGCCGGGACAAGCCCGGCCATGACGAATTTCCCAACACCCTCCAGGGAACACTCCATGTCCGCCAACAACGCGTTCCATGTCGCCGTCCTCGCCGGCGACGGCATCGGACCGGAGGTGATGGCCCCTGCGCTCGAAATCCTGCGCAAGGTCGAGGCGAAGGCGGGCCTCAACTTCCGTTTCACCGATGCGCCGGCCGGCGCCGTCAATTACCGCGAGACCGGCAAGTCGATGCCGGATACCACCGTGCGGCTGTGCGAGGAGGCGGATGCGATCCTGCTCGGCGCCTGTGGCCTGCCGTCGGTGCGCTACCCTGACAACACCGAGATCATGCCGCAGGTCGAGCTGCGCTTTCACTTCGACCTCTATGCCGGCGTGCGCCCGGCGCGGCTGATCCCGGGCGTGCCGAGCCCGATCGTGGGCGCCGATGCGCGCGGCATCGACATGGTCGTGATCCGGGAGTCGACCGAGGGCCTGTTCGCCTCGATGGGGAAGGGCGTCGTCACCCATGAGGATGCACGCGAGACCCTGGTCATCACGCGGAAAACCTCGGAACGGCTGTTCGAGTTTTCCTTCAAGCTCGCCGAGCGCCGCAGGAAGCGCGGCCGGCCGGGCGCCTTGACCTGCGTCGACAAGGCGAATGTCTTCAAGGCCTTCGCCTTCTTTCGCGAGATGTTCGATGAGGCGGCTCAACGTCATCCGGAAGTGAAGGCGGACCACCTATATGTCGACGCCTGCTCCGCCATGCTGGTCAAGCGTCCCTGGGATTTCGACGTCATGGTGATGGAGAACATGTTCGGCGACATCCTCTCCGACCTGACCGCCGGCCTGATCGGTGGCATGGGCATGGCGCCGTCGGCTGATATCGGCGACCGCTATGCCGTGTTCCAGCCCTGCCATGGCACCGCGCCCGACATCATGGGGCAGGGCAAGGCGAACCCGACCGGCATGATCCTGTCGGCGGCGATGATGCTGGACTGGCTTGCCGACAAGCACGGCCTCGAAGGCGCGGCGGAAGCCGGCGAACGCATCGAGCGTGCGGTCGATCAGGCCTATGCCGGTGGTATCAAGCCGATGGAATTCGGCGGCAAGAACGGTACTGCGGATATCGCAAAAGCTGTGCTTGCCGCGCTTTAGCGTTTTGCGCATGGTCTCCGCGCTAACGCTACGCGTTTGTTGCGAGGGAAAACCGGTGCCCACTTTTCCGGGTCATGCGCTAACTGCGGCAAAAATAACGCAGTTCGCTACCGATTTTTGCTGGTCACCGGGGGATCACGGTCCGATGACTTGACGGCGGGGCCCGGCTTGCAATTATGCACTGCAACAGGGAACCGGCGCGCTTTACCGTGAGACATTTGCTTCGACTGATCGCGGCGTTCGCTTTGTCAGCCGCTTTGGGCTTGCCCAGCCTCGCTTACGCGGCGGGGCAAAAGGTGTTTCTGATCCGCGGCTTTGCGAACGTGTTTTCGCCGGGCATCGACCAGCTCGCGGCCGAACTCCAGCAACGGGGCGTTAGCGTCGAAACCTCGAACCACTTGTCGTGGGGCACAACCGCCTCCGAAGCGATCGAGGGTTGCAGGTCCGGCAAGATCAGCTCGATCGTGCTGGTCGGCCATTCCCTGGGCGGGGCAGCGGTCGTCGATGTCGCCAAGCGGCTGCAGGAAGCTGGCATGCGCGTCGCGCTGATGGTCACGCTTGATCCGGTTTCGGCAGGGCAGGCGCCCGGCAATGTCCGGCGGCTGGAGAACTACTACCTCTCCACCGGCATCGGCTCTTCGATCAAGACCGACAACGGCTTCCACGGGCAACTGCAGAATGTCGACGTGTCGAAACGGCCGGGCGTGGACCATGTCGCGATGACGACGATGCCCGACATTCACAGGCGCGTCATTGCAGATATTGCTGCGTCGTCGGGGATTCCCTGCCGCTGACCGGCGAATGCGAGCGCCCGTTCGGATGACCGCATCTCTCGCCAAATATCTGTTCCTCGCCGCGCTGATCGTCTTCGGCGCGATCCGCTTTCCCCGTGAATGGAAAGGGCGGAAGGTGGCGGTCGCGAGGTCCGAATTTGGCTGGCGCGAGCATTTTCGCGTGGCGGCCTCGACCTGGGGTCTTGCCGTCATTCCAGTGATCGACGCCACCACGACGCTCGTCCGCGGTGCCGACCTCACTTTCAGGCCATGGCTCGCCTGGCTCGGCGCAGCCGTTTTCGCCCTCGCGCTCTGGATTTTCTGGAGCGCGCATCGCGAGTTGGGACGGAATTTCTCTCCCACTCTGGTCGTGCGCGAACAGCATGCGCTGGTGACGGGTGGCATCTACAGCTATATGCGTCATCCGATGTACACCGCGTTCTGGCTCTGGGTGGTCGCGCAGGCACTGCTGCTGCAAAATTGGGTGGTCGCGATTTGCGGTATTGTCGGCTGGGGAATCCTGTTCTTCGACCGGATCGGGCAGGAAGAAGCCATGATGCGCGAGACCTTCGGCGAGCAGTACGACGCCTTTGCACGGCGCACCAAGCGCCTGGTGCCGTGGGTCTATTGATGGCCGCGAACTCGTCATCCGTGCGCGTTTGCGTCGTCGGTGCGGGCCCGTGCGGGCTCACCACTGTCAAGAACCTGCTCGCGGAGAGGCTGGATTTCGTCTGTTACGAGGAAGCCTCCGCGGTCGGCGGCAACTGGGCTTATGACGATGCGCCGGATCGGCGTAGCGTCTACAAGGCAACCCGGCTGATCTCCTCGAAGCGCCTTTCCGAGTTCGAGGACTTCCCGATGCCGGAGGATTATCCGGATTTTCCCTCGCACCGGCAGATGCTCGACTATTTCAATGCTTATGCGGCGCGCTTCAACCTGTTGCCGAAGATCGTGTTCAATACGCGCGTCGACAGCGCGAAGCGCCTGGGCGATGGCAGATGGTCGGTTGAGACGTCCGGCCCCGGCGGCAAGCGTGTCGAGACCTTCGATCATTTGCTCATCTGCTCCGGCCATCACCGCGATCCCCTGATGCCGGATTATCCCGGTACGTTCACCGGCCGGACCCTGCATTCGCGCGAATACAAGCGGCCCGAACCGTTCGCTGACGAACGCGTGCTGGTGGTCGGCGGCGGCAATTCGGCTTGCGATATCGCAGTCGATGTATCCCGCGTGGCGACCTCCGTGGGCTTGAGCATGCGCGAAGGCTATTACATCCTGCCGAAGATCATTTGGGGCCGGCCGATCGACCAGCTCTATGCGCGGGCGCGAAACCTCTGGTTCCGCTACGCGCCGCGTTTTGTGTTCGAAGCAGCGTTGAGGGCGACCATCAGCCTCGAGGTCGGGCCTTGGCGGAAATACGGACTGCAGACGCCGAAGGGTAGCCCGACCTCGATGCATCCGACGCTCAACAGTGCGATACTCGCGGCGCTGCGCGACGGCGCGGTATGCGCGCGTCCGGGCATTGCGCGCTTCGACGGCAAGGCCGTCCATTTCAATGACGGCTCGTCCGATACGTTCGACACGATCATCTGGGGGACGGGTTACCGCATCGGCTATCCGTTCCTGGAGGATGCGGTCATGGGGCCGGATTTCGCGAATGCGCCGCCGCTCTATCTCACGATGATGCATCCGCAGATCGCCAATCTGTTCTTCATCGGCCTGTTCCAGCCGATCGGCTGCATCTGGCGGCTTGCCGACTATCAGGCCCGGATCGCGGCGCTGCAGATCAAGGGGCTACTGAAGCGACCCGCCGATGTTGGCGCGCGGGCTGCGGCCGAGGCGAGCAAGCGGCGCGAGAGGTTCGGCACGGCGCCGCGCCATCTGGTCGAGGTCGAATTTCACGATTTCCGCCGCGCGCTTCTTCGTGAGCTCGGCGATCACTAGATCGCGCGAGCTGCCTTCAGCTTTTCAATCTCCTCGGCGCTGTAGCCGAGCGACGTCAGTATTTCATTGTTGTGTTCGCCGAGATCGGGTGTGGCGGTGCGGATTTCGCGGTCGAAGCCCGTGATCTGGCAGGGCTGCGCCACCAGGTCGAGTTCGCCTAGGCGCGGATGGGTGACCGAGCGCTTCAGCCGCAATGCCTCGACCTGCGGATCGGCAAAGGCCTGCTTGATGTTGTAGACGGGCCCGCCTGGCAGCTCGGCGGCCACGATCAGCTCGAACCATTCGGCCGTGGTCCTGGCCTGCAACGCTTCGGCGATCATGGCGTTCATGACTTCCTTGTTTTGCCGCCGCAGCGCCGCCGAGGCGAAGCGCGGATCGCTCGCCATGGCCGCGCGATCGATCAGCTTGCAAAAAATATGGAAATTCTTGTTGCTGGTGGCGACGATATTGATGTGACCGTCGGCCGTCCGAAAGCATCCCATCGGCGTGTTGGTCGGATGGTTGTTGCCCTCCTGCGGCGGAATTTTCTTGTCCATGGTCCAGCGCGTCGCCTGGAAATCCAGCAGCGTCAGGCCGGCCTCGATCAGCGAGGTCTGAACCCAGCGGCCTTGGCCCGAGACCTCGCGATCGAGCAGTGCGATCAGAACGCCCTGAGCGAGAAACGCGCCGGCCATGATGTCGGTGACGGCGACGCCGACCCGGACCGGCCCCTGGCCTGGAATTCCCGTCACCGACATGATGCCGCTCATGCCCTGTGCAATCTGATCGACCGACGGCCGCGACCCATAGGGGCCGTACTGGCCGAAGCCGGAAATGCTGCCATAGACGATGCGCGGATTGCGCTTCTTGACGGACTCGAAGTCGACGCCGAGGCGCTTGGTGACGCCGGGCCGCATGTTCTCGACGACCACGTCGGCCTGTTCCGCCAGCCGCAGCAGGATCTCGCGGCCTTCGGCGGACTTCAGGTTCAAGGTGATGGCGCGCTTGTTGCGATGCAGGTTCTGGAAGTCCGAGCCATCGCGCCGGCCGACGAGTTCGCCGGCCTCGCCTTCCTCCGGCGGCGGCTCGACGCGGATCACATCGGCGCCCCAGTCGGCCAGCGTGCGAACGCAGGACGGACCGGCGCGCGCCAAGGTCAGGTCGATCACCTTGAACCGCGACAATGGCAGCGAAGGCTGACGTTGCGCCGTTTCCCGCGCCGATGTTTCCACGGGCTTATGCATGCTGGTATTTCCTGGCTAGTGAGCGTTATGAGCCGCCCGGCCAGTAGAGCACAAATTCGGGAGTATCGGAAAGCGAAGAGACCAGGGCAGTCCCATTGGACAGCACCGGCAATGTGGCCTGGCTCTGCTGGGCCAGGGCATAGGTGTAGATCGATCCTCCAGGTTTCTTCCCGCCGTCTTTCTTTCCGCCTGTCGCAGTCTGAAACGGGACGTAGACAGTGGATGACGCGCCATCGAACGAGATGCCGCCAATCTTTTCGCCCGAGGGAGCCGTCAGGGCGATCGCTTGCAGCGTGAGGGTCGGCGACGAGGCGGACGCTGGCAACTGCGCCCAGTACAGCCCAGGTCCCGCGCTGATATAGAGACCGCCATTGAAGGTCGAAAGGTGCGTGGGCGAATGGCTCAGGAGATTGCTTGAACCGAGATAACTGCCGTCGACCAGCGAATACATGTTGATGACTTGCTGGGGTTCGTCACAAACGAAGAGCATGCCGTTGGCGATCGCCACGTCTCGCACCGAGTTCTGCACCTTGCCCTTGTCGAGGCTCGCGGCGAGTTCGCCATGGACATGATCTACCACGGTGGTGACGACATACACGTCTTCGAGGATACCAACCTGGGACGCCACGTAGGTACCGTCCAGAAAAGTGCCTCTCTTGAATAATGTGTTCAGATAGGTGGACTGGCAGCCGCTGCCCAGGCTCCAGGTGCCGTTAGTCAGCGTGACCTTGCTGACCACATTGGTGTCCTGATTCGATATGAAGCAGGTGGCCGCATTCTCGAAAGCGATCCCGAAGGGATGGGCGATCGACGTTTGGAACCCTGTATCACCCGTCTTTGGACCGATCAGCACCGACGGGTTGGTGAACCACGGGCCGGAACTCGGCAGGGTGCTCGGCACGGTGTAGGCCAACACGGTGCTTTGCGACTTGGCGCCGTTGGCGACATACAACAGGCCATTGGCCAGCACCATCGCGCGCAATTCCGAGAGTTCGGCATGCTTTGGCGTGGCCAGGGCGGCTTCTTGCTCGAGCTTGCCGTGCTTATGGCTGTAACCATAGACGTTGTTGATGCCTGACTTTCCGCCATGGAACGTGACGAGTAACATCCTGGGCTCCCCTTCGTGATGAGCGAACCGTCGCAGGGATATCGATAAGTTGTGATAAATCCAGGATGCATTCATAGATAGCGCACGTCAACAACGACATGCGTTGTCACGTCCCGGCTCAACTTGAATTGAGATCTTGCGGTGAGGCGCGCTGGTCTCTTGGGGCTTCCCCGCTTGCGCGGTATCCGCCGCGCTATTTCCCCTGGAACTTGGGCTTGCGCTTTTCCATGAAGGCGCGGCGGCCTTCGCGGAAATCCTCGGAGTCCATGCACTCGAGGCCGATCTGCTTGATCGCGGCCATATCGCGGCCGGCCGGGTCTTTCAGCACCTGCGCGATGGTGATCTTGGCGGCCTTGATCGCCAGCGGCGCGTTGCCCGAGATCGTGCGCGCGATCTCCATGGTCGCTTCCCAGAGTTCGTCGTTCGGAAGCACGCGATCGACCAGGCCGATCCGCAACGCCTCGGCCGACGGGATCCGCATGCCCGTGTACATGATGAGCCGCGCCCAGGATGGTCCGACCAGCGATACCAAATTGCGCAAGCCGTCATAGCCATAGGCGATGCCGAGCTTGGCGGCGGGGATTCCGAACTGGCTGTCCTCGGCAGCGATCCGGATATCGGTCAGCATCGCAACCTGCATGCCGCCGCCAAGGCAGAAGCCACGGATGCAGGCAATCGTCGGTTTGGGATAGTTGCCGAGCAGCGCGCGCTGCGCCTCGCTTTTCTTCGAATATTCCTCCGAGGCCGCCGCATTATGGCGGGTCTTCTCGAACTGGCTGATATCGGCCCCGGATACGAACGCCTTGTCGCCGGCGCCGACCAGCACCACCACGCGCACGTCCGGATCGTCGCGCAGCGCGGTCAGCGCCTGGCCGAGTCCCTCCCACATCTCCAGCGACATCGCGTTGCGCTTGTCGGGATTGTTGAAGGTGACGACGCCGACGCCTTCGGTGATGGCCTTGAGGATCTTGCCGTCGGCATAGGCGGTTTCGTTGCGGGGAGTGTCGAGCATCTCGGATAACTTTCGTCAGGAGTAAGTCGTCGCGAACGGACCGATATTGGCGCGCCCAAAGGCCGGCCGCGCCTGTATTGTAGCCCACCATTCGGCAACGCGGGGATGGTGTTTTTCGGATACCTGCTCCGGCACGATCTCCTCATCGATCCGCTTGACGAAGGGAACTGCCGCGATATCGGCGATGGAATAGGCCTTGCCGACCAGCCAGCCCGAGCCTCTCAGCGCTTCTTCCATGCGGTCGAGCAGCTGGTGGGTCAGCTTGTCCCGTGCGGCCTGGCGCTCCTCCTCGGTATAGGGCTTGCGCGCGACGCGGAGCCACGCCTCCTGGCGTTCCTTGCTCGGGATGCTCTTCATCTTTTCGGCAAGCTCTTCATCCGACCATTTCTCGGCGACTTTCTGGAGGTGGTGCCGCCAGTTGAAGATGATGAGATTGCCAATCAGGCTGTCGATATGGCGGATCCAGTTGCGCATCTCGCCGCGCTCGTACGGCGTCTCCGGCCGCAGCGGCGGGTCGGGAAAGCTCTCGTCGAGATATTCGCAAATCGTGCCGCTCTCGTGCAGCGGCTTGCCGTCATGGACCAGGGTCGGGATCACGCCCAGCGGATTGATCTTCAGATATTCCGGCGAGTGGTGCTCCATGCTCGCCATGTCGACGACATGGCTTTCATAGGCCAGCCCCTTTTCCTCCAGGCACAGCCGCACCCGGCGCGATGCGCTGGAACGCCAGCCATGGTGCAGCACCATCATGGGCTTTCCCCGTTTTCTTATTATGACGGGGGCTATCAATCACTGTGCGAGATGCGCCGTCAATGGATGATTGGCGGCCTGGTTGAAGAACGCCGCTTCCTCTGCGGTCGCTTCCAGCAGCTGCTCGTCCTGGGCATAGATGTCGTTGCGGAACTGAACGACCTGATCGCGGGTCATCCATGCTGTGAGATAGATCCAGGCCACCGGCACCTTCTTCGGCAACGCGACTTCCTGATGCGCGCCGGTCGCGATCGCGGCATCGATCGCCGCGCGATTCCATTTCGGCATTTCCTCGGAAAGGAGCCAGGCCGCGAGATCGCGCACATTGTCGACCCGCGAGCAGCCGTGGGAGTCGAAGCGGTAGTCGTCGCTGAACAGATTACGCTGGTTGGTGTCGTGCATGTAGACCGAATAGGAATTCGGCATGTCGATCTTGACCGCGCCCAGCGCATTGAAGGTGCCGTTCTGCTGCCGCACCGTGAAGTTCGGCGTGTGCGTGCCCGACCAATCCACCGAGTGCGGATCGATTGGTTGGTCGTGCGCGTCGAGCACCTCCATGTGCATGCGCGAGAGATAGGTCGGATCCTTGCGCATATGCGTGGAGATTTCGGTCTTCGCGATCGACGACGGCACGGTCCATGTCGGATTGAGGACCACGCCGGTGATCTGCGCGGTCAAGGTCGGGGACGGCTTTTCGGTCTTGCCGACGATGACGCGATAGCGTCGCACAACCTTGTCGTTCTCGACGGCCTCCGCGAAGGTCGCGGGAAGGTTGACCACGACATAGCGCTGGCCGAACTCGAATTTCGTCTGATCGAGCCGCTCGAGCGAGGCTTCGAGCTGCTTGATCCGCTTCTGCACGGGGACATTGAGCGCCGCGATCGTGCGCGGCGTCACCGTGCCGGTCGTGGCGAGCCCATGGCGTACCTGGAAGCGTTTGACGGCTTCCGCAACGTCGTTGTCGAATGCGCCCGACGTCTTGTCCTCGGCAAGATCGCCCGAGATGATCAGGCGCTTGCGCAAGAGATCGTCATTGGCGCCGGCCGCGCCGAGCGTGAATTTCGCATCCGCTGGAATAGCCGGCCAGCCGCCGCGCACGGCGATGTCGGAATAGCTGAGCGCGGCCTCCTTGATTCGCTGCGCGGTGCCTTCGTCGAAGGTCGGCTCATGCGACAGCGCAAGCGCTTCGGCCGAACGCTGCTCGGGGGTCGAACTCGCCGCCTTCGGCGCCGCTGCCTTGGCGGGAGCCGATGCCGCCGGCTTTGCCGGCGACGGGGCGGGCGCGGTCTGCGCCAAAGCAGGGCCGGCGGCGAGCAGCGTGGCAATGGCAGCGATTGCAGTTCGTTTCATTCGTTCATGTCCCGGACAGCGCCGCGATGGCGCCGGATGGCGAAATCAGGAGAGATTGGATGGCAGAAGCGGGAAGGAGAGCGCAGTCGACCCGCTTTAGCCCATGAGAGTTGCGTTCCGATTAAGTGTCCCCACATCTTTTGCGCCGCGGCAACCGGATAGACCTTTGGCGGCCTTTGATATGTCGTTCGAGCCGCTAGAGTGGTTCGCAACGCGCAACAAAAACAGCAGGGAAACCCATGATCTGGACCCGCCGGCGGGCGATGATCGGCTTGAGTGGCGGGCTGATGAGCGTCGTGGCTCCGCAGGCCCTCGCCGAGGCCGCCTATCCCAGCCGCAACATCAAGCTGATCGTGCCATATCCGGCCGGAGGCACCACCGACCTGCTGGGCCGCCTGGTGGCCGAACAGATCAAGAGCGGCCTGAACGCCGTCGTCGTGGTCGAGAACAAGCCGGGAGCGGCGACCACGCTCGGCGCCGAGCAGGTGGCGCGGTCCGAGCCCGACGGCTACACGATCATGATCGCGACCTCGACGACGCTGGCGATCAACAAGTCGCTCTACAAGAAGCTTCCCTACGATCCCGTAAAGGACTTTGCGCCGATTTCGCTGGTCGCCTCGGTCCCGTTTTGCCTGATCATCAACCCGAGCATTCCCGCCAAGACGCTGACCGAGTTCATCGCCTATGCCAAGGCCAATCCGGGCCTCGCCTATGGCTCGGCCGGCAACGGCAGTCCGCAGCATCTCGGCGCCGAGATGCTGCGCTCGGCGGCTAACATCGACATCCGCCACGTACCCTATCGTGGCAGCGTGCCGGCGATGCTCGACGTGATCGCGGGTCATATTCCCTTCATGGTGGTGGATTTGCAGCCGGCGCTGCAGCAGATCAAGGAGGAGAAGGTGAGGGTGCTCGGCGTCACCACGCCTAAGCGCGTCGCGGTCGCGCCCGACATTCCGACCATCGCCGAAGGCGGATTGCCGGGGTACGAACTGGTCGCCTGGCAGGGTATCGTCGCGCCATCGGGCACGCCGCGGCCGATCGTCGATGCGCTGGCCGCGCAAATCGCAAAGCTGCTCTCCGCTCCCGAGACCAGGGACAAGATGACCACGCTGGCGCTGGAGATATTGCCGGGATCGACGCCGGACAGCTTTGCCGCCTTCATCAGAAGCGAAGTCGACAGGTGGGCCGACATCGTCAAGAAATCCGGCGCCGAACTCGAATGAGCGATCCCGACGTGCTGATCGTCGGGGCCGGCCCGGTCGGGCTGACGCTTGCGATCGATCTGGCCTGGCGCGGCATCGCCGTGACGGTCGTGGAAACGCGCGCCCGCGCCGCTCTCCCCGAGCCGAAGTGCAATCACGTCGCCGCGCGCACCATGGAGATCTTTCGCCGGCTCGGCTTCGCCGGCAAGGTCCGCGATGCCGGCTTGCCCGCGGACTACCCCCACGACATCAGCTACCGCACCACCTTCACCGGCAAGGAGCTGACCCGGATCAAAATTCCCTGCCGCCGCGACCGCTTCACGGACACGGACTGCGCGGACGGCAATTGGCCGACGCCGGAGCCGCCGCACCGGATCAACCAGATCTTCCTCGAGCCGATCCTGTTCGAGCATGCGGCAAGCCGGCCGCGCATCACCATCGTCAATCGCACCTCCGCCGAGGATGTCACGGTGCGGGACGACGGCGCCGATGTTGCCTTGCGCGATCTCGACAGCGGGGGCGTGCGCCATTTGCGTTGCCGTTTCCTGATCGGCTGCGACGGCGGGCGCTCGATCGTGCGCAAGGCCATCGGCGCCGAGTTCACCGGCGATGCCGTCATCCAGCGCGTGCAATCCACCTTCATCCGCGCGCCCGACTTGATCGGACGGCAGCGGCACGAACGCGCCTGGGGCACCGGCGCGATCAACCCGCGCCGCTCCGGCATGGTCTATGCGATCGACGGCCGCGAGCGCTGGCTGGTGCATAATTATCTGAAGCCCGATGAAACCGATTTCGAAGCGGTCGATCGCAACGGCTGCATCCGGACCATTCTGGGCGTCGATGCGGATTTCAAATACGACATCATCTCGAAAGAGGACTGGTTCGGACGCCGTCTGGTCGCCAACAAATTCCGCGACCGCTGTGCATTCATCGCCGGCGATGCCGCTCACATCTGGGTGCCCTATGCCGGTTACGGTATGAACGCCGGGATTGCGGACGCGATGAACCTGTCGTGGCTGCTCGCCGCCCGTCTCAACGGCTGGGCGCCCGCCGCGATCCTCGATGCCTATGAGGCCGAGCGCCTGCCGATCACCAGCCAGGTGTCGCGCTTTGCGATGTCGCACGCGGAGGCCGAGATTCGCCGCCGCGGCGCGGTGCCCTCCGAGATCGAGGAGGAAGGGCCGCGTGGCGAAGCGGCGCGGCGCGATACCGGCGCGCTCACCTACGACATCAACGTCCGGCAATATGCCTGCGCCGGCCTGAACTTCGGCGCCTATTACGACGCCTCTCCTATCATCGCCTATGACGGCGGCGAGCAGCCGTCCTACAGCATGGACAGCTACACGCCATCGACCGTGCCGGGCTGCCGCACGCCACACGTCTTTTGCGCCGACGGCACCTCGCTCTACGACGCGATGGGGCCGGAGTTCTCGCTGCTGCGGTTCGATCCGTCGATCGATGTGAGCGCACTCGAGCGCGCGGCGCGCGAAAGAGGCGTACCGCTCAGGCTCCTCGACCTCGATGCTCCGGATATGGCGACCGGGTATGACGGAAGGCTGGTACTCTCGCGGCCCGACCAGCACGTGGCCTGGCGTGGCGAGAGCGTGCCGGCGGATCCTGTCCAATTGATCGATCGTGTCCGCGGCGCTGGTTGACGCGGCACGATGATCTCAGAGAATGACGACAGGTCCCCCGCGGACCTGAAAGCCTATTCCTCGTTGGCGGCGATCGATTCCATCAAGGAGACGAGCTGACGCTGCACCGTCTGATCCTTGATCTTGCTGTAGGCGCGGAGCAGCCTCAGGCTGAACGCACTGTCCAGGAACAGCAGGCTCTCGACCTCGCGCGATTTGTTGTCGCCGTCGTAGAAGAAGGTGACGGGAACATCGAGCGCGGTCGCGATCGACTGCAGGCGCGCAGCGCCGACGCGGTTGACGCCCTTCTCGTACTTCTGGACCTGCTGAAAACTCACGCCAAGCTTGTCGCCGAGCTCGGCCTGCGAGATCTTCTGCTCGACACGCCGCAACCGGATTCGTTTGCCGAGCTCAATGTCGGGTTTGCCGGCACTGCGTTGCTTCATCCTCTTAGCCGCTGTCTTGGTCATTACGTCTTACCGTCCTTCGGTCGGAATTCCCCCGAATAGCTGGGTCAGGGGTTCACCCAAATATACCGCGTCAAATTCCCGCGGATGCACAAATTCATCGGCAAACCACGGGAATCTTGCGGGATTGAAAGCCTCGACGAGCCAATCGATCATGTTTCTGATCCGCGGTATGCGACCGCTACCCGGATGATAGGACAGCCACACATCGGACGACCAATCGAGCCTGACATCGAGCGGAATCATCTTGCCGCCCAGCGCCGCGGCGCAGCTCGGGAAGATTCCGATGCCGGCGCCGTTGGCGATCGCCCAGTAATTGGCGCTGAGCACATTGGTCTTCATGACCAGAAGATCGCGTTCGGCGCAGCCGGGAAACAGCCGTTCGAAAATCTCCTTGGCGGCGGCCTCATGCACCACCAGCCGATGCTTGATCAACTCGTCCGCCGATCGCGGCGTGCCGAAGCTTTCGAGATATTTCTGGCCCGCAAACAGCATCCGATGCAGGCGTCCGAGCTTGACGACCTTGACGTCGAGCGAAGAGGGGCGTTCGAGATCGATGGCGACCTCGGCCTCATGCCGCGACACGTCGACAGAGCGCATCGAGCATTGCAGATTGACCAGGATGTTCGGGAACGATTGCTGGAATTCGACCAGACGCGGCGCGAGCCAGAAGGTCCCGAGGTTCTCGCCGACCGCGACCCTGATTTCGCCGGACAATGCGTTGCCCGCGGCAATGCTGGCGCGCAACAGATCGAATGACGCGGCCTCCATGCGTTCGACGGCGGACACGACCATGGCGCCTTCGTCGGTCAGGTGCGCGCCGTGCACGTCGCGCATGAACAGCGTGGATCCGGTCTGCTTCTCGAAATCGTCGATCCGGCGCCGGACGGCATTGATGGACAGGTCGAGGCGTTCGGCGGCAGACCGGAAGCTGCCGGAACGGGCGACTTCAAGGAAAACGCGGGCCGCATCCCAGTCGGCGAGACCGCCGAAGGCAAACCTCTGGCGTTCCTCTGAAGGAACGCCCCTGTCTGTTGGCAGATGCATACAAAGCCTTTCCGGCTGCTAAACTTGGCAGAATCTCGGGTGGACCACAACCTCGACGGGTTGGAGGTATGCAGTTTTGCGCCTGATTCTTACCATGGGGACGGTATCCGGGGATGGGCGAGATAGGACCGGAGGGGGATGTCGGCCGGAAACCCTTACATTTTTAAATTTTTCAAATCCGCGTGCGCGCCGCGCGTTTGCCGTTATGGCCAGCGAAGATTGTGCAAGGCTGGTGGCATAGGGGCTGGCGACTGCAAAAGAGGGCGCTGGTTGTGACCTCGGACGAACGATTGGCCTCGATTCTCGAAAAGCTCGAAGAATGCCGCGCGGAGCTTGTGGCGGGCGGCAACCGCGATTCCGCCGATCTGGTATCGATGGCCATTCTCGACGTCCGGATGCGGCTGCATCGCATCGGCGACGCCGAGCTGAGGGCGCTGTGCGACGAGATGCTGGCGGACCCTGGTTCGCCGCGTCTGCGCGACACCAGGCACGCCCCCGGCCGCAAACGCCGGCCGTTGCTGCGGCTGGTGGAATAAGCCGCCGGCTTTTCTGCGCTGTAATGCCGCGCTTGTGAAGCGGCACGGACCGTTTCGTTATCGGCGAAGCAAGCGATTGTGTTGCGCATTCCCGCCCATCCGCTACATCAGGCCGTTCGGCGCTCCGCCGGGCGCAAGCGATGATGGCAATGGCTAGTGCGGTGGATTTGACGTTCGCTACAGTGTGTCCGCGAATCGTCATAGCGAACGTCAAATCCAAGACCGCACTGGAATTATATTGTTTGCTAGTGTCCCCTTGGTTCTGACATTCGCAAACGCGCTCGCGGGAACATGATGCGAATGTCAGAACCGGGACACTAGTATGATTCAAAATGTCTCGATCCCGGCGGCGCTGATCGCTGGGCTGGTCAGCTTCCTGTCGCCCTGCGTGCTGCCTCTGGTGCCGCCCTATCTGATCTATCTCACCGGTGCGACCATCGAGCATGTCGCCAATGACGCGCCGGCGGCGAGCTCCAAGCGCGCGGTGATGATCTCGGCGCTGCTGTTCGTGCTTGGCTTCTCCACGGTGTTCGTGGCGCTCGGCGCCAGCGCCTCGCTGATCGGCGGGTTGATCCGCGCCTG
Organism: uncultured Alphaproteobacteria bacterium; assembly: GCA_963732085.1. Taxonomy (GTDB): domain Bacteria; phylum Pseudomonadota; class Alphaproteobacteria; order Rhizobiales; family Xanthobacteraceae; genus Bradyrhizobium. Next base: position 331,899 of record CAVSYJ010000010.1, on the reverse strand, counting down.
GTCCGCGCAGCTCTCGATCCTCGCCGGCATCGTCATCATCGTCATGGGTCTGCATTTCCTCGGTCTGACGCGGATCGGCCTGTTGATGCGGGAAGGGCGGCTGCCGATTCCGAAGCCCGTCGGCCTGTGGGGCGCCTATGTCATGGGGCTTGCCTTCGCGTTCGGCTGGACGCCCTGCATCGGGCCGATCCTCGCCGCCATCCTGTCGATCGCTGCGGCCGAAGCCACCGTTGCGAAAGGCGCGGGCCTGCTCGCGGTCTATTCCGCGGGCCTCGGCATCCCCTTCCTGATTGCGGCCTTCATGGTCGAGCGGTTTTCCGCGCTGTTCTCGCGCATGAAGGCGCATCTTGCCACGGTCGAGCGCGCGATGGGCGTGCTGCTGGTCGTCACCGGCATCGCCTTTCTCACGGGCGCGGTGTCCAATGTCAGCGTCTGGCTGCTGGAGACCTTCCCGAGCCTGCAGAGTTTCGGCTAAGCATCTTGCTTGAGAAGCCCGAGGATCGGGCCAGGGGAGGTGACCGTCATGACGCCGGAACGGATCAATCTGAGCGTCGCCGATGCGCGCAACCTCGCAGAAGGCGCGCTGCGCGGCATCGGATATGCCGACGACGAGGCGCGCATCGTCGCCGATCACGTCGTCGATGCGGCCTTGTGCGGCTATGAATATTCGGGCCTCGCCAAGATCCTCAACATACCCGGATGCAGCGCATTTCAAACGGCCGCGACGGCCGATGAAGGTGTTGCGCGAGACCGACATCTCGCTCGCCTTCGACGGCGGCAACAATGTCGGGATGCTGGCGCTCTATCATGCGGCGGAGGCCGCGATCGGCAAAGCGGCGGCGCATGGCGTCGCGCTGGTGTCCGTGACCGATGCCTGGATGAGCGGGCGCAGCGCCTATTTCGTCGAGATGATCGCCAAGGCCGGCCTTGTTGCCATCCACACCGCCGCCAGCCACCCGATGGTGGCGCCGCCCGGCGGCGCCAAGGCGGTGCTCGGCACCAATCCGATTGCGATCGCGATTCCGTCGTCGCACGAGCCGATCGTGCTCGACATCGGGACCTCGGCCTACATGATGACGGAGCTGATGCTGCGCGAGCGGCTGGGCGAGCTGCTTCCCGAAGGCGTGGCGATCGGGCCCGCGGGCGAGCCGACCCGGGACCCGGCGTTGGCGCGCCGCGGCGCGTTGCTGCCGTTCGGCGGCTACAAGGGTTTTGGGATCGCGCTGATGATCCAGGCGATGGGATTGCTCGGCGGCGCCGAGCAGGATGAAGACCCCGGTTATCTCTTCATCGCCTTCCGGCCCGACCTGTTCGGGCCGGAGGATGTGTTCAGAGGGCGGGTGACGCAACTGATCGAAACGATCAAGGCAACGCCGCGCCAGGCGGGCATCGACGAAATCCGCATCCCGTCGGAGCGGGCGTTTCGCACGCGCGAGCGTTTGCTGCGCGAGGGCCTGACCATCGATCGGCTGGTGTTCGATGCGCTGGTGGCGTGGCGTGGGCGTTCGCAATGACGAAGACATGAAGCAGCATTCCCGCGGCGCGATTTCGCGTCCGAGCTTTGCAATTCGGTGTCCCTCGGAAAACAGAGGGCGCAGGGAGTGCCGGGCGCTCAACCGCACCCGCAATCCTCGTGGGCTGAAAAGGAAAATGCCCACAAGTCGTCAGGCAGGGCCGAAATCGCACGGCACTCCCTGCGCAATGGTTTTACGGCTTACTCCGCGCTCTCCCCGGTGTGTCGGGCGTTTTAGTCACCGTCGCTCGCATCGATTATCTCGATCAACTTGACCCCAGCGTCGAGGGGACAGGACCACACGGCTTGACCGTACGCGACCGCGCCGAACGTCTTGCGGCACGACCGCGTCCATCGCATCCCGCACCACGTTTCGTGACGATCGCGAAGCGCCTCTTTGGCGAGCGCGGGATGGCTTCGTTAAATCATAACTTCTGTCTTTCGGAAAGATAAATATTTTTGCGTGGCGAGCTTGACTCGTCGGGCAAAACAGGCGGCGGGTTTTTGGTGTTTTGCCCGTCGTATCGTTGGGGCAACCGTTGTCGGCTGCCGTACCCCCAAGGGATGAGCCGCGGTGATCGTCTCGACAGCCAAACTACAAAGTTAATCTTTACAGTTTATCTTCATATATGCTAATCCTGCCGGCATGAGCAATTCACCGGGCCGGATCGCGACGACGCGCGCATCCGCGCTTGCCGAAGACCTGCGTTTGCTGATTGGAACGCTGAAGCGCCGGCTTCGCGACCAGGGCCAGCGGGACGACCTTCCGCCGTCCCAAGTCGCGGTCCTGCTTCGCCTCGAAAAGCACGGTCCTGCGACCGTATCGAGCCTGGCGCGGTCGGAGGGAATGCGTCCGCAGTCGATGAGCGCGGCGATCGCGGCGCTTGAGGCCGCCGGCCTCGTCCGGGGCGCCGCCGATCCTGACGACGGCCGGCAAACCATCATGTCGCTCACCGAGGCCTGCCGCGAACGGCTGCGCACCGGGCGGGCCGCGCGGCAGGATTGGCTGTCGCGCACCATCGCGGCGCGGCTGTCTGCGCGAGAGCAGCAGGAACTGGCCGTCGCGGTCGGGCTGTTGAAGCGGCTCGTCGACGACTGACGCGGGCGAGCTGCACCGTTACATTCACCTGAAGGGACGTTCATGGCACTTACGACGCTCGATCCGATCACGGCCCTCATCATCGTCGATCTGCAAAGCGGGCTCGCCGGATCGACCTTCGTCCACCCGATCGACGATGTCGTGACACGCGCCTGCCGCCTCATGTCAGCGTTCCGGCGGCGCTCCCTGCCGATCGTGCTGGTCAATGTCGACGGCGCAGCACCAGGACGAACCGAGCGGCCACGCCAACTCGGACAGTCTTCCTGATGGCTGGACCGACTTTCTCCCGGAACTCGGACGGCAGGCGGGCGATATCGTCGTCACGAAGCGGACATGGGGCGCATTCGCGAGCACCGATCTCGAGACCCAGCTCAGGCGACGCGGCGTCACGCAGGTCGTGATCACAGGCGTCGCCACCGGCACCGGCGTGGAGTCGACCGCGCGCCAGGCCTATGAAGCGGGCTTCAACGTGACGCTCGCCGTCGACGCCATGACGGACGCGCGAAGAAGCGCGCATGACTACAGCATCGCCAACGTGTTCCCGCGGCTCGGCGAAACCGGTTCGACGCAGGCCATCATCGATCTCCTCGAAAGGACCAGCGCAGCATGAACTGGCTTGATCTCGTCGCCTGGTTTTTCGGCGGCGCCTTTCTGACCAACGCGATCCCCCATGTCGTCGCCGGCATGATGGGAAAACCGTTCCAGACCCCGTTCGCAAAGCCGCCCGGCGAGGGTCTGTCCACATCGACCGTCAACATCCTCTGGGGTTTCTTCAACCTCCTGGTCGGATATCTCCTGGTCTGCCGCGTCGGCGATTTCGACCTGAGGAGCACAAGCGACGTCGCCGCGTTGGGTCTCGGTGGACTTCTGATCGGCCTGTTTCTGGCGCGGCATTTCGGACGGCTTCACGGCGGCAATGAACCCAGGGTCGAACATGAGACGCGTACTTTCGATCGTTGCGGAACTTCAACTACCGGGTCTGGGCGGCGGGCGCGCTGGTGTCCAACATCGGCACCTGGATGCAGCGCGCCGCGCAGGATTGGCTGGTCCTCACCCAACTCACCAATCATAGCGCGTCCGCCGTCGGCATCGTGATGGCGTTGCAGTTCGGACCGCAGTTGCTCATGCTGCCCTTGTCCGGCTACGCCGCCGATCATTTCAACCAGCGCAAGCTCCTGATGGCGACGCAGGCGACGATGGGCGGCCTCGCGCTCGTCCTCGGCCTTCTCACCGTCACCGGACTCGTGCAGCTCTGGCACGTCTATGTGTTCGCCTTCCTGTTCGGCTGCAGCGCGGCGCTCGATGCGCCGGTGCGCCAGACCTTCGTCGCCGAGCTGGTGGGCGAAGCCGATCTGTCGAACGCGATCGCGCTGAACTCCACTACGTTCAACGCCGCCCGCATGATCGGACCCGCGGTCGCCGGCCTCGTCATCGCCTCCGTCGGCACCGGCTGGGCATTCCTGTTCAATGGCGCGTCGTTCATGGCGGTGCTGACGTCGCTGTGCCTGCTGCGCACCTCGGAGCTTCGTCCCAATGCGCGCGCCCATCGCGACCAAAGGCAGTGTCCTGCAGGGCTTTCACTATGTTTGGTCGCGGCCCGACCTCAGGGCGACGCTCGTGATGCTGTTCCTGATCGGAACCTTCGGGCTCAACTTCCCGATCTTCATCTCGACCATGGCCGTCAGCGTCTTCCATACCGATGCGCGCGGCTTTGGCCTGTTGTCCTCGATGATGGCGATCGGAACGGTGTCGGGCGCGCTGCTCGCCGCAAGCCGCGAGCGGCCGCGATTTAATTCGCTGCTGATGGGGGCTGCGGTGTTCGGCATCGGCTGCACGCTGGCCGCGCTTGCGCCGAACTACTGGCTGTTCGCGGCCGCGCTGATCGTGATCGGCGTCGCCGCGCTGACCATCATGAATACGTCGAATGCGCTGATGCAGCTCTCGACCGAGCCTGCGATGCGCGGCCGCGTGATGGCGCTGCGGCTCGGCGTAGCACTTGGCGGCACGCCGGTCGGCGCACCGATCGTCGGATGGGTGGCCGACCATTTTGGCCCGCGTTGGGCACTCGGTGTCGGCGCGGCCGCCGGCTTCGCCGCCGCAATCGTCGCGATCGGCGTGCTCGCCCGATCGGGAGCCGAGCAGGGCGACCATCGTTCACATCATCAGGCGTCTCCCTGAAGCGTGATGCGATCAGGATCAATCATCATCGCGCTTCAGGTTCTTGTTTGGGCATGATCTCCGCGCAAACGCGTTCCGCGTTTGTCGCGAGGGAAAACCGCTGCACACTTTTCCGGATCATGCCTTAGCGTTGCTCAAGCCAGGCTGCCGACGATCGAGGCGCGGCGGGACAGCTCGATCCAGTTGCCGTCGGGATCGAGGATCATCGATATCCGCGCCACGTCTCCGAGCGTGATCGGCGCAAATCCCTCGCGCACGCCCTTGCTGCGCAGCTCGTCATGCACGGCGTCGATGTCGGCGACCTGCAGGGTGATGTAGCGCCATCCGCGCGCCTGACGGACGGGATCGACGGTCGCGGCGCGGTCCTCCTCGAGCAGAAGCAGGCTGTCTCCGAGGCGAAAGGCCGGCCCGCCCGGCCAGGATTGCTCGGCGAAGCCGAGGATGTCGCCATAGAACCTGCGGTGTTCGCTGAGGCTTCGGACGCCCATGGCGACGGCGAGTTGGGTGACGCCGTCATGTCCCTTGGGCACCAGCCGGACGCGATTGCCGTCGGGATCGACTCATCGCCGCGGCTTCCGCAAGCCTCTCTCGCGCGATGACCAGTTCGCGATAACCGCTCGGCGCCGCCTGCGGCAAGGCATCCACATGATGGTTGATCTTGATGACCGAGCCTTGCTCGTCGTGCCTGATACTGCTTCTGCCCGCGGCGAACCGGCAACACGTGATCGAAGCGAAGGCCGGCATCCTGCTGCCAGAACCGCAGCATCGGCTCCAGATTGTTCGTCGAAAGTCCGACGTCGATGACGGTTTTTGCCAATTGCATCTGCCGACCGCTATTCGAACGATGTACCCGTGAGCTTTTCGGAAACATCCCAAAGCCTGGCAGCCGCCGCCGCGTTTCGCGCCTGCGGCATGATCAGCGCGCGCGCCGGCGCGCCTCGCAGCTCGCCGATCCCGCCGGGCCCGTAATAGGCGCCCGGCCTGGCCTCCGGGCTTGTCGCCGCGAACAGGATCGGCCGAGCGCCGTCGGCCGCGGAATGACCGAAGAACGGCGCGGCGAAATCGGTCGCAAGAGAAACAGACCGCCCGGACCGCTCGCGAACAGGTTGGTGCGGGCAAATCCCGGATGGGCCGCATTGCTGATCAGCTTCCAGCCTGCCGCATCGCTCCGCCGCTGCAGTTCGAGCGCGAACATCAAGCACGCGAGCTTGGATTGCCCGTACGCCTTCCATGGCGAGTACAGCCGTTCGCCCTGCAGATCATTGAAATCGATGAAGCCGGTTCGATGCGCCAGGCTGCTGACGCTGACGACCCGCGGCGCTTCGGCCCGGCGCAGCAGCGGCATCAGCCGAGCCGTGAGAGCGAAGTGACCCAGATGGTTCGTTCCGAACTGCATCTCGAAACCATCCGCCGTGGTTTGGCGGCGAGGCAGCGCCATGACTCCCGCATTGTTGATCAGGAGATCGAGCGACTGACGGTCGCCCATCCGCTGCGCGAAGTCGGCGATCGATGCGAGGCTGGCCAGATCGAGACGCTCGTAGCTGACCTTGGCGCCGGTCACTTCGCGGCCGATCTTCTCGATCGCCGACTGTCCCTTCCGATCGTCGCGACCGGTCAGAATGACGTCTGCACCGGCTTGGCGAGCGCCAGCGCCGTCTCGTAGCCGAGACCGCCCGTAGCGCCCGTGACGACCGCCGTTTTGCCGAGCTGCGAAGGAATTTCGGCCTGTGTCGAACCAGCCATGAAACGACCCGCTCAAGGTCGTCGCGATGATAGCTCATTTCCGGATCAGCGGGATCTGCAGATTGGTGGGACGGTTCTGCTCGGTATCGAAGCCGCGGCCGTCGATGTTGCGGGCGCCCCAGAACAGCAGATCGCCCCTGAGATAGACGAGGTCGTACTCCATGAAATTCGTCCCTTGCTTCAGGCCGAACGGAACGAAGCTCTTTCCGAAGATGCTCTGAGGCGCGTTGACGGCCCAGGCGCGCATATCCATCCGCGGCGACCTTGTTGAGGACGTCGGCGAACCCTTGCGCAAGCGGAGTCACCTCGTAGCTCTCGTCGGCCACGAAGTCGACCTTCTGCGCGCCCGGAGCGATCGGATGCGGACCCTGCCACAGCATGTGCCCGCCGATCTTGATGCGCGCGAGCGGCACAGCACCGTAGGGGTCGGCCGAATTGACGATCTCGAGCTCGAACCGGTCGGACGGCAGATATTTGAAGGCGCGCTTGAGGTAGAACGGCTTGAGCGAGCCGTCCGCGTTCTTTGGCCGCGCTCGGCCGCACCTCCGGAGCGATGCTCTCCCAGTTGCCGAGCATCGCCTGCTTGATCTTCGTGACGTCTGTTTCCATGCCGCTCGCCTTTGGTTGATTGCCGGAGGACTGCGCCGCGGCTCCGCCGATTGCCGTCATCATCAGAAGGAACAACAGCGACGCCTTGATGCCATTTGCGCATGCGCATGCCTTCATGATGTCCAAAGCTGGAGGCATGCCCTGCCTGCCAGGCAGACCGCGTGCTGCGCCTTGCTATATAGAGCGCTGGCCAGCCTGGAAAAGACTTTGTAAGCTGGCCCCATGCCTGCGAGATATGGGAGATCGGCATGGAGCTTCGGCATCTCCGCTACTTCGTCGCCGTGGCCGATGCCGGCAGCTTGACCGTTGCCGCCGAGCAGAAGCTGCATACCTCCCAGCCGTCGCTCAGCCGGCAAATCCGCGACCTCGAACAGGAAGTCGGCGTTCAGCTGATGCTTCGCGGCGCCCAGGGCATCGAGCTGACGTCGGCCGGCAAAGCCTTTCTCGATCACGCACGAATGGCGCTGGTTCAGGCGGAAGCCGCCAAGGAAGCGGCGCTACGCGCAGCGCAAGCCGGCGCAACCGACTTTCGCGCTCGGCTTCATGTCGGGGGCCGAAATCGGCTTGCTGCCCGAAGTGGATCGCATCCTTCGCGACGAGTTTCCCGGCATCGACATCCGCCTGTCGAGCGATTACTCGCCCGTGCTCGCCAAGGCCTTGATGAGGCGCAGGCTCGATGCGGCTTTCATGCGGCCGGAAGAGCACATGGAGGATTTGAGCTACAGGCGCGTGCGCACGGACCCGCTGGTCTTCGTTTTTCCGAGCGACCACCGCCTGGCATCGCAAACAGCCGTCGCGCCGCAGGACATCGCGAACGAAATTTTCTATCTCCCGTCCAAGTCCGCTCCTGCGGTGCGCCGCGTCGTTCTGGACTATTTCAACCGCGCCGGCATCGATCTCAAGCCCGACCACGAGGTTCACAACGTCGTCCACGCCATCTCGATGATCACGTCCACGCGCGGGGTGATGCTGCTGCCGGCCTACACCAAGCGCTATCTGCCCGAGTCGATCACGACCCGTCCGCTGCGGGGTGAAGCGCCCGCGCTCGACCTGATCCTCGCCTACCACAAGGGCGAACAAGTCCCCGATCCTGAAGCTGCTGCTTGGCAAAATCGGCAAGCTCGCCGAAGCGTCGTCGTAAACGACGATCGTTTTGGCGGATGCTGCAGTGGCCCAGGATGGAGCTCAGCCATCCTGCTGCAGCGCGCAGATGATGGTGTAGACCACCCCGCGCGGCAGGAAGTCGACGGTGGCCTCGCCGCCGAGCTGGTCGCGCGCGCTGCGCTCGATCAGCCGCGAGCCGAAGCCGCGTTGCACCGGCGCCACGACAGGCGGGCCGCCGCTCTCGGTCCAGATCAGGCGCAGCTTCGGCACCGGCGCTTCGTCGAGGATCTCCCAGTCCAGCGCCACCGTGCCTGACACGTTCGACAGCGCGCCGTATTTGGCGGCATTGGTCGCGATCTCGTGCACGATCATCGAGAGCACCACCGCGAGCCGTGGCGACAGCGGCACGCTCGGGCCGAACATCCTGATCCGCGCGGGATTGTTGAGCTGATAGGGCTGCAGCACGCGCGCGATCACCTCGACGAGATCGGAGCCCTGCCACTTCTCCTTGCTGAGCAGATTGTGCGCCTCGGCAAGCGCGCCGAGCCGGCCCTCGAACTTTTCGCGCTCGAGTCTCGTGGCGCTCCGAAAGGTCTGCGCGGCGATCGCCTGCAGGATCGCCAGCGTGTTCTTGACGCGATGGTTGAGCTCCTCGACCAGGAGATCGTGCAGCATCTCGCCGCGCGCGATCGTGGTCGCCATCCGCACCGCAAAGGAAAGCCCGATCAGCAGCAGCACGCCGCCGATCACGCTGGTGATTGCGAGATAGCGCCACAAGGGGGCGACCAGCGAGCTTTGCGAGATGCCGGCGGCGACCGTCCATCCCGTCAGCGCCGAGCGCGCGTAGGTCGTGAGCAGGTTCACGCCTTCCAGCGACACCGTCGGCAGCGATGCTTCGCTGCGCTTGAACAGTTCCGCATAGAGCAGGGGTGAGGCGCGCTGGCCGATCGTCGCTTCCGGATTCGGCACGCGGGCGAAATTGATGCCCTGACGATCGAAGATCGAGATGGTCCAGTCGCTGCTCGGGCGCTGCTTTTCCACGATGCTCTGGAATATGCCGATCGGCGGACTGAAGGAGATCGCGTAGACCACGTTACCGTCGCGGATCACGGGCACCTCGACCGTGATGATCTGCTGTTTCTTGACCGCGCCGACGAACAGGTCGGAATATTGCGGCTGTCTGGTCGCAAACACCTTCTCGACGATGTCGCGATTGTTGCGCACCGGCAGGCTCGCGGTATCCGTCGTGACGGAGGAGAACAGCTGGCGGCCGTCGCGGTCGGCGACCAGGATCACGCCGTCCTTGCCGTACTGGTCGAGAAAGCCGAGCGCGATGCGGCGGAAGTTCTCGAAGTCGCCGTTGCGCAACGCGCTGGTCAGCGCCAGCACTTGCAGCCCGCCGGTCATGCGCTGCACCTCGGCATCGAGCACGAGGCGGATGCTGCGCACGGTTTCCAGCACGCGGAGGTTTGCGTCCCTGCGGTCCTCTTCGTAATTGCGCAGGATGATGCCGGCCGCAAACAGGATCAGCGGCAGTGTGGTTCCCGCAACCAGAAGGGCAAGCCGGACAGGAAGGGAGAGTTTCGGCACGAATGATCCGCGATGTTTGAATTGGACGATCAAAGCTGGTGGGGATATAGCACGCTCTGCTCCCTCTCCCCGCTCTTCGCGGGGAGAGGCGTAGGCGGCCTACGGCCGCCGTCCTCCCTTAATAGAATGACGCCGATGCGGAGCATCGGCTATGGGTGAGGGGCAGGGCACACTGCTGAGCCAACCATCGAATTCGACGGAGCGTCCGTTTGCCGAGCCGCTGCCTCGCCCCTCACCCGGAGTCGTCGCTGTCGCTCCGACCATAGCCGAGGCTTCGCCTCGGCGTAGTTTGGAACGGCCGCCGGAGGCGGCCTATGCCTCTCCCCGCATCCGCCTTCGCCCGAAGGCGGGCTTCGGCGGACAAGAGTGCGGGGAGAGGTGAAGCCAATGAGCGTGATGGAACCCGCCTGCGTCAGAGATTGCTGTCTGTATCGCCGCATAGACCATGGTGCGAAGCTCGCGCCGGATCGGATAGCTGCTCGACGGCACCAGCTGGGTCATGAAGATCGTGATCAGCTCTTCCGCCGGATCGATCCAGAACGCCGTGGAGGCCATGCCGCCCCAGTAATATTCACCCGCGCTTCCCGCCAGCAGCGTCCTGGCCGGATCCATGGTGACGGCAAAGCTGAGACCGAATCCGACGCCGTCGAGCGTGGCCTCGGAGAACATCGAGCGCGACAGTTCAGGGAGATAGGCGCCGCCGGGCAGATGGTTCGACGCCATCAGCTTCAGCGTCTTTGGGTCCGAGCAATCTCGCGCCGCCAAGCTCGCCGCCATTGAGCAGCGCGCGGCAGAAGGTCAGATAGTCGGATGCGGTCGAGCACAGTCCGCCACCGCCGGAATAAAGGGTCGGCGGAGAGAGATAGTTGCTCTTCGCCGGATCGTCGTACAGCTTCATCTTGCCGGGGGGATTGTTCGAATAGCAGGCGGCGAAGCGATGCGCCTTTTCGGCCGGCACGTGGAAATCGGTGTCGACCATGCCGAGCGGATCGAAGATGCGCTCCTTCAGAAACTGGTGGAACGGCTTGCCCGAGATCTTGCCGATGAGATAGCCGAGCACGTCGATGGAAACCGAGTAGTTCCAGGCCTCTCCGGGCGAGAACTCCAGCGGAATCCTGGCAAGGTCCTGGATCATGTCGTCGAGTGTTTTTCCCGGCACCAAGTCCGCGACCTTCTGCCCGCGATAGGCGGCATCGACATTGCCGCGCTGCTGCAGGCCGTAAGTGAGCCCCGAGGTGTGGCGCAGGAGATCGACGATCTGCATCGGCCGCGACGGCGGCTTGCTCAGGAAGTTCGGCGCGGTGCCGGCCACGAACACGCCGAGGTCCTTCCATTCCGGAATGTATTTGTGGACGGGCTCGTCGAGCGCGACCTTGCCTTCCTCGACCAGCATCATGAAGGCGACGGCCGTGATCGGCTTGGTCATCGAATAGATGCGGAAGATGGTGTCGTCCTTCACGGGAACCTTGCGCTCGACATCGGCAAGACCCTGCACCGCGCTGTGCACCACCTTGCCGCGCCGATAGACCAGGAGCTGCGTGCAGGGGATACGGCCGGAATCGATGTATCGGCTTTTCAGATGCGTCTGGATGCGGTCGAGCGCAGCCTTGGACATGCCGGCGGATTCGGGGGAGGCGGTGGTCGGGGCGAGCATTTGACGGTCTCGTGAGGAGGGAAGGGGTGTTGTTATCTGAAAACCAGCGTTTCTTCCAACAGCACGTGCTTACCTCAAGCCACGGGTGTAGTATTTTGAGGAACCTTCCTCGCAGGACAGTCAAAAATGCCCCAGTTCGACGAAAACGACCTCACCGCCGCCGTGGTCAAGAGTTTTGAGAACACGCCGGACAAGCGGGCCAAATTCCTGCTGCAGGAACTGGTGAAGTCGCTGCACGACTTCGTGCGCAAGACCGATCTCACCTTCGAGGAGTGGGAGTACGCGATCGATTTCCTGACCCGCACCGGACAGAAGTGCACCCCGATCCGGCAGGAATTCATCCTGCTGTCCGACGTCATGGGCGTGTCGATGCTGGTCGATGCCGTGAACCACAGGGAACGCGAGGGCGCGACGCAAACCACCGTGCTCGGTCCGTTCTATGTCGGCGAGCACAAGCAGATGCCGCACGGCAGCGACATCTCGCCCTACAACAAGACCGGCGAGAAGATGTTCGTGCAGAGCCGCGTCACCGATCTCGACGGGCAAGCCGCTCGCCGGCGTGCCCGTCGACGTCTGGCATGCCGACGACGACGGCTTCTACAACTCGCAGAAGCCGACCTACGCCACGACCGGGCCGACCTCGCGTGCGCGCTTCGTCACCGATCACGACGGCCGCTTCTTTTTCCGCACCATCCTGCCCTGCAGTTATCCGATCCCGACCGACGGTCCGGTCGGCGAGATGATCATGCAGACCAAACGCCATCCGATGCGCCCGGCGCATGTGCATTTCCTCGTCAACGCCAAAGGTTACGAGCCGCTGATCACCCATGTCTTCATCGACGGCGACAAATATCTCGACTCCGACGTGGTGTTCGGCGTCAAGGACGAGCTGGTCGCGAAGATCGAGAAGCGCAGCGATGCGGCGATGCCGGACGGCAAGCCTGCGGCCTCACCGTGGCATCTGATGACTTACGAATTCCGCATGAAGCCGGGCGGCGGCGCCGCGCCGAAACCGATGGCGGCAAAGGCGACGGAGGACGCGTAGCCGCGTCCAGCGCGCGGTCGCTCGACGTCAGTGGCCGGCTGTGATGGGCGGCCAGCAACGCGATGAGCGCGATCGCCAGCGCGATGGTCGTGACCTTCCAGAACAGCAGCGGATTGCGTTCCGCCAGCGGCTTGAAGCGTGGTCCGAGATAGGCGGCGTTCGGGTGGCGTAGGTCGAACAGGAACTCGGACAGGCTTTCGTAACGCTTGTCCGGGTTGGGATGGACTGCCTTCTGCAGGGCGCCGTCGATCCAGGCCGGGATTTCGCGCTCGTCGTCGAGGGCGGAGCGGTAGACGAGCTTTCGGGCTTGCGCCCGCGTTCTGCACTCGCGCGGCCTTTGCGCCGTAAGGCAATTGTCCCGTCAGCATCTGGTAGGCGATCACCCCGAGCGAGAACTGATCCGAACGGGACGATCCTGCTTCACCGAGGAAATATTCGGGCGCAGCGTATTGCTCCGTGCCCAGGATGCCATCATGGCCGACACCCGGCGCGGCTTCGGCGACCCCGGCGACCGCCACCGAACCAAAATCGATGATCTTCACCGTTCCGGTCTTGTCGATCATGACGTTCGCCGGGCGGAGGTCCTGATGCAGCATTTCCATCCGATGAAAGGCGCGCAGGCCCTTGGCGATCTGCTCGACGATGCCGCGCACCGTCTCGAGATCGGGCTTCGGGTGATCGATCATCCATTGCGCGAGCGTTTGCCCCTCGACGAATTCGGTGACGATATAGAGATAGCGGCGCGGTCTGGACGCCGGGCAGGGCTTCAGCACGTGCGGGCTGTCGATGCGGCGCGCGATCCACTCCTCCATGAGGAAACGCCTGAGATAGGCCGGGATCGCCGCGCAGGTCGATCGATGGAATCTTGAGCGCGACAACGGCCTCCGTTTCGGCATCGACGGCGAGATAGATATGGCTGCGGTGGCTTGCGTGGATTTCCCTGACGATCCGGTAGCCGTCGAACATCGCCCGCGCATCGAGCAGCGGCGGCAGCGGCAACTCGGTCGGCCTGCGTGAGCACCTCGTTTGCCTCGGCATCGGGCACCTCGTCGATGCGCACCATCTGGAGCGTGAGGTTGTCGTCGCTTCCACGACGGCAGGCCTCATCGACGATCGTCCTTGCCGCGCCGTCGAGGTCGTGCGCGGACCTCGCGATAACGTCCGCCATGAAGCGATCGTCGGCATGCTCGTAAACGCCGTCGGTGGCGAGGACGAAAGACGTCGCCGCTTGCAATGCGAACGGCCTGGTAGTCGATCTCGATCTGCGGATTGATGCCCAGCGCACGGCCGAGATAGATTTGCTCGGACGAGACGATCACGCGGTGATCTTCGGTGAGTTGCTCCAGCGAGTTGCCTGCAAGCCGGTAGATCCTGCAGTCGCCGGCATGGAAGATGTGCGCCGTGGCCGACTTGATGCACCAGCGCGCTCAGCGTGCAGACATATCCCTTGTCGCGATCATAGGCGTACTGGCTGCGGCGCGTCTGCGAATGCAGCCATGAGTTGGTCGCCGCGAGCACGCGCTGCGCCGACGTTTTCACCGACCATGATTCCGATGTGCAATAATAGTCGGTCAGGAAGCTCTTGACCGCGATTCGCTGGCGATGTGGCTGACGCTGCTGCTGCTGATGCCGTCGGCGATGACGATCGCGATGCCCTTCAGGCTCAGCAGCGGCTCTTCCGGGATCAGCGCGCCGTGAAAGTCCTGGTTGGCCGGCTTGCGGCCTTTGTCGGAGTGCTGCCCGATCGATATTTTCAGTTCGCGCGGCATCACGACGCCAAAAAGGGGAGCCCCACCTTTATCGGGCAGGGCTCCCGTGTTGAGGCCGAAATCAGGCCGCGATGCGGCGTCGGCGCGGGCTTGACGTCGCGCGAGGGCAGCGTCCTGACATGCGTCGCATAGAGCGTCAGACCGGTGAAGGCGAGGCCGCCGACGAGGTTGCCGAGCACGGTCGGGATTTCGTTCCAGATGAAGTAATCCATGATCGAGAACTTGGCGTGCAGCATCAGTCCCGACGGAAACAGGAACATGTTCACGACCGAATGCTCGAACACCATGTAGAAGAACACCAGGATCGGCATCCACATCGCGATCACCTTGCCGGGGACGGTGGTGGAGATCATGGCGCCGACGACGCCGGTCGAGACCATCCAGTTGCACAGCATGCCGCGGAGGAACAGCGTCGCCATGCCGGCCGCGCCGTGCGACGCGTAGCCGAGCGTCCGCGCCTCGCCGATGTTGCCGAGCGCCTGGCCGACCTTGTCCGGGTCCTGCGTGAAGCCGAATGTCGTGACGAACGCCATCATGAAGGCGACGGTCAGCGCGCCGGCGAAATTGCCGATGAAGACGAGCCCCCAATTGCGCAGGACGCCGCCGATCGTGACGCCGGGGCGCTTGTCGATCAGCGCAAGCGGCGCGAGCACGAAGACGCCCGTCAGCAGGTCGAAGCCCGAGCAGATAAAGCATGGAAAATCCGACCGGAAACAGCAGCGCGCCGACGATCGGCTGGCCGGTGTTGACGTTGATCGTGACGGCGAACCAGGCGGCCAGCGCGAGGATGGCTCCCGCCATGTAGGCGCGAATGACGGTGTCGCGGGTCGACATGAAGATCTTGGATTCTCCCGCGTCCACCATCTTGGTGACGAATTCCGAAGGCACGAGATAAGACATCAAATTTCCCTTTGCTCGCTGGTGTTGTTCGAGCGGTTGCCTTCGCGACGGGGTGAGGCCCGTGATCTCGCCATGAGCAGACGGCTCGGAACGCCAGCACGGGAGTGCTCGAGCATCTGTCTGGACGGGAAGTCGGAGGGGCAGCGCGAGTTGCTGGTTGCCGGATGATGAGGACTGCGCCGGCAGTGATACAGCTCTAACTGTTCCCGCATCTCGGCCGATAAACGGCTTCGACATCCGGCGAACCGCAGTCTTCGTTGACTGACTTGTCGATAAGCAATTGACGTGCCATCGCAGGTCTGCCGCCGTCAGACTTTCGCTGCGCTATTTGTCCGGAACGGCGAATGATTTTGCGGTTGGGCCGTCTGTTGGCGGAGCTGCGCAAGCTGTAAGCGGCCGACTGATGATTGTGCAGGCAGTGCTGCTCATGATTTGTGCGCCGCACAAGAAATGAGCGAATCGCAAATTTTGAATGCGAATCCGCGCTCGCCGAAATTTCAGGCATAGCCTCATAACACATTAAACGATCAGCCATTTCCGCCTCAGCGCGCGCTGGCACAAAGCTTGAATAGCTCCTTCTGACGCCACCGCTGCCGTCCTCGAAAGCCATCATCTGAACCCGCGAACCACTCGCGCCGGGGTCTCTCCGGAACGCGCTTTCGTGCCTGCAAACGACCAGCGACGAGAAAGGAATTTGGGTATGAGCAATGAGAATCCGACGTGGATTTCGGAATGGAATCCCGAGGACGAGACCTTCTGGAATGCGACAGGCAAGTTCATTGCCCGGCGCAATCTGATCTGGTCGATCGTCGCCGAGAATATCGGCTTTTCGGTCTGGGCGATCTGGTCGATCGTGGCGGCCAAGCTGCCGGCGGCAGGCTTTCACTTCTCCACCGACCAGCTGTTCCAGCTCGTTGCGTTTCCGGGCCTGATCGGCGCCTTGATGCGCTTTCCCTATACCTTCGCGGTGACGACGTTCGGCGGCCGCAACTGGACCATCTTCTCGGCGGGTGTGCTGCTGATTCCGACGCTGTGTCTGGCCTATTTCGTCAGCCAGCCCGATACGCCGTTCTGGCTGATGCTGCTGGTCGCGTCCTTTGCCGGTCTCGGCGGCGGCAACTTCGCCTCCTCGATGGCCAACATCTCCTTCTTCTATCCCGACCGGATGAAGGGCTGGGCGCTCGGCCTCAACGCAGCCGGCGGCAATATCGGCGTCTCCAGCGTGCAGCTGCTCACTCCGATCCTGATGGGCATCGGCCTGATCAATCTCTACCAGGCGACGCCCACCGGCGGCCTCTATCTGACGAATGCCGGGTTGATGTGGGTGCTGCCGATCATCATCGCGGTGTTCGGCGCCATCTTCTTCATGAACAACCTGACCTCGGCGAAGGCCTCGATTGCAGAACCAGCTTGCGATCGTCAAGCGCAAGCACACCTGGATCATGTCCTACATCTATATCGGGACGTTCGGCTCGTTCATCGGCTACTCCGCCGCGTTCCCGCTGCTGATCAAGACCCAGTTCCCGACGATCACGATCGGCATCGCCTTCCTCGGTCCGCTGGTCGGCTCGCTGGTGCGCCCGATCGGCGGCCTGCTCGCCGACAAGGTCGGCGGCGCGATCGTCACCTTCTTCAACTTCATCGCGATGGCGGCCGCCACGATCGGCGTCCTCTACTTCGTCGGCATCAAGGATTTCACCGGCTTCCTCGTGATGTTCCTGATCCTGTTCGCCACCACGGGCATCGGCAACGGCTCGACCTACCGCATGATCCCCTCGATCTTCCGCGAGGAGAATTTGCACAAGGCGCGCGGCAAGGGCGAGGCGGCGCGCGTCGCGGCGCTGAAGGCCGCGTCGATCGAATCGGCGCCGCGGTCGGCTTCATCGGCGCCGATCGGCGCGGTCGGCGGCTTCCTGATCCCGCTCGGCTTCGGCAAGTCGATCGCGCTGACCGGCAGCCCGCAGCTCGCGCTGATGGTCTTTCTCGCCTTCTACGCGATCTGCCTCGCCAGGACCTGGTGGTTCTACCTGCGCAAGAGCACGGAGACCGCGGGCGCGCCGAGCCTCGCGCAAGCGCGCATCTGATCGCTGCATAGCATCCTCTCCCGTCCCTCCGGGACGGGAAGCAACAACAAGGAGCGAGACATGACCCCGGATCAGATCAAACTCGTCCAGCAAAGTTTTGCCAAGGTCGCGCCGATCTCCGATCAGGCCGCGATCATCTTCTACAACCGCCTGTTCGAGGTCGCGCCGTCAGGTCAAGGCGATGTTTCCCGGAGAACATGACCGAGCAGCGCAAGAAATTGATGGCGACGCTCGCCGTCGTCGTGAACGGGCTCTCCGATCTGCCGTCGATCCTGCCCGCCGCGAGTGCGCTGGCGATCCGCCATGTCAGCTATGGCGCGACGGCGCGAGCACTACCCGGTCGTCGGCGGTGCGCTGCTGTACACGCTGGAGAAAGGACTGGGCGAGGCCTGGACGCCGGAGGTCGCAGAGCGCCTGGACCACGGCTTACGAGACGCTGTCCGGCTACATGATCACGGAGGCCTATGGCCGGCCGTCGCAGGCCGCGGAGTAGGGGACTTGAGCGAGCCGCTCGTCATTGTCGGCAACGGAATGGCTGCCGCGCGGCTGGTGGACGAACTCGTCAAGAGCTCGCTCGGCCGCTACGCCATCGCCGTGATCGGCGAGGAGCCGCGGCTTGCCTATAATCGCGTGTTGCTCTCGTCAGTGCTCGCAGGCGAGACCGCCTCGCACGACATCGAGCTGAGGCCCGCGAACTGGTGGCGCGACCGCGGCGTCACCCTGAAATATGGCTGCCGCGCCACCGAGATCGACGTCGGCCGCCGCGAGCTGAAGATCGCCGGCGACGAGAGCATCGAGTTCTCGCGCCTTGTGCTGGCAACCGGCTCCTCGCCGCTGCGGCTCAATGTGCCAGGCTCCGATCTGTTGGGCGTGCACACCTTCCGCGACAGTCGCGACGTCGATTTGCTGCTGGCGCTGGCCGCGCGCAGGAAGCCGGTCGTGGTTGTCGGCGGCGGGCTGCTCGGACTGGAAGCCGCCTATGGCCTCGCGAAAGCCGGCACGCCGGTGACCTTGCTGCATCTGATGGACCGGCTGATGGAACGTCAGCTCGATGCGCCGGCGGCGGACCTCTTAAGACGCTGGTCGAGCGCAAGGGCATCAAGGTGATGCTCAACGCCAGCACCGCGCGCATCGTCGGCGAGAGAGCCGTCGAAGGCGTCGAACTCGCCGACGGCACGCTGATCGAGGCCGAGGCGTAGTGTTCGCCGCCGGCATCCGGCCCAACACGTCGCTTGCAAAGGACGCCGGCCTTTCGGTCAATCGCGGTGTCGTGGTCGATGACGCCTTGCAGACCAGTGCGGAAGGCATCTTCGCGCTCGGCGAATGCGCCGAGCATCGCGGCATCTGCTATGGCCTGGTCGAGCCCGCCTATGAGCAGGCGCGTGCGCTGGCGGGACATCTCGCCGGGCGCAGCGCCGCTTACAACGGCAGCGTGGTCGCGACCAATCTGAAGGTGTCGGGTGTCAGCGTGTTCTCGGCCGGCGATTTCATCGGCGCTGAGGGCAGCGAGGAAGTCCTGCTCAGCGATGTCAAGCGCGGCACCTACAAGAAGCTGGTCATTTCAGACGGCAGGCTCACCGGCGCGGTGCTGATCGGCGATACCATCAGATGCGCTCTGGTATCTCGAGATGATCCGCGCCCGCAAGACCATCGCCGCCATCCGCAAGGACCTGATGTTCGGCCGCGCGCTCGCGACGCCGGCCAAGGCGGCGTGAGGCCGATGTCATGACCTCGGTCGATCCAAAACTCCGCGCTACCAAAACCACCTGTCCTTATTGCGGCGTCGGCTGCGGCGTGCTCGCGACGCCCGACGGCAATGGCGGTGCCGCGATCTCGGGCGATCCCGAGCACCCCGCGAATTTCGGCCGGCTGTGCTCCAAGGGCTCGGCGCTCGGCGAGACGCTCGCGCTGGAAAGTCGCCTGCTGCATCCGATGATCCGTTGCAGCAAGGGCAGGATGGAGCGCGTGGATTGGGGCGACGCGCTCGACCATGTCGCGCATCGCCTGCAGCACATCGTCGCGCGCGACGGCGCCAAGGCCGTTGCCTTCTATCTTTCCGGTCAGATGCTGACCGAGGACTATTACGTCGCCAACAAGCTGATGAAGGGATTCCTCGGCTCCGGCAATGTCGATACCAATTCGCGGCTGTGCATGGCGTCCTCCGTGGCGGGACATCGCCGCGGCTTCGGCGCCGACACCGTGCCCGGCTGCTACGAGGATCTCGACGAAGCCGATCTGCTGGTGCTGGTCGGCTCCAACGCAGCGTGGTGCCATCCGGTGCTGTTCCAGCGCATGATGGCCAACAAGCAGACGCGCGGCGCGCGCATGGTCGTGATCGATCCGCGCCGCACCGACACCGCCGAAGACGCCGAGCTGTTCCTCGGCCTGAAGCCCGGCACCGACACCGCGCTGTTCTCCGGGCTCCTGGTTCATCTTTCCGATAACGGCGCGCTCGATCGCGCCTATATCGAGGCCCACACATCGGGCTTCGACGAGGCGCTGGCGCGGGCGCGCAGCATCGCCGGCAGCACCGCAGCAACCGCGCTTGCGACCGGACTAACCGAAGACCGATGTCGCCGCCTTCTTCAAGATGTTCCGCGAGACCGAGCGCGCGGTCACGATGTATTCGCAAGGCGTCAACCAGTCGGCGCAGGGCACCGACAAGGTCAACGCGATTCTGAATTGCCATCTCGCCACGGGCCGCATCGGCAAGCCGGGCGCCGGACCGTTCTCGCTGACCGGCCAGCCCAACGCGATGGGCGGCCGCGAGGTCGGCGGGCTCGCCAACCAGCTCGCCGCGCATATGAACTTCACGCCGCCGGACATCGATCGCGTTCGTCGGTTCTGGAAGGCGCCGCGCATCGCCACCCATGAGGGGCTGAAGGCGGTGCAGATGTTCGAGGCGATCGCGCGCGGCGAGATCAAGGCGTTATGGGTGATCGGCACCAACCCGGTGGTGTCGCTGCCGGACGCCGATGGCGTGCGCGAGGCGCTGAAGAAGCTCGAGCTGTTCGTGGTCTCCGAGAACGTGCGTTCCAACGACACCGTCAATTCCGGCGCGCATGTGTTGCTGCCGGCGCTGGCCTGGGGCGAAAAATCCGGCACCGTGACCAATTCCGAGCGGCGCATTTCGCGCCAGCGCGCGTTCCTGCCCGCGCCGGGCGAAGCGCGGCCGGACTGGTGGATTGTCAGCGAGGTTGGCAAGCGTCTCGGTTTCGGCGTCGCCTTCGATTACAAGTCCGAGGCCGACGTGTTCCGCGAGCATGCCGCGCTTTCGGCATTCGAGAACAACGGCAGCCGCGACTTCGACATCGGCGCGCTGAAGGCCGTCTCCGACGAGGGCTACGACATCATGACGCCGGTGCTGTGGCCGATGCGCGAGGGCGCGCAGTCGCAGGCGCGCTTCTTCGGCGAGGGCGGTTTCTACACGGGCGACCGCAAGGCGCGCTTCGTCGCGCCCGAGATTCCGGCGCTGCGCACCGAGACCCATCCCGGCCGTCCGCTCCGTCTCAACACCGGCCGCATCCGCGACCAGTGGCACACCATGACCCGCACGGGCCTCAGCCCGCGCCTCGGTCAACATCTGCCCGAGCCCTATGTCGAGATTCATCCTGACGATGCCAGCCGCTTCGGCGTCGACGACGACAGTTTCGCGCGCGTCACCACCGATTACGGCCAGTGCATCCTGAAGGTCGTCGTCAGCGCGCGGCAGCAGCGCGGCATGCTGTTCGCGCCGATCCACTGGAACGAGACCAATGCGTCGGCCGCGCGGGTCGGCGCGCTGGTCGCGCCCTTCGCCGATCCGTTCTCGGGTCAGCCCGAATCGAAATCGACGCCGGTCTCGATCGCGCCTTACGAATATGTGTTCCGCGGTTTCGTGCTGTCGCGCAGGGAATTGCAACTGCCCGCAAGCCTGTGGTGGGCGCGCGCAGCGGTCACCGGCGGCTACGGCTATCTGTTCGCCGACAATGCGGACCTTTCGCGCTGGCCGTCATGGCTGCGCGCCAGCCGTGGACGGCGACATCGCCGAATACACCGATTTCGGCGGCGGCGTCTATCGCGCAGCATCGTTCAGCGGGGATCGTATCGAGGCCTGCCTGTTCGTCGGTCCCGCGCATGACGCCGGCGACTGGGATATCGTGAAACACCTGTTCGCGGCCGATGCGCTCACCGACGACGAGCGCCGCATGTTGCTGTCGGGGCGTTCCACCGAAGGGCGTCGTCAGCGCGGGACCAGTGGTCTGCGCCTGCTTCGGCGTCGGTCGCGTTTCGATCTGCGATGCGATTGCGGCCGGCGCGAATACGGCCGCCGAGATCGGCGCAAAACTCAAGGCCGGCACCAATTGCGGCTCGTGCATTCCCGAGTTGAAGCGGCTGATCGCGCAAACGCCCGTCAGCGTCGCACCGCAACAGGCCGTGGCGGCTCACTAGACTGCAAAAGATCGGAAGCCTAAAACTCCTCGCAAACAAATACGCAGGGAGAGGGCGTTCCGATGCAATCAGATGGACCGTGGACCGTCCACTCGACGCACATCGCGCGCCGCGATGTCCTGAAGACAATAGCGGCGGCCGGTCTTGCCTCGGGAGTGCCTGCATTCCCGGCGCTGGCGGAAGAGAAGCCCGTGGCCAGTCAGCCCGTGCTCGCCGAAACGCTCGCGCGCTACGCCGCCAATCTGAAATACGAGGACATTCCCGACGACGTCGTGAGGCATCGCAAAGCGCACCATCCTCGATACCATCGGCTGCGCCTTCGGCGGTTACGGTGCAGGCCCGAGCAGGATCGCGATCAAGCTCGCAAGCGACGTCAGCGCCAGGCAGCCCGCGACCGTGCTGATCAGCGGCACGAAGACCAGCGCCGATCTCGCCACCTTCGCCAACGGCACCATGTTCCGCTATCTCGATTTCAACGACGCCTTTGTCAGCCTCACTCATGGCGCCGGCCATCCCAGCGACACCATTGCCGCGCTGCTTGCCGCAGCGGAAGTGCAGGGGCGCAACGGGCGCGATCTCATCACTGCGACCGTTTTGTCTTACGAGGCGTTCTGCAAGATCGCCGACGTCTTCGACTATCTCAACAACGGCATCGATCACTCCACCATCACGGGCATGGGCGCGGTGGTCGGCGCCGGCAAGCTGACGGGGCTGACGCCGGAGCAGATGGTGCAGGCGATCGGCATCACCGTCGGCGGCAACACAGCGACGCGCCAGGGTCGCGCCGACGAGCTGTCGAACTGGAAGGCCTATGCGGCTGCCGACGCCTGCCGCAAGGCGATGTTCGCGATCGAGCTTGCGCAAAACGGCATGACCGGCCCGGGCAAGGTGTTCGAGGGCCGCTATGGCTTCTTCAAGGTGATGGGCAAGGCGCCGGTCGAGGCGGTGCAGCTCGGCGAACCGTTCGGCATCCGGCGGGCCTTCACCAAGCGCTTTCCGCTCGGCCAGTTCTCCCAGACGGTGGCGCAGGCCGCGGTCGAGGCGCGGTCATCGTTTGCGAGCGCCGACGAGATCGCCGAGGTCAACATCAACGTCTCGCATTCCGCGATCAAGATCATGGCCGACGGGCCCGACAAGTGGAAGCCGCAGACGCATGAGACCGCCGACCACAGCATTCCCTGGTCGGCGGCGCTGGCGCTGATGTACGGCAAGATCGACCCCGAATATTACGAGGACCCGTATCTGCACGACGTGCGGCTGCTCGACCTCGTCGGCCGCATCAAGGTACTGCCGTCGGAGGAAGCGGATCGCACCGAGAAGGAGTTCAATCTCTGCGAACTCGAAGTCGTGCTGAAATCGGGTGCGCGCAAGACCGTACGGGTCGAATATCACCGCGGCCATTTCAAGAATCCGATGACGGACGCCGAGATGGAGGAGAAGTTCCGCCTGCAGGTCGCAAAGCAACTTCCAGCCGATCGCGTCGACCGGCTGCTGAAGGTTCTCGGGAATATCGAGAACGAGCCGAACGTGAACAATCTCATTGCAGCCACGGTGGTGTGAACGGACTGCGCAATCGACGCGGCGACGTTTCTCCCTTATGGTGCGCGCGCCTTTCACGGGTGAACAGACAACAATGATGTATCTGGAAACGCCGCCGCGACTGATCGAGACAAAAGTCTTCTCCGCGATGCCCGACAATTTCCGCCGCAAGGGCGTGGCGACGGAATGGGCCGACGCCAACCGCCCGGGCGCGCCGACCGACTGCTTCATCGAGGGGCCGTCGTTCGACAAGGACGGCAATCTCTACATCGTCGACATTCCCTTCGGCCGCATTTTCAGGATCGCGCCCGACAAGACCTGGTCGCTGGTGGTCGAATATGAGGGCTGGCCGAACGGGCTGAAGATCGCCGCCGACGGGCGCATCCTCGTCGCCGATTACAGGCACGGCATCATGGAGTGCGATGCCAAAGCGGGGCGCATGCAGAAGGTGCTGACCTCGCGCAATTCGGAGTCGTTCCGCGGCTGCAACGACCTGCATCTCGCCTCCAACGGCGACATCTTCTTCACCGACCAGGGCCAGACCGGGCTGCACGATCCCACCGGCAAGGTCTATCGCTACACCAAGAGCGGCCGGCTCGATTGTTTGATCGATACCGGACCGAGTCCGAACGGCCTCGTGCTCGATCCCAACGAGGCCGTGCTGTTCGTCGCGATGACGCGCGACAACGCGGTCTGGCGTTTGCCCTTCATGAAGGACGGCAGCGTGTCCAAGGTTGGGCGCTTCTGCTCGCTGTTCGGCCCGAGCGGTCCTGACGGGATGACCATGGATCGCGCGGGACGGCTGTTTGTCGCGCATGCCTCGCTCGGCCACGTCTTCGTCTTCGCGCCAAACGGCGAGTGCATCGCGCGCATCAAATCCTGTGCCGGTCCCTCCTGCACCAATGTCGCGATCGGTGGCGAGAACCGCGATCGTCTCTACATCACGGAGTCGGTGACCGGCACGGTGCTGGTCGCGGATATCAGCAGTGTATTGCGAGGAGCATAGCGACGAAGCAATCCATTTCGAAGCGCGGCAAGATGGATTGCTTCGCTTCGCTCGCAATGACGGAGAAAATTTTGAAACAGAAACCATTCGGCAAGAACGGCCCCGACGTCTCCGTGATCGGGCAGGGCACCTGGTATCTCGACCGCGGCGACCGCAAAAAGGCGATCGCGGCGCTCCAGCGCGGCATCGACCTCGGCATGACCCATATCGACACTGCCGAGATGTATGGCGACGCCGAGCTCGTCATCGCGGATGCGATCGCCGGCAAACGCGACGAACTGTATCTCGTATCCAAGGTGCTGCCGAGCAACGCCTCGCGGCGCGGCACGATCACCGCCTGCGAGCGTTCGCTGAAACGGCTGAAGACCGACCGGCTCGATTGCTATCTCCTGCATTGGCGCGGCGCCTCACCGCTTGTCGGATACGGTGGCCGCGTTCGAAGAGCTGAAGAAGGCCGGCAAGATCCGCTCCTGGGGCGTCAGCAATTTCGATGCCGACGATCTCGACGAGATTTTGGCAGTGTCCGGTGAAGGCCAGATCGCCTGCAACCAGGTGCTCTATCATCTCAAGGAGCGCGCGATCGAGCACACGGTGATTCCGTGGTGCGCGCGCCACGGCGTCGCCGTCGTCGCTTACTCGCCGTTCGGTCACAATGATTTTCCATCGCCCGCGAGCGCTGGCGGCAAGTTGCTCGAGAAGATCGCAAACGTACACAAGGCGACGCCGCGTCAGGTCGCGCTGAGTTTCCTCGTCCGTGAAAATCAGGTGTTTGCGATTCCAAAAGCCGGCGATGCGGAACATGCGGCGGAGAATGCGGCGGCGGGGAAGCTGACACTCAGCAAAGACGAAATCGCGGCACTCGATGCGGCGTTTCCGCGCGGGCCAAAACCGCGCAGCCTTCCGATGTTGTAAACACGCTGAAAACAAGTCTGCGCGCGCACTTCCTTAACGGATTGTTTCAACGCTGCACGCGTGACGCATATCGGCATCCCGCTGACGGGAGTTGTCGATTCCGGCCATTTGTCGTTTTCTACCGCCACACAGATTCGAAATTTCTCGCCCGAGATTTGCCGTGACTTCCCCGCCTGTACTGGCGCCCACTTTCCGAAGTTCGCGACGCTTCGTGGGCATGCATCTTTTCGCGAACTTCGGAAAGTCATGGGCGCCAACAAACCATTGATGCGATTGCCGCATGACGATTTGAAGTCCCCGACTCGAGCTAACCCCACGCACTCCGGGGACTTCAAATCGGCGGCACTCGTAGCCGTAAGGCTCGACGTTGCTTCCCCGCCGTTGTCCGAGAAGAAGCCCGCCGTCCGCCGCGCGCCCGCGCGTGCCGACCGGCCGTTCAAGGGCATCGCGCTGATCCTGTCCTCGACGGTGTTTCTCGGCGTCTCCGACGTGACCGCCAAATATCTTTCGTCGTCGCTGCCCTCGATCGAGATCGCGTGGCTGCGCTTCCTCGTGTTCGCGATGATCATGGTGCCCGCGATGTTGCCGGGCTCACCGTTGTTCGCGCTGAAGACCGGCAATGTGCCGGCCTGCAATTGATGCGCGGCGCCGCGTTGCTCGGCTCCTCGCTGTTCTTCATCTCCGGCCTGCGCTACCTGCCGATCGCGGAAGCCTCCGCCACCGGTTTCGTCTCGCCGCTGTTCGTCACCGCGCTGTCGATCATCTTCCTGTCGAGAAAGTCGGCGTGCGGCGCTGGCTTGCGACCGCGGTGGGTCTGCTCGGCGTGCTGATCATCCTGCGCCCGGGCAGCAGCGCGTTTCATCCCGCGGCCGTCTTCCCGATCGTCTCCGCGCTCGCCTGGGCGGCGACGCTGATCATGACGCGCATGATGAGCGGCAAGGAGCACGCCATCACCATCATGACCTACTCGTCGATCGCCGGCGTTGCGATCCTGACGGTGCTGGTGCCGTTCGTCTGGGTGACGCCGAGCTGGCAGGCGATCGCGTTCGGCGTCCTGATCGGCCTGTTCTCGACCGCGGGCCAATGGATCGTGGTGCTGGCGTTCCGCTACGCCGACGCCTCCGTGCTGGCGCCGTTCTCCTACACCCAATTGCTCTGGGTCAGCATCCTCGGCTTCTTGGTGTTCGGCGAGCTGCCTGACATCTGGACCGTCGTCGGCGCGGCCTTCATCGTCGGCAGCGGGCTCTATACCGCTCATCGCGAGCGGGTGCGGCGCCTGCAACTGGCGCTGGCAGAACCGTCGCCAAACCCCTGAGAGATGCGTATCCTTTCCGCCACAGGCGTGGAAGAATCGTAGCTAAATCCCTGCCGCAATAAGGCTTTCGGCCGGATTCCGGGCCCCCCGACAAGACTCTGTCGCCGCATTTTGCGAAAGTTTCTCCCTGCCGGAACGTCCCGCCGCTCAAGAGCGGGACGGCCGCAAATTGGGGTTGGGCGTGCGGACAGATTTGCCATCGCGGGAGCCGAGCGGGCTGCGCCGACGCGTTGCGGCGTTCTGCGCGTGCGCGTCCGTTGCCGCGATCATGCTCGTGGCGAGCCCGGCGCAGGCCGTACGATTTCACTTGGGGCGGCCCGGGCAGCACCACCGCGACGACAAACTACAATCTCGACACTAACTGGTCAGTTCCAGGCAGCCGGTCTCGCCGCCGGTCCGCGGCCGGGAAGTGCGCGATTTTCGATTCGACGGGATCGTCGACCGTCGTCGTCACCAGCGGCGCGATCAATCCGTCGATACCTGGGTCTTCAATCCGACGGCGCGATCATTTTCGATCAGCGGCGGCAACGTGCGCTTCGATGTCAACGGGCAGCACTCGTCAACCAGGCCGATACCGGCCAAACCATCACGATCTCGAACAATCTCCGCGTTGTCACCGGCGGAAGCGCGCAGGTGTCGCAAGAGGGCGCCAGCACGCTGATCCTGTCCGCCAAGAATACCTATTCGGGCGGCACCGCGATCTCGGCGGGCACGCTGGTCGCATCGCATGCGGCAGCCGGTACCATCGATGCGCTCGGAACCGGCCCGGTCACGATGACCGGGGCACGCTGCAGTTCGGTGTCAACGGTACGCTCAACAACTCCGTGACCGTGAGTTCCGGCACCGGCATCATCTCGGCCGCTACGCACAATGTCGATCTTGCCAGCACAGTGACGGTCAATCCCGCACTCGACCATCCAGTTCGGCAAGGCCGGCGACACCGGCACGATCCTGCTTTCCGGATCCAGCTCGGCTCGATCCGACCTCATCGGTGATCGTTGGCCGGCGGCACGCTGAAGGACGGTGGCGGCGGCGCTCTCACCGGACTGACATTCTTCGCAGCGTCCACCACCGTCAATTCCGGCGCCACGCTCGACTTCAACAACTCCTTCAACCAGGCGATCCGCAACCTGAATGGCGGCGGCAACGTCAAGATGGGCAATGCCGCGGGCGATAATCTGACGCTCTTCGTCGATGGCGGCACGTCGCAGACCTTCTCCGGCACGATCAGCGGCAAACATGGATCGGTGCTGATCGAGATCGACGATCGGTCTCCCGGCTCCGTCGGCACCATGATCTTCACCGGCGCCAACACCTATGCCGGCGGCACCACGATTTGCTCCTGCGCGGCGCTGCAGCTCGGCGACATCAGCCATACCGGCAGCATCGTCGATGACGTCACGGTGTACGGCAAGTTCAACATCGTCAACGCCGACACCAGCGGCATCACCTCGATCACCAACGATCGCGAGTTTCCGGGAGCAACGCCCGGCAAGACCACATTCAGCAACGCCACCTCCGCCGGCACCATTGCGATCACCAACCTGCATGCCGGCAAGACCGTCTTCAACGACACGTCCACGGCGGCGAACGCGACCATCGTCAACCGCCTCAACGGCACCACGGTCTTCAACAATTCCGCCACCGCGGGCAGCGCCGGCATCACCAACCGCACCAACGGCGAGACCGATTTCAACAACAATTCGACGGCGGGGACCGCCAACATCGTCAACATGAGCACCGGCCTCACGACGTTCAATAACATGGCGACCGCCGGCAGCGCTTCCATCACCAACAACGGCGGCGAAACCGATTTCAACAACCAGAGCAGCGCCGGCACCGCTGATATCGTCAACCGCACGGGCGGCCTGACCAGTTTTGCCAACACCAGCACGGCCGGGAGCGCCGACATCACCAACCGTTTCGGCGGCGAGACCGCGTTCAGCAACAACAGCACCGCCGGCGGTGCAACCATCGTCAATCGCTTTGGTAGCCTGACCCTATTCAGCAACAACAGCGATGCCGGCATTGCCGGCATCACCAACCAATTTGGCGGCGCGCTGGTCTTTTCCAACAAAAGCTCGGCCGCAAGCGCCACGATCGTCAACAACAGCTTCGGCGGTCCGGCCGTTCCCTTTGCGGGCGTGCTGTTCACCAATCAGAGCAGCGCCGGCAATGCGATCATCGTCAACAACAACAATGGTCTGGTCGCCTTCGGCGTGCCCTTCAGTAACGACAAGGCCACCGCCGCCAACGCCAACATCACCAACAACGCCGGCAGCGAGCTGCAGTTCAATGGACTGACGACCGCAGGCAGTGCGACCATCACCACGAACAGCGGCGCCCAAGTCATCTTCTTCGACGCGAGCACTGGCGGCAACGCGCGCTTCATCACCAATGGCACCGGCCTCGTCGATTTCGGACAGAGCATAGGCCCGAATTTCGATGGTCGCATCACCGCGGGCTCGATCGAAGGTTCCGGCTTCTACTATATCGGCGGCTTCAACACGCTGGTGGTCGGCGGCAATAATCTCTCGACCGAAGTCTCCGGCGTGATCGCCGACAACAATCCCTGCGGTTGCACCTCCGGTTCCGGCTCGCTGGAGAAGGTCGGCTCGGGACAGCTCACGCTGTCCGGCATCAACACCTATACCGGAACCACCGTGGTGAACGGCGGCTTCCTCAACGTGATGGGCTCGATCGCCTCGTCCTCCGGCACGACCGTAAACAACGGCGGCGCGCTGACCGGCTCCGGCATCGTCAGTGACACCACGATCGCGTCCGGCGGCATCTTCCTGCCCGGCAGCGGCGTCGGCACCTTCATGAGTGTGCAGGGCAATCTCGCCTTCCAGTCCGGCGCGCTCTATCTGGTGCAGCTCAACTCGACGAATTCGACCTTCGCCGACGTCACCGGCACCGCGCAGCTCCATGGCGATGTCGGCGCGACTTTCGCGCCCGGCAGCACGGTCATGAAGCAGTACATGATCCTGCATGCGGCGAGCGGCGTCAGCGGAACTTTCGACGGGCTCAGCGTCACGGTGCCCAATAATCTTGTCGCGAGCCTCGCCTACGATCCAACCCACGCCTACATCAATTTCAATCTGAACTTCGGCGCGGCGAACAATCTGAACGTCAACCAGACCAACGTCGCCAACGCGCTCTCCAATTTCTTCAACAGCAACGGCGGCATCCCGACAGTATTCGCGACGCTGTCGCCAGCCGGCCTGACCCAGGCCTCCGGCGAGCTCGCGACGGGCACGCAGCAGGCGACCTTCAACGCCATGAACCTGTTCCTGTCGCTGCTGACCGATCCTTTCGTGGCGGGCCGCGGCAGCAATGTGACGGCGGGCGGCGGCGCGCAGCCTTATGCGGAGGAAGACGGCTCGCTGGCCTATGCGGCGAAGAAGTCGGGTGGCGCGCGCGATGCGCTGGCGAAAATGCCGACCAAGGCCGAGGCCGCGCGCAACGATTTGCTCGACAGCCGCTGGAGCGTATGGGGTTCGGCGTTCGGCGGCGGCGCCGACATCCGCGGCAACGCGGCGCTCGGCTCCAACGACGCGAATGTGCGCGCGTTCGGCTTTGCCGCCGGCGCGGACTACCGGATTTCGCCGGCGACCGTCGCCGGTTTTGCGCTGGCGGGCGGCGGCACCAATTTCTCGGTGACCGGCTCCGGTTACGGCCGCTCGGACATGTTCCAGGCCGGCGCCTTCGTGCGTCACACCATCGGCGCGGCTTATGTCACCGGCGCGCTCGCCTATGGCGGGCAGGAGGTGACGACCGACCGCTTCGTCACCATTGCCGGCCTCGATCACCTGCGCGCGCAGTTCAATTCCAACACCTGGTCGGGACGTCTCGAGGGCGGCTATCGCTACGCGACGCCGTGGATGGGCATCACGCCCTACGCCGCCGCGCAGTTCACCACCATCGACCTGCCGGCCTATGCCGAGCAGGTGGTCGCGGGCAGCGGCATGTTCGCGCTGAACTACAACGCCAAGAACGTCACCGATCCCCGCACCGAACTCGGCGTGCGCACCGACAGATCCTTTGCGATGTCGAACGGCATCCTCACTTTGCGCGGGCGGCTTGCCTGGGCGCACGATTACGACACCGACCGCAACATCACGCCGGTGTTCCAGTCGCTGCCGGGCGCGTTCTTTGTCGTCAACGGCGCGGCGCAGGCGCACGAACTCCGCGCTGACCACGGCATCGGCGGAGATGCGGTGGCTGAACGGCTGGTCGGCCGCCGCCACCTTCGAGGGCGAGTTCTCCAATGTGATGAACTCGTATGCCGGCAAGGCCGTGCTGCGCTACGCCTGGTAGTCGCGCGTCAAGCGCGATCGCGTCTCCGCTCGCGCCGATTACCTCTCCCTATCGGAGAGGTGTTCCTCGCTTCTGCTGCAGTGGAAGCTGACGGCGCCTTCGGTTCAGCTCGCCTTGGCCAGCTCGAGATCAGCGGTGGCACGCCGCTCGACCAGCATCGAGCCCTGTTGCACGGCAATCCGCTGCGCCTCGGCAAGGTCGTCGAGACCGCCTTCGCTATCGCCGGACTGCAGCCGCAACAGACCGCG
The DNA here is from genome assembly GCA_963732085.1 of uncultured Alphaproteobacteria bacterium. Taxonomy (GTDB): domain Bacteria; phylum Pseudomonadota; class Alphaproteobacteria; order Rhizobiales; family Xanthobacteraceae; genus Bradyrhizobium. The sequence goes on along the minus strand of CAVSYJ010000010.1, from coordinate 300,840 downwards.
CAGCCGGTAGTACTCGCCCGCGGTCCAGCGCTCGCCGGTCTCGACTTCGCCGGCGATGCCCGCGAGCGTCGCGAGCCCTTCCTCCGGACGATGCGCTCTCACGCAACCGCCTGCAAACACCACGCACCATGCCGTCAGGGACGGCAAGCGCTCGGCGATCATCCGTTCCATGCCGTGCTGGGCGAGGCGGAATCCCTTTTCGATGGCGCCATGACGGATCTCGGCCACGCCTCCGAGCAGATCGGCGTGCGGCCGCCAATAGGGCAGATCATGGTGCAACGTCAGGTCGCGCAAGCGCGCGGCATGGAAGGCGAGGCCGTCGGCGTCGTCCATGAAGGCGGCGAGCAGGCCTCCGGCAAAGGCCGCGGTGTGGCAGATCGTCTGGTAATGTCCGCTGGCCTCGGCGTCTTCGAGCGCGGCCTCGCGCCAGGAGCCGGCGCGCTCGGTATTGCCGAGCATCGTCCAGGCTTCGGCAAGCCCGACCTTGACGGTGACGGCATGGATGGTGGCGCCGATCCTGTTGAGCGGCTCGTTGTGCAGTTCGGGATCGAACAGCTCCTGGAAGCACTCGAACTCCGCGATCGCGGCGGTAAATTCTCCCCTGAACAGCAGCGTCGTGCCCATGCAGCGATGCGCCATCAATTTGTCGAGCGTGCTGCCCTGCGCCGCCACCTGGGCGATCTGGCGCGCCACCTCGAACCGCACATCGGTTTCGTTGAAGCGGGCGATCCAGTTCAGGAACAGCGCCGGCACGATGCGGTCGCCGGCGCCGATGCGCGCCGACAGCTCGACCGCGTGCGCGATCTGCCGTTCGACTTCGCGCGCGCCATAGCCGCGCGCGGCGATCAGCGGTCCGAGGATGCCGAGCCGCAGGTCGAATTCGCGCTCGTCGCGCTCGAGTCCCGGTGGCAGCCGGGAGGCCTGCTCCAGCGCCGCGGTGAAATGCGCGACCGCTTCCATCGCCGCCGAACGGCGCGCCGCATCGCGCCCGGCGCGCTCCAGATAGATGATGGCGGCGGAGTGGTCGCCGGCTTCCGCGAACTGGTGCGCCAGCACGTGCGGCATGCTGTCCGAGATCGCGGGAAAGTGCGCCTCGATGGTGTCGGCGATCAGCTTGTGGACGCGCAGCCGGTCGCGCCGCAGCAGCAGAAGATAGGCGGCGTCGCGGAGCAGCGCGTGGCGGAAATCGACGGCGTCGCCGAAGCCGCTGTGGCGCGTCACGAAGATGCCGCTCGCGACCAGGCGCTCGATGGCCGCGCGCGTCACCGCCTCGCCGAACGGCGACACCGCGATCAACAGGTCGAGCGGGATGTCACGGCCGATCGCGGCCGCAAGCTGCGCGGTCTCGCGGCCGTGCTCCAGCAGGTCGAGCCGCGACAGCAGGATTTCGTTGAGCGTGACCGGAATGGCGGTGGCGTCGGCCGTGCCGGGCGAGGCGTCCTCCATCGCCTGCAGGCTGCGCGCCAGTTCCTCGGCGAAAATCGGAATGCCGTCCGAACGCATCACGATCGCATCCACCACGCTGGTCGGCATCTTGTGCTCGGCAGCAATGGTATTGACCAGCCGCCTGATCTCCTCGGGCTGCAGGCGCACCAGCTGCATGATGTTCGCAGCCGACTGCTCGGCCCATTGCGGCATGTCGTTGGGCCGCGTAGTCGCAACCAGCAGCACCGGAAGGCCGCGGATCATTCCTGCCAGCCGCTCCAGCCATTCGTTGGTCGACGGATCCGCCCAGTGCACGTCCTCGATGACCATGACGGGACTCTCGCGCGAGATTGCCTCGACGATGTCGAGCAGCGCTTCGATGGTGCGCGCGCGAATTTCCGTGGGCGCAAGCCGCAGCAAGAGCCGGCGGTCGCTGCTCTCGCGGCGCAACAGCTCGGCGATCAGCGCCAGCCGTTCGGGCGTCGCCTGGCCGAGGCGGCCCAGCAGCGCGTCGAGCTTGTCGAGCTGGCGCACATCTCCATCGGGCGCCTCGACGCCGGTCATGTAGTCCAGATAATGGGCGATCGGGTGGAACGGCCGGTTGGTGTGGATCGGCGAGCATTGCAGCACGACGCGCTGAGCCGGCTTGATCTCGAGCCGGCGGTACATCTCCTCGATCAGGCGCGACTTGCCGATGCCGGCCTCGCCGGTGATGACGACGATCTGGCCCTGGCCAAGCAGGGCGGCCGTGGCGCGGTCGACCAGGCGCGCGACCTCGTCCTCGCGGCTGATCATCGGCAGGCTGCTCGCGCCGTGCACGGCCTCGAAGCGGGTCGCACCGCGCTGTTCGCCGAGCACGCGATAGGCGGTGACCGGAGCGTCGAACCCTTTGAGGTTTCGCGTTCCCAGATTCTCCAGACGGAACTGGCCGCCGATGATCCTTGCGGTTGCTTCCGCGATCAGCACCTCGCCGGCCGAGGCTTCGCCCTGCAGCCGCGCCGCAAGGTTGGGCGCTTCGCCGACCAGCGAATGCTTCTCGACTGCGGCATCGCCGACGAGATCGCCGGCGACGACGAGCCCGGTGGCAATTCCGATCCGCACTTCGAGCTGGTCGCCCTTCGGCGTCACCAGCTTGCCGATCGCCTCCGCGAGCATCAGCCCGGTCGCGACCGCGCGCGCCGCGTCGTCCTCGCGGGCGCGTGGATAGCCGAAGGTCGCGAGCACGCCGTCGCCGACGTAGCGCAGCACGTGGCCGCCGTAACTTTCGATCAGGGTCGCACAGATGTCCTTGTAGCTGGTGAGCAACTCCAGCACGATCTCGGGATCGAAGTCCGAGGAGAGCTTGGTGTAGCCGACGAGGTCGCAGAACAGCGTCGTGACCTGGCGCCGCTCGGCGATCGCCACCGGCCGCGCTGCCATGGTCGACGCGCGCGGGACAGGCGGCTTCTCTTTCGGGTCGGGCCGCTGCACCTGCTCGGAGGCGACGAGCCTTGCAATCGCATCGAGCAGGCGGCGTCGATGGCCGACCGAGCTGACGCCGAGCTCGACCAGATCGGTCGAGGTCAGATGCGGCAGGTTGCCGGCGTCGATGTCGTTGTCGAGGAATGCCTGCAAATAGCCGGACAGCCCGAGCTGCTCCAGCCACGCGCCGACGAATTCCGCGTTCGATCCTTTGGGGTCAGGCATTTCGTCTTTTACGGCTTGCCGTCCTCGTAGACGATCGGCTGCTTGAGCGCATCCGCCACTTTCGGCGGCCAGCTCACCGGTTTTGGTTTCTGGCCGGGATAGGGTGAGATCATCTGCTCGAACTGGAAGAAGGTGTCCGGATCGTACTTGGTCTTGACGCCGATCAGCGCGTCCAGCGCCTTGCCCCAATAGTGCTTGCGATAGTCAGGCACGTCGGTCTTCGGATAGTTCGGGTAGATGTGGCCGTTCCACATCGGTTCCATCAGCTTGCACCAGTCCTTCAGATATTTGTGCGCGGCCTTCTTGTCATCGTCCTTATAGTAGAAGATGTCGAGTGCCGTGCAGAACGCGCAGTCGCGGTGGATGAAGGCGCTGTCTTCGAGCGGATAGCTGTTGATCTTGCCGCCATAGACCTCGAAGTAGAGATACGACCATTTGTTCGGGCTGGTGACGAAATGGTCGAGGATCTTCTGCCATTCGTCGAGGGTGAGGTCGCGCGCGACGTTGCGTGCCTGCTTGTCCTCCGGCGGCTGGCCCTTTTTCTCGAAAGGAATGTAGGGAATGTCGTAGGGGTGGTTCAGCAGCATGTTGTCGATCTTGATGAAGGCATCGAATTTGTCATACTGGAACTGCGCGCCCTTGAGCTTGCGGATCGGCGCGATCGCCGATTGGCCGGCCTTCTCGGTCCCGACATAGAGCCCGCGCACCACGAGCAGCGGCACCACCTTTTTTGCGTCCTTTTTGGGCGGCTGATAGCAGACCGCGATCTGGATGTTGAATTCCGGCGGCGCGGTGCGGAAGAAATCCTTCTGGATCGCCATCATCGCCTCAGACGCGACCTGGCGCTCGGCGGCGGTCGAGAGCGGCCACAGGATCGACCAGCCATAGACCTTGTCGAGCTTCTGGATCTTGTACTCGGCGTTGAGCAGCACCCCGAAATTGCCGCCGGTGCCGCCACGCACCGCCCAGAACAGGTCGCTGTTGACATCAGGACTGGCGGTGACCGTGCGGCCGTTGGCCAGCATCATGCGGAAGCTCGTCACGCTGTCGCTGTGCATGCCGAAGGTGCGCGAGGTGAAGCCATAACCGCCGCCCTGCATGAAGCCGCCCATGCGGACGTCGTCGCATTCGCCGGCCGGCAGATGCACGCCGCGCGCGTCAAGCGCGGCGTTCATCTTGCCGAAAGTCGTGCCGCAGCTCACGGTGGCGGTGAGGTTCTTTGCATCGATCGCGACGTCGTCGAGTTCCTTCAGATCGATGACGAGCGTGCCGGTGCCGCCGGAATAGCCTGCCGTGGTGTGACCTCCCGATCGCAAGGTGACGGGAACTTTGAACTCGCGGCCCAGCTCGAGCGCGATTGCCACGTCCTTTTCAGCCTGGCATTGGATGATCAAGGAAGGGTGGGGATTGAAATAAACGTTCCAGATCCGCCGCGCCTTCTCGTAGGCGAGGTCGCCGGGCACCACGATGTTGCCGAGCAGATCCGACTGGGCCTGCTCCAGCCGTTTGACTGGAATGCCGTGCTTCCTGGCGATTTTACTCCCGTGCTTGCGAATGCTGGCCCGGACTTCGTCATCATGTAATCGTCGATGGGAGAGGCGATGCGGCATCTTTCTACCCCGATGAAATGACCACACCCAGTGGTTGCGGATTCCCGTGTGTCCGAGGGTGGAAGCCACTCATAGCCGGTTTTTACGACAGCAGGAACGGGTTGCTCGCGATATCTGTTTGCGCCGATTGACTAATACGCTGTCATGTCCCCGTGGCGGGCCATTGGCTCTTCCGTTGGCGCGCTTGCCGTGGGAGAGGAGGTGCGGTCCATTTTCCGGGGGTTCCGATGCGCGCGGCCATTTTCCGCAACGGCGAGATCGTCGTCGATGAGATGGGTGAGCCGACGCCCGGGCCCGGGCAGGCGCTGGTCAGGACGCTCGCCTGCGGCATCTGCGGGTCCGACCTGCATGCCCGCAAGCATGCGCATCGCATGGTGGAGATGGCCAAATATACGGGCAGGAAGCCGATGGACCTGTCACGCGACGTGGTGTTCGGCCACGAGTTCTGTTGCGAAGTGGTGGACTACGGTCCCGCCACCCAGCGCCGGCTGAAACCGGGCACGCGGGTCTGTTCGCTGCCGGCGCTGGTGACCCCGACGGGGCCAGTCGGCATCGGCTATTCCAATGACAATGTCGGCGGCTATGCGGAGGCGATGTTGCTCAGCGAGCCGCTGCTGCTGGAAGTGCCGAACGGGTTGTCGGCCGGGCACGCTGCGCTGACGGAACCGCTGGCGGTCGGCGTCCATGCGGTTGCCAAGGCCGATATCAGGGGCGGCGAAGTGCCGCTGGTGATCGGCTGCGGTCCGGTCGGGCTGGCGGTGATCGCCGCACTTCGCATCAGGGGATTGCATCCGATCGTCGCCGCCGACTATTCGCCGGCGCGCCGCGCCCGCGCCGAAAAGATGGGCGCCGATGTGGTCGTCGACCCGGCCCGCGCACAGCCCTATGCGACCTGGGCCGAGCACGCGGCGATGTCGGCCGAGGAGAAGGCGGCGCGGCCGGCGTTCCAGGCGCATCTCGCCGCGCTGAAGCCGGCGCTGATCTTCGAGTGCGTCGGCGTTCCCGGCCTGTTGCAGCAGGTGTTCGAAGGTGCGCCGCGCGATGCCCGCATCGTCGTGGTCGGCGTCTGCATGGAAAGCGATCGCAACGAGCCGATGCTCGGCATCATGAAGGAGCTCAATGTGCAATATGTGCTGGGCTACACGCCGGAGGAGTTCGCGGCCTCGCTGCGGCTGCTTGCCGAAGGCGAGGTCGATGCGCCCGCGCTGGTGACCGGCAGCGTCGGGCTTTCCGGCGTGGCGCAGGCCTTCGACGATCTCGCCAATCCGGAAGCACACACCAAGATCATCGTCGAGCCGTGGCGGTGAGATAAAACAAGATCGGGAGGAACCATGATCACACTCACCGCCAAGGACGTGCTGCCTGACGACGGCACGCGCGGCGCGCTTGTCGGCCGGGTCTGGCTGCCGGTGGCAGCGGGACCGGCAGTCGTGGCTATCCGCAGTGACGGCGTGTTCGACGTGAGTGCGCGGTTTGCGACGGTGAGCGCGCTCTGCGAAGAGAACGATCCTGCAAGCGCGTTGCAGAGCGCCAAGGGCGAGCGCATCGGCGATCTCGACGTTATTCTCGCCAACACGCCGCCTGACAATCGCGACCCGAAAAAGCCGTGGCTGCTCGCGCCGGTCGATCTGCAGGTGCTGAAGGCCGCCGGCGTGACCTTTGCGATCTCGATGCTGGAGCGGGTGATCGAGGAGCGCGCACGCGGCAATCCGGCATCCGCCGAGGCGATCCGCAAGGAGGTCACGCGTCTGGTCGGCGACGATCTGTCGAAGCTCAAGCCCGGCTCGGCCGAGGCCATGAAGCTGAAGCAGGTGCTGATCGACCAGAACGCCTGGAGCCAGTATCTCGAGGTCGGCATCGGTCCCGATGCCGAGGTCTTCACCAAGGCGCCGGTGCTGTCCTCGGTCGGGACAGGCATGGACGCCGGGCTGCATCCGAAATCGACCTGGAACAATCCGGAGCCGGAGGTCGTGCTCGTGGTCTCGAGCAACGGCAGGATCGTCGGGGCCGCGCTCGGCAACGACGTCAATCTGCGCGACTTCGAGGGACGCTCGGCGCTCTTGCTGTCGAAGGCCAAGGACAACAACGCCTCCTGCGCCATCGGCCCGCTGCTGCGGCTGTTCGACGCGAGCTTCACGCTGGACGATGTCAGGCGCATGGATGTCGGCCTGAACGTGAAGGGCGCTGACGGCTTCGTGCTCGACGGCCATTCCTCGATCGGCAAGATCAGCCGCGATCCCTCTGATCTCGTGGCGCAGACCATCGGCAAGGATCATCAATATCCCGACGGCTTCGCGCTGTTCCTCGGCACCATGTTTGCGCCGGTGAAGGATCGCGACACACCGGGGCAGGGGTTCACCCACAAGCGCGACGACATCGTCACGATATCGGCGCCGCAGCTCGGCCGGCTCGTCAATCGCATGCGTTCCAGCCATGATTGCGAGCCTTGGACCTTCGGCGTCGGTGCGCTGATGAAGAATCTGGCGCAGCGCAAGCTGCTATAGAATAAAGAACATGCGGGTTTGCATCATCACGGGAGGCGGGTCGGGAATCGGCGCCGCGGTCGCGCGCCGGCTGGCCGGCAACGGCCAGTGCCTGATGCTGCACGGGCAGGGCGCCGACGAGGCCGGACTTGCTCGGCTGAAGGCGGTCGCGGCGGATTGCGAACGCGCGGGCGCGAAGGTCGCGTTCGCGACCGGCGACCTTGCGAAAGCAGGAACAGCCGCCGAGCTCGTGCGCGCGACGCGCCAAAAGTTCGGCCCGATCGATGCGATCGTTCATGCCGCCGGCTTTGCCGACCGGCGCAGGTTCGCCTCGCTCCCTCGCGAAGGACTGGAACGCGCCTTCGCGGTGATGGCCCTGGCGTTTCATGAACTCACGACCGCGGCCATGACGGATATCGCGCGCGACAAGGCCGGTCGCGTGGTCGCGATCTCCAGTTTTGGCGCGCATCGTTTTGTACCTGATGGCACCTTTCCTGCATCGGCATCTGCAAAGGCCGCGCTGGAGGTGCTGGTGAAGTCGCTCGCGATCGAGCTGGCGCCATCGGGCGCCACCGCCAACATCGTGATGCCCGGCTATACCAGGAAGGATCCCGGCCTGTTCGGCGCGCTCGATGCCAAGGCATGGGAGGCTGTGGCGAAGGCGAATCCGCAAGGACGCCTCGGCGAACCGGATGAGGTGGCTGCCGTGGTCGCATTTCTGCTATCTGACGAGGCAGGCCACGTCACCGGCGCGCTGCTGCCGGTCGATGGTGGCCTGACATTGATGTAGGAAAGGACGCGATGGCGAACAACGAAAACAAGACGGACGTCGTCGTGCTCGGGGCCGGCATTGTCGGCGTGTCCGCCGCCTACGCCGCGCGCCAACGCGGGCTGTCGGTGGTCGTGGTCGATCGCCGCGAGCCCGGCAACGAGACATCCTATGGCAACGCCGGCATTCTCTCCTCCGGCTCGATTTTTCCGCTCAACCAGCCTTCGCTGTTGGGCAACCTGCCGAAATATCTGACCAACCGGCACGCCGCGTTGCGCTGGAGCCCGGGCTGGGTGCTGCGTCATCCCGACTGGGTCGTGCGCTTTCTCGCAAGCGCCCGAGCATCGCAAACGAAGCCGCGGGCGCTTGCCTTGCAGGGCTTGATCAACGCCTCCCTGAAACTGCATCGCGACTGGATCGTGAAGCGCGGGCGCGCCTGAGCGCATCCGCGAGACCGGCTGGCTGAAGGCCTGGCGCAGCGACAATCGCGCCGCGGCGAAAGCCGATCAGGACGCGCTCACCGCATACGGCGTCAAGAGCGAGTTGCTCGACCGTCAGGCGATCTCCGCGCTCGAGCCGAACATCCTGCCGGTGTACAGCGTCGGCCTGTTGCACACCCAGACCGCGTCGGTGGATTCGCCGGGCAATGTCGTCAAGGCCTATGCACGGATGTTGTCGGGCAGCGGCGGCGAAGTGCGCCGCGCCGAGATCAGGTCGATCGCGCCTGATGGCGACGGCTGGCGCGTGGTGCTGTCGGATGGTGCGCTCAGCGCGCGCCATGTCGTGGTCGCGCTGGGGCCGTGGTCGGCCGATCTGCTGCGGCCGCTCGGCTATCGCGTGCCGCTCGCGACCGAGCGCGGCTATCATCGCGAATACAAGCCGAACCCGTCACGCAAATTGCTGCGCCCGATTCACGACGCCGAGAACGCGTTCCTGATGACGCCGATGGAGAACGGCATCCGCGTCACCTCCGGTGTCGAGCTGACTGACCGTGAAGCGCCCTCGAATTATGCGCAGATCGACTCGGTTGAGCCGCTGGCGCGCGGCGTGGTCGAGTTCGGCGAGCAGGTCGGCGACACCTGGCGCGGCGCGCGCCCGACCCTGCCGGACAGTTTGCCGATGATCGGACCCGCTCCGCGGCATCGCAATCTCTGGCTCGCCTTCGGCAACCAGCATATCGGTTTCACCACGGGACCGGCGACGGGCGAGGCGATCGCCGCGATGATCGCGGGTAGCCCACCGCCGTTCGACGTCGCGGCGTTCGCGCCGGGTAGGTACATCTGATGGGCGCGCATCCGATCGTGTGATCCGCGATCGAGCAGCATCGGAAGTAGACTCCCTCCCCCCTTGCGGGGGAGGGTCGGGGAGGGGGGTAGCCGCAAGCACTGTCCTCTCGACACCCCCACCCCTAACCCCTCCCCGCAAGGGGGAGGGGAACAGGGCGGTGTTCGCGGAGATCGATTGCCATGCACTACGTTTGGGACTTCGCGATCCTCGGCAAATACAGCCATCTGTTCTGGCTCGGGCTGGCCTTCACCATTCTCTACACCATTGGCACCATCGTCCTCGGCACCGTCATCGGCCTCGTTGTCGGTCTCTTGCGGCTCGGACGCTTTCGCGTCCTCGATTGGTTGCTGGTCGCCTATATCGAGCTGTTTCGCTGCACGCCGCTTTTGGTGCAGATCATCTGGTTCTACTACGCCTTCCCGGTGCTGCTCGGCATCAACATTCCCGCGCATGTCGCCGCCGTCAGCGTGCTCTCGCTCTATGGCGGCGCGTTCTATGCCGAGATCGTGCGCGGTAGCGTCGAGAGCGTGCCGCGCGGGCAGTGGGATGCGGCGCGCGCGCTGGGTTTGCGACAGTGGCGCCTGCTGCGGCTGGTGATCCTGCCGCAGGCGCTGAAGCCGATGATGGCGCCTTACGTCAACCAGTCGGTGACGCAGCTCAAAAACACCTCGCTGGTGTCGGTCATCGCCGTGCCCGATCTCGTCTACAATGCGACCTTGATCAACGCCGATACCTACAGGCCGCTCGAGGTCTACACCGTCGTCGCGCTGATCTATTTCGCCATCCTGTTTCCGGCGACGCTGGTCGCGCGCCGGCTGGAGCGCGGCATGACCTATGATCGGGCGTGAGACCGGAATCAGCTGTCGATCGCGTCGCTCGCGTAGACCGTTACAAAATAGCCCACGAAAAAAACGATGATTGCTCCAAAAACCATCGCCAGGAACATCAACGCGCGAACACGGGTCGCACTACCCCAATCAAACTGCCAGATCCAATACGCCCAATAGCAAGCGGCAATGAGGCTGCCGATGCGCCCCGCGTAAGCGAATATGACCGCTATCGTCCCACGCATGAATTTGCACCCGAGTCCACGATCCCTCTAAATATTCAGCTCCACCGGCACGTCCTCCGGCTTGACCCCCGACTGCGACATCCCCTTGACGAACCATTCGCGCATCTGGCCGATGCCTCTGGTGTAGTCCACCCAGACCGAGAGGAAATCGCGCCAGCGCTTGTCGCTCTCGCGGCGCACCGCCATGCTCGACGGGATCGCGACCGACGGCGATTGCAGGATCTTGTAGCTGCCGAGGTTCGGGTTCTTGGCGATCGCGGTCAGGCCCAGCACCAGCGCGTTGACCACGCAATCGACCCGGCCTGAGGCCATCTGCAGCATCACGTCGTCGCGCGTCTTCAGCGAGGTGATCGTCGCGTTCGGCGCAAAGCGCCGCGCCACCGTCTCGTTGGCAGACCCGACGTCGACCGCGATCTTCACGTCGGGCTGGTTGATGTCGGCCCAGGTCTTCGCCTCCAGGCCTTTCCGCAGCATGGCGCCGAACGGATGCGGAAACACCAGATGCGTGAAATCGACCACCAGCGCGCGCTGCGGCGTCGGGTTGAGCGCGAAACCGAGATCGATCTTGTTGGATTGCAGATCGAGGATCGAGTTGCCGTAGGTGGATTCGGTAAATTCCAGCTTGACGTCGAGCAGCTTGGCGATGTCGTTCGCCATGTCGATGCACATGCCCGACCATGTGCCGGCGGCAAGGTCCTTGTTGAAGTAGGGCAGTTCGCCTGGCAGCACGGCGATGCGCAGCACCTTTGCAACGCGGATGTTGTCCAGCGTATTATCGGAGCCGGCTTGCGCCGAAGCGGGAGTGGCGAGCACGGAGGTCAGCGCCGCGCCGCTGCCGATCGCCAGCGCGTAACGCAGCGCCTCGCGGCGATCCTCGGAAATTTTTGTCTCATCGGATGGGTCCACGCGCGCCTCCTGCTTGTCGGTTTGGCAAAGCCTATCGCGCGCCCCGGAGCGCAGCAAGGGCAGCCCTATTTCGGCCCGACGCGCATCGCCGGCGGCAACGCTGCCGGCAGCTTGCCGGCGCCCTGAAGTGCCGCCTGCATCGCGACGATGTAGCCGTAGGGGCCGAGACCCGCGATCACCGCCTTCACCGCCGCTGACAGTTTGGAATGCCGGTGCAGCTCGTCGCGGGCATGGATGTTGGAGATGTGCACCTCGAAGATCGGGCCTTCGAAGATCTTCATGGCGTCGAACATCGCAATCGAGGTGAAGGAATAGGCGGCGGGATTGATGATCAGTGCGTCGGCGCTCGTGCGCGCGGACTGGATCAGGTCGACCAGCTCACCCTCGTGGTTGGACTGGTGGAACGACAGTTCGGCGCCGGCGAATTTGGCGAACTCTTCGCAAGCTCGCCTTGATGGCTTCCAGCGTGGTCGAGCCGTAGATGTGCGGCTCGCGGATGCCCAGCATGTTCAGGTTGGGGCCGTTGAGGATCATGATGCGCATGCGGGGGTCCTTTGCAGGGGAGGAGGGCGGTTCACTCGGACGCATCAGCGTCGCGGGAGTGCGATGTCATGTCAATTCGTCATTGCGAGGAGCGCAGCGACGAAGCAATCCAGACTGTCTCCGCGGACAACAGTCTGGATTGCTTCGCCTTCGCTCCCGCAATGACGGCACCTCACACCGGCAGCGCGATCGAATACTTCACCTGGCTCAGCGCGAAGCTCGACTCGATCGAGGCGATGCCGTCGAGCCGCGTCAGCTTGGTCTTCAGGAACGCCTCATACGACGACAGGTCGGCGGCGACGACGCGCAGCAGATAGTCGCGATTGCCGGTCATCAGATAGCACTCCAGCACCTCGTCCCATTTCGAGATCGCGCGCTCGAAGCGGTTGAGGTCCTCCTCCTTCTGCCGCGCCAGCTTGATCGAGATGAACACCGAGACATGCAGCCCCAGCGATTTCTGGTCGACGCTCGCGATATAACGCGTGATGACGCCGCGCTCTTCCAGCAGCTTCACCCGGCGATGGCAGGGCGACACCGACAACCCGACCTTGTCGGCGAGTTCGGCCATGGTGATGCGGCCGTCGGATTGCAGGTGGAAGAGGATTTTTCGGTCGATGGCGTCGAGATCGGGCATTGGGATGAAATCCGCATAAGGTGCATCTTGTTGGTAATATATCCCAACATTGACGGGTATGGCGCGAGAATTTGAGATATTTCGAGGTCGCCGCAGGATTAGAATTTGCGGAAAGGCCGAGGTCCGGAGCAACGCCATGGCGATCGATCCCGCACGTCTTGAGATGCTGTCTGCGTTGACGCGAAAAGTGCTGTGGCTATCGTCATGGACCATCCATCACGCCAACCATATCCGCCCCAACAGCGACGGCTTGAAGGTCGGCGGCCATCAGGCGTCGTCCGCCTCGCTCGCGACCATCATGTCGGCGCTGTACTTCCACGTGCTGCGGCCCGAGGACCGCGTCGCGGTGAAGCCGCATGCGAGCCCGGTGTTCCACGCCATTCAATATCTGTTCGGCCGCCAGACCCGCGACAAGCTGGAGAATTTCCGCGGCTACAAGGGCGCGCAGTCCTATCCATCGCGCACCAAGGACACCGACGACGTCGATTTCTCCACCGGCTCGGTCGGGCTCGGCGTGGCGCAGACGCTGTTCGCCTCGCTGGTGCAGGATTACGTCAAGGCGCATGGCTGGCTCAGGGATCGCCGCGAGGGGCGGATGATCGCGCTGGTCGGCGACGCCGAGATGGACGAGGGCAACATCTTCGAGGCGCTGCTGGAGGGCTGGAAGCACGGGCTGCGCAACACCTGGTGGGTGGTCGACTACAACAGGCAGTCGCTCGACGCCGTCGTGCGCGAAGGGCTGTGGGAAAAGTTCGAGTCCATGTTCCGCAATTTCGGCTGGGACGTGGTGATCGTCAAATACGGCACCTTGATGCGGCAGGCCTTTGCCGAGCCCGGCGGCGAGGCGCTGCGGCGCTGGATCGATCAATGCCCGAACCAGATGTATGCCGCGCTCTGCTTCCAGGGCGGCGCGGCCTTCCGCAAGCACCTGCATGACGATATCGGCGACCAGGGCGAGGTAACCGCGCTGATCGATCGCCGCAGCGACGATGAATTGCTGGCGCTGATGTCCAATCTCGGCGGCCACGACATGCCGAGCATGATCGAGGCTTTTGAATCGATCGATCACGATCGCCCGGTCTGTTTCATCGCCTACACCATCAAGGGCGTCGGCCTGCCGATGCAGGGCCACAAGGACAACCACGCCGGCCTGATGACGCCGGCGCAGATGGAGAAGTGGCGCGCCAACCAGAACATCCGGCCCGGCCATGAGTGGGACAAGTTCGAAGGCTTCTCGCAGAATGAAGCCGAACTAAAGGCCTTCCTTGCCGACGTGCCCTTCAACCGCGAGGGCGCGCGCCGGCTCGATGCGCCGGTCATCGACGTGCCGCGTCAGCTCGCGTTCAAGCCGGCGGCGCAGATGTCGACCCAGCAGGGCTTTGGCCTGATCCTGAACGAGATCGCGCGCGGCGATTCCAAATTGGCCGAACGCATCGTGACGACGTCGCCCGATGTCACCGTCTCGACCAATCTCGGCGCCTGGGTCAACCGCCGCGGACTCTTCGCGCAAGGCTGAAAACCACGACCTGTTCCGGCAGGAGAAGATTCCCTCCACCTTCAACTGGGATTTCTCGCCCAAGGGCCAGCATCTCGAGCTCGGCATCGCCGAGATGAACCTGTTCATCCTGCTGTCGGCGCTCGGGCTGTCGCACCAGATCAATGGCGCGCGGCTGTTGCCGGTCGGCACGCTCTACGATCCCTTCATCGAGCGCGGCCTCGATGCGCTCAATTATGCCTGCTACCAGGATGCGCGCTTCATGCTGGCCGCGACGCCCTCCGGCATCACGCTGGCGCCGGAAGGCGGCGCGCATCAGTCGATCGCGACGCCGCTGATCGGCATGGCGCAGGACGGGCTCGCCTCGTTCGAGCCGGCCTTTGTCGACGAGCTCGCCGTGATCATGGCTGGGGTTTCGAGCACATGCAGCGCGAAGCGGGCGAGGGCGGCTCGGTCTATTTGCGGCTGTCGACGCGCAGCATCGATCAGGTGCAGCGGATCATGACGCCCGATCTGCAGGCGCGACATCACCCAAGGCGCCTACTGGCTGCGCAAGCCCGGACCGAATGCGGAAGTGATCGTGGCCTATACCGGCGCGGTCGCGCCCGAGGCGATCGAGGCTGTCCGGCTTCATCGGCGAGAGCCGGCGCGATATCGGCCTGCTCGCGATCACCTCGGTCGACCGGCTGCATGCGGGGTGGACCGCGGCGCGGCAACTGCGCCGCGACCGCCGCGGCGTGCAGCATCTCAGCCATATCGAGAACCTGCTCGCGCCGTTGCCGCGCGATTGCGGCATCGTCACCGTGCTCGACGGCCATCCGGCGGCGCTGGGCTGGCTCGGCAGCGTGCGCGGCCATCGCGTCGAAGCGCTCGGCGTCGAGCATTTCGGCCAGACCGGCACCATTGGCGACCTCTATCGCCACTACGGCATCGACGCCAACGCCATCATCGATGCGGCGGAAAGCCTGACGTCAGGCGCGCCGGTCCTTGCACCGGAAGATGGCGGTGTAGATTGTGGTCGCTGGATCAGCAGCGCACCGCGAAGTCGCGCTGCGCGGCAGCCAGGGCCCGATACGTGGAATTGCGGCGGTTGAGTATCGTGCCAGGACGCGGCGCGGCACAAAGTGACGCGGCGCAGATCCGGGATTCGCCAGACGACAGGGACGTGTCTTGCCACCGCCTCACCCCCGCTCCTTATATCCAGCGTCCGCCGCAACGCGGCGCTCCCGCATATGGCGGGTTCCAATTGCCCCGGCTTTCGTGCAAGGATAGTTGCCGAACGCTTCCCGTTCCCCCTCCATATGCCCCTGCAATAATGAGGTTTTCGATGGTCAATCGCATGCAATTCTACATCGACGGCGCCTGGGTCGACCCGGTCGTCAAAGGCAAGTCCACCCCCGTCATCAATCCGGCGACGGAAGAGCCGATGTACGAGATCGCGCTCGGCTCCAAGGCCGACGTCGACAAGGCGGTCGCCGCCGCCAAGCGCGCATTCGAGACGTTTTCGCAGACCAGCCGCGACGAGCGCGTCGCGCTGCTGACCAAGGTCATCGACATCTACAAGGGCCGCATGAAGGAGATCGGCGCCGCCGTCTCCGACGAGATGGGCGCGCCGCTGCCGATGGCGGAGAAGCTGCAGGCCGGCGCCGGCCTCGGCCATCTCATGAACACCCTCGAAGTTCTGAAGAAGTACGAGTTCGAGGAGACCATGGGTGCCGCCGTCGTCCTGCGCGAGCCGGTCGGCGTGGTCGGCATGATCACCCCCTGGAACTGGCCGCTCAACCAGATCGCCTGCAAGGTCGCGCCCGCGCTGGCCGCCGGCTGCACCATGATCCTCAAGCCGTGCGAGTTCACCCCGACCTCGGCGCTGATCTTTGCCGAAATCCTGCATGAGGCCGGCGTGCCGAAGGGCGTGTTCAACCTGCTCAACGGCCTCGGCCCCGAGGTCGGCGCCGCCATGAGCGAGCATCCCGACATCGACATGATCTCGTTCACCGGCTCGACCCGCGCCGGCGTCGATGTGGCCAAGCGCGCCGCGCCCACCGTGAAGCGCGTCAGCCAGGAGCTCGGCGGCAAGTCGCCGAACGTCATCCTCGAAGGCGCCGACCTGACCAAGGCGGTGACCGGCGGCGTGATGCACATGTTCAACAACTCCGGCCAGTCCTGCAACGCGCCGTCGCGCATGATCGTGCCGCTGTCGAAGATGAAGGAAGTGGCCGCGATCGCGAAGGGCGTCGCCGAGAAGACCAAGGCCGGCGATCCCCGCGCCGAAGGCACCACCATCGGCCCGGTCGTCAACCGCACGCAGTGGGACAAGATCCAGGCGCTGATCAAGAAGGGCATCGACGAAGGCGCGACGCTGGTGACCGGCGGTCCGGGCCTGCCCGAAGGCGTCAACAAGGGCTTCTATGTCCGTCCGACCATCTTCGCCGACGTCACCAACGACATGACGATCGCCCGCGAAGAAATCTTCGGACCGGTGCTGACCATCCTCGGCGCCAAGGACGAAGCCGACGCGGTCAAGATCGCCAACGACACGCCGTATGGTCTCGCCGGCTACGTCACGGCCGACACCGTGGAGAACGCGCGCAAGGTCGGGCGCAAGATCCGCGCCGGCAACGTCAACCTGCAGGGCGTGCCGAACGACCGCTCCGCGCCGTTCGGCGGCTACAAGCAGTCCGGCAACGGCCGCGAGTGGGGCCGTTACGGCATGGAGGAATATCTCGAAGCCAAGGCGGTCGCGGGTTACAACGCGGCGTAAGCTGTGTGACGAGATGAAATAATGACGCCGGGGCGAGAAATCGCTCCGGCGTTTTGTTTTCGTAGGGTGGGCAAAGGCGCGTATGCGCCGTGCCCACCTTCACATGACCGGTGCAAGAAAGGTGGGCACGCTTCGCTTTGCCCACCCTACGATCTCGCAATGACGAGACTATCCCCCCAGCGCGCCCTGCGTGTTGACGTAAAGCGCGTAGATCGACTGGCTCGCCGCCATGAACAGGCGGTTGCGCTTCAGTCCGCCGAAACAGACATTGGCGCAACGCTCCGGCAGCGCGATACGGCCGATCGGGGCGCCGTCGGGCGCGAACACCATGACGCCGTCGAGCTTGGGATCGCCCATGCCCCAGCCGCACCAGAGATTGCCGTCGATGTCGCAGCGCATGCCGTCGGGCGTGCCGGCGCCGGCATCGATATGCACGCGCTTGTTGGAGAGTTTGGCGCCGTCGGCGGAGACGTCATAGGCGAGGATCTTGCGGTTCGGCACGCCGCGGGATTCCACGACGTAGAGGATCTTCTCGTCCGGCGAGAAGGCGAGCCCGTTCGGCCCCAGCACGCCCTCGGCGACGATGGTCGCTTTGCCGGTCGCGGCATCGAGCCGGTAGACGTTGGGCTCGATCTCGGGCTCCGCCTTGTAGCCCTCGTAATTCCCGAGCAAGCCGAAGGTCGGATCGGTGAACCAGATCGAGCCGTCGGATTTGACCACCACGTCGTTCGGCGAGTTCAGCCGCTTGCCGTCAAAGGAGTCGATCAGGACCGTGATCGAGCCGTCGATCTCGGTGCGGGTTACGCGCCGCCCGCCATGCTCGCAGGTGACGAGCCGGCCCTGGCGATCTCGGGTGTTGCCGTTGGCGAAGTTCGAGGGCTTGCGAAAAATGCTGACCGCGCCGGTTTCCTCTTCCCATTTGACGATGCGCTGGTTCGGAATGTCGCTGCACAGGAGATAGCGCCCGTCGCCGACCCACACCGGGCCCTCGGCCCAGCGCATCCCCGTGGCGAGGCGTTCCACCGCCGACAGTTTCAGCCAGTATTTTTCGAAGCGCGGATCGAGCGCCTGGATCGCGGGATCGGGATAACAGGTCGCCGGACGCCAGCCCAGGGAGTGCGCGTTTGCATCGGACATTTGCTGTTCTCGTTGTTGCGTTTCCTCGCAATTCAGTTTGCTATCACTGCTAAGACTGAATGACCGCAAATCGAGGGACGAAATGCCACGGATTTTGTTGACCGGCGCGGCCGGCGGGATCGGCACATCGCTGCGCAAGCTGCTGCCGCCGATCTATCCGGACCTGCTCTTGAGCGACATCAAGGCGCCGGCCGATCTCGGCAATAACGAGCGGTTCATGAAGGCGGATTTGTCCGACCCCGCGCAGGTCGAGGCGATCTGCGAAGGCGTCGACGGCATCCTGCATTTCGGCGGCTATTCGGTCGAAGGTCCCTGGGACGACATCCTGCAGTCCAACATCATCGGCGGCTACAATCTGTTCGAGGCCGCGCGCAAGCAAGGCGTCAAGCGCGTGGTGTTCGCCTCGTCGAACCACGCGGTCGGCTTCTATCCGCGCTATCACCGCATCGGCACCGACGTGACCACCCGGCCCGACAGCCGCTATGGCGTCAGCAAGGCGTTTGGCGAGGCGGTCGGCGCGCTCTATGCCGACAAGCACGGGCTGAAGGTGACATGCCTGCGCATCGGCAATTTCGGCGAGATGCCGCTCGATCATCGCCGGCTGTCGATCTGGCTCAAGCCTGAGGACATGGTACAGCTCTGCCGGATCGGGCTGGAGCATCCCGATATCCATTTCGAGATTCTCTACGGCGCCTCCGACAATGAGCGCTCCTGGTGGGACAATCACCGCGCCTATGAGCTCGGCTATCGCCCGACGGGGAAGGGCGAGGATTTCCGCGAGCATGCCTTTGCCGAGCAGGCCAAACTCAAGCCCGATCCGGTCGGCGACTTCTACCAGGGCGGGGCGTTCTGCAGCATGGAGTTTTCAGGCGACAAGAGCCGGATCGTCGAACGCAAGTAATGTAAGAGAGAAGAGACATGACCGACGGACTTCGCAAGGGACTGGCGAGCTATGGCGATGCGGGGTTCTCGCTGTTCCTGCGCAAGGCCTTCATCAAGGCGATGGGATATACCGACGACGCGCTTGACCGGCCGATCGTCGGTATCACCAACACCTACAGCGACTACAATCCCTGTCACGGCAACGTCCCCGACATCATCGAGGCGGCCAAGCGCGGCGTGATGCTGTCGGGCGCGATGCCCTTTGCGTTTCCGACCATCTCGATCCACGAAAGCTTCTCGCACCCGACCTCGATGTATCTGCGCAATCTGATGGCGATGGACACCGAGGAGATGATCCGCGCCCAGCCGATGGACGCTGTGATCGTGATCGGCGGCTGCGACAAGACCCTGCCGGCGCAGATCATGGCCGCGCTGTCGGCCGACCTGCCGACCGTGGTGATTCCCGTCGGCCCGATGGTGGTCGGCCATCACAAGGGCGAGGTGCTGGGCGCCTGCACCGATTGCCGGCGGCTGTGGGCGAAGTATCGCGCCGGCGAGATCGACGAGAACGAGATCGAGGCGGTCAGCGGGCGGCTCGCGCCCTCGGTCGGGACCTGCATGGTGATGGGTACGGCCTCGACCATGGCCTGCGTCACCGAGGCGCTTGGCCTGTCGCTCCCGATGAGCGCGACCATTCCGGCGCCGCATGCCGAGCGCTTCCGCTTGGCCGAGGCCAGCGGCAGGGTTGCGGCCGCACTGGCGAAAGCGAAGGGACCGAAGCCGAGCCAGTTCCTGACCAAGTCATCGTTCCGCAACGCGCAGGTGGTGATGCAGGCGATCGGTGGCTCGACCAACGGGCTGATCCATCTCACCGCGATGGCCAACCGCACCGCGCACAAGGTCGATCTCGAAGCCTTCGACAAGCTCGGCCGCGAGGTGCCGGTGCTGGTCGACCTGAAACCGTCGGGCGAGCATTATATGGAGCATTTCCATCATGCCGGCGGTGTGCCTGTCCTGATGAAGCAGCTTGGCGATCTGATCGATCTCGATGCGAAGACGATTGAAGGCAAGACGCTGCGCGAAGTCGTGGCTGATGCGGAGGAGGTGCCCGGCCAGGACGCGATCCGGCCACGGCAAAATCCGATCAAGCCGGAAGGGTCGATGGCGATCCTGCACGGCAATCTTGCGCCGCGCGGCGCCGTCATCAAGCATGCGGCCGCGAGCGAGAGGCTGCTGCAGCACACCGGCCGCGCCGTCGTGTTCGACTCCGTCGAGGACATGACCTTGCGGATCGACGATCCCGATCTCGACGTCAAAGCCGACGACGTGCTGGTGCTGCGCAATGCCGGGCCGAAGGGCGCGCCGGGCATGCCGGAGGCCGGCTATCTGCCGATCCCGAAGAAGCTGGCGCGCGCCGGCGTCAAGGACATGGTGCGGATTTCCGACGCGCGCATGAGCGGCACCGCGTTCGGCACCATCGTGCTGCACATCACGCCGGAATCCGCGGTCGGCGGGCCGCTGGCGCTGGTGCAAAGCGGCGACATGATCCGGCTCGACGTGGCCAAACGCAGCATCGAGCTGCTGGTCGACGAGGCCGAGCTGAAAAAGCGTCATGCGGCACTGAAACCTGTTGTGGCGGGCGACTGGGCGCGGCGCGGCTATGGCTGGCTTCTCAACGAGACCATTTTGCAGGCAGACGAGGGCTGCGACTTCGATTTCATGCGCGGCAAGGGGAAGGGGTAGGTGGCCCAACCCCGTCATTGCGAGCGAAGCGAAGCAATCCAGTCTATTTCCGCGGATGCAGTCTGGATTGCTTCGTCGCTACGCTCCTCGCAATGACGAAGAAATGGCCATCTCGCAGTTGCGTGTACGTCTCCCGTTTGATTGACAATCAAACGACCGCGATGGGATGATCAAAGAAAAATCATTTCATCAGGGGGAGACGATGGCGAGTTTGAACAGGATTCTTGGCGCGGCCTTGGCCGCCATCGCGATCAGCGCAACGGCATCCGCGCAGGAAGCAAAACATTATCGCTTCGCCTACGACCAGCCGAAGACGACCGGCTACGGCATCCTCGGCGACATCTTCGCCGACAAGCTCAAGGAGTTGAGCAAGGGCACGATGCTGATCGACCAGTATCCGGGCGCGCAGCTCGGGCAGGAGCCGCAGGTCCTGCAACTGGTCAGGGCAGGCGATGTCGAGTTCTGCATCTCGTCCTCGGCCAATGCCGCGACGCTGTCGCCGCAGGCCGGCGTGATGTCGATGCACTTCCTGTTTCGCTCGGAAGCCCATCTGATCAAGGCGATCGCCGATCCGGAAGTGGGCAAGGCGGTGAAGGCGATGATTTCCGAGACCGTGCAGGGCGCGCGCGTCATCGCGCTGTCGACGCTCGGTTTCCGCAACATGTACTCCAAGCGCGAGATCAAGAAGATCGACGACATCAAGGGACTGAAGGTGCGCGTGCAGGCGACGCCGACCGAGGACGTCACGTTCCCGGCCTATGGCGCGCAGATCGTGCACATGCCGTTCGGCAGCGTCTACACTTCGTTGCAGACCGGCGTGGTCGACGTCGGCGAGAACGGCGTCAACGTCTATCTCGCCAACAAGCACTACGAAGTCGCGCCGGTGCTGTCGATGACCGAGCACGAGGCCAACAACTCGCTGGTCTGGATCAGCGACAAGACCTGGAACAGCCTGACGCCGGAGCAGCAGGGTTGGGTGCAGGCGGCAGCCGACGAGGTCAACCGCACCGAGCCGGCCAAGGCGCTCAAGCTGGAGCATGAATTGCAGGACAAGCTGAGGTCGATCGGAGTGAAAGTCGTCACCGATGTCGACAAATCGGGCTTCGTTGCGGTTGCCGACCCCTTGCTCGACAAGCTCGCCAAGGAGCTCGGTCCGCATGCCGAAAAGGTCAAGAACCTGATCCGGGCCATCAATTAGGCAGCTCTCCGCGCCATCCTGGAGCCTCGCGGGATGGCGTCGCCCTGTCACATCGCCGTCGCCCCATGTTCAATTGACAATCCGGCAACCCGAATGGTTTGATCCGGTGCCCACTTTCCGAAGTCCGCGCTACATCGCCGCACCACCTTTTCGCGGACTTCGGAAAGTTATGGGCACCGGCAAATCTACGAATTCTAGTGCCGCTTTCGATCTGAAGTCCCTGAACCCGATTTTGCCGCGCGTAAGTTCAGGGACTTCAGATCGGCGGCACTAGTCAAAATCAGAACAGGGGGAAATCGTGACTTTTAAAGCCAAAATCTTGAGTGGATGGGTTGTGGCGGCGGCGATGCTTGCCACAAGCGCGAGCGCGCAGGACGTCAAGCATTATCGTTTCGCCCACGACCAGCAACTCAATTCCGGCTACAGCGTCGCCTACGACATCTTTTCCGCGAAGCTGAAGGACTTAAGCAAGGGCACGATGCTGGTCGACCAGTATCCGGGCGCCCAGCTCGGCCAGGAGCCGCAGATCCTGCAACTGGTGAAGGCCGGCGACATTGATTTCGCCATCGTCTCGTCCGCGAACACCTCGACGATTTCGCCGCAGGCCGGCGTGATGTCGCTGCATTTCCTGTTCGCCAACGAGGATCACATCGTCAAGGCGTTGGGTGATCCGAAGGTCTACGCGGCTATCCGGGATATGATCGACCAGACCGCGCAGGGCATTCATGTGATCGGACTCGGCACCCAGGGCTTCCGCTACATCTACGGCAAGAAGGAAGTCCACAAGATCGACGACATCAAGGGCGCCAAGATCCGCGTGCAGGCGACCGCGACCGAGGATGCGACGTTCGGGGCCTATGGCGCACAGACCGTGCACATGCCGTTCGGCAGCGTCTACACCTCGCTGCAGACCGGCGTGGTGGAGTTCGCCGAGAACGGCTTCAACGTCTATCTCATCAACAAGCACTATGAAGTCGCGCCGATCATCAACGTCACCGAGCACGAGGCGAACAACGCCCTTGTCTTCATCAGCGACAAGCTGTGGCAGAGCCTCTCCGCCGACCAGAAGAAATGGGTGCAGGCGGCGGCCGACGATGTCAGCGCGCAGGAGCCGAAGCGCGCCTTCGATCTGGAACATGCGGCCGCGGCCAAGCTCGAGAAGGTCGGCGTCAAGATCGTCAGGGATGTCGACAAGTCGGGCTTTCAGAAGATTGCCGATCCGATGCTCGACAAGCTCGCAAAGGACCTCGGTCCGCACGCCGACAAGATCAAGGACCTGATCCGCGCGGCGAAGTGAGGCGCCTTACCCTCCCCTGGAGGGGGAGGCGTAGGCGGCCTTCGGCCGCCGTTCTTGCAACTAAGAACGCCGATGCGTAGCATCGGCTATGGCGAATGAAATGAGCGGCGGGGTGGGGTGACGACAATTCACCCCACCCCGTCTCGCATCGCTACGCGATGCTCGCCGACCCTCCCCCTCCAAGGGTGGGTAAAAAAGCCAAATACGAGACGGGGGCATCTGGGACGATGGCGATTGCCGACAAACTGGTGTTGCAGCGGCAGCGTCATCTGAAATGGCGGGCGCTGGACCGGCTCGAACTGGTCCTGATGATCCTGTGCGGCATCCTCTGCTTCGGCTTTTCGATGTCGGTGACCGCCGACATCGTCACCCGCACCATCGGCCATCCCTGGCTGTGGCTGCAGGAAACCACCTCGGCGATGTTCATTTACGCGATCTTCATCGGCGCCGCCGTCGCCAGCCGCCGCAACGACCATCTCTATCTGACCGCGATCTCGGAGGCGATGCACGGCAGATCGCGCGTGATCGTCGAGGTCGCCACTCGCCTGATCGTGCTCGGCGTCGCGATCTGCCTGATCTGGTACGGCTATCTCAATTATCTGCGCGGCTTCGGCTCGTTCCGCCTGCCGTCCGGCCAGCCGATCGCCTACCTTTATTTCATCATCCCGCTCTCCGGCGTGCTGATCGCACTGTTCACGGTCGAGCAGATCGTCAATGGCATGATCAACGGCTTCGAACATTACGAGCCACCGCCGGACGATCATGGCGTGCCGCTCATTGAGACGCGTGGCGGGCAGGGGATTCGGCCGTGAGTCTCGCCGATCATCCTCACACTGATGTCGTCCTGCTTCCTGCTGTTCGGTTATCTCGGCGTTCCCGTGCCGTTTGCGCTGCTCGGCGGCGTGTTCATCGGCGCCACGCTCGCCGACGTCTCGCTCGCCGCAATCGTGCAGAAGACCTTTGACGGCGTCGACTCCGAAGCGTTGCTGGCGATCCCGTTCTTCCTGCTGGTCGGCGAACTCATGAGCTCGGCGAATGTGGTTGTGCGCATCGCCAACCTGTCGGTGTCGCTGGTCGGCCATATCAGGGGCGGGCTGTCGCAGGTCGTGGTCGTGTTCTCGATGTTCTTCTCGGAAATGTCAGGATCGACCACCGCCGACGTCGCGGTGATGAGCCGCGCGCTCGCCGGTCCGATGCGGCGCGAGGGCTACGAGTTCGGCCTTCATCGCCGCCATCATCGCCTCCGCTTCCACCATCGCGGCGCTGGTGCCGCCCAGCATCACCGCGGTGGTCTATGGTGCGGTCGGCAACGTCTCGATCGCGGGCCTGTTCATGGCCGGCATCGTGCCCGGCTTCATGATCGGCTTCGGGTTGATGATCTATTGCTATTTTTTCGGGCCGTCCGGCCTGCGCAAGCCGCGCGCGCCGTTCAAGCAGGTGGTGTTCGCGGCGGGCGACGCCGCGCTGCCGCTGATGATCCCGGTGATCCTGCTCGGCGGCATCCTGACGGGCTGGTTCACGCCGACGGAGGCCGGCGTCGTCGCGGTGATGTGGATCATCCTGGTCGTGATCCCCGCGCTCAATCGCGGGCATATCAGGAAAATCCCTTACGACTTCTGTCTTGCCGGGCTGATCTTCTCGCTGCCGCTGATCACCATCGGCGCCGCCAACGCCTTCGGCTACATGCTGGCCTATCTGCGCGGCGCCATCGTGATCGCCGACTGGATCACCTCGATCGCCGGCAACGATCCGCATTTGATCATGCTGCTGATGGTGCTGCTGTTCACCGTGGTCGGCGATTTCATCGAGCCGGTGCCGACCATCATCATCTTCATGCCGCTGGTGAACGCGCTGACGCAGGCCGGCGACATCAACGGCGTGCATATGGGCGTGGTGCTGATCGCCACGCTCGCCTTCGGCCTGATCACGCCGCCCTACGGGCTGGTGCTCCTGATGGCCTCGAAATTCGTCGGGGTCAGCTTTGCGAAAGCGCTACGCGCGGCACTGCCGATCTATGTGGTGTTCCTGATCACGATCTGCTTCACGATCTACTTCCCGCAGGTCGTGTTGTGGATTCCCAAGCACGTCATTCCGGAGTCGGTCGGCTGCTTCAAGTCGCCGGCGGGAACGGGGTATATTTGTCCGAATGGATGAAGGTTAGGCAGTCTATTTGCCTTTGCTGGTGAACCTCTTCACGGCGGCCTTGAACTCGTCGGTATGCATGCAGTCGATGATGCCGTCGCGTTCGGCGTCGAGCTGCTGCTCGATCGGCGTTATCGGCGAGCGATGGATCAACGCCTTGGTCGCGGCGATGCCCGCGGGCGCGGTCTGCGCCAGCCGCAGCGCGAACTCGCGCGTCGCCGCTTTCAGCTCCGTGGCCGGCACGATCTTGGCGACCAAACCCCACTGATGGGCTTGCTGTGCGGTAAAGCTGTCCTCGCCGAGATAGATTTGCAGCGCGCGGCGCACGCCGACGGTCGCGACCACGCCGACCGTGCCGCCGCCGTCCGGCGAGACGCCGAGCTTGTGATAGGCCGGCGTGAAGCGCGCGTCTTCGGTGGCGATGCAGAGATCGGCGATGAAGGCGAGCGACATGCCGGCGCCGGCCGCCGAGCCATGCACGCTCGACAGCACGAGCTTCGGCATTCGCCGCAGCGTGGTGATGAAGGCGTGATAGTGCTTCAGGAGTTCGCCGACCACAGGCGCGATGGTGTCGCTCGCCGCCGCCGCGCCGATGGTCTGCAGATCGCCACCGGCGCAGAAGGCGCGGCCTTCGCCTTCGATGACCAGCACGCGGATGTCGTCATTGGCCTCGACCTCGGCGGCGAGTTGCTCCAGCCTCTGCGCGATCGCGAGATTGATCGAGTTGAAGGCCGCGGGCCGGTTCAACGTGATGGTGGCGATCGGTCCGTCGATGCGAAGCAGCGCGGGATCGTCGGGCTGGGAGACAAAAGCTGGTGCGGTCGACATCTGAACCTCCCTGATCTTCGTTGGAGCCATTTAAATCACGCGGGAGCGGCGTGACAATCCCCGGCGAAGGCTGCAAGATAGGCGATATCAAAAATACAAAGCGGGAGGAGGTTCACATGGATACGATGGTCGAACGTCCCGTCATCAGCGTCGATCCGTTCTCGCACGACTTTCTCGACAATCCCTATCCGCATCACGAGGCGATGCGCGAAGCGGGCCCTGCGGTCTGGCTGGAGCATTACGGCATCTGGGCGATGGCGCGCCACCAGGAGGTACGCGACGCGCTGACGGACTGGCAGACCTATTGTTCCGGCGCCGGCGTCGGCCTGAGCGACTTCCGCAAGGAGACGCCATGGCGGCCGCCGAGCATTATCCTGGAGGCCGATCCGCCGCTGCACAGCCGCACCCGCGCGGTGCTGACGCGCATCCTGTCGCCGGCCGCGATCAACCTGCTGCGCGAGCGGTTGACTTCACGAGGCAGAGGCGCTGGCCGACCGGCTGCTCGCCAAGGGTGAGTTCGACGGTGTCGCCGACCTGGCGGAGCCTTATCCGCTAAAGGTGTTTCCGGACTCGGTCGGAATCTCCGAAGACGGCCGCGAGAACCTGATGCCCTACGGCAACATGGTGTTCAACGGTTTTGGGCCGCGCAACGACCTCTTCAACAAGGCGATGGCCAATGCCGGTCCGGTGCGCGACTGGATCATGTCGAAATGCAGCCGCGAAGCGCTCGCGCCCGATGGGCTCGGCATGCAGATCTTCCGCGCGGTCGACTCCGGCGAACTGACGGAGCTTGAGGCCGGCATGCTGGTGCGCTCGTTCCTGTCGGCCGGTATCGACACGACGGTCTATGGCCTCGGCAACGCGCTCTGGTGTTTCGCGAAGTATCCGGTGCAGTGGACGATCCTGCGCGAAAATCCGTCGCTGATCCGGCTTGCCTTCGAAGAGGTGTTGCGGTTCGAAGCGCCGGTGCAGACCTTCTTCCGCACGACCACCAAGGACGTCAATGTCGGCGGCGTCAGACTCGGCGAAGGCGAAAAAGTGCTGCTGTTCTTTGGCGCCGCCAACCGCGATCCGCGCCGCTGGGAGCGGCCGGACGAGTTCGACGTCAAACGCCGCGCCACCGGGCATATGACCTTCGGCACCGGCATTCATGGCTGCGTCGGCCAGGCGGTGGCGCGGCTCGAGGCCGAGGCGGTGCTGAATGCGTTCGCGAAACGCGTCGCTCGCTTCGAGATGACGGCCGAGCCGAAGCGGCGGCTCAACAATACTTTGCGCGGTTTTGACACTCTGCCGCTGCGCGTGGTACCGGCCTGAGGCATGACGCAGGGAGTTGTGATTGTCGGCGCCGGCCATGCCGGCTTTCAGGTCGCGGCCTCCTTGCGCCAGTCCGGCTACAAGGACCGGGTCGTCCTCATCAATGATGAAGCGCATCTGCCGTATCAGCGGCCGCCGCTGTCGAAGGCCTATCTGAAAGGCACCGGCCGCCCCGACAGCCTGATGTTCCGGCCGCAGAAATTCTTTGCCGATCAGACCATCGAATTGATGTCGGATCATGCGGTGGCGATCGATCGCGACGCGCGCAAGCTCAAGCTCGCCTCCGGTAGCGCGCTCGACTACGGCGATCTCGTGCTTGCCACCGGCGCACGCAATCGCCTGCTGGATCTTCCCAATGCCACTCTGCCGAATGTGCGTTATTTACGCATCCTCGACGATAGCGAGGATTTGCGGGCGCGCCTCGCGGCCTGCAAGCACGTGGTCGTGATCGGCGCGGGTTTCATTGGCCTCGAATTCGCCGCCACCGCGCGGATCAAGGGACTCGAGGTCGACGTGCTCGAGCTCGCAAGCCGCGTGATGGCGCGCGCGGTCACCGCGGAGGTCTCGGAGTATTTCCAGGCGCGTCATGCCGAGGCCGGCGTACGCATCCATCTCGGCGTGATGGCGACCGCGATCGAGGCCGACGGCGACAAGGTGACAGGCGTCAGCCTGAGCGACGGGCGGCACATCCCAACGGACCTCGTCGTGGTCGGCGTCGGCGTCATTCCCAATGTCGAGCTGGCCAAGGAGGCAGGTCTGCCGACGGCGTCGGGCATCATCGTCAACGATCGACTGCTCACGGCCGATCCGAACATTTCCGCGATCGGCGACTGCGCGCTGTTCGACAGCCCGCGCTTCGGCGGCACGCTGCGGCTCGAATCCGTGCAGAACGCCACCGATCAGGCGCGCTGCGTCGCCGCGCGCCTCTCCGGCAACGACAAGCCCTATGACGGCCAGCCCTGGTTCTGGAGCGACCAGGGCGACGACAAGCTGCAGATCGCGGGGCTCACCACCGGCTACGACCGCGTGGTGATGCGCGGCGATCCCGCCGCAGAAGGCGTTTTCCGCGTTCTGCTATCGCGGCGACAAGCTGCTCGGCATCGAGTTGGTCAACCGCGCCGGCGACCACATGTTCGGCCGCCGCTTCCTGCCGATGGAACGCGCGTTGCACCCGGAGAAGGCGGCCGATCCGGGCTTCGATCTCAAGGGCGCGCTGGCTTAGCTAGAGCCGCTTGCTCGCTATACCCTCTCCCACAGGGGGAGAGGGTAGAGTGTGCCCGCCTGTTAGAGCGCGGCCGCGACTTCCGCGGCCGTCGGCATCGATGGCGCCGCACCCAACCGCTGCACAGAGATCGAGGCGGCGGCGTTGGCGTAGCCGAGCGCATCGCGGATGGTTGAGCCTTGCGCCAGTTGTGCGGCCAGCGCGCCGACAAAGCAGTCGCCGGCGCCCGTGGTGTCGACCGCCTTCACGGCGCGGCCCGGCACGGCGATCGTTTCCCCATCGGCCAGCGCGACCACGCCGCGTTTGCCGAGCGTGATGCAGATGATCTGGCCGGGACGCGCTCGCAACGCCCCGGCTGCTTCGACAAAACGCGCGACATCGTCGCCTTCGCGAAGCTCTGCCTTGGCCAGCAAACCGAGCTCGGTCTCATTGAGCACGAGCACATCGACGAGATCGAGCAAGTCCTTGCCGAATTCGCGCGCCGGCGCCGGATTGAGAATGGTCGTCGCACCGGCCGCCCGGGCGCGCGTAAAGAACGCCGAAATCGCGGGCAGCGGAATCTCGAACTGGCTGACTGTGATATCACCCGTCGCAACCGGAACGGCCGCGACATCCTCCGGAGTCACCAAACCGTTCGCACCGGGAACGACCACGATGGTGTTGTCGGCGTCGGCAAGCGTGATGATCGCGGTGCCGGTGTGCGCGTCCGCTGTCTCGCGCACCAGGTTCGAGATCGACGCCCGCACCAGCGAGAAATGCCCGCAGCTCCGCGCCGAACGCATCCTTGCCGATCCGTCCGATCAGCGCCGTCGCCGCGCCGAGCTTCGCCGCTGCGACGGCCTGGTTCGCGCCCTTGCCGCCGGGAAAATACAGCACCTCTCGACCCGCGACGGTCTCGCCGATCCGCGGATGCCGCTCGGCGGTGGCCACCACATCCATGTTGATGCTGCCGGCGACGAAGACGCGGGTCATGTCTAAAGCGCTCTTTGTTTGCGCATGATCTCCGCGCAAACGCGTCCCGCGTTTGTCGCGAGGGAAAACCGCTGCACACTTTTCCGGATCATGCGCTAATCCCAGAATTCCTTTTTGCGTCCGACCTGAAACTCCTGCTTGACGGAGTCGATGTCGGCCAGCGTGGGCAATCCGGCCTCGTTGCCGAGGCGCTGGATCTTGAAGGCCGATGCCGTGCGCGCAAACTCGAAATGGTCGCGCCAGGCTTTGGCGGGATGAGCCAGATAGGAATAGATGTAGGCGCCGTGGAAAACGTCGCCCGCGCCGTTGGTGTCGATCACGCGCTCGGGCGCGATCGGAAGCGCCGGTGTGGTGCGGATCGCGCCAGTCTCGTCGTACCAGAGCAGGCCCTTCTCGCCCATGGTGATGCCGCCGACCCGGCAGCCGCGGCTCTTGAGATAGTCGAGCATCTTTTCCGGCGTCAGGTCCATCTGCTCGCACAGCCTCTCGGCGACGATCGCGACGTCGATGAATTCGAGCAGCTCATGAGTGTTGGAACGCAGGCCGCCGCCGTCGAGCGAGGTCAGGATGCCGGCCTCGCGGCAAAGTTTCGCGTAGTGGATCGCGGCATCGGGCTGGTGGCCGTCGACATGCAGCGCGCGGCAGCCGCCGAGATTGAGCACCGGGAAGGGATGAATGTGCGCGTCGTCGCGGCAGCGCACGATGGCGCGCTTGCCGTCCTTCGGCATGATGAAGGACAGCGACGATGCGTTGACCTTGCGCGGGTGGATCGAAATTCCGTACTTCGCGCTCATGTCCCAGAACATGCGCCCGAGCCAGTCGTTGGCGACGGTCGCGATCAGGTCCGGCACGACACCGAGCTTGGCGCAGCAGAATGCCGCGGTCACCGCGTTGCCGCCGAACGAGACGGCGTAGGCGTCGGCAACATGCTTGTCGTCACCGGTCGGGATATGGTCGGTGATGAAGGTAACGTCGATATAGGTCTGTCCGATGAAGAGGGCCTGCATTAGTCGTCCGCTTTTGTAGGGTTGTCTTGGCCCCGGCGCTGCTACACTAGCACCGGTTATTTCCAATGTTCGCTCAAATAATTCGCAATGCGGGCGCGTCAACCGCTTGAGATGGGGGCACCGGCGGAATAGGACCGGGCGCGGCCCTCTAACGGCCGGCTGCCGGGATCGTTCCGGCGCGCGAACATAACGGAGTTTCCCGTGATAAGCGGTCTCGACCACGTCGTCGTCCTTGTCGAGGAGATCGGCAAGGGCGCTGCCGCGTATCAGACGCTGCTCGGGCGCATGCCGTCCTGGCGCTATGGCAGCGACGGCGCCGATCGCGTGCTGTTCACGCTTGAGAATATCACGCTCGAGCTGGTGGCCCCGAGCGGGGACGGCGCGGCGGGCGATCGCATTCGCGAGGCCATGAAGGCAACCGGCACGGGGCTTGCCAGCATCTGCTTTGCGACGCCGGATATCGCAAAGATGCATCGCCGGCTCGAGCGCGTGGCGCTGAAGCCGGAGCCGATCGCAGCGGTCGAGAGCCGCGACGCCGCATCCGGCGCGTCGATGAAGTGGAGGCGCACCCGCGCCGCGACCGAGCTCACCCGCGGCGTGCGGCTGTTCTTCCTGGAATTGGATGGCGAGCGTCCACGTTCCGACGCTATCCGGCGCGGCGCCGATTATCGGCCTCGACCATGTCGTGGTCGCGACCGAGGATTCCGAACGATCAGCGGCGCTCTATGGCGCGCGGCTCGGGCTCGACATGGCGCTCGATCGCACCCATCAGGATTGGGGGCAACTGATGTTCTTCCGTTGCGGCGACCTCATCGTCGAGGTGGTGCGGCGGCCGGTCGCCGGCGGCGACACCGCGCGCGACAAATTGTGGGGCCTGAGCTGGCGGGTCGGCGACATCGAGGCGGCGCGGGCGCGGCTTTTGGCTGCTGGCGTCGATGTGTCGGAGGTGCGCACCGGCCGCAAGCCCGGCACACGCGTCATGAGTGTGCGCAGCGGCACCTGCGGCGTGCAGACGCTGTTGCTGGAGCGCTCGCCGCGCGCCTAGCGGCATGGACCGGACCGCTGCCTGCGTGTTACGTCGGTCGTGTCAACGAAAACAAGAATTCCTCTGGGAGCAAACGGAATGACCACCCAACGCCTCGGCCTGATCATGAACGGGGTCACCGGCCGCATGGGGCTGAACCAGCATCTGATCCGCTCGATCGTGGCGATCCGCGATGCCGGCGGGGTGCGGCTGTCGAACGGCGATCGCGTGATGCCGGACCCCATTCTGGTCGGCCGCGACGCCGCCAAGGTTCAAGCGCTGGCCAAGCAGTTCAACATCACTCGCCATACCACCGATCTCGACAAGGCGCTGGCGGACAAGAACGACAGTGTGTTCTTCGACGCCGCGACCACGCAGGCGCGGCCGTCGTTGCTGACCAAGGCGATCAATGCCGGCAAGCATGTCTATTGCGAGAAGCCGATCGCGACCAACCTCGAAGAAGCGGTCGCTGTTGTGAAACTTGCCAATGCAAAAGGCGTCAAGCACGGCACGGTGCAGGACAAGCTGTTCCTGCCGGGCCTGAAGAAGCTCGCTTTCCTGCGCGACTCCGGCTTCTTCGGCCGCATGCTCTCGGTACGCGGCGAGTTCGGCTACTGGGTGTTCGAGGGCGGCTGGCAGGAGGCGCAGCGGCCGTCGTGGAATTACCGGAAAGAGGACGGCGGCGGCATCATCCTCGACATGGTCTGCCACTGGCGCTACGTGCTCGACAATCTCTTTGGCGAGGTCGAGAGCGTGGTCTGCATCGGCAACACCGACATCCCCGAGCGCCATGACGAGGCCGGCAAGACATACGCAGCGACCGCCGACGACTCCGCCTACGCGACGTTCAAGCTGAAGGGCGGCGTGATCGCGCATATCAACATGAGCTGGGTGACGCGGGTCTATCGCGACGACCTCGTCACCTTCCAGGTGGACGGCACGCACGGCTCGGCGGTCGCAGGCCTGACCGACTGCATGATCCAGGCGCGACAGGCGACGCCGCGGCCGGTGTGGAATCCCGACGAGAAGCGGCTGCACGATTTCTATGGCGACTGGCAGAAGCTGCCGGACAATGTCGCCTACGACAATGGCTTCAAGGAACAGTGGGAAATGTTCATCCGCCACGTCTGCGAGAACGCGCCGTATAAATATACGCTGCTGGAAGGCGCCAAGGGCGTACAGCTTGCCGAATGCGCGCTGCAAAGCTGGAAGGAGCGGCGCTGGATCGACGTCGAGGCGATCGGGGTTTAATGTCAATGCTTGTCAATTCGTCATTGCGAGGAGCGAAGCGCGAAGCAATCCAGAGGATCTCCGTAGAACTCAGTCTGGATTGCTTCGCTTCGCTCGCAATGACGAAGGGAGAGGTCAGAGATGCCATGAACAAGCCCGTGCTGCCGATGTCGTCGTATCAGCTGCGCCTGCCCAAAGCCGACGGCGGCATCGAGACCTACCGCCTCACGGCGTCGCGGACATTTCCTGCGAAGCTCGAGGGTACGCTCAATCGCGTCGCCTTCTCCGCAGCGCATGTGGTCGCCAATCCCCTGGCCGACGTCGATCCGTGGCTGACTGCGGCGGTCGACTGGGACAGGACCATTGCCTTCCGCGAGCATGTCTGGGACCTCGGCCTCGGCGTGGCCGAGGCGATGGACACCGCGCAGCGCGGCATGGGGCTGGACTGGCCGACCTCGCTGGAACTGATCACGCGTTCGGTGCGCGCGGCGAAGGCGCGCAACGCGCTGGTTTTCTCCGGCGCCGGCACCGATCACCTTGCGGTCGAGAGACGCGAAGACCATCGACGACGTCATCCGCGCCTATGAGGAGCAGGTCGCCGCTGTCGAGAAAGTCGGCGGCCGCATCATCCTGATGGCGTCGCGCGCGCTGGCGAAACTCGGGCGCAACGCCGACGACTACGCCAAGGTCTATGATCGGATTCTCTCGCAGGTCCGCGAGCCCGTGATCATCCACTGGCTCGGCGACATGTTCGATCCCGCGCTCACGGGATATTGGGGCACCGGCGATCTCGACAAGGCGATGGAGACGGCGGTCGCCATCATCAACGCCAACGCCGCCAAGGTCGATGGCGTGAAGATTTCGCTGCTCGACAAGCAGCGCGAGATCGACATGCGCCGCCGGCTCGACAAAGACGTCAAGATGTATACCGGCGATGATTTCAATTATGCCGAGCTGATCGCCGGTGACGACAAGGGTTTTTCCCACGCGCTGCTCGGCATTTTCGATGCGATCGCGCCGGCTGCGTCCTATGCGCTGTCGCGGCTGGCCGCGGGCGATCAGGCCGGCTTCCATGACGTGCTCGGGCCGACGGTGCCGCTGTCGCGCCACATCTTCAAGGCGCCGACCCGCTTCTACAAGACCGGCGTGGTGTTCATGGCATACCTCAACGGCCACCAGGATCACTTCACCATGGTGGGCGGGCAGGAAAGCGCGCGCTCGACCGTGCATCTCGCCGAGCTGTTTCGGTTGGCCGACCAGGCCGGCCTGCTCGCCAATCCCGAGCTGGCGACGCGGCGGATGAAGGCGGTGCTGGCATCCGCGGCGTCGAGGATAGTTTGCGCATGATCTTGTCGGAAAACGCTGCACACTTTTCCGGATCATGCGCTGATGCGCGACTTCTCCGCCGATCACCGCTGGCTGTCGCTGAACACCGCGACGGTCCGCAAGCAGGGCGATCTCGTCCAGATCGTGGAGGCCTGCGCGCGCCACGGCATCCGCGCCATCGATCCCTGGCGCGACCAGGTCGCCCATGTCGGGCTCGACCGCGCCGTGCGTGCGGTGCGCGACGCCGGGCTCGAACTGTCCGGCTATTGCCGCGGCGGCATGTTCACCTCGGATGCGGCGCGCCGCGGCGAGGTGCGCGACGACAACCGCCGCTGCGTCGATGAGGCATGCGCGCTCGGCGCGTCCTGCATCGTGCTGGTGGTCGGCGGCCTGCCGCAATATTCACGGCCGGGCAGCGCCGTCTCAAAGGACATCGCTGCGGCGCGCGGGCAGGTGCATGACGCCATCGCCGACATGCTGGACTATGCGAAGCAGGCGAAGATGCCGCTCGCGATCGAGCCGTTGCATCCGGCCTATGCCGCCGACCGCGCCTGCGTGAACATGACCGAGCACGCGCTCGATATCTGCGACGCGCTCGATCCGGGCCGCACAGGCGCGCTCGGTGTCGCGCTCGACGTCTATCACATCTGGTGGGATCCGAAGCTGCTGGCGCAGATCGCGCGCGCCGGCAAGGATCGGCTGCTGGCGTTCCATGTCTGCGACTGGCTGGTGCCGACGAAAGACATTCTCAACGATCGCGGCATGATGGGCGATGGCGTGATCGACATCAAATCGATCCGCGCGGCCGTCGAAGCGCAAGGTTATGCCGGCTATTCCGAGATCGAGATTTTCTCGAATGACTGGTGGTCAAAGCCGATGGACGAGGTGCTGAAGACCTGCATCGAGCGGCACAAGACGGTGGTGTGAACCCGCAGTCTCACTCTTCCTGATGCGCGAGTTGCAGCGTCACCAGCCGCGCCACCAGCGTCGCGGGATAAAGCTGGCCGAAGATCGCTTCGAGATTGCAGAGGCTGCGCGCGATCGGATGCACGGGAGAGACGTCGCCATAGCCGGTGGTGGTCAACGTCGTGAAGCTGAAATAGATCAGCTGGGTTGCGAGCTTCGGACTGTCCTGGATCGACAGGCCGATGAAGGCCTTGGGATCGAGGGTGCCGAGAAAGGTGAAGAACGCCGCGAAGATGATGGCGATGGTGAGATACAGCAGCACGGCGCCGACGACGCGGTGATAGGTGACGCGGCCGGGCGCGAAGATCGAGCGCGCCACCGCCCAGGCCAACGTCGCGCCCACGATCAGCCATGCGCCGGCAAACAGGTTGAGATCGAGGATCGACGGCGACCTGATCCGCAAGACCGCGCCGGTGACGATCATCGCGAGCGCGACCAGCATTGCCGCGACGGCCGTCCGGCTGCCCGAGATGACGAAGACGCCGGCGACCAGCAAGATCGCCAGCAGCAGTTCGAATACCTGGAACGCGAACAGGCCGAGTGCCTGCAGCGGCGCCACGACGAACATCATCACCAGCGTCAGGATCGTCAGCCCCGTCAGCAGCGGGTCTTCCCAGCGATGCCGTGTCTTGTCGATGTCCATAGGGTCAGCTCTCCGTCACGCACGGCACGCTCAAAAAGCCGCGGAAGCGCACCCGGCCGCCGCGAACCGGTTCGCCGTTGAGCGCGTAGCGCGGATAGCGCGAAAGGAACCGCGAGATCGCGATCGCGCCCTCCAGCCGCGCCAGCGCCATCCCGGCGCATTGATGCGAACCAGTGGCAAAGGCCAGATGCCGGTTCGGCGTGCGGGCGACGTCGAATTGTTCCGGGTCGGGGAATTGCGCGGGATCGCGGTTGGCGGCGCCGATGCACAGCGTGATCGGCGTGCCCGCCGGCAGTGACAAGCCGCCGAGTTCGACCGGCTCGACCGTCATGCGGTTGCCGAGCTGGTTCGAGCTTTCATAGCGCAGCATCTCCTCGACCGCGGTCTTGATCACGTCCGGCTGCGCGATCAGCCGCTGCTTTTCTTCCGGGGTGATCGACAAGGTCACGAGGCCGTTGCCGATCAGGTTGGTGGTGGTCTCGTGCCCCGCATTGAGCAGGAAGATGCAATTGTGCAGCAGCTCCTTTGCAGTGAGCTTCTCGCCGTTGGGCTCGCCCTGGATCAGTTTGGTCAGCACGTCGCGATCGGGATTACCGGGCTTCGCTCGCCGCCGCTCCACCAGCACCTCGAGATAGGCAAGGAAGTCCTGCGACAGCCTTGTTGCCTCGTGCGAACGCAGCTTCGCCGATCACGGGCTCCAGCGCGCCCAAAATCGCCAGCGACCAGTCGCGCAGCGGCTCGCGCTCCTCGTGCGGCACGTCGAGCAGATTGCCGATCACCTCGACCGGAATGGCGGCGGCGAAATCGCCGATCAGGTCGAACTTGCCTTTGGCGCTGATACGATCGAGCAGGCTGTCCACGAGCCGGATCAGATCGCCTTCCATCTCCGCGATCGCGCGCGGCGACAGCGCGCCCATGATCAGCCGCCGCACGCGGGTGTGGATCGGCGGATCGTTGAAGACGAGGCTCGTGGTGTGGTGCTCGTAGAGCGGGGAGTTGCCGTATTTCGGCGCGAACTCCTTCTTCTTGTCGGAGCGAGAAGGCCTTCGTGTTCTTGTAGGCGGTGACGAGATCGTCGTAGCGCGTCAGGAAATACGCGCCGTTCGGCAGGCGCTTGACCGGCGCGTTTTCCCGCAGCGCACGATAGGTCGGATAGGGATCGGCGTAGAACTCCGGCGTCAACCGTTCCAGATCGAAATTTTCCGCAAGCTCTCGCCCGTTCCTTGCCATCGCGTCATACTCACTAGTGGTCCGGTTCTAACATTCGCATACCCGATTGGCAGGCACTTTTGCGAATGTTAGAACCAAAGGACCACTAGCAAATATCATCTTGCTGGTGGAATTTAGGATTTGACATTCGCTTCGCGGTCCCGCGGCTGGCAGGGGGCGAATGTCAAATCCATTCCACCAGTGGAGGGCGTCATGCCGTTTTTGCTCTTTCGCAAAACCGCAGGCCCTCTAATGTCCCGCAACCTTTTCTCTTGCTAGCCGACCGGACATCAAAATGCACGCCCGCGCCGACGCTTCCCACGACCAGGCGGCCAATTGGCCCGAGGACATCTTTGCAATATTGCAGCGCTTCGACGTGCGCCAGGTGCCTTATGTGCCGGATGCCGGCCACTCGCAGCTGATCGAGCGCGTGCTGGCGTCCTCCACCATGCGCGGGATTCCCTTGACCACGGAAGAAGAGGGCGTGGCGCTGCTCGCGGGCGCCTGGGCCGGCGGCCAGCGCGGCGTGCTGCTGATGCAGTCGAGCGGCGTCGGCAACTGCATCAACATGCTGTCGCTGACCCAGATCTTCCGCTTTCCGTTCCTGACGATCGTGACCATGCGCGGCGAGTGGGGCGAGTTCAACCCATGGCAGGTGCCGATGGGATCGAGCACGCAGGGCGTCTTCGAACTGTCCGGCGTGCGCGTGTTGCGCGCGACCCATCCGGGCGAGGTCAAGGAGGTGATGGAGGCCGCCGCGCGCCAGGCCTACGACGCCTGCACCGCGACCGCCGTGCTGCTGTCGCAGCGGCTGATCGGCACAAAGGTGTTCGTGAAATGAGCAAGGCCAATCTTCTCGACCGCCGCGCGGTGGTCAAATCGCTGCTGGCCGACCGCAAGGACGCGCTCGTCGTCGGCGGTCTCGGCGCCACCACCTACGATCTCGCAGCAGTCGGCGATCACGCCCGCAATTTCTCGCTGTGGGGCGCGATGGGCGGCGCAGTCATGATCGGCCTGGGCCTCGCGCTGGCGCAGCCGAAGCTGCCGGTCGTGGTCATCACCGGCGACGGCGAGGCGCTGATGGGCATGGGCAGCCTCGCCACGGTCGGCCTGCAGAAGCCGGCCAACCTGACCATCATCGTGCTCGACAACGAATGCTATGGCGAGACCGGCGGGCAGGTCAGCCACACCGCGGCCGCGGCCGATCTGGTCGGTGTCGCCAAGTCCTGCGGCATCAAGGACTCGCGCACGCTGGAGACCATGGGTGAGATCGCGGCCTACGCGAAGGGCCTGCAGGACGTCACGGCCGGCCCCCGTTTCGCCAACGTCAAGATCGACAGCACTGAGGCCGAGCGCGTGCTCTCCAACCGCGATGGCATGTTCATCATCACGCGCTTCCGCGGCGCGCTGGGCTTCCCGCCGATCTGAGAAAGGCATTTTCCCTAACCGGACCTCATCCCGCCGTCCTCTTCCGCGTTGCGTCGCACCATTTTTCTTGACTTTTGTTGTGGGTGAGTGCTTACTCACAAGATGACCTCGCTTCGCATGACCAGCGATTTGCGGCGGCAGCTCATCCTGGGCGCCGCCAAGCGCTGCTTTGCCCGCAACGGCTTTGCCGGCACCACGACCAAGAGCGTGGCGGCCGCTGCGGCCATTTCCGAGGCGCTGCTGTTCAAGCACTTCCCCTCCAAGGCGGCGCTTGTACGCCGAGATCCTGGCCGAGGAGTGCGAGGCCGATCCTGCGCTGGCGCATCTGTTGGGGCTGGAGCCGTCGACGGCTGCCTTGGTTGAACTGATGCGGTCCATGGTGCGGCATTTCCTTGGCATCGCCGACGGCCCGGACATCGAGGAAGCGCAGCGGCTGCGGCTGATGGTCACGAGCCATCTCGATGACGGCGAGTTCGCTCGCCTGCTGTATGCCAAGGTCGAGAAACTGATCGGACCGATGTTCGTGGCCTCGCTGGAGGCTGCGATCGCATCCGGTGACGCCTCGCGAATCGGCTGCGAGCCGGTCAATTTGTTCTGGTTTGCCCATCACACGGTTCTGACGGCGGCGATGACCCGTCTTCCCGCTGTCCCCTGTCTTGCGTACGTCGAAGGCGGCGGCCTCGAACGCCAGCTTTGCGAGTTCCTGCTCCGCGGCATCGGTCTTCACGACGCCGCAATTGTTGCGCATTTGACCCGCGATTTCACGCACGTGCCGGCACAGCCGGCAGCTGCAGAAAGTGCATGACATGAACATTGCGACCGAAACCAAGCTCTCGGGCAAGCTGATCGATCAGCAGGGCCGTCCGCGTCCGCCGCGCCGGGTGCTGTGGTTTGTGATCGTCGGGACGCTGCTTGCCGCGCTGGTCGGCGGGCTCGTCTGGTTCAACTATTTCCGCGACCACATGATCAAGCAGTTCTTTGCCAACAACAAACCGCCGCCGGCGACGGTGACGGTGGCCGAAGCGAAATCGGAAGTGATCCCCAATCTCCTGACCGCGGTCGGCGGGCTCGCCGCCGTGCATCAGGTCAACGTCACCACTGATGTCGCCGGCCGTGTCACCGATATCCTGTTCCAGCCGGGCACCCATGTCGAAGCCGGTGCGACGCTGCTGCAATTGTTCGACGGACCCGAGCAGGGCGATCTCGCAAGCTTCAAGGCGCAAGCTGTCGGTGCGCAGGCGGCGCTCGATCGCGCCAAACAACTTGCGCTGAAACAATTTGGTCCGCAGTCGACCGTCAACTCGACGCAAGCCACTTACGACCAGGCACTGGCCGGCATCGCCAAGACCCAGGCCCTCATTTCGCAGAAGCTTGTGCGCGCGCCCTTCGAGGGCGAGCTTGGCGTCCGCATGATCGAAGTCGGGCAATTCATCAGCGCCGGCACGACGATCGTATCGCTGACCGACCTCAACGATCTCTACGCCAACTTCACCGTGACGGAAAAGGACTCCGGCGCGCTCAAGGTCGGCCAGATCGTGCGCATCAGGGTCGATGCCTATCCGGGCCGGAGCTTCGAAGGCAAGATCACCACCATCGAACCGCAGATCATGGCCGACACGCGCAACATCCGCGTGCAGGCGACGATCGCCAATCCCGATCACATCCTCAAGCCCGGCATGTTCGCGACCACCACCGTGGTGCTGCCTGACAAGCCGCCGGTGATCACCGTGCCGGAGACCGCGGTCGACTACACGCTCTATGGCGACTCCGTGTTCCTGATTACCGAGAAAAAGGAAAGCGACGGCAAGACCACGCTGACGGCGGTGCGCACCTTCGTGCAGACCGGCAACCGCATCGAAGGCCGCGCCGAGATTCTGAAGGGCGTGAACGCCGGCGACCGCGTGATCGCGGTCGGCCAGATCAAGGTGCCGTCGGGCTCCGCGGTCGTGATCTCGTCCGATCCGCCGCCGCCGATTCCGGCGAACCCGCCGCGTTACTGAGCACGGACGTCTAGCCGACCCAGAACTGTTTCGAGGCCGCGATGGCTTTTACTGATATTTTCATCAAGCGCCCGGTGCTGTCGATCGTCGTCAGCCTGCTGATCCTGCTGATCGGCCTGCGCGCCGGCGCCGTGTTGCCGATCCGGCAGTATCCGAAACTGTCG
Organism: uncultured Alphaproteobacteria bacterium; assembly: GCA_963732085.1. Taxonomy (GTDB): domain Bacteria; phylum Pseudomonadota; class Alphaproteobacteria; order Rhizobiales; family Xanthobacteraceae; genus Bradyrhizobium. The sequence continues at coordinate 260,437 of CAVSYJ010000010.1, read as the reverse complement.
AACACGGTCGTCAACGTGACCACCGTCTATCCCGGCGCGTCTGCCGACCTGATCCAGGGCTTCATCACCACGCCGATCGAGCAGGCGGTCGCCTCCGCGGAAGGCGTCGACTACATCAGCTCGTCCTCGGTGCTCGGCACCTCGACGATCCAGGTCTACATCAGGCTGAACTTCGACCCGAACCAGGCGCTGACCGAGGTGCTCGCCAAGGTCAATTCGGTCAAATATCTCATCCCGAAGGAATCCAACGACCCGATCGTCACCAAGACCACCGGCCAGACCACGGCCGTGATGTATATCGGCTTCTCCAGCGAGGAGCTTCAGCGGCAGCGCGATCTCCGACTATCTGACGCGCGTGGTGCAGCCGGTGCTGTCGACGGTCGACGGCGTGGCCTCGGCCGACATCCTCGGCGGCCAGACCTTTGCGATGCGGCTGTGGCTCGATCCGGTGAAGATGGCCGGCCGCAACGTTTCGCCGGGCGACGTGCAGGCGGCGATCCAGACCAACAATTTCCAGGCGGCCGCCGGCCAGTCCAAGGGCTACTTCATCGTCTCCAACGTCTCGACCAATACCGACCTGCAGAACGTGCAGCAGTTCAAGCGCATGATCATCAAGGCCAAGGACGGCGGCTTCGTGCGCATGGAGGATATCGCGACCGTCGAACTTGCCGCGCAGAGCACGCGACGCCAGCGTCGCCTTCAACGGCGAGCACGCGATCTTCATCGGCGTGCAGGCAACGCCGCAGGGCAACCCGCTGACCATCGTCAAGGGCGTGCGCGCGCTGTTCCCGGAGCTGGAGCGCAACCTGCCGCCGTCGATGAAGATGAAGGTGGCCTACGACTCCACCAAGTTCATCCAATCCTCGATCGACGAGGTCGAGAAGACGCTCGGCGAAGCCGTGCTGATCGTCATCGTCGTGATCTTCCTGTTCCTGGCCTCGTTCCGCTCGGTGATCATTCCCGTCGTCACCATTCCGCTGTCGCTGATCGGCGTCTGCTCGCTGATGCTGATCGCGGGATTCTCCTTCAACCTGCTGACGCTGCTGGCCATGGTGCTGGCGATCGGCCTCGTGGTCGACGACGCCATCGTGGTGGTGGAGAATATCCACCGCCATCTCGAGGAGGGCATGCCACCGGTGCAGGCCTCGCTCAAGGGCGCGCACGAGATCGTCGGTCCCGTCGTCTCGATGACCATCACGCTGGCCGCGGTTTATGCGCCGATCGGCTTCCTCGGCGGCCTGACCGGCTCGTTGTTCCGCGAATTCGCTTTCACGCTCGCGGGCTCGGTGATCGTCTCCGGCGTGATCGCGCTGACGCTGTCGCCGATGATGTGCTCGATGTTCCTCAAGAGCGCAGAGGAGGGACGGTTTGCAAAGCTCGTCAACCGGGTGTTCGGCGCGATGACGCGCTGGTACGGCCGCAGGCTCGACCGCTCGCTCGATTATCGCCCGATCACCGGGCTGTTCGCGCTGACCATGCTCGGCCTCGTCGGCTTCCTCTATATGCACACCTCGAAGGAGCTGGCGCCCGAGGAAGACCAGGGCATCGTGTTCGCCGTCATCAAGGGACCGAAATACGCCAACATCGATTATCTCGATTTCTACGGCGAGAAGCTCGACAAGGTGTTCCAGAAATTTCCGGAGACCGACCTGCGCTTCGCGCTGAACGGCATCAACGGCCCGCAGGGCGGTATCGCCGGGATGCTGCTGAAGCCCTGGGACGAGCGCAAGCGCTCGTCGATCAAGCTGAAGCCGCTGGTGCAGGCCGAGCTCTCCAAGATCGAAGGCGTTCAGGCGTTCGCCTTCAACCTGCCGCCGCTGCCGGGCGGTCCGGGCGGCTTGCCGGTGCAGATGGTGATCAACTCGACCTCCGGGCTTCCAGGCGGTCTATGAGCAGATGGAGAAGGTGAAGGACGCCGCGCGCAAGAGCGGCCTGTTCATCGTCTCCGACAGCGATCTCGCCTTCAACCAGCCGACGGTGAAGGTGAAGATCGACCGCTCCAAGGCGAGCGACCTCGGCATCAACATGGCCAATATCGGCAACACGCTCGCGACCCTGCTCGGCGGCAACTATGTCAACCGCTTCAACCTCGAGGGCCGTTCCTACCAGGTGATCCCGCAGGTGCCGCGCGGCACCCGCCTGTCGCCGGAATCGCTCGGCGGCTACTACGTGCCGACAAGCACCGGCCAGCAGGTGCCGCTGTCGACGGTGGTGTCGATCGAGACCGCGACCGCGCCGAACTCGCTGACGCATTACAACCAGCTCAACTCCGCGACCTTCCAGGCGGTGCCGATGCCCGGCGTCACCGTCGGCCAGGCCGTCGACTTCCTCGAAAGCGAAGCCAAGAAGCTGCCGGCCGGCTTCAGCCACGACTATCTCGCCGACTCCAGGCAATATGTGCAGGAAGGCAACCAGCTCGCGATCACCTTCGGTTTCGCGCTGATCATCATCTTCCTGGTGCTGGCGGCGCAGTTCGAGAGCCTGCGCGATCCGCTGGTGATCATGATCAGCGTGCCCATGGCGATCGTCGGCGCGCTGATCCCGCTGTTCTTCGGCGTCGCGACCATGAACATCTATACCCAGGTCGGCTTGCTGACGCTGGTCGGCCTGATCACCAAGCACGGCATCCTGATGGTGGAGTTCGCCAACGAGCTGCAGCTCAACGAAGGGCTCGACCGCCGCTCCGCGATCGAGATGGCTGCGCGCATCCGTCTTCGTCCGATCCTGATGACGACGGCGGCGATGGTGACCGGCCTGATCCCGCTGTTGACCGCGACCGGCGCGGGCGCGGCGAGCCGCTTCTCCATCGGCCTCGTCGTGGTGGCCGGCATGTCGATCGGCACGCTGTTCACGCTGTTCGTGCTGCCCGCGGTCTATGTGACGATCGCCACCGACCACCAGGCCAAGCGGTCGTCCGAGCGGACCCGGCAGATCGAGGAATACGACGTCGACCGCCAGCTCAAGACCACCTGATCGCCTTGGCATCACTCTTTCGCGGGTCACAGCATCCCCTGTTGCGGTCGGCGGTCGTGCCGCGTGATACCCTGTTCCCATTGGCGCCCATGAGGGTGCCAGGACCGGGGTGCCCGCGATGAAGCGACGCGAATTTCTGACCATTCTCGGGGGTGCGGCTCTGGCGGCCCCCGGATTGGCGCAGGCCGAGAGCTGGGCGGACCTATCGTCTCGGCACGCTGACGCCGGTCGCTCCGATCAGCGCCGACAGTCCCAACGGAAAGATCCTGCTGAAGGCGTTGGCCGAGCGCGGCTATGTGCTTGGCCAAAATCTGACGTTGGAAGCCTACGGCGCGATGGGCGACGTCGCGAAAGCATCCCGGGCTGCTGCAGGAGTTGAAGGCCCACGAAGTCGACGCCGTCGTCATCATCGGCTATCCCACTGCGGTCGCTGCCAAGTCGCTCGGCATGCCGACCGTCGCGGCCTTCGGCCTCGGCGATCCCGTCGAAACCGGCCTGATCCAGAGCCAGGCTCACCCCGGCGGCAATATCACCGGCATTTCCGACGTCGCGGCGATGCTGACCACCAAGCGGCTTTCGCTGCTGAAAGAGCTGTCGCCGAAGCTGAAGAAGGTCGCGATGCTCTGGAACAGCGACGATCTCGGCATGACGCTGCGCTACGAGGCGTCCGCCAAGGGTGCGCGGGCGATCGGCGTCGAGGTCGAAGCGGTCGGCGTCCGGGCGCCCGACGACTTCAACGAGGCCTTCTACGGTCATGTCGGGCGATTCGCCCGACGCCATCCTGATGGTGGCGGATGCCCTGACCAATCTGAACCGCAAGCGTGTGTTCGAATTCGCGGCTGCGCGGAAGATCCCGGCGATCTACGAATACGATTTTCTGGCCCGGGACGGCGGCCTGATGTCCTACGGGCCGGACCTGACGGAATCGCTTCGAGCGCGCGGCGGCGCTGGTCGACCGCATCTTCAAGGGCGCCAAGCCTGCCGATCTGCCGTTCGAGCAGCCGACCCGCTATCCTTTTGTCCTCAACCTTAAGACGGCGAAGGCCGCCGGGTTCGAAATTCCGCCGACCCTGCTGGCACTTGCCGACGAGGTGATCGAGTAGCCTTGCCGCATTGCGGCAAGAGACAAGCCCGGGCCTTCTTGCTAAATTGCGGCCCGATGAGCATTTCCCTCCACCCGGATACGCCTGAAGGACGTGCGCTGGCCGCTTCGGCTGCGGCGGAAGAGGCGTCCGTCGACGGCGACGAAGAGGGGGAAAATCCGCAGCCGGCTGTTCACCAAATATGTCGCGCTGTTCGTCGCGGTGGTCGCCGTTGCGCTGGCTTCCAACGGGATTTTCGAGGTTTTCTTCTATTATCGCGAGCACAAGGCCTCGCTGATCCGCATTCAGCGCGAGCAGGCCGAGGCGGCCGCCGCCAAGATCAGCCAGTTCATCAAGGAGATCGAGAGCCAGCTCGGCTGGACCACGCAGCTGCCGTGGTCGGCGGCTTCGCTCGATAACCGGCGATTCGACGCGCTGCGCCTGCTGCGCCAGGTGCCGGCCATCACCGAGCTGGCCCAGATCGATTCGACCGGCCACGAGCGCCTGCGGGTCTCGCGGCTGGCGATGGACGTGGTCGACAGCGGCCTCGACCTCTCCAAGGATCCGAAATTCACCGAGGCCGTCGCCCACAAGGTCTATTACGGGCCGGTCTATTTCCGCCGCGAGTCCGAGCCCTACATGACGCTGGCGCTGGCCGGCACCCGCAAGGACGCCGGCGTTTCCATCGCCGAAGTCAATCTGAAGCTGATCTGGGACGTGGTCTCCAACATCAAGGTCGGCGAGCACGGCCATGCCTATGTGGTGGGCTCGCAGGGCCGGCTGATCGCGCATCCCGACATCAGCCTGGTGCTGCGCAACACCGACATGTCGAAGCTTGGTGCAGGTGCAGGCGGCGCTCGCCGAACAGCAGGCACTCGCCGATCAGGCCGATCAGGCGACACAGGCAGCGCAGGTTGCATCGGGCGCGCGTCCGGCGCCGCAGGCGCAACCAGCGCCGCCGCCGAAGGTGGCGGCCATCGAACCCGGCGCCGACTCGCTGCAGGGCGCGCTGAACATCCAGGGCCAGGAAGTGCTGACCGCTTACGCGCCGATCATGCCGCTGCGCTGGCTGATGTTCGTCGAACTGCCGGAGCAGGAAGCCTACGCCTCGCTCTATGCAGCGCTGCAGCGGCTCGCGGTGGTGCTGCTCGCGGCATCGATCTTCGCGGTGCTCGCCGGAATCTTCCTGGCGCGGCGCATGGTCGGCCCGATCCAGGCGTTGCGCGCCGGCGCCGAGCGCATGGGCGGCGGCGATTTCTCCCAGCACATCTCGATCAAGACCGGCGACGAGCTGGAAGGCCTCGCCAACCAGTTCAACGACATGGGCGCGCGGCTGCAGGAATCCTATGCCGACCTCGAGAACAAGGTCGAGCAGCGCACGTCGGAGCTGACGTGAATTGCTGGAGCAACAGACGGCGACCTCGGAAGTGCTGCAGGTCATCAGTTCATCTCCGGGCGAATTGACGCCGGTATTCCAGAAGATGCTCGAGAATGCTACGCGTGTTTGCGGAGCGAGTTTCGGCACCATGAATCTCTGGGACGGAGAAAACTTAAATAGCATTGCCGATTACAACGTACCGCCCGCTTTACAGTGCCTCGCGACAGCAGACGCCGATCTTCCGTCCCCATCCGGAGAGCGGCCTTGCCGACGTCGTCCGGAACTCATCGGGCCGTGCATATCCACGATCTGCGAGAGAGTCCGGCTTACCTTGCCGGCGATCCCATCAGTCGTCGGGATTTCCGAGCGTCGCCGGCGCCCGCACCATCGTCGTCGTGCCGATGCTGAAGGAAGACGAACTGATTGGCACCATCGCGATTTATCGCCAGGAAGTGCGCCAGTTCACAGACAAGCAGATCGCGTTGGTGGAGAATTTCACCAAGCAGGCCGTGATCGCGATCGAGAACACGCGCCTGCTGAACGCGTTGAAGGATCGCACCGAGGAGCTGTCGCATTCGCTGGACGATCTGCGCACCGCGCAGGACCGCCTGGTGCAGACCGAGAAGCTCGCCTCGCTCGGCCAGCTCACCGCCGGCATCGCGCATGAGATCAAGAACCCGCTGAACTTCGTCAACAATTTCTCGGCGCTGTCGGGCGAATTGATCGACGAAATGAACGACGTGCTGAAGGATGTTAAACTCGACGACAAGACCCGCGAAGAGATCGACGAGCTGACGCACATGCTGAAGGGCAATCTGGAAAAAGTCGTGCAACATGGAAAGCGCGCCGACTCGATCGTCAAGAACATGCTGCTGCATTCGCGCGAAGGCTCTGGCGAGCACCGGCAGGCCGACATCAACGCGATCGTCGAGGAGAGTCTCAATCTGGCCTATCACGGCGCGCGTGCCGAAAAGAACGGGTTCAACATCACGCTCAAGCGCAACCTCGATCCCGACGCCGGCGCGGTCGATCTCTATCCGCAGGAAATCACCCGCGTGTTCCTCAACCTGATTTCGAACGGTTTTTATGCCGCCACCAAGCGCAAGGAATTGAGCAACGGCGATTTCGAGCCGACCCTGAGCGCGACCACCAGGAGCCTCGGCAACCGGGTCGAAATCCGCATCCGCGACAACGGCACGGGTATCCCGCAGGAAGTGAAGGAGAAGATGTTCAATCCCTTCTTCACGACCAAGCCGGCGGGCGAGGGAACCGGGCTCGGCCTGTCCATGAGCCATGACATCGTGGTGAAACAACATGGCGGCAAGATCGACGTGGATACCGAGCCCGGCGCTTTTACCGAATTCATCATTACGCTGCCGCGAACCCTGGCGGAGCGCGGGAATACTGGAGGCACGCATTGAGCGCTTACATTCTCGTCGTCGATGACGAACCGGATGTGGAGTCGCTGTTTCGCCAGCAATTCCGCCGCGACCTGCGATCGGGTCGGTTCCATATGGAATTTGCGCCGTCGGCGCCGATCGCGATCGAGCGGGCCACCGAAATCGGCGACCCGTCGCTGATCCTGATCCTGTCGGATATCAACATGCCCGGCATGAGCGGGCTCGAGATGCTGCCGCAGGTGCGCGCCAAGCGCCCCGACGTGCCCGTCATCATGATCACCGCCTATGGCGACGCGGAAACCAGAAAGAAGGCAATCGAGCGCGGCGCGGAGGGCCTGTTGACCAAACCGATCGACTTCACGCTGCTGCGTCAGGAGATCGACACCAGGCTCGGGCAGGCTGCATGAGCATCACCGTTCTGTTCGTCGACGACGAGCCCGATCTCGAGGCTCTCGTCCAGCAGAAATTCCGCAGGCAGATCCGCGAAGGCGCGGTCAAGGTCATGTTCGCGCATGACGGCCTTGAGGCGCTGGCGACGATCGAACAGAATCCCGCCATCGACATGGTGGTGAGCGACATCAACATGCCTCGGATGGACGGACTGTCGCTGCTGGAGAAACTGCAGGAGTGCGAGGATGCGACGCGGAAATCGACCGTCATCGTCTCTGCCTATGGCGACATGAGCAACATCCGCACCGCGATGAACCGCGGCGCGTTCGACTTCCTCACCAAGCCGATCGATTTCGGCGATCTCGAACTGACCATCGGCAAGACCGTCCGCCACGTCGAGATGCTGCGCGAGGCGCGCCGCCGCCAGGCCGAGGCCGAGCGCGCCCATGCCTCGCTGTCGCGCTATTTCTCGCCGCAGATCGCCAACCGGCTCGCCTCGAACGGCGAGGACGCGACGGCATGGAGGTGCAGTGGCGCGACGTCGCGCACCATCTTCACCGACATCACCAGCTTCACCACGCTGGTGGAGACCACGGCGCCAGAGGTGCTCGGCGCGCTGCTGAACGAATACGTCGGCGGGATGACCGAGATTATCTTCGCACATGACGGCACTGTCGCGAAGATCATCGGTGACGCAATCCACGTGCTGTTCAATGCGCCCGGCGATCAACCGGACTACGCGACGCGCGCGGTCGCCTGCGCGCATGATCTCGATGCCTGGGCCCAGGCGTTCAAGGAGCGCTGGACGGAGAAGGGCATCAATTTCGGCGCGACCCGCATCGGCGTGCATGCCGGCCCAGCACTGGTCGGCAATTTCGGCGGCAACAACTATTTCGACTACACCGCCCACGGCGACACCATCAACACGGCCGCGCGGCTGCAGAGTCTGCCAACAAGCAGCTCGGGCACCCGCATCTGCGCGAGCGAGACCGTCGCGAAGGCGGCGGAGAACTTCAGGGGCCGGCCGGTCGGCGACATCGTGCTGCGCGGGCGCAGCGAGCCGCTGCGCACCTATGAACCGTTGCGCGAAGAGGCCTTTTCGTCGGCGGCGACCGCGCAATATACCGAAGCCTTCGCCAAGCTCGAGGCGGGCGACGCCGGCGCGATGCCGGCATTCGCCGCGCTGGTCGGCATGCATGCCGACGATCCGCTCGCGGGCTTCCATCTCAAGCGACTGCTCAACGGCGCCAAGGGCGTCCGGATGCAACTGGAATAGGTTCACTCACATGACAAGCGATTTTGCCGCCGGCAATTACCGGTTCATCCCGGCTGTGTTCCAGTATTCGGCGGGGTCCGCGGCGTTGCCCGGTTACGAGATCGAGCGGGTGCGCTTCCACACATGGCTGCCGTTGGCGGAAGGCTTTGCGGCCGCGGCAAAATACATCCAGGGCGCGGGACGCCCGCTGACGTCGTTCTGCGCCTGCGAATTGCGTTCGCCCGCGGCCTTCACCGACGAAGGTTTTCGCAAATTCAACGAGCATTATGTCAAGACGCTCAGCGAATGGGGCATCTATGACGGCAAGAGCAATCCGGTGGCGCGCAGCAATGTCTGCCCCGAGATCGATCCGCCGGCCGAGCCGTCGTTCTATGCGTTCTCGTTCACGCGGCCGAGCACCGGCGCGTCGCCGAGCTTCGTGATCGCCGGCAGCGGCGAGGCGAAAGAAGGCGGCGCGACCTATGCGGAACGCACGGTGCGCTACCGCGACCTCAGCCCCGACGGCATCACGGAAAAGGTCCGGCACGTGGTCGGCGCGATGGAGAGCCGCATGGGCGCGTTCGGCCATGGCTGGAAGGACGTCACCGCATCGCAGGTCTATACCGATCAGGGATTTCCATCACGCGCTGGCGGACGAGCTGGTCAAGCACGGCGCCGCGCGCGGCGGGTCTGACCTGGCATTTCGCGCGGCCGCCGGTGATCGATCTCGAATACGAGATGGATTGCCGCCGCGTGATGCGCGAGACGGTGATTTAGCGCTCCCTTGGATCGAGCGCGTCGCGCAGGCCGTCGCCGACGAGGTTGAGCGACAGCACGACCAGGAAGATCGCAAGGCCCGGCCAGATCGCCATCCACGGCGCGTTGGTGAGGAAACGCTGCGCGGCATTCAGCATGCTGCCCCATGACGGCGACGGCGGCTGCTGGCCAAGTCCGAGGAACGACAGCGCGGCTTCCGCGATGATCGCGGCGGCGACCGACAGCGTCGCCTGCACCAGCAGCGCCGGCATGATGTTCGGCAGGATGTGGAACAACGCGATGCGCCAGCGCGGATTGCCCATCGCGCGCGCGGCCTCGACATAGTCCTCGACCTTGACGCTCATCACCTGGCCGCGGGTCAGCCGGATGAAGATCGGCGTCGCGGTGACGCCGATTGCGATCATGGCGTTGCGGAGGCTCGGCCCCAGGAAGGCCGCGAGCGCGATCGCGAGGATGAGGAAGGGGCAGGCCAGCATGGCGTCGGTGATGCGGCTGATCAGCGCGTCGATGAAGCCGCCGCGATAGCCGGACGACAGGCCGAGCGGCACGCCGACGGACAGCGCGATGCTGACCGAGATCGCGCCGGCGAGCAGCGAGGCGCGCGTGCCGTAGATGACGCGGGCCAGCACGTCGCGGCCGAGATCGTCGGTGCCGAACCAGTGCAGTGCCGACGGCGGCTTGCGCACCAGCGACCAGCTCGTCGCGATGGGATCGAACGGCGCGATCAGCGGCGCAAAGATCGCAAGCAGGAGGAAGATCGCGAGCACGACGAGGCCGACCACCGCGCCCTTGCGCTTGAGCAGCCGCCGCAGCGCACGGCGCGCCGGGCTTTCCAGCTCGTCGTGCGAGCTCGCGAGGGAGGCGTTGAAGGTGGCGTCGGCCATCGGCATCAGCCCCGTAAGCGCGGATTGACGAGGATGTAGGCGATGTCGGCGATCAGGTTCAGCGTGATGTAGATCGTCGCGGTCACCAGCACCACGCCCTGCACCACGGCGTAGTCGCGGTTGAACACGGCATCGACGATCAGCTTGCCGAAGCCGGGAATGGTGAAGATCTGCTCGGTCAGCACCGCGCCCGACAACAGCGTGCCGAGTTCGAGCGCGCCGAGCGTGATGACAGGCGTCAGCGCGTTGCGCATCGCGTGCTTGAGGATCACGGACCGCTCGGACAGGCCCTTGGCGCGCGCGGTGCGGACGTAGTCGCTCTCCAGCACCTGCAGCATGGCGCTGCGGGTATGGCGCATCAGGATCGCGGCGATCGCGTTGCCGAGCACGAAGGCCGGCATGATGGTGGAGGCAAGGCTCGCGCCGAGGTTCTCGAACGGCGACACATAGCCCGAAGCCGGCAGCCAGCCGAGTTCGATCGAGAACAGGAAGATCAGCATGATGCCGAGCCAGAAATTCGGCGTCGAGATGCCCCACAGCGCGAAGATGTTGGCGCCATAGTCCCAGGCGGTGCCTTTCTTCACGGCGGAGATGATGCCGGCGGGAATCCCGATCAGGAACGCGATCACGATCGCCATCGAGGCCAGCTGCAGCGTCACCGGCAGCTTTTGCGCGATCAGCTCGCGCACCGGCACCTTGATGCGCAGGGATTCGCCGAAATCGCCGGAGAGCACGCCCTTGATCCAGTAGACATATTGCACGGGGACCGGCTGATCGAGCCGGTATTGATGGCGGATCTGTTCGATCACGGCGGGGTCGCGCTCCTCGCCGGCCATGACCAGCGCGGGATCGCCCGGCAGGAGATGTTGCAGCGAGAAGATCAGGATCGACACGAAGAACAGTGTCGGCACCAGCTGGGCGAGGCGGCGCGCGAGGAAGTTCAGCATGGTCTCATCCCGCGCGGTTTGCGCTCACTTCAGCTTCAGCCCGATCACGCGCACCAGCCCATCGGGCATCTGCTTGTAGCCTTCGAGCTTGTTGGTGTGCGCGAAAAGGAGGCGGCGGTGATAGAGATAGATAATCGGCTCATCGTCCATCTCGAGCCTGGTTAGCTTCTCGTAGAGCGCCTTGCGTTGCGCCATGTCGGCGACGAGGCGGGCGTCGTCGAGCGCCTTGTCGGCCTCCGCGTTCTTCCATTCGCTGTTGTTCTGCGGTCCGCCGCTATGCATGAACACATAGGAGTTGCCGTCAGGATCGATGCGGCCGCTCCAGTTCAGCATATAAGCCTGGAATTCGCCGGCCTCCGCCTGCTTCAGCGAGGTCGCGAATTCGGTGACGCGGATCTTCATGTCGAAGCCGGCTTCCGCAGCCATCGACTGCACCACCTGCGCCACCGCCTCGGTCTCGGCGTTCTTCGGCACCAGGAAATCGACCGCAATCGGCGGCGTGACGCCGGCTTCCTTCAACAGCGCCTTGGCCTTCTCGACGTCGCGGCCGCGGATCGGAAAGGCCTTCTGGTAATAGGGATGATCCGGGATTGACCCATTGATTGCCCGGCTGGAACTCACCGTTGAACACCACCTGGTTGATCGCTTCGCGATCGATCGAGAGATCCAGCGCCTGTCGCACCTTGGCGGACTGGCTGAGCGGCCCCTTGGCCTTGTCATGGCCGATATTGAGCGTGATGCCCTGATAGCCGAGTTCGATCGTGGTCGAGAGTTTCAGCCGGGCGTCGGCGCTTCACGTCCTTGATGTCGGTGGCGAGCACGCGCTCGAGCAGGTCGAGCCCGCCGGATTTCAGGTTGGCGAGCCGCACCGTGGAATCGACGATCGGCAGATACACGATCTTGTCGATGAAGACGTTGTCCTTGTTCCAGTAGTCGGCGAACTTCTCGAACACGATGCGGTCCTGCTGCACGCGCTCGACGAATTTGTAGGGTCCGGCGCAGACCGGATGCAGGCCGAACTTGTCGCCTTCGGCTTTCGCGGCTTTCGGCGACATCATCATGCCGGCGCGGTCGGTGAGTTGCGCGATCAGCGGCGAGAACGGCGCCTTCAGCACCAGCTTGATGGTGAGGGGATCGACGACCTCGACATGGTCGAGCGAGGCGAGCTCGGGCTTGCGGAACGAGCCGGGGAAGGTGAGGTGCCGCTCCAGCGAGAATTTCGCGGCCTCGGCATCGAACGGCTCGCCATCCTGGAATTTGACGTTCGGTCTGAGCTTGATCGTAACTTCCTTGCCGTCGGCGGAGGCCTCGTGCGACAGCGCGAGCTGCGGCACGATGTTGAGCTTCTCGTCGATGTCGAACAGCTTGTCGCAGAACGCGGCGAACACGATGCGGCCGACATAGGTACGCGCCATGGTGGGATCGAGGATGTCGGGGTCTTCGGCGAGCCCGATGCGGAGCGTGGTCTGGGCCGAACGCGCCCGCCTGAAAAGTCAACAGCAATGCCGCTGTCGCGGCTGCCAAACGCACCATCTTCATCGACACGCGTTCCTTTTCTCTCACGCTCACGGCCTGACTATAGCAACCCCGCCAGCCGCCGGTCCTTCCTCCGAAAGGCTGAAGGCCGCGACCAGCTTCTCCAGCGCCGGCGAGAAGCCGCCGTCATGCGGCACCACGCCCTCGGCCGTGGGCAGTTCGCGCTGTACGATGACACGCGGCTGCATGTCCCGTGCCATCGGCGATCAGTTCCGGCACCTCGGTGCGGCAGCGATCGACCACAAAGGGACAGCGGGTATGGAAGCGGCAGCCCGTGGGTGGATTGAGCGCGCTCGGCATTTCGCCTTGCAGGATCATGCGGTCGCGCTTGGCCTGCGGCTTCGGCACCGGGATCGCGGACAGCAGCGCGCGGCTATAGGGATGACGGGGCGAAGCGAACAGCGCTTGCGTGTCCGCGGTCTCGACGATGGTGCCGAGATTCATCACCGCGACGCGGTCGGCGATGTGCTTGACCACGGCGAGGTCATGCGAGACGAAAATATAGGCAAGGCCGAGCCGCTGCTGAAGGTCGCGCAGCAAATTGAGGATTTGCGAGCGAATCGACACATCGAGCGCCGAGACCGGCTCGTCGCAGATGATCAGCTTCGGTTCGACCGCGAGCGCCCGCGCAATCGCGATGCGCTGGCGCTGGCCGCCGGAGAATTCGTGGGGATAGCGCCGCGCGAAACGCGGCTCGAGCCCGACGAGCCGCAGCAATTCCTCGATCCGCGCGCGGCGTTTGTCCGATGGCACGAGTTTATGCAGCGCCAGCGGCTCGCCGAGGATTTGGGCGACCGTCATGCGCGGATTGAGCGAAGCGTAGGGGTCCTGGAAGATGATCTGCGCGCTCTTGCGGAACGCGCGCAATGCGCCGGCGTCGAAGCCGAGCAGGTCGCGGCCTTCGAAACGGATACGGCCGGCATCGGGCTCGATCAGGCGCAGCACCAGACGGCTGACGGTGGATTTGCCGCAGCCGGATTCACCGACCAGCGCCAGCGTCTCGCCGGCATCGACATGGAAGCTGACGCCATCGACGGCTCTGACGAAAGCTGTCGGCCGGCCGAACAGATTGCGCGACGCAGGGAAGTGCTTGACCAGGTCTTCGGCTTCGAGGAGTGCGGTCACGACACCAGCCTCTCAAGCGGCGCCCTGATGCAGCGCGAGGCGTGACCGGTACTGACCTCGACCAGCGGCGGCGGCGCAGCAAGGCAGGCATCCGCCACGAACGGGCAACGTGCGGCGAAGCGGCAGGCCGACGGCGGGCTCGTCATGTTCGGCACCATGCCCTCGATGGTGGCAAGATGCTCGGCGCGATGGTCAAGCCGTGGGATCGAACCGAGCAGGCCGACGGTGTAGGGATGCTGGGGCGAGGCGAACAGCTCGTCGACCGGTGCGCGCTCGACGATCTCGCCGGCATACATCACGGCGACCTCGTCGCAGACCTCGGCGACGACGCCGAGATCGTGGGTGATCAGGATAATGGCGGCGTTGCTGGCGGCTTTCAGTTCGCGCATCAGCTCCAGGATTTGCGCCTGCAGGGTGACGTCGAGTGCGGTAGTCGGCTCGTCTGCGATGAGCAGGCGCGGATCGCAGGCCAGCGCCATCGCGATCATCACGCGCTGGCGCATGCCGCCGGACAGCTTGTGCGGATATTCGTCGACTCGCTTTTCGGGGGAGGGGATGTGCACGCGCCGGAGCAACGCAATGGCGCGCTCGCGCGCGGCGCGCCGTGAACCGCCGCGATGGCGCAGGATGGTCTCTATGATCTGGTCGCCGATGGTGAAGCTCGGATTGAGCGAGGTCATCGGCTCCTGGAAGATCATCGCCACGCGATTGCCGCGCAGGTCGCGCAGCGTCTCGTCATCCGCCGTCAGGAGATCGAAGCCGTCGAAGCGGATCGCGCCAGAGACCTCAGTGGATCGTTTCGGCAGCAGTCCCATGATCGCGAGCGAGGTGACGCTCTTGCCGCAGCCGGATTCACCGACCAGGCCGAGCGTGGCGCCGTTGGCGACGGAGAGATCGACGCGATCGACGGCGTGCGTAGTGCGGCCGTCATCGCCATGGAACAGCACGCGCAGATCCCTGATGTCGACGAGGGGGCCAGCCATCAGGTCTCGCCCGCGGTCGCGGCCGCAATCGATGCGTCGATGGTGGCGCGGTCGGTGATCCCCGCGGGGTTCTGCCGGGTGGGCAGGAATTTGCGGAAATGCACCCAGCGCTCCCTGCTGACGCGCTCGAGCCGCTCGAGTTCCGCGAGAGGATCAAGATGATCATCGACGCGCAAATCGAGCGCGGACCATTCCTCACCCTCATTGATCAGAGCGCCGCCGATTGCTTGCCGCGCTTGTCGCCTCCCACAGCTTCGCCCGCGCGCATCGCCGCGATCAGCCGTTGCGCGAACGGCAGCGTCGCATTCGCGCGATACGTCTTCGCCGTCTCGTCGAGCACCTGTCCGCCCGCCAGCATGTTGCCGGCGATGGAAAAGCCGTCACCAGCGACATGTCCGCACCAGTCGACGCAGTCCTTGCCGGTGTGCGCGGCGATGTGTCCATGCGCATCCATGATGTGCAGCTGCCGGCTTTCGCGTCCCTCGTCGGTCGCAAGCAGGGCGGCGACAATCTCCTGCGGGCTCTTGCCGTCCTGCAACAGCCTGACGCCATCGATGCCATAATAGGGATTGACCAGCGCCTGTGTGGCGACGCCGCCGATGCCGGGCGCGATGTGCGGCACCCGCGCGCCGACCGCGAAGAATTTGGTCGCGACCGCGATTCCGAACTGGCCGGTGGCGCCGTCTTTCGCGATGATCGACCAGGTCATCTCAACTCGACTTGTCTGGGCATGATCTCCGCGCAAACGCGTTCCGCGTTTGTCGCGAGGGAAAACCGCTTCACACTTTTCCGGATCATGCCTTAACGACCCGCGGCGTAACCCTGCATGCCCCGCGGATTGGCGGCGGCGCGACGGCGTTTGCCGACGCGGGAGGCGGCGGTGAGGCGGCCTTCCGACCAGTCGGGGCCGGTCTCGACGACATGGCCGCGGCGCGCGAGTTCGTCGCGGCTTGCTTTGGGCACGCGGTTCTCGACCACGAGCACGCCGGGACGCGCGGTGCGCGGCCAGAACGAGATCGGGAAATGCTCGGAATGCCAGGCCGGCGCGTCGATCGCCTCCTGCAGGTTCATCTTGGCATGCACGTGCCGCAGGAAGAATTGCGCGATCCACTGGTCCTGCTGGTCGCCGCCGGGCGAACCCCAGGAGAGATACGGTTCGCCGTCGCGCAGCGCCATGGTCGGCGACAGCGTGGTGCGCGGCCGCTTGCCCGGCGCCAGCGAGGCGGGATGGTTCTCTTCCAGCCAGAACATCTGGGCGCGGCTGCCCAGACAGAAGCCGATCTCGGGAATGACCGGCGAGGATTGCAGCCAGCCGCCCGACGGGGTTGCCGAAATCATGTTGCCCGCGGTGTCGATGATGTCGAAATGCACGGTGTCGCCGCGCACCTCGCCGAAGCGGCCGACGGTCGGCTCGCCCGCGCCCATGGCGCCGACCGCCTCGCGATGGCCTTCGGCGCGGCGCAGCTTCACCACCGCGCCAAAGCCCTCGACCGAGCCCGGCGTGAAATCGAGCGAGGCCTTGTCGGAGATCAGCTTGCGGCGCTCGTCGTTGTAGGCGTCCGACAGCAGGGTCGCGATCGGGATCTCGTTGAATTTCGGGATCGCCGTAGAACTTCTCGCGGTCGGCATAGGCGAGCTTGGCGCATTCGACCTGAAGGTGGATGAATTCCGGGCTGGTCGGGATCGAGCCCGTCGAGATCGAAGCCTTTCAACAGCGCGAGTTGCTGCAGCATCACGGGGCCCTGGCTCCAGACGCCGGCCTTCTGCACCGTGTAGCGGCCGTAGTCGTAAGCGAGCGGTGCTTCCACCGTCGGCGCCCAGCGCGCCATGTCGTCGGCCGACAGCACGCCCTTGTGCGGCGAGCCCGAGACGTCCATGACGGCCTGCGTGCGGCAGAACTTGTCGATCGCTTCCGCGACAAAGCCGTGCGACCACGCCTTGCGCGCGCGCTCGATCTGCGCGACGCGATCGCCGCCCGCGCTCTCGGCCTCTTTCAGGATGCGCGCATAGGTCTCGGACATCGTCTTGTTGGTGAAGATGGTGCCGGGCCTCGGCACCTCGCCGTTGGGCAGGTAGACCGCGGCCGAGGTCGGCCAGTGCTTGCGGAACATCTGCTCGACGGTCTGGATGGTGGCGCAGGCGCGCTCGACCAGCGGATAACCGTCGCGTGCATAGGCGATCGCGGGCTCCAGCACGTCGCGCAGCTTCATGGTGCCGTAGTCGCGCAGCAGCAGCATCCAGGACTCGAAGGTGCCGGGCACGCAGGCCGCGAGCAGGCCGGTGCCGGGCACCATCTCCAGCCCCTCGCTCTTGTAATGCGCGATCGTTGCCTTGGCCGGCGCCGGGCCCTTGGCCGCAGATGACCTCGGTCTTTCCGCGCTTCACATCGTGGACGATGACCGGCACGTCGCCGCCGGGACCGTTGAGATGCGGTTCGACGACCTGAAGCGTGAACGCGGTCGCAACGCCTGCGTCGAACGCGTTGCCGCCTTTCTCCAGCGTGGCCATCCCGACAGCGGTCGCGATCCAGTGCGTCGAGGTCACGACGCCGAAGGTGCCTTCGATCTCGGGCCGGGTCGTGAAGGGATCGGGATTGATATTGCTGGCCATGGGATTGGCTCCTTCTTGGGGCGGGCGCAATTGACCACAGCTCAGGTCTGCTGCCAACAGCGGCGGTATTCCAATCCTCGTTACCAAGCGGGTGCGGGGGCCGTGTTGACGGCATGGCAGGCCACGCCGTTGATCAGTTCAGGCACTTTCCGGCGGCACAGCTCGAAGGCGATCGGGCAGCGCGGATTGAAGGTGCAGCCCGGCGGCGGATCGATCGGGTTGGGGATTTCGCCCTTGACGGGAACCCGCTGGCGACCGGACATCGCGAGATCGGGCACCGCGCCGAGCAGCATTTTCGTGTAGGGCATGCGCGGCGAGGCGAACAACTCGCGCCCTTCCGCGATCTCCACAATGCGGCCGAGATACATCACGCCGATGCGGTTCGCCATGTGGCGGACCACGGCGAGGTTGTGGCTGATGAAGAGGTAGGTCAGGCCGAACTTGTCCTGCAGGTCGCGCATCAAATTGAGGATCTGCGCCTGCACGGAAACGTCGAGCGCCGAGGTCGGCTCGTCGCAGACGATGAACTCGGCCTCCGACGCCAGCGCGCGCGCAATCGCGATGCGCTGCCGCTGCCCGCCGGAAAATTCATGCGGGAATTTGCTGCCGTCGTCGGGATGCAGGCCGACCAGATTGAGCAGTTCGCCGACGCGATCCCTGATCTGGCGCTCGCCCTGGATCAGGTCGAAAGCGCGGATCGGCTCGGCGATGATGGCGTCGACCCGGAAGCGTGGATTGAGGGAGGCGTAGGGGTCCTGGAAGATCATCTGGATGCGGCGGCGAAGCCGCCGGCGAACCTGCGCCTGCTTGGCGTCCGTCATCGAGACGCCGTCGATCACGACATCGCCTGCGCTCGGCGGCAACAGGCCGACCACCATGCGCGCGACCGTGGTCTTGCCGGAGCCGGATTTACCGACCAGCGCGAAGGTCTCGCCTTTCTTGATGTCGAAGGTGACGCCGTCGACCGCCTTGAGATGTTCGAGATGACCGCCTTCGATCACGCGGTTGAGCCATGGCTTGGAAACGTCGAATACGCGGCGCAGGTTTTTGACGTCGACGAAGCTCATGCCGCGCTGTCCTTTGCGGCGGCATCATAGAGATGGCACGCCACGGCCTGGGTGCCCTGCGGGATCGGCTCCGGACGTTCGATGCGGCAGCGATCGAACGCGAAGGCGCAGCGCGGATTGAACGAGCAGCCCCTCGGGATCGCCGACAGCCGCGGCATCGAGCCGGGGATCTGCACCAGCCGCTTGTCTTCGCCCGCCAGCGTCGGGATCGCGCCCATCAGCCCCTTGGCGTAAGGATGCAGCGGGTTGCGCACGACGTCCTGCACCGGGCCGATCTCGGCGATGCGGCCCGAATACATCACGGCGACGCGATCGGAGGTTTCCGCGATCACCCCCATGTCGTGGGTCACGAGCATGACGGCAGTGCCGTGGTCGCGGCCGAGCCGCTTGATCAGCGCGATGATCTGCGCCTGCACGGAGACGTCGAGCGCGGTGGTCGGCTCATCCGCGATGATCAGCTCGGGCTCGGCGCAGATCGCCAGCGCGATCACCACGCGCTGGCGCATGCCGCCGGAAAACTCATGCGGATAGGCGTCGATGCGCTTCTCGGGAGCGGAGATGCCGACTTCGGCCAGCAGATCGATGGCGCGCTTGCGCGCCGCGCTGTCCGACAGGTTCAGATGGGTCTTGATGGTCTCGACGATCTGATCGCCGATGCGATAGAGCGGATTGAGGCTGGTCAGCGGATCCTGGAAGATCATGCCGATCCGCTTGCCCCTGACGCGCCGGATGGCCTCGGGCGGCAGATGATCGATGCGCATGCCCGAGAGATGGATCTCGCCGCCGGTGATCCGCCCCGGAGGATCGATCAACCCGATCACCGCAAGTCCCGTGACGGATTTGCCGGCGCCGGATTCGCCGACCACGCCCAGCACCTCGCCCTTGGCGATGTCGAAGGAGACGCCGTCGATGGCGCGCAGCGCCGCGCGGCGGGTGGCGAACTCCACCTGAAGGTTACGCACGGAGAGCACAGGTTCGGTCATCTGAGCTTCGGATTGAGCGCGTCGCGCAGCCAGTCGCCCAGCAAATTGATGGCGAGGATCAGGACCGCGAGCGCAATGCCGGGAAAGGCGACGATCCACCATTCGCCGGCGAACAGATAATTGTTGCCGATCCGGATCAACGTACCCAGCGAGGGCATGGTGTCGGGCATCCCCAGGCCAAGGAACGACAGCGTCGCTTCGGTGAGGATGGCCAGCGCAAGGTTGATGGTGGCGATGACGAGCACCGGGCCCATCGCATTGGGCAGCACGTGGCGCAGCATGATGACGGGGGCGGGTAGCCCGATCAGTTGGGCGGCGGCGACATAATCCTTGCTCTTTTCGACCAGCACCGAGCCGCGCACGGTGCGGGCATATTGCACCCAGAAACTCAGGCCGATCGCAAACACCAACACCGCCAGCATACTGGCGGCGTCGAGCCGGTTGCCGAACACGGACTTGGCGACGCCGTTGACCAGTAGCGCAATCAGGATGGCAGGGAAGGTGAGCTGCACGTCGGCAATGCGCATGATCAGCCCGTCGACGGCGCCGCCGACATAGCCTGCGATGAGACCGAGCATGATGCCGAGCACACCCGAGAACAGCATGCCGAGCACGCCCACCGTCAGCGAGAGGCGCAGGCCGTAGAGGATCGCGGACAGCACATCGCGGCCCTGTTCGTCGGTGCCGAGCAGATAGGGGCTCTGGCCGTCGGCGGTCCACAGCGGCGCGATGCGCGAATTGATCAGCTGCAGCTGGGCCGGGTCGAAGGGGTTTTGCACCGACAGCAACGGCGCGAAGATCGCGAGCAGGAAGAACAGCACCGTTACCGCCGCTGCGACCATCGTCAGCTTCGAGCGGCGGAACGAATAGAACACGTCGCTTTCGAGCGCGCGCTTGAGCCAGCCGCTCGCTGCCGGAGGCGGGGATTGTGCGTTTGCTTCCGGCGGATGCGGGACGACGGTTTCACTCATCGGATCACGCCGGTTTGCTGATGGTTGAGCGCAGGCGCGGATCGACCACGGTGTAGAGGATGTCGACCACCAGATTGATGGTGACGAAGATGAGCGAGACCATCAGCAGATAGGCTGCCATGATCGGGATGTCGACGTTCTGCACCGCCTGCACGAATAGAAGTCCCATTCCCGGCCACTGGAATACGGTCTCGGTGATGATCGCAAATGCAATAACCGAGCCAAATTGCAGGCCGACCACGGTGATGACTGGCACCAGCGTGTTGCGCAGCGCGTGACCGAAATGGATCGCGCGCGTGGTCAATCCGCGGGCGCGGGCGAAACGGATATAGTCGGTGCGCAGCACCTCCAGCATCTCCGCGCGCACAAGCCGCATGATCAGGGTCATCTGGAACAGGCCGAGCGTGATCGAGGGCATGATCAACGCTTTCAGCCCGGAGATCGTGAGAAGGCCGGTGCTCCACCAGCCGAGCTTGACGACCTCGCCGCGGCCGAACGACGGCAGCCAGTTCAGGATCACGGCGAACAGGTAGATCAGCAGTATGCCGATCAGGAAGGTCGGCAGCGAGATGCCGATCAGCGAAACGGCCTGGAAGACTTTCGCCAGGATCGAATCGCGGCGCAGCGCCGAATAAACCCCCATCAGGATGCCGAACACCAGCGCCAGGATGGTGGCGCAGGTGGCGAGTTCCAGCGTCGCGGGCATGCGCTCTTTCAGGAGGTCGGCGACCGGTTGGCGAAACTGGTAGGAGATGCCGAACTTGAACTGCGCGGCGTTGATGAAGTAGCGCGCGAACTGCACCGGAATCGGATCGTTGAGGCCGAGCTCCTCCCGGATCGCGGAGCGCTCGGCATAGGAGGTGTCGATCGACACCATCTGGTTCACGGGGTCGCCGGCGAAGCGGAACATCGAGAACGAGATGATCCCGACGGCGAGCATGACGCCGATCGCCTGGATTGCACGGCGAAGAGTGAAAGCGAGCATGCTTCACGTCTCTCTCGAACACGGTGCCGCATCATTGCGGCCCCAAAACAAAAGGTCCCGGAAAGCGATGCGCTTCCGGGACCGTGCCGTCAATCCGTCATTCCTGCTTGGTCGCCCAGTAGAACAGGACCTGATTGTCCGCGCGCTGGGTCAGCGTCACCTTGTTCGACACACCCCATGCGAGCGCCTGCTGGTGCAGCGGGATGTAGCCGTAGTCCTTGATGCCGATCTCGAAGGCCTGCTTGATCTCCTGATCGCGCTTGGCGGTGTCGGTCTCGAGCGTGATCTTGTCGGTCAGCGCATCGAGCTCCTTGTTGCAGTAGTCGCCGAGATTGGCTTCGCCGCGCGTGGAGTCCTTGGGATCGTCGCGGCAACCCATGATGTCATGCAGCACGTTCTGCGAGTCCATCGTGGCCGGCGTCCAGCCCAGCAGATAGAACGAGGTCTGAAAGCCGCCGGGCTTCAGCACCTTGGCGAAATATTGCGCCTTGGGCTGCGCCAGCAGGTTCACCTTGACGCCGATCCGCGCCAGCATGCCGACGACGGCCTGGCAGATCGCGGCATCGTTGACGTAGCGGTCGTTCGGGCAATCCATCGTGACCTCGAAGCCGTCGGGATAGCCGGCTTCGGTCAGCAGTTTCTTGGCGCCGTCAGGATCGACCTTCGGACGGGTGAAGTCCTTGGACAGCGGATAGAGCTCGGGCGCGATCATCAAGGCCGACGGCGTCGATAGTCCCCGCATGACGCGGCTCTTGATCGCCTCGATATCGACCGCCTTGTAGAAGGCCTCGCGAACGCGAACGTCCTTGAACGGGTTTTTGCCTTTCACGTTGGAATAGAGCAGCTCGTCGCGCGACTGGTCCATGCCGAGGAAAATGGTGCGCAGCTCGGGGCCGGTCAGCACCTTGGCGATGCCGGACGAGTTGACGCGCGCGATGTCCTGGATCGGCACCGGCTCGATGACGTCGACCTCGCCGGACAGCAGCGCGGCGACGCGGGTGGCGTCGTTGCCGATCGGCGTGAAGATGATTTCCTTCAGATTATGCTCAGGCTTGCCCCACCAGTTCGGATTGACCTTGAAGACGGTCTTCACGCCGGGCTGATGGCTCTCGATGGTGAAGGGGCCGGTGCCGTTCTCATGCAGCGAGGCGTAGCTCGGCGTGGTTGCGGAGGCGGGCGTCGGCGCGACGGAGTTGTTCTCCTCGCACCACTTCTTGTCCATGATGTACCAGCCGTCCCATTGCGACATCAGGATCGGATTGGGCGCGGGCACGATGACATCGACCGTGTAGTCGTCGACTTTGACGAATTTGGCGTCGGCGGCAACGTTGGACAGGAAGTTCGAGCCCTTGGCGCGGATGCGGTCGGCGGAAAACAGCACGTCATCGGCGGTGAAGGGGTCGCCATTGTGGAATTTGACGTTGTGGCGCAGATGGAAGCGCCAGCGCGTCGGTTCCGGCGTCTCCCAGCTCTCCGCGAGCGCCGGGACCATCTTCAGGTTCTTGTCCCGCGTCACCAGCCCCTCATAGACATGGGCGTGGTGGGCGATGGTCGTCGTTTCCTTCAGCGTATAGGGGTCAAGCGATTTCAATTCGCCCTGATTGGCGTAGCGCAGTGTCTGGCCCGATGCCGGCGACAGCGCCAATGCGGCACCCGAGACGATCGCCGCTGCAAACAAGGAATGACGTACCGACATTTGTAAACGATCTCCGCTTTTGGCATTGCATGGCTGCAACATTGCCGTTCTATGACCGATCCATTGTTGCCAGAGATTGCGCGCGGTGCAAGCCGGTTTCCCGAGGAAACGGCGAGGTTTGCGCACCCGCGCCGCAATAATTAGCTCTCAGTCTACGCGCCGGCGGTGCGTGCCTGACATTGAACTTTCGGAGTGCCGGATGGCAGACCTCAAAGCCGATATTGTCGTCCTTGGCGCGGGCATGGTCGGCGTTGGCGCCGCTCTGCATCTGCAAAAGCGCGGGCGCAACGTCATGCTGATCGACAAGCATGGGGCGGCCGGCGAAGAAACCAGCTACGGCAATGCCGGGATCATCGAGTGCGCCTCGGTTTTTCCCTACATGTTTCCGCGCGATCCGCGGCAAATCCTGCGCTACGCCATGAATCGTGCGCCGGAAGTGCGTTACAGCCTCAAGGATTTGCCGTCCTTCCTGCCCTGGCTGATGCGCTACTATCTCGCCTCCGCGCCCGATCGCGCGCTACGCGCGGCGATGGCGGTGCTGCCGCTGATCCGTCAGAGTCTCGTCGAGCACGAGGCGCTGGTTGCGGAAGCGGGAGCGGGCGATCTACTGAAGCGCAGCGGCTGGATCAAGGTGTTTCGTTCGGCCGCGACTTTCGACCGCGCCTTGCGCGAGCTCGACCGGGCGAAGGTCTATGGCGTCGACGGCGAGAGCCCTCGATCAAAGGGCGATCGCGCAGCGTGAGCCCAATCTGTCCGGCGACTTTTCCGGCGCGATCCATTTTCCGGCGCCGGGTTTCGTGCCGGATCCCGGCGGGCTGGCGAAGGCCTATGCCCTGTTGTTTCGGCGCAAGGGCGGACGATTTCTGTCCGGCGATGCGCGCACACTGCAGCAAACGAGCGACGGGCGCTGGCGCGTCGCGACAGAGGAGGGGCCGGTCACGGCGCGCGAGGTCGTCGTGGCGCTGGGGCCGTGGTCCGACCTGGTGTTCGCGTCGCTCGGCTATTCGATCCCGTTTGCGGTCAAGCGCGGCTATCATCTGCATCTCGCGGCCAAGGGCAATGCCGTGCTCAATCACCCGGTGCTCGATGCCGATCAGGGTTTCTTGTCTGGCGCCGATGAATCGCGGCATTCGCCTGACCACCGGCGTCGAGTTCGCGCGCCGCGACGCGCCGCCGAGCCCGGTGCAGGTCGAGATGGCGCTGCCGAAGGCGCACGCGCTGTTTCCGCTCGGCGAACCCGTCGATATCAAGCCTTGGAAGGGCGCGCGGCCGTGTCTACCCGATATGTTGCCGATCATCGGCAAAGCGCCGCGTCATCCCGGCCTGTGGTTTGATTTCGGCCACCAGCACCATGGGTTGACGCTCGGGCCGGTGTCGGGCCGATTGCTTGCGGAGATGATGACCGGCGAGACGCCGTTCACCGATCCCGCGCCGTTCAGCGTCGAACGCTTTGGCTAGCTATTCGCCTTCCTTGACCATCCAGTAGGGCAGCACCTGGTTGTCGGCGCGCTGCGACACCTTCAGCTTCTTCGAGACGCCCCAGGCCAGCGCCTGCTGGTGCAGCGGGATGTAGGCGTAATCCTTCATCGCGATCTCGAAGGCCTGCTTGATCAGGAGATTGCGCTTGGTCGTGTCGGTCTCCTGCAGGACCTCATCGGTCAGTTTGTCAAACTCCTTGTTGCAGTAGCCGCCGAGATTGGCTTCGCCGCGCGCGGTGTCCCTCGGGTCGTTGCGGCAACCCATGATGTCATGCATGACGTTGTGGGAGTCGAGCGTGCCGGGCGTCCAGCCGAGCATATAGAACGAGGTCTGATAGCCGCCGGGCTTCAGCACCTTGGCGAAATACTGCGCCTTCGGCTGCGCGAGCAGGTTTATCCTGACGCCGATACGCGCGAGCATGCCGACCATTGCCTGGCAGATCGCGGCATCGTTGACGTAGCGATCGTTCGGACAGTCGAGCGTGACCTCGAACCCATCGGGGTAGCCGGCCTCGGCGAGCAGCTTCTTCGCCGCATCCGGATCGTATTTCGGCCGCGTAAAGTCTTTCGACAGCGCATAGAGCTGCGGCGCGATCATCAGCGCCGACGGCGTCGACAGCCCGCGCATCACGCGGGTCTTGATCGCCTCGATGTCGATCGCGCGGTAGAAGGCCTCGCGGACGCGCACATCCTTGAACGGGTTCTTGCCCTTGACGCTCGAATAGAGCAACTCGTCGCGCGTCTGATCCATGCCGAGGAAGATGGTGCGGATTTCCGGCCCCTTCAGCACCTGCGCATTGGGGCTGGCATCGACGCGCGCAATGTCCTGCAGCGGAACCGGCTCGATGATGTCGACCTCGCCCGACAGCAGTGCCGCGACGCGGGTCGCATCGTTACCAATCGGCGTGAACACGATTTCTTTCAGATTGTGTTCGGGCTTTCGCCACCAGTTCGGATTGACCTTGAACACGGTCTTGACGCCGGGCTGGTGGCTCTCGACTGAAAAGGCGCCGGTGCCATTGGCGTGCAGCGAGGCGTAGGTCGGCGTCGGCGCCGAGGCCGGGGTCGGTGCGACCGCGTTGTTCTCCTCGCACCACTTCTTGTCCATGATGTACCAGGTATCCCATTGCGAATTGAGAATGGGATTTGGCAGCGGCAGCACGAAGTCGACGGTGTAGTCGTCGATCTTGATCGACCTTGACGTCGGGATCGATGCGGCTGCGCAGGTTCGAGCCGTTGGCGCGGATGCGGTCGGCCGAGAACACCACGTCGTCGGCAGTGAAGGGATCGCCGTTCTGGAACTTGACGCCATGGCGCAGATGGAAGCGCCAGCGCGTCGGCTCCGGCGTCTCCCAGCTTTCGGCCAGCGCGGGGATGATCTTGAGCTCCCTGTCGCGCGCGATCAGCCCCTCATAGACCTGGCCGAGATGAGCGTGGGTGGTGGTCTCGTTCAGGGTGTCGGGATCGAGCGACTTGAGGTCGCCCTGGTTGGCATAGCGCAAGGTCTGGCCGGAGGCCGGCGACATTGCAAAGGCTGCGGCGACGATTGCCCCGCACAGGATTCGGTGCATCGACATTGCTGACGCTCCTCAAAAGCCGCCGCTGCCAAACTGGCGAAGTCCATGTTTGCCGGGCTTTGCTGGTTCCGCAACCAGCCTTAAGTAGGCCTTATATCGAGGGCTGCCGGCTCGGCTGATGCAAGGGCCGAGCCGGGGCTGGTTGACCATATCTGCCGAATTGGGCTCGGGTTGCCCAAGGTCGCCTTCGGGCGGCTTGCCTCGGTTGGCCGGTCGTGGCGATACTGCCTCGTGGGGCGGATTTGACGTTCGCTACTATGCCAACCTCATGCGCGCAAAGCGAACGTCAAATCCAAAGCCCCACTAGGATCAATATTCTGCTAGTGGTCCTTTAATTCCAACATTCGCAAACGTGGTTGTTGCGAGGGAGTGCGAATGTTGGAATTGGACCACTAGTGCGCCTGTCAAAAGCGCGGTCAGGAGCAGACATGAAAGTGAACATCGAAATCGACTGCACGCCCCTCGAAGCCCGCCAGTTCATGGGCCTTCCCGATGTGGCGCCGATGCAGACCGCGGTCATGGACAAGCTGCAGCAGCAGATGATGTCCAATATCGAAAAGATATCGCCGGACTCGCTGATCCAGAGCTGGTTCAGCTTCGATCCCAAGCTTGCCGAGCGGATGCAGGACATGTTCGTCAGCATGACGGGCCTCGGTGCGCTCGGCGGCGGTGACAAGAAGAAGTAATGGCTGCCGAACGAAACAATGCACAGGCCGGCAGCCGGTTGCGTGCGCCGGGACTTGGCATGCTGCTCGCCGAGGCGCGCGGCATCCTGGAATTCAACGCGAGCCTCGTGCTGTCGCCGCTATTGATGCGGGCGCCGCGCGGCGACGGCCATCCGGTGCTGGCGCTGCCGGGCTTTCTCGCCAGCGACCTCTCGATGATGCCGCTGCGCCGCTATCTGTCTGCGCTCGGCTACGATGCCCATGCCTGGCGGATGGGGCGCAACACCGGCGGCATCAATCGCATGCGCGGCGCGCTGCTGGACCGTCTCAAGGAGATTCATTCTGCCTCAGGCCGCAAGGTCTCGATCGTCGGCTGGAGTTCTCGGCGGCATCTATGCGCGCGACCTGGCGCTGCGGGCGCCGGAAATGGTGCGATCGGTCGTGACGCTCGCAAGTCCCTTCGCCAATGACGTGCGCGCCACCAACGCGACCCGGCTCTACGAGGCGCTGTCGGGTGAAGTCGTCGGCGACGATCCGGAGTTTCTCAGCGCCCTTGCCGGCGAGTTGCCGGTGCCGGCCACGTCAATCTATTCGAGGGCCGATGGCATCGTGAACTGGCGGACCTGCCTGTTGCGTCCCTCCGATACCGCCGAGAATATCGAGGTCCATCTCGCCAGCCATATCGGGATCGGCGTCAACCCGGCCGCGCTATGGGCCATCGCCGATCGGCTGGCGCAGGCCGAGGGTCAATTCCATCAATTTGAGCGTTCCGGGCCATTTGCCATTGCCTATGCGCCTCCGGAACAGGCACAATCGGTGTAACGCGTGATCCGGAAAAGTGTGCAGCGGTTTTCCGGCCAAGATCATGCGCCAACAAAGGTGTCAAGAAGCGCAACCAAGGCGCCTGCGTAATCCCTTCGGGAGGAAAGTATGAGTGACGGCAAGAAACTGTCCTCGCTGGACGCGTCGTTTCTTTATCTCGAGACGCCGGAGATGCCGATGCATGTCGGCAGCATGGCGGTCTTCCGCCTGCCTGACGGCTACAAGGGCGACTTCTTCGAAGAGTTCAAGGCGATGATCGCCTCTCGGCTGCACATCGCGCCGATCCTCAAAGCGCGGCTGGAGAAGGCGCCGCTCGATATCGATCATCCCTCCTGGGTCGAGGACGACCAGTTCGACATCGACCGCCACATCTTCCGCGCCTCTCTCCCGGCGCCGCGCGACCGCGCCACGCTGGAGCGCATCGTCGGCTGGATGCATGCCAAGCTTCTCAATCGCGCCCGCCCGCTCTGGGAGTTCTATGTCTTCGAGGGCATGAAGGACAACGAGATCGGGCTCTATTCCAAGATGCATCATGCCTGCATCGACGGCGGCGCGGGTGCGGCGCTGACCAGCATGATCTACGACGTCTCGCCGGTGCCGCGCGAGGTCGAGCCGCCGACGGCGAAAGCAAAGACGGGGCAGGAGCCGCGCGACATCGCCGCCAATTTGCTCGATTCCTATCAGGCGCTCTGGAGCCAGCCGCTCGATGCGGCGGCCGCCGCCCGGAAGATCGAGCTGCCGCGCTCGGGCAAGAGCGACATCGGCTCGATCCTGTTCGACAACGCGATGTACCAGATCGAAAGCGCGGTGCGCTTCGCCGGCAATATCCCGACCATGCTCAAGAGTGTCTCGGACGTGATCGGCAAGATTTCCGATCCGAAGTCGCGCGAGAGCCTCGCCAGCATGGCCTCGCCGCCGACCATCCTGAACAAGTCGATCTCGTCGGAACGCAGCTTTGCCGGCGTCTCGGTCTCGTTGTCGCGGGCGAAGGCGCTGGCAAAACTGTCCGGCGGCAAGCTCAACGACGTTGTGCTCGCGCTGTCCTCCGGCGTGGTGCGGCGCTATCTGGTGCAGCACGGCGCGCTGCCGACCAAGTCGCTGACCGCGGCGGTGCCGATCTCGCTGCGCGAAGAGGGTAATTCCGAAGCCAACAACCAAGTGTTCGGCATGATCTGCGCGATCGCGACCAATGTCGACGACCCCCGGACGCGGCTCGAGACCATCATCGCGCAATCGACCAAATCGAAGGAGATGTCGCATCCATTGCGGGCCCTGATGCCGCAGGTCTCCAACATCTCGATGCTGGGGACGCCGATCCTGGTGCAGGTGCTGGCGCTGCTCTACAGCCGCTCCGGCCTGTCCGACGTGTTGCCGCCGGCCGCCAACATCACGGTGTCGAACGTGCCCGGACCGCGGCAGACGTTGTATGCCGCGGGCGCGGAGCTGCTGCATATCTTCCCGGTGTCGATCTCGACCCACGGGATTGCTCTCAACATCACCGTGCAGAGCTATCGCGACCAGCTCGATTTCGGCTTCATCGCGGGCGCCAACATCATCCCGCACGTGCAGGTGCTCTGCGACATGCTGCCGGAGGAGTTCGACGTGCTGGAGGCGGCGTTTGCGCCGCCGGCCGCGGAGGTCAAGGGCGCGGCCGAGTAGGGTTCTTGCGATGATTGAAATGCCGCCGCTTCAGTTCGCCCAGGTGAATGGGATTCGCATGGGCTATTACGAGGCGGGTCCGGCAACCGACAGGCCGCCGGTCGTGCTCTGCCACGGCTGGCCTGAGTTGGCGTTCTCCTGGCGGCACCAGATCAAGGCGCTCGCCGACGCCGGCATCCGCGTGATCGCGCCGGACCAGCGCGGTTATGGCGCGACCGATCGTCCCGAGGCGATCGAGGACTACGACATGGAGCATCTGACCGGCGACCTCGTCGGTTTGCTCGACCATCTCAAGATTGCCAAGGCGATCTTTGTCGGCCACGATTGGGGCGGTTTCGTCGTCTGGCAGATGCCGCTGCGCTATCCCGATCGGGTCGCCGGCGTGGTTGGCGTCAACACGCCGCATTTGCCGCGTGCTCCCATCGATCCGATCGAGCTGTTCCGCCAGCGTTTCGGCGACAAGATGTACATCGTGCAGTTCCAGGATCCCGGGCGCGAGCCGGACAGGATTTTCGGCAGCCGGGTCGAGCAGACCTTCGATGCCTTCATGCGCAAACCGCCGCCGCGCAAGCCGGATCAGGCGGCAGCGCCGCCGGTTGTCGGCGTCGGCGCATCGTCGAAGACCAATCTCGCCTTTCCGCAGATGGTCGCGGCCTATGACGCCAAGTTCGATCCGCGCACGCCGATCCTCTCTCCTGAAGAGAAGAAAGTGTTCGTCGACACCTTCACGAAGACCGGCTTCACCGGCGGCATCAACTGGTATCGCAACTGGACCCGCAACTGGCAGCGCGCCGAGGGGCTCGACCATACGGTGCGCGTGCCCGCGCTGATGATCATGGCCGAGAACGACGCGGTGCTGCCGCCGTCGGCCGCCGACGGCATGGAGAAGCTGGTGCCGGACCTGGAGAAATATCTGGTCAGGGACAGCGGCCATTGGACGCAGCAGGAAAAGCCGGAAGAGGTCAGCGCCAGGTTGATCGAATGGCGTAAGAAGCGATTTGGCTAACGAGAGAGTTATATGGCGCCGAAGAAGAACAGACTGAGTCCGATCCCGCATCCGCCGACCAAGCCCGTGGTCGGCAACATGCTGTCGCTGGACTTCATCCGCGCCGGTGCAGAACCTGACGCGGCTCGCGAAGGAGCTGGGACCGATCTTCTGGCTGGACATGATGGGCGCGCCGCTCGTCATCGCCTCCGGCCACGACCTCGTCGACGAGCTCTCCGACGAGAAGCGCTTCGACAAGGCGGTACGCGGGCCGCTGCGCCGCGTGCGCGCGGTCGCGGGCGACGGACTGTTCACCGCCGACACCACCGAGCCGAACTGGGGCAAGGCGCACAACATCCTGCTGCAGCCGTTCGGCAACCGCGCCATGGTGTCCTATCACCCGAGCATGGTCGACATCGCCGAGCAGCTGGTCAAGAAATGGGAGCGGCTCAACGCCGACGACGAAATCGACGTGGTCCATGACATGACCGCGCTGACGCTCGACACCATCGGTCTGTGCGGCTTCGACTATCGCTTCAACTCGTTCTATCGGCGCGATTACCATCCGTTCGTGGCGTCTCTGGTGCGCTCGCTCGAGACCATCATGATGATCCGCGGGCTGCCGATGGAGAATCTGTGGATGCAGAAGCGGCGGCGCGACATGGCCGCCGACGTCGCCTTCATGAACAAGATGGTCGACGAGATCGTCGCCGAGCGCCGCAAGAACACGGCCGCGTCGGATGACAAGAAGGACATGCTGGCGGCCATGATGACCGGCGTCGACCGCTCAACCGGCGAGCAGCTCGACGACGTCAACATCCGCTACCAGATCAACACCTTCCTGATCGCGGGCCATGAGACCACCAGCGGGCTGTTGTCCTGCACGCTTTATGCGCTGCTCAAGCATCCCGACATCCTCAAGAAGGCCTATGAGGAAGTCGACCGCGTGCTCGGCCCCGACGTCAATGTCCGGCCGACCTACCAGCAGGTCACCCAGCTCACCTACATCACGCAGATCCTGAAAGAGGCGCTGCGGCTGTGGCCGCCGGCGCCGGCCTACGGCATCATGCCGCTGAAGGACGAGACCATCGGCGGCGGCAAGTACAAGCTCAAGAAGGGCACCTTCATCACCATCCTGGTGACGGCGCTGCATCGCGATCCCTCGGTCTGGGGTCCCAATCCCGATGCGTTCAATCCGGAGAATTTCAGCCGCGAGGCCGAGGCCGCCCGCCCGGTCAACGCCTGGAAGCCGTTCGGCAACGGCCAGCGCGCCTGCATCGGCCGCGGCTTTGCCATGCACGAAGCGGCGCTCGCGATCGGCATGATCCTGCAGCGCTTCAAGTTGATCGATGTGCATCGCTACCAGATGCATCTGAAGGAAACGCTGACGATCAAGCCGGAGGGCTTCAAGATCAAGGTGCGGCCGCGCACCGATCAGGAGCGCGGCGCATTTGCCGGACCCGCGCCCGCTGCTGCCGCGACCACTGGCGCCGCAGCGCCGCGTGCGCGCACGCGCCCGAGCCACAACACGCCGCTGCTCGTGCTCTATGGGTCGAACCTCGGCACCGCCGAGGACATGGCGACGCGCGTCGCCGATCTCGCCGACGTCAACGGCTTCGCGACGCGGCTGGCGCCGCTCGACGAGTTCGCCGGCAAGCTGCCGAAAGAAGGAGCCGTGGTGATCTTCTGCGCCTCCTACAACGGCGCGCCGCCCGACAACGCCACGCAGTTCGTCAAATGGCTGCGCGACGGCATGGCGAAGGATGCGCTCAAGGGCGTCACCTATGCCGTGTTCGGCTGCGGCAACAGCGACTGGGCCGCGACCTATCAATCGATCCCGCGCCTGATCGACCAGCAGATGGCGGCACATGGCGCGCACAGCGTCTATGCACGCGGGGAGGGCGATGCGCGCAGCGACCTCGATGGCCAGTTCGACGCCTGGTTCGCAAAGCTTGCGCCTGCGGCGGTGACGGCGCTCGGGCTTGCGGCGACCTTCAGCCGCAGCGCCGACGACGAGCCGCTCTACAGCATCGAGCCGATGGCGCCGAGCGCGGTGTCGTCGATCGCCGCACTCGGCGGCGCGCTCGCCATGAAGGTGCTCGCCAACAACGAGCTGCAGAACCGCGAGGGACCGAACGCGTCGGATCGTTCGACCCGCCACATCGAGGTCGAACTGCCGGCAGGCAAGACCTATCGCGTCGGCGATCATCTGAGCGTCGTACCACGCAATGATCCGACCCTGGTCGATGCGGTGTCGCGCCGCTTCGGCTTCCTGCCGGCGGATCAAATCCGGCTGCAGATCCCGGAAGGACGCCGCGCGCAATTGCCGGTCGGCGAGGCGATTACGGTCGGCCGGCTGCTCACCGATTTCGTGGAATTGCAGCAGGTCGCGACCCGCAAGCAGATCCAGATCATGTCGGAGCAGACGCGCTGCCCCGTCACCAAGCCGAAACTGCAGGCTTATGTCGGCGAGGACGCGGCGTCCGCGGAGCGTTACCGCAACGAGATTCTCGCCACGCGCAGATCCGTGTTCAATTTGCTCGAGGAATATCCGGCCTGCGAGCTGCCATTCCACTCCTATCTCGAAATGCTGTCGCTGCTGGCGCCGCGCTATTACTCGATCTCGTCCTCGCCCGCCGGCGATGCGAGCCGCTGCAGCGTCACCGTGGGCGTGGTCGAGGGTCCCGCAAACTCAGGCCGGGGCACCTACAGGGGCGTGTGCTCGAACTATCTCGCCGGCCGCCGTGCGGGCGAGACCGTCCACGCCACCGTGCGCGAGACCAAGGCGGGCTTCCGCCTGCCTGACGATCCAACGGTGCCGATCATCATGATCGGGCCGGGCACGGGGCTCGCGCCGTTCCGCGGCTTCCTGCAGGAGCGCGCCGCGCGCAAAGCGGAGGGCGCAACGCTCGGACCGGCGATGCTGTTCTTCGGCTGCCGTCATCCCGAGCAGGACTTCCTCTATGCCGACGAACTCAAGGCATTTGCGAAGGATGGCGTCACCGAGCTCTACACCGCGTTCTCGCGCGCCGACGGCCCGAAGACCTACGTTCAGCATCTGGTCGCTGCCGAGAAGGACAAGGTGTGGAAGCTGATCGAGCAGGGCGCGATCGTTTTCGTTTGCGGCGACGGCGGCAAGATGGAGCCCGACGTCAAGGCGGCGCTGGTTGCGATCTATCGCGAGCGGTCAGGCGCAGATGCCGACGCTGCCGCGCGCTGGATCGAGGAGATGGGTGCGAAGAACCGCTACGTGCTCGACGTCTGGGCTGGCGGGTGACGCCGCTGGTGGTCCACTTTCGACAGGCACATCATCGAAGCCGCAAATCTCGTCGCGCGCGTTGCTGGCTGTCTTGTGCTTGACGCTTGCAGCGTTGGTTTCGCTTGCCTGCGCCGAAGATGCGCCAAAAATCGGCGTGGTGTCCTTTGGCCTGTTCGGCGATCAAGGCGTGTTCAGATCCGAGGCGACCGGCGCAGCTCAGGTCGTAGCCGACCGCTTCGCGGCTGGCCCGATTGACGTGAAGTACAATTCCAGGAAAGGCGGGAGTGCAACGATCGAAGGCCTGGCCTGGTCGTTGCAGGACGCAGCCAGGGGGTTGGATGCGGAGAGAGATGTCCTTTTCCTGATTCTCACCTCGCACGGCTCGCCCGACGGGCTTGTCATCAGGGCGGGACGGCTCACGCAGATGCTCACGCCGTCTCAACTCGCCGACATGCTCGCGACGACGGGCGTGCGACACAAGGTCGTGGTCATCTCGGCCTGTTATTCCGGGGTCTTCATCCCACGACTCGCGACCCCCGATGTGCTGGTCATCACGGCGGCCGATCCCAATCATCCGTCGTTCGGCTGCCAGGACAAGGCCAAGTGGACCTATTTCGGCGACGCTTTTTTCAATGTCGCGCTCCGGAAAGCCGCGAGCCTGCAGGATGCGTTTCTGGAGGCGCGGTCGCTCGTGCGGAAGCGGGAACTGCGCGAGCACTTCGAGCCGTCGAATCCCATGATGGCAGGCGGCGCAAACGTGCAGTCAGTTCTCGTTGCACGACCTTGAATGAAACGCCGAGGGGCATGCTAAAAGCTTCGGCATGATCCCCTGGGAAAAGATCGACACGGCACGCATTCCCGGTACCGACGGTGAACTGCGCCTGATGCGCCGCGGAGCAGAGTTCTCGATCATGCTCGGCAGCAACGAGCTGATGAACAGCCGCCTCAGCGGGTCGGAGGCAGCGCTCGCGACACTTGCGGCCGGGAAGATCGAAAAGGTCGCAAGACCTCACGTCCTCATCGGTGGCCTCGGCATGGGCTTTACGCTGCGGGCGGCGCTTGCCGTGCTCGGGAGCAAAGCGAATGTCGTGGTGGCCGAATTGGTGCCGGCGGTCGTTGCCTGGGCGCGCGGTCCGATGGCGGACATTTTTGGCGACAGCCTGAACGATCCCCGCGTCGACATCCGCGAGGTGGATGTGGCGCAGGTGATCGAACGGCATCCCCTCACATTCGATGCGATCCTGCTCGACGTCGATAACGGCCCGGAAGGTCTCACCCGCCAAGCCAACGATGCGCTGTACGATGTCCCGGGGCTGAAAAGAATCCACACCGCCCTACGGCGAGGAGGGGTGCTCGCCGTCTGGTCGTCCGGGCCGAATCCGAAATTTTCGAAACGCCTTGTTCAAGCCGGGTTCGCTGTGAACGAAGTTACCGTCCGCGCCACCGGCAAGCGGCGGTGCGCGCCATGTCGTCTGGATCGCGACGAACTAGTTTAGCCGCTACGGACTGACCGGCGATCCCGCCGGCAGCGCAATTCCCTTGGCGGCGGCGGCCTGGCGCAGCAGATCGGGACGGTCGGAGATGATGCCGTCGACGCCGAGCTCGATCATGTGCGCCATGTCGTCGGGCTTGTTGACGGTCCAGACCACGACGCGCAATCCGAGGCCGTGGGCCTCGGTTACCAGTGCGGCGTCTGACGTCGCCGAAATAGGGCGACCAGATGGCGCCTCCGGCGGCCTTGATGGTGCGCGGCAGTGAGCCGCCGTGATCGGCCGGATTGAAGCCGGCCATCCAGCCGGTCGCCTTGTCGAGCGCGACGGTCGAACCCGAACCGCGCTGCAGCGTCAGGTACACTGTCGGAATTTTCGGCGTCCGTTGCTGGACGAGCTGCAGCGTCCGCCAGTCGAAGGACTGGATCATGACGCGGTCCGCGAATCCCTCGGCGTCGATCAGGCCGAGCAGCCGCGTGACGAAAGTTTGCGGATCCGGCGATTTATCCGGATGGTTCGGATCGATCTTGGTCTCGATGTTGAAACGCACGCAGCTGTTGCCGGACCTGCGGACCAGCGCGAACAGTTCCTTCAGCATCGGAATCCGTGTCCCCGGAATGGCGCGCTGATCCGGAAATTGTCTGGCATACGCGCTGTCGGGGCGGATCTGTCCGACGTCGTAAGTCCTGACCTCATCAAGTCGCAGCTTGACGAAGGGCGTGCCGGGCGCGGCGGCATAGTCGCCTTTGACATCGCGCGCGAGATCCGGATTGAGCCCGCGCTCATGGGAGATAACGATCTCGCCGTCTGCGGTGACGCCGACGTCGAGTTCCAGCGTATTGACGCCCATGGAGAGCGCATTGGCGAACGCCGGCAGGGTATTCTCCGGCAGAAGAGCTCGCCCGCCGCGATGCGCCTCGATATCGAAGGTCAACTCGCAAGCCATGGCCGGTCCTGCAACGAGACAACAGAAAGCTGAAAGCAATTTCAAACGAAGAGATGGCGTCATGATGGAAGGCGAGCTCAGCCGAATGGCAGAAGAGAGCGGTTGCCCTGATTTTAGAGGAAGAGCCCGATGCCATCAATCATGCGGCGAAGCCCGTTGATGGATCGCCGCGTGGTGGCGGCGGGCTCCGAAGAGGCATGCGTCTCGATGGTCAGCGTCAGGGGCGTCTCGCGTCTCGGCAGCGTCGCGGCCAACAGGGCGGCGATCGGGAGATCTCCCTCGCCAACGGCGACGAAACGGCGCGCCGCATCGGAGTAGTCCTTGATGTGCAGCATATCGGTGAAGGGGAGCAGCCGCGTGAGATCGTCGGCCGACGGAGGAGTGCCGTTTCGATATGCGTTGGCGATGTCGGGAAGCGCTCGCAGGCGCGGATGCCGATATGCGGTCACTGCCGCCTCGAGCTCGGCGAAGCCTCCAATGTTGCACACGCCCTCATTCTCGACATGCACCCACATGTCGAACGTTTCCGCAAGCGGCAGCAGATCTTCGATGGGCTCGCGCAAATCATCGACGCGATAGCCGTCGTAGGCCAGATAACTGAAGACACGGAGGTTGCGCGCGCCCAGGATGTCCGCCGCCGCAAAAGCCTCGGCGTAAATATCGCGCGGCGTTCGGTCGCCGAGCTCGAAGCCGAATTGGTCGCCCGCAGTTTGCGCCGTCCTGCCGGGTGGGCTCCATTTCAGCAGCGGCGTACAGATGCACGATACCGACAGTCCCGCGGCCCGCACCCGTCGCGCCGCGTCGGCCAGTTCGGCACGTGACAGCGCCAGTACGTTGCGGCCGTCGATGACACGCAGATCGATTGTGCCGATACCTTCCTCGCGCGCGAAGGCGAGCCCTTCATCGAGTGACGGCGATACTTCGTCGGTGATCAGGCAAATCGTCAGGTCCGAACGGCGCAACTCAAGCTGCCTTCTTTGCCGCGCCATGCGCGTGCTTGTCGATCGCGTCGATGATCTGCGGCCACATCGGAATCGGGATCGCGTGTCCCATGCCCTCGACCATCATCAGCTTCGCGCCGGGAATCGACGCCGCGGTGTCCATGCCGCCTTCCGGCCGCACCAGCGGATCGACGGTGCCGTGAATGACCAGCGTCGGCGCGGTGACGCTACGCAGCCGCTCCTTGCGGCTGCCGGAGGCGAGGATGGCGCGGAGCTGCCGCCCGACGCCGGCCGGATTGAGCCCGCGCGAGAAAATCCGTGCGGCGCGCGACGGATCGAGCGCCTCGTCCTCGGGGAAGCTGCCGACCCGCAGGATTTTCCAGGTCTGTGCAAAGCGCGCGAAATATTCCTCTTTGGTCGTGGGCGGCGGCGCCATCAGCATCGCGGCCGCCTCCTTGGTCGGCGGCGGAACCTTTGGGTTGCCTGTCGTCGACATGATCGAGGTCAGCGAGCGCACGCGCTGCGGGAAGGAGATCGCAACCTCCTGGGCGATCATGCCGCCCATGGAGGCGCCGACCAGATGCGCCGACTTGATGCCGAGTACGTCCATCAGGGACGTGGTGTCGCGGGCCATGTCGATGATCTTGTAGGGCGCCGCCACCGGGATCTTCAGGAAGCGTAGCTTCAACAGCTCGATCGGCGTCAGCCGCTTGCCGCCCGTCAGTTTCCCGGACTGGCCGATGTCGCGATTGTCGAAACGGATGACGCGAAAGCCGCGTGCGGCCAACTGCTCGCAGAACGCGTCGTCCCACAGCACCATCTGGGCGCCCAGCCCCATGATGAGCAGCACCGGTTCGGCCGAGGGCTCGCCGAAAATCTCGTAGCAAATGTCGATGCCGTTGGCGCGGGCGATCTTCGGCGGTTGATGGGCGACTTGGCTCACGCGAGCGCTCCTCAGGGTCGTGGTTTTTGAACTCTATGGCACGGTTTGGCGCAGCGCAGAAGCATTTCCAGCGGTACTTGCGTCCGCATCGTACTGGCGAGTTGACCGTCCCGTCGCAACGGTGTGGTATGTCGCAAAAGAAGGGTTTAAGCCCTCGAGTTGATGAGGAGGATTCGATGGCCGACAAAAGCAACGATCCGGTCGCGCTGTGGCAGACCATGATCGGCGAGATGGAGAAGGGGTTCAACGCCTTCGCCAATCAGGCCATGACGTCGCCGGAATTCTCCAAAGCAATGAACCAGGCCGGCGGGGTTTCGGCGGGGGCGCAGAAGCAGTTTAGTGAGCTCATGGAGAAATATCTTCTCTCCATGAACATGCCGAGCCGCGCCCAGATGATCGGCATGGCCGAGCGGCTGCAATCGATCGAAGGCCAGATCAACGAGATCAAGGCGATGCTGCATCAGATGAACGCCGCCTCCGGCGACACGTCCGGCTATGCCGGGACGCTGCGGCCGCCGCGCACCAGGCGTCCACCGTCGCCCGGAGAGCAGAAATGAACGCGCCGCCGGGACTCGATCTCGCCTCCATCCCCGAGCGGATCCAATCCGAGGTGCAGCGCGCGATCCAGCGCAGCATCAAGGGCGTCGAATATATCTCGAGCTCCGGCCCGACGCTCGGTTCGACGCCGAAGGACATCATCCATTCCCGCGGCACCCTGAATCTCTATCACTACCGGCCGCTCTCGGATGAAGTCTACCGCGTGCCGGTGCTGATCGTGATGGCGACGACCAATCGCGGCTACATCCTCGACATGGTGCCCGGCCAGAGCTTCATCGAATTTCTGCTCAAGCGCGGTTACGACGTCTACATGATGGACTGGTCGGCGCCGAAGCCGGAAGAGAAGTCGCTGTCGATGGAGAACTACGTCCTCGACTTCATCCCGGATTGCGTGCGCCGGGTGCAGCAGGATTCCGGCGAGCAGGACATCTCCGTGATCGGCTATTGCTTCGGCGGCGTGCTGTCGCTGCTGTACGGTTCGATCTTCAAAGACGGACCGATGAAGAACCTGATCTGCTTCACCACGCCGGTCGATTTCCGCGAGATGAAGTTGTTCTCGAATTTCGCGGATCGCCGCTATTTCGACGTCGACCGGCTGATCGACAGCGTCGGCAACGTCCCTCCGGAAATGATCCTGTCCTCGTTCGAGATGCTGCGGCCGGCGTCGCGCATGACCAGCCAGGTGCAGCTCTGGGACAACATCTGGAACGACGAGTTCGTGAAGTCGTACCGGATGTTCGATCGCTGGGCGACCGACACCCTGCCGCTCGCCGGCGAATATTTCCGCGACATCACCAAGGATCTGATGTGGGACAACAAGCTCTTTAACGGCACCATGACGGTCGGCGGCCGCAAGGCCGACATCGCCGACATCAAGGTGCCGATCCTGCATGCGGTCGCCGAGCACGACCACATCGTTCCCTATGACGCGGCCAAGCACCTGATCCCCAGGGTCGCTTCGACCGACAAGGAAGAGGTGATGCTGAAAGGCGGTCACGTCTCGCTTGTCGCCGGCGCCAACGCGGTGAAGCGGCTGTGGCCGAAACTGGATTCCTGGTTAGGTGGAAGATCGACATGAGTGAAACCCGTTCCTATCCCCGTCACGTCAAGACCGATGCCGGCGACATTGAGTTCCGCCTGATGTCGCGCGCCGACGAAGCCGCCGTGCTTTCTTTCGCGCAAAAACTGCCGACGCATGATCTGCTGTTCCTGCCGCGCAATATCAGCCAGCCAAAGGTGCTGTCGGCCTGGATCAACGAGATCGAGCGGGGCGACATCAAGAGCCTGCTCGCGATCAGGGATGGCAAGGTGGTCGGCTGCGGAACTCTGGTCCGCGACCGGCATTCCTGGTCGCCCCATGTCGGCGGGATCCGGATGGTGGTGTCGTTGGACGTGCGCGGGCAGGGCGTCGGGCGGGCGCTGTCGCAGGAGACCTTTGCCCTCGCTCTGGGCGAAGGCCTGGAGAAGCTCACGGTGCAGATGACGGTCGACCAGCAGGCGGCGATCGCCCTGTTCGAAAGCCTCGGCTTCAAGGCCGAGGCGCTGCTCCGGGACCACGTCCGGGACGTCGACGGCAAGAAGCACGATATCGTCGTGCTGGGGCATAATGTGGCGCAGTTTGCCGCCCAAATGGAGGCTTATGGCCTCCCGGCGGCTGTCCAGCATTGATCTGGCTGGCTAAGCGGTAGGGTTCCCTATTTCACTCACGGTTTCGTGATATCGCGATGCAACATCATTGTTGCATTGCACCATTATGCGTGTCATATAAGCCCTGCCCCGGGCCAAAGCCGGACGGGGTGAGCCCATAGCTCAAACCCCTGAGGATGGAGAGACCCATGACCACCGAGACCACCAACGTTTACGACACCGTGAAACAAGCCTTCGCGCCCGTCACCGAGGCGTTCAGCAAGCTCCAGAACATGGAAGTTCCGGAAGCCGCCCGTGAGTTCGTGAAGAAGCAGGCCGAGACCGCCAAGGAGCGCGCCGCCGACGTCTACGCCGGTTCCGAGAAGGTGACCGCTGCGATCGAGACCGCTGTTGCCAACTCCGTGACTGAGGCTGCCAAGATCAGCCGCACCATTCAGCAGGCGATGTATCAGGACGCGGAAGCGTTCTTCGCCGGCCTCGACAAGCTGGCTTCCGCCAAGTCGCTGAACGAAGCTGTCCAGATCCAGTCGGACCTCGCCCGTGCGCGCGGTGAAGTGTTCATCTCGCGGGCCAAGTCGACCACCGAATATCTCGGCAAGCTCGTTGCCAACGGTGCGAAGACCGCCCAGGACAACTTCGCCAAGGTCTACAACAAGACCGCCTGATTGCTTGGGCCAGTGGATGGTTCGAAGGCCCGCCTCGCGCGGGCCTTCTTTTTGGGCTGCGCCTTCATAAGTGATCGTGAGCAGCGTTCGTTGCATTGACGGAAACGGTCATGCTGAAGCGAAACGATGATCCCAAGTTTGTCTTGAGCTCGACGAGTCTGTCGACTTTCGCGCCCGCCGACGCTTCGCGCGCGGCCGAGCTCCGGCGCGTCAAGGCGCTGGCGACGCTGGTGCTGGTGGGCACGCTGACGCTGTTCGTCGTCGCCAAGCTGCTGCTCAACGTCCATCCCGTCTTCGGCTTCGTCGCGGCTTTCGCCGAAGCCGCGACCATCGGCGGGCTCGCCGACTGGTACGCCGTGGTGGCGCTGTTCAAGCGGCCGCTTGGGCTACCGATCCCGCACACCGCGATCATCCAGAGCAATCAGCAACGCATTGCCGAGAAACTCGGCGAATTCATCGAAAAGAATTTTCTCGAGGCCGGTCCGGTCGACGCCAAGTTGCGCGCGATCGATTTCGGCGCCTTCATCGCGGACTGGCTACGCGACCGCAAGCGCAGCGAAGATCTCGCGCAATTCGTCCTGCGCCTGCTGCCAGAGGCGTTCTCGGCGACGGAGTCGTCGGGCCTGATGACCTTCATCACCCGCCGGGTCACCACGCAGGTGCTTTCGATCGATCTCGCGCCGCTGGCGGCCGGCGCGCTGCGTGGCTTCGTGCAGGAAGGCAAGCATGAGGGCCTGCTCGACGACATCCTCCGCGCGATGCACCGGACCTTGACGCAGCAGGACACCATGGCCGTGATCCGCGACAAGGTCCGCGCCGAGATGCCGACGCTGCTCAGGCTTTATCGCGCCGACAAGTTCGTGGTGAACCGCATCATCTCCTCGGCAACGAAATTCTTCGAGGAAGTGCAGGGCGATCCCAAGCATCCGTTCCGCGGCGAGTTCGACCGCTTGCTGCTGTCTTTCGTCGACCGGCTCGGCAGCGACAAGGCATTCGCCGATCGCATCGACGGGTTGAAGCGCGACGTGATGGCGCGGCCGGAGCTTGCCAATCTCGGCCGCAATATCTGGGCCAATGTGAAGGATTTCGTCGAACGCAGCGCCTCGGGCGAGTCGCAGGTGCTGCAGCAGCAACTGACGCGCATGTTCGTCGAGGCCG
Source organism: uncultured Alphaproteobacteria bacterium (assembly GCA_963732085.1). Classification (GTDB taxonomy): domain Bacteria; phylum Pseudomonadota; class Alphaproteobacteria; order Rhizobiales; family Xanthobacteraceae; genus Bradyrhizobium. The sequence continues at coordinate 218,602 of CAVSYJ010000010.1, read as the reverse complement.
GCGAGGCGCTTGCCGGCGACGCCGAGTTGCGAAGCGAGATCAACCAGGGCCTGGTCGCGATCCTGCGCACGGTCGTCGCCGAGCAGAAGAGCGGCGTGTCGACCTTCATCGCCGACCAGATGAAGTCCTGGGACATGGCGCAGCTGATCTCGCTGATCGAGGTCAATGTCGGCAAGGACCTGCAATACATCCGCTTCAATGGTTCGCTGATCGGCGGGCTGGCCGGGCTGGCGCTTTACACCGCCGAATACCTGCTGCGGCTCGTGTGACTATTTCATCACGTCCACATCTTTAATTGCGGCGGATGCCGGTCCCCTCGCTTGAATCGCCGGAGAGGGTTCCATATTTTTTAGAATCACATCGCGTTGTTGCGATGCGAAACAAATCGACGAGGTTTGCGTTTCCTACATTGATCCATTGGCGGCTGCCGCGACGTAAGGGGCCGGCCTGAACAGGAGACAAGATGTCCGCTGCTGCGCAGACGCTTCGCCCGCCGTCCAGAACGCTGATGTTTCTGGAAGGCCGCGCCATCCACGAACTCGGCGCCTTCCTCGGCGCATTGCCGCTGCTGTCATTGGCGCCGCGCGGCGACGGCCACCCGGTGCTGGTGCTGCCCGGTTTGATCGCTTCCGACGTCTCGACGCGGCCGCTGCGCGCTTTCCTGCGCAACCGCGGCTATGTCGTCAGCGGCTGGAAGCAGGGCCGCAATCTCGGGCTTCGACCGGGCGTGCAGAGCGGGTTGACCGATCTGCTGGAAGAGATGAACGACACCCACGGCCGCAAGGTCTCGCTGATCGGCTGGAGCCTTGGCGGGCTCTATGCGCGGCAGCTCGCCAAGATGATGCCGGAGCGCGTGCGCTCGGTGATCACGCTGGGCAGCCCGTTTGCCACTGGCCCGAAATCGACCAATGCCTGGCGCGTCTACGAGATGGCGAGCGGTCGCCGCGCCGATCAGGAAGATGCCCGCTTCGGCGGCTCGCTGTCGGTCGCGCCGCCGGTGCCGACCACCGCGATCTTCAGCCGCACCGACGGCGTCTGCGCCTGGCAGGGCTGCATGGAGAAGAGTTCGGCACAGGCCGAGAGCATCGAGGTCGAGAGCAGCCATTGCGGCATGGGCCATCATCCCGCCGTGGTCTATGCGGTCGCCGATCGCCTCGCGCAGGCGGAGGGGCAGTGGAAGCCGTTCGACCGCTCCGGCTGGCGCGCGATCGTCTATCCCGATCCGAACAGGTAGCTTCCTTTCTTCACCTCTCCCCGCCTGCGGGGAGAGGTCGCCGCGCACTTGCGCGGCGGGTGAGGGGGACTCTCCGCGAGTCTGTCTTTCACCGCATCTGCTGAACCAGCCCCTCACCCCAACCCTCTCCCCGTAAGAACGGGGAGAGGGAGAAGAGCCAGCGAGCCCGACATTGTCGCACTCGTGAAAACTGCGGTATGCGTAGAACATGCCGCCGCAACCGCTCGCTCGCATCATCGACCAGCTCAAGCGCGAACCTTCGCGCACCGGCTCGATCATCATCACATTGTTCGGCGATGCGATTGTGCCGCGCGGCGGCTCGGTCGCGCTTGCGACGCTGCTGGAATTTTTCGAAACGCTTGCCGTCGATGCCACCGTGGTGCGCACCGCGATGTCACGGCTCACCGCAGACGGCTGGTTCGAGCGCAGCAAGATCGGCCGCAACAGCTTCTACCGGCTCGTGCAGAAGGGCCGACTGACTTTCGATATAGCAACCAGGCACATCTATGATCCGCCGCCATCTGATTGGACCGGCCGCTTCGAATTGCTCCTGATCGGCAACGCCGAAGACCGCGATGCCTCGCGCGAGGCTTTGAAGAATGCCGGCTTCGGCAGCCCGGTGCCGGGTGTGTGGGTGGCGCCGTCGGGTGCACCGATCCCCGAGGAAGCCTCGCGCGCCATCCGTCTCGAAGTCTCCGCCGAGGACGACAGCGGCCGGCGCCTGCTCGCCGAGAGTTGGCCGCTCGATCGCACCGCCGATGCCTATCTCAAATTCATGAAGACGTTCGCGCCGCTGCGCAGCTCTATCGAACGCCGCGAGAAACTCAGCGACGCCGACGCCTTCACCGCGCGCATCCTGCTGATCCACCATTATCGCCGCGTGGTGCTGCGCGATCCCTTGCTGCCGATGGCGCTGCTGCCTGCGGATTGGCCGGGCAGGGCGGCCCGCGCGCTCTGCGGCCAAATCTATCGCGCGCTGCTTTCTCTATCCGAACAATGGCTTGACCGGCACGGCAGTAACGAAAACGGCCCGCTGCCGAAGGCGGCCGCGGAACTTGCGAGGCGATTTGGGGACTAGGCATGATCCGGAAAAGTGTGAAGCGGTTTTCCGAAAGATCATGCCCTAATAAGTCGATATGTTACAAAAATAACTTGCAATAAGTATTTTTTGTTATATATTGGATCCCAATCACTGCAAGGGAGGTCGGGATGTACACGCAGGCGCTCAATACGTCCGACGGCGACGATCGCCAGATCGAGGACGCCGGCCGCGCCGCGAGTTTCCAGGCGCGCATCGATGCCGACGAACGCATCGAGCCGAACGACTGGATGCCCGCCGCCTATCGCAAGACGCTGACCCGGCAGATTTCCCAGCACGCCCATTCCGAAATCGTCGGCATGCTGCCCGAGGGCAACTGGATCACGCGCGCGCCGTCGCTGCGCCGCAAGGCCGCGCTGCTTGCGAAGGTGCAAGACGAGTGCGGCCACGGGCTTTATCTCTATGCCGCCGCCGAAACGCTCGGCACCTCGCGCGAGGAGCTGGTCGATGCCATGCTGGCCGGCAAGGCGAAGTACTCCTCGATCTTCAACTATCCGACGCTGACCTGGGCCGACATCGGCGCGATCGGCTGGCTGGTCGATGGCGCCGCCATCATGAACCAGATTCCGCTGTGCCGCTGCTCCTACGGTCCCTATGCGCGCGCCATGATCCGCGTCTGCAAGGAAGAGTCGTTCCACCAGCGCCAGGGTTTCGAGATCATGCTGACGCTGTGCCGCGGCAGCGAGGATCAGAAGGCGATGGCGCAGAACGCACTCGATCGTTGGTGGTGGCCGGTGCTGATGATGTTCGGCCCGCCCGACAAGGCCAGCCAGCACAGCGACACCTCGACCAAGTGGAAGATCAAGCGCTTCTCCAATGACGAGCTGCGCCAGAAATTCGTCGATGCGACCGTGCCGCAGGCGCAGTTCCTCGGGCTCACCATTCCCGATCCCGGCATGACGCAGGACGCGGAAGGGCACTGGCGCTACAGCGCAATCGACTGGACCGAGTTCAATCAGGTGCTCGCCGGCAACGGCCCGTGCAATCGCGATCGCATCGCGGCGCGGCGCAAGGCGCATGACGAGGGCGCCTGGGTGCGCGAGGCGGCCGCCGCTTACGCCGAGAAGCGCAAAGCGCGCCAGCTCGCGCAGGCCGCGGAATAGGGAGAGGCAACATGGCAACGCCGAACACGCCGCTCTGGGAAGTCTTCATCCGTAGCCGCAACGGGCTCGCCCACAAGCATTGCGGCTCGCTGCACGCGGAGGACGCGACGCTCGCGATCCAGGCTGCGCGCGACATCTACACCCGCCGCGGCGAGGGGCTTTCGATCTGGGTGGTGCCGTCAAACGCGATCACCGCGTCCGATCCTTCCGAGAAGGGCATGATGTTCGAGCCGGCGGAGTCCAAGATCTACCGGCATCCAACCTTCTACGACGTTCCCGATGAAGTCGGGCATATGTGATGGCTACACCGTCAATCAAAGTTTCCGAAACGCCCCTCGTGCTCTACGTGTTGCGGCGCGCCGACGATGCGCTGATCCTGGGCCATCGGCTGTCGGAATGGTGCGGACACGCGCCTGCCCTGGAAGAGGACATGGCGCTCGCGAATATGGGCCTCGACCTGCTCGGCCAGGCGCGCGAGCTCTACAGCTACGCCGCCAAGGTCGAGGGTCAGGGCAACGACGAGGACAAGTTCGCTTACCTCCGCGACGTCAGGCAGTATCGCAACCTGCTGCTGACAGAGCAGCCAAACGGCGATTTTGCCCGCACCTTGGTGCGGCAGTTCTTCTATTCCGCCTTCGCCGATCTCTACTGGCGGGCGATGATGAAATCATCGGATCCGACGCTGGCCGCCATTGCCGCGAAGTCGGAAAAGGAAAGTGCTTATCATCTACGTCATTCCTCGGAATGGATCGTCCGGCTCGGCGACGGTACCGACGAGAGTCACTGCCGCACCCAGATCGCGATCGACGATCTCTGGGCCTTTACCGGCGAGATGTTCGCGGTGGATGAAGCCGAGTGCGCGTTGATCGATGCCGGCATTGCCATCGATCCGGCAGGGCTGAAGGCTCAATGGCTGAAGATCGTGTCTGGCGTGGTCAATGAGGCGACGCTGACCTTGCCGAAGAGCGATTGGATGCAGCATGGTGGCCGTGTCGGCCGTCATAGCGAGCATCTCGGTCATCTCCTGTCCGAATTGCAGTCGTTGCAGCGAACCTTCCCGGGGGCGACATGGTGACGGCTGCAATCAGCGATGCCGATCTGCGGCGGCGCGCGTGGGATGCGGCGTCGCGCGTCGTCGATCCGGAAATCCCGGTGCTGACCATTGCCGATCTCGGCGTGCTGCGCGAGGTCAAAGTCAGCGACGGCCATGTCGAGGTCGCGATCACGCCGACTTATTCCGGCTGTCCGGCCATGAACATGATCGCGCTCGAGATCGAGACTGGCGCTGGAGCGTGAAGGTTTTGCCAAGCCGAAAATCCGCACCGTGCTATCGCCGGCCTGGACCACCGACTGGATGAGCGAGGACGGCCGCCGCAAATTGAAAGACTACGGCATCGCGCCGCCTCTGGCCGCATCGTCGCGCCGCGCACTGTTCGGCGTGCAGGAGGTGACCTGCCCGCAATGCGGCTCTGATAACACCGAACTGCTGTCCGAATTCGGCTCAACCTCCTGCAAGGCGCTGTGGCGCTGCAGGAGCTGCCGCGAACCCTTCGATTATTTCAAGTGCCACTAGCCATGTCATCAGCCGCACCGCGCTTCCACCGTCTCGCCGTCGATGATCTGCGCCGCGAAACCGCGGACGCAGTGTCGATGACGTTCAAAATCCCCAGCGAGCTCGCCGACGACTACGCCTTTGCGCCCGGCCAGTATCTGACGCTGCGCACGACCATGGATGGCGAGGAAGTGCGGCGCTCCTATTCGATCTGCTCCGGCCCTGACGATGGCGAGCTACGCATCGCCGTGAAGAAAGTCGATGGCGGCGCGTTCTCGTCCTGGGCTGCGGACGAATTGAAGTCCGGCGATGAGCTCGACGTGATGACGCCGACCGGCCGCTTCGGCATCATGGCTGCGCCGGAGGAAGCGCGGACCTATGTCGGCTTTGCCGCGGGCAGCGGCATCACGCCGATCCTTTCGATCGTGAAGGGCGTATTGGCCCGCGAACCCAATGGCCGCTTCTTCCTGTTCTATGGCAACCGCGCCACCGAAGGCGTGATGTTCCGCGAAGCGCTGGAAGAATTGAAGGACCGCTTCCTGCAGCGCTTCTCGCTGTTTCATGTCATCTCCGGCGAGGAGCAGGACATTCCGATCCTGCACGGCCGGCTCGACGGCGAGAAAGTGAGGGTGCTGCTGCGCTCGCTGGTGCCGGCTGCGACCGTCGATCACGTGTTCATCTGTGGCCCGACCGCCATGAGCGAGGACATCGAAGCGACCTGCCGCGACATCGGCATTGCTGAGGATCGCATCCACGTCGAGCGCTTCGTCTCCGGTCTCGGCGGCAAGCCGCGTCCCAAGGCGGTGATCGCGCCATCGGCGCCACCGAAGGCATTCGCCTCGCTGATCATCGACGGCAAGCGGCGCGACGTGCCGGTCGCCGAGGGCGAGGCCATCCTCGATGCCGCCTTGCGGGCCGGCATGGACCTGCCGTTCGCCTGCAAGGGCGGCATGTGCTCGACCTGCCGCGCCAAGCTGGTCGAAGGCAAGGCCGAAATGGACGTGAACTATTCGCTGGAACCGTGGGAGCTGAAGGCAGGCTATGTGCTGACTTGCCAGGCCAAGCCGGTTTCGGACAGGGTCGTGGTCGATTACGATCATGTGTAGCGCGTGATCCGGAAAAGTGGGTACCGGTTTTCCGATTAAGATCATGCGCAAAATGTGGAGAGGAAACTGAAGTGAATCTCAAGGCCACGCTATCGCCTGATGATCTCGCGCGCGCCTGTGCCGATGCGATGTGGAAGCACGACGACGCCTCCTCCGGTCTCGGCATGACGATTGTCGAAATCGGCGCGGGCCGGGCGACGCTGACCATGACCGTGCAGCCGCATATGGTGAACGGCCAGCGCATCGCGCATGGCGGCTTCATCTTTGCGCTGGCCGATTCCGCGTTCGCCTTTGCCTGCAACAGCCACAACGAAAAGGCGGTCGCGGCGCACGACGACATCACCTTCATCAAGCCGGGCCGGGCTCGGCGATACCCTGGTTGCCACGGCGCGCGAGGTCTCGCGCAACGGCCGCTCCGGCATTTACGACGTGCGGGTCACGGTCGGCGATGACGTCATCGCCGAATTTCGCGGGCATTCGCGCACCATCGGCGGCACATGGCTGCCGACGGGCGAGACCGATACCAGGAAGAAATAAGCTTCAGGGAAACGCAGGATGGCCACGACAAATCTCAAGACCAAGGACAGCGGCTACACGCCGGAGCTCGACGACGCCGAGCGCGCCTCGCGCGACGAGATCATGGCGCTGCAAAAGAAGCGTCTCGCCTGGTCGTTGAAGCACGCCTACGACAACGTCGCGCATTACAAAAAGGCGTTCGATGCCGCCGGCGTGCATCCCGGCGACTTCCGCGACCTGTCCGACCTCGCCAAATTCCCGTTCACGGTGAAGACGGATCTGCGCGACAACTATCCCTTCAACATGTTCGCGGTCCCGCGCGAAAAACTCGTGCGCGTGCATGCGTCCTCGGGCACGACCGGCAAACCGATCGTGGTCGGCTACACCCGCGCCGACATCGGCATCTGGTCGGACGTGATGGCGCGCTCGATCCGCGCCGCCGGCGGCCGCACCGGCATGATCATCCACAACGCCTATGGCTATGGCCTGTTCACCGGCGGGCTCGGCGTGCACTACGGCGCCGAGCAGCTCGGCTGCACCGTGGTGCCGATCTCCGGCGGCATGACCGAGCGGCAGGTGCAGCTGATCAACGATTTCCGGCCCGACATCATCACGGTGACGCCGAGCTACATGCTGGCGATCCTGGACGAGTTCAGGAAGCGCGGGCTCGACCCGCGCAAATCGTCGCTGAAGTTCGGCATCTTCGGCGCCGAGCCCTGGACCAACGCGATGCGTGTCGAGATCGAGCAGACCTTCGACATGGACGCGACCGACATCTACGGGCTGTCGGAGGTGATCGGCCCTGGCGTCGCGCAGGAATGCGTGGAGACCAAGGACGGCCTGCACATCTGGGAGGATCATTTCTATCCCGAAGTGATCGACCCCGAGACCGGCAAGGTGCTGGCCGACGGCGAGAAGGGCGAACTGGTGTTCACCTCGCTGACCAAGGAAGCTTTCCCGGTGATCCGCTATCGCACCCGCGACCTGACGCGGCTGCTGCCGGGCACGGCGCGGCCCGGCATGCGGCGCATGGAGAAGGTCACCGGCCGTTCCGACGACATGATCATCCTGCGCGGCGTCAATGTGTTTCCGACCCAGATCGAGGAGGCGCTGCTGGCCACCGACTGGTGCGGCGGCCATTTCATCATCGAGCTGACACGCGAGGGCCGCATGGACGAGATGGCCGTGCTCGCCGAAGCGCGGCACGAGCACTGGGACGGCAGTGGGCTCACTGCGCATGCCGAGAAGGTCTCGGCCTTCATCAAGAACACCATCGGCATTTCCGCCGCGCGTCAAAATCGTCGCGCCGGAGACACTGGAACGTTCGCTCGGCAAGGCCAAGCGGGTTTACGACAAGCGGCCGAAGGGGTAACCACTCCCCAACGGGAGTCAGGAATGCAGGTTGCCCAGAATTCGCAAAGCCGGCCGCTCGCCGTCGACGCGCGTTGCGTGCGGCTGAACGCCAAGGCCGACAACGCCGATGCGCTCGCGCCCACAGTCGAGCGCCGCTCGATCACGCGCGCGCGCCAACGAAGTGCTGATCGAAATCAAGGCCGCCGCGGTCAATCCGTCCGACGTCAAGGCCGCGACCGGCCTGATGCCCTATGCGGTGTTTCCGCGCACGTCGGGCCGTGACTATGCCGGCGTCATCATCGACGGTCCGGCCGGCAGCATCGGCCGCGAGGTGTTTGGCTCCTCCGGCGATCTCGGCATTCGCCGCGACGGCACGCACGCGACGCATCTTGCCGTGGAGCTCGAGGCCACCGTCGAGAAGCCGAAGAGCATTTCCTGGGATGAAGCGGCCGGCATCGGCGTGCCCTTTGTCACCGCGATGGAAGGTTTTCGCCGCGCTGGCATCCCGAAGTCGGGCGAGACCGTGCTGGTGATGGGCGTTAACGGCAAGGTCGGGCAGGCCGCGGTGCAGATCGCGACCTGGCACGGTGCGCGCGTGATCGGCGTGGTGCGCAAGCAGGAACCTTATGAAGGCCATGCCAACGCCGCGGTCGAGGTGATCGACGCCTCAAGCGTCGATGTCGCCACGCGCGTCCGCGAGCTGACGAACGGCAAGGGCGCCGACATCGTCTTCAACACCGTCGGCGATCCCTATTTCCAGGCCGCGCACAAGTCGCTGGCCTTGCGCGGCCGGCAGATCCTGATCGCGGCGATCGATCGCATCGTGGAGTTCAACATCCTGGAATTCTATCGCGGCCAGCACAGTTATTTCGGCGTCGACACGCTCGGACTGTCGTCGATCGCGACCGGCGATGTCCTGCGCGAGCTCGCGCCGGGCTTTGCCAGCCTGCATCTGAAACCGTTTCCGATCAATCCGGCGTCGGTTTTTCCACTCGAAGACGCCAAGCGCGCCTTTGTCGCGGTCGCGGGCTCTTCGCGCGATCGCGTGATACTCAAACCATAGTATTTTCGTCATTGCGAGCGAAGCGAAGCAATCCAGTATGGATTCGCGAAGACCGTCTGGATTGCTTCGTCGCTAGCGCTCCTCGCAATGACGGAGTAAGAAACTCCAATGGACCCCGCTCACATCGCCGTTCTCTCCGGTCTCGTCATCGGCCTGATCTACGGTTCGATCGGCCTGCTCAGCGGCTTTTGCATGATGAGCGGCCTGCGCGGCTGGTGGGCGGAGGGCGACAGCCGGCTGGCGCGCACCTACGCGTTGGCGATCGGCGTTGCTATCGCGGCGTCGCAACTGCTGGCCGCGCGCGGCACCGTCGATCTCGGCAAGTCGATCTATCTGCAACCATCCTTCTCCGCGCCGGTGATGTTCCTTGGCGGGCTACTGTTCGGCTACGGCATGGTGCTCTCGAACGGCTGCGGCTCGCGCGCGCTGGTGCTGCTCGGCCGCGGCAATCTGCGATCCTTCGTGGTTGTCATCGTGCTCGGCATCTTCGCCGAGATGACGCTGAAGGGCCTGATCGCGCCGGCGCGCATCGCCGGCGTTTCGCTCACGCAGGTCACGACGAAATGGCTGTCGTTGCCGGCTGTGCTCGCCAATCTCGGACTGTCGGCGTCGCTCGCCCGCATGCTCGCCGCGTCTGTCATTTCTGCGGCTTTCATCATCTTTGCCTTCGCGCACGCGCCGTTCCGCCGCTCCCTTGGCCAGGTCGCGGCCGGCATCGCGGTTGGCCTCCTGGTCGCGGCCGGCTGGTATGCGACCGGCTTTCTCGCCAATGACGACTTCAACCCCGTGCCGGTGACCTCACTCACCTTCATCGCGCCGATCGCCGACGCCCTGCAATATGTGATGCTGTCGACCGGTTCGACCCTCAATTTCGGCATCGCCACCGTTGGCGGCGTGTTCGCGGGGAGCCTGATCACGGCGCTCGCGACCGGGCGTTTCGAGTTCGAAGGCTACCGCTCGCCGCAGCACATGCTGCGTTCGGCCGGCGGCGCGGCGCTGATGGGCACCGGCGGTGTGATGGCTTTCGGCTGCTCGATCGGGCAGGGACTGACGGGACTGTCGACGCTCGCGGTCGCATCCTTCATTGCGGTCGCGGGCATCATGCTTGGCACGGCGATCGGTCTGCGTGGCGCATTGCGGGTTCGGCCGTTGACCGCGTGAAGTCTATTTTTGGCGCATGATCTTTGCGGAAAACCGCTGCACACTTTTCCGGATCATGCGCCATCCGCCGCGCGGGTGAGGATACGAATTTCCGACGTCAGCGTCCGGTGCACCGGGCACTTGTCGGCGATCTCCAGGATGCGCTTGCGCTGATCGGCATCGAGCGGACCCTCGAGACCGATCGCAACCTCGATCTGGTCGAGCATGCCGTCCCTGGTTTCGCACTCCGCGCAGTCCTTGGCGTAGATCTTGCTGTGGTTGAGCGTCACCGTGGCGCGCTCGAGCGGAAACGACTTGCGGTCGGCATACATCCGCATGGTCATGGATTTGCAGGCGCCGAGGGCCGCGAGCAGGAAGTCATAGGGACCCGGTCCAGTGTCGTCGCCGCCGGCCGAACGCGGCTCGTCGGCAGCCAAATGATGCGGGCCGATCGCGACGCGTGTTCTGGAATTTGCCGTTGCGGGTTTCCTGAACCACGACCTGCCGCGGCTTGTCCTGTACCTCGGTTGCCGGCACTGCGGCGAGATCGACATAGCGCGTCGCCCAGGCCGCGATCACGTCGGCGACATAGCTGGAGTCGCGACGCTGGCTCAGCAAGTGATCTGCGCCCGACAGTGACACGAAGCTCTTTGGGTGTTTCGCGGCTACGAAAATGCGCGTCGCATTGTCGATGCCGACGGTGTCGTCGGTCGGTGACTGCATCACCAGCAACGCCTTGCGCAAGTTATGGACCTGGTCGAGCAGCCGCTGCTCGGCGACATCGTCGAGGAACTCGCGCTTGATGGTGAAGGGGCGGCCGGCCAGCGACACCTCCGCCTTGCCGTGCTCGCGGATGCGGTCGATATCATCCTTGAAGAGCCCGGTGACATGGGCGGGGTCCGATGGCGCGGCGATGGTGACGACGGCTTTCGCTTCCGGGATCTTCTCGGCGGCGGCGAGGATCGCCGCACCTCCAAGGCTGTGGCCGATCAGGATCGCCGGGGCTTTCCGGGTGTCGCGCAGATGATCGGCGGCGCGCACGAGATCCGCGACATTCGACGAGAATGTCGCATTGGCGAAATCGCCTTCGCTGGAGCCGAGCCCGGTGAAATCGAAGCGCAGCACCGCGATGCCCTTTATGCTGAGCGCCGTCGCGATGCGCTTGGCCGCCAACACGTCCTTGCCGCAGGTGAAGCAATGCGCGAACAGCGCGTAAGCCGACGGCTCGCCGTCGGGCAGGTCGAGCGCAGCGGCGAGCTGATGGCCGCCTTCGCCGGTGAATTGGAATTTTTCAGTGGGCATCGGTGCCTCCCTACATGTGGCCTTGCGACCCTCATCCTGAGGAGCCGCGAAGCGGCGTCTCGAAGGATGCAGGCCACCAGTCGGGCCTCATGGTTCGAGACGCGCTACGCGCTCCTCACCATGAGGGGTTAATCCCCGGAATAACGCTGCTCGGCCCAGGGATCGCCGCGGTTGTGATAACCGCGCACCTCCCAATAGCCCGGCGCGTCAGCCTTGACGAATTCGATCGCCTGCAGCCATTTCGCGCTCTTCCAGAAATAGAGATGCGGCACCACCAGCCGCACCGGGCCGCCATGCTCTGAGGTCAGCGACTTGCCAGACCAGCTATGGGCCAGCAACGCGTCCTCAGCCGCAAAGTCTTCCAGCGGCAAATTGGTGGTGTAGCCATCGTAAGAATGCAGCACGACGAAGCGCGCATCCTCGCGCGGCTGGCAGGCGTCGAGCAATTGCCGCGTCGGCAGGCCCGTCCATTGATTGTCGTAGCGCGACCAGGTGGTGACACAGTGGATATCCGAGACCATTTCTGTCTGCGCCTGCGCATGGAATTGCGCAAAGTCCCAGAAGACCGGATTGTCGATCGCACCGTAGACGTCGAGCCGCCATCGCTCGCGCGATATTTCGGGTGTCAATCCGAGATCGAGCGTCGGCCAGTCCCGCGTCAGGTGTTGTCCGGGCGGCAGGCGCGCCTGCTTCCGGGCGCGCGGTTTTGCCGGTGAGGAAACGGCCCTCTGCGCCCAGCGCTGCTTGCTGCGCGTCAGCTTGGAATCGGGCGGCGGCTCGAGGTCGTCAGCCATACAGGCCTCCCTCCCTAAGGTCGGCCCGCCATCTAACCTTCTTGAACTCAGGCCGTCTTTCCGAATAGCACTGGAAGTTGGCGCGGTCCACGCACGGTGCCTTCGGACCACGTGACCTTGCCGGCCGGGTCGAGCTGGAAATCCGGAATGCGCTTCAGCCATTCCTCGAGCGCCACCGTCATCTCCATCCGCGCCAGGTTGGAGCCGATGCAGCGATGAATGCCGAGCCCGAAGGCGGCATGGCGGTTCTCCTTGCGATCGAGCACCACCTTGTCCGCTTCCGGGAACATGGCGGGATCGCGGTTGGCGGCGGGGAAGGAGAGCAGCACCATATTGCCCGGCTTGACCGGGCAGCCAGAGACGGTGGTTTCCTTCATCACCTCGCGCGCCATGGTGACCGGTGAGTAGGCGCGCAGCAGTTCCTCGACGGCCGACGGCATCAGCGCGGGCTCGCGCACCAGCCGCTCGCGATCGGCAGGCACTCTCGCGAGATGCCACAGCGAAGCGCCGATTGCGCTCCAGGTGGTGTCGATGCCGGCGATCAGCAGCAGCCGCAGCGAGCCGCGCACATGCTCGTCGCTGAGTGGCCGGCCATCCTTGGTCCTGGCGTTCATCATCGTCGAGATCAAATCGTCGGTCCGATGCGTCTTGCGATGCTCGATATGCCCGGCGAAATAGGTGTCCATCTCGGTGGCGGCCCGCACCAGGGTTTCCTGGCTCTTGATGCCGAGTTCGAGGATCTCATGGATCCACTTGATGAAGAGGTCGCCGTCCTTTTCGGGAATGCCGAGCATGTGGGCGATGGCGCGCACCGGAATGTGCTTGGTGTAGCGCGAGGCAGCATCGCATTTGCCGTCGGCGATGAACTCATCGATCAGCTCGTTGCAGATCGCGCGCACCCGCGGCTCGAGCTTCTTCATCGCGTCCGGCGTGAAGGGCGGCAGCAGAACCTGCTTGGCCGGCTTGTGCTCGGGCGGGTCCGAGGTGATCGGCGGCGCCTTGGCGGTCTGCTCGGGCCTGATGTCGCGCACGATGATGCGGCGCGAGGAGAAATGCTCGCTGTCGTTGGCGATCGCGCGCACCGCTTCATAGGTGGTCGGCAGGTAGCAGCCGAGGAAGCGCTCGGTGTGCACGACCGGCCCGTGCGCGCGCAGCTCTTCCCAGATCGGGAACGGATCTTCCGTCCAGCGCGGATCGGTGTGGTCGAAATCGTTCACCCAGTCGGTGACCGGCGGATGGTCGGGCAGAAAGCTCTCGGTGTCGGACATCGGCGTCAATCCCTCGGCTCAATCACGGTGGTTCGCGAACGCGCGCGTGCGCGCCTATTCCTCGGTCACTTCGATCGCAATTTCCGGGCAGTTGGTCTGCGCCAGCCAGGCCTTGTCTTCGAGACCCGCGGGCACCGTGCCGTCGCCGATCTCATGCGCATTGCCGTATTCGTCGAGCTCGAACAATTCGGGCGCCAGTGACTTGCAGCGGGCATGCCCCTGGCACTTGTCCTGGTCGACGCGGATCTTCAGCGTTCCCATGAGCTGTTTCCCTTCATCTCGCACGAACGAGGTAGCCCGCGCGTTACGTTCCCTGGTGATGGCGGCGCGAGATTTTGTTGGCAATTTCCTGAAGGCGCCGGTAAGTTATAGGCTATTACATTCGGCCGCCGCCCGTCCGTCAAGCGAAAAGATCGTTACAAACAGATGCCGTCGCAACTCCAGCGCAAGCCGGTCAACACCTACCACCATGGCGATCTGCGCGAGGCCATGGTGCGGGCCGCAGTTGCGGAAGCCGAGCGCGGCGGCCCGGAAGCCATCAGTATCAAGGCCTTGGCGAAAAAGCTCGGTGTCTCGCAGCCGGCGCCATACCGGCATTTTGCCGACCGCGAGGCACTGTTGCAGGCGGTCACCGCCGAGGCGTTCCGGCAATTCAACGCGATCATGCGGGAGGTGATCGACAAGCCGTCGAAGCGCTCGAAACTGTCGCGCTTTGCGCAAGCCGCGCTCGATTTCGGCTTGCAGCGGACCGGCATCTACCGGCTGATGTTCGCCTCACGCACCATGGCCTGCGCGGCCGCCGACAGCGAGCTTCACATCGCCGCGCAAGAAACCTTTGCGTTGCTGGTGGAATCCTTCGAGGCTCCGAAGGTCGGCTTGTTGCGCGAGCAACACGCGCTGCAGATCTGGGCGGCGCTGCATGGCGTCGTGATGCTGGCAGAGCAGGGGTTGCTGACGGGTCAGTCGGCGAAGATCACGCGCGAGCAGGTGATCGACAATGTCGTGGAACAGACGCGGGCCGCGCTGATGGCGGCGATCGAGGCGGTGGGAGCTTGACCTCATCCTGAGGAGCACCTCTATCGGCGCGTCACCGCGCTTATCGCGGGCTCCAGTCGGGCCATACATGATAAGCGAGACGCCGCTACGCGGCCATCAGGAAATGAGGATTACGACTTCGGCGCCCGCGGATCGATCGGCGTAGAGCCGCGCAGCGCCCAGAATATCCTCCAGCACTTTGGCGCCGGCGAGCAGTTGCGCCTCGCCGCGCGGCGGGCCGACGATCTGCAGTCCTACCGGCAGGCCTGACTCGGTGAAGCCGCAGGGCAACGACAGCGCAGGACAGCAGGCCAGCGTGATCGCGTAGACGATGCCGAGCCATTGCACGTAGTTGTCGAACTTGTGGCCGTCGCATTCGGCGACGTAGCGGTTCTCGATGGCGTAGGGCGGCACGATGGTCGCCGGGCACAGCAGCAAATCGTAGGTTTTGAAGAACTCCAGCGCGCGCTCCATCATCGCAGTGCGCTGCGCCAGCGCGCGCTGCAACTGGTCGACGGTGAGCTTCAGCCCTTCCTCGATATTCCAGATCACTTCGGGCTTGAGCAGGTCGCGTTTGGTGCGCAGCAATTCCGCCTTGCTGATCGCGAAGTCGAAGGCGCGCAACACGTGGAAGCTCTCATGCGCCTCGGAAAAATCCGGATGTGCTTCCTCGACGATGGCGCCGGCATCGGCGAAGCGCTCCGCCGCGCGGCGCGTGACCCGCGCAACTTCCGGATCGACCGGCGTGATGCCGAGATCGTGCGAATAGGCGACGCGCTTCGGCCGTTTGCCCGACCATGCCGCCGACAGGAACGAGGTCGGAAGCTTCGGCAGCGACAGCGGATCGCCCGGATGCTCGCCGCTCATGGCGTCGAGCAGCAGCGCGAGATCCTCGACATTGCGCGCCATCGGTCCCTGGACGCCGAGATTGCGGTCGACCGCGAATTGCGGCGTGTGCGCGACGCGGCCGATGCTCGGGCGCAGGCCGACGATGCCGCAGAAGCTCGCGGGGTTGCGCAGCGAGCCGCCCATGTCGGAGCCGTGCGCGAGCCAGGCCATGCCGGTTGCGAGCGCGACGGCGGCGCCGCCGGAGGAGCCGGCCGCGGATTTGGACGTGTCCCAGGGATTGCGGGTCGCGCCGAACACCTCGTTGAAAGTGTTGGCGCCGGCGCCGAACTCCGGCGTGTTCGACTTGGCGTAGACCACGCCGCCGTTTTCCTCGAGCCGCTCGACCAGGATGTCGGAATGCTCGGGCACGCGGTCTTTGTAGATCGGCGAGCCCTGCGTGGTCCTGACATTGGCCACATCGGTGAGGTCCTTGATCGGGATCGGCAGGCCGGCGAGCAGGCCGCGCTCGGCCGGCTTCTTCTGCATCAGCGCCTTGGCGTGATCGCGGGCGCGCTCGAAGCACAGCGTCGGCAAGGCATTGACCGCGCCATCGACCTCGCCGATGCGCTTTTCCAGCACATCGAGCAGGTCGAGCGGCGTGATGTCGCCCTTCTTGAGCTTGCTGACGACCGCGTTGGCGGTCTCCCGCACCAGTTCCTGGCCAGCCAATGGAATATCCCCCGTCGGTATTTTGTTCTTGGCTAATGCTCTAGAACATTTCGCGCCGCGGTGGCAACGCGAGGGATCAAGGGGGTTGGCATGACGACGCCGTTTGACGCGCTGGACTGGCGCAAATTGAGCCGGGCCGAGCTCGACCGCGGGCTCAACAATGGCGAGGCGGTGGCTGGCAGCGGCGAGATCGTGGCGGGCTGGGAGCGGCAGTCGGCCGACTTGCGCAAGCGGCACCCCGACCATCTCGATCTCCGCTACGGCCCGCGTGAGCGCAACCGCATCGACTTTCTCAAGGTGCATGACGATGCGCCGACCTTGCTGTTCATCCACGGCGGCTACTGGCAGAACCGGGCGAAGGAGAATTTTACGATGTTTGCCGAAGGCCCGCTCGGCTACGGCATCAATGTCGCGCTGATCGGCTACACGCTCGCGCCCGATGCGACGCTCGATGCGATCGTCGCCGAGATCCATGCCGGCATCGATTTCCTCATCCGCGAATTGCCCGCGCTCGGCGGCGACGGCAAGGGCCTCGTGGTGTCGGGCTGGTCGGCGGGCGGGCACCTGACGTCGATGGCGCTGTCGCATCCCTATGTGAAAGCCGGCATGGCGATATCGGGAATCTACGATCTCGAGCCGATCCGTCACTCCTATCTCAACGTCAAGCTCGGGCTTGATGAAGGCGATGTCGCGCAGGAATTCGCCGATGATGCAGAGCGGCGGCCCGATGAAGCCGCTGTCGCTGGTGGTGGGTTCGGCCGAGCTGCCGCTGCTGCGCAAGCAGACCGCGGACTTTGCCGGCCATCGCGCGAAGCACGGCCTGCCGGTGACCTATGAGGAAATTCCCGGCGCCGATCACTTCTCGATCATGAACGAAATGGCCTCGCCGATGGGCCGGATCACGACGCTGATCCGGCAGCTGTTTGCGAGGACGGGTTGATCGTCGTGCACGCGCTATTGCCGGCTGCGTACTGCGACGCCCTCCCCCTGAAAGGGGAGGGTTGGGGAGGGGGTCATCACTTGATCCCCTCCCGGTTCGTCGGCTTCGCCGCGCGAACCGACCTCCCCTTGCAAGGGGAGGTGAACCTTCGCGCCTCTACCCCCATCCCGCCGCAATTCCCCCATCGACCGTGAAGATCACGCCCGACGTGTAGCCCGACCGCTCCGAGGCGAGGAACGCCATCAGGTCGCCGATCTCGCGCGCATGCGCGGGCCGGCCGCGCGGCATGCCCTTCTGGAATTCCTTGTAACGGTTCTCGTCGCCGAACTGATGTTTGGCGCGGGTCTTGAGCAAGGTGACATGGCGGTCGGTACCGACCGGGCCCGGATTGATGCCGACCACGCGGATGTTGTCGGCAAGGCTCTTGCCACCCAGCGCGCGGGTAAAAGCCATCAGCGCCGCATTGCCGGCGCTGCCGCAGATATAGTTGGCGTCGAATTTCTCGCCGGCCGCGCCGATGTCGTTGACGATCACCCCGCCGCCGCGCGCCTTCATCTGGGCGTAGATCGCGCGCGTCAGGTTGATGTAGCCGAACACCTTCAGCTCCCAGGCATGGCGCCAGGTCGGCTCGTCGATCTTGTCGATCGAGCCGCCGGGAATGTCGCCGGCATTGTTGACGAGGATGTCGATGTCGGAGGCGTCCTTCACCAGCCGCTGGATGTCCTCGCTTTTGCGCAGGTCGACGACATGCGCGGTCGCGTCGATCTGGTGCGCCGAGCGCAAGCGCTCGGCCAGCGCCTTCAGCGCGTCGCCGGAGCGCGCCGCGAGCCGCAGATGGCAGCCTTCCTCGGCAAAGGCTTCGGCGGCGGCGGCGCCGATGCCCTTTGACGCGCCGGTGATGAGAACGCGCTTGCCGCGCAGATGCAGGTCCATGGGAATACTCGCTGGCTGGAGAAAGGCGGGAAGCCGAGAAGTTAGGCGGGAGGCATCGGGGCGGTCAACACTGCATTGCAGCGTTGCTTCGCGGCGAAGTTTGGTTCATTGCAGGGCGACGAAGCAAGCGCCGGAACAGGCGCGTCGGATCACAAGGACGTTCTCGATGAGCAAGAAACAATATCGCATCGCGGTCATTCCCGGCGACGGCATCGGCAAGGAAGTGATGCCGGAGGGCCTGCGCGTCATCGAGGCGGCGGCGAAGAAGCACGGCGTCGGCCTGACTTTCGATCATTTCGACTTCGCCTCCTACGACTATTACGAGAAGCACGGCCAGATGATGCCGGACGACTGGAAAGACAAAATCGGCAAGCACGACGCGATCTATTTCGGCGCGGTCGGCTGGCCCGCGAAGATCCCGGATCACATCTCGCTGTGGGGCTCGCTGATCAAGTTCCGCAGGGAGTTCGATCAATATGTGAATTTGCGCCCGGTGCGGCTGATGCCGGGCGTGCCGTCGCCGCTCGCCAACCGCAAGCCCGGCGACATCGATTTCTGGGTGGTGCGCGAGAACACCGAGGGCGAATATTCCTCCGTCGGCGGCCGCATGTTCCCGGACACCGACCGCGAATTCGTGACGCAGCAGACGGTGATGACCCGCATCGGCGTCGACCGCATCCTGAAATTCGCGTTCGAGCTGGCGCAGTCGCGGCCGAAGAAACATTTGACCTCGGCGACCAAGTCCAACGGCATCTCCATCACCATGCCCTATTGGGACGAGCGCGTGGAGGCGATGGCGAAGCAGTTCCCGAAAGTGAAGTGGGACAAGTACCACATCGACATTCTCACTGCGAACTTCGTGCTGCATCCGGACTGGTTCGACGTCGTGGTCGGCTCGAACCTGTTCGGCGATATTTTGTCGGACCTCGGGCCGGCCTGCACCGGCACCATCGGCATTGCGCCGTCGGGCAACATCAATCCGGAAGGAAATTTTCCGAGCGTGTTCGAGCCGGTGCACGGCTCGGCGCCCGATATCGCGGGGCAGGGCATCGCCAATCCGATCGGCATGATCTGGTCGGGCGCGATGATGCTGGAGCATCTCGGCGAGAAGCAGGCCGCCGAGGCCATCGTCGGTGCGATCGAGCGCACGCTCGGCGAACGCACGCTGCGCACGAAGGATCTCGGCGGCAACGCCGACACGGGCGCCTGCGGCAAGGCGGTCGCGGAGATGGTGGATTGATCTGTCCTCCTTCCCACGAAGACCAGTGATTTATCTCGTTTGTTTTTTTTAATCATGTTTCGGAGAAGACAATGCCCAGTGAAGCAGACGCGCCGAGTTTTGTGGAAGCCTTGATGCCGAAGGGATCTGGCGCCAATGCGGCAGCTGGACCGGCTGGCGGGCGTTGGTGAAGTGGTACCGGTTCGAGAAGCTGGTGGGGCATTTGCGCGACGAGGCGAGGCCGGGGCGGCCGGGCTATCCGGCGCTGGTGCTGTTGAGGGCGGTGCTGTTGGCGTCGCTCTACGGGCTGTCGGAGCGGGAGTTGGAGGAAGCGCTGGACGACCGGCTGTCGTTCCGCCGCTTCGTGGGGCTGAGCCTGGAGGAAGGGACGCCCGACCACACGGTGCTGAACCGCTTCCGCAACCGGCTGATCGCCGAAGGGCTTATGGAGAAGCTGTTCGGCGAGCTCGACCGGCAGCTGGAGAAGGCCGGCGTGATCCTCAAGCGCGGGACCATGCTGGACGCGACGCTGATCGAGGCGAGCGTCGACCGCCATCGAAGGGCGATCAGCCCTCGAAGGATCCCGACGCCAGCTTCGCCAGGCGCTCAAGGCAAGGCGGGCTTGACCTTCGGCTACAAGGCCCACGTCGGCGTCGACGAGGGCTCGGGCCTGATCCGCTCAGTGATCACCACGCCCGCCAACGTCAATGACACCACACCGGCCGACGACTTGATCCGCGGCGACGAAGCGGCGGTCTGGGCGGATGCGGCCTACCATACCCACGCCCGCGAGGCGGCTGAAGGCCGAGGGCATGAAGGCCCGCCTGATGCGGCGGCCCAACAAGCATCATCCGGAGCTGCCGGCCAGGCTCAAACGCTACAACCGCCTCATCGCCCGGCGCAGAGCCGCCGTGGAGACCACCTTCGCCACCCTCGAATGAACCGCATGCGGCTGACCCGCATCCGCTACGTCGGCCTGACCAAGGCCAGCGCCAGGTCCTGCTCGCCGCCATCGCCTTCAACCTGAGACGCTGGGCTGCGATTACCGCCTGATCCTCAAACGACGAACCTCAGCGATTGATCAGCCAATAGCCTAAGCCGACAGCAACGGCTAAACAAAGCCACCCTCTCGCCTTAACTGCGCAATAACGCAACAGGCCCCTTGTGGGAGAGGGTGGCGAGAATTGAGCGAAGCGAGATTCGAGCCGGGTGAGGGGTCCTTTTTTCGTGGAGACGAACCCCTCACCCGGTTTCTCGCTTCGCTCGAGACCACCCTCTCCCACAGGGGGAGAGGGTACATCGAGCAAGCGGCGTTTGGCCTAGCCCTTCACAATCCTCCGGCAATGCTCCCACGCCGCACGGATCAGATTCTCGCTCGCCTCCGGCGTGCGGAACGCCGAATGCGCCGACAGCGTCACGTTCGAAATCTTCGTCAGCGGATGATCTTTCGGCAGCGGCTCGATGTTGTAGACGTCGAGCCCGGCATGCCGGATATGGCCCGTCTTCAGTGCGTCGATCATCGCGGCCTCGTCAACGATGGCGCCACGCGCGGTGTTGACCAAAATCACGCCCTTGCGCATCGCTGCGATCTTCTCGCGTGTGAGAAAACCGCGAGTCTCGTCGTTGAGCAGCAGATGAATTGAGATCACGTGGCTGTCGGCGAGCAGCTTCTCGAGCGAGACGAACTCGATGCCCGCGGCTTTCTTCGGCGTCCGGTTCCAGGCGATCACCTTCATGCCGGACCCTGAGGCGATACGTGCGACCTCGGCCGCAATCCCGCCGAAGCCGATCAGTCCGAGCGTCTTGCCGGTCAGTTGCATGCCGGCCTCGCGCAGCCAGTTGCCGGCGCGCATCTCGCGGTCCATCTCGGCGAGCGTGCGCACCGAGGCCCACATCAGCGCGATGGCGCATTCGGCCACCGCCGTGTCGCCATAGCCTTTGATGAGATGCACCTCGATGCCGAGCTCGGCGAGCTCTTCGGGGTTCATGTAGCTGCGCGCGCCGGTGCCGAGGAACACGACGTGCTTCAGCCCCTTGCATTGCTTCGCCACATCGGTCGGCAATGCGGTGTGATCGACCACGCCGATCTCGGCGCCGCCGAGCAGCGCCGGCCAGGCATCCGCCTTGATATCGGGGTCGAGATGGACCTTCATCGGCGGGTCGCCGTCCCTGCGCTGGCGCTCGAAAATCTCCGCGAGTGAATCATTGGCGTCGACGAATACTCCGCGCACGAAAGCCTCCCTTTTTCTTGTCGTTACGACGCGACGCCGGCCAGGGCCAGCACCGTGTGCAGCAGCACATTGCCGCCGGCGGCGCAGTCGAGTTGCGTCGCGTCTTCCAGCTCGTTGTGGCTGACGCCGTCCTTGCAAGGCACGAACACCATCGCCGCCGGAATGACAGTCGCGAGATTGCAGGCATCGTGGCCGGCGCCCGACGTGATGCGGCGATGACTGTAGCCGAGCATTTTCGCCGACGCCTCGACCGCATCGACCAGCTTCGGATCAAACACCGTCGGCGGTTTTCGCCAGATCGCTGTCAGATTCGATCTGCGCCTTGCGCCGCGGAGCGATCTCGGCGATGGCCGCGCGCAAATCAGCGTCGATCGCGTCGAGCGTCTTCGATTCCGGGCTTCTCACATCGACGGTGAACGCGATCTCGCCGGGAATGACATTGCGCGAGGGCGCCGCGATCACGGCCTCGCCGACCGTGCCGACCGCATGCGGGCCGTGTTTCCTGGCGATGCTTTCGACCGCGAGCACGATCTCCGACAGCGTTGCCAGCGCGTCGCGGCGCAGCGGCATCGGCGTGGTGCCGGCATGGCTCTCGAAGCCGACAATCTTGCCGTCGTACCAGATGATGCCCTGGCCGCGGTCGACCACGCCGATGGTCTTGTTCTCGGCTTCCAGCAGCGGGCCCTGCTCGATATGCAGCTCGACGAAGGCGCCGAACTTGCGTTGGCCCACGGGCTCGCTGCCGCGATAGCCGATGCCGTCGAGCGCTTCGCCGACGGTCATGCCGGTCGCGTCCTTGCGCGCGAGGATGTTGTCGGTGGTGTATTCGCCGGCGTAAGCCGCAGACGCCATGGTCGCCGGCGCAAAGCGCGAGCCTTCCTCATTGGTCCAGTTGCAGATGCAGAGCGGCACTTCGGTCTCGATGCCGGCATCGTTGAGCGTGCGTACCACTTCGAGGGCTGCGAGCGTGCCGAGCACGCCGTCGAACTTGCCGCCGGTCGGCTGGGTATCGAGATGCGAGCCGAGACCCACCGGCGGTTTCGCATTGTTGCGTCCCTTGCGCACGCCGAACATCGACCCTAACCCGTCGACATGCACCTCCAGCCCCGCCGCCTCGCAGGCTTTCCGGAACCAGTCGCGCACCTGCTTGTCCTCGGGCCCCAAGGTCAGCCGCCGCACGCCGCCCTTCGGGGTGAGGCCGAATTTCGCGGTTTCATGGATGGTCCCCCACAGCCGGGCGGAATCGATCTGCAGGTTGGATGCGTTTCTGGTCATTCAGGCGTCCGGAATTGCGGTGGTGCGTAGAACGGGCGGCCATGGTAGAATCATAGTGTATTGTCTGTCGAGGCATGGAGCGGTCAGATGAATGTCGGTCTGAGCGGGAAAGAGCAGGGGCAGGCAATCCTGCCGAGCCATCAGGCGCGGCTCGACTATCGCGCCGGCCTGGCGGAGACGACCTCGGGCGTCGCCAACGGCTATGTGCAGGGCAACCTCGTCGTCCTGCCGGAAGAGTTCGCCTCCGCCTTTCATCGCTTCTGCCAGCTCAATCCAAACCGTGCCCGATCATCGGCATGTCCGATGTCGGCAATCCCATGATCCCTTCGCTCGGCGCCGATCTCGACATCCGCACCGACGTGCCGCGCTACCGCGTCTGGCGCGACGGCGAAGTCGTGGACGAGCCCGACCGACGTTATCGCGCATTGGCGCGACGATCTCGTCGCCTTCGTGCTCGGCTGCTCGTTCTCGTTCGAAGAGGCGCTGATGGCCGAAGGCATTCCGCTGCGCCATGTCGAGCAGCGGGTGCGCGTGCCGATGTACCGCACCAATATCGCCTGCAGCCCGGCGGGTCCGTTCGCGGGGCCGATGGTGGTGTCGATGCGCCCACTCAAGCCGGCGCAGGCGATCCGGGCGGTGCAGATCACCTCGCGTTTTCCCAGCGTGCACGGCGCGCCCGTGCATCTCGGCTTGCCGCATTCGATCGGGATCGCCGACATCGACAAGCCCGACTATGGCGATCCCGTGCCGATTGCCGCCGACGAGATCCCGGTGTTCTGGGCCTGCGGCGTCACGCCGCAATCGGTGATATCGGCGGCGAAAATCCCGTTCGCGATCACGCATGCGCCGGGGTTGATGCTGATCACGGATTTGCAGAACAGAGAGTTGGCGGTGTTGTAGACTTGTCGTGAAACTCTTGCTGAAGGGAGCGTCCCACATGTTCGATCTCGGGCAATTCACCGCCGATTGCCGCGCGGCGCTCAAGGCAGACTTGTCCCACAAATCGGTGCGCGAGGTGCTCGCCCGCGCCGTTGCCGATCCCACCGGCATCCTCAAGACGCTGGGCGAGCCCAAGCGCCCCGAAATCCAGAAGCTCTACCACGCGCCTGATCTCACGATCATCAACGTGATCTGGGGGCCGATGATGACGGTCATGCCTCATAACCATCACATGTGGGCGGTGATCGGCATTTATACGGGCCGCGAGGATAATGTGTTCTGGCGCCGCCTGCCCGATGGCAGCGGCCGCATCGAAGCTGCGGGCGCGCGAGCACTCTCCGTCGGTGACGCAGAGCCGCTCGGCCACAACATCATCCATTCCGTGACGAATCCGATCCCGCGGTTGACCGGCGCCGTTCACATCTATGGCGGAGATTTCTTTGCCGCGCACCGCAGCGAATGGGATGCCGAGACGCTGATGGAAGGCCCGATGGACGGCAAGAAGGCGGTTCGCCGGTTCGAGGAAGCGAACGAGATGTATGAGCGGTTCTATCGGCCGCAGGTGTCGGTCTAGCCGAGAGCCGTACCCGCCTATTGAGGACTCGTCATGCCCGGCCTTGAGCCGGGCATCCACGTCTTTGGCTCCGCGCAAAGGAAGACGTGGATGGCCGGGACAAGCCCGGCCATGACGAGAGCTAGTGGTGCTCCGGCAACTCCACCCCGAACACCTTCACGAGATCCGCGACCTGCGCCGGCGACAGAAACCGCGGATTGAGCCCGCGCAGCAGCAGATACAACTTCGCGGTCTCCTCCAGTTCCTCCATCGCGAACACTGCCGCCTCCAGCGTGTCTCCCGACACGACCGGCCCGTGATTGGCGAGCAGCACCGATGAATATTTCCCCGCCAGTCCCTTGATCGCATCGGCAACCGCGGGATCGCCCGGGCGATAATACGGCACCAGCGCAGTCGCGCCGCATTTCATCACATAATACGCCGTCATCGGCGGCAGCGCGGCGCGCGGATCGATCTCCGGCAACATCGAGAGCGCCACCGAATGGGTCGAGTGCAGGTGTACCACCGCGCGCGCCGTCTGCCGCGTCTGATACAGCGCGCTGTGGAGCGGCACTTCCTTGGTCGGCGCGTCACCCGATACCAGCTTGCCGTCGGCCGACAACCGCGAGAGTTTCGCCGGATCGAGGAAACCAAGCGAGGCATTTGTCGGCGTCACGATATAGCCGCCGTCGTCGAGCTTGACGCTGATGTTGCCTGACGAGCCCGGCGTCAGCCCGCGCTCGAACAGCGAGCGGCCGAGCCGGCAGATGTCCTCGCGGAGTTTCGCTTGGTTCATAGCAGCCCGCTTGTCTCACGCTTTGGCAGCGCGGCCAAGCCGTGATAGGCAAGGCGACAAAATGGCTAACAGGGAACAGGAACGCCGCATGGCCGACATCGCAAAACCGACAATGGCCGTCATCGGGCTCGGCTCGATGGGTTATGGCATGGCGACCTCGCTCCGGCGCAAAGGCTATGAGGTCACCGGCTGCGACGTGGCAGCCGACGCGGTCGCGCGCTTCGTGAAGGACGGCGGCAAGGGCGCGGCGACGCCCGCCGAGGCCGCTGAGGGAGCCGACATCGTCATCTCTGTTGTCCTCAATGCCGCGCAGACCGAGACCATCCTGTTCGGCAAGGCCGGTGTCGCCGAGACGCTTCGGAAGGACGCGGTATTTGTTTCTTCGGCGACCATGGACCCTGATGTGGCGCGGCGGCTGGCAAAACAATTGGAACCGACCGGCCGGCATTATCTGGATGCGCCGATCTCCGGCGGCGCGCAACGCGCGGCGGAGGGCGAATTGACCATCCTGGCTTCCGGCAGCGCGGCGGCTTTTGCCAAGGCGCGGCCCGCGCTGGACGCGATGGCGGCAAAACTCTACGAGCTTGGCGATGAGCCCGGCCAGGGCGCCGCCTTCAAGATGGTCAACCAGCTGCTCGCCGGCGTGCACATCGTCGCGGCGTCGGAGGCAATGGCGTTTGCCGCCCGACAAGGCCTCGATTTGCGCAAGGTCTATGAGGTCATCACCGCGTCTGCCGGCAATTCCTGGATGTTCGAGAACCGCATGAAGCAGGTGCTCGACGGCGACTACCGGCCGCGTAGCGCCGTGGAAATTTTCGTGAAAGACCTCGGCATCGTTCAGGACATGGCTCGATCAGCGCGGTTTCCGGCGCCGGTCGCCGCCGCCGCGCTGCAGATGTTCCTGGCGGCAGCAGGGAGCGGCATGGGCCGCGACGACGACGCCTCGGTGGCGCGGCTCTATGCGCGCATCAGCGGCGTCAAAATGCCGGGCGAGCCAAAGTAAAACCCAGAGGACACAACATGCCCCGTTTCGCCGCCAACCTGTCGATGATGTTCAACGAGGTGCCGTTCCTCGACCGCTTCGAGGCCGCGGCGAAGGCCGGCTTCACCGCCGTCGAGTTCCTGTTTCCCTATGAGCATCCGGCGGAAGAGGTCGGCAAGCGACTGCACGGCAACGGGTTGACGCAAGCGTTGTTCAATCTGCCGCCCGGCGACTGGGCCGCGGGCGAAAAGGGCTTTGCCGCGCTGCCCGCTCGTTTTGCCGATATGCAGCGGAGCTTCAAGACCGCGTTGCCTTATGCGCAGGCGACGGGCGTCAAGCGCGTGCATTTGATGGCGGGGATCGCCAGCCGGGATGATCGGAAGGCCGTCGAAGCTTTCACCAAGTCGGTCGCGGCCGCCGCCGAGTTTTTCGCGCCGCACGGGCTCGACGTCGTGATCGAGCCGATCAACGCGCGCAACGTGCCCGGCTACTTCCTCAACGATTTTTTCTTCGCGCGCGACCTGATCCGCGAATTGAAAATCCCGAACCTGAAGCTGCAATTCGACATCTATCACTGCCAGATCATCCATGGCGATGTGACGATGCACCTGCGTGAAATGTTTCCGATCATCGGGCACATGCAGATCGCCAGCATTCCCTCGCGCAACGAGCCTGACGGCGAGGAATTGAATTATCCGTTCGTGTTCGAGGAGATCGACCGGCTCGGCTACACCGGCTTTGTCGGCTGCGAGTACAACCCGCGCGGCAAAACCACCGACGGTCTCGGCTGGTTCAAGACATATGCGGGGAAGAAGCCGTGACGCTGAAGCTCGGCTGCATCGCCGACGACTACACCGGCGCCTCCGATCTCGCCAACACGCTGACGCGCGCAGGCCTGCGCACCGTGCAAACCATCGGCGTGCCGGCGGACGATCTCAGGTTGCCTGAGGTCGATGCGGTCGTGGTGTCGCTGAAGAGCCGTTCGATCGAGGCTGGTGTCGCGGTCGAACGTTCGCTCGCCGCCGAGAAATGGATGCGCGGCCGCGGCGCCGATCATGTGCTGTTCAAGATCTGCTCGACCTTCGACTCCACCGACAGGGGCAATATCGGCCCGGTCACCGACGCGCTCCGTGCGGCTAGTCGGCGACGCCATCGTGCTGGTGACGCCGGCTTTCCCCGAGACCGGCCGCACCGTCTACAAGGGCAATCTGTTCGTCGGCGCCGTGCCGCTGAACGAGAGCCCGCTGAAGGATCATCCGCTCAACCCGATGCACGATTCCAATCTGGTGCGGGTGCTGGCGCGGCAGAGCAAGACCAAAATCGGGCTGATTGAACTCGCCACGCTGTCGCGCGGCGCGGACGCGGTGCGCGCGCGTCTTGCTGATCTCGCCAGTCAGGGCGTCGGCGCCGCCATCATCGATGCGGTGTTCGATTCTGATCTCGAAACCATCGGCAAGGTCGCGGTAGGGCATCGCCTTTCGGTCGGCGCCTCCGGCATCGGGCTTGGGCTGGCGCGTGCGCTGGCCGGCGCATCCGGGCAGAGCGCTGCGAGCACGATCAATGAGAAGCCGGTTGGTGGTCCCGCAGCCTGTCTCGCAGGAAGCTGCTCGCAGGCCACGCTCGGACAGATCGCCAGCGCCGAGAAGGCCATGCCGGTCCTGCATCTCGATCCGGATCAAGTCATCAAGGGCAAGGACGAGGTCCGCCGCGCGCTCGCCTGGGCGCGCGAGCGGCTCGGCAGCCATCCGGTCCTGATCGCCAGCAGTGCGACGCCCGATCAGGTCGCAGCCCTTCAGGGTCGCCATGGCCGCGACGCCGCCGGCCACGCCATCGAGCAGGCGATGGCCGACATCGCCGAAGGCCTGGTCGGCGCCGGCGTACGCCGGCTGGTGGTCGCGGGCGGGGAGACCTCGGGTGCGGTGGTCGACCGACTGGGAATTCCCGGCTTTCTGGTCGGCCCCGAAATCGCCGCCGGCGTGCCGGTGCTGCGCGCGGTCGGCGCGAAGCAAGGCGACATGCTGATCGCGCTGAAGTCCGGCAATTTCGGCGGGCCGGAGTTCTTCTCCGACGCGCTCGACCTGATGCGTTGACAAAGGAACCGCCAGCTATCGCGGAACTGACAAGCGGCCCTGCGCTCCGCCGTTAGCTCATCGGCCGCGGGTCGGCTAAACAGCATTCACGGCGCGCGCGTCCGCCGCCGCTGGGAATGCCATGATTGCACTGGTCCGCATTGCGCTAAGCCGGCCCTATACTTTCGTCGTGCTCGCGCTGTTGCTGCTTTTGCTCGGACCGCTGGCGGCGCTGCGCACGCCGACCGACATCTTTCCCGACATCCGCATCCCCGTGATCGGCGTGGTCTGGCAATATACCGGGCTGCCGCCGGACCAGATGGCCGGCCGCATCACCACGCCGTTCGAGCGCGCGTTGACGACGACCGTCAACGACATCGAGCACATCGTCGCCAATTCCTATAACGGTTTCGGCATCATCAAGATCTTCTTCCAGCCCAACGTCGACATCCGCACTGCGAATGCGCAGGTCACTGCGATCTCGCAGACCATGATCAAGCAGCTTCCGCCCGGTTCGACGCCGCCGCTGATCCTGAACTACAATGCCTCCACCGTGCCGATCATCCAGGTCGCGCTGTCGGGCGAGGGGCTGACCGAACAGAACCTCGCCGACATCGGCATCAACCAGCTGCGCACGCCGCTGATCACCGTGCCCGGCGCGGCGATCCCCTATCCCTATGGCGGCAAGCAGCGCCAGATCCAGATCGACCTCAACTCGGCCGCGCTGCAGGCCCGCGGCCTCTCAGGCCAGGACGTCGCCAATACGCTCGCCGCGCAAAACCTCATCACGCCGGTCGGCACCCAGAAGATCGGGCAGTTCGAATACAACATCCAGCTCAACAATTCGCCGCTCAAGATCGACGAGCTCGGCGATCTGCCGATCAAGACCGTCAACGGCGCCATGGTCTATGTCCGCGACGTCGCCAGCGTGCGCGACGGCAATCCGCCGCAGACCAACATCGTCCATGTCGACGGCAACCGCTCGGTCCTGATGATGGTGCTGAAGGCCGGCGCGATCTCGACGCTCGATATCATCGCCGGCATCAAGCAGAAGGTGATCGACGTCGGAAACCAGATGCCGGACGGATTGAAGATCGGCTTTGTCGGCGACCAGAGCGTGTTCGTGCGCAGCGCGATCTCCGGCGTCGCCAATGAGGGCATGATCGCGGCCTGTCTCACCAGCCTGATGATCCTGCTGTTCCTCGGCAGCTGGCGCTCGACCGTGATCATCGCGGTGTCGATTCCGCTGTCGATCCTCGGCGCCATCATCATGCTGTCGGCGGTCGGCGAGACGCTCAACATCATGACGCTGGGTGGCCTGGCGCTGGCGGTCGGCATCCTCGTCGACGACGCCACCGTGACCATCGAGAACATCAACTACCATCTGGAGCAGGGCAAGCCGGTGACGCAGTCGATCCTCGACGGCGCCAATCAGATCGTGACGCCGGCCTTCGTCTCGCTGCTCTGCATCTGCATCGTGTTCGTGCCGATGTTCTTCCTGACCGGCGTCGCCCGCTTCCTGTTCGTGCCGATGGCGCTCGCCGTGATGTTCGCGATGACCTGGTCGTTCATCCTGTCGCGCACGCTGGTGCCGACCATGGCGAATTATCTCCTGAAGCCGCACACCCATCACGACGGCGAGCCGCCGGCCTCGCGCAATCCGCTGGTCAGCTTCCAGCGCGCCTTCGAGGCGAGGTTCGAACGCTTCCGCCGGTTCTATCGCGACATGCTGTCGATGGCGCTCGGCCGCCGCGGCGTGTTCGTCACGGGCTTTCTCGCTTTCGTTGCGGTGTCGTTCCTGCTGGTGCCGTTCCTCGGTCGTAATTTCTTCCCCGCGGTCGATGCCGGCAACATTCTCCTGCATGTGCGCACCCAGGTCGGCACCCGCGTCGAGGAGAGCGCGAACCAGTTCGCGGAGGTGCAGAAGACCATCCGCAAGATCGTTCCGCCGCAGGAGATCGATACGCTGACCGACAACATCGGCATGCCGATTTCCGGCATCAACATGACCTACAACAACACCGGCGTGATCGGCCCGCAGGACGGCGACATCCAGATCAAGCTGAAGGAAGGTCATCGGCCGACCGCCGACTATGTTCGACTGATGCGTGAGAAGTTGCCGCAGGCTTTTCCGGGCATGACTTTCGCATTCCTCCCGGCCGACATCGTCAGCCAGATCCTGAATTTCGGTGCGCCGGCGCCGATCGACCTGCAGATCCGCGGGGCCAGCCTCGATGCGAACTTCGCCTATGCCAGCAACCTCCTGAGCCGCATCCGCCGGATTCCCGGCGTCGCGGACGCGCGCATCCAGCAATCGCCGAGCAATCCGACCTTCAACATCGACGTCGACCGCACCCGCGCGCAATATGTGGGCCTGACCGAGCGCGACGTCACCAACAGCCTGGTGGTCAATCTCGCGGGCTCGGGCCAGGTCGCGCCGACCTATTATCTCAACCCCGATAACGGCGTGTCCTATTCGATCGTGATGCAGACGCCGCAATACCAGATCAACTCGTTGCAGGCCTTGCAGGCGCTGCCGCTGACCGCAACCGGCAATCCGCAATCGCCGATCCTCGGCGGCATCGCCAACATCACCCGCACCACCTCGAGCGCGGTGGTGTCGCAATACGACATCCAGTCGATGGTGCAGATTTTCGCCACGCCACAGGATCGCGATCTCGGCGCGGTCGCGGCCGACGTACGGGCACTGCTGGCGGAGACTGCAAAGGACGTGCCGAAGGGCTCCTCCGTCGTGCTGCTCGGGCAGGTGCAGACCATGAACTCGGCGTTCTCCGGGCTGCTGTTCGGCCTGCTCGCCGCCGCGGTCCTGATCTATCTTCTGATCGTCGTGAACTTCCAGTCGTGGTCCGATCCGTTCGTGATCATCAGTGCGCTGCCGGCCGCGCTCGCCGGCATCGTCTGGATGCTGTTCACCACGCAAACCACGCTCTCGGTGCCGGCCCTGACCGGCGCCATCATGTGCATGGGCGTGGCCACCGCCAACAGCGTGCTGGTGATCTCGTTCGCCCGCGAGCGCTATGAGGAGGTCGGCGATCCCATCGTTGCGGCGCTGGACGCCGGATTCGTCCGCTTTCGTCCCGTGCTGATGACGGCGCTCGCCATGATCATCGGCATGGCGCCGATGGCGCTGGGGTTAGGCGAGGGCGGCGAGCAGAACGCGCCGCTCGGCCGTGCGGTGATCGGCGGACTGATCTTCGCGACCATCGCGACACTGATTTTCGTGCCTGTCGTGTTCAGCATGGTCCACAAGAAGGTTGCCCCAAAGCCTGCGGCTGCTGCGGTGGTTGCGCCCGCACATTAAGCGGGAAACGGCTGTTTCTCAGGTCGCCCAGCCGTCACGCCCTTGTGCGCGGAATTGAAGGTTAACGGGGTTTGCTGCCGTTGGCTCAGGGCCTCAATTCCGCTAAATCGGGCGCGGACGGCCCTCCAACCGGATGGTTGGTTTGGCCGCTTGGGGAATGCCTTTTTCATGGTCGCACTGGTCCGCATTGCGCTGAGCCGGCCGTACACCTTTGTCGTGCTGGCGCTGGTGATCCTGATCGCCGGCCCGCTCGCGGCGCTGCGCACGCCGACCGACATCTTTCCCGACATCCGCATCCCCGTGATCGGCGTGGTCTGGCAATACACCGGGCTGCCGCCGGACCAGATGTCGGGACGGATGGTCACCCCGTTCGAGCGCGCGCTGACCACCACGGTCAACGACATCGAGCATATCGTCGCCAACTCCTACAACGGCGTCGGCATCGTCAAGATCTTCTTCCAGCCCAATGTCGACATCCGCACCGCCAACGCGCAGGTCACCGCGATCTCGCAGACCCTGATCAAGGCGATGCCGCCGGGCGCCACGCCGCCGCTGATCCTGAACTACAACGCCTCCACCGTGCCGATCATCCAGGTCGCGCTGTCGGGCGAGGGGCTGACCGAGCAAAATCTCGCCGACATCGGCATCAACCAGCTGCGCACGCCGCTGATCACCGTGCCGGGCGCCGCGATCCCGTACCCCTATGGCGGCAAGCAGCGCCAGGTGCAGATCGACATCGATCCGACCGCGCTGCAATCGCGTGGCTTATCGGGCCAGGACGTGGCGAATGCGCTCGCCGCGCAGAACCTGATCACGCCGGTCGGCACCCAGAAGATCGGGCAGTTCGAATACAACCTCCAGCTCAACAACTCGCCGCTGAAGATGGACGAGCTCGGCGATCTCCCGATCAAGGCGGTCAACGGCGCGATGGTCTACGTCCGCGACGTCGCCAGCGTTCGCGACGGCAATCCGCCGCAGACCAATATCGTCCACGTCAACGGCAACCGTTCGGTGCTGATGATGGTGCTCAAAGCGGGCTTCATCTCGACGCTCGATATCATCGCCGGCATCAGGCAGAAGGTGGGCGAAGTCCGCGACTCCCTTCCCGACGCGCTCAAGATCGACTTCATCGGTGACCAGGGCGTGTTCGTGCGCAGCGCGGTGACCGGCGTCGTGTTCGAAGGCGTGATCGCCGCATTGCTCACCAGCGTGATGATCCTGCTGTTCCTCGGCAGCTGGCGCTCGACCCTGATCATCGCGGTGTCGATCCCGTTGTCAGTGTTCGGCGCCATCATGATGCTGTGGGCGTTCGGCGAGACCCTCAACATCATGACGCTGGGCGGCCTCGCGCTCGCCGTCGGCATCCTCGTCGACGAGGCGACGGTGACGATCGAGAACATCAACTGGCATCTGGAGCAGGGCAAGCCGGTCGAGGCCGCGATCATGGACGGCGCCAACCAGATCGTGGTGCCGGCCTTCGTCTCGCTGCTCTGCATCTGCATCGTGTTCGTGCCGATGTTCTTCCTGACCGGCGTGGCGCGCTTCCTGTTCGTGCCGATGGCGCTTGCCGTGATGTTCGCGATGTTGTGGTCGTTCATCCTGTCGCGCACGCTGGTGCCGACCATGGCCAAATATCTGCTGCGCCAGCACGAGCATCATGAGGGCGGTCCGCCGCCGACCCGCAATCCTTTTGCCTGGTTCCAGCGCCGGTTCGAGGCAGGCTTCGAGCGCGTGCGCGCCCGCTATCGTGACCTGCTGACGCTCGCCATCCATGCGCGCGCCGTCTTCGTGGTCTGCTTTCTCGGCTTCATCGCCACGTCGTTCCTGCTGGTGCCCTATATCGGCCGCAACTTCTTTCCCGCGGTCGACACCGGCTCGATCCTGATGCATGTGCGCACCCAGGTCGGCACCCGCATCGAGGAGAGCGCCGGCCAGTTTGCCGACGTGCAGAAGGCGATCCGCCGGATCATTCCGTCGGGCGAAATCGAGACGCTCGCCGACAACATCGGCATGCCGATCTCCGGCATCAACATGACCTACAACAACACCGGCGTGATCGGACCGCAGGACGGCGACATCCAGATCAAGCTGAAAGAAGGTCATCGGCCTACGGCCGAGTACATCAAGGCGATGCGCGAAGAATTGCCTGGGGCGTTTCCGGGCATGACGTTTGCGTTCCTGCCCGCCGACATCGTCAGCCAGATCCTCAATTTCGGCGCGCCGGCGCCGATCGACCTGCAAGTTCGCGGCATGGATGCCAACGCCAACTACGCCTATGCCAACAAGCTGCTGACGCGGCTGCGCCGCATTCCCGGCATTGCCGACGCGCGCATCCAGCAGTCGCCCAACAATCCGACTTTCAATGTCGAAGTCGACCGCACCCGCGCGCAATATGTGGGGTTGACCGAGCGCGACGTGACCAACAGCCTCACGGTCAATCTTGCAGGCAGCGGCCAGGTCGCGCCGACCTACTTCCTCAATCCCGACAACGGCGTGTCCTATTCGATCGTGATGCAGACGCCGCAATACCAGATCAACTCGCTGCAGGCGCTGGAGGCGTTGCCGATCACCGCCGCGTCGACGCCGAACCCGCCGATCCTCGGCGGCATCGCCACCATCACCCGCACGGTGTCGAGCGCGGTGGTCTCCCAATACGACATCCAGCCGATGTTCCAGATCTTCGCGACGCCGCAGGGCCGCGATCTCGGCGCGCTGGCAGCCGACGTGCGCAAGGCCATCGCTGATACCGCGGCGGACGTGCCGAAAGGCTCCTCCGTCGTGCTGCTCGGCCAGGTGCAGACCATGGACAGCGCGTTCTCCGGCCTGCTGTACGGCCTGCTTGCCGCCGTCGTGCTGATCTATTTCCTGATCGTCGTGAACTTCCAGTCGTGGTCCGACCCGTTCGTGATCATCACGGCGCTGCCTGCGGCGCTTGCCGGAATCATCTGGATGCTGTTCACCACCCAGACCACGCTTTCGGTGCCGGCGCTGACCGGCGCCATCATGTGCATGGGGGTGGCCACCGCCAACAGCGTGCTGGTGATCTCGTTTGCGCGCGAGCGCTATCAGGACCTGGGCGACCCCGTCCAGGCCGCGATCGAGGCGGGTTTCGTCCGGTTTCGCCCGGTCTTGATGACGGCGCTCGCCATGGTCATCGGGATGACGCCGATGGCGCTGGGGTTGGGCGAGGGAGGCGAGCAGAACGCGCCGCTCGGCCGCGCGGTGATCGGTGGTCTCGTGTTCGCCACCACCGCCACGTTAATGTTTGTTCCCGTGGTTTTCAGTATGGTACACAAGAAGCAAGGCGACAAAGCCGCCGCCCCTCTGGAGATGCAGCATGCCCACTGAACAAAGCCCGCCGGTGTCGCGCCGGAAGCTGGGCATTTTCGGCATGCTCGCGGGCATCGTCCTGATCGTGGTCGTCATCACCGGCATCCGGTCGCGCGAGGAGGCGAGCGCGCGCCTGCGGGAATGGACCAACGACCAGGCCGTGCCGACCGTCGCTGTGACGTTGCCGGACGCCCGGGCGCTGAGCCCGACCATCGACCTGCCGGGCCGGCTCGAGGCCTATTACCGCGCGCCGATCTTTGCCCGCGTCTCCGGCTATCTCAAAAGCTGGAACACCGACATCGGCGCTCGCGTCAAGGCAGGTCAGGTGATCGCCGAGATCGAGGCGCCCGACCTCGACCAGCAGCTGTTGCAGGCGCGCGCCGATCTCGCCAGCGCGCAGGCCAGCGCGAAATTGTCGGAGGCAACGCTGAGCCGGCGCAAGACGCTGGTCGCCTCTAACTTCGTCTCGGCGCAGGAGATCGACGAGCGTACCGCCGACCTCTCCAACAAGAACGGTTCGGTCAAGTCGGGACAAGCCAATGTCGAGCGTCTGGAAGCGCTCGCCGGCTACAAGAAGATCACTGTGCCGTTCGACGGTATCGTTACCGCGCGCGACACCGACGTCGGCGCGCTGATCAATGCCGGCGGCAACTCGGGACCGGCGATGTTCGTGGTGTCGGACATTTCCAAGCTGCGCGTCTATGTCAACGTGCCGCAGAACTACGTGCCGTCGATCAAGATCGGCGCCAAGGCGGTCATTGTCGTACCGGAATATCCGAACCGGACCTTCCTGGCGACGGTTGAAGCCTCCTCGCAGGCGGTCGACGTCTCCTCGGGCACGACGCGGATGCAGCTTGCCCTCGACAACACCGGCGGCGAATTGATGCCGGGCGGTTACGCCAATGTGAAGCTCAGCCTGCAGCGCGAGGGCGTGCCGCTGCACATTCCCTCCAGCGCGCTGATCTTCAACCAGAACGGCTTGCGCGTTGCCACCGTCGGCGCCGACGACAAGGTGCTGTTCAAGACCGTGACGATCGCGCGCGATCTCGGCAAGGAAATCGAGCTTGCCTCGGGTCTCACGCTTGAGGATCGCGTCATCGTGGCGCCGCCGGACGGCATTGCCGACGGCGATCAGGTCCGCGTCGCCGGCGCGGCTGCGAAGGCGAAGGGGCAGAAGGTGTCCGAAAAGCAGGACGTGAAGGGGTAGGGCGGCGCTCTTCTCTGTCGCGCCGCGCTCTTTCTTACCTTCTCCCACAAGGGGAGAGGGTACACCGCTTTTGCGGAAGCGCTTTACCCCACCCGCCACATCGGCGCGCCGTCGTCGGCCATCGCGATGTCGCCGAGCGAGCCGACCGGCGTGCGGTCCATGTCGCGCAGATGCGCCAGCGTCGCCGCGTCGTCGGCGGGGATGCGCGCCAGCGTGCGCCGGCCGTCCTCGGTGCGCAGCATGACCACGCCATGCTCGACCTCGCCATTGCTACGATAGATCACAGTGAAGGCCTCAACCTTGCCCTTGCCGCTGGCTTGATCGATGAACTCGGGCACCGCGCGTTTGTTGTGGTCGGCTACGGCCTGCACGGACGTCGTTTGACTGATCGCCTCGCGCGGCATCTCGCGCGACAACACGAGTCCATGATGCTTGGTGACGAAGCCGCCCTGGCCGTAGAGCAAGCCGAGCTTTGCGCCGCTCCGGATCTTGCGCACCATCGCGCAGGCCGCATGCGTCATATAGGTGTTGAGCGGCGCGCCGAAGAAGGTCAGCCCGCCCGTCACCGTCGGCTGCACGTCGCGGCCGAGGCCGAGCGTGCGCCGCGCCATCTTGGGCACGCAAGGAAAGCAGCTGTAGAGTTCGATCGCGTCGAACTTCCTGCCGTCGCCACCGGCCAGCTCCATCGCCGCGTTCAAGACGGCGTTCTGCGGATGGCTTTCATGGAACTGGTCGCGCAGCAGATAGTCGCGCGGCTCTTCCGCCGAGGCGCCGCCGAGCGGATAAACCAGCTTCTCCTCAGGCACGCCGGCCGCGCGCGCTTTCGCGAGCGAGGTCATCAGCACCGCGCCGCCCATGTTCACGCTCGGGTTCGCCACCATCAGCTTGGTGTAGGGCCAGGCGATCAGGCGATTGTCGGGCGTCGGCGTCGTGATTTGCTCCGGCGAGAAGCGCTTCTTCGACCATGCGTTGGGATTGTCGGAAGCCACGTTGGAATAGGTCGACCACAGCTCGCCGGATTCGGCGAGCGCCTCGCGCGGAGTCTGGCCCCAATGCGCTGAGGTCGCGGACTCGTAGAGCGGATAGACCGTGATCGGGCGGAACACGCCGAGCTTGACCGCGAGCGGCTTCTGGAACGCGGCGCCGCGCTTGGGTTCCTCCACGTCGGTTGCGAACGGCGTCCACGGCGGTTTGACACCGGCGCGCTCGGCCTTGGTCGCGGTCGACTGCGCCTCGGCGCCGGCGATCGCCGCGACCTCGCATTCGCCGCGCGCGATACGCTGCGCCGCCTCATGCAGATAGCGGATCGGGCTTTCGCCGCCGACCGGACCGTAATAGCAATGCGCTGGATTCGCGCCGAGGCGTTGCGCCAGTTGCTTCTCGGGATCACGGTAGCGCCAGCTCAGGAAACTGACGACGTCGAGCGAGCCGAGCTCATGCAACAGCTTTGCGCCGGAGTCCGCCTCCGCGCGCCTGCAGGCCTGTTCGAGCAGCGTCAGCGGCTCGAGTCCGTCAGTGATCTCCTTCGGGCGATCGACGATCTCGCCGACCCCGACGATGACGGGAATGAGGTGGTCGTTGAGTGCCATTGTTCTTGTTGTTGCCTTGTTCTAGTCCGCGACCAGCGCATTCATGTGCTCGACCGCCTCGATGAAATCTTCCTTGAATTCCTGCACCACCGCGGTCGCAGACTTCACGCTGTCGATCAATCCGACGCCCTGGCCGACGAAGTAGCTGACGAGATCGCGCGCCTTGGGATTGCCGGCGGCGGCCGAACGGTCGATCGAATTGAAGGCGTCGCGGCTGATGATGCTTTGCAGCGGCATCGGCAACGCGCCGGGGCTGTCGGGACCGCGATCCCACGCATCGGTCCAGACCGAACGGAGTTGCCGCGCGGGCTTGCCGGTGCGGCCCTTGGAACGCACCGCATCGCGCGAGGACGCCGCGATCATCTTCTCGCGGAAGATCTCCGATGTCTCCGACTCGACTGTGGCGAGCCACACCGAGCCAGTCCATGCGCCGGCCGCGCCCATCGCCATGCAGGCCGCCATCTGCCGGCCCGTCATGATGCCGCCTGCGGCGAGCACCGGCACGTCGCGGATCGGCTTGATCGCCTTGATCACCTCGGGCACCAGCACCATCGTCGAAACCTCGCCGCAGTGCCCGCCGGCCTCGGTACCCTGCACGACGAGGATATCGACGCCGGCCGCGACCTGGCGCAGCGCATGTTCCTTGGCGCCGACCAGCGCGGCGACAGGCACGCCGTGCTTGCGGCCGCGCGCGATCATCTCCTTTGGCGGCACGCCGAGCGCGTTCGCGATCAGCCGGATCGGATGGCGGAAAGAGACCTCAAGCAGCTCCATCGCGGTCTCGGCATCGAACGGCTGCGGCTGGTTGTCGGCGACGTTCTTCGCGGTCAGCTCGATGTCGTACTTCTTGAGCAGATTGCGGGTGAAGTCGCGATGCTCCTGCGAGACGCGCGCCTCCAGGCTTTTCCAGGTGACGTTCTTCTCGCCCGATGTCGAGATGTTCTCGGGGATCAGCACGTCGACGCCATAGGGCTTGCCGTCGCAATGCGCGTCGATCCATTTCAGCTCCTGCTCGAGCGTGTCAGGCGAATGCGCGGTGGCGCCGAACACGCCGAAGCCGCCGGCGCGGCTGACGGCGGCGACCACGTCGCGGCAATGGCTGAAGGCGAGCAGGGGAAACTCGATGCCCAGCATGTCGCAGATCGGCGAT
The DNA here is from genome assembly GCA_963732085.1 of uncultured Alphaproteobacteria bacterium. GTDB lineage: Bacteria > Pseudomonadota > Alphaproteobacteria > Rhizobiales > Xanthobacteraceae > Bradyrhizobium. The sequence goes on along the minus strand of CAVSYJ010000010.1, from coordinate 179,945 downwards.
TTCATGATTGTGTTCCCCGGCAGACGTTTGTTGTGTTGTGTGAACGCTAGCCCATCAAGGGTCTCCGCGCCAAGGTGCTTTCGCCGCAGGCCGATTTGCGTGCAGGCGCTGCGACAGGGTGCCGATTTGGTATGCCAAATAAGCGCTTGCGCTCTGGCGGCCGTCGGGAGAAAAGCTGGACACAACGAGAGCCATACGAGGGAACGCCGATCCATGTCCGCGCTGCAATCTGCTCCGGCCAAAAGCCAAACAGCCTACGACGTCGTCGTGGTCGGCGCGGGCTTTGCCGGCATGTACATGCTGCACCGGCTGCGCAGGCAGGGGTTTTCGGTGCGTGTGTACGAGCAGGGCGACGGCGTCGGCGGCACCTGGTACTGGAACCGTTATCCCGGCGCGCGCTGCGACGTCGAGAGCATGCAGTATTCCTATTCCTTTTCCGACGAGTTGCAGCAGGAATGGGACTGGAGCGAGCGCTATGCGCCGCAGCCGGAGATCCTGCGCTATGCCAACCATGTCGCCGACCGCTTCAATCTGCGGCCCGACATCCAGTTCTCGACTTGCGTCGAGCGCGCCGCCTTCGATGAGGACGAGAATACCTGGTCGGTGACGACCTCCGATGGCAAGACCGTGACGGCGAAATTCGTGGTGCTCGCCACCGGCTGTCTCTCCAATGCGCGCAAGCCGGACATCAGAGGTCTCGAGAGCTTCAAGGGTCCGGTCTATCACACCGGCAACTGGCCGCATCATCAGGTCGATTTCACCGGCCAGCGTGTCGGCATCATCGGCACGGGCTCCTCGGGCATTCAATCCGTGCCCGTGATCGCCGCGCAGGCGAAACACCTCACCGTGTTCCAGCGTACGCCGCAGTTTTCGATTCCCGCGCGCAACAAGCCGCTGACCGCCGAAGAGCGCAAGGCGTTCCGCGACAACTATCCGGAGATCAGGCGCTTCGCGCGCGAGGAGGCGCGGAACGGCATCTATGCCGAGATGCCCGATCGCGGCGCGCTCGATGACGGCGACAACGCGCGCCGCTCCAGGTATGAGGCGCGCTGGCAGTATGGCGGGCTGACGTTCATGTCGGTCTACAACAACCTGGCGCTGGACCAGGCCGCCAACGACACCGCTGCCGATTTCGTGCGCGAGAAGATCGGTGAGACCGTCAAGGATCCCGCGACCGCAAACCTGTTGCGGCCGGCCAGCTATCCGATCGGCACCAAGCGCATCTGCATCGACACCGATTATTTCGAGACCTTCAACCGGCCGAACGTCACGCTGGTCGACATCAAGGCCAATCCGATCGAGGAAATCACGCCGCATGCGCGTGCGAAGCGGCGGCAAAGATCATGAGATCGACGCGCTGGTGCTCGCGACCGGCTTCGACGCCATGACCGGCTCGGTCGCCAGGATCGACATCGTCGGCCGCAACGGGCGGACCTTGAACCAGAAATGGGCGGAAGGGCCGAAGACCTATCTCGGCCTGATGACCACGGGCTTCCCGAACCTCTTTGTCATCACCGGGCCCGGCAGTCCGTCGGTGCTGTCGAACATGATCGTCTCGATCGAGCAGCATGTCGACTGGATCGCTGACGTCGTCGGCTATATGCGCGATCGCAAGCTCGACACGATGGAAGCGGAGCAGGGCGCGGAAGACAAATGGGTCGCCCATGTCAACGAGGTGGCGTACAGCACGCTCTATCCGCAGGCCGACTCCTGGTACATGGGCGCCAACATCCCCGGCAAGCCGCGCATCTTCATGCCCTATATCGGCGGTGTCGGTCCGTACCGGCAGATTTGCAACGACGTCGCCGCCAAGGGCTATGAGGGATTTGCGATGACGCGCGCCGAGCAGAAGCAGAAGGCGGCGGTGTCGTGACTTTAGTCCCCGCGCGCGCCAGCGTCGCTGCTTTTCGCGATTGCCGCAGTTCGTCATGCTGCACCAGTGCCTGCGGCGGCCCTTGCTCTTGTCGAGAAAAAGACCTCGCAATCCCTTGCGCGGCATTTGCGGATTCGGTTGCGGTCGGCGCCGGTGAGCAGCTCCTCAATCGCCAGAGCACAGGCGTGCAGCGGGACATCCGCCGCTTGCGGTGAAGCCCAGCCGTGGCAGGCAAAGCTGCTGCCTTGCGACGCCAATAGCGTTCTCGCGGTGTGAGCGTCGCGAATTGCGGCCGTGATCTTGCGCAGCGTCGCGGAAGGCATCGCCTTCCGGTGTCGCAGCGCGGTCAACGCCTCAAAAAAATCTTCGCGGAGTTTTTGCGTGCGATGAAGCGCGCGCGCCGGCGCAACACCCGAAAGCCTGCGCAGGCGTCTCGCATGCGCCGGTGCGATCAGCCCGGCGAACTCGACGAAGCCGACGAGGATCCGGATAGGCCGTCAAATTTTCGATCGGCTTCGGCAATGGCCGCTCGTCGAGCGTGTTGACGAAATCGAGTGCCGGGTGGCCGCCGCTCCAGTCGAAACGATTTTCACCTCTTGTCATGACTCAGCTTGTCTCGGGCTGGTTGGCGTAATAACCTTATAAAGAATTTTTACAGGTTATCAATATTGGGAGGAGCGATGACCGGGTCTCGCGACATTGCGCAATATCTGCGCGGCGCGGCCTTTGGCCTGGCCGCGGTCAGCATCTGGTCGGGCTGGATCGTGGTGGCGCGGCTGGGGCTGCGCAGCAGCAGTCTCACGCCGTGGGATATTGCAGCGCTGCGTTTCGGGGTCGCGGGCCTCGCGATGCTGCCGCTGGTCCTTGCGCGGGGCTGCGCTACCGACCGTCTCGGCTGGGCCGGGCTTGCAGCGATTGTGCTAGGCGGCGCGGCGCCGGTGTTTCTCGCCAATTGGGGGCTGACGTTCGCGCCCGCGGCGCAGGCCGGGGCGCTGTTTCCGGGTGTCATGCCGCTGATGGTAGCGCTGTTGGCGGCGGCGGTGCTGCGCGAAGAATTTGCGCCAGCCAAAAAACTCGGCTTTGCGCTAATCCTCCCCGGTGTCCTCGTGGTCGTTCTATCATCGGGCGGAAAGCTCGGCTCGACGCAGAACCTCGGCCACGCGCTGTTTCTGTGTGCCGGCCTCGCCTGGGCCTTCTACACCGTTGCACTACGGCGGGCGCGGCTCGACGGACTTCATGCCGCCGCGATTTCAGCCGTCGGCTCCGCGCTCCTGTACCTGCCGATCTATTGGGCCTTGCCGGCGACCGGCATCGCACAGGCGCCCTGGTTCGACATCGCGCTGCAGGCCTTTGTGCAGGGCATCCTCACGGCAGTCGTTTCGCTAATGCTTTACGGCAAGGCGGTCAGCATCCTCGGCGCATCCAGCGGGGCAGCCTTTGCGGCGCTGTGCCCGGCCATGACCGCGCTGATGGCGATCCCCGTGCTCGGCGAATGGCCGCAAAAACAGGATTGGGCGGCCATTGTCTTGATCTCCGCGGGCGTCTACATCGTAAGCGGCGGGCCGCTCCCCCGGCGGCTGCAAAGAACAACATAAGAAGGCAGAGCCGTTTCTCACGAGTTCTGCGGGAGCGAGAGCGATGTCCGATGCACCCCCGACCAGCGGCTACGAACCCCCGAAAGTCTGGAGCTGGAACAAGGAAAGCGGCGGCCGCTTCGCCGCGATCAATCGTCCGATCGCCGGTCCCACCCATGACAAGGAACTGCCGGTCGGCAAGCATCCTTTCCAGCTGTACTCGCTGGCGACGCCGAACGGCGTCAAGGTCACCGTGATGTTCGAGGAGCTGCTCGCGGCCGGCCACAAGGGCGCGGAATACGATGCCTGGCTGATCCGGATCGACGGCAACCAGTTCGGCAGCGGCTTTGTCGCGGTCAATCCCAACTCGAAAATCCCGGCGCTGATGGATCGCAGCGGCACGACGCCGATCCGCCTGTTCGAAGTCCGGCGCGATCCTGATGCATCTGGCGGAAAAGTTCGGCGCGTTCATTCCTGATGGCGGTCAAGCGCGCGCCGAATGCCTGTCCTGGCTGTTCTGGCAGATGGGCAGCGCGCCGTTCCTCGGCGGCGGCTTCGGTCATTTCTATGCCTATGCGCCGACCAAGATCGAATACGCCATCGACCGCTACGCCATGGAGGTGAAGCGCCAGATGGACGTGCTCGACCGCCGTCTCGCCGATAACGAATATCTCGCCGGCTCCGAGTACACGATTGCCGACATGGCGACCTGGCCGTGGTACGGCGCGCTCGCCAAGGGTCTCATATACGGCGCGGGCGAATTTCTCGCCGTGCACGAATACAAGAACGTGCAGCGCTGGACCGATCAGCTTGCCAAGCGTCCGGCCGTGAAGCGCGGCCGCATGGTCAACCGTGTCCAGGGCGATCCGGCGAGCCAGCTGCATGAGCGGCATGACGCCAGCGATTTCGACACGAAGACGCAGGACAAGATCGGAGAACCGGCGAAGACATAAATAATATCGGGAGGCAACGATGATCGAATTCAACGCGACGCGACATACTGGCCACGGGTGTAGCCGCAACCGCAATGGCCGCAGCACCGAAAGTGCTGGCGCAAGCACAGGGAGGAGCCGCCATGAGCTTTTACGAAAGAGGTCCCGTTCGCATCCACTATGAGGAGAGGGGATCGGGCACTCCGCTGCTGGTGATCGCCGGCGGCGGGCTGAACTCGACCATCGCTGGACTCGCCGGCGAGCAGTCGCCCTACAATCCGCTCACCGAGTTCAGCGGCGAGTATCGCGTCATCGCCGCCGACCTGCGCAACGCCAATGGAGGTCAGTCGACCGGCCCGCTCGAGGCCGACCGTCCCTGGGATTCCTACACCGACGACCATATCGGGCTGATGGATCATCTCGGCATCGACAAGTTCATGGTGCACGGCTTCTGCATCGGCGGGCCCTTCATCTGGAATCTGTTGAAGCGCGCCTCCAACCGCGTGGTCGCCGCCGTGCTGGCGCAGCCGAGCGGGTCGCGCCCCGAAGCGCGCGACCTGTTCTATGAGAACAACATGAAGGGCTGGGGACCGGAGCTGGTGAAGCGGCGGCCCGAGATCACGATGGAGCAAGTCGATAAATTCCTGACCCGGATGTACCGCACCGACCCGGACTTCGTGTTCACGGTGAGCCGCGATTTCGTCAAGCAGTGCCAGACCCCGGTGCTGATCATGCCCGACGATATCCCGGCGCACCCCTACGCGGTGGCGATGGAGAGCGGCGATGCTGGCGCCAAAGGCGGAGGTCAGCATGTTTCCGTGGAAGCAGCCGAAGGAGCGGATTCCGCTGGCGCTGCGCCAGGTGCATTCCTTCCTGCGCGCGCACCGACCGGCGACGGCGTAGCCATGGCCTTCTTTGAAAAGGGTGCCGTCCGCATCCAGTACGAGGAAGCCGGCTCCGGCTTCCCGCTGCTGCTGATCGCGGGCGGCGGTTTGAACTCGAACATCCAGAACATCACCGGCGCCTATCCGCCGTTCCACGCCATGAAGGAGTTCGGCAACGAGTACCGTTGCGTCGCCTTTGACCTGCGCAATGCACCGCCGGGCCAGTCCACGGGTCCGCTCGAGATCGACCGGCCCTGGGATTCCCATACCGACGATCAGCTCGCGCTGATGGATCACCTCGGCTTCGACAAGTTCATGGTGATCGGCTTCTGCATCGGCGGTCCGCTGATCTGGAATCTGATCAAGCGCGCAGCCGATCGCGTCGTCGCCGCCGTGCTCGCGATGCCCTCGGGCTCGCGCCCCGAAATGCGCGACCTGTTCTACGACAACAACATGAAGGGATGGGCGCCGCAGCTCGTCGCACGCCGGCCCGACATCACGATGGAGCAGGCCGAGAAGTTCCTGACGCGGATGTACCGCACCGACCCCGATTTCGTCTTCACGGTGTCGCGCGATTTCGTGCGCCAATGCGAGACCCCGGTGCTGATCCTGCCCGACGACGTCCCGGCGCATCCCTACGCGGTCGCGATGGAGAGCGCGATGCTGGCGCCGAATGCCGAGGTCAGCATGTTCCCATGGAAGGAGCCGAAGGAGCGGGTGCCGCTGGCGGTACGCCAGATCCGCTCGTTCCTGCGCGCGCACCGGCCGGCGGGGGTGTAGGCGCTTTCGTCATTGCGAGTTTGTAGGGTGGGCAAAGCGAAGCGTGCCCACCTCCGCGAGCAGAGCGTTTGAAGGTGGGCACGGCGCAAGAGCGCCTTTGCCCACCCTACGAACGACCCTTGTTGCCTACGTCTTCACCGCCACCGCGCCTTCCGCCGCCGGGAAGATCACGCGGTCGTCGGTGCGGCAATAGCGGTCGGCGAACATGCGCCCCATCGGGTGATAGCGGTCCATGTGCACGCGCATGGCATCGATGTCCCACAGCTCGTCGCGGATGTAGAAGTGGATGCCTTCGCCCATGATCAGCACGCGGTCGCCGTTGACGTCGATCTGCTTCCAGACCTTGCACTCCATCGCCCAGGGCGTGTCGGCGAGCCGCGGCACCGCGACCTTGCGCGAGGGCGCGAGCTTCAGCCCGAGATAATCTGGCTCGCCGATATCAGGGGGAAAGTCGCCGCTGCTCTCATGCATTGCCTTCGCAAGTTGTTCGTCGGCGATGTTGACCACGAACTCGCCGGTGCGCTGGATGTTGGTCAGCGTGTCCTTGGCGCGCCCGTCGGGACGTCGGTTGACCGCGAACATGCAGAGCGGCGGGTCCTCGCAGAACACGTTGAAGAAGCTGTAGGGGGCGGCATTGACCACCCCGGTGGGGCCCAAGCAGGTGACCCAGGCGATCGGCCGCGGCAGCACGAAGGACGCCAGCATCTTGTAGCGCTCGCGGGGTTGCAGCTTGCTCGGGTCGTATTCCATTGGCGTTTCCTGTTTTTGATTGGAGAAGACTATGGGATTGGCACGCTTCGACTAGAACGCCGTATACCCGCCGTCGATTACGAAGGTGTCCGCGGTGTGATAGGACGACGCCTTGCTCATCAGATACACCGCGATGCCGCCGAAATCGGAGGGCTCGCCGAACCGCCGCACCGGGATGCGCGGCATCACGGCGCCGACGAACTTCTCGTCCGTCAACACGCGTGCGGTCATGTCGCTCCGGATCCAGCCGGGCAGGATCGCATTGGAGGTGACGCCATAGCGCGCCAGCTCCACCGCGAGCGCCCGGCACAGCGCGTTGATGGCCGCCTTCGTGCCCGCATAATGCTCGTTGCGCGCGGTGCCGAACAGCGAGGCAAGGCTCGATGTGGCAATCAGCCGCCCGAACGGGTCGCCTCCTTGCGCGCGCTCGGTCATGTGGCGCGCGGCGACCTGGAACACGTGGAACACGCCGTCGAGATTGGTCGCGAACATCTTGCGCCAGTCCTCCTCGCTGCGGTCGATGAACGCCTTGCGCCCGCCGCCGCCGATGCCGGCATTGGCAAAGCAGCCGTCGACGCGACCGAGCGCATCGAGCGTCGCCTTCATCGCGTCCTTCACCGAGGCGGGATCACTGACATCGCAAATGCGGGTATCGACCTTGCCCGGCCCCTCGGCCATGGTCGCGGCCGCCACCTTGTTTTTGTCGGCATTGCGGCCCCAGATCGAGACGTTGCAGCCACTGGACGCAAGAGCCTGCGCGATGCCGAGCCCGATACCGCCATTGCCGCCGGTGATCACGGCCACGCGGCCGGAGAGATCGAAAATGTTCATGAGGCGTTTCCGTTCTTTATGACGCGCGCGAGCATGGACAAGACGGGCCTAAAAATCAAATATGGCGCCAACGCATAGCGCCGCGCCAAGGCGCCCAGAGAGATAAGAGGAAACGATGCAATTCAAGCACTGCACGCTCGAGATCGAGTCACCCGTTGCCATCCTCAGGATGGATCATCAGGAGGTCATGAACGCGGTCTCGATGGACATGCTCGGCGGCCTCGGCGAAGCGCTCGACACCATCGACGAGAAGCGCGACGAGGTGCGTTGCGTGGTACTGACCGGCGCGGGCCGCGCCTTCTGCACCGGGGCGAACCTGCAGGGCCGTAACCAGCCGACCGGAAAGCGCAGCAACGCCGGCGCGGCGCTGGAAACCGGCTTCCATCCGTTCCTGCGCAAGCTGCGCAATCTGCATTGCCCGCTGGTGACCGCGGTCAACGGGCCAGCGGCCGGCGCGGGCATGAGCTTCGCGCTGATGGGCGACATGATCCTCGCGGCGCGCTCGGCGTATTTCCTGCAAGCCTTCCGCCGCATTGGTCTGGTACCGGATTGCGGCTCGACCTGGCTGTTGCCGCGGCTGGTCGGCAAGGCGCGCTCGATCGAGCTGTCGCTGATGGGCGAGCGGCTGCCGGCGGAGAAGGCGCTGGAATGGGGCCTCATCAATCGCGTCTATGACGATGCCGCGCTGATGGGCGAAGCGATGAAACTCGCGCATGAGTTGGCCAACGGGCCGACGGTGGCGCTGTCGCTGATCCGGCAGCTCTATTGGGAGAGCCCGGACAATTCCTTCGAGGAGCAGCTCAATCTCGAATTCCAGTCGCAGCGTGTCGCGGGCGGGGCGGAGGATTTTCGTGAAGGCGTCACCGCCTTCCTGGAGAAGCGGCCTGCCAAGTTCAAAGGCAAATGATCGATCAGGAGCTTTTTCGTTGTGTCGCATCGTTCGATGCGGCCGCAACCGGCGTGACCGGTGCTGCGAAGCTATCGGGCGGCGCGAGCCAGGAGACCTGGTCGTTCGACATCGTGCATCCGAACGGCTATGTCGGCGCGATCCTGCGCCGCTCGCCGAAGGGCTATGGCGCGGCGCCGACGCGCGCGGCCGGGCTCGATGCCGAGGCGCGGCTGATGCAGCTCGCTTATGACGCGGGCCTGCCGTCACCCAAGGTCATGCATGTGCTGCGTCCCGGGGACGATCTCGGCACCGGCTTCATCATGGCGCGGGTGGAAGGCGAGACCATCGCCCGCAAGATATTGCGCGACGAGCAATTTGCCAAAGCGCGGCCGATGCTGGCGCGCCAGCTCGGCAAGGTCGCGGCCGGCATTCATGGCGCTGCCGCGCGCAGCGTTGCCGAAGCTTCGGGAGATGTCGTCAACGAAAGAGATCGCCGAGATGGGCCGTGAGTATCGCGGGTTTGGCTGGCCGCGACCGGTCTTCGAGCTGGCGCTGCGCTGGCTCGGAGATCACGATCCCGGGCCGTCGCGCGAAGTGACGCTGGTGCATGGCGATTTCCGCCACGGCAATCTCATCATCGGGACCGACGGCGTGCGCGCGGTGCTGGATTGGGAGCTCGCGCATCTCGGCGACCCCATGGAGGATCTCGGCTGGATTTGCGTCAACTCCTGGCGCTTCGGCGAGATCGACAAGCCGGTCGGCGGCTTTGGCTCGCGCGAGGAATTGTTTGCGGGCTACGAAGAGGGCGGCCGGAAGGTTGACCGTCGCGCGTGTGAAATTCTGGGAAGTGATGGGTACCTTGCGCTGGGGCGTGATGTGCTGCGGCATGATGCAACGCTTCCGGATGGGTCCGGATCATTCGATGGAGCGCGCCATGATCGGCCGGCGCGCGTCGGAGACCGAAATCGATTTGTTGCGGCTATTGGCTCCGAGGGCATGACCCCCGAAAAGTGGGAACCGGTTTTCGGATAAGGGTCATGCCCAAATTAGAGAGAGAGACTGAGATGCAGGACGAACCCAAACCGGTCGAGCTGACCAAGGCGGTCGCGGATTTTCTCCGCAACGATATCACGCCGGTCATCTCCGGCCACAACGCGTTCAAGCTTCGCGTCGCCGTCAATATGCTCGACCTCGTGGCGCGGCAATTGACGTTGGCGGAGGGAAGCGATGCGGCCGAGGCGGCGAGCCTGAAGAAGCTGCTCGGAATCGATGGCGCGCTGATCGATGCGAACCGCACGCTGGCCGAGAAGATCGCCAAGGGCGACGTCGATTTGTCGACGCCTGGGCTGCCGGAGCATCTCTGGCAGACCACGATGGCCAAGCTCGCGGTCGATCAGCCGAACTATGGGTCGTACAAAAGGGAGTTGGGACGTGACGGGAAAGGCTAGCTCCGTCGTCATGCCCGGCCTTGTGCCGGGCATCCACGTCTTCCTTCACGCCGCTAAAAAGACGTGGATGGCCGGGCCTTCGCCTCGCCGAAGCGGCTTCGGCCGCGCAGGCGGGTCAAGCCCGGCCATGACGAGTCATTTACCTTCCCAACCATTTCGGCGGGCGCTTCTCGGAGAACGCCTTCGGCCCCTCGATATAGTCCTGCGAGGCCGCCATCGCCTTCACCGCCGGATAGTCGCGCTGGTCGGTCATCGCCTTCTCCAGCGAGACCTCCATGCCCATCCGGATCGCCTGCTTGGAGGCGCGGATCGACATCGGCGAGTTCTTGGCGATAGTCTCGGCCCAGCGCTCGGCTGCGGCGAGCGCGCCGCCCGCCGGCGCGACCTCGTTGACGAAGCCGAGCTCGAGACCTTCCTTGGCCGAGACGTGGCGCGCGGTCAGGATCATGCCCATGGCGCGCTTCAGCCCGATCTGCCGCGGCAGACGTTGCAGGCCGCCGGCGAGCGCGGCCAGGCCGACGCGGGGTTCCGGCAGGGCGAAGGTCGCATTCTCGGCGGCGATGATGAGATCGCAGGCCAGCGCGATCTCGAAGCCGCCGCCCATCGCAACCCCGTTTACGGCGGCGATGATCGGCTTGTCGCAGTCGAACCGCGTGGTGAGGCCGCCGAAGCCGCCCTTGTCCCAACCGCGTTTTCCCCCCGCGGCCTGCCATTTCAGGTCGTTGCCGGCGCAGAAGGCCTTGTCGCCGGCGCCCGTGACGATCGCGACCCACTGCTCGGGATCGGCGGCAAAGTCGTCGAACACCTTGTTGAGCTCGAAATGCGCGTCGATATGCAGCGCGTTGTACACTTCGGGCCGCGACAGCGTCACGATCGTGACCGGTCCCTTGCGCGTCACCTTGGAAAACTTCAGGTCCATCGTTCCTCCCCGGATTTTTTCTGCGGCGTGGAATGCGACACTAGCCGGTTTCCACGCGCGCGTGTCATCCCATTACGCAAGGGCGCCGCGCGCGGCAAGCGTCGCTTGCTTGACCTGGCTCCACGCCGTTACCTTAATCGCTCGCAACCAGAATAACTTTCGGGAGACGCGCCTTGGATTTCAACCTGCCGGCCGACCTGGTCGCCTATCTCGGAGAACTCGACCGCTTCATCGAACGCGAGATCAAGCCGCTGGAAGAGGCCGACGACAACATCCGCTTTTTCGACCATCGCCGCGAATGGGCGCGCACCGATTTCGACAATGGCGGGCTGCCGCGGCATGAATGGGAGGCGCTGCTGCGCAAGGCCAAGGACCGCGCCGACGATGCGGGTCACCTGCGCTTTGCGATCCCGAAACGCTATGGCGGCAAGGACGGCTCCAATCTCTGGATGGCCGTGATCCGCGAGCATTTCGCTTCGAAGGGGCTCGGCCTGCACAACGACCTGCAGAACGAGCATTCGATCGTCGGCAACCTGCCGATCGTCACCATGCTCGACCGCTACGGCACCGACGAGCAGAAGGCGATGATCGACGGTTCGATCAGGGGCAAATACCGCATTACGTTTGGTTTGACCGAACCCGAGCACGGCTCCGACGCCACCCACATGGAGACCAGGGCGAAGCCTGCGACGCGCGACAACGTCAAGGGCTGGCTCATCGACGGCGAGAAGATGTGGACCACGGGCATGCACGTCGCCACCCATTGCGCGCTGTTCGCACGCACGTCGGGCAATGACGGGGATGCGCGAGGGATCACCTGTTTTCTCGTGCCGGCGAAGAGCGACGGCGTGAAGGTCGAAGAATATATGTGGACCTTCAACATGCCGACCGATCATCCCCGCGTCAGCTTCACCGACGTGTTCGTGCCCGAGGATGCGCTGTTCGGCGAGATCGGCAAGGGGCTGTCGCTGGCGCAATGTTTCGTGCACGAGAACCGCATCCGTCAGGCCGCGAGCTCGCTCGGCGCCGCCGTCTATTGCATCGACGAAAGCGTGAAATACGCGCGACTGCGCAAGCCATTCGGCAAGGCGCTGGCGGAAAACCAGGCGATCCAGTGGCCGCTGGTGGAGCTTGCCACGCAAGCCGAGATGCTGCGGCTGTTGATCCGCAAGACCGCCTGGGAGATGGACCAGCTCACCCAGCCGCAGGTCGAACACACGCTCTCGGACAAGGTCTCGATGTGTAACTTCTGGGCCAACCGGCTGTGCTGCGAGGCCGCCGACCGCGCCATGCAGGTGCATGGCGGCATGGGCTATTCGCGCCACAAGCCGTTCGAGCACATTTATCGTCATCACCGCCGCTACCGCATCACCGAGGGCAGCGAGGAGATCCAGAAGCGCAAGGTGGCGGGATTTCTGTTCGGCTACATGGGCGCGGGGAAACACTAGCGCATGATCCGGAAAAGTGGGTCTAACATCATTGCGAGCGACCCGTCTACGCTCGCTGTGCGCGCTACGACGGGCAGGAGTCCGCCGAAGCGCCCTTGCGCGTAGGCGGAAGCGAAGCAATCCAGAAAATTCACCGCGGTCTGGATTGCTTCGTCGCTTCAGCGCAAAATTGCTTCGCAATTTTGTCGCGAGCTCCTCGCAATGACGAGACTAACCACGCGCCGCGCGGTCCTTCTCGTTCTGCGCCTTGATCGACTCCCGCGCGTTGCTCCAGTCGTCGTCGCTCCAGTCGCGGAGCTGATAGAAATTGCCGCCCATGGCGAGGCCCTGCGCGCCGTCCATGGCGATGGTCTCGCCGTTGATCCAGTCGCAGCCGCCGGAGATCAGGAATACGGCGAGGTTCTGCAACTCCTCCATCGTGCCGACCCGGCCCATCGGATTCATCGCCTTGGTCCGCGCGCCGGCCTCGTCGCCCGGCTTGATGCGCTTGCTCATGCCTTCGGTCGGAATTTCGCCGGGCGCAATCGTGTTGAGCCGGATGCCGTGGCGGCCCCATTCGGTCGCAAGCGACATGGTCATGGCGTGGATCGCCGACTTGCTCATGGCAGACGGCACGACGTAGGGCGAGCCGTTGCGCACCCAGGTCACGGTGATCGACACCACGTTGCCGGGCAGTTTGTTCGCGATCCAGCGCCGTCCCACCGCATGCGTGACGTAGAATGTGCCGTGCATCACGATATTGGCGACCGCGTCGAACCCGCGCGGACTCAGTTCCTCGGTCCGAGAAATGAAATTGCCGGCGGCGTTGTTGACGAGATCGGTGAGAGGACCGCCCGTCCAGATCTGCTCGATCATCTCGTCGACGGCCATCGCGTTGCGGATGTCGACGCCGTGGCTGACCACGCGCCCGCCATATTGGTCCATCAATTCGGTCGCGGTTTCGTCGCACACGATCTTGCGCCGGCCGCAGATGTGCACCTCGGCGCCGAGTTCGAGAAAGCGTGCGGCCATCGACTTGCCGAGGCCGGTGCCGCCGCCAGTCACGAGGATGCGGCGGCCCGCCAGAAGCTGATCCCTGAACATGGTTTCCACCCGAAAGAATTGCTTGTTAATTGACTAAAACCGCCCCACGCCGTTCTGTAAAGCTGCAAAGAAGGCCCGAGGAGAACCATCATGGAGCAACGCGTCTCGATCACGATCACGGACGGCGTGGCCGATGTCCGCCTGGTGCGCGCGGACAAGATGAACGCGCTCGATGCGGCGATGTTCGACGCGCTGGTCGGCGCGACCGAGCGGCTCGGCAAGGAGAAGGGGCTACGGGCGGTAGTATTGTCCGGCGAGGGGCGTGCGTTCTGCGCCGGCCTCGACATGGGCCGCTTCGCGGCCATGAAAGAGAGTGGCGGCCATGGCGTGCCCGGCGCGGAAAGCCGCGATCTGACCAGGCGCACGCATGGTTTGGCGAACTTTCCGCAGCAGGCGGTGTGGGGCTGGCGGCAATTGCCGGTGCCTGTCATTGCGGCAATCCAGGGCGTCGCCTTCGGCGGCGGCTTCCAGCTCGCGCTCGGCGCCGATATCCGCTTGCTCGCGCCCGATGCGCGGATGTCGATCATGGAGATCAAATGGGGGCTGGTGCCCGACATGGCGGGCACGCCGATCCTCGCCACGCCTGGTGCGCGACGACATCCTGCGCGAGCTGACCTATACGGGGCGGATTTTCTCGGCGCAGGAGGCGCTGTCCTATGGTCTCGCGACGCAGATTTGCGATGATCCGAGGACCGTGGCCCTGGCGATGGCGCGCGAGATCGCGAACAAGAGCCCGGACGCGATCCGCGCCGCCAAACGCCTGCTAAACAAGCTCTCGGTCGATCCCGGCCCGGCACTCCTCGTGGAATCCGTCGAGCAGCAGAAGTTGCTCGGCAGCACCAACCAGCTCGAGGCGGTCCGCGCCAATATCGAAAAGCGCGCGCCGCGCTTTGCGGATGCCTAACGATCAGCACCAGCCATCCCATTCGTCATTGCGAGCGAAGCGAAGCAATCCATAGCCCAGCAAAGACTGGATTGCTTCGTCGCTTCGCTCCTCGCAATGACGAACAAGAAGCCGAAACACATAGTATGTCGATCCAACCCCTCTTCCTCGGTATCACCTCCGGCGATCGCCGGCGCGCGCATGCCGAAGTCGCCGATCGCGTCGCGCGCATCGCCGGCGGGCTGCATCAGGCTCGGCGTCAAGCAGGGCGACAGCGTCTGCATCCTGATGCGCAACGACATCGCCTTCATCGAGGCGGCGTATGGCGCGATGCGGCTCGGCGCTTACGGCGTGCCGGTCAACTGGCATTTCAAGCCGGAGGAGATCAACTACATCCTGAAAGACTCCGGCACCCCGGTGCTGATCGCGCATGCCGACATGCTGCATCAATTGCGGGACGCCATCCCGGCCGGTGTGACCGTGCTCAGCGTGGCGACGCCGCCGGAAATTCTTGCGACCTACAAGATCGATCGCGATCATTTGGGAACGCCCGGCTTCGCAACCGATTTCGAACCCTGGCTGGCGCAGCAGACGCTTTACGACGGTCCCGTCGTTCCGCAGCCGTCGAACATGATCTACACGTCCGGTACGACGGGCAATCCCAAGGGCGTGCGCCGCGATGCGCCGACGGCGGAGCAAAGCGCCGCGGCGGAGCGGATGCGCGGCATGATCTACGGGCTGAAGCCCGGCGCGCGTGCGTTGCTGCCGGGTCCGCTCTATCACTCCGCGCCGAATTCCTTCGGCCTCCGCTCGGGCCGGCTCGGCGGCGTGCTGGTCATCATGCCGCGCTTCGAGCCGGAGGAGTTTTTGCGCCTGATCGCGCGCGAGAGGATCGACACCATCTTCATGGTGCCGACCATGTTCATTCGCCTGATGCGGCTGCCGGAAGAGGTGCGCCGGACATACGACATGTCGTCGCTGCGCCATATCATTCACGCCGCGGCACCCTGTCCGCCCGACGTCAAGCGCGCCATGATCGAATGGTGGGGACCTGTCATCTACGAGTTCTACGGCTCGACCGAGTCGGGTGCGGTCACCTTCGCCAATTCCGAGGACGCGCTGAAGAAGCCCGGCACGGTCGGAAAAATCTCGCCCGGCGCCGAGCTGCGCTTCGTCGGCGATGACGGCCGCGTGCTGCCGCAGGGCGAGATCGGTGAAATCTATTCGCGGATATCGACCAATCCGGACTTCACCTATCACAACAAGCCGGAGAAGCGCGCCGAGATCGAGCGCGACGGTTTCATCACCTCGGGCGACGTCGGCTATATCGATGCCGACGGCTATGTCTTCATCTGCGACCGCAAGCGCGACATGGTGATCTCGGGCGGGGTCAACATCTATCCCGCCGAGATCGAGGCGGTGCTGCAGGCCGTGCCCGGCGTGCACGATTGCGCGGTGTTCGGCATTCCCGATCCCGAATTCGGCGAGGCGCTGATGGCGGTGGTGGAACCGCAAGCGGGCGTGGCGCTGGAGATCGCCGACATCCGCGCCCGGCTGAAGGCCTCGCTTGCCGATTACAAGGTGCCGAAACACGTCGAAATCCAGTCCAGCCTGCCGCGGGAGGATTCCGGCAAGATTTTCAAGCGCCGCCTGCGCGATCCCTATTGGGAACGCGCTGGACGGAAGATTTGAGGGGAGGAACAGGGCCGCCTGCATCTTCATCTTGCGCTGCGGCAAAAAAATTGCAGACTTGGTCCGCCGGGCTGTTTGTGGAGAGTTGAACATGTCCCCCCAGACCATGCCCTCCGAGGCCGAGATCAGGTCCAACCGCGCCGACGACGCCCAGGCGCTGGAGGAGGACGCCCGCCTCAGGAACGATATAAGGCTGCTCGGGCGCATCCTTGGCGATACCGTCCGCGACCAGGAGGGCGCCGACGTGTTCGACCTGGTCGAGCGGATTCGGCAGACCTCGATCCGGTTCCATCGCGACGAGGACCGCGCCGCGCGGAGCGAGCTCGAGCAGATCCTCGATGGTATGTCGATCTCCAAGACCGTGCTTATCGTCCGCGCGTTCAGCTATTTCTCGCACCTTGCCAACATCGCCGAGGACCAGAACACCATTCGCCAGATGCGCACGCGCAGCAAGGGCGCGCCGCGGGCTGGCGCGCTGGCCGACACGCTGGCAATGGCGCAGGCCGCGGGCGTCACGCCGGCCGAGCTGCGGCAGTTCTTTGGGAACGCGCTGGTCAGCCCTGTCCTCACGGCGCATCCGACCGAGGTCCGCCGCAAGAGCACGATGGACCGCGAGATGGAGATCGCCGATTTGCTGGACCGGCGCGAGCGGGTGCAGCTCACGGCGGAGGAAGCGGAAGCGAGTGACGAGCAGTTGCGTCGCGAAGTATTGACCTTGTGGCAGACCAATTTGCTGCGGCGGACCAAGCTCACCGTGCTCGACGAGGTCGCCGAATGGTCTCTCGTTCTACGACTACACCTTCCTGCAGGAGGTGCCGCGGCTCATTTGCGCGTCTCGAAGACAAGCTCAACGCGGGCGACGAGGCGGCGGGTGAGATCGCTTCGTTCCTCCGCATGGGAAGCTGGATCGGCGGCGACCGCGACGGCAATCCCTTTGTCACCGCTGACGTGATGCGCGGAACGCTCAGGCTGCAGTCGAGCCGCGTGCTGCAGTTCTATCTGGAAGAGTTGCACGCGCTCGGCGCGGAGCTGTCGATTGCGGCCCATCTCGCCGATGTCTCGGCCGAGCTGCGCGCGCTCGCGGAGCGCTCGCCCGACACCTCACCGCACCGGAGCGGCGAGCCGTATCGCCTGGCGGTCTCGGGGATCTATGCGCGGCTCTCGGCGACGGCGAAGAAGCTCGACGTCCAGGTTGTGAGGCGGCCGGTGGGTGAGGTCGCGCCGTATGACAACGTCGCGGAATTGCAGGCCGATCTCGACGTGCTCGACCGCTCGCTGATCGCAAACAATGCGCGTGTGATCGCGCGCGGACGCCTGCGGCTGTTGCGTCGCGCCGTCGACTGCTTCGGCTTCCATCTCGCCCGCCTCGACATCCGGCAAAATTCGGCGGTGCATGAACGCACGATCGCCGAGCTGTTTGATTCGGCTATGCCGGGCATGTCTTATCTCGCACTCGACGAAGAGGCGCGAGTGAAACTGCTGTCGAACGAGCTGCGCAATGCGCGGCCGTTGACCTCGAATTTCGTCAAATACAGCGAGGAGACCGTTGGCGAACTCGCAATATTCCACGCCGCAGCCGAGGCGCATGCGAGGTTCGGCGCCGATGTCATTCCTCAATGCATCATCTCGATGTGCCAGGGCATGTCGGACATGCTCGAGGTGGCGCTGCTCTTGAAGGAGGTCGGTCTGGTCCATCCGTCGGGCCGCTGCGCCATCAACATCGTGCCGCTGTTCGAGACCATCGAGGATTTGCAGGCGTGTTCCGGCATCATGGACCGCATGCTGTCGCTGCACGATTACCGCAAGCTCGTCGATAGCCGCGGCGGCGTGCAGGAGGTGATGCTCGGCTATTCCGACAGCAACAAGGATGGCGGCTTCATCACCTCGGGCTGGGAACTCTACAAGGCCGAGATCGGGTTGGTCGAGGTGTTCGAGCGCCACGGCGTGCGCTTGCGGTTGTTCCACGGCCGTGGCGGCTCGGTCGGGCGCGGCGGTGGGCCAAGCTATGAGGCGATCGTCGCGCAGCCGGGCGGCGCCGTGAACGGCCAGATCAGGATCACCGAGCAGGGCGAGATCATCTCCTCGAAATATTCCAATGCCGAGGTCGGCCGCAGCAATCTCGAAATCCTCGCTGCCGCCACGCTGGAAGCGAGCCTGCTGCATCCGCGCCAGCCGGCGCCGAAGCCGGACTATCTCGTGGCGATGGACGAGTTGTCCGATCTCGCCTTCAAGGCCTATCGCGGCCTCGTCTACGAGACCGACGGATTCGTCGATTATTTCTGGAACTCGACCGTCATCAACGAAATCGCAACGCTGAACATCGGCAGCCGCCCGGCCTCGCGCAAGAAGACGCGCGCCATCGAAGACCTGCGCGCGATTCCCTGGGTGTTCTCGTGGGCGCAGTGCCGGCTGATGCTGCCGGGCTGGTACGGTTTTGGCCACGCGGTCGAGACCTGGATCAAGGCGCATCCCGACCAGGGCATGCCGTTCCTTAAGGAGCTTTACCGCGAATGGCCGTTCTTCCGCATGCTGCTGTCGAACATGGACATGGTGCTGGCAAAGAGCTCGATTGCGATCGCCTCGCGCTATGCCGAGCTGGTGCCGGACGTCGCACTGCGCGAGCGCATCTTCGGCCGTATCAGGCGCGAATATGACCTGGTGATCGCGACGCTGCTCGAGATCATGGGGCAGAACCGGCTGTTGGAAGGCAATCCGCTGCTGGAGCGCTCGGTGCGCCACCGCTTCCCCTATCTCGACCCGCTCAATCACGTGCAGGTGGAATTGCTGAAAGAGCATCGCGCGGAGAATCCCGACGAGCAGGTGCTGCGCGGCATCCAGATCACCATCAACGGCATTTCGGCGGGGCTGAGGAATACGGGGTAGGGACGTCGTCATTCTCCGTCGTGATGCGCGGGCTTGACCGAGGCAATCCATAGCTTTCTTCGGCCAAAACGTGGATGGCCGGGATTGCCCGCCTTGACGATCTTTGAAACTGACGACGTAGCCGGCTACGGCTTCATCGCGCCTTGCGCGCTGGTGTAGACCGCATACAGCGACGTCGAGCCGCAGATATAGAGCCGGTTGCGCTGTTGGCCGCCGAAGCAGAGATTGGCGACCGTCTCGGGAATGTGGATCTTGCCGAGCAGTTCGCCCTCCGGCGAGTAGCAGCGCACGCCGTCCTCGTTCGGATCGCCCCAGCCCACCGAGCACCAGACCCGTCCGTCGCGGTCGCAGCGTGCGCCGTCGGTGATGCTGGGCTTGGGCATCTCGGCGAACACCTTGCCGTTCGTCAGCTTGCCCTCCGAGAGGTTCACGTCGAACATGCGGATATGCGACGGATTGTCGGGGCCGTCGGTGAAGCCGGTGTCGAGGATGTAGAGCCGCTTCTCGTCGGGCGAAAAAGTGATGCCGTTGGGCTCGACGAAGTCGTCGGCGACGACCTTGATGTCTCCGGACTTCGGATCGACCCGGTAGACATTGTGCTTGGCTTGCTCCTGCTCGGCCTTGATGCCCTCGTAATAGCCGCCGATGCCGTAAGCGGGATCGGTGAACCAGATCGAGCCATCCGACGCCACAACCGCGTCGTTCGGCGAGTTCAGCTTCTTTCCCTCGAACTTGTCGGCGATGATGGTGATCGAGCCGTCGAGCTCGGTGCGGGTGATGCGCCGGCCGCTATGCTCGCAGGTGAGCAGGCGTCCTTCGCGATCGATGGTGTTGCCGTTCGAGTTCATCGACGGCTGGCGGTAGACGCTGAGATGACCGTCATCTTCCGAGAAGCGCATGATGCGGTTGTTCGGGATGTCAGAGAACAGCACGTAGCGTCCGGCCGGGAAATAGACCGGCCCTTCCGCCCAGCGCATCCCGGTTGCGACGCGCTCGACCGCCATGGTGCCGGCGAAGGCGGGGAATCCATTCGGACCGAAGGTCGGCTTGGACGCCTTCTTGCCAGCCTCCAGATGCGAGTCCGGATAGCGGCTGCCGGACAGGGGGCCGAGCGGCAGCTTTTCGGTCGATCGCGTCGGCGCGCCGGTCTGGCCGAGCGGCGCGACGGTCTCTGCGGACGCGGCGCCCGCGGTCGCGGCAGTCGCAGCAAGCGCCGCCGCACCCCTGATCAGGTTGCGGCGATTGAAGCGATGTTCAGGAAAGGTCAGCGGAGTTGTCATGATTTCCTCCCATGATTTTTTGTTGGGAGGACATCATGCGCACGCAATCCGGCATAAAGCGGGCGGATTGCGTGAAACAACTTCAGATAGTCGAGACAAAGCGGCGCGAATAGCGAATGGCGAGTAGCGAATGGAATTCCTTTCCCTGTTCGCTACTCCCTGCTCGCCATTCGCCGATCAGACCGGATCCCAGGTGAAGATATCGCCCGAGCGGTCGAGCTTGTAGAGCGAATCCTTGAACGCCGGCATACCGTGCTCGGCAATGCTTTGCGGCGTCCAGCCTTCGCCGCGATGCACCGAGCGCAACGGGCGGTTCTGGCTGAACAGGAAAATCTCGTTCATGCGCACACCGAAGATTTGACCCGTCACGTCCTTGGCGAGATCGCTGAGCAGAAAGCCGCACATCGGCGCGATCTTTTCCGGGCCCATCTGCTTGATCTTCTCGACGCGGGCCTTCTGGGCTTCCGTTTCGGTCGGGATGGTGCCGATCATGCGAGTCCAGGCGAACGGCGAGACGCAGTTGGAGCGCACGTTGAAGCGGCCCATGTCGAGCGCAATCGACTTCGAGAGCCCGACGATGCCGAGCTTGGCGGCGGCATAGTTGGCTTGTCCAAAGTTGCCGATCAAGCCCGAGGTCGAGGTGAAGTGCACGAAGGAGCCGCTCTCCTGCTCGCGGAAGATGCGCGCTGCGGCGTGGCTGACATAGAACGAGCCCATCAGGTGCACCTTGATGACGGATTCGAACGCTTCCACGCTCATCTTGTGGAAGATCATGTCGCGCAGGATGCCGGCATTGTTGACGACACCGTCGAGGCGGCCGAAATGATCGGTCGCCGTCTTGACGATCTTGCTCGCCGGGATGGCTTCCGCGACCGACTCGAAATTGGGAACGGCGATGCCTCCGCGCTTCTTGATCTCCGCAACCACCTCCTCCGCAGGCGCGGCCGACGAGCCGGCGCCGTCAGAGGCACCGCCGGGATCGTTGACCACGACCTTGGCGCCCTCAGCGGCGCAAAGCAGCGCGATCTCGCGCCCGATGCCGCGGCCGGCGCCGGTGACGATAATGACCTTGTCTTGCAGCGATTTTGCCAAAGTTGTCTCCCGTGGTTTGATCGCGCCTCAGCGCTCGTTCGTGAAAATGATCGTGCCGGACGCGGCGAACATGCCGCCGACGCCGTGACACACCGAAATCTTCGCGTTCGGCACCTGCGCCGGCGCAATGCCGCGCATCTGCCGCACGCTTTCCTGCAGCGCGTACATGCCGTACATGCCCGAATGCATGTAGGAAAGGCCGCCGCCATTGGTGTTGAGCGGCAATTTCCCGCCGGGCCGCGTGTGACCGTCGGCGATAAACTTGCCGGTCTCTTCATGAGGCATGAAGCCGAGATCGCCGAGGCCGAACAGCGGCAGATGCGCGAAGGCGTCGTAGATCATCAGGTGATCGACGTCCTTGTGCGCAATGCCGGCCTCCTTGAAGGCCAGCGGTCCCGCGACCCTGAACGCACGCGAGGAGTTGAAGGTCTCCATCTGGCTGACCATCGGCGTTTCCACGCTCTCGCCGGTGCCGAGGATATAGACCGGCTTGCGCGGGAAATCCTTCGCGCGATCCGCGGAGGTGAGGATCAGCGCGCCGCCCCCGTCGGTGACGAGGCAGCATTGCAGCAGACGGAACGGATAGGCGATCATCCGCGAGTTGAGGACGTCGGCGACCGTGATCGGATCCTTCATCGTGGCGCGCGGATTTTTTCCCGCCCATTCCCGCTGCACCACCGCGACCATGGCAAGCTGCTCATGGGTGACGCCATGCGTCTTCATGTAACGGAGCACGGGAATCGGGAACATGCTCGGCGGACCGTAAACCCCGAACGGCGACTCGAACTGGCCATTCAAGCTGTCCGGCGCCGTCGAGCGTGGCTGCTTGCCGATCATCGACTTGCCGCTTTCGGCATGCGTAATCAGCACGGTCTTGCAGAGACCCGCTTCGATCGCGGCTGCGGCATGCCGGACATGCAGCATGAACGAGCAGCCGCCGACGGATGTGCCGTCGACCCAGGTCGGTGTGATGCCGAGATAATGGGCGACCTGCTGCGGCGTTTCCACCGCAGTGGCGAAGCCGTCGATGTCGGAGAGTTTCAATCCGGCATCCGCGAGCGCATTCAGCGCCGCGTCCGCATGCAGCTGGATCTGCGAGACGTTGGGAATGACGCCGAGTTCGGTGGTCTCGGCCGCGCCGACGACGGCAACCTGGTTCCTGCGCATCGCGTTATCCCTTCGCCGGTCGGAACAGCGGAAGCGTGATCTTGTCGTCGAGCTTCTCGAACTTGACCTCGACCTTCATGTCGAGCTCGAGCGCTTCGGGCGTCTGGGGACAGTCGACGATATTGGTCATCAAGTGCGGGCCTTCATCGAGCTCGACGACGGCAATGGAGTAGGGCGGCGTGAAGCCGGGCGCGGCCGGGCGGTGATTGATGACGTAGCTGTAGAGCTTGCCCTTGCCGGTCGCCTTGAACACGCTGACCTTGCGCGAGGCGCATTTGGGACAGAACGGGCGCGGCGGAAAGTAGACATTGGCGCAGGCGTCGCAGCGCTGCAGCCGCAATTCGCCGTCTCGCGTGCCGTCCCAGAAATGCTGGGTCTCCGGCGTCGGCTTCGGTTTGGCGCGCGCGGGCTCGGCCATTTTTGTTCCTCCCGATATCGTTGGCAATCTTGATGCGACATCGGCCGTTGCCCGTCAACGGTTCGGCCGTACCTGCGCGCATGGCCCCATTCCGCACCACGCACAATGGATGGGGCGGGAACGCTTGTGCCGTCCGGACCCCGCGCGTAGAAGGGGCGCCAGAAACCAAGAAATCCGGGAGGATCACATGTTCAATCTGACTGGCGCGGCACTGGCCGCAAGCCTTGTATTTGCAACGCAGGCGATGGCCGCGGATGCGCCAAGCGAAATCAAGATCGGCACGCTCTACGCGTCGTCAGGACGTTTCGCCTCGATCTCGATGCCCGTGCACAGCGCGCTGAAGCTTTGGGCCGACCAGAAGAACGCCGAGGGCGGCGTTTACGTCAAGGCATTCGACAAGAAGATCCCGGTCAAGCTCGTCGCCTATGATGACCAGAGCAACACCGCGACCGCCTCGACGCTCTACAACCAGCTGATCACCCAGGACAAGGTCGATCTCCTCGTCGCCGATTCCGGCTCGGTGCTGACGGCGCCGGCGGTGGCGATCGCGCGCGACCACAAGATGTTCCTGTTCGACCAGACCGGCACCGGCGCGAGCTTCTTCTCCAAGGACAATCCCTATATCGCGCTGATGGCCGATCCGGTGTCGACGGTCTGGCCGAAGCCCGTCGCCGATTTCGTCAGTCATGACGGCCCCGGCCTCGGCATCAAGAAGATCGCGATCCTCTACGCCACCAACGAGTTCACGGGCACGCAGGCCAACGCCTTTCGCAAGTTCGTGAAGGAATTGGGCGCGCCGATCGAGATCGTCTACGATCAGGGCATTCCGACCGAGACCACCAACTACACCGTCATCATCAACAACATCGCCAATACCAATCCCGACGCGGTGATTCATTTTGGTTATGCGCCGAACGACATCGCCTTCCTGCGCAACGTCCAGGACGTCGGCGTCAAGTTCAAGATGCTGTTCTCGATCTATGCCGGCCTCGAGACCGAACTTCTCGAGAAGAACGTCGGCGAGAAAGGGCTCGAGCACATCTGGACTTATGTGCCGCCCTCCGAGCTCGACTATCCCGTCAATTTCGGCATGGACATGAAGGCCTACAGGGCCGCCTGGGACAAGAAGTATCCCGACGGCAAGATCGAGTTCGGCTTCAACGCGGTCGCGGGCTACACCACCGGCCTCGTGCTCGAAAAGACGCTGTCGGTTGCCGCCAGCCTCGATCAGATGGAGCTGCGCAAGGCGGTGTTCTCGCTGTCCGGTCAGCTCAAGACGCTCGACGGCACATTTGCGCTCGACGACATGGGCGGGCAGATCGGCGAATTGACGCCACTCGGCCAGCTTGCGCTCGACGACCACGGCCATATCAAGTTCGTGTCGATCTATCCGCACGAGAGCGCCACCGGCAAGCCGGTCTATCCGGCTCCATGAGGCAAGCGCAGCTGACGGGTAAGCAGGCGGCGAGGCGCGGATGCTGATCTACGCGCTCGTCGCCGGCGTGCTGTTCGGCCTCTATTTCAGCCTGGTCGGCATCGGCCTCAATCTCGTCTTCGGCGTCATGCGCATCGTCAATCTCGCGCATGGCGACACCTTGATGCTCGGCGCCTTCATCGCCTTTGGCGTGGTGGCGGTTTTTGGTATCGACCCGCTGTTCGCGGTGCCGCTCGCCTTTGTCGTCTTCGTGCTGGCCGGCCTGCTGCTCTATTGGGTGCTGGTGCCGCGGCTGCAGGGATCGAGCAATCCCGAGATGCTGTCGATCATCCTGTTCTTCGGCCTGTCGCAGGTGATCGAGGCCGTCACCACGATCTTTGCCGGCACCAGCGAGCGTTCGATCCAGAGCCGGCTGCTCGGCACGGTCTTCACGACGATCAAGGTGAAATGGTTCGGCGGCAAGCCCGGCGGCACGGGGCCGATCCAGATTTTCGGACAGAGCTTTCCGGCGCCGTGGGTGATCGCGGCGGGCGCGAGCCTGCTCGCGATCGGCTTCGTCTATCTCTATCTCTACCGCACCCGGCTCGGCACCTTGACGCGCGCGGTAATGTCGCGCCGCGACGAGGCGCTCGCGACCGGTATCGACGTCGACCGCGTGTCGGCGGCGGCGTTCGGCATCGGACTTGGCCTTGCGGCTGTTGCCGGCGTGTTCGCGCCCTTCATGTTCGGCTCGGTAACGCCGGCCTTCGGCGCCGATGCAACGGTGACCTCGTTTGCCATCGTGGTGCTGGGCTCGCTCGGCAATCCCCTCGGCACCGCGCTCGGCGGCGTCGTCTATGGCGTCTGCTACATGCTGGTGCAGACCTATCTCAGCTCATGGGCGGATCTGCTGCCCTATGTGCTGCTGATCCTGATCCTGCTGTTGCGCCCGAGCGGCTTGCTCGGAAGGCGGGTGCGCGTTGCCTAGCGCCCTCAAGCACACGCTGTTCATCCTCGCGCCGCTGGTGATCTTGTTCGCCGTGCTGCCCGGCGTCTATCAAAACCACCTGCTGCTGTTCAACTTCGTGATATTCCTGATTTTGGCGCAGGGCGTGAACATCATCTACGGCTTCACCGGCTATCTGCCGTTCGGCTATGTCGGCTTCTTCGGCGCCGGCGCCTACGGCTTTGCCATCATGGTGATGCATCTGCAGTCGCCTGCAATCATTGCGGTTCTGGTCGCGGGCCTCGTCGGCGTCGCGCTGGGACTATTGCTGACGCCGTTGCTGCGGCTGTCCGGCGCCTATTTCGCCATCGCCAATCTCGCGGCCTCGCTGGCCGTGCTCCACTTCGTCGCCAATCCCGCGCTGGAGGGCATCACCAAGGGTCCCTACGGCGTCTCGCTCACCGGCATCTTCAACCCGAACGATGCCTATATGACCGCGCTGGTCGTGATGGCCCTGACGGTGGGTGCGGTGATCTATCTGAAGAACTCGGCCTTTGGCCTCGCGCTGCAGGCGGTGCGCGAAGATGCGGTCTCGGCGTCGATGGCCGGCGTCAATGTGGTGAAGATGCGTGTCATCGCATGGCTGACTTCCGCGCTGGTCGCTGGTCTCGCCGGCGGCATCTATGCCTGGTACGTCTCGGTGTTCTATCCCGACAACGTGTTCTCCGGCGAGTTCTCGATCTTCGCCATCGTGTTCGCGCTGTTCGGCGGCGTCGCCACCATCACCGGGCCGATCGTCGGCGTCATCATCCTTTACGGCATCTACAATCTGATCGGTTTCACCACGCCGCAATATTTCCAGTTGATCTATGGCCTCTTGATCATGGGGCTGGTGCTGTTTCTGCCGGCAGGTCTCGTCTCGCTCGCAACGCGCAGGGGATGGCATGTCCCCTGAAGCAAAACCGATCCTCAACGTGACCAAGCTGGTGAAACGCTTCGGTGGCTTCCATGCGCTCGACGGCCTGAGTTTTCATGTCGTGTCCGGCGAGATTCTCGGGCTGGTCGGTCCCAACGGCTCCGGCAAGACCACGGCGATCAACGTGATCTCCGGCCTTTATCGCGCCCGATGGCGGCGAGGTCGATCTTCGACGGCGTCATCGATCGGCGGCACGGCCTCGCATCGCCTCGTCCATGCGCGGCATCAACCGCACGTTCCAGATCCCGAAACCGTTCCTGTCGCTGACCGTGCGCGAGAACATCAGGGTTGCGCTGGCCTATGGCCGCGCATCCGTCGCGCCGCCGACGGTCGAGGCATTGCTCGACGAATATCACCTCACTGCGCGTTGCCGACCGTCCGGCCGCCGACCTCAACAGCGCGCAGCAGAAGATGCTCGATCTCACCCGCGCGCTGGCGACGCGCCCGCGGCTGTTGCTGCTCGACGAGCTCGCCGCCGGCCTCAATCCGACCGAGCTCGACTGGATCGCCGGGCGCATCAAGGCGCTCGCTGCGACCGGCATGGCGATCATCGTCGTCGAGCATCTCATGGGCTTCATCGAGCAGATCACCGATCGCGTCATCGTGCTCAATGCCGGCAAGGAGATTTTCGAAGGCAAGCTTGCCGCCGCGGTGCGCGAACCCCAGGTGATCGAGGTGTTTTTGGGAGGCGAGCATGCCGCCTGACGCCGCGCCGCTGCTGGATGCCAAAGGCGTCGATGCCGGCTACGGCACCATGCAGGTGCTGTGGGGCGTCGATCTCGACGTGCGCGCCGGCGAGACCGTGCTGCTGCTCGGGGCCAACGGCGCAGGCAAGACCACCTTCCTGAAATCACTGGTCGGCCTCGTCGAGGCGCGGCACGGCTCGATCAGGCTCGGCGGCACCGAACTCACGAAAATGCGCTCCGCCGACCGCATGAAGCTCGGCATGACCTATATGTCCGAGCTTGCGGTGTTTCCCGATCTCTCAATCGACGAGAACATCCGCGTCGGCGCGCAGGCGCTGGGCCATGCCGATCCAGGCAGCCGCGCCGACGAGCTCTACGCCCTGTTCCCGGTGCTGCGCGACAAACGCCGGGACGCGGCCTCCAGCCTGTCCGGCGGCCAGCGCAAGATGCTGGGCATCGCCAAGGCGCTGGCTGCCGAGCCGAAGCTGCTCGTCATGGACGAGCCGTCCGCCGGCTTGTCGCCGTTGTTCGTCAAGGAAGTGCTCCGCATCCTCTCCGGGCTCCAGGGCCACGGCATTGCGCTCTTGATCGCCGAGCAGAATATCGGTTTCCTCGAGGTCGCAACGCGCGTGTTCGTGCTGGAAGGCGGGCGCATCCGCTTCTCCGGCACGGTCGCCGAGATGAGCGGCAATGAAGAGCTGCACCGCGCCTATTTCGGACTGAAGTGATGCG
This sequence comes from uncultured Alphaproteobacteria bacterium, assembly GCA_963732085.1. Taxonomy (GTDB): domain Bacteria; phylum Pseudomonadota; class Alphaproteobacteria; order Rhizobiales; family Xanthobacteraceae; genus Bradyrhizobium. The sequence continues at coordinate 152,365 of CAVSYJ010000010.1, read as the reverse complement.
GACGATCAGGATCGGTTCAGGTGCTGGCTATTCGGGCGACCGCATCGAGCCCGCGGTCGAACTCGCCGAGAAGGGCGAGATCGACTATCTCGTGTTCGAATGCCTCGGCGAGCGCACGGTCGCACTGGCGCAGCAGGCGCGGATGAAGAATCCCGAGAGCGGTTACGATCCGCTGCTGGAAGAGCGCATGCGCGCGGTGCTGCCGCTCTGCGCGGCCAAAGGCATCAAGATCGTCACCAATATGGGCGCGGCCAATCCGGAAGCCGCGGCGAGGAAGACCGCCGAGATCGCACGCTCTCTCGGGCTGTCGCGGCTGAAGGTCGCGGCCGTCATCGGTGACGACGTGCTCGACGCCTGCAAGACCAACGATCTGCCGATCATGGAATTCGAAGGCACCATCAAGCAGCTCGGCAACAAGCTGCTCTCGGCGAACGCCTATCTCGGCGCCGAGCCGATGGCGGAGGCGTTGCGCGGGGGCGCCGATGTCGTGATCACCGGCCGCGCCTCCGATCCCGCGCTGTTCCTGGCGCCGATGATCCACGCCTTCGGCTGGGCGATGGACGACTGGAATTTGCTGGGGCAGGGCACGGTCGCCGGTCATTTGCTGGAATGCGCCGGCCAGATCACTGGCGGCTATTTCGCCGACCCTGGCTACAAGGACATTCCCGACCTTGCCCGGCTCGGCTTTCCCATCGGCGAAGTCGGCGAGGACGGCTCGCTCATTATCACCAAAGTGCCGGGGTCAGGCGGCGCGGTCACCGCGCAGACCTGCAAGGAGCAGTTGCTCTATGAGGTGCACGACCCCACGCAATATTTCCAGCCCGACGTGGTCGCCGACTTCTCGCAAGTCTGCGTCCAAGAGATCGCGCCCGATCGCGTGCGCGTCAGCGGCGGGCGCGGCACGAAGCGCACGAGCACGCTGAAAGTGTCGGTCGGCTATGTCGACAGTTTTATCGGCGAAGGCCAGATCTCCTACGCCGGTCCGGGCGCGCTCGCGCGGGGCCGATTGGCGCTCGATATCGTCCGCGAACGATTGAAGCTGACGGGTGTTTCGACCAGTGAATTGCGTTTCGACCTGATCGGCGTGGACGCGCTGCATGGATCGCAGGTCTCCGCGCACGCCAACGAGCCCTATGAGGTGCGCGTGCGCGTCACCGGCCGTACCGAGAATTTGCGCGAGGCCGTGCGTGTCGGCAACGAGGTCGAGACGCTCTATACCAACGGACCCGCCGGCGGTGGCGGGCGCCTGGAAATCGGCGCGCGACGTGGTCGCGGTCGCCTCCGTCCTGCTGCCGCGCGAGCTGGCCAAGCCGCGCGTGCATTTTGTCGAGGCATAGAGATGAAGCTGCGCGAGATCGCCCATTCCCGCACCGGCGACAAGGGCAACACGTCCAACATCTCGGTGATCGCCTATGACACGAAGCATTTCCAGCTGCTGAAGGAGCAGGTCACGGCGGCGCGGGTGAAAGCGCATTTCGCCGGCGTTGTCGAAGGCGACGTGGTGCGTTATGAATTGCCCAACATCGCGGCGCTGAATTTCGTCATGAGCAATACGCTGGGCGGCGGGGTGACGCGCTCGCTGGCGCTCGATGCCCACGGCAAGTCGCTCAGCTCCGCGCTGCTCGATCTCGAGATCGAGACGCCCAAAGAGTCCAGATAGTCAGGCGAGACAATCATGCCGAACCCGACCCTTGCCGCGCTCGCCGACGATCTCGAAGCGGGTCGAACCTCCGCCCGCAAGCTGGTCGAGGAGTGCATCGCGCGAATTGCCGATCCCGCAGGCGAGGGCCAGCGCGCCTTCATCCATGTCGACAGAGACGCCGCGCTGGAAGCGGCCGACGCGATGGATCGCTTGCGCAAAGCGCGCGCCGCGCCGTCGCGTTTCGCCGGCATTCCAGTCTCGGTCAAGGACCTGTTCGACATCAAGGGACAGGTGACCCGCGCCGGCTCGCGTGCGCTGGAGGACTCCGCGCCGGCTGAGACCGATGCGCCCGTGGTCGCGCGTTTGCGCCGGGCCGGCTTTGTCGTGATCGGCCGGACCAACATGACCGAGTTCGCTTATTCCGGCATCGGCATCAATCCGCATTACGGCACGCCGAAAAGTGCCTGGCAGCGCAATGTCGGCCACGTGCCCGGCGGCTCGTCCTCAGGCGGGGCGGTGTCGATTGCCGACCGCATGGCTTACGGCGCGCTCGGCACCGACACCGGCGGCTCATGCCGGATTCCGGCGGCCTATAACGGCATCGTCGGCTACAAGCCGACCCAGCGCCGCGTGCCGCTCGATGGCGGCGTACCGTTGTCCTTCACGCTCGACAGTTTTGGGCCGCTCGCCAATTCCACACATTGCTGCGCCACGATTGACGCGGTGCTTGCGGATGAGCCGCTGCCCGCCATCACGCCGCGTCCGATTAGGGGCATGCGGCTGGCAGTCCCGATGACGGTTGCGCTCGACGATCTCGACGAGGCGGTTGCGAAGGCTTTCGAACGTGCGCTTGGGACATTGTCACGCGCGGGCGCGCTGATCGAGCATATCGAGGTGCCGGAATTCCTCGATGTCGGCCTGATCAATGCCAAGGGCGGCTTTGCCGCGGCAGAAAGTTATGCCTGGCATCGTTATCTCCTGACCAGCAAGGGCGACGTCTACGATCCCAGAGTTTCTTTGCGTATCCTGCGCGGCGAGCACATCAGCGCGGCCGACTATATCGACCTGCTCAATGCGCGACGTTCGTTGATCGCGCGTATTGCCACGCGGCTCGCGCCCTATGACGCGCTGATCATGCCAACCACGGCGAACACGCCGCCGCGCATCGCCGATCTCGCCGACGACAGGGCGTTCACGGTGCAGAACCTGCGTTCGCTCCGCAACTGCACCTTGATCAACATGATCGACGGCTGCGCGATCTCGCTGCCGGCGCATCGCGACGGCGAGGTGCCGGTCGGCTTGATGCTGGCTGCAGCCGGCGGATCGGACCGCCGCATCTTCGAGCTTGCCGCGGGAATGGAAGGAGCCATCCGTGTTTGATCTCACCTTCACCGTTGACGATCGCGGCGTCGCGACGCCGCTGACCATGCCGATCGACCAGGTCGTGATCGCCGGCTGGACCGGCCGCGATCCCGTGGCGCGCGACAAGCACATTGCGGAGCTGGAAGCGCTTGGTATCGCTCGCCCGACCTCGACGCCGATCTATTACCGCTGTTCGGCGCGCCGGCTCACCATGGAAGACTCGATCGAGGTCTGCGGCACGGATTCCAGCGGCGAGGTCGAGTTTTTCCTGATTGGCTGGCAGGGCCGCGTTTTCGTCGGCCTCGGCTCCGACCACACCGACCGCAAGGTCGAGAGTTACAGTGTCACCGTATCCAAGCAGATGTGCGACAAGCCGATCGCTTCCGAGCTGTGGGAGCTCGAGGACGTCATCGGTCATTGGGACAAGCTGATCCTGCGCTCCTGGGCCACCATCAAGGGCAAGCGCGAGCTCTACCAGGAGGGCACCCTAGATGCGATCCTGCCGGTCGCGGAGCTGCTCAGGCGCGGGTTCGACGGCGGCAAGCTGCCGGACGGATGCCTGATGTTCGGCGGCACCTTTGCCGCCAAGGGCGGCATCCGCCCCGCCGACCGCTTCGAATGCGAGTTCGAGGATCCTGTTCTGAAGCGCGCCATCCGCAACGCCTATGATGTGATCCCGCTGCCGGTGCGGGGGTAATTCCTCGGAAAACGGGTGGCGGTACCGAACGCGAGCCGCCACATTGGCTGCATGACAGCCAAGTCAGCCATTCGCGCAGTTCCCACTGCCACCACCGCCACCCGCGTCGACACCATCGACTGGACGCAGGCCGAACGCGATCTCGACGCGCAGGGCTGCGCGGTCCTCAAAAACCTGCTGACGCCGGACGAATGCCGCGGGCTCGCCGCGCTCTATCCCGACGACGCGCATTTCCGCAGCCGCATCGTGATGGGCCGTCACGGCTTTGGCCGCGGCGAGTACAAATATTTCAGCTATCCGCTGCCGGACCTGATCGCCGGCCTGAGACCTGCGCTGTATGCGCGGCTGAAGGGCATCGCCAATCGCTGGAACGAGGCGATGGGCATCGATATCCGCTATCCCGATCGTCACGAGGCCTTCCTGAAGCTCTGTCATGATGCGGGCCAGACCCGTCCGACGCCGCTGTTGCTGCAATACGAGGACGGCGATTACAATTGCCTGCATCAGGACCTCTATGGCGAGCACGTGTTTCCACTGCAGGTCGCGATCCTGCTGTCGGAACCCGGCCGCGATTTCGAGGGCGGCGAGTTCGTGCTGACCGAGCAGCGGCCGCGGATGCAATCGCGTGCGGAAGTCGTCGGGCTGAAGCGGGGTGACGCCGTCGCCTTTGCTGTGCACCACCGTCCGGTGCAGGGGACGCGCGGCACCTACCGCGTTAATCTGCGCCATGGCGTCAGCCGGTTGCGTGCCGGCAAGCGCCATACCCTCGGCGTGATCTTCCACGATGCGAAATGACCGCGGATTTGTTTGACAGGGTTGGCGACGTGCTGCCGTCGCGCGAGCGCATGGCGGACGGCGCCGTGCTGCTGCGCGGCTTCGTGCGTCCGCTTCAGCACGATCTCCTGAAGGCGCTGGATGAGATCACGGCAGAGGCGCCGTTCCGCCATATGTCGACGCCTGGCGGCTTTGAGATGTCGGTGGCGATGACCAATTGCGGCAATTGCGGCTGGATCACCGATCGCAGCGGCTATCGCTATGGCGCCGACGACCCCATCAGCGGCAAGCCATGGCCCGCGATGCCGCCAGCCTTTCGCGACCTGGCGGAGCAAGCGGCGGCGGAGGGCGGTTTTGCCGGCTTTGCGCCGGACGCGTGCCTCATCAATCGCTACGAGCCCGGCGCGCGCATGTCGTTGCATCAGGACCGCGATGAGACGGATTTTTCCGCACCGATCGTCTCGGTGTCGCTGGGCCTGCCCGCGATCTTCATGTTCGGTGGCTTGAAGCGATCGGACAAGCCGGCGCGCTACCGGCTGGAGCATGGCGATGTCGTGGTCTGGGGCGGCCCGTCGCGGCTGTTCTTCCATGGCGTGGCGCCGCTCGCCGATGGCGAGCACGCGTTGCTCGGCCGCAAGCGCATCAACCTGACCTTCCGGAAGGCGAGATAGCCTAGTGGTCCGATTCCAACATTCGCATCCCGTCGTGGCTGGCACGTTTGCGAATGTTGGAATCAAAGGACCACTAGCAAAAAATAAATTCTAGTGGAGCTTTCGATTTGACGTTCGCTTCGCGAGCTGGTGGTTGGCAGGGCAGCGAACGTCAAATCGGCTCCACTAGTATTTCCCAAAACGCCCGCCTGCATTATGCTGGCGGCATGACCACCACCGAGCTGACCGCCGATATCCGCGCAACCGGCAACCGCACCGGGCTCTATCTTGCGTTCCTGCAACTGGTGTTCACGCTGGGCTGGACCACCTATGTGATCTACCTGCCCAAGCTTGCGGCCGAGGTCGGCATCGCGCCGACGGCGGTGATCCTGCTGTTGATGCTGGACCAGGCGATCTTCACCGTCACCGATACCGCGATGGGCGTGGCCGCTGATCGCATCGCCGGCCTCGTCGGCCGGCTCGGCATCTTCGTGGGAGTGCTGACGGCACTGTCCTGTGCCGCCTTCCTGGCGCTGCCCTTTGTCGCGGGTGCCGGCCACGATGCCAAGCCGTTCTTCATTGGGCTGATCGTGATCTGGGCGATCACCTCGTCGGCTCTGCGCGCGCCGCCGCTGATCCTGCTCGGCAAGCATCGCGCCAAACCTGATATCCCGTTCCTGGCGGCGCTGGCGATGCTCGGCTACGGCATCGCCGGCGCGGTGTCGCCCTATCTCGGCGTGGTGCTGCGCGATGTCGATGCGCGGCTGCCCTTCGTGATCTCCAGCGTGGTGCTCCTGATCACGACACTCGCGCTGTCAAAAGCCGAGCGGGCCGTTGCCGAGGAAGCGACGCCCGCGCCAGCCGCGCCCGCAAAGCCGTTCGGCACCATGCCTGTCATCTTCATCGCGGCGATGGTGCTGCTCGCGCTCGGCTATCAGCTGCACTTCTCCATCAACAGCGCGCCGTTCTATCTGCGCTTCGCCAAGCCGGCCGAGCTGCAATGGCTGATGCCGGTGTTCTGGATCGGTTTCAATCTGGCGATGTTTCCGGCAAGCCTGATCGTCAAGCATCGCGGCGGGTTGATCGTGATGGGCGCGGCCGGCCTGTTCGGCGCGATATCGATCATCGTCGCTGAGTTCGCCGGCGGGCTCAACATGCTGATCGCGGCGCAGTTCATCGCGGGCGCGGCCTGGGGCTGTATGCTGATGAGCGCGATCTCGGCGGCGCTTGCGATCGGCGAGACCGGCGCCGAGGGCAAGGTCACCGGGCTCGTGTTTTCCGCATTGGCGCTCGCGACCTTCGCACGCATGGCCGCGGTCGCGGGCGGCCTGCAGAAGTTGCCGGACTATGCGCCGCTCTTGCACTGGGCGCCGGTCGCCTGCTGGTCGGTCGCTGGCGCGGGGTTATTGGTGATCGCGGCAGCGAGATTGCAGCAGAGACCCTCATCCTGAGGAGCGGCCTCTTGGCCGCGTCTCGAAGGATGAGGCCAATATCGGGGCCTCATGGTTCGAGACGCGCGAAGACGCGCTCCTCACCATGAGAGATTGGTTCAGTTCCGCGCCGGATGGATGAACGTCCACGGCGTGACTTCGGAATCGCGGGGCACTTCGACTGCGATCAGCGACGGCCCGCGATTTGTCAGCGCCTTCTCCAGCGCGGGCTTGAAATGATCAGGCGAGGTGACGCGGCTCGCGGCGACGCCAAATGATTCCGCAAGCTTGACGAAATCCGGATTGACCAGGTCGGCGGCCACCACGCGGCCGTCGAAACGGTTGCGCTGATCGCGCCGCACATTGCCGTAGGAATTGTTGTTGAACACCAGCGTCACCACGCCGATGTTGTACTGTACGGCAGTCGAGAGCTCCTGCACGCCGAACATGAAGCCGCCATCGCCGGTGATTGCCACAACCGGCTTGTCGGGATTGGCGACCTTGGCGCCGAGCGCGGTCGGAAAGCCCGAGCCGAGGGTGCCCTGATAGCCGGAGGTGATGAACGTGCGCGGCTGATAGATCGGAAAGCCGTACCATGAGGCGAAGCCGACCTGCGACAGCTCGTCGGTGACGATGGCGTCGTGCGGTAGCACCTCGCGCAGGATGTTGAGGTACGCCATCTGCGGCTGCACCTTCTGGATCTCCTGCTGCGCAGCCGCGGTCGCCTCGCGAATCTCGGCGCGGCGGCCGGCGGTCTTGCTGTAGCCGGCCTTGCGCACGGCGGCGGCGAGTTCACGCGTTCCGCTCTTGCTGTCGGAGATCACGGCAACGTCGGATACGTAGCGCCGCATCTCCACGGGATCGATATCGATGCGGATGCTCTTCAAGTCCTTCCGGCCGGTAGGGCCAGCGCGACATGGTCGTCAGCTCCAGCCGCGTGCCGATGCCGATCATCAGGTCGGTCGTCGGCCAGAGCCGGTAGCCCGCCGCCATCGTGAGGCCGAGTTCATGCGCGTTGGAGACGATGCCGCGGCCGCTGCGGAACGCCACCACGGGCGCGTCGATCATCTCGGCGAGTTCGAGGATTTCCTCACGCGCATGGATTGCGCCCGAGCCGACCAGGATCATCGGCCGCTTGGCGGCCTTGATCAGAGCGGCCGCATCCTTGATGCGGTCGGCATCCGGCTGTGGCGCGGGGAAGGGATCGAATACTTTCGATGCGCCGACTTCCGCGCGTTGCGTGAACACATCCCAGGGCATTTCCAGCGCCACGGGTCCGCGACGGCCGGACATCATCTCCTGGAACGCGCGCGACACCATCGAGGGCGCGATATCAGGGTATTCGATGCGGTCGGCCCATTTCACGAAAGTGCGCAAGGTCGCGAGCTGGTCCGGCATTTCGTGCAGATGGCCGCGGCCCTTGCCCAGGAATTGCGTCGGCACCTGGCCGGTGAGGCACAGCACCGGCTCGTTCCCTCCGAACGCGGTGAGTAGCGCCGCGCCTGCGTTGAGCACGCCGGGGCCGGGCACCACGCTGAATACGCCTGGTTTGCCTGAGGAGCGCGCGTAACCATAGGCCATGTAGCCGCAGGCTTGCTCGTGCCGCGCGCCGATCACCTTGAGCTGCGCCTGATGGAAGGCGTCGAACAGGCCGTAGACCTGCGCGCCGGGCAGGCCGAACACCGTGTTGACGCCGTGCGCGACAAGGCCGCTGACAATCGCTTCGCCGCCGGTCATTGCAGTCATTTGTATTGTCCGTTCGTTATTGTTCGTCGACCACGCCGTTGCGCAAGCAACCGATGCCCTCGGCTTCGACCTCGATGATATCGCCCGGCTTGAGCCAGCGCGGCGGATCGAACCGCGCGCCGGCGCCGGTCGGCGTGCCCGTGACGATGACGTCGCCGGGCACCAGTGTGGCAAAGGTCGAGATGTAGTTGATGAGATAGCGGAAGCCGAAGATCAGCCGCGAGGTGCGATCTTCCTGCCGCAGCTCGCCATTGACCTTGGTCGTGAGGCGAATGTCGGCGATCTGCGATTCGCCCGGTGTAAGGCACCAGCCACGGCCCGAGACTGCCGGTGGAATCGAAATTCTTGCCCTGCGTGACGTTGAACTTGGCGTGCCGCAGCCAGTCACGAATGGTACCCTCGTTGCAGAGCGTCACTGCGCCGATGTGATCGAGGGCGCTACGCTCGGGGATGTGCCGACCGGCCTTGCCGATGATGAGGACGACCTCGCCTTCATAATCGAGTTGCGGCGAGGCATGCGGCCGCACGATCGGCGTGTCGTGGCCGACGAAGGAGCGCGGCGTGCGCATGAACATCGAGGGATATTTCGGCGCGTCCGAGTTGTCCTTGTATTCGGCGTTGCGGTCGGGATAGTTCACGCCGATGCAGATGATCTTTTCAGGTGATGGGATCGGCGGCAGCCAGGTGATGGCGTCGAGCGCATGATCCGGCGACCGTTTGGCGCCGTCCTCGGCGAGCTTCGTCAGCGCACCGGCCGCGATGGCTTCGCGAAGCGTCGGATAGTCCTTGGCGTGGCGCGCGGAAAGATCGACCACTCCCTTGTCGGTGACATAGCCATAGGCAGTCTTGCCGCCGGCGGAATAGGTCGCGATGCGATTTGTCATTGGAGTCCTTCAGCCCGGCGTCATGCCGGCGGCCTTGATGGCGGCAATGGCGGCAGGCGTCTTGAGGAAATCGATCAGCGCCTTCGCCGCGGCCGGCTCTTTCGCTTCAGCGGCGACCGCCGCGGGGAAGATCAGCTCCTGCTGCAGCTCGGCCGGGAAGGGACCGGCGAGCTCGATGCCGGGCGCATTGAAGACATTGGTCAGGAAGATGCCGAGTTCGGCCTCGCCCCTGGCGACGGCCGGCGCGATCGCGGTCGGTAGTGCTTCCGCCTTGGTCTTGGCTTTCATCTGATCGGCGATACCCAGGCGATCATAAACCTTGGCAATGTAGGCGCCCGCCGCGCTCGACGGCGTTGACGACACCGACGACGCGGCAAGCAGCGCTTTCTTGAATGCGTCCGGTGTCGAGAGATCGGGCTTCGGCGCGCCGGCGCGGACGATCACGCCATAGCCGACGCGGGCAATGTTCACGGTAGGCTCGGCAAGATGGTTCTTTGCCGCGGCGTCCTTGAAAACGTCGATTGGCACCACCACCGCATCGAACGGCGTGCCGGCGTTGATGCGGGTGATGATGTTCGGCGTGGAGTTCGAAGTGAATCGAGAGCGTATGCCCGCTCGCCTTCTCGAATTGCGGGCCGAGCTCCTTGAAAAGGGGAGCGAGCGAGCCGCCGGCAATCAGCTTGAGTTCGGAGGCGCTGCTTGCGGTCATGGTGGCCATCATCAATCCGAGTGCGATCGCGATCCGTTTCATTGATTTAGTCCGCGACCGTGACCTTGGCGGCAAAGGCGGGCTCGCGCACCTTGCTGCCGGCAAACGGCGAGCCCTGCTCGAACCAGGAGCGCGGCGCGGGCGCGCCCCACAAGGTCTGGCGCCGCGGATCGTTCAGCGACCAGCGCAGCGGTTCGTGGTCGTGATCGCCCGTAAAATAGTCGCTGGTGTAGAGCTCGAGGCGATGGCCGTCGGGGTCGCGCACATACAGGAAGAACGCGTTCGAGATGCCGTGCCGGCCGGGACCGCGCTCCAGATTTGTCAGGAAGCCACTCGCCGCCATCACGTCGCAGAGATGCAGCACGTTCATCGCGGTCGGCACCCAGTAGCAGAAATGGTGCAGGCGAGGGCCCTTGCCGTTGGTGATGGCAAGATCGTGCACATTGCCTTTGCGATGCAGCCAGGCGGCGGCGATCCGTCCGTTCGGACCATCCTCCTCGGCGTACTCGGTCAGGCGGAAGCCCAGCCGGGCATAGAAGTCCATGGTGTCCTGCACTTCGGCGGCGAAGATGTTGAAATGGTCAAGCCGCTGCGGATGGCAGCCGCGATAGAGGTCGTAGCGGCGTAAGAGATGCGGGCGCTTCTCCATGGTGGCGTAAAGCTCGATCTGGAAACCGAAGGGATCGGTGAATTGCAGGGTGCGGCCCTGGAACGGCTGTTCGGCGAATTTGTACTGAACGCCGTTCTCGGAAAAGAAGCTTGCCGCCTTGTCGAGATCGCCGTCGTTGCCGACCTTGAAGCCGAGCCGGTTGCAGGCGGCCGTCTGCGCCTTTCGTAGCACCAGCGAGTGATGCTGTTGCTCCTCGCTGCCGCGCATGTACACCGCGCTCGAGTCGGCATCCTCGACATGCAGGCCGACGGTGGTCTCGTAGAAATCGCGGCTCGCCTTCAGGTCGGTCACGTCGAGCACGACGTGACTGGAGCGGATGATATTGAAGGGCGGATCGAAGACGTGTTTCGGAACGGGCATACGATGTCCCTGTCAGGCGTTTCCTGTCGTGGCGTCGGTCAGATACCGAGCTTCTGAATCTTGTGCGTGCCCCGCGCCAGCGAGACATGCTTGGTTTCCATGTAGAAGTCGAACGAATAGTCGCCGCCGTCGCGGCCGATGCCGGACGCCTTCATGCCGCCGAACGGGGTGGGCAGATGGCGCACATTCTCGGAATTGAGCCAGATCATGCCGGCGTCCAGCGCGTCCGCCACGCGCAGCGCGCGGCCCATGTCGCCGGTCCAGACATAGCCGGTCAGGCCGTAATTGACGTCGTTGGCGATTTCGATCGCGTCGTTCTCGTCGCGGAAGGGGATCACGGTGAGGAACGGGCCGAATACCTCTTCCTGCGCGACGCGCATCTTGCGGTCGGCGCCGGTGACCAGTGTCGGCTGGATATAATGTCCGCCGCCGGGACCGTCATGCGGCTTGCCGCCGACGGCAATCGTTGCGCCATCCTTCTTCGCCACGTCGAAATAGCTGCAGACCTTGGCGAGATGCCGCTCATGGATCAGCGGCCCGATCTCGGTCGCGGGATCGAGGGGATGGCCGACTTTCAGCGCCCTGACCCGCGCCGAGAGCTTCTCGATGAACTTGTCGGCGATCGACTGTTGGATCAAGAGCCGGCTCGACGAGGTGCAGCGCTCGCCGTTGAGCGAGTAGATCATGAACACCACGGCATCGAGCGCGCGGTCGAGGTCGGCGTCGTCGAACACGATCACCGGGTTCTTGCCGCCAAGCTCGAAATGCACGCGCTTCAGCGTCTTTGCGCCCTGCGCCATGATCGCCGAGCCCGTCGCGCTCTCGCCGACAAAGCCGATCGCCTTGATGGCGGGATGCTCGGTCAGCGCCTTGCCGGCTTCCTCGCCGATGCCGTGCACGGTGTTGAGCACGCCGTCGGGCACGCCGGCTTCCTTGACGAGCTTTGCCGAGCATGTCGGCCGTGACCGGCGACCACTCGGCCGGCTTGTGCACGACCGTGCAGCCTGCGGCCAGCGCTGGTGCGATCTTCCAGGTCGAGAGCATGAACGGCGTGTTCCACGGCGTGATCACGCCGACCGGGCCGATCGGCACGCGGGTCGAGATGTTCCAGTGCTCCTCGCTCGGCGTGTTGAGGCCGTCGCGCGCCTCGGCGCATTTGTCGGCAAAGAAGCGGAAATTCTCGGCGGCGCGGATCGCGGCCTTGGCCATGAAGCGGTGCGCCTGTCCGGTATCGATGCATTCCAGCACGGCGATATCGTCGGCGCGGTCCTCGATCGCGTCGGCCACGCGATGCAGCAGCTTGCGGCGCATCGAGGCCGACATGTCGCGCCAGGACTTGAACGCGAGCGAGGCCGCGGTTGCGGCGCGGTCGATATCTTCGGCGTTGCCGCGCGCCACCGTCGCCAGTATCGAACCATCGATCGGCGACTTGGTCTCGAAGGTATCTCCCGAGATCGAGGGGACGGTCTTGCCGTCGATCAAATGGCCGATGCCATCGGCGCGCAACTGCTTCAGGAGCGGCGCGGCGCGGTCGAGATTGGCCTTGTAGATATCGGCTTTCGGCGTGACCTTATCCATGCGCGGCCTCCGCTTTCAGCGCTTCATGAATGTTGTTGCGCTTCCAGCTTGTCTCCTTGTCGTTGATCTGCATGTCGAACGACAGCGCGAACTTGCTCTGCGCGAACACGGGATCGAGATGGGCGGACAGCGCCTTGAAGACATGCTCGCCGGCTTTCTTGCGGGCGGCGAGATCGCGGCCTTCGCCAAGCCGCAGCACCATGTCGAGAAAGCCGAGGTTCGGGTTGCCGTCCGCGATCGCATAATGCTCGCACCTGACCGTGCGGACTCGGATGCCGCCAAGCGGGAAGATGCCGGTCTCGATCGCGGCCTTGCGCACGACCTCGACGAGCTTGGCCATGTCGACGCGTTTGTCGAGATTGGCGGAATATTCGATGGTGAAATGCGGCATGGGATCGCTCCTGTCTGTCAGGCGAAATAACAGCTGACCGAGCCGTAGGCGCCATAGTCGGCCTGGATTGTGTCGCCCTTGCGGGTCTCGATCGGACGGATGAAGGAACCTGACAGCACGACCTGGCCGGGCTCGAGCGCCAGCCCGTGCGGGGCGATCTTGTTGGCAAGCCAGGCCACGGCGGTGGCTGGGTGATTGAGCACGCCGGCGGCAAGTCCGGTCTCTTCAAGCTGTCCGTTGCGGAAGCACAGCGCGCCGATCCAGCGCAAATCGGCATCCAAGGGGCGGATCGGCCGGCCGCCAAGCACGATGCCCGCATTGGCGGCGTTGTCGGCGATGGTGTCGTAGATCTTCCGCGTGGCCTTGGTGAGGGAGTCGACGCGCTCGACCCTTGTGTCCAGGATTTCCAGCGCCGGCACCACGAAGTCGGTCGCGTTCAGCACGTCGAACATCGTGCAGTCCGGTCCCGCGAGCCGCTTCGCCATCACGAAGGCGAGTTCGGCTTCCACCCGCGTGGCGATGAAACGGTCGGAGGGCACCAGCCCGCCATCGGCAAAGAACATGTCGTCGAACAGGATGCCGGAGTCAGGCTCGTCGATATTGAGCGCGCTTTGCATCGCCTTCGAGGTCAGGCCGATCTTGTGGCCCTTGATCACGCGGCCCTCGGCGAGTTTGATCTCGATCCATGCCTTCTGGATCGCATAGGCGTCGTCCAGCGTGATCGAAGGGTAGGTGATCGAGAGCTGGCGGATCTGCGTGCGCGTTGTCTCGGCCCGGTGCAGGCTTTCAGCGGCGACGCGGATCTCTTCTCTGGAAAGGGCCATGCGGGGTACGCAAGAGGGATCGACTAGTGGTCCAATTCCAACATTCGCATCCCGTTTCGGCGAGCACCATTGCGAATGTTGGAATTGAAGGACCACTAGAAAATATTGATTCTAGTGGAGCCTTGGATTTGACGTTCGCTTGCGAGTGCGCGGTTGACTGGGTAGCGAACGTCAAATCCGCTCCACTAGCGATGATTAACATGTTAAATGGTTCAGGGTAAACCCCTTGAATCTTGCTGCATTGCAAACGCAAAACCGCTGAACGGTAGATGGCGCGCAGGAAATCGGCTAACGGATCGGCGGCGGGCAGGGCGGCGCATCGCGTTCCCATGCGCGAGTTTTCCCGCTCGCTGCCGATGTCGCTGCTGCGCGCGCGCGAGGCCGTGATGCGGCAATTCCGCCCGTCGCTGCGGCGTCATGATTTGACCGAGCAGCAATGGCGCATCCTGCGCGCGCTCGCCGCGATCGACGCCATCGAAGTGACGGAGCTGGCGCGTACGGCGTTTCTGCTCGGCCCCAGCCTGTCTCGCATTTTGCGCGACCTCGAGGCGCGCAAGCTGATCGAGCGCAAGACCGCCAAGACCGATCTTCGCCGCGGCGTGGTCTCGATTTCCGAGAAGGGCGTGAAGCTGATGGAGGTCGTCGCCCCCTCGTCGGAAGCGATCTATGCCGGCATCACCCGACGCTACGGTGCGAAGAAACTCGCCGAGCTGCAGGACATGCTGGGTGCGTTGGAGGCGAGCCTCGCGGGTCGCGGCGCCGCCGAGGCCGGTGAATGAGAGCGCAAATTTGCATGATGGCGCGGATCGGACGCATAGCTCCTTTCCCGACACAGCCTTTGAGCATGAAACGCCCCGTGCCAAAGCAGAGTGCCCTTGCCTGACGATATCCGGGCGGCGATAGTGAACGCCGCACGCGAGGTCGGCGAGGTCTCCATCCAGAGGCCAGTTAGCTCAACGAAACGACAAGAGGAAACGCGATCAATGCCAAACAAAGTCAAGCAAATCTGGGCTTCCGGCAAAGCGGTGGTGAACGCCTGGCTTGCGATCCCCTCCGGCTTTTCCGCCGAGATGATCGCGCAATGCGGCTTCGACAGCGTCACCGTGGACATGCAGCACGGCGTGCAGGATTACCTCTCGATGGTGCAGTGCTTCCAGTCGATGGACAAGCATCCGGTCACGCCGATGGTCCGTGTGCCCTGGAACGAGCCCGGCATCGTCGGCAAGGTGCTCGACGGCGGCGCCTATGGCGTGATCTGCCCGATGATCAACACGCCGCAGGAAGCCAAGGACCTCGTCGCCTATTCGAAATATCCGCCGATGGGCGTGCGCTCCAATGGCCCGATCCGCGCCGGCATGTACGGCACCGCGGGCTCCTACCAGAAGACCGCGAACCAGGACATCGTGCTGCTGCCGATGATGGAGACCAAGACGGCGGTCGGGAACATGGAAGCGATCCTCGATGTCGAAGGCATCGACGGCGTCTATGTCGGTCCGTCCGATCTCGGTTTCTCCTATGGGCTCGAGCCGAAGCTCGATCGTAGCGAGCCGGAAATCCTCGCGATCTACGAAAAGATCATCAAGGAGTGCGACAAGCGCAAGCTCAACCCGGGCATTCACTGCAGCGGCGCCGAGGGCGCGTTGCGCGCGATCAACATGGGCTTCAAGCTGGTGACCTTGTCGAACGAGGTCGGGTTGATGTCGACCTATGCCAAGATGCAGGTCAACCAGACCCGGAAGGATTCCGGCGGGAAGGCGTAACTCTATCCTCTCCCTCTCCCCGTTCTTACGGGGAGAGGGTTGGGCTGAGGGGCGTCTATCCGGCGAGCACTTTGAGTATTGTTGACTCCATGGCTTGCCCCTCACCCGGATCACATCTTCGATGCGATCCGACCTCTCCCCGTGAAGGACGGGGAGAGGTGAAAGCAAAGAAGGAGATCACCATGGCCCCGGCACCCGTCATCCGCCTGCATCCCGACGACGGCGTGTTGATTGCGCGCTCCAGCCTGCCGCCGGGCATGGTGGTCGCCGATGGCGTGACGACAAGCGAACGTATTCCCGCGGGCCACAAGGTCGCGATCAAGCCGATCGCCGTCGGCGAGCCGATCCGCCGCTACGGCCAGATCATCGGTTTTGCCACGCAGCCGATCGTGCCCGGCCAGCACGTGCACACCCAGAATTGCGGCATGGGGGATTTCGACAAGGATTATGCCTATGGCGTCGACGTCAAGCCGGCGCCGAACTTCGATCTGCCCGCGTTCTTCGACGGCATTCGCCGTCCCGACGGCCGCGTCGCCACCCGCAACTATATCGGCATCCTGACTTCGGTGAATTGCAGCGCGCATGTCGCGGGGCTCGTCGCCGATGTGTTCAAGAAGAATCCGTTCACCGGCGACAATCCACTCGCCGATTTTCCCAATGTCGATGGCGTGGTGGCGCTGACGCACAAGACCGGCTGCGGCATGACCCAGGACGAGCCGCTGGCGCTGCTTCGGCGCACGCTCGGAGGCTTTGCGCGGCACGCGAATTTCTCCGCCGTGATCGTGCTGGGCCTCGGCTGCGAGGTCAACCAGATCGGCGGCTTGATGGCCGAGCAGAAGCTCGCCGGGCGCCTGCGCGCGATGGACATCCAGGAGGTCGGTGGCACCCGCAAGACCGTCGAAGCAGGCATCGCCTTCGTGAAGGAGGCGCTCATCGACGCCAACAAGGTGAGGCGCGAGCCGGTGCCGGCGAGCGAATTGACCGTCGCGCTTCAATGCGGCGGCTCCGACGGTTATTCCGGCGTCTCCGCCAATCCAGCGCTGGGCGCGGCCAGCGACCTGCTGGTGCGGCATGGCGGCACCGTTATTCTGTCTGAGACGCCGGAGACCTATGGCGCCGAACATCTGCTGACGCGCCGCGCGGTCAGCCGCGAGGTCGGCGAGAAGCTGGTCGGGTTGATGCGCTGGTGGGAGGACTACACCAAACGCGAAGGCGCGGAGATGAACGCCAACCCGAGCCCCGGCAACAAGGCGGGCGGGCTCACCACGATCCTCGAGAAGTCGCTCGGCGCAATGGCGAAAGCCGGCAGCACCAATCTGGTCGACGTGCTGCATTACGCCGAGCCCGTCACCAAGAAGGGCTTCGTGTTCATGGACACGCCCGGCTACGACCCGGTCGCGGCGACCGGGCAAGTGGCCGGCGGCGCCAATCTGGTCTGCTTCACCACCGGACGCGGCAGCGTGTTCGGCTGCAAGCCCGCGCCCTCGATCAAGCTTGCCACCAACACCCCCATGTACAAGCGCATGGAAGACGACATGGACGTCAATTGCGGCACCATCCTCGACGGCGAAGAGAGCGTGCAGGACTGCGGCCAGCGCATCTTCGATCTCATGCTGAAAACCGCCTCGGGCCAGCCGACCAAGAGCGAGAGTTTCGACTTCGGCGGCGCCGAGTTCGCACCCTGGGTGCTCGGCGCGACGATGTGAGCGCTGCTAAGGCGGCGGTGCCAGCGGCATATTCAAGGCGCGGAAATAGCTTGCCGGAACGTGATCACGGATCTGTTCCGGAAGGTCGCTGTTGGTGTCGAGAGTTAGCGGATCCGGTTTCTGAAGTGTGAAATCTGGTATTTGCCGGAAGATGCCGAACGCGGCGTCTATCCCGGCCTTGAGGAAGTCATCCGGTTCGTTTCCATCGTTTTGCGTTGGCGCTGGTTCCGCAAAAAGCGAACGCTGCGGGCAATGAACCAATCGCCCGACGTGGCGGAAGCCGCCGCGCAAACCCACGAGTAAGCCTCCGATCAAGCCACTGAAGAAGCCATTGCTCAGGCTCGGCGGAACGCTGGCAACGATGTCCTTGCCATGGACGAGGCGGAACGTGCAGCTGCGCAAATTCGCACCGTAGCTGTCGAAGAATCGCCGATCCCCGGCTCGCGCTCCGCCGAAGGTGTAGACGGCGGTAATTTGGGCGGCCCGCGTGCGCATCGCCGAGATCATCGCCAGCGCGCCGCCCAGACTGTGCCCGGTAAAAAACAGCGGCTTTCCGGCGCCGCCGCGCGTGATCGCGCCTTCAACCGCGGTCTGGACCGCTCCGGCGGCCTGGGCGAACCCCTGATGAAGCCCTTCCGTCGTCACTCTGGCTTCAAGGTCGGTGATTACATCCTGGGGCTTGAGCGGATCGGTACCCGCAAACGCGACGAAGGTCGCATCGGGCCTGGTGGCGACAATGAAGCAGGCCTTTCGCCGCAACAATCCCGGAATGAGTTCGTTGGTACCGAACTCCAGGAACTGCAAGCCAAGGCGCGGCAGGATTCTTTTTATCTTTTCGCCCTTTTCCGCTTCGCCCTCATCGGTCTCGTAGGCCAGTTGTGACAGCCACATCATGGCCTGCGCATTTCCCAGCGTGAAATTCGAGTTAGCCGTGAAATGTGCGAACGCGTCGTTGCGATAGCTCTCTTCCGGCAGGCTGACCAGAAAGCTCATGACGATACCCCCCGCATCGGCAGTGACGCCTGTGGGCAAAATCAACCACGGGTTGACCGAAGGGGCAAGGCGGAAAAGCCGGCTTCCGTCCGCCAATTCTCCCGAAGACCCCGGAGACCTATGGCTTCGAGCATCTGCTGACGCGCCGCTCGGCGCGACGATGTGATCACGCCGGCTTAGCGCCTTCCAGCTCCGATCGCCACAGCGCGAAGGTCAACAGCGGCCACAGCGCATAAGCGTGATTGGTCCTCAGGTTGGCATGCTCGCGCCACAGTCCGCGCACCGCATCCGGCTGCAGCCAGGGTGCGAACAGGTCGGGCGAGTTTTCGAAGATCGTCTCCGAGAGAGGCCGCAGCGCGCCGCGCAACAATCCCGACAGCGGATTGTTGAAGCCCCGCTTCGGCGCTGCCCAGATCGCTTCAGTGGCGCCCTCGTCACGCAACGCCTTGCGCAGCAGCGGCTTGGTCGGTCCATCAGGCTGCACGATCAGATCGAGGTGGCATCCGCCCGACAGCTCCATGATGCGGCGATCGAGAAACGGCACGCGGATCTCGACGCCATTCGCCATGCTCATCGCGTCCGTCTTCATCAACAGGCCGGCCGGCAGATGCCAGGTCTGGTCGGCGATCAGGCAGCGATCGAGCAAGGCCGGGCCGTCGGCGCGTTCGATCGCGGCGCGATAGCCCGCCATGGGACTGACCCCGGCGAGGTGCTTGAGCGCACCGCCATAGAGGCGGGGCAGCAAGAATTCCGGGATGTAGCGCCGCCACTCCGCATGCGCGAGCGAGCCGCCTGCCGCGAGCCCGAGCAGGAATCGCGATAGCAGCGCGGTTGCCGGCAGCCGCGTCTCGTTCGCGCCTGACGCAGCGTAGATCATTTTTCCAAGCGACCCTGCGATGACGGACGGAATTGCACCGCCGAAACGCTGCGCCATACGGGTGGCCTTGTAGGTCGGATAGCCGCCGAAAAATTCGTCGGCGCCGTCGCCGGAGAGCGCGACCGTCGCGTTGCGGCGCAGCTCGGCCGTCAGCAGCAGCAGCGGGCCTGCGCTTTCATCCGCAACCTGGCCGTCGAAGTGATGCACCACGCGTCTCAGTGTTGCGGCGGGATCGGGGTCTTCGTGAATCGGGACGATTTGGTGCGGCAACGCAGTCTGCTGTGCGACCATCGCCGCGATCTTGCTTTCATCGTGAGATTCCTCGGCAAACGAGGCCGTCAGCAGCGGAAACTTTCCGCGCTTCGCCACGGCCCAGGCCACCAGCGAGCTGTCGATGCCGCCGCTTTGGAGGATTCCGACCGGCACGTCGCTGATCAACTGATCGCTGACGACTTGATCGAACAGCGGCAGAAACGCATCGACCGCTTCGTCCAGTCGGCGAAACCCGTAAGATCGGCGCGGTTGCCAAAAGCGCCGCGAAGTCTCGCTGCCGTTTTGATAGGCCGTCAGCGAGCCCGGTTCGACCTGGCGGATATGCCGCATCGTCGTTGCGTCAGGTCCGGCATAACCCATGGCGAGGAAGCGATGCAGACCCTCCGCATCGAACTCGCGCGGGTGGGAGGGATCGGCGAGAATGCCCTTGATCTCGCTGGCAAAGCGCACGCTGTCGCCGACACGCGAAAAAAACAGCGGCTTGGTCCCGATCGAATCCCGCGCAAGCACCAGCCGCTTGTCGGCGCTATCCCAGAGCCCGATCGCAAAAATGCCTTCGAGGCGGGCGAACAGGTCGTCGCCCCAGGCGAGATAGCCCGCCGGCAGCACCTCGGTGTCGCAATGCGAACGGAACACCGTTCCGAAATCGCGCTCCAGTTCGGCGCGCAGCTCCGCCTCGTTGTAGATCTCGCCATTATAGGTGACGGTAATCCGCCCGCTGGGATCGCTCATCGGCTGGCGGCCCGCCTCGGTCAGATCGCGGATGGCGAGCCGACGGTGCGCGAAGCCGACCGCGCCGTTGGTCCAGGTTTCGCCCGCGTCAGGCCCGCGATGCGCCAGCGCGGCATTCATCCGCTCCAGCACGGCGATATCGACGCTGCGGCCGTCGAGATTGAGGATGCCTGCGATACCACACATGTGTTGAAACTATACCAGATCGCGCATGACCGGGAAAAGCCTGCCCCGCACTTGATGCGGGGTGTCCAGCGGTTTTCCGAACAGATCATGCGCAAACGATCATGAACAACTGACTGCCTTGCCCTGATAATGCGCAAAGCGGAGCAGGCGGATTCGGCCGGTGTCGACCATTTCGGTCGGCTCGCGCCCGGCAAACGCGGCTGCGTCGGTGCCTTCCGGCAGGGCGAGCACGACGTTGAAATCGCCGCAGACGTGGTCGACGAGCTTGTCGACTTCGCCGAAATTCTTGGCGAGATGGACCAGCTTGTAGGATGCGCCGACCTGCGCGCTGATGGGGTTGGCCTCCAGCACCGGCGACACCACGACGTCCTGATAACGCGTGTTGCGGCCGATATCGTCCCACATCAGATAGGCCGTGCGATTGACGCGGCCGAGCGGGAAATAGTGATGGGTCGAGATGGCTTCGGCGGAGTATATCGCACCGAGCGCGAGCGCGAGGCCGAGCGCCGGCCGCCCGAATCGGCGCCACGGCCTGCTTTCACCGACAGACAGCCGGACCAGCGTGAAGATGACGATCGGGAGCAGGGCGAACGGCACCAGCGCATAGGCGAACATCGCCTTCATGATCGCCCAGCGATGAATGAAGGTGTGCTGATACAGAATGAGCATGTGCACGTAGAACGGCACAGTGACCAGAAACAGGATCGAGCCGGTGGCGAAGATGGTTCGGCGTTCAGCCGGATCGCGCGTGCGGCGAAAGGCAAGCGTCACCAGAGCAAGAGTCAGCAGCGATGATCCGACGATCAGCGGAAATGCGATATTCGGAATAATACACTTCATGCATCTCACCGACGAAGACATCCGTGAATCCCGTGATGTGAGAGACCTCGCCGATCATTTCATTCGCTCGAGGATCTTGTCATCGAGTGCAAGCGAGCGAGGCCATGATGCCCTGCGCTTGCTCGCCATCGAGCCCGGGGCAAAAAAGCGCCAGACCAGATAGAGCGCGAACGCGCTGACGGGGACCAGCACGAGACCGGCCAGGTTGCGGAATGTCATGCGCGTTTCCACGCCGAAATATCCGGCCGCGACGCGGCTTAGCAGCCAGAACGCGAACAGCGTGTAGGACAGCCAGTCGACAAAGAACGCGATGGAGATCGTGACGAGCTGGAGCGCGGTGATGATCCGTTTGTCGCGTTCCGATTGCACGCTGTAGAACAGCGTCTCGAGCATGAGAAACGCGGTGGTGTAGATCAGCACGGCGCTGGTGACGTCGTAGACCTGCGAGAACACGTAGATCGGTCCGCGCGACAGCAGGATCGGGAAGCTGACGCCGACCGCGATCAGCGCGCTTGCGACCTTTCCCAGCCGGTTCATCAGCGCGATGTTGAAGGCGATGAAGGCCGCCGCCAGCGCAATCAGTCCGTGCTCGCTAGTGTTGATCCAGTTCACCATCGGAACGCTCGGCTCGATGCCGAGCAGCAACGCCGTCAGGTAGATCGGAACGAAGCGTTCCGGGCGGCCAGGATTCATACAGCGCGGGCACTGGAGCTTCGATCGAAGGCGGCGCTACCGGCGTCGAGAACCACATCTGCAGCGGACCTTCGTTCCACCAGATGCGGGCCCACATCGAGGCCTCCGACGTCGTGCATCGGCATCGAATACCGGAACCTGGTCCATATAGGGCATGCGCATTCCCAGCGAATGCAGCCAGACGAGGAGCACCGCAAGGGCCACGAGGCAGCCCGCCAATCTTCGAAGTGTCATGTGGTATCCGGTGGAAAATACTGGGAAAACGGGCGCCGCTTGATATTGCAACTGCCGGAGATATGCACTACTCGCTAGCCCCGCGCAACGTGCGCCCGACAGTTTCGCTTCGACTGGCGTTCGACCCAGGGTGGATATGGATAGTTCGCGGCAAAAGCAGCACTATACGGCGATCCACGATGCCTATGAGGCGCATTACTACGATGCGCCTTCGATGGCGTACCGGTCGCGCTTCATCTATCGCTGGCTGTTCGACGGCGTTGATTTCCGCAATGCGGAGGTCGCCGATCTCGCCTGTGGCAGCGGTTACAATTCGCTGGCGCTGAAGCAGCGATTCGACGGCGTCCGAACGGTCGGTTTCGACATCTCCGAGCCCGCTTGCGCGTCCTATCGCCGCACCACCGGCAACGATGCCCACGCCGTCGACCTGACGCGCCCCGTTGCGGCAGGCGAAACCTACGACGGCGCGATCGTCGTCGGCGGGCTTCATCACTGCGTCGCCGATCTCGCGCAGACGCTGCGCAACATCGCCGGCCATGGTCAAACCCGGTGGCCATTTTCTGATGATGGAGCCGAGCGCCGACTTCGCGCTGAATGTCGTCCGCGACAAATGGTATGCCGCCGACAGATATTTCGATGCGCCGACCGAAGAGGCGCTCTCGCACGATGCGCTGCTGAAGCAGGCGTCGCCCTGGTTCGAGGCTGAAGCGGTGCGCTATTTCGGCGGTCTCGCCTATTTCCTGATCCTCAACAGCCTGATCATGCGCGTGCCGCTCGCCGCCAAGCCGATCCTCTGGCCGATCGTGAAGCCGGTCGAATTGGCGCTCGGCAACATTCCGCTGCCGGCGATGTATCCCTGCTTCCTCGCGAAGTGGAGGCGCACCTCGGCCCCTGTCGCCGATGGCGGCGTCGCTTGAACGGTGCTGCCATGAAAGCTGATGCCCTGCAGACCGAGCCGCTCGCGCCGACCTTTTCCAGCGCGATCGTCGATGCGCGCAACTACATGGACTGGATCGTTGCGACGCTGCGTCCGTATCTCGGACGGAACGTGCTCGAAGTCGGCATCGGCCACGGCAGCTATTACGAATATCTCGGCAAGCTCGGCCGCTATCACGGCGTCGATATCGACCCCGCCAATGTCGAGGGCGCCCGCGCACGATTTCCGGGCGGCGACTTTGAGCTTGCCGACATCTGCTCGGACGAGTTCCGATCGCGTTTTTCGCCGGGCAGCGTCGATACGGTCGTATGCTGCAATGTCATCGAGCACATCGAGGACGACAATCGGGCGGTCGCCAATCTGGCCAACGCATTGACGCCCGGCGGCCATCTCCTGATCCTGGTGCCGGCGTTGCAGCAGCTCTACGGAGAGCTCGATCGTCTCGCCGGTCATCATCGCCGCTATGACAAGCCGCTGATGCTGAAGGCGTTCACCGGCGCGCCGGTCGACATCCTCGAACTCAGATATTTCAATCCGATCGGCGGGCTGGCCTGGTGGCTGAACCGTTTTGCCAAGCACCGCTCGCTCGATGATGATGCCGTCAACGCGCAGATCCGGATCTTCGACAGATACGTCCTTCCGCTTTCCAGGATGGTCGATCCCTTGACCCGCGGCTTCTTCGGCCAGTCGCTGATTTGCGTGGCGAGGCGGCGATGATCTCGGTCGTCATCCCCGCGCTCAATGAGGAGATCGCGATCGGCGCGACGATTGCGGGCGTCTCCGAGGTGCTCACCGCGGCCAAGCTGGTGCCGTTCGAGATCGTCGTCGTCGATGACGGATCGAGCGACCGGACCGGCAAGATCGCCGCGGCGGCAGGCGCGAAGGTGGTCCGCCATCCTCATAACGTCGGCTACGGCCGTTCGCTGAAGAACGGCATCGCGGCGGCGCAATACGACATGATCGCGATCTGCGATGCGGACGGGACCTATCCGGCTTCCGCCATCCCCGAGCTGGTGCGGCTGCATCGCGAAGGCTTCGACATGGCGGTAGGCCGGCGCCAGGGACCTCATTACCGCGAATCGATGCTGAAAATGCCGATGCGGGCGCTGTTGCGCTTCCTGGTCGAATGGACCGCCGGCCGCCATATCCCCGACATCAATTCCGGCCTGCGCGTGTTCAGCCGCGACCGCCGTGATGCAGTATTTCTCGCATCTGTGCGATACGTTCAGCTTCACGACGTCGATGACGCTGGCATACATGATGACGGGACGCTTCGTCGCCTATACCCCGATCGATTATTTCGAGCGCGCCGGCCGCAGCAAGGTGCGGCTGTTCCGCGACGCGTTGCGGACGTTGCAATACGTCGTGGAGGCGATCCTCTACTACAATCCATTGAAGATATTCCTGCTGTTCAGCCTGATCTGCCTGGTGGCGGCTGCCCTGATGATGGCGGTCTCGTTCTACTTCGCGATCGTCACCGGCGTGATGCTGGCGGTCGGCATCGCGATGGTCTCGGTCGTCATGTTCGGCATCGGCCTGCTGGCGGTATTGCTCAAGCAGATCATGGACAAGGCCTGAGGCGATCGGCCGGGCAGGCGAGACGGACCTTGGTGACCGATCGGACTACGATAGGTCACGTCTGCTGACCGGTCGAAAGTCTTCCGCCGAAAGACTACGATCTAAAGACCAATGCGCGCCGGTCGCATTCGCGCGTTATCGTTGCGACAATCAAGAAAATCCAATGGGTGAGGCAAATCCTCATCTGGATTTGGCCTCATCCGCTCACACGACGGAGGAGGAATCGTATGAACGTTCGCAGGCTTTCGCGCGTCTCACGACGCGGTTTCTTGAAGCAAACGGGTGGCGCCCTTGTCGCCGCCGGCTCGGCGCCGGTGTTGTCGGCGCCCTTCGTGTCCAACGCGCTGGCCGACACCAAGTCGCTGTCGATCGTGCAGTGGAGCCACTTTGTCCCCGCTTACGACAAGTGGTTCGACGCGTTCGCCAAGGACTGGGGTACGAAGAACAACATCGCAGTGACCGTCGACCACATCCCGGTCGCAAATGTCGCCGCGCGGGCGGCTGCCGAGGCCTCGGCCGGATCGGGGCATGACCTGTTCGGCTGGAACGGCGCGGGCGGCGCGCATCTCTATCGCAAGTTCCTCATCGACGTTACCAGCCTCGTCGAAGCGACCGAGAAGAAGCATGGCAAGGTCACCACCATCGGCCGGCAGCTCGCCTTCAACCAGGATGACAAGACCTGGTCGGCATTTCCCGACTACTACATCAACTTCCCGGCCATGTACCGCAAGAGCATGTGGGACGAGATCGGGATGAAGCCCGACTCCTGGGATGACGTGCGGATCGGCGGCGCCAAGCTGAAGGCGAAAGGACATCCGGTCGGCATTTCGCTCGGTCACAGCAACGATCCGGAGACCACCTGGCGCGGCCTGCTGTGGAGCTATGGCGCCGCCGAGCAGGACGAGGCCGGCAAGAAGGTCGTGCTGAACAGCAAGGAAACGATCGAGGCCGTCAAATTCGTCAGCGCCCTCTACAAGGAGGCGATGGCGCCCGACGTGCTGTCCTGGAACGATGCCAGCAACAACCAGTACATCGTGTCCGGGGTGGCCTCCCTGATCGTCAACCCGATCTCCGCCTATCGGACGGCTCAGCAAGCCAACAAGAAGGTCGCCGACGACATCTTTGTGGCGCTGCCGCCCAAGGGACCGGTACGCAGGCTGATGGACGGCGGTCCGAACTTCTACGGGATCTGGAAGTTCTCGAAGAATCAGGAGACGGCGACCGAGTTTCTCAAATATTACGCCGACAACTGGGGCGACGCCTTCAAGGCAAGCTCGGGCTACAACATGCCGATCTTCCAAAACCTCGTTCCGAAGCCGATGCCGGTTCTGTCCGACGATCCGACATCGACGCCGCACGACAAGCTCGCCGTGCTGCAGGGTTCGGACGAGTGGACCGCCGCCACCGGCTATCCCGGACCGTCCTGGCCCGCCACCGATGAGATCTACAACAGCTTCATCATCACGGACATGATGGCGAAGGCGGCGACTGGCACCATGAGCGCCGAAGACTCCGTCAAGTGGGCGACGCAGCAGTGCGAGGCCATCTTCGAGAAGTGGGCGCAGAAGTCCTGAGTGCCGATGCCCGGATCGCATTCCCTGCGGTCCGGGCATCTTTCAGTTTTGGGCGAGCAAGAACAGGCGCGCGGGCGATTCTCGCCACGCACGTCAAGCAGTGGGCTTGAAATCGCGCTTCGCCGGCGGCAACCGGCGGAGCGTATGGCGACGTTGAATTTTTTGGAGGTTCGATGGCTGCGGTACTGACCAGGGATATCGTCAAGACATTCGGCGGCGAGGTCCCCGCCGTCAACGGCATCACGCTGACGGTGGCTGACGGCGAGTTCATGGTGTTGCTGGGGCCGTCCGGCTGCGGCAAGACCACGTTCCTGCGCATCATCTGCGGGCTCGAGCAACAGACCAGCGGCGACCTCATCATCGGCGGCGATCTCGTCAACGACATTCCACCGCGCGCCCGCGGCGTCGCCATGATGTTCCAAAGCTATGGCCTCTACCCGCACTACAGCGTACGCAAGAACATCGCCTTTCCATTGCGCACGCAGGGCCTCCCCAGTGCGCAAATTGCGAAGAAGGTCGACTGGGCATCGCAACTGCTCGGCATTGGCCATCTGCTCGACCGCCGCCCGCGTCAGCTCTCCGGCGGCGAGCGTCAGCGCGTGGCCCTGGCCCGCGCGCTGGTGCGAGAGCCGACCGCGCTTCTGCTGGACGAGCCGCTGTCCAACCTGGACGCCAAGCTGCGCGCCTCCGCCCGCCAGGAGATCAAGCAGTTCCAGCAGCGCGTCGGCGTCACCACCATTTACGTGACCCATGACCAGGTCGAGGCCATGGGCATGGGTGACCGCATCGCCGTCATCGACCACGGGCGGATCAGGCAGCTCGGCACGCCCTCGGAAATCTATGACGATCCCGCCGATCTTTTTGTCGCGACCTTCGTTGGCGCGCCGCCGATGAATCTCATCAAGCGCGATGGCGGATATCTCGGCTTCCGTCCCGAAAATTTCCTGCCAAAGGAAATGATCGCCAACGGAGGGTGTACCGAATTTTCGTTCCGTGTCGACCGCTCCGAATATCTCGGCTCGGAGCGGATCGTCTATGGCGAGATCGCGGGCGCCGAGACCACTCAGGTGATAACCGCGAAACTGCCGCCGGCCCATGTCGCCGACGAAAGTATCCGGCCGGGAGAGTGGCACCCTTACGCTGTGCGCAACGGCGCGCTCCGCTATTTCGATCGCGACGGCAAACGGGTTGTCCGCCACTGAAGCGAGGTTTCATTCGATGGTCGACATTGCCGAACCCGTCGCCGCCAGGCCGGCCTCGCGTTTTCGTTTCATGCTGGACAGCCGCGAGGTGCTCGGCTCGGTCCTGGTCGCGCCGGCGGTCCTCTATGTGCTGCTGCTGGTCGGCTTGCCGTTTCTGCTCGCCGTGTATTATTCCGTCAGCGCCTATACGATCTACGATCCGTCGTGGCGCTTCGTCGGACTGGCGAACTTCGCGCAAATCGTCCGCAATCCGGTATTCCTGCACACCCTGGGGAATACTTTCCTCTTCACCTTCGGATCGCAGGCCCTCGGTCTCATCCTCGGCAAGTTCGGCGCCTTCCTGCTGCTGCGGCCGTTCCCGGGGCGCAAGATCGTCAGGGCGCTGATCATCCTGCCCTGGGCGGTGCCGATCGCGCTGTCGACCGTTGCCTGGCAGTGGATGTTCGATTCGCTCTACAGCGTCATTAACTGGACCATGATCGCGGCCGGCCTCCTCACCCGCGAGGACGCGCCGAACTGGCTCGGCACGCCGCATCTGGCCATGCTCAGCATCATCGTCGTCAACGCCTGGCGCTTTTTTCCGTTCGCAATCGTGATTTTCCTGGCCGGCATCACCTCGGTGCCGCAGGACGTCATCGACGCCGCGACGGTGGACGGCGCCGGCTTCTGGCGCCGCAACTACCAGATCATCATGCCGATGATCCTGCCGATCGTCGCAATCGGCCTGATCTTCGGCATCGTGTTCACCTTCACCGATCTGTCCATCGTGCTTCTCCTGACCAATGGCGGCCCGGTAGGCAGCACCTCGGTGCTGGGTTTCGAGGGTTACCAGGTCGGCATCGTGTCCGGCGACGTCTCGCATGGCGCCGCCATTTCGCTGTTCATGCTGCCGGTGCTGTTCATCGTGGTGATCGGCATGCTGCGGTTCATCCGGCGCAGGGAGATTTGACGATGAAGCCTGTCGCCAAAACCGCCAGCGACGTCGCCTTCTTCGGCACCGTCGCGTTCTTCGTCGTCATGACGACGTTTCCGTTCTACTGGATGGTGATCACCTCGCTGAAGAGCAACAGCGATCTCTACAACGTCACGAATATTCCGTTCTGGTTCAATGAAGCGCCGACGCTGGAGCATTACAAATATCTGTTCGAGCAAACGCTGTTCACGCGCTGGCTGTGGAATTCGCTGGTGATCGGTCTGTGCGTGACCGCGATCACGCTCGTCACGGCGATCCCGGCCGGCTACAGCCTGGCGCGGATGTCCGGACGAACTGCGGAAACCCTCGGTATCGGCATTTTCCTTACCTATCTGGTGCCGCCGACGCTGCTGTTCCTGCCGCTGTCACGGATCATTGCGGAACTCGGCCTGCAGAACTCGATGTGGTCGCTGGTCGTGGTCTACCCGACCTTCACGATCCCGTTCTGCACCTGGCTGTTGATGGGTTTTTTCAAGGCGATCCCGCCCGAGATCGAGGAGGCCGCGATCGTCGACGGCTGCAGCCTGTTCGGCGCCTTCGTCAAAATGGTGATTCCGCTGTCGGTGCCCGCCATCCTGACGGTGGTGATCTTCACGTTCACCCTGACCTTGCAGGAGTTCGTCTACGCGCTGACCTTCGTATCGGCGGCGGACCAGAAGCCAATCACGCTTGGCGTGACGACCGATCTCGTGCGCGGCGACGTCTTCTTCTGGGGCGAGATCATGGCTGGCGCCTTGATCGCGAGCATCCCGGTGGCGATCGCCTATAATCTGTTCCTCGACCGCTTCATCTCCGGCATCACCGGCGGCGCGGTCAAATAGGCCGCCGCGAAGGCTGCGAAGCGCCGCGACAGGGCTTGCCCAAACTGGGTGAACTCCCGACAATCGCCGTCGGGATTCAGGGCAGGGCGGGGACGTGATAATTTTCTTGCGCAGTCTCGATCGCGCGATCGGCTGGCTGGTGGCCTCGGTCAAATGGCTGGCGCTGCCGCTGATCGCAGCTCTGTTCCTGCAATGGCCGCTGCGCGACATCTTGCGCGGCTGGTCGCGCGAGGCCAACGATCTCGGTCAGGTCGCGTTTGCGCTGTTCGTCGCGGTGAGCGTCACCGCGGCGACGCGCGCGCATACCCATCTCGCCGCCGACCTCGTGGCGCAGCGTTATTCGGCGCGGACACGGGCGTGGCTGGCGCGGGCCGGCGCCGCGCTCGGCCTGTTGCCGTGGGCCGTGTTCGTGCTGATCGCGAGCCGTACGTCCGTGATCTCGAGCGTGCGGGTCCACGAATCCTTCCAGGATTCCGGCAATCCCGGCTATTTCCTGATCAAGCTCGCGCTCTGGCTCATGGCATCGGCCGTTATCGCGCAGGCGCTGGTCGACATCTTCCGCAGGGATCAGCACTGATGGAGTGGGTCGGACTCGCGCTGTTGGGATTGGTCGGCGCCGGCATCATCCTGACTGGCCTGCCGGCCGCGGTGGTGCTGGTCGTGGTCGCCGCTCTCGGCGCAATCATCGGCATCGCCGCGGGCACCATCGAGTTCGCCACCCTCGGGGCGTTGCCGACCCGGCTGATCAATCTGTTCGAGAACGATCTGCTGCAGGCGTTGCCGCTCTACGTGACCATGGGCCTGCTGCTGGACCGGCTTCCGGTCGCGGACGCGCTCTACCGCACCTCCAACGCCATCCTGCCACGCAAGCCGGCGGCGCCGCTGGTGTCGGGCATGCTGCTCGGCGCGTTGCTCGGGCCAATGAACGGCTCGGTCGGCGCCAGCGTGCTCGGCCTGTCGCGTGTCGTCGCGCCGCGGCTTGCCGCCGAAGGCATTCCCGCAGCTAACCGCCACGCGCTGGTCGCGGTGGCAAGTACGCTTGGCGTGCTGGTGCCGCCGTCGCTGGTGCTGATCCTGCTCAGCGACGCCATGCTGTCGGCGCACACGATCGCGGTGACGACGACCGGACGCAACGACCGCGTCATCAACACCCAGGATATTTTCCACGCCGCGCTGCTGCCCGGCGGCATCTTCCTTGCGCTCTGCCTGGCCTTGTCCTGGATGGCGGGCCGCAGCGCTGCACAGCTGCCGAAACGCCGAGCCGCTGACCGCAGGGCAAGGGCTGCTTGCGGCGGTTGCGCTGACGCTCTTGATCCTGCTGCTCGGCGGCGTCACCTTCGGGTATTTCTATGCGGTGGAAGCCGCGGCGATGGGCGCCTTCGCGCTGCTGGTCACCGGCCTCGCCTCGGGCCGTCTGCATCTGGACGCGTTGAACAAACTGCTGGCCGACGCCATCGCGCTGACCGGCGCGTTGTTTGCGCTGCTGCTCGCCGCCACCACCTTCACCATGATGCTGCGCCTGCTCGGCACTGCCGATCTGGTCGGCCGCATCGTCGCGGCGATCCCTGGCGGCGAGATCACCGCGGTCGCGGTCGTGCTCGCGCTGATCGGGCTGAGCGCCTTCGTGCTCGACGCCTTCGAGATCATCTTCGTGATCGTGCCGATCGTGATCCCGCCGCTTCTGATCCGCGTGGCTGACGCGCGCTGGGTCGCCGTGCTGGTGCTGCTGACCTTGCAGGCGAGTTTCCTGCTGCCGCCGTTCGGCTACGCCTTGATGATGGTGCGCGGCGTGTTGAAGGAGCCGGTCGCCTTCCGTGCGCTGCTCAAGGCTCTGGCGCCGTTCCTCGCCGCGCAGTGGCTGCTGCTCGTGGTGGTGCTGGCGTTCCCGCAACTGACCCACACCGGCCAGTCGGCGGCGGACTCGACCCGCCTGCCGGCCGCGCCGATGTCGAATGATGAGTTCAACAAGCGCCTGCAGGAGATGATCCAGATTCCGGAGCCGCCGGACCTGGAGGAGCAAAATCGGAAATAGCAACCCGATCTTCTCGACTGCCTAAGCGGGACTCCGTCATGAGCTTCTTGACCGCGCGAGCAAGCAATCCGCTTCCGTGAAGCCATGGGCGTCGGCGTACCGGTCAATTTGCTCCAGGACGTCTTCAGGCAGGGTGACGTTGACGCGAACGGCCTTGGGTTGCTCGGTCTTGACCGAAACAAGAATGGCAACGCCGCTGCGATTGTCCGGATCGGACATGATCTCTTCCAGCGAGGAGGGCTCGGGGATCGCTTCCCCGTCCTCCGTCAGGCCTTCGATGTGAAGCGCGAGTGCCTCCTGCGCCATCGCGCGCGCGTCGTCGAGCGTAGTGCCCGCGGTGATCACGCCTGGAAAGTTGGGAAAGGAGACACCGAAATCGCTGTCAGGGTCCTTGTGGATCAGACCGATATAGCTTCGCATGGCTTACCTCAGCCTCAAGCCCGACTGCCTCTCGATGCTCTTCAGCGTCCCGATCGGGACATCTCGCGCGGGATGGGGAACGGTCACGCGCCCTGTCTTGACGGGATGCTTGAACTGCACGTGGCTGCCTTTTTGCGCCACCTGCACCCATCCATCCCGTTGAAGTGCCGAGATGATTTCCCGGCTATGCATAGTGTGTATTTATACACATGAAGGCGTGATGTCAATTAGCAGCGCTACGCGCTCTTGCGCGCCTCCGCCGGCCCGCTGCGCAGATTGTGGAAGAACTTCTCCACCTCGCGCGACAGCGTTGCCGCCATGGCGTTGAGCTCGTTGGAGGCCGACAGCACGGAGCCGGCCGCCGTGTTGGTCTCGCCGATGGCGTCGCGCAGCGAGACGATGTTGTTGACCAGCGTCTCATTGCCTTGTGCGGCCGACTGCGCGTTGACCGAAATCTCCCGCGTCGCCGCATCCTGCTGGCCGACGGCGCCGGCGATCGCGCGAAGTGATGTCGTTGATCTCGCGCACGGCGGTGCCGATCTCGCGCACGGCGTCGACCGCATTTCTGGTCGAGGACTGGATCAGGCCGACATTCTGGCCGATCTCTTCGGTCGCCTTCGCGGTCTGGCCTGCGAGCGCCTTGACCTCATGCGCCACCACGGCGAAGCCGCGGCCGGCGTCGCCCGCCCGCGCCGCTTCGATGGTGGCGTTCAGCGCCAACAGGTTGGTCTGCTCGGCGATCGCCTGGATCAGCTGCAGAACGCCGTCGATCCGCTGCGTGGCCGCCGCGAGGCTCTCGATTTCCGTGATCGATTTTTCGGTGCGCTGGCCGGTCTGCTCGACCGCACCGGCCGACTGGCGGACCTGGCGGCCGATCTCCTGCACCGAGGCCGACAGCTCTTCCGCCGCGCCCGCGACCGCGGAGACGTTGCCGGCGGCCTGCGTGGTGGCGCCGGTCGCGGCAGTTGCTTGCTCGCTCGCATCAGACGTGACGCGTGTGATACTTTCGGCGGTCTGCCGCATCGCGGACGCGTTCTGATGAACCGAGTTCAGCACCGCGCCGATCGCCCCGCGGAATTCCTCGACCGAAGCTTCGATATGCCGGCTGCGTTCGGCGCGCGCCGCGGAGTCGGCGCTCACCTGCGAATTCAGGTTGCGATTGCGCTCCATCGCCTCCTGGAAAATCCGGATTGCGCGCGCCAGCGCGCCGATCTCGTCAGCGCGCGCGGTATGCGGCACCTCGACGTTTTCGGCGCCTTCGGCGACCTGCTTGATGGTGGCGGTGATGACCGAGAGCGGCCGTGCAATCGACCGTGCGATGATGACGATGCCGGCGACGACCAGCAGCAGCGCGAGGCCGCCAAGGCAGGTCAGCACAAGGGAGAGTTGGCGGTCGACCTCGTTTTGCGCCGCGATGCGCCTGGCGCGCTCGGTATAGACTTTGGACAGCGCTTCGAGATCCTTGTTCAGCGCCGAGCGCACCGAACGGTTGGCGTCGTTGTCGCCCCATTCGCGCCCCGCAGCCGGGCTGATCTCGTTGGCGCGGCGCACCAGCTCCTTGCGGAAATCGATGAACTGTTCGATGCGCTTCCTGAAAGTGGCGAACTGCTCGGCGTCGTCGGCCTGGACGATGTCCTCCCAGCGCTTCACCACGCCGAGAATGCTGTCGTTGAATTTCAAAAGCCCGTCGCCGTATTTCTTCACCACCGCCGGATCGGTCGACATGTAGACGCCGCGCGACTCCATCACCACCGCGTAGACCAGCGAGTTGACCCGCTCGACATTGAGCGCGGCCGTGTTTGCCGTCTCAATCGAATGGATCAGCTCCGCGCCGCGGCGCGAGTTGTAGTCGGAGAGAACGGTGATGGCGGCGGTCAGGAGCGCAAACAGCGCGAAGATCGAGTACAGCTTTGCCGCCAGCGAGAGCCTGGATGCCATGATTTACGAACCAGCTTTTCGGGGTTGGTTAACCAAAAGGAAAACGCCTCCCCCGAAAGTCCCTGGATGCGTCAACCGTCTAAAAAGCATGCAGAATTTTCATGGATAAAAGATTAAAGACGGTAGCCCGTAACTCCCGCAATCTTTTGGCGATTTCCTTTGCGGCTCAGCCTGTTGCCGGTGCAGCTTCCGTCGGCGCGGCTTCGCCGCGGCTGCGGCAGGCGGTATCTGGATAGAGGTCGATGCGTCATCGCGCCGCTCGGGCGAGGTGGTAGATTCCGATCCATGGCCTATCGCCACACCATCGACGCCACCTCTTACGTTTTCGCCGATCTGCGTGAGCTGATGGCCAAAGCGAGCCCGCCGCGCTCCGGTGACCGGCTGGCCGGGATTGCGGCCGACAGCGCCGCGGAGATGATCGCGGCCCGGATGGCGCTCGCCGATGTGCCGCTCACGCAGTTTCTGCAGGAGACCGTCATCCCCTATGAGGATGACGAGGTCACCCGCCTGATCATCGACGGCCACGACGCGCGCGTCTTCGCGCCGATCGCGTCGCAAACGGTCGGCGGCTTCCGCGATTTCCTGCTGTCGGATGTCGCCACCTGCGACGTTCTGAAGCAGCTTGCACCGGGTATCACGGCCGAGATGGCAGCCGCCGTCTCCAAGCTGATGCGCAACCAGGACCTGATCCTGGCCGCGAAGAAATGCGAGGTGACGACCGCCTTCCGCAACACCATCGGCCTGCGCGGCCGCATGAGCGCGCGGCTGCAGCCTAACCATCCCTTCGACGATGCCAAGGGCATCACCGCCTCGATTCTCGACGGACTGCTGCTCGGCTCGGGCGATGCCTGCATCGGCATCAACCCGGCGAGCGACGATCCGGCCGTCATTGGCGGGCTGCTGCGGCTGCTCGCCGACATCATCGCGCGATTGCAAATTCCCACGCAGGGCTGTGTGCTGACGCATGTCACCACGACCCTGAAGCTGATCGGCGAAGGCGTGCCGGTCGATCTCGTGTTCCAGTCGATCGCGGGAACGGAGGCCGCCAACCGCAGCTTTGGCGTCGATCTGGCGCTGTTGCACGAGGCGCACGACGCGGGTCGCGCGCTCAAGCGCGGCACCGTCGGCGACAATGTGATGTATTTCGAGACCGGGCAGGGCTCCGCGCTGTCGGCGAATGCGCATGGCGGCGTCGACCAGCAGACCTGCGAGGCGCGCGCCTACGCCGTGGCGCGGGCCTACCGGCCACTGCTGGTCAACAGCGTGGTCGGCTTCATCGGCCCGGAGTACCTCTACGACGGCAAGGAGATCATCCGCGCCGGCCTCGAGGACCATTTCTGCGGCAAGTTGCTTGGCCTGCCGCTCGGCGTCGACGTTTGTTACACCAACCACGCCGAGGCCGATCAGGACGATATGGACAATCTGCTGACGCTGCTCGCCGCGGCCGGCGTCACCTTCATCATGGGGGTGCCGGGCGCCGACGACGTCATGCTGAACTACCAGTCCACCTCGTTCCACGACGCGCTCTATGTCCGCGACCTCTTCGGCTTGAGGCGGGCGCCCGAATTCGACGATTGGCTGGTGCGCATGGGGCTGGCGGATTCCGCCTTCCGCCTGGCCGGAAATGCAGGGTTGTTGCCCGATTTTGCCTCGCGATTGATTGCAGAAGAAGCCACCAGGACGTGAACCGATGCAACCAATCCGGCGTCTTATGGGTTAGGTCCACTGCCACAATCTCGAAGAATTTATGGCCCAGCTTTGTGGAGCATGGTTATGTAAGGGCCGACGTCTTACAAAGTTCGCAGAGGCAGTCTGAATGAGAGTTGAGGGCATCGACACGCCGCGCCGCGTCCTGCTGGTCTTTCCGCGCTACACTTCGTCCTTCGGGACGTGGGAATATGCCTATCCGCTGACCGACGGTATCAAGGCCTTCATGCCGCCGCAGGGACTTCTGGTCATCGCGTCTTATTTGCCCGCGCACTGGCAGGTTCGCTTCGTCGACGAGAACCTCGGTCCCGCTACCGAGGAAGATTTCGACTGGGCGGAAGCGGTGTTCGTCAGCGGCATGCACATCCAGCGCCAGCATATGAACGACATCTGCCACCGGGCGCACGCCTATGATCTTCCAGTCGCGATCGGCGGTCCCTCGGTCAGCGCTTGCCCGGACTATTATCCGGCCTTCGACTATCTGCATGTCGGCGAACTCGGCGACGCCACCGACGAATTGATCGCGCGGTTGGCGCAGGACACCTCACGTCCGCTCGAGCAGGTCGTGCTCACGACCAAGGACCGCGTCGCCATGAGCGACTTTCCGCTGCCGGCCTATGAACTGGCGGAGACGAAGAAATATCTGCTTGGCAGCCTGCAATTTTCGTCAGGCTGTCCCTACCAGTGCGAGTTCTGCGACATTCCCGGGCTCTACGGCCGCAATCCGCGGCTGAAGACGCCGCAGCAGGTCATCGCCGAGCTCGAGAAGATGCGCGAATGCGGTATCGCCGACACCGTCTATTTCGTCGACGACAATTTCATCGGCAACCGCAAGGCCGCGCTCGATCTGCTGCCGCATTTGATCGAATGGCAGCAGAAGCACGGCTATGCGACCAAGCTCGCCTGCGAGGCGACGCTCAACATCGCGAAACGCCCCGAGATTCTGGAGAAGATGCGCGAGGCCGCCTTCGTCACCATCTTCTGTGGAATCGAGTCGCCCGATCCCGAGGCGCTGAAGGCGATGCACAAGGACCAGAACATGATGGTCGGGATCATGGAAGGCGTGCAGACCATCAACTCCTACGGCATGGAGGTGGTCTCCGGCATCATCCTGGGCCTCGACACAGACAAGCCCGGCACCGTCGATGCGCTGCTCGATTTCATCGATGAGTCCAGGATTCCGCTGCTGACCATCAATCTGCTGCAAGCGTTGCCGAAGACGCCGCTGTGGGATCGGTTGGCGCGCGCAGACCGGCTGATCCATGACGACGGCCGAGATTCCAACGTCAAATTCCTGATGCCCTATGACGAGGTCGTCAGCGCCTGGAAGCGATGCATGGAACGCGCCTACGAGCCGGCCAGGCTGATGGCGCGCTACCTGTACCAGTGCGAGTTCACCCACAAGAACAGGCTGAAGGTACCGGCTTCGCCCGAAATGAAGAGCTGGAAGAACATCCGCCGCGGCCTGATCATGCTGCGCAACATCTTCTGGAAGGTCGGCGTGCTCGGCCACTACAAGCGCGTATTCTGGAAATTCGCGCTCGGCCGGCTGTGCCGCGGCGATCTCGAGGGCCTGATCGGATCGGTGCTGATCGGGCATCATTTGATCATGTTCGCGCGCGCGGCCTCGTCCGGCCAGCAGAACGCGTCGAACTATTCGCTCCGGCTGCGCGAGGCTGCTGTCCCTGCCGAATGACAATCGACCCTGGTGTCCCGGTTCTAACATTCGCAT
Source organism: uncultured Alphaproteobacteria bacterium (assembly GCA_963732085.1). GTDB lineage: Bacteria > Pseudomonadota > Alphaproteobacteria > Rhizobiales > Xanthobacteraceae > Bradyrhizobium. The sequence goes on along the minus strand of CAVSYJ010000010.1, from coordinate 115,440 downwards.
CGCTGTGCGGCTGGCTCATTTGCGAATGTTAGAACCAAAGGGACACCAGCAAATATAAGTTCTAGTCCGGCTTTGGATTTGACATTCGCTATGACGAATTGCGGACCTACTGAAGCGAATGTCAAATCCGCCGCACTAGCGTCTCGACCGGCGCGCGATCTTCGGGAATTGACCCCGGCGCGCGTCGCGCTCGGTCGCGCAGGTTCGAGCCTGCCGACCAAGGCACTGCTCGACTTCACGCTGGATCACGCGCGGGCGCGCGATGCCGTTCACGCCGCTTTCGATACGAAGGCGCTGGTGGCGCGGCTTGCAGGTCTCGGTATTGCCGCAAGCGAAGTTCACAGCCGCGCGGGTAATCGCCGCGACTATCTGCGGCGTCCCGATTTCGGACGGCGGCTGGATGAGGGGTCTGCGCTGCTGCTCGCAAGCGGCGAGGGCAGCGCCGGCAATCTTGCGATCGTGATCGGTGACGGGTTGTCGCCATCGGCGGTGCATGCGCATGCAGTGGAACTGGTGCGGCATCTGCTGCCGCGTTTCGCCGCCTCACAAATTGCGCTGGGGCCGACCGTGGTGGCCACCGGCGCGCGGGTTGCGCTGGGCGACGAGATCGGCGCCATCCTCAAGGCCGCTATGGTCGTGGTGCTGATCGGCGAGCGGCCCGGTCTGTCGGCGCCGGACAGCCTCGGCGCCTACCTGACATTTGCCCCGGCCATCGGCCGCACCGACGCCGACCGCAACTGCGTCTCCAACATCCATCGTGGGGGCCTCACTTACGACGAGGCCGCCTTCAAGATCGCGTGGCTGGTCCGCCAAGGCCTGCGGCGCCGGCTGACCGGCGTCGCCCTGAAAGACGAGAGCGGCGACGGAACGTCGCACCTTCCGAACCCGAAAGGCGGTTCGGTGTGACAAATCCGCGACAGCCGGAATCACCTCAATCGTGGTGGATTTCGGCGGAGCGCCGCGCTTGCGAGAGGGGACAGGGACCTGCTAAACCGGCGGTAGCGATTTTCTTCATGTTTTCAAGGGTTAGCACCCATCAAAGATAGTCGGCGCGGCTGCTTTCGCACCATGACGACCTAAGCTATTCAGAATAAGCCGAGGATTGGACAAGCCGCATGCTCGAAAAGACCCGCGACAACGAAATCCACGTCGAGATGACGGAGGAGCCGCCGGCGAAGAGCATCGCGTTCGGGCTGGAGAAGCTCGGCCTGATCCCGATGAAGGCGCCGATCCTGTCCTGCATCATCCTGGCGATCCTGATGGTCGGTGCTGTGTTCGGCATCGACCGGATCAAGATCGACAACTCGCTCAGCCAGCTGTTCCGATCCAACACCAAGGAATTCCACCAATACGAAGAGGTGACGAAGAAATTCCCGGCGGAGGAGTTCGACGTCCTGGCCGTGGTCGAGGGCAAGAACCTGCTCGCGCGCGACAATCTCGAGAAGCTGCGCGACTTCGTCACCGATCTGCAGCTCGTGGACGGCACCCGCGGCCTGATCTCGCTGTTCTCCGCGCGCCAGTCGCCTGCGCCGGGCAGATTGCCGGCGGCATTGTTCCCGTCCGAACTGCCTGAAGGCGCCGCCTACGACAAGTTCATCGAAACCGTCAAAACCAACGAGATCATCCGCGGCAAGCTGTTGTCGGAAGACGGCACGCTGGCGTTGATCGTGCTGTCGCTCGAGCCCGAGGTGGTTGCCTCCAACAAGCTCACCAAGACCATCGGCGACATTCGCAAGCTGATGAAGGACGATCTCGGCACTACCGGGCTGAGCGCGCAACTGTCCGGCGTGCCGGTCATGCAGCTCGAAATCCGCAACGCGGTCGAACGCGACGGCTTGACCTACAACATCCTCGGCATCCTCGCCGGTTGCATCATCGCCATCATCTTCTTCCGCAAGATCTCCTTCATGATCGTGGCGGCGTTCCCGCCGATGATCGCGATCATGCTGGCGCTCGGTGGCCTCGGCTGGGCCAACTTCAATCTCAACATGTTCCTGAACGTGATGACGCCGCTCATCATGGTGATCAGCTTCTCGGACTCGATGCAGCTGACCTTCGCCGCGCGCGACCGGCTGATTGCCGGGCAGGACAAGTTTACCGCATTCAAGAACGCCGTGCTGGTGGTGGGACCGGCCTGCGTGCTGACGCACGGCACCGCCGGCATTTCCTTCATCGCGCTGCAATTCTCCAACTCCGAACTGATCCGCAAGTTCGGCGAGGCAGGACTGGCCGCCACCATCATCGCGCTGGTCGCGGTGCTGTCGCTGGTGCCGGTGTTCGGCGTGCTGTTCGTGCGCAACGAAAAGGTTATGGCGGTCAAGTTCCAGGGCGCCGACGCCGGCGTGCAGGCGCTGCGCAATTTCTGCTACTGGATCGCGGTGCGCATGGTGAGCCGGCCCGGCCTGTTCAGCCTGATCGCGGTGGTGTTCGTGGCCGGACTCGGCATCGTCTACGCCCATCTCGAGCCGCGCTATCGCCTTGCCGATCAGGTGCCGGACAAGCGCCAGGCAGTCGCCGCCAGCAACCGGCTCGACGCCAAGCTGACCGGCGCCAACCCGGTCAACGTGCTGATCCAGTTCCCGAAGGGCGAGACGCTCTATTCGCCGGAAACGCTGCAGACCATCGCCGACGTGCATGCGACCGTCGAGCACGAGGCCGGCGTCGGCAACGTCTGGTCGCTCGAAAGCCTGCGCCGCTGGCTCGCCGAAAAGGCCGGCACCAACGATGTCGCGACGCTGAAGGAATACGTCAATGTCATCCCCGAACATCTGATAAGGCGCTTCATCGACGCCCAGCAGGATGCGGTGGTGGTCGCGGGCCGCGTGCCGGATATCGATTCCAGCCAGCTGCTGCCGATCGTCGAAAAGCTGGATCAGCAACTCGACGCGATCCGCCAGAAGCATCCGGGTTACGAGATCGCCGTCACCGGCCTTGCCGCGATCGCCGCGCGCAACTCTTCCGGCATGATCGAGAAGCTCAATCGCGGGCTCACCGTGGAATTTGCGCTGGTCGCGATCTTCATCGGGCTCGCGTTCCGCTCCTGGGTGGTGATGTTCGCCTGCATCCTGCCCGGCATCTTCCCGGTGGTGATGTCGGGTACGCTGCTCTACTTGCTGAAAGAGGGGCTGCAGTTCGCAAGCGTGGTCGCGCTGACGGTGTCGTTCGGCCTGGGCTTCTCCGCCACCATCCACTTCCTCAACCGCCTGCGGCTGGAGAGCAAGCCCGGCGTCACCTCCGACGTCGCGGTCGAGCGCGCCACCGTGCTGGTCGGCCCGGCGCTGATCCTGACCACGCTGGTGCTCGCCTGCGGACTCGTGGTGACCGTGTTCTCCGACCTGCCGTCGCTGCGGCTGTTCGGTTGGCTCAGCGCGTTCTCGATGGTGGCCGCCCTGGTCGCCGACCTCTTCATCCTGCGGCCGACCGCGATGTGGCTGATCAACCTCTCGGAGAAGCTGCGCGGCGGCAAAAGCGGCAACGCATTGGGGTAGGCTGCGCTCCAAACGGAGCTTGACTGCCTTCTGCTTCCTCACTCGACGAGCAGGAGGCAACGCCGGGTTCCGGCCGATCCGGCACTCGCGCGCTGTTGCTTTCATCGCTGCCGGGCTTCAAATTGAACCGAGACCACTAGCGACTCGTTCGAGGAGGCGGTGTGCAGTCACGCGCGCTGACGATCCGGCTGATCCGGTTGGCGATGGCGGCGGCGCTGATCTTTCCGCTGGTTCTCTTCCTGTTTGCATCGTGGTCGTCGTACCGGAGCATCCTGGCGCTGGCCGATGAGCGCCTGACGCGATCGCTCGATATCGAGCAGGAGGAAGCCGCCAAGGATTTCGAGCTGGTCGGTCTCATCATGCGCCGCGCGGCCGAACTGGTCGTCGGAATGGACGCGAACGGGCTGCGCACAAACGAGGAAAGGGTCCACGACAGCTTCGCTGACCTGACGAATGCCGTGGCGGCGGTGCAATCGATCGCGGTCTATGCGCCTGACGGCCATGTGCTCGCGACCTCGGCAAGTCACCCGCCACCGCCCGAAAGCTTTGCCGATCGGGACTTCATCATGGGGCCGCTGCGAAGCGGCGGCAGCGTTTATTACGGACGCGTCTATTCTTCGTTTTTCGGCGCCGAACCGTTCTTCACAGTGAGCCGGCCGCTGGTCGTCAACGGATCGGTTGCGGGCATCCTCGAGATCTCGGTGCTTCCCAGCAATTTCTTCCAGTTCTATTCGACGCTCGCCTACACGCAGGGTTTGCAATACGCGCTGATCAGGAGCGACGGGACGTTTCTTGCGCGCTATCCGAAGGTACCTGTCGGCGCGCCGGACAAACTCGACACGGATACGAACTTTCATCGTTTGATCGCGACCCATCCGGAGGGCGGATCGTACAGGTCGCGGTCTCCCATCGACCAGATCGAGCGCCGCTACAATATTCGGCGTCTCGAAGGCACGTCGCTCTACCTGAGCGCCGGCATCGAGGATGCCACCTTGCGCCGGGAATGGATGGTGGGCATGGCCTATCATTTGATCTTCGGCTTGCCTGCGACCCTCTTGATGTTCGCCATGCTGTTCTTCATCCTGCGGCGGACGCAAACGCTCCATGCCGAGGTCGATGCCCGCACCAAGGCCGAGCAGGCGCTGCGGCAATCGCAGCGGCTCGATGCAATCGGTCAGCTGACCGGCGGCGTGGCCCACGATTTCAACAACCTGCTCACCATCATTCTCGGCAATCTCGAGGGATTGCAGCGCCAGCTCCGCGACGCCGACGCCGGCATCAGGCGGCGCATCGAAAATGCCATTCACGGCGGACAGCGCGCCGTCACGCTCATCAAGCGCCTGCTGGCCTTTTCGCGGCAGCAGCCGCTCAGCCCGGCGCCGGTCAACGTCAACCAGCTCATGCAGGGCCTGTCCGATTTTCTGCGGCGGGCGCTCGGCGAGCAGGTCGAGCTGGAAGTGGTCGGCGGCGGCGGGTTGTGGCTGGTCGAGGTCGATCCGGCGGAGCTGGAGTTGGCGCTGCTCAACCTCGCGGTCAATGCGCGCGATGCCATGCCGACCGGCGGCAAGCTCACGATCGAGGCGAGCAATTGCTCCCTCGATGAGGAATATTGCCGCGACAAGGCCGACATCCAGCCGGGACAATATGTGATGATTTCGGTCTCCGACACCGGCTCAGGCATGAGCCGGGACGTCATCGCCCGTGCATTCGAGCCGTTCTTCACCACCAAGCCGGCCGGGCAGGGGACGGGCCTGGGCTTGAGTCAGGTCTATGGCTTCGTCAAGCAATCGGGCGGCCACATCAGCATCTACAGCGAGAGCGGCGAAGGCACTACCGTCAAGCTCTACCTGCGGCGCTTCTACGGCGCGATGACCGATCACGACTCCACCGCGGCCGCGCCTGTCGCCGGTGGCAACGAATGCGTGATGGTGGTGGAAGATGACGACGACGTGCGTGGCTATGTCGCCGAGACCTTGAACTCGCTCGGCTACAGGACGCTGCAGGCGGGAGACGGCGACGCCGCGCTTCGCCTTTTGCGGGAGCACCCGGAAGTCAGGCTGTTGCTCACCGATGTCGTGATGCCCGGCATGAACGGACGTCAACTGGCTGAGGCCGCGCAAGCGGCGATGCCGCGGCTGAAGGTGCTCTACATGACCGGCTATTCGCGCAATGCGATCGTGCATCAAGGCCGGCTCGACCCGGGCGTCGATCTGATCCAGAAGCCGGTGGCGGTGGATCGGCTCGGCGCCATGGTGCGCAAGCTGCTGGACGCGTGAGCGCTGAAGCCGTGCGCGAAAGCAAAAGCCCCGGCGCGACGCCGGGGCTTGGAGCTTTACCTTAACAATTGGGCCTCAGCTCTTGACCATCGTGATATTCACGCCGCGGATTTCACCCTTGGAGGAGATCTGCACGGTCTGCTTGGTGCCGGTGGTGTGCAGGGTCAGGTTGGCGGCAAAGCCGTTGGCCTCGACGAACACTTCGATCGTGCCGCCGCCGGCGGTACCCTGCAGATTGCCGAAGATGTTGCGGCTCTTCTCGGCCCAGTTGCCGGAGATGCGATCGCCGTTCGAGGTGACATCGCTGGTCAGGTCGAACTTGTAGCTGTCGCTGGCGCAGTCCAGGGTCTGCTTGAGGTTCAAGCCGTTCGGATTGACCTTGTAGTTGGCCTTGCACTTGATGCGCTCGGTTGCGCCGCTGGCCAGCGAGACCGTTCCGGTGCCGGACCACTCGCCGTCGAAGCCGGCAAACGGGCCGCTCGATTGGGCATGACCGGCCGCCACCGAGAGCATCAGCGCGGCACCGAGCCCTGCGGCCGCGATCGCCTGTCCAGACAGACTGAAGCCAAACAATTTCATATCGAGTTTCCCGTTCAAAATGACGCCCTCGATCGAGGTACGTCTCGCCACATCGATGGTTTAGTGTTGCCGTCAAACTGTTAGGTTCAAATGACCGGCGTAGCCTCCAGGCCGTTCCGCGCGGCGAAATCGGTTCCTGCGACGGTCGCACACGCCGCTCGCAACGAAACTTGTAGCGGGGCCTTGTGCAGGCGTGCAACAGCCAATCGAGAAAATCGCTCCGCGTCAAATTACCTCCTAGTATCAGGTCGTTTATATGTGCCAATCAGCGCGCGGTCGAAGCGCCGCCCCATGCAATCGCGAGCCATCGTAAATTTGGCCGCATTTACCGGCGTTTCTGGCCTCTCGTTGCCCGCGCGGTTCGCGGGCTTCGCCATCCCAGACGATCCTTGCCGGCGCAGGCCTCCGGCATAACCGGGGCCGAAAGCCCTGTTGTCAGAATGAAGGAACACGATGCGTAAAATTCTCCTCGCCATCACCCTGTCGTCGCTTTCGCTGTCCACCGCAGCTTCGCTCAGGGTTCGATGGGCACGCCGCAAGAGCAAGCGGCCTGCTCGCGTGATGCGCAGCGTTTCTGCCGGAACGTGATCTCCCAGGGCGATCTCGCGGTGCTGGCGTGCTTCCAGCAGAACCGCCCCAAGATCAGCCACGCCTGCGACGCGGTGCTCAAGAGCCACGGGCAGTAGGCCTAACGGTTGCCTCCAACGCGGCACTAGCATTGGTTTTGGCGGCGTCTTCGCCTATATGGGGAACTCCGAAACAGGCGTGAGTTTCCAGTTCCCCGATGACGTCAGCGAGCGAATTGCGATCCGGCAAGACACATCGGGACGAGAATTTCCCGGTGGCGTCATGGCTGATTCAGCCGCGTCACCGCGCGCTGATCCTCGCATTCTATAATTTCGTCCGCACCGCCGACGACATCGCCGATCATGCCACGCTCGAGGCAGCCGAGAAGCTGCGCTACCTCGATCTGCTCGAGGCCGAGCTGTTGGGCAAGGGCGACAGCCAGAAGGAAGCGGTGAGCTTGCGGACCGCGCTTGCGGAGCGATCGATGCCGCCGCGCCACGCGCTCGACCTTCTGACCGCATTCCGCATGGACGTGACCAAGCTGCGCTACGAGAACTGGGACGAGGTGATCCACTATTGCCGCTATTCGGCGATGCCGGTCGGCCGCTTCGTGCTCGACGTCCATGGCGAGAGCACCTCGACCTGGGCCGCTTCGGACGCGATCTGCGCGGGCTGCAGGTCAACAATCATCTGCAGGATTGCGGCAAGGATTTCAAAAACCTCAATCGCGTCTATCTGCCGCGCGATGCGCTCGCAGCGGCTGGCGCGTCGGTCGACGACGTTGGGACTGCCGCAAGCCTCGCCCGCACTGCTGCAATGCCTGCATGTGCTTGCCGGCAAGACCGAGCAGTTGCTGAATGAGGGCAGGCCGCTTGCCGCGCAGGTGAGAGATTTCCGCCTCGGGCTGGAAATTGCCGTCATCCAGGCGTTCGCCGACAGGATCGTGCGCATGTTGAAGGTACGCGATCCCCTGAGCGAGCGCGTGCATCTCGGCAAGGGCGAACTGCTCGCTTTCACGCTTGCCGCCGTCGCCGCCGAGACCGCGCGGCGAGCGGCCGGCCAGCATCCCGTCTCCAAATCGGTCGCCGGCGCATGACGCTGCAAGCCGCCGCCGCCCCGATCACGGCACGACTGCGTCCGGCAGCTCGTTCTATGCCGCGATGCGCATCCTGCCCGCAGCGCAGCGGCAGGCGATGTTCCAGATCTACAGCTTCTGCCGCAATGTCGACGACATCGCCGATTCCGACGGACCGCGCGACGAACGGCTCGCAGCGCTGCAGCAATGGCGCGACGACATCGACGCGCTCTATCGCGGGCAGCCGCCGGCGCGGCTCGCCGATTATGTCGACTCGGTCAAGCGCTTCGACCTGCAGCGCGCCGATTTCCTCGCCATCGTCGACGGCATGGAAATGGATGTGCCGCAGGACATCCGCGCGCCGGACCTTGCGACGCTCGATCTCTATTGCGATCGGGTGGCGAGCGCGGTCGGCCGCCTGTCCGTGCGCGTGTTCGGCCTGCCCGAGGACGACGGCATCGGGCTTGCGCATCATCTCGGCCGCGCGCTGCAGCTCACCAATATCCTGCGCGACATCGACGAGGATGCCGGTCTCGGCCGGCTCTATCTGCCGCGCGAATGGCTCAATGAGGCCGGAATCATCGAGACCGATCCGCTCGAGGTCGCCGCCGATCCGCGCGTGCCGAACGTCTGCGCGCCGCTGGTCGAGCGCGCGCGCATGCACTTTGCAAAGTCGGACGAGATCATGGCGCGCAATCCGCGCCGCATCGTGCGCGCGCCCCGCATCATGTCGAAATACTACGGTTCGATCCTGCAATTGCTGATCGCGCGCGGATTTGCGCCGCCGCGCGATCCCGTACGCGTGAGTAAAGTCACAAAGCTCGCCATCATCCTTCGCTACGCTTTCATCTGATGCCAAAGACCGTTCACATCATCGGCGCCGGAATCTCGGGCCTGTCCGCAGCCGTGCGGCTCACCAATGCGGGCCATCGCGTCCACGTGCATGAGGCGACGCAACAGGCGGGCGGCCGCTGCCGCTCCTATTTCGATGCCGCGACCAATCTCACCATCGACAACGGCAATCATTTGCTGCTGTCCGGCAACCGTCACGCGCTGGCCTATGCCAAATCGATCGGCACCGAAGCCGGACTGATCGGACCGAAGTCCGCGCAGTTTCCCTTTGTCGATCTCGCGACCGGCCAGCGCTGGCTGCTCGATCTCGGCGATTCCAGACTGCCGCTCTGGATGTTCGACGAGAGCCGCCGCGTGCCTGATACCGGCATTCTCGATTATCTCGCCCTCGCGCCGCTGGTCTGGGCGCCCGCCAGCAAGACCGTCGGCGACACCATCCGCTGCGAAGGCACGCTGTATCAGCGCCTGGTGCAGCCGCTGCTGCTCGCCGCGCTCAATGTCGATCCGCCGGTGGGATCGGCGGGACTCGCCGGCGCCATTGTGCGCGAGACGCTGCTTGCGGGCGGGCAGGCCTGCCGGCCGCTGATCGCGCGTGACGGTCTTTCCGCGATCCTGATCGAGCCCGCGGTCAAGCTGTTGCAGGAGAAGGGCGCGAGCGTCTCGCTCAGTCACGAATTGCGTGAGCTTGCAACAAGCGGTGATCGCGTCACCGGATTGAAATTCGGCGGCGACGAGATCGCGCTGGGTCCCGACGACGCGATCGTGATGGCGGTGCCGCCGCGCGCGGCCGCCACATTTGTTGCCGGGATTGCCGACGCCGACCAAGTTCCGCGCCATCGTCAATGCGCATTTCCGCATCACCCGCCGCGCGACGCGCCGCCGATCCTCGGCGTGGTCGGCGGCCTGGTCGAATGGCTGTTCGCATTCCCGCAGCGGCTTTCGGTGACCATCAGCGCGGGCGACCGCCTCGTCGACATGCCGCGCGAGGAACTCGCCGAAGCGATATGGCGCGACGTTTGCCAGGCCAGCGGCGTTGCCGGCGAATTGCCGCCCTGGCAGGTCGTGCGCGAGCGCCGCGCCACGTTTGAGGCGACACCGGAACAGAATGCGCTACGGCCGAAGGCTGCGACTTCGTTCAAAAATCTTTTCCTTGCGGGCGACTGGACTGATACCGGCTTGCCTGCGACCATCGAGGGATCGGTGCGATCGGGCGACCGCGCCGCCGATCTCGTCCTCGCCATGCGTTGAGTTTGTGCGACGATGCAATCAACCGACCAGGCCACCGCGACTGCCGGCAGCGCGCTCGACAAGAGCATTGCCTCGGCAGCCGATGCGCTGCTCGGATTGCAGCAGGCGGATGGCCATTGGGTATTCGAGCTCGAAGCCGACGACACCATCCCCGCCGAATATGTGCTGTTGCGCCATCATCTCGGCGAGCCCGTCGATGCGGCGCTGGAAGCGAAGATCGCAAACTACATCATGCGACGGCAGGGCACCCATGGCGGCTGGGCGCTGATCCAGGACGGCCCGTTCGACATCAGCGCCAGCGTGAAAGCCTATTTCGCGCTGAAGATGATCGGCCATCCGGTCGACGCGCCGCATATGGCGCGCGCGCGCGAGGCGATCCGCTCGCGCGGCGGCGCCATCCACAGCAACGTCTTCACGCGCTTCACGCTGGCGATGTACGGCGTCACGACCTGGCGCAGCGTGCCGGTGCTGCCGATCGAGATCATGCTGCTGCCGATGTGGTCGCCGTTCCACCTCAACAAGATTTCCTACTGGGCGCGCACCACCATCGTTCCGCTGATGATTCTCGCGATATTGAAGCCGCTCGCGCGCAACGCCAAAGGCGTCGGAATCGACGAGTTGTTCCTGCAGGATCCGAAGGGCATCGGCAACATCGGCGAAGGCGCCGCATCAGAGCTGGGCCTGGTTCACGCTATTCAGCGCGCTCGACCGTGTGTTGCGCGCGCTCGAGCCGTTGTTTCCGAAGAAGCTGCGCGCCCGCGCAATCGAGCGCGCGCTCGCATTCGTCGAGGAACGGCTCAACGGCGAAGACGGCATGGGCGCGATCTATCCGCCGATGGCCAATATCGTGATGGTCTACGACGCGCTCGGCAAACCCGCCGACTATCCGCCTCGTGCGATCACGCGGCGCGGCATCGACAAGCTGCTCGTGATCCATGAGAACGAGGCCTATTGCCAGCCCTGCGTCTCGCCGGTGTGGGACACGACGCTGACTTGCCACGCCATGATGGAGGCGGGCAGCGAAGCCGCCAATGCCGCGGCGAAGCGGGGCCTCGATTGGCTGGTGCCGAAACAGGTGCTCGATCTGAAGGGCGACTGGGCGGTGAAGCGTCCGGACGTGCGGCCGGGCGGCTGGGCGTTCCAGTACAACAATGCGCATTATCCCGATCTCGACGACACCGCCGTCGTCGTCATGTCGATGGACCGGATGCGGCGCGCACACCGGCACCAGGGAATATGACGTGGCGATCGCGCGCGGCCGCGAATGGATCGAGGGCATGCAGAGCCGCGACGGCGGCTGGGCCGCCTTTGACGTCGACAATCTCGAATATTATCTCAACAACATTCCGTTCTCCGATCACGGCGCGCTGCTCGATCCCCCGACCGAGGACGTCACCGCGCGCTGCGTCTCGATGCTGGCGCAGCTCGGCGAGACCGCGGCCAACAACCGCCAGATGGCGGACGCGCTCGAATATTTGCGCCGCACCCAGCATCCCGAAGGTTCCTGGTACGGCCGCTGGGGCATGAACTTCGTCTACGGGACCTGGTCGGTGCTGTGTGCGCTGAATGTCGCAGGCATCGACCGCAACGATCCGATGATCCGGAAGGCCGTGGACTGGCTGGTCTCGGTGCAGAATCAGGATGGCGGCTGGGGCGAGGACGCGATCAGTTACCGGCTCGACTACAGGGGGTTGGAGCGCGCTCCGACAACCGCATCGCAAACGGCATGGGCCTTGCTTGCTCTGATGGCGGTGGGAGAGGTCGAAAATCCCGTAGTCGAACGGGGTATCGAGTGCCTAATTGCAACACAGACTGAAAAAGGGCTGTGGGATGAGCAGCGCTACACAGCAACAGGGTTTCCTCGGGTGTTTTACCTACGCTATCATGGGTACCCAAAGTTCTTTCCGCTTTGGGCACTGGCGCGGTATCGAAATCTGAAAAACACCAACAACAGGGTGGCAGGGGTCGGGATGTGAGGTTGGGGGCGAGGGACGGTGCGGCTGTGGGTAGGGTGGACCCGCGGCCGATCTTGATTGTGACTGGTCTGTTGCAGGAAGCCCGCATAGCGGCCGGGCCCGGCATGGCCGTTATTTGCTCATCCAGCGATCCCAACCAGTTGCGCGCGCTGCTGACGACGCTCGATCCGACCTCGGTCCGCGGCGTGATCTCGTTCGGCGTGGCCGGCGGCCTCGATCCCTCCTTGAAAACCGGTGACGTGGTGGTCGCGACCGAGGTCATGGCGGGCGACACCCGCTGGCTTGCCGGCCTTTCGCTCACCGAAGCCCAGATCGCAAGCATCGCGCTTGGCCGCCGCCGCGTGGTGCGGGGCCTGCTCGCCGGCGTCGAAGAGCTGGTCGCCGCGCGTGACTGCAAGGCCGCGCTGCGCTCGGAGACCGGTGCCGCCGCCGTCGACATGGAAAGCCATATTGCCGCAGCCTACGCCGCCGAAGCCGGTATTCCCTTCGCGGCGCTGCGCGTGATCTCCGATCCCGCCCACCGCGCGCTGCCGGTGGTCGCGCGCAAGGCGATCAAGCCGAACGGCGACCTCGACCTGGTCCGGATCATGGGCAGCGTGGTGCGCAATCCGCGCAGCCTGCGGGCCCTGGTCTCGACCGGAATCGATTTCAACCGCGCGCTGCGCTCGCTACGCGGCTGTCGAGGCTTTCTGCCGGGCGGCGAGGGTCTCGTCGCGGCGAATTTCTGAAAGCTTCTTCTGCACCTGCTCGGCGAAAATGTACTGCGCCGGGCGCTGCTGTGAGAGATCGATCTCCGGCGCCATCGGCCCGGTGGTCTTCACGCCGCGCAGCGCAGCCCACATCGCCTTCAGGGGATGGGCGACCGCATCCAGCGCCGCGGTCGGCTCGTAGCCGCAATGCGCCATGCAGTTGGCGCACTTTTCGTACTTGCCGGTGCCGTAGGCATCCCAGTCCGTGGTCTCCATCAGCTCATTGAAGGTCTTGGCGTAGCCTTCGCCGAGCAGATAGCAGGGCTTTTGCCAGCCGAAGATGTTCCGCGCGGGCATGCCCCACGGCGTGCAGTGGTATTCCTCGTTACCGGCTAGGAAATCGAGGAACAGGCCGGAATGCATGAAGTTCCACTTCTTGCCCTTGCCCATCGCGAAGACGTCGCGGAACAGCTTCTTGGTCTTGGTGCGGTTGAGGAAGTGCTCCTGGTCGGGCGCGCGCTCATAGGCGTAACCCGGCGACATCGAGACGCCGACGCCGAGCTCGGTGGTGAAGTCGAGGAATTTCGCGATCTCTTCCGCCGGATGACCGTCGAAGATGGTGGCGTTGACGTTGACGGTGAAGCCGCGCGCCTTCGCGGCCTTGATTGCGGAGACCGCGCGATCGAACACGCCCTTTTGCGAGACCGCCTTGTCGTGGTGGTCGCGCAGGCCGTCCAGATGCACCGAGAAGAACAGGTACGGCGAGGGCTCGAACAGGTCGAGCTTCTTCTCCAGCAGCATCGCGTTGGTGCAGAGCGAGACGAACTTCTTGCGCGCCACGAGGCCGCGGACGATCTCGCCGATCTCCTTGTGGATCAGCGGCTCGCCGCCCGGAATCGCCACCATCGGCGCGCCGCATTCATCGGCCGCGTCCCAGCACTCCTGCGCACTCATGCGGCGATTGAGGATCGCATCGGGATAATCGATCTTGCCGCAGCCGACGCAAGCCAGATTGCAGCGGAACAACGGTTCCAGCATCAGGACCAGCGGGTAGCGCTTGCGGCCAAGCAGTTTCTGCTTGATCAGATAACCGCCGATGCGCAGTTCCTTGAAGTAGGGTATTGCCATTACATACTTTCTTCTTTGTTGGATCAGCCCGCTGCAAGCTCTGCCGGCAACCGGAACTCGATGTTCTCTTCCCGTCCGGGAAGCACCGAGACCGACACCGGTCCGATGCGCCTGAGCGCCGTGATGACGTCGTCGACCAGAACTTCGGGCGCCGAAGCGCCGGCGGTGATGCCGACAGTCCGTGGCGTCCTTGAGCCATTCCGGTTTGAGTTCGCGGCCGTCCGCGATGAGATAACTCGCGACGCCGGCTTCGGTGCCGATTTCGCGCAGACGGTTGGAATTGGAACTATTGGCGGCGCCCACCACCAGAATGACATCCACGAGCTTGCTCAGGTCCCTGACCGCGGATTGGCGGTTCTGGGTCGCATAGCAGATATCGCGGATGTCCGGACCCTGAATATCTGTAAAACGCGCGTGAAGAGCCGCGATGATGTCCCTGGTGTCGTCCACGCTGAGCGTGGTCTGGGTGATGTAGGCAACCGGGGTCTCGGCAGGCAGCGTTAGCGCCGCGACCTCATCGACGTTCTGGACCAGCAGGACAGGACCGGGAACCTGGCCCATGGTTCCCTCGACCTCGGGATGGCCGGCGTGGCCGACCAGGATCAGGGCGCGGCCCTTGGACATATAGCGCTTGCCCTGATTGTGAACTTTCGTGACCAGCGGACAGGTGGCGTTCAGCACCGGCAGGCCCCGCGCGGCGGCCTCTTCCTCGACACTGCGCGCCACGCCGTGGGCGGAGAATACGGTGACTGCCTTCGGCGGCACTTCCGAGAGATCCTCGACGAAGATCGCGCCTTTGTCTTTCAGGCTTTCGACGACGTATTTGTTGTGCACGATCTCGTGTCGGACATAGACCGGCGGCCCGTATTTCTCGAGCGCTCGTTCGACGATCTCGATGGCGCGCACCACGCCCGCGCAAAAGCCGCGCGGCTGCGCCAGATACACGTCAATGGGCTGTCCGTTACGCAAAGTCGTTCACTCGTCCCTTCTCGTCGTCTGCGCCGCTTGCGGATTGTTCCATATCCGCAACCACCCTGTCGCTCATCCCCATGGGTGAAGGGATGGAAGCGCAGGGCTTTGTGTCAAAAATACATCAGTTGGAAAAGGCGTAGGTCGCAAGCGACCGGGCGAAGGGTAAATACCCAGATGGTATCCAAATACAGTCTAATTAGGCAAGTCGAATTAAGCCCTTGGTCCCTCACTCGTTCGTCACTTTACCGGCAGCGATGACGGCTATATCAGCCTCGCCAACGGTTCCACCCCATTTCCCGGATCTCTCAGCGCCCCGTAAGCCGGTATTGGCCCAACTTCAAGGTTAGCTTGCTTGACGGAACTCCGCTAGAGAGCGGGCGTTTCCGGCAAGCCGATCACATTAGAAAGAATTGAAGTGCTGACAAGTATCGTCGTCTGGATCGTCAGAACGTGCACCCGCTTTGCCACCTTGACGCTCCTGGTCGGTCTCGTCCTGGCGATCGCGGGGGGCTACTACACCGCAAACCACTTCGCCATCAACACCGACATCAACACCCTGATTTCGGAACGGATGGACTGGCGTCAGCGCGACGTGCAGTTCGACAAGGCGTTTGATCGCGACAGCACCATTCTGGCCGTGGTCGACGCGCCAACCCCCGAGCTGACGAGTTCCGCCGCAGCGGCGCTCGAGGCCAAACTCCGGGATGACAAGAAGAACTTCATCTCGATGCAGCCGCTCGGGTCGGGCGACTTCTTCGAGAAGAATGGCCTGTTGTTCCTGCCGACCGAGGAGGTTGGCCAGATCACCGGCCAGTTCGAGCAGGCCGCGCCGCTGATCGAGATCATGGCGGGCGATCCCTCGATCCGCGGGCTGACCGGCGCGCTGGAGACCGGGCTTGCCGGCGTCAAGCGCGGCGAGGTCAAGCTCGACAATACCGCGCGGCCCTTCAACCTGATCGCGCAGACGGTCGAGGACATCAACAACAAGGGAACCGCGACGTTCTCCTGGCGCGAATTGACCAGCGAGAAGGGGCTGACGGATTCCGACAAGCGCGCCTTCATCGAGTTCAAGCCGGTCATCGACTACGCCGCGCTCGAGCCCGGCAAGGAAGCGACCGACGCGATCCGTAAGGCGGCCACCGATCTCGATTTTGCCGGCAAGTACCACGCGCGGGTGCGGCTGACCGGGCCGATCCCGATCGCCAACGAGGAATATGCGACCGTCCAGGACGGCGCCATCACCAACGGCATCGGCACGGTGCTGGTGGTGCTGGTCATCCTCTGGATGGCGCTGCATTCGGCCAAGATCATCTTTGCCGTCTTCGTCAACCTCTTCATCGGCCTGTCGATCACGACCGCGGTCGGATTGTTGCTGGTGGGATCGTTGAACCTGCTGTCGATCGCATTCGCCGTGCTGTTCGTCGGCCTCGGCGTCGACTTCGGCATCCAGTTCTCCGTGCGCTACCGCTCGGAGCGCTTCAAGAACGACAATCTGGTCGAAGCGTTGGTGGAGGGCGCGCGCCGCGCCGCCGTGCCGCTGTCGCTGGCCGCGATGTCGGTCTCCGCAGGCTTCCTGTGCTTCATTCCGACCGACTACAAGGGCATCTCCGAGCTCGGCGAAATCGCCGGCGCCGGCATGTTGATCGCGTTCCTGTCCAGCATCACGGTGCTCCCCGCGTTACTCAAGCTGATCAATCCGCCCGGCGAAAGCGAGCCGGTGGGGTATGCGTTTCTCGCGCCGGTCGACCGTTTCCTGGAGGACCATCGCTATTGGGTCGTCGGCAGCACCATTGCGGTGGCGCTCGCCGGCCTGCCGCTACTCTATTTCCTGCACTTCGACTTCAATCCGATGAACCTGCGCAACCCGAAGGCCGAGTCGATCGCGACCTTCCTCGACCTGCGCAAGGATCCCAACACCGGCGCCAACGCCATCGACGTGATGACGCGTTCGGACGAGGACGCCAGGAAGATCGAGGAGAAGCTCTCCAAGCTTCCGGAAGTGCTGCGCGTGCAGTCGCTGACGAGCTTCGTGCCCGAGGACCAGCCGGCCAAGCTGAAATTGATCGGGCAAGGCGCGCGGGTGCTCGGCCCCGCGCTCAGCCCGGACTCGATCGACGATCCGCCCACCGATCAGGAGAACGTCGATTCACTCAAGAGCTCGGTGAATGCCTTGCGCACCAACGCAGGCCAGGACAAGGGACCGGGCGCGGTCGCGTCGCGAAGGCTCGCCGACGCGCTGGAAAAGCTCGCCAATTCCGATGAGGCGACGCGCAACAAGGCGCAGGCGATCTTCGTCGATCCTCTGAAGGTCGTGCTCAACCAACTCAAGAATTTCCTGCAGGCGCAGACGGTCACGCTGAACAATCTGCCGCCGGATATCGTCAACTCCTGGAAGACCAAGGACGGGTTGATGCGGGTCGAGGCCTTGCCGAAGGGCGACCCCAACGACAACGACAACCTGCGCAGGTTCGCCAGCGCCGTGCTGGTCGCAGAGCCCACCGCGATCGGCGGTCCGGTGTCGATCCTCAAATCCGGCGACACGGTGGTCTCCGCGTTCATCCATGCCGGCATCTACGCGCTGCTCGTGATCAGCATTATCCTCTGGATCACATTGCGGCGCATCACCGACGTGTTGATGACCTTGATCCCGCTATTGGTCGCGGGCGCGGTAACGATGGAAATCTGCGTGCTGATCAAGCTGCCGCTCAACTTCGCCAATATCGTCGCGCTGCCGCTCTTGCTCGGCATCGGCGTCGCCTTCAAGATCTACTACATCGTGGCGTGGCGCTCGGGGCGGACGAACCTGCTGCAATCGAGCCTGACGCGCGCGATTTTCTTCAGCGCGTTGACGACTGCGACCGCATTCGGCAGCCTGTGGCTGTCGAGCCATCCCGGCACGTCGAGCATGGGCAAGCTGCTGGCGCTGTCGCTGGTGACGACGCTCTGCGCGGTGCTGCTGTTCCAGCCGGCGCTAATGGGCAAGCCGCGCGACGTCTCCGAGTAGGCAGATGTCGCCGACCTGATCGCCCGGCTTCTTCGCCGCGCCGATCGAGCCTGATGTCTTCGGCGCGGCCGTGCCTGTCGTGGCGGCGGTGTTCGCATTGGGCCTGGAACCCTTCGCCATGGCGTTGGCCGGACTCGACGGAATTGGCGCGCCGACGCGCGTCCAGGTTTCGCCGCCGCAGAGGAAGCCGAGCACGCAGCCGCGGATCTCGAGATGATCGGTATCCGCCGGCGTGATCGAGGAGGAATAGGTCTGACCGTCCTTGGCGTTGTAGACTTGGCCTTCCCAGCTGTCGGCGCCCGGCTTCTTCTTCATGTCGAGCAGGATCGGCATGCCCAATGTCGGCCTGCTTCGTTTTGAAACATCGGGATTGTTGCTGTCGCGCCCGCCCGGTTGCTTCTCCCAAGCCACCACGCCCCACATGCTGCCGCCGCATTGCGCGACGCGGATATTGGCGACGCCATCGGCGACCCGCCAGTCGCCGGTGGGATCGGCGGCCCGGGCGGCGCCGGACGCCAGTAGGATTGCGGAGGCGGCGAGGGCAGTCATCACGATGTTTCGGGGGCGGTGCAACATGAGTTCAAACCTGTGCTTGCTTTGGGGCTGCGAATGAGGGCAAAACGACGCATTCGCCGTTTAAAGTTGACGGAACAATCATCAACCGACGTAAGTAGCTGATGCCGAGTTCAAATTTGGACATGTCCGGGTTGTTCATGGAGCGCGAGGCGCAGCGCGGTTCCATGCATACGCGTCATCTCAACGAGCAACTGGTCCGCGTCCTCAAAACGATCGGCTACGACGTTGGTTTCCAGAAAGGGCAAGGCGCATACCTCTATGATCGCGAAGGTGATCGCTACCTCGATCTACTGAGCGGTTTTGGCGTTTTTGCGGTCGGGCGGAACCATCCCTCACTTCGCGAGGCGCTGAAGAACGTGCTGGACGCCGACCTGCCGAACCTCGTGCAGCTCGACGTGTCGACGCTGGCCGGCGTGCTCGCGGAGCGGCTGCTCAAATACATGCCGTATCTGGACAAGGTGTTCTTCGCCAATTCCGGCGCGGAAGCGGTCGAGGCTGCGATCAAGTTCGCGCGCGGCGCCACGGGCCGGCCCGGCATCGTACACTGCCATCATTCGTTCCATGGCCTGTCCTACGGCGCGCTGTCGCTGACGGACGATTCGAATTTCCGCGGCGGCTTCGAGCCGCTGCTGCCGGGATGCACCGCGATTCCGTTCGACGATCTCACTGCACTCGAGAAAGCGCTGTCGTCGCGCGAAGTTGCCGCTTTCATCGTCGAGCCGATCCAGGGCAAGGGCGTCAACATTCCCTCCGACGAGTTCCTGCCGGGCGCGGCTGCGCTCTGCAGGAAATACGGCACGCTGTTCATCGCCGACGAGATCCAGACCGGCCTTGGCCGCACCGGCCGCTTCCTCGCCATCGAGCACTGGAACGTCGAGCCGGACATGGTGCTGTTGGCCAAGGCGCTGTCCGGTGGCCATGTGCCGATCGGCGCGCTGCTGACGCGCAAGAGCGTCTTCGACAAGATCTTCAACCAGATGGACCGCGCGGTCGTGCACGGCTCGACCTTCGGCAAGAACGATCTGGCGATGGCGGCGGGCATCGCCACGCTCGAGGTGATCGAGGCCGAGAAACTGGTCGAGGCCGCCGCCAAACGCGGCGCGGAGCTGCGGCTCGCACTGACCCGCATGGTGCCGGGCTACGAACTGATGAAGGAAGTGCGCGGCAAGGGGCTGATGATCGGCGTCGAGTTCGGTCCGCCGAAATCGCTGCGCCTGAGGGCATCGTGGAACGTGCTGGAGACCGCCAACAAGGGGCTGTTCTGCCAGCTCATCACCGTGCCGCTGTTCAAGGATCACAAGATCCTCACCCAGGTCGCCGGCCATGGCAGCCACACCGTGAAGCTGCTGCCGCCGCTCGTGATCAGCGAAGACGACTGCAAGTGGATCGAGACCGCGTTCGACACCGTGATCGCCGGCAGCCACAAGGTGCCCGGCGCGATCTGGTCGCTCGGCAAGACGCTGGTCGACAACGCGGTCAGGAAGTCGGCGTAGTCACGCTGCCAGCGACTCGTCATTGCGAGCGAAGCGAAGCAATCCATTTGCCACGCGGCGAAAGCGCTGGATTGCTTCGTCGCTCCAGCGCAAAATTGCTTCGCAATTTTGTCGCGGGCTCCTCGCAATGACGACTCTGAGAGAGCTACCCCTCCTTGTTATTCGCCGCAGCAACCTCGAATTTCTCGCCGAATTCGGCCAACTCGTCGGCGCCAATATCGCTGATCGCCCAGTAATTCGATCCGCGGTCGCTCCAGCTGCGGATGTTGTAACCCTGGATGGTCTCGGTCTTCGCAGGCCTGTGCTGCATGTTCGAGGTCTGCGCCACGAACAGATTGATGACGTGCGCGCGGCGCTTGTAGACGACGGCGCCGATGGCGCGCGCGTCGAGATAATCCAGCCGGCCGCCGATCAGGGTGAAGCCTTGCGCGGTAAGATCGATCACCGGCGGCGAGACGTCGAGCTTGCCGGCAAACCACGGCTTGACCGTGTGCTGGTCGGTCGAGATCACGTCGGTCAAATGCCCCGCCTGCAGCGAGCGCAGATGCGCCGAGACGATCTCGGCCTCGATGCGGCTCTGGTCGTCGCTGCGCAGCGCGATCGCGAACAGGCCGCTCGCCGCAATGGCGGAGACCGCCGAGCCCATCGCGAAGCCGCGCAGCAGGCCGCGCCGGGTCGGCATCGGCTGCACGTTCGACGGCAATTCTTTCGGCAGCGACGCCTCGATGCGCGCGCGCAAGGCGGCCGGCGCGGTGTAGCGCAAATCGCTGGAAGCGACCGCGCCGCTCATCTGCCGGTAGGCGGCGAGCGTCGCGGTGCAGCGCTTGCATGTCGCGACATGCTGCTCGACCTCGCGCGCATGTCCGGCGTCGAGCTCACCGTCAATCAGCGCGTTGAGCAGGACCTCTGCTTCGTCGCAAGTCATCGTGGTCTACTCCTGTTCCGCCAGCCATGCCGATCGCAGCATGGCGCGGGCGCGCGCGAGCCGTGACATCACGGTGCCGACGGGTGCCCCGACCGCCTCGGCAATCTCGCGGTAAGACAGATTGTTGATTTCACGCAGCACGAAGGTCTCCTTGAACGGTTCGGCGAGCGCATCGACCAGCTTGCGGATGGTGGTCGCGTCGCGCTCTTTCAGGACGGCGGCTTCCGGCGTCTGCTGCTCCTCGTGCCACATCGGCGTCTGCTCGGCGCTCTCCGGCGTATCGTCGAGCGTGGTAATCGGCGCCGAGGCTCGGCGCGCGTATTCGGCGCGGCAGACATTGCGCAGGATCGCGCACAGCCAGGGCTTCATCGCCGGTCCGCGATAGGTGTGGAAATGTTTCAGCGCGCGCAGGTAACATTCCTGCACCGCATCGTCGGCGTCGGTGGGACTGCGCAAGAGATAGCGCGCCAGCGTATAGACGTCGTCGAGATAGGGCAGCGCGGCCTCGCGAAAGCGCCGCGCCTTGTCAGGGTCTTCGTTGGAGGTGCTCACCGGCCTTGCCTCTTGCCCCATATGTGCAGACAGCGCGTGAGCCCGGCCGGCGGGAGGAAGCCGGCCGGGCATCACCGTGACCGCTGTGATGCCTTGGATTTGAGCGTTACTCAACCTTGATCATCCCGGTCATGTGCGGGTGCAGCGAACAAAAGTACTTGTAGTCGCCCGCGGAAGTGAAGGTGAACGAGAAGGTGCCGTCGGTATCCGTGGCCTTGGACCTGAACTTGCCGGCCGACACCACGGTGTGCGGGATGTCGTCGTGGTTGGTCCAGGTCACGGTATCGCCGACCTTCACCTTCAGCTCGGCGGGAGAGAAGGTGAAGTTGTCGATGGTCACCTTGAGCTCCTCGGCCTGCGCAGACGCGAGGCCGAGGAGGATGGTTGCAGCCACGGCAAGGCCGAGGCTGCGCAAAGCAGCGAAGGTCATTTCCGAATTCCTTTAACTTTCAGCCCGCCAGCGGCGTGTCGATGATCGCGAGGCGCTGATCGCCTTGCTTGAAGTTGACGCTGGCAATGCCGAGCAGGCTGCGCAGCTTGGCGTCCTCGACCTTCATCGGTCCGGGCGAGGGCGCCGTGCCGGGCGCGGGCTGCGGGAAGGCGGTCGAGCGCGCGGTGTGGAAGGTGACGTTGCCCTCGACCTTCTGCATCACCTGGTGGATGTGGCCGTTGAGCACGGTCACCGAGCCAAAACCCTTGAGATAGTCCAGCGCGCGGGCGCCGTCCTCGGTGCCCCAGCCCCACTGCGGATATACGGTCCAGAGCGGGATGTGGGCGAACACCACGACCGGCGTCGACTTGGACTTTCCCTTGAGATCGTCTTCCAGCCATTCGAGCTGATCGGCGCCGAGATTGCCGAGACCGCCGGCCTTGAGGTCGACCACATTGACGAGGCCGATGAAGTGCGCGCCGCCGGCATCGAAGGAATAATAGCCGGGGCCCTTGGTGCCCTTGCCGTAGCGGTCCTTGTAGAACTTGATCTCCTCGTCGAGGAAATCGTGCTCGCCCGGCACATAGTGCACGTCGAGCTTGGCCTGCGAGATGATCTTCTCGGCATTGTCGAACTCGGCGGCCTTCGACAGATGGGTGATGTCACCGGTGTGAATCATGAAGGACGGCTTCTTCGGAATCGCGTTGATCTTGCCGATCGCTTCCTCGAGCGTGCCGGCGGCATTCGGATTGGCGGGTTTGTCGAAGCCGACATGGCTGTCGCTGATCTGAAGGAAAGTCAGGCCCGCAGGCTCGGCCGCGTTGGCGGCGTCGACCAGGCCGAGCGAGCGCGGCACGCCGCCCGTGAGGGTCCAGAGTACGCCGGTGCCGGCCCAGGTCATGCATTCCAGCACCTTGCGGCGGCTGACGCCGGGCTCGTCGTCATGGTGATCGTGATGGCTCATCGCGCTCTCTCCGTCGGCCCGTAATTGGGCTTTCGGGGGCTTGATTGGGGAGGGCGCGGCTTTATTCCCGGGATTGCGCGGGTCCGATGACGATTTCGTGAGGCGAGGCCGAGGCGGTAGGGCGATTGCCCCAAACGCTAGAGGTACCCGCTGCCAGCTTCCGCGGCGAAGCGGTTCGGCGATCCCTCCCAGACGATATGTGCGTGCTCGAGCACGTAGACGCGGTCGGCATGCGGCAGCGCGAAGGTCACGTTCTGCTCGCCGAGCAGCACGCTGATCGAGGTGGTCTGGCGCAGCTTCTCCAGGATATGCGAAATCTGCTCGAGGATGATCGGCGCGAGCCCCAGGGTAGGTTCGTCCAGGATCAACAGCTTCGGCTTCATCATCAACGCGCGGGCGATCGTCAGCATCTGCTGCTCGCCGCCCGACAAGGTGCCGGCTGCCTGGCTCTCGCGGGCGCGCAGGATCGGAAACAGCTCGTAGAGCCAGGCGATTTGCGCCGCGCGTTCGTCGGCCGTCAAATGATGGCCACCAAGATCAAGATTTTCGCGCACGCTCATGTCGACGAAGAGCTCGCGGCCTTCGGGGGCCTGCACGATGCCGTTGCGCGCGACGCGCGCCGCCGACAGGCTGCGCAGCGACTGGCCGGTCTGTCGGATCTCACCACTGTAGGGGACGAGGCCTGAGATGGCGTTGAACAGCGTGGTCTTGCCGGCGCCGTTCAGCCCCACCACCGAGACGAACTCGCCGGTGTGGACATGGATGGAGACGTCCTCCAGCGCCTGCGCCTTACCATAATGGACGTTGATGTTCTCGACCTCGAGAAATGGCGTCTTGTCGCCGAACGAAGACTCCGGCCGCGCCGCGGTCTCGATGCTGCCGGCGCCGAGATAGACGCGGCGCACGGTCTCATTGCCCATGACGGCTTCCGCCGAGCCTTCCGCGATGTGCTCGCCGACATACATCGCGAGCACCCGGTCGACCAGCCGCGCCACGCTCTTGACGTTGTGATCCACCAGCAGGATCGCGTGTCCACCATCGCGCAGCTCGACGATCAGTTGCGAGAATGCGGCGGTCTCCTTCTGCGTCAGCCCGGCAAAGGGCTCGTCGATCAGGAGCACCTCGGGATCCCTGGCGATCGCCTTGGCAATCTCGATCTTGCGGAGGTCCGCGAAGGGCAACGTCGCCGGCCGGCGGTCGAGAACTGCGGTCAGGCCGACGCGCTCGGCGATAACGCGGGCGCGTTGATCGGTCTGGGGATCGGCGAGAAGCCGCGTCAGCTTGTCCGGCAACAGCGCGAGCTTGATGTTTTCGAGCACGGTCTGCCGGTGCAGCGGACGGGAATGCTGGAACACCATCCCGACGCCCATGCGCGCGATCTTGTAGGACGGCAGGCCTGCGACCTCCCGACCCGCGATGCGAACCGAGCCGGCATCCGGCCGCTCGATGCCCATGATGAGCTTCATGACGGTGGATTTGCCCGACCCGTTCGGGCCGATCAGGCCGAGGATTTCGCCGGCGCGAATGCTCAGCGACATATCCTTCACCGCCACGAGGCCGCCGAAACGCTTGGTCAGCCCTTTGACCTCGAGAGACAGGTTCGCGCTCATGCTCAGGCACTCTCTCTGTTGCGCGTGAGCAGTCCGAAAAAGCCGTTGGGAAAAATCAGTACGACGATCAGCGCGAGCGCGAATACGGTGAAATTGGAGAGATCGCCGAGCGGACGCAACAGCTCGCTCATCGCGATCAGGAACACCGCGCCGAGCGCGGCGCCGAGAATGGTGCGGCGTCCGCCGAGCACGGCCGCGACGATTACCTGAACGCCGACGGTGACGTCGATCAGCGTGCCGATCGAGGCCGAGCCGAAGTAGAACACCAGGAGCGCGCCGGCAAGGCCGGAGAAGAATGCGCTGACGATGAAGGCGAACAGCTTGTGTTTGGTGACGTTGAAGCCGAGCGCGCCGGCCTGCACCGCATCTTGTCCGCTGGCCTGCAGGATCAGGCCGACCGGCGAGCGCGCCAGCGCAAACAGGATCGCGCCGCTGACAGCCATGAACCACAGCGCGATCTCGTAATTGACGACCTCGCTGATGCTAAGCACATCGGGAACGGTCAGGCCGATTTCGCCGCCGGTCAGGCTCGCATCGACGACGATGAAGTTCTGCAGCATCAAGACCGCCACCAGCGTGGTGAGCCCGAAATAGGGACCGCGCAGCCGGAGCGCGGGCAGTGCCAGGATCAACCCGGCCACGACGGCAGCCAGCGTTCCGGCGATCACGCAGACCCAGATCGGCGGCCCGTAGACATTGTCGAGAATGCCGGCGGTATAGGCGCCGGTGCCGATCAGGAAGGTCGGCCCGAAATTGACCTCGCCGGCGAAACCGAACAGCAGGTCCCACGCCATCGAAAACACGCCGAAATAATAGGCGATGGTGAGCAGGCCCAGAATGTAGCCGGAGACGCCGAGCGGCAGGAACGCGGCCGCGACCACGACCACAAGGGAAACCAGCAGGACGCGGATGGTGGGCGATATCGTCATCTTATCGCCGCCCCAACAATCCGCGCGGGCGGACATACATGACGATGACCAGCAGCAGCAGCGCCGGAATGGTGCGATAGGCCGGCGAGATCATATAGGCCGTGATGGTCTCGAGATAACCGACCACGTAGGCCGCGATCAGCGCGCCCGAGACGCTGCCGAGCCCACCGAGCACCACGATCGAAAACGCGCTCGCCGTCAGCGGCCCCACGCTGTAGGAGGACACGCCGAGGAACATGCCGAGCAGCACGCCGGCAACGCCGATCAGCACGCCGTAGATCGCCCACACCGCGATATAGATCTGCGGCAGCTCGATGCCGAGCAGGGTCACGCCGCGCGGATTCATCGACGCCGCCAGCACCGCCTTGCCGGCGCGGGTGCGGTTGACCAGCAACCAGAGCACGCCGATCACGATCCAGCACACCACGGCGGTGAAGAGCTCGTTGGCCGGCGTTCGCACCCCGGCAATGGACATGACGCCGCCGACGATCGGCTCAACGGTCTTGGCGTTGTTGGTGTAGAAATAGGCGATCAGCTCCTGGATCATGATGCCCCAGAGCAGCGTCGCGGTGAGGATGAAGATTTCCTTCTCGTTCTCGCGGATTTTCTGCGAACGCTGCAGCGGCCGCACCACCACGAAATAGGTGACGAGCGAGGCGATCAGGCCGACCGCCACGCCGATGGCCGCGCCCGCATAGGGGCCGACATGGAGGTCGTTGCCGGCCGCCCAGGCGGCGACCACGGCCGCGACCATCAGCGCGCCGTGCGATAGATTGAGTACGCCGGAGACGCCGAAGATCAAGGCGAATCCCATCGCGCCAAGCGCGTAAAGCGATCCGATCGCAAAACCATCGATCAGAATTTGCAAAAACAACATCGTTTCAGTCCGACCAATACAAACGGTTGGTGTAATTCGCCAATGCGCGGATGGTGCGCGCGATCACCAAGTCGACTCCCCGCCCGCATGTGCGGACGGGGAGTGCTTCTTGTGTCCATCAGGCTCGCTTCACTGCGCCGAACCGACCTTGATGAAGCTCGGGAACTTCAGCTTGCCGTTCGCCAGATTCTTCGGCCAAAGGTTGACCTGCTTGCCGTCCTGCCATTGCAGCAGAAGTCCGGTGATCGTGCCGGCGCCGACCTTCAGGGCGTGCGGGTTGGGCGTGTCCTTGCCCATGAACTGGATGCGGCCGATGGTGCCGACCCAGTCGGTCGCCTCGAGTGCGGTCACCAGCTTGTCCGGATCGGTCGAGTTGGCGCGCTTGATGGCGTCGACGATATAGTAGACTTCGTCATAGCTGGTGTAGCCGGCATAGGACGGGACGTTGCCGAACTTGGCCTGGAACGCCTTGACGAAGGGCAGCGTCTTCGGCGTCACCGCGACGTCGGGCCCGGACACCGCCTGGAACAGCACGCCGTTCGTGGCGCCGTTGGTGTCGTTCCAGAAGGTGGAATTGGTGGCCTGCGAGGAAACCCCGAACATCGGGATCGGCACTTCCTGCTGCTTCCACTGCACCGTGGGCTGCGTGCCGACGTGAGAGATGCCGGTGAGGATGGCGTCGGGTTTCTGACCCTCGATCTTGTTGAAGATCGGCGTGAAGTCGGTGGTATCAGGTGACAGCCGGATATGATCGACGACCTTCAAGCCGGCATTCGGCAGGCATTTCTGGTATTCGGCGTCGAGCGGCGTCGTCCACGCCGCATCCTCGCTCATGATCACGGTCGACTTCATGTGAAGGTCGGCAACGAGCAGGTCCTTGGCGGCGTCGCAGACCAGGTCGGCGATGCTCGTCGAGGTGAGGTAACCGTGGAAGGTGTACTTCATCTGGTCGTAGTTTTTCGCGATGTTCTGCGTGATGACATCGGATGCGGCGCCCGGCGTCACCATCACGGTCTTGAGCCGGCCCGCCCAGGGCTCGAGCGCCAGCACGACCTCGCTGATGTAGCTCGCGATCACGGCGTTGACGTGATCTTCATTGGCAGCGCGTTGGAAGGCGCGGACGGATTCGGCCGCCGAGGAGTGATTGTCGTAGGTGACGATCTCGATCTTTTGACCGTTGACGCCGCCGGCAGCGTTGATTTCGTCGGCGGCCAGCTGCGCCGCCTGCGGAATCGAGGAACCGGCCACCGCCTGGGATTCGGCGATCACGCCGATCTTGATCGGCTTGTCGATCTGGGCCGATGCGGGCGAAGCCGCCGCAAGTGAAAGCAATGCGCCCGCCGCAAGGGCGCAGGTGTGCGGCGCATAGCGCCAATTCGTTTTTCTCATTGAACGTCTCCTTGGGAATTCCCCGCCTCGAACGCGATATGGAACAGAAGGTTCCGACGCAGGCAATGCCGGGCGGATCATCACTTAGTCGGCTGGATGCTTGCGAACGGAGATGATCAAATCCTCTTCTTTCGCGCAATGACGATTGTTGCTTTCGGCGCGTTAGAGCAAGCTCGCCGCCATCTCGATCAGCCGCTCGCACTGCTCTTCCGTCCCGACAGTGATGCGCAAAAAGTCCGCGATCCGCGGCTTCGGAAATGCCGGACGATGACGCCGTGCCGGCGAAGCCGGGCCGCGAGATCGGCGCCGCTGTGGCGGGGATGACGGGCGAACACGAAGTTTGCGGCTGACGGCAGGACTTCGAAGCCGAGCGCGGTGAGGCCGCGGGCCAGCGTTTCGCGGCTCGCCATGATGCGCGCGCGCGTCTCGGCGAACCACGCATCATCCTTGATGGCGGCGACGGCACCGGCGATGGCAAGCCCACCGAGCGGGTAGGAATTGAAACTGTCCTTCACCCGCTCCAGCGCCTCGATCAGCGGCCGCTGGCCGATCGCAAAACCAACGCGCAAGCCCGCCAGTGCCCGCGACTTGGAGAGTGTCTGGACGACGAGCAGATTGTCGTGGTGCGCGACCAGCGGCACCGCACTCTCGGCGCCGAAATCGACATAGGCCTCGTCGATCACCACGAGTTGGTCCGGATGCTCGGTGACGAGTTGAGCGATCGCCTCGCGCGGAAGGGCGATGCCGGTCGGCGCATTCGGATTGGGCAGAATGATCGCGCCGCACGGCCGCCGATAGTCGGCGATCTCTACGCGCATGGCGGCGTCGAGCGGTATCGTTTCGTGGCGGATTCCATAGAGCTGCGACCAGACGGGAAAGAAGCTGTAGGTGATATCGGGAAACAGCAGCGGCGCGTCGTGCTTCAGGAGGCCCTGAAAGGCGTGCGCGAGGACTTCATCCGAGCCGTTGCCGACGAACACCTGATCGGCCGCGACATCATAATATGCCGCGATGGTCTCGCGCAGGCTGGTGGCGCCCGGGTCGGGATAGAGGCGCAGGCGATCGGCCGCCGCCGCTATCGCAGCCGGCACGTGAGGCGAGGGCGGATAGGGATTCTCGTTGGTATTGAGCTTGATGAGGTTGTCGAGCTTCGGCTGCTCGCCGGGCACATAGGGCGACAGGCCGTGGACGACAGGGCTCCAGAAACGGCTCACGATCGCGCATCCTCCAAAATCATCGACGCGCCCTTCTCGGCGATCATTGCGGTCGGCGTATTGGTATTGCCGGAGGTGATGGTCGGCATGACCGAGGCGTCGACGATGCGAAGCCCGGCGATACCATAGAAGCGCAGGCGCTCGTCGACCACGGCATTGGCATCGTCAGGCCGGCCCATCTTGGCGGTGCCGACCGGATGGAAGATCGTGGTGCCGATGTCGCCCGCGGCTTTCGCCAGCGCGGCGTCGTCGTCGCCGACGGATGGGCCGGGCAGGAATTCGATCGGGTGATATTTCTCCAGCGCCTTCTGCTTCATCAGCCGGCGCGTGGTGCGGATCGCGTCGGCTGCGACCTGACGGTCTTCATCGGTCGCCAGATAGTTCGGCGCGATCGACGGCGCCTCGTCCAGCTTCACTGAGCGGATACGCACGGTGCCGCGCGAGGTCGGCTGCAGATTGCAGGCGCTCACGGTGATCGCGGAGAAACGGTGCAGGGGATCGCCGAACTTGTCGAGCGACAGCGGCTGCACATGGAACTGGATGTTGGCGCGCGAGCGGCGCGGGTCGGAGCGGGTGAAGATGCCGAGCTGCGACGGCGCCATGGTCAGCGGACCGCGGCGGCGCAAGGCGTAGTCGAGCCCCATCAGGCAGCGGCCGATCAGCGAGTAATACGTCTCGTTCAGCGTCTTGACACCCTCGACCTTATAGATCGCGCGCTGCTGCAGATGGTCCTGCAGATTGCGCCCGACACCCGCGCGGTCCAGCACCACGTCGATGCCGAGCGGCGACAGCCATTCGCCGGGCCCGATGCCGGAGCGGTGCAGAACCTGGATCGAACCGATCGCGCCGGCGCTGAGGATCACTTCGCCCTTGGCGCGCGCCTCGATCGTCTCGCCGTTCTGGATGAAGCGCACGCCTGCCGCGCGGCCGCGCTCGATGATCAGGCGATCGACGTGCACATTGGTTTCGAGGCGCAAATTCGAGCGGTTCAGCGCGGGCTTGAGGAAGCCGCGCGCCGAGGACCAGCGCCGGCCCCGCTTCTGATTGACATGGAAATAGCTGACGCCCTCATTGTCGCCGGTGTTGAAGTCGGGGATTTTCCGCACGCCCATTTCCTGCGCGGCTTCGCCGACGGCATCGAGAATCTCCCAGGACAGGCGCGGCGCCTCGATGCGCCAGCCGCCGCCCGCGCCGTGATGCTCGCTCTCACCGAGGAAGTGATCTTCCAGTCTTCGGAACACCGGCAGCACGTCGTCATAGGCCCAGCCTTTCAGCCCCAGCTGCCGCCAGTAATTGTAATCGGCGGCCTGACCGCGCATCGAGATCATGGCGTTGATCGCCGAAGAGCCGCCGATCACCTTGCCTCTGGGGTAGGCGAGCGCGCGGCCGTTGAGGCCCGGCTCGCTCTCGGTCTTGAACATCCAGTCCGAGCGCGGATTGCCGATCGCGAAGAGATAGCCGACCGGGATGTGAAACCAGATCCAGTTGTCCTTGCCGCCCGCTTCCAGGATCAGCACGCGCTTGCTCGGATCGGCCGACAGGCGGTTGGCGAGAATGCATCCCGCGGTCCCCGCGCCGACGACGATGTAGTCGAAATCACCTTCAAGCGTCCGCGGCATCACCAAAATCTTCCGTCAACCATCTGATTTCGTCATGCCCGGCTTTATGCCGGGCAGCCACGTCTTTCTTGGCATTTTAATAGTTTAATAGTCAGACGTGGATGGCCGGGACCCGTCTCCGCCAAGGCTCCGACGAGGCCGCGAACTCACTCGGCTCGCCGTAGCTTAAGCGAAGGCGGCAAGCCCGGCCATGACGACCTTGCGGGCTGCGATGTCTTTTGGGCTGTTGGGTCGCACGCGTTTGGGTGCTAGAGAGGCTCAACGTTCAACCACACGAGACCCCCATGCCCATCGTGAATCGCGTCGCCGATCTGCACCCCGACATCACCGCCTGGCGCCGCGACATTCATGAGCATCCTGAACTGCTCTACGATGTGCATCGCACTGCAGCATTCGTGGCTGACCGGTTGCGGGAATTCGGCTGCGACGAGGTCGTGACCGGGATGGGCAAGACCGGCGTGGTCGGTGTGATCAAGGGCAAGAAGCCGGCCGGCAATAGCGACATCAAGGTGATCGGCTTGCGCGCCGACATGGACGCGCTGCCGATCCTCGAGGCGACGGATTTGCCCTATGCCTCGAAGACGCCGGGCAAGATGCATGCCTGCGGCCATGATGGCCACACCGCGATGCTGCTGGGTGCTGCGCGCTATCTCGCCGAGACGCGCAATTTCGCCGGCGATGCGGTGGTGATTTTCCAGCCCGCGGAAGAGGGCGGCGCCGGCGCCAAGGCGATGATCAAGGACGGGCTGATGGACCGCTTCAAGATCGAGCAGGTCTACGGCATGCATAACGGCCCGGGCATTCCGATCGGCTCGTTCGCGATCAGGCCGGGCCCGATCATGGCGTCGACCGCCTCCGTCGACATCAGGATCGAAGGCTATGGCGGCCACGCCGCGCGCCCGCACAAATGCGTCGACTCGGTCATGGTCGGCGTGCAGCTGATCCAGGCGCTGCAGCAGATCGTGTCGCGCAATGTCGATCCGCTGGATTCGGCCGTGATCTCGATTTGCGAGTTTCACGCAGGCGACGCGCGCAACGTCATTCCGCAGACCGCGCATCTGGCCGGCACGGTACGGACGCTGACGCCGGAAGTGAGCGAACTGATCGAGAAGCGCGTGCGCGAGGTTTGCGGCGGCGTGGCGCAGATCACCGGCGCCGGCATCGCGCTCACCTACGAGCACGGCTATCCCGTCACGGTCAATCACGTCGCGCAGACCGACACCGCGATCCGCATCGCCACCGAAGTCGCCGGCGAAGGCCACGTCCATGAGACGCCGCCGCTGATGGGCGCGGAAGATTTCTCCTACATGCTGGAGGCGCGGCCCGGCGCGTTCATCTTCTGCGGCAATGGCGACAGCGCGGGCCTGCATCACCCCGCCTACAATTTCAACGACGATGCGATCCTGTACGGCACCTCGTTCTGGATCAAGCTGGTCGAGAATACGCTCGCGGCGTAACGGGTGACCCCCGTCGTCATGGCCGGGCTTGACCCGGCCATCCACGTCTTCCTTACTATGGAGAGAAAAAAGACGTGGATGCCCGGCACAAGGCCGGGCATGACGAGGTTTAAGGTCTCGCAATGACGAAAATCAGGGTCGGTCTGGTCGGCTGCGGCTTTGTCGCCGAGCTGCATATGTATGCGTACCGGCGCGTCTACGGCGTCGATGTCGAAGTAGCCGCGGTGGCGGCGCGGGGCGACCATGTCATCGAGTTCGCGCGCAAGCACCGGATCCCGGCGAGCTATCGCAGCTTCGATGAGCTGATCGCCGACCGCGGAATCGACGTCGTCGACATCTGCACGCCGCCCAATCTCCATGCCTCGATGATCGTGGCGGCGATGCGCGCCGGCAAGCATGTGATTTGCGAGAAACCGTTCGCGGGCTATTTCGGCCGCGATGGCGACAAGGCGCCGATCGGCAAACATGTCGCGAAAGCGCTGATGTACGAGCGCGTCTGCGCGGAGATGGAGGCGACCTGTGCGGCGATCAGATCGACCGGCAAGCTCTTCATGTATGCGGAGGACTGGATCTACGCGCCGGCGATCGCAAAGACCGCGGAGATGCTGCGCGCGACCAGGGACAAGATCCTGTTCATGAAGGGCGAGGAGAGCCACTCCGGCTCGCATGCGGCGCATGCCGCGCAATGGGCGATGACCGGCGGCGGCTCGCTGATCCGCATGGGCTGCCATCCCTTGTCGGCCGTGCTTTACCTGAAGCAGGTCGAGGCGCGCGCGCGGGGCGAAAGCATCCGGCCCGCAAGCGTGACCTGCGACGTCGGCAATGTCGCCGCGTGCTTGAGGCCTGATGAGCGTGCCTTCATCAAGGCGAGTCCCGTCGACGTCGAGGACTGGGGCACGCTGACGGTCACTTTCTCCGACGGCACCAAGGCAACCGTGTTCTCCGGCGACATGATCATGGGCGGCGTGCGCAACCTGATCGAGACCTACACCAGCGGCGGTTCGCTGTTCGCCAACATCACGCCGAACAATCACATGATGAGCTACCAGACATCAGAGGAGAAGCTCGCGAGCGTCTACATCACCGAGAAGGTCGACCGCAAAACCGGCTGGCAGTTCGTCTGCCTCGAGGAGGAATGGACGCGCGGCTATTTGCAGGAAATCCAGGACTTCATGGAATGCGCCGCGACCGGGCGGCAGCCGCTCGCCGATCTCGCGCTGGCGCAGGAGACGATCAGGGTGAACTACGCCGGCTACTGGGCGGCGGAGGAGGGGAGACGGGTGGTGCTGTGAGTATTTTTATGGGCATCTCCATCTGCGCGCATTAACGCCCGCGTCGGCGCGAATGTCACCAACGCCCCTCACAGCGGCCGTTTCCATCCCTCCCGACGTCGGTTACTATCGCCGTCAAAAAAGCGATCAGTGGGGAGAAGCAATGGAATTTGGTTTATTCCACGAATTTCAGAAATCCCGGGACACCAGCGAAGCGGAAGCCTTCGCGCAGTCCTTTGCGCTGGTGGACGCCGCCGAGCAGTGGGGGCTCGACGCCATGTGGCTTGCGGAGCTGCATTTCGTGCCCGATCGCTCGGTGCTGGCGTCGCCGTTGATTCTGGCCGCCGCCATTGCGCAGCGCACGCGCCGGATGAAGATCGGCACTGCAGTTCAGGTGTTGCCGCTCTGCCATCCCCTGCGGCTCGCCGAGGAAGCTGCCACCGTCGACCAGATCAGCGACGGACGCCTCATTTTCGGCGTCGGACGCAGCGGATTTCCCCGCACCTATGAGGCATACGGCGTTCCCTATGAAGAAAGCCGCGAGCGCTTCGCCGAGACGCTGGAGATCGTCAAACGGGCCTGGACCGAGGAGCGCTTCTCGTACCGGGGAAAATATTTCACCTACGACAAGGTGGCATTGGTACCGAAGCCTCGCCAGAAGCCGTATCCGCCGATCCGCATCGCCGCGACCAGCGTCGATACCTATGCCGCGATTGGAGCGCAGGGTCACGCCATCTTCGTCGCCGCCCGTATCGGCACGATCTCGGAGCTGGCGCCGCTGGTGGCCGGCTATCGCGAAGCCTGGCGCGCCGCCGGCCATCCCGGCACGGGAGAGGTCTATCTGCGTGTGCCGGTCTATATCGCCGAGACCGAGGAGCGGGCGCGGCGCGAGCCCGAGGAAAGCGTCATGCATCTGTTCCGCACCATCGGCGGCCAGCTCGAGGCTTCCGCGAACCTGTCGGGCGCGCGCGCCATCGAGCAGCGCGCCGAGCGCGGCCAGCGGCTGCAGAGCGTCGACTACGAAGAAGCGCTACGCGACAAGATGATCGTCGGTACGCCCGATCAGGTGACCGAAAAACTGCAACGCCTGCGTCAGGAGATCGGGCTCGACGGCATCCTGGCCGAACTCAACCCCGGCAGCCTCATTCCGCATGCGCTTGTGATGAATGCCTTGCGCCTGCTCTGCCAGGAAGTCATGCCGCGCTTCCACTAGCAACTTCTTGTCAGCCGTCAGTTTCGCGTTCGTGCGTCGTTCACGTCTTCGAGTTGATCACTGTTCGCTCACTCCGCGCGCACGCCACTCTCCTCGATCACCTTGGTCCACTTCGCAGTTTCGCTGTCTATGTAGGTCTTGAAGTCCTCGGGCGACTTGCTGCTGACCGCGATTGCGCCACCCTTGCGCATGCGTGCCCGAATCTCGGGATCGGCAAGCACCCTGGTGATCGCCGCGTGCAGCTTGTCGACGATCGGCCGCGGCGTACCAGTTGGCACCAGCACGCCCTGCCAGGATGACGTCACGAGGTTCTTCCATCCGAGCTCGTACATGGTCGGTATGTCCGGCAGATCGGTCATTCGCTCTCGCGTAGTGACGGCAAGCGCCTTGACCTTGTTCTCCTTCACGAACCCGATCGCCGAGGAGAGGGTCGTGAACATGAGGTCGACGTGTCCGGCGAGGACGTCCGCCACCGCCGGTCCGGCGCCGCCCTTGTAGGGCACATGCACCATGTCTAGCCCCGCGTCCTTCTTGAGAACCTCCATTTCCAGCCGATTGAGGGTGCTGCTGCCGGGTGTGGCAAAGGTGACCTTGCCCTGGTTCGCCTTCACATAGGCGATCAGTTCGCTGACGGTGTTGACCGGGAGGTCCAGTCGGGTGATCAGGATGCTTGGGGTGTCGGCGCAAATCGTAACCGGCGCGAGATCCTTGTCGGGCTTGATGCGCATGTTGGAAGCGTAGACGCCGGGGTTGATCGAGAGGGTGCCGATGTTGCCGAGAAAAGTGGTGTAGCCGTCCGGCGCCGCACGGGCTGCGTACTCTGTCCCGATCAGACCCGCCGCGCCCGGCCGGTTGTCGACCGCGATCTGCTGGCCGAGGATTTCGCTGACGCCGTGCTGGATGATGCGGGCGACGAAATCGGAAGCCCCGCCGGGCGCGAACGGCACGATCATCATGACCGGTCTGTTGGGATAGTTGCCGGCGTCCTGGGCCGAGGCTGCCGCACCAAGCAGGAAAAACAGCGTACTGCCGAGCGCGAGACGAATTCCGGTTGCGATTCGCTCTCGCAATACGATGGTCATTCTGTCGCTCGATCCCGGTCGTGGTCCGAACAGCCCGGCCTGTCCCGAATTGCCAAAGTGCAGCTAAGCACGGCTGCGCCATGCCGCGTAAGGATTAAACATGTGCGACGCTACGGCGCCGCTTTCTGTCCGAGACAATTTCCGGCTTGTCGAGGTTCGCATTTGAAGTACGATCGGAGTTCGATCTCATCGCGCTTTGGTGGAGAGTTGAATGTCGGCTCGTGCTCTCATAGGCGTGGCGGCTCTCGCCGCACTGGCAACGTCTACCGCAATCACCGCGGCGTCCACTGCGCCGAAACTCGACTACGAATTTTTCAAAAGCCGCGTCGAGCCGGTCTTTCTGACCAAACGGCCCGACCACGCCCGCTGCTACGCCTGTCATGTCGAAAGCAACAACGCATTCCGACTGGAAAGGCTTGCACCCGGGGCAGCGGGCTGGACCGAGGAACAATCGCGCCGCAACTTCGAGGTCGTCTCGATACTCGTCAACCCGGGGGATCCCGATACGAGCCGGCTGCTGCTTCATCCCCTTGCTCCCGAAGGCGGGGGCGATGTGTTTCATTCCGGCGGACGGCAGTTCCCCTCGAAGCGCGATCCAGCCTGGCGCACGCTGGCAGCGTGGGTCAACGGAGCGACGCTCGCTTCCCGGAAGAAATAGCGGCGCCTGGACCATCCGGGATGTTCAGCGTGTTGATGCGCTTGGGTACCTCGCCGACCGGAACCACGGCGATCAGCTTCATTGATGCGGTATCGATCGCCGAGACCGAGCGCAGGGCTGCGTTGGAAATGTAGACCGTCTTGCTGTCGGGCGTGAAGGTGACCCAATTTGCCACCGCCGAAATCGGTTCATGTCCTGGTAGCTTGAGCGACGGAAGCGCGACTTCGCCGGTGAGTGCAAGATCGGCGAGCGAATAAACATACACCGCGTTATTCGGGATACTGGTGACCCAAAGCGTCTTGCCGTCGGGTGCAACGCCTATGCCGTGTGATGGCGCCGTGGCGCGGTCCCCGTCGGTCTCGAACTCGGTCTTGGCTGCGGGTAGCTGCACCCGTGCAACCTCCTTGCGCGCGGCGAAATCCACCACCGCGAATCCGTTGAAATCCGACAATTGCACGAAAATTCGTTTGGTCGAACCATCCGCGCCCGCCTCGATCGCCATCGGACGAATGCCCTTGTCGAGCTTGAGCTCCCAGGCGACCTGTTCGGACGCGAGATCGATGACCGTTACGATTCCGGTTCGGATCGAACCGGTCACGACGTATTTGCTGTCAGGTGTCACGTAGACGTTATGCAGCCTGCCGTTCACCGGCACGCTTTTGGTCCGCGTCAAGGTCGCCGGGTCGATGATATCGAGCGCGCCCGGATCGCGGGCAATGCCGACCACGATGCGGCCGTCCCTGGCCACAGCGATATTGTTGGGGTGCGCGCTCAGCGCGACTTTCTTGACCAGCTTGCCGGACTTCCGGTCGAAGACATCAAGCGTCGAATCCACTTCGTCGCTGACATAGACCCTGGAACCATCGGGAGAGAATGCAATCCCGTGCGCACCCTCGATGCCCTTGATCTGCTGCACCACCTTGTTGGTGGCGGGATCAATGACGTGGATGCTGTCTCCGGCACTGTTGGTGACATAGACGCGGGCCGTCCCCGCCCAGGCCGGAATTGGCGCAACCATCAACAAGATCCACACATGGCGTAAGACGCGATATGCGTTCATGAGCGTCGGCTCCCGTTCTTCCGATGAAGTCGCAGGGTACTAGCAATTGGCCAAACTGCAAGTTTCGTCGCAAGCCTGAACCGACCGGACGGAAATACGGCAAAACACGCCGCCTGTTTTGCCCGACGAGTCAAGCGCGTGACACAAAAATAAACTTCTTTCCGAAAGGCAGAAGTTATGATTAATAGAAGCCATCCCGCGCTCGCCAAAGAGGCGCTTCGCGATCGTCACGAAACGTGGCGCGGGATGCGATGGACGCGGTCGTGCCGCAAGACGTGCGGTGCAGTCGCGTACGGTCAAGCCGTGTGGTCCTGATCCCCCGACGCTGGGATCAAGTCTGTTGATACGCGATTTCGGCCTTACGGCCGAAACGCAGGAGATCGGCAGGCGATGGTGGCTAAAGAGCCCGGACACCAGGGAGAGCGCGGAGTAAGCCGTAAAGCCATTGCGCAGGGAGTGCCGGATCGTTTCGGCTTTACCTGACGACTTGTGTGCACTTCTACTCTTCAGCACACAAGGCTGCGGGTGCGGCCAGCGCCCGGCATTCCCTGCGCCCTCTGCTTCTCAAGAGGGACACCGAATTGCAAGACCCGGACGCGAAATCGCACCGCGGGAATGCGGAATCATGTCTGTCGTCGTCATTGCGAGCGAAGCGAAGCAATCCAGACTATTTCCGCGGATGCGGTCTGGATTGCTTCGTCGCTTCGCTCCTCGCAAAGACGACGAGCTGTTTGCGCGGTTCGATTTACGCCCCGTACACCGACGATTTCGGCAGCGGCAGCACCGGATCCTGGGTGCGGATGTTGGTCGGCCACACCACCGTGATGCGCTCGCCGGCATTCTGCATCACCACCGGCGTCGAGCGCTCGTTCTGGCCGGACATCGGCGTGTCCGGCGGATAGAATTTCACGCCATAGCCCTGGATGGTGCCGCCCGGCGGTATGTCGACGTCGAGCGCGGCCTTGCGGATCGCCTCCGGATCGAAGCCGCCATACTTGTCCTTGGCGGCGGGCAGCACGTTGTTGAGCAGCACCCAGGTCTGGTTGAAGCCCATCGAGCAGTGCGGCGGCACTGCGGTCTCGCCGGTCTTGGCCTTGTAGCGCTCGACCATGACCTTGATGAGATCGCCGAGGCCGGGCGCGAGCTTCGCGGGATCCAGCAATTGCGCCGGCACCGGATCGATGTTGCAGAAATTGTCGATGTCGGCGCCGAAACTCGCGCGCAGCTTGTCGAGCTGGCTGTAGCCGGCGCCGGCGCCGAACAGCATCTTGAATTTCAGGCCGCCTTCGCGCGCCTGGCGCAGGAACAACGTGATGTCGGGGTTGTAGCCGGCGTGCGAGATCACGTCGACGCCGGCGCGCTTGATCTTGGTCACGAGCACCGAGAGGTCGGGCGCGGAGGCCGAATAGCCTTCCTTCATCACGACGTTGAGCCCGGCCTCCTTTGCGTAGGCCTGGTCCGCTGCCGCCACTCCGACGCCATAAGGACCGTCTTCGTGGATCAGCGCGACCTTGACGTCCTTCGGCTCGATGCCGAGCTTGCCCTTGGCGTGTTCGGCGAGGAAGCCCGCAAAGGCCTGACCGTACTGATCGGAGTGAATTTGTCCGCGGAAGACGTAGCGCAGGTTCTTGTCCTTGAACACTGCCGTCGAAACCGCCGTCGTGA
The DNA here is from genome assembly GCA_963732085.1 of uncultured Alphaproteobacteria bacterium. Classification (GTDB taxonomy): domain Bacteria; phylum Pseudomonadota; class Alphaproteobacteria; order Rhizobiales; family Xanthobacteraceae; genus Bradyrhizobium. The sequence goes on along the minus strand of CAVSYJ010000010.1, from coordinate 76,602 downwards.
TCCAGAGGATCTTTTTGTTCTGCTCGACCCTGGCCGCGAGCGGCACGGCCTGGGCGCTGGCAAAAACGCCGAGGACGATGTCGACCTTCTCCTGGCTGATCAGGCGTTCGCCCTCGTTGATGGCGACATCCGGCTTGCTCTGGGAGTTGACGTTGATGGGGGCGACCTTGTATTTGCCCGCGACGCCGCCCTTTTCGTTGACGAGATCGATCGCGATCTGCGTGCCGACGGAGGAAGCAACCGAGCCGCCCGCTGCAAACGGACCTGTCATGTCGTACATGACGCCGATACGGATGCTCTCGCCTTGCGCCTGCGCGCGCGTCCAGTCCAGCGACAACACGGCCGCGGCGGCCGCGGTGCTCTTCAAGAGGGTTCGGCGTGACGTCGGCATGGGTGCTCCTCCGTTGCGTTCGATCACAGTCGCGATCGATTTCATTGTTGGGTCAAGTATTTGAAGGAAGGAGATGAAAGTCAACAGATGGAACCCTCAGGCTAGCCGAAGGTCGGGTGCGCGAGGGGCGATGTTTTCGCAGCCGCTTACGGGTCGATCAGCACGCCGGGGTTGAGCATCCCTGCGGGATCGAGCTCGCGCTTGGCGGCGCGCAATGCGGTGGCGAACAGCTCCGGCCGCTGGCGGTCGTACCACGGCCGATGGTCGCGGCCGACGGCATGATGATGGGTGATGGTGCCGCCCGCTTCGATCAGCGCATCGCTCGCCGCGCGTCTTGATCGCCTGCCACTGCTCGAGCAGCGCGCCGTGGCGGCCGAGCCCGTGGAAGGTGAAGTAGGGCGCCGGCCCGTCCGGATAGACATGGGTGAAGCGGCAGGTGACTTCGCCTTTCTTCCCGGTGGCGTCGAGGATGGCGCGCTCGGTCGCCGCCTTCACGCGATCGTGGAAGTCCTCGAAACGGTCCCAGGTGATCGCGGTCTCGAAGGTGTCGTTGATGATGCCCGCGGGGTTGAGGAATTCCCTCGCGTAAGGCATGCGGATGAAGGCGTTGCGCCAGATGCCGGCGGCGCCCTCGAGATGCGCATCGCCTTGTGCCGCCTCGGGCGTGCCCTTGTGGTCGCGCACGCATTCCAGCGCGCGCGCCATCCAGGCGTCGGTCGGATGATCGCCGGACTCGAAGCCCAGCACCATGATCGCGACGCTGCCGTCGGCGGCGCCGGTGTTGTAGGCCTCGTGCGCATCGAGGATGCGGCAGTTCGATGGGTACAGCCCGGCTTGCGCCACGGCGCGCACCGCGCGCGCCGCCTCGAAGAAGGTTTTGAAGCGGATCGAGGCGCCGCTGCGGAATTTCGGCCGCGGCTGCAGCCGCATCCAGGCGCGCGAGATGACGCCGAGAATCCCCTCCGAGCCGATGAACATGCGGTCGGGGCTGGGGCCGGCGCCCGATCCCGGCAATCGCCGGCTCTCGACCACGCCGCGCGGCGTCACCACGCGCAGGTTTTCGACGAAGTCGTCGATGTGGGTATAGAGGCTGGCGAAGTGTCCGCCCGAGCGCGTCGCGATCCAGCCGCCGAGCGTCGAAAATTCGAAGCTCTGCGGGAAGTGCCGCAGCGTCACGCCGTGCGGCTTGAGCTGGTTCTCCAGCGCGGGGCCGTAGGTGCCGCCCTCGATCAGCGCCGCGCGCGAGGACTGATCGACCTCGATCACTTTGTCGAGGTTGCGCAGGTCGAGCGTTATCGCCGCCTTGTATTTTGCGCCGTCGGCGCGCGGCTCGACGCCGCCGCAGACGCTGGAGCCGCCGCCGAACGGCGTCAGCGAGGCCGCCACGCTGCCGGCCCAGTCCATCACGGCCGATATCTCCGCCTCGTTGCGCGGATAGGCGACGACGTCGGGCGCGCAGGCGTAATCGCCGAGCATCGCCTTGACGTAATCCGGATAGGATTTGCCGTAGGCGTGGGCGGCGCGGTCGTAGCGCTCGGTGGTGCAGAATGGCGCAAGCGAGGCGGGCGGGGTGATGCGCGGCGGGCGCAGCGACAGGTCCTCGAGGCGAGGAACCTCGATCGTCTCGAAGGCGCTGGTGCCGAACTTGGCATGGTAGCGGCCGAGCACGAAGTTGCGCTCGTCCTCGGTCATGCCTTCGCCTTCGCGGCCCCAGCCGTAATGCTTCAGTCGTGCGCCTGTCCTTGCGCCGGTCATGGGCGTTCCCCGTGCTTTTTGGTCTCGCTGCCCCAAAGCATAGGCCGCTCGCGCCCAACAAAAAAGCCCGCGCTTGGGGCGCGGGCCTTTCCGATTGTTCGCTTTGGCCGGCGATCAGAAGATCGAGGCGAAGCAGAAATACAGGAAGCCCGAGAGCATCATCGCGATCGGCAGCGTCAGCACCCAGGCCATCGCGATGTTGCGCACGGTCGACCATTGCAGGCCGCTGCCATTGGCGGCCATGGTGCCGGCGATGCCCGACGACAGCACATGCGTGGTCGAGACCGGCAGCCCGTAGATGTCGGCTGCCGCGATCGTGGCCGCTGCCGTGATCTCGGCCGCCGCACCTTGCGCGTAGGTCAGGTGGGTCTTGCCGATTTTCTCGCCGACGGTGACGACGATGCGCTTCCAGCCCACCATGGTGCCGAGCCCGAGCGCGATTGCGACCGCGATTTTCACCCAGGTCGGGATGAACTTGGTCGCGTTGTCGAGCGAGCCCTTGTAGGCGTTGAGCGTCTTGACTTCGTCGGCGTTGAGCTCGGACTCCTTGTCCTTTCCGAGGAACCGGACCGCCTCGGACACCAGATACATGTCGTTGCGGGTGTTGCCGACGGCTTCCGCCGGGACCTTCGCGAGCGAACCGTATTCCTTGACCTGCCTGGCGATGTCACCCACGAGCACCGCCAGCGAAGGATAGGTGCCCTCGTTGATCTGGTGCTGGGCGACATAGTTGGTCACCGCCGGCCGCGGATTGCCGAGAATGTTGGTGACCGCCGGCCTTGGCCGATATCACCTTGCTCGCGGCGTCGGAGTTGCTGATGAACGCCTCGACCTGGCTTTGCGGCATGGTGCGGTTGAGCGCGTAAGCCGTCGGCACGGTGCCGATCAGGATCAGCATGATCAGGCCCATGCCCTTCTGGCCGTCATTGGAGCCATGGAAGAAGCTGACCAGCGTGCAGGTCAGCACCAGGATGCCGCGGATCCAGCAGCGGCGGCGGCTGATTGTTGACGGGCTCCCTGAACAGCGCCGGCGTGGCGCGCACCAGCGCAGTCTTCAGGACGAACAGCAGCACCGCGGCGAGCGCGAAGCCGAACAGCGGCGACAGCAGCAGCGCCTTGCCGATATTGGCGGCCTGCGTCCAGTCCACGCCGGAGGTGCCGTCGCGGCCGCGCATCAGCGCATTCGCAATGCCGACGCCGATGATCGAGCCGATCAGCGTGTGCGACGAAGAGGCCGGCAGGCCGAACCACCAGGTGCCGAGGTTCCACATGATGGCTGCGATCAGCAGCGCGAACACCATGGCGAAACCGGCGCTGGAGCCGACTTGCAGGATCAATTCCACCGGCAGCAGCGAGACGATGCCGAAGGCGACCGCGCCGGACGACAGCAGCACGCCGGTGAGGTTGCAGAGGCCCGACCAGACCACGGCGATGTTGGCCGGCAGCGAGCGGGTGTAGATCACGGTCGCGACCGCATTGGCGGTGTCGTGGAAGCCGTTGACGAACTCGAAGCCGAGCGCGATCAGGAGCGCGACGAACAGCAGAATATACGGCAGAAAGGAATTGACGCGGGTCCCGGTCGCGTCGACATCGACATAGATGCTGTAGGCGACGAACAACAGTGCCGCCGCGACCACCCCCAGATAGATCACGCCAGTCAGCGGATGAAAGCCCTTGTCGAGGTCCGGACCCCTGGTGAGGGCGGGCTCGATCGAACCTGGTAACGCAATGTCGGCCATTGGAATTCTCTCCTGATCCCCAGTCGGGGTACTCCCGAATGGGCCGGATTTTCCTCCAGGCATGTGACAGGCAGGTGAAACGCAGCGCAGCAGACCGGCTTTCCCACGGCTTTGGAGCAGGGGAAGCATGCAATGCAGCAATGCTCATAAGTTCATGCAGCGCGGGCGGATTTTCGCAAGAACGCCGCGGCGATTTTCAGGTCCTCGACGAAGCGTTCATATTCGTGCGCCCTGGCGTCCTCGTCGGGCAGGCGCAGCAGATAGGATGGATGCACCGTGACCAGCGCTTTGCGGCCTCCTTCGAGGTCGATCAGATGGCCGCGGTTCTTGTTGATGGGCGTGATCTTGCCGAGCACGCTTTGCGCGGCGGTCGCGCCCAGCGCCACCACAAGTTCTGGCGCGATCGCGGCGAGCTCGCGCTCGTACCATTGCCGGCAGGCCTTGATCTCGGGCGTGCTCGGCTTCTGATGCAGCCTGATTTTTCCGCGCGGCACGAATTTGAAATGCTTCACCGCGTTGGTGACATAGACCTTCTTGCGATCGATGCCGGCCTCTTCGAGCGCGCGGTCGAGCATCCCTCCGGCCGGCCCGACGAAGGGTTTGCCGGCGAGGTCTTCCTTGTCGCCGGGCTGCTCGCCGACCAGCATGATCGGGGCGTGCTTCGGGCCTTCGCCGAATACGGTTTGGGTGGCGTCTTTCCAGAGCGGGCAGGCGCGGCAGTCGGCGGCTTCCTCGCGCAAGGCCTCGAGGCTGTCGGCTGCGGCAGTCTTGCGGGGCATCGGCTCCTCCTGTCGCTGCGGCTTGTGCGGTTCGGTCGCTGCTCTGGCGATCATCGCATCGGTCTTGCGCACGGCATCGGCGATCAGAGGCTTAATCATCGAGGCCTCCGGCAGGTTCCTCCAGTATTTCCGCGGCATCTCGCGTCTGCATCGCCTTCACCTTCAGCCGCGCCGGATTGAAGATGGTGGCGTAATAGCGCCGCCAGGTTTCTTCCAGCCGGTCGCTGGTCGGCGCTTCCGATTTGGCGACGCCGGGCGTGAAGGCAACGGCAAGCCCGTCCCAATGCGCGCAGAGGTCGGGGGTCAGGATCGACCACGGCATGTCGGCGAAGCGGCGGGCGAAGAACGGCGCGGCCAGTTCGACGATGTGATGCTCCGGCTCGAACCAGGCGATGTAACGCGCGTCGCGCTCGCGGCCGACCTCGCGGAAGCGGACGAAGGCATGCATCTTGTGCTCGTCGCGGCGCACGGCTTTCGCCATCGCGCTCACGCGCGCCACGTCCGGATCGGTCGCGATCTCCAGCAGATCGTGACTGCCGCGCAGCCGCCACAGCAGGCGGTAGAGCAGGGCAAACCGCTGGGGATCACGATGCAGGATCGCGATCTTCGCCAGATCGACGAACTTGGCCGAGACAGTGAAGGTCTCGTCCGGCGAATGCGACGGCAGCGGCGCTGCCGTCGGCGCGAACAGTTCGTCGTCGCCCTTGACGCTCCAGGACGTATCTGCCGGTGTTACACCAGCCAGCGCGAGCGAGCGTGCGGCCTGTCGCCAGCTGCCGAAATCGGTTTCGTTGTCGAGGATGATGTGGTGCATGTGTACTCGCTTCTCTCATTCGTCATGCCCGGCCTTGTGCCGGGCATCCACGTCTTTTCTTTTCGCGGCGAAGGCGTGGATGGCCGGGACAAGCCCGGCCATGACGAGGCTTACTCAAAACCCAAATCCCAATTGGGCCGCCTTCGGCTTGAATCGCTGCACGAGGCTCGCCGCCTCGAGCAGACGCGGCGAGGGCCGATGATCGGCCGACACGATGAACGGCAGCGCCTTCTGCCTGGGGATATGCAGGCGGCCGAGATCGGCGGCGCGGATCGACGTCAAGCGGCGCGTGGCGATGATGCGATCGACCGCCTTGCGGCCGAAGCCGGGCACCCGCAACAGCTCCTCGCGGCTGGCGCTGGCGACATCGAGCGGAAAGCGGTCGCGATGCCGCATCGCCCAGGCCAACTTCGGGTCGATGTCGAGCGGCAGCATGCCGCTGCCTTCGGTGATCTCGCCGACATCGAAACCGTAGAATCGCATCAGCCAGTCGGCCTGATAAAGCCGGTGCTCGCGCATCAGGGGCGGCGCGGCGAGCGGCAGCGCGCGGCTGGAATCCGGGATCGGGCTGAAGGCGGAATAATAGACGCGCTTGAGACGGTAGGCGCCGTAGAGATTGGCGCTGGTTGCGAGGATGGTCTGGTCGTTCGCCGCGTCCGCGCCGACGATCATCTGCGTGCTCTGGCCGGCCGGCGCGAAGCGCGGCGGCTTTGCTTTCGTCCGTCTTGCGCGTCCTTTGCTTCATCGAGCTTCAGCCGCAGCCGGCCCATGGTGCGGCGGATCGCGCGCACGTCTTTCTCCGGCGCAAGCTTCGCAAGGCTGCTCTCCTCGGGCATCTCGATATTGATGCTGAGACGATCGGCATATTTGCCGGCTTCCGCGATCAGCGCGTCGTCGGCTTCGGGAATGGTCTTGAGATGGATGTAGCCGCGGAAATGCTGCTCTCGCGCAGTTTGCGCGCGACGCTCGACCACCTGCTCCATGGTGTAATCGGCGCTGCGGATGATGCCGGAGGAGAGGAACAGCCCCTCGATGTAATTGCGGCGATAGAAGTCGAGCGTCAGCTTGACGATCTCGTCGATGGTGAAGCGCGCGCGCGGCACGTTCGAGGAGGCGCGGTTGACGCAATAAAGACAATCGTAGTTGCAGGCGTTGGTGAGCAGCACCTTCAACAGCGAGATGCAGCGTCCGTCCGGCGCGTAGGAATGGCAGATGCCCATGCCGGGCGCGGTCGAGCCGAGGCCCTTGCCGTCGCTGGAATCCCGCTGCTCGGTGCCGCTGGAGGCGCAGGAGGCGTCGTATTTGGCGGCATCCGCCAGGATTTCCAGCTTGCGCTGCACGTCCATTGCTAAATCCCTTTGATTCCGTTCACGGATTCCCGGCATCGCCAATCCGATTGACTCCTGGCGGGCAGTTAGCTTTATATTAGAACATATCATGAACAAATGAGCCAGCTTCTGGTTCTCCAATCAGGGCGGCCAGATCAGGATTTCAGAGGGCGCGGGCATGAGAAGCACGCTTGCGAGGTTGCGTGCGCGCATCGAGCGCATCGAGACGCAGAGCGTCGCGATCGCGCAGGCCGGATCGCGCTCGGTCATGGCGAGGCCGACGCGGCGCTGCAGGGAGGACTCGCACACGGCGCGCTGCATGAGGTATTTGCGGAAGCCGGCCGGCACGGCGCAGCCGCGACCGGCTTCATCGCTAGCCTCACGGCGCGCGTGAGCGCGCGGCGGCCGCTGGTGTGGGTGCGGCAGGATTTTTGCGAGATCGAATCCGGTGCGCTGTCGATGCATGGGCTTGCCGAACTCGGCCTCGATCCGCGCTGCGTGGTGACGGTGCGCGCCTTCGACGTCGAAAGCGCGTTGCGCACCGCGGCCGATGCGCTCGCCTGCGATGCGCTCGGTGCTGTCGTGCTGGAAGTCTGGGGCGAGGCGCGGCAGCTCGATCTCGTCGCGAGCCGCAAGCTGACTTTGGCCGCGCAGGCCTCAGGCGTCACTGCTCTCGTGCTGCGGGTTGCAGCGCAACCCGCGCCGTCGACCGCGGAAAGCCGATGGATCGTGCGCGCGGCGCATTCGCCGCCATCAGCGATATGGAGCGAGTGGGGCGCGCCGCGCTTCGACGCCGCGCTTGTCCGCAACCGTCATGGCCCGACCGGGCGATGGATCATGGAATGGAAATGTGATGAGTGCCTTTTCAGCGAGACGGCGGATCCTCAGCCTGTGGCTGCCGCGCCTGCCCATCGACCGCATCAGGCGGGAGTTGTGCATAGCGTTTTCAAGCGAAGTGGGTACCGGTTCGCGTGAAGAAAACGCGTCAAATAAAAAGAGATGCGGCGATGGGCGAGTTGATGGTTGCTCGTGCAGCACGGACGGTAACTCCCTCCCCCTGAAGGGGGAGGGTTGGGGGAGGGGGTCTACCAGTTCTGGTGCGTGCGCAGAAGCTGACCCCCTCCCGGCTCACTCCTTCGCGCAAGAGCGCTTCGGACTTCGCCGACCTCCCCCTTGCAGGGGGAGGTGAAGCGCCCAGCGTCGTCGTCACGAGGGAGAACAACGCGCTGCAGCTCTACGCGCTCGACGATGCCGCCGCGCGCCAAAACCTTGCGATCGGCATGCCGCTCGCCAATGCCCGCGCCATCTGTCCGCATCTGCAAGTCTACGACGCTGACGAAGCCGCGGACGCCAAAACGCTCGACGCTATCGCCGACTGGTGCGACCGCTTCACGCCGCTGGTCGCGCTCGATGCCCCGCATGGTCTGTTCCTCGACATCACCGGCTGCGCCCATCTGTTCGGCGGCGAAGCCGCGCTCCTCAAGCTGCTCTGCGACGCCTTGACCGTGCAGGGCTTTGCCGTGAGCGCCGCCGTCGCCTCGACTGCGATCTGCGCGCGCACCATGACGCGGCATGTCCATGGCCGCATCGTTGCCGACGGTGAGGAGAGCGGAGCTGTCAGCCCGCTGCCGGTATCGGCGCTCGGCGCGAATGACGCTGTAGTCAACGGCTTGCGTCGCGCCGGGACTGAAGACCATCGGCGACGTCGCCTCGCGCGCGCGCCATGAGATCACCGCGCGGTTCGGCGCCGCCTTCACTGCTCATCTCGAGCAGGCTCTCGGGCAGGGAGACGCGCCCGATCAGCCCGCGCAAACCGCTGCCGGATTACATCGTCGAGCAGCGCTTTGCCGAGCCGGTTGCGACCGACAGCGTGATATCAGTGACCTTGTCGCGGCTCGCCATAACCCTGGTCGCCTCGATGGAGAAGCAGGGCAAGGGCGCGCGGCGGCTGGAAGCGAGTTTCTTCCGCACCGACGGCGCGGTGCGCACTCTCGTCGTCGACACCGGCCAGCCGGTGACGCGTCCTGCGGTGATCGATCGCCTGTTTCGCGAGCGGCTGGATGCGCTCGCCGATCCCCTCGATCCCGGCTTCGGCTTCGACCTGATCCGGCTTGCCGCCGGCCGTACCGAGATCGTGGTGCAGCAGCAGCACGATCTCGACAGCCATGTCCATGATAGTGACGAACTGGCGGCGTTGATCGACCGCATCGCGGCGCGGATCGGATCGCGCCGCGTGGTCGTGCATCTGCCTGCAGGAGACGCATATCCCCGAGCGCGCGGCGCTGGCTGCGCCCGCGCAGCATGCACTTGCCGCGGCCGCGCAAGCCGACCTGGCCGGCGCGCGCCGAAGGCGAGCCGCCGCTGCGGCCGCTTCGTCTGTTCGCGCGTCCCGAGCCGATCAAGGTGCCGTTTGCGACCGTGCCCGACGGGCCGCCGCATCGCTTCACCTGGCGGCGCGCCGATCATGTGGTGGCGCGGGTGGAAGGGCCCGAGCGCATCGCCATGGAATGGTGGAAGCAGGACGGCAAGGTGCTGACCCGCGATTATTTCCGGGTCGAGGACGAGGCGGGTCTGCGCTTCTGGATTTTTCGCGACGGCCTCTATGGCAGCGAGCTGAAAGACGAGAAGGGCGAGCCGGTGCCCGCCAACTGGTTCGTGCACGGGCTGTTCGCATGACGCACGTCTCCGCCGATTACGCCGAGATCGGCATCACCACCAACTTCTCCTTCCTGCGCGGCGGCTCGCATCCGCAGGAGTATGTGCATCAGGCAAGCTCCTTACGCCTTCCCGCCATCGGCATTGCCGATCACAATACGCTGGCCGGCGTGGTGCGCGCCTTCTCCGAGCTGGACAATCCGGAAGTCAAGCACAAGCCGAAGCTGCTGATCGGCGCGCGCATCGTCTTCATGGACGGCACGCCCGACATCCTGGTCTATCCCTGTGACCGCGCGGCTTACGGCCGGCTGTGTCAGCTGCTCACCCGCGGCAAGATGGGCGCCGATGTCGAGAAGGGCGAGTGTCATCTGAAATTCGCCGATCTCCTCGATTATGCCGAAGGTCAGCTGCTTGTACTGACCCTGCCGCATCGCTTCGAGACGGCGGCCGCGACAAAAATCCTGGCAGCAACTCAAGGCCAGCCCGGCCGACCGCGTCTGGCTCGCTGCAAGCCTGCTCTATCGCGGCGACGACAAGCGGCGTCTCGCGCGGCTCTCGCGCCTGGCGCTAGCCGCAGGCGTGCCGCTGCTTGCGACCAACGAGGTGCTGTATCACCACCCCGCGCGGCGTCCGCTGCAGGATGTGCTGACATGTATTCGCGAGAAGACCACCATCGAGGCGATCGGCAGGCGGCTGGAAGCCAATGCCGAGCGTCATCTCAAGCCCGCGGATGAAATGGCGCGGCTGTTCCGCGATTTTCCCGACGCGATCGCGGAGACGCTGCGCTTTGCCGAGCGCATCTCATTCTCGCTCGACCAGCTCAAATACCAGTATCCGGACGAGCCGGTGCCGCCGGGCAAGACCGCGCAGCAGCATCTGGAGGACCTGACCTGGGCGGGCGTGCAGACATATTTCGGCGGCGACATCAGCGACACCTTGCGCGCGACGTTGAACAAGGAGCTCGCGCTGATCGCCGAACTCAACTACGCGCATTACTTCCTGACCGTCCACGACATCGTGCATTACGCGCGACGCCAGCACATCCTGTGCCAGGGCCGGGGCTCGGCGGCGAATTCCGCCGTGTGCTACGTGCTCGGCATCACCTCGGTCGATCCGACCAAGGTGGATCTGCTGTTCGAGCGCTTCATCTCCAAGGAGCGGCTGGAGCCGCCCGACATCGACGTCGATTTCGAGCATTCGCGGCGCGAAGAGGTGATGCAATATGTCTACCGCCGCTACGGCCGGCATCGCGCCGCCATCATCGCAACCGTCATCCACTATCGGCCGCGCAGCGCGATCCGCGACGTCGGCAAGGCGCTCGGGCTGACCGAGGATGTCACCTCGCTGCTCGCCGACACCGTCTGGGGCAGCTGGGGCGACGGCCTCAGCGACGGACAGGTCAAGCAGGCCGGCTTCGATCCCGGCAATTCCATGGTTGGCTTAGCGGTGGCGCTCGCGGGCGAACTGATCGATTTCCCCCGGCACCTGTCGCAGCATGTCGGCGGCTATGTGCTGACCCAGGACCGGCTCGACAGCTATGTGCCGATCGGCAATGCCGCGATGGACGACCGCACCTTCATCGAATGGGACAAGGACGACGTCGACGCGCTGCACATGATGAAGGTCGACGTGCTGGCGCTGGGCATGCTGACCTGCATCCGCAAATGCTTCGATCTGATCGACCAGCATAAAGGAAAACGCTGGAAGCTCGAGACCGTCCCGCAGGACGACAAGAAGGTCTACGACATGCTGTGCCGCGGCGAGTTGCTCGGCGTGTTCCAGGTCGAGAGCCGCGCCCAGATGAACATGCTGCCGCGCCTGAAGCCGCGGGACTTCTACGATCTCGTCATCGAGGTGGCGATCGTGCGGCCGGGCCCGATCCAGGGCGACATGGTGCATCCCTATCTGCGGCGACGAAACGGCATCGAGAAGGAGAACTATCCGGCACCCGCGCCCGACAAGGGACTGCCCGACGAACTGTACAAGGTGCTGCACAAGACGCTCGGGGTGCCCTTGTTCCAGGAGCAGGCGATGCGGATCGCGATCGAGGCCGCGAAATTCACGCCCGAGGAAGCCAATGGGCTGCGCCGCTCGATGGCGACCTTCCGTAATGTCGGCACCATCGGCAAATTCGAGGACAAGATGATCGGCAATATGATCGCGCGCGGCTATGCGCCCGAATTTGCCAAGAACTGCTTCGAGCAGATCAAGGGCTTCGGCTCCTACGGCTTTCCCGAGAGCCATGCCGCGGCCTTCGCGCAACTGGTCTATATCTCGTCATGGCTGAAGCACCATCATCCCGATGCGTTCTGCTGCGGATTGCTGAACTCGCAGCCGATGGGTTTCTACGCGCCGGCGCAGATCGTCGGCGATGCCCGCAAGAACGGCGTCGAGGTGCGCGAGATCGATGTGTCCTACAGTTTCGCCGAGAACACACTGGAGGAGGGAAACGGAAAATATTGCGCGGTGCGGCTCGGCTTCCGCCAGATCGACGGGTTTGGCTGGATCGATCGGGACGAGGAGCGGTTGAAGCAAATTCAACTGTCGTTCCGGGGCGTCGCGACAATTTCTCCGTCGTCATTCCGGGGCGCGCCTCTTGGCGCGAGCCCGGAATCCATACTCCCGATGGTGGTTATGGATTCCGGGCTCGTCGCTAGCGCGACGCTCCGGAATGACAATCTTGAAAGAGCCACCGACTGGGCCGATCGCATCATTGCCGCACGCCAACGCCGCCCATTCACTTCGCTGGAAGACTTCGCCCGCGACACGGCTTGCCCAAGCGCGCGCTGATCCTGCTGGCCGACGCCGATGCGTTCCGCTCGCTCGGGCTCGACCGCCGCGCGGCGCTGTGGGCGGTGCGGCGCTTGCCCGACGACGTGCCGCTGCCGCTGTTCGAGGCGGCGGTCGCGCGCGAGCTGCCGGACGAACGGGCGCGTCCGCTCCCCGCCATGCCGCGTGCGGAACATGTCGTCGCCGACTACCAGACCATCCGCCTGTCGCTGAAGGGCCATCCGATGGAATTTTTGCGCACGAGGTTCGCGCGCGAGGGTGTCGTCGCTTGTCACGAAGTTTGCCATCGCAACGACAAACGCCGGCTGCGCTGCGCCGGCGTGGTGCTGGTGCGGCAACGCCCGGGCAGCGCCAAGGGCGTGGTGTTCATGACGCTCGAGGACGAGACCGGGATCGCCAACATCGTGGTTTGGCCGAAGGTGATGGAGCAATTCCGGAAAGAGGTGATGGGCGCGCGGCTGGTACTGGTCGAGGGTTATGTGCAGAGCAGCCCCGAAGAGGTCACGCATCTGGTGGCGCAGCGCCTGATCGACCGCTCGCAGGATCTCATCGGCCTGTCCGACGATGCCTTCGAACGCAAACATCCGCTGCCGCCTGGCGCCGCCCTGATCGAGCCGCTCAACGACGACCGCCGCGAACATCCCGACAATCCCGCGCAGCGCATCCGCCACCCGCGCGACGTGCGAATCCTGCCGAAGTCGCGGGATTTTCATTGAGACGGACGCATCGGTTTCCCAATCGAAAACAATTTGAATTAAGCTTCTAAGCAACCTGAAAGAGAGGGCATCTATAGACCATTGGCGGAAGCCAGACTTGAAGCCAGACTTGGGCACGACGGAGTGATGCTTGCAGGACGCAAAGTCACGGGGATCGCGCGGTCTCATTTCGATCAAAAAGGCCGATCGGAAACCAACGCGCGTTGATCGAATTGGCCTCTGGTTATCAACCAGTCGCGAAATTGACGGGCTTTGGGTCGGAACCACGGAATCGAAGCCTCACCCCGCTCTGCGCCGCGTCGAGGAAGCGCTCCAGCTGATCAAGCGCCACGACGTGCTCAGCTATTCCCGTGTCACCCGCGATCTCGACAGAATATGGGTCAACCTGATTCCAAGCGGTCAGGCGCATTACGATCGTTCATTGAACGCTTGCGTCATCGACGAGCGCTATGTTCTCCCGGAAACCATGTCGATCGCGAAGCTCGCGTCCACCATCGTCCATGAAGCGACGCACGCAAGACTGGACGGATGGGGGGTCGCGTACGTTGAAGAGAAGCGCGCCCGGATCGAGGAGATCTGTCTCCAGCGCGAACTGAAATTCCTCGCCAGGCTCCCGGATAGCAAGCCCTTGCAGGAAGAGGTTGTGAGCACAACGGATTGGGTTGCGAAAGACCGTGACTATCTGTCCGACGCGAGCTTCCGGGAGCGCAAGGAGGAGGGCGAGATTGAAACCTTGCGCTATCTGAAAACGCCGGATTGGCTTGTAAGGTTCTTCGTATGGCTGGCCCGCAGGCGCCGGCTGCGCTACGCCCGGCGTTTAGGGAACGCCAGCATTCAGCCGTCGCCGCGGGATTTTCATTGACAGGTGCCGTCATTGCATGACGGACTCTCACCATGCAAACTCCCTCCCAAATCCTTAGCGATCTCTGGACCCTCGCCGGCGGCGAACCTTCCGCGCTTCAATCCGTCACGCTGACCGGCCGAGAGCCCGTGCTGCCGTCGTCGTTTCGTGTCGACGCCGCGGCGCAAGCTTCGATCGCGGCCAGCGGACTTGCCGCCGCCGAGATCTGGAAGCTACGCAGCGGGCAGTCGCAGCAAGTTACCGTCGACATGGTGCATGCGACAGCCGAGTGCCGCTCCGAGCGCTATCTGCGCGTCGATGGCAAACCGCCGCCGCCAACCTGGGATCCGACCGCCGGCATCTACACCACCCGCGACAAGCGCTTCGTGCGGCTGCACACGAATTTCAAACATCATCGCGCTGCGGTCTGCAACGTGCTCGGCTGCGACATGGAGCGCGACAAAATCCAGGCCGCGCTGAATCAATGGGACGGCGAGGCCTTCGAGACCGCGGCCTATGCCGGCGGCGCGGTGGTTTCGCTGATGCGCTCCCATGAGGAATGGTCGGCGACGCCGCAGGCGAAAGCGCTGGCCGCGCTTCCGGTGCTGACCATCGAGAAGATCGGCGAGGCCGCGCCAAAACCGTGGCCGAAGGGCGATCGTCCGCTGTCGGGCGTGCGCGTGCTCGACTTGTCGCGGGTGATCGCGGCGCCCGTCGCCGGACGCACGCTCGCCGCGCACGGCGCCGACGTGATGCTGATCGCCGGTCCCGAACTGCCGGCGTTTCAATGGCTCACTATCGACACCGGCCGCGGCAAGCTCGCGTCATTTATTGAGCTGAAGAGCGAGGCGGGCAGGGCGACAATGCGCGAACTGCTGGCGCAGGCCGACATCTTCTCGCAAGGTTATCGCCCGCGCTCGCTCGCCGCGCTCGGCTTCTCGCCGGAAGAGGCGGCCACAATCAACCCGGGCATCGTCTATGTCTCGCTCTGCGCCTACGGCCATGCCGGACCGTGGGCGGAGCGGCGCGGCTTCGACTCGCTGGTGCAGACCTCGACCGGCTTCAACCATGCCGAAGGCCAAGCCGCCGGCATCGACGGGCCGAAGGAATTGCCGGCGCAGATGCTCGATCATGCCACCGGCTATCTGATGGCGTTCGGCGCCATGATGGCGAAAGCGCGCCAGGCGCGCGAAGGCGGCAGCTGGCATGTCCGGGTGTCGCTGGCGCAGACCGGACGCTGGCTGTGGAATCTCGGCCGCGTCGCCGATGGATTGAAGACGCCGGATTTGAAGGCTGACAGCGTCGAGCCGTTCATGGAAGATTTGCCGTCCGCCTTCGGTCCGCTGCATTCGGTGAAGCATTCGGCCATCCTGTCCAAAACGCCGGCTCATTGGGACCGGCCTGCGGTGCGGCTCGGCACGCATCCGCCGGAATGGCCGGCGCGTTAGCCGGGGCCTGCGACGATGGATGAGGATTCCGCGCCCGAGACGAACTTGCATCGTTGGGTGAAGTCGACGATCCGGAGCGTGATCGTCTCGGCGGTCGCAGTTGCCGTCTTGTGCTTCACCGAATCGGACAGCGTGAGGCCGGTGTTCGAGGCGCTAACGTCCTTTACGCCCACAACAATGTGGAGCCTGATTGCTGACGCAAATTCCGGATGCGACAGGGCAGGCGGCAGCTCAGCCGTGCCGTCGCAGTGGGATATCCCGAGCCAGTCTGGTCTGCCTCGAATTGCGGTCAACCCAATCGTGAAACCAGAGGTACGGCGATGCACGCACCCGCTTGTCGACCAATGGCCCGCTGCCGGCTTGTGGCGAACACGCGTTCATGCAGCGGGGTCGCCCGATCTTCCTTTCGTCAGCTTTTTCGTGGCGCTCGCTGACGTCGGCTTTCACATGCTGGTGCCGACGACGGTGAAATGTCCCGACGCAAAGAAGGCGATCGTCGGATTCGTGAGCATGCTGGCTCTGGTCTTTGGGTTTGGTTTCACGGTCTTCCTGGTCAAGCCGGTTGCAAGACGGCTGAATGATTGGTGGCTGGCGCTGCTCATCCTTGTCGGAACACTGCTTCTTGGTTCGATAGTGTTCTGGTCGGTCGCCAATGTCTCCGCGCTGATCTTTGCAACGGCCGACTATCTGACGCGGGGGTCCTGGATCGCGACGATCACGACGTGCGTGGTGACCTATGCGGGCGGCATCTCAATCCTCAAATTCCTGCTGGAGAAGCCGTTTCATGGGCTGCTGGAGGGGCGGGTCGACTCTTTCGCCGAGGCGGCCGCCAGGTTCTTTGTGCGCTACGCGCCGTAGTCATGGGCAGTTGCCCATAAATCCTGCCCACCCAGTTTGTGGTTGACGTCTCCCAACGGCCGCTCCTTGATTGCCCACTCAGGGAAGGAAACCGCGGGGAGACACCATGCGGATCGAAGAACATCAGGGGCGGCGCGCCAGCGGCACATCCGAGGAGATCCTCGGCGAGATCAGGGAATTCTGCCGCGCCACGCAAACGGCGGAGTCCACGTTCGGCCGCCTCGTCGTCAATGACGGCAAGCTGGTGTCGCGCCTGCGCGACGGCGCCAAGATCACGACCGGCACGCTCGACAAGGTCCGCGCTTATTTGAGCGAACACCGGCCCGCGACGGCCAACGGCAATGGCGCGGCTGTCGCCGCCAAGCCGGCCAACGGTGTCGCGGCGCGTGCCGAAATCGTACCGGCCGGCTTCCGTTTCTTCGACAACCGGCAGAAATATCTGCTGTTCGTCTCGACCTGCAGCGAGAAAACCGAGATCGCCAACCGCGTCTCGCTGGAGCTTTCCAACCTGCAGCCCTCGCCGCCGGCGCTGCGGCTGTTCGATGCCGGCGTCGGCGACGGCACCGTGCTGTCGCGGGTTATGCGCGCGCTGCATGCGCGCTTTCCGACCATGCCGCTCTACGTCGTCGCCAAGGAAATTTCCTACGAAGACGTGCGCATGATGCTGGAGAAGATGGCGGACCGGCTTTTCGAGCATCCCGCGACCGTCCTGGTCGTGACCAATCTCTATTACGCCGAGGCGCCGTGGCTGACGCCGCGCTCGGTGACCTCGGCGCAAGGGCTGATCTGGAAGGACGTCACGCTGTCCGGCAACACCGCGCATGGCTTTGCCGAGCAGATCGGCGAGCTCGAAGGGTTTTTGGCCGAGAACTGGCGCGCCGGCATCTCGGCAAAGACCGGCAATCCCGTTTACCAGCGCCCGATCGTGCTGACCTTGCGGCGCGAGGATCATGCCTTCCTGCTCGATCCGATCATGCCGCGGCCCGGCCGCGTCATGGCCGACTATGATCTCGTCATCGCCTCGCAGCCCTATCGCGCGCGCATCGGCGTCGAGTTCAAGGCCTCGAAGGTCGTGACGCCGCTGGTGCGGTCCTTACGGCCGGGCGGGCGGCTGATCGGCATCCATTCGCACGGCCAGGATCCCGGCATGGAGATCATCGATCAGGTCTGGCCCGGCGAGGACCCATTCAAGACCGACCGCTACGCGCTGCTGCGCCAGGTCAAGCATGAACTCGGCGCGGCCGCACGGCACTACAATTTCAACGCGTCGTCCGATGCGCGCTCGATCTTCCGCTACCAGATGCACACGCTGCCGGACGAAGTGTCCGGTCCGATCGGCACCTCGACCCTGTTCGCAGCCTGGAACGCCGCGATCTATGTGGCGCAGATCGAGGACCATCGCCTGTCCGAAGTGGTGCGCGACGGCCGCTATCTCGAAGCCACCGACCGCGTGCTGAAGAAGCATGGCGGGCTCTGGTTCAACGACGAGACCTATGTAATCTCGCGCCGTCGCGCGCCGGTGTGAGGCGCCGCCGATGACCGCGCCCCGCGAGCTTATCGAGCTGTTGCCGTCTGCTTCGGTGGAGGTGTCCTCGCACGGGCTCCAGATCGAGCGCTGCGCGACAATTTCGCTGTGGGCATGCGATGTCACCATCACCTTTCTGCCTGGCGACAATTTCCGCAGCAATGTCGAGACGGCGGCAGCGCTGCGGCAGGCCGGCTACAATCCGGTGCCGCACATCGCCGCCCGCGAAATCCCGTCACGCGACTCGCTCGATGATTTTCTCGCGCGCCTGCCGGCGAAGCCGAGGTGACGCGCGTGCTGCTGATCGCGGGCGATGTCGCGGGCGCGCGCGGTCCGTTCAAGGCGAGCCGCGATGTCGCCGCGACCGGGCTGTTGCAAAACCACGGCATCACATCGGTGAGTGTTGCCGGTCATCCCGAGGGCCATCCCTTTCTCGACGGCACCGCGACGTTCAAGCTGCTCGCAGGCCTGGCAGAACTTTGCGCGCGAGACCGGCATTCACGTCGACATCGTCACGCAATTCTGCTTCGAGAGCGCGCCGATCCTCAATTGGCTCGGCCAACTCGAAGACGAACGGCATCGCGCTGCCGGTCATCATCGGCCTTGCGGGGCCGGCGACGCCGGCAACACTCACCAAGTTCGCGCTCCGCTGCGGCATCGGCAATTCGATGCGGGCGCTGCGCAGCCAGATCGGCCGCTTCGGCCGGCTGTTGATCGATACCGGACCCGACGACGTCATGCGCGGGCTCGAAGCTGCGCCGCGAGAGGCGACCGCAGCCATCGCAGGCTTCCACCTGTTTCCGTTCGGCGGCTTGCGTAAGGCCGGCAACTGGCTGCGCACCTATCCGCAGGACGTGCGTCCGGTCACGACCGCGACCCAGACCTAGAACCCGTAAAGCCGCGCCGGATTGTCGACCAGGATCGTCTTGCGCGTCGCCGCATCCGGCGCCCACACCGGAAGCTGGTTCAACAGCCGGCCGTCGTCGATCTGGAACAACGGCGTCACGTCGCTACCTGTTTTCCGGGCAGGGTGACCGAGTTCGGATGCGGCCAGTCGGAGCCCCAGATGATGCGCTCGGGGTTGGCCGCGATCAGCGCCTTCGCCAACGGAACGACATCGGCATAATCAGGCGCCTGTTTCGAAGAGCGATAGGCGCCGGAGATCTTCACATAGGCCTTGCCTGATTTGACGAGGTCGACGAGGTCGGAGAAGCCCGGCTGATCGACGCCGAGCTCGGCCTGCGCGCCGCCGAAATGGTCGAACACCGACCGGCACCGGCGAGGCCAGCACCAGCGGTTTGATCGCCGCGATCATCGGCAGCGTGGTGTAAAGCTGCACATGCCAGCGGCGCGGGGTCATGCGGTCGACCGCGGCCGAGAAGCGCGTCTTCCCGACATTGGGATCGTTGACGCCGCCGGTCGCGAGATTGAGGCGGATGCCGCGGAAGCCGGCCTGTCCCATCGCGTCGAGATCGGCTCTCGCTGGTCTTGTCATCGATCACGGCAACGCCGCGCGCGGTCGCCCCGCGCGCCTTCATGCCGAACAGCGTCGCCGAATTGTCGGGGCCGTAGACGCTCGGCGTCACGATCACCACGCGCTCGATATGCAGCGCCTTGTGCAGCGCGCTCATCTCCTCCGGCGAGGCCAGCTCCGGCGTATAGACGCGCCCCGCAAAGAACGGGAATTTTTCGGGGTCGGCGTGGATGTGGGTGTGGCAGTCGCAGGCGCCGGCCGGCACGTCGAAATTGACTGGCTGTCGATGGCTGGGCCGCCTTCGCAAATGCGCTATTGGTCTTCATGGCAACTCCCGCCGCAACCGAGGCAAGCAGGATTCCGCGTCGCGTCAGCATGGTTTCCTCCCACGTACTTTTTGATTGGGAGGCAGTCTAACCACGGAACGTGCAGGCGGGAAGGGCGGCGCACACCGCGCGGCGCGAATACAAGGCGCGGCCGAGGCTGGCGACGCCGAATTCGCAGTGCCTTGTCCACGGAGACGACGCCCCTCGTCATTCCGCGATCGACGGCACGCTCAAACGTCAAACCAGCCCCGGCCTCAGCCCCCGCCGATACGCACAATTCCCTTTAGCTGCTTCGCGAGGCCGGCCGCCACAACTAAACGGCGTGCGGTCAAACTCGCTTCGCGCCTGTTGCGTGTTCGTCACATATGATTTTCACTCATGGTGTTCCGATTCCGGAACGAGTGCGATGCTGCCGGGCCATTCATCATGCCGAAGATGTTCAGCGATGCGGATGCGATTGCCGACGAGATCATCCGCGATGTCGGCCGAAAGCTCGTGGTCGGCCTGCCGCTCGGGCTCGGCAAGGCCAACCACATCATCAACGCGATCTATGCGCGCGCCGTTGCCGACCGCGCGATCGACCTCACTTTCTTCTCGGCGCTGACGCTGGAGAAGCCGAAGCCGTCCAGCCTGCTGGAGGCGCGTTTCATCACGCCTGTCATCGACCGCCTGTTCGGCGGCTATCCCGATCTCGCCTATGCCGAGCCGCTGCGGCACGGCAAGCTGCCGCCGAACATCCGGGTCGTCGAATTCTTCTTCCTCGCCGGGCGCTGGATGCATGTGCCGGTGGCCCAGCAGAACTACATCTCGGCGAACTACACCCACGCAGCATCTTATCTGCTCGCGCAAGGCCTCAATGTCGTGACGCAACTGGTGGCCAGGCGCGTGGTCGGCGGCGTGCCGCGCTATTCGCTGTCCTGCAACACCGACACCACGCTCGACGTGTTGCGCGCGCGCGCAGAGGGGCGCGCTTCGTTCAAGCTGGTGGCGCAGGTCAATTCCGAACTGCCGTTCATGCCGGGGCCGGGCGATCTCTCCGGCGGATGAGTTCGCCGCGGTGCTCGACAGCCCCGTGACCGATTTTCCGCTGTTCGCGCCGCCGGCCGAACCGATCTCGGACGCCAAATATGCCATCGGCTTGCATGCGGCGTCTCTGGTGCGCGATGGCGGAAGCTTGCAGATCGGCATCGGCCAGGTCGGCGACGCCCTGGCGCAAAGCCTGGTCGTGCGCCACAAGGACAACGCGCAGTTCAAGAGCATCATGCGGCGGCTTTCGCCAAACATGGAGCCGCGCGAGACCGCGCCGTTCGACAAGGGGCTTTACGGCGTCAGCGAGATGGTGACGGAGGCTTTCATCGGGCTGATCGACGCCGGCATCCTCACGCGCGCGGTCGACGGCATCATCCTGCATGGCGCGTTCTTCCTGGGGCCGAAGTCGTTCTATCGCGCGCTGCGCGACATGAGCGAGGAGGATCGCGCGCGCATCTGCATGATGCCGGTGTCGTTTACCAACGAGATCTTTGGCGACGAAGCGAACAAGCGCGCGGCGCGCGTCGACGCCCGTTTCGTCAACAGCACCATGATGGTGACGCTGCTCGGCGCTGCCGTCTCCGACGGGCTCGAGGACGGCCAGGTCGTGAGCGGCGTCGGCGGCCAGTACAATTTCGTGGCGCAGGCGTTTGCGCTCGATGGCGCGCGCTCGATGCTCGCGCTGGAATCGACGCGGCCGGGCAAGAGGACACAGTCCAACATCCGCTGGACTTACGGCCACGAGACCATCCCGCGGCATCTGCGCGACGTCTTCATCACCGAATATGGCGTCGCCGACGTCAGGGGAAAATCCGATGCCGACGTGATCGCGGCGATGTTGGAAATTGCGGACTCGCGCTTCCAGGACGAACTGATGCGCGCCGCCAAGGACGCCGGCAAGCTCGCGAAGGCTTACGAGATCCCGCGCGAGGCCCGCGACAATACACCGGAGCGGATCGCCGCTGCACTAAAGCCGGCGCGCGATGCGGGGCTGTTGCCATTTTTTCCATTCGGCAGCGACTTCACCGAGATCGAGCAGCGGCTGATCCCGGCGCTGCAGGTCCTGCAGGAGGCGCAAGCCGCGCCGCTGCGGCTGGCTGCGTTGCTATGGAAGGGACTGATGCGAACGCCGGATGCGGCCGAGCAGGAATGCCTGGCGCGGCTCGGGCTCGATCGGCCGGGGACGTTTGAGGAGCGGATGTATCGCGCGCTGGTGAGTGCGGCGTTGGGGGAGGAATTAATCGTCATTGCGAGGAGCGAAGCGACGAAGCAATCCATATCGCCGCGTGTAAAAGATGGATTGCTTCGCTTCGCTCGCAATGACGAGGACACTACCTGTTCTTGTTCACCGGCTTGCGCTTCTCGATGAACGCCGCCATGCCCTCGGAGCGGTCTTCGAGCCCGAAGGTCGCGTGAAACAGATTGCGCTCGACATTGAGGCCTTCGGCGAGCGGCGTCTCGAAGGCGCGGTTGATCGCCTCCTTTGCCATCGCGACAGCCGGGCGCGACATCGACGCGATCTTCTCGGCTGCCGCCATCACCTCATCCATCAATTTGTCTGATGGCACCACGCGGCTGACCAGCCCGCTGCGCTCCGCTTCCGCAGCGTCCATCATCCGCCCCGTCAGGCAAAGGTCCATCGCCTTGGACTTGCCGACCGCGCGCGTCAGGCGCTGCGTGCCGCCGATGCCGGGGATGGTGCCGAGCGTGATCTCGGGCTGGCCGAATTTTGCGGTGTCGGCGGCGATGATGATGTCGCACATCATCGCAAGCTCGCAGCCGCCGCCGAGCGCGTAGCCTGCGACCGCCGCAATCGTCGGCTTGCGGCATCTGGCGACGCGGTCGCCGCCGACCGCTGCAAAGTCGCTGTTGAACATGTCGATGAAGGCTTTCGGCTGCATCTCCTTGATATCGGCGCCGGCGGCGAACGCCTTCTCGCTGCCGGTCACGACGATGCAGCCGATGGCCTCGTCAGCTTCGAGATCGTCGATGGCGGCCGCGATCTCGCGGAACACGCCGAACGACAGCGCATTCAGCATTTTCGGCCGGTTCAGCCTGACGATGCCGACCGCGCCCTTGTTCTCGACGATGATGTGCTCGAAGACCGCCATGACCCACCCCGCAAACCATTTCAGCGGACAATGCCCGCTGCCGGGATGGGCTTCAAGCCACGCTTGGTCAGGCCATGAACATGCGCGCGGCAGACGCAACGGTCAGCAGCGTCCCGAAGGCGATGAACACCTTCCCGATCAGCGAGGTCTCGTCCCAGAGCGAGTGATCGTTGCCGGCCATCGCAACGGTGCGCTGCTCCGGCGGCTCGTTGGACGCGACCGCCACTGGCGGCGCGGGCGGCGGCGTTTCGCGCAGCGCGCGGTCGACTTCATTGAGCTGGTCGCTCGCGGCCACCTGGCCGTCGGCGGGTTGGGTTTCGCTCGTCTGCGGCGCCTGAACCGGTGCGCCGGTCTCGACCGCCGGCTTGGAGGTACCGGCGCGGGCGTCGGTCGCCGCCATCTGCACCCGCAGCTCCTGCCTGAAGACATTATCGACCATCGCGGGCGCAGCGACGATATTCCCTGCGCTCACAGCCGCGTACGATGGGGCCGCAAAGCCCATAACCACCATCACCGCCCCAACCATCCACCCGTTGCCCTTCATCCGGCAATCTCCCAGTTCTTGGTCCCGATCGAAAAAAGACCTTCGGGAATGACGGCAGCGGGGCGAAATAAGGGAATCTTCGGGCGACCCACGGCAAAAACGGGGCAGCTTCCGTCGCACGCAATTTTTTCGAGCGCAGGGCACCGCGGATGAGGTCGCCTGCGACGGTTACCCTTCAAAAATGAGGCACGTTGTCGTGCCGTGCGCGAGCAATCGGCCCTTGGCGTCGGTGACGCGGCCTTCAGCCGTGCCGACGCGACGCCCGCAATTGAGGACCTTGCCCTCGGCCCGGATACGGCCCGTCTCCACCGTAATGGCCCGGACCAGCGAAACCTTGAACTCGAGCGTCGTGCTGCCGATGCCTTTGTCGAGCATGGTCTGGATGGCGAGACCCATGCAGCTGTCGAGAAGTGTCGCCGTGAGCCCGCCGTGCACCGTGCCCGCTGGATTGAGATGCGCGCCTGTCGGATCGAGCGTGATGGCGACATGACCGCTTTCGGCCTCCACCACGTCATAGCCCAGGGTCTGCGCGATCGTGTTGAGGGGCAGCTCTCCGCTGGCCAGACCCTTGACGAACTCCAGCCCGCTCATCGTCATCCGCCGCTCTAGGCTGACCGTTCCGTAGGTCCTCGTGACCATGCTCTTTCCTCGTTGTTTCAAAGCTTTGACCTGGGGATAGCTGACGGCAGGGCGCCGGCGGCAGCCACCCGAAACCCGACCCCGCCGGCGCATTTTCGCGCCTTGGGACGTCTTGAGCCTTGATCACGGTTTCGTGATTGGAGAATCCTCGCGTAACAAACTGATACATCGAGCGAATTGCATTGACGGGAGCGTGCGTGCGCGAACGTGAAGACGAATGGACGCCCCTGATGCGGGCGGCCATTTCCGGAGACAGCGCGGCATATCACCGGCTGCTGAAGGCGATCACGCCGGTCCTGCGGGCCGCGGCGCGCCGCGGGCTCGCGCGCGCAGGCCAACCGGTCGATCAGTCCGAGGATATCGTGCAGGACATTTTGCTGGCGGTGCATCTGAAGCGGCATACCTGGGACGCCAATGCGCCGTTCGCGCCCTGGCTGTTTGCGATCGCCCGCAACAAGCTGATCGACGCGCTGCGCCGGCGCGGCAGGCGCATCTTCGTCAACATCGACGATTTCGCGGAAACTCTCGCCGATCAGCCGCAAGCCGAAACCGCTTCGCCCACGGAGGTCGCGACCCAACTTGATTCGCTGCCGGCGCGGCAGCGCGAGGTGCTGCAATCGATCGCGGTCGAAAGCGCCTCGATCAAGGAGACCGCGGCCAGGCTTGCGATGAGCGAGGGCGCGGTGCGGGTGGCGCTGCACCGGGGACTTTCGAGTCTGACCGCGAAGCTGAAGGAGCAATGATGATGGACACCGATCAGCTCATTCGCTCCCTTGCCGCCGACAATGCCCATCGCCCGCGTCCCGTCGGCTTCGTGCTGGCGCTGGCGCTGCTTGCGGCGTTTCCGGTGTCGCTCCTGATCTTCTTCGCCGAGCTCGGCGTGCGGCCGGACGTGATGACGGCGATGCATAATCCGTTCTTCGACCTGAAATTCGCGGTGACCCTGGCGCTCGCCGCCGCCGCGATCATCGTCAGCCTGCATCTGGCGCGGCCCGAGGCCGAGCTGCGCGGCTGGGTTTGGCTGCTGGCGATTCCCGCCGGCCTCCTGGTTGCGGGAATTTCCGGCGAGATGATGATGCCGCAGCGAATGCCGATGATGACGCGGATGGTCGGGCAGCAATTCGAAAGTCTGCATGTCGGCGATCCCGGCGATGTCGCTGCCGCTCCTGATCGCGGCGCTGATCGGCCTTCGCCATGGCGCGCCATCGCGGCCAGCGCTGGCGGGCGCGATCGCCGGCATGGTCTCGGCGGGGCTGGCGGCGACACTCTACGCCTCGCACTGCACCGACGACTCGCCGCTGTTCGTCGCGACCTGGTACACGCTGGCCACGGCGATCGTGGCGGCGGTCGGTGCGCTCGTGGGGGCGAGGGTGCTGAGGTATTAGCCGCGCGGGGGCAGTGACGAAGGTCACTTGTCGTGTGACGTGCTTTCAGCAGGCACGACAAGTGCATCCTCTCGCGCTAGGATTTGCGCAGGACAGCTTTTGAGGGGACTGGCAATGAAGGGTCTGTTGCCGCTCGTGATGGTTGGCTTGCTCGGACTGGCCGGTCCTGCCTTCGCTGAAAAGCGTGTGGCGCTGGTGATCGGCAATTCCGCCTATCAGAACGTGACGCCTTTGGAGAATCCCGCGAACGATGCGGTGTTGATGGCCGAGACGCTCAGGGATCTCGGTTTTGCCGTCACGGGCGATCATGCCCAACTCAACCTCGACAAGCGTGCGCTCGACGACGCGATCCAGTCCTTCGGAAAGCAGGTCCAGGGCGCCGACGTCGCGCTGTTCTACTATGCCGGCCACGGCGTTCAGGTGCGCGGCTCCAACTATCTCGTTCCCGTCAATGCCAATCCGACCCGCGAGGCCGATGTCGATTTCCAGATGGTCGACGTCAACCTGGTGCTCAACCAGATGCAGGGTTCAGGTACACGACTGAACATGGTGATCCTCGATGCCTGCCGTAACAACCCGTTCGGCGGCCGTGGCCTTCGGTCCGCCAACGGCGGTCTCGCGCAACTCCAGGCGCCGGACGGGACACTGATTTCCTATGCCACTCAGCCCGGCAACGTGGCGCAGGATGGCAGTGACGGACACAGCCCGTACACGGCGGCGCTGGCGGCAACCCTGAAGCGTCCGGGCTACGATCTGTTCCAGACCTTCAACGCGGTGGGGTTGAACGTGAAGCGGTCAACCGGCGGCGCGCAGCAGCCCTGGGTGTCGTCATCTCCGATCGACGGCAATTTCTATTTTGTCGGAGCGCAGGCCGCGGCTTCGACCAACGACGTGACGACGCCGCAAGGACCACTCAAGGAGCCGACGGAACAGGTGGCCACGCTGGCGGAGCCGACGAAATCCCTGCCCGGAGCCGACGTCATCACCGACTGCGATCGATTGGCTGCAAACCTTGCCGATCCACAGCGCCCAAAGGCGGTCACGGGATTGAGGCTGGGAGAGATCGACGGTGCGCGCGCCGCGCCGGCCTGCAATCAGGCGATGCGCCAATACCCGGACGTGCCGCGCTTCACCTACCAAGCCGGACGCGCCGCCCAGGTCCAGAAGGATTATGCCGCGGCCAAACAGCTTTATGAAAAGGCGGCGGCGGCAGGCTATGCCGCGAGCTACATCAATATCGGTGTGCTCTACAATCAGGGCTGGGGAGTGCCGCAAGACTATAACGAGGCGCGCAATTGGTATGAGAAAGCGGGTTCGGCGGGCGATGCCGCGGCATTCAATGCCATTGGCTTTCTTTACGAAACCGGCCATGGCGCACCGAAGGACTACGCTGAGGCAAAGAAGTTATACGAGAAAGCGATCGCGGGCGGCGTGACGGTGGCCTCCGTCAATCTTGGCCGGCTCTATCAGGAGGGGACCGGCGTTCCGATGGATCCTGCAAGGGCGCGCAGTCTGTTCGAATCCGCCGCCGCCGCCGGCGATCCCGCCGGGATGAGATCGCTGGGCAACATGTTCGATCGCGGCATCGGCGAGCCTCAGGATTTTGCGCAGGCCCGGAAATGGTATGAGAAAGGCGCTGCCGGAGGTGACGCGACGGCCATGAATGGCCTCGGGGTGCTTTACGACACCGGACACGGCGTGACCCAGGATTTTGCCGAAGCACGAAAATGGTACGAGAAGTCGGCGGCGCTCGGGCAGACCAACGCGCTCGCCAACCTCGGCAACATGTATCAGTTTGGACGCGGCGTCACGAAGGACTTTACGCAGGCCCGCGCCTGGTACGAGAAATCGGCGAGCCTCGGCAGAACCTTCGCCATGATCCGGCTCGGCGATCTCTACCTGCAAGGTCTGGGCGTCACCAAAGACCCGGTCCGCGCGCGGAAGTGGTACGAGATGGCCCAGGCCGCCGGCGACCCTGCGGCCGCCAAGGCAATCAGTCAGATGGACAATCCTCCGCAAAGCAGCGGTGGCGATAAAAAGGGGCGTTAGCGTCGACGGTTCTCGCGGCATTTGCAAAAACGCTTTCCGCGCGCCGGCGATCGCGGAGCTAGGCGCTTCGGCTTGGCAGGGCTTGCTCAGCCGATCTCATTGGTTCGAGGTCCGCGCATGACCGATGCGGAGCCCCTTGGACACGTCCACAAAACTGCTTACGCTCTGCCCAAAGACCAACAACACAAGTCATGGGCGAGGAAACAGATGAAAGCGTCGATATTCTGCCTGCCGAGCGTCGGCTCGCGCGCCGAGATCGAGGCCGGCATGGCGGCGACGAGGCCGGAGCTTTACCAGCGCATGCTGAAAGAGCTGACCGAGCTCGTCAAACTCGCCGACGATCTCGGCTACGATTCGGTGAGCTTTACCGAGCATCACTTTCACATCGAGGGTTTCGAGGTTTCCAACAATCCCGTGCTGCTGGATTTGTATTTCGCGATGCAGACCAAGCGCATCCGCGTCGGCCAGCTCGGCATCGTGCTGCCCGCGGCCAACCCGATCCGCGTCGCCGAGGACATCGCGATGCTCGACCACATGACCGGCGGGCGCGCTTGCGCGGGCTTCGCCCGCGGTTACCAGCGGCGCTGGGTCGACATCATGGCGCAGCAGACGCACGGCGTCTCCGGCACCTTGCCGCACCATCATGATGCGATCGATCAGGCCAACCGCGAAGCGTTCGAGGAGAACTGGCAGATCATCAAGAAATGCTGGACCGAGGAGATGCTGACGTTCCAGGGCAAGTACTGGAAGGTGCCGGCCGGCGCGACGCCCTGGGATCTCGAGACCACGGTAAAATTCGGCAAGGGCGTCGAGAACGGCATGCTGAAATCGGTCGGTGTGGTGCCGAAGCCGTTGCAGAAGCCGTATCCGCCGGTGTTCCTGCCGTTCGCATCGTCACCGAACTCCATTCGCTGGGCGGCGCAAGAGGGCGTCACCGCGATCCTGCCGCCGATGCACGAGGCTTATGCGTCACCGCTGTACGATCTCTACGCCGAAGTGTCGGGCAGGCCGCGCGGACAGGGCACGGGCCTGCTGCGCGACGTCATCATCGCCGACACCGACGCGGAAGCGATGGCGCTGTGGGAGGACTCCGGCCGTTTCTCCGGCAAGGCCTGGTTCGAGCCGTTCGGCTTCCGCCGCGGCCTGATGGACCCGGTCACGAAGCAGTTCGCGACCGCCCAGGAGTCGATCGAACTCGGCTATGCGCTGGTCGGCACCGTCGACACCGTGACGCGCGCACTCGAGGCCGCGATGAAACAGCAGCCGGTGGATTGGCTGTTCTGCTACACCTACAACGCGCTGGTGCCGCACGCCAAACTGATGAAGTCGACCGAGGCGTTATGGACGAAGGTGCTGCCGAAGTTCATGTGACCACGGAGAGCCGACATGGGTGATGCAGAAGCAGGACGTTCGCGTGATTTCACAGGTTACGGCCGGCATCCGCCGGATCCGCGCTGGCCGAATGGCGCGCATGTCGCGGTCAATTTCGTGATCAACTACGAAGAAGGCGGCGAGTATGCCGTGCCGGACGGCGATCCCGCTTCCGAGGCCGGGCTGACGGAAGGGGCGACCGCCGCGGTTGCCGGCCGCGACCTCGCCGCCGAAAGCATGTTCATGTATGGCAGCCGCGCCGGGTTCTGGCGCCTGCATCGGATGTTCACGAGGCGAAACCTTCCTTGCACCGTGTTCGCCGTCGCACGTGCGCTCGAACGCAATCCCGAAGCGTGCGCGGCAATCCGCGAAGCGGGTTGGGATGTCGCCGGCCACGGTCTGCGCTGGGAGATGCATGTCAATCTTGCGCCTGAGACGGAGCGCGAGCACATTCGTCTCGCCACCGAGATTATCACCAAATGTATCGGGAAACGGCCCGAGGGCTGGTACACCCGCTACGCGCCGTCGCTGTCCACGCGCACGATACTACTGGACGCAGGATACTCCTACGACAGCGATGCCTACGACGACGAACTCCCATACTGGGTGAAGGTGGGCGCACGCGATCAGCTGGTAATACCTTACTCGCTTGTGCACAACGATGTGCGCTTCAGCCGTCAGGGCATGACCTCGGGCGACGATTATTTCGACTACATCAAAAATGCCGTTCAATGTGTAATCGATGAGGATCCGCCGCGGATGCTCAGCTTCGGACTTCACAACCGCATCATTGCCCATCCCGGCCGCGCCTACGGGCTGGCAAAAGTCCTCGACTGGCTTGCGGGTCAGCCCAAGGTGTGGATCACGCGGCGTGTCGACATCGCGGCGCATTGGCGCAAATTGCACACCTAACCTGCGACGGAAAGGTTCTGAAGCAATTCCACCATGGCGCAAGAGCCCGTTATGAAATAGCATCTGACCGGGTCCGACTTAGCGGCCTGCCGCGGCCGCCCAACACGTTTTTCATTTTTGCCGTCAGCGTCGAGTTCGAGTTGATATGGCCAAGCCAATTGCCGGTCCGGATATGGAATTTGTCAGTGGGTGGCTCCGTCAACTCGGTCTCGGGGCCTATCTCAGGACGTTTGCTGACAACCATATCGACGCGAGCGTGCTGCCGCACCTGACCAACACGGATCTGGCGGAACTCGGCGTCAGCTCCGTCGGCCATCGCCGGCGCTTGCTTGACGCAATCGGGAGGTTGGCCGCCGCGGAGAATCTTGCGGTCGAGCCCGGTCACAAGCCGGCCTCCGCGCCGTCCTCTGCAAACCCCCGGCCGGTAGTGATCGCGGAACGCCGCCAGGTCACAACCGTCTTTTGCGAACTCATCGGATACACGCAGTTTGCATCGCACTCCGATCCCGAACTGGTGCACGACCTGCTCGGCTCCTACAAGGATATCTGCGCCAGCCTGATCGATCGCTTCGGCGGACATGTCGTGCGCTCCCTGGGCGACAGCGTGCTGGCGACGTTCGGCTATCCGCGTGCGCGCGAGGATGACGCCGCACGCGCCGTTGCCAGTGGCCTGGCGCTCGCGAGGGCGATCGAAACGTTGCGGACGCCGAGTGGCGACAGGCTTCAGGTCCGGATCGGCATCGCCACGGGACCGGTCGTCGCCGGCGATCTCGTCGGTGATGCCGCATCCGAGCCGGATTCGCTGGTGGGCGAGTCACCCAATCTGGCCGCGCGTCTGCAAGGGGAAGCGCGGCCCGGCGAAGTCCTGATCGCGGAGGCGACTGCCGAGATCATCGGAGCCCAATTTAACTGCGAGGCTTTGGGCAAGCGATCCCTCAAGGGTTTCGCGGTGCCCGTCGCGGTGTTTCGCGTGCTCGGTGAACGCAGGGGCGAAAGCCGGTTCGAGATCAACCATCCTTCGAGCAGCCTGCCGATGATCAGCCGCGAAAGCGAAATCGCGCGGCTGGTCGATCGCGCCACCACCGCCCAGCTCGGACAGGGCCAGATCGTGCTGATCACCGGCGATGCCGGGCTCGGCAAGTCGCGCCTGATCTCCGAGATGTATCGCCGGCTCGAGATCAACGCCGCGCAGCGGTTGATCCTGCAGTGCTCGCCGATCCACGCCAACCAGCCGTTCCATCCCATCGCGCATTATCTTGCCTATGCGACCGACGTCTCGGCGCCGGATGCGGTGGCAGGCCAGTTCGAGAAGCTCGACGCATTGTTGCGGCGCCTCGGTCAGGCCTCGCCGGAACGCTTCGCGTTGATTGCGGAATTGCTGCGCCATGAGAACAGCGATCGCACGCCGTTGCAGAACCTTTCGCCGGCCGAGCTTCGTTCGCGCACGGTGGATGCGCTGCTCGACATCGTCGAGGCGATCTCCCGCGAGATTCCGGTCATCGTCATCGAAGACGTGCACTGGATGGACCCGTCGACATCCGAGCTGATGAGCAGATTGGCGCGGCTGGTTCGCGAATTGCCGGTTCTTCTGGTTGCGACGATGCGCCCCGGCGATACACCGCGCTGGGCGGAGGAACCGGACACCCATCTGCTGCACCTCGACCGGCTGCAGCACTACGAGATCCGCCGGCTGGTGAACGCGATCGCCGCCGACCAGAAAATGCCGCCCGGAATTCTCGATGCGATCATCGCGCGCGCGGACGGCATTCCGATCTTCGCCGAGGAACTGGCGCGCGGCTACCAGGCGATCGAGAAAGTCTCTCCGGGAACCGCCGACCCGAACGCGATTCCGGCCACCTTGAATGAAACATTGCTGGCCAGGCTCGATCTGCTCGAGCACGGTCGCGAAACCGCGCAACTCGCGGCCGCCATCGGCCGCGACGTTCCGATCGAGCTTCTGATCGCGGTGTCTCCCCTCAGTGATGCCGAGATGCGCGCCAGCATCGAGCGGCTCATCAGGACCGGTATTTTCGTGAACCGGCACAGCACGTTCGGCGAAGCGGTCGAATTTCGTCATTCGTTGTTGCGCGACGCGGCCTACCAGTTGCTGCTGCGACGCGATCGCTCTGCGGGTTCACCAGCTGATCGCGGATACGATCGAGGCGCAATTCCCCGCCATGACCGATCAAATGCCGCACGTGCTGGCGCATCAGCTCACCGAGGCCGGCGACTATTTGCGCGCCATCACCTGGTGGCAGCGCGCGGGCCGCGACGCCGCGCGTCGCTCCGCCGCGGTCGAAGCCGTTGCGCATTTTGCCAGCGCGATCGAACTGGCTTTGAGACTGCCGGAAGGCGGCGATCGCGACCTTCTCGAATTCGACCTGCGGCTGGAGATCCTCGGGCCGCTGATCGCCGCGCGCGGTTATGGCGCCGTCGAGGTCGAGCGCGAGATCGATTCCGCCGTCGAGTCTGTCGATCCGGCTCGGCACCAATGACCGGATCGTGGCGGCGCTGTTTCACAAATGGATGGGCCGGTTCAATGAAACCGAAGCGCGCCTGCAGGTGGCGCGGCAGATCGCCGAGGTGGCGGCGAACGGCAGCACCTTCGACAAACTGATGTCGCATCGCTGCATGGGCACGACCTTGCTGTTCAGGGGCGAATTCAAGGAGGCGATTTTCGAGTTCGAGCAGTTCCTGGAGATGTACGTTCCCGAGCTGCACAGCGAAGCCCTCGACAAGATCGGCGCGACGCTGCACGACACCGCGGTCAAGGTTGGGCTGGCCGAGGCATGGACGCTGCTCGGCGATGGCGAGAGCGCCGCGCTCTGGCGCAAGATCGCGCTGGAAGACGCCCAGGCGGGCGGCCATTTTCAGACGCTCTGCCATGCCACGGCGTTCGCCGGCGGCTTGCTTGCCGCATTCACCGAGGACATCGACGATCTCGCTTTCCACGCCTCGCGGCTGCGCAGCCTGACGCTGCAGCACGACCTTCCGTTCTGGCGGCCGCACGCCGATCTCCTCGCGGGAGTTGCCGCCATCCACCGCGGCGCGATCGACAAGGGATTTCGTCTGGCCCAGCACGGCATCCGGCGGCTGATGACCGCGCATGAACCGTCATTGACGGCGTGGTGCGTCGTCTTTGTCGGCGGTTGCCTGAAAGCGCATCGAATCGAGGAAGGCCTCGCCAACTTCGGCTCGATTGCCGCCGAGGTCGAGAACGGAGAGCGCTGGATCGCCGCCGAATTCCATCGGCTGCGCGGGCTGTTGCGCCTGCAGATCGGCGATGGACAGGGCGGATTGAGCGATCTCGCCGAAGCGCGCCGGACGGCCATTCAACAGCGCTCGACCCTGCTCAAATCGCGCGCCGATACCGATCTTGAAGTTCATTCCAAGGCGACGCTCGATCGCATTGGCTGATCGTCCGGCGTTCGACCAGCCGGAAGGCGTCAGCGCGGCGGCGGCGGTTGCGTGTCCCAATGCGCCACATTGTCCATGGCAGGCGACCACGCATATCGTCTTTTTTCCCAAACCGACAGCGACGGGGCGGGGAATGACGGATCGTTGAACAGCCCGACCGGGATTCCAAATCGCGTGCCGCCTGTCTCGCGCGTCCAACAGACCGTGACCCCACAGGTCGGACAGAAATGGTGGTTGATACGCGTCCCGGCGTCGCTCGTCCTTGTATAAATTTTGTTCGGACCATCGAGGCGGACGGCGTCAGTCGGAAAGTACGCGGCGCTGCTCCACGGCACGCCTGACCGGCGCTGGCAGTCCTCACAATGACACATGTTGACCATGACAGGCTCGGCGGAGACAACGGCACTGAAGGCCCCACACAGGCACTGCGCGGTTCTCGGCATCGTCGTCGTCTCCCCTGACAGCTGGTCCGAAGCGGTTTCGGCCCACGCCCGGGCGCAGGATAACCAGTGGTGCTCGATCAGGATATGACAGAAATCGCGAGTTGTTCATCACATGCGCCACATCTGGCGCGCGCTTTCGCCGAAGGACAGCCTCAAGATTTTCGTCTCGCGGAATTCGGCCCAGATTTTGTTTGCGAGTGATCTCCGCGCAAACGCGTTGAGCGTTTGTCGCGAGAGAAAACCGCTACACACTTTTCCGGATCATGCGCCAGTGGCGATCCGGCGTCCTTACCAGCCCCAGGCCGGAAGCGTCACCTCTTGATTCCCGAAGCGGATCACCGGCACCACGGGCGGACCGTAGGGATCGACCCGGTCGTCCTCGGGGCGATATCGATAGCGCGGGACGATGTAGGAATCCCAGTAAGGCCTCACTACGGGGACCGGGACGAAAAGCCTCTCCCGTGGTTCGCGAACGAGCTTGCCCGTCCGCGCTTTGGCCACGGCAGGAGAGGAGCCCAGTTGACACAGCAGCAGCGCCGTCCCGACAGCTAGCGCGACCTTCATGATCCTCATGCCTCGGCCTCCTTGCAAAAAGCACTCACTAACGAGCACCTGCTCATCATCGTTCCAGCCGAGCCGACCCAAAGCAACGAAGCAAACCTCAGCTCCTGCCGAGATAGGCAACGGCTTCGATCTCCACAAGCACGTCCGGCTTCGCAAGCGACCGTACCTCGACAAGGGTGGAAGCGGGAAAATCTCCCGTGAAGAACTCGCGGCGCGCGCGCCAGACCTCGGTGTTTTTGGTGATATCGACGACAAAGATCGTCATTTTGACCAGATTGTCCATCGTTCCGCCGGCCGCCTTGATGATGCGATCGATGCGCGAGAATATCTGTTTGGCTTGTTCGTACTCGTCCTTGCCGACCATCCCGGCGCCGCCTTCGAAGGGACGTGCCACCTGGCCGGAGATGTACAACGTGTCGCCTGCGCGAATGGCGTTCGACCAGAGATCGGGGCCAGCCTCGGCGACATCGGGGACCGGCAGCTTTGTCCTGGGCATGGCGTTCTCCTCGTGAATCCTGAACTGTTTCGCTGCTGGTCTATCACACATCTAGCTGACATCGCCGACCCTGCGCGATGAAAACGCCGCCAATCCGGCTGCGACAAATGCCAGCAGCGCCGCGAACTGGAAGGTCTTCTGGAAGCCTTCCAGGAAGCCATATGTCGCGTTCAGGATTTCGAACACAAGGAAGATGACCGAAGCCGCGGTCACGGTGCCGAGCGTTCGCGTCAGCAACACGAGGCTGCCGGCCACGCCGCGATCGCCAGGCGGAAGCGCCGCCGTCACGATGTCCGAATAGGCAAGCTGGAACAGGCCGAGTCCGACGCCTTGCACGACAAGCGCTGCGATCCGCAGCATTGTCGCCGTCTGCTCGGTCCATGCGCCGATCAGCAAGAGACCGATGCCATTGGCCGCCGCGCCTGCGATCGCCAATCGGCGGGCGGGGATATGCCGCCCCGTGAGCCGGCCGCCGATCGGCGCGGCGAGCGCCGCCCCTGCCGCGGCCGTCGCCAGGATGGCGCCGCTTTCGGTCAGGCTGTAGGCCGGCACGCGCGCCAGGAAATAAGCCACCAGCAGCCAGACCGAAAAGGCCGCGAGATTGAGCAGCACGCTGACGAGATTGAGCAGCGCGAAGCCCGGTTGCTTGAGAATCTCGATCGCGATGATCGGACGCGCCGCGCGCTTCTCGCGGAAGATGAATGCCGCAAAGGCCAGCGCAGACAGCAGGGCGAACCCGATCGCGGAAAACTCGCGCAGGCGGTTGATTGCCAGCAGCATCGTGACCAGTCCGAGCACCAACGCGACGCCTCCCGGCACGTCGAAGCGGTCGGCCGCCTCTCGTTGCGGCAATGCCTGCGTGCCGCGAAACAAGAGCACCGCCGCGAGAGCGATCGGGACTCGGAACCAGAACACCGCCGGCCAATCCCAGACCGCCGTCAGCGCGCCGCCGAGCAGCGGACCCAGCATCAGACCGACCGAGAGCATCATGGTGTAGATGCCGAGCGCATGACTGCGTCGCTCTTCGCCATAGAGCGAGATGACCAGCGCTGCGCCGCAGCTCAGCACCAGCGCCGCGCCAATTCCCTGCAGGCAGCGAAACAGCAGCATCGCGCCAAAGCTCGGCGACCAGCCGACAAGCAGCAGCGCAATCGTGCTCCAGACCAGACCAATCCGGAAAACGAGGGCATGGCCGACCGTGTCGCCAATGCGCCCCAGCGCCAGCAGCAAGCTGGCATAGGTCAGCACGTAGCAGATCACGACCCACTGGATGTCGGCGATCGAAAGCTCGAATCCCCGCGTGATGGCGGGGAAGGCAATATTCACCGACGTGTCGAGCTGCGTCGCGGCCGTGCCGAGGCCGATCATGGCGACCTGCCAGGGCTTGGTGCGGAACAGGCCCGCCAAGGTAGGGGGAGGGTCGCTTTTGGAAATCGACGTCACGCGGAGAATCTAGATGGGTTGATCCCATCCTCGCAATCGATATTCACGCTCTTGCCGCGCCAAATGAGGATAGCGATGGTGTAAACCGTCTCATGCTCGCGACAAACCGCTAGTCCTGGAGCCAGACGCTGCAGGCGACATCGGCTCGGGAGTACGCGGATGAACCGCCACAAGTTTATCGTGGGATCGAGGATCGCAGGCCTTCTGGCCGCGTCAGACGGCGAGATCGCTCGGAATTCAAATTGCTTCGGCGTTTCTCGCCCGTGCCGACGAGCTGGTCGATTGACGTTCGCTCTCGGCGCTCAGCAGGTCCTGTTCAGCGCTTGCAGCGCGCAGGTTCGGCTATTTCCGTAGACCGGTCGTATCGGTGGATTTGAGCGCAGGGGCGAAGCGTTCGGCAAATGTTGCAGGTCTGGCGTCGCGCGCCGCGGCAAGTGAAGCCGTAACCAGCGAGTAGAAGCCGATCGAAGCGATTGCGATCAAAAGGAAGCCGAAGATCAGTTTGCGCATGTCACCCTCCTGGGTGCGTGACTCCCCAAAGTCGTAGCTGCGGATTTGTTTCAGGCCGACTTCGTCGCGGCGCCAAAGTGCTTCATTCACGGGACAGTGTTGGGTCGTGATAGCTTCGCGAGCTGCCGTGAAAGCGGCCGGCGGGTTCGAAATCCTTTCGAGCCGCTGGCGAACATGTCCGAGGTTGTGGTTTGATGTCCGCCTCCCCCACGGGCCGGCGTTTATGTTTCGCGGTTGCTTCGGGGCGAGAAGGCCGTTGATTTGCCGGTGATCCAGCCGACCAAGTTCGAACTGGTCCTGAATCTGCACGACCGCCAAATCGCTGAACATGGAATTCCCCGCGAAGGTTCTCGCGCTGGCTGACGAAGTGATCGAATGAAGATCGCCTGCAAAGCGGGCGCTCGGCTTCCACTCCTGACCCCGAAGCGGTCATGGAAAGGGTTTTCGACGGTCAAGCCCGGGTGACGGCGACTAACATACATTGTTCTCGCCGTCTCAGGCAAAACAGCCGGAAAATCTGCCTTTGGAGAGTTGGAAACAAAATCTTCCTGAGGTAGCCTTTGCGGTACTACCGTATGTCTTTTCCATTCTAGGGAGCTGAGCATGAAGAAAAACATTCTTATCGGTCTTGCCGTCCTCGCTGTCTCCACCTCTGCCGCTTTCGCCGCGCATAAGCATCATGCGATGAAGCCGGCAGCAGCCGCCGCCGCGCCCGCGAGTGGTCCAATGATGATGGGCCAGGTCAGTGCCGCCGACAAAGCCATGTATATGAAGAATCAACACGACTCCGGGATGAAGAAATAGCGTCACGCTGTTGATCGTCCAGACCTGAGCCTCGGTTCGCGCCGCTGTCCGCCTGGATGGCGGCGTGAGCTAGGAACGCGCCATGATCTGCAATCGGCGCCCAAATGTCCGCAGGCGAGCAAGTCGCCTGGGGTCGCGTGCCGTGTCCGCTTGCGGCGCCAAAGCGCATATTACCTCGGGTGCGTAACGCCTCGGCGCTCCATCGAACGGCAGCCGCGGCGACACGGCGGGCAACCCACTTCGGCTTTCCAAAAAATCGAAGCTGGCGCGAGCCCACTTTGCAGCGTCCCGGAATGACGAACCGGAGGGATGTGAGCCAGCGTCAAAACTTCGAGTTAAGCCGCGGGCGCGGTCTGCTGCATGCGGTGGAAGCGCAGCACCTGCTGCGCGGTCGACGGCCGCAGCCGCTCGTAGGTGTCGCGGCAGATGTTCAGGTCGGTCGGCTCGCCACCGAACAGATTGTCTCGCATATCGATGATCGCTCGCACGGTGGACCAGGACATGCCCGACACCTTCGCGAGAATCATGACGCCCTCGGAACGCGTCTCCACCATCATGTTCTCGGCGATCGCTACCGGTACGGTGGCCAGCGCCGCGATCGCGGCATTGGTCTCGTCGAACTTGCCGGCCTCGGCGAATATCGTGACCTGATGTTCGTCCAGCCGGCCGTCCTCGTAGAGTGACTTGACCAGCGCATGCGCGATCGCCGTCTGCTTCGACATTGCCGACGGCGCCGCGCGCGCGCGCCGAGTCGCTTCGCGCACCGCGACCGGCACCTCGGCGGCCTGCTTCGGATGGGCGGCCTCGAGCCGCTCGCGCACCGTGGCGGAGGCCCGCGCCAGAAGCTTCAGATAGAGATGCCGCGGCATGCTCGGCCGCAGGCCAAGGCAGGTCGCGAGATTGTCGTCGCCCTCGGCGCGGTTGACCAGGCGCGTAAACCCGCGCTCGGAGATCTCGGCGCCGGGATTGTTGACGGTGCTCTGGATCACCTCGTCGTTGCCGCGCAGCACCAGCACGTCGGTTACCGCGTCGCTCAGCGATTTGCGCGAGGAGATCGCGAGCAAATGCGCCTGGCTCTTGCTGCGCGCGAGCTCGATCAGCGCGTCGTCGTCGAGCCTCGCCGATTGCGACAGCACGGGACCTGCGACCTCGATCGCGTCGTCGAAGGCGAGCGTGCGGATGGTCCGCGGCGGTGCGGCGTCGATCGGGGCAAGACGGCTCGACAGCAGCGCGCGCGCCGACACTTCGAGATGCGCGATCAGGCACTGGAACACGTCGTCGAACAGGCCGACCTGCTCGTCGGAATAATCCACCGCGCCGTTGACGAATAGGTCGGTGACCTTGCGCAGCGCCTCGACGCGCTTGGCCACCGTGCCGTGGGACAAGGTCTCCTGCAGCTCGTCGAGCAGGTTTTCGGAAGGGCCGGCGATTGTCGAATTCATGGTCTCTGTCCTGGAGCATTGAACGGCGGCGCTTTCTTGCCACCGGGCTAGTCGGGCGCCGTCAGGCACTGGTGATGCGGTTGCGTCCCTGTGCCTTGGATGCGTAGAGCGCCTTGTCGGCGCGGGCGAGGAAACTGTCGGAATGCTCGTCAGCGCGCAACGTCGCGACGCCGCCGGAGAACGTGACCTGCATGCCGACGGAGAATGCGCTCCAGTCGAGATCGGCGACGATGGCGCGCAGCCGGTCGAGCAGCCGCGCGGCGGGCTCAGTCGGCGTGTTCGGCAGGACCAGCAGGAATTCCTCGCCGCCATAGCGGCCGAAGCGGTCGATGTTGCGGATGTTGGCGAACATGGTGATGGCGAAGGTGCGCAGCACCTCGTCGCCGGTCGGATGCCCGTGGGCGTCGTTGATGCGCTTGAACCAGTCGAGATCGATCAGGGCGATCGAGCAGGGCTGGCCGTGACGCTTGCTGCGGGCGATCTCCTCGTCCAGCACGCGCATGATGCAGCGGCGGTTGAAGGCGCCGGTGAGCTCGTCGAGCTCGGCGAGCTCCTCAATGCGGCGATAGGCTTCCTTGAGCTTCTGTCCGCTCTGGTACAGCGAGGCGCGCATCGAACTCGAGAAGATGCCGAGGAACATGCAGCGGCCGATGGTGAGCGCGAACACCAGCATGGTGGCGAAGCGCTCGACCGGGCCGTCATGCGGCAGGCCGATCGGCTTGTCGGTCATCAGGAACAGCCCGGCGAGACCTGCGGTCATCGCCGTCCAGGCGAGCGCGGTCTGCCACGGCGTCGAACGCAGCGAGCCGAAATTGAAGACGGTGAACAGCGTGCAGAGGAACATCACGCCCACCTCGGGCGCGACGTAGGTGAACGCCAGCATGATCGCCGTGCTGATGAACAGCTGCGGGACGACGAAATAGTGGTCCTTGAAGCGCTCGGTGACGCCGGTTTCCGACAACACGAGATAGAACAGCACCGAGGCGAGACCAGCGACCGCGAAAGCCGGGCCGACGAAGACCGGCACCGTGCCGGCATGGGCGTAGATCAACAGGATCAGGGCATCGAGCATGTAGCTCGCGGCAATCATGAACTGGATCTGGCGGCGCTGCTTGGCCCGGCGCGCCAACTCGCGAGCGGTCCGCTGCGGACGCATGCGTTCCAGCTCAGCCGGAATTGGAGTGACGGATGGTGTCGCAGTAGTGCCCATGACCTGCCATAAACGGAACTCGGCGCAAAAATCTAAGTGGGAAAGCCTTTAGGTTTGGTATCTTCCCAGACTGAATCTGGGGGTTAGGGCCATTGATCTCCAAAGGAAATTCGCTTTTGCGAGGCTGCCATTGGTGGCTGCAGCCAAACGTTGTCTTGGGAAGCGCCCTTGCTATGGTCGAGCGGCCAGCGCGGATGACCCTCAGAAACGAGTATTGCTTACTATGATACCTTTTTCCTGGCTCCGTCCGGCTCGCTGGGGTCGCTCGGCGCAGAACAAATTTGTGTGGGGTGGATCACACACGCGCGTAAGTCATAGCGCTAAGCTGAAGAATCTTGGCTTGGGCATCGAACCAGCGGCCAATCCCCTCCGACCAACCTTGCGAGACGGCCATTGAGCGCAGCTGCGGCTACGGACGAAGTCCTGATTGCCAGGATCGCTCAAGGCGACCGGCTCGCCATGCAGGTGCTGTACGGACGGCACCACGTCAGGGTGTTCCGTTTCGGGCTTCGGCTCGTACGGGACGAGCAGATCGCGGAAGACCTCATCAGCGAGGTATTTCTCGATGTGTGGCGTCAGGCCGGCAAGTTCGAAGGCCGGTCCGCCGTTTCAACCTGGCTGCTGGCGATCACCCGGTTCAAGGCCTTGTCGGCGCTGCGGAAGAGGAAAGACGCGGAGCTCAACGACGAGGCCGCCAACGCGATCGAGGATACGTCCGACGATCCGGAAGTGGCGGCCACGAAGAAGGATACCAGTGAGGCGTTGCGTAAGTGCCTGACGGCACTGTCGGCGGAACATCGGGAGATCGTCGATCTCGTCTACTACCACGAGAAGTCCGTGGAAGAAGTGGCGGAGATCGTCGGCATTCCGGAGAACACTGTGAAGACGCGCCTGTTTTACGCGCGCAAGAAATTGGCCGAGTTGCTGAAGGCAGCCGGCGTGGAACGAGGCTGGCCATGATGGCACTGAGCAAACAAATGCTGGAGCAAGAGCCCGGCGATATCGAGCTGCTGCTGCCCTGGCATGCCGCGGGTACCTTGAATGCGCGCGATGCGCGCCGGGTCGAGGAGGCTCTCGCCCGCGATCCCGAACTGGCAAAGCAGTACGCCGTGATCCGTGAGGAATACGCCGAGACCATCAGCCTCAACGAAACTCTCGGTGCGCCATCATCACGCGCCATGCAGAAACTGTTCGCCGCGATCGACGCGGAGCCGGCGCGCCAGCCGTCCTTTCTAGGCGGCCTCTCGTCGCGCTTTGCCGGCTTCTTCGCGAGCCTCTCGCCGCGCACGCTCGCCTGGTCCACAACCCTTGGCGCGATCGCGCTGGTGCTGCAGGCCGGCGTGATCGGTGCAGTGCTGGTCAAGAACCAGCCGGGCACTTTCCAGACCGCCTCGCTCTCGACCGGCGATCACGATCCCGGCGTCGCAACGCCGCCGCGCGCGCTGGTGCGGTTCACGCCTGAAGCGAAGGTCGCCGACATCACCTCGCTGCTCGACACCTACCAGGCCTCGATCGTCGACAGCGCGCGAGAAGGCATGTTCCGCCTGCAATTCGGCAGTAAGCCGATGAGCAAGGACGAGGTCGCGAGCCTCATGCAGAAGCTGCAGGGCGAGAAAATCGTGAGCCTTGCGGTGCAGGCGCAGTAAGCGCGAACCACGTTTCATTCGATACCGAGGTGCCATGATGCAGCGTGCTGCGAGCTGGCGGTCACGTTCCTACCGCGCGGCGCTGGCGCTGACCGCGCTGCTCGTTGCGGGCCCTGCGGCGCATGCGCAGAACTTTGTCCGCCCGCCCAATCTCAACATCGGGCCGCGGGTGCCCACGATCAACCCGAACGTGGCGCGCGTCGCCCCCACCATCGCACGCGTGCCGACGCCGGTTATCGCGCCGCGGATCGTCAATCCGAACACGCCCTATCTGCATTATTCGCCGAACCTCTATCCATCCTGCGGCGCGGCCTTCCGCGACAGTGACGGCGAGTGCCTGAGCCAGCCGGTCGCCACGGCCGGCGGCAGCGGCTCATCCGGCAAAGGCAAGGGCAGCAGCGGTTCTGGCCGCAACAACGCCACGCAGACCGTGCTGAACCTGCGCAGCTATAACAATCGCATCGTCGCCGAGCTCGAGGGCACATACACCGACGAGCAGGCCGAGGCGCTGGCGCGGCGTCATGGTCTGAGAAGGCTTTCTTTGCAGGCCTTCCCGTTGATCGGCGCGACCGTTGGCCTGTTCCAGATCACCGAC
Organism: uncultured Alphaproteobacteria bacterium; assembly: GCA_963732085.1. Taxonomy (GTDB): domain Bacteria; phylum Pseudomonadota; class Alphaproteobacteria; order Rhizobiales; family Xanthobacteraceae; genus Bradyrhizobium. The sequence goes on along the minus strand of CAVSYJ010000010.1, from coordinate 34,553 downwards.
GGCCGCTCCTACGAGGCCGCCAGCCGTGACTTTGCCGCCGCCAGCGGCGTGGTTTCGGTGCAGCGGGACTGGCGCTACCTCCTGCAGGAGCAGAAAGCACAGACCGAAGGCGATCCCGCGCAATATGCGCTTGCCAAGCTGCGCTTGCCCGAGGCGCACACGCTTTCGCACGGCGCCAACGTGCTGGTTGCCGTGATCGACTCCGGCATCGATGCACGCCACCCCGAACTCGCCGGCGCCGTGACCGACAGTTTCGACGCGCTCGGCACCGGCGAGGGGCCGCATGTGCACGGCACCGGCATTGCGGGCGTGATCGCCTCGCACGGGAGGCTGATGGGCGCGGCGCCGGCTGTGCACCTGATCGCGATCCGCGCCTTCGGCCAGGGATCGGTCGGGGTGGAAAGCAGCAGCTTCGTGATCCTCAAGAGCCTCGATCACGCCGTGAGCCAGCATGCGCAGATCATCAATATGAGCTTCGCAGGCCCCAAGGACTCGCTGATCGAGCGCGCCATCAATGCGGTCGCAGCCAAGGGCATCCTGATGGTCGCGGCCAGCGGCAATGCCGGCGCGAAATCGCCGCCGCTCTATCCGGCCGCCAATCCGCATGTGATTGCCGTCAGCGCTACGGACGCCAAGGACAGGCTGTTCGAGGCGTCCAACCGCGGCAGCTACATCGCGCTTGCCGCGCCCGGCGCCGAGATATTCCTGCCCGCGCCGGACCAGAAATATCAGATCACCTCGGGCACCTCGTTCGCCGCGGCCTATGTCTCGGGCGTCGCCGCGCTGATGCTGGAGCGCAATGGCGCGCTGACGCCCGACGATTTGCGCGCCATTTTGACGCGCACCGCGCGCGATCTTGGCTCACCAGGTCGTGATGATCTGTTCGGTGCGGGCGAGGCCGATGCCTTCGCCGCGGTCGAGGCATCCATTGTGCCAGGCACGCCCATGGCTGCGTCGGACGGCGCAAAAGCGGATGAAAAACCCGTGCAAACCGGGCTGGATCGCTCGCTGACGCCGCCGGTTGCAGCCGCGATCGACACCGTCAGGCCCGCCGCGCAATAAGCTTGCGCGCGAAACAGTCCTTCACGAAGGGTTAAAAAAATTGGCCGCTGGCTTGAACGTCCCACGTCCCCCCGGCGACAAATACGGTGTGGGAGCGGTTTTCCCTCCCCATAGCTGTATCAGGCGCGAGCGCCCATCCACCCCAAGCGCCCGTATGGCTCGACCCGACCGGTTGTCCCCCCGGTCGGGTCTTTTCTTTTCAGGCCCGCGAATCCCGTGAGACTTGCGGGATTCCGCCTCAGCGCTGGACAAGAATCACCTTTTCCACAACATATTGCGGTCACATCCGCGTTGATTCGTGAGTGCGCGTCTGCGTCCGTCTTTTTTCTTGCGGGCTGGTTCATGACACATCGCACTGACGAGGCGCCGCGCCGCGAGATCATCGCGCGCTGGTGCACGCTGGCCGAACAGCGGCTGAACTATCTCACCGAAATGTTCGAGAGCGGCCGCTGGCGGCGCTACTACACGGAAGTCGCCTTTCTCGAAAATATCAAGGAAGCGAAATTCGCCGTCGATACCTGGCGCAGCCTGTCGACGCCGCGTCCGGCGACGCCGGTCACGCCCAATCTGGCGCGAGGCGTAGCCGCCGTCGAGCTCGCGTTAGCGGAATCGGCGGTTCCGGCGCCGTTGCACACCATTGAGCTTGACCCGCCACCGATCGCGCCCGAGCCGTTCGAACTGGCCGAAGATGAAATGGTGGCCGATGAGCCCGAGCGTGATGCAGTCGAGGCGGCATCGTCCGAGCCGGTCATCGACATGCTTGCGCTGGAGCAGGCGCTCGACATTCCCGACGCCGCGTTCGACATGACCGCGATCGAGCAGCGCTATCCGCTGCTGCGCAACGCCCTGTAGGCGACTAGTGGTCCGATTTCGAACATTCGCATCCCGTTGAGGCGAGCACTTTTGCGAATGTTGGAATCAAAGGACCACTGGCAAAATATTGATGCTAGTGGAGCTTTGGATTGACGTTCGCTTCGCGAGTTCGCAGCTATCGGGTAGCGAACGTCAAATCCGCTCCACTAGCGCCGCACCGCGTTGCCGCCGATCACGACTTGTGCGAAACGCTGCGCGCCTTCGGCGGAAAGATCGGTGGTGATGGCGCGGGCATGGTCGAGACCGACCACCGCGCCGCGCGGCGTCTCCGAAATCATGTTGTTGTTGACCAGCGCGGTGCCCGCTCCGGAGACGACCGACACGCCGATGCCGGCAAAGGCCTTGCGGATCACGTTGCCCGTGATCGCGACGTCGCGCAGATACTTGCCCCAGCCGGCAACGATGCCGAAGGCGGGCGCGTTCTCGATCACATTGCCGGTGACGGACGTGTCGGCCTCGACATAAACGCCGATGCCGGCGTCATCGTCGGGTGCGGTGCCGATCGGGCGCTTCGGCAACAGGTTGCGGATGATGTTGCCCTGGACCACCGCGATGCGGCCGCCTTCGTTGAAATTGCAGACGGAGACGCCGAGCGCGGCGCCGTCGACCGTGTTACCCGCGATGACGGCGCCTTCGAAGGAGAATTCCGAATACAGCGCCACCTCGCGGACGTCGGTCACGCTGTTGCCGGCGATCTGGATGTTGGAGGCGGAGTTGCCGCGCACCGCGGAATAGTCGCAATTCCTGATACGGTTGCCCCGCACGATGACGTTGCCGGCGCGAAACGCGTTGATGGCGTTGCCGTATTGTCCGGAGCCGCCGGGGCCGGCCTTGACGTCCTCGATGCGGTTGTCGGCGACCAGAGTGCCGTCGTCGCCGATCGCGGTGCGCAGGATCTCGATGCCATTGTCGTTTGTGCCGGCGATGGTGTTGCGCGACACGATCAGGCCCAGCGCGTCGAACGACACGATCGCGGTGCGTCGCGGTCTTCGTGATGATATTGCCGGAAATGTCGCCCGAAACCTGTTCGAGCCAGATGCCGTTGCCGCCGCTGCCGGTGATCTCGCAATCCGCGATGCGGACGTTGCGGCCGGCAAGACAATGGATCAGGCCGCGGCGCTCGGGCAGGGGCATGCCGCCGCCGTCGAGTGTGATGCCGGAGAGGCCGAGGCCGTCGGCGCCTTCGGCCAGCAGCATCGTTGCGCCGCCGTTGAAAACCAATTTGGTGGCGCCGCGCACGCCGACGAGTTGCGTGCCGCGCGAAAGCCGCAGCGTACCGGTGCGATAGATGCCGGGCGGCAGCGCCAGCGGCGCCTGCATCCGCGTCGCCTCGTCGATCGCGCGTTGAAGGACGCGGGTCTGGTCTTCTGACGCGTTGGGCCGCACGCCGTATTGCGTGGCGTCGCGGCCGAGCGTGGAGGTAAGCACTGCTGCGCGCGCCGCATCGGGCGTCATCGCCAGCGCGCCGGCGGCGCCGACTGCGGAGGCTCCGAGAAGATGACGGCGGTTGAGGTCCATGGATCGCAAATCCCTGCGATGCTTCGCCCGATACGTAACGCGAAAACGCGGCCGCACATGGTGAACGCGCGAGCCGAACATTGCGATTGTTCGGGATAGGGTTAACAGCCCGTCAGGATACGACCTCGTGCAGCGCGCTGCGTGTCAACCTGATCATTTCACCGAGCATGGCCTCGCCGGCGTCGACCAGCGTCTCCAGCGTGATGCCGCCGGGACTGCGCGCCGTGCCATCGCGCGCGAGCAGCGGAACGTGAACGAAGGCGGCGAGGCGAGGGCCGTCCTCGCGCGGCGTCGATTCGATCGCGCGCCAGCTCAGATAATTGCAGAGATAGCTACCGGCATCGCGCGAGAGGCGCGCGTCGATGCCCGTCGCCAGCGCCACACGCAGCAGTTTTGTGGTGTGCGGGCCGAACATCCGCGCGTCAGCACCGGTCGCGATCGATCCCTTGCGGATGCGCGTGCCGTCGGCGTCGGGCCAGATGGTCGTGATCGCGTTGCGCGCACGGGTTTCGATCGCGTAGATATGGCGTGCGCGCGGCCAGGCCGAACATCAACAGCGCATGCGGCCGACGCTTTGCCAGAAGCTCCGGCAACTCGCGATCGACGGTGGCGTAAGTGACATGGAAGTTGTGGCTCGACAGCTCGACATCGTCGAAGGCCGGACGGCGCAGCCGCATCAGCCGCTCGACCAGCGGCATGGTCGGATTGTAGGGCGCGCCGGGAAACGCGCCGAAGCCGGTGACGAGGATGCGAAGCTTGCCGCTCATTGCAACAGCTCGACGATTTCTTCCGCCGCGAGCGACGGCGTTAGCCGGCCGGCCGCGACCTCGGCCTCGATCTTCTTGACCCTGGCGCGGATCGACGCGTCCGCGCGCAGCCGCGCCAGCATGCGCTGCTCCAGCATCGACCACATCCATTTGATCTGCTGCTCGCGCCGCCGCGCGGCAAAATCGCCTGATGCCTCCATCGCCTTTCGATGATCGAGGATTTTTTGCCAGAGCTCGGCGATGCCGTTTTCGGTTAGCGCCGAATAGGTGACGACGGGCGGATGCCAGTGCTCGGAGCGGGGCGTGAGGATATGCAGCGCGCTCTTGTAGTCTGCCGCGGCATGCTGCGCGCGCTTGAGATTGTCGCCGTCGGCCTTGTTGATCGCGATCATGTCGGCAAGCTCGACCAGGCCCTTCTTGATGCCCTGCAGTTCGTCGCCGGCGCCGGGCAGCATCAAGGCCAGGAAGAAATCCGTCATGTCGCACACGGCGGTCTCGGACTGGCCGATGCCGACCGTCTCGACCAGGATCACGTCGAAGCCAGCCGCTTCACACAACAGCATCGCTTCGCGCGTCTTGGCGGCGACGCCGCCGAGCGTCCCCGACGCGGGAGAGGGGCGGATGTAGCTGTGATCGGAAGCGGCAAGGCGCGCCATCCGCGTCTTGTCGCCGAGGATCGAGCCACCGGTGCGCGCCGAGGACGGATCGACCGCCAGCACTGCGACCTTGTGGCCGTGCTCGATCAGAAAGGTGCCGAGCGCATCGATGGTGGTGGATTTTCCGACGCCGGGCGAGCCGGTGATGCCGACACGGATCGCGTTGCCGGTCGCGGGCAACAGCGCCTGCACGAGGTCGCGTGCGGAGGCCTGGTGGTCGCCGCGCCGGCTCTCGACCAGCGTGATCGCACGCGCCAGGGCGGCGCGGTTACCGGCGCGGAGGTCACGCGCGAGGGATTTGATGTCGAGGGCGGTGCGGCTTGTCAATGATGCGACTCCTTGACTAGCCGCTCGATGAATTCGAGCGAGTGGCTCAAGGTCGTTTTCGATCATGACCCATAGCAAACCGGCATCGGTCTCGTGGTAAGCATGGCGCAGCCGATTTCCGAGGTCGGCCAGTCGCCTCCAATCGATGTGTGGTTCTTGAGACTTCGTCTCAACAGGGATGTGGCGAGACGCTTCGCTGATGACTTCGAGCAACCTTTCCACGGCAAGTCGAATGACGATATTGCGCTCGAAACTTTCGCGTGTCTGGCCGGTCGTGAATTGTCGAATATTGGCAATCGCAGTCGCGATATGCTCGAGCCGCTCGGCGATCGTTGGCTGCACGTCAGAATACTTCGAGGATGTCGTCGGAGATTCGCTGTGCAAATCGGGGCCGCATCGACCGACGCATGGTAGCTTGCGTCTGCAATCCCGTCGCGTCCTGGATGATGTGTTCGACGCCGATGAGGTTGAGGATTGAAAACGACGCATCGGGCTCGATCTCGATCAACACATCGAGATCACTGTCGGGACGACTGTCACCTCGTGCGCGCGAGCCGAAGATGGCAAGCTTGCTGACACCCTCGGCTTTGATAGCGTCCGAGTGCCCCTGTATCGTCGCGATTATCTCTTCGCGTGTCATGTCGTGACCGGCTCCTTCCAGGGCCAGTCTAGCAGCTACTCCGCCGCCTCGCTATGGCCGAGCCGGGCGTTGAGCTTGTGGATCAGCTCCTCGGCGGCATCCGAGATGACGGTGCCCGGCGGATAGATCGCCTCTGCGCCGGCCTTGTAGAGCGCGTCGTAGTCCTGTGGCGGAACGACGCCGCCGATGATGATCATGATGTCCTCGCGGCCCTGCTTCTTCAGCGCGGCTTTCAATTCCGGCACCGCCGTGAGATGCGCGGCGGCGAGCGAGGACACGCCGAGAATATGCACGTCGTTCTCGACCGCCTGGCGGGCGGCCTCGTCGGCGGTTGCAAACAGCGGTCCGATATCGACGTCGAAGCCGACATCGGCAAAGGCCGATGCGATCACCTTCTGGCCGCGGTCGTGGCCGTCCTGGCCGATCTTGGCGACGAGGATGCGCGGGCGGCGGCCTTCGGCCTCCTCGAAGGCGTCGATCAGCGCCTGCACTTTCTCGACCCTGTTCGACATCGTGGACGCCTCCCGCTTGTAGACGCCGGTGATGGACTTGATCTCGGCGCGGTGACGCCCGAACACCTTCTCCATCGCGTCCGAAATCTCGCCGACAGTCGCCTTCGCGCGCGCCGCCTCGATCGCGAGCGCCAGCAGATTGCCGTTGCCTTCGCCGGCCGAGCGGGTCAGCGCGGCCAGCGCCGCATCGACGTCCCTCTCGCTGCGCTCGCCGCGCAGCCGCTTCAGCTTGTCGATCTGCAGCCGCCGCACGGTGGCATTCTCCACCTTGAGAACGTCGATCGGCCGCTCGTCGGTCGGCTTGTATTTGTTGACGCCGATCACGGCCTGCCGGCCGGCATCGATGCGAGCCTGCGTCTTGGCGGAAGCTTCCTCGATGCGCAGTTTGGGCACGCCGGCCTCGATCGCCTTGGCCATGCCGCCGAGCTCCTCGACCTCCTGGATATGGCCCCAGGCTTTCGCCGCGAGATCGCGCGTCAGCCGTTCGACATAATAGGAGCCGCCCCAGGGATCGATGATCCGCGTGGTGCCGCTTTCTTGCTGCAGGAACAGTTGCGTGTTGCGCGCAATCCGCGCCGAGAAATCGGTCGGCAGCGCCAGCGCCTCGTCGAGCGCGTTGGTATGCAGCGATTGGGTATGGCCTTGCGTGGCGGCCATCGCCTCGATCGTGGTGCGCGCCACGTTGTTGAAGACATCCTGCGCGGTCAGCGACCAGCCGGAGGTCTGGCAATGCGTGCGCAGCGACAGCGAGCGCGGGTCCTTCGGATTGAACGGCTTCAGGAGCTTCGCCCAGAGCAGCCGCGCCGCGCGCATCTTGGCGACTTCCATGAAGAAGTTCATGCCGATCGCCCAGAAGAACGACAGCCGCGGCGCGAAGCGGTCGACGTCGAGACCGGCGGCAAGTCCGGCGCGCAGATATTCGACGCCGTCGGCGAGCGTATAGGCGAGCTCGAGGTCCTGTGTCGCGCCGGCTTCCTGCATGTGATAGCCGGAGATCGAGATCGAGTTGAACTTCGGCATCCGCTGCGAGGTGTAGGCGAAGATGTCGGAGATGATCCGCATCGAGGGCGTCGGCGGATAGATATAGGTGTTGCGCACCATGAACTCTTTCAGAATGTCATTCTGAATGGTGCCCGACAGCTTTTCCGGCGGCACCCCCTGTTCCTCGGCGGCGATCACGAACAGCGCGAGGATCGGCAGCACCGCGCCGTTCATGGTCATCGACACGCTCATCCGGTCGAGTGGAATGCCCGCGAACAGCGTGCGCATGTCGTAGATGGAATCGATCGCGACGCCGGCCATGCCGACGTCGCCGGAGACGCGCGGATGATCGGAATCATAGCCGCGATGCGTGGCGAGGTCGAAGGCGACCGACAGCCCCTTCTGCCCGGCGGCGAGGTTGCGGCGATAGAAGGCGTTGGAGTCCTCCGCCGTGGAGAAGCCGGCATATTGCCTGACGGTCCAGGGCTGATTGACGTACATGGTTGGGTAGGGGCCGCGCAGATAGGGGGCGATGCCCGGAAACGTCTCGAGGAAATCGAGCCCTTCGAGATCGGCCTCGCCATAGGTCGGCTTGACCGGAATGCCCTCGGGCGTGAGCCAAGGCTCGGCCTTGCCCGCGGGCGCTGCGGCCGCGACGGGCTCGAAGGCGACATTGGCGAAATCAGGAATGCGGGTCATGCCTTGCTTTCCTCGCTTCCTCGAACTGACGGTTCCGCTCGATCAACCGTTGCAGGTTTTTCTTGTAGACGGGATCGTCAAACCCTTTGTTCTCCATGGAGTTGGCAAATTGCCAGACGCCGCGTCCGAACAACCATGCGAAGAACCCGGTGACGACTCCCGTCGACAGTCCCAGGAAGTCCATCGCAACCAACCATGCGACCGCGACAAAGACGGTGGCGATAGTGCCGAGAAAGGTCCAATTCATGATGCGACTCTAACATGCTTCGCGACCACAATTAAGCTGCCGAAACCCTCGTTAATCATGATCCGGATGCTGATGGCTCACGATAGTCGCCATCTTGTCCGACCCGTAATTCTGCAACGTGGTCTGGCTCGGAAGGTTCGCGATCCCGACCACCCAGCCAAGCCGGGATTCCGTGCCAAATTGCCGCGTCGGAATCACCCGGTCGGGCCGGTCGAAGGTGCCGGTCAGGATCTCGATCCGCGGGCCGTCGATGCGGCGAAAGCTCAAGGGCGTGCCGCAGTCGCGGCAGAAATCGCGCTCGGCGATCGAGGATGATTTGAATGCCGCCGGCTTGCCCTTGGTCCAGATGAAGTCGGCATGGTCGATGTCGGCGAACGACGCGAACGGCGCGCCGGAGGCCTTCTGGCACATGCGGCAGTGGCAGACACTGACCCTGATCGGCGCGGCCCTGAGCGCAAAGCGGACGGCGCCGCATTGGCAGCCCCCGGTCAGCATAGGTTTGGTTTCCGCGGTCATGCCTGCTCCATCAGCGCATAGGCGTTCTGCAGGGCGGCGAGCGCATCCCCGCCTGCAAAGATGAAGTCGCTCACGCCGGCACTGCGCAAGGCGGCTTCCTGCGCGCCGGGCCGGCCTGCCAGATAGATATGCCTTGCGCTGGCGCTTTGCAGGGCCTTCGCGGCCTCGGCCGCCAATTGTGCGTAGACCTTGTCCGAGGAACAGAGGCACACTATGCCGGCGCCGGAAGCCTTCCAGGCGGCGGCCAGTGCGCTCGCGTCGGAAAAGCCCTCGCTGTCGATGGCCTCGATGCCGCCGGTCTCGAAAAAACTCTTGGCGAAAGTTGCGCGCGCGGTGAAGTCGGCGGCCGATGCCGAGGTTGGCGAGGAAGACGCGCGGGCGTTTGCCGGTCTCTGTCAGGATCGCGTCGGATTGGTCGCGCAACAGCTCGAAGGGCGCGGCGAGCCGCATCGGTGTGAGCGCATCGAACCTGAATTTGGCCTCGCCATAGGGCGCAAGCACGATCGGCTTCGCATCGAGCACGGCAATATCGGCTTCGTGCAGGTTCGGGAATTCGCTGGCGCCGGTGAGCACGTCGCGCCTTCTCGCAACATTGACCTCGCGCGCCGCGCGCGTCGCGGCGACCTTGTGCTGGATGACGTTCTGCTCGAGAGCCGCGAAAAGCCCTCCAGCTTTCTCGGTGTCCTGAAACAGCACCCAGGCGGCATCAGAGAGTTCGCGTGTCAGTGCCTCGATGCCGCCCGAACCCGCCGCGGGATCGCTGACCTTGGCGAGGTTGGATTCCTCCAACAGGATGAGTTGCGTGTTGCGCGCGACGCGCCGCGCGAACGCATCGGGCAGACCGAGCGCCAGCGTATGCGGCAGGACGGTGATGGCGTTGGCGCCGCCAAGTCCGGCTGAGAAGGTCGCCATGGTCGCGCGCAGCATGTTCACATTGGGATCGCGTTGCGTCAGCATGCGCCACGACGTGTCGGCGGCGATGAACAGCGGTTTGGGCGTGAGGCCGCAGACCTGCTCGACCCGCGCCCAGAGCAGGCGCAACGCGCGGAATTTTGCCATGGTCAGGAACTGATCGGCATCGGCGGTGAGCCGGGCATAGATCATGCCCCGCGCCGCTTCAAGCGCTATGCCGGATTGTTCGATCGCACGCAGATAGGCGACGCCAGCCGCCAAGGCAAAAGCAAGCTCCTGCGCCTCGGAACCGCCGGCATCGTGCACGACGCGTCCGTCAGCAGCGACGATCGGGCTCTTGAAGCCCATGCCGGCAAGACCTCGCACGGCGCCCGTGACCGCAGGCACGATCTCGGACCAGCTGTATGGACTCGATCCCCAAACGGCGCAGGCGCCGAGCGGATCGAGCCCGAAGCGGACGTCGCAAACCCCGGGCGCAAATCCCTTGCGCTTGACGAATTCGGCGACATGAATCGCGGCCATCCGCGATTGCGGGCCAATCTGGAGATCCAGGGCAATTCCGGCATCGAGGATGACGCCATCGAGGACCTTTTCGATCGCCTCCGCTGATGGATCGAGACCGAGACCATGCGCGCCATTGGCGCCGGCAAATACCAGCGTAAGTCCTGTGGCGCCATTTTCGAGATCGTGTAACGCCTGCGAATTGGCTTTCGCGGGATCGGGATGATCGACCCGCTGCATGATCTGCCAGGGCATCGCCGCCGCGCGGCCGGCGATCGGCGTTGCGCCCTTCGCACGTGCGTAAATCGGCGCGATCTTGAGATCGTCATAGGTCTTGGCGACCAGCCGCTCGAATGGCGCGCCCTTCAGCACGCCATCGACCAGCTTGCGCCAGTCGTCCTGCGTGGCCTGCGCAAAATCCGCGGCGAGGGGCAAATCGGGGGTCGTTGTCATCCCGGAACTCTTCTTGTGTCGAGCGGAAATTGCCATGGGCGGGCGGCCAAGCCAAACGGTTGTTTTCGCCCTGGTTTTGATTAATCGAGGTCCGGCAGCCGCTCGATACCGTCGGTCGAGAGTTTTGCAAGCGCGTCCCTGACACGCTGTCCTGCGATCACGCGCTCGGGCGCGATCTCGGCGAGCGGCACCAGCACGAAGGCGCGCTCGAACAGGCGAGGGTGGGGCAACGTCAGTTCCGGCTTATCGAGCTTGACGTCGTCATAGGCGATCAGGTCGAGGTCGAGGGTGCGCGGACCCCAGCGCTGTTCCTTCGCGCGGTCGCGGCCGAATTTCTGCTCGATCTTGTGTAAGGTGAACAGCAGCGCATGCGGATCGAGACCGGTCTCGATCTCGATGCAGGCATTGATGAAACGAGGCTGGTCCTCCTCGCCCCAGGGCGGCGTCAAATAATCGGAGGATCGCGCGAGCAGCGCGGCCTGCGCGATGCCGCAGATGTGTGCGATCGCCTTTGCGAATGTCGAGCGGACGTCGCCGACATTGCCGCCCAGGGCAATGATGGCGTCAGCCATTCCGGTTGCGCGTCAGCACCACGCCGACGTCTTCGAAGATTTCGGCGATCGGCGCGTGCGGCTTGTGCACGGTGACCTTGACCGCGCGGATGCGGGGGAAGGCCACGAGGACGGCATCGGCCACCGCGCCGGCGGCGCGCTCCAGCAGCTTGTAATTGGTGTCCTTGAAGGCCGAAGTCGCGGTCGCCACCACATTGGAATAGGACACGGTGTCGGAGAGACGGTCGGTGCGGGAGGATTCCGAAAGGTCGGTATAGAGCTCGAGATCGATCACGAAGCGCTGCCCGACCCGGGTCTCATGCTCCATCACCCCGTGGCGGGCATGGACGACGACGCCCTTGATGAAGATCGTGTCGGTCATCCCTGATCCTCGATCGCAGCAGTGACCCTCAGCGCCTGCACGGTCTCCGCGACATCATGGGTGCGGATGATCCGCGCGCCGCCTCTGGCTGCGATCAGATGCGCCGCAATCGAGCCGCCCAGCCGCTGTTGCGGCTCCGACGGCGAAACGGATGCAATGAAGCGCTTGCGCGAGGCGCCGACCAGAAGCGGCAAGCCGAAGCGCTTGAGCTCGTGGAGGCGCGCAAGCGCGATCATGCTCTGCTCGGGTGTCTTGCCGAAGCCGATGCCGGGATCGAGCACGATGTGGCCGTCGGGAATGCCTGCCCTGGCCGCGATGTCGAGCGAGCGTGCGAAGAAGGCGGCGATATCCTTCATGATGTCGATGGCGGGATCGGCGCGGTCGCGATTGTGCATGATGATGACGGGCACGCCGCGGCGCGCCACCAAGGGCGCCATTTGACTGTCGCGCTGCAAACCCCAGACGTCGTTGGCGATCGCGGCGCCTGCTTCCAGAGCAAACGCTGCGACCTCCGATTTCATGCTGTCGATGGAGACGGGGACGCCGAGCTTGATGATATCAGGCAGGACCGGCTGCAGCCGCGCAAGCTCGCTGTCTGCCGAGACCGGTTCGGCACTGCCATAGGGGCGGGTGAACTCCGCGCCGATATCGATGATGTCGGCGCCTTCGGTCACCAGGCGCTTGGCATGTGCCAGGGCGTGCTCGGGCGCGAGGTGCTCACCTCCGTCGGAAAAGGAATCCGGCGTCACATTGAGCACGCCCATCACGGCCGGAACCGGTCCGGACAACAGCTTTTGCAACAGCGGATGGACCGCCGTTACTGACATGACCGGTCTGGAGGTGGCTGCCATCATGCCGTGGCTTTGCGCGGTCGGGGCAGGGGAGTCAAGACGGCGCGAGGGGCCGTTAAGGGTCACTCGAAGACGCAGTGAAAGCGCCTGCCAATCGAGCTAATAGCTGATCTTGGGCTGCAGCTTGCGCGCCTGCGCGATCATCTGCTCGACGGATTTCTCGGAAGGGAGGATGCGGACCAGTTTCCGTCTGGTATTCACGTCCTTCATGTTCTGGGCGAGCCGTGCCGGGTTGCGATGCGCAAGCTCGCGCACGGTGGTCACGCCGGCCGCGCGTATCAGCCCGATCTTGGCCTTGCCCATGCCGCGAATGCGCATGTAATCGGCCATGTTGGCCCATTCCAGAAGCTGCTGCTCGCGGATGCTGGTTTTGGCCGACAGTGCCTTGCGGCCCTTCGCCGTACGAGTCGCCTCCAGCAACGCTTCGGCGGTGCGGATGCCCAGCGATTTGAGCTTGGATGCGAAGAAGGCATTCATACCTTCAAGCTCGGAGATCGGATATGTCATGTTTCTCAATTCAAAGAAGGTACTTCAGGCGAAGTGGCGAAGCCCCGGCGTCCCCGCAATGATCGTGTTCATCCGATCCGCTCCGATTTTGTCGCGGCCGAAAGCGAAAAGTTCACGCGCGATCTTCTGAATGTCCGTGATGGCGAGCCCGAGGCCCGTCAGCCGCGTGCCGACCGCCATCAAGCCGCCGCCCATCAACCGCGAAAGGCCGTTGCCGTCGCGCGCGGCCGCGATAGCGGCCTCCGCACCCGGGATGCGGTCGATCAGTGCCTGAACGGTTTCGGGAGGTCCCTCGCTTCGGAGGTAGTCCAGCATGATGCCTACGGTTTTTTCGGCGACAGCATCATCCATGCCGGCCTTGGCGGCCAGCTCATCAACCAATTCGTTCATGATGCCCCGCCTCGACCGGTTGTGTACCGGGTCTCCCTGCTCAGAAAATCATCTTGAGCTTGGCCAATACGAATTACAAGCGATCAACCACATTCCCGGCATGATTCATCTTCATTCGCGCCACAAGTGTTGCAGCAATGCAAGAGCCGACGTGAAAACCTGCGCGATTTGTCGCGCTTGCCAACGGCAATTCCGACTTTCGGCGGATGACCGCGCAAAAACTTGCACGTGAGCAAGCGCAAAACGCGATGCTGAAGCCGCCGTTGACGGTTTCAATCGACTTGCGAGATGCAGTATGATTGCGGCGGAAGCCGGGATTGAGGCGAAGAGACCGACGCGCGATGGCGATACCGGACAACAATGTGGCCGACACCGATGAGAAGATCTTCGTCGGCAAGGGCGAGCAGCCGGCCTGGCTGACGCTGGCGCTCGCAAATCGCCACGGCCTCGTCACCGGCGCGACCGGAACGGGCAAGACCGTCTCGCTGCAGGTGATGGCGGAGGGATTTGCGCGCGCCGGCGTGCCGGTGTTCGCCGCCGATATCAAGGGCGACCTCTCCGGCATCTCCGAAATCGGTGAACCCAAGGATTTCATCACCAAGCGTGCCGATGACATCGGCCTCAAATTCCAGCCCGATCAATTCTCGACCGTGTTCTGGGATGTTTTCGGCGAGCAGGGCCATCCCGTGCGCGCAACGGTCACTGAAATGGGCCCGCTGTTGCTGGCGCGTATGCTCGACCTCAACGATGTGCAGGAAGGCGTGCTCAACGTCGCCTTCCGCGTCGCCGACGACAACGGGCTCGCCCTGATCGACATGAAGGACCTGCGGGCGCTGCTCGATGCGATCGTCCCCGCCGGCGGGAAAAATGCGGCCGACGGCGACGGCGATCCGCTGGCGCCGATACGAAAAGCCGCCGCAGGTTTCGGCAACGTCACCAAGGCGACGGTGGGCACGATCCAGCGCCAGCTACTGGTGCTGGAGAACCAGGGTGGCGCCAAATTCTTCGGTGAGCCGGCGCTGTCGCTGAAGGATTTCATGCGCACCGACCGCGACGGGCGGGGCATGGTCAATATCCTGGTCGCCGACAAGCTGATGCAGAGCCCGCGGCTCTACGCCACCTTCCTGCTCTGGATGCTGTCGGAGCTGTTCGAGGAGCTTCCCGAGGCCGGCGATCCGCCCAAGCCGAAGCTGGTGTTCTTCTTCGACGAGGCGCATCTGTTGTTCACCGACGCGCCGAAGGCGCTGATGGACAAGATCGAGCAGGTGGTGCGGCTGATCCGTTCCAAGGGCGTCGGCGTCTACTTCGTGACCCAGAACCCGATCGACGTGCCCGATCGCGTGCTCGGCCAGCTCGGTAACCGCGTACAGCACGCGCTGCGCGCCTTCACGCCGCGCGACCAGAAGGCCGTCCAGGCTGCCGCCCAGACCTTCCGGCCCAATCCGAAACTCGACACCGCCAAGGCGATCATGGAGCTCGGCAAGGGCGAGGCTTTGGTCTCGTTCCTCGAAGGCAACGGCACGCCGGCGATGGTCGAGCGCATTCTGGTCCGTCCGCCCTCGGCGCGGATCGGGCCGATCACGCCGGAGGAACGCAAGGCGATCATGGATGCGAGCCCGGTGAAAGGGAAATACGACACCGCAATCGACGCTGGAATCCGCCTATGAGATTTTGCAGAAGCGTGTGGCCGGAAACGCCGCGCATCCCGACGAGGCGGGTGGAGCTGGCGGCGATATCGGCATTCTCGGCCATCTCGGCGCCATCGTCGGCACGATCTTCGGCACCGGTGCCGGGCGCGGCCGGCTCTCGACCGGCCAGCTCATCACGCGCAACATCACACGCTCGGTGACCAACAATGTGGTGGGCGGCGTCGCCGCCAGCCTCGGCAAGTCCGTTGCAGGGTCGCTCGGCGGTTCGGTCGGCCGCTCATTGGTGCGCGGCGCGCTCGGCGGTCTGTTGCGGCGGCGATGAAGGCTCGAGTTAGCGAATAACGAACCAGAGTCAGGGAATGACAAGAATGGCCAACGCTCAACTGCAATCCGTGCTCGACCGCATCGATGCCGATTTCGACAACAGCCTGCAGCGATTATTTGCGCTGTTGCGCATTAAATCGATCTCGGCCGATCCGGCTTTCGCCGGCGATTGCAAGGCGGCCGCCGATCACCTGGCCAAGGACATCGCCTCGCTCGGCTTTGCCACCGACGTGCGGCCGACCGCCGGCCACCCCGCCATCGTGGCCAAGAGCAACGGCCACGCCGGTGCGCGCGTGCTGTTCTATGGTCACTATGACGTGCAGCCGGTCGATCCGCTCAATCTCTGGCACCGGCCGCCGTTCGAGCCCGTCGTGACCGACCATGCCGACGGGCGCAAGATCATCGTCGCGCGTGGCGCCGAGGACGACAAGGGCCAGCTCATGACCTTCGTCGAAGCCTGCCGCGCCTGGAAAAACGTGACCGGTTCGCTGCCGCTCAACATCACCATCCTGATCGAAGGCGAGGAGGAGATCGGTTCGAAGAATTTCGTGCCGTTCCTCGAAGCCAACAAGAAGGAGCTCGCAGCCGACTATGCGCTGGTCTGCGACACCAGCATGTGGGACCCGAGCACGCCCGCGATCACCACCTCGCTGCGCGGCCTCGTCTACGAAGAGGTGAAGATCAAGGCGGCCAGCCGCGACCTGCATTCCGGCGTGTTCGGCGGCGGCGCGCGCAACCCGATCCGGGTGCTGACCTACATTCTCGGCGGCCTGTTCGACGAGAACGGCCACATCACCATTCCCGGCTTCTACGACGGCGTGAAGGATTTGCCGCCGGACATCCTCGCGCAATGGAAGAAACTGAACCTTACGCCGGAATCCTTCCTGAAACCGATCGGGCTTTCGATCCCGGCCGGCGAGAAGGACCGGCTGTTGATCGAGCAGGTCTCCTCGCGCCCGACCTGCGACATCAACGGCATCGTCGGCGGCTATATCGGTGAGGGCTCCAAGACCGTGATCCCGGCGGAGGCCTCCGCCAAGATTTCGTTCCGTTTGGTCGAAGGCCAGGACCCCGCCAGGATCCGGAAAGCCTTCCGCGATTACGTCACTGCGCGGATTCCCGGCGACTGCAAGGCCGAGTTCGGCGACCACTCGTCGGCGCCTGCGATTGCGTTGCCCTGGGACATGAAGGCGCTGGGCGCTGCAAAGAAGGCGCTGACGGAAGAATGGGGCAAGGAGACCGTGCTGTTCGGCTCCGGCGCGTCGATCCCGGTTGTCGCGGATTTCAAGAAGACGCTCGGGCTCGAACTCGCTGCTGGTCGGCTTCGGCCTCGACGACGACAACATCCATTCGCCGAACGAGAAGTACGACCTCAAGAGCTATCACAAGGGCATCCGCTCCTGGGCGCGCATCCTCGCCGCGCTGGCGGAATTGCCGCAGTAAGGTCGCAGACCCAACGCAAAAACGCCGCCCGGAATTGGGCGGCGTTTTGATTCGGCAGTGCAGAGGTCGTTGGCGGAGAGCCTACACCAAATCTCTCGATTTTCAATGACGTCTTGTCTGGGCATGATCTTTTCGGAAAACCGCTTCACACTTTTCCGGATCATGCCCTACGGCGCCGGGATCGACAGCAGGCTGGAAATGCTGCGGCCGCGGATGTCGTAGACCCGCGCGAACACCACGTCGTCGCGCTTGATCTCGACCATGACCGGCGCGGTCAGGCCCTTGCAGTAGAACTCGCCGAGCGTCATGGCGAAGTCGGCGGCATGGCTGTCCCAGCCGATGGTGAAGTCGGGGCCGAGCGCCACCTGCGCCGGGCGTTGCGGGCCGCAAACCGCGACCTTCCACTTGCGCCCCTTTGGCGGTATCTCCTCCTTCTCGTCGAGCTGGTCGCGCAGCTCGTCGGAGGCCTGTTTGAAGGCGAGCCCCCAGTAATCCAGCATGAAGCGATCGTCGGCGGCGCGCACGGTGCCGGCGATGTGGTTGAAATGCGTGTATTGGTAGGGATGCAGCCGGATCATCTCGCCGAGCGGCAAGAGCAGGCCGAAGATCAACACGGCGAGCGCCGCGGGCTGCCAGCTCCGCCGATTGTCTTTCAACCAGCGCATCATCCACTCGAAGGCGACGCCGGCGATGATCGTCATCGGCGGGATCACGAAGATAAAATGCCGGATGCCGTTGTAGAGCGCAGGACGCTTCACCATCGCCACCGCGATCGGCAGCGTGGCGGCGAGCATCAGCATCAACAGAATGGTCTTGCGCCGCGCGGTGACGTCGCTGCGCGGCAGCACCGCGAAGGTTCCGATGACGCCCGCGATCGACAGCGCCAGCAGCACTTCCGGCATCTGCAGTGCGAACAGCGTCGGCAGATAGGACCATGGCATGTCGGGCACCGACACCAGGGCGCCGTCGAACATTTCCTTCCACGGTTTTTCGAAGAAGTGCGAGAAGTAGGTCAAGGCGTGAAAGGGATTGCCGACCTCGATGATCGACCAGGGCCAGATCAGCCCCATGATGAGGTAACCGAGCGCGAGGCCCGGCAGCAGCACGACGACGACGTGGACAAAGCGGCGCAGCGCTTCGCGCGCGCCCTCGATGCGCACCTCCTCGATCAGCAGCGGAATGAATCCGATCAGCGCGTAGACCAGCGCGAGGCCGCCCAGGATGCGCGAGCCGATCGACAGTCCCGCGCCGAGGCCGACGATCAGCACCGTGCGCGGCGAGGGGCGCGGATATTCTTCGGCGAGCCGCACCAGACCCATCATCAGGATCACCATCGCGACCGCGAATGGCGCATCCTTCGGGTTCATGAACATGTGGCCGTAGAAAGTCGGGCACAGCGCCAGCAACAGCAGCGCGACGAGACCGGCAAGCGGGCCGCCGACGCGGCGGCCGAGCCGCCACGTCACGGCAAGTCCGATCACGCCGACGATGGCGCCGACCAGCCTGCGCGTTTCGAACAGTTCGAGCGGGATGACCTTGTGCAGCAGCGCCGCCGCCATGTCGAAGCCGCCGCCGTACATGTAGAGGTTGGCGAACGACAGGGCGCCGGTGTCCTTGAAGCCGGAGGCGTACATGCGCAGCAACAGGTCGGCATATTCGGCATGGGTGTAGTCGTCCCAGCCGAGCCCGTAGTCATGGAAGGTGAATGCGGCGATCAACGCGACGGCGCCCAGCACGACAAGCGCAAGCTCGTCGCACGTCCGTTCCAGCGAGCGCCGTACGGGCGTGTCGATGGCCGAAGTCGTAATGGAAGTCATGGTTATCGGTAACCCGGCGTCCCTCGTGGCCCAGCTGGCGCTTTTGGGCCTTGTTCCCCGGCATCCCTATAGCGCAATCGCCGGCGGCAAGTAATTGGCAATTGTGACATAAATCGCCTGACGCGGTGCAGCATTCCGCGTAATCTGGTTAAATCACAGGCGTCATGAACCCCAAATGAATTGCGGATTTGCTCGGTCGCACGCTGACCCGCGATTGACGTTGGCCATCGCCATATTATGACGGTATCGTGGCAACGGGCTGAGTGAAACGAGCGTGCGCCGGAGTTGCCGGCAACGCGTGGATGTTGGTGGTTCCGGTTCGGCGGGTCGGCGCGACCCCGCTAGCTGGACCGGTCCGCCAGGGGGAATGACTTCGATGATGATTGCCATGATGGTTGCCGGAATTGGCTCGGTGCTGGCCGGCCTGCTGGTGATCCTGTACGGCATCCCGATCAGGGAGTTCGGCTTCGGCAACACGCTGATCCTGATCGGCGTGCTCGGCGTGTGCACCGGCATGATCCTGCTTGCGCTGTCGGCGGTGGTCGCCGAACTCAAGGTGATCGCGCGCCGGCTGATGGAGACGCGCGTTGGACCCGAAACCCGCCCGCGTCCGATTCTGCCGTCGGCGCCCGAGCTGCCGCAGCCGGCGGAGAGCGCGGCCGCTGCCGCGCCGCCCGTTGCGCCGCTGGCCATGCAGGACGACATCCCGCCACGCGACGCGCCGCCGCCGGAGGTCGAAGCGAGCGAGGCTGCGCCGCCGGCAAGGCCGAAGCGGAATTTGCTGTTCTCGTCCAGCATACGCAAGGAGCGCGCGCCGGGCGGGGAGGGAGCGGAACAGCCGCCCGCCAGTTTCGAAGATGCCTGGCCGAAGGTCGACCGTGGCGGCAGCCGCAACGGCGACATTCCGCCGCCGCGCCGCGGCGCGCGCACGCCGCCGGCTGCGCCCGAAGTCAACGCGAGCGCCGCACCCGAGCGTAGCGCGCCACCGTCGCCGCCGGGCGAGGCGCAGCCGGGGGTCACCGTGCTCAAGTCGGGCGTGGTCGACGGCATGGCCTATTCGCTCTATTCCGACGGTTCGATCGAGGCGCAGATGCCGGAAGGGCTGATGCGCTTTGCATCGCTCGACGAATTGACGGCCCATATCGACCGGCGTCCGTGATACTCCGGGGACTGGCTGGAATACATCATTGTTCTTGTGATATTGCCAGTAATCCCTAGTTTATATAGGTCATGCCAGCGTATTGGCGTATCCCGATATTGTTGAGAGGTTTGACGTCATGACCGACGGCACTGGCAAGGGCTATATCGATCTGACCGCGAATATCGTCTCCGCCTATCTCTCCAACAATCCGACGCCCGCCTCCGAAATCCCGAACCTGATCAGCCAGGTCCATACGGCCCTGGTGCGCGTCTCGAGCGGACGCAGCGAAGCGCCGGCCGAGCCGGCAAAGCCTGCGGTGTCGCTGAAGAAGTCGATCAACCCGGATTATCTGGTGTGTCTCGAGGACGGCAAACGCTTCAAGTCGCTGAAGCGCCATTTGCGCACGCAGTACAACATGACGCCGGAGCAATACCGCGACAAATGGGGCCTGCCGGCCGACTATCCCATGGTCGCGCCAAACTATGCGGTGGCGCGCTCGCAGCTTGCGAAGAAGATGGGTCTCGGCCAGCAGCGGCGGAAGCGGAAGTAGTCTATCGTCATCGCGAGCGAAGCGAAGCGCGTAGCCCGCATGAGCGCAGCGATATGCGGGTCACCCGGGTGTCGCTTCGCTCACCCGGGCTACGCTCCTCGCAATGACGGCTCTCAGCTCGCCGTCGCCAGCGCCGCGCGCGCATCCGCGCGGATGCGCTCGACCATGGCGCGCAGGCCGTTGGAGCGCTGCGGCGTCAGATGATCGCGGAAGCCGAACTCGTCGAACACATCGATGGCGTCGGTCGACAGGATTTCCTGCGGTGTGCGGCCGGAATAAAGCGTGAGCAGGATCGCGATCAGCCCGCGTACGATATGCGCGTCACTGTCGCCGAGATATTTCAGGATCGGCTCCTTGCCGCCGCGGTCGAGCGTCTTCGACAACCAGACCTGGCTGACGCAGCCCTGCACCTTGTTGGTGGCGGAGTGCTCGGCCTCCGGCATCGGCTCCAGCATGCGGCCGAGCTCGATCACATAGCGGTAGCGGTCGTCCCACTCCTCCAGCAGCGCAAAATTGTCCCTGATCTCGTCGATGGTGGTCATGATGGTCCGTGTTCCGTCTCCACCCCTATATAAGGTTGGAAGCAGCCGAAAGCGAGTTCCGGAACTGACTTGATGGCGGGCATGATCCGGAAAAGTGTGAAGCGGTTTTCCGAAAAGATCGTGCCCAAAAACAGGCTACGGCGCGCCGCCGCGCCATTCCACCGCGAGGTCGTCGCCCGAGAGCGTATCGCGCGGCGCCATCTCCGGCGGCGTCGGGCTCGGCATTGTCGGCGACGCCGATCGAGCCGGTATGATCGGGCGCCTTCTTGTCCTTCGCATTGTCCTTTGCGACCGGACTGTCCTTTGCGGCCTCGGCCGGCTTCTTGTCGGTGATCGACTGGTAGACCTTGCGGGCGCCGTCCTGCGCGCGCACGCCGATCACGGTTGCGGCCTGGCCGCCGACCTCGCAGGCCGCCGGCTGGCGCTTGCAGAACTGGCTCATGTCGGACACGGCCGCGGTCGCCGCCTGCACCGCGTCGGACACGCTGAGCTGCGGAAGCTTTTCCGAGTCGGGCGTCTTGTCGCGCGGCAGCAGCACGAGCACGAGCCCGAGCCAGAATGCCAAGCGCAGCACGAAAAACATCGGAAGAGTTCCCGTCGTACTAGTGGTTCGATTTCAACATTCGCACCCCATTGGGGCGAACACTTTTGCGAATGTTGGAATCAAAGAACCACTAGAAGATATTGATTCTAGTGGAGCTTTGGATTTGACGTTCGCCTACGAATACTCGGCCGATGGGTTAGCGAACGTCAAATCCGCTCCACTAGTGGTCCGGCTAACAGTCCTCGATAAATCGGAAGTGTTTGCCTTGACTTAATTCGCCGAAAATTTGCGAAAGAATCAGCCGATCCGATTCTCTCGTAAATTTTCGATTGACGAGCTTGCGCGGAGTTCTGCGGGGGCATCCACCATTTCGAAACCATAAGGGCGTGCCTGTCGAAACCCGCCGTTCACCATCCGCGCCGAATGCATTGCGGTCGATTGCGGCAAAACCTCGCGTAAATCAGGTGTTTTGCCACTCCCGCGATCGCCTTAGCGTTCGTTTAATGTCGCTCTGACACGGTGACTGATGACAAGGGGGCGTTCCGGCGCGTCTTATCCGACGCAAGCCGAAGCGCGAATAGCCGTGACTGTGTTGAGTATCATCCGCGATAGTCTCGATGCGCTGCTGCATCCGTCGGCGTGCTACGACGCGCTGACGCGCGCGCGGCATCGCGCCTTCATGGCGCCGCGGCTGCTCGGCAGCCTCGCGGCCTTTGCAGTATTTCCGCTCTACCTGGCGTTCCGCGGTGCGCCGAGCGCACTCGAAGTCGGTGCCTTCGCCTGGCTGGTCGCGCCGATCCTCGTATCCTGGTTCCTGTCGCGCACCGGCCGCTATGAGAGCGCGCATGTGCTGTCGTCGCTGGCGCTCGCGGGCCTCGTGATGGCGGTCGCGATCTCGACCGGCGGCATCCAATTCCTTCGCCGCGATCTGGCTCGTGGTCATTCCCCTCGAGGCGGCACTGTCGGCGTCGCGCCGCGTGGTCGCGTTCGCCTCCGCGCTGGCGCTCTCCTGTGCGGCGCTTCTGATCCTCTGCGGCCATCTCGGCGTGCTTGCCCCGGCCGATGCGAGCACGGCTTCGCGCGGCATGCTCATGGCGTTCGGCCTGGCGTCGGCGACCCTCTATGCCGCCGGCCTTGCCTTCAGCACCGAGGCGCTGGCGCGGACCACGGTTTCGCTGCTGACATCGGAAGAAGACCGCTACCGATTGCTCGCGCGCAATATGAGTGACGTGATCTCGCGCCATGGCCGCAACGGCGCGGTGCAATTCATCTCGCCCGCCGCCGAGGCGATGCTGGGCACGCCGACCGCGCGGCTGCATCGGCCACGGCCTGTTCGACCGCGTCCATGTCGCAGACCGGCCGGCCTATCTCACCGCGCTGTCGGACGTGGCGCGCGACGGCGAGGCGCGCAGCGTCGAGTTCCGGCTTGCGCCGCGACCTGCCGCGCATGGGTGCGAGCAGTGGACAGGTCGATTTCATCTGGGTCGAGATGCGCTGCCGCCCGCTGGAGCAGGTGCCGGCGGCCGAAGCCGAGGTCGTCGCCGTCATGCGCGACGTCACCGATCGCAAGATGCAGGAGCAGGCGCTCGATCTCGCACGCAGCGCCGCGGAAGCCGCCGATGCCGCCAAGACCCGCTTCCTCGCCACCATGAGCCATGAGCTGCGCACGCCGCTCAATGCGATCATCGGCTTCTCCGAGATGATCGTGCAGGAAGATCTGCTGATGCTGGATGCGGCGCGGCGCAAGGAGTATGCGCAGCTGATCAACGATTCCGGCCAGCATCTGCTGTCGGTCGTCAACGGCATCCTCGACATGTCGAAGATGGAGTCCGGCAATTTCGAAATCGCGCCGGAGCCTTTCGCGCCGCGCGCCGCGTTGATCAATTGCTGCAACCTGCTGGCGCTGAAGGCGCGCGAGAACGGCATCGAGCTTGCGACCGACGCGCCGCTCGACCTGCCCGTCATCACCGGCGACCCGCGCGCATTCAAGCAGATCGTCATCAATCTCGTCTCCAACGCGGTCAAGTTCACCGAGCGTGGCGGCAAGGTGACGGTTGCCGCCAGATCGAAGGTCCGCGCTTCGTGCTGCGCGTCAGCGACAATGGCGTCGGCATTGCGCCGGACGATCTCAAGCGGATCGGCGATCCCTTCTTCCAGGCCGGCAAGACCTATCAGCGTCGTCATGAGGGCACGGGCCTCGGCCTGTCGATCGTCAAAAGCCTGGTCGGCCTGCATGGCGGCGACATCAGCGTGCATAGCAAGGATCGGCGAGGGCACGACCGTCACGGTCGCGCTGCCGCTCGCTTACAGCAAGCCCGAAGCGCGCAGCCGGTCAGCAACATTGCGACGCTTACGCCCGTGACACGACCCGGACCGCAGGAACAGACAGTTCAGGTGAAGAGAAGTGCCTAGAAAGACCAGAGACGATGACGCGACGCCGCGCCGCCGGCGCAGTGGCGCTGCTGCAACGGTGAGACCGGGCGCGGTCTTGCGCATGCGCATGCTGTTGCACAGTCCGAAGGACATGGTCGCGGGCCTGCTTGCTTTTGCGGCCTGTCAGCGCCATCGTCGCCAATGCGCTGTTTCTGCAGACCGGCCAGCATCCGTCGCCGATGTTCGGTACGGCGGTCCATCTCGGTGCCTCGAGCCCGCTGCCGCGCCCGCGCCCCGTAGAAGCTGATGCCGCCGCTCGGAGCCGCGGCTTGCCGAACCAAAACTTGCCGAACAGTTCAGCCGAACCCCGGCTGATCGAGCCGCGGGCCAACGATCCGCTCGGCAATATCATCAAGGCAACCGCAAGCGCGCCGCTGTCATCGTCGCCGATGGTGCCAGCGCCGTCGCCGGCCAATGTCGTGCGCCCGCCGGCGCCGATTCCGTCGGCACCGGTCCAGATCACCGGCTCGCGTCGCGTGGCGGCGGTGCAGCGCGCACTGAGCGAGAACGGCTATGGCCAGTTGCGGGCGACCGGCACGATCGGCGCGGACACGCAAGCCGCGATCCAGAAGTTCGAGCGCGAACGGCGCATGCCGGTGACCGGCCAGATGTCGGACCGTCTGGTGACGGAACTGACGATCGTCACCGGTCACGCGATCGACTAGGGCGTGTACTCATAAATGTGCGATGTCCGCTTCTAGGGCGAAGCAGACTTCCGCGAGCTACTCCGGGATGTCGCCTTTTGGACCCATTTGCGACATTGGCAGGCACGGTTGGCAACGGAACGTTCTGGAACGTCGGTCGGTGAGATTGCCTCACTCCGCCTTGATGTTGGTTGCCCGGACCACCTTGCCCCACTTTTCCGTCTCATCGGTGATGAGCTTGCCGAACTCGACGGGCGTCATCGGCATTGGCATGACGCCTATGTCGGCCAGCCTTGCTATCATCTTGGGATCGGAGAGAGCCGCGTTTGCCTCGTTGTTAAGCCTGTCGATGATCTCGGTGGGTGTGTTTTTGGGCGCGCCGATCCCATACCAAGCGCTCGCCTCGTAACCCGATACGAATTCACCCACTGTCGGGATATCCGGTAGAAGCGCCTGGCGCGTCGCGGTGGTGACCGCAAGGGCGCGCAGTTTGCCAGTTCGGATAAGCTCGACAAACTGAGAAATTGGGCCAAAGACGACCTGCACCTGTCCGCCGAGCAGGTCGGGCAGAAAGCTGCCGCGATACGGAACGTGAAGCAAGTCGACGCCTGCCATTAACTTGAACAGTTCGCCGAAGAGATGGGTCGTGGTCCCGTTACCGGCCGAGGCCATATTAATTTTACCCGGATTCGCCTTTGCATAGGCAATGAACTCTGAAAGGGTCTTGGCTGGAACCGATGGATTTACCACCATGACAAAGGGGCCACGGACAATGCTCGCGACCGGCGCGATGTCGCGTGTAAAATTGTAATTGAGATTTGCGTAAAACATCGCGTTGACAACATTCGCAGTCACGACTTCCATGAGGAGCGTGTAGCCGTCTGGCGGGGCTTTCACGACGACTTCCGTGCCAATACTGCCGCCGGCGCCCGGTCGGTTCTCAACGACGAATTGCTGTCCTAGCCGCTCAGACAGCGATTGCGCCATAAGGCGCACGATGATGTCGGATGCATTGCCGGCCGGAAAGCCAACGATGATGCGCACTGGACGCGCCGGATAAGTTTGCGCCCATGCGAGCCGCGACATGCCTGGCAACGCGGCAGCACCTGCGGCCAGATGCATAAAACCGGCTCCTACCCGCGACCGCTTTGGTTTGACCGCAGCTTGGCCGGCCGCTCCTTCAAGTCCGCGCTCGGCGATTCCCTGTTCCGCGAACAATACCTTGACGCGGTCGCCAGCATCATTGCCGAACAGGAAGCGGCAGGGCTCGATATCGTGACGGACGGCGACAGCCGCTTCGATCTGACGGTGGGCGGCAAGTCCTGGTTCTTCTATCCCATTGAACGACTCGGTGGCGTCTGCGGCCACCGAGACACCTCGCGGGGCTGGATGTCGCGGCACGGTCTGCGGCCCGGCAAGATATTGTGGGAAGTGCAGGAGGCCTATCAGCCCGGCATCGTCACTGAGAGGCTGACGCGCGGGCCGCTGGAATACGCGGCGCTCTGGCAGGTCGCTCAGCGCGTGACGGACCGACCGGTGAAATTCGGCGCCATCTGCGCGCCTGCGCTGGCCTCGATGCTGTGGAACGAGTTCTATGACGACGACAAGACGATGATCCTGGATCTCTGCGACATCATGAACGCGGAGCTCCGCGACATGGCGGCCGCCGGCTGCCCGTTGATCCAGGTCGAGGAACCGCCGCACCATATGCGCGCCCAGCAGCCGGACTGCACGGATGCCGATCTTGCGTTTCTCACCGAGGCCTTCAATCGCCAGCTCACCGGGGTGAACGCCGAAATCTGGGTGCACACCTGCTGGGGCAATCCGAACCAGCAACGCGTGCACTGGGAAGTGCCGAGCTACGACCGCGCGCTGCCGCATCTGTTGCAACTCAATTGCGACGTGCTGACGCTGGAATGCGCCAGTTCGGACGGCAAGGACCTGCATCTGTTCAAGCACATCAAGACCGACAAGAAGATCGGCATCGGCGTCGTCAACCATTGCAACACCGTGGTCGAGCCGGCCGAACACGTCGCAGCGCTGATCCGCAAGGCGCTGGAATTCATCCCCAAGGAGCAGCTCGTCATCTCAACCGATTGCGGTTTTGGCCGCGAGGGGCTGTCGCGCCGGATCGCGTTCTACAAATGCGTGGCGCTGGTCGAGGGCACCAACATCGTCCGCCGCGAGCTCGGCCTGCCGGAAGCGCGCGTGCGGGCGGCCGATCCGAAACTGTGGTTCGCGGGGCGAGAACCCACCCGGTGAATTTCGCTTGAGGCAATGCGATGGCATGCGATCGGTGAGCAGGTTGCTCCTTCCGCTTCCGGGCGTTGGGCCCACATCTACTGACTGATGTCCGCCTGTGGCGCTCTTCGGACATGCTGAGGCGAACTGACGATGTCCGCTCCTGAGGGCAGAGCGGACAGCCTGTTTGGTTTGATCGGGATTTATGAGTACACGCCCTAGTTTCGCGAACTCGCCCGGCTGGCGCTCGCTTGTGCGCTGGCCTATGGTCCCTCATGCGATTGAAATCAGCCATATGGGTCGCGGCTTATTTGCGCCGCTGCCAGACCGCGGGCGTGTTCGGCGCGGTGCGCCGGCGCGGCGCGGAGGAGGCGGGTGCGGTGTTCGTCAAGGTCGCCACGCTTGACGGCAACGCGATGCTCTACGTGCCTGCGCCGCAGACCGTCTATGACGACAGCCGGCCGATCGAGCGCTTGTTCATGCCGACGACGCCGCAACCTGTTCCTGAGCAGTCGGTGGAGGAGCGGCTTGCAAAGGAGATCCGCTTCGATCCCGACGTCTGGATCGTCGAGACCGAAGACAGGGCCGGCCGGCATTTCCTCGATCTGGCGCGGCAGCAGCGAAATAGTTAGCGGCTTGAATCGTCCGTGCCGGTGCGCACCGCCGGCGCGGAGCCCGGCTGCACGATGGGCCGCCTCTCGGCAGGCGCAACGCGCGCGCGCTGCCGCTCGTCGTCGTAGAGTGCCGGGCGGTACTTGGCGCGGGCGGCCTGCCATGGTCGAGCCGCGCCAGGCCGCGAGCATCACGAGCGCAGCGCGCTCGCTGAGCCGTTCATAGAGCCGCGCCAGGCGATAGACGTGTGAACGGAATTGCCGATCTCGGGCTTGAGGAACAACAGCACGCGTTGGAAGGTCGGCCCCGGCATATCGAGCGCGCGCATGGCGAAAGCGAGCGGCTCGCCGCCGGCGTCGCTCACGACCTCCGTTGCGATCCCGGCAGGCAGGATCAGCGTCTCCGAGAGCTCGCGGGTGAAATTCTCGATATCGGTGACGAATGCCGCCATCTCCAGCGCGGCGATCGAACGCGCCGCGCGCCGGTGCGGAACCCGCGGCGAGGCCTTGAGCGGGCTTTCGGCGAGATTATGCAGGATCTCTGCGCGCTCGCTGGAGTTGGCGCGCTCGAACATCTCGCAGATTTCCGCCGCATCGGTCGGCTGCATCGACAGGCTCGACGCCATCCGCATCTCGGCTTCCGTCAACGGCTTTGGCGGCGATGGCGCCGATGGCGGCGCGGGAATTTCCTTCGCCTTGGGCATCGGCGCGATCGGCCTGCGCGGGCCTCAGGCCGAGCTTGTAGAGGATTTCGAGCGGCGCGTCGGGATAGATCGCAAGCCGCGCGCGCACGGCCGCGCGGGTGGCGTCATCGACCTGGTCGATCAGGCGCGACGTCAGCTCGACGAACTGGCGCTGCTCGTCGGACGAATGCCTCGCCGCCTGCACATAGAGATCGGTCAGCACGCGCAACAGCGTCGGCCTGATGTCGACCCCCTCGCGGCGAGAGAGCGTCATCAGCCCGTCGAAGCCGGGAAATAGCGGTGATGCGGTCATGTCAGGCTACGCGAAACGTCGGAAAATGTCCGCGTCAAACCTATCCCCGCAGGCTTTAACGCCGCGTTAAGGAAAACGATTTGTGAAGATGTGAGGCCGCGCCGCAACGCGTGCCGTATTAGCACGGTCTCCCGCCTCGCATTAAGACCCCGTTAACCACGTGCTGATCTTAATTCATGTGTCGCCGCATCCTGCGCGGCGACAACCAGAGAGAATGGGCATGGGGACCATCATTGAATTTCCGGCGGATGCGGCTTCGCGGCGGCTGGGCTCGAGCATGATCGGCGCGCCTGAGGGCTAGCACGGGGACCGTCCTGATCCTTCCCGTCGTCCGCATCGAGCGCGAGGGCGACGAAGCCAGCGACGGCGGCGGGCCGGAAGAGGGCGCCGCCTCGGGCGGTCGTCGCCGGCGCCGCTGACAACAGACAACAGAGGCCTCGCGTCATGCCGGAGACGTTTCCGCCGATCCGGTATTTGTCGCCGGTCCTCCTGACCGCGCTCGCGCTGACGCTCGGGGCATGCAGCGGCGGCGATTTCGGCCGCACCCGCGAGGATTTCCGCAGCGATGACATGCATCGCTGGCTCGGCCTGGAGGCCACCTCGAGCGTCGCGCTGCGTCCATCGCAATTCCAGCTCACCGACAACGAACGTCAGCTTCGCGATCTCGCTTTTCCCCTGATCGAGCCGCCACATTCGCGCCCGGCCTGGAAGAGCGTATTCGGTGACTATCTGCCGATGGCTTCGCCCTGGCGCCAGACGCCGGTCTTCGACCGCACCGCCTATGGGCGGATGCTGATCGACGAGCCGCATCGCTCGCACACCTCGCGCTATTCGCAACTGATCGATGACGTGCGCGGCGACATCACCCGCTTCGAGCCGTTCTACGCCAGCGCGATCAAGGTCATCGACCTCGACAAGAAGCGCGACGCCAGCCTGAAATACATCACCGAATTGTCGCCGCGCGAGCGCGCCGACGCGGTCGCGCGCATGCAGGAGAATTCGCTGATCGTGCAGTGGGTGCAGCAATGCCTGGAGCGGCGCGTGTCGTCCTATCGCTGGGCGCTGGAGCGCCTGGTGCTGCAGGCGCCCGACAACATCGCCGCCGACGCCGATCGCCTGATCAACGAGCTTGCAGCGCAGACCGCCAATCCGCCGGTCGTCACGGCGCCGGTCATCGCGCGCCCGCTGACGACGCGGGGATAGGTCGATGCGGTGCGTTTTCTGATTCAACATGTCAAACAGCCTAACGTCGTCATTGCGAGCGAAGCGAAGCGATCCACCTAGTCCGCTGTGTGAAGCCTGATGGATTGCTTCGTCGCTCCGCGGAAATAGCTGGATTGCTTCGCTGCGCTCGCAATGACGAGAGAAGACATGAAGCCGCATTCCCGCGGCGCGATTTCGCGTCCGGGTCTTGCAATTCGGTGTCCCTCTGAAGTCAGAGGGCGCAGGGAGTACCGGGCGCTCAACCGCACCCGCAATCCTCGTGGGCTGAAAAGAAAAATGCCCACAAGTCGTCAGGCAGGGCCGAAATCGCACGGCACTCCCTGCGCAATGGCTTTACGGCTTACTCCGCGCTCTCCCCGGGGTACCGGGCTTTCTAGCCTCTGTCGTCGTATGGATCATCTCATCAGACTTGATCCCAGCGTCGGGGGACCAGGACCACGCGGCTTGGCCGTACGCGCCGGATACGCATCGCCTGCGTACCCTTTGCGTCCATCGCTCCCCGCACCACGTCTCGTGGCGTTCGCGAAACGCCCTCCGTAGTCGGCGCGGGATGGGAGGGAATATAGGAGTGTTTCTGGTTTTCGCAAATAGATTTATTTTTGCGCGGAGGGCTTGACACGCTTCTGAAATCAGCAGGTGTTTTGCCCGTCGTGTCGTGGCGGCAACACCCTTACCGAAGCGCCGACATCAGAACGGGATTGGAGGCGATCAGGGCGGCGCGCAGTTTTCCAGTTGGGGCCAACGTACCGACGGCTGGCGACATTTGTGCTCCTGCTCGAGCCCCGCGTCCAAACAGTGGCGAACGTGGCCATCGCGGCCGTGACCGTCTCTCGTCGTGTCCACATGACGTAACCCTGACAGTTACTCCCCGCGCAATCTTAGTAATCCACCAGCTGGCTACAAGATGGTTATCCCGAGGGCGTACACGGGTCGTACTCCGCACCACCGGGTGTCGGAGCAGCTTTTGGCCCCTAGCTGACGTCAGCAAAAGGCGCCCGCTAGTCCGGTCTCGGGGGTATAGCGGACGTGCATTAGACTTGCCGACAAGGGCCGCTGTTGACCTTGAGCGGAAATCGCCCTCTAGGGCTAAAGGGAGTTATTGCCCTACCGCATAGGCATCCGTAAATTATGGGCGCGATCGGCTTCCTCCAATCCACAGATGTGGAGTTAGAATGCTGCTGATCGGGGTGAACCGCTCACCATTTACGCGACGTGTCGCGATCACTCTCAATATTTATGGTGTGCCCTTTGAGCAGCACGCACTCTCCGGCTTCGACAACCGCGCTGAGGTGCGGGCCAGCAATCCGCTCGGCCGCATCCCGCGCTGGTATCGATAGCGGCGAAACGTTGATCGATAGCAACGCAATCATCGATCATCTCGATGAAGTCTACGGTCACGATCAGCCGCTGACACCACGCGGCGGCTCCGATCGGCGCGCCGTGTTGAAGGTCGCTGCGATGATGATGGGAGCGGGCGAGAAGTGTCTTCACGCTGCCTACGAGCGTAACCGGCGCCCGTCCGAGAAACTGTATCAACCGTGGATTGACGACTGCATGGCCCAGGTCAAAAATGCGCTTGTGGCCGTCGATGAGATGATAGACCCGAAGAAGCCTTTCTTGCTGTTCGACCGTCTTACTCAGGCGGATGTGACCGCGGTCGTCGCCGAACGCCTTGCTCGCGGGCGCGGTATCGATACCGACGTACAGACGACCCGCCTACGCGCATTGACGAGGAGACTGGCAGAGGAGCGCTTCTTCCACGTGACTGAGCCCTGACCCGTGAAAATCAGGTAGGGCCTAGTTCGTCGCACGTCAATTCGCGGCGAACCAACACATGAACCGTTCCCTGACTGCTCATGACCGCTGTTGGCCGTTAGCCGACGTGACGTGTCCGCCGGCTAAAGTCGGTTTCCGGGGGAGAAGCATGTCAACGCGGCCTTGCTGAAGTCGAGGCTTCACTGGTTCTCTATCGCAATCATGACGCTGCGAGCCGCCGCATGCCGCTTGGCGACTAGCGGCCGTTATCCGGGATCGTTGTACCAATCCTTGATGGCCTGGTTGCTGGGAAATTCGACAACGCCGACGCGAATTGGCCGTTGGCCTTCGAGCATCTCATGGGTGCCGGCTTTGGTGAGATAACGGCCGCCGTGCTTTTCGATGAACGCCATTTCTGGTTGAGGAAATCGGCGAAAGCCTACTTTGTGTCGATTTGGTGCTGGCCGATGTACAATGCGGCATTTATGGGTCTCCGGACTGCAAGGCTTACTTTCGGGGTAACGCAGACATGACATTTTGCGCCGCAAATGTCTGGTTTTGGCACGAAGCAAACATGGCTAGGCGGTCCGACGAAGTCCGCTATTGAGGGTAGAACGGACGTGCCGTTCAAGCGGGCGGACTTCCGGTTTTGACCCTTAGCTGACCTGAACCGAGTGACGCATCGATCAGTTTCCCCGAGCGTTCTCCGTCATTTCTCATAGCAATGGTATCTAGAGAAGCTCCGGGACCACCCAAAGGGCTGGCTCGCCGCGCGCGACTCTCTGGACATTGTCAAAGCCGTTGCGCAGCCGCGTAATATTACTCTCGAACGTCGGTCCGGCGAGATGCGCCGTGAGGACTACATTGTCGAGCTTGAGCAGCGGGTTGTGGGCCGGCGTTGGCTCCTCGTCGAATACGTCGAGGCCGGCGCCGAACAGATCGCCAGCACTCAAAGCAGCTGTCATCGCCTGCTCGTCGATTACGGGTCCACGCGAGGTGTTTATGATGATCGCAGACTTCTTCATCAACGCGAGTTCCCCGGCGCCAATCAGGTGGCGTGTCGAGTCGTTCAGAGGTACATGCAGCGAGAGAATGTCAGAATGGCGCAGGATTTCGGGCAAAAGGCGGAAGCGCACGCCAAGCGTGTCTTCCTGATCTTCCTTCAATCGTGCAATGTCGTAGTAGTGCACAGTCATGCCGAAGGCCTGCGCCAGGCGCGCCACCTTCTTTCCGATAGTGCCGAGCCCCACGATGCCCAAGACTTTGCTGCGCAGTTCATGGACGGTCGGCGGAGCATTTCCGTGCCAGCGGCCCGCTGTGACGTTGGCATGCTGCCTAATGAGCCGCCGCGAAACCGAGAGCATCAATAGCAGCGCGTGCTCTGAAACGGCGACGGAATTGGCGCCGCCGTTGTTACACAACGGAATTTTGCTCCGGCGGGCCGCGACGAGATCGGCCTGATCGTAGCCGGCAGACAAACATTGCACGAGCCTCAGATGGGGCGCGGCCTTATAGAGCTGCTCCGACACCATCTGTTGTACGAAACCCACAAGATAGTGCGCGCCAGGCAGTGCCGAAATGGCCTCCGGAGAATTGGAGGGAGCCTTTATGATCTCGAAGCCTTTCGGCGCGAGGTCGTCGACCATCGCCAGACAGTCCTTCGGACCCACCACTAGAATACGCTCGACCATCATAAGCCCTCCGGAGCAACACGATAACCTCACATTTCTATTACACCGCCGAGCCGACGCAGCCCACCACCGGCCGATCATGTTTGAGCATAGGCCCATGTCGACAATTGGTAATTCCCCTCTCGACAACCGGCGTCCTCGATGGTGTCGTTGGCGCAAGTCGCGGCGGAAACGATCGGAGGACTTGCTGCTATGGACCAACGCACCGTCGATTTCATCATCGTTGGCGCCGGATCGGCGGGCGCGGCGCTCGCCAACCGCCTCACAGAGAACGGCCGTTTTCGCGTTCTGCTGCTGGAGGCAGGAGGCAAGACGCATCGGCTGTCGCAAGTACCGATCAGCTTCGCGCGCTTCATCAATCGCCCCGGCGTGAATTGGCTGTACGCCTCTGAACCCCAGGACAATACGGGAGGGCGAGCAATCCCCGTCCCACGCGGGCGCATGCTCGGTGGCTCGAGTGCCATCAACGGGATGGTATGGGTCCGCGGGCAGCGGCAGGACTACGATCATTGGGCACAGCTCGGCAACCGTGGCTGGAGCTACCAGGACGTGCTGCCGATCTTCAGGAGCATGGAAAGCTACGCCGGCGGTGCCAACGAGATTCGGGGGTCGTGCGGGGCCTCTGAAGATCACCGACAGCGACGAGAGCGGTCGCCTCTATGACAGCTTCTTCGCCGCCGCCGAATCCATCGGGATCAAGCGAACGCACGACTACAACGGCCTCGATCAGGACGGCATCGCCATGACGCAGGCCTCGATCAGTGGCGGCCGGCGCATGAGCACGGCGAAGTGCTATCTCGACCCGGCGCGGAAAAGAGCAAACCTCACCATCGAAACGGATGCGATGGTGGAAAGTCTGGTGTTCGAAGGCCGTCGCTGCACAGGTGTGCGATACTCCAGCCGCAGCTCAAAACGCGAGGCCCGTGCTGCACGCGAAGTCATCGTCGCGGCCGGCTCGATCGCATCACCGCAACTGCTGGAGCTTTCCGGCATCGGCCAGGGGCCGCGCCTCAAGGGCCTCGGCATCGAGGTTCGCCACGATCTGCCAGGCGTGGGCGAGAACCTGCGGGACCACTGGGCGCCGCGGATGAAATGGCGCGTCGGACGGCATGGGGTCACCTTCAACGAGCGCGCACGCGGCTATGGGGCGCTGTGGCACGGGCTACTCTACATGACGACGCGAAAAGGGTTCCTGAGCCACCCGGCGTCTCCGATGCGTGCCTTCTTCAGGACGCGCGAAGGCCTCGACAGCCCGGACGCCATGTTCACGATGCAGCCCTTCCTGTCGACGCCGAACGTGAAGCTGGCCAAGGAGTCCGGAATGACCATGATCACGCATCAGCTGCGCCCGGAAAGCAAGGGCAGCGTGCATATCAACGCGCCGGATCCGCGCAAACACCCGTCGATCCGCTTCAACTTTCTGGCAGAGCGCGTTGACCGCGATTGTGTGCTCGCAAGTATGCGGATCGTCCGGCGGCTGGTCGCTGCGCCGGACCTGGCCTGGCTCGGGGCCGAGGAGCTTGCGCCGGGTCCGGGGGTGCATTCGGACGAAGAGTTGCTCGACTTCGTCACGCGCACAGCGGAGACGACCTATCATCCGGTC
>CAVSYJ010000009.1:0-211487 GCA_963732085.1 uncultured Alphaproteobacteria bacterium | reverse complement strand
CCGTGCTCTCCTCGGAGTATCGGGCTTGTTAGCCTCCGTCGCGAATGGATCATTCCCATTCACTCTCACCCCAGCGTCGAGGGGACGGGACCACACGGCTTGACCGTACGCGACCCTACCGCACGTCTTGCGGCACGACCGCGTCCATCGCGACCCGCCTCACGTCTGGTGACGATAGGCCTAACGTCCCTCGTGTCGAGGCGGGATGACAGGGATATAGGCTTGTTTCCGATTTACGGAAAGAGATATATTTTTGCGTGATAAGCTTGACTCGTCGGGCAAAACAGGCGGCGCGTTTTTTGGTGTATTTGCCCTTCGTGGCGCGGGCGTATCGCTTCCGGGCGCGCCCCACTCCCCCGACCCCCTTCCTGTGTGTAGGAGAGGGGGTATTTTTGCAAATTCAGTCTGACGCCCCTTGCGGTTGAAAAAAGCGGCCGCAATATGATAAGTTGTATGCTTAAGACCTATTTTGATGCGGGTGCCGTCAGGCCTGTTCCTTCCCCCCGAACGAAGGCGTGGGCTGTTAGAGCGAACGTATTCGGAGTGGGGATTTCCATAGCCTGCGCGCTCGCCGTGTTGCTTCGGTCGAGTGACGCTACAGTCCCATATCAACGAGCCGCGTGGAGCAGAAAATGGATCTTCTTGGACTAACGCTGAAGATTTTGCTGGATAAAGGCCTCGGCACCCCTTCTGACAATGCGGACTCCTGAAGGTACTCGGCGCGCAAGCCCCCAAAAATTGCCGGTATTTTTTTCAGTCCAGCTGAAAAAGCAGCACATTCTCGACGTTCATGACGTGGTTCAAGCAGCAATTCGGCCGCATCCTATCGGAGCAGAGTCTCCAAAAAACGCGCCAGTTTACGCTTGAGTTTGTCTGACGGCAATCGCCGTCTCAGGAACATTTGCGTTAGTCGGGCGCTTGTTTTCAACCCGCCACCCGCCGATAGCCGGTTGCCGACATCCTCTTGGATTGCGTTGGCGATACTCTAGACGCTGCGGATGGAAGGAACGCACGGCCAGCCGATAGAGCTGAACTCGAAACTTGGCCGGAAGGCCGATCCAGGATGTTTTTCTAGATTGGGCATCAGCTCTGATTGATCTGGCCCAGATCAATCCCGCGTATGCGTCGGCTGTCAAGTAATCCGAACAAGTTTTGTCATGCATACGGAATATTCCAATATGAACATTTCTCAGTTTTTCAAAGACGTCGATCCCAATTCCCTTATTTTCTGAATAAGAGTTGGGCAGTCTTTCGATTTTTCTATATGTCTAGCCGAAGTGTATCGGCAGAACTCCATAAGGGTCTGGAAGAAATATATTATCCAAACGGGAACGCTACCCCTTCCCAACCAACAGCTCGTGTTCGTTGCCATTGGCTACAACAGCGGGTCGGTCAACCATCCACGCCGATTTCAATCAAGGCTATCTAGGACAGTCGACGTTGGATTCTTTTACGGTCAATAACATCAATACGTTTCTTGCTTTTGCTGAAGACAACACAGCGCCTCCGCGCAATAGCGATAGGGCAGCATCTGCGCGGTCATATAGACAGAGTCGGGCGAGCCGCGCTAAAAATATGTCGTGGGTCCTCATCGGCGGAAGCGGCCGTTTACGCTTGGAGGCAGCCCGCAGACAAGGACGCGGCAATTGTAAGCCGCGCGTAGATAGCTTTAAGACTTCCGCCACATCGGGAGAAAGCGCACATTACTTCGCCCGCTCGGCGTTGGCGGTCGCGGTGCCGGTGGCCATGTATTTCGCATAGAAATGAGCAACCCGCTCGCGCCACATTCCGACGAACGCTTCCGACGTTAGCTTCTCCACCGGCTTCCACGCGTCCTTGACGGACGGAAGGGTGTTGCCCCAGATCGCTCGCCGGCACCATTTTTCGCCCTTCTCCCGGCCTTCGCTGGTGGCGCACATGGATTTCCAGGCGATGCGATCGGGTTGGCTGATGTGCTCGGCGGCGCCTTCCCAGCCCTGCTGATGGATCAGGTAGATCTCGTTCAAGTCCGGCTTCCTGCCCGTCACCCACTGGAACAGGATACCTTGAGTGATGATCTTGTCGGCTCCGCAACGGCATTGTCCCGGGGATTGAGAATGTCTCCGGAGCCGAATTTGCCGAACTCGTATTTGCTCAACTGGAACAGCCCGATATACGACCCGGTGCGTTGCTTGGGATCGAAACCGAACTCGACCTTGGCCACCGCCTTCATGAAAGTGAAGTCGAGGCCGAATGCGTCGGACGCGCGCTTGATCTCCTCGACCGGCGTTCCGACCGGATGTCCTTGAACGAACGCAAGACGGTCGCCGCCGGCTTCTCGGCAGGCGGCAGTTCGGACCAGACGTAACAAATGAGATAGCGGAAATCCTGCGGCTCCGTGCTGGAGGCACGGCCGGATGCATCGCAATTTGTCGGCGCCAGTTGCGCGGCATCACGGTGACCGTATGTCCACCGGCTTTGTCTCGACAGGGCCGTCACCGCTGTCGGCCTTGGCCATGACAGATGGTCCGGAAACCACTGCCGGCACCGTGCCAGGCTCTGCTGCTTGTTTAGGTTCGGCAGGTGGCTCCGGCCCCACGGCGGCGAGCGCAGGCCAGCGGCCTTCCCGGCGCCGGCATCGGGCGCGGCATCCGAGTGCGAGGGCTCCGCCAACGATGCGCGATCATCCGGGAAGCCGGGCATCGGGAAGCGGCCGGGGACCGCGGGCTCGAAGCTCACAGCGACTTCCGGCGTTGCGACCGGCATCACGTCCGGCACGGTCACGCCTGGCGTGTTTCCGCCAACCAGGTAGATCACGCCGGAGAATGCTATGGCTCCTGCGATGCAGGCAGCCAGCAAGGCCTTCATTGCCCCAACTCCGCGGCGCGAATCCCTGACAACGCTATACGCATGTTCCCCATCGTCCAAGGCGAGTCCGAACCCTCTGCGCTACGAGCACATTTCGGTCTGTCCCATTTCGGGAGAGGGTTTCCCCGCAACTAACCCAGCTCGATCTCGTCAGAGATCTCGTGGGAAAGGCCGACGCCGCCGACGGTGAGCACGATTTTCGCCGGCAGCTTCTCGTGGCCTTTGAGGCGTCCGGCCGCGACCGCGTCGCGCACCGCCTTCTCGATCTCGCGCTGCGAGGTGATGCCGACCTTCTTCAAGAATCTACGCAGACTGCCGTTGAATACGTCCTCGTTCATTGCGGCCTCCATTGTTTGCGCACCGCTACACACCGCGCATCGCGTGCGGGGCAGGCTTTTTCCGGATCATGCGTCATCTCGGATTATTCAGCATGTATTCGCCGAGGTCATGCTGTTTCTTGTCGGCGCGCACGACCGCCGCGTTGCGCTGGGCGTCGCGATCCCGGCGGCAATAGACATAGTCGGGCGAGCCCGGCGCGTTCTTGCCGCCGGCGCGGCAGATACATGTCGTCGTCCTCGGTCTTGATATTCGACATCGGCAGCGGCTCGCCGCGCTCGAGGCAGCCCGCAAGCAGCGGTGCTGCGAGCAGCAGGGCGATGCGGATATTGAACGAAACGTCTTCGCAAATTTCGGTCTCCGTACCCTCTCCCCTTGTGGGAGAGGGTGGCTTCGAGCGAAGCGAGACAACCGGGTGAGGGGTCACTTTCTTCGGGACAGTTCCAACTGTCATTCTGCGGCTTGACCGGGCAATCCATCCAAAAGATGGCAGGAAACCCTTAAAACCTCACACCCTCCCCTTCAGCGCCTCGCCAATCTCGTCCAGCACCTTGGGGTCCTCGATGGTCGCCGGCATCGTCCACGGCTCGCCGTCGGCGATCTTCTTGATGGTGCCGCGCAGGATTTTCCCCGAGCGCGTCTTCGGCAGCCGCGCCACAATGATCGCAAGCTTGAAAGCCGCCACCGGCCCGAGCCGCTCGCGCACCAGCGCGACAACCTCTTTTTCGATATCCGCCGGGTCGCGCGCGACACCCGCCTTCAGCACCAGGAAGCCGCAGGGCACCTCGCCCTTGACGCTGTCTGCGATGCCGAGCACCGCGCATTCGGCGACGTCGGAATGCGAGGCGAGAATCTCCTCCATGCCGCCGGTCGAGAGCCGGTGGCCCGCGACATTGATGATGTCGTCGGTGCGGCCCATCACGAAGATGTAGCCGTCCGCGTCCTTGTAGCCGGCGTCGGAGGTTTTGTAGTAGCCGGGAAATTCGTGCAAGTAAGCCTCGCGGAAACGCTCGTCCTGCTGCCACAGCGTCGGCAGACACGCCGGCGGCATCGGCAGCTTGATCACGATCGAGCCCATGGTGCCCGCCGCGACCAGCTTCGCCGCCTCATCGACCACGTCGACCTGATAGCCGGGCATCGCCACCGTCGACGAGCCGTGCTTGACCGGCAGCTGCCCAAGCCGATCGGATTGCCGGCGATGCACCAGCCGGTCTCGGTCTGCCACCAGTGATCGATCACCGGCACCTTCAACTGCGCCTCCGCCCATTCCACCGTCGGCGGATCGGCGCGCTCGCCGGCGAGGAACAGCGTGCGGAATTTCGACAGATCGTATTTGCGGATCAGCTTGCCGTCGGGGTCTTCCTTCTTGATGGCGCGGAACGCGGTCGGCGCGGTGAAGAAGGCGACCGCCTTGTGCTCAGAGATCACGCGCCAGAACGCGCCGGCATCCGGCGTGCCGACCGGCTTGCCCTCGTACATGATCGAGGTCGCGCCGTGAAACAGCGGGCCGTAGACGATGTAGCTGTGGCCGACCACCCAGCCGATGTCGGAGCCGCACCACCAGATCTCGCCGGGCTTGACGCCGTAGAGATTGAACATCGACCATTTCACGGCGACGAGATGCCCGCCATTGTCGCGCACCACGCCCTTGGGGATGCCGGTCGTCCCCGAGGTGTAGAGGATGTAGAGCGGATCGGTCGCAAGCACCGGCACGCAAGGCGCGCGCTTGCCCGCATCGAGCGCGGCGCGGCGCAGGTCCGCCCAATCATGGTCGCGGCCTGCGACGAGATCGCAAGCCTGTTGCGGCCGCTGCAGGATGATGCAGGCGGACGGTTTGGCGCTCGCGAGCCTGATCGCCTCATCGAGCAGCGGCTTGTAGTGCACGATGCGGCCGGGCTCGAGCCCGCAGCTTGCCGAGAAGATCAGTTTTGGTCTGGCGTCGTCGATGCGGGTCGCCAGTTCCTTCGCGGCGAAACCGCCGAACACCACGCTATGCACCGCGCCGATGCGCGCGCAGGCCAGCATCGCGACGACCGCCTCCGCCACCATCGGCATATAGAGGATGACGCGGTCGCCCTTGCCGACGCCGAAATCGGCCATCACGGCGGCGAGCGTCTGCACCTCGCTCAAGAGCTCGGCATAGGTGAATTTGGTGACCGTGTTGTTGTTGAGCGGGGAGTTGTGGATCAGCGCGACCTGATCGGCGCGTCCGCCCGCGACATGGCGGTCGAGCGCGTTGTAGCAGGTGTTGACGACGGCGCCGGTGAACCAGCGGCCGTAAGCGCCGGCGGAGGGATCGAAGATCTTCTTCGCGGGCTCG
The DNA here is from genome assembly GCA_963732085.1 of uncultured Alphaproteobacteria bacterium. GTDB lineage: Bacteria > Pseudomonadota > Alphaproteobacteria > Rhizobiales > Xanthobacteraceae > Bradyrhizobium. The sequence goes on along the minus strand of CAVSYJ010000009.1, from coordinate 205,984 downwards.
ATCCAGTCGATCTCGCGCGCGGCCTCGGCCCAGAAACCCTCGGGGTCGGCCAGCGAACGCGCGTGGACCTCGTGATACCGGCTTTTGTCGTGGATGTTCATGGCGTCCTCCCTTTCCACTTCGTCATGCCCGCGCTTGGCGCGGGCATCCACGTCTTTGCTTCCGTCGAGAAAAGGAAGACGTGGATGGCCGGGACAAGCCCGGCCATGACGACGTGGTGAGCACGGGTCTATTTGGACGCCATATTCACGCTACGGCAGCGGCGATTCAAGCGGGAACAGCTGCCCATTTGGGCTAACGGACAAGCCTAATACCGCTCGATCTCCAGCAACCGCTGCAGCCGCTCGCTCATCGCCTTCGGCAGGTCGTAACCGGGCTTGCCGAAATCGGCGTTGCGGCGGGCGAGGAAATCGTCCTGCTGCTGCTGCAGCGCGCGGCCGGCGCGCGGGCTGTCGGCCATGGCGTCGTGCACCACCTTGCTGTTCACCGCGTTGATCTGGCGATCGAGATTGGCGAGATCGGGGCTGGCGCAGATCGCCTTCTCCACCGGACGTTTTGCTGTCGAACAATTAAAGGCCGGCTTGCCTGCGACCGCCATCAGCGCGCCGAGCCGCTCCAGCTCCTGCGCGAGCCGCTTGTAATTGCCCTTCGCGGTCGGATGATCCGGGTTGAGCTTGATCGCCGCGGCGAAATCCGCCAGCGCCTTCGGGCGGTCGCCCTTCTTCCACCACAGCTCGCCTCTGATGTTGTAGACGTCGGCCTGCGGCTCGAGCCGCAGCGCATCGCCGTCATCCGCGATCGCGCGATCGAGCTGGTCCTTGCGCGCGAACACGGCGGCGCGCGCGACCAGCGCCTTGATGCGGTCGGCCTTCGCGGTCTTCTCATTGTCGATCAGCGCGCCGCAATCGGCCGTGACCTTGTCGTCGTCACTGGCGGCGATTGCCGCCATGCAGGCGGCGGGATCGACCGGCGGCAAGGTGCCGGTATCCGCGCCCGCGGCCAGGGCGCGGTACGGCAGCGCCGCCATCAGCAGCACGACGAATCCCCAGCCACGGATGGCGGTAACAGGCGTCATGCTGGCTTTCGTCGCTGGCAATGACGGCGCTTTAGTGGCCCGAGCTCTAGTGACCAGATTTGCAGGTGATGCCGCCGTCGACCACGAGTTCGATGCCGGTGACGTATTTCGACTCGTCGGAAGCGAGAAACAGCGCCGCGTTGGCGACGTCCCAGCCATCACCCATGTGCCCCATCGGCACCTGTGCGTCGCGGGCGCGCCACATCGCCTGCACGTCGCCGCCGGCATAGCTCTGCGCGAGGCCGGCGGAATGCTCGACCATCGGCGTCTTCATCAGGCCGGGCAGGATCGCGTTCACGCGGACATGTTTGGATGCGAATTCGACCGCGGTCGAACGCGTCATCTGGTTCATCGCTGCCTTCGACGCATTGTAGCTGACATAGGAGATGCCGACATGGCGGATCGAGGCGATCGAGGAGATGTTGATGATCGAGCCGCCGCCCTGCCTGGCCATGATCGGAATCACATGCTTCATGGCGAGAAACGCGCTCTTGAGATTGACCGCGAAGACGCGGTCCCATTCGGACTCGGCGACGTCGACCACGCTGCCGACCTCGGCAATGCCGACATTGTTGTCGAGCACGTCGATGCGACCATAGGCCTTCATGCAGGCCGCGACCATCGCCTCGACCTCGGCGGCCTTCGAGACGTCGGCGGTGAATGCGGTGGCCGTCCCGCCCTCGCCCGCGATGATCTGGAGGGTCTCCTCGGCGGCTGCGCCATTGCGATCGACGCAGAACACCTGCGCGCCCTCGCGCGCGAAGGTGACTGCCGTGGCCTTGCCGTTGCCCCAGCCGGGGCCGATCGAGCCGGCGCCGACCACCATCGCAACCTTGCCCTTGAGCCGGTCCATCAAATCCTCCCCTCGCCCGCCGCGCTCGTCAGCTCACTGGAAGGTCATGTCCAGGCATTTGGTGACGTCGGAGCCGAGGCCGGAGGAGATCGTGATGCAGCCGCGCACCTTCTGCTGCGTGGTGTCGGCGGCCCAGATCGAATAGCCGCCGCTGCCGAAGAACGAGTTGGTGTTCGGCGGCTCGGTCTCGGTGACGTCGAAGGTGTAATTGGAATCGTTGTCGAAGATGCGCGCCTTCTTGCTGCAGCTGCCGTCGGCCTGCACGTTGATCACTTCCTTGTTGTCGCGCGTCAGCGCCAGCGACACCTGACAGCGGAAATATTCCGAGGTTTTGGTGTTGAAGACGTAGGTGTAGGACTTGCAGGTCGCGGTGCTGAGCTTGCCGGCGGCGAGCCCGCGGCTGCAGGCGATGCGCTGGCTGCTGGAGAGCTTGAACAGCTCCTCGGCGCGCACGAGCGAAACCGACGCGAGCGCCGACAGCGCGGCCAGCAAGCCCATCCTCACGACGTGGTTCATTCGAATCATCCCCATGATCTGCTTTTGTCGAATTGGTTTTAAACGTAGACGGGAACATAGTCGCGATGGGTGCGGCGGGAAATCACAAAGTCAGGCGCGAGGTATGATGCCGCGCGGCGGCGCCTCGCATTGACGGCGCGACGGCGTTCGTGATTTGTTCAAAAACGGATGTTGCGGAGACGACCGATGACGAGATTTTCGATTGCGGTGCTTGCAGTTGCGGTTTTGCTTGGCGGAGCGACGTCCGCACTGGCGCAGGCCGCGGGGCCGACACCCTGGGAACTGAGTCCCCATACCGGCTACGCCTATGACAAGGAGGGCAAGACGTTCTCCTACCCGATGGGCACCAACAATGCCGGCTCGCTGTTGAAGGGCGCCAGGAAGGTGCCCAAGGGCACGCTGTTCTTCATCGGCCAGAACGGCCAGCTCTACATGCGCACCGGGCCGTATCTCGAAGGCGACGGCAAGTTCATGTTCGGATCGAATTGAGTTATCGTCTCCGCGCTCGATCACCCTCCCCCTTGCGGGGAGGGTCGGCACGCATGAGCGTAGCGAATGAGCGCCGGGTGGGGGTCAGCAGCCGTCGTGAGACATCCACCCCGGCCTCGCTTCGCTCGGCCGCTCTTCCCGCGGCGGACGGTCGCTCGCCGCCAGGACGACGATGCAGATTAAAACGCTGCCGCCAGTTCCTTCGCGCCCGCCAGATTGCTGTGCGAGTCCATCCAGGAATCGGTGACCGCGAGCAGCTTGGCCACGGTGTTGTTGCGGACCGCGACCGGATTGCGCTCATAGCCGAGCCGCGCTGGAAAAAATTCGCGGTCGGCACCTGCTCGCGCATCGCTTGGGGCATCGTCACCATGTCGAGCCCGGTGCCGTCGCCGGTCAGGTTCATCATCTCGAGCTCGGCGGCGGTGAGCGGCCGCTTGTAGCCCTTCTCGCGGGCGAAGATCACCGAGGTGAGGAGCTTGTGGGTCTGCAGCATCGGGCCGACGTCGACGTCGAGCACCATGGCGTGCATCGCCCAGCCCTGCGGCGTGTCGCCCATCTTCTCGTGCTGCGCCCATTCGTCCGGTATCGAGGTCGCGAGCGCCACCATCTTCTTCAGCACCGATAACTTGTGCTCCATCGCCGCGCGCGCGGGCCCGGCGAGCGAGGCCGCCCTCGCCTGCAAATCCCTCACGAGCCCGTCGCCCTGCTCGGCGATCAGCTCGACGGTGTTGGTGGTGAGCAACTGGTTGTAGCCGATCGCGCTCGAGATCGCGTGACCGTTGCGGAAGCCGGATTGCGACGCGTGCGTGCCGTTGCCGCCGGTCTCGAACGCATAGACGCGCACCGCCTGCGCCGCCGTCAGCCCGGCATTGACCGCATAGCGCGCATAGGCGCGCTTGAAGTCCATCTCGTTCGCCGGCCGCTGCGGCGTCCACTGATAGACTTGCGAGGCGGCAGCGACGAGATCGGAGACCACGGGGATCGGGCGGTCAACATGCGGCTTGTTGCCCGGCTCCGGCACCGGCTCGGGCGACGGGCCGGGCGGACGCGATGGCCCGTGATAAACCGGCGGCTGGGTCAGCACGTAGTCGTCGAGCGCGATCTGCTGGTGCTCGCGCCGCTTGGCGTTGCGGCCGCGCCGCTTGTCCGCGATCGAGGTCCAGTAGCCATCGGCCTCCGCCTTGAACGCCGCGCGCGCGGCGAGATATTCCGTCCATGACGCCGATGCAGCACGCGCGCCCCACGCCAGCAACGGCGCAGCGAAGCGCAGACAGCATCAGGGCGCGGCGAATCGGTGAGCGCAGCATCGCGCTCTTTTACCCGAAAACGCGGCTACTTCCAGGCAAACACCGGTTGCTCGAGATCGGCGACGCGGGTGTCGCGGCCGCCGAGCACCTCGCGGAACTGATAGATCATCGCCGCGGTCGGCGCGTGGATCAGCCGGTCCTCCCAGTGGAAACGGATCACCCGCCGCGTGCTCTCACGGATGCTGATGAAGTCGAAGGCATCGCTGCGTTCGATCGTGCCAAGCGGGATCGGATGCACGGAGGCGACCTCGGTCGGGTTCGGCGTGATGGTTCGCTCCGCGCCGGCCCACACCACGACCGGCGTGATCAGGTAGCCGGAGCGGGTCGGGTAATCGTCGAGCATGCCGAGCACGGCGTCCTCGCCGAGCGCGAGGCCCAGTTCTTCGTGCAGTTCCCGCAGCGCCGACTGGATTTGCGTCTCGCCGGCGTCGCAGCGCCCGCCCGGCAGCGCCCATTGCGCGCGATGGGCGCGCAGGCCCGATGCGCGCCGCGTCAGCAGCAGCGCGGTCTCGTCGGCATCATCAGCACCGGTCAAGGCGATCGCGACCGCGGCGCGCTTCAGCCCGGGCGCGGCCTCTTCGCCCTGCACGCGCGCGAAGCCCGCGCACAGGCCTGCAATATTCCGCCGTGTGGTATCGTCGAATGGACGCTTCATCCCGCTTGACTACAACACGGGAGTGCCGAAAGAAATGGCGGAAGACCTCACCTTGAAGAAAGCCCGACATGATCGACGCCGCCGCCAAGCTGAAATCCGACGGCTGGAAGACGGTCGAGAACACCGGCTTCCTGCACTTGATCGGCCCGCTCTGGCAGCGTCTCGCCGACGGCGTTCACGAATACGCGCTGATCGCCGAGGACAAGCACCACAATCGCCGCGGGCTGGTGCAAGGCGGCGTGCTGATGACCTTCGCCGACCGCACCTGCGGCATGACCGCACGTTACGCCTCGGGCAAGACGACCCTGGCGACCGTGCAGCTCGATACGCATTTCGTCGAGGCCGGCAAGATCGGCGAGATCCTGATCTCGCGGCCGCATGTGGTGCGCTCGACGCGCAGCCTGATCTTCATCACCACGGAAGTCACCGTCGACAAGCGCGTCATCGCCATGGCGAGCGGCGTGTTCAAGATTTTGAAGAACGAAAGTTGAGAGGACACCATGCAATACCGTCAACTCGGCCGCAGCGGCCTGAAGGTCTCGCCGATCTGCCTCGGCACCATGATGTTCGGCGGGCCGACCGACGAGGCGACATCGGCACGGATCATTGCGAAAGCGCGCGAGGCCGGCGTCAACTTCATCGACTCTGCCGACGCCTACAACAAGGGCAACTCCGAGCAGGTGGTCGGCCGCGCCATCTCGAACAACCGGCCGAACTGGATCCTCGCCACCAAGCTCGCCAACCAGATGGGCAGCGATCCCAATCGCGGCGGGCTGTCGCGGCGCTGGGTGCTGCAGGCCTGCGACGAAAGCCTGAAGCGGCTCGGCACCGACTTCATCGACATCTATTATTTGCACAAGGAAGACCATTCGACGCCGCTGGAAGAGACCGTGCGCGCGATGGCCGAGCTGATCCGCGCCGGCAAGGTGCGCTATTTCGGCGTCTCGAACTACCGCGCCTGGCGCGTCGCCGAGATCTGCAACATCTGCGACCGGCTCGGCATCGACCGCCCGGTGGCGAGCCAGCCCTATTACAATGCGATGAACCGCATGCCCGAGGTCGAGCATTTTCCGGCCTGCTTCTATTACGGGCTGGGCATCGTGCCCTATAGCCCGCTGGCGCGCGGCGTGCTGACCGGCAAATACGCGCCCGATGCCGCGCCCGACAAGGAAAGCCGCGCGGGGCGCAACGACACCCGCATGATGCAGACGGAATGGCGGCCGGAGTCCTTGAAGCTCGCGCAGGAGATCAAGCAGCACGCGGAAGCCAAGGGCATCACCGCGGGCCAGTTCGCGCTGTCATGGGTGCTGAACTCGTCGTTCGTCAGTGCCGTGCTCGCGGGCCCGCGCACCGAGGCGCATTGGGACGACTACATGCGCGCGCTCGACTATCGCTTTACCGCCGAGGACGAGGCGCTGGTCGATAAGCTGGTCGCCTCAGGCCATCCCTCGACACCGGGCTACAACGATCCGCAATATCCGATCGAGGGGCGGCGCGCGCGGACGGGGTGAAGTCGAGGAGCGAGATCCGTTCAATCCAATCAAAAACCCCGCCGTTTCCGACGGGGTTCTTCTTCGAAAAATACTTCAGTACATCCGTGAAATATTCGTCGGTTGCGGTTCAGAGCAGCGCGAGATCTTCCGCGCTGGTCTTGCCACGCATCTTGTCGGTCTTGAGCTCAAAGGACACCTTCTGTCCCTCGCCCAGGCCGGTCAGGCCAGCCCGTTCAACGGCGCTGATGTGAACGAACACGTCGTTCCCACCATCGACCGGCTGAATGAAACCGAAACCCTTTTGGCCGTTAAACCACTTCACAACACCTGTAGCCATGTCACTCTCCAAGGGCGCAAAAACGCCACATGCCCGCACGACACCCGTGCAGGCTTCCATTCAATCTCAACGATGTCTCGGGGAAGGAGGCTCAGGCCGCAATCAACAAGGGAGGGCGTTCAAATCGAATGCGGAGTACATAGCGTATTTCCCTGCGATTGCAAGGGCGCAGCGGAAATATCTTTGACAGCGGCTCGTTTGGGATCATCATTGCACGAGTGCGGCGACTTTGAAGTCCCGATCAGCTGTTCCGCACACTCGCCATCGGAACTTCAAAGTCAAAGCCGCACTAGAATCAAAGATTTGCTAGTGCTCCTTTGATTCCGAAGTTCGCAAACGAGGACGCCGCGATATGGTGCGAACTTCGGAATCGGAGCACTAGTCCAGGAGATCGTGGGGCAGCGCCGTGAACCTCGAGGATCGCTACGGCTTGGAGCTTTCGACGTCGTCCGCCGAGGCGGCGTCCGCCTATCGCGAGGGCGTCGACCTGATGCTGTCGGCATGGACGGGCGCGGCCGAAGCGTTCGAGCGCGCGATCGCGGCCGATCCCGATTTCGCGTTGCCGCTGATCGCTCGCGCACGAATCCATACGCTCTACCAGCAGGGCGACGTGGCGCGGAAGAAAGCCGCTGCCGCGCGCGAACTGGTGGCGAAGCGTGGCACCGAACGCGAGAAAGGCCATGTCGAGGCACAGGCGCTCGCCGTCGAGGGTCAGCTGCCGGCCGCGCTCACCGCGACGCTAAAGCATCTCGAAAGCTGGCCGCGCGATGCCATGGTGTTCTCGCTGCCGCTCGGCGCCTTCGGCCTGTTCGCGTTCTCCGGCATGGCCGACCACGACCGGGCGCGCCAGGATTTATGTGCGCGCCATGCGTCGCATTTCGGTGAAGACTGGTGGTTCCTCACCAATTACGGCTGGGCGATGACCGAGAACGGTGACGTCGCAAAAGGCCGCGCCATGACCGAGCGCGCCTTTGAACTCCGCCGCAACAACGCCCATTGCGCGCACGCGCTGCTGCACGCGATGTTCGAGGACGGATCGGTCGCTGAGGCCGATGCGCTGGTCGAGCAATGGATCGGCGGCTACGACCGCGCCGGCCTGCTGCACCCCCATATTCGCTGGCATCAGGCGCTCGGTGCGCTCGACGTCGGCGACACCGGCAAGGTGCTGGCGATCTATGCGGACGTGCTGCATCCCTCGTTGAGCGCCGCGCCGCCGCTGAACGTGATGTCGGACTGCGCTTCGCTGCTGTGGCGGCTCGAAGCCCATGGCCACGCCGTGCCGCGACAGCTCTGGGACGACACGGACGACTACGCCCGCCGCTATTTCCCGAAAATGAGCCTGCCCTTTGTCGAGATGCACATGGCGCTGCTGGCGGCCGCGACCGGCAACCGGGCCGCGCTCGACGAGCGTCTCGCGGCGATCGAGCGGCGGCTGGCCGACGGCAAGCTGCCGGCGGGTCCGGTGGTGCCGCAAATCTGTCGCGCGCTGAACGCCTTTGCCGGCGAGGACTATGCCGGCTGCATCGCAGCACTCGAACCTGTGCTGCACGAAGTCGTCCGCATCGGCGGCAGCCATGCCCAGCGCGAGATCATCGAAGATACATTCATTGTCGCGCTGATCCGCTCGGGCGAGCCGGCGCGGGCCCATGCGCTGCTCGACAAACGGCTGCACCGCCGTCCGTCGGCGCGCGATACGCGCTGGCGGGCGAGTGCGGCGTGACGGAACCCGCCACGGAAAAGCCAAGGCGGTGTTCCCCACTGCCGGGGATTCGAACCGTGCTATCAGGGAGCATGGGACAGGAATTCGGAAGGGCGGATGGGCATGGCCGGGGACTGGCTTGCCGGCATGACGACAGCTTTGCGCGTGCTCGCGCTCGCGGCCTGTTGCTGGCGATGCCAGCCACGGCGCAAGAGCAACCGACAGAGCAGGCCAGGCCCGACGTCGATCTCTATGCGCTGATGACCGGCAAGTGCAGCACGCTGAAGGTCGCGGGCCGCGATTTCGGCTGCAAGATCGTCGCCTATTTCCACAGCGAGAAAGGCCGCGCCAATTTCACCGTCGCGCTCGACGATCCCGCCGACGACAGCCATGTCATCTCCTTCTCCGGCGAATATGGCCGCCGGACCCAGGAGAATCTCTACGTGCTGGCCGTCGACCGCATGCTGCTGTCCAACAAGGACGCGCCCGAAGGCCGATGGCCTGCCGATCCCGGCCGAGGTCTCCTCCGACGGCGTCTGCCGGCAACTCGGCAAGTTCGCCAGCCGCGAAGTGTCCAGCATCACCTGCTCGGCATCGGACAAGAGCGGCAAGACATACGAGCTCACCTTCGAGTCCGACGGCACGCCGATCACGCTCCGCCGCATCAGGATGTCGGCGCCGACCATCCGGCTGCAGGATCCGTATCGGTAATGCCAACCGACATTGCACGGCGGAGATTGTTGTCCGCGCTCGGCGGCGCGGCGCTCTATGGCCGCTCGCGGCGCGCGCGCAACAGTCCGGCAAGCCCCCGCGCGTCGGCGTGCTGCCGACCGGCTATCGCGAGAGCGACCCGGAAGGCCAGGCGCGCGTCAACGCGTTTCGCGAGTCACTCGGCAAGCTCGGCTGGAACGACGGCCGCAACATCAATCTCGATGTCCGGTGGCCGGGCGCCGAGGGCGACCCGATCGGCGCGGACGCAGCCGCGCTTGTCGCGTCCGCACCGGACCTGATCGTGATCAGCAGCAATGCGGCGTTGACGGCCCTCCTCAAGCTCGACGCGCGCATACCGACCGTGTTCGTCCAGATCTCCGATCCGCTGGGAGGCGGTTTCGTCAAAAGCCTCTCGCGGCCCGACGGCAACGTCACCGGCTTTCAGAATTTCGAGCCGGCGGTGGGCGGCAAATGGCTCGGGCTGCTGAAGGAGGTCGCGCCAACGCTGACGCGGGCGGCGGTGACGGTCTATCCCGACACGGCGGTGCATTCCGAATTCATGCGCGCGATCGAAGCGGTCGCGCCGTCGCTCGGCGTTGCGGCGTCCGCCATCGCCGTGCGCGACACCGATGACCTCGCGCGCGGCATTGCTGGATTTGCCGGCACGCCGAATGGCGGGCTGATCGTGCTGCCGCACCCGCGCAACATCGACAGCCGCGCTTTGCTCAGTGAATTGGCGGCACAGCATCGTCTGCCTGCGATCTATCCGTTTCGCTATTTCGCCGTCAGCGGCGGGCTGATGTCCTATGGTTTCGACCAGGTCGAGCAATGGCGCGGCGCGGCCGGCTATGTCGACCGCATCCTGCGCGGCGCCAAGCCCGCCGACCTGCCGGTGCAGGCGCCGACCAAGTACGATCTCGTCATCAACCTCAAGGCCGCCAAGGCGCTCGGTCTCGCGATTTCGCCGTCGCTGCTGGCGACCGCGGTCGAGGTGATCGAGTAGACGCGGTTCCGTCGACGCGGGCGCCCGCGCGGCTCGCCCGTCACCTCGGACATCGCCCGTCAGCCGGCGATAGCACTGCGAGGCGTGACTATAGGCGGGGTTGTAATCCGATTTCGCACTAGCCACCTTGAGTCTTCGCGCAGCCGGTCGCGCCAGAACGGAATCCGTGCACCGACAACGGATCGATCCAGATGATTGAATTTCCGAATCATAGTCGTTCATACGACCGCACACGGCGCGCCGTGCGGTTTTGGGGGCACGATAGCGCAATTGAGGCATCGTTTTTCATAAGCGAGGGCGCGTTGAAGCAAATTCAACCGGATGTTCATTCCGATGAGCCGGGTTTTCTGAACGCCTTCGATTGCAACCGTGACTTGATATGTGCGGCCGCTTCGAAGCTGTACGTCCGCGGCAGCAGAGGAACATACGATCTGGTTGCGGCAAATTTCTGAGATGATCCCGTCTTGGGCAAGCCTGGCCTGATCGGCGAGACACGTATCATGCCCGGAACGGTCAAGAGGCGCTTCAATGACGATTGCGGATGAAATTCTCGACCTGTTGAAGCGGAAACGCCGGCTGAAGCTGACCGCAATCGATATCGCGGAAATGCTGTACTGGGAGGACAAGACCTGCCAGCAACGCGTCAAGGCTGATTGTTTGACGTTGTACGGACAAGACAGGCTCGTTCGCGATGGCAAGGGCAGTGTTGCCGATCCCTACGTCTACAGCATTACGCCAATTGAACGTCGATCATGATCGCAATGCGCCGGTCAACGCGATGCCCGTCTGCTGTCGTCAGTTCGACAACGAACCGTCAACACGCTCTCGCCTTTTCCTATCTTGACGGCCGCGATGGCCTGCATCGGGTTGAGACCCGAAATGGTGCGATAGATCTGGCATTGTTGAGCTTCGTGCTCGAGCCAGGCGTCCGTCTCCGCCCATCTTTGAGCAGCCTGGGACGACCCGAACGCCTTGTAGACCGGCACTGCGGTCAGTGTTTTAGTGACAAACATGGAAGCTCCCGGAGAAAAGCGGCGCGCGACATCAGCGATTGAATACCAGGTTCGGCGCCATGGTTGCGGAGCTGTCGTCGGCGCGATTGAACAGCGCAAAACAGCCGAACAGGATGACCGCCAACAGGCAGTATCCCAGCCAGGAAGGCCGCGCGAAACTGCGGATGTTCATTTTCTGGATCCCTGCCCTTGTGAATCCATCGCTCAGCTTTTTGTCGCCGTCTTCGCGAGCTCGGTTTCCACGCCGGCCGCGCAGGCCCTGGCGAATGAATAATCCATGTTCGTGGCGCCAACCGTTTTCACGTATTCGCCGACGACGGTGTCCTTTGAATAGGAGCTCGCCGCCTTGAACTTGGCGACGGCGCCGTCGGAAGCGGTGAACTGCGCAACGCACATCGGCACCAGCACCGACATCCGGCCGCTGCTCTCGGCCATTACGCTCATGCCTCTCGCCGTATCGCCGGTGACCCAGCCGCCCCAGATGAATCCGATCGCGATCGTCGCAACGGCGCCGATCGCGATTCCCTGAAGGACGCGCGTCCGCGCCTCGCCTTGCAGGATTGCGGGCATATTCATGGTGGTTTCCCTTGTTTGCGCGCACACGCGCGGTCGCGGCACCGGATGCCGCTTGCATCCGCGCCTGGCAGAAGTGCCTAACCTCGAGAGATTGCGCTTTCCGGTGGCGCTTCCGCTGCTGCTACGATGAGCAGCTCCGCGGACAGCTAGGAGGTGACCGCTGCCACCTGTTCGTGGAACCGTAGACTGTTGCCCCGTTGCTGTACAGCGCATTCTCGGTCTCTCATCCGAAGGTTCTTGAGCGCCATTGTCGCGGGATCAGCCTTGCAGCGAGCCTCGAGCGAATCGCGCGAGGCCGTGGCGGCAAGTGTTTGCCGTCGGAAGATCGCGGCGTCTCAGCCGATGATGTCCGCGCGGAGTGCATCGTCGATGCGGCGTAACACGTCGTCGCGGAGTTCGCCTGCGCGCCTCACCCAGGCGCGGTGTTCGGCGACGAGCGCGGCGATGTCGCGGTCTCCCGGCGCGGCGTCCGCCTGCACCAGCCTGGCGTTTGCCCGCCGGCTTTCCGCATCGTAACGGCGGTGGTCGAGCAGGCTGATCGCTTGCTCGAGGTCATGCAGGGCGGCAAGCACGGCCTCGTCACCATCGCCTGGCACCTGCGTGATCGCGTCGCGCAACTCGTAGCGCGCCATCGTGTGGCTGCAGGCGAGGTTCGTGGCGCGCGCCGCGTCGGGGCAAAGGCCGGTCCGCGCAAAGCCGGACGGGCTGCGTGCGCTTTGCATCGGCTCGCCGCCGGGACCGTCTGGAATGCTCTCATGCGCCATGCCGCACGGCGATGCCCGCAGCGCCTCGACACGGGCGCGGAGCGCAATCAGGACTGCTCGTTCAAGCGCCATCGATCGCCTGCCATCGCGAGCAAAGCCGCGAGCATGGTGCCCAGGGGCGGAATCGAACCACCGACACTGCGATTTTCAGTCGCATGCTCTACCAACTGAGCTACCTGGGCGTGCCACGGAAGGCCTGAAAAAGGCCAGCGAGCGGGCGGTTTATAGTGGGGTCGGACCATCCTGTCTACCCATCCCCAAAATGGGGTGAGGCTGCGAAGCGTCGCAAAATCAGGGAGTTGGCGATTGTGCCAGTGCTCGTAACTCAAAATCCCGATCGTCATGGCCGGGCTTGGCCCGGCCATCCACGCCTTTCTTGCCACGGAGAGGAAGACGTGGATGCCCGGGACACGCCCGGGCATGACGAAGTGACAGAAGCGCGCCCCTCCTCGACCGCGCCCGCCCCTCAATTCTCCACCCTGATCTGCGCGTCCTTGATCACCGGGCCCCATTTGTCGGTCTCCGACTTCAGGAAGGAGGCCAACTCGGCTTCCGTCGAGCCCTTCGGCACCGCGCCGAGTTCCTCGAAGCGCGTCTTCACCGACGGCGTGAGCAGCGCGGCGTTGGTGTCGGCGTTGATCTTCGCCACGATCTCCGTCGGCGTCTTCGCAGGCACGAAGAAGCCGAACCACGACACCACGTCGAAGCCCGGCACGGTCTCGGAAATCGCCGGCACATCGGGCACGATGCCGACGCGATCTTTGGTCGTCACCGCGAGCCCGCGCACGCTGCCGCCGCGGACATGCGAGATGATCGAGGGCATGTTGTCGAAGATGACGTCGACGCGGCCGGGGATGAGATCGTTGATCGCGGGCGCGCCGCCGCGATAGGGGATGTGGGTCATCTCCACCTTCGCCATGCGCTTGAACAGCTCGCCCGACAGATGCAGCGTGGTGCCGTTGCCGGACGAAGCAAAGGTCACCTTTCCCTTATTGGCGTTGCAGAAATCGATGAACTCCTTCACCGATTTTGCCGGCGATGAGTTCGGCACGCACATCATGTTGGGCTGGGTGATCAGCATCGTCACCGGCGCGAAATCGCCGACCGGATCGTAGCTCAGCGACGGATAGAGGAAGCGGTTGGTCGCCATGCCCGGGCCGGAAATCAGGATGGTGTAACCGTCGGCGTCGCCATGCGCGACCGTGTCGGCGGCGATGTTGCCGCCGGCGCCGCCCTTGTTCTCGACCACCACCGACTGGCCCCAGATCTCCTGCAGGCGGTTGCCGACCAGGCGCGCGGTGATGTCGGTCGAGCCGCCCGGCGTGAACGGCACCACGATGCGCACGGGTTTGGTCGGGTAGTCGGCGCCGAGCGCGCGCGACGGCAGAATGGCGGGCGCGGCGAGGGCTGCGGCGGCGCTGAGAAAACGACGGCGGTTGAGCATGGCGTGCCCCCTGAAAAGATCGCCTGATTGCTTCAGGTCATATCGTTGCGTGGCAGTGTGAAGAGTAGCGCGCGTGAAATCAATGCGACGATATGGCAAACGCGCTGCTTGCGCATTATCTTGCCGGAAAACCGCTACACACTTTTCCGGATCATGCGGCCTTCTGCTCTTCCTCGTCGTTCTCCGAGCCCGGCACGATATAACGACCGGACAGCCAACGATGCAGGTCGACGTCGCGGCAGCGCGCCGAGCAGAACGGCCGCGTCTTCTCCGCCGCCGGCTTGCCGCAGATCGGGCAGCGCCCCGCCGCCGGCGTGAGCCCCGGTTTATCCGCCGCCGGCATTGAGCCAGCCGAAGCGGATCGGAAAACCCTCGCCGCCGAGCAGGGTCGCGCTCTCGTAGAGCGGCAAGCCCACCACATTGCTGTAGGACCCGACCATCTTCACCACGAACGAGCCGGCGATGCCCTGCACGGCATAGCCGCCAGCCTTGCCGCGCCATTCGCCGGAGCCGATATAGGCCTGGATGTCGTCCTCGGACAGCCGCTTGAACCGCACGCGGGTCTCGACCAGGCGCTGGCGGAACGCTTCCTTCGGCGTCACCATGCAGATCGCGGTGTAGACTCTGTGGTTGCGGCCCGACAAGAGCCGCAGGCATTGCGACGCTTCGTCGACCAGGTTGGCCTTGGGCAGGATGCGGCGGCCGACCGCGACCACGGTGTCGGCGGCGAGGATGAAGGAGCCGCGCAGTTCGTCGTCGAGCTGCACCGATTTCAGCGCGGCGTCGGCCTTGGCCCGCGCCAAGCGGTTGGCGCAAGCGCGCGGCAGCTCGCCTCTTCGCGGGGTCTCGTCGACGTCGGCCGGACGCAGCGCATCGGGGTCGATGCCGGCCTGGTTGAGCAGCGCCAGTCGCCGCGGCGAGCCGGAAGCAAGTACGAATTTGGGGCGGCCAAGCATGCTGTGTTTTTCAGGGGGAGATTTGGGGGAATTCGGCGCGGAAACTATCGGAAGGACCCGGCTTTCACAACCGGGGACTAGTGGTCCAATTCCAACATTCGCATCCCTTTTCAGCGGGCACCATTGCGAATGTTGGAATTGAAGGACCACTAGAAAATATTGATTCTAGTGGAGCTTTGGATTTGACGTTCGCTTGCGAGCTCGCGGTTGGGTGGGGAGCGAACGTCAAATCCGCTCCACTAGGGCGCTTTTGCGGCCATTGTCATGTGGAAGTCACCCACTCGCCGCGCCGGCCCTGGCGAAGCGCCGGCGGATGCGCAGCAACAGCTGGTCGCAGACCTCGCGATAGGCATCCATCTTCTGCTCGCGATTGCCGTCCGACGTCGAGGGATCGTGTGTCGGCCAGTATTCGACGTCGGCGGCGAGCGTGCGCGTCAAATCGAGCGCCTTGTGATGCGCCTCCGGCGACAGCGTGATGATCAGGTCGAAATTCAGCCCCTCCCAGTCCTCCAGTTCCTCGAAGGTGGTCGGCTTGTGGGTGGAGATGTCCTGGCCCAGCTCGGCCATGACGCTGACCACGAACGGATCGAGTTCGCCCTTTCGCACGCCGGCGGATTTGACATAGAGCTGCGGAAACATCTGCTGCAGCAGGCTCGCCGCCATCGGCGAGCGCACCGCGTTCAGGCCGCACGCGAACAACACGGCCTGCGGGTTGCGCACGCGCGGAGCCCCGACCATTCGGTTAGGCTCTTTTATTCTTGCGCATGATCTGATCCGAAAACCGGTGCCCACTTTTCGGGATCATGCGCTATCCCTTCCAGTGCAGAACGGTGATCAGCGTAAACAGACGCCGCGCGGTCTCGAAATCGACCTGCACCTTGCCCTTCAGCCGCTCCTGCAGCGTGCGCGAGCCTTCGTCATGGATGCCGCGGCGGCCCATGTCGATCGCCTCGATCTTGTCGGGCGTCGCGGTGCGGATCGCCTGATAATAGCTGTCGCAGATCATGAAATAGTCTTTGACGATGCGGCGGAACGGCGTCAGCGACAACAGGTGCGCGACCACGGGCGAACCATTCCCGCTGCGGATGTCGAACATCAGCCGGTTGCCGGTGATGCCGATATGCAATGTGAACGGTCCCTTGCCGTCGTGACCTTCGGGCGCAAACAAATTCTGCTCGATCAGGTCGTAGATCGCGATCGCACGCTCATGCTCGATGTCGGGTCCGGAACGGCCGATCGACTCCTCGTCCAGCGTCACCGCGACGATGCGATTGGTGGAGTCATCCTTGGCGGGCGGCTTGGTCATGTCAGGTTGAGGCGCAATCCCACCGATCGCGAATGGGCGTCGAGCCCCTCCGCCTTGCCGAGCGTCATGGCCGCCGGCCCCAGCGCACGCAGCTGGTCCGGGCCGCATTTGAGAATCGACGTTCGCTTCATGAAGTCAAGCACGCCGAGGCCCGACGAGAACCGCGCCGAGCGCGCCGTCGGCAGCACGTGGTTGGAACCGCCGACATAATCGCCGATCGCCTCGGGCGTATGGGCGCCGAGGAAAATCGCGCCGGCATTGCGGATTTTGTTCGAGAACGCTTCCGCATCCGCCGTCATGATTTCCAGATGCTCGGCGGCGATGGCATCGGCCAGCGGCACGGCGTCGTCGAGAGTTCTGACCAGGATGATCGCGCCGAAATCGGCCCACGACGCGCCGGCGATTTTCGCCCGCGGCAGCGTCTTCAGTTGCGAGTCGACGGCGCGCGCGACGTCGTCGGCGAGCCGCGACGAATTGGTGATCAGGATCGACTGCGCGCTCTCGTCATGCTCGGCCTGCGCCAGCAAATCGGCGGCGATCCAGTCGGCATTGCCGCTGTCGTCGGCGATCACGAGCACCTCGGAGGGACCGGCAATCATGTCGATGCCGACCTTGCCGAACACCAGCCGCTTGGCGGCGGCGACATAGGCGTTGCCGGGACCGACGATCTTGGCGACCGGCGCAATCGTCGCCGTGCCATAGGCCAGCGCGGCAACTGCCTGCGCGCCGCCGACGCGGTAGATTTCCGAGACGCCGCCGAGTTGCGCGGCCGCCAGCACCAGCGGATTGAGCCTGCCGTCCGGCGACGGCACCACCATCACGAGCCGCGACACGCCGGCCACTTTCGCCGGCACCGCGTTCATCAGCACCGACGACGGATAGGCCGCGGTGCCGCCGGGCACGTAGAGGCCGACCGCTTCGACCGCGCTCCAGCGCCAGCCGAGCTCGACGCCATCAGCGTCGGTGAAACGCTCGTCCTTCGGCATTTGCCGGTTGTGGAACGTCTCGATGCGGTCGCGCGCGAATTTCAGCGCGTCCAGCGTCGCTGCGTCGCAAACCTTCACCGCAGCGTCGATCTCGCCGGCGCTGACGCGGAGATTTTTGGCTTCCAGCGTCAGCCGATCGAACTTGGCTGTCGCCTCGATCAGCGCGGCATCGCCGCGCTTGGCAACGTCGTCGACGATGGCGCGCGCGGACGCCTCGACGTCGGCGGACACCTCGCGCTTGGCGGCGAGGAATTGCGCAAATCGCGCGTCGAAATCGGCGCTGGAGCGGTCGAGGCGAACGGGCATGGGCTTCGTTTGAAAAGGATTCGGCAGCTATTGCAATGGCGCGGGGGGCTTCCGTCGTCAACCCTGATGGGCTCTATAACGAGCACCATTTACCCTCTCCCCTTGTGGGAGAGGGTGGCGAAATCGAGCGACTTGTCCGCCGTAGCTCGAAGAGCGAAGGCGGAAGCGAGATTGAGCCGGGTGAGGGGTATTTGCGGTGACAGACCCGTCACCCGCCTCGCAGCCTCCGGCTGCTCGGCACCCTCTCCCACAGGGGGAGAGGGTAAGAGAGTGCTCGCGGCTTCAGCTCACCCTAGCCGACATCCTCAGCCAATTCCTCCGGACCCAGATCCGTCAGCTCGCATTCCAGGCATTCGACGTCGAGCCGCAGCGCGCCGCCCTGCGCAAACAGCAGTACCGCGCTGCCGCCGGGCTGCTCGCGCTCGTGAAATTCGATGCCGACAAGGTCGAGCGCCTCGTCGGAGCTTTCGAGATCGATGTTGCGCGACTTGCACGCCAGCACGCGGTCGAAACGCAGCGCCGCGATCAGCCGGCGCGGCTCGGCCTCGCCCGAAAGCGTCTGCTCCCAGTCCAGCCGGTTCATGCCGATCACCAGCCGCTTCTCGTGCTGCCGCCAGACGATGTCGGAGGTCTGGACGCGCGCATCCTGCACATGCGTCGAGATGACGGCGAGGTCGTCGGCATCCAGTGCGATCAGCTTGAGCTGCGGCGACATCGGTTCCACTCGTGATGCATAGGTTCGTGTCGACGTGATGGGACGCTTACTCGCTGAATGCAAGGCTAAAGCGAATTGATATCTTCGCTTTCGAGCACCGGCTTCGGGTAGCCGTTGCGCGCGACCGATATCATGGCGCGGCCCATCTGTTCCGTGGTGGTGACGTATTTCGGCGCAATCCGATGCAGCCATGACAGCAGCGGCGCGGTCACGACATAGATCGCCTGCACCCAGGCGGTCTTCGAGCGCACGCCGTGCAGCGGCTGGATCGCAGCGGGACGGAACATGTAGGCGGCGCGAAACAGCTTGAGCAGGTCGTTCTCGGTCTTGCCCTTGACCCGCGCCCACATCACGCGGCCGCTCTCCGTGGAATCGGTCCCGGCGCCGGTGACATAGACGAATGTCATTTGCGGATTGAGCCGCACCAGCGTCTTCGCCGCAGCCAGCGTGACGTCGTAGGTCAGATGCCGGTAACGCTCGGCATCCATACCGATCGAGGAGACGCCGAGACAAAAGAAACAGGCGTCGAAGCCGGTCAACTGCGGCTCGATATCGGAATAATCCAGGAAATCGTCGCGGACGATCTCGGTGAGCTTGCTGCTTTGCAGGCCGGTCGCACTGCGGCCGATACTCAAGACCTGCGCGATCGCATCATCGCGCAGGCATTCGCGCAAAACGCCCTGCCCGACCATGCCGGTGGCGCCGAACAGAATGACCTTCATGCCGGGTGGAAGCGCCGCCACACGCGGACGATCATGACCACGAAGAACACCAGCACGATGCCCTGCACGACGGCGAAGGCGGGACCCGCGGGCGGATTACCCGGCGCGATCTCATGCAGCGGAGGAATCTTGAGGAAGCTCTGGATCACCAGCACGAACACGTTGAGATACAGCGAGACGAGCGCCGTCACCACATAGATCCAGCGCCAGGCGCCGGCGAGATGCATCCCGTAAAGCGCGAGGCAGGCGATCGCCAGCAGGATGCACGACAGGATTCCGATCAGGATCCCCGGCGTGACCCCGTTGAAGGGGAACATGAACCCGGTGACGCTGGTGAGAATGGTGAAGAGCAGGAAGATCGCGGTCAGACCGGCCGGCCTGGTCGAGTTGACCATGCCGAACATCACGATCAGTCCCGCGACGATCGCGATCAGTGCTGATGATGACGTGAAGGTGGTGAAGGCAGACAGGCTGAGACCAAGCATCATGATGGATTCCCCCGATCGAGCGCTGGCGGCCGATGTTACGCCACCGCCGGGCAAACGACCAGATGCTGCGTAGCAAACGGCACCCGTCCCATCTTCCAAAAACGCATGATGGCTTTATCGGACTGTCACATGCTTCACAGCGCCGGCTTGGCGGAATCGCCGAGAAAACCGTGCAGCGCCGCCACGACCTGCGCGCCCTCGCCGATCGCGCCGCCGACCCGCTTGACCGAGCCCGAGCGCACGTCGCCGACCGCGAACACGCCGGGCACCGAGGTCTCGAGCTGCGAGATCGGCCGGCCGAGATTGAGATCGGACTGCGCGCCGGTCACGACAAAGCCGCCGCGGTCGAGCGTTACGCCGCAGCCGTCGAGCCAGCCGGTGGCCGGATCGGCGCCGACGAACAGGAACAGGTTGCGGATGTCGGCCCCCGTCTCGTCGCCGCCGAGCCGGCTGCGCCAGCGTACCCGCTCCAGCGAGGCGCCCGGCGTGCCCTCCAGCCCGGTCACCTCGGAGTTGAAGATCAGCTCGATGTTCGGCGTCGCCTCGATGCGCTCGATCAAATAGCGCGACATGCTGGCGCCAAGTCCGCCGCCGCGGATGATCATCAGCACTTTCCGCGCATGGCCTGAAAGGAAGACGGCGGCCTGGCCCGCCGAGTTGCCGGCCCCGACCAGCGCGACGTCCTGCCCGGCGCAGAGCCGCGCCTCCACCGGAGAGGCCCAGTACCAGACGCCGCGGCCATCGAACTTTTCGAGGTTCTCGATTCCCGGACGGCGGTAGCGTGCCCCGCTGGCGACCACGACCGCCCGCGCGCGCACCTCGTCGCCGCAATCGAGCGCGAGCTTGAAATTGCCGTCCTTGCGCGAGCAATCGAGCGAGGCCGTGGTCATCGGGATCATGATCTCTGCGCCGAATTTCTGCGCCTGGCTGAAGGCGCGTCCGGCCAGCGCATGGCCGGAGATGCCGGTGGGAAATCCCAGATAATTCTCGATGCGCGCGCTGGCGCCGGCCTGTCCGCCGAAAGCGCGCGAATCCATCACCACCACCGACAGGCCTTCGGAGGCCGCATAGACCGCGGTCGCCAGTCCGGCCGGACCGCAGCCGACGATCGCGACGTCGTAGATCTTGCTGTCGCGCGGACCGCCGATCATGCCGAGCGCCCGCGCCAACTCGTTTTCGCTGGGGTTGCGCAGCACGGTGCCGTCGATCGTCACCACCAGCGGCCAATCCGAGGGCGAGGGCGAATAGCGCGCGATGATCTCGGCGGCGTCGCCGTCGCGCTCGGGATCCAGCAGATGATGCGGAAAAGAGTTGCGGCCGAGGAAGTTCTGCAGGCCGGCCACGCTTGCCGAGTTCGGCGGGCCGATCAGCACCGGACCGCCGACGCCGCCCTGGAACAGGCTGACGCGGCGCAGGATCAGCGCGCGCATGATGCGTTCGCCGAGATCGGCTTCCGCCACCAGCAGCGCGCGCAGCTTGTCCGGCGGAATCGCCAGCGTCTCGACGCGGCCCTCGGCGCGGCCGTCGACCAGCGAGACGCGGCCGGACAGCTGGCCGACCTCGGCGACGAATTGCCCCGGGCCCTGCTCGACGATCGGCGTGACATGGCCGAGACCGTCGCGCTCGGTGATCGCGATGTAGCCCGAAAGCACGACGAACATGCCGCGCCCGGGCTTGCCGGTCTCGAACATCAACTCGCCGTCGGAAAAGGATTTGAGTTCGCCGAAGCGGCGCATGCGCGCGATCTCGGCTTCGGTCAGGGTCGGGAAGGTCTGCTCCGGGCGCGCAAACGGGCGCGTCGACCGAACGACGATGTTGCTGCCGTGTCCCGATCCGCCGTCGGCCGCCATCTCACTGCCCTCATGTCGTTGGCGATACCTGGCGAGCACTTGCTACGCGTCGGGTTCGTCTCCGGTGTCATCATGTAGGGAGGTTTTCTCGCCGGTCGAGGGTGTGTCGCCGGCTCTGCCGCGCTCGCGCGCCTGCATCTTGCGCCGCTTGAGGTTCTCGCGCAGCGCGTTCTTGAGGCGATCGGCCCGCGAATCCCTTGGGCGCGTCGTGACTTGGCTCGTGACTTGGCTCTGGTCCTTGCCGCTGTTGTCAGCCATTCTCAAATTCGCACGATGATGCCGCTTCGCCGCTGTGCGAGCATAGCGCGTTTGTCCCGATCAAGCGCGCTCTCGTTCGGCATTGGGCGGGGAACTGGGAGACGTCCGAAAAAACGGCCGAAGAGCGTCCATGCTTGATTTTACGGCCGATTTTATCGGCGTCCCGTAGCCGAGTGTGCTTGCGCATGGGGGGTGGCTTGTGGCAAGAACCGGCCGCTTGCAGGGCGTTTCCTTTCCGATTCTCATTTGCCCGCGGCACGCTGCCGTAGCTCAGTGGTAGAGCACTCCCTTGGTAAGGGAGAGGTCCACAGTTCAATCCTGTGCGGCAGCACCAGCCATTCAATAAAATCAATACGTTCGGGAGTCGGTCATCGGGTAGCTGTCTTTGGTAGGCGCCTGCACGCAGAACGAAGCACGAAAATGCGTGCAGTCCCGTGCAGAATCCGTGCAGCCGGTTTCCGGAAGTTCTTTCCGTTCTCGTTTCCCGGTCTGTTCCCATTTGCAGATTGGTACTGGCCTGTTTTAACCCCTAGTGGCCTAAGTTGAATTTGGCAGTGGCCTAATTTGACGACGCGGCTCGTTTGATCTCTGTCGCCAACTTGAGGGCTTCACGTTTCGTTAGCTGGAAAGACGTGCTTCGATAAAGCCGTCCCGCTTTAGTCATGACTTCCAAAATGACTGCATTCCCGCGTCGAATTACTCTGGCGGTCTCGGTCCATTTCACGCCTGAAACTTTAACGGCCATACCAGCCCCCGCATGAGGCCGCCTCAGTCGGCGGCCTCTTTCATTACGGGATATTCGAACGCAACGCCTTCAGAAATCTTGGGTGGCGCGGGAATCTCCCGGAAGCTACGGCCAATGCGCGCAGGTATTCGTCAACCTAGACCAATTACAATTCAGTCTAGCGTTGCAAGTTTCCGGGTTCGAAATGAAGGCGCACGCTAAGGAAATCGATGGTGCGACGGTGGGCGCGACAGGTGTTGGTCGCAGTTGATGAAACTGAAGCGAGAATTTTGAACAACTGTTGCTCGACGTAGACCAAGCACAGTCCGCTCTAGCGTTGCAGGCATCTGCGTTCCAGATAAAAGCGCACGTTGACGAAACCGATGGCGCCACAGGCGTTGGCTGCGGGGTGATGGATGGGGCGGGTTTCATATCGGGCGCGGTACCCCACCGATGATGCGCTTCGTCGAAAACAAAATATCCAGCAACCAGCGCGACTATTGCACCTGCGAAGAAAAAGAACCTATTCTTCTTCAACCCTTCAAAAAGATAGCCTATCGTCACTAAAAATATAATGCAGCCCGCCGTGACCCCAATTGCTACAAACAGAGCTTCAGCAATTGAAATGGTCCTGAAGAAAGCAAAAAATTCTGTGAAGCCAAGTCCAAGTCGTTCGAGTGCTTGACCGATCAGCTCAAGCCATCTCATCATGAGTGCTGCGCCCCTTCGCTCGCGGCATCACCACCTGTGCGCGACATCATCGCGACACGCCATTGTAACGGATAAATGTCGCGAGCGCATCAATGCGATTTATAGGTTCTTCGCTACGCTAGCCACCAATTCCCTTGTTGAAGTCGATGACCTCACTCCAATCAAGTCGAGTGTCGACCCAACCCACGCTGCCGCACTTCGGAGCCGTCGATGACCAACGAGACACCGCGGATCGAGAAGGTTTCGGTCACTGGACCTGCCACGTTGCGGCTGAAATGGAAGGGCAAGGGGACGCCGATCGAGGTGAACCTGACGGGCTGGATTGCCACAGGTGGTGAGGCGCTGGCGGCTCTGAACAGAAAGGACACCTTCGGCAAGGCTGCGGTCGGCAACTACGGCAGCGCCATTCTGTGGGACGACGGCGATCTTGCGATCGATGCGAAGCACCTCATGCTGCTTGCCAACGAGCAGAAGAAATTCAGCCAGGACGATGCCCGTAGTTGGCAGCTCGCCGCCGGCCTTTCAAATAATGAGGTTGCCGATCTGCTCGATATCAGCCTGAGCACATGGAACGCCTACAAGGCGGGGACGTCGGCGATCCCGTTGACCATCGCGATGGCGTGTCGCGCCATGTTGCGCGATCCCTTGATCATGCAGGCGCACCTTCGGCCGCGTAAAGCCGGAAGGCCTGCCGCGTGAAGCGGGGAACCATGCTATCGCGTCAGGCCCAATGCGTCGCGGCTTCGCATGACTGAACCGCACACGCCGTGTTAAATCTTGCGTCGGACAAGGCAGTCTGTTTTCGATAGTTCAAATCGTCGGGAGGTCCTCATGCTGGATCAGGTCACGCCCACGGCACGCAATCCCTCCGTCTGGCCGAGCGACGGCGTCACGAGGGTGCCCTACTGGATTTTCCAGGACCGCGACATCTACGCCGCCGAGCAGACGCGCATCTTCCGGGGACCGTCCTGGAACTATCTCTGCCTCGCCGTCGAGGTAAAGAACACCGGCGACTTCGTCACGACCTTCGTCGGCGACACGTCCGTGATCGTCGTCAGGGATTCCGACGGCGAACTCTACGCGTTCGAGAACCGTTGCGCGCATCGCGGCGCCCTGATCGCGCTGGAGAGCCGCGGCAATGCCAAAGCGTTCACTTGCGTCTATCACGCCTGGAGTTACGACCGGCAAGGCAACCTCAAGGAGGTCGCCTTCAAGGACGGCATCAAGGGCAAGGGCGGAATGTCGCCGTCGTTCTGCATGGAGGAGCATAACCCGCGAAAGCTTCGGCTGGCCGAGGCTTTCGGCATCGTCTTCGGCAGCTTCTCGAACGACGTGCCACCGCTCGAGGAACATCTCGGCGAGGAGATCTATGCGCGGATCGGGCGGGTGATGGGCGGACGAACGCCGGTCGTACTCGGCCGCTACACTCAGGCGCTTCCCAATAACTGGAAGCTCTACATGGAGAACGTCAAGGACTCCTACCACGCCAGCATCCTGCACCTGTTCTTCACCACCTTCGAACTCAATCGCCTGTCGCAGACCGGCGGCATCATCGTCGATCCCTCAGGCGGGCATCACATCAGCTTCTCCGCCATCGATACGGCGGCGGAAAAGAACGATGAATATGCCGAGCAGAACATCCGCTCGGACAGCGAGTTCAAGCTCGCCGATCCCTCGCTGCTGCAGAGCTTCAAGGAATTCCCCGATAACGTCACGCTGCAGATCCTTTCGACGTTCCCGACCTTCATCCTGCAGCAGATCCAGAACGCGATCGCGGTGCGCCAGATCGTGCCGCGCGGCGTCGATCGCACCGACCTGCACTGGACCTTGCTGGGCTTCGCCGAGGATACGCCCGAGCAGCGCTTGATCCGCCTGAAGCAGGCCAATCTCGTCGGCCCGGCCGGCTATATCTCGATGGAGGACGGCTGTGTCGGCGGCTTCGTGCAGCGCGGCATTGCAGGCGCGGGCGGCGAACAGGCCGTGATCGAGATGGGCGGCGCCGATGCCGATTCCAGCGAGAGCCGCGTGACGGAAGCTTCCGTGCGCGGCTTCTGGAAGGCCTATCGTGCGCAGATGGGCCTGTGAGGTGTTGACGTGACCGATATCGTCGGCCTGATCAGCCATGTGCAGAACGCCTACGCCCGTTGCATCGACAACGGCGAGCTCGAAGCGTGGCCGGACTTCTTCGATGACGATTGCATTTACAAGATCACGACGGCCGACAACTATTCCCAGGGATTGCAAGCCGGCGTGATCTTCGCCAACTCCAAGGGCATGCTGCGCGATCGCGTGGCGTCGTTGCGCGAAGCCAACATCTATGAGCGTCACAGCTACCGGCATTTCTTCGGCCAGCCCTGGATTGTGTCGGAAGAGCCGGACGCCGTGCGCAGCGAGACATCGTTCATGGTCGCGCGCATCATGCGCGACGGCACCACCGATGTTTACGCGACCGGGCGTTATATCGACGTCTATCGTCTGAACGGCGGCGAACCAAAACTGCGCGAGCGCATCGTGGTCTGCGACAGCTCGCGCTTCGATACATTGCTGGCGTTGCCGTTGTGACGTTCACCGTCAAGGTCGCAGGCCAGCGAGACCGCCTTTCCCTGCGAGCCGCGTGAATTCGTGCTCGATGCCGCCGAGCGCGCCGGATATTCCATGCCGTCGTCGTGCCGGAAGGGCGCCTGCAACACCTGCGAGGCCGGGCTTCTCGACGGCGAAGTCGAGCAACGCGGCCGCGGCCGGAGGACGGCAAGCGACGGCACCGCGTTGATGTGCCGTGCCCAGCCGCGGAGCCGACCTGACCATCCGCCCCAAACGGTTCGAACGCATCGACATTTTCCGCCGCAAGATCATCGGGGCAAGAATATACAGGCTCGCGAGACCGGCCAGCGACGTCACGATCCTCAATCTGCGTTTCCCGATCGGCCTGCGTGCGCCGTTCAAGGCCGGTCAATATCTGCAAGTCATCATGGCCGACGGCGATCGCCGGAACTTCTCGATGGCGAACGCCGCGCGTCACAACGACGGCGCGGAATTGCACATCCGGCATGTGACGGGTGGAAAGTTCTCGATCGAGATGCTGTCGAAGCTATCGGTCGGCGACGTCTTGCCCGTCGAAATCCCCTATGGCGACTTCTACCTGCGTGCGACCGACCGGCCCGTCATCCTGCTCGCCAGCGGCACCGGCTTTGCGCCGATCAAATCCATCATCGAGACGTCGATCCATGCCGGCAATCGCCGTCCGATGCATCTCTATTGGGGCGCGCGCCGACGCGAGGACATCTATCTCGAAGATCTGCCCGCGCAATGGACGCAGCGCCTGCCCTGGTTCTCCTTTACGCCCGTGCTGTCCGAACCATCGGCCTCCTGGCGCGGCCGCACCGGCCTCGTTCACAACGCCGTCCGCGAGGACCGGGCCGATCTGACGCATGCCGACGTCTATGCCTGCGGCAATCCGCTGATGGTGTCCGCCGCGCAGCGATCCTTCACCGAAGATCACGGTCTGCCCGAGGCCCAATTCTTCGCTGACGCCTTTGTCGAATCCGGTCCGTCTTCCCCCAGCGAACTCCAACCGGTCCTGGTCCAGTCATGATGTCACGAACAACAGCGGCATTTGCCGCAGCCTGTCTTCTCGCTCTTGGGGCCGCCGATTGCCGCGCCGACGAGGCGTCGAACTATCCGTCGCAAACCATCAAGATCGTGGTGCCGTTCCCTGCCGGCGGAACCGCGGACACGCTCCCGCGCATCGTTGCCGAAAGACTGCGCCAGAAATGGAATCAGGCCGTCGTCATCGAGAACAAGTCGGGCGCCGGGGGCAATATCGGCGCCGAGGCGGTCGCGAGCAGCCCACCCGACGGCTACACGCTGTTCGCGAGTCCACCAGGCCCGCTTGCGATCAACGAAAGCCTTTACAGGAAGCTGCCCTTTCGTCCTTCCGATTTCATGCCGATCACGGTGCTCGCTACCGCACCCGTCGTCCTTGATGTGCGGCCGGACTTCCCGGCCAAGACCGTGCAGGAGCTGATCGCTTACGCCAAATCCAATCCGGGCAAGGTGACGTTCGCCTCGCAAGGCAACGGATCGACGTCGCACCTCACCGCTCTGCTGTTCGAGAAGCTGACCGGGACCAAAATGGTGCATGTCCCCTATCGCGGCACCGCGCCGGCGCTGCAGGACATCATGGGCAATACTGTCGACGTGTTTTTCGACAATATCGGCTCGTCCATGAGCCTTCATCTCGGCGGCAAGCTCCGCATTCTCGGGGTTTGCGGGACCGACCGCGCGCCGTCCCTTGCCGACGTTCCGACGGTTCGCGAGTCGGGCGTCCCCGATTTCGCCTCGGTGACATGGTTCGCCCTGATGGCGCCGAAGGGCACTCCCGATGCCATTATCGCGAAGCTCAATGCGGCGGTGACTGAAATCCTGAGAGAGCCGGACATCCAGGCCCAATTCGTCCAGCTCGGCGTTCAGCCGGCGCCGATGGACGTGCCGGCAACTGCCAGGTTCATCGGCGAGGAGCGCACGAGGTGGGGCGACATCATCAAGTCGGCCGATCTGACGCTGGAATAAAGGCAGACGGCGCGTCTTCTGCGCCGGACAAGCCGGAAGCACGCGCCGTTCTGCTTTAGTCTGAAGCCCGCATCATCTTCTCGCCGCACCGATCGTCGAACCTGTCCGCACGATTCGTTCGACGCGCGGGACAGGGATGGCAATGACGGGTTCGGAACTGAAACGGCTTCGCGAGGACCTCGGCGAGGCGATCGGCCGCCCGCTCTCGGCGGCCGACATGGCGAAGCTGTGCGGGCTGCCGGCGGAAAGCGCCGACACCGTCCGCCGCTGGGAGGTCACCGGCCCGAGCGGCCCGGCTTCCGAATTGTTGCGCATCCTCGCGATGGCGAGCGATCACTATCCGATCCTGGAAAACTTCAACGTGATCGACCATTACAATGTGCGTGAGCAGGACCGCCCGGCGCGCCGCGAGGCGTTCCGCGAGCAGATGCGCAACGAGGTGCGCCGCCGTCTTGCATGATGCCCACCGATCTTAAGCCTTTCTTCATCGCCTCTTAAGCCAACGTTAATCACAACAAAACGTTTGCTTCACGACACGTTGGATTGAAAGCCGCCGCGTCGTGGCGGTGACAGCATTTTATTCAAATGCGCTCTATCTCGACTCCCGGGAGGGACGCCGCAAGCGGCGCCTCACGCAGTCTCGCGTTGGAGTTGATCGATGAAGAAGTTTTTAGCCACCACGGTGGCGATTGCGGTGCTCGGCGCCGCATCAGTCGCGCATGCCGCCGACCTCGGCTACGGCGCGCCCTACAAGGCAGCCCCCTACGCCGCGCCGCTCTACAACTGGACCGGTTTCTACATCGGCGCCCATGCCGGCGGCGCGTTCTCCAGCAGCGACAATTTCACCGGGCTCGGCACCGGCAACAACGGCAACGGTCGTTTCGTCGGCGGTCTGCAGGCCGGCGGCGACTGGCAGTTCGCGCCGAACTGGGTGGTCGGCGCCGAAGCGCAATACAGCTGGCTGTCCGGCAATGTCGGCGCGATCTTCCCCGGCGGTTTTGCCTACACCAACGACCAGCGCGGGCTCGGCTCGATCACCGGCCGCGTCGGCTACACCTGGGGTCCGGGCCTCGTCTATGTGAAGGGCGGCTACGCTTATTCCGACAACAACGAGACGGTGACCGCGTTCGGCGTGCCGGTGGCGTTCGCGACCGATGCCGACCACAAGAACGGCTACACCATCGGCCTCGGCGTCGAATACATGTTCGCCCCGAACTGGTCGGCCAAGGCCGAGTACATGTACTACAATTTCGGCGACGCCCGCTTCACCGCGCCGCTCGCGCTGGTGCCGACCGGCAGCTTCACCACCGACGACCACGTCATCAAGGCCGGCGTGAACTATCGCTTCAATCTGGGGGGGCCGGTGGTCGCGCGGTACTAATCCGCCCGCCACAAGGCCAGTGGTCCGGTTCTAACATTCGCAACCCCTTGAGGCTGGCACGTTCGCGAATGTTAGAACCAAAGGACCACCGGCAAAAGATATTGATTCTAGTGGAGCTTTGGATTTGACGTTCGCCTGACAGGCGCGCGGTTAACAGGGGGCGAACGTCAAATCCGCTCCACTAGGGCGTGAAAAGGCCGGCGCGAGCCGGCCTTTTTGCTAGTGCCCACTTTCCGAAGTCCGCACCCCATCGCCGCAACACCTTTTCGCGGACTTCGGAAAGTTATGGGCACTAGCGAATCGATGAATTCTAGTGCCGCTTTCGATCTGAAGTCCCTGAACCCGATCTTGCAGCGCTTGAGTTAGGGACTTCAGATCGGCGGCACTAGGCGAAAATTACGGCGATGCCGCCAATTTTCCCGATTTTGTTAACCCCGTACCGCGATACTGCCGGCGCACATCTTGAGGTCGTCTTTTGGGGGCGGGCATGGCGGTTCGATCGGGTCTGGGCAGGGTTTTCGGCTTCTTGCGGCTGCGCCTGGGGGTGAGGGGCAGCCTGTTTGCCGCCTTCGCCGTGATCGCCGCCATGACGATCGCGATTTCTGGCTGTGCCGGTTTCGTGCTGCGCAACCTCGGCAGCACCATGGAAGACCTGAGCGGGCGGAACATTCCCCGTCTTGCCACAAGCCTGCAATTGTCGGCGCAGGCGGCAAGCCTCGCAGCCCAGGGCCCGGCGCTGCTTGCCGCGCCGAGCGAGGAGGCGCTCAATGAACGCATCAAGAAGCTGAAGGAGATTCAGCAGGAAACGCAGTTGACGCTCGGCGAGGTCATCGAGCTCAGCACAAACAGGGCTGCTGTCTCCGCCCTCTCCGAGACCATCAAGAACATCGGCGACGCCACCGAAAGCCTGATCAAGGCCGCCCGCGAGCGGCTTGGCGCCGCCGCCCAGCACGACCAGCAATTCGACGCGATGCGCGCCGCGCAGGCGGCGTTCGTCGCCGCCGCAAGCCCGGCCATGCTCGACGCGCAGACCAGGGTCAACGCCATTCTCGGAACGGCCAACCTGACCGCGAGCGACGCCACCGAAGCAGCCCAGACCATCGGCCAGCTCGGCAACGTCGTCGCCAGCGGCAATCTCGCCGTCGCCGACCTGATTGCGACGCTGTCCGCCAACGCGACCGACAAGCTCGACGACATCGAAAAGGAATTCAAGGCGGCGCAGGGGCGGCTCCGCTCCAACCTCGACCTGTTGCCGGAGAACGCCGGCACCAGGACGCTGCGCGCAGCCGCCGAGAAGCTGCTCGCCTTCGGCGTCGGCAAGACCAGCGTATTCCAGCTGCGCCAGAAGGAGCTCGACGCCTTCGACTACGGCCAGACCGTGCTCGATGAGGCGCGCAAGCTCAATGTCGGCCTCGACATCAGCGTACAGGAACTGGTCGAGGGCGTGCAGAAGGAGACCAACGCGGCGACCTACCGCGCGCGCCAGGAGATTTCGTTCGCGACCACGATCATGCTGGCGATGGGCGCCGCGACCCTGGTCGGTTCGATCTTGTTCGTCTGGCTCTATGTCGGCCGCAGCATCCTGCGCCGCCTCGGCGCCCTGCAGAGCTCGATGCAGCTGCTCTCCGACGGCGATCTCGAAAGCGGGATCTACCATTCCCACCAGAGCGACGAGATCGCTGCGATGTCGAACACGCTGCAGGTGTTTCGCGACAGCATGATCCGGGCGCGCGCGCTTTCCACCGACCAGGACAAGGACCGCGCCACGAAGAGCGAACGCGCCGCGCGCATGGAAGCCCGGATCGCCGAGTTCGAGGCGGCGGTGCGCAATGCGCTCGACAATCTCTCGCACTCGGCCAACTCGATGCAGTCGACGGCGCAGAGCATGGCGACGACCGCCGATCAGTCGAACGCGCTGGTCAACGCGGTGGCTTCCGCCGCGGAGGAAACCTCCGTCAACGTGCAGACGGTCTCCGCCGGCACCGAGCAACTGTCGTCCTCGATCTCGGAGATCGGCCGTCAGGTCGTCACCTCGGCCGAGATCGCCAAGAAGGCCGTGGAAGAAGCCGGCGCCACCGACGCCACCATGGCGGGCCTTGCCGACAATGCGAGCCGCATCTCGGTCGTGGTCGACCTGATCCAGGTGATCGCCTCGCAGACCAACCTGCTCGCGCTCAACGCCACCATCGAGGCGGCGCGCGCGGGCGAGGCCGGCCGCGGCTTCGCGGTGGTCGCCCAGGAGGTGAAGAGCCTCGCCAGCCAGACCGCGAAAGCGACCGACGAAATCCGTAGCCAGATCGCCAGCATGCAGTCGGTGACGACCTCGGCCGTCAATGCGATCAGGAACATCGGCCAGACCATCGGCGAGATCAACGACGTGACCACGGCGATTGCGGCTGCGGTCGAGGAGCAAGGCGCGGCGACGCGCGAGATCGCGCGCAACATCCAGCACGCGGCCGGCGGCACCAGCGAGGTCTCCAGCAATATCGTCGGCGTCTCCACCGCCTCGGGCGAGGCGGGCGCGGCAGCGACCAAGGTGCTGGATGCATCGGCAGCGCTGCGCCGCGAGGCCGATGGCCTGCGCGGGGAAATCGACGCGTTCCTGGTCAATATCCGCGCGGCGTAAATACCCGACGGGGCTGGTGCGTCAGCACCAGAACTCAGGTGCGCAATTGCGCATCGGGGAATGACGGTCATGACACTTTTTCGGCTAGCGCCGCGCCGCTTGTAGCGTTAAGCCAAGGCCATGCATTCGAAGACCGAAAAAATTCATTCCTCCGCCGAGGCGCTGCGCTACCCTTGGGAGAACCATCCCGGGCACGACCAGGCCGTCGAGGTAATGCCCGGCGTGTTGTGGCTGCGGCTGAAGCTGCCGTTCCGCCTCAACCATGTGAACATCTATTTGCTCGCAGACGGTGATGGCTGGACCGCCGTCGATGCCGGCTTCGGCAATGAAGAGACCATCGCGGCGTGGACGGCGCTGCTCGAAGGTCCGCTGAAGGGCGTGAAGATCACGCGCCTCATCGTGACCCATTCGCATCCCGACCACGTCGGACTCGCCGGCTGGATCGTCGAGCGCTTCGGCTGTCCGCTAGTGATGTCGCAGGTCGAATATCTGCAGTCGGTCTATCACCAGAACCGCGGCACCGAGGAACGGCGCAACGCGCAGCGGCTGTTCTTCCGCCGTCACGGCATGGACGAGAGCCTCACCGAAAAGCTGCTCGGCCGCGGCCAGGATTATCTGAAGCGGGTGTCCATCCTGCCGCCGTCCTACCGGCGCATCTCGCATGGCGAGGAGATCACGATCGGCAGCCGCCGCTTCAAGGTCATCACCGGCGGCGGGCATGCGCTCGACCAGGTGATGCTGTATTGCGCCGCCGACAAGCTGTTCCTGTCTGCCGACCAGGTGCTGAGCAAGATTTCACCCAATGTCAGCGTCTGGGCGGTGGAGCCGGACCAGAACTCGCTTGGCGAATATTTGTTCTCGCTCGCGAGCCTCACCACGACGCTGCCCTATGACGTGATGGTGCTGCCCGGCCATGGCGTGCCGTTCTACGGGCTGAAGACACGCATCAAGCAGCTCGCCGACCATCACGAGGAGCGCTGCCGGCTGATTGCCGAGGCCTGCCTGGACGTGCCGCAGACCTCCAAGGAACTGGTGCCGGTCGTGTTCCACAAGCACGTGCTGGACCCGCACCAGATGGGATTTGCGGCCGGAGAGCTGATCGCCCATGTCAACTACATGCTGGTCGAGGGCCGCCTGACCGCGCAGGAAACCGACGGCGTGCTGCGCTTCAGGACCACGTGATCGTCCCATCCGGGATCAATCAGGGTTAGCGCTAACCTATTGATCTCGATCAAATTTCGAAATCGCCCGCTGGAGCGAAGAGCAGGCTGGATTCGTTCTCGACAGCCAAGCTGGAAAGGCTCTAAAAAGGCCGCAGGCCCTTTCCCGTTTCAGGTCTTCGCGATGGATTACAACCAGTTCTTCAGTGCCGCCCTCGGTCGCATTCATGACGAGCGGCGCTACCGCGTTTTCGCCGACCTCGAACGGATCGCCGGCCGCTTCCCGCACGCGCTGTGGCACTCGCCGAAAGGCGCCCGCAATATCGTGATCTGGTGCTCCAACGATTATCTCGGCATGGGCCAGCACCCGAAAGTGGTCGGCGCCATGGTCGAGACCGCGACCCGCGCCGGCACCGGCGCCGGCGGCACCCGCAACATCGCAGGCACGCACCATCCGCTGGTGCAGCTCGAGCAGGAGCTCGCCGATTTGCACGGCAAGGAAGCCGCGCTGCTGTTCACCTCAGGCTATGTCTCGAACCAGACCGGGATTGCGACCATTGCGCAGCTGATCCCGAACTGCCTCATTCTTTCCGATGCGCTCAACCACAACTCGATGATCGAGGGCGTCCGCGGCTCCGGCTGCGAACGCAAGATCTTCCGTCATAACGACACCGCCCATCTGGAAGAGCTGCTGCGCGCGGCCGGCGACCGGCCGAAGCTGATCGCCTGCGAAAGCCTCTATTCCATGGACGGCGACGTCGCGCCGCTCGCGAAGATCTGCGATCTCGCCGAGAAATACGGCGCGATGACCTATGTCGACGAGGTGCATGCGGTCGGCATGTACGGCCCGCGTGGCGGCGGCATTGCCGAGCGCGACGGCGTCATGCATCGCATCGACGTGCTGGAAGGCACGCTTGCGAAAGCATTCGGCTGTCTCGGCGGCTACATCACGGCCAGGACCGAGATCATCGACGCCGTGCGTTCCTATGCGCCGGGCTTCATCTTCACGACCGCGCTGCCGCCGCCGATCTGCTCGGCTGCGACCGCGGCGATCCGGCACTTGAAGACCTCGAACTGGGAGCGCGAGCGTCATCAGGACCGCGCTGCCCGGGTCAAGGCGATCCTGTCGGCGGCCGGCCTGCCCGTGATGTCGAGCGACACGCATATTGTGCCTCTTTTCGTTGGTGATCCCGAGCTGTGCAAGCAAGCCTCCGATTTGCTGCTCGAGGAGCACGGCATCTATATCCAGCCGATCAACTATCCGACGGTCGCCAAGGGCACCGAGCGGCTGCGCATCACGCCCTCGCCCTATCATGAGGATGGCCTGATCGACGCGCTCGCCGAGGCCCTGCTGCAGGTCTGGGAACGGCTCGGCCTGCCGCTGAAGCGGAAGTCGCTCGCGGCGGAATAGCGCTCTCGCCTTAACGACATCCGTAAATCCCGCCTTTTGCGGGCAAATCGCTGTCGCTTGTCGGAGCGGCAGGGAGTAAACTTTCCCAAGGAAATCAAGGGGCAGCAGTTCCTAGTGCGGCGGATTTGACATTCGCTTCAGTAGGTCCGCGAGTTGTCATAGCGAATGTCAAATCCAAAGCCGCACTAGAATTTAGATTTGCTGGTGTCCCTTTGGTTCTAACATTCGCAAAAGAGCCAGCCCCGAGGTTGTGCGAATGTTAGAACCGGGACACCAGGGAGTTTAAGACCGCGATGCTGCACGATTGGGGCGTGATCGCAGCCGCCTTCGGCTACATCGGGTGCCTGTTCCTGCTGGCGAGCTACGGCGACCGCCTGTCGCCGGCCGAGCGCAGCAACGCCAACGGCTGGATCTATCCGCTGTCGCTGGCGATCTACTGCACGTCATGGACGTTCTTCGGCTCGGTCGGCTTCGCCACCCGCACCAGCACCGATTTCCTCGCGATCTATGTCGGCCCGATCGTGATGATCGGGCTCTGCACGCCGCTGCTCCGCCGTGTCATCGCGCTGGCGAAAGCGCAGAACATCACCTCGATCGCGGACTTCATCGGCGCGCGCTACGGCAAGAGCCAGGCGGTCGCCGCCACCGTCGCGCTGATCGCGATCATCGGCTCGGTGCCCTACATCGCGCTGCAGCTGAAGGCGATGGCCTCCTCGCTCGAAACCATCCTCAGCGAAGACCAGGCCTTCTCCAAGATTCCGATCATCGGCGACATCGCGCTGATGGTGACGCTCGCGATGGCGACCTTCGCGGTGCTGTTCGGCACCCGCCAGACCGACGCCACCGAGCACCAGCACGGCTTGATGCTCGCGGTCGCCATCGAATCCGTGGTGAAGCTCGTCGCCTTCCTCGCCGTCGGCGCCTTCATCACCTTCTGGATGTTCCATCCGAGCGAGCTGGTGCAGCGCGCGATGAAGACGCCGGAAGCGGTGCGCGCGCTGGAATATACGCCGACCATCGGCAACTTCCTCTGCATGATGCTCTTGTCGTTCTGCGCCATCATGCTGCTGCCCCGCCAGTTCCATGTCAGCGTGGTGGAGAATTCCTCCGACGCCGAGGTGTCGCGCGCCCGCTGGCTGTTTCCGCTCTACCTCGTCGCCATCAACGTGTTCGTGATTCCGATCGCGATCGCCGGGCTCGTCACCTTCCCGTTCGGCGCCGTCGACAGCGACATGTACGTGCTGGCGCTGCCGATCGAAGGCGACGCGCCGCTGCTGAGCGTCGGCGTCTTCCTCGGCGGGCTGTCGGCTGCGACCGCCATGGTGATCGTCGAATGCGTCGCGCTGTCGATCATGGTGTCGAACGACATCGTGGTGCCGCTGGTGCTGCAGCGCGAGCCGCGCTCGCCGAAGCAAACCAAGGATTTCGGCGACTTCCTGCTGAAAGTCCGGCGCTTCGCGATCTTCGCCATCATGCTGCTGGCGTATTTCTATTATCGCGCGCTCGGCAACACCCAGCTTGCGGCGATCGGCCTGCTGTCGTTCGCCGCGATCGCCCAGCTCGCGCCCTCCTTCTTCGGCGGCCTGTTGTGGCGGCGCGCCACCGCGCGCGGCGCGATCGGCGGCATGCTGGTCGGCTTTCTGGTGTGGGCCTACACGCTGTTCGTTCCGTCCTTCCTCGACAGCAATCCCGCGGGGATCCTGTTCCTGCAGCACGGCCCGTTCGGCATCGAGGCGCTGCGGCCGCAAGCCTTGTTCGGCGCCGATCTTCCCCCGCTGCTGCATGGCGTATTGTGGAGCCTGTCGCTCAATCTCCTGATCTATGTCGCGCTGTCGCTGGCGCGCCAGCCCTCCTCGATCGAGCGGCTGCAGGCCGATCTGTTCGTGCCGAGCGAGCTTGCGCCGATGGCGCCGACCTTCCGCCGCTGGCGCTCCACCGTGACGGTGCAGGACATCCAGACCACGGTGGCGCAATATCTCGGCGCAGACCGCGCGCGAGGCTCGTTCCAGGCTTTCGCCGCGACCCATAATACGCCGCTCGATCCGGCGGCACCCGCCGATTTCGAACTGCTGCAGCATGCCGAGCATCTGATCGCGTCCTCGATTGGCGCCGCCTCCTCGCGGCTGGTGATGTCACTGCTGCTGCGCAAGCGGACGGTGTCCGCCAAAGCCGCGTTGAAACTGCTCGACGACTCCCATGCCGCCTTCCATTTCAATCGCGAAATCCTGCAGACCGCGCTCAATCACGTGCGGCAGGGCATTGCGGTGTTCGACACCGATCTGCAACTGATCTGCTCGAACCGGCAATTCGCCGAGATCCTGGGTCTGCCGCCGCCACTGGTGCAGATCGGGATCCCGTTGCGCGATATCCTGGAGCAGATGGGAGCGATAGATCCGCCCGGCTCGGGCGACAGCGACATGCTGATGGAACGGCGGCTCGCCGCCTACACTGCCGAGGGCGAGCCGTATCTGGAGCGGCTGCCGGACCGTCACATGGTGATCGAGGTGCGCTCCAACCGGATGCCGGATACCGGCCTCGTCATCACCTTCACCGACGTCACGCCGTCCTTTGAAGCCGCCGAAGCGCTGGAACGCGCCAACGCCTCGCTGGAAAAGCGCGTGCGCGACCGCACCGAGGAGCTGACCCGCCTCAATTCGGAGCTGGCGCTGGCCAAGAGCGCGGCGGAGGACGCCAACATCTCCAAGACGCGCTTCCTCGCCGCCGCCAGCCACGACATCCTGCAGCCGCTGAACGCCGCGCGGCTCTATGTCACGAGCCTGGTCGAGCGCAAGAGCGTGGGCGATGATTCCAGACTGGTCGAGAACATCGACGACTCGCTCGAGGCGATCGAGGAAATCCTGAGCGCGCTGCTCGACATCTCCCGGCTCGACGCCGGCGCCATGACGCCGTCGATCTCGAGCTTCAAGATGGCCGACCTGATGCGCTCGCTCGAGATCGAGTTCGCGCCGATCGCCCGCGCCAAGGGTCTGCAACTCGCTTTCGTGCCTTGCTCGCTGCCGGCGGAATCCGATCGTTCGCTGCTGCGGCGGCTGTTGCAGAACTTCATCTCCAACGCGATCAAATACACCCCGCACGGCCGCGTGCTGGTCGGCTGCCGTCGCCGCGGGGAATCCCTGCAGATCGGCGTTTACGACACCGGCGTCGGCATTCCCCCACTCAAGCGCGGCGAGATCTTCAAGGAGTTCCACCGGCTCGAACAGGGCGCGCGGATCGCCCGCGGTCTTGGCCTCGGACTGTCGATCGTCGAGCGGCTGGCGCGCGTGCTCAACCACGGCATCGCGATCGATTCCAATCCGGGCGGCGGCTCGGTATTCTCGGTGACGGTGCCGATTGCCAAGGCAATCAACCACACCGCCGCGGTGACGACAGCGACGCCGCTGTCGCGGGCGCCGATCTCGGGCGCACGGATCGTCTGCATCGAGAATGATCTCGCCATCCTCGACGGCATGAAGACGCTGCTCACGGCATGGGATGCCGAGGTGATCGCGGTCACCGATCCCGAGACGGCGATGGAGGCCATCGAAGCCGCGGGCGGCCGCGTCACCGGACTGCTGGTCGACTATCACCTCGATCGCGGCAACGGCGTCGCCGCGATCCGCGACATCCGCCGCCGCTTCGGCGAGAATCTCCCCGCAATCCTGATCACCGCCGACCGCAGCCCGCATGTCCGCGCCGCGGCGCGCGAGGAGAAGATCGCGGTGCTGAACAAGCCGGTGAAGCCGGCCTCGCTGCGCGCATTGCTCGGACAGTGGCGCACGCAGCAGATGGTCGCGGCGGAGTAGACGTCGCCATTGCGAGCCAACGGGTCGGCGCAAAGCGCCGCCCGATGATAAGCTCCGCGAAGCAATCCAGTTTCGCGCAAGACTTCTGGATTGCTTCGTCGCTTACGCTCCTCGCAATAACGATTACTGCTCCGACGGCGTGCTCTGCCGCCACTGGCTGCCGGCGATCTTGGCCGCGGCGATCACCGCCTGGGTGCGGCTTTCGACGCCGAGTTTCTGCAGGATCGCCGAGACATGCGCCTTGATGGTGGCCTCGGAGACGCCGAGTTCGTAGGCGATCTGCTTGTTGAGCAGTCCCTCCGACAGCATCATCAGCACCCGCACCTGCTGCGGCGTCAGCGTCACCAGGCGGTCGCGCAGCTTGGTCATGTCGGGGTCGGCGACGGACGTCAGATCGGTATCCGGTGGAACCCAGACGTCGCCCTCCATCACCTTCATGATGGCGTCGCGCAGCGTGTCGACGCCGAACCGCTTCGGGATGAAGCCGGAGGCGCCGAAATCCAGCGAGCGGCGGATGGTGGCGCCGTCGTCGCTTGCCGACACGATCACCACCGGAATCGCCGGATATTGCGCGCGCAGATAGATCAGGCCGGAGAAGCCGGATATCCCCGGCATCGAGAGATCGAGCAGGATCAGGTCGACGTCGGAATCCCGTTCCAGCAGCGCGGTCAGATCCTCGAATGATCCCGCCTCGTCGATATCAGCCGTACTGACGACGCTTGCGACCGCCTGCCGCAAGGCGTCGCGAAACAACGGATGGTCGTCGGCGATTACGAGGTGGGTGCTGGCAACAGGCATTTAATTTATCTTGTTGTCCTTGGCGGTGAACCCGCGACTCCTTGTGCAGGCAAACGCCGGGCGTTTTCAACGTCTGATTCTCTTGCGTTGGTATAACGCATGCAAGCACTCAATGGCGTCTTAGGGAAGCTCAGTTAACAGGCGTTGTGCGCCGCAATAGCGGATCGCGAGGGCAGCCGCCCAATCCCGATTGGAACGCGCTCCACACATAATTGATGCAACGGCCAAAAGTCTTATTTGGACGGTTTTCACCGCAATGTTACCGTGAGTTGAGGCCCCGTGCCGGCAAGTCCGGCAATGCAGTGGGGCAAGGGCCTTCATCGTCAAAATTGTCGGGGAGCAAACGCAATGACCATGGCAGCAACTGCGGGCGGAGTCCGCACCGGCGGCATGACCGCAGAAGAGCGAAAGGTGATCTTCGCCTCGTCGCTCGGCACCGTCTTCGAATGGTACGACTTCTACATCTACGGAACGCTCGGCGTGTTCCTCGCGAAGTACTTCTTCGCCAACGTGCCGCCGAATGTCGGCTTCATCTTCGCATTGCTCGCCTTCGCCGCGGGCTTTGCGGTACGGCCGTTCGGCGCGCTGATTTTCGGCCGGTTCGGCGACATGATCGGCCGCAAATACACCTTCCTGATCACCATGACGCTGATGGGCGTCGGCACCTTCTTCATCGGCCTGCTGCCGGGTTACGGCACCTGGGGCATCGCCGCTCCGATCGTGCTGATCCTGCTCCGCCTCGTGCAGGGCCTTGCGCTCGGCGGCGAGTATGGCGGCGCCGCGACCTATGTCGCCGAACACGCGCCGCCCGGCCGGCGCGGCTATTACACCTCCTGGATTCAGACCACTGCCACGCTGGGCCTGTTCCTCGCGCTGCTGCTGATCCTCGGCATCCGCAGCTGGCAGGGTGAAGAGACGTTTGGCGATTGGGGCTGGCGCGTTCCGTTCCTGCTCTCGGGCATCCTCTTGATCGTCTCGATCTGGATCCGCTTGAGCCTGAGCGAGTTGCCGGTGTTCCAGAAGATGAAGGAGGAAGGCACGACCTCCAAGCGGCCGCTGACCGAAGCCTTCGGCACGTGGAAATACGCCAAGATCGCGATCTTCGCGCTGCTCGGCGCCACCGCCGGTGAAGCCGTGGTGTGGTATGGCGGACAGTTCTATGCGCTGTTCTTCCTGACCCAGACCGTCAAGGTCGCCGCAGTCCCGGCGCAGATCATGATCGTGATTGCGCTGGCGCTCGGCACGCCGTTCTTCATCATCTTCGGGATTCTGTCCGACAAGATCGGCCGCAAGCCGATCATCCTCGCCGGTTTCCTGCTGGCAGCCGTGACCTATTTCCCGATCTTCAAGGGAATCACCTACTTCGCGAACCCGAAACTTGCGGCGGCGCTCAGCGCAGCGCCGGTGACCGTGATCGCCGATCCCAACGAATGCTCGTTCCAGTTCAAGGCGACCGGAACCGAGAAGTTCACCACGAGCTGCGACGTGGCCAAGGCTGCGCTCGTCACCGCGTCGGTGAATTACGATAATGAAGCCGCTCCGGCCGGCACCAAGGCCAAGGTCAAGGTCGGCGACCAGACGCTCGATACCGCCAGCCCGACCTTCGCCAAGGACTTGCCCGCGGCGATCAAGGCGCACGGCTATCCGGCTTCCGCCGATCCGAACGACGTCAACTACGTGATGACGACGGTCCTGCTCTGGTTCCTCGTGATCTATGTGACCCTGGTCTACGCACCGATCGCGGCGTGGCTGGTGGAGCTGTTCCCGAGCCGCATCCGTTACACCGGCATGTCGCTGCCCTATCATATCGGCAACGGCTGGTTCGGCGGCTTCCTGCCGGCGACCGTGTTCGCGATCGCGGCCACCACCGGAAACATCTATTCCGGCCTGTGGTATCCGATCGTGATCGCGGTGATGAGTTTGGTGATCGGCGCGATCTTCCTGCCGGAGACCAAGGACGTCGACATCACCAAGACCTGATCGTCGGCAGGTCCTCTCGACACAATCGGCCGCGGAGCGATCCGCGGCCGTTTTTATTTGGCGGCACCGAGAAATTGCAGCACCACCTCGCGGGCGTGCGGACGGCTGCGGTGCTCGACCAGATAGATCGCCTGCCAGGTGCCGAGCGCAAGCTCGCCGTTGAGCACCGGGATTTGCAACGAGGTACCTGTCAGCATGGTCTTGATATGCGCGGGCATGTCGTCGGGACCTTCGGTGTCATGCGTCCAGCCGAAATCCTCGGGCGCGAGCCGCGAAAGCGCGGTCTTGAGATCGGCAAGCACCGACGGGTCGGCATTCTCCTGGATGGTGAGCGAGGCCGAGGTGTGACGGATGAACAGCGTCACCGCGCCTTCCTGCGCATTTGCATCGCGCGCGAATTTGGCGACGTCGGCGGTCAGATCGACAAAGCCCTTGCCATGGGTCTGCACCGTGAGCAGCGCGCTGACGATGCTGTTGACGCCTGCGGCCGACGGCCGGCTGCGCGATATCTGCCTGGACTTGCTCACTGGGCTCAAAGCTTTCCGGACGCGTCTTTCTGCACGCGGCTCGCCATGTCGATCAGCCGCCGCCAGGCGCGTTCCAGGAACGACATCACGCGGTCCATGTCCTGATCGCTCGGCAGCGGAATCTCGATCTTGCGCTGGCCGTCGGCCGTGCCCGGCGCTCTGTCCGATTTCGGCAACGCGTCCTCGATCTTGCCGGGCGCCGGCGGCTCGCGCGAAGCCAGTTGCGTTTTGAGCTTATCGTTCTCCGCCTGCAGCCGGCCGATCTCGGCATCCAGCGCGGCGCGTTCATCGGGCACGGCATAGCAGGCCCAGCCCGCGGCCGAATTGCCGCAATTGGAAACCGCGCCGGTCCGCGTGTCGAGCCGCACCATGCCGTCGCCGGACGGCTGCAGCGTGTAGCGGCCGTTCTCGGTGTCGGGCGGTTCGGCGGCCAATGCCGGCGCAAGACCGGCGAGACCGACAGCGGCAACGAGCAAAACAAACTTCGAAGGCAAGGCGATCATGGCGTGGCTCCGCCTCAAGCGTCCCTAAACCTGTGAGCTATAAGCCTTGCGGCCGCTTTTCAACGCGTCCGCCAGCAATTCGATCCGGTCCTGTCCCCAGAACACCTCGCCGTCGAGCACATAGACCGGTGAGCCGAACACGTCGGCGGCGATCGCATCCTGCCGGTTCTTTTCATAGGCCGCAGTGATGTCGTCCGAAGCCGAGCGCTCGACCAGCCGCTCTCCGGGCAGGCCCGCCTCGTCGGCGAGCCTGGTGACGGTGCCGGGGTCGGCGAGATTGAGCTCCTGCTCCCACACCGCGGGGAAAGCGCGCCGCAGATAGGGATCGGGATCGAGCCCGGCCTCCATGGCCGCGATCGCCACGCCGTCGGCGAGCCGCGCATTGAGCGGGACATGCTTCGGCCGAAAATGGAAGTTGAGCCCGCGTTTGTCGCGCCAGCGCTGCAGCTCCATCATCCGATAGCGCTGCCGCACCGGATGGCGCTTGATCAGCGGCAGCCCGCCGGTCTCGGAGAACAGCTCGACCAGCACCACCGGCTTGTGGTTGACCTTCAGATCGTAGGTCGCGACGACGTCGCGAAACGCCTTGTGGCCGATATAGGCCCATGGCGAGGAGAACGAAAAATAATAGTCGATCTGGCGGGGCATGCGGTCTCCGGGCAGGCGGGAGAGGAAGGGCTCGGTCATCCCAACAGAGCGCCCAGACGCGTGCAAGCACATGGTCTGTGGACACCGGCTGTTGCAGTGCGGCGCGAGCCTTGTAGCGGGTTCATAACTTTCGAAATAAGCCTTGGAAATCAAACGGATAATCGATTAACACGCAATCTTGACTTGGCTAGTCGCCGTCAGTATGGTCCGCGCGGCTTTCAAGGGCGACGGTGCGCAATTTCTTGATCCAGCGCGTCGGATCGGGTCTCCACTACATGTCGGAACAACATGTCGGATGGCGCGGACGGCGAAGGACGCAGGGATAGCGATCAATCGCCTGACGAAGCTGCGCTTTCCGCAAGGCTCGGAAGTCTCGATCAGCGGTTGTCCAAAATTCGGGGCAATCGGAAGATCGGGACTGACCAACCCGGTGGAAGCGAAGACAGTGCAGCCAGGGCCTCGGCCATGGCGCGCGGCCTTCGCCTCTCCTCGGAGTTGATCGCGGGCGTTGTTGTCGGAGCGGCGATTGGCTGGGGTATCGACCGTTTGCTGTCGACCTCGCCGTTCGGTTTCATCGTGTTCTTTCTGCTCGGCTTCGTCGCCGGACTGATCAACCTGGTGAGAACCGCGGGCGTCATGTCCCGCAATCGCTGAACCGGCGGAAGTCACGACATCTGGAATTTCGATTGCCGGCCATGGGCCGGCGGACCAAGAGCCGCGCGGATGACCCTCGACCCGATCCATCAATTCCACGTCGAAAACCTCTTCAAGATCGGCCAGATCGGCGATCG
Organism: uncultured Alphaproteobacteria bacterium; assembly: GCA_963732085.1. Taxonomy (GTDB): domain Bacteria; phylum Pseudomonadota; class Alphaproteobacteria; order Rhizobiales; family Xanthobacteraceae; genus Bradyrhizobium. The sequence continues at coordinate 162,830 of CAVSYJ010000009.1, read as the reverse complement.
CGCGATCTACTTCACCAACGCGTCCGCCTACATGTTGCTGTCGGTGGTGCTCATCTCCGCGCTGATGATCGGCGGCTCCGCGCGCGGGCAGCTCGTGCCCGGCCGTTTCCAGTCGATGGCCGAGATCACTTACGAATTCATTGCCGCCACGATTCGCGGCAACGCCGGCGCGGACGGCATGAAGTTCTTTCCGCTGATCTTCACGCTGTTCATGTTCATCTGCGTCTCGAACCTCATCGGCATCATCCCCTACGCCTTCACGATTTCGAGTCAGATCATCGTCACGGCGACGCTGGCGCTCTTGGTGTTCTTCATCGTGCTGATCTACGGCTTCTACAAGAACGGCCTGAAGTTTCTTCAAGATTTTCGTGCCGTCGGGCATTCCGATCTTCGTCCTGCCGGTCGTCGTCTTCATCGAGATCTTCTCGTTCTTCCTGCGGCCGATCTCGCACAGCGTGCGTCTGTTCGCCAACATGCTGGGTGGCCACATCGCACTGAAAGTGTTCGCTGGCTTCGTCGCGATGCTTGGCGTCTCGCTCGGCGCCGTCGGCTGGATCGGTGGCGTACTGCCGCTGGCGCTGACGATTGCGATCTATGCCCTCGAAATCCTGGTCGCATTTCTGCAAGCCTATGTGTTTGCGATCCTGACCGTCATCTACCTCAACGACGCGCTTCATCCGGGACACTGAGTCGTCCCGAGAATCTTCCACCCACACCTGTCTTTCTTCAAGGAGCAAAAAATGGAACCGGCAGCAGCTAAACTTATCGGCGCGGGCATCGCGTGCATCGGCATGGGCGGTGCGGGCATCGGCGTCGGCGTGATCTTCGGCAACTACCTCGCCGCCGCGATTCGCAATCCTTCCGCCGCCCAGGGCCAGTTCGGCAACCTGATCTTCGGCTTCGCGTTGACCGAAGCGCTCGGCATCTTCTCGCTGCTGATCGCGCTGCTCGTGTTGTTCGTTTTCTGAGTGGCATCGTTTCGCGCGTGCCCCGGGCGGCGCGAATGACAGCAACGGGAGAACCCCATGGCTGAAAGTCATGGCGCAGCAAAAGCCGGCGCTCACACCGAAGCGAAAGGCGGTCAGCACAGCGGAGCATTTCCGCCGTTCGATTCGTCGACATTCGCCTCGCAGCTGGTCTCGCTGGTCGTCTTCTTCGTCGCGCTCTACATCATCGTGTCGCGCGTCGCGCTGCCACGCGTCGGCGCGGTGATCGATGCGCGTCAGAACAAGATCGAGGGCGATCTCGCCGAGGCGCAGACGCTGAAGGACGAGTTGGAAGCGGCGCTGAAGGCCTATGAAAGCGAGCTGGCCGCGGCCCGCTCCAAAGCACAGGCGATCAACAGCGCGAATCGCGAGAAGCTGAACGCGGCCTCCGAGGCGGAACGCAAGTCGCTGGAGGACAAGCTCGCGGCCAAACTCGCCGATGCCGAGAAGAGCATTGCCGCCACCCGCGCCACCGCGATGAGCAATGTGCGGGGCATTGCGGCCGACGCCGCCAGCGCCATCGTGCAGCGCCTGACCGGCGCCTCGCCCGACGGCAAGGTGGTGGAATCCGCGGTCGACGCGTCGTTGAAGGGATAGTCCGATGTTTGAGGATCCGGAAACCTGGGTTGCGATCGCCTTCGTCATCCTGATGGGCGTGTTCGCCTGGCTAGGCGTGCATCGCACGGTGCTCACCGCGCTCGACCATCGCAGCGAGCGCATCAAGGCCGAGCTCGACGACGCCCGGCGCTTGAAGGACGAGGCGGCCAATGTGCTGGCCGAGTACAAGGCCCGCCGCGCCTCCGCCGAGCGCGAGGCCGACGACATCATCGCCAACGCCAGGGCCGAGGCCGAGCGCATCGCCGCCGACGCCAAGGCCAAGATGGAAGACTTCGTCGCCCGCCGCACCAAGACCGCCGAGAACAAGATCGCGCTCGCCGAAGCCCAGGCGCTCGCCGATGTCCGCGCCGCGGCCGCGGAGGCTGCCGTGACCGCCGCCACCACGATCCTGTCGCAGTCGGTGAAGGGTCAGGTCGCCGACGACCTGCTCGCAAAGGGCATCGCCGAAGTCCGGCAGAAACTGAACTGAGTTCGAAATCAGCTTTCGCCAATAGAGAGCCGCCGTGAAATCCACGGCGGCTTTCTTGTTTGCTTCGTAGGGTGGGTTAGCGAAGCATAACCCACCATCGTGCAACGGAAAGAAAAGTGGTGGGTTACGCCTCCAACCATCGCTCAGTCGATCTACCGAGAATGTGGTCGGCTAACCCACCCTACGATGGCGTCTCCTATTTCTTCTTCTTTGCCGGCTTCGGCTTCTCCGCGGACACCAGCTGCGGATCGAAGCCGACATAGAAAATGTAGCCGTCGCCGGCCGCACCCACCGGCGCCGGATAGACCAGATCCTCGGCGACGAAGGTGAACGGCACGCTCTCGTCCTGCGACATCGTCACCGTCGTCGTGTAGGCCTTGGTGGCGATCACCTTCTCGCCGACGCCGCCCTGCACCACCGCGACGCGCAACGGCACCTCGACGGTCGCCGGCGCGCCGGCGGGACCGGCGATGACGCGGCCCTGGATGCCGATATGCGCGGTGATCTCGCCGCCCACCTTGATGCATTCGCGCGCGAGCTTGCCGATCGAGGCCTGGTAGCGCACGTCATTGCCGACCGCCGGCTTGCCGGGCGCGCCGACCACATAGGTCGAGGCGCCGAACCGGACCGTCACCTGCGGACAGTTGACCTCGGGCGCGGGATCGTTGGAGACGGTCGGCGGCGGATCGTCCTTCTTGCCGCCGAACAGTCCCTTGAAGCGGTCGCTCAGCGATTGCGCCGATGCCGGCGCGGCCGATGCGCAGGCGAGCGCCAAAGCGAGCGCCGCCGCGACGGCAGCCTTGATGAACGTCTTTTCACCCATGCGAAGACCCTGCATGTCGATCATCGTCCCCCGACAAGGACTTATAGCAGGGCGATATCGGCAAACCCAAGGCGTTGCTCATGCTGCGAAAGTCGATCAACCTTGTTTGGGGCATGATCTCCGCGCAAACGCGTTCCGCGTTTGTCGCGAGGGAAAACAGCTTCACACTTTTCCGGATCATACCCTAGTGCCCACTTTCCGAAGTTCGTGCTCCATTGCCGCACGACCGTTCACGAACTTCGGAAAGTCATGGGCACTAGCAAACTTATGATTCTAGTACCGCTTTCGATCTGAAGTCCCTGAACCCGATTTCGCCGCGAGTTAGTCAGGGACTTCAGATCGGCGGTACTAGCCGCGGAAATCCTCATGCAGCAGGCCGAACAGCAGGTGATCCTGCCAGACGCCATTGATGCAGAGATAGCGGCGCGCCAGGCCCTCTCGGGAAAACCCGCATTTCTCCAGCACCCGGATCGACGGCGCGTTGGAGGGAATACAGGCGGCCTCGACCCGGTGGAGGTTGAGTTCGCCGAACAGCGTGGGCAGCAGCACGCGCAGCGCCGCCGTCATGTAGCCGCGATGCGCATGGGGCTGGCCGACCCAGTAGCCGATGGTGCCGGCCTGCACGATGCCACGGCGCACATTGGCGAGCGTGATGCCGCCGATCATGGCGCCGTCGGACTCGCCGGAAAACAATGAAGGGATAGGAGCGGTCGGCGGCGATGTCCTCGGTGTAGCGGCGCAGGCGGCGCCGGAAGCCGGAGCGGGTGAGATCGTCCGACGGCCAGATCGGCTCCCAGGGCGTCAGATATTCGCGGCTGTACTCGCGCAAATGCGCCCATTGCAGGAAATCGGACATTTGCGGCGCGCGCAGCAGCAACCCGTGGCCGCGCGGGGCCAGCGCAGCCGGTCCAGAAGATGGCAAACGAAACAGGGCCATTGTGATTGCTCCCCCGTAGCCCGAACTTAGTGCAACCGCGCCTTCGCCTTCGATCGCACCAATCCTTCCGCAAAATTCACCGCCGTGTCCAGCCCCCGGCCGCTGCCGAGCGCGACCACGGCGGGCCGGCTGCGCGACAACAGCGCGCGCGCGGCATTTTTCGCCGAGTTCCACGCTAACGCCGTCGATCCGCGCCAGCAATTCGTCCGTGGTTTGCGGCCGGCCATAGGCCAGCACATGGCGCGCCAGCTGCTCGGCGCGCGAGGAACAGCTCTCCAGCGCCATCAACAGCCCCGCCTTCATCTGTGCTTTCGCCCGCGCCACCTCGGCTTCGCTCAGCGTCTCGACCGCTTCGTTGATGACGTCGACCACGACCTCCATCATTTCCGGCGCGTCGGACGGATCCGTGCCGGTGTAGAGGCCGAAGAATCCGGTGTCGGCATAGGGCGCGTGGAAGGAATAGATCGAGTAACAGAGGCCGCGCTTCTCGCGCACCTCCTGGAACAGGCGCGACGACATCCCGCCGCCGAGCGTGTTGGTGAAGACCTGCAGCGAGAACAGCGACAGATCGGCCTGCGGCACGCCCTCCAGCGCCAGCGTCAAATGCGCCTGCTCGAGCTCGCGATGCACCACGCGCGAGCCGCCCTTGCCGAACATCGCCGCTTGCGGCTTCGGCGCCGGCGCGCCGTTGAAATTCTTGAAGCGTTCGGAGACGTCGGCAACGACCTTGCCGTGATCGACGGCGCCGGCGGCGGCCACCACCATGTCGGGCCCGCGATAATGGGTGGTGAGATAGTTGCGCAGCATGTCGCGGTCGAGCCGCTGCAGCGTCTTGGTGGTGCCGAGCAGCGAGCGGCCCATCGGCTGGTCGGGATAGCAGAGCTCGTTGAGATGCTCGAAGATGACGTCGTCGGGCGTGTCCTGGGCGGCGCCGATCTCCTGCGCGATCACGCTCTTCTCGCGCTCGAGCTCGTCGGGTACGAAGGAGGGATTGGTCAGGATGTCGGAGAGCACGTCGAGCGCCAGCGGCACGTCGGCCTTCATCACCCGCGCATAATAGGCGGTGGTCTCGGTCGAGGTGCCCGCGTTGAGATCGCCGCCGACCGCCTCGATCTCCTCGACGATCTGGCGCGACGAGCGCGTCGCCGTACCCTTGAAGGCCATGTGCTCGAGCAGATGCGAGATGCCGTGCTCGTTCGGCTTCTCGTCGCGGCCGCCGACGCCGGCCCACACGCCGAGCGCGGCCGTCTCCAGATGCGGCATGGCGTCGGTCACGACCGTCAAGCCGGTTTCGAGTTTCGTGATTTCGACAGCCATCAACCAACTCCTTGCTTGGCTGCGCGGCTGACCGACAGCACGAATTTCTCGACCTCGGCCTGATCGTTGCGCGTGGTCCGCACCAGCTCATGCCGTGTCATCAACCCGTCGAGCCAGGCCGGCAATTGCGGCCGGATGCCGCAAGCCGCCTGCACCGCATCGGGGAACTTTGCGGGATGCGCGGTCGACAGCACGATGTTCGGAACGCTGGTGTCCGAGGTGTCGCGGTCGGCGACCGCGAGCGCGACCGCGGTATGGGGATCGACCAACTGGCCCGCCTCGCGCCAGGCGGCACGGATCGCGGCGGCGGTTTCGGTCTCGTCGGCACGGCCGGCGTCGAATTCCTCGCGGACCGCCGCCAGCATCGCATCCGGCAGCACGAAGCGTCCGGATTGCTTCAACGACTCCATCAGCCGCCGCACGGTGGCCGCATCGCGCTTGCCTGCTTCGAACAGCAACCGCTCGAAATTCGATGAGATCTGGATGTCCATCGAGGGCGACGCGGTGGCGTGCACCTCGCGCACCTCGTAGATGCCGGTTTTGAGCGTGCGCGCCAGGATGTCGTTGACGTTGGTCGCGATCCGCAGGCAGCGGATCGGCAGGCCCATGCGCTTGGCGGCGTAGCCGGCGAAGATGTCGCCGAAATTGCCGGTCGGCACCGTGAAGTCGACGGCGCGCGACGGCGCGCCGAGCGCCACCGCGGAGGTGAAATAATAGACGATCTGCGCGACCACGCGCGCCCAGTTGATCGAGTTGACGCCCGACAGCGCGACCTGATCGCGAAATCTGTGGTGATTGAACAAGCCCTTCACGATCGCCTGGCAGTCGTCGAAGGTGCCTTCGATGGCGAGTGCATGGATGTTGGATGCGCCGGTGGTCGTCATCATCCGCCGCTGCACCTCGGAGATGCGGCCGTGCGGAAACAGCACGATCAAATCGACATTGGCGAGATTGGCAAAGGCGTCGACCGCGGCGCCGCCGGTGTCGCCCGAGGTCGCGACCACGATGGTGGTGCGCTGTCCGCGCTTCGCCAGCACGTGATCCATCAGCCGCGAGATCAGCTGCATCGCGACGTCCTTGAACGCCAGCGTCGGACCGTGGAACAGCTCGAGCACGAATTGATATGGCCCGATTTGATTGAGCGGCACCACGGCGGGGTGGCGGAATGTGGCGTAGGCCTCGTTCGCCATGCGGCCGAGATCGGCATCCGAAATCTCGCCGCCGACGAAAGGACGCACCACATCGACCGCGACCTCCCAATAGGGCCGGCCGAAGAATGCTGCGGTCGTTTCGCGCGCAAGCTGCGGCCAGGTCTCGGGCACGTAGAGGCCGCCATCCCGGGCGAGCCCGGTCAGCATCACGTCGCAGAAACCAAGCGCCGGGGCCTCGCCCCGGGTCGAAACATACCGCGTCAAACCACCCTCCAAAGGCTTTTTCTTTGTCTCAAGCCTTTGATTTTGCTGAACGATCCGTGAACCGCGAGGCCGGATCGGTCGGGCACCATAATGGGTTTTGCAGCGGGAGGGAAACGGGTTGTGGTGCCACCGACGCAGCCCTTGGCCGTGCCTTTAGTCCAACTCGGCTGTCATCCTGGAGAATCTGGTACGACACCTCAATGACCGCACCGGAAGCTGCATCCGAAACACCGCCCGCCCCCTCGTGGCGCGAGAGCCTCGCCGTTTACCTGCAGCCGCGCGTGCTGATCGTGCTGCTGCTCGGCTTCTCCTCCGGCCTGCCGCTGGCACTGTCGGGTTCGACCCTGCAGGTGTGGATGCGCGAGGCCGGCGTCGATCTCGGCACCATCGGGCTGTTTGCGCTGATCGGCACGCCCTACACCCTGAAATTCCTGTGGGCGCCGCTGGTCGACGCGTTGCACGTGCCGCTGTTCACGCATGCTTTCGGCCGCCGCCGCGGCTGGCTGCTGTTCTCGCAACTGCTGCTGATCGTATCGATCGTGCTGCTGGCGCTGACCGACCCCGCGCGTTCGGCGTTCGCCGTCGCACTCGCAGCACTGCTGGTCGCAACGGCATCCTCGACCCAGGATATCGTGGTCGATGCGTTCCGCGTCGAGAGCCTGCCGGAGAGCGAGCAGGCCGCCGGCATGGCCGCCTATGTCGCGGCCTACCGCATCGGCATGCTGGTCTCGACCGCAGGCGCGCTGTTCATCGTCTCCGGCTTCGAGAGCGCAGGCTTGATGCGGACCGCGGCATGGATGTGGGGCTATATGGCGATGGCGGCCATGGTCGTGATCGGCACCATCACGGCACTTGCCGCTACCGAACCGTCGCAATCGCGGGACGCCGAAGCGGCGACATCAGGCGAGACCGCGTTTGCGCGCGTGCTGCGCGCGGCGATCGGCGCGTTCTCGGAATTCCTGACGCGGCGCGACGCCTTCGCCGCGCTCGCCTTCGTGGTGCTGTTCAAGTTCACCGACGCGTTTTCGGGGACCATGACCGCACCGTTCGTGATCGATATCGGCTTCAGCAAGGTCGACTATGCCGCGATCGTCAAGGGCGTCGGCCTCGCCGCGACCCTGATCGGCGGCTTTGCCGGGGGCTTCGTGGCACGGCGCTATTCGCTTGCCGCAAGCTTGTGGATCGGCGGCACCTTGCAGGCGGTCGCCAATCTGTCCTTCTCGTGGCTCGCCCATGTCGGCGTCAACGAGTGGGCGCTGGCGCTGGCGATCTGCGCGGAGAATTTCACCAGCGCGATCGGCACCGTGATCTTCGTCGCCTATCTCTCGGCGCTATGCCAGAACCCGCTGCACACCGCGACCCAATATGCGCTGCTCACCGCGCTCGCCGCGGTGGGCCGCACCTATCTCTCGTCAGGCGCGGGCTATGTCGCGAAAGCGGTCGGCTGGCAGTGGTTCTTCGTGATCTGCATGCTGGTCGCGATCCCCAGTCTCATATTGCTGTCGTGGCTGCAGAAGCGCGGACATTTCGACGCGCTCGGCCCTATCAGGGTTTAACGCCTCACCACGCTCCATTTGGTGACGACGGCTTCCGTCATCTGGCCCGCGTCCTGCGCACAGGATACCTCGTCGACCTTGACGGAGATTTCCTTGCCGATGAGGCGCTTCAGCTCGGTCGCCTGCGAATCGCTTGTTGTGATGAGCTGGAACGTTTCCGGCCCGGTCTCGAGATTGCAGAGCCCGTTCGGCGGCGGCAGCCGCCGCGGCTCGCTGGTGATCTGATAGGTCGCAAGGCGCTTGCCCTTGACCCCACCACGCACGCGCATCGTGGTGAGTTCTCCCGACAGCACGTCGCCCATATTGATTGGCTTCGCTACCTTCGGCGCGCTTTCCCTCGGTTGAACCGGTTCATCCTGCTGCGCCGGCGCGGGCGAGACTGCGAAGCTCGCCACAAGCGCGAACGCGCAAGCCAAGCGTGTGGCGAATCGGTGCTTCGTCATCAGTAGTCCTGTGTCTTATTGGCTAGAACAGCGTGCGCTGGCGCATCGCCGCAGATAGCGTACCTTCGTCCAGATAATCAAGCTCGCCGCCGACGGGAACTCCGTGTGCGAGCCGCGTCACCTTGACATTGGCGTCTTGCAGCAAATCCGTGATGTAATGCGCGGTCGTTTGCCCATCGACGGTCGCATTGAGCGCCAGGATGATCTCGTTCACCTGCGCCTCATGCGCGCGCGCCACCAGCTGGTCGATGGTGAGGTCTTGCGGGCCGACGCCGTCGAGCGGCGACAATGTTCCGCCAAGCACATGATAGCGGCCGTTGATCGCATTTGCGCGTTCCAGCGCCCAGAGATCGGCGACGTCGGCGACGATGACGATGATGGAGGGATCGCGGCGCGGATCGATGCAGACCGTGCAGGGATTTTGCGTATCGATATTGCCGCAGGTCTTGCAGACCTGGATCTTGTCGATCGCGACCTGCAGCGCCGACGACAGCGGCGTCATCAGCGCTTCGCGCTTCTTGATCAGGTGTAGCGCGGCGCGGCGCGCCGAGCGCGGACCGAGCCCCGGCAAGCGCGCCAGCAGCTGGATCAGGCGTTCGATTTCGGGGCCGGCAACGGCAGCAGGCATCGATCAAGTACCGAACAGTCCCGGCGGCAGGCCAAGCCCGCCGGTGAGCGACTGCATCTTCTCCTGCATCGCGGTCTCCGCCTTGCGCCGCGCATCGTTGAAAGCGGTGACCAGCAGGTCCTCCAGCACTTCGCGCTCTTCTGCTTTCATCAGCGAGGGATCGATTCTGACCGCCTTGACTTCCATCTTGCCGGAGATACGCACGTTGATGAGACCGCCTCCGGACGAACCCTCGACCTCGATCTGGCCGAGTTCGTCCTGCATCGCCTGCATCTTCGACTGCAGCTGCGCCGCCTGCTTCATCATGCCGAGAAAATCGGGCATCGGTTAAGTCCTCTAGAGATCGTTGTCGGAATCGTCAGGCGAATCTTCAGTGAAGCCGTCGTCGCCGGTGCCGCCGCCGGCATCGGATTCCGGCGGCTCGGCGGCGAGCTTGCGCACCTCGACGACCTTCGCGCCGGGAAAGCGCGCGAGCACTTCCTTGACCCGCGGATCGGCTTCAGCGGCGCGTTCGCGCTGGCCCTTTTCGACCAGGCTTTGCTCGCGCAAGGTCGGCTGGCCCGCTTCGTTGGAGACGATCACGGTCCAGCGCCGGCCGGTCCATTGCTCGAGCTTGCGGGAGAGTTCGTTGATGAGTGCGCGCGCGGCGCTGCGCTCAAGAGAGACTTCCAGCCGGCCGTCCTCGATCCGCACCAGCCGAACATCAGCCTCCAGCGCGGCCTTGATCAGGAGATCGCGCTGGGAGGCGGCGAGCGCGACCAGTTCAGGGAAAGTGCTGATCCGAAGCGCCGGCGCCGATTGCGCTTCCGCGGTCGATGCGATCGCCTGCGGGCGTGCGGAGGCCTCAGTGCGCGGCGCAGCCGAGGCGCGCGCAGGCGAAGCGGTCATGGACGACACCGGCGAGGCCGGCGCGCTGCGGGGCGCGGGATTCGTGGCGATCACGGGCGAGGCGCCGCCATTCTGCTCGATCATGCGGATCGCCTCGTCAGGCGTCGGCATATCGGCGACATAGGCGATGCGCACCAGCACCATCTCGGCAGCGGCGGCCGGACGCGTCGCGCCCTGCACCTCGGTGATGCCCTTGAGCAACATCTGAAACATCCGCGACAGCACGCGCGTCGAGAGTTTCGACGCAAATTCGCGCGCGCGCGTCCGCTCGGTCTCGCCGAAGGCGACATTGTCGGCGGTCGCGGGAACGTACTTCACGCGGGTGACGAAATTGACGAACTCGGCGAGGTCGGACAGCACCACGATCGGATCGGCGCCGGTATCGTACTGATCGCGAAATTCCTTGAACGCGCTTTCAATGTCGCCGCGCGCCAGCGATCTCGAACAGATCGATCACCCGCGTTCGGTCGGCAAGGCCCAGCATCTGCCGCACCTGCTCGGCCTGCACGGGACCCGCCGCATGCGCGATCGCCTGGTCGAGCAGCGACAGCGAGTCGCGGACCGAGCCTTCGGCGGCGCGCGCGATGATGCCGAGCGCTTCCGCCTCGATCTCGACCTTCTCTTTCGCGGCGATGCCGGAGAGATGCTTCATCAGCACGTCGGCCTCGACCCGGCGCAGGTCGAAGCGCTGGCAGCGCGACAGCACGGTCACCGGCACTTTGCGGATTTCGGTGGTAGCGAACACGAACTTGGCGTGCTCCGGCGGCTCCTCCAGCGTCTTCAGGAAGGCGTTGAAGGCCGCGGTCGACAGCATGTGGACTTCGTCGATGATGTAGACCTTGTAGCGCGCGCTCGCCGGCGCGTAACGCACGCTGTCGTTGATGGCGCGCACGTCGTCGACGCCGGTGTGCGAGGCCGCATCCATCTCCAGCACATCCATGTGCCGGCTTTCCATGATGGCCTTGCAGTGAACGCCGAGCGTCGGCATGTGGATGGTCGGCGCCTTCACCGATCCGTCCGGCAACTCGTAATTCAGCGCACGCGCCAGGATGCGCGCGGTCGTGGTCTTGCCCACGCCACGCACGCCGGTCAGGATCCAGGCCTGCGGAATGCGTCCCGTCTCGAACGCATTCGACACCGTGCGCACCACGGCGTCCTGGCCGATCAAATCCTCGAAGCTGGCGGGGCGGTATTTGCGCGCGAGCACGCGGTAGGCTTTTGCCTCCGGCGCTCCGCCGAGGTCGAAACCGCCCTGGTCGCCATCAGGCTGTGAAGGAGGGGCGCCAGCGTCGGTCATCGATCGATCCGCAGTTCTCTCTCTCAGGGCGCGCTTTTGCGGAAAGGAGCGAGCGGCGAGAGCTGTCCACCCTTCGCGATTCGCTCGGAAAAACAGGTAGGAGACTGACGAGCGACCCGATCCGGACCTCGTTAGGGCTGCTTCCTTCCGGATCTGACCCGGTTGGCGAGTGGCTCGTCCACCGCCAATCTCCCGATCCCTATTTGGGGCCAAAAGGGCCGGAAAGCAAGCGCCCTGCGATGCTCCTGCGGGACTTGTGCAGGAACTCGGAAAGGCATTAGGTGCCGGACAACAATGTCTTTTCTGCAATTCCTCCCGCGAGCTCATGCCCAATTCCGCCTGGTCGCTGCACTCCCAACTCAAGAAAGACACCATCGACATCGGCGACCTGCCGCTGTCGAAAGTGCTGGTCATCAAGGACGCCAACTATCCCTGGCTCCTGCTGGTGCCGCGCCGGCCCGATATCGTCGAGATCATCGACCTCGCCGAGGTCGAGCAGGCGCAGCTGATGACCGAAATCTCCCGCGTTGCCCGCGCGCTGAAGGAGGTGACCCGCTGCGACAAGCTGAACATTGCCGCCCTCGGCAATTTGGTGCCGCAGCTCCACGTGCACATCATCGGGCGCCGCGCCGGCGACGCCGCCTGGCCGCGCCCGGTCTGGGGCGCGATGCAGCCGCTGCCGCATGACGCCGAGGAAGTGCAGACATTCATCAGTACGCTTCGCCGCAAAATCTGGTTGGGTTGAGAAACAAACTGGTTGGGTGGAAACAAAATGTCGATCTTCAATTCATTTCCGCTCGGGCGTCCGGCCTTCGTCACCCACATTCTCGACCGCGCCGCGCATCTGCGCACCGACGACGAAAAGCTGTTCGCGCTGGAGGGCCAGCCAAATGCCCGCGCCTATGTGGTCTATCGCAACTCGCTGGTCGTGAAGCAGGACGAAGGCGGCCCGCGCGCGCTGCTGTCGATCAAGGAGGCGCTGGGTTTCGGCGCCAATCCCGGCACGGTCTTCCTGGGCTTGCGCGACGGCGCGCCGATCTTCGGCATGGGCATTTCGGCGGCGGCGGCGGAAAAGCTGGTCGGACGCAACGACGTCGCGGTGAACGAATTGCGCGGCATGGTGATGCAAAGCGTGCTCCCGGTCGAGCAACTCTCCGCGATCGCGATGGCGAAATCGATGGTGGGCTGGCATCAGCGCCACGGCTTTTGCGCCAATTGCGGCACGCGCAGCTCCATGAAGGAAGGCGGCTGGAAGCGCGAATGTCCGAGCTGCAAGGCCGAGCATTTTCCGCGTACCGATCCCGTCGTGATCATGATGGTGACCTCGGGCGACCGCGCGCTGCTCGGCAGGCAGAAGCAGTTCCTGCCCGGCATGTACTCCTGCCTCGCCGGTTTCGTCGAAGCCGCCGAGACCATCGAGGACGCGGTTACCCGCGAGATCTTCGAGGAATCCGGCATCCGCGTCGCCGACGTGAAATACTACATGACGCAGCCCTGGCCCTATCCGTCATCCCTGATGATCGGATGCTCCGCGGTCGCCATCAACGAGGACATCGTCGTCGACCGCACCGAGCTCGAGGAGGCACGCTGGTTCGACCGCGATGAACTCGCACTTATGCACAAGCGCAAACATCCCGACGGCCTGTTCGCGGCGCATCCGTTCGCGATCGCGCACCATCTGATCGGCGACTGGCTGCATGGGGGAAAGACCGCAGGCGCATAGCGGGGAACGACGCATGTCCTGCCTGATTAGCTGAACGGGGTTCCTGCACGCATGACGGATACGGGCATGAACTTTCAGGTCAGGCCGCCGAAAATCGCGCCGCGAATTCTCTGCATCGGCATGCCGGTGCGCGATCTCACCTTCCGCACGCCGAGCGTCCCCGCGCGCGGTTCCAAGGAGAACGCCACCGGCTTTCGGCGAAATCTGCGGCGGCAACGCGCTCAATGCCGCGATCGCAATCGTGCGGCTCGGCGGCCGCGCCTCGATCTGCGGACCGATCGGTGACGCCAAGGAGACATCGGCGCGTTTCGTCTACGAGCAGATGGCGCATGAAGGTATCGACACCAGGCATCTCATTGCCATGCCGGGCCTGGTCACGCCGATCTCCGCCGTGATGATCGATCCGACCGGCGAGCGCACCATCGTCACGTTCCGCGATCCGGAATTATGGAAGGTGAAGCTGCCTGACGCCGACACGCTGCTGGAGGATTGCCACGCCGTCCTGACCGAGAGCCGCTGTGCGGAGTTCTGCACCGACATTTGCGCCGAAGCGGTCCGGCGCGGCATTCCCGTGATCGTCGATGCCGATCGCGCGATGTCGCTGCGCGAGGGCCTGCTGACGGCCTCGACCCATCTGGTGTTCTCCAGCGAGCCGCTGCAGGAGACCGCCGGGATCACCGACGACGGCGAGGCGCTGCAAAAGATCGCAAAGCTGACGCCGTCCTTCCTGGCGGGCACGCGCGGGCCGCGCGGCACCATATGGCTCGACGAAAAGGGCGAGCTGCAGGAGACGCCCGCCTTCCCGGTGCACACCGTCGATACGCTCGGGGCCGGCGACGTCTTTCACGGCGCCTTTGCGCTCGCCGTCACCGAGAAGCAGGAATTGCGGCAGGCGCTGCGCTTTGCCTCCGCCGCCGCAGCGCTGAAATGCACCCGGTTCGGGGGCGCCTTCGCCGCCCCGCAACGTGCTGAAGTTGAAGAGCTTTTAAGCCGGGGCCAGAACGCCTCCCCGGTCCCGATGGCCTGAATGAGACCGATTATGGGCTTGTAATAGAAGAATTTTCTCTATATGAGGGAATTAACCCCATCAAATGGAACAAAGTTCTTCTCATGAGCGAGCTTGCCACCCAACTCCACCCCGAAACCAACCGCCGCCTCGATGCCATCGACCGCAAGATCCTGATGGTGCTGCAGGACGACGCCTCGCTGTCCGTGGCCGAGATCGGCGACCGGGTCGGCCTCTCGTCCACGCCGTGCTGGAAGCGCATCCAGCGCCTCGAGGCCGACGGCGTCATCCTGCGCCGCGTCGCCCTCGTCGATCAGCAGAAGATCGGGCTCGGCATTTCCGTGTTCGTGTCGGTCGAAAGCGCCGATCACTCGGAAGCCTGGCTGAAGAAGTTCGCCGACGCCGTCAGCGCCATGCCCGAGGTGATGGAATTCTACCGGATGGCCGGCGACGTCGACTACATGCTGCGCGTCGTGGTCGCGGACATGCAGAGCTACGACGTGTTCTACAAGAAGCTGATCGCGACCGTGCCGCTGAAGAACGTCACCTCGCGCTTTGCGATGGAGAAGATCAAGTCGGTCACCGCGCTGCCGGTGCCTGCCGCCTGACCTTTGATTGAGCGAATATCCTGCTTCGCTTTTGACGGGATAAATGCGCGTGATCGGTCGGCTAACCGAACGTTTACCCTACATTAGTCTCGGTTCCGTATTCTCCGGCGCGATGGACGGGCCAACACGATCTCACCTCTGCGATGGCCTGCCTGGCTGAACGCCGCTGCGTTGCTGATCGCGAGCTTCCTCGCGGTTGCCACGCTGTCATTGCAGGTCCGTCCCGGAACCGAGATCGTGGCCGTGGCCTTTCCGCCATGGTGGAGCGCAGAGCGAGCGTTCCTCGCTGCCGCCTCAGCTGACGCCGCGATCGTGAGGATAACAGCACTTCCGTCAGTCCTGGTGGTTCGTCCAGATCAGCATGACGGCCTTGCGCGCTTGCGCGAAGCCGGCGCCTGGCTTGCCATCGATCCGCAGGCAATCGCTGCCTGCCTTTGAATTTCATTTGTTTGGGAGACCGCTAATGCATACCGAAAGCGACGACCTGGTAGCCTTGCGCGAGACCACCAGCCGGATGCTGCTGGCCGTCATCTGGCTGCACGTTCCGATCGCCGCGATCATCGGCATGATGCGCGGCACTGACTGGATGGCGCCGACGGCCGTACTCGTCGCAATGGCTCTGGCCGCCACGCTGTCGTGGCGCGTTGCGGGCAATGCGCTTTCCACCCGGCTCGTATTCGCCGTCGTGCTGATGGGTGGCGTTTCCATGTTCGTCTACCAACTAAACGGACACCCCTGGCAGGTCGATACACACATGTATTTCTTTGCCGCGCTCGCATGCCTGGTCGGGTATTGTGATTATCGGCCCATTATGGCCGGCGCGATTGCCGTCGCGCTGCATCATCTGGTGCTGAACTTCGTTCTGCCGGCGACGGTCTATCCCGGTGGCGCCGACTTCGGACGCGTCGTGCTCCACGCCGTCATCCTGCTGACCGAAGCGGGCGTGCTGGTCTGGCTCGTCCATACGCTGTCGCAGCTGTTTGAAACCGCCGCGCAGAAAACCGCCGAAGCGGAAGCGGCTCGGGCCGCCGAAGCGCGTGCCAACGCCGAGCGCAACGAGGCGAATCGTCTGGCAAAACAGCAACACGATGCGGCGCGGCGCGAGCTTGCCGCGGGTTTCGAGCACAAGGTCGGCAGCATCGTCCAGGCGGTCGCGTTTGCGGCCAGCGAGATGCAGAAATTGTCATCGGCGATGAGCACGACCAACGTGGAAACCGCACGCCAGACGGCCGCCGCGACGGCGGCCTCGAGCAAGGCGTCATCCAATGTCGAAACGGTGGCGTCCGCGACGGAAGAACTCTCAGCTTCGATCAACAGCATCGCCCAGCAAGTGACGCGTTCGGCCACGATCGCCACCAAGGCCGCGGAAGAAGCGCGGCGCACCAACACGGTGGTCGAGGGCCTTGCCAGCGGCACCCAGAAGATCGGCGAGGTCGTGACGCTGATCCAGAACATCGCCAGCCAGACCAATCTGCTGGCGCTGAACGCCACCATCGAGGCTGCGCGGGCCGGCGAGCATGGCAAGGGATTTGCAGTAGTCGCCAGCGAAGTGAAGGCGCTCGCCAACCAGACAGCGAAGGCGACCGAGGAAATCTCGGCGCAGGTCCAGGACATCCAGAACGCCACCAATGAAGCCGTCAGCGCGATCCAGGCAATCGGCGGCACCATTGCCGAGATCAACGGCATCTCCAACGAGATAGCCGCCGCCGTCGAGCAACAGGGCACCGCGACGCAAGAGATCTCGCGCAATGTGCAGCAGGCCGCCAACGGCTCGGCCGAAGTCAACGATAGCATCCTCAGCGTTTCGCAGGCCTCCGACGAAGCATCGAAGGCGACCGCGAACATGCTGGAGGCGGCCGACGGGCTGTCCGCGCAGTCCGATCAGCTCAAGGCCGAGGTGCAGAGTTTCCTCGGATCGCTGCACGCGGCGTAGTGCCCCCTCTCCTCGCACGCGGGGAGAGGTGAAGATCAAATCTTCTGATTGTACTCGCCGACCTCTGGATGGGTGCGCAGCACGCCGTCGACGACTTCGAACATGTCGCGCATACGTTGCTCCGACACCGGGCTCTCGACCACGACCACCAGCTCCGGCTTGTTGGAGGAGGCGCGCACCAGGCCCCAGCTGCCGTCCTCCACCGTCACGCGCACGCCGTTGACGGTGACGAGATCGCGGATCGCCTGCCCCCCGATCGTCTCGCCCTTCTTCTGCATCGCCTCGAAATGCCTCACCACGGCGTCGACCACGCCGTATTTGGCCTCGTCCGCGCAATGCGGCGACATCGTCGGTGACGACCAGGTCTTCGGCAGCGCGTTCTTCAGGTCGGCCATCGATTTGCCGGGCGCGCGATCCAGCATCTCGCAGATCGCGATCGCCGAGACCAGACCATCGTCATAGCCGCGGCCGTACGGCTTGTTGAAGAAGAAGTGGCCGGATTTCTCGAAGCCGGCCAGCGCGCCGAGCTCGTTGGTGCGCCGCTTCATGTAGGAGTGGCCGGTCTTCCAGTAGGTGGTTTTCGCCCCCTGCTTTTGCAGGACGGGATCGGTCAGGAACAGCCCCGTCGACTTCACGTCGACCACGAACTGCGCATTCTTGTGAATTGCCGACATGTCGCGCGCCAGCATGACGCCGACCTTGTCGGCGAATATCTCCTCGCCGGTGTTGTCGACCACGCCGCAGCGGTCGCCGTCGCCGTCGAAGCCGAGCCCGATATCGGCCTTGGCTCGCGAGCACCGCATCGCGGATCGCGTGCAGCATCTCCAGATCTTCGGGATTCGGATTGTATTTCGGGAAGGTGTAGTCGAGCTCGGTGTCGAGCGGCACCACCTCGCAGCCGATCGCCTCCATCACCTGCGGCGCGAAGGCGCCCGCGGTGCCGTTGCCGCAGGCGACCACGACCTTCAGCTTGCGCTTCAGCCTGGTGCGCCCGGTGAGATCGGCGATGTAACGCGCCGGAAAATTCTCGTGAAACTCATAGGAGCCGCCGGCCTTGTTCTTGAACTGCGCGTTGAGCACGATCTCCTTCAGCCGCGTCATCTCGTCCGGCCCAAAGGTGAGCGGGCGGTTGGCGCCCATCTTGACGCCGGTCCAGCCATTGTCGTTGTGGGACGCCGTCACCATGGCGACGCAGGGCACGTCGAGATCGAACTGCGCGAAATAAGCCATCGGCGTCACCGCAAGCCCGATGTCGTGCACCTTGCAGCCCGCCGCCATCAGGCCGGAGATCAGCGCGTATTTGATCGAAGCCGAATAGCTGCGGAAGTCGTGGCCGGTGACGATCTCCTGCTTGACGCCGAGCTCTGATATCAGCGCGCCCAGCCCCATGCCGAGCGCCTGCACCCCCATCAGGTTGATTTCCTTGTTGAACAGCCAGCGCGCATCATATTCGCGGAAGCCGGTCGCCTTCACCATCGGCTCGGATTCGAAGGCGTAGGTGTTGGGCTCTAGCTGCGGTTTCGGCTTCGGAAACATTTAAGGCCTCACGGGAACGCGTCCCCGCAGCCATAGCGAATGCAGCCGGGAAGCGGAAGGCGGGATCAGGGCTCAAAAGGCCAGATTTCAGCCGGGGCTTAACGCCGGACGGCGCAACGTCCGCGTCAAATAATTTGACACGTCGGGCAAAACACCGGCATATCTTCATCGTCGCAACCTGATTACTCCCTGGTGCCGGTAAACTATCAGCCGGAGTTCGCATGACCACTCGCTCGTTCCCGTTGACCACGATCCGTTCGCCGCGGATGGCGTAGCTCAACAGCCGCAAATTCAACTGGCCCAAGCCCAGCCCCAAGGCCCGCTGCAGCAACCGCCAGCGCCGGGAGCCGGTCAACCCGATACCGGTGCGCCGGCTGCGGGCGGTGTTCTAGGTGCCTTGAAAGAGAACGGCAGGGTTGACAGCTATGTTTATGCAAAGAACTCGACCGGTACCCCGCCAGCAGGCCCTCAGGTTACGACTGCCAACCGTAATCTCACGATCACAGCCACTGAAGGCGCCAACCGCACAAATTCCGGTGGGGTCTATGGACATACGCTGACGTTCTCAGAACCCGGCAGCAATAATTTGAGTATAATCACCCATGCTGACCCGACTGGTTTGTTGGTGGCGACCCCGGATGAAAGTGATCCAAGCAGCCTACGTGTCAGAGAGTACAAGGGCTACTAGATAACCGACCTGCCGACGGGGCAGGTGTAACGGCATCGTACCTGCCCCTCGCGACGCGAAATACTAGCCAGCATTTTGCCATATCCCTGCATCACGATGACCAGAGGTTCTAGGCAGCAAACTCATTCCCATAGCGAAATTCGGTTTTCGCCCAATAGCGGAGGTGGCCCGAATTCCTGCCGGGCTGAGGATACGGTCCAACATCGTTGGGGAGACATGAAGAGTTCCAGGAAACTTCTGAGGACTGCAATACTCGCGCTATCGCTGACCGTGACGGCGACCGTTGGGTTCGCTGCGGACTACGAAATTCTTGCTGACTTTGCGACTGTGGAGACTGGGGTAAACCATTATTCTGTCGAGCGCCTCGACCACAAGAACAAGAAGCTCTATCACTGTACCGCGGTCCTCGACGCCAAGCGTGAGCACCTGACCGGTGAATGCACCGAGAGACCCGTTTCCGCAGAATCCCTCCGGTCAAGGACCAAACGTGCAGGGAGGGATGTCAAACAGGTTTGGCGGGGTGCCCGTGTTCGGCTCCTGGAAGATCGACCAAGCAACGGGAAAAACTGAATTCTGTATTTCAGACACTACTCGGTGCGTGGACGTAACTCCGCAACCCTGATCCATGGGAACAATCACCGCTGCCGACCCGACTGGTTTGTTGGTGGCGACCCCGGTTGAAGGTGATCCAAGCCGCGTGAGTATTAGAGAGTACAAGGGCTATTAGGTCCTGTACTCACAACCCGACGGCGCAACTTTACGAGGGCTAAGTTCGTCTGCCCTATTGCCAACCAAGGCAGTGCGGCAAGGGATATGTCGCCAAGGGCCCAAACCTAAAATTCACCTCCATTCAGCTTCACTATTGCGGTCTATCGGTGCGAACTTTGGCGTTGAGGGTCGCACGGACTGGCTTCACCCAGGGATGATCTTCATGGCTATCCGCCTCCTTAATGTCATGTGTCTGGCTGCGCTGGTTGTCTTTCCTGCACATAGCCAGAATTTACGTGCATTATTTGAACCTGGGGTCGTGGCCATAACGACCTACCTCGAGCCCATCACTGAGGACGACGTTGACCAGCGCACCAGGCTCGATTTGCTGCTTGCGCAAAAACAGCTCGGCAGGGAAGACGTGATCCGTGAGTTGTCTATAGACTTGTTTGGGATCGCAAGGGGCGAGATAGTGGGTTTGCTATCGGAAGATCTTGTCGACAAAGCCTTCGCCGACATGTGCGCGCGACGAGGTGCCGCTCCGTCAGATCTGATGAAAACCCTGGAGGAGAAGGGCATCCGGCTCGACATGCTGAGAAAACACCCCAGAGCTGAGGTTGCTCGGGAGCGTCTCGCGCGAATGCAATGCCGCCGTGATTGCGAAGATCGACTTGATCACCCTCTCGTTCCCAAAATGTGAACAAGCAGCGTCCTCGATTAATTTCCTCGATGCTCCTTGTATGTCCGCTTTCTTACTGCTCCAGCACCATCGTGCCGTTGGCATATTCGAAGCGGCGGAGCTTCGACAGGAACGACAGCCCGAGCAGGTTCTCCGACAGCGCCTCGTCGGGCAGCACCATGGCATCGACGTCACGCACCACCAGGCCGCCGACCTCGACCCGGTCGAGCCGGGCGCGCGCCGCCTTGATGGTGCCGTTCGCGGTCGAGACAACAGCGGTGTACTGGTTCGGCACCGGGCGCAGGCCGAATCGTGCTGCAGAGGAACTCATTCAGCGCAATCACGGAGGCGCCGGTGTCGACCATGAAGGCGATGCGCTGGCCGTCGATGCGGCCTTCGGTGGCGAAATGCCCGCGGTAGTCGCGCGGGATGCTGAGCGTACGCGAACCGGCCGAAGCCGAGGTCGCCAGCGCCACCGTCGCCGCCGGCTTCGCCGCCACGGCCCTCGCGGTCGCCGGCGTAATCTTGTCCGCCATCTGCGCCATGAAGACGCCAAGGCCGCCAATCACGGCAGCGGTAATCACGATGTTACGCATCACGCCACTCTGCTTACGCAAGCCCTGCCCGATTTCACCACGTCCACTGCGAGGGCGCGACTAAGCGGCATCGGCCGAGGCCGCCATTTTGACGAAAAGGATGAGCGAAGCGTTAACGGGTCGCTTCACCTCTCCCCGTCCTTTACGGGGAGAGGTCGGAGGCTGCGCGCAGCGGAGCCTCCGGGTGAGGGGCACGCATAGCGCGCACCAACGCCACTCACTCGCCGGATAGAAGCCCCTCACCCCAACCCTCTCCCCGCAAGAGCGGGGAGAGGGAGTAAGAGCGCGTCACGTCCCGCGCGGCTTGACCCGGCGGGTCGGCAGCGCATTGGCAGGATCCTCGGGCCAGGGATGGCGGGGATAGCGGCCGCGCAGGTCGGAGCGAACGGCAGCATAGCTTCCGCGCCAGAAACCCGGCAGGTCGCGCGTGACTTGCACCGGCCGCTGCGCCGGCGACAGCAGTTCCAGCACCAGCGGCACCTTCCCTCCGGCGATCGACGGATGGATGCTGAGCCCGAACAGTTCCTGCAGGCGCACCGCAATGGTCGGTCCCTGCTCGGCCTCGTAGTCGATCGCGAGCATGGTGCCGGTCGGCGCCTCGAAATGGGTCGGCGCCTCGCGCTCCAGCCGCGCCCGCAACTCCCAGGCCAACAGCGCCTGCAGCGCCTCCGACAAGTCGCCCGCGGATAGCTCTTTCAGCGAGGTCTTGTCGTAGAGGGCGGGGACCAGCCATTCGCTAGCGGACGCGATCAGCCCGTCGTCGGAGAGGTCGGGCCAGCTCTCGCCTTCCGCCTTGCGCAGGAACATCACGCGGTCGCGCCACTGCTTTAGCGGATTTCGACCACGGCAATCTGTCGAGCCCGGCCGCGATCAGTCCGTCAGCGAAAATGCGGGCGGTCTCCGCCGACGGCGTGAGCGTCAGTGGCGCTTCCGAGAGCGTGATCGCATGCAAGCGTCTTCCTGCGGCGCGCACGCAGCGCCAGCGCGGCGCGGTCGAAGCTGATCTCGTCCGATGTTTCGATGTGATCGGCGAATTGCGCCTCGATCTCGCCTTCCGTGATCGGCGCCGCCAGCAGGATGCGGCCGGCGGCCGCGGTGCCCGTGAGTTCGCCGACGGCGATATAGGGCGCACGCGCCAGCGACGACGTCTGCTCGACCGAGGCGCCGCGGCCATTGGCGAGCACGAAACTGCCATTGCCGCGATTCTTCGCCACGCGATCGGGGAAGGCGAAGGCCAGCATGATGCCCGTGCTCAGATCCGCCTCCGCCCGCGAGCTCTTCGTGGAGGCAACCTGTGAGGCCCAGCGGCGCGCCATGTCGCGCGCGCTTGACGCGCGCTGCGCGCGGTCGCGGCGGAATTGGTCGAGACGATGGTCGAGATCGACGCTATCGCCGCCAAGCCCGCGCTCGGTGAGGACGGCTGCGATCTCCGCAGCGCCCTCGCCGGCACCCAAGCGATCGGAATCCACGATCATGCGCGCCAGCCGCGGCGGCAGCGCCAGCGCGCGCAGGCGCTTGCCTTCGGCCGTGATGCGGCCGCCGGCATCGAGCGCGCCGAGCTCGTGCAGCAGGCTCTTCGCCTCCTTCAGCGCCGGCGCGGGCGGCGGGTCGAGGAATGACAATGTCGCGGGATCGGTGACGCCCCATTGCGCGAGATCGAGCACCAGCGAGGACAGGTCGGCAGACAGAATTTCCGGCTGGGTGTAGGCAGCGAACGATGCGGTCTGCGGCTCGTCCCAGAGCCGGTAGCACACGCCTGGCTCGGTGCGGCCGGCACGGCCCCGGCGCTGATCGACCGCGGCGCGCGAGGCGCGCACGGTCTCGAGCCGGGTCAGCGCGATATCAGGCTCATAGCGCGGCACGCGCGAGAGGCCCGGAGTTCGACCACGATGCGCACGCCCTCGATGGTCAGCGACGTTTCGGCGATCGAGGTCGCCAGCACGACCTTGCGCGTGCCCTTTGGCGGTGGCGAAATGGCGCGGTCCTGCACGGCCGCATCGAGCGCACCGAACAGCGGCACGATCTCGGTCGCCGCGTCGCGGACGCGCTCCTCGAGGAAATTCTGGGTACGGCGAATTTCGGCGGCGCCCGGCAGGAACGCCAGCACCGAGCCGAGGTCGGCGCGTAGCGCCTGCGCGATGCTGTCCGCCATCTGCCGCTCCAGCGGCACGTCAGGCTTGCGGCCGAGATAGCGGGTCTCGACCGGAAAGGCGCGGCCCTCGCTTTCGACCACCGGCGCATCGCCGAGCAGCTTCGCCACCCGCGCGCCGTCCAGCGTCGCCGACATCACCGAGAATGCGCAAATCCTCGCGCAAGCCGGTCTGCGCGTCGCGCGCCAACGCGAGGCCGAGATCGGCATCGAGCGAACGTTCGTGGAATTCGTCGAACAGCACCGCGGCGACGCCGGACAATTCCGGATCGTCGAGGATCTGACGCGAGAAGATGCCTTCGGTGACCACCTCGATCCGGGTTGCGCGCGAGATTTTCGAGCCGAAGCGAACGCGATAGCCGACGGTCTCGCCGGCGCGCTCGCCCAGGGTTTTCGCCATCCGATCGGCGCTGGCGCGCGCCGCGATCCGCCGCGGCTCCAGCACGATGATCTTCTTGCCCCTCGCCCAGGGCTCGTCGAGCAGCGCCAGCGGCACCCGCGTGGTCTTGCCGGCGCCGGGAGGGGCCACCAGCACCGCGGCGTTGTGCGCGGCAAGCGTGCGCGCGAGTTCGTCGAGCACCGCGTCGATCGGAAGGGGCGTGTCGAAGCTGCGCAATCGTGGGCTCGCGTGCTCTTACCCTCTCCCCTTGTGGGAGAGGGTGGCGAAATCGAGCGAAGCGAGATTGAGCCGGGTGAGGGGTAAGCCAAGGCCCCCCTCACCCGCCTTCGATGCTTCGCATCCATAGCCGATGCAAAGCATCGGCGTTTTTAGTTCTAAGAACGGCGGCCGAAGGCCGCCTACGCACCCTCTCCCACAGGGGGAGAGGGAAGAAAAGAGCCGAACACGCGGCGAGATAGGAAACTATCTCATCCCCCTCCCGTAGGCGGGCGGCCGACGCTTTCGTAAACGAAGCCGTTTGCGGCCATGTCCTCGGGCCGGTAGATGTTGCGCAAATCGATCACGACAGGCTGCTTCATCTCCTGCTTCAGGCGCGCCAGGTCGAGCGTGCGGTACTGCACCCATTCGGTGACCACGACCATCGCGTCGGCGCCCTTCACGCAGGCGTAGGGATCGTCGGCATATTCGATCTCGGGCAATTCCTTGCGCGCCTGCTCCATGCCGACCGGATCATGCGCGCGCACTTTCGCGCCCATGTCGAGCAGGCCGGTCACCAGCGGAATCGACGGCGCCTCGCGCATGTCGTCGGTGTCGGGCTTGAAGGTGAGGCCGAGCACGGCGACCGTCTTGCCGCGCAGCGAACCGCCGGCCGCATTCGAGACCTTGCGCGCCATCGCGCGCTTGCGGTTGTCGTTGACCGCCAGCACCGCCTCGACGATGCGCAGCTGCACGTCGTGGTCGAGTGCGATCTTGACCAGCGCGCGGGTGTCCTTTGGAAAGCAGGAACCGCCGAAGCCCGGACCGGCATGCAGGAATTTCGAGCCGATGCGGTTGTCGAGCCCGATGCCGCGCGCCACCTCCTGCACGTCGGCGCCGACTTTTTCCGACAAATCGGCGATCTCGTTGATGAAGGTGATCTTGGTGGCGAGAAACGCGTTCGCGGCGTATTTGATCAGCTCGGCGGTGCGCCGCTTGGTGAACATCAACGGCGCCTGGTTCAACGACAGCGGCCGGTAGACATCGCCGAGCACCTTGCGGCCGCGCTCGTCGTCGGTGCCGACCACGATGCGGTCGGGGAACTTGAAATCGCGGATCGCGGCGCCCTCGCGCAGGAATTCCGGATTGGAGGCAACCACGACATCGGCGGACGGATTGGCCTCGCGGATGATGCGCTCGACCTCGTCGCCGGTGCCGACCGGCACGGTCGATTTGGTCACGACGACGGTGAAGCCTTGCAGCGCAGCGGCGATCTCGCGCGCGGCGGCGTAGACATAGGTGAGGTCGGCGTGGCCGTCGCCGCGCCGCGAGGGCGTGCCGACCGCGATGAACACCGCATCGGCCTCAGTGACGGGCGCTTTCAGGTCGGTGGTGAAGCCGAGCCGCCCAGCCTTGACGTTGCTTTCAACCAGCGCGTCGAGTCCCGGCTCGAAGATCGGAATCTCGCCCCGCTTCAGCGCGTCGATCTTGCCGCTGTCCTTGTCGACGCACGTGACGTCGTGGCCGAAATCCGCAAAACAGGCGCCGGAGACCAGCCCCACATAGCCCGTGCCAATCATGGCAATCCGCATGGATCAACCCGCCTCTCATGGTTAACGCGACCGCCTCTTAAAACATTTGCGGGCCATGGGGAAAGCCGAAATCGGCATGGTGCTTGAATGAATAAAGGGGAAAGAAACCCGTACCCCCCATGATACGCCTTTCGCGCGCCAGAACAGGACAGTGATGACTGCAAACGGCACATCGCCACGCGTCGACTGGGTCGACTATGCCAAGGGCATCTGCATCGTCATGGTGGTGATGATGCATTCGGTGCTCGGCGTGGAAGCGGCCGCCGGCGCAAACCGGCTTCATGCATGCGGTGGTGATGTTCGCCAAGCCGTTCCGGATGCCCGATTTCTTCCTGATTTCCGGGCTTTTCCTGGCCAAAGTGATCGACCGCGACTGGCGCACCTATCTCGACCGCAAGGTGGTGCATTTCGCTTACTTTTACGTGCTGTGGGTGACGATCCAGTTCGGCTTCAAGGCCCCCAGCTTCGCCGCCGAGCAGGGCTGGGCGCATGTCGGATTCGAGTATCTGGAATCCTTCATCGAGCCGTTCGGTACGCTCTGGTTCATCTACCTGCTGCCGATCTTCTTCGTCGTCATAAAACTGACACGCAATTTTCCGCCGATTCTGGTGTGGATTTTCGCCGCCGCGCTGGAGATGACGCATGTCGCGACCGGCTGGACCGCGATCGACGAGTTCTGCGCGCGCTTCGTCTACATCACTTCCGGCTATCTGTTCGCCGACTACGTGTTCGCGCTATCGGATCGTGCGCGCGCGTATCCGATGCTCGCGCTCGCAGGGCTCGCGATTGTGGGCGCTCGTCAATGGCGGCCTTGTTGTATCCGGTACCAGCGAACTGCCGATCGTCTCGCTGACGCTTGGACTTGCCGGCGCCTGCGCGATCATCACTGTCGGCACGCTGCTGGCGCGGATGCACTGGCTCAATTTCCTTCGCTTCTGCGGCGAGCATTCGATCGTGATCTACCTCGCCTTCTTCCTGCCGATGGCCTCCACCCGCACGCTTCTGCTGAAGACCGGCTTCATCGCTGACATCGGCATGGTGTCGCTGATCGTCACCGTCGTCGGCGTCGCCGGCGCGCTGCTGATCTGGCGCGCGGCGCTCGCGGTTCACGCCAACTTCCTGTTCGAGCGGCCCGATGCGTTCTGGATCGCGCCGCGGAAGGCGGGAGCCAAGCTGCAGCCGGCGGAGTGACGTCGCTTTTGCGGCGTGAATACAGCGTGGATAGAGCTGTCAGCAGGGCAAAAATCGCCCCCTCAAGGCTGTCAATCGCCGCAAAAATTCTTAAATTGCGGCCATGCCGAAATCCCCGCAAAAAGCCGCTCCCACCAAGCCCGCCGCCGCGAAGCCGGCGGCCACGCCGGTTCCCGCAAAGGCCGCTGTAAAGCCGCCGGTTAAAGCCTCGGGCAAAGGCGACCACGTCTTCCTGGTCGACGGCTCGTCCTATATTTTCCGCGCCTATCACGCGCTGCCGCCGCTCAACCGCAAGTCCGACGGGCTGCAGGTCAATGCCGTGCTCGGCTTCTGCAACATGCTTTGGAAGCTGTTGCGCGACATGCCCGAGGACAACCGGCCGACGCATCTCGCCATCGTCTTCGACAAATCCGAGATCACGTTCCGCAACAAGCTCTACCCCGACTACAAGGCGCACCGGCCGCCGGCGCCCGACGATCTCATTCCGCAATTCGGTTTGATCCGCGACGCCGTGCGCGCCTTCGACCTGCCCTGCCTCGAGCAGGCCGGTTTCGAGGCCGACGATCTGATTGCGACCTATGCGCGGCTTGCCACCGAGCACGGCGCCACCACGACCATCGTCTCCTCCGACAAGGACCTGATGCAGCTCGTGACCGACAAGGTGGTGATGTACGACACCATGAAGGACCGCCGCATCGGCATTCCCGAGGTGATCGAGAAATTCGGCGTGCCGCCGGAGAAAGTGGTCGAGGTGCAGGCGCTCGCGGGCGACTCCACCGATAACGTGCCGGGCGTGCCCGGCATCGGCGTCAAGACCGCGGCACAGCTGATCGTCGAATATGGCGATCTGGAACAGCTGCTGTTCCGCGCCGGCGAGATCAAGCAGCCGAAACGGCGCGAATCGCTGCTCGAGAATGCCGACAAAGCGCGGATCTCGCGAAAGCTCGTGCTGCTCGACGACAAGGTCGACCTCGAAGTGCCGCTGGACGATCTCGCCGTGCAGGAACCAGATGCGCGCAAGCTGATCGCGTTCCTGAAGGCGATGGAGTTCTCGACGCTGACCAAGCGCGTCGCGGAATATTCGCAGATCGATGCGTCGGATGTGACGGCGGATGGCGGCGGCAAGACCGCGCCTGCAGCCCCCTGCCCCGCGTGCGGAAGGTCTCGACCTGCTCTCCACTTTCGACAGCCCCACAGGGAAAGAGCGAGGCGGCGCCGGCGGCGGCGCGCCGGCCAAGCCGGGCGACAGGTCCGACAAATCCTCCAGCCTCAAGGGCACGCCGATCTCGCTGGCGGAAGCGCGGAAAGAAGCCGCGCGAAAACTGCCGGTCGATCGCAGCGAAGTACCAGACCATCCGCACGTCGAGACGAGCTGAAGGCCTGGATTGGCCGCGCGCGCGAGGCCGGCCGCTTCGCGATCGAGCTCAAGGCCAATTCGATCGATCCGATGCAGGCCGACATCTGCGGCATCGCGCTGGCGCTGGCGCCGAACGACGCCGCCTACCTGCCGCTGGCGCACAAGCAGTCGGGCGGCGGCGCCGGCCTGTTCGACGCCGGCCTCGCGCCCGACCAGATCAAGGAGAGCGACGCGCTGGAGGCGCTGAAGCCGCTGCTGGAATCCGCAGGCATCCTCAAGATCGGCTTCAACATCAAGTTCGGCGCTGTCATGCTGGCGCAGGCCGGCATCACCTTGCGCAATTACGAAGACGTGCAGCTGATGAGCTACGCGCTCGATGCCGGACGCAACGCGCACGGGCTCGACACGCTGGCCGAGCTCTGGCTCGGCCACGCCACGCTGACCCATGGCGAACTCGTCGGCAGCGGCAAGAACAAGCTCTCCTTCGATCAGGTCGCGATCGACAGGGCGACTGCCTATTCGGCCGAGGACGCCGACGTCATCGTGCGGCTGTGGCGGCTGTTGAAGCCGCGGCTGGTCGCCGAGCGCATGACCACGGTCTATGAGACGCTGGAGCGGCCGCTGGTGTCGGTGCTGGCGCGCATGGAGCGCCGCGGCATCTCGATCGACCGCCAGGTGCTGTCGCGGCTGTCGGGCGAGTTCGCGCAGACCGCGGCGCGGGTCGAGGCCGAGCTGCAGGAGTTGGCGGGCGAGCCGATCAATGTCGGCAGCCCCAAGCAGATCGGCGACATCATCTTCGGCAAGATGGGCATTAGCGGCGGCACGCAGGACCAAGACCGGCGCGTGGTCGACCTCGGCGCAGATCCTCGACGATCTCGCCGAGCAGGGCCATGACTTTCCGAAGAAGATCCTGGAGTGGCGGCAAGTCTCGAAGCTGAAATCGACCTACACCGACGCGCTGCCGGAATACGTCAACCCGCAGACCCATCGCGTGCACACGACGTACGCGCTGGCGGCAACCACCACGGGCCGGCTGTCGTCGAACGAGCCGAATCTGCAGAACATTCCGGTCCGCACCGAGGACGGCCGCAAGATTCGCCGCGCCTTCATCGCAACGCCCGGCCACAAGCTGGTCTCGGCGGATTACTCGCAGATCGAGCTTCGCTTGCTTGCCGAAATCGCCGACGTGCCGTCGTTGCGGCAAGCTTTTCGCGACGGCCTCGACATTCACGCCATGACCGCGTCCGAAATGTTCGGCGTGCCGATCAAGGACATGCCGAGCGAAGTGCGGCGCCGGGCGAAAGCGATCAATTTCGGCATCATCTACGGCATCTCGGCGTTCGGCCTCGCCAACCAGCTCAGCATCGCGCGCGAGGAGGCCTCCGCCTACATCAAGAAATATTTCGAGCGCTTTCCGGGCATCCGCGCCTACATGGACGAGACGCGCGAGTTCTGCCGCAGATACGGCTACGTCAGCACGCTGTTCGGGCGCAAATGCTACTACCCTGATATCAAGGCGTCGAACGCCTCGATCCGATCCTTCAACGAGCGCGCCGCGATCAACGCACGGCTTCAGGGAACGGCGGCCGACATCATCCGCCGCGCCATGATCCGCATGGAAGACGCGCTGTCAGCGAAGAAGCTGTCGGCGCAGATGCTGCTGCAGGTGCATGACGAATTGATCTTCGAGGTACCGGAAGGCGAGGTCGCGGCGACCCTGCCTGTGGTGCAGAAGGTGATGCAGGACGCGCCGTTCCCGGCGGTCGTGCTGTCGCTGCCGCTGCAGGTCGACGCCCGCGCGGCGAAGAACTGGGACGAGGCGCATTAGGGCTTGCAGCGGGATCGATATCTGCGACTTCTGAACGGCGGGAAGCATATTCTTATATCGAGGCATCTAACGGATGTCGATCGCTAATTAGCAAAGCGCGGCGACTTCATTCACGGCGCAAACGTTAGGGCACTTGATGGTGGCTGAAGTATTCGCTTGGCCTTGGTGCACTCAAGACCGCCTTCGATATAGCGAAGGGACGTCTGAAGGACCTATCTGACGATGCCAGCCCGTCGCAACGTCGGTTCGGTCATAGAACTTCAAGAACGGATCATCACTGCTCAGCAATTAGTCGGAGCTGGTTGAGCGCAGTACGCGACAACTTGAAAAGGAAGTGGCCGGCTTCGAACAGTGGGAAGCTTGATGAAAAAACGGTATGCCCGTTGACCGACTTCGGAGCCAATTCCTTTGCCTTCGCTGCCTTGAAGCCCGAAACATTCCAATGCAGAGAGCCTTCACCGCATATGCCCCAACGGCTATGAGCAGGCACAGAAATGCCGATTTTGCATCAGATCGTATGAGTTTTCGCTGCGACTCGCGAAGAAATATATTAGCATCCAAGCGAAACCGATGCGTTCTTTGAGCACAAGTGATCGCGACCCGAGGGACAAAGTACGGTCGAGATCCGATATGCCCCACCTCTTACCGAGTTCTTCAATGACCGAATCCTCTTCGCGTCACGTTTCCGGCGCAATCTTGTCTATCGGCGAGCCGTTCAGAGGGTCTTCCGAAGCACATCTCGAACTTCTGTTTCGCCGGTCGCTCCGGATCAACAGACACAAGAGCCAATTCTCACAGAGGCGGGGCGCACGATTGATAGCGACCACATTCCCAGTACTTGAATGTGCATTGATGAACGGGCTTGCGCCTCACATGAGCCCGACTCCGCTATGACAGATCGCCAGGTACCGCGCCAAGGGAAATACGCACTCACCTAAGAGATCGTCTGACCCTCGCACTATTCGCCACTTCTGCCATGACTGCCGTTCCTTCGCTGCGAACGCGCATGGTCATAACGGCAGTTCCATAGGAGTGCGCGGTTTTTGGGCAACCTCGTCGAGTTTTTGAGCAAGCTTGCCCTCGCTAGGCAACATTGGGCTTTCCCCCTCCCCAGGGAGAGGGTGGGAGCGCGCTGCGGTCCGCCAAAGGTTAACGGCCGGCGGGAACAGCAAGATTCTCCTGCACTGCGATAGCGCGGTTTCGTGCTGTCATCGTTGACGGCCCCTGCCCTTGGGGGCACTTTGTCAGGCCAACAGCCGAATTTTCAAGGCAATGAGCGACCTGATCAACACATCCAAGCCGGTGCTTCCGCCGCAGATCGCGCGGTTTGTGGCGGCGACCGCCGGCCGCAACATGACCAGGCCCGGCTACCTGGCGGTGCTGATCGGCGTCGCCACCATGATCCTGCTCACCGTAAACCCGGCCTACGAGGCGGCAAATCGCTGGGTCGACGCCATCCTCTGGTCCTGCCTCGCCTTCTTCGCTTTCGAATGGCTGGTGCGCATCCGCCATGCCGTGCACGCCCACCGCGCCGCCGGCTACCTGACCTCGTTCCGCGGGGCAATGGATGCCGCCGCCGTGCTCGCGGTACCCGCTGCGATGCTGCTCGGCGCGCAGCCGAAGACGGCCTGGCTGTTGTCGGTGATCTGGCTGGTGAAGGTGCTCCCCGCCGTGCCGGGCTTGCGGCAATTGCGCCGGGTGCTGGTGCTGGAATCCGGCCCGCTGCTCAGCGTGCTCATGATCTTCCTGATCGTGCTGTTCCTCGGCTCGGTCGTCGTCTATTTCCTCGAGCGCGATGCGCAGCCCGGCGCCTTTGGCAGCATTCCGGCCGCGTTGTGGTGGGCGGTCGCGACCCTGACCACGACCGGCTATGGCGACGTGGTGCCGATCACGCCGATGGGCCGCTTCGTCGCCGCGCTGGTGATGATCTCGGGACTCGGCGTGTTCGGGCTGTGGACCGGTATCCTGGCGACCGGATTCGCCGCCGAGACGCGGCGCGACAATTTCCTGAAAACCTGGGAATCCGTCAGCAAGGTGCCGTTCTTCGCCACGCTGGGGCCGTCGGCGATCGCCGATGTCACGCACATGCTGCGCACCATCGACCTGCCGCCGCGCGCGATGATCATCCGCAAGGGCCAGCAGGGCGACTGCATGTATTTCATCGCCTCCGGCGAGGTCGAGGTCGACCTGCCTATGGGCAAGAAGGTGCGGCTCGACGAAGGCGCGTTCTTCGGCGAGATGGCGCTGCTCGGCAACAGCTTGCGCTCGGCCAACATCACCACCACGCGGCTGTCGAAATTGCTGGTGCTCGATCTCGTCGACTTCCGCATGTTGATGGCGCGTCATCCCGATCTTGCCCAGACCATCGACGTCGAAGCCAAGCGGCGCACGCTGGAGAACAAATGATGCTCGAGAGAGCCGAGCCTGCCGATGCGGCAAGCACGCCCGTGTTCACCGTCACGGGTGCGCGCGCCACCATCCGCCTCAACCGTCCGCGGCATGTGAACCGGATCCAGGCGGAAGATCTAAAGGCGCTGCTCGCGCTGTTCGATCGCGTCGAGGCCGATCCCGCCATCCGCGTGCTGGTCATCACCGGCACGGGGCGCGCGTTCTCGTCCGGCTACGATCTCAACTCGGTCGCCGAGCGCAGCGCCGCGACCAGCGGCCAGACCGCGGGCAGCGCCTTCGGGGTGATGGTCGACCGGCTGGAAGACCTCGGCGTGCCCACCATCTGCCGGCTCAATGGCGGCGTCTATGGCGGCTCGACCGATCTGGCGCTGGCCTGCGATTTCCGGATCGGCGTCGACACATCAGAGATGTTCATGCCGGCGGCGCGGCTCGGCCTGCATTATTACACCAGCGGCATCCGCCGTTACGTGTCGCGGCTCGGTACCGACAATGCGAAGAAGCTGTTCCTGACCGCCGAGAAGATCGGCGCGCCTGAGATGCTGCGGATCGGCTATCTCACCGCCATGGTGCCGGCGGAGGCGCTGGACGAGGAGGTCGACCGGCTGGCGACCTTGCTGGCCGCCAACGCGCCGGTCGCGATGGCCGGCATGAAGCGCACCATCAACGAGATCGCGCGCGGCAAGCTCGATGAGGCCGCCGCCGACACCCGCGCCCGCGACAGCATGCGTGGGCCCGAGATCAAGGAAGGCGTCCGCGCCCGCGCCGAAAAGCGGCCGGCGAAATTTTGACCTAACCGTCGATGAAGGTCACGGTGTCCGCGACCTTCGCGCGCGAGGTGCGGTAGCCATTGACCTTGTGGCCGTGGTCGGCATAGCCGAACGAGATGCCGCAGACCACGCGACGATTGTCGGCGAGATCAAAATGCTTGCGGATCAGCCCCGAGTGTCGCGCCAGGGCCGCCTGCGGAATGGTGCCGAGCCCGAGCGCCTGCGCCGCCAGCATGAAATTGGAGACATAGGCGCCGCAATCGATCGCGCCGTAGATGCCGAGCGGCTCGTCGGTGTGGATGATGGCGACATGCGGCGCGCCGAAGAAATTGTAGTTCTCCAGCGCCTGCTTCGCGTACGCCGCCTTGTCGCCACGCTGAGATACCGAGCGTGTTGTAGAGCTGGAAGCCGCTCTCGCGGCGGCGCTCGAGATAGACGCCGAGATATTCGCGCGGGAACGGAAAGTCGCTGCTCTCCGCTGCGCCGGAGGCGGCTTCAGCGTAGATCGCCTTGCGGAAGCGCTCCCTGGCCTCGCCGCTTGCGATCACGACCTGCCAGGGCTGGCTGTTGCACCATGAAGCGGTGCGCTGCGCGACTGTGAGGACTTGCTCGATGGTTTCGCGCGGCACGGGCTTGGCTGAGAAGGCGCGCACCGAGTAGCGCTCGTTCAGAGCTCTTCGAGCACGCCGATGCGGTCTTGCGTCGAGTAACGCGCCTTCGCCTTTGTTGCAGCGTCTGCCATCTCTACCGCCCCTTGGTCGGGATCTTGTTGAACGGCACGTCCTTGTCGACCCTGATGTCGCCGGGCAGCCCAAGCACGCGCTCGGCGATGATGTTGCGCAGGATTTCGTCGGTGCCTCCGGCAATGCGCATCGAGGGAGAGGACAGCATCATCTGCTGGAACTGGCCGCGTGCCTGCTCTTCGGCCGCGCCGGTGAACACGCCAGCCGCGCCTTCGAGGTCCATCGCATACATCGCGATGTCCTGCAGCATCGAGCCGGCGACCAGCTTGCCGATGGAGTTTTCCGGGCCCGGACGATCGCCCTTGGATAGCGCCGAGATCGCGCGGTAGCTGGTGTATTTCAACCCGCTCGCCTTCACCGCCCAGCTTGCAAGCTTCGAGCGCACGCCGCGATCGTCGATCGCGGGCCCATCCTCCATCATCAGGTCGGAGCAGAACTCGAACATCTCGGGAAAGCCGGTCGCAAGCCGCGCGCCGATCGACATGCGCTCGTTCATCAGCGTGGTCAGCGACACGTTCCAGCCGTCGCCGACATTGCCGAGGCGCTGGGAGTCCGGGATCACCACGTCGGTGAAATAGACCTCGTTGAACTCCTGCATGCCGTTGGCCTGCTTGATCGGCCGCACCTCCACGCCCGGGCTCTTCATGTCGAGGAAGAACATGGTCAGCCCCTTGTGCTTGGGCACGTTGGGATCGGTCCGGGTGATCAGGAGGCCGTAGTCGGAATAATGCGCGCCGGAGGTCCAGATCTTCTGGCCGTTGACGATCCAGTTGTCGCCGCTTCTTCTCGGCGCGGGTGCGCAGGCCCGCAACGTCCGAGCCGCCGGCGGGCTCGGAGAACAGCTGGCACCAGATTTCCTCGCCGGAGGCGAGCTTGGGCAGATAGCGGCGCTTGGCGTCCTCGCTGCCATAGGCCATCACGGTCGGGCCGCACATGCCCTCGCCGATCTGGAACGGCTGCGTCAGCTTGCCGTAGACGCCCTCCTCCTGCTGCCAGATCACGCGCTCGATCGGCGTGGCGCCACGGCCGCCATACTCCTTCGGCCAATGCAGGCAGGCCCAGCCGCCCTCGGCCTTCTTCTTCTGCCAGGCCTTGCCGACCTCGACCATGTCGTGGTGCTGCAGGCGGATGCGGCCGAGCGAGGACTTCGACAGCTCCGCCTCCAATTCCTTCGGCGCGTTGGCCTCGACCCATTTGCGGGCGACGTTGCGAAACTCGGCTTCCTGCGGCGTGTCGTCGAAATTCATGGCGAACCTCTTTCTACGTTTCGCTTGCGCCTTACGCGCGCCCCTTGGTCGGTATCTTGTTGAACGGCACGTCCTTGTCGACCCGGATGTCACCGGGCAGGCCGAGCACGCGCTCGGCGATGATGTTGCGCATGATCTCGTCGGTGCCGCCCTCGACGCGGGTGCCCGGCGCACGCAGCAGCATCGCCTGGAATTTGCCGGCGAGCTCGGCGCCCTCGCCGCTCAACGCGCCGGCCGCGCCCTGCAAATCCATGGCATACATCGCGACATCCTGCACCATCGAGCCCGCCACCAGCTTGCCGATGGAGTTTTCCGGTCCTGGACGTTCACCCTTGGACAGCGCCGAGATGGTCCGCATGCTGGTGTATTTCAGCCCGCTCGCCTTCACCGCCCAGTTCGCCAGCTTCGCGCGCACCGCGCGATCCTCGATCGCGGGTCCGTCCTCCAGCATCAGGTTGGAGCAGAATTCGAATATCTCGGGGAAGCCGGTCGAGACACCGGCGCCGATCGACATGCGCTCGTTCATCAGCGTGGTCAGCGACACGTTCCAGCCGTCATTGACATTGCCGAGACGCTGGCTGTCCGGAATCTTCACGTCGGTGAAATAGACCTCGTTGAAGTCCGATTGTCCGCTGGCCTGCTTGATCGGCCGCACCTCCACGCCCGGGCTCTTCATGTCCAGGAAGAACATGGTGAGACCCTTGTGCTTGGGCACGTTGGGATCGGTGCGCGTCAGCAGGATGCCGTAGTCGGAATAATGCGCGCCGGAGGTCCAGATCTTCTGGCCGTTGATGATCCAGTCGTCGCCTTTTTTCTCGGCGCGGGTGCGAAGCCCCGCAACATCCGAGCCGCCGGCCGGCTCGGAGAAAAGCTGGCACCAGATCTTCTCGCCGGACGCCAGCGGCGGCAGATATTTGCGCTTCTGCTCCTCGGGAGCGAACGCCATCATGGTCGGGCCGCACATGCCGTGGCCGATGATGAACATCGCGCTGAGCTTGCCGAACGGGCCTTCCTCCTGCTGCCAGATCACGCGCTCGATCGGCGAGGCGCCGCGGCCGCCATACTCCTTCGGCCAGTGCAGGCAGGCCCAGCCGCTGTCGGCCTTTGTCTTCTGCCAGGCCTTGGCGACCTCGAGAATGTTGGCGCCCTCGAGGCGCGTGCGGCCGAGCGAGGATTTACGCAGCTCTTCCTCGTACTGTTTCGGTGCGTTCGCCGCGATCCAGGCTTTCGCGTGCTTGCGAAACGCGGCTTCCTGCGGGGTGTCGTCGAAGTTCATGCGCGTTGTCCTCTAGGCCGCGTTCTTCTTGCGCATGCGGTCGATCAGCGCGTCTTCCCAGTACGACTGGCTGCCAAGCCCGAGCGCGAGCGCGTTGGAGCGGCGGTAGTACATGTGGCAGTCGAACTCCCAGGTGAAGCCCATGCCGCCATGGACCTGGATGTTGTTCTTGGCGCAATGCTGGAACGCCTGCGTCGCGCTGATGCGCGCAGAGGCCGCCGCTTCCGGCAGTTCGCCGGCATTGGTCGAAAGCGCCCAGGCGCCGTAATAGCAGTTCGAGCGCGCCAGGGTCGCGGAGACATACATGTCGGCGAGCATATGCTTGACCGCCTGGAACGAGCCGATCGGCCGGCCGAAGGCGATGCGATCGAGCGCGTAGTCGCGACCCATCTCCAGCGCACGGTCGGCGCCGCCCAGTTGCTCGAACGCCACCAGCACGGCCGCGCGGTCCAGCACCTGCGTGAGGACGCTCCAGCCTTCGCCGGCCTTGCCGAGCGGCTCAGCCTTGGCGTTCTTGAAAGTGACCTCGGCCTGCCCGCGAGTCGGATCGAGGTTGGTGAGGTCTTTCACCTCGACGCCATCGCCCTTCATGTCGACGAGGAACAGCGAGATGTCGCTTTCGCGGCCGCTCGAGCCCGTGCGCGCGGCAACTACGGCGAAGTCGGCGATCGCGCCGTCGGCGACAGGCTTCTTGACGCCGTTCAGCGTGCCGCCGTTGGCAGACAACTTGATCGCCTGCGGCGACGGATTGCCCTTGCCCTCGAACAGCGCCAGCGTCCCGATCGCTTCGCCGTTCGCGATCTTCGGCAGCCACTTTTTCTTTTGCGCGTCCGAGCCCGCGAGCAGCAGCGCCTCGGTGGCGAGATACACCGTCGAGGAGAACGGCACCGGCGCCAGCGCGCGGCCCATCTCCTCCGCGATCACGCAGAGCTCGAGATGGCCCGCGCCGGCGCCGCCGAACTCTTCGGGAATCGCCACGCCGATGAAGCCCATCTCGGCAAGGCCCTTCCACAGCTCCTTGTCATAGGGCGCCTTGCCGTCGAGCACGGCGCGCACCGCCTTCGGCGGGCACTGCTCGCTGACAGGAACTTGCGCGCGGCATCGCGCATCTGCTTCTGGTCGTCGGAGAAATCGAAGTTCATGGCGGCCTACTCTTGTTGATGCTGCGAACTAGTTCAGGATGATGACGTCTTCGTCCGGGCGATCGGCATACAGCCGCTCGACCAGAGCGGCGCGACGCTCAAGCCCGGCGCGCTGATTGATGTAACCCTTGTCGGTCAGCTCATTGCCGTCGATCGAGGGCGGCTCGACCATCAGCACGGCGCGGGCGATGCGCATGCTGCTGACGCCCGAAACCGACTTGTTATGCGCTTCGAGTCCGCGCTTCAGACAGGCGATCACGGCTGGATGTTTCACGACATCCTGGAAGCTCGCCTCGGGATTGCCGACGATTTGACGGCACGCATGCAGGTTCGGCCACGCCAACAACCCGATGAACGGACGATCCTGTCCCGCGACCAGCGCGTCATGCACCACGGGCGTCGCGGCCGCGATCGCATCGGTGCGGAGCGAGCCGACATGGACGAAGGTGCCGGTGGTCAGCTTGAAATCCTCGACCACACGGCCGGCGAAGACCACGCCCGCCACGGGATCGTCGGGATCGACGAACACACCGGCATCGCCGATGCAGTAAAACCCTTCGTCGTCGAACATCTTTGCGGTGAGATCGGGCTGGCCGAAATAGCCGGGCGTGACATTGATGCCACGAAGCCGCAGCTCGTATTTCGAGCCGCACGGCACCATCTTCAATTCGACGCCGGGGAACGGCAGGCCGATCAGGCCGACGCGTTCGGTGTCCCAATATGTGCCGGTCGCCGTCGGCGCGGTCTCGGTCGAGCCCCAGCCGGTGTAGAACACGATGCGCTCGCCTGATGTCTTCACCGCCAGCGCCTGCATGCGATCGTAGAGATCATCGGGCAGGCGGGCGCCGCCATAGGACATCATGGAGAGATTCTTGAAGAAGCTGCGGCAGAGCGCGTCATCCTTCTCCATCGCCGCGGCAAGTGCGGCGTAGCCCGCAGGAACATTGGAGTAAATGGTCGGCGACACCTCGCGCAGATTGCGAATGGTTTCTTCCAGTTGCCCCGGCAGCGGCCGTCCATCGTCGATATAGAGCGTGCCACCGTCGACGAGGAGTGGATTGAACAGGGCGTTGCCGCCCATGGTGTGATTCCATGGCATCCAGTCGAGCACCGTCGAAACGGGTGCGTCCGGCTGCCGTGGCCGCACTTGCATCGACATCGCGGCACCGGCGCACATCATCGCTTGCGTGTTGATGACGGCCTTGGGCATGCCGGTCGAGCCGGAGGTGAACAGCAGCTTGCCTGTGGTGTCGGGCGTGATCTTTGCGATCGAGTCCTCGACATCCTTCGTGACCGGTGTCGCCGCGAGATCGGTATAGGCGATGCTTGTCGATGCCCTCGACCGGCCGCGCGACGTGAATCATGGTGACGCCCGTGAGGTCGAGCGCTTTCAACGCCTTCTCGAAGGTCGGGCCGTCCTGCACCATCACCACGGCCGGCCTGATCAGGCTGAACAGATATTTCAGCTTGGCATGATCCTGGCTCATCAGCGAATAGGCCGGCGACACCGGCGCCGCCGGAAGCCGCGCCTGCATCGCGCCCTGCGTCATCAGCGCGTGCTCGATCGAATTGCCGGACAGGATCGCGACGGGCCGTCCCTCGGGAATTCCGAGATTGAGCAGGCCTTGCGTCAGCGCATCGACCGTGCGCTTGGCGTCACCATACGAGACCTTGCGCCATTGCCGGTCGGGACCGCCGCGTTGCGCAAGCCAGATCCGCTCGGGCGCTTGCTTGGCCCATTTCGCCAGCGAGGCCGGGATATGCTTCTCGTAAGCCTGCAGCGGAATGCGCGACTTCAACACGATCGAGCCGTCGGCGCGTCGCTCG
This sequence comes from uncultured Alphaproteobacteria bacterium, assembly GCA_963732085.1. Classification (GTDB taxonomy): domain Bacteria; phylum Pseudomonadota; class Alphaproteobacteria; order Rhizobiales; family Xanthobacteraceae; genus Bradyrhizobium. The sequence continues at coordinate 123,853 of CAVSYJ010000009.1, read as the reverse complement.
ACCGCGATGTCGCGCTTCAACCATTCGATCTTGCGAAAGGCCGGCTTCTCCAGCACTGCCGCGGCATTCCCATCCATATTGCGTCTCCCGAAATATCGGCCCTTGGCGAGCTCTCTATTACCTTCTGATATAGACCGGCTTTCGCTTTTGTTCGACTGGAAGCGTCGCGCTCACCGTGTGCTCACTGCACTTTCAGCGGGCGCGGTGCCGATCGCTGTGCCCTCTCCCCTTGTGGGAGAGGGCATCACCGTTGTTGCCGAGACTTCGCTCGGGTGAGGGGTAGTCGCGGAAAGAACCCCCTCATCCGGCGCCTTCGGCGCCACCTTCTCCCACAAGGGGAGAAGGAGAAGAGCTTTACCGCGGCGCCATGCGGATCGCGCCGTCGAGGCGGATGGTCTCGCCGTTGAGCATCGCGTTCTCGACGATGTGCACCGCGAGGTTGGCGTATTCGCTCGGTTCGCCGAGCCGCGCCGGATGCGGCACCTGCGCGCCGAGGCTCTTGCGCGCTTCCTCGTTGAGACCCATCAGCAGCGGCGTGAAGAAGATGCCGGGCGCGATGGTGTTGACGCGGATCTTCTGGCTGGCGAGATCGCGCGCCGCCGGCAAGGTGAGGCCGACGATGCCGCCCTTCGAGGCCGAATAGGCGATCTGGCCGATCTGGCCTTCATAGGCGGCGACGCTGGCGGTGTTGATGATGACGCCGCGCTCTTCCCCAATGGGTTCTGCCGTGACCAGACGCTCGGCGAACAGCCGCAGGCAATTGAAGGTGCCGATCAGGTTGACATTGATAATGCGCACGAACTTCGCCAGCGGATAGACGCCGTCGCGGCCGACGATGCGCTGCGACCCGCCGATGCCGGCGCAGTTCATCAGGATGCGGGCGACGCCATGCGCGGCTTCCGCTTTCGCAATCGCCGCCTTGACCGCGGCCTCGTCGGTGACGTCGGCGTGCAGCGCCACGCCCTTCACCTCAGCCGCGACCTTCTCGGCATTTTCCATGCTCTGGTCGAGCACACCGATCTTCGCGCCCTTTTCGGCCATGGCGCGCGCGGTCGCGGCGCCGAGCCCCGAACCACCGCCGGTGATGAGAACGGCAACGTCTTTCAACTGCATGTCAAACTTCTCCTTGGGCGTTTCTTTTCTGGACTTCCAACCTTGTTATTCAGCCGCCGCCACATGCGCGGGACTAAGAATGCCGCCGCAAATCAGCGCTTCCATATGCCTGATATATTGCCGGCACACCTCCTCGGTGACCGGGCCGACGCCGCTTGCCCGCGACATGGTCTGACGGCCGAAGAACAGGTGATCGCAGGCCCCGATCAGGCTGGTGTAGAACAGCACCGGATCGACTTTGCGAAACTCGCCGGCCTTGACGCCCTGGCTGAGCAGGCGGCGATGAAAATCCAGCAGCGGCGCGACAAAGAATTTCGACACCTGATCGGCCGCCTGCGCGCTGGTCTCGTGCAAGAGATAGTGGATCAGCCGGTTCATATAGGGGAAGCGGTGATAGGCGCGGATGATGCCGGCGATGTGCAGCTTCAGCTTCTCCGTCGGCGTGATCGGCTGCGCCAGCAGATATTCGAGGTTGGCGACTTCGGTCTCGGCGTCGCGCGCGAGCAGCGCCAGCAACAAACCGTCCTTGTTGCCGAAATGGTATTTCACCAGCGCGGAATTGACGCCGGATTTCTGCGCGATGTCCGACAGCGACACCTCGATCGAGGCGCGCTCGATCATCAAGGCGCTCGCCGCAACAAGCAGCTTGTCGGCCGTGGGATTTGTCGCCGCGGGCCTGATCGGTACGCTGGTGTTCAACTGGGGTGCCATTTCCTGAAGCGGGTCCGAAAGTGGCCGCACATAAGCGCATGCCGGAGCCGCACTCAAGAGTTAATTGATCGATTGACTAAGTCGCAATGCATACCTTAAACCCGCACCCATTAATCAGCGACAAGCGACAACGATCAGGGAGAAGCAGAAATGGCCGAGGCCTATATCGTCGCCGCCGCACGCACCGCCGGCGGCCGCAAGGGAGGACGTCTCGCCGGCTGGCATCCGGCCGATCTCGCCGCCAAGGTGCTGGACGCGCTGGTGGAACGCTCGGGCGCCGCGCCCGACCAGATCGAGGACGTGATCATGGGCTGCGTGATGCAGGCCGGCGAGCAGTCCAACAACATCGCGCGCAACGCCATCATGGCCTCGAAGCTGCCGGAGAGCGTGCCGGGCACCTCGATCGACCGGCAATGCGGCTCCTCGCAGCAGGCGCTGCATTTCGCCGCGCAAGCCGTGATGAGCGGCACCATGGACATCGTCATTGCCGCCGGCGTGGAATCGATGACGCGCGTGCCGATGGGCCTCACCTCGCAACTGCCGGCCAAGAACGGCTTCGGCGACTACAAGAGCCCGGGCATCGAGCAGAAATATCCGAACATCGTGTTCAGCCAGTTCACCGGCGCGGAGATGATGGCGCAGAAGTATGGCTCTCGCAAAGACGAGCTCGACGAATATTCCTACAACAGCCATCAGCGCGCGATTGCCGCGACTCAGGCCGGCGCCTTCAAGAACGAGATCGTGCCGCTCGAGATCACCCGCGCCGACGGCTCGACCGACATCCACACCATCGACGAAGGCATCCGCTTCGACGTCAGCCTCGACGGCATCAAGGGCGTCAAGCTGATTGCCGAGAACGGCAAGCTGACGGCCGCGAGCGCCAGCCAGATCTGCGACGGCGCCTCCGGCGTGGTCGTGGTCAACGAGCGGGGCCTGAAGCAGCTCGGCGTCAAGCCCTTAGCGCGCATCCATCACCTGACCATGATGGGCGGCGATCCCGTGATCATGCTGGACGCGCCGCTGCACGCCACCGAGCGTGCGCTGAAGAAGGCCGGCATGAGCGTCGACGATATCGACCTGTTCGAGGTCAACGAGGCCTTCGCCTCGGTGCCGACCGCGTGGCTGAAGACGACGGGCGCCGATCCGGCGCGGCTCAACGTCAATGGCGGCGCGATCGCGCTCGGCCATCCGCTCGGTGGAAGCGGCACCAAGCTGATGACGACGCTGGTCAACGCGCTGAAGCAGCGGGGCAAGCGCTACGGGTTGCAGACCATGTGCGAAGGCGGCGGCATGGCCAATGTGACGATCGTGGAGCGGCTATAAGTAGCGCCACATAAATGCTGTGTCGTCCCGGGCGAGCGCAAGCGAGACCCGGGACCCATAACCACAGGAGTTTTTCGAGGCCGAGCTGCCGCGCACGCCGACCGGGAAATTGGTGAAGCGGCATCTAAGGGATCGCTATTGGCCGAAGGCGGCGAAGGCATGAGACATACTCCCATGCCACTTTGGAGCATGGGATCAGGTCGACTCTGCCGGTGAGCAGGCGAGGAATGACGCCGCACGCAGATGCAGTTGCCCCTGTCGGCCGTTAGCGGTCGTCGTCCACCGGGCATCGATGCGCTGAAGGTCTGCTGACAATGAGCCGCGATGGCTGCCGCCGGTTTCGAACGTTCCGTTGCCCTCGGGCGACAGTTCGAAAATTTCAACCTGCAAATCGGACAGTCTCAGAAACATCCGAACCCTTATCTTCGTGACCTGGCGGCCGACTTCGTACGAACCGCACCCGAGCGCTTCAGCATTCTGCTCATTCAAGGCGCGAACTGACTCGAAGATGATGATGACGTTTTGCACCGTCTTGTCGTCGTCCCACAGGAATTCACCGGAATATGAACGCGGCAACTTCTCGATCAGATCCCGCGTTTCCGTCGCGTACACGGTAGACACCAACAGCGTAGCCGCAACCGCGATCAGCGTGCCGAGCCGCAAAGCCCATCCGGAGAAATTTGAGATCGCCGGGTACCGCATGTCGCATGCATCCTTCGAACAATGTTGCTATCGTTAGATCGCCTCTGGGGACGAAGGTTCAAAGCTCCTCACCTCTTGATCCAGGTCATTTGCAGATGAAACCCCTCCCCGACGTCCCGCTCCCGCCGTCAATCCGAGCACGATACGTCGACGGCATCAACGGCCTCAACATGCACGTGCTCGAAGCCGGCTTCGAGACGCCGGACCGGCCGTGCCTGCTTCTGCTGCACGGCTTTCCCGAACTGGCCTATAGCTGGCGCAAGGTGATGCCGCCTCTCGCCGCGGCCGGCTATCACGTGATCGCGCCGGACCAGCGCGGCTATGGCCGCACCACCGGCTGGAGCGCGGACTATGACGGCGATCTCGCTCCGTTCCGCTTTTCCAATCTGGTGCGCGATGCGCTCGGACTGGTGTCGGCGTTCGGCTACAAGCATGTCGACGCTGTGATCGGTCACGACTTCGGCAGTCCGGTCGCGGCGTGGTGCGCGCTGATGCGGCCGGACGTGTTTCGCAGCGTCGCGATGATGAGCGCGCCATTCGGCGGCCCGCCGTCATTGCCGTTCAATACCGCCAACAAGCCGGCGAAGCCCGCGCGCGAAGACCCCGTGCATCGCGAGCTCGCCGCACTGCCGCGGCCGCGCAAGCATTATCAATGGTACTATTCGACGCGCGAGGCTGACGGCGACATGAGCCGCGCGCCGCAGGACGTGCATGATTTCCTGCGCGCCTATTACCATCACAAGAGCGCGGACTGGAAAGACAACACGCCTTATCCATTGAAGGCGTGGTCGGCCGAAGAGCTTGCCAAGCTGCCGACCTACTATGTGATGGACCTCGCCAGGACCATGCCGGAGACGGTCGCACCCGTCATGCCATCGCGTGAAGACATCGCCGCGAACAGATGGCTGCCCGACAGCGAACTTGCCTACTACGCAAGCGAATATTCCCGCACCGGCTTCCAGGGCGGCCTGCAATGGTACCGCTGCGGCACCTCGGGTGCGTTCACCGCGGAATTGCAGACCTGGTCGGGGCGCACCATCGACGTGCCCTCCTGCTTCATCTCGGGCCAGCAGGACTGGGGCACCCATCAGCGCGCCGGCGTATTCGAGGCGATGCAGACGAAGGCGTGTAGCAACATGATCGGCTGCCATCTGATCGACGGCGCCGGCCACTGGGTGCAGCAGGAACAGCCTGCGGAGGTCAGCCGGCTGCTGCTGGAGTTTTTGCGCGAAGCCGGACGAAGCGCGCGATAACGCCGCAGACGGGAACTTTCTGCCAGAGCGGTGCCGCAAAGGAACATTTGCGAAAACGCCGCGTTCGCATTCGGGCAATGGCCTATCTGGAGAGAGGATTCCCCTTATGGACAAGAAGATCGCTGGACTTTTGGGAGCGGTGGCGGCGCTCAGCACCCTTGGCGCCGCGCAGGCCACGCCCGCGCCGGGCCCGTCGGACGCGCTAACGGCGAATTCCTACGCCGACCTGCTCGCACCGATCCCGAATGCGGCAAAGACGCTGCAGGCGCTGGATGAGCAGGCGCCGGCCAAATCCGCGGAAGGAAATGTGCTGGTGGCCCAAATGCACCATCATCATCATCACCATCACCACAGCCATTGGCGGCGCGGCCCGGTCGTTGTGATCGGACGCCATCGGCATCACCACCATCACCACCACCACCATCATCATCATCATCACAATTAACGCGGGTGATGGCGTAGAACGACAAAAGACCCCGGCGTGCGAGCTCCGGGGCCTTTTTATCTTCATCCCGGCTTCAGCCTTGCCGCGCCTTTTCTTTGGCCGCGCGGTGAAGATGCCGATAGGTGCCGTCGAACACCGTGTCGCTCGATGACGTCCATTCAGTCTCGCCCGCGAGCTTCGGCCGGCTGGCATAGATGCGGCGAGACTGCAGTTCGCGTTCCGAGGCCTCCTCCTCGTTCATCCGTTCCAGCTCGAAATTGGCTTCCTCCGGGATCACGATGATCTGCGCGAACGGCTCGTCCGGGCGAAAGACGTGCGTGCGCCCTTCCGCGGGCGCCTTGAACACGCAGAAGAACACCATCGGCCACCAGTTGCGGATCAACGCCGGGACCGCGACCGGCACCGTGTCGCTGCGGTCGGTGTAGAAGCGCGGGTGCGGCTCGGTGCGGATCGCAAGGCCCTTCTCGACCTTGAGATCGAGCAGCAGCTGGTAGGTGTAGAAATGGCCGCCGAAATTGCGAAACGGCGGCCACTGGATGCCGCTGTCCGGCCGCTCCCCCCAATCGCCTTCCAGGATGAGCTGTCCGTCCCTCGTCGAGACATGCAGCTCGTTGTCGTAAGGATAGAACAGCTCGATTCCGTATTGTGCGCCTTCGGAGAAGGGCACGCAGTGCCACACCTGCTCATGCGACCCGTCTTTGCGCGGATCCCGGCTGCCCGCCCACCCCGGAATCTCGAGCTTGGTCCGACGCGGCGCGAGCCGCGGATCATTGAGGCGATATTTGACCTTGTGCACGCGACTTTCCCCTTCAGCCGATCCGTCGGTCTTCGAACGGACAGCGGAGGGCATGAGTTCCATGAGGGGACGAGGAGTCGGGAGAATTCGGCAAGCCGGTTGACCCACGGCCGATCAGCGGCTACCAGTTTAGAATAATTCTAAACTGGACTGCTCAGATGAAAAATTTCGCCGAACTCAGCGAGCGCGAGGTGCTGGCGGTCGCGATTGCCTCCGAAGAGGAGGACAGCCGCATCTACATGGCGTTCGCCGAGGACCTCGGTGAACGCTATCCGGACTCGGCAAAAATCTTCGAAGAGATGGCGGAGGAGGAGCGCGGTCACCGTCACCGCTTGCTCGAAACCTACGAGCAGCGCTTCGGTCCGCATCTGCCGCCGATCCGGCGCGAGGACGTCAAGGGCTTCTTCCGCCGCCGACCGATCTGGCTGATGAAGAACCTGCCGCTCGACATCATCCGCAAGGAAGTCGAGACCATGGAGCAGCAGGCCGAGCAGTTTTACGCACGCGCGGCCGAACAGGCCGACGACGTCGGCGTGCGCCGCCTGCTCGGCGATCTCGCTGAAGAAGAGAAGGGTCACGAGAATCTCGCGAGCAAATTGACCGCCGACATTCTCAAGCCCGAGGTGCGCGAGGCCGAGGACGCGACGCGACGCCGCACCTTCGTGCTGCAATATGTGCAGCCGGGCCTCGCGGGCCTGATGGACGGCTCGGTCTCGACACTGGCGCCATTGTTTGCCGCCGCGTTCGCCACGCATCAGAACTGGCAGACCTTCGTGGTCGGGCTCGCCGCCTCGCTCGGCGCCGGCATCAGCATGGCGTTCGCGGAAGCCTTGTCCGACGACGGCTCGATCACCGGACGCGGCTCGCCGTGGCTGCGCGGCTCGGTCACCGGCGTCATGACCGCGGTCGGCGGTCTCGGCCACACCATGCCTTACCTGGTACCGGACAAATGGGCCAACGCATTCAGGATCGCGACGGCAATCGCGGGCGTCGTGGTGTTCGTCGAGCTCTGGACGATCGCCTTCATCCGCGCGCGCTACATGGATACGCCGTTTCTCAAGGCGGTGTTCCAGATCGTGCTCGGCGGCGTCATCGTGCTCGGCGTCGGCATCCTGATCGGCGCGTCGTAAATCGATCGCGCCATCTGCTGCAGCGCAAATTCCCATCAAGCAATTGTCGTCAAACGCGCCTTGCAGACGCGGGCTAATTTGCGCCATCATTCATCCAGAAATGAAAGGGAGCAGGCCTTGCCCAAGTCACCATGGAGCTTCACGACCGCCGTCGAGATCGCGGCGGCGCTGAAAGCGAAGAAGGTTTCATCGCTCGAGCTGACGCAGGACGCAATCGGCCGCATCGAACGTCACGACGGCAAGATCAACGCGATCTGCGTGCGCGATTTCGACCGCGCCATGGCGGCAGCGCGCGCGGCCGACGCCGCATTGGCGCGCGGCGAGAGCAAGCCGCTGCTCGGCATTCCGCTGACAGTGAAAGAATCCTACAACATGGCGGGCCTGCCGACGACCTTTGGCTTCCCGCAGCAGAAGGATTTCAAGGCCGCGGAAGACGCGCTGACGATCACACGGGTGAAGGATGCCGGCGGTGTCATCGTCGGCAAGACCAACGTGCCGCTCGGGCTCGGCGACTGGCAGAGCTACAACGAGATCTACGGCACCACCAACAACCCCTACGACCTCAAGCGCACGCCCGGCGGCTCCTCCGGCGGATCGTCGGCCGCGCTCGCCGCGGGTTACGGTCCGCTCTCGCTCGGCTCCGACATCGGCGGCTCGCTGCGCGTGCCGGCGTTCCACTGCGGCGTCTACGCCCACAAGCCGACCTTCGCGCTGGTCCCGAACCGCGGCCATACCGCGCCGCCCTTTCCGCCGTTGCCGTTCAGCCGCGACCTCGCGGTGGTCGGGCCGATGGCGCGCGGCGCCGCAGATCTCTCGCTGCTGCTCGACGTGATGGCGGGACCCGATCCGCTGGAAGCCGGCAAGGCGTATTCGCTGGCCTTGCCGCCGCCGCGCCACATGTCGCTGAAGGACTTCCGAATCCTGCTGATCGACAGCGATCCGCTGCTCCCGACCGACAAGAATGTGCGCGCCGGCATCGAGAGGCTGGCGGCTTCACTCGTCAAGGCGGGTGTAAAGGTCACGCGCGAAAGCCCATTATGGCCCGACTTTGCCGCCTCCTCGCGGCTCTACATGCGTCTGCTGTTGTCGCAGCTGGGCGCGAACTTCCTGCCCGAGATCTATGCCGGCGCTCAAGCCGGCGTTACTCAGCTCGCCCCTGACGATATGAGCCTGCGTGCGGAGCGGTTCCGCGGCGCCGTGCTGAGTCACAAGGACTGGATCATTGCCGATACCGGCCGCACCCGGCTGAATGCGCAGTGGCGCGAGCTGTTCAAGAGCTTCGACGCGGTGATTTGCCCGATCATGCCGACACCGGCCTATGTCCAGGATGAATCGCCTGATCAGGAGACGCGTCGTATCAATATCGACGGCAAGGATTATCCCTATCCCGACCAACTCGCCTGGCCCGGCGTCGCGACGCTGCCCTTGCTGCCATCAACCGCGATCCCGACCGGTCTTTCACCGGATGGATTGCCGGTCGGCGTGCAGATCGTCGGCCCTTATCTGGAAGACCGCACCCCGCTGAAGCTGGCCGAATTGATCGAGCGCGAATTCGGCGGCTTCGTCCCGCCGAAGATGTTCGACGACTAACGTCGTCATTGCGAGAGTGGAGCATAACAATGAACAAAGACCTCGACGAACTCACCAAGCTCAACCACGACTATGTGGCCTCGGTGCAGAATTGCGACGTCAGGCGTTTCGACGAAATCCTGGCGCAGGATTTCTACTGCACCAATCCCGACAAGAGCCTGGTCGACCGCGCCGCGTTTCTGAAGCAGACCGCTATCCCCGTGAGGATCAAGGGCTTGAAAGCCGAAGACGTCAGGATCCGCATCCTCGGCGACTTCGCCATCATCCATGCGCAGACCAGCTACGTCGGTCCGGACGGCCAGCAAGGCCACGGCCGCTACACCGATTGCTGGGCCAGGCAGAACGGCAAATGGCTCGCGGTGTCGGCGCATGTAGCGCGGTAAAAACGTCGTCGTCCCGGCGAGCGCCGGGACCCATACCGCGGAATCTATCTGTGACTTCGTGACGGCAGACGACCTTCGCGACAATGAAGGTCTGTGGTTATGGGTCCCGGCTCGCGCTCACTTCGTTCGCTTGGCCGGGACGACGGCTAGGCATCAAACATGATGACACTGCGCAAGGTCTTGCCGGCCTTCATGTTGGCAAAGCCCTCGTTGATCTCGGAGAGCTTCAGCTTGGCCGAGATCCAGTCCTCCAGATGCAACCGGCCGCGCATGTAGAACTCGATCAGCCGCGGCATGTCGACGCGGAAATGGTTCGAGCCCATCGATGAGCCCTGGATGCGGCGCTCGCGCAGGAAGTCGAAGCCGTGCAGCTCGATCTTCTGGCCGAACGGAATCATGCCGACGATGGTGGCGGTGCCGCCGGGCGCCAGCATGGCGAAGGCCTGCTCCGCGGTTTCCTTGCGGCCGAGCACCTCGAAAGCGTGATGCACGCCGCCCTTGGTCAATTCGCGCACCTGCTGCACCACATCGCCGTTGCGGGGATCGATGATGTCGGTCGCACCCAGTTTGGTGGCAAGCTGCAGCTTGGCGGGATTGGTATCGATCGCGATGATGCGGCCGGCGCCCGCGATCTCGGCGCCGTTGATCGCGGCCATGCCGACGCCGCCGCAGCCGATCACCGCCACGGTCTCGCCGGCAGTCACCCTGGCGGTGTTCACCACAGCGCCGTAACCGGTGATGACACCGCAGCCGATCAGCGCGGCAAGCTCCAGCGGCATGTCGTTGCGGATTTTGACGATGGCGTTCTCGTGCACCAGCATCTGCTCGGCGAATGATGACAGATTGAGAAATTGATTCAGCTTCTCCGGCCGATTCCACGACAGCCGGTTCGAAGCACCCGGAATCATCTTCACCGTGGTGTCGGTGCACAGCACAGGGCGGCCGGTGGTGCAGTTGTCGCAGGTGCCGCAGAATACCGAGAGACAAGTGACGACGTGGTCGCCCGGCTTCACGTAATTGACGTCCGAGCCGACCTTCTCGACGATCCCCGCGGATTCGTGGCCGAGCACGGCCGGCAACGGATGCGGATAAAGCCCCTCCATGAAGTGCAGGTCGGAATGGCAGAGGCCGGCGACCGCGGTGCGGATCAGCACTTCGCGCGGCCCGGGATTGGGCAGGCTGACGTCCTCGATCACGAGAGGCTTGTTGACTTCATGCAGGACGGCGGCCTTCATCATTCTCTCCCGGAGATTTTCTGGTTCTGGAGTTGCGGCGGCAGCCTACGCTGCCGCGATCAATTCGCCAACCTCGGCCATGCCGGCCGCACGATCGCCGAGCAGAAGCTCCGCGATGGCGTCTTGCGTCTTGTTTTCCGCGAGGCGGAACGGATCGCTTGGCGTGACGCGATGATCGATCACGAGCCGCGACAACAGCAAACGGCGCGCATCGCCACGCATCGCGTCGATACGCTGGGCCTCCCAGGCGAGCTGCACGGCGCTTGCGACATGATAGAGCAGGCTGGTGGCGCGCCGCGCCTCGGCCTCGTTGTCGGCCTTGGCCGCGACCTCGCGCGCAAAACCGACCGCACGGTCGATCAGCCCGCGCAAATGGTCGCGCCAGGCTTGCGGCACCTTCGCGCTGTCGTCGAGCCGCGCATGCAGATCGGCAGCCAGCGCCAACTCCGCACCGTGGCGGCCGACCGCGCGCTTGAGCGCATCGAGCGCGACGATGTTGCCGGTGCCTTCCCAGATCGAGCCGAGATGGGCGTCGCGGAGCAGCCGCGCAGTCGCGAACTCTTCGATGTAACCGATGCCGCCGCGCATCTCCAGGGCGTCGCCGCAGACCTTGCGCGCGTCACGTGTCGCTCGGAATTTCAGCGTCGGCGTCAGGATCCGCAGCAGCGCTGCTGCGTCCTGGCTGCCGGCCTCGGCGCGATCGAGCGCGTCGGCGGTCATGAAACTCATCGATAGCGCCTGCTCGGTCGCAAGCCCGATCTTCATCAGTTGCCGCCGGCCGAGCGGCAGGTCGACGATCCGGCTGCCGAACACCACGCGGTTGTTCGCCACCGTCATCGCGTCGTGCCAGGCGCGCCGCATCAGCGCGGTCGATTTCACGCCATTCGAAAGCCGCGACGAGTTGACCATCTCGGCCATCTGCACGAAGCCGCGATCGAGCTTGCCGACGGCATGGGCGATCGCGCCTTCCAGCTTGATCTCGCCGGAAGCCATCGAGCGGGTGCCGAGCTTGTCCTTGAGACGGACGATCCGGTAATGGTTCTGTGAGCCGTCGTCGAGGAAGCGCGGCATCAAGAAGAGGCCGACGCCGCGCGTGCCCGGAGGCGCGCCTTCCGGCCGCGCCAGCAGCATGACGACTTTGGCATCCGCATTGGAGCAGAACCACTTCTCTCCATAAAGCCGCCAGTGATCGCCCTCCTGCACCGCTGATGTGGTCAAGGTGCCGACGTCGGAGCCACCTTCCTTCTCGGTCATGAACTGACCGCCCTGGGTCAGCTTCGTCATGTCGGTTTGCGTCAGGCCGTCGAGATATTTTTCTTTCAACGCATCGCTACCGAAATTGGCGAGCAGCTTGGCGCAGCCGTCGGTGACATTGATCGGACAGCCGAGCCCGAACTCGGCCTGATTGAACAGGAACGTAAAGGCGTGCTTGGCGGTGACCGGATATTTGTCCGGCCAGCCCAAAATGCCCTTGCGGATCGACATCGCGTGAATGCCGAACTCGCCGAAGGCGGCGTTCTCGAGCTCGCGATAGCCCGGATGATATTCGATCGTTTGCGTGTCGCGGCCGAACTTGTCGCGCTGATGCAGAACAGGCGTGTGCCGGTCGGCGAGCCGCGCGCATTCATCCAAGTGACCGCCGGCCAATGCGCCGAGGCGATCGAGATGCGGCTCGATGTGGCGGAACAAGGCGTCAGGCAGATAGATGCGCAGGAGGTCAGCCAGCACCGGATCGGCGCGGTAGAAATTCATGCCCGTGGTGTCGGGCGCGAGCAGGTTCGCCTTCGGAGCTGCGTCCTGTCTGAGGAGTTGATGCATTTTTGATAACTCCTGCCCGTTCCGCCCTGTCTTGCCGGCTTTGAATGATGTAGATCATGTTCCACGAGACGAGCGGTCAGTGAAGCCGCCGCACACTCAGGGAGGCATGATCCGATGGCGGATCTCTATCGCATCTTCGGCGCCGAGATGTCGCCCTATTCGGTCAAGGTGCGCTCCTATTTTCGCTACAAAGCCATTCCGCATCAATGGATTTTGCGCAACGCGGCCTCGCAGGCCGAGTACGAGAAACACGCCAAATTGCCGATCGTGCCGCTGGTGGTGACGCCCGATGGCGTTGGCATCCAGGATTCCACGCCGATCATCGACCAGATGGAGAAGCTGTTTCCGGAGCCACCCATCCATCCGCCCGGCGTGGCCGGTTTCATCTCGGCGCTGATCGAGGAGTTCGGCGACGAGTGGGGCAACAAATGGATGTTCCACTATCGGTGGACCCGCGAGGTCGACCAGATCTGCTCGGCCGGGCGGATTGCGCGGATGCGCGCGCCCAAGGCGAGCGAGGCGGAGTTTGCCGGCTTCGCCGGCCAGGTGCGGTCGCGGATGGCCGACCGGGTCTGGTTCGTCGGCTCGAACGCCGAGACCGCGCCGCAGATCGAGGCCGGTTTTACCGACATGCTGGCGCTGCTCGAAGCTCACCTTGCGGCGCGGCCTTATCTGTTCGGCGGGCGGCCGGCCTATGGCGATTTCGGGCTGTGGGGCCAATTCTACGAGCTCTGGACCGACCCGACCTCGGGTGCGCTGATCGAAGGCAATGCACCGCATGTGCTGGATTGGGTGCACCGCATGCTGTGGCCGCGCAACGACGGCCCGTTCGAAGCCTGGCCCGCGCTGGCGCCGACCATGATGCCGATCCTGAAGCAGGTCGGTGGAAAATTCATGCCGTGGACCTCGGCAAACGAGAAATGTCTTGCTGAAGGCAGGCAAGAATTCAGCGTCACGCTCGACGGCGAGAGATGGACGCAGAAGCCGCAGAAATATCATGCGCGGTCGCTTTCGATGCTGCGCGCGAAATATGCCGCGGCAGCGGACAGGGCCGAGCTTGATCCGATTTTGCAGGAGACCGGTTGCCTGCAGGGTTTGCGAACATAGATTTCCTTTGACGCACGAGATCAAGGAAAGCACGACATGGACACGCCGAAATACAAGACCGCCCTCATTGTCGGCGCCGGCGAAGGCTTGAGCGCCTCGCTGGCGCGGCTGTTCGCCCGCGAGAAGATCGCGATTGCGCTGGCCGCGCGAAAAATCGAGAAGCTGGGCGCGCTTTGCGGCGAGACCGGCGCGCATGCCTATGCCTGCGATGCCACCAAGCCCGAGGATGTCGAGCGGCTGTTCGGCATGGTCGAGCGCGAGATCGGCACGCCCGATCTGGTGGTCTACAACGCCAGCGGACGCGCTCGCGGCGCCTTCGTCGATCTCGTGCCGGCTGATGTCGCCAATGCGATCGCGGTCAGCGCCTTCGGCGGCTTCCTGGTGGCGCAGCAGGCGGTGCAGCGCATGCTGCCCAACAAGCACGGCGCGATCCTGTTCACCGGGGCGTCTGCGAGCGTGAAGGGTTATCCGCAGTCGGCGCCGTTCGCGATGGGCAAGTTCGCGCTGCGTGGGCTGGCGCAGAGCATGGCGCGCGAATTGTCGCCGCAAGGCATCCATGTCGCACACTTTGTCATTGATGGCGGCATCCGCAGCGCGGCCCGGCCAAATGCGCCGGACCGGCCGGATTCGTTCCTCGATCCCGATGGGATCGCCTTGAGCTACTGGAATGTCCTGCAACAGCCGCGCAGCGCCTGGACCTGGGAGCTGGAACTGCGGCCATGGGTGGAGAAATTCTGATGAGCGACGCACCGACACCTGACACCGCCGAAATCAAGGTTGATACCGGCACCGACGAATTGCTCTGCGTGATCCGCGACCGTGTCGCTGTTATCACGCTGAACCGCCCCGAAGTGCGCAACGCGATGTCGGATACCCTGACGCCGGCGCTGCGCGCGATGATCAGGACCTGCGGCGAGAACCCCGAGGTCGGCGTTCTCCTTCTCACGGGCGCCGGCACGGCGTTCTGCGCGGGCGGCAACGTCAAGGGCATGGGCGCGCATCGCGACAAGAAGAAGCTGGAAATGTCCTATGACGAGAAGGTCGCCGATTTGCAGGAGCGGCAGCGGTTGTTGACCGGAGCGCTCACCTCCGTGCGCAAGCCGACCATCGCGGCGCTGCCGGGCGCGGCGGCCGGAGCAGGGTTGGCACTCGCCATGGCCTGCGACATCCGGATCGCCGCACAATCGGCCTTCGTCTCGACCGGATATCTCAATGTGGCGCTCTCCGGCGACTACGGCATCGCCTGGCTGTTGACGCGCCTGGTCGGTACCGCCCGCGCCCGCGAATTGATGTTCACGGCGGAGAAAGTCAGCGCCGAGCGCTGCGAGCGTATCGGCCTCGTCAACCGCGTGGTACCCGACGACAAATTGCAGGAAGAGGCGTTTGCGCTCGCTAAATCCCTGGCGAATGGACCGACCCTGGCGCTGCGCTACATGAAGGACAACCTCGACGAGGCCTTGCAATTCGACTTCGCCACCGCGCGCGACCACGAGGCGATGCGGCTGGTGCGGCTCACCACGACGGCCGACCACAAGGAGGCGGTGCAGGCCTTCATCGACAAACGCAAGCCGGTGTTCAAGGGGAACTAGACTGCCAGCAAAGGCGCCCCGACGTCGCGCGCCGCGGCAGCGATGCGCCAGCTGGCGCAGGGAATGTCCTTTGGCGCGACGTTGATCGCCTTCTGGAAACGCACCAGCTTCCAGTCGTCGGGATGGTTGACGAAGGCGTGGCCGGTCTTGCGGGCGAGAGCGATCATGCTCTCGTTCGAGCGCAGCGTGTCGCCGAACAGGCGCGAGGCGCCGAGCGCCGCCGCGCGGCATTCCAAATTCTTCATCAGCGCCGAACCGATGCCATGGCCCTGCCAGCGGTCCTCGATGGAGAGGCCAAACTCGAGACTGGCGTCTTCAGGATGGAGGGCATATCGCGCCTCGCCGACGATCGTCTCGAAGCCGTCGACCATCATGGTCGCAACCACAGTGAAGCCTTCGACGAGGCCGACATGCGTGAAGCGGTCGAGCACCGGCGCAGGCAACTCGCTCATGGCGCCGAGGAAGCGGTTGTAACGGGAGCGGGCCGACAGCGAACGGTAATAATTCTGCAGTTCCTCGCCATCGCGCGGCTCGACGAAGCGCGCCGTGATCGCCTCGCCCTTCCGCGAGCGCAGCACGTCGGAATATTGCTGAAGGTTGTCGAACCGAAGCGTGGTCATGGCCGGCTCCCGTCGAGGAGAAATTGGCCGGCGCCCCTCATTCGGAGGCGGCGCCGGCTTTAGCGGCTTCTCAAGCCCGCCAGAACGGCTTTTCGGTTTCGCGGACGATATCGCTCCACGACAGGCCGACGTCGTGGAGGTCGCGGTCGGTCCAGTGGGAGAGCTCCTGGCGGGTGCGGTAGCGCTGGCGCCAGGTGTGGAGCGTCTCGGCGAGGGTCGCCCAAACGCCCGCAACATGATGATTTGTCATCAATTCATGGGTCAGGATGGACATTTTCAGCTCCTAAAGCTAACTTCTAGGTGCAAATATCTGCCCTCCCCAGCGGTTCCACAAACGACATGTTGTGCCGCTTCAGATGAGATAAACTCATGAAATTGGGATACCAGCTGGAATGGCCGCGCGACTGCCTTCCCTGAACGGCTTGCGGGCGTTCGAGGCCGCCGCGCGGCATCTGAGCTTCACCCAGGCCGCCTCCGAGCTGAACGTCACGCAGACCGCGATCAGCCATCAGATCCGGCGGCTGGAGGAGGAGCTCGGCATCCGCCTGTTCATCCGCAAAAACCGCGCGCTGGCGCTGACGCCGAAGGCACGCGACTACCTGCCCGGCGTGCGCGCCGCCTTCAACGATTTGCGGCTCGCGACCGACCGGCTGCTGCGCAAGGACGACGACCATGTGCTGACGGTCTCGACGCTGGCCTCGCTCGCCGCGAAATGGCTGCTGCCGCGGCTCACCGCATTCCAGGAAGCGCATCCCGGCATCGACGTGCGCATCACCACCTCGACCGCGCTGGTCGATTTCAGGGGCGGCGACGTCGATGCCGCGATCCGCTACGGCCGCGGCAACTGGCAAGGCCTGCGTGCCGAATGGCTGATGGCCGACGACTTCTTTCCGGTGTGCAGTCCCGCCTTGCTCAACGGCAAGCGGCCGCTGAAATGCCCGGAGGACCTGCGCGACCACATGCTGCTGCACACCTCGACCAACAGCGACGACTGGCGGCAATGGCTGACCGCGGCGGGATTGCCGTCCGACATCTCCAAGCAGCCCGGCATCACTTTCGACCTGATCCTGATGACGGTGCAGGCGGCGATCGACGGCATCGGCGTCGCGATGGGCCGCACTTCCTATGTGCAGGATGACATCGCCAAGGGCCGGCTCGTGGTTCCCTTCAAGATCGCCCTGCCCGCCGATGCCGGCTTCTATCTGGTATCGCCGGAGGGCGTCGCCGAGCCGCCGAAGCTGCGTGCGTTCCGGCAGTGGTTGATCGCATCGGCGAAGAACGGCGCTGAAAAGCCGGCGGCCTAGCCCGCGATTATTGGATGCCGGCCCGGCGATTTCCGGTTGGTCATGCCGCGCGGCCGTGGCAGATTGCCGGACAAATAGAACATAGGGTCGGTCGGCACGAAAAACG
This sequence comes from uncultured Alphaproteobacteria bacterium, assembly GCA_963732085.1. Classification (GTDB taxonomy): domain Bacteria; phylum Pseudomonadota; class Alphaproteobacteria; order Rhizobiales; family Xanthobacteraceae; genus Bradyrhizobium. The sequence goes on along the minus strand of CAVSYJ010000009.1, from coordinate 106,628 downwards.
TTCGGCAGCGACCGCGCACGAGGGGGGTCTGAAATTGCAGGACGCAAAAAGCGCATCGCCCGGTTTGCCAGACACCGCTGAAGGCTTCTGGCCCAAGGGCTGGTGGTCGATCGTCGACTACAAAATCGGTATCATTCCGCTGCCGGTTTTCCTGCTGCTGTTCGCGGTGATCGGCGGGTTCGTTGCCACGGGGAAAGTGCCGTCCGACATCCTGATGGCGATCGTCCTGCTCTCGATGGGCGGCTTTGCTTGCGCCGAACTGGGCAAGCGAATTCCGATCATCCGCAACATCGGAGCCGCGGCGATCTTTGCGACCTTCATTCCGTCGTTCCTTGCGTTCCATCACTTGCTGCCGGATTCGATTCTGGATTCGGTGAAGGATTTCACCAAGGACTCGAATTTCCTGTACCTGTTCATCTCCTGCATCATCGTTGGCAGCATTTTGGGGATGGATCGCGGTGTCCTGATCAAGGGCTTCCTCAAGATATTCGTTCCGCTGGCCGCAGGCTCGGTCGCAGGGGGCATCGTCGGGACCCTGGTCGGCGTCGCGTTGGGCCTCGGCGCCTACCATACCTTCTTCCTCGTCGTCGTCCCGATCATGGCGGGCGGCGTGGGTGAGGGTGCGATCCCGCTTTCGATCGGCTATTCGCAAATCCTGCACCAGCCGCAGGGCGACCTGTTTGCCCAGGTATTGCCGCCGGTGATGCTTGGCAGCCTCACGGCTATTCTGCTCGCGGGCACGCTCAATTATGTCGGCAAGAGTTATCCGCACCTCACCGGTGAAGGACGCCTGCAGCCAGGTGAACACGATGAGCTCGAATTCGAGGAAGAAAACGCCGACGACCACGTCGACGTATCGACGGTCGCTGCTGCAGTGGTCACCGCGGTGACGCTCTACCTGATAGGTGCGCTGGCACAGCGACTGTTCGGTTTTCCGGCTCCGGTCGCCATGCTTGCGATCGCGGTGTTCCTGAAGCTGGCGCGGGCGGTCTCGCCGTCGCTGCAAGTCGGGGCCTTTCATGTCTACAAATTCTTCTCGACCGCCGTCACCTATCCATTGCTGTTTGCAATCGGCGTCGCGCTGACGCCATGGGACAAACTGGTGGCCGCCTTCACCCTGCCTTACCTCATCACCATCGTTTCGACCGTGGTTACGATCATCGCCACGGGATTCTTTGTCGGGGGCTGGATGAAAATGTACCCGATCGACACGGCGATCGTCACCGCCTGCCACAGCGGACAGGGTGGCACCGGCGACGTTGCAATCCTCACCGCAGCCAATCGGATGCAGCTGATGCCGTTTGCGCAAATTGCAACCCGCATCGGCGGTGCGATCACCGTGACCGTCGTGCTGATCATATTGTCGCAAATCAGCTAGCACACGACGGGCGGGGGTGGTTCCGCGAGCAGGCCGATCCCACCAGCGCATAGCGATCGCGCCTTTTCCGGTTGGTCGCGCGGCGCGGGCGTGGCAGATTGCCCCATCATACCAACGGCGGACCGGCGCGAGGCCTCTCGCAACCGGTCCCGGGTAAGACGGGGGAGTACGTCCATGTCGCAAACCGCAACCGCGCAGCCGCCTGTGATCAAGTCGCGGATCGGCGCCATCCTGCGCGCCACCAGCGGCAATTTCCTCGAACAGTTCGATTTCTTCCTGTTCGGATTTTACGCACCAATCATCGGAAGCGTGTTTTTTCCCTCGGCCGACCCGACCGCCTCGCTCCTGCAAGCCTATGGCGTGTTCTGGCTCGGCGCGCTGATGCGCCCCGTTGGAGCGGTCGTGCTCGGCGCCTATATCGACCGGATCGGCCGCCGCCAGGGACTGATCGTCACGCTCGCGATCATGGCGATCGGCACCGTGGTGATCGCATTTTGCCCGAGCTATGCGACCATCGGCGTCGCCGCGCCCATCATCGTGCTGGCCGGCCGCCTGCTGCAGGGCTTTTCCGCCGGCGTCGAGCTTGGCGGCGTCTCGGTCTATCTCGCTGAGATCTCCACACCTGGCAATCGCGGCTTCTACACCTCGTTCCAGTCGTCCAGCCAACAGGTGGCGATCTTTGTCGCTTCGATACTCGGCTACATCATCAACCAGAGCATGCCGGCCGACACCATCGCGGCCTGGGGCTGGCGCATTCCCTTCTTCGTCGGCTGCATGATCATCCCTGTGATCTTCGTGCTGCGCCGCTCGCTGGAGGAGACACCGGCATTCCTCGCCATGAAGACGCATCCGACGGCGTCCGAGGTGTTTGCATCGGCGATTGCGAACTGGCGCATCGTCATTCTCGGCATGATGATCGCGGTTCTCACCACAACGACGTTCTATTTCGTCACGGTGTATGCGCCAGGGTTCGGCAAGGAGCTCAAACTCTCGACGCAAGATACCCTGCTCGTTACCCTTCTGGTTGCCGTGACGAACTTCATCTGGAATCCGGTCGGCGGCGCCATATCCGACCGGATAGGCCGCAAGCCGGTGCTCCTGACGATTGCGTGCCTTTCGCTCGTCACCGCCTATCCTGCCCTGCACTGGCTCGCGGAAGCTCCGAGCTTTGGCAAGCTGCTCGCGGTTGCAATGATGTTCTCGTTCTATTTCGGCATCTACAGCGGCACCATGCTGGGCTGCCTGGTCGAGATCGTGCCGGCCCATGTCCGGACCACCTGCTTCTCGATCGCCTTTGCGCTGGCCGCCGGCCTGTTCGGCACCTTCACGCCGTTCGCATCGACCAAATTGATCGCCTGGACCGGCGACAAGGCCTCGCCCGCGTTCTGGCTGATGCTCGGCGCCGCGCTCGGTATCATCGCCGCCTTGACTGTTTATCGCGGCGGCAAGACCATGGAGACGCGGGAAGCCGCCACTGCCTGATCCCTCGCGAACTTCGGCTGGATCGCATCCGGCCGATCTTCTCATTTCCATACCAGAATCATAAAAACACGCATGGTCGATTTCAACCGCAAGTACGACGTGCTGGTGATCGGCGGCGGCAACGCCGCTCTGTGCGCGGCGATCAGCGCGCGGCGCGCCGGCGCATCCGTGCTGGTGCTGGAAGGCGCGCCGAAATTCTATCGCGGCGGCAACACCCGCCACACCCGCAACATGCGCTGCGCCCATGACGCGGCGACCGGGATCCTCACCGGGCCCTACACCGAGGAGGAGTTCTGGGAGGATCTGCTGCGCGTCACCGGCGGCCAGACCGACGAGGAGCTGGCGCGCCTGATGATCCACGAGTCCAAGGACATCTTGAACTGGATCGTCGAGCAGGGCGTGCGCTGGCAGCCCTCGCTCGGCGGAACGCTGAGTCTCGGGCGCACCAACTCCTTCTTCCTCGGCGGCGGCCGCGCCATGCTGAACGCGCTTTATCGCACGGCGGAGGGGCTCGGCGTCGACGTGCTCTATGACGCCGAGGTGCGCGACCTCGATATCGCCGACGGCATGTTTCTCTCTGCGTCGCTGCAGCACGATGGCGCGCATCAGACCGCGAAGGCGTCGACATTGGTTGCCGCCGCCGGCGGCTTCGAGGCCAATATCGAGTGGCTGAAGCAGTATTGGGGCGAGGCTGCCGACAATTTCCTGATCCGCGGCACGCCGTATAATCGCGGCGCGATCCTGAAGATGCTGCTCGCCAAGGGCGTGCAGGAAATCGGCGATCCCACGCAATGCCATGCGGTGGCAATCGACGCGCGCGCGCCGAAATTCGACGGCGGCATCATCACGCGTCACGACTCGGTGGTGTTCGGCATCGTCGTCAACAGAGACGCGCAGCGCTTCTATGACGAGGGCGAGGACATCTGGCCGAAGCGCTATGCGATCTGGGGCCGGCTGGTGGCGGCGCAGCCCGGACAGATCGCCTACATCATTTTCGACTCGAGCGTGGTCACGAGCTTCATGCCGACGCTGTTTCCGCCGATCGCGGGCGCAACCGTGGCCGAGCTTGCCGGCAAGCTCGAGCTCGACCCGGGGCGGCTTGAAAAGACCGTCGCCGATTTCAACGCGGCGGTGCAGCCGGGCACCTTCGATCACACCATCCTCGACGACTGCCGCACCGAGGGCATCACGCCGGCGAAGACGCATTGGGCGCGCAAGATCGACGCGCCGCCTTTTCTCGCCTATCCGGTGCGGCCCGGCATCACCTTCACCTATCTCGGCACGCGCGTGAACCGGCAGTCGCGCATGCTGATGAAGGACGGCAAGCCGTCGGCCAACATGTTCGCGGCCGGCGAGATCATGGCGGGCAATGTGCTCGGCAAGGGCTACGCGGCGGGCATGGGCATGACCATCGGCAGCGTGTTCGGGCGCATCGCCGGACAGGAAGCGGCGAACAATGCGAGGAATTGATCTGATGGGCATGACGACCGCGATCCGATCTGATCCTCTCCCCGCGAGCTCGGCAGCGCACTTGCGCGCCCGAGCGAGTGGTGGGGAGGGTCGAGGCGAGCAAAGCGAGCGTCGGGTGGGGGGTGTCTCCACGACGACGGTCCCCACCCTGGCCTCCGCTTCGCGCACAGCCGATGCAAGGCATCGGCGTTCTTAGTTCTAAGGACGGCGGCCGGAGACCGCCGATGCTTCCCTCCCCACCGCTTCGCGGGGAGAGGGATAAGAGCGCCCGCGTCACGAGGAGCACACCTGATGCACGCCACACCCATCCTCGAAGAGACCGACCGCCTGATGACGGTCTGCAACTCCTGCCGCTATTGCGAGGGGCTGTGCGCGGTATTTCCCGCCATGGAGATGCGCCGCGCGTTCTCCGACGGCGACCTCAACTATCTCGCCAATCTGTGCCATGGCTGCGGCGCGTGCTACGTCGATTGCCAGTTCTCGCCGCCGCATGAATTCAACGTCAATGTGCCGAAGACTCTTGGCGATCGCCCGCGCGGACTCCTATGCCGCCTATGCGTGGCCCCCCGCACTGTCCGGCCTGTTCGCACGCAACGGCGTGGTCATCTCCGTGATCGCGGCCGTGAGCGTTGCAGCTTTCATCTTCGGCTTTGCCGCGGTCAACGATCGCGCCGTGCTGTATGGCGTGCACACTGGACCGGGCGCGTTCTACAAACTGATGCCGCACAACGCGATGGCCGCACTGTTCGGCGCGGCGTTCCTCTATGCCATCCTGGCGCTCGCCATGAGCGTGCGCGCGTTCTGGCGCGACATCGGCGAGCCCATCGGCGGTCGCGCCGATGCCGGCTCGATCTGGCAGGCGATCCGCGATGCCGGCGAGCTGCGCTATCTCGACGGCGGCGGGGTCGGCTGCTTCAACGAAGACGAGCAGCCGACCGATCGCCGCAAGCTCTATCACCACCTGACGTTCTATGGCTTCCTGCTCTGCTTCGCCGCGACCTGCGTCGCCACGCTGTATCACTATCTGCTCGGGCGCGAGGCGCCGTATGCGTGGTGGGACCTGCCGGTCGTGCTCGGCACACTCGGCGGCATCGGTCTGCTGATCGGGCCGATCGGGTTGCTCGCGGCGAAATTCCGCCGCGACCCTGATCTGTCGGATCAATCGCGCATGGGCATGGACAGCGCTTTCATCCTGATGTTGTTCCTCACTTCTTTCACCGGAATTGCATTGTTGGTGTGGCGCGACACATCAGCGATGGGGATTCTACTGGCAATCCACATCGGCGTGGTGTTCGCTCTGTTCATCACCCTGCCTTACGGAAAATTCGTGCACGGCATCTATCGCTTCGTCGCGCTGGTGCGCTACGCGCGCGAGCGGCAGATGATGGCCGAAGGGACCGCGGAATAATCGCCAGCACGCTACAAATCCACCACCACGTAATCGCTCTCGACCGCGACCTTCACGGTCTCGGCAATGTACGGCCCCTTCACCACGGCCGTGCCCGGCTCGACATTGACCGGATAGGCGCGCGCCCGAAAGCGGCGCGGCTCGCAATAGGATTGCCCGGTGCGGATGTCGAACTCCCAGCCGTGCCAGGGGCAGCGGATGATTTCGCCCAGCCTGGTGTATTCGATCTCGCCGGGATCGGAGGAGCGCGCCAGTCCGATCAGCGGGCCCTCGCACAATGCTGCGCCCTGATGCGGGCAGCGATTCAGCAAGCCGAAATACTCGCCCTTGATGTTGAAGATCGCGATCGGCCGGTCGTCGATGGTGACGAATTTACGCGACCCCGGCGGCAACTCACCGACGGGGGCGATGACGTGTTTTGTCATGAGAGAGCGCAACCCCGGATTTCGTCATGGCCGGGCTCGTCCCGGCCATCCACGTCTTTCTTACAAGCTGCACCAAAGACGTGGATGCCCGGCTCAAGGCCGGGCATGACGAGCTTTGAGAGAACGCCTGATCTCATCGACCGCATTCGAGTCAGACTTTCAGGACACGCCGTACAGCGCCTTCGCATTGCCGAGATAGAACGCCTCGCGATTTCCATCGGACACGCCCGGCGGCAGCACGCGCGAGGGATCGTCGAAATCCCAGTGCGGGTAGTCGGTGGCGAACAGCAGCTTGTCCCAGCCGATCCAGTCGATCAATTCGAACAGATGATCGCGCCGTTCCGGATCCTCCATCGGCTGCGTGGTCCACCAGATGTGCTCGCGGATATATTCCGACGGCGGCCGCTTCACATGCGGCACTTCGCTGCGCAGCCGCTGCCAGCTCTTGTCGAGCCGCCAGGCCAGCGACGGCGCCCAGCCGAAGCCGGCCTCGATCATGATCATGTTCAGCTTGGGATAGCGCTCGAACACGCCTTCCAGCACGAGCGACGCCAGCGCGGTCTGCTGGCACTGCGAATGCCCGACCATCTCCTCGATGTAATAGCTCGGCCAGCCCGAGGCCGTGATCGGATTGCCGCCGAAGCCGAAGGCATGCACGCCGACTGGAAGCCCGGCTTCCTCCGCCGCCTCATAGATCGGCCAGTAGCGGCGCTGGCCGAGCGGCTCGACATTGCGGGAGAGCAGCAGCACCTGCACGAAATTCTTGTTGCCCGCCCACTTGCGGACTTCGGCAGCGGCCGTCAAGCCGTCTTCATTCGCAACGACGATCGAGCCCTTCAGCCGCGAATCCTTCGACGTCCATTTCTCGATCTGCCAGTTGTTGATCGCCGAGCAGATCGCGGCCGCCAGATCGTGATTGCGCAGACCCTGCCCGGTCTTCAGCGGGTTGAGCACGCCGAGCACGACGTTGTTGGGATCGAGATGCTGCTTCTGCATGAAGGACAGCGAGGAGCCCTGCATGCCGCCCTCGGGCGGATAGGCGTCGCGGCGCGACGCATTGGGCTGCGCCTTCGGATAGGGCGGGCCTTCCATCATGCCCTGATAGGCATGCTCCTGATAGACCGCGAGATGCTCGTGCCAGCGCTTGGCGAGGTAAGGAAAAAGCTCCTGCTTGGAGGCGCGCGCCGGATGGATGTCGCAATCGGCGATCGCGACTTTCGCGGCGACCTTTGTCGCGGCTTCCGGACGTTCACGAACCTGGATGTTCATCGCGTCGTCTCCTGAACCTTCAGCCGCCCGTAGGTCGCGAGCGGATTGTCGATCATGATCTTGCGCACGAGGTCGGATGATAACCCATCCGGCAGGGCATTGTTGCCCTCGAATTGCCAGTGCGGGTAATCCGTTGAGAATAGGAGCAATTCGTCCGACTGCATATGGTCGAACAGGCGGTGCAGCGTTGCCGAATCGGGTGGCGCGTCGACCGGCTGCAGGGAAAAGCGGATGTTGCTGTGCACAATCTCCATCGGCGGGCGGTCGACCCAGGGCGTTTCCATGCGGATGCCGCGCCAGAACTTGTGCAGCCGCCAGACGAACGGCGCGAGCCAGGTGAAGCCGCTCTCCAGCATCACCATTTTCAGCTTCGGGTGGCGCGCGAACACGCCCTCCACGATCAGGCTGGTGAGCTGGGTCTGGAACGCCTGCGCCTGCGCGACATAGTCCTCGACATGATAGGAGCCCCAGCCGACCGAGGTCGGCGGGTTGTGATAGGCGGAGCCGGCATGGACGCCGATGGGCAGGCCGAGCCGCTCGGCCGCGGCATAGATCGGCCAGTAGGCGCGCTTGCCAAGCGGCATGTCGCCCATCACCAGCATCAGCACCTGCACGAAGCGCTTGTCGGCGGCGCAGCGCTCGATCTCGGCGACCGCCTTCTCCACGCTCTGGGTGGGGATCACGATCGAGCCGCGCAGGCGGCTGTCCTTGTCGAGCCACTCCTTGACCAGCCAGTCGTTCAGCGCGCGGCAGAACGCATCCTGCATGTCCTCGGAAAACACCATCTGCACGCCATAGAGCGGGTTGCAGATGCCGTAGGCGACCTTGAACGGATCGAGCGCCTGCGCCTGCATGTCGGCGAGGTTTGCGCCCGGCTTGCCCTTGGCGGGACGCCAGTCGGGCCGCGCCGAGATCGGCGAATTGGCCGGATAGGATTGCGAGACCAGATCGACCATGCCGCGCGTCGTCACCTGGTCGCGCCAGTAGTCGTTCATGTAGGGCAGCAGGCTGGTGAGATGCGGTACGGCCGGATGCAGGTCGCAATCGACGCCGCCGGGCAGCGGGGTGGTCATCGGGTGATTTCCTCTGTCGTGGGCATTCAAGCAGGCTCGCTTTGAGCCCGCAACTCGGCAAAGCATAGTGCAGCGGTTCAGAAGTCCGCATCATTTGCGCTGCGACCTCGTCATGCGGACTTCTGAACCAAAGCCGCACTAAATCAATAGGTTGCTGATGTCCTTCGATTCCGAAGTTCGCAAGCGGGGCCTCCGCGAGATAATGCGAACTTCGGAATCGGGACACCAGCGCAGCTATGCTAGGGAGGAGGGTAACGGGAGGCTTTGGAATGAACAGGACTGCAATCGCGGTGGCGGCAACCACGCTCTGGCTTACGGCGGGCGCGCTGGCGCAGCAATCACAACAACCGCCGCCGGCAGCCCCTGCCACGCCGCCGCCGATCGATTTCTCAGAGGTCAGGATCAAGACCACCGATCTCGGCGACGGCGTCTATATGCTGGAGGGCCAGGGCGGCAACATCACGGTCGCGACGGCGAGAGACGGCATCATCATGGTCGACGGCGAGTACGCGCCGCTGCATGACAAGATCAAGGCCGCGATCACGACGCTCTCCAGCGAGCCGATCAAATATCTCGTCAACACGCATTTCCACGGCGACCACACCGGCGGCAATGCGCCGTTCGCCAAGGACGGCGTCACCGTCGTCTCCGAGGTCAATGTCAAGACGCGTCTTGCGGCCGGCACGACCAACGGACTGACCGGCGTCAAGACGCCGCCCGCCGCGCCCGAGGCGCTGCCCGCCAAGACCTATACCGGCGCGTTCAAGATCATGATGGCTGGCCGCGTCGCCGACCTCAAGCACATCGCCAACGCCCACACCGACGGCGACACCTATGTCTGGTTCAAGACCGCGAACGTGCTCGCGACCGGCGACACCTTCACCAACGGCCGCTATCCCAATATCGACTTCGCCAATGGCGGCAACATCAAGGGCATGATCGCGGCGACCGACGCCTATCTCAAGCTCGTCAACGACAAGACGCGCATCGTGCCGGGCCACGGTCCGGTCGCCGACAAGGCGGCGCTGGTCGCCTATCGCACGATGCTGGTCACCGCGCGCGACCGCATGGCGGCGCTGGTCAAGGAGGGCAAGAGCGAGGACGACGTCGTGGCCACAAAGCCCTTCGCCGATCTCGACGCCAAATGGGCGCCGACCGAACTGGCCAGCAAGAACTTCATCCGCGTGGTCTGGCATTCGCTGGCCGACAAGCCCGAGAAGAAGCCGCTGCTGAAGCGCATCCTGAAGCGGAGTTGAAACTATGAAAGAACTTATCGGTATCGCCGAACAGATCGCGGCCAAACTGGTCGCGCGCAAGCAAACGATCGCGGTCGCGGAATCCTCGACCGGCGGGCTGATTTCGGCCGCACTGCTGTCGGTGCCCGGCGCGTCAGCCTATTTCCTCGGCGGCGCCGTGGTCTATACCCGCGACGCGCGGCGATTGCTGATGGACATTCCCGACGAGGCGATGAAGGGCATCCGCTCGGCATCGGAGCCTTATGCAAAACTGCTGGCGGAAACCGCGCGCCGGCGCTTTGCGACCGACTGGGGATTGTCCGAGACCGGCGCGACGGGGCCGACCGGCAACCGCTATGGCGATGCCGCCGGCCACAGCTGCATGGCGGTCGCGGGCGCGGCGACACAGGTGATCACGCTGGAGACGGGCAAGAGCGACCGGCAGGCAAACATGCACGAATTCGCAAAGACGGCGCTGGGTTTGCTGCTGAAGAATTTGGGGTAGCGGCCTCATCGGTTCGCGAGGCGCAATGCGAAGCCATCCATCGTCGCCACAAGCGGAAAATGATTGCTTCGTGCGCTCTTCGCCTCGCTTGTCCGGGACGACGTCTAGTGGCCGGACGAACTCACCGCTCCCGGAACGCCCGCATCAGCTGGTCGTGCAGCGGCTTCATCAAATACGAGATCACCGTGCGGTCGCCGGTCTGCACGAAGGCTTCCGCCGGCATACCCGGGATCAGCTTGACCTCGCCGAGGCGGGCGATCTCCTCCGGCGGCATCGAGACGCGGATGGTATAATAGCTCTGCCCGGTGCGCTGGTCGGTGGCGACGTCGGGCGAGACGCGGGTGACGACGCCGTTCAATTCCGGCGTGGTGCGCTGGTTGAAGGCGGAAAGCCGCAGCACGGTCTTCTGGCCGATCTGCAGCTTGTCGATGTCCTGCGGCTGCACCTTGGCCTCGACCTGCAGATCGTCGCTCTGCGGCACGATCAGCATGATGGCGTCGCCCGCCGTGATCACGCCGCCGACGGTGTGCACCGTGGACTGCGCCACGATGCCGTCCTGCGGCGCACGGATGTCGACGCGGCGCAGCTGGTCCTCCGCGGTGACCTTGCGCTCGATGAACTCGCCGATCTTGTCGTTGGTCTCGCGCAAATCCTTGGAGACCTCGCTGACCATATCCTTGTCGACCTGGATGATCTGCAGCTCGGTCTCGGTGATCTTGCCCTTGGCCTGCGCGCGCTGGGAGATGTATTGCGCCTTCTCGCCGCTGAGGCGGGCCTGGTCGCGCTGCAGCGTGGTCAGGCGCGAAATCTGCACCAGGTGCTTGTCGTAGAGATCGCTGACGCCCGCGAGCTCCTTCTCGACCAGCGCGATCTCCTGGTCCTTGGCCTTGGCCTGCGCCGTGAGGCCGGAGATTTCCTCGTTCAGCTGGGTGACACGCTCGGCCAATTGCGCCTTCTGGCCGGCGCGGCCGTTGACGCGCACGTCGAACAGCTTGGTCTCGCTCGCCATCACGGCGGCGACATCGGGATCGCTGGCGCGATCGGTGAGCTGCGGCGGAAACTTGATCTTGTCGGTTCCGCGCTGCTCGGCTTCCAGCCGCGCCGCGCGCGCCCACGCGGCGTCGAGATTCTTGGTGACGATCGCGAGGTTGGCCTTGGTGACGGTATCGTCGAGCCGCACCACGATGTCGCCGGCCTTGACCGTGTCGCCGTCGTGGGCGCGCACCTCGCCGACCACGCCGCCGGTCGGATGCTGCACCTTCTTGACGTTGGATTCGACCACGATCGCGCCCGGCGCGATCAGCGCGCCGGAAATCTCCTGGGTCGAGGCCCAGCCGCCGAGCCCGCCGGCCAATACCAGAACCACGCTAAGACCGACGATCAGATGCAGCCGGATCGAGCGCGCCGCACCCTGCATGTCCTTTAACGAGATCATGTCTTTGCTCCGGACTTGGCTCCGGCTTCGGAGACGATCTTGATCGGCGCGGGACCGGCGACCCGCGGCGGCTGCAGCACCTGCGCCAGCACCTGCTCCTTTGGACCGAAGGCCTGCATGCGGCCGTCCTTCAGCACCAGGATCTGGTCGACCGCCTCGATGGCGCTCGGCCGGTGCGCGACCACGATCACGATGGCGCCGCGCTCGCGAGCGGCGCGCACGGCGCGAGTCAGCGCCTCGTCGCCCTCGGTGTCGAGATTGGAGTTGGGCTCGTCGAGCACGATCAGGAAGGGATCGCCGTACAGCGCGCGCGCCAGCGCCACGCGCTGCGCCTGACCTGCCGACAGCGCCGTGCCCTGCTCGCCGACCTGGGTGTTGTAGCCGTCGCGCATCTTGATGACCATGTCATGCACGCCGGCTTCCTTGGCGGCGGCGATGATCTTGTCGGACTTGGCGTCGGGATCGAAGCGGCAGATGTTCTGCGCCACCGAGCCGGCGAACAGCTCGACGTCCTGCGGCAGATAGCCGACGAACTGGCCGAGCACGTCGGACGACCATTGATCCAGCGCCGCGCCGTCGATGCGGACCTTGCCGCGGAAGGGCAGCCAGACGCCGACCAGCGCGCGGATCAGCGAGGACTTGCCGGAGCCGGAGGGCCCGATCACGCCAAGACCGTTGCCGGCCTGCAGCGCGAAGGTGACGTCCGCGATGATCACGCGCTGATCGCCGGGAGCGGCGACCGCGACGCCCTCGACCGAAAGGCGGCTCGATGGATTCTGCAGCAAGGTCTGCACCGGCCGCTCCGGCATCTGCTCCAGCAGCTTGTTGAGGCGATGCCAGCTCTGCCGGGCTGCGACAAAGCCCTTCCAATGCGCGATCGCGAGATCGACCGGCGCCAGCGCCCGCGCGGACAGGATCGAGCTTGCGATGATGATGCCGGCGGTCGCCTGCTGGTTGATCACCAGATAAGCGCCGACGCCGAGCACCGCAGATTGCAGCATCATGCGCATCACCTTGGAGACCGCACCCAGGCCGCCGGTGACGTCGCTCGCGCTCTGGTTGCCGGCGAGATATTTCTCATTGGCTTCGTTCCAGCGCTTGTTGAGCCGGCCGGCCATGCCCATCGCGACCAGCACCTCGGCGTTGCGCCGGCTGGCGGCGGCCAGATCGTTGCGGCGCGCGGCCAGCGTCATCGCTTCGCGCGCCGGCTGGCGCGACATGTATTCGGTGATCAGCGTCAGCCCGACCAGCAGGATGGCGCCGGCCAGCGCGGTGAGGCCGATCATGACGTGGAAGGCAAAGCAGATCGCGAGATAGAACGGCAGCCATGGCAGGTCGAAGAACGCGCCCGGCCCCATGCTGCCGAGGAAAGAGCGGACATTGTCGAGATCGCGCAACGGCGCCAGTCCCTCCGCGCGTCCGCCGGAGACCAGCGGCAACCGCACCACGATATCGAACACCCGCGCGTTGAGCGCTTCGTCGAGCGCCGTGCCGACACGGCCGAGAATGCGGCCGCGCAGCAGGTCGAGGAACCCCTGCGCGATGTAGAGGCCGGAAGCGATCACGACGAGGCCGACCAGCGTCGGCACGCTGCGGCTCGGCAGCACGCGGTCATAGACCTCGAGCATGAACATCGAGCCGGTCAGATACAGCAGGTTGATGAAGCAGCTCATCATGAACACGCCGATGAACGCGCCGCGACAGGCGCGCAGCGCATCACCGAGTTCGGAACGCCGGACACCGGGAGCGGTCGCCATCAATCCTGATCTCTTCAACGAGGGGTCGGTCCCGATTAATGCGGGAATTCCAATGGGATACAATACGCAATAATACCGGCTTTTGCCGGCACCGTCCAATGAACTCCGATTAACCTAAATGCCGCTGCGTCCGCCAGCGCCCGGCGGCGTGCAAAAGGGCTATCCGCGCTGGGACAGCCCCTTCAGCATCCTGCCCAAGGCTGCGCTTTCGCGCGACCGTCACAATCGCCCGCCGGTCCGCACCAGCCGCACGATCAGAAGCAGGATGATGGCGCCGATCGCGGAATAGATGATCTCGGACACGATGCCGGTTCCGATATGGATGCCGAGCTTCGGGAACAGCAGGGCGGCGATAAAGGCGCCGGCGATGCCGACCAGAATGTCGCCGATGATGCCGAAACCGGTGCCGCGGACGATCTTGCCGGCAAGCCAGCCCGCGACCAGACCGACGAACAGGATGACAATAATGCTCTCATTGGACAGGACCATGACAATTCCCCCCGCTTTCAAGCGCGCGTTGATCCAGCGCGCATCGTCGAGGCTATCGACAAACGGCGAGCCTTGACGACTCCAAAGCCCGGCCGGGCGCGATTTACGGCTTCAACCGTTACGCCGCGGCCACAGTCGGCGAACGAGGGTGAAATGTCGTCTCACGGCAATTGCGGCACCTTGTCGTGGAAATCGGTGGCGCGCTGGAAGGCGGCGCCGATGGTGAGCAGCGTCGCCTCGTCAAAGGAGCGGCCGATCAGCTGCATGCCGACCGGCAGGCCCGTACGGGTGAAGCCGGCGGGGACCGATAGCGACGGCAGGCCGAGATAATTGATCGGGCGGGTGAACCGCGTCACGCGCTGGAGCAAACCTTCCGCATCCGGACCGTTGCCGACGTCGCTTTCGGCGATGGTCGGCGCAGCCAATGGCGCGACCGGCGCCAGCACCGCGTCGACGCCGCTGGTGGCGGCGATATGCGCGGCAAGCGCCTGGCCGCGCCAGCGCATCGCTTCGAGGTAGAGCACGCCGGGAATGGCCAACCCGTTCTGCAGCCGCATCAGGACCTGCGGGCCGTAATCCTGCGGCCGCTCGATCAGCCAGCGCTTGTGGAAGGCGGCCGCCTCGACCGCAAGCACGAGCTGGCAGGCGGAGGCGAGCTGACGCTGGTCGGGCAGATCGACCTTGACGATGTCGGCGCCCTCGCGCTTCAGCACTGCAACCGTATTGTCGAGGATTTTTGCGACATCGGCATCGAGATCGTCGACATAGAAGGATGAGGGCACCCCGATCTTCAGGCCTTTGATCGAGGCCTCGGTGGCCGCCACATAATCGCCGACCGGCGCATCGCGCGCGGTCGGATCCTCAGGGTCCGGGCCGGCCATCAGGCCGAGCAGCAGCGCGCAGTCTTCCGCGGTGCGCGCCAACGGACCGACAGTGTCGAGCGACTGCGACAGCGGCATCGCGCCGGCGCGCGAGACGCGGCCCCAGGTGACTTTCAATCCGCTGACGCCGCAGAAATGCGCGGGCATTCGTATGGATCCTCCGGTGTCGGAGCCGAGCGCGGCAAAGGTCAGGCGCGCGGCGACCGCCGAGCCCGAACCCGATGACGAGCCGCCGGTGATGTGGCCGAATTTCCAGGGATTATGCACCGCGCCATGATGGAAGTTGTGCCCGGTCGGGCCATAGGCGAATTCCACCATCTGCAGCGAGCCGAGACGGATCGAGCCGGCATCCTTCAATCGCTGCAGCGCGGTCGAGGTGGTGGTCGGAACGAAATCGCGCCGGATCTTCGAGCCGCAGGTCACGACGTGGCCGGCGTCGTAATACATGTCCTTGTGCGCCATTGGCACGCCATGCAGCGGACCGCGGCTTTTCCCTTTCGCGAGCTCGGCATCGGCCTCGCCGGCCGCCTTCAACGCCGCCTCCGCTTCAACCGACATGAAAGCGTTGAGCCGCGGCTGCCACTGCGCGACGCGATGCAGGCAGGACCGCGTCACCTCCTGTGACGACACTTGCTTGGCAGCGATCGCCTTGGCGACCGCGGTCAGCGACATCAAGGCAGGCTCGGTGCTCATGATGACGCCTTCGGCGGTCTGCACCAGCAGGAAGGTCGCGGGCTCGAGATCGAACGGCAATGTTCCCGAAACCGGCTCGAAACCTTCGAAGGCCAGACCAATCGAATTGGCGATGCGGGTTGCGACCTCGGCATCGACGGGGACACCGCCCGCGTCCGCGATGGCCTTGATGTCCTTTGGACTCGGTCTGGTCATGCCGCGTTTCTCCCTTTCGTTCTTTCCCCATATCAACATGATCGCGATGGAGAGAAAAGGCCTGGAGCGGAATGACGCCTCTTCGAATCGTCATCCCGCTCTATTTTTTGCTTGAGCATGATCTTTTCGGGAAACCGCTACACACTTTTCCAGATCATGCTCTAGCCCCGGATGCTGATATGATCGGGCGGCTGGCCTGCCTGATGCCGCCGATGCATCGCGACAAAGGCCGCCTCCATATGCCCGGTGAAAAGCCGCGTGTCGAACAGCGGCATACTCAGGCGATTTCGCGCGAGCCTGCCGCGGATCGCCGCGAGCCGCGCGGGATCGGCGGCCAGCGCGGCCGCACGCCGTCGTACTCGGCGGCCGTCTCCGTGATCATCTCCCGCAGGCCGATCGCGCCGAGCACGCTCGCCGCCACCCTGCCCGCAAAAGTCTCGCCGATGCGGGTCAGGACCGGCAATCCCGCCCAGAGCGCATCGCAGGCCGTGGTGTGCGCATTGTAAGGCAGCGTGTCCAGGAACAGATCGGCGGCGCGATGCCGCGCCAGATGCGCGGCCGGAGGTATCCGCCTTGCAAAGACCAGCCGTTTCGGATCGACGCCGCGCGCGGCGGCTTCCTTCCGCAAATTGTCCATCGTTGCCGGATGCTCGGCCAGCAGCCACAGCACGCTGCCGCTGACCTGCTTGAGGATACGCATCCAGCCATCGAAGATATCGGGCGTGATCTTGTGGCTGCCGTTGAAACAGCAGAACACGAAGCCGCGCTCCGGCAGGCCGAGCTCGGCTCGGCTGAAGGCGCGCTCGCCGATCGGCCGGCCGGTATCGTTGACGAAATAGCTGTTCGGCAGCGTGACGACCTTCTCCAATAGAAGGCGCGCACGGCGTCCGGAATGACGGTGCGGTCAGCGATGACGTAGTCGAGAAAGGGCGCGCCCATCGTGCCGGCAAAGCCCATATAGTGCGCCTGCACCGGCGCGGGGCGCCGCGCGAAGATTCCGGTTCGCGAGTTCGTCGTATAGCCCATCAGGTCGACCGCGATGTCGATCTGCGCGCGCGCAGGAGATCGGCAACCGCGTCATCGCCGAGCTCGTGGGCGTCGATGAAGTGTTCGAACGCTGCCGTCATTCGCTTGCGCATCGGCGAGCCGTCGTCGCCGCCGAGCGAAACGGCCGATATCTCGAAGCGCGCCCGGTCGTGGCTCTCGAACATGCCTGCCATCAGGACCGACGCCGCGTGCTGACGGAAATCCGCCGACAGATAGGCGATGCGAATCCGCTCGTGCCGGTATTGTTCGCCGCGCCAGCGCGGCGGCGCGGCCTTGAAATGCTGCGCGGTCCAGGCATTGGCGCATCGCAACTGATCCGCAGGAGACGACGGAACGGCGAGGAAGATGAACGGCTGGGTCGCCGGCTTGCCGGACCGGACCGATGCGACGAGATGCGCAGCAATCGGCGTCCCAGTCGCGCCAGTCGCAAAGATGCATCTTCGCATAGAGACGATGGCCTTCGACGCCCGTGAGTTCGGGCGCGAGGCGGAACGCCCGGTCATAGGCGGCGAGCGCCTCATCATGACGGCGCAGCATTACAAGCAGGTGGCCGCAATTGCGGTGCAGAGCCGCCTCGTTCGGCCGCAAATCGGCCGCGGCGCGATAGCTCTTCAGCGCCTCCTCCGGCCGCCGCAGGCCAAGCATGATGTCGGCGCGGTGGGCGTGCGCTTCGACCGAGGCGGGATCGACCGCGATCGCGCGATCGAAGCAGGCGAGCGCCTCGTCGGGACGTCTCTCGCCGAGCAGGGCCTTGCCCAGATTGACGTGGGCGGAGGCGGACGCGCCATTGAGGGCGATCGCCTGCCGGATCAGCGCGATGCCTTCGTTCGTCTGCCGCCGCTGGAGCCGCACCACGCCGAGCATATGCGTGGTATCGAAATGCGTCGGCTCGCGCGCGAGGATTTCCTGATAGATGCGCGCGGCGGCGTCGAGATCGCCCTGCCGATGCAGCGCCATTCCTTCCCGGAAGCGCGCTTGCAGCAGGCCGGCGTCCCCTTCCAAGGCTAATGTCCCGGTTCTGACATTCGTACCATGTTGCAGCGAACTCCTTCACGAATGTCAGAACAAAGGGACACTTACTTCGTCAGCAGTTGATAGGCGCCGTTCCAGTCGGCCGGCGGCGGATCCACCTTGTAGGCCTTGATGCGCGCCTCGTAGAGCTCGTGGAGATGGTCCAGCGCCTCCGCGTGGTCGCTGTTGCGGCCGCGCGCGATCGCATCCAGCGCGCCGTCCCAGTCGCGCGAGCGGTAGCAGGCCAGCATCTCGATGGTCAGGTTGCGCAGGCGCTGGAAATCCTCGGACTGCGCGACGTCGTCGCGGCCGGCGATGGCATAGATCACCTCGGGCTCGGTCTTGCCCTTCACCATGATGAAGTCGAGCTCGAGGATCGCGAACTTCTCCTTCACCGCCATCGCGGTGCTGGAGCCGACGATGATCGGGAAGCCGTATTCCTTGGTCTGGCCTTCCAGGCGCGAGGCGAGATTGACGCTGTCGCCGAGCACCGAATAGTTGAACTTGAGGTCGGACCCCATGTTGCCGACCACGCCGGCGCCGGTGTTGAGGCCGACGCCGACCTTGAGCGGAAAGAAGGGATGGCCGCCTTCGATCGCCTCCTCTTCACGCTCCTTGTTGACCTCCTCCATCTTCTCCAGCATGTCGATCGCCGCATTGCAGGCGTTGACCTCGTGCTCCTTGTCGTCGAGCGGCGCATTCCAGAACGCCATGATGGCGTCGCCCATGTATTTGTCGATATAGCCCTTGCGCGCCAGGATGACGTTGGTCAGCGGCGTCAGGAAGCGGTTCATCAGCCGCGTCAGTCCCTGCGGATCATGCTTGAAGCTTTCCGAGATGGTGGTGAAGCCGCGCACGTCGGTGAACATGATGGTCATCTCGCGCTCCTCGCCGCCGAGCACGAGCTTCTCCGGCGCTTGCGCGAGTTGCTCGACCAGCACGGGCGACATGTACTGGGCGAATTGCCCGCGGATCAGCTTGCGCTGGCGCTGCTCGGTGACGAAGCTCGAGAAGATCAGGGTGAGATAGATCGCGGTGGTCGACAGCAGCGGATAGGTGAAGTCGATCAGCATGCGGTCGTGGATATAGAAATACCAGGAGGTGCCGATCAGCGCGGTGGCGAACAGCGCGCCGACGCCGAACAGGGTCGCCGGCCCGAGGTTCGGCGCGAAGGCGATCACCAGCAGGCCCGCGACCAGCGCGGCGAGAAATTCGTAGATCGTGGCTTGGCGTCGGCCGCGACAGCGACGAGCCGGTCAGCGCACTTTCCAGCACCTGGGCATGGATCTCGACGCCGGGCATCGCGCGCGACACCGGCGTGGTCTTGATGTCGTTCATGCCGGTGGCGGAGGTGCCGATCAGGACCAGCTTTCTCGCGATCTTGTCCGGCGGCACCCGGCCGTCGAGCACGTCGACCGCCGAGACGTAGATCGAGGGATCGTTGCGGGCATAGTGAATCCAGAAGCGGGCCAAGTTGTCGGTCGGAATCTTCAGCCGCAGTCCCTGCAGGATGACGCTGTCGATGCCGGACTTGATCCGCCTTGATCATGATGGTGCCGGAGCCGCCGAGGATGCGCAGGATCTCGAAGCTCAGGGCCGGCATGCGCACGTTCTGCGCATCCATGATCATCGGCACGCGCCGCACGATGCCGTCGCGCTCGGGCACGATGGTGAACAGGCCGCGGCCGGCGGCGGCCTCTTCCAGCACCTTGACATTGCGCAACAGCCCGCCGAACTTGAACATGAACGGATCCGGGTCCTCGCCCAGCATGGCAAAGCCGGTGACCGGAAGTTCCTTGTCGAGGTCGGAATGAACGTCTCGCCCGCCGGATTCGCCGAGCACCACGCGGGAGGCCTTGATGGCGTCGGCGAAAATGCTGGTCGTTGCTCGGCAGCGCGCGCAATTTCTCCCGCGTCGCCTCGTCGAGTCCGCGGAAATTCTCGGCGGCATTGTCGGGATTGAGCCGGTCGGGCTCGGCGAACACCACGTCGAACGCGATCACCGACAGCGCCCATCCGGGTCAGGGTGTTGACGATGTCGGCGATGCGGGTGCGCGGCCAGGGCCATTGCCCGAGCCTGGGATCGGCAAGGCTCTTCTCGTCGATGTCGACGATGGTGACCGGCCTCGCCTTCTTCACCCGGGGATCGAGGAGTTGGAAGGTGTCGAAGGTGCGGATGCGCAGCTCTTCCACCGGCGGCGGATCGTAATGGCGCAGCACCGCGAAGCCGACCAGCAGTGCGACGCAGACCAGCCGCGCATAGCCGAACCTGCGCGTGAACCACCGGCGTAATCTTCGGAGACGCTTCATGCCGCCTGCCTAGCACATCATCGCGGAGCGGTTCATCCCATCCACCGACTTACCAGATGCCGCGCAGCATCCCGCGTGGACGGAAGCTACAGGTGGAAGTCAGTGTGCGAAAGCAGCGGCTTGAGGAAATCATGCCAGGCAGCCAGGTCGACGCCGATGCCTCCGATCGGCGGCGTGATGGCGACGTCGATGACGAAGCATGCAACTGTCCCGTGAGAGGGCCAAGGTCTTTCAGCGGAGCCACGTTCCGAGATTTCCTCGAAAAAGTGCTGCAGGATCTGATGACGCCGGCCCGGAAGGATTGAACACGAAATAGCCGTTGGGGTCCAAATCGTGCAGCAGGGCACCGTTTGGATTCTGCGGCGTCCCACCAGCGGGCGCCGGCGGATCGGTGATCAGTGTGCCGCCCTTGCCGTCTGAAGCGAAGTTCAGCGTCGCCTTGAAATTGTCGAAACTGAAGTTTGCGGAGTGGCTTCCATCGGACACCGACAGCGATCCCGTCGTCGCGTTGTAGGACTCGGTGAACTCGCGCCGAATTGAAATCGATCCCCGCAAGGTCGATCGTGTCGGAGTGCTCCGCGTCGGGCGCGGTGCCGGTGAACCCTGCGATATGACCGGTGAAGTCGACGGGATCGTCGATCACGAGCGAGCCGGTCGCGCCAGTGAAGGTCACGGTCTCGCTCGACGGCCCGCTGAGCTCGGCGTTGGCGCCGTCGGCGATGACGGTCGGCTCGCTCGCCGCCGGATCGGGAGCGTTCAAGATCATGCCGGTCAGGGGATGGCCGCTCGATGCCGGCGGATCGACGATGTCGACGCCGCCATGGTTGTCGTCGGTGACGGTCCAGTTTGAGGCCGACAAGTCACCGGCCAGCTTGAAGGTCTCGGTCAGATTGCCGTTGGAGTCGTGCACCGTCAGCGTCGTGGTATCGGTCGTGAAATCGAAGCCGCCGAGGGTCGTCGCTGTTGTCGTCCCACGGTGGAAACCGTGCATATCCAGCACGTCGCTATCCAGCACATTGCCGGTTCCGGTAACCCCGCCGATCACGCCGGTGAAGGTCGAAGGCTGATTCGAGATCCAGCGTGCCGTGGCCGGTGGCGAAGACGACTGTGTCGCCCGAGGGGCCTGCTGATCAGCAGGTTGCCGCCATCGGAGATCGTATCGGCGGCCGGGGCAATGGAGATGCTGATGTCCTGGGTCGAGTACGTGCGCCGAATTGGAGGCGTTGTGGCCCTGGTCGTTGGCGGTGACGCTCAGCGTATCGGAGCCGACATAGCCAAGCGTCGGATCGTAGACCACGCCGTGCGCCAGCGCCGCATCGATCGCCGCCTGCGAGCCGAACAGTTCGACCGAGCCGGTGCCGGGGTCCACGACACTAAGACCGCTGCTGTTCTCCAGCGCGATCGTGCCATGGCTCGCCGCGAGCGTCACTTCGATCTGCGCCGAGCCGGCGGCCGGGTCGGAGACCGCAAGGCTGCTGAGCGTGAGCGCGGTATCCTCGACGGCCTGCGGCGTGGCGCTGCCGGGATCATAGGTCAGCAGCACCGCCTGGTCCGAGCTGACGCTGCTGCCGGAAACGCCGGCAACATAGAGATAATGACCATCTGACGTGATCGAGGTGAAGGTATTGTATTGCGCCGGGTCGTAGATGGTCGTCGAGATCACGCTGCCGTTCGACGGATTGATCTCCATCAGACACGCCTTCGGTGACGCCGCCGACCGTTTCGGTGCCGACCACATACAGATGACCGTTGAGGCTGACGGCGCCGTTGAGCGTGTCGCCGTTTCCGTCGCCGAAGCTCTTGCTCCAGGCGATCGATCCGTCGCTGTTGTAATCGGCGATAAGGTAATCGTTCTGTCCGCTGGCCACATTGCGCGTGAGCCGACGGCGTAAAGCGCGTTGCCGATCAGTCGCGACACGCATTGAACGAAGCCGTGTCGACGCCCGTGTTGTCCTCGTGGCATGACGACCGAGCTGAGGTCGTAGCTCGCGGTCCATACTGTCGCTTGTCCGTATGTGTCACCGAGCGTTCGGATGCTGGGAACTACCGACTACCCAGATGGCACCCGTGCCAATCGGACGGCGCCATTGGCACCTGAGCCACCGGATGACGCCGAAACCGAGCGTCGGTCGCAGCAGCAGGGACCGTTGCTAGTTATATTCGGCGATGATATAGCCGCTGATAGCTCTGCCGGCTGGCCGGAACCCAACGGCATAGAGGATCGTGTTTCCGCCCTGCTTCGTGGCGAGGATGTTCTGGAAGCTTTCGACACCCTTATAGCTAAAGAAGTGTGTTGCGCTGCTGTCGTCCATCGCCGTGGTGCGGTTGTTGTCCGTCGTTCCGTGCCGATTCGTCGAAAGCGGACGAAGATCGATTTCGTCTCGTTGCCGCCGGATGCGTATCGGTGGTGAGATCCGTGAAGCTCTCGCCGGCCGGTGTAGATTCCAATTCGACGTCCGACCGCGATACCGAAGAAGTCGCCGTTGTTCCAAGCGTACGTGCAAAGTCGATGCCGACGCGCCGTTGGGTGCGCTGTTGAACTGCGACGATGGTCGCATTGTCACTCGTGGTCTGCGTCTCAGGGCCATTGTTGTAGCGACAGATAGAGGTGGCCGTCGGCGATAGGCGACGGCCGCGCCCTGATGCTCGGGCCGTGCCGCCGAAGGTGCTTTGAGCGACCAGCGCCATGTTTGAGGTGGAGACCGACGGCTCGGTGAAATTCACGGTCGGCGCGATGTCCGGGCTGGCATTGTTGCGGCGTCGCTGACGTGGATCGTGAAGGTCGGCGCTGCATCGTCGCCGTTCTGCACGAAGCGGACCTCGCCGGCCGCGATCTGCGCCGTGGTGAAGCCGCCGGTCGGCGCCGATGTCCAGTTGGTGCCGTTGAAGACCTCGAATTACCGCCGCGTGACGTTGTTCACCGTATAGGTGAGATTTGCGAAGCCGGGATCGCTGACGTTGAAATCGGCGTTGGTCAGCACCGTGGTGCCGCCTTGGCTGACGTTCAGCGTGAAGCTGTTGAGGATCGGGTCGACGTGAACGGTCGTCGTTGCCGTGGGGCTGAATTGACTGGCTATCTTGCGCGGCCCACGTCACGGTGCGATCGCCGTCGGCGGCGCCCGGCGAGAACTGGATCATCTGCAGCGCCGCCTGGAAATCGGCGGTCGTGGGCGGGCCGCTTGCCGCCGACAGGAAAAGCCGCGGCTGCGTTGGCATATTGTGGTGGTGTCGAGATGGTAATTGATCGTGGATGCCGTTGCCGTCGCGCGATGGTGCCGATCGTGGCCGTCGCCGTTCACATTGGGTCCGCTGATCGTGAGCTTGTCGCCGAACTGGTAGCCCGCCGGAGATCCAGATATTGACGCTGGCTGACGGTGGCCGTGGTGTCGGTGAGCGGGACCGTGGAGTCGAGGGATGACCGGCGTTCCCGTATAGGTGACGGTGTTGTTGGCGTCGCTGATCACCGGCCCGTTGTTGCCGTTTCCATTGCCGCCGTTGTTGCCACCGAGGAACTCGGACCCGTTGAGCGACTTCGAACTGCGCCTCCGTGACCTTGAGCAGCGTCACGACGTCGCTGTTGCCGAAATCGAGCACCGTGTCGGTGCTGCCGCCATCCGCGACGTAAGTCACGGTCGGCGTGCTGCCGAGATTGTTGAGCTGGATGATTGTCGCCGTCGCTCGGCGTTGAAGATGCCGCTCGCCCTGATCGAAATTCGTGATGGTGAGCGCGCCATATCCCTGCTGGAACACGAATGTGGTGCCCGCGCCACCCGTGATCGTGTCATGGATGCCGGTCGGGGCGCCGCCGCCGTCGAGATAGCCGCCGTTCGCGTTGCCGACGATCGTGTCGGCGAACTTCGAACCGAAGACGAACGAGATATTGGTCAGCGTGTCGGTGAATCCGCCCCAGCTCGCCGTCCCCGCCGCGAGATTGACGATGACGCCCGACGTCGCATCGTTGAAATTGACCCCGATGATTGTCCGTTGTTCGGGCTCGTATAGGTGTGGTTGCCGGGCGTGTCGTCGATTTCGAATAATTCACGGCGCCGGATGCGACCGACGACTGGTTTCCGGTCAGGTCGCGTTGCCCGGGGCCATCAGGTCGTAGAACTGATGGCTCAGATTGTCGGGGAAGACCGCGGATGCAAAATCGCTGAGGCTGGTGCCGCCGGTGAAGTTGACCGTCTGGAGCAGGTCGTTGCCGCTCGAATCGAACAGCTCGACCGCGGTGACAGTGCCGGTCAGGTTGAGTTGCCCGACTGATCGAAATTATTGCCGATGATGTCCGTGAAGGTGCCGTCGCTGTTGGCGATGCGGATATCGGTGGCGGAGAAGCTGACAGGCCCGTTCTCGCCCGTCTCGATCAGGCCGGCCCACGGGATCTTGCTTTCAATGGCCTGCTCGCGGGCGATGAAATTGCCGAAATCGCCGAGCTGAAGGCCATTCAGATTCGTGATGGTCTGCAGCACGTGGCCGTGCCGTTATTACCGGTGGTGTTGTCGACGAGCTGGATCGATCCGACCACCCCGCCGGTCGGCAGACCCGTCGTTGGATCGTAGGTGAAGCTGCTGGTGGCAGGGTTAGCGGCGTTGAAGACCGTCGAGGTGAGGCCGTCGGCTGTTGGGGATGACCCACTGCGTCGTGTTCGCCGTGACAGCGGTTGCGAAGGGATCGATCTCGCGGTCCCAGTTGGGGGTGCCGCCGGGCGGCGCGATGTTGATGGTCGCGCTGGCGGAGTCGGAGAGCGCGGTGCCGCCGTTGCTGCCGTTGTCGTCGATGGTCAGCGTCAGCGTCGCCGCCGAGGAGAAGCCGGGCGAAGCGGCATTGTCGGTATAGACGATGGTGCCGCGTCCCGACGCCGCTGCCGTGGAGCAGCGCGTTGATCTGCGCGATCGTGCCCGAGAACGTGACCGAGCCGGTGCCGTTGCCGGTGAGCTGCCGCGGAAACGCCGCTGTTGCCGACAGCAATCGAGATCGTGCCTTCGCTCGACCGACAGGGTCACGGTCTCGGTCTTGCCGCCGTCGTCGGGGTCGCTGACGGAGAGCCCGGTGTTGACGCAGGCTGAGATCGGCGTTCCCGAGTCACGCTGTACTGCGCCGGAGCGGTCGCGACCGGCGCATCGTTGGTGCCGGTGACGTTGACCGAAATGGTCTGGGTGCTTTGCTGGCCAGCCGCATTCGTGACCTGGACCTGGAAGTTGTCCTGCGCGTGCTCGCCGGCGGCCAACGCCTTCACGCTCGCAAGGCCCGGGTTCAGGACATAGTGCCAGCTGCCGTCCTGCGCGAGATCGAGCTGGCCGTAGGTTCCCTGCAGCATGAATTCGGTCTGGGTCGACGAGACCGGAGTTGTCGCGCGTGGAGACTGCTGTAAAACTGCGCCCTGGTCCAGTTCTCATTGTCGAAGATGTGGCCGACGGCCCCGAAGGTGACGGGCGTCGCCGCTCCGCCACGCCATTATTTTCGAGCTGATAAGACGCGACAATCACGCCGTTGTTGGCCGCGTCGTTCGACAACGACAGCAATATCTCGTTGTCGCTGTGCGGGTTGTTGATGGTGATCGATTGAAGGACGGTCGAGACTCCGGTCTCGAAATTGTATTCGGTGAGTACCGCGACAGCCTGGTTGTTGGCGCTTCTGGAAATACCGAGGTCGATGGTTTCCGTTCCCGGCTGGTCGTTAGCCGGATTGGCCGCGCTGGAGTCCCGATCGGACAGCCGGATTCCGTAGCGGCTGACCGTGTCGGGCGGCGTGGTCAGATCGAACAGTCCGCCGGCGGTGAAGGATTGTCCGCTGCGCAGGCCGTCGGTGGGATCGGTCGTGTTGTAGCTGGTTCCGGTCAGCAGCGTCGTAAACTGGCCGAAGACGGGTTTGCCATAGTTGGTGCCGGACCCGAGCGCGGAGCCGACATAGCCCGCATTGCTGCCCTCGAGCAGCGCCTCGCCCGTGCCCTGCACATAGGTGCCGCTGCCGAAGTCGCTATAGCTGACGCCCGACGGCGAGGAGGCATTCTGGATGGCGGGCCCGGCCGGAGGCACCGTGCCGTTGAAGCTGTCGTCGAATATCGTTGTTGGCGTACCGCCATCGGTATTCACGACACTGAACTCGTCGATGCCGAAGTGGTAGTTCGAGCTGGCGGTGTAGTTGTGGCCGCCAGCGATGCTCCAGGTGTCGCCGGTGCCAGGGTTCGAAACCGTGAGCTGGCCCGTCGCGTACCAGTTCCCACCATCGGAGACGGATGCGGTTTGCGGTCCCTCGTTGATGCCGAAAACGTTCAGTGTCGAGGTCTCTGTCGCGGTATCGCCGGTGCCATCGTTGACCGTCACGGTAAAGGTCGTGCCGCTCTGACCCTGCGAGGTCTGGAAGGTCAGATGGCTGAGCACGTTCTCGTAGTCGGCGACCGTCGCGGATCCAACCAGGCGGTAACCGGCCACGCCCGGGCCACCCGCATTCGGGTCGAACGTGATCGTGATGCCGTAGGGATTGCCGCCGACGTCCACGCCTTCGCTGGAAACGGTCCCGTCGCCGGTGATATTCCACGTCACGATCGCGCTCTGGATCGTCGGGCCGGTCCCGGTGATATTCAGGAACGGGAAAACCTGGTGCTGCTGGTTGTCCGCCGAAATCGTCAGCGTCGTGTCGCCGGTCGCCGACGTCCAGCTGCCGCTGCCCTGGCCGTCGTTGCTGATCTGCAGATTGCCGGCGCTGTTGATGGCATCAGCTACCGTGGTGCCGCTGCCGTCGTTGAGCGGATAATAGGCGACAAGGCCGGACTCGCTGCCGGTGAGCGCGTTGAAATCGGTGCCTTGAACCTGCGCCTGGGTCAGCGCGGTATTCCAGACGCTGACATTGGCGACCGCGCCGTTGAAGTTCTCGCCGCCATCGCCGGCGACGAACATGGCTTCCGGTTCGTTCGGATAGGATGGGTTGGGAATGCCATTCGCGAAAGCGTCACCCGTGTAGGCGACCGCACCGTCGACATACAGGGTAAAAGTGCCGTTCTCATGCGTGAGGGCAACGTTGTACCACTGGCCGGAAGCCAGCGTGACGCCGGTGTCAACGATCGCACTACCGCCGGCGAGAATTTGCAGATCGAGACCATTCGCGGTCACCTCTCCAAAGAGCCCCGAGCCGGACACCGACGGATTGCCATTGTAGACAATAACCTGAACGTGGCCGGCGTCGCCTCCACCGTTCCAGTTCACCGAGCCGACCAGCGTAACGCCGTCGTCTGATCCGTTGCCGATATTCGCGGTCGCCACCGGCCCGGTCGCGTAGGTGTGCCCATCGAAATTGAAGTCGGCCGGGCCGAGCGTGACAGCCGCGGAGCCTGACGTCGCTGGGGCGCTTCCGGTGACGTCAACCGTCAGATGGGCGTTCGTTCCGAGTGTGCCGTCGGACGCGGTATAGGTGAACTGGTCCTGCTGCGTGGCGCCCTGGCCAAGCGCCGCCACCGCGGCGGCCTCCGAAGTCGTGACGCCGAGCGTGTAGGTATAGGCGCCGGTGGCCTTGGTGACGACCAGCTCGCCATAGGTACCGTCGACCGTAATGGTCGTGGAGTTCGAGGTGGCCTGGTCAACGGCCGAAACCGAAAGCGTGTCGCCTTCGGCGTCGGTGTCATTGGCGAGCAGGTTGCCCGAGACGGGCGCGTTGCCGGCGGTGATCGAATTGGCATCGTCGACGGCGACCGGCGCATCGTCGGCGCCGGTGACGTTCACAGTCAGCGTCGCGGTGCCGGTGGCACGTGCACGTCGGTGGTCTGCACGTTGAACTGATCGCTGAAATTGCCGGCCGGCAGCGCGTTGATCGCCGCGGCATTGGGCACGTAGGTGTAGCTGCCGTCGGTGTTGACGGTCAGCGTTCCGTATTGGCCGGCAAGGCCGCCATCCACCACATGCGAATTGCCGTCGAGCACGGCATAGGTCAGAGAAGCGGTCTCGCCGTCGTCGGGATCGTGGCCGACAAGTTGACCGGTCAAATTCGTGAACGTGTCCGGCGCCGAAGTGTCCGTCAGCGTTCCCGCCACGACCGAAGAGAGCGTCGGCGCGTCGTCGGTACCGTGGATCGTGACCGTGATCGGTTGCGTCGCCGTGACGTTCTGGCTGTCCGTCACCGTCGCGGTGTAGGTCAGCGTCAGCGTCTCGCCCTGCGCGAGGAAATCCAGCTTGCTGTCGACGACGCCGTACGACCACGTCGCCGAGCCGTTGTTGGCGTTGTTCGCATCCGGCGTGATCGTCAGCGCCGCCTCAAGGTCCGACTGCTGCCCGGCCGTCAGCGTCAGGGCGTGGCCGTTCGCATCCGTGTAGGTGTAGCCCGAGAACGGCGCCGTCACGACCGGACGGTCGCTCAGGTCGACGTCGGCGAAGCTGATCGTGCCGCCGGCATGGTCGGTCGTCGTGTTGCCGGTGCCCGCCGCTTCCGTGATCTGGTCGCTGGTCGCGGACGTAATGGTCGGCGTCATCGGTGCCGTGGATCGTGACGGTGATCGGCTGCGTCGCGGTGACGTTTTGGCTGTCCGTCACCGTCGCGGTGTAGGTCAGCGTCAGCGTCTCGCCCTGCGCGAGGAAATCCAGCTTGCTGTCGACGACGCCGTACGACCACGTCGCCGAGCCGTTGTTGGCATTGTTCGCATCCGGCGTGATCGTCAGCGCCGCCTCAAGGTCCGACTGCTGCCCGGCCGTCAGCGTCAGGGCGTGGCCGTTCGCATCCGTGTAGGTGTAGCCCGAGAACGGCGCCGTCACGACCGGACGGTCGCTCAGGTCGACGTCGGCGAAGCTGATCGTGCCGCCGGCATGGTCGGTCGTCGTGTTGCCGGTGCCCGCCGCTTCCGTGATCTGGTCGCTGGTCGCGGACGTAATGGTCGGCGCGTCATCGGTGCCGTGGATCGTGACGGTGATCGGCTGCGTCGCGGTGACGTTTTGGCTGTCCGTCACCGTCGCGGTGTAGGTCAGCGTCAGCGTCTCGCCCTGCGCGAGGAAATCCAGCTTGCTGTCGACGACGCCGTACGACCACGTCGCCGAGCCGTTGTTGGCGTTGTTCGCATCCGGCGTGATCGTCAGCGCCGCCTCAAGGTCCGATTGCTGCCCGGCCGTCAGCGTCAGGGCGTGGCCGTTCGCATCCGTGTAGGTGTAGCCCGAGAACGGCGCGGTCACGACCGGACGGTCGCTCAGGTCGACGTCGGCGAAGCCGATCGTGCCGCCGGCATGATCCGTCGTCGTGTTGCCGGTGCCCGCGGCTTCCGTGATCTGGTCGCTGGTCGCGGACGTAATGGTCGGCGCGTCATCGGCGCCGTGGATGGTGACGGTGATGACCTTGGTCGGCAGCGTCGCGAGATTTTGGTGGTCGTCGAGCGCGACGGTCGTCGTGATCGTCAGCGTCTCGCCCTGGCCTAGGAAATCGAGTGTGCTGTCAGCGATCGAATAGTTCCAGTCGACCGCGCCGTTGTTGTGATTGCCGCTCTCCGCCGTGAGCGACAGCGCTTGCTCGAGCGCGGCCTTCTGCGGGGCCGACAGCGAACTGGAGAGATCGACGCCGGTCGCGCTGGTCCAGGTCACGTTCTGGCCGCCGCTCACGATCGACACGGTCGGGAGGTCGGTTAGATCGACGTCCGTAAAATTGAGCGTGCCGCTTGCCGATCTGCGGCGCCACTGGATCGGGCGTACCCAAGTCGGTCTGGTTAGACTGCTCGGAGAAGCTCGCGGTGAGAGTGGTCTGCGCGAATGCCGGCGCGTTGTCGGCGGCATTCATTGTGATCAGCGTGCCGCCCTGCGTGTCGTCGCTGCCGGCAAAATGCGCGCCGGCAAAGCCCGGGCCGATGTCGAGATCGTAATGATCGCCGTTGCCGTCATTGACGGACAGCACGCCGGTCGTGGGGGAGTAGGTATAAGTCGCGTAGGTCGGATTGCCGTACGAGATGCCGCGCAGGTCGATCTCGTCGGTCGCGGCAAGACCGTGAATGTCGCCGGTGAAGGACTGCGCGGTCTGTCCGTGCGCGGCAGTGCCGTCGATGATCAGCTCTGCGCCGGTGCCGTTGAAATTGACGCCCTGGCCGTCGGCGAGATTAAGCTCCAGCGTCGCGCCGCCGTCGATGGTGGCAGAACCGCCAGTCCCGGAGATCGAGCCCGAGAGCGTCAGCGTTCCGGTTCCAACCTCGATGCTGTTGGTGTTGGTGATCGTCGCATCGATCGCGCTGAGGCCGGTCGAATAGACGGTGCCGGCGTTCGTGACATTGCCACCGGTGATGGACGAGCCGTCGAGATCGAGGAACGACGTGCCGTCGGTATGCACGGTGCCGTCGTCCCGGCCCTGCGTGTTAGCGACCGCGATGTTCGACAGCTTCAGTGTGCCGCCGCTGATGGCTTCCAGCGTTCCGGTAGTTGGTCAACGGCGCAGGGTCGATGGTCAGCGTGCCGCCGGTCGTCGCCTCGATCGTGCCGGCGTTGGTGATGGCCGCGCCGGTGATGAAGCTGGAGCCGGACACGCCATTGATCACGCCGCCGGTTTCATTGGTGATGGTCAGCCCGCTCGCGCCGGAGATCGAGGCCGAGGCGAGGTTCATCGTTCCGGAATTGTCGATGGTGCTGGCGACAACGCCGGTCGCCGAGGCCACGCCGAACTCGCTCACGCCGCCGGCATTCCAGGTTGCGCCCTGTGCATTGGTGAACGTGGTGTTGGCGGCGGTGATGGAGCCGTCGATCACGCCGTGATCGTTGTTATTGATGACGAGATTGCCGCCCGATTCGTCGATCGCAAAACTCAGGGAGCTCGAACCGATCGTGCCGGTATTGTCGATCTCCGCGGCTCCGGTCGCGTTCTCGGCGATCGCGATCGCGGCCCCCGAACCCTGCACCGAATCCGTGTTGGTGATGGTGGTTGAACCGGTCGCCCCGGGGTTGTTCTGGGTGACGTCAATCCCGGTAAAGCCGGTGACCTGCCCGTTGTTGACCACCGACACATTGCCGGCACCGCTGGCAAAGGCGGAGATGCCGGTCCGCGCGCTCAATACCCCGTCATTGGTGACGCTGACGTCGCCGCCATCGATCGCGGCGGCGTTGATGCCTTCCCCGGTCGCATTGGAAGCGGTGATGGACGATCCCGTGCCCGCCGAAACGGTTACGTTTCCGGTTCCCCAATTGAAGGCGTCAATGCCGTAGTCACCTGACGCCACAATGGTCGCGTCGCTGTTGACCGTTACGCTGCCGGCAACGTTGGGCTCGATAACAGCCGATCCAGCCAGGACATAGCCCGCCTCTATTCCGGAAGCCGCGTTGATCGTGCCATGGGCGGTCACGGTAATGGTTTTGCTGGACGAGACTGAAGCGGCCTCATCAAGGGCGACAATGCCGATGCCGCCCGAAGTGATGGAATCGCCCGTAGACATCGAGACGGCGACGTTGCCGCCGCTCATTGAGTAAGTCCCAATGCCGAATTGCGCGCCGGAAATCGAGGTCCCGGCAAAATCGTTCACCGTTACGTCGCCCTGGCCTTCATTGTAGGCCTCGATGCCATAGCCGGCCGCCGCCGTGATATTGGCATAGTTGTTCACGACGACGGTGCCGTTGACGTTGGCATTGGGGACGTTGTGGAAATCGGTATTGTTTCCGGTGTATCCCGCCACAATCCCGCTCGGGACCGCGCCGTTCAGGTTGTTCGTCGTGCCGGAGTTGATGGTGCCGTGCGCCGTCACCGTGATCGTGCTGTTGGCCAAAGCCGCGATCGTCGGGTCTTGGTCGATCGCAAAGATGCCCGACCCGCCGGAATTAATAACGGTTCCCGAATCTGTGATGACCGAGACATCGCCGGTGCCATAGCTATCGGCAAAAATGCCGAACTGCACGCCTGCCGAGACGGCTCCCGCGGCCTCCACCGCGACGCCGCCATTGCCTTGCGTCAGCGCTTCGATGCCGTAGGTGCCGCCAGCCGCACCGCCGGTCGCGGTCACGCTGACGTTGCCGTTGTTGGCCGAGTTGAGATTCTCGGCGAGGATACCGGCGGATTTGCCCCGTTCCCGTCACCTTGCCGGTGGCGTCGACGGTGATGTTGCCGGAACCGGCCGCGGTGTCCTCGGCGACGATGCCGCTGCCGGCAGAACCCGTGACATTGCCCGATGGCGAGACGGTGATGTCGCCGACGCCGTT
Source organism: uncultured Alphaproteobacteria bacterium (assembly GCA_963732085.1). Classification (GTDB taxonomy): domain Bacteria; phylum Pseudomonadota; class Alphaproteobacteria; order Rhizobiales; family Xanthobacteraceae; genus Bradyrhizobium. The sequence continues at coordinate 74,431 of CAVSYJ010000009.1, read as the reverse complement.
CTGGATCACGGCGATGCCGGTGGCTGCACCGGTCACCGTGCCCGAGGTCGAGATCGTTACCGTCGCGGGCGCGCCGGTCGTTCCACCCGCCGCTTGAAGTCGATCGCATCGGCGCCGCCCGCGGTGATGTTGGCTGCGCCGGTGATGGTGAAATTGCCGCCACCTGACGAATTCCCGGTGATCGTGCCGGTGAAACTGTTGTCGAGCTGAAGCGTGCCGGTACCGCCCTCGAAGGTCGCGGTCTGGGCGGTGTCGGAGCTGCCGATCTCCAGCGTCGTGCCCGCATCGATCTTCAAGGTGCCGACGCCCGTCAGCGTGCCCGAAAGGTCGAGCGAGCCGGACTGAACTTCGATGGTGCCGCCGGTGTTATCGACGTTTCCGGAGATCGTGTCGTTACCCAGGATATTTTTGAGCATGCCGGCGTTGTTCAGCTGACTGCTGCCGGTGATGTTCGTGCCCGAGAGGTCCAGCGTCGCTGCGCCGTCCACCTTGAGGACGCCACCGCTCGTGACGTCGACCGTGACGCCGGTCAGCGTCACCACGCCGGTCGACACGTCGAGCGTGCCGACTGGTCCGATCTCGATCTTGCCGCTGTTGATCGTCGCGCCGTCGCTGAGGATCAGCGTTGCGGGTGCCGGAGGCGGTCCGCCACCGCCGGCCCCATCGACGTCGATCGTGCCGCCGCCGGAGACGTTGACGTTATCGAGCTTCGCGCCGGTGGATTCCTCGATCTTGACGGTGCCAAGGTTGACGAGCTTGCCGTTCGTAATCGAGGAGGTGTCCTGTAGCGTCAGCGTGCCGGTGCTCTCGACCGTCTCGCCGCTGTTGCTGTCGGCGTTGGTGATCGCCGTGACGCCGATCAGCGTCAGCGCGCCCGGTGATGTCGATCGCGGTGGCAGTGCCCGGTGTTGGAGGCCGTGACGTTGTCCAGCACGTTGCTCGTGCCGGTCACGTTGACCTGGCCGCCGCTCTGGTTGGTCAGCTTGCGCCGCAGTCGATGCGGCCCGAGCCCTGAAGGGCCAGCGTGCCGCCGTTGGTGTTGGTCACCGTCCCGTTCGAGATCGTGGCGTTGTTCAGCGCCAGCGAACCGTGGTTCTCGATCGTCTCGCCGGAGGTGGCGTTCTGGTTGGTGAGCTTGGTGCCGTCCTGCAGGGTCAGCGCGCCCGAGATGTCGATCGCGCTGCCGGTCCCGGTGTTGGACGCCGTGACATTGTCCAGCACGTTGTTCGTGCCGGTCACGTTGACCTGGCCGCCGCTCTGGTTGGTCAGGACAGCGCCGCTAGTCGATGCGGCCCGAGCCCTGAAGGGCCAGCGTGCCGCCGCCGGTGTTCGTCACCGTGCCGTTCGAGATCGTGGCGTTGTTCAGCGCCAGCGAACCGTGGTTCTCGATGGTCTCGCCGGAGGTGCCGTTCTGATTGGTGACGTGCGTGCCGTCCTGCAAGGTCAGCGCGCCCGAGATGTCGATCGCGCTGGCAGAGCCCGTGTTGGAGACCGTGACGTTGTCCAGCACGTTGCCGGTCGAGGAGACGTTCAGTGTCGCATTGTTGGCAAGCGTGCCGCCGCTGAGAACCGCTCCGCCGGTCAGCTCGATGTCGCCATTGTCCGTCACCGTGCCGGTGCCGTTGATGGTCGCGCCGTTCACCGTCAGCGTGCCGCCGCTGTCGACCGTCACGTTGCCGCTGTTGCCGACCTGCGAGCCCTGGTCGATGGTCAGGCCGCCGCCGCTCTTGACCTCGATGGTGCCGGCCAGCGCATTGGTCACCGTCTCGTTGTCGATCGCATTGCCCGTCGAGGTGACGTTCAGCGTCGCATTGTTCTTCAGCGTCCCGCCGCCCTTGAGCACCGCTCCGCCGGTCAGCTCGACGTCGCCATTGTCCGTCACCGTGCCGATGCCGTTGATGGTCGCGCCGTTCACCGTCAGCGTGCCGCCGCTGTCGACCGTCACGTTGCCGCTGTTGCCGACCTGCGAGCCCTGGTCGATGGTCAGGCCGCCGCCGCTCTTGACCTCGATGGTGCCGGCCAGCGCATTGGTCACCGTCTCGTTGTCGATCGCATTGCCCGTCGAGGTAACGTTCAACGTCGCATTGTTCTTCAGCGTCCCGCCGCCGCTGAGCACCGCTCCGCCGGTCAGCTCGACGTCGCCATTGTCCGTCACCGTGCCGATGCCGTTGATGGTCGCGCCGTTCACCGTCAGCGTGCCGCCGCTGTCGACCGTCACGTTGCCGCTGTTGCCGACCTGCGAGCCCTGGTCGATGGTCAGGCCGCCGCCGCTCTTGACCTCGATGGTGCCGGCCAGCGCATTGGTCACCGTCTCGTTGTCGATCGCATTGCCCGTCGAGGTAACGTTCAACGTCGCATTGTTCTTCAGCGTCCCGCCGCCCTTGAGCACCGCTCCGCCGGTCAGCTCGACGTCGCCATTGTCCGTCACCGTGCCGATGCCGTTGATGGTCGCGCCGTTCACCGTCAGCGTGCCGCCGCTGTCGACCGTCACGTTGCCGCTGTTGCCGACCTGCGAGCCCCGGTCAGCGCATCGACGAGGTTGCCGGTCAGATGCGCGCCGTCGGGCGAGGCCAGCGCCTTGTGCTTCTCGCCCTTGAAGTAGTCGTGCAGGACGAGTTCGCGGTCGTCGCCGGACAGGATCAGGTCGACGCCCGAGCGCTTGAAATCGGCATTGAACAGGAAATGCGCGTCGGGAACGACGATCGCATCCGCCGGCGCATGCACATGGCCGGGGTTCAGATGGGCGAAATGGGAATGATTCCCCGGGCCGTCAGAGGAAATCGCGCCGTCAAATTTGCCAGCGTAATTCAAAGGGCCACCACTATTGGTTAATATCTATTTAATAATCTACCTACAAAGCTTGCATATCATCGAAGCGGGCATTGCGAAACCATCTTTAGCTTGTGTGACGCGTCACGGAAGCGGCCCTATGGGGCGTTCTTTTCTACCGATTTCGCGAGACCACCAAGTATTCGTCCTCGCACTTCCAAGTATTTCTTTGTTCCGCGGAAGAGCTCTCGAGCTGTCCAGCGTAGACCTGCGTATTCATTCAGGTATCGATACTTGACAGAGCTTTCTCCCGCACTGCCGTAGAGGATAGTGCGCGCGTTTCCGGGCTAATACTGTGAGCCAAATAACAAAACTGCGAAATCTCTCCAATTAGCCATATCCTGCTGAAATTGGCGGCAATTCAACCCGAACGGGTATTGCGACCTCGCTCGCGGAACTCAACTGCGCCCTCCCGGAATTTGCCCGCCCCGGCCGATCCGGCCGATCGATAAAATTTTCACAATTCCCGCGACGGCCATTTCAGCCTGTTTCGCGCTTTCCGGCCGCTTTCCGCGCGCTTTAAGCCGATGAAAAGCCCGCTTCCCCATCATCGCCCGCGAAACGATCCGGTCACGCGCGGGGATCTCAACGACCTCGCCGATGCCCGGACAAGGGGCGTCAGATGGGGTTGTTCAATCACGCGCGCGCGTTGCGTGCGGCAATGGTCGCATGCCTCCTTGCGTGCTTTGCGCCGGTCACGGCGGGACACGCGGCAGCGCCGGAATTCACGGGCGCGCTCGGCGTAGCAGGCGAACCTGCGGAGCCGTTCCATCTCTGGACATCGCGGGTGTTCTGGGGCGGCCTCGCCGCCAAATGGCAGTCGGTCGCAAACAAGCTCGATGACGAGCGGGTGCAGCTTGCGCTGTGCGACGGCGACCGCGAGAATTGCGCCTCCGATGCAGCCTTGCAGCTTCTCGCCATCGTCGATGCCGGCAGGCAGCGCGAGGGCCGCGCCCGGCTCGGCGAAATCAACCGCGCCATCAATCTGGCGATCCACCCGATGAGCGATCTCGCCCAGTTCGGCCAGGAGGACGTCTGGAGCTCGCCGCTCGTCACCTTCTATCGCGGCGCCGGCGACTGCGAGGATTACGCGATCGCGAAGTTCGCCGCGCTGCAGATGGCGGGCATCCCTTCGGAGGATCTGCGGATCGTGGTGCTGGCCGACGTCATGCGCGGCGAAGGCCATGCGGTGGCCGCCGTCCGCCTCGACGGCCGCTGGCTGATCCTCGACAACCGCCGCATGGCGATGGTCGAAGACACGGCATTCCGGAATTATCGCCCGCTGTTCGTGATCGATCAGGCCGGTGTCATGAAATATTCCGACGCGCCCTTGCTGGCGAGCAGCTCCGATCGCGACGTCGCGCCCGCCACCGCGTCATCTTCGCCCGCGCAGCCGGGTCAGATCGCCGCCGGTTATTGAAGACAAGCGCGGCGAATAGGCGCGGATCATTTCATTTCGCCTTGTCGCCCCGCCTCGGTTACCGCTACCATGGCAATCGCTGTGATTGTGTCTCTCCGGGCGGGGCGTTCTGGAATGCGAGCAGGTTGGCTGGTGGCCGTGGCGATCCTGTTCAGCCTCGTACATCCCGCGCTGGCGCAGGATGCGCGCTCGATCAACGACAAGCTGCCGCTGTTCGCAAAGAACCATTGCGAGACGCATCGCGATCCCGCCAACCAGATGATTTGCGGCGATCCCGATCTCAGCGCCGCCGGCGAGAAGCTCGGTGCGGCGATCCAGGAGCGGCTCAACCGCCTCGCCGATCGCCGCGTCGCGATCGAGGACAATGCGCAATGGAACAGGGACCGCAACCGGAGTTGCGGCATTTTCGGGCGCACCGCGGTCCGGCCGGACGATTTCGAGCGCGTCAAGGCGTGCCTGCTGCTGGAGACCGAAGAGAGGACCGCCATCCTGCGCGATCCGAATTTCGACTGTCTCGCCGCCAACAGCGCCGCGGGCGCGCTGATCTGCAGCGAGCCCACGCTCGAGCTCGGCGAGACCGAGCTGAACACGCTGGTGCGTCCGCTGATCGGCAAGTTGAAGGACGACGAGGCGCAGGAGGCGTTCGCCGAATACGCCAGATGGATCAGGGACCGCGACCGCAAATGCAACCTGGCCGGCAAGGACAATGTGCCGCTCTCCGAGCTTCCGCCGTCGTCGGAAGACTGCCTTGAGAACTGGCTGAAGGAGATGACGGCGGGGATGACCGCCGCGAAGAACGATCCGAAGCGGGTGTTCGGACGGCGAATCGCCGCATCACGGCCGAACGCCGACGCCGTCGATCTCTGCGTCTCGCAGATCCATGCGCAAAATTCCTGCGGCGATTTCCTCCGCGTCAGGCGGGTCTACGAACTCGACAATGAGGTGGCCGACCAGGGCGCGCTGGTGACGGTCGGCATCGAGATGGTCGTGCTTTCTCCCTTTGCGGTCTGCAGCCCGATCGCATCGAACTGCACCGGAACGTGCTGGGATCTGAAAACCGGCAAGGCGGGACCCGCGCCGCCGAACAGCCGGGACAGCTTTGCCGTGACCGCCCGTGTCCGCGATCGAAAAGTCGTTTTCGTTTCAGAAGACGGACAACGGACGTTGGCGCTGCACGGCGACCGCGCTGCAGCCGGTCGCATCCGGCGTCACCTACAGCGCGCCGTAACGCAGGCGGCGCGTAGCGCCTGCGCGCAAATGCTTCGTCTCAATTCCGCAGAGCGAACATGCTGCGCCTTGTTTGGGCATGATCTTTTCCGAAAACCGCTTCACACTTTTCCGGAACATGCGGGACGCATTTCGTTTGGCGAAAAAACGGCGACAGAAATTTTCTCTTTTTGCGGGTGAGCCGTCACTTCGATTGACGCGGTCAGCGGGAGGCATACGATCCCATCACGATCCGTTAGAGGTCATTGGGAGGGAAGAGATGATACGCGTACCGCAGGTCGATTCCGCTTGCCGGTTCACCGGCGCCATCCTGCTCGGTCTTGCAATATCCTGCGGCGGCGCGCTTGCCGAGGATTTGACGCCCGCAAAGATCAAGGCGTCGACGGGCGCAGTCGACGGCGCGTTCGTCAAAGCCAATACCGCAAGCTCGAACGACTGGCCGACCATCGGCCTCGACTATGCCGAGACCCGTTTCTCCAGGCTCAACCAGATCACCTCCGACAACGTCAAGGGCATCGGCCTCGTCTGGAGCTACAATCTCGAATCCGAACGCGGCGTCGAGGCGACGCCGGTCGTGGTCGACGGCATCATGTACCAGACCGCGTCGTGGAGCGTGGTGCATGCGATCGACGCGCGTAACGGAAGGAAAATCTGGACCTTCGATCCCGGCGTCAACCGCGAGCAGGGCTACAAGGGCTGCTGCGACGTGGTCAATCGCGGCGTCGCGCTCTGGAAAGGCAAGGTGTTCGTCGCAGCCTATGACGGCCGGCTGATCGCGCTCGATGCGGCCACCGGCCAGAAGATCTGGGAAAAGGACACGCTGATCGACCACGATCACTCCTACACCATCACCGGCGCGCCGCGCGTCTATCAACGGCAAGGTGCTGATCGGCCAGGGCGGCGCCGAATATGGCGCGCGGGGTTACGTCACCGCCTATGACGCCGAGACCGGCAACCAGCTCTGGCGCTGGTTCACCGTGCCCGGCGATCCCTCAAAGCCGTTCGAGGATTCGTCGATGGAAGCCGCGGCCAAGACCTGGGATCCCGCCGGCAAGTACTGGATCAATGGCGGCGGCGGCACGCCGTGGGACACCATCACCTACGATCCCGACCTCAACATGGTCTATGTCGGCACCGGCAACGGCGCGCCGTGGAATCGCAAGATCCGCAGTCCCGTCCGGCGGCGACAACCTCTATCTCGCCTCGATCGTCGCGCTGAACGCCGACACCGGCAAATATGTCTGGCACTACCAGGAGACGCCCGGCGATCACTGGGACTACACCTCGACCCAGCCGATGATCCTCGCCGACATCAACATCGACGGCGCGCCGCGCAAGGTCATCCTGCACGCGCCGAAGAACGGCTTCTTCTTCGTCATCGATCGCACCAACGGCAAGTTCATCTCGGCGAAGAACTTCGTCGATGTGAACTGGGCGACCGGCTACGGCGCCGATGGACGGCCGATCGAGGTGCCGGCGGCGCGCGGCGACGAGCCCTATGACTCGATCCCCGGCCCTTACGGCGCGCACAACTGGCATCCGATGTCGTTAATCCGCAGACCGGACTGGTCTATCTGCCGGCACAGAACGTGCCGCTCAACCTGACGCCGGAGAAGAGCTTCGCGCAGAATGCGGCAACGCCCGGCAAGTTCGGCGGCACCACCGGCTGGAACATCGGCTTCGTGCTGAACGGCGTTCCGCCGAAGGCGCCGGCCTATGGCCGGCTGCTCGCCTGGGATCCGGTGAAGCAGAAGGAAGCCTGGCGCGTCGACTATCCGGCGCCGTGGAACGGCGGCACGCTGACCACCGCCGGCAATCTCGTATTCCAGGGCACGGCCGATGGACGCTTCGTCGCTTATGATGCGACGTCAGGCAAATCGTTGTGGGAGACGCCGACCGGCACCGGCGTGGTGGCGGCCGCCTCGACCTACATGCTCGACGGCGTGCAGTACGTGTCGGTCGCGGTCGGCTGGGGCGGCGTGTTCGGCATCGCCGACCGCGCCACGCAGCTGCGCAGCCCGGGCACGGTCTACACCTTCGCGCTGGGCGGCAAGGCCAAGCTGCCCGAGTTCGTGAAGTATCAGACCGAGAACCTGCTGGAAGGCGTTCCCTACGACAAAGCCCATTATGACGAAGGCACCGCGATCTATGTCGTCGCCTGCGCCACCTGCCATGGCGTGCCCGGCGTCGACAATGGCGGCAACGTGCGCAATCTCGGCTTCGTGCCGAAGGAGGAGATCATCAACCTGAAGGACATCGTCTTCAACGGACCGTTCAAGGATCGCGGCATGCCCGACTTCACCGGCAAGCTGAAGGAGGAGGACATTCCGAAGCTGCAGGCTTTCATCCAGGGCACCGCCGACGCGGTGCGCCCGAAGAAGTAGCGACACTCGTCATGCCCGGCCTGTGCCGGGCATCCACGTCTCTTATCTTCTGGACAGAGACGTGGATAGCCGGGACAGCTCCGGCCATGACGAACACAGTAAATGAAGGGCTGCGCGACGCTATCGCGCAGCCCTTTCGCGATTTCGACCGTCATTCGCGAGGGGGAGAGGTGAACGAAGCAATGCTCATGATCTACAAACTTAGTGCTGCGCGATGGATCGCTTCAGCCCTTCGCTTCGCAGTGACGATCCCGTCAGAACATCAAATTGTCCTTCACCAGCACCCAGCGGCCGTTCTTGATCTGCTGGATCTGGGTGATGGTGTTGGCGAGGTGGTCGGTCTTGGAGAACTTGGTCGGCGGCGATGAGAAGATGTCGAGGAACTTGTCGCCGGACTCCAGCGCGTCGAGCATCTTCTGACCGGTCAGATCCTTGCCCGCCTTGTTGGCATAGAAGGCAAAGGTCTCGACCGCGTTGTAGCCGATGATCGCCTGCGTATTGGCGTCGGTGCCGAACATCTTCTTGTAGTTCACCAGCCAGTCCTTGACCTTGCCCTTGGCGGTGTCCTCGTAGGGGATTTCGAAGCCGGAGGCGGCATAAAGCCCTTCGACGGCTTCCTTGCCGAGCAGGGGCACTTCAAGCACGTTGGTCGGCGTGGCGCCGAGGAAGGTGACGTCCCAGCCGAGTTTCTTCGCCTCGTTCATCGCGCCGATGGTCTCGCGGAGGATGGTGCCAAGCACGACCAGGTCGCAGCCGTCGGCCTTCATCTTGGCGACCTGCGCGGAGAAGTCGGAAGCGCCGCGCTTGTAGCTCGTCACCGAAGCCGCCTTCAATTTCATCGCATCGAGCTGCTGATTGAAGCCGTCGAGCACGTTTTTGCCGTACTCGTCGTCCTGATGCATGATGCAGGGCTTCTGGAAGTGCTTCCAGTCCACCATGTACTTGATCGCGGCGCGCGTGCTCTCGACATAGGGCAGGAGGTTGTTGAACTTCAGCCGCTCCTGCGGCTTTGCCGGATCGAACTTGAAGGTGAACTCGGCCGCCGTCAGCGGAAACAACTGCAGCACGCCGGCGTCGAACAGCACGTCCTGCGACGCAAGCACGGTCGGCGAGCCCATCGGCCCGACCATCGCGAAGATCTTGTCGCGTTCGATCAGCTTTTGCGAGGCGAGCACCGCCTTTTTCGGATCGTAGCCAGAGTCCTCGACGATCAGCTTGATCTTGCGCCCCTGGACGCCGCCGGCGGTGTTGATCTCTTCGACCGCCATCTTCATGCCGTTGGACACCGGCACGCCCCAGCCCTTGATCGGGCCGGACAGGTCCTGATGGGTGCCGATCACGATCTCGCTGGCCGAGATGCCTTCGTTGGTGACCTTGGTCTGGGCGTTGGCCGGGACCAGCGTCAGCGCGAGCGCGCTGACCGCAAGGCCGAGTGCCCTTAACGATTTCGACATTTCACGTCTCCTCTTCCCTTTTCGGTTTCTCTTATCGATTCTTTGCGGCCCGCTTTCGACGAAGGCCGGGCCCGTTGTCGCCTTCGCCGCTTCTCGGAAAGTCTTGCTCCGCCTCACGCCACCGCGCGCTCGCGATACATCGCGTCGATCTCGCCGGCGTAACGCTTGTTCACGAAATTCCGCTTCAGCTTCATGGTCGGCGTGAGCTCCTCGTCTTCCGGCGTAAGCTGGCGCTCGATCAGGAAAAACTTCTTGATGGTCTCGACCCGGGCGAAATTGGCATTGACCGCCTCGATCTCGCGCCAGATCAGATCCTGCACCTCCTGGGCGCGGCACAGGCTCGCGTAGTTGGTGAAGGGGATGTCGTGGTCCTGTGCGAATTTCTCGACGTTCTCATGATCGATCATGACGAGGCAGGTGAGATAGGGACGCTTGTCGCCGACCACGACCGCGTCCGACACATAGGGCGAGAATTTCAGCTGGTTCTCGATCTCCGACGGGGTGATGTTCTTGCCGCCGGAGGTGATGATGATGTCCTTCATCCGGTCGGTGATTTTGACGAAACCCTGATTGTCCATGGCGCCGACGTCGCCGGTATGCAGCCAGCCATTGGCGTCGATGGTCTCGGCGGTCTTCTCCGGCTGGTTCAGATAGCCCTGAAACAGGAAATCGCCCTTGATCAGGATTTCGCCTTCCGGCGACAGCTTGACCTCGCCCCAGGGCACGGACTTGCCGACCGAGCCGAGCTTGATGCCGTCCGAGGGCATGAGCGTCGCGATGCCGCAGTTCTCGGTCTGACCGTAGACCTCGCGCAGGTCGAGGCCGAGCGCGAGATACCAGCGGATCAGGTCCGGCGCGATCGGCGCTGCGCCCGTGAAGGCGATGCGGCAGCGGTCGAGACCGATCATGCGGCGGATGTTGCGGAACACCAGCCGGTAAGCGAGGCGGTTGGCGAGCCGCAACGACAGCGGCGGCTCGGTGCCATCAAGCCTGTGATCGGTCATGCGGTTGCCGATCGCGAGCGCGCGCTTGTACATCCAGTTCTGGATGAAGGTTGCGTCCTTTAGCGCAATGGTGACGACCGAATAGAATTTTTCCCAGATGCGCGGCACCGCCAGGAACACGGTCGGCTGCACCTCGCGCAGATTGTCCGGCACCGTCTCCGGACTCTCGGCGAAATTCATCACCGATCCCAGCGCGAGCGAGGTGTAGTAGCCGCCGACGCGCTCGGCGACATGGCAGAGCGGCAGGAACACCAGCCGTTCCTCACTGTCGGTCGCGGGGATCAGGCCGTTGGCGTGACGCATCTGATGCACCACGCTGCGGTTGGCGTGCATGGCGCCTTTCGGCGGTCCGGTCGTGCCCGAGGTGTAAACCAGAACCGCAAGGTCGTCCGGGCCACGGTTTGCCAGCATCTCACCCCAGAGGGTTTCGCGGCCCTGGATGTGATTGCGCCCGAGCGCGGAGAATTCGGCGAACGACATCACCATCGGATCGGTGAAGCCGGAGAGGCCCTCCATGTCGAAAATCACGATCCGCTCCAGGGTCGGGCAGCGCGCGCGGCAGTTCAGGACCTTGTCGAGCTGCTCCTCGTCCTCGACGAACATCACCGTGGTGCGGGAATCGTTGACGAGATACTCGACCTGCGCAGCCGAGTCGGTCGGGTAGATGCCCGACGACACGCCGCCGGCGCAGAGGATGCCCATGTCGGCATAAACCCATTCCGGCACCGCGTTCGACATGATGGAGGCGACGTCGCCGGGACGAAAGCCGATCGCGTGCAGCGCGTAGGCAACGTCCCTGGAGATCGCGAGCCACTCGCGCCACGAGGTCGGCTGCCAGATGCCGAATTTCTTTTCGCGAATCGCCGCCCTGTCGCCGCGCGTCTCCACGGCGAGGACAAAGCTGTTCGCAATCGTGTCGGCGACCGTCAGCACTGCCGGTCCGGCCATGCCTGTTCCCTCCTCAACCGCTTGGTATGCCGGCTCGAGCCGGTCTTGTCCGAAGCAGTGACGTATTTAACGCCACGTCTTCTTCTTTTTCCAGCGCCGTTCGCCGCGCGCGCCGGCTTCCTTGGCCCCAAGGTAGAATTCCTGGATGTCCTGGGAATGCATCAAACGGTCGCAAGTGTCGTTCATCACGATCCGGCCGATCTCCAGCACATAGCCGTAATGCGCGGTTTCCAATGCAACTTTGGCGTTTTGCTCGACCAAGAGGATCGACATGCCCTGCTCTTCATTGACGCGGCGGATGATCTCGAAGATTTCCCTGACCAGGATCGGCGACAGCCCGAGCGACGGCTCGTCCAAAAGTAGTAGGGTCGGCCGATTCATCAGCGCGCGGCCGATCGCGAGCATCTGCTGCTCGCCGCCGGAGAGCTGGCCGGCGGGCTGGTCGATGCGCTCCTTCAGCCGCGGGAAATAGCCGTAAACCCGCTCCAGATCCTCGGCCACGCCGTCGCGATCGGCGCGCGGATAGGCGCCCATCATCAGATTTTCGCGCACCGACAGGAACGGAAACACTTCGCGTCCTTCCGGCACATGGCTGAGCCCCAGCCGCACGATCTTGTCGGCCTCCATGCGCTGGATTGGTCGCCCCAAAAATTCGATGCTGCCTTTCTGCGGATCGAGGATGCCCGAGATCGTCTTCAAGACCGTGGTCTTGCCGGCGCCATTGGCGCCCAAGAGCGTGACGATGCGGCCGCGGGGCACTTCGAGCGAGATGCCCCGGATCGCCATGATCGGCCCGTAATAGCTCTCGATGTTGCTGACCTTGAGGATGATGTCGGGCGTACTCATGACATGACCCTCATGCGCCGAGATAGGCTGCGACGACGTCGGGATGGCTCTGCACCTCGGCAGCGCTTCCCATCGCCAGCACGCGGCCGTAATTGAGCGCGATCACGCGGTCGGACACGCGGTTCACCAGGGTCATGTCATGCTCGACCATGACCACGGTGATGCCGAGTTCGGACTTCATGTCGCGGATCCAGAACGACATGTCGTCGGTCTCCTCGACATTGAGTCCGGAGGACGGCTCGTCCAGCAGGATCAGTTTCGGCTCGGAACAGAGCGCGCGCGCAAGCTCGATCACCTTGCGCACGCCGTAAGGCAGGCCCGAGATCAGCTTGTCGCGATAGGGTTCGAGATCGAGGAATTCGATGACATGCTCGACCTTGCGGCGATGCTCTTTTTCGTTGGCGCGCACGCTCGGCAGGAAAAACAACTCCTGCCAGAGCTGCGTCGCCGAATGGCGATGGCGGCCGACCAGGAGATTGTTGAGAACGGTCGCATTCTCGAACAGCTCGATGTTCTGGAAGGTGCGGGCGATGCCGAGCCGCGCGATGCCGTAGGCCGGCACTTCCGTAATGTCCTGGTCCTCAAAGAAGATCTTGCCCGAGGTCGGGGTGTAGATGCGCGAGATCAAGTTGAAGATCGAGCTTTTTCCCGCGCCGTTCGGGCCGATGATCGACAGGATCTCGCCCTTCTCCACCGCAAAGGACACCGCATCGACCGCTTTCAGGCCGCCGAAATGCAGCGAGATGTTTTCGGCGCGGAAATAGCTCATCGGTTCCGCTCCGATTTCACATAGATCTTCTGCCGCTTGAAGGTGGCGCGCTTGTAGAGCGGGAACAGCTGGAAGAACAATTTGATCTTGAGCCAGCGCCCATAGATGCCGAGCGGCTCGAACAACACGAACAACATGATGATCACGCCGTAGATCGCACCCTTCAACCCGTTGGCGGAAGCAAAGGCGGCGGCGCTATCCTGGATATGCGAGGCGCGCTCGCTGCCGGCACCGAGCGCGGCGGCCACGCCGGCGATGATTCCGGGCATGTCGTCCTTGAGATACGTCAGGAACGGATCGAGCATGACGATGAACATCGCGCCCAGCACCGCGCCGTGCAGGCTGAAGGCGCCCCCGATCAGGATCACGATGATGAACTCGATCGAGAGCTGGAGCGTGAACATCTCCGGGCTGATGAAGGAGAGCTTGTGCGCGAACAACACGCCGGCAAAGCCGGTGATGGCGGCGGAGATCGCGAACGACTTCACCTTGTAGAGGGCGACGTTGATGCCCATGCTGCGCGCGGCCGTTTCGCTGTCGCGGATCGCGACAAAGGCGCGGCCCGTGGGCGAGCGCAACAGATTGAGTGCGCCGACCATGGTCAGGATCAGCACCGCAAGGCAGAGGAAATAGAAGGCCGGGCTGTCGCGCGGCACCTGGGTGCCGAGCAGCTGCAGCGTCTTGACCCTCATGCCCTCATTGCCGTGGGTAACGCTCTCCCATCGCGCCAGGATTTCCTCGACGATGAGGGCAAAGGAGATGGTGGCGATGACGAGGTAGATGCCCTGCAGTCGCAGCGCCGGAAATCCGACGATGGCGCCGATCACGCCGGTCAACAGGCCGGCGGCGAGGAAATACACCGGAAACGGCACATTATATTGCTGCAAATAGGCCGCGGTGTAGGCGCCGATCGCAAGGAAGGCGGCGTGACCGAGCGAGGCCTGCCCGGTGAAGCCGGTCAGGATCAACAGCGCCACGCCGACGGTGGCGTAGATGCAGACGAACACGAACTGGCTGACGAGATAGCTCGACAGCACGTAAGGCGCGATCGCAAGCAGCACCAGCAGCGCGCCGTACGACCAGACATAGCCCGAATGCGGAAACAGGCGGATATCGTCTTCATAGTCGGTCTTGAACAGAAAGCGCATCGCTCAGACTTTCTTGCGCTGGGGAAGGCCGAACAGGCCTTCGGGCTTGAGCAGCAGCACCAGCAGCAGCACGATATAGGGCGCTGCGTCCTTCCATCCCTCCGGCAGATAGAAGCCGGCCATGCTTTCAATCACGCCGATCAGGACGCCGCCGACCACCGCGCCCGGGATCGAGCCGAAGCCGCCGAGCACGGCGGCCGGGAACGCCTTCAGGCCGAGCACCAGTCCGACATTGGAATGGATGAAGGTGATCGGCGCGAGTAGCACGCCGGCGCAGCCCGCGACCGCAGCACTGATCGCCCAGACGATCGACACCACGCGCTTGACCGGAATGCCCATGTAATAGGCGGCGAGCATGTTCTCGGAAGTGGCGCGCATTGCCGTGCCGAGCGTCGTCTTGTTGAAGAAGAGATAGAGCAGCGCGCAAAGAATGACGGTCGCCGCGATCACCGACAGCTTGTCATAGGCGAGCACGAGGCTGCCGATCCGCAAAACGCCCTGGCTGAACGGCGTCTCGATCTTGAGATCGTCGGTACCCCAGATCATGCCCGCGACCGAGCGCAGGAAGTAGCCGAGCCCGATGGTCGCCATGATGATGGAGAATTGCGGATAGCCGAGGATCGGCCGGACCACCACGCGCTCGGCCAGCATGCCGAATGCCGCCATCGCCAGCACCGCGCCGGCAAAGCCGATCCAGTAATTGAGGCCGAGCAAGCCGATGAAGGTGAAGGCGAAGAAGCCGCCCAGCATCATCAGGTCGCCCTGGGCGAAATTCACGACCTCGGTCGCCTTGTAGACAAGGACGAAACCGAGCGCGATCAGGCCGTAGACGCAGCCGAGCGCGATGCCGCTGACCAGCTGCTGAACGAAGTCCAGCATTCACGTCCCTCCCCGGACACGCGGCAATTCTTGAACGACCGCCTGCGCATCTCCGCCGCGTATTCAGCCGAAAGCTTCTGGCGAAGTCAATGAAACGCTAGTTGTTCGGCCAGCAGAATTTGGAGCTGCGGATTCACCGTGCCGAAACGTCTTCGGTCCATGGTCACGTCGAACCAGGCTGGACGACATCTTAATGAACGGCGACACATCCGCGCTGCGGCTGCGAGGGTTAACAAAGCGTTTTGACCGGCTTGCGGTCGACGCGCTCGACCTGACCGTGCACGCGGGCGAGTTTTACGCCCTGGTCGGCCCGAACGGCGCCGGCAAGACCACGACCTTGCGGATGGTCGCGGGCCTGCTCAAGCCTGACGCCGGCGCAGTCGAGATTTTCGGCATCGATGCGCTTTCCGATGCCGTCGCCGCCAAGCAAATGATGGCGTGGGTCTCCGATGAGCCGATGATCTACGACAAGCTGACGCCGCTGGAATATCTGGAATTCGTCGCCGGTCTCTGGGGGGTCGCGCCGAAAATGGCGCAGGCCACCGCCCATGAGTTGCTGGCCTCCCTCGGCCTCGAACCTCACATGAATGAACGCTGCGAAGGATTTTCCAAGGGCATGCGGCAGAAGGTAGCGCTGGCGGGCGCGCTGGTGCATGCCCCGCGCCTCATCATCCTCGACGAACCCCTGACCGGGCTCGATGCGCTGTCCGCCCGCCATGTGAAGGGACTGCTCGGCGACCGCGTGCGCGCCGGCTGCACCGTCATCATGACGACGCATATTCTCGAGGTTGCCGAGCGGATGGCCGACCGGATCGGCGTCATTGCGACGGGCCGGCTGGTCGCCGAGGGCACGCTCGACGAATTGCGCCAGCAGAACGGCCACACCGACACCAGCCTCGAGGATCTCTTCATCGCGCTGGTCGAGACGAAAGCGGCCGCATGAGTTCAGCGACCGCGGCTAGTGGTCCGATTCTAACATTCGCACCCCATCTGGGAGGCACGTTTGCGAATGTTAGAATCAAAGGACCACTAGCAAATTATGATTCCTAGTGGAGCTTTGGATTTGACGTTCGCAATAGACAATCGCGGCAATACCGGAGCGAACGTCAAATCCGCTCCACTAGCGTGGTTCGCCCGGCACGAGCTGCGGCTCGCCTGGCGCGAATGGCTGGCGATGATGACCGGCGGACGGCGACGGCGCACCCGAGCCGCCATCATCGGCCTCGTCATCTTTGCCGCCGTGATGCATCTGCCGGCATGGGCGGTGGTCGGCCGCTTCGCGACGCTGCAGGCGCCGCTCGACAAGTCCTCGCTGATCGTGCTGTCGGCGACCATCTTCCTCGCCTGGGCCTTGATGCTGTCGCAGGCGATCGAGTCGGTGACGCGAGTGTTCTACGCCCGCGCCGATCTCGATCTGATCATGTCGTCGCCGGCCACGCTGCCCAACATCTTCTCCATCCGCATCGTCTCGATCGCGATCTCCGTCACCGGGATGGCGCTTTTGTTGTCGACGCCCTTCGTCGACGTGCTCGCCTTCAATGGCGGCGTGAGGTGGCTCGCCGCCTTTGGCGTCGTCGCGGCGATCGGGCTGTCGGCGGCGGCGTTTGCGATCGCAATCACTATCATCCTGTTCCGCCTGATCGGCCCGGCGCGGACGCGGCTGATCGCGCAAATCCTGGCGGCCGTCATCGGCGCCGGCTTCGTGATCGCGCTGCAAATTGCCGCGATCCTGTCCTACGGCACGCTGTCGCGCTTCGCCGTGCTGACCTCGGATGCCGCGGCCGGCATCGCACCCGACGCAAACAGCGTCGTCTGGTGGCCGGCGCGCGCCGTGCTCGGCGACGGCGAAGCCTTGATGCTGCTGCTGGCATCGAGCCTTGTGACACTTGGGCTGATTATGGCGGCGTTCTCGCCGCGCTTTGCCGATACCGCGGTGACGGCCGCGGCCTATGCGGCCTCCAGCCGCCGCAGCAAGGGCGCGCGCCGTTTTCGTGATGGATCGCGGCAAACGGCGCTGCGGCGCAAGGAGTTCCGGCTGCTGCGGCGCGACCCCTGGCTGATGTCGCAGACGCTGATGCAGTTGCTCTATCTCGTGCCGCCGGCGATCTTCCTGTGGCGCAGTTTCTCCGACAGCTCGACCGCGATCGTGCTGATCACGCCGGTGATCGTGATGGCCGCAGGCCAGCTCGCGGGCGGCCTTGCCTGGCTCACGATTTCGGGCGAGGACGCCGCCGATCTGGTCGCGACCGCGCCGTTGCCGCCATCGCGCGTAATCCGCGCCAAGATCGAGGTCGTGCTGATCGCGATAACAGCGGTGTTTGCGCCGCTGGTCGCGGTGCTCGCCTTTGTCGCACCGTTACAGGCTGCCGTCACAGCGACAGGCGTTCTCCTTGGCGCCGCTTCATCCACCGCGATCCAGCTCTGGTTTCGCGTGCAAGCGAAACGCAGCCAGTTCCGCCGCCGCCAGACCTCATCGCGGCTCGCGACTTTTGCCGAGGCGTTCTCGTCGATCGGATGGGCAGCAACCGCGGCGCTGGTGCTGGCTGTCCCGGAAGCTGCTGTCATCAGCGGCCTGATGACATGCGCGATCGTCGCCGCGACCTGGAAGCTCGCCCCGAAGCGGGATTGACGGGCCATTGGATCTCTTGATGGTAAGGTAATTTCGCCTTACATTGAGGGCAAGAGGAACTCTTGCCATGAGCACACTTACAGTCACCGCCAAAGGTCAGGTTACACTTCGCAAGGACGTTCTGGAGCATCTCGGCATACTACCCGGGCAGAAGGTTTCGGTCGAGAAACTTCCTGATGGCCGCATTGAGGTGAAGGCCGCTGGACCGACAGGGAAGATTTCAGATGCTTTCGGTTACCTGAAAGCCAAGCGGAAAGGCCGATCTCTTTCGATTGATGATATGAACAGGATAATTGCTCGCGGTTGGGCCGGGAAGCTGTGAAAATCACTGCTGACACCAACGTACTGGTGCGGGTTCTGGTCGAAGACGATCCGCGGCAGAGCAAGGCGGCACAAGCTGCCCTGCAAAGAGCAGATATGATCGCGATTTCGACATCTGCGCTTTGCGAGGTCGCTTGGGTTCTTTCGCAGGGTTACAAGATCCATCCGACCGACATCGCTGCCTCGATCCGACTACTACTGAGTGGAGCCGTTGTTGCCAACCGGCCCGCGGCCGAAGCAGGCCTCGCCATGCTGGACGTTGGCGGTGATTTCGCGGACGGCGTTATTGCGTACGAAGGAAGTTGGCTCGGCGCTGAAACGTTCGTCTCATTCGATAAGAGAGCCGTTAAATTGTTGGAAGCGCAGGGCAAGGCGGCCCGGTTGTTGACCTAGACCGCAGTCACGCCTTCACCAGCTCCATCACGGCCGCAGCAAAGGCCTCCGGCGCTTCCTGCGGAATGTTGTGACCGGCGCCCTTCACCACGCGATGGATGCGGCGCGCCGCGAACTTTGCCGCGCTGGCGCTACCATCACCGGCCGCAATCACGCCGTCGGAATCGCCGTCGAGCGTCACCGCGGGCACCGTGATCGGCGGCATCGCCGCGAGCCGCTTCTCCAATTCAGCGTAGCGCGGATCGCCGTCGGCATTGCCGAAGCGGTGGCGGTACGAGTGGATCGCGACATCGACGAAATCGGGATTGTCGAGCGCGCCCGCCGAGCGGTCGAAGGTCGCGTCGTCGAAATCCCAGTCCGGCGACCACTCTTCCCACAGCATCCGCGCGATCTTTCGGCGATTGGCGGCAAGTCCGGCGCGGCCGCGCTCGAGCTGGAAGTAATACTCGTACCACATCGCCTCTTCGTTTTCGGGTGGGCCGGGCACCATTGCGCGCGCAAGGTCCTGGATCAGGTAGGAGTTGACGGTGACGAGGCCGGCGCAGCGCTCCGGCCAAAGGGCGGCCGCGACGGTGGCCGCGCGCCCTCCCCAGTTGTGACCGGCGAACACCGCGCGCTTGATGCCGAATGCGTCGAGCAGCGCGATCACGTCGGCGCCAAGCGCGGCCTGCTCGCCGGAGCGCGGCGTCGCCTTGTCGCGAAACCGCGTTTCGCCATAACCGCGCAGATACGGTACGATCACGCGGCAGCCTTTCGCAGCCAGAATGGGCGCAACGTCCGCATAGGTGTGGATGTCGTATGGAAAGCCATGCAGCAGGATCACCGCGGGGCCGGTCGCGGGCCCCGCTTCGTAATACGCGATGTTGAGCACATCGGTCTCGACATGGCGCAGCGGCTCCAGTTTGCGCAAGGCGCGCGGCAGCGCTTGGAGACCTTCGCTTGCGCATGAGCCTTGCCGCTCGATCGCCGCCGGTCCCAACAGCGCCGCGCCGAGAAGGAGACGCCGCTGACATCGACCGCATCAGCCATGATGTCCTCCGATCAATTCCATCACCGCTGCAGTGAAAACCTCGGGATATTCCTGCGGCAGATTGTGACCCACGCGCGGGATCACGCGATGCGCGCGGCGAGCGCTGAACTTCGCCGCGCTCGCACTGCCATCGGTGGCTGGAATGACACCGTCGCCGGCACCGTCGAACGTGATCGTCGGCACGGTGATCTGCGGCAGCGCCGCGAGTTTCTGCTGGATATCGGCATATTGCGGATCGCTCTCAGCGAGACCATAGCGATGACGATAGCTGTGGATCACCACATCGACATAGTCGGGATTGTCAAATGCGACCGCCGTTCGCTCGAAGCAGGCGTCGTCGAAATCCCAGTTCGGCGACCATTGCTTCCAGAGAATCTTCGCGATCTCGCGGCGGTTGGCGGCAAGGCCCGCGCGTCCGCGCTCGATCTGGAAATAATATTGATACCAGTACGCCAACTCCTGGATTGCCGGCGCCGGCTTCATCGCACGCGCGATGTCCTGGATCAGATAAGAATTGACGCAGACGAGTCCGATGCAACGCTCGCGGCCACAGCGCCGCGCCGACGCAGGCGGCGCGGCCGCCCCAATCGTAGCCGGCGAACACCGCGCGCTGAATTTGCAGTGCATCCATCAGCGCCATCAAATCCGCGCCCATCGCCGCCTGCTCGCCGGAACGCGGCGTCGCCTTGTCGCGGAATTGCGTCGGGCCGTAACCGCGCAGGTAAGGCACGATGACGCGGCAACCCTGCGCCGCCAGCATCGGCGCGACATCGACATAGGAGTGAATGTCGTAGGGAAAGCCGTGCAGTAACACCGCAACCGGGCCATTGGCCGGACCCGTCTCATAGTAGGCGACGTTGAGCACACCGGCATCGACATGGCGAAGCGGCTCGAGCCGCTGGGTGGAAAGTGCACGCGCCATGTCCGGGAACCTCTGCGTCATGTTGACTTGATCGCGTGATGATAGTGCTGTTTGCTGATCGGCGATACAATTACGGGCCTGCCATGCTGCGCGTCACGGCCATCCTCGCATTGTTCGGATTCCTCGCTGCGCCGGCGGTCGCGCAGGATGTCCAGCGCAGCGAATGCCTCGCGATGGCGAAGGCGCCGTGGCGCGCCACGCCGGTCATCCTGCGCCGCGAGGCCGCGGCTGCGAACGAAGTCGTCATCACCTATGCCGGTCACTCGACCTACTACATCGACACGCCCGGCGGCATCCGCATCGCCACCGACTGGAACGGCGGCTACCGGATGGGAAGATTGCCCGACGTCGTCACCATGAACCGCGCGCACTCGACGCACTACACGCTGTTCCCGGATCCGAAAATTCCACATGTGTTCCATGGCTGGGCCGAGGACGGCGTGCCAGCGAAAATCTCCGAGAGGGTCGGCGACGTCTATATCCGCAACGTCACGACCGACATACGCCGCTTCTACGGCGACTATACCGGCGCTGACATGATCAAGGACGGCAACTCGATCTTCATCTTCGAGGTCGCCGGCCTCTGCATCGGTCATCTCGGCCATCTGCATCACCAGCTCGACGACAGCCATTTCGCCGCGATCGGCCGGCTCGACATCCTGATGGTGCCGATCGACGGCACCTACACCATGTCGCTCGACGGCGTCTCCGAGATCACGAAGCGGCTACGCGCCTCCGTGGTGCTGCCGATGCACCGCTTCGCGACACCGCTGGACGAGTTCATGGACAAGATCGGCAAGCAATTCGCAATCGAGGTGCGCAACGAGCGCACATTGCGTATCTCGCGCGAGACGTTGCCGTCGACCCCGACCGTCATTATCCTCGACGGGGTCTGAGACGAACAACAACGATAATCCGGGGAGTGAACGTCCATGGTTGCCAGCACCTTGCCGTCGACACGAAGCGGGCTTTATGCCGATCCGAACGAGAAATGGCTCGCGCAGCACACCGAGCCGGTGCTCGATCCGGCGCGACCGATCATCGATCCGCATCATCATCTCTGGGATCGCGGCGGCGTGCGCTACATGATGGAGGAGATCACCGACGACATCGCGATGGGCCACAACGTCGTCGCGACCGTCTATGTCGAGGCGCGCTCGTTCTACCGCGCGTCGGGACCGGAGGCATACCGCCCGGTCGGCGAGGTCGAGTTCGTCAACGGCGTTGCGGCGATGGCGGCGAGCGGCGCCTATGGCAAGGCGCTGGTCTGCCACGGCATCGTCGGTCACGCCAATTTGCTGCTGGGCGACGGCGCGAAAGCGGTGCTGGAAGCCGAGATCGCCGCCGGCAACGGCCGCTTCCGCGGCATCCGCCACTCCTCGCCTTGGGATGGCGACAAGGCGGTGGCCGGCATCTATGCCGAGCGGCCGAAGGGCCTGCTGCTCGATCCGACCTTCCGCAAGGGTTTTGCCTGTCTCGCCCCGCTCGGTTTGAGCTTCGATGCCTGGCTGTTCTATCATCAGCTCGGCGAATTCGCCGATCTTGCCCACGCCTTTCCGGATACACGCATCTGCCTCGATCATTGCGGCGGCATCATCGGCATCGGCAGCTATGCCGGCCGGCGCGACGAAATCTTCAAGACCTGGAAGGCCTCGATCCAGGAAGTCGCCAAATGCAAGAACGTGGTGGTCAAGCTCGGCGGGCTTGCGATGGTGCTGCCGGGCTTCGGCTTCCACGAATGGCCGAAGCCGCCGAACTCCGAGCAGTGCGCGGCGGCCTGGAAGCCATATATAGAGACATGCATCGAGGCGTTCGGCCCCGACCGCTGCATGTTCGAGAGCAATTTTCCGCCCGATAAGGGTCAGGCCAGCTATCAGGTGATCTTCAACGCCTTCAAGCGTCTCTCCTCCGGTTTCAGCGAGAGCGAGAAGACCGCGCTGTTCTCGAAGACGGCCGCGGATTTCTATCGGCTTGAAGTTCGACTAGCCGCAACGAAGGGGGAGACATCGGCATGCAATGGCCGTCCATCACCGCCGGATATCTCGCCGTGCTCGCGCTGGTCTATGCCGCGCTCGCCATCAACGTGGTGCGCCTGCGCCGCCAGAACCGCGCCGCGTTCGGCGACGCCGGCAACCCCGCGCTGCGCAGCGCGATCCGCGCGCATGGGCACTTTGCCGAATACGTACCCATCATCGCGCTGATGGTGGCGATGCTGGAAATGTCGGGAATGGCCGCATGGCGCGTGCACATCCTGATGGCCGCGCTGCTGATATCGCGGCTGCTGCATCCCTTCGGGATGTATGCGAGGTCCGGCACTTTCGCGTTCCGCATCGGGCGCGTTGCCGGCGTGACGCTGACGCTGATCGTTCTCATCGCCAGCGCCGTGGCGATCCTCTCGCGGGTCTTGCGCGGCGGCTAGAGCGTTCCGCGTCAGCGCGCCATCAGGCTCGCGGGCTCGCGATCGCCGGCGGGCGAAAACATCTTCTTCAATTTCAGGACCACGCGCAGCGCAAGGCCGAGCCAGACCGGCTGGGTCTTGCGGCAGAAGGCGAGCTTCTTGACGTGGCTCTCGACGTGCCAGCGCGCATGCGCGCCGTCCTTGAAGAAGATCACGTCGCCGGGGCCATAGTGCGTCGGCGGCATGGAGTCGCTTTCCAGCACGATGCCGCCTTCGAGGATCAGGATGGTTTCGTCGAAATCGTAGTGCCAGTTGAACTTGCCTGCGGTGCAATGCCACACCATGGTCGAAGCGAGACCGTCGGCGCTCTTCGACAGCACGCACCAGGTCGCGTCCGGCTTGCCCTCGATGATCCACGACGGCTCGATCGGGCGCGGCGTCAGATCCACCGTCAATTTGGCGATTTCGATCAGCGCGCGCGACATCGAGAATCCTTGGGAAGCGGAGACAATTGCGGGTAGCGATCTCCACGCTAGCGGCCGACGTTTAAGCTTTCCTTACGAATTGTTCACAAAGCGCCACCACCCTGCGGAACAGACTCGCATCTGCACCCATTGCGCGCAATTCAAGCCCACTCGCCCTTGCGGAATACCGGCACGCGGCGGCCGTCGGCGAAAACGCCATCGATGTCGGTCTTGTCCGAACCGATCATCCAGTCGATGTGAATCAGGCTCTGGTTGCCGCCCTGCGCCGCGATCTGCTGCGGCGAAAGCTTCGTGCCGTCGACAAAACACTTCGAATAGCACTGGCCGAGTGCGATGTGGCTCGCCGCGTTCTCGTCGAACAACGTATTGAAGAACAGCAAGCCGCTCTTCGAAATCGGCGAGGAATGCGGCACCAGCGCCACCTCGCCGAGCCGCCGCGCGCCCTCATCGGTATCGAGCACCTTGTTCAAGACTTCCTCGCCGCGCGAGGCCCTGGCCTCGACGATGCGGCCTTCCTCGAATTTCACCTGAATGTTGTCGATCAGCGTGCCCTGATAGGACAGCGGCTTCGAACTCACGACATGGCCGCTGACGCGCCGGCAATGCGGCGTCGTGAAGACCTCTTCGGTCGGGATGTTGGCGTTGCAGGTGATGCCGTTCTTCGCGGTCGAGGCGCCGCCCTCCCATTCATGGCCGTCTGCCAAACCGATCGTGAGATCGACGCCGGGCGCGGAATATTTCAGCGCGCTGAAACGCTGACCGTTCAGCCACTCGGTGCGCTCACGCAGCCGCGCATTATGCGCGTCCCAGTTCGCCACCGCGCCGTCGTTGTCGACCCGCGAGGCGGCGAAGATCGCATCCGCCAGTTTCGCGATCGCGACGTCTTCGGGCACGTCAGGAAAAACCTGCTTCGCCCAGGACGGGCTCGGATAGGCGATGATGTTCCAGTTGGTGTCGAAATTGACGATCTTCTCCAGCGCCGGCTGATAGGCCTTCGAGTTGGCCTTGCTCGCGCGCGCGACCTTGTTCGGATCCTCACCCGACAGCAGCATCGGATTGTCGCCGACGATCGCCAGCCGCGCGGTGTTGTCGGAGAAGGCCTTCGCCATGCCCTCATAGAGCCAGCCGGCGGCGCGATCGAAGCTCGCGTCATGCGCGTGGCGGTAGCGCGACAGCGTCAGTTCCTCGTCGGAGAAGAACGGCGTCACCAGACCCGCGCCCGCTCTGTAGGCGTGTTCCGCGATCCGGCGCACCAAGGGCATCGCCACCATGGGCGCGGTCAACAGCACGTCCTGTCCTTCGCGCAAACGCAAACCGACCTTCACGGCGACCTCGGCGAGGCGGTCGAGTTTCACGGGATCGATGGAAGGAACAAGGTTGCGTTCGTGCACGGTCATGGTGCGGCCTTTGCTGAGGGATGTTTCTATGTAGCGCGGTGATCGCGAGGTGCAATAGGCAGCGAGTATCGCTGAGCCCACCGGCCTCCCCGCAAGGGGGGAGATCAACGCGCAGCAATCGCTGCACACAACTCGCCGCGCACGCGCGCGATCACTTCGGCATGGCTGCGGCTCGCGCTTTGCCGGAACAGACGCATGGTCGGATACCACGGGCTGTCGTCGCGCTCGAGCTCCGGCGTGTACGGCAGCAGCGTCCAGACCGGTCGCCCCAGCGCGCCCGCGAGATGCGCCACACTGGTGTCGACCGAGATCACGAGATCGAGGCATGACACCAGCGCCGATGTCTCCGCGAAATCGGTCAGTTGATCGGTGAGGTCGATCACCTCGCTGCGCGAAAGCAGCGCGCGGTCGTCGGCGCTCGGATCCTTTTGCAGGCTGATAAAGGTCGCGTCGAGATCGAGCAGGTCCGAGAGGATGCCGAGCGGTACCGAGGGGTTGTGATCGTTGTTCGGGTCGGGATCGCCGGACCAGAGGAGGCCGACCCGCAGGCGGTCGTGCGGACCAAGCCGCTCTTCCCATGCCTGCACGCGCGCGGGATCGGGCGCGGGCAGGTAGGGCACCCTGGCGGGAATCGCGGCGCGATTGGGCCGGGCCGCTTTGCTCGGGATGGGAGTCTTGCCGGCAGCCCGGCGTGCACGACGAGTCATGGGCGCCTTGTTGGATGCGGAGGAACGCAAATCGGTAGATGATTCTGTCACTTGTGGGAAGCAGACCCCGCAGTTGCACGGGATGAGATCGGCATGTTCGCGAGCCCGATCAGCCCCGGATTCTCCTCCAGGATGAGATGGGTCGGCATCTTCGCCAGCATCGAAGCGAACCGTCCCTTGCTTTCGAACCGCTCGCGGAAAGTGGATGCCGCGAAGGCCTCCTTGAAGCGCGGCAGGATGCCGCCCGCGATATAGACGCCGCCGAAGGCGCTGACCGTCAGCGCGAGATCGCCGGCGACGCTGCCGAGGAAACCGCAGAACAGGGCGAATGCCCTGACGCAGACCGCGTCTGTGTTGTCGATGGCATGCCGCGTCACGTCGGCGGGCGACAGCATCCGGGGCTCCTTGCCGTCGATCTCGCACAACGCCTCGTAGAGATTCACCAGCCCGGCCCCGCTCAGCACGCGCTCATCCGAAACGTGGCTCCAGCGCTTGCGCAGCATCTCGACGATCGCAAATTCCTCCGGCGTGGAGGCGGCGAGCGTGGCGTGCCCCCCCTCGCCCGCGACCAGCGTCCAGTCGCCGTCGTTCGGAATCAGCGCGCTCATGCCGAGACCCGTTCCGGGACCGATTACGGCGATGTTGCCTTTCACTTGCGGCAGTTGAGGCCCGACCGTGAGAATGTCCTTGCGCGAAAGATGGGGAATCGCGCGTGCGGTGGCGGCGAAGTCGTTGACGACGGTGAGCGAGGCGAGACCGAGGCCCTGCTTCAGTTCATCGACGGAGAACGACCACGCCTTGTTGGTCATCGTGATCTGGTCGCCGAGCACGGGGCCTGCGACATCCAGCACGCCCGCGAGGTTCGACCGCTCGCCGGCCGGCAGCCCCTTTAGGTAGTCGGACAATGCATCCTGCAGCGAGGGATAATGGTCGACTTCGACGTGACGAAGCTGGTCGTATTTGCCGGCTTGCGCGATCGCAAACCGCGCATTGGTGCCGCCGATGTCGCCGATCAATCGCAATTGGTTCACGGCAGGCTCCCGGGAAGGAAGGGCATGGTCATCAAACCGATATCGAAGGGACGGGTTCCCTCGGGAATACTCCACTGTCGTCCCCGCCTATTGCGCGATTGCGCACGGGAGCGGAGCCCATAACCGCCTGGGCTTAGTTGTGCGGAGCCTTGGGGTCTCGAGTTCGCACTACAACATCTTCCTGTGGTTTGGGTCCTCGGGTCGCGCCCGACTGGATCGGCCTGCTTGCCCATGGGGCTGACGCTTCATCGACGATAACATAACTCCGCATTCCCGCGCCGCGATTTCGCGTCCGAGTCTTGCAATTCGTTGTCCCTCCAAATGCAGAGGGCGCAGGGAATGCCGGGCGCTGGCCGCACCCGCAGCCTTGTGTGCTGAAGAGTAGAAGTGCACACAAGTAGTCAGGTAAAGCCGAAACGTTCCGGCACTCCCTGCGCAATGGCTTTACGGCTTACTCCGCGCTCTCCCCGGTGTGTCGGGCTTTTTAGTCACCGTCGCTGCGCAAATCGCTTTGCACAACTTGACCCCAGCATCGAGGGGACAGGACCACACGGCTTGACCGTACGCGACCGCGCCGCACGTCTTGCGGCACGACCGCGTCCATCGCATCCCGCCTCACGTTTGGTGACGATAGGCCTAACGCCCCTCTTGCCGAGGCGGGACGGCGGTGAATATACACGTATTCCGAATTTCGGAAAGATATTTATTTTTGCGTCGCGAACTTAACTCGTCGGGCAAAACAGGCGGCGGGCTTTTGGTGTTTTGCCCGTCGTGTCGTGGCGGCAACGCGACAAGCGGACTCATGCACCGCCGCAAACAGGATCGTTATTCGATCACCTCATCGGCAATCGCAAGCACGCCCGGCGGAATGGTCAGGCCAATGGACCTGGCGGTCTTGAGGTTTATGACCAGCTCAAATTTCGTTGGTTGCATGACCGGCAGTTCGGACGGCTTTTCGCCCTTGAGTATTCTGCCGACGTAGACGCCGGCTTGACGGTATGCCTCGTCCACGCTTGCGCCGTAACTGACGAGGCCGCCGGCTTCGGTAAATTCGCGGAACTGGAACATTGTTGGCATCGCGTGATGCGCTGCCAACGCGACAAGATGGTCACGCCTGCTGGTGAAGAGTGGAGATGCCGCGACCAGCACGGCGCCTGCGCGCTGCTGGACAAGCGACTCGAACGCCGTATCAAAATCGCCCTCATTGCCGGCGCTCGCGATGGCAAGTTGCCGGCCTATCGCCTGAGCCGCGGCCTGTACGCTTTTCAATTGGGCGGCAGCATCCGGCCGGCTAGGGTCCATCAACGCGCCGATGACGTCTGCCGACGGTATCATCTCTCGCAGCAGGTCAATACGCTTGGCATCGAGTTCGCTGGTCAGCATAGCGATGCCGGTGACATTGCCGCCGGGCCGATTCAGACTTTCGACCAGCCCTCCGGTTACCGGGTCACTCACAATGGGGAAAACAATCGGGATCGTTGCCGTCGCTGTTTTGGCCGCGAGCACCGACACGTTGCCTCCGCTCGCGACGATAACGGCGACCTTATCCCGAACGAGTTCGGCCGCCATCGCGGGCAGCCGGTCATAGCGATCCTCGGCCCAACGATATTCGATCCCGACATTTTTGCCTTCGGCAAAGCCCAGTTCGCCCAGACCTCGCCATAACGAAGGGAAAACACGTTCAAACGTGTCCCGCGACTGGCTGCCGAGAAATCCAATTACCGGCATCGTTTGCTGTGCGAGCGCGTCGAGCGGCCAAGTTATCGCCGCGCCGCCCAATAATGTAATGAACCCGCGGCGTTGCATGGTCGCCCCCAAAGCGCAGTCGTAGACATCTTAGCGGCCGGACAGATTTTTTATAGAAGCAAATCCACATCGAGAGCGACTACCGTTGGGCTCAGACCATGTCTCAGTTGGGCCAAACTCGGACATCTCGGCCTGGCTGCCGGAGGTCCGTTTCACCTCCGTTAGCGGACATCAGGCGACCCTGGCGGCATGTCCGTTTCGTGCCAGAAGCGACGTCCAATTTCGTGGCAATGAATCGCCCGAAAGTGGCAGGAAAACGCGACGCCGCCTGTTGCTGGGCGCACTGATGATGTATTCACTTCGAAGAGCGTGGCCACGCGAGGACCGGCGAGCGTATCGTCTGCGTTCTCCCGGCAACTTCACCAAGCTTTTGGGGGAAATCCAATGAGTTCGCTCCGTCTTGACCAGATCCTCGCAAGCGCAGCAGTTGCGTTTATCCTCGCTGCGCCGATATCTGCGCTCGGGCAGCAGACGGAGCCGTCCCACGCAGGTCTAACCGACCAGTCGAAAGCAGGCGATGCCTCTCCCGGCGCGCCCCTCACCGCGCCGCCGGCCAGCGCTGCGCAAACGGCACCTCCGGCGAGTATGCCAGAGCAGGATCGGACGGCTGATCCATTGGCCTCGCTCGATCCTGCCGACCGCGCGGTCGCGGAGCGGGTTCGCGATCTCCTGGCGATGAAACCGAACCGCATTTTCACGGACGAAAAGGTTCAAGCGGCTGTCGAAGCCTTCTATCAAAAGCGCGGTCTGGCCCCGCTATGGCTCGACAAGGGCGTGGAGAATGCGCGGAGCAAGGCGGTGATTGCGCGCCTCAAGAACGCCGACGCCGACGGGCTGGACCATGCCGACTACAAGACGCCGGCCTTTGCCGGGCTTTCGCCGGATGCGCTCGCCGAGGCCGAACTGAGCCTCACGCAGACGACGCTGACCTATGCGAGGCACTTGCAGGCCGGACGTATGCCCTCTCACCTGGTGAGAGAGGACAACATCGCGCTGCCGCAACGCGCGCCCGATCCAGCCGTGGTGCTGGCGGCCGTCGCCGAGGGGAACGACGCCGGCCAGGCGCTTGATCAGTTCAGCCCGCCGTACGAGAACTATCAGAAGCTCAAGGCCGCGCTGGCGCAGCTGCGCGGCAAAACGGCTGGCGGTGCCGGCGACGCGATCCCAGCGGGTCGGGTGCTCTCCCTCAACCGCAAGCGTCCGATGGAAGATGCCCGCGTTCCGCAATTGCGCGAGCGGCTTGGTGTTTCCGGCGAGGCTAGCGATCTGCGCTACGATGAGAAGCTTGCTGAGGCCGTCAAGGAATATCAGCGGAGCAACGATCTGCCGCCGACCGGCAATCTGGATGCTCGCACGGTCAAAAAACTCAATCCAACGAACGACAGTCGCATCGATACCATCATCGCCAATATGGAGCGCTGGCGCTGGTACCACCGCGACGTGCGCAAATCGCGTGTGGAGGTCAACGAACCGGACTTCACCCTCAAGGTGATCCAGGACGGCCGGCAGATCTGGACCTCGCGCGTCGTGATCGGCAAGCCGAGCATGCCGAGCCCGCTCCTGGCGCAACAGATGGATTCCATCTCCATCAACCCGACCTGGAAAGTGCCGGCGTCGATCGTTCGGAACGAGTACCTGCCGGCGGAGGCGAGAGAACCCGGCGCGCTGGCGCGCATGGGGTTTCGCATGAAACGCGTCAACGGCGAGGTGGAGATCACGATGCCACCGGGCGGCCTGAATCCGCTCGGGCACATCCGATTCAATTTCTTCAATCGCTTGACGGTGTTTCAGCACGACACCCCGGACCAATATCTGTTCGCCCATGTTGTGCGGGCCGAGAGTCACGGCTGCATGCGCGTGCAGGATGCTCCCAAATACGCCGAAGTCCTTGCCGGCATCGTGCACCCTGAGCAGCAGTGGACGGCGGAGAAGGTCAAGAGCCTGTACGCCGACGGCGTCGAACAAGAGATTTCGCTGAAGTCGGGGCCGATCTGGATCTACTTGACCTATCAGACCGCCTTCGTCGACGACGCGGGCAAGCTGCAAATACGCCGCGATCTCTACAACCTCGACAGCCGTATGCTGGCAGCGATCAAGGAGGCGCGCGCAATTGCCAATCCGGCATTGGAGAGCAAATCTGAACCGACGATGGCGACTCCTGCGTCGGCCGCACCCGCCCACCGCCGCAAGGCCGCTCCAATGGATCAAGTCCGATCGTAGTGGTTTGATCTGGAAGGCTGGAAGTGCCACCGATGACCGCTGTGGGTCATAAGGCGAAATCGGCCCACGTGACACTTTACGAACGCGCAACCAGCAGGAAGTGACTCCCGACAAATAATGTTCTGCTTTGGGGCCAGGGGCAGACGGTCACGCGCCAAGGGGAAATGTCCGCTACCCCGACACCGGACATTTCGAGTGTTGGCACGAGCGTCGGCGGTCCTCGGCACGCGCCCGTCAACTCAATTCATCGTCGGAGGCGCGTCGGCGAAACCGACGTCGAACGTCGTGACCGCCGGCGACACGGCAAATATCGCGAGGCATTTGTCCGTGTCGTCGGTGACGATCCAATGATTGCCCACCGAACTCTGTTGCTGGCGGTCCTTGCCGGGCGCGACGACCCCGTAGAATTTCCGCTGGCCGTTGTAGTCTATCCAGTAGAGACGGCGCGGTTCGGTGGAGCTGTTCTGGAACAGCAATTTGACCGGCGCGGCGCCCGCGGTCGCCGTCAGGGTATTCTCAACCTTGCAATCCATTTGCTGCGCAGCCGCCGGAGAGCCGCGCATCACCATCGCGGCCGCGAGAACGGCGATCGCGAGCTTCACTCGATCACCTCGTCGGCACTGGCGAGCAGTGTCGTCGGGATGCTGAGCCCCAATGCCTTCGCAGTATTCAGGTTTATGACGAGCTCGAACTTCGTCGGCTGCTCGACCGGGAGGTTCGCCGGCGAGGCGCCCTTGAGAATCTTGTCGACATAATCCGCGGCTTTGCGGCTCATCTGGGTCTGGTCCGGTCCATACGCGATCAAGCCGCCAGCCACAGCGTATTCTCGCGGACCGTAGATTGCAGGAATTCTCGCCTTGGCGACAAGCTCCGTGGTTTGCCGCATGACAGCGAGCAGAACGGGATCTTCCAGCATCAGCAGGCCAGCGACTTCGGCGTCGGCGACCTGACCGATTGCCCTCGGCACTTCGTCGACCGTTCTCGCATCGAAGACTTTCAATTCTATCCCCATGACCGCCGCCGCTTTCCGCACCTGATCGAGCGCAAGCGCCGTGTAGGGCGTGTCGGGATTGCCGAGCACGGCAACCGGCCGTTTCCCGGGTACGAGGTCGCTCAGCAACTGCAGTCTCTTGGCCGCGATGTCAGTCGCCAGAGCGCTCATGCCGGTGGCGTTCCCTCCGGGCTGCTGCAGACCTTTGACCAGACCCGCGCCGACGGGATCGCCGACCGCGGTGAAAACGATCGGTATGCTGCGCGTTGCCGCAATCGCAGCTTTTGGAGCAAGCGTTCCAAATCCCGCGATCAGCACGTCGGGTCGTGTGCCGACGATGTCGACAGCCAGTTGCGGCAGCCGCTCTGCGCGGCCGTCGGCGGACCGGTAATCCCAGACGATATTCTGGCCTTCCCGGTAACCGAGCTCTTCCAGCCTCTGCAGAAACGATTTTGCGTAAGTCAGGTTCTCGCCGGGCAGTAAAGCGAGGTATGCGAGCCGATACGGCTTCGCCGATTGCTGCGATAGCGCCGATAACGGCCACAGCAGCGGCAAGGCCGCCGCACGCCCAAAAGCGGTGATGACATCGCGCCGTCGCATCAACTCCTCCTCAACCCCGAGACGCACTGTAGTCATTTCGGCAGGCAATCCGGAAGGCGTCAGATGGACGTCACCGATGTCGCGGCGGGTCAACAGGCGTCCGCTCTAGCACGACACCTCAATGCTCCACCCGGTACAGGCGCCATCGCTTCGGCACGCCCCTGAGCTGGTGAACGCCGCGGTCCATAAATCGGATGTCGGACTGCGCCATGAGGTCCCTGACCGCGCTCGAGACCAGCACTTCGCCGGCACGCGCTTTCGCGGCGACCCGCGCGCCGATGTGAAGCGTAAGCCCGACCAGCTCGGCCCCGCTCACACTGTATTCGCCGGCGTGCAGTCCCACCCTGATCTCCAGCCCGAGCGTGCGCACGGCCTCGCGGATCGCGGTCGCGCAACGGATTCCGGCATCCGCCGCGCGGAACGTCGCCAGCAATCCGTCTCCCGTCGTCACGATTTCTTTTCCGCGCAACGCCTTCAGCTCCCTGCGGACGGCGGCGTAATAGTGCTCCATCACCTGTTTCCAGCGCGCATCGCCCAGCCGTGCGGCTTTTTCGGTGGAGCGGACGATGTCGACGAACAGGATGGTGGCGAGCGCCTGTTCGAGCCCGGCATCGCGATCGGCGGTTCGGCGCCGGCTCGCGATATTTCCGGTCAGCGGTTCATAGCGATGGTTGCGCCGCCGCGAGATCGCGGCTTTGGCATAGTCCTGGGCACGCTGCGCGGTGCCGCAACGAATTGTCTTGTCTCGCGGTGGAAGCGTCCAGTAGACCTTTCGCCCGTCGCCAACGCCCTGAACCTCGACGGCGCCCCATTTCAGAAAAACCGTCGAACCCGCCCGACGAATGCACCATGCCTTTGACGTGTAGCCGGAGACGTTCGACTGATGCACTCCGATGCGAAGGAATTTGGGCATGTACGTGCGGCCAATCGAGAGACCGTGGGACTATCGAGGACAAAACGTAGTCACACATGCCCGCGTTGGCAACAGGGACTCCTGATCGGAAATTCACCGCTGCCTTTCGTGACGAAGGCTGCCGATGGCGGGCGTTGAGGTTACAGCGGAGTGAACGTTTTCACGGCTTCGGCTCGGCCGCGAAGTCCGCCCGCTCCAGCAGCACCGAGACGGCGAGGCCCGCGATCAAGCCCCAGAACGCCGCGCCGACATTCAACAGCGGCCTGTCGGCCACCGTGACCAGAAACGCCGCCAATGCACCGAGCGAGAAATTGTTTGCAAACGCCGTGACGAAGGCGGTTTGCAACACGCGCAGCATTGCGAGGCCCGCAAGTGCCGCGACAAAGGATTTCGGCGCATTGAGCAGCAGTTTTGTGAAAGTCGGAGCGAACAAGCCGAACAGGATCGCGAGCACGGCGACCACGATGCCGGCGGTGTATTGGCGCTCGCGCTCGCCGCTGCCGGTGATGATGGCGTTGGTCGGCCCGGTCAGGCAGGTGCTGACGGCGCCCACCAACGCGGCGAGAACGGAGCCGACGCCGCAGGCCACCGTGACCGCATTGACCGGCGGGTTGTGACCGGCCGCCCGCAGCACGGCGAAACCCTGTCCGTTCTGCACCACGAGCACCGTGATCGCGAGCGGCACCACGAGCTCGACCATTGCCGCCAACGACCAGGCCGGCGTCTGCACCACCGGCCTGATCAGCTCGATCTGCATCGGCGCGGACGCGTCGAAGCGGCCGAACACGATCACGGCGACCGCACCGGCCAGGAGCGCCCCGATGATCGGCGGCAGGCGACGGCCGAGCTTCGGCAGCGCTCCGAGCAGCAGCCAGACCACGACCATGGGCGCGGCGATCGCGGTGTCGTTGAAGACGGCATGGACGAGGTCGAGGCCAAAGCGCAGGAACACGCCGGCGACCATGCCCATCACGATTCCCAGCGGCACCAGCGCCATCGCGCGCTTGACCCAGCCGGTCAGGCCCAGCACCAGCATCAAGATGCCGGTCGCATAATAGGCGCCGACGACTTCGGCAAAACTCAGATGCGTCAACGACTGGCCGACCAGCACCGTGCCGGGAATGGTCCAGAAGAACGCCAGCGGCTCGCGATAGCGCCAGCAGAAGGCGATGGTGATCAGGCCGTTGATGAAGAAGACGCCGAAAATCCAGGACGCGATCTCGCTCTCCGAGAGTCCGCCGTTCGAGCCGACCGTGAGAATGATGGCGACTGGTGCTGTGACCGAAAACAGCCAGCCGATGAATCCGTTCGAGGCGTAGAGCACGCCGAAGTCGGACATCAGCTTGGCCGGTCTCCCGGCCGGACGTTCGATATGGCTGAACATCACCGCGCCTTCACCGGCCGGTCGGCGTGGCTCGTCTGCGGCACGCCGCGGTTCAGCGACATGTGGGAATGGACGCAAAGCCAGCGATCACCGGTCCGGGAAAACACGATTGTTGCGCGGCCAGGGCGCGGAAACGGCGTGCCGTCGGGATGATAACCGGTGCTGGTCCATGGCGCGATCACGGTCGCCATCGTGCCGTCGGGCGAGGCCAGCACCGAAGTCTGATCGAGCACGAAGCGGAAGTCGGCGGTCTTCGGCCAGACATTGTCCCACTGGGTCGCGACCCATTGATCGAGGCCTGGGATGACGTCGTTATGCGTGCCAAAGGCCAGCACATCGGGATGAAACAGCGGTTTGGCGGAAGCGTAGTCGACGTCGCGGACATAGCTTGAGAATGTTTCCAGCCATTGCTGAAAGAAGCGCGTGATCTCCGCATTCGCTGTCGGCAAGGACGTCATCGCCATTAGCTCGCCTTCGCGACAAGCGGAAACTCCACCATCGCCTCACCGGTTGCGACAGGCTCGCCGTTCTGGTTGCGCACGATCACGTCGATCGTGACCCAGCGCGATTTCGAGGTCGCCTGCTTGCCCTTGAT
This sequence comes from uncultured Alphaproteobacteria bacterium, assembly GCA_963732085.1. Classification (GTDB taxonomy): domain Bacteria; phylum Pseudomonadota; class Alphaproteobacteria; order Rhizobiales; family Xanthobacteraceae; genus Bradyrhizobium. The sequence continues at coordinate 39,701 of CAVSYJ010000009.1, read as the reverse complement.
GATGCCGGACGGACGGATGGTGTCGCCCGGCCGCACCGGCTTGACCCAGCGCGTCTCGAGCCTGCGATGGATCGCACCCGCCGGCATCGCCCAATCGGTCAGCATGCGCGTGATCAGGCCGAAATTGTTCATGCCATGCATGATGATGCCGCCGAAATGGGTCTTGCCGAAACTGCCCTTCATGTAGTCGTCGTCGAGATGCAGCGGGTTGTAGTCGAGGGAAGCGTCGCAGAACAGCCGGATCGACTCGCGCGAGACGGCGAACGACGGCCCCTCGATGCTGTCGCCGGCATTGAGATGATCGAATGTCACGCTCATCGGTTCGCTCCTCACATCGGACGGATGGTCTGGCCGCGGCCGGAGCAGATCACCTGGCCGTGCTGATTGAAGAAGACGTTGTCATGCACCACGAACAGCCGCTCGCGGCGAATGAACTTGTCGAGCGCGCGCGCCTCGAGCCGGATGGTATCGCCCGGCCGCGCCGGAATGTTATAGCTCCAGGATTGCCCGGCATTGACCGTGCCGGGCGAGCGCATCCAGTCGTCGGCCGGCGTGCAGGCGAACATCAGCATGATGTGGATCGCGGGCGGCGCGATCAGCCCGCCCCAGGGACCGGCCTTGGCCGCGTCTTCATCCAGGTAGAGCGGATTGGTCTCGCCGACCGCCCTGCAATAGAGCGCGATCGCCTCGCGGGTCAGGGTGTAGGGAATGGTCTTGCGCGGCTCGCCGGGCACGATCTCGTCCCAGACCTTGCGCAGATTCGCATCCTTCCAGAAATCGGTCTCGAAGTCGCCCGTCCCCGCATTGTCAGCCTGCGCCACTCGCGTTCTCCCTGGTCGCCTGCCATATCCTTTATTCTATTCGGAGGTCGCGTCACCGCCACTATTGACTTCCGCAATAGAATGTTCCTATTTTGTTCTATGCACGAGATGCCTTCCGTCTATCTCAAAAATGAGATAAGCAGATGTCGTGGCGGGTCGAAATCCTGAATGAAATCGTCGCCGCCGAAGTTGCTGCGCTTCCTACAGACATGCAGGCAAGGTTCATCCGGCTTGCTGAACGTATCGCAGCAGCCGGACTTGAAAGTCTTGGCGAGCCACATGCGAAACATGTTGTGGGCAAGCTTTGGGAACTGCGCTTGACTGGCCGCGATGGAATCGCTCGCGCTCTTTACGTTACGGCAAGCGGCCGCAGAATTGTTGTGGTCCGGGCGTTCGTCAAGAAGACCCAGAAGACGCCACCAAGCGATATCGAGCTGGCATTACGACGGGCGAAGGAGATCACGTGACCATTCCGTTTGAAAAACTGAAAGCCCGTCTGCTGGCCAATCCCAGGGTCAAGGCAGAATACGAGGCGCTCGCGCCGGAATTCGAGATCGCTACCGCACTGCTCCGCGCGCGGCTGCGCGCGAAACTGTCGCAAGCCGAACTCGCCGCGCGCATGGGCACGAGTTAGTCCACGATCGCGCGCCTTGAGAGCGGGCAGACGCTACCGAGCACCAAGACGTTGTTGCGCTACGCCGAGGCGACCGGCAGCAAATTTCGCGTGCGCTTGTCTGCAGCCTAACCTGTGCTACTCCAGCTCCGCTCCGCGCCGCTCGGGGATCAAGAGCCACATCGTCACGAGATCGACCACATAGAGCAGCGCCAGCGCCGAGATCGCGAACTCGAAGCCGCGCGTGGAGGCGGCGAGCCCGACGAGCAGCGGACCGAAGCCGCCGACCGCGCGGCCGATGTTGAACAGCACGTTCTGCGCGGTGGCGCGCGCCGCGGTCGGATAGAGCTCGCTCATCAGCGCGCCATAGCCGCCGAGCATGCCGTTGACGAAGAAGCCCATCGCCATGCCGGCGAACAAGAGCGCGGTCGGATCCGACAGCCGCGAATAGCACAGCACCATCACGGCGGCGCCGGTCATGTAGATGAAGAAGGCGGTGCGGCGGCCGACGCGATCGGCGACCTGGCCGAACACGAAAATGCCGACCGCCATGCCGGCGATGGTTGCCACCGTCCAGCCCGCGGTCTGCGTCAGCGCCAGTCCAAAGCGCGTCGACAGATAGTTCGGCAGCCAGATCATGACGCCGTAATAGCCGAAATTTTGCACCGAGCAGAGGATCGCCATGCCGAACGACAGCTTGATCGTGTCGGCGTCTTTCACCAGCAATCTGAACGAGGACTGCGGCGAGGCTGTCTTCGCATTGCGCAGGAACATTTCCGGCTCGTCCAGGCTGCGGCGGATGAACCAGGCGACGATGGCGGGGAAAATGCCGATCAGGAACATGCCGCGCCAGCCGATCAGCGGCAGCAGGAACGGAATGAGGATCGCAGCGGCGAGCACGCCACCCTGCCAGCCGAGCCCGACATAGGACGAGACGCGGCCACGCTCGGAAGCGGGACAGGCTTCGGCGACCAGCGCCATGCCGATGCCGAACTCGCCGCCGAGGCCGATGCCGGCGATGGTGCGATAGAACAGCAGATCCCAATAGCCCTGCGCCAGCGCGCACAGCCCGGTGAAGACGGCGAACAGCACGATGGTCCAGACCAGCACGCGCACCCGGCCCAACCGGTCCGACAGCCAGCCGAAGCCGAAGCCGCCGAGCACCGCGCCGAACAGGGTTGCCGTCACCAGCGAGGCGGCTTGCGCTTGGCTGAGACCGAGATCGGCGGAGATCGGCCGCAGCATGAAGCCGAGGATCAGCAGATCGAAGCCGTCGGTGGCGTAACCGATGGCCGATCCGAGGATCGCGTTGCGCCGCGCGCGCTTCGCGCCGGTATCCGTTGCGATGTCGCCGATATCGGTTTCGAGCGTGGCCTGCCTGACATTCACTGGAGCACCCCCAAAGAAATTGCCGGGAGCAACGAACCAATCGGCTCCGGGGCGCGCAACCTCAATCTTGGCGAAAGCGCGAGCTATCCACGCTAAATCAAGCACCGAATGCCCACGCGGAAGGCAGCCGGCGAAGGGGTTAATGAACAATATTTAACAGGACATGCCGATTTTCAGCGCCTAACTTTCCAAGGTCAGCGACGCTTCGTGCAATTGCGAATTGGCGGTGGGGCAATGATGGCCAGACAGAACAAGAAGATCGCGGCATTGCCCGATGGCATTGGCGCGCGAGCCAAGAAGAGACCCCGTTCAGATTTGTGCCGGCATCGTGCTTTGTCTCTGCGCATTCGCGCCGACCGAGGCTCACGCCTATCTCGATCCGGGAACGGGCACGTTCGCGCTGCAGGGATTGATCGCCGGCGTGGCCGGCGGGGTGATCAGCATCCGGAGCTATTGGAGACGGATCGGAGGATTGTTCCGGCGAAGGGAATCTTCCGAGATCCTGGCCGGAACGGCCGCCGTCCGGCAGCGATGCGTAATCCGGGATCGTTTCGCGATCCGTCCGCCTATGTCTTCTCTTCCGGCGAGCGTATCTTTCGCGCCGTCACCGACGACGCCTGGCGCAATTTCCAGCTCTTCAAAGCATCGGGCGCCTATGAAGATCTGATCGGTCGCGGCTGGATCATCGCGACCGAAGAAGACGGCACACGCCATGCCGAGCACGAGGGGCGCAGGCTGCTCGAGCATCCAAAGCTTCCCTTCGTATCCTATCCCTATGAGTGGCCGTTCGCGCTGCTCAAGCGCGCCGCGCTGCTGCATCTCGACATCCAGCTTCGCGCGCTCGATTTCGGATTCACCCTGTCGGACGCGAGCGCCTACAATCTGCAGTTCGTCGGCGTCACGCCGGTCTTCATCGACATCGCGTCGCTCGTGCCGTACCGCGAGGGCGATTACTGGGCCGGCCATCGGCAGTTCGTCGAGCAGTTCGTCAATCCGCTGCTGCTGCGCGCGCTGTTCGGGATATCCGCCAACGGCTGGTATCGCGGCGCGCTCGAGGGGCTGCCGACCGGCGACGTCGCGCGCCTGATCGGCCCGGTCAGGCGATGGCTCGCGCCGAATCTGCTGATCAACATCACCTTGCCGGATTTCCTGCAAAGGCGCGCGCGACGAAAAGGCGATTCCGGTCCATCGTCGTCACGGCCGTTGCCGAAGACGGCGCTGCGCTTCATGCTGCAGCGGCTGCGCGCATGGATTTCGGGACTCGCGCCGAAGAACGCCGAGCCGAGCGCCTGGCAGGGTTACGAAGCGGACAATTCCTATTCGCCCGGCAGCGAGGCGCAAAAGCGCGACTTCATCGCGCAGTTCGCGCGCGCCGCGACGCCATCCTGCGCCTGGGACTTGGGCTGCAACAGCGGGCGCTATTGCGAAGTGCTGCTGCACAACGGCACGGCATCCGTGATCGGGTTCGACTCCGACGTCGACGCGCTGGACGCGGCGGTCGAACGCGCAACCGTCAAGCACCTCGCCTTGCTTCCGCTGTTCTCCGATGCCGCCAATCCGAGCCCGCAGCAAGGTTTTGCCGAGAGCGAACGGTTCGGACTGCGCGGGCGCAACAATGCCGACGCCATGATCGCGCTGGCGATCGTTCATCATCTCGCCATCGCCAGGAACATCCCGCTGGCGTCGACGGTCGAGTGGCTCATGAGCCTTGCGCCGCGCGGCGTCATCGAATTCGTCCCGAAGCCGGACCCGATGGTCCAGCGCATGTTGCGGTTGAGAGCGGATATCTTCGCCGACTACGGCAAGGAGCAGTTCGAAGCCGCGATCACCAGGCACGGACGGATCGCGCGCACCCTCGAATTGTCGCCGGGCGGGCGAACGCTGTATCAGTATGAGCGTCTGATAGGTTAGCCGCCGTAACGCGGCGCTTGCCGCGCGAGCAGGACGAATGGCCCGTCCCCCGTGGTGCGGCCGCGTCCAATATAGGTATCGTCGGTCAGATAGTGCGGCGGCTCGCGCATCGCGCAGCCGATCATGAAGCGCATGGTGTTGACCTGCGCGATGCCGTCATAGAGCCAGTGCCGGCATTCGGCCGGCGCGCGGATGAAATTGATCGGCCAGGTCAGTTCGTCGCGCAGCGCCGCCGGCAGATTATCCCAGGCGACAATTCCATGCGCCTGCGTGAAGCTGCCGTGGTCGGACTGGATCACGACAAGCGCGCTCGCGTCGTCGCGGTCGATCGCGTCGATCAGCGCCATCAGCTTGCGGTTCACGCACTGCAGCGCGGCAAGGTAACTCTCCTTCTCGACGTCGGTCCAGTTCAAATCGACCGTCGGCGCCGCCTCCGATTGCGTGCAGTCCGCATTGTATTGCGTGGGCGGATGCGGCGCCATGTTGTGCGCCAGCACGAAAACCCGGCCATGCAGGGCAAGCGAGCGAATGCTGTCCGTCAGCGGCGTGATCGCATCATAGAGCGCGTCGAAGGGCGGCGGCCCGGCCGTTGCCATCTTCACAACGGGCGGAAAGACGCGTCCAACCGGCGTCGCATCGAGGAATGTCCCGAACGGAATCGATTGCGAGATCTTCCAGCGGTCGAGACAGACGAACACCTTGTCCGCGCAGCGCGCGTACCAGTTGCCGAGAAAGAGCGTCTCGAAGCCGATGGTCTTGAGCGCCTTGATCGCCGCCGGCGTATAGCCCCCGATCAGATGGATCGGATAGGCTTCGGTGCCGTGAATCGGGAAATGCGAGGCTTCGGTCACGTCGTAATATGCATCCAGCACCGCGCTCATCGTCAGCATGGTCGCGAAATAGTTGGTCCTGAAGTCGCCCGCGGAAAAGAAGCCGCGCTGCCGCAGCTCTCCCGGCAGCGGGTTGTCGAAGCCGAACACGCGCCTTGTCGTGACCGGGCCGGGATAGGAATCGAGCAGGACATAGTAGATGTTCTCGTGCAGTGGCGAACGCTTCGCCTGCAGCGCATCGGGCACCGCCGCAAGGCTGCTCGCGCCTCGAAATGCGTGGGCGTCGACCGCGATCCGCGCGCCGTTGACCGCAAGCACGATTGCGGCGGCAAGCACAGCGGCGCGTTGCAAAGCAGGCTTGCGAAGTGCGAAAGCGAGCGCCAGCGCCAGTGACAGGCAAAGCGCGAGGTAGACGGCCATCATGCCGTGATGAAGGCCTTCGGCCGCCCACAGCTTCACCATCGCGGACTCGTACGACCTGAAGCAGAACAGCAGCGGATTGAGGCCCGCGGAGGCGAACAGCACGACCGCGGCAGCGCGCTGCTGTCCAAACGACCAGATGACGGCGGCCAGGAACGAGGCCGCGGTGGGGATCGCCGCGGACACCAGCAAAATCCCGGTGACGCCTTCAAAATTGTAGTCGGCGATCTGATCGAAATTGCCGGCGACGAAATAGGCCGCCGGCCAGAATGACAGGAGCCACAGGAATGCAAGCCCGCGCGCCAGGTCCGTCTTCATCGACGTCCTCTTCCCCAAGCACTATGCGTCGCCCCACGCGCTGTCGAACTTACCGCAGGCGCGGCGCAGGCATGCGTGTATTTCGCGGTAATGTTGGCATGTAAGGCTGTCGTAAGCCGCGCTTACGCGGCGCTGACTCACGCCGCCGCCGGCTCGCGCGCAAAGCGCGGCATCACCTCGCGGGCGAACAGTGTCGCCGAGCGCAGCTCCTCCTCGAAGGAGAGATTGCCGAAGGCGAAGCGCGTCAGCACGTAATTGACGCCTGATGTCTCGATCTCGCGCCGCAATCCTTCCGCGACCTCATCGGCGGTGCCGACCAGGAGGAAGCCGGCATCGCACGGCGGCCGAAAAATCCTCCGGCACCGGATAGTGCGTCATCGGATTGCCGTGCACGCGCCAGAGATGCTGCAGGCTTGCATACCAGCGATCGAAGCCGCGCTTGCCGCAAGCGAGCGCCGCCTCGCGGGTTTCGGCGACCACGATGTGACGGCCGATCGCCATGCGCGGATGCGGCTCGTGCGCCGCGCGGGACGTAGCGACCCAGACCTCGCGATAGCGGTCGGTGATCGGGCGGACGTTCTTCGCCGAGGTGTTGCAGACGATGTTGATGCCGTTCTCCGCCGCCCACGGCACCGCCGCGGCCGCCGACAGCCCGTACCAGATCGGCGGCGTCGGCTTCTGCACGCATTCGAGCTCGACCGGCACGTTCTTGAAGCGATAGTGCTGGCCCTCGAAGTCGATCGTCTTCGACTGCAGGCCCTGCATCAGCACTGCATAGCCTTCCTTGTAGAGCGTGGAGGATGCTTCCGCGGTGACGCCGAAATAGGCGAGCTCGTAGGGCGAGCTGCCGCGTCCGACGCCGAGCTCGAGCCGGCCGCCCGACATCTGGTCGAGCATGCAGACCTCTTCCAGCAGGCGCAGCGGATTTACCAGCGGCAGGGTGTAGACCAGCGTGCCGATGCGCAACCGCTTGGTTCGCTGCGCCACCGCCGAGAGGAACACGCCGGGCGCGCCGGCGGTGCCGAGCGGCGTCGAATGATGCTCGGCGATCAGATAGGCGTAGAAGCCTTCGCGGTCGTAGACCTCGGCGAGACGCAGCCGGTTCTCGTAATGCTCTCCGAGCGGCAGGTCGCCGCGATCGACGTGATCGAAGACACCGAATTTCAAGATCAATGCTCCTTTCGGAAACCGGCACCTTTCGGTCAGGCGTCATGATCGATGCCGTCGATCAGCACGAAGGCGATGCGGCAGACCTTGTCGGAGCGATTGACCCAGGCGTGATTGGTGGCCTGCTGCACCAGGAAATCGCCGGCTTTCATGAGCACCTCGGAATCGTCGAGCAGCATGACGATCTCGCCCTGCAGCACGATCGCGTAGTCGACGCTTTTGGTCCGATGCATGAAGGCATGGCGCGACGGACCGCCGCCATGGCTGTGCTGATCGGCGCCCATCGATTTCAGCAGCGCTTCCTGGTCGATCGCTTCGGTTTCCTTTGTCACCGGCGGAAAGTCGACGACGCGCAGGATCGATCCGTTCGGCGGCGGCGGCACGCCGATGGTGCGCGCGGCGCGATCCTCCCTGAGGTCGACGCGCGCGGGAGTCTCGTCGGTGACCCAGAGCAGGCTACAGACGAAGCCCGCGCCCTCGCGCACCCTGACATGGGGACAGATGCCGTCGCTCTCGACGATCGCCTTGCCGCTGTCGTCGTGGCCGGTGACGATCCGGCGTATCTGATGCGTGGGATGCATGTTCATTCTCGTGTGATCATTCGACGGTCGCGCCCGAAGCCTTGATCGCTGGCCCCCAGCGCGCATATTCGCGGCGGACGAAATCGGCCATCGCCTCGGGCGGGATCGGATCGGTCGGCTCCATCGCCGCCGCGTTCAACAGGTCGGCAAATTGCGGCGTCGCCTGCATGGTGCGGATTTCGTCCGCGAGCAGTTTTACGACCGGCGCCGGCATATTCGCCGGGCCCGCGACGGCAATCCAGCCGCTCCAGTCGAAGCCGGGCACGGTCTCGGCGATCGGGGGAACCTCCGGCAGCAGCACGCTGTGCTTGGCAATCGACAGCCCGACGGCGAACAGCTTTCCCGACTTGATGTTGGGGATCGCGAGCGTGCCGTCGAGGAAGGCCATGTCGACCCGGCCGGTGAGCAGATCGGTCATCGCGCTGCTGCTTCCCTTGTAAGGCACGTGCACGATGTCGAGACCGAGCTGGGTCTTGAGCAGCTCCATGAAGATGTGATGCGGCGTGCCGTTCCCGGCGGAGGCGTAGGTGTATTTGCCGGGGTGCGTCTTTATCTCCGCGATCCACTCGGCCATCGTCCGCGCCGGAAAGGACGGGTTGACGCTGAGGAAGAAGCTGGTGGCGCCGAGGCGAGCGATCGGCGTGAACTCGGTGAGCGGATCGATGCCGGGATTCGACATGAGCTGCGGCGCGATGCTGAGCGTCGTCACCGTCGGGATCAGCAGCGTGTAGCCGTCGGGCTGCGCCGATGCGACCGCCTTGGCGCCGATCAGGGTGCTGGCGCCCGCCCTGTTGTCGACCACGACGGTCTGCTTCAGCGATGCCGACAGTGTCTCGCCGATGGAGCGGCCCAGCACGTCGACCAGCGAGCCCGCCGGATAAGGCACGATCAGCTTGATCGGCTGCGAGGGGTAAGGATTGCGCGGATGCCGCCGTCGCCGTCAGCACAAGGGCGAGCAGGGCCGCCCGGCAGGGCAACGATGTCACGGCGCGGCCTCCCTGAACTTGCGTTTGTTATCGTTGTTTGCGCTCGCCATATCTAGGCGGAATATGCGGCGGTCCGCAAGACGGGCAGCGCCACGAGAGGAATTGAGATGGTTGCAAGCGACAGCTTTGCCGATGTCCTGCGCGAGCAGCTCGCGCCGGTGGGGCATGTCACGCTTGCGGCGGATGTTCGGCAAGACCGGCGTGTTCTGCGACGGGCTGATGCTTGCGATGGTGCGGGACGACGCGCTGTATTTCCGGGTCGATGACGACAACCGCGCGCTGTTCAAGGAGGCGGAAGCCTTTCCGCCGCTCAACTATGAGAAGGGCGGCGGCAGCATCGATCTCGCCTTCTGGCGCGCGCCGGAGCGGCTGTTCGACGAGCCCGACGAATTTCTGGCCTGGGCGCGCGCGGCGCTGGGAGCCGCGCGGCGGGTCGCCGCGAAGCGGGACGGAGTCGACGAAGCGCCCATCAAAGTCGCGGACGAGGTAAGTGGCGTCCGGAACGATTCCTTGCTTCTGGGTAAGCTTACTTCTTCGGCATCGCGACGAGACCAATTAGCGCGCCGATGATACCCAGAACGAGAGAGACCCATGATCGAAAGTTTTCTGACTGCTCCTTTTGTGCTTTTCGAACGACGCTCCACAGCGCGCTTAGAGGGCTTTAGCTACCCCGGCGAATTGTCATGACAGGCTGATCTCGACGCGGAACTGCGCCCACTCCAGGCTTTGGATTCGAGCTGCCTGTTCGCGGCGCTGGAAGATGCCTGTGAAGCTCTCAAGGCTACCATCTATCCGGTAGAAAGGCCCCAGCACGTACCACCCGTTTGCCAGTCGATTGGCCCGCACCAGTACACCGGTAATCTGCTCAGCTATCGAGGGCGCATCGAACTCAATGGACGCGCCGCAGGTCCACAGTTCAGGAATCTTCCAATAGCGCTCACATTTGCTCACTTCGAGCTTCTGGTCCAACAGTTCTTCTGTCCGTTGCAGTTCTTTCTTGGCCTTGTGCTCGTGTGCGACGCGGAACATCAGCGTCATGTGCATCATCGTCTTCAACTTGATTTCCCTGGCTCAGGAGGCTCATGACATCTCGATGCTTCGCACAATGTATATTGTGGGCAGCAATGAAAAGGCCGGGCAGTTTGCCCGGCCTTTTCATTTTCACCAATCACCTTTGCCGCCGAGCCAAAACTTGGCGCGCGTCCTAACCCATTGAAAAATGGCGCGCCCGGAACGATTCGACGTCCGACCCTCAAATTCGTAGTCTGATGCTCTATCCAGCTGAGCTACGGGCGCGTGTTTCGCCTGCCTGTGCGGGCTGTTCGCCCGCCTGCCTTCCAATAGATAAGGAAAGGCCGCGAAAGAGGGCCTTAGCTACCCGCTCCTATCAGGATTGGCAAGGTCCGGAACGCGGATTGGCGATAGCCAACAGGATCATTCGGCGACGCGTCCCGGAATGACGAGACGAATTACGCCCGCTGCCGCTCGTTGCGGACCGAGAGCAGTTCCACCGGGCGGTCGGGGATCACGATGCGGAAGGTCGCCCCGATGGTGCCTTCGACGAGGCTGATTTCGCCGCCATGGGCGCGCACCAGCTCGGCGGCGATCGCAAGTCCGAGCCCGCTGCCGCCGGGACGGCTGGAGGACTGGAACGCCTCGAACAGATGGTCGCGCGCCCGTGCGGCACGCCCGGACCGGTGTCGGACACTTCGAGGATCGCCACCGCGCCCTCGCGGCGGCCGGTGACGCGGATCTGCATGCTGGCCGGATCGGGATTGCCTTCCAGCGCCTGCGCCGCGTTGCGCACGAGATTGAGCAACACGCGGAACAGCTGGTCGGGATCGGCATCGACGGCAAGCGAGCGCTCGATCGCGGTGATCCAGGTGATCGAGACGTCGCTCGCGAGCCCCGCGGTCTCGCGCACCTCGGCGACCACAGGCTCGATCGCGACCATGCGGCGGTCGGGCGCGGCCTCCTGCGCGCGGCCGTAGGACAGCGTCGACTGGCAGAAGGCGATCGCCCGCTCCAGCGAGCGCATCAGTTTCGGCGCAAAGCGCTGCACCCGCGGATCGGGCACGCTCGACAGCTGATCGGACAACAGCTGCGACGACGCCAGCAGATTGCGCAGATCGTGATTGATCTTCGACACCGCGAGCCCGAGCGCGGCGAGCCGGCTCTTCTGATTGAGCATCGAGACGAGGTCGCGCTGCATCGCCGACAGCTCGCGCTCGGCGACGCCGATCTCGTCGCCGCGCTGGCTCGGCACGATGATCTTTCGCCACGCTTTCCGGATTTTCATGGAAACCGACCATGCTCGCGGTCAGCCGCCGCATCGGCCGCACGAACAGGTAATGCAGCGCGAGGTAGACCAGCGCCGCGGTCAGCACCGCGAGCAGGAACGAGACCAGGAACGTGTTGCGCGAGAAGCGGTACATCGCCTGGCGCAGCGGCGCCTCGTCGATCACGACCTCGATGAATTGCGCGTTGCCGGGCGCGGCCCGACCACGCGGATCGCCTGGTTGCCGGTCTCGAGCATGGTTTCGAAAGAGCCGGTGATGGCCTGCCATACCGTCTCGGTGCGCAGGTCGATGTCATGGTCGATCGTGGCCGGCAGGTCGGCAGAGGCGAGCAGCCGGCGCTGCTGGCCCATCTTGATCGCGACCGCGCGTGCGCCGATGCTGTTCAGTATCTGCCGCGCCAGCCCGTCCGGCACCATGCCGAGCGGTGCGGCATCGAGCACCAGCGCAGCGGTGTTCGCCGCCGCGATGCGATCGTTGAGCCGGTTCATGCGGAAGTTCGCGATCGCCGGCACATAGATCATCAACAGCGCGATCAGCACCAGCGGAATGGTCAACAGCAACAGCTTGCCGGACAGACCGAGTTGGGTCGGTTCGCACGGCCCTGCCTGTTCCGTCTTCAGCTGTCGTCACTTGCTGACACGCGCTTTGCCTTAATTGGCCTTCATCGGCACTTCGGGAGCATGCGGTCCGGCGCCGGAATCGGTCAAATTACGGATCGCTAATGTCGCCTTTCGTCAATCGATCTGGGGTGGCACCGTTTCCGGCACCAGCCTCACCCCTAAAAACACTGCTGGAATCAATATATTCGCCGCAAATGCGTCGTTTCGAAGAAAGCCCGCCAAAAGGGGCCGCAAGATTGACGAAAACCGCCCGCTCCGCTTATAAGCCGCGCAAATTGTCCGCAGATGGTTCCGGCTTTGCCGGAAGCGGCTCTAGGGGGCCGAAACGGCCCGTTTTGGGCATCCCACACCGCCGGACACGATCTCAATTCAACAGGCAAATTTGCCCCCGGTCAGCGGAGAACGACCCGTGAAGCGGACTTATCAACCCTCGAAACTGGTGCGCAAGCGCCGCCACGGCTTCCGCGCCCGTCTCGCCACCGCCGGCGGCCGCAAGGTCCTCGCCGCGCGTCGCGCCCGGGGCCGCAAGCGTCTGAGCGCCTGAGCCGGGCTTTTTCCGGAGAATCCATCATGGAGCGTCTAAGGCAGCGGGCGGATTTCCTCGCCGTTGCCGATGGCGCGCGGGTGAACAGTCCGGCCTTTACCCTGCAGGGCCGCCGCCGCGACGATTTGGGTCCGATCCGGGTCGGTTTCACCGTCACGAAAAAGAACGGCAACGCGCCCGAGCGTAACCGCATCCGCCGCAGGCTGCGCGAGGTCGTGCGACTATCGGACAACATGGCGTTGCGGCCGCATCATGATTATGTGCTGGTCGGCCGCCGCGCGGCGTTAAGCCGCGATTTCACGGCGATGGTGGACGATTTCCGAACTGCCTGCAACGCCTCGACCGCGGCCAAAACGCGACGCCCGTAAAACCGGATCGAACGACGAGACCTGATGAGATGACCGACAACCGCAACATGATCCTCGCCGTCATCCTCTCGGGTATGGTCCTGCTCGCCTGGCAATATTTCTACAATGTGCCGCAGATGGAGCGGCAGCGCGCCGCAGCAGGCGCAGCAGGCCGAGCTGCAGAAGACGCGCGCCGAAGCCCGCCGACACCACTTCGCCGTCGAGCACACCGCCGCAGCCCGGCAGCACCGCGCCTTCGCCGGCCACGCCGGCCGCTTCTTCCACCGCACCCGTCGTCAGCCGCGACCAGGCGCTGGCCGACTCAGCTCGCGCGTCAAGATCGAGACCCCGAGCCTGATCGGCAGCATCTCGCTGAAGGGCGCGCGCATCGACGATCTCTCGCTGGTCAAATTCCGCGACACCGTCGACCCGGCCTCGCCGGCGATCGTGCTGTATTCGCCGTCCGGCACCGCCGCGCCCTATTACGCCGAGTTCGGCTGGGTGCCCGCCGCCGGCTCCACCGCGCGCGTGCCCGACCGCAACACCGAGTGGCAGCAGGAAAGCAGCGGCGCGCTGACGCCGACCTCGCCGGTCGTGCTGAAATACGACAATGGCGAAGGCCTCACCTTCCGCCGCACCATCTCGGTCGACGAGCGCTATCTCTTCACCATCAAGGACGACGTCAGCAATGTCGGCAACGCGCCGGTGACGCTGTATCCTTTCGCGCTGATTTCGCGCCACGGCGCGCCGCAGGTCTCCGGCTATTACATCCTGCATGAAGGCCTGATCGGCTATCTCGGCGACGATGGCCTGCAGGAATACAGCTACAAGAAGATCGACGACGCCAAGTAGGTCTCCTTCAACGCCACCGACGCGCTGGCTCGGCATCACCGACAAATACTGGGCCTCGGCGCTGCTGCCCGACACCAGCGCCAAGCTGCAGGCGAACTATTCGTCGAACCTGGTCGGCAATTTGCGCACCTACCAGGCCGACTATCTCGCCGAGCCGCAGACCATCGCGATCGGCGGCAACACAAGCGTCAATTCGCGGCTGTTCGCCGGCGCCAAGGAAGTCGGCGTGGTCGGCATCAACTTCCCGCTTGGCCCCGGCGGCTACAACAAGCAGCTCGGCCTCAACCATTTCGATCTCTTGATCGACTGGGGCTGGTTCTACTTCATCACCAAGCCGATGTTCCTCGGGCTCGACTTCTTCTATCACCTGGTCGGCAATTTCGGCATCGCGATCCTGCTGGTCACCGTGATCGTGAAGCTGTTGTTCTTCCCGCTCGCCAACAAGTCCTACGCCTCGATGGCGAAGATGAAGTCGGTGCAGCCGCAGCTGCAGGCGCTGAAGGAGCGCTATCCCGACGACAAGGTGAAGCAGCAGCAGGAGATGATGGAGATCTACAAGAAGGAGAAGATCAACCCGATCGCGGGCTGTCTTCCCGTCGCGATCCAGATCCCGGTGTTCTTCTCGCTCTACAAGGTGCTGTTCGTCACCATCGAGATGCGGCACGCGCCGTTCTACGGCTGGATCAAGGACCTCTCGGCGCCCGATCCGACCAACCTGTTCACCCTGTTCGGGCTGTTGCACTTCGACCCGACGCAGCTGCCGGTGTTCGGCCACTACCTCGCGCTCGGCATCTGGCCGATCATCATGGGCATCACGATGTGGTTCCAGATGAAGCTGAACCCGACGCCGCCCGATCCGACGCAGCAGATGATCTTCGGCTGGATGCCGCTGATCTTCACCTTCATGCTGGCGGGCTTCCCGGCGGGACTCGTGATCTACTGGGCCTGGAACAACACGCTCTCGGTGCTGCAGCAGAGCTTCATCATGCGCCGCAACGGCGTGAAGGTGGAGCTGTTCGACAATCTCAAGAGCGACCTTCGCCTGGAAGAAGGCGGAGTCGAAGACGTAGAGCTCGTCACAATCGTCATTGCGAGCGAGCGCAAGCATCCGGCACGTAGGCCGGAGCGATGCGCTCCGCGGCGACAATCCGGAGTGTCGCAATTCGCGCGACTGGGCTTCGCTCCCTCGCAATGACGATGGAGAGAGCCTTCGCATGACCGCCGACATCGATGCGAAGCTGATCGAGCGAGGGCCGCAAACTGTTTGCCGGCGACTGGCAATTCACCTGGGCCGCGCCGTCGATCGAGTCGCTGCCGCCGATGGGGGCCATCGAAGTCGCCTTCGCCGGCCGCTCCAATGTCGGCAAATCCTCGCTCATCAACGCGCTGACCGGCCGCAACAGCCTGGCGCGCACCTCGCACACGCCGGGCCGCACCCAGGAGCTGATCTTCTTCGAAGGGCCGGACAAAGCGCTGCGGCTGGTCGACATGCCCGGCTATGGCTATGCCGCCGCGCCCAAGACCAAGGTGCAGTCCTGGACCGAGCTGATCCACAAATTCCTGCTGGGCCGCGCCAGCCTGGCGCGGGTCTATCTGCTGATCGATGCGCGGCATGGACTGAAGGACGTCGATCTCGACGTGCTCAAGACGCTCGACCGTGCGGCGGTGAGCTACCAGATCGTGCTGACCAAGGCCGATCAGGTGAAGGCCGGCGACTCGACAAGCGCCGCGCGGAGACCAGCAGCGGCGCTTGCCAAACGTCCGGCGGCTTTTCCTGACGTGCTCGCGACCTCGTCGCGTTCGGGCAACGGGCATGCCGGAATTGCGCGCGGCGATGGTGCGGCTGATCGAGGAAAGAAGTTGATGACGCGCGTGTATCGCATCCTGATCGCGCTTGCGGGCGTGATGGGCGCCGATGGCGTGATCCTCGCCGCAGCCTCCGCGCATCAGGCCGACGCGGCGCGGCTCGCGGCGCCTCCTCCATGCTGCTGTTTCATGCCACCGCGATTCTCGGCGCGGTCGCGCTCGCCGAGCGCGGCCTCATCCATGCGCGGCTGCGGCCTTGCGGCCGGCTTCGGCTTCGTGGTCGCCTCCGCCCTGTTCGCGGGCGATCTCACCTTGCGGCAATATGCCGGCCACAGCCTGTTTGCCTTTGGCTGCGCCGGCCGGCGGCACGCTGCTGATCGTGAGCTGGCTTTGCTCGCGCTGTCGCCGGCGGCCTCGCGTCGGCGCGGCGAGCGTGAAGGTCGCAGACCTGTGGCCGATGAGGATCAGCAGCGCACTACCTTTGCGCCTGCGCGGCCGCGGCACATCGGGTAGAACGCACCGCCCGACTCGATGAACCGCCACCTGCCGCCCGCGCCCGCCACATGACCGCCGCATGACCGACATCAGCCCGCTCGATCAGGCCCGCATCCTGTCCGAGGCGCTGCCGCACATGCAGCAATATGACGAGGAAACCATCGTCATCAAATATGGCGGCCACGCCATGGGCGCGGAAGACGCCGCGAAGGCGTTTGCGCGCGACATCGTGCTGCTGGAGCAGACCGCGATCAATCCGGTGGTGGTGCATGGCGGCGGCCCGCAGATCGCGACCATGCTGAAACGGCTCGGCATCGTCAGTCGGAATTCGCCGCAGGCCTGCGCATCACCGATGCCGCGACCATCGAGATCGTCGAGATGGTGCTGGCCGGCTCGGTCAACAAGCAGATCGTCGGCTACATCAACGAGGCCGGCGGCAAGGCCGTCGGCCTTTCCGGCAAGGACGGCAACATGGTGAAGGCGACCAAGACGACGCGCACCATGGTCGATCCCGATTCCAACATCGAGAAGGCGATCGATCTCGGCTTTGTCGGCGATCCCGAGAAGGTCGACCTCACGCTGCTCAACCAGCTGATCGGCTATGAGCTGATCCCGGTGCTGGCGCCGCTTGCGACCTCGGACGACGGCCAGACGCTGAACGTCAATGCCGACACCTTTGCCGGCGCGATCGCCGGCGCGCTGAAGGCCAAGCGGCTGCTGCTGCTCACCGACGTGCCCGGCGTGCTCGACAAGTCGAAGAAGCTGATCCCGGAATTGTCGATCAAGGACGCGCGCAAGCTGATCGCCGACGGCACCATTTCCGGCGGCATGATCCCGAAGGTCGAGACCTGCATCTATGCGCTGGAACAGGGCGTCCAGGGCGTCGTCATCATCGACGGCAAGATGCAGCATGCGGTATTGCTTGAGTTGTTCACGAATCAGGGCACCGGCACGCTGATCCACAAGTGACGCACGCGACCATCCCGCTTCCGAACGTGCCGCGCCGCGCCGCTCCACGGCTGCATGCGGCACCTGGATGCGCACGCTGCTCGCCTTGCCCGCGGCCGCGATGCTCGTTCCTGCATCGCCGCAGCCGGCGCTCGCCGGCCTGAAACTCTGCAACCGCATGAGCTATGTGGTCGAGGCCGCGATCGGCATCGACGACAAATCGGCGACCGCGACGCGCGGCTGGTTCCGGATCGATCCTGCGGGCTGCCGCGTGGTGCTGCAGGGCACGCTCACCGCCGATCGCCTGCTGCTGCATGCGCGCGTGCTCGGGCTCTATGGCGCCTCGCCGATCCCGCAGAACGGCAACGATACGCTCTGCATCGCGCAGGACAATTTCGTCATCGCGGCCGCGCGGCAGTGCCGCGCCGGGCAGACGCCGGCGCCGTTCACCCAGATCACGCCGCAGCAGGGCGACGACGGCAACCTCGTCGCCTATCTCGCCGAAGACTGCGAATATGACGACGAGCAGGCGCGGCTTGCCGGCATCCAGCGCCTGCTGGTCATTGCGGGCTACGATGCCGCGCCGATCGACGGCACCGACGGGCCGAAGACGCAAGGCGCGCTGAACGCGTTCCTGAAGAGCCGCGGACTGTCGTCGGATGCCGTGCAGTCGCCGAATTTCTTCACCACCATGGTCGACGCGGTGCAGTCGCCGTCGGCGAGCGGGCTGACCTGGTGCAACGACACGCCGCACAAGATCATGGCCGCGGTCGCGACCGACGACGGCAAGGCCGTGGTCAGCCGCGGCTGGTATCGCATCGATCCCGGCAAATGCCTGCATCCGGACGTCACCGGCCAGCCCAAGCAGATCTTCAGCTTCGCCGAAGCCGTCGACAGCGACAACCGCACCATCCGGCTCAAGGACAAGCCGCTGAACTGGGGCGGCGCGACCCAGCTCTGCACCCGCGAGAACAAGTTCGAGACCAACGAACAGGGCGATTGTCCCAGCCGCGGCTTTGCCGCGACCGGCTTTGCCGCGGTCGACATGGCGGCGGCGGCAAGACCGTGCGCTTTGCGCTGCCGTGATGAGAACCACCAAATCAACATGTCGTCCCGACAAGCGAGAAAGCGGGTGATCCGGTACCCATGACCACAGGTGGTCTTCGACACCGTCCGCGTATTGCGTATGCCCGCTTCGCTCGGCCGGATGACAGCGGAATGCGATGACAGCCCGCGCCTTCGACCATATCGACACCTGGGTTTTCGATCTCGACAACACGCTGTACCCGCATCACGTCAATCTGTGGCAGCAGGTCGACGCGCGGATCAACGAGTTCGTCGGCTCCTGGCTGAACATTTCGCACGAGGAAGCGCGCGTCGGTCCAGAAGGACTATTACAAGCGCTTCGGCACCACCATGCGCGGCATGATGACCCTGCACGGCGTGCGCGCCGACGATTACCTCGCTTACGTGCACGAGATCGATCACTCGCCGCTGCAGCCCAATCCCGAAATGGGCGAGGCGATCGCGAAATTGCCCGGCCGCAAGCTGATCCTGACCAACGGCTCGGTCGACCATGTCGATGCCGTGCTGGAGCGGCTCGGACTCCACGAGCATTTCGACGGCGTGTTCGACATCATCGCCGCCGAGCTCGAGCCGAAGCCGGCGCCGCAGACCTACCAGAAATTCCTGGCGCTCCACGCCGTCGATCCCGACGCGCGCGGCGATGTTCGAGGATCTCTCGCGCAATCTCGTGGTGCCGCACCAGCTCGGCATGACCACCGTACTGGTCGTGCCTGACGGCTCGAAGGAGGTGGTGCGCGAGGACTGGGAGCTGGAAGGCCGCGACGCCGCCCATGTCGATCATGTCACGGATGATCTGACCGGGTTTTTGAAGGGGTTGGTCAGCAAATAATAGCTCGTCATGCCCCGCTTGACGCGGGCATCCAACGTCTTGCCTTCTTCGAAACCCAAGACGTGGATCGGCCGGGACAAGCCCCGGCCGATGACGACTGCCGTTCTTGACTCTCCCGCCTCAAATCCCGAAAAAGCCTCCCACTGCCGTTCCGCCCAAGGAAAGACCAATGTCCGCCTCCCAGCTCGAAACCACCATCAACGGCGCGTTCGACGCGCGCGACGGCATCTCGACCTCGACCAGGGGCGAGGTCCGCGAGGCCGTGGATCATGCGCTCGACCTGATGGACAAGGGCGAGGCGCGCGTCGCCGAGCGCGGGGCGGACGGCAAATGGAAAGTGCATCAATGGCTGAAGAAGGCGGTGCTGCTCTCCTTCCGCCTCAACGACATGAGCGCGATCCCCGGCGGTCCCGGCAAGGCGACGTGGTGGGACAAGGTTCCGTCGAAATTCGATGGCTGGGGCGAGAACCGTTTTCGCGACGCCGGTTTTCGCGCGGTGCCCGGCGCGATCGTGCGGCGCTCGGCCTTCATCGCCAGGAACGTGGTGCTGATGCCGTCCTTCGTCAATCTCGGCGCCTATGTCGATGAGGCGACCATGATCGATACCTGGTCGACGGTCGGCTCCTGCGCCCAGATCGGCAAGCGCGTGCATATCTCGGGCGGCGTCGGCATCGGCGGCGTGCTCGAGCCGCTGCAGGCCGAGCCCGTGATCGTCGAGGACGATTGCTTCATCGGCGCGCGCAGCGAGGTCGCCGAAGGCGTGATCGTGCGCAAGGGCGCGGTGCTCGCCATGGGCGTGTTCCTGGGCGCCTCGACCAAGATCGTCGACCGCAACACCGGCGAGGTGTTTGTCGGCGAGGTGCCGGAATATTCGGTGGTGGTGCCGGGCGCGCTGCCGGGACGACCGCTGAAAAACGGCCAGCCCGGGCCGTCAACCGCCTGCGCCGTCATCATGAAGCGCGTCGACGAGCGCACGCGCGTCCAAGACCAGCATCAACGAGCTGCTGCGGGATTAGTCCCTTGTATTGGTTCCCCGCCGCCGTCGATGCATGTTAAGCGGAGGGCATGAACGATGCCCTCGCGATTGCCCAAGCCCTCATCCGCTGTCCGTCCGTCACGCCGCAAGATGCCGGCGCGCTTGGCGTGCTCGAAAATCTGCTCAAGCCCGCGGGCTTCGAGGTGCATCGCGTCACCTTCTCGGAAGCAGGCTTTGCCGACGTCGAAAATCTCTATGCGCGCATCGGCAACGAGGCGCCGCACATCACCTTTGCCGGACACACCGACGTGGTGCCAGTGGGCGATGAGGCGGCGTGGAAGCACGGCGCGTTCTCGGGCGAAGTGAAGGACGGCTTTCTTTACGGCCGCGGCGCCGTCGACATGAAGGGCGGCATCGCCTGCAGCGTCGCCGCGGTGCTGCAATTTCTCGCCGCGAATGGCGGCAAGCCAAAGGGATCGATCTCGTTCCTGGTCACCGGCGATGAGGAAGGCGTCTCCATCAACGGCACCATCAAGCTGTTGCAATGGGTTGCCGCGCGGGGGGAGAAATTTGACCACTGCGTGCTCGGCGAACCCTCCAATCAGCAGGAGATGGGCGACTGCATCAAGGTCGGCCGCCGCGGCTCGCAATCCGGCACGCTCTATGTCGATGGCGTGCAGGGCCATGTCGCCTATCCGCAACGCGCGTCGAACCCGGTGCCCGACATCGCGCGGCTGATCGTGGCGATCTCGGACGAGCCGCTCGACCGCGGCAGCGCCCAGTTCCAGCCCTCGAATCTCGAATTCACCTCGGTCGATGTCGGCAACGGTGCCACCAACGTGATTCCCGGCCAGGCGCGGGCAAAATTCAACATCCGCTATAACGACCTGCACACGCAGGCCTCGCTGCGCGAGCTCGTCGAGGCAGCGGCTCGCGACGGCCGCCGGCAACCGCATCAAGGCGCGAATCGTCTGGGAGCCGTCGAATTCCAACGTGTTTCTGACCAAGCCCGGCGCCTTTCACCGACCTCGCGGTCTCCGCGATCGCGGAGGTGACCGGCCGCAAGCCGGAGCTGTCGACCACCGGCGGCACCTCGGACGCGCGGTTCATCTCCAGCTATTGCCCGGTGATCGAGTTCGGCCTGCTTGGCCAGACCATGCACCAGATCGATGAACGCGCGTCGGTGGCAGACATCGAGAAGCTGACGCGGGTCTATCTCGGGATTTTGGAGCGGTATTTCGTATGACGGCCGCGCTGTCGCTCTGAAAAAATTTGTCGGATCGAGCCCGTCCCGCGCGTCCTTGGACAGATCATCAATCTCACGGAGCCGTCCATGCCATCCAGACTCGTGGTCCGCTGTTTTTCAGTGTCGGCCGACGGCTACGGCGCCGGTCCCAACCAGGACGTCGACAATCCCATGGGCGTCGGCGGCATGGCGCTGCACGAATGGGTGCTGCCGACCCAGTTCTTCCAGAAAACGCTGTTCAACAAGGACGGCGGGACGACCGGCCCGGACAATGATTTCGCCGTGCGCGGCTTCGAGAACATCGGCGCATGGATCCTCGGCCGTCACATGTTCGGCCCGGTGCGCGGACCATGGCCGGACAATAGCTGGAAGGGTTGGTGGGGTGACGAGCCGCCCTATCATTGCGATGTCTTCGTGCTGACGCATCACGCCCGTCCACCACTCGAAATGAAGGGCGGCACGGTCTTCCATTTCGTGACCGATGGGATTGAGGCTGCCTTGCAGCGCGCCCGGCAATCGGCCGGAGGCAAGGATATCAGGCTCGGCGGCGGCGTGGCGACGATCCGGGAATACCTCTACGCGCGCCTTGTCGACGAGTTGCATATCGCGATCGCGCCTGTCCTGCTCGGATCGGGCGAGAGTTTGTTCGGAAACATCGATCTGCCGCGTCTCGGCTACAAGGTGACGCAGCATGTCGCGACCGCCAAGGCGACGCACCTCGTGCTGACGAGGGACGACTTAGCCAAACGTCAGTAATCCACCTTCACCAGATACAGCCCCTCGGGCGGCGCGACCGGTCCGCAGGCGGCGCGGTTGCGCGCGGCCAGTGCGGCGGCAAGATCGTCGGCGCTCCAGCGGCCCTCGCCGACCCAGACCAGCGAACCCACCATCGAGCGCACCTGGCTGTGCAGGAACGAGCGCGCCGAGGTCACGATGTGGATGGCGTCGCCGTCGCGGATCACGTCAAGCTGGTCGAGCGTCTTCTCCGGCGATTTCGCCTGGCACTCGGTGTCGCGAAACGTGGTGAAATCGTGCTTGCCGAGCAGCCGCTGCGCGGCGGCGTGCATGGCCTCTACGTCGAGCCGCCGCGGCACCCGCCAGGTGCGGCCGATATCGAGCGCGAGGTTCGGCGCGCGTGTTGGCGATGCGATAGAGGTAGTGCCGCTTGATCGCGGAAAACCGCGCCTCGAAGGTTTCGGGCACGATCTCGGCCGCGAGCACCGCGACCGGCGCGGGCGCAGATGCGCATTGACGGCGTCGCGCAGGCGACTGGCGTGAAGGGCTTGGCGATGTCGCAATGCGCGACCTGCCCCAGCGCGTGCACGCCGGCATCGGTGCGGCCCGCGCCATGCACGCGCACCTCCTCGCCGCAGGTCGCCTTCACCGCGGCTTCCAGCGCGCCCTGCACGGTCGGATGGTCGGCCTGCAGCTGCCAGCCCGCGAACGGCGCGCCGTCATATTCGATGATGAGCTTGTAGCGGGGCATCAGGCAAGCCGCGCCGGCGGCTTCAACGGCGTGCCGCGCAGGAAGTCCGCGGCTTTCATCGGCGCCTTGCCGGCGCGCTGCAATTCGACGATGCGGATCGCGCCCTCGCCGCAGGCGATGGTGAGGTGATCGTCGAGCACGGCGCCCGGCGCGCCCGCGCCGCTCTGCGATCTCACAACGCAAAATCTTGACCGCGCGCGCCCTCGCCCGCGATCTCGCTCCACGCGCCAGGAAACGGCGACAGGCCATGGATATGGCGCAGCACCGCGTGCGCCGGCTTGCTCCAGTCGATCGCGCGCCTCGGCCTTGTCGATCTTGGCGGCGTAGGTGACGCCGACCTCACTTTGTTTGGTCAATTGCAGCGCGCCGCGCTCCAGTGCGGCCATCGCCCGCACCATCAGATCGGCGCCAAGCCGCGACAGTGCATCGTGCAGGTCGGACGCCGTCATCGCGTCCGTGATCGGCAATCGCTCGGCCATGGCGACGTCGCCGGTGTCGAGACCGACGTCCATCTTCATCACCATGACGCCGGTCTCGGCATCGCCGGCCATGATGGCCCGATTGATCGGCGCAGCACCGCGCCAGCGCGGCAGCAGCGAGGCATGCAGGTTGAAGCAGCCGAGTTTCGGCGCTTCGAGGATCGGCTGCGGCAGGATCATGCCGTAGGCGACGACCACGGCGGCATCGGCGTCGTGCGCGCGAAATGCGTCGAGCGCTTCCGGCGTCTTCAGGGTTTTCGGCGTCAGCACGGCAATGCCGAGCCGCCGCGCCTCGCGTTCGATCGCCGTAGGCTGCAGCTCCAGGCCCCGGCGCCCGCCGGGCTTCGCCGCGCGGGTGTAGACCGCCGCGATCTCGTGGCCATGCGCCACCAGTTCCAGCAGCGTCGGCACGGAAAATTCCGGCGTGCCCATGAAGATCAGGCGGAGGGGCATCGGCTTCCTCGCGCAGCGTTCGTTTCACTCGTCATGGCCGGGCTTGTCCCGGCCATCCACGTCTTGGCGCTGGAAGAAGGAGACGTGGATGCCCGCGCAAGGCGGGCACGACGACGGAAGAGTCGAAGCCTACTCCTCCGCGCGCTTGGCGGCCTTGGAAAATTTCTTCTGCACGCGGTCGCGCTTCAGCTTCGACAGATAGTCGATGAACAGCACGCCGTTGAGATGATCGATCTCGTGCTGGATGCAGGTGGCGTACAGCCCCTCGGCGTCTTCCTCATGCACCTTGCCGTCGAGATCGGTGAAGCGCAGGCGCACCCGCGCCGGCCGCTCGACTTCTTCGTAATATTCGGGGATCGACAGGCAGCCTTCCTCGTAGACCGACGTCTCCTCGGACGACGACAGGATTTCCGGATTGATGAAGACACGCGGCTCCGGCGTGCTGTCGCCCTCCTCGTTCTTCTTCGCCAGATCCATGGTGATCAGCCGCAGCGGCTGCGCGACCTGGATCGCGGCGAGCCCGATGCCCGGCGCGGCATACATGGTCTCGAACATGTCGTCGGCGAGCTTGCGGATGTCAGGCGTCACCTTCTCGATCGGCTTGGACACGAGACGCAACTGCTTGTCCGGCAGAATGATGATTTCTCTGAGGGCCATGATTGCTCTGGCGGGCGATTTAAGGGGCTGATCCCTGTGGGTCAATGCGACCGGGCCGGCGTTAACCGCGCGCTAACCATAAAAATCAGGCTCGCGTTAACCATGAAAATTTACGCCGCGATTCACCATAAATGTTCCCTCTTCGTTCGCGTTTTCGTGCGAATCGGATAAAGATGGGGGATGAATCAGATTTTGTTCCTGATCGGCGACTGGCCGGTCCACCTCACCGATGCGCTGATCGGCTTTGCCGCGCTCACGCTGCTGTTGCTGCTGGTCATCGCCATCGTGGTGGCGCGCTCGGGCAAGCGTGACGCGCTGCTGGCGCAGGCGCAGGCGGCGCGCGCCGAAGAGCTGGAAGACCGCCTCGACGACATGATGCGCGCGCAGAGCCGAGGCCACCGGCCGGGTCGACGCGATGGCGCAGGCGCTCGCCGGCCGCCAGGCCGAGATGGCGCGCGCGGTCAACGAGCGGCTGACTCGGTGACCCATCGCGTCGGCCAGTCGATGGAGCAGACCACGCGCAACACGATGGACACCTTGCGCAAGCTGCACGAGCGGCTCGGCATCATCGACAGCGCGCACAAGAACCTCACCGACCTGACCACGCAGGTCACGACCTTGCGCGACGTGCTCGCCAACAAGCAGTCGCGCGGCGCCTTCGGCCAGGCGCGGATGGAGGCGATCGTCCAGGACGGCATGCCGAAGGGCTCCTACGAATTCCAGTACACGCTCTCGACCGGCAAGCGGCCGGACTGCGTGGTGTTCCTGCCCGACCAGCGCCCGCTCTGCATCGATGCCAAATTTCCGCTGGAGGCGATGACGGCGCTGCATGACGCGCGCAGCGACGAGGAGCGCAAGCTCGCCGGCCAGCGGCTGCGCGCCGACGTCATGAAGCATGTCTCCGACATCGCCGAGAAATACCTGATCCCCGGCGAGACCCAGGACACCGCGCTGATGTTCGTGCCGTCGGAATCGGTCTATGCCGAAATCCATGACGGCTTCGACGACATCGTGCAGAAGGCCTATCGCGCGCGCGTGGTGCTGGTGTCGCCGTCGCTGTTGATGCTTGCGATCCAGGTGATGCAGCAGATCCTGAAGGACGCGCGGATCCGCGACGCCGCCGACCAGATCCGCAACGAGGTGATGCATCTCGGCGACGACCTCGGGCGCCTGCGCGAGCGCGTGCTGAAGCTCGGCAAGCATTTCGGCGACGTCAACGAGGACGTGCGCCAGATCCTGATCTCGTCCGAGAAGATCGAGAAGCGCGCCGGCCGCATCGAGGAACTGGATTTCTCCAAGGAGCCGCCGCTCGAGGCGCCGCGGCTGGTCAGGCCGGCCGCGGGCGAATTGCTGCCGCTCCAGCGCAAGCTGCAGGCGGGGGAGTAGCGCTTTTCTTCACCTCTCCCCGCCTGCGGGGAGAGGCATAGCCGTCTCCGGCGGCCGTTCTTGAGAAGCCGAGCGGAACTTCGGCTATGTCGCGAGAGCGATCCGGGTGAGGGGGTACAGGTCATACTCCCCTCGCTGAGAGAACCCCTCACCCCGATCCTCTCCCCGTAAGAACGGGGAGAGGGAGTGGAGAGAGTGCACGCGGGGGCAGGGAGAGACGAGTTCCGCGGCGTCTCCTCAATCCAATTTCGCGTCCATGCCGCGCTTGACCGCAGGGCGCGCCATCAACTGCTCGTACCAGCGCTTGACGTTGGGGAAGTCGGCCAGGTCGACCTTGTGGCGCGGATGGCGCCAGGCCCAGCCGAGGATGGCGAAATCGGCAACCGACAGCGCGCCGGCGACGAACTCGTGCTTCGCCAGCCGCTTGTTCAGCACGTCATACAGCCGCCGCGTCTCCGCCATGTAGCGTTTCAACCCATAGGCGCGGTCCTGCTCGTTCTCGAGCGCGATGAAGTGATGCACCTGGCCCGGCATCGGCCCGAAGCCGCCCATCTGCCACATCAGCCACTCATAGACCGGGATCCGCTCGGCCAGCGGCCTGGGCAGGAATTTGCCGGTCTTCTCGCCGAGATAGAGCAGGATCGCGCCGGATTCGAACATGCTGACGCGCTTGCCGTCGGGTCCGTCGGGATCGACGATCGCCGGAATCTGGTTGTTCGGGCTGATGGCGAGGAACGACGCGCCATCTGCTCGCCCTTGCCGATGTTCACCGGATCACCTTGTAGGGCAGCCCCATTTCCTCCAGCGCGACCGAGATCTTGCGGCCGTTCGGCGTGTTCCAGGTGTGAAGTTCGATGGTCATTCAACCCTCTTCATCTTGTGTTCAGCGGAGCGCTCTAGCATCCCCGTAATCGTACGGCAAAACCGGCTTTGGCGCGGGCCGTCGCGCCGCCTGTTGACGGCCGCGCGATCGCGCTGGAATGTGCGGCTGATCAGCCGATAAATTGCCGCGCCCTCAACAGACCGGAAAAGACCTTGTCCAAATCTGCCAACCGCGCCCGCCTCCACGAGATCATCCGCAAGCGCTCGTTCGGCCGCGGCGAGATCACGCTGGCCTCGGGCCGCAAGAGCGATTTCTATTTCAACCTGAAGCCGACCATGCTCGACCCCGAGGGCGCGACGCTGCTCGCCGAGCTGACCTATGAGGCGCTGAAGGACGACAAGTCTCGACTTCATCGGCGGGCTGGAGATGGGCGCGGTGCCGATCGCCGGCGCGATCGCGCAGCTGTCCTGGATCAAGGGCCATCCGATCGCGGCCTTCTTCGTGCGCAAGAAGCCGAAGGAGCACGGCGCGCGGCTCGCGATCGAGGGGCTCGCCAAGGGCGAGAGCCTCGCAGGGCAAGCGCGTGGTCGTGGTCGAGGACGTCACCACGACCGGCGGATCGGCGATGAAGGCGGTCGAAGCGCTGCGCGAGACCGGCGCCGAGGTCGCGCTGGTGCTGACCATGGTCGACCGCGAGGAAGGCGCCGACGAAACCTTCAAGGAGGCCGGCCTGCCGTTCCGCTCGCTCTACAAGGCGGCCGAGTTTCTTGAGACAGAGCGCACTTCGCATCCGTTCCCCGCGTGCGGGGCCAGGTGGAGAACAGAGCCGCATTTCTTTTCCGCAAATTCCCGGCCCGCTCACCGCTCGTTTACCATCCGCGCTTAAGGTGAATCAGCGGCTAAAGCGCGCCGCCTTGACGCAGTTCTTGGCCTGTGTTGTGTTGCGTGGGGTGGAGTAAGCGTTGCGTAACGAGTTTCTTATTCCGCGCCGGCGGCGCCGCATGATGCCTGTTGCCGCCGCCATCGCTCGCAAGCCCGCTCGCGGTCGCGCCGCGCCCGCCTCGGCCGAAGGCCTGTTCGACTTCTTCTTCGGCGGCAACAGAAGCAGCAGCAGCGAAGCGCCCGCCGCAGGCGAACTTCTTCGCCGATCCGCTTCGGCGCAGCCGCAGCGCCGCGCCGCCGCCGCGCGCCGGTCGCAGGCGGCTCCGGTCCGGCGTTCTGCGTGCGCAGCTGCGACGGCAAATATTTTCCGCTGATGCGCGGCGCGCCTCGCCGGTGCAGATGTGCCAGGCGTTCTGTCCGGCCAGCGCGACCAAAGTCTTCTTCGGCTCCAACATCGACGGCGCACGCCGCGCGAGCGGCGAGCGCTACGCCGACAGCGAGAACGCCTTCGCCTATCGCAAGGCGCTGCGCGCCGACTGCACCTGCAACGGCCGCAATCCCGCCGGCCTCGCGCCGGTCGACCTCGCGCTCGACACTTCGCTTGCGCCCCGGCGATGTGGTCGCGACCAGCGACGGCCTCGTCGCCTATTCCGGCGTCCGCGTCGGCGACGGCCAGACCGCCGAGTTCACGCCGGTCGCGTCCTATCCGGGCCTGACCGCCGAGGTGCGCGCCAGGCTCGGCGAGATGAAGGTCGCGCCGGTGACCGCGGAAGTCGCAACGATGCGCCGCCGCCGCGACGGTCGCGCTGCCGCTGCCGCCGTGCCGAACCGGCGCCGCGAAGGCGGCGCGGAATAGCAGACTCATCCGAGGAGCGCGCAGCGGCGCCGAAGGATGCGCGGCCGAGGTTCGGACGCTTCGCGCCTCGAATGAGGGACTTCACCGCCCGACGATCACGCCGATCACATTCGGCGCCGCCAGATATTTCTCCTCGATCGCGGCGCGCGCGGCGGCGCGGTTCTCCGACGTCAGCAGGCCGCGTTTCTCGGCGAGGATCATCCAGCAAAAGCCCCACCAGTCCGTCAGCATGCCGCTGTCGTCGACGAGGTCGTAGCCCTGCTCGGCGGCGAAGATGCGCGCCTGCGCCTCATCGAGCGTGTCGAGGAAGGCATGGTCGGCGGCGGAGAACAGATCGTCGTGAAATATCGTCGGTGGTGTAGCCCCAGACCGACTGCAGACCGCGTTGAACTCGCGGTCGATCTGGTCGTCGTCGACCAGCGGCGGCGCGAGGCCTTATGCAGGCGCGACAGCGTACGCGCGAAATCGGCGATGCGGGTGAGAGCGAACTGATCGAAGGCGATGGTGGACATGTAGTCCTCGCTAGGCTGTCAGACCATAGATATTGTGTCGGCAATGCGACGAATCACAATGATATATCAAAGACTTGCTAAAGTGTTCTTAATTTGTTCCGATGACCAGAACATACCCCACCGTCGCCTGCGCGCGGGACCGTAGCGCGGAGCAGTAGTTCCACGCGTGCAGTTCGGCTTGCGTACATCGTACGCATGTCGGAGCATCCATCAGTCGAGCGCTAAGCAGTCGTTCGGAGCGCCGAGCGCACGTTCATGCCGCGGCACGGCTCCATCGAGCATGTTGATCGATCGCATCGAGGCTCTTCGAGCTCGTCCACGGCGATTGCGAGACAACTGATGCGCGGACGTTCCGAGAGCGCCGGTAGGCCGACTCACGCCTGTGTCATATGTCTGGCTTTCGCCAGGACGCCTCTTCAAGCTCGACCGCCGACAGCATCTTCTCGCCGCACTAGTTCGCGTAGAACTTTCCGCCGCATTGCCGCCTGATGGCGGCGCAGCGCGCGGCCGGCGAGGTGTTTTGCGGGAGCTGAACGTTGCAGCCCAACCCATCGGCGGTGCGGCCGATCTTGCCTGAGGCGAACGCGGCGCTGGTTGCGGTGACGCAAATCACGAGCAGGAGCGCGGCGATGATCGATCTCGATCGTCAACTTCATGACGCGGTTCCTCCCGGGAACGTTGCGAATGGTAATGTGGACTTATATATCACCAAACCGGCGCCCGTCCTGTCCGAAATCGGCCCAATCTTTGCATAAATCCTGAGGCAGTGCACAACCGTGGCCACGGCGGGTTTTTATCGCGGTCGCCAGCGCGTATCATTTTGGCGGGACCAACTCACAGGATTCACGCGTTGCAAGATCCAACGTTACCCCGCCAATTTTCCCGCCCGGCCAGCCCGTCGACGAGCTCGCGGTGGCCGAGATCAAGAGCGCCATCCTGACCAAGCTGCGCCTTGCGATCGGCAAGGAAGCCAGCATGGCGACGCGCATGACTGGTACAAGGCGGCGGCGCTGGCACTGCGCGACCGGATCGTGCACCGCTGGCTGACGGCGGAAAAGGAGAGCTACGACGCCGGCCGCAAGCGGGTCTATTACCTCTCGCTCGAATTCCTGATCGGCCGCCTGTTCACCGACGCGCTCAACAATATGGGCCTGTTGAAGGTGTTCGAGACCGCGCTCGGCGATCTCGGCCCCGGCCTGTCGGAGCTGCGCCAATGCGAGCCGGATGCGGCGCTCGGCAATGGCGGCCTCGGCCGGCTCGCGGCCTGCTTCATGGAGAGCATGGCGACCCTGGCGATCCCCGCGATCGGCTACGGCATCCGCTACGATTTCGGCCTGTTCCGGCAGATCATCAACGATGGCTGGCAGCAGGAATATCCCGACGTCTGGCTGTGCTTCGGCAACCCCTGGGAATTCCAGCGGCCGGAAGTCGCCTATCACGTCCATTTCGGCGGCAGCGTCGAGCATGTCGAGACAAGGGCCGCGACCGCGCGATCTGGCAACCGGCCGAGACCGTGCAGGCGGTCGCCTATGACACGCCGATCGTCGGCTGGCGCGGCCAGCACGTCAATGCGCTGCGGCTGTGGTCGGCGCGCTCGCCCGATCCGTTGAAGCTCGATGTCTTCAACACCGGCGACTATGTCGGCGCCAGCGCCGAGGAAGCGCGGGCGGAGGCGATCTGCAAATTCCTCTATCCGAACGACGAGAGCCCGGCGGGACGCGAGCTGCGGCTGCGCCAGGAATATTTCTTCGTCTCGGCCTCGCTGCAGGATCTGGTCAAGCGCCATCTCGGCTCCGACGGCCAGCTTCGCAACCTGTCGCAGAAGGCCGCGGTGCAGCTCAACGACACGCATCCGAGCCTCGCGGTCACCGAGCTGATGCGCATCCTGGTCGACCTGCACAATTTCCGCTGGGACGAAGCCTGGAAGATCACCGTCGAGACGCTGTCCTACACCAACCACACCCTGCTGCCCGAAGCGCTCGAGACCTGGCCGGTCGAGCTGTTCGAGCGGCTGTTGCCGCGGCATCTGGAGATCATCTACCGCATCAACGCCGCGCATCTTGCGCTCGCCGAAGCATCGCGCGCCCGGCGATATCGACTTCCGCGCCTCGGTGTCGCTGATCGACGAGAAGAGCGGCCGCCGCGTGCGCATGGGACAGCTCGCCTTTGTCGGCTCGCACCGGATCAACGGCGTCTCGGCGATGCATTCCGACCTGATGCGGGAGACCGTGTTCCACGACCTCAACCACCTCTATCCCGGCCGCATCACCAACAAGACCAACGGCATCACCTTCCGCCGCTGGCTGATGCTGGCCAATCCGAAGCTGACCGACCTGTTGCGCGAGGCCTGCGGCGAGGCGGTGCTCGATGATCCCTCCCTGCTCGAGCTGCTCGAGGCGCGCGCCAGCGACAACGCCTTCCAGCAGCAATTCCGCAAGGTCAAGCACCACAACAAGATCGCGCTGGCGCGCCTGATCGGCGAGCGCCTCAATATCAAGGTCGACCCGTCGGCGCTGTTCGACGTGCAGATCAAGCGCATCCATGAATACAAGCGCCAGCTGCTCAACATCCTCGAGACGGTGGCGCTGTACCAGGCGATCAAGGACGATCCGCAGACGGACTGGGTGCCGCGGGTCAAAATCTTCGCCGGCAAGGCGGCGGCGAGCTATCGCTACGCCAAGCTGATCATCAAGCTGATCAACGACGTCGCCGAGGTCGTCAACAACGACCCCGCGATCGGCGGGCGGCTGAAGGTCGCGTTCCTGCCCGACTACAATGTCAGCCTCGCCGAGGTGATCATCCCCGCCGCCGACCTGTCCGAGCAGATTTCGACCGCCGGCATGGAAGCTTCCGGCACCGGCAACATGAAGCTCGCGCTCAACGGCGCGCTGACCATCGGCACGCTCGACGGCGCCAATATCGAAATCCGCGACCATGTCGGCGCGGAGAACATCGCGATCTTCGGCATGGAGGCGATGGACGTGATGATCCGCCGCAAGCAGGGGCTGGATGCCACCGACGTGATCCGCAGATCGCCGCAGCTCGCGCGCGCCATCAACGCGATCGGCTCCGGCGAGTTTTCGCCGGACGAGCCCGGCCGGTTCGAATCCATCGCGCATGCGCTGCGCTATCTCGACCATTACATGGTCAGCGCCGATTTCGATTCCTATTACGAGGCGCAGCGCGGCATCGATGCGCGCTGGCAGGTGATGCCGGCCTGGACGCGAGCCAGCATCCTCAACGTCGCGCGGATGGCCTGGTTCTCCTCCGACCGCACCATCCGCGAATATGCCGAGGAGATCTGGAACGTGCCGGTGCACCCGTCGCCGGTCGCGACCAGGGACAAGGCGTGCGCGACGCGCGGGCGTGAGCGCGACAGTCGCATTACCTGCAGGCGTCATTGAAATTGGGCTGATGGTGGTCATGACTAAGCCGACTCGTCATTCCGGGGCGAGCGCAGTAACCCGTCTGAGATCCGGGCTGGTGCTCGCAATGCCGGAATGACGAACTCCAACAGCCAGGACTTGCATGCTCACCAAACCCCAGCATCTCTTCGACGACGCCACGCGCGTCATCGCCGGCGACAGCCGCTGGCAGGGACGCACCAGCCCGGACTATTGGGCCTTTGTCGGACCGTTCGGCGGCTGCACCGCCGCGACCATCCTGCGCGCGCTGATCGAGCATCCGCAACGCTCCGGCGATCCGCTGGCGCTGACCGTGAATTACTGCGCGCCGATCGCGGAAGGCGCATTCGATCTCGATGTGCGCCTGGTCAAGGCCAACCGTTCCTCGCAGCATTGGTGCGTGGAGCTGAGCCAGGGCGGCGGCGATGTCGCGACCCTTGCGACCGCCGTGTTCGCCGAGCGCCGGCCGTCCTGGTCGCACCAACAGGCGCAGATGCCGGAAGCAAAGCCGTTCGAGACGATCCCACCCTACACCAAGGTCGCCGCGCCCTGGGTCAAGCAATATGATTTCCGCTTCGTCGAGGGCGATCCGGACTTCGGAGCCGGCAAGCCGACGCCCGGCCAGCGCGCTATTCAAAATTCTGGATCGGCGATCGCGTGCCGCGAAAGATCGACATGCTGTCGCTGGTATCGATGTCGGATGCGTTTTTTGCGCCGCGTGTTTCATGCACGGCGCGAGCTGGTGCCGTTCGGCACGGTGACGCTGACGACCTATTTCCACGTCAGTTCGGAAGATCTCGCCGCCGAGGACATCACCCATGTGCTCGCCTGCGCCGATGCGAAGATTTTCAACCGCAGCTATCAGGACCAGAACGGCGAGCTGTGGTCGCCGTCCGGCAAGCTGATCGCGACCACGACGCAGATGGCGTTATTTCAAGGCGTGAGCCTGATGCGACTCGCCGCCGAGCACGTGTGCGCCTTACGAGTCCGAGCGTCGCGTTGCCCTGTACCAGGCTGGTGTCGCCGGTGGTGGGACTGGTGACGGCATTGTAGACCACGGCCTTGCCGGTTCCCGACAGCACGAATTTCGAGTCGCCGACGCGGAACGACGAATTGCCGATCAGCACCTGCTGATACTGCGTGGTCCCGCCGCTCTGATATTTGACCTGGGCGCGGAAGCCGTTGACGTCGGAAATCGTGATCTTGAACGGCTGGTTGTTCGAATACGTCCCCTGCCAGGTTCCCTTCGTACGATTTGGGATCGACATTGGTGTATTTGGTGGTGGTCGGCGTGAGCGGCGCGGTCGCGTAGGCATTCGCAGATGACGCTCATGAGGTCGGACATGCCGAAGGGCTCCTGCGATGGATTGTCGCCGCCACTACAGGTCAGCGATGGTTAATGGCAGGTTAAACGCCTCGCCAAATCGGCGGGGGCGAACGATGGAAAAAAAAGGGCGGCTCATCGAGCCGCCCTTTTGAATTCCGAGTCCGCGGATTGACGCTTGACGCGGCTCACTCCGCCGCCATCTTCACTTCCGGCGCGGCGGCGCGGACGTCGGCATCGACCACGCTCTCGAACTTGGCAAAGTTCTTCTGGAACATGCCGACCAGCGCGCGCGCCGTCTTGTCGAACTCGGCCTTGTCCTTCCAGGTCTTGATCGGATCGAGGATGTGCGGCTCGACGCCGGGCAGCGAGGTCGGCACCGCGAAGCCGAAATATCGGTCGGTGCGGAAATCGGCGTTGCGGAGCGAGCCGTCGAGCGCCGCGGTCAGCAGCGCGCGCGTCACCTTGATCGGCATGCGGCGGCCGGTGCCGTATTTGCCGCCGGTCCAGCCGGTGTTGACCAGCCAGCAATCGACATTGTGCTTGGCGATCAGCTCGCGCAGCAGGTTGCCGTAGACGCGAGGGATCGCGCGGCAGGAACGGCGAGCCGAAGCAGGTCGAGAATTCCGGCTGCGGCTCGTTGCCGAGGCCGCGCTCGGTGCCCGCGACCTTGGCGGTGTAGCCGGACAGGAAGTGGTACATCGCCTGCGCCGGCGTCAGCTTGGCGATCGGCGGCATCACGCCGAAGGCGTCGGCGGCGAGCATCACCAGATTCTTCGGATGCGGCGCGCGGCCGGTGCGCGAGGCGTTGGGGATGAAGTCGAGCGGATAGGCCGAGCGGGTGTTCTCGGTCTTGGAGCCGTCGTCGAAATCCGGCTCGCGGGTGCGCTCGTCGAGCACGACGTTTTCCAGCACCGCGCCGAAGCGCTTGCTCGCGGCATAGATCTCGGGCTCGGCTTCCTGCGAGAGCTTGATGCACTTGGCGTAGCAGCCGCCTTCGAAATTGAAGATGCCGTCCGCGCCCCAGCCATGCTCGTCGTCGCCGATCAGCGTGCGCTTCGGATCGGCCGACAGCGTGGTCTTGCCGGTGCCGGACAGGCCGAAGAAGATCGCGGTGTCGCCGTTGGGGCCGACATTGGCCGAGCAGTGCATCGGCATCACGCCCTTTTCCGGCAGATAATAGTTCAGCGTGGTGAACACGCTCTTCTTCATCTCGCCGGCATAATAAGACCCGCCGATCAGGACGATCTTGCGGGCGAAATCGATGGCGACGACGTTCTCCGAGCGCACGCCATGACGTTTGGGATCGGCGCGGAAACTTGGCAGGTCGATGATGGTGAGTTCCGGCACGAAGCTCGCAAGCTCCGACGCCTCGGGGCGGATCAGGAGCGTGCGGATGAACAGCGAATGCCAGGCGAGCTCGGTGAAGACGCGCGTCTTGATGCGGAAGGTCGGATCGGCGCCGCCATAGAGGTCCTGCGCGAACAGCGTCATGCCTTCGGCATGCTTGATGAAGTCCTGGTAGAGCGCTTCGAACTGCTCTGCCGTGATCGACTGGTTGCCGGCCCACCACATGTTCTTGTCGGTGGCGGCATCGCGGACCGTGAACTTGTCCTTCGGGCTGCGGCCGGTGAACACACCGGTATCCGCACACAACGCGCCATCGGCCGAGACGCACGGCTTCGCCGGCGCGAAGCGAATGCTCGTAGAGCTGCGGCGCGCCGAAATTCCAGTTCACGCCCTTGAGATTTTTTAAGCCGAATTTGTCGGCACCGAAGGCACCGTTATGCACGCCCGTCTCTTGCACGAAGAACTCCTCCTCGAACCCGCGTATCCTGAAAGCGCAGAGATGCCGTCCAGCACTCTCTCGCGGTGACCGTAATTATAGCCTCAGAAGCCTAGGTCCGGCGACCTATTACTGATGAACGCTCACCTTGCCAAGCCGATCCAGCAGGAATTGGTTTATTCGGAAATGGCGGTTGACGTAGATCAACGGCTTGCTGCGATGCAGCCTTGCGAGAGCCGCTTTATCGCGACAATGAGCCGCGAATTCTCGTCCGCGCCAATGCTGCGTCGCAACATTACCGCGCCGCGCCCTCGCCGATCAGGGCAAACGGCCCCCAGATCGCGGGATAGGCGTTTCGCGGCGAGGAGGCGTCGTCGAGATAGGCCAGCATCGCCCGCCGCAGCGCCTCGGCACGGCCGATTCCGGGTCGGTTTTGAGCAAATCGAAAGTCGAAGTGGTGAGCCGCGTGGCCGCTTCCGAATTCGACCGCCCAATGCGTACACCAAGAGCGCCCGGGCGCCGGCATAGAAGAACGAGCGCGCCAATCCGGAGAGCGCCTCGGCGCCGGGCTTGTCGCCGGCGATGGTGTTGCAGGCGGACAGCACCACGCAATCGGCATTGAGCTTGAGCTGCGCCACCTCGCTTGCGGTCAGCAGGCCATCGTCGAGCGCGGACGGCTGCTTCGGCATGCTCAGCGCGAGCGAGGGCTCGGCCACGCCCTTGATGTCGCCGGCGACGAGGCCATGGGTCGCAAAATAGACGATGCGATAATCGGCGAGCGGCGCACGCTTCACCGTGGTCTCGCTGGCGTCCGCCGCCGAGATGAATGTCGGCGGCGGCGGCGCCGAGGTCCTTTGCCACCGCGTTCAATTCGTCGGCGGTGTCCGGCAGCTGCGGCAAGGCCTGCGCCAGCTTGCCGCGATCGACGCCGGCGCCCTGCCAGAAGTCGGTATAGGCGGCGCTGGTCACGCTGCGCGCGGTGCCGTGCGCTTTTTCGCCGCCGCCCTCGCGCCGGATTGAAGACGGATCGCCAAAGCCGGTCATCGGCTTGACCGCCTGATCCTTGCGCGTGAAGCCGCGCAGCGCCTTCAGGCTCGCCACCGAAGGCAGCACCGATACCGCCTGCCGCTTCAGCAGCCAGGCCGCATCGCGATAGCCTTCGAGCTTGTCGGGGATCGCGGCGGCCGGCTTTTCGGTCACCAGCAGATGGAACGGCAGCGCGGTCAGCGCGCCGGACGGCACGACCAGCAGGCTGCGCTTGTCCTTCACCAGCGCTTCGACCGGCCCAAGCAGCGCCACATAGAGCTCGTTCGCGAGCGCCAGATCGAACAGGTCCGGTCTTGCCGGAAGCGTCACTGGCCTTGCCGACATCGAGGCCGCGGCGAAACGCGGCGACCTTCTGCGACAACGCGTCCGCGCCAAGCGGAATCCGCTTCCAATCGAACCTGTCGCGCGTCAGCGCCAACGACGTAGCTTTCCTGGTCGGCGAGCGCGAACAGCACCATGGCTTCGTCGCCCGAGAGCAGCGCCTGAATTTCCTTTGCCTTCAGCGGCAGCGGATTCGACAGCGCCGCATAATCGGGAAATTCCGTCGGCAAGGTCTTTTGCAGCCCGGCGCGTTGGGTGGCAATGGCGGCGAGACGATCGCGGCCTGCTCGGCGGCCGCATCGCGCGTCGAGCCCTGCTTGAGACAGCGCGCGATGATCGCCTTGTCGAGCCTGTCGGCTTCGCTCGCCAGGTCCTGATCTCTGCGCACCAGTTCGGCGAGATGATCGCTGCCGGCAGCGAGCCGCACCGCGAGCTTGTTGACGGCGGACGCCGCGGAAGACTGCGCGCCGCGCTGGATCACATCGAGCGCCTCGTCGAAGGCCTTCTCGGCGGCATCATGCTGCCTCTGCGCATCGAGCAGCACCGGCAGCGCGACGCGGAGCTGCGCGCGGCCGCCCGCCATCATCCGCTCCACCAACGGCAGCGCATCGGCGGTGCGGCCTTCGGCCTGATAGAGCGAGGCGAGATTGTTCACGGAAGCCGCCGTGTCGGGATGATCGAGGCCGACGGTCGCTCGCGGATATCGAGCGCGCGCTTGTAGATCGGCTCGGCGTCGGCGTACCGAGCCTGCCGCTGATAGAGATCGGCGAGATTGTTCAGGGAGCGCGCGACATCAACGTGGTCGTGCCCGAGCACCTTCTCGCGGATCGCGAGCGATTGCTTGATCGGCGGCTCGGCATCGGCGTATCGGCCTTCGGCCTTGTTGACCTGGCCGAGATTGTTGAGCAGCGTCGCGACCGCGGGCTCCGCGCCCGGTATCTTCTGGTAGATCGCGAGCGCCCGCTTGAACAGCGGCTCAGAATCGGCGTGGCGGTCCTGCCGCTCATAGAGCGTGGCGAGATTGTTGAGCGACTGCCCGACATCAGGATGGTTGGCGCCCAGCGCCTTTTCGCGGATCGCGAGCGCGCGCTTGAACAGCGGCTCGGCCTCGGCATAGCGGAGCTGGCGCTCGTAAAGCGCGGCAAGATTGTTCAGCTCGGGCGCGATGTCGGCGGAATCGAGACCGGCCGACTTCTCCATGATGGCGAGCGCGCGCTTGTAGAGAGGCTCGGCCTCGGCATCGCGGCCCATGTCGCCATAGACCTGCGCGAGATTGTTGATGGCGCCGGCGAGATCACGGTTGGGCGGGCCCTTCTCCAGTTGCGCCACCATGGCCTGCGCCAGCGGCAGCGCCTCGGCATATTTTCCGGCGCGGCTGAGCTGGATGATCTTGCCGCTCTGCGCGGACAAACCTTTGCGCAAAGGAGGGCGTCCCGACAAAGGCAGCGCCGGCGAGCGCCAGACACAGCATCAACACCAGACGATTGCGGGATGTCATCAAAACTCTCATGCGCAAGGACCAGCCGTAGGTCGCCGCAGCGACGCCAATCCGTTCAACGCAACCGGCGGCTCATGCCTTCGCCCGCGCCTCGTCCGCCAATCTCACCAACATCTTGCGCAAATCACCCGCCGTCGTGACCCGCGTTGGAAATTCCAGCCGCAGCGCTGCTGTGCCGGCCTGCATATCGAGCCCCTCCGGATCGCAGCCGATGCAGCGCCAGTCGGCGCTCTCGGCCCCGAGCAATTTCGTCGCATAGAGGTTCATGGCCTCGCGATGGTCTTCATTCATATGCTCGACGGCGCCTGGCTCGGCCTCCAGCAGCGAAGCGGCGTCGCCGACATCGGTCAGAAACTGCTCAGGCTTGAGGTCGATGATGCGGCCGAAGCCGGCGACGAGATGCGCAGCCGTGGGGCGGATGCGGAAGAAGGAGAAATCCTTGAAATCGACGAAAGCCTCCGCAGAAGGATGCGCGGCCAGATAGCGCCGGCGCAGAAGAGCGCGGTCGTCGTCATCCGCTTCCACCGCCCTGCCCGCCACCATGATCCGCGCCCCTTCGAGCGGGTCGCCGGGCGCACGTTCGTCCAGCATCAGCGAGACGCGATCATCCGCCAACAGGTTTTTGGTGTGCACGGCGAGCCGCGAGATCAGCAGAATTGGCGAGCCGTCCGGATGGCTCGCCATGTTCACTAGTGAACAATAGGGATCGCCGGTTCCGGTCATCAGGGTCGCCAAAGCCCCCTGCCGGCTCCTGCGCGTTAAGGATTTTGCCAGTCCGGAAGGGTTAAAATCGGCGGTCGGCTGCATCGATATTCTCTTGCCATCCTATTGCTAAGCAGGCCTTTTTTCGGCTAAACCGGCGCCTGGAAGGGTCGGATGCTTCGCCACGAGTGCAGGCATTCTATCGGAACTCGGTCACACTTCAGCCCAGCTTGCATTGCTCGGTGACCTCTTCCGAAGCCCAGTTATGCGGCGCATCACCGGAATGCTCGCCGTTTCAGCCACCGTACAACTGAAAGCAGGCTCATGCCCACAATCGCCCTGGTCGACGACGACCGCAACATTCTCACCTCCGTTTCGATCGCGCTGGAAGCCGAAGGCTACCGCATCATGACCTATACGGATGGTGCCTCCGCGCTTGACGGCTTCCGCACCAGCCAGCCCGATCTCGCCATCCTCGACATCAAGATGCCGCGCATGGACGGCATGGAGACGCTGCGGCGGCTCCGGCAAAAGTCCGACCTGCCGGTAATCTTCCTGACCTCCAAGGATGAGGAAATCGACGAATTGTTCGGCCTCAAGATGGGCGCCGACGATTTCATCCGCAAGCCGTTCTCGCAGCGGCTGCTGGTGGAGCGGGTCAAGGCCGTGCTGCGCCGTTCGCAGCCCAAGGATCCGACCGCGGCTCCAAAGGAGAACGACGCCAAGGCGCTCGACCGTGGCCTGCTCCGGATGGACCCCGAGCGCCACACCTGCACCTGGAAGAACGAGCCGGTGACCTTGACCGTCACCGAGTTCCTGATCCTGCAGGCGCTCGCGACCCGGCCCGGGGTGGTGAAGAGCCGCAACGCGCTGATGGACGCGGCCTACGACGACCAGGTCTATGTCGACGACCGCACCATCGACAGCCACATCAAGCGGCTGCGCAAGAAGTTCAAGGTGGTGGACGACGATTTCGAGATGATCGAAACGCTTTACGGCG
>CAVSYJ010000008.1:0-90149 GCA_963732085.1 uncultured Alphaproteobacteria bacterium | reverse complement strand
ATTTCTGATACTGCTCGAACAGCTGCTTGATCCGTTTGGCCGCTTCCTCGGTGGCCTGCTCCGGGGTCATGTTGTTCTGCGTGATATTGGCTTCCGCCTGCGCCCAGACCTGCTCGGACGTCACACTCGAATAGGCCGGGTTGTAGGACATCCACCACGGCACCGTCGGCTTGATCAGCCCCATGTCCACCGCAACCGGGCGATGCGGGTCCTTCGGGTCGGTCCAGTACGGATCGTTCTTCACGATGGAGGCCATCACCGGCAAATAGCGCGCGCGGGTTTCCTTCAGATAGGCGTTCATGTTCGCCGGCTGGATGAACTCGCGCAGCAACGCCTTGGCGGCGTCGACATTCTTCGATCCCTTGGGGATGATGGTGGGGGAAATCGCCAGCACGCTCGGCACCGGCTTGCCGTCATTGTCCATGGGGACGCCGCGGGTGATGATCTCCTTGTAGTAAAGATCGGGCTTGTCCATCTGCGACGCGGCAATGGAGATGGTGGCGTTGGGCGTCATCACGATCTGTCGGGCGAAGAACGCGTTGTTGTTGTCGACATCGCCCCAGTTGATCGCACCCGGCGGCACATAGCCTTTCTTGAATGGCGTCGTCAGCCGCTCCAGCGAAATGGTCGCCGCCTTGCGCACGGCGGGATCGTCGATGTTCAGCTTGCCATCCGGCGTGACGATGCCGACGCCGCCATAGGCGACCAGGAATTGGTGGAACAGATTGCCGGAATCCGCCTCCTTGGTCGCCATCGAATAGCCGAGGCCGAAAATGCGCTTGCCCTTGGCGCGCAGCTTGTCCTGCACGATCTGGAAAAAATCGAAGAATTTGTCCTGCGTGGCCGGCATGTCGGCCGCGGCAAAGCCGGCTTCCTCCATCAACGGAAGCCAGACCTCATTCAGCAGCGAAGAGGCCTTGGTCGGCACGGCGTAATAAGAGTTTTTCTTTTGCTTGGCGTTATAGAGGCGCGCACTGGTCAGCGCGGTTTCCATGAACTCGGCCTTCTGGGAGTCCACGACGTCGGAGACATCCTCCAGCTGATCGTTCCATGCCGCGCGCGGCACCAGGAAGCGGTCGCCGGTGACGGTGTGCACCACGTCAGGCACGTCGCCGACCTGCATGGCGGCGATCAGCTTGGTGATCACATCCGGCCCGTTCATGATGGTCAGATTGACTTTGGTGTTGTTGCGCTTTTCCCAGTCCGCCATCCAGGCGATCACGGCATCGTTTTCGGCCTTGTAGAAACCCTGGGTCCACCAGACCGTGAGTTCGCCTGCTGCCTTCGCGCGGCGCGGCATCAGGCCAACGCCCGCCGCGACCGCGGCGCCCACGCCGCCCAAGACCAGCCGCCGTGAAATGAGCTTCATCTCGTTTCTCCCCCGACGTCCTTCAAGCCTCATGCTCGGCCCGGTCAACTTGCCCGGACTGCGTACTTGTCTCCGCCGGGCATCCACGTCTTCCTTCTCAATCGCGAAGAAAGACGTGGATGCCCGGCTCAATGCCCGGCCATGACGAAAATTCCATCATTTTTCATTTCGCTTCGCTTCTAGGCCGCGTTCAACCCTTGACCCCGCCCATGGTCAGACCGCCGCTCATCTTGCGGCGGAAACCGTAGTAAATCAGCAAGGGCGGAATGGCGTAGATGATGGCCGCCGCCATCAGGTAATTCCAGGGCGCCTCGTCTCCCACCAGGAATTTGCCGAGTGTCACCGGCACGGTGACGACCTTGCCGCCCGACAGCAGCAGGAACGCATAGAGATATTCGTTCCATGACAGCAGCAGCGCATAGGTGCCGATCGCCACCAGAGCGGGGGCCATCAGCGGCAGATAGATGCGGAAGAAAATCTGCGGCGGCGAGGCGCCATCGATGCGCGCCGCCTCATCCAGTTCGAGCGGGATCGAGGCGCCGTATTGCTGGAAAATGAAAATCGCATAGGGCGTGGCGAAGGTCACTTCGACGGCGATCACCGAGAGCGGATTGTTGGTCAGGCCATATTTGCCCATGATGCCGTAGAAAGGGATGGCCAGGAACGACAGCGGGATCACATAGGTCAACAGCGCCGCATTGGTCAGCATCCAGCCGCTGCGGATGCGCATCCGGCTGATGGTGAAGCTGGTCAGGGACCCGACGGTCAGGACCACCAGCGCGACGGCGACACCGATGAAGAAACTGTTGGCCATCTGGTTCCAGAATGTCTCCAGCAGCCAGAAGGCCTGGTGGAACACGACGCTGAACGCATGCGTGCTGGGCGCGATCGGGTAGACGGAGGTCGAGAGCACTTCCTCCTTTTCCTGCATGGAGACGCGGATGATGTTGTAGATCGGCAGCAACGTCCAGACCAGCAGCACCGCCGACAGCAACGTCACGCCAATGCGATCGATCGGGCGGGCCCGGCGTCGTGCGCTCATATCGTGACCTCGCTGCGCCGCAACTGGCGCATCAGCAGGATCGCCAGCGGGATCAATAACGGCAGCGCGGTGAGCACCGTCGCCATGCCCAGTTTGGGATCGCCAAGTTCGAACGCGTTGCGGATCCCCAGGGTCGCGAGCACATGGGTCGACAGCGCCGGCCCGCCGCCGGAGATGAAGCGCACGGCGTTGAAATCACCCAGCGCCCAGATGGTCGAGAGCATGGTGCAGACCAGGTACATCCCCGCCATCAGCGGCAGGGTCACATGCGTGAATTTCTGGATCAGGCTGGCGCCATCGACATCCGCGGCCTCATACAGTTCGACCGGAACGGCCATGCGCCCGGCGAGGAAGATCAGGGTCCAGAACGGCAGCCATTTCCAGATATGGCCATAGATGACCGAACCCAACGCGAAGGCGGAATTGTCGAGCCAGGGCGGACCATCCACCTGCGCCACCTGCCAGATCAAATTGTTGATCAGTCCCCATTGCCCGTTCAGCATCCAGTTGATGGAGAGATAGCTGGACAGCGCCGGCATCGCCCAGGGCAGCATGAAGAGCAGCAGCAGGAACTTCGTCCACCAGCCCTTGCGCATGAAAAAGCCCGACAGCAACAGCGCCAGCAGCAATTTCAGGTTCACGCCGAACAGCAGATAGACCAGCGTGTTCATCACCGTGCGCGGATAGACCGGATCGGCAAACAGCGCGCGATAGCTGGCCGGGTCGCTGCCCAGCCACAACCCATAGCCGATCGGGTAGATGACGAAGGCCACGAATATCGCGACATAGGGGGTGACAAAGGCCAACGCCCAGAGTTTGTCCGCGCCAAACGTGCCACGCCGCCGCGCAGGAAGCGTGGCGCTCCTGGCCGCGGCCGGGCTGTCGATCATGGTCGTGATCGCCATCGTTCGGCTCCTTCGCGCGTTCGCACCGCGCGGTGGCATTCCCGTCCCTTTGGCGACCGGCCCGGTTCGCGTGGTCTGCCCCGGCCGGCTCAGTCTTGGTGAGAGTGTGGCAATTTGCCCAGTGCGGCACAACTAGTCTTGAGGCGGGGGCGGCATTGTCACGCAGGTGAGCGAGGAATGCGAAGGACCGCGGCCGGCGTGTTGTCGGGTGGCGGCAACCGCCGTTTCGGCGCAGGTCGTGCTCTGCTCGGGCGATCCGCGAGGCCGGGCGCTCGCACACAACAATGACGCGAGCGCAATTTTTCCGATGGCGGAACGACGAGTTATGCT
Source organism: uncultured Alphaproteobacteria bacterium (assembly GCA_963732085.1). Taxonomy (GTDB): domain Bacteria; phylum Pseudomonadota; class Alphaproteobacteria; order Rhizobiales; family Xanthobacteraceae; genus Bradyrhizobium. The sequence goes on along the minus strand of CAVSYJ010000008.1, from coordinate 86,503 downwards.
AGAGATAAAGCTGTCCAAAGCCGTTGGCCTGTGAAGGGTAAGCGCCCCTCGCTGCGGCGAAGCCTGTGCTCACGCGTCCACAACGCTCAGCTTAGAGCCTTGACAACAGAGGTGACATCAGGCATTACGCACAGCGGCAGAGCGCCGAGAAAGTCTTAACGCGCCAACCCGGTGCGCTATTGCGTAGCCGTGATCCAGGCCGAAGTTCGGCCTTCCGAAGTAGCGGACGTCGAGACGGCGCTGTCATCGCATGCAGAACTCACGCCCCTCTAAAGAAGATCCGCTTGCTGAAGCCGGAACCAGGCATGTTTGCGATTGGCTCGCCGGTCGGGACTAATCGCGATCCAGGCTTGGTGCCAGCGAAGACGGGCAGCAAAGGCCACTCCGGTCGCAGCACCGCCCACCACTCAGCGAGAAGCCACAATAGCAAGCGCGAGCACAATCATATACATGCTTCGGCAACCGGCGGGTCTCGCTCAGCACGAACTCTTGTAACCGAGCGCGTCAGTGCGCGGCTTCGAAGCGCGGCCGGCGTATCGCCGAGAGCATTGGCGACTCGCCACGGCGCGACTGTAGTCATCTGCGAGGGAACAATGTAAGAACTTAATCGGTGTTGAGGCTACCGCAGTGCTCTACGAGCGCGCGCAGACAGGCTGCTTCTTCGTGATCCCGCGCTCTGGTCCGACAACGGAGACGTCGAATCCCGGTGCAAGCTTTGCACGCGCGTGGATGGACTCGGCGTCTCAAAGCCATAACCAGCGCTTATGGTCGCCTCGTCGCTGCCGGCGAGCCCATTCGCATTTCGCGGAGACATGAGTCTCGATCACCAAAAACGATGGTGCGGCGGCTCGAGCGCAGAAAGGCTGGCTATATGCTCGTGACGCTCGGAATAGTACGCATACAGACCTTCCGCGGACACATCGCATACATGTGGCTCAATGCGCACCGAAGAACAATCAGGCGCGAGCGCACATTTATCCCGTTGGACGAGCTGGCTTCCTCTCAGGCGGCGCTCGCAACCGCGCTGACATCGAATCGGCATTATCGATGTCCCGGAATCGCGCGCTCACACGCTGCTCGACTGCGCTCATGCCTAAAGTACAGCTTCGCGTGGACGCAGTCGTCGCTCTATACTCCAGATATCAAAGTCACTTGATGCTCGTCGATTCGTCGATTGCACAATGATGCTAAGGCGGTCGGCAGTACGCACCTGAGAATTTGAATTGGCTACGATCTATTCAAGCCCACCACCTCATGCCCTGAACCGTACGACCATGGAGACCTCGAGGTTTTCATCGAGCGCGTGATGCTCACGATGGTCAAAATACGTCGCTTCGAGCAGCGGTTACGGTATCGAGGTGCCCACCACAAGTATCCGGATCGGTCTCCACTTGGTTCGACTTAAAGCGAGGGCGTGAAGTGTTCTTGACGAAGGACAATTTGCATTAGCTATTGCGCCTTGGGATTTCGGTGTACCGACTTTGCCGGCCTTCTACAAGCTAGATGAAGCGAGCTGCATGTTGTTCAGGCTACATAGAGTGATCGATCCACGCGCAGGTCTCATCCAACGACCATCACAATCGGCCGACGAATTTGTGTCGCGACTTCGGCCTATTCGGATTGCTTGAAATTGGCTGCGGCAACGTACACCTTGAATTGCTGGTCAGGATTTCTGGCGGTGCTATCGTCCTCCGGAGAATGTATTCAGTGAGTGACCTCATTGCCCAAGTATTCAAGCCGCTGCGAATACCTCGTACCGACGGACGATTGTTCTGCACGTATGGCGGGCGCTCTAGCATTAGCGTAGACAGCGCATCGCCTTGGCACATAGTCGATAGTGACGTGACGCCACTAGAAATCCATTGTCAATTCAATGGGTTTGATGCGGATTCGACGAACTTTCTTAAAATTTCTCTTCCATTTTCCAGAAATTCTGCTATTCATAAGTCATCCCGCCCGCAAGAGGGGCGATTCGCGGTCGTCATGATTTGTTGGTGCGGGATGCGATGGACGTATCATATCGTCAGACTTGCGATGTGGTGCGTACGGTCAAGCCGCGTGGTCCTGTCCCCCCGACGCTGGGGTCAACCCGAGATGCGTTTCGGCCTTCGGCCGAAAGCCCCGGCGGACGGAGGCTAACAAGCCCGGTACTCCGGGGAGAGCGTGGAGCAGCCGTAAACCATTGCGCAGGGAGTGCCGGATCGTTTCGGCTTTACCTGTCTATCTTGTGGGCACCTTTTCTTTTCAGCCCACGAGCCTGCGGGTGCGGCCAGCGCCCGGCATTCCCTGCGCCCTCTACTTTTTAGAGGACGTGCTTCTCGCAAGACCCGGACGTTATCGCGCCGCGAGAACGAGGGAGTGCGTCTCCTCGTCATTGCGAGGAGCGCGAAGCGACGAAGCAATCCAGACCTTCAACGCGGCGCGATTTCTGGATTGCTTCGCTTCGCTCGCAATGACGAGATTGCTTTTTGATAATTGAATCTGATGCGATGCTACCGCCGTGCACGGTTGCCCCTAGTTCGTCATGCCCGGGCTTGTCCCGCCTGCGCGGCCGAGCGCTTCGGCGAGGCGAAGGCCCGGGCATCCACGTCTTAAGGCGCAGGCACAGCAAGTAAGTCGTGGATGGCCGGGTCAAGCCCGGCCATGACGATCGTCAGTTCTGCAACCGCACGCCCAGCATCACCACGGTCGCCTGCGAGCTCGAGAACGGCACGTTGGAATCGAGGATGTCGTGGCGCAGCGAGCCCTTGATCCAGAGATTGCGCGTCATCTTGTAGATCAGATCGCCCTCGACCGAGTAGGTCTTGTCCCTGCGGATTGTTGCCCTGGTAATCGTAGGTGCCGTAGGTGAACTTGCCGATCGCGGTGAGCCAGCGGCGGAAGTCGTGATCGACTTCGAAAGCGTAGGTGTGCACCAGCACGCCGGAGGTCAGCGGCAGCGTGGTCTCGGTGATCTGGGTGTCGGTGATGAACTTCGCGGTGGTGAGCGGCGTCACGGTCCAGATCAGCGAGCCCGAGGTGAGCAGGCCCTGCAGCCGGTTGAGCCTGGGATCGATATAGCTGCGCTCCGCCCAGCCGACCGCGACCTCGCCGGTCAGGAGCCGCGTGAACTCGAAGGACGAGCCGGCCTTGGCATAGCCGCCGTTGGAGTCGCGCGCAAACCCGCTGCGGTCGAACTGCAAATCGTGCACGCGGGTGTCGCCCTCGGCTTCGACGAACGGCTTCAGCCCCGGCAGCACCTCGTAGGAGACGCGCCCGACGCCGCCATACTGGGTGAAGTTGCGGTCGTCGTTCGAGGCAAACGAGCCGTCGGTCAGCTTGGAGTTCTGGTAGTCGGTGCGGTCGACGGTGCCGCCGGCGGACACCTGCAGGCGGTTGAAGTGCTGGTCGAAGCCGAAGGTGCCGCCATAGGTGGCGTAGATCGGGTAGCGCGCCAGTCCCGCCTGGATGTTCGGGCTGCCCGGATTGTCGGTGGCGACGCGCAGCCGCGCTTCCCCGGTGAGATCGAAATCATGGGTGACGTCGAGGCGGCCGTCGACATGGCCGGTGAAATCCGGCCGGTCGACATTGGTCGGCGCCGGATTGATCTGGCCGCCGTCGACCAGCGCCGGCAGCGTGCCGCCATAGCCGGTGAACGAGCCGCGCAAATCCGCGACCAGCGCGTGGCGCTCCCAGTTCGAGACCGCGAGAAACTCCGGCGCGATCACGTAAGCCGGCAGGCCGTGCGGCTCGAAGATGCGGCCGGGATTGGTGTCGTAGCCGCCGGAGACTTCGAGCGCCGACTTGACCAGGAAGCTGCCGGCATAATCGCCGACCGCGCCGAACGGATCGTCGTCGCGCGTCATGCGCCGGCGCACCGGCTGGCCCGGCACGTTGTCGGCCATGCCGGGCGGCAGCGGCTGCTTGTTGGCGCTCTCCGACGGCGGCACCGAGAGGCGCTGCTGGCCGGCGAAATTTTTCGGCGGCTCTTTCGGCGGCTGCGAGCCGGGACCCGCGGGCTTCTTCGGCCTGGCCTGCGCCGGATAATATTTCGGAAGTTGACGCTTGCGATTGAGCGAGTTGTAGCCGGCCTCTTTCGCGCCGCTGGCGGCAGGCAGGCCGTAGGTCGGCACCTTGCCGATACGCGACTCCGCAGGCCGTTCGCGATTGCGCGGGCGCGGATCGTTGGGATCGGGCGGCGACGGCGGCGCGGGCGGAGCCGGCGGCGAGTCGATCGCGGCCGCGCTGAGCTTGCGTCCCGGCAGATCCTGCGGCGAGATGAAACCGCCGATCTTGGGATTGAGCAGGCCGTCGCCGAGGTTTTGCGCGGCGGCGGGTTCCGCGATGAGGATCAGCGACAGGCAGCCGAAAGCGGCGCGCAAAACAAAAGCGCGCTTTGTCCGGCTCCGGCCTGGACCCGTCCCCACGATGGAAAAACTCCAACGAAATCATCACTTTCGCCGACCGCCTCCGCCGCTCGCCAAAGCTGGCGCGCGGCGGAAAAGGTCGTTAATGGAGTTAAAACAATTATGGTTAACGAGCCGTTGAGGACGGCGGGCGAGGTCCCTCGCTCTCCTCACTTCATGCTAAGCAGGCGCGCGGGCACCACGCGCCCTTCTGGAACTTTCATGGCAAGCCAACACCCGCTGATGAGCCCATCATCCGGCAAGGACGCGAACGCGGCGATAAAGTCGGCGCTGCGCACGCTCGAGACCGGCAGCGCCGGCATCGCGGCGCTCGCCGCCGCGCTGCAGGGCGCGCTCGGCGCGGCGTTTTCCGGGGCGGTCGAGCTGATCCGCCAGGCCAAGGGCCGCGTCATCGTCACCGGGCTCGGCAAATCGGGCCATGTCGCGCGCAAGTTCGCCGCGACCTTGGCCTCGACCGGCACGCCGGCCTTCTTCGTGCACGCGGCCGAAGCGAGCCATGGCGATCTCGGCATGATCACGCAGGACGACGTCATCGTCGCGCTGTCGTGGTCCGGCGAGCAGCCGGAGATGAAGAACCTCGTCAATTATTCCGCGCGCTTTGCGATCCCGATGATCGCGCTGACGTCGAACGCGCAGTCCTCGCTGGGCGCGGCTGCGCGAATCGTGCTGGAGCTGCCGAAGGCGCGCGAGGCCTGCCCGCATAATCTGGCGCCGACCACATCGACCTTGATGCAGGCCGCGATCGGCGATGCGCTCGCGATCGCGCTCTTGGAAAGCCGCGGCTTCACCGCGCTGGAATTCGCGAACTTCCATCCCGGCGGCAAATTGGGCGCGATGCTCAAGCATACCTCCGACCTGATGCACACCGGCGACGAGTTGCCGCTGAAACCGCTCGGCACAAGGATGTCCGACGCGCTGGCCGAGATGTCGGCCAAGGGATTCGGCTGCGTCGCCATTGTCGATGCGCGGGGGCTCATCGCGGGCATCATCACCGACGGCGATCTGCGCCGAAAGATGCGCCCCGATTTGGAGTCGGCCACGGTCGACGAGATCATGACGCGCAATCCCAGGACCATCGCGCGCGATTCGCTCGCCAGCGAAGCGCTGGAGCTGCTCAATTCCTCCAAGATCACCACGCTTGTCGTCACCGATTCCGGCAAGCCGGTCGGGATCATTCATCTGCACGATCTGCTGCGGGCGGGCGTGGCCTGAACTTCGTCATTGCGAGCGAAGCGAAGCAATCCAGTAGCCCGCATGAGCGCAGCGATATGCGGGGACCCGGGTGTCGCTTCGCTCACCCGGGCTACGCGTCACAATGACGATCAGACCGGAAACCTCGCTCCCATTTCCTCCAACGGCAGTTTCAGCCCATTCGCCAGATACGACACCGTGCGATAGAAGCCGCACAGCAGGATGATCTCGAAGATCTTCGCCTCGTCGTAATGCGCCGCCAGCGCCGCGAACTCGGCATCGCTGAGGGTCGCGCGGTGATGCAGCGCGTCGACCGCCGCGATCATGGCCTGTTCGGCTTCGGACCAGCACGGCGCATCGGCACCGCCATGCACGGTGGCGCGGACCTCTTCATCGGTGAGATGGGCGGGTTTCGCGAAGATCGCGACATGCACGCCCCATTCATATTCGCATGTGTTCAGCGCGCAGGTGCGGTCGATCACGATCTCGCGCTCCCGCAAGGACAGCGGACCGGGGTCGAGCAGGCTGCCGGCGCGAAACTTGTCCCAGGCCCGCTTCTGGCGCGCCATCACGCGGAACAGCATCAAGGGCGGCGCGCCGCGCATGATGCGGTCGAAGATGTCTCTGGTTTCGGGCGCATAGGGCGGCTCGAGCGGAGCGATGCGTGACATGGCGAACTCCCGTGCTACAATATCCGTAGCGTCATGCTACATATTCCGTAGCGATCTGCAAGGAGCCGGCAATGCCGAAAAGGGCTGCAGCCATGACAAAACGCGGGGTTCGCGGCTCGCGCACCGGGCGGCCGGTGATGGCGCTGCTGGATTTGCTGGGCCGGCGCTGGACGCTTCGCATCGTCTGGGAGCTGCGCGAGGATCGCCTACTGACCTCGCGCGCGCTGCGCACCGCCTGCGACGAGGCCTCGCCGACGGTGCTGAACGAGCGGCTGAAGGAGTTGCGCGAGGCGGGCTTCGTCGCGCTCGGCGAAGCCGGCGGCTATGCGCTCACGCCGCTGGGGCGGGAGCTGTCGGCGCAGGTGATGCCGCTGTATCGCTTTGCGGAGAGGTGGAGCGGACGCAGTTGACGAAGCAGACGCGGTGGTCATTCTCCCTCTCCCCGTTCTTACGGGGAGAGGGTTGGGGTGAGGGGCAGCTTCCGCGAGCACAGCCAACGGAGAATCCCCCTCACCCGCCGCGCACAGGCGCGCAAGTGCGCTGCCGGGCGCGGCGACCTCTCCCCGCACGCGGGGAGAGGTGAAGAGGCTACGCCGCGGCCACCGTCAGGTTCGCACCATCGGCGTGCACGATTTTCACCCGGCTGCCGGCCGGCGTATCGGGACCGGCGACGCGCCAGATGGTGTCGTCGATCCGCACCGTGCCGGAGCCGTCGATGATCGGCTTCTCCAGCGTGAAGACGCGGCCGACCAGCGCGTCGGCGCGCTTGTTGAGGAACGGGTTGCTGACGCTGGCGGTGCTGTTGCTCTTCGCCAGCCGCCGCCAGACCGGCACGGCGACTGCGGCGAACACCGCGAACATCAGGAGCTGCGTCTGCCAGGACGGTGCGACGGCAAACGACACCAGCCCGACCAGCAGCGCCGCCAGTCCCAGCCAGAACAGGAAGACGCCCGGCGCGATCAATTCCAGCGCCATCAGGATGAACCCGAAGATCAGCCAGTTCCAGGTTCCCAGCGTGGTGAACATCTCGGCCATGACACGACCTCTTGCTAGTCTTCACCTCTCCCCCGCGGGAGAGGTTATCGAGTGTGCGGCAACGATCATCGATTCAATAAATCTGTTACGGCGTCACCGGCGGCGGGGTCGGCCCCGTCGTCGGCACCGAGGTGGTGCGGCGCGCGGCGGCCTGCGCCGACAGCGCGCTTTCGCCGAACGTCGCCTTCGCGATCTCGCCGATGCCGGCCAGCGAACCCAGCAAGCTGACGGCTTCGATCGGCAGCATGATGATCTTCTGGTTCGGCGCGTCGGCAAAGCCGCCGAACGCCTTGATGTATTTGTCGGCGATGAAATAGTTCAGCGCCGCGACGTCGCCCTTGGCGATCGCCTCCGACACCATCTGCGTCGCCTTGGCTTCGGCTTCGGCCGAACGCTCGCGCGCCTCGGCGTCGCGGAAGGCGGCCTCCTTGCGGCCTTCGGCCTGCAAGATCTGGCCCTGCTTGGCGCCCTCGGCGCGCAGGATTTCCGACTGCCGCTGACCTTCGGCCTGCAGGATGTCGGCGCGCTTGACGCGCTCGGCCTTCATCTGCCGGCCCATCGCCTCGACGAGGTCGGCCGGCGGCACGATGTCCTTGATCTCGATGCGGTTGACCTTCAACCCCCACGGCGACACCGCGGCGTCGACCACGCGGAGCAGCCGCTCGTTGATCTCGTCGCGATGCGACAACACCTGATCGAGGTCCATCGCCCCCATCACCGAACGGATATTGGTCATGGTCAGCACGATGATCGCCTGGTTGAGATTGGCGACCTCGTAGCTCGCCTTGGCGGCGTCGAACACCTGGAAGAAGGCGACGCCGTCGACCGTGACCGTGGCGTTGTCCTTGGTGATCACCTCCTGCTCGGGAATGCTGATCACCTGCTCCATCATGTTCATCTTGCGCCCGACGCGGTCGAAGAAGGGCACGATCAGGTTCAAGCCAGGCGACAGCGTCTGGGTGTATTTGCCGAACCGCTCGATGGTCCAGTCAAAGCCCTGCGGCACGGTCTTCACGCCGGCCAGCAAGGTGACGATGACGAGCAAAACAAGAACGATTGCAAAGATGTCAAAGCCGGACATAGTTCCTCCAAGGCGGGACATGGAAATGCCCGCGCGAAATTCATCGCCAAACGTCTCTCACGATTGCCGCCTCGTTATGTCGGCAGGGATGGCGCGCCGGTTCATCCGGCTGTTCTACGCGCAAATAGCTATATACGAGTTTTGAGCTTTGCCAGATGTGTGGCGTCCTTAACCACGCAAGTGGCTTGCCGATTTGGAGAAAGCGCGCGATTCACGTTGCCGTGTCCCTTGCGTTTGCGAATGAATGGCAACTCACCGCTGCGGTGCATCAGCGGTATGGAAGCAACTGCATCTTCATATCCACGATTCTTAAATCCATCCCTGCAGCTCGCGCAGCACGAGCTGGCGGATCACATCCATGCCTTCATCGCTGTCATTGAGACAGGGAATCGCGGAAAACTCCTCGCCGCCATTGTGTTTGAAGATCTCGGCATTCTCCTGCGCGATCTCCTCCAGCGTTTCCAGGCAATCGGCGGCGAAGCCCGGCATCACCACCGCGATGCGCTTCACGCCGTCTTTCGCAAGCTTCGCCATCGTCGCGTCGGTGTAGGGCTGCAGCCACTCGGCATAGCCGAAGCGCGACTGGAAAGTCAGGAGCAGCCTCCCGGCGTCGAGCCCGAGGCGCTTGCGCAGCGCCTCCGTCGTGGCGATGCATTGCGCCTGATAGGGATCGCCCTTGTCGACATACGCTTTCGGCATGCCGTGAAAGGAGGCGACGATCAGCTCCGGCTTGAACGGCAGCGAGGCGAGATGCGCGTCGATCGAGGCCGCGAGCGCTTCGATATAGTTGGGGTCGTCATAATAAGGCGGGCTCACCCGCAAGGTCGGCTGCGCGCGCATGCGAGGCCAGCACGCGAAACACTTCGTCGCAGACGGTCGCCGAGGTCGCCGCCGAATATTGCGGATAGAGCGGCACCACCAGCAGCCGGTCGCAGCCGCGCTTCATCAGCGACTCGATCGCCCGCGCGGATCGATGGATTGCCGTAGCGCATCGCCCAGCCGACCTCGACATGCTCGTGATCGGCGATGCCGCGCCCAAGCTTCTCGGCCTGCGCGCGCGTGATGGTCTTCAGCGGCGACTCGTTGCGCTCCGTGTTCCAGATCTTGCGATAGTCGCGCGCCTTGATGCGCGGGCGGGTGCGCAGGATGAAGCCGTTGAGAATCAGCTGCCAGACGGGACCCTGGTTCTCGATCACCCTGGGATCGGACAGGAATTCCTTCAGGTAGACGCGGACGCCTTTGGCGTCCGCCGTGTCGGGCGTGCCGAGATTGACCAGGAGCACGCCGACGTGCGACGGCGGCGCGGCGGCCTTGTCAGAAATGGGATCGGCCATGGTCATACGGCCAGTGCCTTCGCGCGCCGTACCATCCTTGTCAAGGCGGGCCCGGTTTCGCTACTGTCGCAGCCAAGCGCGGAGAAAAGCAGCATGACGGTCGCCGAGTTCTGTATTTTCGGGGTGGTGGCGATCTATCTGTTGACCATCGTGCCGGTCAAATGGTTCAGCTCCCGCAAGTACGACAATTCCAAGCCGCGCGATCCCGCTTTCTACGAAGATGCGCTGCGCTCCCGCGCACTGGGCGCGCATCAGAACGGCATCGAGGTCTTTCCGTTCTTTGCCGCGGCCGTGCTGCTCGCCGAATTCCGCGGGGCGCCGCAGAACCTGATCAACGAGCTCGCGGTGCTGTTCGTGATCGTGCGCGTCGCCTATGTGCTGACCTATATCGGCAACCGCCCGCGGCTGCGGTCGATCCTCTGGAACGTCGGCTTCGTCATCAATGTCGCGATCTTCTTCCTGCCGCTGCTGCGGCAGTGGCTGGCAGGCTAGTGGTCGAGATTCCAACATTCGCATCCCTTTGCAGCGGGCGTTTTGCGAATGTTGGAATCAAGGACCACTAGCAAAATAATGATTCTAGTGGAGCTTTGGATTTGACGTTCGCTTACGAGCCCGCAGCCCATGGGGAGCGAACGTCAAATCCGCTCCACTAGCCGTCAAAGGCACGTCGTTCGCTCGGCCGCGACATAGCCGAACAGCAGCCCCGCTCCGAACAGCAGCACCAGCCCGGCCGCGCCGAATTCGATGCCGCGCATGATCAACGCGCCGCTACCATTGCGGCCCTCGCTCAGGCGACGCGCGACGTCCTTGGCGAACACCGCAATGACCGCGATGGTCGCAACCGTGATCGCGGTCCCCAGCCCCATCACGAAGGTCGCGGCAATACCGGCCCAGAACAGGCCTTGCGCCAACGCAAACACCAGCACCAGGATCGCGCCCGAGCATGGCCGGATGCCGACGGTGAGGATCGCGGCCAACCCGCGCCGCCAGCCGCCGGGTCCGGCCAGTTCGTCCGGCATCGGCCCATGCGAGTGGCCGCAATGCTCGTCATGGACGTGGTCATGATCGTCGTGGTGGTCATGACTGTGGTGATGGTCGTGATGATTGCGGTGCGCGGCGGCAACAAGCGCGGGCTGCGGCCGCCCCGCCTGCAACGCACCGATGAAGGCGCCGCCCTTGGTCCAGACCAGCCTCGCGCCAAACAGCGCTATCAAGGCATAGCTTGCGATCTCGATCGCCTTCTCGGCGCCGCACATCGTCTTCGCCGTGACGTTCAACAGCAAGGCGCCGACCGCGACGATGACGACCGCGACCAGCGCCTGCATCAGTGCCGAGGCAAAGGACAGCACGATGCCGCGCCACGCCGTCTCCTGATTGGCGACGAGGTAGGACGAGATCACCGCCTTGCCGTGGCCGGGGCCGGCGGCATGGAAGATTCCGTAGGCAAAGGAGATCGCGAGCAGGGTCCAGACCGCGGAGCCATCGGATTTCGCCGCGCGGATGGTCGCGGAAATCTCGCGATAAAACTCGGATTGTTTTGCCAGCAGCCATCCTACGAAGCCGCCGACCTGCGGCTCAGATACCGGCCGCGGCCCGCCGAACGGCGTCTGCGCCATCACGAGATGCATCGCGCCATCGACGGCGACGAAAACCGCGATCAGCGCCGCGCAAGCCGCCAGCAAGCGCGCGACTACCAGGGCGCGCCTCACGGGCAATCCACCGTGATCTTGTTGGCGAACATCATGCCGAAATTGGCGTTGGCGCCGCCGTCGGCAAAAGTCTGCTCGTTCAGCGCCTGCGCATTGGCCGAGCCGTCATTGGGCCGCTGCAACTGCATCTTGCAACCCTCGGGCGCGCCGGTCAGCTTGACCGGGTCCTTGTCCGCCATCTTGAAGTCGATGAAGAAGGAGCGGTCGAACACGTCGAGCACGAGCTGCTTTGCCCTGAACGGCGTCTTCACCGGCAAGGTGAAGTGCAGCGTGAGCAGGCCGTTGCTGTAATCGAGGAAATAGTCGATCGGATCCTCGAACTTCTCCTTCTTGCCGTCGGCTTTGGCGAAGGTGAAGTAAGCAAACTCCTTCAGCGACTCGGCATTGGTCTGGGCCAGCGGCGCCAATTCCTCTCGGGTGTAGACGCCCTTCTTTTTGGTCTCGATGCCCTGCAGCGCGTAGGTCGAGAACATGTCGTCGAAGGTCCAGGCATGACGCACGCCCGTGAGCGTGCCGTCAGGCGCGTAGAGGAGTTCGCTCACCGAAATGATCCAGACATGCGGATGAGCCTGTGCCGCCGTCGCTCCACAGAGCAGCAGCAACAGCACGGCCACGCGGCGGGCAATCTTCACGTCAGGCCGCCTTCGGCTCTTCAAGGAGACCGCGCCGGCGCAAGAGCGCGTCGGGCTCCGGCTCGCGACCGCGGAAGGCGACATAGGCGGCTTCGGGGTCGACCGAGCCGCCACTGGAATAGATGTCGTCATGCAGGCGCTTGGCGGTGGCCGGATCGAAGATGTTGCCGGCCTCCTCGAAGGCGCCGAAGGCGTCGGCGTCCATCACCTCCGACCACATGTAGCTGTAATAGCCGGACGCATAGTGGTCGCCGGAGAAGATGTGGCCGAACTGGGTCGGCCGGTGGCGCAGCGCGATCTCCTCGGGCATGCCGATCCTGGCGAGCTCGGCCTTCTCGAAGGCGTCAACGTCGCGGCTGGCGGCGGCCGGCTGGGTATGGAATTCGAGATCGAGCAGCGCAGAAGAGACGAACTCCACGGTGGCGAAACCCTGGTTGAACTTGCGCGCGGCGAGGAAGCGCCTGAGCAGGTCCTCCGGCAGCGGCTCGCCGGTCTGGTAGTGCCGCGCGAAGCGCTGCAGCACCTCGGGACGCTCCTGCCAGTGCTCGTAGAGCTGAGACGGCAGCTCGACGAAATCGGTGAACACCGATGTTCCCGACAGCGAGGGATAGGTCACGTTGGAGAGCATCCCGTGCAGGCCATGGCCGAACTCGTGGAACAGGGTGCGGGCGTCGTCGGGCGAGAGCAGCGCCGGCTCGCCGTCCGCGCCCTTGGCGAAATTGCAGACGTTGATGACCAGCGGCGCGATCGCGCCGTCGAGCTTCTGCTGGTCGCGCAGCGAGGTCATCCAGGCCCCCGAGCGCTTCGAGGGCCGGGCGAAGTAGTCGCCGTAGAACAGCGCCTTGTGAACGCCGCTTCTGTCCCGGACTTCCCAGACCCGAACGTCGGGATGCCAAACCGGGATGTCCTTGCGCTCGGCGAAGGTCACTCCGAACAGGCGGGTGGCGCAGTCGAAGGCGGCCTCGATCATGCGGTCCAGCGCCAGATAGGGCTTGATCGCGTCGTCGTCGAAATCGGCTTTGCGCTGGCGCACCTTCTCGGCGTAGTAGCGCCAGTCCCAGGGCGCGAGCGCGAAATTGCCGCCCTCTTCCGCGATCAGCGCCTGCAGCTCATCACGATCGGCGAGCGCGCGCGCCCGCGCCGGCTTCCAGACCCGCTCCAGCAGGCCCCGCACGGCCTCCGGCGTCTTTGCCATGGAGTCCTCGAGCCGGTAGGCGGCGAAGGTCGCAAATCCCAGCAGCTTCGCGCTCTCTTCGCGCAGCGCCAGAATCTCGCCGATGATCGCCTTGTTGTCGTTGGCGTTGCCATTGTCGCCGCGGGCGATGAAGGCCTTGTAGACCTTTTCGCGCAGGTCCCGCCGTGCCGAGCTCTTCAGGAACTGCTCGATGAAGGAGCGCGACAGCGTCATGATCGTCTTGCCGGACAACCCGCGTTCTTCAGCCGCGGCCCTGGCGGCGGCGACAAACGAATCAGACAGCCCGGCGCAGTCGGCTTCCGAGAGCTCCAGAACCCAGTCCTGCTCGTCGCCGAGCAAATGGTGGCTGAAACTTGTGCCAAGGTGGGCCAGCCGCTCGTTGATCTCGGCCATCCGCGTCTTGGCCTCGTCCGAGAGGCCGGCGCCGGCGCGGTGGAAGCGGGTGTAGGTCCGCTCCAGGAGCCGGATCTCCTCGCCGGTGAGGTTCAGCGTCGCGCGATTGTCGTGCAGCAGCGCGATGCGGCCGAACAGCACGGCGTTCATCATTATCGGATTCCAGTGCCGCGCCATCCGGAGCGACACCTCCTTGTCGATCTCCAGGATCGCCGGATTGGAGTGCGCCGACACCAGGTCGTAGAACACGGCCGAGACCTTGTTCAGCAGCTTGCCGGAGCGCTCCAGCGCCGTGATGGTGTTGGCAAAGTCGGGCGCGGCGGGATCGTGGCTGATGGCGGCGATCTCGGCCGAGTGGTCGGCAAAGGCCTGCTCGAAAGCGGGCAGGAAATGTTCCGGCTTGATCGTGTCAAAGGGCGGGGTCTGGTGCGGCGTCCGCCAGGCGGTCAGGAGCGGGTTGTCCTGCACTTGAGGGGCGGTGGTGGTCGCGGTCTCTGACATCGAAAAATCCCGTATTTCTGCGGCATATTTGGCTGCCTGCTATATCACGCGATCGGGCTTTTTTGGGCCTTTTACGCTTGATAGCGGCCCGCTTTTCGGAGAGATTGCGGCCCGCAAAACAGGACGTCATCGATGAGCTTGCAGCCCTCTCAGACCTCCCGCCAGATCGTCTGGCCAAGCGTCGTGACCGTGATCTCGGCCGCGATCCTGATCGGCGCCGAGGTGTTCGGCGCGGCCTTTGCCGGCGGCTGGGCGCTCGCGATTCTGTTCGACCTCGGCGACCAGGGCGCCCACATCCTGCAGGCGGTGCTGTTTGCGATCGGCGTGTTCGTCATGATCTCCTTCATCCGCGCCGCCCAGCGCGTCGAGCCCTTCTTCAAGCGCGGCTGAGTCGCCGACGGCAACTCGATTCAAGAAGTCGCTGTGCCGCAGGGCTTCCCGAAGCGCTTTGGACTCCGAAAAATCTTAACGCCTGTTCATCTTCAGCGCTCGCGCGAGGGCCTCGCGCGCGCTTCGCAAGCTCTGGTTAGGCAAATTTGTCCTCAGCCTAAAAAAAATGTTGCGAAGCAGACTCAAAAGCATTATTTGCGTTTTTGCCCAATTTCGCACGTGCCTGTGGTCGTGTGTCAGTCGGTAGGTATCCGGACAAGAGGCCGGACAGCCGCCAAGGGGTGAAGAACCGAGGGTCGCTCAGAGGTCCGGCGCTTAGCCGGAAACTTGAGTGGCCAGCATCTCTCTCAAGAGATGCCGCTGAAGGTCTCTCCACTCCTTGCAACCGTGACTGGCAGCCGGAGGCGAACCGGCGCACCCCGCTCTCAACGGGGGACGCGACTTAAAGCAACGACGGATCGGGCTTTTTTGGTCTCTACCGGCATTCCACCGCCGGCGCGGGCTACTGAAAAGGCTTGTCCTTCATTGCCAGGTGATCGGGCGGGAAAATTCCCAACCAATCCACGGCAGCACAGTTCGGTCTGAGTTCGAGGCTGCGCCGCGTCTCCATCGTGCGGCAAAGCCAAAGCACTCATGCACCGAAGAACAATTTGAACGGGCCCCGTCGCTTGGGCCGTTTGGAGAGTGCTATGACCGAACGCATCAGGGAATTCCTGCGTAACCGCCGCAACGACGGCCTCGACACCGAGCCCTGCCTCGTCGTCGACCTCGAAGTCGTGCGCGACAACTATTCGAGCTTCGCCAAGGCGCTGCCCGACAGCCGCGTGTTCTACGCGGTGAAGGCCAATCCCGCGCCGGAAGTGCTGAACCTGCTCGCCTCGATGGGCTCCTGCTTCGACACCGCAACCGTCGCCGAGATTGAAATGGCGCTGGCCGCGGGCGCGACGCCGGACCGGATCTCCTATGGCAATACGATCAAGAAGGAGCGTGACATCGTGCGCGCCTTCGCGCTCGGCATTCGCCTGTTCGCGGTCGACTGCGCCGCCGAGGTCGAGAAGATCGCCCGTGCCGCTCCCGGCGCCAAGGTGTTCTGCCGCATCCTGTACGACTGCGCCGGCGCCGAATGGCCGCTGTCGCGGAAGTTCGGCTGTGATCCCGAAATGGCGGTCGACGTGCTCGACCTCGCCAAGCGCTCGGGCCTGGAGCCCTGCGGCATCTCCTTCCATGTCGGCTCGCAGCAGCCGAAGGTGAAGGCGTGGGACCGTGCGCTGGCGATGACCGCCCAGGTGTTCCGCGACTGCTCCGAGCGGGGGATCAACCTCACCATGGTCAACATGGGCGGCGGCTTCCCGACCCGGTACCTCAAGGACGTTCCTCCGGTCGTGCAGTACGGCCGATCGATCTTCCGTTCGCTGCGCAAGCATTTCGGCAACCAGATCCCGGAGACCATCATCGAGCCGGGACGCGGCATGGTCGGCAATGCGGGGATCATCGAGTCCGAAGTCGTTCTGATCTCCAGGAAGAGCGACGAGGACGAGGTGCGCTGGGTGTACCTGGATATCGGCAAGTTCGGCGGTCTCGCCGAGACCATGGACGAGTCGATCCGCTACGCGATCCGCACCCCGCATGACGGGGCCGAGATGGCGCCGTGCGTGCTCGCGGGGCCCACCTGCGACTCCGCCGACGTGCTGTACGAGAAGATGCCGTATCCGCTTCCGGTGACGCTCGAGATCGGCGACAAGGTGCTGATCGAGGGGACCGGGGCCTATACGTCGACCTACTCGTCGGTGGCCTTCAACGGCATCCCGCCGCTGAAGACCTACCACATCTGACCCTGCCTCCCTGAGGCCGCGATCAACCGGGAGCCGGCTTGCCGGCTCCCTCCCCCATCACCTGTGATCTGAACGACGCTTGTCCGGGGCGCTTTGTGGCCGCGCGGCAAGCGAGGACTGACGTGCCATGACTGCTTTCCCGACCCCGATTGCGCTCGCCCCGAAAGCCGCTCCGTTCGCGATCCGTGCGGAGAAGGCTTCGGACATCGTCGCCCGTGAAGCGCTGCTCGATGCCTGCTTTGGCGCGAACCGCCATGCCCGCACCTGCCAGCGCCTGCGCGACGGACGTGCGCCCGCCGACGGCCTTGCCTTCTCGGCGGTGGCGCGAGGGAAACTCGTGGGGACGCTGCGGTTGTGGCACGTCAGCGCCGGGGGCACGCGAGCGCTCGTGCTCGGCCCGCTGGCGGTAGATTGCGCCTTCCGCAAGCTGGGGGCCGGGGCCGCGCTGATCACCCGCGCACTTGCGGCGGCAAGGGCGCGTGGCCATCGCGCGGTTCTTCTGCTTGGCGACGCCGCCTATTACGAGCGCTTCGGCTTCTCGGCCTGCAAGACCGCCGACCTGACGCTGCCCGGCGCCTATGAGCAGGAGCGCCTGCTCGGCATCGAACTCGAGCCCGGCGCGCTCGACGGCGCCTGGGGCATGATCGTCCCGACCGGCGGCTCGCTGCCCAAGCCGAAGGCAGCCCGGGCCAAACGAGCGATGCGCCTTGCCCCGCGCGCGGCCTGACTCCGACGTGACAGAGCCTCTGCCCTGAGCTAGGCAAATCCCCAAACCGTCCGCGAGGACATTCAACCGAGGCTCGCCATGCCCCGCCGTTTGATCTCGACCGGCTCTCCTCTTGAGAAGACCGTCGGCTACAGCCGCGCCGTGATCGACGGCGACTTCGCCTTCGTGGCCGGCACCACCGGCTACGACTATGCCACCATGACCATGCCCGCCGATGTCACGAGCCAATCACGGAACTGCTTCAAGACCATCGAAGCCGCCCTCAAGGAGGGCGGCTTCGCGATGGCCGACATCGTCCGCGCGACCTACTACGTCACCGACGCCAGAGACGTAGATGCGCATTTTGCGGTCTGTGGGGAAGTTCTCGGCGACATCCGGCCCGCAGCGACGCTGCTGGTCGTCACGGCGCTTGCCAGACCCGAAATGAAGATCGAGATCGAAGTCACCGCCAAGCGCCGCAGCGCCTGATCCCCTCAAATTCCGAGCACTTTCCCGGAGACATAAATGAGCCCCGCCTCGCAGATTTACGCGAAGATTTCCGGCCCCATCGTCATGATCGGCTTCGGCTCGATCGGCAAGGGCACCCTGCCCCTGATCGAACGTCATTTCGACTACGACAAGAAACGTTTCGTCATCATCGATCCGCATGAGGACGGCGAACTCGCCAGGCAGCACGGCGTGCGCTTCATCAAGCAGGCGGTGACCCGCGACAATTACCGCGAGCTGCTGGTGCCGTTACTCACCGAAGGCGGCGGCCAGGGCTTTTGCGTCAACCTCTCGGTCGACACCTCCTCGGTCGACATCATGATGCTGTGCCGCGAGATCGGCGCGCTCTATGTCGACACCGTGATCGAGCCGTGGGCCGGCTTCTATTTCGACAAGAATATCGGCCCGGAGAAGCGCTCCAATTACGCGCTGCGTGAGACGCTGCTGGAAGCGCGCCGCAAGAGCCCGGGCGGCACCACCGCAGTCTCCACCTGCGGCGCCAATCCGGGCATGGTGTCGTGGTTCGTCAAGCAGGCGCTGCTCGACATCGCGCGCGACACCAACACGCCGTTCAACGCGCCGAAGAGCCGCGAGGGCTGGGGCCAGCTCGCCCACAAGCTCGGCGTCAAGGGCATCCACATTGCCGAGCGCGACACCCAGCGCTCGAAGAAGCCGAAGCCGATGGACGTATTCGTCAACACCTGGTCGGTCGAGGGCTTCGTCTCCGAGGGCATGCAGCCGGCCGAGCTCGGCTGGGGCACGCACGAGACCTGGATGCCGGACAACGGCCGCTCCCATCCCGACGGCTGCGGCGCCGCGATCTATCTGATGCAGCCGGGCGCCAATACGCGCGTGCGCTCCTGGTGTCCGACGCCCGGCGCGCAATACGGCTTCCTCGTCACCCACAACGAGTCGATCTCGATTGCGGATTACTTCACCGTCCGCGACGGGGCGAAGGTGATCTACCGGCCGACCTGCCACTACGCCTATCACCCCGCCAACGACGCGGTGCTGTCGCTGCACGAGATGTTCGGCGCCACCGGCAGGATGCAGCCGAGCTGGCACATTTTGGATGAAAACGAGATCGAGGACGGCATCGACGAGCTCGGTGTTCTCGTCTACGGCCATGCGAAGAATGCCTACTGGTACGGCTCGCAGCTTTCGATCGAGGAGACGCGGCGGATCGCGCCATACCAGAACGCGACCGGCATGCAGGTGTCGTCAGCGGTGCTCGCCGGCATGGTCTGGGCGCTGGAGAATCCGCAAAGCGGTATCGTTGAAGCCGACGAGATGGATTTCCGCCGCTGCCTCGAAATCCAGATGCCCTATCTCGGGCCGGTCAAGGGTTTCTACACCGACTGGACGCCGCTCACCGACCGTCCCGGCCTGTTTCCGGAGGACATCGACGCGAACGATCCGTGGCAGTTCAGGAACGTGCTGGTCCGATAGACGTTCAGCACTCTCCATCGTCATGCCCGGCCTTGTGCCGGGCATCCACGTCTTTCTTCGTAAGCCAAGGCGTGGATGGCCGGGTCAAGCCCGGCCATGACGAACGCGCGATGCGCGCTCGTCATTTCGCCAGATAGTCGAACGCCACGCTGCCGAGCCCCAATGTCAGGTCGGCCTTGAAGTGCAACGCCGACACCACCTCGCGCACCGGCAGCCGGGCGACGTCGCAGAGTGCATGCGGAAACAGCCCGAGCGCGGCGGGACCGCTCCAGGCTTCCTTCAGCGTGATATCCTCGAGATGGTAACGCACCAGCTCAAGGATGCGCGGGCTGCCGTCGACATGCGGAATGATTTTCAAAATGAAGTTCGGCTTCTTCATGCCCTTCAGCGTCGCGTCATGGTCGACGGCGCGATATTTGTAGCCCATGGTCGCCGAAGCGCAGAGCACCGAGCCGTAATGCAGCGTGCCGACCAGTACGTCGCTTTCGACCTCGAGCTTCGGCCGCGCCAGCTTCTTCGGGAAACCCCAGAGCTCGCGGCCGCCGGCGATCGGCGCCTCGTCGTCGAGATACATCGAATGCACATAGACGCCGTCCTCGCCCTTGAAGCGCACCGGGATCACCTGCCCGGTCTCGGTGTAGTCGCCGAAACCCGTCGAGTTCGGGCATGCGGATGAATTCGTAGTTCACGAGGGAATCAGTCACCTCCAGCGGTTCCGGCACCACGGCCGCGAGCGCCTCCGGATCGGTGCGATAGGTGACGACGAGAAATTCCCGGTTGAAGAAGCGATAGGGGCCCATCGGAAAGGCCGGATTGGTCAGCGGCATCGAATAGGCGTTGCGCCTGACATCGTCTATTTTCATGGGTCTGCCCTCGGATTGTCGCCGCCATTATGCGGCGGGACTACGACGGGAGCGAGACCAGAAAATCGGCACTTGAGGCGAATCTGAAATCGGCCATGCGAAGTCGAAAAAGCCGATCCTCATAACAGGGGGGAGTACGTCGCCCCTATTTATCCTTGATCGGCGGGGCGACCTTCTCGGCCGGCGCCGGGGGAAGCGCGGGCTTGGCGCCATCCTTCTGCGCTTCGGCGCTGGGCTGGGCCGGTTCGGGCGCCGGCGTGGTCGGGCGTGCGCCGCCGGGCATGGATTCCGCGGGCGTCGGAGACGGTGTGGGTGCCTGCGCGAGTTGCATCCGGTCGTGCGCGCGGATTTGCGTCAACGAAAGACCGGAGATCGCGACACCCGCGATCACGAGCATCGCGGCAAGGCACATATCCCGGCCAAGATGTGTCCGCTCCTCGGGCTGTTCGTTCATCGCGGCATCCTCCGCGATATCAACGGCCGGACGAGCCCGGAGTTCCCCGCGGAACTCTCTCAAAGCGGGAAGATCCCGGCGTCGCCCTCTTCATCCGACAAAGCCAGCAACGTGCCCTTGGCGTTCCAGGCTAAAGCCGTCGTCGGCGATGAGCCGGGGCGGCGCACCAGGATTTCCCCGCCGTCGTTGAGCCGCACCATCAGCACGGTGCCGTCCTCATAGCCGCAGGCGAGGATGTCCTGCTTCGGATGGCAGGCCACCACGGTGACGCGCGATTGCAGCGGCGCCAGCATCGCGGGCTCCTTGCCCATCGGGCCGTCCTTGCTGGCGAACGGCCACATGATCACGGTGTCGGCGCCGGAGGTCGCGAGAGATTTCCCACCGGCGCTCCACGACATCGACCGGACGCGGCCGGGATAGCCGCTCATGCGCATATGCTTGTTGTCGGCGAGCCGCCAGCCATGCAGCGCCGGCTCATGCATCGCGGTGACCAGGAATTTGTTATCGGGCGAGAAGGTGACGCCGAGATGCGAGCCGGCCCATTCCAGATATTCGGGCTTGGCCGCCATGTTGGGAAACCACAGCGTCACGCCGGCATAATGGGCAACCGCGACCCGCAAGCCCTTCGGCGCAAACGCGAGACCGCCGACAGTCGAGGGCATATCGAAGGTCTTCTCCTCGCCCTTGCCGCTTTTGACGAAGGCGGTCTTGCCGGCCGACCAGGCGAATGCGCCGTCCGGATGAACCGCGACATTGTCGATCCAGCGCCGTTTGGCGTCGACTGCAAGCTGCGTTAGCTCGCCTTTCGCGTTCAGCGCAACCACCTTGCCGTCATCGCCGCCGGTGATCAGGCGCTTGCCGTCGGATACTGCGCAGAGGATGCCGCCGCCATGCGTCGCGACCTTCGAGATCGCGCCTTCCGCGTCAACCAGCGACACGCCCTCCTCGGCGCCGACGAAGGCAGCGCGGTCGCCGAGAAAATGCACGGAGGTTACCGCCGCTCCAATCGCGATCGGCTTGACGCGATCGGTCAATGAGACGATGGAGGGGCGCTCGCCCGGATCGAACTCGCTCATCACGTGGTGATGCAGCTTTCGAAGCCGTCCCGGATCGCCTGTTGCGGCAATTCGCGGCCGATGAAGACGAGACGGCTCTGGCGCGGCTCGCCGTCCTTCCATTTCCGCTGGTGGTCGCCTTCCAGCATCATGTGCACGCCCTGGAAGACGTAGCGATCGTCATCGCCGGTGAAGGCAAGGATACCCTTGGAGCGCAAAATCTTCTGCCCCTCGGTCGCAACGAGGTTTTGCAGCCACGGCATGAACTTGGTCGGATCGAGCGGTTTGTCGGTCTTGAGCGACAGCGATTGCATGTCCTCGTCGTGATAGTGCTTCAGCCCGCCATGGCTGTGGCCGTGATCGTGATCGTGATCGTGGTGGTGATCATGGCCGTGGTCGTGATGATCGTGATCGTCGCCGGCTTCGAGGAAATCCGGCTCGATCTCGAGGATGCGGTCGAGATCGAACGCGCCGCGCTCCAGCACATCCGTCAGCGCCACCTTGCAGCGCTCGGTGCGATGCAGCTTGGCATAGGGATTGATGCCGCGGATGCGCGCCTCGACCTCGGCAAGTTCCGCCTTGGAGACGAGGTCGGTCTTGTTCAGCACGATGACGTCGGCGAACGCGATCTGGTTCTTCGCCTCCGGTGCGTCCTTCAGCCGGTCCGACAGCCATTTGGCGTCGGCGACGGTGACGACCGCATCGAGGCGAGCGTTCTTCTGCACGTCCTCGTCGACGAAGAAGGTCTGCGCGACAGGCGCCGGATCGGCGAGCCCCGTGGTCTCGACGATGATGGCGTCGAACTTGCCCTTGCGCCGCATCAGGCCTTCCATGATGCGCACGAGGTCGCCGCGCACGGTGCAGCAGACGCAGCCATTGTTCATCTCGAACACTTCCTCATCGGCGCCGATGATGAGGTCGTTGTCGATGCCGATCTCGCCGAATTCGTTGACGATGACGGCGTACTTCTTGCCGTGGTTTTCCGAGAGGATGCGGTTCAAGAGCGTGGTCTTGCCGGCGCCGAGATAGCCGGTCAGCACGGTGACGGGAATTTTGGAGGCTTCAGCCATTTTCGCTCCGAATGGGGTCTTTTTGGCGCGGCCCGGGCTAGCGGGGTGGCCCCTCGCCTTAATTGCCCAGCGCGCTGGTCAGGGCCTTTATATTGTGCCTGACGAGGTCAATGTAAGTGGGGGCCGGCCCCTTTTCGCCCGTCAGACTGTCCGAATAGAGCGTGCCGCCGACGGCCGCACCGGTCTCCGACGGCGATGCGGCGGATCAAGCGGTCGTCGCTGATATTTTCGAGAAAAACTGCGGGGATTTTCTCGGCCTTGATCTGCCGGATGATGGCGGCGATGTCGCGGGCGCTGGGCTCGTTCTCGGTTGAGACGCCCGACGGCGCGATGAATTCGATGCCGTAGGCAGCCGCAAAATAGCCGAAGGCATTGTGGGTCGAGATCACCCTGCGCCGCTCGGGCGGGATGTTTGCGACAGCCGCTCGCACCTCCGCATCGAGCGCATCGAGCTCGGCCAGATAGCGGTTCGCATTGGCACGAAACGTCCGGGCATCGGCGGGATCGGCCGCGGCGAGCGCATCACGGATATTGGCGACATAGATCTTTGCATTATCGACCGATTGCCAGGCATGGGGATCGGCGTCCGAGCCGCGGCTTCAGCAGCCGCGATGCCATTGCTCGCGGTGACGATCGCGGCCTTGCTGCCGGAGGACTGCACCAGCCGCGGCAGCCAGCCTTCGAGACCGAGTCCGTTGATGACCAGCAGCTTGACGTCTCCGACCGTCTTGGCATCCGACGGAGCGGGCGTAAACACGTGGATGTCGCCGTTTGCACCAACCAGCGACGTGACGTCGACCTTGTCGCCGCCGACGTTCTTCACGAAGTCCGCGAGGATCGAAAAACTGGCGACGACATTGAGCTGGCTCTCGGCGCGCAACGGAGTAGCGGCCAACGCCAGCGCGAATGCGGTGAGGAGTAGCCGCCGCATCAGGCTTCGAGATGGCGGCCGGGAAAGAGCTGGCGCACCATCCCCCCGACATTGCCGAACAGCACGGAGGCGAGATAGAGCACGGCCGCGACCAGGATGATCGCGGGTCCCGACGGCACCTTGGTCTGGAACGACAGCACCAGGCCGGCGTAACCGGAGAGGATCGCGCTCACCACCGCGATACAGATCATGCCGGTGATGTCGCGCGACCAGAACCGCGCGATGCCCGCGGGCAGGATCATCAGCCCGACCGCGAGCAAGGTACCGAGCGCCTGAAAGCCGCTGACGAGATTGATCACGACCAGTGCCAGAAAAGCGAGATGCGCCGGCGTGCCGGCGCGGCTCACCGTGCGCAGGAACAAGGGATCGACGCTCTCGATCACCAGCGGCCGATAGATCACCGCGAGCATCGACCAGCGTGATGGTGGCGTTGAAGGCGACCATCAGCAGGGTTTCGTTGTCCATGGCGAGGATGTTGCCGAACAGCACGTGCAAGAGGTCGATATTCGTGCCCTTGATGGAGACAATGCTGACGCCAAGCGCGAGCGAAGCGAGATAGAAGGTCGCAAGCGACGCGTCCTCCTTCAGCCCGGTCGAGCGCGCGACCACGCCGGCGAGGATCGCCACCAGGAATCCGGCGGCGAGCCCGCCCACCGTCATGGCCCAGAGATTGAGGCCGGACAGCAGGAAGCCGATCGCCGCACCGGGCAGGATCGCATGCGCCATGGCATCGCCGACGAGGCTCATCCGTCGCAGCATCAGGAACACGCCAATCGGCGCGCCGCCGAGCGAGAGCGCGGCGATCGCAGCGAGCGCGCGGCGCATGAACTCGAATTCGGTGAAGGGCGAGATCAGTGCGGCATAGAGCGACACGGTCAGGCCGCCTGCGACGGAGGGTCGATGACGCAGGCTGACGCGCCATCGTCGAAGGCCTCGCACATCCGCATGGCCACGACGAGATTGTCCGGCGTCAACACCTCACCGGTTGCGCCCCAGGCAACCGGTCCGCGCGCCAGCAGCAGCGTCTCGGGAAAATGGGCAGCGCACCATCTCGAGGTCGTGCAGCGCCGCCAGCACGGTGCGGCCTTCGGCGTGCCAGTGCTTGACCAGCATCGACAGGTCGGCGGCGGTGCGCGCGTCGATGGCGTTGAAGGGCTCGTCCAGCACGATCAGCCGCGCGTCCTGCAGCACCACGCGCGCGAACAACAGCCGCTGCATCTGCCCGCCCGACAGCGTGCCGATGGTGCGGTTCTCGAAGCCGGTCAGACCGACCGCAGCCAGCGCGCGATTGATCCGCGCGCGCTCGGCCGCACCGATGCCGCCGAACAGGCCGGTGGCGCGCCACAGTCCCGTGCCGACGAAATCGAACACCGTAATCGGAAAGCTGCGATCGATATCGGCGGTCTGCGGCAGATAGGCGATGTCGCGCGGATCGAGGCCGCAGAGCGAGATCGTACCCGCGAGCGGCTTGAGGATGCCTGCGACCCCGCGAAACAGCGTCGACTTGCCGGCGCCGTTCGGGCCGATCACCGCGAGCAGCGCGCCTTTGGCGATCTCACCCGTGAGATGATGCACGGCCGGATGCCGGTCGTAGCCGAGCGTGACGTTGGAGAATTGCAGCTGCGCAGCCACGGCTCACCTCATCGCAAGCAGCACCGCCGCCCACAGCGCGGCGCTGACGCCTAGCGCGGCAGCAAGCCTCACCACGACAGGCATGCGCAGGATCGACCAGGCCGCAGCCTGCGCCGGATGCGGCGCGGCCGGGCCGTGGCTGTGGGCGATGGCTTGGCCATGTTCGTGATGGTGGTCGTGCGGAGTCATCTCCGAACGTTATAATATAACATTCCAGATGTCTATCAATAATTTCAATGGCTTACGGTTTACCGATGGCCATGGCGATGGCGGCCGCGAGGAACGGAAAGGGGATCGAGACCGCCGCACGGAACCAGACGAAACGGGCCGGCATGAAAGGGATTTCCCAGAGCAAGAGCCGCTGAAAGGCGAACAGCGCCCAGGCGATCACATAGGCCAGCACCTGCGGCGACCCGCCGCCCGATTTCAGCGCCACCGCGCCGATGGAGAAGCCGACCACGGGACCGCCCGGCGTCGCCGCGCCCGCGACCACGGCGGTGGCAACCCCAAGCCAGCCGCTGTTCGGCCCCAGCCAGCCGGTGATGATCTCCTGCGGGATGACGGCGGCGATATAGCCGGAGCCAACCACGCCGAGCGCGATGCGCGGCACGATGCCGATGAAATCAAACGTGCCTTCGCGCAGCGACGAGGTCAGCACCGTTGGCCCGCGCTGATAAGCGATGAAGCCGACGGCGATCACCGAGCCCCACAGGATGACGTCGATCAGCAGCGCCGCGCTCATTCCTCGTCGCCCTTCGGATACATCCGCACATAGACGAAGCGGCCGAGCGCGCCGGCAAGGATCGGCAGCGGCAGCGAGATCACGATGCGCCACAGCGTGAAGTCGGTGCCCATGATCGGCAATTCCCAGGCGACCGCGCGGCCGTAGCCGATCAGGGTCCAGCTCACCACCATGGCGATGGTCGCGCCGAAATCGGCGCCGACGGCCAGCAGCGCGCTCGCGACCGGATAGGCGGTGAACGGACCGCCCGGCAAGATCGCGCCGAACGCCGCGCCGATCAGCAGGCCTTTCAATCCCGAGTCCGGACCGAGCGCGCGCGAGACCTTGTCGTGCGGCAGGATCTCCGCGATGAACGCGCCGAGCAGGCAGCCGGCAAACACGCGCGGCAGGATGCCGCCGAACAGCGTCACATCGTGCATGAGGATGTCGAGCACGCCGTCCATGCCGTCGCGTCTGTAAACGAGGACGGCGCTGACCGCGACCAGCACGCCGATCGTGATCATCGACCAGCCAATCGGCTTTCGGCGTTTGCGGCGCGGCTCGCCTTCGGCGGCATCGTCGGCCGGCTCTTTGATCGGTTGGTCCTGCAAGGTCTCGTCGGGTCGTGAAAAGCTCGACCCTGCTTAGGCGCGACGGCACCACGATGCAAACGGAAGCGCGGTCACACCCCCTATGCAAAAGAGGCGGCAGTTCTGGCTGCCGCCCCTTGTTCGTGGACTAAACGGCGATCAGCCCGCCTTGCCGAACAGCTCGTCGACATAGTCCCAGTTCACGAGATGCTCGAGGAACGCCTTCAGATAATCCGGACGGCGGTTGCGATAGTCGATGTAATAGGAGTGCTCCCAGACGTCGCAGCCGAGAATCGGGACCGCGCCATGCACCAACGGGTTCTCGCCGTTCGGCGTCTTGGAAATCGCGAGCTTGCCGCCCTTGACCTCGAGCCAGCACCAGCCGGAGCCGAACTGGCCGACGCCGGCGGCGGCGAAATCGGTCTTGAACTTCTCGAGCCCGCCGAGGTCTTCGTTGATCTTCTTCTCCAGCCGGCCGGGCAGCTTGCTGCCGCCGCCGTTCGGCTTCATCCATTTCCAGAAGTGGGTGTGGTTGTAGTGCTGGCCGGCATTGTTGAACACCGCGGCGTTCTTGCCGTGGGATTTCTTCACGATCTCCTCCAGGGACATATTCTCGAATTCGGTCCCCTTGATCGCGTTGTTTCCGTTGGTCACATAGGCCTGGTGGTGCTTGTCATGGTGAAATTCCAGCGTTTCCTTCGACATATGGGACCCAAGGGCGTCATGGGCGTAAGGCAGGGGGGGAAGCGTAAAGGTCATGGGGATGTGTCCGAGAACTGTGGGAGACGTGGCTTAACGAGAACCCTTATAGAAGGTTCCGACGGGGTAAGACACCGCATTTTGAAGACCGGGCCGGCCGTAAGCGGCAACGGCCCGTTTACAAACCACCGCGTCCTGGAATTAAATCGCGCGATAGTCTGGACTTTTTGATCGACGCTTTCGAGGGGGGAAAGATGGCCATCAAACTGACGCGTAGCCTGTCTGCGCTTGCCGCACTGATGACGCTGCTACCGGTGTCGAGCGACGCCGCTGGGACCATGATCCGCGCCAAATTCAGCGTCGACGGGCTCGCAACCTGTCAGCAACCGGCCGTGACGAACTACCCGGTTCACGTGGAGGGCACGGGCGCGCTCTCCACCGACCGCACCGCGACTCTCACCTTGAACTCATCCATCGGTGCACAGGAAAGCTATACGACCAAGCTTGGTGGCAGGCCGAGCGAGGCGGCGGGTGGTTCGGCCGCCTTGCGCGTCGTCAGCAGGCACACCTTGCAAGCCGTGCGGGAGTATCCCAACAACCAGATCATCGTCTACATGACCGTCATCGGCAATTCCTGTAGCATAAGGGTCGAGCACAGGCTCAAGCCGGGCCGACGGCAATATACCTTCACCGTCAATAGCGGCGTGGCCTTGTGCTCCAAGCCGCGGGTCACCCACGCTGAATGCGCGCCGTATTAGGCAGCGCTCGTCCACGTCACTCGCAGAACGACGTGCCGTTATAGACGAAGCATTTGTGCCCGCCGCCAGCCGGCGCGCGGGCGCGAGCGACCGGCTTTGCCGCGCGCTCCGGCTTCGGCCGGCAAGAGCCGTTTGGTCCCAGCACCTGATCGGTGTCGCAAGTGACCTTCACACAGTGATCGCCGGTGGCGCGGAAGCCGCGATCGCATTCCAGCGGACATACCCGCCCCTGTTTGGCGCGGACCGCATCGAGCGCATCGAGGCTTGCAACCTTGATGTCGAATTTGGTGTTAGCGCTGTCGTTGAACGACGACAGCGCCTTGCGGGCAGCGGCGCTCCAGTTGTCGTCGATCTCGCCGCTCTTGCAGCCGACCCGCTTCAATTCTGTCTGCAACTGGCGCGGCAGATCGGTTGGCGGCGCCGCCGGTTTGGCGTCGGCCGGAGACAATGTGGCAACGGCGGGCTCTGCCGGTTTCGCTGGTGGAGACTGATCGGCCGGCTTGGATTGCTCAATGGCCGCAACCTTCGCCTCTTCGGGCTTCTTTGCCTCCTCGGCGGCAAGCCGGGCATCCTCATCCCGCTTCCTCTTTTCGGCCGCGACCCGTGCCGCTTCGGCCTCCTTCGCCTGCTCTGCCGCCTTGGCCTGTTCGGCCGTCTTGGCGCCCTCGGCCGCTAGCCGCGCCTGCTCTGCGGTTGCAAGGCGCGCACGTTCCGTCGCCTGTACGCGCGCCGTCTCGGCGGCGAGCTTGTTACGTTGGGCCCTCGCGAGCTCGGTATAGAAGCCGGTTGGACGCGCCGCCACGAAGGAATCCCAGGCTTCCAGGGTGCCGACCCGCTCGGCCATCTCGTAGTCGCGGCGTACTTCGACATTGGGGTCGACCGCCGACACCTCGGGCTTCTCAGGCGCGGGCACCAGCGCAACATCGTCTCCGCCGAGCGAATTGGTCGTGTACGGTTCCTGCTGACCGCCGGTTGCACCGATCACGTCGTCACGGACGAATCCGAAGGCCTTCCGGATGTCGAGGCCGGGCCGCGTCAGATGCTTCAGCAGCGCCGTCGTGAACGGGCTGTTGCGGCCATCGCCGTCATATGCGGTTTCCCCCTGATTGGCGGCATAGGCAATGAAGGTGTTCGGATGCGTCGCCTCGACACCGACCAGGCCACGTCCGATGCCCCTCAAGGCAAGCGTACGCTTCATCTTCTTGGTAAAGGGATTGTCGCGGCAGGCATCGAGGATGACGAGGCGCAACTTGGTTGCGGGCTCCTCGGCAAGCAGGAGTTGGGTGAGCGACACCGCCTCGTCGTCAACATCGAGATCGCGTTCGAGCGTGGCGTCGATCGGGACCGCATAATTGGTGCCGGCAACCTCGAGGCCATGACCGGCGAAATAAATCACCGCGATGTCCGCCCCTCGCGCGTTGCCGGTGAAGTCGCGAAGTGCCTTCCGCATGTCGGCGCCGTTCAGGTCGCGGCGCGAATCGACCACGTCGAATCCGGCCTTCTTCAACATCTCGGCGAAGGCGCCGGCATCGTTGGCGGGATTGGCAAGCACGTTGACGTTCTGGTAAGCGGAGTTGCCGATCACGAGGGCCACGCGCTTGCCGGCCAGCGCTGTCCCGCCGGCACAGCAACAGGCCAACACGATCGCGGTGAAAACGGCAAGGCGGCGCATCGAAATATCCGGAAATCCAATCGCAAAATCATATCATCTGGCTACCTCACAGCAAGGCAGCTTGCGTCGCAATTGTGACCCATCTCACACCATGGAACGGCGCGGCGACCAGCGAAGATCAGGCAATGAGCATCGAAATCGACGTCCTCAACGGCGACACCTCCTGGAAGAGGACCGAGCCTCTGCATACGGCCGTGTTCGGGCAACAGATCGTCGAGAGCTGCCGTGGGGTCACATCAAATGGGCCCATGCGGATCTGCGCGTGCTGATCGATGCGCCCGAAGGCGGGCTCGCCTGCCATGTCGGCATCTACTTCCGCACCATCGACTGGAACGGCAACAAGATTCACGTCGGCGGCATCGGCGGCGTCATGACCCGCGACGATTGCCGCGGCCGCGGCTATGCCAGCCTCGCGCTCGCCGCGGCGATCGACACCATGCGCGCCAATGAGGCAGCGCGTTTCGCGCTGCTGTTCTGCGAGGAACACAATTGCGCGTTCTACCGCGCGCGCGGCTGGGAGCTCTTCACGGGCGAAATCTGGTGCGAACAGCCGGACGGACGCATCCGTTTCGATCTGATGGCGCCGTTCGTATTCGACATCAAGCGCGCGCCGCGGCAAGGACGGATCGATCTTTGCGGCCTGCCGTGGTGATCAGAGTCTTTTTTATTTGACGCGTTTTCTTAACGCGAACCGGTACCCACTTCGCTTGAAAACGCTTTGCTTACGCCATCGCCTTCAGCGCGGTCGCAGCCGTGGCGTAGCCTCCGCGCGCGCCGTCGATGAAGTGCACGTGGTCGGCGCGCATCACCGACGGCGTAAAGCAGGTCATCATCGCCGCGTCCTGCCGGTGCAGCCCGTATCGGACGACGCCGCTTGCCGCGGCTGCCGCAAGGCGTTTTTCCAGGGCGTCCGGCCAGCTCCTCGGTGCAATCGAGGATCATGCGCAGGCCGTCGTCGTATTTGCGAAAGTCGGAGTTCTCGACCACCTGTTGCACATAGTTCTTCGGCACGAAGTTGCCGACCGTGATGCCAAGGCGCATCACGGCATAGGCCCACAGCGTCAGCGCCAGCACGACGGCGCGGCGCTTGGCCAGCGAGCCGCCGCGCGCGGCGCGCGCTTCGTACTCGATGCCTTGCGGCGGCCATTTGAGCGGCGGCCCTTGCGCCGGCACCGGCCGTCCCGCATCGGGGCTCTTCTCGACCAGGCCAATGATGTCCTCGATTACCTTGCGAAAGGCTGCGGGATCGGCGCCCTGCGCCGGCACCACCAGCACCGAGAGGATGACGCCCCGCGCCGCCGGGATTTCCTCGAACCGGCACGACAGGCCGGAGAGATCCGGCTGCGTGCCGGGCGCGGCCGGACTGACGGCAAACTCGCCACGCTTCATCGCGGCTTCCGCCCAGCCGAGCCCGCCGCCGGAGAACATCGCATAGGACAGGTTCGCGGACGGCCCGAAGCGCGCCACCCGCACGTCCGCCCCTTGCGCGCGGATCGCGCGAACCGGAACCAGCGCCACGCGCATGACGAGATCGAGGTCTTGCTTGACCCATGTCGCCGTCGCCGCCAGCGCCTCGCGGGCGCGCTCGAGATCGGCAGGTGAGACCGCAAAGCTTGCGCCGTCGCCGCCGAACACGAACGGAAATTCGCGCCCCTCCAGCGCATTGGTGACCGCGGCGATCACGGCGGCGCCGGCCATATTGACCGCCTTGTAGCGATTGGCCGCGATGGCCTTGGTCGATTCGACGATATCGGAGACGCCGATGATCCAGTCGTCCGGCAGCGGCGAATAGAGCGATGGCTCCATCAGGCGTTCGAAGCCGCGAAAGACCGGGATGCCGCCATAAAACCTGTCGCTGCCGCTTGCCGTGCTCATCGGTGAGGCCTTATGCGCTCCAGATGCTCCGAGATACGCGCGAGCATGTGACCGGGTTCACGCGAAGCTACCGAAGCCCTGCCCCAAATGCAAAAGGCGACCACATGACGCAGTGCGACGTGCCACCCGCCCGTCATCGAAAAGCCGGCCGCCGAATGCTAGCCTTGCGGCATGACCACCCCTGATCAGGCGCCGTCCCAGATCACCGTGCATGCGCTGCAGATCGGCGACCGCATCAACACGGCCGGCTTCGAGGGCGAGGTGCTGTCGGGCACGCCGCTCGCCGTGCGGGTCGGGCAAATCGGGCTCGCTGTGGTGTTTCGTTATGGCGCCGTGGTGTTTCTCGGCCTCACCGCCGATCAGGAGGCCGAATTCCTCGAGCGCCTGCATGCGCGCAGCGCCGGCAAGATCAGCCCCTATGAAGAGGAATGGACCAAGGTCCAGATCGCCCGCGAAGGCGGCGAGCCGATCCCGGTCGGCGGCCCCGTCCTGGTGCGCGACATGTCGCTGGAGCGGCTGCTCGTGGTCGCCGACGCGCTCGCGAAAAGCGTCGTGCTCGCCCATGACGAAAAGGAAGTGACCAATGTCTTCGACACCATCGAGCCGTTCGCCCGCGAGCTCGCAACCTCGGGCCAGACCTCGAAGAGCCGGACCGACCTGCTCAAGCTGCTCGGCAACTCGCTGCTGGTGCAGCAACACGTCGCCGGCCGCGTCGCGGTCGACGAGAAGCCCGACGTGCTGTGGGACCGGCCCGACCTCGAACGGCTCTATGCGCGGCTCGAGGACGAATACGAGCTCAGTGAGCGCGTCGAGATTCTCAACCGCAAGCTCGAGGTGATCTCGGACACCGCAACCACGCTTGCCGACATCCTGGAAGCAAAGCGCTCGCTGCGGCTGGAGCTGATCGTGATCTTCCTGATCGCGTTCGAGATCATCGTGACCGGGTACGAGATTTTTACGCGCAGCGGACATTAGATTCTTGTTTGCGCATGATCTTCTCGGAAAACCGCTACACACTTTTCCGGATCATGCGCCAAGGCGACTCACGGCCGCTTCAGCTCGGTGACGCGGAACGGCTCCAGCGTGTCGATCGCCTCGGCCGGCTGCTTGTGATAGTTGAAGCGGAAATAGCGCACGGTGATGCCGTCTTTGGTGAAGTCGGCGATAATGAAGCCGTTCTCCTCGATCGGCTTCAAATCCTCCACCATGGTCAGATGCGTCGACGGCGTGGCGCCGATGCGGCGGAAGGCTGACGGCCAGCCGCGATCGCCGGTGCCGAGCGGCCCCGACAAAATCACCACCACGGGATTCTTGCCGAAATCCAGCGCGCCGCTGCGCTGCATGCGGCCTTCCGCGATCGCGTGCAGGTCGCCCGAGACGACGAGCGGAATCCGCCCGGGCATCGCCGCGATCTCGGCCATCAGCCGATCGTGCTGTCTGAGCCAGCCGCTCTGCCAATAGGGCTTTGGGATATCGGTCGTCAGCTTGCCGTCTTTGGACAGCACGTCCGGATACCATTCGCCCCATTTGCCGGCGCTCCAGCCTGGCGGATTGGAGGGAATGTTGACCACATGGATCATTTCGCGGTCGGTCATCCGGGATTTCAGCCAGGCCTCCACCGTGCCGTCGACGAACACTGCGCTGGGTCCGGCAAGCGTCTGCGTGCGGCGGATGTCGTAGAGCAGGATTTCCGCAAGCTTGCCGTAGCGGAGCGTACCGAAGGCTTCGGCAACGCCGGGCGGCCGATCGGCCGCCGACGCCCCGGGCAGCCCGAGCGGACGATTCCGGTCGGGCAGATATTCCGGGTAATAGAGCTGGCGCGTGGCGCGCGCGAGCGCGAGCATGAACGCGTCCGGCGGGAAGGTGATGATGTCGTCGGTCGCCTCGTCATTGTCGAAGTAATCGTGGTCGTCCTGCATGAAGAAGACCGGCGTCGAGCGCAACAGCGCGCCATATTGCGGGATGATCTGCGGCGCGGTGGCGCGGCGGAACACGGTCTCGTTCGGCGTGCCGAACACCGGTTGCGCGCGGTCGAACACACCGGCGAGTTCCTTGCCGAGCGCGGAGGCGCCGCTGCCCTTGGAGGCCTGCGGCGCGCGCAGATCCCAATAGATCTGGTCGCCATTGGCGATCAGCGCATCGGGCTTGAACGACAGACCGCGCTGCAAGAGACGGCGGCGCAACGCCGACGGAAGCCAGTTGATCTTGCCTTCGGGCAAGCCCTGGTTCAGGCCGTCATGTCCGCCGCCGCAAGTGTAGATCATCAGCCGCAGTCGTTCCGGCATCGCGTCCGGCGCGGGAAAAGTCGAAAGCTGCCATGGTTCGCACAGCGGCTTGCCGCCGGCACGCGTCAGCGCAAGCTTGTAAGCCGTGGCAGGCGAAAGGCCTGTGACATCGAACTGCCAGAAATCGCCGGCCGCGGCATTGGATTGGCCGCGCACGCGCGTATTGCCAATCTGCAAGCTCGGGAGCTGCGACCTGCGCCTGCGTGAACGACGCCTTGATCAGGAAACGGTCGTGACTCGCGGTCGGGATCAGGTGCTGCACCGCGCCCTGGTCCCAATCTTTTTCACGCGGATTTTCGGCGGCCGATGCCGGGCCGCCGATGCCCGTGGTGATCAGCCGCGGAAGCGTCGCGGCAACAGTCGCGCCAGCCAGGAACTCCCGTCGCGTCGCCATCCAAGCCTCCCTCGAACCATTTTGCGCGTCGGTGCAATCCTGCGCCTGTCGTGCGCGAGCAGGCAAGCCAGCGCTTCACTCCAGCGCGCTGACATTCCAGGTCGCGTGACTGACACCGAGCACCTTCGACAGATCGGCAACGACGGCGTCGAGATCATCAGACTCGGCGGCGAGCGGCACCAGCACCGCGGCGACCTCGACGTTGTCGTCGGAGTGAAACACGATCCGGGTCTCGCGCACCGGATAGCTTGCGGCTTCCAGCCGCTCGTTGAGAGCGTCGCGGACTTCTGCCGCCCGCTTCGCATTCGTTGTGACCGTTATCTCGTAGGTCGCCTCCGACGAGCGCTCGCTCAGGGGAATGCGGTCGATCGCATTGACCAGCGGGCGCAGCAGCGTGTTGCCGGCCAGCACGAACAGGGTCAGCGCCACCGATTGCGCGACCATGTCGGCGCCGGCGAAGGCGCCGACCGCGGCGGTCGCCCACATCGTCGCCGCCGTATTGAGGCCGCGGACATTCATCCCCTCCTTCATGATCGCGCCCGCGCCGAGAAAGCCGATGCCGGACACGACATAGGCAATGATCCGCACGCTGCCCTCGGCACCGGTCAGGCGATTGCCGAGATCGACAAAAGCGGCCGCGCCGATGCAGACCAGCACGTTGGTGCGCAGGCCCGCGCTACGCTGCCGGTACTGGCGCTCGGCGCCAATCAGCGTGCCCAGCACGAAGGCCGTCAGCAAGCTGACGAGAGTGTCGAAGAAATCATAGAGCTGGAACGTCTTGATGAACTGCACGGGATGGCCTCAGGTCGAGCGCGCAGAATATTGCGCCGGATGACGCAACCAAACAAGGTTTGTGGTGAAGCTCGCGACCGATCAGGCCGTGTTGCCGGCGTCGACCGTCAGCACCGTGCCGGTGATGTTGCGCCCGCCATCGCCCAGGAGATACTCGACCATGCTGGCGACGTCGTCGGCTGCGGGCAGGCGCTTCAGCGCGCTGCGGCTCGCGATCTTCTGCCGACCCTCGCCGCCGAGGTTCTGGGTCAACTCGGTGTCGACGAAACCCGGCGCGATCGCATTCACGGTGATGCCGAGCTTGCCGACCTCGCGCGCCAGCGAACGGGTGAAGCCGGTCGCCGCCGCCTTGGTCGCACCATAGACCGACAGGCCGTTGTAACCGGTGGAGGCGATGATCGAGGAAATGTTGACGATGCGGCCCTCGCCGTCCGCCATCATGTGCCGCACGATATATTTGGTGAGGATGACGGGCGACAGCACGTTGAGGCGCACCAGCGCCTCGATCTCGGAATTATGCATGGTCGCGAGCAGGCCTTCGGTGCCGATGCCGGCATTGTTGACGAGACCATAGATTGCGCCGAAATCGTCGCGTATCTGCTTGACGAAGGCCGGGAGCGCCTCGATCGCGCTGAGATCGCAGGCGCGAAAATGCAGGTTACCCTGCTTCGCCTCTGTTATCGCCGCGCGCAATTCGTCGCTCTCGCGCCGCGCCACCGCGATGACGTTGAAGCCTGCGCCTGCGAGCCTGCGCACGATCGCCAGCCCAATGCCGCGGCTACCGCCGGTGACGAGGACGTTACGCATCGGATCGCGCGAGCTTGCCCGCAGGCGTCACGTCGAGCGCTTCGACGAAACGGATCACCGCAGGCACCTTGTGAGAGGCCAGCGATGCGCGGCAATTGCCGAGAATTTCGTCACGGATTTCCCTGGCGCGATCGGAGCTACCGGCAGTGAGGATCACGTCGGCGACCACGATCGCGCCGGTGATAGGGCTGCGGCGCGATTTCGCGCGCGACATCCGCACATCAACGTGGCGGTTGATGACAGCCTCGATCTCCTCGGGATGCACCTTCAGGCCCCCGATATTGATGATGCCGCCGCGGCGACCGACGAAATAATAGCGATCGTCGCGCAGCTCGACCATGTCGCCGGTATCGACGAAACCGTCCGCGTCGGTCAGCGCCGCCGCGGCGTTGCCGACGTAAGCATGCGCGGCGCGTTTCGAGCGGATGCGGAGCGAGCCGTCAACCACCTGCATTTCGACGCCGTCGCGGTTCGCACCGATCAGGCTTGCCGGAAAACCCTCACGGCCATCGTTGACGGCAAAGCCGACGCCGGCCTCGGTCGAGGCATAGGCATGGCCCACCGAAGCATTCGGAAACGCCTGCGCCAAGCCGTCGAGCACGGCCTGATCGGCGATCTCGCCGGATAGACGAACGTAGCGCGGCGCGAAGCTCGCAGCCGAGCCGCTCATCAGAAGCTTGCGCCAATGCGACGGCGTGCCGGAGATATGGGTGACGCCGCGCGCCTGCAACCGTGCGACATGGTCGGCGAGCGCCTCGTGGTGATCGGACAGCACCATCGAACCGCCGCCGATGATGGCGCGGAGAAAAATCTGCAGGCCCCCGTAGCGGCGAATGTCATAAAAGGTCGCCCAGACTGGGCGGAACGCCGCGTGCGGGACCTTCGGCGACGATCGCGCCGGAAAGGCCTTCGAGCGTGTGACCGACGATCTTCGGCACGCCCGAGGTGCCCGAGGTCAGCATCAGCCATTCCGTGGCGCGCTCGGTCTGGGTCGGCCGCGCCGGTGTCATCGGCAATCCCGCAGACACGATCAGCGCAACGTTTTTGTCGGACCACCGCTCCGGCTGATCGGTGACGACGGTATCGATCCCGGCATCCGGGATCAGCGCATTGAGATGATCGGGATTGAGATCGGGCGGGCACAGCAGCATGCGCCGGGCGATACCGTCGATCTCGATCATGGCAAGACCCGAGAGCAGCTGGCCCGACATCGAGAGCAGCACAGAGCGTCCCGAGAGCTTGCTTCGGCAAGCGTCGAGGCAGGTCTGCGACAGGATGTCGGTCAGCGAGACACTATGCCGCGCGTCGGAAATGGCGCGGCCTTTGAGCTCCGGGCTCAGATGGTCGCGGAGCGCGAAGACTTCACGCGGGGACATTTTCGTAAGCCCGGACGAAATCGCCGACCGTCAGCGGGAACGCGGCGTCTTCCGAGATGGTAAACGGATCGATACCGAGATCGTCCTCGAGCCGCGCGACCAGGATCGCGAAGGCGAGCGAATCGAAGCCGGTTTCATGCAGCGAGAGGTCGTCGTTGAGCGGCGGCAGATTGACCTTCTGCTCGGCGGCAATCTCCTTCATCGCCGCAATGATCCTTAATTTCGTCGACATGGGATGGCTCGCTTTTTCCAGAAATCGTCGGGTCGCATCATAAGGCGCAAATGTGAAATAACGCAGTAAGGGCGCGGAAACTTTGCCGCCGTTGGTAAATATCGCGCTTGCCGGAACATTGAAGATTCGAAATGTTCAGGAAAGATTTCTTAAACTTTTAGACTCTGATCTTGCCGCTGATGATCTGTGCATGATCTTCGGCCGGAAGCGGTCGATACGCGCCGGACACAGCATCCCTGAAATAAAGCGGATCGGCCACGACGGCGGGATTAAAGCCCTCGCGCGCGAGCTGATGCTTCTTCTGCTTGAAGGTTTCGGTGGCATCGAGGCTCGCGCTGATACGCAGGAAAAGCGGATGCGCGTAAGAAGGCAGCCGCGCCGTGAGACGATCCGCAAAGGCCGCGAGGTCGAAATCATCACCAACAACGATCGCCGACATGCCGGCGCGGCCGTCATGGCCCGTGACCTCGACGCCATAGGTCGTGGCATCGAGCACGCCCTTGCATTCGCGGATCGCGTCATTGACCTCGCTGGTCGCGACGTTCTCGCCCTTCCAGCGGAAGGTATCGCCGACCCGGTCGACGAAATGGAAGAAGCCCTGCTCGTCGAGCCGCATCAAATCGCCGGTGCGGAACCAGGCGTCGCCCTCGGCAAAGACATCGCGAAGGATCTTCTTTTCGGTCTCGGCCCGGTCGGTATAGCCCTCGAAGCGGCCACCGCCCTCATCGGCCGTACCGATGCGCCCGATGGCTTCGCCCGGCTCATTGCGCCCGCAGGCAACGCAAAGTCCGTCGTCAGCGCGCAGGGGTGCGCCACCATCAGGATCGACCTTGACGATCGCCGCCGGAAAGCGATGCGCCAGCAATGCCGGAATGCGTCCGATCGCGCCGACCTTGCCCTCGACATTGTAGAGCGAGAAATTGCCTTCGGTTGCCGCGTAGAATTCGAGGATTCGCGGGATCGCAAAGCGCGTCCGGAATTCCTCCCAGATGTCCCCGCGCAGGCCGTTGCCGCAGGCGAGCCGCAGCCGGTGTTGGCGCTCGAACTCGGACGGCGGCGCCTTCAACAGATAGCGGCAGAGCTCGCCGATATACTGGAACAGCGTGCAGTCGAAACGCGCAACGTCCTGCCAGAAATTCGTAGCCGAGAACTTCTCGGCGAGCGCCACGGAGCCGCCGGCAGACAGCATGCTGCAGGGCGCAACGACACCGCCGACCGAATGATAGATCGGCAAGCAGTTATAGAGGCGATCCTCGGGTGATGCGCCGGTGAGTCCTGCGAACCAGCCGCCCCAATTGAGGATGCGGCGATGGCTGATGCTCGCGGCCTTGGGCAGGCCGGTGGTGCCCGACGTGTAGATCAGCAGCGCGCGATCGTTGATGGTGACATCGCCGCGCTCAGTCGGCGTCAACGGACCGCCATCCAGTTTCTCGAGCGCCGCGTCGATCGCGCCGTCGTTCCAGATCTTCGGCGCGCGCTCGAGCCGCGGCCGCGCGGCTTCGAAGACACCGGCAAGCTCGTTCGCGAGGATGATGTGATCGGAGCGCGCGACATTGATGCAGTGCGCCAGCGACTGCCCCACGAGTTTGGTGTTGATCAGCGCTACCACGCCGCCAATCGTGCTGATGCCGAGCCAGGCCGCGACATAGTCGGGACGCGTCGGCATGATCAGGCACACGGTGTCGCCGCGCTTGATTCCAATCGACAGCGCCCAGCGCGCATAGCGATTGATACGCTCGGCAAGCGCGCGGTAGCTCAGGGTGTACGCATCCGAAACCAGCGCCGGCCGGTCCGGCTGACGCGACGCCCAGTCCTCCACCATATCGGCGAACAGCCGCGACGGCTCGGCCTCGATGCGCGAGGTCAACTCGATCGCCTTCAGCCAGGCCTTGGCGGCCGAGGGTTTTCGCGGCGGGTTTTCGGTCGGGCGGTCGATCAGTCCGGTGGTCATGGCCAATCTCATAGTCGGATTGGCCTGACCGGGGGTTAACCGGCACGGTAAAACCGGCGGGCCAGCCTCACAGCCGGCGGAACAATTTCAACATCTTCGTTAACGTCGGGCCCATCGTTCGTAGCTCGTGCACGTGAATTTGGTAAAGACGCCGCAGGCGGCGTTCCCCTTCCCCGGTCAACTCCAGCAGCACGCGGCGTCTGTCGGAGGGGTCGGTACCGCGCCTGACGATCTTCAACTTGACCATGCGGTTGACGAGTTCGACCGCGGTGTGATGCCGAATGAGCATGTGCCGTGCCAGATCGCCGATCGACACCGGCTCACGGATGGAAAAACCCCTGATCGCCATCAGCGCCTGATATTGCTGGGCCGTAGAGCCCCGAGCGGTTCGCCTCGACCTCGCTGAATGCAAGGAATCGGCGGAGCTCGTAGCGAAACCGCGCGATGGTTTCGTAGTCAACTGCCGGACTGCGCTTGGCCGATGCCGCGGCCTTGCGGGGCCGGCCTGGATGCCGCTTTCTTCCGGTCGCGGGAGGCATTGCCGATTCCGTGTCGCTCGCTGCAGTGACGTTGGCATCAAGCTCAGCGGGCCGCCACAATGGGTGCTGCAATATCTGTGGACCGCTGCCCGCGCCCTTTCGCGCGAAATCAACCCCTCCTGATATCGTCGCCCAGCCGCTTCAGATATTTCAACAGGATTTGCTGGACCGCGACGGGTATCTTGGTGCTCTTGCGGCGCACCGATTTCTCCAACGCCTCGGCAAGCTCCGCCTTGGTCAAATCACCCGCGGCAAATCGCGCGCTCAGGTCCCGCCAGGTCTCGGAGAGCGACTTGCCGGCGTGAAACACCGGCTGGATCGTCACCCCCCGCGCCTCGGCCCATCGGATGATTTCATCGGTGGTTCGCGGCCCGCAATTCCGCGCAATCGACAGCCGCTCCACCGTGATCCGGCGCAGCAGGCTCTCGGGCGGCACCCAGTCGTCGCGCGGTGGGACATCGCCCATGATCTCGTCGGCGAGCATCCTCAGGACATTGGTGGCGCGCCCGCTCAGCGGCTCATTCGCGCGTTCGCTCGGGGCATGCGACACCTCGTCCTGGGCAGGCACGACTTGCGCCAGACCGAAGCAGGTATTGACGAGTGTTAGCGGGATAACGTCCTCGCTCGGCATCGCCATCTCGGGCGAGCCAGTGCGGACGGCTCCGTCATCAGCAGGCATCGCTAGTTCCGGGTCGGCGGTCTTCAACGATATATCGTTCTACGATACACCAAGGTGGATTTGGCGCCATCTTCGACCAAAGATCAAATTGACAGCCGGTTATATCGTGAAACGATATGATATATGCAAGCACGTAACGTACCGGGCCGCCCGCTGACCGGGCGGCAGCGTTCACTAATGCGCTAAATCCGGACTGCTGCAGTCCGGAACCGACACATCACAATATCTTCGGGAGGACGTCGAAAATGAAGGATACAATCTTCAATTCCCGCTTCAGGCTATCCCGTCGCGGTCTATTGCAGACGGCGGCAGGACTCGCCGGCAGTTCCATGCTCCCCGGCCTGACGCCGATGGCTTTCGCCGAGGACAAGCCGCCGATCGGCACCTGGCCCGCCGGCTCGTCCGGTTCGTCCGTGTTCATCGGCATCGCGGTGCCGCGCACCGGCACCTATGCCGTGCAGGGCGAGGACGAACTCAAGGGTTGGGAGCTCGCGGTCGAGCACATCAACAGCGGCAACGAGCTGATCAAGAAGATCTCGCCCAAGACCAGCAAGGGCGTGCTCGGCAAGGAAGTGAAGATCGGCGTTGCCGACTCCGCCGCCAAGCCGAACGAGGCGGTGCAGGCCGAGCAGCGTTTCATCACCGAGAACAAGGCGGTGTTGATGACCGGCTCGACCTCGAGCGCGGTCGCGGTCGCCTTGAACAAGCTCGCCCAGCGCGAGAAGGTGCTCTACGTCACCGGCATCTCCGGCTCCAACGACACCACCGGCAAGGACTGCGTCCGCTACGGCTTCCGCCAGAATTTCTTCGGCCAGACCGCCGCCGCCGCGATCGGCCCGATCATGGTGAAGAACTTCGGCAAGGCCAAGAAGGCGGCCTACCTGACGCCGGACTACACCTACGGTCACACCGTCACCAAATCGATGCAGGACTATCTTGCGACCGCCGGATGGACCACCACGACCAACCAGGTGGCGCCGCTCGGCGCGCCTGACTATTCGTCATATCTGCTCAACGTCGCCAACTCCGGCGCCGATGTGCTGATCAACGTCAACTGGGGCCATGACGCCGTGCTCTCGACGCAGCAGGCCAAGCAGTTCGGCGTGCTCGACAAGATGAAGCTGGTGGTGCCCTACCAGGTGCCGTTCATCGCGCGCGAAACCGGCGGCCTGATGCAGGGCGTCTACGCCGCCACCGACTACTGGTGGACCATCGAGGACAAGTATCCGCTGGCCAAGATGTTCAACGACGAGTTCAGCAAGAAGTACGGCTACAAGCCGGAATGGGGCGCCGCCAACGCCTATATCAGCTTCGCGCACTGGGCCCACATGGTCGAGGAAGCCGGCAGCTTCTATCCGCCGGATATCATCAAGGTCTGGGAGAAGG
The DNA here is from genome assembly GCA_963732085.1 of uncultured Alphaproteobacteria bacterium. GTDB lineage: Bacteria > Pseudomonadota > Alphaproteobacteria > Rhizobiales > Xanthobacteraceae > Bradyrhizobium. Next base: position 44,710 of record CAVSYJ010000008.1, on the reverse strand, counting down.
GCGAAACCCTGCCCTCGCTGGTCGGCGACGTGCATTATCGTCCCGAGGACCATCAATGCATCCGTCCTGTCATCATCGTGAAGGGCAAGATGGAAAAGGACATGAAGAACAAGGAAGACTACTACGACGTCGTCGAGATCGTCCCCGGCGAGGGGTTGATGCAGAAGCCGGACGCATTCGGCTGCAATCTCGGCGGATATACTTGATCCAAAGCTGAAGTCCTGACGCCGCCGGCAGACGACGTGTTGCCGCGGCGTCAGTTTTTTTGTGCTACGCTTGCAGCGCAGCCTGCAAATCGGGACGTGACCGCTTTTCATGATCAGTTGGCCGAATTTCATTTCTCAGCTCTTCAACGGGCTGGCGCTGGGTGCGCTGCTCGCGCTGATCAGCTCCGGCCTGACGATCATCTACGGCACGCTCGGCGTGCTCAACCTCGCGCATGGCGCGATGTTCATGATCGGCGGCTATGCCGGCTTCGTCGCCTTCCAGTACACCGGCTCGTTCATCGTGGCGGTCATTGCCGGGTCACTGTTCGTGATGGTTCTCGGCGTGGTGATGGAGCGCGTCATCATTCGCCATTTCTATCAGCGCCCGCATGAGGACCAGTTGCTCGTCACCTTCGGGCTCGGCATCTGCTTTGTCGAGATCGTGCGGCTGATCTTCTCCAGCAATTCGCTGATCGTGCCGCCTCCGCCGCTGTTCCAGGGCATCACCAATCTCGGCTTCATGTTCTATCCGACCTACCGTCTCGCGGTGGTCGGCATCGTCGCGGTCGCGCTCGGCGCGCTGTTCCTGATCCTCTATCGCACCCGGCTCGGCATGATCGTGCGCGCCGGCATCGAGGATTCGGTGATGGTGGATTCACTCGGCATCAACGTCTACCGCGTCTTCATGGTCGTGTTCGGCATCGGCGCAATGGCCGCCGGATTTGCCGGCATCGTCAACGCGCCGGTGGTCTCGCTGACACCCGGCATCGGCGACGACATCCTGGTCGAGACTTTCGTGGTGGTGGTGATCGGCGGCGTCGGCTCGTTTCCGGGCGCGATCCTCGGCGGCCTGATCGCGGGCGAGATCATCAGCATCACCTCGATGGTCAACCCGGGCTACGCCTATGTCATGCTGTTCGCGGCGATGACGCTGGTGCTGGTGTTGCGGCCGCACGGCCTGCTCGGCCTGCAGGGCCGCGAGTGAAGTGATGCTCAAGCAACGTCCTTTCCTGATCGAGACGCTGACGGCCATCGCGCTGATTGTGTCCCCGTTCATTCTCCCGCATCTCGGCTTCGCGCCCAACACCGTGAACCGCATCCTGGTCTGGGGCCTGTTCGGCCTCGGCTTCGACATCCTGTTCGGCTTCACCGGGCTGCTGTCGTTCGGGCAGTCGGCCTTCTATGGCACCGGCGGCTTCGTCGCCGCCTATCTCCTGACCCGCACCGGCTTCAGCAACGTAGGAGGCGCCCTGATCATCGGCATGATTGCCGCCGCCGCCACCGGCTACCTGATCGGCCTGATCGCGCTTCGGCGCACCGGCATCTACTTCGCGATGATCACGGTCGCGATTGCCGAAGTGTTCTTCTTCGTCGAGTTCAATCCGTTGTCGGACTACACCGGCGGCGAGAACGGCCTGCCGGGCGTGCCGACGCCGAGCTTCAATCTCGGCTTCACCACACTCAGTTTCAGCAATGGCTGGTCGCTCTACCAGTTCATCGCGCTGTGCTATTTCATCGGCGTCGTGATCGCGCTGCGCATCGTGCGTTCGCCGGTTGGCGCGATTCTGAGCGCGATCCGCGACAATCCGCTGCGCGCCACCGCGGTCGGCCACAACATCCACGGCTACAAGCTCACTGCCTTCGTGATCGCCGCCGCCTATGCCGGCTTTGCCGGAGGTTTGCTCGGCGTGATGCAGGCCTTCATGCCGCCGGACGCGTTCATGTTCGACACCTCTGGCCAGCTCGTGATGCAGACCGCGATCGGCGGCAGGGCCACGTTGTTCGGACCACTGGTCGGCGCCGCGGTCTGGCTGTTCCTGCAGGACTTTTTGCAGGCGGCACTCGGCCTCGGCGCGGCCTGGAAGCTCGTGCTCGGCGTCGTCTTCGTGCTGCTGGTCTGCTTCCTGCGCGGCGGCATCGTCGGCGGGCTTGTGGATCTCTTTCATTATCTCAGCGGCAAGCGCGCCAGGGCACCCCTCGAAGAAGCGCCGTCGGGACTCACGGCGGAAACGGAGCAGAAGGCGGCCGAAGCCGAAATCGCCAGGCAATCGGTGCCAATCCCGATTTCTGCGCGTCGCGCCGCGCGCGGCACCTGTTCCGGGCCGATCCTGCGCGCAACCGGCCTGACCAAGCGCTATGGCGGCCTCGTCGCCAACAGCGATATCGATTTCACCGTGAACAAGGGCGAGCTCCGCGGCATCATCGGGCCCAACGGCGCCGGCAAGTCGACCTTCTTCAAGATGCTGACCTGCGAGATCGCGCCGACGTCCGGCAGCATCGTGTTCGAGGGCCGTGACATCACCGGCATGAACGTCACCGACGTGTGCCAGCTCGGCCTGACCAAGAGCTACCAGGTCAACCAGCTGTTCAGCGGGCTCACCGTGCGCGAGAACATCGTCATTGCAGCACTTGCACAGTTGCGCGGCCGATTCCGGCTCGACATGTTTTCCTCGTTGGGCGGCATTGCGGGCCTCGAGGAGCAGGTCGAACACACGCTTCAACTGGTCAACCTGACGTCGCGTCCCGATACGCCGGTGTCGGAGCTCGCCTATGGCGAGAAGCGCCGGCTGGAAATCGGCCTTGCGCTCGCGACATCGCCGAGCCTGCTGCTGCTCGACGAGCCGCTGGCCGGCATGAGCCCGCGCGAGCGGGTCGAGACCGTCAGCCTCCTCAAATCGATCAGCCGCGACCGCACCATGATCGTCATCGATCACGACATGGACGCGCTGTTCGAACTGGCCGAGCGCGTCACCGTGCTGCAGGAAGGCCGCGTCCTCGTCGAAGGCACGCCGGACGAGATCAAGAAGAGCGCCGCCGTGCAGGAAGCCTATCTCGGCGGCGTCCATGGAGTGATCGATCCATGAACCTGCTCGAGATCGAGAGACTGAATTCATATTACGGGGATTCCCACATCCTGTTCGATGTCTCGCTGCGCGTCGCGCGCAACGAGGTGGTGGCGCTGCTCGGCCGCAACGGCGCCGGCAAGAGCACGACGCTGAAGAGCCTGATGGGTGTGGTGACACCGCGCACCGGCTCGGTGCGGCTCGACGGCGTCGATCTTGCCGGGCGCAAGAGCCACAAAATCGCGCAGGCCGGCATGCAACTGGTCCACGAGGACCGGCGCATCTTCGGCAGCCTCAATGTCGAGGAGAACCTGATCATCGCGGGCCTGACCGCGTCGAAGCGCTGGCCGCTCGGCCGCATCTACGAGATGTTCCCGAGGCTGAAGGAGCGGCGCGGCAACCGCGGCACCGATTTGTCCGGCGGCGAGCAGCAGATGCTGGCGATCGCGCGCGCGCTGGTGCGCGATCCCAAGATATTGCTGCTCGACGAGCCGTTCGAAGGACTTGCACCGATCATCGTGCGCGACCTCATGAAGGTCTGCCGCGATCTTGCCACCGCCGGCCAGACCATCGTGCTGGTCGAGCAGAACCTGGCCGCGACATTGGCGCTGGCGCAGCGCATCTACATCATCAACAACGGCCATATCGTGCACGAGGGGCCGGCCCAGGAAATCAAGGCGCAGCCGGAGATTCTGCAACGCTATCTCGGCGTCTAAATTAGTGGACTTGATCGGCGCGCCGCCGCCGAATGCGGCGTCGATAGGACGAAGGTCGAATGAGCATACCGCCCTTTCCGTTCGCAACGACTCCGGGAATCGGTATGCTGCGCGCCAACGGGCGGCGCCGGACTCCGTTCTCCGGACAACCGCCTGAAAAATTTGAGGAAACGCACGTCCGCGCGCCGTCAGAAGCGCGGATCCCGCTGTCGGGACAAGATGCGCCAAACCTTCCCCGGTTGTGGGCATGAACGAAAGCATTTCGTCGCCGTTTATCCGATTCCCGATCGGCACCTCGCTCTTGATGGCGGGCATCCTGTTCATCGGCCTCGTCTCCTATCCGCTGCTGCCGGTCGCGCCGCTGCCGCAGGTCGACTTCCCGACCATCCAGGTCAATGCGTCGCTGCCCGGCGCGAGCCCGGAAACCATGGCTTCCTCGGTCGCCCAGCCGCTCGAGCGGCAGCTCGCGCAGATTCCCGGCATCGCGCAGATGACCTCGACCAGTTCGCTGGGCTCGACCGCGATCACCATCCAGTTCGATCTCAATCGCAACATCGACGGCGCGGCCAACGACATCCAGGGCGCGATCAACGCCGCCAGCGGTCAATTGCCCAAGAACCTTCCTTCGCCGCCGACCTATCGCAAGGTCAACCCGGCGGATTCGCCGATCATGCTGCTGTCGGCGACGTCGGACACGGTGCCGTTGACCGGGCTGAGCGACGCCATCGACGTTCAGCTCGGCCAGCAGATCAGCCAGATTTCCGGCGTCGCCCAGGTCTTCATCGGCGGCCAGCAGAAGCCCTCGATCCGGGTTCAGGTCGACCCGGCCAAGCTCGTCGCCAAGGGGCTGTCGCTGGAAGACATCCGCACGCAGATCGCGCTCACGACCGTCGACAGCCCGAAGGGCAACATCGACGGGCCGAGCCGCGCCTATACCATCTATGCCAACGACCAGTTGCTCGACGCCGACAAGTGGAACGACGTCATCATCGCCTATCGCAACGGCGGTCCTCTGCGCATCAAGGACATCGGCCGCGCCCTGGCGGCGCCGGAGGACATGAAGCAGGCCGCCTGGGCCGACGGCAAGCGCGGTGTGTTCCTCGTCATCTTCAAGCAGCCCGGCGCCAATGTCATCGACACCGTCAACAAGATCAAGGCGCAGCTGCCGCGCCTGATCGCGGCGATCCCGCCCGCCATCAGTATCAAGATCATCAGCGATCGCACGCTGACCATTCGCGCGGCGGTCGACGACGTGCAGATCACCCTCCTGATCACGATCTTCCTGGTGATCATGGTGATCTTCGTCTTCCTGCGCAGCTTCTGGGCGACCGTGATTCCGGCCGTCACCGTCCCGCTCGCCCTGCTCGGCGCCTGCGCATTGATGTTTGCGGCCGGCTATACGCTCGACAATCTGTCGCTGATGGCGCTGACCATCGCGGTCGGCTTCGTCGTCGACGACGCCATCGTGATGCTGGAGAACATCACGCGCTATGTCGAACATGGTGAGAGACCGATGGCCGCCGCCTTCAAGGGCGCGAAGGAAATCGGCTTCACCATCGTCTCGATCAGCGTATCGCTGGTGGCCGTGCTGATCCCCCTGCTGTTGATGGGCGGCGTGATCGGGCGCCTGTTCCGCGAATTCGCCGTGGTGCTGGCGATGACCATCTTCGTGTCGATGCTGGTCTCGCTGACCCTGACCCCGATGATGGCCTCGCGTTTCCTGCGTGCGCATCACGAGACCAAGCACGGCCGGTTCTACCAGTGGAGCGAGCGGCTGTTCGACAGGATGCTGCACGCCTACGAGCGCGGGCTCGATCACGCCCTGGACTGGAAGCGCACCACCCTTTTCATCTTCTTCTGCACGGTCGGGCTTTCCGTCTATCTCTTCACCATCATCCCGAAGGGATTTTTTCCGCAACAGGATAACGGCTTTCTGACCGGCGTCTCGGAAGCGTCGCAGGACATCTCCTTCGAGGCCATGAAGAAGCATCAGGAGCAGCTCAGCGAGATCGTCCAGGCCGATCCGGCCGTCGACAGCATTGCCATGTTCATCGGCGGTGGCGGCACTGCGCTCAACTCGGGGCGCATGTACGTCACGCTGAAGCCGCATGAAGACCGCAACGTCACCGCCGACCAGATTATCGCGCGGCTGCGGCCGAAGCTCGAGAAGGTCGAAGGCGCCAGGCTTTACATGCAGGCCTCGCAGGATGTTCGTCTCGGCGGCCGCGCCACCCGCACCCAGTTCGAATTCACCCTGCAGGACGCCAATCTCACAGAGCTGAACGAGTGGGCGCCGAAGATTCTGGACAAGATGAAGACGCTGCCGCAACTGCGCGACGTCGCCACCGACCAGCAGACCGAGGGAACGACGCTGCAGCTCGTCATCGACCGCGACACCGCGTCGCGTTACGGTATCCAGCCGCAACTGATCGACGACACGCTCTACGACGCCTTCGGTCAGCGTCAGGTCACGCAATATTTCACGCAGCTCAACAGCTACCACGTCGTGATGGAGATCCTGCCGGAGTTGCAGGGCAGCATCGACACGCTGAACAAGATCTACGTCCGCTCGCCTGTGACCGGCGAGCAGGTGCCGCTCTCGGTGTTCTGCAAGTGGACCGACGTGCCGGTGCGGCCGCTTGCCATCGCCCACCAGGGGCAATTTCCCGCAGTGACCATCAGCTTCAACCTCGGTCAGGGCGTCGCGCTCGGACAGGCGACCGGCGCGGTGCAGGCGGCGATGACCACGATGGGCGCGCCCGCGACCCTGACCTCGAGCTTCCAGGGTACCGCGCAGGCATTCCAGCAATCGCTCAGCACCGTACCGCTGTTGATCCTCGCGGCGCTGGTCGTGGTCTACCTGATCCTCGGCATCCTCTATGAGAGCTACATCCACCCGCTGACCATTCTCTCGACGCTGCCGTCGGCCGGCGTCGGCGCGCTCGCGATCCTGATGGCGTTCGGCTTCGATTTCAGCCTGATTGCACTGATCGGCATCATCCTGCTGATCGGCATCGTCAAGAAGAACGGCATCATGATGGTCGACTTCGCCATCGTCGCCGAACGCGAGGAGCATCTGAGCCCGAGGGAGTCGATCCGCAAGGCCGCGATCCTGCGCTTTCGCCCGATCATGATGACGACGATGGCGGCGCTTCTCGGCGGCGTGCCCTTGATGCTCGGCACAGGTACGGGCGCCGAAATACGCCAGCCGCTCGGCTACTCCATGGTGGGCGGGCTCGTAGTCAGCCAAATGCTGACGCTGTTCACCACGCCGGTGGTCTATCTCTATCTCGACAACCTTTCGAATGCGATCTCACGCTGGACCAGCAGCAAGAAGCGTGACGAGACGAAAGCTGATCTCGAGGAGATCAAGCACGCGGCCGAGTGATTTTTGATCAAGCCACTCCCTGCAGCACCAGCCGGTTCAGCCGGGCGGTGAAGGCGGCGGGGTCTTCGGGCAATTCGCCGTCGAGGATTTGCGCCTGCTCCAGCAGCAGGAGCGACAGGTCGTCCGACTTCGCTTTGTCGCTGCCTGCGTTCGCGATCGCCGCAACCAGCGGGTGCCGCAGATTGATCTCGAGGATCGGCTTCGAGCGCGCGCCGCGCGCCTGCTGCGACAGGATGCGCTCGAGCTCGCGGTCGGGACCCTGACTGCCGGCGACGAGGCATGATGCGCTGGTGGTGAGCCGGGTCGAGGCTTTCACGTCGGTGACGCGGTCGCCGAGGCTCGCCTTGATGATCGCGATCGTATCGGCTTCGTTGGCCGCGGGCTTCTCGTTCTCGTCCTTCTTGTTGTCGTCGAGCAGCGGAATCAGGTCGAAATTGAGGTCGCCCTGACTCAACGACTTCAGCGGCTTGCCCTCGAAGTCCAGCTGCGCCGAGGTCCAGAACGCGTCGACCGGATCGGTGAGCAGCAACACTTCGATGCCGCGCGCTGTGGCCGACTCGAGCCGCGGATTGGATTTCAGCCGCTCGATGCTGTCGCCGGCGAGGAAATAGATTTCGGTCTGGTTCGGCTTGAGGTCGGCGACATATTGCTTCAGCGTGCGCCGCTCGCCCGACGTCGTGGTGAAGCGCGACAGCGCCAGCAGCTTCTCCCGGCGCTCGAAATCCTCGTAGATGCCTTCCTTGACCACGGCGCCGAAGGCATCCCAGATCTTGTTGAAATTCTCCGGCTCCTTCTCGCTGAGCTGCTCCAGCTCGGAGATGACGCGGGTCGCGACCGCCTTCCTGATCTGTGTCAGTTGCGGATTGTTCTGCAGCATCTCGCGCGAGATGTTGAGCGGCAGGTCCTCGCTGTCGATCACGCCGCGGATGAAGCGCAAATAGGGCGGCAGCAGGTCGGCATCGTCGGTGATGAACACGCGACGGACATAGAGCTTGACCTTGCCCTTGCGTGCCGATTCGAACAGGTCGAAGGGCTTGGTCGAGGGCGCAAACAACAGCACGGCGTAGGAGTAGCGGCCCTCCGCGCGGTAATGCAGCGTCATCGCCGGCTCGTCGAAGGCATTCGCGATCGACTTGTACGCCTGCGTATAGTCTTGCGGCTTGAGCTCGGACTTCGGCCGCTGCCACAGCGCACTCGCCGAATTGATCTGGCGCGGCTCACCCACTTCGGGGACCAGTTCGATCGGAAACTGGATATTGTCGGAATAGGCGCCGACGATGCGCTCGATCTCGTAAGTCTCGAGATATTTCTTCGTATCGTCCTTCAGGTGCAGCACGATCTCGGTGCCACGCGCAACCCGGCCGGCATCCTCCTCACTGGCCGGCGCCACTTCAAAGCCGGCGCCACCCGATGATGACCAGGTCCAGGCCTCGCTCGAGCCGGCGTGGCGGCTGGTGACGGCGATGCGGTCCGCCACCATGAAGGCCGAATAGAACCCGACGCCGAACTGGCCGATCAGGCCGGCGCCGTCCTTGGCTTCCGCAAGCTTCGCCACGAAGGCCCTGGTGCCGGACCGCGCGATGGTGCCGAGATTGTCGATCAATTCCTGCCGGTCCATGCCGATGCCGGTGTCGGTGATCGTCAGCGTGCCGGCCGTCTTGTTCGCGGCAATGCGGATCTTCGGCGCGGCGCCATCGCCGAGCATTTCCGGCTTCGCGATCGCCTCATAGCGCAGCTTGTCGCACGCGTCCGATGCGTTCGAGATCAACTCGCGCAGGAAGATGTCGGTCTCGGAATAGACCGAATGCACCATCAGGTTCAGAAGTTCGGAAACCTCGGCCTGGAAAGGCTGGGTGACGGGGGCGGTATCGGTCTCAGTCGTCATTGATCGGCTCTCGACACAATCTACAGTTGGACGGAATGCCCACGATATAGCGCGGCTATTCTGTGAGACAAGGCCGGCCGCAACCTATCGCTGCGCGGTATCGCCGCCGAAAATCTCCGCCGCAATCCGGTGGGTTTCGATCGCGGCCGGAATGCCGCAATACATCGCGACCAGCAGCAGCACATCCTGCACCTGTGCTGCCGTACAGCCGTTGGCAAGCGCGCCCTTGGCATGCACGCGAAATTCCGCCGGCCGATTGCTGGCCGCCGTGATTGCCAGCATCACCAGACTGCGAGTCGCGTCCGGGAGGGCGTTGCGTTCCCAGACGTCGCCATACACATAGGCGTTGATGATGTTCTGCAGGGGCGCCCCGAACTCGCCGGACGCCGCCATCCGCTTCTCCACGTCCGCATCGCCGAACATCTTCTTGCGCCGCTTCAGCCCGCGCGCATAGAGGTCCCGGGTATCCGCCATTGCCGCCTCGCATAGCAACTTTGTCCCGATTTATACGGATAAATAGAGGCATTCTCAATCCCCAGTAGCGCATCGAATCGCGCATTCACTTGCCTTGAGTGGAACTTTGTCCGTATAAATCGCATAGGCTGTCGGGAGAAACGCCCATGAAGTCGTCGTCGGCATTGCTGCTCGGCCTGTTCTGGCTGGCGCTCGCGACGTCGCCCGCTCTTGCCGCCGACGATGCCTGGCCCACGCGGCAAATCAAGATCATCGTGCCCTTCCCCGGCGGCGCCGGCCCCGACCAGGTCGCCCGCCTTGTCGGCAAGCACCTGCAGGATGCGCTCAGTCAGACGGTCGTGATCGAGAACCGGGCCGGCGCGCTCGGCAGCATCGGCGCCGCCGAAGTCGCCCATGCCGTGCCCGACGGCTACACGCTGCTGATGGGGACCAACACCACGCAGGCGAGCAACGTCGCGACCCTGAAGAATCCCGGCTACGATCCGGTCAGGGACTTCGCGCCGATCATCCGCACCACCACGACCGCGATGGTGCTGCTGGTCAAGCCGGACTTCCCGGCCAAGGACCTGACCCAGTTCCTCGCCTACACGCGCGCGCGCAAGAACCTGACTGGCGGCTACGGCTCGGGCGCCTCGCAGATCTCGGTGGCGCAGTTGCAGTCGCGCGGCGGCATATCGCTGGTCGCGGCCTCCTATCGCGGCGTGCCGCTGGCGATGACCGACGTGATGGCAGGCGTGATCGATCTCACCTTTGGCGATTTCTCCGTCGCGATCCCGCAGATGCAGGGCGGCACGTTGCGCGGCATCGGCGTCACATCGCCCAACCGCAACGAGCTGCTGCCGGATTTGCCGGCGCTTGCGGAAGCGATGCCCGGCTTCGAGTCGACCATCTGGTACGGGCTGCTGGCGCCTGCCGGCACGCCGGCGGCGATCGTCAACAAGATCCACGACGAGACCGAGAAATTTCTCAATCAGCCCGAGACCAGAAAGCGGCTTGCAGATGTCGGCGTCATCGTCGCGCCTCAGACGCCCGCGGAGTTCGACGGCTTCATCAAGAGCGAGATCGTGCGCTGGGGCGAGGCTTGCCGGGCCGCCGGTATCGAGCCGCAATAGATGATGACAGCTCACCCTCCCGTCGGTGTCATTGGGCTCGGCCTGCTGGGCTCGGTGCTTGCAGCGCGTTTGATCGGCGCTGGCCTTCCCGTGGCCGGATTCGATATCGAATTCGAGGCGGCGCGCGATCCTGAAAAATCAGGGCGGCGAGGTCGCGGCGTCCGCCGCGCAGGTGATGGCGCGCTGTCAGATCATCGTCGTCGCGGTGTTCAATGCAGCCGAGGTCGAACTCCTGTTCGACGAGCTCGGCCGGAAGCCACATCTGGCGGGGACGGTATTGATCTGCACCACGACCAGTTCGCCGGAAGACATCCAGCGCATCGCCGCGCGCGCCGCCGATGCGGGGCTTGGCTTCGTCGAAGCGCCGATTTCCGGCACCAGCGCCGAAACACGCGACGGATCGGCGCTGGCGCTGATCGCGGGCGAGGCCGCGGCGATCGACGCCGTGCAGCCGGTGCTGAATGTGATCTGCCCGCAGCAGATGCGCCTGGGAGCAATCGGCAACGCCGCGCGCACCAAGCTTGCGCTCAACCTGATCCTGCAGAACAACCGCGCGGCGCTCGCCGAAGGGCTCGCCTTTGCCGAAAGCATGGGGCTCGACACCGCCGCGTTCCTCGCCACCGCGCGCCGCTCCGCGGCCTATTCCCGGGTGATGGACTCCAAGGGCGAGAAGATGCTGGCGCGCGATTTCGCGCCGCAATCGCATATCGCGCAGACGCTCAAGGACTCCGAGCTGATCCTCGAGGAGGCGCGACAGCAGGAACAGCATTTGCCGATGACCCTGATTCAAACCGGACTGCTCCGCTCGGCGATCACGCTGGTCGGGCCGGAGGCCGACAGCTCCGCCGTCATCGAGGCGATCCGGCCGTCGAAGGCAAAGCCACGGGGCCGCCGATGATCGCTTGCGCGATCGCGGGCCTTGGCCGCTGGGGACGCAGCCTGGTTGAAGCCGCAAGCACGGTCACGCGGCTGAAGATCACGCGCGCGGTGGAAACCGATCTCGTCCGCGCGCGGCCATTCTGCGCCGAGCACGACATCGCATTGACCGGCGACTTCAATTCCGTGCTCGCCGATCCCGCGATCGGCGCAATCCTGCTCGCAACACCGCATTCGCTTCATCATCAGCAGGTGATCGCGGCAGCGAACGCGGGCAAGCAGGTGTTCTGCGAGAAGCCGCTGGCGCTTCGCCGCCGCGACGCGTGGGAAATGTTCGACGCCTGCCACAAGGCCAACGTGCTGCTGGCGGTCGGCCACAACCGCCGCTTCTGGCCTTCGATGCGCGCACTGCGCGAGATCGTCGCCGCAGGCGAACTCGGCACCATCCTTCATGTCGAGGGCCACAACAGCAACGAGAATGCGCTCGCCGTGCTTGGCGGATGGCGGCTGTCGCCGGAGGAGTCGCCGGGTGGCGGGCTGACCGGCGCGGGTCTGCACGTGCTCGATGGTTTCGTCAGCCTGCTCGGGCCGGCGCGGCAGGTCTATGCGCAGTCTCGCCTCCCGCGATCCCGGCCCGCCGCCGGTCGACACCGCCCTGCTCGCGCTCGATTTCGCCTGCGGCGCGACCGGCACGCTTGCAACGGTACGCACGACGCCGCTTTATTGGCGCGTCCACGCCTTCGGCACGCGAGGGTCGGCCGAGGTGCTCGACGAGCTCACCATGATCGTGCGCAAATCGGGTCACAAGCCGCACGAGATCAAATATCCCGCGATCGACACGCTTGCGGCCGAGCTCGAAGCTTTCGCCGATGCGATTCTGCGCAAGCGTGTCTATCCGGTGCCGGAAGCCGACGTGCTCGCCACGCTCGCGGCGTTCGAGGCGGCGCTGGCGTCGATGCGATCGGGGCAGCCGGTGAACTGCCATGGCAACTGAGGCCCGCAAGCGGAAGCCGTCGCGCTATCGCGACATCGCCGCGAAGCTGCAACGGGACATCCGGCTCGGGCGCTACGACATCGGCAAGCTGCTGCCGACCGAGACCGAATTGATGACGCAGCATTCGGCGAGCCGCCAGACGGTGCGCGAGGCGTTGCGTATCCTCAATGATCAGGGCCTGATCGTGCGCCGCGCCGGCCTCGGCTCGGTCGTGATCGCCACTGAGCCTCCGGTGCTGTTCACCCACAGCGTCACGTCGCTGAACGAATGGCTGCGCTATTCCAACGAAACCTATCGCGACGTCGTGGCCAGCCGCGATATCGTCGCCGACCGCAAGCTCGCGGGCCTTCTCAAATGCGAACCCGGCAAGCACTGGTTCCTGATCGAGGCGGTGAGAAGGTCCGACCAGTTCGCGGCTCCGCTCGGCTGGACCGAGATCTATGTGCTGCGCAAATTCGCCGATGTCGTGAAGCGCACCGACCATGGCCGCACGCCCGTGCACGAACAGGTCGCCAGAATGTATGGGCAGGTGACCGAACATGCCCAGATGGAGATTTTCGCGCGCGGCATGCCGCGTGAGTTGGCCAAGGCATTGCAGGTCAAACCCGGCTCGCCGGCGCTGACCGTGGTGCGCCGCTACTACGGCGCGCATGAGGAGCTGTTCGAGGTCACCGTAACCACGCATCCCGAGGGCCGCTACACCTACAGCATGGACATGCAGCGCTCGCTGCGCCCGCGGGTCTGAGAGGGGAAGCGCTCTGTCGCAAATGTGATCGCGCGTGAGCGGAATAGACGATATCCGGATCACTTCGGTTGCATCGCCTTCACAAAAACTCTATTCGGCCTCTCCCCCAGGGACGTCCTAGATTCGCAACCACGATTCCCAACCAGCCCGTTCCCAACTCGCGATCTTCTCCTCATATGCATGCGCCTATCAAACCCGACCTCGCCACACGGACGCGCGACCTTCGCATCGACCTCGTGCGCGGGATTGCGAACTGGTCGATCTTCGTCGACCACATCCCGCATAATGCGGTGAACCTGCTGACCTTGCGCAATTTCGGCTTTTCCGGCGCCACCGACCTGTTCGTCTTCGTCGGCGGCTATGCGGCCGCGCTGCTCTACGGCCAGATGGCGCAGGAGCGCGGCTTCCTCGTCACCGCGACCCGCATCCTGAAGCGGGTCTGGCAGCTCTACGCGGCCTATATCGTGCTGTTCGTAATCTACATCGACGTCATCGGTCAGGTCGCGGCGCGATACGCGGTGCCTGACATCATCGACGAATATAACGTCACGGGGATCGTCGATCATCCCGTGCGGGTGCTGGCGCACGGGCTGCTGCTGCAGGCCAAACCGCTCAACCTCGACACGCTGCAGCTCGTCTTTCCGCTTCTGGCGGCGTTTCCCCTGATCCTCGCCGCCATGCTGCGCTGGCCCAAGCTGACGCTCGCCGCATCGCTTGCGCTCTATCTCGCCGCGCGCCAGTTCGATCTCTATCTCAACTCGTTTCCGGACGGCCGCTGGTATTTCAACCCGTTCTGCTGGCAAATGCTGTTCGTGCTCGGCGCCTGGTTCGCGCTCGATGGCGGCCGCCATGTTCGCGCGTTGCAGGAAGTTGCGCCGCTGCGATGGCTGGCGCTGGCCTGGCTCGTCTTTGCACTCCTGATCACGGTGGCCGGTAAAGATCAGCAAATCGCGCGCCTCGTTCCGGATATCCTGCTCGCCCCGTTCACGCCGAACGACAAGGAAAACCTCGCGCCCTATCGCGTGCTGCATCTGCTGGCGCTGGCGTTCCTCTTCACCTGGTATGTGCCGCGGGACTGGCAAGGCCTGCGCGCGAAGGTGCTGCAGCCGGTGATCAAATGCGGCGACGAATGGCTCGCCTGCTTCTGTGCCGGCGTATTCCTCTCCCTTGCCGGCCACATGGTGCTCATCATGGGACCCAACTCGATCGTCATGCAGGTGCTGGTCAGCGTCGCCGGCGCGGCCCTGATGACGCTGATTGCCTGGTACGTCTCCTGGTCGCGGCAGCAGGACGGCCGGAAGGCGTTCGGCGCGGCGTAAGTCAACGGATCGCGGCGAGATAGCGTTCAACCGATTTTCCAAACAGAACTTTCGCGTCGCGCGCGATGTTGCGGTCCCACCATGCGCCGTAGATGCGATCGAACGCCAGCGGCGCGATGACGTCGGCGACGCCACGGACAGCGGCGGCATTGAGCGGAATGAGATTCGGGTAGCTGTACATGAAGCTGACCGAGCGGCGATCCATCGCCACCATGACGATGTCGCCGGTGAACAGCGCGCCCTTCCCTTCTGCGCCAGAACGCCAATGCAACACCGTGCCGCCGGCAAAATGCCCGCCGGCGCGCACCAGCCGGATATCGTCGGAAATACGCTGGCTCTCGCCCCTCCATGCAACAATCGAGGAATGCGGCCGCGTCACCCATTGCGCGTCGTCGCCATGCAGGTAGATCGGCGCGCCACCGAAGGCTTCGCTCCAGTCCGCGACCGCGCCATAGTAATGCGGATGCGAGACCGCTATCGCCTTCAGGCCGCCCAGCGACCTCACATAGTCGACGGCCTCCGGCGTCGCCAAGGGCACGCAGTCCCACATCACGCAGCCGTCGTGCTCCCTCAACAGCAGCGCGCGCTGACCGATCGCAAAGGACGGATCGAGGCCGATGCCGACGACGCCGAGATCGTCGCGCCAGACCAGCTTGTGTGAACCGGTCAACTGCTCACGCGTGAGCCAGCGCTGACCCTTCCAGTTCACGTATTGCCGCTCATCCTCGCAGATCGGACACGCGTCCGGCGGCTCGCGCGTGTCGGGAAACTGGGCGCCGCATTGCTCACAAGTCCAATAAGGCATGACGGCGGGCTAGCGTCCCAATTCCGAAGTTCGCATCATTTCTCGGCACCTCCGTTTCGCGAACTTCGGAATCGAAGGACGCTAGCAAATTATTAATCCAGTGTGGCTTTGGTTCAGAAGTCCGCATGAAGAACTCGCGGCGAAGATGATGCGGACTTCTGAACCGCCACACTGGCCTGCCTCAACCCCTGAGCTTGCGGATCATGTAGTTGTCGTAGGTCGCCTCGCAAACCTGGTCCCACTGGTATTGCTCGAGGCGGAACGCCATCATGGAGTCGTGGAGCTTCTTGAACCTCTCGTTCTTGGCGCCGATCTCGGCATAGAGCTCGTTGGTGGCCTTGAACGAGGCGTCGAGAATCTCGGGCGAGAACGGCCGCAGCTGAGCGCCGTTCGCGACCAGCCGCTTGATCGAGCGCGCATTGTAGGCGTCGTATTTGGCGGTGAGGTCGCCGGCGGCGACCGCGCATCCAGCCGTGATCATGGCCTGATAGGGCTTCGGCAGTTCGTTCCATTTCCCGACATTGATATAGAGGAAGCCGTTGGCGCAGCCTTCCCACCAGCCGGGGTAATAGTAATAGGGCGCGACCTTGAGGAAGCCGAGCTTCTCGTCGTCATAGGGGCCGATCCATTCGGCGGCGTCGATCGTACCTTTTTCCAGCGAGGGATAGATATCGCCCGGCGGCAATTGCTGCGGCACCACGCCGAGCTTGCTCAACACCATGCCGGCCATGCCGCCGACGCGGAATTTCAGTCCGGCGAGATCGTCGACCGTCTTGATCTCCTTGCGGAACCAGCCGCCCATCTGCGCGGTGGTGTTGCCGAAGGGAATCGCCATCATGCCGAAGGTGCCGTAGAGCTCGTTCAACAGATCGAGGCCGCCGCCATAGGCGAGCCAGGAATTCATCTGCCGCGTGTTGAGGCCGAACGGCACGGCAGTGCCGAACGCGAAGGCGAGATCCTTGCCGATATAATAATAGGACGCGGTGTTGCCCATCTCGACGGTGTTGTTGGCGACCGCGTCGAACACCTGGAATGGCGGCACGATCTCGCCGGGACCGTGCACGGTGATCTGGAATTTCTGGTCGGACAGGTCGGCAACCGTCTTGGCAAGCAGATCGCAGGCGCCATAGAGCGTGTCGAGCGTCTTCGGGAACGTCGTCGTCAGCCGCCACTTGATGGTCGGCGCGGATTGCGCGATGGCGGGCGCGCTCACCGCGCCCGTGACCGCCGTAGCACCGGCAACTTTCAGAAGTCTCCTGCGGTCCATGACCAGCCTCCCCTGTTTTATTGTGGGGGAGCATACCGGCATGTCCGCTGCCGCACGAGTCCTCGAGCCTCGCGCAAATGCAGTTCAGCCAGCCAGTTTCATGAAATCTGCTGGCCGCTTCTCGGCAAAGGCGGTGAAGGCCTCGCGGGCTTCCGGTGTGGTCAGGCGCTCGGCGAAGATTTTGCTTTCCGCAGCCATCTGCGCCACCAGCGTCTCGGCATTGCGCATCAGCCGCTTGGTGGCGGCGAGTGAGCCGGCCGGCTGTTTCGCGAGCTTTGCTGCGACCGAGGCTGCTTCGGCATGAAGCTTGTCCAGCGGCACCACGCGGTTGGCGACACCAAGTGCGAGCGCCGTTTTGGCGTCGAGGGTCTCGCCAAGCGCGAACATTTCGTACGCGCGGGCATAGCCGATGCGGAGCGGCAGCAGCAGGCTGGAGGCGGCTTCCGGCACCAGCGCGAGACCGACGAAGGGCGTGGACAACAACGCGTTCTCGGCCAGCACCACGAAGTCGCAATGCAGCAGCATGGTGGTGCCGATGCCGACCGCGCGGCCCTGCACGGCGGCGACCATCGGCTTGGTCGAACGCGCGATCGCATCGATGAAGCGCGAGACGTGACGTTCGCCGCGGAATTGGCCCGTCGCCATCATCGCGAACTCGCCGACGTCGTTGCCGGCGGTGAACATGTCGCCCTCGCCGCGCAGCACGATCGCGCGCGTTTTGGGATCGGTCTCGGCAGCAACGATCGCGTCGGCGAGCGTGCCGTACATGGCGTTGGTGAGCGCATTCTTCTTGTCCGGACGCGCGAAGGTCAGGGTCAGGATGTGATCGCGGTTCTCGCTTCTGATGTGTTCGGTCATTGGTCGTCTCCTTTGGGAAATTTCGTCTGCACGGCCCTGAGCCAGCGCGAGACAATGTCGATTTCAGCGTCGCTAAATCCGTCCATCAGCCGCGCATTGATATCGGCGGCGCTGGCCTTCGCACGCGTCAGTTCCTTGCGCCCGGCTGCGGTCAGCCACAGCCGCGAGGCCCGGCCGTCGGCAGGATCGGCGCGCTTGTCGAGCAGCCCGGCCTCCGCCATGCGTTCGGCAAGCCCGCTGATGCCGGGCAGCCCGAGATCGAGCGCGGCGCCGGCCTCTCCCATCGAGAGGCCGTCCTGCCTGCCGAGCACGAACAACAGCCCGCTCTGCGCCGGGGTCGCACCGCGCCGCTGGCCCGCGACGAAACGCTGCACGCGCCGCTGCGCGACATTGAGCAGGTAGATCAGCCGGCGGTCCGGCGGCGGCGGATTGGTTCGCATGCGAAGTATTTAGGGGATGGGGCGAGGATGTCAAGGACAGGCCGTGGGTCCGCATTCCCGCGGCGCGATTATCGCGTCCAGGCTGTGCATCGTCGGTGTCCCTCTTCGAGAGCAGAGGGCGCAGGGAATGCCGGGCGCTGGCCGCACCCAAAGCCTTGTGTGCTGAAGAGTAGAAGTGCACACAAGTAGTCAGGTAAAGCCGAAACGATCCGGCACTCCCTGCGCAATGGCTTTACGGCTTGCTCCGCGCTCTTGTGTCTGCAAAATCTGCCAGAATGTGCGAACGGGCGGTTCTCACCAACCGCCCGTCGCTGGGTCTGAGCCCGACCGTGCTCGAAGGCCGCAAGAGCCTGTCGGGGAGCGTGGGACAGACCCGGTGTCTTCCTCAACCCGAACAGTTGCACGGGCTTTGAGCCCGAACCGAGCAAGGAAGGGAGTGGATGATGGCACAAAACGATCTCGTTGTCGTCGGCATCGATGTCGCCAAGGACAAGGTGGATGCGTGCATTCGCCAGCTGTCGCAGCGACGGACATTCCAGAGCAGTTCAGAGGGCCGGCGCCAGCTGATTGCATGGCTTCGCCGGCACAAGGTCGGCAAGGCCGTGATGGAAGCCAGCGGCGGCTATGAGCGGGACTGGGCCAAGGTGCTGCGCGAGGCAGGCCTGGAGGTCAGGATCGTCGATCCGAAGCGCGTGCGGGACTTCGCAAGAGGGGCCGGCCGAAAGGCCAAGAACGATACGATCGATGCGGAGATGATCGCCTGGTTTGCCGAGACCTTCGGTCAAGTGCCGGCCAGGCCCACGACGCGGAACGCGAGAAGCTGGCCCAGATCGTCAATGCGCGGCAGGCCCTGCTCGACCTTCAGATCAGCCTGCAAAACAGGAGCGAGCATGCCACACCGGCAGTCGTACAAAAAATGCACGCACGGCTCTTGAAGAATATTGCCTGCGAGGTCGCCAAGCTCGAGGCCGCGATTAAAGACTTGATCAAGGCCACACCGCATTTTGCCGAACTGGCCGAGATCATCGAGAGCGTGCCGGGCCTCGGCGAGATCACCTCGGCCAGCCTGATCGCCGCCATGCCGGAGCTGGGACAGGTCAACGACAAGGTCGTAGCTGCCTTGTTGGGAACCGCTCCCTACGATGACGAAAGTGGCAAACGACGAGGTCAACGCCACATCCAGGGCGGTCGCCGTAAGCTCCGCAATCTCTTCTACATGGCCTGTTTGGGAGCTGCGACACGGTACAATCCCGTGCTCAAGATCTTCTACAGCCGCTTGATCGCCAAAGGTAAGCAGCCGAAGGTCGCCCTCGTCGCCTGCATGCGCAAGATGATCGTCATCCTCAACATCATGGTTGCCCGGCGCGAGAAGTGGGATCCCCAACGCCACGTCTTGAGCTGAAAGGCCAGCGGTTATCGATCGCCAACAACACAGTTGCTCCCCGGTGTACCGGGCTTGTTAGCCACCGTCGCGAACAGATTATCTCCGTTCAACTTGACCCCAGCGTCGGGGGACAGGACCACACGGCTTGACCGTACGCGATCGCTGCCGCACGTCTTGCGGCACGACGCGTCCATCGCATCCCGCCTCACGTTCGGTGACGATAGGCCTAACGCCCCTCTTGCCGAGGCGGGACGGCGGTGAATATACACGTTTCCGAATTTCGGAAAGATAAATATTTTTGCGTGACGAACTTGACTCGTCGGGCAAAACAGGCGGCGGGTTTGGCGCTTTGCCCGTCATGTCGCAGCGGCAACACCAGAGAGCTTATGCTTCCAAGTCACTCGGACTTTCCGTCGCTTACAAACGCCACGCCGATCCGCTTCTCCTTGCGCCACATCACCTGACAAGGTCTGGCGACATGCTCCTGCGCAATGACGAGGGTGAAGCGCTCGGGAATGCCGACGGGGCTGATGACCTCGAGGGCAGCACCGGTGTCGGAAATATTTCTGACGACGCAGTCGATTCCGCCGCCGCCGAACTCGATGGTGCCGGCTTTCAGGACCCGATGTCGCGGAGCATTGCGATGTTCGTCTTGGTTCATGCAGAGCCCTGGACTGTCGACACTGGACCAACGTGTAATACAACCCTAGAGCCGCAGCCTGAAATTCGCCTTCACCTGGCGGCAGGCCGCATCGACTTCGGTTCGCGCGCGCGAGGACGTGACCGCGGCAACCTTGCCGATGAACGCGGCACGAAAATCGCCGTGCTCGCCGACTGCCGTGACCAGGACATGCGTGCTGTCGAAGCCGGCGAGTTCGGCGATCATGCCCTCGAGCTGGTACGCTGACTTGTAGTCGGCCATGTCGTCCCGCCGTCGCGCGTCCCGCTTGCGAGCCGGCGGAAGCTGAGAACTTCCCGCCGGCTCTCGCTCCCGCCGCAGGAATCGCCCCGGCGAAAGCTGACCGTTCCGGTAACACGCGGATTCTTTCGACGCGATAAATCCGCATCGACATGGCGCGGGAAACCCGGAGGTTGCGTGGATTCGTAAGGCTCGTGTAAGGATTTCGGTATTGGCGTAGCGAAGCGAAGCGCAAGACGCCCGAAGACGGCTAAATCTGCGGCCCCGAATGCGTCAGCTCGCGCTCGGCGCGGAACACGTTGCTGTAGAGGTTGGCGACCCACTGCCGGCCGCTGGAGGTGACGTTGAGATAGCGGATCGCGGTCCAGATCTGCGGCGCGACGTTGTTCCAGTAGAACTGCGGATATTTGTAGACCACGTCGGCCGGCGTCTTGTAGCCGAGCGTCTTGTTCAGGCCGATCTCCTCGAACTCGTAGAACAGTGCGTTGGCCTTGCGCATGTAGTTGGGATCGCCGAGCTGGCCGATCAAGTCGGCGGCGCGCAGCAACAGACCCTCCTCCTCGTAGAGATCGTCGAGAACCTCGTTCGACGGCGACGGATAGGGAAACCGGGTATACTCGATCGCGCGCGCAATCCGGTCCGCGTCGACAAACTCAACGGAGTCGAAGCGCTCGATCACGAACAGTTTCGAGCGGTCGACGTGATAGGGCGCCAGCGCCGCATCCGACGAGCCGATCGGCAGCTTGACCGTGCGGCCGTTGACATCGGCGACATAGGCGCCGTCGCCGTCGCCCTGCACCACGCCGCGGACATAGCCGATGTCGTGGGTCAGACAGGCCAGGATGAAATTGGCGTAGTCGCGCGGCGTGGTCGACCGCATCAGCAGCCGCCCCATCAGGATGTCGTGGCCGACGAGCGCCACCAGCATCGAATGCTCGATGTCGTGATAGAGCGCGTCGCTGTTGCCGATGCATTCCATCGTCAGCCGCGCGACGTAGGGCAGGAAGTCCGCGAGATGGCCGTGCGACGAGCCGAACCGGCCGCGCGTCTCCGTTGCGAGGAACGCGCCCAGTGACTGCGCCAGGACCTGCGGGATGGTGATCATCGGCTCGACCCCGGCTTAAGATGCCGGGCGAGGCTAACATGCCGGGTCGGCGTGTCCATAGGGATCGGACGCGCGAACGGCTCGCCCGACCTGAGAGTTCTTGCGAGCCGGCGAGTGCACGACGTGAGAAGCCATCGCACGCTTCGTGAAAGCGTCCGCCGGCCTCGACCTCGCGGGCGCTTACGGTTTCGGTTTCTTGCCTGACTGACAAAACGTGCCGTAGTTGTCTTTTGTCGGCAGCTCCGTTTGTGTCGTGTTCTCCAACCCCTGGGAGCCCGCAACCGTGATGATGACTCCCGTTCCTTCAATGGATTTGAAGGCCTGCGCGTCGTCGATCGAAAACGCATATGCATTCGATTTAAGGGTCACGTGAATCAACTCGACATAGGGGTCGAAGACGTCCGACTTCTCGGTAACCGTGAAGAAGTTGTACATGAGGTCGCAGAACGTCTTGATGGCGTCCGGATATCCGTTCGGATTCTTGTCGGCGAGGGACTTCGTGCAGCCCGGGAACTGGGCCCAGCCATAAACATCGCGCAGGAAATCGTGCAGAGCTGCCGGGTCCTTGAGGTTCGGCTCGCGGGCAAAGCACGCTTTGTAGTCGGCGACGAAGAAGTCCCGAATGGCTTGAATCTGCGCACAAGTCTTGCCCGTGCCACCGTTCATGCACTTGTTCCAGAGCCTGAGCGTCGCTTCACCGACATCGCCCAGCTTGCCCTGGGCGGGTTGCTTGACCCAATGTGAATCGGCATCCGAACTGAGCGTCGGCGGCGCCGGCGCAGGGTCTCTGAACGACTCTGCAAACATGAAGTTGGCGGAGGGCACCTGTGGCTGCGGATAGGGTTTGATGTGATCCGGCGGGCCGTCCAGACTCGGAACGGCGACCGATCGAATTGGGAGGCAGGTAGTAAGCGGGAACGAACTGCGGCCACAGCGTGCCCTGCCTGGCAAACTTCTCCAATTGCTCCCGGAACTCCGCCACGTTCATGGTCGAACCGAGATAGGAGTTGGAAGCGTCGTTGTTGTCCTTGGCGCCGATCGCGGCGGGAAGATAAATCGAATCGACTGCCGATATGTTGTAGTTGACCTGCTTCAGGCCGATGTTGAAGGCTTTCGCGTTGGGCGGCCCCTCGGCGGAAGCGAACGTATATTCGATCAACTGCGCCGGAATCCCATATGGGAAGCCGGGATAGTAGGCACGAAGATCCAGCGTGCATCCCGTGCAGGCCGGCAGCGCGGCCCCCGCCATGGGTGTGATCGGATAGGGTGGAATAACCGGCTTGAGTGCGTCGGCCTTGGCGGATTGTCCTGGCTGAAATTATAGGCCGCAGTGGCGGCGTCCTGACCGTCGAACACAAAGACGCGCATGGCATTCCACCAGTCGACGAACTGGTCCTCGACCTTGCCCAGATTGTCCGGCGTCGACGGTTGCAATTGCGTGTAGAACGGCAAAGTGATCGTGACGGACCGTGTGGCGCTACGCCGCCTTTGTCGTGGTTGATCCAGATCCGGTAAAGCTTCGTGGTTTGAAAGGGCCGACTGAGGTAGTCGGCTTCCTTGACTCCGAGCTGCGCCTGTAGCCAGAGATCGTGCACGTCAAGGCCATGCTGGATCGGCGCCTGAATGACCGGAAAACAGCGTCTGGTCGGAGTTGTTGGTGATGGTGATGGTTTTGGTCGGTGGCGCCGGTGCGAGCTGCGCCCTCGCCTCTCCCTGCAAGCCGAAAATCCCGAGCGCCAGCAGTCCGTAGCCCAGTCGCGCCAGTTTTCCCTTTCGGCGAGCCTTCCACGCGAGCACTTCGTCGGCGCTCAACGCCAGTGCCGAACAACAAGCAATCCTCGAGCCCAGCGTGTGCATGGCCATCTCCGTTCGACCGGGGGTCGGGTGGGTTTGGAACAAGAATTGTCGGTTTGAGATTAGACAATCTTACATTGTAGGATTGATGACGCAACCTCTGCCGATAAACTTTCGTCCTTGCGACCACTGCGTGACGGATCCAACGGGTCGAGCCGGCCAGTCGACCTTTCCAATCGCCTGGCGCGCACCGCGACACAAAGCGAGACCCCGGCACGCCGGCGGAACGTGCTGAGGTCTGCCAATCAACGCGTGGCTGCCAATCGGATCGCGCGCATTCCAGTGCGGCGAGCGGGGGCTCGCGCATTGGTACGCGCTTATCGACGCACTGCTTCTCTGACGATCGAACGCCGTCTCGATCAGCGCGGCAACCGCGCGATTACTCGTAATATCGCCAGCGGCGCCGGGGCGGCGCGGGCGAGCGCAGCAGCATGGCAAGCCCAAAGCCAATCACGCCTGCCGTCAACAGCGAGCCGAGCGGATTGTCCTGAACCATCCTGGCCAGGGCTTCCTGACCTTCGCCGGCGTTGCCGACCGCTTTCCTCGCGAAATCCGAGGCGCTGTCGGCGGCATCACGCGCCGCGTCCTTGGCTTGCCCGTAGAGATTTTGCACCTTGCCTGCCGCTTCACGCACGCGGCCGGCGGCCTGCGTGTCGGCATCACCCGTGATGTCGCCAACCGCGCCTTCGGCCTTGCCGGCCCAATCGTTTGCCGATCCCGCGATACGATCCTTGTCCATGTCTCTCTCCCACTGGTGGCTGAGGACTAACCGGCAAGGCCAACTTCGGTTCCGGGCAGCGAGATGCGCCTCAGGAAGGACGCGCAAAGGCCGTGCGCACTGTCGCCGCTGCAAAGAGAACCGCTCGCGGCATGTCCTGACATATGTTTGGGACGCCGCGCGGCCTTTAGGCTGCCGGCATTGCTTGGCCAGGACGAATCCGCCGACGGCCGAGGAACAAAATCCAATGTCGCAGGTGATCATATGGTGTGGAGTAGCCCCATGAGTTGAAATACTTCAAAATTGGCCGCGGACGGACGCATGACCGTCGGCGATCTGATCACCGAACTTTGCCGCTGGCCCGACCACGCAACCCTTCAATTCCGATGCACGGACAAGCCGGCTGCGCTTTGCTTCTCGCATGTCGAGGGCCTCTCGAAAGGCGTTGTCGAAATCGAGTTGCAGCCGGCGCCGGAGACCGTTCCGATCGTGCCGGCATGAAGTGTGAGGTTTTGGCGAGCGATAAAAAGGGCCGCGGAGAATTAAACCGCGCGCTGCGCTGGCGCCAAAAAAATCCTTCCAGATCGCCGACCTGGAAGGATGATTTGGTTGCGGGGGCAAGATTTGAACTTGCGACCTTCAGGTTATGAGCCTGACGAGCTACCGGGCTGCTCCACCCCGCGATAAGCCGTTGCGCGCCTTGGGAGAAAGCTTTTCTCGAAACGGGCAAGCGACGCGGTCGGCCGCGCCATATCCGTCTCGAAAGGCTTCCTGAGAAGGCAACCCGGGGCCAATGCCGATCGGGTGCGGGCGGTATGTACCAACGCCCACCCGCTTTGGAAAGGGTTCGCCAGTCCCTTTTTTCGATTTTATGACACCCAAATTGTGCGAAAACCGCCCGAAACAGGCGGCCCTTGCCAGAAGTCCCGCGAGGGACCAGCCTGCGCCGCCTCATCAGCCACAAAACGGGGAAATGCCATGGACCAGTCCCTGAAAAGCCCCCCTCTCTCCGCCCTCGACGACGCCTTCCACGCCCAGTTCGACGCCTCGCGCGCCGAGGCCATACCCAGTTGCGAGGTCCGGATCGACCGGCTGCGCCGGCTGCGCGCGGCGGTCAAGGAGAACGAGGCCCGCTTCGAGCAGGCGATCTCGGCCGATTTCGGCCACCGCGCCAGCGTCGAGACCACCATTGCCGAGGTGCTGTTTCTCTACGTCGAGATCAAGCATGCGGTGAAGCACCTGAAGAAATGGATGGCGCCGCGGCGCGTCGCGACCACGCTGCAATTCATGCCGGGCAAGAACCGCCTGATCCCGCAACCGCTGGGCGTGGTCGGCATCATCGCGCCCTGGAATTATCCGCTGCAGTTGACGCTGGCGCCCGCGATCGGCGCACTCGCCGCCGGCAACCGCGTCATGATCAAGCCGGCGGAGCTGACCCCGCGCTTCTCCGCGCTGCTGAAAGAAGTGATCGCGCAAAAATTCGACGCCACCGAGATGCTGGTCACCGGTATCGAGGACGAGATCGCGAAGGCGTTCGCGTCGCTGCCGTTCGATCATCTGATCTTCACCGGCTCGACGCGTGTGGGGCGCATCGTCGCCGAAGCCGCCGGCCGCAACCTCACGCCGGTGACGCTCGAGCTCGGCGGCAAGTCGCCGGCGATCGTCGACCGCACCGCCGACCTTGATGAAGCTGCCGAGCGCATCGGCTACGCCAAGCTGATGAATGCGGGGCAGACCTGCATCGCGCCCGACTATGCGATCGTGCCGGAAGAATTGGTGCAGGCCTTTGCCGAGAAGGTGCGCACGCATATGCGCCGCATGTTCGGCACCGAAGCGAATAACAAGGACTACACCTCCATCATCTCGGACCGCCACTATGCGCGGCTGGAAGCGCTGGTGGCGGATGCCGCCGCCAAAGGCGCCAAGGTGCTGCAGCCGGCGAAGGCCGACGATCCGAACTGGAAGGCCAAGCGGAAATTCCCGCCGACCATCGTGGTCGGCGCGACGCCCGAGATGGGCCTGATGCAGGAGGAGATCTTCGGACCTATCCTGCCTGTGATGGGCTACAAGGACGACAAGGAGCCGATCGCCTTCATCAACAAGCATGACCGGCCGCTGGCGCTGTACTGGTTCGGCCGCAACAGCGCCGCACGCGACGCGGTGCTGACGCAGACGGTCTCCGGCGGCGTCACCGTCAATGACTGCCTGTTCCACTTCACGCAGATCAACCAGCCGATGGGCGGCGTCGGCGCATCCGGCACCGGCGCCTATCACGGCGAGTGGGGCTTCAACAGCTTAAGCAAGCTCAAGCCGGTGTTCTATCGCTCGGTGCTCAACCGCATGGCCGATCTCTATCCGCCCTATGGCGGCAAGATCGCGCGGCTGGAAAAGATGCTGCGGTTTATGTCTTAATCGTCATTGCGAGCGAAGAAATCGTAGGGTGGGCAAAGCGAAGCGTGCCCACCACTTCTCTCGCGCAAAGCTTCGGTGGGCACGGCGCGAGAGCGCCTTTGCCCACCCTACAAGAATGAAACTTGGGGGGATATCGTGACCGACACATTCGACTTCGTGGTGGTGGGCGCAGGATCGGGCGGCTGCGCGGTGGCGGGACGACTGTCGGAAGACGCAAGCACGTCGGTGGCGCTGCTCGATGCCGGCGGCAAGAACGACAACTGGATCGTGACCACGCCGTTCGCGCTGATCCTGATGGTCGCGGGCAAGGTCAACAACTGGGCGTTCGAGACCGTGCCGCAGAAGGGGCTCAACGGCCGCATCGGTTATCAGCCGCGCGGCAAGGGCCTCGGCGGCTCATCCGCCATCAACGCCATGGTCTATATCCGCGGCCATCGCTGGGACTACGACCACTGGGCCTCGCTCGGCAACACCGGCTGGTCCTACGCGGACGTGCTGCCCTATTTCAAGCGCTCGGAGAACAACGCCGAATTCGACGGCGAGTATCACGGCAAGAGCGGCCCGCTGCGCGTCAACAAATTACGCACCGGCAATCCGGTGCAGCAGACGTTCCTGCAGGCGGCGCAGGAGGCGCAATTCCGCGTTCGCGAGGATTTCAACGCCGAGGACCATGAGGGGCTCGGCATCTATCAGGTGACGCAGGACAACGGCGAGCGCTGGAGCGCGGCGCGCGCCTATGTGCATCCGCATATCGGCAACCGCGCAATCTGCGGGTCGAGACCTCTGCGCAGGCGACGAAGATCCTGTTCGAAGGCAAGCGCGCCGTCGGCGTCGAATACATGCAGGGCAAGGAGAAGAAGACGATCCGCGCGCGGCGCGAGGTGATCCTCTCTTCCGGCGCGTTCCAGTCGCCGCAATTGTTGCAGCTCTCGGGCGTCGGCGACAGTAAGCAGCTCGCGGAGCACGGCATCGCGAGCGTGCATCATCTGCCCGGGGTCGGCGCGAACTTGCAGGACCATCCGGATTTCATCTTCGGCTACACCTCCGACAGTCCGGATTTCTTCGGGACGTCGCTGAAGGGCATTCCGCGGCTGATCCGCGGCATCGGCCAATACCGCCGCGAGCGGCGCGGGCCGATCACCTCGAATTTCGCCGAATGCGGCGGCTTCCTGAAGACGCGGCCCGATCTCGAAGTGCCCGACATCCAGCTGCATTTCGGCATGGCGATGGTCGACGACCACGGCCGCAAGCGCCATATGGGCACCGGCTTCTCCTGCCATGTCTGCCTGCTGCGGCCGGAGAGCCGCGGCACGGTCGGCCTGAACAGCGCCGATCCGCTCGCAGCACCGCGGATCGATCCGAACTTCCTCGGCGAGGAGGCCGATCTCGAGGCGATGGTCGCGGGCTTCAAGACCACGCGGCGGCTGATGGAGACGCCGTCGCTGCGGAGCTTGCAGAAAAAGGACATGTTCACCGCTGACGTGAAGACCGACGACGACATCCGCGCCATCCTGCGCAACCGCGTCGACACCGTCTATCACCCCGTCGGCACCTGCAAGATGGGCCTTGATGCGATGGCGGTCGTCGATCCCAAGCTGAAAGTGCACGGGCTCGAGGGCCTGCGCGTGGTCGACGCCTCGATCATGCCGACCCTGATCGGCGGCAACACCAACGCGCCGACCATCATGATCGGCGAGAAGGCCGCCGATATGATCAAGGCGGAGGTGAGGGCGTAGGAGGTTGCGAGCACGCGGGCGCCGCAAAAAGACTCGTCATGCCCGGCCTTGAGCCGGGCATCCACGTCTTTGGGCCACCGTAAAGGAAGACGTGGATGGCCGGGTCGAGCCCGGCCATGACGACGTCATGTGTGCTGCCAGCTCGATACGGACCCCGACAATTTTAACGATCGCCAATCCCTTTTCTTGACGAACCTGCGGCATGTAGGCGCGAGCGGGGGGTTCGCATGAACAGTTTCGACATCGCCGTCTATCTTGGATTGATCATCGCGGTCGCCACCGGTTTCAGCACCGGGCTGATCCGCAGCGCGATCACGATTCTCGCCTACATCGTGGCGATGCCGATCGCGGTCTGGGTGATGTCGTTCGTGCCGCCGCTGACGGAGAACGCCAACTCGCCGCTGATGCAGAACGCCGGCTTCTTCCTCGGCGCGTTCCTGGTGATCGGCATGGTGATCGGCAAGCTCGCCCGCATTCCGATCGATGACGCGATTGGTGACCCCACCTTCATCGACCGGCTCGGCGGGGCCACGCTCGGCGTGGTTCGCGTCGGCCTGGTCGCGACTTCGATCGTATTGGTATTCGACCAGCTCATTCCGTCCTATCGGCAGCCGGCTTTCCTGCAGGACTCGCAACTACGCCCCTTCTTCTCGGCGATGGGCCAGAAGGGCGTTCGCGCTTTGCCGCCGGAGCTCACGGCGACCATCGACCGCCTCAAGCGCGAGCGGCATATCTAGCTCGCTGTCTCCCGCTATTTAGAGCTGCCGACGGCAGCCGCTTTTTGATCTTGCGGCTTTGAGGGTGCGGTGATTTTCATGTTGTAGGTCGTCGTCACATCGTACACGGCCTCTCCCTTGACCTGGATGATCTTGACGAGTGTCACTTCGCCCTGTGCGTTCGTGTTAACTCCGATGGACCTGCTTCTTTCGCAGGAAACGTTGGTTCCGGCCTTCAACGCGTCGATACTGCTCATCAGGCATTCCTTGATCCCGAGCGGTACGTTCAGGCGATCGGTCTGACAGGCCTCGGTGTTGTCCTCGTGGATGTTGAAAGGCCGCGCGATCTGGTTTTTATCCTTGTTCTGAAAACCGCGGGCCTGTTCTACGGTCGCGCCTCCGAACATCCAATGCCATCCGGCCGATGCCTTGGCCTTGGCGGTCTGTTCGACCGTCCATGAGAAATCGACATCGGCCTTCATCGTGGGTTCGAGATCCGCCGATTTGGCATCTTTCGCGAACGCACCGATTTCGCACTGAACCCGCATGAACATCGTATTGTTGGTGAAAAGATCGTCGGCCGCCGCCTCTTGAACCGACATCAATGCGAGAAGAACAATTGCCGAAAATCGCATCGCCATTCTCTCCTTGCAAAAGGACAAACTATTCTGCACCGCGGAAAGACAGATTCAACCTTTTTTGGTATGAAGGCAATCGCTCGCCTAATGGTTAATGCTGGAAGAAATCGCATATAGCGCCGTTTCGCCGCGACCTCATCACCTCCCGACCGCCACACTCCCGCCAGCACCCCTGCCCTGCATTTTGAGCCGCCGCACGCCCTTATCAGGGCCATTGGGTTGGCTAAAGTCCGGCCCGACAAAAACCTATCAAAGGGAGTGAAACAGTGGATCTGGGCATCAAGGGCCGCCGCGCCATCGTCTGCGCATCGAGCAAGGGTTTGGGACGCGCCTGCGCGATGGCGCTGGCCAATGAAGGCGTGCATGTGACGGTGACCGCGCGCGGCGCGGAAGCGCTGAAGAAGACCGCCGACGAAATCCGCAAAGCGCATCCCGGCGTGACCGTTACCGAAGTGCCCGGCGACATCACCACGCCGGCGGGCCGCGAGGCCGTGCTGAAGGCCTGCCCGGATCCGGACATCCTCGTGAACAATGCCGGCGGGCCGCCGCCCGGCGATTTCCGCAACTGGACCCGCGACGACTGGATCAAGGCGATCGACGCCAACATGCTGACCCCGATCGAGCTGATCAAGGCGACGGTCGACGGCATGATGGCGCGCAAGTTCGGCCGCATCGTCAACATCACCTCGGCCGCGGTGAAGGCGCCGATCGAGATCCTCGGCCTCTCCAACGGCGCGCGCGCCGGCCTCACCGGCTTCATCGCCGGCCTGTCGCGCAAGACCGTCATCAACAACGTTACCATCAACGGCCTGTTGCCGGGCCCGTTCGACACCGATCGGCTGCGTTCGACCGGCAAGGCGGAGTCGGAGAAACGCGGCATCCCGGTCGACCAGCTCATGGCCGAGCGCGCCAAGCAAAATCCCGCCGGGCGTTTCGGCACGCCGGAGGAGTTCGGCTACGCCTGCGCGTTCCTGTGCGGCGCGCATGCCGGCTACATCACCGGACAAAACCTCCTGCTCGACGGCGGCGCTTTCCCCGGCACGCTTTAAAGATGAAAGCGATCTGGTACGAGCGTTGCGGACCGGCGACGGAGGTGCTCACCTATGGCGAGCAGCCAACGCCGTCGGCCGGGCCCGGCGAAGTCCGCGTCAAGCTGGAGGCGTCGGGCGTCAATCCGGCCGATGTCGGCCGCCGCGCCGGCAATTATCGCGGGCTGGAATTTCCGCTGGTGATTCCGAACAGCGACGGCGCCGGCGTGATCGACCAGGTCGGGTCAGGCGTGACACGGCTCAAGGTGGGCCAGCGCGTCTGGCTGTTCAACGGCCAGCGCAACGGCCGCGCGCTCGGCACGGCGGCGGAGCATATCGCGCTCGCCGAGCAGCTGGTGACGCCGCTGCCGGAGCAGGTGTCGTTTGCGGAAGGCGCGACACTGGGCATTCCCGCGATGACGGCGTGGTGCAGCGTGTTTGCGGACGGACCGGTTACCGGAAAGACCGTGCTGGTGACCGGCGGCGCCGGCGCGGTCGGGCACTATGCCGTGCAGTTCGCGAAATGGGGCGGCGCAAAGGTGATCGCGACCGTCAGCTCGGAGGCCAAGGCCGAGCAGGCGCGCCGCGGCGGCGCCGATCACACCATCAACTACAAGACCGAAGACGTGATCTCCAAGGTCATGGACATCACCGGCAAGCGCGGCGTCGATCATGTCTCCGAGGTCGACTTCGGCGGCAATGTCGCGATCACGCCGAAGCTGATGGCGATGAACTCCAGCATCGTCGTCTATGCCACGCAGGGCAACCGTACGCCTGTGGTCCCGATGCGGGAGCTGATGGAAAAATGCGTCAATCTGCGCGGGCTGGTGCTGTTCGCGCTGCCATGGCCGCTGCTCTCGGCAGCCCAGGCCGACATCACCAAATGGCTGATGGCGGGCAAGCGCGTGCATAATGTCGCCGGCCAATATCGGCTCGCCGACACCGCGCAGGCGCATCTCGCGGTCGAGAAGGGCGACAAGCTCGGCACGGTCGTTGTCGATTGCGCGAAGTAAAGAGGAACAACAAGGATGCACTGGAAGGTCGGCAAGGTCAAAATCACCAAGATAGTGGAGCTGGAAACGGTCGGCTCGACGCGCTTCATCCTGCCGCTCGCCACCAACGAGGAGATCCAGAAGCTGCCCTGGCTGATTCCGCATTTCGCCACCGACGAGGGGCGCTTGAAAATGTCGATCCATTCGCTGGTGCTGGAGGATGGCAAGCGACGCATCGTCGTCGACACCGGGCTCGGCAATGACAAGCAGGGCCGCAACGTGCCGACCTGGAACGACCGCAAGGGTCCGTTCCTGGAGACGCTGACCGCCGCCGGATTTGCGCCCGAGAGCATCGACACCGTGCTGTGCACGCATCTGCATGTCGATCATGTCGGCTGGAATACGAAGCTCGCCGGCGGCAAATGGGTGCCGACCTTCGCCAATGCGCGCTATCTGTTCGGCAAGACCGAATATGAGCATTGGCGCGACCACAGCGTCGAGCCGGCGCACATCGCCGTGTTCAACGACTCGGTCAAGCCGATCATGGATGCCGGCAAGGCTGATTTGATCGCCAGCGACGCCAAGGTGACCGATGAGATCACCATGATTCCGACGCCGGGCCACAGCCCCGGCCATATGAGCATTCATATCAAGTCGGACGGCGAGGAAGGCCTGCTGACGGGAGACGTCGCCCACCACCCCTGCCAGATGGCCCATCTCGACTGGTCGTCGACCGCGGATTCAGACCCTGCGAAGTCGCCGGACACGCGGCGCGAGCTGTTTTCGCGCTTTGCCGACAAGCCGGTGCTCGTGATCGGCGGGCACTACAATGCCGGCCACATCAAGCGCGAGGGCGATGCCTTCAAATTCATCGCGTTGGGGTAGATATTCCCCCGCCATTGGCGAAAAGGCGCAGGCCAGCAATGCCTTCGGACAGTTGAATTTCCCCGCTGCCTGTTCCAATAACCTTCCCAAGCAAAACCAGCCTTTCCAAGGGAGGAACGACAAAATGAAGCTTGTTCGCTACGGCAATAAGGGCGCGGAAAAGCCCGGCCTGATCGATAAATCCGGCCAATTGCGCGACCTGTCCGGTCATATCAAGGATCTCGACGGGGAAGCCTATTCGCCGGGCTCGCTGAAGAAGCTGGCCGCGATCGACCCCGCCTCCCTCCCCGCCGTTTCGGGCAAGCCGCGATTCGGCGCCCCGGTCACCGGCATGAACAAATTCGTCGCCATCGGCCTGAATTATGTCGACCACGCCAAGGAGACCGGCGCGCCGATCCCGAGCGAGCCGATCTTCTTCATCAAGGCCAACACCTCGCTGTCCGGCCCCAACGATCCCGTCGAGAAGCCGCGCGAGTCGACCAAGCTCGATTGGGAGGTCGAGATCGCCGCCATCATCGGCACCCGTGCCAAATACGTCTCGGAAGCCGACGCGCTGAATCACGTGGCCGGCTACTGCGTCTGCAACGACGTCTCCGAGCGTTACTTCCAGCAGGAGCGCGGCGGCCAGTGGACCAAGGGCAAGTCTCACGACACCTTCGGTCCGCTCGGCCCCTGGCTCGTCACCAAGGACGAGATATCGGACGTGCAGAAGCTCGGCCTGTGGCTCGACGTCAACGGCCAGCGCCGCCAGACCGGCAACACCGCGACCATGATCTTCACCATGGCGAAGTGCATCGCCTATTTGTCGACGTTCCTGACGCTGCTGCCCGGCGACGTCGTCACCACGGGCACGCCGCCCGGTGTCGGCCTCGGCATGAAGCCGCAGCAGTTCCTGAAGATCGGCGATGTCGTCACGCTCGGCATCGACGGCCTCGGCGAGCAGCGCCAGGAGATCGTCGCCTGTTAGGCTCGCCTGATCGACAACTACAACTCGTCATGCCCGGCCTTGAGCCGGGCATCCACGTCTTGAACACGGAAGCGCAAGAAAGTCGTGGATGGCCGGGTCAAGCCCGGCCATAACGAAGGAAAAGGGGCCCACCATGAAACTCACCTTCTCCCCGGCCTCGCCGTTCGCGCGCAAGGTCCGCATTGCCGCGATCGAGCTCGGTCTGATCGACAAGATCGAGCTGGTGCCAGCCTCGGTGGCGCCGGGCACCGCCAACGAGGAATATCAGCGTATCTCGCCGCTGAAGAAGCTGCCGGTGCTGATGCTCGGCAATGGCGACGTCATCCTGGATTCTTACGTCATCGTCGAATATCTCAATGAGCTGGCCGGCGGCAGCCTGATCCCCGATTACGGCCCGAACCGCTGGAAGGTGAAGAGCGATCATTCGCTCTTGCAGGGCATGCTCGACGCCATGCTGCTGTGCCGCTACGAGGGCATGGTGCGCCCCGAGGCGCTGCGCTGGAAGGCATGGTCGGACGATCACTGGAACCGGGCCTGGAGCGGCATGGCGCGTTTCAACGCGCGCGACGACGTGCTCAACGGTCCCTTCACGATCGCGCAGATCGGCCTCGTCTGCGTGCTCGGCTATGCCGATTTCCGCTTCGCCGATTGCGGCTGGCGCAAGACCTATCCGAAGCTCGATGTCTTCAACAACAAGATGCTGCAGCGGCCGTCGGTGAAGATTTCGGTGCCGCCGGCGGCGTAGGGATTTCGAGGGCGAGCGATGTTCGCGGGCAAGCAGCGCATACGGCATCTTGTCCTCGCACTCGCCTTCACGCTTGCTTCCATTGGATTGGCCTATGGCCAGACAAATCAGGTCTGCGGCATGCCTGCCAACCTCGACGATGGCTGGACCATCGCCGCGCCTGAAAGCGTCGGCCTCGACGGCAAGCGGCTTTGCACCATCGAGCAACGGCTGAAGCTGACCAACTCCGACATCCACGCCGTCGTGATCGCGCGCCACGGCAAGCTGGCGTTCGAGCAATATTTCGCCGGAATCGATCAACCGTGGGGCAAGCCGGAGGGTCCTTACGATTACGATGCGACGACCCTGCATGACATGCGCTCGGTGACCAAAAGCGTGACCTCGCTGCTGGTCGGCATCGCCATCGACCGCCGGATGATCAGAAGCGTCAACACGCGCATCGTGAGCTTCTTTCCCGAGTTGTCGGACCTGAGGACGCAAGGCTGGGACAATGTCAGGCTACGTCACCTCCTTACGATGTCGTCGGGGATCAAGTGGGACGAGCAGCTGCCCTGGAGCGATCCTGACAATGACGAGCCGCATCTGGCCCTCGACGCCGATCCGATCCGCTACGTGCTGTCGAGGCCGATCGCGGTCCCGCCCGACACGATGTGGGTGTACAACGGTGGCGGCACGGAATTGCTCGGCGCCATCATCGAGCGCACATCGGGACAGAAGCTCGAGGCGTTCGCACGCCAGTTTCTGTTCAACCCGCTCGGCGTGAGCGATTTCGAATGGAAGCCTTATCCCAAGAACGGCAAGATCTCTGCCGCCGGCGGGCTTCGGTTGCGTCCGCGCGATGCCGCCAAGATCGGCCAGCTGCTGCTCAGTGACGGCGCCTGGAATGGCCGGCAGGTCATCCCGCCCGACTGGATCATGCAGTCGGTCATTCCGCGCCATCAGGCGGTCGGCTATTTCGGCGGCACGCTGTTCTACGGCTATCAATGGTGGATGGGCCGTTCGCTCGCCGAAGGCAAAGAGGTGCGGTGGATCGCCGCCTTCGGCTGGGGCGGCCAACGCATCTTTGTCATTCCCGAGCTCGACATGGTCGTCATGATGACCTCGGGCCTGTTCGGCCGGCCGAAGGAAGGCCTGGCGCAGTTCGATATCCTCGCCAATGTGATCATTCCATCCGCAAAGGAAAAACCATGAGCCTGAAGTTCAGCGTCGGCGACCTCACCATCCAGCGCATCATCGAGCAGGAAGGAAAGTTCCTGCAGGCGCATGACATGCTGCCGACCCTCACGCCCGAATTGCTCGCCGAGAACCGGCAATGGCTGAAGGCGGCCGGCGCGCTCGACGACACCGACACGTTCATTATGGCTTTCCAGTCCTATGTGGTGAAGACGCCGCATCACACCATCCTGATCGACAGCTGCATCGGCAACGACAAGGCGCGGCCGCTGCGCCCGAACTGGAACATGAAGAGCGACGACACCTTTATGCGCGCGCTGAAAGCGGCGGGCGTCTCGGTCGGCGACATCGACTATGTGATGTGCACGCATCTGCATGTCGATCATGTCGGCTGGAACACGCGGCTGGAGAACGGCCGCTGGGTGCCGACTTTCCCGAAGGCGCGCTATGTGTTCGGCAAGACCGAGTACGACTACTGGGCCGCCCAGAATGCCAAAGGGGAAGTGCCGCCCTTTGCCGACAGCGTGCTGCCGGTGGTCGAGGCGAAGCGCGCCGATGTGGTGACGGACGATTTCGCGATCGGCGATCATGCGCGCATCCTGCCGACGCCGGGCCATACGCCCGGCCATGTCGCCTTCACCTTCGGCCATGGCGGCAAGGAAGAGGCAGTGTTCGCCGGCGATCTGATGCACACGCCGCTGCAGCTGCGCCATCCCGAACTGTCGCCGCGCTTCGACGTCGATCCGAAACAGGCCGCCGCGACGCGACGCAGCTTCCTCGAGCGCTATTGCGACACCGATACGCTGTGCTGCACGGCGCATTTCCCCTCGCCTTCGTCGGGCAAGATCAAGCGGAAGGGGAACGGGTTTTCAGCTGCGAGATGATGTGAGGCGCTGAGCTTGCGCCGCACGCTCGAATACCCTCTCCCCCTGTGGGAGAGGGTGGTTTCGAGCCACGGGCGGCGCGAACGCGCCGCCCGATGATAAACTCAGCGAGAAACCGGGTGAGGGGTATATCACTGCAGAAGGGACCCCTCACCCGCCTTCGATGCTTCGCATCTTAGGCACCCTCTCCCACAAGGGGAGAGGGTATACCGTGCAAGCGTCGACCTCTCCGCGCACACGAAAGAAGTAAATACCTCAATCGAACAGACCCGGCGTGTGATTCACCGCCGCGCCCTCGATCGCCAGCATCTTCAGCTTGGTGTCCACCCCGCCGCGCGCGGAGAAGCCGCCGGGCTTGTTGCCGGCCGCGAGCACGCGATGGCAGGGCACCACGATCGGGCACGGGTTGCGCCCGAGCGCCTGGCCGACGTCGCGCGACAGTTCGACGCCGCCGAGTTGCTTGGCGATATCGCCATAGGTCAGGGTCTGGCCCGGCGGGATCTTGCGTGCGATGTCGTAGACGCCGCGGTTGAATTCCGGCACGCCGTCGAGGTCGAGCGGAATGTCGATCAAGTCGTCGCGCTTGCCGGCAAGCAAATCGACGATGCGGCCGATCGCCCGCTGCACCTCCGCGGTCGGGGCGGCCTCGTCGATATCGCCGCCACGGCGCTGGCGAATGCGGGCGCGGGTCTTGTCCTCACCACCCATCGGCAACTGCACGCCGTTGATGCCGCGTGGACCCCACTCGATGCCGCACGACGCCGATCGGCGTGTCGAACAGGGTGAAATGCTGGTCGGTCATGGCTTGCTCCAAAATCGCATGCCCCACTGTTACTTCTGAAGCGATATTTAGGCTTGGAAAGTGTTGCGATCCACCCGGATTCCGTGAATCTTGCACCAGAGTTCCTCGTCGTGGCCGGGCTTGTCCCGGCCATCCACGTCTTTCTTTCCGTTAGGGCAGAAGACGTGGATGCCCGGCTCAAGGCCGGGCATGACGATAATTAAAATTGCGCGAGCCCCGATGCAGACCTTTCACGTCAACGGATACGACATGGCCTATCTCGACATAGGCCAAGCCCAAGGTCCGCCGCTGGTCTGCGTGCATGGCTCGCTGAACGATTTCCGCATCTGGGGCTGCGTGATCGGCCCGCTGACGACGAGGCACCGTTTGATCTGCGTCAGCCTGCGGCACTTCTTCCCCGATCATTGGGACGGCAAGGGCGATACCTACACCATCGCGCAGCATGCAGACGATCTCATCGCTTTCATCGAGCAGCTCGATGCCGGCCCGGTCGACCTGATGGGCCATTCTCGCGGCGGGCATATCTCGTTTCGCGCCGCGCAGCAGCGGCCGGATTTGCTGCGCAAGTTGATCCTCGCCGAGCCCGGCGGCGAGGTCGATGCCACGCTCGACCCCGATTACAAGGCCGGCCCCTCGCCGCTGCTCGCGCGGTTCACGGTCTCGGCCGACAGGATCGCGGCCGGCGATATCGAGGGCGGGCTCGAATATTTCGTCGATACGCTGGAGGGCGCCGGACACTGGCAGCGGCTGCCGCAACTGATGAAGCAGGGGCTGCGCGACAATGCGACCACGCTGATAGGTCAGGTCAGAGACAATCGTCCGCCGTTCTCCAGAGCTGACGCCGAGTCGATCAAAATGCCGACCCTGTTCATCGGCGGCGAACGCACCAAGGGCCTGCTGCCGAAGGTGCTGCATGCGCTGGCCGCGCATGTGCCCGATGCGAAGACGGTGATGATCCCGAACGCGACGCATCCGATGTTCGAGCAGGCGCCGCAGAAATTCTCCGAGGTCGTTCTGGATTTTTTGGCGGGTTGATACATGCAGACGATTCAGCGTCAACGGCCACGACATGCCCTATCTCGAAGTCGGACAAGGCCATCCGCTGGTCTGCGTGCACGGCACGCTCGGCGATTTCCGCACCTGGTATTCGGTGCTTGGGCCGCTGACACGAAAACATCGCGTGATCGCGGTGAGCCTGCGGCATTTCTTCCCCGAGCATTTTGACGGCGTCGCCACCGACGACTACCGCATGGCGCAGCATGTCGCCGACACCATCGCCTTTATCGAGCAGATCAGCCCGAAGCCGGTCGACCTGATGGGCCATTCGCGCGGCGGGCATATCGCCTTCCGTGTCGCGCAACAGCGCCCCGACCTGTTGCGCAAGGTAATCCTCGCCGAGCCCGGCGGCGATCTCGATTCCTCGCTCGATCCCAATGTCACGCCGGGCGCGCCATCGGCACTGGCGGCACGCACGCTCCTCTCCGTCAAGAAGGTCAGGGATGGCGACGTCGATGGCGCGCTGCAAAACTTCGTCGAGGCCGTCGACGGCGAGCACGCGTGGCGACGCCTGCCGGCCGCGGCCAAGCAGCAGCTCCGCGACAACATCTTCACGTTTCTCGGCCAGGTGCACGAGGCGCGCAAGCCCTACGGCAAGGCGGACATGTCCCTGATCAAGACCCCGACGCTCCTGATCGGCGGCGCCGACACCACCGGCTCGCTGTCGACGATCTGGCGCGTCATGAGCGAGCACATTGCGGGTGCGCGGACGGCCGTCATTCCCAACGCCCGCCACTGGATGTTCGAGAACAACCCGCTGGAGTTTTGCCGGGCGGTGATGGAGTTTCGCTCGCGGCCTCGACGGAGAAAATCAATGAAACGCCTCGCCATCCTTCTCGCCATCGCTCTCGCGACCTCGACCGCATCGGCCGCGCCGGATGAAAAACTCAAAGCTGCCGCCGAACAAGCCAAGCCTGCGCTGATCGAAACGCTGAAGCAGATGGTGCTCATTGAATCCGGCTCCGGCGACGTCGACGGCGTGAAGAAGATGGCCGACTTCACCGAGGCGCAACTGAAGGCGCTGGGAGCAAAAACCGAGCGGCGCAAGGT
This sequence comes from uncultured Alphaproteobacteria bacterium, assembly GCA_963732085.1. GTDB lineage: Bacteria > Pseudomonadota > Alphaproteobacteria > Rhizobiales > Xanthobacteraceae > Bradyrhizobium. Next base: position 5,718 of record CAVSYJ010000008.1, on the reverse strand, counting down.
CACGCGCGGTCCGGGCGGCGACATCGTGATCGCGACTTTCGAAGGCGCCGGCACGAAGAAGCTGATGCTGATCGGGCACATGGACACCGTCTATGAGCACGGCACCCTCGCCACCGAGCCTTACAAGATCGACGGCGACAAGATTTACGGGCCTGGCATCGCCGACGACAAGGGTGGCCTCGCCGTGGTGCTGCATACGCTCCAGATCCTGATGGACCGGGGTTGGCGGGACTATGCGAAGCTCACAGTGATGTTCAACCCGGACGAAGAGATCGGCTCGATCGGCTCCGGCGAACTGATCTCCGAGTTCGCCGACCAACACGACGTGGTGTTGTCCTGCGAGCCGACCGCGGCTCAGCAAGACAGCCTGGTGCTGGGCGCGAGCGGAACCGCGACCGGCACCATGGAGGTGACCGGACGGGCCTCGCATGCCGGCGCCGCGCCCGATCGCGGCCGCAACGCACTGATCGAGCTCGCGCATCAATTGCTACAGACCCAGGATGTCGCGAAATCAATTCCGGGCACGCAACTGAACTGGACCACGGCGACAGCCGGCACGGTGCGCAACCAGATTCCGGAGAAGGCTACGGCGGGCGCCGACATTCGCCTCACCATCCCCGACGGCATCGAAAAGCTGCAGGCCGCGCTCGACGAGAAGATCAAGATAAGGCTGGTGCCTGATACCGAGACCAGGGTCACGATCAAGCCGGGCCGGCCCGCCTTCGTCGCTGACGATCGCGGCCGCGCGCTGGCCGAGCGGGGACAAACGATCTATGCCGAGATCGATCGCAAGCTTGCCATCGTGGAGATGATCGGCGGCGGCACTGACGCCGGCTATGCCAACCGCAACGGCAAGGCGGTTGTCGTGGAAAGCTTCGGGCTCGCCGGCTTCGGTTATCACGCCCGGGACGAGTTCATCGACGCCAATTCGATCGGGCCGCGGCTCTATCTGATGACGCGGCTGCTGATGGAGTTGGGGAAGGGGAGGTAGGCGGCGCGCTTTCGCCCAACGCACACTTTCACCTCTCCCCGCCTGCGGGGAGAGGTCGCCGCGCTCTTGCGCGGCGGGTGAGGGGGGATCCCCGCAGACCGTTCTCGTGGTGACTCCCCCTCACCCCAACCCTCTCCCCGCAAGCGGGGAGAGGGAGCAAGACCGGCGATGCGGCACGAGCCGCCACCCCAAAGGTCGGTCTTACTAACTCATCTTATTGGGCTTTTCCGGTCGGCTCAGGCTTGACCCCCCGCATCTCTCATCGTACATTGTGAATACGGCATTCCGTATTCTGAACTGGCGCCCGCATGATCCCGCTCGACCTAGCCCCGAACCTGATCGACCAGGTCTATGCGCGGATTCTGGAAGCGATCACCGACCGCACCTTGCTGCCGGGCCAGCGCATCCGCCAGAACGAGCTCGCCGAGAAGCTCGGCGTGTCGCGCCAGCCGGTCTCGCATGCGCTGCATCTGTTGCACCGGCAGGGCCTGATCACCGAAAGCGGCCGCAGGGGATTCGAGGTGACGCAGCTCGATCCCGAACGCATCCGCCAGCTCTACGAGGTGCGCGGCGCGATCGATGCGCTCGCCGCAAAGCTTGCCGCCGAACGCGCCAAGAGCGACGGCGCGGGGCGCGCGCAGCTCGAGAAGGCGCTGCATGCCGGCCGCGCCATCGACCGCAAGACGCCGCTGTCGAAGCTGATTGCTTTCGATGTCGATTTTCACGGTGCGATCTATCGCCTCGCCGGCAATCCCGCGATCGAGGAGATGATCGCGCCGCAATGGCCGCATATGCGCCGCTCGATGGCGACCGTGCTGGCCGAGCTCGATTATCGCGACAGCGCCTGGAGCGAGCATGAGGGAATTGCGCAGGCGATCTTCGCGGGCGACGCGGCGGCCGCCGAGAAGCGCGGCGCTGGCCCATGCGCTCACCGCCGGACGGCGCACCGAAGAGAGATTGACGGCCACCGCGCAAGCGGCATGAAATAAACCGAAGGAGGCAACGTCATGAAGCTCACCCCGCAGCAGATCGAATTCTTCGACCGCGAAGGCTGGCTGTTCCTGCCCGAGCTGTTCACGCAGGAAGAGGTCGACTTCCTCGCGCGCGAGGCGGTCAACATCTATGACGCCAACCGCCCCGAAGTCTGGCGCGAGAAGAGCGGCGCGCCGCGCACCGCCTTTGCCGCCCATCTCTACAACGAAGGTTTCGGCACGCTCGGCGCGCATCCGCGCATGATCGATCCGGTCGAGCAGGTGTTCGGCGAGAAGGTCTACATGCATCAGTTCAAGATCAACGCCAAGGCGGCGTTCACCGGCGACGTCTGGCAGTGGCACCAGGATTACGGCACCTGGAAGCGCGACGACGGCATGCCCGAGCCGCGCGCCATGAACATCGCGATCTTCCTCGACGAGGTGATGCCGATCAACGGTCCCTTGATGCTGGTGCCGCGCAGCCAGACCGCCGGCGTTCTCAACGCCTCGCACGACACCACGACCACGTCGTATCCGCTGTGGACGCTGGACGAGGAGACGGTGACGCGGCTGGTCAAGCAGGGCGGCATCGTGGCGCCGACCGGCAAGGCCGGCGGCCTCCTGATGTTCCACGGCAATCTGGTGCACGGCTCGGCCGGCAACATCACGCCCTATCCGCGCAAGATCGTGTATCTCACGCTGAACGCGGTCTCGAACTACATCCGCACCCCCACGCGCCCGGACTACATCGCCCATCGCGATTTTGCGCCGATCCAGACCGTGCCCGACGACGCGCTGGTGCGGCTCGCCCGCGCGCCGCGGCAGGCGGCGGAGTAAGCGCAGGCGCCACTACACAAAGCTCGTCATGGCCGGGCTTGCCCCGGCCATCCACGACTTGGTTGCAGCGGAAAAGAAAGACGTGGATGCCCGGGTCAAGCCCGGGCATGACGAAGTGTCAAACGTTCAAAACGTGCCGATCAGGTCCCCATGAACCTCTCCCATCTCCTCGCCGCCCGCGCGGCCGCCAACAAGCCGGTCAATGTCGCGCTCATCGGCGCCGGCAAATTCGGCTCGATGTTCCTGTCGCAAGTGCCGCATGTGAAGGGGCTCGAAGTCCCCGTCATCGTCGACCTCGATCCGCAGCGCGCGAAAGACGCCTGCAAGACCGTCGGCTGGGACGAGGCGCGGATCGCGGCCACGACCTTCACCGCCGATGCCGCGAAGGCGACGTCGGGGAATATCGAAGTGATCGTGGAGGCGACCGGCAATCCCGCCGTCGGCATCCGCCATGCCCGCGCGGCGATCGCCGCCGGCAAGCACATCGTCATGGTCAATGTCGAGGCCGACGTGCTCGCCGGTCCCCTGCTCGCCGAGGAAGCGCGCAAGGCCGGCGTGGTCTATTCGCTCGCCTATGGCGACCAGCCGGCGCTGACCGCCGAAATCGTCGACTGGGCGCGCGCATGCGGTTTTCGCGTGGTCGCGGCCGGCAAGGGCACCAAATATCTGCCGGCCTATCACGACGTCACGCCCGACGACGTCTGGCAGCATTACGGGCTGACGCGCAGCGAGGCGCAGTCGGCCGGCATGAATCCGCAGATGTTCAATTCCTTCCTCGACGGCACCAAGTCGGCGATCGAGATGGCGGCGATCGCCAATGCCACCGGGCTCGACGTGCCGACCAAGGGCCTGGCGTTCCCTGCCTGCGGCGTCGACGACCTGCCGCATGTGATGCGGCCGCATGAGGCCGGCGGCGTGCTGGAGAAATCGGGCGTGGTCGAGGTGGTGTCGTCGCTGGAGCGCGACGGCCGCCCGGTGTTTCGCGACCTGCGCTGGGGCGTCTATGCCGTGCTGGAGGCGCCGAACGACTATGCCGCCGACTGCTTCAGGCAATACGGGCTGAAGACCGACGCCAGCGGCCGCTATGCGGCGATGTACAAGCCCTATCATCTGATCGGGCTCGAGCTGAACATCTCGATCCTGTCGGCGGCGCTGCGCAAGGAGCCGACCGGCGCGCCGCAGGGTTTTCGCGGCGACGTCGCGGCGGTCGCCAAGCGCAACCTGCGCGCGGGCGAGATGCTCGACGGCGAAGGCGGCTACACGGTGTGGGGCAAGCTGATGCCGGCCGCCGCGAGCCTGAAAGCGGGCGCGCTGCCGATCGGGCTGGCGCATCACTTGAAGCTGAAGAACGACATCGCGCATGGCGCGGTCGTGAGCTGGAACGACGTCGAGTTCGACGCGAGCAACGACACCATCAGGACGCGCAAGGCGATGGAAGAGAAGTTTGCGAAGGCGCGTTAGAACAGATTAGCCCCTGCATCGAGTGCGCTTCTTCACCTCTCCCCGCCTGCGGGGAGAGGTGGGGCAAGCGCTCGCGCGTCGACGGCGGAGAGCTGCTCCCCGCACTCGCTGTCTATCGAATTGCTCGGCAAACAACCCCTCACCCCAACCCTCTCCCCGTAAGAACGGGGAGAGGGAGAAGAGAAGACTACGGCAACAGCCGCTGCTCTCCGCGCCTCCGCGAACCACTTCCGGAACATGTCCTCGGTGTCCATCATCTCGGTGAAGCCGGCGCGGTTGATCTTCACCGTCGAGACGATCGAGGGCGGACCGGGCTCGGTCTGGCCATAGCGCATGCTGTAGTCGGCGTACTGGAACGACAGCCCGACGAACTCCTTCAACGCCGGCGCGGCCAGATCGTGCTTGCGCCGCAGCGCGTCCCATGGCGCGGCCCAGTTCGCCGAATTCCTTCACCAGCGACAGCGGCACGGATTTGCCGGGCTTCATACGAAGCGCATCCGCGATCGCCGGCCAGATGTTCTCCCAGACCAGCACGTCGCCATTGGTCACATTGAAAGCCTCGTTGCGCGCGGCCTCGGCCTCGCCCGACCAGGCGATCGCGCGCGCCAGCAGATCGACGTCGACCGCCTGCGCCACCCGTGCCGCGCCGCCGGGATAGTCGAGCACGTCCCTGCCCTGCTCGCGCATGATGCGCGGCGTAGACGCCGAGCGGCGGGATCAGATCCATCGCGCCGCCCATCGCCAGGCCCACGATCAGCACCGGGCCGCAGGATGCTCCAGTGCCAGGCCTTGCCCTTTTGCAAGCCGCGCAGGAAATTCTCCTGCGCCCAGTAGAAATTCGGCTGCTCGTACATTTCCGAGCGGCCCTCGCGCGCCGGCACGGTGAGCGGCCGCACATGCACGCCATAGGCTTTGGTGCCCTGCAGCAGCGCGACATGCTTGAGGGCTGGCGACACCGGCTCGAGCGCGCGCCATCAGATTGCGAAGCATTCTGTCGTTGATCTCGATCTGACGCGGGTTGCGCCAGCCGTCGACCAGGTCAGGCTCTTCATAGAGCGCGGCATAGATCAGATGCGTCGTGCCCTTCAGCTCGCCCGCGACGGCGGCGCATTGCGCGGCATCGGTGAGATCGAGCGCGACATGGCGCGCACCATAGAGATCGCGCGGCTTCCGCCGCGACAGCGCGATCACCTCGGCGCCGCCCACGCTGCCGAAATGCCGCAGCGCCGCGTTGCCGACCAGCCCGGTCGCGCCCGCGACCACCACTTTCTTTGCCATCGTCTCGCTCCAGCTGTCCGGGTTTGGCCCGGCGGATCATGCAACAGGCGCACCGCATGCGGGAACAAAAAAGCCCCGGAGATTTCTCCGGGGCTTTTATTGTGCCGTTCGCGACCGATCAGTTCTGGTTGTCGCCCATGATCGGCGAGAGCTTGTCGTAGTTCTTCACGACGAGGTCGA
>CAVSYJ010000007.1:0-535772 GCA_963732085.1 uncultured Alphaproteobacteria bacterium | reverse complement strand
TCAGAAAACGCATGAGAAGTTCGGACGAATATCGCTAACAACGTTTTTACACGCCGAGGAAAGCGTCACCCGCGCGATTGGCCTCGGAATCAGTGCGCGCGACGAAGTTACCGGTGCCGCAAGATCGTCAAGGCTGAGCGTGGCACGAGTTACTGCGAATAATGAGCTGCCAGCGCCGGGCGCGAATTGTTACAATGCTTGCCTCGGTCAAATGGGCTGCGCCATCATCCGCAAGGTCGGGCGTCCATTCGCCATGAACCGCTTATTTAACCAGAATAATGTCTTCGGTTTCGTCCAGGATTTTTGTGAACGCTGTTTGTAGCTTCGATTGTCGGTCGCTCAAGGTGCCGATGCACCATTTGTAGCCATTGCTGGGGTCGCTCGCGGAACTGGGGAACCTGGTGCCGCCTGTGTTGGAAAGCGCCTGGAGAAACGTGATCGCATTCGCTTGTTCTGAACCCGAGGCCGTGGGCTCGAAAACTGCTCCAAAGGCGATGCAATGGATCTCCACCGGTCGCTGGGGCTGAGCGTATCCCGGAGTGCCGGCCGTATCGAGGGCGCAAATGTTTGTTGCGACATTCTCGCACGAGGTCGCCGGATCGGCACCCGAAGCGGTTGCACTGCCCAACGCACCGATGTTGTAATACGACTGATAGGCTCCAGCATTGATGAACGAGGCACTGCTGGCCTGGTTGGCCATGCCGTCGGTTTCCAAAATCACGATTTTCTGCGCCCCTTTGCGCCCTAAACCACCCATTCCGGATGAAACCAAGGCGGGATTGGCGTTGAGCTGGTTGTAAGCCAGCATGAAACCATAGTCCGTGGCGGTGTTGGCATTATAGTCGCCGTGGGCGCGTGGCGTTTGCATTCCGTTCGGATCCCAGGGCGCACGTCCGCGCTACTGCTATTGGGCGGATACCACAGGCCGTCGCTTAACGCCGTGTAGTTATTGGTCAGTGGCACCTGCGCACTGCTGAACTGACCCACTTCCGTCGGTTCGCCTGAATAATGCGGTCGGCTAAACATGATTAGCGATACGAGATCGTTGGGATGGTTGAGCTGAATATCTTGCAGCGCTCCGGCGACCCCCAATTTGGCCGCCACCATCGAGATGTCGTGTGACGTACCGGGCAGCAGGCCGGTGTCGGAGATGTACTGGATCATCGTCATCGGGCCGAACCAGAACCGGTGCCGCGGACGCTTTGGATTATCACTCAGACCAATAAATGGAGAGCTACCGCTGTCGGGACCGGTAATCGTCGGCGTCCGGCCGCTGCCAGCGGTGAAGTCGGGCCCAATACTACATGCAGGACTACCGGCGTGCTGAATGTTTCCCAAAGGATCGCGCCAGACACCGAGCACGTAGTCGATGTACTCTTTCCAAAATCGCTGATCGGCGTTGGTGATAGCATTATTTTTTTGCGTATGATCGTAGGCACTCGCGGGCACGTCGCTGGGGATGGAACTGTAATACATCACGTTCCCCGCCCGCAATTGTGATGGAAAAATGTTCGGACTCGCCTTAATCCACGCCAGAATGGCCTTGTAGTTGATTCGGTAGTTGCCGGACGGATCGAGCCAGACCCCGCTGCTATTCCACAGCGATAAATTACTGCTGACCGGCGCCGACCCACTGCTATTCAAAAAATAGAGTTTGCGCCAATCCCAACCCGTGGTACTGCTGCCCCAGGCTGGAAACGCGGTCGTATTGCCGGCGGTCGGCGTGATATTGCTCGGTTCGGGGGGCCAGATGAAAAAAGTCTTGCCCCAATAGCCAGGTCCCTGTGTGTAGCCGTTGAAAGTGGAATACTTCTTCGCCGCCGCCGAATCGCTCCAACTGAGAATGCACGTGCCACTCGACGTTTTGTAGCTGTCGCCACTGATTGGACTGGTCGTCGTGGTTCCAGCAGACGCGAACGCCCCTTGGCCGCTTTGCCCGAAGGCGTTTTGATAGAAGTCGTTCACCAAGGGTGGAACCTCGAGCACCGATTGCGTCACGTTGCACATGCCGACGCGCGAATCGGAACTGGTGCATTGCAGCGTGGCATTGGCGGAAAACGAGGGATTATAGGGACCCCATTGCGGAAACACCGGGTCGGTGTTGTTTGGGCTGTTATTGGCCGATCCCAAGTAGGTCTCGTTGTTCCACAGGTCGCTTTCATTATTCATCGACCCGGAGTAGTCCAAAACGATGGCGATGTCGCGGGGCCGATGTGCGGCGGTGGACGTTGCGGTGACGGTGCTCGACGTCTTGCCCAGTACGCGCGCGAAGGTCGTGTTCACCGTATGCGTGATCGTGACCTGGGTGAGGTTATAGTTGTCGGGCGCCACTGCCGGAATCTGCGGCGTGAATTTCTGGGCTGTAGCATCGTAATGATAGGCACCGTGGTGCACGGAAACCTCGGAAGCCGGGATCGACGCACCGAGAATCTTGCAACCGATTGCGGCATCGATGGCACTGGCGGTCGCGCTGGAAAGATTTTGGGTGCCATCCAAACTCCGCGCACCAACAATCGCCGCAGAATCGGCGGCTGTTTGGCATTCGGTTTGGGCAACTGCGAGCCTGCCGATATCCACCGCCAAGGCCACCAGACCCACCAGCGCCACGAGCGCCACCGTCAGCAATGGCATCGTGATTCCGCGACGCTGTTTCAGCTTTTTTTGATACATGGTTATCTCCCCTCACTGAGTTGACCGAGAGCGATTAATTGGCTTCGCAGTACATCAGGGCTTTGGAACTCATTGACAGCAAACTTGGCAGCAGGCTGAATTTGGGAATCATCGGAACAAAATTGCCGGTCACTTGCACGGCAATGCACTGGCCGTTTTCGGCTTTGGTCCAGACGCCAATGTTGGCTCCGGTCGTAGGATCGGCCTGATAAATTTGGACGTTCATTCCTTGCAACGTCAGCCCGCCCAGATAGTTGGTGACAGTGGTTTGAATATCGGCGGTGGTCAACGTCGTCGTACCGACAACCGCTTGGCGTGCCGCGGCGCGCGTGGCATTATCCAGTAACTGTTTCGTGGCAATCGCTCGCCCGGCATCGAAAATGGCGAACATGAACAGGAATGCCACCGGAAGAACGATGGCGACTTCCACTGAATACGCGCCACGACGTGTTTTTCTCGCGCTCGGACTCTGCATGATTGTCACACACGGTTGTGAGGTCAATACCCGGGCGGAACGACGATGTTGGTCGGATAAGGATTAACCCGGGCCGAGTAATAAGTGGCGTTGCCGGTCACCAAACTGCTGTTTTGCAAGATGAACCCCGAAACGCCCCATTTCACGTCGTTAAACGGAACAGTCACTCCGACTCGAAGTTTATCGAGCGTGGCCGCTTGGCCGACATCGGAGCCGGAATGCGTTAGATCACTCACCGTCACAACGGCATTCGTGGTCGGGACGCCTGAGACGGTTAAGTAAGTCAGCACGGCTTGCTGAACCTGCGCATCGGTCGATTGGCCAATCGACGCCAGCCGTCCTCCGACGGCCGCGGCATTCTGCAAGAGAATCGTGGCATTCAGCGCCCGTCCGACCTCGCACATTCCCAGAAACAGTGTGACGAGCACGGGCAGCACAAAAGCTAACTCAACAGTCGCGACGCCGCGACGACATTGGTGGCGTTTGGACTTCATGGTGCACGAAGACCTTTTAAATAGATCCGTCTGCCATTTGAAACCTACGTCATAAAATCGCAGATGCCAAGCGCCGCGCGTAGACAACTCGTCAGTGAAACGCTGATGATGATTATGAACCAGCAGCAAAACCGGTCATTTACGCGCATCCGTGATTCTTCGTGAATATATTTGGCGGCGGCGCGGGTTCACTCAACTAACATTTTGCCGGGATTCTTGGCAATCGGCATTTTGCTTTGTGCTGGCGTGAATGGTTGGGAAATAAATGCGACACGTTTGGCACATGTAGCACATCGTTGTCGACCCAGCGCACTTCGCTCCGCCAGTCACCGCCTAGTATTACTCCGTTAAGGTGGTCGTAAGACGGTTTGGAGTTCGGGAATGATTTGTCGACAGAGGGGGCAATGGCCGAACCAACAAGATAAGAGTGGTTGGAGTTGTTCGCGCAGCCAGGGCAGCGTCAGGCCGTGAGCGCCCCCTTTTTACGCTGTCGTCGCAGGTGCTGGAGAAAGGCATAAGCTAACAGCACCAGCGCGACGTGATGATGCCAGCCACGCCAGGAGCGGCCTTCAAAGTGATCGAGCCCCAGTTCATCTTTCAATTCGCGGTAACTGTGTTCGATCCACCAACGGCTCTTGGCCGTGACCACCAACCGCTTCAAACTGGTGTTGGTCGGCAGATTCGCGAAGAAGAACTTCGTGGGCTGTTCGGCGTCGGGCGGCCATTCCGCCAATAACCAACAGGCCGAGAGCGGTTCTTTACCGGCCGATAACCGATGCGCAGGTCGCACCCGCCAGGCGGCGAAGCGTCCCACCATCTTTCCTTTCGTTCCCTCGCGCCACGTTACTTTCCGAAAATCGCCAACCTGCTCGACGGCCCATTGTTTGACACTCGACGACTTGGCCCCGGCTCGTACCTTGAGCGGTCGTTTCGGCGGTTGTCCGCGACCCGAATACGATGGAACCGGCCCCAAATCCAGAGCGGCGTCGATCACCTTCAAGGTCGAATCAATGCCGACGCAATATGTCCAGCCTTTGCGGTCCAGTTGTTGCCGAAACTCGGTGACCGTGCCGAACAGGCTGTCGGCCAACACGGTGCCGCTCAAACCGTTGGCGCGGGCCCGGCGCAACATGGTCAGAGCCAATTGCCACTTCGGCTGGTAAACCACCTCGGCGGGAATTCCCGATCGCGCGCAACGCTTGCGATCTTCGGCCCACGCCTGGGGTAGATACAACTGGGCGTCCAGCGCCAGTACCGCGCGCTGCGTCGCCATCTGCAGGGTGACGGCCACCTGACAACTGGCCACTTTGCCCAACGTTCCCGTGTACTGTCGCGCCACGCCGACCGAGTGTTTCCCTTGCTTGGGAAACCCGGTATCGTCGAGGATCAGATAACCTTCCGCACTGAATTGTCGACCAATCCAACGCTGTAAGCCGTCGAGCACCGCCCGCTCGTCCCAGGGGCTCTGGTTCACAAATTGCTGCAAGGCCTGTTCATAGTCTTCCGCACCGGACTCGATCCCTTGCAGTCGAGTCGCCATCGGCTCGATGCTCTTGCGTTGGCCATCGAGCAACACGCCCCGAACGTAGGTCTCACACCAGCGTCTGCGCCGGGCGTTGCCCAACGTGCCTACCACAGCGTCCAGGAACGCCGTTAAATCCTTCCGTAACTTTGCTAGCTTCCGTGCGTCCATGCACCATCCTGACCAATTCGCGAAAATCAGCCAAGACCAGTTAACGGAGTAATATTAGGGCACCGGCAACCGAAAGGGTCGGCAACAGACCAAGCCTACACCTAAGTCACCGCGCCACCTCTCGACTCTACACTTCCGCACAAGTCTGACACTCGCTCAAGTAGCGCCCGCCAAATCAAGGATTTATCGCCGTTCCCATGCGCGGCAGGCTTGGCACCGAAAAATCGTTTCGTCAGAACGGCAAAGTAAACCCGATGCGGCCATTCCCGTCGACAAAAAACTGTCGTCGCGGCGGGGGGGCGGGAGGACTGGGCGTGGGTGGACGATACGGACTTTGATTGGTGCCGAACTGAGCGGCGACGGAATTCCGTTGCTGCAAATTCTGTTGCGTCGACGCCTGGTTCTGCTGAACTCTTTGAACCATTCGATCGCGGTTTTGCTCGAAGTCCACCCGCTGCTGTTGCCTGGAAAGTCGATCGGCGCGGATCCGGAGGATGGCATCTTCCAACTGATTGGCCGTCATGTTTGAGACGTCGACCAACCCTAAGTCCCTGAGGGTTTGCCGCCGGAATCCGTCTGCCACGACCAAGAAAAATTCTCCCAGCCACTGCTGGGCCTCTTGGACGTCTTTTCCATTCAACACCCTCAGCCTGGCTTGCCAGTCGTCGAGGAAACCCTGCAACTCGCTCGCCGGCAGCACGTGAATTTGAGCGGCTAAGTTCGCCTTGATTCGCGCGACATCGGTCGGCGTGTAGAGGACCTGCGAAGCCAGCCATTTCTGGAATTCATCGTACGCCTGCTGCCATTCGGGGCTGGCGAGAATCCTCGCCTTGATGGCGGCGTCCGACGCATCGGCGGCACCCGCCGGTTGACCGGGCGCTGATCCTGATGTCGGCTGGGCCAGCGGCTGAGCCTCTGCGCTGACGGCATCGCATCCGGCGACGACCACCATTACGGCAAACGAGACTGCCAGGGACACCACGCTGACTGCAACCGCTGACGTGGTTTTGCTTTTCATTTCACAGCTCCTATTTATCACGATGGCTTCGCCGACAACTCAGGAACAAGCTGATCCGCCAACTACGCCGGCTGATGGCCGGCTGAATTATCTAAACTACTCTCAGTCGCTGCTCGACGACACGCTGAGCGCTCGCATTCGATCGCTGGACGATCAACAGCGTTTCTCCGCTGCCGCGTGGTGATTTCAAGTCGAGCGACCGCCAAATCGAGCTGCGCATCCAATTGCCCTGTATGAAGAGGTACGGCACACGGTTAGCAGATTATTATTGGGCGGCAATTTGCTTGCATTGATCTGGCCCTGCAGTATGATCGGACTCGAGCAGAGAAAGGTCCTCAGTGAAAGTGATTACTCGATCCCCAGAAGGGCCATCTCATGACTTCGTTCAGCCGCCGCACGGCCGGAATGACGAGCTCAACGTCGTTGAAAATTATTACGTTGGCGTCGGTGCTCGTCCTGGCCACCGGGAGTCGCACATCGGCCGCGCCGGTTCCTGTCGTATTGAAGTTCGATAGCACAGGCGCCAACAGTTTCCTCAATGCCATTAACTCGGCGGCCGTGAGCGCAGGGCTAGGCGCGAACTATTTTCCCGCGGGCGATGTTCCCTTAATCGAGACTGGAATCCAAAATGAGTTAACGACGGTCTACAACGGTCTCAATATTCAGTTCACCACGACCGCGACGGCCAACGCCCGGACGGAGACCTTTGCGGATAACACCGGCCAGAACGTCTTCGGTCTGGCGCCGTTCAACTGGCGTAACGCATTTCTCGCCAACACCTCCTCGCCGGCGAACGATGCCGCCATTACAGCACAAATCTTTTCCTCTAAATTTGGCGATTCCCTGTCGGCGGCGGCCGGCACGACCGTCGCCCAGAACGAAACACGGTTGGCGATTGGCATTGGGGACACGGGCGCGCACGAACTGGGGCACACCTTCGGGCTGGATCACCAGGATGAGTATGGTGATCCGGGCATCACCCCGGCAAATTACCATAACACCGGTGGGGTTCAAAATACGCACATTATGGCGTCGGGTGTGTCGGGGCTGGCCAATGATCGGTCAACGCCACGGCGCTTGGGCCAGTTGGAACTGGCCAAGCTCGCACAATCGAACAATTTATATGTGGCCGGCGGTTATTCCCCCAATCTAGCTCCCGATGCAGGAGACACGCACACGGCACTGTCGACCGCGGGCGCCAATGCAGCCCAGCCCTTGGTTTTTAAAAATGTTCCCATCGCTGGCGAGAGCGTGGTGACGGTTACGAATGGATCGATCGGTACTGCGGGAATCCACGATATTTACAGCTTCGCCGGCACGGCTGGTTCGGTCGTTACCGCCGACATCCTGGCGTTCTCAGCGCCCTTTGAAGACGATGTCGCGACGGGCAAGTTCTTTAACAATGCTGCGAACACCCTGCTGACCCTCTGGCGGTTGAATGGAGGAAATCCCCAAGCGGTCGTGTTGAGTTCAGACAAACAATACGCCGGCAATGATTGGCTCAGCGGAAAGGAAACGGATGCCGATCCGATGATCCTCAACCAACCGTTGCCCGCCAACGATACGTACTTTCTCGACGTTCAAGGCGTTACGGCCGGCAACTATGAGATGTTCGTCAGCGCCGTGCCCGAGCCGGCAGCGATCGTTTCGTTCGCGACCGGAGGGTTGCTGCTGATGGGGAGTGGGCTTAGCAGAGTTATCGGTCGCCGCAAGTAGCCACGTTGCCAATGGACCGGTCCCATCCGGCCACCACACCCAGCACTGCCCGATTCACCGTCCGCTCGCAGCGGCGATCGTTTTGAATTGGCTAGCTCCATCAGCAGCCGAAACCGAATTGCCAGCAGCTGCCGTAAATACCCACCCGTATTCTCAGACTCCGAGAAATCCCCACCCGTTTTGACCTGCGGCGCGGCGTGAGTCATCGACCCGCGCGTTTGACGGCACCGCCACCGCGTGCTGAGAAGTCAGCCGTTTTGTCGGAATGGCGTTGGGAGCAGATTTTTCTCCGCGGGATGCCTTGTCAAATCAACGATTCTGGTGCGCGGGTGGAACGGTTACTAGCCAACGTCGCGGCCATCGTGGCGGTCGTGCTGGAACAAAAAATCTCGCTCCTCATCATCACAACGAATGGGGCCATTCAAATCGACAAAAACTGACGAATTCTGCCGCCATCCAACCACGCAGCCAATTGTCATGCGCGAGTCCCGCGGGGTATGGGCAGTGCTCGAGCAGCGTGTCTTTGTAGAAGGCACCGACGCCCTCGTGCCAAAACTTTTCACCCCCGGCGGTCGGATCAAAGCAGACCGACTGTCCGGGATTGATTTCAGCGATTCGCTTGCGGAGATCGTTCATCTCGGATTCCCGTTCGCGGCAGCCTGCGGCGTGCCAAGCTCTGAACTTGCTCGGGTTGTCGGTTTAAGACGGCTGAATGTCATTCCGCACTGCCGATCTTTGGTCGTCGAACTGCCGGAGCCGCCAAGCTATCGGGCCTGGATGCGCGCCAAAACGGCGGTCACATTGTCCTTGCCACCGGCGGCTAATGCCAACTCCATCAGTTCGTCGCAGGCCGACTGGGCACTAGGTGATTCGTCGAGGCACTGCGCGATGCCATCGAGGCCGACTAGGTCCGTCAGTCCGTCTGTACATAACAGCAATTGGTCGCCTGACTGCAGTCGCAAATGATGCACAGCTGGCCGTACGTCGCGCATATTTGAACCAAAACAGCGGGTCAGCATGTGGCGATACTTGCCGGCGATCTCCGGCCGCACGCCGGCCGCAACAAACTCTTGCTCGACCGTGTGCTCCGTCGAAATCCGCCCCATGATTCCCTCGCGCCAGAGAAAGCAGGGGGAGTCGCCGATGTTGGCGACAACGGCAAACGAGCTGACCAAATAGGCCAGCGTCCAAGTGGTGCCGCTGTCGGCGAATTCCGGATTGGCCTCAGCCTCTTCTTCAAACGCCTTCTGCATCAGGTAGGTGAAGCCCTCCACGCGTTCGGATAGCTCGTCTTTGCCGAGGTCCGCCAATTTCATGATCCAACTCGTCGTGCGTCCGGCCAGTTCCCACGCCGCGCGAATGGCCAGTCGACTCGCCAAATCCCCACGACTGGTGGCGCTCATGCCATCGGCCACCGCCATCCCGAATGACTCATCGGCCGGCGGAACCAACTCGCCTTTGGGGACGTTGGAGAGCAACAGCTCTTGCGTCCGTCGTCGTCGCACCACGATATAGTGGTCTTGATTTTCAGCTCGGGACAGCCCCGCGTGGCTGGCAGCACCGAACTCGAATGCCAAGGCGATCGCCGACTTGAAGAAGTACTTCTCGGCAGCGACTGACGGCTTGGTCAGCGGAACGGTTTCGGCGATATTCGGATCCATGGCGGAGCGACTCCACGCGGACGGTGTGCCTGAAATGTTCGCTCGGCATTCTACCAGAAATGGGCGGCCGATGCGCCACGCTGCCTTCACCATCCGCGACTTGCTCTGGCTGACGGCCTTGCTGGGGATGGCCTTGGGATGGGCTCTAGCTCACGTCCGGCACGAAAGCACCGAGCGGGAAAACGTGACTCAGCGCACTAATATCGAAATGCTGGAAAAGAGCATGGGGGACTTGCAACGACTTAATAAGTCGTCGGCCGCAGCACTTAACGAACGGCTCCAAGCCGAACCGCCGGGAGGGCCTGACCCATTAACGGATCGCTCCGCTCCCATGCCAGCAACGAGATAGCGCGCGACTACCCCGTCAGCAACAAACTCGTAATACACTCCGTCCGGCGATGGGTCCGTGGCAAATGCTGATATTATAGACGCAACCGGACTTGCTCAAATCCGACCGCGGTTCAGTGGCGGCGGTGCGGGAGCCGGCCGTGCCGACGCGGCGGGCACTTGCTTGTCCGGGGCTCGCGCTGGCGGCGGTCCGTCGACGGGGTCGCGAGTTGCGATGTGGCTTGTCGCGGCGCCGGTCTGGCAGCGTGCGATCGAGGGAGGCTCTGCAAGTTGGTCAACAATCTCAAATCGACCCTTGGAAAATCGATGCCGCGTGCCTGGCTGAATCGGCTTTTTGTTCACCATGATCATTGCTGAAGTGATGCTGATTCTCCCAGAACAATCTCACACAATAATTAGCGAGCACTCTGCGTGTTTCCGCCGCTCCGTACGACGACCTAAACATCAATATCCTCGGGACCCCTGCCTGCCAAGCTTGGGGGCCACGATCAGCAGCATCAATCGTAAGCTGAATTGCGGTCGTTTCATGGCGGTTCCCCACGCGGCGAGTAGGGGTTAGTTTGGCGGCCGCCTGATTCTACTATCCCGCCAATCGCGATAAAGTGCCAGCGCTCTGGCAAAGCGGCTGATCCCCGCTTATCGGCCTAGGGCGCTGATTCCGCTTTGGTCTAACCTTTCGCCGGCATCGCGCCCTTGGCGATGGAGTTGCTGATCGGCCCCCCGGTTGGCGGTGGGAACGATGACGTGGCTGCGACGACCTACCGGCCCGGGTAGGGCAAGATCGCGCGCACCGTTACCACAGACAGTTGGCAGCGATGAACCGCTGGTGCGCCCCGTGAGTTGCTTACGGTTTGGCAGCCAGGAGAGTGCGTGGCCCTGATCGGGACTGACTCTCCCGGAGCCTGCAGCCGGTTGCTCTCGCTGGGCACGTTCTGCAATCCGGGCTGCAGTGGACGTTTACCAAAGATCAAACACTTTCGGGATTGATTTTCGAGCGTCGGTTTCGCGGATCGGCACTGCGGATCCTATTTCTGTCGAATCTCTAGCGGTCGTACCGATGATTTTGGTGCGCGAGAAGAATTCGGCGCAACGATCGGTTTACGGTGGCGCATCGACTAATTTTGCGGGCGATAAAAAGTTGATAACCACTGATAGGTCCGAACATGCCCGTCGATCGGGTTGCCATTGGCTGGATGAACTTTCGGACCAGCCAAGGAGCTGCAACTGGGGAGGTTTTGTCATGGAAAACATGCCGCATCTTGATTGGCGCTCGGTGTGCTCGTCGTGGCTGGTGTACGTGATCGTCGCTGCAGCGCAGCCCGGTTTGGCGGCGGCTCCGGTATTTCCGGTGCCCCGGACCGGCGGCTACCTGCGTGCACTGATGAATGTGAATCAGGGGTTGCCAGGATATTCGGCATATCTGGGTCCCGAAGTCTTGCTCACCGATTTGGAATATCAATATGGACAGAACTCGCCGGTGCAGAGTTTCGCGGAAGTAAAAACTTGGTTCACGACGCATTTTCCCAAAGCCCAGCTTGGCACGTACTGCAGCAGCCGCGCACTGGTGCCGGCAAGTTCCCAGCAATTCAACCCACCCAACTGCCTGACCCCCGATCAGTTTGCCGAAAGCGAATTGCTGCCCCCAACATTTACGAACGAGGGCTTGCGAATTGTCGATTACCGCCAATCCGCCGCGCGCGCCAAACTGGTAGCAGGATTGGTGCAGCAAGCGAAAACGGCGCAGGTCAAATGGCTGTTTACCGACAATTGGTCACATGACAGCAGCTGGGCTGGTTACATCGAATGGAGCGACACCATCACCTACATGAAGCAACTGCACACGGCGCTGGCGGCACAAGGCGTTGGACTGATCTGCAACGTGGCGATTGATCCCTCGGGGGTGTCGACGGCCGACATGAAATCGATGGGGGGTTCGTGCGAGGCGGTATCGCTGGAAATGGCCGCGCAGCCGACTGCCACCGCCGACCCGACCGCCCTGGCCCGACTGGTTGCCGGCTATCAGGCCCTGCAATCGGCCGGTTGCAAAGTCATTCTCATTCCGAATTACAATCAGCCGCAAACCGCGTTGGCCGACGCCCAATTCGAAGCCGCGCTGGCCCTGATCTTGGACAACTCGTGGGTCACTTATCCCTTCTGGATGCCGCCGCAAGATTGGTTTAAATGGCCCGGTCAGATGGGCGCTCCCAGCGGCGCCATTAAACAGAACGGAACTCTCTTGTACCGCGACATGAAAAACGGCTCGGTGCAAATTGACGGTGTCAAACGCACCGTAACGCTCACCTGGAAGCGGTTCCACAACCCCAACGGAACCTAATACCATTAGGAGTTTCTGCGGCAACGCTTTTGGCCGCGGGCCCGGGTGATGCTCGGGTCTGGGTGCGGATCAAAAGCGATGCAAGTCCCCACGCCCGGATTGCCAAGCTGATCGGCAGCATCGCGCAGCGATGACGAACTGGGTCCCTGACCAGCGGTGCTGCCGCTTCGTTTCGGTCATGGCGGTTCGCCATTCGGCGGGCTGGGATTGGCGCTGTCGAACCGTTTAACACCAGCGCAAAGAAAACGCCCGCCGTCAGGTGTGAATCCGTGGCCTCGGTAATGTGCAATTTGGCCACGAGTAGAACGGCGGGCACAGGCGATGCTAACGGGCGTTAGGACGGATGCAACGAAAATGTCCATCGCCTCAAACGCTGCGAATGAGTTTAGCCCATAGGATTCCGGCCGCGGCGGTCAACCGCGATGGTTCAGCGGCAGTCGTGTGATTGCAAACCATTAGCCGCGCAACAACACCAGCAGTGAACCGCTGGCAAAAACCACTACCGACGCGGCCGCCACAACGAAACGCATATCGCAGATCGTGATGCTGTCCCCCAAGAAAAAACCCACCAAGCCGGCGGGGTGAACGAACCAAGCTTGGCGGGCACAGACTAACTTCGAAGTCGAGGTCGCAGAGGGTGCCGTGCTGGACGGTTAAGTGCAAGAAAATGCCCGCCGGTGAACTGCCGGGCAGGTGGCCAGTTCGGTTGGTAGGATTCGAGGCCGGCGGGCAGGGTCAGTTTAGCGGAGTGGAACGGCGGAAAGCAAACAGAAAGGCACACGAAAGAAAGGGCCCGCCGCGCTCGAAAATCGTCAGGGGCAGGGCGGCGAAAGACGAAGCGCGACGGGCGAGCCGATAGTAATTTGCGGTAAAAAAACCCGCCCAACGCATCCTGCGTTGGCCGTGCCACAGGAGCACGGTGGCGGGGGAAGCGGAAGCTGGCAAACGGGGCAAAGGCACTCCGCTAGAAATTGTATGCCGCCGGTGTGGCAATCCTGACACGGCGGGTAGTGCAGCGGAAGTGATCAGCCCATTTTCTTCGACTGCGCCAATGAAACCAACCGCAACCACGAGCCTGATTTCGTAGCCTGAGTTCCGACATCGTCGCGGCATTCAGATCAAGAAAAAAACCGCCCAGCCATTCATGGCCCGCTCACAGTGACGGCGGGTTGCCGAGGTGCGGCAGATAGCGAACCCCCTGCAGTGTCGACGGTGCTGCGGCGCGATGGCAGATACAACATCAACCCGCCCAGTTGCGGGGGTGAATGGCGAACGATTTTCAGCGGCTCATTGCGTCGGAGTTTCGTCCCGGCTGGTCAGCACGGTGGTTAACAGTTCGCATGCTTTTTTCCAATGTTCGCAACCTTCACGAATCTTTTTTTCGTCCAAGGCAGCCCACTTCGCCATGCGTGCGGCCAGCGCTGCAATTCCCGTGCAGCGGCAGGGGCGCTGTTCGGAGGTGGTTAGCATTTCAGAGATTTTAGGGCTGAGCCCCCATCTTGCAAATACCATATTGCAACTGTTCGGGACTATACCACGTTCGGGGAGACTACTGTCTCTGGCAAAAACCAGCCGCCACCTGGTCCGATCCGTTGGCAACTGAACTGCATGGCGAACACCACGTCGCATGCCCGAACGACCTGACGATAACACGTCGTCCGATGGAACGACTACTTTGTGCATCCGCTCCCGCGACGCCCCGCCGGAAACGCGAACTAAAATCCGGCGATTTTCCAGGCATATTATGCGAGGACGCCGATAGCTCTTGGCGAAATCCCATCGACAACGATGGCGGCACGGCGCACGTGACTTCCATTCGGGAGTCAGTCCGCAACGGCATCTTTTACCTGTTCCAACCCCAATCCGATGGAGGCTGTAGCTGTGGATCGTCTGTATCGTCAAAAGTTCAGGACGCTCTGCCGCGCCGTTCGAGCGCGCAACGCCGCCTTGCTGGAATTCCAGGCCATCGAATCCGGAAACACCACCGTCGCCATTTGCGCCGTCAATCGGTTGCCCTCCGGCGAAACGGAATACGTTCCCTTGGCGCGGATGTTCGACCGGCCAGTCGATCGAGTGATTCTGCCCGGCCCCAATGCGCCGGTCGTGCGTGCAGAGTGGGCCTGAAGCGCTTGCCTGTTGTCGGGCACTTACTGAAAGGAGTTCGACCTTGAACCAAAGTGTGGTCTTGGCGTTATCCGTGTTGGCCGCAGTGCTGGCAATTGCCTTATTGCGCGAGCGGCGCTTGCGGCTGGCCCTGGAGGCCTTGGTCGTCAAACTTGTCAAATTGTGGAGGAATACCCATGCGGATCGTTCCCAAGAGTCTGCTGAGCCTGACAGTGCTGACTTGGATCACCGTCACCGGTTGTGACACTGGCGACCAGCGATTGGCGCAGTTGGCCCAGCACGAATTGGAAACCCAGCACCAGCAAAATGAAACGATCGCCCGGCAAAGCGGCGCCGTGGTTCAGGAAAGCCACGAATTGGCGGTTGCTGCTAAACAACTGGTATCGCAAGACGCGATAGCGCGCCAGGAACTGATCCGCGCGCAGCATGACCTGCACGGCCAATTGCACGACGAGCGGACCGGTGTCGATCGACAGCGTGAGGCCCTCGAAAACGAGCGCCGGGCAATTGCCAACCAGCGCCAGCGTGATCCGATCTTGGGTGCGGCGATTGAGTCCGCCGCGTTGTTACTGGGCTGCCTCACGCCGCTCTTATTGGCGGCCTATGCCTTGCGGCAAGTGGGACGGGTCAACCGCGAACCGGCTGAACTCGGCGAGATTCTGTTGACTGAACTGATCGAAGGCCAGCCCAAAATGCTTCCCTGGTCCAGTGCGCCGCGATTGCCGCAGGCCGACGATCGAAGCGGCGCCATAATTCCATGACGCCAGCGCTTTGCATTCGGAATCTTATCAAGCAATTCATGGTCCTTCGAAAGGAGGCGTTTCCTGTGTCGCATATTGTTCAAATCCAAACCCAGCTGCGCGATGAAGAGGCAATTGCCGCTGCCTGTCGCCGACTCAAGTTGGTGTCACCGGTGCGCGGCACGTTTGAGTTGTTTAGCAACCAGGTTAGCGGCATCGCCGTCAAGCTTCCCGACTGGTGCTATCCGGTTGTCTGCGATCTCGCCAGTGGCCAGGTCCAGTACGACAACTTCGCCGGCCATTGGGGAGATATCAAGGAGCTCAATCGTTTCCTCCAGGCCTACGCCGTGGAAAAAGCGCGCTTGGAAGCGCGCAAACGCGGCCATAGCGTGACGGAGCAAACTTTGGCCGACGGCTCGATCAAGCTCTCGATCCAATTGTCGGGAGGTGCCGCATGAGCCAAACGATTGAAGTGCTGGTCCGGCCCGATGGCCAGTCGACGATCCAGACCAAAGGAATTCCCGGTAACCAGTGCCGCCAGGCCAGCCATTTTTTGGAGCAAGCCTTGGGGCGAGCCGTCGCGGAGACGCTGACCGATGAGTTTTATTTGTCCCAGCCGCATCAAGCTCACGAGCGCCAGCAGGCGCAGTAACTTGTCGTCGTGTTCGTCCCGTTTCATTGGCCCCCAGGAGCATGATCCCATGTCGCTTGCTGCGCAATTGCAGGAATATATTGCCGCCTGTTTCACGGGCCTGTGGATCGAGTCACACGAGCACGACGATGCGCTCGCGGAAATCGCCCGTCTATGCCATCAAGAGACCTGGCGTCTGGCGGTCTGGGACGTCGATCAGGGTCTGAAGTTTTTTGGTAAGGAGGCTGTCGCGATGGAGGCCGGCGCGACCGATCCGCTGGCGGCCATCCGGTCGCTCGGGGCATTGGCCGTCCCAAACAGTTCAACACTCTTGGTGCTCGTGAACTTCCATCGGTTTCTAGGTTCTGCGGAGATCGTCCAGGCCCTCGCCCGGCAGATCAGCATGGGCAAGCAAACCCGCACGTTCATCGTGGTGCTGTCACCGGTCGTGCAGATTCCCACCGAACTGGAAAAGCAATTCGTGGTCCTGGAGCACGCGTTACCTTGCCAAGAGCAACTCGCTGAGATCGCGCAGGGAATTGCCACCCAGGCGGACGAGCTTCCCAGCGATGAAGAGTTTTCGTCCGTCTTGGAGGCGTCCTCCGGCCTGACGCGCTACGAGGCCGAGGGGGCGTTCAGCTTGTCGCTGGTGCGCCACGGCCGAATCGCGGCCGAGGTGATCTGGGAACTGAAATCCCAGTTATTAAAAAAGACAGGGTTGATGACGCTCGATCAAGGGCAGGCGCGATTTGACGATCTGGGCGGCTTGGAAGCGCTCAAGGATTTTTGTTTACGGGCCCTGCGCCGACAGTCAAAGCCGGACCCTCGGCGGCGGCCGCGCGGCGTGTTGCTCTTGGGGGTTCCCGGCACCGGGAAATCTCAGTTCTCCAAAGCCTTGGGGCACGAAACCGCCCGGCCAACCTTGTCCGTTGATATCGGCAGTCTCCTGGGTTCCTTGGTCGGTCAAACCGAGCAGCAGACTCGTCAGGCGCTCAAGATTGCCGATGCCATGGCGCCGTGTATTTTATTTGTCGACGAAATCGAAAAAGCCCTCAGCGGAGCCGGTGGTTCCGGGGCGACCGATTCGGGAGTGAGTTCCCGGCTGTTTGGGTCGCTCTTGACCTGGCTCAACGATCACACGAGCGATGTGTTTTTCGTGGCCACGTGCAACGATATCAGCCGGCTGCCGCCGGAATTCAGCCGGGCCGAGCGATTTGACGGGATTTTTTTCCTGGACTTGCCAGGTCGAGATCAGAAAAACCGGATCTGGCAATTATATCTGACTCAGTTTGGACTCGATCCTGCGCAAGCCCGCCCGGCGGATCGGGATTGGACCGGCGCCGAGATCAAAGCTTGCTGTCGACTAGCGGCGCTGTTGGAGGTGCCGCTATTGGCAGCCGCCAAGAACGTGGTGCCGGTGGCCGTGACCGCGGGGGAATCGATTGAGCGGCTAAGGAATTGGGCGGCCGGGCGTTGTCTCTCGGCCGAGCGCCCGGGGATTTATTCCCGAGACCCGCAGGCCATGATCACGCCGCGACGGCGCATCAAAGGGGATCCGTCGAGTAACTGAAGGGCGCAATCTGAATGCGTCCGAATCTTGTCGTGTGTCAGCATGATGCGTCCGACACAGCCGGGCTTGCTAAGCTCCGCGAGTTGGGGAGCGAGTAGTTGTCCAAATTATTTCCCTGTCAGAGGAGTGAATGATTTCTCATGAGCATGGTTTTAGAAGAACCACCAGCGGAGGCGGCCAGCCATCCGGCCGGCCGCCTGCAGGCCACGATGGCGGCGGTGCGCGTCAGCCTGCGCTGGCTGGGGGTCCGCAAGACACTGACCCGTGAACAAAAAACTCAGGCGGCCGAGTCGTTCGGCGCCCAGGGTGACTTTTTATCAGCGGGCAAAAAACTCTTGGACACGCGCCATCCGGCATTTCAAGCCGTCAGCGCGGTCCGCCATCAGATCGGCTGCTATTGGAAAGCCGTTAGCTTGCCTTTTCCCGAGCCAGGGATCCGCTTGATTCGACAAGAAACGCTGGCAGCCTTCGACTTCCAATTAAAAAGCCTCCAAGGTCAGATGGCCGAAGCGGTCGAGCAGTTGAACGAAGTGTTTAGCGAGTTGAAAGCTAGCGGCGCGCGAGCGACTGGGCCGGCTATATAACTCGGCCGATTATCCGGCGTCGCTCACGGGGCTGTTTGCGGTGGATTGGGATTACCCCAGTGTCGAACCTCCCGATTATCTGCGGCAACTGAATCCGGAGCTCTACCGGCAAGAATGCCAGCGTGCGAGCGCTCGCTTTACCGAAGCCGTGCGGCTGGCCGAAGCGGCGTTTACCAGTGAACTGGCGGGACTCGTCACGCATCTGCGCGAGCGGATCACCGGCGCGGCCGACGGTAAGCCCAAAGTATTTCGGGATTCGGCCGTGGAGAATTTTCAAGAGTTTTTTACGCGTTTCCGCACGCTCAACATCGGATCCAATGCTGAATTGGACCAGTTGGTCGAGCAAGCGCAAGCGATTTTACAGGCCGTGGAACCGACGGGGTTACGTGACAGTAGCGCGCTGCGTACGCAGGTCGCCCACGACTTGGAAAGCGTCCAGCACACGCTCGATCTGCTGTTAGAAGACCGACCGCGGCGGAATATCTTGCGGCGGCCGCGATAACGGGAGTCGAAACATGGAACTCATTGTTTTGCCCGATGGCTCGGTTCGCGGCCTGTACGATGAAGCGCTCGATCTGGCGGCCCTGGGGCAATTAACGATCCGCCGCGCCAGTCACGTAGAACCGGATGAATGGGGTCGTTGGACCGCCGATCTGGCCCCGATCGCCGGGCCCCGTTTGGGCCCCTTCACCCGTCGCAGCCAAGCGCTGGCTGCCGAGATTTCTTGGTTAACGGAGCATTGGCTGCCCGTTCGTTGAATCGTTCTTGGTGCGTTCATTCCGGCGTGCTCTCGCCGGTTTTTTGATTCGTCCCTTTTTCCCCAGACCGCCGGTGCGCCGAGCGTGCGCGCTGGCGCCACCGCATGAAAGGAAGTGTGCCATGACCCAGGCCGATTTGAATCGTGAAGTCGCCAGCTCGACAGGCGAAACCGTCACCACGATCCGCAAACGGGGCTTTAGCCTGATCGAGCCCCATTATCCGCCTCCCTTGGTGCTCGATTGGGACAAGTTTGACAGGCGCCGGCTGGGAGTCGTGCCCAACCGGCAGCGGCGCCGGCGCTCGTCGTAGCGTGTGTTGATTGTGATGCGACGATTCAGAAGAACTACAGCGAGTTTCAGCGCGTCTTTTAACAAAGCGTTTTTTCCGACCCCAATTCCCCTTACCAAAAAAACCGATGAAGATTTTATTTATTAATAATGATGGAGCCGGATTTGCTGACTACATCGAAGTCTCGGCCGGCCTCTCGGTCGAGTCGTTGTTTCAACAGCAACTGCCTCACGGTAAACCGCAACACTACTTGATCCGTGTCAATCGGCAGCCGGTGCCATCGAGCTACTCCCTGCAAGCAGGGGACCGGGTGAGTATGACCCCGATCAAGATCGAAGGAGCCTAATTCGAACTCATTCACCAACGCCAGGCAGACTATGGGGGCTTCGCCGCTAGCGCGGCGAGCCCCCTTTTTTGTGCTAACGAAAGGAGGTTTGACCGATGCCGAAATATCAGCGCCCGTTTTTCAAAGCCGCGCAAGCGATCCAGCGGAAACTAACTCGCACCCGGGAGAATTCTGCATTGCCACCGCTCGCCGGTGAATCCTGGCAGCGACTGGTCGCAGCCGACCGGCAAATCACGATGGCACTGGCCTGCGGTTGGCACGCGGCGGCGCGGATTCGAACGGCGCAGTTAATTGATGTATCTTGACGAGCACCAGCGGGCGATAAGGTCTTTGTAGATAACTTACCACCAGCGCTGCTGTCCAAAGCGTCTCGCAACCGCCGCGGATATCTACCGTGATCTGGTGGCCTTACAGCAAGAGCCCTTCGAAATCGAGATCGATCTGGAAGCATGCCAGCTGCGCGTGCGCACCGAACCGATCGAATTGGATTCGATTCCGCTGGGACGGTTTGAAATCCGCTTAGAGTGGCAGCAACTGCCCGATCCGTTTGAGGCCTATCGGATCGTGGCTTTGGACCCCAATCCAGCGACCTCCGACGACACCGTCACCCATCCTCACCTGCGCGATGAGCGACTCTGTGAAGGGGATGGACGCGCCGGGATCCGCAACGCGCTGGCGGAAGGCCGACTTTATGATTTCTTCACGATCGTCGATCGGCTGCTGCATACCTATGCGCGGGGGCAAGCCTATGTGGAACTTTCTCAGTGGAGCGGTACGCGCTGCGCCGACTGTGCTTCGATCGTCGCTGACGACGATGGTTCAAGCTGCGAGCGCTGTAACGCGACCATCTGCTGCGACTGCGCGAGCACTTGTCGGCACTGTGATCGAGTTTGCTGTGCTAGTTGCATCGACTGTTGTCCGCGCTGCGAGGAGTCGACCTGCCCTGAATGCCTGCAGCACTGCGAAAAGTGCCAAGCGTGCGTCTGTCCCGATTGCCTGACCAACCAACTTTGTAGCGATTGTTATGAAACAAAATCAGAATCTGAAAACAATCAATCCCAGTCGCCGCAGCCGGTCCCCCCAGTGTGCCGACGCTGCGGTTTACACCGACCGCTTGGGCCAAGCTCCTGTTCCTGCGGGATCTTGGTCCGACTGAAGTGGGGGGCTTTGGGATTGCTGACCAGCACGATCTGTTACGGATGACCGATCTGCAGGCTTGTCAAACAAGATTGCTCGCCGATCACGGTGGCCTTCGACGATCTGGCGGTGGCCGAGTTTTTTGACGAGCAGGTGGATCAAGGCTTGCGTCCGGCGCAATTCGCTCGGATTTGGATTCACACCCATCCAGGAGGCTCGGCCCAGCCCAGTGATACGGACGAAGAAACCTTCGCCCGGGCCTTCGGCCAGACCGATTGGGCGGTGATGTTCATTCTGGCCCAGAAAGGCCAGACCTATTGCCGGCTGCAATATCACCGGCAGCCGGAGTGTGCCCTGGAACTGGCGGTCGAGGTCGACTATCGCCAGCCGTTTGCCGCGACCGATCACGCGGCCTGGGAAACCGAGTATCGCGCCAACGTGCGGGAAACCGTCCTGGCCACTCTGACGAATCGGTTCGACGGTATCGACAAAGAATTCGATCGGGAGTGCGTGTCTCACGAACGGGCGCTCATGCCCAGGAACGGCCACTGGGACGAGGATCTATTCCTGGAACTGGAGGACCACTGGTATGACCGCTACGATCATTGAACCGGGGCGTTTTGCGCGGCAGGCGGAACTCGTGCCGCGCGAACCACTGGCGGCGACTTCCGTGAGCGTAATTGGTGTGGGTGCCATCGGCCGGCAGGTGGCCTTGCAATTAGCGGCCATCGGCGTCCGCCAGCTGCAGCTGGTGGATTTTGACTTGGTCGAACTGACGAACATCACCTCGCAAGGCTACTGGCAAGACGATCTCGGTCAGGCCAAGGCGACCGCGACCGCCGCCGCCGTCCAGAAACTCGACCCGACAATCGAAGTCGAAGCGATCTGTGATCGGTTTCGGCCGCGGATTCCGCTTTGCGGAGCGGTGTTTTGCTGCGTCGATGCGATTGCCACGCGGGCTGCGATTTGGCGCATTGCGCGGGACTGCAGCCTGTTTTGGGCGGATGGCCGGATGCTGGGCGAAGTGATTCGCGTGTTGGCTGTCGCCGACTGCCAGGAGCGGGAGTACTATGGCACGACGCTGTTTCCGCAGGGTGATGCGCAGCGCGGCAGTTGCACGGCGCGGAGCACTGTTTACGCTGCCAACATCGCGGCCGGGCTCATGGTCCACCAGTTTACGCGATATTTGCGCAAGTTGCCGCTCGATCGCGATGTGTCGCTCAATCTTTTGGCCAGCGAATGGTCCGTGCTCTGAACGTTGACAGCAATGATTTTCGCTTACCAAGAAATCCTGGGCCGTCCGGTGGGGCGGCCCAGGAATGGATTTTTTTAAGTATTCGAATGCTGCTCGAAAGCCGAGCAACCAAGCTCGCATCACAATGCGTTCGGAGAACGTAATGAAATTTGGTGAAATCATCAAAGAGCAATTGCTTCAAAGTTGGCCATGCTTTCCGTGGTATATGGCGTGCCCAATTGAGCGGCACATCAAAAAGCTAACTTTTTCGCAAGCGTCCGGCCAGGATCCACTCCCGCAACGCTGGCGTCCGCAATCTCGTCCAATGGCTGAGACCATTGCGCAAGGCCGTCAACAGTTTCTGCGACGGCGACTCGATCTCGCCGTCGGCCTGCGCTTCCTCTGCCTTTTTCTTGCCCGGCTGCTTGGAAGCCGCAATCGAAGCCTGCTGCCGATGCGGCCGGCTCCAAGCGGAAAATCAGACCAACGAGGATGGCATCGACTTGGAATTTGATTTTCTGGCCGGGAGTGAGCGCTTGGCCATTGGCGGCTTTCGCGGCGGTGGAGATGAATTGGTCGGCCTGCTAGTGGGCGGCGGCAAGAAATTCCTGTCGGGCCTGGTCGAGGGATTTGTCGTTGGCGACGACCGGTTTCGTGCCGTCGCTGTTGCGTGGGCCGGCGATAAACGAGCGGGTGTTCGCCATGTTTCAATCGCGAATTAACGTGGCAACTTGATCGCACCTTTATTGTGTCCGCCGGGGCCGGTACGTACATTAGATGGCGGTGTTGGCGCGTATTTTGATGTTGCGCTCTGCCAAAATCGTCGTGCCGCTGAACCACTGCTACAATCGGGGGAGTTTCGGCGAAATGCCGCGTTTCAAAATCGCATTACTATTGTTCGCTGGCGGAATCTTGAGGTCCGCTACTCTTGCCGCTGAAACCAACGATCGTCAATTAGTGCGCGAATTTACCGGCACCGTTCGCCCGTTCCTCGAAGCGAACTGCCTCGGTTGCCACGGGCAAGAGCAACCCAAGGCGAAGCTTAACCTCGGCGCGTTCGCATCGCTGGGGGATGTGGAACATGGCGAGCGCACCTGGGGCACCGTGTTGGAACGGTTGGAAGCCAAGGAGATGCCGCCGGAGGAAGCGAAGCATCAGCCCACGGCCGAGGAGCGGCAGGCGGTGGTCGATTGGATTCGCGCGTTTCGCAAATCGATTGCCGACGCGCATGCCGGCGATCCGGGGGAAGTGCTGGCCCGACGGTTGAGCAATGCCGAGTACGATTACACGATCCGCGATCTCACTGGCGTCGATATCCGGCCCACGCAAGAATTTCCCGTCGACCCGGCCAATGAGGCGGGTTTCGATAACTCGGGTGAATCGCTGTCGATGTCGCCGGCGCTGTTGAAGAAGTATCTGGAAGCCGCGCGACATGTTTCGGAATACATTGTGTTCAAGCCACAGGGATTTACGTTCGCGCCGTATCCGGTGGTGACCGACACCGACCGCGATAAGTATTGCGTCAATCGAATTGTTCAATTCTATCAGCATCAGCCAACCGATTTGGCCGAATACTTCCGCGCCGCGTGGCGTTACAAAAACCGTGCCGCACTGGGAATGCCCGATGCGACGTTGGCTGACATCGCGGCCCGATCGAAAGTCAGTCCAAAATATCTGCCGAAGGTTTGGGGTGCGTTGGCCGAATCGCCTGATGAAGTTGGTCCGCTGGCCAAGCTGCAATCTAAATGGCAAGCGTTGCCGGAGCCAAATGCACAAGAGCCGTTCGAAGCGCCCAGTGTTTTAGCCGGCTGCAAGGCAATGCGTGATTGGGTGCTGGACCTGCGCGAAAAGATGCAGCCCAAGGTCGCCAACCTGGTTTTGAAAGGGGTCGGCCCTGGCTCGCAACCGTTTGTGCTGTGGAAAGATTGCCAGTATGCCGAAAAACGGATGACCTATGATCAGGGGGTGTTGCAGGTCGAAGGCGATCCGAAATCGGGGCGGCAAATTCCCGCCGAGAAAACCAATCAGCCGGAATTCCCCAGTGGCGACGAGGAACACAAAGGCGTCGCCATGCAACCGGCGCCGCGCGATCCCGATCTGACGATTCCCGCCGATGAAACCGATCGCGCGAAATACGAAGCGGCGTTCGAGCAGTTTGCATCGACGTTTCCCGATGCATTTTACATTTCCGAGCGCGGCCGCATTTTTCTCGATCGGCCGAAGGACAAGCAAGACAAAGGTCGCCTGCTGAGCGCCGGGTTCCACAGCATGATGGGCTACTTCCGCGATGACATACCACTGTGCGAGTTGATTTTGGATGACGCGGGGAAGCGCGAAATCGAAGAACTGTGGACCGAGCTCGATTTCATCACGGAAGCGCCGCAACGGCAGCACACCGGCTACATTTGGTACGAACGGGCCGAGTCGGCGACGATCCGCCGTTGGGGGCCGGAGTTCGATGAATTCCGCTCCGAGGATAAAGACATTACTTCCGAGGCCCGGCTCGAAAAATTCGCCAAAATGTATTTGGCAAAGGCACGCGAAAGTTACGCGGCCAACGGCGGCGATGCAGTGGCGCTGGAGGTGCTCGACGACTTTTTCAAAAGCGTGAACAAGAAGGTTCGCTGGCTGGAAGGCGCGAAGTTGGCTTCCGAGCCGAGCCATTTGAAATCGCTGTTGGATTTTGCCGATCGCGCCTATCGCCGGCCGTTATCGCAGGCAGAGCGCGACAGCCTCGTGGCGTTTTATCATCAACTGCGCGAGACCGATGGGCTTTCGCACGAAGATGCCATCCGCGACACGCTGGCCAGCGTTTTGATTTCGCCGAGTTTTTGTTACCGCATCGATCTGGTCGATTCCGCCAAGGGTCCGCAACAATTACCCGATTACGCGCTGGCCAGCCGGCTCAGTTATTTCCTTTGGTCGAGCATGCCGGACGATGAACTTCGCCAGCACGCCGCAGCCGGCGATTTGCACAAACCGGAAGTTCTGTTGGCACAAACCAAGCGGATGATCCAGGACGACCGCACCCTGCGCTGGCGGTCGAGTTCGGCGGCAACTGGCTCGACTTCCGGCGGTTCGAGGAGCACAACAGCGTCGATCGCAATCGTTTTCCCGAATTCACCAATGAACTGCGACAAGCGATGTTCGAGGAGCCGGTTCACTTCTTCCTGAACGTCGTGCAGCACGATCAATCGGTGCTCGATTTTCTCTACGGCGATTACACATTCGTCAATCCGGTGCTTTCGAAGCACTACGGCATACCAACTCCGAACACATTGGCCAACGAGTGGACGCGAATCGACGGCATCAGCCAATTCGGCCGCAGCGGCCTACCGACGATGGCAGTTTTCTTGACCAAAAATGCCCCCGGTTTGCGCACCAGCCCGGTGAAACGAGGTTATTGGGTTGTGCGCCGACTGCTGGGGGAGGTGATTCCGCCCCCGCCGCCAAACGTTCCGGTCCTGCCGGCCGATGAAACTAAACTAGGCGACCTGACGCTGCCGCAAACGATGGCCCGGCACCGCGCGGACAAAAACTGCTCGGTTTGCCACGAGAAATTTGATTCGCTGGGCCTGGTGTTCGAGGGCTTCGGCCCGGTCGGCGAGCGTCGTGCAAAAGACCTGGCCGGCCGACCGGTGGAAAACTCGGCCACCTTTCCCGATGGCAGCGAAGGAACCGGCCTGGATGGCCTGCTCCACTACATCCGCCAGCGCCGGCAGAACGATTTTCTCGACAATCTATGCCGCAAATTGCTATCCTATGCCCTAGGCCGCACGCTGATCGTGTCCGACGACCCGACGGTGCAAAAAATGAAGGAGCAGTTGGCGGCCAACGATAATCGGTTTAGCACACTGATCGAAACGATCCTCACCAGTCCGCAGTTCTTAACCAAACGTGGTGACGACGAGATGGCGAAGAATTGAACCGCGGAGACGCGGAGTTTTCAGAATTCGAAATCCTAATGACGAAAGTCTAATGAATGTCCAAATGACGAAATTCGAATCGGCTCGCGTTTCCAATCGTGGTTCGCCACGCATTAGTCATTCGTCATTAGACATTAGTCATTCATGCCTCTCCGGGTCTCTGCGTCTCCGTGGTTCCAATCCATCCGAAAATTCATTGCAAAGGTAAACCCCATGCTCGACGATTTCTTCCACTCCGTCGGCCGGAAACTTACGCGCCGGGCCATGCTGCGCGGCACCGGGGTGGCGATGGCGTTGCCGTGGTTGGAATCAATTCCGGTGTGGGGCCTCGCGGCCGATGAAGACGTGCAATCGCAAGGCTGCCGCTGTCAGGATGGGGCCGACGATTTTCCCAAGCGTTTCGCCGCGCTGTTCATGGCCTGCGGCGTGAACAGCAATCACTGGTGGGCCAAAGGCCAGGGCGACAAAATGGAGCTCGGCAAATCGCTCGAGCCGATGGCGCCCTATAAAGAAAAAATGAACTTCGTCCGCGGCCTGTTCAACAAAAAGGCCACCGGCGTCGGCATCCATCCCGGCCAAACGGGCAACATTCTTTCCGGGGCGTCGCTGACAAAGGGTTCGGAATTGCATGGCGGCGTGAGCATGGATCAAATGCTCGCCAGCCGCATCGGCGATGCCACCGTCCAGCCCAGCCTGGTGTTGGGTTGCGAGCAGCCCGTTACCGGGTATCACGAAACGAATTTCTCGATGGCCTACAGTTCGCACATTTCGTGGGAAAGCGCCACCAGCCCCGTGCCGATGGAAGTGTATCCTTCGCTGGCATTCGACAGCTTGTTTGACAACCGCGGCAACATGCGGAACAAAAGCATTCTGGACCGTGTGCAAGAGCAAGCCGCCGGCCTGCGGCGCGAAGTGAGCAGCAGCGATCGGGCCAAGCTCGATGAATATCTCACCAGCGTCCGCGAAGTGGAAAAGCGTGTGCAGCCGATGCGCACGGAAAAAGATAAAGCCGACGATCGGGCCGAGAAGCAAGCCCAGCCGGTCATCACCATGCCGCGCCCCGACAACGGCCTCCCGGAAGATATCCGCGACCACATGCGGCTCATGTGCGACATCGTGGCGCTGGCGTTTCAAACTGACAAAACCCGCGTGGCCACGCTGCTGTTGTGCCGCGACATCTCCGGCCTGTTTTACCCGTTCCTCGACGTTCGCACCGCCCATCACCCGGCCTCGCACGACGATTTGTCCGATGCCTACGAACGGGTGTCGCGCTACTACGTTAGCCAGTTGGCGTACCTGGCCAGCCGCCTCGACGCCATGCCGGAAGGCCCCAACACCGTGCTCGACAATTCGTGCCTGCTGTACATGTCGAACATGACTTCCGGCAGCAAGCACGACAACTCGAAACTGCCCATCCTCACCGTCGGCGGCTTAGGAGGCACTTTAGAAACCGGCCGCGTTCTCGACTATCTGGATGCCGGCGACGAGAACCGCAAAATGTGCAGCTTGTACCTCTCGCTGATGGACCGCATGGGGGTGGAACTCGACCGCTTCGGCGATGCGGATAAGCGGCTGGCGAGTTTGATATTAGCGATTCTTTTACCCGTATGAGCTCGCTTCATCTTGATTTCATCGCTGACATCACCGATGTGTTGTCGACCGCAATAGATGGTATTCCGCTTAAGTTCGCCAGTTAGAACCCCATCGCCGGCTCGGGTTCGATCGCTATGGCTTATCGCCGCGAAGTCCACTTATGAGATCGTCGTTGATTGCCGCTCCCGTAACTCGGCATCGTACTCTCCGTACCATGCCCGCAACCGCTATTGGCGATGTAAAGTCTCCCAGCCATGATTCAATGGCAATATCGATTTTGACTGTGGAGACCCGTAGATCAAAGATGGTTTATCAAACGTTCGTCCGTTAGCGTACGACCGCCGATGATGACCAGTTCCTCAAGTTCTGGAAATTCGCCAAATATGACGCCAGTCCAGCGTCTGAGATTTGAGGAGTGGCAAGACACAGACGTTTTGGATGAATCAAGTCGCGGAAAGCTGCTGAACCCCGGCTCATAATTGCGCCTCGATCCGGGTCGCAACTCCCTCCAATTCTTGCAGCCGACAAAAGAGTCCATCCCGGCGTCGGTGATGAACCGTCCTGCCAGAGCGATCGCTTCCAAATCAGTCAGGCCTTGCAAGTTGTAAGTGCTCAGTTATACCAGGCTAGACAAACTTAATATCTTAAATGTGATTGATTCCGAAGAATGCAACGAGCCACTTTTGCTTTGAGAATTCGATAGATTGACTTGTTCAAGATTGCGAATCGAC
Organism: uncultured Alphaproteobacteria bacterium; assembly: GCA_963732085.1. Taxonomy (GTDB): domain Bacteria; phylum Pseudomonadota; class Alphaproteobacteria; order Rhizobiales; family Xanthobacteraceae; genus Bradyrhizobium. The sequence continues at coordinate 507,699 of CAVSYJ010000007.1, read as the reverse complement.
GACACAAATAGAGGTCTCTCCGGCATACTCGATCGGCTAGAAATAAGACACGCAGTTCGCTTAGTTTGCAAATTGCTTGCATGGTCTTCGGACAACGACGGAGCGATCGAGCTCGAGGGTGTCTAATTGGTTCAATTGCCCGATCACGGCAGCGCCGAATCCGATACATTTCGGATGAACAAGGAAACATTCGAACGATCTGGCACCGCGCAATCCGCAACATTGCATCGTTGACTGTGAATCGCCCGCCGAGTGATATGCACGTAGTTCAAATGTTTTTGATGCGAGCGAATTGCTCCTCGCGTATGTCCGCCATTTGCGAGATTTAATCCGATCAGATTTTTCACCTTCGCGAGGAGCAGGATTGAATCGTCAAGATTTGATGGCCGAAGGTAAACAATCGTTCGTTTGTCGCTTGAAAGATCTTCCAATCTCAAACCGTTTTCATCCAACAAGCGGATGTCATTGTTTTTCATTAAGGCATTCGCCCAAACGCTCTCGTCGGAGTCCGACGGCATTTGCTACCGAGTGGAAAACTGGTAGCGAATGCTGCCACCAAAAGAAAACTCGTCGTGTCTCCTTCTTCGATTCTGCCGCTTTTTTGACTGTTCGCATAGTCCTCTTGCCCCAGTGCGATTTATTATCATGACGATCCGGAAATGCGGCGCCGAATGCTTCGGCACATCGAGCAGTCGACTTTGTGCCCCAACGGGGCAACCAGTGTCAGCCCGGGGTAAGCCAGCCGCCGCGGCGGCGAGCGCTGCCCTGGGTTCGCAGTAAATCAGGCCAGATCCTCAAAGCCCCAAACGGGGCGGAATAAGGTTTGGCGCCACCGTATTTCGCCCCTTCAGGGTTGCAAAACATGCAGTGCCAACGCCAACCCAGGGCTGCGCTTCGCGGCGAGCGCCGCTGCGCTTTCCCTGTGCTGACTCAGGATGTCCCTTCAGGACGCATTTGCGAGTTGAATGACATGCTGGCGAGATCGAAGTCGCAACCAAAGCAAAGTTCACTTCACTTCTTTAGCGTCTTCCTTCGCCTTCTCAATCCGGCCGAACAGTGTGCCGCCGTGGTTGGCGCCGTCCCAGGTGCCGACGTATTTGTTGTCGTAAATCAGCACGCGGGCGGTGTAGGTGCCCAAGCCGGGGAAGGGCATTTTGTCGACGGTGATGACTGGCGTATCGCCCGCCCACAGCACCTTGAGCGGCAGCGGCACGGTGGTGTCGTGGCCGCCGTATTGAATGCGGGCTTTGAACAGCCACAAATCGCCGGCGACTTTTGTCACCGACTCGATGGTGTATTTATCTTCTTTTAGTGGGGCGTCGGTCGGAGCATGGTTACTGGTGAAGTGCCCGACCAGTGTGACATTGTTCAGCGTTTCCTGGAATTGTTTCTCGAGCTCTTCCTTCGACGGCATGGCCGATGCAGAAGATTGATTGGTCGGCGCTGCCGGCTGGGCCGCGGGTTGAGTTGCCGGCGGCGTCGTGGCCTGTGGCGGATCGTCGGCGCCAAAGCAGGGCAAGGTCAGCAGCGCGGCCAGCAGCGAGAGTGCAAATGGGGTTTTCATGGGAATCTCCGGCAAGAAAAAATTCCACGCGAATCGGTCGACCGATTAGTGTAGCGTATTTCCGAAGCGGTAACAGTTTAGCCGTATGAAGTGGAATGAATCTCGGTAACACAGATGAACTCGGATATGGACGGATCAACGCAGATAATATTGAACTTCAACTGCTGTCTGGCCCGTTTGAAGTGGCCGCCCACGAATCTCTTAGGAAGCCAGGAATTGAGGAACCCAGGAACAGGCTTGGAAAAACAGTGGCATTCCTGGATTCCTTCTTTCCTGGTTTCCTTATTTCTCCCCTGGCGCTGAACTTCAAACGGCTAAAACCTTACGCAAAGCGGAGTCATCCACGCGATCGAAACGTTTTCGCGGCGCAGCCAATTGATCAGTGGTATCCGGCCGGATGCCGCTGGTGCCAGTTCCAGGCCGAGGCGATGATGTCGTGCAAATCGGCGAATTGCGGTTTCCAATTCAGCTCGCGGCGAATTTTGTCGCTGCTGGCAATCAGCACCGGCGGATCGCCGGCGCGGCGGGGGCCGATTTTTGTGGGAATTGGGTGGCCGGTGATTTTTCGCGCGGCCTCCACCACTTCTTTCACCGGAAAATCCTTTGCCGTTGCCGAGATTATACACGCGGCTTTGCTGTTCGATCGCGCCCAATGCCAAGAATGTGAGCCTGCGCCAAGTCGGCGACGTGAATGTAATCGCGCACGCAGGTGCCGTCGGGGGTCGGTAGTCGTCGCCGAAAATCGTGATGGCCTCGCGCTGCCCTTGGGCCACTTGCAGCACCAGCGGAATCAAATGCAATTCCGGCGCATGGTCTTCGCCGCAGTTTTGCGTTGCACCGGCGGCATTGAAGTAGCGCAGCGTAGCGTAACGCAGGCCGTGAATTCGATCGAGCCAGTGCAGCATGCGCTCCAGAATGAATTTCGATTCGCCGTACGGGCTGCCGGGAACGATCTGCTCCGCCTCGTCAATCGGCACGCGCTGGGGCGCATCGAACAAATTGGCGGTCGACGACAAAATGAATCTTCGCACGCCGTGGTCGATCATGCTGTGAAGCAAATTGATGCCGTTGATGACATTCGCGCCCAAATACTGGAACGGGAACTTCATCGATTCGCCCACCAGCGAATGGGCGGCGAAGTGCATCACGGCGTCGGGCCGATGCTTCGCCATGATGGCATCAATGGCCGCGCGATCGCGCAAATCGCATTCTACGAAGGTGGCTTTTGCCGGCACGGCTTCGCGGTGGCCTTGAGACAGATTATCCAACACGATCACCGACTCACCACGCTCGACAAGTTGCTCCACCGCAACGCTGCCGATGTAGCCGGCGCCCCCGTCACCAAAATGGTCATTATGCAGTTTGCTCCCGCGGATGAATTTCCGAAAGTTGCCGCAGGCGCTCGGTCGCCTGTTCCGGTGTTAAATCGCGCTGCGCGTCGGCCAGCATTTCATAGCCGACCATAAACTTTTTCACGGTCGCCGAGCGCAGCAGAGGAGGATAGAAATGGGCGTGCAGTTGCCAGTGTTGCCAATTCCCATCGTCCGTCGGCGCCCCGTGCCATCCCATCGAGTACGGAAACGAAGTATCGAACAGATGATCGTATTTCGTCAACAGCCGTTTCAGGATGTCAGCCAATTGATTGCGCTGGGCGTCGGTCAAATCGGGCAAGCGGAGAGTATGCCGCCGCGGGATGAGCAGCGTCTCGAAAGGCCAGGTGGCCCAGAACGGAATCACCGCCAACCACTCTGCGTTTTCGACGATTGTGCGTTCCTGGCGTTCTTGTTCTCGCTGGGCGTAGTCCAATAGCAACACCGATTGCCGCTCTGCGAAGTACTGCCGCTGTTGTCGATCCTCGCGGGCCGGTTCATTCGGCAGTTCGCTCGATGCCCAAATCTGGCCGTGCGGATGGGGGTTCGAGCAGCCCATCGTTTCGCCTTTGTTTTCGAACACCTGGACCCAGCGATAGGTTTTTCCCAACTCGCTGGTTTGATCGGCCCACAAGTCGATCACCCGGCGAATGCTTTCCCGGGGCATTTGCGGCAAGGTCAAGTCATGGCGGGGCGAAAAACAAACCACCCGACACGTGCCGCGTACATTTTGTTTGCGGAATAGCAGATCGTCCGGTGGTCCAGCCAATTTTTCCATCCCCTCGGGCAGCAGCGCCGGAAAATCGTTGGTGAAGACATACGTGTCGGTGTATTTCGGATTCTGCGTGCCGTCGGCGCGTGTTTCCCGGGCACAAATAACACTTGGGGTCGTAGGCCGGCCGGTCTTCAGTGGTCACAGTTTCGCGCTTGCCAAGCCATGGGCGCTGGGTGCGATGCGGCGAAACCAGAATCCAATCTCCGGTGAGCGGATTGAAGCGGCGGTGGGGAAGTTCCTGGTCCTGCATAACTAGCACGGCAATGTACACGCGCCTTGAGCGGGGCGGCTGGTGAAGATCGTCGGCTCGATGCCCGTTTGCTGGTGATAACGTTCGTGCAACGTTTCGGCAATCGAATTGGCCGCGCTGGTCTTCACCAGGCTCACCGTGCAACCGCCAAAGCCGCCGCCGGTCATCCGCGAGCCGATCATGCCGCCCGAGGGGCCAATTCCCTCGGCCAGTTTAACGAGCAAATCGAGTTCGTCACAACTTACCTCGTAATCATCGCGCAGTGAGTTGTGGCTGGCGTACATCAACTGGCCCATTTCATCCCAGCGGCCCGCGCGAAGCGCGTCGGCAGCTTTGACGGTGCGATCGATCTCGCCGATCACATGCCGCGCGCGGCGAAAATGGACATCGTCGAGCCGATCGCGGGCCGCTTCCAATTGTTCCGACGTGGCATCCCGCAGCGTTTCGACCCCGAGGATCGCGGCGGCTTCCTCACACTGCGCGCGCCGCTTGGCATACCCGCCGCCGGTGAGTTCATGTTTCACGTTGCTGTTGGCGATGAGCACGGCGATTTCGGGGTTCTCAAGCGGCACCAGCGTGGCCTGTTGCGAGCGGCAATCGAGCAGCATCAGATGGTCGGCTGTACACAGTGCGCTGCTGAATTGATCCATAATTCCGCAGGGCACGCCGGCGAACTTGTGTTCCGCCTCCTGGCAGAGCAGCGCCTTTTGCACCGGATCGAGCGCATGATGCAGCATCGATTCCAAGAGCGTCGCGGTAGCCACTTCCAACGCCGCGCTGCTCGACAACCCGCCTCCCAGTGGCACCGTCGAGCGAATGACCGCCTCAAACGGCGGCACGGAAAAACCGCGGGCGACGAATCCGGCGATCACACCCTGCACGTAACTCGACCAACTAACCGGGCCGCGCTCGATGGACCCGGCAACTTGCAACGACGCCGATTGTTCCATGTTGGCGCTGTAAACATTGGCGAGGGGACCATTGGATTTGCCACTCGACTTGGCCGCGGCGATGACGACGTAGCGCTCGATCGCCATCGGCAGGACAAATCCGCCGTTGTAATCGGTGTGTTCGCCGATAATGTTGACCCGGCCCGGCGCGGCGACTAGAAACTCCGCGTCGCGTCCGAACTGACGGCGAAAATCCGCCACGGTTTGTTTGCCGATCTCGTCCAACGAAACGAAAGTCGTATCGACCCGCCGGACGCCGCCTGACATGTTTAGTTTCCCCTGATCAAGCCTTGCCATCGCTGCATAAAACCGCCCAAAACGTGCTGGCATTCTAACGGCCGGTCTCCCACAGGTTCAACCATTTTCCGCGCCTTTTCGTGAAGACGGGACCGCTTTCGCTGGTTCAGAGTGCAGCTTGAGCCGCAGCGTGCTAGGCTGATTCCGCTCGTCCGCACGGGAAACCGAAAATGCCAGATGCCAAACCGAAACGCCGCTGGTTGCAATTCAGTCTGCGAACCTCTTTATTGATTCTGCTAATTGCGGGCATTGTGTTCGGAGTCGTCGCGAACCATGCACACAACCGCAAGGCGGCGATTGCTGCAATTCGCGCCAACGGCGGTACGATTGATTTTGGTTCCGAAAGCACGCCAAGCTGGCATGAACAACTTCTTCGCCAATTCTTCGGACCGGAAACGTACCAACCTGTATACGCCATCAATATGCTCACGGGGGGGCGGATCCAAATCGTTAAGAAGAAACTTCCGGATGGTTTTTTGGCCCAACTCTCGGCCTTATCGGAAACCAAGTTTCTCGGATTGGAAAACACAGAAATCTCTGATTCCGACTGGCATAATCTCTCCAACTTTCGGAAAGTGAGAGTCCTGTATCTTGGACATAGTAATATCTCAGACGACGGCGTTTAGTATCTTTCTCAGCTTCCGGAACTCGACACCTTGAGCATGAACAACACAAAGGGAATCACTGATTCGGCGATTTCATATATTTCGAAACTGCCACAATTAACCAATCTAAAATTGGAGTCTGTCAAGATTACTGATCAAGGACTGCGGACTCTGTCGCCAAATTCAAAACTGGAAATACTCGAACTTGCGAATGTGAAAATCACGTCAGACGGTGTTGAATTACTGAAGAACATTCCGTCGCTCGAAGTCGTCACGCTGGATTGGACCTATGTTGACGATCGAGCACTTGATTTCCTGGCCATGCTGCCCAACATCCAAGAGCTCCAGGTTGCAGAAACGCGTGTTACCACCGCAGGGATACAACACTTCCGCGAGACGCATCCAAAATGTACCGTCACCGGCCCGTAGTTGACTTTAACTGAACTCCGTCGCCATGCCCGCCGTTTCAACATCCGCGTGGCTAACGACCAATTGCTTTCCGCGCGACAAAGAATTCCGGCACCGGCGTTTTTTAAAAGGGATCCAGGAAGTCGGGAGGCCAGGAACCGACGGCTCTAACGTGCAACGGGTTTGGCCGTTCTTGGATTCCTAACTTCCTGGATTCCTGTTGAAAGCTGCATGGTATCCATTCAAACACGGCTAGTCGAGCAGGCAAAATCGGTCGAGCGACTCGAAATGATCATCGACGAAAAGCAGGCGAATTCACCCCCGCCGCGTTTGCGCTCAAAGTGACTGCGCTGCGTCTCGTGCAGGCGTCAGTGATTTGCCGATGGCGGAGCGTTGTTCTCGGGTTCTTCGAAATTCCGCGCCCATGTGCCGCGGTATTTCGCTTAGTAGCAAAGAGGGGCCAAAACGGCACAGAAAATGATGGTTCACCCGGCGCGATGCTGTTCGAGGGACCGGCCGGACAACGCAAATTTTACCCGAGTGGGAGGGATCAATGGGCACTTCTTCCTGGTTTCGTCTGGCGGTAACCACAGTCTTTGTCGGAGTAGTTTCCCTCGCCGCTGTTGCGGCAGATACCAGCAAATGGCCAGGCAACGACAAGGATAAAGACAAAAAAGACCCTCCCGCGCACAATATCACCGAGCGCTCCAGCTCGTCGCGATCTTCGACCCCGGATCCACCGAAATCCTCAAGTGGGAACCGCGATAATTCCAACAACCGCGCCATCCCGGCTCCCATGCCCGCTGGCAACACCAATCCGGCTGCCAGCCCGACGATCGTTCGCGGTCAGGCCCCAGTGCAGCCACAACCATTCGGGAACTCCGCCGCCAATTCCAACGATTGGCGAAATAATTGGGACCGTGACGAAGACGATCGCGATCGCTGGGAACGGGAGCAGGAAGATCGCTACCGTTGGGAGGTGGAAAATCAACGGTATGCAAATTCCAATTTGAACAGCGTCAATCGATTTTTCTCCGGCACCGGAACTTTCGTGGGCACCAACCAGAATGTGATGCTGGTAAGCGCGGGGGATACGGTTTACCAGGTCAGGGCCGATAACGGCGCGAAAATCGAAGTGACCGGCACAGCGGGGCCCGATTTCTTGAAAAAGCCCGGGTTGGTGGTGAAATTCCAGGCCCCGTTCGATCTGAATGGTCCAACGAAGAACAAAGCCATCGGCGTTCTCACGTCGTTGGAAATTATCACTCCGCATCCGGGGGAAGGGATCGGAGGGATTCCAACCGTCGCCGATGCCGCGGGCAATGTCGCGGGAAATGCAGCCGCAAATAATGCCAAGCCCAACGCCGCTCTGCCCGCCACAGCGCGGACAATTACCGTTATTGGCCACGTTTCGAGTTACAACAAAAATGAACTGACCGTGTCGACCGACGGCCACGTGTTTAAGGCCGATCTCGATCCGGCCCCGGTGATTAAGGTTCGGGCTTCCGACGTCAAATTTGCGCGGCCCGGTGATCAGGTCGATCTGACCGGATACTTCGTCCGGCCCGGCATCGTCACGGCGAACCGTGTGTCGGTCAAATTGGCCAACCCGTTGGGCGATCCGCTCAGCGAGCTTGTCAAGCAAAAACCGGCGGCCACCCGCGCCAAACCGGCGGGAGATAAAGGTTAGACCGCACGCCGGCCGCACGTGGATCCCAAATCAGCCGGCGACGTGAACCACCCAATTTCTGCTCGCAATTCACCCGACGGTTTACAATAATGACCCTTCCACGCCCCGCTTGATGCCGATCATCCCTCGCTCGATCGATAATCCTCCCCATCAATTCAGTTCGGTAATCATTGTATGCTGCCGCCTCGATTTCTCGCCATTGTTGTTCTGCTTGGAAGCTCGCTGCAAAATGCCATTTTGTTCGCGGCCGACCCAGCGCCTGGAACCGTCAAACTTGTGATGGTCGGCGACATCATGTTCGCCAACGATCAGGAAACAGGCAAACTGGTCGCGCACGGTGAAAACCCGTTCCAACCGTTTGCCGATGTACTGCATGCTGCGGACGTGTCGATCGCGAATTTGGAATGCGTCGTCGCCGAGAAAGGCGAAAAGGTCGAGAAACCGTACAACTACATGGCCAGCCCGACGACGTGCTTGCCATTGTTGCAGCGATACTTCACAGGCTTGAGCGTGGCGAACAACCACTCCGGCGATTATGGAAAAGCGGCGTTTGCAAGACAATGCGATCTCATGCAAGAGAAGAAGATGCCGTACTTCGGCGGCGGCCGGAATCTTGCCGAGGCCCACACGCCGTGGATCATCGACCATAACGGCGTGAGAATCGCAATGCTCGGCTACTGCGAGGTGTTTTTGCGTTCGTACCAGGCCACGGAAAATGAGCCCGGCATTGCCTGGAGCGAGCATGAAGACGAAGTAGTCGCCGATCTGAATACGGCGCACAAAAAATACAAGGCAGACGTGGTAATTCCGTACATGCACTGGGGCCGCGAAGGGGATCCGGCCAACGATCGGGAAAAAACGTTTGCCCGCAAGATGATCGACGCCGGGGCAGACATCGTCGTCGGCGCCCATCCGCACGTCACGCAAGGGGCCGAATACTACAAGGGACATCTGATCGTCTACAGCCTCGGGAATTTTTTGTTCAACGGTTTCGACACCGAGCCGACACAAACCGGCTGGGCGTTGCGGATGACGATTGGGAAGAACGGACTTGAGTCGTGGGACACGGTGGTTGCCCGGCTCGACGATCACGGCGTGCCGCACCCCGATTTCAACGCCAAAAGCCCCAGCGGCCGCGCTGGGAGCGAACAGATTGCCGAGATTAATCATCCGCTGGAAGCGCCGAGCCACGGCAAAGGGGAATGAATTTGAGTGGAGATGCGAGTGCCCGCCGGGATGAACCCGGCGCTCGCGGAGTTTGTTTTTTTGTTCGAAGTCGTGCGTCAGTGATACCCGCCAATGATGCTCGATCGAAGTTTGCGATTCCAATTCACGATTTGTATGGCTGTGCTTGCCGCCCGGCAGGCGTATGCCGCTGACGCTGCGCCGGTGCAGCCGGCGGAAGTGGCGGCGGCCGCTCAAAAAATTCTGGCCGATCACTGCTACAAGTGCCACGGTTCGGCAAAGCAAGAGGGAGAACTGCGACTGGATGTTGCCGCCGCGGCGTTCAAAGGGGGCGAAAGTGGCGCAGTCATCAAACCCAGCCACGCCGACGATTCGCTATTGATCGAATATGTCAGCGGCAAGGGGGACACGGTCATGCCTCCGCCCACCAAGGGTAAACGGCTCACCGATCCCGAAGTCGCCGCGCTGCGAACGTGGATCGATGGCGGTGCGACCTGGCCCGCAACCCCAGCGACGGCGGCGACCGATTTCCGGTTATCGCACTGGTCTTTCCAACCGGTCCACCGCAGCGACCCGCCGAAAGTTGAAAACCGGGCTTGGGTACGAAACGAAATCGATGCGTTCATCCTGGCGAAGCTGGAGCGGGACAAAATCACTCCGTCGCCCGAGGCCGATCGCCGCACGCTCATTCGCCGGCTCACTTTCGATTTGCTCGGCCTGCCGCCGACGCCGCAGGAAGTTGATGACTTCTTAGATGACACGCGGCCCGATGCGTACGAGCGACTCGTCGACCGGCTGCTCGCCTCTCCCCATTTCGGCGAACGCTGGGGCCGCCACTGGCTCGACCGCGCTCGCTATGCCGACAGCAGCGGCTGCGTGATCGATTTGACGCGGCCGTTTGCCTGGCGGTGGCGCGATTGGGTAATCGAAGCGATCAACAACGACTTGCCGTTCGATCAGTTCACCGTCGAACAGATTGCCGGCGATTTGCTGCCGCAACCGACGCTCGACAGCCGCATCGCTGTCGGTTTTCATCAAAACGCTTTGAACAATCACGAAGCCGGCATCGATCTGGAAGCCGAGCGCGTGAAAACGACGCTCGATCGCACCACCGCTATCGGCACGGCGTGGCTGGGACTTACCGTCGGCTGTGCGCAGTGCCATTCGCACAAATACGATCCAATTTCGCAGGCCGACTTTTATCGGCTGTATGCGTTCTTCGATAATCTCGACGATCATTTGATCGACGCGCCGCTCTCCGACGATGCCGACAAGCTCACCACCGCACGCCGCGATTTGCAGTCCGCGCGCGAGCAATTTCTGGCCGCGCGAAATGGGGTGCAGGCGGAATGGGAATCGATCGTCGCCGCCCGACCGCAGGTTTGGAAAACCGCGCACGATTTGGAGCTCAGCTCGCTGCGCTCCCAAAAATTTGCCATGCTCCATCCGCTCGACGATGGTTCGCTGTTCGTCGATGGTCGATTGTCGCGCTACGATGCCTACAACATCGCGTTCAAAACGCCCGTCAAACGATTGACGGCCGTGCGGATCGAATCGCTGAATGACCCGGATCGTTTCGAGCACGGCCCCGGCCGCGGCGCCGACCAGCAAGCGGTCGTGACCGGCATCACGATCGAGACCGGATCCAGCGATAAATCGCTGCCGACAACGAAAGCGGAAATCGCCGAAGTCAGATCCGACTATTGCCAAACCGGGTTTTCGGCCGCCGCCGCCATCAAGTGCGAAGAGATCGACGGCTGGTCGCTCGATCAGGTTGGCGTGCCCCATGCCGCGGCGTTTGTATTGCGACGGCCGATCGATATTCCCGACGATGGCCGCATTGTCGTGCGGTTGGAACAATACACCGGCCGCGGACACAACCTGGTTCGTTTCCGCGTTTCGGTGACCGATGCCAATCCACAGCGGTTGGACGGTCCGATTGTGCCGGACGAAATCGGCGCTATCGTCGATCGCCAGGCCGCAAAGCGCTCTGTCGCGGAGCAGGCGGCATTGAAACGGTACTTTCTATCGCTCTCCGGGAACCAAAACGCGGACCTCGCCACGTGGAACCAGGCGATCGAGGAATACGCGAAGGCTGGCGGCACATTCGCCGCTCAAACCGTGCTTGATCGAACCGTTCCGCGCGAAACGTTTGTGCATTTGCGTGGCGATTTTCGCCGTTCGGGCGAAAAAGTCGAACCCGCGCCGCTGGCTGCGATTAGCAAGAATTCGGCGGCCGAGCGGCGTCTGACGCGGCTGGACCTGGCCAATTGGATTGTCGATCCAGCAAACCCACTCACGGCGCGCGTGGCCGCGAACGATATTTGGCAACACCTGTTCGGCGTCGGCCTGGTCGACACGCCGGGCGATTTCGGCATGCAGGGCGATCCGCCTTCGTACCCGGAATTGCTCGATTGGTTGGCCGGCGAATACGTCCACTGCGGGTGGAGCCGCAAGGCGATGATCCACAAAATCGTTTGTTCCGCGGCCTATCGGCAAAGCTCACGCTCACGCGCCGAGTTGGCCGATCGTGATCCAAAGAATCAACTTCTCGCGCGGCAAAACCGGTTTCGCTTGGAAGCGGAACCGGTGCGCGATACGATTCTGGCTTGCAGCGGATTGCTCAACCAGCGCATTGGCGGTCCTGGTTTTTGCGTGAATCTTTCGTCCGACGATTTGCCGGCCGATTGGGAACCGCAATTGCCGCCGCAAGATGCCTGGGATATTTACCGCCGTGGTTTGTACGTGATTGCGAAACGGACCGATCCCGATCCGCTATTGACGGCGCTCGATGCTCCCGACGGTGCGGCAAGCTGCCCGATTCGTCGCCGGACCGATACGCCGATTCAATCACTGACACTGTTAAACGATCCGATTTTTGCCGCCGCCGCACGAGCCTTGGCACAGTCGGCCGAGCGCAATGCGCCGCTGGACGAATCTCGGCGGATTATGTCGATGTTTGTCCGCTCGGTATCGCGCGAGCCGACGGCCACCGAGAAAAAAACGCTACTCGACTTATTCCGCGACGCGACGGCGGAATATCAAGATCAGCCCCAACAGGCAGCGGCGCTGGCCCAGGTCGATACCGAGTCGCCCAATTTGGCCGAAGCGGCGGCGTGGGTGGTGGTCGCGCGGACGATTTTGAATCTCGATGAAACCGTTACCCGGGAATGAATGATGATACATCGGGCTAAACCCACCTTGTTCAATCGGCGCGACTTGCTATCCGGCGGTATTCGCGGGCTGGGGGGCATCGCTTTGGCCAGCCTGTTGGCCAGCGAAGGATTGCTGGTCACCGAGCCGGGCGCACAAACCAATCCGCTGGCGCCGCGCACCACGCACTTTGCACCGAAAGCCAAGAACTGCATTTTCTTTTTCATGTGGGGTGGGCCGAGCCACATCGATTTGTTCGACCCCAAGCCGCAGTTGGCCAAATTCGATGGCCAGGCGATTCCGGAATCGGTACTCAAGAACGCTCAGTTTGCGTTTGTGAAAAAAGAGACCGCCCGGCTGAAAGCTTCGCCGTTCAAGTTCCGCAAGTTCGGCGAATCGGGAACCGAGTTTTGCGATTTACTGCCGCACATCGGCGGCTGCGCGGATGACATCGCGCGTAGTGCGCACGCTGCATTCTGAATCGTTCAATCATCGCCCGGCGCAGATTCTGATGAACACCGGTTTCATGCGGATGGGCCGGCCGCCATTGGGATCGTGGCTATTGTACGGCTTGGGCAATCCGTCGGAAAATTTACCGGGCTACGTGGTGATGAAAAACGGCCCCGAGCCCGACGGCGGCTCGTCGAATTGGTCCAACGCGTTTCTGCCGTCGGAATATCAGGGCGTGCTGCTGCGCAGCGAAGGCCCGCCGATTTTGAATCTCGATAATCCTGCGGGTCTCACGCCGGCCGCGCATCGTCGCAGCTTAGACGCGATGGCCGAATTGAATCGCGAGCATTACCAGGCGGCGGGTGATCCGGAAATTCTGGCCCGCATCGCCAACTACGAATTGGCGTTCCGCATGCAATCGGCCGCGCCGGAATTGACGAACATCTCTGGCGAGACGGCCGACACTCTGGATGCTTATGGTTTGAACCGCGACGATGGCGAGCAAAAAAGCTTCGCCCGAAATTGCTTGCTCGCCCGCCGCATGGTCGAGCGCGGCGTGCGGTTTGTGAATATTTACTTCGGGAATTGGGATGCCCATTTCAATCTCGTGCCGAACCACACTCGGCTTTGCGAAACGGTCGACCAGCCGATCGGCGCTTTGCTCAAGGATCTCAAACAGCGCGGGCTGTTGGATACAACACTGGTGGTCTGGGCCGGCGAGTTTGGCCGCACGCCGGTCGGAGAAAATCGCTCGGTCGATGGCACCGTGAGCGGCCGCGATCATCATCCCGACGCGTTTTCGATCTGGCTGGCCGGCGGCGGCGTGCCGGGTGGCCGCGTGATTGGCGCCACCGATGAATTGGGCTGGAGCGCCGTCGAAGATCGGATGGATATCAACGATCTGCACGCCACGATGCTCAACCTGTTCGGGCTGGATCACAAGCGGCTCACGTACCGCTACGAAGGCCGCGATTTCCGCCTGACCGACGTCGCCGGCAATGTGGTGCCAAAACTGATCAAGTCGGGCTAGGAAAACCTCTCGGCTGTCTTCACAAGCAATTTTACTGCTTCGCCTGAAACCGATCGTTCAACGTCCGGCGGCCGGTAAGTTCGTCGGCGCACAACCAAAGTGTTTTGCCGATCAGTTCACTGCCCCGCGGTAGCCGATACGTTTGCACATCGGCGCCGCGCCCTTGATCGACCACCTGCGTGATCATCCGCTGGCGGTCCGGAACAAACAGTGAACAGCGGAAGCTGACCGGATCGTCGGTCTTGTTGATCAGCTTTTGCTCGACGACCAGTTCGCCCTGCTCGTTGAGCCGCGAGGTCACTTCGAGCGTCACGTCGTCCAGACCGATGTTGATGGTGCGATACACGCTGAACTGATATCGCCGCTCGGCGGAAATATCGAAATCAAGCCGCACATCCTGTGGGCCGTTCATCGTGTCAAACGGCAGCGTAATTTCCAGCGGCAATTGCCGCTTTTCTCCGGCGGCCAGTTTGAAAGTAATCTCGCGCGGCACCACTCGCCAACGGTCCGGCGCCACGAGGCGAACCGTGCCGCTCACGCTTTGCGAAAACGGATTTGTGACCGCCACGGCGTTGTCGTAGGGCACGCCGAACACGCTGGGCCACTGCGTTTCGGCCAGCGACGCCGCCATTTGCCAGCGCAGCAAAGGCTCGTTCAAATTGGTCAAAAAAGCCGGCAGCCGGTCTACTTTGAGATGCTGCCGTTGTTGGGCGTCGACCGTGGGTTTTGAGGTGCGGCCCCACAGATCGCACTGCTCGGCCTGTTCGCCCAAACTGGCTTCCTCGTCCACCGGTTTGTCGTTCCACAGCATCATCAGCATCTGGCGATCGCGGGAAAACACCCGATTCGAGGAACCGTTGGGCAAACGCAAGCTTCCTTCGTAATCGGCGCCGGCCAACATTTGTGCCGTCGTCCGCCAGGGCAAAAACAGTTCACCGACGGCGCCGTCTTCGTGGCACAGCCCGAAACGCGAACCATACAGTTGTGAAATGAACACGCCGTCGGCCCGTTGAATCTTCGCGGTCGTCATCCTCCGCGATAAATCGGCGGCCCGCTCCGGCAAGCCGAACTGCTCGGCTGGCAGTGGCTGGATGGCAACCCAGCGGCGCGTTTTCGATTTCTCCGTCCGCTCCAAAAACACGGTTTCATCATCGGCGGCGCCGGCCGGCTCGATCGGCAGCGACACGAAACTCCAGGCCGGCTGCTCGACCGGCACAGGTTGCAACCACGACCAGGCGGCGCCCAACTGCACCTTCTGGCCGAAGCGCTCCATCTGCTGACGAACTTTTCCAATCACGGCCGATAGTGACGGGAAATTGACGAAGCTCAAATCGTCGTCGCGCCCCAGTTGCCAGCAGCGGACGATTTGCGTTAGCCGGGTAAGAATTGGCTCCAGCGACGGATACCATGCGTCCGGCTCGGCGGAAAAAATCTGCGCCGCGGTCAGCGATTGTTTTTCGCCGTAGTGCTTCCGCACTTCGGCCGGCGGATCGGCCAGCACGCCGACCAATTCCACGTGCTGGCTGCGCAGTTTTTCGGCGAACGAGTAAAGTTGCTCGACACGATCAGAATCGGTGCTTTCGTCCCAGAGCGGAAACTTGAGCCACTGGATGCCCGCGTGCCGGACGAATTCGGCCAGTTCATCCAAAGTCAACCGCTTTTCCCCCGGCCCGAGCGACCAGCCGAATTCCCCACGCGGCGGTGTTTTTTGATCGCGGATAGAAATTAACGTCAGTTCCCGCAAGCGCTGCGCATCGGCGCTGCCATGCAGCCTGGCTTGCACACGATACAAACCGACATCCGGCAGCGGCGGCTTCCAAGTCGTCTGGCCTTCGAGCGGCGCAGATCCGGTTGCCGTTTCAAGTTGCAACGCCACCTGCTCCCGCGCCAACTCGTGGCCGTCGACATCTGTGAGCGCGAAATCGACCGCGGCGTCGCGATTTTCAAACCCGGAGGCCGCATAAATTACCGTGGGCCGCTGCGGATCGACATACAAATGGTCACGCCGATCAGCTTCGAGTTTCGTGCGCGGCAGCCGGCCGGCCCACACGTCGGCGAACCAGGCGCTGCCGTGCAGATCGGCGCGCTCACTCGGCTCCAAATGCAAACCGATGATTGCATGATCGGTCGCATCGCTGGCCGGCGCCACCGGTCCGATTTGAAGTTTGATCCATTCCGTGTTCGCGCCGACACTGCTGGAAACCTGCCGCTCCAAAACTTTGTTTTGAACGTCGTAGAACGTGAGCGACATGTACGCCCGATCGTGCTCCAACCCCTCGGTTCGCACCTGGCACTCGAGCACGTAACTGTAAGCCGGCTGAACCGGAATCGGCGGGCTATACGCCGCCGCAGCGCCGCCATCCAAATTCATGCGCAAACTTTGCCCGGTCGATTGCGGCGGCGCCGTCGGGTCGATTCGCACTTCCAAATAGCGGGGATAACCCGCGCCGCGCTCTCGAGTCCAGCGATCCGGCCAGCCGACTTGATTCACATCCGTGGCTGCATCGAATTTGCACTGAAAAACTTCGGTCGCGCCTGGGAAGTGGTCGCTCGGCGCCGTTGAATCGGCAAGGGCTACTCCGAGCAATATAATCGGCATCAAGAAACACGCCGCAAACTTAGCCATTGCGCGCACAACTGTCCCTAACGCTAGCGCGCTCGCAGCGATAGACTCGAGGACACCGCACGCTACAATCAGTAAGCTCTGCAAAATCGGCATAACCGATCCAAACGATAAGGCCCCGATTCAACGACTCAGACTTAATATCGACCAACTGCGAGCGGCGGAGCGAATTCTGTTTTATTGGCCGAGGTAATCAAAGTGCTCAGCGCGGCATCCATTTCACCGTAACTTCTCCAGTCAAAGTGATTGATCGCCGAAATGCCGCGATAGCAAATCAAAAATGCCGCAATTAAAAGTCGGAATTCATTTGCCAAGTTTGCGCGTGCCGCTGCGGCAGGCGATTTCGTTGGCGGGGAAATTAGGGGCCGATGCGGTGGAGATTGATGCCCGCAGTCAACTCAAGCCGGGAGAGCTCACGCAAACCGGGCTGCGGCAGTTTCGCAAAATGTTGGACGATAATCGGCTGCGAGTTTGCGCGATCGCCTTTCCCACACGCCGCGGTTACAACGATTTGGATCAGCTCGATGCCCGTGTGGCCGGCACGAAAGAGGCGATGCAGATGGCTGGGGCGCTGGGGGCCTCGGTGGTGGTGAATCACGTGGGATTCATTCCGCCGGAACCGAGCGGCGCTGACTGGGATCTACTCGTGCAGGTGCTTACCGATTTGGGCCGACACGCTCAGCGAGTGGGCGCATTTCTGACCGCCCAAACCGGCACTGTCGGCGGGGAACTGTTGAGCAAATTGATTGCCGCACTTCCGGACGGTTCAATTGGCGTCGATCTCGATCCGGGCATGCTCATCGTGAATGGCCACGATGTTCAGGCAACGGTCGATTCGTTGGCTCCGCACATCATGCACGTGCACGCCACCGACGGAGCCCGCGATTCGGCCCGCGGCCGCGGTTTGGAAGTGCCGCTCGGCCGTGGCTCGGTCGATTACCCGGCGCTGTTGGGGGCGCTGGAAGAATATGGTTACCGCGGGGCGTTCACGGTTCGCCGCGATTCGTCGGCCGATCCGGAATTCGAAATTAGCCAAGCGGTGCAGTTCCTGCGCAATTTGTAACTGAAAAACGCGAGGCCGGTGAACGCCGAGCGAGCAGACGAGCGCTGTCCACGGTGGAATAGACTTTGCGCACGCTGCGGCTCGAATACACTGGCAGTTGTCACCAGCCCCGCGTAAACTTCCCACGGGTCGAAACTGCGCCGGTGAAGAACTTCGACGCAGGTTCGCCGTGTTTTTCGCTAGGCCGATTGGCGCGCGGATTGTCACGCGCAAAATTGTGGGCACTTCAAAACTGCAGAAGCCGAGTGCCGAAGGCCAACGGCCCGAAGACTTTCAATCTTCCTCGCGTTGCGGCGGTTTTTGCACCACGGCGGTTTCGCGGTGGCGGGATCGGTTCGAGGCGCGGTTGATAATGCGTTCCAGCGTCAGGGCCGCCACGAAGGGAATCGCATCGAACGAGGCCGATTGAGTTTTTTCATCTCCGCCCCAGCGGCACGACTTTGTGATTGTTCGCAGTCAAATGCTGAAGTACTTTGACGTAGCTCACGTCCGAAGTTTCCGAACCGACGCGGTTCTCGTCGGCATTGGAGGTGTGTTCCAACTTCAACAAATTCAAAATGCTGGAACGGATCGTCTGGCGATCGAGGCCGTTCATCAGGATGGAATCGAGCCGTTCGATCGCAGCACTTTCCGCGGCGGTAAGCGGCTGCTGCAATCCGGCGGCACGCCAATCGGTGGTCGATTTGACGTCGGGTTTTTCAGCTTTAGAGTTCGAATCCGAGGCGTTGTGATTCAAGAGGTGAGCATCCGCCGAAAGCGATCCGGCGGCGCTCGATTCGCTATCTGAAATCGTCATTAAACCGTCTTGGGGAGTGCCGCTGGATTGCCCCAGCACCGGCTCGCCGCCGGCGGTTTCAAAGATCATGATCCGAGCCCATTCGCCGGACAGCGACGCTGTTGCCGGCAGCCGCGTGGTTTCCAAGGTCGTTGGAATCGAGCGGGCGTCGGTCGGATTGCTGACGTAATTGTTCCACGACGGCTGGGTCGATTGATAATCGCCGCCGCGGCCGGCCGGGGGCAACAGGGCTTGAATCGAAATCACGCCGCCGGGATTTTGATCGCCGGCCGGCGCGCCAACTCCCTGGCGAACCGGCGCGATGTTGGATTGCAAACTCACGCCGCCATCGGGCGAAGCGATCACCAGCGGCAGCATGCCACCGCCGGTGGCGTTTCCGGTGTAGTTCAAGTCGAGGCTGCCCGACATTGAATTGGAATAAACGATGGTTGCGCCACGGCTAACTAAATCGTCCATGTCGCTCACCGACGAAATCACATTCGTGCTCGGCGCGGTATTCAATGTGGCGCCAAAACTCGAAGCCGTTGTGTCGGAAATGTAGCCGCCGTCGCCGGAAGGCGATGACGAAATGGTTACCGTCCCGCCGTCGACCGATGCTGCGCTCCAATTCAATTGGAGCAGCCGCAGGTCCAGTGGACCGGTACTCACCGGTGTCGCCGAAAGCAGCGAGCGGCTTTCCATTATCTCAAATCCCAAGCGGCGCGAACTGCCGCGCGCATTTTTTTTGCGATGCTTCCCAGCATTCTTGCGTCGGCGATTCGATTCATCCCCCCGGTACATGGCGATGACCTCAATTCGTGGTGCTTGACGAGGTGGTGCGTCCGGCCTGCGCCGTTTTCGGCGCTACGTCGGGTTTGCTCTTCAATTCGGCGACCAGTGCCGTAAACCGCTCGTTAGAGTGGAGTTTAACGAACCGTTTGTCGGCGGCCAAGTCGATTCCTTGCGGCCAACCGCAATCGCGGGCCTGATAAAGCGTGTCGATGGCTTCGTTATTCACTTTTTGCCGCAGGGAATCGGTCAGCGACTGGCTGGCTTCAACCTGGGGGTCGTCCGCCATTTGCGCCATTTCCGCCGCGACGCCGACTAGCCGTTCGCCATTTTTCTGCCAAACTTCGCGCCGAGCCACGGCGGCGTCCAAGGCGTCGGACCAACGCCCCACGGCGCCCAACGATTGACCATAATTGTAATACAACTTGCTGAGCACTTCTTGCATTGACGCCAATTCCGGACGCCGCTTGGAAGCCTCGCGCTGCTTTTCGATCGCTTGCGGATAGATTGCCAGCGCATCGCTTTGTCGGCCCGCGCCGGCCAGCGCCAGCGCCTGATTGTTCAACAGCGCGGCCAGCGAACTGCGGTATGCCGGTTCGTCGGCATAGTCGTCGGCCAAGGTCGAAAGCAAATCGCGGGCGTGGCCAAACGGCGCATCGGCCTCGGCAGATTTTCCCGCCCGGCAGAACGCCACGCCCAAGTTGTTCAAACTCGTGGCCAAATCGCTGCGATATCGAACCACTGCGGGTGCTTTGCGGACCAGGCGTTCTTCGAGCGTAATCGCTTTTTGATGCGACTCGATGGCCGTGGCCCAGCGCTCCTGACGACTTTCGAGTGCGGCTAAATTGTTGTAGCACAATGCCAGATCGTCTTGGAACTGAATTCGCGTCGGATTCTCGCGCACCAATCGTTCCAAGATATCGATCGCTTCTTGAGCGGTTTTTTCCGCAGCGGCCACGTCGCGGTTTCGCAGCACGTAGCTGAGGTTGTTGCAGGCGATCGCCAAATCGCGGGCGGGCTGCGGCTGGTCGGGAATGGAATCGGAGGCGCGGCGCAGCACCTCGACCGCCGAGCGCAGCGACTTTTCCGCCTGCGAGGAATCGCCGATCTGATCCAGCAGCATTCCCAAGTTTCCTTCGCTTTCGGCCAATTGGCCGGCGAATGTTGGATCGGTTTTATGCTCGTCGACAAGACGCTGTTGAATGCCGATCGCGGCTTGATAGTGTGTGCGTGCCTCCGCTACGTCGCCGCGCACGGCCCACAACAGGCCCAGGTTGTTGTGGACCGTTGCCAGTTGGGCTAGCGCGTCGTCGGTGGCCGGCTTCGCCGAGGTCAATCTCCAGCAGTTTCTCCGCCGTTTGATATTCGGTAAGGGCGTCGGACGAAAGTCCCAACTTCGCGGCAATTTCGGCCGTTTTGAAATGGGCCACTGCAATTTCCTGCGGCAGTTGCGAATCGTTTCCGGCATGTGCCAGGAATTGGCGGTAATACTTCAATGCATCGAGCAATACATCGCGCCGCAGCGCTTCGGCGCCGGGGATTTCCTGCAACCGATCGGCCACGACTCTGCCGAATTGATCGACCACCTCCCGGGCTTGTTTGAAGTGCTCCTCGGCACGTTGGAAGTTTTTTTCCGACTCGACCAATGCCGCCGAAGTGCGGGCCTGTTCTCTAGCCAGCAATGCCAAGCCGACCGCCGACAAGGTGCTCACAACGATCATCGCACACACGCCCACGGCCACCAACGGACGATGCCGCCGGGCCCATTTCGCCGCGCGGTCGACCACGGTCGGCCGCCGCGCCAGCGTCGGTTTGCCCGAGAGAAATCGATCTAAATCGTCGGCCAGCGCCTGAGCCGAAGAATATCGTTCTTCGCGCGACTTTGGCCATCGCCGCCATCACGATGGTTTCCAAATCGACCGGAATCGCTGGATTGAGTTTTCGGGGCTGAATTGGCTCGTCGCCGATCACCTGCCGCATCAGCGTTTGCCTGTCGTCGCCGTTGTGGGCCGGAAGCTGAGTTAGCAGTTCGTACAGCGTGACGCCGAGTGAATAAACATCGGTCCGGCCGTCGACCAAATCGGTGCGGCCGGCAGCCTGTTCGGGGCTCATGTAGCGCAACGTGCCGACGACGTCGCCCGTGAGCGTTACGCCGCTATCGCTTTGCATCCGCGCCAGGCCGAAATCGGTCACCCACAGTTGGGCGCGCTCGTCGATCAGCAAGTTCGATGGCTTCACGTCGCGGTGCACGATGCCGTACTCGTGGGCATGCTGCAATGCCAACGCGGCTTCTTTGCCAAGCCGCGCCGCTGTGTGATAAAAGTCGCTCTGTTGCAGCGATGGCTGCGACGACACGACTCTGCCGCGCTCGGGCTGCATGGTTTTGGTCGATCCATGCACACCGACGTCGACTTTCGTCGAGCGCTGCCCGATCGCCTCGGCTTCGTTGCGCAGTTGGGCTATCACTTGCTCCAGCGATTGTCCGTCGATCAATTGCATGGCGTAGTAATACACGCCTTGTTCCTGCCCGACGGCAAACACCGGCACGATGTGCGGATGGTGCAGTTGAGCGGCCGCCTGGGCCTCGTTGCGAAAACGGGCAATTTGCCGCTGATCGAGCACCGCGGCGAACGGGAGAATCTTCAGCGCCACCTGCCGGTTGAGCGATTTCTGATGCGCCTCGTAAACAATGCCCATCCCGCCGCGGCCGATTTCCCGCACAATGCGATATTCGCCGATTTGCCGCGTGCCCGACTCCGGCGGCGGGATTCAGTTTCCTTCGCAGGAGTTCGCGTGGGGCGGATATCGTGGGTCGCGTCGTGCAACATCCGAATGTTGTCGAGATACGGCCGCAATTCGTCGGCCAGTTCGGGATGCAGCGCCCAGCAGCGATTCTTGATCTTGCGCCACGCCGCGTTCCAAATCGGCGAGGTAGCGTTCCAGAATATCGGCCAGCTCGCGCCGCCGCGAAGTGCCGGTCGAATAGATCGAAGTCGAAGTGGTCAGGCGATTGTTCACGTTTATATCAGCATCAATAACTTTTTTGATTCACCAACCACCGCGCGCCCTAATCATCGAGCGGCAGCGGGATGCGGTTTTCCAATGCCTCGCGCAGTTTATTCAATGCCCGCAGCCACAGCATTCGCACCGCCCCAGATGACCGGCCCATTCGCACCGCGACTTCCTCAAACGGCAGCCCTTCGATGTGTCGCAGCACGATGATGTCGCGGTAATCGGCCGGCAGGTTCGCCAGGGCATCGGCCAGTTGAATTTCGTTTTCGCGCCGCGCGGCGTGGCAACTGGGGGAATCGCATTTCACGGCCAGCAGCGTTTCCAATCGAACCGTCGATTGTTCCAGCCGGCGGCCCACTTCGTCCAGCGAAATTTCCCGCCGTACGTCGCGCTTCTCGGCCAGCACATGCTGCTCGACGGCGCGGAGGATGTTATTGACGACAATTTTCCGCAGCCAGGCGACGAATTCAGCCGTCGATTCGCCGCGAAACTGATTGAAATCGCGGTGGGCTTCGAAAAACGCCTCCTGAACGATATCCGAGGCGCTCACACGGGCTTTCAGCCGACTATCTAACTGGGCCGCCACCAAGAGCTTCAGATAGTTCGAGTACAGCGTCAGCAGCCGCCCCAGGCACGCGTTAGACCCCTCGCGGGCGGAGGTAAACAACTGGTCGATTTCGCTGACGGCGGGGATACTCATGGGTGCTGCCTTCAATTCGCTTCTCGAACATTCATTATGGGCAGAACCACGGGCGGCGTGTCACTCAAAAGTGGTGCTTTTTGTCAAAAACCAGCGATTGAAGTGACTTGCGCCGGAAATGCAAGTAATGTCTAGCGGCCAACTTGCAGCACGATCAACGATTTTTCGTCGCGCACAAATAACCGGCCAGCCGCCAACGCCGGCAGGGCCTGAACGATGCTCCCCTCAGGGAAAATGCGGGCAGTGGCTAACTGAGTGAACCGATCGGGTTTGGCCTGGGCCAACACCAGTTCGCCGCCGGTTTTTTGAATCAAAAGCTTGTCCCCCACGCCGATCAGATTGGCGGTGGCAAAATCGGGCTCGCTCCATTTGACCGCCCCGGTTGCCATCTCGATGCACCGCAGTTCCGCCACACCCAAATCTTGCCGGCCGTGGATGCCATACAGAAACCCCTCATGTTCAATCGGAGTGGTGTATTGGCTGGACATCGATTCATCGTTTTCCCACACCAGTTTCGGTCCGCCCGGAAGAATTTGCGTGAGCCGGGCGCCGACGCCGTAGTTCGAGGTCACAAACAAGCGGTCGCCAAGCACCAACGGATTGGCCGCATTGACTGTTGGGCCGCGCGCCGAAGGGAAACCGGAATCGTTCGGCCCCGGTTTTGGGATCGACGCCGACCACGTTGAGCCGCGTTACGAACACCACGTCGCGCTGGCCGTTGAGCGTCGCCGCCACCGGTGATGAGTAACTCGCTTGCTCGTCGGTTTGATGCCAGGCGGTTTTACCGGAGTTCAGATCGAGCGCCACCAGCCCGTTGCCTTGTTTGCCGCCGACGTTCATCAACAGCAAGCTCCCTTCCACAATCGGACTGCTGCCAGCGCCGAAATATCCGCTGGGGGCCTGGCACTCTTGATACAATTGCCGCGACCACAGCTCTTGTCCATCGGCCAGCGCCAAGGCGTGCATGTCGCCATCGGCACCGAACAAATACACACGGTTTTGAATTACCACCGGCGTGCAGCGCGGCCCGCTATCGGAGGAAATCGAGCTGACATAATGCGTGGGGAATTTCTTCGTCCACACGGGCTGCCCGGTTGCCGCGTTAAGCCGCTGAGCAATCGCCTCGTCGCCGATTCGATGAAATACAATACATGCATCACCGACTACCGCCACTCCGGCGAAACCGCTGCCGACATCGCGCCGCCAAAGCACCTTCGGCCCGCCGGCCGGCCACGTTTCCAAAAGCGTCTCCTGCTCCGCCTTGCCGTTGCGCTGCGGCCCATGAATTTGCGGCCAATCACCGGCGGCAGCATTCATCACGAAGTTGACAAGCGCCAACAGAATCGCAAGCACGGCACGCTTTCGAACACTTTGCGAATTCACATTGCGCGATTTCATGATTCGTTTATCCAGCAGTCGACGGGTTTTCGAGAAACTCTTCGCGAATCTCTTTCGGTCCAAAGGGCCAGGTTTTTTCCAGTCGCGCCCAGATCAAAAATGCAACGATGCCGAGTGCCAGCCATGCCACCGAAAGCGGACCGGGCGAGAGCAAAATCGCCGACCAATACTCCGAGCCATGCAGATCTTTGAGCGTACTGGGATCGAGCAACATCGGCCAACCTGAGGCAATATACACAAATATCCACCCGACGAGCGCCACGATACTCGGCAGCGGATACCACCACATCCGATATGGTCGAGATAAATTTGGCTGGCGGCGGCGCAGCACGGTGAGCGCCACAATCTGCGCGATCGCTTGCACCAAGACTGTTACGGCAGTCAGCATGTTGATCACTGCGTCGAGCTTGAATAAGGACCCAACTGCGGTAATCAATCCCATGACTAACAATGCAATGTGCGGGAAGTTGAGCCCCGGATGCAGCCGGCCAAAAATCGGGAAGAACAATTTATCGCGCGCGGCATTGAAGGGAACCCGCGAACCACCCAACAGTCCGGCGAACACCGATGCCAGCGCCGTCACAATAATCAGGCCGGTCATGATTCGCGCCGGCCAGAGGCCCCAGTTTTTTTCGACCACCAGCGACGCCACGAAGTTTGAGTCCTTCACATCTTGCCAGCGAACCGCGCCGAGAATGCCGATATTCAGCGTCAGATAAATAACCATCATGCCGACGATGGAAAACACGATCGATCGTGGAATGACCTTGCCCGGATTCTTCAATTCGGCCCCCATGTAGGCCGTGGTGTTGTAGCCCAAGTAATCGTAAACGGCATACACCAGCGCCCCTCCCAAGCCGAGGAAAAACGCACGGCTGAAATGGAACGCGTCGGGCGGAAAGCTGAAGGCCATTTGCGCATCGAACTTGGAAAACGATGCCGCGATGACGCCGGCCACCGAAATAAACATTATGATCCACAGCGCGACGGTCAGCTTTTTGATCGAAGAAATATTGCGGTAAAGCGAAAACACCACCAACGCACTCACCGCAGCAGCAGCGACCATGCCCCATGCGGTCAGCCCAAAAATATTGACGCCCGCGGCCGCGGGGCTGGCATCTGTTGGCATTGGCGATGCGACCGGCGCCGGAGCGCTTTTAATCAGTTGCAGGCCGTAGTACTCCAGATATTTCAACAACCCAATGACACCGGTCGACATGATCAGCGGAATCGCCAACACCGCCGTCCAGATAAAAAGGAATGGCATGAACCGGCCAGAGCGATACTGGAAGGCTTCACGCAGGTAGAGATAAGTACCCCCCGCGCCTGGCATCGCAGCGCCAAGTTCTGCCCAAACCAGTCCGTCGGCAAGCACCAATGCAGCCCCGAGAACCCAAGCGATCATCGCGTGGGGCCCGCCCATCGCCGCCACCACCAGCGGAATCGTGACAAACGGTCCGATGCCGCACATTTGCGTCATGTTGATCGCCGTGGCCGCAACGGCGCCGAGTGAACGCTTGAAATGCGGCTCGGCGACGGGTGCTTCAGAGGGCATGGGCAACGGCGGTGCGCTCTTCGTGCGGCATCCGCTTGAAAAAATGTGAATAGGTCGCGCAACGCTCCGGCAGTTTCCCCGGCAAGGACCGTACATCATGCCTGCCGGACCCGTCAGATTGCAAGATTCACCGGCCTCGGTCCTGGCATTCCGGTCAGGCATTTCGGTTACAATGCTGGAAATGCTTCCATAACCCCCTTGCCGCCGCGTGGGGAACCGCCATGAAACGACCTCAAACCGGATTGCGAATGATTTTTCTGACCGTCGCCCTGCTTGGCGCGGTCCTCGGCTGGTCACGCGCTATTCGCGATGGTCTCGAAGAATACCAGCATCGGATTGCAGCCAGACGGATGGCGCTCGAAACCAATCTCCGAGACTGGGAACAACTGAGGCGCAATTCGACATGGCTGGGGACTGACGCGACCGTCAGAGACTTCTATATTTCAAAATTAACTGCCGAACTTAAGGCTACCGAATAAGCCGCGTTCCCATGCGACTCCGCTTCACCATCCGCGACTCGCTCTGGCTCACGCTGGTACCTCACTCTTAGGGCACCAGCCGGCCCGCAAAGGCCGAATTTCATCGGCTTTAGCACATCGAAAACCGCGGCCAACAAACTCGATCGATGAATTGGACAATCGCCGGCTTGCACGCTTATACTGCTGAGCGTTCTTCCTGGGGGGATTGAACGTGAAACTTGCCCGCTGCGCACCGCTGTTTGCAGTCTTGATCGTCTGCTGTTCGATCGCCTCGGCGCGTTCGGCCGACAAGGTCGATTTCAGCCGCGATGTGCTGCCGATTTTGTCGACCAACTGTTTTCGCTGTCACGGGCAGGATGAAAAAACGCGCCAGGCGGAATTGCGGTTGGATGAGCGCGACAGCGCCATCACCAAGCGCGACGACTTGCCGGCCATCACGCCAGGAAAAGCCGATCGCAGCGCTCTGATCGCGCGCATCACGAGCAACGACGACGATGTTCGCATGCCGCCGCCGAAAGCGGCCGGCAAACTTAGCGCTGAACAAATTGATGTTCTGCGGCGCTGGATCGAGCAAGACGCCGTCTATTCCGAACATTGGGCGTTTGTTCCACCGGAACGGCCAGCGTTACCGACGGTGGCGAATGCTGCGTGGGCGAAATCGCCGGTCGATCGGTTTGTGCTGGCCAAAATCGACCAACAACATTTACAGCCGGCCGGATCGGCGTCGCGCGAAGTGCTGATCCGCCGCGCCACGCTCGATCTGACTGGGTTGCCGCCGACGCCGGAAGAAGTCGCGAATTTTCTGGACGACAAATCGCCCGAGGCATTCGAGCACTTGGTCGATCGGTTGCTCGCTTCGCCGCATTACGGCGAGCGTTGGGGCCGGCACTGGCTCGATGTGGCGCGCTATGCCGATTCCGGCGGCTTCGAGACCGACATTTTCAACGGCCATGCCTGGCGGTTTCGCGATTACGTCATTCGCTCGTTCAACGCCGACAAACCGTTCGATCGGTTCATCCGCGAGCAAGTGGCCGGCGACGAGTTATATCCCGACGATGCCGACGCCCGGTTGGCGACCAGCTTTTTCACGATCGGCCCAGTGCTGCAAGAGTCGGGCATGGTGCCGGGCAAGCTGGAATACGATCAGCTGACCGATGCCGCCGATACCACCGGCTCGGCATTCTTGGGGCTGACAATGGGTTGCGCCCGCTGCCACGATCACAAATACGATCCGATCTCGCAGCGCGAATACTACGGCCTGCAAGCCATCTTCGCCGACAGCGATCAATACGATGAGAAACCCAACGGCACGGTGCTGCGCGGCCGAGTGGCGATTAAAAACACGCTGGCCGAGTTTGAAATCGAACAACTCAAAGACCACGCCCGGCACGAAACCGATCCGGCCAAGCGTGACGAGTTGGTGCGCAAAGTGGGCGACTACTATCTCGCCAAAGCCGGCGGTGGCGGCGGCAAGAAGATTCGCAGTTCGCAAAAAGCTGGTAGCTCGGAATTGCAAGCCGCGCTGCAAAAATATCGTGATGCTGTGGAAAAGCACGCCTCCGACGACAACGACGTATCCGACGCGGTTGTCGCCGAGCGGCAAAAAGAACTCGACGATTTGCTGGTCGAGATCGGGCAGCGAGTGCTCGACGGCGAACAGCGCGGCTCGACCATTCGTCAATCGTACCGGACGTTAACCGATGAATCCGCGCAACGCAGTTTCCTGCTCGACCTCGGCCGCAAAAAAGCAACCGACGAGCCCGCCGCGCAAGCAAGGGTCACACCGGGTGCCCCGGGTGCCACTGGCTCCGCCAGTGTTCCGCCCGAGATTTCCAAAAACACTGGCGGAGCCCGTGGCACCCAGCAGACGACGCCGGCCGACACAGGAAAGCCGGCCGGAATTATCGACCAACGCCTCGCCACCGGCGAGAAGCATCTGGCCGATGAATCGGAAATCCCGCTGCGGCTTTTGGCGCATCGTGAAAAGCCCGTCGAGGTGCACCGCCTGCTGCATGGCGACCTCGATCAACCGGCAGAACTGATCGAGCCTTGCCTGCCGGCGAAAATCGCTGCCGATCAAAATCTCGACGATGTGGCCGCCGATCATCGCCGAGCCGCGTTGGCCACTTGTCTGGCCTCGGACCGTAATCCACTCTCAGCCCGAGTGATCGTCAACCGCGTGTGGCTGTGGCATTTCGGCCAGGGGTTGGTGCGCACCCCGAACGATTTCGGCCTGCGCGGTGAACGGCCGACACACCCGGAATTGCTCGATTGGCTGACGACCGATTTCATCGAACACGGATGGAGCATCAAGCATTTGCACCGCATGATCATGCTGTCGAGCACGTACCAAATGTCGTCGACGACCGACGGAAAAACACTGACAGCGGATCCGGAGAACCGCTTGCTCACGCGGTATCAGCCGCATCGTGTCGAAGCGGAAGTCGTTTGGGACAGCGTCCGCGCGGCAGCCGGCACGTTGAACTCGGCCATGTACGGCCTGCCGGTTGCGCCGCCCTTGGATAACCAAGAGCAAATCGGCAACTTCCGCAAGTGGCCCACCAGCACGCCGGAGGAAGCGAACCGCCGGGCGATTTACATTTTGGTGCGCCGCTCGTTCCGCTTCCCAACGCTGGGCGCGTTCGACTTGCCCGACAATATCTCCAGTTGCCCACAGCGCGACATCACAACGGTTCCGAACCAAGCGCTGACGATGCTGAACAATCGCACGATCGAAGAGCAGGCGCAGAAATTCGCCGAGCGGCTGTTGCGCGAAGCCGGCGATCAGCCCGAAGCGGTCGTCGATCTGGCATGGAAATACGTTTACGGCCGGTCGACCACCGCGGATGAGCGGGAACACACCGTGGCCTACCTCCGATCACGCAGCGATGCCGCGCAAAACGAAGCCAAAACTCCGCTGAAACAGGCGGCGACGGAATTGTGTTTGGCGCTGTTCAATACCAACGAATTTATTTACATGCCTTGATTCCATCTATGTCCAGTCAATGCGGTTGCGAAGGTTTTACTCGACGCGATTTGTTCGCTCATTTGAGCCGCGGCATCGGCGCTTGGGCGCTGTTGGATTTGCTGGAGCGCGACGGCCGCACCGATTTGCTGGCCGCCGAGCATGCCCAGTTCGTCAATCCGCTGGCGGCCAAGCCGCCCAATTTTCCGGCGAAGGCCAAGTCGGTCATTTTTCTGATGATGGCCGGCGGCCCCAGCCAGATGGAAACCTTCGATCCGAAGCCGGAGTTGAACAAACTCGCCGGCCAGAAAATGCCGGAAAGCTTCGGCAAAATTCCGGCGCAGTTCACCGACGTCACCAAGCAGCCGCTCTTGGCGTGCAAACTGAAGTTCAAAAACTGCGGCCAATCGGGCCTCCCCATTTCGGAAGCGTTTCCGCATTTGCAAGAACATGCCGACAAGCTGGCCGTGATCCGCAGTTGTTGGCACGATGCTTTCAATCACTCGCCGGCGCAGTACGTGCTGACGACCGGGCAATCGCGGATGGGCTTCCCCAGCGTCGGCGCGTGGATTACCTACGGCCTGGGCTCGGTCTCGGAAAATCTGCCGGCGATGGTCGTGCTCGCCGAACCTGATGGCAAGCTGAAAGGAGGCACGCCCTGCTGGGGCAACGGATTTTTGCCGGCCATTTACCAAGGCTCGCCGGTCCAATCTCGCGGCACGCCGATTTTGTATCTCGATCGCCAGCCGGAAGTGACCGCGCAAAGCCAGCGGAAAATTCTCGATCTTTCCCAATGGCTGAACGAGCGGCACAGTCAAAACACCCCCGCGGCAACGCAGGAACTCGATTCACGCATCGCCAGTTACGAACTCGCTTTTCGGATGCAATCGGCGGCGCCCGAGGCGGTTGATATCGGCAAGGAAACGGTCGAAACGCACCAAATGTATGGTTTGGATAATGAAGTCACGCGCGATTTCGGCACGCGCTGCCTGATCGCCCGGCGGCTGGTGGAGCGTGGCGTGCGGTTCGTGCAGGTCATCTCCGGCAGCGGCGATTCGAAAGATTGGGACCACCACGACGACGCCTACAAAGGCACGCTCCGCCAGGCCGGCAAAGTCGATCAACCAATCGCCGCCTTGCTTGCCGATCTCGCGGCCCGTGGCCTGCTGGACGAAACGCTGATCGTCTGGTCCGGCGAATTCGGGCGCACGCCCACTTCACAAGGGGGCGCGGGCGCGATCACAATCCCAATGGCTTCACCATGTGGATGGCCGGCGGCGACATCGTCGGCGGAAATCCCATCGGCGCCACCGACGAAATCGGCCTGCGTGCCGTCGACGACAAGGTTCACATGCACGACGCCCACGCAACCATTCTCACCCTGCTGGGGCTCGATCACCGCAAGTTGACGTACCTCTACCAAGGCCGCGAACAACGCCTCACCGATATCGGCGGCGATAACGATTTAGCGCCACGGCTGATTCGGGCCAGTTGACGATTGGCTTGATCGTTTTCTCTCGCGCGCGGAACCAATTTGGGTTAGGTTGGTTCTATTGTTGGAACATTTTGATCGAGCGCCGTTTGCACCGCGGATTTTGTATGCTGATTCAGAACTCAGAGAACGAGGTTTCACCAACCCTGCGCGGCTGGCTGATGGAAGCCGTTGTGCGCGGGGCTTCCGATCTGCATTTGGTGGGAGGCTATGTTCCCATTTTGCGGCTGCACGGCGAGTTGGAACCGTTGGCGGCGGCGTTGTTGTCGGAAACGGAGCTGCGGACCTTGCTGACGCCGCTGCTTTCCGCCGCGACGCTCGAAAAATTCTTGGCCGAAAAGAATCTCGATTTTGCACTGGAATTGCCAGGTCTTCACGCACCCCAGCGGTTTCGAGTGAACTACCTGATGAGCGGGCACAACATGGCGGCCTGCTTCCGAGTGATTCCCAATCAGATTCCCGATTTCGAGTGGGCCGGGTTTCCGGTCGAATTGGCCAATCGGCTGGCACATTTCCGCGACGGGCTGGTGCTGGTGTGCGGCGTAACCGGCTCGGGCAAAACGACCACGCTGGCGATGCTCGTGAATTTGCTGATTCAAGAAGGTGGGTACCGCATCATCACGGTTGAGGAGCCGATTGAGTACACGTTTCCCAAAACCGAAAACACGGTGGTCACTCAGCGCGAAGTCGGGCAGGATGTGCTCACGTTCAGCGATGGTTTGAAATACGGCCTGCGGCAAGATCCCGACGTGATTCTGGTAGGCGAAATCCGCGATCGCGACACCGGCCAAATGGCGCTGAGTGCCGCGGAAACCGGTCACCTGGTGCTGGCCAGTATGCACAGCCGCGATGCCAAGGGGGCAATTTCGCGCTTCGCCGATTTGTTCCCGCAAACCGTGCAGTCGGAAATTCGTTCGCAAATTGCCACCAGTCTGCGGGCGGTAATCAGCCAGCATCTGCTGCCCAATGCCATTCCAGGGGCGAAGCGCGAATTGGCACTGGAGGTAATGCTGAATAATCCGGCGAACGCCAGCGCCATTCGAATGGCAAAATTGGAAAGCATCGACAACAACATTCTCACCAGCCGCGCCGAGGGAATGCTGCCGCTAACCGAATCGGTCAAGCGGTTACTGAAAGCCGACCGAATTACCCGCGAAACGGCCGAATACTTTTCGCCCGACAAAACGCTGTTGCGGCATTGAGGGTACGGTCGGGCGCGGATAAGGATTTTGGCGGATGCCAAGGCGGTGGGAGGCCTTGACTGCTGACGTCCTGACCAAAATCTACCGCGGCCGAACCATTCTCGATTTCACGTCAAGAACTTGAATCACTCCGCTACGCGACGACGGCACGCCAGCAGTGCGCCGCCGATGGTTGGTATAATTCGGGGACTTAACCCGATCGATTTCGGCCCCTCAACTTGGCTAGTTTTCGGATGGCCAGGGGAATGATTCTTGGCCAGCATTGCCGCGGGGAAATCGGGAGTGCCGCATCACACGAGCAACCGGTGGAATCATTGAGAATCCATCACCAATAATGCTGTGCGGTGGGTAGTGATACCGTTTCGAACACCTCGGGCCGATGGGGTCGGGAGTCGTTTCCGCCAACATGGAAAAGCAAAGGAAAAGACGTATCTCGGAAACGACTCCCGACCCCTTCCCGCTCGGATTCACCGCAAACGATATCGCAATCGTGCGGTGCATTGCTTCGCGGTAAGCGGTACGATGGCGTCAAGTGATTTATTTTATAAGGAGGACTCCATGGGCCGCGTTCGAAGTGCCTTGGCGGCGATCTGCTTGGCGATTTCGGTTAGTACATCGTTGGCTTCGGACGGGCCGATGAAGGATTACCCGGTGGCGCAGTGCCGTTGTCGGCGGTGCATGTGCAGGACGAGTTTTGGCTACCGCATTTGGAGCTCAATCGAACGGTGACGCTGTGGCACGTTTTGAAACAAGCGGAAGAGCACGGCGAGTTCGATAACTTTGCGAAAGCCGCCGGCACCATGCCGATCGGTAGCGGTTTTCGCGGCAGCTCGCCGGCGCGTGATTCGGATGCCTACAAGTCGATTGAAGGGGCCGCTTACACGCTGGCGGAGCACCCCGATCCGAAGCTGGAAAAATACTGCGACGAGTTGATCGCCAATATCGCCGGGCGCAAGAGCCAGACGGCTATCTCTATACCGCCCGCAAAATCACACCGGCCGACAAGATGCCGGAAATGGCAGGACCAGAGCGGTTTAAGCGCGAGAAAACCAGCCATGAAACATACGTGATGGGACTTTTGTACGAGGCTGGCGTCGCCTACCAGCAAGCCACCGGAAAGCGAACGCTTCTAGATACGGCTATCAAGAATGCGGACTTCCTCGAACACACCTTCGGCTCTGGCGAGATGCAACTGCACGACACCTCAGGGCACGAGGAAGTGGAGCTGGCGCTAGTCAGACTGTATCAGGCGACCGGATCGGAGAAATACTTGCAACTCGCGCAGTATTTTGTCGATCAGCGCGGATGGCGCACGCCCAACTATGGCGCCTATGCACAAGATCAGAAGCCTGTGATCGATCAGTCCGAGGCCGTCGGGCATGCGGTCCGCGCCGGCTACTTGTATTGCGGCGTGACCGATCTGGCCGCCCTGACCGGCAATCCCCAATACGCGAAAGCGATCGATGCGCTGTGGCACAGCGTGGTCGATCGCCGGATGTACATCACCGGCGGTGTTGGCGCGCGCCGCAATGGCGAAGCCTTCGGCAACGATTACGAATTGCCGAACCTCACCGCGTATAACGAAACGTGCGCCGCCGTGGCCAATGCCTTCTGGCAGCAGCGTTTATTCTTGACGTATCAAGATGCCAAATATGTCGACGTGCTGGAGCGGATTATCTACAACGGGTTTCTCGGTGGCATTTCGCTCTCTGGCGACCGCTTCTTCTATACCAATGTTCTGGAGTCCGACGGCAGCCGCACTAGACCGACCCGCATGCCTTGGTTTACGTGGCCCTGTTGCCTGACCAACGATGTGCGATTGATGCCGTCGATCCCCGGCTATGCGTATGCCACCACGGCAGACACGTTGTATGTGAACCTGTTCATGGGCGGCAGCGCCGACTTAAAGCTGGGCGAGGGAGCAGGTGCGCGGGAAGTTCGACTGGTCCAGGAAACGAAATATCCGTGGGACGGGAATATCAAGCTGACGGTCACGCCACGCGCAGCATCGGAATTTGCGCTCAACGTGCGAATTCCGGGCTGGGCTCAAGGAAAACCAGTGCCGAGCGATCTCTACCATTACCGCGAGAGTGACATTCCGCCCTACACGCTCTCCGTCAATGGCCGTGAAGTCTCGCCGACTTTGGAAAAAGGGTATGCGGTTTTGAAGCGTACCTGGCAGGCGGGAAACACGGTCGAGTTGAAGTTGCCGATGCCGATCCACCGGGTGTTGGCCAATGCGGAAATCGAAGCCGACCGTGGGCGTGTGGCCCTGGAAAGGGGTCCGCTGGTGTATTGCATTGAAGCGATCGACAACGGCGGTCAGGCGCGAAACGTCGTACTGCCGGAATCGACCGAATTGGTAGCGGAACACCGGCCAAATTTGCTTGGGGGCGTGACGGTGCTGCGCGCCGGAATGAAGCCGCCGCGGGAGAAACCTCGTTTACTGCAATTCCGTTTTACGCCTGGTCGAATCGAGGCGATGGCGAGATGTGCGTTTGGATTAAAAGCGATGCGGGGGCGACTCGGTAGCGAACCGCAGGCGGTTTAACGCTTAGAATCAACTCGCCGGACCGGGGTATTCGATTTTTGCTATGCCACTGATTACCGTCAACGAACTTCGCATCGGATATCGTGGTCCGCTGCTGCTGGATAATGTTTCGTGTCAAATCGAGGTGGGGCAACGCATCGGGCTGTTGGGTGCAATGGCGCGGGGAAATCCACGTTCTTGCGCATTCTCAGCGGCGACGTTGAACCTGATGCGGGCGAAGTAAGTTACTCGCCGGGAACCACGATTGCGTTGCTTCCTCAAGAAGTTCCGCAAAATCTTACCGGGCGTGTCATCGATTTTGTCGCCAGCGGTGCGAAACACGTAGAGCATGAGGCCGCGTGGCAGATCGAACAGTGCGCCATCAATTTGCTTTCACGCATGGAGCTGCCCGCAGAGGTAGCCATCGAATCGCTCTCGTCGGGGATGAAACGGCGCGTGTTGCTCGCGCGATCGCTGGTTTCGAATCCCGAGGTGTTACTGCTGGACGAGCCGACGAATCATCTCGACGTGGACGCAATCACCTGGCTGGAAGAATTCCTTTTTCGCTATCGCACGACGCTGATTTTCGTGACCCACGATCGCAGGTTCCTACAGAAACTGGCCACGCGCATTCTGGAAATCGATCGCGGGCGATTATTCGATTGGTCATGTGACTACGACACCTTCTTGGTTCGCAAGATCGATGCGCTGGCAGCCGAAGATAAGCAAAACGCCTTGTTCGACAAACGGCTGGCCGAAGAGGAAGTGTGGATCCGGCAAGGCATCAAGGCGAGGCGAACTCGTAACGAAGGGCGCGTCCGCGCACTGGAGCAAATGCGCCGAGTGCGCAGCGACCGCCAGCGCGAACGTCGAAAGTACAGCTCGAAATTCAAGAGGGGCAACGCAGCGGAATGTTAG
Source organism: uncultured Alphaproteobacteria bacterium (assembly GCA_963732085.1). Lineage (GTDB taxonomy): Bacteria > Pseudomonadota > Alphaproteobacteria > Rhizobiales > Xanthobacteraceae > Bradyrhizobium. Next base: position 472,471 of record CAVSYJ010000007.1, on the reverse strand, counting down.
TCGCCGCCGCCGAGTCGGTCGGATTTGCCTACGGAGAGAAACCAGTCTTTCGCGATTTCTCTACCAATATCATACGCGGCGATAAAATCGGCATCATCGGGCCCAATGGCGCTGGAAAAACCACGCTGTTGCGCGTGTTGCTCGCCCAATTGCCGCCGCAGTCGGGGACGGTGCGTTCGGGGACCAATCTGCAAATCGCCTATTTCGATCAGTTGCGCCAGCAGCTTCATGAAGAGCGTTCAGTTCAAGAGAACGTCGGCGACGGTTACGAATCGGTCGAAATCAACGGCCGCCCGCGGCACATTATTGGCTACCTGCAGGATTTCTTGTTCAGCGCCGAACGCGCGCGCACCCCAGTGCGGTTTCTTTCGGGCGGCGAGCGCAATCGGGTGTTGTTGGCAAAGCTGTTCGCGAAGCCGGCCAACGTGATTGTGCTCGACGAGCCAACCAACGACTTGGATGCCGAGACGCTGGAACTTCTGGAAGAGCGGCTGGTTCAGTTCGAAGGAACCGTGTTGCTGGTTAGCCACGATCGAACGTTTCTCAACAATGTTGTCACCAGCACCATTGTGTTCGAGGAGGGGACGGTGCGCGAATACGTTGGAGGCTACGACGATTGGCTCCGGCAGCGTGCGGCTCGAATCGAAGATTCGCAACCGGCGAAATCGTCCAGCAGCACGAAATCCTCTCGTCCGCCAGCGAAGCGGGACTCGCAAGATTCAGTCAAGGCGAATACGCCGGATGAAACTCGCAAGCGCTGACTGACGTTTAAGGAGCGGCAAGAACACGATGCGCTGCCAACATTGATTGAACAAATCGAAGCTGAAGTCGCAACCCTGCATGCCGAAATGGGTCAACCAGAATATTATCGTCAAGCGGGAGAACGCATTGCCGAAGGAGCCGCTCGATTGAAACAATTGGAAAGCCAATTAGCGGAAGCGTATCAGCGTTGGGAAGAACTCGAACAATTCGCCGAATGAGCGCAACGCCAAGCCCTGCGCCCGCGTTCCGACAGCAACGCTGACGTACCCAGCAGATGCCTTCTTAAGCCTCGCCACAGAAACTCAAAGCAAGTCACAATTCCGCTGACGTGCGCTGCTAGTCTCTGCCCTGCTGATCCGGTAAGCTGCGGTCCATTAACCATCGTATCGGCCTGAGGTAATTCAAAATGTCCATCGCTGGACTCCCGCTCGAGCGTCGGGTGAATCTCTCCCAGTTACTGGAGACCGGACTTCGTACCAAACCGAACGAACCGGCTCTGGTTTCGTTCGAGAGTAAATGGACGTGGCGCGAATTGGAAGCGGCGTCGCTGCGGCTCGGGTCACATTATTTGAATCTGGGGCTCAAGCCGGGCGATCGCGTCGCGTCGCTGTTGCCCAATCGTGGGGCGCTGATTGTGCATTACCTTGCCTGTATTCGGGTGGGGCTCGTTGCTACGCCGCTTAACTATCGCTATCAAGTGCCGGAAATCGATCATGCACTGGAAGTCAGCGGCGCCGCCATGATCGTCGCCCATGCCGAGCGAGATGACGATTTGGCGAAAAGCAAACTGGCCGGCCAATTGCGTTTCGGCCGAATTTCGTTCGACGCGAAAACACCTCGGACTGCCGACACGCGGAAACCAAGCCTGGAAGAACTTTTGGCAATCGATCCGCCAAAGCTCGATGTGCCCGCGCCGCGCTCTCGATGCGCCGGTGTTCATCTTTTTCACCTCCGGCAGCACGGGAAAACCAAAAGGGGTAACGCACACACACGAATCGTTCGGCTGGATGATCGCCAGCGCGATCGCCGGATTGGAACTGACCCCGCGCGACATCTTTTTACCCGGCTGCTCGGCCTCCCACATCGGCGCCTCGCTAATGTCGCTTGCCGGCTTAGCGGCCGGCTCTCGCATCGACGTGGCCCGCACTTTCGACGGCACCGAGTTGTTGCCGCTGTTGCACAACACGCGGCCGTCGGTTCTGTGCATGCTCCCTTCCGCGCTGTTTGGATTGGTGCGTGATCATGGTGCGGCGCGCGATGATTTCCACTCGCTGCGGTTGTGCATTTCCGGTGGCGACAAAGTTTCCGGCGAATTAGAACGCGAATTCGCCGCATTGGCCGGATTCGAAATTCACGAAACCTATGGCATGACCGAAATCGGCATCGCCACGATGAACGGGCCGTCGGGGCCAAATCGCATCGGTTCAATCGGCCGGCTGGCTCCCGGCTTCGCAGCCTCGGTTCGCGACCCCCAAGGCGGTGAAGTGCCTGAGAGTGAAGAAGGCCGCATGTGGATCAAATCGCCCTGCAACATGATCGGCTATTGGGACCAGCCCGATGCCACCGCGGAAACTCTCGTCGACGGCTGGCTCGACACCGGCGACGTCGTGTCGATCGACGCAGAGGGCTATGTGTGGTTCCGCGGACGCAAGAAGCAAATCATCATCCACGACGGCTCGAACATCTGCCCGCAGGAAGTTGAAGAATCACTCTTAGAGCACGAGGCCGTCGAAAGTGCAGGCGTCATCGGAGTACACGACCTTATGCATGGCGAAAATGTGCGCGCTTACATCACCTGGCGGCCAAATGTGACCCGGCCGAACATGACCGAGTTGATCCAATTCTCTCGTGCCCGTGTCGGCTACAAAGTGCCCGACGAAATTGTTGTACTTGAACAAATGCCAATCAACGCAACCGGCAAAGTGGACCGGGTGGCGCTGAAACAACTAGCGGACTCACCAGGGGCCGACTCGAAATGAATAGAGTACCTCGGCGCCTATGCTATGAATTGGGCACACGCAGCCGGCAGCGGCCTGGCCAAGGCCCGAAGCACAACCAACAGCCGCAACATTTGTTTCAGGTGTCGCAGGTTCGTTTCGATTGCCAACGATCGACTTACAACTGAGCCAGCTGGTCGGCGGGATAACGCTGAGCGTCCAGTAGCGTCGTTACCAATGTCTCCTCACGCGTACGATATCCCAATCCCAAAGGCCGAAGTACCGAATGCGTTGTTTGATCTTTTTCGCCCATTGGCCGTTTGAGCGCTGGAATAATGGGAAATCCGGGTGTGGTCGTACTGGCTTTCGCATGCTAAGATTCTTCGTCGTCCTAGGGATCTAGGTGTCGTGCGGTCAACTAGGCCATCGACATAACCTCTTGCGACGTAGAATGTTGCCAGCCTAGCTTCAATTGGCAGAGCACCGCATTCGTAATGCGGGGGTTGCGGGTTCGACTCCCGCGGCTGGCTTTCCATGCAACCCGTTGTCAGTCGTTGACAGCGGGTTGTTTCTTTTGACAGCGCCACCACTTGCGCTTGGTACGCTCGATGAAGAACGCGGCCAGATTTCGACTGCCGCTTTGACAGCGTTGGACAGCGATTTACTCGAATTGTCGGGAGTTGGTGCAAACGCTGGTGCAAACCGACGAGGCTTTGAATCGTTAGTGCCCGTTGCATTTACGGCGATCGCGTCGCGATTGGTTTGCCATTCTGGCGGGTTCAAGGGCATCGCCGGTAGCGACTCAACCGCTTGATGAATGTCGAGGAGCTTGGGGTCAGTGTAAACGTTCATCGTCAGGTCGATCGTCGAATGCCGCATCGCAGCCTGCGCCGTTCGGGGCGCAACTCCACTCCGACTTAGAAGTGTACCAAAGCAATGTCGAAGCGCATGGACATCGACCGTTCGACCCCACTCGTCGCGTTTGGCGATTCCGGCCAGTTTCAAATCACGGTTGAGAATCTTGACGAGCTTGTCGGGTACCGTGAACAAAACCGTTGTCAGCGGCAATGTGGTGCTGGGGACAACGGTAGACATTCGCTGACAAGAGTGCCCTTTTTTCGCGTCAGAACCTTGTGGGTTTGGCGGCGCAGGTCCTCGACCCAAGAGGCCAACTCACCTGCCAGATCGCTTCTCAGGGGAATCTGCGTGCCTTGGCGGTTCTTTTCGTCGGCCGCAAGCAGATCGACGTAGGGACGGGGGCCAGCCAGTTGTAATTGGCCAATCGTCAGTGATGCCAGCTCGCCACGGCGCAGTCCCGTGAAGATCAATGTCTTGTACATCAGCGCGCGCTCGCGACCGAGCCGTTCCAGTTGCTCGATCCGGTGGGGACTGTTCCGCAACCGAAACCGGGCGAGTGTCAACGCGGCATTGATCTCGTCAAATTCCAGTTCCGCATAGGTCCAATTTCGGCGATTAACTTTAGCTGGCTTGTCGCTCAATTCCACATCGGCCTTGGGCTTTGAGATACGTCCGTACTCCGCCAATGGGCGATATCGGGCGACGTAAAGCAATCGCTCTAATTCCGTTTCCGTCAACGCGGGGCTGCCGACGCTTGTCATTCTTAGCATTGGCACGGGGCACGTTCGCCACCGGATTAGACACGAGACGGCCAGTGTCAACACACCAGTTGGCAAAACAAACCCACTCTTGGCGGTATTCGTTGCGCGTTGCTGCCGACATCCGTGCCGCTGGATCGATCGCTCTGGTCAACAGCCATTTGCCAAGGGCAGCCGAATTGATGTCGGCCAATTGTCGCCAGCCGCAATCGTGGGCCACGCAATCCAGCCGATGCTTGGCATTCGCGATCCTAGTTGGGTGTAACTCGCGAGCTTTCTGCTGTTCTTGGTACTCTGTCACGTGCTCAGCCAACGAAGTCCCTTGATGGTCGATTACGGCATCCTCCGCCGCCGTAATGATCCGCGCTTTCACCCGCACGGCACGCGTTTCCAACTCGTTCAGGATCGACCGGGCAGCCTGTTCATCGCGACAGCCGGTCGCCACTTCCTGGACATGGTTTTGCCCGTCCCGGTATTTGGCGGTGTAGGTCCGAACCGTAATCGCAATTCGGTCGGACCCGTCCTCACCCACAATCACCGGCGCCGTCCGACGTTTTTGCTTCGCGTCGACCCATTCGGCAAGCCGTTGCCCCTTGCGTACAACGATGTTCGCGACTGCCGGCAATGGCTTGGTGACGGTCTTTTTGTAAACGGTGCCCATCGTTGGTAATTCCTGCGAGTTTAAAACGTTGAAAAGAATCGATCAAAGAATTTCCGGCACGGGTACTTAATCCGGCTTTTTTTCCAGCACGCCCACCGTGAACGCTTGCACCTATCGTCGACTTTTCGAAATCGTATCCCGAAAGTCGGCAAGTTCAAACTTAACGCCCTACGTCGACGGCGCCATTCTGTGTTTGGCGACGGTGCCACACAGGCACCAGTCGCCGTTTCTGGTCCCATTATGGGAAGGGGCGCGCGCCGGCGAGCCCAGTTCCCGGTGCTAAATGCGTGACGGTTTTTTCGGTCCATCATACGACCCTGTATCGCTACAAAAACCCGATCAGACCGGGACTGCACCAGCTCATGTTTCGCCCGCGCGACAGTTTCGATCAGCGATTGCTCGAATGTCATCTGGAAGTGACGCCGTCGCCTGCGGAGATCAGGTGGCTTCACGACCCCTTTGGGAATTGCATCACCTTGGTCGACTTCAACACAGAGACGACGGCGCTGCAGTTTGAGACCCTTATTCGGCTCGACCACACGCCCGAGAATGCACCCGACTTTCGAATTGAAGACTATGCCAAAATCCATCCCTTTTCTTACGCAGAGGATGAGCTGCCTGACCTGGACGCCGTATATCCATCGACATTATCCGGATGACCTGTATGTCGAGCGTTGGCTCGCGAGGTTCGTGGCCTCGGGCACGCGTAACCCGACCGGGCAACTGTTGATGACGCTGAACGAGGCGATCGCGCAGAGCTTCTCCTACAAGCGTCGCGCATCACGCGGGACACAGAGCCCAAACGAAACCATCGAAAGCCAGCAAGGCACCTGTCGAGATTTTGCACTTCTCATGATGGAAGCCGCCCGGTCACTGGGCTTCGCAGCCCGGTTCGTGACGGGGTATGTCTATGTGCCCGCCCGCGATGGCCCATCTCGTTTGGGTGGCGGTTCCACTCATGCTTGGTGCCAAATTTACGTACCGGGTTCAGGCTGGGTGGAGTTTGACCCCACCAACGGCATTGTCGGCAACCGGGATTTGATCCGTGTTGGCGTGGGTCGCACGCCTCAGCAAGCCGTCCCGCTTTTTGGCAGCTATTGGGGGGAACCAGACGATGAATTAGGGATGGAAGTTTCTGTCAATGTGAAGACAGCTTAACTGCTTTTTTCATAGTCGGATGTATTGACCGTTGCGCGCTGGCTATGATCGTCAGCGCATCATTGAATTCTTTGGAACCGCAGTGCCGTCTCCAATCCGCCATGATGTGGGATATAACCGGCCGCAAAGTGGGATCGAATGAGCGTGTCTAAAATCCGGTTGCCACTTGCCGGCGGCAGTTTTTTTTTCATCACTCGGTGGTCTATCTGCGCATTCAGCCCGAAACTCCCTTACAGCGATGCGCCCAGCTGCCATCGCGAACAACGCGAAGTAACTCTGCCATTCACCCCAGCGCAACGGCTAAGATGCCCCGTCTTTCGACCATCGTCGAGCTTGTGATCATCGGGCAAAAGAGGCAGCAGCCTGTTTACTTTGACCGTTTTTGGGACCCAGCTTCGACAGCAGTTGGAGGACTTACAAATGCGACCTCGTGATCTCGCAGATGAAATGTCGAGTGCAACGGCGCGGCCGAGTTTTACCTTGCCACTTGCCGAGGCGCGCGCGAAAGCTCGGGAAATCATCAATAGTAGTTCCAGCGATGGGCACGTTAGTATCGTCGAGAACTGGCGACAGCGTTCCGATGGTCAAATCGAATTCTCGGTTAGAAGTCTTCCCGCGTCGAGCTTGTAGAAACGGATTTGGGTATTCTGGAGCTGTCTTGCCGACGATTTCCTCTCGTCCGCAACGCGCACGCCTAGGAGAAAGGCCACGGGTTGCCAGCCTACGCAACCATAGAGCAAGCCGCACGCGATCGCGGTTTCGATCCAGACAATCCGCCAAATCTCACTAAAATTACAGAAACGATGTAATCGACGGCCATCGAGGCGGCTAGATTAGGGAATGTAGAGCGTTGACCGCGGCCTCGCGACTCTCGACAGGGATAAATAGATTTACCGAATGCGGCGACAAAACATATTTGTCGGCGATAATTCCGTGATGTTGCAGAATCTGAATGGCCTTAAAGGGCAAGTCTGAAGAAACGTCGCCGAAGCACGTCAGACTCACAGAACTTAAAGTCTCGCGCTGTTTGCGTAAGTCTTTGGTCCTTTCCACCGTTCGCAGCAAAGTGTCGAGCGACTCCGTGTCACCAGTCATCATAATTCGCGTTTTTCCGGCAGCGAAAGCTGAGGCGAGGAGTTGCGGCCAAGGCAAGCCGTTCTCCTTCAGGTGCCCTGCAAATTTCTCAAAACCTTGATTGAGATCCGATAAATCGATCTCGACGTGCTCAACGCGTGCGACCGAGTTGACGGCCAGAACCTTTCCGCTTTCCATTCCCGCAACCTCTTTCATCACTCGCGTGCTGTGTTCTTCGTCGCCGCCCCATTTTTTCAAAACCAGAGGCACATTCTGGCTTTGTGCCAGCTCCACGCTCCGAAAATGCAAAACCTTTGCACCCCAAAAACACATTTCGGACAACGATGCAAAATCCAATTGGCGTATAGGTTTTGCATTCGCCACTATGTGAGGATCGGCCGAACAAACTCCGTCGACCTCTTTGATAATTTCACAGCACTCAGCTTTTAGTACTGCCGCCATGGCGACCGCAGTGGTGTCGCTGCCGCCCCGGCCCAGTGTGGTGATTTCTTTCGTCACTGGATTCACACCCTGAAAGCCCGCCAAAACCACGACGCGTCCACGATCGAGTTCTTCGCTTACGCGAATGGGCCGAACATCTATGATGCGCGCAGAGGAATGCGATTCGTCGGTCATCACTCCGGCTTGGCTACCGGTAAAACTGATCGCCGGCACACCTAGATCAGACAACGCCATGCTCATTAAAGACATGCTAATGCGCTCGCCGGTAGTCAGTAACATATCGAGTTCACGGCGATTGGGATGCGAACTCACTTGATAGGCGGTCCTAACAAGTTCGTCGGTGGTCTTACCCATCGCTGAAACGATCGCCACAACACGATAACCACGGCTGTGCAAGTTGGCGAGACTGGCGGCGACCGCACGAATTTTTGCCGGCGTTTCAAGACAGGCGCCGCCGTACTTTTGCACGATGATCGGGTTGTTGCGCATTCTACTTACCGGGAAATACCTTGAAAGCGGGCCTCCATACCAGCGCGGCGAAGTATGGCAACGGTTGGACGCGCCCCTTTCGTCCGCCGTAGCGCCGCAGCATGCACGGCCGAAATCCATATCGAAACACTGCTAACCCTACCACGCAGTGCCGATCGAAAATTGTCTCCACTCGAAAGTCTCCTCAGAAACGGGAATTTTTGCAGGTTGGCCTGGAGACTTTCGGGAGATTCTCGCTGAAGTTGCCGATTTTCGACGCTTGGAGACTAGATCCAGAACGCACGAAATCCCCGTAAAATGCAGGGTTTCAGCGCATAAGTTGACCACAATCCTAGGTCGAGTCACTGCGTGGCTGGGGCGGGAGGGATCGAACCTCCGAATGGCGGAATCAAAATCCGCTGCCTTACCGCTTGGCTACGCCCCAACGCGCTGATGGAACAGCGGATTAGGTTACCGCAAATTCCCTCGGGTCCCGCCCGTCTATAGAGAGCAGGCGGCCATTTCAACAGACTTTCGCCGGGCGAACGCTCACCCCCGATCCGAGCCTTTATATAGGGGGCGCGTTGCGTCACTTTTACGGACCTCGCGCCGAGTCCTCGCGGCCCCATGGCTCCGCAGGCACTGGGAATGGCCCGCCCGGCAGTTGAGAGCGCCCCGGTTTCATGGGAAGACGGCGGCAACAGAGATCCGGGAGTGACGCCATGACCTACCGCGCGCCGATCAACGACATGCTGCTTGCGCTCAACCATGGCGCCGGGCTGAAAGCCGCGGTCGAAGCCGGCCATTACGGCGATTTCGACGCCGACATCACGGCGGCGGTGCTGGAAGAAGCCGGCAAGTTCGCCACCGACGTGCTCGCCCCGCTCAACAAGGTGGGCGACGAGCACGGCATCAAGCTCGACAGCGGCAAGGTCACGACCGCGCCGGGCTGGCCCGATGCCTACAAGCGCTGGACCGACGGCGGCTGGAACGCGGTGTCGGGGCCTGAAGCCTTCGGCGGCCAGGGCCTGCCGCTTGCGATCAACGCCGCCTGCACCGAAATCTGGAGCGCGTCGAACGTTGCCTTCGGCCTCTGCCCGCTGCTCACGCTGTCGGCGATCGAGGCGCTCGATGCGCACGGCTCCGACGACCTGAAGAAGACCTATCTCGAGAAGCTCGTCACCGGCGAATGGACCGGCACCATGCAGCTGACCGAGCCGCAGGCCGGCTCCGATGTCGGCGCGCTGCGCACCCGCGCCGACAAGCAGGCCGACGGCACCTATCGCATCAAGGGCACCAAGATCTTCATCACCTATGGCGATCACGACATGACCGACAACATCGTGCATTTCGTGCTCGCGCGCCTGCCGGATGCGCCCGCCGGTACGCGCGGAATTTCGCTGTTCCTGATTCCCAAGTTCATGGTCAATGCCGACGGCTCGCTTGGCGATCGCAACGACATCTACGCCTCTGGCGTCGAGCACAAGCTCGGCATGCACGCCTCCCCCACCTGCACCATGACCATGGGCGATCACGGCGGCGCCATCGGTTATCTCATCGGCGAGGAAAATCGCGGCATGCAGTGCATGTTCACGATGATGAACCAGGCGCGGCTCGGCGTCGGCCTCGAAGGCGTCGGCGTCGCCGACCGCGCTTATCAGCAGGCGCTTGGCTTACGCCCAAGAGCGCCGCCAGGGCAAAGCCGTCGGCAAAAACGGCGACGGGTCGGATGCGATCATCGTGCATCCCGACGTCAAGCGCATGCTGCTGCAGATGCGCGCCATGACCGCGGCCGCGCGGTCGATCTGTTACGCCACCGCGGTCGCGCTCGACGTCGCCGTGCGCGCCAAGGACGCTCACGTGCGGAGCGAGGCCGCCGCGCGCGGTGCGCTGCTCACCCCGATCGCAAAGGCCTTCTCCACCGACATCGGCAACGAGGTCGCCTATCTCGGCGTGCAGGTGCATGGCGGCATGGGTTTTATCGAGGAGACCGGCGCCGCGCAGCACTATCGCGACGCGCGCATCACCTCGATCTACGAGGGCACCAACGGCATCCAGTCGATCGACCTCGTCACGCGCAAGCTTGCCGCCAATGGCGGCGCTTCGGTGTGGGCGCTGCTCGCCGAGCTCGATGCCACGATCAAGCAGGTCGAGACGTCGAACGATCCGGCCTTCGGCACGACAGGCGCGAAGCTGCGCGATGGGCTTTCCTCGCTGGAGCGCGCCAGCAAATGGCTGCTCGAGCGCGTCACGTCGAAGCCGAACGATGCGCTCGCGGGCGCAACGCCATATCTGCGCCTGTTCGGCTCGACGCTCGGCGGTTGCATGCTCGCCGGCGAAGCGCTTGCCGCCAAGAGCAATGGCGACGGCGAGCGCTACGTGACGCTGGCGCGTTTCTTTGCCGAGAACGTTACGGTGCTGGCGGGTTCGCTGGAGAAGACCGTCACCGACAGCGCAGAGGCAGTGAACGGTGCGGATGCAGTGTTGTTGGGGTAGCGTCATCCCGCCTTCAGCTTCAGTAGCCGGTCGGCATTGCCATGGCACAGCTTCGCCATGTCGGCTGGGGCAAGCGAGAGGCGGTCGAGAAAGGCGCGGCCCTTGGCGTTGGGAGCGTAGGGATAGTCGACCGAGAACATGATGCGGTCGATGCCGAAAGTCATGAGCGCTGCCAGGAACGGCGGCTCGGTGAAGATACCGCTGGTGGTGAGCCAGACCTGATCGACGATGGTGCGGCTGATCGGACGCGAAAGATGATCGATGTCGCGCGCGAACACCTCGTCGGCGCGCGCCATCATCATCGGCAGCATTTCGCCCATGTGGCCGATGATGAGTTTCAGCCGCCGATGCCGGTCGAGCGCGCCTGACAGCACCATGCGCAGGATCTGGATCGCGGTCTCCGAATGCCAGCCCCAGCCGGCGGCTTCGAGCACGAAGCTCGCACCATCAGGCAAATCCGAGTAGTACGCCCGCCGGACCGCTTCGGGCGCGAGATGCGGATGGATGTAGATGGGAACGTCGAGCTCTTCGGCCGCGGCCAATAGCGCATCGTAGCCGGGGTGATCGAGGAAGCGGCCTTCGGTGGTGCCGTTGATCAGCGCGCCGAGCGAAACCCAATTCCCTGACCGCGCGAACGAGCTCGGCGGCCACCGCGTCGGGGCTTTGCATCGGCAGCACGGCAAAACCCGCGAACCGTTTGGGGTGACGCGCAATCGCGGCCGCCAGATGGTCGTTCATCTCGCGCGCGATCGCGATGCCCTCGGGGCCGGGCACGAGGTCCGGGCCCGGACCGGTATTCGAGAGAACCTGCACGCTGATGCCGGCCTCATCCATCGATTGCAGGCGCCGCTCGCCGATCTCGGGCGCCAGTTCGAGCGGATTGGGGCCGCTCTTCGTGGGTGTCCTCGGCCGGAAGCCGCGCCGGCTGATGGCCTCCCGATCGATGCGGCCAACCAGGGCCGGAACCGTGAAATGTTCCTCCAACGCAACGACACGCATGGAATCCTCGCCTGTATTTCCCCGTGATCGGGTTTCCCGCCCGAGCGCAGCATACCCTATCATTCGGCACGAGCGAGTGGCGCGGCTCGCCGCGCCTCACGCCAGCGTGTGCACGATCACAGGACCCGCGCCCACGCTCGCCTGCCCGACCAGCAGCGGACCGAGATTCTGATCGATCCATACCAACGCGCGCCGGTTGGCCTCTTCCGCACCCGCGAAATTGTTGAACAGGCTGATCGCGGTGACGGTGTCGTCGCCAGCGTAGACGACGTAATAGGCGCGAAAGCCCTCGACGTCGCTAATGATGGGAATGGCGCCTTCCTTGATGCGGCGCGCCAGCTCTTCTGCGCTACCGGTCTTGGCCTTGGCCTGACGGATGGCGGCGTACATGGGGTCCTCCTTCCGGATGTGGCATGATCCGGAAAAGTGTGAAGCGGTTTTCCTCGCGACAAACGCGTAGCGTTTACGCGGAGATCATGCCCAAACAAAGTCGGCGCGATGCCGCGCCTGCGGCCATCCTACGCCTGCCGATCGCGCGAAGCATCCGGTTTCCGATTCACATTTCAAAGAACTCACCGTCATTGCGAGGAGCGAAGCGACGAAGCAATCCAGACCGCATCCGCTGAAATAGTCTGGATTGCTTCGCTTCGCTCGCAATGACGAAGGACACAGCTCAGCGTTCCCGCGGCGCGATGTCGCGTCCGGGTGATGCATCTAACCGTCGCTCCCTCGAAATAGAGGGCGCAGGGAATGCCGGGCGCTGGCCGCACCCGCAGCCTTGTGTGCTGAAGAGTAGAAGTGCACACAAGTAGTCAGGTAAAGCCGAAACGTTCCGGCACTCCCTGCGCAATGGCTTTACGGCTTACTCCGCGCTCTCCCCGGTGAACCGGGCTTTGTTGCCACCGTCGCGAACAGATCATCTCCGTTCACTTGACCCCAGCGTCGGGGGGACAGGACCACACGGCTTGACCGTACGCATCGATACCGCACGTCTTGCGATCCGACGCGTCCATCGCACCCCGCCTCACGTCTGGTGACGAATGGCCATCACGTCCCTCATGTCGAGGCGGGATGGCTTCGTTAAATCATAACTTCTGTCTTTCGGAAAGATAAATATTTTTGCGCCACGCGCTTGACTCGTCGGGCAAAACAGGCGGCGGGTTTTTGCCCGCTCGCGGCCGAAGCGAATTCCTTCTAACCCGTCGATGATTCCTGGCCGAGCCGCCGGAGAATATTGTTGGCCTCGTCATTCATCTCGCGAACGATCTCCGCGGCCGGCTGCACCTTGCGCACTAGCGCCGCGCCCTGCCCCGCCCATAGCGAAAGCGGCTCGATCTCGCCCACCGTGTCCGGTCCCGGCGTGATGCTCGTATATCGGTCGGCATCTCCGCGCGACTCCGATCTGGCCACAATCACCCCTTCGCCCGGCCGCTGCCCCGGAGCTGGCCGGCCCGCGGCCTCCCAGTTGCGAACCGTCGAGTTGCGCAGCACGCGATGCGGCGCATTGGGCCAGCCGCCGTCGAACAGATTCTCGCACCAGACGGTGTCTCTCTCGGACGCCGCGAGAATACGCTGCTGATATTCGGGGTGGATCGACACCTCCTCGGAGGCGAGAAACCGCGTACCGACCCAGACTCCCGCCGCGCCAAGCGCCAACGCCGCGGCCATTCCGCGTCCATCGGCGATGCCGCCGGCGGCAATCACCGGCGTATCGCCGACCGCATCGACGACGGCCGGCACCAGCGGCAACGTCGCCACCGTCCCCCTGACATGGCCGCCGGCTTCCCAGCCCTGCGCGACGACGATATCGACGCCGATGTCGACCGCACGCCGGGCGTCGTCGGCATTGCCAACGGTGTACATCACCACGGCGCCACCGGCTTTCGCGCGCTTCACCAGATCGCCGGGATCGCGCCAGAAGAAGGAGATGACCGGCACCCTTTCCTCGATGCAGGCTTCGAGCCGTTCGACTTGCGGAAACTCCATGTTCAGATTGACCGCAAAGGGTTTTGCGGTGAGCGAGCGTGTCTTTTGTACTGCGCTGCGAAGCGTTTCAATCTTGGAGCGCCACAACGGCAATGTGCCGAGCGCGCCAGCATTGCTCACGGCCGCAGCAAGACGCGGCGCCACCGCCCCACCCATGGGCGCCAGCACGATGGGGATGTCGATCCCGAGCATCTTGCAAAGCCGCTGACGCATTGGCACCTCCCCGCCGCTTGTCTTGAGAAGGACAAGGATAGCGCAGATTTTCTCGACGCAAATGATCAAGTCGCCGATCGCGCTGATTTCCGTATCGGCCGGGCAACCAGTTTCACGCCGAACGAATTGACCACCTTCTGGATAGTGTCGAACTCCGGCTTGGTGGTGCCGCCCAGCGATTTATAGAGGCTTTCGCGGCCAAGCCCCGTCGCCTTCGCGACCCTGGACATGCCTTTGGCACGGGCGACGGTATCGAGCGATGCTCCTCGCGCGACGAGCGATCATGCGCCAATTGGATGCGCGGCACCCCCCTGACAGGCGAACACGGAGCGCCGCGCGGTTTGCCAATTTTCGATATTGAATGTGGCCCGTCAGCCGATGCGATTCGCACCAGGATACCGGCCACTGGCCAACTGCTCAGCAAGAATTCATCGTCTCGCAATAGGTTGCGCCAAATTGCCCGGACTCATTGCAGATGGTCGAAACCAGAATTGCCGCGCGACACCAGATTAACAAACCGGCCGTCGCGGAATACGGCGGTGATAAATACCCGTGCACGGTGCGCGACCTTTCCTCCACCGGCGCCGCGGTCGAATTTGCGGAACCTGTCGGCGCCATTCCGATCAAAAGAGCTTTCACACTGATCATGCGGGATGACCGGCTCAAGCTCCCGTGCCGCATCGTCTGGCAGAGGGGCTACCGGATGGGAGTCGCGTTCGAGTGGGGATGACTCGCGCGCTCAATTGCCGCCCGAGTGCAGGCGCACCTCGGACCCGACGCCCCCGTGCCATTTCATCGACGATCGTCCACGCGCATCAAGACGCGCGCCTGCTTCCCAAACGCTCAAAAATCCTTGCGGAAAAGCGCCTTTCGCAACGTCGGGCGGCCTGACGTCGACGGCTGGGAGACTTCGTCCGTTCCCGAACCCGCAAGGCTTTCGATCCATTCCACCGCTTTGAGGACATCGGGATAAATCGCGAAATCACCCTCACCGCGGGCGACGCCAAAAAAGTCCCGACCTTTTTCACTTCTTAGCGCTCGCCTCAGACGCCGCGCAAAGAGAGCCAGCTGCACATCGGGAGGCTGCGCGACAGCCGTTCGTTCAACTTTCTCATCGGCTCGCCTGTCGACGCCGGATCGTCGTTCACCGAGTAACCGCTTCTCCAGTTCCGACCGCGTGTCCGTGCCCGACCGTCGTTCGCCGGCAGCTCGTCTTTCTGAATCCGAATGGCCATCGTCGCTACTCATGGAATCTCCTCGGTGCGAATCATTTCATGAATTGTCGTTCCGTAGGACCGTCAGCCGCAAGTGCTCCATAGAGCCGCCCTGCCATATCGAAGGATCGGAGAATCGCCTGCGGCGAGCCGACCGCGTCTCCTTTTGGATGTTCCGATCCTGCTATCGGCGCCTCCAGCTGCACCGGGTAGACACGTCCCACCCTCTCGGCAATGATCGCACCCGCAGCTTAGCCAGCACGGGTTCCCCTGCAGTCATGATGACGCTGAGGCAAATCGAAGTTATCAGGGCCGTGATGATCTCGGGCACGATCACCGGCGCGGCAAAGCTGCTCAACGTCTCCGCGCCGGGCATCAGCCGGCTGGTCAAATATACCGAGCGCTCGCTCGGGGTGCGCTTCTTCCAGAGACAGAACGGCCGCTACGTCCCGACCCGGGACGCCGAGATGATCTTCGAGCAGATCAACGCGATCTACAGCAAGGTCGACGATCTCGCCGAGGTCATCGGCAAGATCGGCCGCGGGCAATTGTCGGAGCTTCGGATCGCCTCCGTGCCGAGCATCGCCCAGGTCATGGTGCCGCGCGCGGTCGAGCGCATCCGCAAGCGTTATCCCGACCTCAAGATGGACATCAACATCGTCAAGCTCGAGGAGGTGATCGACTATCTCTTGCTTGGCAAGGGCGACTGCGCCGCGATCAGCTATCGCCTCGATCATCCGGCGCTGGATTTCCTGCCGCTCGCCTCGCGGGCGGCTGTTCTGCATCGTGCCTGACAATCACGTGCTGGCGCAACGCAAGCGCATCTCGGCCGCCGAGATGACGCGCTTTCCGCTGATCGGCATCGATCCGACCGACCCTTACGGCCGCATCATGTCGGAGCTGTTTGCGCGCCACAAACTACCCTACGACATCACCATCCGCGCCCGCTTCGGCAACACCGTCGTCTCGCTGGTGCAGGCCGGGCTCGGCATTGCCGTCATCGACCAGTTCTCGGTGGCGCATGGCGGCGTTCCCGGCGTGCGGCTGCTGGAGATCCAGGAGCCGACGGGTTTCGAGACCTTCGTCGCCGTCAAGCGCGGCGTGCCGCTGTCGCCCTACGCGACGCATTTCATCGCCATGCTGCGCGCGGAGATGGAATCCGACGGCAAGCCGGCCCGCGCACGCGCCGCGCGAAGATAACATCAGGTTAAGTTTCCGGCATAAATGAGTAATTGTGTTATCGTCGCGCGCCGATATTCTTTCCCGCATTCCGGAGCAAAAACCGCCCTGTGCCGTTGCCAGAGCAGCTCCCAATAAAAAATGCGCCGTCGAACGGCTTGCCATCAAAACAGGGAAGGAAACTCAGATGACGTCAGGCATCAAGAACATGCGCCAATCGAGGATCGCCGCCGCCAGCGGCTGGATCGGATCGGCGCTCGAATACTACGACTTCTTCATCTATGCGACCGCGGCGGCGCTGGTCTTTCCGCAGATCTTCTTTCCCTCGGCGAACCCCACGGTCGCGATCGTCGCCTCGCTTGCGACCTACGGCGTCGGCTATGTCGCGCGCCCGATCGGCGCCTTCGTGCTCGGGCACTGGGGCGACACCCACGGCCGCAAGAACGTGCTGGTGCTCTGCATGTTCCTGATGGGCTTCTCGACCATGCTGGTCGGCGTGCTTCCGACCTATGAGCATGTCGGCTTGTGGGCGCCGGTCTTTCTGGTGGTACTGCGGCTGATCCAGGGTTTCGCGGTCGCCGGCGAGATTTCCGGCGCAAGCTCGATGGTGCTCGAGCACGCGCCGTTCGGCCGGCGCGGCTTCTTCGCGAGCTTCACGCTGCAGGGCGTGCAGGCCGGGCAAATCCTCGCGGCTGCCGTGTTCCTGCCGATCGCCACTTACATGAGCAAGGACGACTTCATGCAGTGGGGCTGGCGCATCCCGTTCCTGCTGAGCGCCGTCGTCATCGTGATCGGCTATCTGATCCGCCGCGAAGTCGACGAAACGCCGGCCTTCGCCGAGGAAAGCAAGGACGGCACGCTGCCCAAGGCGCCGATCGTCCAGGCCTTCCAGTCCAGCTGGGCCGACATGCTGCGCGTCGTCTGCATGGCGCTGATGAACGTGATCCCCGTGGTCGCCACCATCTTCGGCGCCGCCTATGCCGTGCAGCCCGCCTACGGCATCGGCTTCAAGGCAGACGTCTATCTCTGGATCCCCGTAATCGGCAATATCGCGGCCGTGGTCGTCATCCCGCTGGTCGGCAATCTCTCCGACAAGATCGGACGGCGGCAGCCGATCATCTTCGGCGCGCTGTGCTCGGGCCTGCTGTCCTTTGGGTATCTCTACGCCATCAGCGATAAGAATGTGCCGGTGGCGATCGCGCTCTCCATCCTGATGTGGGGCATCGTCTACCAGGGCTACAACGCGGTGTTCCCGAGCTTCTATCCGGAGCTGTTCCAGACCCGCTACCGCGTCTCGGCGATGGCGATCTCGCAGAACACCGGCACCACCATCACGGCGCTGCTGCCGGCGCTGTTCGCCACCGTCGCCCCTCCCGGATCGACCAACGTCCCGCTCACGGTCGGCGCCATCGCCTTTGCCATCACCGCGATCGCAGCGATCGCCGCCTGGTCGGCGCGGGAAACCTTCCGCCTTCCGGTCAGCGACCTCGGCAATCCCGACGCCACGCCGATGGCCAAGCCGGAGTACGACCGGTTGCGTGAAGCCTCGTTCGGCGGCGCCGCGACGGCCTGACCACACGAAACAGAGGGGCGCGGCAGCGCGCCGCGCCCCTGATCACCAGCACAAGATTTGTGAGAACTTCGATGACACCCGAATATGAATTTCATCAGCGCGACCGGGATATCCATCCGCCCGCCTACACGCCGATCTACAAGACCAGCGTGCTGCGCTCGCCGCGGATCCCGCTGTGGTCGCTGCAGAACTCGCTGTCGGAAGTCACCGGCCCCGCCTTCTCCCGCGACGAGCTCGGCGCCGCTCGATAACGATCTGATCCTGAACTACGCCAAGGACGGCAAGCCGATCGGCGAGCAGACCATCGTTCATGGCCGCGTGCTCGACGGCAACGGCCGGCCCGTCCGCAATACCCTGGTCGAGGTCTGGCAGGCCAATGCCGGCGGCCGCTATCGCCATCGCAACGACACCTACATCGCGCCGATCGATCCGAATTTCGGCGGCTGCGGCCGGATGCTGACCGACGACAACGGCTATTACTTCTTCCGCACCGTCAAGCCGGGCGCCTATCCCTTCCGCAATCGCGTCAACAGCTGGCGTCCCGCCCACATCCATTTCTCGGTGTTCGGCTCGGGATTTGCGCAGCGGCTGATCACCCAGATGTATTTCGAGGGCGATCCGCTGATCCCGCACGACTCCATCATCGCGACCATTCCCGACAAGTCGGCGGCGGAGCGGCTGATCGCGAAGCTCGATCTCAACGCCTCGCTGCCGCTGGAATCCCTCGCCTATCGCTTCGACATCGTGTTGCGCGGCAGCCGCCAGACCCTGTTCGAAAACAGGTTGCACGGAGGCTGATCGATGACGACGCTGACCTATCTGCCCGAGACGCCGTCGCAGACGGCCGGCCCCTATGTGCATATCGGCCTGATCCCGAACCAGGCCGGCTTCGACATCTTCGAGAACAATTTTAGCGGCGACATCGCCGGGCCCGACGTGGCCGGCGAGCGCATCGTCATCGAAGGACGCATCTTTGATGCCTCAGGTCATGTCGCCAAGGACGTGCTGGTCGAGACCTGGCAGGCCAACGCGGCCGGCCGCTACAACCATCCGGCCGACCGGCAGGACAAGCCGCTCGATCGCGGCCTTTCGCGGCTGGGCGCGAACCGGCACGGATTTCGAGACCGGCGTCTACCGCATCAACACCATCAAGCCCGGCGCGGTCGCCGGACGGCGCGGCCGCAAGACCATGGCGCCGCACATCAGCTTCTGGATCGCCTCCCGCGGCATCAACATCGGTCTCGCGACGCGGATGTATTTCGCCGACGAAGCGGCCGCCAACGCCGGCGATCCCGTGCTCGGTATCATCGAACAGCCCGAGCGCCGCCAGACCCTGATTGCTGCGCGTTCCGAGCGCGACGGAAAGACCATCTACACATTCGACATCCATCTCGGCGGCGAGCGCGAGACGGTTTTCTTCGATGTCTGAGAACTTGCGAAATCAAAGAGGTGTATTGTGACCGAGAGCGACATTCTGAAATCCGTCCGGCATGGCAAGCCGCCGGCCAACTGCTCCGTGATCGGCACCTGGTCGCTGCAATCCTATGTGCGCGAACGTCTCTCGGACGGACACCGGCACAACCAGTTCGGCGACGCGCCGGTCGGCTATATCGGCTACTCCCCGGACGGGCGGATGTATGCGATCTTCACCCGCAACGACCGCGTCACGCCGCGCGACGTGGTCCCGACCGACGAAGAAGGCGTCGAGCTGATCGGCACCATGGTCGCCTATGCCGGGACCTTCTCGCTCGGCGACAACGTTGTGGTGCACCACATCGACACGTCATGGAACCAGGCCTGGACCGGCACCGACCAGATCAGGCATTTCGTGCTGGACGGCGACACGCTGACCATCACCACCGCGCCCTACAAGAGCTATCTCGACGGCACGCTCGGCCGCTCGATCCTGGTCTGGACCCGGGTGCAATTGATCGACTGACGGGACATCGATGCATCCCTTTGAGACAGACCTCGATCGCAACCAGGCGAATTACGTCCCGCTGATCGCCGGTGAGCTTTCTGACGCGCGCCGCCAGCGCCTTCGCGGAGAAGATCGCTGTCATCGACGGCGAGCGCCGCATTACCTATCGGCAGCTGCTGGAGCGCTGCACGCGGCTTGCGTCTGCGCTGGCGAAGCTGGGCGTGGGCCGCCTCGACACGGTTGCCATCATCGCATCCAACATTCCCGAGATGATCGAAGCCCATTTCGCCGTTCCGATGCTGGGCGCCGTGCTCAATCCGCTGAACACGCGGCTCGACGCGGCCAATATCGCCTTCTCGCTGAAACACGGCGTCCGCCAAGGTGCTGATCGTCGACGGCGACTATGCTCAGGTCGTTCGCGAGGCTCTCGCGCAGCTCGATCATGACATCATCGTGGTGGACATCGCTGTCCCCGGCGAGCCTGCGTCAGACAATCGGCAAATATGGCTACGAGGAGTTGCTGGCGGCGGCCGACCCCGCATTCGATTGGCCGGGAATCACCGACGAGTGGCAGTCGCTCGCCCTGTTGTATACGTCGGGCACGACCGGCGATCCCAAGGGCGTCGTCTACAGCCATCGCGGCGCTATCTTTCCGCGCTCGGCAACGGACTGTGCTTCGGCCTGAGCTTCGACAGCATCTATCTGTGGACGTTGCCGATGTTTCACTGCTGCGGCTGGTCCTATCCGTGGGCCGTCGTGGCGGTCGGCGGCACGCAGATCTGTCTTCGCAAGGTCGAGCCGCCGGTCATCTTCCGCCTGATCGCAGAACATCGGGTCACCCATTTGTGCGGCGCTCCGATCGTCCTCAACATGCTGGCGCATGCGCCCGCCGAACAACGCGTTGCCTTCGATCACGTCGTCTCGGTCGCGACCGGCGGGGCGGCGCCGCCGTCCACGGTTTTCCGTTCGATGGAAGCGCTCGGCTTCCGCGTGGTTCATCTCTATGGCGCGACCGAGACTTACGGTCCCGCGACATCGTGCGTGTTCCAGCCCGAGTGGAATGAACTTCCCGACGGCGAACGCTTTGCCAGGATGGCGCGACAGGGCGTCGCCTATCCGATGGTCGACGATGTCAGGGTGGCAGATCCGGAAACCATGACCAGCGTGCCGCGGGACGGCGAGACCGTGGGCGAGATCATGGTCCGCAGCAACACCGTCATGAAGGGATATCTCAAGAACAAGGGCGCCACGGCGAAGACGCTGGTCGACGGCTGGTGCCTGTCCGGCGACCTCGCGGTCTGGCATCCCGATGGCGCGATCGAAATCAAGGACCGCTCGAAGGACATCATCATTTCCGGCGGCGAAAACATCTGCAGCCTCGAGGTCGAGGAAGTACTGACCCAGCATCCGGCCGTCATGCTGGCCGCCGTGGTGGCGCGGCCCGATCCGAAATGGGGCGAGACGCCCTGCGCCTTTGTCGAACTGAAGCCCGGCGCTTCCAGCCCGACGACGCCGAAGTCTTCGCCTTCTGCAAAAGCCGGCTCGCCCGCTTCAAGGTCCCCAAGACGCTGGTGTTCGGACCGTTGCCCAAGACGTCAACGGGCAAGATCCAGAAATTCCTGCTGCGCGAGCAGGTGAAATCCCTGGAGAAAGCAAAGGACGAATGATGATCGACGGAAAAACAAGGCTGATCGCCCACATCGGCTATCCCACGGAATCCTTCAAGTCGCCGATGATCTACAATCCCTGGTTCGAGGCGCGCGAAGATCAACGCGGCCGTGATCCCGATGGGCTGCAAGGTCGAGGACTACGCCTCGTTCCTGAAGCTGGCGTTCCGGCTGACCAATGTGGATGGCGCGCTGATCACCATGCCGCACAAGGTCACGACGCTCGATCTCGTCGACGAGGCCTCGGTGTCGGCCAAGATCGCCGGCGCCTGCAACGCGGTGCGCGTCGATGAGCGCGGCAAGATTGATCGGCGACATGTTCGACGGCGAAGGTTTTGTTCGCGGCGTCATGAAGAAGGGCCGCCGCCTCGACCGGCGCCAGCGTGCTTGTCGCCGGCTGCGGCGGTGTCGGCTCGGCGATCGCCGCCTCGCTGGCCAAAGCCGGCGTTGCCAGGCTCGGCCTCTACGACGCATTCCCGCAAGGCATGAACGCGCTGGCGGAACGGCTCAGGACGCACTATCCGAAACTCGAGGTCAACGACCGGCTCCGCCGACCCCGCCGGCTACGACATCGTCATCAATGCCACGCCGCTCGGCATGAAAAAGGACGATCCGCTGCCGTTCGATGTGGAACGCATCGCGCCGTCGACCTTTGTCGGCGAGGTCGTGATGAAAGAGGAGATCACGCCGTTCCTAGCAGCGGTGCGCGCCAAAGGCTGCGACTATCAGGTCGGCACCGACATGCTGTTCGAGCAGATTCCGGCCTATCTCGAATTCTTCGGCTTCGGCACCACCACATCGGACGAATTGCGCAAGCTCGCGCAAATCCATTATTGATACGGCCAGAACGGCCGAAGCGCGGAGTAGCTGCATGATACGTTCGATCGCAACGGTTTCGATTGGCGGCGCGCTCGACGAGAAGCTCAAGACGATTGCGGCCGCCGGCTTCGAGGCGGTCGAAATCTTCGAGAACGACTTCACCTGCTTCGATGGTTCCGCGCGCGACGTCGCGCGCATCTGCGGCGATCTTGACTCTGCGTATCTGCGCGCTGCAGCCGTTCCGGGATTTCGAGGGATTGCCGGAACCGCAGCGCAAGCGCAAGCGTTCCGGCGCGCCGAGAAGAAGTTCGACCTGATGGGCGAACTCGGCACCGACCTCCTGCTCGTCTGCAGCAACGTCTCGCCGCTTGCGCTCGGCGGCATCGACCGCGCCGCCGACGATTTGCGCGAGCTCGGCGAGCGCGCGGCCAAGCGGGACTTGCGCGTCGGCTTCGAGGCGCTGGCCTGGGGACGCTATGTCAACGACTACCGCGACGCCTGGGAGATCGTGCGGCGCGCCAACCATCCCGCCGATCGGCATCATCCTCGACAGCTTCCATACGCTGGCGCCCGGTTTTCCCGCCTCGCAGATCGCGGCGATCCCCGCCGACAAGATCTTCCTGGTTCAGCTCGCGGATGCGCCGCAGCTCGATCTCGACGTGCTGTCCTGGAGCCGGCACTTCCGCTGCTTCCCCGGACAGGGAAATCTTCCCGTCGGCGATTTCATGCGGGCGGTCGACGCCACCGGCTACAAAGGGCCGCTGTCGCTGGAAATCTTCAACGACCAGTTCCGCGCGCAATCGACCCGGGAGGTCGCGGTCGACGCGATGCGCTCGCTGGTGCTGATGGGCAGCGAACAGCGCAAGGCCGATCCTGCCCTGCCTGCGCGCGCCGAGCGTCTCGGACACGCATTTCATCGAGTTCGCCGTCGACCAGAGCCACGCGGCCCCGCTGGCCAGGCTGCTGGGCCAACTCGGCTTTCGCTCTGACCGGACGTCACCGCTCGAAAGCCGTGGAGCGATGGTCGCAGGGCGACATCAACCTTCTGATCAACGCTCCGACAACAGCTTTGCCAGATCGCATTACGTGACCCACGGTTCGGGCGTCTGCGCGATCGCGCTTGAAGTCGACGACGTCGCTGACATGATGAGCCGCGCCGAGGCGCTGCAGGCGACGACCTTCCGGCAAGCCGTCGGCCCGGGCGAAATGACCATTCCCGCGATCCGCGGCGTCGGCGGCAGCCTGCTGTATTTCCTCGAGCCGGCCTCGCCGAATTGGGACATCGATTTTGTGCCGGTCGCCGGCGAGGACGGCCCAGGCTTTCTCCGCCACATCGATCACATCTCGCAATCGATGCGATTCGAGGAGATGCTGTCGTGGGAGCAATTCTATACCGGCCTGTTCGACGTCCAGCGCGCACCGCAGCTCGAGATCGCCGATCCGCTCGGACTGGTGAAGAGCCAGGTGCTGGAGACGAAGGACGGCTCGCTCCGGCTCGTCCTCAATGCCTCGACGGCGACGCAGACCATGTCGTCGCGTTTCCTGTCGGAATTCTTCGGCGCCGGCGTCCAGCACATCGCGTTTTCCTGCGACGACATCCTCACGGCCGTCTCCGCGATGCGCGCGGCAGGCGCGACCTTCCTGACCATCCCGGACAATTATTATGACGATATCGACAGCCGTTATTCGACTTGATCCCGCGCTGCTGAAGGCGATGAAGGACAACGGCATCCTCTACGATCGCGACGGCGATGGCGAGTTCTTCCAGATCTATACCCACGCCTTCGAGGAACGGTTCTTCTTCGAGATCGTGCAGCGGCGCGGATATAGGGGCTTTGGCGCGCCGAATGCCGGCATCCGCCTCGCAGCACAGACACGCGAGGCGCGTCCCCGCACCATGCCACGGTCGGATAACCGCGCGCATATGGCGCTCGCGCGCGATCCACTGCTATAACGGCCGCATGTCCCCTCCGCCCTCGCGCCTTTTGGCGTTCATCATCCACCTCCGCGCCCTCGCCCACCGTTACCGGCTGCAGTTGATCCTTGCGCTGCGGGTCACGGTCGCGGCGCTGTTCGCGCTCGCCGTGGCGCAGGCGATGCACCTGCGGCTGCCGCTGTGGGCGGTGTTGACCTCGCTGATCGTCACGCAGATGAGCCTCGGCCGCTCCTTGAGGGTGGCGCGCGACTACCTGATGGGCACGCTCGCCGGCGTCGCCTATGGCGGCGCGCTCGCGATGCTGATCCCGCACGAGACTGAAATCGCGCTGTTCGCGGTGCTGGCGCTGGCAATCGCGCCGCTCGCCTTCATCGCCGCCTTCCGCACCAATTTCAACGTGCTGCCGATCACCGCGATCATCGTGCTTTTGGTGCCCAGCATGCAGCATGTCAGTCCCGCGGCCTCCGCATTCGACCGCGTGCTCGAGGTCGTGGTCGGCGGCGTCGTCGGCTTCATCGTCTCCTTCCTGGTGTTTCCCTCGCGCGCACATGTGCAGACGACAGATGCCGCCGCCGACACGTTCGACCTCGTCGCGGGGGCGCTGCAGCAGATGCTGGCGCATCACCTCGGCGGCGACGCGGCCGGATATCCGCGAGATCAATGACGAGCTCGCGAGCTTCATCACCAGGCTGAATGCGACCGGCACGGAAGCCGAGCATGAACGCACTGCGCGCCTCACCGCCGGTCCCGACACCGGTCCGCTGTGCCGCACCTCGCTCCGATTGCGCCACGACATCGTCATCCTCGGCCGCGCGGTCGGCTGCGAGCTGCCCGAGGAGGGCCGGACGAGGTTGACGCCGCATGTCGAGCGCATCTCGAAGGTTGCAGGTGGTTTCCTGCGCGCCAGCGCGCGCGCCTTGCGCGCGCGGCAGGGACCGCCTGATCTCGCCGAGGTCGAGTCCGTCTTCCATGACTACACCGAGGAGTTCAGCGCGGTCCGCCGCGACGGCCTGATCCGCGACATGACCAGCGAGGCGGCCGAGCGCTTCTATGCGCTGGGCTTCGCGCTGGAGCAGATCCGCGAACACCTCGAGGAGGTGCATCGCGTGGTCGGCGAATGGGCGAAGGATTGAGGGACGCGGAGTTCGACTTTTTTGACCTCTTCCGTGAAGCTGGATAAGGGTAGATCGCGGGAGCGGGCATGCGGCGGCGACAATTGCTTGGGATGATCGGTGGCGCGGCGGTCTGGCCGATCGCGGTGCGCGCGCAGCAAGCACCGAAAAGCTTGCGTGTCGGCACCGCCAACGTGCAGCCGAGAACCGCGCCGCAATGGGTCGCGTTCGTGCAGCGCATGGCCGAGCTCGGATACAAGGAAGGTGAGAACTTCACCTACGACGCCATCCAGATTCCGAATGCGGATGCGTGGGAGGCAGCTATCGCACAATCGTCGCGCAAAAGCCCGACATCGTATTGGGAGCCGGCCCGGAGAGGAGCCTGCAAGCAGCGCTGGCCGCCGCCGACGGCCTGCCGGTGGTGATGATCGCGGTCGACTACGACCCGCTGGCCAAGGGCTATGTCACGCAGCCTTTCGCGGCCGTCCGGAAACGTCACCGGCGTCTATTTCCAGAATGTCGAGCTGGTGGGCAAACGCCTGGAAATTGTGAAAGAAGCATTTCCTCATGTGAAGACAATGACGGTGTTCTGGGACAAGGCGTCCGCCGATCACTGGGCGGCCTTGCAGGCCGTGGCGCCGCGCTCCGGGATGGAACTGACCGGGGTCGAGTTTCGGCGAGCAGCCCTATGACTACGATCGGGCCTTCGTCGAGGCAGCGGCGAGAGGGAATTTTTTCTACCACGGGCGGATCCCCATTCTTCTTTCTCGACCGACCGCGCATCGCCGAACTCGCGCATCAAGCACCGCATGGCCAGCATCGCGCGAACTGCGCGAACATGTCACCGCGGGCAGCCTGATGTCCTACGGGCCGTCGATGACGGCGATGTTCGCGCTGGCCGCAAATTATGTCGATCGCATCGCAAAGGGTGCAAAGCCCGCCGACCTGCCCGTCGAGCAACCCACGAAGTTCGAGTTGCTCATCAACCTGAAAACCGCGAAGGCGCTCGGCCTCGAATTTCCGGCATCGCTGATGGCGCGCGCCGACGAGGTGATCGAATAGCACCGCGAAGCAAGCTGAAGGAGCGACGAAGTGAGCGCTACGCCGCCGCCGTCGTCCGCTTCGGCCTGCTCGGCGCCGTCGCCGCCGCGATCCAGCGCGACACCGCGGCAATATCCTCGCCGCCCTCCTCAAAGGCGCGAAGCTGGAAGTCCGCCGAGCTGCCGCGGACGACGATGGTGCGGCAATGCTGCACTTCTTCGGCACAGCCCAGCGCTTCGGCATCCGCGGCGGTCTGCTCGATCAACGCGCGACAGCAGCTCTGCGATCGGAACCGGACCGTCCTTCGAGGCGAAGATGCAATCGGTGCCGTAGCGCTGCGCGCGCCACTTGTTCTCGACCGCGATGGCGCGGTCGACGCTGGTCACGCCATGGGAGATTTCCGGCCGCTGATAGAGATGGCGCGCCAGCGCGCGATAGAGCGAGGCGATCGCAACCCCATCCTCGATCAGGGTGCAGGTGTCGGGCGCGCGCAATTCGAGCGTCGGATGCCGCAACGAAGGCCGCATCGCCCACCAGATGTAGCTCTCGTCCGGAATGACGCCGGACGTCTTCAGCGCGTCGACATAGTCCTTGTAGTGCTGCTCGGTTTCGAACAGCTCGGGCAACCCGGTCCGCGGCAGCTCGCTGTAGGCCGCAAGGCGATAACCCTTCAGCCCGGTCTTGTGCGAAGCCCCAGAACGGCGAGGACGCCGACAGCGCGATGAACAGCGGCAGCCAGGGATCATCGCGCACATCACCGCAAAGCGCTTCTCGCTGTCCGGCAACTGCACGTGCACATGCATGCCGCACATCATGTTGCGGTGACCGATGCTGCGGAGATCCTCGATCATCTCCTCATAGCGCGGCTTCGGGCTCGGCTGCGACTCGCGCCACACCGCGGTCGGATGCGTCCCGCAGGCCATGATGGCAAAGCCGAACTGATCGGCGACCTTCGCGACCTCGCGGCGCAGGAAAGCCAGTTCCTCGCGCGCGTCGGCAGCATCGACATGGACATTGGTCGCGACCTCGAGCTGCGCCTGCAGCATCTCGCGCATCGCCTGCCCCCCGGTCGACCAGTTCGCGGCCTCGAACAGCGCGTTCGGCGTCTGCTTCGCGACATCCAGCGTGCGTTTGTCGGCGAGGAAATATTCCTCCTCGATGCCGAAGGAATATTCGATGACCTCCCCGCGTCCCGCGGCCGAGCGGATGACCAGATGCTTCCGGTCGGCGCTGACCCCAAGACGCAGCCTTTTCAAAAGCTCGGAATCGAATGTCATGATTCGCGCCCCAGGGTTTGGGATACCGCTGCAACTCAGGAACCTAGCTGCGCGCGATAATCCGGCTGATGCGAGGGAGTTCCGCCCTTTCGACTGCGGAAACCGCCAGGTGCAGGGGAACTATTTCGATGGGTTTGGACGCGCACGCCACCAGCACGTGTCCCTCGGGAACCTCGGTCCAGTCGTCCTCCTTGTCGAACGGTTCAGACACGACGACGACCTGGCCGCCGCTTTCGCGGAAATAAAGCGTATTGGTTGCATCGTTCTCGGCGAAACGGAAGGCGTAGAGATCGCGGCCATTGGCAATCGCCGTGGTGAAGCGCATCCGTTCGCGCTTGCCCTCTTCGTTGACGAGATCGCGCAAGCTTCGCAGCACGCGCGCGGTCGCCCCGATCGGATCGCGATCGAGACCCGCGCCCATGATGGCGAGGAACACGGCTTCGGAGTTGGTGGTGCCGAGCCGCGACGGATAAAGCGCGTCCGGGATCAGTTGCTCGACCCTGCGGCGCAGCCGGTTCCAGCTGCCGACGAAACCGTTATGCATGAACATCCAGCGGCCGCAGGCAAAGGGGTGGCAGTTTTGCCGCGTCACCGCCGTGCCGGTCGCGGCGCGGACATGCGCGAAGAACAGGTGCGAGCGCAGATGCCGGCACAGGTAACGGAGGTTTTCGTCGGACCAGGCCGGGCGCGTCTCGCGGTAGAGGCCGGGCTCGGGATGCTCGCCATACCATCCGAGGCCGAAGCCGTCGCCGTTCATGCCGGTGGTCCCTTCCAGGGCCCGCTTGCTCTGGGCGATCAGCGAGTGCTCGGGCTCGGTGACGTAGGGCTCGAACGACGTTGTCTCGCCTCGATATGCAATCCATCGGCACATTGGCGTTTCCGGCGGCTCAAGCGGACGTGCCGGTCCGGGCGGCGCCCGGCCGGTGCGTCAGGTCAACGAGACATCGCCCCGATAGTTCCCGTTACCTCAATGAAGCTCGCGATCGGATGGTTTGCGGGCGGATTTCGCACCCTTTTCCGTTGCCATCGCCCGCCGGCTGCGGTTGGATAAGTGCGAGGCAGGGGCCTGCAATGTGCGTAGCCTGGGGGGCGCGGTGCTGTGCGCCGCGACGTTTGTGATTGACAAAGTTCTGGACGGCTTGCGCCGAACGCCACTATTCACGGGAGCATCGACGCCGCCCGCCGCACGCTACCGACTCCGGTCTTCACCTGGCTGAGCTCGCAAACGGTGCGGCATCTCCGGGGAACGCCGCGTGAGGTGTTCGCGCAGATCCACAGGCGTAATATCTGGGGTTATCAGGAAACCGCTTCAGGCAGCGGCTCGACGCTTCAATACACCGAAAAGCTTCGGCAAGACCTGCCTGGCCTCCTGACCGATCTTGGCATCCGCACGCTGCTCGATGTGCCCTGCGGCGACTTTCACTGGATGTCCCAAATGGAGCTTCCCGTCGAGCGCTATATCGGTTGCGATATCGTGCCCGAACTAATCGAGACGGCGAGGAGCCGGCACGGCCGCCGCGACCGCGAGTTTCACACGATCGACCTTTGCAACGATCCGCTGCCGGATGCCGATCTCCTGTTGTGCCGCGACTGTCTCATCCACTTGTCGGAGGAGATGAACTTCTTGGCGCTCGCCAACATTCTCGGCTCCAACGTCCGATATCTTCTCACCACCACGTATCCGGACGGGAAGAACCGCGCCATTCGAAACGGTAACTGGTTCACCCTGAACCTCTGCGCGCCGCCCTACAATTTTCCCCCGCCGGTCCGGGTCATCGACGACTGGCTGCCGCCCTTTCACCGCCGGCAGCTTGCGCTATGGGACATCGAGAGCCTGCGCCAGGCGCGCGGCGACTTGCTGCGTCCGGGTCATAACAGCGCCACCACGACAGAGCTTGCCTGACCTGCGGTCAAACCGCGACGGCTTCGACTCGCGCAGCCTCCGCTTGCCGCATTACGCTCGCAAATAGCAGGCTCCACAGCGACAACAGTGAAATCGGGATCGTGTAATAGGGCACGGCGATTCGGATAGGTCAGGAAGAAGGCGAGATTGATGACGATATTTGCGGCCGTCACTTGTCCGACGCGCCTGTGGCACGCCTGCCGGCGGCCAGCCATAGCCCGGCTCGCGCCCGCGATCGACAGCGCAAGCAGCGCGATCTGCAGGTAGTCGCTGAGATATTCCCACACCACCGAGAACGTGAACTCAAGCGGCACGCACGATCGGCGCACCATGATAGGTCGAGGTGAACGGACTGCCGGTGTTGACCCAATAGGAGACCAGGGTCGGCAACATGCCGACGACCAGCGCAAGCGCGAATAGCAGCGCCGCGCCAGAAATTGCTGCGCCTTGGCGCGACCTTGAGAAAGCCGATCAGGAGGAAGAGGCTAGCATCCGCCGCAGAGGAAAATATTTGCCAGGCGGAAATCGACACCGAGCCCGAGCAGGAAGCCGAGGATCAGCAGCGGCGCAATTCGCCGTCTCGCTCCGCGGCACAGCGAAACATCTCACGGTGAGATATCCGCACAGCGCGCAGATGATCGCCGTCGGCGCCATCGAATAACTCGCCTTGATCGGATTGATCATCAGATAGATCGCAAGACAGCCGAACAACCCGGCGGTCACGATCGAGCCGGCTTGCGCGCGCGAAAGATCGCAAGGCAGGCGAAGCCGAACACCGCGATCGTGGACAGCCAGAACATCGGCACGACCTGATGCCCTTCCGGGAATAGCGCCAACACCATGCCGACGCCGGGCGGGTACTGGATCACGATCTTGCCCGTCGCCATCGTGTTGTGACAGGGCAGTTCCTTCTGGTCGTTCCAGCCGGGAAAGCCGATCGCCTTCAGCTTCGACCTCGAGATAGCCGTCATCGTCGCGCGAGATGTCGGTGTCGAAGCCGGAAAGGCCGAACCGCTGGAACAGATGCGCCTGCCGCAAATAGCAGATGTCGTCGAAGACGCCGCGCTGCTCATTCCAGCCCGACATCGAACGGAGCTGCAGGCCCAGCATCACGAGACACAGGACGGCGAACACGATCTTGAGCGCGAAAGCGTTCTTCGACGGCATCATCCTGCGCTTGGATGGTCAGTGAAGTGCGAGATAGAGATTGGATGACAGCGGGCCGAGCAGCAGCCCGGTGTAACCGACCGCAGCACTTCGTCCGGCCGGCGCCGCGATCCGCCACAGCCGCTTGCGCGTCATCAGCACCAGATTCTCTTCCTGCGACCATTCCGGCTTGCCGGTGATCTGGCAGGCGATCCTGAACGTGCCGTCGAGGTAATGCGCCAGCGGCATCGCGGTGTGATGCTCGACCGGGAAGAACCGGTTCGGCACGGTGATGAACACGCGGCCTGCGACCCGGCAAAGCTCCTTCACGAAATTGATCTGGTTCTCATAGCCGCCGACATGCTCGAGCACCGCGTTCGAGGTTGCGACGTCGAAGGCATTGTCGTCGAAAGGCAGCCGCGCGTTGGGCTCGATCTGAACGTAGCGGCAGGCCGGAAACGCCGACTTGAATCCCGCACCGGCCCCGAGCCCGCAGGCCGTGATGTTCTGCTGATGAGTGTAGCTGCGCTCCAGCACGTTGGCGCCGTCGTTGATCACGTCGGAGACGCCGACGTCGAGGATCGCGTCGACCGCCGAGGGCCGCATGCGGGAGACGAAGTCGCCGAAGATGCGGTCGCGCGCGGCAATCATCAGCCGCTCCGCCATGCTGCCGGCCGGCACCTCCTGATAATATTCCTGATCAATTATCGACACTTCGCGGCCCCCGCCTTAACGATTCATTAAGACTATCGCGGGCGGCGGAAGTCAAGAATTTGGGGCGGGCAGGGTGAACGGGACGCAGCCGTTAACCTTTCGGGGAGCCTGTTCCGGCCGGGAATACCCCTTTTCTCCCAGCGACATGGGTGGCGAGAAGTCGTGAAGTCGTCGCGACGACGCCTTAAGATAGCGCGATGATACAGCCGCTTCGTTCCGTCATCGCCGCGCTTGCGCTGGCCGCCCTCGCCTCACCGGCCATGGCACAATCACCTGCGCCGGTCGAGTTGCGCATCCTCGCCATCAACGACTTCCACGGCAATCTGAAGCCGCCGCCCGGCGGCATTCGCATCGACGATCCCGACGACAACGGCAAGAAGATCATGGTGCCCGCCGGCGGCGCCGAGCAGATGGCAACGCTCGTGAAGCAGTTGCGCGACGGCCACAAGAACAATGTGTTCGTCGCGGCCGGCGATCTGATCGGCGCAAGCCCGTTGCTGTCGGCGATGTTCCATGACGAGCCGACCATCGAGTCGCTGTCGATGATGGGGCTTGCGATCTCGGCGGTGGGCAACAAGGAGTTCGACAAGGGAACGGATGAACTGCTGCGGCTGCAGAATGGCGGATGCCATCCCGTGGACCATTGCCTGGGGCCGCATCCGCTTTGAAGGCGCAAAGTTCAGGTATCTCGCGGCTTCGACGATCGTGAAGAAGACCGGCCAGCCGCTGCTTCCGGCCTATGAGATTGAAACATTCGATGGTGTCCCGGTTGCCTTCATCGGACTGACGCTGAAAGGCACGGCCGGGATTATTTCGCCCGACGTCGCCGCCGGGCTCGAATTCCGGGACGAGGCCGAGACTATCAACGCGCTCGTGCCGGAACTGAAAGCCCGGGGCATAGAGGCGATCGTGGTGCTGATCCACGAGGGCGGCTTCCCGACGGGCGATTACAACGCGTGTCCGGGAATTTCAGGGCCGATCGTCGACATCGTCAAAAAACTCGATCGCGCCGTCGACATCGTCATCAGCGGACACACTCACAGGGCCTATGTCTGCGACATCGGCGGCAAGCTCGTCACCAGCGCCGACAAGTTCGGCACGCTGGTCACCGCGATCGACGTCAAACTCGATCCCGCGACGCGCGACGTCGTCAGTGCCAGGGCCGAGAATGTCATCGTGCGTACGGGCACGCTGGCAAAGGACGCGGAGCAGACAGCGCTGATCGATGCCTATGAGAAGCTTTCCGCGCCGATCGCCAATCGCCGCGCCGGCACCATCACCGCGACGTTGTCGCGCGCGCCGAACCCGACCGGCGAGAGCGTGCTTGGCGACATCGTCGCCGATGCGCAACTCGCTGCGACGCGCGACGAAAAGGACGGGGCCGCCGTGATCGCCCTGACCAACCCCGGAAGCATCCGCCTGGACATCGAACGGAGCGGCGACGGCACAGTCACCTATGCCGACGTGTTCGCGAGCCAGCCGTATCGCGACCGGCTGGTGACCGTGAGCCTGACCGGTGCGCAGATCAAGGCCGCACTCGAGCAACAATGGACGGATGAGAAGCGGCCGCGGATCCTGCAGGTTTCGAAGGGCTTCAGCTATCGCTGGGACGCCGCCAGGCCATCCGGCGAACGTGTCGTTGCGGCCTCCATGATGGTCAATGGCGCGCCGATCGATCCGGCCGCAAGCTATCGCGTCACCATCAACGACTATCTCGCGCTCGGCGGTGATGGTTTTGCCGCACTGAAGGACGGCATCGCTCAGCAGTACGGCATCTATGACGACGAGGCGCTGTTTGACTGGATCGGCACGAACAGCCCGGTGACACCGGGCCCACCCGATCGCATTTCGCGGGTGAATTGACCAGGTTCACCTCCCCCGCAAGCGGGAGAGGGAGCCCACCGCCGTCGTGGCAAAGTTCGGTCCCGTCTCTTTCCGAGGAGGAAACAACCTCCTAGATTAGCCGCTTGTCGTTCGCGCGCATCGCGCGGCCCGGGAAACTGCATGACCACACTTCTGTTAAGCCATCCCGCCTGCCTCGATCATCTGACGGCGCCGGGACACCCTGAAAGGCCCGACCGGCTGCGCGCGATCAACCAGATCCTCGCCGAGAAGCGTTTTGATCCGCTCGTACGCGTCGAGGCCCCGGAAGGCAGCCTCGATGACGTCACGCTCTGCCACAGCGAGCCCTATGTCACCGAACTGCGCAGCGTCGCGCCGTCAAGCGGCATGGTCTATATCGACGGCGACACCTCGATGTCGCCGGGCACCTGGGAAGCCGTGATGCGCGGCGTCGGCGGCGCGGTCGCCGCGACCGATGCTGTCATGACCGGCCAACACAACAACGCCTTTGTCGCGGTGCGCCCCCCCGGCCATCACGCCGAGAAGGCGACCCCGATGGGCTTCTGCTTCTTCGACAATGCCGCGATCGCCGCGCGCCACGCCCAGCGCAAATATGGCATCTCGCGCGCGGCCGTGATCGATTTCGACGTGCACCACGGCAACGGCACGCAGGACATCTTCTGGGCCGACAAAACCGTGATGTACTGCTCGACCCACCAGATGCCGCTGTTCCCCGGCACCGGCGCATCGGGCGAGCGCGGCGAGCACGACACCATCGTCAACGCGCCGCTGCGCCCCGAGGATGGCAGCGCGAAATTCCGCGCCGCCTTCGACAATCTGATCCTGCCGCAGCTGACAAAATTCGCGCCCGAGCTCGTCATCATTTCCGCCGGCTTCGACGCGCATCGCCGCGATCCGCTCGCCTCCATCAATCTCGACGCCGCCGATTTCGGCTGGGTGACGCAAAAGCTGATGGATATCGCTGGTACCAGCGCGGGCGGCCGAATTGTTTCGGTGCTCGAGGGCGGCTATGATCTGCAGGGCCTGCAGGAATCGGTGGCGGCCCATGTCACCGCCTTGATGGGCACCACGTCAAAACCATGAGTGCGCCACATTCCGTCCGCAGTGGTGACCCTAAAATTCATCCACCAGCGTAAGAGTGCTTACTTTCCGGGGACAACAGCATGGCCGAGAATACCCAGGTCGACGTGAAGAAACTCTCCTTCGAGCGCGCGATCGAGGAGCTGGAGGGGATCGTCAAGCGGCTTGAGGACGGCAAGGTGCCGCTGGAAGAGTTGGTCGCAATCTACGAGCGCGGCGAGGCGCTGAAGCGCCGCTGCGAGGAACTGCTGCGCCAGGCCGAAGCCCGCGTCGAGAAGATCACCACCGACGCCAGCGGCCAGGCCGTGGGC
This sequence comes from uncultured Alphaproteobacteria bacterium, assembly GCA_963732085.1. GTDB lineage: Bacteria > Pseudomonadota > Alphaproteobacteria > Rhizobiales > Xanthobacteraceae > Bradyrhizobium. The sequence goes on along the minus strand of CAVSYJ010000007.1, from coordinate 437,883 downwards.
GTCGCGCCGCTGGATGTGCAGTAGGACAACTCGTCATGGCCGGGCTTAGCCGTTCGAAGAACGGCGTCGCTTCCGCTCCGCCTATGTCCCGGCCATCCACGTCTTCCTTGAAGTTGGCAGAAAAGACGTGGATGCCCGGCACGAGGCCGGGCATGACGAAGACTATTTGCCTCTTGGCGCGCGAAGCGGCCTGCTATAGTCCCCAACCATTAACCGCCGGGGACCTATCGTTAAGTGCGCGTGACCAACCGCCACGTCATCTATGTGCAGGGCTACGACCCGCGCGGGCTCGCGCAATATTACCGCATGTTCCGCACCGAGCTGCGCAAGTTCGATACGTTGTATGGCGTCGCCTCCTCGATCGGCCGGCCGAAGACCATCACCGAAAACGAGATCGCCTCATGGTCGATCGAGACCGAGGCAAGCGACTGGCAGACGCGCACGACCTACGACTTCCTGCGCGTCGAGGACTTCATCCAGCGCGACATGGCGCTGCCGATCTGGCGCATCGTCACCTACACGATCTGGATTTATCTCCGGCTGATCGTGCACGGCACCGTGTTCCGCTTCATGGCGGCGAACTGGCGGTTCCTGACCTTCATCACCTGGCCGCATATCGTGTTCTGGTTCGAGGTGGCTTGCCTCGCGCTGGTCGCATCGTTCGTGCGCCGCGGGTTAGATGCGGTCGGCGTCCCCTCCCCGTTCGACTGGCTGGTGACCACTGCGCTGTTCGTCGCGGCGCTATGGGCGCTGCTCAAAACCACCGAGAAATACACCTATCTGCTCTATCTGATGTGCGACACCATCTGGACCTGGGAGTTCTCGCACAGCGAGCGGCCCGAATGGGACGCAAGGCTCGACCGCTTCGCGCAGCATCTCTGCGAGGTTGCGCGATCGAGCGAGGCACAAGAGATCGTGCTGGTCGGCCACAGCTCGGGCTCGTTCCTCGGCACCGAAATCCTGGCACGCGCGCTGGAACGCGATCCCGCGCTCGGCCGGCACGGCCCGCGCATCGTGCTGCTGACCCTCGGCGGCAATTACCCGATCGTCGGCTATCACAAGGCCGCGCAATTCTTCCGCGACCATTTGCGCCTGATCGCAACCGAACCGTCCGTCGACTGGATCGACTGCCAGGCGCGCAAGGACGTGATGAACTTCTTCGACTTCGATCCGCTCGAGAGCCACGGCATCGACGTGGGCTCCGCCCGCCGCAACCCCATGATCGTGCCGATCCGTTTCCGCGACATGATCCTGCCTGAAAACTACAACCGCTTCCGCTGGCAGTTCTTCCGGGTGCACTTCCAGTTCGTGATGGCGAACGAGGTCAAGCACGCCTATGAGTTCTTCATGATCGTCTGCGGCCCGGTGCCGTTGCGGGAGCGGATGGCGCGGCCTGAGGCGGTACTCGCGATCATGTCGGATGATGAAGCCATGCGCGCGCAAGCGTGGCGAGAGCTCGAAGCGCCCCTTGCAACGCCTGCCGACGCCCCCAAATTGGGCCCTTTGGAACGTTCCGCTCCGCAGCATCGTTGAGGTCGACCGGGTTTGCGCAGGTCGGTCCTCGGGTTCCTCGGGCGCTCCGCGGGTTGGCTTTGGCTTCCGCTTTGGTGTAAAGCTTGCAGGAACCTGGAACCTGCAGGCCATGAGCACCGGGATTGCGGTAGCGTTAACTGGCTGAAGTGGTTGACGAAAGCGGCTGAAAGCCGCCAAGAGTGACTGATATCACATTGACCGATCCGGAGCGCCGCTAGGCTTGGAATTTGGGCATCCCTGCCCGCGCTGACGAGAGGCCGGCTGAACCGGTTCTCACTGCGCCAACACCCATCTCGTGTCGGAAGCATTGTCCGACCTTCAGAACTGGAAGATCGCCGTGGACGCATACAGTAAAACGCCGCTTCTCGATACGATCCGCACGCCGGACGATTTGCGCAAGCTCAATATCGAGCAGGTCCGGCAGGTTGCCGACGAGCTGCGCCAGGAAACCATCGACGCCGTCTCGGTGACGGGCGGACATTTCGGCGCGGGTCTCGGCGTGGTCGAGCTGACCACTGCGATCCACTACACCTTCGACACGCCGCGCGACCGCTTGATCTGGGACGTCGGTCACCAGGCCTATCCGCACAAGATCCTCACCGGCCGCCGCGACCGCATCCGCACCTTGCGCACCGGCGGCGGCTTGTCCGGCTTCACCAAGCGCAGCGAGAGCGACTACGATCCGTTCGGCGCCGCGCATTCCTCCACCTCGATCTCCGCCGCCCTCGGCATGGCGGTGGCGCGCGATCTCTCGGGCGGCAAGAACAACGTCATCGCCGTGATCGGCGACGGCGCGATGTCGGCGGGCATGGCCTATGAGGCCATGAACAATGCCGGCGCGCTCAACTCCCGCCTGATCGTGATCCTCAACGACAACGACATGTCGATCGCGCCGCCGGTCGGGGCGATGAGCGCCTATCTGTCGCGGCTCTATTCCGGCAAGACCTACCGCACGCTGCGCGAGGCGGCCAAGCAGCTCGGCAAGCATCTGCCGAAGGTCCTCTCCAACCGCGCCAACCGCGTCGAGGAATATTCCCGCGGCTTCATGATGGACGGCGGCACGCTGTTCGAGGAGCTCGGCTTCTATTATGTCGGCCCGATCGACGGCCATAACCTCGACCATCTGCTGCCCGTTCTGAAGAACGTGCGCGACATGGAGACCGGCCCGATCCTGGTCCATGTCGTGACGCAAAAGGGCAAGGGCTACGGCCCGGCGGAAGCCTCCGCCGACAAGTATCATGCGGTGGTCAAGTTCGACGTCGCGACCGGCACCCAGGCCAAAGCCAAGCCGAACGCGCCGGCCTACCAGAACGTGTTCGGCCAGAGCCTCGTCAAGGAGGCGCAGAAGGACGAAAAGATCGTCGGCATCACCGCCGCGATGCCGTCAGGCACCGGCATCGACATCTTCAACAAGGCCTTTCCCAAGCGCACCTTCGACGTCGGCATCGCCGAGCAGCATGCCGTGACCTTCGCGGCCGGGCTCGCCAGCGAAGGCTACAAGCCGTTCTGCGCGATCTACTCGACCTTCCTGCAGCGCGGCTACGACCAGGTGGTCCATGACGTCGCGATCCAGAGCCTGCCCGTTCGCTTCGCGATCGACCGCGCCGGCCTGGTCGGCGCCGACGGCGCGACCCATGCCGGATCGTTCGACAATGCCTATCTCGGCTGCCTGCCCAATTTCGTGATCATGGCGGCGTCCGACGAGGCCGAACTGGTGCACATGGTGGCGACGCAAGTGGCCATCAACGACCGCCCGAGCGCGGTGCGCTACCCCAGAGGCGAAGGCCGCGGCATCGAAATGCCCGAGGCCGGCGTGCCGCTGCCGATCGGCAAGGGCCGCATCATTCGCCAAGGCAGCAAGGTCGCGCTGCTGTCGTTCGGCACGAGATTGGCCGAGTGCGAGAAGGCCGCCGACGAACTCGCCGCCCACGGCCTGTCGACCACGGTCGCCGACGCGCGCTTCCTGAAACCGCTCGACCAGGAGCTGGTGCTGAAGCTCGCCCGCGACCACGACGTGCTGATCACCGTCGAGGAAGGCGCGATCGGCGGCTTCGGCTCGCACGTCATGCAGTGCCTCACCGACAACGGCATGCTCGACAGCGGCGCGCTGCGTGCGCGCTCGATGATCCTGCCCGACGTGTTCCTCGACCACGACTCACCGAACGCGATGTATGCCCGCGCCGGACTCGATGCCAAGAGCATCGTCAAGAAGGTGTTCGACACGCTGGGCAAGGACTTCAAGACCGAGGCCGTGAAGCTGGCGTAAGGCTTGCTCCACCTCTCCCCTGCGGGGAGAGGTAAAAAGCCATCCCCCGGTGATCCATGAAAATCTATCTGGCCGGTCCCGACGTGTTCCTGCCGGATGCGATCGAAATCGGCCGACAAAAGGTCGCGATCTGCGCACACCATGGACTGACCGGACTCTATCCGCTCGACAACGCGGTCGCGCGCGAGGCGCACGACGCCTCCATGCAGATTTTCAAGGCCAACGAAGCGATGATGGAGGCGGCCGAGGCCATCATTGCCAATCTGACGCCGTTTCGCGGCGCGAGCGCCGATCCCGGAACCGCCTACGAGCTCGGCGCCATGGCGGCGCGGAAAAAACTCTGCCTCGGCTATTCCAACGATCCCGCCGTCTATGCCGATCGCGTCCGGCGTTTCACCGAAGTGACTGCGCGCGACGGACAATTGATCGACAGCGACGGCCTGACGGTTGAGGATTTCGGCCTCAACGATAATCTGATGATGATTCATGCCCTCGATCTCTACGGCTGCCCGCTGGTCACGCCGCAGCAAAAGCCGGATGATATCTGGCATGATCTGACGGCTTTCGAGATGTGCGTGCGCCTGGCTGCGAAACGGTCGCGCGCGCGGGAGTGAAGAATGTCCGTTGCCAAGAAGCGCGTCGATCTGCTGCTGGTCGAGCGCGGCCTGTTCGAGAGCCGGGCGCGGGCGCGCGCCGCGATCGAGGCCGGCCGGGTCATCGCCAATGACAGGCAGGTGCAAAACCGTCGGATATGTTGCCATCAGACGCCACGCTCCAGGCCGAGCCGGCGCACCCCTGGGTGTCGCGCGGCGGCGTCAAGCTCGCCGGCGCGCTGGAGCAATATCCGTTTGATATCGAGGACCATGTCTGCCTCGACGTCGGCGCCTCCACCGGCGGCTTCACCGAGGTGCTGCTGGCGAACGGCGCGGCCATCGTGTTCGCGATCGACGTCGGACACGGGCAACTGCACCACTCGCTGCAGGGCCATGCCAAAATCGTGTCGATGGAGGCGACCGACATCCGCAAGCTCGAGGGCACGCGGCTGCCGGCGCGGCCCGATATCGTCACCATCGACGTCAGCTTCATCTCGCTGAAGGCGGTGCTCCCGGCGGCGCTGTCGCTGGCCGCCGCACCGATGCACCTGCTGGCGCTGATCAAGCCGCAATTCGAGGCGCAGGGAAAGCACGGCAAGGGCGGCATCATCCGCGACGCCGAGGTGCATCGACAGGTCTGCGACGACATCGCGGCGTTCGCGGCCGCCCAGGGTTGCACGGACATCAAGGTCTTCCCCTCCTCGATCGCGGGCGGCGACGGCAACGCCGAATTCTTCCTCGGCGCGCGCCGTGGCTGAAACACTTAAGATCGACTATGTCGGCCAGCGCGGCGATGGCGTCGCGCTTGGCGGCGTTGAGGCTGTCTACGTGCCCTGCACGCTCGGCGGCGAGACCGTCGAGGTCGATCATGTGCCGGGGCATCATCCGGACCGCAGGCAACTCCTTGCGATCACGACAGCGAGTCCGGAACGGATCGAGCCGTTCTGCCCGCATTTTGGCGTCTGCGGCGGCTGCGCCATCCAGCACTGGGAGATCGACGCTATCGCGCCTGGAAACGCGACATCGTCGTCGAGACCTTGCGGCAGGCGAAGCTCGATTGCGAGGTCGCGCCCCTGGTCGACGCGCACGGCGCCGGCCGCCGCCGCATCACGGTGCATGCGCGGCTCGGCGCCCACGACGTGCTGAAGGTCGGCTTTGCCGCGGCCGGCTCGCACGACATCGTGCCGATCGATCGCTGTCCGATCCTCGATCCCGCGCTGTCGGGGGCGCTGGAGGCCGCGTGGGCGCTGGCCGAGCCCATGACGAAGATCGGCAAGCCGCTCGACATCCAGGTCACCGCGACCAAAGGCGGTCTCGATATCGACGTGCGTGGCTCCGGGCCGCTGGCGCCGGCAATGATCGCGACGTTATCGCGCCTCGCCGAGCAACATCGGCTGGCGCGGCTGACGCGCCATGGCGAACTCGTGCTGATGCGCAATGCGCCCGAGATCGCGATCGGCAAGGCGCAAGTCACGTTGCCGCCGGGATCGTTCCTGCAGGCGACCGCCGCGGGAGAAGAGACGCTGGCGTCCCTTGTCGGCGAATATGCCGGGAAGGCCAAGCACGTCGCCGATCTCTTCTGCGGCGTCGGTCCCTTCGCGCTGCGGCTTGCGGCGAAGGCACGTATTTCCGCCTTCGACAACGATGATGGCGCGGTGACGGCGCTCCGGAAGGCGGCAAGTGCAACGCCAGGATTGAAGCCGGTGAAAGCCGAGGCGCGCGACCTGTTCCGCCGCCCGCTGATGCCGCCGGAATTGCGCGACTATGACGCCGTCGTGTTCGATCCGCCGCGGCAGGGCGCGCAGGCGATAGCGACGCAACTTGCGGCAAGCAAGGTGCCAGTCGTCATCGCGGTGTCCTGCAATGCCGCCACCTTCGCGCGCGATGCGCGCATCCTGGTCGATGGCGGCTACCGTCTCGAGGGCGTGACGCCGGTCGACCAGTTCAAGTACACGCCGCATGTCGAGCTGGTGGCGCGATTTTCGCGCTGATACAAAGCTTCATGCCGCACGATCCCATCCTGCAACGCATTATCCCAGTGCTCGCCGAGGTGCCCGGTGTCGCCGCGATTGCGCTCGGCGGGTCGCGCGCGCGAGGGACCGCGACGGAAACCTCTGACTACGACATCGGCCTCTATTACTCCGCGGAGCGTCCGCTCGACACCAACAGGCTGTTGCAGGCCGCGCGCACGCTCGTCGACAAGCCCGAAGCCGCAGAGGTGACGCCGATCGGCGGCTGGGGTCCGTGGATCGTCGGCGGAGGATGGTTGACCGTCTCGGAGCGCAAGGTCGACCTGCTCTATCGCAACATCGATGATGTCGCCGGCGTCATCGAAAAATGCCGTGCCGGCGAGATCGACATGCATTACCAGCCCGGACATCCGCATGGATTCTGCTCGGCGAACTGGATGGGTGAGGCCGCGCTGTGCCGCGCATTGCATGATCCCGAGGGCCGGCTTGCGCAACTCAAGGCCGCGACCTCACCCTACCCGCGCGCCCTGCGCGACGCCCTGATCCGCAAAGTTCGACTGGGAAATCCTGTTCGCGATCGAGAACGGCGAACTGGCCGCGGCGCGTAGCGAGCAGACCCATGTCGCGGGCTGTGCCTACCGCGCGCTGCCTGCACGGCCCAGGTGCTGTTTGCGCTCAACGCGCGCTATCTGATCAACGAGAAAGGCGCACTGCAGGAAGCGGCGACGTTGCCGCTGACAATTCCCGAGATTGAGAAGCGGACCGCCGATATCTGGCGGCTGATCGGCAATGTCGAGTTGCGGGCGGCGCTTGCGGGCTTGCGCGCGATCGAGCGCGATGTGAAGGGGCTCACGAGCGGTGAGCTCCGCTAAACCAGCTTGTTCACCGCCGTCGAGGTGCTCGGCGGCACGTATTTCGTCACCGGGATCGAGAAACTCTGGTTGCCGACCTGCAACACGACGGCGCCGCTCTTGCCGTCGTCGCTGGTGACCTGCGCTTTGCCGAACATCACGGTGTTCTTGTAAACCGTGCCGGTGCCGGCGTGCGCCACGCCGTCGACGGTCCAGCTCACGACCGCGTCGCGGCCGTCGACCGACTTGACGGTGAAGCTCGCGCTCTTGCCGTTGCTCATCGAAAAACCGTTCCAGGTGCCGACCAGCTTGTTCTGGTCGGCGGTGGAATCCTGCTTGTTGAGGGTCGCGGTTTGCGTCGCACCGCTTGCTGAAAATTCGAACGCCGCGACCGAGCCGTTGCGGGTGCCAATGGTGACGTTACCGAAGCTGATGGTGGCGCCGCTGACGTCGCCCTGCCCGCGCTCGGTGCGGCCGTCATGGGTGTATTCGATCTGCGCCTTGTCGCCCCTGATATTGATGACCTTGAATTCGACGGGCCGGCTGGTGTTCTTCCACGTGCCTTTCCAGTCACCGAGCAGGTTGCTCTGGTGATAGACCCGCTCGGTGGCGGGTGAAATCTGGCTGGTGGTAGGCGAGATCGTGGTCATCGGCTGGCGAAAGCATTGCGTGGGCTGCCTTCGATCAGGACGCCAGTTCGGTTAACGAAACATTAAGCCGCCGCTTTCAGCGACGAGGCCAATCGCCGCAGCGTGGACTTGCTCACCGCCCCCAGCGATCCTGCCAGATCTTCTCGCCGATCATGCAGGACACCCGCGGCTCCTTCTCCTTCTCGGCGACCGGCACGCGCTCCGGCATGCGGCCGGCGACTTCCATCAACAGCTTGGTGCGGATCGCCTCCTTGAACTTCTCGCGGTCCTTGATCGAGACCACGAACGAGCCGGGACCGCCGATCACGCAGTCCTCGTAATAAAAATCGAGATTGTCGATATCCATGGTGGAGTAGGACGGCTCCTTCACCATGATCGGCAGGCCGTTGATCACGATGCCCTTCGACAGCGCCTCGTCGCGCGCGATGGTGACGGGCGAACCGTTGTTGTTGGGACCGTCGCCGGAAATATCGATGACGCGGCGCAGGCCGCGATACGGGCTCTCGTCGAACAGCGGCATCGCGAAATAGATCGCGCCTGATATCGAGGTGCGGGAGGCGCGGCGGATCGGCGTCTTCAGGATATCGGCGGCGACGGCGTCGGCGCTTTCCGGGCCGTCGATCACCCGCCAGGGGATGATGATCTTCTGGTCGCTGGAGGCGGCCCATTCGAAATAGGTCACGGCCACCTTGCCGGTCGGGCCGGTCTTCAACGCCTGCAGAAATTCCTTCGACACGATCGCCTGCGCGTAGCCCTCGCGCTGGATCGCAAGCTCGTCCATGTCCATGGAATAGGAGACGTCGACGGCGAGAACGAGCTGGACATCGACCGCGTTGGCATCGGTCTCGACGCGTTGCTGCGCAGCTTGCGGGCCAGGCGCCGCGACAACGGCAACGTCGCCTCCGGCCATCAGTGAAGCCGCAAGCACAGCTCCGATCGAGACAAACCAGCGCATCTGCTGACTCCCGCAATCGTAAGGCGCGATGGTGACACGCAAATCGCGTCGCGCCTAGCAGGAACATCATTTATCCTTCACATTTGCGGCAAATCGAGCCGCCCGCAAAGCCGACGGAGTCCGCGCGGCGGCGCGTAACACATGTTATAAGGCGAGCGCCCGCTATTCAGAGGAAGGCGCCATGAAGAAGACCCTTGCTGCGCTGCTGCTGTTGATTTCGACCGAAGCCTGGGCGGCCGGCTCGTCGACCCCCTGGGCGATGGGCGGAAACTATGCGCGCTTCGATCCCGTGGTCGCGCAGTACAACGCCTCCGGCGAACTGTTTCGCATCCAGGGGCACTGCCAGTCCTCGTGCACGCTGTTCCTCGCGATCCGCAACGTCTGCATCGAACCGTCGGCAACGCTGCTGTTCCACTCCGCGCACGACCGTCAGCGCAACGTCTCGCCCGCGCTCACCGAGCACATGCTCGCGGCCTACAACGCGCCGCTTCGCGAGTATGTCACCGCTCATCATTTCATGGACACGCTGGAATTCCATGCGATCTCCGGCCGCGACATGATCCGCAAATTCGGCTACCGCCAATGCTCGGGCTAGCAGCAACCAAGCCATCGAAAACATGCGGGTTTCGCCGTCGCGCCGGAGATTGTAAACTCGGCACGACTGGGAACACGGATCGCCGGTATGGCCGAGACTGTCACCAAACCGAAAACCAGGGTCAAAACCAAGGTCGAGCGGCCGCGGCTGCACAAGGTGATCCTGGTCAATGACGATTTCACGCCGCGCGAATTCGTCGTCACGGTGCTGAAGGGCGAGTTCCGCATGACCGAGGAGGAAGCCTACAAGGTCATGATCACGGCGCACCGCCGCGGCGTTTGCGTGGTCGCGGTCTTCACCAAGGACGTCGCCGAGACCAAGGCGACGCGCGCCACCGACGCCGGCCGCGCCAAGGGCTATCCGCTGCTGTTCACCACCGAGCCGGAAGAGTAGCTACTCGCCCGACGTCACCGCTTTTGCCGCCGCATCGCCTGCATGCGCGCGGCGGTCGGCAAGGATGTCGAACACGACCGCGCCCATCACCATTACGCCGCCGAACAGCGCGCGGAGCGATGGAATTTCACCAAATCCCAGATAGACCCAGAACGGCATCAGCGGCGTCTCCAGCGTCGCGATCAGCGACGCCTGTCCCGACGGCAACGCCCGCGAGCCGAGCGCATAGAAGGTGAGACCGAGGCCGACCTGACACAGCCCGAACAGCGCGAATGTGACGAGGTCGGGCGCGGTCACCGCGCCGATGCCATGCGCGAAGGGAATGCTGATGAGGCTGCCCAGGAAATTGGAGACGGAAGCGGCCGCCACCATCGAGGTCTCCCGGTGCTTGCGCATCGCGACCGTCATGATCGAGATGGCCAAAACCATGATGCAGGCCAGCGCGATGCCGCGAACATCGCTGGCGCCGCTGGCGCCGCTGACGATGACCGCAATGCCCGCCAGCGCCACCAGACTGGCCAGCATGGTGCGGGCCAGCACCGTCTCGCGCAGCCAGATCCAGGCGATCGCCGCAGCCACGAAGGGTTGCGTGGCGACGATGATGGCGGCGTTCGCCACGCTCGTGAGCTGCAGGGCCGGAATGAAGGTCACCATGCCGATCGTCGAGAGGCAGGCGACGAGCCAGCCATTGGCCTTCATCGCGAAGAGATCGCGAACACCGCGGCGGCCCTGGCTGAGGACCAGAAACAATGCAATGAACCCGCCGCCGAACAGGCCGCGCCAGAACAGGATGGTCCAGGAATCGAAGTGCAGCGACCGGACGAAAAACGGTGCGGTGCTCCAGGCGATCGCGGCGGCTATGATCAGCGCGACGCCCGTGCGATGCTGCCGGTCAGCCTGCATCACTCGTGCGATACTTCGTCGCGCAACCCGAATACCCGCTGCCCCTTCGAGAAGCCCGCGATCGGAAATTCGCCGAGATCGATCCAGTCGTGGTGACAGGCGTCCGCGAAGGCCGCCGACGCCACCACCGTACGATGCAGTTTGGAGGCGATCTTCTCCAAACGCGCGGCAAGGTTCACGGCCGGCCCGATACAGGTGAAATCGAGCCGGCTCATGCCGCCGATATTGCCGAACAGGATGCCGCCGATGTGCAGAGCGACGCCGAAGCGGAAGTGCTCGACCACGTCGGCGCTGCTCGGGTAGTGCATCGCATCGACATTGGCGCGCGCCTCCTTGCCCGCCTCCAGGCACGCGGCGCAGACCTCGCCGAGATTGCCGCCGTCCTTGGCGATCGGAAACACCGCGAGCAGCCCGTCGCCCATGAATTTCAGGATCTCGCCGCCATGCTTGCGAATCACAGGCACCTGGCAGTCGAAATACAGGTTGAGGATCTCGACCACGGTTTCGGCCGGCAGGCGGTCGGACAGCGCAGTGAATCCGCGCAAATCCGACAGCCAGATCGCCGCCCGCATATCCTCGGCATGTCCCCTGCGGATTTGCCCTGCCCAAATCCGCTCGCCGGCGCGGTTGCCCACATAGGTGTCGAGCAGCGTGGTCGCGGTGCGGCGCATCGCGAAGATTTCGCCGATCCGCGCATAGGGCGGCGCAATCCGGCGCAGCGCCGCCAACTGCACGTCGGTGAAGCCGCCCGGCTCCTTGGTGGTCCAGCTCGACACATGGACGGTGCCGTCGGTGTACACGAGCGGAAGGGCCAGGTAGTCGGTGACGCCTTCCTTGCGCATGTCGTCGAAGAAGGGGAAACGACGGCTGTCGGGATCGTCCATCCGGTAGTGCAGCTCGCGTGCGGTCTTCTGCACGATCACCACGGGGCTGTTGAGGAATTCCGGCGTGTCCAGAATGTCGAAATCGGCGGAGTTGACCACGACCTCGCCGCCCCGGCGCCAGATGAAGGCGCGCCCATAGGTGTCGGGATGCAGCGTCGTGACGAAAGCAGCGGCGCGCCACAGCGGCACGCCGCAATCGATCAGACGCTCGCAGGTCTCCTTCATGAAAGCGGTCGGCGTCGGCGCCGAGCGGGCGCCGTCCATCAGCCAGTCGAGCAGGTTTTGCAGCTTTTGCGTGTCCATGCGCGCATTAGCGGCCGTGATTTCGGAGGCGTCAAGCCACCGCTTGTACGCCCTCACGCGGCAGCGAGCCGAACTGGATTTCCTGGTAATTCTTCGCCGCTACTTCATTGATGATGCCGACGAATTTCGGCGTGCCGCCGTTGTAGACGAAGTAGCGCACCGTTCCCTCTTCATGGCCGGCGACGTTGGAGTTGTAGCCGGTGAACCACCCTTTGGCTTTGCGCATCAGCATGATCTCGTACATCTTGATCACATGCGCGGTCCAGCGCTCCTGCGCCTCGAGCGTGGCTTCGGCGCGGGTGTAGCCGCGGTCCCACATATATTGCATCAGGTCCGTGCACCAGTCGACGCCGTTCTCGATGCCGCGCGGGAAATTGGTCGAAGCGGACGCGCTTTGCGGCCCCGTGGGCATCAGCAGATTCGGATAGCCATGGACGAGCATGCCGAGGAAGGTGGACGGCGCATGCTTCCATTTTTCGCCCAGCCGTTCGCCGCCGATGCCGCTGATATCGATCAGATCATAGGCGCCGGTGATGGCGTCGAAGCCGGTGGCGTAGACGATGACGTCGAACGCGTAGTCGCGCGCGGTGGTGCGCAGGCCCGTCTCGATGACGCGAACGAGCGGCGTCTCGCTGAGATCGACCAGATGCACGTTGTCGCGGTTGTAGGCCTCGAGATATTTCGTCTCCAGCGGCAGGCGCTGCACGCCGAAGCCGTGATCCCTGGGGATCAGTTTTTCCGCCACCCTGGGATCCCTGATCCGGCGGCGCATACGGTCAGCGATATATGCCGACAGCTCGGCATTGGCGGCTTCGTCCATGAAGATCTCGCGGAAATTCGCCAGCCAGATGCCAAAGCCGGGTTCGTCATAGAGCTTGTCCCACAACGCCAGACGTTCCTCGCGCGTCACCTCGTAGAAGCCGCTTTTCTGAGGCCCATGCAGGAAGCTGCCCGGCGTGAGCTTGCAGGCCGCGAAGATCTCGTCATAGCGCGCGCGAATGTCGGCCATTTCCTCCTCCGAGATCGCGCTGTTGTTGAGCGGCGCGCTCCAGTTCGGCCGGCGCTGGAACACGGTGAGCTCGCCGACCTTGTCGGCGATTTCACCGATCAACTGAATGCCGGTGGCGCCGGTGCCGATCACGGCCACTTTCTTGCCGGCGAGATCGACCGGCTCATGCGGCCAGTAATAGGTATGGAATGAGCGGCCCTTGAAGCTGTCGATGCCGTCCAGCCGCGGCTTGGTCGGCGCCGAGAGCAGGCCGATCGCGAGCACCACGAAACGGCTCGTCAGCTGCGGCCGTCGGCGATTGTCACGCGCCATAGATCGCGCGTCTCATCGAAGCGCATCGCGTGAACCTTGCAGTCGAACTGCATGTGCTTGCGCAGATCGAACTTGTCGGCGACGTAATTGAGATAGCGCAAATTCTCGGGCTGGCCGGAAAAGCGCTCCTTCCAGTGCCACTCGTCGAGCAGTTCGCGCGAGAACGAGAAGCCGTAAGTGTAGCTCTCGGAATTGAAGCGGCAGCCGGGATAGCGGTTCCAGTACCAGGTGCCGCCGAGATCGGCGCCCAATTCGAGCACGGTGGCATCGATGCCGAGATCGACCAGCCGCTTGATCTGGTAGATGCCGGCCACGCCGGCGCCGACGACGATCACCTCGTAATGGGTCTTGGCGTCTCCCATCAATCTTGCTCCGAATTGCGCTGGGTCGATTACAAACCCTTTTGCCGGCGCAAGCAACCGCCGCACCGCCGGGATTTGCGTTGAGGCGCTGTCTGAACTACATCGATTTTACGACGTCACCCGGATGGTCGGATGGTGGCGCGGTTGCGGGAGGAATTGATGCGAATTGCGGTGGTCGGCGCGGGCGGCGTCGGAGGCGGGTTCGGCGCGGCATTGGCGAAGGCGGGCGGCGACGTCACCTTCATTGCGCGCGGCGCGCATCTCGCCGCGATGAAGAGCGAGGGACTGAGGGTTCAGAGCCCGCGCGGCGACACGCATTTAGTTCCAACGCAAGCGACTGACGATCCCGCCACGATCGGCAAGGTCGATATCGTGCTGTTCTGCGTCAAGCTGTGGGACGTCGAGAGCGCGGGTGCGCATATCAAGCCGCTGGTCGGGCCCGGCACGGCCGTGATCCCGCTGCAGAACGGCATCGACGCCGCCGACCGCCTGATCCCGATCCTCGGGCGCGAGGCCGTGATGGGCGGCGTGGCGCAGATCAGCGCCTCGATCGTCAAGCCCGGCGTGATCGTCCAGGTCGGCACCTTCATGCGCATGATCTTCGGCGAACTCGATGGCAGGATTACGAAGCGCGGCGAGGGCCTGCTTGCGCTGTGCCAGAAGGCCGGATTTGACGCGACACTAAGCCAGGAGATCCTCACCGATCTCTGGATGAAGTTCATCCTGCTCGCCACCAATGCCAGCATCACGGCATCGACGCGCCAGCCTCTCGGCAAACTGCGCGACGATCCCGATATCCGCCCGGTCATCGTTGCCGCCGTCAACGAGGTTCACGCGGTCGCGCGCGCCAAGGGCATCGCGCTGCCGGAAAATGCCGTCGACAAGGTCCTCGAATTCATCGGCCACGCCCCGCCCGCCATGAAGGCCTCGATGGCGCTCGACCTCGAGCGCGGCAACCGCATGGAGCTGCCCTGGCTCGGCGGCAAGGTGGTCGCACTCGGCCGCGAGTTGGGCGTCGCGACGCCGACCCACGGCATGATGTACGCGCTGCTGAAGCCGTACATCATGGGCGCGCCGGGTTAAGTACTCTCTTCGTCATGGCCGGGCATAGCCGTTCGAAGAACGGCGTCGCTTCCGCTCGCCTATGCCCGGCCATCCACGTCTTTCTTGCAAGATGGCACCAAAGACGTGGATGCCCGCGACAAGCGCGGGCATGACGAGATCAAATACAACAGCGATTTTGGCGGAACTACTTCCCCACCTGCCCGCGATGGCGCAGGAAGTGGTCGGCGAGCACGCAGGCCATCATGGCCTCGCCGACCGGCACGGCGCGGATGCCGACGCAGGGATCGTGGCGGCCCTTGGTCAGGATCTCGGTCTCGCCGCCGTTGCGGTCGACGGTTTGGCGAGGGCTGAGGATCGACGAGGTCGGCTTCACCGCAAAGCGCGCCACCACCGGCTGGCCGGTCGAGATGCCGCCCAAAATGCCGCCGGCATGGTTGGAGAGAAATTTCGGGCCCTGATTGCCCATCCGCATCTCGTCGGCGTTCTGCTCGCCCGAAAGCTCAGCGGCGGCAAAGCCGTCGCCGATCTCGACGCCCTTCACTGCATTGATGCTCATGAAGGCCGCGGCAAGGTCCGCATCGAGCTTGGCATAGATCGGCGCGCCGAGCCCGGCCGGCACGCCCTCGGCGACGATCTCGAGCACGGCGCCGATCGACGAACCGTTCTTGCGGATGCCGTCGAGATAGTCCTCGAAGAACGCGGCCTTGTCCTTGTCCGGACAGAAGAACGGATTGTTGCCGATCTCATCCCAATCCCATTTGGCGCGATCGATCTTGTGCGGCCCCATCTGCACCAGCGCGCCGCGCACGGTGACCTCGGGCAGGATCTTGCGCGCAATCGCGCCGGCCGCAACCCGCATCGCGGTCTCGCGCGCCGACGAGCGGCCGCCGCCGCGATAGTCGCGCAGGCCGTATTTGGCTTCATAGGTGAAGTCGGCATGGCCGGGGCGAAATTTGTCCTTGATCTCGGAATAGTCTTTCGAGCGCTGGTCGGTGTTCTCGATCAACAGCGCAATCGGCGTGCCCGTCGTCACCTGCACGCCGCTCTCGGGATGCGCCATCACGCCGGACAAGATCTTCACCGTGTCCGGCTCCTGCCGCTGCGTGGTGAAGCGCGACTGTCCGGGCCGGCGGCGATCGAGATCGCGCTGGATGTCGGCTTCGGTGAGCGGGATCAGTGGCGGGCAGCCGTCGACCACGCAGCCGATCGCAACCCCGTGGCTTTCGCCAAAGGTCGTGACGCGGAACAGGTGGCCGAAGGTGTTGTGGGACATGATGTGTCGTAACGCGCTGGCGACAGGTGGTCAAACCTCTCATTCGTCATGGCCGGGCTCGTCCCGGCCATCCACGTCTTGAACACGCGTCAAAGGTAAGACGTGGATGCCCGGCTCAAGGCCGGGCATGACGACGGAGGGAGTTAACTATACTTCTTCAGCGCTGCCGTCGCCGAACACGTAGACCGCGCCCTGCGCGATCGGCAGGTCGGACGCGCTTTCCGGCGTCTCGAAGCCGAGCGCCACCATCAGCGCCCGCGCGGTGCCGCCATGCGCGACAACAACCGTGTCGCCGCGAACCTGGTCGTACCAGTCGCGCATGCGCCGCTGCACCGCCTCATAGGTCTCGCCGCCCTCGGGCGCCACGCGCCATTTGTCGGCAAGGCGCCTGGCGAAGAAGCCCGGATCGGCCGCCTGCATCTCGGCCAGCGTGAAGCCTTCCCACTGGCCGTAGCCGATCTCGCGCAGCCGATCGTCGGTGGCATAATCCTCTGGCTGAAGGTTCAGCGCGCCGCGCATCAGCTCCATGGTCGTGCGCGCACGCAACAGCGGGCTCGACAGATACGGAATTTGCGCCTTGTCGCGGCCGTCGCGCGCCAGCAGGTCGGCAAGGATATGCCCGGACTGCACCGCCTGCCTGCGGCCGAGCTCGTTCAGCGCAGTATCCTGCGTGCCCTGCAGCCGCCCGTCCGCATTCCACGACGTTTCGCCGTGGCGGATATAGTAGATCACGGGCACGGGCATGGACGTTGGCGGCTAATCTTTCGCCAGCGTGATGTCGGGCGCATCCGGCCGCTTCATGCCGACGATGTGATAGCCGGAATCGACGTGATGCACCTCGCCGGTGACGCCGCGCGAGAGATCCGACAGGAAGTAAAGCGCGCTGTCGCCGACCTCCTCGATGGTGACGGTGCGGCGCATCGGCGAATTGTACTCGTTCCACTTCAGGATATAGCGGAAGTCGCCGATGCCGGAGGCGGCAAGCGTCTTGATCGGCCCCGCCGAGATCGCATTGACGCGGATGTTCTTCTCGCCGAGGTCGGCCGCGAGATAACGTACGCTCGCCTCGAGCGCGGCCTTGGCGACCCCCATGACGTTGTAATGCGGCATCCACTTCTCGGCGCCGTAATAAGTGAGCGTGAGAATCGAACCGCCGTCGGTCATCAGCTTCTCCGCGCGCTGCGTGATCGCGGTCAGCGAGTAGCAGGAGATCAGCATGGTGCGCGAAAAATTGTCCGCGGTGGTCTCGAGGTAGCGGCCGTCGAGCTGATCCTTGTCGGAGAATGCGATCGCGTGCACGACGAAATCGATCTTGCCCCATTTCTGCTTCACGACCTCGAAGGCCGCGTCGATGGTCGCGGGATCGGTGACGTCGCAATGGCCGAGCAGCAGGCCATTCAACTCGGCCGCCAGCGGTTCGACCCGCTTCTTCAGCGCGTCGCCCTGCCAGGTCAGCGCGACCTCGGCGCCCGCCATTCGGCAGGCCTTGGCAATTCCCCACGCGATGGAGCGGTTATTGGCAACGCCGAGCACCACGCCGCGCTTGCCTTGCATGAGGGAGGAATTGTGCGCCATACGATCGTCCACCGAGTCCGGATTTGGACTTTTGGCTACACCAGCTCTTCCTGCCGGTACAGCCCCAATCGGTACCCTGTTCGGGCCGTTTACCCCAAACTCCAAAAGGCGGAATAGCCCGATGATTCGGGTGTTATGTTTGATGTGAACGAAATTCGACGGTAACACCGAGCATGAGCGCGTTTCGCCAGAGTGTCGAAGCCATGATCCCGGCGTTGCGCCGCTATGCCCGCGCGCTGGCGCGCGACGCGGACATTGCCGACGATCTGGTGCAGGACACGCTGGTGCGCGCGTTGCGTTCGGAGCGGTTGTTTCTCGGCGGCGACGTCAGGAGCTGGCTGTACACGATCCTGACCAATCTGAACAAGAACCGCCGCCGCTCGCTGGCGCGGCGGCCGCAATTCATGCCGCTGCTGGACAACAATCCCGATGCCAGCGGCACCGAAGCCGAGGGCCGCGACATTTCGCGCGCGCTCTCGACGCTGGTGGAGGAGCAGCGCGCAGTGCTGCTGCTGGTGATGCTGGAAGGACTGAGTTACCGCGAGGTGGCCGACATCCAGGGCGTGCCGATCGGCACCGTAATGTCACGGCTTGCCCGGGCGCGCGCCCATGTTAAGGCCTCGCTCGAAGGCGAACGGCCGGCGCTGCGCCGGGTCAAGTAGGCAAGAGTTAAGCGAAGGTACACTGGCAAGCGTTATGCATGGACATTTCGTTAGAGAATTGGACAGAGACGACGACAATGACTGACCGCAACATTCCCGTCACCGAGGACGAGTTTCACGCTTACGTCGACAACGAGCTGCCGGCCGAGCGCCGCAGCGACGTCGAGGCGTGGCTTGCAACGCATCCGGAGGATGCCGCGCGGGTGCAATCATGGCGCGCGATGGCCGAGGCCCTGCACGCACGTTACGACGCCGTCGTCAACGAGCCGGTGCCGAAGCGGCTCGAGCTCGAACGCCTGGTGCGGCAGCCGCGCAGGTGGCTGTATGGCGCGATCGCGGCATCGCTGCTCGCTTTCGTCGTGGGCGGCGGTACCGGCTGGCTCGCGCGTGGCGCGGCCGCCTCGCCCTCCAATTTCCAGATGTTCACCGACGACGCGCTCGATGCGCATCGCCTCTATGTCGTCGAGGTGCGCCATCCGGTCGAGGTGCCCGGCAACGATCTCGCGCATCTGCAGGCATGGCTGACCAAGCGCTGCGGCTGGACCGTGCGCGCGCCCGAGCTCGACGCCACCGGATTGAAGCTGGTCGGCGGCCGGCTGCTGCCGGGTCCGACGGGGCCCGCCTCCTTCCTGATGTATGAGAGCGCCTCCGGCGAGCGCTTCACGGTCTACACCGCGAAGGCGCCGACCGAGACGACGCAGATGCGCTACACCGCTCAGGACAAGGACGGCGCGATGTTCTGGGCCGACCGCGGCGTCGGCTATGTCGTCAGTGGCAGCAGCGATCGCGAGCGCCTGGCCCAGGTCGCGCGCCTGGTCTACGACCAGGCCGACAAGGGCGAGAAGAGCGGCGGCTGATCGCGCGCGCATTCAAAGCGATTCAGTTTTTCGTCATGGCCGGGCTTGTCCCGGCCATCCACGTCTTCTCTTGCCCCTGGAAGACAAAGACGTGATGCCCGGCACAAGGCCGGGCATGACGAAGTTGAGAGCTGCCGCCGTCGCGGCGCAATTGAGTCAATTGCGCGGCATCAAAACAGCAATCCAGTAAGAGGCCCGCGCTAGGAAGCAGCGCCGGGATTTTTGCGCTCGGAATTTTCAGAACACGCTTCGGCGAAACGTCAAGCGCGGTGTCCCAATTCGGACATTGAAATTCTTAAATCGACCATGGGTGCGTCTCATTATCGCACCGGATGATCACGAGAAAATGAGAAGCGTTCGATCCGCCGATCGACGCACGCGGCCTCGAGTTGGGGTTTTGTACCGCGCTGGTCCCCCTCTCGAGGCCGCACCGTTTCCGGGGACATGCCCCGAAAGGGCTAGCTACGGTCACGAATTCCATTGGTTTCAGATTCAGCTCAAATCTTTTCTCGGATTGTAGGGGTGTCCCTCCAGCCACGATTGCATCAAAGCCTCAAGCTTGGAATCGTTCCCGTCGGGTAGCTTGATCTCAGTGGTCACATAGAGGTCGCCGGCAGTTCCCGTCGGCTTCGGCAGGCCCTTGCCCTTGAGGCGGAAGGTCCGCCCGCTCGACGTGTTCTTCGGAATCGAGAGTTCCACCGCGCTGCCAAGCGTCGGCACACGAACCTTGGCCCCGAGCACTGCCTCATAGAGCGTGATCGGCAGGTCGACGCGGAGGTCGCTGCCGTCGACCTTGAAGAAGGGATGCGGCGCAATATTGATGGTGATCAGGAGATCGCCGGGCGGATGACCGGCCGCACTCTCGCCCTGCCCGCGCAGCCGTATCTGCTGGCCTTCGGTGACCCCTGCGGGCACCTTGACGTTGAGCTCCTTGCCGTTCGGCAAGCGGACCCGCTTCTCGCCACCCTTGACCGCTTCCTCCAGCGTCACCGACATGGTGACACTGACATCGAGATCGAGGCCGACCCCGCCGCTCTCGAATTCAAAGGGGCTGCCGCCCCGCGCGCCACCGCGTGCGCCGCGGGCTGCCGCGCCGCCGAACATGCTGTTGAGGATGTCCTCGAAGCCGCCGGCACCGGCGCCCCCCGCACTGAAACCGCCGCCGGGACCGGTGCGGAAGGTGTAGCCCTCGAAGCCGCCAGGGCCACCCGCGCGGCCGCCACCGCCGCCCGGAAAGCCCGAGAAGCGCGGCTTGCCGTCGGCGTCGATCTCGCCGCGGTCGAACTGCTTGCGCTTGTCCTCGTCGCCGACGATCTCGTTGGCGGTGTTGATCTCGGCGAAGCGTTCGGCGGCTTTCGGATCGTTCTTGTTGCTGTCGGGGTGATGCTTCTTGGCGAGCTTGCGATAGGCGCTCTTGATGGCCGCAGCGCTGGCGCTCCGCGGCACCCCCAAGACCTCATAGGGGTCGCGCATCCCTCACGTCTCCTTCAAGGAAAATCAGACCATAAACCAATGGCGGCAGGGCCGCGTCGGATTTGATCTGGTGATTGCGTGGCATTTTTGCAACGGCTTTGACGCGCGGTTTCAACCCCGCCGCCATGGCTTCAATGTATGAATTTCCCAGCGGCCGCTGCCGCTGTGGCAGCCGGCGCCCTGCAGCCAGCTCTCGGTCTTGCCGTTGACGTAGCTTGCCAGGAAGTCGCGGCAGGTCTGCCCGTCGTCGCTGGTATAGGCCTGCGCGAGCGGCGTCACCGAGCCGCGCGCCCCGGTATCCGGGTTTGACCATGGCTGGCTGGAATCCTTGTCGCCCTTGGTCAGCACGTCGGAGGCGGCATTGCGGGCAAAGGCGAGATCGGCGTCGGTCGGCGCCGGGGCAGCGGCATCGCCGATCGACCCCGTGACCTCGCTGTCGCCCATCTTGGCGAACGGCCCCTCGCCACCGCCGCGCGAAAAACTGCAGCCACCGGCGCCAAGCCCGATCAGAATCGCTGTAACGGCCGCTCCCCGGGGCACGAACGCCGATAGGCCAATGCGGCCCCATGCCCTATATAGGGCGGGCTGCAGCACGCTAAGGGCCGCGGACGCACGCAAACTCGGACTCCGGACATGACCGACACGACCTCCATCAAACACCCGTCACCCTTAACATCCGGTGATTTCACGCAAGCCGGGGAACCCTTCGCCCTGTTCGCCGCTGTGGTTTGCGGAGGCCGTCAAGTCCGAGCCGAACGATCCGACCGCGATGTCGCTCGCCACCGTCGACGCTCAGGGCATGCCTGATGTCCGGATGGTGCTGATGAAGGGCTATGATGCCGAGGGTTTTGTGTTCTACAGCCACGTCGCGAGTCCAAAAGGCCGTGAGCTCGCCACAAATCCTAAGGCCGCGTTACTTTTTCACTGGAAGTCGTTGCGCCGGCAGGTCCGCATCCGCGGCAACGTGTCGCCGGTCACGGCCGAAGAGGCCGACGCCTATTTCGCCACCCGGCCGAAGCAGGCGCAGCTCGGCGCCTGGGCCAGCAAGCAGTCGCAGCCACTGGAAAGCCGTTTCGCCTTCGAGCAGGCGATCGCCAAGGTCGCCGCGAAGCATGTGATCGGCGAGGTGCCGCGGCCGCCGGGATGGAGCGGCTGGCGCATCGCGCCGCTGCGGTTTGAGTTCTGGCACGACCGCCCGTTCCGCCTGCACGACCGCATCGAGTTCAGCCGCGACACGCCTGGCGCGGCCTGGAGCAAGACGCGGCTTTATCCCTGACGCCGCGCAAGGAATGACATGGCAACCCCTTCTGCCAACCAGCCGCGACGCACGCTGCTCCTGACCGGAGCCAGCCGCGGCATCGGGCATGCTACCGTGATCCGCTTTTCCTCGGCGGGCTGGCGCGTCCTCACCTGCTCGCGGCATCCGTTTCCGGAGGACTGCCCGTGGGATGCCGGCCCCGAGGATCACATCCAGGTCGACCTTGCCGACCATGCCGACACGACGCGCGCGATCGGCGAAATCCGCCAGCGGCTCGAAGGCGGCGCGCTGCATGCGCTGGTCAACAATGCCGCGATCTCGCCGAAGGGGAATGGCGGCAGCCGGTTGGGTACGATCGAGACTGACGTCGACACCTGGAGCCACGTGTTCCGGGTCAATTTCTTTGCGCCGATCATGATGGCGCGCGGATTGATCGAGGAATTGAAGGCAGCGAAGGGCTCGGTGGTCAACGTCACCTCCATTGCCGGCGGCCGCGTGCATCCATTCGCGGGCGCGGCCTACGCCACCTCCAAGGCGGCATTGGCTTCACTCACACGGGAAATGGCTTCCGATTTCGGTCGTCACGGCATCCGCGTCAACGCGATCGCGCCGGGCGAGATCGACACCTCGATCCTCTCCCCCGGCACCGAGAAGATCGTCGAGGATGATATCCCGTTGCACCGGCTCGGCACGCCCGACGAGGTCGCCAAGATCATTTATGTCCTGTGCACGGAGACGAGTTCGTACGTGAACGGCGCCGAGATCCACATCAACGGCGGCCAGCACGTGTAGAACAATCTCGCATCATGCCGGGGGCGACCCTTAAAAGGACTCCGCATGGGACGCTTTGCCACCACGGCCGAATTCTACGAGCAATACCGGCCGCCCTACCCGGCCAAGTTTTTCCGTACCGTCGCCGAAAGGCTCAAACTCGACAAGCGGCATGCGCTGATCGATCTCGGCACCGGCCCGGGCGTGCTGGCGCTCGGCTTTGCGCCCTCAGTCGGACGCATCGTCGGCGTCGACCCCGAGCCTGCGATGCTTGCGGCTGCGCGCGCCGCGGCCGCGCGAGCTGGCACTGAGGTGAGCCTT
Organism: uncultured Alphaproteobacteria bacterium; assembly: GCA_963732085.1. Classification (GTDB taxonomy): domain Bacteria; phylum Pseudomonadota; class Alphaproteobacteria; order Rhizobiales; family Xanthobacteraceae; genus Bradyrhizobium. Next base: position 415,049 of record CAVSYJ010000007.1, on the reverse strand, counting down.
CATCGAAGGCCGCGCCGAGAACCTGCCCGCCGATATCGGCAGTTTCGACGTCGTCACCATCGGTCGCGCGCTGCACTGGATGGACCACACCGCGCTCGGGCCGGTGTTCGCGCGGCTGGTCGCACCCGGCGGGGCGATCGTGATCTGCGCGTCGTTCTCGGCTCGCGATGGCAGCAATCCGTGGCTGGAGGATTACGATACGGCGCGGCGCCGCTGGTCGGACGAGTCGTTGCTGTCGGGGTCGCGCAAGGGCGAGCATGCGCACCGCAATCCCGCCGATGTGCTCGGGCCGCTCGGATTCGGCGTCGTCGAGACCGTCAGGGTGCAGGCCACGCATGAGGTGAGCACGACCGACCTCGCGTGGCGTGTGCTGACGTTCTCGTCGTCCTCGCCTGCCGCGCTCGGCGACAGAGCGGAGGCGATGCTGGCCGATATCGAGGCGCGGCTGTTGCCGTTCAGCCGGGACGGCGTTCTCACAGGAGACGCTGATGTCGGCCGCCAGCGTCGCGCGGCGCCTTTAGTCCGCGCCGGTTCAGACAATCCCGCGCAAAATCTGCGCCGCCTGCCAGCGCAGCTGCGCCACATCCACGTTGAGCGCGCTGGAGCACTCGTCCTCGTGGTCGTCCTCCATCAGCGCCGCGCCGCAATGCCGGCACAGGCGCGGGCTGATCGCAAGCGAGCGCGAGCCGTCGGCGCGGCGGCGGTAGCGCGCAAGCTCGACGACGTTTTCCGACGACATTATCCGTTTCTCAACCATTGCAGCCCTCGTGGGCCAAAGCGCGTTTTCTTTACCCGCCTTAGCGTTTTGTTGAGCCTGACCGGCCGCGAAGTCCGCGCAACGCCTCTCGTGCGATCAGCTCAGTCAGCCTTATCGCAGAGAAGTTTGGATCAAGCGTTCAGGGCAACGCTCAAATTTTACCGGAGGGATTGAGGCGGATAGAAGCGATCACGTCTCGATATATTCAGCGATGCTGGTGGCCGCTGGAACAGCTATGCCGTCGGCCTGCAATCCTTCGATATGGAAGCGGATCGCCTCTCGGATTTCCTTCTCGGCCTCCGCAACGGTTTCTCCCGTTGCCACGCAGCCGGGGAGGTCCGGCACGTAGGCCGAATAGTTGGCTTCCGCCTTTTCGATAACGACCGCGTATCGCCGCCTCACAGCCACTTCTTCCATTTGAAAATCCAGTAGGGCACGATCGCCGCGAACGCCATCGCGATCAGCGCGAAGGTGTAGCCGTGCTCCCATTCCAGCTCCGGCATCGCCTTGAAGTTCATGCCGTAGATCGAGGCGATCAGGGTCGGCGGCATCAGCACCACGGCCATGACCGAGAACAGCTTGATGATGTTGTTCTGCTCGAGGTTGACCACGCCAAGCATGGCGTCGAGCACGAAGGTGATCTTGTTCGACAGGTACGATGCGTGGTCGGTCAGCGAGGACACGTCGCGCTGCATGGTCTTGAGCTGCTCGCGCATGTCCTTGGTCCATTTGACACCCTCGATCACCGCCGAGAGAAAGGCGACCAGGCGTCCGATCGAGACCAGGCTCTCGCGCACTTTCGAGGTCAAGTCGCCCTTGCGGCCGATCGCGATCAGGATCTGCGAATAACGCTTGGCCTGGCCGTGGCGCTCGCTCTCGGGCTCGAAGATGTCGTGACTGACCTGGTCGACGTCGGCGCCGATGCGCTCCAAAATGTCGGCGCAGCGGTCGATCACCGCGTCCAGCAATTCCATCAGTATCATTTCGCCGGTGACGCCGGGTGAGCAGGTGCGCGCCAGCTTGTTCTCGACCAGCGCGAACGGCTTGGGCTCGTCATAGCGCACGGTGACGAGGCGATGGCCGGCGAGGATGAAGGTGACCGCGGTGGTCCTCGGCGTGTCGGTGTCGGACTGGCACATCAAGGTCGCGGTCATGTAGCGGGCGCCGTTCTCGATATAGAGGCGGCTGGAGATTTCGATCTCCTGCATGTCTTCCCGGGTCGGCACTGCGATCCCGGCCAGCTTTTCGACCGCCCTGTCCTCGGCCGCAGTCGGCTTGACCAGGTCGACCCACACCGCGTTCTCCGGCAGCCTGGAGGGGTCCTCGATAATCGCTTTCTTGAGCGAGGTCTCGGAGGGAACAAACACCGAAAACATGGGGACTCCGGGAACTGCGGGCTCGGCTTTTGGGACTTGGCTCAGCTCGGACCGACGCTTGATGACGGTGCGTGTTAACCGTCAATTCACACTTTGTGGCGCTCCGAGGGCGGCATCGTGGCACTGATTCGGCGCGCCCGCGAGCTTTGCTCAAGAAACAGCCGGAATCGGAAAATGTTGCGGCAAAAAGGCCACAGGTTGCGTCCCGCAGCGCAGGACAAGTCTCTAAGCACTGGAATTACGGCGGATTTCGAGGATAATGGGCTTAACGAAATCGTGGCGTTTGGGGCGCACTCTCAGTGCCGCCAGCGCGCTTTTCAATTGGAAAACATCATGTCGTCGCTGAAAACAAAATTCGCAATTCTGGCCGCCGGACTGATGCTGACGGGCTGCATGCAGGCCGCGACCTACGAGGCGACCAACACCGCCAGCTTCAAGCCGCGCGACAAGGAATATCTCGCGAAGATCAGGTACACCAACGTGCCGGTCGCAGAACCGTTCCGGCGCGCGATCGTCGAGTATCACCGCAAGGAAGCGCCCGGGCTCCATCGTGGTCGATTCCGACAATCACTATCTCTATTACGTGCTGAACGACGGCAAGGCGATCCGCTACGGCATCACCGTCGGCGAAGAGGCCATGGCCTGGTCGGGCATCGCCAAGATCGGCAACATGACCGAGTGGCCACCGTGGCATCCGACGTCCAGCGAGATCTCGCGCCTCGGCGTTCCCACTTTCGTGGCGCCGGGACCCGACAATCCGATGGGTTCGCGCGCGATGTATCTGTATTCGAACGGCAAGGACACGCTGTTCCGGATTCACGGCACCAACCAGCCGGAATATATCGGCGCATCGATTTCGTCGGGCTGCATCCGTCTCACCAACGAGGACGCGATCGACCTCTATAACCGCGTGAAGGTCGGCACCATCGTCGTCGTGCTCGATCCGCACAAGGGCGACTCGCCGTTCAATTCGCAGATGGCCCTGCAGGGCGGCGGCAACAACGTGATGCAGTAAGCGCGGATTTCCGCGAGAGATTGAAAAGCGCCGGTTTTACCGGCGCTTTTTTGTTGCTCCTTTGGATGTTGCCGGCGCGGGGTTGGCGTCCTGGTTCGCCTTCAGCTCGTCGGCATCGCCCTTGTCGGGCTCGGCCTTGCCCGCGACCTCGCGCGGCGGCGCCTCGTCGGGACGCGCGGCCGGCATCAGCGGTGCGACCTTCGGCATCGGGTCCCACACGTTCCACTGGCATATCTTGTAGTTGTTGTGCCGCTCCATCAGGTCGAGATGGATGTGTTCCTCGTGATACCAGTCCGAGCCCGGACCAAGCACGGTCATGAAGCGCGTGCAGACCGATTGCAGGAAGCGCTCGCGCAGATCGCGGGCCACCGTGCGATCGGTGAGTTCGATCGATTTGCCGTTGGCAAGCCTGATGGCGCGGACGTCGAGCGCATTGGCACGGCCATGCTCGGACAGATGCCCGCCGGGAATGCGGTTGAAGCTGCGGCATTCATAGGAATCGAAATTGTCGAGCACGCTGGGCTCGCTGCCCAGCGCCGCGGTGAGGCTGACCACGTCGGTGCGGACCCAGTCGGCAATTTCAGCGGCCATCCGTGCAGCGCAGGGTCGCAGGCGGCGTCACCGCGACCCGATGCTTGTCCGGCAGCACGATCGCTTCCAGCCTGACCAGGTCGTCGCCGCCGCAGCCGCCGGGACCATGGATGTCGGGGATCGAGGGCGCGATGGCGATGTCCTCGGTGAGCGCCTGCCGGCAGGCGGATTGTTCGGGCGCTCTGGGCAGTCGGCTCGGCGGTCTTCTCCGGCTCGGCGGGAGCGGCCCTGGCATTGTCAGGCGGGGTCGGCGGCGCCTCGGCCGGGCGCGGCCTTGGCAACGGCACCTTCGCCGTGTGCACGCCGCCCCGCAGCCGGGGCGGCCCGTTACCAAAGAGATCGAACGGCTTCGGGGCGGTCACGGCCGAGCCCGGTTCGGACACCACAAAAAACGTGGCTGCAGCGGTAACCATTGCCACCCGCCGCCGCCAGTTGCTGCCATTAGCCCATTTTCGGCGCCCTTTCGCCGCGCTAAGGTTCATGTCAATTCCATGATCACGCCGCGGCCCGTCCAAGCGGGCATGCGGACGAATACCAGACGGGAGGGATTTGATGCTGGGTTTGATGCAAGACTGGCCTTTGCTGTGTCACCGGATCATCGAGCACGCGGCGAAGTATCACGGCACGCAGGAGGTCGTGACACGCTCGGTCGAAGGACCGATTGTCCGCACCAATTACGCCGAAATTCACAAGCGCGCACTGAAAGTGTCGCAGATGCTGCAGCGCGACGGCATCAAGTTCGGCGACCGCGTCGCCACCATCGCCTGGAACACCTGGCGCCATCTCGAATGCTGGTACGGCATCATGGGCATCGGCGCGATCTGTCACACCGTCAACCCGCGCCTGTTCCCGGAACAGATCGCCTGGATCCTCAACCACGCCGAGGACCGCGTAGTGATGCTCGACACCACTTTCGTGCCGGTCCTGGAGAAAATCGCCGACAAGATTCCGAGCGTCGAGCGCTACATCGTGCTGACCGACAAGGCGCACATGCCGCAGACCACGCTGAAGAACGCCATCGCCTATGAAGAGTGGCTGGCGCAGGCCGACGGCAAGTTCGAGTGGCAGGATTTCGACGAGAACACCGCGGCAGCGATGTGCTACACCTCGGGCACCACCGGCGACCCCAAGGGCGTGCTCTATTCACATCGCTCCAACGTCATCCACTCCTTCATGGCCAATTCGAAGGACGCGCTCGGCACCTCCGCCAGCGACGTGATGCTGCCGGTCGTGCCGCTGTTCCACGCCAACAGCTGGGGCATTGCGTTCTCGGCGCCGGCGATGGGCACCAAGCTGGTGATGCCGGGCATGAAGCTCGACGGCGCCTCGGTGTTCGAGTTGCTGGAGACCGAGAAGGTCACCCATACCGCCGGCGTGCCGACGGTCTGGCTGATGCTGCTCAACCACATGGCCGCCAACAATCTGAAACTGCCGCTGCTCGAATTCGTGGTGTGCGGCGGCTCGGCGATGCCGCGCTCGATGATCAAGTCCTTCGTCGACATGGGCGTCGTCGTGCGTCACGCCTGGGGCATGACCGAAATGAGCCCGCTCGGCACGCTGGCCGCGCAAAAACCGCCGTTCTCCGGTCTCGGCGGCGACGAGCAGCTCGACATCCTGCAGACCCAGGGCTTCCCGCCCTATGGCGTGCAGATGAAGATCACCGACGACGCCGGCAAGGAGCTGCCATGGGACGGCAAGACGTTCGGCCGGCTCAAGGTCTCCGGGCCCGCGGTCGCCAAGGCCTATTTCCGGGTCGACGCCAACATCCTCGACGACGATGGCTATTTCGACACCGGCGACGTCGCCACCATCGACAAGCACGGCTATATGCGGATCACCGACCGCTCCAAGGACGTGATCAAGTCCGGCGGCGAGTGGATTTCCTCGATCGATCTGGAGAACCTCGCGGTCGGCCATCCCGCGGTGGCGGAAGCCGCCGTGATCGGCATCTATCATCCCAAATGGGATGAGCGTCCGCTGCTGATCGTGCAGCTCAAGCAGGGCCAGAAGGCAACGCGCGAGGAGATCCTGAAGTTCATGGACGGCAAGATCGCCAAATGGTGGATGCCCGACGACGTCGCCTTCGTCGAGGGCATTCCGCACACGGCGACCGGCAAAATCCTCAAGACCGCGCTACGCGAGCAGTTCAAGAGCTACCGCTTCCCGAACGCGGCGGCGTAGGGATGCGAATGGCGAATGGGGAAGGTTCTGTACCTATTCGCCATTCGCCACTCGCCATTCGCTCCTAAAGTCCCTTGAATTTGCCGCAACACCGTGGTCTGCCAATAGGCGCCGGGGCGCTTTTCGCCCTGCCAACCACAACCCCATAGACCTATTCGCCAATGGCCCGCAGGTTCTCTGCTCCCTATCAGTCGGAACCGGTCTCCGGCCTCGCCACCTGGGCCCGCAACCTTGCGGTGTTCTCGGTCATCGCGGTGGTTGTCTCGATCCTGATCGTCCGCTTCGGCTTCCTGGAGATGAAGCCCGCGATCGCGACCTTCTTCGGCGCGCTCGGCTGCGCCGCGCTCTCGATCCTGATCGGGCTCGCAGGGTTTGCCGCCATCTGGCAGAACGGCACGCGCGGCATGGCGCGCATCCTGCTCGCCTTCGTGATCGATGCGGTCGTGCTCGCCTATCCGGCTTACCTCGCCTTGCAGTACCGGAAGCTGCCGGCGATCCACGACATCACCACCGATCCGATCGATCCGCCGCGCTTCGAGGCGCTGGCTCGGCTCCGCGCCAGCGACGGCGCCAACACTGCGGTCTATGCCGGCCTCTATTCCGCCGAGCAGCAGCGCCAGGCCTATCCCGACATCGAGCCGATCCAGGTCGAGATTCCGGCCGAGCGCGCCTACGGGCTCGCGCTCGCGCTGGTCACCAAGCGCAAATGGCTCGTGATCGACGAGCGACCGCCGCAGCCGCCGCGCCGGATCGGCCGCATCGAGGCCGTGGCGCGCACGCCGATCATGGGCTTTCGCGAGGATGTGTCGATCCGCGTGATGCCGGATGGCGACGAGTCGCGGGTCGATATCCGCTCCTCCTCGCGCTATTTCGAAAGCGACCTCGGCTCCAACGCCACGCGCGTGACGAAGTTTATCGATGACCTCAGCACGGCCGCCGAAGCCGACGCGCTGAAGCCCGCCAAGAAAATCCCGCCGCCGCCTGTGAAAGCGCCGGCGAAGACGGTGAAAAAATGACGTGCGAAAGCACGTCATTCCGGGACGCGCCTTAGCGCGGACCCGGAATCTCCCGCAATTCGTCATTACGGCGAGCTCGGGGAGCGAAGCGATACCCGGGTGACCCGCATGTCGCTGCGCTCATGCGGATACACGCTGATCGCTTCGCTTCGCTCGCAATGACGAGCTAGGACGCGGCCAGCCGATACGTCCCATCAATGACCGGATCGCCATCGGTGGCGACCACGCCGCGCGCGACGAGGTCTTCGAGATGCGCCAGCACGGAAAAGCCGGCCGCCGTCATCAGCCGCGGGTCGATGCCGATATAGATCGCGCGCACCATGTTGGGGATGTCGGACTCGCCCTTGGCGAGGCGGTGCAGGATCGAGGCCTCGCGCGCCTGGCGATGCCGGATCAGGAAACGCACATACCGCGGCCCTTCCGGGATTTCCGGACCATGACCGCAGAAATACAGATCCTCCGAGCGGGCCGCGAGGCGATCCAATGAAGCCATATAGTCGACCATCGATCCATCGGGCGGCGCCACGATCGAGGTCGACCACCCCATGACATGATCGCCGACGAAACTGATCTTCCGCTCCGGCCAGGCGAATGCCATGTGGTTAGCCGTATGGCCGGGCGTTGCGACCGCCTCCAGCTTCCAGCCCGCGCCTTCGATCACGTCGCCGCTTTTGACCGCGATATCCGGCCTGAAATCGCGGTCGGCGCCGGATTCCGGATTGTGCTTCTCGCTCTCATAGCGTGGCCGCGAGGCGCGGTGCGGCCCCTCGGCATAGACGGTGGCGCCGGTCGCGGCCTTGATGCGCGCGGTGTTCGGCGAATGGTCGCGATGGGTGTGTGTGACGAAGACGTGCGTCACGGTCTCGCCGCGCACGGCATTCAACAACGCATCCGCATGCGCGGCGCTGTCCGGACCGGGATCGATGATCGCGACCTTGCCTTTCCCTAAGATGTAGCTGACCGTGCCGGTGAAGGTGAACGGGCTCGGATTGTCGCAGAGCACGCGGCGCACGCCCGGCCGCGCCTCCTCGACGGCACCGGGTTTGAGCGGGAAGTTGCGATTGAACGGGATGTCGTCGTCGGCCATGGCTCAACTCTTTCCTTCGTCATGCCCGGCCTTGAGCCGGGCATCCACGTCTTCTTTCCGACGTCCAAGACGTGGATGGCCGGGACATAGGCGGAGCGAAGCGACGCCGTCCTTCGGACGGCTATGCCCGGCCATGACGACTTGGACAGTGATCGCGCGGACCTTTACGAAAACGCCTGGATGCCCGTAATGGCGCGGCCGAGGATCAGCGCGTGGACGTCGTGGGTGCCCTCATAGGTGTTCACGGTCTCCAAATTCGCGGCGTGGCGCATCACGTGATACTCGATCTGGATGCCGTTGCCCCCGTGCATGTCGCGCGCCATGCGGGCGATGTCGAGCGCCTTGCCGCAATTGTTGCGCTTGACGATCGAAATCATCTCCGGCGCCATCTTGCCTTCATCCATCAGTCGCCCGACGCGCAACGAGGCCTGCAAGCCCAACGCGATCTCGGTCTCCATGTCCGCGAGCTTCTTCTGCACGAGTTGCGTGGCCGCCAGTGGCCGGTTGAACTGCTTGCGGTCGAGCGTGTATTGCCGCGCCCGATGCATGCAGTCTTCGGCGGCGCCCATCGCGCCCCAGGAGATGCCGTAACGGGCGCGGTTGAGGCAACCGAACGGCCCTTTGAGGCCGGACACGTTCGGCAACAGCGCGCTTTCGGGCACCACGACGTTGTCCATCACGATCTCGCCGGTAATGGAGGCGCGCAAGCTGAAGCTTGCCGCCGATCTTCGGCGCGGAGAGGCCCTTCATGCCCTTCTCGAGGATGAAACCGCGGATCTGGTTGTCATGCGCGGCCGACTTGGCCCAGACCACGAACACGTCGGCGATCGGCGCGTTCGAAATCCACATCTTGGCGCCGTTCAGCCTGTAACCGTCAGACACCTTCTCCACGCGGGTCTTCATGCCGCCCGGATCGGAACCGGCATCGGGCTCGGTCAGGCCGAAGCAGCCGACCCACTCGCCGGTCGCGAGCTTCGGCAAATATTTCTTGCGCTGGCTCTCGTCGCCATAGGCATAGATCGGATACATCACCAGCGAGGTCTGCACCGAATTCATCGAGCGATAGCCGCTGTCGACGCGCTCGATCTCGCGCGCCACCAGGCCGTAAGCGACATAGCTCGCATTGGCGCAGCCATATTCTTCGGGCAGCGTTACGCCGATCAGGCCGAGCTCGCCCATCTCGTTGAAGATCTCGCGGTCGGTCTTCTCCTCGAGATAGGCCTTGATGACGCGAGGCGACAGCTTGTCCTGCGCATAGGCCCGCGCGGTGTCGCGGATCAGGCGCTCATCTTCGGTAAGCTGGTCGTCGAGCAGGAACGGATCGTCCCACTGGAAAGAAGCCGCCGCCGGCTTGTCCTTGGTCTGGGGGCGCACGCTCATGAAAAATCCTTTCGCGTAACGGCCGCGCGCATCAAGCGCGGCCTCTTCAAGTTAAATCGTGGAAGGTCAGCCTTCAAGCCGTTCGTTGGAGACGATCTCGATGCCGAAGCCGGATAGTCCCTTGTAGTCATGCACCGACGAGGTGAGATTGACGATCGAGGTGATGCCGAGATCCCGCAGGATCTGCGCACCGACGCCGACCTCGCGCCATTGCTTGTTGCGATCGGCTTCCGCGGACTTGGTTTGAACCATCGGTTCCACCGGCACACCTGCGGCGCCGTCGCGCAGATAGACCAGCACGCCGCGCCCCGCGCGCTTGAAATGGGTGAGCACCAACTGCATGCGCGCCTGGCCGGTGAAGATATCCTTGACGATGTTCGGCTTGTGGAGGCGCGTCAGCACGTTCCGTCCGTCGCCGATGCCGTTATAGACGAAGGCGGCGTGGGCGATCTCGTCGAACGGCGAACGGTAGGCATAGCCCTGCAGCGTGCCGATCGGACTTTCCGTGGTGAAGGTCGACACGCGCTCGATCAGCTTCTCGCGTGCCTGGCGGTAGGCGATCAGATCGGCAATGGTGACATGCTTGAGCTTGTTGGCGGCGGCGAAGCGCGCCACCTGCTCGCCCTTCGTCACGGTGCCGTCGTCGTTCATCAGTTCCGAGATGACGCCGACCGGCGGCAGGCCCGACAGCTTGCAGAGGTCGACCGCGGCCTCGGTATGTCCGGAGCGGAGCAGAACGCCGCCGTCGCGCGCGATCAGCGGGAAGATGTGGCCCGGACGGGCGAAGTCATTGGCGCCGGCGTTCGGATTGGCCAGCGCACGGCAGCAGGAGGCGCGCTCCTCGGCCGAGATGCCGGTGCCGCCGTCGGGCTTGTAGTCGATCGAGACGGTGAAGGCCGTGGTATGGGCGGAATCGTTGTGCGCGACCATCGGGTCGAGCCGCAGCCGCCGCGCGTCGTCGGTGGTGATCGGCGCGCAGACGATGCCGGAGGTGTGACGTATGATGAACGCCATCTTTTCCGGCGTGCAGAGCGAGGCCGCCACGATCAGATCGCCTTCGCCCTCGCGATCGTCGTCGTCGGTGACGACGACGAGTTCGCCGCGGGCAAAGGCCTGCAACACGTCCTGAACCGAATCCGCCATGCCTGAAACGTCTCTTGTTGTATACCGGGATGCCTTAGCCGGACTTGGGGCCCTATGCTAGCACCCTTATGCAAGCCTGAACGGCGCCATTGCCGCAGCGCGGCTGGCGATCCTCGCTGTACTTGTCTAGGATTGCGACCAAGAAAGAACAAGGGAGACGCCGCTCATGACCGCCGCCACGTTCGACTTCGCACCACTGTTGCCGGCGGGCCTGCCCGCGCCCGCGGCGAGGTGGACGGGACTTGCCAAATACAGCTTCATCGGCGGCAATAACGACCCCGACCAGGTGCCGGTCGACGGCCTGATCGATGCGGTCAATGCCGTGCTCAAGCGCGAGGGCAAGACGCTTGCGACCTACGGCCTTGCCAACGGCCCGCAGGGCTACAAGCCTTTGCGCGAATTTCTTACGGCGAAATTGAAGCGCGATGCCGGTATCTCCTGCACCGCCGATGACCTCATGATCGTGTCCGGCTCGCTGCAGGCGCTCGATCTCGTCAACCAGAGCCTGCTGGCGCGCGGCGACACCGTGATCGTCGAGCAGGAGACCTATCAGGGCGCGCTGAACCGGCTGACACGGCTCGGCGTCAGCGCAATCGGCATCCCCCTCGATGGCGAGGGCATGCGGATGGACGTGCTGGCGTCAAAGCTGGCCGAGCTCAAGGCCAAGGGGTCAGGCCGAAATACATCTACACCATTCCGACCGTGCAGAACCCGACCGGCACCATCATGCCGGAAGCGCGCCGCGCCGAGCTGCTCAAACTGTCGCAGGACTACGGCGTGCCTGTGTTCGAGGACGATTGCTATGCCGACCTGATCTGGGACGGCAAGCGGCCGCCGGCAATCTACGCCATGGCAAAGAACGGCGGCGTGATCCATATCGGCTCGTTCTCCAAATCGATCGCGCCGGCGCTTCGCGTCGGCTTCATCGTCGCGCCCTGGGAAATGATGTCGCGCATGCTGGCGTTGAAGACCGACGCCGGCTCCGGCGCGCTGGAGCAGATGGTGCTGTCGGAATATTGCGCGCCGCATTTTGAAACTCACGTGCCGAAACTGACGCGCGGCCTGCGCAAGAAGCTCGACACCCTGATGGAGGCGCTCAACGAGCAGTTCGGCACGTCAGCCGAATTCGAGGATCCCAAGGGCGGCATTTTCCTGTGGGTGAAGCTGCCCGACAATGTCGATACGCTGAAACTTTATCAGGCAGCACTCGCGGCCGGCGTCGCGATCAATCCGGGGCCGGAATGGTCGACGCACAAGGCGTATTCCGGCAGCCGGCTGCGGCTTTGTTTCGCAAGCCCCTCCGAGCAGCAGATCCGCGAGGGCGTCGCCGTGCTCGCCGACGTCTGCCGCAAGGAGTTCGGCGTGCCCGTGCGCATCGCCAATGTCGAGCGGCGCGCGCAGAGCTGACCTTCACCTCACCGCGAACGGCGCCTGATAGGGCCGGCCGAACGGCACGCCGTTGATGACGGTCTGGAACGGCTTCAGATACGCCTTGCCGTCGCGCTTGTTGTTGCGGGTGTCGACGAAGCTCACCGGCCCCTCCACCAGCTCCATGATGGTGACGTCGCCGGGCGCGCCGATTTGCAGGGTGCCGATCTTCGGCGCGCGGTTGATGATCTTCGCCGGCGCGATGGTCGCCATCGACACCACCTGTTCCAGTGTGAACCCCATCGCCATGAACTTGCTCATGACATTGGGCAGGAAAGGGATGCCGGGCGAGTTGCCGGAGAACACGTGGATGTCGGACGATAGCGTGTCCGGCGTGCAGCCGCCGGGGATCGCGACCTCGGCCACCGTGAAATCGAAGCTGCCGCCGCCATGGCCGACGTCGAAGATGACGCCGCGCTGCTTGGCCGCCAGCGCCGCCGGCAGCAGCTTGCCGTCCTGCACGATGTTGGTGAAGACGTTCGACATGTTGGGGAAGCCGGAATAGGCGTGCGTCAGCACGTCGCCGGGCCGCAACAGATCGAGGATTTGCGACATCAGCTCCTTGGTCTCGACGCCGCCGATATGCACCATCATTTTGGCCGGCCAGCCGCACATCTCGCAAGCCTGGATGCCGCGCTTCAGCGGCTCGAGCCCGTGCTTGAAGATGACGTTCTCCGACATCCGCACCTTGACCCCGATCAGGAAGTCCGGGTTTTCGGCGAGCGCCATGGCGCAAGCTTCGGTCTGCGCGTTGTCGATGTTGTAGAGCTCGGCGACGGGGAAGGCCGACAGGCCGTTGTTGGCGATATGGACGAAGGCGTACATCCGCGCCCGCGTCTGCGCGACGATGAAACGGCGCAGCGCCGCGAGATTGTTGACGCCGGCATCGCCCGCAGAGACCACCGTCGTGGTGCCCTGGAATTGCACCAGTTCGTCGGCGGGAATGCCGATCGCGGAGCCATAGGGATAGACGTGGCAATGCAAATCGACGAGGCCGGGCATCACGAGCTTGCCTGAGGCGTCGATGCTCTTCAGCGCGCGTTCGGCGGGGATCTGTTCCTGCAACCGCCTCGACCACGCCCCAGCGAATGCCGACGTCGCGCTTGGCGCGCAGCGACTGGCTGGGATCGAGCACCTCGCCGCCACGGATCACCAGATCGAACTTGTCGTTCGGTCCCATCGCGGCGCTTGCTGGACCCGCGAGGCTGGCGGCAGCGGCCGAAGTCGATAGCGCAAGGAAATGGCGGCGTGACAATGCGGACATGATGCTCCCCCTATGGCTTTTTGTGCAGGGATGATGCGCGAGCTTCCGGTGTTAGGCAAGCAGGCCCGCGCGATCGGCGCGGGTGAGCTGCCAAAAACGAAGGATCGGCGCGCTGGCCTCGCCTGTCGCGCTGCTTTACGTTGCGCGAAGAAATAACGGGGCCGGACAACGGCCAGAACGGGAGACACTCATGAAATCGATGCGATTGTTCGCAGGCGCACTTTGGCTGTTTGCTTCCGGCGCCGCCTTTGCCGAAGATCCTCTGCCCCGTGCCAAGCCCGAGGAGGTCGGGTTCTCCAGCGAGCGGCTGGCGCGGATCGACAGCGTGCTGAAGGCGGACATCGATGCGGGGCGGATTCCCGGCGCGGTCATCGCGATCGCCCGTCACGGCAAGCTCGTGAAGCTCGACGCCTATGGCTTCCGCGACAAGGCGGCCAACGTCGCCATGACCACCGACACCATCTTCAACATCGCCTCCATGACCAAGCCGATGACCGACCGTAGGCGCGCTGTTGCTGTACGAGCAGGGCAAGCTTCTGATCGACGATCCCCTGTCGAAATATTTTCCGAAGTTCGCCAACATGAAGGTCGCGGTGCGCGACAATGGCGAGCCGACCGCGGACACCGTCCCCGCCAATCGCCAGATCACCATCCAGGATCTGATGCGCCACACCTCCGGCCTGATCTATGGCGGACGCGGCAACAGCATCGTGCACAAGATGTATCCGGCCGGCAGCGGCGACGCCGCGCGCGACTATGACGGCGCGGCCTTCATGGACAAGCTCGCCTCGCTGCCGCTGCTCTGGCAGCCCGCGACCGTCTGGGACTACGGCTTCGGCCTCGACGTGCTCGGACTGACCATCGAGAAGATCAGCGGACAATCGCTCGGCCAATATCTGCAGGCCAATCTCTGGGCGCCCGCTCGGAATGACCGACACCGGCTTTGCGGTCTCGCCCGACAAGGCCGCGCGCTATGCCAAGCCGTTGCCTACGGATCCCGACACCGGCAAGCCGCAGGCACGCAGCCCGGAACTGACGCAGCCGATCAAGTTCGAATGCGGCGGCGGCTGCGCGGCCTCCACCGCCTCCGACTATCTGCGCTTCGCCTCGATGCTGATGAACGGCGGCCGCTTCGGCGAAGCCCGCCTGCTCGGCTCGCGCACGGTGGCCTACATGCTGTCCGACCAGCTCGGACCGAACATCAAGAACCTGGTCGGCAACGCCGACCCGACCCGCGCCGATTACGGCTTTGGCCTGGGACTGGCGGTGCGCACCACGCCCGGCGTGGTCAGGATGATGGGCTCGGTCGGGCAGTTCTCCTGGCCCGGCGCCAGCGGCACCGACTGGTGGGCCGACCCGAAGGAAGAACTGGTGGTGGTCTATCTGTCGGCCGCGCCCGGCCCGATCCGCTGGCACTATCGGCAGAAGATCAACGCGCTGGTCTATCAGGCGATCGTGGAGTAGCGGCGCGCGAGCCGACATGCGGCAATCGCGTCTGACGCGTGGTTGCTGAACGCCTGTTCAGAATTCTCTTCAGGTTCCGTCGGAACGTTCCTTCTCACTGCAGGTTTAATCCGCACATATCAGTGAGGAGGACATCATGAAGAAGTTTGGTTATGTCATCGCGGCGCTCGCAGCGATCGCGGTTGCGGCGCCCACCATTGCCAGCGCCGAGACCGTCGTCATCAAGCACGGCGGCTATCATCACGACTGGCACGGCGCACGCGCCGAGGTCCGTCGGGATCGCGGCTGGCATGAGGGCTGGCGTCACCGGATCACGACCGCGTCGTGATCAAGGAGCGCGGCCGCTACTAAGAAACCAAGGTCGACACGGCAATGGCCCCGCAAGGGGCCATTCGCTTGCGTGCTTGTACAAGCGAACTGCCACGCGCCGCGGCACGCCTCCCCCTTGTGAGGGGGGCAGTTCGTCAGATGCGAGCCGCGTACTTTCCTTGAAAACCCCACGGTTTCTCGCTTCGCTCGAAGCCATCCCAAGGGAGAGGTCTTCGATGCTGCAATCCCACGCCGGCGAGAAGCCCGGATCGACAAACCGCTTGTTCTTCGGCAGGCCGGCGATCTTCTTGCGGTCGTCGTCGTCGAGCCCGATCTTGAGCGCGTCGAGATTGGCCTGCTGGCTCTCACGGCGCGAGGCTTTCGGAATCGCGCCGACGCCGTCCTGGTCGAGCAGCCATTTCAGCGCGACCTGAGCCGCAGCTGGCGCCATGCTTCCTGCCGATCGCGATCAGCGTCTCGTCGGAGGCGCGCGTTGCCCTTCGCGAGCGGGGCATAGGCGACGAGCGGGATCCTGTGCGCGTCCATGTATTTCTTGATCTTGGTCTGGTCGAGCATCACGTGATATTCGATCTGGTTGCAGGCGATCGGCGCCTTGATCTCCTCGACCACGGTGCGCAGCAGCGCGATGTTGAAATTGGCGACGCCGATGGCGCGCGTGCGTCCCTCCTCCTTCAGCTTTATCAGCGTCTCGCACATCGACGGCAGGTGCATGCCGGGCTTCGGCCAATGCACGAGATAGAGATCGAGGACGTCGAGCCTGAGCTTCTTCAGGCTGGCGTCGAAGGCGCGGCGCATCGCGTCGGGCGCGAGATTTTCGTTCCAGACCTTGGTCGTCACATGCAGCTCGCCGCGCGGAATGCCGCTCGCGGCGATCGCAGCCCCAACCTCCTCCTCGTTGGCGTACATCTCCGCGGTGTCGATATGGCGATAGCCGAGCGCAAGGGCACTCTCGACCGCGGCGCGGCAGACGTCGCCCTGCATGCGGAAGGTGCCGAAGCCGAGCCGCGGCATCCGGATGCCCTGGGTGGTGAAGTATTCCATGAGAACTCCCTGAAACTTTGGCGCCGCCATGCGCACGACGAAACGAAACGCGCGTTGTTATGGGATGGTTTGGAGGCGACGGTTTCAACAGTTTGCCCGCAAGGACGGGATCAGATCAAGCCCGCGCCAGTTGCCAGCACACGATACGACAGCGGCGGTCGATACCACAGGCCACTGCTGCAGGACCGGCTTGTGTGAACGTTTGGCTATCGCTTCCAGTCGCAGATGCCGCCGCCGGACCTGCAAGGCCAGCTCTGGACGCGCGTGTCCATCGCCTGCGCGTTGAGCGGATCGCCGTGACGGTGGGCGAGCCTCACGCGCGCGGCGCCATGCCGCTTCACGCTTGCGACATGGGTCGGCCGGTGCGGTTGCGCCGCCCTGACGGTGCGGATCGGAACTCGCTTCGGCTCGAGTTTGAGATCGTTGCGCGCCCAGGCGGGTTCGCTGCCGCGATCGCCCTTGATGTCGCTCTTGGCCTCGACGGCGACGGGCGCAAATTCCGCCGGCGGGCCGAGCGGCGTCCTGGAAAACACGGCTTTCGACAGGTCGAGGTTCAGGAAATCGCCCGGACGATAGTCGGCCGCCAACGCGCTGCCGGACGCGAGCAGCGCGACGGCAAACATTGCGGGAACCAGGCTTCTGGGGACCATGCGGCCTCCTGAAAGACTTAAAAACGACGCTCCCCTCCTTGGTCTATTTAGGAGCCCTGCGGTTCAGGTCCAGTGGCGAACACGGTCAAGGTTACCGGGAACCTCACTTTTCGAAGGCGCCGTAGACCAGGTTCTTCAGCGTGGTGCGGATCCGCCCGCGCTGGCTGATCGTCTGCGCCATGAAGACGACGATCATGTTCTCCTTGCCGGTCGACCCAAAAGGTGGTGCCGCCGGCGCCCGACCAGTTCATCTCGCCGACCGAACCTTCATAGGGAACGACGCCGACCTCGGTGCGCACCGCAAAGCCGAGCCCGAAGCCGAAGCCGGGACCCGGCAAATAATACGGCCCGGGCACCACGCCTGAGCCCGGCCCGACATGGTTGGCGCCCATATAGGCCACCGTCTTCGGGCTGAGATAGCGTTTGCCGTCGAGGATGCCGCCATTGAGGATCATCTGCGCAAAGCGCGCGTAATCGTCGATGGTCGACACCATGCCGCCGCCGCCGGATTCCATCTTGTGCACGACGCGGGGATCACCCATCTCGGCGCCGGCGCCGATCTTGCGGTCGTTTGCAAGCGGCTCGGCCACCAGCGGCTTCTTGGCGTCGTCGGTGACATAGAAGCTGGTATCCCTCATGCCGAGCGGATCGAGCAGCCGTTCCTTCTCGAACTGATAGAGCGATTTGCCGGACACGACCTCGATCACACGGCCAAGCACGTCGACCGACTGGCTGTAGTCCCAAGTGGTGCCGGGCTGATAGGCCAGCGGCAATTTCGCGAGCCGCTCGGTGAACTCCGCAAGGCTGGGATCGTCGGCACCGAGATTGGCGTCGACATAGGCCTTCTTGACCAGCCCCTCGCCGAAGAAGCCGTAGGTCAGCCCCGAGGTGTGGCGCATCAGATCCTGGATGGTGATCGGACGTTTGGCCGGAACGAGGTCGAGTTGCGGCTTGCCGTCCTCGCCCGTGCTCTGCAGGCCGACCTTCACGTCCTTGAACTCGGGAATGAATTTGGACAGGGGATCGTCGAGCTGCAGCTTGCCGTCCTCGACCAGCATCATCGCCGCCACCGTCGTGATCGGCTTCGACATCGAATAGATGCGGAAGATGGTGTCCGGCGTCATCGGCGCCTTGGTCGCGGGATCGCGCACGCCGAAACTCTTGAAATAGGCGGTCTGTCCGTTGCGCCGGATCAGCAGGACCGCGCCGGGAATCTTGCTGGTGTCGACCTCGTTCCGCAGATACGCATCGATGCGGGCAACGCCTTCGCTCGAGAGGCCTGCCGCGGTCGGGTTTGCGGTGACGGGCCCTTCGGCGCGCACCTCGGCGGCGACGGCAAGGAGCGCGAGGCCGGCGATCGCGGCATGACGAAGACGGAGAGCACGAAGCATGCTTGATCCTCCCTGTGGTCGATCTTTTGCTTTCGGCGTCATCGAGCCCCGCCGATCGAAGGCGATATTCGCGTGGACCGCGCGCCGTGACAAGGGCGCGGACCAAGCCGGACGACGACATCGGGATAAACAAGCGTCAGCATTCCCGCGGCGTGATTTGCGTCCGGGTGATGCATATTCTGGTCGCTCCCTCGAAACTGAGGGCGCAGGGAGTGCCGGGCGCTCAACCGCACCCGCAAGCCTCGTGGGCTGAAAAGGAAGAATGCCCACAAGTCGTCAGGTAGGGCCGAAATCGCACGGCACTCCCTGCGCAATGGCTTTACGGCTTACTCCGCGCTCTCCCCGGGGTACCGGGCTTTCTAGCCCCCGTCGTCCTCCGACTTGAGATCGGCAGACTTGATTCCAGCATCGGGAAATCAGGACCACACGGCTTGACCGTACGCGACTGCGCCGCACGTCTTGCGGCACGACCGCGTCCATCGCAACCCGCCTCACGTCTGGTGACGAATGGCCGAACGTCCCTCGTGTCGAGGCGGGATGGCGCATTTAAACCACGATTTACGATTTACGTAAACATATTTATTTTTATCAGAAGGACTGGACATTCGGAAAAACTTCTGATTGACGGAAGTGGTGTTTTGCCCGTCGTGTCGTGGCGGCAACACTCTTGGGGAGCGCAACTCAACAGGGCAAGCTGCGCTTTAGCGCGGGAAGCGGACGTTGCATGACCCGACGAAGTCCGCTTTGGGGCCAGAAGCAGACATCGCATGGCATGAAGCGGAGCCTCAGCGTTCTGCCGGCCACCATGTCGACGGCGAATCATCGCCGGATACCGTTGCGCCACCCGGTGGCGAAATTCGGAATTTCGTCGGCTGAATATGCATGGTATCGTGCATGCATCGGGACGAAACGTCCTGCTGGATTTGACGGGAGATCGTCATGAGATCGTCGGGCTTCGTCGCGCCCTCAGTTATCGCTATCCTGTCAACCGCATTGCTGAGCAGCCTGAGTGGTACGGCAATGTCACAAACCGCAACGGGCTCCGGCACCCAGCTTCCCAACGTCACGGTCGAAGCGCCGAGGCAAGTGGCAAGGCCGCAACGGCCGGAGGTAACGCCACAAGGGTCCGGTCGGGTGGTACACCGAGGCCGGACATCGCGAGCCACTCGAACGGCGACCGGGACGCCGTCGTATGCGGCGGGTTCGGTCATGTGGAAGCTTGCCAAGCTCGAGAGAGAGGCCAGCAGTTGCAACGATGGTTGCGAATTAAGCTTCAGACACGGCAAGGACCCCTGGGTTGGATGCAGCGAATCGGCCGGGTACTACTCGGTTTTTTCGGCAACCTGCAAAGACACACTCACCCACCGGGACTACGCACAATGCGTAGAAACCAAAATGTTCCTGGGCTGGGACCGAGGACGATCCTGGTGGTATTGCACCGGCATGCTGAACGGGGGGAAATTTCGGGTCACCGCACAGAATCGAAACAGGGACACACGATAGCGAACAGCTGAAGCTCGTGTGCTATTCGTGTTCGGACAGCCCGATCGGATCGCTGCGAATGTAGTCGCTGCGCACGCAATATCGATCGAGGATTCCATTCCCGCGAACGTCCCTCGCCCGACATTGGCGGGCGACCGGCTAATTCCCGCCCGACAGCATCTTCACCAGACGGTAGAGATATTCATTGCCCTGGTAGAACGACTTCACCGGCACCCGCTCGTCCTTGCCGTGGGCACGGATGTCGTTGACGTCGTTGGCCATGCCGGAATGGCCGTAGGTCGGGATGCCGGCGTTGCGCAAATAGCTGCCGTCGGTGGCGCCCGCGCTCATGACTGGCAGCACCACCGCGTCCGGCCAGGTCTCGTGCGACAGCTTCTCGATCGCGCCGACGATCTCCTCGCTCAGCTTCGACGGCTCGCTCAGCACCGCCTCGCCCTCCTGCGTCACCGCGATCTGGTCGTCGGCCAGCACCCGCACCAGCGTCGCCTTGATCTCCTCGATCGGTTCACCCGGCATCACCCGGCAATTGACCTTGGCGGTCGCAAGCTGCGGCAGTGCGTTCACGGCGTGACCGCCCTGCAGCATGGTCGCGACGCAAGTGGTGCGCAGTTGCGCGTTGTAGCCCGCATAATTGCCAAGACGGGCGAGCGCCTCGGGATCGGGCTTCTCGGCGACGACCGCCTTCATGTCGGCCGCCATCTGTCCGCTCTCGAACTGCGCGGAGCGCTCGAAGAAGGCGCGCGTGGTGTCGTTGAGGTGCAGCGGAAAATCGAACTTCGCCAGCCGCGACAGCCCGTCGGCAAGCCGATAGATCGCATTGTCCTTGCGCGGCACCGAGGAGTGGCCGCCGGAGTTCTTGACCTCCAGCTGAAAGCTGATCGAGACCTTCTCGCTGGTCTGGATCGAATTGCGGATCGCCTTGCCGTCCTTCAGCCCGACGCCGCCGCCTTCGTTCAGCGCGAACTCCGCGTCGATCAGGTCGCGATGGTTCTTGAGCAACCACTGGATACCGAGCGCGTCGTGATCGAGGATTTCCTCGTCGGTCTCCAGCGCGACGATGATATCGCGATCCGGCTTGTAGCCCTCGTTCCTGTAGCGGATCAGATTGGCGATGAACGACGAGGCCATATATTTGTCGTCACTCGAACCTCGCGCGTAATAAAAGCCGTCCTGCTCGGTCAGCTTGAACGGATCGACCGTCCAGTCCGAGCGTAGCGCCGGCACCACGTCGAGATGTGCGACCAGCAGGATCGGCTTGCGCGCGCCGCTGCCATGCAGGCGGGCGACCAGATTGCCCTTGCGCGGCGCGGGCGAGAACACCTGGACGTCGGCGTCTCCGAAGCCCGCCGCCTTCAGCCGCGCCGCCATCGCCTCTGCCGCCGCCTTGGTATCGCCGGTCGCGGTCGTGGTATCGATCTCGACCAGCTCTTTGTAGATGTCGTGCGCGCGTTGCTGGTCCGGCGTGAGACTGTCGGCGCGGACGGGAAGCGCAAGCAAGCCTGCGGAAACCAGGACCATGCCGTAGACGCGTGCGTTCATATCGGTCTCCCGTTTCGTTCGGATCATTCCAACAGGCCGCCTGCCGTTGGGCAAGCGTTGATGCTCGTCGTGTAGCGACTATCACCTCACCCTATTTCGCATCCTTCACCGCAATCACCTCGATCTCGACCAGAAAGCCGGGATTGGCGAGCGAGGCGACGCCGAGCACCGAGCGCGCCGGCAGGTTGGGCTGGCTGAAAAATTGCGTATAGCCCTTCATGAAGGCCCCGAAATCCATCGGCGCCGACGGGCTGTGCACCAGAAACACCTGCATCTTGACGACGTCGGCCATGGTCAGGCCAAGCCCTTCGAGAATTGCCTTGATGCGGGTGAGCACGCCGACGGTCTGGGTTGTGACGTCGCCATAGGCCGCAAGACTCTGCGGATCGGCGTCCTTGTTGACGGCCGGCGGCACCTGGCCGCTGACATAATACGTCGTGACCGGACCCTTGACCTCGACCGCCTGCGCGATCGGGAAGGCCGAATTCGGAATCGGATGCCTGATGACTTCGGCGCGCGCCGCGCCGGCCATCGATAGAGCCGCGACAAGCAGCAACGTCCTGATCATGTTCGCCCCCTATTTTCTTGCGTCCTTGACATCCTTTGCCGTCACGGCGTCGCGATAATTGTTGCCGAAATGCGTCCGCACGTAATTCACGACGGCAGCGACCTGGTCGTCGTTCATCATGTCGCCGAACGGCGGCATTGCGCGCTGGCCGCGGACCACCAGCGTGATCGGATAGACGCTCGACTGCAGGTTTGGATTCTTCGCCAGCGAGGGATAGGTCCCTGCCCCGCTTGCGCCGGCGCCATCCGGCATATGACAGCCGCGGCAGACATTGTTGAACAGCTCTTCCCCGCTGATCTCGACAAAGCGGTAGCCCGAACTGAAGACGCGCTGGCTTTCCTGCGCATGCGCGAGAACAGGCATCAGCGCCAGCACGCTTGCAAAAACGACCCGCCTCATGTCTTCACCACGCGCTGGTGCAGCCGGGCGATGGCGTCGAGCGCCGACAGAACTGCGCCCTCCTGCCAGGCCGGCAGCGCGGAGGCATGCTCGCCGGCAAGCACGATGCGCCCGTCGATCTGGCAGAGATTCTTGTAGTGCTGGGTGCGTCCCTCCTCCGACCAGTCGCCGCTGCAGCCGAGCGTGAAAGGCACGCGATGCCAGGCCACCGCCACGCCGTTCTCGAATTCGCTCTTGTACTGCGGATGGATCGCGGCGCCGAACTCGACCGCGCGCTTGACCCGTTCTTCCGGCGGCATCGCCGTGAACTCGTAGGCGTTGGCGCCGTCGAACAGGTAGGCGCCGAGCAGCACGCCGCGTCCGGTCCGGTTGAACGCCGTGTTGGGATAGGCGATCTGGCGGATCGGCAAATCGGTGTAGCTGATGCCGCCATAGATGGCGTCGTCCTCTTCCCAGAAGCGGCGCTTGAACTGCAGGCCGATCTTGACCGCGCCGGCATAGGGCACGGCGTCGATCGCCGATTTCATCGCCGTCCCGACCTGAAGCGGCAGCTGGCTCAGGATCGACAGCGGAATGGTGCAGACGCACCAGTCGGCGGTCGCGGTCTGCGTGTCGCCGGCATTCGCCGTATCGACGTAACTCACGCTCACGCCGCGATCATTCTGCGTAATCCCCGTCACCTTCGAATTGTAACGGATGAGATCGCCGATCTCGCGCGCAAACGCCTTGCCGATCATGTCCATGCCGCCGACCGGCTGGAACATGGTGGTCTGGAAATTGTAGTTGGCGAAATTCTGCAGATAGCGCCAGACGCGCGACTTCAGAATGTCGCTGAGCGCGACGGGATCGCTCGGCACGGGCATCGCCTCGAGCCCGCCGCCGGGCGCGGTGGCATAGCCTCGCGTTTCGGCGGAGAACAGATTGGCCTTGTAGTTATAGTTGCGGTCGAGCGCGCCCCAGGAGCGCAGCGCCTGCAGCAGGATCTCCTGATCCTCCTTGGTGACGGCCTCGTCGAGCTTGCCCTGCCGCGTCGATTTGGCCAGCAGCTCGGCGATCTGGCCCTGGAAATCCGCTTTCACGGCGCGGATGCGCTGCGGCGCACCGTTGAAGGCGCGCGCAGCGTGCAGATAGGCGTTGTGATTGAGCTGGATGAAGGATTCCAGCGCAACGTTGAGCCGCTTGCAGTAATCCAGCAGCGCGCGGTGGTGATAGGGAATCCGCCACGGGCCGGGATTGATGTAGAGCCCGTCCTCGAACTCGCATTTTTGCGTGAAGCCTCCGAGTTCGGTAAAGCTGTCACCACCGCGCAAGGTCCAGTTGCGGCCGCCTGCGCGTGCGTTGTATTCGAGCACCTGCACCTTGTAGCCGGCGTTGCGCAGCTCCAGCGCCGCAGTCAGGCCGGCAAGTCCCGCGCCGAGGATCAGGACGGAGGCGCCCTTCGCGTCGCCTTCCAGCTTGATCGGGCCCTGGTAGCGTGACTCCGAGGCGAAGCCGAGGCTCGTCATCGCGTGATACATCGCCGCACTGCCCGCCATCGCCCCAATCAGCGAAAGCAGATCGCGTCGTCTCAGCCCTGATGCTTCGTCATGCATGTGATTGATATAGCCGCGCCGGGACGGGCAAGGAATAGCATATTCCCCCACACGGTTTATTGATCGCCGCGGCGCGAACACGCCATCGATGCGCATGGTGTGGACTTTTCGAGCAATTGACGCGTGCGCAATCGATCGACCGGTGTTAGCCTTGACGCCGGATCGTCTCGTCATCCGAACCGCCGCGCCATGACGGCGGCAGTCGGGCGTTCCGGGGGAAACAGATGGCGGATGTGACGCTCGACGCCCACGGCGCCGTGCCGGCCGGCACACAGGACAGAACCGCGAGCGCAGCCGCAAAAGACGGCGCGCAGGACTGGCTCACCGCAATCGAGAAATCCTCCCTGACGCCGCGCTACTACGCGACGATCGTGCTGATCGTCATGCAGGAGATGTTCGAGTTCTACGACTTCTTCCTGGTCGGCTATCTCGTCTCGGTGCTCGCGCCGGGCTGGCATCTCACCTACGGCCAGAGCGCGCTGATGCTGCTGTCGTCGGGCGTCGGGGCCATCGCCGGCGCACTGGTCGGCGGCACGTTCGCCGACATGGTCGGGCGCAAGCGCATGATCTGGGGCGGCGGCTTCATCTTCGCGCTCGGCGCGGCCGGCATCGCACTGATCCCCGACGGCGCCTGGATCGAGTTCTCCCTCCTGCGCTTCGTCGTCGGCTTCGGCTCGATGGCGGCGACCACCGCACAGAACCCGCTGATCGTCGAGATCACGCCGACCCGTTACCGCACCTTCGTCTCCAGCATGATGGTGGTGCCGGTGGCGCTGGGGACCATGTTCGCGGCGTTGGTTTCGGCAAGCCTGTTGCCCGTCATCGGATGGCGCGGCGTCGCCTTCACCGGTGCCGCGCCGATTGTCACCTCGCTGCTGATCCTCCTCATCGTGCCGGAGTCGGTGCGCTGGCTGTTGTCGCGCGGCCGTAACCAGGATGCGCGGCGCGAGGCGGCCAAACTGCTCGGCGTGGCCGAGAGCAGCATCTCTCTGCCCAGCGCAGCTCCGCCAACGAAGAAGGCGGGCTCGATGGCCGAGCTTCTGAGCGACCAGTCGCGGTTCTGGTGGGTGATCGTGATCTGGGTCGGCATCTCCACCGCCACCTATGGCGTGCAGCTATGGGGCCCGACCATCCTGTCGCAGCTTCTCAAGATCAAACCGCACGAGGCGGCCGGTTACTTCGTCTACGTCAGCCTCTCCTCGCTGCTCGGCCGCGTGATGTTCTCGGTGCTGCCGCTCTATATCGGCCGCCGCGGCGCGGCGATGGTCGGCACGACCGTTTCGATCATGGTCATGCTCGCGATCTTCGCGTTCTATCGCGAGTTCATCTTTGGCTATCCGGCCTTCGTGGTGCTGATCATCTTCGGCGCGGCGTTCTACAGCGGCATGTTCTCCAACATCTCGCCCTACGTGGTCGAGGTGTTTCCGGTGTCGCTCGGCGGCCGCGCCTTCGGCCTGGCGCAGGCATCAAATGGTATCGGCAAGATCATGGGACCGGTCTGCCTCGCGCTGATCGCGGGCAGCAACGACCTCGTCTCGCCGAAGGCGACCACGGACGCGGTCGCGCCGGCGTTCCTGTTCCTCGCGGCCTGCGAATTAGCGGCGCTGATCGCGATCTTTGCCTTCCGCCGGGAGCCGCACGGCAAGCCGATGGATATCGGCTAATCAAAGAAAGAAAGGGAAACTGATATGCTCGATATCCCCGTTCTGATTTCCGGCGGCGGCCCGGTCGGCCTGATGGCCTCGCTGCTGCTGTCGCAGCACGGCGTCAAGTCGCTGATGGTGGAGCGTCATCCCGGCACCGCGCTGACGCCGAAGGCGCGCGGCATCAATGCCCGCACCATGGAGATGTTCCGGCAATGCGGCATCGAGGAAGCGGTGCGTGCGGCGGGGCTGTCGCAAACCGGCACGGGCCTGATCGTCTGGACGGAAACGCTGGCGGGCCGCGAGATCCATCGCCTCGTGCCCGGCCGCGCGCTGGCGAAGAACATGGCGATGACGCCGGTGAAGAATTGCTTGTGCGCGCAGGATGACCTCGAGCCGGTGATCCGCCGCTTCGCGGAAGCCGCCAGCCCCGGTGAACTTCGCTTCAACGCCGAGCTGACATCGTTCAGCCAAACCGCCGACGGCGTCACGGGCACATTGACCGATCGCACCACTGGCGAGGAAACGAAATTCAAGGCGCGCTACCTGATCGCGGCCGAGGGCGCGCAGAGCAAGGTGCGGCGCGCGCTCGGCGTCAAAATGGAAGGCACCGAGAAGGTCTACGACAGCGTCAACATCCTGTTTCATGCCGACCTCACCCAATGGGTCAAGGACCGGCCGGCGGCACTGTATTTCGTCGAGCTGGATGACTTGCGCGGCACCTTCCTCACCATCAACGGCACCGACCGCTGGGGCTTTCTGATTCACAGCCCGTCGAAATATGGCTGGACGCCGGAAGATTTCACGCACGCGTTCTGCGTCAACCTGATCCGCAAGGGCATCGGCGTGCCGGATATTCCGGTGACCGTGCTCGGCGTCAGCCCGTGGCAGGCCTCCGCGATCGTTCCGACCGCTATCGCGTCGGCAACGCTTTCCTTGCCGGCGATGCCGCCCATGAGATGCCGCCGACCGGCGGCTTCGGCCTCAACACCGGCGTGCAGGACGTGCACAATCTCGCCTGGAAGATCGCGGCCGTGCTGCGCGGCAGCGCCGACGAAGCGCTGCTCGACAGCTATCACAGCGAACGCCAACCGCTCGGCACCATCACGACCCAGAACTCGCTTGCCAATGCGATGTCGATGGGCCGCACGGAAAACAAGGCCGGCGTGCTGCCGCGGCAGGAATTCCTGGCCGAGCAAGGCCTGATCTTCGGCGCGACCTATGACTCGACGGCTGTCGTGCCCGACGGCACGCCGGCCGTACGGCTCGAGGACACCATCACCGAATATGTGCCCTCGGCGCGACCCGGCTGCCGCGCGCCGCATGTCTGGCTCAAGCGCGGCAATGAGGAGATTTCCAGCATCGACCTGTTCGGCCCGCGCTTCGTGCTGATGGCGGGCGCGCAGGGCGAGACATGGACGCGCGCGGCACAGGGCATCGCCATTGCATGGCCGCCGCTGGTCGCGCATGTCATCGGCAAGGACAGCGAGATCAGCGATCCCGACGGCAACTGGCATAAAGCTTACGGCATCGAGCCTGACGGCGCGGTGCTGGTCCGCCCCGACGGCTATGTCGCCTGGCGCAGCCGCACCGGCGTGTCGAATCCGGAAAGCGCTCTGCGCGAGGTGTTCGATCGCCTGCTCGGACGCGTGCCGGCGCTCGCCAGAGCCGGCTAGCACACACCAATGCCGTAGAAGAAAGCGCGCGCTTCGCCCGGCGGGATGTGCATCAGGCCGGGCTTGTCGGTGAACTCGCCGTCGAAATCGATCGGGCTGGCGAAGCCGTACCATGGCTCGATGCAGAGGAACGGCGCGCCGCCGGGCTTCGACCAGATGCCGAGCTGGCGGAAGCCCTCCCATGACACTTCCAGCGCAGGACCTTTTTCGGCGGCATAGCGCAGGGATGTGCTGGCGAGCTTGTCGAGAATGATGGCGTCCTCGTCGAACAGCCGCTCGGACAGATCGAGCACCCTGCCCGCGGATCGGACTTGGCCTGGGATCGGGCAGCAGCAGACCATCCTTCAAGCGCCGGATCGGCGCCGGCTCGTCATGGGAGAAGGTCAGACGATAACTTTCCTTCGGCAGGCCCGGCGAGAGCGGCCACTGCAGCGCGGGATGCCCGCCGATCGAGCACGGCAGAACCTCGTCGCCGGGATTTTTGATCTCCAGCACGATCTCGAGATCGGCGTCGCGAAGCGTGTAGGTCAACGTAAGCTGGTACACGAACGGGAAGCGCGCGCGTGTCTCCGGCGTGTCGGTCTGCACCAGTCGGCACCACACCGGCGACCGCTCGACGAAAGTGAAATCGTTGTCCCGCGCGACGCCATGGCGCAACATCGAATAGACCTTGCCGCGAACGCGGATCTGCTCGCCTC
The DNA here is from genome assembly GCA_963732085.1 of uncultured Alphaproteobacteria bacterium. Taxonomy (GTDB): domain Bacteria; phylum Pseudomonadota; class Alphaproteobacteria; order Rhizobiales; family Xanthobacteraceae; genus Bradyrhizobium. The sequence continues at coordinate 387,317 of CAVSYJ010000007.1, read as the reverse complement.
TCACCTCGCCGATGATCGGAAACAGCAGCGGCGAATGCCGCGGCCATTCCGGCCCCGCCTGCCAGAGCAGTTCCAGCCCTTCCGCGGTTTTCAGCGAGCAGAGCTCCGCGCCATGCGCCAGAACGGTCGCGCTGATGCGATCGCTGGTCAGCGTATGGCTGTCATCTCTCATGGTTCGTGGTCCTTCCGTCGACACTCTATCCCTGCGATGTTACAAAACGCCACCCATAATGGGCCGGCATCTCACGACCGGCCCGATAGCAACATCAGGGAGCAGCACATGGCCAAGGCGCCGCCGTCAACCAAGCGGGACCGCATCAGGAATTTCACGCCCGCGCTGGTCGATTACACCAACGACGTGGTCTATGGCGATTTGTGGGAGCGCAAGGGCCTCTCCAAGCGCGACCGCAGCCTGATCACGGTCGCGGCACTCGTCGCGACCTACCGGCCGGAGCAACTGGTCTCGCATCTCACGCGCGCGATCGACAACGGCGTGACCCAGGAAGAGATCACTGAAGTCATCACTCATATGGCGTTCTATGCCGGCTGGCCGGCGGCGATGTCGGCCGCGCAGGTGGCCTACACCGTGCTGGTCGAAGACAACAAGGGGAGCTGAACAGTGGCAAACGATATCGTCGTCGGGTTCATCGGACTCGGCACCATGGGTGGCAAGATGGCCACCAACATCCAGAAAGCCGGCTACAAGATCGTCGTACACGATCTGCATCGCCAATCCGCCAGCCATCATCTGCAGGCCGGCGCCGAATGGGCGGAGACGCCGCGCGCGCTGGCCGAAAAATCCGACGTGATCTTCACCTCGCTGCCGGAGCCGACCGATGTCGAGCGCGTTGCCGTAGGCGCCGACGGCCTGATCGAAGGCGTGAAGAAGGGCGCGGCGTATTTCGACCTGTCCACCAACGCGCAGAGCATGGTGAAAGGGCTTCATGGCGCGTTCGCCGCCAAGGGCGTGCAGATGCTGGACGCGCCGGTCAGCGGCGGCCCCTCGGGCGCGGAGTCGCGCAAGATGGCGATCTGGGTCGGCGGCGACCGCGCGACCTACGACAAGTTCAAACCCGTGCTCGACGCGATGGGCGACCGGCGCGTCCTATGTCGGCGGCATCGGCACGGCGACCGTCGCCAAGCTCGTGCACAACATGTCGAGCTACGCGATCTCCTGCGCGCTGGCCGAGACCTTCACCATGGGGGTCAAGGCCGGCATGGATCCGGTCGCGCTGTGGGAGGCCGTGCGCCAAGGCGTCACCGGCCGCCGCCTCACGCTCGACGGCCTCCTCAATCAATTCCTGCCCGGCAAATACGATCCGCCGGATTTCGCGCTCAAACTCGCCACCAAGGACGTCAAGCTCGCAACCGCGCTGGGCCGCGAGCTCGGCGTGCCCATGCGGATCTGCAATCTCGCCTATTCGGAGATGATGGAGGCCTGCAACCGCGGCTGGGAAGGACGCGACTCCCGCGTCGTGATGGTGCTCGAGCAAGAACGCGCGGGCGTCACCATCGCGGCCGATCCGGAGCGGGTGAAGCAGGCCGCAGAGCGCGCGAAGTCGGGGACGTGAGGCGAGCCGCTTACTTGATCGCGGCGCGAGCCGAGATCAGCTCCCGGCCGTCGGCGGCCGCGATCGTCAGTTTCACGTCGCCGCTGCTGCCGGCTGGAATGGCCGTGGAAACGTGATTGCCGTTCTTCGGGTCGGCGGTCACGACCTCGTCGAACAAAGCCGCGTCACCCTGCCTCAACGTGATACGCAGCGGCGTCGCAGGCGAGAGACTGACGAACTGGAGGTTCACGCGCGACGCGTCGGCTGAGAGATTGAGCAGAATATTTTCGTTCGCATCCGTTACGTTGCTCATTCCGACAGTCGGGCTGTAGGTCTCCGCAATCGACAGTTCGCCCGACGCGGGCAGCGTCGCGCTGTGGAAGAACTGGTCGGAAACCCCGGCCCACAATTCGACATAAGGCTGCGCCGGATTTGGCGCCGTGCGCGCGACCGCGTCGTTGGCAAGCGAGGAAAATCCCCACGTCCACATCTTCAGGCCCCGCGTCACCCTGTTGTCAGCGATGCGGATGATGCCTTCCTCGTTGTCGTGGTTGATCACGCCCCAGAAATTGGCAGCCCCCATGTCGGGCGCGGCATAGGCGATGCCCATGGTCGGCCAGTTCTTGAACCAGCGCAGTCTGTCGAAACGGTGCCTCCCCTCGCCCACGCTCTCGTCGGTTTCAGCGATGTTGGCCGACCAGCGCGGGGTGACATAGGCAGAAACCGGCGCGACGATTTCCGCGCCGCCGGTGGCGAGCGGATGTTTCGGGTCCGATCCCGGCGCGAGGGTCGTGCAGGTCCAGTACTCGTAATCGACAGCCCGATCGTTCGGATTCTTCAGCACCATGCGCGCATCGAGCGCGGCGCGGCCTGCTTTCAGCGTGACATAATAGGTCGCCTCGAGGCCCGTGGCGCCACGCTTGAACAGGCGAGCAGGTGCGGCGAAGTCGATATCGTCCTTGATCGACATCGCCACGGAGACTTCGGATTCGCTCTGCTTGACCACCCTGAATTCCCACGGCTTCAACCACGTCTTGCCATGCTCGGCGGTCGGGAAAGTCGGGAAGATGCCGCCATAGACCATCATCCAGTCGTAGTAGAAATTGCCGGCCTTGATCGCATAGGGCACGCCGACTTCCGTGCGGTACAGCTCCTCATGTCCGGTCGGCTTGTAGATGATGGACAGGATGCGCCCGCCGAATTCCGGCAGCAGCGTCACCTTGAGATAGCGATTCTCCAGCACGTAAGTCTTGAACGTGCGATCGACGATCGTCTTGTCGTCGAACGAGCCGTCGACGAACCCGTTGTTCGCATCGGTCGCGTATTTCACGGTGTGCCAGGTGATGGTGGATTCGCTCAGCGACACCGGTCGGCGTCTTGCGCATGACGCGGCAGCCTGCAACGCGCAGGCCGCCAGCAACACGGCAAGCCGCAACGAGCACCGCTAGTTCAACCGCAGTTCGGTGATGTGCCGCGGATCCTGCTTCAGCTCGCCGCGTTCGACCTTCTTGACGATGTCGGTCAGGATCGCATTGGCGCGGCTGGTCATGCCGAGCTTCTCGCCCTCGCGCACGATGTAGCCGTTGATGAACTCGATCTCGGTGCGCCGGCCCTTCGCCATGTCCTGGCCCATCGAGGGGCGCTGCCCGGATGCCGTCTTCTTGCCGTCGGCAAATCGCTGCGCGTCATAGGCTTTGGTCGCCGCCTCGTCGCCTTCGCCCGCGCGCGCGATCGTCTCGGGCTCCAGATGAAGGATGTCCTCCAACTCGTAGCCATGCGCCTGGCCGACCCGGATCGCCTCGCTGCCGATTCTGGCGGCGAAGCGGCGGATCGGCTCGCTCTCGAGCATCTGTCCGCCGGAGAGGCCGGTGCACGCCGAGAGACCGTTCTGCATGGCGTTGGCGACGAGCTTGGACCAGCGCTCGCCCCAGAGATTGTTGGTGACCAGCGCACTGTCGGCGAAACCGACGAGGCGGCCGATTTCCTTGGCGCGTTCGGTGATGCGGCCGTGCACCTCGCCGGCGCGAAACACGGTGTGCGCCGCGCCGCCCTTGCCGGCGCCGCGATGGATGTGGCCGGGCTCGGGCAGGTTGACGCTGATGCTGCTCGCGATGCAGCCGAGCGTCTTGCCCCAGCCGACGACCCCGGCGATGGTCTCCTCGTTCATGCAGTTCTGCAGCGAGACGACGAAGCCGTCCGGCGCGAGATATTGCCTGATCATCATCGTCGCCCACGCCGTGTCGTAGGACTTCATGCAGACGAATGCGATGTCGACCGGCTTCTCCTTCGCAAGCTGCTGGGCATCCGTCACATGCAGCGCGCGCACCGGAACGGTGAACTCCGGCACGTCGCGCGCGTGGGTGACGCGCAGGCCGTGCTTGCGCATATGCTCGACATGCTCGGGCCAGGGATCGATCCAGGTCACGTCCTCGCCCGCCTGCACCATATGCGCGCCGGCATAGCCGCCGACGGCGCCGGCTCCCACGATGACGATCTTGTTGCCCATGTTTGCTCCCCGATTTTCATTATTGGCGAACGCCACCTTGCCGCCTGTGACTAGCCTGCGCAACCCTTCCGCCCTGCCCTGATCGCCGCCCAGATGCGCGCGGGCGTGGCGGGCATGTCGAGGTGCTTCACGCCGGTTGGCGCCAGTGCGTTCATCACGGCGTTCATGATTGTCGCGGGAGACGCGATCGCACCGGCCTGGCCGCTGCCCTTGACGCCCAGCCGGTTGGCGTGACTCGGAAAGTCCTGACTCAGCCCGCCCTCGAAGTCAGGCAGGTCGGCGGCGCGCGGCAGCGCATAATCCATCAGCGAGCCCGTGAGCACCTGGCCGCTCTCCTCATCAAAAAGCGCCTGCTCCAGGAGCGCCTGACCGATGCCTTGGGTGACGCCGCCATGGACCTGGCCCAGCGTAAGCCGGGGATCCAGCAACCGGCCGAAATCGTCAAAAATCACGTAGCGGGCGAGCGTCACCTCACCCGTTTCAGGGTCGATCTCGACTTCGGCGAGATGGCAGCCGTTGGGAAAGGTGTAGCGGTCGCAGAGATGCGTGGCCTTGTGCCCAAGGCCCGGCGCGATGTCGTCGCTCGGCGTCTGGTACGAGGCGCGCGCGACCTCGTCGAGGCCAATCTCCTGCCCGGTCGCGGCCACGCGCAGCACACCTGCGTCATACTGCACGGCATCGGCGCTCGTCTGCAGCAACCGCGCGGTGAGCCGCCTGGCATTCTCGACCAGACCTTCCGCCGCCATCAGCACCGCAGTGCCGCCCTGATGCATCGAGCGCGCGCCGCCGTGACCGCCGCCGCTGTCGAGCACATCGGTGTCGCCTTGCCGGAACACGAAGCGTTCGAGCGGCAGGCCGAGCGCGTCCGCCGCGACCTGCGCATAGGTGGTCTCATGGCTTTGACCGTTGGAATGCGTGCCGACCGCAAGAACGATCCGGCCGTCCGTGCCAACGTGCAATTCCGCGACTTCGTTGGGCTGGCCGCGCGCGGTTTCGAGAAAGCAGGCGAGCCCGAGGCCGCGCAGCTTGCCCCGTTTGCGCGACGCCCGCTGACGCGCCTTGAAGCCGTCGGCCGCATCAACCGCGAGATCGATGGCGCGCGCAAAAGCGCCCTGCTCGATCGACAGCCCCATCGCCGAGCGATGCGGGAAATGGCGGACAATGTTCTTGCGCCGCAGCCTCACGGCATCCATCCCGATCTCGCCCGCGGCAATGTCGATCAAGCGCTCGATCAGATAGTTCGCCTCGGGCTTGCCGGCGCCGCGATAGGCGTCGACCGGCGTCGTGTTGGTGAAGACGCCGCGCGTGCGGAACGCGATCAAGGGAATGTCGTAGACGCCGCCCATCGCGCTGCCCATCGCCATGGTCGGCACCACCGGCGCCACCGTCGAGATGTAGGCGCCCATGTCGGCGAGCACGTCCGCCTCGAGGCCTACGAATTTGCCGTCGCGGTCGAGCGCGAGCCGCGCCCGCACCCGGCTGTCGCGGCCATGCACCGAGGCGAGGAAGCTTTCGCTGCGATCTTCGATCCACAGCACCGGTCGGCGCAGGCGGCGCGCCGCCCACAGCACCAGCACCCACTCCGGATACAGCACGTTCTTCATGCCGAAGCCGCCGCCGACATCGGGAATGCTGACCCGCAGATTTCTCACGCGGCATCCGGAAGACAGAGCCGGCCAGCAGGTCACGGATCGCATGCGCGCCGGCAGCCGACGCCGTCAAATGCAGCCGGCCGCTCGCTGCGTCGAATTCGCCGAGCGCCCCGCGCGTCTCCAGCGACGCCGCCACCACGCGATTGTTGATGACCTCGCATTCCACGACATGCGCGGCATCGCCGATCGCAGCTTCGACCCGCGCGCTCTCGCCGCGCTGGAATTCGAAGGCGATGTTATTCGGTGCGTCCGGCCAGATCAGTTCGCTTCCGGTTTGAACGGCGGTCAGCCAACGACACGACAGGCGTGAGCGGCACGTAATCGACAGAGACGGCCTCGGCTGCATCCCGCGCGGCCTGCTCGCTCTCCGCCACCACGAACGCAACGGGTTCGCCGACATAGCGAACCACATCGCGCGCCAGCGCGTGATATGGCGGCACCACCAGCGGTCTCGCCATCGGGATGTGGGTCACCGCGCACGGCAGCGGCCCGATATTGTCGGCGGCGAGATCAGCCCCGATGAACACACCGACAACGCCCGGCATCGCGCGCGCCTTGCCGGCATCGACAGAAGCGATCCGCGCATGTGCATGCGTTGAGCGCACGACAGCGCCGTGAAGCGCGCCCGGTGGCGCAAGATCGGCGACATAGCGTCCCCGCCCGCGCAGGAAGCGTTCGTCTTCGAGGCGGTTGAGGCTGCGGCCCAAAAGCGGAGCGGTCATGCCAGATGTATGCAGCCTCAGAACCGTTGCGGCAAGACACGCGCGCTCGCGAAAATACCAGGAAGGGCAAGGTAGGTCGCCAGTATCGGCGGTGTTTCAGAAAGTCGCCTTCAGGCCGGCGTAGAAGGTGCGCGGATAGGCCGGGTTCAGCGCGCGCGCGTCGGTGAACGGCGCGCCGCCATTGGCGAAATTCGGAAGCGCGCTCGTATCGAAGAAGGTGCCGTAAGTCGCATAGCGGCTGTCGAACAGATTGTTGACCCGTCCGTAGATCTGGAACGTCTTGTTGATTTGATAGGAGGCGTGGGCATTGAAGACCGTATAGGACTCCAGCTTCGGCGCCTGGTTGGATTCATCGCCCACAAAATATTGGCTGCTGACAAATATCGCATCGGCGCCGACCTTCAGGGCATCGGTGACGAAATAGTCGAAGCCGGCCTTGACGCGATGGCGGGGGATGGCCGGGATCTGGTTACCGGGCGATATCTGCACGTTGCCATTGGCGTCGGCGAACGGGCTGTTGGAGCCGACCTGCAGTGAATTGAGGAACCGCGCATCGATGAAGGTGTAGCTGCCATAAACCTGAAACGCAGTTGATTTGAGCTTGGCTTCAGCTTCGATGCCTTGCCGCCGCGTCGATCCGATGTTCTGGAAATAGCCGAATCCCTGGAGCACGGGATCGGGAATCGCGAGAATGTCGTCGGTGTTGGTGGCGCGGAACCCGCCAAGCTTCCATTCCAGGGTTCCGAGCTTCATTTCACGCGTGCCGCGAAAGCCGGCTTCGACGGTGTGGGACACCACCTGCTTCAGCGGCGGATCGGACACGAGGAATGAAGCGATGATGCAGGGGTGGTTCGGATCGGCGCAGCCGAGTTCGAGCGGCGTCGGCGCGCGATTGGCCTCCGAATAGCCGGCATAAGCCGTCAACTCTGAGTTGATCTTGTAGGTCCCGCCGATGATCGGGTTGAAACGATCGTATGTCGAATTGCCATTGAGCTGGGTGCCGATCTGATCCTCCAACGCAATGCGGGCATCGTTGAAACGGCCGCCTGCGGTGATCGAGAAGGCCTTGGTGACGTCGAACGTGTCGAGCACATAAAGCCCGGTATATTGATTGGTCGCGCGCAGCGACACCGGACCGATCGAGACGGGATTGCCGGATTGCCCGAGGAAGATGCCGCTGCCGCTGACGACGTAGTTGGAGCCGATGGTCCCGAGTTCGGCGCTTGCGTTGAATTGGGTGACGCTGACATCGATGCTGGCACCGACGACGAAGCGATTGCCATGCCCGAAAAGCTCGTCCGTGTTGGTCGCCTGCGCCGAAAATCCGCCGGTGGTCGAGCGCGTGGTCGTTCGATCGATTTCTCCCAAAATCGCGTCGCCGAACGTGTTTGCAAGCTGCGCACCATTCAGGCCGTTGGCGGATGGCTGAAGCCCGGTCACCGGGTCGGTACTGCCGAAGCACAGTAATGTCGCATCAGCATCGCAAGGCACCGTGCCGGTCGGGTTGCCGTCCACAGTCTGCTGGTTGAAGGCGCGAACATGCGTGACGGTTTCGACCGTCCAGGTCGGCGTGACTTCGACCTTGCCGGTCAAATTGGCGTAGGCAACCTGATTGGCGGAACTCTGCGGCGTGGTGTAGGTCGCCCCCCAATATTGCTGCAACAGCTCGATCGGCGTGGTCGCCGGCGCCCCCAACTTGTTGTCGGCGAGCCCCAAATTGAGATGGAATTCCGCATTCTCGCTGCGATAACCGACGTCGCTGTAGAAACGGCGGATGTCGGACGGCGAGAAATTGCGAAATCCGTTGTCATGGAGCCCTTCAAGGGCGCCATAGATCGCGAACTGGTCGACCTGCTTGCCCCATTGCGCCGAACTCTGCAGACGGCCGTATGAGCCAGCCATCGTGTCGATCTCGGCGCCATGATAGTTGAAGCCGTCCTTCATCTGGATGGTGACGGCGCCACCGAGCGCGTTGAGGCCGAAGGCGGGATTGTTCGTCACCACGGCGACCGACTTGATCGCGGCGGTCGGGATCAGATCCCAGTTCATAGTGTCGCCGAATGCCTCGTTGATGCGCACGCCGTTCTGGTACACCGCCAGTCCCTGCGGCGTGCCCGACACGGGTGACGCCACGAATCCGCGAAATTCAAGATTTGGCTGGAAAGGATTACCGGACACCTCACTGACGTTGACGGCTGGCACACTCTGCTGCAGGGCATCCGTTATGTTCAGCGAATTGGTCCGCTGGATTTGGCCGGAATCGACGAAGTTGATGGCGGAAGGCACCTTGTCGACGGAAAGAGCGGTGCTCGGGGTCGAGACCGGCGATGTCGGATAGACCAGAAGCCTCGACACCCGGGGGACGACGCGAACAGGCGCCCTTGGGCGCCCGGGCTTCGCCGAGGTCTGCGACGGGGAAACCTCGACGGCGGGAAGCTCGGTGGTATAGCTCCCCTTGTCCTGCGCACAAGCCTGCCCGCTTTCGACGACAAAAGCCGCCGACACCGACGCAACAAGCAGGACCCGAACGCCCATCTGACTCGCCCCATTCCGTCCGGCTTCTTTCCCCACCGGTTTCGGAAACCGTGATCCTAGCGGGCAACGCGCGGCGCACCAGCCGCAAAAAGTCCCGGACCGTTCGGGAAAAAATCCCGACCAAGGATCGGGAATTTTTCCCGGCGCTTCTGGCGTGTTACGATCGTCAGGCCCGTCACCCTTTCACGACGCCGGAGTTCATCTTGAGCGGCATTCTCGTGGTCGACGACCATCCCGTCATCGCAAGAGCGTGCGGACTGGTGCTCGAGCCAATCGGCATCGAGACCATCATTCCGGCCTATGATGCGGAAGCCGGCTATCAGGCCTTCCTCGACCATGAACCCGACATATCGGTGATCGACCTGTCCTTCCGCAGAAACGAGCTGGATGGCATCGACCTGATCAAGCGGATTTGCGCGCGCGACGCCGGCGCCAGAATCCTGGTGTTCAGCATGCGAGCCGACCGCGGCAGTTTCCTTGCGGCGATCGAGGCCGGCGCAACCGGTTACCTGATCAAGGATTCACCTACCGAGGAATTCGCAAAGGCGGTGCAGCAGATACGATCCGGCCGCCGCTACATCGATCCGCAACTCGCCCTCAATCTGGCGTTCGCCAACAACGCGGCGCTTTCGGCCAGGGAGCGGCGCATCCTCGAACTGCTGCTGGATGACGTGCCGGCCATCCGTCCATCCCGTCACTGACCTTGATCTATGCGGCCATCGGCACCATGGCTTCGATGGTGACGCCTTTCTCGCCGGACGCCACGGTGAGCGTGCCGCCCAACGCGAGGAGCCGCTCCCGCATTCCGGTCAGGCCGTGGCCGAACCGGTGATCCGGCTTCAGGCCGCAGCCATTGTCGCAGACGCGGACCAACGCGTAGCCGCGCGGACCCTGCGAACCGGCCGGACGCGCGGCAGGAGCGATACTCACGTCGACTGAAGTCGCTTCGGCATGACGAAACACATTCGTCAGCGCTTCCTGCACCACGCGGTAGATCGTCAGATCGGCGGTCTCGCCGGTTTCGCCCAGCGCATCCGAGATCGTGGTGGCGATGGCGACATCCGGGTGGGATTCGTTCCACAATCGTAGCAAGGCGCCCAACGCCTCGCGAAGACCGAGTTCCGCCAGACCGACAGGACGGAGCTTCTCCAGGATCCGGCGGGTAAGCAATTGCAGCTCGTTGACCTGATCGAGGATGGCCCCACCATGCCTGCGCAGCGCGCTCTTGTCCGGCTCGGGCGCGTCCGCCAGCCGCATCAACGCGCCGACATGCGCCCGCAGCGCGAACAGATACGGCCCGAACTCGTCATGCAGCTCGCGCGCGATCTCCTTGCGCTCGATGTCCTGCAGCGAGACGGTGCGCTCGGCCAGCCGCCTCTTCTCCTCGACCGCCGAACCCAGGGCGGCGGCGAGATGGTTGAGTCTCGCGCAGATCGCCGCAAGCTCGGGTGCTCCGCCGGGCTCGACCCGCACGTCGTAGGCGCCGGATTCGATCTTCGATCATGGCCTGCGACAGCGCATTTAGCGGCGCCAGCGCGCGGCCGACCACCACCATGGTGATCAGAAACAGTGCGACCGCAACCGCGGAGCCGATCGCGAGCTGCGTCACGATGCCCTCCCAGATTTCCGCGATCTCGTCGTTGGGAATTGAGGTGATGACCAGCGCCGTGGTCTTGCCATGAATCGAGATCGGCACGCTGACCGAGGTCTTCTCGGGATGCACGAGCGCGACGAACCAGGCCGGAACCGGCTGCGCATCGTCGCTATCTTCAACAGTGTCCGACGGCATCTTTGCGTCGTCGCGCAAGGTGATGCTGACATGGCGCAACCGCTTGAGATCGCGGACGATCTGGTCGAGCCGCGTCTCCGGATCGGGCGACTCGTGCAAGCCCGCCACGATGGTCTCGACAAACTCGCGCGCCAGCCGCGTGACGCTCTGATCCTCGGCCTGAACGCGTGGCGCCGCCTCGAGCACCAGCCGCGCCACGTTGACGGCAAGACCCAATGTCAGCATCAGCGCGAGAAGCAGATTGATGCGCCCGCGCAACGACAATCTCTGCCACATGACGTGTTTCCCCTCGCGTCGAGTTCCGCTCCGATCTGGAGCAGCGTTGACAGACGGATGAAACGTACCGCAATATCGCCCAAGTTGCATGGCGGATTGATCGTGCTGCGCCGTCGCTCACGGAAATGCGGTGCAGCAACGAGACCGAATGCCCGGGCCAGAGTGATGCGAGTTCTGATCGTTGATGATCATCCGATCGTTGCGTCCGGCTGCCGCACCGTGCTTGCCGACGAGCCCGGCATTGTCCTTCTGGAAGCCGCCGACGCGGAGAGCGCCGAGCGCGCCTTCATCGTCGAACATCCCGACATCTGCGTAATCGACATCAATCTGCCGACGGTGTCGGGCTTCGAGTTGGCCCGGCGCCTGCTGGTGCACGATGCATCCGTGCGCATCATCATGTTCAGCATGAATGACGATCCTGTGTTCGTCGCACGCGCGATCGAGACCGGCGCCAAGGGATACGTCTCCAAGACCGGCGATCCGCAGGACCTGGTCGACGCCATTCGCGAGGTCGGAAAGGGCGGCGTCTACCTGCCGCCCGCGCTCGCGAAGAGCATTGCTTTTGCCGGGCCCGCCGTCGCCAAAAGTCCCCTCGCCAGGCTCAGCGCGCGTGAGATGGAAATCCTGCGTCTGCTCAGCGCGGGCAAGAGCCTGTCGGAAATCGCCTGGCTGGTGCATTCGCCTTACAAGACGGTGGCGAACACATCCTCGATCATTCGCCAGAAGCTCGGCGTGCGCACGTCCGCCGAACTGGTGCGGCTGGCCATCGAGAGTGGCGTCTCCTGACGCCGGACCCGCCGATCATGACCCTGCAAACCTTGTCGCTTAACCGGTCGTATGGCGGCACCCAGGGCGTCTATCGGCACAAGCAGCCTGACGACACAGACCGACATGACGTTCTCGGTCTTCGTTCCTGCGCATCGCGAGGGCACGAAGCTCGCTGCGGTCTGGTATCTGTCGGGGCTGACCTGCACCCATGCCAACGTCACGGAGAAAGGCGAATTCCGCAGCGCCTGCGCCGAGCACGGGCTGATCTTTGTCGCGCCCGACACCAGTCCGCGCGGCGACGGCGTGCCGGGCGACCCCTCAAACGCCTATGATTTCGGCCTCGGCGCGGGATTCTATGTCGATGCGACCGAAGCGCCGTTCTCCCGCAATTATCGCATGTGGAGCTATGTGACCGAGGAACTGCCGAAGCTCGTCGCGGAACATTTTCCCGTCGATGCCGGCAGGCAATCGATCATGGGACATTCGATGGGCGGGCATGGCGCGCTGACCGCCGCCCTTCGCCATCCCGATCGCTACCGCGCGGCAAGTGCGTTTGCGCCGATCGTTGCGCCCTCGCGCGTGCCATGGGGCATCAAGGCGCTCGGCGGCTATCTCGGCAATAACAAACAAGCCTGGCGCAAGCACGACAGCGTCGCGCTGATCGAGGATGGTGCGAGATTTTCCGCACTTCTTGGTCGATGTCGGCGATGCCGACCCGTTCCTGACCGAGCAGCTCAAGCCCGAATTGTTGCAGGCCGCCTGTGAGCGGGCGAGCATTCCCCTCACCCTGCGCCGCCAGGCGGGCTACGACCACAGCTACTATTTCATCTCGACCTTCATGGGCGATCATCTGCGCTGGCATGCCGAGCGACTGAAAGCTTAAGCCATTCCCACTATCTCGACTGCGGCGCGCCGTAGTTTGGCGCGAGCAGTCGTTCGCGGATCAGATAGCGTGTGGTACGCGACCAGGATTCATCGGTGTTGCCGCGCATGTCGGCGCTAACAGCGGTTACGAGGTGGCCGGTGTGAACGTCGCGCATGTAGACATTGATGTTCAGGATCAGATTCGAAACCTTCTGCACCACGCCGGTGATATCGAGATCGGCGTTGAGCTGTTGTGCGAGCTTCAGGTCGCAGCCGCCGCAGGCCTGCAGATTGCTCTGATGCGCCGCAGCATTGACCGGCGCGATGTCGACGATCTGGAACTTGCCGGACTCGCCGAGTTCCTTGCGCACGAGATCGCCGACCCGCAAAAGCCGATCATGTTCGTCGGCCTGCGGTCCATAGAACTGTCCGGGAAGGCTGGTGTCGATCATCTCGAAATCGAACACGGCGAGCCTCGGTGTCTCGGCCGCATGAAGCGGAACGAGACTCGCCAGCACCGACAGCAGGAAGACAACACGCGCTCTCATGATCGTGACCTGCAAATTCGACACCGATGTAACGACAAAATGCGGGCTTGCAAGCCAGGACAATCCGGTCTTGGTTCAGGAAAAGTTCTCCGCGCAAGGAGAACCGCAAGGGAGAGGCCATGATCCGGATGTTGATCGGCGCGATTGGCCTGAGCGTGGTGGCGACCCATGCGCTCGCGGCCGATCCGCTCGAGGTCGGCATCGGCTATCTGCGCCACGCCGGCATCAAATCAACATTGTCGCTGCTCGAACAGCCCGCGGACAATGACGGCGTGGCCGGCGCGCTGCTCGCCATCGAGGACAACAACACCACCGGCAAGTTTCTCAACCAGCATTTCACGCTGACCGAAGTGCGGCTCAAGGGTGGCGACGATGTCGCCAAGGCCGCAAGCTCGCTTGCCGATCACGACGGTTTCATCATTGCCGATCTTGCCGGCGGACGAGCTGTTGAAGGCCGCCGATGCCTTGCGCGATCGCGGCACCGTGCTGTTCAATGCCGGCGCGATCGACGACCGGCTGCGCGAAGAAGATTGCCGCGCCAATGTCGTCCATGTGGCGCCGACCCGTTCGATGCTCGCGGACGCGCTGGCGCAATACCTGGTCTGGAAGCAGTGGAAGCGCTGGCTGCTGGTGGCGGGCTCGCACGACAATGACAAGCTCTATGCCGACGCGCTACGCCGGGCGGCGGCGCGGTTTGGCGCGAAGATCGTGCAGGAGCGAACCTTCGAGGATACCGGCGGCGCACGCCGCACCGACAGCGGCGTGACGCTTGATCCAGCGCCAGATGCCGGTGTTCACGCAAGCCGCGCCGGCCTATGACGTGCTCGTCGCCGCCGACGAAAGCGAGGTGTTCGCATCCTATCTGCCCTATCGCACCTGGGATCCGCGCCCCGTGGCGGGATCGGCCGGCCTGATGCCGACGAGTTGGGACGCCGCCCATGATCAGTGGGGCGCGATCCAGATCCAGAACCGCTTCGTGAAATTGAACGCGCGGCACATGACGGCGCTCGACATGCAGGCCTGGACCGCCGCACGCATGATCGGCGAAGCGACCTCGCGCACCAATTCGGCCGACCCGAAGACGGTGTTCGACTTCATCAAGGGAAAGGATTTTTCCGTGGCCGCCTTCAAGGGCCAGCGGTTGACATTGCGGGACTGGAACCTGCAGCTTCGCCAGCCGATCCTGCTGGCCGACGGACGGATGGTGGTGTCGGTGTCGCCGCAAGAAGGCTTCCTGCATCAGGTCTCGGAACTCGATACGCTCGGCGTCGACCGGCCCGAGACCAAGTGCAAGCTGCAATGACGGAGCGGTCGCGTATGCGCAGGTCGTGCCTGCTTCTCCTCTCGGTGCCGTGGCTGGCGGCGGCAAGCCCGGCCTGCGGCGTTCATCGCCTATGTCTCGAACGAAAAGGGCAACACGGTTTCGGTCATCGATACCGACACCTGGACCGTCACGGCGACCATCAAGGTCGGCCAGCGCCCGCGCGGCATCGAATTCACCCGCGACGGCAAGTTCGTGATGGTCGCCGTCGGTGACGACGACACAATCCAGGTGATCGACACCAAAACCCGGCAAATCGTCGACACCCTGCCCTCCGGTCCGGATCCGGAGCTCTTCACCCAGGATGCGGCCGGCAAGATCCTTTACGTCGCCAACGAGAATGACAACACGGTCACCGTGATCGACATCCAGAAGCGGACCCGGCTCGGCGACATCCAGGTCGGTGTCGAGCCCGAAGGCATGACGGTCAGCCCGGATGGCAAGATCCTGATCAACACCTCCGAGACGACCAACATGGCGCATTTCATCGACACCGCGACACGCCAGGTCGTCGCCAACGTGCTGGTGGATTCGCGGCCGCGCTTTGCCGAGTTCAAGCACGACGGCTCCGAATTATGGGTGTCCTCCGAGATCGGCGGCACCGTTTCGATCGTCGATCCGGTCAAGCACGCCGTCACCGGAAAGGTCACGTTCGCCATTCCCGGCCTGCGCAGCGAGGCCATCCAGCCGGTCGGCATCGGCATCACCAAGGACGACAAGACGGCTTTCGTCGCGCTCGGTCCGGCCAACCGCGTCGCCATCGTCGATACCGCAACTCACGCGGTGACCAAATATCTGCTGGTCGGTCAGCGGGTCTGGCACATGGCGTTTACGCCCGACGAGAAATATCTGCTGGTCACCAACGGCGTCTCCAACGACGTCTCGGTGATCGACGTCGCCGCACAGAAGGTCATCAAGACCATTCAGGTCGGCGAACTGCCCTGGGGCGTGACGATATCGCCATGACGACGCCAGACGCCCATAGCGCAGCCGCCGTTCCGGACGTTGCCGCCCGGCACGAGACCGCGGCGACTCCGGCTCTGTCGATCGCAGGCGTCAGTCATTCCTATGGCGCGCGTCGCGCATTGATCGACGTCGGGTTCACCGTGGCGCCCGCGAGCTTCACCGCGCTGCTCGGCCTCAACGGCGCCGGCAAGAGCACGCTGTTCTCGCTGGTGACGCGGCTGTTCGGAATCCAGGCCGGACAGATCGGCATCTTCGGTCACGATATCCGCCGCGCGTCCGGCGAAGCATTGCGGCTGCTCGGCGTCGTGTTCCAGCCGCGCACGCTCGACCTCGATCTCTCGGTGATGCAAAACCTGCTTTATCATGCCGCCCTGCATGGCATCGGCCGGCACGATGCGCGCGCGCGCAGCGAGGAAGAGCTGGCGCGGATCGGGCTCGCGGAGCGCGCCGGCAGCAAGGTGCGCGACCTCTCGGGCGGACAAATGCGCCGGCTCGAGATCGCGCGCGCGCTGCTGCATCGGCCGCGGCTGCTTCTGCTCGATGAGGCGACCGTCGGGCTCGACGTCAAGGCGCGCGCCGATATCCTCGGCCATGTGCGGCAGCTCGTCACCGAACAGGGCATCGGCGTGCTCTGGGCAACGCATCTGTTCGACGAGATCGTGCCGAGCGACAATCTCGTCATCTTGCATCAGGGCCAGGTCCTTGCGCAGGGCGAGGTGGCGCGCGTGCTGAGCGATGCCGGCGCGCACGATGTCAACGCGGCTTTCATGCGCCTGACCGGCGCGCGGAGCCCGGCGCCATGAGCACGACCGCCCTCGACCGCGCCGCCGCGCGGCTTCTCGCTCGCCCAATATGTCACCTGCCTCGGTGGCATCGTGTGGCGCGAAGGCTTACGCTTCCTGCATCAGCGCGAGCGCTTCGTCTCGGCGCTGGTGCGGCCGCTGGTTTGGCTCTTCATCTTCGCGGCGGGATTTCGCCAGGTGCTGGGCATCTCCATCATCCCGCCCTACGAGACCTACATCCTCTACGAGGTCTATATCGCGCCGGGATTGATGGCGATGATCCAGCTGTTCAACGGCATGCAATCCTCGCTCTCGATGGTCTACGACCGCGAGATGGGCAACATGCGCACGCTGCTGGTGAGCCCGCTGCCGCGCTGGTATCTGCTTGTTCTGCAAGCTGCTCGCGGGAACCGCGGTCTCGCTGCTGCAGGTCTACGCCTTCCTGCTGATCGCCTGGTTCTGGGACATCACGCCGCCCCCGATGGGCTATCTGACCGTGCTGCCGGCGCTGATCCTGTCCGGGTTGATGCTCGGCGCGCTCGGCATGCTGATCTCGTCCGGCATCAAGCAGCTGGAGAATTTCGCCGGCGTCATGAACTTCGTGATCTTTCCGATGTTCTTTGCTTCATCGGCGCTTTATCCGCTCTGGCGGGTGCAGGAGGGCAGCCCGATGCTCTACTATGTCTGCCAGTTCAATCCGTTCACCCATGCGGTCGAGCTGATCCGCTTTGCGCTCTATGGAAAGATGGACTGGATTTCGCTGGCCGTCGTCGGCGGCTGCACGGCGGCCTTCATGATCGGCTGCGATTTTCGCCTATGATCCGTCGCGCGGGCTGGCGCGCCGCGGCCCCGCCGGAGGCGAGACATGATTTCGCGAATTGCGCTTCTGGCATTATTCGCCGTCGCGGCGTCGACGCAGGGTCTGCGCCTGCCGCCGATCCGCGCTATCCGGACTGGCCATGCGCGCAGGCCAAGGTGCCGGAGATTTCGCTCGCCGCCGTGTGGGCCGGTCCGCCGCTCGGCGACGCCGAGACGAAATGGAAGGACGATGCAAAGTCAGCGCGCTGGTGGAGAAAGCGGCGGCAAGGCGGACACCGCTCGACGACGCCCAGAAGGCGATCACGGACTATCTCGCCTCGCCCGGAACCGACAAGCCGAGCGGCGGGCAAGCTGCTGTTTGCCGGCCTGTTCGAGCAGCTCAACGCCGAGCGCTCGTCGGTCATGAGCGGGCTCGAGCGGGTGACACGCAAGCAGCGCCAGGCGGCGGACAAGATCCGCACGCGATACGCTCGCCCTGCAAGCGCTGCAGGATGCGACGCCGCCCGACCAGCCGAAGATCGACGAGCTCGGCAATCAGCTGGTCTGGGAGACGCGGATCTTCGAAGACCGGCGCCGCGTGGTCAAATTCGTATGCGACGTGCCGACCGCGATCGATCAGCGGCTGTTTGCGCTGGGCCGCACCATTCAGCAGGAAATCGAATAGCCGCTACTTCGCGCTCGATTTGCTCGATCGGCCGCGGCTCCGGCTGCGACTTCGACTGTCGGCAGATTGGCGCGCTCCCAGCCGTCGGTGCCATCAGGATACCAGGCCACGTTGGAATAGCCGTAAGACAGGATCCGCTTGGCGGCATTCCACGACATCCAGCAATTGGCCTGGCAATACACCACGATCAGCGTCGCGCGATTGCCGCCGGATGCGCGGGCCACAACCCTTGTCGCAGATAATCTTCGGTCGCGTCCGCAAGCTCGCCGTAACCGGTGTCCGGCAGCCAGATGCTGCCGGGAATGTTGAAGCGCGGCTTGTCGCGCCAGACCGTGCCTGCAGGAAGGTTCGATGGCTTCGGCGGGCGCGGCAGCACGTCGATGAAGACGCCGCTCTTGGCGCGCCAGATCGCCTCGGCCTCCGCGGTCGTGAGCACGCGGCCGCCGGCGAGCGTTTGCGGGACGGGCGCGCGATAATCTTCGGTGCGATAGCCCGTCGGGCTCGGGCACGAGTTCCTCCGCGCGCGCCGCAGCCGCGCAACGCGATCAATCGCAAGCATCAACGCTGGCGACGCGTCGCATCATGGCGACTTCGTCGCCGCCTCCGCAGTGATCGGCTGATTGTTCTCGTCGAGCAAGGGAACGCCGTAGTCGGCGAGGATCTTGTTGATCTCGCCTGGCTCTCCTGGATCAGCCGATTGAGCAGCCGCTTCCAGTTCTGGTCGGCGCGCCGGACACCCATGCCGATGCGATAGACCAGTTGCGGTCCGGTCTTCTCATTCACCAGCGGCGTGACGTGAAGCGGCGGATTGGACCTTCTTGGCGTAAAAGCCTGCCATCGGCCCCCAGAGAACGCCGGCATCGATCTCGCCCTTGTTGAGATCGTTGATCATGGCCTCCGGCCGACGAAATCGACGCGGGTGTCGATCATCAACGGATAGGGCTTTGCATTCGCCATCAAGCCGTTGGCCGCCATGTTGGTGGCGGGCGGCGTGCCGGCGACGATGCCGATGTGCTTGCCCTTGAGACGCGCGTCTTCCAGCGCCGTGACCTCTTCGAGACCGGAGCCCTGCTTTGAAATCAAGCGCATAGGCCGTGCGGTAATAGGGATTGGTGCCCTGGACGAGATCGTCACCTTGCGGAAAGCCCATGATGACGTCGCAGCGATGCGCGCCGAGCGTCATGCGGACGAAGCCGGTCGCCTGCGGGAAATACATGTAGTCGATCTTCTTCTGCAGCTTCGCTGCGAACAGCTCGGCGAGCTTGTTCTCAAACCCCTCGCCTTTCTCGTTGGAGAACGGCAGGTTGCGCGGATCGGCGCAGACCCTCAGCACCTTGGGATCGACAAGTTCGATCGAGAGATCGAGACCTTCGTTGTCGGACTGCGCTGCGCGCGCCATTGCGACCGACAAGACATTGCGGCGACCGCAAGAAGCGGAATGAGCAGGCAGCGGTTTGAGCGTGGATCATAGGTCATCGATTGCTGTCCTCAGTTCGCGCCACTCGCCCACCAAAATGCTATGCTTCTCCATCCGGCGTGCAACAGGATAATCCACGCGACGAATTCGCGACGTCAGCGTGCTGCGACGCAAATCGGAACCACACATGTGAGCGACGATGATGAGATCGGGCAAAAGAATGCATGCGCTGTCTTGGCGGCTTGCTTGCCGCGCTCGTCGCCTCGCCGCTGGCGCGCGCGCAGCAGCCGGCACCTGTCCGTCACCGAAATCGCGCCCGGTGTTTTCGTCCATATCGGCGCGATCGCGCTGATGACGCGCGAGAACGAGGGCGCCATTGCCAATGTCGGATTTGTCGTCGGCAAGGATGCGGTTGCCGTCATCGACACCGGCGGCAGCGTTCGGGAAGGACGAGCAGCTTCTCGCCGCCATCCGCGCCCGGACCGACAAGCCGATCCGTTACGTCATCAATACCCACGGCCATCCCGATCACGTCTTCGGCAATGCCGCCTTTTCCGGCGACGGAACTGTTTTTGTCGGCCACAAGAATTTGCCGCAGGCGCTGCGCACGCGCGGTCCGTTCTATCTCGACGCATTTTCGCAAGATCATGGGCGACGGTTTGATCGACGAGGTGCGCATCGTCCCGCCGACGCTGCTGGTTGACGGCACGCTGCAGGCTTGACCTCGGCGGGCGCTCCTCGTTCTGCAGGCCTGGCCGGCGGCGCACAGCGACAGCGATCTCACCGTGATCGACGAGACGACGAAAACGCTGTTTGCCGGCGATCTCGTCTTCCTCGACCATATTCCGGTGGTGGACGGCAGCATCCGCGGCTGGCTGCGGATCATGGACGATCTGGCCGAGCAGCCGGCGCGAGCGCGTGGTTCCGGGTCACGGTCCCGTGAGCGAATGGCCGCAGCGCTCGCCGACGAACGCCGCTATCTCGAAACGCTCGCAGCCGATGTTCGCGCGCTGGTCAAGCGCGGCGCGCCGATCAAGGCTGCCGCCGATACGGCCGCCGCTTCCGAACGGCCCCGATGGCAATTGTTCGACGATTACAACGCCCGCAACGCAACCGCAGCATTTTCCGAGATTGAGTGGGAATAGCGTGCGCGATAGCATATATTTAATTGGTTGCTGCTTCGATCCCCACGAGGGAGCGCGACCATGCCCCAACATCGTCTTCGCCTGCTCTGTCTATCTGGCGCTGTTTGGCGCCGCTGCTGGCGCTGTGCTCGCGCCGTCCAGCGCGGCCGAGCCTGTACGACCCCTGGCCGGGTCTCGTTCAGGACATCTTCAACAATCGTCCCATGAACGATGGCAGCGACGTCATCGCCATCGAGATGCCCTATCGCGCCGAGGATGCCGCGATTGTCCCGGTGACGCTGCGATCGAAGCTTGCGCCCGACGATAGCCGGCGCCTGAAGGCGATCACGCTTGTCATCGATCAAAATCCGGCGCCGATGGCGGCGAAATTCGAACTTGGAGCGGACGCGCGCGTATCGGAAATCTCGACGCGCGTCCGCGTCAACAGCTACACCAATGTTCATGCCGTGGCCGAACTCAGCGACGGCAAGCTCTACATGGTCAAGACCTTCGTGAAGGCATCCGGCGGCTGCTCGGCGCCCGCCGGCAAGAATGCGGAAGAGGCGCAGCAACCGCCTCGGCCAGATGAAATACCGGCAGTTCACCGAAGGCGATCAGGGTCCGACCAGCGGCAAGCGCGAAGCCCAGATCATGATCGGTCATCCCAACAATTCCGGGCTGCAGATGGACCAGATCACGCATCTCTATATTCCCGCCTTCTTCATCGACGAACTGCACCTGTGGCAGGACAACAGCCCCGTGCTGTCGATGGAAGGCGGCATTTCCATCTCGGAAGATCCCAATATCCGCTTCACCTACGTCTCGAACGGCGCCAAGACGTTCCGCGCCGAAGCCAAGGACACGTCGGGTCACGTCTTTCAGAAGGAATGGAAGGTCGACGGTTCCGGCAGCTGAGCCTTCCGAGAGCCTCTCAGCGTCCTAGAAGCATCGCACTTCGGCTTCGGCCTGCGCACGGCGCAGATCGTCGAGGGCGCCCTTGGCCTGCTCCGACGAGCGAAACTGCGTGCCGAGATTGCCGCGGACCTGCGACATGCTCAGCACCGTCTCGGCGCTGACATAGCGGTCATAGGGCAACAGCGACGCAATGATGTCGATCGAACAGGAACATTGTTCGATCGATTGCCGCGTCTCGCCGTTGGCCTTCATGCAGCCGAACACGTATTCGGCGCGCGCCGACGTCGGATAGTCGTTGACGTCGTCGGCATGCGCGATCGCGGCCGCTCGCCGACAAAGCCGCCCAGCGCAGCGACAATCAGTCGTACCCGTCCGGCGAGTGTCATTGGCGTTTCTCCCGGAGAGCAAAACCTATGCTATCGATCTGGTGCTGGAAAGCCGGCATTCGCGAAAATAGCTCACGATGTCATGCTGCGATGGACGAAATCTGGGAGAGGTCACATGCCGCGCATGCCGATCGCGATCTGTCTGTTGGCGATGGTCGCTGCCGGGCTCAGCTCTGGCGCAGGGCAAAGGCATCCGGTTCTGGAACCTGACGACCGCGACCATCTCCGGCTTCCAGCTGTCGCCTGCCGGCAAGAACGAGTGGGGACCCGAACCAGACCCTGAACGACAGAGACAAGGAAGTCGACCACGACGAGCGGCTGCGCATCACCGGCGTCGAGCCGGGACGTTACGATGCCAAGGTCGGCTATCGCGACTCCCGGCAATGCGTCGTGCGCGATATCGAGATCAAGGCCGACGCGGTGTTTTCGATCGCCGACAAGGATCTGAAAGACTGCAACAAATAGGACCGGCCGCGCGCCTTGCCCGACCAGCGCGCCGCGATCAGATCTTGTCGCGGCTGTGCGGATATTCGCAGCGCCATTTCACCGCGGTCTATTGCGGATGCTCGCCGATCCATTGCGCGATATAGGGCGGAGCAGCCATCAGGCATTGCTGCAGGGAGAAGGTCGAGGAAAACACCAGATTCTGTTCCTCGCAATTGGCCGGCGAGAGCACGGCGCAAACCGTGATGATCAGCTCTATCGCATTCATGCCGACATCCTCCAGTGCAGTTCCCGGCCATCGATAACACAGCGAGCTACGAGACCGGCCGGAGCGCAGTTTCACTAGCGACGTGAACACGCCAACCGGCCGCGTACTAGAAATTAACGCCAAATACGAGCTTGCGCCTGGCTGGCGTTCGAAATTGACGAGATCGAGCGTGGCGTTCGATCCCGGCAGGCCGGCCCCACGCCTGAACGCTCCAGTTCGCCGTCAGGCGCGCGCGCTCCGAAAGCTGGAAATAGGCGGTCGGTCCGACGAACAGCGCCTGCCCTGCCAGCTCGTCCAGGCCGATCCCGTCATATTTGCGGAAATAGCGCACCTCGCCGCCGAACAGGAAATCCCGGCCGCACTTGTCGCCATGACGCCGAACGCGACCGCGAGCGTGGACTCCTGCTCCTCGGTCGGGACGCTCCGCGAAGCGCGTCCATTCCGGCTGGTAGCCGAGATTGAGCGTGGCGACCGCACTTGGTTCGGAATCACCTCGCGTTCGAGCGCCAGTGTCAGTTCGGTTCCGTAATTTTGCGCGCGGGCGCGCGGTGGTCTCGTCGATGCGGTTGCCGTGGCTTTCCAGCGCCAGCGTCAGGCCGAACGGCGCGGTTTCGCGATCGAGAAATCGGTAGCGCAAATCGAGCGAAGCGCCCTGCCAGTTGACCTGCGTGCGATCGACGAAATCCGGAACGGAGTCGATATTGTGAGCGGCAAGCGTCGTTCCGACCTCGATGCGGAAATTCTTGATCGGAACGAACTCCAGCTCGAATTGCTGGCCGATGGCCTGGTAGGCTCCGGCCTGCTTGGAGAACCGCCCCGTGGTCTCGCTCTGGAATTCGCGCTCGCCGAGATCGCCGACATCCGTGCCGATCATGAAGGCGTAGATGTGCTCGGTGTCGATGCCCTCGGCGCGGCCGGGGCCGGGCTGCAGCGCAAGGCACAGCATCGCAGCACAGATGATCTTGCAAGAATGCTCATTCCCGTTCCAGGCGCACATCGACAAGTCCGCTGACCCGAGCCTAGCACAGGCCGCGGCGCTGAGATTGCCGAGTTTGGCTGAGATTACGCGGAAAAGCCGGAGGGAGTGCGACAGGAAAATCGGAAAGCCGCAACGTCTGCCCGGCGTCCGGCAGCGACTGCCGGAGCCGGGCAGAGCGTCAGTCACTTGCGCGCAGCGCAGGCGTACATGTTGATTTCCATGCCCACCGGCACTTCGACGATCTTCGGAGTTTTCCAAGTCATGTGGGTCTCCCAAGCAGTCTGGTGCAACACGTCGCACCGGGCGGGAACGTAAAACCGTCGCGCGCGCGATGCAAGGCCTCGCGAAAAATCGGCTGCTATCTCAACAAACGCAACAGCGCGCGTCCCGCCGGCGTGCGCAACTCCTTCGCGTCGAGTGTTCCGTCGCCGTCCGGGTTGGCTGCATTGAAGCGCTTTTCGACCACGGCCAGATATTCGTCCAGGGTCAGCGTGCCGTCATGGTCGGGATCGGCGGCCGCGAGTTCGCGCGCGCTCATCCTGCCTGCCAATTCGCGCCTGTCGAGCGTGCCGTCGTGGTCGGGGTCGAGCTTTGCGAACAGTGCCGCTGCGGCTTTCTTCACCTCGGCCAGGTCGAGCGTCCCGTCGGCGTCGGTGTCGAACATCTTGATCGGATCGCGTCGCGGCGGCGGCCGCGCTCCGAAGCTGTTGCCAGGAATGCCGCTGATATCAAAAGGATAGACCGGCGCGTTGGCATCGTTGATCTCCTGTGTCTTCGTAGCCGAATTGAAATCGATTGCTTGTCGTCAGGTTCCGGGTGGCGGCGACAAATACGGGGTTGCTAGCGCTTGCCGAAGCATTCGAGGAGGCCCGCGTGAGATTACATTCGGTTATCGCCGGCGCATTGCTGTTCATCGCATTTGCGTCCTGCGCAAGGGCCGAGGATGGACGGCATCGGCAAGCAGCGCCCGGGAAACGCTGGCCGGTGCTGACGGGCAAGGAACGGCTCGGCCCAAAATGGACGGACGAGCAGCGCATCGACAATTGCAATGTTCCCGTCGACAAGCGCGGCAGCAAGGCCGCGGCCCAGCGCCTGCGCGAACGACAGCCCCTCGAGCTGATCAGGCGATCAGATGACGTCGGCGGATGCGTCGCCATGTCCCTTGTGAATGGCGGAGGGCGAGACGCCGAAGCATTTCCGGAACACGCGGCTGAAATGCGAGGAACTCGAGAATCCCCAGGAGAACGCGACGTCGGTGATGGTCTTGCCGCCATGCGCTTCCAGCTCCTGCCGGCAATGCTGCAGCCGCGCCCGCCAGATGTAGTCGCTGACGGTCATGCCCCTTTCGCTGAACAGCATGTGCAGATAGCGCTTGGTGCAGCCGAGCGCCGCCGAAATCTGGTCGATGCACAGCTCCGGATCGCGCAAATGCTCGCGGATGAAGGCCTGCGCCCGCACATACATCGCCTCCGGACCGACGCGATCGAAGGCCGTGTCCGCCTCGCGCAGCGGCAGCAGCAACAGATCGATCAGCGAATTGGCGACGCCGACCGCGCTGTTTGCCGACAGCTTGGCGGCTTCGTCGAACGCCGCATGCACGAACTCATGCGCAATTCGCCCGGTTCCGGTCAGCGCCGACAGCTTGCAGGCCGACATCTTGCCGAAATGGAACCCGCGTTCCCGCAGCAACTCCTTCGGCACGATGACGACCTCATGCCGTGTCAGCGAAGGACTGATGATCGTATGCGGAGAGGAAACGTCGTAGGCGAGACAATCGCCGGGCCTCACCTGGATCTGGCAACCGTTCTGCTCGAAGTAGGAAATGCCGTAGGTCTGGAACAGGATCTTGACGTAGGGGTGCTCGCTGGTGTGGCTCGGCGAAGAGACGTGGGCGATCCGATGCTGACTTGCCTCGATCTGGCACAGCTTCAGTTTCGAAACGGTGGTGTAATTGATGCGCGCTTCCAGCGTCGACGCCTCGAGCGGATCGACGGCGAACTGGCCGCAGAGATCGGTCAGCGCATCTGACCAACATTGAATCTGCCTCTTCGGCCCCAATCCGGCAGTGCTGAGCGATTGAATTGTGTCGGGCATTTCCTGCCACCGATTTGAGATCAACCGTGAGAGTTCGCGGCCGTTCACGGCAGGCAACATTCGACTTGAGGCCAAGTTGAGGCCGGCCGAACGGGATTTTTGGAGCGCCCCTGCTCTCCCGCCGAGGTTGATCCTCTGTCCAAGTTCGAGGCGGCGTCAAGGAAAACATCGATGGGCAGCGTCCCCCGAGACCCTTTGACGCCGCGCAGCAACGGATCGGCGGAACATCGCCTCGCTTTCGGCCGCGGCGAAAAAGTTCATCGCGCTTCGCTTTCAAGCAAACGTGTTTCGCTCTCGGGCAAGTCTCAACCTTTCGAAGGGGATAGGGAATAGAGCTTAACGAGAATTCGAAAACCGGGCCGCGTGCGCGGAACCCGAGGCTCAAAACCGGGAGGAACCACGATGCGAAAGCTGCTACTCGCGACTGGTCTCGGCGCCTTGGCGGCGTTCGCCGCAGGAAGCGCCGGAGCCAACGACGAACTGAACCGGATGTCGCAGAATCCGGCCGAGTGGGCGATGCCGACGGGCGACTACGCCAACACGCGTTACTCCAAGCTCAAGCAGATCAACGCCTCCAACGTCGGCAAGCTGCAGGTGGCCTGGACGTTTTCGACCGGCGTGCTGCGCGGCCACGAAGGCGGACCGCTGATCATCGGCAACACCATGTACGTGCATACGCCGTTCCCGAACAAGGTCTATGCTCTTGACCTGTCCAACGAGAGCAAGATCATCTGGAGCTACGAGCCGAAGCAGGATCCGAACGTCATTCCGGTGATGTGCTGCGATACCGTGAACCGCGGCCTCGCCTATGCCGACGGCAAGATCTTCCTGCATCAGGCCGACGACAAGCTGGTCGCGCTCAATGCCAAGAACGGCAATGTCGAGTGGACCGCGATCAACGGCGATCCAAGCAAGGGACAAACCGGCACCTCGGCGCCGATGGTCGTCAAGGACAAGGTTCTGGTCGGCACGTCGGGCGGCGAATTCGGCGTCCAGTGCAGCATGACCGCCTACAGCATCAAGGACGGCAAGCAGGTCTGGAAAGCCTATTCCGAAGGACCGGACGATCAGATCCTGGTCGACCCCGAGAAGACCACCTCGCTCGGCAAGCCCGTCGGCAAGGACTCCAGCACGAAGACCTGGGAAGGCGATCAGTGGAAGATCGGCGGAGGCTGCACCTGGGGCTGGCTCGCCTACGATCCTGCGCTCGACCTCGTCTATTACGGCTCGGGCAACCCCTCGACCTGGAATCCGAAGCAGCGTCCCGGCGACAACAAGTGGTCGATGACCATTTCGGCGCGCAATCCGGATACCGGCATGGCGAAGTGGGTCTATCAAATGACGCCCGCATGACGAGTGGGACTATGACGGCGTCAACGAGATGATCCTCACCGATCAGTCGATCGACGGAAAGCCTCGCAAGCTGTTGACCCATTTCGATCGTAACGGCCTCGGCTATACGCTCGACCGCGGCACCGGCGAACTGCTCGTCGCGCAGAAGTTCGACCCGAAGGTCAACTGGACCACCGGCGTCGACATGAACAAGGGCTCGCCGACCTACGGCCGGCCGAAAGTGGTCGACGAATATTCGACCGACAAGCAGGGTGAGGACCACAACAACAAGGGTATCTGCCCGGCCGCGCTCGGCTCCAAGGACGAGCAGCCGGCGGCCTACTCGCCGGACACGCAGTTGTTCTACGTTCCCACCAACCACGTCTGCATGGACTATGAACCGTTCAAGGTGAGCTACACCGCCGGCCAGCCCTATGTGGGCGCGACGCTGTCGATGTATCCGCCTCCCGGCGAGACCCACATGGGCAACTTCATCGCCTGGGACGGCAAGACGGGCAAGATCGTCTGGTCGAACAAGGAGCAGTTCTCGGTCTGGTCGGGCGCGCTCGCGACCGCAGGCGGCGTCGTGTTCTACGGCACGCTGGAAGGTTACCTGAAGGCGGTCGATGCCAAGACCGGCAAGGAGCTCTACAAGTTCAAGACTCCGTCCGGCATCATCGGCAACGTCACGACCTACGAGCACAACGGCAAGCAGTACATCGCCGTGCTGTCGGGCGTCGGCGGCTGGGCAGGCATCGGTCTCGCGGCCGGCCTGACCGATCCGACCGCAGGTCTCGGCGCCGTCGGTGGCTACGCAGCGCTGACCAACTACACCTCGCTCGGGGGCAGCCTCACGGTGTTTGCTCTGCCGCAATGAGCTGACGAACCTCGTTCCGGCGCGTGAGTTTCGCTCACGCGCCGGAAGACGCGACATCGACGGCCGAGGACAAGCTCTTGCGTACCATTTTTCTCGTGACCGCAGCGGTCATGCTGATCGCTGCCGGCGGAGCCGCCTTCGCCGACGGCTCAGGCGATCCGGCCGCAGTGAAATCCGAAGACGGCAAATATCTCGATAGCCAGGGAAACCCGACCTACAAGATTCAGGCCGATGGCACCGTCGACTGGTACACTTACTCCGGATACCGCCGCTATCATTCGGAGTGCCATGTCTGCCACGGACCCGACGGCATGGGATCGAGCTATGCGCCGGCGCTGAAAGATTCGTTGAAGACGATGAGCTACGGCGACTTCCTCGGCGTCGTTGCGAGCGGCCGCAAGAACGTCACCACGGCCCAGGACAACGTGATGCCGGCGTTCGGCGCTAATCCGAACGTCGCCTGCTACATGGACGATCTCTACGTCTACCTGCGGGCCCGCGCCAATGACGCGCTGGCACGGGTGCGGCCGGCGAAACACGAGGACAAGTCACCCGCCTATACCGAAGCTGAAAACTCCTGTATGGGCACCAAACATTAGCGGAGCTGAGAGAAGCGAGACAGGATTTCGACCATGAAGACACGTGCCGCCGTCGCTTTCGAAGCCAAGAAGCCGCTGGAGATTGTCGAGCTCGATCTGGAAGGACCGAAGGCCGGCGAAGTCCTGGTCGAGATCAAGGCCACCGGCATCTGCCACACCGACGCCTACACCCTCGACGGCTTCGACAGCGAGGGCATCTTTCCCTCGATCCTCGGGCATGAAGGCGCGGGCATCGTTCGCGAGATCGGTGCCGGCGTGACCTCGGTGAAACCCGGCGACCACGTCATTCCGCTCTACACGCCCGAATGCCGCCAGTGCAAAAGCTGTCTCAGCCAGAAGACCAATCTGTGCACGGCGATCCGCGCCACCCAGGGCAAGGGCCTGATGCCGGACGGCACCTCGCGCTTCAGCTACAAGGGCAAGACCATCTATCACTACATGGGCTGCTCGACGTTTTCGAACTTCACGGTGTTGCCGGAAATCGCGGTGGCGAAGATCCGCGAGGACGCTCCCTTCGACAAGAGCTGCTATATCGGCTGCGGCGTCACCACCGGCGTCGGCGCCGTGGTCAACACCGCCAAGGTCACCCCGGGCGCCAATGTCGTCGTGTTCGGCCTCGGCGGGATCGGCCTCAATGTCATCCAGGGCGCCAAGATGGTCGGCGCCAACAAGATCATCGGCGTCGACATCAACGACTCGAAGGATCAATGGGGCCGCAAGTTCGGCATGACCGATTTCGTCAACCCGACCAAGGTCGGCGGCGACATCGTCCCGCATCTGGTCGCGCTGACCGACGGCGGCGCCGATTTCACCTTCGACTGTACCGGCAACACCACCGTCATGCGCCAGGCGCTCGAGGCCTGCCACCGCGGCTGGGGTGTCTCGGTCGTGATCGGCGTCGCCGAGTCCGGCAAGGAAATCGCCACCCGGCCGTTCCAGCTCGTCACCGGACGTGTCTGGAAAGGCACGGCGTTCGGCGGCGCGCGCGGCCGCACCGACGTGCCGAAGATCGTCGACTGGTACATGGACGGAAAGATTCAGATCGATCCGATGATCACCCACACCCTGAAGCTCGAGGAGATCAACAAGGGCTTCGATCTGATGCACGAGGGCAAATCGATCCGTTCAGTCGTCGTGTACTAGCCGGAGTTCGGTCCGCGGGTCTGGATCATAAACGTCAAACACAAGGGAGGATTGCTATGAGCGCTCACATCCATCCGTCGATTGACAACGGAGTGAAGAAAGGGCTCAGGCAGCTTTGCCGGCGGCACCCTGGTCTGCAAATGCAAGGACAAGCCGGTCAAGGTCGGCATCAAGGGCGACGTCGCGCATAATCACGCCTGCGGCTGCACCCAATGCTGGAAGCCCGACGGCGCAACCTTCTCGGTGGTCGCCGTGGTGCCGCGCGACGCCGTGACCGTGCTCGAAAACGGCGACAAGCTTCATATCGTCGATGCCTCGAAGACCATCCAGCGCCACGCCTGCAAGGCGTGCGGCACGCATATGTATGGCCGCATCGAGAACAAGGGACATCCGTTCTACGGCCTCGACTTCATTCATCCGGAGCTGTTCCAGGAATCCGGATCGGCAGCGCCGGGGTTTGCGGCGTTCGTGTCGTCGGTGATCGAGTCGGGCGTCGACCCGGGCCAGATGGACGGCATCAGGGGCCGGCTGAAAGAGCTCGGGCTCGAACCCTATGACTGCCTGTCGCCGCCGCTGATGGACGCGATCGCCACTCACGTCGCGAAGTCCAAGGCCGCCTGAGCCACGGCGATTCGGACGAGACAGAACGCGCGGCAGCTTGGCTGCCGCGCGGGTCGCTCGGGGCGTGTGACCGGCCGTCGGACCAAACCGGACGTCCCCTCGGGCCCACAATAATAATGACTGGTTTCAAATCCAGCCTTCCTCCCTGAGCAAAACTGCAGCCTCGCGCGCTCCCGCGGCGAGGCCGCTTGTTGCATCGGGCAACCCCTTGCCGCTCTACGGCGAAGACAACGTCCTGATAGCTTTCGGTTTTCGGGCTTCCCCCCGGTTACGCGGGCGGACGTCCGCCGCTGGCACGAACACTGCATGGCAAAATGAGCCGGACCGTCCCGTCTCATGGAGATTGCATGCTCGTTACCCTCGTTGCGGTGCTCTGCAACAGTCAGATCTGCCTGGAAAAAGTCGTCACCAACAGCGATCAATCCAGCATCTCGATGATGGATTGCGCGGTCCATGCCCAGGCAGGCATTGCCGAGTGGCTGCAGACCGGCCCATACCGAAGCTGGACCTTGCAAGGTTACAAATGCGTGCTGGGCAAATACGTCCCGAAGAATCAGGCCTGACCCAGCGACGTCCCGTGCCTCACGCCTTTACGCGCCGCATCGTCATGGCGTGACGGAAGCGTGACGCGGGGTGCGTATTGATTGCGACCTGCGCGATCTTGCCAGTCGCGAGCTTGTAGGTGCGCTGCACTTCGAGCGCCATGGCTCCGGCTTTCGCCTTGAGGCCATCAGCCAGCACCGGAGAGATCAGCGCGGCGGCGATTTCCTGATGCACTTCGACGATGCTCTGGCCGAACAGGTCCTCGATCAGGTGGAAGATCGGACCGCGGTGGCGCTGCAGAAGCCGCCCGACCGCGGCGAACTCCCTGTTGATGTAGACCTCGGTCCAGCACACCGGCCATTCGCTGCCCTCGGTGTGGCGGAAGCCGCGCACCGCAAGCCATTGCTCGCCGCGCGCGATCCCGGTCCGCGCCGACAGTTTGTCGTCGATCTCGATCATCTCGATGGTGTCGATCGCAAAACGGACGCCGGTCGCGAACGCCACGAGATCGTTGATCGACATCACCTCGTGCACGAAGGAGTCGGAGGGACGCGGCG
The DNA here is from genome assembly GCA_963732085.1 of uncultured Alphaproteobacteria bacterium. GTDB lineage: Bacteria > Pseudomonadota > Alphaproteobacteria > Rhizobiales > Xanthobacteraceae > Bradyrhizobium. The sequence goes on along the minus strand of CAVSYJ010000007.1, from coordinate 356,256 downwards.
GCACAACCGTGGTGCCCGCGCCCTGGCGGGACGATACCAGGCCATCCTCCCGCAGCCGCCGCAACGCTTCACGTACCGTGTAGCGGCTGACCGAGAACCGCACGCACAGTTCCTCCTCCGTCGGCAGTTGAGAGCCAACCGGAAACACACCGCTGACGATTTCATCCTTCAGTGCGCGGACGACCTGAAGATAAAGCGGATCATCGGCTCCGACAGGAACGAGAACACGCGCGCCGGGTTCTCGCCTTCGCGCCCGGACGACGCGGCTTGACGTCAGTCTTCAATCCCATGACCTCTCTTGGCGACCAGCGCGGTCCGCTCGAAACTCATGAATTGGGTGCCGTCTGCCTTCTTGCCGATCGTCCGCACGGTAACCAGGCCCTGCCCGGGCCGCGACGCGGACTCGCGCTTCGAAAGCACTTCCGATTCCGCGTAGATGGTGTCCCCGACGAAGACCGGCGCGGTCAGCTTGATGTCGTTCCAGCCGAGATTGCCGATGGCTTTCTGGCTGATGTCGCTCACGCTCATGCCGACCACCATCGACAAAGTCAGGCAGCTATTGACCAGCGGTCGCTTGAACTCCGATTTCGCGGCGTATTCCTTGTCGAAATGCAGCGGATGCTGGTTCATCGTGATCAGTGTGAACCAGGTGTTATCGCTTTCGGTGATGGTGCGGCCTGGACGATGTTCATAGACGTCGCCAACGGTGAAATCGTCATAGTACCTGCCAAAGCTTTCGCGGTAGCGCTGGGGACCGATCTGGTCGTGACCTTGCATCGCCTACTCCGGACCTCTGGTTTGCAGAATGGTTGACGTGTGTTCGCCGAGCGCAGGCTCTCGCAGCACCGGTTCGGCCGGCTCATGGCGGAAATGGATCGGCGGCCCGACATGGCGTCGGCCTGCCTCGTCATGGCGGATCATGCCGCGTTCGATCAGCACGGGGTGCGCGAACGCCTCCGGCAGCGTGTTGACGCGGCCAAAGCAGACGTCGAGCTTCGCCAGGTCGGCCTGCCACTCCGACAGCGTCTTCTTGCGGAATTCGGCGCTCAGGAAATCGATCACCGGCTGCTGATGCGGACCAGGTCCGCGCAGGCAAAGCTCGGCAAATTCGGGGCGCCCGAATGCGCCCAGCAGATTGTGGATGAATTTCGTTTCCTGTCCCGCCAGCACGAGATGACGGCCGTCCTTTGTCTCATAGGGCCGGTAAAACGCCGCGCCGCCGGTCGTACGCTCGTGCGCCGCGATCGGCTGACGCTCCTCGGCGAACGTTGGCCCCAATATGTTGAGCATGCCGCCGACGGTGACGCTGTGCATGCTGATGTCGATATAATCGCCGACGCCGGTCGTCTCGCGCCGAAGCAGCGCCATCAGCACGCCCGACAGGCCCTGCAGACCCGCCAGCACATCCGCGACGGGAATACCCGGCATTGCGGGCTTGCCATCGCTGCCGAGCGTCATGCTGACGAGCCCGCTCTCGGCTTGCAGCGCGAGATCATGCGCGGGCCGGCCGCGCCACGCGCTGTTTTGTCCGAAGGCGCTGATCGAGCAATAGACGATGCGCGGATTGCGCGCGCGCACGGCGTCGTAACCGACACCGAGACGATCGACTGCGCCGGGACGAAAGGACTCGACAAATACGTCGGCGCTCTCGCACAACGCCAGCAGCGCCTCGCGCTGCGCGGCATCCTTGAGGTCGATCACCACGCTTTTCTTGCCACGATTGAGATTGCGGAAGAACACCGTGCTTGGCCCGTCCGAAAGACCGATGTGACGACCCGGATCGCCCTCTCCCGGCGGCTCGATCTTGATCACCTCGGCGCCGTGATCGGCCATCGCCAAAGTCAGATAGGGTCCCGGCAGGAAGACCGAGAGATCGATGACGCGGATGCCCTCGAGCTTCATCGCGAACCGGCAGGCTCGGGGCTGCGCATCTCGCCGGCATAGGTTGCGGTGTCCGCGCCGTATGGCGAACACGGCATCTGCGACAGACGCGCGCCGTCGATCTTGATCGGATTGGACAACACGCGCATGCCGGGCTTGGCGGGATGACCGACGGTCTGAATCATCTCCGTCGCCCGCAGGAATGGACTGTCCAGCGCCTGCGCGAGGTCGAGAACCGGCGCGATCGGCAACACGCCGTTCAACTTCTCGAGCCAGTAGGCGTTGCTCTCCCGCTTCAATTCACCATCGATGATATCCATCAGTGCGCCGCGATTGGCCTGACGAAGTGCTTGCGTGGCAAAGCGCGGATCGGATGCGAGTTCCATCCGATTGATGGCTGACAGCAACTCGCCAAAGAACTTGTCCGTCATGCACATGATGAAGAGCCAGCCATCCGACGTCGGGAAGGTCTGGACAGGCGCGACCGAATAATGCGCGCTCCGCGGCTGCCGCATCGAGGCGTGGCCTTCGTTGAGATACCAGGTTGCGACATAGCCGAGTTGATGCAGCGCGACGTCGAGAAGACAGGTATCGACATCGCAGCCCTTCCCGGTCGAACGCGCCTGGATCACCGCAGAAAGCAACCCGACTGCGGCGGTCAGCCCCGTGGTCTGATCGATGATCGAGGGCGCGCCGAGCCGCGACGGTGGGCCATCCGGCTCTCCGGTCAAATGCATCAGGCCGGATTCCGCCTGCATCAAATAGTCGTAGCCCGGCCAGGAGGCGCGTTCATTGTCGCGGCCATAGGCCGAGACATGCACGCAGACCAGTTTTGGATTGACCTTTGCAAGGCTCTTGTAGTCGAGGCCCATTTTCGCCGGAAGGTCGCCGCGCAGATTGTTGACCAGCGCATCCGCCGTCTTGATCAGATCGTTCAGCGCCGCCCTGCCCTCGATGGAACGCAGGTCGATCGCGACGCTCTTCTTGTTGATGTTGAAGGCCTGGTAATATTCGCTGTCGTTCGTTCCCAGGAGATACGGTCCGGTCTTGCGCGCGGGATCGCCACCAATCGCGGCATTCTCGATCTTGATGACCTCGGCGCCGAGATCGGCGAGCAGCATGGTGCCGTATGGGGCGGCGCCGAACTGCTCCACGGAAACGATGCGCACACCCTGAAGTGGCTTCATGCCGCAGGATTCCTCTTGATGAACTGTTTCGAGATGATGATGCGCTGCATCTCGTTGGTCCCCTCGCCGATGCAGGTCAGCGGCGCGTCGCGGTACAACCGCTCGATATCGAACTCCTGGGAATATCCATAGGCGCCGTGGATGCGCATACCCTCGATCGAATTTTCGAGCGCCGCCTCGCTCGCGAAATACTTCGCCATGCCGGCCTCCATGTCGCAGCGTTCGCCGCGGTCGAAGGCCTGCGCTGCATCGAGAGTCAATAGACGTGCGGCGCGCGCGCGCGTCGCCATCTCGCCGAGCTTCAACTGGATCGCCTGGTGCTCGCAGATCGGCTTGCCGAATGTCTTGCGCACTTGCGCATATTCCGAGGCGAGCTTCAGCGCGCCCTCGGCAATGCCGACGCCGCGCGAGGCGACGTTGATGCGGCCGAGCTCCAGTCCGCCCGCGACCTGGAAGAAGCCGCGACCCTCGATGCCGCCGATCAAATTGTCGGCCGGCACGCGGTAATTCTCGAACACCACCTCGGCAGTGTCGATCGCCTTGTAACCGAGCTTCGGCAGCTTGCGGCCGACCGAAAAACCCTGCTGCTTGGGCGCGATGAAAAGGCTCATGCCATTGTGGCGCGGCTGGGCATCCGGATTGGTCTTCACCAGCAGCGCGAGACATGAGCCTTCCGCGCCGTTGGTGATCCAGGTCTTGGTGCCGTTGATGACGTAATGATCGCCGTCGCGCTTCGCCGTCATGCGAATGCCCTGCAGATCGGTACCGGCATCCGGTTCCGTCAACGCAAGGCCGCCGCGGACCTCGCCGGTCGCGAGCTTCGGCAACCATTTGGTTTTCTGCTGGGGCGTGCCGAACTTCTGGATCGCAAGCGCCAGCATCAGATGCGAATTGATGATTCCCGTGATCGACATCCAGACCGAGGCGATGCTCATCACGATCCTGGCGTAGGTCACGGACGGCAGTCCGAGGCCGCCATATTCCGGCGCGATCGTCGCGCCGAACAATCCCAGCTCCTTCATCTGTTCGACGATCTCGTGCGGATAGCGATCCGCGTGATCGTATTCCTTCACGATCGGCTTCAGCTCGCGCATCACCCAGCGATCGATCATGTCCAGGATTTGGCCGTCATCCTCCGCCTCCACGGGGTTTTCCCGCAGCATCTGCGACATCGGGACGTTCCTCCAATTTGTACGGACAACCTTGTGTTTTTGGTCCGATAGTCTGTATATCGCCTGCCTTGACGCCAAGTAAAGTCCCCAGTACTTGTCTGGACAAAATCAAAATCCGTTCCGGGGAGGAATCATGTCAGGCGCTTGCGCCGAGCGTTTCGAACCAGTCAGCGCGGCATCGCGGCCAACCCCGGGCGTCGCATGCCGGTAGCGGACCTCCTGATCGGCGGCATTCTGCTTGGCGGCGTTTACGCGCTGATGGCGTGCGGCCTCAACCTGATCTTCGGCGTGATGCGCGTGATCAACTTCGCGCATGGCGACATCCTCGCCATATCAGCGCTGTCGACGGTGTCGATCGCAGTCGGCCTCAAGCTGCCATTCTGGGTCGCAATCGTCTTCGTCCCGATCGGCTGCGCGGCGTTTGGCGCCCTGATTCAGGTTCTGATCCTGCGCCGCATCGAGGGCGCGCCGATGATCATGTCGCTGCTGGCGACCTATGCGCTCTCGACCATCCTTGTGAATGTCGCGATCCTGATATGGGGTGGCGGCTACAGCGGGCTGCCGGGCGTGCTCAGCGGCTCGATCCGCATCATCGGCGTCAACGTCTCCCTCTCACGTTTGGTGTCGTTCGTCTGCGCGATCGGCGTCAGCCTCGCCGTCTGGTGGATGCTCGAATATACCCGCTTCGGCCGCGCGGTTCGCTCGGTGTCGGCCGCGCCGGAGCTCGCCAGCATTTCCGGCATCGCGATCGAACGGGTGCGGCTTGCGACGTTTGCGCTCGGCACCGCAATGGCAGGCTTTGCCGGCGTGCTGGTCGCGCCGGCCTTTGCGATCGATCCGCAACTCGGCTCGCGCTTCATCATCAAGGCGTTTGCCGTCATCATCGTCGGCGGCATGGGCAGCTATCCCGGCGCCATCCTTGCCGCGCTGCTGCTCGGCGTGGTCGAGGTCGTCGGCAAGCTATTTCGTCGGCGCCGTGATCGGCTCGGCGTTTCTCTTCCTGCTGATGCTCGCGGTGCTGCTGGTGCGGCCGCGCGGCCTGCTGGGCGCGGGTGTGCGCGCATGAAGGGCGTCAACCCACTCGCAATCGTCAGTGTCGCCGCCATTGTCGCGATCGTGCTGCCGTTTGTCGGCTCCGACTACGCCATCTCCTTTTCCATCCAGCTTTTGATCTTCCTCGTCCTCGCCTGCTCCTGGAACTGGATTGGCGGCTATGCCGGATACACCCATTTCGGCCAGGTCGGCTTCTTCGGCATCGGCGCCTATGTCGGCTCGCTCCTGAACTTTCACTATGGCATGCCCTGGTATCTCGCCGCTGTCGTCGCCGCCCTTGCCGGCGCTGCCATGGCGATCCCGCTCGGCGGCGCGATGTTGCGGCTGAAGGGACCGTTCTTTGCCATTGGCATGTTCGGACTGGCGCGCGTGCTGGAAGCTTTCGCGCTCGGCTTCAACTCCATCACCGGCGGCGGCACTGGGATCTACCTGAAGCCGGTCAGCGATCTCCGCCCGCTCTATTGGGCCGTGGCCGGGGTTGCCATGATCATGGTGCTTCTCACCTGGCGGCTGGACAATTCCCGGCTCGGCCTGAAGCTGCTCGCGATCCGGGAGGACGAGAGCGCCGCGGAATCGCTGGGGCTTCCGACCACGCGCCTGAAAATCGGCACCTTCGTGGCTTCCGCGATCGCTCCCGCCGCGATGGGATCGATCTACGCCGTCTATCTCGGCTTCATCGATCCGCCGACCGCGTTCGCTCCGAACATGGAGTTGACCACGATTGCGATGGTCCTGCTCGGCGGCATGGGAACGGTGCTCGGTCCGCTGGTCGGCGCGATCGTTTTGTCTGTCGTAAACGAGGTCCTCTGGGCCAGCTACCCGCAAATCTACCTCGCCTGCGTCGGCGTGATCGTGCTGCTCGCGGTGCTGTTCATGCCGCGCGGCATCGTCAGTCTCGGCATGAAGAGGGGCTGGCTCAGGATCGGGCGTCCGCAGTTTCGCCGGCTGGCGGCGCGTAAAGAGCAGGCGGCGGCATGAGCGATCCCATCCTTGCCGTCGAGAATGTTTCCAAGCGCTTTGCCGGCCGCGTCGCGCTGGACTCCGTCAGCATCGAGGTCGCGCCGGGATCGATTACCGGCATGATCGGTCCCAACGGTTCGGGCAAGTCGACGCTGTTCAACATCATCGCCGGCACGTTGCGCCCGGATCAAGGGCGCGTGCTGGTCACGGGACAGAACACGGGTTCCTCATCGGCCGCGGAGATTTGCGGATTAGGCGTCGCGCGCACCTTCCAGATCAGCCGGCTGTTTGCCGAAATGACCGTGCTCGAAAATCTCGTCGCGGTCGCGCGCGGCCGCGATGACCGCGCCGCCATTTCGCTCGCACTGGAGCTGCTGGACTTCCTCGAGATCGAGGACATCGCCGACCGGTGGGGTGCCGAGCTCTCTTACGGACAGCGCAAGCTCGTCGAGATCGCGCGCGCGCTGATGCTGCAGCCAAAAATCATGCTGCTCGACGAACCCTTTGCAGGTGTCAATCCACGGCTCCAGAACCGCATCGTCGAGCACCTGCGCGCACTCTGCGCCAGGGGCATCACGGTTTTCTTCATCGATCACGAAATGCGCATCGTGCTCGGCGAATGCGATCTGGTCTATGTGCTCGCCGAAGGCCGGCTGATCGCGCGCGGCGATCCACAGTCCGTGCGCAACGACGCCAAGGTACTGCAGGCCTATTTCTGATCAGGATTTGTTAGGGAGGTACAGATGAAAAGAAAAATTCTCTCGGTCGTCACGGCGATCGCCGCGGCGATCGCATTGCCGGCTTTGGCCGACGCCGCCGACTCCATTCGCATCGGCGTCGCGCTCTCGCAAACCGGCAACCTCGCGGACTCCGCGGCGCCATACTTCAAGGGATTGGACCTCTGGCGCGAGCAGGCCAATGCCCGTGGCGGGCTGGCCGGACACCCCATCGAGTTCGTGATCTACGATGACCGTTCCGACCCCGCCACGTCAGCGCGGCTCTACGAAAAGCTGATCACCGACGACAAGGTCAATCTCGTGATGTCGTCGCTCGGTTCGGCGACGACCGCGACCGGCTCGGCAGTTGCCGAAAAGCACAAGATGGTCATGATCAACGGCGGCGGCGCAGCGGAAGCGATCCAGCAGCGCGGTTTCAAATACGTGTTCCAGACCGCGGCGCGGATCTCCTCCTACGCCGACGGCATCGTGCCGATGATCGAGAAGTACAAGGTCAAGTCGCTTGCGCTGGTCTCCCGCGACTATGCCGCCGCACGCGACATCAGCAAGGCGATCAAGGAGCAGATCAAGGACAGGGATGTGAAGGTCGTCATGGACGAATACTTCCCGGCGGGCACCGCCGACTTCTCGTCGCAGATCGCCAAGGGCCAGCAATTGCAGCCCGACCTCTGGATCGGGTTACTCTATCCGAGCGAGGCCATCGAGACGGTCCGCCAGTTCCACTCGACCAACTACATGCCGAAATTGTTCATCGCCAATGGCGTGTCGCAGGATGATTTCATCACCGCGGCCGGCAAGGACGCGGAATATGCGCTCGGCATGTCGCTCTACGAACCGTCGCTTCCGAGTGAAGGCAACAAGGAATTCGTGAAGACCTATCACGACAAATATAACGCGGATCCCGGTTACTACGCGGCGTTCGGCTTCGTCGCCGGGACCGTGCTGGAAGCCGCGGTCAAGAAGGCGGGCTCGATCGATAACGAAAAGATCCGCGAGACCCTGACCACGCTGAAGCTCAACACCGTGATGGGCAAGCATGAGGTCGATCCCGCAACCTATATGCAGGTCGGCGTGAAGGGGCTGGTGGTGCAGGTCCAGAACGGCAAACGCGAGGTGGTCTGGCCGGATGACTACAAGACCGCCGAGCCGAAGCTACCAATTCCTGGTTGGGACAAGCGCTGAGGCCGAGATGACAGAGGCGGCGCCGCTGGAGCTAAGGGATATCATTTCGGGTTACGGCGACGTCGCCGTGATTCGTCGCGTCAGCATGATCTTCGCAAAGGGCCTCATCACCACCATCGTCGGCTCCAATGGCGCCGGCAAATCGACCGCGATCAAGGTCGCGGCCGGACTGTTGCGCGCCTGGGAGGGCCGAATTTTCGTGCACGGCGTCGACATCACGCGTGAGCCTGCCGACCGGCGGGTCCGTAGGAGTATCGCCTATGTGCCGCAGGGCCGCATCGTCGTGCCCGAGATGAGCGTGCGCGACAATCTGATGATCGGCGCTCATATCCTCGGCAACAACCGTACGGCCATCGATGCCGCGACCGAGCGCGTGCTGCAGCTGTTCCCGGACCTCAAGCCGCGGCTGAAGCAGCAGGCCGACACCATGAGCGGCGGTGAGCAACAGATGCTGGCGGTCGGCCGCGCGCTGATGACGACCCCCCAGATCATCATGCTGGACGAGCCGTCGCTCGGCCTCTCGCCGAAATTCGTCGATGTCGTCTTCGAAAAATTGCTGTCGTTGCGCAACGAGGGCCTGACCATTGTCATGGTCGAGCAGAAGGCGTCACATGCGCTTTCGATCTCCGACCGCGGCTATGTGATGCATCTCGGCCAGGTCGCGGTTGAGGGTTCGGCAAAGGAACTGCTGGAAAACGACGACGTCAAACGCCTGTTCCTCGGCGAAATCCCGGAAAGCATGAAGCTGAGTTTGTCCGATGCCTGATGTCAACGCAGCCAGAGCGGTCGACGATGCGATCAACACCCGCCAGTCCGTGCGCGCGTTCCTGCCAACGCCGGTCGATCGTACGACGGTCGAAGCGCTCCTGAAACTCTCAGCACGCAGCGCCAGCGGCAGCAATATCCAGCCCTGGCGCATCCGCGTCATTGCCGGCGACATCAAGGAGCGATTGACGAAGTCGATCTTCGATGCGGTCGCGCGCGACGGCTTCGAGCCCTATCAGCGCGAATGGAATTACTATCCGGTCAACTGGCGCGAGCCGTTTCTGGGCCGCCGCCGCAAGATCGGCTGGGACATGTACAGCCTGCTCGGAGTTGCCAAGGGCGATTTCGAAGGCACCCAGCGCGCGCGGATGCGCAACTACGAATTCTTCGGCGCGCCGGTCGGGATGATCTTCACCCTCGACGAGGACCTCGAAATCGGAAGCTGGCTCGATCTCGGCATTTATCTCGGCACGCTGATGGTCGCGGCGCGCGGCCATGGCCTGCACACCTGTCCGCAGGCGGCGTTCGCCGACTTCCACAAAGTCATCCGGCCGATCCTCAACATCCCGGAGAAGGAAATCATCGTGTGCGGCATGGCGCTCGGCCACATCGACCCTGATGCGCAGGTCAATCGGCTCGCCACTGAGCGCGCGCCGCTGGCCGACTACGCCAGCTTCGAAGGTTTGTGAGGGCTGGCGATGGCGCTTTACCTTCCTAAGGAGATCGTGGTCGCCGAGGTCGGGCCAAGAGATGGCCTGCAGAGTTTTCCGCGCTGGATCGATACGGAGACCAAGGTCGATATGATCGATCGCCTCTCCGATCTCGGCCTGCCGGTGATCGAGGTCTCGAATTTCGCCCATCCGAAGGTCATCCCTCATCTGCGCGACGCCGAAGAGGTCTTCGAGCGCATCAAGCGCCGGCCGGGAACGATCTATCGCGGATTGGTGCCGAATGCGCGCGGCGCCGAACGGGCCGCCTCGGCACATGTCGATGAGATGCTCGGCCTGATCACGATCAGCGCGACCTATACCCGCAAGAACCAGAACATGACGATCGAAGAAGCGATCGCGGAGAATCTGGAATCGTTCCGCATCGCCGAGAAGCATTCCATTGCCTTCGTCATGGCGCTCGGAATGTCCTTCTGGTGCGCCTACGAAGGACAAATCCCCGAAGAGAACGTCATCGCGGTCGTCCGCCGGCTTCACGACGGCGGCGTCCGCCGCTTCTATCTGGCGGGCTCGCTCGGTATGGAGGACCCCGCTCACGTCAACCGCCTGTTCCGGCGATTGGGCGAACAGTTTCCGCAAGCCTTGTTCGGCTTCCACATCCATAACCTGTCCGGAATGGCGACCGCCAACATCCTGGCCGCGCTCGACGCCGGCGCGGCATGGCTGGAAGGCGCGATCTGCGGCATCGGCGGCGGCATCGCGATGCCGACCACGCTGGGCTCGGTCGGCAATTTCCCGACCGAGGACCTCGTAACCATGCTGGCCGAGATGGGTGTTGCGACCGGGATTGATCCCGAAGGCATCGTCGCGCTGTCAAAAGAGATCGCAACAATGCTCGGCATCACGCCGCAAAGCCACCGCGGCAGCGGCGCCACCCGCAGAAACGTCGCGGACCTCGCGACCAACAATCCGAACATGAGATATTCATGACCGCTCACGCCACTTACCGATCGCTGCTGGCCGTTCCCGCGTCATCGCCGCGCTTCATGGAGAAGGCGGCGCAAGGCCCGGCCGACGCCATCTTCCTCGACCTTGAAGATGCCGTGATCCCGCAGCTCAAACCGAAGGCGCGGCAGGATGCGATCGCCGCCATCAACCAGCTCGACTGGGGCCGCCGCGGCGTCGCGGTCCGCGTCAACGGCTTTGGCACCGCCTGGGGCTGCCGCGACATCATCGAGGTCGTCGAGGCCTGCCCGCGGCTGGACTACGTCCTGTTGCCGAAATGCGAAGAGGCTGCGGACGTGCATGCCGTCGATGTCATGATCCGCTCTGCCGAAGTCTCCGCGCCGCGTGAGCGCAAGGTCGGCATCATGGGACTGATCGAGACGCCGCGCGGCGTCGCCAATGTCGAAGCGATCGCGCGCGCCGGGAGCCGGTTGCGCGCGCTGGTGTTCGGCGGCGGCGACTACCAGCTCGATCTCGGCAGTTTCCAGCGCGCGGTGGGAGCGCCTGCGGCGGACTATGTGGTGTTGACCGACGCCGATGGCGCCGGCCCGCGAGAGCGGCACTGGAACGACCTCTGGCATTTCGCCACCGCACGGATCGCCAACGCCTGCCGCGCCTTTGGCGTCATGCCGATCGACGGTCCCTACTCCGGCATCCCCGATCTCGAAGGATTGCGCGCGGCGGCGAAACGCGCCCGCGTACTCGGTTTCGAATGCAAGATGGCGATCCATCCGTCGCAGGTCGACACCATCCACGAGGTGATGACGCCCTCCGCCGCGCAGATCGCCTGGGCCAGAGAAGTGCTGGAAGCGATGGAAGCGGCGGCGCGCGAAGGCCGCGGCGCGGTGAAGGACAAGAACGGCGAGATGATCGACCTCATGCACATCAAGGTCGCCAACAAGCTGCTGGAACGGGCGGCAAGCCTGAAGGACAGGACATGAGCGCGCTGAAGGGAATCCGTGTCCTCGATCTCGGCACCTTTATCGCCGGGCCGCACTGCGCCACCATTCTCGGCGAGTTCGGCGCCGAGGTGATCAAGGTCGAGCCGCCGAAGACCGGCGACTCGCTCCGCCGTCTCGGCACCAACACCGAATGCGGCGACACGCTGGTGTGGCTTTCGGAAGCGCGCAACAAGAAATGCGTGACGCTCAACCTCGCTCATGAACGAGGCCGCGACATGCTGCGCCAGCTCGCGGCCAAATGCGACATCATCGTCGAGAATTTCCGGCCCGGCACGCTGGAGAAATGGGGCCTCGGCTACGACGAGCTGAAGAAGCTCAATCGCGGCGCGATCCTGGTTCGCATCTCGGCTTACGGCCAGGACGGGCCGATGCGTTCGCAGCCGGGCTTTGCCCGGATCGCGCACGCCTTTTCCGGGCTGACCTACCTCGCCGGCCTCCCCGGCGGCGTGCCCGTGGTGCCCGGCTCGACCTCGCTCGCCGACTACATGTCGGGCATGTATGGCGCGATCGGCGCGCTGGTGGCGCTGCAGGCGCGCCAGGCGACGGGCGAAGGCCAGTGCATCGACCTCGCGCTCTACGAATCCGTGTTCCGCGTGCTCGACGAGATCGCACCCGCCTTCCAGAAATTCGGCTATGTGCGCGAGCGCATGGGCGCCGACACCGTCAATGTCTGCCCGCATAGCCATTATGAGACGAAAGACGGCAAGTGGATCGCGATCGCCTGCACCAGCGATGCGATGTTCGCGCGGCTGGCGGACGTCATGGAACAGCCGGAGCTCGCATCGGATACGCGGTATGGTCCGCAGAAATTGCGCCTCGCCGCGCGCGACGCGGTCAACGCGATCGTCGCAAAATGGGTCGCCTCGCTCGACCTTGAGACGGTGTTGAAGCGCTGCACCGAGGGCCAAGTGCCGGCGAGCCTGATCTTCAGCATCGCCGACATCTTCGAGGACGCGCAATATCGCGCCCGCGGCAATATCAAGATGACGGAGTCCCGCGCCGGCGAGATCGCAGTTCCAGACGTCGTGCCGAGGCTCTCGGCCACTCCCGGCGAAATCCGTTGGCTTGGGGAAGGTCTGGGCGCACAAAACGAGGAAATTTTTCGCGATCTCCTGGGGCTGAAGGACGCTGATCTCAACCAGCTCCGTGATGAGGGCGTGATCTAGGGCATGGCGGGAGTTATGCCGGCGCGAAGCTGATCGCGCCGGTGGCACTGACGTCGCGCGTCAGCCTGCCCATCGACGCAAGCATGTTGAGATGAGCGAGCGACTCACCGAACGCCTGGCGAGGATTGTCGTACAGCACGCGCGGGAACACTTCCTGTGCAATCCCAAACGCACTGATATTGCCGGTGACGATGGATGCGACATCGTCGAGCCGCGCCTGATGATGTTCGCGCAGCTGCGCAAGCCGTGTATGCAAGGCGCGGAACGGCACCCCGTGCGAGGGGAGCACCAGCGTATCCGGTGGCAGAGACTCGAACCGATCAAGCGAACTCCAGATACTCCTTCATCGGATTGGCGTCGGGCTGCGCCAGCGGTACGATCACCGACGGCGTGATATGTGACAGGATCTGATCGCCTGCGATCAAAATCCTGTCTTTCTCGCAATAGAACGACGCATGCTCGGGCGAGTGTCCTCCCGCCGTGATCACCCGCCACTCACGCTGCCCCATGGTGACGGCGTCGCCGTCACGTATGCGCGTGAACTCGCGCGGTGGCCGCAAGCCAGGATACTTTTGCTTGCGCTGCGCTCCCACGATCGCCGCGGCATCATCGTCCGACGCGCCATTGCACTTCATGAAAGAGACAAGCTGCTCGCCGAGCCCCTCCTCGCGCTCGTGCCACATCAGCCAGGCGTTGAGCCATTCGGCAAGCGGCAGGCGCACGGCGCATTTCGATTCCTTCACCAGATATCCGGCAAAACCGGCGTGGTCGATATGTGCGTGCGTCAAGGTGAGATTCTGCAACGGACGACTGCGCAGCAACCCTCGCCACAGCTTGTCCCAGATCTCGAAAATCTCGTCGGTATTCATGCCGCAGTCGACCAGCGTCCAGCCGGAACCGTCGTCGAGCAACCAGCAATTGACGTGATTGAGCGTCAACGGAACAGGCAATCGCACCCAGAACAGTCCGGGCAGCACGTCGGTCAATTCGCCATATGACGGTGGGCGTTGAACGGTGAATTTCAGATCATCCGGCATTGTTGTCTCTCGGCCAGCTAATTCGAACGATGCGCGGTTCGTCTGCCGAGACGCAACATCAGCGTGTTGGCTGCTATCGCAATCAGGACGATCACCGTGACCACGGCGGTCGACAGCGGCACGTTGTGCTGCGCCATCCCGCTCACCAGCAAGAACCCGAGGCCGCGTTGCGACGAAAACATCTCGCCGATCAATACGCCGAGCATGCTGAGCGAAAAGCTGATCCGCAGACCGTTGACGATATCGGGCAGGCAAGCGGGCAACAGCACCCACAGCATCGTGCGCGGCGGTGAAAGCCGAAGCACTCTGGCCGTCCGGATCAGCACGGGCGGCAGATTGCGCACCGCGCCGAGTGTGAACAGGGTCATCGGCACCAGTCCGTGCATGACGCCGAAGGCGACCTTGGCCGACATGCCGAGGCCGAAGATCAGCAGCACGACCGGATAGAGCGTGACTTTCGGGATGGTGTAGAAGCCCGCCAGGATGGGCTCGGCGACCTCTCCGGCGAAGCGTTGCACGCCGAAGGCCAGGCCGAGCGCGAGGCCGATCAGCGCCGAAAGTACGAAGGCCGACAGGAACGCGGCCAATGTCGCGGCGGCATGTTCCCAGAACAGCCAGGTGCGGACGAGATCGAACAGATAGACCGACGTCTGCCAGGGCGGAGAAACGGCAACGCCATTGGTCCAGCTGCCGATCGCTTGCCAGATCGCCAGCATCAGCAGAACCAGGACGCCAGCATCGAACGCGCGGATGCGCCCGCGCGAGGCTCGCCTGGACAGGGCGTCTTCAAATGCGAGGTCGCTCATCCCGACGAACGGCGGCGCGCCAGCCGCCCCTCCCAGACGTAAAGAATCCCGTTGGCGATGACCGCAACCAGCAGCACGAACAGCATCAGGCCGTACATGGCGCGGTTGTCGAAGCTCTGGTACGCGAAGGAAATCGCGTATCCGAGTCCGGTCCCCGAGAGGATGAATTCGCCGGCGATGACGCCGATCAGGGCATAGCTCAGCGCCAGCTTGAAACCGCTGAACAGGCGCGGGAGAGCGGCTGGCAATACGATCCACCACAACGTTCGCGCCGGGCTCAACCGATGGACGCGCGCAAGTTTCAGCAATACCGGCGAGACCGCGTCGAGGCCCGACAGCGTGCTGATCATGACGGCGGGCGCGGCGGAGAGCACCCCCAGCACCACCAGCGGCGCCTTGCCGAGGCCGAGCAGCGCCACCAGCAAGGGATAGAAGATGAAGGTCGGCACCGAGTAGTACGATGCCAACAGGGGATCGGCGACATCGCGCAGCCGCGATGAACGGTGGATCAGGGCGCCGGCCAGGGTGCCACACCCGATCGCCAGCACGAAGGCGAGCGCGATGGTCGAGAAGGTGTTCACGATGCTCTCGTTCAGTTCGCCGGAGCCGACGCTGATCGATCATCGAAGCGACCATCTCGCTGGGAGGGATGACGGTCAGGGGATCGATGATGCCGGTGCGGCAGCAGATTTCGAGCGCCGCGACCAGCCCCGCCAATACCGCGACCCGGACCAGGAGAACGGCGCGCCGCCGTGTCACGCCGCCCGCCCCATCGTCTTCAACGATTCCTCGCGGAGCGAAGACCACAGGCGCGCAGTCACCGCGCCGAATTGGGGATCCGAGACGATACGGCTGTCGCGCTCGCGCGGCCATCCGGTCTCCACCATATCGATGAAGCGGCCCGGCCGCGCGCTCATGACGCCGACGCGATCGGACAGCATCGCCGCCTCGTCCAGGGCATGGGTGATGAGCAGCACGGTGGCGCCGGTTTCGCGCCAAAGCCGCAGCAATTCGTCGCCCATCAAGAGCCGCGTCTGCTGATCCAGCGCGCCGAACGGCTCGTCGAGCAGGATCAGCCGCGGCCGCAGCACCAGCGTCCGCGCAATACAGACGCGCTGGCGCATGCCACCGGAGAGCTGCGCCGGATAATGATCGGCAAACTGGGCCAGCCCCATGAAGCTCACGGCATGATCGACCCGTTCAGCGGCTTCCTTTTGCGGCAGACTGGAGGTGCGCAGGCCAAAGGCGACGTTCTGGCGTACGCTCAGCCACGGCATGCTCGCATCTTCCTGGAAGACGACGCCGATGCCGTCCGGAACCTCGCCGCGCAATTCCTTGCCTTCGAACCGCACGCTGCCGCTGGTCGGGCGCGCCAGGCCGCAGAGCACGTCGAGCAGGGTCGACTTGCCGCAACCCGACGGCCCGACGACGGAGAAGAACTCGCCGCGGCGTATCGTCGAGGTCGATCGGGCCGAGCGCGTGCACCACGGGCGGTCCCTCGTAATCACGGACCACGCCATCCAGCGCGACATGCGAAGGCTCGCTCACTGCCGGATCGCTCATTGTGTGGGGCGAAGATCGGGCGGCAGATAGGACGTATCGACGTATTTCGGCCAGTCGACATCACCCTTGATCTGCCCTGTGATCTGCAGGCCCTCGACCATGTGGTTCATGGCGGCGTAATCGAGCCGGCCGTCGCTCCAGTAATTTTCCTTGATGAGATTGCGCAGATGCGCCCGGAACAGATCCACGTTCGGGTTGTTGTAGGCCTTCGCCGTGATGTCGGCGGCCTCGTCCGGGTGTTCCATCGCGTAGGCCAGCCCCTCGCGGCGGGCGACGATCAGGCCCTTGATGATATCGGGATGCGCCTTGGCATATTCCGCGGTCGTGATCATCACGGTCTGCATCATGCGCGGATCCATCGTGTCGCGCACCATGAACAGCGGCTTCACCAGTTCCTTGTTCTGCGCGAAGACCAGCTCGTCGGAGAAGCCGGCGTCGACCGCACCGCTGCCGACGGCGGAGAGGTTGGCGCCGAGATCGCCGGCCGGCACGAGCTTCACCTGTCTGCTGGGTGATGCCGTTGGCCTTCAGCGCCATCAGGATCACCATGTTGCTCACCGATCCCGGCGCGGTATAGGCGACCTGCTTGCCGACCAGATCCTTGATGCCCGTGAGGGCGGAATCCTTCTTCACCACCCACATCTGGTCGGACACGCTTTGCGCGCCGGCGCCGATGATGATGAGCTTCTGGCCGGCATTGATCGCCTGAACCGCTGCCGCCAGCGAGACCTCGCCGAAGGGAATGCCGCCAGCCAGGGTGTTACGGACCGCGGTGCCTCCGCCCGCCGCCGTCAGGATGCCGGTGACGTCCACGCCGTTCTTCTTGAAGAGGCCTTTGTCCATGGCGACTGCATAGGGCACGCCGTAGAATTGCCCGCCCCAATGGGTCACGGTGATGGTCTCGGCCTGGGCAACCGGCGCCTGCCAGATCAGGATTGAAGCGGCGAGACTTGCGACAAGACCTGTTCGCGTGAACGTCTTTGCCTTTGCCATGACGTTTTCCTTTTTCTGTTGATTCCCCGATTTGGATTGAATGGAAGCTACGCCTTGTGGCTGTCGGCGAGGCCATAGCGCTCTTCGAAGGCATGAACCGCGGGAAAGCCCATCAGCTTGTTCATATCGGCGAACGGCAACATCGGCGCTGGGCTGCCTGTACTCGTTCCCTCGGTTTTCAGGTTGCGGTAGACGAGTTGCAGGGCGCCCGCCGCGGTCAGGAAGCCGGAACCGGGATAGAGCGCGATCTTGAAGCCCATCGCCGCCAGCTCGCTCGCCGACAAATACGGCGTGCGGCCGCCCTCGACCATGTTCGCCAGCAGGGTCGCGCCCTTGAAGGTTTCGGCGACGCGGCGCAATTCCTCGAGGCTCTCGGGCGACTCGACGAACAGCACATCGGCGCCGGCCTCGAGGAAACGCTCGGCCCGCCGCAAGGCCGCATCCAACCCTTCAGCGTAGCGCGCGTCGGTGCGCGCCACGATGAGAAAGTCGCCACTCGGCCGGGCATCGACCGCGACACGGATCTTGGCGACGGCGTCATCGGCCGGAATGACGCGGCGGAATTCGGTGTGGCCGCATTTCTTCGGGAATTCCTGGTCTTCGAGCTGGATGCCCGATGCGCCGGCGGCCGCATAGCCGCGCACGGTGCGATCGACATTCAGCAATCCGCCATAGCCGGTATCGCCGTCGGCAATGAAAGGAATGCCGGTGGCGCCCGCGACACAGCGCACGCGGTCGAGCATCTCGGTGAATGTCGCGGTGCCGGCGTCAGCGACGCCAAGGGCAGACGCAACGACGCCATATCCGGTCATGTAAAGCGCATCGAAACCGACACTCGCCGCCACTCGCGCCGAAATGCCATCGTAGACGCCGGGAAGCGTCAGACAACCGTCCTTGCGCAGCAGCGCGCGCAGTGTCGTTGCCTCAACCAAGCGATCCTCCCGTCGTTTCTTCCCTGCATCGGCGATGCTTATGAACGGCATCAACCCTTTTTTGTTTGCAGTTTCAGAAACCCCGGCGCAGACCCTGTGCCGGAGTTCTGGTCAGGTCAATTTCAGGGATTGTTCCGGAAAAATCAATACTTTAGAGGCCTGACCTTGCGGAAGCGCAAGAAGAGGCGAAAGTCTCATGTCGAAGCCAATCGAAAAGCCGCGGACTGTTTTCGTCAGCGTTGAAGGTTTCGAGCACGCGCGCAATGACCAAGACACAATTCCGCATTCCCGCGGCGCGATTTCGCGTCCGGGTGATGCGTGATCCTCGTCCCTCCAAATGCAGAGGGCGCAGGGAGCGCCGGGCGCTCAACCGCACCCGCAAGCCTCGTGGGCTGAAAAGGAAGAATGCCCACAAGTCGTCAGGTAGGGCCGAAATCGCACGGCACTCCCTGCGCAATGGCTTTACGGCTTACTCCGCGCTCTCCCTGGTGTCCGGGCTCTTTAGCCACCATCGCATTATCGATCTTCATCGATAACACTTGATCCCAGCATCGGGGGATCAGGACCACACGGCTTGACCGTACGCGACTGCGCCGCACGTCTTGCGGCACGACCGCGTCCATCGCATCCCGCACCACGTTTCGTGACGATCGCGAAGCGCCTCTTTGGCGAGCGCGGGATAGCTTCTATTAATCATAAGTTCTGCCTTTCGGAAAGATATTTATTTTTGCGTCGCTCGCTTGACTTGTCGGGCAAAACAGGCGGCGGGATTTTGGGCGGGGCCGCCGGGCAAACTGTAGACGCCCATCGCGATCTGGACACCGCGGTCGCCGCCGCCTGCGGGCTGGCCGCTGATAAGCTCTTGTTTCAGCCTTGAGAGGATCGCGTCTTAAGCGCCGGACGGAGGGAGCAGGCGCGCCCAGGTAGGGCTGTCAACTGCCGCCATCCAAGCCTATATTGGACGAGTTTGCGACAATGAGCTGCCAAATGAAGAGTCCCGCCCTCGTCCTGACGACAGTCAATGCGCCGTACGGCAACAAGCTGGACGCGCAGGCGCTCGCCCATTGCTTGCTTGATCCCCAGGCCGCCAAGCAAGCGTGCGGCCCCATATCGTCCTTTTTCGGAGAGGTGCAGCCCGAACTGCAAATCGCGTTCGCCCGGATGCACGGCATCAGCGAAGCGCAACTCGTCGCCGCGGCAAAGGCGTTCGCGGCGTATTCGGGCCAGTCCTATCCGCTTGCGGGATAACGCGTCGCCTTTGCCTTTTAGTATCACATTGAGATACTAACGTCTTGCACAACGTATCTCGATGAGATACGTATTGCCGGTGATCAGGAGCTTCAGGGGGAAGTTTGCCGAGGGGATCCTTCAGGGCCGCATGGTTCCGAAGGGCTTCCCGGCAAATCTCGCCAGGGTAGCTCGCCGAAAACTGATCATGGTGGACTCCGCAGATATTCTCGCGGCCCTGAACTCGCCTCCCGGCAATCGCCTTGAAGCCCTCAAGGGCAATTTGACGGGCAAGCACTCGATCAGGATCAATGATCAATGGCGGATCGTGTTCCTGTGGACCGATGCGGGGCCCGAAGACGTGGAGATCGTCGACTATCACTAACCCGGGCCGGCAAAGGCTGCTGCCGGGCAGGAGATCGCAAATGGCAAAGAAACTTCCGCCGGTTCATCCCGGCGAAATCCTGCGGGAGGAATTTCTCGTTCCGCTCAAGCTGACACCTTACGCGCTTGCGGGTGCGCTGCACGTGCCGCGCACCCGGATCGAACGCATCGCGCGCGAGGAAAAGCCCGTGACGGCCGATACCGCGCTGAGGCTCGGCAAGTTTTTCAAGACCGGTGCAGCGTTCTGGATGAATATGCAGGCACGCTTCGATCTCGAAACGGCCGAAGACCTGCTCGCGCCGCAGATCAGGAAGATTGCATCCTACGAGGCGGTGTGAGGGCGAGATCGCACGATACGATCGGACAACAATCCGCCTTCCCCATTGACGCAAGCACATCAGCATAGGACATTTCGACCGTGCAAAGAGCGGGACTGTAGTTGCGGCCATGAGCGCCTACCATTTCAAGAATTTCGAGATGCTCGATGTCGACGCCGGTGAATTGCGCGGCGGCCATGAACTGGTCGTCGAAGGCGGCACCATCAAGGAGGTCTCGGACAAGCCCATCAAACTGGCAGACGCCAGCGTCGTCGACTGCGGCGGGCGGACGGTCATGCCCGGTCTGATCGATAGCCATGTCCACGTCGTATTATCCGACGTCGTGCTGCGGAATCTGGAGAGCGTGCCGTTGACGCTGATGACCGCGCGCGCCGCCGATCTGATGCGCAGGATGCTCGACCGCGGCTTCACCAGCGTGCGGGATACCGGAGGCGCCGACTGGGGCCTGAAGGAAGCGACCGACAAGGGATTGCTGCCGGGACCACGGCTGTTCATCGCGGGACGCGCGATCGGTCCGACCGGCGGCCACAGCGACGGCCGCCGCCGCACCGATTTCGGCGTGCGCTGTCAGTGCTGCAACGCGTTGTCGTTCTCGATGGGTATCGCCGACGGCGTTTCCGAAGTCCGCCGCGCCGTGCGGGAAGAAATGCGCCAGGGCTGCGACCAGGTCAAGATCATGATGTCCGGCGGCGTCGCCTCGCCTTACGATCCGCTCGACAGCCTGCAATTCTCGGAAGGCGAGGTGAAGGCGGCGGTCGAGGAGGCGCGCGCCTTCGGCCGCTACGTCTGCGCACACGCCTATACGCCCGAAGCCATCACCCGCGCGGCGATATCAGGCGTGCGCACCATCGAGCATGGCAATCTGATCGACGAGGCCTCCGCGAAGCTGATGGCCGACAAGGGCATGTTCCTGGTCGCCAACCTCGTCACCTATTTCGAGATGAAGCGGCGCGCCGCCGAATACGGCATGAGCGCGGAGATGCTCGCCAAGAACGACCTCGTCATCGACGGCGCCCTGAAGTCGCTGGAAATCTGCAAGCGCCACGGCATCCCCGTCGCCTACGGCACCGACCTGCTCGGCCAGTTGCAGGTGGCGCAGTCGGAGGAGTTCACGCTGCGCGCCCGCGTGCTGTCGCCGGCCGAGATCATCCGTTCGGCCACCACGATCGGCGCGCAGGTCGTGCGCATGGAGGGCAAGCTCGGCTGCCTGAAAGCGGGGGCCTTCGCCGACCTGCTCGTCGTCGACGGCAATCCGTTGAAAGACCTTGCGCTGCTGGGCGATCAAGGCAACCATCTCTCCCTCATCATGAAGGCCGGCGCGCTGCACAAGAACCGGCTGCATTGACCACAGGCGTTGGTGAGAAGAGACGATCTTGACCGCCGCACCCCCTTGGACATCATCGCGCAGGGCCGGGCGCGTGGCGCTTGGCGTCGCGGCGGGCGTTTCGCTCGCTTACATCCTGCTGCCGATGGTCTTCGTGATCTGGCTTGCGTTCTTCGCGCAGGAAATTCCCTCCTTTCCCCCGGAAGGCTATTCGCTGAAATGGTTTCGCGCCGTTCCTGACAACGACAGGTTCGTCAGCGGATTTCTCCTCAGCCTGGAGGTCGCCATCGTCGCAACCGCGATCGGCGTCGCCATCGGCATTCCTGCCGCCGTCGGCCTGGTGCGCGGCCGCTTCGCCGGACGCGAGGCGCTGAACAACCTGCTGCTGCTGCCGCTGATCGTGCCGGGCATCGTTCTCGGCATCGCGCTGTATGTCTTTCATGTCGAGACCGAAATCGCGACGGGATGGCCGATCCTGGGATCCCTCGGCGGCCTGATCGCCGGACATGTCCTGATCACGATCCCCTGGACGGTTCGCCTCATCACGGCGAGCCTGCTCGGCATGGACCGCGCCGTCGAGGAGGCGGCGCAAAGCCTCGGCGCCGGCCGCTTGACCACCTTCCGGCGCGTCACCCTGCCCGGCATTTTGCCGGGCGTTGTCGCGGCCGCCTTGTTCGGCTTCATCGCTTCGTTCGGAAACCTGGAGATGAGCCTGTTTCTGGTCGGCCCGGGCCGCACCACCCTGCCGATCGCGATCCTCCAGTATCTCGAATGGAAAATCGATCCGACGATTGCCGCGGTGTCGGTTCTACAGATCCTCCTCATCGGCGGGGCGATGCTGCTGACCGATCGCTTTGTCAAAATCGGCCGCGTGGTCTGACGATGGGACGCCTGCAGTTAAGCGGCATCACCAAACGCTACGGCGACTTCAAGGCGCTCGATGATATCTCGCTCGAAATTGCCGATGGCGAGTTCGTGGTGTTGCTCGGGCCATCCGGCTGCGGCAAGACCACGACCTTGCGCATCGTTGCCGGTTTCGTCGAGCCGACATCCGGCACCGTGCGCATCGGCGAGCGCGACATCACCGCGCTGCCGCCGTGGACGCGCAACGCCGGCCTGGTGTTCCAGAGTTACGCGCTGTTCCCCCATATGACGGTCGCCGGCAACGTCGCCTTCGGCCTCGAAATGCGCAAGATGCCGAAGGCGGAGATGGCGCCGAAGATCACCGAGGCGCTGCGCCTGGTGCGGCTCGAGCATCTGGCCGACCGCTTGCCGCGACAGTTGTCGGGCGGCCAGCAGCAGCGCGTGGCGCTGGCGCGTGCGCTGGCCTTCCGTCCCGACGTGCTGTTGCTCGACGAGCCGCTGTCCAATCTCGACGCCAAACTGCGCCAGGACGTGCGCGTCGAAATCCGCGAATTACAGCGCAAGCTCGGATTGACGACCGTCATGGTCACCCACGACCAGGAAGAGGCCCTGACCATGGCCGACCGCCTCGTCGTGATGAACGAGGGCCGTATCCGCCAGATCGGGTCGCAGCGGGACCTTTACGAACGCCCTTCGGACAAATTCGTGGCCGATTTCGTCGGCCGCTCGACCTTCATCGATGGCCGCATGGAGGGCGCGGGACGTTTCGTCTCCGCCGGCGGCCTCATCATCGCCTGCGAAGCGGATGGTGCAGGCCACGCCTGCCTTGCGCTGCGGCCCGAGCGTCTCGGGTTGACGACGGCGGCGGCATCGATGGACAACAGCTTTCCCGGGGCGGTCGAATTCATATCCTATCTCGGGTCGCAAGTGGACCTTCACGTGCGCCTGTCGCCGCTGGAGCGGGTCATCGTGCAGGTTCAGAACCGGCCGGAACAGTCGCTGCCCGTGATCGGGGAGCAGGTCCAGATCGGCTGGAGCAAATCGACAGGCCACGTATTTCAATCGTAGTATGCCAGCCAATCGACCCGGGGAGGCCACCATGATCCAATCGACATCCCGCCGTAACGTCCTGCTCGGCGCAGCAGCACTGGCCGGCGCAGCCGGCCTGCCCGGCAAGGTTTCGGCGCAGGCAAAAGGCCGCATCGTCGTCGGCACCTGGGGCGGGGACTACGCGCGTCTGCTCAACAAGAACATCGAGGTCCCGATCCTGATCAAGGATGGCTGGGACGTGGTGCAGGATCAGGCGGGGGATCCCGAGCGGCGCTCGAAAATGATCGCCGAACAGCGACTGCCCCGCGGCACTTCGGACGTGCAGGGTCTCTCCGCGCTCAACATGTTCCAGATGCATGACGCCGGCACCGTATTGCCGATCGATTACGGCCGGCTCAAGAACACCGGCAATCTTCTGCCGTCGATGAAATATCCCTATGGCGTCGGCCACATCTATTCGGGCAAGGTTGGCGTCTACAATCCGAAAATGTTCACGCCGGCGCCCGCGAGCTACAAGGACGTGTTCGATCCCAAACACGGCAACAAGCTCGGCATCATCGACATCCAGTATCAGTATACGCTGGTCTGTGCCGCGCTCGCCGCCGGCGGCAAGGTCAACGATCTCGAGCCCGGCAAGAAATTGCTGCTGGAATGCAAGAAGGCCGGCATGCGAATCTATCCGACCAACGAGGCATTCGCCCAAGGGCTCAAGGCGGAGGAATTCGGCATCGGCGTGATGTGGAAAGCCCGCGTCGTGCAATGGCAGAACGCGGGTATTCCGGTTGCCGCCGTGGCTCCCACGGAAGGCGCGCTCGCCTACATCTCCGGCTTCGTCATCCCGAAGAATGCGCCGAACAAGGACGGCGGCTACGCCTATCTGGATGCGATGCTGGAAAAAAGCGCACAGGAAGCCTTTGCCATCGACATGGGCTACAATCCCACCGTCACCAACGCCATCGTCGCGCCCGACCTCAACCAGCGCATCGGTTTCACGCCCGACGAGATCAAGAAGCTCGTCGATCTCGATTACGACTACATGAACAGAAACGACGTCGCCTTGAAGGAATGGTGGGACAAGGAGCTCAAGAGCTGAGCGGGCGTCAATCACCGATGGCCGCGACCGGCCCGGCGCAGCTCAGGGCGGACGAGCCGTCCACGTCATTGCTCTCGGCAACGACGCTGGTCGGACCGGCCACGGTGTTCGTGGCGGCCGGCCTGCTCGTGCCGCTGGCGATCCTGCTCCGCTACAGCTTCAATCGCCTCGACCCGCGACGCATCATGGTCGAGACTTTCTCGCTGGACAACTACGTCAAGTTCTTCTCCGACCCCTATTATACCGGCGTGCTGTGGACGACATTGCGCGTGGCCGCGCTTTGCACCGTCGTCTGCCTCGTCATGGGTTTGCCGCTCGCCTACGTGCTGGCGCGAACCCAATCGCGGTTCAAGAACGTGATGATCATGCTGGTGGTGCTGCCGCTGTTCGTCGGCAACGCCGTGCGCGCGGCCGGCTGGATGATGGTTTTCGGTTCGAAGGGCTTCCTCAACGTCTTGTTGATGAAGCTCGGCGCGATCGGTGAGCCGCTGCAGATCATGTATACCGAAGGCGCCGTCGTTGCCGGGATCATCGCCGTCAACCTGCCTTACATGGTATTGACGTTGCAGAGCGTGATCGAAGGCATCAATCGCAATGTCGAGGAGGCCGCCTTCAGTCTCGGCGCGGGACCCATCACGATGTTTCGTCGCGTGCTGCTGCCGCTCGCGCTGCCGGGCCTGATTGCGGGGACGATCCTGACTTTCATCCTCGGCATGAACGCCTATGCGACACCCGTCCTTCTCGGCGGCCCGAAGTTCAGGATGATGGGCCCCCTGATCTACGGACAGTTCCAGCTCAACAACTGGCCGTTCGGCGCTTCCGTGGCGTTCATCCTGATGAGCGCGACCCTGGCACTGACGGCCACCGCAAACGTCCTGGTCCAGCGCCGGTTCCGGCAACGATAACATATAACAGAGGTCTCTCATGACGGTCGGCGTTGGCGGTTCAACCGCGGAGGCGGAACTCGCCGCCATCAAGAACATGCGCGGCGACGTGCCCGCGATCGGCGTCGACGAGCGCCTCAAGCGCATCGCCCGTGCGCAAGCGATCATGCGCGAGAAAGGCATCGATGCGCTCTATCTCGATGTCTCCTCCAGCATGACGTACTTCACCGGATTGAAGTTCCGCCGCACCGAGCGCATGCACAGCGCGGTGCTGCCGGCGAGAGGCGAGATCGTCTACGTCTCGCCGGCGTTCGAAGTCGAGAAACTCAAGACCATGATCGCGTTCGGCGACAAGATCGCGGTCTGGGAGGAGGATGAGGATCCGACCGCCACCGTGACCGAGACGGTGCGCGCACTCGGCTATCCGAACGGGACCATCGCGGTCGATGAAGCGACGCCGTTCTTCACATTCGATGGATTGCGCCGCGCCGGCAACGCCTACACCTTCGTCAATTCGATCGACGTGACCGCCGGCTGCCGCATGATAAAGTCCGAGCAGGAACTCGCGCTGATGCAGACCGCCAAGAATATCACGCTCGAGGCGCACAAGGCCGCGGCGCGTATCATGCGCGAAGGCATCACCACGACCGAAGTGCAGGCGTTCCTCACCGCGGCGCACCGCAAGCTCGGCTCCGAGGGCGACCCGCCCTTCAACGCGGTGCTGTTCGGCGAAGCGACGGCATATCCGCATGGCGTCCCGTACCCGCAGACGCTGAGGGACGGCGACATGATTCTGATCGACACCGGCGCGCCGGTTGATGG
Organism: uncultured Alphaproteobacteria bacterium; assembly: GCA_963732085.1. Lineage (GTDB taxonomy): Bacteria > Pseudomonadota > Alphaproteobacteria > Rhizobiales > Xanthobacteraceae > Bradyrhizobium. The sequence continues at coordinate 330,201 of CAVSYJ010000007.1, read as the reverse complement.
CTATCTTTCCGATATCACGCGCTCCTATGTGTTCGGTGAGCCGACCAAACGCCAGCGCGACGTCTGGAATCTGGAAAAGGCCGCGCAGGCCGCGGGCTTCGCGGCCGCCAAACCCGGTAACCGCTGCGAGGACATCGACATCGCCGCGCGCGGGGTCATCAACGGCGCCGGCTTCGGTCCTGGGTACGCGACACCCGGCCTGCCGCACCGCACCGGTCACGGCATTGGCCTGGACGTGCACGAATGGCCGTATCTCGTGAAGGGCGACAAGACCGTGCTGCGACCCGGCATGACCTTCTCGAACGAACCGACCATCTGCATCTATGGCGAGTTCGGAATACGCCTCGAAGACCACATGGTCATCACCGAAACCGGCGCGCGCTGGTTTACCCAGCCGGCTCACTCGGTCGACGATCCCTTCGGTCTGGAAAAGTGATGACGGTCACCACCACCCTGGCCGGCGCAGGCTGCCGGCATGGCAATCCGCCAAAAAGGCGGGGTTGTTTCGGTGGTTGACTCAGGTGCCGCCAACGACCAGAAGAAAAAGCCTAATGATTAATGGTCGGAGTGGCAGGATTCGAACCTGCGACCCCTGCGTCCCGAACGCAGTGCTCTACCGGGCTGAGCCACACTCCGACTAAGACCGCGGCTTATAGCGTCGCCTTCCCCGCACCGCAAGAAGCCCGACGCAAGGAATTGGACCCCGTGGAAACCGGCCTGACCACCGCGATTTTGCCCTCAGGCCGAGCCGCCGTGGCCACAGCCGCGCGAATCCTCGCCGACGGCGGGCTGGTCGCGTTCCCGACCGAGACGGTCTATGGCCTCGGGGCCGATGCCACCAACGCCTTCGCCGTCGCCCGCCTCTATCAGGCCAAAGGACGGCCCGCTTTCAACCCGCTGATCTCCCATGTCAGCGATCTCGCTGCTGCCCGCGCCGTCGGCCGGTTCGATGCGACCGCGCTTGCGCTGGCCGAAGCGTTCTGGCCGGGACCCCTGACCCTGGTGCTGCCCAAGGTGGCCGGTTGCACGGTGGCGGAACTCGCCACCGCCGGGCTCGAGACCATCGCGATCCGCATTCCCTCCCACCCGGTCGCGCGGGCGATCCTGGACGCGTTCGGCCGGCCCGTGGTGGCGCCGTCGGCCAATCTCTCGGGCCATGTCTCGCCGACCACAGCGGCGCATGTGAAAGCCGATCTCGAAGGCCGCATCGACCTGATCGTCGACGGCGGGCCGGTCGCGGTCGGCGTCGAGTCCACCATCGTCGGCTGCTTCGATCAACCGATGCTGCTGAGGCCCGGCGGCCTGCCGCGCGAAAACATCGAGCGCGTGCTCGGCCGCGCGCTGGTGCAACCGCCGGCCGATGCGGAGAGCGACAACGCGCAGCCGCTGGCGCCGGGAATGCTCGCCTCGCATTACGCGCCGCGCACGCGGGTGCGGCTCAATGCGACGAGCGTCGAGGCCGGCGAAGCGCTACTCGCCTTCGGCATGCCCGCGCGAGGCGCGGAAGCTGCCGCCGCCGTCATGAATCTGTCGCCACAAGGCGATCTCAATGAAGCCGCCGCCAATCTTTTCGGCTATCTTCGCGCGCTCGACGCGACGCGCGCGACGGCCATTGCGGTGATGCCTGTCCCTGAGGAAGGATTGGGTGAAGCCATCAACGACCGCCTGCGCCGCGCCGCCGTCGGACGCTGACCGGGAAGTCGAAATGAACATCGCGCAATCCAACACGCCGCCGCTATCGCCGGAACTGATCGCAAAGTTCCGCGCGATCGTCGGTGACAAATATGCGGTGACCGATCCCGCCGACATCGCGCCTTACACGACCGAGGAGCGCGATCTGTTCCACGGCCGCTCGCCGCTGGTGCTGCGTCCCGGGTTCGACCGCCGAGGTCGCCGCGATCTGCAAGCTCGCCAACGCGCATGGAATCGCGCTGGTGCCGCAGGGCGGCAACACCGGCCTGGTCGGCGGCCAGACGCCGCACAATGGCGAGGTCGTGATCTCGATGCGCCGCATGGACAGGATCCGCGACATCGACACGGCGTCGAACGCCATGACCTGCGAGGCCGGCGTCATCCTGCAGGTCGCGCAGCAGCGCGCCGCCGAGGTCGACCGCCTGTTTCCGCTGTCGCTCGGCGCGGAGGGAAGCTGCACCATCGGCGGCAATCTCTCGACCAATGCCGGCGGCACGACTGCGCTGGCGTATGGCGTCGCGCGCGAGATGGCGCTCGGCGTCGAGGTCGTGCTCGCCGACGGGCGCGTGATGAACCTGCTGTCGAAACTGAAAAAGGACAACACCGGCTACGATCTGCGCAACCTCTTCATCGGCGCCGAGGGCACGCTCGGCATCATCACCGCGGCGACCTTAAAGCTGTTTCCGAAGCCGCGCGCGATCGAGACCGCCTATGTCGGGCTGAAATCGCCGGCCACCGCGCTGAAGCTGCTGTCGATCTCGCAAGCGGAAGCCGCGGGCACCCTGACCAGCTTCGAATTGCTGTCGGACGTCGCCGTCGACTTCTCGATCCGCCACGGCATCGACGTGCGCGATCCGCTTGTCAGCAAGCACCGCTGGTACGTGCTGATGGAGCTGTCGTCGCCGCGCGACGATGCCCGCGGCACGCTGGAGGCGATCCTCGCCAAAGCGATGGAAGACGGCGTGGTCGACGACGCCGTGATCGCGGCCAATCTGAGCCAGCGCCAGTCGTTCTGGAAATTGCGCGACGAGATGTCGGCGGCGCAGAAGCCGGAAGGCGGCTCGATCAAGCACGACATCTCCGTGCCTGTCGTGGCCGTGCCCGACTTCCTCGAACAGGCCGATGCCGCCGTGGTGAAGCTGATCCCGGGTTCACGGCCGGTGCCGTTCGGCCATCTCGGCGACGGCAACATCCATTATAATGTCAGCCAGCCGGTCGGCACGGACGCCGCGGATTTCCTTGCGCGCTGGCACGAGGTCAACAAGGTCGTGTTCGATATTGTCATGAAGATGGGCGGCTCGATCTCGGCAGAGCACGGCATTGGCGTGCTCAAGCGCGACGAACTGCCTGACGTGAAGGACAAGACCGCGATCGAGCTGATGCGCGCGGTCAAGGCGATGCTCGATCCCAACGGCATCATGAATCCCGGCAAGGTGCTGTGAGCAAGCAATCGCATGCCGCTCTGACCGTCACTTCGATCGAAGACGCCGATGTCCCCGCGGTCGTCCGCCTCTGGAAGCGCGCCGGGCTGGTCGCGCGAATGGAACGATCCGGACCGGCGACATCGCGCTGGCGCGAAGGGACGCGCAACGCGACGATTCTGCTCGGCCGCGACAGCGACGGCGCGCCGGTCGCCTCGGTGCTGGTCGGTCATGACGGCCACCGCGGCTGGGTCTATTACGTCAGCGTCGATCCCGACCATCCGTTTCAAGGACTACGGGCGGCAGATCATGACGGCGGCGGAAGATTGGCTTCGCGCGCGCGGCATCGTGAAGCTGCAGCTGATGGTGCGCGGCGACAACGCCACGGTTCATGCCTTCTACGAGTCGCTCGGCTACTACGACCAGAAGCGCGTCACCTTCGCCAAATGGCTCGACGGCCGCGATCCGACTATAATGAGCGCCGCTAAGCTCTGCGCAAGCAGCCATGACCATCGTCACGATCTGCATCCGCGTCAAGGACGTCCGCCTGCTCTCCGACAATCACTTTACACGCTGAAGACCACGACCCTCGAATGGCGGCGCGCCGACGGCGAATAAGGCAGACCCGAGCATCGCGAGACCTTACGATCGCGTGCAACGGCGACGGCGACATCGCTCGACTTCCCTATCGGCTAATCTCGCAGCGCGGCGCACGGTGATGCTGGTCAAGCAGTTCGACAGCTTGGATCCTGCCTAGTGTTCAACGGCTGCGACGATCTCTGATCGAGGCGGCCGACCGGCCTGCTCAGCATCGCCCAGAATCACGGACTTCCGACGCGGCTACAGACTGGACTTATTCTCCATTCGTCGCACTGCACTTCGAGGCCGAAGAGATCGAGCTATCGCCTGCGCGACATCAGGAAGATACTTCGAGGCCATGACCTGCCCGGGCTCGGTGACCGAAGAAGCTGCACTTCTTCGTCGGCGATACCCGAGCCCGACATGAAGATCGGCGACCTGGCGGCGGCAATCCGGACGAAGGCGAGGACTATCGAGGTGCTGGAGCTAGAGATCGACGAGGCGCTTGCGTATGATCAGCGACGGGCGCATCATGGACGCGAAGACGATCATGCTGCTGCAATGGGCGAAGGCTGAATGTTTTCGGATGACCAAGGTTTGAAGCATCGTCAGATGAAGCTGCGGCGATGCGCGACAGCTCGTGCCGCAGCATCAACGCTAAGTTTCGATCATGCACGAAGACGTGGACGGCTGTGGCATAGGCTGACGCGGCAGCTGCAAGACGCCGTGTCATTCGAACGCTGCTATGACGCCGGCCATGCGGTGGCTCTTGTTATCAGTGCTAAAACAAACTCCCCTGCCCGCCATCGCCCGCGGGCGTCACGTCCTTGCGCGGCGCGGCGCGCTTCGGCGGCTTCGGCGCAGCTTCGGCTTCGCGCTGCGCCTCGGTGATCGGCAGGATCAGTTGCGCGTCGTCATTGTCGGCATGATTCACCCGCGTCGACACTTCGTGCCAAATGAACTCGCCTTCTTCCGGAGGCGTGAGCAACCCCATCGCGTCCGCCGCATCGTCGCTCGTGCAGTCGAGCCAGCGCGCGAAATCTTCGGGCCTGATGGTCACGGGCACGCGGTGATGCAGCACGGCGAGATCGCGGCTCGCAGGCGCGGTGACGACCGCGACCGTGTCGAGTTCCTCGCCGTTCGGCCCGATCCATGTCTCGGCAAGCCCGGCGAGTCCGAACAAGCTCTGATCGCGTCGGTAGATGAACAGCGGCCGCTTGCGGCCCGCCACGACCTGCCATTCGTAATAGCCGTCGGCGGGAATCAGGCAGCGGCGGCGCCGGATCGCGTTCTTGAACGCCGGCTTGTGCTCGACCGTCTCCGAGCGGGCATTGATCATCAGCGTGATCTTACGGGGATCCTTGACCCAGGATGGGATCAGCCCCCAACGCATCAGCCGGAAATGCCGCGCGCCGCCGGCTCCCGCAATTACGACAGGGACAGGTTGCGTCGGGGCGATATTATGTCTCGGCGGGAAATTCGGCTGCTCGGCATAGCCGAAAACCTGTCTAATCGCCGCCGGAGGCGAGGTGATGACGAAGCGTCCGCACATTATCAGGCTAACTTAAGTGGTTGTTCAGTACCTTTTAACCCCCACTGTTAACACTGTCGCAGATGACGTCACAGGCCTCCCTCTCCGCTTCCCTGACACCGCTCTCCGCATGCCCCGATCCGGACGAGGCGCGGGCAGCGGAACTTGTGGTCGCCAACATCAATCCGCGCACGGGACTGGCCACCGACTACCTCAATCATTTCAACGAAGCCGTCATGCTGCTCGAGATGATCCCGGACATGCCTGAATGCAGCGAGGATTTTCTGGCCTGGTCCCCGCTGTCCTATCGCGAGCATTTCATGGCGTCGAATTTCAAGGCAAAGGATCTCGCGATCTCGACCTACAAGTCCGCCGACCCCGACCTCCGCGCCGAGTTCGAGCAGATCACCGACACCATCACGTCAATTCTGACCGCGGTCGGCGCGGCGATGCGCGAGGCGAACCAGGACAAGACGCGCGCCAAGCTCGCCGAGCAGGCGATCGGCTGGCTCAGGCCTTTGGTGTCGGCGGCCGGCGGCGTGATCAATGGCGGCCTGGAAGCCGACGTCGATTCCATCATGAGCCAGTGAGGGCCGATGCCTGAGGCGTCTCCTCCGCAGCGTCCGCAGCTCGCCGTCAGTGCCGTGATCTTTCGCGACGGCAAGGTACTGCTGCTCAAGCGCGCGCAGTCGCCGGGCCACGGCTTCTGGTCGCTGCCGGGCGGCCGCGTCGAGTTCGGTAAATCCCTGCATACCGCGCTCGCACGAGAGGTCGACGAGGAAGCAGGCCTCAAGATCGAGATCGTGGCACTGGCCGGCTGGCGTGAGGTGCTGCCGGGTGCGGGCGGCGGCGGCGGCTCACTATCTCATCATGTCGTTCGCGGCGCGCTGGGTGGCCAACGAGCCGCGGCTGAACCACGAACACGACGACTTCAAATGGGTCGAGCCGGGACAATTCGGCGATCTGAAACTGACCGGCGGGCTGCCCGAGGTGGTCGAGGCCGCGCGCCGCCTGATTTAGGGCACCGTAGTGGTCCGATTCCAACATTCGCATCCTGTCTCGGCGAGCACTTTTTGCGAATGTTGGAATCAAGGGACCACTAGCAAAATATTGAATCCAGTGGAGCTTTGGATTTGACGTTCGCTTTTCGAGCCCCGCGGTGTACAGGGTAGCGAGCGTCAAATCCGCTCCACTCGCCGGGCTTCCGCGGCCTTGCTTCCAGCGCATTTAAGGGGCTATCACGCAGGCCATGCCGACACGTTTTCTCGCCGTCCTTTGCCTGGCCGCCTGCCTCGCCTTCCCCGCACGCGCGGAGGACGCTGCCGCGCCGTTCGACGGCGACCTGCAGCGGCTCGCCGAAATCCTCGGCACGCTGCATTATCTGCGCGGCATCTGCGGCAGCAACGAAGGCGCCAAATGGCGCAACCAGATGCAGGCGCTGATCGACGCGGAGACGCCGGCCGGCGACCGCCGCTCCCGCATGATCGCAGGCTTCAACCGCGGCTATAACGGCTTCCAGCAGACCTACCGGACCTGCACGCCGGCGGCGCTGGTCGCGATCCGCCGCTACATCGACGAGGGCTCGAAAATCTCGCGCGACCTCACCGCGCGCTACGCGAATTAAGTGTCGCGGTTCGGAAGTTCTCTTCAGTGGAGCGGCTGGTCTCGTCGAGAGAACTTCCGAACCAAAGCGACACTAAAATCATAAGTGTTGCTAGCGTCCTTTCGAATCCGAAGTTCGCAAAGGACTCGCGGTAAAAGGGACGAACTTCGGATTCGGGACGCTAGCGACATGGACAACATCTATTTCGATCTCGACGGCACGCTGACCGATCCGAAGCCCGGCATCACCCGCTCGATCCAGTACGCGTTGCGCAAGCTCGATCGGGAAGTTCCGTCCGAGGACGAACTGACCTGGTGCATCGGCCCGCCGCTGCGAGCAAGCTTCGCCACCCTGCTCGGCGACGACAACCTGGCCGATCGCGGCCTCGCGCTCTATCGCGAACGCTTCGCCGATATCGGCCTCTTCGAGAACGCGGTTTATCCCGATATCGAGCATGTGCTGACGGAGTTGGCGCGGCCCGGCCGCCGCCTGTTCGTCGCGACCAGCAAGCCCGCGATCTATGCCAAGCGCATCGTCGAGCATTTCAACCTGGCGCGGCATTTCGAGACCGTCTTCGGCTCCGAGCTGGACGGCACCCGCGTCCACAAGGACGAACTGCTCGCCTATGCGATCGAGATCGCCCGCACCGATCCTGCGCAGTCGATCATGATCGGCGATCGCAGCCACGATATCGTCGGGGCGAAGAAGAACGGGATGAACGCGATCGGCGTCGCTTATGGCTATGGCAGCCCCGAGGAACTGATCGGCGCCGGCGCCAGCCATGTCTGCGCCACGCCCCGCGCCATCCTTGGTCATATCGACGGGTCGGGCGGCTGAGGCCGAAAATCCCGCTTCGAGAAAGACCCTTCAAATTTCGAAAACCGCGTTAACCTTTCCTAAAGAACTGCCCTAGCCGTGTGCACGGCCCATGCTACACCTCGCTCCTCCGACGCGTTTCCGCTCCCGGAAGCGCGCAAGTTTGCCTGTTGAGTTCATGCGCCATCCAGCTTCGTTCAGCGCCGTCCGCGACCCCCTGCCCGACAACGAGCAGAAGCAGGCCGCGCTCTCCTATCTCAACGAGGCCTGGGCCGATGCGCGCCATGACGGCGTCGATGGCGATTGCCTGGCGCAGGCGAGCCTGTTTGCGGCGCTGGCCGAACTGGTCGGCACCTATGGCGAGGACGCGGTCGCGAAATTCGTCGAGGGACTGCCGGCGCGCGTGCGCCATGGCGAGTTCTCGATCTCGCTGGCGAAGCAGTAAGACTCTTTCATTCGCGCATGATCTCCGCGCAAACGCTTCGCGTTTGTCGCAGGGAAAACCGGTCCCCACTTTTCCGGATCATGCGCTCGGCCTCAGCGTCTCCAGAAACCGCACCGGCTCGCCCAGCGACGGCGTCACCAATTCGCCCTGCCACATCACGCGCCTGCCGCGCACGAACGTCCCGACCGGCCAGCCGGTGACGCGCATGCCGTCATAAGGCGTCCAGCCGGCCTTCGAGGCGACCCATTTGTTGGTGATGGTCTCGCTGCGCTTGAGGTCCACCACCGTGAAGTCGGCGTCATAGCCGGCGGCGATGCGGCCCTTGCAGGCGATGTTGAACAGACGCGCGGGGCCGGCGCTGGTCAGATCGACGAAGCGCGCCAGCGACAGCCGCCCGGCATTGACGTGATCCAGCATGAAGCGGCACCAGCGTCTGCACGCCGGTCATGCCCGAGGGCGAGGCCGGATAGGTCTTCGCTTTCTCCTCCAGCGTATGCGGCGCATGGTCGGAGCCGAGCACGTCGACGATGCCCTGCGCGATGCCGCGCCAGATGCCCTCGCGATGATCGGCCGAGCGCACCGGCGGGTTCATCTGCGCGCGGGTTCCGAGCCGCTCGTAGCATTCGGGCGCGGCCATGGTCAGGTGATGCGGCGTCGCCTCGCAGGAGGCGACGTCCTTGTGGTCGCGCAGATACTCGATCTCCTGCCTGGTCGAGATGTGCAGCACATGGATGCGCTTGCCGGTCTCGCGCGCGAGATTGACCAGCCGCTCGGTCGCCATCAGCGCCGCGGTCTCGTCGCGCCAGACCGGGTGCGAGCGCGGATCGCCCTCGACGCGGAGCGGCTTGCGCTCATTGAGACGATATTCGTCCTCGGCATGGAAGGCGGCGCGGCGGTGGATCACCTGGAAGATGCGCCGCAGGCTCGCGTCGTCCTCGACCAGCAGCGCGCCGGTCGACGAGCCGATGAAGACCTTCACCCCGGCGCAGCCGGGCGCGCGCTCCAGTTCAGGCAAATCCTGAACATTCTCGCGGGTGCCCCCGATGAAGAAGGCGAAATCGCAATGCATGCGATGCCGGCCGCGCTTGATCTTGTCGGTGAAGGCCGCCTCGGTGACGGTCAAGGGATCGGTGTTCGGCATCTCGAACACGGCCGTCACCCCGCCCATCACGGCGCTGCGCGACCCCGTCTCCAGATCTTCCTTGTGGGTCAGGCCCGGCTCGCGAAAATGCACCTGCGTGTCCATCACGCCGGGCAGGATGTGCAGGCCCTTGCAGTCGATCACCTCGGCGGCGCTCGCCTGCCCCAATTTGCCGATCTCGGCGATGCGGCCATTGGATATACCAATGTCGCGGACGCCCTCGCCGTCCTGATTGACCACGGTGGCGGATTTTAGAATGGTATCAAAACGTTGATTCATGGCTTCGGCTCCCGCATCGTGCGAAACTGGACTGGCGCGCGGGCCTTGTGAGCCGGACCTTAGCGGCTTACGTTCCACTGCAACATCAGCTAACTGGCTTTCAACAAGAACTTGAAGAGAAACTTCGCGATATGAAGGCAGCGTTTCTTCCCGATCGGGGCGTGGTCAAGGTATCCGGCGAGGATGCGCGCAACTTTCTCAACGGCTTGGTCACGACCGATGTCACGCTGCTTGCGCCCGGACAGGGGCGGTTCGGCGCACTGTTGACGCCGCAGGGCAAGATCGTCATCGACTTCCTGATCACGGAAGCGCCCGCCGGCCACGGTGGCGGCTTCCTGATCGATTGCCCGCGGCCGCTGGCGCAAAGCCTTGCCGGCAAGCTCGGCTTCTACAAGCTGCGCGCCAAGGTCGCGGTCGAGAACCTCTCCGACAACATGGGCGTGATCGCCGTCTGGGACGGCGAGCCGGCGATGAAGCCCGATCTTGCGTTCGCCGATCCCAGAGACGCGGCGCTCGGCTGGCGCATTCTGGCGCCGCAAGAACTGGTGCAAAAGGTCGCCACCCTGATCGGCGCCGATCTCGTCGATGACGCGGCATACGAGGCGCACCGGATCGCCTGCGGCGCCCCGCGCGGCGGGCTCGACTTCATGTATGGCGACGCCTTTCCGCACGAGACCAACATGGATCGCCTGCACGGCGTCGATTTCGATAAGGGCTGCTATGTCGGCCAGGAGGTGGTGTCGCGGATGCAGCATCGCGGCACCGCGCGGACGCGGACGGTCAAGGTGGTGTTCGACGATTTCGCATCGGAGACCGGCAGGCCGATCCTGGCCGGCGAAAAACAGGTCGGCACCATGGGTTCGGCCGCAGGCCCAAACGGCCTGGCGCTGGTCCGTATCGATCGCGTCACTGAGGCGCTCGATGCCGGCGTGACGCTGACCTCTGGCGGAATGGGGCTGAGAGCTCGCCGATCCTGCCTCCATTCGTGCCGAGCCAAAGCAGACCGTCGCATGAGCCGCACCGCGCGACTGCATCCCGACGGCAAGACACGCTGCCCCTGGCCTGGCGAAGATGCGGTCTATGTCGCCTATCACGACACCGAATGGGGCGTGCCGGAATATGACGACCGCGCGCTCTATGAAAAGCTCATCCTCGACGGCTTCCAGGCCGGGCTCTCCTGGATCACGATCCTGCGCAAGCGCGACAATTTCCGCCGCGCCTTCGACGACTTCCAGCCCGAGAAGATCGCGCGCTACAACGCCAAGAAAATTCACGCGCTGATGAACGACGTCGGCATCGTCCGCAACCGCGCCAAGATCGAGGGCACGATCGAGAGCGCCAAGTCCTATCTCAAGATCACGGAAGAAGGCCCGGGCTTCTCGAAGTTTTTATGGGACTTCGTCGACGGCAAGCCGAAGGTCAACCGGTTCAAGACCACCGCTGGTGTGCCGGCCTCGACCCCGCTCTCGATCAAGTTATCCAAGGAACTGTCGACACGCGGGTTCAAGTTCGTCGGCCCGACCATCGTCTATGCCTTCATGCAGGCCACCGGCATGGTCAACGACCATCTCGTCACCTGCTTCTGTCACGAAGCATGCAGCGCCAAGCGCCGAACCCCACGCCTCAAGGCCAAATGACGAAGAAGCCGTCCGCCGCCGACACCCGCGTCTGGCAGCGGATGCTGTCGGGACGGCGACTCGACCTGATCGACCCCTCGCCGCTCGACATCGAAATCGCCGACATCGCGCATGGGCTGGCGCGGGTGGCGCGCTGGAACGGCCAGACCCGCGGTGCGCACATCTTCTCCGTAGCGCAACACACGCTGCTGGTCGAAGCCGTGATGCGCTGCGAGAGCCCGCGGATCGATGCGCGGTTGCGGCTCGCAGCGCTGCTGCATGACGCGCCGGAATATGTCATCGGCGACATGATCTCGCCGTTCAAGACTGTGCTCGGCGGCGACTACAAGGTTGTGGAGAAGCGGCTGCTCGCTGCCATTCACATCCGCTTCGGCCTGCCCGCGGTGCTGAGCGATGACATCACCCGGCAGATCAAGAACGCCGACCGCGGCGCGGCCTATCTCGAGGCGACCATGCTTGCGGGTTTTCGCGAGGCGGAGGCGAGGCGGCTGTTCGGCCGCGATCCCGGCCTCTCCGCCAGCGTGCGCGACGACTATCTGACGCCCTGGAGCGCGGCCAAGGCCGAGAAGCGGTTCCTCGCGAGATTCAAGGCGTTACAGGCTTGAACGAAAGCGAGGAAGTTGCTTTCACCGCCGCGTGCGCCCGCCTATATTCGGCGCGTCGACAAGGACCGCCATGATTCACGTCTGCTCGCTCGCCGCCCTGCCCGAAATCGTCCGCATGACCCGCGCAAGCCATGTGCTGACGGTGATGGGCAATGTCGATCAGGTGCAGCGGCCGGTCTCGGTGCTTCCCGCCAACCATCTGAAGGTGGCGGTGGACGACATCACCGAGCCGATGGACGGCTATGTCATGCCCTCGGAATCCCATGTTGCGCAAGTGCTCGGCTTCATTCGCGGCTGGGACCGCGGCGCGCCGATGGTGATCCATTGCTGGGCGGGCGTCAGCCGCTCCACGGCGAGCGCCTTTGCCGCGGCCTGCGCGCTCAATCCGCACCGCGACGAGATCGAGATCGCGAGGAAACTTCGCGCCGCCTCGCCGATCGCCTCTCCCAACCGGCTGATCGTTGCACTCGCCGACAAGGCGCTGGGACGCGAGGGACGCATGGTGCGCGCGCTGGCGGAAATCGGCCCCGCCAGCATGATGGTCGAGGGCAAACCGTTCCTGCTCGAGCTCGACTGACCCTGATGCACCAGACCGGCGCCACATGAGCGACAAGCTTCTGACGCCGATCGAGATCGGCCTCACCGCGGCCATCGTCGCAATCGAGGGCAACGAGCCTTTGATCCTCACCGCATCCGGCGTCGGCGGCGACAAGCTCGAAGGTCTTCCGTTCGGTCCGTTCGACGCGGTCTCGCACCGCACCTTCGAGATCGGTCTGCGCGCCTGGGTGGAAGAGCAGACCGGGTTGCGGCTCGGCTATGCCGAGCAGCTTTACACGTTCGGCGATCGCGGCCGGCATACGCAAGCCGGCGACACCGAGATGCACGTGGCTTCCATCGGCTATCTCGCGCTGACGCGCGCCGCCGAAAACAATGCCTCGCGCGCGCCCGGCGCGACCTTCGAGCCGTGGTACCGCTTCTTCCCGTGGGAGGACTGGCGCGAGACGCGGCCGGAGATCATCGAGCACGACATCCTTCCCGAACTGAGCAAATGGGCCGAGCAGGGCGAAGCGCCGGAAACGACGCGCGCATTACCGCGCAAGGATCGGGTGAGGCTCAATTTCGGCACCGAGGGCGCGCATTGGGACGAGGAGCGCGTGCTCGACCGCTACGAGCTGTTGTATGAGGCGGGACTGGTCGAGGAAGCCCGCCGCGACGGACGGCCTGCGGCATTGGCGCGCAGGTCGCTGCCGGCGCTGGGCGTCTCCATGCGCTTCGACCACCGCCGAATCCTCGCCACCGCCATTACGCGGCTGCGCGCCAAGCTGAAATATCGTCCCGTCGTGTTTGAACTTTTGCAGCCCGAGTTCACACTCACTGAATTGCAGCGGACTGTCGAGGCGATCTCGGGGCGTCATCTGCACAAGCAGAATTTCCGCAGGCTGGTCGAGGCCGGCACCCTGGTCGAACCGACCGGCGTGATGTCGACACAAACCGGCGGGCGGCCCGCCGCGCTGTTTCGCTTTCGCCGCGAGGTGTTGCAGGAGCGTCCCGCGCCGGGCTTGCGCGTTCGCGGCCGGCGCTGAAGATCAATCATTCGATTCGCAGAAAGCCGGCCGGCATGTTCGATTCGCCCATCGACCTGATTACGCTGGTGATCGCAATCGCCGCGTTCGCCTTTGCCCGCAAGGCCCAGGAGCAGGTCGCGCGATTGCGCGAACGGCTCGATGCGTTGGAGGCAACGGGCGCGACGACGGCGGCTCGGCCGGCGCCACCGCCGCTGCCGCAATTCGAACCGGCCCCGCCATCCGCGCCGGCCGCAGCGCCCGACCCGGCTCCGGCGATGAGCGAGCCCGACACCGCGCCGCCGGAAGCTGAAGCTGCGACAGGCGCCGCCCCGCCGCCCTCACCGCCTGCCGAGCCCGGCTTCGAGGAACGGCTCGGCACCCGCTGGGTGGTCTGGATCGGCGGTCTCACGCTCGCGCTCGGCGGCTTCTTCATGGTGCGTTACTCGATCGAGGCGGGCCTGCTCGGTCCGGGCGTCCGCGTCGCCCTCGGCGGCCTGTTCGCACTCGCATTGCTTGGCGCCGGCGAATGGACGCGGCGCAAGGAAAGCATTTCCGACATTGTCGCGCTTCCGATCGCCGACATCCCGGCGATCCTGACCGCGGCCGGCACCGCGGTGGCCTTTGCCACCGTCTATGCCGCCTACGCGCTCTACGGCTTCCTCGCGCCCGCCACCGCCTTCATCCTGCTCGGCATGGTCGCGCTCGGCACGCTTGCGGCGGCGCTGCTGCACGGACCGGCATTGGCGGGGCTTGGCGTCGCCGCCGGGTTCGTGACGCCGCTGCTGGTCTCGTCCGCGCAACCCGACTATTGGGCGCTCTATGTCTATCTCGCCATTGTCACCGCGGCCGCGCTGGCCCTGGCGCGCATCCGCCTGTGGCGCTGGCTCGCGATCACGACCATTGCGTTTGCGCTGCTCTGGACCCTGCCCTGCCTGCAATGCGGCCCGTCAATGGTCGCGCCGCACGCCTTCCACGTCATCGCCGGCTTCATGCTCGCGAGCCTGCTGGTGGTGTGCGGCCTGGCGTTCGGTCCCGAGATCGAGCCGAATCGGGTCGAGCCGATCTCGTCGATTTCGCTCGCCGCCTATCTGTTCGGCGCGATGCTGATCGTGCTGATGAGCGGGCATGCGGATTCGGCGCTCATCATCTTCACCATACTGGTCGCGGGCACGTTGTCCGTGGCGTGGCAGGCGCCGGCGGCAAGCGGCGCGCTCGGCGCGGCGGCGGCCTTCATCTTCATCGTGTTCGCCGAGTGGGTCGTGCGTGGCAATCCCGACATGCTGGTGCTGCCCGGCGGGGCCTTGCCGGGGATCGGACCGTCGGCAACGGACGGATCGGTATCGTTGCATATGACCACCGCGGCGATCTTCGCGGCCACGTTCGGCGTCGCGGGCTTCCTCGCGCAGGGCCGCTTCGGTACAGCCAGGATCACCGTGACCTGGGCGGCCACAGCCGTGTTCGTGCCGCTGGCGCTGCTGATTGCGCTCTACGCGCGCATCGCCCATCTCGATCGCTCGATTCCGTTTGCCATTCTCGCCGTCATTGTCGCGGCCGCCTTCGGCGCCGCCACCGAAAGTCTGGCCCGGCGCGACGACCGGCCCGGCGGCGTGATTGCGACCGCGCTATTTGCGACCGGCACGCTCGGCGCGTTGGCGCTGGCGCTGACCTTTGCGCTGGAGAAAGGCTGGCTCACGATCGCACTCGCATTGATGTCGGCGGGCACAGCCTGGATTTCGCTGCAGCGGCCGATCCCGTTCCTGCGCACGCTCGCGGCGGTGCTTGCCGGCATCGTGGTGTTGCGGATCGGCTATGAGCCGCGTATCGCGGGCGATGCCATCGGCACCACGCCGATCTTCAACTGGCTGTTGTGGGGTTACGGGATTCCCGCGGCCTCGTTCTGGGCCGGCAGCTATTTCCTGCGCCGGCGCGCCGACGATGCGCCGCTGCGCACCGTGGAGTTGGCCGCGATCCTGTTTACGGTGCTGCTGGCCTTCATGGAGATCCGCCACGCCGTCTATGGCGGCGATATCTATCGCGCCGTTCCCTCGCTTGCGGAGTTCGCACTGGAAGCATGCGTGATGCTCGCCATGGCGATCGGGCTGGAGCGGCTGCGGCTGCGCACAGGCAGCATCGTGCACAATGTCGGCGCGGTGCTGATCACGGTGCTCGCCGGGCTCATCAGCATTTTTGGAATATTGCTGCTGGAAAACCCGATGATCACCACGGTTTATCTCGACGGCGGCTTCATCAACCTGCTGCTGCTCGCCTACGCACTGCCGGCGGTATTGATGTTATTGCTGTCCTATGCCGTCGCCGGACAGCGCAGCGTCCGCTACGCCAACACGATTGCGGCCGGCGCGCTGATCTTCGCGCTCAGCTACATCTGGCTTGAAATTCGCAGGCTTTATCACGGGCCGAACATCTCTGCGGGTCCGACCGGCGGCGCCGAGCAATATACCTACTCCATCGCCTGGCTGGTGTTCGGCGTCGCGCTGCTCGGAATTGGCATTGTCGCGAATTCGGAACGCGCGCGGCTCGCATCCGCGGTGGTGATCGCGCTGACGATCGCCAAGGCATTCCTCGTGGATATGTCGACCCTGACCGGCGTCTACCGCGCGCTGTCGTTCATCTGTCTGGGATTGGTGCTGGTCGCGATCGGCTGGCTGTACCAGCGGATCCTGTTCCGGCGGCAGGCGCCGCCGGTACCGGCAGCAACCTCCTGAAGCGCGATGAGATCAGGATGAATTGTCATCGCGCTTGCCGCCAACTCGCTTCTTCGTCCACAGCGGCCGCCAATCGATCGTTTGCGCGGGACGGCAGTTCGGCGGATCGGCAAGAACGATCGCCTTCTTCACGGGGACATAGGGTGAGGCGCCGACCAGATCGAGCGCTGCGTATTTCAGCCATTCGAGGAACATCGATACGCGATGCTGCTCCCCCCAGGAGCCATTCAAATAATAGAAATGACGCTCGAATCCGGGCTCTGTCACGCGCGCAAGCAGCGGCTCCGCCTCGGCATTGATGAAATAGGGCAGCACCAGCGAAACGCGATCGCATTCGGGGCGCTGAAAATAGACGACGACGGAGAGCACCCTGGGCGGCTTGACCGGGTTGTCACGCAACTCGAGACCGTGATGGCGCAGAACCTGCGCAACCACAGCGCCGGCATCGAACTCCGTCATGACCGTTTCGCGGCTCCAGTTCGCTTGCAGCCGCACGCCAAGCGAAAGCAGCAGCACAAGGACGCAGACGCCCCGGACGATTGCCTTGCTCACGGCGCACGCCTTGGCGGTGCGGCGCCGCGCCAGGCAATTGCAAGCACCGCGATGGTCTGCGCGATCGCCAGGATTTGCGCGCCCGCGCCGTCGTGCCAAAAGGCATGATAGTCCGGGCTCCATGCGAACAGGCAGATGCGGCTCGTGTTGACGAAAATCATCGCGATGGCCGCAATGGCAGCAGTCGCGATGTCGTTACGGACCCACTCGGTGCGTCTCAGCATGGTGACCGCAGCACATGCGAGCACGGCCGTGGACACATTGTTGAAAGACGAGCAGCCGGCGATGAGTGAAACTGCATGGCCGTTGGGAGCAAAGAAGGTCGTGCCGGTCCAGACGATGTCCGGCCGCAAGACGGCGAGGATGCTTCCGACCAGCGCCGAGTCCGCCTTGAGCAGTTCGGGGGTGAACAGCTGGAAGAAAATCGGTCCCCAGACCAGTTGCATCGAGAGCGCCAGCAACACCGCGCCCGCAGCGTTCAAGTTGCGGTCGCCGTGATCGAGCAGCAAGAGATAGAGCGCGACCGCCGTCGTAAGCAGGCCGATCCCGAACCGGTACGGCAGGAAACTGCTCAGCAGGAGTAAAGCACCCAGTGCCAGCGCCAGCGTCCAATCGAAACGGCTGGCGCGAACCGTTCCGTCGCTGAGAGACAGCCGATAGAGGGCAACGGCGCAGGCGAGCCAGTAGATGTCGTTCTGGGTCAGAATGCTTGCGGCGAAGGCATCGAGTGATCCGATGTCGAGCAGCAAGAGTGCCTGATTGGCGAACAGGCAGACGACGATCCACAGCAGCAATTCACGGCGGCCGATCGACACGGGAGCGACCGCCGGGGGCGATGCAAGATGTGAGGAGATCTCGCTCAGCAGTGATCCCCGATCAATTATCGCGCCGACCCGCTGGGCCGGCAACGCCGCTAGCGACGATAGCGCTGGTACAGCAGATAGCCGACACCGGCGACGCCGGCCGCAACGATTCCGAACGGGCCGGTGACACCAACCAGGGGCGCAGGCACTGGTGCTCCGGCCCAAGCCAGTCCCACGCCGGCGAACAATATGGCAGCCAAGGCCCCGGCCACGGTTAGGCCCCGCGAACGAACCGATTTCATGACGATAGCCCCGAAACGCCTATTGTGATTCAGCCACTTTAGCGTCAAGGCCACAACCCTACAAGCAACCGAAACGCGGAACCCGCGGCGCGCACGTCGAAAAACCCGACTGTGACAATCCCGTCACTCGGTCGAGTGGCGAAGCTCCGGGCGTGCTCTCGGTCCTCGCCGGCGCCGGCTCGGATCTGACCGGCTCGAGCTTGCTGCTTTCGACCGACGGCGTCTCGACTCGCGCGGAAAATTCGCGCGTCTCGGTCGAGCCGGTCACTTCGGGCGGATGCAGCGCGCGCGGACGCGCCACTGCGCGGGCCATCAGCATCTGCTGCCCGCCGCCCTGATGATGGAAATCGCAATAGGCAAAGCCCATGCCCGAGACGGAGCCGCGGAAGCTGCGATCGTCCTTCTTGTCGAGGTTGAAGCAGGGTTCGAACGGCAGGCCGTGCAGCGAGGCGCAGACGGCTTGGCCGCGAACCTGCAGCGTATTGCCGGGCAGACGAATGCGCTTGATCGGGCCGGCGCCGGAGAACTGCACCGCGCCGGTCGCGCCCATGTCGTCGAGGATGCGGCCCGTGCCACGGGTGCCGTCGAAGCAGGTGAACGCGAAGACCTTGCCCGCCACGAACCTGCGCGCTTCCTCCGCGGTCATCATGCCGGCCAGCGCCGGTGTGATGATTGCTCCGGCCGTGATGGTTCCCAACACCAAACGCGCAAGCATTTCCAAACTCCGACTTTACCCAAGCCGCGGGTGACGCCTGTCTTTACCCGCTGCTTACCATACCAACCGTGGCAAGATTGGAGCAGGAACGTTGGTAAAGTCTGAACAGGGTTAGGGAATTTTTACCACGATTTGACCGCGCACCTGGCCGCCGAGGATTTTGGCCCCCGTCGCGATGACCTGGTCGAGCGGAATTTCATGAGTAATTTCAGCCAGTTTTGCGCGGTCCAAATCGCGGGCCAGGCGTTCCCAGGCAGCCTTGCGCGGCTCCATCGGGCACATCACGGAGTCGATGCCGAGAAGGCACACCCCCCGCAAAATAAACGGCGCGACCGAGGACGGCAGGTCCATGCCCGCAGCCAAGCCGCAAGCCGCAATCGCCCCGCCGTATCTGGTCATGGACAAGAGATTGGCGAGTGTCGTTGAGCCGACGCTGTCGACGCCGCCGGCCCAACGCTCCTTGGCCAGCGGCTTGGGTGCCGCGGACAGTTCGTTGCGGTCGATCACCTCGGCTGCACCGAGGCTCTTCAGGTAAGGCGCTTCCGACATTCGCCCTGTCGAGGCGATGACGTGATAGCCGAGCTTGCCGAGCACCGCGGTCGCGACCGAGCCGACGCCGCCCGCCGCACCCGTGACGACCACGGGCCCGCTCGTCGGCGTCACGCCGTGCTTCTCCAGCGCCAGTATCGCGAGCATGGCGGTGAAGCCGGCCGTGCCGATCGCCATGGCGTCGCGCGCCGACAGCCCCTCGGGCAGGCGGACCAGCCAATCGCCCTTCACCCGCGCCTTCTCCGCATAGGCGCCGAGATGCGTCTCGCCCATGCCCCAGCCGGTGCAGACCACCTTGTCGCCGGCCTTCCACGCCGCGTGCGAGGATTGCTCGACGGTTCCAGCGAAATCGATGCCGGCGATCATGGGAAAGCGCCGCACCACCGGCGCCTTGCCGGTGACGGCAAGCCCATCCTTGTAATTGACTGTCGACCACTCCACGCGAACGGTGACGTCGCCGTCCATCAGTTCAGCTTCGTCGAACTGCGTGAGCGCGCTCGTCGTGCCCTTCTCCGCCTTGTCGATCCGGATCGCCTTGAACGTTGCCACGGCTCGCTCCCCTGAAGTTTGGTTTCAGGGGTTGTTTAGCGGATCAAGCGGGCTGCGCAACCGGCCGCCGTTCGACCGGCTTCTCCACGATCGGCAGATTGATCAGCGCCGAGAGCACGCCGAAAAGCACCGACAGCCACCATATCGGCGTGTAGGAACCGAATTTTTCGAACACGATGCCGCCGAGCAAGACGCCGAGGAAGCCGCCGACCTGATGGCTGACGAAGGCGAAGCCATAGAGCGTCGCAAACCAGCGCGTGCCGAACATCAGCGCGATCAGCCCGGAGGTCGGCGGCACCGTGGAGAGCCAGGTCAGGCCGGTGACGGCGCCGAACAGGATCGCCGAGGCCGGCGTGATCGGCAGCGAGATGAAGGCCACGATCGAGACAGCGCGGATGAAGTAGATCGTCGAGAGAATGTAGCGCTTGGGAATCCTGTTCTGCAGCCAGCCGACGCTGAGCGAGCCGATGATGTTGAACAGGCCGATGGCCGCGATCACCCAGCCGCCGGTCTGCGCACGTGATGCCGCGGTCGACCAGATAGGCCGGCAAATGCACGGTGATGAAGGCAAGCTGGAAGCCGCAGGTGAAGAAGCCGAGCACCAGCAGCACATAGGAGCGATGGCCGAAGGCCTCGGTGAGCGCAGTCTTGAAGGATTGCTGGTCCGCCGCCGGCGCGGTTGACGCAGCCACGGGCGGCGTGGCCAGCGCCAGCGACAGCGGCACGATCAGGAGCATCAGCGCTGCAAACACCATCAACGTGCCTTGCCAGCCGATCGTGCCGAGCAGCGCGACGCCGGTCGGCGCGAAGATGAACTGGCCGAACGAGCCGGCCGCCGTGCCCGCGCCGAGCGCCAGGCCGCGCTTCTCCGGGGGCAACAGCTTTGAGAAAGCCGACAGCACGAGGTTGAACGAGCAGCCGGACAGGCCGAAGCCGATCAGTACGCCCGCGCCGAGCTCGAGCGACAGCGGCGTCGTGGCGTAGCGCATCATCAGCAAGCCGGCTGCATAAAGCAGCGCGCCGACGCACATCACGCGCAAGATGCCGAAGCGATCGGCGATCGCGCCCGGCAAAGGGCTGGCCGAGCCCCCACAACAAATTCTGCACGGCGAGCGCGAGGCCAAACACATCGCGGCCCCAGGACAAGTCACGGCTCATCGGTTGGATGAAAAAGCCCATGCTCGAGCGCGGGCCGAAGCTGAGCAATGCGATCAGGCAACCACAGGCGATGATGACCAGCGGCGTGCGCCAGCTCGACGCCTCCGAAGCCGGACGAAGGTCGCTTGCAGTCGCCGACATTTGCATTCCCCATTTTCTGTTCGCGGCCCCCGCAAAACCGGCCGCGTTGTTTGTTACGGGGAGTTAATGCATCCGCATGGAAATCCCAACCTCAGCGCCCCGCGAAAGCGATTTCCGCAATGCAGCGTTGCAAATCGGGGAGTACAGGCTTGTCGAATTAATCTTCGCACCGTCTGGCGGAGGTCCATGAGCCGTGTTATATTCGGATTTGCTCGTTTTGAGGATAAGTATATTCCTCAGGACACAGCGGACCCTTTGGCACTCTGCGAGATGGTTCGGCGTTAGCGAAGCATAACGGAATCTGCCGGCCCATTGCGGCCGGATTTCTCAGACCCTAGATATACTCAAATTGAGTATATTGGTCCGAGGAAGAATTGCGAAGGGAGGCAACCATGCCGATCGCTGGAATCTACGGTCCCGATGATTTCGCAAGGTCCGGCTCGGCCCATCCGGCGGCCATGCGCCGCCCTGTCAGCCCGGCCGAGCGCGCCCGTGCGCTGCCGATGCCCCGGCTTGAATGGACGCCTGAGGTCGAACGCGCCACCGCGCATCTCTATGAGCGCGTCAAGAACGTCATCACCCCGGTCGAGTGGCCGTTCATGGCGCCCTACATCAAGGCCATCAACGAGCTGAAGGCTACGCGCGACGCGGTGATCCTCGCGCATAATTACCAGACACCGGAAATCTTCCATTGCGTCGCCGATATCGTCGGCGACTTGCTGCAACTCGCCATCGAGGCGACGAAGGTGAAGGAAAGCACGATCGTTCAGTGCGGCGTGCACTTCATGGCGGAGACCTCCAAGATTCTCAATCCGCACAAGACCGTGCTGATCCCGGATTTGCGCGCCGGCTGCTCGCTGGCCTCCAGCATCACCGGCGACGACGTGCGGCTGTTGCGCGAGCGTTTTCCAGGCGTGCCGGTCGTCGCCTATGTCAACACGTCGGCCGACGTGAAGGCGGAGGTCGATATCTGCTGCACCTCGTCGAATGCGGTTCAAGTGGTCGAGAGCCTGAATGCGCCGACAGTGATCTTCCTGCCGGATCAGTATCTGGCGAAATACGTGGCGTCGAAGACCGACGTGAAGATCATCGCCTGGAAGGGCGCCTGCGAGGTGCATGAGCGCTTCACCGGCGACGAGCTGCGCGCCTATCGCGAAGCCGATCCCTCGGTGCAGATCATCGCGCATCCGGAGTGTCCGCCCGACGTGCTGGCGGAAGCCGATTTCACCGGCTCGACCGCGCACATGATCAACTGGGTACGCAAGAACCAGAGCAAGCGCGTGGTGATGATCACCGAATGCTCGATGGCCGACAACGTGCAGGCCGAACTGCCCGACGTCGAGATGGTGCGCCCGTGCAATCTTTGCCCGCACATGAAGCGGATCACGCTGCCGAAGATTTTGGACAGCCTGGTCTATCTGCGCGAGGAAGTCACCGTCGACCCCATGATCGCGGACAAGGCGCGGCGTTCGGTCGAGCGTATGATCAACCTGAAGAACTAATCACTGTCGTTCCGGCCAAGCGAAGCGAGCCGGAACCCATAACCACCGATGAGTGTGGTTGCGAAGAAAGATAACGCAGAGCTTCGCGAAACAACTGCCGCCTGTAGTGATGGGTCCCGGCGTTCGCGGGACGACTGAAGATAGAGAACTCCCATGTCAGACAATATCCATGATCTCACCCGCAGGACCGACGATGTCGTCATCGTCGGCGGCGGACTTGCCGGATTGTTCTGCGCGCTGAAGCTCGCGCCGCGGCCGGTCACCCTGATTTCCGCCGCGCCGCTCGGCCAGGGCGCCTCCAGCGCCTGGGCGCAGGGCGGCATCGCGGCGGCAGTCGCCGAAGGCGACAGCGCCGAGGCGCACGCCGCCGATACGATTGCGGTCGGCGGCGGCATTGTCGACGAAGGCGTTGCGCTGGCGCTTGCAAGCGAGGCGCCCGCGCGCATCCACGATCTCCTGCATTACGGCGTGCCCTTCGATCGCGACCTCGAAGGCAGGCTCGCGGTCGGCCGCGAGGCCGCGCATTCGGCGCGGCGCATCGTGCATGTCCGCGGCGACATGGCCGGCAAGGCGATCATCTCGGCGCTGACGGAAGCGGTGCGCAACACGCCGTCGATCCGCGTGATCGAAGGTTTCGTCGCCGAAGCACTGCTGACCGCCGACGGCGCGGTCACCGGGCTGCAGTTGCGCAAAGCCGACGACGTCACGGCGCGGCCGCTGACCATCGCGTCGCGCGCGGTGGTGCTCGCAACCGGCGGCATCGGTCACCTCTACGCGGTGACGACCAATCCGCTTGAAGCCAGCGGACTGGGGCTTGCGATCGCCGCGCGCGCAGGCGCCGTGATCGCCGATCCCGAATTCGTGCAATTCCACCCGACCGCGATCATGGTCGGCCGCGACCCAGCTCCGCTTGCGACCGAAGCGCTGCGCGGCGAAGGCGCGACATTGATCAACGACCGCGGCGAGCGCTTCATGCAGGCGCGCCATCCGCTCGCCGAGCTCGCCCCGCGCGACATCGTCGCCCGCGGCGTGTTCGCGGAGATTGCCGACGGCCGCGGCGCATTCCTCGATGCGCGCGAGGCACTGGGCGCGCGCTTTGCCGAGAAATTCCCGACGGTCCATGCGAGCTGCCTGGCGGCCGGCATCGACCCGGCGATACAGCCGATTCCCGTCGCGCCCGCCGCGCATTACCATATGGGCGGCATCGCCGTGGACGCGCATGGCCGCACCTCGCTCGAGGGGCCTGTGGGCCGGCGGCGAGGTGTCGTCGACCGGCGCGCATGGCGCCAATCGCCTCGCCTCGAACTCGCTGCTGGAAGCCGTGGTCTATGCCGCGCGCATCGCGGAGGATATCGCGGGCCAGCAAATCGAAGCGCCCGCGAACCTGCCGCCGGTTCTGGTGGTCCCTCGCAACTGCGCCCTGCCCGTGCTTGCCGAAAAGAATCTCCGCGCGATGATGACGTCCCATGTCGGCGTGATCAGGGACGGCGAAAGCCTGGAGGACGCCGTTCGCGCCTTTGCGGCGATCGAACGCGACACCGGCAACATCGCGCTACGCAACATGGCGACAACGGCGCTGCTGGTTGCCGCCTCCGCCTGGTCGCGGCGCGAGAGCCGCGGCGCGCATTATCGCTCGGACTATCCGAATGAACTTGCCACCTCCGCCCACCGCACCATGACCACACTGGCGCAGGCGCGCGAGATTGCGGAAAAGCTCGGCGCGCATGAAACGCGCACCGCGCAGGCAATGCTGGCCTGACATGAACCCCACCTCACTGCTGCATCCCGAAGCGTTCCTGTCGCCACTTGCGATCGATGAAGCGGTTCATCGTGCACTCGATGAAGATCTCGGCCGCGCCGGCGACGTCACCTCGATCGCGACCATCCCGGAAGACACGCCGGCCCGCGCCATCCTGGTCACGCGGCAGGCGGGCGTGATCGCGGGCCTGCCGCTTGCGGTCGCGACCTTCCAGAAGCTGTCGCCGGATATCCGGATCGAGGCGCACGCACGCGACGGCGCCGTCGTCGCCAAGGGCCTGCAGGTGCTTGCCATCCACGGTCCCGCCCGCGCCGTGCTCGCGGGCGAACGCACCGCGCTTAATTTCGTCGGCCGTCTCTCCGGCGTCGCAACCCTCACCGCGGATTACGTCCGCCACACCGCAGGGACGAAGCTGCGTATCTGCTGCACCCGCAAGACCACGCCCGGCCTGCGCGCGCTGGAGAAATACGCGATCCGCTGCGGCGGCGGCTTCAACCACCGCTTCGGACTCGATGACGCGATTCTGATCAAGGATAACCACATCGCGGTCGCAGGCGGCGTGCGTCCCGTGCTGGAGCGCGCCCGAAAGCATGCCGGCCATCTCGTCAAGATCGAGATCGAAGTCGATACGCTCGCGCAGTTGCGCGAGGTTCTCGACACCGGCCTGGCCGACGTCGTGCTGCTCGACAATATGGACATTCCGACACTGACCGAAGCCGTGAAGCTCGCGCAGGGCCGTGTGGTGCTGGAAGCGTCAGGCGGCGTGACGCCGAACTCGATTGCTGATATCGCGGCGACCGGTGTCGATTACGCGTCTTCGGGCGCGTTGACGCATTCCGCACCGAATTTAGACTGCGCGCTGGATATCGAGGTTTAACTCCGCTCGCTCATGGTCCGGCCTCTCACCCGGCTACGGGGAGAGGGTCGGGGTGAGGGGCTGTCTCGGGAACGCGGCGAGTGAAGTCCCCTCACCCGCATCGCTACGCGATGCGACCTCTCCCCGCAGGCGGGGAGAGGTGAAGAGTACGAACTCTACCGCCTGCACCGAGTTCGGATACATCTCGGCTTCGCTCTTGGCTTCCGCCGCAAGCTGCTCGGACAGCGCCGCGGTCTGCGCCGGCGTGCCCCAGGCCGGCGCCTCGCTGCCGTCGCCCCAGGCTTTCGGCCGATAGAACTTGTGCACCCCGAACGTGTAGAGCTTCTTCATCTCGGCCACCCATGAGGGGTGCACGTAGTAGGCGTGGTAGTGCGTCGACTTGCCGACTTCAGGCAGCCAGATCTGGCCATCGAACATCGCTTTCGCAATCTTCTGCGCCCGCTCCCACATATCGGGCTCGCGGATCACGTCCGGGCTGCCGTCGCAGGCGAAAGAGAACTGGCAGGCGAAGTGGCGGTGCTTGTTCTGATAGACCACGCCACACACCGTGTTCGGATAGTAGCCGGAGAAGGCGCGGTTCATCACCACCTGGGCCACCGCGATCTGGCCGCGCACGGCTTCGCCGCGCGCCTCGAAATAGACGGCCTCGGCGAGGCATTTTTCCTGCTTGGCGAGTTCGTTGGCGTTCAGCAGGCCGAGCCGCTCGGCCGGCGTCCGCGTGCGCTGGTCGTCGGCGTTCACCTCGCCCTTCGGCGCGATGGTCTCGCCGCTTGCGGTCTCCCTCGCACTATCGCTAGCCGGCGGCAGCGACGCCATCACCTTCATGTCGGGATCGGGCAGCATGACGATCGGCTCTTCGCCGGGGTTCCAGCGCTCGATACTCTCCAGCGAGCCGCCGAGCGAGGAATTGCCGAAGAACAGGCTCGAGGTCTTGATGTTGAAACCGTCGCGCTGCGGCGCCAGCGCGATCGTCACCGAGCGCGTCTCCGGCGAAACCTTGAGATCGTCGAGCGGCTTTGATTCCAGCGACAGGGAAACGTCGTATTGCGGCAGCGGCGGCGCGCTGAGCGCAGCCTGCAATTCCGGATCGAGCGGCGCGCGCTCGGAAGCGGCGGCGGTCTTCATGCCCTTGACGGAGGCATTGGACGCCGCGGGATTTTCCAGGGTCGAGGGCACGTCATCCGGCAGTCCGGTCTCGGGCTCGATCACGGGCGGTGTCGCGACGACGAGGCGGTCGCCTTTCAGCGTGCGATCGACCTTGGGAAAGTCGGCGGCCTGGTAGCGCGGCGGCGCCTGCATGATCGGGTTGCGCGGAATCGAGCCGGTGACGACGTCGAGATCCTGCGCATCGAGGTTGGCGAGCCGATAGCTCGCGCTCTGCGGCGTAGACGTGCCGATCGGGCGCCCCAGAGTGTAGGTCGCGAGTTGCACGCTGGCGGCGGCGTAGAACACGCGCTTCTGCCAGCGTTCGGCGACGCCGGGCTGGCGCGCGAGCAGTGAAGCGATGTCCTGATAGCCGGTCTCGTTCGGCGTCAATGCAAAGACGCAGAGCACGAGACCGAAGGACGCAAACCGTGCGCCCTTCGGCGTTTTACGCACGTCGGACATGGTACGCTCACGCAACGCCTACGCAGTTCAAGGTCGAACGCAGTACATCCGTGCAATTCGATCTTTTTTGGTGTTATCGAATTTAGGTTGCCGGGGCGTTAATCGGCGTTGCGCGCGCGACACAGGCAAGCAATCGCGTGTGTTTGGGTTTTCGCGACGAAAAGCTTGGTAAATGCGGCGTCGATGGAAGTGGTAAATATAAGGTCAACGAAATCCGTCTCTCGTCATGGCCGGGCTTGACCCGGCCATCCACGTCTTTCTCTTGCGGAACGTAAGACGTGGATGCCCGGCACAAGGCCGGGCATGACGACGTCTTTGGACGAGTGCGCTTACGCCTGGCTCGCCACCGCCTTGCCGATCGCGGCCTGCGCCGCGGCGAGACGCGCGATCGGCACGCGATAGGGTGAGCACGAGACATAGTCGAGCCCGATGTCGTGGCAGAACGCGACGGAGGCGGGATCGCCGCCATGCTCGCCGCAGATGCCGACCTTCAGGTTCGGCCGCGTCTTGCGGCCGCGCTCAACACCGATCTTGACGAGCTCGCCGACGCCCTCGCGATCGATCGAGACGAACGGATCGATCTCGAGGATGCCCTTGGTGACGTAGGGACCGAGGAAGCTCGCGGCATCGTCGCGGCTGATGCCGTAAGTGGTCTGCGTCAAATCGTTGGTGCCGAAGGAGAAGAACTCCGCGGTCTCCGCGATCTCGCCGGCCATCAGGCAGGCGCGCGGCAGCTCGATCATGGTGCCGACCTGATAGGCGAGCTTGGTGCCGGTCTCCTTCATCACCGACTGCGCGGTGGCATCGATCCGCGCCTTGACCAGGTCGAACTCGGCCTTGGTCGCGATCAGCGGCACCATCACCTCGAGGCCGACGGCCTTGCCGGTGCGCTTCTGCGCTTCGACCGCGGCCTCGAAGATCGCGCGCGACTGCATCTCCGCGATTTCCGGATAGGCGATCGCAAGACGGCAGCCGCGGAAGCCGAGCATCGGATTGAACTCGGCAAGCTCGCGGGCGCGATCGGCGAGCCTGCGCGGATCGGTGTTCATCGCGCGCGCGACTTCCTCGATCTCGGCATGGGTGTGCGGCAGGAATTCGTGCAGCGGCGGATCGAGCAACCGGATCGTCACCGGCAGGCCCTTCATGATCTCGAACAGCTCGACGAAGTCGGCGCGCTGCATCGGCAGCAGCTTGGACAGCGCCGCGCGGCGCGACTGCTCGTCCTCGGAGAGGATCATCTCGCGCACGGTGCGGATGCGGGTCTCCTCGAAGAACATGTGCTCGGTGCGGCAAAGGCCGATGCCCTCCGCGCCGAACTTGATCGCGGCGCGCGCGTCCTCGGGCGTATCGGCGTTGACGCGCACGCCGGTCTTGCGGATCTGATCGGCCCAGCCCATCAGCGTGCCGAATTCGCCGGACATCTCCGGCTCGATCATCGGCATGCGCCCCGCAAGCACCTGGCCGGCCGAACCATCGATGGTGATGATGTCGCCGGTCTTGAAGGTGCGCGGACCCAAACTCATGGTGCCGCGGCCGTAGTCGATGCGGATCGAGCCGCAGCCGGAGACGCAGGGCTTGCCCATGCCGCGCGCCACCACGGCGGCATGCGAGGTCATGCCGCCGCGCGTGGTCAGGATGCCTTCGGCGGCGTGCATGCCGTGAATGTCTTCCGGCGAGGTCTCGATGCGGACCAGAATCACCTTGCGTCCGTCGGCCTGCAGCTTCGTGGCTTCATCCGACGAGAACACGATTTCGCCCGAGGCGGCGCCGGGCGAAGCCGGCAAGCCGGTCGCGATCACGTCGCGCTTGGCGGCGGGATCGATGGTCGGATGCAGCAACTGGTCGAGCGAAGCGGGATCGATGCGCGACACCGCGTCCTTCTTGCTGATCAGCCCTTCATTGGCGAGCTCGACCGCGATCTTGAGCGCGGCCTTGGCGGTGCGCTTGCCGCCGCGGGTCTGCAGCATCCATAATTTGCCGCGCTCGACGGTGAACTCCATGTCCTGCATGTCACGGTAGTGCTTCTCGAGCATGGTGTAGATGCGCGTCAGCTCCGCGAACGCATCGGGCATCGCGGTTTCCATCGACGTCTTGTCGGAGCCGGAATCCTTGCGCGCATATTCGGTGATGTCCTGCGGGGTGCGGATGCCGGCAACGACGTCCTCACCCTGCGCGTTGATCAGAAACTCGCCATAGAGCCGGCTTTCGCCGGTCGAGGGATTGCGGGTGAAGGCGACGCCGGTCGCCGACGTCTCGCCCATGTTGCCGAACACCATGGCCTGCACGTTGACCGCGGTGCCCCAGGATTCAGGAATGTCGTGCAGCTTGCGATAGGTCACCGCGCGCGCGTTCATCCAGGATGAAAACACGGCGCCGATAGCGCCCCAGAGCTGGTCGTGCGGATCCTGCGGAAAGTCCTTGCCGGTCTCGCGCGCGACCGCATCCTTGTACTTGCCGACGAGGTCGACCCAGTCCTCGGCGGTGAGATCGGTGTCGAGCGTATAGCCCTGGCCGTCCTTGAAAGTGTCGAGGATGTCCTCGAAATGCGAGTGCTCGAAATCGAGCACCACGTCGGAATACATGGTGATGAAGCGGCGATAGCTGTCATAGGCGAAGCGGCGGTCGCCGGACAATTCCGAGAGCGCCTCGACGGTTCTGTCGTTGAGGCCGAGATTGAGCACGGTGTCCATCATGCCCGGCATCGAGGCGCGCCCGCCGGAACGCACCGAGACCAGCAACGGATTGTCGGGATCGCCGAAGGTCTTGCCGGTCAGCTTGCCGACGTAATCGAGCGCCTTCTCGACCTGCGCCTTCAATTCCTTCGGATAGGTTTTGTCGTGCGCGTAGAAATAGGTGCAGACCGAGGTCGGAATGGTGAAGCCGGGCGGCACCGGCAGGCCGAGATTGGCCATCTCGGCGAGATTGGCGCCCTTGCCACCGAGCAGATCGCGCATATCGGCGCGGCCCTCGGCCTTGCCGTCACCGAAGGTAAAGACCCATTTGCCGGCCTTCGGCGCTTGCCGCCGGGCGGCTCGGCGCCTTCGCCACAGGCTTGGCCACGGCCTTTTTCAGCGGCTTTCGGGCCGTCGACGCGGGCTTCGCGGATGGCTTTGATTTCGCTGCGATTTTCTTCGACTTCGCGACGGCTTTGGCCATGGCCTGAGAACATCCTGATGGGAGGGGATTTTGCGCGCCTTACACCACTTTGGGCCCGCCAGCGCAAGGCGCGGAACCCGGCTGTCCCGGCTACATATGCAGCCAATGGAGCAGGCCGAGGCCGACCAGACCGATCACGATCAGGTAGATCGCGACGATGAAGTTCAGCAGCCGCGGCATGATCAGGATCAGGATGCCGGCGATCAGGGCCACGATGGCAGGAATATGCGCAGATGTGACGACCATCAAATTCTCCATGTGATGCTGGTTTTGGGGGAATCGATCCGAGGCCGGCATTTTAGCGTCGCGGGTTCCGGAATAGGAGACGCTTGGCGTCTCAATGGGTTCCCTCAACCACAAAAATTGCCCGAAAATTCCGCCGATGTGATTGGTCTTCTTGCGGAACGATCGTCCGCGCGATGCATTTCCCCGCCTGTATCGACATCAACGAACAGGAGTTGCCGATGCGGAGCAGAATTCTTGCCATTGCAGCGCTTGCGGCTGCGATCGGCGCGCCGATCGCCGCACAGGCGCAGGGCGTGACCGTCGGCGTCGCGCCCGGACCGGGCGTAGCGGTGACCGAGTCCGAAGGCATCGCGGTGGATCAACGTCCGGCGTTCCGCGAATATATCGTTCGCGAGCGCATCCCGAACTACACCATCCCCGATCGCGTGGTGGTCGGCGGCGTGCTGCCGGAAACCGGCGTGACCTATTACGACGTGCCGCAGACCTACGGCGCCACGCCCTATCGCTACACGGTGGTGAACGGCGCGACCGTGCTGGTCGAACCGCGCACACGCGCCGCATCGTGCAGGTGATCGAATAAGCGTTCGCGAGATCATATCAGCTGAATGTCCGGCGAACCGCAGCGGCGTCCGGACATTTCAAGGCCCTGCCCGGTCTCCCCCACCGGGTGGGGCTTTTTTTCTACGTGGTCTCGGTAACTGCGTAGGGTGGGCAAAGCGAAGCGTGCCCACCTTTCTTGTTTGGTGCCAGAAGGTGGGCACGGCGCAAGAGCGCCTTTGCCCACCCTACGATTGCTCACCCTTCAATCTTCGAGAAATCCGCGACCGCGCGCGTGGCGCTGCGGATTTCGTTGAGCAGCTTCAGCCGGTTCTCGCGCACCTCAGGCTTGTCGTCGTTGACCTTGACCTTGTCGAAGAAGGCGTCCACCGCAGGCCGCAGTTTTGCCATCGCGCTCATGGCCGCGGCGAAATCCTCTTTCGCGACGGCGGCGCCCGCTTCTGTTTTCACCTCGCCGATCGCCTTTGCCAGCGCCTTTTCCTCATTGAGGCTGTAAAGCTTCGGATCAGGCGCGCCGTCGAAGGTGCGTTTGTCCTTTTTCTCCTCGATCGCGAGGATATTGCTGGCGCGCTTGGTGCCCGCGAGCAGATTCTTGCCGTCGTCGGTGTCGAGGAATTTGCCGAGCGCTTCGACGCGACGGACGACGAGCAGGAGATCGTCCTGACCGCCGAGCGAGAACACGGCATCGACGAGGTCGTGCCGCGCGCCCTGATCGCGGAGCTGCACCTTCAGGCGGTCGGCGAAAAATGAGAGCAGGCCGGCAGTTGTAAGCTTCGCGAAATCACCTGTGACCAGAGCGATCCTCGTGATCTGCAGACTTTGGTCAGCTCCTGTCTGGATGCGGACCCAAAGGCAGACGAAGCTTGTTCTCAGATCATTCCAATCCTGATCACTCCCAATGCTGCACGGCGCAATGCATACGGGTCCTTCGATCCCGTCGGCTTCTCATCGATCGCCCAGAAGCCAACCAGCGTGTCGATCTTGTCGGCCAGCGCCACCGCGACACTCACCGGATCGGTCGGCACGCGATCGTTCGGTCCCTGCGGCTTGTAATGCTCTTCGCTCGCTGCGGCGACGGACGCATCCTCGCCCTGCGCCAGCGCATAGTATTTCCCCATCAGGCCCTGCAGCTCCGGGAATTCGCCGACGACTTCGGTCAACAGATCGGCCTTGGCAAGCTTCGCCGCGCGCCCGGTCTTCTCGACATCGGCGCCGACAAGCGGCGCGATCTCGGCGGCCAACAGCTCGATGCGCTTGATGCGTTCGCCCTGCGTGCCCAGCTTCTCGTGGAACACGATGTGAGTCGAACTTCGGCAGCCGATCCTCGAGCTTCGTCTTGAGGTCGGTGTCGTAGAAAAACTTCGCATCGCTCAATCGCGCGCGGATCACGCGCTCATTGCCGGCGACGATCGTCTTGCCGCCATCGCTCGCCTCGATATTGGCGGTCAAAACGAATTTGTTGGTCAGCTTTCCGGTCTTGGGATCGTTGACCACAAAGCATTTCATGTTGTTGCGGATGGTGGCGCGGATCACCTCGCCCGGAATCGCCAGATATTCGCTGCTCGAACGTGCCCATCATCACGACCGGCCATTCGACGAGGCCAGCGACCTCGTCGAGCAACGCCTGGTCCTCGACCAGATCGAAACCTTGCGCGAACGCGAGCTGCTTGGCGTCAGTCAGGATCACGTCCTTGCGGCGCTCGGGGTCGAGCACGACCTTGGCCGCGAGCAACTTCTCTTCATAGTCTTCGAAGCGGCGCACGCGAAATCGGCGCGGGCGCCATGAAGCGATGGCCCCAGGTGGTCTGGCCGGCCTCGATGCCGTCGACCGAGAATTTCACCACATCGGGCTCTTCGGTCTCCAGCCCGAAGGTCGCCGTGATCGCATGCAGCGGCCGCACCCACACAAGCGAGCCCGGTTTGGCCGAGCGCGCGCCCCAGCGCATCGATTTCGGCCATGGGAAGGTGCGGATGATGACCGGCAATATCTCGGCGAGCACGTCGATGGCGGGCCGGCCGGGCTTCTCGATCAGCGCGATATAGCGGTCGCCCTTCTTGTCGGACTGGATCTTGGCCTCGCTGAGCGAGGAAAGCCCCGTCGCTTTCAGAAAGCCCTGGATCGCGGCCTCAGGCCCGCCGACGCGCGGACCGGCACGCTCTTCCTTCAAATCCGGCTGCCGCGCCGGAATGCCGTGCACGGTGAGCGCGAGCCGCCGCGGCGTCGCGAACGCTTTCGCGCCTTCATAAACCAGGCCTTCGGCAACCAGCTTGTCGGTCACCATGCGGCGCAGATCGTCCGCCGCCTTCGCCTGCATGCGCGCGGGGATTTCCTCGGAGAACAGTTCGAGCAAGAGATCGGGCATTCAATGACGCTCTTTGCGAGGACGACGCGGCTTGCGCTGGTGCGACTCCCCTCCCCCTTGCGGGGAGGGGTCGGGGGTGGGGGGCAACGCGCGCTGAATTTCGTCGAGGACGCCCTCGAGATTTCCCAGCACGTCGTTGTTCCAGAAACGCAAGATGCGATAGCCGGCTGGCTTCGATCCTCCGCGTCCGCACAGCATCCGCTGCTTGTTGCCAATCGTGCTGCCCGCCGTCGAGTTCGATGACAAGTTTTGCCTTACGGCTTGCAAAGTCGACGATGAAGGGGCCGATGGCGGCCTGTCGTCGAAAATGCGAATTGACCAGCTTGATGTCATGACGAAGCCGCTGCCAAAGCACGCGCTCGGCATTAGTCGGCTCGGCACGCATGCGCCGCGCAAATTGTCGTTGTCGATCGTTCATCGCGGCCGATTTAATCATATTGGTCATCATCTGTGGACCCCCACCCCCGACCCCTCCCCGCAAGGGGGAGGGGAGCAGAGGCCCTCAAGGGGAGGGTGAAGAAACCGCCAATCGTCTTTCCATCACGCCGCCCTGCCCGCTTCGGTGTGCACCCAGGCTTCGCCGCAGGCCTTCGCCAGCTCGCGCACGCGCAGGATATAGCTCTGCCGTTCCGTCACCGAGATCACGCCGCGCGCATCGAGCAGGTTGAAGACGTGGCTCGCCTTGATGCACTGGTCATAGGCCGGCAGCGCCAGCAGATGCTCCTTGCCGATTACCGCTCTCGCGCCAGCCGGCGGCGAGATATTTCCTGCACGCCTCCTCCGCCATCTGAACTGCTCGAACAGCATCGCGGTGTCGGCCACCTCGAAATTGTGCCGCGAATATTCCTGCTCGGCCTGCAGGAACACGTCGCCATAGCTGACGCGCTCCTCGCCGTCGCGGCCGTTGAAGTTGAGATCGTAGACGCGGTCGACACCCTGCACATACATCGCGAGCCGCTCGAGCCCGTAGGTGAGCTCGCCCGCGACCGGCGCGCATTCGACGCCCGCGACCTGCTGGAAATAGGTGAACTGCGACACTTCCATGCCGTCGCACCAGCACTCCCAGCCCAGCCCCCAGGCGCCGAGCGTCGGGCTCTCCCAATCGTCCTCGACGAAGCGGATGTCATGCAGCGCCGGAATCGATGCCGATCGCGGCGAGCGACTTCAGGTAAAGCTCCTGAAGGTTCGGCGGCGACGGCTTCATGATCACCTGGAACTGGTAGTAGTGCTGCAGCCGGTTCGGGTTCTCGCCATAGCGGCCGTCCTTCGGACGGCGCGACGGCTGCACATAGGCTGCGTTCCAGCGCTTTGGCCCGAGCGCGCGCAGGGTCGTCGCCGGATGGAAGGTGCCCGCGCCCATCTCCATGTCGTAGGGCTGCAGGATCACGCAGCCCTGCTCGGCCCAGAATCGCTGGAGCGCGAGGATGAAGCCCTGGAACGAGCGTTCCGGGCGCATATGGTCGGGCAGCGAATCCATCGTCAGTCCTGCGGAGGGCGGAAATTGCGCGGGACCGTATCGGCGGCAGGGGTGGGAATCAAGGCAATGGCGGGGCTAAATCCTCATGGTGAGCGAGCCGCCAAAACTCGGCCAAGAGGCCTCGCTCCTCAGGATGAGGATCGCAGGCTTAACCCGGCCGATAGGCGCCGGTGACGGGATCGCGGCGGAGCGTCTTGATCTCGCCGGCACGCGAGGACTTGGCGACGCGCGCAAGCCGCGCTTCCTCCAGTTCCTGATTGATCCGCATAGCCGTCTTGTAAGCCCAGCGGACGACGGCCAACCCACCCAATACGCCTGCGAATGCAACGATCGGCATCGGTCTATTCCTGTCCATGCTCAACCCCCGCACGCATTTTCGCCGAATAGGCTTTGCGCCGCAATCGGCGTTCTGAGGCAAAATGGCGCGCTCACGGAACTGTCAAAAGCCGAATCTCGACCAGATGGCGCGGGTTTCCAGCGCGGAAATCAGCTCGTCCGGCAGGCCCGCCACACTTCCCAGCGACATCGAGCGATCCCGCGCCCGGCGCGCGGCGGCCGAACAGGCCCGACAGCATGCCGCTTGCGGGCGCGATCACCGGCGTCAGCACCTTGTCGCCGAAACGCGCGCGCAAGGTCGAGCGCAGATCGCCGATGCCGTCGGCAAGCCCGAGCGAGACCGCGGTGTCGCCGGCCCAGTATTCGCCGGTGAACAGCAGATCGTCGGCGCCCTTCAGCCGCGTGCCGCGGCTTGTCCTGACGAGGTCGATGAAGATCGCGTGGATCTCGCGCTGGATCGATTTCAGCCGCGCGACGTCATCGGGATCCTCGGGCAGGAACGGATCGAGCATCGCCTTGTGCTCGCCCGCGGTATACAGCCGGCGCTCGACGCCGATCTTCCTGATCAGCTCGACCATGCCGAAAGAGCCGCCGACCACGCCGATCGATCCGAGGATCGACGACGGATCGCAGTAAATCTCATCGCCGGCGCAGGCGAGCATGTAGCCGCCGGAGGCCGCGACGTCCTCGACGAACACCATCACCTGCAGGTTCTTCTCACGGGCGAGCTGGCGGATGCGCAAATAGATCTGGCGCGACTGCACCGGCGAGCCGCCGGGCGAATTGATCACCAGCGCAACGGCCCGCGCGTTCTTGGTGGCAAAGGCCTTCTCCAGCGTCTTGGCGACACCTGCGAGCGTCATACCCGGCCGCAGCGGCGTCACCGCGCCGATCACGCCCGACAGCCGCACCACCGGCACCACCGCCGCCCCGCGCCGAAGCCGGGCCGGCAGCCAGCCCATGCCGCGGTCGACCGCGCCCCGCCATCCGCCGCGATCACTTAAATGTGCCGTCATGCCGTTACCTCGATTTAACCATTTTTTATCACGTCACTGTCACTGCTGGGACTGGAACGCGGCTTGCAGTGGTTTCGTTGCAGGCTGCAACGACGCAGCGGAGAAAGACATGAAAATCTATCTGCTGATAATGCTGATCGGCGCCCTCCTGGCCGCCACCAAGTTCACTTCCGCCCGTGAACAGGGCTCGAAGTCGCTGCCGCAGTAGTTCCCCTCCTCTCCTTCACGGGTTCGCCAACGGCAGAACCCGCTTGCCCGATAACATTTCCGCGACCCCTTTATTGGGCAGACCTGACTCGTCATTGAGCACAAGGCTGCTCAAGACGCGAGCCGGCGCCTTGCCGCCCTTCACGCCGCGAATCAAAACGCGAATCGCGGGGCGGCCGGCATCGGCATGCACCGGCAGGATCGCAAGGCTGCCGAAGCCCTTGCCGAATGCGGCCAGCGCTTCGGCGATTCCGTCGGCGCGCCAGATCAGCGTCAGTGCGCCGCCGGATTTGAGAATTCTCCGCGCAGCGTGGACCCAGCTGTCCAGCGTCGTGCTGTCGGCGACATGGGCCGACGCGCGCAACGCGTCGGGCGAAACGCGATGGCGCGCGGCATCGTTGAACGGTGGATTCATCAGCACCGCATCGACGGAATCGGGCGGCAACCCCGCCTTCGCGAACGCTTCGGCCGACGACGTCACATCGACCACGATGATTCCAGCGGCGATCGCATTGTCTCTCGCATTCTCATGCGCCAGCGCGGCGAGACCGGGATCGATCTCCACCAATACCAGATCGATGCCGCCGACACGCTTCGCAAGCGCCAGCCCCGCGGCGCCGACGCCGGCGCCGAATTCCACCACACGATCGCTCGCCTTTGCCGCGGTCGATGCCGCGAGTAGCATGGCGTCATGGCCGGCGCGATGACCGGACTTCGGTTGACGCAAACGCAGCTGTCCGCCGAGGAAGGCGTCCTCGGTGGTGTCGGCGAGGGCCTCACTCATCGGGCCGCAATTCATGCGACAGCCCGGCTTCGCTGAGGAGCTCCCGCGCCGCGCGGTTGTCCTCCTCGTGCACAAGAATCCGCCGCGGCAGGATGCCAAGCGAGCCCTCGATGATGCTCATGTTCTGGTCCAGCACCAGATGGTGGATGTTGGCGCCATCGAGCAGCGCGCCGATCGCCGACACCAGCACGATATCGTTGGTCCGCACCAATTCCCGCAAATCCAAACTCCTGTCGGCCACGCGCCCAAGCCGTCAAGTCAAGGGCAAGCCTGTACTTGCCGCCTCACTGTTCCTATGTACTATCTTGAGGATAGCAAATGTGGAGCGTGGCGTGGCGGTTATTGTACCCTTCGAGAGCCCCCGGGACGCATCGATCGAGCCGCTGGTCGCGCTGGTCGCCGCCGACATGGAGCGGGTCAACGCCACCATCATCTCGCGCACCGGCTCCGAAGTGACCATGATTCCGGAGGTCGCCAACCACCTGATCTCCTCGGGCGGAAAGCGGCTGCGCCCGATGCTGACGCTCGCCATGGCGCATCTCTCCGGCTATTCCGCCGACGGCCATATCAAGCTCGCCGCGGCGGTCGAGTTCATGCACACCGCGACGCTGCTGCACGACGACGTGGTCGACGAGAGCGAGCTTCGCCGCGGCAAGTTGTCCGCGCGGATGCTGTGGGGTAACGAGGCCAGCGTCTTGGTCGGCGACTTCCTGCTCGGCCAGGCGTTCCGGATGATGGTCGAGGTCGGCTCGCTGCGCGCGCTCGACATTCTTTCCTCCGCAGCCGCCGTGATCGCCGAAGGCGAGGTGATGCAGCTTGCCGCCGCCAAGAACACCGCGACCACCGAGGACGAATATCTCGCCGTGATCCGCGGCAAGACCGCCGAGCTGTTCGCCGCCGCCTGCGAGGTCGGCCCCGCGATCGCCAACCGGCCGAAAGCGGAGCAGACCGCCTGCCGCTCGGTCGGCATGAATCTCGGCATCGCCTTCCAGCTCGTCGACGACGTGCTCGACTATGGCGGCAAGGCCGCCAAGCTCGGCAAGAACATCGGCGACGATTTCCGCGAGGGCAAGATCACGCTGCCCGTGGTGCTCGCCTTCCGGCGCGGCAACGACACCGAGCGCGCGTTCTGGGTCAAGGCGCTGGAACGCGGCGAGATCGCCGACGGCGATCTCGATCACGCCATCCACCTGATGACCAAGCATCGCACGCTGGAGGACACCGTCAACCGCGCGCAGCACTACGGCGCGATGGCGGTCGACGCGCTGGCGCTGTTTCCGGCTTCGCCGATGAAGAACGCGCTGGAGCAGGTGGTGGCGTTCTGCCTCGCAAGGTCGCACTGCATCGTCATTGCGAGGAGCGTAGCCCGGGTGAGCGAAGCGACACCCGGGTGACCCGCATATCGCTGCGCTCATGCTGGCTCACGCTGGATTGCTTCGCTCCTCGCAATGACGAACAATTAGCTCAACACCCCCGCATGCACCCACCAGCCGGGATGATCGAAGCGGATCCTTTCCGCCGCGCGGCCGGCGTCGGCGGTGTTTTCGTAGATCGCAAAACAGGTCGCGCCCGAGCCCGACATCCGCACGAGCCAGGCTCCGTTGGTCGCTGACAGCGCCGCGATCACGTCACCAATGGCGGGCTGGATTGCGCATGGCCGGCTCTTCCAGATCGTTGGAGCTTGCTGCAAGCACCTCGACCCAGTCTTCGAGCGAGGCGCCTGGCTCCGGCCAGTCGGTGCCGCGGAGAACGTCGGTGGCGCCGACCAACAGCTCGCCGTTGCGCAAACCCAGCGCCGCGAACACGTCTTTCGTCGCAACGGCGACGCACGGGTTGACCAATACGCATCGGAATTTTCGGCAAATTCAGCGGCAGCAGCGTATCGCCGACGCCGGTCATGTCGCAGGCATGCGAGGCGAGACACACCGGCACGTCGGCGCCGGTTTCCAGCGCGACTTCGAGCAAACGGGGATCGTCGAGCGCAAGATCGTTGAGCTTCGCCAACAGGCGGAGCGCCGCGGCGGCATCCGCCGAACCGCCGCCGATGCCGGCTGCAACCGGCAACACCTTGTCGAGCGCAAAAGCGCCGACCTTCAGATCGGGCACGCGCGCGGCAAGCAGCATCGCCGCCTTCAGCACCAGATTGTCGGAGGTGTCGCCGCAGGCCTGCGCCAGCGGGCCTGTGGTCTTGAGGCTGAGCTCGGGGCCCGGCGCCAGCGTCAGGCGATCGGCGCAATCGGCGAACGCCACCACGCTTTCGAGGTCATGATAGCCGTCGACGCGGCGACCGATCACGCGCAGGCTGAGATTGACCTTGGCGCGTCCCTCTTCACTCAACATCGGCGAGATGCCCGTCAGCCGCCCTTGCCTTCGTCCTTGCCGTCGCCTTCCTTCTTCTTGTCGTTGGCGGCAGCAGCGGCCGGGGACTGTTCTTCCGGCAAACCGTTCTCGATCTTGGCCTCGATCTTCGGCAGATCTTCCGGCTCGGGCTTGAGGTCGCGCGCATGCGACCACTGGAATTTGGCTTCCAGCGTCCGGCCGACGCGCCAATAGGCGTCGCCGAGGTGATCGTTGATGGTCGG
This sequence comes from uncultured Alphaproteobacteria bacterium, assembly GCA_963732085.1. GTDB lineage: Bacteria > Pseudomonadota > Alphaproteobacteria > Rhizobiales > Xanthobacteraceae > Bradyrhizobium. The sequence continues at coordinate 290,924 of CAVSYJ010000007.1, read as the reverse complement.
GTCCTCGGGCTTGAGGTCGATGGCGCGCTCGAGGTTCTTCACCGCCTCCTCGTAGTTGCCGATGCGGAAATACGCCCAGCCGAGCGAGTTGACGATGTAGCCGTCGTCGGGACGCTGCTCGACGGCGCGCTTGATCATCTTCATGCCCTCGTCGAGATTGACGCCCTGGTCGATCCAGGAATAGCCGAGATAGTTCAGCACGTGCGGCTGGTCCGGCTGCAGTTCGAGCGCCTTGCGCATATCGGCTTCCGCCTTGCTCCACTGCTTGGAGCGCTCCTCGCAGATGCCACGATAATAGTACCAGACGCTGTTGGCCTTGTCGCTGCCCGGCGTCAGCGCGTCGACGCCTTGCGAATAGGTGCCGACGCAATCGGCGAACTTCTTGCGGCCGCGCTCGACATTGCCGAGCGCCATGATCGCTTCGAGGTCCTTCGGATCGTCCGAGGTCACACTCTTGAGAATCTTGATCGCCTCGTCGCTGCGATCGGCGGTGTCGAGATCGGTCGCGAGCTGAATCTGCGCGTTGCGCTTCAGCGGCGAGGATGCCGGCACGCGCTCATAGACCTTGATCGCCATCTGCGGCTTCTTCACCGACTCATAGAGATCGGCGAGCGACAGCAACGCCATCGGATGATTGGGCTGGAGATAGAGCGCGAGCTGCAGATAGACCAGGGCGAGGTCCTCGCCGCCGCGGCGGATCAGCATGGCGCCGATGCCGTACAGCGCTTCGGCCGCGCCTGCCTGCGCCGAGTTCGACCAGCGGCGGCAGCTTCTTGCCGGCGCGGGTCTCGCGCAGGCCTTCCAGCACCAGCGGATGGCGCGCGAGTTTCTTGTCGAAGGCTTCGTAGATCGCGATCGCCTGGTCGTCGCCCTTGTTGCGCGACAGCCAGTGCGCATAGGCTTCCGAGACGCGCAGCACGGAATCGTCGAGCTTGTAGGCGCGCTCGAAGCGGACACCCGCGTCCTTTTCCTTGCCCGACAGCTCGAGGATCATGCCGGCATGCAGGTCCTTGAAAATCGGATACCACTCGGGTCCGGTCAGCTTGTCGATGCTGGCGATCCCCGTCTTGGCGTCGCCCGCGCCGTATCCTGCCCAGGCCGAGAGCAGCGTCGCCACGAGGTCGGTGATTGGGCCACGGATCGACTGATTGATGTTGAGTTGCGCCGGGCCGTATTTCTTCTGCTTCAGATCCTGCACGCCGACCACGAGGCGCGCGACGCGGTTGGTCTTGTCGACGGTCAGGATCTTCTCGGCGAGCTTGACCGCTTCGTCGATATCGCCGTCGGCGACCGAGGAGATGAAGGCGCGATCGAGCAACTCGCTGTTCTTCGGGTCGGTGCGCAGCGCGGAGCGATAGAACGCCGCGGCCGACGTCGCGTCACGCTCGACACCGGCATGGCGGGCGGCCAGATAGCTGCCGGACATCGTCAGCGCCTTCAAATCGTTGCGCGAGGGAAACTGTGGCGCGCTGTCCTGGGGCCGATCGGGCGTCTGCGCCAGCACCGAAAGGGGCAGCGCCGCGGTCAGCGCCACGGCAGCAACGGTCCAGCGAGTGCAACGAATGGAAAACATCACGGTTCGCTCTGGTTATTTGAGGAATTTACGGATCGTCTCGAATGCGAGTCCCGACCGGCGCGGCGCATCAAGGCGTGGGACAATGCCGTGTTTGGCGCCTAACCGCAAGGATTTGCCCGATAAAATGGGGCGGCTGCGACCCTTCCGGCCAGCCTTCCGACCCTTCAAAACCGCCGCACTGTGGCCTTATCGTGACCGTAGTGGTCCGATTTCCAACATTCGCATTCCCTTGCAGCGGGCACTTTTGCGAATGTTGGAATCAAAGGACCACTAGAAAATATTGATTCTAGTGGAGCTTTGGATTTGACGTTCGCTTGGAGAAGTCGTGGCAAGCCCATAGCGAACGTCAAATCCGCTCCACTAGCCTCAAACCGAGACAAACCGTCTCACACAATCGTGCATTACATCGCTTCGTAATTCGGGCCGCCGCCGCCTTCCGGGGGAACCCAGGTAATGTTGCCGTTCGGGTCCTTCACGTCGCAGGTTTTGCAATGGACGCAGTTCTGGGCGTTGATCTGGAAACGCGGGCCTGAGGACTCCTCCACCCATTCGTAAACACCGGCCGGGCAATAGCGATTGGACGGACCGGCATAGACGTCGTGCTCCGACGTCTTCTGCAGATTCATGTCGGCGACCTTCAGATGAACCGGCTGATCCTCTTCATGATTGGTGTTGGAGAGAAACACCGATGACAGCTTGTCGAAGGAAAGCTTGCCGTCCGGTTTCGGATAGGCAATCGGCTGGTGCCCCTTCGCAGGATCCAGCGTCTTGCGATCAGGCTTGGCATGCGACAGCGTTCCGAACAGCGAGAAGCCGAGCGTATTGCACCACATGTCAAATCCGAGCAGCGCCACGCCGATGACGGTGCCGAACCTCGACCACAGCGGCTTGGCATTGCGGACCTTGTAGAGATCCTGGCCTACGGCGGAATCGCGCCAGGCATTCTCATAATCGACAAGCTCGTCATTGGCGCGGCCGGCTTGAAGCGCGGCGGAGACGTGCTCGGCGGCGAGCATGCCGCTGCCGATCGCATTGTGCACGCCCTTGATGCGCGGCAAGTTGACGAAGCCCGCCGCGCAGCCGATCAGCGCGCCGCCAGGGAAGCTCAAGCGCGGCACCGATTGATAGCCGCCTTCGGTGATGGCGCGCGCACCATAAGCGAGCCGCTTGCCGCCCTCGAATACGCCGCGGATCGAGGGATGGGTCTTGAAGCGCTGGAACTCGTCGAACGGCGAGAGGTACGGATCGTCGTAGTTGAGATGCAGGACGAAGCCGACCGCGACGAGGTTGTCGTCGTAATGATAGAGGAACGAACCGCCGCCAGTCCGCGTGCCGAGCGGCCAGCCAAAGGAATGCTGCAGCAGGCCCTTCTGGTGCTTTGCAGGATCAATCTGCCAGACCTCCTTCAGGCCGATGCCAAATTTCGACGGCTGGCTCCTGGCATCCAGCGAATATTTCGCGATCAACTGCTTCGTCAGGCTGCCGCGCGCGCCCTCCGCGAACAGCGTGTATTTGCCGCAAAGCTCCATGCCGCGTGTGAACGAATCCTTGTGGGTGCCGTCTTTGGCGATGCCCATGTCGCCGGTGGCGATGCCGCGCACGCCGCCCTTGTCGTCATAGAGCACCTCAGTGGCGGCAAAGCCCGGATAGATTTCGACGCCCGAGCGCTTCGGCCTTGCGTGCGAGCCAGCGGCAGACCTGGCCGAGCGAACCGATGTAATTATGATGATTGCTCATCAGCGGCGGCATCATGAAATTCGGCAGGCGGATCGCGCCACCCGCCGTCATCCAGTAGAAGCGATCGTCCTTGACCTCGGTCTTGAGCGGGCAGTCGGAATCCTCGCGCCAATCGGCAATGAGCTTGTCCAGCGCAACGGGGTCCATCACCATGCCCGAGAGAATATGCGCGCCGACTTCAGAGCCCTTCTCCACCACGACGATGTTGAGGTCGGCATTGAGCTGCTTCAGCCGGATCGCCGCAGACAGGCCGGAGGGACCGGCGCCGACGATCACGACGTCGAATTCCATGGATTCGCGCGGAGGTAACTCTTCGCTGCTCATGATCTCACCCGGCCTCTTCGAGAACGCTTCCAAGTTGCCGTTGTTTCCGATTTTTACGGAGAGGACAACTGGCGAAATGCCGTTTGAGGCGTTTCGCCGTCGGCCGATCCATCCTAAATTGCCGCCATGGCCCTCGCTTCCGATCCCGCGCCTACGCTGCAGCAATTGCTGGCCTTTTACGTCGAGGCCGGGGTCGATTGCGCGCTCGGTGAGGAGCCGCTCAACCGTCTCGCCGATCCCGAACCGGCCCCGCCGCCGCGTGTACTGGCGCAACCCGCAAGGCCCGCGCCCGCCGCACCGGTTCTCACCGGTCTCGCCGAGCCGCCGCTGGCACCCGATACGGCGATCACGTCCGCACGCGAGGCCGCGCGCACCGCGCCGACACTGGAGGCCTTGCGCGCGCTGCTCGACAAGTTCGACGGCTGCGCGCTGAAATCGACCGCGACGCAACTCGTGTTCGCCGACGGCAATCCGAAGGCGCGCGTGATGTTCGTCGGCGAAGCGCCCGGCCGCGACGAGGACATCGAGGGACTGCCGTTCGTCGGCCGCTCGGGCAAACTGCTCGACCGCATGATCGCCGCGATCGGGCTCGACCGCAGCAAGGCCTATATCGCCAATGTCATTCCATGGCGGCCGCCCGGCAATCGCACGCCGACGCCGCAGGAGACGCAAATCTGCCTGCCCTTCATCCAGCGCCAGATCGAACTGGTGAATCCCGACATCCTGGTCACGCTCGGCAATCCCTCGACGCAAACACTGCTCGGCACGCGCGAAGGCATCATGCGCACGCGCGGCAAATGGTTCGACTACGACACCGGCACGCGCCTGATCCGCGCACTGCCGACCTTCCATCCGGCCTATCTGCTGCGCTCGCCGTCCTACAAGCGAATGTCGTGGCAGGATTTGCGCGCGATCGCGAAGGCGCTGGCTTGATCTCCTCATCCTGAGGAGCACGCGCCAGCGTGCGTCTCGAAGGATGAGATCACAGACGGGCTACAGACGGGCTCATGGTTCGAGACGGCGCTTCGCGCCTCCTCACCATGAGGGTTTTGATCACTGCCCCTTCGGCCGCACGATGGCCCAGCCGATGCGCAGCAAGGGTTGCCGCCCGTTCACCAGCCACTCGAAGGCGCGCGGCACTTCCGGCGTCAGGCCCGGAAATCGCTTGGCGAGTTCGGCCGGGACCGTGCCCGCGGTATCAGGGGCGCGCCAGACCACCACGCCGCCGCTCTCCGCGAACCTTTGCGGGTTCAGCCATGGCGTCCGCTCGGGCGTCGCATCGAGGAACAAATGCGGCCGGCCGCGGTCGAGCGCGACCAGGCTCGCAACCGCCGGATCGCCCGCCACCGCGCGCAGCCGCTGATTGGTGCGCCGCTCGAAGCTGTCGCCGAAGAATTGCGCGATCGAGCGCGCCGGAAGCGAGGTCGCGACCTCGCTGCCGCCGGTCCAGGGCAGGAACAGCGTGGTCGCAACCGCCGCGAAAGCCGGTGCGACGATGGCGACCACCCAGATCGAGCGCAGCAGGCGCTGGCGCCGCAGATGCACGAGGTCGCCGGTCGCAACGATGACGGCAAGCCCCGACATCAGAAGCGCGATGCCCGATCCGCCGACCACGCCATCGAGATTGAACAGGCCGGAGATCAGGCTGCCGGCCAGCGCCGGCGCAATGGCGAAGACGTAGACGAAGTTGCGCGCCAGCGGATCGACCGGCGGCCGGTAGATGATCGGCGCTTCCTCCGTGCGGCTGAACAGGCGCAGATTGAGCAGCACCAGGATCAGGATCGCGGCCATCGCGACCACGAGGCCGCCAACGAGCCGGACCCAGTGCATGGCTCTGTCGGACAACTCGGCAACCGGTGGCAAGGCGGGAATGCCGAGCACGCCGGCGCGGATCAGCCAGATCAAATAAGGCAGCGCCAGTACCGCGATCGCAAGCAGCGCGAACAGCGGATCGAACGACATCAGCGTGCGGCGGCCGCGTTCGGTCGCGACCATGAAGCCGACGACCAGCAACAACAGGCCGATCGCCGCCGACGTCGTCAGCAGCAAAAGTCCGGCCTCGATCGACCAGGCGAACCAGACATTGCGCCGGTTCTGGCCGACCAGCAGCCAGGTATCGAGCAACAGCAGCGCCCAGAGCGGGCGCGCCAGCACCAGCGGACCGAATTCGAGGCTCGATGAGGCAAAAGCCGAGACCGTCATGGTCAAGAGCACGGCGAGCACCGCCTGCTGGCCACCGACGATGGCGCGCCCCAGCAGATAAAGGAACCAGAGCGTCGCGACCGAGCAGAGTTGCGACAGGAAGTACACGCCGATCAAATGATTGCCCGCCGCACGAAAGGCGATGTCGGCAAGCCAGAACGCCAGCGGCGGCCCGAGATCGGTGCCGACCTGATATTCCCGGCCATAGGCGAGCACGGTGGCGAGATCGCCGGGCGGGCTGGAATAGAAAATGAGCGGGACAAGAAGCCACAGCGCCGCCTGCAACAGCACGACGATACAGACCACCAGCCGCGGCCGGGCCCGGATCAATTCGACGACAAGCGACGTGAAACGCATGAAACGCCTGGAAATCCCCTGCCGGTCCGGCGACCGGTCCCCCGACGTTTGATAAAGCGCGCCGCGCTGCGGCGCAACTACCGTTGCTGGCCGTTAATTCGGCATGGAAACGGCGACCTTGAGCAAGGAATCGACCGTGAACAGATCGGGTTCGCGCGTGATGGTCCAGGGCTGGTGCTTCTCGCGCGCGGCGACCACGGGCGCGAAGAAGCTGCGGTGATGGATCGAGGGGCCGAGCCGGTCCAGGGCCTGGAGATGTTCGGGCACGCTGTAGCCCTTGTGCTGCTCGAAACCGTAGCCGGGGCATTCCTGCGCCAGCGCGCACATCAGCCGGTCGCGCGTTACCTTCGCGATGATGGAGGCGGCCGCGATCGACTTGACCAATCCATCGCCGCCGATGACAGCCTCGCACTCGCAGTTGAGAGCGAGCCGGTCGCGGCCGTCCACGAACACGTGTTTCGGCGTCTCGGGGAGCGCCTGCACCGCGCGCGCCAGCGCCCACAGCGAGGCGCGCAAGATATTGTCGCGATCGATCCGTGCCGGCGAGGCGAATGCCACCGCGAACGACGCGGTCGCGCAGATCTTCTCGAACAGGTCCTCGCGCTCTTCCGGCGTGAGCCGCTTGGAATCGTCGATGCCCCTCGGGATGCGGTCGGGATCGAGGATCACGGCCGCAGCCACTACCGGGCCCGCCAGCGGACCGCGGCCGGCCTCGTCGCAGCCCGCCACCGGCCAGATACCGCGCTTGATCAGTGCGCGCTCGCGCCGGAAGCTTGCCGGCGCCACCGCGATCACGCCCCTCGGCAGCGCAGCCTGTGTCTTTGCGGACTTGTCCCGAATCATGCCGGGACAGTGCGCAAGCGTTGCCCGCGGCGCAACCGGGAACTCCGGCGCGGGATTTGTCTTTCACCGCTCTCAACAAACGATCGATTGTAACTTGACCTTTTCAGGCATGATCTTGTCGGAAAACCGCTTCACACTTTTCCGGATCATGCCTCTAATCGGGTAGCTGCACCCGGCGATTGTCGCCCACCGTGATGTTGGGCGCGACGACGACCTCCCAGGGATGGCCGTCGGGATCGCGGAAATACCCGGAATAGCCGCCGTAATCGGTCTTATGCGCGGCCTTCAGCAACGTCGCACCGTTCGAGATCGCAAACTGCAGCACCCTGTCGACCTCTTCCGGCGAGTTGCAGTTCCACGCCAACGTCATGCCGCGAAAGGCCGGGGGACGCGGATCTGCCGGCAGCGTCGCGTCCTTTGCCAGCTCATCCCACGGGAACAGCCCGATTGCCGTCGCACCGGTATCGAAGAAGGCGACCGCCTCGCCGGTCGCGCGGAATTTTCGTGCGAAGCCGAGCGCCTCATAGAATGCGATGCTGGCGCGCATGTCGGCGACGCCGAGCGTGATGAAGGTGAAACGCGGGATTGGCGGGGTGTCACTCATGACACTCTCTCCTCGTCATTGCGAGCGAAGCGAAGCAATCCACTTATCCGCTTGCGGCACCATGGATTGCTTCGTCGCTTCGCTCCTCGCAATGACGGTTTGTCTAAAACAAACTGAGCTGCCGTCCCTTCGGCTTGGCGAAATGATCCGTCGTCAGCTTGGTGCGGCGCTTGTTTAGTCCGAGCTTCTCGCAAGCGATCTCGAAGCGGCGGCCGATCATCCAGGCCATCGGGCCGGTACCCTTCATCCGCGTGCCCCATTGCGAGTCGTAATCGCGCCCTCCTCGCATGTCCCGGATCAGCGTGAAGACGTGGCGATAGCGGTCCGGATAATTCGCCATCAGCCATTCGCGAAACAGGTCGCGCACTTCCAGCGGCAGCCGCAGCAGCACATAGCTTGCTTCCTTTGCGCCGGCATGCGCCACCGCATCGAGGATGCGCTCGATTTCGGAATCGTTCAGCGCGGGGATGACCGGCGCCACCATGCCGATGGTGGGAATGCCGGCGTCCGACAACTGCTTGATCGCATCCAGACGCCGCGGCGGGGTCGACGCACGCGGCTCCATGGTGCGCGCCAGCACCGGATCCAGCGTTGTCACCGATATGCCGACCTTGGCGAGATTGCGCTTGGCCATCCGCGCCAGAATGTCGATGTCGCGCACCACCAGCGCCGACTTGGTGACGATGCCGACGGGATGGCCGGCGCGCTCGAGCACTTCGAGGATGCCGCGCATGATTTTGCGCTCGCGCTCGATCGGCTGATAGGGATCGGTGTTGGTGCCGATCGCGATCATGCGCGGCTCGTAATCTGCCGCGGCCAGTTCCTTCTCCAGCAGTTCCGGCGCATCCGGCTTGGCAAAGAGCTTGGATTCGAAATCCAGTCCCGGCGACAGCCCCATATAGGCGTGGGTCGGCCGCGCGAAGCAGTAGACGCAGCCATGCTCGCAGCCGCGATAGGGATTGATCGAGCGGTCGAAGCCGATGTCGGGCGAGTCGTTGTGCGTGATCACTTTTCGCGCGGTATCGAGCGTCACGGTGGTCTTGAACGGCGGCAGCTCTTCCAGGCTCTGCCAGCCGTCGTCGAAAGCGACCCGCGCCTCGGCCTCGAAGCGGCCGCTGGCATTGGATTGCGCGCCGCGGCCCCGCCGCCGCTCGCGGTCGATGGCGACCGCAAGCTCGGAAAAAGAAGAAGCACCCGCCGGTTCGGAGGGCGCCGTGACCGGCGGGTGCCTGAGGGCATGAGAGGATGCTCGGCTCATGGCCACTACATAACACGATATGAGAACAAATCAAGAACAATGTCGTCGCGGCTGTGAGTAACCGCCGGTCAAGTTTGCTCGAAATTCCCGCAGCAGAGCTGCTGTTTTCAATATGACAAGGTGATAACAAGCGGCGTTTTTCGACGACTGAGCCAACGAAGCCTCATGCTGAGCGTGATCATCCCGACCGATGGTGTGGAGCGGACCGCCGTGGCCACGCTTGGCGCGCTGGTGCCGGGCGCGGCAAGCGGCCTGATCCGCGAGGTGCTGCTGGTAGACCGCGCCGGCAATGGCGTGATCGAGCGCGTCGCCGATGTCGCCGGCTGCCGCTTCCTGCCGTTCGAAGGCCCGCATGCCGCAGCGCTTGCCGCCGGCGCCCGTCAGGCGCGCGCCCCCTGGCTGATGTTCCTGCGCGCCGGCGCGGTGCTGGACACCGGCTGGATCGAGGAGACCACCCAGTTCATCCAGGGCGTGGCGCTGAGCGGATCGGCAGCGCGCCGGGATCTTCCGCTATGCGCGCTCGCCTTACGCCGACATGCGCCTGCGCGACCGCCTTGGCTCGCTGACCCGGCTGGTTACGGGGGTGCGCACCGACCAGGGGCTGGTGATCGCGCGCGACCACTATTTCCGGCTCGGCGGCCACGCGCCCGACGCCCGCCGCTCCGAGGCAAAACTGTTGCGCCAGCTCGGCCGCTCCTCGCGCATCCTGCTGCGCAGCCGGATCATGATCGTGACCACCTAACGATACTTGCCAAAGTCAATCAATTGATTGACAATAGCAAGTATCGGGGTGCCGCCATGTCCCTTGTCGATTCCTTTGCCGATTCCGCCGGCCAAATCGCCGCCGTCCGCGCTTTCAACCGGTTCTACACCCGCAAGCTCGGGGTGCTCGACCAGCATCTCTCCAAGAGCCCGTATTCGCTCTCCGAGGCGCGGGTGCTGTATGAGCTCGCCCATCGCGACGAGCTTGCCGCGAAAGAGATCGGCGGCGAACTCGGGCTCGATCCCGGCTATCTCAGCCGCATCGTGCAGAGTTTCGAGGAAAGCGGGCTGATTTCGCGAAAACCGCTGGCGACCGACCGCCGGCAATTCCGCCTCAGTCTCACCGCCAAGGGCCGCCAGGCTTTTGCGAAACTCAACAAGGCTTCCCAGGACGACGTCGCGGCGATGCTGGCGCCGCTCTCGAACGATGACGGCAGGCGGCTGACGGGTGCGATGGCCACCATCGCGCATCTACTCGAGCCCACCCGCGAACACGCACCGTTCCTGTTGCGAAGCCATCGCGTCGGCGACGTCGGCTGGGTGACCTCGCGACAGGGTATCGCCTACGCCGAGGAATATGGCTGGGACATCAGCTATGAGGCGCTGGTCGCCCAGATCTGCGCGCAGTTCATCAAGAGTTACGATCCGGCGCGCGAGCATTGCTGGATCGCCGAGGTTCACGGCGAGCCGGTCGGATCGGTGTTCCTGGTGAAGAGCTCCGACAAGGTCGCCAAGCTTCGCCTGCTGATGGTCGAGAAAAAGGCCCGCGGGCTCGGCGTCGGCCGCGCGCTGGTCGAACAATGCATCCGCGCCGCGCGCGAAAAGGGCTACAGCAAGATGACGCTATGGACGCAGAGCTGCCTGCTCGCCGCGCGCGGCATCTATCAGCAGGCCGGCTTCCGCAAGGTGGCGGAAGAGAAGCATCACAGTTTCGGTGTCGATCTCGTGGGCGAGACGTGGGAGATGGAGTTGTGAGGTTCGGGGCTTCACCTCTCCCCGCGCGCGTTCGGAAAAATAGCGTTTTGGCTCAGCGAACCTCACGCGTCGCTTCGATCGCCGGGCTTCCGCCGATCAACGCTCCCAATTCATGGGTTCACGCCCCCGCGCCAGCATCGCCAGGCGATCGATCACTGCAGATACGACAACTGATCTTCCGTAACGACGCGCTCGACATTGTCTGATTTGCGCTTGATGCGGTACCGGAGGCGTCCGTCCGACTCGATGGGCATACGTCGGACGACGGTGTAGACCATCGGTGGCTCGATTTCGGCACGGCCTTGCGGCCCCTGCGGCCGGTGATGAACGTCGTCATTCAGCTTGTATGCATGTGACATGTGCCAACCTCTCGAAGTTGCGGCTGCCATAGCCCAGGACTGCCCACAGGGGAATGGCCCATGGCGGCTCGCCCGACGACATCCGGACAATAACTCAATGATCTCCCGAAGCGCCGCGCGAGAGGAGATAGACAACGCTTTTCCGCATCTTTCAACACCCGCGGCAGATATTATTCAGCTTGTTGCGCGTTCGGGCGTCCTCAGCAATGAACGGATCCTTGTACGCGGCCCGTGATGCATCGTCTTCAACGGCGGCCGGCTTTTCCATTTTCGCACGAGGATAGGTCGCATCGTAACAGGCTAGTCGCGCGGTCGTACCGTCTATTGCGCGGCAATCCGGCCCGGTAGCCAGCGCGCTTTGCGTGCATGCGCAGAGCGCCAGCACGGCGAGAGCCGTCTTCATCTCATCTTCCTTTTACGGGCGACGTGCCGCCAGATATCCGCAATCAATTAGAACCAGTCCACGGCGTGGATCGCTTCGGCACTCTTATTTCTTCTTGCCGGAAGCAAAGTTCGGCTGCCAACCCGCGGTCTTCTGGCTTGGCGCGGCGGCAATCGTCTTGATCTTCTCTTTCTTGGGTTTCTTGGCCTCCCGATTACCCTTTTGCTCTCCCTTGGCCATGTCGATCTCCCTCAGGCTTGATGATGACGCTGTGCGACAGGCGATGCGTCGTTTCCGCCGGATTCGGCTTTTGTAAAACGACTTGCTTTGCGCGGATCGCTACCTGCCGATATGCAGGCAAGGCGGGGGCACGAGACCCTCAGTCACCGGTAAAAGCCCAGAATGTACGATGATGTCGGGGATGTAGCAGTATCCTGTCCAAATTGCGAGGCAAATCGGACGCGCGGGGTCACGCGCCCCTGGGATTCCAGCGGGGAACCGACCGCGCCATGGTCCACATCAATTGCCCGAGCCCGCGCGTGAAGTTGTTGGCGCCCCCGGCGTTGGTAAACGCCGACCAGCAGAAATCACCGCCCGTGCGCACGGAAACGGTCGTCGTGCCATCCAGCAGGCCGTCATGCCACCAGTTGTCGCGTCCATCGCGTCGATCGATGAACAGGCCCTTGGCGTAGCGCGGGTTCACGGCGCTCGGTGTCGTCATCACGCGCAGCGTATCATCGGACAGCAGTTGGTCCGTGTCCTTGAAGCCGTCGATATGGCCGAAGAAGTTCGTCAGATCGCTGGGCGTCCCGATCCAGCCGCCGCAGGAATCCAGCCGCGCGACGTCGCGCTTGTAGGGATCGTAAGAGCCGTAGTATTTGACCTCGTTCGCCGCCCGCTCCGCCAGCGTGTTTTTGGCAATCTGCATGCCGGTGATGCCGCAACGCTTCAGGATGTTGTCCTGGATGTATTGCTCGTAGCGTTGACCGGTCAGCTTCTCGATGACGCGGCCGAGGATGCAATAGCCGAAATTGGAGTAGCCGAAGGTCTGCCCCGGAGCTGTCGTGAGCGGCATGTGCTCCAGCGTCCAGGCGATCAGCTGGCGATGCGTCATTTCCTTGTTCTTGCGCAAGGGATCGTTGGCCCCGTGCTCCCAGACGCCCGTGGTGTGCGTCAACAGATGTTCGATGGTGATCTGCTCGTTGAACGAGCGCGGCGCCTCCGGCTTCATCAGGCTCTGCAGGCTCGGCGGCGTCGGATAATCGGCGCCGAGAACCGAGTCAGGCCCGAACACGTAGCTGTCGAGCTTGAGCTTGCCTGCTTCGATCAACGTGAAAATCCCGGTCGCGGTGATCGTCTTGGAGATGCTCGCGATCCGGAAACGGTGTTGCGGGGTCACCGCTTCGCCGGTCTCCCGATCCGCGACGCCGAAGGCCTCGACATAGGCGGGCTTGCCCTTGATCGCGATGGCGATCGAAAGACCGGGAATGTTGTTGGTTCTCATGAAATCGTCAGCGAGCGCGGCCATCCGCTTGCGCTCATCCGGTGTCGGCGAGGCAACCGTCTCTTGCGCCAGCGCCGGGCGAATCATTCCCGCCGCACAAAGCAGCGAGCCGTGAAGCAGCTTTCTTCGTGAAACGAACATCGGCCTGCCCCGCCCTAATCGATCGAAATGTCAGCCTCGCGCGCGACCCTGGTCCAGCGCTCGGTCTCGCGACGCATCATGTCGGCGAATTGTTTCGGCGTCATGGCCTCGGCCTCGGCGCCTTCATTGGCGAGAAACGCAGTGAGTTCGGGCGAGGTCAGCATTTTGCCGATCTCCGCATTGAGCGCGTCGACGATGTAAGCGGGCAGTCCGGCCGGGCCTGCAACGCCCCACCACGTCCCGAGTTGTTCGGCGCCCGGTACGCCGGACTCCGCAAGCGTCGGCACATCAGGAAACAGCGCGGTTCGCTTGTTGCCGGTCACCGCAAGAGCCTTGACCTGACCGCTTTTCGCGAGCGGCAGCACCTGCGGCAGGCTCGACACGAAGATGTCGACATGGCTGCCGGCGAGATCGTTGACCGCGGGCGCGCCGCCCTTGTAGGGCACGTGCATGAGTTTGACGCCGGCTGAACGCGCGATGAGTTCGGTCGCAATCTGGTTGATGCTGCCGACACCGGCGGAAGCGTAGGTGATCCGGCCCGGCTCGCTCCTGGCGAGAGCGAACAGCTCCCTGGCGGATTGCGCCGGGAATTTGCTCGATGCGGCGACCAGCAGCGGCGAACGGCCGATGAAGGCGACCGGCGTAAAATCCCTGACCGTGTCGAACGGCATGTTCTTCCTGACCGCCGGGCCGATGGTGAACGTCGGCGACACCAAAAGCAGCGTGTAACCGTCCGGCTGCGCCCTGGCGACGGTCTCGGTGCCGATCAGGCCGCCGGCGCCGGCCCGGTTCTCGATCACGACCGGCTGGCCCCATGCCTCGCTCAGCTTCTTGCCGATGGCGCGGCCGACCACGTCGTTGGAGCCGCCGGCCGCGAACGGAATGATCAGCGTGATGGCCCGGGACGGCCAGCTTTGCGCGCGCGCCGCCGGGCCCGCAAGCACAGTACTGCGGCGAGCAGAGATGCAACCCTGATCATGACAGATTTCTCCCGCCGTATGATGTTATGGCAGCGCATGGACAAAAATGACCTATAATCGCCGTGACTGCGACAGGCATTTTCGGATCACGGGCATTTTCAGGGACAGGCGATGGACTTCCAGCTCACGAACGGAGGAAAGCACCATGAATTGCTTCCCTGTCCCTCCCCAACTGAAAGGTCCGAAGGGACACATCCTGGCCGCCAGAATCGAGGTCCCCATTCTCGCTGCCATGATCTACGGTGTCGTCCAATTGATCCGATTGGGATGGTCTCAGGATTACTACTTCTACACCTATGCGCCGGTGTTGGGTGGCGTGGCGGCCTCGGCGGGTCTCTTTACCTACCTTTTTGTCGTATCGGTGGAGCGAAAGAAGCGCCGGAAAGATATCCTGTTTGTTCTCGGGCTTCTTCCTCGTTTGTATTCGCTCTACATCATGGGCGTTCCTGGCCTCTACACGATCCTTGAAGGCGTGATCGGCGAGGCCTCAGTCTGGTCGATGATCGGCGGGGTCCTTTGGGTTTTCGTGGGATTTCATCTGCTCTACCGGTTTCATCTGGTGACAGAGATCGTCAGACGGCATGATGAGAAAGCGGTGCCAGTGGAGCGGATTTGACGTTCGCTCCCTGCTTGCCGAAATGTTGTGATGCGAACGTCAAATCCAAAGCTCCACTAGCATCAATAAGTTGGTAGTGGTCCTTTGACGCCAACATTCGCAAACGTGGCTCCCGGGTGGGGAGCGAATGTTGGCGTGGGACCACTACCTCGTCCCGCGACAGAAATTTCGTAGATATTTCCCTCAAGGACAGATCATGGACTTTCAGCTCACCGGACAGCAGCGGCGCATGGTGGCCGCGGTGCGCGAGCTTGCGCAAGGCGAGTTCAAGGCCAACGCGCAGCGCTACATGGACGGCACCTTTCCGTGGGACAACATGAAGAAACTCGCCGAGATCGGCGTGCTCGGCATGTCGGTGCCCGAAGAATATGGCGGCCTCGGCTTGCCGGTATTCGACACCGCGTTGCTGCTCGAGGAGATCGCCAAGACCTGCTACGTGACGGCGATGGCGACCCTTGGGGAAGCCGGCGTGCAGACCCGCGTGATCGCGACCTACGCGCCCGAAAGCATCCGCGCGCGGATACTTCCCCAAGTCGTCTCCGGCGATTGCATGCTGGCGGTCTGCATGACCGAGCCGCATGCCGGCACGGATGTTGCGAACTACCGGACCAATGCCGTCATCAAGGGTGATCGCGTCATCCTCAACGGTACCAAAACGCTGATCAGTCGCGCGAAGGAAGCCGGCATGTTCGTGATCTTCACGCGGATCGACGGCAAGCCGGGCCGCGAGGGCATCGGCTGCGTCCTGCTCGAGCCCGATACCAAAGGCTTCGAGGTGACCGGGACATATCACACCATGGGCGGCGAGAACCTCCACGAGATCCAGTTCAACGCTTGCGAACTGCCGCTGGAAAATCTCGTGATTCGCGACGACGGCTTCCGCAAGCTGCTCACCGCCTTCAACACCCAGCGCTGCCTCAACCCGAGCATCTCGCTGGGGCTCGCCGAAGGCGCGTTCGACGAAGCGCGCAACTATGTGCGGGACCGCACGGTGTTCGGAAAGGCGATCGGTGATTTTCAGGGCGTGCGCTGGAAGCTCGCCGAGATGTACCGCGAGATCGAGACGGCGCGCAGTATCCTCTACCGCGCCTGCATCACGGCGAACCCGTTCCCCGATCCCTTCATGGCCGCGGTCGCGAAAATCACCTGCAACGAGATGGCCAACCGCGTCACCAGCGAGGCGATCCAGCTGCATGGCGGCTTTGGTTTCACCGATGAGTATGCGGTATCGCGGCTCTATCGCGGCGCGCGCTACGGTACGCTCGGCGGCGGCACGACGGAGACGCTGCGCGATCTCATCGGCAAGCGGATCATGGAGGCGACGGAGACCGGCGCCGAGTTGCTGGCCTATGACATGATGAGCGCCGATTTCGGCAACTGATAGATCAGGCGTCGCGTGCATTGAAGGGGAAACATGACATGGCGCGCGTTCTGGTCCCGTTACCGGCACTGGATTTCGATCCGAGTGAAGCGGCGGTGAGCTGGCAAGTGCTCGTCAACGCCGGACATGTGGTGCGCTTTGCCACGCCCGACGGCCGGCCGGCCGCTGCCGACGACATGATGCTGACAGGAAGGGGCCTCGATCTCTGGGGACAAATTCCGCTGTTGCGGAATTGGCCCCTCGTGGGACTCTTGATGCGCGCGAACCGCGACGCGCGGCAAGCCTACGCCAGCATGATCGCCGATCCCGACTATGTCGCGCCACAGCGCTGGGATGCCGTCGATGCAACGGCGTTCGATGCGTTGTTGTTGCCCGGCGGTCATCGCGCGCGCGGCATGCGCGATTATCTCGAAAGCGATGTCCTGCAACGGCTCGTTGCCGATTTTTTCGATGCGGAAAAGCCGGTAGCGGCCATCTGTCACGGCGTGCTGCTGGCGGCGCGCAGCATCTCGAAGCGGACGGGGCGCCCGGTTCTCGAGGGATACCGGACGACCGCCTTGACCTGGGAGTTCGAGAGCAGCGCGTGGTCGGTCGCGCGCATCACGCGATTTTGGGATCCCAACTATTATCGGACCTATCTGGAACAGGACGGGCAACCGAAAGGCTTCATGTCGGTGCAGCAGGAAGTGACGCGCGCGCTCGCACGCGCGCAGGATTTCTGCGATGTCCCCGCCACAGATCCGCACTATCGCCGAAAAACGTCGGGCCTGGCGCGCGATACCATGGACGACACGACGCCCGCCTTTGTCGTCCGGGATCGCAATTACGTTTCGGCAAGATGGCCGGGCGACGCTCACACGTTTGCAAAAACCTTTGCCGCCATGCTCGGGAACGGACACCAGTCCGATTGAGCCGTGGCAGCCAACCCGACCTGTTTCAACGCACCACGAACACCAGCTTGCCGCGGAAGTGGCGGGACTGACTGACCTCGTGCGCGGCCACCGCGTCGCTGAGCTTGTATCGCGTCACCTCGGGCGGACGCACGGCGCCGGTCCTGACCAGTTCCACGATGCGCTCCAGATGCGGCCGATCTCGCCCGACAGCCGGCCGCAGCGCCGTGACGTCGCCGCGATCCGGCTTCGGCGCCTGCGCCCCGGAGCCGATGAAGGCGGCGCGGCCGCCCGGCTTGAGCACCGCAAAGGAGCGTTGCGCGACATCGCCGCCGACCGTGTCGAACACGGCGTCGCAGTCTTTCACCACTTTGGTGAAATCGACCTTGTTGTAATCGATGATCTCGTCGGCGCCGAGTGAGCGCACATAGTCATGGTTGGCGGCGCTGGCGGTCGTGATCACGCGCGCGCCGAGATGTTTTGCGAGTTGAATTGCAAAGGCCGCGACGCCGCCCGCCCCGCCCTGGATCAGGATGGTCTCACCCTTCTTGAGCTTCAAAGTATCCTCGACGGTGCAAAGCGCCGTCAGTCCGGCGAGCGCAAGCGCGGCGGCATCGACATGCGACAATGCGCCGGTTTTCTTGGCGACGATGGCGGCCTTGATCGCGATCTTCTCGGCATAGGCGCCCTCCTGCCCGACGTCGCAGACCGCGAACACCTCGTCGCCGACGCGCAAATCGGTGACGCCATTACCGACAGCCGAGACGACGCCGGAGAAATCACGGCCGAGAATGTAGGGAAAGCGGGACAGCTGACCCGACTTGCCGTCGCGCACCTTCCAGTCCGCGCCGTTGACGCTCGCCGCAACGATGTCGACCACGACCTGGCCCGCTGCCGCCACAGGATCGGCCATGTCGCCGTATTTGAGAACGTCGGGTCCGCCGTGCCGTTCGATGTATGCTGCTTTCATTTGGTATGCCTCGCTTTAATCGGCTACTCGATCACCTCGTCGGCGCGGGCGATCAGCGAAGCCGGCAAGTCCAGCCCGAGGCCTTTTGCCGTCTTCAGATTGATCACGAGATCGTACTTGGTCGGCGCCTGGACCGGAAGATCGGCCGGCTTTTCGCCTTTGAGAACGCGATCAACATAGCCGGCCGCACGTCGAAACTGGTCGATGCGATTTGGCCCGTAGAAAATCAGCCCGCCGCTGTTGACGTTGGCTCGATTGCCATACACGGCGGGAAGCCTGTGCTTCGCCGCCAGAGCGATGATCAGATCACGGTGCGCGGATACGCCGGCGCTGGGTGTGACGATCAGACCGCCATTTCCCGATTTTTCGAGCGCCGCCACGGCGCGCTCGATCTCGCCGACATTGCGCACACTGACGGCGGTAATCTCCACGCCCATCGACTGCGCCGTCGCCTGAATGGCGCCAAACTGTGCCATGGCAGCGGGGTTATCCGGAAGACGGAGCACGGCTGCCCGCTTGATGTTCGGGACAATCTGCTTGAGAAGCTCCAGCCATTTTGCCGTAAAGCCGTACTCGAAAAGCATGAAGCCGGTGGCGTTGCCGCCCGGCCTTGCAAGGGTCTCAACGAATCCCGCACCGGCCGGATCGGTAACGCCGACAAATACGATGGGGAGTGCCGGGGTGATGCCCTGCACCGCGGCCACGCTCATCGTGCCGCCGGCAAGGACAATGTTCGGCGAAAGGTCGACCAGTTCCGCGGCGTATTTGTGCTCCAGGGCGACATCGTCCTGGCCCCATCGAACGTCGATCGTCAAATCGGGGCCAACCTTCCATCCGAGTTGTTCGAGGGCTTGCTGGAAGGCCACGAGGCCCGCCTGACCTTCCTTGTCATCCGCTACGCGGTTCATGAGGACAGCGATGCGCCGCGGCTGCGATGCCTGCTGGGCACGCACGGCAGAAGCCGGCCCAGCAAACACAACGCCCATCGCCATGATGAAATCGCGCCGTCTCATTCGATTCCCGGGCATCGGACCAAGTTCACGGCTTGATCAGAGCATAGGCGGCATCTTTTGACCATGACCGTAAGCATGTCTGCATTGGATCGGAGACTTGCGATCTACTCGATCACGTCGTCGGCGCGGGCAAGCAAAGTCGGCGAGATGTCGATACCGAGTTGTTTGGCCGTCTTGAGATTGATAACCAGCTCGAACCTGGTGGGCTGCATAACCGGCAGATCGGAAGGCTTTTCGCCCTTCAGGATGCGACCGACATAGAGACCTGCTTGACGCCACGTGTCCGACAGATTGGGACCGTAACTGAGAAGGCCACCAGCAACTGCGTCAACACGACCGTTGCAGATCGCCGGAATTCCGTAGCGGTAGGCCGTTGTGATGTGCAGGCCTCGGCCGCTAAGGCCAAACAAAGGATCGGTGCTCGGGAGAAACGCGCCCACCTTCAACCGGCTCATTGTCGCGAAAGCCTCGTCGAACTCGCTTTCGCTGAGGGCGTTGACGATATGAAGGGTCAAGCCCAAGGCCTGAGCGGCTGCTTTCGCTTCGTTGATCTGGCCTTCAGCGAGTGTCCCTTTCGGGTTCACCAGCAGGGCAATGGTCGAGACCTGAGGAAGAGCTTCCCGCAACAGCCCCATCCGCTTTGACATGAGCGCCGTTCCGATGAAGGTCGCGCCTGTGGCATTTCCACCGGGCCGATTGAGGCTTGCGACAAGGCCATCGCCGACGGGATCTCCGCCATAGGCGAAGACGATCGGAATCGTTTGCGTGGCCGCCTTCGCTGAACGCGCCGGCACCGGCGATCCCGTGGCGAAAATGACGGAAACCCGGCTCTGCACAAGTTCATCCGCCAGCGCCGGCAAACGCTCGAATTGATTGTCTGCGGAACGATAAATGACGGCGAGGTTGCGGCCTTCGACATAGCCGCCCTGCTCCAGACCTTCACGAAAAGGTCTGATGAACGAATCGGCCATGACGCTCGAGCTGAGCACCCCCAATGTCGGCTGCGGCTCGGCCCGCAACGCGACCGGCCATGCCGCCGACACGCCGATCAGAGCAAGAAATTCGCGCCGCTCCATCTCTACCCCCAGCGCCGGCGTCCTACGCCGACGCGCCCTTGGCTTTCGGCCGCCGCAGATGCTCGTCGAGCCGCGGCATGATCTCGACGAAATTGCAGGGTTTTGTGCGGTAGTCGAGTTGTGCCGCCAGGATGCCGTCCCAGCCGTCGCGGCAGGCGCCGGGCGAGCCCGGCAGGCAGAAGATGAAGGTCGCGCCGGCAACGCCCGCGGTAGCGCGGCTCTGGATGGTGGACGCGCCGATCTTGGCGTGGCTCAGCATGTGGAAGGCGATGGAGAAGCCGTCCATGCGCTTCTCGAACAGCGGCTCGACCGCCTCCGGCGTCACGTCGCGGCCGGTGAAGCCGGTGCCGCCGGTGGTGATGACAGCGTCGACGCCGTCATCCGCGATCCATTTGCGCATCACCGCGCGGATCGCCTCGACATCGTCGGTTACGATCTCGCGCGCGGCGAGCTTGTGGCCGGCCGCGGTTAGGCGATCGGCCAGCGTGGTGCCGGACTTGTCGTCGGCCAGCGCACGCGTGTCGGAGATCGTCAACACCGCGATGTTGAGCGGGATGAAGGGCCTCGTCTGATCGCCTAGACATTATCGTGCGACGCTATCGCACCGAGGCCCCTGACGCAAAGGTGTTGCAGGCTTCCAGTGTGCCCTGCTGGTAGCCGGTCATGAACCACTGCTTGCGCTGCGCCGCCGAGCCGTGGGTGAAGGAATCGGGCACCACGCGCCCGGTGGCCTGGCGCTGCAGCGTGTCGTCGCCGATCGCAGACGCCGTGGTCAGCGCCGCGTCGATGTCGCCGGCTTCGAGGAAGTTCGGCCGCTTCTTCTGCTCGCGATTGACCCAGAGGCCGGACAGGCAGTCGGCCTGCAGTTCCACCCTCACCTGCAGCGCATTGGCTTCGGTCTTGCCGGCCGCCTGCTGCTGTTGCGTCACCCGCGGGAGGATGCCGAGCAGGTTCTGGATGTGATGGCCGGCCTCATGGGCGATGATATAGGCCGCGGTGAACTTGCAGGCACTGCCCGAGCAGCCGTGGAAGCGGGTCTCGACTTCGCGGAAGAAGCCGGTGTCGAGGAAAATCTTGCGCTCGGGCGGACAATAGAACGGCCCCATCGCCGACTGCGCCATGCCGCAACGGCCGCCATTGGTGGCGTTGCGGAACAGCACGATCTTCGGACCCGTGTAGCTCTGGCCTCGCGCCTTGAATTCCTCGCTCCAGCGATCGTCGATCTCGCCGAGGATACCGGCGATCATGCTGCCCATCTCGTCGGTCGGCGCGCCAGACTTGCCGGAGCTGGAGGTTCGATCGGACTGAGAGGTCGACGAGCTGCTCCCGCCGGTGAGGACTTCCGCGCCGCCGATCAGGATCCGCGGATCGATGCCGAAGGCGTAGGAGACGAGGCCGAGCACGATGATGGTGCCGATGCCGAGCCCGCCGCCGCCCATCGGCAGGCCGAGGCCGCCACCGCCGCCCATGCCGCCGCCGCTATCGTCGCGGCGGTCCTCGATATCGCTGCTGCGGCGAAAATCGTCGTATTGCATGGCGGCTTCCTCACTTTTTTCGTAACTCTCGTATCGCTGCGGCAACGCGCAACACGTAAAATTTCCAATCCATTAATCAATAACCCGCCCGGCAAAAATTGCCTAGTGGCGCGGATTTGACGTTCGCGATCTGCCCGCCGTGATCCCCGGACGCGAACGTCAAATCCAAAGCGCCACTAGAAACAACAATTTGCCGGTGGTCCATTGATTCTGACGTTCGCAAAAGTGCCTGCCCAGAGGGGTGCGAACGTCAGAATTCGGACCACCGGTGCGACAGCGTGTGCATTGGCGCCGATATTTTCACTGAACGTCGCAACGGGCGGTCAAAATTGCCCAGCGATAACTCGGCGTTTACCCAGTCACGTCATTGTGTGCCCAGTCGGTTTGTTGGTCCCGCGTCGCCGACAGCGTCGCCTGAGTCAGAGTTCTTGAGTCATGGTTGTGTCGCGTCGCGGGGCGTCTGCAAAGGCGCCCCGCACAAATTTTGAGTCGGTGGAACAGACCCGCATCATTGTCGGCGACTGCATCGCCGAGATGTCGAAACTGCCGGCCGGCTCGGTCGATCTGGTGTTCGCCGATCCCCCGTACAATCTGCAGCTCAAGGGCGAGTTGAAGCGCCCCGACGAATCCCATGTCGATGCCGTCAACGACGACTGGGACAAGTTCACTTCCTTTGCCGCCTATGACGATTTCACCCGCGCCTGGCTGCTCGCCTGCCGCCGCCTGATGAAGCCGTCGGCGACGCTTTGGGTGATCGGCTCCTATCACAACATCTTCCGCGTCGGCGCGATCATGCAGGACCTCGGCTTCTGGGTGCTGAACGACATCGTCTGGCGCAAATCCAACCCGATGCCGAATTTCCGCGGCCGCCGCTTCACCAACGCGCACGAGACCATGATCTGGGCCGCGCGCGACGAGAAGGCCAAGGGCTACACGTTCAACTATGAGGCGCTGAAGGCGGCCAATGAGGACGTGCAGGCGCGCTCCGACTGGCTGATCCCGCTCTGCACCGGCGAGGAGCGGTTGAAGGACAAGGCCGGCAAGAAAGTGCATCCGACCCAGAAGCCGGAAGGCCTGCTGGCGCGCGTGCTGCTGTCGTCGTCGAAGCCGGGCGACCTCGTGATCGATCCCTTCAACGGCACCGGCACGACAGGCGCCGTCGCCAGGCGTCTCGGGCGCCGCTATGTCGGCTTCGAGCGCGACGAGACCTATGCGAAGGCCGCCGAAGCGCGCATTGCCGCGATCGAGCCGCTGCCGGAAGCCACGCTCGCTCCGTTCATGACCGCGCGCGACGCGCCGCGCGTCGCCTTCTCCGAGCTGATCGAGCGCGGCATGATCCTGCCCGGCACGAAACTGGTCGACGCCAGGAAGAAGCACGGCGCCTTGGTGCGCGCCGACGGCGCCGTCATGCTCGGCGACAAGGTCGGCTCGATCCACCGCATGGGCGCGGTCGCGCAGGGCTCGGAAGCCTGCAACGGCTGGACCTTCTGGCATGTCGAGACCAAGCAGGGGTTGCGCTTGATCGACGAACTGCGCGCCGAAATCCGCAGCCAGATGGCGGCGGGTTAGGCGCTACGACCCGCCAATGCTAGGAATCCGATGGCACCGGGAATTGCGCATCAGGTTTCCAGTGCGCCACTTCCGCGTCCAGGCGGAGTCGATCGTCCGCTGACAGCATTTCGCAAATCTGTTCGAACAAACCGCGCAGGACGGGAACTTTGGCATTGGCGGGATCATAGGTGCGAAGCGCAAGCGCTGCCCACATGTAGGCCTGTTGCAAATTTCTCGTCGTTCCGGTCCCGTCAAAATTCAGCGCGGCCAGCGTATGCATGGCATTCGGCTGCCCCCGATTGGCTGCCGCCGTCAACCAGTCCATACCCTTGGCCAGATCCCGATCGACCCCGTGGCCGTACGCGTAACACATGCCGACACCGTTCATGCCGACCTTTTCACCCTGCTGCGCACCCGCCAGGTACCACTTGAACGCTATCGCGAAATCGATCGGCACTCCTTCGCCCGTCGTATACATCATTGCGAGGTTGACCTGAGCCGAAACGATGCCGTGAACCGCCGCGATCTCGTAGAGGCGGCGGGCCTCGGCCAGGTCCTGCGGCACACCGCTTCCGCGCTTATACAGTATGCCCAGATACTCAGCGGCCCGGTCGTATCCCTGGGCCAGAGCTTTGCTGTACCATGACGCAGCAATGGCGTGATCTTGGGGAACGCCGTGGCCCTGATGGTAGCATCGGGCGAGATGAAATTGCGCGTCCGCGTCGCCTTGATCTGCCGCCGCGCGAAACCAATGAACAGCGAGATTGTAATCGCGTTGTGCAGATTTGCCATTCCAATATATCAGCCCGAGCTGGCGCTGTGCCAAGACATGTCCCAAATTGGCTGCAGCCTCGTACAACCGCAGCGACTCTGCGTGATCTTGTGAAACGCATCGGCCGACCCGATAGAAATATGCAAGGTTAAAGATCGCCTCCGGGTGTTTTTGGTCAGCGGCCAGCCGGAACCATTTCAAGGCTTCCGCGTGATCTGGGGCTGTGCCGATGCCGTCGCGATGGACGAATGCAAGATCGCACTGGGCCTCGGCCGAGCCTTGTTCGGCGGCGGCCTTGAGCCATCGCGCGGCGAGCACTGGATTTGCCGGGACGCCCTGACCTTTTTTAAGTATCCGTCCCAAACTAAGCTGAGCCGCCTGGTCGCCGTGCTCGGCGGCGATTTCAAAATATCGACAAGCCTCGGCCGGATTCTTTGGCGTCCCGAGACCTTCCCAATGCAGTCGAGCCAACTCTCTCGCCCCACGCCAATCGCCCCCATCCAATGCTGCACGGTACCAGGACAGCGCAGCGGAATAGTCCTGTGGCACCTGTTCGCCGGCCTCAAAGAGGCTGGCCAAACTCAGTTGGGCGCTCGCCTCGCCGGCCCCCGCCCGCCTCAACAGCATCGGAAACCAGAGCCGGTCTTCAAGCTTCGCTAGCGGGTCCCGGCGTCTCGCTGGCAGGTGGCTACGCGTGATACTGATCCGGTCGTACAATCCCGTCCGGTCGACAATTTGCAGGAGTTGCTCGACGGGCAGCGTACGATCCCGAGCCAGCAGTCTGATGAGCCAGTCGGCCAAATCCAACTCATCCCGCAACGAGAGCTGACCCTCAGCCAGCGCTTTCTCGAACAGAAACGAGCCGACGCTGATGTTGCCGGAGGCAAAAGCGTCCGCGATCGCTTGACGGGCGCTTTTCGCTGGAGGCGCCACGCTGGGCCGTGGACCATGAAACATCTGGTTGAAAGACGGAGGCGGGGATTTCTGTGATGGAGGGTCGGGCGTGGCCTCCTGGAATACAAACTGTTCTCTCTGGTTCGGGACGGTTGTTGCGTTCGGATTTGCTGCCCAGGCAAGCGCGGCATCATAGGCTTCGCGCAATCGCAGAAATCCAGCGCGATCATCCTCTGGCCGAGTCTGCTTCAGTCGCAGCGCATAGGCCTTGCGGATCGCGCCGGCATCCTTGGTCGGCTCAATGCCGAGCGTTTCCCACGGAGACATCGGTCCGGTGCTCACGAGAAGAATGTCGTGTCCACACCGTCCAGCCATTTGCTGAACTGGATTCGGTATTGCACGATCTCGCTTTGGATTTGACGTTCGAGGAGAATGCGAAAATCATCGATGAGCTTGGCAATCATGGCGCGCTGATCGCCCAATCTCTCTTCGTATAGCCGCTCTGCCCTGGAAATGACGGCCTGATTTTCCGCCTGATCGCGGGGATGTATCTTGAGCGCCTTCAGCGCAGCCAACCGGGCGTCAATTTCCGTCTGGCTAAGGATGCCGGGATTGCCTTCGATGATGAGTTGGGCTGTTTGGCCGGTGCTCTCGACCTGCACCTCGACTTCCAAAAGCCCGCTCACGTCGTAAGTGAAGCGAACGTCGATACGTTCCTTGCCTGCTGGCCCCACCGGGACGGGCACGGTGAGCTGTCCAATCTCGATGTTGTCGTTGACCATTCGGGCCTCGCCCTGGAAGATCCGGATCCTGACCTCGCGCTGGCCGTCAGCCGATGTGCCGAGCCGCTTGGAGCGGCTGACCGGGATCACGGTGTTGCGTTCGATGATCGGCAGATAGAGCCCGTCCAGGAACGAATTGTCGGCGAGACGATTCCTTACGTTGACGCCCAGCGAATAGGGAGCGACATCCGTCATCACGACATCGTCGAGCGCCATGTCGCGCATCTTCAGCCCGGCTTGCACCGCGGCGCCGCGGGCCACGACCTCATCGGGGTTGATCTGCGCAATCGGAAGCCGCTGGAACAGCCGCGCCGCCATCCGCCGCACGACAGGCATACGGGTTGCGCCACCGACGAGCACGAGGTCGGTGACCTGATCGGGATTCAGATTGGCGTCCCGGATCGCCCGCTCGATCGGTGCCCGGAGCCGCCTGATCAGCGGCTCGCTGGCCGCCTCGAAATCGTCCCGGGTAATCGACCACCGCGTCGTGCCGCCGTCGTGGACCAGTTCGATTTCGTGTTGTTCGCGGTCAGAAAGCGCACGCTTGGCGATTTCGGCCTGGCGCCGAAGATTGGCGTGAATCTCGTTCGACTGAGATGGGGATGGGGGTGAAATCCCGGCGGAAACGCCAACCTCGGCCATGAAGCGCTCGACGATCACGTCGACGAAATCCTCACCGCCAAGGAAATTGTCGCCGGCCGATGCCCTCACCTCCATGACGCCGTCGAACATCTCCAGGATCGAGACGTCGAACGTGCCGCCTCCGAGGTCGAGCACGAGAATCTTGCGGTCGCCGGCACCCTCCTGAAGGCCATAGGCGAGCGCCGCAGCGGTCGGTTCGTTCAGCAGGCGCTCAACCTTCAGGCCGGCTATTTCGCCCGCAGCCTTCGTAGCCTTGCGCTGGGCGTCATTGAAGTAGGCCGGAACGGTGATGATTGCTTCGCTGATTGGCTGCCCCAGAAAGGCCTCCGCGTCAGCCTTCAGCGCTTGAAGTACCAGCGCTGACAGTTCC
Organism: uncultured Alphaproteobacteria bacterium; assembly: GCA_963732085.1. Lineage (GTDB taxonomy): Bacteria > Pseudomonadota > Alphaproteobacteria > Rhizobiales > Xanthobacteraceae > Bradyrhizobium. The sequence continues at coordinate 264,428 of CAVSYJ010000007.1, read as the reverse complement.
TCGGCCCGAAAGGTCTTGGCACCAAGCTGAAAAGTGCGATTGCTGCCCATGTATCGTTTGAAGGAGGCGACCGACAGGCGCGGATGGGACAGCAGCCGTTCGCGTGCCGACAGACCGACTATGACGGCGCCGTCATCGTCAACGCTGACCGCAGACGGCGTCAGCAAGGACCCGAGTGCGTTGGGAATGAGGTCGGATTTTCCGTCATGCCACACGCCGACCAGACTATTGGTCGTCCCAAGATCAATCCCGACTATCATGCGCGAAGAACCCCGCTGGACCCGCGACCTTCGCCAATGAATGGGTCAACTGTGTAAAGGTGACAAGTTCGGCCGCGAAATCGATATACGCTGGGAGACTTGCGCGAAAAAGGCTAATGCAGGCTCAGCTTTTGGCCAAGTGAAATCGCCACAGCGCGTCGGCGGAAGCGGGCCGCGCTTCACGCGGACCCGTTGGCGGCACCCCCGAACGACGGGCTCCCCTTCACAAACTCGTCGCTTGCGCTTTGCCGCAAAATTTGCGCAAAACGCCTCCGGCCCGAAGCCGCATCCCGATTTCCGGGCAACAAAGAACAGGGAGATGTCATGCTCAAATTCTACTTCAATGGCGCGCCGAACCCGAACAAGGTCGCGCTGTTTCTGGAAGAGTTCGGCCTGCCGGTCGAACTCGTGCCGGTCGACACCCGCAAGGGCGAGCAGTTCAAGCCGGAATTCCTGAAGGTCAATCCGAACGGCAAGGTGCCGGCGATCGACGATGATGGCGTGTTCGTGTTCGACTAGCAACGCCATCCTGCTTTACCTCGCCGAGAAGACCGGCAAATTCCTGCCGCCGAACACGCCGCAGAACCGCGCGCAGACGCTGTCCTGGCTGATGTTCATCGCCTCGGGCCTCGGCCCCTATTCGGGACAGGCGGTGCATTTCAAGGTCGCCGCGCCAAAGGACCTCGACTACGCGCTCAACCGCTATCTCTATGAGGCCAACCGCCACTACAAGATCCTCGACGATCATCTCGCGGGCAAGAAGTTCATGGTCGGCGATACCTATAGCGTCGTCGACATGGCGCTGTGGGGCTGGGCGCGGCTCGGCGCGTTCGTACTCGGCGACGAGGGCGCGGCCAAATACAAGAACGTCAAGCGGCTGGTCGACGAGATCTCGGCGCGTCCGGCGGCTGCGCGCGCCATCGCGCTGAAGGACAAGTTCACCTTCAAGGCGGACATGGACGAGGAGGCCAAGCACATCATGTTCGGCCACCTCAAGACCAGGGCGGCGTGATCGCACCATAGCAATCCGAGGCGGGCGCCGGCTTCAACCGGCGCCCGTTTTCATGCTTGCTGCACTACCCGATCGCGGCGACAGCCTCGATCTCGATCAACCAGCCCGGCCGCGCCAGCCGCGTCACCACCACCAGCGTCGAGGCCGGCGGTGTCTTAACGTTGACATAGCGGTCGCGCGCGGCGCGGAATTTCGGCAGCTCGTCGTAGCCTACCTCGGCGACGAGATAGACGTTCATCTTGATGATGTCGGCCATGCTGCCGCCGGCGGCTTCGACGGCAGCCTTCAGGTTCTTGAACACCTGCTCGGCCTGCGCCTCCAGGTTGCCCTCGCCGACCAGATTGCCCGACGCGTCGGCCGGAACCTGGCCCGCGATATAGACCAGCGAACCGCCGGTGACTTTTGCGACATGCGAATAGCCCGCCGGCTTCATCATGCCCGGCGGGTTGAAGATGTCCTTGCTCATGTCACGCCGCCTTGGCCTGCTGCTCGCCCATCACCTTCTTCACGGCGGGGCGATCCGCCATGCGCTTCATGTGATCGGCGACCTTCGGCAGCGCCTTGAGATCGACGCTGTCGCCCTCGAGCCAGAGCGCGATGGTGTAGAGATAGGGATCGCAGATCGTGTACTGCTCGCCCATCACCCACGGACCCTTCAACATGCTTTTCTCGATCAGGTCGAAGCAGGCGCCCATGCTTTTGGGCACCATGCCCTTCATGTCGGCAAACGACGACTCCTGCGTCGCCCAGCGATAGCCGCGGCCCTTGTGCGCATGCGCGACATGCACGGTGCCGCAGAGATAGCTGTTGAACGACTGCACCTGCGCGAACGCGAAGGGATCGTCTGTTGGAGCCAGCTTCGCCTTCGGAAAGGTCTGCGCGATAAAAGCGAGGATCGCCGGGTTCTCGGTGATGATGCCCTTGTCGGTCACCAGCGCCGGCACGCGGCCCTTCGCATTGATCTTGAGATAGTCCGGGCTCTGCTGCTGGTTGGCCTTGAAGTCGAGCCGCATCGCGCTGTAGTCGGCGCCGGCTTCCTCCAGCGCGATATGCGAAGCGAGCGCGCAGGTGCCGGGGGCGTAATAGAGCTTGTACATTTTTGTTTCCTCCTAAGATCGGCCGAAGTTACCGCCGCGGCCTTTGGCCGTCCATCCCAGCGGGAGCGGCTTTCGCGGTTGCCCACCGCCGCACTCCCGTGTCATGACATAACGAAAGAGTGAGGCGTATCATGGCGGTATTGATCGCGGGTGGCGGCATCGGCGGACTGACGCTGGCGCTCAGCCTGCACCAGATCGGCGTTCCCGTCCGCGTGTTCGAGAGCGTGCCGCAGCTAAAACCGCTCGGGGTCGGCATCAACGTGCTGCCTCATGCGGTGCGCGAGCTGGTCGAGCTCGGCCTGATGGACATGCTCGACGCCTCCGGCGTGCGCACCAAGGAACTCGCCTATTTCTCCAAGCGCGGCCAGCCGATCTGGAGCGAGCCGCGCGGTTTGGACGCAGGCTACAAATGGCCGCAATTCTCGATCCATCGCGGCACCCTGCAGCAGATCCTGCTCGATGCCGCGACCGAGCGGCTCGGCGCGGAGAACATCCTCACCAGCCATCATCTATCGGACTGGACCGAGACGCCAAACGGCGTTCGCGCCAGCTTCGTCGATAAGGCCACCGGCAAGCCGGCCGGCACTTATGACGGCGACATTCTCATTGCCGCCGACGGCATTCATTCGGCAGTGCGCGAAAAACTTTATCCGAACGAAGGGCCGCCGATCTGGAACGGCCGCATTCTCTGGCGCGGCGTCACCGCAAGCGATGCCTTCCTGTCCGGCCGCACCATGATCATGGCCGGCCACGAAGTGCTGAAATTCGTCTGCTATCCGATCTCGAAGGCGCCGGACGCCGCGGGCAAATACCAGATCAACTGGATCGCCGAGCGGCACATGCCGCCGGCCTGGCAGTGGCGCCGCGAGGACTATAACCGCACGGCAAAGCTCGACGAATTCCTGCCGTGGTTCGAGGACTGGAATTTCAACTGGCTCGACGTGCCCGGCCTGATCAAGAATTGTCCGCTGGCTTTCGAATATCCGCTCGTCGATCGCGATCCGCTCGATCGCTGGACCTTCGGCAGGTGACGCTGATGGGCGACGCCGCGCATCCGATGTATCCGGTCGGCTCCAACGGCGCCTCGCAGGCGATCCTCGATGCGCGCGTGCTGACGCGCGAGATCCTCGCGCATGGACCGACTAACGCGGCGCTCGTCGCATATGAGGCCGAACGTCGGTCGGCAACGAGCGATCTCGTGATGCTCAACCGCCGCAACGGCCCCGAGCAGGTGATGCAGCTGGTCGAGGAGCGCGCGCCCGACGGTTACAAACTCGTCACCGACGTGCTGTCGCAGAAGGAGTTGGAGGACATCGCCGCCAACTACAAGCGCGTGGCGGGCTTCCAGGTCGAGGCGCTCAACGCCAAGCCGCCGATCGTGCAGGTGCCGAAGGCGAAGGCGAGCTAGCGCCAAGAGGAATTGCGAGACCTGTCTCGCTTTGTGCAGAGGTCAAGGAGCTGATGATGCGCAGAATTATTCTGGGGATCGCATTCGTTGTCGGATTGATCGCTCCGGCATTGGCTCAGAAGGCCGAGATCGAGGCGGCCAATGCGAAATGGATTGAATTCTTCAACAAGGGCGATTTCGCCGGCGTTGCTTCGCTCTACACCGGTGATGCGACCGTATTGCCGCCTGGCATGGCGATGGTGAAGGGCGCAGCTGCCATTGAAGCCATGTGGAAAAATACGGCGGAACAGGTTGGCGATCCGAAACTCATGACGCTGGACGTCAAGTCGCTCGGTCCCTCCGCAGCGCGCGAGATCGGGACCTTCAGCCTGAAGACCAAGGGGGCCGCACCGCAGGAAGTAACCGGAAAGTACGTTGTCGTTTGGGAAAAGGTCGGAGGCGACTGGAAGCTCGCAGCCGATATCTGGAACGACGGCAAGTAGGTTGCGATCTCCTGATCTAACGCAACGCTCTTGCCGCCTCCAGCAGCCGGGCGGTCGTGGTTGCGGTGGCGATCAGCGTGCCGTCTTCGGCCGTGAGCCTGCCTTCCATGAAGGCGATGGTCTTGCCGAGCTGGATGACTTTCGCTTCCGCAATGATCGGTCCGGGCTTGGCGGACGCCAGGAAGTTGACGGTCAGGCTGATCGTGGTGGTGTAGAACTTGCCGTCCGTCATGATGAACGCGGCCGGTCCCATGGTGTCGTCCAGCATGGCCGTCAGAAGTCCGCCCTGCACGAAACCGGCCGGATTGCAGAATTCCTTCTTGCCGTCGAAGCCGACCTTGAGCCAGCCGTCGCTGGGGCGCGCGTCGAGCAACTGCCAGCCCAATAGTTTCGCCGACGCCGGCGGCGTGATCTGGTCGAGCGCGGTCTTGATCAAGGGAGCCTCCGTTTTCCTCGACCACTAGCTAACGCAAGCCAGGCAACGAAGGAAGTTGCCTGGTGGCAACGGCTCTTCGCCATGACGAAGTGTCGCAACAGAACTAGCGCGCCGCATTCGACACGACCAACGCCCGCCAGAACGGTTTGGCGATCTCGCAGGCGATTTCCGACCGACAGGTTCCGGCATCCTGTAGCTCGCGCTCGCTCATGAGCGCAAGCTGACGCCGGGTGCGCTGGCGTCCGCGCCAGACGCTGGCGAGCGCACTCAGTCCTTCGATGATGGCAAACCCGGTTTCCGCGGGCTTTCGCGATGGCCGCAGCCGATCATGCCTCATGTCGGCACAGGCAAGGCTCGGGGCTTCGATCTGCGGAACGCTTTCGCGCTTCGGGAAACAGGCCGGAGCTGCCGGGGTTTTCGCGCGATCGAGTACGGTGCTGACCATGGCGGGCCCTCAGGTTTCGCCATTGTCTACCGCGACCCTGCTGACAACATGGTGTCAGCAGTCGGCGAGTGTCATCCAAAATGAAGGTTAGAGTTCCAATCCATGTGCGACGACTTTACGCATCACATTCGGCAGCGCCTCGCCGGCCAGCGTCGCGATCGGCACCCAACGCATGCCCTCGGGCGCACGCGTCCGCGCCGGCACTTTCGCGGTGTAAACCACCAGCTCCAGCGGGAAATGCGTGAAGACATGGGTCACGACGCCGGTCTTGCGATGCCAGCGTGACGCGCTCTTCAACACGGGCGCCTGCTTCAGCGGCGCCTTGTCGTCCTGCGCGGCGATCCAGTCGGAGCCCGGCACTTCGGTCATGCCGCCGAGCAGGCCTTTCTCCGGGCGCGAACGCACCAGCAGTTCGTCGCCGCGGGTGACGACGAAGGCGGCGCCGCGCCGCAGCGCCCCGGTCTTCTTGGCAAGCTTGCGCGGAAACGTCTCCTGATCGCCACGTGCGCGCGCCGCGCAGTCCTCGCAGAGCGGACACAGCACGCAGGCCGGCTTCTTCGGCGTGCAGATGGAGGCGCCGAGATCCATCAGCGCCTGCGCACTGTCGCCGGCGCGAGACTTGTCGTCGCCAGCGCGAGACGGCCCCAGCAATGTCGCAGCGAGTTCCTGAATGCGCGGCTTGGCCTGCGGGAGTTCCTGCTCGACTGCAAAAAGGCGCGACACCACGCGCTCGATATTGCCGTCGACCGGCATGGTGCGGCGGTCGAATGCGATCGCCGCGATCGCCGCCGCCGTATACGGCCCGATCCCCGGCAGCTCGCGCAGGCCGTCTTCCGTATCCGGAAAAGCGCCGCCATGATCGCGCGCGACCGCGACCGCGCAGGCGTACAGATTGCGGGCGCGCGAGTAATAGCCGAGCCCGGCCCACATCCTCAGGACATCGTCGAGCGAAGCGCGCGCCAACGCGGTCACGTTGGGCCAGCGCGTGACGAATTTCTCGAAGTAAGGACTGACCGCCTTGACCGTGGTCTGCTGCAGCATGATTTCCGACAGCCAGACCCGATACGGATCGGCGCGCTCGCCGGCCGCTGCCCGCCACGGCAGCTTGCGGCGGTGGCGGTCGTACCAGGCAAGCAGCAGCGCGGGACGGTCGGGGCTTTCGAAAGCCAAAACGGCAGGCTTCTTCGAGGCTGATCTCAATGGGGGCACGGTTCCACAATAAGATGGGATTCGACTTCTGACCAGCGGTTGCCAACTATAACGCGATGCGTTATAGTTGGTCATGATCCAAAGCTTTGCCGATCCTGAGACGGAGCCGATCTGGTCAGGACGGCGAAGCCGGAAACTTCCGCCGGACATTCAAAACGTCGCGCTGCGAAAGCTTCGTCTTCTTGAATCAGGCCCGATTCTCAACGATCTGCGCGTGCCGCCCGGCAACCGGCTTGAGGCATTGAAGGCCGATCGACAAGGACAACATTCGATCCGGATCAACGACCAGTGGCGCATTTGTTTCGTTTGGCATGAAGGAGGACCGATGGATGTCGAAATCGTCGACTACCACAGCTAAGAGCGGCCTGCTTCGCAATCCGCATCCAGGCGAAATCCTGCTCGAAGAGTTCCTCAAGCCGATGCAATTGAGCCAGAACGCGCTGGCGCGCGCAGTTCATGTCGCGCCGCGCCGGATCAACGAGATCGTGCTTGGGCAAGCGCGATGTCACGGCCGATACCGACCTCCGTCTGGCGCGTTATTTCGGCATGTCCGAGGGTTTCTTCCTGGGACTGCAGATGGATTATGATCTGATGCAGCGGCGGCGTGAGATCGACCGCGATCTGAAGGCGATCCGCCCGCGCGCGGCATAGGCAACAACCATGTCCAAGCCCGGCCGCAGCTACGCCAAGCCGTTATCCCTGTTGCTCAGCGACGTCTTCAAGGACGCCTATGCCAAGCAGGGCTTTGCCGCGCGCGAACTGGTGACGCGCTGGGCGGAGATCGCCGGCCGGGATGTCGCTGAACATTCCGAGCCCTTGAGGCTACAATGGCCGCGGCCGGTCGAGGGCCAGCCGCAGGAACCGGCGACGCTGATCTTGCGCGTCGAGGGACCGATGGCGCTGGAGATCCAGCACAAGTCCGCCGTGATCCTGGAGCGCGTCAACCGCTTCCTCGGCTGGAGCGCGGTCGGCCGGTTGGCGCTGCGGCAGGCGCCGCTGTCGCGACGCGATCGCCCCGCGGCCCTTCGCCCACCCGACCCGCAAGCAGTCGAAGAAGTGGCCCAAACGCTGTCAGCCGTCGAGGACGATGAGCTGCGCGCCGCGCTGGCCAGACTTGGCGCCGCAATCAAGCGAAATTGACGCTTTGGCGATGACCCGCCGTTGCTTCCGGGCATTGCCTCAAGCGCGGTTTCAAGCTAGCGAACAGCCTGATTTCCAGCGTTTTCAGGCGCAAACCCGCGCCAAGTCCGGAGCAGACCGTTGATCGCAATCACGCGCCGCGCCTTCACCACCGCCGCCCTGTCCCTGACCGGCCTTGCCGCGCTGGGCGCGTTCTCGCCGCTGCGGCTGATCGGCGAGGCGCTGGCCCAGAGCGCCAGCGATGTCGCCAAGCCCGTCTCGCTGCCGGAGATGGCCATCGGGCCCGCGGACGCCAAGGTCACCATCACCGAATATGCCTCGATGACGTGCCCGCATTGCGCGGCCTTCAACGCCGACGTGTTCCCGAAGATCAAGACGGAGTTCATCGACACCGGCAAGATCCGTTATGTCTTCCGCGAGTTCCCGCTCGACATCAAGGCGGCGGCTGGCTCGATGCTGTCGCGTTGCATCGCCAACGGCGACGCCGGAAAATATTTCGCCGTTACCGATCTCTTGTTCCGCTCGCAGGGCGATTGGGTGATGAAGAGCACCACGGAGGCGCTGACCCGCATCGGCAAGCAGGCCGGCCTCAGTCAGCAGCAGGTCGAGACCTGTCTCAATGACAAGGCGCTGCTCGACAAGCTCGTCGCCGACCAGAAATACGCAACCGAGGTGTTGAAGGTGGATTCGACGCCGACCTTCTTCATCAACGGTGAGAAGATCAAGGGCGAGACCTCGTTCGAGGAGTTCCAGAAGCGAATCAATCCGCTGCTGCAGGGTTGATCGCGGGCCGCGTGAGGCCTGCGGGAACCGGTGTTTGGAGTTCGAGCGCCGCTCAAGCCGCAAATTAACAGCTGATTCGCAGCCACTTCGCCGTCAAGATTTCATTTTGACGGATAACCCCAGCAAAAGCCTTGGGAAAAGCGGCCGCCGCCGGTTGCTCCGAGCCTGCGGCGAAGCCATGGTCGAACTCATTCGAGGCGCAGGAAGCGACTCGCACCCACACCGACATTGCCTTCTATGGTATTGTCCCGGCAGGGAGATTCGCGCCCTGCCAACAGAGAATTGTGCTTATGAAGCTGACGCGTCTTCGCCTCCATGGTTTCAAGTCGTTCGTTGAACCCACCGACTTCATGATCGAACCGGGCCTGACCGGCGTCGTCGGTCCGAATGGCTGCGGCAAGTCGAACCTGGTCGAGGCACTGCGCTGGGCGATGGGCGAGACCTCGCACAAATCGCTGCGCGCGGCCGACATGGACGCGGTGATCTTTGCCGGCTCCGGCAACCGCCCGGCGCGCAATCACGCCGAAGTCGTGATGACGATCGACAACTCCGATCGTTCCGCGCCGGCCGCGGTCAACGACAGCCAACTCCTGGAAATCTCCCGCCGCATCGAGCGCGAGGCTGGCTCGGTCTATCGCATCAACGGCCGCGACGTGCGCGCCCGCGACGTGCAAATCCTGTTCGCGGACGCCGCGACCGGCGCGCGTTCGCCGGCGCTGGTGCACCAGGGCAAGATCGGCGAGATCATCCAGGCGAAGCCCGAGCAGCGCCGCCGCGTGCTGGAAGATGCCGCCGGTGTCGCCGGCCTGCATGCGCGCCGTCATGAGGCCGAGCTGCGGCTGAAGGCGGCCGAAACCAACCTCACCCGCGTCGAGGACGTGATCGGCCAGCTCGCGGGCCAGATCGACGGCTTGAAGAAGCAGGCCCGTCAGGCGATTCGCTACCGCGAGGTCGCCGCCAAGGTGCGCAAGGCCGAGGCCATGCTGTTCCATCTGCGCTGGATCGAGGCCAATGCCGAGGTCTCCGAGTCCGCACACACCCACGACCTCGCCGTGCGCGAGATGGCCGAGCGCACCCGCGAGCAGGCGGAAGCCGCGCGTATCCAGGCACTCCGCGCCGCCGAACTGCCGGGATTGCGCGAGGCGGAAGCACGCGCCGCCGCGGGCCTGCAGCGGCTCACCAATGCGCGCGACCTGCTCGACCGCGAGGAAGAGCGCGCCAAGGAACGCGTCGCCGAGCTCGATCGCCGGCTGACGCAATTTGCCGCCGATATCGCCCGCGAGCAGCAGCAGGCGTCCGACGCCGACGTCGCGCTGGCGCGGCTCGATGCCGAAGACACCGAGCTGAAGGACGAGATCAAGTCGCGGGTCGAGAAGCGCTCTGGCGTCGACGAGCGTGTCGCCACGGCCGAAGCGACCTTGGCGGATGCCGAACGGCTGTTCGCCGAACTCACCACGGCGCTCGCCGATCTGACCGCCAAACGCAACCAGCTCGAGGCCAGCGTGCGCAGCCACCGCGATCGGCTGGCGCGGCTCGACCAGGACATCGCCAATGTCCAGGCCGAGGAGCAGAAGCTTGCACAGGACACCAGCGGGCTCGGCGATCTCGCGACGCTCGCCGCCGGGATCGAGCGCGCGCAGCATCATCTTTCGCAGTCGGAAACCGCGGCGCAGGCCAGCGAAGCCGCGCACGCCGCCGCGCGGCAGACGCTCGAGGCCTCGCGCACCCCGGTGGTCGAGGCTGACAAGCGCGTGCAGCGGCTCGAGACCGAAGCGCGCACCATCTCCAAGATCGTCAACGGCGAGACCAAGAATTTGTGGCCGCCGATCATCGACGGCGTCACGGTTTCCAAGGGTTACGAGAAAGCGCTGGGCGCAGCGCTCGGCGACGATCTCGACGCGCCGGTCGATGCTTCGGCACCGTTGCGCTGGACGGTCGTGGGCCACGGTGGCGCCGACCCGTCGCTGCCGTCCGGTGTCGAACCGCTGGCCGCGCATGTGCAGGCGCCGCCCGAGCTGACCCGCCGCCTGAAACAGATCGGCGTGGTGGCGAAGGAGCGCGGCGCCGAACTGGTGTCGCAGCTCAAGACCGGGCAGCGGCTGGTGTCGCCGGAAGGCGACGTCTGGCGCTGGGATGGATTTGTCGCCGCCGCCCATGCCCCGACCGGCGCGGCGCGGCGGCTCGCCGAACGCGCGCGGCTCGTCGATATCGAGCATGAGCTGGAGCAGGCGCGCAGCGATGCCGCGGGCAAGCGGCAGGCGCTGGAGACGGCAGACGCCGAGGTGAGGGCGGCCGCGACAGCCGAAAGCGCTGCGCGCGAGGCATGGCGCACCGCCCAGCGCGAGGCGGATAGCGCGCGCGAGCGTCATGCCGCCGCCGAACGCGAGATCAATCGTCATGCCGCGCGCAAGTCGGCGCTGTTCGAAGCCTATAGCCGCCTCTCGATCGACCGCACCGAAGTCGAGGCTGCCCATCAGGACGCAGCCGCCTCGCTTGCCGAATTGCCGCCGAGCCTGGAGACCGAAACCAGGCTTGCCGCCGTCCGCAGCGACATCGAAGGCCATCGCCGCAACGCCGCGCAGGTCCGTGCCGAAGCGCAGGCGCTGGCGCGCGAGGCCGAACTGGCCGACCGCCGCGTGCAGGCGATCCTGGCCGAGCGCACCGAGTGGCAGGGCCGCAAGACCAGCGCGGCATCACAGATCGCAACCGTCGAGTCCCGCATCGCCGAGGTCAAAGCCGAGCGTACCGAACTCGAAAACGCGCCGGCGGTGTTCGCGGAGAAGCGCCGCGCGCTGATCTCCGAGATCGAGCATGCCGAGGGTGACCGCCGCGTCGCGGCCGACGCACTCGCGGCTGCCGAGACCGCGATGGCGGAAACCGACCGCGCCGCCAAGGCTTCGCTCGAAGCGCTGTCCGCTTCGCGCGAGGCCACCGCGCGCGCCGAGGAGCGCATGGAGGGCGCCAGGCGCCGCTTGTCCGATGTCGAGCGCGAAATCCACGACATGCTCGAAATCGAGCCGCAGGGCGTTGCCGCGCTGGCCGAGATCGCGCCCGGCGCGGAGCTGCCGCCGCTCACCGAGATCGAGGAGAATCTCGAGAAGCTGCGCCGCGACCGCGACCGGCTGGGCGCCGTCAACCTGCGCGCCGAAGAAGAGCTGCGCGAGGTCGAAGCCCAGCACACGACATTGACCACCGAGCGCGACGACCTGGTCGAGGCGATCAAGCGGCTGCGCCAGGGCATCCAGAGCCTCAACCGCGAGGCGCGCGAGCGCCTGCTGGCCTCCTTCGAAACGGTCAACGGCCACTTCAGGCGGCTGTTCACCGAGCTGTTCGGCGGCGGCGAGGCGGCGCTGCATTTGATCGAGAGCGACGATCCGCTGGAAGCCGGACTCGAAATCATCGCCAAGCCGCCGGGCAAGAAGCCGCAGACACTGTCGCTGCTCTCGGGCGGCGAACAGGCGCTGACGGCGCTGGCGCTGATCTTCGCGGTGTTCCTCACCAACCCATCGCCGATCTGCGTGCTGGACGAGGTCGACGCGCCGCTCGACGACCATAACGTGGAGCGCTTCTGCACGTTGTTGCACGAGATGACCGCCTCGACCGAGACGCGCTTCATCATCATCACCCATAACCCGATCACCATGGCGCGGATGAACCGTCTGTTCGGCGTCACCATGGCCGAGCGCGGCGTCTCGCAACTGGTGTCGGTCGCGCTCGATGAGGCCGTGAAGATCCTCGACCAAGACGTGGCGTGACTTTCTTACCCTCCCCCTCCAAGGGAGGGTGAAGTGCTTTCCCCATCTCTGCCGGCTGAACTCAAGGCGGCGCTCGAAGCGAAGCTCGAAGGTTTGTCGCGGCAGGACATCGCAGTCCGCGCCACTGTCATCTCGAAGACCTATCGCGAGGGCGGCACTTCCGGCGCGATCGCATCCGAAACCGATGCGCTCGCATATGCCTTGGCGCGGATGCCGGCGACCTATGCGGCCGTCATCGCGTGTCTCAACGCGCTGCAGGAATTGCGCCCCGACTTCGCGCCGAACACGCTGCTCGATATCGGTACCGGGCCGGGGACGGCAAGCTGGGCCGCCGCGGAAGCTTTTCCAACGCTTGCGAGCTTTGTCCTGCTCGATGCCAATCCCGCGCTGCGTGCGCTGGCGCTGGAATTGGTGAAAGGCAGTCTGCGTTTCGGAGCGGCGAGCTACGAACTCGGTGAGGCCCGCGCCCTGCTCTCCAAAGCTGATGAAGCCGACCTCGTGATCGCGAGCTATCTGATCGGCGAACTCGCTGAGACCAAACGCCGCGATCTCGTCGACGTAATGTGGGCGCGAACGCGCGGCACGCTGGTCATCGTCGAACCCGGCACGCCCGCCGGCTATGCCCGCATCATCGCGGCGCGCGCGCAACTGATCGCATCGGGCGCGCATGTCGCGGCGCCCTGCCCGCACGACGGCGCTTGTCCCTTGCAATCGCCCGACTGGTGCCATTTTGCCCAACGCCTGCCGCGTTCGCGCGCGCATATGCAGATGAAAAGCGCCGAGGTCCCGTTCGAGGACGAGAAATTCTCCTACATCGTGCTGACGCGCGCGCCGCTTGCGCCTCGTCCCTCCCGCGTGCTGGCGCCGCCGATCGTCGGCAAGGCGGAGATCGCGGCCAAGCTCTGCACGCCCGCCGGCGTCGAGGTCGCGAAGGTCGCCCGCCGCGACAAGCCGGCCTATGCGCGCGCCCGAAGGTGGAGTTGGGGCGACGCCGTCATTGAGAAAAGTTAACGAACTCCGGAGCTTACCCTTGAACTTTCGCCACCTTGCGACAGACCAAAGGGATACCCACCTCGTGGCGGCTCGAACCTGCTTGCCTTTTGACCGCCTATCCCACTCATCAGGAGCATTTCCATGTCGTCCGGCTGGATCGTTCTCGGCGTCATCGTCGTCCTCGTCATCTTCGCCTTCGGCGCCTACAACCGGCTCGTCGCGCTGCGCCAGCGCGTCGACCAGTCGTTTGCCGACATCGACGTGCAGCTCAAGCAGCGCCACGACCTGATCCCGAACCTGGTCGAAACCGTGAAGGGCTACGCGGCGCATGAGCGCGGCACGCTCGACGACGTCATCAAGGCGCGCACCTCCGCGATCTCGGCGCAGGGTCCGTCGCAGGTCTCCGCCGCCGAGAACCAGCTGTCCGGCGCGCTCGGCCGGCTGATCGCGCTGTCGGAGGCCTATCCGGACCTGAAGGCCAACGCCAACTTCCAGCAACTGGCGAGCGAGCTGTCCGATCTCGAGAACAAGATCGCGGCAAGCCGACGCTTCTTCAACAATTCGGTCCAGGAATACAACACCGGCATCCAGCAGATGCCCGCCGCCTTGTTCGCCGGCATGTTCGGCTTCACCCGCAAGGACTTCTTCGATCTCGGCGCCAGCCGCACCGAGGTCGAGGCGGCGCCGAGCGTGAAGTTCTGACGACGCCCTCTCGGGCAACGCACCATGGCCGCCTACGGTCTCTACACCCACATCGCATCGAACAAGACCAAGTCGATGCTGCTGCTCGGCGGGCTGTTCCTGCTGGTCTACGTCATCGTCTATGCCGGCGCGCTGGTCATCGAGGTGCTCAACGTCGGTGACGCACCGTTCGACTACTATCTGCAGGGCCGCGCTCGCCGACGTAATCCGCACGCTGCCCTATTCGACGGGCGCGGCAATCCTGTGGATCGTGATCGCCTATTTCTTCCATCAGTCGATCATCGACGCCGTCACCGGCGGACGCGACGTGACCCGGCAGGAGCAGCCGCGGCTCTATAATCTTCTTGAAAATCTCTGCATCTCCCGCGGCATTCCGATGCCGAAGCTCAAAGTGATGGACAGCGACGCGCTGAACGCGTTCGCGACCGGCCTCAACCGGCGCCAATACGCGGTCACCGTCACGACGGGCTTGCTCAATACGCTTGATGACCAGGAGATGGAGGCCGTACTCGGTCACGAACTCACCCATATCCGCAATGGCGACGTGCAGATGATGGTGATCGCGGTCATCATCGCCGGCGCGGTCGGCTTCTTTGCCGAACTGTTGTTCCGCGGCTTTGGCAATTTCGGCGGTTACGGCTGGGGCTGGGGCGGCGGCTCCTATAGGTCGTCCTCTTCTTCCTCCTCGTCCTCGGATTCCGGCAGCAGCGATCGCAAGGGCGGCGGCGGCGCGGCCATTCTCGTCATCGTGCTCGCAGTGGTGCTGATCATCGTCGCCTGGGCGCTGTCGCAACTGGTCAAGCTCGCATTGTCGCGCTCGCGCGAATTTTTGGCCGACGCCGGCTCGGTCGAGCTGACCAAGAATCCCGACGCCATGATCTCCGCATTGCGCAAGATCGAGGGACGCGGCGAGTTGCCCGACGCCACCTCGGCGGTGATGGAATTGTGCGTCGACAATCCCAGAGAGGGATTTGCCGACATCTTCGCGACCCATCCCTCGGTCGAGGCGCGGGTCGACGCGCTGGTGAAATATGCCGGCGGACACTATGAGGGTCCGCTGGCGCTGCCCATGCACCCCGCGCAGCCGGACGGTCCGCCGGATCAACCCGAGGGCGGCCAGCTTCCGCCGCCCGCAGGGTCCGTGGAACGATGGCCAGTCCACCCCGCCCAGCCTGCCGAACGCGACACCGCCTGCGCTTCCACCGGGTCCTTGGGGCAATCAGACCGGGCCGTGGGGCCGGCACTGAGCACTGCATTCGGTCTCTCTTCACCTCCCCCTGAAAGGGGGAGGTCGGCAGCCGCAGGCTGCCGGGAGGGGGTCGCGTTCGAACCGCCCTCACCAAATTTGACCCCCTCCCTAACCCTCCCCCTTTCAGGGGGAGGGAATTCTTTCGGTGCTCTCGGCGATTAACGATTTCCTCAACCGGGTCCGCAGCGGGCTGCCTACTGATTTGAATTCCCCCTTGTTTCTGCCATGTTCGCGCCCAAACAAGGTATCGGGATCAGCCGGCCGTTCAGGGTCGGGGGCGTTGGCAGGGACGGACATGGCAGCAGCAAAGCCGGCAGTGATTGTGGTGGGCGCGGACAAGGGCGGGGTCGGCAAGACCACGGTGTCGCGCACCCTGCTCGACTATTTCAGCGCCAACAACGTGCCGACGCGGGCGTTCGACACCGAATCCCCGCGCGGCACCTTGAGGCGCTTCCACCCTGACATCACCGAGATCGTCGACATGACGGCGACCGCGGACCAGATGAAGATCTTCGATACGCTGAACGCGGCCGCCCCTTCGGTCACCGTGATCGATGTCCGTGCCGGACTGCTGTCGCGCGCGCTCGCCTCGCTGCGCGACATCGGCTTCCTCGACGCCGCCAAGGGCGGCCAGATCACCTTTGCGGTGTTCCATATCCTCGGGCCCTCGATCGCCTCGCTCGACGAGATCGCGGAAACCGCGGGCTTCATGACCGGGGCGAGATACTTCCTGGTCAAGAACTTCATCAACGACACCCAGTTCTTCCAGTGGGACCAGGCCACCTACAATTCCTATTTCCACCGCATCAAGGACGCCACCGACCTGACCATTCCGAAGCTGAACGAAATGGCCTACGAGCAGGTCGAGATCGCTTCCGTCCCGTTCCTGAAATTCGTCGCCAACAAGGGCATCCATGACGACGCCGCGAACTACTCCTTCGTGCTGCGCGGCTATGTCCGGCACTGGCTCGCCAATGTCTGGAGCGAGTTCGACCGCATCAAGCTGACCGACATCGTCGGCGCCGGCAAACCTGTGCGCGGCAGCGAAAAATAATTTTGGGACGGCGCCGCAATCCGGCTGGATCGGCGCGGAATTTCTCCTGATATAGCGGGATCATGCCCGCGACGCCCGTCTACATCATCTGCTCGCCCCGTCCGCAGGTCGGCAAGACGCTGGTCGCGCGGCTGCTCGGCGAGTTCCTGCTGCTCAAGAACGGGCGGGTCCAGGCGTTCGACATCAACCTGAAAGAGCCGTCGCTGCTCGACTATTTGCCCGCGGTCACCGAGACCGCCGATGTCATCGACACCCACGGCAAGATGCAGCTGATGGACCGCGTCATCGTCGACGACGGGCTTGCCAAGATCATCGACCTCGGCTTTCACGCCTTCGACGAGTTCTTCAGGATGACGGAACAGATCGGGTTGCTCAAGGAGGCCGAGCGCCGCAACGTCGCTCCGGTCATCCTGTTCATGGCCGACACCGATCGCCTTTCCACGCGCGGCCATGACATGTTGCGGCAGCAGGTCCCGCCGCAAAATCTCGTCATCGTCGACAACGAGCATGTCGTGCGCGGCGAATTGCCTGACACGATGGAGCGCGGCCGCGTGCTGCGCATCCCGGCATTGCCGACGTTCCTGAAGACCTATGTCGACCGGCTGAATTTCTCGTTCACCGATTATCTGCGGCAGGAGAAAGACTCCTCGACCGAGCTGCACCAATGGATCCGGCGGAATTACACCGTGCTCCGCGATCTCGAGCTGAGTTTTATTATGCAGCGGGGGTGAGGATCTGCGCGCGGAGAGCTGCCACCCACCCCTGGAGGGTGAAGAGAAGTGCGCGTCCCGATTCAGATTTCAAACAGCCAAGAGGGTAAGCGTCCGCATTCCCGCGGCGCTGATAGCGTCCGGGTGATGCATCATTCTCGTCCCTCGAAATTTTGGGCGGTTTGGAGCCGGTCAAATTACGGTTGCACCGCGAAAATCGCGCAACTGTTTTGCCCGTCGGGCGCGTCCGCGGCGAATAAAGGTCTATTCTCCGCATAGAATGCGGAGAATAATCCCCTGCAGTCGGACCACATCACCCCGGGGCATCGAACATGAACCTCCTGCTGAAGGAAATCCGGCAAAGCCCCCTGCTCTGGCTGCTGATTTTCGTGCCGGTCGTGATCGCGGCCGAGCGGATCGCCCCCGACGCGCACACGCTGCTGTTTGCATTGGCGGTCGTGGCCATCGTGCCGCTTGCCGCGCTGCTCAGCCATGCCACCGAATTGGTGGCCGAAAGAACCGGCGACGCCATCGGCGGGCTCCTCAATGCCACGCTCGGCAATCTCACCGAACTGATCATCGCCGTGACCGCGCTTCACGCCGGACAATACATGCTCGTCAAGGCTTCCATCGCCGGCGCGATCGTCACCAACACCCTGTTCATGCTCGGAGCGTCGTTTCTGCTGGGCGGACTCCGGCACCGTGTCCAGGAATTCAACCGGCTCGGGGCGAGGCTGTATTCGGCGCTGTTGCTGATGGCAACCATCGCGCTGATCTCGCCGGCTGCGATCGCCGGCCTGGATCTGGCGGGAGCCGATACGATGGCGCAGAAAATCAGCGTGGGCCTTTCGATCCTGCTGATCGCCGCATACGGCCTCGGCCTGTTGTTTTCGCTGAAGACCCACAAGGAATTATTCGCGAGCGCCGGTCATGGCGAAGCGGGCGGAGTTGCCTTGCCGATCGGAGTTGCCGTGGCGACCCTGATCGTCGTCACGATCCTGGTTGCGCTGGTGAGCGAAATATTCGTCGAGTTGGTGCAGAAGGCAGCCGAGACGCTCGGCATGAGCCCCGCCTTCGTCGGCTTCATCGTCGTGGCGCTCGTCGGCGCAGCCGCCGAGATGGCCGTGGCCTTTTCCGCCGCGCGCCGGGATCGCCTCGACATGAGCGTCAGCATCGCACTCGGCAGCGCCTCCCAAATCGCGCTGTTCGTCGCGCCGGTCCTCGTGCTGCTCAGCTATGTGGTCGGCCCGAAACCGATGGATCTTCGGTTCTGGCCTGGCGCCATCGTCATGATGATGATTGCCGCGATCACCGCAGGATTTATCACCAACGGCGGACGCTCGGCGTGGTTCATCGGCGTCTTGCTGCTGTTGATCTACGCGATATTCGCAATGACCCTCTATGTGATGCCGCCGGGGGTGCACGGCCCGGCATAAACGACGCTTCGCGGACAGATCATGCGAGAGGAACGCCACATTCGACTGCGGTACTGGTTCGGGATCATCGGACCGCTCGTCATCGTCTACAGCCTGGCCGGCGTGTTGGTCGAGGCGGGTGTTCCCCATATTTTTCCCGAAACTCCGCTGACGACCTATATCGGCGATTCCGCCAGGACCGGCTTCTTCATCATCTGGTTCTATCTGATCTGGCGCATCTTCATCTCCATCCGGGGCATTTACGGCCGCGACAGCAGCCAATATCTGGAGCGCACGCCGGTCTGGAGAATCCTGCTGGACGTCCTGGCTGCCTACGTCCTGGCCGCGTTCTGTTTCTCGGTCGTGTACGTCTACATCGCGCGCCACGTCCAGGGCGCGTTCTCGGCCGATCTCGGTCTGGGCGACGCGCTCTATTTCAGCATCGTGACCATGACGACGACCGGTTATGGAGACATATTGCCGAAGTCCGGATGGGCAAAGCTCGTCGTCTGCGTCCAAATCCTGTTTGGCATTCTCTACAACGTACTGTTCTTCTCCATATTTGCAGGACTTGCCGGCCGAAGGCGGTCCGGTTGAGAGCCTTAGGTGCTCGCAGCATACGGCGCTGCGCGACATCGACTATCGCATCGCAAAGGGCGTGGCTGACCAGGGACGCGGCGGGCGACCGCAGCACGAGCTATTTCCCTCGCCAGCGCATAGAACTGGATCTCTCACGTGCCGGCGTTGCCGACGTTTCTCGGGCGACCTTTCGACGCGCGCCCTTCCAGCATCCGTGTCGAGCCGTTACAGTTCCCTTCATGTCAGCGGCGAATATCAAGCGGCGAGAGTTCTTCTTCGCACTCGGCGGCGCCATGGCTGCATGGCAGACGGCAGGCCTCGCGCAGCAATCGCCGATGCCGCTGATCGGGTTTCTCAGCCCGCGGTCGCCGGACGAGAGCGCACATCTCGTGGCCGCGTTTCGTCGTGGATTGGGAGAAACCGGCGCAACCGAGGGTCAAAATCTTGCGGTCGAATATCGCTGGGCTTTGGGTGAGTACGCCAAGCTGCCCATGCTGGCAACCGAACTCGTGAGCAGGCAGGTCGACGTGCTCGTAGCAGTCGGAGGCGAGCCCGCCGTACTGGCCGCCAAGGCCGCAACATCGACGATCCCAATCGTCGCCGTATTCGTTGGTGATCCGGTTGAACGCGGTCTGATCGAAAGCCTGAACCGGCCTGGCGGCAACATCACCGGGGTCAGCGGCATCAATGGCACACTGGAAGCCAAACGGCTCGGCCTGCTGCACGAGCTTGTGCGGCGGGCACAGACACTCGGCGTCCTCATGAACCCCGACTTTCCGGCGGCGGCGCAGCAATTAAAGGATATGCAGGAAGCGGCACGCCTCGTCGGCGTGGAGCTGCGCAGCTTCAGCGCGCGCACCGACCCGGAGATCGATGCCGCTTTCGCAGCCGTCGCGCAGGAGAAAATTGCGGGGCTCGTCGTCGCCGCGGACACGCTGTTCGTCACCCACCGAGACAGGTTGGTGACGTTGGCCGCGCGGTACGCCGTACCGGCGATCTACAGTTTGCGCGAATTTGCCAGTCTGGGCGGCTTGATGAGCTATGGTATCGATCTGCAGGACCTGTATCGCAACGTCGGCGTCTATGCCGGTCGCGTTCTCAAGGGCGCCAATCCCGCCGACCTGCCGGTGATGCAGCCCACCAAGTTCGAACTGGTCATCAATACGAAAACCGCGGCCAACCTTGGCCTCAACATCCCGCCCGATGTGCTCTCAATCGCAGATGAGGTCATCGAATAACGCGTGCAATCGGCTTCGCCGAGCCGTCGACAATATCAGCCCGATATGGCACCCTTCCCCACACAAATCACAGTCGCGGCTTCCGGTCCCTGAGCACAGGGGAGAAAGACATGACGACGGCCAAGGACGGGATGGAACTGACGCGCGTCGGCCCGGGCACGGTCATGGGCGAACTGATGCGCAGCTACTGGCTCCCCGCGTTGATGTCGTCGGAGCTGGTCAAGGACGGGCCGCCGATCCGCCTGATGCTGCTCGGCGAGAAGCTGATCGCGTTTCGCGACTCTGAAGGCCGCGTCGGGGTGATGGATCACCGCTGCCCGCATCGCTGCGCCTCGCTGTTCCTCGGACGCAACGAGGAGAGCGGGCTGCGCTGCATCTATCACGGCTGGAAGTTCGACGTGTCAGGCAATTGCGTGGACATGCCGAGCGTGCCGCCGCCGGATTTCAAACAAAAAGTCAAGGCGAAGGCGTATCGCACGGTCGAGCGCGCCGGCGTGGTCTGGGTCTATATGGGCGCGCGCGCCGAAGCGCCGCCGCTGCCGGGCTTCGAAATCCTCGACATGCCCGCGGACGAAATCGGCGTCAAATTGATCCAGCGCGAATGCAATTTCCTGCAGGCGCTGGAAGGCGAGATCGACACCTCGCATTTCGGCTATTCTGCACGCCGGCCATGTCGACCCCGACGAGCTCGCCGAGAACGAGCCGCTGCGTTACACCATCACCGACCGCGCGCCGCGCTATCACCACCGCGAAGTGCCCTGGGGCACGCAATATGCCGGCTACCGTCCGGCCGGCCCCGACAGCACCTACTACCGCGTCGGCAATTTCCTGTTTCCGTTCTGGACCCAGGCGCCGAACGGCGAATTTTCCAGCCACATGCATGCGCGCGGCTGGGTGCCGCTCGACGACACCCACACCATGTACGTGTTCATCTGGTGGAAGAAGGCGATCACGGCGATGTCGCTGCCGCAGCCGGCCTACAAGGACGGCACGCCCGATCGGCGGCACCGGACGCAGCGACAGGCTTCTGCCCAACACGTCGGACTGGCTCGGCCGCTTCCGGATGGCGGCCAATCCGTCCAACGACTGGCAGATCGACCGCACAGCGCAGCAGAACGGCGCGATCTACAGCGGCATCGACGGCGTGCATCTGCAGGACCAGGCGATCACCGAAAGCATGGGGCCGGTCGTCGACCATGAATGGGAGCACCTCGCCCCATCCGACCAGATGATCACCCGCACCCGCCGCCGGCTGTTGATGGCGGCGCGCGCGCTGCGCGACCAGGGCACGCTGCCGCCGGGCGCCGACGACGCCAATATCTATCGCGGCGCGCGCGCGGGCTATTTCGTCAGTGACGACAAGGGTGAATGGCAGGACGTCTACGCAAAGCAGCTCGCGGCGGGCAAACACCCGCCGACGCTGCACGCGGCCGAATAGAAGGAGATACGCGATGCTCGAGCGAACGCCGCAACAGTTCCGTGAACTGTCCGAAATCACCATGCAGACCGACACGCGCGACATCCTCGCGCATGCCACGCGGCAGGCCGAAAACCACGAGGACTATTTCCTGGTCGACATGGACGCGCATGTCTCGCGAGACGTCGTTCTGGCCGGAAATCCTCGCGCTGATCGACAACGACGTGATCCGCCAGATGGGCCAGGCCAATGCGGCCCGCCCCGGCAACGAGAACCACTCGCTGCTCAACCATCAGCCGGGCATCCTGCACCAGCATCTCTATGGCCGCATCCCGCATCAGCAGGGGCTGCTCGAGCCGACCGAGAAGGGTGGCTCGCACCGCTTCGTCCAGCTGGCGCGGCGCGCCATGGACGCGCTCGGCCTCGACTACCAGATCGTGTTTCCGACGCCGATGCTCTCGCTCGGCATGCATCCGCAGGACGAACTCGAGGCCGCGCTCGGCGGCGCCTACAACAAATGGCTGGTCGAGCGCATCCTGCCCGAGGACGACCGCCTCAAGGGCCTGCTCTATCTGCCGTTCAACACGCCGGAAGCCTGCGTCGAGCAGGTCGAGCGCTTCGCCGACAACGACCGCGTGATCGGCTTTACCGTCTGCTCGACCCGCAACAAGCCGGTGCATCACAACGCCTACATGAAGCTGTACGCGATGATGGAGGAGACCGGAAAGCCGTTCGCGTTCCACTCCGGCTTCAACTGGAACGACCCGTCGTTCCTGCAGCTCAATCGCTTCATCTCGATGCACGCGCTGTCGTTCGTGCATTACAACCTGATCCACATGACCAACTGGATCATCAACGGCATTCCGGAGCGTTTCCCGAAGCTGAAGGTGATGTGGGTGGAGAGCGGGCTCGCCTGGATTCCCTATCTGATGCAGCGGCTCGACCACGAGTACCAGATGCGCTCCTGCGAGGCGCCGCTGCTCAAGCGGCTGCCGAGCGAGTACATGCGCGACATGTTCTACACCAGCCAGCCGATGGAGAAGACCAACCCGAAGCTGCTGCAGGCGACGATGGAGGCGTTCAACGCCGAGACGCAATTGATGTATGCGTCGGACTGGCCGCACTGGGATTTCGACGCGCCGAGCACGATCACGACCCTGCCGTTCCTGAACGAACAGGCCAAGCGCAACATCCTCGGGCTCAACGCCGCGCGCGCCTTCAATCTCGAAGTCAAGCGCAAGCGGCCGAAGGCCAAGGACGTGCTGGCCGCGCGGCCGGGCGTGTCCTGATGGCGGTGGAGCGCGAGACCGCGCGCGGGCGCGCTCGGCGGCGACTTCGTCGACGCGGCCGAGCGCGCGCTTGCCTCAGGCCAACTCGACGGCGTCTCCGATGCCGAACTCGCACGGGTGATGACGGCGGCGGTGCGGCTCTATGCGGCGAAGGCCGAAGGCGATGCGCCGCCCGCGGTGGTGGCGCCCGACCGCGGTCACGCCGACCGACATCGTGGTGACCGTGAGCGCGCTGATCCGCGCCGTGGGCCTCAATCTCTGGGACGTGTCGATGTGGTTCAACCGGGAAAAGCGATAGGAATGCAGCGCATGCGTGAGGTGAATATCGGCGCGGCCTCGGAGTTCTCCGATCCCGGCCGCAAGATCGTCGGCTTCGGCAATTTCGAGGTCGGCGTGTTCAAGCTCGACGGCGAGTTCTATGCCTATCTCAATCTGTGCCCGCACATGGGCGGGCCGGTCTGTCAGGGCAAGATGATCGCCAAGGTCGAGGAGGTCATCGCCGAGGACAAGACCAGCAAGGGCATGGCGTTCTCCAAGACGAAGCTGCACATCGTCTGCCCCTGGCACGGTTTCGAGTTCGATATCCGCACCGGCATTCATCCGGGCAACCCCAGGGCGCGCCTGCGCAAGATCAAGGTGGCGGTCGAGGGCGGCGATGTCGTCATTTCCGTGCCCGAGGAGCGAGAGGCTGCGGCGACAAGTGATCTCGCGAGTTAGCGCCCCTCCTTGACTGACCCTCCACCCGCTCACTATGAATGAGCCCAATTTTCAGGAGGGACCCATGCGTTTGAGAATACTCGGCCTCGCTTTGCTTCTCGCCACCGCGAATGTCGCGCTCGCCGAAGACATGGCGGCGCCCATCAACGCCTCGCAGATCAAGTTCACCGGCGCGCCGAATTCCCTGCCGCCGGGCGCGCAGTGGTTCGTCCTGTCGGGCGATCCCTCGAAAGCCGGACCCTATACCGTCCGCCTGCGGCTGCCGGCCGGCTACCAGATCCCCGCGCATAGCCATCCGACCACCGAGGCCGTCACCGTGCTGTCCGGCAAGCTCCTGCTCGGCATGGGCGACAAGCTCGACCCGAAGAAGGGCACGGTGCTGACCGCCGGCGGCTACGCCGAGGCGCCCGCCAAGATGAACCACTACGCGGTCGCGACCAGCCCGTCGGTGATCCAGGTCCATGGCACGGGCCCGTTCGATATCACCTATGTCGACAAGGCTGACGATCCCCGCAACGCGCCGCCGCGGTAGTTCTGTCTTTTTCGTCATGGCCGGGCATAGCCGTTCGAAGAACGGCGTCGCTTCCGCTCGCCTATGACCCGGCCATCCACGTCTTTCTTTCAGAAAGCGCCAAAGACGTGGATGCCCGGCTCAAGGCCGGGCATGACGAGTTTAATGCCCCTCGAACGCCATCAGCGTGCGCACCGGCACGTCCATGGCGCGCAGCTTGGCCGCGCCCCCGAGGTCCGGCAGGTCGATGATGAAGCAGGCGGCGACCACGTTGGCGCCGATCTGGCGCAGCAGCTTGACCGCGCCTTCCGCGGTGCCGCCGGTCGCGATGAGATCGTCGACCAGGATCACCTTCTCGCCCACCTGCACGGCGTCGGCATGCATCTCCATCTCGTCGAGGCCGTATTCCAGCGAATAGGCGATGCGCACGGTGGTGTGCGGCAGCTTGCCTTTCTTGCGGATCGGCACGAAGCCGGCCGAGGCCTGATGCGCGACCGCACCGCCGAGAATGAAGCCGCGCGCCTCGATGCCGGCGACCTTGTCGATCTTCGATCCGGCCCAGGGATGCACCAGTTCGTCGACCGCGCGGCGGAACGAACGCGCGTCCGCCAGCAGCGTGGTGATGTCGCGGAACAGGATGCCCTTTTTGGGATAATCCGGGATGGTGCGAACGCTGTCCTTCAAATCGATGATCGAAAGTCATCAGGCCCCTCTTCAATTGACATTCAGCCGGAACGCATTCTCGACGATCCGCAAACCGACCTCGCCGCCGAGCGACATCAGCGATTCCGGGTGAAACTGCACGCCACCGACCGGCAGCGTCTTGTGCTCGATCGCCATCGCAACGCCGTCCTCGGTCGAGGCGGTGACGTCGAGCACGTCGGGCATGGAATCGCGCTCGACATAGAGCGAGTGATAGCGGCCGATCACGATCTCGTTCGGCAGGCTCTTCATCAAGCGCCCGCCCCGCACCTGCACGCGCGACGGCCGGCCATGCGCGGGCTGGCCGAGCTGGCCGAGCTGGCCGCCGAAATATTCGCCGATCGCCTGCACGCCCAGGCAAACGCCGAAGATCGGCAGCTTCTTTTCCAGCGCGGCATCGATGGTGGACGCGATCTTGAAATCCTCCGGCCGGCCGGGACCCGGCGAAAGCACCAGCAGATCCCAATTCCGCTGCTTCATCATCGACAGCGCATGCACGTAGCGGACCACGGTGACGCTGGCGCCGACCTGGCGGAAATAATCCGCCAGCATATGCACGAAGCTGTCGTCATGATCGATCAGCAGCACCTGCTTGCCCGAACCGGTGGCGTCCGGCGCGAACGCCGACAGCGGTTTTGGCGGATCGCCGCGCAGCGCCTGGAACAGCGCCGCCGCCTTGACCTGGCATTCGCGATCTTCCGCGGCCGGGTCCGAATCGAAAAGACAGGTCGCGCCGACCCGAACCTCGGCAAGCCCGTCCTTCATGCGGATGGTGCGGATGGTCAGCCCGGTGTTGATGCTGCCGTCGAAATTGACGCAGCCGATCGCGCCGGCATACCAGCGCCGCGGCGAGCGCTCGTGATCCTCCACGAACTGCATCGCCCACAGTTTCGGCGCGCCGGTCACCGTCACCGCCCAGGCGTGGGTGAGGAACGCGTCCAGCGCGTCGTAGCCCGGGCGCAGCATGCCCTCGACATGATCGACGGTGTGAAACAGTTTGGAGTAGGTCTCGATCTGCCGCCGCGCCAGCACCTTGATGGTACCGGGCACGCAGACCCGCGCCTTGTCGTTGCGGTCGACGTCGGTGCACATGTTGAGCTCGAACTCGTCTTTCTCCGAGTTCAGGAGCTGACGGATCTGCTCGGCATCGCCGATCGCGTCGCGCCCGCGCGCGATCGTGCCCGAGATCGGACAGGTCTCGACGCGACGGCCGTCGGAGCGCACGAACATCTCGGGCGAGGCCGACACCAGGAATTCGCCATCGCCGAGATTCATCAGCGCGCCATAGGGCGACGGGTTGATGCGGCACAGCCGCTGGAACACTTCGGCGGGCGAGCGTTCGCAGGGCTCGCCGAACAGCTGGCCCGGCACCGCCTCGAACAGATCGCCGCGGGCAAAGGCCGCGCGCGCGGTCTCCACCGTCGCCTGGTATTCGCCGGGCGCGTGGTCGGCAAAACCCTGGCGCGACGTCTTGGCGTAAAGGCTTTCGGCTGATCTCGCGCGGCAGGCCCGCGGTCGATTTGCCCTTCCAGGTGAAATCATAATTCAATTGCGCACCGCGCGAGGTGGCCCGGTCGTAAGCGAGCAGGCGATCCGGCACGTAGAGCACGATGTCGCGCTGGTCTTGCTCGCGCGGCCGCTTCTGCACGATATCCTCGATCTGGAACACCAGATCGTAGGCGAACGCGCCGAACAGGCCGAGCATCCCGTCATCGTTGGACGCGAACACCCGCACGAGATCGCGCACCAGCGACATCACGCTGGCGCGGCGGGTGCGCTGGTCCTCGTCGACCGGCGCCTCGCCGCGCACGACATGGCCGGCGAGACGCGTTGCGCTTTTCTCCGACATCACGACGCAGGGCTCGCGCAAGGTATCGCCGAGGAAGGCGATCAGCACCTGCCCGCGCGCATTCAGCGCCGATAGCGCGAAGTCGACGCCGTTGGTCTCCAGCACCAGCGGCGGATCGGAAAAGCCGAGGTCGAAACTCTCGTAGCGGCCCGGCACCGTGGTGCCCGAGGACAGCACCACGCCGCGGCGGCGGTCGAGCAGGTCGATCAGCGCGTCGAGCCGGTTGGCATTGCCCTGGAAATGCTCGACCGTGCGCAGGATCGTAAGCCCGCTGGCTGTCGTGAACTCGCTGCGTTCGGGAAGCGAAAAGACCGTCCTGTTCATGTGTTCCTCTTACGAAACTTGCAGAGGGAACGCCACACAGGACAAAGGAAAGCCGCCTGCGATGGCGGCCCCTGAACGATTGAAATCAAAGCAAAATCGCACCGGCCACCTCTTCTAAGAGGTGCGCCACCAACGACGGGACGGGTTCACGGTGCTCATGACTGAGGTAGACACCATGGCAGGCCTGCGCCGTCAAGGGTGTGCGAGCCATGGACGGAGGCGAAAATAGGGGTAGGATTTCGCCTTCGGGGACGGAGCGAACACAGGAGGCCGCCATGCTGAGAGCTCTCGGATATGCCGGGTTCGGGTCGGACAAGCTCGACGACTGGCGGCAGTTCGGCACCTCCCTGCTCGGCTTCCAGGCGGTCGAGCGCGGCAACTCCCTGCTCGCGTTCCGGATGGATGACCGCAAGCAGCGCGTCGTGATCGACCGCGCGATGGGCGACGGCGCACGCTTCTTCGGCTGGGAGGTCGCGGACGCCGCCGCGCTCGATGCGCTCGCGGCGAAACTCGAAAGCGCCGGTGTCGCCGTCACCGCCGAGCCGAAGGCGCTTGCGGACGCGCGGCGCGTCACTGGCCTGATCTCCTTCCATGATCCCGACGGCAACCGGCTCGAAGCTTTCCATGGCGCCGAAATCGACGACACGCCGTTCAGCCCGGGACGCTCGATTTCCGGCTTCCGCACCGGACCTTTGGGTCTCGGCCACATCGTGCTCACGGTCGAACACATCGAGCCGGTGATGAAGTTCTATGTCGAGGTGCTCGGCTTCCGCCTCTCCGATTACATCGAGAAGCCGTTCCGCGCCTATTTCTTCCATGTCAATCCGCGGCATCATTCGCTGGCGCTGATCGAGACCGGCAAGAGCGGCATGCACCACATGATGGTGGAGCTGTTCTCGCTCGACGACGTCGGCCAGGCCTATGACGTCGCGCTCGGCGAGCCCGACCGGATCGGCGTGACGCTGGGACGGCACACCAACGATTTCATGACGTCGTTCTACGCCAAGACGCCGTCGTCCTTCATGGTCGAATGCGGTTGGGGCGGCCGCGAGCTCGACGCGGACTGGCAACCGATCGAAATGCATCACGGCCCGAGCCTGTGGGGCCATGAGCGGGTCTGGTTGCCCGAGAAGGACCGCGCGGTCGCGCGCGACATGCGGCTCAACGCAGCGCGCGAAGGCCTGCGCGCGCCGGTGCAGGTGATGGACGGCAATTACAGACTGATGTCGGGGACGTGCGCCTGGTGGGATGAGGTGAAGCAGTAGCGCCCGTCATTGCGAGGAGCGAAGCGACGAAGCAATCCATAGCGCCACAAGCGGGAAAATGGATTGCTTCGCTTCGCTCGCAATGACGAAAACTCTCACCCCAGATGCTTCCTGAAATACTCCGTCGCGCGGCCCCAGGCCTGCTCGGCGCATTTGCGATCGTGCACCGACATGCGCTGCTCGTTGGCGAAGCCGTGCTCGGCGTCGTAGCGGTGGATGTCGA
Source organism: uncultured Alphaproteobacteria bacterium (assembly GCA_963732085.1). Taxonomy (GTDB): domain Bacteria; phylum Pseudomonadota; class Alphaproteobacteria; order Rhizobiales; family Xanthobacteraceae; genus Bradyrhizobium. The sequence continues at coordinate 236,164 of CAVSYJ010000007.1, read as the reverse complement.
GCGACTTGTTTGCCGCCTTCATCGCCTTCTCGAAGGCATCGACCGCGGCCGGCGTGCACCAGTCGTCCTTGCTGGCGAAATGCGCCTGCAGCGGAATCCGCACGTCCGCGGGCTTGGCCGCCTGCTCCGGCGGAATGCCGTAGAACACCACGCCCGCGGTCAGCTCCGGAATTTTCGTCGCGCCGATGATGGTCACCGCGCCGCCGAGGCAGAAGCCGGTGAGGCCGACTTTGGCGCCGTTGCGCGCGAGATATTGCGCGGCGCCGCGCACCGTCTGCGTTGTGGCATCCATGAAGTCCAGCGAGTTCATCTCTTTGCCGGCGGCGTCCGTGTCGTGATACGGCACCACCTTGCCCTTGTAGAGATCGGGCGCCAGCGCATCGAAGCCGGCCCGCGCGAAGCGGTCGCACATGCCCTTGATCTGGTCCTGCAGGCCCCACCATTCCTGGATCACCACGACGCCGGGCGCATCGCCGCGCGCCGCGTTGGCGAGATAGCCGGAGGCGTCCTTGCCGTCCGGACGCTTGAAGGTGATGATGGTGCCCATGGTTCCTCCGACGGTTTTGTTGGGTGAGGCTATTTTGGCATGCGTCCGATCGTCATTGCGAGCGAAGCGCAGCAATCCAGCGTCCCGCGGCTGGTATGGCTTCGTCGCTGCGCGCCCGCAATGACGAACCAACAAAAAAGCCCCCGTCAGGGGGCTTTTCGCATTTCATAATTGCCGTCACATCTCAGTGCGCGTCGGCCCAGACCTTCTTCTTGGTGAAGTACATCATGCCGGCGAGGATGAGCAGCACCACGAACACCATCAGGCCCATCTTCTTGCGCTCCTCCATGTGCGGCTCGGCGGCCCACATCAGGAAGGTGGTGACGTCCTTGGCATATTGCGCAACCGTCGCCGGCGAGCCGTCGTCGAAGGTCACCTGGTCGTCGGACAGCGGCTTCGGCATCTTGATGGAATGGCCGGGGAAATACTTGTTGTAGTAGGAGCCGTCGGGGATGGTCACGCCCGCCGGCGGCTTGTCCTCAAAACCCTGCAGGATCGCGTCGACATAGTCCGGGCCCTGCTCCTGGTATTGGGTGAAGAAATCGAAGATGAACCACGGGAAGCCACGCTCATAGCCGCGCGCCTTGGTGATCAGCGACAGGTCGGGCGGCAGGCCGCCGCCATTGGCGGCGCGGGCCGCCTGCTCGTTCGGGAACGGCGCCGGGAAATAGTCGGCCGGCCGGCCGGGCCGGTCGAACATCTCGCCCTGGTCGTTCGGGCCGTCCTTGATCTTGTACTCGGCAGCCAGCCCCGCGGCCTGCGCCTCGGAATAGCCGGGACCACCGTGTTCGGCGATGTTGCGGAACGCGATGTAGTTCAGCGAGTGGCAGTTGGAGCAGACTTCCTTGTAGATCTTCAGGCCGCGCTGCAGCGAGCCGCGATCGTAGGTGCCGAACGGACCCGAGAACGACCACTTCTGCGCGGGCGGGCTGGCAGCCTCCTCGGCACGCGCCTGGCCTGCGCTGCCGATCACGAGACCGCCGGCCACGATCACGGCGACGAGCGCGGCCGCAATCTTGCCGCCCTTCGCCAGCACCGCATCCGCAATCGAGTTCGGCACCGCGCGCGGCGTCTCGATCCGCGAGAGCAGCGGCAGGATGATCAGGAAGTAGGCGAAGTAGCAGACCGTGAGGATGCGGCCGGCGATCACGTAGATGCCCTCCGGCGGCTGCGAGCCGAGATAGCCGAGCAGGATGCAGACCACGACGAACATCCAGAAGAACTGCTTGGCGAGCGGACGATACTTGGAGGACCGCGTCCTGGCGCTGTCGAGCCAGGGCAGGAACACCAGCACGATGATCGCGGAGAACATCGCGATCACGCCGGCGAGCTTGTTCGGGATCGAGCGCAGGATCGCGTAGAACGGCAGGTAGTACCACTCCGGCACGATGTGCGCCGGCGTCACGCCGGGATTGGCCGGGATGTAGTTGTCGGCGTCGCCGAGATAGTTCGGCATGTAGAAGATGAACCAGGCGTACAGCAGCAGAAACACCGAGACGCCGAACATGTCCTTGATGGTCGCATGCGGCGTGAACGGCACCGAGTCCTTGTCGGTCTTGATGTCGAGTCCATCAGGATTGTTCTGGCCGGCGACATGCAGCGCCCAGACGTGCAGCACCACGACGCCCGCGATCAGGAACGGCAACAGGTAGTGCAGCGAGAAGAAGCGGTTCAGCGTCGGGTTGCCGACGGAATAGCCGCCCCACAGCAGAGTGACGATGCTGTCGCCGACGTAGGGGATCGCCGAGAACAGGTTGGTGATGACGGTGGCGCCCCAGAAGCTCATCTGGCCCCACGGCAGCACGTAGCCCATGAAGCCGGTCGCCATCATCAACAGATAGATGATGACGCCGAGGATCCACAGCACCTCGCGCGGCTCCTTGTACGACCCGTAATACAGGCCGCGGAACATGTGGACGTAGACCGCGAAGAAGAACATCGACGCGCCGGAGGCGTGCATGTTGCGCAAGCAGCCAGCCGTAATTGACGTCGCGCACGAGCCACTCGACCGACTTGAACGCGAGATCGGAGTTCGGCGTGTAATGCATCGCCAGGATCACGCCGGTCAGGATCTGGATGCCGAGCATGAAGGACAGGATGGCGCCGAAGGTCCACCAGTAGTTCAGGTTGCGCGGCGTCGGATACGCCACGAACGAGGAATGCATGAGGCCAAGAATCGGCAGGCGCCGTTCGAGCCATTGCAAGGCTGGATGGCTCGGCTGGAAGTCGGAGGGTCCGCTCATGATGCGATCCTGAGGAAGCTGAAACGAGGCGTGAAATCCGGAGAGGTCCGGCTTCAGCCGATCTGGATTTTGGTGTCGGAAGCGAAGGCGTAGGGCGGCACCGGCCAGATTGGCGGGCGCCGGTCCCTGGCGGATACGGCCGGAGGAGTTGTATTGCGAGCCGTGGCAGGGGCAGAAGAAGCCGTCGTAATTGCCCTCATGCGCGATCGGGATACAGCCGAGATGGGTGCAGATGCCGATCACGACCAGCCACTGGTCGTGGCCGTCCTTGACGCGGGATTGATCGGTGGCGGGGTCCTTGAGGTCGCCGAGCGGGACCTTCTGGGCCTCATCGATCTGCTTCTTGGTCCGGTGCATGATGTAGATCGGCTTGCCGCGCCAGAACACCTTGATGTCCTGACCGTCCGCGATCGGGGTCAGATCGACCTCGATCGGCGCGCCGGCCGCGATCGTCGAGGCGTCCGGATTCATCTGGGAGACGAAGGGCCAGAGCGCGGCCAAACCGCGAGACGCCGGCGGCGGCGCCTGTTGCAACGAAAAGGAAATCACGGCGTGTCGGATGGTCCGCCGAAGACGTTGTCGTCACGATTCCAAACCCTTTCCCAAGCTCGCAGCCGGTGGAACCGTCCCGAAAGACGCCCCAGACGTCAACGGGATAGATGCCGGCGCCCGCGACCCCCGCGGCGGCAGAAGACCGGCTTTTTCGGCGGATGGAGGCCAAACAAGCAGTCCAGAATCGTTCTATTGGCACCCTTGCCGAAAGAGCGCAAGCCCACTATCCGCCAGCCCACGTGCAATGCACTAAATCCGTCCAGACCGTTGTTTTATGCATACATTCCGGAGACACGACCAGTGCGGCGAATTTGAAATTCCTGCAGCGGTTGCCGCAAGCTCCGTTCAGGAATTTCAAATTCAAAGCCGCACTGGAATCAAATAGTTGCTAGTGCTCCCTTGTTTCCGAAGTTCGCATTGAGATTTGCCGCAACGTGTGGCGAACTTCGGAAACGGAGCACTAGGATGGAATTGGCTTTATTCCAGCCCGACATTCCCCAGAACGCGGGCACCATCCTGCGGCTTTGCGCATGCCTCGACGTGCGGGCCCATATCATCGAGCCGGCGGGCTTTCCGGTCTCCGACCGCGCCTTCCGCCGGGCGGGAATGGACTATCTCGACCAGGTGACATGGATGCGTCACGATTCCTGGACCCGATTCGAGCAATGGCGCCGCGGCGAAGGCTACCGGCTCTTGCTGTTCACCACCAAAGCCGCGGTCTCCTATCTTGATTTTCGCTATGCCACGTCGGACATCCTGTTGTTCGGACGGGAAACCGTGGGCGTGACGGATGAGGTGGTGGCGGCCGCGGATGCGCGGCTGAAAATCCCGATGAAGCCTCACCTGCGCTCGCTCAATGTCGCGATGGCGGCGGCCATGGTCGTTGGCGAGGCGTTACGGCAGACGCGACAGGATATGAATTGATGGACGTGAACCTCATCGAGCATCGCAAGGCAGCGGGCGCGCAGCTGGTTCGAGGCGCTGCGCGACGACATCTGCGCGGCCTTCGAGCAGCTCGAGGACGAGGCGCCGGACGCGCTCTACGGCGGCGCGCCGGGCCGGTTCGAGCGCACGCCATGGCAGCGCACCGACCATACCGGTGCGGCGGGTGGCGGCGGGGTGATGTCGATGATGCGCGGCCGGCTGTTCGAGAAGGTCGGCGTGCACTGCTCGACCGTGCATGGCGAGTTCGCCCCGGAATTCCGCGCGCAAATTCCGGGCGCGGCCGACGACCCGCGGTTCTGGGCGTCAGGCATTTCGCTGATCGCGCATCTGCCAATCCGAACGTCCCCGCGGTGCACATGAACACGCGCTTCGTCGTGACGACGAAATCGTGGTTCGGCGGCGGCTCCGATCTGACGCCGGTGCTGGAGCGGCGGCGCACGCAGGAGGACAAGGATTCACTCGACTTTCACGCCGCGATGCGCGCCGCCTGCGACGCCCATGCAGCGGTTGCGCCTTACGAGAAATACAGGAAATGGTGCGACGACTATTTCTATCTGCCGCATCGCAAGGAAGCGCGCGGCATCGGCGGCATCTTCTACGACTGGCACGACAGCGGCGACTGGGATGCCGACCTCGCCTTCACCCAAGCGGTCGGCCGCGGCTTCCTCAACATCTATCCCGAACTGGTGCGGCGCAATTTCGCGCTCCCCTGGACGGCGGACGATCGCGAGGAGCAACTGATCCGGCGCGGACGCTATGTCGAGTTCAATTTGCTCTACGACCGCGGCACCATTTTCGGGCTGAAGACCGGCGGCAATGTCGACTTCCATCCTGTCGTCGATGCCGCCGGAGGTGAAATGGCCGTGACGACAACGCTGCCGCGCGCGATGCTGATCGACATGGACGACACCATCCTGTCGGCATACGGCCGGCCGGAGATCGCCTGGCATCACATCGCGGGCGAATTTGCCGACGAGCTGGCGCCGGTCCTGCCGCAACAAGCCGCGGCCGCGGTCCTGACCTTCGCGCGCAATTTCTGGATGACGGCCGAGCCGGCGTGGCGATTGAAGCTCGATGAAGCGCGGCGTTTGTCGGTAAAAGGCGGCTTCGCCGCGCTGGCCGCGAACGGCCACCCTCCTCTATCAGACGATCTTGCGGCCCGCATCGCCGATCGCTTCACCAGATATCGCGAGGAGGAGATGTTCGTCTTTCCCGGCGCGCATGAGGCGATCGATGAGCTCAAGGCGCTCGGCGTCAAGCTCGCGCTGGTCACCAATGGCGCGGCCGTGACCCAGCGCGCCAAGGTCGAGCGGTTTGCGCTGGCGCACCGCTTCGATCACGTCCAGATCGAGGGCGAGCACGGCTTCGGCAAGCCCGATGAGCGCGCCTATCTGCACGCCATGCAAGCGCTCGGCGTCACCGCGCCCGACACCTGGATGATCGGCGACAATCTGGAATGGGAGGTGCAAGCGCCGCAGCGGCTCGGCATCTACGCGATCTGGATGGACGTCCATGGCGACGGCCTGCCGGATGGCTCGACGGTGAAGCCCGACCGCATCATCCGCTCGCTGAAGGAGCTGGTGCCGGGCAAGCAGTAGACCCGGGTGTACTCCCAAAGTTCATCACAACTGTCGCTCGGCTCTGATCCACTCCATTTGGCCAGCCTCATTCGATGACCTCGTCGGCGCGCGCAAGCAGTGCCGGAGAAATGGTGAGCCCGAGCGCCTTTGCGGTCGTGAGGTTGATGCAGAGCTGGAAACCGGTCGGCTGCTCAACCGGCATGTCCGCCGGTCTTTCGCCTTTCAGGATGCGATCGACGAAATAGGCGGTGCGGCGCGCGATCAAGCGCTGATCCGCGCCATAGGAGATCAGCACGCCGGCATCCAGCACTTCTTTCACATAGCCGCAGCAGGGCAATTTACGCGCCAGTGCAAGCTCCGCGATCTTCTTCCTGCCGACATAGAACAAGCTCTCAGCGTTGAAGATAACGGCCTCCATGCGGTCGCCCACCATGGCGTCAAAAGCTGGCGCGATGCCGTCGACTGTGCCGACGTTATAAGGCCTGCAGGTCAGTCCGAGCTTGGGACCGGCGGCGTTCGATTGCTCGATATAGAAATTGGAGATCGGGTTGGTGGGGTTGACCATCATGGCAACCTTCGTGACCTGCGGATTGATCTCCTTGAGATACTCGAGCCGTTTGCCGACAAGCTCGAGGCCGAAATTGGTGAGACCCGTAGCGTTGCCGCCCGGATGGCGGATGCTCTCGACGAGCTTGGCTCCGATCGGATCGGCGACATACATGAACACTATCGGAACGGTCGACGTGGCTTTCTTGACATAGGGCGCGGCACCGCCGACGCCCACCAGCACGTTGGGTGCGAGCGCCGCGAGTTCGGCCGCCATGCTCTGAAACTTCTCCGGCTTTTCGTCGGGGAAACGGTGAATGAACTCGATTTTTCCACGGCCGTAGCCGAGCTCTTCGAACCCATCGAGCAGACAGCCGTAATAGGGCCACTCGCCGTCCGCATCTGCGGCATGCCAGAGCACGCCGACACGCGGAATTTTGGTCGTTCGCTGGGCCCAGGACCTGGCAGGCAACGTTGCGCTCACCGCTAGAGCAATGAAATCCCGCCGTCTCATGCTGCGTTCCCATCCATGGAGGCGCATCATATCCCTGCAGGCCGGATGTTCGAAGCGCCAAAAAAGCGGGGAACGTCTGCAGCGCGTCACAAAGCGGACCTTTTTTCAGAAACTAAGGTTACTGTTCCCTACAGATCGAGCATCGGTAGCGGGGGCGTTGAGACTAAAGCACCATCAACTGCTGCAGCGCGGCCGAGATCATCACCAGTCCGCCGATGACGACGGCGACATCAAGGATCGCGGTGTGGATGTGCACCGGCATGCGTTCGACGAATGCTTTGGCGAGGAATGCGCCGGGCACGCCGATGCAGCCGATCAAAAGCGCGAAGGCGAGCACCTGTGCGGTGACGACACCGGCGAGCCCAAACACCGAAATCTTGATCACGCTGGTGACGACCGAGATCACCGCGTCGGTCGCGATCACGGCCGCGCCCTCGAGACCTGAAGCCATCAAGAGCGACAGCAGGATCACGCCGGAGCCCGAGGTGCCGCCGACCACGACGCCGTAACCGACTGCACCGGCGGCAAGTGTAGTGTCGCCGATCCGCACCGCGCGGCGGCGCAGCACGCGCCGCAACGGCACGCTGGCGATCAGCATCGTGCCGATCACCAGTGCCGCACCGGCGCTGCTGAGGCGCGTGTAGCCGTAAGCGCCGAGTGCGGTGGTGACGGCTGCCGCCAAAATCACGATCAGCGCGCGGCGGCGATCGACATAACGGAAATAGGCTGTCGCGCGGCTCAAATTGGCGAAGATCGCGGAGATCGCGATGATCGGCACCACGGGCTCGGCGCCGATCAGGGGCACCAGCACCAGCGGCATCAGCGCGCCGGTGCCATAACCGGCGAGTCCGCCGACGATCGCGGCGAAAATCGCAACGACAGCGACGAGCAGAAGTTGCAGGATCGAGATATCGGCGAAGCCGGACAGGATGCTCACTAGTGTCCCGGTTCTGACATTCGTATCATGTCGCGGCTAACTCGTTTACGAATGTCAGAACCAAAGGGACACTAGCAAAAATATGATTCTAGTGCGTTTTGGATTTGACATTCGCTATATGGCATCGCGGATATACCGTAGCGAATGTCAAATCCACGCACTAGCGCAAATCGCCCTTCAAGCGTGCAATCGCCTGGTCTGCGATCGCGGACAGCGCGGGGCTCTCGAGCGGAAAATCCGCGGCAAGCCAGGCATCTTCGGCGAGCGTCAGCACATGGCCGAGCGCCGGTCCTTCGGCGACGCCGCGCGCGGTGAAGTCGGCAGCCCTGAGCGGAAACTTCGGCGCGGTCCAGCGCTCCGGCAGTCGGGCCAGCCCGGTCCAGTTCTCATCATCGCCACCCGTGCGCGCCCAGGCGAGCAGCAGCCGGTCGCGATAGGCGGCTTCGCCAAGCCGATAGAGCCGCCGCCTGGCGCGCGCCTCGTCCATGCCGGCAAGCCGCCACCAGCGATGGCCCATGGAGTCGAGCGCCTTGGCTTCCGCATTGGAGAGCCGCAGCCGCGTCGCGATCCTTTTCGCGTCCTCGGTGACGGCGACCGCGAGCGCGGCGAGCCGGCGCATCGCGTCCGGCTTCAAGTCGAGCACATGCTCGGCGGCGATCATGGCGGCGAACGGCCCGCTATAGGTGACGCCGCCGACGATCGTCTGCAGCAAGCCGCCGTCGGACATCGCATCCATCGCGCCTACCGCGCCGTCGGCGAGCAGCAGCTTGAGCATCTCCATCCGCACGCGTTCGGCGGACAATGTCTCAAGCCCGGCACGGCCGCCGATGCAGGCGAGATAGCCTGATCGATCGATCTCGCCCGCGCCGAAGGCGGCGTGCATGCGGAAGAAGCGCAGGATGCGCAGGTAATCTTCCTCGATCCGCTTGCCGGCCTCGCCGATGAAGCGCACCCGCCTGGCTGCGATGTCGGCAAGCCCGCCGACATAGTCATGCACGACGCAATCGGGACCGACCGACAGCGCGTTGATGGTGAAGTCGCGCCGGTTGGCATCGCCGATCCAGTCGCGGCCGAACGAAACCCTGGCATGACGGCCGAAGGTCTCGGTGTCCTCGCGCAGGGTCGTGACCTCGAACGGCGCGCCATCTACGACCAGCGTGACCGTACCGTGATCGATGCCGGTCGGCACGCTCTTGATGCCCGCAGCCTTGGCGCGGCGCACCACCTCGTCCGGCACGGCTGTGGTCGCGATATCGACCTCGCCGACCGGAAGCTTCATCAGCGCATTGCGAACCGCGCCGCCGACAGCGCGCGCTTCCTCGCCGTCGCCATTGAGAAGCTGCAGCACGCGGGCGGCCGCGCCCGATGTCAGCCAGGGCGCATCACCCAGTGCTCCGACCCCGAAGTTCGCTGGCATTTACGGCACCCTCTTATGCGAACTTCGGGGTCAAAGGAGCACTAGCAAAATAAGATTTGCCAGTGCCGCTTGTCGATTTGAAATTCCCGGTTCGAATTCGCTGCAAGCTGTGCAGGAATTTCAAATCGGCGGCACTGGTGGTGACGCTCATTTCTCGACTCCGGGAACGAACTTGCCGTTCTCGATATGCGCGGGGACGTAGGTCGAGTTCGGCGGCGCGCCGGAAAAATGCGCCAGCAAAATGAAGCTGAGGACCACCAGCAGCAGCGATCCCAATACCAGTTGCGCCACCATCCGGATCGGCCATGACGACGGCGCCATCACCGCGGAGCGCGTGGCGAACAGGAACAGCACATAGATGCCGAACGGAATCAGGAAAACGCCGATTTCCGTCAGCACCGGACGTATCATGACGCGCAGATCCGCTCGTACAGCACGCGCAGCATGCCCGCGGTGGCGCCCCAGATGTAACGTTCGGCATACGGCATGGCGTAGTAGGAGCGCTCCATGCCGCGGAATTCCTTGCTGTGAACCTGGTGGTTGGCCGGGTTCATCAGGAAGGCGAGCGGCACCTCGAAGGCGTCGACCACTTCCGAATGGTTGATCGTCAGTGCGAAGCCCGGCCGCACCCGCGCCACCGTCGGCAGGATGCGAAAACCGAAGCCGGTGCCGTAGAGATCGAGATAGCCGATCGGATCGACATAGGAGCGGTCGAGCCCGACTTCCTCCTCGGCCTCGCGCAGCGCCGCATCGAGCGGCGATTTGTCGGTCGCATCGATCTTGCCGCCGGGGAAGGCGATCTGGCCGGCATGCTCGTTGAGATCGGCCGAGCGCTGCGTCAACAGCACCATCGGCTCCTCGCGCTCGACGATGCCGATCAGCACCGCCGCGGGCCGCACCGGCTGCTCGCGCGCGATGATCTCCAGCATGCGGTCGGTGCCGGGATCGCCGCTCGGCGGAACGATGTTGGGATCGATCAGGCCCGGCGGCACGTCGAAGGTCAGCCGCGCGCTGGCGCGGTTGAAGAATTCGGCCGCGGACACCGCCGGCGTGATCTTCAGCATCGGCTCGTTCAAAGCGCCGCCCTCACCTGCTCGGCATCAGCCATCGGGAAAAATTCTCCGGCGGACATGACGCCGAACATATCCTGGCCGTCAACCTCGCGCTCCTCGCCGAGATCGACGAGATCATAATACAGCGCGCGCGTGACCTTGGCCCAGAGGTCGGCGCGAACATGAAGATAGGGCGTGAGCCCGCCATCGGCCGCCGTCTCGAAGCGGAGCCGGTGCGCGGCATCGCACGGCACCCAGTCGTCGACATTGGTGCGGAAGCGCAACAGCCGGCCGTTCGCATCGTTCTCCTTCACCATCTCCACGGCCGTAAACGGCGCGTCGTCGACCCGGATGCCGACCTTCTCGACCGGCGTCACCAGGAAGTGCTTGCCGTCCTCGCGCTTGAGGATCGTCGAAAACAGCCGCACCAGCGCGTGCCGGCCGATTGGCGTCCCCATATAGAACCAAGTACCATCGGATGCGATTCGCATGTCGAGGTCGCCGCAAAACGGCGGATTCCACAGGTGCACAGGGGGCAGCCCCTTTCCGGCAGGGGCCGCATTTGTCGCCTCCCGCGCAGCGACGGTCAGGCCGTCGAGGTTGGTTGTGCTTTGCCCTTGCTTCGCCATGGTTTGCCTTGAGATTTGACCGCCCCGTTTTGGCACGATTGGTGCTTGACTACGTTGGATGCGAGCACCGGTTCCCGGGGTTAGATACGGAAGGCAGGTCGCCACATCGTGATGCCGTTCATACCCCGAAAACCCGATAATGTGGGGATAGTTTAATCGAGCGAATACATGGACTCTGCACGAGTTTAGCATGGGTTCGTGGCACGACGTTTGCGATCCGAAGCGAACGTCAGAACAGGAGCGGCGGATGGCGGAGAGCGTTGAGAAACTCGAGGACGTGATTGTCCGCTCGGCGGAACAGGTCTCGGGACAAATCCGCGCGGCCAAGGACGCCATCGCCACCGTCATTTTCGGCCAGGATCGTGTGATCGAAAACACCCTGGTGACGATCCTGTCCGGCGGCCATGCGCTCCTGATCGGCGTGCCCGGCCTCGCCAAGACCAAGCTGGTCGAGACGCTCGGCATCACGCTCGGCCTGGACGCCAAACGCATCCAGTTCACGCCCGACTTGATGCCTTCGGACATCCTCGGCGCCGAGGTACTGGACGAAAGCACGAGCGGCAAGCGCGCATTCCGCTTCATCTCGGGTCCGGTGTTCGCGCAGCTCTTGATGGCTGACGAGATCAACCGCGCCAGCCCGCGCACGCAGTCGGCGCTGCTGCAGGCGATGCAGGAGCAGCACATCACGGTGGCCGGCGCACGCCACGATCTGCCGAAGCCGTTCCACGTGCTCGCCACCCAGAACCCGCTGGAGCAGGAAGGCACCTATCCGCTGCCCGAAGCGCAGCTCGACCGCTTCCTGATGGAGATCGACGTCGATTATCCCGATCGCGACGCCGAGCGGCGCATCCTGTTCGAAACCACAGGCGCCGAGGAGACGCTCGCCAAGGCCGCGATGCAGGCCGATGCGCTGATTTCAGCGCAACGGCTGGTGCGCCGGCTACCGGTCGGCGATTCCGTGGTCGAAGCGATCCTGTCGCTGGTGCGCTCGGCGCGTCCCGGCCCCGAAGGCGGCGAAGCCGGCAAGCTGATCGCCTGGGGCCCCGGTCCCCGCGCCAGCCAGTCGCTGATGCTGGCCGTGCGCGCCCGCGCGCTGCTCGACGGACGGCTCGCGCCCTCGGTCGACGACGTGCTCGACCTCGCCGAGCCCATCCTCAAGCACCGCATGGCGCTGACCTTCTCGGCGCGCGCCGAAGGACGCACCATTCCGGACGTGATCCGGCAATTGAAGACTCGGATCGGTTGATGGCGGCAGCGGACAAGGCCGAGACAAAGGAGATCCTGGCAATACGTCGAGCCGATGGTGAAAGCCGCACGCTCGCCGCCTCATTGCCGCGTCTGGTGCTCGAGGCCCGCCGCATCGCTGCCAACGTCATCCACGGCCTGCATGGCCGCCGCCGCGCCGGCGCCGGCGAAAGCTTCTGGCAATACCGCCGTTTCGTCTCGGGCGAGCCGGCCCAGCGCGTCGATTGGCGCCGCTCGGCGCGCGACGACCATCTCTATGTCCGCGAGCACGAATGGGAAGCCGCCCACACGGTGTGGCTCTGGCCGGACCGCTCGCCCTCGATGGCCTTCGCCTCCCGTAACGCACGCGACAGCAAGCTGGAGCGCGCGCTGATCGTCGCCTTCGCGCTGGCCGAACTGCTGGTCGAGGGCGGCGAGCGCGTCGGTATTCCCGGCCTGATGAACCCGACGGCCAGCCGCAGCGTTATCGACAAGATGGCGCAGGCGATGCTGCATGACGATGCAGCTCGCGCGAGCCTGCCGCCGTCCTTTGTGCCGTCGTCTCTCGCGGAGATCGTGGTGCTGTCGGACTTCTGGTCGCCGATCTCGGATATCCATGCAATGCTGGCGGGCCTGTCGTCGTCAGGCGCGCATGGCACGATGGTGCAGATCGTCGATCCCGCCGAAGAGACCTTCCCCTATTCGGGCCGGGTCGAGTTCATCGAGCCCGAAGGTTTCGGCACCATCACCGCCGGCCGCGCGGAGACGTGGGCCCGTGACTATGTCGCCCGCGTCGCGCTGCATCGCGACCAGATCCGCGACGAGACCAACAAACTGGACTGGCTGTTCACCACCCACACCACCAGCCGCTCGGCGGCCGAGCTGCTGCTGTTCCTGCATGGCGGCATGATGGTGAGCAAGGGCGGCATGCGTCACAACGTCAAAGCGGGGCGGAGCGCATGATCGCAGGCCTGCCGCTTTCGTTCGCCGAACCGCTGCTGCTGCTGGGCCTTCTGAGCCTGCCGGTGCTGTGGTGGCTGCTGCGGGTGATGCCGCCGCGGCCGCGGCGCATCGAGTTTCCGCCGACGCGGCTGCTGTTCGACATCGCGCCAAAGGAGGAGACGCCGTCGCGCACGCCCTGGTGGCTCACCGCCATCCGGCTTGCCGCCGCGGCGCTCGTGATCCTGGCCGCCGCGGGTCCGATCTGGAATCCGCAGACAGGTCTCGCCGGCAACAGCTCGCCGCTGGTGATCCTGCTCGATGACGGCTGGAGCGCGGCCTCGAGCTGGGACACACGGATCAAGGCCGCGGACGAGCTGATCGCCAACGCCGACACCAACCGGCGCGGGGTTGCGCTGGTGCCGCTGTCCGATCCATCGCGCGACATCACCATCATGCAGCCCGGCGCGGCCCGCGTCGCGCTGCGCCAGCTCACGCCAAAGCCCTATTCGATCGAGCGCGTCGAGACGCTCGCGACGATCGAGCGTTTCCTGAAGGGCGCTGGAGATGCCGAGATCGCCTGGCTCACCGACGGCGTCGACACCGGCCGCGGCGTCGAATTCGTCGAAGCCCTCGGCAAGACCATCGGCGATCGCACCCTGACGATCTTCGAGGGCGGCACACCCTCGCCGCTGGCGCTCGCCGCCGCCGAGAACGCCGCCGCCAGAATGACGGTGAAGGTGCTGCGCACGGATAACAGCGTCGCAGGCGGCATCGTGCGCGGGATCGACGTCAAGGGCTCGCCGATCGGCGAGGCGCGTTTTTCCTTTGCGCCGAACGCGAACGAGACCGAAGCCGCGTTCGATCTTCCGGTCGAACTGCGCAACGACATCTCGCGGCTGGAGATATCGGGCGAGCGCTCGGCAGGCGCCGTGCAACTGCTCGACAAGCGCTGGCGCCGCCGCGCCATCGGCATCGTCAGCGGCGCAACCAGCGACACCGCGCAGCCCTTGCTGGCGCCGACCTTCTATCTCACCCGGGCGCTCGCACCCTTCGCCGACGTGCGGCTCGGCGACAAAGCAGCGCCGCAGCAGGCGCTGACGCAGTTCCTCGACCAGAAGCTGCCGATGATCGTGATGGCTGACGTCGGCACGCTGACGCCTGAGATCCACGACCGCCTCGCGGCCTGGATGGATCAGGGCGGCGTACTGGTGCGCTTTGCCGGCCCTCGGCTGGCGCAAGGCGACGACGATCTCGTGCCCGTAAAACTGCGCCGCGGCGGCCGCACGCTTGGCGGCAGCCTGACCTGGGAGAAGCCGCAGCATCTCGCCGCGTTCGCCGCTGACGGTCCGTTCGCGGGCCTGAACGTGCCAAAGGACGTCACCGTCAACCGCCAGGTGCTGGCAGAGCCCGATCCGGGGCTTTCGACCAAGAGTTGGGCGTCGCTCGAAGACGGCACGCCGCTCGTCACCGGCGAGCATCGCGGCAAGGGATTACTCGCGCTGTTCCATGTCAGCGCCGATATGCGCTGGTCCGATCTGCCGATGTCGGGCACCTTCGTCGAGATGTTGCGCAGGGTCGTCGATAACTCCGGCTACACCTCGACGCCCGGCGCGGGCGTGGCCGGCGAGACCGGCAAGGAGACGCTGGCGCCGCTGCACACGCTCGACGGCTTCGGCGCGTTCGGCCCACCGCCGGCGGCAGCAAAGCCGCTGCCGGCCGATTACAATGATCGCGCCACGCCGGATCATCCGCCGGGCTTCTACGGACCCGTCGAGGGACCGGTTGCCGTCAACACGCTCGCCGCCGCCGACCGCATCGCGCCGCTCGACACCTCGCCCCTGCGCGCGCGGCACGCAACCTACACCAATGCCGAGCCGCGCGATCTCCGCGGCATGCTGCTGTCAGCCGCGCTGGCGCTGTTCCTGATCGATGCGCTCATCGTCGCTATGCTCGGCGGCGGGCTTGCCGCGCTGATCCGCCGCCGCGCCGCGCCGGCCGCGATCCTGCTCGCGGTGTTCGCCGTCGGCGCGCTCACCGTGCCATGGCCCTCGCGCGCCGAAAGCAGCGACGAATTCGCGATGCGTGCAGTGTCGCAGACGCGCCTTGCTTACGTCGTCACAGGCAACGCCGACGTCGATTCAATCGTGAAAGCCGGCATGGCCGGGCTGACATTGTTTCTCGCGCAACGCACCGCGCTGGAGGGCGGCGATCCCGTCGGCGTCGATCCCGCCCATGACGAGCTCGCCTTCTTTCCGCTGATCTACTGGCCGATCGTGCCGGGGGCACCGAAGCCGCCGCAGGACGCGCTCAACAAGATCGACGCCTATATGAAGCAGGGCGGCACCGTGGTGTTCGACACCCGCGACGCGGTCGAGGCCGGCCCCGGCGATAACGGCGCGGCGCAGACGCCTGGCATGCAGACCTTGCGCGACCTGCTCTCTTCCCTTGACGTCCCCGAACTGGAGCCGGTGCCGCGCGAACACGTGCTGACCAAAACCTTCTTTCTCTTGCACGACTTTCCGGGCCGCTTCACCACCGGCCAGACCTGGGTCGAAGCGCTGCCGCGCGAGGACGAAGACGAGGCTGAGGAGAAGCGACCGGCGCGCGGCGGCGACAGCGTCTCACCGATCATCATCACTTCCAACGATCTCGCCGGCGCCTGGGCGATCCGACCCGACGGCCAGCCCATGCTGCCGCTGACGCCGGGCGAGCCGAAGCAGCGCGAATTCGCGTTCCGGGCCGGCGTCAACATCGTGATGTACACGCTGACCGGCAACTACAAGGCGGATCTGGTGCATATGCCGGCGCTGATCGAGCGGCTGGGACAGTAATGCGTAATATGAGCAGATACGGTTCTTGGAAGAATTTCGTCATGGCCGGGCTTGACCCGGCCATCCACGACTTGACGCGAGGCGGGAAAGACGTGGATGCCCGGCACAAGGCCGGGCATGACGAAGAGTGTAGGTTCGCGTCATGAATTACGGCATCGCCTTCACGCCCCTCGTTCCCTCGCTCGTGCTCTGGATCGCGATCGGCGCAATCGTCGTGATCGCGGCGCTGCTGTTGCTCTCCCGCGCGCGCGGCTGGGCGGTGCGCGTCACCGCCCTTGCGCTGATCGTGCTGGCGCTCGCCAACCCCTCCTTCACCCGCGAGGACCGCGAGCCACTGAGTTCGGTTGTTGCCGTCATCGTCGACAAGAGCCCGAGCCAGAATTTCGGCACGCGCAACCAGGAGACGGCGAAGGCGCAGGAAGAGCTCGTCGACACGCTCAAGAAGATCAAGGGCCTCGAAGTGCGCGTGGTCGATGCCGGACAGGCCGATGGCGAGACCGACGGCACCCATCTGTTCGGCGCGCTGCAGTCGGCGCTCTCGGACGTGCCGGTCGATCGTGTCGCCGGCGCATTCATGATCACTGACGGACGCGTGCATGACATTCCCGCCAACGCGGGCGCCGTCGGCTTCCAGGCGCCGTTGCATGCGCTGATCACCGGCCACAAGGACGAGCGCGACCGCCGTATCGCCATTTCGGCCGCGCCGCGCTTCGGCATCGTCGGCCAGACCCAGACCGTGACCTATCGCCTCGACGACCAGGGCGTCACCGGCCAGCGCGCCAAGGTCACCATCCGCCGCGACGGCGAGACCATCAGCGAGCGCACGCTGCAAAGCGGTCAGACCTCCAGCGTCGACATCGACATCAAGCATGCCGGTCCCAACATCGTCGAGATCGAGGCTTCGCCGCTCGATGACGAGCTGACCCTGGTCAACAACCGCGCGGTGGTCGCCATCGACGGCGTGCGCGACAAGCTGCGCGTGCTGCTGGTCTCGGGCGAGCCGCATTCCGGCGAGCGGACCTGGCGCAACCTGCTGAAGTCCGACCCGAGCGTCGACCTCGTGCATTTCACAATTCTGCGCCCGCCGGAGAAGCAGGACGGCACGCCGATCAACGAGCTGTCGCTGATCGCGTTTCCGACCCGCGAGCTGTTCCAGCAGAGGATCAATGATTTCCAGCTGATCATCTTCGACCGTTACGCGCGCCAGGGCGTGCTGCCGATCGCCTATTTCGACAACATCGCCCGCTACGTGCGTTCGGGTGGCGCAGTGCTGGTCTCGGCCGGTCCCGACTATGCCTCGACCACGAGCATCTGGCGCACGCCGCTGGACTCGGTGCTGCCGGCCGAGCCCGTCGGCGTCACCGAGAAGCCGTTCTACGCGCATCTCTCCGACGCCGGCAAACGCCACCCGGTGACGCGCGGGCTGGAAGGCGCAAACAGTGAGCCGCCGCATTGGAGCCGCTTCTTCCGCACAGTGGACACGCGCAACGCGGTGAACCCGCCGGTCATGACCGGCGCGGATGGCAAGCCGCTGCTGCTGTTGTCGCGGTTCGGCGAAGGCCGCGTCGCGCTGCTGCTGTCGGATCACATCTGGCTGTGGTCGCGCGGTTATGAAGGCGGCGGCCCGCATCTCGATCTGCTGCGCCGGATGTCGCACTGGCTGATGAAGCAGCCTGATCTGGATGAAGAAGCGCTGCGGCTGCAGGTGCAGGGCAAGGACCTGCAGGTGATCCGGCAGACCATGGCCGACAGCGTCACGCCCGTGACCGTCACCTCGCCGTCGGGCGCAACCCGCGAGCTGACGCTGACAGCGGGCGAACCCGGCGAATGGCGCGCCACCATTCCGGCGAACGAATTGGGCTTGTGGCAGGCGACCGACGGTACGCTGAAGGCGCTGATCAATGTCGGGCCGACCAACCCGAAGGAATTTTCGGAAGTCACCTCGACGCCCGACATGATCAAGCCGCTGGCGCTGGCGACCGGCGGCGACGCGCGGCGCGTGGTCGACGGCAACAGCATCGACCTGCCGCGCATCGTGCCGGTGCGCGCCACCAGCACTTTCCATGGCGACGGCTGGATGGGCGTGAAGATGCGCGATGCCAGCGTGGTCAAGGGCGTCGGTGTGCTGCCGATTTTCGCCGGCCTGATCGGGCTGTTGCTGCTGCTCGGTGCATTCGCCGCCACCTGGCTGCGCGAGGGACGCTGATTTCTGTTGTTCCTCTCGTGACCCGAAAGCCACAGCGGCTTTGAATCGATTCACGTCTCCAGGCCGCCCCGTTGACAAGGCGACTGAGCCTCGCCGATGTTACATTATAACATCGTGGGGCCCGCGCCTCGCGATGCGAGGTGTGTTTGGTCATGAAGTGGTTCCGGTCGAACATCAGGACTGGCGCAAGGCTGGCGCTTCTGGCGCTGCTGGTGCAGTTCGCGCTGTCGTTCGGACACATCCACGGCTTCGCGCCGCAGGCGGCATCGGCAACGCAATCCGTCCTGCCGGCGGATCATGCCGCAAATCCCCAGCCCGCACCGGGCAAGCACGACAGCGACCAGACCAATGATGTCTGCGCCATCTGCGCCGTCATGGCGATGGCGAGCACGGTGCTGTTCTCGACGCCGCCGATCCTGCTGCTGCCGGATGCAGTCGCAATCCTGCACGGGATCACCGACGCCGAATTCGCGCATCTGAAATCCGCCGGCACGGCCTTCCAGCCCCGCGCGCCTCCCGCCTCCTGATCCCCAAGAGCTGACGAACGCCTGAGCGATCGCCCGCACTTTGCGGCGATCGGCAGGACTTCCCAATAGCTCCGTCGCAAGTCGACGGCAGGCCTCCGCCAGGGCGGCAAGCCTGAACTGGAATCGGGACGATGCCGAAATCCAAAATACCCATCGCGGCGGTTGCCGTGCTGTTGCTGCCCCCATTCGGCGGCATGGCGCTGGCGGAAGACGCACCCGACCCGGCGCCAACGACGACGCCTGCGCCCGTCGCACCGCCGACAACATCGACGCCTGCTGCGCCTTCGACAACGCCCGCACCTGCCGCCAAATCCGCGGGCGGCGGCACGACATTGCCTAGTCTCGAGGTCGACGCGCCGCGCCACACGCAAACGCCGCGCAAGCCGAAGGTCCGCGTCGCCAACGGAAAGCGTCGCGAAGCACCCGACGTGCCGCAGCAGACGCCGACCGAAGTCCTCGCCGGCAAGAACGACAAATTCGAATTCTGCGCGGCAAGACCTCATTCCGCCTGGTGGCGCGACCTCAACCAAGATCAACCATCAGAACATCGAGGCGCTGCCGCAAGGCGCAAACACTCCGCTCGACAAGGTGCTGCTGCAATTGCCGGGCGTCACTCAGGACTCGGCCGCCAGCGGCGAACTGCATGTGCGCAACGAACACGGCAACGTTCAATATCGCATCAACGGCATCATGCTGCCCGACGGTGTCGGCGCGTTCGGACAGATCCTCGACACCGGCATCGTCGGCACGCTCGCGCTACTGACCGGTGCCCTGCCGGCGCAATACGGCTTCCGCACCTCGGGCGTGATCGACATCCAGACCAAGACCGATGCCTTCAACAATTCCGGCAGCGCGAGCGTTTATGGCGGCAGCCATGGCACGATCACGCCGAGTTTCGAATATGGCGGCACGGCCGGACAGACGCAGTATTTCGTGTCCGGGCGCTTCACGCAGAATAATCTGGGCATCGAGAACCCGACGCCCGCCTACGAGGCGATCCACGACCGCACCAACCAGGAGAAGGGATTTGCCTATGTCTCGACCGTGCTCGATCCGACCAGCCGCCTGACCTATATCGGTGGCGTCTCGAACGCCACGTTCCAGATTCCGAACAATCCCGGGCAGACGCCGAACTTTACCGCATTCGGCGTCTCGAACTTCAACTCGGCCCTGCTCAACGAGCACCAGAACGAGTTCAACCAGTTCAACGTCGTCGCCTACCAGAAGTCGGCGGAAGGCTTCGACTACCAGATCGCCTATTTCAACCGCTACAGCCAGCTGCACTTCTATCCCGACCCGATCGGCGATCTCGTGTTCAACGGCGTGTCCTCCGACGTCTACCGTCAGAGCTTCATCAACGGCATCCAGGAAGACACGTCCTGGCGCGTCGCCGACGCGCATACGCTGCGGTTCGGCTTCATGGTGTGCGGCGAGCGCTCGCTGGTCAACAATGCGTCGATCCTGCTGCCGCTCGCCGATCCCGCCGATCCGACCGCGGGCACCATCGACGCGCCGTTCTCGATCTTCGACCAGAGCGCCAAGCTCGGCTGGCTGGTCGGCACCTACGTGCAGGACGAGTGGAAGATCACCAATCAGCTGACGCTGAACGCCGGGTTGCGCTTCGACCAGATGTATCAATATGTCGACGCCAACCAGCTCAGCCCGCGCGCGAGCCTCACATGGAAGCCGCAGGACGGCACAACGTTCCACGCCGGCTATGCGCGCACCTTCACGCCGCCGCAGCAGGTGATCGCCGCTCCGACCAATCTGGCGCTGGTGACGCCACCTACCGCGCCAGCCAACACGCAGACGCCGGAAGTGCCGCTCAACAGCCCGGTGCTGCCGGAGCGCGCGCATGTGTTCGACGTCGGCGTCGACCAGAAGATCTATCCGATCCCCGGCCTCGAGGTCGGCATCGACGGCTACTACAAGCTTGCGCGCGACCTACTGGACGACGGCCAGTTCGGCGCGGCCTATGTGTTGTCCGGCTTCAACTACGAACGCGGCGAGAATGTCGGCGTCGAGCTGAAAGCGACCTACAAGAACGGCAACTTCAACGCCTATGCCAACCTCGCCTGGGCGAGGCAGGTGGCGACCAATGTGGTCTCCAACCAGTTCCTGTTCGGCCAGGACGAGCTGAACTACATCGCGACCCACGACGTCTACACCGATCATGCGCAGCTGTGGACCGGGTCGGCCGGCGCGTCCTATCTCTGGAATGGCACGCGCTTCAGCGCATCGATGATCTTCGGCAGCGGGCTGCGCTCGGGCTTTGCCAACACCGATCACCTGCCCGCATACACCCAGGTCAATGTCGGCATTTCCCACGACTTCAACATCGTGGCGCCGAACAAGCCGACCACCGTGCGCTTCGACGTCGTGAACCTGTTCGACAAGGTCTACGAGATCAGGGACGGCACCGGGATCGGCGTGTTTGCGCCGCAATTCGGGCCGCGCCGCGGGTTCTTCGGAGGGATTACGCAGAAGTTTTAAGCGCATGATCCGGAAAAGTGGGCACCGGTTTTCCGCATACGCGAGATCATGCGCCAAAGATAAACTAGCGCGCGTAGTCCCAATCGGGCTTGATCGCGCCGCAGACGCCATCGAACGCGCTGCTCGCGAGCTCGGCGACCAGCAGGCGGTCATAGTCGACCGGACCGGGCATCGTGGCCCTGCCCTTCGGCACCTTCTCGAATCCGACGCGGCTGTAATAGGCCTCGTCGCCGACCAGCAGCACCAGCCTGTGGCCCTTCGCTTTGGCGTCGTGCAAGGCCCGGTCGAGCAGCAGGCGACCGACGCCACGACTGCGGAACGGCGGCTCGACCGTCAACGGTCCCAGCATCAGCGCCTTGGTCTCGCCGACTCGAACCGGCAGCTGCCGCACGGAGCCCACCATCAGCGTACCGATGCGCGCGGTGAAGGAGAGATCGAGCAGGTGATCGACATGCTCGCGCAAGCGGTACGCGCTGAGCACGAAACGGCCGGGCCCGAAGGTGCGCTCGTGCAGGCGCTCGATCGCCTGCGCGTCCTTTGTGGTCTCCGGCAATATTGTGAGAGATAAGTCGTTCATGGTCGTGACGTCGCGGATATCATCTGGCGTTGGCGCCGTCTATCGCCGATCCCGCCGTAGGATCAACTTCGTTACATGCCACTCACGGGCGGCTGGGCCAGATAAGCGAGCAGCTTCATCTCGCGGCGCCCTCGCGTGACAGTGTCGAGCACGAGGCCTGAGGACACCGACAGCACCGCGACGATCATCAGGCCGGTCGACAATATCGCCGTCGGCAGCCGCGGCACCACGCCTTCTTCCAGATAGGTGACCGCGAGCGGGATCGCGAGGCCGACCGCCACCAGCGCCAGGAAGAGGCCGATGATGATGAAGAAGCGCAGCGGCTTCTCCGAACGATACAGCTTCAGGATGGTGCCGAGGATGCGAAATCCGTCGCGCCAGGTGTTGAGCTTGCTGACCGAGCCCTCCGGCCGCGCATAATAAGGCGTCTCGACCTCGGCGACCGGCATCGCGAGCTCCAGCGCGTGCACGGTCAGCTCGGTCTCGATCTCGAAGCCGTCGGACAGGACGGGGAATGATTTGACGAAACGGCGCGAGAACACGCGATAACCGGACAGGATGTCGGTGAAGGCCTGACCGAACACCGATGAGAGGAAGCTGGTCAGCAGCCAGTTGCCGGTGCGGTGGCCGCGCCGGTAGGCCGCCTGCTCCTGATCGACGCGCAGGCCCACCACCATGTCGAGATGATCGTTGACCAGCCGCTCGATCATGCCGGGCGCGCTCGGCGCGTCGTAGGTCGCATCGCCGTCGACCAGCACATAAACATCGGCATCGATATCGGCGAACATTCGCCGCACGACGTGACCCTTGCCCTGGCGGCGCTCGCTGCGCACCTCGGCGCCGGCCGCGCGCGCGACCTCGGCGGTGCGATCCTTCGAATTGTTGTCGTAGACGTAAACTTGCGCCGACGGCAGCGCCTTGCGGAAGCCACCCACCACGGCCGCAACCGCCGCCTCTTCGTTGAAGCACGGCACCAGAACGGCGATGCGCATCGAAGGGGATGTCATTTGAAGGAAGCGCTCGCCATGGGACTAGTGTGGCGGTTCAGAAGTCCGCATCGTTTTTGCGGTACCTTCGTCATGCGGACTTCTGAACCAAAGCCACACTAGATCAATAAGTTGCTAGTGTCCTTCGATTCCGAAGTTCGCAAGCGCACTCGCCGCAAAATGATGCGAACTTCGGAATCGGGACACTCAGGTGCCAACTCAACGCATATCATGATCGGGCATTTGCCGCTCTCCCGGCAAGGGTATCGTCCACCGCTTCCACCGATCAGCGCCACGTGGCGATCGGCGCGGCGCCGTCGAGCACCTCGGCGATGCGCCGCCGCGTGCCCTCGGTCGTGCCTTGCGGCAGCGCGCTGGCCGCAAAGAAGCCGCAAGCCACGATCTCGCGGTTCGGCTCGGGCATGCGGTCCTGGCTGAATTGCCTGACGATGTAGACCGCGACATGATCCCGGCGGGAGACGTGGCTGTTGAAGAACAGGCCGTGCAATTCGGGGGGATCCGACGGCACGATACGGCCCTCCTCGGCAAGTTCGCGCGTCAGCGCTTCCATGAACGTCTCGCCGGTCTCGACGCCTCCGCCCGGCAGATGCCAGCCGGCGACATAGGAATGCTTGACCAAAAACACCTTGTTGTCGGAATCCAGCACCACGGCGCGGACGCCGAGCGTCATGCCGCGGGCCACGCGCCAGTAGAAGTGAAACAACCGCCGCAGCAACGGCTCCAATTTCCTGCGCAACTGGCTTTGCGTGTCCGACATCGCCTTTGATCTTGCGCTGCCGCGGCGCGCTTGCCAATAGATGACGGCATGACCTTCACGCTTGCGCATTTCTCCGATCCGCATCTGCCGCCGCTGCCGAAGCCGCGGCTGCAGGAACTCGCGGGCAAGCGCGTGCTCGGCTATCTCAATTGGACGCGCAACCGTCACAAATATTACCGGCGCGAGGTGCTGGACGCGCTGGTGCGCGACCTGCAGGCCGAGAGGCCCGACCACATCGCGGTGACCGGTGACCTCGTCAATCTCGCACTGCCTGCGGAATTCGCACCCGCGCAAACGTGGTTGCGCAGCGTGGGCGCGCCGCAGAGCGTCACCGCGATCCCCGGCAACCACGACGCCTATGTGCGCGCGACGCGGCATCGCTTCGTCGAGTGTTTCGGCGACTATCTGTCCGGCGATGAACCTGCGCCGCAAGCTTTTCCGTTTCTGCGCCGGCGCGGACCGGTGGCGCTGATCGGCCTGTCGTCGGCGGTGCCAACCGCGCCCTTCAGCGCGACCGGCACGCTCGGCGCATACGCAGATCGCAGCGCTGGAGCGCATTCTGGTTTCGCTCTCCACCGAACAGGTTTTTCGCGTGCTGCTGGTGCATCATCCGCTGCGGTCGGACTCGCGGCCCAAGCGGCTGACCGACTCCGCAGCCTTGATCGCGCTGCTTGGAAAGCATGGCGTCGAATTGATCCTGCACGGCCACGACCACATCCATTCCACCATGTGGTTCGACGGACCCGACGGAAAAATCCCGTCGATTGGCGTACCGGCAGCGTCGGCGCTGGCGCGCGGCCGGCACCCGGCGGCGGCGTATAATCTCTATCAAAATCGAACGCGACGGCAATGCGTGGACATGCGAGCAAATCTCGCGCGGCATCGATGGCAATCTAAGGGTCAGTGAGATCGGCCGCACGCGGCTGATATAGGTACCGTCATTGCGAGCGAAGCGAAGCAATCCATTCCTCCGCTTGTTGCGCCATGGATTGCTTCGTCGCTTCGCTCCTCGCAATGACGAGGCATCACAAATTATGCAAGGCCGCATATAGCGCCAGCGCGAACAGCGCGGCCGCGCCGACGATGACGCCGAGCACGAACGGCCAGAAGCCGCCGCGGCGCCGCGGTTTCACATTCGGCTCGCTCTCGGGCACCTCAGTCGACACCAGCGCCTGCTCGCGCTCCAACATGCGGCGCGCGACGTAATCGGTCACCGCCTTCACGATCACGGGCACGTCGTGCGACTCCGCCAGCACCTTGCGGCCGTAGCGGGTGTCCTGCACGAAGCGATAGATGCGCTTGTCGCGTCCCATCACCACATGCGCGATCACGTCGATCCACAGCCGCGGCGTCACGCCCTGGCTTATGCCGCGATCGAACAGATCGACATGATCGGGAATCTCCTTGAACAGGGAATCGAGCGCCTCGTTCAGGATTTCGAGCCGCGCCACTTCGGCGTCGCGCAAGTCGACGACAACGCCGGTGCGATCGGCCGCCTCGATCCGCGCCTGACGCAGGGCGTCGCGCAGGCGTACGGGACGCGTCTCGTCCGCGCCGCTCGGTCCGCTCACTGGCGCCTCAGACATGGCCGGCCCTTGTTTCACTGTTGTTTGGGCATGATCTTGTCGGAAAACCGCTTCACACTTTTCCGGATCATGCCTTGCGGTTGCAACGGCTTAACCTAGCAGCAACCAAAACTTCCGCAAAGGTCGTTTATTTTCAAATGACTTGGACCTTTGGTCCACAGACAGACAGGCGGCCCCGCCCGGAAAATCCGGAGGGGGCCGCCTGCAGTCACATACCCGGCAATGATTGGCATTTACGCCGCGGTCCGGTTCGGCTCTTCCACGATGGAGAAGCGCACGCCGGCCTTGTGGCGGTTCTCTTCCGAGACCGCGCGCCAGGCGTCCTCGGCTTCCTTGCGGGTCTTGAACGGACCCTGCACCTGGGCAGAGCCTTCCACGAGCTTGTGGAAGTTCATCGAGCCGAACTCGCCGCCAATCACCCAGAAATTACTGCCTTTGGTCATAACTCGTCTCCTGCTGTTTACCGTTAGCCGAACTGGTTCATCGTGTTGTGAGCGCCGCCCGCCTTCAGGGCGGCTTCACCGGCGAAATACCCCTTGTGATCGTCGCCGATGTCGGATCCCGCCATGTTCTGATGCTTGACGCAGGCGATGCCCTGGCGGATCTCGGCGCGCTGGACGTTCTTCACATAACCCAGCATGCCCTGCTCGCCGAAGTAGTCCTTGGCGAGATTGTCGGTCGACAGCGCCGTCGTGTGATAGGTCGGCAGCGTGATCAGATGGTGGAAGATGCCGGCGCGCTTTGCCGAATCCGCCTGGAAGGTGCGGATGCGCTCGTCGGCTTCCTTCGCCAGCGGCGTGTCGTCGTATTCCGCCTTCATCAGCTCGGCGCGATTGTACTTGCTGACATCCTTGCCGGCCTCCTTCATGGCGTCGTAGACCTGCCAACGGAAGTTGAGCGTCCAGTTGAACGACGGCGAGTTGTTGTAGGCGAGCTTGGCGTTCGGAACGACCTTGCGGATGCGGTCGACCATCCTGGCGATCTGCTCGATATGCGGCTTCTCGGTCTCGATCCACAACAGGTCGGCGCCGTTCTGCAGCGAGGTGATGCAGTCGAGCACGCAGCGGTCTTCGCCGGTGCCGGGACGGAACTGATAGAGGTTGCTGGGCAGCCGCTTGGGACGCATCATCTTGCCGTGCGGTTGATGATGACGTCGCCGTTCCTTGCATTGGCAGCCGTCACTTCCTCGCAATCGAGGAAGCTGTTGTACTGGTCGCCGATGTCGCCCGGCTTGTGGCTGACGGCGATCTGCTGGGTGAGGCCGGCGCCGAGCGAGTCGGTGCGGGTCACGACGACGCCGTCTTCGACGCCGAGCTCGAGGAAGGCGTGGCGGCAGGCGCGGATCTTCGCCAGGAAGACGTCATGCGGCACCGTCACCTTGCCGTCCTGGTGACCGCACTGCTTCTCGTCGGAGACCTGGTTTTCGATCTGCAGCGCGCAGGCGCCCGCCTCGATCATCTTCTTGGCAAGCAGGTAGGTCGCCTCCGCGTTGCCGAAGCCGGCGTCGATGTCGGCGATGACCGGCACGACGTGGGTCCGGAAGTTGTCGATCTTCTCGATCAGCGCCTTTTCCTTTGCCTGGTCGCCGGCCTTGCGGGCGGCATCGAGCTCGCGGAAGATATCGTTCAGCTCGCGCGAATCGGCCTGGCGCAGGAAGGTGTAGAGCTCTTCGATCAGCGCCGGCACCGAGGTCTTCTCGTGCATCGACTGATCGGGCAGCGGCCCGAACTCGGAACGCAGCGCGGCGATCATCCAGCCGGAGAGGTACATGTAGCGGCGATCGGTCGTGCCGAAGTGCTTCTTGATCGAGATCAGCTTCTGCTGGGCGATGAAGCCGTGCCAGCAACCCAGCGACTGCGTGTACTTGGTCGGGTCGCCGTCATAGGCCGCCATGTCGGCGCGCATCAGCGCCGCGGTGTAGCGGGCGATGTCGAGGCCGGTCTTGAAGCGGTTCTGCAGGCGCATGCGCGCCACGGCTTCGGCGGTGACCCCGTTCCAGGTCTCCTTGGTCTTGAGCAGCGCCTCGGCCGCCTCAATCTCGCTCTGATACGACGACGGCCCCTGGAGGCCCTGATCGCTGATACCGCGTGGCTGGAAGTTCATATCCCTGATCCTTTCGGCGATGACAGGCCGCGGCGTTTGATCCACCACGTCTTTCATCGACATTCTTGACAGTGCATTGCGAAATGCGTGTCAGGAGCTAAACGCGAGCCGGCTTAATTAGTACAGATGCATTGATTTCCATTCGTGATGTCATGTAACATATGAACTTGTCGTAGTTGTAATTTTGTAAATTTTGTCACAAATTGGGTCAAAGAGACTGCCATGATTCGGCTCCAACTTCGTCGTCATGCCCGGCCTCGGGCCGGGCATCCACGTCTTGCTTCCTTCGCTGGCATCAAAGACGTGGATGGCCGGGACAAGCCCGGCCATGACGAAATCGCGCGATAGGAGCCAGCCATGCCCGCTGACTCCGGAAAGAAACTCTTCGTCGGCCCGCGCTTCCGGCGCATCCGCCAGCAACTCGGCCTGTCGCAGACCCAGATGGCCGAGGGCCTGGAGATTTCGCCGAGCTACATCAACCTGATCGAGCGCAACCAGCGCCCGGTGACGGCGCAACTCCTGCTGCGGCTGGCCGAGACCTATGACCTCGATTTGCGCGATCTCGCCACCGCCGACGAGGACCGCTTTTTCGCCGAGCTCAACGAGATCTTCTCCGATCCGCTGTTCCGCCAGATCGACCTGCCGAAGCAGGAGCTGCGCGATCTCGCCGAGCTCTGCCCCGGCGTCACCCACGCGCTGCAGCGGCTCTACGCCGCCTATACCGAAGCGCGGCGCGGCGAAACGTTGGTCGCCGCGCAGATGGCCGACCGCGAAGGCAGCGCACGTTCGAAGCCAACCCGATCGAGCGGGTGCGCGACCTGATCGAGGCCAACCGCAACTATTTCGGCGAGCTGGAGCAAGCCGCCGAGACCTTGCGCGACGAGCTCAACGTGGCTGTCCGAAGGCTTGTTCGCGGCGCTTGCGACACGCCTGCGCGAAAAACATTCGATCCAGACCCGCATCATGCCGGTCGACGTGATGCGCGAAACCTTGCGCCGCTTCGACCGCCATCGCCGCCAGCTTCTCATTTCCGAACTGGTCGACGCGCCGGGCCGCACCTTCCAGATTGCGTTCCAGATCGCGCTGGCCGAATGCGGCACGCAGTTCGAGACCATCGTCGGCCGCGCCGGCGCGCTCGACGACGCAGCGCGGCGGCTCTACCGCATCACGCTCGCGAACTATTTCGCCGCCAGCGTGATGATGCCCTATCCGGCGTTCCTCGCCGCCGCGGAAACCTTGAACTACGACGTCCATGTGCTCGCGCAGCGTTTCAACTCCGGCTTCGAGCAGGTCTGCCATCGCCTCACCACCCTGCAGCGGCCGAACGCGCGCGGCATTCCGTTCTTCCTGTTGCGCGTCGACAATGCCGGCAACGTCTCCAAGCGCTTCTCCTCCGGCACTTTCCCGTTCTCCAAATTCGGCGGCACCTGTCCGCTCTGGAATGTGCATTCGACCTTCGACACGCCCGGACCGCCTGCTGAAGCAGGTGATCGAGCTGCCCGACGGCACGCGCTATTTCTCGATCGCGCAGATGGTGCGCCGGCTTGTCGCTCCCCATCCACAGCCGCAGCCGCGTTTTGCGATCGGGCTCGGCTGCGAGATCCGCCATGCCGCGAAGCTGGTCTATGCCGCCGGCATGGATCTGGAGAAAACCGAGGGCACGCCGATCGGCGTCAACTGCCGGCTCTGCGAGCGCGAGAATTGCAGCCAGCGCGCCGAGCCGCCGATCACGCGCACGCTGATCCTCGACGAGAACACGCGGCGGGTGACGTCGTTTGCGTTCTCCAATGCGAGGGAGTTGTGACTTCCCTCTCCCCGTTCTTACGGGGAGAGGGTTGGGGTGAGGGGCCTTCGAGAGCACGGCTCGTCGTCGAGAGTCCCCCTCACCCGCCACGCAAGAGCGCGGCGACCTCTCCCCGCACGCGGGGAGAGGTGAAGAAGATCAATCCTGCAGCGCGAACGCCTTGCACCAGCCGTCCTTGCTGACTTCGCCCTCGACGACCTTGCATCCATCAGGCGCCTCGAACAGCGAGCACAGGCCGCAGCTGTAGATGCCGTTCGGCATGTCCTGATATTCGGCCTGTTTTCGGGTCATCTTGTCGGCGGCGCGCGCGGCGATGGCGAACAGCGGAGTTGCGGCTATCGCTTTTGCGATCCTCCCGATAATGCTTCGCCGCGACAGCATATCCCTCTCGCCAAAATCTCGCCGGATAGTAGCCATCATGCGCCCAAATCGCAGGCGCGGGAACCGCTGATGCGCAAGCCCTGCATCAGATTCTCGCGATGGAATCGCTGTGATATGTTGGACCGCGAATCAGGGGATTTGTGCAAGGGATTTGCCATGGCGGACAGCAACAGCCGGATTGCCTGGCATCGCGCGCAACTGAAGAAGAACCGCGAAGCGCTGAAGTCGCTTGAGGTGGCGCGTTTTGCCGGCAGCCATGACAGGCGCGGCGTTACCGCGAAGGCGATGGCCGAGCTGCAGCGCAAGATCTGCGAGTCCGAAAAGTGCATCGCGACTTACGAACGCGAGACCAAGCGCCCGCTCGGCACGGATTTCGGCAGTCTCACCAATGTCAGCTGGAGCCATTGGAGCGCGCACACCAACGGCGAGCGCTAGATCGCGCCAAAGCGCTTCTTGTCTTCGCATGATCCTTCCGGAAAACCGCTACACACTTTGCGCTAACGCGGCCCTCCGGGTCCGGGATCATGCGCTGGCTTACATGCCGTGGCTTTCGAACACCTGCCTGCATGACTTGCTGAGCCGCGCCCGGTTCGTCTGGAGGCAGTTCTGAACCGCGCCGTCATTGCCGAGGTCCTTGCGGCAGAAGTGCTGGGCATCGCGGGTGCAGGCCTGACGCTCCTCTGGTGAGCCCTGAGCCAATGCGACGGGAATACTCGTGACGAGCATCACGAGAGCTAAAGCCAATCTGATCATCACAACCTCATACTCACTGTGGCAGGGAAGCGGTTGGAACCGGCCGCGCAGTGTCGAGATGTGAACACGCGGGGCGCGCGATCGTTCCGTTATTGGAATGTCGAACAGGCTGCTTGCTCCTTGCGAGGAGCGGCTCGTCCGGGCGACCCTTGCCACCGCTCGCTCTGGCGCGCAAGTGCGCGGCCGGGCTCGCGTGGGGAGGGATGAACGTGCCTCGTTCATACTAGCGCGCGCAATCGCGAACAAATAATCTACGCTCCATCAACCCGGCGAATGGGCAGTGTCCGCCGATGCCGAAGCCACCCGACAACGGTGATCATACCGCGACGCTCGCGGCGGACCGCGTCGTCGCGCTCGACCGCGCCCGCACCTTCATCACGCTGCTCGTCGTGCTCTACCACGCCGTCATCAACTACACGCATTTCGGCATCGGCGGCGACCGCATGCGCTGGCTCGGCTTCGACCTGGTGGTGCTGTTCTGCGACAGCTTCTTCATGGCCTGCATGTTCTTCATCTCCGGCCTGTTCGTGGCTGACAGCCTGTCGCGCCAGGGAGCGTCGAACTATCTGGCACGCCGCGCCTTCCGCCTCGGCGTTCCCTTCCTGATTTCGATCTTCGTGCTGATGCCGATCGCGTACTACCGCTACTATCACCTCGAGTTCGACTTCCTGCATTACTATGCGCACATGGTGACGACGGGGCCATGGTCGGCGGGATCGGCCTGGTTCCTGTGGGTGCTGCTGCTGTTCGACGCCATCGCCGCCGCGATGTTTGCCGCCGCGCCGCGCGCGATGGCCGCGCTCGGGCGGCTCGTCGACGGCATCAGCAACAAGCCCATGACGGCATTCGCTGCCTTCGCGTTGTTCTCGATCCTGATCTACCTGCCGCTTCGTATCAGCATCGGCGAATCGCACTGGTCGGCGCTCGGCCACTATCCCATCTTCATCCAGACCAGCCGCGCGCCGCTCTATGCCGGATATTTCCTGGCCGGGGTCGCGGTCGGCGCGGCGGGCCTGCGCAAGGGCGTGCTGGACCAAGGCAGCGCAATCGTACGGCGCTGGCGGACATGGCTTGCTGTCGCGCTCGCGGCTTACGCCGCGATCCTGCTGCTGGTCACTATCCATCGCAGCGGCATGATCGACCTGCGTTCGCCGCCGCTGTGGTGGCACGCGACCTATGGCCTCGTATTCGCGCTATTCTCTGCTGCAATGACCTTCACGGTGCCAGCATTCTTCCTGCGCTTTGCAAAAGCGTCGTTCCGCTTTCTCGACGCCATGCAGAAGCAGGCCTATGGCATTTATCTCCTGCACTTCATTCCGCTGATCTGGCTGCAATACCTCGTCGCCGACCCGCCCTTGCCGGCCTTCGTCAAGTCAGCGATTGTCTTCACCGGCACCTTGTCGGCGAGCTGGCTCGCGACCATGGGCTTGCGCAGGATTCCTTTCGTCGCGCGGATGATTTGAAAATCGGGAGGCTCGCGTGAGCGCCACCGTCATCGAACGAGCAAAGATCCAGGCGCAGGTGCTGGTGCCCTTGGTCAAGGCGCTGCAGGCCGAGCTCGGCGCGGCGCGCGCCAACGCGCTGGTGCGCAAGACGCTCGGCGATCTCTATCGCTCTCACAGCGTGGAGTTCGCCAAGGCAAAGAACGAAACCGATCTCGGCAAGTTCGTGGCTTCGGCGTTCAAGACCTATGCCCGCGACGACGCGCTCGAATACGACGTCCTCGAGCAAACGCCGGACGCCTATGCGATCGACATCCGCCGATGCCGTTATGCGGAGTTCTATCAGGAGCTGGGCGAGCCGGAGCTCGGCTTCCTGCTGGTTTGCACCGCCGACTTCGCGGTCGCCGACGGCTTCGGCGACGACGTCAAGTTGACGCGCACGCAGACGATCATGCAAGGCGCGCCGCATTGCGACTTCCGCTACCGGCGGGTGAAGAAGCAGGACTGACGCAACGACTGCTAGCCATGCGGCATCAGCTGCAACTCCAGCAAAGCCAGGCGCTGCAAGGTCGTGGTGTCGCGCTCGCCCGTTTGCGCCGTGCGCAGGATCGGATTCGGCCAGCATGTTGACCTGCCCCGATGTCACAGGATGCGGCAGCGTCGCCACCGACGCATCCAGCGCCTTTACCATCACGTCCACCGTATCAGGGGCGAAGGCCGCGTCCGGAAAGTCCTTCATCACATCACCAATGGTCGGTGCTGAGAAAACGTTCCGGAGAAAGCGTTGGTTCCGACAGGAATGTTATCAATGGCTGGGAACCAAATCGCCCAGGCCTAGCTCAGAAACTTGACGCCGAAAGTCGTGCCGCGGCGCCATACCACTTCGCAATTGCGGCTCTGCGGACGGCTCGGCACCAGGGTCAGTCCGAACTTGTCGCCGATATCGATGCCCATATCGGTCACGACCCGCGCGCCGCCGGGCGAGACGTCCAGCACCGTACAGTCGCGGTTGGTAGCGCCGTTGTCCGCGCTGATCCAGCCGGTGTGCCGGCTCAAATGCCGCCGCAACTCGCGCTGGACCTTACTTTTTGCCTGCTCCACGCTCATGAGAGTTGCCTATCCTTGGCTTCACAAAGCTTCCCGTTTGCCGAGTTAAGGGCCATCTCGTAAAGCCCGGCTTAGCGCGGTAGTTTGCAATTTATCGATAACCACGAATCCTGATAGTTAAAGGCGTCCCTCCTCCTGGGTAGGCATCATGGTCAAGACAAGATTAGCGATGGCGGCCCTTGCGACGGCGGTCGTGCTCACGACAGCGGCCTTCGCACAACAGCCGCTTCCGCCTATGGGGCGAACGGCTCCGGCCAGACCGCCCGCTATGGCTCCAAAACCGCCAGGTACGCCGATTGCCGCCGCGCCCTCGCGGAGCGGCGCGGCCTGCCACAACGGCGCGAGCTTCGATCGCTTCCTCGCCGATCTCAAGCAACAGGCGATCGCGCAAGGCGTCTCGCAGCGCGCGATCGGTGAAGCCTCGCCCTACCTCACTTACGACCAGGGCATCGTCAACCGCGACCGCGGCCAGCGCGTGTTCGGACAGATTTTCACCGAGTTCGCTGGCCGCATGGCCGCTGCCTACCGCATGCAGAGCGGCCAGGCGCATATCAGGCAATACCAGGCGGCGTTCGCGCGCGCGGAAAAGGAATACGGCGTGCCGCCCGCCGTGATCGCCGCGTTCTGGGGGCTGGAAAGCGACTTCGGCGCCAACATGGGCAACCTGCCGGTGCTGCCGTCGCTGGTGTCGCTCGCCTATGACTGCCGCCGCAGCGAGCGCTTCCAGAACGAGACCATCGCCGCGCTGAAAATCATCGATCGGGGCGATCTCTCGCCCGCCGAGATGATCGGCTCCTGGGCCGGCGAGCTCGGCCAGACGCAATTCTTGCCGACGCATTATTTCACTTACGCCGTCGACTATGACGGCGACGGCCGCCGCAACATGCTCCGCAGTGCGCCCGACGTGATCGGCTCGACCGCGAACTATATCGCGACCGGGTTGAAGTGGCGGCGCGGCGAGCCGTGGCTCGAAGAAGTGAAGGCGCCGGCGAATTTCCCGTGGGACCAGGCCGACCTCACCGTCAAGCTGCCGCGCTCCAGGATGGCGCAGCTCGGCGTCACCTATCCCGACGGCAAGCCGTTGCCGAACGACGATCTGCCGGCTTCGCTGCTGCTCCCGATGGGTCGCATGGGACCGGCGTTCCTGGCTTACGCGAATTTCGCGGCCTACACCGAGTGGAATAACTCGCTGATCTATTCGACCACGGCCGGCTATCTCGCGACACGCATCGCCGGCGCACCGCAGATGCGCAAGCCGGCCGGAGCAGTGGCGCAACTGCCGTTCAACGAGATGAAGGAATTGCAGGGGCTGCTGGTGCGCGCCGGCTTCGACGTCGGCAAGGTCGACGGCGTGCTCGGCCAGCAGAGCCGCACGGCGGTCAAAGCGATGCAGGTCAAGTACGGCTTGCCGGCGGACTCCTGGCCGACGGCGGAATTGCTCGCGAAGATGCGCGGCGGGCCGCGCCCGCAGGCGGGACAACCGCCGACGCAGATGGCGCGGTAGCGCTTCCCCTCTCCCCGCTTGCTCTGTTTCACCTCCCCCTGAAAGGGGGAGGTCGGAAGCCGCAGGATGCCGGGAGGGGGTCATTACATGCATATACCTCGGGGTTTTGACCCGCTCCCCACCCTCCCCCTTTCAGGGGGAGGGAGTCGACCGCACGCGGGGAGAGCTAAGGAGCAGACCAATTGCTTTTTCGAACGTACAGCCCCATCTCGATGGCACGGACCCACAACAAAAAGAGCATCACATGTCCTTTTACGACTCCACCGTCCCCGCTCTTCATCACCATCCTCGGCGCGCTCAACGGCCTCGCCACCAAGGCCGAGGCGCATTGCAAGGCGAAGAACATCAAGGAAGACGTCATGCTCGGCATGCGGCTCTATCCCGACATGCTGCCGCTGACCAAGCAATTCCAGCTCGCGACCGATTTCGCCACGCAAGGGCTGCGCGCGGCTTGCGAGTGTCGAGGTGCCGACCGCGCCGGACACCGAGACGACGTTCGAGGAATTGCGGCAGCGGATCGGCAAGACCATCGATTATCTGAAGACGTTCAAGCCGGCGCAGTTCGAAGGCGCCGACACCAAGGACGTCACCTTCCCGGTCGGACCGACCAACACCATGACCTTGCCGGGCCAGACCTACGTCAACCGCTCGGTGTTTCCGAACTTCTTCTTCCACGCCGCGACCGCGCACGGCATCCTGCGCCACAATGGGGTGGAGATCGGCAAGCGCGATTTTCTCGGAGTGGCGTAATCGTCATTGCCAGCGAAGCGAAGCAATCCAGAATGCCTCCGCGGAAATAGTCTGGATTGCGTCGTAGCGCTCGGCCGGCCGACCCTTGCTCCTCGCAATGACGGGGAAATGGCCTTTTCCGATAGGGCCATCCCGCATGCCGAACGGATCGTCCGCTTGCCAATTCCATCAGCATTCTTTCCATTTCGCCCGCTCGTGGCTCATCACCCTTGCGTGGGGCGGGTGGCTCCCGACATTGCCTGAATGCTAGAAGTTCCTAGTTGCATGTGACCCGCCATTATCCGGAAATCCCGATGACCACATCGAAACTCCTCGAGCCTTACAAGCTCGGCCCGCTGACCTTGCCGAACCGCTTCGTGATGGCGCCGTTGACGCGCAACCGCGCAACCCCACCCGGCATGGTGCCGAGCCCGCTCGCGGCCGAGTATTACGGCCAGCGTGCTTCCGCAGGGCTGCTCGTCACCGAGGCGAGCCAGGTGTCACAGCAGGGCATGGGCTATCAGGACACGCCCGGCATCTACTCGAAGGACCAAGTTCAGGGCTGGCGCAAGGTGACCGAGCGCGTGCACGCGAACGGCGGGCGCATCTTCATCCAGATCTGGCATGTCGGCCGCATCTCGCATAATTCTCTCCAGCCCGGCGCCGGCAAGCCGGTGGCGCCATCGGCGATCCGCGCCAAGGGCAAGACCTTCGTCAACAACCAGTTCACCGACATTTCCGAGCCGCGCGCGCTGGAGCTGTCGGAAATTCCCGGCATCATCGACGACTTCAAGCGGGGTGCTTCGAACGCGCTCGCCGCCGGCTTCGATGGCGTCGAAATCCACGGCGCCAACGGCTATCTGCTCGACCAGTTCGCCAAGGACGGCGCCAACAAGCGCACCGACGCCTATGGCGGATCGATCGAGAACCGCGCCAAGCTGATGCTGGAAGTTTCCAGGGCTGTTGTCGGCGAGGTCGGCGCGGAGCGCACCGGCATTCGCATCTCGCCGGTGACACCGTCCAACGATGTCTCCAATTCCAATCCGCAGCCGCTGTTCGATCACATTGTCGATCGGTTGGAAGCGCTGAAGCTGACCTATATCCATGTCGTCGAGGGCGCGACCGGCGGCCCGCGCGATATCGCACCGTTCGACTATGCGAGCTTGCGCAAGCGCTTCAAGCGCGCCTATATCGCCAACAACGGCTACGACTTCGCGCTGGCCGAGAAGATGCTGGCCGACAATGCCGTCGATCTGGTCGCGTTCGGCAAGCCGTTCATCTCCAACCCCGATCTGGTCGAGCGGCTGAAGCGCGGCGCGGCGCTCAACGAATGGGACAAGGCGACGTTCTACGGCGGCGG
The DNA here is from genome assembly GCA_963732085.1 of uncultured Alphaproteobacteria bacterium. Lineage (GTDB taxonomy): Bacteria > Pseudomonadota > Alphaproteobacteria > Rhizobiales > Xanthobacteraceae > Bradyrhizobium. Next base: position 199,869 of record CAVSYJ010000007.1, on the reverse strand, counting down.
CGCCAAGGGCTATACGGACTATCCGGCGCTGAATGCGAAGCAGGCGGCGGAGTAGTTAGCTCCCTCTCCCCGCCCTCTTGTCCGCCGAAGCCCGCCTTCGGGCGAAGGCGGATGCGGGGAGAGGTGAAGAAAGAACAACCCGGACCGCGGGCATCGCGCGCGGCCATGGCCGATCCGCGTTTGCAGAACTTGCCGCGCCTCATCGGCCCGGACTATCCTCGCGGCAACAAAATGCCGGGAGGACATCATGCGCCCTACTTTCCGTGCCGCCGTTGCCATGGCTTTCGCCCTCGCCGTCCCGCATCCGGCACAGGCGCAAGTCGCCACCGCGCTGACCGGGCTCGTCAGCTCGGCCGATGAGCCTGTCATGGAAGGCGTGCTGGTCAGCGCCACCAGGGCCGGATCGAACATCACGGTATCAGTCGTGACCGGCGCGGATGGCCGCTACAGTTTCCCGCAAACCGTCTGGCGCCCGGTCAATATGCCCTTGCCGTGCGCGCGGTCGGCTATGAGCTGGACCAGCCAGCAAGGTCGACGTCGCCGCGCACCGGATCCCGCAATAGCGGACCTGAAGCTGCGCAAGACCGAGCGATCTCGCCGCGCAATTGTCGAATGGCGAATGGATGGCCAGCATCCCCGGCACCGACCAGCAAAAGGGACAATTGCTCAACTGCGTCGGCTGCCACACCGTCGCAGCGCATCGTGCGCTCGAAATACGATGCCGACGGATTTCTGACGCAGATCCTGCCGCGCATGCAGGGCTATGTGCAACAGAGCCTGCCGATCCATCCGCAGTTGCGCCCCGCCGAGCGACTGATGGAGGAGCAGGGCGAAGACCGGATCGAGATCTATCGCGCCGTGGCGCAATATCTGAGCACGATCAATCTCAGCGCCACCGATCAGTGGAAGTTCGAATTGAAGACGCTGCCGCGACCGAACGGCGCGGCCACCAAAGTGATCTACACCGAATACGATCTGCCGCGCGAAGAAATGGCGCCGCATGACGTGATCGTCGCCAGCGACGGCATCGTCTGGTTCGGGAATTTCGGCGAGCAGAAGCTCGGGCGGCTCGATCCCAAGACAGGCAAGGTCAGCGAATATCCCTACGCGATGCATCGCGACAATGCGCCGACCGGCAGCCTCGGCCTGCGCGCCGACGGCATCGGCAATCTATGGCTCGGCAACATGTACCAGGCGACGATCGTCAAATTCGATCCGAAGACCGAGCAGTTCAACTTCTGGACACTGCCGCCGGAAGCCAACATTGCAGCAGCCCAGGTCAACATGGTGAGCCCGCAGCATTCAGACGTCGACGGCAAGGTCTGGACCCAGAACAACGGCTTTGCCGGCGTGCATCGTCTCGACATCGCCACCGGCAAGATCGAGACCTGGATGCCGTTCAAGAGCGCGCCCAAGGGCGAGCCGCACAACATCTACGACGTCATCCCGGACTCCCACAACAACGCCTTCTTCACCGATTTCCGCCAGGGCCAGATCGGCCGCATCGACGCCAAGACCGGCGAGGTCGCGCTGTTCCAGACCCCGACGCCCAAGTCGGCGCCGCGCCGCGGCAACATGGATGCGCAGGACCGGCTCTGGTTCGGCGAATATCGCGGCGACCGGATCGGGATGTTCGATACCAAGAGCAAGGAGTTCAAGGAGTGGAAGCTCGGCACGCGCTGGTCGGCGCCGTATGACGTCGTGCTCGACAAGAACGAGAACGCGTGGACGGGGTCGATGGTGACCGACCGGGTGACGCGGCTGAACACCAAAACCGGCGAGATGACCGATTATCTGCTGCCGCGCACGACCAACATCCGCAGGGTGTTCGTCGACAATTCGACGACGCCCGTCAGCTTCTGGATCGGCAGCAATGACGGCGCCTCGATCGTCAAGGTCGAGCCGCTGGATTGACAATGCGGGGATGACAGGGACCGCCGAAGACATCGTCCGCCAGGCGACAGCCGCGTTCAACGCGGGGCGCCGCGACGAAGCGCGGCGCCTGTGCGAACAGGGGCTGGCGCGAACGCCGGGCGAAGCGATGCTCAGCCATCTGCTCGCCGCGGTGCTGTTCTCCGCAGGCGAGCTTCAGCCGGCGCGCATCCATGTCGAGGCCAGTCTCGCCGGGCGGCCGGACAGCGCGCCGGCGCAACTGCTCGCCGGGCGCATCGCGCGCCGCCTCGGCGACTTCGACGCCGCGCTTCTCCATCTCGATCGCGCGCTGGCGCTCTCGCCGCAGCGAGAAACCCTGTTCGAGAAGGCGCGGACACTCGATGCCGGAGGCCTGAAGCCGCAGGCGCGCGAGGCATGGCGTGCCATCCTCGAGGCGTTGCCGCAAAACCAGGAGGCTGCGGCGCGGCTGGGGCGTTTGGCCTGGGAAGACGGCGGCTACGCCGCCGCCCTGTCGCTGTTGGAACGCGCGACGGTCGGCGAAGCGCCCGCCTCCGTCTGGTTCGACCTCGGCGTCGTCCGCCAGGATTTGCGCGATCACGCTGCAGCCGCCGAAGCTTACCGCAAGGCGCTTGCGATCAAGTCCGACTACGCGGAGGCCGCGCTCAATCTCGGCACGGCGTTGCAGGAGGGCGGCGATCTTGACGGCGCCATGCGCACCTATGCCGACGCCTATCGGCTGCGGCCTGAGATGTTCGGCACCATCGCGATGGCGCTTACTTCGGCGCCGCACGGCCGGCTGTGGCTCGATGAGGCCGCGTTGCGTCGTGCGCTCGATCTACGGAGCTAGCCGTCCCCGTCGCGCGCGAAAATGCTTGCGATAGACATTTGGCGCGGCCAGCACCGCTGCCACCGTCTTCGCGTAGGCTTCCCGATGCGCCTCATCGAAGCCCTCGAACACAAGCTGCGGCGCGGCGCGCGGCACGGCGAAGCACTGCGCCACCGGCGTTCCCTTCGGAAGCGTGCCGGAAAAATCGGGCTTCAGTCCACACGGCCGGGAAATTGATCCCGCCGTCGTGGAAGCGATCGGCGTCGACCAGTCCCGAGATCGTGCGAAACGGCAGATCGTCGCGGTTGACCGGATAAGTCGCAAACAGTGACCAACCGTCATCGAGTTCGATGGTCCAGAAGCTGTTGAATTTCAACGCCGCGCGGCCGTTGGCAAACGGCGCGTCGGGAAATTGAGCGGGGGGATGAAAGCTCAACGGCGCGCGGGGATGCCCCGAAGTGGTGGGCTCCGGAATATCCCAATCCCAGGCGAATGCGCCGTGCTCGACGACGACGTCGCAGGGCAGCAGGATCAACACCCCATACGCCATCGCGTCGACAAAAGGCGGGCATTGCTTGACGGTGCGGATGTCGCGGCCATGAATGTCCGAATGCGCTTTTGCCGGCATGGCACGCAGCCAGTCCGGCAGCGCGGTACGCGCCGGCACCGGCCGCGGCAGATGGTCGGACAATCGCGGATCGCAACGGAAAATCATGCGCATGGAAGGCTCCTTTGCCCGCGATGGTGCGGCCGCGCCGCGCGGCCGTCAATCCAAAGCAAAAGGCCGGGATCGCTCCCGGCCTTTCGGTTTTTGCGTTCCCCGGATGCTGCGCAGCGCGTAAGCGGTGCGCTGCTGATCCGGGGTCCACTTATGCACTCGTGGGTCCCGGGTCTGCGGTGCACCGCCAAGATGCGCTGCACCCCGCCCGGGACAAGAGCGTCACTTCGCTTCGGCGCGCTTCGGCGGCGAGGCCGGCCACGACTTGATCAGCGTGTCGTAGTCGATCGTCTCGCCCTTCGGCTTTTCGTTGGCGAGCTTGCGCTGCGGAGCGATGTTGCCGTCCTTCGCCGACTTGGCGAACCAGTACTCGGCCGTCTCCTTCTTGTTGAGCTTCGGCCCGCACTCCTTCTGCACGCCGGATTTCTCGAGACGTTCCATCACCGAGTCCTGGGCCGCGGCGAGCGAATCCATCGCCGCTTGCGGCGTCTTCGCACCGGACGACGCATCGCCGATGTTCTGCCACCACAACTGCGCGAGCTTCGGATAGTCGGGCACGTTATTGCCGGTCGGGGTCCACTGCACGCGCGCAGGCGAGCGGTAGAACTCGATCAGGCCGCCGAGCTTGGGCGCACGCTCGGTGAACGACTTGTCCCAGATGTCGGACTCGCGGATGAAGGTGAGACCAACATGGCTCTTCTTCAAGCTGACCGTCTTGGAGACGATGAACTGCAAATAGAGCCAGGCCGCCTTGCGGCGATCCGGGGGCGTCGACTTCAGCAGCGTCGCCGAGCCCACGTCCTGGTAGCCGAGCTTCATGCCGTCCTTCCAGTACGAGCCGTGCGGTGACGGCGCCATACGCCATTTCGGCGTACCGTCCGCGTTCATCACGGGCAGACCGGGCTTGACCATGTCGGCGGTGAAGGCGGTGTACCAGAAGATCTGCTGGGCGATCGTGCCCTGCGACGGCACCGGTCCCGATTCGGAGAAGGTCATGCCTTGCGCCTGTGGCGGGGCATACTTCTTCATCCAGTCGAGATATTTGACGATCGAATAGACCGCCGCAGGTCCGTTGACGTCGCCGCCGCGCTCGACTGAGGAGCCGACCGGACGGCAGCCTTCCATGCGGATGCCCCACTCGTCGACCGGCAGGCCGTTCGGGATACCCTTGTCGCCGTTGCCGGCCATCGACAGCCAGGCGTCGGTGAAACGCCAGCCGAGCGAGGGATCCTTCTTGCCATAGTCCATGTGGCCATAGACCTTGACGCCGTTGATCTCCTTCACGTCGTTGGTGAAGAAATCCGCGATGTCCTCATAGGCCGACCAGTTCACGGGCACGCCGAGATCGTAGCCATACTTGGCCTTGAACTTGGCCTTGTAGTCCGGATTCTGGAACCAGTCGTAGCGGAACCAATAGAGGTTCGCGAACTGCTGGTCCGGCAACTGGTAGAGGTGGCCGTTCGGCGCAGTGGTGAAGGACTTGCCGATGAAGTCGTTGACGTCGAGCATGGGGTCGGTGACGTCCTTGCCCTCGCCCGCCATGTAGTCGGTCAGGTCGACGGCCTGACCGTAGCGGAAGTGCGTTCCGATGAAATCGGAATCGTTGATCCAGCCGTCATAGACGTTCTTGCCCGACTGCATCTGGGTCTGGATCTTCTCGACGACGTCACCTTCCTGGATGATGTCGTGCTTGACCTTGATGCCGGTGATCTCCTCGAACGCTTTCGCCAGCGTGCGGGATTCATATTCGTGCACGGTGAGCGTTTCGGAGACGGCATTGATCTCCATGCCCTTGAAGGGTTCAGCGGCCTTGATGAACCACTGCATCTCCTTCATCTGGTCGTCCTTGGAGAGGGTCGACGGCTGGAATTCGCTGTCGATCCACTTCTTGGCGGCCGCTTCGTCCGCCCAGGCGGGCGAGCTGACCGCAGCCGAAGCCGCCATCAACGCCACCGCGCTCGTCATCATCAGAACCCTGGAAGCCCAAGCCTTCGAAGCATTGGGCCCTGTCCTACTCTCTAAGCGTCGCATGTTGTTCCTCCGTTGCAGCGACTGACGTACTCTCAGGCCCGGGTTGACCTCCCGGATCTGTCTTCTTCGTCTGGCTTCAAACCGTGCGAAACACCAGCACGGCCACGCCAAGCGAAACCAGCGTTGCGAGCCACAGGCTCGAAACCTCAAAACCTTCTTCCCCGATCGGCAGCGTCGTGAGCGCATCGGTGCCGATGAAGGCGATCCACAGGAGATGAATGACCGCGGCGAGAATCAGCGACACGAACAGGCGGTCGCCGCGCGTGGTTGGAATGGTCAGGATGCCGACCCTCTCGGCCTCGGGATAGGCGACGGCGAGCCAGGTCATGACCGCGAGCGTGGATGCAAGCAGCACGAAGAAGATCGCGGTCGGCAAGGTCCAGGCCATCCATGCGATGCTTTCCATGGCTTTACTCCTTACCCATGATCTGGTCCGAAAACCGGTATCCACTTTTCGGGATCATGGGCCCTACACCCGGCCGAGCGCGAAGCCGCGCGCGATATAGTTGCGGACGAACCAGATCACGAGCGCGCCGGGGATGATGGTGAGCACGCCGGCCGCCGCCAACAGCCCCCAGTCCATGCCGGCAGCGGACACCGTACGCGTCATTACGGCCGAGATCGGCTTGGCTTTGACCGAGGTCAACGTGCGCGCCAGCAGCAGCTCGACCCACGAGAACATGAAGCAGAAGAAGGCGGCGACCCCGATGCCGCTTGCGATCAGCGGCACCAGATCTTCACGAAGAAGCGCGGGAAAGAGTAGCCGTCGAGGAAGGCGGTCTCGTCGATCTCGCGCGGCACGCCGGAGACGAAGCCTTCGAGGATCCACACCGCCAGCGGCACGTTGAAAATGCAGTGCGCCAGCGCCACCGCCCATGGCGTATCGAACAGGCCGATCGCCGAATACAGGTTGAAGAACGGCAGCGCGTAGACCGCGGCCGGCGCCATGCGGTTCGACAGCAGCCAGAAGAACAGGTGTTTGTCGCCGAGGAAACGGTAGCGCGAGAACGCATAGGCCGCCGGCAGCGCCACCGACACCGACAGGATAGTGTTGATGACGACATACTCCAGCGAATTGATGTAACCGGAATACCAGCTCTCGTCGGTGAAGATGCGCCTGTAGTGCTGCAAGGTCGGCGTATGCGGCCACAAGGTCATCGTCGACACGATCTCGCTGTTGGTCTTGAAGCTCATGTTGACGAGCCAATAGATCGGCAACAGCAGGAAGATCAAAAACAGCCCGAGAATGAGCCGGCGGCCGGGAATCGAATGCATCAGGCGACTCCCCTCTTTGCGCGGGCGCTCGACGCCGGCGTTGGTCATGACGGTGTAGAACACCCAGCACACGATCAGGATGATGAGGTTGTAGACCAGCGACAGCGCAGCCGCCTTGCCGAGGTCGAACTGGCCGAGCGCGATCTTGACCAGCTCGATCGAGACGAAAGTGGTGGAGTTGCCGGGGCCGCCGCCGGTGACGACGAACGGCTCGGTGTAGATCATGAAGAAGTCCATGAAGCGCAGCAGCACCGCGATCAAGAGCACGCGATTCATCTTCGGCAGCTGGATCGCGGTGAACACCGCCCAGCGCGAAGCGCCGTCGATCTGCGCGGCCTGGTAATAGGCTTCCGGAATCGACTTCAAGCCGGCATAGCACAGCAGCGCGACGAGGCTGGTCCAGTGCCACACGTCCATCACGATGACGGTGACCCAGGCGTCGATGTCGTTCGATACGTAATTGTAGTTCAACCCGAGCCGCTCCAGCGTGTAGCCGAGCAAGCCGATGTCCGGCCGGCCGAAAATCTGCCAGATGGTGCCGACCACGTTCCACGGGATCAAAAGCGGCAGCGCGAGGGTGACGAGACAGGCGGCCACCTGCCAGCCATCGCGCGGCATCGACAGCGCCACCACGATGCCGAGCGGCACTTCGATCGCGAGGATCACGAACGAGAAGAACAGGTTGCGCCCAAGTGAGGCGAGGAAGCGGCCGCCGAGATCGGTCGAGGGATCGAGCAATTCCTTGAACCAGCCCACCCCGTTCCAGAAGAACTGGTTGTTGCCGAAGGTGTCCTGCATCGAATAATTGACCACCGTCATCATTGGCAGGATCGCGGAGAACGCGACCACCGCGAACACCGGCAGCACCAGGAACCAGGCCTTCTGGTTGACGGTCTTGTCCATCACGCCGTCCCCTCGACCAGCATGCTGTCGGCATAGACATGCACATGGGCGGCATCGAATTTCAGCCCGGCCGTGCCGCCATTGACCGCAAAACCGTTCGGCACGCGCGCGGCAAGCCTGGCGTCGCCGACACGCACGCGTGCGAAGCGCACGCGGCCGAGATCGTCGATGCGGTCGATACTGGCCGAAAGCAGATCCGGCGCGGGCGTTGCGATGTCGACGAATTCGGGGCGTACGCCGAGTTCGATCTTCGCGCCTTGTGGCAAGCCGTCATAGCTGCGGTTGAGCGCGATGAGGTGGCCGCCGATCCGCGCCTCCCTGCCCTTCACCTCGGCCGGCACGATGTTCATGCCGGGCGAGCCGATGAAATAGCCGACGAAGGTGTGCGCCGGCTTCTCGAACAATTCAGCCGGCGTGCCGCTCTGCACCACCCGGCCGTCATGCATCACCACCACCGTGTCGGCGAAGGTCAGCGCCTCGGTCTGGTCGTGCGTCACGTAGATCATGGTGAGATCGAGCTCGCGGTGCAGCGCCTTGAGCTTGGAGCGCAGCTGCCATTTCAATTCAGGATCGATCACCGTCAGCGGCTCGTCGAACAGCACGGCGGCGACGTCGGAGCGCACCAGTCCGCGGCCGAGCGAAATCTTCTGCTTGGCGTCGGCGGTGAGCCGCGTGGCCTTGCGGTCGAGATACGGCGTGAGGTCGAGCAGTTGCGCGATCTCGGCGACCCGCTTGTCGATCTCGCTCCTGGCGATGCCGCGGTTCTTCAGGGGAAACGCCAGGTTCTGCCCGACCGTCATGGTGTCGTAGATCACGGGGAACTGGAACACCTGCGCGATGTTGCGCTCTCTCGTCGACCGCGGCGTGACATCGGCGCCGTCGAACAGGATCTTGCCGCGCGACGGCGTGATGATGCCGGAGATGAGATTCAGCAGCGTGGTCTTGCCGCAGCCTGAGGGACCGAGCAGCGCATAGGCGCCGCCTTGCCGCCAGGTCATGGTGACCGGCTTCAGCGCAAAGCTCTCCGGCGGCGCGTCATTGCCGCCGTAGGAGTGCGCGAGATCGACGAGGTCAATGCGGGCCATGTTTGCCTCTCACGCTGAACCGGGAGAGGCAACGAGTTTGCCCGCCGCATCGAACACAAAGACATTGTCGGGATCGAGCACGGCTTCGAGCTGTTGCCCCGGCTCGAATTCATGCACGCCATGCAGCACCGCGACCCAATCGGTGTCCGCGCGATGCAGATGCACGAAGCTTTCGGAGCCGGTGATCTCGGTCACCGTGACCGTCGCCGGAAAGGCGTGGCGCCCGGCCTGACCGTTGGCGATTTCGAGCTGATGCGCGCGAAAGCCGACGCGATAGGCGCCATCGGAAAGCTTGGCATAAAGCCCCGCAGCCGGCGCCGCGACACCGCCGGAATATTGCACGCTGCCGTTGGTCTTTTGAATGCCGACCACATTGAGCGGCGGATCGGAGAACACCTGCGCCACCCGCAGCGTCTCGGGATGACGATAAACGTTCGGAGTATCGCCGGCCTGCAGCGCCTCGCCTTCCCACATGCAGATGGTGCGGCCGCCGAGCAGCAGCGCTTCCGACGGCTCGGTCGTGGCATAGACGAAGATCGCCCCTGATGCTTCGAAGATGCGCGGCAGCTCAGTGCGCAGTTCCTCGCGCAGCTTGTAATCGAGATTGGCCAGGGGCTCGTCGAGCAGCACGAGGTCGGCGCCCTTGACCAGGGCGCGCGCGATCGCGGTGCGCTGCTGCTGGCCGCCGGAAAGCTGCAGCGGCGTGCGCGCGAGGAATGGTTCGAGCCGCAGCAGCTTCGCGGCCTCCATCACGCGCCGGTCGATCTCGGCCTTCGGCTGGCCCTGTACGCGCAAAGGCGAAGCGATGTTCTCATAGACGGTCAGCGAGGGATAATTGATGAACTGCTGATAGACCATCGCGACCGAGCGCTTCCGCACGTCGAAGCCGGTGACGTCCTTGCCGTCGACCAGCACCTTGCCCGTCGTCGGCTTATCCAGCCCCGCCAGCAGCCGCATGATCGAGGTCTTGCCCGACAATGTCGGCCCGAGCAGCACGCTGAGCGTGCCTTTTTCCAGGGTCAGCGACACATCGCGGATGGTGGGAATGCCGTCGACCGCGCGGGTCACATGGTCCAGGGTCACGCTCATGTCCGTCCTCCCGCCTGCAGCAGGGGACTTTCATGCGGCGCCTTTGTCATAATCCATTCGTCAATCGTTGCGATCTCCGCGGCCGACAGACGCAGGCCGAGCTTGGAGCGCCGCCAGACCACGTCGGCGGCGGAGAGCGCCCATTCCCACGTCATCAGATAGGACACTTCGGCGGCGGTCAGCGTCGCGCCGAAGGATTGGCCGAGATCGGCCAGCGACTTGGCATTGCCCAGCACCTTGGCGGCGCGCGTGCCGTAGGCATGTGCAAGCCGATTGGCATGCTCCAGCGTGAGGTAAGGATAGTTGCGCTGCAATTCGGCCGTCAGTGCCGGCAGCGCCGAGACATCCATGTTGCCGCCCGGCAGCGGCGATTTGCCGGTCCAGCCCTGACGCGCCTTGGCGTTGCCGCCGAGATAAGGCTCGAGCCGTTCCAGTGCTTCCTCGGCGAGACGGCGATAGGTCGTGATCTTGCCGCCATAGATCGAGAGCAACGGCGCGCCGCCGGGCGTGTCGAGCTCGAACACGTAGTCGCGGGTCGCGGCCTTGGCTTCGCTGGCGCCATCGTCATAGAGCGGGCGCACGCCGGCATAGTCCCAGACGACGTCGTTGGGCGTCACGGGCTTCGCCAGATATTCGCTGACGGCGTCGCAGAGATATTTGATTTCCTCGGTCGTCGCTTTCACCTTGGCGGGGTCGCCGTGATAGTCGCGATCGGTAGTGCCGATCAGGGTGAAGTCATCCTGATACGGAATCACGAAAACTATGCGACCGTCGGCGTTCTGGAACATGTAGGCGCGGTCGTGCTCGTAGAGCCGCCTGACCACGATGTGCGAGCCCTGCACCAGCCGCACCTTGGCGCGCGCATTGACGCCGGCGCCCGACGCCAGCACCTCTTCGACCCAGGGGCCGCCGGCGTTGACCAGCACGCGGGCGCGGATTTCGCTGCGCACCTTGGTGACGTTGTTCTCGACGGTGACATGCCAGATGCCGTCGACCTGGCGGAGCTCGACCGCGCGGGTGCGGGTGCGGATATCGGCGCCGCGATCGGCGGCGTCGCGCGCGGTAAGCACGACAAGCCGCGCGTCATCGACGAAGCAGTCGGAATATTCGAAGCCTTTTTTGTAGCGGCCGGGCATGAGCGGATGGCCGACCGCATCGGTCGACAGATCGACCGAGCGGGTCGGCGGCAGGAGGTTGCGCCCGCCGATATGGTCGTAAAGGAACAGCCCGAGCCTGAGCAGCCAAGCCGGGCGCAGGCCGGCATGATGCGGCAAAACGAAACGCAGCGGACGGATGATGTGGGGCGCGATCTGCCAGAGGATCTCGCGCTCGATCAGCGCCTCGCGGACCAGGCGGAACTCGTAATATTCGAGATAGCGCAGGCCGCCATGCACCAGCTTGGTCGACCAGGACGACGTCCCGCTCGCCAAGTCATTCATTTCACAGAGGAATACGGAATTGCCCCGGCCGGCAGCGTCGCGCGCAATGCCGCAGCCATTGACGCCGCCTCCGATAATGGCGAGGTCGAAAATCCGCTCCAACAGACGCTTCCCCGGCAGCTCGCCTTCGCTTTTTAGGCTTTTGGGCGATTTAACTTTCGTTTTGGATTAGATCACAAAGGAAAACGAAAGCAAGCGAAAGCGGAATGGGAGGGAAGATTTCAGCGAAAGCGGTGGTGCCGCCTCTCATCTCGTCATGCCCGGCCTTGTGCCGGGCATCCACGTCTTGCTGCTCGCGTGGAATCAAAGACGTGGATGGCCGGGACGTAGGCGAGCGGAAGCGACGCCGTTCTTCGAACGGCTATGCCCGGCCATGACGAAGAAGGTGATCGATGATTAGCCCCGCCGGATCGGAATCGGCGCGTTGGCGCCCTCGCCCGCATCGGCCTCATCCATATCGGCCGGCCGGCTTGTCCATCGCCTCGATCACCTGGATGCCGCGGTGATGGCAGATGCTGGCGAGGCCCGCAGGGAGCGCGGAGTCGGTGACGAAGGTGTTGATCTGGCTCATATGCGCGATGCGCACCGGCGCGGAGCGGGTGAATTTGGTGCTATCGGCGACCAGCATGACGGTGCGCGCATTGGCGATGATCGCCTGCGCCACCTGCACCTCGCGGTAGTCGAAGTCGAGCAGCGCGCCCTCCTCGTCGATCGCGGACACGCCGATGATGGCGTAGTCGACCTTGAACTGGCCGATCAATTGCGTCGCGGTCGAGCCGACCACGGCGCCGTCGGCGCGGCGCACCGCGCCACCCGCCACCACCACCTCGATGCGGGGATGACGATAGAGCAGCATCGCGACATTGAGGTTGTTGGTGATGACCAGCAGGTCCTCGTGCGAGGTCAACGCGCTCGCCACTTCCTCGGTCGTGGTGCCGATATTGATGAACAGCGAGCAGCCGTTCGGGATCAGCGCGGCGGCCGCAGCGCCGATCGCCTTCTTCTCGTCGGCGGCGACGAAGCGGCGCGCCTCATAGGCGAGATTTTCCACGCCGGAGGCAATCATGGCGCCGCCGTGGATGCGGGTCAGCGCGCGCTGCTCGCAGAGATCGTTGAGGTCCTTGCGGATGGTCTGCGCCGACACCTCGAAGCGCCGCGCAAGCTCCTCCACCAGCACGCGGCCGGAGGCGCGGGCGAGGTTGAGGATTTCGGTTTGGCGATGCGACAATCCGGGCATGGGCCACTAACCCCTTGAAACAAACGCCAAGGTAGCGCCTTTGCCCGTGGGGTCAACGCGCAAAGTGGGTTAACGGCGGCGCCGCGATCCGGCTCAAACCAGCCCTCGACAAGGTGGAGCACCGCTGCGAGACTATCCGGACAAACAAAACTCAGGGAGGAATTGATGACCGTCACGCGTCGTGAACTGGCACTATCAGCACTTGCGCTTCCCTTGCTCGCCGTCGCCCCCGCCTTTGCCGGCCCGGTCGACGATGAGGGCGTTGCGGAAAAGGTCGAGGCCTTCCGCAAGGCCCAATTCGCCGCCGACCCCAAGGCGCTCGCCGCGCTGTGCGCGGAGGAGCTGAGCTACAGCCATTCCGATGCGCATGTCGAGGACAAGGCGTCCTTCGTCGCCAACGCCACGCAACGGCAAATCGAAATGGCTGTCGCTGGAGTATCAGGACGTCAAGATCCGCGTCGTGGGACCTGCCGCGATCGTGCGCTTCCACTTGCTCGGCGAATCCGAGGCAGTCGCCGACGGCAAGAAGAGCTCGACCAATCTCACATCCTGATGAACTGGCAGAAGCAGGGCTCGACTGGAAGCTGTTGTCGCGCGCGTCGACGAAGCTTTGAGTCGCTCGGAGCGTAGGGTGGGCAGAGGCGCGCTAGCGCCGTGCCCACCTATGCTCCGCTCGCGATGGTGGGCACGCTTCGCTTTGCCCACCCTACACGCAAGCCGCTACGCCGCCGTCAAATCGCTGTTCGCCAACTGCATCGCCGCGCGCTCGGCATCGCGCGCGCTGCGGAACAGCCGGCCGTCGAGACGAAAGTATGGCTGCGCGGCGGCAAAGAAGCGGTAGCCGAGGCGGTCGCGCACGACGATGCCCGCCGCCTGCGATGAAACTTCGATGATGTAGGAGTCCGACATTTGCGTTGGTCTGCATTTCCTGGTCCGCGCAAATAACGGGCATGCTGCCTGTTCGTTCCGCACACGGATGCGTGAGAGGGCGGTGCGTCATTTCTTGCCGGAGACAGCAAGGACGGCCGTCCACTTCGCGATGTCGGCACGGATGAAATCGGCGAATTCCTTCGGCCCACCGCCCACGGCGTCGGTGCCCTGCGCCCGCAACGCGGTTCGAACCGCCTCGGCGTTGAGCGCCTCGTTTGCGGCCGCCGACAGCTTCTCGACGATCGCGCCGGGCGTTCCCGCCGGCGCGAGAAGTCCGATCCAGACGCCGGCGTCGTAGCCGGCCATACCGGCCTCGGCGAGGGTGGGAACATCGGGCAGGATCGACGCCCGCTTCGACTGCGCGACGGCAAACGCCTTCAGCTTGCCCGCGGCAACATGCGGCGCAAGCGTTGCGGCGACGTTGAACATCAGCGTGATGCGGCCCGAGAGCAGATCCGAGAGCGCCTGGTTGCTGCCGCCCTGATAGGGCACCATGACGATGGCGGTGCCCGCATTGGCATTGAACAACTCCGCCGCCATATAGCTTGCGGTGGCATAGCCGGACGAACCGAAGGTCAGGGTTTCCGGCTTGCTCTTGGCCAGCGCGATCAATTCCTTGAGATTATCGGCGGGCACCGATGGGTGCGCGACCAGCACGTTCGGAACAGTCGCGAGAAGCGTGATCGGCGCGAAATCCTTCGCGAGATTGAAACTCGATCCGGTTTCCGCCGGATTGAGCGTATTGGCGATGGTCGCCACGAACAGCGTATAGCCGTCGGCCGGCGCGCGCATCACGGATTCCGCCGCGATCATGCTGCTGTTGCCGGGACGGTTTTCGACCACGATCGGCTGACCGAGCGAGGACTCCATCTGCTTGCCGACAACGCGCGCCAGCACGTCGGCCGCCGAACCGGGCCCGAACCCGACAATCATCTTGATCGGCTGGCCAGGATAGTTTTCAGCGGCCATCGGGGCGCTACCTGCGATCGAGGACATCACAACGAGCGCAACGAGCGCCGAAAGCTTCAGGTGGCGGCCGAACATCTTTCCTCCGGTTGCGTGAAGGGTGGCGCAGTAACGAGCCGTGAGCTGCTGCCGCGAGCACACTGTTACCCTCTCCCCTTGTGGGAGAGGGTGGCGAAATCGAGCGAAGCGAGATTGAGCCGGGAGAGGGGTATTCTTGGCCACCCCTCTCCCGCCCTCACTACGTTCGGGCACCCTCTCCCACAAGGGGAGAGGGGAAAAGGCGCAAGCGGATACGACGATGATCTCACGTCACCAGCAGCGAGGGATCCTGCTTGATCTCCTGCGGATGGCCCTGTTCGTCGATCGAGACGTAGGTGAAGTTGCCGTCGGTCACCAGGATCGACTGCATCTCCTTCCGCCTGACGACCCAGGCTTCGAGATGCACCGTCAGCGAGGTGCGGCCGATCCGCACCAGCTTGCCATAAACCGAGACGAGATCGCCGACATAGACCGCCTTGCGGAAATTGATCGCGTCGATCGCGACCGTGACGTTGCGCGACTTGGTGATCTTGGCCGCGAACACGCCGCCGCTGATGTCCATCTGGGCGAGCAGCCAGCCGCCGAAAATATCGCCGTTCTGGTTGGTGTCGGCCGGCATCGCGAGCGTCCGGGTGCAGAGTTCGCCAGTCGGTTCGTTCTCGGTGATCGGCGCCGCATGGACGTGGGTGTCGGTCACTTGAAGCTCTCCCAGCCGGCATCGGGTGTGAAACGCCCGCCGAATTTGTCCGCGAGCCGGCGCAAGGTCGCGACCACATCGTCGACGCCGCGCGTGCGCGCGTAATTGAGCGGACCGCCGCGGAACGGCGCATAGCCGGTGCCGAAGATCATGGCGCCGTCGACCACGTCGGCATTGTCGACGATGCCCTCGCGCAAGCAGGCGACGCAGACATTGGACATCGGCAGCACCAGGCGGTCGATCATCTCGTCGGAGACGCGCGGACCGGTCTCCGGGGCTGCGCCTTTCTGCGCCTTGCCGTCCTTCCAGGTGTAGAAACCCTTGCCGGTCTTGCGGCCGAGTTCCCCCTTCGCAACCTTCTCGCGCAGCCAGGCCGGCGTCGGCGGCAACTGATCGCCGAATTTCGAGCGCAGCATGTCGCCGACGTCGAGGCAGATATCGAGACCGACCTGGTCGGCGAGCTCGATCGGCCCCATCGGCATGCCGAACTTCTCGGCAGCCTCGTCGATCAGGCGCTGGTCGATTTTCTCGTCCAGCATCACCATCGCCTCCAGCATGTAGGGCGTCAGCGCGCGGTTGACGAGGAAGCCGGGCGAACTCTTCACCGGCAGCGGCAGGCGGTCGATGGCGCCGACAAAAGCGCGCGCTTGCCTCAGAAGATCCGGATCGGTGCCGTCATGGCTGACGACCTCGACCAGCTGCAGGCGCGACACCGGATTGAAGAAGTGGAGGCCGAGCAGCCGTTCGGGGCGCGAGAGCGTGGTGCGCAGATCCTGCAATGGAATACTCGACGTGTTGGTCGCAAGGATCGCGCCTCGCTTCATCTTCGGCTCGAGGCCGGCATAGACCTTCTGCTTCAGCTCGAGTTTCTCGGGGACCGCCTCGATGATCAGGTCGGCGTTGCGCACGCCCTCGCCCTGCATGTCCGGCATCAGCCGGTCGAGCGCGTCGCGCACTTCGGTGGGCTTGCGGATGATCTTGCCGAACAGCTCAGCGGCACGCTTGATCGCCCCCGCGATCGGCTCGGCCTTCATGTCGGCGAGCGTCACGCGCATACCCTCATGCGCGCACCAGGCCGCGATGTCGCCGCCCATCGCGCCGGCGCCGATGACATGGACGTGGGCGATCTTGTTGCCGCTGCCGGCGAGCTTCTTCATCTCGTCGCGCAGGAAGAACACGCGGATCAGGTTCTGCGCGGTCGGCGTCACCATCAATTGCGCGAAGGAGCGCTTCTCATTGGCAAGCATATCGGCCTTGCTGCCGCCGTGCTTCTCCCAGAGATCGATCAGCGCGTAGGGCGCGGGATAGTGCTCATGTGGCGCTGCCTTCTCGGCCTCGCGGCGCATGCGCGAACCGAGGAAGCCCCTCGCCGGGCCGCTGTTGAGGATGGTCGGAAGCAGGCCCGGCCGCGCGCGCTTGAGCCGGCCGAACACCGCGTCCTTCACCGCATTCCCGACATGCCGCTCCTCGCAGACGGCATCGACGAGGCCGAGACCTTTGGCGCGGCGCGCGTCGATGGTGCGCCCGGTCAACATGAGCGTCATCGCCTGCATCGGATTGACCAGGCGGGTGAAGCGCGCGGTACCGCCAAGTCCGGGATGCAGGCCGAGCATCACCTCGGGGAAGCCGAAGCGCGCGTTCGAGATCGCGATCCGCGACTGGCAGGCCAGCGCCACTTCAAGCCCGCCGCCGAGGCAGAAGCCGTGAATCACGGCGACATTGGGCACGCGCAAGGCTTCGAGGCGATCAATCACCGCATGGGCGCGGGAGATCGTGGACTCGACGGCTGACCGGATCGGTGGCGCCGCGGAATTCGTTGACGTCGGCGCCGGCGATGAAGCCGGAGGTCTTTGCCGAGCGAATGACGAGACCCGAAGGACGCGCGCTCTCGAGCTCGCCGATGACACGATCGAACTCTTCCATCACGTCGGCGGAAAGCGTGTTGGCGCTTGATCCCTCGCGGTCGAACAGCAGCCAGGCGATGCCGTCGGCATCGCGGGTCAGCTTGAAATGGCGATACGCACCTGCGTCGGGCTTCGGCCCGAGTTCGAGCACGCGGTCGGCGAGCACGTCGAGGGTTCGCGACTGCATCAGACCACCTCGATCAACATCGCGCCGCCCTGCCCGCCGCCGATGCATTCGGTGGCGATGCCGCGCCGGGTGCCGAGCCGCTTCATCGCGTTGATGAGATGCAGCACGATGCGGTTGCCGGAGCATGCCGACGGGATGGCCGAGAGCTGATCGCGCCGCCGTCGACATTGAGCTTGCTCTGGTCGATCATGCCCGCCGCGCCGTCGAGGCCGAGAATCTCCTTGCAGAATGTCTCGTCATTCCAGGCGGCGAGGCAGCCGAGCACTTGCGTCGCGAACGCCTCGTTCAATTCCCAGGTCTCGATGTCCTGCAGGGTCAGCTCATTGCGCTTGAGCAGCGCGGTCGCCGACAGCACGGGACCGAGCCCCATGATGGAGGGATCGAGCGCGGCCCATTGGCTGTCGATGATGACGGCCTTCGGCGTCAAGCCGTGCTTCGCCACCGCCTCTTCGGAGGCGAGGATCGTCCAGGACGCACCGTCGGTGATTTGCGAGGAATTGCCGGCGGTGACCTGGCCCCAGGGACGCTCGAACACGGGGCGCAGCTTTGCGAGCGTCTCGGGCGTGGAGTCCGGGCGAACGCCGTCATCGTGATCGTAGAATTTGCCGTCGCGCGCGAAGACGGTCTCGACCTCGCCCTTGAGAAAGCCTTCCTTCTGCGCGTTCGCGAGGCGGCGATGGCTCTCGGCCGCATAAGCATCCGACTGCGCGCGGGTGATACCGAAGAGATGGCCGACCACCTCCGCTGTCTGGCCCATGTTCAACTCGGTGATGGGATCGGTGAGCCCGCGCTCCAGCCCGATGATCGGCTTGAAATAGCGCGGCCGGGCCTTCAGCAACGCCATGATCTTCGCGCCGATGCCCTTGGCGCCGGCAAGCCCGGCAAACCAGCGCACGCCGGAATTGGGCCAGACCAGCGGCGCGTGGCTCAGCGCTTCGGTGCCGCCGGCGAGGATCATGTTGGCGACGCCCTCGCGGATATAGCGATAGGCGGTGTCGATCGATTGCATGCCCGAGCCGCAATTGATCTGCACGGTGAAGGCGACCATGGATTCGCCCATGCCGAGCCGCAACGCCGCGACCCGCGCCGGATTCATCTCGTCGGCGATGACGTTCACGCAGCCGAGGATGACCTGGTCGAACGCGTCAGGCGCAAAAGGCTGCCGCGCCAAGCAGCGGCCGGCCGCATTGCACGGCGAGATCGACCGGCGTGAACGGCCCGGGACCCGAGCGCGCCTTCAGGAACGGCGTCCGGCTGCCGTCGACGATAAAAACCGGTCGCGCCATCAGCTCGCCGCCCTCTGCTCACCAAGCTCCTGGAAGAACTGATGCACGTCGGCGGGTTTCTTGTAAATCGGCGACAGCGCCTCCGGCGCGAAATCGTCGACTTCGATCACCTTGCTAACGGCCTCATGCGCCGCAGCAAGCCGGTCGGCCT
Organism: uncultured Alphaproteobacteria bacterium; assembly: GCA_963732085.1. Classification (GTDB taxonomy): domain Bacteria; phylum Pseudomonadota; class Alphaproteobacteria; order Rhizobiales; family Xanthobacteraceae; genus Bradyrhizobium. The sequence goes on along the minus strand of CAVSYJ010000007.1, from coordinate 181,213 downwards.
CGCCCTGGGTGATGACGCCCTTCTTCACGGCGTCGGCGGGATCGCGCAGATGCGCGGCATGCATCCGCTTTGCGATCTCTTCAGTGCCGGTGACCAGCAGGAAGGCCTTCTCGAGCCGGGCGCGGCCGCCGTCATCGTCGACATGAGAGAGATCGGCCGTCAAGCGATCGCGCGCCGCCGAGGGCTCGACGATCAATTGGGCGCAGGCCTGCACCACGCGATCGCTGGGTCCAACCACGCGCGCGCCAAACGGCTGCACCACGAACTTCAGCAGGAGGCCGACGAAGCGGTTCGGCATGTTGGCGCAGATTTCGGCGAGGCGGTTCTCGATGGTGCGGATGCCAGCAGCCATGCAGTATTCCAGCGCGGCAAAATCTTCCTTCTGCCGGCCCTCCTCTTCCCAGCGCTTTCAGCGCGGCAGACAACAAGTACAGTTCGGACAGCACGTCGCCGAACCGCGCCGACAGCATCTCCTTGCGCTTGAGCGCACCGCCCAATGTCAGCAGCGCCATGTCGGCGCAAAGCGCAAAGGCCGACGAATAGCGCGACAGCTGGCGGAAGAAGGGTGTCGCATCGCCTGCGTCCGGCGCGGGCGCGAACAGGCCGAAACTCCAGCTTCTTCCGAACGCGCGGAACAGCGTGGTGAAGCTGTGGCCGACATGCTTCCAGAATGCCTTGTCGAACGCATCGAGCCCGCGCGCATGGTCGTCGTCGCGCAGCGCGTTCATCTCCTCGAGCAGATAGGGATGCGCGCGGATCGCGCCCTGCCCGAACACGATGAGATTGCGGGTCAGGATGTTGGCGCCCTCGACGGTGATGCCGACCGGCACCGCGCGATAGAGGTTCCCCATATAGTTCTGCGGGCCGTCGATCACGGCCTTGCCGCCATGGATATCCATGGCGTCGTCGATCGCGATGCGCATGCGCTCGGTCGCGTGCAGCTTCATGATGCCGGAGATGACGGCGGGATGGTGACCCTGGTTCAGCGCCGCGCAAGTCAGCCGCCGCGCGGCGTCGAGCTGGTAGGCGGTCGCCGCGATGCGCGCCAAGGGCTCCTCGATGCCCTCGAATTTGGAAATCGAGATGCCGAACTGCTCGCGGATGCGGGCATAGGCGCCGGTGGTGCGCGCGGCATAGGCCGCGCCGGCAGCCGACAGCGACGGCAGCGAAATGCCGCGGCCGGCGGCGAGCGCGGTCATCAGCATCTTCCAGCCTTGCCCGATCCGCTCCTTGCCGCCGATGATGTAGTCCAGCGGAATGAAGACGTCCTTGCCCCAGTTCGGGCCGTTCTGGAACACCTGCATCGACGGCAGATGGCGATGGCCGATGCTGACGCCCGGCAGATGCGTCGGGATCAGCGCCACGGTAATGCCGAGCTCTTCTTCCTGGCCCACGAGATGGTCGGGATCATAGGCCTTGAAGGCGAGACCGAGCAGCGTCGCGACCGGCCCGAGCGTGATGTAGCGCTTGTGCCAGTTCAGTTTCAGGCCCAGCACCTCCTGGCCTTCGAAAGTACCCTTGCAGATGACGCCATTGTCGATCATCGAGGCGGCATCGGAGCCGGCTTCCGGACTGGTGAGGCCGAAGCAGGGAATATCGCGGCCGTCTGCAAGAAGCGGCAGCCAGCGATCCTGCTGGTCCTTGGTGCCGAAGCGCATCAAGAGTTCGCCGGGTCCGAGCGAGTTCGGCACCATCACGGTGACGGCGGCGGCGAGCGAGCGCGTGGAGATTTTGCGCACCACTTCGGAATGCGCATAGGGCGAGAAGCCGAGCCCGCCGAATTCCCTTGGGATGATCATGCCGAAGAACTTCTTCGCCTTGATGTAGTCCCAGGCTTCCGGCGGCAGGTCGCGCCATTCCCAGTTGATCTTCCAGTCGTCGAGCATGGCGCAGAGCTCGTCGACGGGCCCGTTGAGGAAGGCCTTCTCCTCTTCGGTCAATGTCGCCGGCGGATTGGAGAGCAGCTTCGCCCAATCGGGATTGCCGGTGAAGAGGTCGGCGTCCCACCAGACGTCGCCCGCCTCCAGCGCCTCGCGCTCGGTGTCGGACATCGACGGCAGCACGCCGCGCGCCCAGGAAAAGATCGGCTTGGTGATGGTGTCGCGGCGAAAGCTCATGGCGGATCCTCTCTGGCTTTAGGCTTGTGCGATTCTTGGTGTCGCTTGACGCCCAGCTTACCGGAAAGCGTGAAGGGAAAGGTGACGCGTTAGGTCGCAAATAAAGCGAAATTGATCGGTCGAGGATAACGGCAAAATGGCCGTTTTCGTTCCGAACGCACGAGTTTTGACGCAAACGCAGATGCGCACCTTATCCGCTTCCCCCACGCGCGAAGCGAGTGGTCGGGGAGGGATGGGAACGCTAGTCCGGCCGGATCATCTCGAACATGGCGTCCGGCTTGATCTCGAAATAGTCGCCGCGGCGCCCGGCGCGCACGATCGGGCGCGCCAGCCCGGTCTGGTAGACGCCGTCGCGGATCATGGCCTTGTCGATATGGACGGCGACGACCTCGCCGAGCGTGAGCCAGGCCTGCGCCTTCTTGCCGTCGGCGCCCTGCAGCTGGATGATCTGGCAGAGCTTGCATTCGAACGACACCGGGCTTTCGGCGACGCGCGGCGCGCCCACGATCTTGCCCGGCACCGGCGTCAGGCCTGCGATCTCGAACTCGCTGACGTCGCGCGCGACATGCGCCGCGGTCGCGTTCATGTGCTTGGCCAGATCCATGGTCGCGAGATTCCAGCAGAACTCGCCGGTCTCCTGCACGTTCTGCACCGATGTCCTTCCACGAGGTGGAGGAGAAGCCGATGATCGGCGGCATGTAGCAGAAGCCGTTGAAGAAGCTGTAGGGCGCGAGATTGACGTTACCCTTGGCGCCGCGCGATGAAATCCAGCCGATCGGCCGCGGCGCGACAATGGCGTTGAACGGGTCGTGCTTCAGCCCGTGGCCGTTTTTGGGTTCGTAGAAGTGCAGGTCTTTCGGGCTTTTCGCGTCCATCGTTGTTCTTCCCGCGTGCCGCCTATTTCGGCTTCTTCAAACTCGCCAGCACGAAGTCGATCATCTGGTCGATGGTCGGCCCCGGCTTGTTCATCATCTGCGCGATCATCTGCGGATGGAAATAGCCGATCATGGCATGGCAGGTGCAGAACGCCGCGAGCCCCACGTCGGCTGACCTCGAACTCGCCGGACGCGATGCCTTGCGCGATCACCCCGCCGATGGTCTCGGTGACGAGCTTCATATGAGCGACGCAGACGTCCCAGCTCTCCTGCATCGCGACCTCGACCATCTCATGCAATTTGGAATTGCCGACATAGCGCTCCGAGTTCATGCGATGGACGGTCTTGATCATCTCGCGCAGCCGCTCCGATGCGGAGCCCGGCCTCTGCATGATCACGGCGGCCGCCTCCTCGACCTCACCCATCAGGATGCGGCAGACGCCCTCATGGATCGACTTCTTGGAATTGAAGAAGCGATAGACATTGGCCGGCGACATCCGCAATTCCTTGGCGATGTCGGCGACCGTGGTCTTCTGATAGCCGATCTGGCGGAACAGACGCTCCGCCACCACGAGAATCCGCTCGCGTGTGTCAGGCTCGACTGTTTCGGAGACCAGCGTCATTTGAAAACCAATGTTCAATTATTCGGCTGCTTCAGCAAGCGGAAATGCGGGCCTTACCGGACCGTAATGCTGCGGCGCGAGATCGACATGCTCGCTTCCGCCGGCCTCATCCAGGCTCTTGCGGAACCAGAGAGCGTAGAGCCCCGGCAGGTACAGCAAGGTCAGGAAGGTTGCAACAAACAATCCGCCCATGATGGTGATCGCCATCGGGCCCCAGAACGCCGAGCGCGACAGCGGGATCATGGCGAGGATCGCGGCGAGCGCGGTCAGCACCACCGGCCGCGCGCGGCGGACGGTCGCTTCGACGATCGCCTCCTTGCGCGTCAAGCCATGCGACACGTCGGTCTCGATCTGATCGACCAGGATGACGGCGTTGCGCATGATCATGCCGGCCAGCGCGATCAGGCCGAGCAGCGCCACGAAGCCGAACGGCTGGTTGGCGACGTTGAGCCCCAGCGAGGCGCCGACGATACCGAGCGGCGCGGTGAGGAAGACCAGCAGCAGCCGCGAGAAGTTCTGCAGCTGGATCATCAAGAGCGTCAGCATCACGATGACCATCACCGGAAACAGCGCGAAGATCGAGGCATTGCCCTTGGCGGATTCCTCGAAGGCGCCGCCGGGCTCGATCCGGTAGGCCGGCTCGAGATGGTCGCGGATATCCTGCAGCTTCGGCGAGATCTGGTTCGTGACATCGGGCGCCTGCACGCCGTCGTTCACGTCGGAGCGCACGGTGATCGCCATGTCGCGGTTGCGCCGCCACAGGATCGGCTCCTCGTGCGCGTATTCGATCCTGGCGATCTGCTGCAAAGGCACCGCGACGCCGTTCCGCGAGGTGACGGTGAGATCGCCGACACGGGCGAGATCGAGCCGCTCCGAAGGCACGGCGCGGGCGACGACGCCGACCTTCTCGATGCCGTCGCGGACGGTCGTGACCGGCGCGCCGGAGATCAGCATCGCCAGCGCCTGCGAAACGTCCTGCGGGGTGAGGCCGAGCGCGCGGGCGCGATCCTGGTCGACGACGAGCTTGAGGTAGGGCGACTGCTCGTTCCAGTCGAGCTGCACGTCCTTGACGTTGGGATTCTGCCGCATCACGTCGCGGACCTGATAGGCGATCTCGCGCACCTTCTGCGTGTCGGGCCCGATCACGCGGAACTGGACCGGGAAGCCGACGGGGGGACCGAAATTGAAGCGGTCGACGCGCACGCGCGCCTCCGGCAGCGCGCCGTCAGCGACCGCGTTCTCGATTTTCTCCTTGATGCGCTCGCGCGCTTCCACGTTCTTCGCCACGATGACGATCTCGGCAAAGGCTTCGTTCGGAAGCTGCGGGTTGAGGCCAAGCCAGAAGCGCGGCGAGCCCTGCCCGACATAAGCGGTGTAGGTGTTGAGGTCGTTGTCGTCCTTCAACAGCGCCTCCGCCTTCTTCACGGCCTTCTCGGTGACACCGAAGGCGGTGCCCTCCGGCAGGCGCAGCTGCAGGAACAGCTCGGGCCGCTCCGAGAGCGGGAAGAATTGCTGCTGGACATGACCGAAAGCGAGGATCGAGGCGATGAAAATACCGACTGTGGCCGCCACCGTCTTGACGCGATGATTGACGCACCACTGGATCACCGAACGCAGCGCGCGATAGACGCGAGTCTCGTAGATCGCATGCGGATCGTGATTGTGATGGACCACAATGTTCGGCAGCAGTTTGACGCCGATATAGGGCGTGAAAATCACCGCGACGAACCAGGACGCGACCAGCGCGATCGCGACGACCCAGAAGATGCTTCCAGCATATTCGCCAACGGCCGAATTGGCAAAGCCGATCGGCAGGAATCCGGCCGCCGTGACCAGCGTGCCCGTCAGCATCGGAAATGCCGTGGACTCCCAGGCAAAGGACGCGGCGCGGACGCGGTCCCAGCCCTGCTCCATCTTCACCACCATCATCTCGACCGCGATGATGGCGTCATCGACGAGCAGACCGAGCGCGATGATGAGCGCGCCGAGGGAGATGCGGTGCAGATCTATACCCATCACGTTCATGACGATGAAGACGATCGTGAGCACCAGCGGCACCGAAGCCGCCACCACGAAACCAGTGCGCCAGCCGAGCGCCAGGAAGGAGACGAACAGCACGATCGCGAGCGCCTCGACGAAGGAGTTCGACGAACTCGCTGACCGCTTGCTTGACTACTTTCGGTTGGTCGGCGATCAGCTCGACATTGATGCCCTGCGGCACCGCCTTCATGAACTCGGCGGTGGCGCCGGCAACGTCCTTGCCGAGCTCGAGGATGTTGGCGCCCTTCGCGGTGACGACGCCGATGCCGATCGCGGGCTTGCCTTCCTGGCGCACCTTGAAGGTCGGCGGATCGACGAAGCCGTGGGTGACGGTGGCGATATCGCCGAGCCGGAACACGCGGCCGTTGCTTTCGACCGGCGTCTCCGCGACCGCCTTGGCGCCATCGAGCGCGCCGGTGACGCGTAGCGGCACGCGCTGCGAGGAGGTCTCGACCGTGCCGGCCGGCACGACATTGTTCTGCTTGGCGAGCGAATTGAACAGCGCCTGCGGCGTGATGCCGAGCGTGGCGAGCTTGGCGTGGCTGAACTCGACGAAGATGCGCTCGTCCTGGTTGCCGTAGACGTCGACCTTGGTGACGCCGGGCACCTTCAAGAGGCGCTGGCGCAGGCCTTCGGCAGCCTTCTTCAATTGCGCGTAGTCGGCGCCGTCGCCGGTCATCATGTAGAGAATGGAATCGACGTCGGAGAACTCGTCATTGACGACGGGACCGAGAATGCCTGCGGGCAGATCGCCCTGCGCATCGGCCAGCTTCTTGCGCAGGAGATAGAACAGATAAGGCACGTCCTTGGCCGGCGTGTTGTCGCGGAAGGTGACCTGCATCGCCGTGAAGCCGGGCTTGGAATAGGTCTGCACCTTCTCGAAATAGGGCAGCTCCTGCAGCTTCTTCTCGATGGGGTCGGCGACCTGGGTCTGGATTTCCTTGGCGGTGGCGCCCGGCCACAGCACGGAGACGTTGACCACCTTCACCGTGAAGAAGGGATCCTCGGCGCGGCCGAGCTTCTGGTAGGAGAAGAAGCCGGCGACGCCGAGCGCTGCGATCAGGAACATCACCAGCGCGGGATGGCTGACGGCCCAGGCGGACAGATTGAAGCGTTTCATGTCAACTCTCCAATTTCGTCATTGCGAGGAGCGAAGCGACGAAGCAATCCAAAGTCTTTCCACGGATACATTTCTGGATTGCTTCGCTTCGCTCGCAATGACGATTGCGATCAGAACGACAGCGACGACACCACCCTCACCTTCTGCGAGGCATCGAGCTTCTGCACGCCGAGCGCGACGACCTTCGCGCCCTCCTCCACGCCATCGGTGATGACGACGTCGTTGCTCTCATAGGCCTTGATGGTGACGGGCTTCAGCGCGATGTTGCCGGCATCGTCGACGACAAAGAACGAGGGCTTGTCGCCGGCGTCGTAGAGCGCCGACAGCGGCAGCCGCGCCACGCGCGCGGTCTTCTCGTCGCACAGCGTCAAGGTCGCGGTCATGCCGAGTTCGACATTGTCGCCGACGTCGGGCAGCGAGAATTTGGCGAGATAGGTGCGGGTCGCGGGATCGGCGCTCGGCGAAATCTCGCGCAGCTTCGCGGCATATTTCCTGTTCGGCTCCGACCACAGCGTGACCGAGGCGCTGCCGGTCTTGGCGCGCTCCACCAGCGTCTCCGGGATTGCGACCACGGCCTCCTTCTCGGCAAAGCGTGCGACCCGGATCGCGGTCTGGCCCGCGGCAACCACCTGACCCGGCTCGATCAGGGTCGCCGTCACGACGCCGCGGGCATCCGCCGCCAGCGTCGCGTAAGACAGAGAGTTTTTGGTGAGATCGACGGAGCGTTCGGCGCGATTGAGCCGGGCGCGGGCCTCGTCGGCGGCGGCGCGCGCGGAATCCATCTGCGCATCGGTGGTCCAGCCTTTGGCGCGCAGATCCTTCGCGCGGGTCTCGGCGGCAACCGCCTGCGCCACCACGCCGGTCGCGGCGGTGTTCTCGGCGACCGCCTGCTCGGCCTGCAGCTTCAGATCGACTTCATCGAGGGTTGCGAGCGGCTGGCCGATCTCGACGGTCTGGCCGACTTCCACGAGGCGCTTCGCCACCTTGCCGGGGACGCGAAAACCCATGTCGGCCTCGATCCGAGGCTTGATCGTGCCGACAAAACTGCGCTCCGGCGTCTCCGCCTCGTAATGGGCGGTTGCAACCAGGACAGGCCGCGACGGGGCTGGCTTTTCCGCGACCTTGTCGTTGCAACCGGCCAGCGCGACCGCCAGGAAGGCCAAGGCCACGCCAGCTAATAGCTTGGAGTAACTCGCTAAAATCGACTTGACCAGCATCGGATACTCCTCTGCTCTGTTCCTAGAGAGGAGTATCGAATACTGAATGATAAAAGTCAATAATCGTCAGTCATCATGAAACCGTGATTCCGAGGTGATGGCGGCGGACCGTCACCCGCATCACCGCTGGCTGCGTTTACGCGCCGGCCGCTTGGCCGTGCTTCTCTTGCCTGCTGTCTTGGTGGTCCGCTTGGCTGATGTCTTTGCAGCGCTCCGCGATGACGCCTTCGACTTGCCGCGCGCGGATGTCTTGACGGCCTTGCGCGCTTTCCTTGGCGCGGCGCGCTTTGCGGCTGTCTTCCGCGCCGACGATTTCCTCGCGGTCTTCTGTCGCCGCTTCCGCCGCCTCGGCTGCACCGCGATCGGCGGGACCAACAGCGGATCGGACACAAGTCCCTCGGCCGCGAACGGCATGTAGGCCGCGTTGGTTTGCTCGACCTTCGGCGGCTCCTCCGCCTTCAGCGCTTCGGATGCGCTGTTGGCGATGTCCTTCACCGTGTCGGTGAATTTTTCGAGAATCGATTTGTCCTTGGACATGGTGCCCTCCAGCCGGTTGGTTCCTCGGTAACCGGCAACAGGCATGCGGGTTCCAATCGGTAGGTTCACTCCCCCAACTGAAACTTCTCAAACCGATCAAGTTCGTCCTCGATGCGCCGCTTCAATACCGCCCTCGCCTCGCCTTTCGCCGCCTTGCCCGGACCGACCCAGGTCCATTTCTGCATGAGCAGCTTCCGCTTCTGACGGTCGGTCTTCAGATCGAGCGCGGCGACGATGTCCGCGCCGACCAGCACCGGCAACGCGAAATAGCCGAACTTGCGCTTCGGCTTCGGCACATAGGCCTCGAACAGATGCCCGTAGTCGAAGATCAGCTGCGTGCGCTTGCGCTGGATGATGAGGGGATCGAACGGGGAGAGGATATGCACCAGCGGCGGCGCGGCCTCGCGCTTCGTCTCGACGGAACTAACGGGGGGAGAGTGTTCGAGTTCCAGTGCCGTGCCGATCATGGGCGGATCGTGGTCGTGTCGGGACGGCTTATCGGGAATGATCGCAGTTGCCGGCATAGGCAAGACACGCGCCTTCTTGCCGGGGCATCGCACCGCCGTACTTCTGTTTGCAATAGACCGAGCATGCCATCGAGCCGGTGCGGCCGATCGCCGATGCACGGCCCCCTTTGGGGGCTGATGGCCTATCAGCTTCACGTTCGGACGTCGGAGTGAGTTTCGCGACAGGCTTAGCCGGTTTCTTCACCTCAATGCGCTCGCAATTGTTGTCGTCACCGAGCTCGTAGCCGGGTTTGCAGACGATCTTGGTGCAGTTGTCGCCGTCAGCCTTGTAGCCGGGGTCGCAGACGAGCGGACATACCCGACCCTGCTTGCTGCGGACCGAATTGAGCGCATCCGTGCTTGCAACCTTCACATCGAATTTCGCGCCGGCGTTCTTGTTGAACAGGCTCAGCGATTTCTGTGCGGGAGCGTCCCAACTATTGCTGACCGCGCCTGTCGCGCAGCCGACCCGGCGTAACTCGGTCTGCAACAGGCGCGGGATGTCGGCTTCGGACGGACTGGCCGTCTTCGCAGACGGGTCGGATTGGCCAGGTGGCGTCAAGGTTGCAAGTTGGCCGACCGGTTTGTCAGACTGCTGTGCGGCGGCCTGTCGTTGAGCTTCCGCGGCTTTGGCTTCCTCTGTCGCCTTTGCCTGGGCAGCCGCCTTTGCACGCACAGCTTCGGCGGCCTTGGCCTCCTCCTGGGCCTTCTTTTCGGCGGCTAGCCGCGCCTGTTCGGCAGCCCTGGCTTCTTCCGCCGCCCTTATCTTCGCCGCCTTCTCGGTCGCGATCCGCGCGTCTGCTTCCGCTTTTGCCTGAGCCGCTGCCTTGCACGCTCGGCTTCGGCGACCCTCGCGTCTTCGATTGCCCTCTTTTTCTCGCCGCCACGCGGCTTGTTCGGCAGCTTTGGCTTGCTCGGCCGCCTTGGCCTGTTCGACGGCCCTGCACCTTCGCTGGCGAGACGCGCTTGCTCCTCCAGTGCGGCTTTCGCCTTCTCGACTGCAGCCTGCCGCGCATCTTCCGCCGCCAGCTTGCGCCGCTGCGCCTTTGCGAGGTCCGTATAAAAACTATTGGGATAGTTGGTGATGAAGGAGTCCCAACCTCGATCGTACCAACCTGAAGTGCGAGCTCATACGTACGCCGGATCGCGGCATCGGGATCCGCAGCCGGCGGTGCCGCCGTCGGCTTTGTTGCCGAAACCAGCGCCACGTCCTCGCCACCGAGCGAGCCGTAGACAAAGGGTTCCTGCCGATTTCCAGTCGCCCTAAGAACTTCATCGCGCGTGAAGCCGAATGCCTTGCGCACGTCGAGTCCGGGCCTCGGCAGATATTTGACGAGTGCACCGGTAAAAGGACTGTTCCCGGCGTCGCCATCGGCTGCCGTCGATCCAGCCTTCGCGCGAATGCGATGAGGGTATTTGCGCTCGCCGGTTCCACCTTCGCCAACCCCCGGTCGATCGCACGCGATCCGATCGTACGCTTCATCGTTTTGTTGAACGGATTGTCGCGACAAGCGTCCAGGATCACAAGTCGCAGTTTTTTGGCTTGTTCGATGACCGTCAGCAGACGGTCGAGCGCAATCGCTTCATCAAACGCATCAATGTCGCGTTCAAGCACCGCATCGATCGGGACAAGGTAGTTATTGCCGTCGATCTCTATGCCGTGACCGGCGTAGTAAATGATCGCGATTTCGGCGTCGCGCGCCTGATCGGAGAAATCGCGCAACGCACGGCGCATCTCGTTTGCTTTGAGATCGCGACGAAGGTCTACAACATCAAAGCCTGCCCCCTTCAACATGCCGACATTGCCGCAGAATCATTGCAGGATTGGCAGCCGGGTGGCCTTCTCATAGGCCGAATTTCCGATCACCAAAGCCACCCGCTTCTCGGCGAGTGCCGGCTGGCAAAGAAGGCAAAGAGCGAAAAGCGCTGATGCAACGGCCCCCACGGCACGCATCGTAAAAAATCCCCAGCCGGCAATATCTCATCAAGCTAGCATACAGATCGCAAAGCAGTCACAGCACGGCTAAACCATTGTGATCCCGATCACAATCTATTCTTGCCTCGGGCAGGGAATCGCACCCGAATTGCGGCGAAATGCCTCAATCCCCCAACTGAAACTTCTCGAACCGATCGAGCTCCTCCTCGATCCGCCGCTTCAGCTCCGCCCTCGCCTCGCCCTTGGCCGCCTTGCCCGGACCGACCCAGGTCCATTTCTGCATCAGCAATTTCCTCTTCTTGCCGATCGGTCTTGAGATCCAGCGCTGCGACGATGTCCTCGCCGACCAAGCACCGGCAGCGCGAAATAGCCGAAACTTGCGCTTTTCGGCTTCGGCACATAGGCTTCGAACAGATGCCCGTAGTCGAAGATCAGCTGCGTGCGCTTGCGCTGGATGATCAGGGGATCGAACGGCGAGAGGATATGCACCAGTCGGCGGCGCTCCTCGCGCCTGGTTCCACTCTCAGGTGCGGCCCAATGCTCCTGCTTGCCGGCGCCTTCGAGCGCGACCGGCACCAGTTCGCCGCGGCGCACGCGGCGGTCGATCTCGCGCCGACTCCCTTCTTGTTCGGCGCGTCGAGATGACAGATCGAGTCCAGCGACCACGCCCTGCGATCGCAAGCGCGCGGTCGAGCAGATAGGCCGTGACCTCGCGCTAGCGTCGCCGATTTCGGCGGCCTGTCCCAGCCGAAATGACGGTCCATCAGCTCATAGGTCTTGAGCATGCCGTTGCGCTCTGAGACCGTAGCCGTGCCGCAATAGAAGGCCAGCTGCAGCGCGCGCTTCGACGGCTTGCGGCTCGCCCACAGATGTTCCTTTTCGGTCAGTTCGTCGTCCTCGATATCGCGTATGGTCAGCGCGCCGCCCCTGAGCAGCCTCATCACCTTGCGGGTTCGGCCGGCTTCACGTTGGCGAACCAGCGATGGCCCTCGCGCTTGTGCAGCCGCATGTCCGGCATGAAGAAGCGGAAATCGCGCGACGGCACGTAGGACAGCGCGTGCGTCCAGTATTCGAACACGCTTTTGTCGGCGCTCTGGGCCTGGCGCAGATCGGCGCGGCGATAGGCGGGGATGCGGGTGTAAAGGATATGGTGGTGGCAGCGCTCGATCACGTTGATGGTGTCGATCTGCACATAGCCGAGATGGGCGACCGCATCGGCCACGGCCTGCGGCCCCTCGCCGAACGGCGCCGAGCTGTCGAGCCGCTGCGCCGCGAGCCAGATGCGGCGGGCGTCGAGCTTGCTCAGGGGATGGGGTTTGGGCGGGCGGGGCATCGCCCGCAATCTATCCGGATTTGCTGCGCGCGAGCCAGGAAAAAGCCGCGCCGGCCGGATGCAACGGGCTCTTTTCAGCAGCAAGCTGCTACCGGCTGTTACTTCATCATCGCAGCCTTCTGCGCCTTCATATAGTGCGCCGCAGGCGCTGCCCATCTTGCCCATGCTCATGTCCGCGTTGGCCATGCCCATTTCCTTGTTGGCGCGCCATCTTGCCCGTGTCGCCGGGCATGACCATCATCATCGTCGACTTCGCCATGTTGTCTCCCTTGCACGCCATCATCTCCGCGGAAGCGGGCGAACGGCGAAGGCCGTAAGCATCGCGGCAGCAATCAAAAACCTCATCTCAAACCTCCCTGGAAATGGAACCAGCGCAGCCGTCAACGAGATACGCATTTTCCACCGGCGAACGTTTCAGGAAGTAGACAATTTCTGCGTGCTGCGGTGCTAGCGCTGAAGCCGCTCTGCCTGGCCTGCCGTTATCCCCGCGACTTCGATCGCTCCGGCATGCTGCCGGTCGCGATCTCGCTATCGCAGGCGGCCTTGCCTCGCGCGGAAGCCTCGCAGCGATAGACGCGGCCGGTCAGGCGATCGACCAGCCAGGCGCTCTCCTCGGTCGGGCCTTCGATGCCGATGTAGCGGGTGCCGATCGCGCTGAGCAGGGTGGAGAGCAGAATCGCAGCCGCGATCATCGCAGCACCAACCAGAACCGGCATGGAACTTATGGTGATGGTGCGCTCCGGTGGTCCGGAACGATAACCTTGGTACTCGTTTTGTCGCTTTACTGACGGAATCACGGCCCCTGCTTCGCTTATTTTTGTCTTTTCTTGTTTGCTTTGTTGGCAAGTCGCGGTCTTAGGCGCGCATCTAGCCGATTTCTTGGTGAGAGCATCGGCGCATCCGCGACCGCTTTGCGATTTTGTAACGTGCACACGTTCCGGCACGAAGAAAAAGGCGGCCCGCAGGCCGCCTCATCTGTGGATCGCGCTTCGCTCCTGAATGTTTAGCGGAACATGCCGCCCATCATGTGGCCGAAAAGGCCGCCGGGTCCGCCGCCGCCGCGATAGTGCCGGCCGCCGCCGCCGCCGCCGTGATGGCGCCCGCCGCCTGGACCGGTCGTCGTCGTCGCTGTCGTCGGCGGACGCAACGCGGGTGGAGACGATCTCACCGAGCAGCGCCTTGTGCTGCAGCGTGTTGAGATAGCCGGTGACGGGATAGCCGCGCGAGGCCTGCCAGCGCTTGATCACGGAGCGGGTGTTCTCGTCGAACTTGCCGGTCGCCTTGGTGTCGAAGCCAAGACCGGTCAGGCGGCGCTGCACGTCGCGGCGCTGGCCGCGGTCGAGCCCGATCTGGTCCTCCGAGGTCTGGTCGGCTTCCTGGGTGAAGGTGTCGGGGTCGACGGCGGCGGTCAGGTTCCGCGTCGCGCCCTGGCCGTCCTGCAGCTTGGCGATGCGGCCGAGCGCCAGCGCCTTGAACGCGCCGTTCGGATAGCTGGTGAGGTAGGCGTTGAGCTCTTCCGGCTTGTTGGAGTCCTTCACCGAACGCCAGAACTCGACTTCCATCGCGCTGCCGTCGCAGTCGGCGACGGCGACGGCGGTCGCAGCCGGCGTGTCGGCCGGCGCGTCGGCGGATGTCGCGCGCGGGTTGAGATAGACCTCGCCGATCAGGTTGGTGTGGCCCCAGGGCAGCTGGTTCTTGTTGGTCTCCTCGTTGACCTGGGCGCGGACCTTGGTCATCGCCTGCTGGATCTCGACGCCGGGCTTGGCGATGTTGGAGATCAGCGCGCGGGTGAACGGCGAGTGGTTGCCGACGTCGCCGTCGAGCGCGGTCTGGCCGGGGCCGGTGGCAAACGCGATCAGCGTGCCCTCGCCCGACTTCATCTCGGCGAGACCGGAATTGACGGCAACGCTGCGGGTCGCCTTGGCGGAACGGATGCGGGCGGCGAAGGGATTGTCACGGCAGGCATCGAGGAACACCAGCTTGACCTTGGCGTCCGCCATGGTCTGCTCGAGCGTGAGATCGACATTGATGGCGGCGCCGAGCTTGACGTCCATCTCGGACTTCAGGTCGGCGTCGATCGGCAGCAGGTAATTGGTGTTGTTCACCGCGATGCCGTGACCGGCATAGAAGAACACGGCGACGTCGGCGCCTTCCGCCTTCTTGCCGAAGTCGAGCAGCTTTTCGGTCATCTTGTCGCGAGTGAGGTTGGTGCCTTCGACGACCTCGAAGCCGACATTGCGCAGAACGGCTGCGATCGCCTTGGCGTCGATCGCCGGGTTCGGCAGTTGCGGAACATTGCGATAGGCGGCGTTGCCGACCACGAAGGCGACGCGCTTGTCGGCGAGCGCGGCATCGCCGCTGACCAAAAGCGCTGCGACTGAGAGTGCTGCGATCCAGAAGCGCATGATCCATTCTCCCCTTGAGAACTTGGGCCGGTCTTCCCGGTCCGTTGCGGCCAATGTGATCCCACTCGCGCGCAAGGACTGTGATGTGGATCACGCAGGGGATTTGCCAGCTCGAACCGGGGGAAAGGTGGCTGCGACTTGTCGCGCTTTTAGCGGCGAACGCCTGTTTTATTGGCTGAAGCGGGAATTTACGCTCTCGGACCAACTCCAGGCCGGGCCGCCGTCGGCTGGAAACGCGTATTTGCACAACCCTTTTTTGCCATGTGACCTCCATCACATTCATCGCGATGAACCCGTCCTATGTTCGGAGCATCCAAACGCCAAAGGGGCGGGCGAGTAACAACGAGGATTACGACAATGACCAGCTTCGTCAGGTTTTCAGGATTGAAGGCGATCACCATCTGCGCCGCGCTCTCGATGACCGCGGGCCTGGCTTTCGCCGGCGATAACGTTTCATCAGACCAGATCCTTCACGCGCTGCAGCCGAAGCCGCTGACCCGCGGCCTCTCGATCGGCGCGCCGCAGGTCGATCCCGCCGTCAAGGCAAAGGAAGTGAACTTCGTGGCGAGCATCCGCAACCGCAAGACGCGGTCGATGTCGATGGGCGAGCGCGAGGAGATCGCCGAGATCGCGGCGACCAAGCCGAAGATCGATCTGGAAATCCATTTCGACTTCAACTCGGCCGACATCAGCAAGGAGTTCGATGTCCTCCGTGCAGGCACTCGGCGACGCGCTGTCCGACTCCAACCTGCACGGCTCGACCTTCGTGGTTGCCGGCCACACCGACGGCGTCGGCGGCGAGCAGTTCAACCAGGAGCTCTCCGAGCGCCGCGCCGACACCATCAAGCACTATTTGGTCGATCACTATCGCATCGCCAGCGGCGATCTCGTCACCGTCGGCTATGGCAAGACCAAGCCGAAGAACGCGGCCGACCCGAATGACGGCGTCAACCGCCGCGTCCAGGTCGTCAACATGGACACCAAGACCGCCGCGAAGTGACGGTTCCCCAAATTCCATCCGCCTGCCGCGATCAGTGGCAGGCGGATGTTTGATGTTCAAGCAAACGAGATGACACGGCTGCTTCAGATACCCCTGCAAAACTGGAGCATGATCCGGACCCGTAGGGCTGCGTTCGCGCAAACTTGAAGCGGTTTTCCGAAACCATGCTCGCTTGCATCAAACCGAACCGACCAGCGCAACATATTGGGATGACGCATATGAAAAGGCATTTCTCGACGGCCCTCGCCGCAGCATTGTTGGTCACCGCCGCAAGCCTCGCCGCCAAGGCTGAAGACGCCGCGCCTGCGCCAGCCGCGACCGCGGCGCCGGCCGCTACTCCCGGTGATTCCGCGCCCGCAAGCGTGGCGCGGCCCTCGATCGCGCCGAAAGCCAACGACACCGCCGCCAAACCCGATTTCGAGCGCGAAGCCGCAGGCCGATGCCGAGCCTGCGCCGCGACGCCATCGCCGCTACGCGCACCGTCACTACCGGCTCGCTATGCCTATTGGGAGCCGTTCCCGATTTTCTTCCCGCACCTCACCCGTCATCACGGCATCTACTGGAGCCGGATGCCCTGGTTCTTTTGATGTCCTGAGGTTTGCAGCGTGTTCTTTCGGAAAACCGCTTCACACTTTCCGGATCATGCCGCTAGATCCAGCTCTGGAACAGCATCAGGCGGTTGAAGTTCGCCATCGACGTGCCGATGAAGGCTGCCGAGATCGGCAGCATCACGGCAAATCCGCGGCCGCGATCGCGACAAAGCCCCACAACAGCCATGGTGGCGCTGTTGTTGCGGCGGAGCGCATAGACCAGCGCGAGCGAAGCAAACGTCGCCGCCGGCATGTAGTAATAGAGAAAGCCGAGCGTGCGCGGCAGCAGCGCCCAGGCAAGCCAGGGTCCGAAATAGAAGGCGAGAATCAGGAACGCGTCGCGGCTTCGCGCCGCGATCCAGTCGTACAGACAAAGCGCGATCGCGAGCAGCGCCGGCCACAGCACCAGCGGGTTGCCGAGCAACACCACCGCGGAGATGCGGTCGTCGCCGATCTTGTCGAACAGAAACCAGACAGGCCGCATCAGCAGCGGCCATGACGGCCACGAGCTCATATAAGTGTGGCCGGCGATCGCGGTCGTGGTGTTGTCGGAGAAGATGCGCCGCTGCGCCTCGATCAGGTCGGAAAGCGAGAAGCCGTAGAGCAGCACGAAGCTCGCGACATAGGTGAACGCCGGCGCCAGCACGAAGCAGATCGCGACTTGATACGCCTTGAAGCCGGGCCAGAGATCCGGCCGGTACCAGTCGGTCGGCAGGGATCGGCAAATTGCGTGCGCCAGCTTTGCATCAGCCTGACCGCGGCGACGATGACGATGCAGACGGCGAGCGGAAACAATCCGCTCCATTTGCACGCGGCCGCAAGACCGAAGGCCAGACCCGACAGCGCGAAGGCGCCAAACGGCTGCGTCTTGCGGAAGCCCTAAAGAAAGGCGGCGGTGCCGAACAGGCCGAAGGTCAGCGCGAAAATATCCAGCATCGCGGTTCGCGCCTCGACGAACAGCATCTGGTTGAAAAAGGCGATCAGCGCCGCCGCGATCGCGGGCCCCTGCGCGGCAAACAACGCGAGCCCGCAGAGATAGACCGCGACGATCGCGAGCGCGCCGAACAGCGCGGCGGGATAGCGCCAGCCCAGCGGATTGTCGCCGAACGTGGAATCGAAAATGCGATGATCTGCTTGGCGAGCGGCGGATGCATCGGATTGAGCATCGGCTCCGGCATGACCGGCAGCAGCATCTGCCGCGCCGCCGGCACGTAGTGAAATTCATCGAACACGAATTTGTCGGGGGTTTCGATCCCGATCAGAAACGCCAGATGCGACGCGATAAAGATGATGGCCGAAAAAAGGCAGATGCGCGCCGCCGAAACCCCGGGAACAGAATGTGATTCAAGCTCGATTTTCACGAGAGCAATGCCGCCCTGCACGAAATGATGTCGCTCAGTCCGAATGAATGTGGTCGAGCAAGATTTTCTCGTCCAGTCATTTGAACGCAGCTCGAACTCGCCGCCACTAACCATGCGGGTTGATAGGGCAGCGCTTGTGATAATTATACCACATCGCAGATGCGCATGTCCGGTACGATACGGGATCGATCGATCGGTACTGAAATGAACTGGCGTCACTGCGTTTTTCTTGCATTTGCGTTTGGACTGTTGATCGCGCGCGTGTGCACGCGCAGCTCATGCGCCGGCCCGCGTCGGCGAAGCCGCCGTCGTCCAGAACGAAGTGCTGCGCGTTGCGGGATCGGCGACGAACCAGATCAATGTCGGCGACGGCCTGTTGCGCGACGAGGTCGTGCGCACCGGCGCCGACAGCGCGGCGCGGCTGGTGATGATCGACAGCACCAATCTCTCGCTCGGCGCCAACGCCTCGATCAGGCTCGACCGCACCGTCTTCAACGACGAGCATTCCTACAAGGAGATCGCGATCCGGCTGACCACCGGCGCGTTCCGCTTCGTCACCGGACATTCGGAAAAGACCGCCTACAAAATCACGACGCCGCTCGCGACCATCGGCGTGCGCGGCACCACGCTCGACATCCTCTCGCAGAACGGCAAATCGACTATCGTGCTGCAGGATGGCGCCGCGATGGTCTGTACGCTGAGTTTCCAGTGCATCCAGCTGACGCAGCCCGGCGATACCGCCATCATCACGGTGACCGGCGGCAAGACCACGATCACCAAGACGTCGAATCCGCCGTGGACGTTCGCGCAGAACTGCGCCGCCTCGCCCGGGATTTGCACCGTCACCACCTTTGCCGACGCCGCTCCGGTCGATGAATCGGACGGCCTGTTGTGCGGGCGCTGATCATGGCAGGGATCGTCCGCAATCTCGTCCTGCCGGCCGCGCTCAGCGTGGTGCTGTCGCTGATGCTGGTCGCCGTGCAAACGAGTCCCGCGGCGGCGCAGAGGGCTGCAATCCAGATCGGAACTGTTCGCCGTCGCCCACGCCGACGCCCACGTCGACACCGACGCCGACGCCTACGCCTACGCCGACACCGACGCCAACACCCACGCCAACGCCGACGCCGACACCGACACCGACGCCAACACCCACGCCGACGCCTACACCGACGCCAACACCAACGCCGACGGGTGCGGGCAACAGCGGCAACTCCATCAACGGCCTCGCCGGCCAGCGCTTCAACCAGATGATCACCAACCAGGTGCTCGGCTCGGTGCTGCTTGGCGTCAACGAGCAGGTCAATTGCAGCGACTGCATCTCGACCTTCGGCTCGGTCGGCTCGTTCTACGGCCGGCATCCACGGCCGCAAGGAACTGACCAACAATCTCTCGCTGCTCGCCGGCCTCGCCTACACCCAGTACAGCGAGAACGGCTACCACGTGACCAGCGCGCCGATCGGCGCCTTCGCGCTGCGCTACGATTTCACCGACTGGGGATCGTCGCGGCCGTTCTTCGACATCGGCACCATCTTCTCGCCGTTCGAGAAGGTGCGTTACAGCCGCAGCTATCTGACGAGCCTCGGCGCGGTATCGCTGGAGAGCTCGACCAACGCCTCCGACTACGCGGCCTATGGCAGGGCCGGCTGGATCAGCCGTCTGTCGGGCCGCGACGAGATCGCGGCCTCGGTCGAGCTGTGGCAGCTATGGCAGCGCGTCAGCGGCTACAGCGATCCGATGACGGCGTTCAATCCGTTCGATGCGACGATCGCGACCGGCACCGACCGCACCAATCTGGTCAAGGTCGGCGGACAATGGACGCATCTGTTCAGCTCGCGCGTCGAAGGCAACATCAACGGCTTCTTCGTGCAGTCCTTCAACAACCGCTCCGGCATCGTCGCCGCCGTCACCGGCGACGGCCTTGTCACGCCGACCATCGGCAATCAGAGCTGGGTCGAGCTCGGCGGCCGGCTCGGCTTCCGCCTCAGCAAGGGCTGGGTCGCCGATCTCTTCGTCAACGGCACCGTGGGCCCGCAGCCGGTCGGCAACACCATTCACGGCGGCATCGGCTTGCGGATCAATTATTAGCTAGGTCGTTGGCTGCCGCCCGCGACCGCCAATGCGGCATCCGCGGCGCTCTCCAGGATTTCGTCCGACAACTTGCGGTCGTTGACGGCGCGCGCGAGCTGCAGCGCCCCGACCATCAGGCCATAGACGGCGATCGCCCGCTTGCGGCGCGCACGCGCCGAACCTTTGCCGCTCCGGGCCGCGATCAGTTCGAAGATATCCACGATCTTGTCCGTGAAAACATCGCGCGTTGCCTTCGGATGCCGCGCAATCTCGGCAACCAGAGCCGCGGTCGGACAACCCCCGCTCGCGTCGTCGCGATGGCGCGCCGAGAGATAGTCGCGGATGGTCGCGTCCAGGGCCTTGCCTGCTTCCAGATTGGCACGCAGCCCGATCCTGCGCCCGCCGAGCGCATTCGCGAGCACGGCCTCGACCAGATCCTCCTTGGATTCGAAGTGGTTGTAGAAGGCGCCGTTGGTCAGCCCGGCGCCCGCCATGATGCCGGCAATGCCGACCGCGGCAAGGCCGCCCTCGCGAAACTGCGCCGAAGCGACATCGAGAATGTGCGCCCGCGTCGCGTCCCTGTGTCCCTTCTCATAGCGCATCGCTCGCCTCGTCCTCATGCCATCCATGCAATTTGTGAGCGGGTTGCCCGATTGAATTACGATCATAATAGCGTAGTATGATCGTAATTCAATAGCAGAGTTGGTCAGGAATCGGTCATGGGACTCGAGCAGGCGGCGGCATTGCCCACAGGCGGGAACATCGAGGTCGCGACAACACCGGCTGGCGCGGCACAGGCGAGCTCCGCCGCGCACGCCAGGAGCGAAGCGACCCGCGCCGCGCTGCTGACCGCGCCGATCCTCCCCACCTTGCTGAAGCTGGCGCTGCCGACCGTGACGGTCCTGGTGGCGCAGACCGCGGTGAACATCGCGGAAGCCTATTATGTCGGCTTCCTCGGCACCGATGCGCTGGCCGGCGTCGCGCTGGTGTTTCCGGTCTTCATGATGATGACCATGATGTCGAACGGCGGGCTCGGCAGCGGCGTCGCGTCTGCCGTGGCGCGCGCGGTCGGCGCCGGACATAAGGACGACGCGGATGCGCTGGTGTTTCATGCCGTGATCCTTGCCATCATCGTCGGCGCGATCTTCACGGCCGGCCCGATTTTGGTGGGACCCGCGCTTTATCGCACGCTCGGCGGCAAGGCCGGCGCGTTGGGAGCGGCGGTGCAATACTCCAATTACCTGTTCGCGGGCGCCATTCCCGTGTGGATCGTCAACTTCCAGGCCGCTGCACTGCGCGGCTCGGGCAATGTGAAGGTACCGGCGGCAGTAACGCTGATCGGGGCGCTGGTGCTGATTCCGCTCTCGCCGCTCCTGATCTTCGGCTTTGGCCCGGTGCCGCGGCTCGGGATTGCCGGCGCCGGAATCGCCTTCGGGCTCTACTACTGCGCGGCAATGCTGTTCATGCTGGGCTACATGACAGCCGGCCGCTCGGGTCTGACGGTCCGCCTGGCGCCGCTTGAGGCACGGCTGTTCGCCGACATCCTGCGGGTCGGCGTGCCGACCGCCGTCAATACCGTGCTCACCAATCTCACCGTCATCCTCGTGACCGGTGCCGTCGGTCTGTTCGGCACCACGGCGCTTGCCGCCTACGGCATCGCCTCGCGGCTCGATTATGTGATGATCCCGATCCTGTTCGGCATTTGCACGGCCACGCTGACCATGGTCGGCGTCAATATCGGCGCGGGGCAAGCGGCGCGCGCCAGACGCATTGGCTGGGTCAGCGCCTGCCTTGGCGCCGGCGTCATCGGTTCGGTCGGGCTGGTGGTCGGACTGTTACCTCATCTGTGGCTGCATCTGTTCAGCCACGACGCCGAGGTTTTGCGCGAGGGCGCGATCTATCTGCACATCGTTGCGCCGGCTTATGGCGCGCTCGGTTTCGGCTTTGTCATCGCCTTCGCCGCGATGGGAGCGGGCCACGTGCTTTGGACATTCATCGCTTCCTTTGTGCGCATCCTGATCGCGGCGGGCGGCGGCTGGCTTGCGGTCACGGCTTTCGGCGCCGGCATGGCGGGCCTTGCCGCCATGGTAACGGCGTCGCTGATCGCCTACGCCGCGGTCTGCAGCGTCGTGATGCTGTCGGACTCGGTCTGGCGTCGTGAAGGCGAAGGGCTAGGCGTTCGCCGGCGCGGCCATCGCCTTCGCCGCGGCTTCGGCATCCATCCAACTCACGCCCCACATATGGCCGTCGGGGTCCTCGAAGCTGCGGCCATACATGAAGTCGAAATCGTCCACCGGCGATGGATCGAGATTGCCGCCGGCCGCCTTGGCTTTGCCGATCATGTTGTCGACAGCCTGCCGGCTCTCGACGAACAGGCAGAGCAGCGCAAGGCTTGTCGTCTTCGGGTCGGCGATCTCCTTGCTGGTAAAATACCGGTACTTGTCGTGGGTCATCAGCATGGCCTGGATGGTGTCGGAGAACTTTATGCAGGCGCAGGTGTGGTCGCTGAACTGCTCGTTCTTGACCGCGCCGATCGCCTGATAGAAGGCGGTCGATCGTGCGAGATCGCTGACCGGCAGGTTGATGAAGATCATTTTGACCATAAGGGCTCCTGTTCGCGGGTTTCGTCTCAAGGACGATCCGGCGGTGGAGGTTCCGACAGGGGGCGGAAGAATTATTTTGTCGTCATGCCCGTAGGCTGGGCGAGGCATCCAGCGCCGTGCCCGCCTTCAGACTGCGCATGCACGCGATGGCCGGGACACGCCTCGGCCATGACCAGCGCTTACGCTTCGACGACGTGCGAGCCTACGTCGCGATCGGGTTCGGCATGTTGAGGAACGACCGCGTCACGTGCCAGAACAGCTGCCGGTTGATCGCGAGCGCGACCGAATGCGCGGTGCCCGGCAGGATGATGAACTGGCGGTCGCCGTTCGGCAGCTTGTTGTAGAATTCCTCGAGGTCGGCGACGGTGGCGATCCCGTCATATTCGCCACGCACCAGCAGTACCGGCGCCAGCACCTTTTCGGGATCCACCACCGGGAGGTTCGCGGTCATGTCGAGATAGGTGCCGGTCGGAATCTGGTCGCCGAACTGCATCTCGACGTCGGCCAGCGCCTCGATCGCGGCGGGGTCCGACGTGCCCGGCTTGTCGCGGGTGGCGATCGAGCGGATCATGTCGCGGTCGCGTTTGCGCATGTTGTGGCTGCGATAATAGTCGATCTGCTCGGCGCGCTTTTTCAGCGTCGGCGATCCCTCGCCCTTGTAGGTGAAGGCGGCGAACACCAGGCGGTCGATGCGATCGGGCGCGGCCATGGCGTAGGCACCGGCGCGTAGCGCGCCGGAGGACTCGCCGACGAAGTGATATTTGTGCTGGCCGGTCTCGTGCGCCAATACCTCGGCCGCGGCCTTCAGGTCCTCGACCCCGCTGGCGATATCCGAATTGCCGGAGGTGCGCCCCGACTTGCCGTAATTCTCATGGTCCATGGTCCAGCAGTCGAAACCGTAACGCGCGAACTCGTTCATCACGGAATATTCGCCCTTGCCGGGCACGTGCAGATCGAACACCCGCGAGGTCACCGAGGAGCCGTGCACGAAGAACACCACCGGCCGCGCCGGCTCGCCGGGCTTCGGCGCGCCCAGCCGCTTGCGATACATCCACAGCGGCACGTCGCCTTTCTTCGCCCAGTATTCGCCGCTCCAGATGCGGCTGCGGTCCATCGGACCTGTCTCAGCCGCCACCGCCCCGGGAAGCGTTCCCGCCATCAGGCCGAGGCCCACCCCCTTGATGAGCGTGCGGCGCGGCAGAGAATGCTCGGAATGGGTCATGGCTTCTTTCCGCTCGATGGATGGATTGTTGCGCAAAGTCTAACAGCGGCACCGTGCCTTTGAAAGCGCTGTGCGCTGCACAGCATAAACACCATCGCGCGATGCGCGTAACAGGCTGACTTCGCCCTTGGGCAGGTCTAGTCTGCCCTCAGTTCGAACCCCGGACCAACCGGGAGCGCAACAGGGAGAAGGGCCGTGAGCAGCAATCTGACCGAAGAAGAACTTGCCGCGCTGATGCCGTCCGAGCTGTGCCAGTGGCAGACGCCGATCCCGACCCAGATCGTCTCCAGCGACGAATTCTATCCCGACCCGCAGAACGAAAGGCAGCGCGAGGTCGAGCAGCGCCTGCTTGCGATGGCCGACGAGCTCGGCGGCAAGCAGGGCCTCGACCGGCGGAGATTTTTCCAGACCGCGGCCGGCATGGCCGCGTCCTTCGTGGCGATGAACGAGGTCTATGGTCCCTTGTTCGAGGTGAGCCGCGCGGAAGCCGCGACGCCCGCGATGGCGGACGAGCGCGCCTCCGCGCTGAAAGACCAGTTCATCATGGACATGCACACGCATTTCCTGCGCGACGACACCCGCATCATGACCTTCGTCAACATGCGCACGGCCGTCGGCAAGGCCGGCTGGAACAAGCAGCTCGCCGAGCATGAGCAGACCATCGAGGATCTGAAGTTCAACAACTACAAGAAGGAGATGTTTCTCGACAGCGACACCAAGATCGCGCTGATCTCCTCGGCGCCCTCGGACATCGAGCAGGACTGGTTCCTGACCAACCAGCAGATGGCGGATGCCCGCAAGAAGATCAACGACGAGGCCGGCTCGCGGCGCGTGTTCGCCCATGCCATCTTCACGCCGGGCCAGCCGGACTGGCTCGACAAGCTCGACGCCGCGCTCGGCGCTGAAGCCGGAATCCTGCAAGGGCTACACCATCGGCGACAACACGCACAAGGACATCAGCCGCTATCCCTGGCGCATGGACGACGAAAAGGTCGCCTACAAGGGCTATGAGAAGATGGTGAAGGCGGGCATCAAGAATGTCTGCATTCACAAGGGTCTGTTCCCGCCCGGCCTCGAGAAGCAGTTCCCGCATTTGCGCGGCTTCGCCGACGTCGCCGACGTCGGACAGGCGGCAAAGGACTGGCCGCAGCTCAACTTCGTGATCTATCACTCGGCCTATCGTCATGTCGGCGGCGACCCGAAGGTGGCGCTCGCCGAGTTCGAGCGCACCGGGCGGATCGCCTGGACCAGCGATCTCGCCGACATCCCGGCACAGTACGGCGTCAGCAACGTCTATGGCGACGTCGGGCAATTGTTCGCGACCACGCTGGTGGCCGAGCCGAATGTCTGCGCCGCACTGATGGGGACGCTGATCAAGGGCCTCGGCGCCGATCACGTCTGCTGGGGCACGGATTCGCTGTGGACCGGCGCACCGCAATGGCAGATCGAGGGCCTGCGCCGGCTCGAGATTCCCGAAGCGATGCAGAAGAAGTTCGGCTATGCGCCGCTGGGGGCAGCCGACGGTCCGGTGAAGTCCGCGATCTTCGGCGGCAACAACGCGCGGCTCTACAACATCGAACCCAAGAAGGCGATGCTTGAACTGAAAGGCGATCGCTTCGCGCTGATGAAGGCGGAATACGAGAAGAACGGCGTGGAGCCGTCGAACGTGCGTTACGGTTATGTGGTGCCGAACGGCGGCATCGATCACAAGGTGTTTGCATAGTTCGTCATTGCGAGGAGCGCAGCGACGAAGCAATCCAGACTCCCTTTTCAGCTCTGGATTGCTTCGCTCCGCTCGCAATGACGGAGAGAGATTCCGGGTTCGACGCTTGCGCATCGCCCCGGAATGACTTCGTCACTTCCCCTTGAACCGCGGCTTCCGCTTCTCGCGGAACGCGGCGACGCCTTCCTTCAGATCCTCGCTGGTGCGGATGGGATCGAGGATACGGCGCGCCTCGGCGACCGTCTCCAACGGCCCCTTCGGCATGGCGTCGCGGGCCAGCCGCTTTAGCCCTTGCACCACCAGTGGCGCGCTGCCGGCGATCTTCGCCGCCATCTCTTGCGCCTGCGCGATGTGCTGCCCCTTCGGCGCGATGCGGTTGACGAAGCCGATCTGATAGGCGCGCTCAACCGACAACTCCTCACCGACCAGCAGAAACTCCATGGCGATCTTGTGCGGCATGCGCGACACGATGGAGGAAATTCCGCCGCCGGTGGTGCCGATCTTCACCTCGGGATAGCTGAAGCGCGTGGTCTCGGAAGCCACGCACATGTCGGCCATCTGCACCAGCACGAAACCGCCGCCGACCACCCAGCCGGAGGTCGCCGCGATCACCGGCTTGTCGAGCTCGACGCCGAGGCCGGGCACGGCGTGCCACATGTCGGACGGCAGATCCCTGACATCGGCGCCGACGCAGAAATACTTCTCCTCGCACGAGGCCAGCACCGCGACGCGGTCGTCGCTGTCGCGGAAGCGCAGCCAGGCGTCGCGCAATTCGTTGACGAGCGCGTTGTTGAGCGCGTTGTGCGCGGATGCGCGGTCCATGGTGATGGTGGCGACGTGGTCTTGGCTTTCGTAGCGGACGACTGACATGGGCGCGGCCTATTTCTTGTGTTCATCAGGATGGCGGTGCACGGGATCGATCCACAGCACCGTCTCCGGCTTCTCGACCGGCTCGATATCGAGATTGATCGCGACCGCCTCGCCGTCGCTCCGCACCAGCACGCATTCCAGCACCTCGTCGCGGCTGGCGTTGATCTCCTGATGCGGCACGTAAGGCGGAACATAGATGAAATCGCCGGGGCCGGCCTCCGCGGTGAACTGCAGATGCTCGCCCCAGCGCATCCGCGCCTTGCCCTTTACGACATAGATGATGCTTTCGAGATGGCCATGATGATGCGCGCCGGTCTTGGCGTCGGGCCGAATGGTGACGGTGCCGGCCCAGAGCTTCTGCGCGCCGGTGCGGGCGAAATTGATCGCGGCCTTGCGATCCATGCCCGGCGTCGACGGCACGTTGGGATCGAGCTGGTTGCCTGGAATGACGCGAACGCCGTCGTTCTTCCAGCGGTCGTCGTGAGAGTGTGCGTGATCGTGAGCTGTCATTGCTGGACTTTCGAAGTGAGTTCCGTGCGCGCAACGCTAGCGAAATGCGCCGCTTCAGGCCAGCCGTTACTGGAACTTTTTGAGGCATCACCCGTTGTCTCTGCAACCCGTACAGGAGGAGAAATTTCATGGGTGCTACCACTGACAAGGTCAAAGGCGCGGCCAACGAGGCCATCGGCAAGGCCAAGGAGAAAATTGGCGAGGCCACCGGGTCCGAGCGTCTCCAGGGCGAAGGCACGATCCAGGAAGTAAAAGGCAAGGGCCAGCAGGCTCTCGGCGATGCCAAGCAGGCGACCAAGGACGCGGTCAACCGCGCCGCTGCCGAGGCAAACAAGAAGCTCTGATCTTCGCTGAAGATTTGAGATTGCAAAAGACCGGCCCTCGCGGCCGGTCTTTTCTTGCCTATTTCCGGCGCTGGCTCATCACATCCGGATTGACCACATTGGTCGGCGTGCCGACGGCGAACGAAACAATCTGGTCGAAGATATCGCTGAACTGGATTTCGTATTCGTCGCGCGAGACATAGCCGATATGCGGGGTGGCGACCACATTATCCATGTTGAGCAGGGGATCGGCGGTGTCGCGCAGCGGCTCTTTTTCGAACACGTCGACCGCGGCATAGCCGGGACGCCCCGCGCGCAACGCATCGACCAGCGCGCCCGGCGCGATCAATCCGGCGCGGCTGGTATTCACCAGGGTCGCGGATGGTTTCATCCGGGCCAAATCCTCCGCCTTGACGATCCCGCGCGTGGCATCGACGAGCCGCATATGCAATGAGATCACGTCGCATTGTTCGAAGAAGCCGGCCTTGCTCGCGGCGGTCGCGTAACCGTCGGCGCGCGCCTTCGCCATCGAAGCGTCGCGCGCCAGCACCAGCACCTTCATGCCGAACGCCTTGGCATAGCCTGCGACCACAGCGGCGATCCGGCCATAGCCATAGACGCCGAAGACCTTGCCGCGGATGGTCGAGCCGACGCCGAACTGCCAATGGCCCGCCTTCAGCGAGGCCGTCTGCTGCGGGATCATCCGCGCCGCGGACAATACCAATCCCCAGGTCAGTTCAGCAGTCGCCCAGGATGGCGTGTCCGCATGCTGGCCCGATGACACCACGATGCCGAGCCGCGTGCAGGTGTCGATGTCGATATGCGGATAGACGCTGCGCTGGCTGATCAGCTTCAGCTTCGGCAGGCGTTCGAGCAGCGGCGTCCTGATCTGCGTACGCTCGCGGATCAGGACCAGAGCTTCAGTATCCTTCAGCCGTTCGGCGAGCTTGTCGACGTCCTGGACATGATCGTTCCAGATCGTGACGTCATGGCCTTTCAACTTTGCAAAACAGTCGAGCGTGCGGATCGTGTCGAAATAGTCGTCGAGGACGGTGACTTTCACGTTGGCCTCGCCCTTACTTCACGCCAAGCAGTTCGACATCGAACATCAAAGTCGCGTTCGGCGGAATCACACCGCCGGCGCCGCGCGCGCCATAGCCGAGCGCGGGCGGAATGATCAGCGTGCGCTTGCCGCCGACCTTCATGCTGGCGACACCCTCGTCCCAGCCCGCGATCACGCGCTTCTGGCCGATCGGAAACTCGAACGGCTCGTTGCGGTCGACGGAGGAGTCGAATTTCTTGCCCTTCTGGCCGTTCTCATAGAGCCAGCCGGTGTAGTGCATCACGCAGGTCTGACCCGGCTTCGGCGAAGCGCCGGCGCCAACCTTGGTGTCGATGATCTGTAGTCCCGAAGCTGTGGTCATGGGCTTTCCTGTGGTCTGGCTTGATGCCGGCGAGGAGGCAAGTATCGCCGCCGCAAGCGCGCATGCGATCGCACTCATGATCGAGAATTTTGCCTGTCGAGATAGCATCGGCTCACCTTCCCGTTCGAAATCGGGGAGGTGTTTAGCCCAACACGACCGATGTGGCCACCGTCAAATCTCGAGATTTTCCAGCCGCACCGGCAGCTTGCGAATACGCTGGCCGGTGGCATGGAAGATCGTTCGTTGGTCGTGCCATCGCGGGCACGAACCAGTTGCATAATCGTAACCGTCGCCACAATACCGTCGGAACTTTTCGTATCGAGGTGTCGTTGATGAAGGTCATTTCACCGCGGGTCATCCATGCCGTCGCAAGGCCAAATTCCGCCCGGACCAATCAACGGGTTTCTGCAATCCTATGTAAGGGATTTGAAGGGGTGGACCACGCGGATCGTCGTCCGCTATGTCGTGGCCATAGCGCTCCTGCTCGTGGCCGGTGCAGATCTCGTCGGCGCGATCGCTGTCGGGATCGCCGCGCTCTTTCACTGGATTGAGTTCCACCTATGGCTTGAATGCGGCGTATGCGGCCGTCGCCGGCCTGCTGGTGCTTCTCGCTCTCGTCAGTGCCGGCATCGCCGTTCTGTTGCTGACCGGCAAGCTGCCGCCGGTCCCGCGCCCGCGGCGGCAACACATGAGAACGGCCGGCCGATCGCTTGCCGCCAAGGCGATGTTGGCCACGACGTCGGGCAAGAGCCTGATGAAGGCCGACCCCGCCACCGAGGTCATGATTGGCCTCGCCGCCGCCTGCCTTGTCGGCTGGCTGGCCACCTCGCGCCTCAATCGATCACGCAGACAGGCCGCGGCCAAATGAGCAAATCGCCGGCCAGTCCCCGCGGCCATCTCGCGCTGATCGCCGGCACCGTGTTCGCAACGCTCGCCGTTCAACGTCACGTCTCCCGTCTCGCCGCGAGCGCGCCTTCACGCGACAGATCGGCAAGCCCGGTGTCGCGCGACTGGAAGGCCATTCTGCTGCGCACCTTTCACCAGATCGACGAAGACCGCCTGCTCGCGACCGCAGCCGGCGTGGTGTTCTACGGACTGCTGGCGATATTCCCCGCCGTCACCGCGCTGGTGTCGAGCTACGGATTGTTCGCCGATCCCTCCACCATATCAGCGAATCTGCAAAGCCTCGCGGTGATGCTGCCGGAGGGAACGTTTGGCATCGTGCAGGACCAGATCGCGAGGGTGCTTTCCAAGGGAACAGGCACGCTGGGCGTCACCTTCATCTTTGGGTTGTTGCTGGCGATCTGGAGCGCCAATGCCGGCATGAAGGCGATCTTCGATGCCTTGAACGTCGTCTATGAGGAACACGAGACGCGCAGTTTCCTGCGCCTCAATCTCACCTCGCTGGGCTTCACCGTCGCAGCCCTCGCCGCCATCCTGCTGATGGTCGGCGGCGTGATCGCGGTGCCGCTGGCGCTGCAACGGCTCGGTCTCGGCGAGCGCGGCGAATGGATCGTGACGCTCGGCCGCTGGCCGGCGCTTGTCCTGTTTCTGCTCACGGCGCTCGCGATCCTTTACCGCTTCGGCCCGAGCCGGACCGACGCGCGCTGGCAATGGATCAGCCCCGGCGCGGTCGCGGCAACGCTGCTCTGGTTCGCCGGATCGGCATTACTGTCGTGGTACCTGTCGAACTTCGGCAACTATACCGCGACCTACGGCTCGCTCGGCGCTGCGATCGGCCTGATGACGTGGATGTGGATGTCGGCGATCATCGTGCTCTGCGGCGCCGAGCTGAATTCGGAAATCGATGCCGCCACGGAAGGTGAACCCGCCGGCATGTCCCCCGACGCGCGCGCTCAATAGCCGAGCGCGCAGCCGTCCTTGCGCGGATCGGAGCCACCGGTCAGCGTGCCCTTGTCCCAGTCGATCCAGATGCCCTGCCCGCCGCCGAGCGGCCCGACGAGGCTCGTGGTTTTGTGGCCGAGCTTCTTCAGGCCTTCGACGGTCGCGGCCGGCACGCCGTCCTCGAGCTGGTAGACGCCTTCGTAATGCAGGCCGCGCGGCATATCGATCGCTTCCTGGATGTCGCAGCCATAATCCAGGATGTTGGTCATCACATGGCATCTGGCCGACCGGCTGGTACTGGCCGCCCATCACGCCGAACGACATTTGCGAGCGGCCGTTCTTGGTGATCAGGCTGGGAATGATGGTGTGCAGCGGCCGCTTGCGCGGCGCGATGCAGTTGGGATGGCCCACCTGGATGCGGAAGCCGCCGGCGCGGTTCTGCAGGAGCACGCCGGTCTTGTTGGAGACGATCGCCGAGCCAAAGGCGTGTGCGATCGAGTTGATGAAGGAGCAGACGTTGCGCTCGGCATCGACCACGGTGATGTAGATGGTCGACGGGTTCATGGGCGGCGCGACATTCGGCAGGTCGAGCATGCGGTCCATCCGGATCTTGCCGGCCCACTCGTCGGCGAATTCCTTTGCCAATAGCCGCGGCACATCGACGTCGACCTGGGCGGGATCGCCGATATATTGCTCGCGCATCATGTAGGCGACGCGCGCGGCTTCGGCCTCGATGTGGAAACGCTCGACGCTGAGCGGCGCGAATTTCGTCAGATCGAAATGCGAGAGGATGTTGAGCATCACCAGCATGGTGATGCCGGGGCCGTTCGGCGGGCACTGCCAGGCGTCGAGGCCTTTGTACATGGTGCCGATCGGCGAGGTCACCTCGGTGGTGTGCTCGGCGAAATCCTCCAACGTGTGCAGGCCGCCGATGCCGCGCAGGGTCTCGACCATGTCTTCCGCGATCTCGCCGCTATAGAAGGCGTCGCGTCCCTTGGTCGCGATCGCGCGAAGCGTCTTGCCGAGTTCGGGCTGGCGCAGCACCTCGCCGGCGAGCATGGGCCTGCCATGCGGCAGCAGATAACGCGGCGTGTTGGTGCCGTTCTTCAGTTTCTCGAACTGGTTCTTCCAGTCGAACGCAATGCGCGGCGCGACGACATAGCCCTCTTCCGCCGCCTTGATCGCGGGTTGCAGAAGCCGGTCGAGGCCGAACTTGCCGTGATTGCGCAGGATAGTTTCCCAGGCATCGACCGAGCCGGGAATCGACACCGCATGCGCCGAGGTCAGCGGCACCGAAGTGATCTTGCGCTCGAGATACCATTCCGCCTTGGCCGCGGCCGGCGCCCGGCCCGAGCCGTTATAGGCCGTGATCTTGCCCTCGCCGCGCGGCTGGATCAGCGCAAAGCAGTCACCGCCGATGCCGGTCGATTGCGGTTCGATCACGCCGAGCAGCGCGCAACCCGCCACTGCCGCGTCCACCGCGGTGCCGCCGGCGCGCAGCACTTCGATTGCGGTCAGCGCAGCCAGCGGATGCGAGGTCGCCACCATCGCGTTCATGGCGTGGACCGTCGAGCGGCCGGGGAGATGGAAGCTCCTCATGGAAAATGGCTCATGTGTCGTGGTGTGGCTTGCGGGAACCCCGGAGGGCCGGCCTTCATGGCACATTCCCGAGGCCTTCGGCAATGGCTGGTATACCAGAGGGCGTATGCGTGTTTTGCAGGGGTTTCGCCCTTCCCGCGCGCCTGATAGACCGCGCCTATGTCGTACAAGGTCGCTACCTTCTATCAATTCGCCGCGTTGCCGGATTACCGGGAGTTGCGCGAACCCTTGCGCGCATTTTGCGCCAGCCTTGGGTTGAAGGGCAGCGTGCTGCTGGCCGCGGAGGGTATCAACGGCACGCTCGCCGGCAGCGAGGACGGCATCGCCGCACTAATCGCAGAGCTAAGGCACGGCGAGCTGTTCGGCGGCCGGCTCGACAATCTCGAACTGAAATTCTCGCAGGCCGAGACGATGCCGTTCGGCCGCATGAAGGTGCGGCTGAAGAAGGAGATCGTTACGCTCGGCGACAAGGCAGCCGATCCTACGAAACAGGTCGGCATCTACATCGAACCTTCGGAATGGAATGCGCTGATCGCTTCGCCTGATACGTTGGTGATCGACACCCGCAACGCCTTCGAAGTCGCGATGGGCACGTTCGACGGCGCGGTCGATCCCAGAATTGCGAGCTTCGGGCAATTCAGGGATTTCGCCGCGGCAACAGCTCGATCCGGCGCAGACACAAAAAGATTGCGATGTTCTGCACCGGCGGCATCCGCTGCGAGAAGGCAAGCGCGCTGCTGCTCGCGCAAGGTTTTGGCGAGGTCTATCACCTCAAGGGCGGCATTTTGAAATATCTGGAGGCGGTGCCTGAGGCGGAGAGCCGCTGGCGTGGAAATGCTTCGTGTTCGACGAGCGCGTCGCGCTCGGTCATGGCCTGCGCGAGCGCATCAAGGACGACGCGCATGGGTGACAAGGAATTGTCCGAGCGGATCGACGCGCTGGAGTTGCGTCTCGCCTATCAGGACCAGAGCATCGAGCAGTTGAACGAGACGATCACCGCGCAATGGAAGCAGATCGATGCGCTGACCCGGCAGCTCGCCGCACTTACCGAGCGGCTGCAGGAAGCCGAAGCCGGTGCGCCTGCGCCCGCCAACGAGCGGCCGCCGCATTATTGATTGCCGACACAGCGTCGGCGTCTCTCCTGGCATGTCTGGCCATATCCGGTCAGAAATCTCAGGCCGCGTTCAAGGACCGCGCCCAGAGCAAGCCCGGCGAGCACATCGCTGGTCCAGTGCGCGAGCAAAACGATGCGCGTCGACACGAGAACGGCTCCGATAGACCAGACGACATTGCGCTGGGCCGGCGGCAGTTGGCTTGCCGCCGATGCCAAGGCACCCACGTGCATGGCATGGCCGGACGGAAAGGCATCATAGGCATTGCCGGATAACGGGACGCCATGCAGGTGCCCGATAACCGTTTTGCGGTCGGGCCTGATCTGGTCAAATGCGCCCTTCAGAAGATGCGGGGCCGCCGACGCCGCCGCCAGGGTCAGGAGAACATGATCGGCCGCACGTTGCTGTTGGGGAGAGCAAATGCGAATCCAAATCCACCAGCCGACCGCAAGACCGATCAGGACGTGCTCATCCGCTCCCCACGTCACACCTTGGGAGACCTCTTCCGGCGTACGCGACGTGCGTCGCGCGATGGCCCGCGCGATTCCGATATCGGCCTTGGTGGGACGAACAGTGACAGGCATCGCAACGAGACGTTTCCCGAATTCAAATCCTGAGATTTTCCAACTGCACCGGGAGCTTGACGCGGAGCGTCAGGTCAACACAGCCGATTGCGCGTTGTTCCAGTCGGATGGGAACTCCGTGATGCCGGCGGCATTGAGAAGAAGCGGTTCCGCTGGAGGCTCCCATGCACAAATTGACTGTCACCTCATCCGTCCTCACCCTACTCCTGCTCGTACCACTGGCGCAGGCGCAGTCGATCGGCGAGAAGACCGGCTTCAATTCGGCGCTCGGCATCAGCCCCAACACGCAGGACTTCGTCAGCGCAGCCGCCAACAGCGATATGCTGGAGATCGCCACCGCCAGGATCGCTCAGGAAAACGGCAACCCGGACGAGAAGAAATTCGCCGAGCAGATGATTACGGACCACACCAAGACGACCAACGACATCAAGACGATGGTGGAGAGCGGTGACGTCAAGGTCGACCTTCCCTCGACCCTCGACCCGTCATCGCAGGCGAAGCTCGACAAGCTGCGCGACGCCAGGCGGCGCACATTCGCCAGCGAATACGATTCGATGCAGATCAGCGCCCACAAGGACGCCGTGTCACTGTTCGAGCGCTATTCCCGGTCGGGCGACAATCCCAAGCTGAAGGACTGGGCGGGCAAGATGCTGCCGACGCTGCGGCATCATCTCGAGATGGCGGAGGCGCTGAGGAACAAAATCACGATAGGTACGGCGCGATGAGCAGGTCCCAGGGCATCGTCAGGGACGAGAAAGGCCAGCAGCAGCCGGCCGACAAGGCTGATCCCAAGAGGCCGGTCTCGCCCGAGGCCACGCGGGATCCCAGGCTGAACGACGCGGAGAAAACGCCCGGCTCCGGCATGACGCCGGATGATCGTGGCGATGCGCCCACGGGCTAAAAATCGAGGAGACGGACATGGCGATCAACGAACGAGAGTTGGACCAGCGCGAATTCGGCAATCTGATCGGCAGCGACAAGGTCGAAGGCACGACCGTTTACGGACCTGACGAGAGCAAGATCGGCTCGATCGAGCGCGTCATGATCGACAAGATCAGCGGCCGGGTGTCGTACGCGGTGCTCGGCTTCGGCGGCTTCCTGGGCCTCGGTAACGACCACTATCCCCTGCCGTGGCAATCGCTCAAATACGACACAAGGCTCGGCGGCTACCGCACCGGCATCACGGAGGAACAGCTACGTGGTGCGCCGAAATATCGCGACGACAGCGATTGGAACTGGAACGACGCGGCCGGAAATCGCGGGCTCAATGACTATTACGGCGTACCGGTCATCTAGCGGAAGCGCACTTCACATAAAAGGCGACCCGGAAGGCCGCCTTTTTCCCAGGCACGGCTCCTAGTGCAGCACATAATAAGTCGTCACCGCGACGACCGCGACCGTGATCGCGCACCACATCACCGGCGAGGTCTGTTTGGTGCTGCCGCTGCGCGGCGAATTGTTGGCGGCGTGGTTGAACTCGCGGCCTCTGGTCATCGGAACACGGCCTTGACCTTGTCCCAGAGCGAGCCATCCGCGTCGTTGTCCTGCCCGGCCGGCGGATGCTGCTCATGCTTGGTCTTGGCCGGCTGTGCGGCGCTGACGGGATCGGAGGCCGGGAAGCTGTCGACGAGTCCGGCTTCCAGCCGCGCATGCATTTCGGTGTCGGCCTTGGCCGCCGCCGTGGGGTCAGCGGCGTGCTTGTCGTGGGGTGCGCGGATCGAACTTTTTCTCAGCCAATTTCTTCTCAGCCAATTTCCACATGGGTGCCTCCGTGACAGAACCAACGCCCTGGATTCGAGCGGGTTCCCCTCCCGGATTGGCTTTCGCTGCGGCGCGCTGTATCAGGGGCCGAAACGCCGCCGAAATCCGGGATTTCGATTGTCACAATCCTTAACCAAACCGTTCCTCGACGTGCTCGCAGGCCAGCGGCAGGCCGTGCCGCCGGTCTGGATGATGCGCCAGGCCGGGCGCTATCTGCCGGAATACCGGGAATTGCGCGCCAAGGCGGGCGGCTTCCTCGATCTCTGCTTCACGCCGGAATTCGCCGCCGAGGTCACGCTGCAGCCGATCCGGCGCTTCGGTTTCGACGCCGCGATCATCTTCTCGGACATTCTGGTAATCCCTTATGCGCTGGGCCGCAGCGTCCGCTTCGAGGCCGGCGAAGGGCCGCGGCTCGATCCCCTCGACACGCCCGAGAAGATCGCGGGCCTCGCCACGCAGGCGGACTTCACGCAAGCTCGAGCCGGTCTACGAGGCGCTGCGCCGCGTGCGCGGCGAACTCGATTCCAGAACTGCGCTGATCGGCTTCTGCGGCGCGCCGTGGACGGTCGCGACCTATATGGTCGCGGGGATGGGCACGCCGGACCAGGCGCCGGCGCGGATGATGGCGTATCGGCATCCCGACGCTTTCGCGAAAATCATCGATGCGCTGGTCGACAACTCGATTGAATATCTGCTCGGGCAGTTGAAGGCCGGCGCGGATGCCTTGCAGATCTTCGACACCTGGGCCGGCGTGCTGCCGCCGCGCGAATTCCTGCGCTGGTCGGTCGAGCCGACCGCGCGCATTGTCGCCGGCGTGCGCAAGGAATCGCCCGACGCGAAGATCATCGGCTTTCCCCGCGGCGCCGGTCCGCTGCTGCCGGCCTATGTCGGTGCAACGCATGTCGATGCCGTCAGCATCGACTGGACCGCCGATCCCGCCTTCATCAGAGAGCGCGTGCAGAACCGCGTCGCGATCCAGGGCAATCTCGATCCGCTGGTGCTGATCGCGGGCGGCGCCGCACTCGACCGCGCGGTCGACGACGTGCTGTCGAATTACGCCAAGGGCCGGCTGATCTTCAATCTCGGCCACGGCATCCAGCCGGAAACCCCGATCGCGCATGTCGAGCGGATGGTGAAGCGGGTACGGGAGTATGAAAGGGCTAGTCACACCGGCCGGCTGCGCTCGATGATGTCGGCCGCGCCCTTCGCCAGCAGCTCCAGCCCGACCGCGCGGCCGAGTTCGCGCGGGCGATCCGCCGGGCCAACGCGGGTCGCTTCGATGATGCGGCTGCCGGCATGATCCAGCACCGACGCGGTCAGTGTCATCTGCAGGCCTTGATTTGCGCAAATCCCGCGATCGGCGAATTGCAGTGGCCGTTCAGCACCCACAGCACCTCGCGCTCGGCATCGGCGCAGGCATGTGCGGCGGGATCGTCGATCGCGGACAAGATGCGCAGCGTCCCGAAATCGCGCGCGGCGCATTCGACCGCGACAATGCCCTGCCCCGCCGCCGGCAGCATGTCGGCAACCGGAAACTCGTAGGCGATGCGACTCGGCAAGCCCGACGCGCTCCAGTCCCGAGCGCGCCATGATCAGCGCATCGGCGGGACCGACCGCGCCGCCATCCGGCAGCTTCTGCTTCTCGCAGATTGTCGAGCTTGCGCACGCGGGTGTCGGCGGCGCCGCGATAATGGATCACCTCGACATCGGGAAACAGCCGCCTTGCGTAAGCCGCGCGCCGCACCGCATTGGTGCCGACCTTGAAACCCTTAGCCCCCGCGCGCGCAAATTCGTCGAACGACAGGCCGGGCCGCAGCACCAGCACGTCGCCGGGTGGATCGCGCGACAAGGTCGCGCCGATCACCAGTCCCGGTGTGTCCTCATTGCCCGGCATGTCCTTGAGCGAATGCATGGCGGCGTGCAGCTCTCCCGCAAGCACCGCCTCGCGGATTTGCGCGACGAACGCGCCGCCCTTGCCGCCATGCGGCAGCAGCTTGCCGGTCTGGTCGATGTCGCCCGTGGTCTCGAACTTGACGATCTCCACCTCAGTGCCGAACGCCTTCAGCCGGCGCGCGATCTCCTCCGTCTGCGCCAGCGCCATGGCGCTCCTGCGCGTGCCGATGCGCAACCGCTCCGTCACCAGACGCGCTCCCTTGTCACCGCGCATCCTCCAGGATCATGTCGGAGGCCTTCTCGGCGATCATGATGGTCGGCGCATTGGTATTGCCCGACATCAGGTCGGGCATCACGGAGGCGTCGACCACGCGAAGGCCTTCGATGCCCCGCACGCGCAGCCGTTGGTCGACCACGGCGAGCGGATCGCTGCCCATGCGGCAGGTCGAGGTCGGATGATAGACCGTGCTGCCGGTCTTGCGGCAGAAATCGAGCACGTCCTCGTCGCTCGTGACATCAGCGCCGGGATAGACCTCGTCGACGCAATATGCTCTTCAGCGCCGGTGCTGCGAGAATCTTGCGCAGGATACGGACGCCGTCGATAAAGGCGGCGCGGTCGGTTTCGGTGGCGAGATAGTTGATGCGGATTTCCGGCGGCGCGATCGGATCAGCACTCCTGATTCTGAGCGAGCCGCGGCTCTCGGGACGTAGTTGACAGACCGACGCGGTGAAGCCCGAGAACGGATGCAAGTTCTCGCCCATCTTGTCGGTCGAGAACGGAATGAAGTGAATCTGGATGTCGGGCGAGGCCAGCCGCGGATTGGTCTTGAAGAAAGCGCCCGAGGTGCCGGCCGCGATCGTCAATGGCCCGCTGCGCGCCAGCGCCCATCGCACGCCGGCCATCACCCGCCGCACGGGATGATTGACCACGTCATTGAGCGTCACGGCTTGCGCGCTGCGCGTGACGATGCGCACCTGCAGATGATCCTGCAGGTCGTTGCCGACGCCGGGCGAGTCCAGCACGACGTTGATGCCGTGCGTCTTCAGGAGATCCGCAGGTCCGACGCCGGACAGTTGCAACAGCTGCGGCGAATTGTAGGCGCCGCTGGAGACCAGCACTTCCTTGCGCGCACGCGCCGTGCGCAGATTGCCGTTCTGCCTGTATTCGACCGCCTTGGCGCGCTTGCCTTCGAACACGATGCGCTGCGCCAGCGCCGATGTTTCGATGTGCAGATTGCCGCGATTCTTCGCGGGACGCAGGTAGGAATACGCGCTCGACGCGCGGCGGCCGCGCCGCGTCGTGGTCTGGAAGAAGCCTGCGCCTTCCTGGGTCTTGCCGTTGAAATCCGGATTGAAGGGAATGCCGGTCTCGACGGCGGCCTTGACGAAAGCTTCCGACAGCGGGTCCTCGTGGCGCCAATCCGACACCGACAGCGGACCGCCGGCGCCATGATAATCGTCAGCGCCGCGCTGCTGGTTCTCCGCCTTCTTGAAATAGGGCAGCACGTCGTCATAGCCCCAGCCGACATTGCCGCGCTGCCGCCATCGGTCGTAATCCTCATGCTGGCCGCGCACATAAAGCAGGCCGTTGATCGAACTTGATCCGCCCAGCACTTTGCCGCGCGGCTGGAACACCTGGCGCCCGCCAAGGCCCGGCTCCGGCTCGGTCTGGTACATCCAGTTGACGGATTTCTCCTTGAATAGCTTGCCGTAGCCGATCGGCACGTGAATCCAGATGTTGGTATCCTTTGGGCCGGCCTCCAGCAGCAGCACCGAATGCTTGCCGTTGGCGGACAGCCGATTGGCGAGCACGCAGCCGGCCGAACCGGCGCCGACAATGACGTAGTCGAACTCGGCGGTTTCCCCCGCCCCGTTATTGTTCATGGACTCCCTCGCTCAACGCGCGACCGGCAGCGCCCACTACCACCAGAAAAGTTGCGTGCAGTGGGCTGATGTTGTGGGACAGGGGTAACGGGCAGCCCGCCATAGGGTCAATTGCAAAACGCCGCTTTTCGATTGACTGGTATCGCAACGCAAAGCGACAATGCCTGCAAAATCGGGAGGAAAATAATGAAGCTATCGCGCCTGTTGCCGGCACTGGCCGCGCTGCTCGCCGTGTCGGCCGCCAATGCCGAGACCATTCGCGTCGGGCTGCCCACCAAGACCTACTGGCCCACCACGATCGCGGAAACCGCGGTACGGCAGAAGCTGTTCGAGAAGGAGGGCATCACCGCCGAGTTGACCATCTACCGCTCCGGCGCCGAGACCTTCGAGGGCATGGCGGCGGGCGCGGCCGACATCATCCTCGATCCGCCCTCGCTGGTCTCCGCCGGGCGCAAGAAGGGCGTGATGTCCAAAATCGTCGCCAATGCGGCGATGGGCAATTTCGGCTGGCAGCTGATGGTGCCGGTCAAGTCTACCCTCGACGTCAAGGATCTCAACGGCAAGAAGGTCGCGATCACGGCAGCCGGATCCGGCTCCGACCTGCTCGCGCTCTGGACCGCGCAGGACCGCAAGATCGATTTCACGCGCGTGCCGGTCGGCGGCGGCGGACTGGTGCCGAACCTCCTCGCCGGTAACGTCGAAGCGGCCGTGGTCTACTCGCCGCTCAGCTTCCAGATCCTGAAGTCGGGCGAGGCGCGCACCCTGATCGACTATGCCGCCGCGGTGCCGGCCAACCTCACCGGAGGCTGGATCGTGACCGACAAGTTCGTTGCCGAGAAGCCGCAGGTGGTGCAGAAGGCGCTGAACGCGCTCTACGGCGCGGTCGCGTTCATGCGCGCCAACCGCGACGCCACCGTCAAGCTGATCGCCGATCTCTACGAAATCCCGCCCGAGATCGCGGGGCTCGAATACGACAACACGATCATGAAGCTGGAATCCGACGGCGACATGTCCAAGCCCAATATCAAGGACGCGGTGCAGCTCTCGATGGACCTCGCCAAGCTCGGCGGACTGAAGGACATCATGCCGACGGAAGAGCTGTATTCGACGCAGTTCAAGCCAGTGCCGACCAAGCCCTGACGATGGCCACTCGCTTCGCACTCATCCTGTCGCGCTTCGCGATCATCATCGCGCTGTTTGCGTTATGGGAAGTGCTGTCGCGCACCGGTCTGGTCAATCCGCGGCTGCTGCCGTCGGCATCAGATACGCTGGCGACACTGGGCGATCTCCTGCAACGCACCAGCGTGCGCAACGATCTCCTGGTGACCGCGAGCGAGGTCGCGGTCGCCTTTGCCGTCGCCGTGCCCTTCGGCTGCC
The DNA here is from genome assembly GCA_963732085.1 of uncultured Alphaproteobacteria bacterium. Lineage (GTDB taxonomy): Bacteria > Pseudomonadota > Alphaproteobacteria > Rhizobiales > Xanthobacteraceae > Bradyrhizobium. The sequence continues at coordinate 140,756 of CAVSYJ010000007.1, read as the reverse complement.
TGATCGGATATCTCATCGCCGAATATCGCTACTTCGCCGATGTGGTGAAGCCGCTGCTGTTCTTCGCCTTCTCGATTCCGAAATCGATCTTCCTGCCGATGTTCATCCTGGTGTTCGGCGTCGGCTTTGCCGAGAAGGTCGGCTTCGGCTTCTTCTCCACCATCTTCATCGTCATCATGTCGACGACCACGGCGGTGGAATCGGTGCGGGTCGAGTATCTGACCGTGGCGCGCTCGTACGGCGCGACGCCGTCGCAGACCGCGTTCCGGGTTTATCTGCCGAGTATGCTGCCGGTGCTGCTGGAAGCCTTGCGCATTTCCATGATCTTCAACCTCACCGGCGTGATGCTGGCCGAGATGTACGCCTCACGTGACGGCATCGGGCACCAGATCGCGACCTGGGGCGAGAATTTTCAGATGAAGCAGCTGCTCGCCGGCGTGGTGATGATCGCCACGATTGCCATCCTGTTCAACGAACTGATCCGATCGGTGGAAACGCGATGCAGCCATTGGCGAACATAACGCCGCTCAAGCCTGCGTCGCGCGCGGGCGCGATCCAGATCAACGGCGTTGGCCAGGTGTTTCGCACGTCAGGCGCCGAGGTGGTCGCGCTCGACGATGTCTCGATGGACATCAAGCCCGGCCGCTTCGTCGTGCTGGTGGGGCCAAGCGGTTGCGGCAAGTCGACGCTTCTGATGATGCTCGCGGGGCTGCGCCCGCCGACCTCGGGCTCGATCCTGATCAGCGGCGCGCCGATTCCGGAGCCCGACCCGAACCGCGTCGGCGTCGTGTTCCAGGAGGCGAGCCTTTTCCCCTGGCTCACCGCTGAGGAGAACGTCGAGTTTCCGCTGGCGCTGCGCGGCGTCGCCAAGGCCGAGCGCCGCGGCAAGGCTGAGGAGATGCTGAAGCTGGTCGGACTCGAAGGCTTCGGCAAGCGGCATCCGCACGAACTCTCCGGCGGCATGAAGCAGCGCGTCTCGATCGCGCGCGGGCTGGTGCAGGATCCGCCGGTGCTGTTGATGGACGAGCCGTTCGCCGCGCTCGACGAGCAGACCCGCATGACCATGGGCGACGAGTTACTGCGCATCTGGGCCGCGACCGGCAAGACCGTGGTATTCGTGACCCATAGCCTCACGGAAGCCGTTTATCTCGCCGACGAGGTCGCCGTGATGTCGGCGCGTCCGGGGCGCATCGTCGATCATCTGCAGGTCCCTCTGCCGCGCCCGCGTACCTATGAGATGCTGTCGGGCGATGCGTTCGGCACCTTGCGCGAGCGCATCTGGCGCCACATCCGGAAATCGGCGTGAGGCGAACATGAAGGCATCGACGCTGCGCTGGCTGATCGTGATCGCGCTCATCGCGTTGTGGGAGGCGCTGCCGCGCTTTGGCCTGATCCCGGAACTGTTCCTGCCGGCGCTGTCCTCGACCCTTGTTCGCCGGCTGGAATGAAGCGAGCGAATATCGCGACGCGCTCGGCGTCACGCTCTACGAGGTCGGCGTCTCCATGGCGTTCGCCTGCGGCGGCGGCATCCTGTGCGGGGCCATCGTCGGCAGTCTGCCGAAACCGCGCGTGCTTGTTATGCCGATGGTGTCGAGCCTCTACGCCGTGCCGCTTGTGATCCTCTATCCCGTCTTCACGGTGTGGCTCGGCATCGGCTCGGAATCCAAGATCGCGTTCGCCGCGATCTACGGCTTCCTGCCGACCATGCTGTCGACCGCCGCCGGCATCCAGACCATCGATCCGCAGCTTTTGCTCGCCGCGCGCAGCATGGGCGCGACGCTGAGCCAGCGGCTGGCGCGCGTGATCATTCCCGCGGCGATCCCGACCGTGCTGTCCGGCCTGCGCGTCGGCGGCGCGCTCGTCATCGTCGGCGTGGTCGTCTCAGAGATGCTGATCTCGTCGGCGGGCATCGGCTATCTGATCTCGCGCTATCGCACCATTCTCGACAGCCCGCATGTGTTCGCCGGCGTGCTGCTGGTGCTTGCGATGGCGATCGCCTTCAACGCCTTCATCCGCCTGCTGGAGCGCAAAGCGGCGATCTGGCAGACCGGCACGCGTGGCGGTCAGATTGCGACGCAAGACATTGCGCCGGGCGCGCTCGCGCCCGCGACGACCTGACAACAAGAAGCAAGGAGAACGCAAATGAACTTGCCGAAACATCTGCTGCCGACCACCGTGGTCGGCAGTTATCCGCAGCCGGAATGGCTGGTCGACCGCGCCATGCTGTCGAAATCCGTGCCGCGCACGCGCATGCATGAGATGTGGCGGCTGCCGGAGGAGCATCTCGAAGAGGCGCAGGACGATGCCACGATCGTCGCGATCCGGGACATGGAACGCGCCGGAATCGACATCGTCACCGATGGCGAGATCCGCCGCGAGAGCTATTCCAACCGCTTCGCGACCGCGCTCGAAGGCGTCGACGCCGACAATCCAGCCATCATCGTCGCGCGCAACGGCAACAAGACGCCGGTGCCGCGCGTGGTCGGAAATATCAGGCGCACCCGCCCGGTCGAGCTGCGCGACATGGAATTCCTGCGCAAGAATACCGCCCATGCCGCCAAGATCACCCTGCCCGGCCCCTTCACCATGAGCCAGCAGGCCAAGAACGAATTCTACAAGGACGATGAGGAGCTGGCGATGGCATTCGCCGAGGCCGTCAACGCCGAGGCGCGCGATTTGCAGAAGGCCGGCGCCGACGTGATCCAGCTCGATGAACCCTGGGTGCGCAACAATCCCGATCTCGCCCGCCGCTATGCCGTGAAGGCGATCAACCGCGCGCTGGAGGGCATCACCGTGCCGACGGTGGTGCATCTCTGCTTCGGCTACGCCGCCGTCGTGCCCGGCTCGACCAAACCGGCGGGCTACTCCTTCCTGGCCGAACTCGCGGACACCAGGGCCGAGCAGATCTCGATCGAGGCGGCGCAGCCGAAGCTCGATCTCGGCGTGCTCAAGGATTTGTCCGGCAAGACAATCATGCTCGGCGTACTCGATCTCGGCGATCCCAATATAGAGAGTGTCGATACCGTCGCCGACCGCATCCGCAACGGGCTGAAATACGTACCTGCGGACAGGCTGGTCCCGGCGCCGGACTGCGGCATGAAATACATGCCGCGCGCGACCGCGTTCGGAAAGCTGAAGGCGATGGCCGACGCGGCGGCGATGGTGCGGAAGGAAATCAGCTAGCAATTACGGCTTCACGCTCGGCTGGGTGTTCGGCGTCAGCGGCAGCTCGGCCTCAGTTTCTTCCGGCAGCTTGTCGCCGTGGACGGCAAGCGGTGTTCCGATCCACAACGGATCGATCAGATGGTCGCGGCGCGGGTTGGTTGTGTTCGGGTGCACGAGAATGCTCAGGCCAGCATTGTTCAACATCAGCCACGGCACCAGCGTCGAAAACACCTCGTTGGCGAACGCGACCTGATACATCGCCTGGTCGTGCGGGCCGACCTTGACGTCATGCCAGCGCCCGAGCGTCACCGAGAAGCGCTCGCCGATCCATTGCCGCAAGCGTTCGGCCTCGCCGCGCGTGGTCGCGGGATCGTAATAGACATGGGCGTGGTAGCTTGCGATCTCGCTGGTCGGCCGCGGCGCGGATGAATCGGTCATCGCCATTCCCTCTATCTCTTTGGGCACCGCCAGCGACGCGAGACGCGATACGTCGGTGCTGGTGTCGAGCCGCCAGACCGCATCGATCAGCGGCGTCGCATCAAGACTTAGGCTTGCTGCCGCAGTTTTCAACTTCTGTTCCAGATCGCGGTCGCTCATCGGATTGACGTCGCTGCCGCGCGCCGCCGTTTGCGAGAGCCGGTGAACCGCGCCGTCCGACGTGGTGATCTCGACGGCCGCGGCAATGGTCGAGAACGCGCCATCGCGCACCACCTCGACCTTGCGGCGCAGCGCCGCGACGGCCGGATCGGCCACGCAGGCGTCGGTGAACTGATCCAGACCCGCCGCGCCATGCACCAGCGCGGCGGCCACCGCATGCTGCACGCTGACCTGCGACTCCCGCCCGGTCGAAATGTCCGGCCGGTCGGTGCGATGCGCCAGCAGCGGATTGCCGCGCACCACCACCCGCGTCACCTCGACGGAGGGATGCTCGCGCCGCCAGTCCAGCACGCAATCGAGCACCGGATGGATCACGAAGCCGCACGGATATGGCTTGTAGGAGGTCGCCATGATCTCGAAGCTGTCGCCGAGCCCTTCGGTGACGAGCGCGAGGTTCGGCTCGTCGCCGAGCGCATTGTAAAAGCCCTGCCGCCCGGCAAGCGGCTCGGCGGGACCGTCAAATCCCTTCTCGCGCCAGCAGCGCCGACCACAGGCCGTTGCGCGCGGCATTGCCGACGCTGACGCTTTTGGCCGGCATGCCCAGACATTCGCAGAGCCCAGCGGATTGCGTCGACGCCGTGCCGAGCGCGGACACGAGCTGGCGCTCGTTCAGGCCGAGCAGCTTGCCGCTCGCCGCCGCCGCGCCGAACACGCCGCAGGTCGAGGTGATGTGCCAACCCTTGTCGTAATGCTGCGGCGAGATCGCCAAGCCCGATGCGCGCCTGCACCTCGTTGCCGAGGATGAAGGCAAGCAGCAGTTCGGGCCCGCTCACCTTGCGCAGCTCGGCGAGCGCAAGCACGGCCGGCGCCACCGGCGCGGTCGGATGGATCACGGTGCGCAGATGGGTGTCGCAGAAATCATGGACATTGGCGGCGGCCGCGTTGAGGAAGGCGGCGGAGAGCGCGTCGATCCGCTCGGCTCGCCCGATCACGGTCGCCTGTTTGCCGCCGGAGAATTCGCGCAGCGAGCGACAGCGCGATCTCGACCGGCTCGGTGCGGCAGCCCGCAAGCGCCACCGCGAACAAATTGACCAGGGAGCGCTTGGCCTGATGCCGCACCTCGCTGCGGGATATCCTCCCACCGCGTCGCGGCCACGTAGCGCGCCAGCGTCCCGGTCACGTCAGGCTTGTGCAACATGTCGTCCTCCCGGATTTGCGGGCAGCATCCGACGGAAGGATGAAAAGCGCAACTGATGCGCGCGATGGACCGGCCGGCATTTTCGCCGTATTGTGCGGGATACATCAGACCCGCGACGAAAACGGGCGACATCGGGGAGACACTCATGCGGAAGATTGCCGTCTTGCTGGCGCTTGCATTGGCCGGCGTCACGACCGCCTTGCATGCGCAGGACTATCCGACCCGCCCGATCCGGCTGATCGTGCCGTTTGCGGCCGGCGGCGCCGCAGACGCGACCGCGCGCATCATCGGCAAGAAAGTCGGCGATGCGCTCGGCCAGACCTTCGTGATCGAAAATCGCGGCGGCGGCAATGGCGGCATCGGCACCGAGATCGTCAAGAGCGCCGACCCCGACGGCTACACCCTGCTGCTCGGTCAATCCGGTCCGATCTCGATCAATCCGGGCATCTACCCGAAACTCTCCTACGATCCGGAGAAGGACCTGGTGCCGATCTGCATGACCACGTCCTATCCCTACGTCCTCGTGGTCAACCCCTCGCTCGGCGTGAAGACAGTGGCGGAGCTGGTGGCGCTGGCGAAGAGCAAGCCCGGCGCGCTGAATTACGGCACCACCGGCGTCGGCAGCTCCAATCATCTCGTCACCGAGCTGTTTGCCGACAAGGCCGGCATCAAGCTGACGCACATCCCCTATCGTGGCACCTCGCTCGCCGTCGCCGATCTGATCGCGGGGCAGGTGCAACTGGTGTTCGCCGACCCCGTGTCGGGGCTGTCGCAAGTCAAAGGCGGCTCCCTGATCGCGCTCGGCGTCACCAGCAAGGAGCGCTCGCCGGTCGCGCCCGACCTGCCGACCATCGCCGAGAGCGGTTATCCCGGCTTCGACGCGATCGCCTGGCACGGCATCATGGCGCCCACCGGCACGCCGCCTGCGATCATCAAGCGGCTGAATACGGAAATCGTCAAGGCGCTCAGGGATCCCGACACCGCGAAGCTGATCGAGGCGCAGGCGATCCAGATCGTTGCCAGCACGCCGGAGGAGTTCGCCGCCTTCATCAAGAAGGACGTCGTGCTGTGGAGGGACGTGGCCAAGCAGGCCAAGATCGAGGTGAAGTAGCGGATCGGCCAAAGCGTCCCTATTCCGTCTTCCGGAGAATGGCTGCGCGCGGTCTCCTGGCCGTTGGCGAGCGCCGCCTCGACCGTCCCCATGTCGGGCCCGCGATAAAGCGCCTCGCCGCAAAAGACAATCGAGACTGCCATCGTCGCGCGCGAGCACGGACTGCGCCTCGCGCGTGGCCGTCGTCGCCCAGGAATAGGCGCCGCGTGCAAAGGGATCGTGCGCCCAGTTGATCGCCCGCGCCGCGCCGAGATGCGTCTTGAGCTGCGCCAAGGGCACACCGAAGATGTCGGCAAGCGAGAGCAGCCCGGCTTCGATCAAGTCCTGCTCACCGAGATGAGCGAGCCCTCGGGTCTTGGGGCCGCCGAACCAGCCCGTCAAGACGGGACTATCGGCGGGATGTTGCGTCCACCAGACCGGGATCGTTTGCTGCGAAAGCAGAAAGGTCAGATCGGCGAGTTCGCCTCGCGCGAGCCACCAGCGGGTCTCGAAACGCAGCAACAGCTTGATGACGTTTCCGAAGCCGATATCCGCGGCCGCACTGACCTTCTCGCGCTCGGCCGGCGGAAACGCGATGTCCTGCAGAAGGGGAAGCGGCACCGTAAGAACGACCGTGCCGCAAGCAAGGCTGCTGCCATCTGCGCACCGAACCACTACCTTACCCGCGGCCGTCTCGATTGCGCTTGCCACCGCGCCGAATTGAATCACAACTCCATGCTTTCGGCACTCCGCCGCCAGGAAATCGATCAGGGCGCCGTAGCCGCCGACAATCCGCGCCTGCGTGCTTCGTCCGGTGCCCATCCATTCCTCGCGAAGCGCCAGGATACTCGCCCGCGACGGATCGGCCGCGTCGTAACCCTGAACCATGCGCTCGATCGATTGTCGCAACCGGTCGTATTTGCTACCGCTGAAATGCCGTCTGAGGAATTCGGCGACCGACATGTCCTGCGTCAAGGTTTGCAGCGCCGCATGAAGCTCGGACGCGTAGGCGTCTTCCGGCGCGCGGCGGGACAGCGTTCCGCCTTCAGTGGTCCATCGCTGTCCTTTGATCGTCTGCACCGAGAGCCGCGCTTCGCGCAGCAGCGCGTGGGTGACCGGCGCCTCGCCGTGAATGAATTCGGCGCCGCCTTCCGCGGCATACCCGAACTCCGAGGCCGGAAGCGGATAAATGCGGCCGCCGCACCGGTCGCGCGCCTCCAGGATCGTGACCCGCCTGCCGGCGGCAGCAAGCTCGCGCGCGGCCATCAGGCCTGCGGCGCCCGCGCCGATCACGACGATATGCTCTGATTGCGTCACGCGGGTGCCTTATCGGCTCTCGCCGTTTTCGATCTGTAACGCAAGTGAACCGCGCCGCCGTCGAGCGCGCGGCTGCTCTCCAGGGTCATCGCGGTCACCGGCGCGCGCTGATCCCTCTCCGCCTCCGTCGAATCGAACACGCTGGGCGCGCCCTTGGCGCCGTCGACCGCGGGACCGATGACGAGGTTGAGTTCGTCGACGAGCCCTGCGCGAAGAAACGCGCCATTGGCACCGCCGCCGCCTTCCAGCAGCAGCCGCTTCACGCCAAGCTCGCGGTTGAGAATGTCGAGCGCGAGCGAAAGGTCGAGCTCCGACTTGCCGGCGAAGATATAAGAGACGTCCTCGCTCCGCAAGCCCGCCAGATGCGCATCGGACACCTGCTCGGTCAGCACGACGACGATCGGATCGCCGCCGATATCCGAGCGGCCCCAGCCGATCTTGCCATGGGCATCGAGCACGACGCCGTAGGCCTTGGCGTCGCGCCGGGCGAACCATGGCTCGCGCGGAAAGTTCTTGGTCGAAGCGGGATACGGCTTGCCCTTGGCGAACTCCGAACCGGTCACGCGACCGATCAGCCAGGCATCGCCGCCGAGCTCGTCATGGATGCGTTCGAACAGCTCGCCGCCCGACCGTTTGGGCCGCTGGCGGCTGTTGAGCGTGCGGCCGTCCACGCTGGAGACCATCAGGCAGATGACATGCGGTTTCATGCAAACTCGTTTCGTTGCTCAGGAAAGCTTCGCGATCGCCGCGCGTGCCTCGCTCTGGATTTGCTTCAGATGCGCCGCATCGCGAAAACTTTCCGCATAGATCTTGCAGACGTCCTCGGTGCCCGACGGCCGCGCCGCAAACCAGCCCGACGCCGTCTCCACCTTGATGCCGCCGAAGGACTGGCCGTTGCCGGGCGCGGTGGTCCGCATCGCGGTCACGGCATCGCCGGCCAGCTCCTTCATATTGAGCTTCTCGGGAGTTGCCGCCTTCAGCGCATTCTTCATCGGCGCGGTCGCCGGCATGTCGATGCGCTCGTAATGGGGGATGCCGAGTTCGTCGGTGAGGGATTTGAAAAGCTGGCTCGGATCGCGGCCGGTCTTCGCGATGATTTCCGCAGCGACGAGCCCCAGGATGAGGCCGTCCTTGTCGGTGGTCCAGACCGTGCCGTCGCGCTTCAGGAACGAGGCGCCCGCGCTTTCCTCGCCGGCGAAACCGAAGCTGCCGCTGCCCAGCCCCTCGACGAACCATTTGAAGCCGACGGGCGTCTCCACCAGCTTGCGGTTCAGCTTGCGCGCGACGCGATCGATGATGGAGCTCGAGACGACCGTCTTGCCGATCGCCGCATCAGCCCGCCACGCCTTGCGCTCGGCGAAGAGATAGGCGATCGCGGCCGCGAGGAAATGGTTCGGGTTCATCAGCCCGCCGGTCGGCGTCACGATGCCATGGCGGTCGGCGTCGGTGTCGTTGGCGAACGCCACGTCGAACTTGCTGCGCATCCCGATCAGGCTCGCCATCGCGAAAGGCGACGAGCAATCCATCCGGATCTTGCCGTCCCAGTCGGCGGTCATGAAACGGAAGGTCGGGTCGACGGCCTCATTGACGATGGTTGCGTTGATGCCATAGCGCTCCGCGATCGGCTGCCAGAAATGCACCGCCGCGCCGCCGAGCGGATCGATGCCGATCTTGACGCCGGCGGACTTGATGCAGCGCCATGTCGACGACATTATCCAGGTCTGCGACGTAGGGGCCGACATAATCGTGGCGATGCACCAGCGGCGATTTGCGCGCCTTGCCGTAATCCATCCGCGCGACGCCCTTCATGGCGTCTTTCAGATACGCGTTGGCGCGCTTCTCGATCACGCCGGTGGCGTCGGTATCGGCCGGCCCGCCATGCGGCGGATTGTATTTGTAGCCGCCATCCTCCGGCGGATTGTGCGACGGCGTGATCACGACGCCGTCGGCATGGCCGCTGGTGCGGCCCTTGTTGTAGGTCAGGATCGCGTGCGAAATGACAGGTGTCGGCGTGTAGCCGCCATGTTCGTCGATCATGATCTCGACGCCGTTGGCGGCAAACACTTCAATCGCGCTGGCCAGCGCCGGCTCGGCCAGCGCGTGGGTGTCGATGCCGATGAACAGCGGCCCGGTCAGCCCGGCGGCTTTGCGATAGTCGCAGATCGCCTGCGTGGTCGCGAGGATGTGGTTCTCGTTGAACGAGGTTTTCAGCGACGAGCCGCGATGGCCCGAGGTGCCGAAGGCGACGCGCTGCGCAGGATCGTCAGGGTCAGGCTTGCCGGCAAAATAGGCAGTCACAAGCCGCGGAATGTTGGCGAGCGCGCTTGCGGGGACCGGTTGGCCTGGTTTTGGTGTCGTCACGTCGTCACCTCTGCTTCTTCGGCAGCTTACACCGCAACATGGCGCATTTGCGCGATCTCGCGATAGAGCTCTGCATAGCGGGCCGCCCGCCCGCGCCATGATACATCGGTGGCCATGCCGTTGGCCTGTCGTGCGCGCCAGGCCGGCTTGTCGGCGAAGGCCGCGTGCGCCCGGCGAATGGCCGCCGCGAGATTGTCAGTCGTCACCGGATTGAACTTGAAGCCGGTCGGCGCGTCGCCGCCGTCGATGACGGTGTCGTCGAGGCCGCCGACGCCGGCGACGATGGGCACCGCGCCATAGCGGAGCGCGCAGAGCTGCGTCAGCCCGCAAGGCTCGAAGCGCGACGGCACCACCAGCGCATCCGATCCGGCCTGGATGAGATGGGCGAACCGCTCGTCATAGCCGATCATGACGCCGATGCGGCCGGGATTGGCCTCGGCCGCTTCCTGAAAACGACGCTGAAGGTCGGCGTCGCCGCTGCCGAGCAGCGCGAGCTGGATGCCCTCGCCTGCGATGTCAGGCAGGCATTCGAGCAGGAGATCGAGTCCCTTCTGCCAGGAGATGCGGCTGATGACGCCGAGCAGGAAAGCGTCCGGGCGCTGATCGAGGCCGAGCCGCACCTGCAGCGCTTCCTTGTCCGCGGCGCGCGGCTCCAGTTCGCCGGCACTATAGCGCGCGGGAATGCTCGGATCGGTTGCAGGATCCCACACGGAGATATCGATGCCGTTGAGAATGCCGACAAGCGCATTCGCGCGGTCGCGCAGCAGCCCTGACAGCCCCATGCCGGCTTCGTCGGACTGAATCTCTTTTGCGTAAGTCGGCGACACCGTGGTGATGCGGTCGGCGAATTGCAGCCCGGACTTCAGGAAACCGATGTTGCCGTAATATTCGACGCCGTACACCGCAAATGATTCCGGCGGCAAACCCAACTCCTCCAGCATCGCGCGCGGAAAATTACCCTGGTAGGCCAAATTGTGCACGGTGATGACAGTCCCGGCCTGCCTTCGGTTGCTGTAATGCATGTAGGCCGGCGCGAGCCCGGCCTGCCAATCATGTGCGTGCACGATGTCGGGCACGAAATCCGGCACGTCGCCAAGGCCGATGTCGGCGGCCATGCGCGCGAGCGCGGCAAAGCGCAGGCCGTTGTCCGGCCAATCCACACCCTCCGGCGTGACATAGGGATTGCCGGGACGGCCGAACAGATGCGGCGCATCCAGCACGAGAAGATCGAGCTCGCCGCAGCGGGCTTTCAGCAGCCGCGTGATGCCGCCGAAGAACAGCGGCCATTCCAGCAGCGGCTCGGCGCGCTCCAATGCATCCATCACCGCGGGATAGCCGGGAATGAGCGTGCGCATCTCGACGCCTTCCGCGCGCAAGGCCAGCGGCAGCGCGCCGGCGACGTCGGCGAGGCCGCCCGTCTTGATGATCGGATAGATTTCGGAGGCGACCGAGAGGACGCGCATCGATGTCATGCACCGAGCTTGTCGATCATGGGCTGCGTGATCAGGCTGATGCCGTTATCCGTGGTGCGGAAGCGTTTCGCATCCAACTCCGGATCCTCACCGACGACCAGGCCTTCGGGAATCTGCACCCCGCGATCGATGACGACATTGCGCAGGCGCGCGCGCTGGCCGACGTCGACATAGGGCAGGATCACGGCGTTCTCCACCCGCGCATGCGAATGCAGATGCACGCCGGTGAACAGCAGCGAGCGCCGCAAGCTCGCGCCGGAGACGATGCAGCCGCCCGACACCAGCGAGCTTATCGCCTCGCCGCGCCGGCCGTCCTCGTCATGGACGAATTTCGCCGGAGGCGTGATCTCCGCATGGGTCCAGATCGGCCATGAGCGGTCGTAGAGATCGAGCTCGGGGATCACGTCGGTCAGGTCGATATTGGCCGACCAATAGGCGTCGACCGTGCCGGCATCGCGCCAATAGCTGCGCTGGTCGTTGGAGCGCACGCAGGAGCGGCTGAACTGGTGGGCGACGGCGCGGCCGTTCTTGACGATGTAGGGAATGATGTCCTTGCCGAAATCGTGGCTCGAATTGGGATCGGCGGCGTCGCGCTGGAGCTGGTCGTAAAGGAAACCGGTGCTGAACACATAGATGCCCATGCTCGCGAGCGACTTGTCGGGCTTGCCCGGCATCGGCGGCGGATCGGCGGGCTTTTCCAGGAACGACTGGATCACGTCGTTATCGTCGATATGCATCACGCCGAAAGCGCTGGATTCCGCGCGCGGCATTTCGAGGCAGCCGACGGTGACGTCGGCTTTGCTCTCGACATGCTGCTTCAGCATGATTTCGTAGTCCATCTTGTAGACGTGATCGCCGGCCAGCACGACGATGTATTTGCAGTTATGGGGTTCGATGATGTCGATGTTCTGGTAGACCGCGTCCGCGGTCCCGACATACCACATGCTCTCCGAGACGCGCTGGCTCGCGGGCAGGATGTCGAAGCTCTCGTTGCGTTCGGGGCGGAAGAAATTCCAGCCCATCTGCAGATGGCGGATCAGGCTGTGGGCCTTGTACTGGGTCGCGACCGCGATGCGGCGGATGCCTGAATTCACGGCATTCGACAGCGCGAAATCGATGATGCGGGATTTGCCGCCGAAATAGACCGCGGGCTTGGCGCGCCGGTCGGTCAGCTCGAGGAGCCGGCTGCCGCGGCCGCCTGCCAGAACGAACGCCAGTGCATGCCGCGCCAGGGGCTCGTTTGCGACGGTCCGCATTTACCAACTCCCTTTACACGCTCAACCGTGAAGGCGGGCTGATAGTTCCAATACCCGATATTGTGCGGAAGGGCGACTCTGGCGGGGGCCTCACCCCTCCCCGCGCCTGTCCGCCGAAGCCTTCGGCGAAGGCGGATGCGGGGCGAAGTGGTCCGGACCCGCGGCCTCATCTGATTTGAATGTCAAACAGCTATTCAGTCGTCATTGCGAGGAGCAAAGCGACGAAGCAATCCAGACCGCATCTGCGGAGAAGGTCTGGATTGCTTCGCTTCGCTCGCAATGACGATGACGTGAATCAGCATTCCCGCGGCGCATTTGCGTCCGGGTGATGCGAAATCCGTTGTCCCTCGAAAGACCGAGGGCGCAGGGAATGCCGGGCGCTGGCCGCACCCGCAATCCTCGTGGGCTGAAAAGGAAGAATGCCCACAAGTCGTCAGGTTAAGCCGAGACATCCCGGCACTCCCTGCGCAATGGTTTTACGGCTGCTCCGTGATCTCCCCGGAGTACCGGGCTTGTTAGCCTCCGTCTCCCCGGGCTCTTGACCCGGGGATTGACCCCAGCGTCGGGGGGACAGGACCACACGGCTTGACCGTACGCGCTCGCGCAGTTCGTCTTGCGCTCACGCGTCCATCGCATCCCGCCCCACGTCTTGGTGACGATCGGCCGAAACGCCCCTCGTGTCGAGGCGGGACGGTTCGGATATACGGTATGTTCTGATTTACGTAAAGAGGCGCGAGGTGCGACAGATTAACGCGACGGGCAAAGTTAACGGCGACCATTCCGGTTTCGTCGACTGTTCTAGGCTCGGAGCGTAAGACCGACGCGTCGCGCATTGAATGATTGACATTAGCCGCCTTCGGCGAGCTACTTGCGGCGTGTTCCTCGACGAGCGCCATCTGGACTGTCAGCACTCATTCTAGGCTGCGAAATGTATTCGCGTTCAACAAAGCTCTACTAGCCGTGCGACAGCCGACGACATGCGGCCATATATCGGGCTCAGAATCCTTTGCGACGGACTGGCGCATAATACTGGACATGTCGACGCGCCAGTCGTCCGATGCAGTGTCTTCGCTCGAATCGGATTTCGACTGGCAATTGTCCGACTCTGATGCATTCCGAACGAACGCCGAGTATCGAGCTCAGTCAGATGACTTGCAGGTAGTTGAGCTCGATTCTGTCAACATCAGCTAGCTCGATAATGGTCTGCAAATCGTTTGACACCACGCCTGATGAGCTTCTTCACCGCATCGAGGAGGAAGCGAACGAGAATAGATTCCGCCGCTAACTTCGTGGATCATGTCTTTGGCCGATAGCCGTCATCCTTGACATAGCCCTCAGCTACCATGCGGTCATTGTTGCCAGTGATGGATATCGTGCTCAATGAGCTGCGTCGAGATTACTCCGCATTGTCAGAAGCGCGGCACGCCATCTCGTGCCATGCGCGCACCGGATTCGAGTCTGCCGCTCGCAGCTCGCGACGAGTGAGCCGCTACACCACCACGCTCAACCTCTTCGCCGCGCGCGTGATCCCCGTATACAGCCACCGTGCGCGGGAATCCTGGAACGCAAAGCTCTCGTCGAACAGCACCACGTCGTCCCATTGCGAGCCCTGCGACTTGTGCACGGTCAGCACATAGCCGTAGTCGAACTCGTCATAGGGCTTGCGCTGCTCCCACGGGATCGCGTCCATCGCGCCCTCGAAGCAGTCCTGCCGCACCGACACCCGCGTCACCTTGTGGGAAAACTCCTCGTCGGGCGCGAGCCGCATGGAGAGGATGCGCGAGGATTTCGCGCGCGAGGCGGTGCGCGCCTTGACCCGCCACAGCCCGCCGTTGAACAGGCCCTTCTTGCGGTTGTTGCGCAGGCACACCAGCTTGTCGCCGGCGACGGGAAGCGGATCCTCGATGTGCTGCTTCTGGCGCATCCGCATGTTGTAGGCGCGGCGCGTGTTGTTGCGCCCGACCAGCACCTGGTCGGCCTGCATCACGCGCTCCGGATCGAGCTCGCTGCGCGCCACCACCTCGCTCTCGCCGTGGCGGCCGATCTCGAGGTCGCGCCCCTCGCGCACGTCCATCGACATCCGCACGATCGGATCGTCCTGCGCCTGGCGGTGCACCTCGGTCAGCATCGCGTCGGGCTCGTTCGACGTGAAGAAGCCGGCGCCCTGGATCGGCGGCAGCTGCGCGGGATCGCCGAGCACCAGCAGCGGACATTCGAACGACAGCAGGTCGCGGCCCATCTCGGCGTCGACCATCGAGCATTCGTCGATCACGATCAGCTTGGCCTTCGAGGCCGGCGCGTCGTCCCACAATTCGAAGCTCGGCTGCTCGACGCCGCTCTCGCGCGCGCGATAGATCAGCGAGTGGATGGTGGAGGCGCCGTCGCAGCCCTTGTTGCGCATCACCAGCGCGGCCTTGCCGGTGAAGGCCGCGAACTTCACGCCGCCGTCGACGCCGTCGGCGATGTGCCGCGCCAGCGTGGTCTTGCCGGTGCCGGCATAGCCGAACAGGCGGAACACCTGCGGTGTTCCTTTCTTGCCGGGCTTGGCCTTGAGCCAGTCGGCCACGGCTTTCAGCGCAAAATCCTGGTGCGGCGTGAAGGAGGTCATGAGGTCTCGGGAGGGCGCAACTCAGCGAGTCGGGACCTGATGAACCTAAGGTCTCGCCGGAATAGATCAAGCAGGGTGAGGCGACGGCGGTCTGCTCCCTCTCCCCGTTCTTACGGGGAGAGGGGTGGGGTGAGGGGCAGCCGCAGAAATGGTGTTTGGGAATGCACCTGTACCCCCTCACCCGACATTCTCGCTTTCGCTCGAATGTCGACCTCTCCCCGCAGGCGGGGAGAGGTGAAGAGCGCAACCATTCATGCGCTATGCGCAAGCGCCTCCCGTGGTACGGAATTGCCTTGTAGCTTCCTTGCGCTGGACTTGGGACAAGCGCGGGCTACACTCACCATAAAGATAAAGGGTCGCGGGAGAGACGTCATGAAATTCGGCATCTTCTATGAGCTGCAACTGCCGCGCCCCTGGAGTGACGGCGACGAGCTGCGGCTCTATCAGAACGCGCTGACGCAGCTCGAGACCGCCGACCGGGTCGGCTACGACTATGCCTGGGTGGTCGAGCATCATTTCCTCGAGGAATATTCGCACTCGCCGGCGCCGGAATCCTTCCTCGCCGCCGCGAGCCAGCGCACCAAGCAGATCCGGCTCGGCCACGGCATCTTCCAGCTCACCACCAATCATCCGGCGCGCGTCGCCGAGCGGGTCGCGGTGCTCGACCTGCTCTCCAACGGCCGCTGCGAGTTCGGCATGGGCGAGAGCGCCTCGATCACCGAGCTGACGCCGTTCGGCCGCGACATGGAGACCAAGCGCGAGGTGTTCGAGGAGGCGGTCCAGGCGATCTTCCCGATGTTCACCAAGATCGGCACCGAGCATCACGGCAAGTATTTCGACATTCCCTTGCGCAACGTGGTGCCGAAGCCGGTGCAGAAGCCGCATCCGCCGCTGTGGATGGCGTGCTCGCAGCTGCCGACCATCGAGCGCGCGGGCCAGAACGGGTTCGGCGCGCTCGGCTTCCAGTTCGTCAGCGCCGACGCCGCGCACGCCTGGGTGCACGCCTATTACAACGCCATCACCAAGCGGCTGAACAAGCTCGCCGACTACCAGATCAACCCGAACATGGCGCTGGTGTCGTTCTTCATGTGCGCGGAGACCGACGAGGAGGCGCGCAAGCGCGCCGACGGCGCGACCTTCTTCCAGTTCGCGCTGCGCTATTACGGCCAGGGTCCGAACCGGATGCGCCCCGCCCCCGGCACCGTCAACATGTGGGACGAGTACAACAAGTGGAAGCGGGAGAATCCCGAAGCGCAGGAGGCGGCGCTGCGCGGCGGCCTGATCGGCTCGCCCGAGACGATCCGCAAGAAGCTGAAGCGCTTCCAGACCTCGCATATCGACCAGGTGATCCTGCTCAACCAGGCCGGCAAGAACACCCACGAGCACATCTGCGAGTCGCTCGAGCTGTTCGCCAAGGAGGTGATGCCGGAATTCCAGCACGATCCCGCGCAAGAGGAGTGGAAGCAGGGCGTGATGAGCGGCGCGATCAAGCTCGAGGAGATCGACACCGCGGCGTTCACCGACCGCTACGGCAAGCTCGCGGTCAGCGTCGCGCCGAAGAAGGCGGCTGCGGGGTAGCACACTCTGAGCGCTAACTATTGATTTCGTCATGCCCGGCCTTGTGCCGGGCATCCACGTCTTTGGTGCCGCTCGCAAGAAAGACGTGGATGGCCGGGCCTTCGCCTCGCCGAAGCGGCTTCGGCCGCGCAGGCGGGTCAAGCCCGGCCATGACGAAACTCTTTGCTACCGCAGCGACCCCTATCAATTTACGCGTCTTGGCAGCTAGTATGCCGCCTCCCTGGCCTGGAGGCTGGACATGCAGCGCCGCACTTTCATCATGCTGCTTGGCGGCACGGCAGCAGCGCGGCCGCTCGCGGCGTGGGCGCAGCAAACGGCGATGCCTGTCGTCGGATTTCTCGCCAGTTCCGCGCCGCTCGGCTGGGAACCCTATCTTGCAGCGTTTCGTGACGGCTTGCGCGGCCTCGGATTCGTCGAGGGAAAAAACGTCGCGATCGAATATCGATGGGCCGACGGCAACTATGCGAATCTGCCGGGACTTGCGGACGAGCTGGTGGGCCTGCGGGTCGAGGTCATCGTTGCGTCGGGCGGCACGGCACCGGCAATTGCGGCCAAGAAGGCGAGCTCCACAATTCCAATCGTTTTTACGGGCGTTCCCAATCCAGTCGAACTGGGTTTGGTCGCAAGCCTGAACCGGCCAGCCGGTAACCTGACCGGCGTCAGTGTTCTCACCACCGAGGTTCTTCCAAAACGGGTCGAGCTGCTGAGCGCGCTCGTTCCCGGCGCCGATGTATTCGGGTTGCTCGCCAACCCTGCCAATGCGGGCTACCTTGACGAGATAAGGGTTGTTCGGGGCGCGGCGGCGGCGCACGGCAAGTCGTTGATCGTGGCGGAAGCCAAGGCTGAGGCGATTTCGAACCCGCCTTCGATACGTTCGTGCAAAAGCGATGCGGGGCGCTTGTTCTGACCACCGACCCGTTCTTCAACAATCACCGCGATTCGATTATTTCGTTGGCTGGCCGTCACCATATTCCAGCGATGTATGGCTGGCCGGAATTTCCGCGCGCCGGTGGCCTGGCGAGCTATGGACCGGACCTGGCAGAACAATACCGTTTGTGTGGAGGGTATGTGGGCCGCATCCTCAAAGGAGAGAAACCTCAGGAGCTTCCGGTGATGCAGCCGACGAAGTTCAATTTCGTGCTCAACCTGAAGACGATGAAGGCGTTGAATATTGAAGCACCTGCCAACATCCTCGCTCTCGCCGACGAAGTGATCGAGTAGCGGTTTCGCAGGCGGAGGGATCGAACCGGCGCCGGTCGACTGGAAACCTTACCGCATCGCCGCCAGCAATTCGTCCGGCCGCTCCGCCATCATCATGTGACCGGCCCCTCGCAGCACCACCGTGCGCGAATTGGGAATCGCCGCGGCGAGCGCCCTGCCCGCTTTGGCCGGCGTCATCATGTCGCGTTCGCCGAGCACCAATGTCGCGGGAACCTTGATCGTCGCCGCCGCAGGCAGCGCATTCTGATAGGCGTTGCAGGCGGCGAGATCGTTGAACAGCACGCCGTCCTCGCAGCGCTCGAGCAGGCGCTGCGCACCGCCATGCATCCATAGTCCCGGCGCGAGGCTGCCGCCGAGTCCGGCGGCTTGGCCGAGCCCCCAGATCGAGACCATGTCGATGGCGGCGTGGTCGTTGGCTTCCGCAGCCTTGAGCAGATCGGGTCCGACCGCCATCGCCGCCGACGTTCCGACCAGCACGAGTGCCGAGACCTTGTCGGGATGCCGCGCCGCCATCTCCAGCGCGATCAGCGATCCCATGGAATGGCCGATCAGCTTGGCGGATTTCGCGCCTGATGCATCGAGCAGCGCCGCCGTCCAGTCGGCCATCTCGCCAATCGTCGGAAGCAGCGCGCCCGCCGAGCGGCCGTGGCCGGGCAAATCCGGCGCCAGCACATTATAGCCGTGATGCGCGAACCAGCGGTCGTGCTGCGCCCATGCGGTGTGATCCATGCCGGCGCCATGCAGCAACACCACTGTCGGCAACGAGGCATCGAACGCCTTGCCGCCGGTGGCCACGAAAGTATCTGCGCCATTGACTATGAGCTGCATGGTTCAGGTCCTTTGCGAGGCGCGCAGCGCCTGGCCGAGATCGTCGATGATGTCCTGCGCCGTCTCGATGCCGACCGAGAGCCGCACCAGCTCTTCGCCGATGCCGGCGGCCTTGAGCTGCTCGGCATTCATCTGCTGATGGGTGGTGCTCGCGGGATGGATCACCAGCGTCTTGGCGTCGCCGACATTGGCGAGATGGCTGATCATGCGCAGGCTTTCGATGAATGTCTTGCCGGCGTTGCGGCCGCCCTTGATGCCGAAGCTGACGATCGAGCCGGCGCCGCGCGGCAGCAACGTCTTCGCCAGCTCATGATCGGGATGATCCGGTAATGACGGATGCCACACCCATTCGACCGCCTTGTTCGATTTGAGGAAGTCGAGCACCGCTGCCGTGTTCGCCATGTGGCGCTCCATGCGGACACCGAGCGTCTCGACGCCCTGCAACAGCTGGAAGGCGTTCATCGGCGACATGCAGGCGCCGAAATCGCGCAAGCCTTCGGTGCGCGCGCGCATGATGAAGGCGGATGGACCGAACTGCTCGTCGAAGACGATGCCGTGATAGCCGGCATAGGGCTCGGTCAGCACGGCGAACTTGCCCGAACGCGCGCCAGTCGAAGCGGCCGCCGTCGACGATCGCGCCGCCGATCGCGATGCCATGGCCGCCGATCCATTTGGTCGCCGAATGCATCACGATGTCGGCGCCTGATACGATCGGCTTGCTCAGGTAAGGCGTCGCAAAGGTGTTGTCGATCAGCAGCGGAATTTTCGCGGCATGCGCGATCTCGGCAACCCTGGGGATGTCGAGCACTTCAAGGCCGGGATTGCCGATGGTCTCGCCGATCACGAGCCGCGTGTTCGGTTTGATCGCGGCGCCGATAGCATCGAGGTCGCGCGGCTTGACGAAGGTGGTCGTGATGCCGAAGCGCGGCAGCGTATGCGCCAGCAAATTGATGGTGCCGCCATAGAGCGAGGCCGACGCCACGATGTGGTCGCCGGCATTGAGCAGGGTCGCGATGGCGAGATGCATCGCGGCCATGCCGCTTGCGGTCGCGACCGCGCCGACGCCGTTTTCCAGCGCGGCGAGCCGCTCCTCCAGCACCGCGATCGTCGGATTCGAAATCCGCGTGTAGATGTGCCCGGCGCGTTCGAGGTTGAACAGCGCCGCGGCGTGATCGGCATCCTGGAACACGTAGGACGTGGTCTGGTAGATCGGGACCGCACGCGCTCCCGTCACGGGATCGGGATGCTGGCCCGCATGGAGGGACAACGTTTCAAAGCCGGGCGGTTGAGGTGCGGGCATGTCGGACTCTGCGTTGGTCGAATGGCGCCCCTTTTGCCACAGGTCACAAGGGCGCGTCAGCCCCTGCGGGCGGCCTGATGAGATCGATGCGCCCGCGGTCGATGTTTGGAGACAGCCAAAAAGAACAAGGCCGGCATCAATGCCGGCCAGAATCTGCCTGCAAAAAGAACAAGGCCGGCATCAATGCCGGCCTTGTCCTTTCGACGCCGAACGGTCGCCTCTAGTCGAGGATCGCCGTCAACGTCGCGGGGCTGTCGATGATAACCTTGCTGCCGCGTACCCCATGCCACAGGCCCTGGATGACCTGCAGCTTTTGGCCCGAGCGGCACGCCGACCAGAAGCGTGGTCGGCACGCGTCCGGAGCCTGGCGGGTTTTGCTCACTATAGGTGAACGAGGCCTCGACATCGTTCACCTTGCCGTCGATCGAGACGCGGAACACGCCGCCTGGGTAATTGTTTCCCGTCGAGTAGGGTTGGGGCAGGTTCAGGATGACGATGGCCATGGCGCCGACGCCTTCGGGAATGGTGATGCTCAGCCCGGGGATCGCCTCGAAGGTGCCCGAAGTCGTCGAATGCGTGCCGCTGGTCTGGGCGTACATGGCCATGGTCGCGTTCCCGTTGTTCGGGATAACTTAGCAACAAAAGGTTGATAAAAGCAAGTGTGCTGACCTGAAAACTGAGCGGAGAATTTCGCCGGCCGGGAGCCGTGGTTGTCGCAGCCCGCCCGTGGCAGGATGGCCGCGGAGGACTTTCGCCGGTGATGAAACGAATTGCAACTATCGCGTTTTATGCAATCGGCACGCTCGCCGATCCTTTACCTCGCGCTTTACGCCTATGCGATGTTTCGCCAGAAGAGCGTCGCGCCGGGCGAGCCGATCCACATCTTTCGCAATCCGGACGCGCCGGATTATTCGTGACCCGCAAAGCAGCTTACTGCGCGGTCTGCTTCCTCAACTCGGCGACATCCAGCGCGGTGATCTGCGAGCCTTTGCTGCCGAAGCGGGCGGTGACGTAGTTGGCGACGGCCGCAATCTCGGCGTCGGAGTAGGCCTCGCCGAATGCCGGCATCGAGATCGCCCCCGGCGGCGCATGACGCTTGGTGCCGGAAATGACGATTTGCGCGACATTGGTCGCGCCGGGATCGTTGACGGCCCAGGCGCCCGTGAGCGTGGCGAACGGCGATATCGGACTTTCACCGGTCCAGCCGTGACAGCTGACGCAGGCGCCTTCGAATACCATCTTGCCGCGCGCATCCGCAGTCGCAACGCCATCCTTGTGCGACGCGGGCGCTGATGGAGCGCAGCGTCGCCGGCAGATCGGGCGAGACGACCGGCGGTACGCTGCGAAGGTAGGCGACGATGGCACGGATGTCTTCCGGCGCCATCTGGCTAAAACTGTGATCGACCGCTTCGCCCATCGGGCCCGACGCGGTGCCGTGTCCGGCCGCGTGGCCTACCGAGAGATAGGCGATCAAATCGTCATCGCTCCAGCCGCCGAGGCCGGTGGCCTTGTCGGAGCTGATATTGAAGGCGCGCCAGCCGGCGGCGATCGCGCCCGCAAATTTCTTGCGGTTGTTGAGCGCGAAGGCGAGGTTGCGGGGGGTGTGGCATTCGCCGCAATGCGCCAGCGCTTCGGCGAGATAGGCGCCGCGATTCCATTCCGCCGTTTTCGAGATGTCCGGCTCGAATCGCGTGTCCGGATTGAACAGCTCCGACCAGAAGATCATGGCCCAGCGCTGGTTGAACGGAAATACCAGCGTGTTGACCGGCGGCGTTGCCTTCACCGGCGGCAGGCTGAACAGATAGGCCTTGATCGCCAGCGCGTCCGCGTCGGTGATGTAGGTATAGGAGGTGTAGGGCATCGCCGGATACAGCCGCGCGCCGTCGTGGCGGATGCCGCGCTGAACTGCGTTCAGGAAATCCCGATCGCTGTAATTGCCGATGCCGGTCTCCTTGTCCGCCGTGATATTGGTCGAATACAGCGTGCCGAACGGCAGCTTGAAGCCGAGACCGCCGGCATATTCCTTGCCGCCCGCCGCCGTGTGGCAGACCATGCAGTCGGCGGCCTTCGCCAGATATTCGCCGCGCTCGATCGCGCTCGCCTGCGCAAGTTTCGCCGGAACGCCGCTGGGATTGGCGCCTTTGTATTCGGCGAGCGCGACATTCGGGCCGGTGCCGAACGCCATGGGGCCCGGCCCACGGATGATCCATACGGCGGCGAGGAAAGCGACCACGCCGATCGCGACGATGCTTCCGAGAATACGGCGCGCTGCCGGGCTCATGCTTTCTTCCCCGCAATGAGCGAGCGATCGATCGGCAGCCGGCGCAACGCAACGCCGGTCGCGGCATAGATTGCGTTCCGCAAGGCCGGCGGTCCCGCGGTGACGCCGGTCTCGCCGATGCCGCCAGGCGCTTCGCCGCTCTTGATGACGTGAACGTCGATCTTCGGCGCCTGATCGATACGCAGCATCCGGTAGTCGTGAAAATTGGACTGACGCACGCGCCCCTTGTCGATGGTGATCTCGCCATAAAGTGCTGCGGTGAGGCCGAAGATCAGCCCGCCTTCGAGCTGCGCGATGACGGTATCGGGATTGACGGCGATCCCGGTATCGACCGCACAGGTGACCCTGCGCAACTTCACCTCGCCGAGCTCGTCAATTTCCGCTTCCACCACGGTGGCGATGAAACTGGCGAACGACGGCTGCACGCTGACACCGCGTCCGACGCGAGCCGGCAACGGTTGCCCCCAGCCCGACTTCTCCGCTGCGAGATTGAGCGCGGCGAGCAGACGCGGATTCTTGCCGAGCATGCCGCGGCGGAAATCGATCGGGTCCTTGCCGGCCTTCTTCGCCAGTTCGTCCATGAAAGATTCGATGGCGAAGACGTTGTTGTTGGGACCGACGCCACGCCAGAAACCCGTCGGCACCGCCGACGGCTCAGCGCGGGCGAATTCGACATGGAAATTCGGGATGTCGTACGGCATGTCGATGGCGCTATCGACGCCGTCGATGTCGACGCCTTTCTGGAAGCCCGCCGGAAACCAGCGCGCCATGATGGACGAGCCGCTGACGCGATACTTCCAGCCGACGATCCTGCCGTCGGACAAGGTCGCTGCGATGGTATCGCGATAGACCGGACGATAGACGTCGTGCTGGATGTCCTCCTCGCGGGTCCACACCACCTTGACAGGCCCGTCGACCTGTTTCGCGATGCGCACGGCCTTGACCACCATGTCGGCCTCGAGCTTGCGGCCGAAGCCGCCGCCGAGCAGGTGGTTGTTGACGATGACTTTCTCGACCGGAAGCCCGGCGGCTTCGGCGGCCTCCGACTGCACCCGCGTCATGACCTGCGTGCCGGTCCAGATCTCGCATAGATCGGTTGTGACATGAACCGTGGCGTTGATCGGCTCCATGGTCGCATGCGCGAGAAACGGCAGTTCGTAAGCCGCATCCATCCGGTCGCCGGTCGCAAGCCCCTTGGCGATATCGCCGGCGGATTTGGCGACCGCGCCGTCCTTTTCGCTGGCGGCGCGCAGATCCCGCCAGATATCGTTTGAGGTGAGGCGCGCGTTCGGGCCTTCGTCCCATTCGATGTCAAGCGCATCGAGGCCCTGCTTGGCCGCCCACATGTGATCGCCGACCACGGCGACGAAATCGTCTGATACCACGATCTTCTGCACGCCCGGGATTTTCCTGGCAGCAGAGTCGTCGACCCTGGCGACCTTGCCGCCGAACACCGGACAGGTTTTCAGCGTTGCGAACTTCATATTGGGCAGCATCGCGTCGATGCCGTAGACCGCCTTGCCGTTGACCTTGTCGGGGGTGTCGAGCCGCTTGAGCGGCTTGCCGATCAGGACAAAGTCCTTCGGGTCCTTGAGCGGGACGTCCTTTGGCGGCACCTGGCTGCCTGCGGCAAGCGCCAGCGCGCCATAGGAAAGCTTGCGGCCGCTTGCCTTGTGCATGACCTCGCTATTGGCGGTCGTGCAGCTCGCCGGATCGACTTGCCATTGTTGCGCGGCGGCCTGGACCAGCATGGCACGCGCGGTGGCGCCGGCAGTGCGCAGATGCGGCCACCACGCCCGGATTGAATTGGAATTGCCCGTGGCCTGAATGCCGAACATCGGATTGCCGTAGAGCTTGTCGCTGGGCGGAGCGTGCTCCAGCGCCACGCGCGAGAAATCGGCGTCGAGTTCTTCCGCTAAAATCATCGATATCGAGGTGTAGACACCCTGCCCCATCTCGACCTGTGGCATCACCAGGATGGTGCGGCCGTTGTCCTCGATCCGGATGAAGGCGTTCGGTGCGAATTTGCCCTCGGTCACATCAGGCGGCTGCACCGGCTCGTTGAATGCGCGCACGGGAACATGAAACGCAAACAGGAACCCGCTCGCCAATCCGCCCGTCAGCGCTGCGCGGCGGGAAATATGGCTGGAGGATCGCTCGGCCCGTCCCATGATGCGCTCCTACGATCCACGTTGAGAAGCGGCGTGCTTGATCGCGGCGCGAATGCGCACATAGGTCCCGCAGCGGCAGATATTTCCTGCCATCGCGGCATCGATGTCGGAGTCATCAGGATTGGGCGTTGCCTCCAGCAATGCCGCCGCCGACATGACCTGGCCGGACTGGCAATAGCCGCACTGGATCACTTCGAGATCGAGCCACGCCTTCTGCACCTTGGCGCCGACAGGCGTGTCGCCGATGCCTTCGATGGTGGTGATCGGCCGGTCGCGGACCGCAGCGACGGTCAGCATGCAGGAACGCACGGGCTTGCCGCCGATATGGACCGTGCAGGCGCCACATTGGGCGATGCCGCAACCGAATTTCGTGCCGGTCAGGCCAAGAACGTCGCGAAGCACCCAGAGCAGGGGCATATCGTCGGGAACATTGACGGCTTTTTGCGCACCATTGATCGTCAGCGTGATCATGAGCATCCCTTCGCGCACCAACCGTGCGTCGAAGGTTATCTCGTTTGAACGAGCGCGCACAACGGGTCGAAATCATATCTCCGTGCGTTCTCGATAGGGGCAAACGGGTTCCCGATACAGACCGATCCCGGCGCTACCCCGCCACCGCCGCCCGCTGCCCGTATTCCCCTGCACCCGGCGGCGGGATCGGGACGCCGCCATCGGCATATTCGTTCAGCTTGTTGCGCAAGGTGCGGATGGAAATGCCCAAAATGTTGGCGGCGTGGGTGCGATTGCCCAGGCAATGTTTCAGCGTCTCCAGGATCAGGTCGCGCTCGACGTCGGCGACCGTGCGCCCGACCAAGGCGCGCGTCACCTGCTCGGCGGCAAAGGTCGCATGCGCCACCGCCGGCGGGGTCTTTGCAATGTCCAGCCGGTCGCCGTCCGGCGTGAGGATCGCATCGGGACCGATCTCGTCGCCCTGCGCCATCAGCACCGCGCGATGAAGGGTGTTCTCCAGTTCGCGGACATTGCCCTGCCAGCGATTGGCCGTGAGCACGCGCCGCGCGTCCGCCGAAATTGGGCGCAGCGGCACGCCGTTGGCAGCGGCATATTTCTTGGCGAAATGCTGGGCGAGCTCGAGGATATCGGCCGGACGATCCCGCAACGGCGGAATCTTCAGATTGACGACATTGAGGCGGAACAGCAGGTCCTCGCGGAAGGTGCCCTCGCGCACGGCCTCAGTGAGATTGCGGTTCGAGGTTGCGATGATGCGGATGTCGACGGCGACCGGCTTGGTGCCGCCGACACGGTCGATCACGCGCTCCTGGATCGCGCGCAACAACTTGGATTGCAGCCGCACGTCCATTTCCGAGATTTCGTCGAGCAGCAGCGTGCCGCCTGTCGCCTCCTCGAACTTGCCGATGCGGCGCGCGACCGCGCCGGTGAAAGCGCCCTTCTCGTGTCCGAACAGCTCGGACTCCAGCAAATGCTCCGGAATTGCCGCGCAATTGATCGAGATGAACGGCCGCTTGGCGCGGTTCGAACGCGAATGCACGTAGCGCGCCATGCACCTCCTTGCCGGTACCGGACTCGCCGGTGATCATCACGGAAGCGTCCGAGCCCGCGATCTGCTGGGCGAGCTTGATCACCTTGACCATGGCGTCGTCGCGGTACACCAGATCGCGGGAGTCGTTGGCGACCGCGGCGAGCACGGCGGCGATCAGCTCCGGGTCCGGCGGCAGCGGGATGTATTCCTTGGCGCCGGCGTGGATCGCGGCGACCGCGGCGCGGGCGTCGTTGGAGATGCCGCAGGCCACGATCGGCACGTGGATGTGCTCGGCTTCCAGCCGCATCACCAGGTCGCGGATGTCGAGGGCGACGTCGACCAGCAGCAGATCGGCGCCCTTGCCGCCGCGCAGCACCGCCATCGCCTGCTCCGCGCCCTCGGCGTGGGTCACGGACGCGCCATTGTCCATGGCGATCTTGGTGGCGGTCGTGAGCTGCCCCTTCAGGGTGCCGACGATGAGAAGCCGCATGTTCATCTCCTGCTTGTCTGCCGCGCGGTGCGCGTGCCTTCAGTCTAGCTGCGTTCAGCCTTGAGAATTTCGGTCATGGTGACGCCGAGCTTGTCTTCGACCAGCACGACCTCGCCGCGCGCCACCAGGCGGTTGTTGACATAAATGTCGATCGCCTCGCCGACCCTGCGGTCGAGCTCGAGCACGGTGCCGGGTCCGAGCTTCAAAAGCTCGCCGACGTCCATCTTGGAACGGCCGAGCACGGCCGAGACCTGCACCGGCACGTCGAACACCGCCTCGAGATCGGCGGCGATCCGTGCGTTCGCGTCATCGTCGTGATAGCCGATGTCGTCGGTCGGCGCCGGCGGCTCCGCGGCATTGAGGTCGGGGAGCGGGACCTGGGTATCGGTGTCGCTCATCTGTTAGGTCTCCCAATTCCTGGACGCCATGTAGCGCCCGACAAGTTCGTCGATCTTGGCTTCGATTGCCGCACGTTCCAGCACGACGCCGCCGTCGGCCCACTCGATCCGGCAGTCGCCGGTGGCAACGTCGGGCTCGGCGAGGATCACCAGCCGGCCCTGGAAGCCGCTCGGCTTCACCAGCCGCTCGATCTTTTCGCGTGCGACTTCGTAGAGCGACTCGTTGACGCGCACCACCAGATGCGGGGTTGCGACCAGATGCGAGAAGCATTCGGCCACCAGCCCCGTCACCTCGCCGAGCGGCTCGGCGGCGATCATCGCGCTGCAAAGCTTGCGGGCGACGGCCACGGCGACGTCGACCGCCTCGGTCTCCATCCGCGTCTCGACGCCGGCAAAGCGCGCCGCGATGCCGGCCATCGCAATCTTGATCTCTTCCAGCGCCAGCGCGCTGCGGCGGTCGCTCTCGGCCCTGGCCTCGCGCTGGCCGGCATCGTAGCCGTCGCGATAGGCGCGCGCCTCCACAGTGGCGATCCTCTGGGCGACCTCGGCCTGGCTCGGCCGCTCGCGCGACTTGTCGGGCGCCGCGAAGTCGGTGTCGAACAGGAATTTTGCCGGAGAAGCCATCAGTACACCAGCTCGTCGTCGGCGCGGTTCTTGGTGAGCGTGATCTCGCCCTTGGCGGCCATATCCTTGGCGAGATTGACCAGCAGCGCCTGCGCCTCGTCGACGTCGCGCAACCGCACCGGTCCCATCGCCTGCATGTCGTCCATCAGCATCTTGCCGGCGCGCGAGGACATGTTGGACATGAAGAACGCCTTGACCTCCTCGTTGGCGCTCTTGAGCGCAACGCCCAGCTTGTCCTTGTCGACGTTGCGCATCAGCGTCTGCGCCGAGCCGGAATCGAGTTTGATCAAATCGTCGAAGGTGAACATCAGCGCCTTGATGCGCTCGGCCGCCTCGCGGTTGTCCTCTTCCAGAGACGTGATGAAACGGGTCTCGGTCTGGCGGTCGAAATTGTTGAAGATTTCCGCCATCACCTCGTGGGCGTCACGGCGGCGGGTCTGCGACAGGTTCGACATGAATTCGGTGCGCAGCGTCTTCTCCACGCTCTCGATCACCTCCTTCTGCACCGCCTCCATCTTCAGCATGCGGCCGACCACGTCGAGCGCCATGTCCTCGGGCAGGATCGCGAGCACGCGCGCGGCATGCTCCGGCTTCAGCTTCGACAGCACGACCGCGATGGTCTGCGGATATTCGTTCTTCAGATAGTTGGCGAGCACCTCCTCCTGAACGTTGGAGAGCTTCTCCCACATGTTGCGGCCCGCGGGTCCGCGGATCTCATCCATGATGCCGCTGACGCGTTCCGGCGGCAGGTATTGCTGCAGCAGCCGCTCGGTGGCGTCGAAATTGCCCATCAGCGCGCCGGACGCCGACATGCGCGAGACGAATTCCAGCAGCATGCTCTCGACGGTATCGGCCTCCACCGTGCCGAGCGTCGACATCGCGAGCGACAGCTCCCGCACCTCGTCGTCGTCGAGCAGCGACCACACCTTGCCGCCATATTGTTCGCCGAGCGCCAGCATCAGCATGGCGGCGCGCCTCGGCCCCGCGATCTTCTCCTGCAGCTTGCCTTGCTGGCGCGCGGCAAGCCCCTGGATCACGCTGGTGATGTCGTTGGCGTTTGCGGTTTGCGGTACGGCCATTTCAGGTCGCCTCGGCATTTTCACTCAGCCACTGACGAACAATGGCGACGGTTTCATTGGGATTGCGTTCGGCCAGTTCGCCCACGCGGTGCACCGACTGGGCGTGAACCTGGCCCTGCACCTGGGCGACGTCGATCAGATGCGCGGTCGCATTGCCGGGAAGCAGGGCCTGACCGGCCGGGGCGCCTACCGCGGCCGTGGCCTCGGCCGGAGGCGCGGTGACGGCGGCGGTCAGCGCCGCCATCTCCTCGGAGGCGAGCACCTTCTTGACCAGCGGGCGCACCACCATGAACAGCACGACCAGGCCGAGCAGCATCATCACGCCGAGCTCGATGACGTACATGATATCGTCCTTGGTGAACTGCATCACGCCGAGGAAGCCGGCCGGCTCGCTGATCGGAGCGGCCGCGGGCGCTTCGGCGAATTTCAGGTTGACGATTTCGACCTGGTCGCCGCGCTTCTGGTCGAAGCCGATCGCCGAACGCACCAGCGTAGCGATGCGGTCCAGCTCCTCCTTGCTGCGCTCCTTGTAGGTGAGGTCGCCCTTCTCGCTCTTGGAATAGCTGCCGTCGACCAGCACCGCGACCGAGATGCGGTTGACGCGGCCGGCTTCGGTGACCTCGGTCTTGGTGGTGCGGGAAATCTCGTAATTGTTGGTTTCCTCGCTCTTCTTGCTCTGGTCGCGCGACTGCTGGGAATTGTTGCCGCCCTGGTTGCCCGGCAGCTCGTTGTTGACGGTGACCTGGCCGCCTTCGACGCCGTTCGCGGTGGATTCCTCCCGGGTCTGGCTCGAGCGCAGCACCCTGCCCTCGGGGTCGAACTTGTCCGAGGTCTGGGTGACCTTGTTGTAGTCGAAATCGGCCGAGAGCTGCACGCGGGCGCGGCCGGCGCCGACCACCGAGGAGACGATGTCCTCGACCTGCTTGCGCATCCGCTTCTCGAACGAGGCACGGCGCTCGTCGCCCACCGCCTGATCGGCGTCGGTGGCCGCGCCGTCGGCGAGCAGCGTGCCGGTTTCGTCGACGATCGACACCCGCTGCGGCTTCAGCCCGTTGACGGAGGAGGCGACCAGATGGCGGATCGCCTTGATCTGCTGCGGTTCCAGCGATCCGCGCACCCGCACCACGATCGAGGCCGACGGCTCCGGCGTCTCGCGGGCAAACAGCGGCCGCTCCGGCAGCACCAGGTGCACGCGCGCGGCCTGGATGCGGTCGATGCCGCGGATGGTGCGGGCGAGTTCGCCCTCCAGCGCGCGCAGATGGTTGATGTTCTGCACGAAGCTGGTGGTGCCGAGCGCGTCCGACTTGTCGAAGATCTCGTAGCCGACGCCGCCGCCCTTGGGCAGGCCGCCTTCGGCGAGCTTCATGCGCAGCCGGGTGACCTTGTCCTTGGGCACCAGGACGATGCTGCCCTCGTTGCGGATTTCGTAGGGAATGCCCTGGCGCTCGAGGTCCTTGATGATGCCCGAGGAGTCTTCCATCGAGAGGTCGGTGAACAGCGTGGTCATCTGCGGCGTAGTGACGCGCATGATGACGAACGCGAAGAAGCCGATCAGCGCGGCCGTCACCGCGACCATCGCGGCCAACCGCGCGGCCCCCAGGCCTTTCAGAAAGTCGAACAGACCCTGCAACTTAACTGCCCCAGATTCGGCACCCCAAGGGCCGAGTGGGCAAATATTGCCTAGGGTATGGTTTCGATATGGTTAATGAAGGTTAAGGGCGGTGCGATATCGCAGGTCATGAAAAAAATCGGCATCGCAACGCGATGCCGATTTAATTCAAAGCTAGCGCTTTGGGAAAGCTTACTGGCGATACTGCTGGATGCGGGTGGTGCGCAGGCCGGCGAGGCCATGCTGATCGATCGAGAACTGCCAGGACAGGAACTCGTCCACCGTCAGCGTGTAGCGGCTGCAGGCTTCCTCCAGCGAAAGCAATCCGCCGCGGACGGCGGCAACGACCTCGGCCTTACGGCGAATAACCCACCGTTTGGTGCCGGGCGCGGGCAAATCCGCGATCGTCAACGGGCTGCCGTCGGGCCCGATGACATACTTGACCCTCGGGCGATGGGGTTCTGTCATGGTGTACTCACAAACTCTTAACCACTGAACTCACGGTAGCAACCGTACGCGTAGCGGCTTAAAATTTGCCTAAACCCACGCCTCCAATACGAATTCTCCTTCGAAATGAGCGCAGCCGCCCCGCTCACGCGTCACTGATTGGAGCGCTGGAAGGCGTCAATTGCGTAAACGAACGCTTAAAATCCACCAGGTGGGTGGCTAATTCGCGATCCTCTGGACCTGGTTCACGGTGTAGGTCTGCCCGGCGATGGTCAAAAGCGGCGGCGATTGGGTCAGATCGACCGAGGACACCACGCCCTGGATCTGCGTGGTGACGCCGACCGCGTTGCCGCTGGCGTCGCTGCGGTCGCCGTCAGCGTGTATTGGCCATCGGGCCATTGCGTGCCGTCATTGCCCTTGCCGTTCCAGGTAAAGGGCTGGTTGTTGCCGGCAGCCGCGGAATAATTACCCGTAAACACGGTCTGGCCGGCGCTGTTGGCGATCGACAGCGTCACGTTCGGAATTCGACGGGACGTTCAGATCCCAGGTCGCCGTCGAGTTGGTCAGCGAGTTGGTGCTGCCGTTGACGACGGCGGTCTTGCCGACGAATTGCAACGCCTGGGTCGACTGCGCGGTCTGCTGCAACGACACCAGCGTCTGCAGCGACGAATTGGTGTTGAGCTGCTGCTCGACGCCGGCGAACTCGACCAGCTGCTGGGTGAACTGGTTGGTATCCAGGGGATCAAGGGGATTCTGGTTCTGCAACTGCGTGGTCAGGAGCTGCAGGAAGGTCTGGAAATTGCCGGCGATCTGCTGCGAGGCCAGCGAATTGGTGCCGCTCGCAGTGGACGAGTTCGGGGGAAGTGTCGTGGTTCCCGATACGACCGAAGGTGCGGTGGTTGCCGATGTGGTGGTCATGATCGTTTCCTCACACGCTGATGTCGACGCCGCCGCTCGCGCCCGGCATGCGGCCGTAGGATTGTCCCGCGAGCGAGGCCGACACGTTGCCGTCCTCGCTCACCACCAGCCGCTGCGCATTGCCGTTCGGCTGGTTGTTGTTCTGCCAGTTTTGCTGACCTGAGCCCGATTGGTCGCGCAGCGAGAACTGCAAGCCGTTGCTTCCGGTCTTCAATCCGGCATCGTTCAGCGCCTGCTGCAGTTGCGGCGCGTCCTGGCGCAGCATCGACAGTGTTTCCGGTTTCTCCACCGTCAGATGCGAGGTGACCTGGCCAGAGCGGTCGACGTCGATGCGCACATCGATGCGGCCGAGGTCGGCCGGATCAAGCCGCAGCTCGAAGCGGGTCCTGCCGTTCTGCACCGAGGCCGCGATCTCGACCGCGAGGCCGCCCACCGGAACCGGCGCGCCCGTGGCGGGTGCCGCGGTGAGCGAGGCTGACGTGATCGGCGTTGGCGCCGTCGTCTGCACGGGTGCCGCGAGCGCGGCGGCCTGCGCGCTCGCGTCGGGCGCGATCGTTGCTTGCGCGTTAGCCGCGACGGCGGCGTGGTCGTGCGGTGAAGGCACGGATGCTGCAGCTGGCGCAGCCGCGCCCGCCGCAACGTCGGGTTTTGTGGACGTCGCGGGCGCGTTGTCGTTGCCGGGCTTGCCGTCGGACACCGGCTGCTGCTGCGATGCTGCATTTGCCGGAGCCTGTGGCGTGGCCGCAGGCGCAGTCGCGGGCGACGGCGCATCGGGTGAGCCGAAGTTGGTTGCGACGGCCGCGGTCGCCGAGGACTTGGGTTGCGCGGTCACTTGCGTCTTGAAGCTGGTGGTCGGCTTTTCCGTTGGCGGCGCGCCCGGCACCGACACGGCGGCCGCCAATGTTGCTGCCTGCGCGGTTTGGAGCGGCGGAGGCGTTTGCGAAACCGCAACCGGAGTCGTCGGCACTGCGGGCGCCGTTGGCGTCGCGGCGTTGACGATCGCGGAAGTCGCGGGTGTTGCGCCGTTCGGCTGAGCTGCCGGCGTCGCGGCGGATAGCTGCGCCTGCGCGGCCTGTGCCGCGATGACAGCCGTGGTCGAGTTGCTCACGGCGATCCCGGCCGCGGCGATCGCCAGCGGCGTGGTGGCGTTGGTCGAGGCGGGCGCGGGCGCGCCGGCCGTAACCGGAGTCGGATTGACGATGATGGCAGCGGTTGCGGCGGCGATCACCGTGGTGGCGGGCGTGCCATCCTGTGTTGCCGTTTGCGACGCAGCCCCCGAGACGTCATCGCTTTTGGTCGTTGGCTGATCGGACGTGGCCTTGTCGGACGATTTGCCATCGCCGGATTTCGTCGACTTCGCGCGCGTCTTCGGTGCGCCATCAGTCCTGACTGAGGCGGCGCTCGCGTCGCTCGCTTGCGTACTCGCGGGCGGGTCGTTGTCGTTATTTGCCGGCTGTCCGTCGCCGGGCGCCGTGGGGTCGCGAGGCGGCGGGTTGTTGGCGGGCGGCGGATTGTCGCTCGTCGCCTGGCGCGGCTGCGTCGAGGGCGGCGCGGCGGGGGCGCGGCGGCAGTTGCTGTCGACCAATGCGCCGAAATCGGCGCTCGCCTGCGCGCCAGCGTCGGGGGGCGCGGGCTTGGGGGGCGCAACCTGCAGGGATGCGCTTGCTGCAACTTCTGACGTGACGCTGAACACGGCCGGCCTCTCGCGATGAACTGTCAAGGAGTTAGCAAGGAGCGGGCCAGCACCGCGCACATAAATCCAAGCAATTACAATGCCTTGCGTCGCGGCCTGTGGAACGACGGGGCGCCGCCCGGCGCCCCTTTCTGCCTCCCCGGCAAGTTTTGCCGTTTGCATGGTGGCTAAACGCGGCGCCCGTGATTGCTTGGGCGAACGCCGCCTATATTAAAGAGCGTTGCATCTCGAGCCGTGTCCGGACTTCGGAACTGCCTGAGCTCCTCGACCGCCACCCCGAACATCGTCCGCACCGCACGACGACCGGAACCATGCGCAACAGTCTCGATCTCGAAGGCCGGCCGGAGGATACCAGGGTCGTCGTCGCCATGTCCGGCGGCGTCGACTCCTCGACCACGGCTGCGCTGTTGAAGTCGCAGGGCTATGACGTCGTCGGCATCACGCTGCAGCTTTACGACCATGGCGCGGCCACCCATCGCAAGGGCGCCTGTTGCGCCGGCCAGGACATTCACGACGCGCGCAATGTCGCCGAGCGCATCGGCATCCCGCATTACGTGCTCGACTATGAAGAGCGCTTCAGGGAGGCGGTGATCGACAGCTTTGCCGAGAGCTACGCGTCCGGCGAGACGCCGGTGCCGTGCATCGAGTGCAACCGCTCGGTCAAGTTCCGCGACCTGCTGTCGACCGCGCGCGAGCTCGGCGCGCAGGCGCTCGCCACCGGCCATTACGTGCCGTCGCGCCGCTCCGCCGACGGATCGCGCGCGCTGCACTGCGCGGCCGATGCCGATCGCGACCAGAGCTATTTCCTGTTTGCGACCACGCGCGAGCAGCTCGACTTCTCCGCTTTCCGCTGGGCGACATGACCAAGCCCGAGGTGCGCGAGCTGGCGCGGCGCTTCGGCCTCGCCGTCGCCGACAAGCATGACAGCCAGGACATCTGCTTCGTGCCGACCGGCCGCTACACCGACATCATCGGCCGGCTGAAGCCGAATGCCATCGAGCCCGGCGAGATCGTCGATCTCGACGGCAACGTGCTCGGCCCGCACCAGGGCATCGCCCATTTCACCGTCGGCCAGCGCAAGGGACTCGGCATCGCCTCGGCCGCGCCGCTTTACGTGGTGCGGCTCGATGCGGCCACCCGCCGCGTCGTGGTCGGTCCGCGCGAGGCGCTGCGGATGGATCGCATCACCCTGCGCGACGTCAACTGGATCGGCGGCGGCGCGATCGATCGCGCCATCGGTGACGGCCTCGAGATTTTCGTGCGGGTGCGCTCGACCCGCGCGCCGCAGCCGGCCTGGCTGCGCGGCGCCAACGGTGGTTACGAGGTCGAGCTCGTCGCCGGCGAGGAAGGCGTCTCGCCCGGACAGGCCTGCGTGTTCTATGATGCGGCTTCGGGCCAGGCGCGCGTGCTCGGCGGCGGCTTCATCCAGAGTGCGCGCGGCACGCCGAACGCACAGGAGCCGCCGTCGCAGCCGCTCGTCGAGGCGATGCACGGATAAAGAATTTCAGGGCGGGGGCATGGCGGGATATCGACCGCGCGGGGGTCGCAAAGGCGTATGGGCGCTGGGCGCCGGTCTACGACCTCGTGTTCGGCAAGGTGTTCGACGCCGGCCGGCAATCGACCATTGCGGAAGCCGACCGCATCGGCGGCCGCATCCTCGACGTCGGCGTCGGCACCGGCCTGTCGCTGTCGGATTATTCGCGCTCCACGCAGATTTGCGGCGTCGACATTTCCGAGCCGATGCTGCGCAAGGCGCAGCAGCGCGTGCGCGCGCAAAAGCTCGCCAATGTCGAGACGCTGGCGGTGATGGACGCCAAGAACCTCGCTTTCAAGGACGCCTCCTTCGATGCGGTGGTGGCGCAATATGTCATCACCGCGGTGCCCGATCCCGAAGGCACGCTCGATGATTTCGTCCGCGTGCTGAAACCCGGCGGCGAACTGATCCTGGTCAACCACATCGGCGCCGAAAGCGGCCCGCGCCGCGTTTCGAACTCGCCTTTGCGCCGCTGGCGCGCCGGCTCGGCTGGCGGCCGGAGTTTCCATGGGCGCGGCTGGTCGATTGGGCGGCCAGACATGGCGGCGTCACGCCTGACCGAGCGGCGGCCGATGCCGCCGATGGGGCATTTCTCGCTGATCCGTTACCGCAAATCCTGAGATCGAGTTCGGCGGAACATCCGCGCCCGCAGGCCGTTTTCCCGCATGAGGATAAAACCCGCACTGCTTCTGTCATGCGTGCTGCTCGCAGTTCCGGCGGCCGCGCGCGCCAGGCGCCGCCGACCACGGCGACGCCGCCGGCGCCAGACCGCGCCGCCGCCGCCCGACCACGCCGCCGATTGCGCGCCGACGTCGTCGCCGAACGGCAACGACGCGCCCGAACGACTCGACCGTCGGCCGCGCCGGCGGCCGCTCGGCGACAAGCTCGCCCGGTCCGACGGCGTGCTGTGCCCGCCGTCCAATGTCGATCCGGCGATGCGCGCGCCCGCGCCCGAGACCGGCAAGATGCCGGTGATCCCGCCGCCCGGCAGCCCCGGCGGCGATCCGTCGGTGCGGCCGAAATAGCCCCGATGCACGGCTTGGCGCAGCCGGTTTGCTTGACAGCCTGAGCCGGCTCTTTATATGCCGCGCGTTCGCGGCCTGCGGTCAAAGACCCGCGCGGACCCGTGGCGGGGTAGCTCAGCTGGTTAGAGCACGGGAATCATAATCCTGGGGTCGGGGGTTCGAGTCCCTCTCCCGCTACCAAGGATTTCAATAAGTTAAGCTGCGCTTTGCCAGAAGGCCGTTCGATCGTACAACCGCGGAAACACCACCAGCCGCCAAGACTTGAGGGAGTTCAGCTGCGTTACATTACGCAGGCTGTAGGGCGTCCGACAATTGACGGGGATTTTCGCCAATTAGACCCCCGAATAGCGAGACGTTTTCGACGTCGCGCGGTGGCGTTCCATGCCATCGCATCTCGGCCAACCCGACTCCCCATTGAACCAAAAAAGAGAAAGGCAATTGGTATCCACCACCACCTGATCTTCCATGTCGGCATACGGGATTCGATTGGGGGTAGCTGAGGTGGTGCGAGAACATGTGAGCGGAGTTCGGGTGTGTCAGCGGCGCGCTGCCATTCTTTAAAGCCGTCTCGCCACACTAAGGCGTTTTCAGCATTCGATTGTGTCGAAAGGCTCGACACCAGAGCATCCAAGGTCAGCGGGCCATGTTGACCATTATAGTCGGCATAGTACCATCCGCTTAGAGACATATTCTCACTTTCAGCCTTCTTGACGGCAGGCATTCAACGGCAACCGAGAGTGCAGCGCAAGGGCGGAAACCTATCCCGTGGTCGAAGGAATTCTAGCTCGACCGCGGCTAAGCGCGTCTCCGTGTGCGCTTCGTCACTTCTTCAAAAAACCTTGCTTGCGCAGATGGTCCGTCAGTAGCTTCTCTAAGTAGGATGACAGCGAGCGCGCATCCTCCTTTGCTGCGGCCTCGGCTGCGGATTTTACCCTTGGCGGCGTGCCACCTGCTGATGTCGCTGTGCTCGATGCCTGGATAAAAAGGAATGAACGCTCGATGTCCCGGCCCGAGGCCATCCGCCGCCTGGTCGAGATCGGGCTGAAGGCGAAGGCGACATGATGCCAGCTTGGCTTCTCCAGCTTGGATCACTTGCGGGGCTTCTGGTCTTTTGCGTAACGGTCTGGGATCGGTTGCTGTCCTCCCGTCCGCTGATTTGGATCAGCCCGGGCGATTACGGACGCCAAGTTCATTGCAAGAACATTGCGGCCTGCGACGTTACGATCCGCAAAATTAGTTGCCTTCCGTCGAACGTCGGCGTGGCATCTAGCGCGTCTCTCAATGCCATTACCCGCGCAAGTATCGGTCAAAGTTTCGTTGCCGTTTTGAAAGAAGATCAGGAGCGAGAGTTTCCGTTGATTTTCAGGCGCGGGGAATTATTGGAAGATGAATGCAAAGAGATCGCTCCATTCCTTCTGATCGTCTCGTGGCGTCGAAATAGCTCATTTTGGCTGCCCCAACTTCCCAAGATTATCTTTTCGTCGGCAAAAGCGATGCGTGCGCTTAAATCGGCAAAATGATCTGGCGAAGCCCTCACGGGCGGCTTTCGGCGCTCTTCGTTGACCTTGCCCATGTACGGCCGGATACTTCGGGAAAGGGATTTGATGGGGTTGAGGGTGAAAGATCGAGCGGGTCACCATCATGAAGGGGCGACGCAAATCCGGCGGAGCGCCACTCGACGATCTGTTGGTTAAGATAGGCGCGAAGTCGAAAGCGCAGTCAGATTTCGACAAGCGTGCAACCAGATACGCCCAGCGTGCCGAATGGCGATTTCAAATGCAAAAAAAGA
Source organism: uncultured Alphaproteobacteria bacterium (assembly GCA_963732085.1). Classification (GTDB taxonomy): domain Bacteria; phylum Pseudomonadota; class Alphaproteobacteria; order Rhizobiales; family Xanthobacteraceae; genus Bradyrhizobium. The sequence continues at coordinate 103,209 of CAVSYJ010000007.1, read as the reverse complement.
CAAAGTTGCGTAGTGACAAGCCTTAGCATTCCGTCGTTTTGCGAACTGCCCAAACAAAAAGCCCCGGCAGCGAGCCGGGGCTTCAAGTCAGGGAGAACCCTTGCGAGATCAGTACTTCGCGACGACCGGGCCGGCGAAGTGGTAGTTAATGCCGACGCGGGCGATGCTGCCGTTGAATTTGGCAGTCGACTGGACATTCACGACAGATGCTGCGCCCGCACCTAGGAAGCTGCCGCCACCGGTCGAGAGTGCGCTGTTGTACGAAAGGTTCCCGAGGTCGTAGTAGAGATACTCGACCTTAGCGCTCCAATGCGGAGCGAACATCCATTCACCGCCGACACCCGCGGTCCAGCCAAACAGCGTAGTCGATCCAGAGCCAAAGCTCGCTGCGTTAGTCGAGAGGCAATTGCCCGGGAATTGCACGCAGTCATTGTTGGCTTGCGCGACCGATGTGCTGGCTCTGGCACCGCCATATGCACCGCCCCCTGTCGCGTAAAGCAGGAATGAAGGCGTCGCCAAGAAACCGAGGCGACCACGAACTGTTCCGATATAGTCGAGTGTTTTGGTGTTCGTGATCTGCGAGGTTATAATTTCATTTGCATCAGAGAACGGGAAAGGGCCAACCGCGTTGTTGAGGATGCCAGTTCTGCTGTTTTGACCGAGGCCATCGATATCCGCCTCAAAGCCGGCGACCCCTCGCCCGAATTGCCAGTTATAGCCGATCTGGGCGCCGCCGATGAAGCGGCCGTTATTGCCGAACAATGTGGAACCTGTCGCTGCCGCGGCCGAGTTAGCTGAATATGATCCGGGGCCGCCAGCGGGGAAAAATCTTGGACAGCTTGACCACGCGTGTCGACTGAATGGTTATCGTCCCAAGTACCACCGGCATTGAGACCGACGTAAAAGCCAGTCCACGTCATCACCGGAGCGACCGGAGGCGGCGGCGCCTTCATCGGCATGTCCGCTGCGTATGCCGAGCCGATGCCTCCCACCAGCATCGCCGACGCGAGTGCCCATCCAAAACGTGTTTTCATGAAAAGCTCCCCTTTCATAACAACCGCAGAATAGACGCTTGGCACTTCCTCGCGACGTAGGACTTCATCTCAACAAGCTCTCAAACCCATTTTTTAGACGAGTGTTGCTGGCCTGCAACTTTCCCCTCGCAAATTACGGCCGGACATCGGCATTTCCCGTCCGTTAGGCTCTGCTGCCTGCAGGCTCACCCCGTTCCGCGCCCCAAGGGATCGATAATTTGCGCGCCGCCCCGATCGGCGGAATCATGGGGCATGCCCAACCTCACCCGCAGACGCAGCGACAACCCACACCATGAGACATGGCACGTCTACTATGGAGACGTACGTGTCGGCACGATCGGCCGGCGCGCAGGCGTGCCTGCCTCTGCTCCGCAATGGCAATGGTCGTGCGGCTTCTATCCCGGCATGCAACCGGGCCAGCATCGAACAGGAATAGCGGAAACTCTCGACGTTGCGCGAGCTGAATTTGAAGTGGCTTGGCGCGCCGTTCATCCTGCCTTGAGTGAAGCCGCCTTTGACGAGTGGCGCCAGTCGCAGGCATTGCACGCTTGGAAGCAACGGATGTGGGAGTCCGGCCATCGACTGCCAACGCAGGTGTCTAGCGGCCGATCAACGTGTTCTGCGGCGCGCCCATTGATCTGCTGACCACGGAACGGCACATTTTCAAAGCTCATCTTGGAGGTGACGATGGGATTTCTAAAGCAGTTTTTTCTCGACCATGACTCCGTGATCGGCTTGGCTGTGGTTGCATGCGGCATCGTGGTCGGTTGCGGCTTGGGTGTTGCAATCTCATTAAAGTGGCCGCCATAGGCGTGCGCCAAGTGGAACCAAGTAGAGGAATTCGCGATTTCCCCGACGGCTGCTTATTTCCAACGGGTAAGCAGTGGAGTTTGCGTGATGCGCCGTTCGCCCTCGATTGTCCCCGATGCCGTCGATCGCGATGTCTATCTCGTGCTGGATGATTTTGGGCGGCTCGGCCGTGCCTGGCGGGAGACCGACAACAGGACACCGATCGCGCCACCGTCGTGCGGGCGCTGCTGGGGGGCAATACAGCGCACCGGTTCGCGTGGTGGCCTTCAATACGGCCGAGGGCTGGTCGTGCGATGTGTCTGAGGATATGGCTAACGAGATCGCCCAAATCTGTGCCAGCGATGACGGGGACATCCCCGCTGAACTCGGGGATTTTGTCGAGCGGCACGGCAGCGGCCGGCCGGAACAGTTTGCCGCTGCGCTTGCGTCGGAGCGCTTAGAAATGAACGAAGAAGACGAGGAGTGGAGGGCGGCCGAAGAGGCTCTAGAGAGGGCGCGCAAGCTTCCCGGTGGCCCCGAGCGCATCGAAGCACTGCGGCATGCGGGGAAGCTCCGGTTTGCCGCTGACAGAAAGCGATACAGAAAAGAGCAAGGCGCAGGAGGCTATCCGAGCAAATATGTTCAATTAATCAAAAGTTAGAATGCTGCGGTTTAGGGTGAACTTGTCCGGCCAGTCCCGGACACTTCCTTCTGGTCCACGACAAAGGCCCCGGTATCGCGAACCCGGGGCCTTTGTTTTGCGCGCAAAGAAAAACCCGCTCCGGGGTATCGTTGGGGGATCGGAGCGGGCCAAGTAATGGGTTGGGCTGCGGCCCAGTCAGGAACCCCAGCTTGGCTTGAGCCTAGACCGAGCAGGTCATGCTCACAATTGCATAAAGGCCACACCTGCAGCGCAGGTTTATTTGCGTATCCTGAAACTGAAAGAGGCCGCCAACTGAGGCGGCCTTACTTCATCATAACCATAAACAAAATGACTGCGACCACGATCGCCCCACATGTGCCGACAAGTAAAAAACGAAATCTGAAATCGTCTTTCATCCGCGCAGCATACAAGCTGGGCGTAGGATTACCTAGTTCAACATCGCATGGTTGTAGGCGCTAATGCGCTTACTCGTCGCGCTTCCGTTCTGGATGCAGGGCGATCTTTTCAGCCTCAAGGTCCGCGATGACTTCGGCAAGCAGGCTCAGCGCCAGCTCATCGTCAATCGAGTCGCGTGCCTGCCGATACTTGAAAAGCAGGCGGTCGATAGGTTTGCACTGGTCGCACATGGCGGCACATTAAACAGGACCAGTCGTCAAATCGTAAAGGGGCCCAGTATTACCTACGTGGAGGGCGCAGACCCGAACTCAGCCATCGTTGAATGTGCAAGGCGTTTTCGCTCAATAGCGCGGCTTTTAACAAGGCTTCTCGTTTCGGTCCGGGAGGGGTCGCCTCTGCACGGTTGCGCGCGTCCCTCGCGAGTTGAGTGAGGCGGTCTACTAGGGTGGGGGTTGGCTGGGTCATGGATGGCTCCGCATAACTTGGCGGGAGCGCAATGCTCTCAGTCAACGATGGAAGCCGATGGCGGGGCGGTGATGAGTGGAACTTATTCCTTGTTGTGTCCGGTAATCGACATAAATCGTATTCCGTTCTGCGAAACTTTCGTGAATTAGGACACTGGCGGATTCAAATTAGGCTACTGAGGGTCGAAACAGGCCAGTACCGGGGGCCGAATAGGAACAGACCGGGAAAACGAGAACGGAAAAGAACTTCCAAAAAAGGGCAAGTTCTTTCCGCTTGGGAAGAAGAAAGCGGCTACCGACGCCGCCGTCACTATCTTCGGCAACCGTGTAACGTTGCTGCTCACCTTGAAAGCATCGCACACCCTGGAGAGGTGTGCCTCTCCGATGACTTATTGTCCAGGAGGGGTGCAACAATATGGATATTCAGCGCTGGGGGCCCATGAAGCGATGGGAATGCTCCGCACACAGGATGTGATGGTGCAGATTTGCTATCCATTGCCGGCCCGAGACCGTCATATTCAGATATTTTATTCCATCCTCGATGTGAGCTGAAACACTGTTCCAGAAGAAGGCAGGATACTTATCAATAATATCAGCTGGTGATGAGTATCCAAGTTGTCGGTTCATGCCGATTTCTTCAAACTCGACGTAAAGCGCGTTTGCCTTCCGTGAATACATCGGATCGCCAAGCTGTCCAATGAGATCGGCAGCTTGGACTAATTTGGGCTCTATGTTGTCGTCAGAGCGATCCACTCGCGCAGGAAAGCGCGTCATTTCAATTGCAGCGGCTACTCGAGACGCGTCGATGGTGGGTGACTTTCCAAGACGCTCAAAGGCAAAGATCTTCGATCGATCGACGTGATAAGACGCCAGCGCTGCGTCAGATGAGCCACGAGGCAGCGTAATTCTCTTTCCGCCCTCGTCCACTACAAATTCGGTTTCTGTGTCACCGCTCAGAACGCCGCGCATGTAGCCGATATCATGCAATAGGCAAGCGATGATCAGATGACTATAATCAGTAGGTTCTATTCGTTGTGAAAGCGTCATTCCCTCTAGAATGTCCCGTCCGACCATTGTGACTTGTAACGTGTGCTCGTAATTGTGGTAGAGAGCATCGCTTCTGGCGAGACATTCAATGGTACTGCGCGCCAAGGAGCCTAAACGCTCTGCCATATCGTCGTGTGCTGGGCCAAAAACACGACGAAAATCTTTGGCAATAAACTTGCCCAACTTATTGGCCGCAATTGCGCTGATTGCCTTCAAACGCCTCCAAGACGGCGAGATGCTATCACCTGGCAAAAACTGAAAGCGTAAAGACGCCAGTTAGCGGCACGCACCAACCTAAGCGTCTACAAGTCAGCTCGCCCGCACCAAACGTTTCCTGCAGCGGTCGAGCAGGTCGCGTGGTATATTGAGGTTTGGGTCTTCACAGAAGAGCTTGTCGACACTTTTTTTGCTGATGATCCATTTGCCGAGGGGTGGGGCTCATGTCTCGTTTTCTCACTGCTTTGATCGCCGCTGCGAGCTTGTTGGGGGTTTCTCCTGCGAGTGCCGAAAGCCGTCTCGCCTTGGTGATCGGACAATCGGCCTATCGATTGGTCCCCGCATTGCCTAACCCGGCTAATGATGCGCGTGCGATGGCACAGGCCCTGACCGACGATGGCTTCGAGGTCACGAGCGTTTCCGATCTTTCTGAACACCAACTGCGGGAAAAAATCGGAGAGTTCGCCGGCAAGGTTGCGAGTAAAGGCCCCGATGCGATAGCGCTCGTGTTCTACGCGGGACATGGCGTGCAGATCGACGGCGAAAACTATCTCATTCCCGTCGATGTGGACCCCAAGCGCGAAGCCGACATCCCAATCCAGGCAGTCCGTCTCAATGACCTTCTAAACGCGCTTACGTCAGCGCCAAATAAGATGCGCATCGTATTGCTTGACGCCTGCCGCAATGATCCGTTTACCGGTATCAACAAGACCGCTGGACACGGGCTTGCACTTGTCGACAGCAAAATCGGTGTGCTCGGTACCTTTATCTCGTTTTCAACTTCTCCAGGCGCGGAAGCCGAAGATGGCGACAGCGATCACAGCCCCTATGCAGCGGCTTTGCTTTCTGCGGTAAAGGAGAAGGGGATTACGATTGAAGACGCGTTCAAGCACATGCGGGTTGCGGTCAACAAGACGACTGGTGGCCGCCAGACACCATGGGACAGTTCGTCGCTGACAGAAAACTTTGAGTTCGTTCCCCCTCCAGGAGGTCAGGCGTCTGGTCCAAGGCAGGCTGTAGCAAAGCGCTCGGTTGAGCAATGGCACAGCGAACTTAACGGTAAGCCGGTCGAAGAAGCCAACGAGATTGTCGTCGCTGACGGGACCGAGGAGTTATACGAAGCTTTTGTCGGCATGTACGCTCAGCCCCCCTTCAGTGCTCAGGCTCGCGAATGGCTTGATCGCCATCGCAGGATGGTTGCCTGGAATAATGCAATCATCACCAACACGGCAGCGGGCTTCCATGCGTTTCTGGTGAAATATCCCGACAGCGACTTGACTGCGACCGCACAGAAGCTTGAAGAACGGCTGCGCAATCGGCCAAGTTCCCACGCAGGCGGTCTCTGCCGCTTCCGCCGCGCAGCCGGTCACAGCAACCGCCGCTGCTGTCTGCGCCAGCCGTGCAGACTGCTGCCGTTCCAACCGATGTGTCCCATGCCGCCCCCATATGTCCCTGCGGCGAACCGGCGAAGAAGACTGAGCCGCCGCCAAAGAAGCGGGCCGACACCGAGCCCAAGCACATCGAACGGACCCCGGTTCGGCGAGCCCCGACCAGCGGCGGCTATAGCGGTGGTGGCGGCGGTTACGGCGGCTATGGACGATCAGGATATTAGGGCAGAGCCGCGGGGGCCCGATTCGCACAGGAGATTACGTCCATTTATGAACATGGTGCGATGTCCGCTTGGAGTTCGCTATGCGATCAGAAGCGGACATGCCAAGCAGTTAAAGCAAACCCGCCCCAGCATGATCCTTGAACAGCTCGGCGTCACGGACGTAGCCGCGCAGGGTATCCACCGACTTGTGCCGGCTCACATCCATCATCTTGAAAATCGATGCGCCGTTCCCTGCCGCAGAGGTGAGGAAGCCCGCACGGAGCGAATGGCCCGCGAAAAGCTTCTCATCCAGGCCAGCACGCCCGGCATAGGCCTTCACGATCAGGGCGACCGATTGGTTAGTAAGCCGATTCGCACCGAAAACGCCCGCCTTGTTTATCGGCCGGAAAATCGGCCCGCTTTCGATGCCAGCCGCCTCCAACCACTCGCGGACGGCTCGCACCGGGCAGGCCTCGGTGCCGCGGGCAATGGCGATGGTGGCTCCCTCGCCATCTTGATCCGTCTTTGAAGCGGCGATCAGCACGCGCAAACCGTCATTCGATTCCGTCAGGTGCTCCACATCGAGGGCCACCAGCTCGGAGCGACGGAAGGCGCCGGCAAAGCCGAGCAGCAAGAGCGCCCGATCCCGCTTGCCCCCCAGAGTGTCAGGACATCCACGAACCATCGCCTTGATGCGGTCGGCCACCGCAGGGGCTTTCTTGACCTTGGCGGCACCAATGGTGCGCCGAATGCCGCGCAGCGGCCTTGACCGCCTCACTATCCGTGGGCGTCGGCAGGCCGGCAAGCTTGTGCGCGTAACGGATGGCGGCAATTCGGCGGCCCAAGGTGGAGGCTTTGGCGCCATCAGCGACCCCATGCGCCAGATAGGCCGCCACTGTCTCAGGCGTGGCCGGGAGCGCGCTGGCGCCCTTTGCGTCGCACCATTCCCTGAATAGCCGGAAATCCGTTCCGTACGCCCTGCGGGTCGCTTCGGACTTCTCTGCCTTGGCATAGCCAACGGCCGCGGCCAGCTCGGGGGCCAGTGCGGCAGGCAGCTGGGCAGCATCCAACCGCGACATCGATCAACTCCTGCCGTGGGCCTACCGAAAGCAAGACCTCAGGGCCGTGGCCTGAGAACAGCGCTTACCAACAATCTGCGTACGGTTTGATTTTAAAATTGACAGATAGGCCTGGCATCCCCGTTTGCGAAGTGGGACAGCCATCGCGCTTCGGCGACTAGCGCGTGAGATCGTGGCTTTACGACAATTTCAGAACAATGGCGGCGTCTGCGCGACCTTGACAGCCAAGAACCCTTCATCACGCGTCATAGGGGCTTTAGCTGTGTTTCCCCACGCACAACAGGAACATGATCCGGAAGGACGTATCCCAAGCGTCGACTTCTTCAGCGGAGATAGGGCGGACGGCTAATTCGCGACGCCCCTCGGCCACCCCTTCTCCCGCCGCGCGCGTAGGTTGATGTAGCTGCGATCCGGACCGGACAGGAAAAGCCGGGCTTCTCGCCTGGCGCGCTCGTAGGCTTGCTCCCGTAGCGAGCCGCGGTCAGCAGCCATGAGATAGAAATTGCGGGCCATTGCGGTCACTCAAACAGCCTAGTGTGCTAAAAGTTCCTTATCCGGATGACCTACCATTTACGGCGGCGCGGTCGCGACTTCAATCCATAGGGGGCTCACTCAAGGTGAACGTCGTGGCGCATATTATTAATGGCTTGTGGCGCGGAACGGCCGGGAGCTACAGTGGGTCGCGGATCGTTTTTTCCTGCAAATGCGAAGGAAAGAGCCGGCTGCCGCGTCCTAATTCCCCTCTGCGGGTGATCGTGATAGGATCGCCGTTGCGCAAGGCGAGCTGAACTTCGTTGTTTGCCTGTTCGAATGCAGAGCGTTGAAATCCGAGCGGCCGTCAATGCCAAGGATGACGGCCTCGCCGTCGATGACGAACTGCCCAGCTGCTGGTTTTTCAGCGCGCCTCGACAATCCAGGGGAACAGCTTTGTCCAGTCATAGCCGCCCTTGGTAATCAGGCGCACCCGCTCGCCGTCTCGCTCCAGGCGGACATAGCCGTCGTATTTGATCTCGTGGAACCACTCGGGCGCGGCGGGGACAACGGTGGCCCGGGTTGGCAAACAAACTCGAAGCTAGGCATGGCGCCCATATATGCCTACATCGCAGAGGGACGAGGCGTTCAATAGCAATTTTGAACCATGACCACGTATTTTTTTGATTTCCGAGCGAATGGCGTTCTCTCGCCGGATCAGGACGGCGAGGAACTGCCCGACTCCGCGGCAGCACATGAAGCGGCCGTGGAGACTTTCTGCTGGAGCCCTTCGAGCGGGGTTCCTAGAGGGTAAGGTGGATCAGCGTTTTGCGGTTGAAGTCAGAGACGGTCTAGGTCCGGTGCTCCAGGTGAGCGCAGTTTTGGCCTCGAATATTTTCAGAAAGCAGTAGAGCGGTAAATTGTCATGCCTGAAGACGTCGCTAGATTCCGAAAGCTAGCTGAGCAAGCGAAAGAGAATGCTCGCCTAGCGCGTAGTCCGGTCGACGCAGACGCTTGGTTCAGAGTAGCCGAAGACTGGCTCAAGCTCGCGAAGTCCGCAGAAAAACGAAAAAAGGAGCTAGGCGAATAGCTCAGCGCCGGCTTGTGTGAATTTCACATAGGTTCCGCTCTCGTGCAGCCAAAGCAGACTGCGCTGCGATGGCGAGGTCTAGCCCGGCTTTGTATTCAGCTGGCGTCGCCTTCTCCTGATATATATCATCGGACCATTGATGCTTCTCGATATAGATGCGGCCGTCCTGAATCGGCGTCGACGGTGCTGGCGAGTTCCAGCAGCTTGCGCATCGCGGCTTCCGGATCGGCATAGGGACGTGATTGGACGTATTTGTTCAAGTCATGTGCTCCGCTGCAATGTGTTCGCCGACGCTCGCGTTGTCGATCGCAACGCCGCAGTAGCACTGCGATCGGCCGCTCGTCATCTGAGTTGGCAATCGGCAGCCAGTTTCCCACATGCGATATTTCCAGGCGGTGTGTGCGCGCTCTCGCCGGTGTTCCTCGCGGTCTGCCTCGGTGACCTTGGGTGCCATCTCACGCCACGATCGCTCAAAGGCTTTCCGTGCTTCGTCGAAGCTGGCGGCTGTACCGCCACGGTGCAGTCCTCGATGCGAGACAGGATACGCGTGCTGCCGGAGCAAGCGCGCGAGGCCCTCCAGTATTCCCGGGTCATTGTCGACGACTAAAACAAGGTTCCGATCTTGCAAGCACTTTATCCCTGATTGGTCCGCGACGCCTCTTGGACCATTCTGAGAACGTCGTTCAGCGCCGCCGTGCCGTGGCCTTGCCGGGTACGGGCGACCCGGCGCCTAATCGGAGTGCGGGTCCGCCAGTAAGGGCCAAACCCGTTGAGGGCCTTACCCGGCAACAAGCGCTTTGGCTGCCGTTGCTCGCTTTCTGAACTTCCGGTACCTTTACGAACTGAACCTGCGAAGCGCAAATGGCAGACTTCACACTCGGCTCAGTCCTCAACTATTGTCGACAGAGAGACCGCGTGTGCCCCGTGCCTAAGCGCTGGTCGGACCTCTATCAGCTGTTGCCCGCCGCAAGGGGATCAGACCCGAAATGCCCGGTCCCGCTGATACTCGGCGCTTGGCACCACACTTCCGACCGTGAGAAGCAAGACCGATTGGAGCTGCACATTCGTTGGGCCGCAGAGCGCGGTGGTTTGGATGAAGCTTATGCGTTTCTTCGGCAGTTGTCCGAGACTGACTGGCATCACATTGGGGATTGAAACGTTGAATCACATGCGAGCCGCAGCGCGGTGCCGCTTGAAGGAGCCGTGGCGCGTTAGGGAACTTTGCGAGTATCCCAAGTCAGCTTTGCGATCTCGCCGGCCCGAAGACCGGCCTTAGTCGATAAAAGAACAATAAGCCGGTTGCGGAGGGGGGAGGAGAGTATGATCGGCGAAAAAGAGGAGATCGTCGATGTGGTCGGTCGAGAGTATCTTCGCCTGCTTACCCGGCATCTCGCTTCAAATCGGTTGTTCTCAACGATTTTAGACCAGTTGACTCTGCCCCAACGGAAATTTCGCACTGAAGAATGTATAGCTTTTAGACAAAACCTATACAGTTCGTGCCGGATAAGTTTCTCGCAAATCTGCTCGCTTCTGAACAAACGGATGGAGCTTGCTGAGTGGGTTATCTGTGGTAGTAAGGCCGCCTCGCAAATCAAGGATACATTAAGTGGCCAAGAAGAAACGAAGAAGACTGTCGCGCGTCGCGAATACACTAAAGCCCATGTAAAGGAGTTGCGCGCTCACTCAAAGATGAAGACACCGGTCGCGAAGATTGCAAAGTTGACGAAGCGATCTGTTGGATCGCTGCGTCAGAAGGCGCTCAAGCTCGGAATTAGACTGGGCATCGGCGCTAGAGGGTAAGACATGGCTCTGTTCAATAAAGTGTTCTCGACAAAGATGCTGGTGTTGATCGCCTGCTTTCTTGTTGGAGTATGCTTCATGAAAAGCCTGGGCGCCTATTACGGTTTCAACTGGGCAACTGCCCTGGCAGCACAATAAGGCATAACACTTCGCACCCAAACGGACTGGCGACATTGTTGAGTGACGTCGAGCGGCGCTGACGACACGCTGCTGCCGGGGCAGTTTCCTGATACGCTTGGTTTTACATGGAAATGGTCCAGACTGTGTGAAAACCTGACCGATGTTATGATTCCCTAGCTGAATCGCGGGGGAATTATGAAGGGTTTCGTTGAAGGGGCGGATCGCCAGCAGACGACACTGTTACCGGAATGCCTTGATGATTGGGTGGACGGGAGCAATCCTGTTCGCGCGGTCGATGTGTTCGTCGATGCACTGGAGCTGCGCGAGTTGGGGTTTGATGGCGTCACCCCGGCAGCGACCGGTCGGCCGGGATACCATCCGTCGCCGCTGCTCAAGCTTTATATCTATGGCTATCTCAACCGGGTCCAATCGAGCCGGCGGCTGGAGCGTGAGGCTGGTCGCAATCTGGAAGTGATATGGCTGACGGGTCGGCTCGTTCCGGATCACAAAACCATCGCCGATTTCCGCAAAGACAACGGCCCGGCCATCAAGAAGGTCTGCGCGCAATTCGTCGCCTTGTGCCGCAAGATGGGTCTGCTGGCGAAAGCGAGCGTCGCGATCGACGGTAGCAAGTTCAAGGCGGTTAACTCGCGCGACAACAACTTCACGAAGGGAAAGATGGAGCGGCGCCTGGCGCAGATCGAGGAGAGCGTGGCGCGTTATCTCAGCCAGCTCGAGACCGCCGATCGGCAGACAGCCGCCGGTGAGGCGCCGTCGGAGGGGCTTGCGGCCAGGACCACGCGGCTCAAGGAGAAGCTGACCAAGCTCAAAGAAGAGGTAAAGCGCCTCAAGGCGATTGAGAAGGTGATGCTTGCCGCACCTGATCAGCAAGTCTCCTTCACTGATCCTGATTCCCGCTCGATGGCGACCAGCGGGCGCGGCTCCGGCATGGTCGGCTACAATGTGCAAGCGGCCGTCGATACGACGAACCATCTGATCGTCGCGCATGAGGTGAGCAACGTTGGCACCGACAAGTCGCATCTTGCGAACATGGCCAACCAAGCGAAGGCGGCACTGGAGGCAGAAAGCCTCGAAGCTGTCGCCGACCGCGGCTACTTTAAAGGCGAGGAGATTCTCGCTTGCGATGAGGCTGGCATCACGGTCACGCTGCCAAAACCTCAGACATCGGATGCGAAGTCGGAAGGCCGCTTCGGCAAGCAGGATTTCCGCTACGTGGCAGAAAAGAACATTTACATTTGTCCTGCCGGTGAGAAGCTCACCCACCGCTTCACGAACGAAGAAAATGGATTGGTCCTGCACCGTTACTGGACCGACGCGTGCCGCACCTGCGCATTGAAGGTTCAGTGCACGAAGGGGCCGCAACGCCGCATCAGGCGGTGGGAGCAAGAGGACGTTGTCGACGCGGTGCAGGCGCGGCTGGACAGAAATCCGGATGCAATGCGTACTCGTCGCGAGACGGTCGAGCATCCGTTTGGCACACTGAAGATGCGGATGGGGGCGACGCACTTTCTGATGAAGACGCTGCCCAAAGTGGCGACCGAGATGGCGTTGCACGTACTCGCCTACAATCTCACGCGCGTGATGAACATCGTCGGTATCAAGCCGTTCCTCGCGGCGATCCAAGCTTGAGGAGCGCGTCATGGCGCCCGCCGTGAGACCGTTAGGGCCGCTCAGCATGGCCCGAGGCTGCGCCCGGATTAGACTCCAGGCCCGATACCGCAAAATTAGCCTCAGCCGATCGCGTCGGGGTACATCACGCCCGGTTACTTGCAGTTATTGGGGTACGAAAAACGTTTCCACACGGCCTGGGTCAAAAGCGGAAAAGGCAACGTAAGTGAAATAACGCTCGCGGTTCTCCACGACATTCGAATGGCTACACTGACTTGAATTTTACGCCCGGCCGTCTCACCTGAGTGCGAGGTGGCTGCGCTGGGCGCGTACTCATAAATCATCGGTGATGCCACTTCGCCCCGACACCGACCGCCTTTGTGCAACAGCGGCAAATGTTCCGGTGGGCCAGAAGCAGTCCTCTTGGGGATGCTAACTAGAGGGCCATCGTGGATTATTTCAGCGCATCACAGGTGCTGCTGAAAAAATTGTACGATGCTTGCATTGAACTCGCGGTGAAAGGCTGCTCGATCGAAGCCCGCCGGGTCTGTACAGAAGCGCTGCAGCTTGGCGGCACTCTCTGGCGCACACGGCGGGTGGAACGCGAAGTGGTCGGATGGCGCGATATGAACCGCGGGTTGATTGGGCAAAGAATTTAAGACGCGCGCAACACCTTCCGGATCAACGCCTCGATCTTTGGCTCCCGTTTCAGATCGCCAGACCTGCAACGGGATGTTGATGGTTGACAACGTACTCTTTGTAAACTGGCCAGTCGGCGCAGGATCGGCAATGACGGCCGCCTTGATCCGAGTGTCTCGCGGCAGGGTCTTTGGGACGTCACCGCTTCGTACTTGCTCACAGAAGCGAGAGTTGTTGGTGCAGGAAGGCGCAATCCTCTCGAAATCGAAACTACCTCCTGCAAGCACTAGTCCTGTGAACCCGCCCTTCGAGAAGCCGAAGAACCCGATCTTGGACGGGTCGATTGCGTCACGGTCCTTCCAATCCTTCAGCATAAAATCGATGAGGTGGACTATTCGGCCGGCCGGGAGGTCCAAATCGACAGACTCTCGCTCTGCGAACGATCGTTGCCGTTGTCACCTGGATGATTAATGGACGCGACGATAAACCCGGCATCAGCCAACGCCTCTGCGGTATCGTGATGAATACCGAACCAGCCGCCTATACCGTGGGAGAAGACCACCAAAGGCAGCATCTTACCAGTCACAGGGCAATCCTTTGCTCCCTGTATTGTGTCGATGAACTGCACCGTGAGTTTTTCGAGCGGCACAGGCTGCGGCTCTGCGGCGCACGGATACCAAATGACGCCGGCCAGATTCGGATCAGAATCGAGAAGCTGGATGCCAGCCCCCAGTGCGGGATGTGCCAAACAACAAAGTATCAGGTAACAAGCAAACCGTGTCTTGAGTCCCAAGAGTGCCCCCTAGCTGCCAGACGTAGCTGACCGACGGCTCACCACAGGATTGTGTCAAATCCATACTCCAATGTCTTGCGCCCCATGACGTTGGGCGAGTTATTCCGTTGGTAGTTTCCTGAATAGGCTCGCCATTCACAGCAACCCCGCACCCGCATGATCCTTGAACAGCTCGGCATCCCGGACATAGCCGCGCAGCGTATCGACCGACTTGTGACGGCTCACATCCATCATCTTGAAAATCGATGCGCCTTTGCTTGCCGCAGAGGTGAGGAAGCCCGCACGGAGCGAATGGCCGGAGAATGTGCTGGCGTCGAACCCAGCCAGTTCGGCATAGGCCTTCACGATATTGGCTACGGATCGATCGGTGAGCCGCGCGGGTCTCACAGTGCCCGCCTTGTCGATCGGCCGGAAGATCGGGCCGGCGTCGATCCCGGCTGCTTGCAACCAAACCCGAAATGCCTTGACCGGGCAGGCCACGTCGCCGCGGGCAATCGCAATGGTAACGCCTTCGCCCTCCTGGTCGGTCTTGCTGCGCCGGATCGTCACCAGCAGGCCCGTCTCAGTTTCCGCGGTGTCAGCCACGTCAAGGGCGACCAGTTCGGAGCGGCGGAACGCGCCCGCAAAGCCCAATAGCAGGAGCGCGCAATCCCGCAGGCCCTTGAGGCCATCAGGCGCAAGCGCAACCATCGCCCGCACCTTGGCAGCCACCGCGGGGGCTTTCTTGACCTTGGCGGCCCCCACCGTGCGGCGAATACCCCGCAGCGTCGCCTTGACTGCCTCTGAATCCGTAGGAGTGGCGAGCCCCGCTAGCTTGTGAGCGTAGCGGATCGCAGCCACCCGCCGCGCAAGGGTTGACGGCTTGGTGCCGCTGCCGGTCTCGGCCGCCAGGAAGGCTGCCACCGTCTCAGGGCTCGCCGGCAATGTCCTTGCTTAGGGTTAGGCCCGTCTTGGTGTTGCAAGCACCTTGGCGGGCCGCTTATCCCGGCTTATGCCGGAATCTGCTCCTCATCGGAATTACCTTGTTCGGTTTGCCGCTCACGAGGCGCATCAGGTGGGCGGCCCAAAGGTCGAGCGCCTCGCGCTTTTCCTTTTCGTATTTGTTTCTGTCGTAGGTCCGCATCAGTTTCGGGGGCAGGTGGTTAAGCACCGCCTCAGCGATATGTGGGGCAACGCCAAGGATGCCAAGCCGGTACGGCCGGAGCGTCGCAAATCATGCAAGACCCATGGCGCCTTGATCGGAACGAGCTTATCGAGCCGTTCTTTGGATTTCGACCAGCCGGAATATCCGCCGTTGCCAGAGCCAAACAGAAGGTCTCGGTCCTTGCGCCGATCAACAGCATCAATGATCGCCATTGCCGGCGAGCTGAGGGGCACAATATGCTCTTGGCCGTTCTTGGTACGCGCACCGGGGAAACGAATCAGGCGGCCTTCCTTGTCGATCTCAGACCATGTCAAACTTCCGATCTCATCGCGCCGGCACATGGTCAGGATCAGCAGGCGGATGATCTTTCCATACTCGTCGTCGGGCACACCCCTCCACACTGCAATCAAGTCACCATACGACGGATTCTCACCGGTCTGGATCAGGGAGCGTTCGCGTTCCTTACTCTCGCTCTGACGGTTTGTGCCCTCAACGGGATTGATGTCACAGATGCCTTCCCCGATCGTCCAGGCAAAGAACGTGGAAAGGTTCGCCCGCGACCGATCTGCGGCCCCCGGCCCATGTTGTTCGGCGATCTTCCGGAGCCGAGTAGCGACAGTCGCTCGATCGATGCCTGTGATGGCCACGCTATGAAGCGGCTTCCAATGTACTTTCTTGGTGCGCTCTTTACCGACTAGCTGCCGTTCGATCGCATCAAGGCTGCTCTGCCTCAAATCATCCTTGGCGACTCTGGCCTTTAGAACCTTGAGGTATTCATCAGCGACAGCCTTGAATGTCTGCCCTTTGCGCGCCTTCGAGCCGATTTCGATAAGCGGCCTGCCGCCTAGCTGAACTCGAAGAAGCGCCTCTTTGGCAAGCTCCTTGGCTTCCTTGAACCCGATCTTGGTTTTCTCACCCAGATCGCACTTGAACGTCACCCGAGATTGCTGGCGGGTGTTTCGATCGCGATATTGCAGGACGTAGCTTTTGTGACCGGTGTCGCTGACGAAAAGTCCGAAGGTCCGGAAGTTTTTATCCCAATAGATCGTCCGTCGCTTGCCGGGCTCGACGACAGCGGATTCTATAAAATCGGGAGTTAGCTTTACGAGGGCCATTCATCAATCGCCATACAACCGCCATACAACCATAGCCAAGGTAAACCAAAGCTAAATGGAAGCAACCAAATATTGGCAAAGTGGCGGAAAACACGGGAAGAAGTGAACCGCAGGAAAGGGGCGGAAATTCACGGAAATCGTGGGCCCAAAAATCATAATCCTGGGGTCGGGGGTTCGAGTCCCTCTCCCGCTACCAAACTTTCTTCAGCAATCTGCTCGTCACGTCGTGGGGGCACGCGCTGCTGTTGCATGTGAAAGAGGGGAACATGGCGCGTAACGTTCTGATCCTTGGAGCCTCGTACGGCTCGCTCTTGGCGACCAAGCTTTTGATGGCGGGTCATAACGTGACCCTGGTGTGCCGTCGGAAGACCGCTGATCTCATCAACCGGGACGGCACCGAGGTGCGCATCAAGCTGCGTGACGAGGCGATGCACCGCGCGATCTTTTCCCGCGGCCTGCCCGGCAAGCTCGACGCGACGACGCCCGGCGAGGTCGACGTCTCCCGCTACGATATCGTCGGCCTCGCAATGCAGGAGCCGCAATACGCCAACCACACCATCCGCGTCCTCATGATCAAGATCGCGGCGGCCAAGCTGCCCTGCCTTTCGATCATGAACATGCCGCCGCTGCCCTACCTGAAGCGCATCGCGGCGCTGGACGGCATGGATCTGGAGGAGGCCTACACCAACGCCAGCGTGTGGGAGCGTTTCGAGCCGGGACTGGTGACGCTCTGCTCGCCCGATCCGCAGGCCTTCCGTCCGCCGGAAGAGGCACCGAACGTGCTGCATGTCGGCCTGCCCACGAACTTCAAGGCGGCGGCCTTCGCCGACGAGGCGCACAACAAGGTGCTGCGCGAGTTCGAGGCCGCCATCGACGCGGTCAAGCTCGATGGTCATGACGTGCCGGTGAAGCTGAAGGTGTTCAATTCGCTGTTCGTGCCGCTCGCCAAATGGTCGATGCTGCTGACCGGCAATTACCGCTGCATCACCCCGCACGAGCCGCAGTCGATCCGCGACGCCGTGCACGAGGATCTGAAACTTTCGAAATCGATCTACGAGCATGTCGACGGCATCGCCCGGCGCCTCGGCGCCGATCCCGCCGATCAGGTGCCGTTCGAGAAATACGCCAAGGCCGCGGAGAGCCTGCTCAAGCCGTCGTCGGCCGCACGGGCGGTGGCGAGCGGCGCGCCCTTCATCGAACGCGTCGACCTGCTGGTGAAGCTGATCTCGCATCAGCTCGGCAGCCCCAATGCCGAGATCGACCGCACGGTCGAGATCGTCGATCAGAAGCTGAGCATCGTATCGGGCTGATCCGGCGCGCCCTATAGTGAGGTCGCTCGGGTTGAAAAAAGGCTCATCCACTTAGGAGCTTGAAAAAACCTTTCGAGAAGCAGTGAAGCGGCTCGGAACGGCGCTCGAGTTTGGCGCGAAGGACCGCGCCCTCCCAGCCGATCCAGAAGAATTCAGCAAGCCAGTCGCAATCATGGCTGGACGAGATCGCACCTGTAGTTTGAGCACTTCTCAAGCACCTGGCTGTGCGCTGCTGCCAGTCGATGAACACATCGAATAGTTGCCGACGAAAAGATTGCGGAAGTGCGCCCATCTCCTGGCCAAGATTGCCTACCAAACAGCCTCGCGTATAGCGGAAGCGCTTCATGGCAGACGTAGCATCGTCGGTAAAACCCCTAAACCTTTCGAGCGGGGGATGCTGTTCGTTCAGGAAGAAGCTGTCGAGCTTTCGCGAAAAATAGGTTGCGTAGCTGTCGATCAGTTCCGCTCCAAATGCTTCTTTGCTCGGAAAGTAGTGGTAGAACGATCCCTTCGGCACGTCGACGCTACGCAAGACTTCATCGATCCCCGTCGCGGAATAGCCCTTCTCCGTCAGCATTGCGACACCTGCACGGACCAGCGCGTCACGGGTCGCGCTATAGCCGGCAAATTCCTTGGGCGGTCGCCCGCGACGGCGGAGAGGCAGCGTCTTGCTCATGCGGGGCCTTCTCACTCCATCCAATAGTCGATGTCGGTCTGATTGGCATTGATGCCTGCCTTCGGCTCGGACGGGCCATGGCTACTGATGATGCCACGCATTCTGGCGAGGCTACCTGTACCTCCAGTAATGACGCCCGATGTCATGTTTGTAAGCTTCCCGTCTCCACTGCTTTGGGCGACCAGAGATGTCCTGACAAAAAACTTCTCCCCACTCTCGAGTATCCAGACGTTGTAGATGAGGGCCGGACCATTGTTGTCGATGTAGTCCGACATGCCGCGCGTCCACTGCTCCTTCAACTTCGACCCGTTGATGACGGGGGCATCGTCCCCATAAGTCCGCCGGATTTCGAAGAGCCGAGCTTGATGTCCCGGAATATCGCCAACGTCGATGACATGTTGTTGGGTGTATGTCGTTTGGGTTGCCGGGCTATCATAGCTGACATGGTGCTTTTGTTGGGCCATGGCCAGCGGAGCGGTCAGAGCCATTCCGATCGTAATCGTCGTTCCAAGCGCGATATTGCGAACCATGGGTGGCCTCTCATGCTGGAAATCCGCCAACCGTGAAGGAGTTGGCGGACGTTGTTTGTTGAAGATGCCCCGATCAAATCGGTCAGCGCACGGCAGCGACCCAGCCCCGCTAGAGCTGATATCATCGCGTTTTTTCTCCGGTGCCATAAATTAGACCGATCGTCTAGAGTTCGGCCTTGGCTGCGAGCGATTTCCCTAGTCACTCTTTTTTGACAACGCTTGATGTTTCGCCAGACGCCGACTCCGCCGATCAGGTCGACACCGTCGATCAGAAGCTGAACATCGTGTCTGGCTGATCCGGCGCGTCCTAATATAGTGAGCTTGCCCGGCCGACTTGCCGGACGAGTGCTTCACTGGGGGCGAATTTTGGACATCACCACCGGCAGGCCTGCGACGCTTGCGCCGAATGGCATGGTGACCTCGCCGCATGCGCTGGCCTCGAGTGCCGGCATCGACGTGCTGCGCGCCGGCGGCTCGGCGGTCGATGCCGCCATCGCCACTGCCGCCGTGCTGGCCGTGATCTATCCGCACATGACCGGTCTCGGCGGCGATGCGTTCTGGCTCATCCATGACGGTGCGAGCGGCAGGATCGACTATCTCAATGGCGGCGGCAAGGCGGCGGCGGGCGCAACGATCGACGCGCTGAAGGCGCGAGGCGTCGACGAAGTCCCGCTACGCGGCATCATCCCAGCGACATTGACGGTGCCGGGCGCGGTGGCGAGCTGGTGCGAAGCGCATGCGCGCTATGGCCGGTTACCGCTCCGGCGCGTCCTCGACAGCGCGATCAGCTATGCAAGCGACGGCTTTCCCGTCACCGCGCGGCTGTCGTCCTTCATCGCGATGATGCGTGACGATTTGGCTAACCAACGCCAGGCCGCCAGCATCTTCCTGCCCGATGGCGATATGCCCGCTCCCAACAGCAAGATCGGAAATTCCGATCTCGCCGTCACCTTGGCTGCGGTCGCCGATCGCGGCTGGTCTGGTTTCTATGAGGGCGCCGTCGCAGACGAGATGGCGCGGTTCGCGCGCGACGCGGACGGCTTCTTTACGAGTGAGGATTTCGCCCGACAAAAATCCAGTTGGGTCACCCCTCACCGGCCGCTATCGCGACGTCACGATCTTCAACACGCCGCCGCCGACGCAAGGCTTCACCGTGATCGAGATGCTCAATCTGATCGAGCCTTATGATCTCGGCGACCTGCTCGGCCCCGACCGCGCGCATCTGATGGTGCAAGCCAAGCAGATCGCCTATCACGACCGCGACCAGATGCTCGCCGACCCCGCATTTGCCGAGGTGCCGGTCGAGATGCTGATCTCGAAGGATTATGCGCGCAAGCGAAGCGCGCTGCTCGATCCGAAGCGGGCGCTGGGCTGGGACAAGGTGCCGTCGTTCGGAAGCCTCGCCGGCGACACCGTCTACCTCGCCACAGCCGATCGCGACGGCAACGCGGTGTCGCTGATCCAGAGCCTCTACGGCGCCTTCGGTTCATGCATGGTGGCGGGCCGCACCGGCGTGGTGCTGCAGAATCGCGGCGCCTATTTCTCGCTCGATCCGGAGCATCGCAATCGGCTGGAGCCCGGAAAAATCCCGATGCACACGCTGATTGCCTCGATGGCGAAGCGCGGCGGCAGGCTTTCTCATGTGCTCGGCTGCATGGGCGCCGACGGCCAGCCGCAAATTCAGCTGCAGCTCTATTCGGCGATGATCGATCGCGGGCTCGACATCCAGGAGGCGATCGAGATGCCGCGCTTCCTCTCCGGCCGCTTCGTGCTCGGCGAAGCGCGCGACACCCTGCACATGGAAGGCCGCTTTCCCGAGGCGACGACGGACGCGCTGGCACGACGCGGCCACATCGTCGATCGCTGGGAAGCGTGGAACGAGATGGCCGGCCACGCCCATGGCATCACCATCGATCACCTTAGCAGGACGCTGTGCGGCGGCTCCGACCCGCGCAGTGACGGCGCGGCGATCGGGTATTGAGGTTTAAGCCACCAGCCTGATCGGTGGCGCCTCGCCGTCGAGCCAATCCTGCTCGTCGGCCAAGGCCCGCCACGCGCGCTCGGCGCGCCTGAAATGGTCTTGCGTCGCCGCGTCGGTGGCCCGCTCGGCAAGCCGCGCGCAGGTCACGGCATTTTCCAGCAGCTGCTGCGATTGTTTCATGGCAAGTCCTCCTTGCCTCCGCAGCTATGGAGTTTCCCATGGCCATTCCATGGAACTTCCGTGATCATTTGGCCATGGTCATGAACGCGTGTTCATGACGTCCGCCACGCGCCGCCATCGCGCGCGAGCTTGGTGGCATTGAGACCGAACGGCTCGGGCGTGACGCCGCGGATCCAGAGTTCCATCCTAACGATGTCGACCTCGATGAAGGCGGCTGCGGCACGGTCGGCCGGCGTCGGGAAATAGACCTCGTAATGTTTCTTCCAGAAGCGCGCCACGTCGTCCGCGCGCTCGAGCAGCCGCGCCTTGCCGAACAGCGCGGCATAGGCCTCGTCGGGATCGGACTGGAAGATCAACCCGACCTCCCGCTCGCCGCATAATTCATGCGCCTTGCGTGAGCGGCCGTCGGTGACAAAGCGGATGATCCAGCGATCGTCATCCTTGTCCGGCAACACGCGCCCCATCGGACGCGCATTGAAGCCGTTCGCCGATGTCGTCACCAGCCAGCAATAACGCACGGCCTGGATGGTTTTCGCGGCGCCTGCCAGCAAGGCAGTTACTTCGGTTCCCGTCTCGTTGATGACGTCAAGCACCGGCTTACTCCTTCAACTGATGATCGGTGTTGCGTTAACAGATGTTGACCGCATCGGTCTAGACCATATAGTCTACATCCATGGGCAAACCGATGTTCGATCACGCGGGTTTTATCGGGGCCGCCCGCGCGCTGGCGAACGCGCACGGCCCGGCGGCGGTGACGGTCGATTCCATCGCGCAATATCTGAAGGCGCCGAAGGGCTCGTTCTATCATCGCTTCGCCTCGCGCGACGCGCTGCTCGGCGAGCTCTGGCTCACGACGGTGCTGGCTTATCAGGAAGGATTCGCCGCGGCGATCGAGGCCGGCGACGGACTTGCGGCGGCGCTGCACACGCCCGCCTGGTCGCGCGCCCATCTCGACGACGCGCGGCTGCTATTGCTCTACAGCCGCCACGACTTCGTGCAGGGCGATTTCCCCGCGCCGCTGAAGCGCGGCGTGCGCGAGCAGGCCGCGCGCTTCGAAGCCTGTCTGGCGCGTTTCACCCGCGACGCCTTCGGCCGCGCCGGACCCGCGCAGCTCAAGCGCGCCACCTTCGTGCTGGCGGAAGTACCGATTGCCGCGGTGAAAGGCTATCTCGAACGCCGCGAGCCGCCGCCGCCGCTGGCGGATGAGCTGATCGAGAGGACGTATCGGGCGATCGTGAACGCGCGCACTTGACGATCGCATCGCTCCGCGGCGCGCCTCAGCGCTTCTTGGCCGGCTGCGTGCCCTGCGGCTGCGGCGCAGGCGCTGCGTTCGCCGTCGCCGCGACGAAATAGAAATCCTCGCGGCCCGCGGGAGAGCCGTAGGTGAACGGCTGTTGCGCATGCTTGGTCGCGGCCCAGACGTCATCGCGCACGATGTCGAACAGTTTCCGCACCTCGACATGCGGCTCCTTGACGTCGCGCGCAACCGCGGTCGCAAACGGGCTGTCGGCGCCCTCGCCGTCCAGCGCGGTCTCGCCATGCTTGGCGGCATACACCACCATGAAGCCGGCAGAAGGCTCGATGTCGGAAAAGCCCTTGTCGACCAGTTTCAGCTCGATCGTGTGCTGCATGTTTGCGGCAAACGGATTGTCGCGGCAGGCGTCGAGCATGACGAGGCGCAGCTTGCGCGCACCGCCGACCGAGGCGATCACCTGTTCCAGCGCGACCGCCTCCTTTTCGGCGTCCTTGTCGGCGGCGAGTTTCGCATCGACCGGCACCAGATAATTGACGCCGCCGATCTCGAAGCCGTGGCCGGCGTAGTAGACCACCGCCCAGTCGGCCTTTTCGGCGTCGCTGGCAAAGGCCTTCAGCGTCTCGAAGAACTTGTCGCGGGTGAGGTCGTTGGCGAGCGTCACCGACTGGAACCCGAGGTCCTTCAGCGAATCCGCGATCAGCTTGGCGTCGCGCGGCGGATTGTCGAGCGCATGCACGTTCTTGTAGGCGCCGTTGCCGATGATCAACGCGATACGGCGACCCATACTGCCCGCCGGTCCCTGGTCGGTCAGCGCGGCGAGCCTTTCCTGCGCCCTCTTGCGTGCCGTCGCGACGTCGATATCGTCGAACTTCGTCAGTGCATAGGCCGCCGAACGATAATCGGCGCGTGCCTGCGCGAGATCGCGCCGCTTCTCGAAGATCTGCCCGCGGCCGGCGTGGGCGCGCACATTGTTCGGATTGAGTCCCAGGATCGTGTTGTAATCCTTCAGCGCCGCGTCGAGGTTTCCCTTCAGCATCCAGGTATCGGCCCGGTTGTTGAGGGCATATTGGTTCTTCGGGAATTTTTCGACAACACCGTTGCAATCGGCGAAGGCCTCGTCGAATTTGCCCATCGCCGCATAGGTGACGCAGCGATTGACCGCGATCTGCGGCGCATTCGGATCGATCTCGGCCGCCTTGGCGAAATCGGCCAGCGCCGCGTCATACTCCCCGTTCATGGTTTCGACGCGCGCCCGGTTGGTATAGCCCGGCAGGTATTTCGGCGCGAACCGGATTGCCGAGGTGAAATCATCCAGCGCGCTCTGCAGTGCGCCCTTGCGCAGGTAAAGCGTGCCCCGGTTGTTGTAGGGGGCGCCGAAGTTCGATCGCTTCTGCAGGGCAGCGTTGTAGTCGGCAAGCGCCTGGTCGTCCTGTCCCTTGCCCTCGTAGGCCCAGCCGCGCGCATTGAGGTAGCCGGGAACGTCCGGATCGAGATCGACCGCCTTGCTGTAGGCCTCGATCGCCTTGTCGAGATTGCGCTTCTTGAAGAGCACATCACCGCGAATGGCGTAGGCCAGCGCCATATCCTTGGGTGCCGCCTTGCCGTCGGCGATCACCCGTTCGCAGGCGTCTTGCCGCGCCTGGGCGTCGCCGTCCCGCGCGTGGCAGGTGGCGACGTCGTCGCCAAGCTGCGGCTCCGCCAGGGCCGGACCGGCGACCCAGCTGAGAAGAACGAGGGAAAAGCAAAGGGAGCGCCACATGCGAAAATTGCTCCGCCACCACGACAGTTTGTCGGTTGAGGACCGGGCCGGTTCACCGATAAAGGCTTGGACATCAGGCATTTATTCACGCGGTCGTGTCCGGTCCGCCGTAACAAATGCGGACCATAGCCGTATCTCGGGGTATCCCGAGGGGCAAAAGCGATTGTGAAGCCGCCATCGCACGCCCTAAACTACCGCCAAATCCCGCACAAGCAGACACGAGGACATCCCATGCGCCGCAACCAGTTTAGCCGCTTCGCGCTTTCTGCCGCCGCCATCGGCGCGCTTGTTTACGCCGCCTTCGCCGTCATGCCGTCGCGCGCCGCAGAGGACGCGGTGAAAATCCCGCCGCCCGCGGCGGACGCGCAAGGTAGCGACGGCATCCAGACCGCCGTGCTCTCCGGGCGGCTGCTTCTGGGGCGTGCAGGGCGTGTTCCAGCATACCGCGGGCGTGACCAGCGCGGTCTCCGGCTATGCGGGCGGTAGCCAGATGACCGCGACCTATGACCAGGTCTCGGGCGGCAACACGGGCCACGCCGAATCCGTGCAGATCAAATACGATCCGAAGAAGATTTCCTACGGCAAGATCCTGCAGATCTTCTTCTCGGTCGCGCACGACCCGACCCAGCTCAACCGCCAGGGCCCGGACTCGGGCACGCAATATCGCTCGGCGATTTTCACGACCTCCGACGAGCAGAAGAAGGTGGCGGACGCCTATATCGTCCAGCTCAACGCCGCGAAAGTCTATGGCAAGCCGATCGTCACCAAGGTCGGCCCGCTGCAGGGCTTCTTCCCGGCCGAGGCCTATCACCAGGACTATCTGACGCTGCACCCGAACCAGCCCTATATCGCCTATAACGACCTGCCGAAGGTCGAGAACCTGAAAAAACTGTTCGCGGATAACTATATCGAGAAGCCGACGCTGGTTCGCGCGGTCACCAACTAGCTCGGGGCATGATCCGGAAAAGTGTGAAGCGGTTTTCCGAAAAGGTCATGCCCAACGAAAGGATGGAGGAATGATGGCTGACACCAAGACATCCGACAAAGTCATCAAGAGCGAAGCCGATTGGCGCAAGGAACTGACGCCGATGCAATATGCAGTATTGCGCGAAAAGGCGACCGAGCGGCCGTTCTCCGGCGAGTACGAGTATGAGACCAAGCCCGGCACCTATGTCTGCGCCGGCTGCGGCCAGACCTTGTTCGAATCCGACGCCAAATTCGATTCCGGCTGCGGCTGGCCGAGCTTCACCGCGCCGGCCGCCGACGGCCATGTCGACGAGGAGCACGACGTCACGCCACGGCATGATCCGCACCGAGGTGCTGTGCTCGAAATGCTCCGGCCATCTCGGCCATGTCTTCCCCGACGGCCCGGGGCCGACCGGCTTGCGCTACTGCATCAACTCGGCGGCGCTGAAGCTGAAGCCGAAATAAATCCGCAGCCACGTTCGAACGCGTTCACAGCCCCGCGCGACCAAAACGGTGCGCGGGGTTTGTGTCTCGATGACCCGCGCGCGCAAACGACATGAGGAATTATTCGATCATGCAAGTCTCGAAACGGCTGTTGCT
Organism: uncultured Alphaproteobacteria bacterium; assembly: GCA_963732085.1. Taxonomy (GTDB): domain Bacteria; phylum Pseudomonadota; class Alphaproteobacteria; order Rhizobiales; family Xanthobacteraceae; genus Bradyrhizobium. The sequence continues at coordinate 77,871 of CAVSYJ010000007.1, read as the reverse complement.
GGCCTGTCTCACCATGGAGAGCCTTCTCGTTCTTCCCGCCCTCGCCGCCGACAAGGTGTCGCTGTTCAAGGTGGTCACGGCGAAAGACGAGATCGTCATCGGCCTTTCCGACGACGAACTCTCGAAGATGGATGGCAACGCCGCCGGCGTCGCAAAGGCGCTCGTGTCGAAGGGCTCGCTCGGGGTCTGGCAATATGCGGTGCGCAAGGCCGCCAACGGCGATCTCGAGCAGGCGCCGCTGCGCAAGATCGGCCTGATCGCAACGGAGTCGCTACGCGTCGAGCCCTATGCGACGCCGCTGAAAGTGTTGCCGATCGAGGAGGCCAAGAACTAGCGCCTTGGAACCCGAGCCATGAATGTGCTTTGCTGGCGCGGCGGAGCGTCGCGTCATGCGCCGCCAGCGCTGGTGGAGCGGATTTGACGTTCGCTCCTCCATCGGTCGCGGCACGTAAGCGAGGGAGAGCATCATGTCGCTTGGACTGATCCTGATCATTCTCGTGATCATTTACCTGCTGGGCGGGCTTCCGGCCGGTTCGGCGGTTACGGCTACGGCATGGGCCATTCCGGCATGGGGCTCGGCGGAGTGATTTTGGTAGTTCTGCTCGTCCTGCTGCTGCTCCGCATCATCTGAAAGCGCAACCTGTTGAAATATCAGCGTTAACCACACATGCGCTGACCGCATACAGGTTCACGATTTGATCCGGCGGGGTTCGCAATTTTGTCAAATGAGCCTATATTAGGTGACGAAATGACGTGCACGGCTCGCCGCTTGCGGCTTGACCGTCACCCAAAACCCACACTCGCTCACGCCAGCGCCAAATAAGACAAGAGGTCCGCGATATGCGTCCATTGCGTCCGTTCAACTTCAACACCTCCGCCGAGCTTTTCCCCGCCGCGATCCGCAAGAAGAAGCGGGCAGGTTTCGCTTATCGGCGTTTTGGCACCGCGGCCGAAGCGGTTCGCTTCGCGATCGAGGAGTTGCCGGCGGATTCGCTGAACGGCGCCTATCTGCAGGTCGAGGAAGCCCGCTTCGACCAGAGCGGCATCCGCTCGCTCTATGAGAGCGAGGCGTTCCCGTTGCCGCGCCGGCCGCGCAAGCCCGAGCCTGCCGCCGACGACAAGCGGACGCCGCAAGTACGCTGCGTAAGCCCCCCGACTGACGTCGGCGTTTTCTTTTGAAGCCGCCCGCGCAACGCTTGCGTGTCCGAGGGCGGACCCATTTTCCGGATCAGCGCGGGCGTCAGCGCGGCTGCGTCTCGAGCCAGCGCCGCAGCAGCCGCGCGTTGCGCATGTTGGCGCGGAACAGCACGTCGATGGCGTCGCCCGCAACCGGCACCGCGCCGACCACGCCCTGGAAGGCGACATTGCCGAGCATCCGCGCCGTGACATACCAGGGCGCACCGAGCGCGCGGGCCTCGCGCACCAGCCACAGCGACAGCGCGGTGGCGATGACGTCGCCGACCACCGGGATCAGCCCGATGATGCCGTCGATGCCGTAACGGATGTTGGTGCCGGGCAGGATGAAGGCGACGTCGAGCAGCTTTGCCATCGCCTCCAGCCGCTTCAGACGCTGCTCGCGGGTGAGATTGCCGAACGGATTGGCGGTGGACCGAAATCGAAGCGGAATTCGCGGAACCCCCGCTGCAGCGATTCCGGCGGAATTTCGCGTCCCTCCTGATCGATCACCGGCCCGCGCGGCTTCCGCGCGCGCCGAAATTCGCGCGCGGAGGTGCCGCTGGGCCGGAATCTGGTGTTGTTGTCGGGCATGGCCATCAGATGGGAACGCGCGAGCGCGGCGCAAGTTGCGTCAAGTGCGCGTTACGCGTCGCACGCGGCCTTCTCCGCGGCAGGCTGCGCCGGCGCATCCGGCAATTCGCCGACGAATTTGTGCACCAGCCAGGAACTGATGGCGCCGGGGATGAAGCCGACCAGGCCGTACATGACGAACTGGAAAGGACCGGTATCCGGCCCGCGCCCGCCATAGAGCAATTCGGCCGCGACGAAGGCGATGACGCCGACCAGCAGCATGCGCACGACCGGCGCGATGCGCCTGACATGCGAGAGGATGTCGTCGATCGCGCCGATCATCAGCGCCGGCAGGAAGCCGAACAGATAGGAGTATTGCAGCGTCGTGAAGAACACCTTCAAGAGCTTGCCGACCCGCGCGCGCGTTCTGCGGGTCGCTCCAGTAACCCGACATGATGGTGGTGGTCAGCAGCAGCCAGAACCCGCCGAGCAGCGGACCCACGGCGACAAAGATCAGATAGCGCTTCATGCTCTGCCCCTCCCGGACAGAGGGCATTTATAGCAGCGGCATGTGAAGGCGGGACAAAATATTGCCGGAGCGCGACAGCGACGATGGTCGAACGCCTACTCGCCCCAGGCCGCGAAGGCGTCGTTGAAGGCGCGCTCGCCCGGCGCGCCCTTCTCGATCGCGATGATGGCGCGGCGCTGGTTGGTGTAGACCAGCGGCACGTCGAACCACGCGCGCTCCTTCAGGAGCTGGATGTTGCGTGCGCGGTCGGCGTCGACATTGGAGAGGCCGACCAGGAAGAAGCCGTCGGTGACTTTGACCGCCAGACCGGCAAGCGGCGTGCCGCGCGCCTGCTCGTTCGACTTCATCAGGATGCCCGGCACGTTGGAGACGCCGCCGCCGGCAAAGTCCTGCGGCAGGATGAAGGTCAATTCCGCGGTGTGGCTCGCCGGCAGCGAGGAATCGGTGTTGCGGCGGAACGACATGGTCATCTTGAACTTGCGGTCGGGAATCTCGATGTCGGCGCGCACGGCGATATCGGCCTTCTGGTTGCCGGAGGCCTTGATCGGCTCGGTGCGCCAGACCACCGTGCCGACATATTGCTTGCCCTTGGGATCGGACGGATCCTCGTCATAGAGCACGACGCGCTGCGCAACCGGCGCGACCGGCTGATCGGACGCCGAGGGCTGGCCGACGCGATCCGGAAATCTTCGGCCGCGTCGCCGGCGCGGAACTGTCCTTGGGCGCTTCCACCGCAGGCTGCGACTTGAACAGTCCGCCGATGCCCGAGACGAGCGACTTGCCCCACAGGATGCCGGCGCCGACCAGGATCAGCACGACGCCGACGGCGATCGCGCTCTTGAACGGAAATACGGCGGCGCCGCGTGCGCGTTTCGGCTGGCGATTGCGGTCGACGCCGATGCGCGCGCGCGGCACGGGCGGCGGCGGCGAGGCCGGCGTCTGGCGCTCGGTCTCCTCGATCGTGTCGTCCCAGGAATAGGGCATGTCCTGTTCGGCGCCGCGATCCTCGAGGCTCGGCTCGACCCGGTCGAACTCAGGCGATGGCGACGGCACGTTGGCGTAGGTGCGCCGCGCGGCGCGACTGGCCTGCGCCGCGGCGCGGCCGAGATCCTCGGTGTCGGCTGCGATGTCGCGGAAGCCGCGCACGCCGGGCGCCTGGTCGTCGGCGCCGCGGCGCGGGCCGCCTGTCCGATTGGCGGGCGGCAACGGCGGATCCGGCATATCGATCGGCGGCGGCTGCGGCCGTGACGGAGGCGGCTGTGGCGGCGCTTCGCCGCGCAAGTCGCGGGGCTGACGCGGCTGGCCATCCTGCCCGAGCGGCGGACGATCGTTGCGTGAAGGCGGTGGCGATGGTGGCGGCGGCGCCGGTGCGCGCGGACGCACGGTCGAGCCTGCGGACCCGCCGGCCGCAGGCGTCTCGCCCGGCCGATTGCGGCGGAGCGCGTCGCCCGCACTCGCACGCGAGCCGCCGCGCGCCTCGCGGGCGCGCTGGGCGGCCTCGGATTCGACCTTGCGCACGGCCTCTTCCAGCGACAGCCGCTCGCGGGTGATTTCGGATTCCGACAGCGGCGGCTGCACGCCGCGCAGCTGCGCGATCAGCGCGGCGCGCGCGCGCTCATAGAGCGCACGGCGGGCCTCGCCGGGGGCAGCTGGGGTCCAATCCGGCAACGGCACGAGCGATCAGCGGGTAGTAATCGGCCATATCAACTCAACTGTGCGCACTCTGCTGTAATATCTCGTTAAGCCTCAAAGGGGTTCTGAACCAGGATAGTATCCTCGCGTTCGGGGCTTGTGGAAAGCAAGGCGATCGGACAACCCACCAATTCTTCGACGCGGCGGACATATTTGATGGCCTGGGCCGGCAGATCGGCCCAGGACCGGGCGTTGGCGGTCGGCTCCTTCCAGCCCTCGATGGTCTCATAGATCGGCACTACCCGGGCTTGCGCGCCTTCGCCAGCCGGAAGATGGTCGATCTCCTTGCCGTCCAGCTCATAACCCGTGCAGACCTCGATGCTGCTCGAAGCCGTCGAGGATGTCGAGCTTGGTCAGCGCCAGGCCGTTGATGCCGGAGGTGCGCACCGTCTGCCGCACCAGCACGGCGTCGAACCAGCCGCACGCGGCGCTTGCGCCCGGTGTTGACGCCGAATTCCTTGCCTCTGCGGCCGATCTCCTCGCCGATCTCGTCGTGCAGTTCGGTCGGAAACGGCCCCAGCCCGACCCGCGTCGTGTAGGCCTTGCAGATGCCCAGGACATAACCGACAGCGCCCGGCCCCACGCCGGTGCCGGTCGCCGCCTGTGCCGCCACCGTGTTGGACGAGGTGACATAGGGGTAGGTGCCGTGGTCGACATCGAGCAGCGCGCCCTGCGCGCCCTCGAACAGGATGCGCTTGCCCTCGCGGCGCTTGATGTCGAGCAGCCGCCACACCGTCTCGGCATAGGGCAAAAGCTTCGGCGCCATCTCGGTGAGGTCGCGCAGGATGCCCTTGCCGTCGATCTCTTTGAGATTGAAGCCGCGCCGCAATGCATTGTGGTGCGCCAGCAGCCGGTCGATCTTGTCCGGCAGCGTGTCGAGATCGGCGAGATCCATCAGGCGGATTGCGCGGCGGCCGACCTTGTCCTCGTAGGCCGGCCCGATGCCACGCTGCGTGGTGCCGACCGCGGTCAACTTGTTGCCGGACTCGCGCAAGGCGTCGAGCTCGCGATGCAAGGGCAGGATCAGCGTGACGTTCTCGGCGATCCGCAGATTTTCGGGACTGACCGCGACGCCCTGCGACCTGAGCTTCGTCACCTCGTCGAGGAAGGCCTGCGGATCGAACACCACGCCGTTGCCGATCACCGCGAGCTTGGCGGGACGCAGCACACCGGACGGCAGAAGCGCGAGCTTGTAGGTTTGGCCGTTGATGACGAGGGTGTGGCCGGCATTGTGGCCGCCCTGAAAGCGCACGACGACGTCGGCCTGTTCCGACAACCAGTCGACAATCTTGCCCTTCCCTTCGTCGCCCCACTGGGCGCCGACGACGACAACGTTAGCCATTCGCGGACTCGTCCCTCTGCAACCCGATCCTTACGAGCATGATTGGTCCGGAAAATGGTCCCCTGTTTCCGGCTCATGCGCCCAGCGTAAATCACGGCCGGGGCCGCTCGCATGCGAGGCATGTATCCGGATAAAGGATGCGGCGGGCAGAGGCAAGCAAGAACGGGCGTTTGGGACTGCAGAATTCGGCGACAAGCCTTTGATATCCCCGGAAAATCCTCGCCTTCGGATGCGCCGGGGTTGCTAAGGCGCTTTTGTGCCGCAGGCTAGCTCGCGGTCGGTCTGCCACAGCGAGATGCGTTCCTCCTTCGGCAGAAACATCGCATCGCCCGGCTTGACGTCGAAGGCCGCCACGAACGAGCTCTGGTTACGCAAAGTGCCGTTGGCGCGGAACTGCCCCGGCGAATGCGGATCGGTCTTGAGGCGCTCGATGCGGGCGGCATCGCGCACCTTGTCGTGCCATATCTGCGCGAAGCTGATGAACAGCCGCTGCTCGCCGGAAAACCCGTCGATGACCGGCGACGGACAACCCAGCCGCGCCAGCCGATAGGCACGTACCGCGATCGCGAGCCCGGCATTGTCGGCGACGTTTTCGCCGAGCGTCAATGCGCCGTTGACGTGATAGCCGGTCAGCGGGCTGAAGGCGTCATATTGCGCGACGAGGCTGCTTGTTTGTTTCTCGAAACGCTCACGATCATCGCTGGTCCACCAATTGCGCAAATTGCCCTCGCCGTCGAACTGGCTGCCGCGATCGTCGAAAGCATGGCTGATCTCATGGCCGATCACCGTGCCGATGGCGCCGTAATTGGCGGCATCGTCCGCGGCCGCGTCGAAGAAAGGCGGCTGCAAGATGCCCGCGGGAAACACGATCTGGTTGCGGCTGGAGCTGTAAAACGCGTTGACGGTCTGCGGGGTGGTGAACCATTCGGTGCGGTCGACCTTCCGGCCGGCCTTGGCGAGCCAGTAGGCATGATCGAAGCGGCGGGCGCGCATGACGTTGCCGGCGAGGTCGTCGCGCCGAACCTCCAGCCCCAGATAGTCGCGCGACTTCGCCGGATAGGCGATCATCGGCACGATCGCCTCGAGCTTGCTCAGCGCTTCGCGGCGCGTCTGCGGCCCCATCCAGTCGAGCGTCGCTATCCCGTCGCGATAAACCGCGATCAGATTGGCAATCATGGCTTCCGCGCGCGCCTTGGCCTCGGGCGGGAAGGTGCGTTCGACATAGAGCTTGCCGAGATCGAAACCGATCAAGCGGTCGACGGTGGTGACCGCGCGCTTCCAGCGCGGTTGGATTTCCGGCACGCCGCGCAACATTTTCTGTTCGAAAGCGAAATCCTCGTCCGCAAACGGCTTCGATAAATAGCCGGAATAGGCGCTCAGCAAATTGTAGGTGAGACAGGATTTGAAGGTCTCGAGTGACGTGTCATTGAAGAGAGCGGTGAGCCCGGCGAAGAAGCTCGGCTGCGCCACGATCACGGTGTCGATGTCGCGGCCGACACCGGCGGCGGCAAGAAACGACGGCAGGTCTTCCCGCGCCGCCAGCGCGGGAAGCGCGGCGATCCCGGTCTTGTTGTAGGTCTTGACCGGATCGCGGTTCTCGACCCGCGTCCATTGCAGCTTCGCCAGCGCCGTCTCCAGTGTCAGAATGTTGTCGGCGGCGGTATCGCCCCCGCCTTCGCCCGCGAGCGTTAGCAGCTTTGCGATATGCGAACGATAGGCCGCGCGCATGGCCTGGAAATGGGCGTCGTCCTTCAGATAATAGTCGCGATCCGGCAGTCCGAGCCGGCCCTGCTCCAGATGCACGACATAGGTCGTGGCATCGCGCGCATCCGGCGAAATCTCGATTGCGAAGGGAATGCGGACCCAGAGCTGTGAGAGCTCGGCAAACAGCGCCGGCAGCTGGCTCTTGTCTCTCAGTTCGTGAATTTTCGCGAGCGTCTCACGCAGCGAGGCAAGACCTGCCTGCTCCACGCCCGCTTCGTCCATGAACGAGGCGTAAAGATCGGCGAGTTTGCGCCACTCCGGATGAGCCTTGTCGTTCGGGTCGATCGATTCGATGGCGCTGCGAAGCTGGCCTTGCGTCGTCTCGCGCACCTCCGAGAAGGTGTCCCAGGCGGGGCGGTCGGACGGAATCTGCGTCGTGGCCAGCCATTTGCCGTTGGCGAACTGCCAGAAATCCTGCTGCGGCGGTACGCTCCGATCGATCGCGGACAAGTCTATGCCGGACCGCGCTTCGGCGGCGATGGCCGACGCAGGCCAGGCGGATGCGATCGTCAGGACCAAAGCGAGTTGTCTGAGCATGGGCACAGAGTAGACCAGCCCGGTCATGTTTTCCAATTGCCTGCCGGCTGTTCCGCTCGTCATGCGGGACCGCTGTCCCGCGCATGGTCGCGATGCGTCGCCCCCGGTTGAAGCCGCCCCAAAATCCGTGTCTGTGGTGCAGCCGGGCAGAACCGGGTGCGGAACCCGCGCCGGGCCGCGTCGCGGCGCATCGAGACCAACTAATATCCGCTGATGTCCGCGTCCGACCAAACCACATCATCGCAGGCCACCTCGTCAGGGCTCTGGATCGCCAACCAGCCCTATCTCCTGCTCTGCATCACCGCAGCCTGCTGGGCCGGCAACGCCATTGTCGGCCGGCTTGCCGCAGGCCACATCCCGCCGGTGACGCTGTCGTTCCTGCGCTGGTCGGCGGCGTTCCTGATCATCCTGCCGTTTGCCTGGAAGCACCTGAAGCGCGACTGGGCCGCGATCCGCGGCAAGCTCGGCGTCATGTTGCTGGTGTCGGTCACGGGCATCGGCGTCTTCAACACGCTGCAATACTGGTCGCTGGAGTACACCACGGCGCTGAACACGCTGCTGCTGCAATCGGCCGGGCCGCTGATGGTCGCGGTGTGGTCGCTGGCGCTGCTCGGCGTGCGCCTGACGCTGGCGCAGGCGATCGGCGTCTTGCTGTCGATGATCGGCGTCTTGATCATCCTCACCCGCGGCGACGTCACCGCGCTGACCAGTATCCAGTTCAACAAGGGTGACCTGATCTTCCTGGTGGCGCTGACCAGCTTCGGACTTTATTCGGTGCTGACCCTGAAGCGGCCGGCCGATCCATGCGCTGTCGTTCGCCGCCTTCACCTTCGGCGCCGGCTCGGCCGCGCTGATCCCGCTCTTTATCTACGAGTTCTTCACGCGGCCGGCGATGACGTTCGACGCGCATAATCTGCTGACGCTGTTCTATGTCGCGGTATTTCCCTCGATCGTCGCCTATCTCTGCTTCAATCGCGGCGTGCAGCTGATCGGCGCCAACCGCGCCGCACCGTTCTTCCATGTGGTGCCGGTGTTCGGCGCTGTCATGGCGATGGTTTTCCTAAGCGAAATGCCGCAGGCCTTTCATTTCATCGGCTTCGCCCTGGTGCTGACCGGCGTCTATATCGCGTCACGCAGGCAGGGGTAGTTTACGACTTCCCCATCGCAAACTTGCTGTAGCTCTCGCTCGTCGCGATGATGACATGGTCGGCGCAGCCGTTGCGCCGATGCGGATCGGATTTCGTCTCGTAGTCAGGCGACGTCATCATGTCGATGAAGGCCGCGACCGTGGGATAATAGACCAGCGCCACATAGTCCCATTGGTTGCCTGCCTCGACGCCGAGCGCCACCGCTTTGGCATTCCCCGTCCACAGCAGTGTGCCGCCGCGCGCCTTGATCATCGGCACGGTCAGCGCGCTGTAGCGCAAATATGCATCCCAGCCCGATCCGTCGCCGTCGAGCGAGCGCTCGCGAAACCGCATCAGGTTGACCATCACGACGGGTTTGTCGCGCGCGAGCGCTTCCAGGCCCCTGACATTCAGCAACTCCACGCTCATCGCCGGCTCCATTTCGTCCAACAGGATTTCGCGCATTGTAGCATTGCGGATGCCGGTCTTGTCGCCTCAGAGATTCCGGGCACACCTGGTGCTGGCCGGCGTGATCATCGCCTCGCGGCAGGGCTCGGCGTAGCCTTAGCCAGCGGGTCGCGTCTGCCGATTTGCCTGATAGCCATGCCCACCTATGGCCTAGCAAAGCCGCACCCGCCCATGCTTTTATGCCGCCCGCAAAAGAGCCCTGCGGGGCCGAATACAGGGAGATCCGATGTCCAGGTTCAAAGTTGTGACGCCGAAGGGCGCGAGTTTCACGGTGGCCGGCGGCGGCTATGACTATGAAAAGGAGGCGCTGGACCCGATCGGGGCCGAGATCGTCGAGGCGCCGGCCAACGAGGCCGAGTTCATCGCCGCGGCGAAGACGGCGGACGCGATCTACGCCAAGGGCATGCCGATCACCAAGGCGGTCATCGACGCGCTGGAGAACTGCAAGGTGATCACGCTCGGCAGCGTCGGCGTCGACTCGGTCGACGTCAAGGCGGCGACCGCGCGCGGCATTCCCGTCACCAACGTGCCCGACACCTTCATCGAGGAAGTCGCCGACCATGCCATGACGCTTGCTGCTCGCGGGCTTCCGCCGCCTGATCGAGCAGGACAAGATGGTGCGCGAGGGACGCTGGAGAGAGGGCCGGCCGGCGCTGCTGAAAATCCCGCGCCTGATGGGGCAGACGCTCGGCTTCGTCTCGTTCGGTCGCGTGGCGCGCGCGGTGGCGAAACGCGCGGCGCCGTTCGGTTTGCGGATGATGGCTTACGATCCCTTCATCCAGGAAACGCTGATGTACGATCACGGCGTGATGCCGGCGACGCTGTCGGAGGTGCTGTCGCAATCCGACTTCGTGTCGATGCATGCGCCGGCCCGCCCCGAGGTGCATCACTTGCTGGGCGAAAAGCATTTCAGACAGATGAAAAAGAGCGCGGTCTTCGTCAACACCGGGCGCGGCGCCACCGTGGACGAGGAAGCGCCTGATCAAGGCGATGCAGGAAGGCTGGATCGCGCATGCCGCGCTCGACGTGCTGGAGACGGAGCCGCCCTCGCACAACAATCCGCTGCTGCGGATGGAGAACGTGACACTGACCGCGCATGTTGCGTCGGCCTCGGCACGTTTCGACGAAGCCCGCAAGCGGCGCGTCGGCTACGAATTGTCACTGGTGCTGCAAGGCATGTGGCCGGTAAGCTGCGTCAACCCGTCGGTGCTGCAGACCACCAAGCTCCGGCGCTGGCAGCCGGTCGGCATGGACCGCGGACCGAACAGCTGATCTGACAACGCGCAGCGGCGGGGGACCACAGGGAGATGTCATGACCCATGAGTTCACCCGCCGCGACACACTCGGACTTGGACTGTCCGCCGGGCTTCTGGCAGCGACCGGCGCGCGGGCGCAGGGCTCGCTGATCAAGGCGGCCGATGTTCCCGCTCCCTCGTTTGCGATCGAAAAGGGCGCAAGCTTGCGCATGCTGCGGCCGGTGCGCTTCGTGCAGCCGGACGAGGACGTGTTCCGCGCCAACGCCAGGCGCTTCACCGAGAAGACCGGCGTCGAGGTCAAGGTCGACTTCGTCGGTTGGGAGGACATCAACCAGCAGACCGCGGTCACCGCCAACTCCGGCGCCGGGCCCGACATCATCATCGGTTTCACCGACGCGCCGCATATCTATGTCGAGAAGATCATCGAGCTCAACGACGTCGCCGACTATCTCGGCAAGCGTTATGGCGGCTGGATGTTCCTCGCCGAGAAATACGGCAAGCGTCACAAGAGCAATAACTGGATCGGTCTGCCGTTCGGCTCGGCCAGCGGCCCGCTGGTGTACCGCAAGTCGATCGTGCAGGCGGCCGGCTTCGAGCGCGTGCCCGACGACCACGCGGGCTACCTGACGCTCTGCCAGAAGCTGAAGGCAGCCGGCAAGCCCGCGGGCTTTGCGCTCGGCAACGCGGTGGGCGACGCCAACGGTTTCGCAAGCTGGCTATTGTGGTCGCATGGCGCGCAATTGCTGGACGAGGAAGGCAACCTCGTCATCAACAGCAAGGAGACGATCGCGGCGCTGAAATACCTGAAGGAGCTCTATCCGACCTTCATTGCGGGCACGCCGTCATGGAACGACGTCAGCAACAACCGCGCCTATTCGGCGGAGGAGATTTCGCTCACTGCGAACGGCGTATCGCTGTATTTCTCGCTGAAGAAGGATCCGGCGACGAAAGCGATCGCCGACGACACCGAGCATCAATTCCTGCCGAAGGGCCTCGCCAAGGCCCCGCCGATGGGCGGGTTGACCTTGAACGCGATGGTGTTCAAACACAGCCCCTACCCCAACGCGGCGAAGGCTTTTCTGCAGTTCATGATGGAGAAGGAGCAATACGAGCCCTGGATCAACGCCAACTCCGGCTACTGGGCGCATCCGCTCGAAGCCTATGCCGACTGCGCGGTGTGGTCCGACGATCCGAAGGTGAAAATCTTCAAGGATACGATGAAGAACCGTTACTGGAACGGCTATGCCGGGCCGATCTCGACCGCGACCGGCGCCATCAGTGCCGACTACGTGCTGGTGCAGATGTGCGCGTCTGTCGCAACCGACGCCGCGACGCCGGAAGCCGCGGCCGCGGAAGCCGAGCGTCGGGCGAAGCGGTATTTCAGAAGGTAATCGTCATTGCGAGGAGCGTCAGCGACGAAGCGATCCAGAAATAACGCGGATGAAGCCTGGATTGCTTCGCTTCGCTCGCAATGACGGCTAGAGTGGACCAATGTCCGTTACGACACTGCATGCACGGAGCCTGGTCCGGCGGCAACCGAACTGGTTCGCCCGCCTGCTCGACTACAAGCCGTTCCTGATCGTCGCCTGCCTTGCGCCCGCGATCGGCCTGCTCACGGTATTCCTCACCTATCCGCTGGGGCTGGGCATCTGGCTCGCCTTCACCGACACCACGATCGGCCGCCGCGGCGTCTTCGTCGGCTTCGAGAACTTCCAGTACCTGCTGACCGATCCCTTGTGGTGGGGCGCGGTGTTTTACAGCATCTTCTACACGGCGGTGGCGACCTTCGGCAAATTCGCGCTCGGGTTCTGGCTGGCGCTGCTGCTCAACAACCACTTCCCGTTCAAGAGCATCCTCCGCGCCATCGTGCTGCTGCCCTGGATCGTACCGACCGTACTGTCGGCGATCGCCTTCTGGTGGATCTACGATCCGCAATTCTCGATCATCTCCTATCTGCTGGTCGACGTGCTGCACATCCGCACCACCAATGTCGACTTCCTCGGCAGCCCCTGGCCGGCGCGCTTCTCGCTGATCGCGGCCAATATCTGGCGCGGCATTCCCTTTGTCGCGATCTCGCTGCTGGCTGGATTGCAGACCATCTCGCCATCGCTCTATGAGGCTGCGATGCTCGACGGCGCCAGCTCGTGGCAGCGCTTCCGCTACATCACCTTTCCGATGATGATGCCGATTCTGGCGATCGTGATGACCTTCTCGATCATCTTCACCTTCACCGACTTCCAGCTGGTCTACGCCATCACCCGGGGCGGGCCGATCAACTCGACCCATCTGCTCGCCACCCTTGCGTTCCAGCGCGGCATCGCCGGCGGCGAGCTCGGCGAGGGCGCCGCGATCGCGGTGTCGATGATCCCGTTCCTGGTGTTTGCGACGCTGTTCTCCTATTTCGGCCTGGCTCGGCGCAAATGGCAGCAGGGAGAGGCCAATGACTGACGCGGTCGCGCAAGGGCCCGTCAACAACAAGGCCACGCCGGAGGCGATGGACTGGGATTCGCGCGCGCGGCGCATGGTCATGATCTATATCCCGCTCGCCTGCTTCGTGCTGATCCTGCTGTTCCCGTTCTACTGGATGGCGGTGACCGCGTTCAAACCGAACGCGGAGATGCTGAACTACAAGGCGCATAATCCGTTCTGGATCACCTCGCCGACCCTGCAGCACATCAGGCATTTGCTGTTCGAGACCGCCTATCCGCACTGGCTGATGACGACCATGTCGGTCGCGATCGGCGCCACCTTCCTGTCGCTGCTATCAAGCACGCTCGCGGCTTATGCGATCGAGCGGCTGCGCTTCCGCGGCAGTCCCTATGTCGGGCTCGGCATCTATCTCGCCTATCTCGTGCCGCCGTCGATCCTGTTCATTCCGTTGGCGACAGTCGTCGTCCAATTTGGCCTGTTCGACAGTCCGCTGGCGCTGATCCTGGTCTATCCGACCTTCCTGGTGCCGTTCTGCACCTGGCTGCTGATCGGCTATTTCAAGTCGATCCCCTATGAACTGGAAGAATGCGCGCTGGTCGACGGCGCGACGCGCCTGCAGATCCTGTGGCGGATCACGCTGCCGCTCGCGGTGCCCGGCCTGATCTCGGCCGGCATCTTCTCCTTCACGCTGTCATGGAACGAGTTCATCTATTCGCTCGCCTTCATCCAGAGCAGCGCCAACAAGACCGTGCCGGTCGCGATCCTGACCGAGCTTGTCTCCGGCGACGTCTATCAGTGGGGCGCGCTGATGGCGGGCTCGCTGCTCGGCTCGCTGCCGGTTGCGATCTTCTACTCGCTGTTCGTCGACTACTACGTGTCGTCGCTGACCGGCGCGGTGAAGGAATAGAGCATGATCCGGAAAAGTGTGAAGCGGTTTTCCGATCATGCCCAAACAAAAAAGCTACTTGCTTTCCAGCGAATTGACCGGCTCCCAGCCGAGCCCCGGCGGACGCTTGGCGAATTCGCTGGCGCGCTTCAAAAATAGCGCGGATGGCTTGTCGGTGCCGGCAACCCGGGCAAAGCAGGCGACGGTGGCGGCGAACTCGCGCTTGCGCCAGTGCACGAGGCCTTCAGCATGGGCATCCGCCGCCGCGCGCTGCTGCGGCGTTTCCTCCCCAGTGAGCGCCATCAGCTCGTAGATTTTCACCGGCGTCTCGCGGCCCTGCACCCGCACCGCATCGAGCTCGCGCCAGGCGAACGCCGATCCGGTTTGCGTCACCGTGGTTTCGGATGCGATGATGGTGGTTCCGTAGAACTTGTTGGCGCCTTCGAGGCGCGAGGCGACATTCACCGCATCGCTCATGACGGAATAGTTGAAGCGCCGCCGCGAGCCGATATTGCCGACCAGCGCCGCGCCGGAATTGAGGCCCATGCGATGCGCCACGTTGAGGCCGCGGAAGGCTAATGAAGTCTTGTTCAGTTCGTCCAGCTTGGCGCGGCAGAGCAACGCGGCCTCCGCGGCGTGGCGCGCGTGATTGGTATCGTCCACCGGCGCGCCGAACATGGCGACGATGGAGTCGCCGATATATTTGTCGATGTAGCCGCCCTTGCTCTCGATGATATCGGTCATGGCGGAGAGATATTCGTTGATGAAGGCGACCAACTCCGAAGGAGACATCTTCTCGGCGATCCCGGAGAAGCCTTCGAGGTCGGAAAAGAACACCGTGACGTCGCGGGTCTCGCCGCCGAGATCCGGCAGCCTGTTGGAGGCGAGCATGCGGTCGATCACCTGCGGCGCCAGATAGAGCGCGAAACTCCTGCGCAGCAGCCGCTGGCCGCGATCGGTCACGACCAGCCGCCACGCGATCATCAGAAGCAACGCCAGCAGACCTGCAATAAAGGGCTCGCTGAGCGGGATCACGTAAGTCTTCGAGAAGGCGTATGTCGCGCCAACAGCGCGTGACCGCGACGAGGCCGAGATAAGCGGCCGCAGCCGCGGCCGGAGCCAATAGCCACGCCGCCAGCGCCGCGAGCAGTGCAAAGCCGATCGCAATGGCAATCGTCGGATTCCTGTCGAATTCGATCAATCCGTCGCGGGCGATCAGATTGTTGACCGCGGTCGCATGGATATAGACGCCGGCGATGGTGCTGCGGTTGTAGCGCGCGCCCACCCTGGCCGGCGGCAGGGCGCAGCGCGGCGCCGCCGATTCCTCGATGCCGGTCGCGAGGCGCTTCGAGGTGAGCTTGCGGTCCTCGGCATCGAGCAGCGTGCCGAAGATCACGATCTTGTCCGCGAACTGGCGCTGGAAGAACTCCTTGTCGTCTTTCTCGACGCAGGCACGCAAGTCGGCCAGAGAATAGGTCCGCACGTCAGCCGCGCCGCCGTCGAAATTGAGCGTCAGCGTGCCCTTCGTACCCGGTACGCGATACCCCGCCAGCGTCACGCTGCCGTCCCTGGCGATGTCGGGCTCGACGCCGAGCGCGCGCGACGCGAGCTCCAGCGCCATCGACGGGATTGGCTTGTCCTTGCCGCCGATCGTCAGCGGCACGCGGCGAACCACGTCATCGGGATCGGAAAGGATGTTGAGCGGCCGGATGTTCTGCGGGCCGCGCACGGCGATGCGCTGACCGTCCGTGGGGCGAATGGCGCCGTCGTCCCGCAAGGCTTCGCCCAGCACGACCTTGCCGGCCGCAGCACCCGCCGCGAGCGACCTCAGAAACGGACGATCGAAGCCGCGCAGTTTCGTGCCGACCTGATCGTCGCCGAACGGCAATTCGGACTGCTCGATCGAGTTGGCCAACACGAAGTCGAAACCCGCGACCTTCGCCCCGCCATCGAGCACCGCCGTCAGCACGCGGCCGATCTCGGTGGTCCAGATCAGGGTCGGCGATCCCTTGAATGGCGGCGTCTCATAGGTCTCTTCGTCGATCGCAATCACGGCGACGGGTGCGGCCGCGGCGTCGCGATGCGGCCCAAGCAACTTCCAGCGCAGCGCGGTCAGCGCGTCGATCGACCAGCCATGCGCGAGGTTGAACGGCGGCACCACGGACAGCAATCCGCAAGCCGCGGCGATCACGAGGATTGCGACGGCGTCCCGCCTGAAACTCATCCGCCGCCCGTCTTATCGTTCCGTTATTGCAGCGTCACCAGGCGGCCGATCACCGGACCGGCGCCGGGGGCGGCATTGGGATCGATCACGAACGCCGCGAATTTCGACTTCAGCGTGATCGAATACGCACCGCCTTGTGCGAGCACGATATTGCTTTTGGCGAGATCATAAAACCGGCCGTGCGTCAGCTGCGCGCCGGTCAAGTCGACCTCGTAGCGCTCGCCCTTGACGTCGAGCCGCTCGACCACAAGCTTGCCGCGCTCCGGGGTCGAGACGATCGGCGACTGGCTGTGCAGCACCAGCGGTGGCGGCCCCTTTTTTTCGTCCTTCAGGCTGCGAAAAACGGTGGCGGCGCTCTCGCCGAGTTCCTTGCCGATGCGCTGCGCTTGCGTCGGATCGCAGGCGACCTTCTCGGTCTTGAAGTCGGCGAGATGCACCGCGCTCTGCTCGCTGCCGACGATGACGGTGCCGATGCCGGAAATGGTCTCGCGCCAGCACGACTTCATGTAGCCGAGCACGACCTTGCCGCCTTGTCCGAGTTTGATGACCTGGCCGGGCACGACATAGTCCATGAACTCGGCGCCTGTGACCTTGCCCTGCACGTCCTCGACCACGGCGACCGGCGGCTCGGCCCGCGCAATGGCGGTAAAAGCGAAAGCAAAGGCTATCGCGGCAATCAGACGTCTCATGGCGAACCTCGATGACAGTACATCCGAACAGCTAGTGCCGCCCGCGCGCGAACCGCGTGAACCATATCACACAGGATCGAATTGCGCTGGTTGCGGTTGTCGCAGCTCCCGACCGAGCCGGTTCAATTTACCCGCAGGAACAGAGCTTTACGGCTTCTTCGTGCGGTAATCGCCGAAGTTGGTATCGCGCTGGTCGAGCTGCGCCTTCACGCTGCCGCCGTCGCGGCGGAAGGTCGACATGTAGGCGCGGCTCGCCTCGGTGGTGAAGGCCAGCGCCTGGATCTCGGTGCCGGCGCGCATCGCGGCGCGCGCCCCCATGATCTCCATGGCGCGATGCACCGAGCGCTTGTTCAACTGCTGCAATTCGACCGGCACCTTGGCCGCGCGCTCGGCGAAATCGAGCGTGCGCTGCTCGAGTTCGGCAAGCGGGAACGCACGCGTCGCAAAGCCCCATTCCGCGGCCTCGCGGCCGGACATGGCGTCGCCCGTCAGCATCAGCTCCATGGCGCGGCGCATGCCGACCAGCCACGGATGATACTGCATGTCGGGTGGGCTCATCAGCCGCACCGGCGGATAGCCGATCTGCGCGTCTTCGGCGACATAGACCACGTCGCAGGCGGTGGCGAGTTCGGTGCCGCCGGCAAGGCAATAGCCGTGCACCTGCGCGACCACGGGCTTGGCGAGGTCCCAGATCGAGAACCAGCCCTCGACCACATGGCGCGACCACTGCCCCGGCCCCGCCGCCGAGTGATAGGGCTGCTCGACCGAATTGTTCGACGAGAGATCGTAGCCCGCCGAGAAGCAGGGACCTGCGCCGCGCAGGATGGTGATCGAGACCTCGGCGTCGCGGTCGGCGGCTTCCAGCACTTCGAAGATTTCGGCGCGCAGGCGGTTGTTCAGCGCGTTGCGCTTCTCGGGCCGGTTCAGCGTGATGCGCCGCACCCGCGGCCGCGGATCATCGACGAGAATATGCTGGTGCGACATCGGTTCCTCCCTCGCGCTCTTGCTCAAACGCTTCGCACGTTCATGCCCGAGATTGAAGGCGATGTCATCGCATTGCCGGCATCTTCCGACCGTCAGAGCCTTCCGCACCGGCCGAATACGCGGCGCACCAGCTCGGTCGTACTCCGGACGCCGGCCTTGCGCAGGATGTTCGCGCGATAGCCTTCGATCGTCCGCGAGCTCAATCCGAGCGCCTGCGCGATTTCCTTGGCGCTTTCGCCGAGCGCGATCCGTTCCAGCACCTCCCATTCGCGGCCGGTGAGATTCACCTGATCCCAGAGCTCGGTGGGAATGCCGCCGGGCGTGCGCGAGGTTTCGGAAAGCGCAGCATTGACGCGCGCAACCACGTCGCCGCCGTCAAACGGCTTTGCGATGAAATCGAAGGCGCCCCTGCGCACGGCATCGACGGCGAGTGGAATGCTGGCCTCCACCGAACTTGCGAACACCGGCGCTCGCCAGTGCTCCGCGCAGATGTGATCCAGCAGATCGAACCGGCATTTGTCGCGAACGCCGACGTCGAGAAACACGCAGAGCGGGAATGCGGATTTTCGCGCGCGAAAGCAGTCCCGCGCCGTCGGCAAAGCAGATCACCTCATGGCCGGCAAGCGTCAGCGCGCCCGCCAGCGTCGCGCGCGCGGCGGCATCGTCGTCGATGACGAAGATCTCGCCTCTGGAATTCGGATTAGCCTGCATAAAACCCCCGGGATGAAGCCAACAAAAAGCCGGCGGCCGCCGACTGGAATTGGCGAGCGCCGGCAGTGGAAAACCCTGCCGATGTCAGTGCTTTCGATGCGAGCCGGGCGCTCTTGCAATCGCCGCACCGGCAGTTCGAGGCGGTACATATACGGAAATGAAACCCGGCATTTGACGAATAGGGACACCCGTTTTACATTTCGGGACATTCCGCCGGACGCCCCGATGACCGAGCTGATTCGCAGCGCCACGCTCACGCACTACGCGAAGCTTGCTCGCTCGGTCGGGCTTGATCCCCCGACAATGCTGCGCAAGGTGAGGCTTCCGCTCACCTGCCTCGAGCGGCGCGACTTGCGCATTCCCGTACGCAACGTTCGCCGGCTACTGGAATTGTCGGCGAACGACTCGGGGGTCGAAACGTTCGGCCTGCAGCTCGCCGAACGCGGCGATCTCTCCAACCTCGGCCCGCTGGCGCTCCTCATCCGCGAGCAAGCGACGATCGGAACGGCACTGGAGGCGCTGTCGCGCTTCATCCACATCCACAACGAAGGCATGCGCATCGCGATCGCTCGGGAAGGAGGGCTTGCGACCATCACCATCCTCTTGCGCGGCGGGCTGCGGCAATCCACGGAGCTGGCGCTGGGGACCACGAACCGGGGCATCTCCTTGCTGTGCGCCGGCCATTGGCGACCGCTTGAAATCCATTTCAGCCATGGTCCGCCGCGCAGCCGGCGATTTCACCGGCAGTTCTTCGGTTGCGAGCTGACGTTTCACTCCGACTTCGACGGAATCGTTTGCGCCGAAAGCGACCTGGACCACCGCATTCCGAGCGCCTCACCCGAGCTCGCCCGTTTCCTGGAAAGCCGCATCGAAGTATTCGAGGAACAACTCGAGCGATGGGATGCCCGGGTTGCCATGCTGGTGCGCGTCCTGCTGCCGGGCGGAGACTGCTCGATCGAACGCGTCGCCGAACATCTCGGCTGCGATCGCCGCACCATTCACCGCCGCCTTGCCGATTGCGGTACGACCTTTTCGGACGTGGTCGACAATGAGCGCGCCGAGATCGCGCTGCGGCTGATCGACGAACGCTCGCGTCCGCTCGCCGAGATCGCCGAGATGATCGGCTTCTCCGCGCAGAGCGCGATGGCACGCTGGTTCCGGAACCGCTTCGGCTGCAGCATCACCGAGTGGCGCAACGACTCGCGCGAGCGGATGCGGATCGCCTCCGGCCGCCGGTGAAAAACAAACAGGGCGGCGAAGGATTCGCCGCCCTGCAATCATCCCGGAGCTGAAGGCTCAGTAAATCTCGAACAGGCCGGCGCCGCCCTGGCCGCCGCCGATGCACATGGTCACCACGCCCCACTTGGCCTTGCGGCGGTGGCCTTCCTGCAGGATGTGGCCGGTGAGGCGGGCGCCGGTCATGCCGAAGGGGTGGCCGATCGCGATCGAGCCGCCGTTGACGTTGTACTTTTCGGGATCGATGCCGAGCCGGTCGCGGCTATAGAGGCACTGACTGGCGAAGGCCTCGTTCAGCTCCCAGATGTCGATGTCGTCGATCTTCAGCCCCTGGCGCTTGAGAAGCTTCGGCACGGCGAACACCGGGCCGATGCCCATTTCGTCGGGCTCGCAGCCGGCGACCGCCCAGGACACGAAGCGGCCCATCGGTGTGAGACCGCGCTTCTCGGCGTCCTTGGCTTCCATCAGCACCACCGCGGCGGCGCCGTCGGAAAGCTGGCTGGCATTGCCGGCGGTGATGTACTTGCCGGGGCCCTTGACCGGCTCGAGCTTGGCGAGGCCTTCCATGGTCGTGTCCGGACGGTTGCACTCGTCGCGGGTCGACGACGTAGTCGACGATGCTCTCGGCTTTGGTCGCCTTGTCGACCACCTTCATCTTGGTCTTCATCGGGACGATTTCGTCCTTGAACTTGTTGGCCTGCTGGGCGGCGGCCATGCGGCGCTGCGACTCCAGCGAATACTCGTCCTGGTATTCGCGGCTGAGCTTGTAGCGCTCGGCGACGATGTCGGCGGTGTCGATCATCGCCATGTAGATGTCGGGCGCGTTCTTGAGAAGTTCGGGGTCCAGGGCCTCTTTCGGATTGCCGAGAGCGGGAACGGAAATGCTCTCGACGCCGCCGGCGACGATGCAATCGGCGCCGTCGGAACGGATCGAGTTGGCGGCCATCGCGATGGTCTGCAGGCCCGACGAGCAGAAGCGGTTGACGGAGACGCCGGCGGTGGTCTTCGGCATGCCGGCCAGCAGCGCCGACTCGCGGCCGATATTGCGAGAACCGTGGGCGCAATTGCCGAGATAGCAGTCCTCGACATAGTCCTTGTCGACGCCGGAGCGCTCGACCGCGTGCTTGATGGCGTGCGCCGCGATGCTCATGGGCGCGGTGATGTTGAATCCGCCGCGGCCGGATTTTGCGAGCCCGGTGCGCGCATAGGAAACGATGACAGCCTCACGCATTTCTGCCTCCCTGTTGAGAGCCGCTTTTGGTTCGTGAAACCGTTACAGCACAGATATTTCGCCGAAAGCAACAGAAACGGCGCCTGCCGTGGCCCCAAATTTTCCGTCTCCCAAAATACCAGCGCCTTGCGGGATTGGTGCGAGATGTAGCAGCCGCGGAAGTGCGCCCTCCCCCGTACCGGGGAGGCTTGGGATGGATTCAAATTTTCAGAAAGTTGCGCGCCGGCCGCGCGATTCGCCGGTTTCATCAGCTCAGCAAGACACGGGTCTTCTTCTCGGCGTCATAGATCTGGACCTGAAGCATCGGATAAGCCGATTTCAGCTTTCGACCCGACGCTTCAGCAGCATCGACCGTGTCGAATTCCGTCTTGAACTGCCCATCGACAACGATCACGAACCCTTCGGTGGGCGGCCGGTCGGCTCGCAATATTTTCTTCGGCTCGGGCTCGTCAAGTGAGAGAACAGGTTTTTTCATTTTTTGATCTTTCCAGAATCGCCGCAATGGCTGATCAGGCTCACGTCACCCGATGAAACGCGAGCGGCAGGGACGCGGCGTCCCCACCAATCGCGATGGTCGATCACGATTGACATTGATATGTCTGATCAAAGTCGAACGCGGCGTTTACCAGCGCACGATGACCGCACCGGCAACGATCAGACCCAGGAAGAGCGGCACCAATATTGGAGCTACGAACCACTCACGAAGATCGAATTTCCGGATGTCGGACACAGCGACCGCCCTGTTTTTGGCGGGAGCTCAAGAACTCTCCGTCACCGATAGCGGCCAATATGAACGGTGATGACCGCAGCAGAGGCTCTTTCCGTCACTATGTCGAGGGAAATCTCGAAAAAATCGTCGGTAAGCCCGAGGTTACATCGACGCAGGTCCGCGGAACACGGTCGGTCATCCCTCGTGACACGTTTGTGCGGGAAATATCGGCCGCGAGCATCAGCGAAGGTTGATATCGGATGGTGGAGTAGCCACATGCTTGGAGAGCATCATCGCTCCTTCGCACAAGGCTGTCCGGAACGCGACGCCTTGGATAGCTAAATCCTACAAGTGAGATCGACCAAACGGCACGCCGCTTCGGCGTGCGTATGCTCGGGTCAGGACACCTATGCCCATCGAACGAGCCTCCGTGCGGGTCATTCACAAACCGTGGGGGGTCCGCGATCTCCGGCCGTGGAGCAGCATCGATGGCGGCGGCGATGCCGTGGGCGAGCTGTGGTTCGAGCGGGCCGAAAACAATGCTCCGACCCCTGCCCTGCTGCTCAAGCTGCTGTTCACCAGCGAGCCATTGTCGATCCAGGTCCATCCGGACGATACTTTCGCGCGCGCGATGGGAATGCCGAACGGCAAGAGCGAGGCATGGTACATCATCTCGGCAGAACCGGACGCACAGATCGGCGTTGGGCTAAAGCACCGGATAACGCCACAAGAACTGCGGACGTCGATCAGGAACGGTTCGATCGTCAGAACTGGTTCAATGGCGTCCGGTTGCGAAGGGCGACGTCGTCTACATCCCGGCTGGCACTATTCACGCCATCGGCGCGGGCATCGTGCTTGCCGAAATTCAACAGCGTAGTGATACGACGTTCCGGTTGTTCGACTATGGCAGAGCGCGCGAATTGCACGAAGACAATGGCGTCGCAGTCGCCAATGCCTGGCCGCTTCGCCCCTCACCCGATCCGACCCGGCTTTCGGGCGAGCGGACGCTTCTCGTCGCCAGCCGACATTTCGTTCTCGAGCGCCTCGACCTGCCGGAGGGTTCAAGCTGGGCGCTGCTGGCAGAACCCGAGACATCGATTCTTGTTCTCGACGGCCATGCGGCGGTCGGATTGACCGCGGTATCCGCCGGGCAAGCGATCTTCGCTGCCGGCGGTCGTAGCAGCATCGAAGTCGGCGCCGACGGGATGACCGCCCTGGTCGCTTATCCGGCAACCGCTCCAATCGCGTCGTTGTTGCAGCGGCTCGGTGAACCATCGATCGATCCTGTTCCGCAGACCGCCCTCGCCGTATCGCAATTGGCAGGCGGCGCCGAGGCGCGGACGTGACGCCGCTGCGCAGGATCGCGGTGATCGGCAACTCGCTGCCGCGCCGCTGCGGAATCGCAACATTCACGACCGACCTGCAACGCGCGATCTCGACTTCACGGTCAAATCTCGAGACTTGTATCGTGGCGATGACCGACCACGGTCAGGTCTATGGTTATCCCGCTTCTGTCGCCTTGCAGGTCAAGGATGACGCGATCGAGGACTATGTGCGCGCCGCAGCGTTTCTGAACGCCGGCCGGTTCGACGTCGTTTGCCTGCAGCACGAGTTCGGAATTTTTGGCGGCGAAGCCGGCGCCCACATCACCGAGCTGCTGTCTCGCCTCACCATGCCGATCGTGACAACGCTACACACGGTGCTGGCCAAGCCAACGGCGGCTCAACGCGCGGTGATGGGTCGCATCGTCGAGGTAT
Organism: uncultured Alphaproteobacteria bacterium; assembly: GCA_963732085.1. GTDB lineage: Bacteria > Pseudomonadota > Alphaproteobacteria > Rhizobiales > Xanthobacteraceae > Bradyrhizobium. The sequence continues at coordinate 54,553 of CAVSYJ010000007.1, read as the reverse complement.
CTTCAAGAATAATCGTGATGGCCAACAAGGGGCGCGAGCTGCTTCGTGGCGTCTATCATGTGCCGGACGACAAAATCGAGTTGATCGCCCATGGCGTTCCCGACTTTCCGTTTGTCGGGTCGGACGTGGCGAAGGCCAAGCTCGGATTCAGCGACCGTTCCGTCATTCTGACATTTGGATTGCTGTCCCCCAGCAAGGGCATTGAGGTCATGATCGACGCCATGCCCTCGATCCTGCAGCGACGCCCGGACGCGGTCTACGTCGTGCTCGGCGCGACCCACCCCAATCTGGTTCGGGACCAGGGTGAAGCCTATCGCGAGAACCTGATGACACGCGTGCGGGAACTCGGCGTCGAGGATCACGTCGTATTCCTCGACCAGTTCGTCGACCAGGCCACGCTGCTCGAATTCATTTCGATGTGCGACGTCTATGTCACGCCCTATCTCAACGAAGCACAGATGACGTCGGGTACGCTGGCCTATAGCTTCGGCCTCGGAAAGCCGGTCGTTTCGACGCCGTATTGGCACGCGAGCGAATTGCTGGCCGATGGCCGCGGCGTTCTGGTTCCTTTCGGCGACGCCGCGGCGATCGGCGACGAAATTGCCCAGTTGCTTACCGACGCCCCTCGTCGGCAGGCGATGCGCGAGCGGGCTTACGCGGCCAGCCGACCGATGACATGGGATCGGACCGCCGAACGTTACATGACCGTCTTCGAGGATGCGCGGCACGGGCACTGGCTCAAGGTGATCAAACGCAGCAGGCCGGACCAGATCGCGCCGAAAGGCGCCGCGGCCCCGGCCATGCAAACAGGCCATTTTCTGTCGATGTGCGACGATACCGGCTTGTTCCAGCACGCCGTGCATTCGGTGCCGGATCGCTCGCATGGCTATTGCGTCGATGACAATGCCCGCGCGCTGTTGTTGGCCTGTGCCCTTAATGAACCGGGCGAGCAGCCGCTTGCGGACGTGCTGACGGCGCGATTTGCCGCGTTTGTGCAACACGCCTGGAATCCCGACACCGGACGATTTCGCAACTTCATGGGCTTCAACCGGACCTGGCTCGAGGACCAGGGGTCCGAGGACAGTCATGGACGGACATTGTGGGCGTTGGGTGAGTGCGCGCGCAAGGATGCCAGTCCGACCCGGCGTCGCTGGGCGGCCGCCTTGTTCGCCGATGCGCTGCCGACCGTGAAGACCTTTCGTTCACCCCGCGCGTCCGCGTTCACGCTGTTGGGTCTGGACGCCTATTGCGCCGTTGTTCCCGATGATAGCTGCGCCCGGGAAATCCGCCACATCCTTGCCGACAGGCTGATGTCCAGCCTCGCGTCGGTCGAGACGCCGGACTGGCAGTGGTTCGAGGAAGGCCTCGCCTATGACAATGCGCGGCTGCCGCAGGCCTTGATGGTGACAGGCATGGCGACGCAAACGCCCGCCTATGTCGATGCCGGCCTGAGATCCCTGCGCTGGCTGATGACGCAACAAACAGCGTCAACGGGCTGTTTCCGCCCCGTCGGCACGGCCGGTTTCGGCGAGCTTCGAATGCCTCCTCGCGCTTTCGATCAACAGCCGGTCGAAGCGACGGCGACGATTGCCGCCTGTCTCGCTGCGTGGCGCGCGGACGACGATGCCGAATGGAAGTCTATCGTAGCAAACGTCTTCGCCTGGTTTCTCGGTAGAAACGACCTGTCCGTCGCGCTCGTCGATGTCGCGACCGGCAGTTGCAGGGATGGACTGCATCCGGACCGCGCCAATGAAAATCGCGGGGGCGAGTCGGTTGTGTGCTATCTTCTGGGGCTGGCTGAGATTCGTCAGCTTGCCCGCGTTAGTATCAATCCGGCAAATCCTGTCGCACTTCGCGCCATCGGCGCCTGATCTAGCGCTCACTCTGGCCAACCGAGGGCACGTTGTCGCAAGCCACTTTTCTGAATCGGCGCGCGCTCCATCTGCGCCCCGACCCGGCGCGCGTTATCGTACGCCCGTTCAAGCCGACAACAGAGCCGCGCGATCTCAACCCGACCGACAAGACGCGCGCCAACCATATCGTCGAGCGCGTTCTCGATCTCGATTCGGAAGCCGCGGCCAGCCAACTGGCGGATGTGCTGGACAACTTCAAGGGTCGTCACCGCAACCTGCTGGAAACGTTTGAGCTCCGCGCCGACGAGATGGAGAAGGCGCTGGCGACGCACTGCAGCTTTTCGGAAGTCCAGCGCCAGCTCATCGGCGCCTATTTCTTGAACGAGTATTCGTTCGAGGCGTCGGCCTTGTTCAATCCCAGCATCGTGCCGCATCCCGATCAGTCGGGAATCCCGGCCGGCAGCCTGCGCTTCATTCTCAGCTTGCGTGCGGTCGGCGAAGGACACGTATCGTCGCTGACCTTTCGCGCCGGCACCATCGCCGCCGACGGCAGCATTGCAGTCGACCCGACGGCCCGGCTCGCTTCTAGTCCGCGGATCGGGTATTTGATACCGGGACCCATCGGCAACGAAGTTGAAGTGGTCTTCACGCCGGACCAGGACATCAGCGAACGCGTCATCTTTCCGATAACGGAATCCCAGTCGCACGGCATCGAGGACGCCCGCTTCGTCGAATTCACCGATGGCGGCCGGAAGACCTACTACGCGACCTATACCGCATACAACGGCACGGCGATCCGATCGGAACTGATCGAGACCAGCGATTTCCTGTCGTTTCGAATGTCGCCCCTGCAAGGCGCGGCTGCGCGTAACAAGGGCATGGCGCTGTTCCCGCGCAGGATCGACGGCAAATACGCCATGATCGCGCGACAGGACAACGAGAATCTCTATCTTGTCTATTCAGACAACCTGTACAGCTGGGAAGGCGGTCAGGCGATCCTGAAGCCGCAATTTCCCTGGGAATTCGTGCAGATCGGCAACTGCGGATCACCGATCGAACTGGATCAAGGCTGGTTGCTGCTCACCCACGGCGTCGGCCCGGTGAGAAAATATTCGATCGGCGCGGCGTTGCTCGACAAACGGGACCCATCCAAAGTGCTGGCGCGATCGAGCGAACCGCTGTTGCGGCCCGAGCCATCCGAGCGCGAGGGATACGTTCCCAATGTGGTCTATACCTGCGGCGCGATGGCGCACAATGACCAGATCATCCTGCCATACGCCGTATCGGACACCTTCTCCAACTTTGCGACGATCAAGATATCTGCGCTGATGCAAGCGATGGCATGAGACGGACACACCGCCTTGTGACCGGTCTGCCTCAAAGGAGAGTCCCATGGCTCGCGAAACCATCTACTTCGTTCAGGCATTCAACGCCGGCCGGGGAGGAGACCTGAAAGCCGATGCTCCGATCGCCTGCAAGACGGAGACCGGCGCGCGTCGGACAGCGGAGAGACTGGCGCCGAACAAGCTCGGCGTCGTTGCCTTCTCGTCGACCGGCGATCCGGAAATGGGTGACTATGACGACGAGCCGACGGTCATCTTCCGTCAAGGCCAGGTTCCTTCCGGCTTCGACTGAGCCTTCGCAACGGATACCAGGCAAGGGTGCCAAAATGGATGAACGATTGGAAACGTTGAAAAAGGCCCGCGAGCGTATGATCGAAGATAGAGACACGCATGCGAAGGTCCTGGCCGCTCCCTTTGACCGGAACAAGGCCGATCGAGCACGAAGCAAGTTCACCGAGCTTCAGGCACTTATCGACGCCCTGGACCGCGCCATAGCCGGAGAGAACGTCATCTCACCAAAAGATTGAGCGTCCGTCGGGAGCGTCCCCTAAAACACCAGCGCCTTGGCCTGCTTGACCTGCGGCAGCGCCTGCACCTTGGCGATCACCTCCGGCGGCACCTTGCCGTCGATCTCGACCAGCGCGATGGCGTCGCCGCCCTGCTTGACCCGGCCGAGATGGAAGGTCGCGATGTTGATCTTGGCGTCGCCGAGCAGGCCCGCGAAGCTGCCGATGAAGCCCGGCTTGTCCTCGTTGGTCACGTAGATCATCGACTTGCCGAATTCGGCATCGACCCGGATGCCCTTGATGTCGACCAGCCGCGGCTTGCCGTCGGCATAGACCGTGCCGGACACCGAGCGTTCCTGCCGCTCGGTGATGACATTCACCGTGATCAGGCTTTCATAGTCGCTCTGCGCGGCGCGCACGATCTCGTCGACCACCATGCCGCGCTCCTTGGCGACCACCGGTGCGGAGACGACGTTGACGTCGCCGAGCATCGGCCGCAGCAGGCCCGACAGCACGGCCGAGGTCAGCGCCTTGATCTTCATCTCGGCGACGTGGCCCTCATAGGTGATCTGGACCTTGAGGATGCCGGTCTCGGTAAGCTGGCCGGCGAACGAGCCGAGTTTCTCGCCGAGTTCGATGAAGGGACGCAGCTTCGGCGCCTCTTCGGCCGTGATCGAGGGGAAGTTCACGGCATTGGAGATCGCGCCCGAGAGCAGGTAGTCCGACATCTGCTCGGCGACCTGTAGCGCCACATTCTCTTGCGCTTCCGTCGTGGCCGCGCCGAGATGCGGGGTGCAGATCACGTTGGGATGGCCGAACAGCACGTTCGAGGTCGCCGGCTCCTCGGTGAAAACGTCGAAGGCCGCGCCCGCCACATGTTTCGAGTTGAGCGCATCGACCAGCGCCTGCTCGTCGACCAGGCCGCCGCGCGCGCAGTTGATGATACGCACGCCCTTCTTCATCTTGGCGATCGCCGCGGCGTCGATGATGTTCTTGGTCTTCTCGGTCAGCGGCGTGTGCAGGGTGATGAAGTCGGCGCGCTTGAAGAGATCGTCGAGTTCGACCTTCTCCACGCCGATGTCCTTGGCGCGCTCCGGCGACAGGAACGGATCGAATGCGATCACGCGCATCCGCAGGCCCAGCGCGCGGTCGGCGACGATCGAACCGATATTGCCGCAGCCGACGACGCCCAGCACCTTGCCGGTGATCTCGACGCCCATGAAGCGATTCTTCTCCCACTTGCCGGCCTGGGTCGAGGCGTCGGCCTGCGGGATTTCGCGCGCCAGCGCCAGCATCAGGGTGATGGCGTGCTCGGCGGTCGTGATCGAATTGCCGAACGGCGTGTTCATCACGATGATGCCTTTGGCGGTCGCGGCGGGAATCTCGACATTGTCGACGCCGATGCCGGCGCGGCCGATCACCTTCAGCCTGACCGCCTTCTCGATGATCTTGGCGGTCGCTTTGGTCGCCGAGCGAATCGCAAGCCCGTCGTAATTGCCGATGATCTCGGCGAGCTTGTCCTTGTCCTTGCCGAGATTGGGCTGGAAGTCGACCTCGACGCCGCGATCCCTGAAGATCTGCACGGCGGCGGGCGACAGCGCGTCGGAAATGAGTACTCTGGGTTTCGACATTTGATCTTCCCTGCCCTTGGCAAGAGGTCTGGCCGCACGGCCAATGTGATGAGGTCTCTGGTCGTTCTTCACCGTCTCCCCGTTCTTGCGGGGAGACGGTGAAAACGGAAGTTACGCTGCCTTCGGCAACGCAGCCTTGGTCTCGGCGAAGGCCCAGTCGATCCACTGCGTCAGCAATTCGACGTCCTTTGCCTCCACGGTCGCACCGCACCAGATGCGCAGGCCCGCTGGCGCATCGCGGTAATGCGCGAAGTCGAAACCGGCGTTCTCCTTCTCCACCAGCGCCACCAGCTTCTTGGCGAAGTCGGATTGCGCGTCCGCCGAGAGCGAGGTGATGGCGGGATCGGTCACCTTCAGGCAGACCGAGGTGTTGGAACGCGTGGCGGGATCCTTTGCGAGGAAGTCGATCCAGGGCGTGCGCGCCTTCCAGTCAGCCAGCACCCTGGTGTTGGCGTCGGCGCGCGCCATCAGCGCCTTCAGGCCGCCGATCGACTTGCCCCAGTTCAGCGCGTCCAGATAGTCCTCGACGCACAGCATCGACGGCGTGTTGATGGTCTCGCCTTCGAAGATGCCGGCATTGAGCTTGCCGCCCTTGGTCATGCGGAAGATCTTCGGCAGCGGCCAGGCGGGCTTGTAGGTCTCGAGGCGCTCGACGGCGCGCGGCGAGAGCACCAGCATGCCATGCGCGGCCTCGCCGCCCAGCGCCTTCTGCCAGGAGAAGGTGACCACATCGAGCTTGGCCCAGTCGAGCGGCTGTGCAAACGCCGCCGAGGTCGCATCGCAAATGGCGAGGCCCTTGCGGTCCGCCTTGATCCAGTCGGCATTGGGCACGCGCACGCCCGACGTGGTGCCGTTCCAGGTGAAGATGAAGTCGGTGTCGCAATCGACCTTTGCGAGATCGGGCAGATCGCCATAACCGGCGTGAAGCTGGGTGACGTCCTTCAGCTTCAATTCCTTGATGATGTCGCTGACCCAGCCTTCGCCGAAGGATTCCCAGGCGATGGTCGTGACCGGCCGCGCGCCGAGCAGCGACCACAGCGCCATCTCGACCGCGCCGGTGTCGGACGCCGGCACGATGCCGATCTTGTAGTTCGCGGGAACTTCCAGCACCTCGCGCGTCAGCTCGATCGCCTGCTTCAGCCTGGCCTTGCCGAGCTTTGCGCGATGCGAGCGTCCGAGCGCTGCGTCCTTGAGATTTTGGGGATTCCAGCCGGGGCGCTTGGCACACGGGCCGGACGAAAAATGCGGCACGGTCGGCCGCTGAGCGGGCTTCGCAGTCATGATCTACCCTTCCAGATAGTAAGCCTCCCGTTGGGGGGAGGTGTCCCGCCGCTGCAAATATGGGAATCGGACGTTTCCGTCAAGGAACTTCGCACGCCTCACAGGCCATTGAACGGCAGTGAGCAGGTTCTTTCGAAAATGATCGCGTGCGAGGAATAAACTTTCGCGAAACTATTCCGGCGAGGCGCCGACCGGTGATCCACCGGGTGGTCTGTGCAAATAGGTAATCGACGCGTAGGCGCCGATCCAGGAGCCGATCGCGGCAAAGCCGACATAGACCCAGTTGTCGGTATAGCTGATGACAGCAAACGAGGAGAGCAGATACCAGATGCTGCTCCAGGTCGCCGCCGGCACGCGTTTACGCGCCACCACCGCCGACGTGAACATGACATAGACGGCATCTGTCGCGGCGGTCGCAAGCACGACCGCGACTGCGGTGAGCGGATTGATGGCGGACATCGTTCATCTCCCTGTCCCGGAAGTTCCATTCATACCACGTGCCGGGAGAACGCGTCGCTGAGACAGAGTTTGTCCGGTCGCGGGAACACCTGCCCGCGGCATTCGTTCGTGTCGATACGAAACCGCTCCGCCGGGAACAACGGCGGTGGCAGCTCGAGCACGCAGAAGGAGCAGCCGATGAGATTGAATGACATGCAAGTGAAGCAGACGCTGAGCCAGATCGATGCACAGGTGCTGCCCGACACTCATCCAGTGGCCGCGCAGCTCAGCGATATGTTCGGGGAACACACTTTCTTTCTCGACCAGAGCGGTCTGAAGGTGCTCGAGCCGACCGATACGGCTACCGCCATCGCGACCGAAATCCCGGCCGGCGAAGTCGTGAGCCTTGCGGACTGGTCGGATCCGACACTGACCAGCCTGATGCCGCACGCGCCCGAGATGACCGGCACGATCATCCAGTTCGGTCAGGTCAAGCATTGATTATTCGGCGTATGATCTTTTCGGAAAACCGCTGCACACTTTTCCGGATCATGCGCTAGAACCGGATCGTCATGCCGGCATGGCTGCGGGCAAATCCCAGCCGCTCGTAGAAGCGTTGCGCATCGACACGGGTGTGGTGGGTCAATAGCTCCACCAGCTTGCAGCCATTGCTGCGCGCTTCTGCGACCGCCCATTGCACCAGCTGCTCGCCGATGCCGCGGTTGCGGCAGTCGGATGCGACGCGCACGTCCTCGATCAGGCCGCGCGAGCCGCCTTGCGAACTCAGGCCCGGCAACATGCAGAGCTGCAGCGATCCGACGACGCGGCCGCCCTGCTCGGCGACGACAAGCCTGAACAGCGGATCGCGATCAACCCGCGCGAAGGCGTCATAATAGGACTGCGGCAGCGGCTCCTCGAGCCGCTCCCGCGCGCGGCCGAGATGATCGTCGGCGAGCATGGCAATGATCGCGGGAACGTCGTCGTGCCGGGTGCGGCGGATGGTGATGGCGGAAGTCACGGAAAGTCCTCGTTTAGCGCGCCGGCGGCAGGCCGAGATCTTTCTCGGTCTCGCCGATCCAGCGCCGTATCGACGGGTAACGCGCCAGATCGAAGCCGCCTTCATGCGCGACCCGCGTATAGGCGAGCAAGGCGACGTCGGCGAGCGAAACCGCATCGCCGACAAGAAAGCGCGCGGCGGCGAGATGCTGCTCCATGCGCTCCAGCGCCGCATAGCCGCGCTGCACCCTGTCGGGGTCGAGCTCGGAAGCTGCCTTGCCAAGATAGCGCATGTGGAAGCGGCACACGGCGATATAGGGTTCGTGGCTGTACTGCTCCCAGAACAGCCATTCGTCCATCTTTGCCGCGGCAAAGGCGTCCGCGGGGATCAGCGTGCTGCCCCGCGCCAGATAGCGGATGATGGCGTTGGATTGCGCCAGCGTGCGGCCGTCGTCGAGCTCGACCACCGGCACCTGGCCTGCGCTGTTGAGCGCAAGGAATTGCGGCGTCTGCGTCTCGCCCTTCACCACGTCGACGGCAATCCACGCATAGGACAGCGCGAGACGGTCGCAGACCCATTTCACCTTCAGGCAGTTGCCGGAAATGCTGTCGCCGAAGATTTTCATGGTGCCAGAGCAGCAGGCGCAACCGCGCCTGTCAACGGGACGAGTGGTCCGATTCCAACATTCGCATCCCGTCGCAGCGAGCACGTTTGCGAATGTTGGAATCAAAGGACCACTAGCAAAATACTAATTCCAGTGGAGCTTCAGGTCATGTCAGAACTTGTAGCCGAGGCCGAGGCGGAAGGTGTTGGCGCTGGTGTCAATCACCGTGGTGTACTGAGTGAACTCCCATTCTGCACGCAGGAACAGGCAGGAGTACAACATCATATCGACGCCGGCGCCGGCACTCCAACCGTGGATGAGGCGCGCATTCTGATTGTCGGAGGCGCTCAGGGAGAACGGGAACTGCGCGCCGGTCGTGGGATCGACCTGAACGCCAAAAATATTCGCGGTCCGTATGATGTCGGCTTGGCCGAATGCAAAGCCGCCAAAGAGGTAAGGCAGGAATATGCCCCAGGCATAACCCGCGCGCGCACGAAACGAGGCCATGTCGTGCAAGTTGACCGCAGCGATCGACTGATACGTGACGAAGTCCTGCGCACCGCTACTGTCGAAAAGCTTCGGCTCATGCTGTCGGTTTGCGAACCGCCAAACTTGCCGTGCATGTAGTTCAATTCCACGCCGACGACGACATCGTCCCACTGACTGTTGTAGCCCGCAAACGCGCCCCAGCCGTTGCCGTGAACGGAAGCCGGGCTGCCAACCGGCCAGCTCGAAACGCCGCCGCTGCTGTCGATGGCGGTGTCGGCCAGCAGCTTCTGCGCGACGCTCTGCGTCGCGCCCGTGAAGTCCATGTCGGTCGTGCCGAAGCCGCCCTGCCCGCCGACATAAAAGCCCTGCCAGTTGACACGGCCGGACGAGAGACCCACAGGACCCCGCAGGAAAGGAAGATCGGACAGGTCGGCCGCGCGCGCGCCCGACATCGCCGTCACGCACATCACTGCCGCCAGCAAGAACCTACGCATCGCAACGCTCCAATGGACTCGAAAACGCGCGATGATCATCGCTCGTTAACCTTAACCAATCGTTGTCGCTAGTGGTCCGATTCCAACATTCGCATCCCATCGCAGCGGCACGTTTGCGAATGTTGGAATCAAAGGACCACTGGAAAATATTGATTCTGGTGGAGTTTGGATTTGACGTTCGCTTTTAAGTGCACGGTTAGCGGGTAGCGAACGTCAAATCCGCTCCACCAGGCGGTGGATCGGCGGCAAAAGCGCAAAACAAAACGGCGCGGTGTTAACCGCGCCGTTCCGAAAGCTTAACAACAGCGAGCTTGATCAGCCCTTGCGAATCAGCGGCATCACCGGCTGCGGCGTATCGAAGTTCCAGCGAACGCCGATCTTCAGGTCGTTCGAGGTGATGTCCTTCATGGTCCAGGGGAACTGCGGAGTGGCGGTGCCGGCGAAGTTGGAATTGGCACCGGTCACGGCGTCGCCGAGGTTCATGTAGCTGTAGGCCAGTTCGACCGTGACGTTCGGGGTGACCTTGTAGGCGAGACCGGCATGGAGCGCCCAGGCGAAGTTCCACTTGCCGTTGTCGGCCGCGTAGACGACGCTGGGCGGATTGGCGACGCCGAATTGACTGCCCAAGCCATCGTCACGGAAGCCGTAGATCTGGTTATACGAGGCGCCGACGCCGGCGCCGATGAACGGCGTCACGCACCACCAGGTGCCGAGATCGACATAGCCGTTGGCCATGAAGGTCAGCTCCGACTTGGAGCCGCTGTAATTGTCGGCCAGCGCCGCACCAGGGAACGCCGTGGTGAATTGCGAGCCGTGGAAGTTGGCGCGTCCGCGCCACTGCGCGGTCACGTCGGCACGGAACCAGTTGTTGAACTGGTAGCCGGCGCCGATATCCCACAGCATCGACGAATCGAAGCCCATGCCGACCGAGGTGAACAGCCCGGCATTCGGATCGGGGTTGTCGAGCGACTTGAGCCTCTGGTTGGTCATGCCGACGTCGCCGCGCAGGTACCAGCCGCCGAAATCAGCCGGCGGAGGCGGCGCGTACATCGGGGGCGCTGCGATCGGAAGATCCGCGGCAAACGCCGCCGTCGACAGGGTCACCGCTCCGGCGGCAATCAGAAACTTAACGCTACGCATTGGCATCGTCCTCTTGGCCGGTGAGGCGCCTCAAAGGCCTCACATCAAAAATCCACGTCCGGACGATGCCAGCAAAAGCTTAAGCAGCACTTAACCCTAATTTTTAAGGTTGATATTTTCTCACCACGAAGAAAAGGGGCCGCACAATGTGGCGACCTCGCCGCAATTCCTAACGATGGGTTGATGAAGTGGCGAGTGGTGAGTTGCGAATGGCGAGTGGCGAGTAGAGCAGACGACCTTCCCTACTCGCTACTCGCTATTCCCTATTCGCCTTCATATTCGGCAGAAACGCCGCGAGCAATCCGATCGCCGGCAGGAACGCGCAGACCTGGTAGACAAAGCCGATGCTGGTGACGTCGGCGAGCTTGCCGAGCGCCGCCGCGCCGAGACCGCCGATGCCGAAGGCGACGCCGAAGAACATGCCCGAGATCATGCCGAAGCGATGCGGCACCAGCTCCTGCGCGAACACGATGATCGAGGACGTGGTCGAGGACAGCACGAGGCCGACGCAGATCGTCAGCAACGCGCCGACATGCAGCCCGACATGGGGCAACGCCAGCGTGAACGGCAGCGCGCCGAGCACGGAAATCCAGATCACGATCTTGCGGCCGAAGCGGTCGCCGAGCGGACCGCCGAGAAAGGCGCCGACCGCATTCGCAGCAAGAAAGATGAAGAGATAAAGCTGCGCCGTCTGGGTCGAGACGTGGAATTTGTCGATCAGATAGAAGATGTAATAGCTCGACAGGCTCGAGACGTAGAGCTGCTTGGAGAACAGCAGCGCGACCAGCACCGCGAGCGCGATCACGACGCGGCGCGAGCCTGGCGCATCCGGATGCACTGCTGCGGCTGCGGTCTTCTTCGCCGCGATCTGCGGCCGGTACCACAACCCGATGCGCCACAGGATGATGATCGCCACGAACGCAATCGAGGAGAACCATGCGATCGAGGGTTGCCCGAACGGCACCACGATCAGCGCCGCCAGCACCGGGCCCATCGAGGTGCCGAAGCTGCCGCCGAGCTGAAATACCGATTGCGCGAAGCCGTAACGGCCGCCCGAGGCGAGCCGCGCGATCCGCGCGGATTCCGGGTGAAACACCGCCGAGCCAAGCCCGACCAGCGCCGCCGCGATCAGGATGGCCGGATAGCTGGCGGCGATGCTGAGCAGGAGGAGGCCGATGAAGGTCGAGCCCATGCCGACCGCGAGCGAGAACGGTTGCGCCTTCTTGTCGGTGACATGGCCGACCACCGGCTGCAGCAGCGAGGCGGTGAACTGGAATGCCAGCGTGATCATGCCGATCTGCGCGAAGTTCAGCGCGTAGGTGTCCTTGAGGATCGGATAGACGGAGGCGATCAACGACTGCATGGTGTCGTTGAGGAAGTGCGAGAAGCTGATGCCGGCGAGCACGATATAGGCAGGACCGGCGGACGCCGTCGCCTGCAGATCTGTTGCCTTCAGATCTGGCGTGACGTCCTCAACGATGACCGGTTCGGTCAACACTTCTTCGGAGACGAAGACAGACTTGTTCAATGCAGGCTTCCTCGGGGATTCGCGGACAGCGCTACCTACGACGGCAAGCCCCTGCCCCGCCACCGCCATTAGCCGATAGCTGCGATGCAAGTAGAGCCGCATTGACGGCCTTCGCCTCTCCCCGCTGGGGAGAGTTGAAGAGAAGAGCAGTTCGCTCGAGGTCAGACAAATCAGGCCGCGGCCTGGCCCAGCGCGGCGACGATGTTGTCGACGACATCCTCGACCAGGATGCGGTCATCGCCCTCGCCCATCACGCGGATCACCGGCTCGGTGCCGGAGGAGCGCACCAGCAGGCGGCCGTGGCCGTTGAGGCGCTTCTCGCCGGCGTCGATCGCGGACTTCACGTCGGCATCGTCGAGCGGCTTGCCGCTGCGGTAGCGCACGTTCTTGAGGATCTGCGGCAGCGGATCGAAGCGGTGGCAGACTTCCGAGACAGGACGGCGCAGCTTCTGCACCACCGCCAGCACCTGCAGCGCGGCGACGAAGCCGTCGCCCGTGGTGGCGTAGTCGGACAGGATGATGTGACCCGACGGCTCGCCGCCGAGATTGTAGCCGCCGCTCAGCATCTTCTCCAGCACGTAGCGGTCGCCGACGGGCGTGCGCAACGTCTCGAGACCGAGGCCTTGCAGGAAGCGCTCGAGGCCGAGATTGGACATCACGGTCGCGACGATGCCGGGCTTCGAGAGTCGGCCGTCTTCCTTCCAGCTCTGCGCGATCACGGCGAGCAACTGGTCGCCGTCGACGATATGGCCGCGCTCGTCGACCAGGATGACGCGGTCGGCGTCGCCGTCGAGCGCAATGCCGATGTCGGCGCGCATCTCGCGCACCTTGCGGCACAGCGATTCCGGCGCGGTCGAGCCGCATTCCTTGTTGATGTTGAAGCCATCGGGATCGACGCCGATCGAGATCACGTCGGCGCCCAATTCCCACAGCGCTTCCGGCACCACCTTGTAGGCCGCGCCATTGGCGCAATCGACCACGACACGCAGGCCATCGAGCGAAAGATCGCGCGGCAGCGTGCGCTTGGCGAATTCGATGTAGCGGTCATGCACGCCGTCGATACGGCGGGCGCGGCCGAGGCTCGCGCTTTGCGCCAGCTTGCGGTCGAGGGATTCGTCGAGCAGCTGTTCGATCTGTTTCTCGACGTCGTCGGAAAGCTTGAAGCCCTGCGGGCCGAACAGCTTGATGCCGTTGTCCTCGAACAGGTTGTGGGATGCCGAGATCATCACGCCGAGATCGGCGCGCATGGATTTGGTCAGCATCGCAACCGCCGGCGTCGGCATCGGGCCGACCAGCAGCACATCCATGCCGACCGAGGTGAAGCCCGCGACCATCGCATACTCGATCATGTAGCCGGACAGCCGCGTGTCCTTGCCGATCACGACGCGATGGCGATGCTCGCCGCGCTGAAACACCAAGCCTGCGGCCTGCCCGACCTTGAGCGCAAGCTCAGGCGTGATCAGACCGTTGGCGCGGCCACGGATTCCATCCGTACCGAAATAATTGCGGCTCATATGACCCCCAGCACCAACCCGGGCCCCCTGTTTGCGGCGCGAACGCGCGCCGCCACGCCTCCCCAGCGCGATGGGCTCTTATAAAGCCTCGGGGACTAAAATGGCTTCAAAAAATATGATGAACGATTACCGGGGAACCGCGTCGTGATGCGCCGTTAACTCGTTGTTAACGCTTAAAATACCAGCAGACCGGCGCGCGATTAGCGCTTCCGGCGGACGTGGTGGTCGCCCTTGCTCGGCGCGGGCTGCGTGACATTGACCGGGTCCGAGGCCGGAAACGTTTCCTCCAGTCCCTCCTCCAAAGCGTCGTCGAGCTCGCGCTTTTCAGCGCTATCGGGCTTTTCAGGCGCCTTGCGAGGTCCGCTCATGCTTGCACTCCCGCTGCTTCGGCGGCGATTTGGCCGCGCGCTCAACCATGCTAGATGAGCCTAAAGGTTGCTAAAACAAGAAGGGGCGGAAACGTTCATGAAGCACATCACCTGCATCGAGGACCTGCGGCTGCTGCACAAGCAGCGGGTGCCGAAAGCGTTCTTCGATTATGCCGACCGCGGCTCCTATACCGAGGACACGCTGCGCGCCAACAGCGAGAAGCTGCAGGAGATCAAATTCCGCCAGCGCATCCTGGTCGATGTCAGTAAGCGCGACCTGTCGACCACGATCCTCGGCGAGCCCGCCGCGATGCCGCTGATCCTGGCGCCCGTGGGCCTGCTCGGCATGCAGCATGGCGACGGCGAGATCCACGCCTGCCGCGCGGCGCAGGCCGCCGGTATTCCCTTCACCCAGAGCACGATGTCGATCTGTTCGATCGAGGACATCGCGGCCGCCGTCGACAAGCCGTTCTGGTTCCAGCTCTACGTCATGAAGGACCGCGGCTTCATCAAGGCGTTGATCGAGCGCGCGATCGCCGCGAAGTGCTCGGCGCTGGTCTTGACCGTCGATCTGCAGGTGATCGGCCAGCGTCACCAGGACATCAAGAACGGCATGACGGTGCCGCCTGAATGGTCGCTGTCGAAGCTGCTCGACTTCGCGAGCAAGCCTTCATGGGTGGCTGGCATCCTGCGCGGCAAGCGCCGCAGCTTCGGCAACATCGTGGGCCACGTCAAAGGCACCGAGGATCTCAGCAAACTGTCGGCATGGACGGCGTCGCAGTTCGACACCACGCTGAACTGGAAGGACATCGACTGGATCCGCTCGATCTGGCCGGGCAAGCTGATCCTGAAAGGCATCCTCGATACCGAGGACGCCGAGATCGCGGCGAAAAGCGGCGCGCAGGCGATCGTCGTCTCCAACCATGGCGGGCGTCAGCTCGACGGCGCGCAATCCTCGATCGAGGTGCTGCCGGAGATCGCGGACGCGGTCGGCTCGCAGATCGAGATCATGTTCGACGGCGGCATCCGCACCGGCATGGACGTGATGCGCGCGCTCGCGCTGGGCGCAAAATCCTGCATGATCGGCCGCGCCTATGCCTATGGGCTGGGTGCGGCGGGCGAGGCCGGCGTCGCGAAGGCGATCGACGTGCTGGCGAAAGAGCTCACCACCACCATGGGCCTGTGCGGTGTCAACACCATCGCCGAGATCGACGATCACGTGCTGGCGGTGTGAGTAATGTTGCTCAACTGCTGACGCGAGCGACACTGTGACTCCTCTCCCCTTGGGGGAGAGGGTTCGAGGGAGCGGAGGCCGTGACTTTCGCGCTCGTCGCCCGTGAACCCCCACCCGTAGCCGAAGCTCTCGCTTTCGGCGTCGTCTTTATAATGAAAGAGCGGCCGAGTCCCGGGTTCGTGCTGTCGCCTCGCCCCGCAAGGGGCGCGCGGGAGAAGAAACGTCACATCGGCGGCGTGATCCCGTCGCGGCCGACATTGACGCGGTTGGCTTCCAGCGTGCCGTCGTCCTTCTTGGCTGCGCCGAAGATGATCAGCTTGGCGCCAGGCTTGATCTCCGACTTGTCGCTGGCGACGAAGGTGACGATCGGCGTATCCGGCGGCACCACCACCTTCTTCTCGCCGTCCTTGTATTTCACCGTAATGTTCTGGCCGTCGGTGCCCTTCACCGTCTCGGCGACCGTGGCGTTGGTCATGGTCGAGTTGGCACGCGCATCCCAGGGCCGAAAACCTTCGGCGGCGCCGCGCTGGTTCTCCGGGAAGATGTGTACGGCGAACGCCTTCTGGGTCCCGTCGGGCTGCGGCATCGCGGAGACGCCGATATAGGACCCCTCCTTGATCTGCGACAGCTCGGTCTTGACCACCGCGAACACCGCGACGTTGTCGGTCATATTGACCTTCACGTCGCTGCCCTCGCGGGTCTTGATGCTCAGCGTGGGACCATCGACCGCCTCGATGGTTCCGCGGATGCGGACCGGCGGCGGCTGCTGCGCCCAGGCGACCGTTGTAAGGACGGAAACGGCCGCCAGCGCGGCAGTCATCCAGGACGTGAATTTCGGCATGGCTCTCTCCCCTCGGGTTTTTTGCAATCAACTTCCGCAACCCCGTGGCACAAGGGGTATTCCGCGGCAGCCGGGTCACATCGGCGGGGTCAGCCCGTCGCGGCCGACGCTGACGCGGTTGGTCTCGAAGGAGCCGTCGGGAAGCTGCTTCATGAAGGCGATGACCTTGGCGCCGGCCTTGAGGTCGGACTTGTCGGCGGGGACATAGGTGACGACAGGCGTTTCCGGCGTGACCAGCACCTTCTTCTCGCCGTCCTTGTACTTGACCAGCAGGGTATGGCCGTCATTGCCGACCACGCTTTCGGAGACGGTGGCGTTGGTCATGGTCGAATTGGGCTTGAGATCGTAGGGCCGCGAGCCCTCCCCCGTGCCGCGCATGTCTTCCGGAAACACATGCACCTCGACGGCGGTGGGCGTGCCGTCCGGCCCCGGCACGGTGGTGGTGCCGACGAACGAGCCGACCTTGATGTCGGACAATGAAATTTTGGTAATGCCGACGATCTTGACGTCCGAGGTCATGTGCAGCTTGACGTCTTCGCCGCTGCGCGACTTCACCGTCAGCGTATCGCCGTCGACGGCTTCGATGGCTCCGCGAACCCGCGTCGGGACCGGCGTCTTCTGTGCGATGGCGTAGGCGGTCGAAGCGGCGACCATGGCGAGGGCGATCAGCGGGCGGGCGAGTGAGGAACGATGCATGGGAATCTCCGAAGGACCGGACGTGGTGTAACGCTAGACCCCAACGCTTTTGCGATATTCCGGCTCAAATGCGCGCGAGCCGCAGGAACAAACCGTTCATGTGCCCGTGATGTCGGCTTCGACCAGCGCGCGTAGCTCTGCCGTCACCTGCGGGCGCTTGCCGAACCACAATTCGAATCCGCGCACGGCCTGATGCAGGAGCATGCCGAGCCCGTCGGCGGTCTTCAGACCGCGCGCCTTCGCCGCCTTCAGGAGCTCGGTCTCGAGCGGCACGTAGACGAGATCGGCGACGACGGCGCCCGCCGGCAGCTTGCCGACATCGAGGTCGAGCGCGGGCTGGCCGTGCATGCCGAGCGAGGTCGTGTTGACCAGCAGATTGGCGCGCGGCAGCAGCTCCGCGGCCTGCTCCCAGGCCGCGACGTGAATCTTGTCGCCGAACTGCTTTGCCAATGCTTCGGCGCGCGCTCTGGTCCGGTTCGCAAGATGCACGCGCTTGATGCCGCGATCGAGCAGACCGAACAGTACCGCGCGCGACGAGCCGCCGGCGCCGAGCACCAGCGCTTCCTCGACCTTGTCCCAGCCGGGCGCGGAGGCATCGAGATTGCCGACAAAACCCTCGACGTCGGTGTTGGTCGAGCACAGCTCGCCGTCGTTGAACCAGAGCGTGTTGGCGGCGCCGACCGCCTGCGCCCGCGCATCCGGCTTCGATAGCGCCAGCGCGCGCTCCTTGTGCGGAATGGTGACATTGGCGCCGACGAAGCCGCGCGGCGACAGCCGCAGCACGAAATCGCGGAAATCATCCGGCGGCACCGCCTCGAGCACATAGCCGCCCTCGATGCCGAGCGTGCGCAGCCAGTAGCGATGGATCAGCGGCGAGCGCGAATGCGCGGCCGGCCATCCGATCAGGCACGCGAGGCGTTGGTGGGGCTCGGTCATGCCTGTCACTTCGGGCAAGCCGCACGGGCTGTCAATCCCGATACGCTCTCACGCGCGCTTCGCCGTTGCAGCAACGAGGGCGCTGAGAGCAAGCGCCACGGCCGCGGCAAACCAGATCGCGGCGAGATTGATCCAGTGATAGGCCAGCGCGCCAAGCACGGAGCCGGCGACCAGCGCCGCCCACAATAGCAGGTTCGGTACCCAGCCGAACCGCGCGCCACCGGTCAGCGCAGCCGCGATCAGCTGCCCGACCTTGACCAGCGCGCCCGTGACATAGGTGAGACCGAGCCCACCGCCGCCCTCGATCTGGAACACGGCGTTCTCCAGTCCCATCGCCAGCACGATGGCGGCAATGGCGAGGCGCTCGAGGCCGAAGGCATAGAGCAGCGCGGCGGCCGCGAGCAACAAGGCTTCGGCCAGAAGCAATCGGCTCTGCGAGTGCGGGCCGCGCCCGAGCACGATCAGGCTGCCGCAGGCGGCGCCCAGCACGAACAGCACGATCAGGATCAGCGCCTCGGCGGCCGCGGACCAGTTGCCCTCGGCGAGGCTGACGCCCATCCGCGTCGAGTTGCCGCTCATGAAGGAGACGAACAGGCCGCCGAGATGCAGGTAAGCCGATGCCGTCGACATAACCGGCGAGCGCGCTGAGCGCGCAGGCGAGCAGCAGGTTGCGGCGTTGATCGAGCATGGAGCCACTGTCCGCGATTTCGCGGGCTTTGAAAAGCGCGTGGCTCAGCCCGCAGCGGCGTGCGCGGGATCGGGTTCGCCGGCGCTGCTCCTTGATGTCGGCGATCGCGCGCGCGATGGTCTCGCGATAGCGGGCGCGCGGCGGCTGACACGCCATGCGTCAGCAGCGCGCGGCGCACGGCGGGCGACGCGCCGGTGATGAACAGCCGGATGCCCTGTCGCCCCGCCTTGGCGGCGACGCGGCCCATCGCATTCGCCGCGGTCGAATCCAGGAACGGCACCGCGGCGAAATCGACCACGAAGGCCTTGCGCTTGTCGGCGATGCCGTCGAGCACGCCGCCGATCGCGGACGCCGCGCCGAAGAAGAATGCGCCGGTGATGCGATAGACCAGCACGTCGGGATCGACCGCGAGTCCGGGATCGTAGGGCGTGCGGCCGTCGTCATTATCGGCCTGGTCGGCGGCGACCAGAGGCGTGCCGTCCTCGATGCCGGTCATCTCCGCCATGCGGTTGATGAACAGCACCGCGCCGAGCGCGAAGCCGACCACGATGCCTTCGGTGAGATCGCGGAAGATCGTCAGCAGGAACGTCGCCAGCAACACCACGGCATCGCCGCGCGAGGAGCGCAGCAGCAGCGCAAATTCGTGCTTCTCGGCCATGTTCCAGGCGACCGTGACCAGCACGGCGGCGAGCGCGGCGAGAGGAATGTAGCTCGCAAGCGGCGCCGCGATCAGCATGAACAGCAGCAGGAAGATCGCATGCAGCATGCCGGACACCGGGCCGCGCGCGCCGGCGCGCACATTGGTCGCGGTGCGCGCGATGGTGCCGGTGACGCAGATGCCGCCGAACAGCGCCGAGCCGATATTGGCGAAGCCCTGCGCCACCAGTTCGCAATTGGAGCGATGGCGGCGCCCGGTCATGCCGTCGGCGACGACCGCCGACAACAGCGACTCGATGGCGCCGAGCAGTGCGAAGGCGATGGCGTCGGGCAGCACGGCCTCCGCCTTCGCGAGCGAGAACGGCGGCAACGCCGGCAGCGGCAATTCGCGCGGCACGCCGCCGAAGCGGGTGCCGATGGTCTCGACCGGCAACGCGAAGGCCCAGGCGGCGAGGCTCGCGATGAGCGACCGCGATCAGCAGTGCCCGGCCAGTTCGGCCGCAACCGCCTGATCACGGCGATCAGCGCGATGCTGACGGCTGCGATTGCATATCGCGGAGAAATTCGCGGTCGGCCAAGCGTGCGCCGAGCGCGAGAAGCTTCGGGATCAGTTCGCCGGGCTCCTTGCCCGCGAGCGTGATGCCGAACAGATCCTTCAGCTGGCTGGCGAAGATGATCACCGCGATCCCTGCGGTGAAGCCGACCGTCACGGGATAGGGAATGAACTTGATATAGGTGCCGAGACGGAACAGGCCGGCGGCGATCAGGATGAAGCCCGCCATCAGCGTCGCCAGGATGACGCCATCGACGCCGTGACGATCGGCGGTGACCGACACCAGCACGATGAAGGCGCCCGCCGGCCCGCCGATCTGGAAGCGGCTGCCGCCGAGCAGCGACACGATGAAGCCGCCGACCACGGCGGTGAAGAGTCCGCGGTCCGGCGTCACGCCCGACGCGATCGCGATCGCCATCGACAGCGGCAGCGCGACGATCGCCACCGTCAGGCCCGCGACGATATCGGCGCGGAAATCGGCGAGGCCGTAACCCTCGCGCAGCACCGTGAGCAGCTTTGGCGAATAGAGCTCGGCAAAGGTCGGCTGACGGTGCGGATGCAGCTTGCCCGCAGGTTCGCGTCGCGATGCTCATCGCCCGTACGCCGTCGATTTGGCGCGGCGGTCCCGGCTGCTTAAATCGCACGCCGCGTCCGCCATCGTCGCTGCGCGCATGCTCGCCGATCAGCTCCACGCCGGCGCGATTGAAGGCGTCGACCACCTTGATCAGGGTTTCCACGACGCCGCGGACGGTGCCGGTCGAGCCCTCCATCCGCTGGATCGTCGGAAGCGACACGCCGGCGAGTTCGGCCAGGGTTTTCTGGTCGATCCCGAGCAGCGCCCGTCCCGCCCGCATCTGAAAAGACGTGATCACGACGGCTTAGCCTCAGCGCATGATAGTAGATGCTTTTAACATGTATAGTGATGTAAAATACATCATAAGGTCGGGTAACGCACCCCAAACGCAAGCGAGACATCGTGCGGTCCCGCACGATGCCTCGACGGCCGTTGCCGGCCTTGTTGCTACGCCGCGTCGCGATGCGCGGCGATGATCTGGTCGGCGGTGCGCCCGGTCACTTCGGCCATGTGGTCGAACTGACGCGTAAAACTGCCGGCGCCGGCGGTCGCCGAGCGCAGTTCGACGATCAGTTCGCCGATCTCCGCTTCCGGCATCATGGCGCGGACGCAGTCCCAGCCCTGCCAGTCCTCGCGGGTGTCGAAGCCGAGGATCTGCCCGCGCCGCGCCGACAGGATCGCATTGATCCTGGCAGTGGCATCGGTCGGGCAGACGATCTCCACCACATGGATCGGCTCGAGCAGCACCGGCTGGCAATTCGGCAAGGCCTCGCTGACGCCGATACGCGCCGCGGTACGGAACGCGAGGTCGGAGGAGTCGACGCTGTGATAGGAGCCGTCGGTCAGCGTCACCTGGGCGTCGACGACGGGGAAGCCGAGCGGTCCGCGCGCCATCGCATCCCTGACGCCCTCTTCCACCGCGCCGATGTAGTTGCGCGGCACCGCCCCGCCAACCACCTTCTCCTCGAATTTGATGCCTTCGCCGCGAGGCAGCGGCTTGATGTCGAGCAGCACGTCGCCGAACTGGCCGTGACCGCCGGACTGCTTCTTGTGCCGGCCGCGCTGGTTGTTGACCGGCTTGCGGATGGTCTCGAGATAGCCGATCGCGGGCGGATGCGATTTGACATTGACGCCGAAACGATCGCGCAACCGCTCCTGCGCCACCCGCAGATGCATCTCGCCCTGCCCCCACAGCACGGTGTCGTGGGTCTGCGCGTTCTGCACCATGGTGAGCGAGGGATCCTCCTCGTTGAGCCGCAGCAGCGCCTGGCCGAGCTTGACGTCGTCCTTGCGGTCGGCGGCCGCGACCGAGATCGACAGCACCGGCGCCGCGGCCTCGGCCTCGACCAGCGCTTGCGGCGCGGTCTTGCCGTTCGAGACGGTATCGCCGGTCTTGATCGTCTCGACCTTGGCGAGCGCAACCGTGTCGCCGGCCTCGGCCGCCGGCGCGCTTGCTGTCATGCGCGCCGCTGACGCCG
The DNA here is from genome assembly GCA_963732085.1 of uncultured Alphaproteobacteria bacterium. GTDB lineage: Bacteria > Pseudomonadota > Alphaproteobacteria > Rhizobiales > Xanthobacteraceae > Bradyrhizobium. The sequence continues at coordinate 32,710 of CAVSYJ010000007.1, read as the reverse complement.
AGGATGGCGGAGATTCTTCCCGCTCCCCCCGACGATGATTGCAAGGTCGCGCCGTCGTCGAGATGACCCGAGAGCAGCCGCGTCAGCGACAGCTTGCCGCCGTGTTGCAGATGCACCGTCTTGAAAACGTAACCGAGCGCATCCTTGGTCCCGTTCACGCCGAGGCGCTTCGCAGTCTCCGCAATACCGGGCGCCTCATGACGCAGCGCCTTCAACAGCCGCAGCACGCCGTTCTCGCGGCTCGCGCAGCCGAGCAGCACCGGACAGATCAACCCTTCGCGCAATTCGCGCGCGAGATCGTCGAACACCGCGTCGCGCGGCGGCTGGATGTCTTCCAGCAATTGCTCCATCAGCGCGTCGTCATGGTCGGCGAGCTTCTCCAGCATCGAGAAGCGCGCTTCCTTCTCGCGGTCGAGATTGCCGCCGTCGAGATCGATGACTTCTGAAGCCTTGTGCTCGCGATAGACGAAGGCGCGCTCCAGCGCGAGATCGACGAAACCCTCGATCAGCTCGCCGTTCCAGATCGGAATCTGGCGCAGCACGAGCGGGACGCGCGAGGCCGGCTGCAAGGTCGCCAGCGTCTCGCGGATGCGCTTGTTGGCGCGGTCGATCTTGTTGAGGAACAGGAAGCGCGGGACCTTCAATTCTTCCAGCTCACGCAGGATGATCTGGAGCTGCGGCAGCTTCTTCTCGTCGGCCTCGCAGACCACGATGGCCGCGTCGACCGCGGGCAGCGCCGCGCGCATGTCGTTGGCGAACTCCACCGAGCCCGGACAGTCGATGAAGGTGTAGCTTTCGCCCATGAAGGTGGTGCTGGCCGCCGTGAGCGCGACGCTCATCTTGTGATGGCGGGCTTCGGCGCTGGAATCGCCGACGGAGGTGCCGCTGTCGACGGAGCCGGCGCGGGGGATCGCGCCCGTGCGCGCCAATATCGCTTCTAGAAGGGTGGTTTTACCGCTTTGGAAAGGGCCCACCAGTGCGATGCACCGTGGACCGCGGGGACTTCTGACGTCTTGTCCCATTCGCCGCCTCCTGTATCTGGAGCTCGGCCCTTGATTGGGTCGGCAAGCATCAATGCTCTGCCTGCTCCCGGATTTTGGCAAGCGGGAAAATGTCGCTGCGGTGCATCGTCACTTAAACCTCTCCCCATTCTTTATGGGGAGAGGCATAGGCTGCCTTCGGCGGCCGTTTTGAATTAAGAACGCCGAAGCGAAGCTTCGGCTACGTCGCATCGAAGATGCGATCCGGGTGAGGGGCGAGGCACGACATCAACCACTCGCAAGGTGCTCACCGGATAGAGGCCCCTCACCCATAGCCGATGCATCGCATCGGCGTTCTTCAAATAAAGGGAGGACGGCGGCCATAGGCCGCCTACGCCTCTCCCCGCAAGAGCGGGGAGAGGGAGAAGAATTAACGTCCCGGGCTGAGTTCCAGGCTTTCCAGACCGGCGGCAAGGTTGACACCGACCGAACCCTGCACGCTGAGCGGCTGCAGCGCGATGGTATTGTTGGAGCCGCCGACCAGCACATTGCCGCCGACACCGACGCCGAGCGAGGCGCTGCCCTGCGCGCCGGCATAAGTGCCGGTGAGATCGCCCGGCGCAAGCTGTGCGACCGGCGCGAACACGCCCCAGGCCAGCGCGGTCTCCGCGGTAATGCCGAGATCGAGGCCGACCTTGCGGATGGTCGCGATGTAGCGGTCTTCGGGAAAGCCCTCGACGCGCAGCACGCAGCCGAGATTGGTGACCGAGCCGACCACGAAGCCGATGCTGGCGCCGCCGCGACATTCGAGCACGCCGACCCGCACGCGGTTCATCGGGGCTTGCGCGTAAGCGCTCGAAACGAGCAAGGTCGCGGCGATCCCGGCGAGGGCGACTAAACGGCGCATGAGAAAACTCCGAAACAAAGGTGTGATGCAAGTCTGCTTTTCTATGCCACAACAATGCGCGCAAGCCGCAAATGAAAGAGGCCCGCCTTGCGCGGGCCTCAGATCGAATTCAGTTAATTCATTCGTCATCCGTGACGGCGGTGGTGCCAGCGGCCGCGGTGGCCGAAGCCGACTGGCTCGAGCTCGATGCCGGCAATGCCCGCCGCGACATTCAATCCGGTCTGGCCCTGCACGCTGATCGGCTGCAGCGCATAGGCATTGCGCGGACCGCCGACCAGGAAGTTGCCGCCGCCGCCGATGCCGATCGACGCATTGGCGCCGACGCCGCCATAGGTGCCGGTGAGTTCGCCAAAGCCGAGCCGCGTGGTTGGTGCGTTAACGGCCCAGATGAATTGCGTTTGCGCGGTGACGCCGAGATCGATGCCGATGCGCCGCACGGTCGCAACATAGGCCTCGGGCCGCCGGCCGGGGCTCTGGAACACGCATTCGAGGTTAGCGACGGAACCCACGACAAAGCCGACATTCTGTCCGCCGCGGCATTCGAGGACGCCCGCCTGCACGGCCGGAACCGCCTGTGCGCCGGCAACGGTGCCAACGAGCGCAGCGGCGGCGATGAAGAGAATGGAAAGTCGCATGGTCTGTCTCCGCGAAATTGAAAAGGCGGCGAGACAGGAAGGAAGCGCCGTGTCCTAAACAAGGCGCTTCCTGAAGAAGCCATCAAAACTTAAGGCGGGCGATGCCGGTTTTGATTTGACTATCTCAGATTCCCGCAGAAGCGCTGGATGCGCTTGCAGGCCTCTTCGAGGTCGGAGTTCTTGGTGGCGTAGGAAATCCGGAACGCCGGGCCAAGTCCGAACGGCGTGCCCTGCACGACGGCAACGCCTTCGTTCTCCAGCAGCTCCGTGACGAAGTCCTCGTCGTTGGCGAGCACCTTGCCCGACGGCGCTTTCTTGCCGATCGTGCCCGCGCAGGACGGATAGACATAGAACGCGCCATCCGGCCGCGGACAATCGATGCCCTTGGCCTGGTTGAGCATGGAGACGACGAGGTCGCGACGCTCCTTGAACGCCTGATTGTTGACCGGGATGAAGTCCTGCGGACCGTTCAGCGCCTCGACCGCCGCCCACTGCGCAATCGACGACGGGTTCGACGTCGACTGCGACTGGATGGTCGCCATTGCCTTGATCAGCTCGGCCGGGCCGCCGCCATAACCGATGCGCCAGCCGGTCATGCAATAGGCTTTGGACACGCCGTTCACCGTCAAGGTGCGATCGTAAAGCTTCGGCTCGACCTGTGCCGGCGTCGTGAACACGAAGTCGTCATAGACGAGGTGCTCGTACATGTCGTCGGTCATGACCCAGACATGCGGATGCTTCACCAGCACATCGGTGATCGCCTTCAGCTCGGCGCGCGTGTAGGCCGCGCCGGTCGGGTTCGACGGCGAGTTGAGGATGATCCACTTGGTTTTCGCTGTGATCGCCTTTTCCAGGTCGCCCGGCTGCAGCTTGAAGCCGTGCTCGGCCGTACAGACGATCGATACCGGCTCGCCGCCGGCCAGCGCCACCATCTCGGGATAGCTCACCCAATAGGGCGCGGGGATGATCACCTCGTCGCCCGGATTGATGGTGGCCATCAGCGCGTTGTACAGCACCTGCTTGCCGCCGGTGCCGATGATGACCTGGTTCGGCTTGTACGAGAGACCGTTCTCGCGCTGGAACTTGGCGATCACGGCATCCTTCAACTCCGGAATGCCGTCGACGGCGGTGTACTTGGTCTTGCCCGCCTCGATGGCATGGATCGCCGCCAGCTTGATGTTGGCGGGCGTGTCGAAGTCCGGCTCGCCGGCGCCGAGGCCGATGACGTCGCGTCCCGCCGCTTTCAGCGCGCGTGCTTTATCCGTGACCGCAATCGTTGCGGACGGCTTCACACGGTCGAGCGCGGCGGACAGGAACGGCATCATCGTCTCCTTGCAGGCGTGGCGAACCCGTGGGTGGCCACGACTCTTTGTGAGGGAATGACCGACCCTAAAGCCAGCGCCGCTGCATCGCAAGAAGCTTTGCTCCAAGCGGGAAAACTTTAGGGAACGTTAAAGGGCGCCGGCCTAGCGTGGCGCAACATTTATCCAAATTCCGCGCCGAAATGACTCATATCTGGCAGAGCGTTCGATCCGGCGACTGGCTGACGGCCGCGCGCGCGCGCGGCTACAGCCTGATCCTGCTCGCGATCGCCGTCGTCGCCATGGCCGGCTGGATCGCGATCTCGGATGGACTGATCGACCGCAACGGCAAGCCTGTCGGCACCGACTTCTCCAACGTCTATGCCGCGGGCGAACTGACCTGGCAGGGCAAGCCGGCGGACGCCTATGATCCCGCGCTTCAGCATGCCGCCGAGAAGGCCACCTTCGGCGGGCGCGAAGTGCCGTTCTTCGGCTGGCACTATCCGCCGTTCTTCTTTGCCATCGCGTTTCTTGTCGCCGCTCTTCCCTACGCCTGGGGACTGGCGCTGTGGCTGGCGGCGAGTCTCGCGGCCTATCTCGCCGCCATCCGCGCCATCCTGCCGCGCGCAGAGACATTGTTGATCGCAACCGCCTTCCCCGCGGTGTTCGTCAATGCCGGTCACGGCCAGAACGGATTCCTCACGGCGGCGCTGCTCGGCGGCGCACTGCAGTTGCTGGATCGCCGGCCATGGCTCGCGGGCGTGCTGATCGGCCTGCTCGCCTACAAGCCGCAATTCGGCGTGCTGATTCCGATCGCGCTGCTCGCAAGCCAGCGCTGGCACACGATCGCGGCGGCGATTGCGACCATCGCCGCGCTCGTTACGATCAGCTTCGCTGGCCTCGGGGCGGAAGTCTGGCACGCCTTCATCGACTCCATGACCTTCACGCAAACCATCGTGCTCGAACAGGGCGGCACCGGCTGGGAGAAGATCCAGTCGATCTTCTCCGCGGCGCGCAACTGGGGCGCCGACATCAAGACCGCCTATGCAATTCAGACCGCGCTCGCGGTGACGCTTGCCAGCACGCTGGCCTGGCTCTGGCACAGCGACGCTGCCTTCGAGCTGAAAGCGTCGGCGCTCGCGACCGCAAGCCTGCTCGCGACACCCTACGTACTCGACTACGACCTCGTCGTGCTCGCCGTCGCCATTGCCTTCCTCGCACGCCATGGCTTCGCGCGCGGCTTCCGCGACTACGAGATCAGCCTGCTCGCGGCCGCCTGGATCGTGCCGCTGCTGTCGCGCGGCATCGCTGGCGCAACCGGAATCCCCCTGGGGTTGATCGTGATGCTCGCGCTCTACGGTTTCACCCTGAAGCGTGCATTGCTCGATCGCGAGGGCGCCAAGGTTTCAGCACCGCACATCGCGCGGGCGTGATGTCGATTATTTCCCTGTCCGGAAGAAGAATCTTCCGCATGTTTGCACTGCGGTAGAAGTTTTAGATTTTTTCCGAACCCGTACCCTTGCGGCGCACGCTGGGCGGCATCATTGTTTAGCCGGGTTGTGGGGTAACAAGGCTCGACCCAACGACGTGCCCTCGGGGAATCGACCAATTGTACAAGCTCTATTCGATGCAGCGTTCAGGCAACAGCTACAAGGTCCGCCTTGCGCTGGCGCTGTTGAACACGCCCTACGACGTCGTGGAGATCGACATCCTGCGCGGCGAAAGCCGGACGCCGGATTTCATCGCCAAGAATCCGAGCGGCCATGTGCCGCTTCTGGAAGTTGAGCCAGGGCGCTACATCGCCGAATCCAACGCCATCCTGTGGTACGTCGCCAACGGCACCTCGCTGTCGCCGGAATCGCGCATCGAGCGCGCCGAAGCGCTGCAATGGATGTTCTTCGAACAGCATGCGCTGGAGCCGAATATCGGCGCGGCCTATTTCTGGCTGGCGCTGGTGCGCGGCGGCCGCACCCTGCAAACGCATGCGCTGGAAGACTGGATGGAGCGCGGCTATGCGGCGCTGCAGGTGATGGAAAATCACCTCAAGACCCACGACTACTTCGCCGCCAACCAACTCACCGTCGCCGACATCGCGCTCTATGGCTACACCCATGTCGCCGACCGCTGCGACTTCGATCTCTCGACCTTCCCTGCGATCCGCGCCTGGCTCAGGCGCGTCGAGCGGTCGCCCGGCTTTGTCGCGATGGACTGGCGCGCGGAAGAGATCGACGACCAGGCGAGCATCGCGGCCGGGGCATGATCATCCTCATGGTGAGGAGCGCGTCTTCGCGCGTCTCGAACCATGAGGCCCCCGCGATGGCCACATCCTTCGAGACGCTTGCTGCGCAAGCTCCTCAGGATGAGGGATAGATCTGCCTAATCGTTAACGGCCATTAACACTTGCGGCGAATCCGGCGCGGAACTGCCGCAATATTGCCGGCGGTCGTCGCGATGGTTCGCTCAAATCGCGCGGCTGATTCGGCCGCCGTCTCCAGGGATTATCGCCATGATACGCTCGTCCAGCGCGCACGGCTTTAGCAGCCACAGCGCCAACGTCGCCTCGCCCCGATTGATCGATGCGGTTGCGGCATCGCTCGCCTTCGGTGCCTTTTCGCTCTGCCTTGCGGTTTTCATTGCCGCATTGTCGATGAAGGCCAGCATGGCGATGCCGCTCTAAGCGGTTCGCGCGGAAGGCGCGCGCAATTTGACCCAACAGTTCTGAAAGTTGGTCATTCCACGTCAACGGCTTCTTAGCCGGACCGGGGCAAACTTCTCCGCTTGCGCAATGATTGGTCACCTTTGAGGCGCTCCAATGATTGCGACTGAGGGACGAGCATGCGGTTCGACTGGCGCACCATCGCAGGTCCGGCACTCGCGGCGGCGACGGCGCTGACCGCGATCCTGATCGATCGGCGCGTCGTCGGCGTTCCCAACCCGGCGCCGCTGCTGGTCTGCATCGTCGCCTTCGCGGGATCGCTCAGCGGTATCCGGTCCGCCTCGGTGAGCGCCGCCATCGCGATCGTCGGATCAGCGGTGTTCTTTCTCGATCACCGCGCCGTTCCCGGCTACGATACCGTCGATCTGATCCGGCTCGCGATGCTCGCGATCACCGCGGGCGGCACCGCAGGCATCACCGGGCTGTTGCGGCAGCGGATGGTCGATGCGTTCGCGCTCGAACGCACCTATCACGCCACCGCCGGCCGCCTGTCGGCCGCGCTCGACGAGGTCGACATCGGCATCGTGCTGCTCGACGCCGACACCCGCGCCGAGTTCATCAACCGCGCCTTCCGCAACTACTTCGCGCTGCCCGACGACAAGGCCGACGCCAAACTGCCCTTCATCGCGCTGATGTATCACGGCCGCGACACCGGCGCCTGGGAGATGCCGGCCGACGAGCTCAACGCCTTCATCGCGCGCCGCATGGAAATGATGCGCACGGGCGACTCCACGCCGATCAACATCAATCTCGCCGACGGCCGGGTGCTGCGCTTCTCCTGCACCGCGCTGCCCGACGGCGGGCGCATGCTGAGCTATACGCCGGTGACCGAGCTGGTGCGCCACTCCGACGACCCCGGCAGCGCGGACTATTATCGCGCGCTGCGTGGCGGCGACCGCGGGCTGGCGCGTTCGCTCCGCGCGGCGGAGTAGACGTCCCACCCTCATGGTTCGTCATGGCCGGGCTTGTCCCGGCCATCCACGTCTTTCTTGCACGCGTCACCAAAGACGTGGATGCCCGGCTCAAGGCCGGGCATGACGACGGAATGAATCCGCAAATTTCGTTGATCGCGATGCGAGGAGTCCGTATTGAGGACGACGATTCCGCGCACGTGAAAGATATGAGATGTCCGATAACCTCACCGTCCGCTTCGTCAGGCGTGACGACTTCGACAAATGGTTGCCGCTGTGGGACGGCTATAACGCGTTCTACGGCCGCTCCGGTCCGACCGCGCTGGCGCGTGAGATCACCGACACCACCTGGTCGCGTTTCTTCGATGGCTATGAGCCGGTGCACGGCCTGGTCGCGGAAAGCGGCGGCGAGCTGCTCGGGCTCACGCACTATCTCTATCACCGCAGCACCACGCTGATCGAGCCGGTCTGCTATCTGCAGGACCTGTTCACGTCGGAAGCCGCACGCGGCAAGGGCGTGGGCCGCGCGCTGATCGAGCGCGTCTATCGCGAGGCGAAGGCGGCCGGCTCTTCGCGCGTCTACTGGCAGACCCACGAGACCAACGCCACCGCGCGCCTGCTCTACGACAAGGTCGCCGCGCATCTCGGCTTCATCGTCTATCGCAAGGACGTCTAGGGCTTCCGGCCTGTGGATATCGCGCCCGCCGCGGGAGCGACGGTACCGAGCGACGCAAAACCCTTGTTTTTGGGCTCTCGCAGCCCTGTGGATAAATAAACCTGTCACCGCCACGTAACAAAGCCCGCTTAGGTTACGCCTGCGTCTGATCAGGCCCCCCGTCACAGATCAAGCGCCCCAGCGGTCCCTGTCAGTCGCCGCGTCTGACCGGGGCCGCATCTTTTTGTGGACCTGCGTTCCGCGTAGCTACCGGGCCGGCCGAGCCGGCTCGGTAGATCGCGCATGGTAAGGCCACACCTTGCGGCTGAAGGGCGGGCGCGCCACAATGGCCGCCCTTTTGCCCTGCACGGACATCCCTCATGGAAATTCGCAATCTCGGCGGCTCCGGCCTGCGCGTCTCGGCGGTCGGCATCGGCTGCAACAATTTCGGCATGCGCATCGATCTCGAAGCCTCGCGCAAGGTGATCCACAAGGCGATCGACCTCGGCATCACGCTGTTCGACACCGCCGACATCTACGCCAACATGGGCGGCTCCGAGACCATACTCGGTCAAGTCCTCGGCGACCGCCGCAAGGACATCGTGCTGGCGACGAAATATTCCAAGGCGATGTCGAACGACGGCACCAAGCAGGGCGCCTCGCGCCGCTACATCATGGAAGCGGTGGAAGCGAGCCTGAAGCGGCTGAAGACCGACTACATCGATCTCTATCAGCAGCACGACTACGATTCCTTGACGCCGATCGAGGAGACCATGCGGACGCTCGACGATCTCGTGCGCTCCGGCAAGGTCCGCTATATCGGCAATTCGAACTTCCCGGCGTGGCGCATCGCGGAGGCCGAGCACGTGGCGCGCGCGATGAATGTCGGCCGATTCGTCTCCTGCCAGGACGAATACAGCCTCGTGGTGCGCGACATCGAGAAGGACCTGATCCCTGCCGCACAGGAATATAATCTCGGCCTGTTGCCGTTCTTCCCGCTGGCGAGCGGCTTGCTCACCGGCAAGTACAAGCGCGGCGAGGCCGCGCCGGAGGATACGCGCTTCGGCAAGATCGCGCGGCTGCGCGACCGTTATGTCACTGATCGCAACGAGGAGATCGTCGAGAAGCTGCACGCCTTCGCGAAATCGCGCGGCCATTCCATGCTGGAGCTTGCGTTCTCGTGGCTCGCCGCGCGGCCGCAGGTGTCGAGCGTGATTGCCGGCGCCACGCGCGTCGAGCAGGTCGAGCAGAACGTCAAGGCGATCGCCTGGCATCTGACCAAGGAGGACATGGCGGAGATCGACGGGATCACAAACGGCTAGTGCTAACCTCTCCCCGCCCTTTCCGGGGAGAGGTCGGAGCAGCGCGAAGCGATGCTCCGGGTGAGGGGCATGGCTCTCTCACTCCCTCTCCCCGTTCTTACGGGGAGAGGGTTGGGGTGAGGGGCATCTATCCTCGCAATTCGGCCTGAATTGTTGTCAGCACACCTTCGAGATTGCCGAGCACATCGTTGTTCCAAAATCGAAGAACGCGATAGCCTTCAGCAATCAGGTATGCATCGCGGACAGCATCGGTGACCAACTCCGCATGCTGTCCTCCGTCAACTTCGATGACGAGGTTCTTCTCTCTACAGACGAAATCACAGACGTAAGGGCCGATTGGGACTTGCCTCGAGAACTTATGACCATCGATTTGCCGATTGCGAATACGATTCCATAGAACCGTTTCCATGTCGGTTTGGTTACCGCGCAGCCGTCTTGCGATTCTGATCATCTTCCGATCTGGACCGCGCATGCCATGCCCCTCACCCGCATCGCATCTTTCGATGCGATGCGACCTCTCCCCGTAAGAACGGGGAGAGGTTAAGCCAGAATACGGCGCTACCCAACCAACCCCTTCATCGGTTTCGCCGCGGCGCTATCCGGAAACACCGTCTCCGCCAGCACGCGCTCGCTCAATCCCAGATGATCGGCCAACACGCCCTTGATGACGGCGCGGAGATCCGTGGTCGGCATCAGGTCGCGGCCCTGATAAAGGCTTGCCGGCTTCAGCGACGGCCAGTTCGCGATCACGCGGCCGCCCTTGATCGCGCCGCCCGCCAATAGCGCAATCGTGCCGGTGCCGTGATCGGTGCCTTCGGTGCCGTTGATCCGCGCGGTGCGGCCGAATTCGGTCGCGACCACGACAGCGGTGTCGCGCCAGTGCGCGCCGAGTCCGCTTTCGAATTCCGCCAGCGCGCCGTCGAGACCGGACAGCAATTGCGCGAGCCGGCCGACCGGGCCGCCTTCGTTGGCATGGGTGTCCCAGCCGTCGAAGGCGAGCGCGCCGATGCGTGGGCCGTCGTCGGCCGCCATCAGCTTGGCGGCGCCGCGCGCCACCTGGCGCATCGCCGCGATCGCATTGCCGCCGGGCTTCGGCTTCATGTCGTCGCCTTGCGCGGCCTTCTCCAGCTGCAGGCCTTGCGACAGCGCGGTCGCGAGCGCGGGATCGCGATGGCGATAAAGCTCGACCAGCCGCATCGCGGTGTCGTCATCGGCCTGCGGCAGCGCCACCGGCGCCCAGCCGACGGTCGGCGCGGCGCCGCGCAGCACCAGCGGCGTGGTCGGCCCGACCGCGAGCGCGCTCGTCACGCGATCGCCCTTCGGCAGACTTTCCAGCGCACGATTGAGCCAGCCGGATTGCACCCGGCCGGGCCCGGAATAGCCGCTTTCCAGCACGTCCTGACCGTCGAAATGCGAGCGGTCGCGATAGGGCGTCGACACCGCGTGAACGATTGCGGCGTGGTTGTCGCGATACATCCGCGCAAATTCCGGCATCGACGGATGCAGCGCGAAGAACGAGTCGAGCTTCGTCGCGGGATGCGGGCCGTCAGCCGTCAGCGCGATCGAGCCGTGCAGGCCGGCATAATCGGGGTCGCCGAGCGGCGCGACGGTGGCGAGCCCGTCGAGCGCACCGCGCAGGATCACCACGATCAGGCGGGGATCGCGGCCGTCGGCCGCGCGGGCGAATTTCGGCAAATAGGCCCAGGCGGCAAAGGACGCAGCCCCGAGCAGCAGCGCGCGCCGCGACGTCACCAACGATGTATGACCACAATCCATCGTCATCTCCTCTGGAATTCCGGCGACATCAGCAGGATCGCCATCGCCTGCTGACGCGACTCCGCGCGCTCGATGGTGCGGCGGGTCTCCTCCGATGCGGCATCGGCAGCGGCGAGCTCGAGCAGTTCGCGCGGATCGATGTTGTTGTTCATGCGCGAAGCGACCTGCGAGGCGATATCGAGGCGAAGTTTCATGCCTTCGGGCGCGGCCCATGCCGCATTGCTGTCGGGAAAACCGTTCGGACCCGCGGGCGACCACAGCGGCTGGCCGAGCACGTTGAGACCGCCCAGCACGCCGCCGGGATCCTCAGGCACGCGCGCCTGGATGCGCGCGGTCGCGATCAGATATTCGTAAGGACTGCGCATCTTGGCGATCGGCGCGGTCCAGGCTTCATTCGAGTCGACCAGCGCGATCGCCAGCGCTTTCAGGTCGCCGTCGGTTTTGGTGAAGACATCCTGCAGCCGCGCGACCAGCGCCGGCGGCGGATCGTCGGCGACGAAGTGGCGAACGAATTTGGTCGCGATGAATTTCGCGGTGGAGGGATGGCGCGCGATGTCCGCGAGCACCGCCTCGCCCTGCTCGACGCCGCCGGCATTGTAGACCTTGCCGAGCACGCGCTGCGCGCCGGGCTCATGCGCATTGGCGTTGAAGACGAATGCGCCGGGCGCGCCAAGCTGCCCTTGCCGGCCGGCATAGGTCCAGCCGGTAATGATTCGCGCCAGCGAGGTGACGTCGTCCTGGGTGTAGCCGCCGCCGACGCCGAGCGTATGCAGCTCCATGATCTCGCGCGCGAGATTTTCGTTGAGGCCGCGGTTGCGGTTGATGCCGGCGCGCGAGTCCGGACCGAGCGATTGCTGGTTGTCGAGGAAGAACAGCATCGCCGGATGCTGCTCGACCGCTTTGACCATGTCGGCGAAACGGCCCAGCACGTGAGGGCGGATCGCCTCGCGCTCGAACGAGCCCGCCCACATCCGCGCCAGCCCGCCCTTGCCCGCGGAGATGCAGAAATGGTTGGACCAGAACACGACCAGCCGCTCGACGAAGCCGCATTCGGCCAGCGCCGCGCGCTGGATGCGCGCCAGCGCCTCGGCGCGAAACGTCTTCTGGATGACGTTGAGTTGCTGCGGCGCCGGTTTTGGCGGGGCAGTCGTTGGCGTCATCGTCTCGGGTGGCGGCGACGGACTGCCGTTCGCATTGGCCGCGCTTTGCATCGCCGGCTCTTTCGGCGATATCTGCTGCGCAAGATCGGACAACGACAAATTCCGCCGCTGCGGCTGTTTGGTATCGGGAACCGTCTGTGGTGGACCCTCGGTCGCCGCCGGCGCGCCGGCCTTCGCCGCAGCCGCGCGCGCCTGCTGTTGTTCGAATTGATATTCAAAAATGGCTGTCGCCAGCACCGGCGTCGGCTGCAGTCCCGGCACTTCCAGCAGCGCCCCGTTGGGCCGGCTCAATTCGGCCTTGACGAAGCCGCGCGGATCGGAGGCGGCGTTGACGAAATCGCCGGAGGCGCCGCCGCGCGCGCCGAAGCCGAAGCGATTGAGCGCAACCAGCGCGGTGAGCAAATCGCGGGCCATGGTGAGTTTCCGGATTTCCCTTTGCGCGCTAGTGTCCCGATTCCGAAGTTCGCATCATTTCGCGGCGAGTCCGTCTTGCGAACTTCGGAATCGAAGGACACTAGCTACTTATTGATTCTGGTGTGGCTTTGGTTCAGAAGTCCGCATGAAGAAATTGCTGCGGGAACGATGCGGACTTCTGCCCCGCCACACCAGTGTAGCGCGGGACTATACCGCCGTTCGAGATGAACCCGGCATGAAAATCCGGACCGCTTTCCTTAAAGTGCCGTCATGAACGATCGGACAGATTCACCTCGCCGCCTCGCCTGCCCCCGTTGCGGGACGGAATTTTCCTGCAATGTGGGCGGAGATTGCTGGTGTGCCACGGAAACCGCGCGGTTGCCGATGCCGGTCGAAGGCGAGGACTGCCTGTGCCGCGACTGTTTGCGCAAGGCGGCGGAAGCAGTTGCGCGATAGTGCGCGGTCACTAAATCGTCATTGCGAGCGAAGCGAAGCAATCCATGGTGCCCCAAGCGGAGATGTGGATTGCTTCGTCGCTGCGCTCCTCGCAATGACGGCGCGCGCGCTACCGCACCACCGCCGCGGTCTGCCCGAACAGGATGCGTCGCTCTTCTTCGGTGCGGTTGACGGGCTGGCCGAAATTCGGATTGACCTCTTTCGCCTTGGCATAGGCGCGCTCGGTCGCAGGCCGCGCCTTGATGGTCTCGAGCCAGCGCTTCAGATGCGGGAACTGCTCGATGTCCTGGCCCTGGTTCTTGTACGGCACCACCCAGGGATAGCAGGCCATGTCGGCGATCGAATACTCGCCGGCGATGAACGCGCGATCGGCAAGCCGCTTGTTGAGCACGCCGTAGAGACGGTTGGTCTCGTTGACGTAGCGGTCGATGGCGTATTGCAGCTTGTCGACCGCATAGTTGCGGAAGTGGTGGTTCTGTCCGGCCATCGGGCCGAGCCCGCCCATCTGCCAGAACGTCCACTGGATCACGTCATAGCGGCCGTGGAGATCGGACGGGATGAACTTGCCGGTCTTCTCGGCGAGATAGAGCAGCATCGCGCCGGACTCGAAGATCGAGATCGGCTTGCCGCCGCCCTTCGGCTGCGTGATCGACCATGGCGGGAATGCGGTTGTTCGGCGCGACCGCCAGAAACTCCGGCTTGAACTGCTCGCCCTTGCCGATCTGGACCGGGAAAAACTTGTACTCCAGTCCGGTCTCTTCGAGGAACATCGTGATCTTGTGGCCGTTCGGCGTGGACCAGTAATAGAGGTCGATCATGGCGGACGCTTCCTGCTGTAGGATTTGATTGGTGCGCATCGCGAAAAGGATGCGGATGCATGAAGGTTGCGCTCGCGCCCGGCACGAGTCAATCGCTCGCGCGCGAATGTGATCGCGCGCGATGACGCGGCCGATATTCGTCAGCGTGCACACATTCATGGATCCCGAGGAGCGGACAAAGCCGGTCCTTTCGCGCAGCACAAAACCCGCAGCGACTTTCTGCTGAGTTGAAACCCGAACCACCGTCATTGACTTCACATAGGCCGTTTGCGAACATCAACGCAGGCTGTTTTCCTACATCATACCAACAAGACTTGGAGCGCCTTCGAAAAGGCGCCCTTTCCTACCGGGAGGGTGATGGCAATGGGCAAGTATAGCCGGAGATTCGTACTGCGCGGCTCCCTTGGAGTCGCTGCGGCGGCCACGCTGGGTAAACCGTACATCGCCAATGCTGCCGCAACGACGGCGACCGTCTGGGTCAACCAGGGGTTCGTGAAGGCGGAGGACGACGCCTTCAAGCAATTGGCTGCGGACTACATGAAGACGAGCGGCAATACGCTCGACTACAGCATCATGCCGTTCCAGGCGCAGAACCAGAAGACGGTCTCCGCGCTGACCAGTGGCGACGTCCCCGATCTGGTCTTCATGGACGCACCGCAGTCCATCATTCCGCAGAACGCGTTTGACGATAAGCTGGTTGATGTCAGCGACATCGTTAAGCCTTACGAAGCGCAGCTTTCGAAGACGGCCAGGGAATGCTCCACTTTCTACAACAAGACCGCAAAAGCCCACAGCTATTATCTGGCGCCGATCAAGCAGGCCTGCATCCCCTTCCATATCTGGGGCAGCCTGGTCGAGAAGGCCGGCCTGAAACTGTCCGATGCGCCGAAGACGTGGGATGCGTTCTGGGACTTCTTCAAGCCGGCGCAGAAGGAACTCCGCGGCAAGGGCATGCGCAAGATTTATGCGCTTGGCCTGCAAGTCACCACGGTCGGGCCTAACGACGGTAACGGCCTGTTCGCGGCCTTCGTGATTGCCAACGGCGGCACGATGGTCACGCCGGATGGCAAGTTGCACACCGACGACCCGAAGGTGCGCGAAGCGGCGATCAAGTCCGTCGCCTACCTGACCGATGCCTACAAGCAGGGCTATGTGCCGCCCGAGGCGTTGAGCTGGAACGATGCGGACGACAACAACGCCTTCCACGAAAAGGTGTTCATCGCCGACTTCGACGGCACGATCTCGACTGAGCTCGCGATGATCAAGGACACGCAGGCGTACATGCATGACGTGGTCACCATGGGCCTGCCCAACGGCAACGACGGCCAGCCGATGGCGGCGCAGGTCAATGCCGGCGGCGGCTTCATCCCGAAGGGAGCGAAAAACGTCGAGGTCGCCAAGGACCTGATGAAGTACTGGATGCAGCCGAAGGTCATGAACGACAATTTGAAGGTCGGCCTTGGACGGTGGGTGCCGGCGATGCCGCAGATCGTCAAGGATGATCCGTGGTGGCTCGATCCGGCGGACCCGCATCGCGCTCCCTATGTGACCGAGGCGGTGCTCGGGCCGACGACGTCGAACTACGAAGGGTTCAACCCGGCCTGGGGCCAGGTCAGCGCCGAGCAGCTCTGGGGCCAGGCGCATGCCGACGTCATCAAGAACGGCATGACGCCGGAACAGGCGATCGACAAGGCGTTCAAGCGAGCGGAGGCGATTTTCTCGGCTGTCACGTTCTGACAGCCTCATGAGGGCCACATGAGCATAACTGCGCTTCCGGCTGGACAGCGTCTGACGACCGTCGCGATCAAGCGGCGCCCTCGGCGCGGCAGCCTTTATGGCTCCGACCGTATCTGGGCCATCGCGTTTGCGCTGCCCTACGTCGCCATCTTCTTTGCCTTTGTCCTCTATCCCGTTGTCTACGGACTGTGGATGGGCAGCGATCCGGCGCTGTACCGCCAGCTCTTCGACGATCCGCGCTATCTGACGGCGGTCATCAATACGCTGTTGTACGTCGGCATCGGCGTGAACGTGAAGATGGCGTTGGCCTTCCTGCTGTCCGGTTTCTTCATGCGCAAGGGATGGTGGGTCAAAGCGGTTCTGGTCATCTTCATCCTGCCCTGGGCGACGCCGGCGCTTCCCGCCTACATGTCGATCCACTGGTTCCTGAACGGGCAGTGGGGGATGCTGAACAATGTGCTGTATGAGCTGACCGGCATCGACGGCCCGGTCTATCTGAACTCGCGCTGGATGGGGCTCGGCGCCAACATCGGCGCATATATCTGGAAGAACCTGCCGTTCTGGACCTTGATCCTGTTGTCCGGTCGCATGGCGATCCCGCAGGAACTTTACGAAGCCGCCGCGGTCGACGGCGCGAGCGGCCTGCGTCGTTTGACCCATGTGACGCTGCCGCTGATGGCGAACCTCTACATCGTCTGCGTGCTGCTCGATACCGTCTTCGCGCTTGGCGATTTCAATGCCACCTACTTCGTCTCCGGCGGGGGCCCGGCGATGTCGACCGAGGTGCTCGCCACGCTCGGCATCCGCTATGCCTATACGGTTTCCCTCCCCCGTCTCGGAGTGGCGGAGGTCATGACCGCCTTGCCGGTGCTGATCCCCCTGATCTTCATCCTGATGCGCAAGCTGCGCATGTCGGAGCAGCAGCTGTGAGCGTCGCGCGCATCCGGCGTCCTTCGCCGTGGCGCTACCGCGCGCGTCGCCGCGCCGTGGACGCCGCCTGCATCTTGCTGGGCATCGTGCTGATCGTCTGGTCGCTGGCGCCGATCTACAACATGGCGGTCATCGCGCTTTCGAGCCACGACGCCATCTTTGCGGGCACGATCTGGCCGGAGAACCCGACGCTGGACAGCTTCTATGTCGTCTTCACCGAAGGCTTCTGGTACCTCGAACGTTTCTGGCATCAATTCGGCAACAGCTTTTTCGTCGGACTGATGACGATGTTCCTCACATTGCTGATCGGTTCGCTGGCGAGCTTCACTGTGGGGCGGATGCGGCTGCGCAACGGCTGGCTGCTCACCAACGCCGCGCTGATGACCTATGTCATTCCGGCGTCGTTCCTGGCGATTCCGTTCTACCGGATCATGCAGATTTACGGCCTGACCAACCATTTGTGGGCCGTGGTCGCCGCCATCACCACGTTCGCCACGCCGTACGCGATCTTCATCTTCTCGCAGTACGGCAAGTCGATCCCGATGGAGCTTGACGAGTTGGCGCGGATCGACGGGGCGAATCCGCTCCAGATCTATCTGTTCATCTACCTGCCGCTGATGGCGCCGGCGCTGGTCGCGGTCGGCACCTATGCCTTGCTGCTCGCCTGGAACGAATATCTGTACAATTTCCTGATGCTCTCCACGCCGGAGAGCATGACTGTCGCCGTCGCGCTGGCGCAGTTCCTCAATAGCGACGAATCGCCCTGGAATCTGATGATGGCGACGGCGATCGTGTATGCGCTGCCGCCGCTGATGATCTACTACATGTTCCGCCGGAACATGGCCGCTGGCCTGACCATGGGCGGCGTAAAGGGATGATGCTCTGCGGGGCACGATGAGCAGCGCGCAGCCGCGCCGTCCCCGCTGGCGTTTCCGCCTGCAACGATCGGAGACCGCCTGGGCAATCGCTTTCGTTGTTCCCTATGCGGCCGTATTCGCAGCCTTCGTCGCCTACCCCGTCGTGTTCGGCCTGTGGATGGGCAGCCGGCCGGCACTCTACACCTTGTTGTTCTCCGACCCGCGCTACATCGACACACTCGTCAATACGCTGCTGTTCGTTTGCATCGGCGTGAACGTGAAGATGTTTCTTGCCTTCCTGCTCTCCGGCTTCTTCATGCAGCGGCACTGGTGGGTTCGGGCGCTGCTGGCCGTGTTCCTGCTGCCCTGGGCACTGCCGGCGCTGTCCGTCTTCCTGTCGATGCATTACATGCTGGTGTCCCAATGGGGGCTGCTCGACAGCCTGTGGTCAGCGGTGACCGGCACAGACGGTCCGCTGTTCCTGGTGTCACGAAGCCTGGCAATGTCATCCAACATTGTCGCCTATATCTGGAAGTGGCTGCCGTTCTGGACACTGATATTCCTGGGCGCGCGGCTGGCGATCCCGCGAGGAAATCTATGAAGCGGCTGCGGTCGATGGCGCGACCGCCATCCAGCAGACGGTCTATGTCACGTTCCCATTGATGGCCAATGTCTATCTGGCGGCGACGCTGCTCTCCACGCTCTGGACGCTCGGTGATTTTTCGACCGTCCATTTCGTCTCTGCGGGCGCGCCCGCGCGCACCACGGAGGTGCTGGCAACCTACGGCTTTCGCGAGGCGTTCAGCGCTTTGGCCATCCGGCGCTGGGGGCGGCGGCGATGATGTCGGCTTTGCCGCTCGTCATCCCCATCGTCATCCTCCTGATGCGGCGTCTGCACAGGACCGGCGTGCAACTATGACCGATCGACCCGCCGTGAGCCGCGTAGCCGCCGATCGCACCGCGCGCCATCGTAATCGCCGCGGACGCCGGCTTGCCGGTGGCATCGCCGGTGCGGCCCTTGGCGTCGTACTGCTGATCTGGACGCTGCTGCCGGTCTACAACATGTTGCTCATTGCGCTCGATGACGAGGGCAGCGAGTTCACCGGCAGCCTCTGGCCGCCGGAGCCGTCGTTCGAAAGCTTTCGTGTGATCTGGACGCAAGATCACTGGTATCTGGAGAATTTCTGGCATCAGTTCGGCAACAGCATATTTCTCGGCCTTGCCACCATGGTGCTCACGGTGGCCATCGGCTCGCTCGCCAGCTTTGCGATCGGACGGATGCGGCTTCGTCGCGGTCAGCTGATCGGCGACGCAGCGCTACTGACCTACATGCTGCCGACGGCCATCCTGATCATCCCGTACGTCCATGTCATGCATGTCTACGGGCTCTCCGACAGCCTCTGGGCGGCGATTGCCGCCTATGTCGCGTTCGCCACGCCATACGCCATCCTGATCCTGCATCAATACGGCAAGCTGCTGCCGATGGAGTTCGACGAGTGCGCCAGGATAGATGGAGCTTCACCGGTCCAGATCTATCTGCGCATCTACCTGCCACTGATGACACCGGCGCTCGCAGCGGTGGGGGTCTATGCATTGTTGCTGGCATGGAACGACTACCTCTACCAGTTCATGCTGTTGTCATCGACGCGCAACATGACCGTGGCGGCGGCCATCGATCAGTTCTTCGACAGCGACGAGGCCCCATGGAACTACATGATGGCGGTCGCGCTGGTTTATTCCCTGCCGCCGATCGCGATTTACTTTGCGTTGCGCCGGTTCACGTCGTTTGACCGGGTGCACACCTAGCTGCGACGCGTCGTCGTACCCTGGCTGATGCGGCCGTGCGCCCGCAAAAACGTCTCGCCGTCGGCGGTGACCGTCACGACGAGACCGACGCCGGCGACGCTCTCGCGCGCGACATAGCCGCCTTCCGCCGCGTCTTCCCAGATCGTCAGCCGCGGGCATGAGGTCTTCCAGGCGCCGATCACCTCGGAATAGGCGCGGGGCTCGCGCGCGATCCATTCGACGAAATCGAGCACCAGCGGATCGGCGTCGCGCATCGCCATCGTCCTTCAGTTTGAGGCCACCGAACGCTGCGCCAGCAGCAGCCAGCCGCCATAGAGAACGTAGTAGCCGGCGACGGTGGTGATCAGCCGGTTGGCCCAGCGGCGGAACTGCTGGTCGCTCATCGCTTCCAGCACGCGGCGCGACAGCGTGGTGCCGAGCATGGAAGCGGCGACCGCGACCGCCGCCAGCACGGGATCGAGCGTCGCGGCCTGGTCGATGATGCCGCCGAAATAGATCAGCTTGGTGAAGTGGCTCGCGACCTGGCAGGTCGCCTTGGTCGCGATGATCTCGCGCCGCTGGAAATCGCCGCCGAGGAAGAAGGTGTCGAGCAGCGGCCCGGACACGCCGGTCATCAGCATCAAGCCCATGCAGATCGAGCCGTAGATCGCGCCCTGCCACACGCTGTCCGGGTTGGGCTTGATGTCCTTTGGCAGCAAGCGCGCCAGGAACGGCGTGATGCCGAGGATCAGCAGCGCGATCGGCTTGGCCGGCACGTATTTGGTGAGTGACCACAGGCCGAGCGCCAGCGCGCAGCCGATCAGGTAGACGCAGACCGGCCGCCAGCGGATATGCGCGCGCCACAGGAAGGCGCGCCAGCCGTTCGAGGCCATTTGGGTGATGGCGTGCAGCACCATCGCGGTCGGCAGCGGCATCAGCGCCAGCAGCACGCCGATCAGGATCAGTCCGCCGGCCATGCCGAACAGGCCCGACAGGAAGGCGGTCGCCACCATCAGGGCGCCGAGCGCTGCGATCATCAGCGGCGTCATGGAGAATCTCCGTTGTGCTTTTTTGCCTCGCTTGCGTCATTCGCGCAAACGGAGTTATCTTGCCCCAGCATCAGCTTTCCTGAGGCTGTGGTGGAGCGGATTTGACATTCGCTCAGCGCTTGCCGCGGGTTAGTAAGCGAATGTCAAATCCAAAGCTCCACCACCAAACTTAAATTCCTAGTGGTCCTTTGATTTTAACATTCGCAAAGATGCATGCTGAGAGACAATGCGAATGTTAAAATCGGACCACTAGCTTTGCGCAGGCTTCTCTTCCTCAACGGCATCAAGGCGTTCGAGGCCGCCGCGCGCAGCGGCAGCTTTGCCGCGGCGGGCGCCGAGCTCAACGTCTCGCCGGCCGCGATCAGCCGCATGGTGCATCTGCTGGAAGAGCGGCTCGGCGTCGCCCTGTTCGAGCGCAAGGCCAACAAGCTGGCGCTGACGCAAGCCGGCCGCACCTACCAAAGCGGGCTGACGCCGATCTTCGATGCGCTGGCGAGCCTCACCGCGCAGGTCACCGCGCCGGCGAATCTGCGCGTGCTGACCATCGGCGTCGGCCCGACTTTTGCGATGCGCTGGCTGATCCCGCACCTCGCGGATTTCCGCAAGCAGGAGCCTGATATCGAGGTGCGCATCACCACCGGCGGCGTCGCCGCGCCCTTTGCCGACGACTGGAGCTGCGGCGTCACGCTCGGCGACGGCGCATGGCCCGGGCTCGTGGCCGAGCCGCTGTTCGCCGCCGATTTGCTGCCGGTATGTTCGCCGAAACTCGCCGCGCCGCTGAAGCGGCCGAGCGATCTCAAGGGCACGAGCCTGCTGCGCGTCGCGCATGCCGCGGAAGACTGGCCGCTCTGGCTGAAGGCCGCCGGCGTCACGCGCGTCACCGCACGCGGCACTGAATTCCAGTACTACGGCCAGGCGCTGCAGGCCGCGACCGACGGGCTCGGCATCGCCATGGGCATCCGGCCCTATATCGACGACGACCTCGCCGCGGGACGGCTTATTGCGCCTTTTTCCCTTACTGTGCCCAAGGGCATGCGCTGGTACCTGGTCTATCGCAGCTATCGCACCGAGCAGCGCGACTTCGCCGCCTTCCGGCGCTGGATTGTCCGCGCTGCGGCGGAGCCGGCCGCCAAGAGCAAGACGCAGCGTCATGCCGGCTGAGCGCGTCGAGACGCTCGTCATCGGCGGCGGCCAGGCGGGGCTCGCGATGAGCCATCATCTCAAGCGGCGCGGGCTTTCGCATCTCGTGCTCGAGCGCGGCCGCATCGGCGAACGCTGGCGGAGCGAACGCTGGGACGGATTGAAATTCCAGTTTCCGAACTGGTCGGTGCGGTTGCCGGATTTTCCGTTCCCGCACAACGATCCCGACGGCTTCGCCGACCTGTCCGCGATCGTCGATTTCATCGACGCCTACGCCGGCTTTGTCGCGCCGCCGATCCGTTGCGGCGTCGAGGTGACCCGGCTCTCGCGCAACGACGCGGGCTTCATTGCCGAGACATCTGATGGCGCGATCTCCGCGACAAACGTCGTCGTCGCCACCGGCCCGTATCAGCGCCCGATCCTGCCGACCCTGTTGCGCGACGAACCGGAGCTGTTCCAGGTCCATGCCAGTCAGCTATCTCAATCCGGAGCAGCTGCCGGACGGCGCGGTGCTCGTGGTCGGCGCGGGCGCGTCGGGCGCGCAGATCGCCGAGGAGCTGTTGCGCGCGGGCCGCCGCATATTTCTCTCCGTCGGCCAGACCGTGCGTCTGCCGCGCCGCTATCGCGGACACGACCTCATTTGGTGGTTCGAGCAGCTCGGAATCTTCGACCGGACTCCGGAGGAACGCGGCCCCGTTCGCGTCTATCCCGCGATATCAGGCGCCTATGGCGGCCACACCATCGACTACCGCCGCTTCGCAGCCGACGGCATCACCTTGCTCGGCCGCGTCGGCGCCGCCCGCGATCGCGTGCTCGACATCGGTCCCGGCCTTGGCAAGAGTCTCGCCGAGGCCGATCTCTATTATGCGGCCTTCCTCGACATGGCCGATGAGCATGCGCGCAAGCACGGCCTCGATTTGCCCGAGGAGCCTGCGGCGCACGCCCAATTGCCGGACCCGCTGTGCGTGACGGAATCGATCCGATCGCCTCGATCTGCGCGCCGAGGGCATCAACGCGGTGATCTGGGCAACCGGCTATGGCGTCGATTTCGGCTGGATCGACATTCCAGCCTTCGACGCCGCCGGCAACCCGCTGTCAGCGCGCACGGCATCTCCGTTGTCCCCGGGCTTTATTTCCTCGGCCTGCAATGGATGAGCCGGATGGCCTCGTCCTTCATGTCCGGTGTCGGCGACGATGCCGCCGTGCTCGCCGACCACATCGCGGCTCGCCTGACCTAAAAATCTGGACTTTGTGAACCAGTTCACAGGGAACCCGGACGATCCATGCTCCCCTCGGTCCCAGGGGGAGAAGGGATCGGCGGATGACCCAGCTCTATGACGACTATGACATCGAATCCTTCGAGATGGGCCGCGGGCAATGGCACGCGCGGATCCGCCGGGCGGATTCGCGCCCCGTTCTGATCAACGGCCATCCGTTCCCGACCCTGCAGGTCGGCTTTGCCTGGGACACGCCGGAAGCCGCGGTCGAGGACGCCAAGCAGCACATCGACCGCTTCAAAAACAAATGGGCCGCCTGACGGCGGCGGGAGGAAGTCGCGTGACGATTATCGATCTCAACGAAGCCCGCGCCGCGCGCGCGCCGGTGCGCTCCAAATGTCCCGATTGCAGCGGCCGGCTGACCGTGTTGCGGATCATTCCGGGCCGCGCGGCTTCCGAATACTGGACCATGCGCTGCGTCGGCTGCGGCGGCATCCATCTGGACATTCTCAAGCCGGTCGCCGAGCCGATCGGGGCGTAGACCCGCAAACCACCACGTCGTCATGCCCGGCCTTGTGCCGGGCATCCACGTCTTTGTTGCAGAACCGTAAGAAGACGTGGATGGCCGGGCATAGGCGAGCGGAAGCGACGCCGTTCTTCGAACGGCTATGCCCGGCCATGACGAAGGCGGATTCACGAGCGACGCGCGGTTCCCACCTGTGACGGCTGTTGCCAGCATGCTGTCAGCAACCGCCGCTTGAGCCCTTTCAAGTCCGCGTGGACTCGTCACATATTCGCCAGATGGCGAAGACCCCCGACCGACCGAAAAAGCCCGGCAAATCCCCGAAATCCAAAGCAGGCCGCCCTGACGTTCAGCCGATCGGGCCGGCGCTGGCGGAACTGTTGAATCCGGCGATCAATCGCGGCGATGCCGGCACCGGCTCGGGCACCGGGCTGCAGCCGCCGCCTGACAATTCCTGGGATCGCCGCGCCGGCGGCGAGGCGGCGGCGCATCGCGCGCGGGCTTCGACACGCGGAAAAGTGATGATGTCGCGAAGGATGATACCAGCGCGCGAATGACGCTGCGCTCCCTCCCCGCACTCCCGTCCTCCCCTCCCCCTCGCGGGGAGGGGGGGAGCGATCGAGCGGAGAGCAGGCCTCGAACGAAGCCCCGCAAGCCAACTTACGGCACCACGGCCACCATCCCCACGCTCGATCCGGAGCTGGCGCGGCAGCTCGGCCTGCCCACCGCCGAGGATGACGACGAAGCGCTGGCCCGGCCGCCGCGCAGCAAGATGGAAGCGTTCGGCGTCAAGGCCACCGCGGACGCGCTGGAAAACCTGATCCGCGACGGCCGCCCCGAATTCAAGACAGACGACGGCTCGCTGAAAGTGTGGACGCCGCACCGGCCGCCGCGCCCGGAAAAATCCGAAGGCGGCCAGCCGTTCGTGATCAAGTCCGAGTACGAGCCGAAGGGCGACCAGCCCACCGCGATCAAGGACCTCGTCGAAGGCATCAGCCGCAACGACCGCACCCAGGTGCTGCTCGGCGTCACCGGCTCGGGCAAGACCTACACCATGGCCAAGGTGATCGAGGCGACGCAGCGCCCTGCCCTGATCCTGGCGCCGAACAAGACGCTGGCCGCGCAGCTCTATGGCGAGTTCAAGAGCTTCTTCCCCGACAACGCGGTGGAGTATTTCGTCTCCTATTACGACTACTACCAGCCCGAAGCCTATGTGCCGCGCACCGACACCTACATCGAGAAGGATTCCTCGATCAACGAGCAGATCGACCGCATGCGGCATTCGGCGACGCGCGCGCTGCTGGAGCGCGACGACGTCATCATCGTCGCCTCGGTGTCCTGCATCTACGGTATCGGCTCGGTCGAGACCTACACCGCGATGACCTTCGCGCTGAAGAAGGGCGAGCGCATCGACCAGCGCCAGCTGATCGCCGACCTGGTGGCGCTGCAGTACAAGCGCACCTCGGCATTTTTCCCGCGGCACCTTCCGCGTGCGCGGCGACGTCATCGACATCTTCCCGGCGCACTATGAGGACCGCGCCTGGCGCGTGAACCTGTTCGGCGACACCGTGGAGAATATCGAGGAGTTCGATCCGCTCACCGGCCACAAGCAGGACGATCTCGAATTCATCAAGATCTACGCCAACTCGCACTATGTGACGCCGCGCCCGACGCTGGTGCAGGCGATCAAGTCGATCAAGGGCGAGCTGAAGCTGCGGCTCGACGAGCTGAACGCGCAGGGCCGCCTGCTGGAGGCGCAGCGGCTGGAGCAGCGCACCACCTTCGATCTCGAGATGATGGAGGCGACCGGAAGCTGCGCCGGCATCGAGAACTATTCGCGCTATCTCACCGGGCGCCGGCCCGGCGAGCCGCCGCCGACGCTTGTTCGAATATGTGCCCGACAATGCGCTGGTGTTCGCCGACGAAAGCCACGTCACCATTCCGCAGATCGGCGGCATGTTCCGCGGCGACTTCCGCCGCAAGGCGACCTTGGCCGAATACGGCTTCCGCCTGCCCTCCTGCATGGACAACCGCCCGCTGCGCTTCGAGGAATGGGACATGATGCGCCCGCAATCGGTCGCGGTGTCGGCGACGCCGAGCGGCTGGGAGCTGAACGAGAGCGGCGGCGTGTTCGTCGAGCAGGTGATCCGCCCGACCGGCCTGATCGATCCGCCCGTCAATATCCGCCCGGCGCGCACCCAGGTCGACGATCTCGTCGGCGAGGTCCGCGCCACCGCGCAGGCCGGCTACCGCATCGCTCGTCACCGTGCTGACCAAGCGCATGGCCGAGGACCTCACCGAATATCTGCATGAGCAGGGCATTCGCGTGCGCTACATGCACAGCGATATCGACACCATCGAGCGCATCGAGATCATCCGCGATCTGCGCCTCGGCGCGTTCGACGCGCTGGTCGGCATCAATCTGCTGCGCGAGGGCCTCGACATTCCCGAATGCGCGCTGGTCGCGATCCTCGACGCCGACAAGGAAGGCTTCTTGCGCAGCGAGACCTCGCTGATCCAGACCATCGGCCGCGCCGCGCGCAATGTCGACGGCAAGGTGATCCTCTATGCCGACCCGTGACCGGCTCGATGGAGCGCGCGATCGCCGAGACCGACCGCCGCCGCGAGAAGCAGGTCGAGTACAACACCGCGCATGGCATCACGCCGGAGAGCATCAAGCGCTCGATCCACGACATCATGAACTCGGTCTACGAGCGCGACCATGTGCTGGTCGAGATCGGCGACGGCGGCATGGCCGACGACGTGATCTCGATCGGGCACAATTTCGAGGCCGTGCTCGGCGATCTCGAAACGCGGATGCGCGAGGCCGCCGCCGATCTGAATTTCGAGGAAGCCGCGCGGCTGCGCGACGAGGTCAAGCGGCTGCGCGCAACCGAGTTGGCGGTGGTTGACGATCCCACGGTGAAGCAGCGCGCGGTGCAGGACCACGCCGGGCGCCTATGCCGGCGCGAAGAAATACGGCGACGCCGCGAATTTGCCGGCGGCGTCGATCAAGGCGGGCAAGTTTAGCGAAAAGCCGCGGCGCCGCTTCTTCCCCCTCGCCCCGTTCTTCACGGGGAGAGGGTCGGCGAGACTCGGGGTGGAAGTCAACAGACCTCCTCGAAAGTCCACAAGCCGCATCTCGACGAGATGCACGGCCCGGAGTCCCTGCCCTTCCGCCCCAGCGTGCCCCCGAAACGTTCGCGCGAACCGGATCATCAGCCGACCAACTCGCACACTCAGCGGCCCCAAGGCACCTCTCGCGGTCCACGCGGCGCGCCGGATTCGCGGCAGTCGAAGGCGCCGGAGTTCGGGCCGGCGCCACAGGTCGAGCGGTCGGCGCGCCAGGAGAAACGCGGTGGATTGGAAGAAGAGGTAGCGCGTATCGGCGGCGCTGGCATTTCAAGTCCTCATGCTTTTCTAATCTACATATTGCAAGTCACACCGCTTCGCTCCGCAATGCGCCGTATATCACCATGTAGTTTAATTTTCTCTCCGAGCACACCACGAATACTCGCGAGTGGCAATAGGTCGAACCTGCGGCACTAGCATTTCTAAGAGTTTCGCTACGCTAACCCATGAAACTCGGCTTCGAAGAATCCCAGTTGCCCTATACCAGCGGCTCGCAAAGCGCCCGGCTTGGACGGAGGCTTGGGTCAGGCTTTGGGCCTATTGCCCGCACTGCGGCAATGCGAAGATATCGCAGTTTCCAAACAATAGCCCGGTTGCCGACTTCCTCTGCACATCTTGCAGGGAGGAATTCGAACTCAAGAGCCAGAAGGGCAAGTTCGGCGACGAAGGTTGCCGACGGCGCCTTCAAGACGAAATGCGAGCGTCTTGCCGCAAGCAACAATCCCAATCTTTTGTTGATGAACTACGACCTGAAATCGCTCGCGGTCGTGAATCTGTTCATTGTCCCAAAGCACTTCTTCGTCCGGGACATCATCGAGGAACGAAACCCCTCGCGCCGACAGCGCGCCGCGCGGGCTGGATCGGGTCGAATATCCTGCTCGGCAAGGTACCGGAGATCGGCAAGATCCATATCGTTCAGAACGGCGTCGTCCGTCCGAAGGACGTCGTTCTTGAGGAATGGCAGAAGACGCTCTTCCTCAGAAGCAAATCGCTGGAGGCGCGGGGCTGGCTGCTCGACGTCATGAAATGCGTGGAATCGCTCGGCAAGCGCGAGTTCACGCTCGACGAGGTCTATGCCTTCGACCGGCATCTCGGCGACCTCTACCCCGGCAACCAGAACGTCAGACCGAAGATACGTCAGCAGCTTCAATATTTGCGCGACCGGGGATTTATCGAATTCGTTTCACGTGGTAATTATCGCTTGCGATCCTAGGAGATCGCATGGCCTGGTTTCTCAACGTCTATAGGTGCGCGCGCTGCAGGCGGGAATGGACCGATGAATGGTCCTGCATGTGCGACGACGACTGCCCGCATTGCGGCGCGCGGGATATGTCGCCAGTCAGAGCGAGGAAATGACCGACTTCATCGAGCGAGACGGCGACGAGTTTGTCGTGCTGCGCTCGCCCGAGACAGCCGAGCACGATCCCGACTATCGTGAACTTGGCCGCTTCCCGACGCGCGCCAAGGCCGAGGATTTCTTGGCCGCGGACTGAAGAAGCCTCCCATCGGAGCGTCGCGCAGAACTGACGCTGCCTTAAGCAGCGCCAGCCGGTCACTCCCTGAAAGTAGTAGTCCGGTTCGAGCCGTCATAGGCGGCGGATGTCATGCAGCAGGCCTTGAAACCGGCGTCCGGAGCCGCACGGGCAAAGGTCGTTGCGGCCGAGCTTTTCGATAAGCTCGACGTCGCCATGGACGACGCGCCGTCCACGCCTGACCTGGGTTTCCGAAGGGAAGGACTTCCGCCGCTTACGCGTGATGCTGAAAGCTGGGGAGGTTTTCGAGATCGCGATGCTTGCGCATGGCACCCTCCATCTGTTGAGAACACGGCCGATTGCCGCGGCACTTCGCTAGCACATCGCGCGCTGGTCCGGAAGTCGCTAACCGAACCTACTCCACCACCTCATTCGCAAGCTGCTGCTGGTTGAGCGGCACCTCGAGGCCGAGCGCCTTGGCCGTCTTCAGATTGATGAGAAACTCGAAGCTCGACGGCTGCTCGATCGGAAGGTCGGCGGGCTTCGCGCCCTTGATGATCTTGTCGGCGAACACCGCCGACCGCCGGCACATCTCGACCTGGTCGGGGCCGTAGGACACCAGCGCACCGAACTCGAACGTCTCTCTTGAATAGGCGCACATCGCGATCTTTCGCGCCAGCGCGAGTTTGGGGATGACGGCGCGGCCCTGGAACGAGGTGCCGCCCTGCACCGGCGTCATGGCCTGGATGCCGGCTTTGGCCATGGCGTCGAAGGCAGGCTCCATCTCGGCGACGGTGCGCGCATCGAACGTCCCGAGCGACAGCTCGAGCTGACGGGCCGCCTCACCCATCACCTCGACATAGACCCGGTTGGTCTGCAGGTCCGGATTGGTGAGCAGTCCGACGCGCTTCAGGCCGGGCACCAAGCTCCTTCAGGAGCTGCAGGCGCTTGCCCGGCGATCTCGCGGCCGAAGTTGGACAGCCCCGTGATGTTGCCGCCCGGATTGGCGAAACTCTTCGCCAGCTTCATCCCGACGGGATCGGGCACGAACATGAAGACGATGGGAATCGTGGCCGTTGCGTCCCGAAGGTAGGAAGCGCCGACGGAGCCGCCCATCAGCACGTCGGCGTTGAGCGACACCAGCTCGGCCGCCATGCTGCGGAAGCGGTCGGGAATTTCGTTGGGGAAGCGGTGCAGCAGATTGATGTTCTTCCCGTCGACATATCCCAGTCTGGAAAAGCCCTCGATCAGCGCCTCGTAATAAGGCAACTCCTCCCTCGGGTTGCCGGCATGCCAGAGATAGCCGACGGTCGGCATTTTCCTGACGACCTGCGCACGGACGATGGCTGGCGCCGCAACCGTCGCGGCGCCAATCAACGAGATGAAGTCCCGCCGCCTCATGCCGATGCCCCCGGGGCCCAGGAAAGCGGGTATCATAGCGGTTGACCGGCAATGGTTGGAAGGGCGCACGCGGTCCATGATAGGTCGAGCGCCAACCCGATTTGAGCCGATCAAGTGACAATTCACGCGAGCCATCACCCCGCCATGCCAAAAGCCAGCCCTCTCGCGCTCACCCTCATGTTCGGCAGCGCGCTTCTCCTCCCCTCCCCCACCCGCGCCCAGACCTTCGATCGCGCCCTGCTCTCGACTTTCTGCGCCGCCGGCAACATCAAGGGCTCGACCTGCAAGCGCGCCAGGGGATATCCGAACGCGGGAAAGCGCCGCTGCGACGTCACGCTGACGGACCGCTATGGCGGGCGGTTCATCGCGGCGGGCAATCCGCTGCTGGTGGTCAACTACGACAGCGGCTGCGAGGCGCACGCCACCGACGACGGCGGCTCGCTCGTGTTCGAACAGGTCGGCTCCCGATATGTCTTCCGCGGCTTTCAGCCGGGCGAGCGGGTCAACGACTGCGTCACGACGGCAAAGGACGCGCAGCAGGACCTGATGGTCTGCCTCACCGGCCACATGGGACAGGGCATCCTGGAGAGCGGCGTGGCGCTGTTGAATTTTGCGCAAAGCGCGGGCGGAGGGATTCGCATCTCGACCGAGATGGTGCTGCGTGCGGAAGATTCCACCGGCGCGTACGGCGCCAACACCGTCACCTGCAAGGCGCCGCCGCCGAAATATTTCGAGCTGTCGAAGCTCGCCGCGGGGCCGCGGCCGATGACGGTGAGCGTGGAGGCGCGTTTTGCCGACGCCGAGACGGTCCGCACCGCCTGCGGCAAGGGTTTTGCGAAACCGGCGGAGGCGATCGTCGAACTCGTGGCGGGCGATGCCTGGCTGCCGGACGATCGGATGAAGCGCGGGAAGGTGGTGGTCGATCTGGCGACGAAGAAGGTGATGGCGCAATAAGGTCCGCACCTGTCGCGCTCCTCGTCATTGCGAGCCAACGGGTCGCGCGTTGCGCCCGATGAAGGCTCCGCGAAGCAATCCACCTATCCCACGTGAAGAAAGAATGGATTGCTTCGTCGCCTCCGCCTTCGCTCTGCGAGCTACGGCGGACGAGTCGCTCTCCCGCAATGACGAGGTGTGTCTTTTTCAGCACGTCGCGTTACTGTGTCGCAGGCGAAAGTTGTTTCCGAAATTCGGAACATGTGTTTTAATGCGCGCATCCCGCCCGCATGAGGGGCGTTTCGCGATCGTCACGATTCGTGGTGCGGGCTGCGATGGACGCGTTGCGCCGCAAGACGTGCGGCACGACGCGTACGGTCAAGCCGTGTGGTCCTGATCCCCCGATGCTGGGATCAAGCGAATGGAGATTATCCGATTCGCGATGGTGGCTAAAGAGCCCGGACACCAGGGAGAGCGCGGAGTAAGCCGTAAAGCCATTGCGCAGGGAGTGCCGGTCGTTTCGGCCTTACCTGTACTGACTTGTGGGCACTTTCCTTTTCAGCCCACGAGGCTTGCGGGTGCGGCCAGCGCCCGGCATTCCCTGCGCCCTCTGTTTTCGAGGGAGCGACGGCGAGATGCATCACCCGGGCGCAAATCGCGTCGCGGGAATGCGAACACTCGTCATTGCGAGCGAACGAAGCAATCCATCGATCCGCTTGCGGCGCGATGGATTTAGCTTCGTCGCGAGCCTGTCATCGGGCGCGCATTCGCGCGACCCGTTGGCTTCCTCACAATGACGACGGAGCAGTTGTTTGACAATCGAATCCGAAACGAACGCGCCGTGCGCTACATCTTGCCGTTCGCGTTGCGGGGATCGCTCTGCGTCTGCGTCTGGCGTCCTGCTCGTTGGCGCGATGGCGGCCGTAGAGGCAGCCGGCAGCGGCGCCGAGCAGGCCGTGATGGCCGGCATAATGGCCGGCGACGCCGCCGACGGCTGCGCCCTTGAGGCAACCCTTGGCGTCGGCGGGTGAGGAGACAATCGCCAGTGCGGCGACGGCGGCGAAAGCGAGTACGGTCTTCATGATGCGATCTCCGGGACAGGACGTTCGCATCGATAACGGCGAGGAGGAGAGCGGAGTTCCGGGCTTCTTATCCCTCCCCCGCGACGGGCGGAGCAGCGGGCGGCAAGACGGTTTCTTGGGGCCGGGCGGCGCGGCGGGTGCGGAATAAACCCCCGGCTGCGTGGTGACGCGGACCTCGCCTCCACGCGAATTGTTGGTTTTCTTATCACACCTTAAGATTGTATTAGGGATCACAGCGCCATATGCCGAGATGTCGCATGCGTATATTTCCGGATTGATCTGCGGCAATGCCCACGCGCACAATGAACCCACGATCGGAGTCGGGCGACAAGAATCCGACGGAGACCAGATGGCCGAGAGCCTCAATCGTCAACGCGTGCTGAACTTTCTCGAAGTGTTCTATTCGGGGGACGTCGAAGGCGCGTTGTCACGCTGCAGCGACGACGTCGAGTTCTTCTCCAATGCCCCGGTCGATCTCCTGCCGCATATGGGCCGCCACAGCGGCAAGGCCGAGATGCGCGAGATGTGGCGGACCGTTCACACCCGCTATTACGACATGCGTCACGAGGTTCGCACCATCGTCGCCGAAGCCGACAAGGTCGCGGTGGACTTGCGGTTGTTCTTCAAGAAGAGCCTCAACAACCGCATCGTGCAGTTCGACCTCGCCGCCTTCTACACCCTGCGCGAGGGCCGCATCAGCCGGATGCGCGAGATCATCGACACCTTCGACCTGGTGCAGCAGGTGCTGGAGCGCGACCTGGCCGCGGCGATCGCGGTGACGCGGCCGGACGAGCGATAATCCGGCGGCCGGCGCCGCGCGCCGGGGCCCCGCGAACCATTCGTCACCGCGCATTGAACCTGACCGCACCTCGCCGCGACCCATCACGGGAAATTGCGGCTGTTCGGGGCGTTGAGGTCGAATGAAGATCGTGTTGCTGGCCCTGCTCGGGCTGTTTCTCGGGGCGATCGGCGGCGCGGCGCTCGGGATCGGCGCCGGGCTCGCCTGGGTGGAAGTGTTCAAAACCACGGATTTTGAAGGCTATAGCGGCATGCTGGTGTTCCTGGGCTTCATGCCGGGCGGCGCGATGATCGGCGCGATCGCAGGCGCGCTGCTGTTCGCGATGATGGCCGTCCGCGACAACGAAATCGCGGTCGAGCGTGATCGGATGCCTCAGAGGGACCGTTAGCGACCCCGTAAATTCACGGGATTGTCGCAAGTGTGCAATGCAAAAATGCCGATTGCGTTTCCACAGATTTGCACTATTTGAAGCTTCAAATAAAAGCGCAGCAAACCCGGCGGGACGCGACCAGTGTCCGCGGCCGGGTTTAGTCCATTGCGGGACTTTTGCTGCCTCTCACAGCCAGTCCGGGAATCAAGCGACATGACAGAGCACAGTCTCT
>CAVSYJ010000006.1:0-641043 GCA_963732085.1 uncultured Alphaproteobacteria bacterium | reverse complement strand
TCCGCGATCGTCCTGGCGCTGGTCGGGCCAGCGTTGCTCGGCATCGATCTGGAAGAGGCGTGCAAGAAATACGAGGAAGAGTACGGCGGAAAGAAGCAGACGGGCGGTCCCGGCACCGCCTGGCACCAGTTCGATGTCCGCGCCTTCCGCGTGCGCGAGCGTGGCCCGGCGGTCGGAAAGACGGTGCAGCAGGCCGAAGCGCTGGTCCCGGAGCAGCAAGTCTTCATTCTGCGGCTGCGACAGGGCGGGACTATCATCGATGCCACGGCCGATACCGTGATACATGCGGGGGACGTCGTGGCCGTGGCGGGCCGGCGCGACGTGCTGGTGCAGCTGATCGGAGAACAGGCGGAAGAAGTCGACGATCGCGAGCTGCTGGCAATGCCGATCGAAGGCGTCGACGTGTACGTGACCAGCAAGGACGTCGACGGCAAGACGCTGGAAGAACTGGCGAAGGGTCCGGCGGCGCGCGGCGTGTTCCTGCGCAAGATTACAAGGGGCGCGATCGCCGTCGACATCCCGATCCTGCCGAACACTAAGCTGAACCGCGGCGACATCGTCACCATCGTCGGACGCACGCCGGATATCGCGGCCGCAACGAAGATGCTTGGCCGCCCGGACCGGGCGACTGACGTGTCCGATGTCGCCTTTATCGGCGCCGCCATCGCCATCGGCGCACTGATCGGCGCGGTCGTCTACAAGGTCGGCAGCGTGCCGCTCACGCTGTCCACGTCGGGCGGCGCGCTGATTTCCGGCCTGTTTTTCGGTTGGCTGCGTTCGGTGCGGCCGACCTTCGGCCGAATTCCCTCACCGACCGTGTGGTTCATGAACTCGGTCGGCTTGAACGTGTTCATCGCCGTGGTCGGCATCTCCTCGGGTCCGGGCTTCGTTGCTGGCCTGAAGGCGCAAGGCATCGGCCTGTTCCTGTGGGGTGTCGCGGTGACAACGGTGCCGTTGATCCTTGCGATGTTCGTTGGCAAATACGTGTTCCGCTTCCACGACGCGATCGTGCTCGGATGCTGCTCCGGTGCGCGAACCACGACCGCCTCGCTCGGCATGATCAACGATCGCGCCAAGAGCCAGATTCCGGGTCTTGGCTACACCGTCACCTACGCGGTCGGGAACACGCTGCTGACGATCTGGGGCATGGTGCTGGTCATGCTGATGACCTAGCGGCGACTGCGAGATGCTGACCTGGCTCGAGCAGTTTCTCGTCCGCTATCCGGAACTCGCGCTGTTCCTGGTGATCGCTGCGGGCTACTGGATCGGAAGCTTCAGGATCGGCGCGTTCAGTCTCGGTCCGGTCACGGGCGCGCTGTTTGCCGGCCTCGTGGTTGGCGACTTCGCGCATGTGCCCGTGTCCGGCATGACCAAGTCGTTCCTGTTCCTGCTGTTCCTGTTCGGCGTCGGCTATTCGGTGGGTCCGCAATTCGTGCTCGCCATGAAGCGCGACGGGTTGAAGCCGATGTCGCTTGCCATCGTCGTGAGCGTTACCGGTCTTGCCACCGCCATCGTCGTCGGGCGCGCGCTGCAACTGGACCCTGGTTTCGCGGCAGGGCTGATGTCCGGAGCGCTCAGCCAAAGCGCTGCCATGGGAACCGCGACTGACGCGATCAACGGGCTCGCCATTGACGAACAGCAGCGCGCGTTGCTCGTCTCGCACGTCGCCGTTGCCGATGCCGTCTGCTATATCTTCGGCTATGTCGGGGTGATCACGTTCTGCACTGTCATCGTGCCGGCGCTGCTCAAGATCGACCTGCAGACGGAATCACTCAAGCTCGAGCAAGCGCTGGGCATCACCCGCGCCAAACCGGGCCTCGCCTCGGCGTGGCGCAAATTCGAGCTGCGTGCCTATTGGCTGGATGCGGATTCGGCGATCGTGGGATTGACCGTCGCGGCCGCGGAAGCCCGTATCCCCGGGCAGCGCGTATTCATCCACCGCATCCGGCGCGGAGACCGCGTTCTCGAAGCGGAGCCGGCGACGATTCTTGCGGCGGGCGATATCGTTGCGTTGTCGGCCCCGCGCGAGATCATTGTCGAATTGGTCGGCGCCCGCGGTGAGGAGGTGGAAGACCGCGAGCTGCTGGACATACCCCTGCTTTCGGCCGAAATGTTTCTCATCAACCCCAAGCTCGCCGGCACCACCCTGCAGCAAGCGTCGGAAGAAAAATGGGCGCGCGGTCTTCATTTGCGTTCGTTGAGCCGCGGTGGCCAGGCGCTCCCCATCGGCCCCGGCCTCGTGCTGGAGCGCGGCGATCTCCTCACCATCGTTGGACCTGAAGTCGTTGTTGAAAACGCGGCAACGAGCATCGGCGTCATCGTTTCGCCGAGCACCAGTATTGATTTCGTGGTGCTGGGGCTTGCAATTTTCGTCGGTGGCCTTGTCGGAGTCCTCGTGAGCTTTCCGGTCGGCGGCATCACAATCGCGTTGAGCACGAGCGTCGGCACGCTGCTGGCCGGGCTTCTGGTCGGTTATCTCCGTACGCGCTATCCGCATTTCGGCCGCATCCCCGATGGCGCCGTCAGTCTGATGACGTCGCTCGGGTTAGCGGCCTTTGTGGGCCTCACCGGGATTCACGCCGGGCCGATTTTCCTTTCTGCCTTGCGGGAGTCGGGTATCGGCCTGCTTTTCGGCGGCATGGCGGTGACCCTGCTGCCGCAGATCGTCGGCTTTTGTGTCGGCCATTTCGTGTTGCGCATGAACCCGATCCTGCTGCTTGGCGCCTTGACCGGTGCGCAAACAGCGACGGCTGCGATGGCGGCCATTCAGGAGCGCTCAGGCAGCGCCGTGGTGGTGCTCGGCTATACGCCTGCCTATCCCGTTTCCAACATCCTGCTCACGACCTGGGGCTCGGTCATGGTGGTCGTCTTCGCCCGATGACGCAGGCTAACACGGAATGAAAGCGGCCCGCGCTTATTCGAGCGTGATGGTGACGCCGCCGACCGCGGCCGACAGCTCGACGCCGACCCTGCCCCCAGCGAGTTGCAGGACCACGCCGGTCTGGCTGTTCTGCAGTGTCACGCCACCGGCTCCGGCCGCTACAGCGCCGCCGCCGCCGAGAACGGCGTAGCTTCCCTGGATATCGGACGGGCTGTTCACGTTCAGCGCGTGCCCCTGGAAGTTTGTGGTCGATGCGCCGATGGTGAAGCCGACGCTCATGCCAGCAACGCGGAACGGGTAGCGGTGGCCCTTGAAGACAAGCACGCCGCGGCCGCTTCCGGCGCCGACGATGAAGCCGCCTTTGGTGAAGACCACGCGGACGGCGCCGGTGTCGGCTTTCGAGGGCGATGCCAGGCCGGCCGCGAACAATGCGGTCAAGGCAGCTGCGAGGAGTCGCGTGCGATAGCTTTTCATGGATGCTTTCTCCAGGGTCAAACGGGGTGGATCGCGGGTCACTCGGCAGCTGTCCGAAACGTGGATTTGCTGGATTTGTTGCGATCGACGAATTTCGCCAACGCCTCGGGACGCACGAGCTTCAGGCCATGCACGTTGTTGTAGCCGTGGATTTCCTTCACATCGAGCTTGCGCATGAAGTCGATCGTGCCCTGGGTGATGACCTGACCGGGAACCATGATCGGGAAGCCTGGCGGATACGGGATCACGAAGTTGGCGGAGACGAGGTCCGGCCCGCTCTTCAGGCGGCGGTCGATTTCGGGATCGTTGAGGCGGATATATTCGCAGCCCCCCGCGTCATAGGCGGCAAAGAAACCGCTGCGGATGTCGCCTTCGTTGGTCGTGTCGCCGGCATCGCTCCGGAAGGCATCGTGGAAGTGTGAGAAGCTCGGCAGGTCGGGCACGTCGGTCATCAGGCTCTTGACGCGCGCCGCGAACGCGGCCTGGGCGTTGACGCCGCCTTGGGCCAGATCGCGCTCGACCTCGCCGGAGATTTCCGCGAGCACCCTGACGAGATGGGCGACGTCGCTCCTCGTGTTGTTGATGTTGGACTGGATCAGCACTGAATTGCGCGAGGTCTTGTTGACCTGGATGCCGTAGCGGCTGGCGAGAATGCCCTTGAATTGCGTGCCGTCGAAGCCGGCGGTGCCGCACACCAGGGTCAGCCGGGTCGGATCGAGGAAGAACTCGTCTTCGCGTCAGGCTCTCGAGAACCTGTCCCCAGTCGACGCCGGCGGCTAAGGAAATCGGTGAAGCCGCTGGCGCGATACTCCGCCGGCACCATCTTGTCGGCGCCGAGCACGCTGAAATATCTGGAGATCAGCGGATTGGCGGCGACGGCTTTTCGGATCGCAAAGGCTATCTCGATGGCGTTGGCGACGAGACCATAGCCTTCCAGCTCCATCTGCCTTCGTGCGACGTCGAGGCTCGCGATCAGCTGCTGGTTCGGGCTGGTGGAGGCGTGGGTGAACACCGCCTCCTTGAACTGCGTCTCCACCGTGTGGAAGTCGACGTCCTTGACGAACAGCATCGAGCCCTGCCGGAGCGCCGACATCGACTTGTGGGTGGAGTTGGTCTGGTAGACGCGCAGGCGAATATGCCGAGGATCGGGGATCAGGCGCGTGTTCAGCAAAGTCTCTTCGGAGGGATTGTCGCCGAGCTCCTTCTTCTGCTTCTCATAGGCCTCGACCGACTTCGGATCGCGCATCCATGCCTCGATGTCGTTGGCGGCACCCATCCCGGTGCGCGGACGCAGGAACGGCGAGAAACGCGCAAAGCCGAACCAGGCCTCATCCCACAGGAAGATCAGGTCGGGCTTGATCGCCAGACATTCCTCCATGATGCGGCGTGTGTTGTAGACGTGACCGTCGAAGGTGCAGTTGGTCAGGTCGAGCATCTTGACCTTGTCGAGCCGGCCTTCGGCCTTCAGGTTCAACAGCGCCTGCTTGATGGTTTTCAGCGGCACCGCGCCGTACATCGAATATTCCGTCATCGGGAAGGCTTCGACGTAGAGCGGCTGCGCGCCTGACAGCATCATGCCGTAATGGTGCGACTTGTGGCAGTTGCGATCGACGATGTTGATATCGCCGGGTCCGAGCAACGCCTGCACCGCCATCTTGTTCGATGTCGAGGTGCCGTTGGTGACGAAGAACACCCGGTCGCAGCCGAAGGCGCGCGCCGCCTTGTCCTGCGCGTCCTTGATGTTACCCGTTGGCTCAAGGAGGCTGTCGAGGCCGCCCGTCGTGGCGCTGCTCTCGGCCAGGAACAGGTTCGGGCCGTAAAACTCACCCATGTCGCGGATCCAGTCCGAGCGGAACACGGACTTGCCGCGCGCGATCGGCAGCGCATGGAAAGTGCCGATCGGCCGCTGGGCGTAGTTCTTGAGGTTGTCGAAGAACGGCGTGCTGTAGCGGTCCTGGATGCCTTCGAGGATGGCGAGGTGCAGCTCCAGAAGCTCTTCCACCGAGTAGAAGATGCGGCGGACGCATGCGGTCTCGGGATTGCCGGCGAGCTCTTCCACGTTCTGGTTCGAGACGAGGTAGATGTCGAGCTCGGGGCGAATCCGCTTCAAGGTCTTGGCCAGCGCCAGCGCGGACTCGCCGGTGTCCTTCTGATCCATCGACGCCATCAGCGAGCGCAGGATCGGCGCATCGTGCCGCGACTTCTGGGCAAAGCCCTCGTTGACGATGACGGCGGCGATATCCGGATTGAGCATGGCGCCGCAGAACGCGTCCTCGAAACTGCCGACGAACACCGGCTCATAGATGAAATCGTCCACCGGGCGGCGGAGCTTGCGCCATTCTGCGCCCATGTTCGCCCAACTCGTCGCGGGAAGGCCGGTCACGACCATGGTCTCGAAATACGGCCGGCGGCTCGTGGTGTCGCCAAATCCCGGCGGCAGCAAATCCGCCGTTTCCGTCTCAGTGCCGGCGTGCACGTCCCAGTCGCTGGCATGCTGGCGGAACGATCGCGTCTGCAGCGCGTGGGTGAGGCGCATCACCAGCGCCAGCACGCCTGCGGCGTCACCGGCCGAGGCGCGCTCCCTGAGTGCCGCAATCAGGCGCGGACCCGGATAGGCGTGATATTCCTCGGTGATCGCAATCTGCGCAAGTTGCTGCTCGAATTTGGCGCGGTCGCCGGAACCGGCCGCCCAGGCCTTTGCCGCTTCGAGCAAACGCGCGCCATTCGTCGGCGCGCGCGCCGGGGCCGGAGAAAAACTGATCGATACGGCGGTCCTCAACCGTGTCCGTTGCCATGGGAGTCTCCTCGGAATGCGACAATCCTGGAGATGGAGTAGGCGTCGGGGAGAGATTGCGAGTCTTGATCCAGATCAACGGAAGTTTTGCGCCGGCGCAAAAGCTGATCGAGCCGCGCGATCCGGACCAGGACGAATGCCATGCTGCGACACATCTGCCTTCTTGCATTCGGCGCACTGGTCGTGCTCGCCTCCCCCGCTCCGTCCCGCGGCACGGACAATCGAACCCTGCTCACGGTTCAGGAAGAAGTCTGGGCGTTGCCGCTCACGTTTCCGACGGTCGCCTATGTCGCCCGCCCCGTCGGCGAAGGACCATTTCCGCTCGCGGTGATGAACCACGGCGTCTCGCTCGATCCCCAGCAACGCAGGCTTCTTTCCGCTGGTGGAGTTTCGCGACGCGGCCCTCTGGTTCGCCCGGCGCGGCTACATGGTCGTGGCGCCGACCGGCCCGGCATACGGCGCCGCCGCGCTCGATGTTCCCGAGCAAGGTCTGTTCTCCGTGTTCTATTCGAAGGTCGGCAAGTGCGAGAATCCCGAATTTCAGGGATGCCGGCATGGCCGTCGCGGCGCTCGACAAATGGATCATCGACTACATGACCGAGCAGAAGTTCGCGGTACCCGACAGCGCGATCGTAATCGGTCAGTCCGCGGGCGGCTGGGCCGCGATCGCGCTGTCGAGCCAGAACCTTCCTTCGGTCAAGGCGATCATCGCCTTTGCCGCCGGCCGCGGCGGGCGCGTCGGCGGCAAGCCGAACAACAAT
Source organism: uncultured Alphaproteobacteria bacterium (assembly GCA_963732085.1). Taxonomy (GTDB): domain Bacteria; phylum Pseudomonadota; class Alphaproteobacteria; order Rhizobiales; family Xanthobacteraceae; genus Bradyrhizobium. The sequence goes on along the minus strand of CAVSYJ010000006.1, from coordinate 634,133 downwards.
TGCAATCCCGACAAGCTCGTCGAGGCGACCGCCGAGTTCGGCAGCACCGCGCGCGTGCCGATGCTCTGGATCTATATCGAGAACGACACCTACTTCGGGCCGGAACTATCGAAGCGGATGCATGCCGCCTATACGGGTGCAGGTGGCAGCGCCGAATATCATCTGATGCCGCCGTTCGGCAACGAGGGACACATCTTCATCGATTCCCCCGATAGCATCCCGCAATGGTCGCCCCTGGTAAGTCAATTCCTCGACAAGCATCGCTAGTGGAGACGGATCATGAGTGATTGTTGCGCTCGCCGAGTTGCTTCTGCAATCGCCCCCTTGGCCGCGTTGTCGTTGCTGCTGTCACCGCAGGTCGCAACCCCCGTCCTTGCGCAGCAAAGCGGCCAACCCACGGCGAGCGACAAGTCGACCATGGCGCCGCGTGGCGAGCGCAAGGCCGTGCGCGAGATCAAGTATGGCGATTGGCAGAAAATCTGCTTCAACACGCCCGGGAGCAAAAATACGGTGTGCCGCACCACGATCAGCGGCACGTGGGACACCGGGCAATCCGCCGTGCGCGCCGATCTGATCGAGCGTGAAGGCGAAGGCAAGGCGCGGCTGCAGCTGTTCCTGCCGGTCGGACTATACCTGCCTGCCGGCGTCAAGCTGACGGTGGACCAGGGCAAGCCATACCAGCTCCCTTACGTCTGGTGCATGACCAACACCTGCATCGCCGGCAATGCCGCCGATCCCCAATTGGTCCATGACATGGAGAAAGGCGAGAACCTCGTGCTCGAAGTCGTCGACTCCAGCCTCCAGAGCGTCAGCACGACGCTGCCGCTCGGCCAGTTCGCCTCGGTTCGCAAGGGCGCGCCGGCGCAGACTTTCCAGCAGGACATCGATGAGTGAAAGGTCTCAGGCGAGGCCGGCGGCAACCCGCTCGATCGGCTCGATCAGCGAGTTCGCCACGAAGGGCTTGGTCAGATAAGCGAGGCAGCCGGACGCCATCGCCGCCATGCGGGTTGCGGGATTGTCGTTACCCGTGATGAAGATGACCGGCAGCGACACTCCCGCCGATTTCAAACGATGATTCACCTCGATGCCCGAGCCGTCGCCCAGATTGATGTCGAGGACGACGCAGAGCGCCTGATCGAAATCGTTGTGCTTCTGAAGCGCTGCCGCAGACGAAAACAGCACGCTGTCGTAGCCATGCGCGCTCAAGAGCCGTTTGACACCCCGGAGCATGCTGGGGTCGTCGTCGACCACGAAAACCGTTTTCTGTTTCGCCAAGATCGCTGGTCCTGCTGCAGAGATCCCGGACCCCGGGCCGCCGCCCATCGGGAGCATCAACCCTGACAATAGCCATTTGTTCCAAGCGAGACTATCGCTTTGGAATTTTTCGCGTCATTCACGTAGGTTACGTAGACCTGAATTCCAATTGTCCCCGTGGGCCTTGTCCCAAGGGACAATATGATGTCCGGCCTGCAATCGGCGATTGAACTAGCGCCGGTTACCCTCATTGGGGGCATGCGCGACCGATGCCGAGGCGCTCGGCGATCGAGACCAGCTCGGCCAGGGTCTGCACCTTCATCTTCTCCATGACCCGTTGGCGATGCGCCTTGATGGTGCGCTCGGTCGCCCCGAGCTGATGCGCGATCTGCTTGTTGATCGTGCCCTGCACGACACGGTCGAACACCTGGCGCTCGCGGGGCGTGAGGCTCGCCAGCAGTTCGCGAAACGCATCCAGACTTCTTCTTCTGTCCGCGCGACGCCTCGTGATGCGACCATCGCCTGCGCGATGGCGTGAAGCAGTTGCTCCGAGGAGACCGGCTTGGTGAGAAAATCCTCGGCGCCCGCCTTGATCGTGCGCACCGTCGTCGGAACGTCGGCGTGACCGGTGAGGAAGACGATGGGCAAAGTCGAGCCGAGCTTGCCCAGCCGCTCCTGGAGATCGGGGCCGCTGACATCGGGGATTTGCACGTCGAGCAGGATGCAGCCGGGCTCGCTCTCGTCGGGAAGCCGATCCAGCAATTGCAACGCCGAGGGATAGGTCAACACATCGTAGCCCGCTACCTTCAGGCGGCGCTCCATCGCGGTCAGAAAGGACGCGTCATCGTCAACGATGTGAACGGTACCCGGCACGTCCGTCGTTACTCCCCGATCAGTCAATTTCTTCGCGCGCCAGCCTGACTAAGCTAGCACCAAAGTGTGTCATCGAGAACATACACGCGCCAGTGCACATGCCCACTTGTCGCGACCGCGTTGCGAAGCAAAACGTCGCACCATGCCGGCCTCGCACACATTGTCCTCAAGGACAATGTCCACCGAGCCAATAGTTTGAAGCGCAGCCTTCACGTTAAGAGCAGGCTCGGAGCACGAGCCGCTTAATACAGACGGCTTACGTCAAGAAAACTTACGGATTCGCAAATTCCTGCGCAAAAAACAGAGAGATGGTCCATGTTTGTCAATCTCAATGCCGGTCCCGCCAACGGGCCGCGCTTCCTCGGTGAGCTTGGCAAGCTGTCGCAAAACGAAATCATTTTAAGCGAATTCAAATATCGGCGCGGTGCCGAGATTTTCGGCGAGGCTGAGCCGGCCGAATACCTCTACCAGGTGATCGAGGGGGCGGTACGCAGTTACAAACTGCTCTCCGACGGTCGCCGGCAAATTGGCGCATTCCACCTCGCCGGCGACATTTTCGGACTCGAGAACGGCGAGGCCCATCGCTTCACCGCGGAGGCGATCGTCGATACCACGGTGCGGCTGGCGAGGCGCGTCAATCTGGCTGGTGTCGCCGAGCGGGATGCCGACGGTTGCTCGCGACCTTCTGAGAATGACGGCCAGCAATCTCCGGCACGCCGAAGACCACATGCTGCTGCTCGGGCGCAAGACGGCGCTGGAGCGCGTCGCTGCCTTCCTGCTGGAAATGGATCGCCGCCTCTCCGCTGCGGGCGTCATGGCGCTGCCGATGTGCCGCCGCGATATCGCCGATTATCTCGGGCTGACGCTGGAGACCGTCTCGCGTGTGCTGTCGATTCTTCACGACAACAGCGTGCTTGGCTTCATCGGCCAGACGCAGCGCCAGATCGTGCTGCTGGACCGCCACAAGCTTGCCGAACACGACCTCTAGGCTTCTCTTGACGCTTGCTCTGAAATCGTTCTGCGCAGCACTTCGAAGATGACGGCTGTCGACCAGCCAAACAACAGGATGCCGTTCATCGCGGCCATCGGTCCCAGCAGGCGCCATTCCGCGACCGGGACGATATCGCCATAGCCCAAGGTGGCGTAGTTAACGAAAGCGAAATAAGACGAGGTCCGCACCGCCAGGTGCGGCACGGACCAAGGCATAGACCCCGGGCTGCCGGCAATCGCCAGTATATATCCCCATGCGATCGTCACGGAGTGGAGACAAAACGCCTTGATCCTGCCGATCATCGGATCGCGGCCTTGAGCGCGGCAGATTTTGCCTCAAGTGATTTGGCGAAGGTTTCGCCGCCGACGATCAGTTGAGTGATTCCCGTCCTTGAGAAACCAGCAAGCAGCAAAGCCGGCGGCAAAGACGACCGCATCAAAGAAAGATGCCCGAGAGGAGAGCCGCGATGAATGCGCCGATCGAGCCTTTCGACGGGTTCGTGAGAGAGGTTTTGGTCGTCGGAGGAGACGATGGAAATTTGGGTCGTTCCGGCTGCACGGATGCGCTTCAATCGAGCGACTCCGATCGCTAATGCACGATCCGCTCTCTAGGCATTCGATCCAAGTACGCCTGTGTTTGATTGTGAAGAGAGCATCATGAATTTCCCCGCTGGCGGACGGTTGCCACGTGGTCGGTTTCAGCTGCCTCCCTGACCGGCCGGCGGAATCACGTAGAGCGTCAACGCGAAGACCGAGTAAATGAAGATGAGCAGCGCGCCAACAAACCATGCCGAGCGCCCGCTGCTCGTAATGAAGCTCGCCGTCACCGTCGCGATCATCACCATGGTCACCGCGCCCGGCCAGAATTGTAGGCTCATCGGCGACGGTCCGACGACATAGCTGAGCAGCACCAACGCTGGTGCCACGAACAGCGCGATCTGGGAAGCGCTGCCGAGCGCGATGCTGACGCTCATGTCAAGGCGGTCCTTGCGCGCCGCGGAAAAGGCCACGGCAAACTCGGCGGCAGCGCCGACCAGTGAGACGATGATGAACCCGACAAAGGCCGGGCTCATCCCGAATGTTTCCGCTGCCTTCTGCACGGATTCCACGAAGATCTCGCTCACTAGCGCGACCAGCACGGTGACGACGAGCAGCGTGCCAATCGCAAGGCCAACAGGCCAGTGCGCCGAGCCCTCGCCGTGTTCCGCGCCTGCGAACAGCTCCTTGTGGGTCTTCAAGGAAAACAACAGGCCAAGGCCATAGGCGACGATGAGCAGGATGGCGAGGCCGACGCTGAGCTTCTGCATGATAGCCTCGCCCTGGGCGAGGTCGAGGTCGGCGACCGCCGATGGTGCGAGCAGCGCGACAGTCGCCATCAGCAACAGGCCGGAATAAAGTCGCGCCCCGGCCCGGTTGAACTCCTGCACGTGGTAACGCAGGCCGCCGAGCAGCAGGCTGGCGCCGAGCATGAACAGCGCGTTGGTGACGATTGCGCCCGCGATCGACGCCTTTACCAGCATGTACTGGCCGGCGCTTAGCGCCGTGATGGCGACGATCAGTTCCGTAAGATTGCCCAGCGTCGCATTGAGCAGTCCCCCGACCGCGTCGCCAGTTCTCGCGGCGACCGCTTCGGTCGCGTGGCTCAGCAGAGCGGCCAGCGGCACAATGGCAAGCACGGCCAGCACGAATAACAGAGTATGGGAATGCGGTGACGCCGTCTCGGCGACCAGCACGGCAGGCACGAAGACCAGCATCCTTAGCAACGGGGTGTGCTGGATTTCCTTGAGTAAAGGTTGCATCAGGGTTGCCGTCTCCAGATTGGGTGCGATGGCGGAAAGTCCAACCCGGTGGCGGGGCGAGCATTGATCTGGCTCAACACGCATTTTTCGCTTTCATCTCAAGCGTGGACGGTTATTGGGGTCGACCCCTCGCTCGGTGACAGCCTAGGCTGCGGCGATCAATTGTCATCTTGGTCCAGGATATCGCGGCATCATTCGGGGGCTTTTTTCGCTAGCGGCCGATTGGCCGCTGCTCGTTCTTTGCTCGTAGACGTTTTCACACAGCCTGGGTCAGAAACGGACCTGACGGCCTCGAAGTCCAACTTCCGTTTTAACCCCGAAAGCGAACTCACGTCGGGCGTCGCTCCACGTCCGAAAAGTGCCATGTGTGGACGGCTCCGGGTTGGCAAGGACTTTCTTCACGTTTCGCAGGCTTGGTCGGTGCTGCCATGTGTTCGGCCTTTAGATGCGGTTCACATGACCGCTGGCCATAATGCCCTCCGCGGATCAGGTCCCGGTCAAAAACACGCATTCGAAGAATGCGATGGCACGAGTGGGTTGTCCTGATCGCCGGATCGACCGGCTCTGCATTACGTGCTGTTCGCCCTCCCAACCTTCACATCACGCCGGTTGTCCGGCGCGATCTCGTTTACCGAGCAAGCGCGATGGGTTCCCTGTATCGCTCGCCCCTGGCCATCATGGCCCAGGCCATTCGCGCAATCTTGTTGGCAAGCGCGATGGCGGCAACCTTGGTCGGCCTTCGCGCCAACAACGCCGTGAGCCAGGGCCGATGCCCGGTGCCATGGATCTTGGCATAGCGGATGACAGCCAGTGCTCCGGCCACGAACAGGCTGCGCAAATAGCGATCACCCTGTTTGCTGATGCTGCCGAGCCGCTCCTTGCCTCCGCTTGAGTGCTGCTTCGGAACCAGCCCAATCCAGGCCGAGAAGTTACGCGCCGACCGGAAGGTGCTCGGGTCAGCAACACTGGCGACCAGAGCGGTCGCCAGCATCGGACCGACGCCCGGAATGTAATGAAGGCGCTTGCTCGTCTGGTTAGACCGGTGCCAGGCCAGGATCATCCGATCGAACTCTAAAATTTGTTCCTTGAGGCTGAGCAGTTGATCGCCGAGCGCAGCAAGGCACGCGCGGGCTACCTCTGGCACCCGCTTGTCGTTCGGGTCGGCAACGATATTGCAGCAGTTCGGTCACCCCTTTGCGCCCGACCGGCGCAACAATGCCGAACTCGGCAAGATGCGCCCGGATCGAATTGATTACCGCAGTCTGCTGGCGGATGAACAGATGACGGGTGCGGTGAAGCATCAGGCAGCTCTGCTGCTCAGGTGTCTTGGTCGGCACGAACCGCATGTTGGCTCTGGCGACCGCCTCGCAAATCGCCTCTGCGTCAGCCATGTCGTTCTTCTGCCGTTTGACGTAGGGCTTTACGTAAGCCGGCGGCATCAGCCGCACGGTATGACCAAGTGCCTGGAGTTGGCGCGACCAATGGTGCGATGAGGCGCAAGCCTCAATGCCGACCAGACAGTGCGGCAGCTTCTCAAAGAACGCCAGGACCTGGCGACGCTTCAACTGGCGGCGAATGACCACCTGGCCACCGGCATCAACTCCGTGGACCTGGAAAACTGACTTGGCGATATCGAGACCGATTGTCGTAACCGTCTGCATGGCTCGCTCCTCTGAATCGTGGGAGCCTTAACAGCGCCCACATCCGTGGCACTCTCGTGCCGGTGGAGGAGCCGTCCACATGGGGTAATCGCGGGAGCGAGTTGCCCCAAGCCAATCACCAGTCTTGGAGGGTGGCTGTTCCCCGATAGGATGGAAATACGGGCTCACGACTGGACGCCGGGCCCAAGCATCGAATGGAGAACAGCCATGGAAGAATATATCGGTCTCGACGTGTCGATGAAAGAGACGTCAGTCTCGATCCGCCGAGCAGGTGAACGGATCTGGCGCGGCAAGTGCGCATCTGATCCCAGAATCATAGCCGAGCTCATCCGCAAGCGGGCGCCAGCCGTGAAACGCGTGGTGTTCGAGACCGGACCACTGTCGATATGGTTTTATCATTCTCTGCGCACCGAGGGGTTGCCGGCGATCTGCATCGATGCGCGCCATGCTAAAGCGGCGCTCGATATGGCGGCGAACAAGACGGACGCGAACGACGCCGATGGTCTGGCGCAGCTCGCAGAAGTCGGGTTCTTTCGTGAGGTTCGGGTGAAAGGATTCGACAGCATGCTGACCCGCACGCTTGTCGCGGCACGCACGCGGCTGGTCCGTATCACAACAGAGCTTTCCAACCAGATCCGCGGTGTCATGAAAACCTTCGGGCTGCTCGTTCCTGCCGGAAAGGGAAGCACCTTCGAGAAGAACGTCCGGAGCCTTCTTGCCGATCAGGACGGACTTGCATCGATCGTGCTTCCGATGCTGGAAGCCTGGCGTGGCATTCGCATCCGCGCCGCCGAACTCGGACGCCAGTTGGTCCGGGACGCGCGCCAGAGTCAGGCTTGCCGCATCCTTATGTCCATTCCCGGCATCGGTGCGATCACCGCAACCGCCTTCAGCACAGCCATTGAGAGGCCGGACAACTTCAAGAAATCCCGATCTGTTGGCGCCTGGATCGGCCTGACGACGCGCCGCTACCAATCCGGAGAAGTCGATTATGACGGCCATATATCCCGACGTGGCGACTGCCATTTGCGAGGGCTTCTCTACGAAGCGGCGGCGGTCATTCTGACGCGCAGCTCAACCGACAGCACTCTGCGCACGTGGGGTCTGAAGCTCCGGGAGAGGATCGGCTTCAAAAGAGCTGCCGTGGCCGTGGCGCGCAAACTAGCGGTTATAATGCATACGATGCTTAAGACTGGCGAACTCTTCAATCCGAATGCCGGAGCCACCGCATAAGTCCCGATAGCGTTCAAAACCTGAACGCTAAGGTGTCCCTGCCGGGACGTGAGCCGAGCCATTCCGCTGATGCTGTTGCATTGCTGACTCAGCAAAGTGCGTCGTCCACATTGAAGGCTCGTCCTGCGAAGCTCTATCATGCGGCGGCTAATGTCGACCGCGAAGACAACCATGCACCCGGCAGCGTCCCCTGAACGAAATAATATGCTTGACGCCTCAGCAGCGATTAGACAACAGCATCAAAAGCGGAAGTCATCAACTATACGGCAAGAGGAAGCCTGATCCGGAACGACGCACCGCCGTCGGGTTGATTTTCTGCCCATATCAGCCCGTTGTGCGCCTCGACAATGGTGCGCGCGATGGACAGTCCCATGCCCATACCTTCCCCCTTGCTGGTGTAGAACGGTTCGAAGACCTCTTTCAGTTTATCTTCGGGAATGCCCGAGCCGCGGTCCGACACGGATAATTCGGCAAACTCTTCAACGCGCGAAGTCCGAATGCTGATGATGCGGCTTTCGGCAGGCATATCCTTCATCGCGTCGATCCCGTTCGCGACGAGGTTCAGAATGACTTGTTGAAGTTGAATGCGGTCGCCAAGGATCGGAAGCGCATCCGATGTGATCACACTAACCAGTTCGACCTTTCGCCCAACGGCAAAAACAAGTTCGCCGGTCTCGCGAACGAGGTCATTGAAGTCGAGGCTTTTCAGTTCAAAGGGTGCTTTTTTCAGCAGACTGCGCATCCGCCGGATGACTTCACCGGCACGCCGGTCATCCCGCAAAATATCCTTCACGATATCCTTCAGTTCAGCGATGTCGGGGCTTGGAGAATTCAAGATCACGTCCGCGGTTTCGGCATTAGTCAGAATAGCGCCGAGCGGCTGGTTCATTTCATGGGCAATTGAGGCGGTCAGTTCGCCAGCCGTGGCGATGCGATTGACATGGACAAGTTCCGCCACGCGCTGCCGGGAATGCACTTCGGCCAGACGACGCCGACGATGCGCATTCAGCAGGGCCAAGATAAGCCCGGCCTGCGAGAGAATAACGGCAGTGATCAGCGCGATTTGCCACGAATACCGTTCCCACGCCGTCGGCTCCCGAAACAAGACCTCGCTCCCCGGTGGGAGGCGGCTCTCGCTGATCCTCCATCGTTGCAATGCCGGCCATTCAAAGATGAGTTGCGAAGGGACTTTGGCAACCGGGATGTCTGATGCGCTTTCGCCAGCAAGAATACGCAACGTCATGCGCCCTGCTTCCTGTCCAATCGGACCGGACTGAACGATGTAACCGCCAATGGCTCCCTTATTGAGGTAGGAAGAGGCGGTGACGACGACCGGTCGGTTAGCCCACTGAGAAATCTGGCTGGTCAATTCGGCGGGAACGTAGGAGACGCCATCGCTGGTGAAATAAATTCCAGTGTAGAGGACCGCCGTATTGTCCGGAAGCACTGCAAGTCGTTTGGCGAGTTCGGCCAGCGGAAGGTCCATCAGATTAATAATTTCAACCTGTGCCGCAACAGCGGGCATTTCATCAATGAAATGACGAAAAAATGTTTGACGTTCCAGAGGATCGCCCACGATGGCAACGGCTTTGAGATTGGGCATGACGATCCGCGCAACCTTCACCATGTCCTGCAATGACAATTGCATGGTTGCGCCGGTCACGTTGTTCGGAAGCGTCCTGCGTGACATGGTGGCTTCATCGATGGCGGCGAAAACAACGGGCACCGACGGCCAGAGTTGTTCGCGGCGACGCTCGATGAAATCAAGCGCCGATACCCCGAACACGATTATAGCATCGACGTGTCTTTCACGGTATTTGACCTTGAGAAATTGGACGAAGTCATTTTCGTACTCGGGGCCGAAAAAACGATTTGCGTCGAGATACTCGGAATAGAACGAAACCGGCGACTTGCTGCCAGCGTTGACGGTCGATCTGATTGCGTTGGCCACCGCTGCGTTGAACGGCAAGCCCGCTGACGATTGATCAAGCACCAAGACCGCGCGCTCTGCTGGCGCGGCTGCGACCGGCCCTGCCAGAAGCAGTGCCGCGACTACAATGAGGTTCAAGAAGGCGCGGCCTCGCATCGAGTATCACCGTCTGCTGGGCGGCGTGCGCCATGTCCTGTGACGCAGTATCGGTGCTGCCTGCTTTACAAGCTATGATAGCGCGTCAAAGCAACGTTCGGAAAGGCAGTTTCGGGTCATCAACGGACCTGACGGTCCGGAAATCCGACTTCCGCTCTACCCCCGAAAGCGGTCTCCGAACGGACATCCCCATGTGCTTTACTTGGCCGAGTGTCGCCCATCGACAGGCATTGCGATCTCGAAAATGGAGCCGTCGGAGTCCGACTTGACAAGTCTCAGTTTGCCACCGTGGTTCGCAAGCAATGTGGCGGAGATAGCGAGACCCAACCCCATACCACTGGGCTTTGTCGAAAAGAACGGATCGAATATGCGCCCCTGGTCCTCGGCGGAAATACCAGGTCCGGAATCCTGGACCGACATCAATACGGTCGATTGACCGTCGAAACTGGCGTTAAGCTGCAGCCGTCGGGTTTCAGGAGGCGAGGAGCTCATCGCATCGATTGCGTTTTTGATCAGGTTCAAGAGCACTTGCTGGAGCTCCATGCCATTCAGCTCCACCTCGGGAAGGTTGCCTTGAAACTCCGTTGTGACGGATACCTCGTTGATTTGAAGATCGTGCTTTAGCAGTCTTAATGCGAGCTGCCCCACATCCTCGGCGCTTGTCACAGCGCTTCCACGAGTCGTCTTGGTTGTCATGTCGCGGATGCTCGTAATCACTGCACCAGCGCGATGGCCGTCGGCCTCAATATCAATAAGGATGTCCTCCATGTGTTCCAGTTCGCGGGGCGTCGAGCGCAACTGGCTCAGGGCTGCATTGGCATTGAGCACGATGGCTGCAAGAGGCGATCTCAACTCATGGGCGATGGCACCCGTGACAGCTTCCACGCTCAGGAGCCGGTTGGTGCGTTCACGTCGCTGCAAAGCGATGGAGCTGGCAAGGCGTGAATAAAGAAACATTGTCTCGACGAACAACACGGTCAGCAACATGCAACTGCCGACCAGAATGAAGCCACGAGCAGCATACCAGCCGATGGTAAATCGTACCGACCTGCCGATGATTGCCACCAGGAAGTTTGGCATGTAGGCAAGCAAAGTCACCATCAACCATAAATCGAGGATTGTGCGTCTGCGAAATAGCAGAACCGTTAGTGCGGTAAGGCCCCAAAGCCAAAGCGCAACGTTGATCTGATTGCCAAGCCGCGTCTGAAACCGGACATCGTTGGTGAAGAGGGTCGGGAGATATTCCGTTTTCGTCGTTACGATCCAGGTCAGTCCAGCGATCAGCGCAAAGACAATGGCGACAGTGGATACGATGGTGGCCTTTGTCGATCTGCCCGGCAGCATGCCCACTCCAATTGTGTCTTTGGAGAGCGCATAGACGAGGATCGCCGACGGAAACGTGATGTGCCAAAGCCCGTAAATCCAGGCTGGAGTGTTGAGTCTATCACCAATCAGACCGGCGGGGGCGTATCCGCCCGGAAAGGCCAGCGTCTGCAGGAACGCGAACGCGCCGCTGAACATGTAACCGCTTGCGAGCGCGAGAAGAGCCAGCTGCGGCTGAACTGAAAATTGAGCAAACACAAAGATCGCCGTGACAAGATCGAAAACGCACACGACAGTCTGCAAAACCGGAATGAAGGCATCAACTCGGCCCAACTGGATGTTCGCGAACGGTGCGATGACCGCAGCCGCGACGGTCAAGAGGATGGCAACGCCGCCGGCCATCGCCCTTTGCTGCCCGGTTTCAGGAATGTTTGCGATAATTAAGGGGAAGTCTTGTTCATCTTTTTGAACGGAGTTTCGGGCCGCGGTGTCCGCTGACGCCGCCGGTGCGGCGCGCGACCATGTTGCAGTCGCGGCGGCGATAAGTCCCATGAACCGGCGGGGCTTCATGCCCACCCCCAAAGATCGTAAGGTGGCACTGTAATCCCCCAAGCGCCACACTTGGAAGGCGCCGGGAGCGGTGGCTTCGTTTCCGCCTACAACAACAACCCTGAACGGGGCCAAATATGCCGAAGGCGGGTAACCAAATGACCTGTTTGGGTTATCAGCCGACGTCGCCTTACTGGCACAGGTCTGCTTTGCCTTCGAAAGCGGACACCCAGGGTCAAACCGAGCCAGTGCCGCCGCTGAGGGGAAAGGTCGTTTTCGCAGGAGCTCAACCTCGCGGGACCGGCGTGGACGGTTGACTTGCAGCGTGCCGAAATCTTGTCCGGGGGTGTACGAACCAACGTCGGGCAACCGGCAGCGACGGTAGGTGGCGCGCGTGATGTGAGAAGCCCACCGGAAGATCGGCCGGCGTGAAATCCCAATTTTTTGGCGCGGGATCACAAGACGTGCAGGAAACGGTCGCGTTATGCCGACGCCGTGACGAGAAACGACATCCTGTTCTGGCTTTCAATCATTTGGCTTGTCGCCCTGTGCGGTGCGGCTACTTGGGCCTTTGTTGCGCTTTGACCGCGGGCAGTAGAAAACTGAAATGAAAGTGCTGTTTTATCTTTGGGGCGGCGTCGGCTTGATCTACGCGATAGGATTACTGTTCTTGCAGACGATCCCTTACGCGGTCGGCAGCGGATCACATGCTACCTATTCGCTCACGATGCTGATCTGGATCGGTGGCACGGTTTTCTTTGCCGCTGGTCACATCATGGACAAGCTGGATCGCGTAGAGCCAGCCGAATGACTGAGCAATAACTGGATAAATCCATGAAAGACATGTTGGCGCATTGGGAAAAGCTGCAAGCTGATGCGGCTGAGTGCAGGCTGATCAGAGACCGAGCAACCGCCGAGGTAAAGCGCGAGCTATACGCCAGGCTCGCCGAAAGTTTTTGAATTATGGCTTCGGAAGTCGAGCGGGTCGTCACCGCCGTGCGAACGGCGGGGTCGGCTAAGATAATTTCTTGCCTTGCGACCAAGCGCTCACGTGGCTGAGTTGGGTCATCAACGGAACTGACAGCCTCGAAATAGAGCGTCCCGCTCTACCCCTGAAAGCGGACTCGGGTCCGACATCACGCCATGTCTGAAAAGTGCCGATATTGTTGCAAAAGTCGTTTTGCAGAAGATGTCAAATTTCTGAGGGCCGCTGGCGCGTTATTCGTGTAATGATCTGAGGGACCTCATCGCCTGGCGCCAAATTCGTGGGCGACTTCGGTAGCGCGACTGAGACTATGCGAATCATCGGCCTCTTTGCGCTTCTGGTTTTCGCCAAAATTTGGACCACTGCAAGTTTCGACTTTTGCAACAATATCGGCCAATAGCAGAAGCTGGTCCGCTCCGCCCCCCAAACATGCTGCAGTCACGCGTACATCGACGACGCGGCGGGCGGCGAAGTCAATTCATGGAGTATGACAACGAGTTCAGTGTGCACCGGCGATGTCCGGTCACTGAACGCCTCAATTGGATTTGCTTCGGTGAGCCGATTGAGCCGTGTGAGCAGGCGAATGCGCCGACGACGGGTAAGTTTCGCCTCAGACGAGCGCCAGCGGAAGAACAAGCGATATAGTTCACCGTCACCGAAAAGCTCGTTAACTTCGTGTATCGTGACATAGACAAGGAATAGGACCATCAGCCAAATCTGAATTGATAAAAATCGCGCCAACGAAAAGTGATCAACGAAGTGATCCCCGAACGCGGCGATTGCGCCGCCTTCGGCAACGAAATGGATGACCCCCTCGGCCAACCGCACGATCAGCACACACAGCCAGTAGATCGCGCTCTTGAACAAGATGGGCTGGATCATTGGTGCGCCGTCGAAGCGGCGCATAAAGGGTAGGTTATCGGTTACCAAAACGGCTTTTCCGACGAGCAGCGCCGCTACTATCGCGGTGAAAAAGCCACTGAACTCGACGCCCTGCTCCTGCAGGATCAGGCGTTTGGTCCATAGGATCAGATTAAAGCCGACGAAGAAGAAGATCGTGGGCGGAAGCGCATGCTTCACCTGTGCGAGCCACCAAGTCACGACCCGCCGCAGGAGCGGTGTCGGCGTGGGGGCGGCAATAGCGGGCTGGCTCATAAGCTGCTCCCCTATGATTGCGCCGAGCTATCCGGCCATTGGGACCACCGCGCGGTGCCTGAAGCTGACGTAACAGAGCTTCATTGATGCTGATCGAGGAACCGACTTACGAGAGGCGACCATATTGGAACGGCATCAGCCGCATCGATAAAGAAGTGGCCATCGCTTCCGAAAGGCGGGAATATTCGAAGCTCCGCTTTCCCGCCCGCCTCTGTGAATGCCTTGTGCATTCGATTTGCCAAGTCGGGGCCGAAGTACGTGTCGTTCTCCGCGTAAATCCAAAGCATCGGTATGCGGGATTTTTTTCCGAAATCGCGCGTTACTTCGACCAGCTTGTCAGGTGCGCAATTGTTGTTCGGCTTGCCATCGACGCGTCCGCCTCGACCTGCTGCAAAGGTGATGATCGCGCGGACCGATGACGGGTTCAGGCTGGACAGGGCGATGGCTCCCCATCCGCCACCTGATTGGCCAACAACGATGGCCTTCCCCGCCGCGACGGTTGCTTCCTTCTCCATGAAGTCGATCACCCACTGATCCAAGGTTGCGATCATCAGTCCGGGCCAGCGGAAGTCAGGCTTTTTGCAATCTCCAACGTCTGCGAAGTAAAGGCTGAAAAGTCCTTGCTCCGGCTCATCGATAGAGATGGCACCGTATCTCATCGGGGAGACCACGAAATAACCGCGCCGTGCAAACCAATGGGCCGCGTCTCGGTATTCGACCATTGGGAAGAAGCCACGCTGCTGCGGGTCGCCAGAAATGCCGTGGTTCATAATGAGAAGTGGATACGGGCCTCCGCCAACTGGTCGCACTACGTAGGCCATCATGGGCAGAGGCGTCATCAAGGCCCAAGTTTCTTCCCGAAGCTGCTGCACTACGGGGCGCTCCGCTCCCGGGGCTGATGACACAGTTGCCGCGACGCACGCCAACATCAAGGAAATCATTCGAAAGACGTTTCCATGCATTTTGCTTCTCTCCCACCTTTTGTCTTTCTCACGGAAAGAATAACTCTCCCCCGAGCGTCCAAGGGTCGAGGCGCAGTTTGTTGATCTGCATCAACGATGGTTGGGAAATCGGCTTTGTCCGCTTCGGGTCTTGGCTCACAAGCGGAAGTCGGCCCTCCCAAACGACATGTCCGGTCTGCCCCTGAAAGCAGACAGCAATTCGGCGGGGTGGCATGTCTGTTTCGTGCCGATATTGTTGCAAAAGTCGTTACTTGCAGTAGATGTCCAAATTTTTGAGCGAAAACCAGCTGGCGCAAATATTCCGATGATTTACATAGTCTCAGTGGACGCTCATCGCATTCGCGCCACGAATTCGTGGCGCAACTTCGATGAGCGTCCACTCAGACTATGCGAATCATCGGACCTCTTTGCGCTAGCTGGTCTTCGCCAAAAATTTGGACATCTTCTGCAAATTTCGACTTTTGCAACAATATCTGCCATTAGCAGAAGCAATGCTAACGGCCGAGCTCGCGTCCATTCGTGGGCGCTTTCCGTCGCTTGTGAGCGGCTGGAAAACTGGCCCGGCCTAGCTAGCTCTATTCTGAATGGCCGTTGGTAGAGTGCGGGACTTATTCTTCTTGCAATACGCGGCGACCGCACTGGAGTTCCTCTGCAGGCGATCGTAATCCAATACACTGCCGCTCGCCGCTGCGTTGTAGTAGCCGCTCATAAAATATGTTACAAACTCTCGATCCTCTGGACCGTACCCCAACCAACTTCCGCAAGTGATCTTGTTGAAATCCAGCGTAGCATTAGGCACCCCGGTTACGCTTATCGATTTTTCCAAGCCTACCATCACACTAGCACTCGGGTTTGATTGGCACCATGTTCTTACGCTTGCGACATTTGCCCGATGCAGGTCAAAATCTACAAACGTCCTCCGACTTTGATAACTAAACCAGCCGGTCATCCAAGCCGAGAACTTGCTCGACGGTGCAGCCGGCATGGCGAGATATTCGCTACAGGTGATGCTGCGCATATCGACCGTTGTGGCAAGCGCTGCACTAGCGAACGCCGGGGCAATTAAGATCGCGAACGTAAGAATAATCGACCTGTATCTCATTGTGATGACCTTCCCCTGTAACGAGTGACCGACCAGACCAATCGCGATTTAATGTGATCACAAACCCTGCACCGACGCTAGTGACCCCAAAAAGCAATTGCCTTTAATGGCGAGTGCGGGGTTTCTAGTTGATCTAGATCAACGGCGGCGGACCCAACTCTCTGTCCGCATCGGGTCATTCTCGACAGAATTGGGCTGTCTGCGCCATGTCCGGTCTTCTCCCGATAGCGACCGAATAGCGGATATCGCCGGAGGTCCGGTTCGTGCCGATATTGTTGCAAAAGTCTTTTTGGGAGGTGGGACTTAATTCTCCGGCCCGTACGTGCAGCGATTGAATAATGACGCGGGGGACCACGTCGCCAAGCGCTAAACTCACAGGCGATTTTGGTAGCGTGTTTGAAGACCTATTGATTGGCAATTGTCGCTTGTTTCGTTGTTTGGCGGTAAATTAGCCGCCGCGCCCTTTGGGACTTTTGCAACAATATCTGCCAACACCAGACAGCGCACGGATCACGTCCAGAAAATTTGATGGATCACGGGTCCCCAATTTTAACCTCGCCTCCACGACGGCGAATTGGGAACCCAATTTTATCGAACTGCTCCGGCTGCAATTTGTTGAGACAATTATTTCGTTGGAGGGACTGATATGAAACATCAGGTTCACGTCGCTACCGAGAGCGGCATTGTGTCAAGAGAGGCCGAGATGCAGATCAAGAGGTTGATCACGGAGCTTGCTCGCAACGTTGATGCTCTTGACGCCGCCAAGAACCGTCCACGCGCGGATGTGGATAATCCGGATTCCCGCCGCCGCAATCTTATGGTCACCATTGCGTCGCTAGAGGACCGTCTCGATTGCATCGAAAAAGTGCGTTCGCGTGAGTACGGTGCACACGCTAATTTGACCGTTCCTTGCGCTCACGTCGCACGGCTTCACCGAGCGGGTTTTCGATTTCAGCCACGTTTTGGAAAGTCCGCTCCGAATAGGGCGCGTCGAGCACTTTGACACGATGCCTTCGAGGCCCATGCGGCAGGCACACGAGGCCTGATAGGCGACGCCCTACGTCCGAGAAGTCGCGCCTTGCGGCGGGATGTCTACATGGGCCGCTGACGCGAAGAAGAACGTAGGAATGGACGTCGACCTGCCTTAGGCGAAAGCCCGCCTTGGAATGCAAGTTGAAGCCCCGGACTTCCGACGCTGCGAGGTACCGGCCATTTAAGACATCGTTGAATTTTTGTCCGGATTACCCAAAAGAGAGCACCTTTAACTTAATTTGGGAGTTGGAGTTTACCCGGCCTTGTCGGCTCTGACTCCATGCTCAGCCTGCAATTCAAAAGCTGCTTCCGCAATCAAAGGAACCACGCTGATGAACAACCGCAACAGCGAGCGTCACAAAGTCTTAGAGGCCGGAACGATCTCGTTCCAAGGCTCAGGTTTCGGTATCGACTGCACAGTTCACAATATCTCAATTGGCGGCGCAAACCTCGAGGTCGGGAACGCAACCGAAATCCCTGACTTATTTGACCTTCTGATCAATTCGGTAAATGGCAAGCAACATTGTCATGTCGTTTGGCGCAAAGAACAACGGATCGGAGTGGCGTTTGATTAAGCTACCCTCAGGTCGTAGGAGGCAGAGAGTTGAGAGGGATTAGCGGACATTGACCGGCTGATTGGGAATGACCGCTAAGTGCTGCCATAGGCGGACATTATCCGCTGCAGACGGGCCTCATAGTGATCTGCCAGTGCACCGAGTGCCCCGACCGTATCACCTAAAACAAGGCCCCCACAAGCGAAGCTATGAACGTCCAGCCGAGGCTCTCTCAATCGGCTCGATCAGCGATGCGGCCGAGAATGGCTTGGTTAGATAGGCGAGGCACCCGGACTGATACGCAGCCTCGCGGACGGCAGGCGTATCGTTCCCAGTCATGTAGATGACAGGCACTGTGTTTCCAGCCGTCTTGAGACGATGCCGCAGCTCAATGCCTACTTGTCACCCAGGTCGATGTCGAGAATGACGCAAGCCGCCTCGTCGAAGTCCCTTTGGTTTGCGAAAGCCTCGGGAGACGGAAACAGCAAGCTGGGGTAGCCGAACTGCCGCAGCATCCGAGCTACACTCCGCAGCATACCGGGGTCGTCATCGACGACCACGACGACATTTCGATGTGACAATAGTGTCCTCGGCTTATCGGCCGCCGCTGATATCGCAGTGGACTGAAACAACTCGAACCAGCCAAGCATGCTAGGCAGGCATCGTTCGATTGCTCCGTTGGTTGGGTAGGCTCCGCTCAAAGATTTTCCTAGTGTCCTATAGGACAATAGGAACTCGAAACGATCGATAATCTGTCTACGCATTTTGCCTGCTGGGTGCGCTGTCCAAGACGCCGACTTGCTCGCCAGAGACACTAGGGCCGCAAGGGATTGGACCTGCATTTTTTCCATCACCCGCTGGTCGCTCGGCGCGCTCGACACGTGCGCGGCGAGCCGGGTGGAAGAATGCCTACGTGAGGCACGGAACCACGATGCAGCTGAGCACTGTCCAGCAGCCGATAATTTGAAACGCGAGTTTCATCGAAGACGTCCGCGAAAGAGTTGGTAGAATTGACGGCAATCGAGCCGGCAGTTCGATTAGAGCGGGGCAGCATCTTGACGCTGCCCCGCCTAAGTTGCGGCGGCCTGCGGGGCGATTGCTGCGGCACGCCAGCTTTGCCGCGGGCTTGATTTGTCCTTGGGGTGGGCTTGATTATTCCTTGAGAACAGCTTCTCAGTAGGTTTGAGGGCGACGTGCAATTTTTCTTTGCCGATCATACGCTTGATATCGGCCGACGCGAACTGCACCGCGGCTGTGAGCTCGTTGCTGTCGAACCACAGGTCTTCGACCTGCTCGCTGACCTAGTGCGGAACCACCACCGCCTAGTCAGCAAGGATGATCTCATCGCCTCGGTGTGGGGCGGCCGAATTGTGTCGGATTCGACGTTGAACAGCCGTATCAACGCCGTGCGAAGGGCGATCGGCGACAATGGCGAAGATCAGAGGCTGATCCGCACCATCGCGCGCAAGGGATTTCGCTTCATTGGCACCGTGCGCCTGCAGCCGGCTGGCGCCGATTTCGGCCTACGGCACCGGTCCACCGCCGGATGAAAGCCAAGAGCGGCCGTTGGCCGAACTGCCGTTGCCCGACCGCCCCGCCATCGCGGTCCTCCCTCTGACCAACATGAGCGGTAACCCCGAGCAGGAATATTTTTCTGACGGCATCAGCGAGGATATCATCACTGCGCTTTCGAAATTGCGTTGGTTCTTCGTGATCGCGCGCAATTCATCGTTCATTTACAAGGGAAAGGCTGTCCATCTGAAGCAGATCGCCGAGGAACTCGGGGTCCGGTATGTGGTCGAAGGCAGCGTACGCAGGAGCGGGGATCGCGTGCGCATCACGGTGCAGCTCAACGACGTCAACACCGGCAGCCATATCTGGGCGGAGCGATACGACCGCGACCTAGCCGACATATTCGCGGTGCAGGATGAGATTACCGAGGCCATCGTTGCCGCGATCGAGCCGCAGCTCTATGCCGCGGAGAATTTTCGTGCCCAGCGCAAGTCGCCCAACAATCTGGACGCTTGGGATCTTGTGATGCGAGCGCTGTCTCATTACTGGCGAGTGACGCGGCAGGACAACGTTGTCGCGCAGGCCTTGCTCGAGAAGGCGACCGCGATCGATCCCAACTACGGCCAAGCGCACGGGGTGCTCGCAACCAGCCAAACGTTCAGCGCTCACATGGGCTGGGCGGACATGGCAACGACGGTGCCGATCGCCGAACGGGCGGCGCTGGCAGCGATTCTGGGTCGATAGCGAGGACCCTTGGGCGCACCACGCGTTGGGCTGCGCCTATTTGTTCACGCGGCGATTTGACGATTCGCTAGCCGAGTTCGAGGTGGCGCTACGGCTAAACCCAAACTTCTCGCTGGCCCAGGGCTATTACGGCCTTGTACTGTCCTACTGCGGGCGGTGGGAAGAAGCCAATGTGGCCGCGCGCCGTGCGCTGCGACTGAGTCCCCGCGATCCGTTTTCGGCGATTTTTTATGGCATCGCTTCCTATGCTCAGTTCGTCGGGTGTAATTACGACGAAGCGGTACGCCTTTCGCGCGAGGGTATCCGCCAACGCGGTGATTTCGTCGGCGCATACCGGGTACTGACGGCAGCTTCGAGCATGGCCGGACGCTATGACGTTGCCCATGCAGCACTAGGAGAACTTCGCCGCGTGCAGCCCAATATTTCACTCGCTTGGATCGCAAGCGAAATGCCCATCCAACAGGATGCTGATCGGGAGCATTATTTGGAAGGCTTCCGTCGCGCCGGTTTGGCATGATTTTGCCTTCACGTGAGCTGACCTCACGGCCTCGAACTGCGACTTCCGCTTTGCCCCCAAGAGCGAACTCCAGCCGGACATCGCTCGATGTCCGAAACGTACCAGACTCTGGACATGGTGATGCCGACGGCGCATAGAGAAAAAGCCGCCGCAGGGCGGCCTCTCGTCGATCATTTCTTGCCCGCTATTTCAGCCCGAGCGGCCCGGAGAACGCGCCGACCGCGCCGGTCCCGCCATTCATTATTCCTGAACGTCAAGCGCACCTCCGCCAGAGAAGCTCAATCCCGTGGTGTTGCCGATAATCGTTGCACCGAACCGACATCAGCTCTCGCTTTCGTTCGATCACGGCCCTAGCACGATAACGTGCCTAGACCACCGAGTGCGTTGCACCGCCCAAGCCGAAGATTAGCGCTCAACCAAGTTCCAACGCTCCAACAGCTTCCGTTGACTTAAATCAAGTGCCGGGTGTCACGGAGAAGCAAAGCTCAGAAGGGACCGAACTTTCATCCACAGTCAATCCTTAGGGGAACTCGCGATGAATTCGAGCTTGCAACCTCGACAGCTCAGGATAAGGGCATGTTGGTATTGGGGACGCGTGCTCTGTCTGCTGTTGATCGTTGTGCAGCCGATCACATGTTTTGCTCTGGATATACAACGGGTGCAGACCTGCTCAGGTACGGTTTTGCGATTGCGCGGCGACATTAAGGAGGGTGACTTCGCGCGGCTGAAGTCGCATTTTAGAAAAGAAGCGATCATTGGTTTTGATCTAAGTTCTGACGGGGGTGATTTCGAGGAGGGCCTCCGGATCGCGGACCTCACACGCCGCAAGAAGCTCACCGTCTATGTTGTCGGCGAATGCAGTTCCGCTTGTGCGGATGTTTTTTTTGCTGCAGCAAAACGATTTTTTGGAGAAGATTTAAAGATCGGTGTTCATTCGGTTTCTAACAATCGAGATATCGAAGACGTAGGATCTAAACTTTTAACGATGAAGCTAGCGAGATTATGGGCAAATCAGGGTATCCCCAACTCCGCTATCGGCAAGATGGTTACCACTCGCCCCGAGACCATTACTTATCTGGACCGAACGGATTTGTCGGGTCTTCAGGCGTCAGCGGAAAATCCTTTTTCATACGAAGCCGAAGTATCGAGCGCAGCAGGGCAAGCGCACCAACAAAGCTGCGCAACTCAATTGGTTCCCGGGAGCGGCGTGAGGCGCGAACTGGTAGTGGTTCAATAGACGACGTTTACGACCTTTAGTGTGGCGTCTGGGCGACACTACTTCAGAGCCTGTCGTGATACAGGACATCATCTTGTTGGCGGGGGCCACCATGACAGGCAAGAACGTCACGCGCGTTGATCTCGGTGCGGCGATCTACGAAAAGGTGAAACTGTCCCGGTTGGAAGTCTTCAGCTTTGGTGGACCTGGTGCTGGATGAGATCACCGACATCTTGGCCAAGGGCGAGACCGTCAAGCTGTCCTCGTTCGGGTCGTTCATTGTGCGGAAGAAGAGCCAGCGCATGGGCCGTAACCCGAAGACAGGCACCGAGGTTCCGATCTCGCCGCGCCGGGTTGTGATGTTCAAACCCTCCGCCATCCTGAAGCAGCAGATCAACGGAAAGCGATCTCGTAGCAAGACGCCGGTCGTGGAGTTGGGTTCTTCATCATCGGCCCGCTGAGACCATCCTCGGTTACGACCTGTCCCTTCGGACAATGTTCTTCGGGACAACTTTCGCCGACCTGGTTCTTGAGTTGAGATCGCCGTGCACCACCACCCCCCAAGGTGCACAAGACCCCCACGGCCTCGGTTTTCCCAAGACCGGGGCCGTACCCTTTCCCTGCAGATCGCCCTTAGGCGGTCGGAGTCTCCTGATGAGTAACGTGCCGCACAGCGAAAGTGTAACCTTCATGCTCCACAGTGCGGCAGTGCTGCTCGCAGCACTCGGTGTGACCCTGATGGCTATTGAGTGGCGCGATCGACGGACGGCCAGCAACGAAATCCGGCCCGGTACGACCGTCGTCGCCGTCACCGGCCACCATGTGCATCGCTAGAAGCCGCTGATCGGGTGCGCCGCAGCAGCGCGACCCTTGGTCACGGAATAGTGTGACCCGAATACCGCCGCTTTCGGCCCCAGTTTGGTAGCCTACAATCTCCGGTAGGATAGTGGGGACACGTTTTGCCTGGGCTTGTGCATGTCGTGGATGACGATGCTGCGTTCCGAACGGCGATTGAACGTCGTTTGAAACACGCAGGTTTCGAGGTCGCGACTTATTCGTCGGCTCAACATCTTCTGGAGCGCCTGCCCAGCGACAGCGTACTCGGCTGCATCCTCCTTGATGTGCGAATACCGGGATTAAGCGGACCAGAACTCCAAGATCGCCTGAGCGAACTCGGATCGACGCTGCCTATTATATTCCTCACCGGCTATCCCGATATTCCGACCACAGTGAAAACCGTCAAGGCGGGTGCGGCGGATTTTCTGACTAAGCCAGTATCAACTGACAATCTTCTTGAAGCAGTTGAACGAGCCATTGCACATCACAATTCGACCTATCGCCGGAAGACCACGCTGGACATCGCTCGTGCTCATATCGCAGCCTTGACGCCGCGCGAGCGGGAAGTCTTCGACCTTGTCGTTCGCGGCCAGACCAACAAACATGCCGCCAGATCGTTGGGTTGCACGGAGCGCACGATCAAGGCCCATCGCCAACGGGTGATGGAAAAAATGGAAGTCGGTTCCTTGGCGGAACTGGTGTCTCTGGCCGAGCGGATCGGCGTCTTGCGCGGTACAGCCGGCAGCGGACAGACGGCCCAAACAATCCCCGCCGTTTCGCGAAAAACGGGTCCCTCCTTGGCGGGGTAGTTCGCATCGGCCCCCAACCTCTCAAATAAAATAGTGTCGAAACCCCACAGAAAACTTATGTCGGGAACCGAGATAAGTTTCTATGAGAGGCCGTCAGGCCCCGCCTGTCCGAACGGGACCCATTCTATGCACACTGCCAATCAGAACTTTGTTGTAGTCGTGGATGACGACCCGGGGATATTGCGGAGCGTAGCTCGACTGCTGCGGCAGTTCGGCTACGTCAGTCTGCTTTTTCCCTCGGCGGAGACCTTCGCAAGTCACCGCGACTTCGACAGAGCGGTTTGCGTCCTTCTCGACATTAACCTGGGCGATGTTTCCGGCATCGACGTGAGGCACCGTCTCAAGGCGGATGGGAACACCGTACCGGTCATCTACATGACCGGTAACGACAGCCCCGCCGTTCGCGAGGCTGCGCTTCAATCCGGATGTCTGGCGTATCTCACAAAGCCGTTCTCCGGTGCGTCTTTGATGGAGCCTCTGCGGCGGGCGTCAGCCGGGCGCGTTTGAGTCCTCGTGCCGACGAGGTGACCGCGCAACCGGAGGCACCCTTGAGCATGCAGACCCTACCGAGCTTGATGGTGCCGATTCCGAAGAGAAGCACGAGCCCGCGAGCGACATCGACACCGACGTAGTGGAGAGTCTGAAAGCGCTTGACCCCAAATGGCCGATTAGAGTAGCAGACGTCATCAGACCACGGCGCCATGTCCCGGCCCGTGGCCCGCGCGAGGATCGACCACCACGAAAGGGCGGCGGCTGAGATCAATGTCCACGCCGCTCGGAGGAGCGACGCGCACCAGCGCATAGTTCACCGGCGGCTTCAGATTTCTGCCGTCGACGATCAACTCAACCGCATAGCTGAGGACATGCGGTGCGGTTTGGGCCACGTGCTCGCGGTATTGCGTGCCGCGCTGGCGCATGACATCGAGGAACAGGACACTGGGTTGCCCGGTATCTACCAGATATTCGAAGGCGGATGCTAAAAGCCCGGGCAGCGCGTCGCCTGAAATCGACGGCTTGTCGGTCAACATGCTCGATCTCTCATTGCCTGCAGCCCACGATCAGGACGGCGTCAGCGCAGAGCAGACCCTTGATATAGGTCAACGGGACCGGACCAGGGCGCTAGCTCTCCGCCGCAACTCTCCCTTCGCCGCGCTCCACGTCAGAGGAAACCGTTTCGGTGCGCTCCTCCCGAATCCACACCATCATCAGTTGCCAGGCCACAGCAAGGATAATGGGCCCGACAAACAGACCGACGATGCCGTGCGCAAGCATTCCGCCAAGGACACCGATGAAGATGACAAGCATAGGCGTGCTCAAGCCGCGCCCCATGAGCAAGGGTTTTACGATGTTGTCGGCCAGCCCCACGACCAGCAGATAGATCGTCAGCGGCAGAGCCACCGCAAAATCCTTGGTCGCCCAGATCCATATGATCACAGGAAACAGGACGATCGCCGAACCGATCTGCAAAATGGCAAGGACTAGCACGACGAACGCCAATATGCCGGCGTGCGGCACTCCTGCGAGTTTCAATCCTAGACCAGCCAGCAGCGATTGAAGGACCGCCACGCCGATCACACCTTGCGATACCGTACGTATCGTGAGCCCGGCCAACGCAACAAAATCCTCGTTTCGCTGCGTCACAACCCGCGCCTGAATCCGCCTTGTCCCTTCGACCAGACCCGGGCCATAGATGAACAAGAAACCGGACAGCGCCACCGACAAGACGAACTTGAGTGTTCCAATGCCCGCGCTGCCTGCAAAACCGAGCACCGGACCGGCCAACGGCTTCAGGTGCGGCGCCACCGCGCGGAGTGCAGCCTGGAGATTTGTCGAAGCTTGTTCCCAAAGCCCGAAAGCCTGCGCACCAACGATCGGCCAGTCCTTGACGCCTTCCGGAGGCGACGGAATGGCCAAGGTCCCCGCATCGAGCTTACCAGCGAAATCCCGCAGGCCATCGATGACACCGACGCCAAGCCACGCGACGGGGCCGATGATGATCAAGAGACTGATGATCGTGACGATCGCGGCGGCCAGCTTTCGCCGACCGCCCAGATGAAGGGCCAGCCTGTCATACGGCGGATACAGCGCGACGGTCAGGACCACGGCCCAGGCCAGCATCGGAATGAATGGCCGAACAAGAACGAACGACCAATACAGCAGGAAGGCCAGCAGCGTAAGCCGGACCGCCAGCTGCATGATCTCATCACCGGATCTGGTCTGCCGAAGAGTCCTCACGGCCGTCGTTCCATTTCCCGCCGGCATTATCAGCGCAAGCACCAACGACGCGTGCGGACACAATACGGCGTGTGATGCTTCGCTTGCACTCGAGCCTATCCGCACTCCGCAAGATCACGTTTGATCCAGATCAAGCGTGATCATCGCGGGATAATCGTCTCTCGCGAGCGACCAAGGCTGGCAGAGCCGCCTGCTGGCCACGACACCGGAACCATCTCTCATGTCTGACTTCGATAACTACGCGGCGGTCGAACAATCTTCACGACGGTCGTCCGATCGAAATCCGCGTACTGCATCCCGTTGACGGACCCGCGATGCTTGCGGCGATCCGAAGAACAAGCACGCAATCGCTGCGGCGGCACTTCTTCATGCCAAAGAAAGGTGTTTCGGAACGGAAGATGGATTTCTTCCTCAAGATCGATTTCGAAAATCACGTCGCTCTCGTCGCGGAAATCGTTGAAGACGGGCACCCCGGTATCATAGGCGGTGGACGTTATATCGTTTCGCGGCCAGGTCAGGCCGAAATCGCCTTCGTTGTGATCGATGCCTTATGTTGCCGCCCGGATGACTGAGGTTCGTGACCGGTCCGGGTGCAACGGGGTCACCACCGATGGCGAATACGATCGGGATGGTGGTTGTCGCCGCTTTCGCTGCCAATGCCGCCGGGGTACCGCTGATCGTGGCAATTACAGCGACTTGACGGTTGACCAGCTCGACGGCCAACGCCGGCAATCGCTCGTAGTGCCCTTCTGCCCAACGGTATTCTATCGCGATGTTACCACCCTCGATGAAGCCCGCCTCATCGAGCCCCTGGTGGAACGCGGGCATGACCGACGTCAGTTCGAGCGGTGAAAGGCTGCCGAGGAAGCCGACCACCGGCGGGGCCGGCGTCTGAGCTCGCGCAGCAAGCGGCCAAGCGGCCGCTGCTCTGCCGAGTAGCGTTATGAACTCGCGACGTTTCATGCTCGCCCCCAAGGTCGAAATCCGCACTCTAGCAGATCATTGCTGAGCCAGTCGGCCGTCGCCGCAGCAAATTGCTCCGTGCATGTCGCAGTTGGGTCAAAGGGCGACATCGTCGGGCGATTGGGCGAAGTCTGCTTCACCCCTAAGAACGGACATTCTCAGGCCGTCGCGGCATGTCGGTTTTGTGCCAACAACCGAAGTCGCGGAACTCGTTCGATTACCTCGTCAGCCTGCCGGAAGCGGCGTGGGCTTGGCTCCCAGCGGGGCGCGATCGGCGATGATGCCCATCGCTATCTTTCTCGGCTTGGCGGGCGGCGGTGGCGGATAACCGGGGGACCGCCTATTATTACGACATGCCAATCTTGGGAGGTGGGCATGGTGAGAAGACGCATCGGCATTCTTACGGGCGGCGGCGACGTCCCCGGCCTCAACGCGGTCATCAAGAGCGTGACTTATCGCGGCAGTGAGAACGACATCGAGGTCGTCGGTCTCCGCCGTGGTTGGGAGGCCCTCACGCACCTGAACCTCGAGGACCCGACCAGCAGGTCCCACCACATTATCCCGCTGAATCGTGAAAACACTCGCACCATCGACCGGCGCGGCGGCACCGTGCTGCACTCGAGCCGCACCAATCCGTCCAAAATGCAAAAGCTGCCCGATCATCTCGTCGGCAAGGACTTTCCAGTCGCCCTGAGTACCAAGGGGGGCATCGCAACCAAGACGTGGGACCTTACCGACCAGGTGCTGGCGAACCTCTCGGGGCTCGGCATCGAACATCTGATCGCCATCGGCGGCGACGACACGCTCAGTTACGCAGCCAAGCTCAACGACCTCGGCGTCAAGATCATCGCCATCCCTAAGACGATGGACAACGACGTCCGCAACACCGAGTACTGCATCGGCTTCTCGACCGCGATCACCCGCGCCAGCGACGCCATCCAGCGGCAACGCACCACTGTCAGCTCGCACGAGCGAATCGGCATTTTCCGCGTCTTTGGCCGCGACGCCGGATTTACGGCGCTCTACACCGCGTACGCCACCTCGATACGGTGCGTCATACCGGAGTACAAGGTCAACCTCGACAAGCTTATCCAGTTGCTCCTCGAGGAGAAGCGCACCAACCCAAGCAACTATGCGCTGGTCGTGCTCAGCGAGGGCGCCGAGTGGGAGGGCTACAAGCTGCAGGAATACGGCGAGCCTGACGCCTATGGCCACCGCAAGAAGGCGAGCGTGGCCGAATTGCTTGCTGACGAGATCAAGCGGCGCATCGGCGAGGAGACGATGATTTCCGACCTCACCTACGACCTTCGATCGGGCGATCCGGACTTCATCGACAAGCTTGTGGCCCTGACTTTCGGTAACATGGCCTACGATGCCATCCTGGAAGGCAAGACTGGCCTCATGTCGGCGCTGATGGAGGGCTGCTACGACCTCGTGCCCATCCCTGACGCCAAGCTCGGGCCGCGCAAGTTGGATGTCGCCAGCATGTACAACACCGAGCGCTACCGCCCCAGCTACGCCAACAAGCGCGGGCTGCCGATGTTTCTCAACCGCGCGTCATAGGGTGGCAGGTAGAAACCCGATCGCCGGCATGGCTGCTGCGAGTGCGTTGCCGCCGCCTCCCGGGAAACTCAGTAGGTCTGCTGCTGCATGAACGGCCGCTTAGCGCCAGAAGCGGCCGGACGCGAGTACTTTGTTGTGAATACCAGGCCGCTCAGCCGTCAAACCCTACGCTTGCGATGGAACGACGCGGAGGCCCCCCATGTTATGGACCGCACATCGAGCGACATTGCGAAGAACAACAAATGTGCGAGTAGAATTGTGAGTAGCGCGAGTCGCTCTAAAAATTATGAGCCTTTTTTCAATTGCTTACAGACGAGTTCAATTCCTTCCAGGCAGGAGGTCATGCTGAAATTGCAGCGTAAGTCATTGCCCCAGTTACTCGGAATCGAACCTTGCAGAACGAGCGGAATCGATCTCCACGGTTTTGTCTCGACTACGCACGTCCGCTGCTCTCCCAACTACGGACGTTTTGAATGCGTCGCGCTACTTCCGCTGTGGGGTCAAAAGCGATATTTCGGACTTTGCTTCACTCCCTAAAGTTACTTCGACCTGAATGCACGCTGCTGGGGCCAGATTTCTGAAATGTCACGCTAACCGAGCGTCACCCGAACCCCTTCCAGCGCGATTCCCTCCAGCGTGGTGCTCCAAGTCTCGCCCGACGACGCCGGCAGAGCACGCGTCAGTGTTCCCGTCGTAACGATTTCACCTGCAGCTAAGGGCGGATTTACGGGATCGCGAGCAAGGACAGCGACCAGCTCCCGAACCGCCGAAACAGGTCCATCAAGGACGTTCGCTCCTCCTCCCTCGTCCACCACGCGACCGTTGCAAAGAAGATTGACCCTAAAACTGCACAACGTCTTCCTCCATTCCGTCGCGCACGTTCCAATGCAATGTCGTGGCCCCACTAGAAGCCCGCCGTGCGCGCCGCATGCGGCTACAATGTCGGCTGCGGAGAATCGCCATCCCGGAAACATTGACTGCACGATCTCAAATCCATGCGCCACCCAATCGACACACGCCAGGAGTGCCACATCATCCATTTCCGGTTCCGGCGCACGCGCCAGGCCGAACACGATCTCGGGCTCGATCCGCGGCTCGGGAAGCCCTCTCAGCGGGAAAGAAGAAGTCCGGCCCAGATCGTGCAACGTAGTATCGAAGATGTAGCCCCATATCGGCTCTTGAACACGGTATTGCTGTCTCATCGCACCGTTGGTAAAGCCAATCTTCCGCCCAACAATCTTCTCACCGCGCTCCGCGCGCCTTCGTTCGAGAAGAGCGGTCACGCGATAGGCATCATCGACAGTGAGGCCCGTCGGTCTCTCCCCAAAGGACGGGAACTGCCGGCCACTCCCTATCGTAGTAAGAACCTCATCGGCAATGGCCGCCAAGCCGGCCGGCGTGGCGACATCGATCATCGCGGGTCTCCCAAACAGAGGTAGGCCGCACCCAACCTTCTGCCTCCGCCATCACATCCAGAATGCACGACCAGCGAATTGCAGGTCCTGCTACTCAGTACACTATTCGACATGTGGCGATCCCGCCGTACCAGGCCGTGTTGACTTTTCGATCTGGCTGAGCGCGCTCCGCAGCGCATCTGCGGCTTTCGCGCGTTCGGCGTCAGACATTTGATCGACATCAAATTCCAGCCGCAAGTGCTCCGTGCCGGTCTGCAGGTCTTTCTTCAATCCAACCACGGAATAGGTACCAATCGGCTCCAGAATGCCCTTTAGGCGCATGCGACCACGCTCCTCACATTGTACCTCGTCCTTAACGTGCGCATATGTCTCGAACGAGATCAGTACGCCGCCTGGCGGCGCTTCGTGCTCCAATCGCGAAGCGAGATTTACGGTACCGCCAACCATTGTGTAGTCCATACGATCCTCACTGCCGAAGTTACCAACCGTGCAGTATCCGGTGTGAATGCCGATCCGACAGCGAAGCGGCGTTTCAATGCCGATGTCCATCCATTCCTGCGCCAGTTCGCCGACACGCTTTTGCATCGCGATAGCCATCTGGACGCATGCCAGTGCGTCCTGCTTCACGCCAAGGGTGGCGGGATCGCCAAAGAACATGACGATGGCGTCGCCGACATATTTGTCGATGGTCGCGCCATACTGGAGCGCAATCTTTGACATCTCGGTGAGATAGTGATTGAGCAGATGCGTCAGGTCCTCGGATTCCATCTTGTCGGTAATTTCGGTGAAGCCGACGAGATCGGAAAAGCAAACCGTGAGCTTCTTGCGTTTGCTAACTATCTTGACGTCTTGCTGTCCAGTGAAGATCGACTCATAGACTTGAGGAGCTAGATACTTTGCGAGCTTCGATGAAAGCGTGGTGAGCGCGGCGGATTTCGCGGAGAGGTCTTCCTCGCGCTGCTTCAACTCCGTAATGTCCGAATAGACGGCGACGGTGCCGCCGTCCTCGGTGCGACGCTCGCTCACCATGACCCAGCGGCCATCGTTGCGCCGCTGAACCTGCGCCTCCGCGCCAGGATTTCGGTGCTGGCGCAGTCGTTCCGCGATCCATTGCTCTATGCGCCCCTCCGCGTCTTTGACGTAACCGCGCTCTGCGGCGCGCCGGATGATGCTCTCGAAGGTCGTCCCGACACTCAGGTCAATATCCAGACCAGGATAAAGAATGTCCCGGTAGCAGGAATTACAGATGACCAGGCGATCTTCGCCGTCATAGCAGACAAAGCCCTCGGATATGCTCTCGATGGCTTCCGCTAGCCGGCGCTCGCTCCGGAGTTTGGCCTGCTCGGCCCGGCGCAGCGGCGTGATGTCGTAGAGCCAAAACAGCCGCTTGCCGCCGGCCACCGCGACATGTCCGCCGTGATAGGCGACCTGAACGTAGGAGATCAGGACATCGAGCGGCTCACCATGCTTAGTTTTCCAGAGCACCTCTTCGTTGAGCAACTGCCCACCGCTAGTCTTCAACGATTCGATGATCTGCTCGCGCCGCGCGAGGTCCTGCGAGAATAGCCTCGTATCGAAGAGATGAAGCTCGTTCTTGTCGTAACCAAGGAGATCGCGCAGCCGCCAATTGTGGAAGAGGATGCGTCCCTCTTCGTCAACAACACAGAGTGCCGCCGGGCAATAGTTCAGAATTTCGCGAAGTTGATGTTCTTGCTCCCGCACCTGCTGCTCGTGCCGCGTAATCGCCGTGATGTCGTAGACCCAGAGCACACGCTTGCCGCCGACAAAACTGATATGGCCGCCGCGGTAAGCCACTTGCGCATATGTCAGGAGAACGTCGAGGCGTTGTCCTGACTTGGTTTGCCAGATTACCTTCTCGTTCAGGAGCTGGCCGCCTTGGTCATGAAGCATCGCGATGATCCTCGAGCGCTGATCGAGGTCGTGCCAAAACCTGCGAGTATCGAACTCGACAAGCTCGTCCTTCTGATATCCAAGCAGCTTTCTCAGCTCCGCGTTATGAAAGAGCAGGCGGCCGTCCTCGTCCACCACCATTAACGCCGCTGGGCAAAACTCCAGTATTTCCTGAAACTGGCGCTGATGTTCCGAAGCCTCGATGACAGGAGTTGTTTCGTCACTGCCTGGTCGATCTGGAGTCATGGTCATGTCCGGGAAAAAAAATCGGAACCTTCAGAACCCCAATGAAATGCCGCCGCGTGAGCACCGCTCGAAAAAACCCGAGACTTGCTTGCGGCCCTTTTTATCTGAACCGCAGGTTCTCTCGACTTAGCATGTCGAGGGTCCTGCAGCCCATGAGTTTCATGTCTCTTTCAATTTCAGAATGAAGATTCTGCAGCGCTTTTTCGACGCCGGCCTGGCCCGCGGCGGCGAGCGCATAGAGATAAAATCGGCCGCCGGAACAGGCCTTTGCACCCACGGACAGGGCCTTCAGGACATGTGTGCCGCGCCTGATGCCCCCGTCACAGATCACGTCGATCCTGTCGCCGACGGCATCGACGATTTCCGCAAGCTGATCGAAGGGACTTCGCGACCCGTCCAGCTGGCGGCCGCCATGATTGGACACCATGATGCCGCTCGCACCAATATCCACGGCGCGTTTGGCGTCCGCGACACTCATGATGCCTTTAAGACAGAAGTGTTTCCCCCACTTCTTGCGAACCAGTTCGGCATCCTTCCAGCTCATGGACTGATCGAGCATCTTGCTGAAGTAATCGCCGACCGAGATAGCGACGTTGGAGCCCTCCTTCAGATGTCCCGAGAGTAGCGGCAATGAAAATCTCTCGTGCGTGAAATAGTCGAACGCCCATCGCGGATGTAGCGCGAAGCTCGCGAGACTGTTGAAAGTAAGCCGGAATGGCGACGTAAACCCGGTTTGCAGGTCACGCTCCCGATTTCCGCCGGTGATGGTGTCGACCGTCAACGCCAGGACATCGAAATTCGCGCCAATGCAACGGTCGATCATATCGTTCGTCAGGCCCCTATCCTTGTGGAAGTAGAGCTGGAACAGCTTCGGCGTCTTGATCGCAGCCGCGATCTTCTCTACGCCGACGGTGCCAAGCGAGGAGACGCCAAACATGGTGCCGGATTTTTCGGCGGCCCTGGCCACAGCCATTTCGCCGTCGTGATGAAAGATCCGCTGCAACGCGGTAGGCGAGCAGAACAGCGGCATACGCAACTTCTGCCCCATAACGGTCGTCGTCATGTCGACCGTTTCAACGCCGCTGAGCACATTGGGCACGAGATCGCACTGCTCGTAAGCCAGCGTGTTCCTGCGGTAGGTCGCCTCGTCGTCGGCCGCGCCATCGATATAATGAAATACGGGAGCGGGAAGTCGCTTCTTCGCCAACGCTCGGAAATCGGCCACGTTATTGCAGCGGTCGATGGGCACGGCTTCCTCCCTTTCTCGACGAACCAGGTTCATGCCCGTGCTCGTTCCTCAAATTGGATGGAGTGCAATAATTGGTAAGATTATCTTACCAAGATGTCAATTGGCAATGTTTGGACACCACTTTTGACACGCTGCACAAACTATTGACCAATGACGCGGATAGGTCATATTTGGTCAAGATTCGCTTGATCCGCTCAACAGATAGGTGATGCCTTGAGCAGCGTCGTGCGCACGCCGAAAATCTCAACAGCGATGGCCGAGCACATCGAGAAGTTGATCTTGGAAGGCGTGTTGCGGCCCGGCGAAAAGCTCGCACCTGAACGTGAACTGGCTGAGAGACTCGAAATCTCCCGCCCATCGCTCCGTGAAGCGCTGGATTTGCTCGAGAAGCGCGGTCTGCTCGCGAGCAGTCGTGCAGGAACTTACGTAGCACAATTCCTGTCGCCGGTCTTTCGCCCCCTCGCAACGTTGATGCAGGATAAGCCGCGCGTGACCGCGATTATTTCGAATTTCGGCGCATTCAGGAGACGCACGCGGCGCGATTTGCTGCGTTGCGGGCCACGGACGTTGACCGGCAGGCGATCCAGCAGTGCGCCGAACGGATGAAAAAGGCTCACAGGCTGGAAGACCCGACGCAGGAGGGCGCTGCTGATGTCGAACTTCATCTCTTGATTTACGAAGCAAGCCACAACGTGATCGTGCTACATGTGATGCGTGCGCTCGCCGATCTCCTGCGCAATAATATTTTCTACAATCGTGCTCAACTCTATTTGCGCGAGGGTGTGCGCGATCAACTGCTCCAGCAGCATCTTGCGCTTGTGGATGCCGTTATCGCAGGCAAAGCCAAGGAGGCCGAAGCCGCTGCGGCAGAGCACATCCGCTTTACTTTCGAAACGGTAGAGGAGATCAGGCGCGATAGCGCTCGATTGGAAACTTCGCTAAGTCGGGTGAATAGGAGCGATTTCCTGGCCTAAAGAACAATCACTTCGAATTCGGGTCAGGACGCGGCCAGGTACACGGATTTTATTCCTGAGGGCAATTTTGATCAGACCACGCTGCGGCGTGTCGGCAAAAAGGACCGCGATAGATGCAGAACTCGCCTGCAGTTCACGCCTATTACTTCGATCGGACCTTGACTAGCTTTCTTGCCTCACCATTCTCTAGCAGCTTCATCTCAGCGTGGACCAGGTGAGTATGCATCGCAGCTTCTACTCCTTGCGCAAATTGAGTTGCGCAATCCGAACGACCGCTTTGCGCCAAGGGACTAAACCGCTCGCGCGGTAGAACGCCGCGGCTGGCGACACGGCGAAGCAATAGGCGACAGCTCATCGTGACGGGCGGTGCAATCAGCCCGTTGCGGGCGACGATCCGATGATCGAGGACCTGCTGATCTGGAAATTCGTGGCGGAGCACCCCCATTGCACAAGAGCCAACTTGAACCCGGCGTTCTCGACCGTGATTGTGTGCACCATCGCGCTTGTTGGACCCTCCAGGAATCTCGACGCAAGCAGAGTTACAAATGCAGTGACGCTCTTGACGAGCAACCCGAAACAGTTTCGGCTGAGTAGCTCCGGGGGCTTTCCAGATCGATAGAGATCAGTTTGCCTCATGAGATTTGAATATCGAGGAACTCGCGTTTAGATTGTGTGGTGTGGTATTTTTACTACGGCCAAGCCCTTGAAAGTACAGGTGCCTCCAAACATTAAATCCCCATAGACGACCTTATTGATCGTCTGAAGGTTGTTTGACGCGACTTAGCTCGATCACGCGGCATCGTCCTACGTCCCCCCAGCGCGGTTTCCTCCTTTGGAGGCTTTCGGACGCCGGCCGCCGAACACGCGGCGCCGTCCCTCAAGCGGCCGCATCCGAAACCCTTCACAGAAGCGGCCGTTCAAGTATTATGCGTTTTCGAGCCAATAAGTCCTATTGTATGAACAACGCGTCATCCATCGCCTTGGGCTGGTCGACGATGCGCGCCGGAGCAAACTCCATCTGCTCGAGGATGTGCTTTCTGACATCGACGCCCTTCGCTACTTCGGTCAGCACCAGGCCTTCGGCGGTCACTTCGAACACCGCGCGCTCGGTGATGATCTTGGCGCGCTGGCCGCGGTTGATCACGCCGTTGCGTACGGGATAGGTGATCTGCTCGGCGGTGTTGACGAATTTTCGGACCTTGCCCTCCTTGAGAATGTTCAGGCCCGTTCTCGCCCGCTTCGATCTGCAACCCCGCGGTCGTGAAGGTTCCGGCGAACAGCAATTGGCGGGCGTTGTGGGCGATGTCGATGAATCCGCCGGCACCGGGATTGAAGCTGCCGAACTTGCTGACATTGACGTTTCCGGCTGAATCAAATTGCGCAAACGCCAGTGCTGCAAATTCGCAATTGCCGCCGTCAATGAAATCGAATTGCGACAGGCCATCCAGCAGGGCTTCCGGATGGCGGTTGGCGGAAAACTGCCAGTTGCTCATCACCAGGCCGCCGAACGGGCCGTGCTCGGTGGTGAACGCGTAGTCCTCGATCTTGCCGTTGTCGAAAGCGCCCTGCTCCGCCATCACCAGCGGCGTATCGGAGGACGCGCCGAACCCGAAGATGCTGACGACGCCCGGCTTGATCTCCTGTGCCGCACGGCGCGCGATGATCTTGTCCGGACCGAACGGCACCGCGGGAATTTTCGACAGATCGAACGGCTGGCCGCCGAGATAGGCAACGTCGTGCGCCACTTCCGTCGTCATCATCTGCTGCGGATCGAGCACGACATGGTCGACCAGCACGCCCGGAATTCTGACGGCCTGAGCGCGGCGGGTTCCGCGCTTCACGCGCTGCGAGACCTGCGCGATCACCACCCCGCCGCAGGCCTTCGCCGCCAGCGCCAGCGCGAGCGAGGAAGACAGCAATGCTTCGCTCTCGAACGACAGGTTTCCGGCATCGTCGGCTTCGCCGGCGCGAATGATGGCGACATCGATCTTCCAGGTCGGATAGAACAGATATGGCTTGCCGCGAAACTGGATCTTGTCGACCAGACTGTCGGTCGAGCGCGCGGTCAGCCGGCCGCCGGTCTGGTCGGGATCGATGTAGCAGCCAAGCCCGATTTCGGTCATGTAGCCCGGACTGCGGCGCGCGACCTCGCGCAGCCAATGCATGCTGGCGCCGATCGGCCAGCTATAGGCCTCAATCGCATTCTCCCGGATCAGCCGCATCAGTTCGGGACGCTTGCCGGTCGCGGGATTGAGCGGGTTGATGTAGGAGCCGGACACGATCCGCTTCATCAGGCCTTCGATCGCGACATGATCCATGCCACGAATGCCGACGCCGTCGCCGGTGCCGCAGGGAAAATAAAACGTCAGATCGCGCGGGCTGCCTTCGCGCTGGAATCGCGCGGCAAGGCTCTTGAGCACCAGATCGGGCGTGATCCAGCCGATCACGCCGACGCTGGCAACGGTCTGGCCGCTCTTGATGGTTGCGACCGCGGTCTCGGCGGAACAGAACTTGTTCATCGAATATCCCTCGAACGATTTAGACTTTCATGCCGAATTTTCGCAGCGTCGCCTTCGACGCTTCGTCCTGGCAGTTCTCGGCAAAGATCCGGTTGGCCAGCATGTCGCTGGCCTCCGCACTGCCGTTGATCAGCGGCGTGAAGAAGCGCTTGGTGCTCGCGACCGCGACCCGCGGCAGCGCCGCGAGCCGCTCCGGCCACCGCGATGGCCTCGCTCTCGACGTCGGCCTGCGGCACCAGATAGTCGGCGAGCTTCAAATGTGTACGCCTCGGTTCCCGTGATCGGCTCGCTCGCCCATACCAGCCGCCGCGCCGCAACCGGTCCAACCCGCACGCTGAGCGATGCCAGCGCCCAGGGCGGCAGCCAGCCGTTCGGCACCTCCGGCATGTGCCAGCGGCATTCGGGATGCGTGACGATCAGGTCGCAGCCGACGGCAAGGCCGACGCCGCCGCCGAGCGCAAAGCCGCTGACCGCGGCGATCACGGGCTTTTCCATGAAGCCGATGGCGCGCACCACCCGCGCCGTCTCGGCCTCATGCGCGCACATCTGCGCGATGTTCATCGTCGCCAGTTCCTTCAGATCGCTGCCGGCGCAGAAGCCGGGCGCGGTCGCGGAAATGACGACCGCGGCGACGCCGTCGTCGCGGTCGAGTTCGGCGAATGCATCGCTGAACGCCTGCATCAGTTCGGTGCCGAGCGCATTGCGCCGGTTCGAACGGTCGATGGTCAGGATTGCGACCTCACCTTGCTGCCTGCGATTTAACATGGGGCGACCTTTCGCTTTTATCTGCTGCCAAATCGTTCAAGCGTCGCGCGCGCGACCGGATGCCGGCAATTGCCGGCAAAGACTTCGTTGGCCTGGATGTCGAGTACTTCGGCCTTGCCGAGGATATCGGGCATGAAAAAGCGCTTTGTCGCGGCGACCGCCGCGGCCGGAAGAACCGCCAGCCGCTTCGCCAGCGCGAGCGCGACCTCGTCGGCGTGACCAGGCGTTGCGAGATGATCGACAAGACCGAGGCGTTTTGCTTCGTGTCCGTCGAACGCTTCGCTGGCGAAACAAAGCTTTCGCGCCGCGACCGCGCCCGACCCGCGAAATCAGGGCGTTGAGCCCCCACGGTGTCAGCCAGCCAATCGGAACTTCCGGCAGATGCCAGCGTGCGGTATTCGGCCGAAACGACGAGGTCGCAGGAGACTGCCAGAATGAACCCGCCGCCAAGCGCAAATCCTTCGACTGACGCAATCACCGGCTTTCGCAGGAAGCCAAGCAGCCGGGCCATGTCGCCGGTCTCGGCTTCGAACCTGCAGGTATCTTCAAGCGAAAGCCGGCCGATGAATTTCAGTCGCTGCCGGCGCAAAAGCCGGGTGCCTCGCCCCTCAGCACGATGGCGGCAATCTGTCGGATCCGCATCGAGGCGCCGAAACGACCTGCCACCAGCGCCGCGACCAGATCGCGATCCATCGCGTTGCGCCGCGTGCGGCCGGTTCAGCGATACGATGCCGATGCGGCCCTGCCTGTTGACATCAAGCATGGGCCGCCTCCGCTGGCGCCGCGCCGAAATACAATTGCTCGACGATCGGGGACGCTTTCAACTGTTCCGGCGTGCCCTCGGCCGAAATCGCGCCGGCAGCCAGCACATAGGCGCGGCTGGCGACATCGAGCGCCATGGCCGCATTCTGCTCGGCGAGCAGGATCGTCATGCCTTCCCGCGCCAGTTTCATCATCGTGAGCGAGATTTCGTCGACAATGACCGGCGCGAGGCCAAGCGTGGGCTCGTCGAGCAGCAGGCACTTCGGCTTCGCCATCAATCCTCTGGCGATCGCCACCATCTGCTGTTCGCCGCCGGACATCGAGCCGGCGCGCTGGCTGCGGCGCTCGCCGAGCCTCGGAAACATCGCGAACATCGCGTCGATGTCGTGCTGGATATCGTTGCGATCGGGGCGGTGATAGGCGCCCATGGTCAGGTTTTCGAGAACGGTGGATTGCGCAAAGACCTGGCGGCCCTCGGGCACCAATGCGATGCCGAGACGGACGCGCTTTGGCGTCGACAGCGGTTCGATCTCGACGCCGTCGAGCCTGATCGAGCCCGAGGTGGCGCGCTTCAATCCGGCGATCAGGCGCATCGTCGTCGATTTGCCGGCCGCGTTGGCGCCGATCAGGGCGACCACCTCGCCGGCTCGAACGCGCAGATCGACCGAGCGCAAGACCTGGTTCTTGGCGTAGTGCGCGTTGACGGCTGAAAGCTCAAGCATGATGGCTTCGTCCCAGATAGGCCTTCACCACGCCGGGATCGGCGAGCACGTCGTGCGGGACGGCCCTCCGCGATCTTGCAGCCCTGCTGCAGCGCGATGGCCTGATCGGCGAACTTGGCGAGGAACGCCACCTTGTGGTCGATGATGCACAGCGTCGTGCCATGCGCGCGCAGGTCGCGCAGCACGTTTTCCAGGTTCTGGATTTCGTCGTTGCCGAGCCCCGATGCCGGCTCGTCGAGCAGCAGCAATTCCGGCTCGCACATCATCGCCATGGCGACGCCGAGCATCTTTTCCTCGCCATAGGACAATTCGGCCGCGGGCTTTGCCGACGAATCCTGCAGACGGCAAAGCGTCAGCGCCTTCTCCGCCCGCGCGCGCAAGGTCGCTTCGCCCTTGCCCGGCGACAGAAAGCTTCGCAGCCGGCTGTGGTCCTTCATCCGCGTGAAGGCGAGGAAGCTCGCGATCATGACGTGCTCGAACACCGAGAGTTCGGAAAACAGCTGCGGATTCTGGAAGGTCTTGATCACGCCCAGCGAGGCGATGACGTTGGGCCGCTCGCCCGCAATATCCTGGCCCTTCCAGAACACGCGGCCGGCGGTCGGCGGCAACAATCCCGCCAGCAGGCTGAGCAGCGTGGTCTTGCCGGATCCGTTCGGCCCGAAGATGCCGATGATCTCGCCTTTTTCGATGCCGAACGAGACATCCGACACCGCGACCAGGCCGCCGAAACGCTTGGTGAGATTTTCGACCTTAAGCAGCATTGGCCCGCCCCTTGAACAATCCGGCGGCGAGGCCGACGATTCCGCGCGGCATCAGCAGGATCACGAGGATCAGGATCATGCCGTAGACCGCGACGCGCATTTCAGCGGGCAGTTCGATCAGATGCGGCAGCGAGGTCAGCACCAGCGCGCCGACCACCGGCCCCAGGATCGTGGAGACGCCGCCCAGCAGCACCATGGCGATGGCGTCGAGCGATTGGGCCACCGCAAGATAGGCCGGCTCGATATAGCCGGTGTAGAAGCCGTAGAGCGCGCCGGCAAAGGCGGCGATCACGTTCGAGATCGTGAATGCCAGCAGCTTGTAGCGGAAGGTATCGATCCCGAGCGTCTGCGCCAGATCCTCGTTGAGGCGGATCGCGGAGAAATTCCGGCCGATCCACGAGCGCATCAGCAGCACCGAGAAGATCAGGACTCCGGTCAGGGAAACCAGCGTGAGGAAATACCAGGGAACGGTCTGCTCGATCTTGATGACGCCGCTGCCGGGAAGCCAGACCGTCGGCTTTTCCAGCACCAGCATGCCCAGCGTTCCGTTGGTCACGCTGGTCCAGTTCAGCGCCACCAGCCGGCACAGCTCGGCGAAGGCCAGCGTCACCACCGCGAAATAGAATTCCTTCAGCCGGAACTTGAAGCAGATCCAGCCGATCACGATCGAGACCACGATGACGACCACGACCGCAACAAGGAAGCCGAGCCAGAACGGAATGCCGAACCGCAGCATCGAGAGAAACGTGACGTAGCTGCCGATGCCGAAGGCCGCGGCATGAAACATCGTCAATTGCCCGGCGCCGCCGAACACGATGTTGAAGCCGATCGCCAGGATGCTCAGCACGAAGGTAAAGATGAGGACGGTCAGAACCACGTCGCTGTGCACCACCAGCGGCAGCAGATAGAGCGGAATCAGGAACAGTAGCGTTTTCACTTCTGGCTCCCGAACAGGCCGGCGGGCCGGAACAACAGGATCGCCACCAGGAAGACGAGGCCGTAGGCATCGCGAAACGCCGACGGCAGATAGAGCGAGCCGACGGATTCGGTCACCCCGAGGATCACGCCACCGGCGAGCGCGCCGAGCAGATTGCCGACGCCGGCGAGGATCGCGGCTTCCACGCCCTTGAGAATGAACAGGCCGCCCATCGACGGCTCCAGCGAAAACAGGCTGGCGTAAAGCGCGCCGCCAAAACCGGCGAGCGCGCAGGAATAGACCACCACGCCGGTCTGCAGCAGCTTGGTGGGAACCCCCATCAGCATGGCGGCTTCCGGATTTTGCGCGTAGGCGCGCGTCGCCCGGCCGAGCCATGCCCGCGACAGTCCAAGCCAGGTCAGCCCGATCACCGCCACCAGCAGCAGGAACGCCACCACTTTCATGCGCGGCAGCGTGATGGCGCCAAGGCTCCACGATCCCGCGATCACGATGTCCATGCTCTTGGGCGTGGTCGTGAACAACAGCAGCGCGCCGCTCTCCATCACCGAGATCAGGCCGATCGAGACCAGAAGGCCGTTGACCAGATTGTTCCGGGTGAAGCGAAACAGCGCCTGATCGGCAATCAACCCGGCCACGGCGGCCAGCGCCACCGCGAGCACTACCGCGACCGGAAACGGCAACATCGCCAGATCGGTAAAATACCAGGTCGCATAGGCGCCGATCATCATGAACTGACCGAGCGCGAAATTCACGATGCCGGTAATGCCGAACGTCATCGTCACGCCGAGCGCGATAATTCCGTAGAGCGAACCGAGGATGATGCCGTTGAGGATCTGCCCGACAACAACCTGCGTCATGCTTATGGCTCGACGTGCACCACTTCCTTGGCGCCGCCTTTCTTCAAATGAACGATGTCGAAGTCGAACACCTGTTCGGCGTGATCGTCGAAGGAGATCTTCCACATGCCCTGATAGGTCATGGAAAGCAGCGCGGTGCGGATCTTCCCGACGTCGTCGACGGTGCCGGCCTTCTGCATCGCCGCGACCAGCATGTAGACGTGGTCGTAGCAGGACGACGAACACAGCGGCGCCTGATCGTAGGGGAAGTCGCGCTTGTAGAAGGCCTTGTAGGCGTCGATGAAATGCTTGACCTTCGGCTCCTTCTTTTCGGCCTCTTCGAAATCCTTCGGCACATAGACGATGTAGTCTTCCAGGCCGTCCTTGTTCTTCAGTCCGGGTCCGGTCGAGCCGCGCACCAGGAAGAACTTCTTCGAGTAGTTGCCTTCGATCGACTGCCGCACGATGTCGTACAAGCGCCGCGTCGGAGTAGCCGGGGAACAGATAATCGGGGTGGAATTCGCCGATCTTGGCCAGCACCGGCGAGAAATCCTTGGTGCCCGGCTCGAAATACTCGGTCATGGTTTCGATGCCGCGGGCCTTGAAGATCGGCTCGTAGATATCGCCGAGAACCTTGCCGCCGGAATCGTTCTGGAACAGCATCGCCACTTTCTTGGGATGCGCCGTCTTGATCAGGTAATCGACCATCTTCTCGCCGAAGCCCTTCGGGCCGGCGTCCCAGTTCCAGGTGCGGATGAGGAATTCGTTGCCGGGCTTGCCGACGAAATCGTGAATGCGCGTGCCGCCGCCCATCATCAGGAATTTGCCGTTGAACTGCTGGGCGTAGGGAAAGATCGTGATGAAGACGTTGGAGAGGAACGGCCCGAACACGAACTTGGCCTTGTCCTGCTCCAGCAGCTTCTTGAGCTGGATGGTCGCTTCCTTCGGATCGCCGCGGGTGTCGAGCGCGATCAGGTCGAGCTTGTAGGTGGTGTCGCCGACCTTGAAGCCGCCGGCCTTGTTGATCTCGTCGACGGCGATCGGAACGCCCTGCGACGGCATGTAGCCGTAGATGGCGTTCGGACCGGTTTGCGCCTCGATCTGCCCGAGTTTTACGGTTGCGGTTTGCGCCAATGGCAAAATTCGGAATTGCAGCCAGCCAGCAACCCGCCGGCCAGACAACCCTTAAAGAAGCGCTTCATTTCCTCGACCCTCTGGCGGTTTTATGTTTTGTTGCGGTCCGGCCCATCACCGCTTTGGGGCCATCGCGTATCGAGCGATCTTCAGATCACGGCGCCATCCTTGCGCAACGCATCGCGCAGATCGGAAACCGAAAGCTTTCGGGGCGAGCATTCCATCGCGCAGCGACATCGCCGCCGCCATGCCGATGGCCTGGCCATAGGAAAAGCATTGCGCGGTGACGCGCGCGGACGCCATCGCCTCGTGCTCGGCCGAAAGACAGCGGCCGGCCACCAGGAAGCCTTCACCCGAGACCGGCACGAAGCTCTGGTAGGAAATGTCGTAATAATCATCGAGCAGCCATTTGAGCTGCGGCTTTTCGCCGGAATGCAGCTCGATCGGCCAGGCCGAGCGCGCGATCGAGTTCTTGCTCTTGGCGCCGGCCACGACGTCTT
Source organism: uncultured Alphaproteobacteria bacterium (assembly GCA_963732085.1). Lineage (GTDB taxonomy): Bacteria > Pseudomonadota > Alphaproteobacteria > Rhizobiales > Xanthobacteraceae > Bradyrhizobium. The sequence goes on along the minus strand of CAVSYJ010000006.1, from coordinate 591,448 downwards.
CGTTGCTGAGGCGTGGTGACGCCCCTGATCTGCCGGGTCTGGCGGACGCCGACCTGCACGCCGGTGTCGTTGACGAAGGACTCCTCGCAACCGACCAGGCGATCCCTGAAGAATTTCGCGTATTCGCGGACCTGCTTGCGGCCCTCGATCTCGGCTTCGGTAATATCCTCGACCAGTATCGGATTGAGCTCGCGGCCGTCGCGGCCGATGATGCGCGTGCAGTTGCAGAGCAGTTCGTTCGGCCGCGGCGTCGAGAACAGGAAGATCTTCGAGCGCGGCAGGTCGTACTCCCTGCTGTTGTGCAGATTGCGGATCATCTGCGACACTTCATCGCCCATGATGGTGTCGTTGCCGTAATGCGCGCGCAGGCGCGCGACATCGACGCCCATCAGGCGAAACAGCATGGTCGGGTTTTGCACCTTGCCGTCCTGGCCCATGAAGGTCTCGAAGCCGCCGAGGGCGGCGACATCGGCATCGCCGCTGGCATCGATGGTCAGCTTGGCGCGGATTTCCGCCCGGCCCTGCTTGGTCCAGGCCAGCACGCCGCGGACCTGCTCGCCTTCGGTCAGCACGTCGATGACGGTGGTGTGAAACAGCACCTGAACGCCGGCGTCGGCAAGAAAGTGGTCGCCGGCTTCGCGCCAGACCAGGGGATCGTGGGTCAGCGTATAGGTGTTGCCGTATCGCTGCGGCTCGGTGATGCCGCCCTTCTGCCTTCATCACGCTCGATGAAGCGGTCGGCAAAGCCGAACACCACCTGCTCGGGCGGCTTTGCCGCACCCTCGGTCGCGGCATAGAGACCGCAGACCGTTCCCGACAGGCCGGCAACCGCGGCGCCGCCGCAGAAGCCGTATTTCTCCAACAGCAAAACGCGGGCGCCCGCCTTGGCGGCCGTGAACGCCGCCGCGACCCCGGCGGCGCCGCCGCCGACCACCAGAACATCCGTGTCGAGAGTTAGACTGCCCTCGCCGGTCCCTCATCTCTGCCATCGGCTTTTCCACTTTTCTTCTTGTAATATATTACTGATAATTCTATTCGGCTGTCAACGCACTGATAATTTATCCGTTTAAATAGGCATTTTCGACGAGAACGCCCTTCGATAGGTCCGCCTTTGTGGTATATGTACACAACCACTGATATGTTATAAAAATACCGCGGGAGCCGGAGATGCCGATCGAATTGACTGAAGACGAAACCTCGCTGCTGGCGGCCGCCGACCGCTTTATCGAGCGGGAGATGAAGCCTTCGATCGGCGCTTATGTGCGCGAGCACCAATTCCCGACCCCGATCGTCAAGGCGTTCGCGGAAGCCGGATTCATGGGCGTCGCCTACGATCCGGCTTTCGATGGCGGCGGGTTGGGCGCGCGCGGCGCAGCGTTGTTGAGTGCGCGGCTGGCGGAAACCGAGCCGGGCTTTGCCGCGATCTTTCTCTGCAACAGCGCGCCGATGACGGTGCTGGCCCGCTTCGGCTCCGACCAGATCAAGCAGCAATGGCTTGGGCCGCTGTGCCGCGGCGAAACCCTGGCATCGTTCGGCGTCACCGAGCCGCACGGCGGCTCGGACGTCGCGCAAATCAAGACCCGCGCCCGCGAGGACGGCAATGACTTCGTGCTCGATGGATCCAAGGTGTTTTCCACCAATGCCGGCACCCCGCTGCATGGCGTGACGACGGTTGTCGCGGTCACCGATCCGGACAAGGGCCCCAAGGGATTGTCGACATTCGCGGTGCCGGTCGGCACGCCCGGTTTCTCGATCGGCAAGCCCGGCCGCAAGATCGGCTGGCGGATCGCGCCGTCCTGCGAATTGTTCTTCGACGGATGCCGGGTGCCGAAAACCGCGATGGTCGGCAACCGCGGCGACGGCCTGAAGCAGATCCTGACCACGCTGGCGATCGGCCGGGTGCTGGTCGCGGCGACGGCGCTGGGGCTGGCGCGCAAGGCAACCCGGCTCGCGATCGGCTACGGTTCGAACAGAAAACTGTTCGGACGCGACATCCTGCAGAACCAGGGCCTGTCCTTCCCGCTCGCTGACATCCTGACCAAATGCTATGCTGCGGAACTCATGATTCAGGATGCGGCAAAGCTGATCGATGAGCGGACGACCGTTCCGGAGCGAGACCTCGATGGTCAAGCTGTTCGCATCCGAACTGGCGGTCGAGGCCGCCGCTCTCGCGATTCAGATCCACGGCGGATATGGGGTATTCGAAGAGTATGAGGTTTCCGGCCTGATGGGCGAAGCCAAGGTTCTGACCCTTGTCGAGGGAACGAGTGAGATCCAGCGGCTTGTCATTGCGCGCGACCTGGCGGAATTCTGAGGACGGACAGCTTTATGCGCAGCGCCAACAATCGCGGCACGACCAAGGCCAGCCCCGCCGCCGCTCGCACCTGGCTGCCTGACACGGCGCCGCCGACGGCGGCGCGCGGATCGAAGCCGCGTCCGGACCGGCTGGCCGACATCGCCCACAGCAAGCTCGAAGAGCTGATCGTCACGCTGGAATTGGCGCCGGGCAGCCTGTGGTCGGAAGCGATGCTGAGCGACCGCATCGGGATCGGCCGCACGCCGGTCAGGGAAGCGGTTCAGCGGCTGGCCTGGGAGCGGCTGGTCACGATCATCCGCCGCCATGGCATCCGGATCTCCGATATCGACCCCCACGAGCAGATGCTGGTGCTCGAGTTGCGGCGGGAGTTCGAACCGCTGGTCGCGTCGCGCGCGGCGCGCCGCGCGACCGTCGACGAGCGGCGCTATCTGTCCAAGATCGCCGATTCCTTCATGGAGGCCGGCGCCACCGTCGACGTCATGAAATTCCTCCGCGTGCACTTCGAATCCAAGCGCTTCATCATTGCCTGCGCGCGCAATCCCTTTATCGCCAACGCGTTTGCGCCAATCAATGCGCTGACCCGCCGATTCTACTTTGTGTACCAGCGCGAAACCAAGGACGTCGCCAGGGCCGCGGCGCTGCATGCGGCGGTGCTCAAGGCGATCGCGTCGGGCGATGAGGTCGCCGCCGCCGATGCCGCACGCGCCATGGTCGATTATGCCGAATATTATACACGGTCAGTCATTGTCGGGCGGACGACATTCTGATTTGTGTAGAGCATATTTCATTCGTGACTGATAAGTTTTTAAAACTCGCCCGGTTCGATGATTTTCTACTGATCCCTTTATCAGTTACGAGGATGTTTTTTGCCGCGAACGACCGCTTTGCGCCAAAGCGGCCATACCCCCCACGTCAACTTTCCCTCAGCAGACATTTTCAGCCTGCACACCGGGTGTGTTCCGTGCACGCTTCAGCCGCGCGAGGTAACGCTGCCCACGTTGGAGGAGATGAATTGGAGCCGTCGGATATCCGCAAGCTAATCAAAGAGGCATGACCCAGTACTACTACGACGCGGAAGAGCGCGCGTTCTTCGCTGTCAATCACGAGACAGAAGAGGTCCGTATTCTTGAGCCGATAGAGTTCGAGAATGATGAGCCCACACTAAAGCCGGTGAAGGTTCGGCCCGCGCCTAAGTCTGAGAAGAAAGCAGACGGTTGCCCGGAATGCGGTAGTCCAAGTAGACATAAAGCAAACGTGTCCCCGATCACCGTCAGCTTCAAAATATCCGAGCAGCCTACGTAAGCCGGTCAAGCGCGCCCCCTGCGAAGAATGCGGATCGAAAGGCAATCGGCATAAGAAAGGTTGCAGCCACGCTGGTAAGAAGCGAGATCAAACAGGCAACGATGAATGGGCTGCTCTGAGCGATGAACGCGACGCTCCGGCGCTTTCTGCGATGAACTTCGGCCGGATCAAGATTGCTCAGTCGCATGATATTCCTGCCGATACAGTCGCTAACAACATGAGCTTGGAAGTTGCCGAGGTTGAAAAAGCTTTTGAGGTCGAAACGTACGGAGACTTCCTGAAAAGCTCGGCAAATGACCTGTCCCGACTGCGACCGCGCAGACAACATTATCAAAGTGCGGAGCCGGTTCGGCACATTGTGGGCGTGGTTTTGTGAACCGTGCCGACGACGCGTAAGTCCTTACTATCAAACTATATGAACAAGCACAGACTTCAGGCAGAACTTTGGGAAACGCAATGGTGGCTCATGGGCATCCTAGCGTTTCTTCTTCAGCGATTTGGCGGCTTCGTTGCGCACGTACTCGCATATCTGATTCTCGCGCACATGGTACTTACCGCGGTTGGCATCATTGTGAAACTTTTGAAGGCAAAATGGGAAGATGACCACAACTTTTAGGTATGACCGAGCCTTCACTTCGAGATCGCTTGGCCAGATACCTCCGCAATAATCACGGCTGGATTGCGAAGGGGCAATTGGAAGACCTTGTGCGCGCACATACCAACTACACCGCCGAGAATACCGGGCGGCGATTGCGGGAGTTAGCTAACGATGGGATTTTAGAAGTTCAGATTTGCCGCGGCCACGCCTGGTATCGCATCAAGCAGAAAACCTCGACACTATTTTAGCTATGAAAAATCAAAGGCGCTTGGAGCCAACCTTCAAACTTTGCCGCCGTTGCGGAACGAAAGTTTCTTATCCGCTAGGCGCAAGATATTGCGAAGCTCACCGCATGAAGTTTGGCCGGTTGCCCATCATAAGCACGGCCCTACCTTCGGGGGCGGCCTCGGGTGAGGACCGTGCAGGCCAGCTTTGTAGTGAGGGGGTACTGGCCCGCCGAATTTCAATGTCCGTTGACCGGCATACGTTCCTCGCGAACGAGCCGCGCGACCCAGCGGGCGCCTTGCCAAACTTCGAGCGACGGATGGAGCTTTAACAGGTGCTCCGCCTCTGACCGTGCGCCTTCGTCGTCATCCGCCTTCAGCTCATAGGAGGCTCGGGCAACGCCGCTGAGGTCGACGTGATAGGCGAAATAAGTTGTCGTTTGAGGCACGGTCCCCCCTCCGAGGTGTCCGGACGGCGAAAGGACCGTGCAGGCCATATCCATTGAGACTGGCCTTGGGATAAATGACGGGTGGGCCTGTGTGTTCCTAACCCCGTTCACATGCGCTTGAAGCGAATGCGGTGCCAAAGCGGTGCCACGCCCTTTTTGTTCTTGGCAGCTTGCGAAGGCTGAAATTCAAGAAACCACTGGGGGAGAAGGGTTTTTTGTGGTGGGCGCACCAGGGCTCGAACCTGGGACCCGCTGATTAAGAGTCAGCTGCTCTACCAACTGAGCTATGCGCCCGACGCTTGCAATCGGGAAAGCTTTCGCAAGGCCGGTCGTTTAGCAAGCCGATCCCGTGATGTCCAGCAAAGCGGGTCGATTTGTCCCCTGCTCCGGACGTGGCCGAGGGCAGCAAAAAGCCGCCGGATTCCGGCGGCTTGGGTGCTGCTCGCGCGAGCAGCGACGCGGGAGCCTCAGAGCCGCTCGCCGCGACCGCCGCCGTCGCCATCCCCGTCACGGCCCATGCCACGTTCCATCCAGCGATGGCGCCAGCCTTCGCCGCCGCTCATCCGGCCGCCGCGATGCGTCAACATGGACAACCGCCGCTTCTGGCCCTCGTCAAGCGTCTTGTAGAGCGGGTCCGCCGCATCGGCGATCTTCTTCAGAGCGGCCGCAGAGGCCGCCATGTTGTCGGCGCGCTCGCGCAGGCGCGCGACCGGATCATCTGTCGTCTGCTGCTGGCCCTTGGCGTCGTCCTGAGCATTACCTTGCGCCTTCATCCGCGCGTTGGCGCGATCGATCCGCAATTTGGCGAAATCCCGCACGGCGGTCTCGACCGGCGGCCACAGCTTTTCCTGATCCGGCGTCGACTTCAGCCCGGCATGGACGGCCGCGATCTTGGCGTCGAGCATGGCCTGCCGGTCCTCCGGGTTCATCCGCATGTGCTGCATGTGCTCGCGGAACCAGGGACGATACTGGGCATAGACCGCGGTCGTGCCGGCGATCGCAAGGACAGCGACGGCGGCGATGGCGAACTTTCTCATGCGAACCTCCTCGGCAGGTTGGGCATCAGAATGAGGCGTGACGAGACATGCAATCAACTTACAGTTTGGACAGAGAGGGCATTCTTGCCAAGATGTAACCGAGATTAATCAAGATGAACGTATTCTAGATCATCCCCAGCAGCTTCGGCAGCCACAACGAAATCTCCGGCACGTAAGTGATGAGCCCCAGGAACACCAGCATCGCGCACAGCCATGGCAGCACCGCGATGGTGATCTCGCTGATGCCCATCTTGGCGATACTCGAGGCGATATAGAGGTTCAGCCCGACCGGCGGATGGCACAGCCCGACCTCGGTGTTGACGATCATCAAGACGCCGAGATGCACCGGATTGACGCCGAGCTTGGTCGCGAGCGGATAGAGGATCGGCGCCATGATCAGCAGGATCGAGGACGGATCCATCACATTGCCGGCCGCGAGCAGGATCACGTTGACGACCAGCAGGAATACCCAGACCGAGAAATTCTTGTCGATGATCCACGCCGCCATCGCCTGCGGAATCTGCTCATGCGTCATCAGGAACGAGAACAGCACCGCATTGGTGATGATGTAGAGCAGCATCGAGCTCATGCTCGCGGCCTGCAGCAGCACCTTGGGCACGTCGACGAGCCGCAGTTCCTTGTAGACGAACACCGTGATGATGAAGGCATAGACCGCGGCGCAGGCGGCGGCTTCGGTCGGCGTGAAGATGCCGCCATAGATGCCGCCCAGCACGATGCCGATCAAAAGCAGGCCCCACAGGCTCTCGCGGAACGCCGTGAACTGCTGGCCGATGGTGGCCTTCTTCATCTTCGGATAGCCGTTGCGGTAAGCGACGAACCAGGTCACGGCAGCCAGCATCAGCGCGAGGATCACGCCGGGCACGATGCCCGCCATGAACAGCGCGCCGATCGAGGTGTTGGTGGAGACGCCGTACAGCACCAGGATGATCGAGGGCGGCACCAGGATGCCGAGCGCGCCCGAGGTCGCGATCACGCCGACGCCGAAGCGCTTCGGATAGCCGTAGTCGACCATTGCCGGCATCATGATCGAGCCGATCGCAACCACGGTGGCGACGCTCGATCCGGAGATCGCCGCAAACATCGCGCAGGCCGCGACGCCGGCAAGGCCGAGGCCGCCCGGCAAATGTCCGACCAGCGATGTCGTGAACGCGATCATCCGTCGCGCCACCCCGCCGCGGGTCAGGAACGTGCCGGCGAGGATGAAGAACGGGATCGCCATGATGCCGAAATTGTCGAGGCCGGAAAACAATTTCAGGCCGACACTCTCGATCGGCACTTCCGTCATCGTGAACAGGAACATCAGGACGGTGAGGCCGAGCGAAATCGAGATCGGCATGCCCGTCAGCATCAACCCGAACAGCAGCCCGAAGATCAGCAACGCGCTCATCAGGCTTCTCCGAGCGAGATCGGCGCGGTCTTGGAGGTCTCGATGCCCTCGACATGGGCCTGGTCATGATGCGGCAGCTCGCCGGTCCAGTAGTACGCCCACATCACCTGCAGGAAGCGGAAGCACATCAGGTACGAGCCGAGCGGGATGCAGGCGTAGACGATCCAGCTCGGGATCTCCATGTCGGGCGAGACCTGGTCGGTGTGCATCAGTTCGAAGACGAACTTGGCGCCCATGGTGCCGACGATGGCGGTGAACAGCGCGCCGCCGAACAGGCCGAACAGGATGACCCATTTGCGCGGGCCCTCCTTGAGGTGGTTGATCAGCACGTCGACGCCGACATGGATGCCGGTCCGCACGCCATAGGCGGCGCCGAACTTGGCCATCCAGATGAACATGTAGATGCAGAGTTCCTGCGACCAGGCGAGGTTGATGCCGAACAGATACGGATAGAGGACCGGCACATCGACCAGATAGCGATGCACGACCGTGATGAAGGTGAGCACGGTCGCAGCGCCCATCAGGCTCGCGATGATGATCTCCTCAAGCCGGTCGAGTATGCGCAAGAACATAAAATCCCCATTGTGGCCGCCTCATCGGCCGTAGCTTATCCCTCCCCCACGAGCTCGGCACCCTCCCCACCGCTTCGCGGGGGGAGGGATAAGACCGAACTAGTTCATCGGACCGCGGCCGGTCTCTTTCAGAAACTCGTCGATCAAGGGCTGACCGACACGCGCGGCGACGTCCTTGTAGACCGGCATCATCGCCTTGCGCATCGCCTCGTCCTGGTCCGCCGTCAGCGTGACGATCTCGGTCTTGCCGCTCTTCTTGATCAGCTCCAGCGCGTCCTCGTTCTCCTTCGCCGACTGGCTGTTGCCGAACTCGGTGGCTTCCTTCATCGCCTTTTCGAGCTGCGGACGGACATCCGCCGGCAGGCCGTCCCAGAACTTCTTGTTCACGACCACGACGTAGCCGATGTAGCCGTGGTTGGTGACGGTCGCGTACTTCTGCACCTCATGCATTTTCTGGGTGTAGATGTTCGACCAGGTGTTCTCCTGCCCGTCGACGACGCCGGTCTGCAGCGCCTGGTAGACATCGGAGAACGCCATCACCTGCGGGATCGAGCCGAGCGTGCGGAACTGCGCTTCCAGCACCTTCGAGGACTGGATGCGGAACTTGAGGCCCTTGTAGTCGGCAGGCGTCAGCAGCTTCTTGTTGGCGCTCATCTGCTTGAAGCCGTTGTCCCAGTAGGCAAGACCGGTCATGCCCTTGGAATCGAGCAGCTTGAGCAGCTTGGTCCCGAGCGGACCGTCGGTGACCTTCCGCAGCGTCTTCAGGTCGGGAAGGATGTAAGGCAGGTCGAACACCTCGAATTCCTTGATCCCGATCGGGCCGAATTTCGAGTTCGACGGCGCCAGCATCTGCACCGCGCCGAGCTGCAGCGCTTCCAGCTCTTCCTTGTCCTTGTAGAGGGTCGAGTTCGGATAGACCTCAACCTTCACCTTGCCGCCGGTGTATTTCTCGGCGAGTTCCTTGAACTTGTCGGCGGCCTTGCCCTTCGGCGTGTCCGAAGCCACCACGTGGCTGAACTTGATGAACGATCGGCTGATCGGCGGCCGAAGCCTGGCCGGCGAACGCCAGCGCCGCGACCGATGCCGCAGCTATCACGAATTGACGCATGTTTCCTCCCGCGTTTTGGAAGACGCGCGAACACCTCGCCGCCCCCATGTCTCACAACCTGCGGCATCCAATACAGAGGCGCAGGCTGGAACGCCATTGCCCCTTTAGCAGGGGCTTATGCGTCGTTTGTGCGGTGCAATATGTTGCTCGTCATTGCGAGCGAAGCGAAGCAATCCAGAAATGCGTCCGCGGATGCAGTCTGGATCTGCTTCGTCGCCTTCGCTCCTCGCAATGACGAGCAGAGTTTCACCCCGCGGCCGCCGTCGACACGGTGTCGCGCTGGCGCTTCATGACGATCTTGTTGAGCGCGCCGAGATAGGCTTTTGCGGACGCCACCAGCGTATCCGGATCCGCCGCGCGCGCCGTCATCGAACGGCCCTCATGGGCGAGACGGACGGACACCTCCGCCTGCGCGTCGGTGCCCTGGGTGACCGCGTGCACCTGGTACAGTTCGAGCTTGGCCTCGTGCGGCACCAGCGCCTTGATGCAGTTGAACACCGCATCGACCGGGCCGTTGCCCTCGGCTTCCTCGATCCTGATCTGGCCGTCGACGTCGAGCTTCATGGTGGCGCGCTGCGGGCCGTGGGTGCCCGCGATGACAGTCAGCGAGGTCAGCTTGATGCGGTCGTGCGAAGCCGCCATCTCCTCATCGACCAGCGCCTCGATGTCCTCGTCGTAGATGTCCTTCTTGCGGTCGGCGAGCGCCTTCATCCGGGTGAAGGCGTCTTCCAGCTGGTTGGCGCCGAGCTTGTAGCCCATCTCCTCCAGCTTGTGGACGAAGGCGTGACGGCCGGAATGCTTGCCGAGCACCAGCGACGACTGCTTCAACCCGACCATCTCGGGCTTCATGATCTCGTAGGTCGAGGCATCCTTCAGCACGCCGTCCTGATGGATGCCGCTCTCATGCGCGAACGCGTTGCGGCCGACGATCGCCTTGTTGTACTGCACCGGGAACGAGGTCGCGGCCGACACCAGCTTGGAGGCGCGCGTCAGCTGCGTGGTGTCGATCTTGTTCCACCACGGAAACTTGTCGTTGCGCACGCTGATCGCCATCACGATCTCTTCGAGCGCGGCGTTGCCGGCGCGCTCGCCGATGCCGTTGACGGTGCACTCGACCTGGCGCGCGCCACCGGCGATGCCGGCCAGCGAATTCGCCACCCCCATGCCGAGGTCGTTATGGCAATGCACCGAGAAGACCGCCTTGTCGGAATTCGGCACGCGCTCGATCAAGGTGCGCATGAAGCGCTCATATTCCTCGGGCGTGGTGTAGCCGACGGTGTCGGGGATATTGACGGTGGTGGCGCCGGCCTTGATCACGGCCTCGACGATGCGGCAGAGATAGTCCATCTCGCTGCGGGTGGCGTCTTCGGCCGACCATTCGACGTCGTCGATCTGGTTGCGGGCGCGGGTGACGTTGGCGATCGAGAGCTCCATCACCTGCTCCGGCGTCATGTTCAGCTTGACGCGCATGTGCAACGGCGAGGTCGCGATCACGGTGTGGACGCGGCCGCGTTTGGCGAACTTCACGGCTTCGGCGCAGCGATCGATGTCCTTCGGGTTGGCGCGCGACAGGCCGGCGATCACGGCGTTCTTGGAGCGGCGGGCGATCTCGCTCACCGCCTGGAAGTCGCCTTCGGAGGTGATGGGGAAGCCGGCCTCGATGACGTCGACGCCCATGTCGTCGAGCATCTCGGCGACCTCGATCTTCTCCTCGAAGGTCATGGTGGCGCCGGGACACTGCTCGCCGTCACGCAAGGTGGTGTCGAAAATGATGACGCGGTCCTTTTCGGACTTGTTGGCGGTGGTCATTTTAGAAAATTCCTTTTGGGTGATGCGCCGTCTCGTCGGGGGCGCTGAGGGTTCTGTCGTCTTGCACAACCCCTGAGTGCCCAGGCGCAAACGCCCAGTCGGCCCTCAGGGGCAGATAAGAAGCAGGAGCCCGAGAAGCCGGGTGGGCAAGGACGCAGCGGAAATCGCAGGCGAGGCTTCTGCCCCGGCCCGAACTCCCGACCTATCGCTGCGAATCAGCATGCCAAACCCTTAGGTAGCGCGGAAATCCTCGGCCAAAACGGTTGACGCTTTGTTGCCGGGTGCGCCGTGGCGTCGTTCTAGACGAGAAAGCCGAGCCGCGGCAATGGCAAAAGATGGTCAGGATATTTGACCTAATTGGGCTCGCCCCTTGCTCTCAAAACAGCTCCTGCTTGGCCCGCGACAGCGAAAACCCGTGACGATCGGCGTTGGAGCAGGTGACGCCTGTTTGCTCCACGGTGCAGGTGAATCCGCCGCGTTGCCAGACTTCGCCATAACCAATGACGGGCAGCACCTTGTCGGTCAGGGCGTCGCCGTAGCAGATGCGATCGGCGTCGCTGCCTCTCGCGTGCATCATGAAGGCTTGGCCGTATTCGAGGTCGCAATTGGCCGGGCGTTTTGGCTTGCTCTCCATGGCTGCGATGTCGCAGCGAATGGCCGACTGTGATCCGTCAGGGAAGACGAGGCAGGCGATATTCTTTGACGGCGACTGGAACCCGATGCTGTCGCTCTGGGCGTAGGTTGGGCTTGTTGCGATCACAAGCAATGCCAAGAGGGCGAGCAGACGTCGCATGTGTTCAGTCTCCATCGTCATTGACGACGACGCCATCAACTTACGCAACGGCACTGGACCAACGCGCCACCTGGGGTCCTTATGCAGACCTTGTCGAGATTTTGGGGACAGCCGTGAGGGATAAAGACCTTGGTGCCGGCCCCTGCGTCTTTCGGGATGCATTGACCCATGCTCGAACTGTAGACTTCATTTGGCTTACAACCTGACGACGGTTTCGCGGGCCCCCCCTGCCCCAGGTTCTTTGGAACGCATTGGCCCATGCTCGAGCTGTAGACTTCATCTTTCTTGCAGCCCGACGGCGGGCTCGCGGGAGCCGGACCCGGCTTGGTATCAGCCGCAAATCCCTCGACCGCGATCTCCGTTCGCGTCAGCGTCCAGGCCTGACCGGTGACATTGCTGCATTGTCTCAGCTGCGGCTGGTTGTTGTTCTCGCCGCCGTTGAAGATGTCCAGGCACATGTCCGGACCGCGAAACTCCGTGGTCAGGCGGTACATGTGATTGTCGCCCGAGATCTTCCAATGCTGCCCCGTCAAGTCACCACAGCGCATAAGATGCGGCTGGTTGTCGTTCTCGCCGCCATTGAAGATGTCCAGGCACATGTTCGAGCCGCGAAACTGGGTCGACAATCGATACCAGCCGCCATCGATGCGCGTGATCCGCCAGAACTGGCCGGTGACGTTCTGGTCCGGCTCCAGACGCGTCAGGTTGTTTTTCGGCCCGCCGTTGACGACATCGAGCTTCATTCCGGAGCCGCGAAATTCCGTGTTCAGCTTGTAATAGAAGCCGTCGGGGATGGATTGTGCCGCCGCCATGGACGGCACAATCGCGAGCAGCCCGACAATGATGGAGATCAAACGCGATTTGCTCGTGAAAAAAACCGCCGCAAAAAGGCGGGGTGACTGCGACCGCATTTAAATGCCTCCAAAAAAAGGAAGCGTATGCAACATCGAGTTCCCGCACAAGGCATGGCGCGATGTGATGTCGACGGTATCCGATCCCGACATCGCTCATCGCAGGTTGCAACCATTCATTGCCGCGCCCTGTGGAGAACATGACTCAGCATTCCCGCGGCGCGATTTCGCGTCCGGGTGATGCATCAAACCGTCGCTCCCTCGAACTGAGGGCGCAGGGAATGCCGGGCGCTGGCCGCACCCGCAGCCTTGTGGGCTGAAGAGGAAGAAGTGCACACAAGTAGTCAGGTAAGGCCGAAACGATCCGGCACTCCCTGCGCAATGGGTTTACGGCTGCTCCGCGCTCTCCCTGGAGTACCGGGCTTTTTAGCCACCATCGCATGCCGATTTCATCGATCGGCACTTGATCCCAGCATCGGGGGATCAGGACCACACGGCTTGACCGTACGCGAGGTGCCGCACGTCTTGCGGCACCACCGCGTCCATCGCGACCCGCCTCACGTCTGGTGACGATAGGCCTAACGTCCCTCTTGTCGAGGCGGGATGGCTTCGTTAAATCATAATTTCCCTATTTCGGAAATAAGAATATTTTTGGCAAGCGATCTTGACTCGTCGGGCAAAACAGGCGGCGTGTTTTTGTTTGCCCGTCATGTCGCAGCTGCAACAGTCGCACTATAGCGACCTTGGGTCACCGCAGGTGTCGATTGAGAAATTCGCCTGTCCGCCCGTTCGCCAGTACGGCCGCGGTGGCATTGTAGTGCGTCCCGTTGTGCCGTGAAAACGCGTGACGTTGACCCGGATAACTGTAAACGATTGCGTTCGGCTTTTTTGCCAGCGCCGCTTTGATCTGGGCTTGCGCAGTCTTTGAGATGAATTCGTCCTCCTCGCCAAGGTGCATGAGCAAGGGGGCGCGCAAGCTGCCAACTTCACCGAGGTATTTTTCTGTGTCGCCGCCATGGTAAGCAACGGCAGCGTCGACCTCATGGCGAGCGGCCGTGATAAAGGCCATCAATGCGCCGAGGCAGTAGCCTTGCAGGGCGACCCTCCCGGTCGACTCGGGCAACTTGACAGCGGTGCGGATCGTTTGCGCGATATCGCGCGCACCAGCGTCGCGATCATACGCCCCGTAGAGCCGCAGACCGTGCTGCCAGTTGGCTGCTGACCTTACGTCAAGATCGACGTCAGGCTCCTGCCGCCAGAACAGGTCCGGCGAGATTGCGATGAATCCCTGGTTTGCTAGTTCATCGCAGGTCGCCCGGATGTCGGCGTTGACGCCGAACAATTCCTGGAGAACGACCACTGCCGGTGCGGGTAGTTTGGCGGGCCGCGAAACGTAAGCATTGAACGTTCCATCCAGAGACTCGATGGTCGTTTGGTTTTCCATGATGCTCCCCGATGAATGAGATCAGCCCCGCTTTTGGGACTCGTTCCGAACGCGTCCCAAAAGTAGTCTCAGCAGCGGAGCGTCGCCTCAACGACCAGCCGGCGCGGTTGCTGCGGCTTCCTCTATGAGCTTGGCCGTTTCTTTCGGATGCGACATGTAAGCCACATGGCTCGCCTTCACTTCGACCGTCTTGGCCTTAGCGCGCTCTGCCATCATGCGCTCCTGAGCCGGATTGATCGACCGGTCTTCGCTGGCCACCATGTACCAGGTGGGCTTGTGCTTCCAGGCGGGATTCGTAACCGTGTGGGTGAACGAGTCGGTAGAGATCGGCACCTGCGAAATGGCCATGAACTCCGCTTCATCCCGTGGAATGTCCGCTGCGAAGTCGGCCACGAAATGCGCCTCGTCAATCCACCAAAGCCCATTGCTGTCCGGCTTGAACGCCGTGGACGCTTGCGGCACGGCCTGTTCGATCGACGCACAGCTCTCACCTTCATCGAGCGCAAAGGCGGCGATATAGACAAGCGCTGCAACGTTTGGATGATTGCCGGCCTCGGTGATGATGGACCCCCCGTAGCTGTGGCCGACCAGAACCACTGGGCCGCCCATGGCGTCGATAGCGGCCTTCGTATATTTTTGGTCGTCCGCGTAGGAAGTCTCGGGAGGCTGCGCCACCGACACCTTGTAGCCATCCTTCTTGAGGATGTCAGCGACCCTCTTCCAGCCGGAGCCATCGGCGAAAGCGCCGTGCACCAGAACTACATTCTTGATGGCTTGTTTCACGACTGTTCTCCTTTGCAGCAAAGGTCCATTTGGATCAGTTGATTTTCGATGCCGAATGCCTTCACGCCGAACCGCTCTTGTCTCGTTGGCTACTCGATCGCGACAGCACTCTGTTCGCGCTCACCATATTGTTGGCAGCGTTCGCAAAATTGTACGAATTTGACCGCGTTGTAAGATTTGACTGAAAAATCGCCGCGACAGACAACGTCGCTGCTATTTTACCGCTGTTTTTACGATCCTGGGGCGTCTATCCTGTTTCCCGTCCGGGACGGTGGATGCTCGCGTTGAGAGCGCGAGAGTGTTTGTCGCTTTTGGCAACTGCTATGGAGGCAGTGATGGCTGCGGACGCGATCGAGGACGATCTTGCCAGACGCTTCCGAATAGATCGTCCGCCGACTCTCTTGGCGCGAAAATCTTCAAAAGCACGTATCGGCTTTTCGCGGCTGCGGAGCAGTGGTCCGATGCATAGCCAATCAATAGCCACTTCCCCGGAAGAGGCTTTCGCATTCTGGGTTCCGTTATCGGTGCCGTTTTTCTCGAACTTATGGACGGCAGGGCGGCGCAGAGAAGTGCCCGAGCTGCGTCTGGGCGATGCACAGCTGGTTGACCTCAGCGACCATCCAGTCGTCAGTCTGGACATCCCTTTCGATTCGATTCGCTTTTACATCACGCAGGTTGCACTTGATGAGATGGCCAATGAGGCCGGAATTCGCCGGGTGAAGGGACTTTACGCGCCGAATTTCGGTGCCCACGATTTGATCATGTTCGGGCTGGCGCAAGCGCTCGCTGGCGCGATGGAGCAATCAGGCGACAGAACCGCGATGTTTTCCGACTGTATCGCGCTTGCTTTTTTCGCTCACATTGTGCGCGCTGACGGCAACGTTCCGATTGAGGGACGGAACGCCCGCGGCGGGCTTGCGGCGTGGCAGCTGCAGCGCGCTCGTGATCTCATCAATGTCAATTTGGCGCACGATCCTTCAATCGCAGAGATCGCACACGAGTGCGGACTGTCGAGTGGCTACTTTGCGCGGGCGTTTAAACGGTCGACGGGCGTTTCGCCTTGCCAGTGGCTGACCAAAATGCGCGTCGAGCGCGCCAAAGAACTCTTAAAGAACCCGCGCTGCGAGCTTGCCGATATTGCCCTGCTTTGCGGCTTCGTTGACCAAAGCCATTTCACGCGCGTATTTTCCAGGAGCGAGGGTTACAGCCCGGGTCGGTGGCGCCGCCTTCACCGCCTATAGTCCAATAGGCTTTCTGCTGCGTCAGCATCGCCCATCGTCCCTGCCGATCAGCCGGCCAGCACGACTTTGCCGAACGGCCGATCCTCGATCAGATGGCGCAACGCTTCGCCCGCCTCACTGAGGCGATAGACCCGCTCGACGATCGGCTTGACCGATCCGCTGACGATCAGCGGGATGATGTCGCGCCACGCCGCAGCGATCGCGGTTGGCGATTGCGCGAACAGAGAGAAGCCGGCCATCCGCGCCCGCTTCCAGATCAGATCGGTGACGTCGATCGTGGTTTTGCGTCCGGCGGAATAGCCCAACGTGATCAGCACACCGCCGGGGGCAAGGCTGCTCAATGCCTCACTGGTCACGGGCCCGCCGATGCTCTCGATGATGATATCGACGCCCTTCCCCGCCGTTATCCGGCGAACGCCCTCGGCGAGTCCGTCCGCGGAGAGGTCGACCACGTCTTCGAAGCCAAGTTCGCGTGCCTTCGCGGCTTTCGCCGCGCTGCCGGCGGTCGAAATCGCCTTGCCGGCGCCCTGCGCCCGCGCGAGTTGAAAGGTCGCGTTGCCAACCGATCCGCCGATCCCCGGAGCCAGCACCGTCATGCCCGGCTTGAATCCGGCAAGCGTCAGCGTGACCTGCGCCGTCAGATAGGCGACCGGAAGGCTGGCCGCGACGACGTCGCCGATCGCGTCCGGCACGAGCGCCAGATGTTCAGGTCTCACCAGCAACCGTTCCTGCCACGTGCCGTTCTCACCGACGCCATAGGGTCCTGTGAACATCACGCGACTTCCAACCGCAAGCCCGGAGTCGCCGGCGTCCTCAATGATACCCGCGCCCTCATTGCCGAGCACCAGCGGCGCCTTGGCGCGCGGGTGTCCACCCGACAGGATTGTGTAGTCGAGCGGCGTGACGCCGGCGGCCGTCACGCGGACCAGCACCTTGTCCTTCGCCGGTTGCGGTTTGTGGAATTTGGTCTGCCGCAGCCCGCCATAGCCCGAAAAGGCCTTTGCCTCGATCGCCCGCATCGCAGTCTCCATAAATAACCCACCGCAAGTCACCAGTTTTTCCGACGACGAGTCTCAGGCGCTCCCGCCTGGATGACATCGAGAGCCGGCGGGATGTTACTTGCCCGTCATCGTTACTCATCGCTCCAGGCTTTGCGGTCAGTCCCGGGTGGCCGGCTCCAGTGAACGACTGGCAGGTTTCCAGGAAAGATCCGCTACCGATACGGGATCATCCATGTTGAAACCGTCTGCCAAGGGCCATCGCCAAGCTTCCGTTGGTAGGCGATAAAGTCGGCGTCTTCGCCGTGCACGAGTTCATAGCGATGAGACCTGGAATGTTTGATCTGTTTCATCACTGAAATTCTCCTCGTCAGTGATTGACTAGCCGTTGAACTAGTTGCACGTCTTGTCCGATCAATAGAATGATGTATGTCATATAATCACGTTATCGGGAGGCGACCGAACAGGAACACCATCACCGGAACCATGCGCCTTTGACCAAGCAGGATGGGTGAAGTTGCGGATTTGGGGATAATGACGCGGACGTCCGATGTCAGACGTGGGGCAATTACAGACCTCCGCGCCCTAGCTGGGTAGGTCTGCTCAACCCCCTGCCGGCTTGCCGAAATGCAGCCAGTAGGTTTGGAGCTGTCGACGGGAAGCCGGACTCGAGATGCCCAACCTTCGCGACCCTTGATAATGGTTGCCCAAGGGCGCCGAGCGGCGACATGGAAGCCATACCCAGGGCTGTTGCCAGGAATTCGCGTCGCCTCATGGGGCGTCTCCTCAGGCTGGAGAGACGATCATAGCACACGAGCGGTGCACAGACATGAGCCTCACCAGAAAACTGAGGTCTGCTCCGGGTCAAAAGGCGAAATCGTCGGGCGATTGGGCGAAGTCTGCTTCACCCCTAAAGCCGGACATTCTCAGGCCGTCGCGGCATGTCGGTTCGTGCCAGGCCCGGACATGCGGGAGTGCACCGCACCGGGAAGCGCCCGAAAAGGCCGACAACTGAGGCGGCTTCTACGAGAACAAAGTTGTTGCGCGTCGTCAGGTCGCACAATGGTCACGTGAAAGAGTTTGCCTGTTGCCCCCAGGTCACAGACTCCATTCGAGCTTCCCCTATAGGCTGTACCCGATTTGATTTGGTCGGCGCAGCGGCAACGCATTGGGGGTTGACTTGAAACGGATTCGTTTGGGGATCGCGCTCCTGGCCGCACTATCGGTCCCGGCTTTCGCGGCGGACTTGCCGGTCAAGGCGCCTGTCGCGCCGCCCGTTTTGTCATGGACCGGATTCTATGTCGGAGCCTCCGTGGGTGGGCGTTGGTCAGACACGACCGGCGATGAGATCAGCGTATTTGTCAACGGCGTTCAAATGCCGTGCCCGACCGGAGTGCCATGCACACTCTCCGACACCTATCGTGGGAGCGCGGTGCGTCTGGGTGGCTATCTCGGTTACAACTGGCAGGTTTCGCCGAATTGGCTCGTTGGCATTGAAGGCGATGCGGCCTGGGCCGATCAAACGACAACTCATCTTGGCGGCGGCTTGCCGGGTGCTATCAACGGCTTTCTTGTCGCATTCCCTGGAAACCTGCCGAATGGTCCCGCCAACTCATTTGCGGTGCGAACGAGGTGGGATGCCAGTGCCCGCCTTCGGCTCGGTTATCTCGTCACACCGACGGCCTTACTCTATCTGACAGGAGGTGCGGCCTGGATCGATTTCAGTTCGACGTCCAGCTGTGCGCTGGCTCCGGCCGGAAGCTGCGCGCCGACTGTATCGCCGCTCTCGATCACGAACGAAACGACAAAGATCGGTTGGACCCTGGGAGGCGGTGGTGAAGTAAGGCTCGCGTCGAATTGGTTCTTGCGTGGCGAGTATCGCTATGCCGACTTTGGCACGAGCTCTTACGTGAACATGCCTGTGAACAATCTGTTCGGAGCGTCGTTCGTTTATCAGGACACCTACAGTTTACACCTGCGCACCAACACGGGTCTGATAGGCATCGCCTATAAATTTAACTGATCTCACCTTTAGCTTCGCTCACGTCTGCTAAGGTCCTAGGAACGGACATTCCCAGGGTGCGGAGTTAGGTCCACTTTGTGCCATGAACAGACATGGCCCTTCATTCGATCACCTCATCGGCGCGGGCAAGGACAGCCTGCGAAATAATCAAGCCCGAGCGCCTTGGCGGTCTTCAGGTTGATGAATAGCTCGTATTTCGTTGGTGCCTGCACCGGCAGGTCGAACGGCTTCTCACCCTTGAGGATACGGTCGACGTAAACTGCCCCGCGCTGAAACTGGTCGATCCGATTGGGTCCGTAGGAGATCAGGCCCCCACTGGTGACGAATATGCGGTCCGAGTAGACCGCGGGTAGTCGATGACTGGCTGCTAGCGTGATGATCAGTTCGCGATGAACGTTTGCCAACGAACTCCCCAGCACGATCAGGCCGCCATTCGAATCACGGGCGAATGCCGTTATGGCACTCTCGATCTCGCCGGCGTCGCGCATTCCGAATGGGCTCAACACCACTCCAAACGATGGCGCCGCCGATTGGATAGCGGTGAACATACCGCTCTCGGCAGCTGAGGCAGCATCCCGAAGGACGGCTACTCGTTTCACGGGGGGTACAATCTCTTTCAACAGCTCCAGCCATTTCCCGCTCAGGCCGTATTCGAAATTCGTAAAGCCGGTGGTGTTTCCGCCTGGGTGCGCCAAACTGTCGACGAAGCCGGCGCCAACCGGATCGACGACACCTACGAACACGATTGGCACCGTGCCGGTCACCTTTTGTAACGCTGCCACCGCCAAGCTGCTGCTGGCCAAGACGACATCCGGCGCGAGCGCAATCAATTCCGCGGCGTATTGACGAAAACGGTCGACATCGCCCACGGCCCAGCGCGTATCGATCTGCACGTTGCGGCCGTCGCTCCAACCAAATTGCTGCAGCTCCTTGAGGAAAGCCGCGATGCGGGCCGCTAATTCCGGATCGTCCGCGGCCACGTTCATAAGCACGCCGACGCGCCGCATGGGGCCGCGCTGCTGCGCGTGCGCCATGAGCGGAAACACCGCCGCGCCGCCAAGAGCTGGATGAACTCGCGCCGCATCATGTCCGACCCCAAGGTCAGGAGTCAGTATCTTAGCGGTTAAAACGGGTAACTTGATAGGGGCTGCAACCGGCACCAAGAGCACCGCCGCTGGGCCAGGCCAATGTCGCAGATGGGTCAAAACCGGAAGTCACGGTCTAGAAGCGGGCGATCGCGGCGACCGCCTGACGCATTGCTGACGTAAAAACTGGCCGCAGGGGCCGGGCTGAACCAAAGTCTGTTGCGCGAGAGGAGAAAACCAGCCTTCGCGCGGCGGCGGCCAGACCACCTCGGCGAGGTCACTTAACCAGGTTGTAGAAGAACCAGGGCCGCCGCAGGATCGCGGACGGGGCGACGGCACCGCGTTCGTCTGTCAGCCCCCGGGGCCGTCCTTCATGATGTAGCCCATCAGGTCGCCCACGTTGTGCTCCAAATCCCGGATGATGTCCTTGACGACGTCTCCGATCGAGATCACGCCCACGACCTTGCCCGCGTCCAGCACTGGCAGATGGCGAAAACCGCGCGCAGCCATCATTGCCATACAGCCTTCCAGCCGATCGTCCGGCTTGACCGTCACCGGGTTGCCCGTCATCACTTGGCCCACCGGCGTCTGCTTCGCATCGAGCCCGGGCAGCAGCACTTTGATGGCGCAGTCACCCTGGGTCACGATACCGACCAGCACGTCGTCGTCGATTACCAGCACCGACCGGACCCGGTTGTCGCGCATCTGGCGCAAGGCTTCGACGACCATGTCGCCGGAACGAACATGGATCAGGCCGCCACGCTTGTGGGCCAGAGCGCTTTTTACTGTGCTCATCGATCTCCTCTCGTGGGGCCTGTCCTGCCCAGCCTTACTGGCCGCATTGAAGGTTAGTCGAAATATTTTGCCTTGTCAGCACCGCACCGATGTCGCCGGCGAAGCCCCAGGCCGTCATGTCGGCTTCGTGCCAACAACAGGCCTATCCAACCGAGCATCAACAAGCACCGGCCTTGCGGCGCCAGAGGCAGTTGCCGGCATGCCGCTCACTCGGCAGCGAAGCCCGGCATGACCGTCTCGGCGAACCGCCGCATGTTCTCGCGCGAACCCTGGCCGAACAGCAGCACATAGGCCACGCCCTGCGCCTTCAGCGCGGTCAGCTTGGCTGCGATCTCCGCAGATGAGCCGATCAGCGAATGCGCCTCGCGCGCGCCGGCTGCATCCGAATAGGCGAGAATGTGCGACGCGGGACGGCTTTCCGATCCGCGCGAAAGCGCGAGAAGCCTCTCGTGCACCTGCGCCTGGCGGCCGATGGCCTCGTCGCGGTCGGCCGCATCGAGCGCGACCCAGCAGTTGCGCGCGACCGCAACCCGCATCGGATCATAGGCGTGACCGGCCGCCTCCAGTTCCTGCCGGTAGAGCCCGATGCGTTCACCGATTTGCTCGGGCGAAGCGAACTGATCCAGCAGCAGGTTGTAGCCGCGACGAGCGCAAAGCGTAATCGAGTTTGCACTAGAGGCCGCGAGCCAGACCGGCGGGTGTGGCCGCTGGTACGGCGCCGGCTCGACCACGATGTCGTCGAACCGCCAGAAGCGGCCGCGATGCGAAAACGGCTCGTTGGACGAAAGCGCGCGGCAGAGCACTGCCAGAACTTCCTCGAAACGAGGTTCGGCCTCTTCGGGTCGCATTGCAAAGCCTGCAAACTCGTTGTGGCGATAGCCCTTGCCGACGCCGAGATCGAACCGTCCGGCCGAGAGCATGTCGAGCGTCGCAACCTGCTCGGCGAGAAGAACTGGATTATGCCAGGGCAGCACGAGCACCGCCGTGCCCAGCCGCAGCCGCGTCGTGCGCGCGGCGATGAAGGTCAGCATCGTCAGGATCGCGGACATCTGACCGATGCCGGTGAAGTGATGCTCGGTGATGAAGCTCGAATGAAAGCCGAGCTCTTCAGCCTCGACGTGCGCGTCGACAACCTGCTGGAGCCCACGGGCGCTCTCGGCGGCATCCACACCACGCGGCGCGGACGCGCCGCCGAACAATCCAAATCGCATCGTGAAATCTCTTGCAGTCGGTGTGCAGGGGCGGCGGTGCTCGCCGCGGGCGGTTTGCTTAAGCGGCCACCGATACTCGGCATGAGCATCGCGGTACGCGCACAAACGGTCGCACCGACGAGCTGTAAACACGGAGAACGAGAGCGATTCTGCGCATCGAGCACTCCCTTCGCTGGCATTACCCAGACAGGTTCAACGGGTTTGATCTCAGCCCATGTGATACGGGCACCCCGGTCATAATCAGTGATTTGCAGCAAACGCTGACGGATTGTCAAGAGAGTGGCGATCCCGGGAAGACTTCCACGTCCGCTTTGGGGCAATCAACGGACCTGACTGCCTCGCAATCCGACTTCCGCTCTACTTCAGAAAGCGGACCCAAGCCGGACAACGCGCCATGCTCGAAACGGGCCAAACCCGGAAGTCGCGTCCCTATTCGATCACCTCGTCGGCTTGGGCAAGTAGCGACGGCGGTACAGTGAGCCCCAACGCTTTGGCGGTCTTCAGGTTGATCACCATTTCGAATTTCGTCGGCTGCACGACCGGCAAGTTGGCGGGCTTCTCGCCTTTGAGAACCCGGCCGGCGTAGACGCCGGCTTGGCGATATCCGTCAGTGATGCTTGCGCCGTAACTTATCAGTATTCCTGCGGTGACATGCTCTCGCCAAGGCGATATCGCGGGCATTGCATAGCGTCCGGCGAGCGCGGCGAATTGAGCAGGTTGGCTGGTAAAAAATGTATCCTGGCCGATGATGACAGCCCCGACGCCGCGATCGGCCAGAGCCCCGAAAGCGGCATCGATTTCCGGATTGTTGCTCGCCTTTAGCTGAATAATCTCCTGGCCCGCTGTGCGGCTGGCTGCCGCCAGTGCGTTTGTTTGGATTTCGGCTTGCGGATTCTTGGGATTGACCAGGACCCCGATTATTTTCGCGGCGGGCACAAGTTCATGCAATATCTCCAGGCGCTTCGCCTCAAGCGCTACACCCAATATGGCTATGCCTGTGATATTGCCGCCGGGCCGGTTGAGACTCGCAACCAGCCCAAGCTGCACCGGATCGGCGGTCATGTTGAACACAATCGGGATCGTTGACGTCGCGTTCTTTGCTGCAACGACCGAAGGAGCTCCACCGATCGTAACGATTACCGCTACCCTCCTTTCGACCAGTTCGGACGCGAGCGCCGGCAACCGATCATATTGACCGTCTGCCCACCGATATTCGATTGCGACGTTCGTACCTTCAACATAGCCGGCCTCCTTCAGGCCTTGATGGACGGCGGCCACATTTTTCACGTATGACGCAGACGACGGCGCGCCGAGAAACCCAACTATCGGCAACGCTGGCTCGGCTCCCGCCACAAGCGGCCAGGCCGTCGCACCGCCAACAAGTGTGATGAACTCGCGCCGTCGCATGTCCGCCGCCCCATCCTCACGAAGCGGACCAATGTCCCTTGTGAATATCGAACTTCACCTCGCCATCGCCACGCATCTTCAATAGCAGCGATTGGCAGTCGTCTTGATGTTTTATGTTCACGCGCTTCATGATTTCGAAAGCCTTCAAAGGCTTTTCGCGGAGGGCAATTAGAATCTTTTCTCGATCAGTCATTAGGGTTCCTTCCGGCTGCACTGTGACGGTACTCGTTGTGCAAATCGTCGGCAACGGGTGAGTTCGCTTGCTGAGGTTCGTTCTGGGTCCACTAACGGACTTCGGGGATGATTCCCCGGCAAATCCGCTTCGGTCCACTTGCGGACGTTCTCGGCTCGAGGTGGCTTCGCACCACGCGGCCAGAAACCACCTATCGATTGCGCCTTGCGGAAATCGGCCATCGCTACGGCTCGCATTCCATCACACGTGCAGCGGCATCGTGAACACGAAACGTGTTTCGGCGGGAGTAGATGGCACTGCCATGGGAGGATGCCGAAACGGGTCAGCGCATGAAGGGATTCGGGATCGAGGTCTGGACCATGCGCGACGGCAAGATCGCGGTGTGGGAAGCGGCCTTCAACGCGGCTCCCGCCAATCAGGCCGTCACCGTCGGGCAGGCGTTGCGCTGACGGGGCGCGGCACGCGCGGCGGCGGACCGGTTCATTCGATCACTTCATCGGCGCGCCCGCTTAACGCAAGCGAAACACTGATGCCGAGTGCTTTCGCTGTCTTGAGGTTGATGGCCAGCTCGACTTTGCTGACCTGCTGGACCGGCAAATCGGCCGGCTTGTCACCCCTCAGAATCCGGCCTGTGTAGCTACCGGCAATGCGGTAGGAGTCTTCGGTGTGCGCGCCGTAGCTAAGCAGACCTCCGGCTTTGGCGAACTCGCGCCATTGCGCCGCTGCAGGCAAGCGGTAACGGAGAGCCAATGCGGCAAGCTGTTCGACCCGGCTGATGAACAACGGGCCAGCGCTGATCACGAGTCCCCCGCCTGCAATTGGGCCATCTCTGCGAAGGCTGCATCGAACTCATGCTCCGTGCTGACATTGAGCACCTTGAGCTCCAGCCCGAGGGTGTGAGCCGCTGCATGCAGGTTGTTCGATTGTCCCTCCGCAAGAACGGGGTCGGTCGGGTCGACAAGCAGGGCCATGACGCGAGCATTAGGAACCAGCTCATGCAGCAATTCCAGCCGCTTCGGCGCCACCTCCTCATTGGTTTGGGTGACGCCCGTGACGTTGCCGCCCGGATGGTCGAGGCTACGGACCAGGCCGAGTTGGACAGGATCGGCGCCCGTTTCGAAGACGATCGGAATGTTCGCGGTGGCCGCCTTGGCCGCAAGCGCCGCCGGAGCGGTGGTCGCGGCAATCACGGTCACCTGACGACGAACCAGATCGGCCGCCATTGCAGGCAACCGATCGTTTCGGCCTTCCGCCCAGCGGTATTCGATCGCAACATTCTGGCCTTCGACGTAACCGGCTTCCTTCAAGCCCTGACGGAACGCAACCACGCGCGCATCGGGCCAGGCGTTGTTCAGAAAGCCGATCACCGGCATCGCTTGCTGCGCACGCGCCATGAACGGCCAATTTGCGATCGCCGCTCCGCCAATCAACGTGATGAACTCTCGCCGCCGCATGGGCTCCCCCAGCAGAGATATGTGACCTTAGCACAAGATCATGATCCGGGCTCTGGCAGAGCGGCCAAACTTGGTTCATGATGACCTCGCATGCCCGCCAAGCGGGATGCCACACAAACTCAAGAACAACCAGCACGTACGGGGAAATGCCATCGAACACTAGATGAGGGAGGCAATGCCATGACTGCGACTGCAATCGCCAATGGTTCAATGTCGGAGGCCGAACATCAATCGGCCCTACGCCGCGCGGTGATCGCGAGCACGGTGGGAACCACCATCGAATGGTACGATTTCCTCATCTACAGCACGGTGACCGGGCTGGTCTTCAACAAGGTCTACTTCCCCGCCTCCGATGCCTGGATGGGCACGCTGCAGGCGTTCGGCGTGTATTTTGTCGGCTTCGCGGCGCGGCCGGTCGGCGCCCTGATCTTCGGCCATTACGGCGACCGCATCGGCCGCAAGGCGACGTTGATCGTCACCCTGCTGATGACGGGCATCGCGACCGCCGCGGTCGGCCTGGTGCCGGGCTATGACAAGATCGGCCTCTGGGGCGCGGTGATCCTCACTTTCCTCCGCCTGATCCAGGGCATCGGCGTCGGCGGCGAATGGGGCGGCTCGGTGCTGCTCGCCATGGAATGGTGCCGGACCAACAAGAACCGCGGCTTCATGACCTCATGGCCGCAATTCGGCGCGCCTGCCGGACTGTTCCTCGCCAATATCGCGGTGCTGTTCTTCAGCTGGTACTCGGGCGATCAGTTCCTGGTCTGGGGCTGGCGCATCCCGTTCCTGATGAGCATCATCATGGTCGCCATCGGCTTGTGGATCCGTCTCGGCATCCTCGAGACCCCGGTGTTCCAGCGCCTCGTCGCCGAGAACAAGATCGAGCGCGCGCCGGTCCTCGAAGTGCTCAAGCGTCAGCCGCGCGAGGTGATCCTGTCCGCGCTATTGCGGATGGCCGAGCAGACCCCCGGCTACATCTTCAACGCCTTCGTGCTGACCTACGGCACGCTTGTGATCGGAGCCTCCCGCGATCTGCTGCTCTCGGGCCTCGTCGCCATGACGTTTCTCGGTTTCCTCACGGCGCCGATTGCCGGCTGGCTGTCGGATAAGGTCGGCCGCAGGAAGGTCTATATCGGCGGCTGCCTGTTCGTTTCCGCCTTCACCTTCGTCTATTTTGCGATGCTGGACACCAGGGACCCGACGCTCATCTTCGTGGCCGTCGCGCTCTCCTTCATCCCGGTCATGGTGATGTACGGTCCGGAAGCAGCGCTGATCGCGGAGGCGTTCACGCCGCGGCTGCGCTACAGCGGCGCGTCGATCGGCTATCAACTCGCCTCGATCATCGCCGGCGGGCCGGCGCCGTTCGTCTCGACCTGGCTGTTCTCGACCTACAAATCCGCGGTGCCGATCGGCATCTATGTCTGCGTCTGCGCGGCGATCAGCATCTGCGCGGCGTTGCTGCTGCCCGACCAGACCAACAAGGACATCGCGCACGAGGTCAATTACGGCAACGCTTGATGCGAAAGCAGCTTGAATCCGCCGCCGACCTTCGAGGCCGGCGGCGTTTTGCCTTGCCCAGCCACATCCGCGAATGCGCTTTACCGACTTCTCCGCCCCGACGGCGGTTAGCGCCCGCTCGAACACCATTTCCTCGACCAGCCGCCAATAGGCAGCGGCAACCTTCGGATCCCCGGACGACACTCCGCCCGTCAATCGCATTTCAGGACCGAATTCCGACAGTGTCGCGGTGAGGCTGACCATCAAGTAATGAAAAAGAATGGGATCGACCGGTGGAAGCAGCTTTTGTTTCTGCGCCGCGATGATCTGGGGCAGCAGCCGCGCCAGCAGCGGAGCCAGGACGTTCTCCGCCACCCATTTCAGCCGCGGATTGTTGGTCAGCGTCTCCTGGCGCATGAAGCGATGAAATTCGGGAAACGCGACGGTATATCGAAACAGGCTGGCGTATGCCCTGCGAAGCCGCTCCAGCGGCGACAAACCAGGGTCTTCAGGCGCCGAAACGTCCCACTCCTGCCGTATCTGCGCAAAAGCGTGCTCGGCGGCCGCCCGCCAGAGAATGTCCTTGGTGCGATAATGATAGGTGATCAGCGGATGCTGCAGGCCGAGCCGGTCGGCGATGGCGCGGATGCTCGCGCCGTCGAAGCCCTTCTCGGCAAACTCCGCGATCGCGGCGTTGAGGATCGCCTCCCGCGTGTCGATTGCGCGCTGTTGCTCGGCGCGCTTGCGTGGGCGCTGTCGCGCTGTCTTCGCCATTTGGCTTTCGATTAACATGGCTCCCGACCGAACGCCACGCATCAGACGTCGCTTCCCTGGAGCGCGATGAGATTAGGATAAATCGTCATCGCGCTCCAGATTCTTGTTTTGCGCATGATCTTTTCGGAAAACCGCTCCACACTTTTCCGGATCATGCGCTAGGCCCGTTCGGTGGCGGGCGCATCCACAGCTTGCCCGGCGCCAAGTGGCGTCTTGTCTTCAGCCGGATAACGATAGGGACCGAGCGAGAGGATCGCGCCGCTTGCGAACAGCATGAACGCGCCAAACATCCAGAGCGCAGGTTGGTAGGAATGCAGCCACTCGAAGGCGAGGCCCATCATGAAGGGACCGACGGCCGAACCGACGACGAAGCTCGCAAACAAATATCCGTACAATTGCCCGAAGCGTTTCATTCCGAAATATCGGGAGGTGAGAAATCCGATCATGTCGATTTCGGTGCCGGAAGCCAGACCGAGACTGATGATGCCGGCAACCGGGGAGAGAGTGCTTTCGAGCAGGTAGATGCCCAGACACGGAAGCAGAAAGAAAAAGGCCGCGACGCAAGGCGCGAAGATCCTGTCAACCAGATAGCCGGAGATCAGGCGTCCGGCCATCGTGGAGAGACCGACGGCAATCATCAGCGCCGCCGCCGCCTCCGGCGAATAACCCTTGTCCGTCAAGAGCGGGACTGTGTGGACGACCAGTCCCTGGGTCACGGTCGAAACCAGCAGCAGCGCGCAAGCGATCAGCCAGAACCGGTGGCCGCCGAGCACCTCACGCACCTCGAGGTCGGGTAGCCGGTGCTCCGCGGCGGAGGACCGCACGGACGCGGCCCTGGCGTGGGCCGGCTCGCGAATGAACAGAAACACCGCGGGAAAGGCCATCATCAGCGTGAGCAGGCCGAGACCGGCATAGGCGGCGCGCCAACCGAGATGGCCGATGAGAAACTGGGTGTACTGG
The DNA here is from genome assembly GCA_963732085.1 of uncultured Alphaproteobacteria bacterium. Classification (GTDB taxonomy): domain Bacteria; phylum Pseudomonadota; class Alphaproteobacteria; order Rhizobiales; family Xanthobacteraceae; genus Bradyrhizobium. Next base: position 563,115 of record CAVSYJ010000006.1, on the reverse strand, counting down.
GGAATGAAGGCTGCACCCAGACCGATCCCGCTCATCGTTATTCCGAGCGCCAATCCTCGCTTGTCGTCAAACCAGGCAGAGACGCATTTTGCGTAACCGAGAGGCCCCTGCCCCGATCCCAAAACACCGGTGATCGCAAACAACAGCGAGAACACGACGACCGATTTCGGGGTCAGGGCGATGAGCGCGACGCTCGCGGCGCAAAGGACGATAACCGGGAGCAGAACGGTTCGCACGCCCCAGCGATCGATGAGTGATCCGACGAAGGAAATCGTGATCGCGGAAAAGATCGCGGCAATGCCGCCGGCGGCGGAAATGCTGGCGCGATCCCAGCCAAATTCCTGGTTCAGCGGCTTGATGAACAGGCCGAGCGTGTACAGGATGACCGGCCCTTGTGCCACGAACATCGACAACGTCGCGCCGAACACGATCCACCATCTGTTTTCGAAAGCTGCTTCCTGAGACATCGTTCCCCTCCTCCGCTCTTTCGATTGATAGGCGTTCCTTCAGTGTTTCGTTGCCGCGAGAGCATCGCGGGCGGCCTGTTCCGCATCGTGCCCGAACACCCATTGTCCCTGCGCCATCCATTCGCGCAGGCGCGCAGCTTTTTCCGAAGGCTCCTCATGTTCGGAGCGGTAGAGCTTGCCCGCGGCGCGCGCGAGCGCCTGGACCCGGCTGGTCCGGGGAAGCCTGATCGCCTCGTACAATTTCAGGCGGCCCGCAACATCGGCGGGAGCACATCCTTCCAGCAGCACACCAAGCGTGATCGCGTCTTCGATCGACTGCCCTGCACCCTGGCCGACATGCGGCACCATCGGATGCGCCGCATCGCCCATCAGCGTGACGCGGCTCGTCGACCAGTAAGGCAGCGGAGCACGATCGTAGATGCCCCAGCGGAAAGTTTCCTCGAGCGCGCTGATGATGTCGACGACGGGCCTGTCCCAACCGGCGTATTCGGCGGCCAGCGTCTCGAGGTCGCCCGGCGCGGACCAGGACTCTTCCGAGTCGGTGTCGGTGGGAACGAAGGCCACCATGTTTATCAGCCGCCCGCCGGCGACGGGGTAAAGCAGGAAGCTCCGGCCTGATCCCAACCACAGCGCGGGGTCCTTGAGCTCGTTGGCCCACGTAAACCGTTCGGCGGGAACCAGTCCCCGGTAGGCCATCGTCCCTTCGCTGGTAGGACGGCTCTCTAGGCCGATCTCGCGCTGGACGGCGGAGCGAATGCCGTCGGCGCCAATCACGACGTCGGCTTCCGCGGAAACACCGTTCGCGAACGAAAGACGGACCCGGTTGCCGTCATCCTCGAGGCGAATGCAGCGGTGGCCGAGGTTGACCGTTCCTTCCGGGAGTGCGGCAAACAGCAGGTTGAGGAAATCGGCGCGATGAACGTTGTACCCCCGGCCGGCATCCGGCGAAAACGCAGGCGTTGCCTGCCCTTCAGGGGTGGTGATGGCCTCGCCTTGCGACGTCCGCAGCGCAATGCCGGCGATCGGCGAGCCGATCTTGCGAAGCTGGTCGTCAAGACCGATGCGTTTCAGCAAGCGGGCGGCATTCGGGTGGATCGAAACGCCGGCGCCGATCTCCCGGAGAATCCCGGCCTGCTCGAACACGATGACGTCGAGGCCCCGCGCGCGGAGCGCGAGTGCCGCGGTCAGACCTCCGATACCGCCGCCAACGATTGCAACGCGAAGTGAGCCAGACATGTCGTCGAACCTTTCTGTGCGCCGCAGCCGCGGACCACGATGTTGCCGATTGGTTGCGGTTACCCGCGCGATTTATTGGCCGTTAGGCGCGCATCCTGTCCCGCTCATGCGCTCAGCTTCGTGGCGCGGGCGAATTCCTCGATCATCACCTCGCGCATCGCAAATTTCTGGACCTTGCCGGTCACCGTGGACGGGAAACTCTCCACGAAGCGGATGTAGCGGGAAATCTTGTAGTGCGAGATACGATCCTGACAGAACGTGCGGACGCTCTCCTCGTCGAGGGCGGCACCGGACTTCGAGATGATCCAGGCACATAGTTCTTCGCCATACCTTGCATCCGGCACGCCGAAAACCTGGACATCCCTGATGTCGGGATGCCGATACAGATACTCTTCGACTTCACGAGGATAGATGTTCTCGCCGCCGCGGATCACCATATCCTTGATCCTTCCGACGATGCGGCAATATCCGTCATCGTCGATGGTCGCCAGGTCGCCCGTGTGCATCCAGCCGGCCTGATCGACGGCCTCCTTCGTCCGCGCCTCGTCATTCCAGTAACCGAGCATGACCGAATATCCCCGCGTGCACAGCTCGCCCGCCTCTCCCCGCGGCACTATCCGGCCGCGGCGGTCGACGATCTTGACTTCGAGGTGCGGCTGTATCCTTCCGACCGTCGAGACGCGCAGTTCGAGCGCATCGTCGCGGCTGCTCTGGAAGCTCACGGGACTTGTTTCCGTCATTCCATAGGCGATCGTTATTTCACCCATGTGCATGGTCGAAGCGACTTCTTTCATGACTTCGATCGGGCACGGCGCGCCCGCCATGATTCCTCGCCGAAGGGATTTCAGATCGAAGCGCGGGAATTCGGGGTGGTTCAGTTGGGCGATGAACATCGTGGGTACCCCATAGAGGACGTCGCAACGCTCTGCCTCGATGGCCTCCAGGGTGCTCAGCGGATCAAAGGACTCGGATGGATAGACCATCGTCGCCGCATGGGTGACGCAGCCGAGATTGCCCATCACCATGCCAAAGCAGTGATAGAGCGGCACCGGGATGCAGACACGAGAACCGGGCGCGATTCCGGTCGCCTCGCCCACGAAGAAGGCATTGTTGATCAGATTGTGATGCGAAAGCGTCGCGCCCTTCGGCAATCCGGTGGTGCCGCTGGTGAACTGGATATTGACGGCGTCGTCCATCTGGATCGTTCGCGACACGGATTCCAGCCGCTGGTTGCCGGCCTGCTTGCCCTGCTGCACAATCCAGTCGAATGACACGCAGCCGTCATGCTTGCCTGCGATCGAGATGACATGCCGTAGTTCCGGCAGGCGCTTACTGTGCAACTCGCCCTTTGTGCTTCCGAGCTCCGGGACAAGCTCACGGATCATTGCGATATAGTCGCTGGTCTTGAAGCGAGCCGCGGTGATCAAGGCGCGACATCCGACGGCACGCAGCACGTGCTCCAATTCACTCAGGCGATAGGCGGGATTGACGTTGACCAGAATCAGACCGGCTTTCGCCGTTGCAAATTGCGCGATCGTCCATTCGGCGCAGTTCGGGGACCCAGATCCCGACCCGATCCCCGGGCTCCAGACCGAGAGCCAGAAGTCCGGAGGCGAATGCGTCGGAACGCGACTTGAGCTCGGCGTAGGTCCAGCGAATCTTCTGGTGCGCAACGACCAGCGCTTCGCGGTGGCCATCGGTTGCGCTCACGTCGTCCAGGAGGGCGCCGATGGTCTTCCCGATCAGGGGCGCTCCACTATTCCCATGCACGTAGCTTTCTCGCTGCACGACTACCTCCCGTCGATAACGAAATCCTTCAAACGCAAGCGTTCACCAAACCCTAGCAGCCGGCTCATTTTCCTTCGAAAACCAGCGCCGGCGGCTCAATGTCCTTGTCGAAGGCATCCGCCGTGTTGGCAAAGCCGCGTTGGGCATCGGGGCCGTCATAGAGCTCCATTGCGATATCGAGCATCATGAGGTCGGCGGCGGCGACGCCTCCGCTCGACCATGCCTTGAGCAAGGTGCGGGTTGCGGCATACGACCGGGTCGCTCCGGTTGCGAGCTGCTTGACCAACGCAGCCGCGGCGATCGAAAGCTCGTTTTCGGGAACGACATGGGTTGCGATCCCGAAATTGCCGGCGTCGCGTCCGGAGATCGGTTCACCCAGCATCGCCATGCGCGAGGCGCGCGCGCGGCCGGCGCGTTCGGCGATCCGCTGCAGCGCGCCCGCGACCGGCAGCATCGCGGTGGTGACCTCGACGCAGCGCAGGATCGCATTCTCCGCCGCGACCAGAAAATCGCACGCCAGCGCCAATTCGAAACCGCCGCCGAACGCGATCCCCTGCACCACCGCCACCGTCGGGATCTTCAAGAGCTCGATGGCGCGATAGGAAGCGTTGATATCAGCGACGAAGGTCCGGAACCAGTTGACGTCCTTTCCCGGCCATTCGCGCACCTCGCCGCCGAAACTGAAATGCGGTCCCTCCGCGCGGACGACCAGCACGCGGATGTCGCTGACACCCGCCTGATGCACGGCCGCGCGCAGGGATTCTGAGAACCGCTGGTCGAGCCGGTTGAAGGGGGGATTGGCCAGCACGATGGTTCCGATCGCGCCGTCGCGTTCAAAGCGGATGGTCATGGTCTTTCTCCTTTGTCGTCAGGCCGGACGTTTGGCGGGTTCGGGGATGATCGGCAGCAAGAGATACGACGGCCGCTCGGCGTCGCGATAAATCCGGTGGGTCACGGTCTTGCTGCTGCACACGTGATAAGGAATGTATTCGACGTTGGTCATGGCGCCGGTGCCGGTCGGAGCGTCCATCGACGTGATGTCGAGACAGATACGGTGACCCGCCTTGAACTGGTTCGCGGTGGCGAGGATCTGGATCCGGTACTCGACGACTTCGCCAGGCTGCACCGGCGCGATCGCATCCCGCGTCAGTCTGTGGAACGGCTCCCACGGCTTTGAGCGCGTTTCGTCGAGCGCGCGATACGATGCTTTCAGCCAGCCACGCGTCAGCTCGCGCTCCGGCAAAGCGGGCACATCCCGCTCGCCCTCGCGCGCGGTGCGCACGGAGACGTCGGGGCCGACGTCCTTGAGCACGACGATCCAGTTGGTGTCGTCCTGATCGATCGCGGCATGAAGCGTCAGCGTGATCGGGCCGGCCACGGTGACGTCATGCGGCAACGGATCGGTCATGTAGCGCAGCCGCTCGACCTTCGTCGTCCGCGTCAGCGGCATCTGGGTGAGGACGTCGGGCTCGCGCGCTGAGGCGCCGACCTCGGACGCAGGACGCGGCGGCTCGGTCGACAGGCCCTCCCAATGGGACAGATAGAATTTGGTCCACTGCGTTTCCGGCAGCGGCCAGTTCGTTCCGGTCCGCCACTCGTTGGCGCCCATCAGCCAGTAGCGCACCGGCGGCTCATCCATGATGCCGGTGTCCTGCCCCTTCAGCCAGTGGTCGTACCAGCGGATGATCTCGTCGTGATATTGGTGGAACGGCCGCTCCAGGTGCGCGGGTCCCGTGAACAGCAATTTCTTCGGCGCGTCGATGTTCTGGAAGTAGTGCTGTGCGCCCAGCCAATGGAGCTTGTAGGTGTAAGCGTAGGCGCCGGAGCCGGTGTAGAATGGGATCTTGATCTTTTTGAAAGTCTCCTCCGCGCGCTCGACGGTGCCGTCGAACTCCCAGGGATGCGTCATCATCAGATACATGATGAAGGTGCGCTGCCCCTTCTGGGTGAGGATGTTGTAGAGATTGATGTACTGCTTGAAGTCGGGATTCTTCATCGCTACGCGCCACAGCTCTTCTTCCGCCTCGGGGAGCTTCGCCGGCCGGTCACGCGACTCGTGCACCGTGCTGAAGACATCGAGCAGGTACGGAAAGCTGTGCAGCACGCCGCCGGGATTGAAGTCGCGGAAACCGAACATGCCGCCATAGGCGCTGCAGGCGTCGTAGGGAAAGATCGCTTTCAGCGCGGGATGGCCCTGGGCCGCGGCGCGCCATTGTTCGCCGGCAAAACCGGAGATGCCGACCATGCCGACATTGCCGTTCGACCAGGGCTGCTGCGTGATCCACTCGATCATGTCGTAGTGGTCGCTGTCCTCCTCGCCGTAATGCCCTTCCGACTTGGCCGAGCCGCGCGGCTGCGCAATCACATGGACATAGCCATTGGCGACGAAACGGCGCGTGTCGCCGGCCTCGATCGGACCGAACCAGAGCGGCGCGTGCGCGGGCTGCGGCGGCAATATGTCCGCTATGTCGGGTCCCTGGATATCCTTGTTGTGCAGCGCTGACGCGTACAGCACGGGGTATTTGCCTGATGCGACCGGCCGGTAGACGTCGACCGCAAGCCGCGTGCCATCCCGCATCGCGACGCTGATATCCCGTTCCTCGATCATGGCTCGTCTCCGCCCGTTCGTTGACCGCGGGCCGTTCCGCCGGCCTCCGTCAATCTGGGCCGACTATGCCACTTTACTTTACGAACGTAAAGTATAATATTGGAAACGATCCTGACGCCATCCGGAAACCAATCCGGACCAACAAAGAGAAAACTGAACATGGAAGGCACAAGATTCCTGCCCGCGCTCGGCCGCGCGTTGATCGGTCTGCCGTTTCTGATGAGCGGCTTTGGCAAGCTCACCGCCTACGGCGCAACGACGGCCTATATCGCCAGTGTGGGTCTGCCGCTGCCGCCGGTCGGCTGGGTGATTGCCGTGGTCTTCGAGATCGGCGGCGGCCTGCTGCTATTGCTCGGCTTTCGGTCGCGGCACGTGGCGCTCGCCATGGCCGCGTTCACGCTCGCCACCGCGGTGTTCTTTCACACCAACTTCGCCGACAAGAACCAGCTGACCCACTTCCTGAAGAACATCATGATAACAGGCGGGTTGTTGCAGATCGCGCATTTCGGCGCCGGAGCCTACAGTCTGGATGCGCGCAAGGGCTTGACCTGAAGAGCGCAACCGGCACGCAATCGCGCCGGACGTTGCTCTCACTCCTCGATCCAGACCAGTTCGCCGTTCTCGTTCACCCTGGTCCAGAGCGGCCAACCGCTCCGCCGCCAGCGCGCGGCGTTACCGACATAGATGAAGGCCTGGACCGGATGGCCATCTTCCATGACGTCCGCGACCTCGCGCCGGTAACTTTCCGGCACACGTTCGAGGCGATCGAGCAGCGCGAGGCATTCGTCGCTGACGTGGTAGATTTCGCCGGTCAGAGGGCGGGCAGACTCCGCCGGGCCGTCATCCAGGATGACCGGAAAGCGTCGGCTGCCTTCGACGCGCCCGCTCAGCATATGGTAGCGCTGCACGGTCACCGCCTCGCCCCTGAAGGCAGCGTGGCAATCCCTGAGCAAGGGGTTGTTCCAATGGCCGCGCTTGAGCGAACCATAGACGAAGACGCGGTGGGTCATTGGAGTTGCCGCCACTGCTCAGCGCTCTCTCATGACGCACCGCGCGTCATCCGGGCACGGCATCAATGTGACGCCTCCGGGATTCCGCGCTCAGCGATGACCGTTGTGGCTCGCCCGCACCAGCCGCCCGGGCATCGCGCCGGTGTGCTCGCCGCGCTCGAAGATCGGAATGCCGGCCGCGATCGTCGCTTCGTATCCATTGACCCGCTGCACGAAGCGCCGGCCGTTGGCCGGCATGTCGTGCACGAGCTCCGGCTTGTGCAGCTGCAACCGGTCGAAGTCGATGAGGTTGACGTCGGCGCGCATGCCCGGCACCAGCCGGCCGCGGTCGGACATGCCGAAGAAGTCGGCGGTCTCGCTGGTCTGCCGCTTGACCAGGTGCTCGAGCGGCAGCCGCGGTCCGCGGTGGCGGTCGCGGCCCCAATGCGCCAGCATGAAGCTGGGCAAGCCGGAATCCACGATCGAGGTGCAGTGCGCGCCACCGTCGCTGAGACCAAGCAGGCAGGCGGGGTCGTTGAGCATCTGGAGGATCGGCGCGTGATCGCCGGTCACGTAGTTCACCACCGGGAAGAACAGATACTGGTTCTCCTCGACGATGTAGTCGTAGGCGATTTCATCGGGCGTATGGTTGGTGCGCGCCGCGATCGCGGCAACGCTCTTTTCCGGACCCGGCTCGTAATCCGGCGGGTCGTCCATGGTGAAGAACTTGTCCCAGCGGCTGGTGACGAGCTGGCGGAATTGCGAGAGTTTCGCGACCTCGGCGTCATCAGGCTTCTCGGCGAGGATTTTTCGCCGCAGCTCCGGATCGAGCAGCCGCTTGCGCTGCTCCTCGATGGGAAGGTGTTCGAGCGCCTTGTAGGTCGGCCGCACCGTGAACGGATTGAGCGCGGTGCCGATACCCATCATCACGCCGATCGGGCGGCCGGCGATCTGCGCGGTGAGCGGCAGGCCGTCGGCGCGCGCGGCATGCACCGCTTTCATCAGGCGCCGCCAGCGCTCGGGATCCTCGAAGCGGTCGGTGAGCAGGAACCAGACCGGACGGCCGGTGGCCCTGGCCTGCTTGCGCATCCAGCGCAGCTCATAGTCCTCGTCGTCGAAGTCGCTGTTCATGCCGAACGTGCCGCTGCCGAGCTCGCCCAGCGCGGAGCCGATGCCGAGCAGCTCATGATCGTCGGCATCGCGCGACGCGACGAGTTCGCCATCGGGCGTCTTGTGCGAATCCGTGCGCGAGGTGGTGAAGCCGAACGCGCCGGACTTCAGCGCCTCCAGGGTGATCTTCCGCATCTCGGCGATGTCGTCCGCCGTGGCCTTTTCGCGGCGGACGGCGCGATCGCCCATCACATAGACGCGCATCGGCAAATGCGCCGCTTGCGCCGCGACGTCGATGACGCGCTCGCGCCGGTCCAGCGCGTCCATGAACTCGGGGAAGGTCTCCCACTCCCAGGTCAGTCCCGCCGCCAGCACGGGGTTCGGAATTTCCTCCACACCCTCCATCAAATCCATCAGGCCCTGGCGATGATGCTTCTTCACCGGCGCGAAACCGACGCCGCAATTGCCGAACATCACGGTGGTCACGCCATGCCAGCATGAGGGCGCCAGCAGCGGATCCCACATCGCCTGACCGTCATAATGGGTGTGCACGTCGACCCAGCCGGGCGTCACCATCAGCCCGTTGGCGTCGATATCGCGCTTGGCCGGTCCCTGCTTGCCGCCGACCGCGGCGATCTTGCCGTCGGCAATGGCGACGTCGCCGGAAAAGGCTGATTTGCCGGTGCCATCCACGATCGAGCCGCCACGAATAACGATGTCGTGCATGCCAGCCTCCCCTACGGACGGCGGCTCTCAGAAGCCGCGGACCTGTTCTCGTTAGGGCGAGCCTACGCTAATTCCCGAAACACGAGAAGGCGGCGGCGCGCGCAACGAACATACGAATGGGAATGTCAGACCCGCGCTAACACCCCCGGCAGATGCCGGTGAAGTGGGAGACCTCGGGGCGGCCGCGACGGCGCGATGGCGTCCTGGTCCTGGGCTCGACGGCTTGCTCGCTGACGATGCGTGACGAACCGCCAAGAGAAGACGGCGGCGTCACGGTTCGTATCGGCGCCGTCTGGTACGAGTTGACCACGGGAGCGGGCGTGTTGCTGCGCAGCGCCGGCGTGCTTGCCGCGTTACCGATGCCGCTCGGGTCGGACGCGCTTCTCGGATTGGCGGGGCCGTAGGGCACGCCGCTGATCGGTGCATTGCCGGCGCCGGCCGATCCGGCGGGCGGAAGAGCTTGCGCAAAAGCCTGACCCGGCAGGACCAGGCTGCCGAGTACGGCCAGAACGAGCACAGTCATGCGGGACATCGGGACCTCCGCGAGCTTCAACGAAGATCTAGGGCGCGCGTTCCCGAAAACCAAGGCCGTCGATGTCAGGCATCAACCCCGGTCCGGACGGCGATGCGCCTCGTCATTCGATCACCTCGTCGGCCAAGGCCGACAGCGACGCTGGAATTGTCAGCCCGAGCAGTTTGGCAGTCGTCATATTGATCAGAAACGACACATATATCGGCCTCTGGATCGGAAATTCCGCCGGATTTCCGCCGCGAAGAAGCTTTCCGGCGATACCGCCAGCCTGCTTGATCAGGTCGAAATTATTGGGGCCGTACGAAATGAAGCCTCCGACCTTGGCATAGATCGGAAATAGTCCAATCGACGGCAAGCGAAATTCCCGGCTGAGTTCAGCGATGACCGAAGCCTGATCGACAAAGATGGGCGAGGAGTGGACGAGCATCGCATCCACCTTTGCAGCGACTGCACGCTCGAACGCGTTTCGAAATTCCGCCGGTTTGTCGATCCCGAACCGCAGTGTCTCAAGTCCGAGATTTCGGGCGACATCCTCTCCGGATTTGACTTGCGTTTGATCGAGATGAGAGTCGAACAACAAGGCGACCCTTTGGGTGTGCGGCAGCACCTCTCTGATGATCTGGACCCATTTACCGGCGATTTCCGGCGCATCGAGGAAGATTCCGGTGATATTTCCTCCCGGCCTGTTGAGGCTCCGGGCAACCCCGCTGGCGATCGGGTCGGACTCGAGATCGACCGCGACGACCGGTAGCGTCGTCGAGGCGCGCCGCGCCGCGGTCAGGCTCACCGATCCGAGCGCCAGAATCACTTCGACGTCTGCCGCCAATTCTGCGGCGTATCTGGCGAGGAGTTGATCGTCTCCTTTCGACGACCGGATTGTCAAAACGAATGGCTCGCCGCCCAATTCGCCCGCCACACCGTCGCCGATCAATTTCTCCCTTTGCGCGCCAAACTCACCGGGAAAGAGGATTCCGACCTTGCGCGGTCCAGCCCTTTGCTGAGCACCAACCGCGAGCGGCCAGCTTGCAGCCACGGCACCGGCAAGCCTCAGAAATTCCCGCCGCTTCAAGCCGACCTCCAGGTATCCGGACGCGGCAGTGTATCTTTGCGGGCTCGGAGTACGGAAGCCGTTCGGGATCGATCGGTATGAGGTATATCGCCGCTGCCCGTGTCGGGCGACGGCATGCTCACACTCAATTGTCGAAGTCGGTGTCGTTGCCCTGCGGCACCGTGGCGCCGGTGCGGAATTTCGACGGCGCGCCGCCATGACGCGGCTCGCGCGGCGCCGGGCGCTCGGAGGGATCGCGGCCCACTTTCGCCTGCAGCGTGACGAGATCGATGAACACGTCGGCCTGGCGGCGTAATTCGTCTGCGGCCATCGGCGGATGGCTCGCGATGCTGGAGACCACGGTCACGCGGACACCGCGGCGCTGCACCGCCTCGACCAGCGAGCGGAAATCGCCGTCGCCGGAGAACAGGATCATCTCGTCGATATGTTCGGCAAGCTCCATGGCGTCGACGGCGAGTTCGATGTCCATGTTGCCCTTCACCTTGCGCCGGCCGGATGAGTCGACGAATTCCTTGGTCGCCTTGGTGACGACGGTGAAGCCGTTGTAGTCGAGCCAGTCGACCAGCGGGCGGATCGAGGAAAACTCCTGATCCTCCACGACGGCGGTGTAGTAGAAAGCCCGCACCATTTCGCCACGCGTCTGGAATTCCTTGAGCAGGCGCTTGTAGTCGATGTCGAATCCAATCGTCTTGGCCGTCGAGTAAAGATTTGCGCCATCGATAAACAATGCGATCCGGCTTTGCGATGCGGTCATCTCATTTTCCAAAAAGGCTCAAGGGACTAAACGAATGAAATCAATGATAGTACGTTTGTCGCGGTCGCCGCCATCATCGTTCACAGGCAGACCTACTCTTCGATATTTCAGCTATCAAATAGTTTCTTTGGGATTGTAACGAAAATTCCAACTACTTTGAGTGTTGCCGTGGCGCATCACCGTTTCCCCCGACATCTGTTAACCCAAGATAATCTGCCCAAATCGTTGAACCTGACCCATGGCAAAAATGACACATGGTCAGGTTGGGACAGCTTCGTGGGGACGATGCCGGTGGAATTCCAGACCTTTGAAGCGATCGTGCGGAAGCGCCGGCGGACCTGGCGCTGGTATATTTGCACGCCCGACGGCGAGCTGGTCATGCTGGGATCGGAGAACAGCAGGCCGGGTGCGCGATATCAGGCCAACCGGGCGCTGTTCATGCTGCTGCTCAATTCCCCGTACAGGGCAAGCAAGCCGATCGCGCCCGACGCCTCGGACCTCGACCGTTTTGGCGAGGCGTCCTCCAGTTAGCTGCGCATCATTCCGTCGAATTCGAAATCGTGCTCGCTGGCGCCGAGCAGCGCTGCCAGCGTGCGCAAGCCGTCGTCGAGCTGATCCATGGTCGGCGCCGCAAGCGCGAGCCGCACCGCGTTCGGCGCGTGGCCGGGCGTCGTGGCGAAGGTCGTCGAGGGCGTCAGCGCGATGTCGCGCCTCGCCGCGGCCGCCACGAAGGTCTGCGAGCGCCAGTGCGGCGGCAGCCTCAGCCACAGATGATAGCATTTTCCGTTGGTCTGGATGTCGAAGCCCGCAAGACGCTCGATCGCCAGCTTCTGTCGCGCGCGCGCATCGATGCGCTTCAGCCGCGACAGCTCGGCGACGGTGCCGTCGCCCAGCATCCGCTGCGCGGCCGCAAAGGCGAATCCCGAGGCGGTCCATCCGCCCGACCGCACCGCGGCCATCACGCCTTCGCGCAGCCGCCGCGGCGGCACGACGAAGCCCAGCGCGAGGCCCGGCGCGACTTTCTTGGAGAGGGAGTCGATGACGATGCAGCGATCGGGCGCCAGCGCGGCCAGCGGCGCAATCTCGTGATCGAGGAAGCCGTAGACGTTGTCCTCGATGACGGGAAGGTCGAGCTTTTCGACGACGCGCAACAGATCGGCGCGGCGCGCGGGCGGCATGGTCATGCCGAGCGGATTCTGCACCACCGGCTGGATGTAGATGGCCGAGAGATGCGCCTCGCGGTGCGCCTTCTGCACCGAGTTCGGGCCGCACGCCATGCTCGTCCATCGCCAGCGGCACCAGTGAAATGCCGAGCCGCGCGGCGATGCCCTTGACGAAGGGATAGGTCAACGGCTCGACGCCGCAACGGCCGCCGCTGGGCACCACGCTGGCAAGTGCTGCGGCGATGCTCTGCCTTCCATTGCCGGTGAAGACGAGTTGATCCGGAGACGGCGACCACGGCCCTTGCGCCAGATAGGCGGCCGCGACGCTGCGGACTGCCGCCGTACCCGCCGATGTCGCCGGCCGCAGAGCGGCTTCGAGTGCTGCGGCCGTCTGCAGTCCGTCGATGCTCTTTGCGATCAATGCGGTGTGGTCGGGACGCAAGGGATAGTTGAACTCGAGATCGATCCGGATGCCGCTGGGCTCGCCCGGGGCCACCACGCCGTGTTTGGCATCGCCCGAAATGAAGGTGCCCCGCCCGACCTCGCCGACCACAAGGCCGCGGCGCAACAGTTCAGAGTAGACGCGGCTCGCGGTGGAGACCGCGATCTTGCGCTCCCAGGCGAAATTGCGCTGCGGCGGCAGGCGGTCGCCCGGCTTGAGCGCGCCGTCGGCGATTTCGGCGGCGATGGTGTCGGCCAGGGCCAGATATTCGGATTTCATAATTGCACGGACCAATTGCTCCGAGATCAATGTTTCGATTGCACCGAGATTATATCGGATCAATATATCCGTATCAACCGGATTGTACCGGGACATTACAAGTTTTCCGCGGCCCATGAGCGAGCGGCCGGCGCGACCCTGGTTTGCGCCGACGGCCTCGCATGGCCCGGAGCAAGCCATGGAGACTGGAAATGTCTGCAACCCTTGTCACGATCGCCCGGCCTGCAGCCGAAAAGCCCGCCACCTTCTCCCGGATCTGCGTCGCTGCATGGGACGCCGTCGCCGGCTATCTCGTCCGCCGCGCCGCCATTACGACACTTGGCGAGCTCGACGACCGGGCGCTGCGCGACATCGGCATCTCGCGAAGCCAGATCGAAGGGGCCGTGCAAGGCCTCATCTCCCTTCCCGACCAAGCGAGGATGTCATGACGATTTCCTCCCCGGCCGACCTGACGCTTGCCACGATCCTCGTCGCCTTTGCCGGCGTTTTCCTGATCTGCTTCATGAAGGGCGCCTTCGGCGGCGGCTTCTCGATCGTTGGAATTCCCCTGTTGTCGATCGTGATGGACCCGGTCACCGCCGGCGGACTCCTGGCGCCATTGTTCATTGCCATGGACCTGTTCGCGCTGCGCTACTGGAAGCCCTCGACCTGGTCGAAGCCCGACCTCGCGCTGCTGCTGCCGGGGCTCGTGATCGGCATCGCGTTCGGCTATGTGCTGTTCCGTTTTCTCGATCATCGCGCGATCTCGATCGTGATGGCGGTGACCACGCTTGCCTTTGTCGGCCTGTGGCTTTTTGCGGGCGCGGAAACGGCAATTCAGCCGCGCTCGACGCCGAAAGCGATCGGCGCCGGCCTCGCCTCTGGCGTCACCACCATGGTCGCGCATTCCGGCGGACCGCCGCTTGCGATGTATCTGCTGCCGCTCGGCCTGACCAAGGAGATCTATGCGGGCACGACCAGCCTGTTCTTCACCGTCGGCAACGCGACCAAGGCGGTGCCGTGGCTCTTGCTGGTGAGACCGACCACAGGCGTGTGGGAATTGATGGGGTTTTGTCTGTTCGCGATTCCCGCCGGCGTCTGGCTGGGCTTTCGGCTGCACGGCTCGCTGGACCAGCGCCAGATCTATCGCGCCTGCTACGCCCTGCTGGTCGTGACCGCGGTGAAGCTGTTGTGGGACGGTGTTTCCGGATATATGGCGTAAGCGCAACGAAAGCCCATGAACTGATGACCAAGTCAGTCCCCCCAGCGATACCAGCATCTCCGCACGTTCGCCTTCGGCGACAATCCGGCGCTCGCCGATGAACTGCTCGACCTCGTGATGAAGGGCATCAAGACCGCGACCTGCAGCACCGAAGACGAGCCGAACACCTCCTCACCCGGCGAGCAATGGATCGTGCTGGACGGCAGCGGTCAGCCGCGCTGCGTGATCGAAAGCACCGAGGTGACCTACCGGAAATTCGGCGAGGTCGATGCCGCCTTCGCGCATGACGAGGGCGAAGGCGACCGCAGCCTCGCCTGGTGGCGCAATGCGCATCGCACGCTATTTCGGCCGGCTCGGACGATTCAGCGAAGACATGACGCTGATGTGCGAGCGCTTCCGGCTGGTCGAGATCTTCGACGACGTGCCGTAGGGTGGGCAAAGCGGATCACGTATGACAGTGCTTCCGCATGCAGGCAGGAAGCGTGCCCACCATTCAAAGCAAAGTTGAAGTTGGTGGGCACGGCGCAAGAGCGCCTTTGCCCACCCTACGAAGCCGCGCCCATCCGCGCCTTTAGCCTTGCATCGAGTTCCGGCAGCAGCACGATGCCGTCCTGGTCGTTGCCGGACGAATGCACCACGATCCAGGTGCAGGGCTTGCCGCTTTCGTTGCTTGGCGCGTGCGGAATGTCGGGGCCGAGAAAGCAGGTGTCGCCCTTCTGCACCTCGACCCGCTTCTCGAGATCGTCGCCGTAATACACGGCGCATTCGCCATCGAGCATGATAGGCGATGGTCTCGATGCCCTCGTGGTAATGCGCCTTGGCGACGGCGCCCGGCGGCATCGGCAGCACGTTCATGCAGACCTTCTGGGCGCCGGCGGTCTCTTTTGAAACGCCCGCACCATAGGTGAAGCCTTGCTTGCCGACATAGGTCTGGCCCGGCTTGATGAGCGCGAAGCCATCGCGCGCTGGTTGAGACATTTTGTTCGCTCCGCTTGTCCGTCCGTTCGTGTCCCTTACCGGAACGCCAGCCCCTTGAAGTCGCCGGCGCCGCGCCATGCCCCGAGATATCTGAAATAGGCGCTCGGCCCCGCCGGATATCCGACATTGAGCTTCGAGGCCAGCGTCGGCGCCTGCCCCTCATTGTTGTAGTAGCCGGGCGTGCAGTCGGGCGAGCCGATCAGGCGCGGCGGCGCCGTGAGCAGCAGTTCGACCCAGGCCTGCTGCGCCTCGCGCGTCACCTCCACTTCGCGCGCGCCCGTCTCCGCCGCATGGCGCACGATCGCGGCGATCGTCACGGCCGACTCGGTCAGATTGTGCGGCACATTGGAGATCAGATTGGCGCCTTGCGCCGGCTGCACGAAGAAGGCGTTGGGGAAGCCGTGCACATGCGTGCCATGCAGCGATTTCATCCCCTCGCCCCACGCTACCGACAGTTTTAACCCGTCGCGGCCGGCGAGATCGAAGCCGGCGCGGCTTTCGAATTCGGTGCCGACCTCGAAACCCGAGGCATAGATCATGCAATCGACCTCATATTCGACGCCCGCGACCACGAAGCCTTTTTCGGTGATGCGCTCGACGCCCTTGCCGTCGGTATCGACCAGCGTGGTCGACGGGTTGTTGAACGCCTGCAGATAGGAATCGTGGAAGCACGGCCGCTTGCACAATTGCCGGTACCAGGCCTTTAGCCGCTGCGCCGTCTCGCGGTCGCCGACGATGGAATCCACCCGCGCGCGAATTTCCTCCATCTTCTCGAAATCGGTGTCCTCGAAGGCGGCGAGCATGGCGGCCTGCGTCAGGTTCTCGCGCGGCAGATCCTTGAATTTGCTGCGGATGCGCCGCGACAGGTCGGTCCAGCCGTCCTGCACCAGATCTTCCGTGGCGCCGCCGCCGGCCTGGTTGTCGGTGAAATTTCGCATCCAGCGCTGCTGCCAGCCGGGCGTGGCGATGCCCTCGAACCATTTCGGATCGATCGGCGCATTGGCGCGGACGTCGACCGAGGACGGCGTCCGCTGCACGACATAGAGCCGGCCGGCGGTGCGCGCCAGATACGGCACGGCCTGCACCGAGGTGGCGCCGGTGCCGATGATGGCGACGCGCTTGTCGGCAAGTTTTGTCATCGGCGCGCCTCCCGCATCGCCGCCGGTGTAGCCGTAATCCCAGCGGCTGGTGTGGAAGGAATGGCCCTTGAAGGTCTCGATGCCGGGAATGCCCGGCAGCTTCGGCACGTGCAGCGGACCGGTGCCGACGCCGATGAAACTCGCGGTGAAGCGATCGCCGCGATCGGTCGAGATCACCCAGCGCTTTCGCGCTGTCGTCCCATGCGAGACCGGTCACCTCGGTCTGAAACAGCGCATTGTCGTAGAGGCGAGAACTTGCGGCCGATACGGCGGCACTGTTCGAGGATTTCGGGGCCATGCGCGTATTTCTCCGATGGCATATGCCCGGTCTCTTCGAGGAGCGGCATGTACACCATCGAGGCGGTGTCGCATTGCGCGCCGGGATAGCGATTCCAGTACCAGGTGCCGCCGAAATCGCCGCCCTTCTCGACGATGCGGACGTCGGTCACGCCGGCCTCGACCAGCCGCGCGCCGGTGACGAGGCCCGCGATGCCACCGCCGACAAAGGCGAAGGTGACGTGATCAAACAGCGCCTCGCGGTTGATCGGCTCCGCATAGGGATCGCGCTTATAGTGAGAGAGCTGCCCATCGAGCCGGAGGTACTGCGCATTGCCGTCCACGCGCAGCCGCTTGTCGCGCTCGGCGAGGTATTTCGCGAGCAGCGCCTGCTTGTCGATCTTGCCGTTCACTGTCGTCTGATCGGACATCTGGAATCCAAATTGCATCGATATATCGGCCATAGCATCGCAAATAGTCATTCGCTGTTGCAACATTTTATGACTGATGGCGTTTGACGATGGCTGTACCGTCGCGTTTGGGGGTCCAAATGACAGATTTTGCCATCGAAGAAGGGCTGCCCTACCCGCTGGGAGCCAGCTGGAGCGGCCAAGGGACCAATCAAGGGACCAATTTCGCGCTGTTTTCCGCCAACGCCACCAAGGTTGAAATCTGCCTGTTCGACGGCGAGCGCGAAACGCACCGGTTCGAACTGCCGGAATATACCGATCAGGTGTTTCACGGCTACATCGCCGGTGTCGGCCCCGGCACCTTCTACGGCTATCGCGTTTACGGCCCCTATCAGCCGGACGCAGGGCACAGGTTCAATCCGAACAAGCTGCTGCTCGATCCCTATGCCCGGGCGCACGCCGGCGCGCTGACATGGAATCCGGCCGTGTTCGGCTACAAGATGGAAAGCGGCGACGACCTGACGTTCGACGATCGCGACAGCGCGCCCTTCATGCCCAGATGCGTCGTGGTCGATCCCGATTTCGACTGGCAGGCTGAAGCGCAGCGGCAGAACGTGCATTGGGACGAAGCCATCGTCTATGAGACGCACGTCAAGGGGTTCACTAAAAAGCATCCCGGCGTGGACGAGCATCTGCGTGGCACCTATGCCGGTTTCGGTACGCCTGCCGTCATCGATTATCTGAAGGCGCTCGGCATCACCTCGGTCGAGCTGCTGCCCATCCATTCCTTCATCAACGACAGCAATCTGCTGGAAAAGAAGCTGACGAATTACTGGGGCTACAACACCATCGGCTTCTTCGCGCCGGACCCGCGTTACGCCTCCGACGTCGCCCACTGCCTGCGCGAGTTCAAGGAAATGACCGCGAAGCTGCACGGCGCCGGCCTCGAGGTGATTCTCGATGTCGTCTACAATCACACCGCAGAGGGTAACGAGCGCGGCCCGACGCTGTCCTACAAGGGCATCGACAACGCCAGCTATTATCGCCTGCTGCCGGACAAGAAGCGCTACTACATCAACGACACCGGCACCGGCAACACCGTCAACGTTTCGCACCCACGCGTGATCCAGATGGTGATGGATAGCTTGCGCTACTGGGCCGGGCACATGCATATCGACGGCTTCCGCTTCGACCTCGGCACCATCCTCGCGCGCGAGGTCTACGGCTTCGACGAGCAGAGCGGCTTCCTGAAGGCGATGAACCAGGATCCCCTGCTCTCGACGGTCAAGCTGATCGCCGAGCCGTGGGATTGCGGGCCCGGAGGCTACCAGGTCGGCGGCTTCCCGCCCGGCTGGGCGGAGTGGAACGACAAGTTTCGCGACACCGCCCGCGACTACTGGCGCGGCGATGCGCCGCCCTCCGCACTTGCGCCGCGGCTGCTCGGCTCCGGCGACATTTTCAACCGCGAGGGCCGGCGCAGCTGGGAGAGCGTCAACTTCATCACCGCGCATGACGGTTTCACCCTGAACGACTGGGCGAGCTACAACGACAAGCACAACGAAGCCAACGGCGAAGACAATCGCGACGGCAGTTCCAGCAACCGCTCGTGGAACTGCGGCGCCGAAGGGCCGACCGACGACAAGGACGTGCTGGGCTTACGCGAGCGGCAGAAGCGCAACATGCTGGCGACCCTTCTGCTGTCGCAGGGCACGCCGATGCTGCTCGGCGGCGACGAGTTCGGCCGCACCCAGCAGGGCAACAACAACGCCTACTGCCAGGACAGCGACATCTCCTGGTTCGACTGGGGCATGGGCGAGCCCGCGGAGAAGCTGCTTGCTTTCACCAAGCGCGTGATCCAGCTGCGGCGCGACTATCCGATCCTGCGCCGCAGCCGCTTCCTGACCGGCGCGCACGACGCGCAACTCGACATAAGCGACGTCGTCTGGCTCAGCTCCGGCGGACAGGAGATGACGCCGGACGAATGGAACAGCGGCTGGATCAAATGCTTCGGCGTCATGCTCGACGGCCGCACGCGCAAGACCGCGGTCGCGCGCCACGGCGAAGATGACAGCGTGCTGATCATCATGAACAGCAGTGATGGCGAAGTCGACTTCAAGCTGCCGCAGACCAGCGCGGGGCCGAAATGGACGCTGCTGCTCGACACCAATGTCGCCGACGGCGCGACGGCGACGCCGTTCGCGTTCGACAGTGTCTACAAGGTCGCCGGACGGTCGTTTGCGCTGTTCACGTCGGCAGACGCGGTGTAGCTCTGCCTCACATGCAGAGGCCGGCGCGCTACTCGATGATCTCGTCGGCCGTGGTCTGCATCGTCAACGGCACGACAAGCCCGAGCGCCTTTGCGGTCCTGAGATTGATGACATACTGGAATTTCGTCGGCTGCTGGACCGGCAAGTCGGCAGGCTTCTCGCCGCGGAGGATACGGTCGAGGTAGACCGCGGCAGCCCGGATCGTCGCCAACTGATCGAGATTATACGACATCAGGCCGCCGGCCTTCGCGGTCGCGCCACCACCGCCGTAGATCGCGGGCACGCGATATCGCGCGGCCAGATCGATAATCAACGGAAGATTGTTGTCCACGACGGCATCCGGCTCAACGATCACACCGCCATCGGCGCCGAGATGCGCCAGGATTGGCTCGAAATCCGCTGCTCCCTCTACCGCAGCGGTATCGACCCGCACGCCGATCTTCTCTCCGGCCGCCTGGGCCGACTCGTAAAAGAAATGAGCATGGGGAGCCGCTTTAGGGCTGAAAATATAGGCGACGTGTTTGACGCCAGGTGCGATTTCGGCAAGCAGCGACAGCCACTTTGCGCCGGTGGTTCGCTCCAGATAGGCAAAGCCGGTGATATTGCCGCCGGGACGGGCCAGGCTTTGAACGACGCCCATGTCGACTGGTTCGACGACAAAGATGAAAACGATCGGCGCCGTTTTGGTGACCTGCTGCAAGGCTTTCACACTGGGGCTGCCGACGCTGAGAATCACGTCGGGCGACAGGCCCAAAAGCTCGGTGCCGAGACGTTGTCCCGCCTCGAAACTCGCAACGTTCCACCGCGTGTCGATCGCAAGGTTGCGGCCGACCACCCATCCCAGTTTCTCCAGTTGCTCTCTCAGTGCCGCGACACGGGCCTGTGCGACCGGATCGTCGGCGTGCCCGATTTCCATCACGCCGATGCGCGATATGCGGTCCGTCTTCTGCGCAAGGGCAACGTGCGACCGCGACAGTCCGATAGCGGCGGCTGCGCCTGTCAACCGCGTGATGAACTCGCGCCGCCGCATCTTCCCCTCATGCCGAAGACGAGAGCCTACCACATCGATGGGGGCGCTGTGACTAAGGACAGAGGCTTGCCCCCTCAAATGCAGAGGCTGAGCACCTTGATATGGCAGTCGCTGGATTTCGGCTTGCTGGCGGGAGCGGCCTCGCGTCTCACCGCGACCAGCGGTTCGCTGTCCTTGCGGCCCCTGGGCGGCTTCGGCTCGTAATCGCCCGCGATCACCATCGCCCAATAGGTGCGCTTGCCGCTGGCGTCCTTTGCGCTCGCGATCCCGACCCTGGAGGCGTTGTGCAGCAACAGGTTCTTGCGGTGCTCGGACGAGTTGATCCACTGTCCCAGCGTCTTCTCGAAACCCTCATAGCCATAGGCGATGTTCTCGGCCGCGCGGCCTGCCCGCGCCGGCGCGACCCGCCTCGAGAACGAGCCCAGCACCTCGTGGCTCAGCGTATCTTTCGCGGCCATGGCGCGCGCCTGCTCCTGCGCGATGCGGTCGAGCGTGGCGTCGCGCACGACGCGGACCTCGCCGTGCTTGAGGCGATAGCTCGAGATCAGCTCGGCCGGCTGCTCCGCCGCAAGCGCTGGCGCGCATAGCAGCAGAAACCCCGCGATCACGCTGCCGATTGCACGAGAAGTCATGGTCCCCCGAACGTCCATTTTTCCTTGCCAGCCAGCCGCTTCTCCTTCGGCAATGTGGACGCTTCAAGGCAGCAGCCGCGTGGATAGGGCACGCGCCGCCTTACCGCGAATTAAGCCAGCCGACAGGAAATCTTAATTCACGCGACAGCACGCCGTAAGGAACCGCGCGTTATCTCTGCATCAAGTGGCGGGCAAACTGATGTGGAGAGACGAACGATGACGAAACTCAATGATCCCAATCGCGGGATTTGTCGCTGCGGCGCTTGACGCTGCTGGGCTCGGCCGCGGTGGTGGGTGCCGCCCTGGTGCTCGGCGGACCGCTGGAATATGGACACTTTACGTCGCAGGCCAATGCGGCAACCACGCAGGCGCAGCAGGGCCCGGCGGGCTTTGCCGACTTGATCGCCAAGGTGAAGCCGGCGGTGATCTCGGTGCGCGTGAAGGTCGACCAGGGCGCGACCGATGACGACGGCCCCAACACCAGCGGCCAGGAGCTGCAGCCCTACATGCAGGGATCGCCGTTCGAGAAGTTCTTCCGCCAATTCGGCGAGAACGGCCCGCGCGGTCTGGAGCAGCACCGGATGCAACAGCACCAGATGATCACCGGCGTCGGCTCCGGCTTCTTCATCTCGGCGGACGGCTATGCCGTGACCAACAATCACGTCGTCGATCATGCCAGCTCGGTCGAGGTCACGACCGATGACGGCAAGACCTACACCGCCAAGGTGATCGGCACCGATCCGAAGACCGACCTCGCGCTGATCAAGGTCGACGGCAAGACCGATTTCGCCTTTGCCAATTTCGCCACCGACAAACCGCGCGTCGGCGACTGGGTGGTCGCGGTCGGCAATCCCTACGGCCTCGGCGGCACCGTGACCGCCGGCATCATCTCGGCGGAAGGCCGCGACATCGGCTCCGGCCCGTATGACAACTACATCCAGATCGACGCGCCCATCAACAAGGGCAATTCCGGCGGACCTACTTTCGACAACAACGGAAACGTGGTCGGCGTCAACACCGCGATCTATTCGCCCTCCGGCGGCTCGGTCGGCATCGGCTTCGACATCCCCGCCTCCACCGCGAAGATGGTCGTGGCCCAGCTCAAGGACAAAGGCGTGGTGACGCGGAGCTATATCGGCGTGCAGGTGCAGCCGGTCAGCGCGGGCATTGCCGAGAGCATGGGGCTGAAGAACGCCTCCGGCGCGCTGGTCGACGAGGCCAGGGCCGATACGCCGGCGGCGAAAGCCGGCATCCAGGCCGGCGACGTCATCACCGCCGTCAACGGCAATGCGGTCAAGGATTCGCGTTCGCTGGCGCGTGAGATCTCCGGCATGGCGCCGGGAACTTCCGCGAAGCTCGACATCCTGCGCAAGGGTGAGCAGAAGAGCATCAACGTGACGCTGGCTGCGATGCCGGCCGATCAAAAGCAGGCCAGCGCCGAAGATCGCGACAACGGGTCGATGCCCGGCACGCCGCGTCTCGGCCTGTCGGTGGCGCCGGCAGCCGATGTGGCCGGTGCCGGCGGCAAGGGTGTGGTGGTCACCGCGGTCGACCCGGAAGGGCCGGCGGCCGAGCACGGCGTGCAGTCCGGTGACGTCATTCTCGACGTCGGCGGCAAGAGCGTCGGCAATGCCGGCGAGCTGCGCGGCGCGTTGTCGGAGGCGAAATCCTCCGGCAAGCACAGCGTGCTGATGCGGATCAAGAGCGCCGACAACACCCGCTATCTCGCGATGCCGATCGGCTAAGGCGCAAATAATCCTGGTGAACCGAACCATCCACGATTGGTTCACCTCTCCGTCGGGGAGAGGTAGAAACCGTCCAAGCCGCAAATTCAAAGAAAGCCCCGCTCTCGCGGGGCTTTCCTCGTTTGACGCCGAATTTTTTTGATCAGTAGCGCGCGACGATCGGGCCGCCGAAGTGATAGTTCACCTTGACGTTGACCATGTCCGCATCCTGGCGGACGTCGTCGTTGCGGGTGACGACGCCGACCGGCGCCACTGCGCTGGTGAAGACGTAGTTGTTTGTGCCCATGAACAGGTGGTTGTATTCGATGGCGGCCGACCAGTTCGGAGCAAAGCCGTATTCGACGCCGGCGCCGACCGCGCCGCCCCAGCGGGTGTCGGACGCATGGTCGAAGACCACGCCGGTTCCGGTGATGACGCCATCATAGCGGTTGTCGGTGACGGCGGCGCCGCCCTTCACGTAGAACAGTGCGTTGTTCCAGGCGTAACCGACCTGGCCGGTGAACAGGCCGAAGGCGTCGATGCGGGTGCGGTTCGTCAGGCCGGGGAACACCAGGCTGGCGTTGGAACCGGAGAAGTCGGCCCAGTTGCCCTGCGCTTCCAGACCGAACACCCAGTTGCCGGCCTGCCAGCGATAGCCGATCTGGCCGCCGGCGCTGCCGCCCGTGGCGTCGTGGCAGCCTTCGCCGAGGTGGCCGACCGGCACGGCGAGGATGGCGGTGTTGGTATAGCAATTGTGGCTGGAGCCCCAGCCGCCGTTAACGCCGACGTAGAAGCCGCCCCAATTGTAGATCGGCGCGACCATCGGCGGCGGCGCCTTGGTGTAGCGCGGCGCCATGTCGGCGGCGGAGGCCGCAACCGTGGTGCTTGCAAGGATGGATGCAACCAGAACCAGCTTTTTCATGTGACTACTCCCCATGTACGAACGTGTGATCGCTCGCGGCGACCGTCGCACCCACAACGAACCAAACCGTTAAAACGGCGTGGCGCAAAAGTCACAGTCACAGGGAATTGGAATTGACGCGACCGCGCCGAGGCGATACGCCGCCCCGGCTTAACGTCGCGCGAACGTAGTTAAGAAAGCATTAAGGGAACCGGGACGGTCTCTCTCCGTTGTGAGAAAAAGGAGTGAGACAATGCGCAAGGCAATTGCAGAACTCGATGAGGAGCAGCGCGCCGCCCTGCTCCAGGTCGCCGATCTCGGCACCGCCGTCTGCGCCTCGGCGCTGATCGTCAGCGTCTTGAGGCTCATCGGCGGGCTGATCTAAGGCATGATCCTGAAAAGTGTGCAGAGGTTTTCCCTCGCGACAAACGCCAAGGGGTTTGCGCGGAGATCATGCCCAAACAAGAACCTGAAGCGCGATGACGATTCATCCTGATCTCATCGCGCTTTAGCGGCCTACTTGTTCTTTGCGGCCTTCGCGCGGGGCTTGCCCTCGCTCTCCAGCGCCTTGCGCACTTTCGCGAACTCCTCCAGCGAGGCCTTGTCGACGCGGGGAAACCGCAGATTCAGGCTCTCCAGCGTCGAGACGATCACCGATCCGATCACGACTCGGGCGAACCATTTGTGGTCGGCCGGCACCACGAACCATGGCGCCTCCTTCGTCGAGGTGTGCCGGATCATGTCCTGATAGGCTGCCTGATAGCGCGGCCACAGCTTGCGCTCGGCGACATCCGCCATCGAGAACTTCCAGTTCTTGGCGGGCTGGTCGAGGCGGTCGAGGAAGCGTTCGCGCTGCTCGTCCTTCGAGACGTTGAGGAAGAACTTCAGGATCACGGTGCCCTGGCGCGTCAGATAGCGCTCGATCGCGGAAATGTCGGCGAAGCGCTCCTGCCAGATGTTCTTCGTCACCAGCTTTGGCGGGATCTTCTCCTTGAGAAGCAGCTCACGATGCACACGCACGATCAGGCACTCTTCGTAGTAGGAACGGTTGAAGATGCCGATATGGCCGCGCTTGGGCAGAGCAATCATGGCGCGCCACATGAAGTCGTGGTCGAGCTCTAGCGTGGAGGGTTGCTTGAACGAGGCGACCTCGCAGCCCTGCGGATTGACGCCGTCGAAAATGTGCTTGATCGTGCTGTCCTTGCCCGCGGCATCCATGGCCTGGAAGACCAGCAGCAACGACCAGCGGTCCTGTGCGTAAAGTTTCTCCTGAAAGTCGCTCAGCCGCTTGCGATTGGCGTCGAGGATCTTCTCACCCTTGTCCTTGTCGATGCCGCCTTTCTCGGCGGTCTTGTGCGATCGCAGGTGAAAGCGGGTCGAGCCGTCGACCCGGAACGGCGAGATGAAGCGATCAAGCTCGGAAGCGAGCGATTGTGCGGGTTTCTTGCTCATGGAAGTTTTCCCGATCTCAGGCGATTTCCCTGGCGTCGTTGCGGCGGAACAGCATCAGCCGCAGCGGGGCGAGCCGGCGCAGCAATCCGTGGGCGATCAATGGCGCCGGTGCGGTGAAGGGCAGCGCCAGCTCGCTATCGGGATAACCTTGTACCGCCCGCGCCAGTTCCGCGCCGAGCGGAATCGACAGCGCCACCGCGCGGCCGTTGCAGCCGGTCCAGGCATAGGCGTCCGGGCCGAGACGATGGATGCGCGGCAGGAAATCGGTCGTCATGCCGACATAGCCGTTCCAGACATAGTCGAATTTGACGTCGCCGATCTGCGGCCACAGCCGCCGCAGCCGCGCGGCGACGACGGGCTTCAAGCGCGCCGCACCGTCATATGCGCTGATCAGCGCGCCGCCAGTGACGAGGCGGTTGCGCGCGTCGTAGCGGGCGAAATAGAGCTCGCCATGGGTGTCCGACATCGCCTGCCGGCCGGGGATGATGGTTTTCCGCGCCGCCTCCGACAGCGGCTCGGTCGCCATCTGCCAGGAAAAGACCGGCACCACCTCGTGCGCGACTTCCGGCAACAGCGATTTCGCGAACTCCCCGGTATAGGCATTGGTCGCGACGATCAGCGCGCGGCCGGAGATTTCGCCCTCCGCGCTCTTGACGATCCAGCGATTGCCGCGCCGCTCGAAACTTTGTGCAGGCGAGCGCGCATAGAGGCGGCCGCCGCGATCGAGCACGGCACGTGCCATGCCGCGCGCCAGCGCCAAGGGATTGACGTGACCGCCGCTGCGATTCCAGAAGCCGCCATACCAGGCCTCCGAGCCGAGCATCGCCTTCGTCTGCTCGCGCTGTCAGCAACTCGACCGATGCACCGCGCGCGGACCATTGCCGCACGCGACGCTCGGCAATCTTGATTCGGCCCGGCGAATGCACCGGCTGGATCCATCCTGTCTGCTCCTGCTCGGCCTGGATCTGGTAGCGGCGCGCGAGATCGAACAGCGCGTTGGCGCTGTCGCGCAGCATCGCGACGAAACGCTCGCCGGCCGCGCCGTGTTTGGCAACGATGTCGTCGGGATCGGGACGCGACAGCGTCGGGATCACCTGGCCGTTGTTGCGGCCCGAGGCGCCCCATCCCGGCTCGGCCGCCTCGATCACGGCGACGTCGATTCCGGCTTCGCGCAGGTGCAGCGCCGCCGATAATCCCGTGAAGCCCGCGCCGATGATCACGACATCGGCTTCAGCCGTGCCCGCAAGCTGCGGCAGCGTCGGGACCTTGCGGCGTCACCGCGGCCCAGAGCGAGTCCGGCCATCGGACTTGGGTGGCGCTCATTGTCTTCGCCTTTTACGATTTGCGCGCGAGCGAAAACCGTTCGGAGATGCTGCCAAGGATGCCTTTGGGCAGGAAGATGATGAACAGCACCAGCAGCAGGCCATAGATCAGATTGTCCCAGCCGACCGCGCCGGTGCCGAAGAAGATGCGCAGGAATTCCGCGAGCAGGATGGTGATGATGGCGCCGACCGTCGGCCCGAGCGCGACATAGAGCCCGCCGACGATCGCGGCGAACACCATCTGCAAGGACACCGCGATGCCGCTCACCGTGTCCGGAGAGATGAACATCTGGTACTGCGTGTAAAGCGCGCCCGCGAGCGCGGTCATCAGCGCGCTGATCAGGGTGATCCTCAATTTCTCGGCGGTGACGTTGACGCCGGCAGCGGCGGCGGCGTCCTCGTCCTCCGAGATCGCCTCCATGGCGTGGCGGCCCATGCCGCGGTCGATCCAGTGCCAGATCACGATACCGAGCAGCCAGACGAACAGCGCGATCATGTACCATGTGATCTTGTCGTCGAATTGCAGCGCGAACCAGCTCGGCCTGCGGTTCGGGGTGTAGCCGAGCGAGCCGCCGGTCCAGTCGCGCGTGGCGGTGATGACCTGCAGTACGATGCCTGACAGCGCCAGCGTCACCAGCACGAAATAGTGCCCGGTGATGCGGAAGCGGAAGCAGGGATAGGCCACCACCAGCGCCAGCATGCCTGCGCCGACCATGCTCAGCGGAATGCCGATCCACGGCGTGATGCCCAGATGGTTCCAGAGCAGCGCGGTGATGTATGCGCCGACACCCATGAAGCCGCCATGGCCGAGCGACACCAGGCCGAAGCGGCCCATGATCGACCATGAGGTGTAGGCGAACGACCATATCAGGATCAGCACCATGATGTGCAGGTGATAGGGATCGCGATGCACGAACGGCAGCGCGAGCGCGATCGCCAGTCCAACGATCCAGCCGATATAACGCGCCTTCATCGGCGCCTCGCGAGCAGGCCGGCGGGCCGGATGAACATCATGACGATGAAGAAGGCGAAGGCCAGCACGTAGCCCCATTCGAGATCGGAGAACAGGCCGCCGAGCGCGATGATCTCGGCGAACAGGAACGCGGCGATGAAGCCGCCGATGAAATTGCCGAGGCCGCCGAGCACGCAGATCAGGAAGGTGATCGGCCCGAACGACAGGCCGACAAAGGGATGCACGTCATATTGCAGCACCAACAGGCACGACGCGAGGCCCGCGAGCCCGCCGCCGATCGCGGAGGTGATGAGATAGATGCGGCGCGCATCGACGCCCATCAGGGGCATGATCTGGCGATCCTGCGCGATGGCGCGGATCGCAGTTCCCGTGAAGGTGCGGGTCATGAACAGATAGACCGCGACCATGCCGAACAGCGCCGCGCCGAACGACAGCAGGCGCGCGTAAGAGAAGTTCATGTCGCCGAGCGAGAGCACCGGCAGGCGGATGCCGAGGTTGCGGAAGTTGATGCCGAAGGCGACGGTGGCGAAGCTCTGCAGCAAGAACAGCACGCCGCCAGTGGCGAGCAACTGGTTGATCGGCGGCGCGGTGAGCAGCGGTTGAATCACGAAGAGATGCAGCGCGGCGCCGAGCAACGCGACCAGCAGGATCGTCAGCGGGGCCGCGATGAAATAGGAAAGGCCGTAATACTGGACCAGGAAGTACATCGCGTACATGCCGATCATCACGAGCTCGGCGTAGCAGATCCAGGTGACGTCGATGACGCCGAAGATCAGGTTGAGCCCGAGCGCGAGCAGCGCCAGCACGCCGCCGAGCAGGATGCCGTTGATCACGGCTTCCAGCAGGTAGATGTCGAAGATGTCGAGGAAGCCCTGCATCGGTGTTTATCCTACAGCCGCGTCTGAATCGTTTGCTGTGACACCTCTCCCCTGTGGGGAGAGGTAAAGCATCATCGCGGTGAGAGCCAAGCCCATCTCGGTTACACCCCCAAATAAGCCTGCTTGATGGTGTCGGTGGACAGCATCTCCGCCGCCGTTCCCGACGCGCGGATGGTGCCGGCCTCCAGCAGATAGGCGCGATCGACCACCTTCAGCACCTGCTGCACGTTCTGCTCGACGATCAGCACGGTGAGTCCGCTTGCACGAATGCGCTTCACCAGCTCGAACACCTGCTGCACCACGACCGGCGCGAGCCCCGCCGACGGCTCATCCAGCAACAGCAATCTCGGATCGGACATCAGCGCGCGCCCGATCGCGCACATCTGCTGCTCGCCGCCCGACATGGTGCCCGCCATCTGGCGGCGGCGTTCCTTCATGCGCGGAAACAGCTCGAACACGAAATCCAGCCGCTCGGCATATTTGCCGCGCGCGTCCTTCATGAACGCACCCATCTTCAGATTATCGTCGACGGTGAGCCGCGGAAACAGCCGGCGGTTTTCCGGGACGTGAGCGATGCCGAGGCTGACGATGCGATGCGGAGGCGTCGCCAGCACGTCGGTGCCCTGCATGCTGATCGCACCTTTGGTCGGACGGATCAGGCCGGAGATCACGCGCATCAGCGTGGTCTTGCCGGCGCCGTTCGGTCCGATCACGCCGACGGCTTCGCCCGGCTTGACGTCGAGATTGACGCCGAACAGCGCCTGGAACGTGCCATAGCCGGCGTCGACCGATCGAAGCTCAAGCATGCCTCAGGCCCCCGTCCGGACGCGCGCCAGCGCAGCCGCAGCCTGGGTCGCGTCCGCGTCGGTGCCGAGATAGACCTCGATCACCTTCGGGTCGCACGCGACTTCGGACGGCAGCCCCTCGCTGATCTTGACGCCGTGATCGAGCACCATGACGCGATCGACCACGCGCATCAGCACGCCCATGATGTGCTCGACCCAGATGATGGTGATGCCGAGCTCGTCGCGGATCTTGCGCAGCATGTCGGCGGCCTGATCCATCTCGGTCTCGTCGAGACCGCCGAGGCTCTCATCGGCGAGCAGAAGTTTCGGCCCGGTGGCGAGCGCTTTCGCAAGCTCGAGCTTCTTCAAGCCGGCGGCGCCGAGCCCATCGACACCGGCATGGCGATCGATCGGCAGGCCGACCATCGCCAGCGCGCGCTCGGCGGATTCCTCGGCTTTCGCCCGGCTGTGCCGGTTCTGGCCGAAGTAACCGGCGAGCACGACGTTCTCGAACAGCGTCAAGCGGTGAAAGGGGCGCGGGATCTGGAAGGTGCGGCCGATGCCGCGATTGATGATCCGGTGCGGCGGGAGGCCTGCGAGTTCGTGGCCGTCGAACGTCATCGAGCCCGAGGTCGGCGGGAAGGTGCCGGAGAGCATGTTGAAGATGGTGCTCTTGCCCGATCCGTTCGGGCCGATCAGGCCGAGGATCTCGCCCTTCTCGACCTTGAACGATACGTTGTTGACGGCTCGAAAGCCGCCAAACCGCTTGACCAGACCCTCAACAACCAGCACGACAACCCCTTCCTGGTGTCCCGAACCCGA
This sequence comes from uncultured Alphaproteobacteria bacterium, assembly GCA_963732085.1. Lineage (GTDB taxonomy): Bacteria > Pseudomonadota > Alphaproteobacteria > Rhizobiales > Xanthobacteraceae > Bradyrhizobium. The sequence goes on along the minus strand of CAVSYJ010000006.1, from coordinate 533,162 downwards.
AGTTCACCACATGGCGCGTCTGAATCCTTCGCGAACTTCGGGTTCGAAAGGACACTAGGGAAATCTTGATTCTGGTGTGGTTCTGGTTCGGAAGTTCTCTTGACGAACCCTGCGGCACAACTGAAGAGAACTTCCGAACCACCACACCAGCGCGACCTATTTATAACTGTAGGTCATGCCCGCGGGAAGCGGCAGGACAGGCTCGCGCTGCGCCTGGCTCTTCGGCCACACCACGTAGGACTTGTCATCGACATACTGGATGACGACGGGGAACGAGCGCTCGTTCTGGCCGGCCATCGGCGTACCCTCGCCGAAGAACTTGACACCGAAGCCGAGCATGGTGCCGCCTTCCGGCAGATCGACATCGAGCGCGGCCTTGCGCAGCGCGTCGGGATCGATGCCGCCATATTGCTTGATGGCGCGCGGCAGCACGTTGTTCATGAACACATAGGTGTTGGACGCGGCGATGCCGACATGGGCGGGGCGGATCGTCAGGCCCGGCTTGATCTTGTCGAATTCCTCACCGACCATCTTGATCACGGGCAACAGGCCCGGATCGATGCCGTCCGGCTTGGTCAGCCAGATCGAGATCGGATCGGTGTCGAAAATGTAGTTGACGTCGGCGCCCATCCCCTCCTTCAGCTTGTCATAGACGCCATAGCCCGCGCCATGGCCCACCAGCGCCCCGAACTTCAATCCCTGTTCGCGCGCCTGCCGCGCGAACAGCGTGATGTCGGGGTTGTAGCCGGTATGGAAGATCACGTCGGGCTTCGCGCGCTTGAGCTTGGTGATCAGCGCGGAGAGATCGGGCGCGGTCGCCGAATAGCCTTCCTTCAGCACGATCTGGAAGCCGGCCTTCTGCGCACCGGCCACGTTGCCCTTGGAGACGTCGACGCCGTAGGCGCCGTCCTCATGGATGATGGCGACGCGCAGATCCTGCGGGTCCTTGCCGAACTTCTCCTTCGAATAATTGGCGATGAAGTCCATCGTCATCAGGCCGAACTGGTCGCCGCTCGCCTGCGGCCGGAACACATATTTGTAGTTCTTGTCGGCGAACACGGCCGACGAGATGCAGGTCGTCATCCACATGAACTTCTTGAGCTGCTCGACACGCGCGGCCACCGGCACGCATTGCGCCGAGGAGAAGAAGCCGAGCACCATGTCGACCTTCTCCTGCTCCAGCAGACGCACGGATTCGTTGATGGCGACGTCGGGCTTGCTCTGCGAGTCGGCATAGATGGTCTCGACCTTGTAGCCCTCGACGCCGGTCTTGACGTAATGGTCGAGCATGATCTTGGCGCCGAGATATTCGAGCTCGGAGCCGCCGCCCGCGAGCGGGCCGGTGAGGTCGAAAACCACGCCGATCTTGATCTTTTTCTCCTGCGCCTGGGCGGTCACGCCCATCGTCAGCGCCGCGATCGCGGCGAAGACCCCACCTACCAGGCGTGCAGTTTTCTGCCCCAGCATTCCATCCTCCCGGATTGTGATTGCGCTTTGTTCTTGTCGTTGGCGCCTATCACATGAGGGCTGCCGACCGATGTCAAGCGCAATGGATATGCAGCCGCCCGGCGCTGGCGTCGCCAAGGCGGCGTCCGAGGTTGCGACTCAAGACTGCTATCGCGCTCGGCCTGTCGCCGACATTGCCGGCCCGCGTCGTTCGTAGTTTGCCAAAATAGTGCTCCGCCCCATGTCCGGCGCCCTAAAAAAACGCCCTGCCGTGAGGCAGGGCGTCCGAGGCTCTTGCGATCGATTGCTTTGCTTGGTCGATCGCCGATTGGAGTTCAGGTCAGGGTTGCTCCGGCTCATTGCCGTTGTTGAAGGTGAGCAGCGGCTCCCAAGTCGCGCAGAAATGGTCGTTCCTGAAGCTTTCGAACGGCTGCGGCCCTTGCGGCGTGAGCGACTGGACCTTCTGATTGCCCCTGCCCTGGCCCTGATTACCTTCGGTATCGAAATGCGGCCAGTGCGGCAACCGGTCGCTCGGCGTCCTGAGGCTGACAAGGACGGCAAGATCACGATCGCGATCGCCATCCCTGTGGTTCGGATTGCCGGTCTTCACGAAATTGGCCCAGTAGGTCTTCATATCGGTCGCCAGCGCCGCTTGCGCGGAGGTGAACGCCGAGCCGAAGTTGAAGATGTACTGGAGTTCGGCTGCGTGCTGAGAAGCCGTCGTGAAGCCTGAGCCATTCGACCCCGGACCCGGGACACCGACCGCGCTCGGGGCATTTGGATCGTCGAACTCGTAAGCAAAGACCTTAACGCGTCTGGACAGGTCGCGGTTCGAATCAAACCCGTTACAGGCGAACACGAAGTCGGTGAAGATCTGCGAGAGCGCCTCATCGACGTTGCCGCCGCCAAAGTTGTTCTTGAGGTTGGGGATCGTTGAGACCGTCTGCGGTACGAAGTTGTGGAAATTGCCGATTGGATATTGGGTTTTCGCCGTCGTCGCGGCGGCGAGAACGGCCTGGGTGAAGGGCGAGGCCAGGGTCTGTGTGGACGGTGTGGCCGTCACGAGGGTGGCGAGAAAGAACTGGATCTCCTGCAAGTAGGAACAGATCGCCGGCGTGCCGGTGAACTGCGGTGTCGCACACAGAATGTTCGGGACCTGAAGGTCGAAGCTCGCCGGACCGCCGGCGGCGAAGATCGTCGAAGCGGTGCCTTGGGGAGCGGTGACCTGACTGGGGAAGAAGCTCGGCTCGAACAGCCGGCCCTCATTGGCGTTGGTACCCTGGAGCACCGGGACCTGGTTGAACCGGCCGGTCGAGAAGGCCGTATGCAGGTCAAGCGGCAGGATTTTCGTGTTGGAATTGGGCGCAATGCCGAAGCCGCCGAAGACGGCTTCATTCGCGAAGAGTTGTGCAGTCGGTCAATCCCTGGAGACAGGCGAGGCTCACGGTACCGCCGCAGAATGAGTTGGCATCTTTCTGGGCGAAATTGTCGCTGAGGGTCCGGTACGTGGCGAGCGATGGCAGGTCATGATACATGTACGCGCCGCTCTCGATGATCGCACCGCCGAACAGTTCCCGGTTAGTGAGGCCCTTGAAGGTGTTCGTGGAGGCAAGGTGCGTCGAGACGCTGAGACCGCCGGCTGATTCCCCGCCGATCGTCACCGTCCGCGGATCACCGCCGAAAGCCTCGATGTTTTGCTGGACCCAGGCCATCGCGAATTGCTGGTCCATCAGACCGTAGTTGCCGGCGTCGCCGACGTTCTGGAAGGCGTTCGCCTGGGGCGCCGCCAGCACGCTGGCCGCGAGGAAGCCGAGGCTTCCGAGGCGGTAGTTGATCGTGACGACGATGATATTGTTCTCGGCCACCATCACCGACGGGTCGTATAAAGACCCGGCACCGTTGACGAGCGCGCCGCCGTGAATCCATATGAAAACCGGCAGCTTGGACCTCGCAGTGGCGGTGGACGGAGCATAGACATTGAGGAACAGGCAATCCTCGGAATCGGTTGGCTGTCCCTGCGGGCAAGTGTGGCCGAAGGTTCCTGCGACGATCGATCCCTGGCCAGGATTGGGCGCCTGGGGCGGTTTCCAGCGCAATGTGCCTGCCGGCGCCTGGCCGTAGCGGATGCCCAAGAAGACGTTGACCGCCGGATCTCCCGGTTGTTCCTGGAAGTTCTTCAGGCCCTGATAGGTGCCGGTCGTCGTGGTGACAAGGGCCGTCAGATCGACCGCATTCGCCGCTGGCGCGGTAGCCAGGATGCAAGCGACGCTCATCGCGCCGATTACGCCAAGCCGGAAATACCCTAACTGCTCTCTCATAGGTCTCCCCCTTTTTTGGCGCTGGTATCGATTGCCGGCAGTCTTGCCGGCAACGCGAGGATGACGGCGATCAAATCTACACGCAAGCAAAAAAGCGGACGTTCGCCAGCGCCTTTGAAAACATGGATGCCGGGACAAGCCCGGATGCCTTTGGGTCTCAGGACGAAGTTCGCAAATACTTCTCGATAAAGGCCGTGACAAATTTTGGCATCGCCGGGCCGCCCATCGCGCGTGCGAAATTAGCTGGCGAATTGCCGCTCGATGAAGGCGGCGACGAAGGGCGGCATCGCAGGCGATATGTCGGTCCGCGCGCGGACCAGATGGATCGCCGACAATTCCGGTTGCTTTTGCCGCGCAAGGTTGGCCTCGATCCGCGCGCGCAAGGCCTCTGCGGGCATTGCGACGTCGAGGATGCGGATCAGCGCGATCGCCGGATCCCGCGGTGACGCAGTCCCAATGCGCCGCCGCCTCGTAGTCGTCAGGCGTCAGCCCGGTCTCCTCCTCGAGCTCACGCGTGACGCTGCCCGCGATATCGACGCGGTCGCCGGCGATGTCGTCGGGATCGGGCGTACCGGCCGGAAAATAGATGCGCCCCGCCGTCGAGGTGTGGGCTCCCATCTCGCCCATGACAAAGGCGCCGTCGGTACAGCGCAACGCGCCCATGCCAAAACTGTTGAACACGGAGGGATCGACAAAGCCCCAGTCGCGCCAGGCGAGGAAGCTCGCGAAATCGGTCGCGAAATAGCTGGCGCTGAAGCGGTCGCCGATACAGGCAGGACGGCGGGCGAGCAGCACCTGCCCGTTCCAGATGTTCGGCTTCTCGCGCTTCTTCAGCGCGAAATGCGCGTCGATGTCGGCGCGCCGCATGCTCGCGAACGGCCAGTCCCAGGGCTCGTATTTCAGGTCAAGCGTCGCGACGCGATGTATGACCGGCTCAGTCATCACTGGTGTCCCGATTCCGAAGTTCGCTAAAGAAGGTGCGGCGAATATGAGGCGAACTTCGGATTCGGACACTAGCGCTACTTCGCATTCATCCCTGTCGTCTTTTTCGCCTGCTCGACGAACTTGTTGGTGTAGGTCTTGGTGACGTCGATATTGGCCTTGGCAACCTCGGGCGAACCGACGCTGAACACCGCGAGCACCGCATCCGCGCCCTTGGGGTCCATCTTGCCGGTCTCCGAATACATCGGAATGGTGTTCTTCAGCGCGGTCAGATAGAGGTCCTTCTCCTTGCCGACCATCTCCGGCGGCATCTTCGCCATGATCTCCTCCGGAGAATGCGAATGGATCCAGGCGATCGTCGAGACGATCGCATTGGTCAGCGCCTGCGTCTCCTTTTCGTGGGAGGCAACCCAGGCCGCGGTGGCATAAAGCGAGCCGCCCGGATATTCGCCGCCGAAGATCGCGAGTGTGTCCTTTTGCGTGCGCGTATCGGCGAGGATTTTCAGGTCCGGATGGTTCTTTGCCAGCACGGTGACGGCGGGTTCGGCCATGACAGCCGCATCGATCTGGCCCTGCTCCATCGCCGCAACCGCAGTCGCGTTCAGGCCGACGCCGATCACGGCCGCGCTGGCCGGATCCTCTCCGTTCTTCTTCAACAGGAACTTCAGGAAGAAGTCGGTCGAGGAGCCCGGTGCGGTGACGCCGACCTTCTTGCCGGCGAGATCCTTGATGGAGTTGATCTCCTTGGTATGCGCGGGCGCGACCACCAGCACCAGCCCGGGATAACGGTCATAGACCACGAAGGCCTGCAGCTCCTGCTTCTTGGCGGCGAGATTGACGCAATGGTCGAAATAGCCGGACACCACGTCGGCGCTGCCGCCGAGCATGGCCTTGAGCGCGTCCGAACCGCCCTTGAGGTCGACGAGTTCGACGTTGACGCCGGCCTTCTCGTATTCGCCGAGCTGTTGCGCCAAAATGGTCGGCAAATAGCAGAGGCAGCCGCCGCCACCGACAGCGATAGTGACCTTGCTTTGGGCCGCGGCGGGGCCGCAGATCAAGACCAGCGCCAGCAGCGCGCCCGAGAGCCTGCTCAGCATGGATTGCATGGACGTCCTCCCTTTGTTGGGCGGCACGATAATGCGGCGTCCCTCCTTTGAGAAGGCGACTTTGGTGCGAGGTGTTGCGCCGCGGGAAACCTTTGGAGCCGGCTTATTCCGCACGCGTCGGGTGAAGTTTTTCGTCGCACCCGCCAACAGTCTGATGGCCAGCCGCGGATTGACGGCCTAGCATGACGGCCACAAGAAACCACCAACGGGGAGGCTACCCATGAATCGTATCGCAACCACGCTCGCAATCGCGACCGCGTTCGCCGCCGGCTGTGCCGTCACGCACGTGCTGCGGCCGGCTTACGCCGCCGACATGATCAGCGCGCAGGTGATCCACACCGCCGATCTCGAAGGCGACGCCCTGTCTGCGCCCAATGCGTCGGGCATGCGCAACAAGCCGCTGGTATCGCTGGACGGCATCACGATCGCGATCCAGGACGGCAACACGCCGAAGCATTATCATGCCAATGCCAACGAGTTTCAGTACGTTCTCGAAGGCACGGGGACGATCTGGCTCGGCGACAAGGAAGTGCAGGTCAAGCCCGGCGATCTCGTGATTATTCCGAAGGGTACGCCGCACGGCGGCACCAAGGTCACCGGCCGCACCATCAAGGCGATCGCGATCAAGTCGCCGCCGCAGGCGCCGGATGATACGAAGCTGTTGAACTGACGGCGGCGGCGTGATCGTAGGGTGGGCAAAGCGACCACGTCCGCCGTAGCTTCAACAAGCGAAGGCGGAAGCGTGCCCACCTTCGGCATACGAAATTGATACGGTGGGCACAGCGCAAGCGCGCTTTTGCCCACCCTACAAATTCATCTCCCCTCCACCGTCGGCCGCCACACCAACAATCGCCGCTCGACCAGGGTCACCGCGACGTCGATCAGGATGACGAAGATCGCGAGCACGAACATGCCGGCGAACACGCCGGCGACGTCGAAGGTGCCTTCGGCTTGAAGGATCATGTAGCCGAGGCCCGCCGCCGATCCCAGATATTCGCCGACCACGGCGCCGACCACGGCGAAGCCGACCGAGGTGTGCAACGACGAGAACATCCAGGACAGCGCCGAGGGCCAATAGACATGCCGCGTCAGCTGCCGCTCGCTCATGCCGAGCATGCGGCCATTGTCGAGCACGGTGGCGCTCACCTCCTTGACGCCCTGGTAGACGTTGAAGAACACGATGAAGAACACCAGGCTCACGCCGAGCGCGACCTTGGACCAGATGCCGAGCCCGAGCCACAACGTGAAGATCGGCCCAAGCACGACGCGCGGCAGCGCGTTGGCCATCTTGACGTAGGGATCGAATACGGCGGCGACGCGCGGCTGGCGCGCGAACCAGAAGCCGATCAAGACGCCGCCGAGCGAGCCGATGACGAAGGCGAGGATGGACTCCCACAACGTGACCAGGAGATGTTTCCAGATCACGCCGGTTGAAAACCAGTCGATGACCTGGCTGAAGACATCGATAGGCGTGGAGAAGAAGAACGGCGGCAGCAGCATCTTGCCGAACACCGGCACGGTGGAGAACAACTGCCACAGCGCCAGCGCGACGACGGCGACGAGGAGTTGGAGGGCGAGGAGTGTCAGTCGAGACATGACGTGGGCTCGCCGGAGTTTCCTCCCTCCCCCCGCGAAGCGGTGGGGAGGCATAGGCCGCCTACGGCGGCCGTCGTTAAGGGACGCCGAAGCGAAGCTTCGGCTATGCTGAGCGCAGCGAAGGTCGGGGTGGGGGGCAGCGCCTCGGGCACAATGTGAGGAAACGCCCCCCACCCGCCTCGCTCTGGCGGGCTAGTGCGCTGCCGAGCTCGGCACCCTCCCCACCGCTTCGCGGGGGGAGGGATCAGATCGGAGATCGGAGCCATCGCTGTGATCAACGCCATCTCACCCTACTGCTTGCTGAACGTCCCGATCAGGCTGGTCGCGGCCTTGGCGTGGCCGTCGAGCGCCTTGATGACCTCGTCGCGGGTCATGCCTTCCTTCAGCGCAGTCGGCTCGAGATCGGTCGCCATCAGCGTGAGGATGTAATGATGCGGCGGTCCGGCGGCGTGCACGGCCCGAAATAGTTCGCGAGCTTCATCGTGCTCTGGCCGCCGACATATTTATCGGATGGCCTTGGACACCTCGCCCTCGGCAAAGCCGGTGACGGAGGCCGGAATGCCGTAAGCGACCCAATGGCTGACGCCGCCGGGCGGACGGCCGTCGATGTCGAGCATCAGCAGCGCGTAGCTCTTGGTGCCCTCGGGCGGGTTGGCCCAGGCGAGCGGCGGCGAGACATTTTCTCCGACGCAATTCGGGTTCGACTTGTTGTTGCCGGCAAATTTCGTCGGCAATCGCTCGCCGTCCTTGTACGCCGTCGAGGACAGCGTGAACACACCGTCCGCTCTTGCTCCCTGCGTGCCGCACAGCGCGGCGAGCAGCATGGCACCTGCCAAAATCGATCCACGTAACATCATGACGATTTCCTCTTCCTGTTACCCCATTGTTTGCGCTGGACCGGCATCAACCGGCCGCCGATTGCGCGTATCCCTTCAACACCTCGTCCTTCAAAACACTCCATATCTCGCGGTGAAGCGAGTGGAACTCTTTCTGCATCCGGACTTCCGAGATGTCACGCGGGCGCTCGATCGGCACCTTCCAGTCGCCGATGATGCGCGCAGACGGTCCCGCCGACATGATGACGACGCGGTCGGCCAGCGCGATCGCCTCCTCGAGATCGTGGGTGACGAACAGCACCGCCTTGCGGTTTCGGCTCCAGAGATCGAGCAGCAGATTGCCCATGATCTGGCGGGTCTGGGCGTCGAGCGGCCCGAACGGCTCATCCATCAGAAGGATCCGGGGATCGCGGATCAGGACTTGCGCGAGGCCGACGCGCTTGCGCTGTCCGCCCGAAAGCATGTGCGGATAGCGGTTGGCGAAACCGCCGAGACCGACGGATGCGAGCCAGGCTCGTGCGCGTTCGAGCGCCTCGGTGCGCGGCGTGCCTGACACTTCCAGGCCGATCGCGACATTGTCGATGGCGGTCTTCCAGGGAAACAGCGCGTCGGCCTGGAAGAGATAGCCGGCCTCGCGGTTGAGCTCGGTGAGCGGGCGGCCAAAAATCCGCACCGTCCCGGAGGCGAGCCGCAGCAGGCCCGCGGCGACATTGAGCAAGGTGGACTTGCCACAACCGGTCGGCCCGACGATCGCGACGAACTCGCCATCGGCGACCGTGAGCTGCGCCTTTTCGACCGCGGTATAGGCGCGTCCATCGCCGACGGCGAACGCCACCGTGGCGTCGTCGAGCGAAACCGCCGCCTGCCCTGCCGTCGCCACCGCGTCCTCCCATTCCTTGGGAGGATGCCTTAGCGGTTACCGGCGGCGAGTTCAACGCGGCCATGCGGCAAGGCGGCCGGCTCAGCTTGCTTGCCCGTCGGCGGAAGGGGCAGGCGCTCTCCTCGCACGCGCGCAATTCCGGCGCGAATGCACAGGCGCGCGAGCTCTCGCCAGTAGAGAGACCACCAGCTCTTGTTCAAGCCGGCAAGAAATTCAAGCTCGCGGCCTGTGAAAGTTGACATGAGAGCGCCAGAGTAGCGAAGTCGGCCGCAACGGCAGGATCTGCAGCGGGGCACCGGACAGCTATATGCGTTGCATTCCGCCGCTTTGCTTGCCGCTGTACGGCCCAACGTGAACGCCGGTCTGCATGCACTGCGCTTTCGCCGCCTGGCACATCGGCACTCTGTCCACGCGCGCGGCGGAGTCGCGCATGCATAACGCCGCGTAGGCACTGCATGTATGGGGGACGGCCCGCCGCTTCATGGCCATCCTGTAGCGGTGCGAGCGTCCGCCATCGGATGACTGGCAACATTTGCCGTTCATCCTGGTGGCGGAAGCCGGCGCGAATCCGGACGGCAGGGTGATGGCGGCGATTGCCGCGAGCAGGACGACGGTGGATGATTTCATGTTGGCCTCCTCTGTCAGCCGACAAGACCGGTCGTCGGCGCGACACCGGCGCTGTCGGGAAAAACGTTGCTGGCGAGCACGCGCTCGTCGACCCGCAGATGGTCCCTGAGCAGACCCTTGAGCACGGCGCGCAGGTCGGTGGTCGGCGCGAGGTCGCGCTGTTCGTAAAGCTGGGCGAGCTTCAGGCCCGGCCAGTCGGCGATCACGCGACCGCCGCGCAGCGCGCCGCCGGTGAGGAAAGCGACGGTGCCGGTGCCATGATCGGTACCGCTGGTACCGTTGATCTTCGCGGTACGACCGAACTCGGTAATGACGGCCACGACGGTCTCACGCCAGGCGTCGCCCATATTGGTCTCGATGGCGGCAAGCGCGCCGTCGAGGGCACCAAGCAGGTTGGCCAGTTGGCCCACGGTGGCACCTTCATTGATGTGCGTGTCCCATCCGACAAAGCCCATCGCGCCGACGCGCGGGCCATCGGCTCGTGCCAGATAGCGCGCGGCGGTGCCGGCAGCTTCCGCGAAATAGGCGCGAACCCCCGCGATGCCTGCCACAGGCGTCGCCTCGTCCGGCTCCGTCACCATGCCGGCACCAGCACCGCGCCCAATCGCTGCCAGGCGGATGCGCGCTTCCAGCGCGACCGCGAGCTTGGGATCGGTGTGTTGGTAGAGATCCAGCAATCGGGCCTGGGTATCCTCACTCGCCGGCAGCAATTTCTGTGGCACCCAGGACATGACCGGCGCCTTGCCGCGCACCACCAGCGGCGTGACCGAGCCGACGCCGAGCACGCGGCTGTCCCGCAGATTGACCCGGCCGTCCGATGCCATTTCCAGCAGGCACGGTTGAGCCATCCGGTCGCGCTGGCCGCCGGGCCGCGCGAGCCCGCTCTCCAGGACGTCCTGGCCGTCGAAATGCGAGCGTTCGCGATAGGGCGTCGCCGCGGCGTGCACGATCGTGGCCTGCTGCGCCTTGTAGAGCCGATGCAGATTGGGCATCGCCGGATTGAGCGCGAAGAAGCTGTCGAGCGGCAACGCCGGCGTCTTGCCGTCGAGGATCAGGGCGCGATCGCCGCGCAAAGCCGATCCAGTCGGGATCGCCGACCGGCGCCACGACGCCGAGGCCGTCGAGCGCACCGCGGAGCACGATCACGAGCAGGCGTGGATCGCGTCCTTCCGCGCGCGCCAGCCTCGGCATCTGGCTCCACGCGAACAGGGCGCCGGCGCCGAGCAGCGCTTCGCGGCGGCTGGGCAGATGGGAAAAAGTCATGGTCACCTCCGCTGGAATTCGGCCGACATGAACAGCAGCGCCAGCGCCTGCTGGCGGCTCTCGGCGCGGCCAACCGCTTGCTTGACCTCGTCCGATACGGTCGAGGCGAACACGGTCTCGATGATGTCCTGGGGATCGGCGGTGGTCGCGACGCGCTCGGCAAAATTGTTGGCGACGTCGAGCCGGCGACCCATGCCGTCGATCCATGATGCTTCGTCGTCCGGATAGCCCTTCGGCGAGGACGGACGCCATAATGGCTCGCCGAGCAGCGCCTGCCCTCCCGTGAAGCGCGCGGGATCGGCTTGCACGAGACCGGTAGCGCGCACCATGCCGACGACCCATTCACCCGGGCGCTTGAGCTTGGTGGCCGGCGCCGTCCAGGATTCCTCAGACAAGATCATCGTCCTGGCGACGTCCTTGAGGTCGCCGCCGGTATCGAGAAAGGTTTTGGCCATGCGTTCGACCAGCGGCGCAGGCGGCGCGTCGGCGACGAAATAGCTCGCCAGCTTGCCGGCGATGTGCGTGGCGGTCGCCGGATGCGCCGCCAGATCGCGCAACACCGCGCGCCCCTGCTCGGCATCTTCTTGCTCGTAGGGCTTGCCGATCACCTTCTGCGGTCCGGGCTCGTGCAGGCGCGGATTGAAGCTGAATTCGCCGCCATGCTCGATGTTGCCTCCGCCAACGAAGGTCCAGCCGGTCAGCACATTGGCAAAAGCGATGACGTCGTCCTGGGTATAGCCGCTGCGAACGCCCAGCGTATGCAGCTCCAGAATCTCGCGCGCCAGGTTTTCATTGAGCCCGCGGGAGCCGTTGATGCCGGCGACCGAATTCGCACCCATCGATGCGGCCTGATCGAGATAGAACAGCATCGCCGGATGGCCCTCGGCGGCCAGCACCATGTCGACGAACTTGCCCAGCACGTGCGGACGGATGGCTTCGCGCTCGTACGCGCCCGACATGCTCTGGATCTTGTTCGCCGAGATGCAGAAATGATTGGACCAGAACCAGACCAGCCGTTCCGCAAAGCCGATCTCGGCGCTGAGCGCGGCTTCGGTGCGGAGCTTTGCCTCCTGGAGATAGATCGGCCGGCCGGGATCGGGGACGGCCTCGGCGGCCATCTTCTGCGCCGTCTCGCTGGGGGCAGGCCTGGCTCCCTCCGTCATCATGGCTGATGCTTCGGCCATCTCCTTCTGCTTGGCGGCTTCCTGCTTGGTGGCGACGATCGCCTTGGCCTGCCGCCTCGCATTCGCATCGAAGACGGCGCGAAACGCCTTGGCGCTGGAGGGCAGCATGGGCGCGGCGAGTTGCGCCGCAGACGGCCGCTCGAGCTCGGCAACCAGCGCGCCGCGCGGATCGGACTCGATGGCCGCAATCGAGCCCGGCCGCGGCCCCATGCCGAAGCGGTGAAGGGCCAGCACGGCTTCGGCCTTTGCGGAATTGCTCATCGCATCGCCTCGCTACGTATCGTAGTGTTACCGTTTGTAGCATTCCAACCCGGCCGGCGCAAGCGGCTGCCGCCCCAAAAGCGGTTGTGATCCGCTGCCGCGTGGTCACATGGCGCTTAGGGCTGCAAGTCCGTATTTGTCATGTTGGTACGTATATTCTCGAGCAACTGGGCAACGTGTTCTCGGCTCTTCAGCCGCAACTTGGTGCCGGAGAAATCGTTGAACATCTTGGAATGACCGGCAAAGGAGGACGGTGTCTGCCGAGTCCAATAGGCTTCCGCCCACTTCATCAGTTCAGCGGTGTCATCACTTGTTGCCCCCCGCCGCGGGCCGCGGGCCAGTAGCCCGGCGCGACAGACGCACCATGGAAAATCCAGCCAAATGAGTCCGGTAGCTTTGGGAAGGGCCACGTCTGCCAGCCATCCGAATACGCCTTCGATAATCCAGCGCGGCTGGTCTGAAATATCCCGAACCATCTTTCGCGCGACGTCTTCGCTGCGCTTGAGGCCATAACTGCCTTCTTCCCAGTGCAACAGGTCGAGATCGATCGCAGGGATATGGACTAAATTTGCGATAGCTTCGGCCAACGTGCTCTTGCCAGAGCCACCGTTTCCAATAACCACCGTTCGTTCCGTCAGAAGTTCAGTCATTGCCGTGGACTGCCCGAAAAGCGTTGCGTCTGGCGGGCGCAAGCGGCTGCGCCGCCCCGGTTCGGAAGAACCTAGTACTGCGGCCCCAGTGCAATCCGGCCGATCGTCCCGTCCTTGACCAGGCCGATCCGCCATTCCGCCGATCCGTTGGCAAAATGAGCGACGTAAACGTCGCTGCCCATCGCAGAGACGGTGCGGAACGTCACGGAGCGCAACGCGCCAAACCTGGAGAGAATCGCCTGATTGAACGGAAGCTGCTGGCGCGTCTGCGCCGCCACTTCCGACGTCATGCGATCGTAGTCCGGCTCGCCGCGCGCCAACGCCTCGATATACCCGCGCAGCATCGCCTCGCTGCCCGGCTGTGGCGCGGTGCGGGACGACACCGCGCGCTCGAGCTGACCGTCCGTCCGATTCTCTCCGACCGTGTGATAACGCGTCTGCTGTCCGGGCAGTACGATCTCCAGACATTTGCCCGACCCATCCGCGACAATCACGGGATTGTCGACATAAGTCAGGATCGGGGACGAGGCGTCCTCTCCGATCGTGCCTTGAGCCAGGCGCTTGCCGTCGGCGCCCAGCCTGTAGAGATGGAGTTCGCCGCCCGAGCCGTTGTAGATGAGAAGCCTGATCGGCGCGGTGTCGCCCCTCTCCCTCAGGCCGGCCTCGCCGGAGCAAGCGGCAACGCCACCCGAGGCCTCATTGCCATCGGGCCGGAACACGGCGTCCTCCGCCTTGCCGTCCGCGGTCATCAGGACGCGAAATTCCGCAGAGCCCCTGGCGAACTTCACGCCGTAGATGTCGTAGCCGCCGGTGCCGACGCCGCGGAAAAAGATCAATTCAACCGCGCCGAATGCGGTCATCATGGCTTGAAGCTCGGCGGCCTGACGACGGATCTTCGTCGCGAGCGACGGACTCATCCGTTCATAGTTCGGAGAGCCGCGCTGCAGGTCGGCGATCCCGCGCAGGACGAACTCCTTGCTGCCGGCCTGCGGCACCTGATCCCGGAAACGGTCCGGGACATCGGCCATTCGCCGCGTAAATTCCTCCTGGACGGCCTTGGCCCTCGCAGGGCTGACCGATCGCGCCAGTCCGGCGCCGAATGCCGGTTCCTGAAGCAGCACCTGCTTCACCTTCCCCTGATCATTGCGCAGGAAAATCACGAGTTCGCCGTTGGCAGCCGAAAACGCATCGACGCCGCGGGCCGACATCTCGAATTTCGGCCGTCCGCTCTCTTCGACAAACAGCCGGTCGCCTTCACGTGTGACGGCAAGAAGGCGGCTCGGCGCCAACTCGTAGGAGCCGACATAGGAGTTGAGGGTTTGCGCATCGACCGCAATGTCCCGCGACGCCAATTCGGCGAGGCGGGCAGCGCGCATCGTCCGGCCGTTCTGGGTCAGCGTCAGTTCGGACTTTCGCGCGTCGTCGATAGCGAAGGTAATCTGCCCCGACGGCGACGCGTAAGACCAGGCTCCTTCGCTCGCCGCGGCCAGACGCACCTTGCGCTGACCGCTGAGCTGACCGAACAGCTCGTCGCCGGTCTGCGAGATGGCGAAGATGGAATCGCGGCTCAGCGAATAGAATGAGACACGTTCAGGCAGTGCCGCGGCCGCCATCTCCGGCGCGCCGCCGGCTGCAACGTCCGGTGACGTCGGCCTGCTATAGGCAACGCTCACCGCCGAGGCGACAACCAGCGGCAGGATGGCCGCGGCCGCCCAGGCTCGCTTGCGCCAGCCGAGACGCGCGGGCGGCGCGTCGGCGGCGAGAACGCGTTCGACGCGCGCACCCACGGTGCAGGCGCGCGCCATTTCTATACCTGCCGGCGCGTAGCGAACCCGCTGCACCAGATCGAGCAGAATCTCGGCGTAGGAGCATTTGTCCTCGACGACCTCGATGGCGCGGGCATCGCTGATCACCTCGGCGAGTTCGGCCAGCCGCGTGAGTTGCCACCACGCAAACGGGCTGAACCAGAACACCGCGCGATTGAGGCTGGCCAGCAGCAGGACATAGAAGTCTCCGTTGGCGACGTGTGCGCCTTCATGGGCAAGCACGGCGCGGCGCTTGCACGAATCCCAGTTGCGGTAACTCGGTGGCAGCAGGACGGTGGACGCAAAGGTCACGGGACCGCCGATCAGACCGCTGACGCGCACGCGCCAGCCGCCGGTCCAGGATTCGCTGATCGGCGTTGCGGCGCGCGCCAGCCGCCAGGTCAGGAACACGCCGATCGCCAGCCGGAACAGCAGCATGCCGGCAACGATGGCGTAAACAGCCGTCGCGAGCCCAAGCCAATTGAACGCGGCATGGCTCGCGGCGGCCGCGGCCGGCGTGAGCGTATCGAGCGGAAGCTGAGGCTCGGGCAACGCGGAGCCGGCCGGCCAAAAATCTTCGGGCGCCGGCATCGGCAGGGCCTGCAGGGTGATCGTCACCGTGGTCCAGCGCATCAGGAGCGGCATCGCGAGCGAAGCCGCCAGCACGACGATCCAGGACGTCATGTGAACGTGCGGATTGCGCAAGCGAAAGAGATTCAAGCCAATCCACACCACGCCTCCCAGCAACAGGGAGCGCAACGCCGACTCTGCGAGAATCGCGAGGATCATTTCTTCCTCCCCTTTGCCTTGGCGCGCGCGACCTGGTCGGCGAGCGAGCGCAACTGCTTCTGGTCGAGCATGGCGCGATCCACCATGCCGACCAGCACCTCTTCGACGGAACCGTTGCAGAACCAGTCGACGATACGCTGGACGGCCTTTGCCGCAACCCGTCCGCGATCTTCAGCCGCCTGATAGACGTAGGTTCGTCCGTCCACGGTATGCGTCGTGTAGCCCTTCTCTTCCAGCCGCCGCAGCACGGTTCGCACCGTCGATTCCTTGAGCGGGCGTGACAGCTGCTCGCGCACCGCTTCCGCCGTCACCGGACCGTTGGCCCAAACCAGTTGCATCACCTCGCGTTCGAGGTCTCCGAGTTCGGGCAGGCTCTCGTTCATGATGTGACCTTGCGATGTGCGGCTTTGCGTAATGCTACAGAGCGTCGCACACGCCACGCCGCTCCGCAATGACAATTCCGCCGGGAACGGCCACTATACCGCTGGATCGAGGCCGCCCGAATGACAGCAACACCGCTGATCGCCTACGCCAATGTCGGCAAGCACTTTGCCGGCCGCGGCGCGGAACGCGTGGTGGCGGTCGATGGCGTCTCGCTCGCGGTCGCCGAGGGCGAGTTCCTCGCCATTGTCGGCGGCTCGGGCTCGGGCAAGACCACGCTGCTGCGGCTCGCCAACCGGCTGATCGAGGCCGACCAGGGCACGATCACGATCGAGGGCGAGGACGTGCGCGCGCTCGATCCGGTCGCGCTGCGCCGCCGCATCGGCTATGTGTTCCAGAGCGGCGCGCTGTTTCCGCATATCTCGGTCGCCGGCAATATCGGCATCACGCCAAAACTGCTGGGCTGGCCAACAGTCGAGATCGCCGCGCGGGTCGACGAGCTGCTGGACCTCGTGCAGCTCGACCGCACCCAACATCGCGACCGCCTGCCGCAGGAATTATCGGGCGGCCAGCGCCAGCGCGTCGGCGTGGCCCGGGCGCTGGCGGCCAAGCCGCGCATCGTGCTGATGGACGAGCCGTTCGGCGCGCTCGACCCGCTGACGCGCGACGCGCTCGGCGACGATTATCGCGAGCTACATAGGAGACTTGGCCTCACGACCGTCATGATTACCCATGACATGACGGAAGCGCTGCTGCTCGCCGACCGCGTTGCGGTGATGCGCACCGGCAAGCTGCTCGCATCGGGCACGCCGGCGGAATTGACCAAAAGCGATGACGCCTATGTCACCGAGCTGTTGCGAACACCGCGCCGGCAGGCCGACCGGCTGAATACGCTGCTGCCGAGGGATGGCGCGGCATGAGCCTGTTGTCCGATCCGCGCTGGGGTGAGGCGCTGACGCATCTCTCCGATTATCTCGGCAATCATGTGCGTGTCAGCGTGACCGCGCTCGTGCTTGGGCTTGCGGTCAGCTTGCCGCTGGCGATCGCGGCGCGCAAGGCGCCACTGTTGCGCGGCGTTTTGCTTGGCATCGCCAGCATCGTACAGACCGTGCCAGGACTGGCGCTGCTCGCATTGTTCTATCCGCTGCTGCTGGCGCTGGCCTCTGTCACGCTGGCCTGGTTCGGATTCAGCTTTTCCGCCTTCGGCTTCCTGCCGGCGGTGCTGGCGCTGGCGCTCTATTCCATGCTGCCCGTGCTGCGCAACACCATCACGGGATTGAACGGCGTCGCCCCGGAATTGCTGGAGGCCGCCCAAGGCGTCGGCATGACGCCCCGGCAATCGCTATTCACAGTCGAACTGCCGCTGGCGCTGCCCGTGATCATGGCCGGTATCCGCACCGCGGCGGTCTGGGTGATCGGCACCGCGACACTGTCAACGCCGATCGGGCAGACCAGTCTCGGCAATTACATCTTTGCGGGGCTGCAGACCCAGAACTGGGTGTTCGTGCTGTTCGGCTGCATCGCCGCGGCCGTGCTCGCACTTGCGGTCGATCAGTTGCTGGCGCTGATCGAGAACGGATTGCGCAACCGCAGCCGGCTGCGCGCCGCGCTCGGCGGCCTTGGGATCGCGGCACTGATCGCGGCGACGTTGGTGCCGACGCTGGCGCGCTCCCCGTCAAGCTATATCGTCGGCGCCAAGACGTTCACCGAACAATATGTGCTGTCGGCGCTGATCGCAGAGCGGCTGCGCGCGGCGGGTTTGTCGGCAAGCTCGCGCGAAGGGCTCGGCTCCAGCGTGATCTTCGATGCGCTCGCTGCCAACGATATCGACGTTTATATCGATTATTCGGGCACGCTGTGGCTGAACCAGTTCCATCGCAGCGACACGCCATCGCGCGAACAACTGCTCGATGAATTGAAGACGATCCTGGCCAGGCAGAACATCACGCTGTTCGGCGAGCTCGGCTTCGAGAACGCCTATGCGGTGGTGATGCCGAAGAAGCGCGCCGAAGCGCTGGGCATCCGTTCGATTGCCGACCTCACGTCGCATGCACCGACCATGTCGATCGCGGGCGACTACGAGTTCTTCTCGCGGCCGGAATGGGCGAACCTGCGCAAGGCCTATGGCCTCGCCTTTCGCGCACAGCGCACCATGCAGCCCGACTTCATGTATGCCGCGGTGGCGTCGGGCGAGGTCGACGCGATCGCGGGCTACACCAGCGACGGACTGATCGCGAAGTACGATCTGGTCGTGCTCGACGATCCCAAACATGCGATCCCGCCTTACGACGCCATCGTGCTGCTCGCGCCCAAGCGCGCGGCCGATCAGGCGTTGCAGGCGGTGTTGAAGCCGCTGCTCGGCAAGATCGACATCGCCGACATGCGGGCGGCGAACTTGCGCGCCAGCGGCAATGACGCGATCGTCCTCGCCGGATGCGGTCGCGCGCTGGCTGTGGGACAAGGTCGGACAGCGCCAATGACCGTCTTCGAGAAGACGCCCGGCTGGCTCGACTGGTACGCCAACCCATCGAAGCCGCGCTTCAGGCTGCCGGAAGGCGCGGTCGACGCGCATTGCCATGTGTTCGGGCCGGGTGCGGAATTTCCGTTTGCGCCGGAACGCAAATACACGCCCTGCGACGCGTCGAACGAGCAGCTTTATGCGCTGCGCGACCATCTCGGCTTTTCCCGTAATGTGGTGGTGCAGGCGACCTGCCACGGCGCCGACAACCGCGCCATGATCGATGCGCTGGTGCATTCGAACGGCCGCGCGCGCGGCGTTGCGACGGTGAGGCGCGACATCAGCGATGCCGAGCTTGCATCGATGCATGAGCAGGGCGTGCGCGGCGTGCGCTTCAATTTCGTCAAGCGGCTGGTCGACTTTACCCCGCGCGATGAATTGATGGAGATTGCCGGCCGCATCAGGAAATTCGGCTGGCATGTGGTGATCTATTTCGAGGCGCCCGACCTGCCGGAGCTATGGGACTTTTTCTCCGCGCTTCCGACCATCGTCGTGGTCGACCATATGGGCCGCCCCGACGTCAGCAAGCCGGTCGATGGCCCCGAGTTCGAGCGCTTCGTCCGCTTCATGCGCGAGCATCCGAACGTGTGGTCGAAGGTCACGTGCCCGGAGCGGCTGTCGGTTTCGGGGCCGCCTGCGCTGAACGGCGAGCGCGACGCCTATCGCGACGTGGTGCCGTTCGCGCGGCGCATCGTCGAGACGTTTCCGGATCGCGTGCTATGGGGCACCGACTGGCCGCATCCGAACCTGAAAGGCCACATGCCGGATGACGGCCTGCTGGTCGACTTCATCCCGCACATCGCGGTGACGGCCGAGTTGCAGCGGAAGTTGCTGACCGACAATCCGCTGCGGCTCTATTGGCCGGATGAGAGCTGACGAGATCGTAGGGTGGGCAAAGGCGCTCTTGCGCCGTGCCCACCGTCAAGCGTCGTGATCGCGACGGTGGGCACGCTTCGCTTTGCCCACCCTACAAATCACAACAACATCTCACGCAAACGCGGTCGCCAGGAACGCGGCGAGGATGCCGCCGATGACGAGATACTTCACCGCGTAATAGACGCGCTTGTTCCAGGCCTTCATGCGCTTGCCGAGAAGACGCACATGATAGACGTAGCCGAAGACGCGGTTGAGCCAGCCGACGCGCTCGCCCTCCTCGTTCTGGGTCGCGCTCTCGTTGATGATGTTGCGCGAGACCCAGCGGTTGACGGATGTCATCGCCTTCGAGGTCAGCGGACGCTCGACGTCGCAGAACAGGATGATGCGCTCGTCGCTGGTGGTGTTCTCGGCGTAGTGCAGATAGGTCTCGTCGAACAGCAGGCCCTCGCCGTCGCGCCAGGAATACGGCTGGCCGTCGACGAAGATGCGGCACTCGCCCGCCGACTTCGGCACCACGAGGCCGAGATGATAGCGCAGCGAGCCGGCATAGGGATCGCGGTGCTGCACCAGCTTGCCGCCCGGCGGCAGGTTGGCGAACATCGCGCCCTTCACCGTCGGGATCGAGTTCACCAGCGCCACGGTCTTCGGACAGTTCGCAATCGCGGACGGCAGCGCCTCCTCGTACCACTTCAGGTAAAAGCGCTTCCACCCCGTGCGGAAGAACGAGTTGAAGCCCCAGTCGTTGTACTTGTCGGCGGCCTTGATCTGGCCCTGCGCGAACAGATGCTGCGCCTCCTCGCGGATGGTCTCCCAATTGTCGCGCAGCACATTGAGCTCGGGCACCATGCCGACCTCGAGGATCGGCCGGTTCGGCACCCCGGAGAAGATGTACATCAGCACGTTGTAGGGCGCCATCATGGTGGAGTGGTCGGAGACCTGGCGCCAGAATCCGAGCCGCACCTTCCCGCGCAAATGCACGGCCACCGCCGAGCCGATGAAGGCCCAGAGGAGCAGGAACTGCGGCGAGATAGAGTCGCATCACCATGGCGAAAGGCCCCCAACACCCATTGAAGCCGTTTAGCAGGTTTGCGCTGCAACACTCAAGATTGGAACCGTCTCACAACCCGTGGATCATGCCGGCGTCGATCAGGAGCCGGTTGAGCCGGCGCGCCTCCGCGCCGTCCTTGCAGGCATAGAAAATCCCCTGACAGCGCAACATGATCGCCTTCTGCTCGGCAAACGACGGATCGAGGGGGATGCCGGCGGCCTCCTGGATCACCAAGGGCAGATAGGCCGCGTCGATGGTGTCCATCACCGCCGGGCTCTTCACCGGCTCGAAATTGACGGCGTCGATCGCGTAATAGGTGGCGTAATAGCGCGGGTCATAGGCATCGAGCTTCTTGCCGACGCCGGCCTCGTCGAGACCGGGATCGAGCAGCTGCGACGAGAATTCCGGTTGGTGATCGCCGTAACGCACGATCAGGAACGGCTCGCCGGCAAAACGCTTCTTCAGGCTCGCGATGAAGGCGCCGTAATCGTTCGCGCTCATTGCCTGCCTGCGCAGATATTCATCCACCGAGGGCACGTTGCCCGGCGCGCGCCAGTTGGGCATCAGGTCGGGGCGGAATTTATTCTCCCAGGGGAAGTGATTGGCGCCGAGATAAACGAACACGAAGAGCGGCTTTTGCGACGCGGGCCGCTCCGACATCAGCTTCAACGCGGAGTCGTAGAAGAAGCTGTCGGGCTCGACGTCTTTCGCACCGAGATCCCGCGCGTCGTAGAAATGCTCGATGCCGGTCGTGGTCTGGAAGCTGCGTTCGCTCATGAAGGCGCCGAGCGCAGGATAGAGCGACATCGTCTCGTAGCCGCAACGGCGCAGCGACAGCGGCAGTCCACGTTGGACGCGGCCCGCCGCGATGCGCGTGATGAAATAGGCGAAGCGGCCGAACGAGCGCGAGGACAATCCCGCCAGCACATTATATTCGGTGTACCAGCTCGGTCCGCCATTGCTCTCGGCGAGGAAGGTGCGCTCCCTGCCGTCGAAAGACTTGAAATGACTGCCATAGCCCGCGGGCACCTTGGCGTTGCCGGTCGAGCGGATGTCGAAGCTCAATTCATCATGGATCATGATGATGTTGGGCCGGCGCGCCGCGGGATGGCAGGAGTCGAGCAGCGGGATTTTGAGGTGATCCTTGGCGACCGCGTCCTTTTCCATGAAGCCGTAATTCATGAAATCGGAGACGGCGGTCACGCCGGAGCGCGAGAATTTCGAGAGATAGCCGTCGTCGTAATAGGCGCGCCAGGCTTCGTCCGGCCAGGCCAGCGAATAGCCGGTCAGCGCGGCGAGGCAGGCGAGCGCGCCCGCGAGGGCCGGCAGGCGGCGGATGCGGAAGGGGTCGAGCCACCACAACGCATACATCAGCGGAAGCGTGACGAGGCCCGTCGCAATGACCGACCAGCGCAGGTTCGGAAAGATCGTGAACAGGAACGCGGTCGAGTCGCGGTCGATCACCATCAGGTCGACGAAGTTGACCGTCATCTGGGCGACGTCGTGCTTGAGCCGCGAGAGCAGCACCAGCACCACGACCATGGTCAGCGACAGCGCGCCCGACAGCGCGGGCCGGCGCAGCAGCGCGATCCAGAACAAATTCAAGATACCCCAGCTCAGGATGAAGCAGAGCCGCGAGCCGAAATCGGTCTCGGTCTGCAGCATCAAAATGAGGGCGGCGAGTTGTGGCGCGGCGACGGCAAGCCACCTGACAATGCCGAACGAGCCGAGCCCGGTTGTTGCAACCGCGGAGGACGGACCTGGGTTCGGCGCCGGCGCCATTGTCGGAACGCTACTCAACCGGCGCGGGAAAACCCTTCTGGGCAGGATACCAGCAGGCGGATGCCGCAGCCGGAGCGCGGCATGTCAAAAAACTGTAGTGGAACCGTCATGAACGGGCAATGGACGGGCCGTTCAGACCTTCGCTTAATCTTACTGGGTGCCGACCGATCCAAAATTTGGCTTCGTCATGCCCGGCCTTGGGCCGGGCATCCACGTCTTAGGTGCCGCTTGCAAGAAAGACGTGGATGGCCGGGACGAGCCCGGCCATGACGAAAAATGAGGCAGCGCCGTGAGGGACTAGCCCTTGCCAATCCCCGCGA
Source organism: uncultured Alphaproteobacteria bacterium (assembly GCA_963732085.1). Classification (GTDB taxonomy): domain Bacteria; phylum Pseudomonadota; class Alphaproteobacteria; order Rhizobiales; family Xanthobacteraceae; genus Bradyrhizobium. The sequence goes on along the minus strand of CAVSYJ010000006.1, from coordinate 510,534 downwards.
TGAACAGGTCGACCACCGCCTCCGCCATCCGGTCCGCCTCACCCTCCATCACGCCCCAGCGCGGGAAATGACCGTCGATCTTCATCCGGGCAAAGCCATAGACCAGCGCGCGGCCGGCGATCTTCACCGCCTTGAGATCGGTGGCGCGCAAGCTCCCGGCGGCCGACGCCTCCGCCAGCATCCGCTCGGTGAGCGCGATCAACTCGGCATTGTCCCGCGAAAGTCCGACTGCCGCGTCATGGTCGAAATGGCGGCCGGAGGAAATGATCTCGAAATGTGCGGGATTCTTCATCGCCCAGCGCAAATAGGCGAGGCCAAAGGCGCGAAAGCGCTTTAGCGGATCGCGGGCCGGCTCCTTAAGCGCGGCCTCGATCTCCGCACGGAAGCGCCGCTGCGCCTCCTCGGCGACCGCCGTCATCAGCGCGGCGCGGCTGTCGAAATGCCGGAACGGCGCGCCCGGCGAGACACCGGCCCGGCGCGCCGCCTCGCGCACGCTGACCGCCTCCGGCCCGCCTTCCTCGGCCAGCTTCAGCGCGGCGTCGATCAGCACGCGGCGGAGGTCGCCATGATGATAGGGTTTTGGCGCCGCCGTGCGGCGTTTCGGGGTCGCGGATTTGGCCATCGGTCACACCTAGCATCACCCGCTTGTGAATGTAAGCGCCGATTACTCCATTGACCGTTCGCCACCGGCGGCATGTAACTGTCGATTACATCAGGAGGGGAGCGCATCATGGCCACGCAAAAGCGAAACTGGTTCGAAGGCTGGCGGCTGTTCGCCCTGCTGACACTCATTCTGATCGCGCTCTGCGCTGCGATCGCCGGCCTGCACGCGTTCGACGCCGACGGCATCCGCATGGTGATCCGCTTCACGGCGCGGACCTCGCTATTGTTGTTCTGCCTCGCCTTCTCCGCGGCGGCGATCGCGCATCTCTGGCCGAACCCATGGACGCGCTGGCAGCGTCGCAACCGCCGCCAGCTCGGCGTCACCTTTGCGGCCTCGCATGCACTGCACGCCATCGCGATTGCCGCTTTCGCCGTCGTCGACCCGATCGGTTTTGCCAAGGCAACCAGTCTCGCCTCCTATGTGTTCGGCGGCATCGGCTATGCCTTCATCATCGCGATGACCGCGACCTCGTTCGACCGCAGCGCGGCATGGCTCGGCCCGCGCGCCTGGCGCGCGCTGCATCTGGTCGGCGGCTATTATCTGCTGCTGCAGTTCACGGTGTCGTTCGGCAAGCGGATTCCCGACATGCCGCTTTATGCGCTGTTCCTGATTCCGCTCGCGCTGGTGTTCGCCTTGAGGATGATCGCGATGGCCCCGCGCGCGACGCCGCGGACCGTCGAGGCAGGCTAGTGCCGCCGATCTGAAGTCCCTAACTCACTCGCGGCAAAATCGGGTTCAGGGACTTCAGATCGAAAGCGGCACTAAAATCATGGATTTGCTAGTGCCCATAACTTTCCGAAGTCCGCGAAAAGGTGTTGCGGCGATGTAGCGCGGACTTCGGAAAGTGGGCACTAGTCCCCTGCCCGCAGTAGACATGTGCCGGCTGCGGCATTGCCATGATTTGCCGAACGCAATTCCCTCCCGCACAATGCGCTCTCCATTCACAGGCGGCGCGAGATCGCTGGGAGAGGGAGGCATTTCATGGCGGGCATTCTGGAGGGTAAGGTTGCACTGGTGACCGGCGGCGGCTCCGGCATCGGGCGGGCGACCGCGGTGATCATGGCGCGCGAAGGCGCGCGCGTCGCGGTGTCCGACCTGTCGAAGGATGGCATCGAGGCCACGGTCGGCCTGATCAACGCCGGCGGCGGCCAGGGAATCGCGATCGCAGGCGACGTCACCAGCGAGACCGATGTCGCGAACATGGTCGCGCGCACGGTGTCGGCCTATGGTCGCCTCGACTGCGCCTACAACAATGCCGGCATTTCCAGCCGTGCCGACAGTCCAGCCGGCACGCGGCTGCATGAGGTGACCCAATCAGGCGCCGCCAGGATGTTTTCGGTCAACCTGATGGGCGTGTTCCTGTGCCTGAAGCACGAGATCGTGCAGATGCTGAAGCAGGGCGGCGGCGGCGCGATCGTGAACACGTCCTCGATCGCCGGCCTGGTCGGGCTGCCGACGTCGAGCCACTACGTCGCCGCCAAGCATGGCGTCGTCGGCCTCACCAAGACCGCGGCGATCGAATATGCCCAGGACGGCATCCGGGTGAACTGCGTCAATCCCGGCTACATCAAGACGCCGATGACCGACGACATCATGAAGTCGCGTTACGAGGAGATCATGACCAAGGTGCCGATGCATCGCCTGGGCAGCGCGGAGGAAATCGCGGAAGCGGTGGTCTGGATGTGCTCCGACAAGGCGTCGTTCATGACCGGCGCCTCGCATGTGGTCGACGGCGGATTTTCCGCGGCTTAGGGCTTCAGGCATTTGGTTGAGGGCGGGTGCATCGCAGCGAAAAGTTCGCGAGAATAAGTTTTAATCCCACTTTTGTACGGAACCGGACAGACAGATTTCCGGCTAGTGCCCAACAATTAAGCGGGGGCGTGTGGAGTGAGGAAATGGCGATGCGCGCAGCTGGAGCGGTTTTTCAGCCGGAACTGATCAACCTGATGAAAGCGGTCCTCGACGAGGCTGCCGCGACGCTTCCGGAAGGGAGGCGCACATCCACGACGATGGCCGAAATGGCTTCGCAAATTCTTGTTTGTGCCGGCAAGGGTGAGCGAGACCCGGCGAGACTGAAAATTGCGGCGTTGTCGGCCGTGGTCGAGTGTTCGCACTATTCGCACGACATCTCGCCGGAGCGGCGTGCGGTTTGAGGGAGCGCCAGGTATTGCCGTGGAAGACCTGCAGGCAAGGCTCGAAAAGTTGCTCACCGATGCCGAAGATTGCGCCCTCATTGGCAAACTAGCGACCGATTTGGGGAAGCGCGACCTCTTCAATAGATTGGCCGCCGACCTGCGCAATATGGCATCCGATGTTCAAGCGATGATTGCGTTGAAGCGAGCGGAGGGCTGAAGACAAATGCTCTGAGGTGCCAACGTTCCTAGTTTAAGCAAAATATATGTCCGGGACCGGACATTTATTTTTCGGGTGACAACCTCAGCGTTTGTCCTTCCCTAAGCAACGGGCGTTGCAGGGCAATCAGAAGATAGCGCCTCAGCCCCAACCACGAGATTTCGCGCTACGAGCGGTACCGGACGGACAATCCGTCTGGTTCGTCCCTATATAGGGATCTTCCCGCGAGGACCGCCCACTCGGAGCGGCTTCCACCCCCACCCCCCTGCGAGAAACGGCCCGACCGACCGGGCAGGACATCGCAGTGCTCATCAAAAATCCAGGCCGTCCGTTGGACAACAAGTTGCTTGCGGTGCTGCCGCGCCATCAATTCGATTTGCTGGCTCCCAACCTGACTACCGTTTCCTTGCAGCAAGGAATGGTTCTGGCTGAGCCGGGCGATGAGTTCGAACACGTTTACTTTCCCCAAAGCGGAATGCTCTCGCTGCTGGCCGTGCTGCGTGACGGCAAAGCCATCGAAACGGCGACGGTGGGACGCGAGGGCGTGGTCGGCGCGATGGCTGGATTGGGTCTTTACAAGTCCCTGGTTCGCGTCGTCGTCCAGCTTCCGACTATGGTGAGCAAAATTCCTGCGTCCCAATTCAGAAAAGCCGCGGCCCAAAGCGATGCCGTCCGGAATACGTGTATCCAGTATAATGAAGTGCTGCTGTCGCAGGCGCGAGTTACCGCGGCCTGCAATGCACTGCATGTCGTCGAGGCGCGATTCTGCCGCTGGTTGCTGCAAACCGCGGATCGCGCCGAAAGTGACACCGTGGCGCTGACCCACGAATTTCTTGCCGAGATGCTTGGAGTCCGCCGTACCTCGGTCACTGAAGTTGCGAGCAAGATACAGGCTACGGGGGCCATCAACTACACCCGCGGGCTAATTACGATATTGAAGCGATCCGATTTGGAAAAAATGTCCTGCGAGTGCTATCAGACGCTTGTGGACCAGTCGGCTATCCTGATCTAGGCGAGTCTTCCGGCGGCTCTGAGTTCGCGCGGCAGCTACCCGTTTGGTGCCAATCGGCGACATTGCCCGCTTCATTCAAGATGGAAACGGGCCAGCCAACTGACGCGGCCTTACTTCTTGTCCTTTACGACACGATCAATTTCGTATTCAGCGATTTTGATTGCCGAACTCTCGGCTTACCCGCGTCACACCGAATTTGTTCTTGCCGTCGCCGAATTTCACTTCCCATCGCCAACTGCCATCGGTCAGTCGAACAACGGAGTATTCTACTCCCTTATGTTCCATTGGATCATCTCTTCAGCACAAGAGCGACGATCCGGGCATAGGCAATGAGGTCGGCGCAGTAAGTTCACTTGTGCACTTAATGAAAATTTACTTTCCTTAAGACACGAGGGATCACCAGGGACGCATCGTCATGCGGGCTTCCGAGCCGATATTGCCGACCACCGCTCCGCCCGTATGGAGGTCGATCCGTGTCCGGTAGAACGGCCAGCTCTCCCGCTCGAACTCTTCATTGAGACGGCGCGGGTCATCGCAGCCCGCAACGCGTTGCATGTCGTCGAGGCGCGATTTTGCCGCTGGCTGCTCGAAACGTTGCAGGATGTGGCCGTCCAGCCCCATGACGTAGACGCGGTAGTCTCGGATCGCCATCCCTCGCGGCGGAAACTACTTTGGCGGCTGCAGTCCGGGGGAGTTAAGCCATTCGCTCATGTGCGAGGCGGTTTCGGTCTGCCGCGCCTTGCGTATCAATTCATCGCGCTCCGCCCCGGGCGGGAGCGTCTTGGCCTGATCTCTCAACTCCCGGGCTTGGTTCGCCAGCCGTTCTTCGAAGGATATCTTGTGCTTGATGCGGCGGCGCTCCATGGCGCAACTCTCCCAAAACTTGATCTGCCTGTAGTCTAAAATTGAGCCCCGGTTTCCGTCTGTTCGGTGCCCGACATTCACACCACCATTTCATACCAGGCGACTGGCAACGGAAGTTGGATCAGTACCGCCGCTGCATATCGCGGCTATGGGCCAATTCAGGAACGTAATGGGATCGTTGGGGCGGCGGTCCGTTCTGGGGAAGTCGCGCGCATTTAATCCTCGACCAGATGAAACTTGCGCCCGAGCTGATGATGCACGGACATGACGGCGCGGTCGACGTCGCTGATCAGGCTGTCGCCGAGCACCACGTTGGGGATTTCCCAGTTGCGGCCGCTGCGCGCGTGCGGCAACGGCGCGAGCGCAACAACGCGCGCGGTCTCGCAGCCGGGCTGGCTGCGTAGCGCGTCGTCAGCGAGCGCGAGCAGCTCCGATTGGCTCTTGGGCGTCGTCACGCTAGTGGTCCGATTCCAACATTCGTATCCCATTTCAGCTGGCACTCTTACGAATGTTGGAATCAAAGGACCACTAGCAAAATATTGATTCCAGTGGAGCTTTGGATTTGACGTTCGCTTTGCGAGTTTGCGGCCTGTTGGGTAGCGAACGTCAAATCCGCTCCACTGGCGGCATCAGGCCGACGCGCTTGGCGATGATCCTGTCGACCATGCGCTTGGGCAGCCATTGCGTGATCAGGTGCCGCATCGGATCCGGCGCGATCATGTAGCGCGTCTTCGGCTTCGGCAGGGTCAACGCATTGTAGACGCACTCGGCGATCTTCTCCGGCGGCAGGCCGATCGAATCGAGGTGCGCCATATAGGCCGTGACCTTCTGCATCGACGCGCGGTAGGGCGAGTTGTTGTATTTCGCCGTATCGAGGTCGCCCTGCCCCTTGGTCCAGATCGGCGTCTTCACCGGCCCCGGCGCCACGATGATGACGTCGATGCCGAACAGCATCAGCTCGCGGCGCAGGCTTTCGGACAGTCCCTCGACCGCGTGCTTGGAGGCGCAATAGGGCGCCGTCAGCGGGTTGCCGTTCTTGCCGGCGACCGACGAGATCATCACGACCCGCCCTTTCGGCCCTTTCAGCGACTTGTCCACGCCGAGCAGCGGTCCGAACGCCTGGGTTGCGATGACCGGGCCGGTCACGTTGACGTCCATCTGGCGGCGGAATTCATCGGCCGACAATTCGAGCACCGGGCCGGTGAGCGCGATGCCGGCATTGTTGACGAGGCCGGCCAAGGTCTCGCCATTGAGCGCGGCGCGGACGTCGCGCGCGGCCGCCAGCACCGCGGGTTCGTCGGTGACATCGAACAGCAGCGGCGTGAAATTGGCGCCGAACTCGCCTTTCAGGCGGTCGGCGTCGGCCTGTTTGCGGACGCTGCCGAACACCCGATAACCCTTGTCCAGCAGGAATTTGGCGCAGGCATGCCCGATGCCGGTGGACGCGCCTGTGATGACGACTGATTGCATGTTTATCCCGCCCTGATGTGTCTGGGTTCCATTTAAGCGAGACGGCGGGAAGCGCAATGGCGGGGACGGCAGGCGTGCGAGCACTGCGAATGCAAAGTCGAGCCTGGCCCACCGCCGACGGGCGTGGCGACTTAAAGATCGTTAACGCCGCCATGGGTGAGTGGACTTTTATCCGGATTCGCCGATAAGCTGTGCATTATTGTCGTGACTACCATGGGGAACCATGCTCCCGTTCGACGAGGAACAGCACCTTCAACAAGAGCCCGCTCGATGAAGAGACCCTTCTGAGCGGACAATTCTGGGCCGAGCTTCGGGTCTTCCTGGCCGTCGCCAAGACCAAATCGTTCAACCGGGCTGCCGAGATCACCAACACGAGCCAGCCGACGGTAAGCCGGCAAGTCAAGCGGCTCCAGGATGCGGTGGGGTCGCAGCTTTTCATCTCGACACTCGCGGGCGTCAAGCTGACCAAAAAGGGCGAAGCGCTCGCGCAGGCTCTGTCGCGGCTCGACCATACTCTCCATTCCCTCACCAGTGACTTGAAGGCGGAGAGCCGCGAAGCGGAAGGTCTGGTGCGCGTCAGCATCACGGACGGTCTGAACGCGCTGTTTGCCGCGCCGGCGCTGGTGCGGTTTTCTAAGCAATATCCGAAAATTCAATTGCATCTTAAAAGTCCGCTCAACCATGATGGACCTTCGGGAAAATCAAGCGGACATGATGATCAGTATGATCCCGAGTCAGTCATCCGGATTCGATTCAGAAAAGCTCGGACAGCTTCATTTCATTCCAGTTGTCGCGAAAGACTATATTCAAAACCATGGCCTGCCGACGCGGGATAATCTGGAACAGCACGTCTTCATTCAATCGGAATATTATACCGCCAAGAACCGGAATGTGGGATGATTGGCAGCAGGCCGTGGCGCGCGGACGCATCGCGCATTACTGCGATAATTCATTTGCATATGGCATGCTGGTGAAGGCGGGCACTTGGAATTGGGCTGCTCGGCAGCTATCACGCTGGTGGAGCCATGTGCCGTACCCTTGGAGATCGGCTTGAGGATTTCCGTTCCGCTCTATCTGATCGCGCTCACTGAGCGTCTGAATGCTCGCCCGGTCCGTCTTGTGTTCGATTGGCTCGGTGAAATTTTTGGCAATGAGTAATCCGTGGTTCAGCGACGAATTCAAATTGAACAATCCGCCGAGCGAATATGACGCCGGCTTCAGGAAAATGTTTAATCTTGAAACGAATGATAGGAACTATTCCTCGCTGATCTGCTTCGAAATGGATAAGCTGAACATTATGTTTGATCCGACAGGAGAAGCCATGCTCCCGTTTGATGAGGAACAGCAGCTCAACAAGAGCCCGCTCGATGAGGAGACGCTTCTGAGCGGACAATTCTGGGGCGAGCTTCGCGTCTTTCTGGCCGTGGCCAAGACCAAATCGTTCAACCGGGCCGCGGAGATCACCAACACGAGCCAGCCGACGGTCAGCCGGCAAGTCAAGCGCCTCCAGGATGCGGTGGGATCGCAGCTTTTCATCTCGACCCCGCGCGGCGTCAAGCTGACCCAAAAGGGCGAAGCGCTCGCGCGCGCCCTGTCGCGGCTCGATCACACGCTCTTTTCCATCACCAGCGATCTGAAGGCGGAGAGCCGTGAAGCGGAAGGCACCGTGCGCGTCAGCATCACGGATGGTCTGAATGCGCTGTTTGCCGCGCCCGCGCTCGTGCAGTTTTCGGAGCAATATCCGAAAATTCAGTTACACCTGAAAGAATCCGCTCAACCATGATCGACCTTCGGGAAAATCAAACGGACATGATGATCGGATCTGATCCCGAGCATGTCGTCCGACATTCGGTTCAGAAAACTCGGTCAACTTCATTTCATTCCCGTTGTCGCGAAAGACTATATCCGCAAGCACGGCTTGCCGACGCCGGGCAATCTGGAGCAACACCTTTTCATTCAATCCGAATATTATCTCGGCAAGAACCGGGCTGTGGGATAGTTGGCAGCAAGCCGTGGCGCGCGGACGCATCGCGCATTACTGCGACAACTCGTTTGCTTACGGCATGCTGGTGAAAGCCGGACACGGAATTGGGTTGCTTGGCAGCTACACGCTTGTCGATCCTTGCTTTGTGCCCTTGGAAATCGGCGTGAGGATTTCGGTTCCGCTTTTTCTGTTGCGCTCACTGAGCGTCTGCATGCCCGCCCGGTTCGTCTTGTATTCGATTGGCTCGGCGAAATCTTTGGCCCCAACAATCCGTGGTTCAGCGACGAATTCAAACTGAACAATCCGCCGAGCCACTACGACGCCGGGTGCCGGAAAATGTTCAATCTTGAATAGGTCTGACGGGAATGGCAGCGCTCGCTGATGCGCTCGGCGATCTTCAGATAGGTCTTTCCGGCATCCTCGAACAGTTCGGCGAGTTCCGGACCCACGGCCGAGTCCTCCTCGAACAGCAGCTTTTCGAACATGACGCGGTGGATGCTGACCACCTGCTTCAGATGGGATCGAAAAAAGTCCACGAGAATGCCTGCTTCGAATGTCTGGTCAGTTGGCGTCGCTGAAGTTTCTGCCGCTGCCGTTACGCTGCGGCAGTCTCGAACTCGGATGGCGCGTCCCAGTATCCCTCGGTCCGGAACAGAACGGTTGCATCCGTGCGCTCCGAGATGGCGTTGGGCTGGCGGAGTGAGCTCCTTGACGAGTTCGATGTACGGCTCCTCGTGGCCCGTCGAAATAGACCGGCTTTTTGCCCTCGACGTTCTTGAACCCGAGAACCATCCTCCATAGCCGCGCATATTTCGGCTGCGCGTGGGTGATGACCTTGTCGTAACCCTTGCGCGCGACATGATCGAACACGAAAATCCGCAACAGCCTTCAGGACGTGGGATGTCGCGGTACGCCTCGCGGAAGGCGGTGCGCTCGATCTTGGCGAAATCCTTGAACCATCGGATGCGCAGGGTGCCGACCGGCTCGTCGCCGGCGTAGACGATCATATGCGTGGCCTGGTAGTCGTTGCCGTCGAAAGTCTGCCGCGCTTTGACGCCATGCTCCTCCATGAAGCAGATGCCGCGGATGGCATAGGCATGCAGCATCTGCTCGTACGTCGTCACGACCTCGCAGCGGATCTGATTGTGGTCCGGGGTGATAGTCCTCATCTTATGTTCCACAACTTATCTCCTCACTACGTCAGGTAGTAACGAGTAGAGCGGACCGGCCCGAGCCTGCGGAAGGCGGTAAAATGTGCCGCTGTTCAACATCAGTGTTGAACTGACTAGGCGGTACTTCTTCCTCGGGATCGGCCGAGCGCGGCCGAGCGCCGGTACGCAAATGTACCGAAAATCGGCCGAAAACGCAGCAGGCACGCGGAAAATCACGGGGAGAACGTGTCTGCCGCACTATCTACAAACGAGCAGAACGGCTCAACCCGAAACGTATCTAAGATTGTACGATATCAAAAAACTCCCTCAGAGGTCGTACATTGCTTCCGATGAAAAAATCGACAGACTTTTCTCAGGACCGCTCGTTCAACAAGCAGCGAGGCTCAACACTGAAGAAAAGGAGCCCAAACGCCGCGGACGGCGAGGTCGGCGAATCCATTCGCGCCCACCGGCTGATCGCCGGCATGTCCCAGACCGATCTCGCGAACAAGCTGGGCGTCTCGTTTCAGCAGGTGCAGAAATATGAAAAGGGCGTGAACCGGGTCGGCGCCGGCCGGCTGCCGCAGATCGCCGAAATCTTCAACGTCCCGATCAGCGCTCTCTTCAACGACCACGCGGATACGTCATCCGGCAGAGGGAAGGCAAGCTCCGCGCCGGTCAAGCTCATCACCGACCCGAACGTGCTCAGATTGCTGACCTCCTACGCCGACATCACCGATCGGGCGGTCCGCCGCTGCATCGCCGAGCTGGTCGAACGGATTGCGAAGACCACGAAGAAAAAATCCCGGAGGTAGCGAGCTCGCGCCGGTCGCGCTATCGTTCGGGATTCTCGGCTGACGCGCGCCGCACCGGAACCTCGATGACGACATCTTCCGACAAGATTGCCATTTTTGTCGATGGCGCCAATCTCAATGCAACCGCCAAGGCGCTCGGCTTCGACATCGACTACAAGCGCCTGCTCAGGGAGTTCGGGGATCGCGGCAACGTGATCCGGGCGTTCTACTACATCGCCCTCAGCGAGACCCAGGAGTACTCGTCGATCCGGCCGCTGATCGACTGGCTCGATTACAACGGCTACACCGTCGTCACCAAGGCTGCCAAGGAATTCACCGATGCGAGCGGCCGCCGCAGGGTGAAGGGCAGCATGGATATCGAGCTCGCGGTCGACGCCATGGAGCTCGCCAGGAATATCGACCAGATGATCCTGTTTTCCGGCGACGGCGATTTCCGCTCGCTGGTGGAGGCCGTGCAGCGCCGCGGCGTCCGCGTCACCGTCATCTCCACCGTCACGACCCAGCCGCCGATGATCGCCGACGAGCTGCGCCGCCAGACCGACGTGTTCACCGACCTCGTGGAATTGCGGCCGAAGATCGGCCGCGACCCCGCGGACCATCCGCTTCACCGGCCTCCGCGGCAGGGATGAGGCGCTTGATCGAACTACGGCAATGCCGTAGTATATCCACCGATGCATACGGTCGTCGAAACGCCGACTTATCTCACCGACGCGGAGAAGCTGTTTTCGCAGGTCGAGCGTGCCGCGATTGTTGATCGGCTGGCTTCCGATCCGAAGTGTGGTGTTCTGATTCCCGGTGGCGCCGGTATTCGAAAGGTTCGCTTTGGTTTCGGATCTCGTGGCAAGAGCGGCGGCGCAAGAGTTATCTATCTGTTTGGAGGAGAGGACATTCCGGTCTTCATACTGGCGGTCTTCGCCAAGAACGAGAAATCCGACCTTTCCGCAGCCGAGCGCAATGCGTTGGCCAAGATGGTCGATGGCATGATCAAGAACTATCGGAGACAAAAGTGACGAAGTCCGCATTCGACAAGATCAAGGCGGGACTTGATGACGCCAAGGCCTATCTTGAAGGGGCGGCGGACAAATCCGGCTATCGAATCCACGTTCCCAGCCGGGTGAATGTGAAGAAGATCCGTGCCCGCCTCGGGCTGTCGCAGGAAAGTTTCGCGCAGACCTATGGATTTGCACTCTCGGCAGTTCGGGATTGGGAGCAGGGGCGGCGGCAGCCGGATCGCAGCGCGCGAATCCTGCTCAGGGTCGTCGAAAAGGAACCCGAGGCCGTGACCAGGGCGCTGGCAAAGTCGGCCTAAAGCGCGTTGAGATCAGGATGAATCATCATCGCGCTTTAGGTTCTTGTTTGGGCATGATCTTTTCGGAAAACCGCCGCACACTTTTCCGGATCATGCCTTAGGTACGTTCGCGCCAGGCCGCGCGGAATCCTCCGTGGACCTGCCCGACCGGCGACGTCATCCAGCGACGATGAGCGCTTTTGCGCCCGGCGACCGCCCGGCAAGTGGCACGAAGCTCGCATGGCGCCTGAGGACTCATCAATTGCGGTTCGACCGAGACCGGGCATCGTGCGGTCGAGCTCGCAGGAAGCGGAAGGGAGTTCGCGTCATGAGCAACGAGCCTCAGTCTTCGAGCCCACCGATGTGGGACTGGCCGTCCTGGTTGAAGGGCAGCATGCCAAATCCTCTCGACATTCTCGCGGGGCCGAAGAATCTCGTGCAGCCAATCCTGCCTGGATGGTTCAGCAGCGTCACCAACATCACCGAGCAGAATTTCAAGCGCGCCTGACACCGAACGGGAGATCGTCGCCGCCCACAGCTACGGCCGTCAGCTCGGCCATGTCATGGACGCTCTTGCCGCTGTCGTCGCCGCCTTGCCCGACGAGAAACGGCATGCAAAGGCGCTCGTGGATTTTGCCGAGATGCGCCGCGAGATCGACGACATCAAGGCAAAGGCCGCAGCACGACGCCTCGATCGCATCTCCGCGGATCTTGTATCGCTGAAACAGGCCGATCCTGAGGCATATGAACAGGTCGCGGCGAAGCTTCGCGAGGCCCTGAAGTAACGCGCGCCCCGCCCTACTCCGCGTGGCCGTCGATGATCGGGCCGAACAGCTCCCACTTCTCGCCGGTGAACTTCATCATCTGCACCTGCTCGATCGGATAGAAATCCGTCGGCGTGGTCTTGATGCGGATGCCGGGGATGTAGGTGTCGATCTCGAAGTCCATGTTGGCCACGATCTTCATCACGTTCTCGCGCGTGAGATTGTCGCCGCAGCGCCTGAGCACCTCGACCAGCGCGGTGGAGGTGTTCCAGGCGGTCAACGGCCCGCTCTCGGCCCTGTCGGCCTCCGGATAATACTTCGCCATGAAGGCGCGGAAGCGCTTCATGCCGGGGGTGGAATCCCATTGCGGATCGGTGACGTCCATCTGGTAGCCGGCGCTGAGGATACCCTTCGAGTTCTCCAGGCCTGCGGGCCTCAGCACCGCGCCGACCGAGGCCGAGACGTTGGTCATGATATGGATCGGGTGCCAGCCGAGCTCGGCGACCTTCTTGATGGCCTGCGCCGCGAATTTCGGCGTGGCGACGTTGATGAAGATGTCGGGGTTCATGCTCTTGATCGCCACGACAAGCGAATCCACCGTCGGCATCGCAATCTCGTAGGAAATCTCGCTCACGACCATCTTGTCGTATTTGTCGCGCAAGACGTCCTTCAGGCCGAGCACATAGTCCTTGCCGAAATCGTCGTTCTGGTAGAGCACGCCGAGTTTCGCGGTCGGATGATGCTGCAGGATGTAAGTGGCATAGACCCGCCCCTCGGCGCGGTAGTTCGGCTGCCAGCCGATGGTCCACGGGAAATGCTCGGGATCGCCCCAGCGTGAGGCGCCGGTGGCGACGAAGAGCTGCGGCACCTTCATGTTGTTCATGTATTTCTGGATCGCCGCGTTCGGCGCGGTGCCGAGCGAAGCGAAGATCAGAAACACCTCGTCGCTCTCGACCAGCTTGCGCGCCTGCTCCACCGTCTTGGGCGGCGAGTAGGCGTCGTCATAGGTGATGAAGTTGATCTTGCGGCCGTTGACCCCGCCATTGTCGTTGATCATGCGGAAATAGGCGCTCATGGTCTTGCCGATGATGCCGTAGGCCGACGCCGGCCCCGAATAGGGCATGATGTTGCCGATCTTGATCTCGGTGTCGGTGACGCCGGTGTCATATTTCTTCTGCGCCAGGGCGGGCGCGGCCGAGAGCGCCAGCACGGTTGCCGAAAGCGCGAGCTTCGCGGCGAGTATGGGTGAAACGGCTCCGGACGAACGGCGTGGCGCGGCGCTGCATGGGCTTCTCCCCTCGGGCTAAAAGCGTGGGATCGATCTCGGCAGTTTCCTCTGGCGTTTTTCTTGAAATCGTCACCACGATAGCAGCCGGGCGCGGTCGCCGGAAGCAGCGACCGGCAGGGATACGCAGGCGATTTGTCGCGTAAGGAGCCGGCGGGTTTTCCGCGCTGCGGATATTCAATGGCCGGCGGCGATATCTGAAGCCAAGCCAGCGGCCCTTCGCTACACTGTTCGCTGCAACAGGGAGCGGACCATGATCACCCGTCGAACTCTGGCGTTCGCGCTGACCACGCTGCCGTTGCTGACAGCGAAATCCAGCTTCGCTCAATCGCAGTCCTGGCCCACACGGCCGATCCGGGTCGTGGTGCCCTTCCCGGCCGGCGGCTCGACCGATGTCGCGGCGCGGCTGATTGCCGAGCAGTTGTCGCGGGTGTTCCACCAGCAGGTCTATGTCGAGAACAAGTCCGGCGCCAACGGCACGGTCGGCATCGAGGACGCCGCCAAGAGCAGGCCGGACGGCTACACGATCCTGGTCTCCACCGACTCGGTGGCAAGCAATCCGCACGTCTATCACAGCAATATCGATCCCTCGAAAGACCTGCTGCCGATCATCCAGATCTCGCGCCAGCCGATCGTGTTGGCCGTGCATCCATCGCTCGGAGTCTCCTCGCTCGCGGAACTGATTGCGCTGGCGAAGAAGCAGCCGGGCCTGCCCTATGCCACCGGCAGCGGAGCGGGTTCGGGACAGCACATCGCCGTGCAATGGTTTTCAGAGATCGCCGGCATCAAGCTCGAGCACGTGCCCTATCGCGGCGGCGGGCAGGCGATCAACGATCTCCTCGGCGGCCATGTGAAGATCGGCTCACTCGGATCGACGCCGCTGATGCCGCATTACAAGGCCGGCGCGCTGCGCCTGCTGGCGCAGACGACCAAGACGCGCGCGCCGAGCCTGCCGGAGGTGCCCACCTACGAGGAGGCCGGCATCGACGGTCTTGTGCTCACGCAATGGCTGGGGGTGTTCGTGCCGGCAGGCACGCCCGCGGCCATTGTCGAGCGCCTGAACGGCGAGATCGGCAAGGCGCTTGCCGATGACAATGTCCGCAAGAACCTGCAGGACTCGGCGCAGGAGCCGATCGGCGGCACGCCCGAGCAGTTCGCAGGCCTCGTTCGCGAGGATTACGCCAAGCTCGGACGGCTGGTGAAGGATCTCAACATCAAGGCAGAGTAGCAGATGCCATTTTCAACCTATCTCCCTGAGCGGATGGGGACGATCGCGCTCGCCCCCGCCGGCCCTTTCGTCGCGGGCTCGTTTGCCGAGCTCGTGCTGGTCTACACCGCCGGGACCTTCGGCATCGACGACACCGGCATGGTGAAGATCTCGTGGCGCACCACCTCCGACATGAGCAAGCCGCAATTCGACAAGCCGCAGGCGGCGAACTTCACCACGGTCGAAGCCAGCAACGGCGCCAAACTCGAAGTGTGGTTCGACCGGCTCAATGTGCGGCCCTATGCCAACACGCTGCTGATCCGCGTCGGGCGCGGCTATCTGCGCGCCGGCGACACGCTGACGATACGCCTCGGCGATCGCAGGCAGGGCTCGCCGGGCTACCGCCTGCAGACCAATGTCGAAGCCAGCGTCGAGCTGAAGACCTCGGTCGATGCGTTCGCCACTTACGAATTCTGCGAATTGCCGGTGCAGCCCGCCTTCGATCTCGTGCCGGGACCGGCCGCAAGCTGGAAGGCGATCCTGCCGTCGCTGGCGATAACAGGCGAGCCGTTTCGCCTCGCCGTCGTCGCCGAAGACAAGTGGGGAAATCCCACTGCCGACGCGAAAGCGAGTTTCGAGCTGGTCGCTTCGCAGCCGCTGCGCGGCCTGCCGGCGAAGCTCGACATCAGGAATGGCGACGGTCCACGTGTCGTCGAGAATCTGATCGCGGATGCCGAAGGCGATATCGAGCTTCGCCTGATGGCTGATGGCAAGGAGCTCGCGCGCGCCAATCCGCTGCGCGTGGTGAAACAGGCAACGCTGCGCCGCTATTGGGGCGATCTGCACGGACAGAGCGGCGAAACCATCGGCATGGGAACGGCCGAGGCCTATTTCCGCTACGCGCGCGATGCGGCCTTCATCGACATGGTCGGCCATCAGGGCAACGACTTCCAGATCACCGACGCGTTTTGGGAAGAACTCAACCGGCTCACGGCGGCGTTCGACGCGCCCGGCCGGTTCGTCTGCCTTCCCGGCTACGAATGGTCGGGCAACACCGGCATGGGCGGCGATCGCAACATCTTCTACCGCCGCGAGGGCCGCCCGATCCGGCGCTCCTCGCACATCCTCGTGCAAGGGCAGACCTCGACCGAGGCGATCTACACCGCCGACGAGCTGTTCCGTGCGCTCGAAGGCGAGGACGCCATCGTCATCGCCCATGTCGGCGGCCGCTACGCCGACCTCAAATATGCCCACGATGGACGTCTGGAGCGCGCGGTCGAGGTGCACTCGACCTGGGGCACCTTCGAATGGCTGCTGCACGACGCGTTCGAGAAGGGATTCCGCGTCGGCGTGGTCTGTCACAGCGACGACCACAAGGGGCGGCCCGGCGCGACCCGTCCGGGCGCGTCGAGCTTTGGCGCGATCGGCGGCCTCACCTGCTATTTCATGC
Organism: uncultured Alphaproteobacteria bacterium; assembly: GCA_963732085.1. Lineage (GTDB taxonomy): Bacteria > Pseudomonadota > Alphaproteobacteria > Rhizobiales > Xanthobacteraceae > Bradyrhizobium. The sequence continues at coordinate 494,228 of CAVSYJ010000006.1, read as the reverse complement.
CGGAATTGACGCGCGATGCGCTGTTCGAGGCGTTGCGGCAGCGGCGGCACTACGGCACGACCGGGGCGCGGATTTTTATGGATCTCCACGCCAATTTCGATCAGCCCGTCACAGGATTCTCCGATGATCCATTGCTCGGGCCGGCGCAGCGAATCCGCGGTGCAGCGCGCGACGATGGGCGACATCATCCGTCCCGGCCGCGTGCCGATGCGCCTGTCGGCGGAAGTGATCGGGACCGCGCCGGTCGAGCGGGTCGACGTGATGCACGGGGCGAAGGTCGCGCAAACCGTCCGTCCCTATCGCGCCGCCGATCTCGGACGGCGCGTGCGCGTGCTGTGGCAGGGCGCCGAGTATCGCGGCCGCGGCCGCGAGACGCTGTGGCAGGGCAAGCTGACCGTAAGCGGAAACCGCATCGAGCGGTTCGCGGCCGTCAATTTCCTCAATCCGGAACGGATCGTGGCGGAGACGGCGCCGGGAACGGCGCTGGCCTGGACATCGGTCACCACGGGCAATCTGGCGGGCATCGACCTCTGGCTTGAGCGGGCCGATCAGGGCTCGCTCGAGGTCGAGACCAACATCGTATCGGGCAAGGTCGACCTTGCTGATCTCGCGGACGAGACGCGCGCCTTCGATGGTGGCGGCCTCGGGCGACAGCTCAGCGTCTATCGCCTCCCCGAAGCGGACTGGAATCGCAAGGTGACGCTCGATCACACCGTGAGTTTTGCCGGCGGCGCTGATCTTCCGGTTTATCTTCGGGTGACCCAGGCCGATGGCCATCAGGCGTGGTCGAGTCCGATTTATCTGATCGCCTGAGACGAGAATCCGGATGAGCGCCCGAATCTTTCTACTTGAAGCAGTTGAGATTTCCGCACGCGAGATTTCGCGCGAAGCGCTTCAGATCAAGAATGTGGTTTAAGTCTCATTTCTTCGCGGAAAGGCCGCAGCGAAGAATTTGAATGAAGCCGCAATGCTTCGGGAGACGAAAAAGGCGAGACCGCGTTTGCGATCTCGCCTTTGCTTGTAGCGATCAGGCTTTAATTTTCGGTGTCGCCTAGTTCTTCGTCTTGTCGACCAGCGCGCCCTTCTTGATCCACGGCATCATGTCGCGGAGCTTCTCGCCGACCTGCTCGATCGGATGGGTGGCGAGCTTGGCGCGGGTGGCCTTGAACGAGGTCTGGTTGACCTTGTTCTCCAGCATCCAGTCGCGCGCGAACTTGCCGGACTGGATGTCGGCGAGCACGCGCTTCATCTCGGCCTTCGTCTCGGCAGTGACGATGCGCGGGCCGGAGACGTATTCGCCGTATTCGGCGGTATTGGAGATCGAGTAGTTCATGTTGGCGATGCCGCCTTCATAGATGAGGTCGACGATCAGCTTCACCTCGTGCAGGCACTCGAAATAGGCCATCTCCGGCGCGTAGCCGGCTTCGACCAGCGTCTCGTAACCGCCCTTGATCAGTTCGACCAGGCCGCCGCAGAGCACGACCTGCTCGCCGAACAAATCGGTCTCGCACTCTTCCTTGAAGGAGGTCTCGATGATGCCGGCGCGGCCGCCGCCGATCGCCGAGGCGTAGCTCAGGCCGAGATCGTGGGCGTTGCCGGAGGAGTCCTTGGCGATCGCGATCAGGCAGGGCACGCCGCCGCCGCGCTGATATTCCGAGCGCACGGTGTGGCCGGGACCTTTCGGGGCGATCATCAGCACGTCGAGGTCGGGGCGCGGGTCGAGCAAATTGAAGTGGACGTTGAGGCCGTGGGCGAACACCAGCGCGGCCCCCTTCTTCATGTTGTCGTGGAGGTGCTCGCGATAGATATCGCCCTGCAGCTCGTCCGGGGTCAGCATCATCACGAGGTCGGCCCATTTGGCGGCGTCCGCCACTTCGAGCACCTTGAAGCCGGCGGCTTCGGCCTTTTTGGCCGAGGCCGAACCCTTGCGCAGTGCAATGGAGACGTCCTTGACGCCGGAATCCTTCAGGTTCAGCGCATGGGCGTGGCCCTGGCTGCCATAGCCGACGATGGCGACTTTCTTGCCCTTGATCAGGTTCAGGTCGGCGTCGCGATCGTAATAAACACGCATGGTCGTTTCCTCGTGGTGGCCAAATCGGCCGGTTGGTCAGGCGCTTAGGTGGATGGGACAGCCGGCTGCCTTTGAGAATTTCCGGCGTTGTCTAGAGCATTTTCGGTATCCTGTGGAAACCCCCTTCTCGCATGGTTTGGTCTCGCCTCATGCTTCCAGGAAGACCGGAATGAGGGAGGCGAGCAGCAGGATCGCCATGACGATGTTGAAGGCTCGGACCGCTACCGGCGAGGTCAGCACCGGGCGCAGCGCAGAGCCGAACAAGGTCCAGATCGAGGTCGAGACGATGCCCATCGCAAGGCTGAGGGCAGCCTGGATCGCGATATTCCAGGGAAACGCGGCGATCGCCGCATAGGCGGTGATGGTGCCGATCACCATCACCCAGCCCTTGACGTTGACCCACTGAAACATCGCCGCGCCGAAGAACGTCATCGGCCCCTTTCCAGCCTCGCCCGGCTTGGGTGGACCCGACATCGCAATCGCGGCGGCGAGATAGACCAGATAGCCCGCGCCGGCATATTTCAGGATGGTCTGCAGGACCGGGAAGGCGAGGAAGACGGTGCCGAAGCCAAGGCCCACCGCGCCGACCATGAAGGCAAAGCCGAAGGTGATGCCGAGAATATGCGGCATGGTGCGGCGGAAGCCGTAGGTCAGGCCCGACGACAGCACCATGATGTTGTTTGGGCCCGGCGTGAAGAACATCACCGCGGCGAACACGACGAAGGCGAGCAGGAGCTGCGACATGCGTCATGCTCCCGCGGCTTCCGGCAGGACGCGCGGACGCTTGGCCAACAGCATGACGGCGATGCCGCCGATGACGGTGACCATGCCGGCGAGCCGCAGCGGCCCGAACTTTTCGCCGAATACGATCGCGGAGGCGCCGGCGCCGACGAACGGCACCAGCAGCGCGAACGGCACGACCTGCGCCGCCGGATAATCGCGGAGCAGCCGGCCCCACAGCCAATAGGCGATGCTGGTCGAGAGACCGCCGAGCGCGAGCATGCAGACGATGCCGATCGGCGACGCCTGTGTGAGTTCGTGCCAGGTCGGCGCGGGGCCGTTGCTGATGAGGGCGATCACTGCCAGCGGCACCGCCGCGGTGAGGCAGAGCCAGGCGAACAGATCGAACATCGGGGCGCCATGCGCCCGCCGCAGCAAGAGATTGCCGATCGCAAAGCTGATCGGGCAGATCATGATGATGGCGAAGGCCCCGACGCTGAAATCATATCCGACGGTGCCGCAGATCATCAGCAGGCCGACCGTGGCAATGGCGATGCCCATGCCTTGCATGGCGGTCGGCAGCTCGCGGAAAATCAGCGCGGCGAAGGCAATCGTGAACAGCGCCTGGCTCTGCACGATCACGCTGGAGAGACCGACCGGCACGCCATGGGCGATGGCGAAGGCCTGCGCCAGGAATTGACCGAGGAACAGCGAGAAGCTGATCGCGATCAACAGCGGCCATGAGACGTCGGGCTTGCGCACGAACAGGCACGGCACCGCCGCGATCGCAAAGCGCAGCGTCGTCATCAGCTCCGGCGAGAACTCGTCGAGCGCGCGCCGGCTCGCGACAAAGGCAAGCCCCCAGATGACCGCCACCAGGACGGCGATGCAGACGTCGGCGGGTTTCATTGTTTTTCTTTTCTAGCCCTGCCCGCCGGGCTTCGGTTTCTGCAGCAGATACGTGCCGTGCATCGGCGCGTGATAATCAACCGCGACCAGTTCGAAGCCGACCTCCGTCAGCATCCGCTCCATCACCCAGCCGAAGGTGGAATATTCGTCGCGCATGTGGGTGACGACGCTGTCGCGCTCGAAATCGTGGTTCTTGATGTGGAAGTCGGCCCATTGCTCCACGTCGCGCTCGCTGCCGTCAGGCATGCTGACGAACACGATGTCGCGCAAATAGAAATTGGCGCCCGGCTTGAGCGCGCCGAAGATGCGCGACATCGCCACCGCCTTCCAGAAATCCGGCAGATGGTGCAGCGTGAACTCGCTGACGATCAGGTCGTAGGAATTCGGTTGGTAGGCGAAGCTGAGCAGGCCCGCAGGCTGGGTGCGGATGTGCGCGCGGCGGTCGTGGGCGTAGACCTGCGCCAATGCCAGCATCGCCGGCGAAATGTCGACCGCGTCGACCTCGGCGCCCATCAGCGCCGCTTCGGTGGCGAGCACGCCATTGCCGCAGCCGATATCGGCGACGCGCCAGCCCTTTTCCACGCCCAACATTTTCAACGCGGCACGGGCGCGGATGTCGCTGTCGTCATGCCGGTCGTAGATCGCGGCGACGGCGGTATCGAGCCCGATCCGTCCCCGTTGATTGTAGTACCAGTCGCGCGACAGCATGGTTCACATCCCCTCTGGTCCGCGGCCGATCGCGGCGACGCCGGTGCGGGAGACCTCGACCAGGCCGAGCGGGCGCATCAGGTCGATGAATTGGTTGATTTTCGCGGTATTGCCTGTGATCTCGAACACGAAGCTTTCCGTGGTCGCGTCGATGACGCGCGCGCGGAAGGCGTCCGCCAGGCGCAGCGCCTCGACCCGGTTGTCGCCGGTGCCGCGCACCTTTACCATCGCAAGTTCACGCTCCATCGACCGCCCGGAAAGGGTCATGTCGACGACGCGATAGACCGGCACCATGCGGTCGAGCTGATGCTTGATCTGCTCGATCACGTCGGGCGTGCCCGTGGTGACGATGGTGATGCGCGAGAGATGTTTCTGGCTCTCGGTTTCCGAAACCGTGAGGCTTTCGATGTTGTAGCCGCGGCCGGAGAACAGCCCGATCACGCGCGCGAGCACGCCGGGCTCGTTCTGCACGAGGACCGAGAGCGTGTGCGTCTCGGTCGGATCGTGGCGATCTTCGAGAAAATAGGCCGATGCGGGCTGGTTCATTTCAAGTCCCCAAATCTCTCATTCGTCATGCCCGGCCTTGAGCCGGGCATCCACGTCTTCGGCTCCACAACAAGAAAGACGTGGATGGCCGGGACAAGCCCGGCCATGACCACCTTCTGTTTTTCGCGCACTCATGCCACGGCCCTCGCTGTCGCCGCCGGCGCGGCGTCCGTCGCGACCCACCTCTGGAACAGATCGAAATCGATATTGCCGCCGGTCAGGATCAAGCCGACGCGTTTTCCCGCGAGCTTCTTTTTGTCCTGCAGCGCAGCCGCGAGCGGCGCTGCACCCGCGCCCTCGGCGAGGTTGTGCGTGTCGGTCCAATAGGCCCTGATCGCGGCGCCGACCTCGTCGTCCGTGACCTGCACGACGCGCGAAGCGCCCTTGACGATGATCGCGACCGCGTCCGCATCCGGGAAGCGCGTCGCCACGCCGTCGGCACGGGTGTTGGCGGTTTCCGTGGTCACGACCCGGCCCGCCGCAAACGACAGCGCATAGGATGGCGCTTCGGTCGACTGCACGCCGACGATCTCGGTCTTCAGGCCGAGGAGGTCGCGCGCCATGATGCAGGCCGAGATACCGGAGCCCTGACCGATTGGAACGTAGAGCACGTCGAGATCGGGCGCGCTCCGGAACAGCTCGAGCGCGTAGGTCGCAACCCCGAGAACGAGATCGGGGTGGAACGACGGCACCATGTGCAGGCCGGCGAACTGCGCGTGGCGCACGGCTTCCTCGCGCGCGGTCTGGAAATCCTCGCCATGCTCGACCAACTCGGCGCCAAATGCGCGCATGGCGCGGTTCTTCTCGACCGAGTTGCCCTTGGGAACGTAGATCACCGCCGGCACGCCGTGACGGTTTGCCGCGAACGCGAGACTCTGGCCGTGATTACCGGTGGTCGCCGAAATGATGCCTGATACGTTGGGCCGCGCGCGCTTCAACCGGTCGAGATAGATCAGGCCGCCGCGCACCTTGAAGGCGCCGGTCGGCGTGTGGTTCTCATGCTTGACCACGACATGCGCGCCAACCCGCTCGGCAAGCAGCGGCCAGACATGCGCCGGGGTGGGCGGCACCGCGGCGCCTACGATCTCATGCGCGCGTTCGAGCTCCCTGAGGTCGAACATGTTCACACCAGCGCTTTGCCGCCGGCGAAGGCGGACGCGGTCGCTTCATCCGTCGCCTGCTCCGGCAACAGCATCTCGTTATGCGCCTTGCCGGAGGGGATCATCGGGAAGCAGTTTTCCAGCGCTGCCACGCGACAATCGAACAGCACCGGCCGCCTGACCTTGATCATCTCCTTGAGCGCGCCGTCGAGATCGGCGGGCTTGATCGCCCGGATGCCGACGCAGCCATAGGCCTCCGCGAGCTTGACGAAGTCCGGCATCGCCTCGGTGTAGGAGTGCGACAATCGGTTGCCGTGCAACAGCTGCTGCCATTGCCGCACCATGCCCATGTACTGGTTGTTCAGGATGAAGATCTTGATCGGCAGTTCGTGCTGCACGGCCGTCGACATTTCCTGCATGGTCATCTGCACCGAGGCGTCGCCCGCGATGTCGATGACGAGGCTGTCGCGATGGGCGACTTGCACGCCCAACGCCGCCGGCAGACCGTAACCCATGGTGCCGAGCCCGCCGGATGTCATCCAGCGGTGCGGCTCCTCGAAGCCGAAGAACTGCGCGGCCCACATCTGATGCTGGCCGACTTCGGTCGTGATGTAGGTGTCCTTGCCGCGGGTCGCCTCGAACAGCTTCTGGATCGCATATTGCGGCAGGATGATCTCGTTGTTCTTCCTGTAGGACAACGAATTGCGCGCGCGCCATGTCGCGATCTGCTGCCACCACGCCTTGATGTCGGGCTTCTTCGCTTCCGCCTTGAACACGGTCAAGAAATCGCCGAGCACGTTGGCGCAATCGCCGATGATCGGCACGTCGACGCGGATGTTCTTGTTGATCGATGACGGGTCGATGTCGATGTGGATCTTCTTCGAGCCCGGCGAGAACGCGTCGGTGCGGCCGGTGATGCGGTCGTCGAACCGCGCGCCGACGCACAGCATGACGTCGCAATCATGCATCGTCATGTTGGCTTCGTAAGTGCCGTGCATGCCGAGCATGCCGAGCCAGTTCTTGCCGGAAGCCGGATAGGCGCCCAGCCCCATCAGGGTCGAGGTGATGGGAAAGCCGGTGACCTCGACCAGCTCGCGCAGCAGCTTCGAGGCCTCGCGGCCGGAATTGATGACGCCGCCGCCCGAATAGATCACCGGCCGCTTCGCGTTCGCGAGCAGCGCCACGGCTTTGCGGATCTGCGCGGCGTCGCCCTTCACGCGCGGCGCGTAGGAGATGTGCACGTCCGACTTGCGCGGCGGATGGTAGGTGCCTGTGGCGAACTGCACGTCCTTGGGCACGTCGACGACGACCGGGCCGGGCCGGCCGGTTGTTGCGACATAGAAGGCCTCGTGCAGCACCTTGGCGAGGTCGTTGACGTCGCGCACCAGCCAGTTGTGCTTGGTGCAGGGCCGCGTGATGCCGACGGTGTCGCATTCCTGGAACGCGTCGTTGCCGATCAGATGCGTCGGCACCTGCCCCGTGATGCAGACCAGCGGAATCGAATCCATCAGCGCGTCGGTCAGCGGCGTCACCATGTTGGTGGCGCCGGGACCAGAGGTCACCAGAACCACGCCTGGCTTGCCGGTCGAACGCGCATAGCCCTCGGCGGCATGGCCCGCGCCCTGCTCGTGCCGCACCAGGATGTGCTGCACCGCGTCTTGCTGGAATATCTCGTCATAGATCGGAAGCACGGCGCCGCCGGGATAGCCGAACAGATGCTTCACGCCGTGATCGATGAGCGCGCGGACGATCATCGCGGCGCCGGTCATCTGGTTCGGATCGTGGCTTTTCTCACTCATGGTCTGCTTCCTGGATCGCTACGGCCTGGGCCGCCTGGCTCTCTGCTTCGGAAAATAAAAAAGGGCCCCAAGAGGCCCCATGCGCACCGCCCGAATTTGGATGGCGTTCAGCCACCCCCGGCGATGCGCCTGGGTACGACGACGATAAGGAGTTTGGTAATAATATTACGCATCGGACCGCTCATACTTCCCAAAGGTTGCGCGAACATAGCCACCAGCACCCAAATGTCAAGGCGCGGGGCCATTCGGCCTATGTTTGGTCACTTTAGCTGGGTTCGCAGCGTTCGGCGAGTGCGAAAATGCTGCACCGGCACAAAAGAGCGTCATTGAGACCCTCATGGTGAGGAGCGCGTTAGCGCGTCTCGAACCATGAGGCCCCCGGGGCTCACCCTTCGAGAGGCCGTTTCGCGGCTCCTCAGGGTGAGGTCCGACGATCAAGCCACTCTCTCGCCGCTTCCGGCTGCACCCACTCGAACTCCGGCAACTGGTGCCTGAACCAGGTGAACTGCCGCTTGGCGTAATGGCGGGTGTCGGCGCGGCCGATCTCTGCGGCCTCATCCAGCGCGATCTCGCCGTTGAGATGCCGCATCAGCGCCGGCACGCCATGGGCCTTCATCGCCGGCAATAGCGGGCCGAGATTGCGCGCACTCAACGCGGCGACCTCCTCCAGCGCGCCGGCTTTCAGCATCGCATCGAACCGCGCATCGATGCGCGCATAGAGCTGTTCGCGCTCGGGCGCGAGGAACAGTGCGACGAACTCTCCCGCAGGCAAGATCGGTGGCAACCCCTCGCGATGCCAATCGGTGAGCGAACGGCCGGTTGCTTCCACAACCTCGAGCGCACGCGCGATACGGGTGCGATCGCGCGGCTTGAGTTGTTCGGCCGAGCCAGGATCGCGCCGCGCCAGCTCGGCATGCAGCGCCTCGACGCCGTCGCGATCGAGCCGCGCGCGCACGCCGTCCCTCACCTCCGACGGAATCGGCGGCACAGCCGACAGCCCCCGCGTGATGGCCTTGAAATAGAGTCCGCTGCCGCCGACGAAGATCGGCATGCGGCCTTGCGCGCCCGCCTCGCCGAGCGCCTTTGCCGCATCGGCAACAAAACTGCCGGCGGAGAAATTCACGGCGGCATCGACATGGCCGTACAGCCGGTGCGGCACCAGCGCCTCTTCTTCGGGCGTCGGCCGCGCCGTCAGCACCCGCAGATCGCGATAGACCTGCATGGAATCGGTGTTGATCACCATGCCGCCGTGCTTTTCGGCAAGCTTGAGCGCCAGCGCCGACTTGCCGCTGGCGGTCGGCCCTGCGATAAGCACGGCCTTGCTGGCTCCTTTCGAAATCACCCGATGTCTCTCGTCGCCACGCTGATCTGCAATCCCAACAACCCCGCGCTCGATTCCACCATCCTCGACGGCGCGCGCGCGGTGCTGCCTTCGGCCGGTCCCGCGCATTGGCTGTGGGACGAAGTCGCGGCCGACATTCCATTCGACGCACCGACAAACAGCAAGGACGACATCCGCGCCATCTCCGAGCGGCTCCGCGCGGCGCGCGGCGACCTGCCGATCGACATTGTCGTGCAGCCGATCGCGACCCGGCGCAAGAAGCTTTTTCTGGCCGATATGGATTCCACCATGATCGGCCAGGAGTGCATCGACGAGCTTGCCGACTTCGTCGGGCTGAAGGCGCACGTCGCCGAAATCACCGGGCGCGCCATGCGCGGCGAGATCGAGTTCGAGCCGGCGTTGCGCGAGCGCGTCGCGCTGCTCAAGGGCCTCTCCGTCAGCGTGGTCGACGAAGTCCTGAAGACGCGCATCACGGCTACAGCAGGCGGGCGCGAGCTGGTCATGACCATGCGCGCGCATGGCGCCTATAGCTGCCTGATCTCGGGCGGCTTCACGCTGTTCACCAATGCGGTCGCGGCGATGATCGGCTTCCAGGAGAACCGCGCCAACGAGCTCATCGTCCGTGACGGCAAATTCACCGGCGAGGTGAAGGGGCCGATCCTCGGCCGCGCGACCAAGCTCGCCACACTGATCGAGCTCACCGAAACCTTCGACCTCGACGACATCGACACCATGGTCGCGGGTGACGGCGCCAACGATCTCGGCATGATCCAGAATGCGGGGCTCGGCGTCGCCTATCACGCCAAGCCCGCGGTTGCCGCCGCGGCCGCCGCGCGGATCGATACGGCGATCTCACTGCGCTGTTGTATGCGCAGGGGTATCGGCGCGAAGAGTTTGTGGACGCTTGACATCTCACTCGGTCGTCATGCCCGGGCTTGACCCGGGCATCCACGTCTTCACTTAGTGATTGCGAAAAACGTGGATGGCCGGGACAAGCCCGGCCATGACGATTTGGATAGAGCGAGGGTCTGAAGCGAACCTACTGCACGCCCAGCGCCACGAAGCGCAGCTCGCCGTCGGCGTTGGAGACCAGCAGCAGCACCGACTTCTTGCCGTCCTTCTTGAGCTGGTCGACGCGCTTCTTGATGTCGGCGGCGCTTGCCACCGCCTCCTGCGCCACCTCGACGATGACATCGCCCGCGGAGAGCCGCTTCTCGGCGGCATCGGAGGCAGCGTCGACGCCGGTGACCAGCACGCCCTTGACGCTGTCCTTGATCTTGTAGCGGGTGCGCAGATCCTTGCTCAGCGTCGCCAGATCGAGCCCGAGCGCCTTCTGCGTCACCGGCTTCTCGGCCGGCTCGTCCTTTTTCAGCGCGGCCTGCTGCGCCTTGTCGTTGTCCTCGAGCCGTCCGAGCGTGACCTTGCGGGTTTCCTCGGCGCCCTTGCGGATGACGACCACGTCGACGTCCTTGCCGACCGCCGTATCCGCGACGATGCGCGACAGATCCTTCGGCTCCTTGATGTCCTTGCCGTCGAACTTCACCACGACGTCGCCGGTTTCGATGCCGGCGGTCTTGGCCGGGCCGTTGGGATCGACCTTGCCGACCAGCGCGCCGCGCGCCGGCTTGATATTGAGACTCTCGGCGATCTCGTCGGTCACGTTCTGGATGCTGACGCCGAGCCAGCCGCGGCGCAGCTCGCCGAATTTCTGCAGCTGGTCGACCACGCCCGCGACCGTCTTCGACGGCACCGCGAAGCCGATGCCGATCGAACCGCCGGAGGGCGAGATGATCAGCGTGTTGACGCCGATCACCTCGCCGTCGAGGTTGAACAGCGGGCCGCCGGAATTGCCGCGGTTGATGGCGGCGTCGGTCTGGATGTAGCTGTCATAGGGACCGGACGAGATGTCGCGATTCTTGGCCGAGACGATGCCCGCCGTCACCGTGCCGCCGAGGCTGAACGGGTTGCCAATCGCGACCACCCAGTCGCCGAGCCGCAGCTTGTCGGAATCGCCGAACTTCACCGCGACCAGAGGCTTCTGCGGCTTGAACTTCAAGACCGCGAGATCGGTCTTCTTGTCGATGCCGACGACCTCGGCCTTGATCTTGGTGCCGTCATTCATGATGACGTTGACCTCGTCGGCGTCCGCAATGACGTGATTGTTGGTGACGACGATGCCGGCGGTATCGATGATGAAGCCGGACCCGAGCGAATTGGTCTTGTGCGGCTGAAGGTCGCCGCCGCCCTTGCCGCCCCGGCGGTTCTTGAAGAAGTCCTCGAAAAACTCCTCGAACGGCGAACCCGGCGGCAACTGCGGCACCGCGCCGCGGCCGTCACCGCCGGCCTTGGCCTCCACCGTCTGCGAGGTCGAGATGTTGACCACCGCGTCGATCACTTTCTCGGCGACGTCGGCGATGCCCTCGGGGCCGCGCGCCAGCGCCGGTGCCGCGATCAGCGTCGATGCCGCGCCAAGACAGGCCGCCGCCAGCAGCGGGCGCAGGCGTCGGCTCAGGGCTGTTGTGACAGCGGTCATGTCGGCTCTTCTCCAGCGGTGTCGGAATGTCCTGTCACACTGCGCCCGAACGGGGCCGCGGTGCAAGCAGGCCGGCTCACATTATCGCGGCCAAGAATCTTAATCTCATTGCTTATCTAATACGGCAAAAAGCCGACGATAAGCCCTCACGATCGCGTAGAAACCGCGTTTCGTCAGATCGGCCGGCGGACCACCCAGATCAGGATCAGGCCGGCAACCGCCGAGCCGATACCGACGGCGCGGAGCATGTTGTCGGGCATCGCCAGCGCGCTTTTCATCGCCTTGCGCATCCAGGCCGGACTTGCCGCGAACATCAGCCCTTCCAGCACGAACAGGATTCCAAAGCCGATGAGGAAGTCGGTAAACGCAATGGACCTCATCGGACTGGAACCTCCCCTTTGTCGTTTTGCCGGCGGGACTTTTGTCCTCGCCGTTGGTCATCTCAAGGCTTTGCCGGTGCCGCCGCCGTCGCGCCCGACGGATTGCTGAAAAAGCGGAAGAAATCGGAATCGGGCTTGAGCAGGAAGCGGGTGTCGCTGCCCTTCAACCCCTGCTCATACGCCGACATCGAGCGGTAGAACGCGAAGAAGTCCGGATCCTTGCCATAGGCTTCGGCAAACAGCCGGTTGCGCTCGGCATCGCCCTCGCCGCGGATCTGCTCGCCTTTGGAATTCGCCTCGGCCACGATGACAGTCGCCTCACGGTCGGCGTTGGAGCGGATTTCCTGCGCCTTCTGGCCGCCCTGCGCGCGGAACTCGGCGGCCTCGCGCTGACGCTCGGTCTGCATACGCTGATAGACTGCCTGGCTGTTCTGCTCCGGCAGATCCGCACGGCGGATACGCACGTCGACGACGGAGATGCCGTAGCCGTCTGCCTCGTGATCGAGCTGGTCGCGGATGCGCCCCATCAGCGCCTCGCGCTCGTCGCGCACCACCTGGATGAAGGTGACCTCGCCGAGCACGCGGCGCAGCGACGCGTTGAGCAGCGTGGTCAATTGCAGGTTTGCGGCCTGGATCGAGCCGACGCTCTGGTAGAACCGCAGCGCGTTCTTGATGCGATAGCGCGCGAAGGCGTCAACCACCAGCCGCTTCTGGTCGGAGGCGATCACTTCCTGCGACGGGTTTTCCAGGTCGAGGATACGCTTGTCGATCGAAATCACGGTGTCGACGAACGGCGCCTTGAAGTTCAGCCCGGGCTCGGTGATCACCTTGACCGGCTCGCCGAGCCGCACCACCAGCGCCTGCTCGGTCTGCTGCACGGTGAAGACGGAGCTGTAGGCGACGATCACGACGACGAACAGGAGGATCAGCGTGACGATGCCTGTGACGGGAGACCTCATCGCGTGCCTCCACTCTGCTGCTGCGGCTGGCCGGTGGTGGCCGCAGGCGGGCGCCGCGGCGTCAGCTCGTTGAGCGGCAGATAAGGCACCACGCCCTGCCCCGACGAACCGCCGTCATAGACCAGTTTTTCGGCGCCGTTGAGAATGCGCTCCATGGTTTCCAGGTAGATTCGCTCGCGAGTGACGTCCTTGGCCTTGGCGTACTCGTCAAAGACCTTGAGAAAGCGCGAGCTCTGGCCGCGGGCTTCCGCGACCGCCTGCTGCTTGTAGCCTTCTGCCGCCTGGGTGATTTGCGCCGAGCGGCCACGCGCATCCGGCACGACGCGGTTGGCATAGGTCTGCGCCTCATTCTGCAAGCGCTCGAGGTCGGCGCGCGCCGCCTGCACGTCGCGGAACGAGTTGATCACCTGCGCGGGCGGATCGACCTTCTGCATCTGCACCTGGGTGATCTCGATGCCCGAGCCGTAATTGTCGAGCGTCTTCTGCATCAACTGCTGCACGCTCTGCTCGGTGGTGGTGCGCGCGCCGGTCAGGATCGGCTGGATGTTGGCCTTGCCGACGGCCTCGCGCATCGCGCTCTCGGCAACCGCCTTCACGGTGCCTTCGGGATTCTGGATGTTGAAGAGGAAGTCGGCCGCGCCTTTCGGCTTGATGCGCCACAGCACGGTGAAGTCGACGTCGACGATGTTCTCGTCGCCGGTCAGCATCAGGCTTTCTTCGGGCACGTCGCGCATGGTGCGGCCGCGCCGCGAGGGGTCGTCGATCAGGGTCATCCCGATGGAGATGGTGGAGACGCGCAGCGCCTTCGGCAGCAGCACGCTCTCGATCGGATATGGCAGGTGATAGTTCAGGCCGGGCTGCGCGTCGCGAACATATTTGCCGAAGCGCAGCACGATGCCGAGCTCTTCCGACTGCACGCGGTAGAAGCCGGACATGCCCCAGATGGCGATCGCGCCGATCACGATCAGCGCAATGCCGAGGCCGGAAAAATAGCCGCCGGGCAGAAGCTGCTGCAGCCGGTCCTGGCCCCGCCGCAGGAGATCCTCGAGATCGGGCGGCCTTGGCCCAACCGGTTGCGGACCGGAGCCCCATGGTCCTTTCGGACCCGAACCCCATGGGCCCCCGCCCTGATTCTTCCACGGCATATACGCTTCTCCTCGGGAGGGACCCTAAAGCCGGGCTCCAACGTGGCAGGCTTTATAAGGGAGGCGGCCTGCCCTTACAACGCAGGCATATTGGATGAGACAGCTATGCTTGGGGCGGCTTTTGTCAATGTAAACATTGATTAACGCAGTTAATCCGACCGCTTTCGACGGCGATATGTCACATAGGAGAAGGCCACAGCGTCGTCCGGACCGGCCTCGTGCCGGAGCCGCGCGACTTCCTCCCACGCATCCTTGTCGATAGCAGGGAAATGCGTGTCGCCCTCGGGGGTCGCGTGCACTTCGGTGATTTCCAGCCGGTCGGCGATGCCGAGGAATTGAGCATAGATCTCCGCGCCACCGAGCACGGCGATGTCAGCGGCGCCGCGCCGCGACGCATCCGCCTGCGCGAGCACGCGCGCCGTCTCGAACGACGTGGTCACGACCGCGCCTGCGGCCTGAAATTGGGGATCGCGGGTGATGACGATATTGGTGCGCCCTGGCAGCGCGCGCTTCAGCGAGGCGAAGGTCTTGCGGCCCATCACGACGGGCTTGTTGATCGTCATCGCCTTGAGGCGCTGCATGTCGCTTCTCAGCCGCCATGGAATTGCGTCGCCCGCGCCGATCACACCATTGTCGGCGACCGCGGCAATCAGCACGATCTCGGTCATGGCGAACCCTTTGCGAGGGACGCGAGCGCCGGCCCCGTGAGACGGCACAGCGTCCACTCGTCCATCATCACGGCGCCGAGCGATTTGTAGAACGCGATCGACGGCGTGTTCCAGTCGAGCACGGCCCACTGCAATTGGCCCCAGCCGTTGGCGACGCACTCTCTCGCAAGATGCATGAGCAGCGCCTTGCCGATGCCGTTGCCGCGCAAGGCCGGCCGCACGAACAGGTCCTCGAGGTAGATGCCGTGACGGCCGGCGAAGGTCGAGAAGTTGACGAACCACGCCGCAAATCCGGCCACTTCACCGTTCCACTCCGCGATGTCGCAGAACAGCCGCGGGTCCTCGCCGAACAGCGCTTCGGCGATATCCGCCTCGGTGGCGCGCACTTCGTGCAGCAGCTTTTCATATTCGGCGAGCTCGCGCACCAGCGCGAACACGAGGCCCGCCTCGTCAGGTCGCGCGCGGCGTATCGTAAGTGACATCAGCCGCTCATACCGCGACTTTGGCCTTGATATGCGGGTGCGGGTCGTAGCCCTCGAGTTTGAAGTCCTCGTAGCGGAAGCCGAAAATGTCCTTGACGTCAGGATTGATCTGCATCGCCGGGAGCGGCCGGGTCGGCCGCGTCAGCTGCAACCGCGCTTGCTCGAGGTGATTGGAATAGAGATGGACGTCGCCGAGCGAATGCACGAAATCGCCCGGCTTCAACCCCGTCACCTGCGCCACCATCATGGTGAGCAGCGCGTAAGAGGCGATGTTGAAGGGGACGCCGAGGAACACGTCGCCGGACCGCTGGTAGAGCTGGCACGACAATTTGCCGTTCGCGACATAGAACTGGAACAGGCAGTGGCAGGGCGGCAGCGCCATCTTGTCGACTTCGGCCGGATTCCAGGCGCTGACGATCAGCCGCCGCGAGTCCGGGTTCTTCCTGATCATCTCGACGACGTTGGCGATCTGATCGATCTCGCGCCCGTCCGGCGCGGGCCACGAGCGCCACTGCGAGCCGTAGACCGGCCCGAGGTCGCCGTTCTCGTCGGCCCATTCGTCCCAGATGCTGACGCCGTTGTCCTGCAGATATTTGACGTTGGTGTCGCCCTTCAGGAACCAGAGCAGCTCATGCACGATCGCCTTCAACGGCAGCCGTTTGGTGGTCAGCATCGGAAAGCCCGCCGCCAGGTTGAAGCGCATCTGGTGACCGAAGATCGACAGCGTGCCGGTCCCGGTGCGGTCGTGCTTCTGCGCGCCATCGGCGAGGATGCGTTCAAGCAGATCGTGGTACTGGTTCATGGCGTGCCTTTTGCGGGACCACGAGGTGCGAACCCAAGCGGCTTCGATAGCTCCGATTCGGGCCCGGCCGGACAATTATACAGCCAAAAGTGTGGGTTTTACCCATAAACAACAAGGGCGGAACTTTTGATCCCGCCCCTGGTCTGTCCTGCGATTTCTGGAGCGGCTCAGCCCTCGGATTCCACGAACACCTCGGCGCGTTTCTTGCGCAAGTTGGGCAGCACCGCCAGCACCAGCAGGCCCGCGGCGGCCGCCATCAGCACGGCCGACAGCGGACGGGTGATGAACACGCTCCAGTCGCCGCGCGAGATCAGCAGCGCCCGGCGCAAATTCTCCTCCATCAGCGGTCCCAGCACCATGCCGAGCAGCAGCGGCGCCGGCTCGAATTCGTGCTTGATCAGCCAATATCCGACCAGGCCGAAGATGCCGGCGAGAACGACGTCCATGGGTGCGTTGTTGATGGAGTAGATGCCGATTGCGCAGAACACCACGATCGAGGGGAACATCAGCCGGTAGGGCACGCGCAACAGGCGCACCCAGACGCCAACCAGCGGCAGGTTGATGATGATCAGCATCAGATTGCCGATCCACATCGAGGCGATCATGCCCCAGACCAGCTCGGGCTGCTTCTGCATCACCTGCGGACCGGGCACGATGCCGTGAATGGTCATGGCGCCGACCATCAGCGCCATCACCGCATTCGGCGGGATGCCGAGCGTGAGCAGCGGGATGAACGAGGTCTGCGCCGCCGCGTTGTTGGCGCTTTCCGGCGCCGCAACGCCTTCGATCGCGCCGCGGCCGAACCGCGAAGGATCCTTGGCGATCTTCTTCTCGAAGGTGTAGGCCGCAAACGAGGCAATGACCGCGCCACCGCCGGGCAGGATGCCGAGGATCGAACCGAGCACCGTTCCGCGGGCGATCGCCGGCAGCGAATCCATGAAGTCCTTTTTGGTCGGCATCAGTCCGGTGATCTTCTGCTGCACCAGATTGCGGTCCATCTCGGCGCCGGCATCGAGGTTGCGGATGATCTCGGCAAAGCCGAACACGCCCATGGCCACCGTTGCAAAGCCGAGACCGTCGGCAAGCTCGGGGATGTTGAAGGCCATGCGCGAGGCGCCGGTTTCGATGTCGGAGCCGACCATCGACAACAGGATGCCGAGCGCGATCATCGCGATCGCCTTGAGCACGCTGCCCTTGGCGAGCACCACCGCGAAGATCAGGCCGAGCACCATCAGCGAGAAATATTCGGCGGGGCCGAACGCCAGCGCGAGCTTGGTCAGCGGCGCGCCGAGCACGGCGATCAGCACGGTCGCGGCGCAGCCCGCGATGAAGGAGCCGATCGCGGCAATCGCCAGCGCCGGGCCGGCGCGGCCCTGCTTGGCCATCTGGAAACCGTCGAGCGTGGTCACGACCGAAGTCGCTTCGCCGGGAATGTTGACCAGGATCGATGTGGTCGAGCCGCCATATTGCGCGCCGTAATAGATGCCGGCGAGCATGATCAGCGCGCCGACCGGAGGCAATCCGAACGTGATCGGCAACAGCATCGCCACGGTGGCGACGGTACCAATGCCCGGCAACACGCCGACCAGCGTGCCGACCAGTGCGCCGATCAGGCAGAAGATGATGTTCATCGGGACGGGAACGGCGAACCCGCCCATCCATGACGGCAGCGTGAAATTCACAAACTGAAATACGACGGAGAAGCCGAGACCGAGATTTTGAAACAGCTCGAGCATGTCGACCTCACTGCACCAGGAAACGCGGGAACAGCGGCATCGGCAGTCCCAATACGTAAGGGAACAGGAACGCGCATCCGATCGTCAGGCAGACGCCGACGATGATAGCTTCGACCCAGCGGGTTTCATCGGAGCCGAGCGCGGAAATCAGGAAGGTCATCAGGCCCGAGACGATCAAGCCGAGGGGACGGATCGCCAATGCAAAGAAAACGATGCCCGCCATGACGAACAGCGGTCCGCGCCAGGAATAGTGCGCGACGGCGGGGCCCTCGGTGATGCAGCCCACCACCGCCACGGCAGCGCCAAGGCCCAGCAGCAGGAGCGCGAACATGCGCGGCGCGGTGCCGGCGCCGAAAGAGAACCCGTGCATGCCTTGCAGGTCGCTGCAGGCCCACAGCGCGAAGAGCGCGACGGCGCACAGCACGAGGCCGCCCACGAAATCCTGTGGGCACTTGATCCAACTCGGCATGATGGATTTGCCAGCGCTGTCGCTTGGCGTGTCGCTCATCGAACTCCCCCCATTTTATTCGGGTCGTATCGGGACCCCGGCTTTGCGCCATTCTACGGGTATCGCGCCCGGCTTCGGGCACCTTGCCTAACGACTTTCGTCAGACAAGGCCAGTAAAACCAATGATCCCACCGGCCACAAACATCCAGAGCGGATTGAGGCGCGTTGCGAAAGACAGAACAGCCGCCATGGCCGTGATCAGGGCCGCTACCACGCTCCGGTCGGTCGTTTGTACCAAAATCAAAGCGCTGGCGCCCATCAGCCCGATCGACAACGGGACCAGCGCGGCCTGGATGATGGCGGGCCAGCGCGCGGTGCGCCTCTGCGACAGAAAGCCGCTCACATAATAGGCAAGGACCGCGGTCGGCACGCACATCGCAAAGGTCGCGGCAAACGCGCCCACGACACCCGCCACGGTGTAGCCGATGAGGGTGACGATCAGCACGTTCGGTCCCGGCGATAACTGCGAGAGCGCATAGATGTCGGCGAATTGCTTCGCGTTCATCCAGTGATGGACGTCGACCGCGATGCGCTGGATCTCCGGGATCGCCGCATTGGCCCCGCCGACCGCAAACAGCGACATCAAGGCGAAGGTCGACACCAGGGTCCAGAGCGGATTGTTGCCTGCGCTCATGCCGCATCCTTTCGCTGCACGAACAGGGTGAGTGCGAGACTGATCGGGATAGCGACGAGCAAAACCGCGGCCAGTGGCCAGCGCGCGATCCCGATCGCGGCGAGCACGACCAGCAGCATGACGAAGCCAGCAACGTCGCGGCGCTTGAACAACGGCGTCATCATGCGCAGCACGGTGGCGATCAGCAGGCCGACCGCCGCGCAGGCCACGCCGGCAAGAACGCGCCGCAGCGCTTCGACCTCGCCGAAATGCGCGTAAAGCGCGGCAAGGACCATCATGACCAGCATCGGCGGCAACAGCAAACCGGCAAAGGCCGCGATCCCGCCGACGATGCCGCGCAGCCGCGCACCGAACACCATCGAGAAATTGACGATGTTGGGACCCGGCAGGAAGTGGCAGAGCGCGAAGGTTTCGTTGAACTCATCGGCGGTCATCCAGCGATGCTGTTCAACGATGCCGCGTCGGGCGAAAGGGAGAACACCGCCATAGCCGGCAAGCGACATCCTCGCAAAGGCGAAGAACAGCGCGGGCACGCCAGGTGGGCTCGATGAAGGGGGTTCCGGCGCAGAAGCCGCGGCCGGCGAGGAGTCGGAAGGCATGGGCAAAATCTAGAACGCGCCGTTTGGCGCGGCCAAGCCAATTCGGCGTGTTTTCAAGGCAATAGCCACCTGAAAGCCGGCGACTGCGTCCGAAGTGCCACTGTTTTTCTCAACCTTTGCGTCCTATATTGAGGGTGCCGGTTCGCCGGCTATGGAAATAAATCGCCGTCGCAATAAACCATTCGGACCCGGGGGCGGTACCCGGCGCCTCCACCCAAGCCCACCGCATCGCGTGGGCTTCGGCGGGGGCGAAATAGGATCGACGAGGGCGTAAAGGGCGTGTTTTTTCTCGGTATGGTTCCGCCGTTATCGGGCTATGCAATAGTTGCAAACGACAACTATGCTCCGGTTGCTCAGGCTGCGTAACGCAGTTTGAAAGACCATCTTGAAGTCCTGACGGGTTAAGCTCCGTCAGGCGGGGTTCGGAGGCACCTGGCAACAGAAGCCTCCACTTATCTTTTGTTTTTGCCCTCTCTTCGACCTCGCCTGCCGCAATTTCACGCCATGAGCCCTGCTGATTTCGGCCTGCCGGGAGAGTAGCATGGGGGAACCGGCGAGTTGGGCGGCCCGCCGCCGGCCGTTTTGAGGAATGCGACAGGACCCACCATGGCGACCGACCATATTCGATACGATGTGCTGACGCGCGACGCGCTTCGCGGCGTGCTGCGGCGGGTCCTGACCGATGCGGCGGCGCACGGACTGCCGGGCGAACATCATTTCTTCATCACGTTCCTGTCGACCGCTGAAGGCGTGAAGCTGTCGCCGCGGCTGCTTGCGCAATATCCCGACGAAATGACGATCATCCTGCAGCATCAGTTCTGGGACCTCGTCGTGCAAGACGACCGCTTCGAGGTCGGACTGTCGTTCGGCGGCATCCCGGAGCGGCTGATGGTGCCGTTTGCCGCCATCAAGAGCTTTTTCGACCCCTCCGTGCAGTTCGGCCTGCAATTCGAAACGACCGATGCCGCGACGGAGACGGTGGTCGATGCGGTCGAGGCGCCCGCGAAGAACCTTCCGGCCTCCCCCGCTCCGTCCTGCGCTCGCCGCGGCGTCTCAGCCCGCGACTCCCGAGAAGACCGAGGAGCCGGCGAAATCGAGCGAGGGCGCGGAAGTCGTCCGCCTCGACCGTTTCCGCAAGAAGTAAACCCCAGCGCGAGATCGGCGTTTTAGGCGGCGCGTCGATTCGCGCCGCCGCATGCAATGCGACCCGACCGCGGCAAGGCGCCGACGGGAAAGCTGGCATATTGTATGATGCATTCCATTTCATCGCCTTGCTCATGCGTTGATCGAGCTTTGCGCTGCGGGAATGTGCGTTGACGGAAAACGCATCCACGCATGGCGGGGCGCGCTTCGCATTCACTGATTGCATACCGCGAAGCGACCAGGGACTGCACCGAATGTTCAAGAAGTGCCCGTAAATCGGGGCTTTCTTAAATCACGCAAGCGCGCGCTGCGGCGCTGGCGCACGGAGGCAAAATGACACACCCCGTAACATCCCCCGGAAATCTACGGAGTTCAGCGTGGATTTACGATCGCGCGATATAACTATACAGCATAACGTCTGAAGGCTGAGGCTGCTCCACCACCGCCGCGACGCTCGACCGTGGTAGGAGCATATATTATTTTCGTTTTCGCAGAGCGGAACATACTTTTCTCTGCTATCAGAGAGCGATTGACGGGGAATTCCTGGAATGACGATCGAGCTTGTGACCGCGTATTCCGCGACCGCGGGTACCGGCTTTATCAACCATTCGCGCCTTCGCGAGACTGCGGAGTCTTGAGGGCATGACGATGGGGGAGATTGTCAATCTGAAGCGTTTTAGAAAGCGCAGCGAGCGCGAGCAGGCGGCAAAACACGCCGAGACCAATCGCGCGCGATTCGGCCGCACCAAATCCGAGCGCGCCGCCGAGGCGATGCGCACCAGGCGCGCCGACGAAATTCTCGACCAGCATCGTATCGACGACGGGGACGCGTCATGAAATCTCCCGTCGTCAAACGATCGATCGTCGTCGCCGGGCACAAGACCAGCGTCAGCCTCGAAGAGGCGTTCTGGAACGGCATGAAGGAGATCTCGGGTCTCCGCAACATGACGCTGTCGGAGCTGGTGGGCGAGATCGACAACAATCGTCAGCAGGGCAATCTATCGTCCGCGATCCGACTGTTCGTGCTCGACTACTTCAAGAGCCGCGCGAACGGCGCCACGCAGGACGCCCGCCCGCAAGCCTGATTTGCTCGCTTCGGCGAGCGCGTGCCTCCTGATCAGTAGACCAGCGCCGTGCCTGGCGGCTGCTCCAGCGCCGCCGCGAGCGTGCGATATTCCTCGCACGTGATGCCGCAGATCGCCGCGATCCGGCTGAGATGGTATTGCGCCTGGTCGCGGTTGCCCTGCTCGACCTGCCACAGGCCGTAATAGTTCCAGGTCAACACGTGGTTCGGATCCGATTTCAGGGCGCGCTCGTACCAGACCTGCGAGGCCCGATAGTCGCCGAGCTTGCGGTAGGAATAGCCGATCAGATTGGCGACGTTGGCGAAGTCGTCATGACCGAGCGTCCTGAGCTGCTCGATCGCACCCGCATAATCATGACGGTCGTAAATCGTGGCGTAGGCGTCGCGATAGCCCTTCGCGAAAGCCGGATCGTCGAACAGCGACTGCTTGTCGGGAGCCTTCTTTTTTCCGCGATGGCTCGAACGGGCGTCCGGCTGGGGCTTCGTTGCCGGCGGTGCCGTTCGCATGTTGTCCTCACCCCCACCGCCGCCGCCAGCGGCCCGAGCCGACTGCTCGACAGGATTCGACGAACGGGGCAAGCAGGACAATTGCGAAGAAAACTGCCGAGATCGGTTTGGTCATGCGCGCCTCCCGCGAGAACCAATGTTCCACCAGCCGCAGACCTTAACCCCGCAAGCTTCGCCGCATTCCCGGGTTTGACGCGAGAACCACAAGACGGATCGCGACACTGGCCGCGAACGGGCGACGGGAACGCTTATAATCGTTCTAAGGTCCGAAACATCGCGACTACCACGCTTGACCTTGTGCCTCTCGATTGAAATCTTAGAGGCATGAGCGAAAGCAACGACAGACCGCAATTGCCGCTCGGGCTCGCCCGGCGCGGCTTCACCGGCGTGATCCAGCACCTTGCCGCGGGCCAGGCAGGCTCCGCGCTGTCCGACACCGAGCTCGAAAGCCGGCTGATCGAGCTCGGCTTTGTCGAAGGCGCGAAGGTCGAGGTGCTGCACGAAGGCATCGTCGGCCGCGACCCGATCGCGGTTCGCGTCGAGAACGTCACCATCGCGGTGCGCCGGCGCGAAGCGATGGCCATCATCGTCGCCTGACGCGACGGAATCGAAGGCACCATGGAAGCTCCTCTGATGCATCTTGCCCTGGTGGGCACGCCGAACAGCGGCAAGACCTCGCTGTTCAACGCGCTGACCGGCAGCCGCCAGAAGGTCGCGAATTATCCGGGCGTCACCGTCGAACGCAAGGAAGGCTCCTTCGTCACGCCCATGGGCCGTCAGGTGTCGCTGATCGACCTGCCCGGCACCTATTCGCTGCGCGGCCGCAGCCCGGATGAAGAGATCACGCGCGACGTCGTGCTCGGACGCACCTCCGGCGAAGCCTTGCCCGATCTCGTGTTGTGCGTCGCCGACTCCACCAATCTGCGCCTGACCATCCGCCTGCTGCTCGAACTCAAGAGCACCGGCCGGCCGCTGGTGCTGGTGCTCAATATGTTCGACATCGCAACCCGGCGCGGCGTCACCGTCGACGTGCCGCGTCTCACGGAGGCGCTCGGCGTCCCCGTGGTGACCTCCATTGCCGTGCGCAAGAACGGCACCGCCGATCTGTTGCGGTTGACCGACGAACAGCTGGCGCAGGCGCCGGGCGAGCCGCGCGAAAATCTCTGGCAGCCGCTCAGCGTCTCGGAGTTGCGCGCGACCCAGCGCGAGGCCGATCGCATCATCGCTTCCACCGTCAGCCTGCCGGCGCGGCCGGACACCTGGACGGCGCGGATCGACAGCGTGGTACTGCATCCCGTGGGCGGGCTCGCGATCCTGTTGCTGATCCTGTTCGTGATGTTCCAGGCGGTGTTCGCCTGGGCGCAGCCGCTGATGCAATTGCTGTCGGCAGGTTTCGATGCGCTCGGCCAATTTGTGCACGACGCCATCCCCACAGGCCTCGTGCAGAGCTTCCTGCAGAACGGCGTGATCTCAGGCGTCGGCAGCGTGATCGTGTTCCTGCCGCAGATCGTCATCATCTTCCTGTTCATCCTGCTGCTGGAAGATTTCGGCTACATGGCGCGCGCCGCCTTCCTGATGGACCGCATCATGGGCGGCGCCGGCCTGCATGGCCGCGCCTTCATCCCGCTGCTGTCGAGCTTCGCCTGCGCCATCCCCGGCATCATGGCGACGCGCGTGATCGACAATCGCCGCGACCGCCTGACCACGATCCTGATCGCGCCGTTGATGACCTGCTCGGCGCGGATTCCCGTCTACACCCTGATCATCTCCGCCTTCATTCCGCCGAAGCTGATCTGGGGCTGGATCAACCTGCAGGGGCTGGTGATGTTCGGCCTCTACGCCGCCGGCATCGCCAGCGCGCTCGGCATGTCGTACCTGATCAAGTTCTTCGTGTGGCGCGATTCGCAGCCCGCGCCCTTCATGCTGGAATTGCCCGACTACAAGATGCCGCGGCTGCGCAGCGTCGCGATCGGCGTCTACACGCGCGCGCTCATGTTCCTGCAGCGCGCCGGCACCACCATCTTCGCGATGATGGTGCTGATCTGGTTTCTGGCCTCGTTCCCGCAGCCGCCCGCGGGCGCGACCGATCCCGCCATCGACTACAGCCTCGCCGCGATGATCGGAAAAGCCGTCGAGCCGCTGCTAATGCCGGTCGGCTTCAACTGGCAGATCGCGGTTGCGCTGATCCCCGGCATGGCAGCGCGCGAGGTCGCGGTCGCCGCACTCGGCACGGTCTATGCGATCGAGGGCGGCAAGGAGGCGGCCGGCCAGATCGGCGAAGCGCTGGCCAGCAAATGGACGCTCGCCACCGCGCTGTCGCTGCTCGCCTGGTACATCTTCGCTCCGCAATGCGCCTCGACGCTGGCGGTGATCCGGCGCGAGACCGGCAGCTGGAAGTGGATGGCGGCGACCTTCATCTACATGCTGGCGCTGGCCTATCTCGCGAGCCTTGCGACGTACAATATCGCGGTGGCGGCTGGACTCGGCTGACGGATTTCACCGGAAATAATGCTGCACGATGTGCAGGTCCTCGGGCGCCACGACCGCGCCATTCAGGCTGGCGTCGATGACCCGGCGGCAGGCCTCCACCGTCGCATCGTCGCGGAGGTCATTGGCCGCCTCGAGCACGAGCCAGGCCATGTCGACCGGAGATCGATCCATCGCTTCGCTTCTGTCGTTGCGCAGCAGGGAAGAATCCATGATCACGTCTCCAGGCTTTTGCAGGTGGGAAGTGTCAACTGACCGCGAGTTGGGCTTCGCGGCCGGCGGGTGAATCGCCGCTCTTGCGCGAGCGGTAGAACGACAGCACGCTTCGCGACGTCGCCACGTTGAGGCGGCCGAACTCGCGCTCCAGATCGCTCAGCTCACGGGCGGTGATGCGGTGATCCTTGGCGCCGAGAAACAGCAGCGCCATGTTGGTGTTCCAGTCGAAGTCGAGCGCCTTGGCGAGGATCAGCAGCATCTCGCGATTCCTGTCGACCAGCGCGCGCTCGATCACGTCGATCGGCAGCGCGCACAACAGCGACATCCCGATCGTGACCTCCTCGAGCCTGTGCGCCAGCGCGTAGCCTGCAATGCTGTCCTCGTTCAGATTGCCCTCGCGGAATTGCGCCGTCACCAGACGCTTGGCCACGAAATGAACGCGCGAGACCGGGCCGAACATCGATTGCAGCGATGCCGGTCACGTCGACCACGGAGGACCCGATCTGCTCGCACATTTCCGGCCGCTCGCCCTCCAGCCGCTTGCGCACGTCGTCGGAGGCTTTCGCGATCAACTGCTGAAACAGATGCCGCGGAATGTCTTTCCGTAGGCCGAGTTGCTCGGCGAGGATTGAATCACCTTCGGCGCGCGTGACCATGTGCAGCAGCGAGGTGCCCGAAAAGCGCGCGCCGGCATTTCCCGCCACCGAGGTCACCACCGCCTGATCGCCGCGCGTCACCAGCACGTCGGTGACGGCCTCGCCGATCGACTTGCGTCTGGAAATCGCGAGCAGATGCGCCTGACTTTTCGTGTTTGCGCTGGCGACCAACGTTTCCTCATCGAGCCGGTTCGACGATTCCAACACCGGCCGGGCCACCTCGATCGCATCGTCGAACGCAAGCTGGCGGACGATATTGACCGGCGCGGCGTCGAAATGCGAAAGGCGCTCGGAAAGCTGCGCGCGGACCTCGACCTCGATCTCGTCGGCCAGCCGGCCGATCACCTTGCCGAAGGTCAGGACCTCCTCGTCGCTGTAACGTCCCTGGATCAGAAGATCGGTCGCGTGCCACAGCGCGCGCGTCCGGCTTTGCTCCGTGCCGCGCAAAATTGCATCGTCGAGATCCTCCAGATACGACTTCGACAAACTCATCTCGTCAAACCCTGCCCTGCTCCGGTCGCGCAAGAGCGCGCACGCGGCATGGAACCATAGCCGGCGAGTGCGAGGGTTCCGTAAAACCAGCTGCTAAGGATTGCCGGGAAAAAATCGCCTGCGCGGCCGCAATTCGTTAACCATGCAGGAGCGACTTCACGGATTTTGCGCCGGCGGCGTCAGCATCATCGGCGGTTTCGGCTTTGGCTTTGGGGGCGCAGCCCCCGGCGGCGGCCGCACCTCGATCGGCGGCGGCAGAGGTGCAGCCTGCTGGCTGACCGCCGCGGGTGGACGCGCGGTAGAGGGTTGGGGTGCAGGACCCGGCGCAGGCGGTCGCGGTGGCGCGATCGCAGCCTTCGGCGGCAGACGGCGAGGATCGCGGCCGGGCAGCGGTACGACCAGCGGCGGAACTCGGCGGCACGATCTCGGGCGCAGCGGGCAAAGGCAACGCCGCGGTCGCCGGTGGCGGCAGCGGCGGTTCGACCGGCGGCGGCTCGCCGCGCTCGATCGCATCGAGCCTGCGCGTTTCGCGATCGATCTTGCGCACCGCAAGCCAGGACGACAGCGCGGTCACGTCGATCGTGCGGTTCATCGTGTCGGGCGGCCCCGCCGCGAACAGCTGAATCTCCGGACGGCTGGTCGCCGAACCGATCACGGTCGATGCGAGGCTGGCACGAATGTCGGCCTGATCGGCGGGGATGTCGTATCCACCGGACACGATCGCGCGCGCGCCTTGGGTCTCCAGCGTGGTGGCGTCGACCCGAAGCCGGCCATCGCGGATGATGAAGGGAAATTCCGCCGAGGCGACCGGGAAGCCGGCGGCGGACAACGCGGAATCGACGACCTGCCGAAGCCTGTTATCGTCAGGCACCTGGTTCAGATCGCTGGCGCGGATCGCGACATCGAGTGCACGCGGGTCGATGCCGGCAATAGCGGCAGATTCGAGTTTCACGGTGCCGTTGCCCGACAGCGCACCGGTCAACGCCTCCTGGCTGCGGCCCTGGCTCATCAGGGTCATCTGCGCCGAGGTGCGCCCTGTCGGCATCTTCAGGCCGCGATAGTGCAATGCCGCGCCGTCGACGCCGGCGAGTTCGACGCGGGCATTGAGCGTGATGCCGTTAGCGCTCGAGCGCGCATCGAGGCTTCCGCTGACATCGCCGCCGCCGATCTTGCCCTTGAGCGCCTCCAGCTGCAGCGACTGGCCATCGCTCTTCGCGGTGCCGCCGAGCGGCCGCAACTCGATGCCGCCGGGAAGCGTGGCGCTCAATGCCTCGAAGCCGACATGTCCCCGCCATCCCCTGAACAGTCCGGCGCCGAGCGGCTCGGCGGTTTCGTGCCCGGCGGCGCCGATCGCAAGCGCGACGGCCGGCGCAAGCGCGAGTGCGTCGACACCGAGCTCGCCGTCGATCTCGCGAGGCTCGTCCAGTGTCAACGCCAGATGGCCGCGCAGCCGCGAGCCCGAGACGACGCTGTCGAGATCGTCAAAACTGAGCTTGTTGCCGGCGAGCGAGACGTTGGCGAACAGCCGCACGTTCTGCGCGGCGCCGTCCGACGGCTTCAGCGAGACCAGCGGAGCCAGGTTGATGCTGCGGACTTTCAGGTTGAGGTTTGCCTTCTGCGCAGAGGGTTCGGCGGTGCCCTGTGCCTCCGCATCGATGTTGGCGCCCCACATCTTCGCGCTCAGGCGCAACGGCTGGCGAAACACGCCGCTCATCGATCCCTCGAATTGCAGGCTGCCGTCGGCTGCGACAGCTTGATCCAGCCCGAGCAGCGCGAGCAACGCATCGCCACGCTCCGCCGAGAATTTCGAGCGGAGGCTCACCTCGCTACGGCCGAGCGCGTCGAAATCGATCGCGCGGATCGATGATATCAGCGGCGATGCACTCGCCGAGATCTGCCCCTTGAGTTGCGGCGCATCGAGATCGAGTTCTGCTGATGCAGCGATGTGATCGCCGGAGACGGCTTTTCCGGTCCCGACTTCGAGCGCCAGATGGCCGTGCACCGGACCCGGCGCCGTATTCGCCGCCGTGAGCCGCGCCGCGACTTGCGGCGCGATCGGCGTGATCATTCCAGCAAGCTGGACCATCGAGGCCGAGGTCGCGCCGAGCGTGAGCTTGCCGGTCGCGTGCACGCGGTCGAAATTGCCGCCACCCTCCAGCATGACATTATCGGGCGAGCCGATCCTGACGCGGTCGAGGATGATGTCCTTTTGTGTATAGGCCAGCCGCGCGGTCAGCGGCTTCAACTCCTGGCCGGCCGAGATGGCGCGGCCGATGTCGAGCGAAATGGACGCCTCCTCCGGCCACTCCGCCTGCAGCGAGCGGACGAATCCGCCGGCCGCATCGAGATCGAGGTTATCAGCCTTCAGTGCCGCCTCGATCCGCGAGCCGCCGCCCGACGGCAGCGTCGCCAGGGACACGCGGCCCTCGACCGCGCCGCCATTGATCTCCGCCTTCAATGCATCGACGGTGATACGGTCCGCCGCCACGCTCACGTCGCCATGCAGCCGCAACGGCTTCTGGTTGCGATAAGCGACATCGCCGCGGCCCTGCAGCCAGGCGAACAACACATCCGGATCGGAGGAATCGATGTCGAGCACGCCGGAGAAATTGCCGGATGCGCCGACCGGCGCGCGGGCGGCGTTGAAGGCGACGCGGGTCGAACCCGGCGCGCGCAAATCGAGCCGGTCGATCGCCCACAGCGCCGCGTCGCCATGCAAGCCGCCGGACAGGTTTTGCAGGGGACGGCCGCCGAGCATGATCTGTTCGGCACCGAAATCGATCTGCGAAGCCATCGGCAGGCGCGGCAGCGCAGCGAGCGCGGCGCGTAAAGCAGGGAGCACCCGCGCGGGCGCGGCAGCGTCCTTGTCGTCATTGTCATGCGCCATGAATTTGTCGACATCGAGCTGGCGCGCCGACATCGCAGCATGCAGCAAGGGTGAGGCGCCGAAGCGGGCGTCGCCGGTGCCGACGAGTTTCAGCGCGCGATCTTCATTGCCATAGCTGAGCTCGATCTGGTCGAGCTGCGCGGCCGAATAATTGGCCTTGACCTTGGCCGTGATCTTCCACGGCGTTGCCGCGGTCTCGCTGCCTTTCTTCGCCGGTGGAGAGGCCAGCGTCGCCATGCCCTCGAAGCGCGGCACGCGCGACTGAAACGAGAGCACGCCTTCGAGATCGGCCGCCAGCGGACGCTCGCCGGGATCGATGGAGAGATGCACGCGATTGCCGCTGCCGTCGCCGCCCTGCCCCGATGACACGCGGAACGGATAGCGCGTGCCGTAAATCGTGAAATTGCCGCCGCCACGCACCGCGCCCGCCAGCGAGCGCACGTCGCCGGAAAACGCGATATCGCTCAGCTCCAGATTGGCGCGGCTTGCCGCGTCATGCAGCGCGATGCGGCCGGTGAGATTGAGCCGGTCGATCGACAGCGAGGCGAAATCGAAGGTGCCGTTGGACGCAGGCCAGTCGATTTTTCCGTCACGATCCAGGCCGAGATCGAGCGCCAAGCCGTTGATGGTGAGCTCGTTGGCGCGCCATTGGCCGCGCATGAGATCGCCGAGCGAGAACTCGACGTCGAGCTTGTCGGCACGGACCTTGCCGAGATCGTTGGGACCGCCGACCACCACCGAGCGCAAACGCAAGGACGGCGTCGGCAACAGCCGCGCGTCGAGCCCGCCGCC
This sequence comes from uncultured Alphaproteobacteria bacterium, assembly GCA_963732085.1. Taxonomy (GTDB): domain Bacteria; phylum Pseudomonadota; class Alphaproteobacteria; order Rhizobiales; family Xanthobacteraceae; genus Bradyrhizobium. The sequence goes on along the minus strand of CAVSYJ010000006.1, from coordinate 464,323 downwards.
GACCCGCACCGGTGCGCCGATGATCTTCGAGGCCTCGGCCTCGAACTGCGGCTGAAACCGGTTCCAGTCGATGAAAAACGGCCCGACCAGCGCAGCGATCAGCGCGAGAATGAAGGCAATCGCCAATCCGAGCAGTGTCGTCTGCACGGGGTCTCCCTTTGGCCCTGCTCCGGCGCGCACGGTCCACCCGCCGCCGAGACAGCACACTATATAGAGACAAGTGTGGCGATGTCACAGCAACGTGGCGTGACAGACTTTTGTCGAGACCTCTACCAGCTCGCCGGCAGGTGCTTCAGGCCCCGCAGCACGAAGGACGGCCGCCATTCGGGGTTTTCCGCGTCGTCGAGCCGCAGATCGGGGATCCGCTTCAGCAAGGTGTTGATCGCGACCTCCGCCTCGATCCGGGCAAGCTGGGCGCCGAGGCAGAAATGAATGCCGCCGCCGAACGACAGCGGCTTGACGTTCGGCCTGACGATATCGAGCCTTTCAGGATGATCGGGATAGACGGCAGGGTCGTGGTTGGCCGAGCCGAGCAGACACAGCACGTTCTCCCCCTTGGGAATGGGCTTGCCGCCGAGTTCGACGTCCTCGAGCGCGGTGCGGCCGGTCATCTGCACCGAGGAATCGTAACGCAGGAATTCCTCGATGGCGTTGCCGATCAGTTCGGGCTTCGCCTTGAGCAGGGCGAGCTGATCCGGATTGCGGAACAGCGCCAGCAGGCCGTTGCCGATCAGGTTGACCGTGGTCTCGTGTCCCGCACCGAACAGCAGCACGATGTTGGCGTAGAGTTCCTCGTTGCTGAGCTTCTCGCCGGCTTCCTCCGCCTGCAGCAAGACCGTGGTCAGATCATCGCCCGGGTTCTTGCGCCGCAGGTCGAACAGCTGTTCGAAGTACATCTTCGCCATCGCCTGGCTGGCATTGCTCTGCTTGATTTCGTCAGGGCTCATCGGGACCGGTTCGAGGATGCGTCCGCTGCCGCGTGCGCCGGTGTAGAACATCTCGCGATGCTCCTCGGGAATTCCGAGCATGTCGCAGATGACGGTGACCGGCAGGCGGAAGGCAAAATCCTCGATCAGATCCATCTTGCCTTGCGGGATGATGCGATCGAGGTTTTCGTCGACGATCGCCTGAATGCGCGGGCGCATATCCTCGACCCGGCGGGCGGTAAAGGCCTTCACCACCAGGCCACGCAGCCGGGTATGATCGGGCGGATCCTGCTGCAGCATCGTCAGCGAGAAGTTACGGAACGTCGGCTCGTCCATCACCTGGGCGCCATAACGCCGCGTCATGCGCGCGGTGTAGTCCTTGCCGAAACGCTTGTCGCGCAACACCAGCGTCACGTCGGCATGCCGGCTGGCGACATACTGGCCGTGTTCGCTGAGGTGGACCGGATCGGTGACGCGCAGCCGTGCGTAATAGGGATAGGGATTGCGGATGAACTCCGGTGCCAGCGGATTGAACAACGACTCGGACGCCGCAGTCTGCACATGCTCGTTCATGATGACCTCGCTTGCTTCGCCCCGAAATCCCGGTCTGCAACTCGATACACTCTTGTATCGAGTTGCATTCTGCCCTAAATTGCGCCGATGTCAAGGATAAGAACCAGGCCGACCCGGGACGATACCCGCGACAAACTGTTCGAGGCGGCCGCGCGCGTGTTCGAGGACCAGGGCATCGGCGGCGCCAGCATCGAGGCGATCGCGCTGGCGGCCGGTTTCACCCGCGGCGCGTTCTATTCGAATTTCGCCAGCAAGGACGAGCTGATCATCGCGATGCTCGAAGATCACGTCGAGCAGTCGGTCCAGCGCTGTCTCGAACTCCTGGCGCATCATCAGACACCTGCGGATTTCATCGAGGCTTTCGGCCAGATGATCCGCACCCGGCAGGACCCACTCGGCCGCTCGCCTCTGCTTCATATGGAGATGATCCTTTTCGTGGCCCGCGCCGAGAAGCGCAGACCTGAACTCGCCAAGCGGCTGCGCGCGCGGCGGGCGCTGACGACCAGGATCGTCGAGACCGTCTCGAAGAACCACAAGGCGCTGGCCGATCCCGCACGGACCGGCGCGCTTCTGCTGGCGCTCGAAGACGGATTCCGGCTGCATCGGCTGATCGATCCGGAAACGACGCCGGCCGACAGCTTCGTGCGTGCGCTCAGCGACTTGCAACAGGCAATCGGCCTTTCATCATCTTGATTTCCCCGCGACGCTGCGGACCTTGCCGGGCGAGGCGCGCCAGATCGCGAACGCCGACAGCAAGCTCACGGCGATCCCGATCGCAAAGGCAATCGTGTAGGTGCCGGTCACATCGTGCAGCGCGCCGGTGACCCACGGCCCGGCCGCGCCGCCCGCCAGCGCCGCCAGCATGATGCAGCCGAAAATGCTGCCGAAATGCGCGCCCTGGAAAATCTCCAGCACCACCGCGCCCATGACCGAGGTCAGCCCGTAGCCGAGCGCGCCTTGCGTGAACACCATCAGATAAATTAGCCACAGGCTCGGCTCGTATTTCAGCGCGATCAGCGCCCCAAAGCAGATCGCAAAACCGAGCGAAGCGATCGCCCAGATCGCCTCTCGCCCGATGCGGTCGGAGGCGTGCCCCAAGCATGATCTGTCCGGGAATGCCGAGCAGGCTGACGATTCCGAGCGCCCAGACGCCGACATTGGAAGAGAAGCCGATGTCGAGCAGGAATTTTGTCTGGTGCACCTGCACCGCATACCAGATGTAAAGACCGCAGAAATAGCCGAGGCAGATCCACCAGAACCGCGCGGTACGAAGCGCCCGCGGCAGAGTCCAATCGGTCGCAGCCCATTCGGGATCGACAATGTTGGAGACGGGTTTTGCGTCCGATGCGTGCGGCGCGGCGTCGCCATCCGGCAGCAAGCCGATGTCCTCGGGGCGTTTGCGCAGCAAGAGATTGATCGGCGCCAGCACGATCAGCACCATCAGCCCCATCGTGGTGCAGGCCGTGCGCCAGCCGCTCTGCTCGATCGCATGTTGCACCCAGGGCAACAGCGTCACCGAGCCGATGCCGACCCCGGCAAAGGCGATGCCGATCGCAAGCCCGCGGCTGCGGACGAACCAGTTCGGCAGGAACAGCGACTGGCCGGAATAGCCAAGACAGACGCTCCCCGAGCCGACCATCACGCCGATGGTGAGATAGAGATGCCAGGGCTCGCGCGTCAGCGGCGCGAGCAACAGACCGCCGCCCATCAGCACCACGCCAAGCTCCATCACCGCGCGCGGGCCCGCACGGTCCATCAGACGCCCGATCAGGGGACTCATCGATCGCGGAGGCCACAAAGCCGAACGAGAAAGCGCCCGCGGTGATGCCGCGCTCCCAGCCGAACTCGGCGAGAATCGGCGGGAAGAACAGCGAGAAGGCGGTGCGCGCGTTGACGCCGATCGCCATGGTGACGAAGACCACGGCGACGATGATCCAGCCGTAGAAGAACGGGAGCGTTTTGCCCTTCATGGCCGGCGCGTCCAATGCTCGGTGTTGACCGCGCCGGTGGGCGCCTCGCCCTTGATGATGGCGGCGACCTGCCGCACCGTCTCCAGCGCCTGATGCTCGATCGCCTGCGGCGTCAGTCCGCCGATATGCGGCGTGGCGATGACGTTGGAGAGCTGCGCCAGCGCCGCGCTCGGCATCTGGTCCGGCGCGCGGCCGACATCCATCGCCGCGCCGGCGATGCGGTTTTCGCGCAAGCTTGCCGCAAGCGCCGCCTCATCGACGAGATTGCCGCGCGACAGATTGATGAAGACCGCGTGGCTTTGCATCCTGGCCAGCATGGCGGCATTGATCAGGTTCTCGGTCTGCTCATTGGCGATGGCCAGGCACACGACATAGTCGGCGCTTGCCATGAGTTCGTCGAGCGGGACGTGTTGAATCGTGAGATCGTTCGGAATCGCGAAGGGATCGGCGACCAGCACCTCCATGCCGAGCGCTTTCGCCAGCGGCGCGAGATAGCGGCCGATGCTGCCATAACCGATGATGCCGATACGGCTGCCTGACAATTGCCGCCCCATCACCACCTCGGGCTCGCGGCCGGCGCGGTAGTCGGCGGCGGCGCGCGACACGCCGCGAGAGAGATCGACCATGAAGCCGAGCGCCAATTCCGCCACCGCCGGCACGAAGCCGGGCGAGGCCCGTGTCACCAGCACGCCGGCGCTGGAAGCCGCCGCCACATCGATGTTGCGGATATCGACCGCGCAGCGGACCATGGCGCGCAGTTTCGGCAGAAGCGGAAAAATCTCGCCCCTGCCCTCGGTGACGCGATCGGCCACGATGATGTCGACGCCCTCGGCCGCCGCGACGAGGCCGGCGGCATCGAGCGCCTCGGCGCCGTCATGCAGCTTGACCTCGGCGAGGGCCTGCAAGCCTTTCAAGGCGCGCTCGCCGTAATATTGCCGCCGGAAGTCGGGCGTCGGGGTCAGCAGGATTTTCATGGTTCAATATCCGAAGGCGCGCGGCAGATAAGTGCTGATGGCCGGCACGAAGGCGATCACCAGCAAGCACAGGAACAACAGCCCGAGATAGCCCAGGATCGGCTTCACCGTCTGCTCGATCGGCACATTGCCGATCAGGCAGGCGCCGTAAAGCCCGAGACCCAGCGGCGGCGCAAACAAGCCGATGCCCATCGCGATCACCAACACCACGCCGAAATGCAGGGGATCGACACCGAGCTTGACCGCAACCGGCAACAGCAGCGGCCCGAAGATGATCAGCGCCGCCGCACCCTCCAGTACCGAGCCCATCACGATCAGCACCGCGATCGACAACAGCATGAACAGCCAGACGCCGTTGGTCTTGGACAGCGCCAGCATCATGTCGCCGACCATATGCGGCACTTGCTGCAGCGTGAGGATGAAGGCGAGCGATTGCGCGGCGGCGACGATGAACAGCACGAGCCCCGAGCGGGTCGCGGCGTGGACGAAACTCTGCGCGGCGGACTTCCAGCCGAGCTCGCGGAAAATCACGGCGCCGATCACGATGGCATAGAGCGCGGCGAAGGCGGAGATTTCGGTGGCGGTGGCAAAGCCGCTCTTGAAGCCGAAGAAGATCATGAAGATCAGCCCGAACGAGGCGATCGCGCCGGTCCACAGGCCCGATATCTCCGTGCGCTGCTCGCTCGCGTCGACCACTGCCTTACGGCCGAAGATGATGGAGACCGCGATCAGCGCCAGCGCCATCAGACCGGCCGGCAGCACGCCGGCGACGAACAGGCCGCCGATCGAGAGATTGGCGACGAAGCCGAGGATGATCAGGTTGATGCAGGGCGGAATGGTCTCCGCCATCACGGCGGACGCCGCGAGCAGCGCCACCGCGCTGCCCGGATTCTGCCGGGTGCGGCGCGCGGCCGGGATCAGCACCGAACCGACCGCGGCGACATCCGCCATCTTGGAGCCGGAGATGCCGGAGAACAGCACCATCGCGGTGACCATCACCACGTTCAGCCCGCCGCGCATGTGGCCGACCGCGCGTTGCAACAGCTCGATCAGCCGCACCGACATGCCGTTGGCTTCCATGAGGTAGCCGACCAGGATGAAGAAGGGGACCGCGAGCAACACGAAATTGTCGATGCCGCGCGCCATTTGCTGCGCGAAGATCACGCCGGGCAGCGTGCCCTCGACCCAGATGAAGGTCAGCGCGGCCAGCGCCAGCGCAAAGCCGATCGGCAGACCGCCGAACAGCGTGACGAAGAAACCGACCAGCATCAGCGTGCCCGATGACGGCACCGTGTCAGGTGCGAGATGGTCCCACGCCAGATAGAGGCCGACAATCAAAGCCGTGGCGATTACCCCCGAGATCATGTCGCGAACGGAGCGCGCGCGGAACAGGTCGAGCGCGAAGATCGTCATGAAGACCGCGCCGACCCCCATGGGATAGAAGGTCAGCTCCAGCGGCAGGCCCGAGCCGGTGGTCTGGCCCACGGTCAGCGTGCCCATCTTCAGCGCGTTGAAGGCGACATAGCCTGCGATCACCACCATCAGCACGACCGCGACGGACTCGATCACGGCGCGGATTTTTGTTGGCAACCGGTCGATGAAGAAGGCGACGCCGGGATTGTCGCCGCGGGCAAGCGCGCTCGCCGCGCCGAAGAAGCTCGACCCCACCATCAGCCCGCGTGCGACGTCGTCGGACCATTCGACCGGCGCGTTGAACAGGAAGCGCAGCAGCACCGACACGCAGACGACCAGCAGATCGGCCGCGAGCAGGATGGCGGCGACGGCGTCGCTGATCGCGAGCAGTGCTGCTATGATCCAGTGGCGCGCAAGGGGCGCGCCTGACGTGACCTCCATCTTATGCCTGGGTCGCGCGGATCGCGTCCACGACCGCCTTGGCCTCCGGATGCGCCTTGATGAAATTGTCGGTCTGCGGCAACACGCGTTTGCGGAACGCTTCGCGGTCGACCTCGACCACGGTCACGCCTTTCTCGACGATGGCAGCCAGCGCTTCCTTCTCCACGGACAGCCCGTGCGCGCGGGTGTCGGCAGCAGCCTTCTTCGCGGCATCGAGAAGACCCTCGCGCAGCTTGGGATCCATGCGCTGGAAGGTGGCGTCGCTGAAGTAGATCGCGAGCGGCGAGAAGATGTGCTGGGTCAGCGCGTAGTTCTTCGCGGTCTCGTAGAACTTGCTGGCGAGGATGGTCGGCGGATCGTGCTCGAGCCCGTCGAGCACGCCGGCCTGCAGCGCGGTGTAGATTTCGCCGAACGCCAGCGGGGTTGCCGCCGCGCCCATCAGCCGCAGGCATTCGGTGATGATCGGATTCGGCAGCGTCCTGATCTTCAGGCCCGCGAGGTCTTCCGGCGTCTTCACCGGCTTCTTCGACAGCACGCTGCGCGCGCCGAAATTATAGGCCCAGGCGATGACGCGGATGTTGGCGCCCTTGAGCAGCGCATCCTCGATCGGCTTCGCCGCGCCGCCGTCGAACGCCTTGGTCTGCTGCTGATAGCTGGTGAAGAGATAGCCGAGGTCGAAGGTCCCGACCAGCGGCACCAGATTGGCCGAGATCGACGAGCCCGACACCATCATGTCGATGACGCCGAGCTTGACCGAGTTGATGACGTCGATCTCCTGCCCGAGCTGGTTGTTGGGGAAGAAAGTAACGTCGATCTGCTCGGCGAGGCCGTTGGCTTTGATCTGCTTGACGAGGTTGTCGTAGTAGACGCGTCCGTTGGCATATTTGGGATCGTCGGGCAGCGACGAGGAGCATTTCAGCTTCAACGTCGCGGCCTCGGCGCGGCCGATGATCGCCGGGCGAGGCGACGAGCAGGCTCGCGGCGGCCGTCGAAGACTGGATGAAGCGGCGGCGGCTGAACGGCGCTGTCGTCATGAGCGTACTCCCCGGAGTGTTCTTGCGGCGCGATCGATGCCGCGCGTTGGGGAGACTTTAGGGGGAAAGTGAGGGCGTGGGCAAGGCGGGCGAAGCGCCGCGCGTTCGCATTCCCGCGGCGCGATTTGCGTCCGGGTGATGCACCGCCGGTGTCCCTCGAAAGACAGAGGGCGCAGGGAATGCCGGGTGCTCGCCGCACCCGCAGCCTCGTATGCAGAAAGGGTAGGCAGCATACGAGCAGGTAGTCACTACAGGTTCGCCGAAACATTCCGGCATTCCCTGCACGATGGTTTACGGCTTACTTCGCGCTCTCGCCGGAGTGCCGGGCTTGTTAGCCTCCGTCGCCCTGCGAAACGTCTCGCAGAACTTGATCCCAGCGTCGGGGGACCGCGACCACACGACTTGACCGTCCGCCTCGAGCGCGCATCGCCTGCGCGCCGGAAGCGTCCATCGCATCCCGCCTCACGTCTGGTGACGAATGGCCATCACGTCCCTCGTGTCGAGGCGGAACGACTTCTTTAAATCATAACTTCCGCCTTTCGGAAAGAAAAATATTTTGGCACCGTGCGCTTGACTCGTCGGGCAAAACAGGCGGCGTGTTTTCGTCTGCCCGTCATGTCGCGGCGGTCACACTCCGGCTCTCACGTCCCGGGCGCGCGATGCAGCGCGACACAAGCACGCCGACGCTTGCCAGCGCCCGCGATTTAACCTAACGATGACCGGAATCGCGGAATGCAACGCACTGCATCGTTCGCGACCGCAACAGACGCAAAGAACCAGGGAGGACATGACTTGGCTACGCATCGGACAACATCGCAACGTACAGCCGCCGTTTGGGCGGCGCTCGCATTGCTCGCGCCAACCGCTGTCGCGCACGCAGCGCCGCTCCATCCGGCAGCTTCCGCGCAGATGCATAGCAACGGCGCCGTGATCCAGGTTCGCGGCGGCTTTGTCGGCGGCGGGGCGCGCGGTGGCGGCGCACATGTGGCCGTCGGACCGCGCGGCGGAGCCGCCGTTCACCGCAGCGCGGTAGTGCACGGGCCGGGCGGCGGTGCTGCCGTTCGCCACAGCACGGCGGTGCGCGGGCCGGCCGGAGGCGCAGCCGTTCGCCGGACTGCCGTGGTTGGAGCGGGCGGTGCGGCGGTCGTTCGCCGTGGCGCCTGGGCGCGACCGGGCGGGTACCGCTGGCCGCGCGGCGGCGCAATCGCGGCGGGTGCGGCAATCGGCTTCGTGGCGGCGGCGACTGCCGTAGCCTGGGCAGGATCTCCGCCGGCCGACGGCCTGTGCTGGTACTACACCGATCCATCCCGCACGCAGGGCTTCTGGGACTATTGTCCGTAGCGGCTGCGCACACGCTTCTCGCGCCGCACACTCGACCTTTTGCACCGCGCTGTGTTGCCGGAGTCACAGTCGAATCGATGCAAGTCGGGTATGGAATGACGGTTATGGCCGCGAACAAGGTAACGGCGGTACACAGGCTTGGTCGTCTCCCGATGCAAGGTCACCTCAAAAGCCGCCTCTCCCGAGGCGGCTTTTTTCTGAGCCGCTGATTGATCGCCTACGCAGCTTGTACGATCCCGAAATGCTGTAATCTGCCCATCGACGATGATCCCGGGGGCTCGAAGCGATGGCGCAAAGCGAAAAATCCTGGCCGCTGTTCCGCTCGCTCGCATCGTGGCGGGCAGCCGACCTGCCGGGCGATCTGATCGCGGGGCTGACGCTCGCTGCGATTGCGATCCCCGAGCAGATGGCGACCGCAAGGCTCGGCGGATTTGCGCCGCAGATCGGCTTCTTCGCCTTCATCGCCGGCAGCGTCGGCTTTGCCATGCTCGGCGGCAACCGCTTCCTGTCCTGCGGCGCCGACTCCACCATCACGCCGATCTTCGCCGGCGGGCTCGCCGCGCTCGCCGCGACCGGCTCCGCCGATTACCAGGCGCTCGCGATCGCGCTGGCGCTGATCGTCGGCATCATGCTGGTGGCGAGCGGCCTGTTTCGGCTCGGCGGCATCGCCAATCTGCTGTCGGTGCCGGTCACGGTCGGCTTCCTGCTCGGCATCTCCGTGCACATCATGGTGTCGCAATTGCCCGGCGTGCTCGGCCTGCCCTCGCCTGCTGGCTCGACGCTCGACCGCATAAGCGTGATCGCGCGCGAGCTCGGAGCGTCCAATCCCGTCACCATCCTGATCGGGTTCGGCGTGCTCGCCGCGGTGTTCGTCTGCGAGATGGTCAGCGCCAAAATTCCGGGCGCGCTGATCGGCCTGGTCGCCGCAACGCTCGCGGTGATCTGGGCCGGGCTCGAGAGCAAGGGCGTCAAGGTGGTCGGCACGGTGCCGGCGAGCTTGCCGATGCCGACCCTGCCCGAGCTTGCGCCGGACCGCTGGCTGCGGCTGGTGCCGCTCGCCTTTGTGATCGCGATCGTGGTGATGGTGCAGACCGCGGCGACCACGCGCTCGTTCCTGTCCGATCCGAAAAAGCCCGCCGACGTCGACCGCGACTTCCTCGGCGCCGGCGCGGGCAGCGTGCTCGCGGGAATTTTCGGCGCGTTTCCGGTCAATGCCAGCCCGCCGCGCACCGGCATCGTCGCCGAGACCGGCGGGCATTCGCAGCTCGCGGGTCTCGCGGCGGCGGCGATCGTGCTGGCGCTGCTCGCCTTCGGCACCGGTCTCTTGCAGCACGTGCCTGATGCTGCGCTCGGCGGCATCCTGCTGTTCGTCGCGCTGCGCATCATCCGCGTGAAGCAGATCGCACTGATCTATCGCCAGTCGATCTGGGAGTTTGCCCTGATCCTCGCGACCGCCGCCTGCATCATCGCGCTGCCGATCCAGCAGGGCGCGGCGCTCGGCATCATCCTGTCGCTGGTGCACGGCATCTGGAGCACGACACGCGCAAAGCTCACGACGTTCGAGCGCGTGCCCGGCACCACGATCTGGTGGCCGGCCTCGCCGCATCCGGAGATGAAGGGCGAGCGCATGTCCCGCGTCGCCGTGGTCGGCCAGCAGGCGCCGCTGTCCTTCCTCAACGCGCCGAATTTTCGCAGCGAGGTCACGAAGGTCCTCAACGACGAAAAGCCGAAGCTGCTGGTGCTGGAAGCCAGCGGCATGGTCGAGATCGACTTCACCGCGGCGCAGGTGCTGATCGACCTGTTCCGGGAGTGCAGCGATCGGGGCGTCACGGTCGCGCTGGCGCGGCTGGAGTTGGTGCGCGCGCAGGACGCGTTCGAGCGCTTCGGGATTTACGAGATTCTGCCGCGGGACCACGTCTTCCACAGCGTCGACGAGGCGGTGCGGAAGCTGGGAACGTGAGTCCCGAAGCTAAACTAAATTGGAGCAGCTTGCTCGTTGCACCCTCTCCCCTTGTGGGAGAGGGTGGCGAGAATTGAGCGACTTGTCCGCCGTAGCTCGAAGAGCGAAGGCGGAAGCGAAATTCGAGCCGGGTGAGGGGTCGCAGTCTATCCGTGAAGAAGAACCCCTCACCCGGTTTCTCGCTTCGCTCGAAACCACCCTCTCCCACAAGGGGAGAGGGTGTCGGAGTGCGTGGATAGAGCGCGTCTCACTTCACGCAAGAATCCGCGGCGCGGCGGTTGCCGCATCGCCGGTGTTCGGCGTGCCGGTCGGCTCGATCAGCAGGATGTGCACCTCGCCGCGCGCCACCGGCCGATGCTCGACGCCTTTCGGCACGACAAAGACCTCGCCGGGATTGAGCGTGACCGTGCGATCGCGCAGCTCGATGTCGAGCGTACCCTTCAGCACGAGAAAGAAATCATCGGTGTCGTCGTGCTTGTGCCAGTGAAACGGCCCTTCGAGCTTGGCCACCATGATGTCGTTGCCGTTGTAGGTCGCGACCGTGCGCGGCGAGAAGCGGTCGGCGAACGTCGCGAGCTTGTCGGCGAGATTGGCGGGAGCTTTCATGGCGTTTCACCTTCCCAACGCGGGATGATCGCGCAGCAAGTAGCCCCCGCGCTCGCAGCGCTTTCAGGGCATGTCGCACTAACGCTTGCAGGGGTACAGTCGCATGATGGCCATTTTAATCCCGTCATTTGTCGTCGTGCTGCTGGCTTCGGGATGAGCGGTCAGCCAACCCACCACTTTGGGCGTCAGAACTTTCGCATCATCCGCTTCCTTCGCCGGACACCATTCCCGCTTCTTTCCCTGCCCTGCGGCAATCGTATCATTGATCAGGGTAGCACCATAAATTCCCGCAACCTTGTCGATACATCCTTCGCTGTTGGTTTTGCAGTAAGCGACGAAGGCGCCCGTTTGGCCCGGCGCGTCGGCCGCCAGAGCCAGCGACGGCCATATGACGGCACACACTACGATCGACAAAAAAGCCCTGAGCATCTCCGCCTCCGTTGGTTTGTTTCAAGCCAATAGCTTCCTGTTGCAGCAGATGGGTTCACCTCTCCAACTCGGGATGGTCGCGCAGCACCATGTCGCGGATCGACGGGCGCGTGGATGGCGCGGAACAGGATTTTCGCTGTCTTGGTGTTGTTGGCCGTCAGGCAGAGGTCGACGATCTCGCGCACGGCAGCGTCGCGCATCAATTCGTCCGACATCTTCATCGCGATTTCCATCGCCATTTTGGCGGCGCGCTCGTAGCGGTCACTCTCGGCCTGCTGCTTCCTCTGCGCCGAACTCTTCTTGCTGGCGGCAAGGTGCGCCACCTGCCCGGCGCTGTCGGCGGCGGAGCGGCAGATCTTGCGGATGCGCTCGGCGGCCTCGATGTCGCCGAGCGGACCGTCGACCGGCTCGTCCCAGACCTCGCCCGGCTGCTTGCCGCCAAAACGCCACATACGCGCCCCGTACCCCACGCTCGTCCGCCTATGGTCATTTGGACGACGCGCGAATGCAAGCGTGATGATTGCAATTTGGACGCGCGATCAGCTGGTGCGCTTGGCCCCGATGCTCTCGAACTGGGCCTTCTGCTCGTCGCTGAGCGAGCCCAGGAAATCGTCCAGCGCGGGCGCGACCTGCTTGATGGCATCCAGCATGGCGTCGATCCGGGTCTCGGCGGTCGCAAGCCGGTCCGGCGGATTGAGGTTCTCGTCGGGCTGGCAGTCGAAATTCACCGTGTTGCTGGCGAGCACGCTTGCGCGCTGGAGCACGCCGAGTTGCTGGCGCTGGTCGTCGTTCAGCTGCAGCCGCGCCTCGATCTCCTTCGCCGGCCAGGGCAACGCGTCCGGCGGCGTGCAGCTCTGCGCGAAAGGAACTTTGGGAGAAAATTGCGCGCGCTGGGCGGAGAACGCCTTGAGCTGCGCCTTCTGGTCGTCGTCCAGCGTCTCCCAGACAATCTCGAACGGCGTGCGCACGCGTGCGATCGCGGCTTTCATCGCCTCGAGGCGCGTCTGCATCGTCTTGAGCCTGTCCGAGGCCGTCGTCGCGGCCTGCGTCGGGCAGGTCGCGCTCACGGCCTGCGCCGCCTCGCTGGAGGCGTTCGCAAGCTCATCGAGCGCCGCGCGCTGCTCCTCGCTCGAGCGCATCGCTCCCCGGATCTGCTCGACCGGCAAACGCGACAACTCGCTGAAATCATCGCCGCAGATCTGCGCCAGCGACGGCACCCTGCCCGGCCTGCGATGGCGCGCGGGCGTCATGTAACCGGCGAGTTCGTTCTCGTCATAGGGCGTGAAGATTGCGGCGTAGATGTCGCGATAGCCATAGCCCCAGAAGCCCATGCCGTCGCCCCAGAGCGTGTAGTCGATGATGTCGTACCAGGCGAACGGCCAGAACAGCGGACCGACCCAGCCATAACCGCCGTCGCCATGCTGCCACCAGCCATTGGTGCCGCGGCGCGCGTGCCAGCCTGCGAGCGCGGCGCCGGCCGCGATCTGCACGCGGGCAACCGGCCGCGCGATCCAGTCGGGACCGCGGGTCATGTCGATGGGTGGCATTGAACGAGCGGCTTGATCGGTTGGCATCCTGTCATTGGCCATCCGGATGCGCGTGGCGTGACGGCCGTGCATATGGCGGAGCGCGACCATCGAGGCGACGGATCGCACCACGCCGATCGGACCGCCACCGATGCCGATATGCAAACCCCTCGCCTCTGCTGCGCTCGACAGCGTAGTCGCCATCCCAAGCGATAGTCCGCAGAACGGCAGTCGCCACGCGTAACATGGCGCCCTCCTGTGCCGCGGAGTGGTCCGCAAGATAGGGAACGCCGGATGGAACCGGAAGTTCCTGGTTTTATTTGGGCGCGGTCACCGCTGTATCATTTTCGTCATGGCCGGGCTTGACCCGGCCATCCACGTCTTTCTTGCGTTTGAAACAAAGACGTGGATGCCCGGCACAAGGCCGGGCATGACGAGCTTGAAGAAACTGCGAGACGGCGTTGTCGCCCCCTACGCCGCCGGCACGATCTTGCCGGGATTGAAGATGTTCTGCGGATCGAGCGCCTTTTTCAGCGCACGCATCGCGTCGAGCGCCTCGGAGCCCAGCTCCGCCTTCAGATATTTCTGCTTGCCCTGGCCGACGCCATGCTCGCCGGTGCAGGTGCCGCCCATCGATTGCGCGCGCTCGACCAGCCGATGCATGAAATCCTCGCCGCGCGCCATCTCCTCCTTGTCGTCGACGTCGCACAACAGCGAGCAGTGGAAATTGCCGTCGCCGACATGGCCGATGATCGGCGACATCAGGCCGAGCCGCTTCAGATCGTCCTCGGTCTCGGTAACGCAGTCGGCGAGCCGCGAGATCGGCACGCAGACGTCGGTTGCGACCACGCCCGCGCCGGGGCGCAGCGCCTTCACCGCCCAATAGGCGTCATGCCGCGCCTGCCAGAGTTTGGTGCGATCCTCCGGCCGCGTGGTCCAGGTGAAATCGCCGCCGCCGCATTCCTTTGCGATCTCGCTGAAATTCTTCGACTGCTCGGCGACCTCGGCCGCGCTGCCGTGGAATTCGAGCAGCAGCAGCGGCGTCTCCGGCAGCGACAGTTTCGAATAATTGTTGCAGCACCGCACCTGCTCGGCATTGAGCAGCTCGATGCGCGCCAGCGGAATTCCGGTCTGGATCGCCATGATGGTGGCCTGGCAGGCGCCGCGTACGGTTTCGAAAGAGCAAGACGCCGCCGCGATCGTCTCGGGAATGCCGCGCAGCTTGATGGTGAGCTCGGAGATGATGCCGAGCGTGCCCTCGGCGCCGACGAAGAGATGGGTGAGGTCGTAGCCGGCGGAGGATTTCTTCGCGCGCGTGCCTGTCGTGATGATCTCGCCGTCGCCACGCACGACCTTCAGCGCCAGCACGTTGTCGCGCATGGTGCCGTAGCGCACGGCATTGGTGCCGGACGCCCGGGTCGAGGCCATGCCGCCGAGCGAGGCGTCGGCGCCGGGATCGATCGGGAAGAACACGCCCTGGTCGCGCAGATGCTCGTTCAGCGCCTTGCGGGTGACGCCGGGCTCGATCACGCAGTCGAGGTCGTCGGCATGCACCTCCAGCACGCGGTTCATGTCGCGCAGATCGACGCAGATGCCGCCGGCGGGCGCGTTGACATGGCCCTCCAGCGAGGTGCCGGTGCCATAGGCGATCACGGGCACGCCGTGAGCTGGCGCAAATCCGCACGACGTCCTGGATGTCGGCTGTCTCCTGCGCCATCACGACCGCGTCCGGCGGCTCCGGCTTCAGCCAGGTGGTGGTATGGGCGTGCTGGTCGCGCACCGCCTGCGAGGTGATCAGCCGGTTGCCGAACCGCGCCGCGAGCTTTTCCAGCGTGCTGGCCAGCGCCTGCGGCTCGGGCCGTTTCAGATTGTGGTTGTGTGGTCGCATGCCACGGGTTCCTCCCGGACTTTGTTGGCGACGGTGGCAAAGGATATATAAGGGGTCAAGAGAGCCGTTCCGACCCAGGGGAATGAGAGATGACGACCGCGACTGCGCCGAAGGATATTCCGCCGGCTCCGTTCCTGTCCTCGGTCATGCAGATCGAGCCGCAATGGATCGACTACAACGGTCATCTCAACATGGCCTACTATAATGTGATGATGGACCGCGCCATCGACGAGCTGTGGCTCCAGCTCGGCATTGGACCTGCCTATATGAAGGAGCGCCACGGCTCGACCTTCACCGTGGAATGCCACGTGCGGTATCTGCGCGAGATCCATCTCGGCGATCCCGTGCAGGTCGCGGTGTGGCTGCTCGGCGCCGACGAGAAACGGCTGCATACATTCGAGGAATTGCGTCACGCCAAGGACGGCTGGACCTCCGCGACGTCGGAGAACATGACCATGCATATCGACATGAAATCGCGGAAGACGGCGGCGTTTCCACCGGATATCCGCGCCCGCATCGCCGATGTGCTTGCGAGCCACGCTTCGATCGCGCGGCCCGAGGGCATCGGCCGACGAGTGGCGATGCCCTCGAGGTAGTTGCGCAGTTGCTACACCCTCGTCCGTCCGCGGGCCAAGCCGACAATGGCGGAGACCAGGAACAGCACGACGGCGATGAAGAAGATGATCTTGGCGATTTCGATGGAGGCGCCCGCGACGCCGCCAAAGCCGAGCACGCCGGCGATCAATGCGATGATCAGGAAAGTGACAACCCAGCCTAACATGGTCCGAACCTCTGTTTGCGTTGGCGCGCCGACTTCGGCGCCGCTTGCAAAAATAATCGTTCGCGGAACTGAAGGTTCCGGGGTCTGAACCCGCGAAAAATTGCGCGCGCTGCGGAACAAAAATCGGGCCTAGCGACCGAAAACTCTTACCGCCTTCGCGCCGGGATAAGTCTGTAAAACCGGCCGCTGCGGCCCCATATCATTCGTAATCCCTGCTAAGAAAGCTCCCTTTCACGGCCCCGCGGTGCCATCGTGGGAAGAGACCGATTCGCGATGAACGAGCCGAGCAAACTACCGTTTTCCAGCGCCCCCGATCATCAGCCGGCCGCCGGCGGCATTGCCGCGCGCGCGCGTGCGGCGGCGACCGGTGGCGCGCGCTATCTCGATGGCCTCAATCCCGAACAGCGCGAGGCCGTGGAAACGCTCGACGGTCCCGTGCTGGTGCTGGCCGGCGCCGGCACCGGCAAGACGCGCGTGCTGACCACGCGCGTCGCCCACATCATCAGCCTGGGGCGCGCCCGCCCGAACGAAATCCTGTCGGTGACCTTCACCAACAAGGCCGCGCGCGAGATGAAGCTGCGGCTCGGGCAGATGCTGGGCCAGGCGGTGGAAGGCATGCCGTGGCTCGGCACCTTCCACTCCATCGGCGGGCGCATCCTGCGCTTTCATGCCGAGATGGCGCAGCTGAAATCCAATTTCACCGTGCTCGACGTCGACGACCAGGTGAGACTGCTCAAGCAATTGCTGCAGGCCGAGGACATCGACGACAAGCGCTGGCCGGCGCGCATGCTGGCCGGGCTGATCGACGGCTGGAAGAACCGCGGGCTGACGCCGTCGCAGGTGCCATCAGGCGAAGCCGCGGTGTTCGGCAACGGCAAGGGCGGCAAGCTCTATGCGAGCTATCAGGAGCGGCTGAAGGTGCTCAACGCCGCCGACTTCGGCGATCTCCTGCTGGAGAACATCCGCATCTTCCGCGAGCACCCGGACGTGCTGCGGCAATACCAGCAGCGCTTCCGGTTCATCCTGGTCGACGAATATCAGGACACCAACGTCGCGCAGTATTTGTGGCTCCGACTGCTGTCGCAGTCTTCTTCCAAACCGGGTGTCGCTCCCCTTACCTCTCCCCGCCTGCGGGGAGAGGTCGCGCGAAGCGCGGGTGAGGGGGACTCTCCGCAGATCGCAGCTGCCGGAAACAGCCCCTCACCCCAACCCTCTCCCCGTGAAGGACGGGGAGAGGGAGCAGAGCGCCGCTGCGGCACCCTCTCCCACAAGGGGAGAGGGTAAAGAGGCAGCTCGCGGGCCCGACGGCCGCGGCCCGCCCCTCAAAAACATCTGCTGCGTCGGCGACGACGACCAGTCGATCTATGGCTGGCGCGGCGCGGAGGTCGACAACATCCTGCGCTTCGATCACGACTTCCCCGGCGCCAAGGTGATCCGCCTCGAGCGCAATTACCGCTCGACCGGCCACATCCTGTCCGCCGCCTCCTATCTGATCGCGCATAACGAAGGCCGGCTCGGCAAGACCCTGCGCACCGAGGACGTCGACGGCGAGAAGGTCACCGTGACCGGCGCCTGGGACTCCGAGGAAGAAGCGCGCGCGATCGGCGAGGAGATCGAGGACATCCAGCGCAAGGGCGAGAAGCTCAACGATATCGCGATTCTCGTGCGCGCCTCCTACCAGATGCGCGAGTTCGAAGACCGCTTCGTCACGCTCGGCCTGCCCTATCGCGTGATCGGCGGTCCCAGATTCTACGAGCGCGCGGAAATCCGCGACGCGCTGGCTTACTTGCGCGTGATCAACTCGCCCGCCGACGACCTCGCCTTCGAGCGCATCGTCAATGTGCCCAAGCGCGGGCTCGGTGACGCCACCGTGCAGCTGTTGCACGACCATGCCCGCAAGCGCCGCATTCCGCTGTTCGAAGCCGCGCGCGCGGTGGTCGAGACCGACGAGCTGAAACCGAAGGCGCGCGGCTCCCTGCGCGGTGTGGTCGCGCAGTTCGACCGCTGGCGCGCGCAAAAGGACGTCACCGCGCATACGGAGTTGGCCGAGATCGTGCTCGACGAGAGCGGCTACACCGAGATGTGGCAGAAGGACCGCTCGGCCGACGCCGCCGGCCGGCTCGACAACTTGAAAGAACTCGTGCGCTCGATGGAGGAGTTCGAGAACCTGCAGGGCTTCCTCGAGCACATCGCGCTGGTCATGGACCGCGACGGCGGCGCCGACGAGGACGCGGTGTCGCTGATGACCCTGCATTCCGCCAAGGGGCTCGAGTTCGACAACGTGTTCCTGCCGGGCTGGGAGGAAGGGCTGTTTCCGAGCCAGCGCACCCTCGACGAACAGGGCCGCGCCGGCCTCGAAGAAGAGCGCCGCCTCGCCCATGTCGGGCTGACGCGCGCGCGCCGGCGCGCAAAACTCTATTTCGCCACCAACCGCCGCATCCACGGCACCTGGTCGACCACGATTCCGTCGCGCTTCCTCGACGAATTGCCGGTTGCGAGCGTCGAGATCACGGAATCCAAGGGCGGCACCGCCTGGGGCGGCACGAGCGGCTACGGCCCCTCGCGTTTCGACAATGTGGAATCCTTCGGCTCCAGCTACGGCACGCCGGGCTGGCAGCGCGCGCAGGCCCGCCGCGGCGGGGGCGGCGGCCGCAATGGCCAAGGAAGCGGACAAGGACAGGCGCGCGGCGGCTTTGACGAGGAGCAGTCGCCGTTTTCAGGCTCGCATCGCGATGCCTCAGGCTCGCGAGGCGACGCCTCAGGTCGCGGTGATTTCGGCTTCGCCCGCAACAAGAAGCGCGCGCCCATGACCATCGAGGGCGAGCTGGTGGCGAAATCCACCGGCACGGTGTCCGAATTCAATGTCGACGATCGCGTGTTCCACCAGAAATTCGGCTACGGCCGTGTGGTGAAGATCGACGGCAACAAGCTCACCATCGCCTTCGACAAGGCCGGCGAGAAGAAGGTGGTCGACAGTTTTGTGGAGAAGGCGTGAACCCACGCGGCATTATGCCAGTGGTCTGCCCTAGTGGAGCGGATTTGACGTTCGCACCCTTCCTGCCGCGCGCTCGCAAGCGAACGTCAAATCCAAAGCTCCACTACAATCAATATTCTCTAGTGGCCCTTTGATTCCAAGATTTGCAAAGTGCCCGCCGATATGGCGTGCGAATGTTGGAATCGGGCCACTAGTAGGACTTGACCGTAGCGCTGTGCATCGTATGAGATGCGGTCATGGTTCGGGGCCGGATGATCCTTTTGCTGCTCGTGCTTGCGGCGCCGTCACTGGCGCGCGCCGATGGCATCATGACATTTTCGGAAGCGACCGCGCTGCTTGCGAAAAGCTGCGGCGCCGAGATCAAGGCCAATTGCCGCGGGGTCAATCTCGATTCGAAACCGCTCAAGGAGTGCCTGTCGCGTAACCAGGACGTCATGTCGCCGGACTGCAAGGCGAACTATCTGGTGCCGTTCGACCAGATCCAGAAGCGGATCAATGCGCGCGCCATTGTCGCGCAGTCCTGCCGGCTGGAAATCATCAAGCTGTGCCACGGCTCGACCAAGGAGACCAGCAAGTCGGTGCCGTGCCTGCTGACCGCCAAGGGCGTCAGCCGCAACTGCACCCAGGCCACCGTCGACGCGGGGTACCGGTGATGCGCCCTGCCCGCCTCGGCCTGCTGTTGACCTGTCTTCTCGCCTTTGCCACGCCGGCCTCGCACGGCCAGACGGCGGCGCAGGCCGCGCCCGCCCGCGACGACATCGTCAACGCGCTGAACAAGTTCGATACCGCGCCCGAGCTCGACATTCCGACGCTGAAGCAGACCATCTCGGAGCGATCGAAGGTCCGCTCCAAGAAGGAGCCGGAGGCGAACAAGCGCCCGCCGATCGTGCCTGAGATCATGAACGTGCCGGGCACGTTCAACGTCGCCATCGCCTTCGACGTCGACACGCCGATCATCCTGCCGGACTCCTACGAGACGGTCGGGCGCATCGCGGACGCGATGGTGAATGCGCCGCTGTTGCCTTATACGTTCCTGATCGTCGGCCACACCGAGTCCAACGGCAACCGCCAGGCCAATGTGATCCTGAGCCAGCGCAGGGCCGATGCGCTCCGCGACGTGCTGGCCAACACCTTCAAGATTTCGATCAAGCGGCTGGCCTCGCTCGGCGTCGGCGAGGAGCAGTTCATCGACCAGGCGCGT
Organism: uncultured Alphaproteobacteria bacterium; assembly: GCA_963732085.1. Classification (GTDB taxonomy): domain Bacteria; phylum Pseudomonadota; class Alphaproteobacteria; order Rhizobiales; family Xanthobacteraceae; genus Bradyrhizobium. The sequence continues at coordinate 444,265 of CAVSYJ010000006.1, read as the reverse complement.
CCCGCCTCGGCGGTCAACCAGCAGATCCAGATCATCACGATCGGCAAGCTGCCGGAGACCGAAGCGCCCGCCACGCCGGCCGCGCCCGCCAAGAAGGGCGCGAAGAAGAAGAAATAGTCGCAGCCGTGCTGACCAACAGCCGCGATATCATTCGACGCCTGGAACGGGAGGGATGGACCCTTGTGCGGGTTACGGGTTCTCACCACGTCTTTAAGAGCGCAGTTTCCGGTCAAACATTGGTTGTCCCGCATCCCAAGAAGGACTTGGGAAAGGGTCTTGTCCGTGCCATCTATAAGGGCGCGGGCTGGAAGCCCGATTGAGGTTTGCGATGGCCCACTATGTCGCCATTATCGAGGACGCCGGACCGGATCACGCCATCGGCGTGTGGTTTCCGGACCTGCCCGGCTGCACCTCCGGCGGTGACGATATCGACGAAGCCATGCGGAATGCGCCGGAGGCCCTGGAGCTCTATGCCGAGAGCCACGCCAAGCCGTTGCCCCAGCCACGGACACTGACAGAGCTGCGAGCCGATCCCGAAGTCGCCGAAGACCTCAGGATGCATATGGTTGCTCTCATCGAGATGCCCGAACGCGCGCACGCGGCGGAATAAAGTCACCCGGCAGCGGATTGCGGAAGTATTTCCTGCTTCCTATCTCAACACACCCGCCATTTTCCTGCCTCAAAGCGGTCCAAAGTGCCGCGTCCCGCCTTCGGCCAACAAAATCACGCATGTCTCCCATCATTTCCGTCGCCAATCTGTCGAAGACCTATGGCACCGGCTTCACGGCGCTCAGGGATATCAACCTCGACATCGACAAGGGCGAGATCTTCGCCCTGCTCGGACCGAACGGCGCCGGCAAGACCACGCTGATCGGCATCGTCTGCGGCATCGTCAATGCGAGCCGGGGCCGGATCACCGTCGGCGGCCACGACATCGCCAAGGATTATCGCGCCGCGCGCTCGCTGATCGGGCTGGTGCCGCAGGAGCTGCATACCGACGCCTTCACGTCGGTCTGGGGCACGGTGAGCTTCAGCCGCGGCCTGTTCAACAAGCCGAAGAACCCCGCGCACATCGAGAAGGTGCTGAAAGACCTCTCGCTGTGGGACAAGAAGGACAGCAAGATCGTCACGCTGTCCGGCGGCATGAAGCGCCGCGTGATGATTGCGAAAGCGCTGTCACACGAGCCGCAAATCCTGTTTCTGGACGAGCCGACCGCGGGCGTCGACGTCGAGCTGCGCAAGGGCATGTGGGAGGTGGTGCGAACGCTGCAGGCGTCGGGCGTCACCATCATCCTGACCACGCACTACATCGAGGAAGCCGAGGAGATGGCCGACCGTGTCGGCGTCATCAACAAGGGCGAGATCATCCTGGTCGAGGACAAGGCGCGGCTGATGGCGAAGCTCGGCCGCAAGCGGCTGACCCTGCACCTGCAGGGCAAGCTCGACGCGGTGCCCGAGGCGCTGGCGGCCTATCACCTCAAGCTCGGCGACGACGGCCGCGAACTGGTCTACGACTACGACACGAAGAGCGAGCGCACCGGCATTACGTCCCTTCTGAGCGACCTCCGCGACGCCGGCATCCGCTTTGCCGATCTCGAGACCACGCAGTCGTCGCTCGAGGACATCTTCGTCAGCTTGGTGAAAGCGCCATGAATTTCCGCGCCGTCCGCGCCATCTTCAAATTCGAGATGTCGCGCACCTGGCGCACCATCGGGCAGAGCATCGTCTCGCCCGTGGTGTCGACCTCGCTCTATTTCGTGGTGTTCGGCGCCGCGATCGGCTCGCGCATCAGCCAGGTCGACGGCGTCAGCTACGGCACCTTCATCGTGCCGGGGCTGATCATGCTGTCGGTGCTGACCCAGAGCATCATGAACGCCTCGTTCGGCATCTACTTCCCGAAATTCATCGGCACCATCTATGAAATCCTGTCCGCGCCGGTCTCCTATATCGAGATCGTGCTCGGCTATGTCGGCGCCGCCGCCACCAAGTCGATCGTGCTCGGCCTGATCATCCTGGCCACCGCCGGCTTGTTCGTGCCGCTGCACATCGCCCATCCGGTCTGGATGGTGCTGTTCCTGGTGCTGACCGCGGTGACCTTCAGCCTGTTCGGCTTCATCATCGGCATCTGGGCCGACGGCTTCGAGAAGCTGCAGATGATCCCGATGCTGATCGTGACGCCGCTGACCTTCCTCGGCGGCAGCTTCTATTCGGTCAACATGCTGCCGCCGCCCTGGCGCACCATCGCCCTGTTCAATCCGGTGGTCTATCTGATCTCGTGTTTCCGCTGGAGCTTCTACGAGATCGCGGACGTCCCGGTCGGCATCAGCGTCGGCATGACCGTGGCGTTCCTGGTGGTCTGCCTCGCCATCGTCTGGTGGATCTTCAAGACCGGCTACCGCTTGAAAGTCTGACCAGTCATCAACATGAACGGCCGCGCCAGCCCGCCCCTCGCGAAAATGTCACCGGGCCCATCAAACCTCCGCCTTGTTCGGCAGACTTATTATTGATGCGCGCTTTAACGATGTCCGCCGAAGGCAGGTCCAGCTCTCTGGAACCAAAGGCCGATCCCGGACATAGTGGATGCCGGGGACGGAGAGTTCGCGGCTTAAAACAGGCCCGGAGGCCGAAAGTCTGATGCGTACCTTCCTCGTCGCCATTGCCGGCCTGTTGCTCGCCGGCTCCCCCGCCCTGGCCAAGGTTGACATCACCGTCAACAAGGACAGCCAGATCATGACGGTGGCCGTCGACGGCGTGACCAAATATCGCTGGCCGGTCTCGACCGGCATCCCCTCGCGCGAGACGCCGAACGGCACCTTCAAGGCCTTCCGGATGGAAGAGGATCACTACTCCAAGGAATTCGACGACGCACCGATGCCGCACTCGATCTTCTTCACCAAGATCGGGCATGCGATCCACGGCACCATGTCGGAGGGCCGGCTCGGCACACCCGCCTCGCATGGCTGCGTGCGGCTGTCGCGCGCCAACGCCACCACGCTTTATGCGCTGGTGGAAGAACAGGGCGTGCTCAACACCTCGGTGACACTGACCGGCTCCGCCGCGGTGGCGCTGGCCCGCAATCCGCGTCCGACCACGGCAGTGGCGCGGCGCGACCCGAATGCGCAGCCCCAGCAGCAAGCGCAGCCTTATGACCAGCAGCAATATGCATCGACCGGCGCGCCCGTCGACATCACCCCGCAGCCCCAGCAGCAGTACGGCCAGCCGCGCGGATATGCACAAGAGCGGCCCGACGACGGCTACATCTATCCGTCCGACGGCAGTTCGTCCGATCAGCGCTATCCGGCGCCGACCGTCCGCCGGCTGTTCGGCGCCCAGGTCTATCCGCAGCAGCAATATCAACAGCCGCAATATCAGGGTTACGACAATCCGACCTATGCGCAGCCGCAGCCCGGCGCCTACTACCAGCCGCGGCAGCAATATTATCAGCCGCGCGGCTACTACACGCAGGACTGAGCGCGTCCATTTGAACGCATGTTCTACGGCTCGTCATGGCCGGGCCTGACCCGGCCATCCACGACTTGCCCTTCAAGCGGCGCCAAAGACGTGGGCGGGGAAGAATTGGACGGATAGCTCCCTCTCCCCGCTCTTCGCGGGGAGAGGGTTGGGGTGAGGGGCAGCGCACACCGCCAAACCAATCATCGAATTCGAGGGAGCGTCCGTTTGTCGAGCAGCTTGCCTTGCCCCTCACCCGAATTGCTTCGCAATTCGACCTCTCCCCGCAAGCGCGGGGAGAGGTGAGCCCCCTACGGCTCCCCAAACTTGAGCCGGCGCCACACTGCACCGAGGACGTTGGAATAGTCGTCGGTCCAGACCCGCTGGCCCTCGGTCGGCTGCCGCTCGTCCCACTTGTCGGACGACGCGAGGCTGCCGACATCGGTTTCCTCGCGCGCGGACACCACCACGTCGGTCGAGAAGATGTATTCGTCGTCGCGGCCGGAATCCTCGTCATAGACCCAGCTCTTGAGATCGTTGGCGTCCGCAATGCCGACCACGACGCTCTCCAATTCCAGATGCCGGTTGGAGACGTGCATCACCACCGCGCCCTGCGGCGCCAGCTTGGCCTTGTAGATCGCCATCGCCTCCTTTGTCGCAAGGTGGATCGGGATCGCATCCGACGAATAGGCGTCGACGATGATGAGGTCGTAGAGGCCGTCCGGCTCCCGCGCGAAGGTCAGCCGCGCATCGCCGATCACGGGCTTGAAGTCCGGCGCGCAGTTCCTGATGTAGGAGAAATATTTCGGGTCGCTTGCGGTATCGACCATGGTCTGGTCGATCTCGAAGAATTTCCAGCTCTCGCCGGGCTCGGCGGCGCAGGTCAGGGTGCCCGAGCCGACGCCGATCACGGCGACCTTGAGCGGCGCGCCCTTGCGCTCGCGGATCGCGGTGACGGCCTGACCGATGCCGCCGTCCTTGTGGTAGTAGGTGATCGGCTCGGGCCGGCCGGTGACCGGCGTGCCGTCGCTGTTCACAATTTTCTGCGCGCCGTGAATCGTCGTGCCGTGCATCAGCACGTGATACTGGCCGTGCGGCGTCACCACGATCTTGTGCACGCCGAAGAAGCTGCGCACGGTCTCGGTGCGGCCCTCGTCGGCGGGATAGATGCGGATCAGCACCAGCGCGGTCACGACGGTGGCGAAGATCTTCCAGCGGTCGGCGTTGAGTGCGAGTGCGGCAAGGCCGGCAAGCACCCCGACGCCGCCGGCCACCCAGACGCGATTATCCTCGAGCCATGCGGCGACCTTGCCGATCGAAAAGGTCGGCGCGATCAGCGCAACCGTGACCAGCGCAATCAACGGCCAATACCAGCGCGTCAAGCCCGGCCAGCGCTCTTCGGTTTCCGGGCGGCACAGCGCGGCCAGCGCCACCAGGATCGGATATTCCGCGACCCAGGAGAATATGAAGGGCGCAATCAGGCCCGCAAAAAGTCCGCCGACCATGCCGCCGAAGGACAGTGCAACATAGAAGCCGGTGAGATATTTGGCTGCGGGCCGCGTGCGCGCGAGCTCGCCATGGCAGGCCATCGCGATGACGAAGAAGCACAGCTGATGGCCGCCGAGAGTCAGCAGCAAATTCTGCTCGCCGCCGACCGCGAGCAGGATCACCACGCCGGCGATCGCCAGCGGCTGTAACTGCAGCACCAGCCAATGCGGGATCAGCGGGCGCGACTGGAACACCAGCACCCAGGTGAGCAGATAAAGCGACAGCGGCAGCACCCAGAGCAGCGGCGCGGCGGCGACATCGGTCGAGATATGCGCGGTCACCGCGATCAGCAGGCCCGAGGGCACCGCGGCAAGGAAGATCCAGCGCGCGCGCTGCGCCCAGGTTGGCGCGGGTGCATCGGTCTGCTCGACTTCCAGATCGGCGGCCGCGAGCCCGGGCGAGCGCAGCAGCAGTGCGCCACAGCTTGCGATCAGCAGGATCAGCAGGCCGTAACCGGCGGTCCAGATCAGGTTCTGGGTGCGCAGGGTGAACATCGGCTCCAGCAGCACCGGATAGGACAGCAGCGCGAGAAAGCTGCCGATGTTGGAGGACGCATAGAGGAAGTACGGGTCGGGGCCGGCCGGATGTCCCGTGCGCACGAACCAGGCCTGCAGCATCGGATTGTTGGCGGCGAGCGCGAAGAACGGCAGGCCGATCGAGACCGCAAACAGCGCCAGCAGCCAGAACGCGTAACCTGAAGTCGGCGGTTCGCCGAATCCGCCCGATATCGACAGCGGCAGCGTGAGCAGCGCCACCACGAGCAGCACCAGGTGCGCCGCGACCGGGATGGCGCGGTTCCTGATCTGCATCAGCAGATGCGCATAGGCATAGCCGGCGAGCAGCAGCGACTGGAAAAACACCATCGCCACCGACCACACCGCCGGCGAGCCGCCGAGCCGGGGCAGCACCATCTTGGTGAACAGCGGCTGCACCGAGAACAGCAGGAGCGCGCTGACGAAGATCGCCGCGGTGTAGACCACCAGCACCAGCCGGTTCCGCGCGGCGGTCGGCTCTGCCGCAGTGGACGGGTCCGTGGCGACGGACGAGGCGGATACGGTCATGAAAACTCCGACATAGCGTTTTTAAGCGAAGTGGGAACCGGTTCGCGTTAAGAAAACGCGTCAGACAAAGGAGCCCCCGGCGGGCGCCGGAACGCGTGCAAAATCGCATACGCTTTCGCGGCGGGCAATGCGTCGCAACCTGCAAAAGCGCTGTGCGGCCCTGCCCACCTTCGCTAAGAAGCGTTGGTGAGGATCAAACTTTGTTGAAATCTTGAAATCAGCATGAACGAGACCGACGTCGTCATCATCGGCGCGGGCCATAACGGCCTCACCTGCGCGGCCTATCTCGCTGGCGCCGGGCTGCGCGTGACCGTGGTCGAGCGGCGCAAGGTGGTCGGCGGCGCCGCGGTAACGGAAGAATTCCATCCGGGCTTCCGCAATTCGGTCGCGGCCTACACGGTCAGCCTGCTCAATCCCAAAGTGATCGCCGATTTGCGGCTGGCCGAGCACGGCCTGCGCATCGTCGAGCGCCGCGCGCAGAACTTCCTCCCGTCGGCGGACGGCAGCCATCTCCTCACCGGCGAAGGCCGCACGCTGGATTCGGTCGCGAAGCTCAGCGCGCACGATGCAGAAGCGATCCAGGGTTTTTCGCGCGAGCTGGAGGCGATCGCCGACGTGCTGCGCAGCTTCGTGCTGCGCGCGCCGCCGAACCTCGTAGAAGGCTTTGGCGCAGGCGCACTCCGCGAGAGTTTCAACGCGCTCGGCACGGCGACTATCCTGCGCGGCCTATCGCTGGAGCAGCAGCGCGACCTGCTCGACCTGTTCACGCGCTCCGCCGGCGAGATGCTGGACGAGCGCTTCGAGCACGACCTGGTGAAATCGCTCTACGGCTTCGACGCCATCGTCGGCAATTACGCCAGCCCCTACGCCGCCGGCTCGGCCTATGTGATGCTGCACCACGCCTTCGGCGAGGTGAACGGCAAGAAGGGCGTGTGGGGCCATGCCATCGGCGGCATGGGCGCAATCGGCCAGGCCATGGCGCGCGCGGCGCGCGGTGCCGGCGCGGAAATCGTCACGGATGCAGGCGTGCGCGAGGTGATCGTGGAGAAGGATCGCGCGGTCGGCGTGATCCTCGACAATGGCGAAGCCATCCGCGCCAGATATGTCGCCTCCAGCGTCAACCCGAAACTGCTCTATACGCGGCTGATATCAGCGCAAGCGCTGCCGGAAACCTTTCTCGCCCGCATCAATCGCTGGCGCAACGGCTCCGGCACCTTCCGCATGAACGTGGCGCTGAGCGCCCTGCCCTCGTTCACCGCGCTGCCTGGCGACGGCGATCATCTCACCGCCGGCATCATCCTCGCGCCCTCGCTCCCCTATATGGACCGCGCCTGGCACGACGCGCGCGACCACGGTTGGAGCAAAGAGCCGATCGTGGAGGTGCTGATCCCGTCCACGCTCGACGACTCACTGGCGCCAGAGGGCGCGCATGTCGCGAGCCTGTTCTGCCAGCATGTCGCGCCCGAATTGCCGGACGGCACATCCTGGGACGATCATCGCGACGAGGTCGCCGACCTCATGATCGCGACCGTCGACAGATATGCGCCCGGCTTCGCCGCCAGCGTGATCGGCCGGCAGGTCCTCTCGCCGCTCGATCTCGAGCGCGAGTTCGGGCTGCTCGGCGGCGACATCTTCCACGGCGCGCTGACCTTGAACCAGCTGTTCTCGGCGCGGCCGATGCTCGGACATGCCGACTATCGGGGGCCGCTCAAGGGCCTGTATCACTGCGGCTCCGGCGCCCATCCCGGCGGCGGCGTCACCGGCGCGCCCGGCCACAACGCGGCGAAAGTGATCCTGGGCGATCACCGCGCGCATGTTTACAAGGGCATGATCCGGAAAAGTGTGAAGCGGTTTTCCGAAGAGATCATGCCCCAATCAAAATGTGGATAGCCTGTGGATGGTTGTGGGGAGAACTGGCCCGCGCGACGAAACCGTCGCCGCGCGGAGCCTGTTGGCGGAAGCCCTGAGCCCTGCCCTGAGAAAGCGAACGCCTTAAAGGCCTCCGTTACTTCAATGACGTGTTGATCGAGGTGAACTGGGTATTCAGGGTGGTGCCGAGCCCATTGACCGCTGCGATGATGGCGAGCGCGATGCCCGCGGCGATCAGGCCGTATTCGATCGCGGTTGCCCCCGCTTCATCAGCCAAGAACGTCTTGATGTGATGCTTCAACTTCGCCTCCGTTGCGATTTTCGCCGGGTTCTCCCGGCGTCCGTAGAACTACGGAACCCCATCTAAAATTGCGTGAATTGGGAACCCGCAATGATCAGGGAAAGTCGACCTGCAATTGCTGTTCAAATTTGAACCGAATGCCCTGTGGGAAAGCGGTGAACAAGCGGCGGATAAGCCTGTGGGTAGTGGGTAGTGTCTCAGTTTGAAATTCTGGCCCGGATGGCGCTGATGATCCATCCGATAAGCGTGCCAGCGCCGAGCGTCATAAGTGGCACCCCCGACAAGCTCACAAATTCCCGGAAAGTACTCTCCACGGTGCATTGAAGGTGGCTCTCCCAGAAAAAGAGAGGGCACCAATATTTGCCGGTCAGAAAAAGTAGCACGATCCAAATGGTCGACAGCGCGACCCATATCCACCAGAGAACGCGCCTGATGCTCATCCACTCCCCCTCCCTTGCGAAACTCGCTGGGCCTAAGAAGGACTTCACGGCGCGACAAAGTGCAAGATCACCGCGCCGGCCACGCAGATGCCGATGGCGAGGATCGCCCCTCTGCGCCGGTCCGGAAAAACGCCGAAGGTGACGATCGCCAGACCTGCCAGCAGCGCGAGCTTGAGAACGGCCGGCATCGCGACCTACTCGAGTATTTCGTTGATGCGCGCGATGATCTCGGCGACCGCATTGTCGGCGCGCCAGAACGGCAGCAAATCGTCGGTCGTCATGCGCTTGCCGTCGACGCGCAGCGCCTCCGCGGCGCGCATCGCGGCATAGGGCAGCTCCTCATAGAGGCTGCGCAGCTCGGCGACCTCCTCGGGCGAGAGCGAATAGCGGCTCTTTGGAAACGGAGATGGAAAGGGCAGCAACTGCGGCTTGGCCATTGCAATGTCCTCCGGCTTGCCCGCGAACATAGCACAGCCGGCGGGGCTTGCGGCGGCGGCGGAAGCCGCTCAAGAAGGCAAATCACCCGGATGTGAGCCCTTGCCCCTTACGCCAGCCACCCACCGCGCCAGCTTCACCCTTCCCGACGAACAATCCGCCAAGACAGCCGTCGACGTCCTGACCGAAATCTTTTTCGAGGGCGAGGCGGCGGTCGCCGCGTTCGAGCGGCCGGACGGGCGCTGGGATGTCACCGTGCACTTTGCCGATGCGCCGGACCAGACGCTGCTGCGCCAGGCCGTGACCAGTGCCGCCGGCGCGGATGTCGCCGGCACGATCAGCTTCGACACCGTCGAGGCCAGGGACTGGGTCAAGGCCAGCCTCGAAGACCTGGTGCCGGTGCCGGCCGGGCGCTTCGTCGTGCATGGCGCGCATGACCGCGCGCGGATTGCGCCGAACAAGCTCGGCATCGAGATCGAGGCGGCGCTCGCCTTCGGCACCGGCCATCACGGCACCACGCGCGGCTGCCTGTTGCTGCTCGATCACGTCCTCAAATCCCGCAATCCCCGACGCGTGCTCGATCTCGGCACCGGCACCGGCGTGCTGGCGATCGCGGCCGCCAAAGCGCGCAAACGCGCGGTGCTGGCGAGCGACATCGACGCGCCCTCGGTGAAGGTCGCGCGCGAGAACGCGCGGCTGAACGATGTCGGAAATCTCGTGCAGGCGATCCGCGCCACCGGCTTTGCGGCGCCGGAGTTTACGAAGCACGGTCCGTTCGACCTGGTGCTCGCGAACATCCTCGCCAATCCGCTTGCGGCAGTTGGCGGGACCGATGTCAGCGCATCTGGCGCCGAAGGCGCTGGTGATCCTGTCGGGGCTGTTGAACCATCAGGCGGCGGGCGTGGTGGCCGCCTATCGCGCGCGCGGGCTGGTGCCGCTGCGGCATCTCAGGATCGAAGGCTGGAGCAGCCTGTTGCTGCAGTTAGCGGGTTAGGCTTTCGGCTTGCGTGCGACGCGCTTTTCTTCGCGCTTGACCCGCGCCTCGACGAAGCGGTCGAGGATCGCGACCACGAGGCCGCGCTGCTTCTTGACGATCGGTGCAATCGGGCCGCGCCGGGGCGGCGAAATCTTCTCAAAGGTAAAGGCAGGCATCGAAACTCCCCTCGTCGTTGAGTTGGAGCACCCCTGACATTTCCCCTGTCACCGGATGGTTTTGACGTGACGCCAACGCAACCGGAACTTTCGAAGCATGTTCTGTGCCACAACAGCTAACATTGCGGACTTCTCCCCGCAATCCTAATGTGTGCCCATGTTCGAAGCACGCTTCCAGACATTCGAGGAACCCGAGCACGGCGTCGCGCTGACGGCGCGGCTGTCGGCCCTTCGCGACGAACTGAAGCGGCGCAAGCTGGCCGGCTTTGTCGTGCCGCGCGCCGATCAGCAGCAAAACGAATATGTTGCGCCCTCCGAGGAGCGGCTGGCCTGGCTGACCGGCTTTACCGGCTCGGCGGGACTGGCGGCGGTGCTGACCGGCGAAGCGGCGCTGTTCGTCGACGGCCGCTACACCCTGCAGGCGGCCAAGCAGGTCGATACCACGGCCTGGACCATCGAATTGCTGGTCGAGCCGCCGCCGGAAACATGGCTGGCCAGGCACCTGAAGGCCGGCGACCGCCTCGGTTTTGATCCGTGGCTGCACACGACAGCGGCAGCCGAGCGGATGGCGGCGGCCTGCGCCAAGGCCGGCGCCGAGCTGGTCGCGGTCGAGAGCAACCCGATCGATTCGGTCTGGACCGAGCGGCCCCCGCCCCCGCTGGCGAAGGTCACCGTGCACGGCGCGCGATTCGCGGGCGAAGCGGAAGCCGAGAAGCTGAACCGCATCCGCGAGGAGATCGGCAAATCGGGCGCGGACGCGCTGGTGCTGTCCGATTCGCACGCCGTGGCCTGGGCCCTGAACATCCGCGGCGCCGACGTCGCGCATACGCCGCTGCCGCTGTCCTATGCGCTGGTGCCGAAGGACGGCCGGCCGACGGTGTTCATCGATCACCGCAAGCTGTCGAACGCGACGCGCGATCATCTCGAGCAATCCGCCGACGTGCGCGAGCCGGATCAACTCGCGCCGCAGCTCACCGCGCTCGCCAAATCGGGCAGCACGATCGCGCTCGACAGCGCCACCGCGGCGGATGCGCTGTCGCGGCTGATCACCGCGGCCGGCGGCAAGCCGGTGCGCGGCAACGATCCGGTCGCGCTCCTGAAGGCGGTGAAGAACACCACGGAGATCGCGGGCACCCGCACCGCGCATCAGCGCGACGCGGTGGCCCTAGTGCGCTTCCTCGCCTGGATCGACCGCGAGGCGCCCAAGGGCGCGCTGACCGAGATCGACGCGGTCGAGGCGCTGGAGACCTTTCGCCGCGACACCGGCGCGTTGAAGGACGTGTCATTTCCCACCATCGCCGGCACCGGGCCGAACGGCGCCATCGTGCATTACCGCGTCACCCGCAAGAGCAACCGGCGCATCGCGCCCGGCGATCTTCTATTGATCGATTCCGGCGCGCAATATGAGGACGGCACCACGGACGTGACCCGCACCATCGCGATCGGCACGCCGACGGCCGAAATGCGCGACCGTTTCACGCGCGTGCTGCGCGGCCATATGGCAATCGCCCGCGCGGTGTTTCCCGACGGCGCCACCGGCGCGCAGCTCGATACGCTGGCGCGGCAGTATCTCTGGCAGGCCGGCGTCGATTTCGAGCACGGCACCGGCCATGGCGTCGGCAGCTATCTCAGCGTGCACGAAGGGCCGGCGCGGATCTCGAAGCTCGGCACCACGCCGCTGAAGCGCGGCATGATCCTCTCCAACGAGCCCGGCTATTACAAGACCGACGGTTTTGGCATCCGGATCGAGAACCTGGAGCTGGTGATTCCGGCGCAAGTTCCCGGCGCCGAGAAGCCGATGAACGCGTTCGAGACGCTGACCTTCGCGCCGATCGACCGGCGCCTGATCGACAAGGCCATGCTGAGCCCCGCCGAGATCGAGTGGCTCAATGCGTATCACGCACGGGTCAATCGCGAGGTGCGCGCGCACCTCGATGAGGCGGACAAGCAGTGGCTGGACGCGGCGACCGCGGCGGTGTGATTCCTTTCTTTACCTCTCCCCGCGGTTGCGGGGAGAGGTCGGAGCCGGAGCGACAGCGACGACTCCGGGTGAGGGGCCATGCATCCTGCTCGACAAACAAACGCTTCCTCGAATTCGATGATCGGTTCGGCAGTGTGCCCTGCCCCTCACCCATAGCCGATGCTCCGCATCGGCGTCATTTTATTAAGGGGGGGACGGCGGCCGTAGGCCGCCTACGCCTCTCCCCGCGAAGCGCGGGGAGAGGGAGCAGAGCGAGCTATCCCCCCACCAGCTTCAGCCACTCGTCCTCGGTCAGCACGGTGACGCCGTGCTTCGTGGCCTCCGCCAGCTTCGAGCCGGCGCCGGGGCCGGCGACCACGTAATCCGTCTTCTTCGACACCGAGCCCGCCGCCTTGGCGCCGAACCGTTCGGCCATCGCCTTGGCCTCGTCGCGCGTCATCTTCTCCAGCGATCCCGTGAACACCACGGTCTTGCCGGCAACGGCGGAATTGCTCTTCGGCTTCTCGGCGTCGAGGATCTCGTCGAGCTCCTTCACCAGCCGGTCGACGATGCCGCGATTGTGGCTCTCGCCGAAATACGCTGACACGCTCGCGATCACGGTGTCGCCGATCTGGTCGAGCGCATCCATCTCGGCGATCGTCTCCTCGTCGCCCTTGGCGGCCTTCAGGCCGGCGTCATGGAACGCCTGCCAGGAGCCGTAGCCGCGCGCCAGCGCAAGTGCGGTGGTTTCGCCGACATGGCGCATGCCGAGCGCATAGATGAAACGCTCCAGCGAAATCTTCCGCCGCGTTTCGATGGAAGCGAAGAGATTGCGCACCGAGGTCTCGCCGTAACCTTCGATCTCCTCCAGCTTCAATTTGCTGTTGCGCTTCGGCAGGGTGAAGATGTCGGCGGGCTCCTTCACCCAGCCTTCATCGAAGAAATATTGCAGCTGCTTCTCGCCGAGCCCGTCGATGTCGAAGGCGCGGCGCGACACGAACAGCCTGAGATGTTCGACCTTCTGAAACGGACAGGCGAACTCGCCGGTGCAGCGGGCGCGCGAGCCCTCCTCGCCGGTCGCGGTTTCCTCGCGCACCACGTCGGTGTGCAGCGGGCATGGGCACTTCTTCGGGAAATGAAATTCCTTCGCGCTCCTCGGCCGCTTGTCGATGACGACGTCGACCACCTGCGGGATCACGTCGCCGGCGCGCTGGACCACCACGGTGTCGCCGATCCTGATATCGCGGCCCTCGCGCAGCTGCTCGCCGTCGCCGCCGATCCCCCTGATGTAATCCTCGTTGTGCAGCGTCACGTTCTGCACGATGACGCCGCCGACGCCGACCGGCTCGAGCTTGCCGACCGGCGTGAACGAGCCGGTGCGCCCGACCTGGATTTCGATGTCGCGCAGCACCGTCATGGCGCGCTCGGCCGGGAATTTGTGCGCGATCGCCCAGCGCGGCGTGCGCGACACGAAGCCGAGCCGCTCCTGCCAGTCGATGCGGTCGACCTTGTAGACGACGCCGTCGATGTCGTAGTCGAGTTCGGCGCGCTGCTCCTCGATCTTGCGATGGAAGGCGATCAGCTGCTCGATCGAGTGACAGAGCTTCGTCAGCGGATTGGTCTTGAAGCCGCAGCGCTCGAACCAGCCGATCATGCCGGTCTGGGTATCCTCCGGCATCGCGCTCATCTCGCCCCAGGCGTAGGCGAAGAAACCGAGCGGGCGCGACGCCGTGATCGAGGGATCCTTCTGGCGCAGCGAGCCGGCCGCCGAATTGCGCGGATTGACGAAGATGGTGCCGCCGGCCGCCTTCTGCCGCTCGTTCAGCGCCAGAAACCCCTTCTTGGTCATGTAGACCTCGCCGCGCACCTCGCAGATATCGGGGACGTTGCGGCCTTTCAGCTTCTGCGGCACGTCCTCGAGCGTCCTGATGTTGGCGGTGACGTCCTCGCCCTCGGCGCCGTCGCCGCGGGTCGCCGCGGTGACGAGCTCGCCGCCCTCATAGCGCAGCGACATCGACAGCCCGTCGATCTTCGGCTCGGCGGAGAAATCGATCTTGTCGTCGGGCAGCTTCAGGAAGCGTTCGATGCGGCCGACGAAGTCGGTGACGTCTTCCTCGGCGAAGGCGTTGTCGAGCGACAGCATCGGCACCGCGTGCCGGACTTTTTTGAAACGGCCCGACGGTGCGGCGCCGACCTTCTGCGACGGCGACTCCGCACTGACCAGCTCCGGAAATCGCTTCTCGATGGCGTTGAAGCGCGCACGTAACGCGTCGTATTCGGCGTCGGTGACGCTGGGCGCGTCGTCCTGGTAGTAGCGCCGGTCGTGGCCTTCCAACTCCAGCGCCAGCCGCATGTGCTCGGTCTTGGCTTGCGGCTTGGTGAGGGCCGCGACGTCAGGGAGCGATCGTTTCTTTGCGGCTTTGGCCATGGCGTTGAATACGACGAAGAGCTTCGCGAGAAAAGGCTGGCGCGCCCCGGAATGACCGCTAGGAGGCCGCCTTCAACAGCCGTTCCGCGGCGGCGCGCGCCTCGGCGGTGATCTCCGCGCCGGCCAGCATGCGCGCGATCTCCTCGCGGCGGTGGTCGGCGGCCAGCGCATCGACCCGGGTGGCGACGCGCTTGCCCTTGTCCAAGGCATCCTTGGAGATCAGCAGATGCTGCCCGGCGCGGGCGGCGACCTGCGGCGCATGGGTCACCGCCATCACCTGCACCTTCGACGCCAGCCGCGCCAGCCGCGTGCCGATGGCGTCCGCGACCGCGCCGCCGACACCGGTGTCGATCTCGTCGAACACCAGGGTCGGCGCCGAGCCGCGATCGGCCAGCACCACTTTCAGCGCGAGCAGGAAGCGCGACAGCTCGCCGCCGGAGGCGACCTTCATCAGCGGCCCCGGCCGCGTGCCGGGATTGGTCTGCACCCAGAACTCGACGCGGTCGAACCCCTGCGGACCGGGCGAGGCCGCGTCACTCTCGATCTGCGTGGTGAAGGTCGCCCGCTCGAGCTTGAGCGGCGCGAGCTCGGCATTGACGGCCTTGTCGAGTTTTTGCGCGGCCTTCCGGCGCGAGGCGGAGAGCTTGTTCGCCGCGGCCGCATAGCGCGTGTCGGCCTCTTCGGCGGCGGCTTCCAGTTTCTTCAATTTCTCGGCGCCGGCATCGATCAGCGCGACGTCGGCGGCATATTGCGCGGCGAGCGCCGCCAGCTTGTCGACGGGCGTGGAATATTTGCGGGAGGCGGCGCGCAGCGCGAACAGCCGCTCCTCGATGCGCTCCAGCTCGGCCGGATCGAAATCGGCGGCGCGCAGCGCGGCGGTGAGATGCTGGTCGGCCTCCTCCAGCGCATTGATGGCGATGTCGATCGCCTTCACCGCGGGCTCGACCAGCGCAGGCGAGTTGGCGGCGCGGCGCTCCAGCCGCCGCACGGCCGCCGAGAGAACCGCGACCGGCGAATGATCGCCGGAGACCGCATCCTGCGCCTCGCGCAGATCGGCCGCGATCTTCTCGCCCTGCATCATCACGGTGCGCCGCCCGGCAAGCGCGGTCTCCTCACCGTCGCTTGGCGCGAGCGTCTTCAGTTCATCGGAGGCATGGCGCAGGTAATCCGCCTCGCGCGCGGCGCGCTCCATCCCGGCGCGATGCTCTTCGAGCGCGGCATTCGCGGTGCGCCTGATCTCCCAGAGCATCTCCAGTGCGGCGACGTCCTTTTCCAGTCCGCCGAACGCGTCCAGCAGGCGGCGATGCGTCGACGCATCGACCAGCGCGCGCTCGTCGTGCTGGCCGTGAATCTCGACCAGCGCCGAGCCCACGGCTTTCAGCGTCTGCACCGAAATCGCCTGATCGTTGATGAAGGCGCGGGTGCGGCCGTCGGCGAGCTGCACGCGGCGCAGGATCATCTCGCAGGAATTGCAGGACTCGTGTCGTCGAGCCCGTTGTCGGACAGGATCGCGGTCGCCGGATGGCCCTTGGGTACGTCGAACACGGCGGTGACCTGGCCCTGCTCGGCGCCATGGCGCACGAGGGTGGCATCGCCGCGGCCGCCGAGCGCCAGCGCGAAGGCATCGAGCAGGATCGACTTGCCGGCGCCGGTCTCACCGGTCAGCACCGCAAGGCCGCGGGAAAATTCGATATCGAGACGTTCGATCAGGACGATGTCACGGATCGACAGGCGCGCCAGCATGGAACACGAATTCCCAGTGCCGCCGATCTGAAGTCCCTGACTCACTCGCGGCAAAATTGGGTTCAGGGACTTCAGATCGAAAGCGGCACTAGAATCACAAGTTTGCTAGTGCCCATAACTTTCCGAAGTTCGTGAACGTTAGTGCGGCAATGTAGCACGAACTTCGGAAAGTGGGCACTAGTTCCTAGCGAGACCGACCTTCCTGAAGGCCCGGCTGATCCAGGACCCCTGATCCTCGCTGGGTTCAATACCGCCCTGTTTTACAAGCTTATAGGCGTCCTTGTACCAGGGACTATCAGGAAAATTATGCCCGAGCACGGCGGCGGCGGTCTGCGCCTCCCCGACAATGCCGATCGCCAGATAGGATTCGGTCAGGCGCTCCAGCGCCTCCTCGACATGGCGCGTGGTCTGATATTGGGTCACCACGGTCTTGAAACGGTTGATCGCGCCGATGTAGTTCTTCCGTCCGAGATCGTAGCGTCCGACATCCATTTCCTTGCCGGCGAGCTGGTCGCGCGCGCCTTCGAGCTTGGCCTTGGCGCTGACGGCGTATTCCGACGTCGGATATTTCCGGATCACTTCCTGCAGCGCGTTGATCGCCTTCTCGGTGCGGGCCTGATCGCGCGAAATGTCCGGGATCTGGTCGTAATGCGAGGCCGCGATCAGGTACTGCGCGTAAGCCGCGTCGGGGCTGCCCGGATGCAGCGTGACATAGCGGGTCGCAGCACCGATGCAGTTGTCGAAGTCGCCCTGGTTGTAATAGGCGTAGGCCGACATCAGGAGCGATTTGCGCGCCCAGTCGGAATAAGGATGCTGGCGGTCGACTTCCTCGAATTTCTTCGTGGCCGCCTTGTTATCGTTGCGCTGGTTCATCAGGAACAAGCCCTCATTGTAGAGCTTGTCCGCGGGCTCATCGACGAAGGTGTCGTCCTTCTTGGAAAACTTGTCCCAGAGCGCGCCGGTGCCGCAGCCGCTCAGGGGAATGGCGAGCGCGATCAGCGCCGCCGCCAGCCGAAGCCGCCGTGCGTCAGCCATGATCCTGGATCCTGCGCGCGCTATACGCTGTACCGACATGAGCTCAAGAACCTGACGCCTCGATTGCAGCTGCTGTGGTGCCTGCGCGTCCGGTCGTCGACGCGACGATTTCCCCGCCCGTGGCGCCCGCCATGCAACCAAGGGCCTGTGTAGCCGAAAAAACCCCATTAACCAATCGCATAGGCAGGCATTCCGCCCGGATTAAGGCGGGCCCAACGGCGTCCTTACCGATCGTGGTTAAGCGCTCAAAATGAGCTACGGCCGGCCCGAATACCGGTTTCTGCTCAGATTTGTTCAGGCCGGAAGCGGACTTGGAACCGGTCAAGACCGGTCAGGGCCGTAGGCGGGTGCAATCATGCCGCCGGCCACACGGCTGCCGGCCTCCACGGGAGCGTTGCGGGTGCGGCGCGCGGTCTCGCCCTCGACGATCCGCCAGGCGGTGCGATCGGCCATCAGCGCGGTCAGCACGGCGTAGTTGACCTTGTGGCCGCCGCGCACCGAGCGGAAGGCGCCGAGCAGCGGCAGGCCGGCGAGCGCGAGGTCGCCGATCACGTCGAGCACCTTGTGGCGGGCGCATTCGTCGGCAAAGCGCAGGCCTTCCGGATTGAGCAGCCGCTCCTCGTCGAACACGACCGAGTTTTCGAAGGAGGCGCCGAGCGCGAAACCGGCGCTCCAGAGCCGCGTCACGTCGTTCATGCAGCCGAAGGTACGGGCGCGCGCGACCTCGCGGCGGAAGCCTTCCGCGCTGAGCTCGAGTGCGAATTTCTGGCAACCGATCACCGGATTGGCGAAGTCGATCTCGACCTCGGCGCGGAAACCATCGGCGTAGGGGCGCAGCTCGCCAAAGCTGTCGCCGATCGCGACCTGCACCGGCTTCAGCGACCTGGATGAAACGGCGCGGCGCCGATTGCGCGACGATACCGGCCTGCTCGATCGCGGTGACGAAGGGTGCGGCGCTGCCGTCCATGATCGGCACTTCGGGGCCGTCGACTTCGATGGTGGCGTTGTCGACGCCCATGCCGCGCAGCGCGGCAAGCACGTGCTCGGCGGTGGAGACCAGCGGGCCCTCGGCGTCGCCCAGCACGGTCGCAAATTCGGTGGCGATCACGGCTTCCACAGTGGCGCGAACCTCGCGGTCGCCGCCATCAAGGCCGCTGCGCACAAAAATAAAACCTGCATCGACAGATGCAGGTCCGATGGTCAGATTGACGGGAAGACCGGAGTGAACACCGACGCCCGTCACAGTGGCTTGCGAGCGAAGCGTCGTTTGCCGGCTAAATTTCATGCGAAGACCCGCCCACTACGACTTACAAGGAGCAAGACCGACACGATACGGCGCCGACTCACACTCGTTGTATCCCCAAGTCGCGGCAACCATAATCACTGCCCTAAAGAGCGCCAACTCACGCTTTTTTACCGATTGTTACCCCATCCTGTGCCGCATTGGCGCCAAGGCTTAACCAAATTCGGCCCTGTGGAAAGTGTGAATTCCGCACTCCTATCAGACCAGCAAGAGCATAATTAAGGATTTAAAATCAGTCGCTTGACGGGGTTGTGACATTCCGCTTCGGCCAAAAACAAAGGTCCCGGCGGTTGACCCGCCGGGACCTTATCCACCGTCAGAATTGTAACAAAGTTCAGTTGGCCTGCCGGCGCAGGAAGGCTGGAATATCGAGATGGTCGTCGCCTTGTGGTGCCGGTGCAACAGGCGCCGGGCGGCCATGGCTGTCCAATCCTTGCGGTGCCGGCCGGCGGGCATATTCCGATACGGGCTCGTTGTGCGCGATCTGCTCATGGACCGACCGCTTGGCGGGCTTGCGATCCGGCAGCGGCGGCATCGACGGACCGGACGCGCGGGCCGCGATCGGGGGCTCGCTCTCCTCGTCGCGGCGGCCGAGGCCGACATTGGCGAGGCGCTGCAGCAGCGATAGCCGGGCTTTCTGGGGATGCTCCTCTTCCGCGGTCTCGCCGCGAGCCTGACGAATCTCGGCCTGCGCGGGCATCGGCAGGTCCTCGAATTTCGGCATCCGCTGCGTACGGTTGGTCGGCCGTTCGGCCGCCTGTGGAATGAAGGTCTCAGGCATCATGGCCTCTTCAGGCTCGGCGCGATTGACCTCGGGATCGGGGAACAGCGACGGCTTCTGCGCGATCGGGCGCACGGTGACGTCGCCATAGGTGGTCTGCACTGGAGCAGCGACAGACGCTTCGGGCGCAACGGCCGCGGCGATTGCCGCGAGCGCAGCGCGCTCGACATTGCTGGTCGGCGCTGCGGCGCCGGAGCGGCTTCGAGCTTGGTGGCGCGTTCGGCGAGCCGCGCATTGTCGGCACGCAGGCGCGCGGTGAGATCGGCGAGGCGGTTCTCCGGCTGGGCCGGGGCGACCGCATGTGTCGCCGCCGCAAGGGGGGTGGACGCGGTGCGCACCATCCCATTGGTCTCGATGCCGGTCGCGACGACGGAGACGCGGATCACGCCGTCGAGCGCCTCGTCGAAAGTGGCGCCGACGATGATGTTGGCGTCCTGGTCGACCTCTTCACGAATACGCGTTGCGGCCTCGTCGACCTCGAACAGCGTCAGATCCCTGCCGCCGGTGATCGAGATCAGAAGCCCGCGGGCGCCCTTCATCGACGAGTCGTCGATCAAGGGGTTGGCGATCGCAGCCTCGGCGGCGGTCAGCGCGCGCTTCTCGCCGGTGGCCTCGCCGGTGCCCATCATCGCCTTGCCCATCTCACGCATCACGGCGCGGACGTCGGCGAAGTCGAGATTGATCAGGCCTTCCTTCACCATCAGGTCGGTGATGCAGGCGACGCCGGAATAGAGCACCTGGTCCGCCATCGCGAAGGCGTCGGCGAAGGTGGTCTTCTCGTTGGCGACCCGGAACAGGTTCTGGTTCGGGATGATCAGCAGCGTGTCGACCACCTTGTGCAGCTCGGCGATGCCGGCTTCGGCCGTGCGCATGCGGCGCTGGCCTTCGAAGTGGAACGGCTTGGTGACGACGCCGACGGTGAGGATGCCCTGTTCGCGCGCGGTCTTGGCGATGACGGGGGCCGCACCGGTGCCGGTGCCGCCGCCCATGCCGGCGGTGACGAACACCATGTTGGCGCCGGTGAGATGATCGCGGATCTCGTCGATCACTTCCTGCGCGGCGGCGGCGCCGACGTCGGGCTGCGAGCCCGCGCCGAGGCCTTGCGTGACCTGCGTGCCCATCTGGATGATGCGCGGCGCCTTCGACATGGTCAGCGCCTGGGCGTCGGTATTGGCGACGACGAAATCGACGCCCTGCAATCCGGCGGTGATCATGTTGTTGACGGCATTGCCGCCTGCGCCGCCGACGCCGAAGACGGTGATGCGCGGCTTCAGCTCGCTGATGTCAGGGGGAGAAATATTGACTGCCATGGTTGCCTCTCGTCGATTACGCGCGCGTGGGGTTGCCCCGCCCATCCGGCGCGGGAGTGGATGAAATTCCAAAAATTCGGAACATGGTCATCAGAAGCCCTCGCGAAGCCATCGTCCGACCTTTCCGAAATAGCCGTCAGTCCCTGTCCTGACGTGCCGCGTATGCCGCGGTTCGACATGCTCGAGATGAGCGTATTGCGGGTAGACCAGCAGCCCGGCGGGGACCGCGAACGACGCGGTCTTGGCTTCCGCGGGCAGCCGGCCGAAGCCGAGCGGGCGGCCGATGCGCACGGGCCGGCCGAGAATTTGGGTGGCGAGTTCGGGCATGCCGGTGAGCTGGGAGGCGCCGCCGCTCAAGACGACCCGTCCCTTCGGCTCGGCCGCGAAGGGCGAATCCTTCAAGCGATCCCGGACCATCTCGAAAATCTCCTCAGCGCGGTGCCGGACGATGTTGGCGATCGTGGCTCGGGACACGATCTGCGGAACGTCCTGGTCGTTGTCGCCGGCGGTCGGAACCGACATCAACTCACGCGCGTCTGACCCGCCCGTCAGCACGGTGCCATATAACGTCTTGATTCGCTCGGCATCCGCAATGCACGCCGACAGGCCCCGCGCAAGATCCATGGTGATGTGATGGCCGCCGACGGCAAAGCCCGCGGCATGGACGAACCGGCCGCCCGAATAGGTGGCAATGGTGGTGGAGCCCGCGCCCATCTCGACCACGGCGGCGCCGAGATCGGCCTCGTCGTCGGTCAGGACGGCAAGGCCGGCCGCATAGGGGCTGGCCACCAGGGCCTCGACATTGAGATGGCAGCGCTCGACCACCAGCATCAGATTGCGCGCGACCGTGGCATCGACGTTGACGACATTGAGGTCGACGCCGAACTCGCGCGCGACCATGCCGCGGGGATCGCGGATGCCCTTGACGCCGTCGATCCGGTAGCCGACCGGAAGGGTGTGCAGCACGCTGCGGCCCTCGCCGGTGGCGTGGCGCATGCCGGTCGACGTCACCCGGCTGATATCGGCTGATGCGACCGCGCCGCCGCGCAGATCGGAGGCAGCCTCGATCAGTTGCCCCTGCACCCGGCCGCCGGACACCGACAGCAGCACCGACTCGACGCGAACCTTGGCCATGCGCTCGGCGAGCGCGACGGCCTGCCGCACCGCCTGCTCGCATTCGGCGAGATCGACGACCGCGCCGGCCTTGACGCCGCGCGACTGGATCTGGCTGTAGCCGATCAGCTCGGCGGCATGGCTGCGGCCGCGCAACGCGTCATTGGGCGGGCACGGTTTCAACCGTGCGATCATGCAGGCGATCTTGCTGGTGCCGATATCGAGCGAGGCCACGAGCGCTGAGCGCTTGTGCGGCATCGGCTTCGCCTTCGGCGTATGGAAGCGATCGTTCCCGGTCATGCGGCCTCACCGGGCTTCTTCTTCTGCTTCTTGAACTGATCTTCGCGCGCTTTCGCCGCGTCGTCGGACAGTTGCACCGTCAACCTGTCCGGCAGGCGCATATCGATGGCGACGATGTCGCGCGAGAACAGATGCTCGTCCTTGTCGAGCTTGCTCAACGCGGTCAGTGCGTTGCCGACGTCGTTCTCGGGCAGACGAATGTCGAGGCCGTCTTTGGTGCGCAGGTTCCAGCGCCGCTCGCCGACGAAGATCGCGGCTTTGGTGACCGAATTGACCTGCGGATAGCGCGCCAGCAGCGCCAGGAAATCGCGCGCGTGCGTTTCCGCGCCCTTGCCGACCACGAGCGGCAGCGTGAGAAAGCGGCGCGACACATAGGGCTCGAGCACCGCGCCGTCCTCGGCGATGACCGAGAGCTTGCCGTTGGATTGCCACAGCGCGAAGGCGGAGCGTTCGACGATGTCGATCTGCAGCTGGTTCGGATAGAATTTCAGGATGGTGGCGTCAGCGATCCACGGATTGGCCTTGAGCTGGTCGCGCACGGCGGCGGCATCGAGGAACAAGAGCGAGGAGCGGCCGTTGACGCCGCCGATCGCCAGCACCTCGTCCTGGCTCAGCTGCTTGCGGCCGTTGATCGCGACCGTGGTGATCCGGAAGCCGACGGAGTTGGCGAGGGCGTTGCGGGTGTCGCTCAGCGCCGTGGTGAACGCGTCGAGGTGGCCGCCCTTGACGACGCCGAAGCCGGCGCTGGCCGCGACGAGCAGCAAGGTCGCAAAGAGACCGGCGCGGCGCGGCACGTAACGCTCGACAAAGAGCGCAAGACGCGACGGACGATCGCGGTCGATCGCGGGCTTTGCGCGCGCGCGGCCAAAACCGAGGGACTCGCGCAACAGCACGACCGCGCCAATGGCGGCCGCCCTCAGATCGGCTTGGGGCCTCTCGGTATCAGCGAGGCGTCCTGCAGCATCCATTGCACGAGCTCGTCAATCGTTGTGGCTCGCGAACGAACTCTCGGATGCCGGCCGGGTATCGAAGCGAAAGGCCCCATTCCCCGAGGGGCGGTCGTCGAAGCGGAAATCCGCAACAGCTCACGCCCCGGCAGCCAAGCGCACATGCGCCGCCGCGTTAACCTTCGGACTTCCTGGTAAACAAAAGGTAAAATCAGGGTGGACCGGGCGGAATTTGATCCGTCCTGTGAGGCATTTGCACCAAATGTTCAGGATTTTACCGACCGGGGCGGGCGGGTTCCGGTCCGGCCCGTCTATTTACCGAGACGCCGCTCCGCCAGCACGATCTGATCCCTCAGAAAGTCGGTGAACTCGATGCCCTGGGCCTTGAGCGCCTTGGGGTAAAGCGAGGCCTTGGTCAGGCCCGGCAGGGTGTTGGTCTCCAGATAAACCGGGCCCTTGTCCGAGATGATGAAATCGGTGCGCGAATAGCCGGAACACGACAGCGCCTTGTGGGCGCGCAGCGCGTTGTCCTTGATCGCGGCCGTTACCTCAGGCGAAAAGCGGCCCGGACAAATCTCCTGGGTCGATTTCAGCAGATATTTGGCGGTGTAGTCGAAGGCGCCCTCGCCCGGCACGATCTCGATCGGCGGCAGCGCGAGGACCTCGCCGCTGGACTGCTCGAGCACGGCGCAGGTGCCTTCCACGCCGGCAATCCGCGGCTCGATCAGATAGTGCTCGGTCTTGGCGGCATTGCGCACCGCGACCAGATCCTGCTTTGCATTGACGAAGATCAGGCCGTAGCTCGAGCCGTCAAAGATGGGCTTGGCAATCAGCTTGCCATATTCGGCGAACGCCGCATCGATCTCGTCGAGTGGAATGTTTTCCGGCACCTTGACGCCGGCGATAGCGGCAAAGCGCTTGGCCGCGACCTTGTCGAAAGCGAGGTGCGAGGAGGTCGAACCCGATCCGGTATAGGGCACGCCGCGTAGTTCGCAGGCGGCCTGCAGCTCGCCGTTCTCGGCGCGGCCGCCATGCAGGCCCAGCACCAGCACGCGGCCGTCGGCTTTTGCACGATCCAGCGCCTGCTCGATGCTGGCGCCGACCTTGCGGCCACCCGGCACGAAATCGACCTCGAACGGACGCGCATGACCGCTCAGGGTCTTGGCATCGGTCTCATGCACGCTGTCGTCGGCGGCCCAGAACCAGAGGTCCGACTCAGGCAGCGCGTCGGCGACCGCCTGCGCGCTGGCGACCGACACCAGCCGCTCCTTGTTGGTCCCGCCGAATAAGATTGTGACTCGCATTATGTCTTCTCGATCCCAATCCGCTTGATTTCCCAATGTAGCTCGATTCCCGAATTTTGTTTGACGCGATCGCGCACGGTCTCGCCCAGCATCTCGATATCATGGGCCGAGGCATTGCCGGTGTTGATCAGGAAATTGCAATGCATGTCCGAGACCTGTGCGCCGCCGACGCGCAGGCCGCGGCAGCCGGCGGCGTCGATCAGCTTCCAGGCGCTGTTGCCGGGCGGGTTCTGGAAGGTCGAGCCGCCCGTCTTCTCGCGGATCGGCTGCGCGGTCTCGCGATGGGTCTGCACCTCGTTCATGCGGGCGCGGATCGCCTCGGGCGCGGCCGAGCTGCCCGCGAAAGCGCGCCGAGGTGAAGGTGATCGAGGGATCGAGTTCGGAGTTACGATAGGCGAATTTCATGTCGGCGTTGGTGAAGGTGTGGAGGTGGCCCTTGCGGTCGATGCCGGTGGCCTCAAGCAGCACGTCCTTCGTCTCCGCGCCATTGGCGCCGGCATTCATGCGCAGCGCGCCGCCGATGGTGCCGGGAATGCCGAAGTAGAATTCGAGGCCTGCGAGGTTGGCGGCAGCCGCCGTTTCCGCCACGCGCTTGTCGAGCGCGGCGGCGCCCGCCGTGACGATATCGCCATCGACGCTGGCCTCCCCGAAGGCGCGCGGACCGAGGCGGATCACCACGCCAGCGATGCCGCCGTCGCGCACGATCAGATTGGAGCCGACGCCGACGACATAGACCGGAATGTCGCTGGGAAGATGTTTCAAGAAGTAGGCGAGATCGCTTTCGTCCGCCGGCGTGAACAGCACCTGCGCCGGACCGCCGACGCGAAACCAGGTCAATTCCGAAAGCCGCTGGTTGGCGAGTAGCCGCCCGCGCAGTTGCGGCATCGCGGACTTCAGCTCGCTCGTGATGTCGGGAAAGGCCACGCTCACCCCAGCGCCTTCAATTCGCCGGGCAGCGCGTAGGCCCATTGCGTGATGCTGCCGGCGCCGAGACAGACGACGAGATCGCCCCTGTGCGCGAGGCCCTTGACGATGCCAGCCAGATCCGACGCCTTCGCCAGAGGGATCACCTCGCGATGGCCGTGTGCGCGCAAACCCGCGACGAAATGATCGCGGTCCACGCCTGCGATCGGGGCCTCGCCGG
Source organism: uncultured Alphaproteobacteria bacterium (assembly GCA_963732085.1). GTDB lineage: Bacteria > Pseudomonadota > Alphaproteobacteria > Rhizobiales > Xanthobacteraceae > Bradyrhizobium. Next base: position 418,641 of record CAVSYJ010000006.1, on the reverse strand, counting down.
CCGGATAGACGTCGGCGACGACAACCGCATCGGCATCGCCAAAGCAGGAGCAAAACTCGTCGAACAGCGATTGCAAACGCGTATAACGATGCGGCTGCACCACCGCGATGATCTTGCCGTTGGAGGATTCGCGCGCGGCTTTCAGCACTGCCGCGATCTCCACCGGATGGTGACCGTAATCGTCGATCACGGTGACGCCGCCCGCTTCGCCGGTGCGGGTGAAGCGCCGTTTGACGCCGCCGAAGCCAGCCAGCGCCTTGCGGATCGTATCGTCGGAGACGCCAAGCTCATGCGCGACCGCGATCGCTGCGGTGGCGTTCGACGCATTGTGACGGCCCGGCATCGGCAGCGTGATGTCGCTGATCTGATGGGTGGCGCCGGTCTTGCGGTCGCGGATCGCGACGGAGAATTTCGAGCCGCCGCCCATCGGCGTGAGATCGATCAGCCTCGCATCGGCCTCTGCATTGACGCCATAGGTGATGATGCGGCGATCCTCGATCTTGCCGGCGAGCGACTGCACGACAGGATGATCGGTGCACATCACGGCAAAGCCGTAGAACGGCACGTTCTCGACGAAATCGCGGAAGGCGTCCTGGATCGCCTCGAACGTCTTGAAGTGATCGAGATGCTCGGGGTCGATATTGGTGACGATCACGACGTCGGCCGGCAGCTTCAGGAAAGTGCCGTCGCTCTCGTCGGCCTCGACCACCATCCAGTCGCCGGCGCCAAGCCGCGCGTTGGAGCCATAGGCATTGATGATGCCGCCGTTGATCACGGTCGGATCGAGGCCGCCGGCATCGAGCAGGGTCGCCACCATCGTGGTCGTCGTGGTCTTGCCGTGCGTGCCGGCGATCGCGACGCAGCTTTTCAGCCGCATCAATTCGGCGAGCATCTCGGCGCGGCGCACCACGGGAATGCGCTTTGCGCGCGCCGCCACGAGCTCGGGATTGTCGCGCTTGATCGCGGTCGACACCACGACCACGTCGGCGCCGTCGACATTGTCAGCCTTGTGGCCGACGGAGACCTTGACGCCTTTCTCGCGCAGCCGCGCGACATTGCCGCTGTCGGAGGCGTCCGAGCCCTGCACGGTATAGCCGAGATTGCACAAGACCTCGGCGATGCCGCTCATGCCGATGCCGCCGATCCCGACGAAGTGGATGGGTCCGATCTCGCGCGGCAGTCTCATGAGGCGCTTTCCGTCATTGCGCGTACTGGATGCCCCGCTTTCGAAGGCGCTGACAAGACAAATATTGAGGTTTACGGCGCGCCAGATGCCGGCGGGATGGACGCGCCGCAGGTCGGACAAAACCGGTCGGCCCAGCCGACGTCGTGCCCAAACGGACATGTCCGCTGCAAATTCGAAAGGCCGCGGCGATAGGCCGTCGTCAGGATGGCAAGGCCAGCCGAATAAAACGCCATCCAGTGGCCGGAGAAGCCGTGGACCACGGTTGCGGGAACATTTGCTCCGGTCTTTTGCCCGACGGGAGCGTAGAACATGAAGACCACGAAATTCGCGACCGCATAGGCGAAAAAGCCATAGGTCATGTACCTCATCCAGAGTGGACAGCCCGACAGCGCGGCCTTCCAGAAATCACCGCGCCGCATCCCGCCGCCCGCCATCTTCCGGCCGATAAATACGACGGGTATCCAGAGTGGGAAGATGCCGATGTGAAGCGCGAAGAACAGCGTGGTGCCGCCGAGCGCGATGCCGAAGAACGACAGGATGTGGACGGTCAGGCTGAGCACGAGCCCGCATGCGGCGTAGACCATCAATGGCGGTAACAGCGCGTCCATCAAATGCCCGCCACCTTCACGACGAGATCGGCGAGCCGCTCGGCGGCATCGAGCCGGCCGGCGCCGCGCGCGGCGGATGCCATCGCCGCTAGCCGCGCCGGCTCGGCGGCGAGCGCGGAGATTTCCGTAGCCAGACGATCCGGCGTGAACTCGCCCTGCGCGATCCGCAAAGCGCCGCCGGCCTGCGACAGCACGCCGGCATTGGCGAACTGGTCCTGATCGATCGCGCCCGGCAGCGGCACCAGGATCGACGGACGGCCGATCGCGGCGAGCTCGGCCACGGTGCCGGCGCCGGAGCGCGAGATCACCAGATGGTTCGACGCCAGCCGCGCCGGCAAATCGGTGAAGAACGGCGCAAGCTCGCACCTGATCTTGAGGCGATCATAGACCGCGCGCACCCGCGCCATGTCCTCGTCGCGCACCTGCTGCGTCAGGACCAGCCTGCCCCACAGCGACGGCTCCAGCTTTTCGATCGCAGGCGGAACGATGTCGCTCATGATGCGCGCGCCCTGGCTGCCGCCGACCACCAGCAAGCGGAACGTCCCGGCCACTTCCGGCGGCGCGTAGCTTGTCGCAGCGGCGGCTAGCACCGCGGGACGCATCGGCGTGCCGACAGTGGTGGTCTTGGCCGACAGCGCCGGATCGCGGTCGAGCACGCCGGGCAAGGAGGTCGCGATGGCGCGGACGTGACGCGCCAGGAAACGGTTGGCGCGGCCGAGCACCGCATTGGCGTCGTGGATGATGCCGGGCACGCCTGCGATGCGCGCGGCGATCAGTGGCGGCAAGGTCGGATAACCGCCGAACCCGATCACGGCGACAGGCTTCGCGCGGCGGATCAAGTTGAATGCACCGAACGTTCCGGCGGCCAGCGTGAAGGTCGCATAGGCGAGCTGCAACGGATTGCGCCCGCGCGCGGTCTCGCTCGCCACCACGTCAATCATGTCGCGCGTGAACAACCCGCTGTAGCGCAGCGCGCGGTCGTCGGTGACGAGGCGGACGCGATAGCCGCGCTTGATCAGTTCGACGCCGAGCGCTTCGGCGGGAAACAGATGGCCGCCGGTGCCGCCCGCGGCCAGCAGAATGAGGGGCTTTGTGTCCATGGGCTTTCAAGAAATCAGCCGTCATGCAGCGCGCATGAGCATCAGCGCTTGCGAGGTCGCCGGATGTCGCTTCGCTCACGGGCACGCCTCGCATGACGACGAGCGTCACGCGTAGCTGTTTGCCGCGCTCATGCCACTTGCGATCTCGATCTCGGTCTTGGACCGCAGCCGCGTCAGCGCCAGCAGCATGCCGACGCCATAGGCGAGCGAGACGATCGAGGAGCCGCCATAGGAGATGAAGGGCAAGGTCATGCCCTTGGCGGGGATCAGCTGCAGATTGACCGACATGTTGATCGCGGCCTGCACGCCGAACATGATGGCGAGGCCGGAGGCCGCGAAGCGCGCGAACATGTCCTCGGTGCGATAGGCGCGCATCAGGGCGCGGATCACGATGAAGGCGAACAGCGCCAGCAGCACCAGGCACAGGATGATGCCGAACTCCTCGGCGGCGACCGCGAACACGAAATCGGTGTGGCTGTCCGGCAGGCTGCGCTTGGCGATGCCCTCGCCCGGTCCGAGGCCGAACCAGCCGCCGTTGTAGAAGGCTTCCATCGCGGTATCGACCTGGAAGGTGTCGCCGGAAGCCGGGTTCATGAATCGCTTGATGCGCCCCGCGACGTGCGGCACGAACATGTAGGCGCCGAACAGGCCCGCCCCGGCGGCGCCCGCGAGCCCCGCGACCCAGATCATCCGCATGCCCGCGATGAAGAACAGCGTGCCCCACACCATCAGGATCAGCATGGTCTGGCCGAAGTCGGGCTCCATCACCAGCAGCGACACCAGCATCAAGAGCAGCACCAGCGCCATCGAGGTCGCCGGCATTTCCGGCCGCCGCGCCGATTCCGCGAACAGCCAGGCCGCGACCACGACGAAGGCGGGCTTGGCGGATTCGGAGGCCTGGATATTGAGGCCGAGCAAGGTGATCCAGCGCCGCGAGCCCTTGACCTCGGGACCGAGCAGCAAGGTCGCCACGATCAGCACCACCGAGACCGCGAACACGATCAGCGCGGTGCGGCGGATCTGCCGCGGCGACATGAAGGAGACCGCCAGCAGCACGACGATCGACGGCAGCAGGAACATCACGTGATGGCTGAAGAAGTGGAAGGGATCGAGCCCGATGCGGACCGCGACCGGCGGGCTCGCCGCCAGCGACAGCACGACGCCGCTCAGCATCAACGCGAGGATCGCCCCCAGCATCGGGCGATCGACGGTCCACCACCAGTCGGACAGGGGGTTGCGTTCTTCGCGGGAGAGCATCGGCGGTCCCTTGGGACAGAATCCTGCCGGCTCCCATTGGTCGCCGATGGTGGTTTCCAAGGGGTTAATGAGGTGCGCTCTTTCTTGTCCCTCCCCCGCGAGCTCGGCAGCGCACTTGCGCGCCAGAGCGAGCAGTGGGGAGGGATAAGCGTCACACCGCCGGCTTCACACCCGGCAGCGCGTTGACGAGATCGCGGAACTTCGTGCCGCGGATCTCGAAATTGCGGTACTGATCGAACGAGGCGCAGGCCGGCGACAGCAGCACGATCGCGTCGTGCAGGCCGGACGCTTCCGCGTCACGCGCGGCGCTCGCCACCGCAACCTCCAGCGTTCCCGACATCTCATGCGGCACGCGATCGCCGAGGGTAGAGGCAAATTCGGCCGCCGCCTCGCCGATCAGATAGGCCTTGCGGATGCGCGGGAAATATTCGGTCAGGCCAGTGATGCCGCCGGCTTTCGGCTTGCCGCCGGCGATCCAGAAGATATCGGCAAAGGACGACAGCGCATGCGCGGCGGCGTCCGCATTGGTGCCCTTGGAGTCGTTGACGAACAGCACGTTGCCGCGCCGGCCCACCTGCTCCATGCGGTGCGCAAGGCCGGGAAAGCTGCGCAAGCCGTTCTGCAAAACGTCCTTGCCGACGCCGAGCGCCAGCGCACACGCCGAGGCGCAGGCGGCATTCTGCGCATTGTGCAGGCCGCGCAGCGAGCCGATACCGCCGATCCGCGCGATCTCTTCCCGCGCGCCGCCGGAAGCACGCACGATCGTCTCGCGCTCGACATAGAGGCCGTCGGCGAGCGGATTCCTCACGGAGATGCGCACCACGCGTTTGCCCGGCGCGCTCGATGCGGTCGGCCGCGTTGCGGCACCAGATGTCGTCGACGCCGAGGATCGCAGTCCCTCTGCACGCCCGCGACCAGCCGCTCCTTCACCGCGGCGTAATGCGCGAGCGTGCCGTGACGATCGATATGATCCTCGGTGATATTGATGAGGATACCCACAGTGGGATCGAGCGAAGGCGTGAGATCGATCTGGTAGGACGACATCTCGATCACATGCACGCGGCCCATGCGCGGCGGCTCCAGCGACAGGATCGCGGTGCCGATATTGCCGCCCATCTGGGTGTCGTAGCCCGCGACCTTCATCAGATGCGCGATCAGCGCGGTCGTGGTCGACTTGCCGTTGGTGCCGGTGATCGCCACGAACGGCGCGTCCGGTGCGAAGCGCCGCCGCTCGCGGCAGAACAGCTCGATGTCGCCGATCACCTCGATGCCCGCCTCGCGCGCCATCAGCACGCTCCAGTGCGGCGCCGGATGGGTCAGCGGCGCACCGGGCGTGAGGATCAGCGCGGCGAAATTTTGCCAGGACACTTTCCGCAGGTCGGCGGTGATGAAACCGGCCTGGGCTGCCTTGGCGACATTATCGGGACTGTCGTCGGCGGCAATCACCTCGGCACCGCCGGCTTTCAACGCATGGCAGCTCGCAAGGCCGGACCCGCCGAGGCCGAACACCGCGACCGTCTTGCCCGAAAACGAGGTGACGGGGATCATGACGTTTGCGTCAGCGCAGCTTCAGGGTGGAGAGGCCGGCGAGCGCCAGCATCACCGAAATGATCCAGAAGCGGATCACGATCTGCGGCTCGGTCCAGCCCAGCTGCTCGAAATGATGATGGATCGGCGCCATCCGGAAGATGCGCTTGCCCGTCATCTTGAAGGAGGCGACCTGCACGATGACAGAGACCGCCTCCAGCACGAACAGGCCGCCGATCACGGCCAGCACGATCTCGTGCTTCACCGCGACCGCAATCGAGCCGAGCATGCCGCCGAGCGCGAGCGAGCCGGTGTCGCCCATGAAGATCGAAGCGGGAGGCGCATTGAACCAGAGAAAACCGAGACCGGCGCCGAGCACCGCGCCTGCAAGCACCGCGAGCTCGCCGGTGCCCGCGACATAGTTGATCTGCAGGTAATCGGCGAAGACAGCGTTGCCCGCCAGATACGCGATCAGGCCGAAGCTCGCGGATGCGATCATGACGGGCACGATGGCGAGCCCATCGAGCCCGTCGGTCAGGTTGACCGCGTTGCCGGCGCCGACGATCACGAAGGCGCCGAAGATCACGAACCACCAGCCGAAATTGATGATGACGTCCTTCAGGAACGGAATCGCCAGCGAGGTGGAGGAGGCGTCGCGGCCGAGCTTGGTCAGCGCGTAGCAGGCGACCAGCGCGATGATGCCCTCCAGCAGCAGGCGGATGCGGCCGGCAAACCCGCCAGAGGTCTGCTTGGTCACTTTCAAATAATCGTCATAAAAGCCGACGAAGCCGAAGCCGAGCGTCACCGCCAGCACGATCCAGACGTAGGGATTGAGCGGATTGGCCCAGAGCAGGGTCGACACCACGAGGCCGGACAGGATCATCAGCCCGCCCATGGTGGGCGTGCCCTTTTTCGCAATGATGTGCGATTGCGGGCCGTCGCTGCGGATCGGCTGGCCCCTGCCCTGGCGCAGCCGCAGGTGATCGATGATCCAGGGCCCGAACAGGAACACGAACAGCGCAGCGGTCGCCACCGCGCCGCCGGTGCGGAACGTGATGTAGCGGAAAACGTTGAGGGCCGCGCGAAGCCAGCCGAGGCTGGGCGGAAATGCGCTGGAAAGCTCGATCAACCAGTAAAACATGAAATTTCCGCCCTAGGTCGCGGCTTCGTCCAGCGCCGGCTTGCCGGGAAAGCGCTTTTCCAGCGCGTTCACAATCACTTTCATCTTCGAGCCCAGCGATCCCTTGATCATGATCGCATCCCCCGCGCGCACCGCCGACACCACCTGCGATTCCAGGTCGGCCGAGCTGTCCGCATAGCCGCCTCGTTTACCCGCCGACAGCGCGTCCCACAAGTTACGCATCAGCGGACCGCAACAATAGACCAGATCGATGCCGTTGGCCTTCACCGCTTCCGCGAGGCCGCCATGCAGGGACGGACCGGTCGGGCCGAGTTCGCAGCATGTCGCCGAGCACCGCGATACGCCGCCCGCGCGGGCCGATCGCGGCCTGGCCGAGCACGTTGATGGCGGCGGCCATCGAGGCCGGATTGGCGTTGTAGCTCTCGTCGATCAGCGTCGCATCGCCGCTGCCGAGATCGAGCACGCGCCGCACGCCGCGGCCGGCGGCGGCTTCGACCTGCGACATCGCGAGCGCCGCCAGCGCAAGATCGGCGCCGGCGAGCGAAGCCGCCGTCAGCACCGCGAGCGAGTTCATCGCGATGTGGCGGCCGGGCATGCCGACCTTGTAGCTGACGTGATGACCGAGAATGCTGGCATGCACGGCGGACGAGGTCGCATGCAGCGACAGGTCGAGCAGCCGGCTATCTGCCGTCGCATCGCTGCCGAACGACACGATGCGCGCGACGCGCTGTTTCTCGGCGCTCGCCTTCAGCCGCGCGAATTGCGGGTTGTCGCGGTTGAGCACGGCAGCGCCGCCGGGCTCGACGCCGACGAAAATCTCGGCCTTGGCGTCGGCGATCGCCTCGATGCCGGCAAAGAATTCCAGATGCACCGGCTCGACCGTGGTGATGATGGCGATGTGCGGCCGCACCATCTTCACCAGCGGCTCGATCTCGCCCGCATGGTTCATGCCGATCTCGAAGATGGCGAAGCGCGCGGAGACCGGGCAGCGCGCCAGCGACAGCGGCACGCCCCAATGATTGTTGAAGGAGGCGGCGGACGCGTGCGTCTCGCCCTGCGGCGACAGCACGCGGTGCAGCGCCTCCTTGGTCGAGGTCTTGCCGACCGAGCCGGTGACGGCGATCACCTGGCCCTTCAGCCGCGCGCGCGAGGCGCGGGCGAGATCGCGCAAACCTTCGAGCACGTCGTCGACGATCAAGAGCGGCGCGTCTGTCGCGAACTTGTCGCGCTGCGCTCGCTCGATCACGGCAAGCCCCGCGCCGGCCTTCAGTGCGGCGGTTACGAAATCGTGGCCGTCATGCACTTCGCCCTTGATGGCGAAGTAAGCCTCGCCCGGCTGGATGGTGCGGCTGTCGATGGAAAGGCCAATCACGCCGTCCGGCAGTGCGCCACTGGTCGCGGCGTGCATCGCCTCGGCCATCGCCTGCGACGTCCAGAGCAAGCTTGCGATCATGCGACCCTCGACACTGGTGCCGCCGATTTGAAGTCCCTGCGCCGCGAGCCGCAAACTCGAATCAGGGACTTCAAATCGAAAAGCGGCACCAGAATTATCAGTTTTCTGGTGTCCCTTGGGACCTGACATTCGTAACCCTGCTCGCTGCGAAATCATACGAATGTCAGGCCCGGGACACCAGCGCGGCGGCGACCGCCTCGTGATCGCTGAAAGGCAACGTCTTGTCGCCGACGATCTGGCCGGTCTCGTGGCCCTTGCCCGCGATCAAGAGCGCATCGCCCGGCTGCAACTCCTCGATCGCGGCGCGGATCGCGTGCGCGCGATCGCCGATCTCGCGCGCACCTTTGGCAGCATCGAGGATCGCGGCGCGGATCGCCTCGGATTTCTCGCTGCGGGGATTGTCGTCGGTCACGATCACGCCGTCGGCGTTCTCGCTCGCAATCGCGCCCATCAGCGGGCGCTTGCCGGCGTCGCGGTCGCCGCCCGCGCCGAACACGACGACGAGTTTGCGCTTTGCGTATGGCCGCAGCGCCTGCAGCGCTTTCGCCAGCGCATCGGGCTTGTGGGCGTAATCGACGAAAATCGGCGCGCCGTTGCGCTCACCGACGCGTTCAAGGCGCCCCTTGGCGCCTTCGAGATGTGCGAGGCTGGCGAACACCGCTTGTGCATCGCTACCGGTTGCAATCGCAAGACCCGCGGACACCAACGCGTTCTCGACCTGGAAGCCGCCGACCAGCGGCAATCGCACCGAGATTGTCTTGCCGCGATGTTCGAGCGTGAGCTTCTGCGCAAAACCGTCGATGCCGGCCTCGACCAAGCGAATGCCCTCACCCGCGCCATCGCCACGGGCGCCAACCGTCAACAGTCGCAAGCCGCGCGTCCGCGCCGCATCGACCACCTCGCCCGAGCAATCATGATCGGCCGAGATCACGGCCGCGCCATCAGGCGGGATCAGATCGCGGAACAGCCGCAGCTTGGCATTGAGGTAGTGCGCCACGTCTGGATGATAATCCATGTGGTCGCGCGAGAGATTGGTGAAGCCGCCCGCGGCAACGCGCACGCCGTCAAGCCGGTACTGATCGAGTCCGTGCGAGGAGGCTTCGAACGCAAGATGCGTGACGCCGTCGCGTACGATCTCGTCGAGCTGCTTATGCAATGCGATCGGATCGGGCGTGGTCAGCGAGCCGTAGATCGTGCGCTTCGGCGATACCAGCCCGATGGTGCCGATGCTGGCGGAGGCATGGCCAAGGCGCTGCCAGATCTGGCGCGTGAAGGCGGCGACCGAGGTCTTGCCGCTGGTGCCGGTGACGGCGGCGATGGTCGCGGGCTGTTTCGGATAGAACTTCGCCGCGGCCAAGGCCAGCGCGCGGCGCGGATTGGCGGTCGTGACGAATGGCACCGGCAGGTGTTGCGAATGATCGCCGGCGACCGCGGCGGCGCCGGCGGCGACAGCCGCATCGATGAAGCGCGCGCCGTCGGTCCTGGCTCCGGCGAGCGCGAAGAACAGATCGCCCGGCTTGACCGCACGGCTGTCCATGGCAAGGCCGGAGACGTCGATGGTCCCGGCCTGCTTGTCGATTTTGATCTCGTCGCTGAAGAGGTCGCGAAGCTTCATCAATCTTCCGGTCAGACGGACGCGCAGAAACCCTGCGAAGCCGCTGCGAGACTCAGAAAAGCGCGGCCGACAACGCTTACTGCGTTGTCCTTGATCCCGCAAGAATAAGGCGGTCGGACGGCGGCAGGTCGAATCGCGGCTCGATGCCGAGCAGCGGCCCGATGCGAGTGATGACATGGCCGGCGGTCGGCACCGCATTCCAGCCCGAGGTGATGAAGCCGTAGGTTTCCTTCAGCGCCTGCGGTTCGTCCAGCATGATCAGGAGCTGGTAGCGCGGCTTGTCGGCGGGAATGATGGCGGTAAAGGCCGTGAGCACGCGCTTCTTGGCGTAGCGGCCGTTGATGACCTTCTCCGCCGTGCCGGTCTTGCCGCCGATATAATAGCCGTCGACATTGGCCTTGCGCGCGGTGCCGATCTCGGCGTTGAGCCGCAGCAGGAACCGCATCTTTTCCGACGTCTCCGGCTTGATCACCCGTTTGGCGATTGCCCTGGCCTCTTCCTCGGTGCGTTTGAGGAAGGTCGGCGGGATCAACAGCCCGCCATTCGCCAGCGCGCTGACGCCCATCACCGCCTGCAGCGGCGCCACTGCCACGCCGTGACCGAAAGCGATGGTGATGGTGTTGAGTTCGCTCCAGCGCTTCGGCACAAGCGGCGCCGCGCTTTCCGGCAATTCCGTGCGCAACCGGTCGAGCTGGCCCATCTTGCGCAGGAAGGCCTTGTGCGCCTCGACACCTTGCGCCAGCGCGATACGCGCCGCGCCGACGTTGGAGGAGAAGGTGAAGACCTCCTTCATGTTGAGGAAGCGGCCCTTCGGTTCGTCGTCGTGAATGGTGAACTTGCCGTAATGCAGCGGCCCGCGCGCATCCCACAGCGAGTTGAGGTCGTATTTGCCGCTGTCGAGCGCCATTGCGAGTGTAAACGCCTTGAAGGTCGAACCCATCTCGTAGACGCCGGTGGTCAGGCGGTTGATGCGATCGGGGTCGTGCGCTTCCTTCGGATTGTTCGGATCGAAGTCCGGCAGCGAGACCATCGCGATGATCTCGCCGGTGTTGACGTTGGTGACGAGGCCGGAGGCGGCCTTGGTATGGAATTTCTCCTTGGCCTTGAGCAGTTCGTCGCGCAGTGCGTGCTCGACGCGCAGGTCGACCGACAGTTCGATCGGCCGTTGCAGGCGATCGGTGGCGAAGCCGGCGAGATGCAGGTCGGCGAGCCCGTTGCTGTCGAGCCACTTCTCCATGCCGGCAATACCCTGGTTGTCGATATTGACGAGACCGATCAGGTGCGCGACCTCGTTGCCGGTCGGATAGACGCGCTTGTTCTCCCGGAGGAAGCCGATGCCGGGAATGCCGAGGCGATGAATGTCCTGCTGCTGCTGCGGCGAGATTTCGCGCTTCAGCCAGACGAAGCCTTTGCGCGAGATCAGGCGGTCGCGCACCTCGCCGACGTCGAGATCGGGCAACGTGCCCGTCAGCAGCTCGATCGCCTCGTCCTTGTCGATGATGCGGCGCGGCTCGCCGAACAGGCTCGGCGCCTTGACGTCGGTGGCGAGGATTTCGCCGTTGCGGTCGACGATGTCGGGCCGCGCGGTCGCGATCGCGTCCTGCGCTGCGGCGCGCCGCGCGCTGTGGCTGTCGGCGCCGATCGCAAACATCACCAGCCGCCCGCCGATCACGGCGTAGACTGCGGCAAAAGCGAGGATCGCGAGCCCGACGCGGGCGCGCGCCTTGGCATTGCGGTCGACGTTGCGGCCGTAGAGCAGGCTGCGCACGAAGCGCAGCCGCCAGGATTCTTTCGGCTTTGCCGCGCCGGTCATTGCTTGCCCTCCGGCTGCGGCACCGAACCGGTGACACTGGGCGCATCGGCCACAGCCTCGATGGTGTCGATCATCGAGCCGATCGGGTCGGAGCTGCCGGGCTTGGCAAAGTTTTGCGGCCGCTCCGGCAGGCTCTTCAGGGGGTCGTATTGGTTGGCATTCAGCGGCTTCAGCGCCAGGTGCCGCTCGGCCAGCCCTTGCAGCCGCTGCGGCGCGTCGAGCTTGGACCATTCCGAACGCAGCACCGCGATCGCATCGCGCTGCTCGCGAATTTCCGCATGCAGCTTCAACGCGCGCTCGGTGCGCACGGTCGAATCCATCTTGATGCGGTAGACATAGGCCGCGGCGAACACCAGGACGCCGATCACGAGGAGATGGATGATCCGCATCGTCAGCCTCCCCGCATCACATCGGAGAGTCTTGGCCAGGACGGCGCTGTCGCGCGCTCGCATGCGCGGGCGCATCGGAGCGCTCGGCTGCGCGCAGCTTCGCCGAACGCGCGCGAGCATTGGCCGCGATTTCGTCTGTCGTCAGGCGTCACCGGCTTTCGTGTCAGCAGGCGAAAACTCGACGCTGCCTGTTTCACTTCCGGCAGATGCCGTGAGCCGCCGCCGGTCTTGCTGCGCTCGTTGAAGAAGTTCTTGACGATGCGGTCTTCCAGCGAATGGAACGACACCACCGCAAGACGCCCGCCGGGCTTCAGCACGCGCTCAGCCGCTTCCAGCGCGGTTTGCAACTCGTCCAGCTCTTCGTTGACGAAGATGCGCAGGCCTTGAAAAGTTCGCGTCGCCGGATGGATCTCGCCGGGCTTGGCGCGCACCACGCGCGCGACGATGTCGGCAAGCGCGCGCGTCGTCACGATCGGCGCGTCCTTGCGCGCGGCGACGATGGCGCGGGCCACGGCGCGTGAGCGACGCTCTTCGCCGAAGAGATAGATGATGTCGGCGAGCTCGGCCTCGGACGCTTTCGCGATCAATTCGGCGGCGGTCGGACCCGTCGGCCCCATCCGCATGTCGAGCGGACCGTCGAGACGGAACGAGAAGCCGCGGCCGGCTTCATCGAGCTGCATCGAGGAGACGCCGACATCCATCACCACGCCGTCGACGGCTGCCACACCCTCGGCGGCGCAGATCCCGGCCAGATTGGAGAAGCGATCCTCGACCAGGGTCAGGCGCCCCGCGGAGCGGTCGACCAACTCGAACCCGCCGGCAATGGCGGTGCGGTCGCGATCGATGCCGATCACCCGGGTACCGGCGACGCCAAGTATGGCGCGGCTGTAGCCCCCGCCCCCAAAGGTCGCATCGACATAGGTTCCGCCCGCACGGGGCGCTGAGCATCTCGACCGCCTCACGGCCGAGCACGGGAACATGGCGCGGGTCGGCCGGGCTCATGCGCCGGCTCTCGCGGGCTGGCGAAAGTCGAAGAAACTGGACGCCAACGACCCCATTGCGCCTCAAATTCCGGCTTTTTGCCTCTCTGACGAGCCTCCGGGCGCGAGCGCCGATCCCACGCGCGCCCGGGGACAAACCCTGGTCTGCGCGTGCAATTTGCTGGGCTGCCATCGGGCTTTCGAACGTGAAAAAGGTGGCCGGCCGCCCCCAAAGCTGGTTCGGCACTTCACCACTCAGTAACGGCCAGCAGCGTTAAGAAAGCGTTGATGGCGTTGTACCATTTCGCCCGCCGGCGGAAGCCGCCGTCCGGTCGATCCAGACAGTGATGCGCCCGGCACACACCCGGGCAAAATTGTGGCAAAGGGCCGCCATGTGATTGCGCAGCCCCGGTCGTGAAGGAATAGTGATCGGGCGAATCCGTATTGTTGCTTGCTCGATTGTTTTGAAGTGTCCCATGTCGATTATCTCCGAAAGAGTTGATTCGAAGCGCCACCGCGCGCTCCCGGCGCCCCGGGAAAACGCGAACATGAAGACATTCAGCCCGGATTCCTCGATCGCCTCCGACGTGATTCCGTCGCCGAATTGCGGCGAGCGGAACAAGGGCCGCGCGCCCGACATGATCCTGCTGCACTACACCGGCATGCCTGATGTCGAGGGCGCGATCGCCCGCCTCTGCACCGCCGGTACCGAGGTGTCCGCCCACTACATCGTGCTGGAAGACGGCCGCATCGTGCAATGCGTGCCCGAAGCCAAGCGCGCCTGGCACGCCGGGGTCTCGTCCTGGGCCGGCGAGGAAGACGTCAACACCTGCTCGATCGGGATCGAGATCGTCAATCGTGGCCATGAGTGGGGCTATCCGGATTTTCCGTTGCGCCAGATCGCGGCCGTGATCGCGCTGTGCCGCGGCATCATGCTCCGCCGCAACGTGCCGTCGCATCGCGTGCTGGCGCATTCCGACGTCGCGCCCGCGCGCAAGAAGGACCCGGGCGAGAAATTCCCGTGGCACTCGCTGGCCAATTCCGGCGTCGGGCACTGGGTGCATCCGGCGCCGATCATGCGCGGCGACACGCTGAAGCTCGGCATCATCAGCGAGGAAGTCCGCGACCTGCAGCAGGCGCTCGCCAGATACGGCTATGGCGTGCCGCTCACCGGCAAGTATGACGGACCGACCATGGAAGTGGTCACCGCCTTCCAGCGCCACTTCCGCCCGGCCCGCGTCGACGGGATCGCCGATCACTCGACGCTCGCGACCTTGCACGCATTGCTGTCGAGCTTGCCGGCAGAGGCCGTGACGACGCCGAAGGCGAGCGCGTAACGTAAACTCAGTTCGGACAACCGAGGAGGTGCGCTCCCTGCCCCTCGAGGGGAGGTGAAAGCCCCCGCTCCATCTCGGCCATCCGCCGCGCATAAAGCCGCCGCAACGGCTCGAGCTTCGTCGCGGCGGCCGCTGCGAGATAAGCCTCGCGTGCGGCCTCGACGCGACCGAGCCGGCGCAGCAGATCGGCGCGCACCGCAGGCAACAGATCGTAGCCGTCGAGCCCGCCACGCGCGGTCAGCGCATCGATCAGGTCGAGCGCACGCGCCGGGCCGTCCACCATCGACACTGCGGCAGCGTGGTTGAGCTCGATCACCGGCGACGGCGCAATCCGCAGCAGCACTTCATAGAGTCCGGCGATTTGCCTCCAATCGGTGTCGGCATAGTTGAACGCGCGCGCGTGGAGCGCGGCGACCGCGGCCTGCACCGCGTAGGATTGCGGCGGCCCGGGCAGGCCCAGCGCCGCTTCGACCAGCGCGAGTCCTTCGGCGATCTGTTGCCGGTCCCAGAGCGAGCGATCCTGCTCCTCCAGCAGCACGATGTCGCCCGCCGCGGTCTCGCGTCCGGCGCGCCGCGCGTCGTGCAGCAGCATCAGCGCGAGCAATCCCTTGATCTCGCCGCGACCGGGCATCAGCGTATCGAGCAATCGCCCCAGCCTGATCGCTTCACGGGCAAGGTCGGGCCGCATCAGGTCGTCGCCGGAAGTCGCAACATAGCCTTCGGTGAAAACGAGATAGATCACGGCAAGCACGCCGTTCAGCCGCGCTGCCAGCGCCTCGCGTTCCGGCACCTCATAGGGAATGCCGGCCAGACGGATCTTCTGCTTGGCGCGCAGCAGCCGCTGCGCCATCGCCTCCTCGCCCGTGAGAAACGCACGCGCCACCTGCGATGGGGTCAGCCCGCACACCGTGCGAAGCGTGAGCGCGACCTGGACCTCCGCAGCGAACGACGGGTGACAGCAAGTGAAGATCAGCCGCAGCATGTCGTCGTCGAACACGGAGATGTCGACAGGTTCGTCCGCTGCATCGAGCTCGATCTGATGCACGACCTGCTGCTCCTTGCCGCGAAACGCGATCTGCCGCCGCACGCGGTCGATCGCCTTGTTGCGACCGACATTGACCAGCCACGCCCGCGGATTCGTGGGCGGCGTTTCCCGAGGCCAGCGTTCGAGCGCGACCGCGAAGGCTTCCTGCAGCACGTCCTCGGCGAGATCGAAATCGCCGACGAGGCGGATCAGCGTGGCCAGCACGCGGCCCGCCTCGTCGCGAAAGATTTTTTCGATCTCGCCGGAGGTCATGTGCGCTACGCCGTCACTTGCAGATCATCACCGGCCTGACCTCGCTTGAACCATCTCCGGCTCATAGATCATGACCGGCCGGACCTCGATCGCACCGTCTTTGGCGCCTGGAATCCGTGCGGCAATGCCGAGCGCGGCATCGAGATCCTTGGCCTCGACCAGATAATAACCGCCGAGTTGTTCGCGCGTTTCGGCGAACGGACCATCCGTCGTCAGGGTCTTGCCGTCGCGGACACGCACGGTGGTCGCGGTCGTTGACGGCTGCAGGCCGTCGCCCGCCTTGAAATGGCCGCTCTGGATGATGGAGCGGGTAAATTCGCCGTATTCCGCCGTCATTTTCTGGCGCGCGGCAGGATCCATTTTCGCCATTTCGGCTTCGCTCCGATAGATCATCAGCAAATACTGCATGGAATGCTCCTCATTGTTCGGCTGGATCGCCGTCACAACCAGTCGAACCGTGGACGGCCAGAACGACATGTTCAGGATAATTTATTTTGCGCGGCAAGCCGATGTCATCGGGGTTGACGCGAGCCGCCTGAGCCCCCATGGCTATGGCGTCAGTCGGCCGGACGGCCGCTCCCGCAATCGCCGAAAGGCGGCGGGAGAGGAAAGTCCGGGCTCCATCGACATGCGGTGCCGGATAACGCCCGGCGGGGGCAACCCCAGGGAAAGTGCCACAGAGAACGAACCGCCCTGCGTAGCTCCGAAGGGAGCCAAGCAGGGCAAGGGTGAAAAGGTGCGGTAAGAGCGCACCGCGTGTCCGGCAACGGAGACGGCATGGCAAACCCCACCGGGAGCAAGACCGAATAGGGACGGCAACGCGGAACGTTCGCGCAAGCGATAACGCCGCGGGAGCGATGTCAGGCTCGCCGTCCGGGTAGGTTGCTCGAGGCAATGTGCGAACATTGTCCCAGAGGAATGGCCGTCACGTATCGTCGTGCGCAAGTGCGGCGGTGCCCTACAGAACCCGGCTTACAGGCCGGCTGATATGTTCAAATGAGGGGTTCGGCGAGAAACACGCCGGACCCCTCGCCATTCGTCGCGATCACGCAACGATCTTCTCCAACACCGCCATCAACGCCTTCGGCGCGGTGACATTCGGCGAGTGGCTGGCGTCCATCTCGAAATAGCGCCAGCCGGCATCGTTTTTCAGACGCTTGGCAAATTGCGCGAACGGATCGGCGCCGGCCTGCTTTCGGCTGCAATAGACGTAGCTACGCGGCAGAGTCGGCTCGCCGTGCTGCAGCTTGAGCTTTGCCTCGAAACATTTGATCGGCATATGGACCCGGCGCGGCGCCTGCCAGTCGAGATCGTCCTGCGACATGTCCGGCGGCGACGGATTTGGCGGAATGCGCCAGCCATCGCCGGCGCGCGCGGCATTGGACATCGGCTGCCGTCCCGGTTCGTTGAGATCGAACAGCGACTGCCCTTCGCGCGGCACGAAAGCGTCGAGATAAATCACCTGATTGATGACGTCGCGGGCACGGTCGGCGACTCCGGTTGCGACCATGCCGCCATAGGAATGACCGAGCAGCACGATGTCGTGCAGATCCTCGTATTTGATGACGTTGAGGATGTCCTGGATGTGGGTCTCCAGATCGACATCGGGATCAGCGAGATGTGCCCGCTCACCGAGGCCGGTATAGGTCGGTGTCAGCAGCCGGTGGCCCGCCGCCTGCATCAAGGGATGCATCTTCTTCCAGCTCCAGCCGCCGCCCCAGGCGCCATGACAGAGCAGGAACGTTTTGCCCTTCGATTGCGAGTTCATCAGGCATTTCCTCAAGGTTATTATCGGCGGCGGATAGTACCCGCCTCACCCATCGTGTAAATGTCAGCGCAATGACCAGGAAAATGCGCCCCTGATGCCGCCGATTGCGTATGTCCTGCTGTTCGTGGGCGCGCTCGCCGGCGGCTTCGTGTCGGGCCTCGCCGGTTTCGGCACCGCGCTGATGGCGCTCGGCATCTGGCTCTACGTGCTGCCGCCTTCGGCCGCGGTGCCGCTGGTCTTGATCTGCTCGGTGGTGGCGCAGACCACGACCTTGCCGTCGATGTGGAAGAGCTTCGATCTGACGCTGGTCTGGCCGTTCCTGATCGGCGGTCTGCTGGGCGTGCCGCTCGGCACGATGCTGGTCGCGCATGCCGATCCCACCATTTTCAAGCTGACCGTCGGCATTCTCTTGCTGGTGTTTCCGACCGCGCTCTATTTCAGCGCGCCGATGGCGTTCGACTTCGGCGGCAAGATCGCGGACGGCATCGTCGGCTTCATCGGCGGCATCCTCGGCGGTCTTGCCGGCCTGTCCGGCCCGCCGCCGATCCTGTGGGCGAGCGTCCGCGGCTGGGGCAAGGACGAGCGTCGCGGCGTCTTCCAGACCTTCAACTGGACGGTGCTCTTCGTCGCATTGTGCCTGCAGGCGGCAAGCGGTCTCGTCGCGCGCGAGGTGATCTGGCTTGCAGTGCTGGCATTTCCGGGGACCGTTCTCGGCAGCTGGATCGGCGCGCGGCTCTATCATGCGCTGAACGACCGCAATTTCCGCGACGTGGTGTTGGGGATGCTGGTCCTGTCGGGCGCCATTCTCGTCTGGAACAGCCTGCATTAATTCAAGCTTCGCATGGCCGCCATGCGGACGCTGTCCGTCCTGTACCCGCGCGAGCAAAGCGGATAATTGTCGCGCGCAATGTCCACGCTTTCCAGCCAGCACCAGCAAGCCACGATATCGCGCGAGCGGCTTGGCCTGCTGCTCGGCTTTGTCGGCATGGCGATCTTCGGCGGCACGCTGCCGGCAACGAGGATCGCGGTGTCCGCGATCGATCCGGTCGCGCTGACGGCGATGCGCACGGCGATCGCCGGCATCTGCTCGCTTGCCCTTGTCATCGTATTGCGCCGAAAATTTCCGCCGCGGCATCTGTGGCTGCAGCTCGCGGTCGCCTCGATCTGCGTGGTGATCCTGTTTCCATTCCTGATGGCGCTCGCCGTGCAGACCGTCGATGCCTCGCATGGCGGCGTGGTGATGGGCGCGTTGCCGATCGCCACCGCCTTCGTCGCGGTGCTGATCACCCATGAGAGGCCGAAGCCATTGTTCTGGATCGCCTCGCTTGCGGGTGCTGCGATCGTCGTTGGCTTCGCGCTGCGCCAGGGTGGGGGCACGCTTTCCGCCGGCGACCTGCTGCTGTTCGCCGCGGTCGCGGCCTCCGCAACCGGCTACGCCTTTTCCGGCAAGCTCACCGCCAGCATGCCCGGTTGGGAGGTCATCAGCTGGGCGCTGGTGATCGCGCTGCCGCTCTCGCTTCCGGTTGCCGTCTTCACCTTGCCCGCCGACCTCGGCCAGATCGCGCCAAAACCATGGCTCGCGCTGCTCTATGTCGCGCTGTTCCCGCAATGGATCGGTTTCTTCGCCTGGAATGCGGGGCTCGCAATGGGCGGGATCGCGCGGGTGTCGCAGATGCAATTGCTGCAGCCTTTCGTCACTTTTGCTCTCGCCGCAATCTTCATCGGCGAGACCATCACGCCACAGATCGTGCTGTTTGCCGCCGCCGTCGCGGTCACGGTTGCGATCTCGACACGGACGCGGAGCCGGCCGGCGCCGGCGATTGAAGGCTGACGCCTCGCGCCATCGTCATGCCGGCGGCGACGCCGACGCCCAGCACGTAAATCCAGCCCTCGGTGAAATCGAACAGATGCGAGTTGATCAGCGAGGACAGTACGTTCTGCACGACCACGAGCAGACCGATCCAGGCGACGAGGCCTTGCCCGCGAAACAGCAGCAGGTGAACCAGCCACATCGCCCATAACAATGCGACGCCGGCGAGGCCCCACTGCACGGCGACGTTCAGCGTCTGGTTATGCGGATCGCTCACGATCATCGCGTGGGCGCCCTTCTCGTCGACCGCGGCTTGCTCGAACAGCGCGCGTGTCGAGCCGGTGCCATTTCCGATCACGGGCGCTTGCCCGAGGAAATGCAGCGACTTGCCCCAATAGATCAACCGCGAACCGATTCCGGTCTCGTTGTTCTGCTTCTCCGTGTAGCCGTAGTCGGTGAAGAATTTTCCGACCGTCTCCCGCATCTGGTGCGAGGTGGACCAGGCGACGCCCACGAGCAACACGAAACCGCAGAGAAGCCCCAGCGCCACCCGCCAGCGCAGATGCATCAGCGCGAACACCGCGAGCATGACCGGCATCGTCACCAGCGCCGTTCGCGAGGTGATGACGAACAGCAGATTGACGGCCAGCCACAGCCCGAGCGCGGCCAGCCACAGCGCCTTGCGGGTCCGTCCCTCCTGCCACGCCGTCACAACGGGATAGGCCAAAGCGACGGCGCACAGCGAAAACTCCTGGCCCTGGTCGATGTAGTTCCGGACGAAGATGCCGCTGGTCGGGATGAAGGTTCCGCGCGAGAAATACAGCTTGGCCGACAGCAGCGGATCGAGCGCGACGAGGCAGGACACCAGCGAAAGCAGCGTGCAGGAAATCAGGAACGCGGTGAACACCATCATGCCACGCGGCGAGCGGCCGAAGTGATAGATCAGCAGCGGCAGCACCAGGAATTTGGCGACCTGGCCGAATTGATGCAGCTGGTCGTACCAAGGCGCATCCGACCAGAGCATTCCGAGCAGCACCAGCACGACAAGGGCGAACGGCAGCGCGCTCGCCGGACGCCGGAGCGAGGCCAGCAATGCACGCGGCTCGACCGTCGGCAGCAACGCAAGAACCCACACCGCCGCGGCGATTGCGACGCCGGTCGTCGTCCACGGCAGCAGCAGCGCGATCGGAACCGCAAGCCGGTCGACGTTCCTGATCCGCCCCTCAGGGTGGTGGCCGTCTGACCAGATGGTGGAAAACAAGGAGGCGAAGGGCTGCTTGCGAACGGATTCGGTCATCTCGGGCTTCGAACGCTGGTCATGCGGCGAGAATAGCAGGTCGCAGAAGGCTCAAACAATAAATGCAGTCTTTTTGGGCATGATCCTTTCGGAAAACCGCATCACACTTTTCCGGGATCATGCCTAATGCGCGTCGTCGCTGGTCGGTCCCAGGTTCGGCTTGTCGAGCACGAGGACCAGCAGGCTGAGCATCACAAAGAACACCGCGATCACAAAGAACACGTCGCCGAAACCCATCACCAGGGCCTGGCGATGCACGATCTGCGACAGCTGCTTCATCGCCATCAGCGCGGCATCGCCCATGCCCTGCATGCGCTGGGTGAAATTGTTCAGGGTCTCGACCGCCATCGTGTTGGCCCAGGTGACGCGGTCCTGCAGGCGGGTGATGTGCAGGTCGGTGCGGTCGTTCAGGACCTCGTTGATCAGGGCAAGCCCGATCGCGCCGCCGAGATTGCGCATCAGGTTGAACAGGCCCGAGGCATTCTTCATCCGCTCCGGCGCCAGCGTGCCGAGCGCGATGTTGTTGGTCGGCACCATCACGCACATCAACCCGATGCCGCGCAGGATCTGCGGCACCAGCAATTCGTAGAAATCGTAATCGCGCGTGATCCATGTCATCTGGTACGATCCCAGCGCGAAGATGATGAGACCGAAGAGGATGATGTGGCGGAGGTCGAAGCGCTGCATCAGGCGGCCGATGATCGGCGCCATCAGGAACTGGGTGGCGCCGGAGACGAACACGGTCTCGCCGATCATCATGGCGCTGTAGCCGCGCACCTCGGCGAGATAGCGCGGATAGACATAGGTCAGGCCGTAGAGGCCCATGCCGGAACCGAGCTGCAGCAGGCAGCCGACCGCGAAATTGCGGTCGCTGAAGGTGCGCAAGTCGACGATCGGCACTTTCGCGGTGAAGACGCGCCAGAAGAACGCGATCGCCGACAGGAAGGAGACCGCGGCGCAGGTCGCGACCGAGGTGTCCTGCAGCCACTCGTATTGCGGGCCTTCCTCCAGCACGTATTCGAGCGCGCCGAGGAAGCCCGCCATGAAGATCAGGCCCCACCAGTCGAAGCGCTGCAGCAGCGCGTAATTCGGCTGGTCGAAATCGACCAGCACCAGCACGCCGGCGGTGATGATGACGCCGGGGATGACGTTGATGAAGAACAGCCAGTGCCACGACATCAAATCGGTGATCAGGCCGCCGACCGTCGGTCCGATGGTCGGCGCCAGGGTTGCAACGAGGCCGATGATCGGGCCGACGATGTAGAATTTCGAACGCGGGAATACGGTGTAGGCGGAGGCGAACACGGTCGGGATCATGCCGGCGCCGAGAAAACCCTGGATCACCCGCCACAGGATCATCTCCTCGCTCGAGGAGGCAAATCCGCACAGCAGGCTCGCGAAGGTGAAGCCGGCGGCCGACATCGCAAACAAATTCCGCGTGCCGAACGCGCGCGACAGGAAGCCGGACAGCGGAATCGCGATCACTTCCGCGATCAGATAGGCGGTCTGCACCCACGACACTTCGGTCGAGCTTGCCGACAGGCCGGCCTGGATGTCCGACAGCGATGCCGAGACGATCTGGATGTCCAGGATCGCCATGAACATCCCGAACACCATGATGATGAAGGCGACCACCCGCCGCGGCTCGACCCGGTCGGACTCGACCGGCGCGGCGCCTGTCATCGCTGGATTGGCTGTGGTGGCGTTGGCCATGGCGGTGTCAGTTCAATGCACTTTTCAAAATCAATTCCGCTTGCCTGTTCTCCTCTCCCCGCAGGAGGGAGGGAGTTCACTTCCGTTGCGGCGCCAGCGCGCTCCCAAACCTACTGCGGTTGAACCATGCCGGGCGCGTCGAGATCGGTTTCGTTATCCGCATCCTCGGCGCCCTTGTTGGTGTCGACGGTGGTGTAGACCGACATGCCGGCGCGGAGCAGGTTCTGCCGCGCGACGTCCTTTGGCACGCGGATGCGCACCGGAAGCCGCTGCACGATCTTGGTGAAATTGCCGGTGGCGTTGTCGGGCGGCAGCAGCGTGAACACCGAACCCGCCGCGGGCGAGATGCTCTCGACCGTACCCTTGAACTTGCGGAAGCCGTAGGCGTCGACCTTGATGGTGACGGGCTGGCCGGGCCGGATGCGCTTGAGCTGCGTCTCCTTGTAATTCGCATCGATATAGACGTCGTCGAGCGGCACGACATTGCCGAGCCGCTGGCCGACCGCGACGAAGTCGCCGGTGTTGACGAGACGATTGGAGAACAGGCCGTCGACCGGCGAGCGCACCGAAGCGAAATCGAGATCGCGTTCAGCCTTGGCGAGCTGGGTTTTCAGCTCGGCCAGCTGCGCCTGGGCCTCGGCCTGCTGCGCGCGGGTGACGTCGACATTGCTCCTGGCGGTGTCAAAAGCCGCCTGCGCCGCCTTGACGCCGGCGACGCCCTGGTCGCGCGCGGCCTCCGACTGCTCGTAAATTGCGTGCGAGGCAAAGCCCTTGGTGCTGAGCTCCTGTTGGCGGTCGTACTCGAGACCGGCGCGCTTCAGGCCGGCTTCGGCGGAGGCGAGATTGGCCTGCGCCTGCTCGACCGCGCTCTCCGAGGCAACGACCTGGCGGCCGATGCGCGCGATGGTCGCCTGCTGGGTCGCGATCCGGGTGCGGGCGGCGTCGACCGCGATCTTGTAGTCGCCGTCATCGATCCGGAAGATCACGTCGCCGGCATGCACCAGCGCATTGTCGCGCGGCATGATCGCGGCGATGTGGCCCGCGACGCGGGCGCCCAGCATGGTGTTGTTGGCGCGGACATAGGCATCGTCGGTGGAGACGTAGAAACGTCCGATCAACGTGTAGTAGACGGCGTAGGAGGCGCCGGCGAGCGCCAGCAACGCAACGAAACCGATGAGGATGAAGCGCTTCCTGCCCGGCTTTGCTGCGGCGGCTTGCGGCGCGACGGCAGCCGGCGGAGCCGCGGGCGCAGGTTTCTCGACCGCAGGCATTTCGCCGGGACGGCGCTTGGATTCTTCGACGATGTGGGAACGAAGTTGATCGGCCAGCGCTGCCGTTGCCTCGACCGAATCCTCGCCGCCGGCCTGGTCAGGCTCGGAACGGACGATACGCGCGGCCTGGTCTCTCGCTGAAGCCATCAAGGCCTCCCCCACTCAAATTGATGCGACACGTGAGGGGGCGATGCCAACCCCGTCCCGTATCGCTCGCCCCAAAGTATCATTGACCGAACGGTTCGGTCAAGGTATAACCAATAACATAGGTTAGACCGGCGATCCTATCGGCTCCCTTTCCGGTTCCGGATTCTTTTGCGAGACCCTAAACCAATGGTTGCAGCCGATTCCACCTCCCTGCGGATTGTCGCCGAGGAAGACACCTCGAAGCGCCGGCAGATCCTGGATGGCGCCCGTAAGATCTTCATGGATCTGGGGTTTGACGGCGCCAGCATGGGCGAGATCGCCCGCTCGGCCGGGGTCTCCAAGGGCACGCTTTACGTCTATTTCGCCGACAAGAGCCGCCTTTTCGAGGCCATCGTCGAGGAGACGGCGCTGGAGCAGGGCGAGATCGCCTTCGATTTCGACGCGGCGGGCGACGCCGCGACCACGCTGCGGGAGTTCGGCGCGGCCTATATCGCGATGATCCTGCGGCCCGGCGGCGGATCGGCGATCCGCACCGTGATGGCGATCGCCGAGCGGATGCCCGACGTCGGCCGCCGTTACTATGAGCGCGTGCTGCAAGAGACTATCAACCGCCTCGCCGGCCATCTCGGGGTTCATGAGAAGGCGGGCCAGCTCATGGTCGAGGATCGCGAACTCGCGGCGTCGCAATTCCTGCTGATGTGCCAGGCCTCGCTGTTCCTGCCCTTCATCTTCCAGGCCGCACCGCCGCCCTCGCCCGCCCGCGTCGCCGTCGTGATCGACAGCGCCGTGCGGATGTTCCTGGCGGCATATGGGAAGAAGAGGAAGTAGCCCTCCGCTGTCGTCCCGGCGAACGCGGAGACCCATAGCCACAGGTGTTTGTGGTGCGAAAACTCGGGGTATCGACTTCGTGCAACGACATCGTCCTGTGGTTATGGATCCCGGCTCGCGCTCGCAAGGCGCTCGCTTGGCCGGGACGACAGAACATGACCTCGCATTCCCGCGGCGCGATTTCGCGTCCGAGCTTTGCAATTCGGTGTCCCTCTTGAGACGCAGAGGGCGCAGGGAATGCCGGGCGCTGGCCGCACCCGCAGCCTTGTGTGCTGAAGAGTAGAAGTGCACACAAGTCGTCAGGTAGCGTGACGCGCTTGACTTGTCGGGCAAAACAGGCGGCGGGTTTTGGCGTGTTGCCCTATCCCTCTCCCGCGAGCTCGCCTCCGGGGCACGAGATTTTCCCGAACACCCGACGGTTTCCGAAACGCACGACAGGCATCCGAATTGACCGCGCTGGACGATTGCTGCGCGCAGCAGCAGATGTCACAAACGACCGATCATGAGAATTTCGTGGCGCGGCCTTGCCGGGCCGGCGCGGACTGCCCGATCGGCCCCTGCAACCCGAATGAACATGTCGAGGAGAAACACCATGCCGCTACGACCGAGCCCCGGCTTCATCAATCGCCACGGGCGCCACCTCCTTCGTTCCGCCGCGGCCAGCATCGCAATTGCCGGCGTCACCATCGCGATCGCGTTTGGCGTCACGGACGGCCGAGCGATCTCCGCGCAGGACAAGTACACGGTGGAGGTGCCGGAAGGACTCGGCTTCGCCGAGTTCAGAGGCTTCGAGGACTGGACGACCGTCGCCGTCAGCCAGGCCGGCGACAAGATCGAGGTGATCCTCGGCAATCCCGTGATGATCGAAGCCTATCGCGCCGGCGCGCCCGGCAACGGCAAGCCGTTTCCCGATGGCGCCAGGATGGCCAAGATTCACTGGCTGACGACACAGATGAAGGAGGCGCCCGATCCGACCACGGTGCCGGGCGCACTGCACGACATCGACTTCATGGTGCGTGACAGCAAGCGCTTTCCGAACACCGGCAATTGGGGATACGCCCAGTTCAACTATGACGCCGACGCCGACACCTTCAAGCCGCTCGGCACCGGCAGCGCCTGCGGTTACGCCTGCCACACCCGGGTGAAGGGCAAGGACTACGTCTTCACCGCTTACGGCAAGCGATGAGCGCAGTTCGCCGCCGGAATCGCAGGGTGGGCAAAGCGACTCACATCTGCGCTGCTCGAAACGCGTAAGATGCAGGCGTGCCCACCCTCCGCGGCGTGCTCGTGATGGTGGGCACGGCGCACGCGACAACGCTGCGCGTTGCGCGGAGAGCGCCTTTGCCCACCCTACGATCCTTCCTCTACTGCCGGCACCACGCGCCGCGCGAAAATCAGTTTCGCGGGGATCGTCTCCAGCAACTCGGCATCGGCCACCGCCTGATGCGCGACCTCGAGGCTGCGGCAGATCAGGACCGCTTCCTGCTCGGTGCCGATGACGAAGCGCGCGTCGCGCTCGGTGATGCGATAGGCAGTCATGTCAGTGTGTCCTGTCCCAGCGCGGTAGAAAATACATCGCGGCGCGCGTTGTTCCTGCCAAGTGTGGCGGTGCTGTGCTCACCAAGGTGAACACGGCAAACGCAGTGAGCGGAGTCTTAACGCGATCGCACAGCGCGTCGAAGTTGTGGGCCGAGATCGTGAGAATTGATGAAAGCGCATGCTCGTTGGTGGCCTACAAGCACATCCGACTTTCACACCAATTCCATCCGCAGATGCCGCCCAACCGCCTGCGCCGCTCGTGCCAGCGTACCGAGCGTGACCGATTCATTTTCAGGATCGAGCAGGCGGTCAAGCTGCGCACGGCTGGTTTTCATACGCATCGCGAGCTGCGTCTTTGAAATCTCCTCGCGCCGCATCAGTTCGTCGAGTTGCCTTACAAGCACGCGCTTGATGGCCCGCGCAGTTACACCTTCATAGATCCCGTCCTCTTTCAGGAAATCATCGAAAGACGATCCAATTCGCCCGCGCTTGCTTGTCTTTTTCATGTGATTTCCCTTTTCCGCCTGATGGCCAGTTCGAGATCGCCTGGCGGCGTCTTCTGTGTCTTCTTGATGAATGCGTGCAGCAGAACCATCGTGCCCATAGGATGCAGCATTGTACCATTTTTGGTACGCCGCCGGCAATAAAAAAGGCCCGCTTCAGCGCGACCCAGCATCCAACTCTCTCAGGAGGATTTGGCTTGTCGACGCTAGCGCGAACCCGCCGCCGACTTTTCGGCGCCCTGCTTTTCGGCGCGCTCACGCGCCAACCGCAGCGCCTTCAGCCGCTCCTTGTTGGCATAGAACGCCTTCTGCGCGACCTCATGCTCGCGCATGGCCTGTTCGGCGTCGGCGCGCCGCTGGGCATCGCGGGCCTTGCGCTCTTCAGTGGTGAGCGGCTTGTTGGGACGAACCGAGAAGTCTTCTGTCATGTGCTGATAACGCGTGCGTCGCAATAAAGTTCCACGGAGTTCCGCGCAGGAACCCCTTGATGGAGCATGATCTTGTCGGGAAACCGGCGGCCACTTTGCGCCAACCTAAAGCGCGATGAGACCAGGGATGAATCGTCATCGCTCTTTAGGTTCTTGTTTGGGCATGATCTTTTCGGAAAACCGCTGCACACTTTTCCGGATCATGCCTTAGCCATTCGGATCATGCGCGAGCCGTCTTTTCCTTCCGAATCCGCAACCCCGTGCGGAAGAGATGGCCGAACCAGATCAGCAGCGCCGTCGACAGCATGAACAGCGTGATGGCGTGGACCTCGCCGCGCGTGAGCGGACTGAACTCGAACACCGGCGGAATGAATGCCCACCACACGATGACGACGGAGGACACGCTTGTGAACGCGGCGGCAGGCACGCCGGCAAGCAGCGCGGTGACCAGGATCGCGGGAAGGAAAGTCGCGAAATAGAGCGACATGCCGAGTTCGGCGAGCACGACGCGCAACACGATGGCGGCGGCCAATGCCGCCACCGCAACCAACAACGACGCCAGCGACCACGGCTTCAACCGCAGCCAATACTCGGGTTTTGCCACTTTTTCCCCCAGCGGGACCTGCCGGGTTGAACTAATAGCGTATTGACCGGCCCGGGCAAGTCCCCGGGAAACCAAATCAGGAACCAAATCAGCCGGCCGGGGCTTCTCGTCGGGATTCATCACCCACGGGATACGAATGCCGCAGCGCGGCAATGCAAAGCGGCGGGCGAACCGGGCGCTCGACGCCGCCAATTTTACCTTGGCCGACGTTCGCGACGGGCTCGGGCCCTATCTCGCCATTTACCTTCTGACCGAACAGCACTGGGACGAGGCGCGGATCGGCCTGGTGATGGCGGCTGCCGGCTTTGCCGGCATCGCGGCGCAGACGCCCGCGGGCGCGCTGGTCGATGCGACGCGTGCGAAACGGTGGGTGATGGCGCTTGCGGCAGTCGCGGTCACCGCGGCCTCGCTGGCGCTGCCGCTGCTTCCAGCATTCTGGCCGGTCGCGATCACGCAGGGGCTCGCGCATGCGGCGGGCGCGATCTTCCCGCCGGCGCTCGCGGCCGTCTCGCTCGGCATTGTTGGCCATCGCGCCTTCACGCGGCGGATCGGCCGCAACGAGACCTTCAACCATGCCGGCAATGCGGTGGCCGCGCTGACCGCCGGTGGCGCGGCGTATCTGTTCGGGCCTGTCGTGGTGTTCTACCTGCTCGCGGCGATGTCGCTTGCGAGCATCGTGAGCGTGCTCGCGATCCCCGAATCCACCATCGACCATGATCTCGCCCGCGGCCTGGATGACGCCGAGACCGCCGATGCGGCGCGCGAACAGCCGTCCGGCCTCACGGTGCTGCTCACCTGCCGGCCGCTGCTGGTGTTCGCGCTGTGCGCGATGCTGTTTCATTTGTCCAACGCCGCGATGCTGCCGCTGGTCGGCCAGAAACTCGCGCTGCAGGACAAGAACCTCGGCACCAGCCTGATGTCGGCTTGTATCGTGGCGGCGCAAGCGGTGATGGTGCCGGTGGCGTGGCTGACCGGCGTGAAAGCCGACGCCTGGGGCCACAAGCGCTTCTTCCTTGCCGCGCTCGCGATCCTGCCGCTGCGTGGCGCGCTCTACACGCTCTCGGACAATCCGGCGTGGCTGGTCGGCGTGCAGCTGCTCGACGGCATCGGCGCCGGCATCTATGGCGCGATCTTTCCGGTTATCGTCGCCGACCTCATGCGCAACACCGGGCGCTTCAATGTGGCGCAGGGCGCGGTCGCCACCGCGCAAGGCATCGGCGCTGCGCTCTCCACCGCGCTCGCCGGCGTGATCGTGGTGAAAGCCGGTTACAGCGCCGCGTTCCTCGCGCTTGGCGCGGTTGCGGCGGTAGGCTTTCTCGTGTTTGGTCTCGCCTTCCCCGCGCGCGTTCCCGAAGCGGTCCGCTCACAACCATTGCCGCGCAGCAACGTCGCGGCCGAATGACGTTCCCGATGAGCCTCGCGAGCTTGCCGACCGACCATGTGCTGGCCTGGGCCATCATCATCCTTGCTACGCTCGGCGTGATCGCGCGCCCGTTTCACTGGCCCGAGGCGATCTGGGCGGTGGCGGGCGCGGTGCTGCTGGTTCTGCTGCGGCTGCTGCCGGTCTGCGATGCGCTCGCCGGGATGCGCAAAGGCGTCGACGTCTATCTGTTCCTGACCGGCATGATGCTGATCGCGGAGCTGGCGCGGCGCGAAGGCTTTTTCGACTGGCTCGCGGCGCGCGCGGTCGAACACGCGCGCGGCTCGCCGCAACGGCTGTTCCTGCTGGTGTACGGCGTCGGCACGCTGGTGACCGCGTTCCTCTCCAACGACGCCACCGCGATCGTGCTGACACCCGCGGTCTATGCCGCGACGCGTGCGGCGGGCGCCACGCCCCTGCCCTATCTGTTCGTCTGCGCGTTCATCGCGAATGCCGCGAGCTTCGTGCTGCCGATCTCCAATCCCGCCAATCTCGTGGTTTACGGCGCGCGCATGCCGCATCTTCTCGACTGGCTGCGGCAATTCGCGCTGCCGTCGGCCGCGTCCGTTGTCGTCACCTATCTCGTGCTGCGCGTGGCGCTGCGCCGCGCGCTCGAGAAGGAGCACCTCGCGCGCGAAGTGCCGCGGCCGGTGTTGAGCTTTGGCGGCAAGCTCACCGCATGGGGGATCGTCGCGATCGGCGTCGTGCTGGTCACGGCATCCGCGCTCGATATGCCGCTGGGACTGCCGACGTTCCTGTGCGGCGTGATCACCGCGACCGCGGTGCTGGCGCTGGACCGGCAATCGCCACTGCCGCTCGTGAAGGACATCGCATGGGGCGTGCTGCCGCTGGTCGCCGGCCTGTTCGTGATGGTGGAGGCGCTGGTCAAGACCGGCGTGATCGCGGAGTTGAGCGCGCTGTTGCATCAGGCGGTGGCGCAGTCGCCGGTCAAGGCGATGTGGCTGGTCGGGATCGCGACCGCGGTCGCCGACAATATCGCGAACAATCTTCCCGTTGGCCTGCTCGCCGGCTCGGTTGCGGCGAGCGATCACCTGCCGCAGCAGGTCACCGCCGCGATCCTGATCGGCGTCGATCTCGGGCCGAATTTATCCGTGACCGGCTCGCTCGCCACGATCCTCTGGCTGGTCGCACTGCGCCGCGAGGAGATTCACGTCAGCGCGTGGCAATTCCTGAAACTGGGATGGATCGTGATGATCCCGGCGCTGCTGCTGGCGCTGGCCGCGCTGATGATCTGACGCGCACAGGCGGAATGCGGTTTCAAGGCGAACGTTTGTCAACTAGGATAAGGACTTGCGTGAGCCAAAAGGCAATGATCATGCGAACACCTGAAACGCATTATGCAAGGTCTGGCGACTTGCGGATTGCCTATCAGAAGTGGGGCACGGGTCCGGCCCTGATGATCGTGCCGCCTCTCATCAGCAACGTCGAACTCGTCTGGGAGCACGAGTTGATCGGCCGCTCCCTCGAGTACTTTGGCAAGCATTTTACCTGCGTGCATTTCGACAAGCGGGGTATCGGGCTTTCAGATCGCTTCGACGAACTGCCAACGCCTTCACAACGCCTTGACGACATCAAGGCTGTCATGAGCGCCGTGGGCTGGGAAAAGGCGCATTTCCTCGGCATCTCCGAGGGAGGCGCCATGGGTCAGCTTTTCGCGGCGGATTTTCCGGAGCAAGTCGAGAGCCTGGTGCTTCTTAATTCGATTGTACCCCCGCGTTACCGGAAGCGTATCCCCGACTATTTGCAGGACGGCGATCCCCCGTTGAAGACGAGCAAGGAGATCTACGAGCGATTCCTCAAACTGGTCGAAACCTGGTCTGAACAACCGGCCTGTATGGTGGACTGGATGTCGCCCAGTCAAAGCGGCAACGGATCGTTCATTCGCTGGACCGGGCGATTGCAACGGATGACATGCAGTCCAAGGGATTTCCGCAGACAGGTGGAGAGCATCCATACTCTGGACGCCGGAGACGCCCCGGAACGGATTTCAAGTCGAACCCTGGTGATGCATGTCAAGGGAGACCAGGTTCTTCCGGTCGCCGGCAGCCGGCTTCTGGCGCAGATCATCCCCAACGCCGTCTATCGCGAAATTGCCGGTGACGATCACTTCGCCTGGATCATGCCGAACTGGCGCGATCCGAGCGATCTAGCTATCGAGTTCTACACAGGCGCGGCCCTGAAACGAACGTCCAGTCGCAAGTTCGGCACGATCCTTTTCACCGATATTGTCGACTTGACCCGTCGATCGTCTGCTTTGGGCGACGCCAGGTGGCGTGCAATGCTCGAAGGTCATGATCGGGTGACGCGCGACCTCATCGGTCGACACGGCGGCCGGTTGGTCAAGAGCACGGGCGACGGGTTGCTTGCGATTTTTGACGCTCCTTTCGAGGGCGTGGCTTGCGGCACTGAAATGTGCGACGCGCTTGGCGGGATGGGCGTGACAATCCGCGCCGGCCTGCACGTCGGACAAATCGAAGTCCATGATGATGGCGACATCTCGGGAATTGCAGTGAACCTCGCCGCTCGGGTCGAGCAACATGCCGCCGCCGGAGAGCTTTGGACGTCCTCCACGGTGCGCGACATGATGCTCGGCGGCGCCGATACCTTCAGCGATCGCGGCGAGCATGTTCTGAAGGGGATCGACGGCAGCTGGAGGCTGTATTCGGTCCGATAAGCCGGCCGTTCGAATACGCGCCTCCGTTACTCGGGCGGCGGACTAAAGCGCGATGAGATTAGGATGAATTGTCATCGCGCTTCAGGTTCTTGTTTGGGCATGATCTTTTCGGAAAACCGCTGCACACTTTTCCGGATCACGCCTTAATCGTCCGCGAACTCGTCTTCCTCGTTGACCTTCGCGCTCGTGTCCTTGTGCTTGTGCGCGTGACCGCCGAGCGAACCCGTCACATAGGGATCGCGCGAGGAGGCGTAGGGATTGCGGCCTCCCGCGCGCGCGGCGATCTGCTCGCCGGAGACAGCCGCAGGTTCGCAGATGACGCGGCGGCTGGCGCGGCGCATCAGATCGACGTGGATGTGATCGTAGTGATACTGGTTCGAGCCCGGCGCCAGCACGGTGTTGAACTGCTGGCAGGCCGCGCCCTGCACGTCGCGCAGAAAGCCCTGCTCTTCCGGCAGGCCGTGCCAGCCGTCCTTCACGGTGATGCGGCGGCCGTCCGACAGCGTGAAGGCGGCGATGTCGAGCGCGTTGCCGAAGGCGTGTTCGGAGATGTGCGCGTTCGGATTGCCGTTCATGCCGCGGCAGGAATAGGCGGAGATCTGCTTGATCTCGACCACGCGCGCGCCGAACCAGCGTTGCGCCGCCGGCTGCACGGAGTCCGCGATCCAGCGGTCGAGCACCGAGACGATCGGACACGCCAGCGTCGCGGTCGGCTTCAGCGTCACCGAGCCGAACGCGCTGACCGGATTGCCCTGCACGGGTCCCGGGCCGAGCCGCTGCGGCGTGCCCGGCGGCACGTCATTGCGCGGCGAGTACGGTGCGCCGTCGCGCTGCGGATAAGACGATTGCGGATAGGAGTTCTGCGGATAGCGCGACGGCGTGCCCTCGGCGGGCAGATTGATCTCGTCATCCTGCGGCTCGGCAACGCCGGGCGCGCTCAGCGAGATCGGACCCGACGGCGCGCCGTAATTGGGCTGACGTACCGCGGTCTCCGGTGAGGGGCGCGGATAGCCCGGCTGCGGCGGCGGGGGATATGACGACTGCGCCGGCGGATAGGACGATTGCGGATACGAACTCTGCGGATAGGCCGGTGGCGGCTGCTGGATCGGCCAGCGCGGCTGGTTGCCGATCGGCGCCGGCGGCCGCAGATCGTCATCGGCAAAACCGTACATCGACGAGCCCTCGCCGAGCGCTGCGACTTTCAGCGGGTACTCGGCGCCGCACATGCCGGGACCGGCGATCGGCTCGACGCGGACGACCTCCGGGCTCTCCTTCACCGCGCCGGATTTCATGCAGGCGATCTCGGCCTCGGCACGCCACGGTTCGCGCTCGGCGGATTGCATGAATCCACGGCCGCACCCCGCCAATGCGACGAGGACGACGGAGCCGACGAGATACAAACGAACTCCACGCGTCATCCGCGCACGTTCGGCGAATTACCTTAAAAAATTCTTCAACCTTTTGATTTCACGAGTTTTTAACCACGATGGGGAACCGATTCCGCGGTGCACGGACAGCGAGTCTTACTTTTTTGGCCCGGAACCGCCTGGTAATATCAGCGTTAGATGCGGGCAGTGACGTGAACAGGGAGCTTCCCATGACCGTCAGCAAGCTGAGTGTCGTGACCGCGTATGTCGCGTTTGCCTTCGTCGGCGCCATCGTGCTTGGCGTCTTCGGCTGACACTCAATTCGAACCTGAGAACATTACAGCCCGGCGGTTCACCACCGCCGGGCATTTTCATGTCTCAGACTTCATGTCTCCAGACTTTATGTCTCAAGACTTCGGCGCGGCCGGCAGATCGCGCGAGGTCACCACCTCGTCCGACTTCGGCACGCGCGTCCAGTCGTTGCCGGAGCAGAAGAAGCGGCCGATTGCGCAGGCTTCGACGCGCAGCGTGTCGGGCTGCTTGAAGGTCATCCGGGCGTAGTAGGTGTTGCCGCTGGCGCGGCTGTAGATATCGCCGGCCCAATGCGCATCCGTCTTCGCCTTCATGTTGCTGAGCACGGTCTCGCCGGTCGTGTTGGTGGTCTCGTTCAGGAGATAGCCGCACAGCCCGGCGCCGCATTTCTCGATTCGCACCAGGCCCTTCTTGCCTTCGGTCTGCCAGTCGCCGAGCGGTGAATCATCCTCATGCGCGACGACCTTTGCCGGCTTGGGCGCAGGCGCGTCCTTTGGCGGCGACCAGTCCTTCGCCCAGTCCGGTGTCTCGAGCGGCTTGTCGGCCACGGTGGCTTCCACCGTCGCCTTTTCCTTCGGCTTGCCGACAACCGTTTCAGGCTTCGGCGCGGGCTGCGCGTTCGCCGCGGCAAGCCCGATCGTGGACGGCGCTTGCGCCTGCAGCACGGGAGCAGGCTTTACCGGCAGCGGGACCGGCGCGGGCGCAGGTGTAACCTGCACAGGCGTAACGGGTGCGGGCGCGACCTGCGCGCGGACCGGCAGCCGGCATCGGCGGCGGCGCGACCGGGGAAGGTGCGAGCCCGGCTGGCGCTGCGGGTGCGGCCGCAGGAGCAGGCGTTGCCACCGGCGGACAGGCGGGTGCGGCTGCAACCGGCTTTGCCGGCGCGAGGCGGTGCATCTTCATCCTCGTCGCGATGCGAGCGACGCGATCCGCTTTCGGACCAGGAGACACAGGACAGCGAACGGCAATGCCGGCCGGCCTCTACGTAAACGTGGTGTCCGCCAATCGAAAATGAGTAGCCGCTCGCATGCGCGGTCGAACTGAGCAGCGTCAGCAAAATGGCATATGAAAATCGCTTCATGGGATCCTCCCGCGTGTCCGATGAAGCTCGCTCTTATTGGCTGCTCTGACTGTGATTTGAGTCACGCGAACGTGAGGGTGACGTCGGTCACAGAGACTCGCGCGCGGCTCGCATACGGTCCTCGGCAACGCAAACAAGCCTGCCGATGGAGACACCGATGAAAACCCTTTATCTCGCCGCCGCATTGTTGATGGCCAGCACCGCCGCCCATGCCGGCAGCGGCATTTCCTTCGTGATCGACGGACAGAAGATCCATATCGACGCGCCGAAGAACTGCTCGTCGCTGGACTGTCTGAAGATCACCGGCGTCAACACCTCGAAGTTCAACCTCAAAGGCTTCGGTTCGAAAAAGGACGACGATGACGACGTCGCTCCTGCACCGGCCGCGCCGGCGCCTGCTCCCGTCGTGGCTGCGGCGCCGGCACCGGCGCCGGTTGCGAGCACCGCGCCCGTGGCGCCCGCCGCTCCCGCGCCGCAGTTGGATCAGCTGGCCACAACCACAACCACGCCGCTGCCGCCTGCTCTTCCCGCTCCCGTCGCCGCAGCGCCCGCGCCGGCTCCCGTCGCCCCGGCGCCGGTTCAGGCCGCGAACTCGCCGCTCGGCGTCTGGGCGACCGAAGAAGACAAGGGCAACGTCCGCATCGAGCAGTGCGGCGCCGATCTGTGCGGCTATGCCGTCAAGAGCGGCGAGCGCATCCTGATCAACATGAAGTCCGAAGGATCGAAGTGGACCGGCCGCATTCACGACCCCGACAGCGGCAAGGACTACGACTCCACCATCGCGATGAAGGGATCGAATCTTCTCAAGGTTCAGGGCTGCGCCTTCGGCGGCATGTTCTGCGGCGGCCAGACCTGGAAACGCATCGGCTGAGTTTCAACAGTTGAGTTTCGACTTATTACGGCATGATCTTTTCGGAAAACCGCTTCACACTTTTCCGGATCATGCCGGGGCGTCTCCTCCCCAGACTTGACGCGCCTCACGGTTTTCCGTGGGGCGCCTTTTTTTGGCGGTATCGATGCGCCTGCGCTACGCCCGCCGCACCCGTCAGCTACGCGCCGGCGACCAAGGCCGTCGAAGCCGCTCAACATCAAGCCGAACCTGAAGAAGGGCTGACCAGCGCTTGTTGAAGAGTCAGCGTCACCCTGTTCCGGTCGCCGGCGCCTGTGTTGCTCACGGATCGCTACCCTTGCGGCCGCCGGAAATTCCCGCGAGCTGGCGCGTGGCGGTCGCGGAAATCTGCTCGGTGGCCTCGTCGAGCACGATGCGCTCGACATGATAGCCGACGTCGCGGCCATAGAAGACGTTGGTGATGTTGGGCAGCGGCACGATGACGAAGCGGCCGGCGTGAGCCGACAGCGCCGCCTCGATGCGCTGCTTGACCGCGAAGAACGGCAGCGGATTCTTTTCGTCGATTCCATGGGTGTCGCGCACCGCGATGCAGACCTGACCGACACGCCGCAAGCCTTCCTCGATCAGGCGCTGGTGACCGGGATGGAACGGCTGGTAGCGGCCGATGAACAGCGCCGTCGGCTTCTGCGGATCGAACGACGGCCGCAGCCGCGCCAGCGCCTGCTCGGCCCAGAATTGCGGCGCGCCTTCCGCGCCCACGCGCAGGTCGAATTTGTCCGGCGCGACGAACATGCGGTTGGTGTCCTCGAACCGCCCCTCGGCGATACGGTCGATCCAGATCGTGAAGGCGTCGCCGAAAGCCGCACGCGTCTCCGGCGTCGGGCAGATGAAGTCGGCGATCACGGTGCCGCCGGCCTCGACCACGCGGTCGCACATCCAGCCCATGCGGCGAGCGTGCTCGACGCGGTCTTCGCGGGAGAAGCCGAGATCGCGCGAGAGATTGGCGCGCACGGCATCGGCGTTGAACACGACCGCGTTGAGCAGCGGCGCGAGCGCCGATGCAAACGTGGTCTTGCCGGCGCCCGGCAGGCCCATGACGAGGATCTTGCGCGACATGACTGATTTTACCTTCGGAAAGCTTTCGCATCAGAAACGCAAAATCGCCCGCACGGCAATAGGCTTCGTCCCCGGCGGGCGCTTGCGCGTGACAGCGTTAATGCGTCAAATTGCAGTCCCGTTCACTGCGCGTTCAGCGACGCGACGCTGAAATCGCGGTAACCTGCCTCCTGTCTGGGACGTCCTCATCGTGACACGGTACCGGCTCGCACTGGCGCTTCCGCTGCTCCTCGTCCTTGTGTCAGGCGCATGGGCGCAGGCACAGCAGGTTCCCGCGCAGCAAGCGCCTGCCGCACCGGCCGATCAGCAGGCCGACGAGCCGATCGGGAATGTCGCGACGCTGACCGGCACCGCCACCGTCACCCGCAACAACGCGCCGACGCCGCTCAAGCTGAAAGACGACATCTACCTCAACGACGTGGTCGCGACCGCGGCGACCTCCTCGCTCGGAATCACCTTCAACGACGCCACCACCTTCACGCTGAAGGCCAATGCGCAGGTCACGATCGACAACTACGTCTATGAGGACGGGGCTAAGAACAATTCAGGCATTTTCGACATCGCCAAGG
This sequence comes from uncultured Alphaproteobacteria bacterium, assembly GCA_963732085.1. Taxonomy (GTDB): domain Bacteria; phylum Pseudomonadota; class Alphaproteobacteria; order Rhizobiales; family Xanthobacteraceae; genus Bradyrhizobium. Next base: position 381,620 of record CAVSYJ010000006.1, on the reverse strand, counting down.
GCACCGTTGCCTTTGCCGCCGCCGCGGTCGCCAAGACCGGCAACATGCAGATCACGACACCGACGGCAGCGCTCGGCATTCGCGGCACCACCGGCCTCGTCGAGGTGCCCGAAGGCGGCGCGGCCGCCACCGGCGCCAACAACATCAAGCTCTATCCCGATGCCGACGGCCGCGTCGGACAGATCGAGGTCAATGATCGGCAGGGGCGGCGGCTCGGCGCGCTGACGCAGGGCGCGAGCGGCTTTGCGATCCGCGGCGGACCTGGAGGCGCGCGCTTTGCGGCCGTGCCGCTTGCGATCTCGCCGCAGCAGGCCGCGCGCGACCAGGGACTCGTGCGCCAGTTGCACGCGACCCAGAGCGTCGGCCGGCAAATCGTGACCGAGCAGCGCGCCTTCCGCCGCGCCAATCCGGGTCTCAACCAGCGCAACAACCCGGCGCGTCAGCCTGGTCAGCAGCCCGGACAAAACCGTCCCGGCCAGCAGCAACCGGGCACTGGTCCGAACCGTCCGGGTCAGACGCCGACCACGCCGAACAATCGTCCGGGCCAGCCTGGCGCGCCCAACCGGCAGGGTCAGCAGACGCCCGGCAATCCGCAGCAGCCGGGGGGCGTAAATCGTCAAGGCCAGCAACAACAGCCGGGCGCGCCGAATCAGGCTGCGCCGGCGCGGCCGGGGCAAGCTCCCGCGGGTGCTGCTCCATCAGGCACGGCACAGCCCAATGCGCTGCCGCGCACTCCGGGAACGCCGCCGCCGGCTACGCCGGGCGTCGGACCGCGGACCGGCGCAGCACCAGGCACACCACCCGGTTTGGCGCGGCCGGGTGCACAACGGCCCAAACTGCCCGGATTGCCGAAAGGCAAACCGCTGCCACCGCCGAAGAAGAAGCGCTAGCCAACGGCCCGATCAGGGCGCGCGTGGCGGCGCTTGGGCCGGCAGAGCAACCTGTTGCCAAATGATCACGCATTGCGAATTTCAGGCAGTATTACAAAGGACTAGCGCGTCAGTCGCTTCTCCCGCACGGCCTTTTCCGACAACATGCCGTCTTTCTTGATGATGCCCGCATGGCCATCGGATTGGTTGAGCATTGAAATGACCGCCAGGATTTCTTTCGCCGGATTTGGAATCCCGAATTCCTGCAAAGCCCCGTTCTTCCGCCAGCTCCTCGTGGCCGCGGCCGTGGCGGCGCCATCGAGCGCATGGGCGGCGTGCGCGACAAGCGGCACCGATCCAGTCACCCTCACCTGCGCGGTCAGCACGTTCACGGCCGGTACCACCAATACGACAAGCCCGAATGCGGCGACGACCAGCCGCACCCAGCAATTCGCCGCCGATCTCATCGGTCAGGTCAATACGGGCGTCACAATCAGCACCTCCGGGCTCGATCTCGTCACGACCAAAGCGAACGGCGGCATCAATTTCACCAATAGCGGTGCGATCAACGCCAACGACTCCCCCGTCGCCAGCGCGCTGCAACTCGACGGCAATGGCGGCACGGTCAGCTACAGCGGTGCGGGGACCATTTCCGGCAGCTTGAGCCAGACCGCTCTGACCGTCAACAACACCACGGGCAACATCACGATAACCCCGACCGGCACGATCACGGCGGGAGGCACCGGAATCCAGGCCACGACCACGGGTACCGGCGATATCACGGTGACCACGTCGCAAACCGTGACGGCCAACAACGGCGGCTCGGCGGCGATCGTAACGACGACGACGAGCGGAACCAATACGGTGAATGTCACCGCCGGCACCGTGCAGCAGACAGCGTTCGGCAACGGCATCAACGCGTCCGCTACCACCGGCAAGGTCGCAATCACGAATAGCGGCGTCATATCGGGATCCGTCAACTTCGGCACTGGCGTAAGGCTCAACGGAGGCAACGGCGATACGGTCATCAACAACGGCACCATCAGCGGCTCCGCGGGTATCAGCGCAATCGTCGGCAATGTAAGCGTCTACAACGCCGGCTTGATCTCGGCGACGAATTTCACGGCCATCCAGTTCGAAGGCACCGGCAACACCTTGACGATCGCGCCCACGGCCACATGGCTCGGCAACGTGGTGGGCTCAGGCTTCAGCACGCTCCAGCTCGGCGGACCCGGCACGGGGACATTCGACATCTCGCAGATCGGCTTGGCCAAACTGTATGGAGGCTTCAGCTCCTTCGCCAAGGTCGACGACTCGACCTGGACGCTCACCGGCTTCAATGCGACGGCGATGCCGTGGACGGTGAAGCAAGGCACGCTGAATGTTGCGACCATCATGTCGCTCTCGTCGTTCACCGTGCAGGATGGCGTACTGTCAATCGCCGGTAACGGCACGATCGGTTCGGCGACCGTCAATGGCGGCACCATGAACGTGCTTTCCGGCGGATTTGTCCGAGGTCCAACCGTGGTGAACGGCGGCGCACTTAACGATGCAGGCACGATCGGCACGGCGACCGTCAATGGCGGCACCATGACGGTTCTCTCCAGCGGGGTGGCAGGTCCGGTCACGGTGAACGGCGGTGTGCTGACCGGTGAAGGCACGGTCGGCAACACTCAGGTCAACGCGGGCGGAACGTTCGCTCCCGGCACGATCGCGTCGGCCGGCACGTCGATGACGGTCGCCGGCAATCTCGCCTTCGCAGTCGGGCGCGCTGTATCTGGTGTTCATCAATCCCGCGACATCGTCATTCGCCAATGTCACGGGCACCGCGACGCTCAACGGGCTTGTCGCCGCGAATTTCGCGACCGGGCACTTATGTCGCCAAGCGATATACGCTTTTGACGGCCGCGGGCGGCGTCAGCGGCACCTTCGCCGGCATTGACTCGCTGGGGCTTCCCACCGGCTTCAAGGAGACGCTGACCTACGATACGACCCATGCCTATCTTGACCTGGCGTTGAGCTTCGCGCCGCCCTCCGGCACGCTCAACATCAACCAGCAGAATGTCGCGAACGCCATCGTCGCCTTCTTCAACGCCAATGGCGGCATCCCGCTGGTGTTTGGCGGCTTGACGCCGGCCGGACTGACCCAGCTCTCGGGCGAAGGCGCGACCGGCTCGCAGCAGGCCACGTTCGACGCGATGAGCCAGTTCATCAATCTGCTCACCGATCCCTTCATCTCGGGCCGCGGCGATCCGATCAGCGCCGGCGGCGGGCCGACCGGCTATGCGGACGAGACGCTGGCCTATGCCGCCAAGCGGCAGACCGATGCATTTGCGATGTTCACCAAGGCGCCGCCGGTGACGCCGTTCGCGCAGCGCTGGAGCGTGTGGGCCGCGGGCTTCGGCGGATCGCAGCGCACCGACGGCAACGCGGTGCTCGGATCGAACGACACACGCAGCAGCCTCTCAGGCACGGCCGTCGGCGCCGACTACCGGCTGTCACCGAACACGATCGCCGGGTTTGCACTCGCCGGCGGCGGCACCAATTTCAGCGTGAACAATCTCGGCTGGGGACGCTCCGACCTGTTCCAGGCCGGCGGCTTCATCCGCCAGAATTTCGGCGCGGCCTACCTCACCGGCGCGCTCGCCTATGGCTGGCAGGACATCACTACCGACCGCATCGTGACCGTCGCAGGCCTCGACCATCTTCGCGCCCAGTTCAACGCCAACGCCTGGAGCGGTCGCGTCGAAGGCGGCTATCGCTTCGTCGCACCGATCGCCGGCGGCGTCGGCATCACGCCGTATGCGGCCGGCCAGTTCGTCACCTTCGACCTGCCGGCCTACATGGAGCAGGCCATCGTCGGCAGCAATCAGTTCGCGCTGGGCTACAACGCCAAGAGCGCGACGGACGCGCGCAGCGAACTCGGCGTCCGCACCGACAAGTCATTCGCGACGCAGAATGGCATCTTCACCTTGCGCGGACGTCTGGCCTGGGCGCATGATTACGATCCCGACCGCAACATCCTTTCAACCTTCCAGACGCTTCCCGGCGCGAGCTTTGTCGTCAACGGCGCAACCCACGCCGCCGACTCCGCGCTGACGACGGCCTCAGTCGAATGGAAGTGGATCAACGGCTGGTCCGCGGCAGCGACCTTCGAGGGCGAGTTCTCGAACGTCACCAATTCCTACGCCGGCAAGGGCGTGGTGCGTTACGCTTGGTGATGTCCGTTTGAGCGCTCGCTGATGCGGCGGCGCGCGCTGGTGCCCTTGCAGGATGCTAGCGCCAGGGCGATCATGCGGGAAACACCCAGGATGCTTTCATGCCCACCCTTGCCCACGCCCTGCTCGCCGCGCTGAAGGACCACGGCGCCAGGGAGATCTTCGGCATTCCCGGCGATTTCGTGCTGCCGCTGTTCAAGGTCATCGAAGAGAGCAACATCCTGCCGCACTTCACGCTGAGCCACGAACCGGCGGTCGGTTTCGCGGCGGACGCTGCGGCGCGCTATCATGGCGGCGGCATCGGTGTTGCGGTCGTGACCTACGGCGCCGGCGCCTTCAACGTGCTCAACGCGATCGCGGGCGCCTATGCCGAGCGCTCGCCGGTGGTGGTGATCGCGGGCGCGCCGGGCGCACGCGAGCGGACCAGCGGTTTCCTGCTGCATCACCAGGCCCGCACCGTCGATACCCAGCTCGCGGTGTTCAGGGAAGTCACCTGCGATCAGGCGGTGCTGACCGATCCCCTCACCGCTCCGGCGCAGATCGCCAGGGTGCTGCGCAGCGCGCGGGAGATGTCGCTGCCGGTCTACATCGAATTTCCGCGCGACATGGTGGCGGCCGAGGTCGAGCCCGTAGTGGCGCTGCCGCCACGGCGCGCGGACCAAGACGCGCTCGCCGAATGCGCCGACGAAATCCTCAAGCGCATCGAGGCGGCCGCCGCGCCGGTCGCCATCGTCGACGTCGAAATCCGCCGCTATGGCGTCGAGGACAGGATCGCCGCGCTGGCGCGCAAGCTGAACCTGCCCATCGTGACCACCTTCATGGGACGCGGGCTTCTCGAGAGCGCGCCCGATGTCGTCGCCGGCACCTATCTCGGCGCGGCCGGCGATCCCGCGATCACCCGGCTGGTCGAGGATGCCGATCTCGTGCTGATGCTCGGCGTCATCCTGTCGGACACCAATTTCGCGCTGTCCAACCGCGCCACCGATCCAAGGCGCACCATCCTCGCCTCGAGCCGCGAGGTGCAGATCGGCTATCACGCGTTCCGCGACATGCCGCTCGCCGACCTGATCGACGCGCTGGAGGCGCGCGCCCGGCCCGCCGCGCAACGGCCGCATCAAACGAGGCAGCCCGCCGTCTATCCGCGCGGGCTATCGGCCGACGATGCGCCGATCGCGCCGTCCGACGTCGCGGCCGCGATCAACGATTTGTTCGATCGCCACGGCCGGATGCCGATGACATCCGACATCGGCGACTGCCTGTTCACCGCGATGGAGATCGACAACACCGCCCTCGCCGCGCCCGGCTACTACGCCGGCATGGGCTTTGGCGTGCCCGCCGGCTTCGGGGTTGCGGCCAGCGGACGGCGGCCGCTGATCCTGGTCGGCGACGGCGCCTTCCAGATGACCGGCTGGGAGATCGGCAACTGCCGCCGCTACGGGCTCGATCCGATCGTCGTGCTGTTCAACAACAGGAGCTGGGAGATGCTGCGGGTGTTCCAGCCGGAATCGCGCTTCAACGATCTCGACGACTGGCATTTTGCCGATATCGCCGCCTCGATCGGCGGCGTGGGCGAACGGGTCACTACGCGCCGCGAGCTTGCCGCCGCGCTGGATCGCGCGGTCAGGCGGCGCGGGCAGTTCTCGCTGGTCGAGGTGATGCTGCCGCGCGGCGTGACGTCGGACACGCTGGCGCGCTTCGTCTCCGGCTTCAAATCGGTGCGCGAGCGCGGTTAGCAAATAGCTGAGCGGTGCCTTGCGAATCGATCACGCCGCGCCGCCGAGCCAGTTGCGCACGCGCTCGGCAAAGCTGGCGCGCTGATGCCGCGGCGGCATGGTATTGCCGTCGCCGGCTTGCGATGCGAACGGCTCCGCTTGGCCCGGCGACAGCGCAATCTCGGGCTCCGCCATTGCTGCCGGTTCGAGCTGCTGCGGTACGGACGGAGATTCCGGGAACGGAAGTTGCGGCGCGACGACGGCGGCCTCGCGGCGCTTCGCGCCCGCCGGCGCCTTCTCCTTCCACTGCCGCGCCATCGCGTTGATCGCAATCGGCCCGACATTCTCGAGGAACACGCGTTCGTAGCTCCGCGACAACCGTTCCACCGCAGCCTGCAGCGGCAGCCATTCGACCGCGCGGATGTCGTGCATCAGTGCGCGAGCCTGTTCGTCGCCTGCTTCCATGCGCCAGTAATGCACCACCCTGGAGCGGCCGCCGGAGTCATAGACCAGTGTGCCCAGAAATTCCTGCACCGTCACATTGTGTCCGGTCTCCTCCAGCACCTCGCGCCGGGCGGCGGCGCGCGGCGTCTCGCCGGCGTCGAGCTTGCCCTTGGGCAGTACCCACTCGTCGCGCTTGCGCAGGCGCACCACGGCGATGCGCGGCGGCTGCTCACGCCGCAGCACGATACCTCCCGCCGCCAGCACCGATGATCTTGCCATCTCGAAATTTCCTGCGCGCTCGAATTTAAATCGTCGTTCCGCTACAGCGCGTCAAGGTGAAATCGGGAACTTGCTCAAGCGTTCCTCAACAAAGGCTGGCCCGCGCGAATACGGCCGCCCTCTTTTACATTGTCGCAAAACTCGAAGTGATCAGGCGCGAGCAGGATGATGGTGGAGCCATGCTCGAACCAGCCGAGTTCGTCGCCCTTGCGCACGTCGACCTCGCAGGGAAACTCGGTGGGCCCCCGCGCGCGAGCATTGAGCACCAGATCGAGGAAATGCAGGCGGATGCTGGCGACCAGGATGGCCGCGACCGGCACCAGCGTGAACGCCTCGCCGCTTCTCAGCCGCGTCCGGATCACCGCGCGCTCGTTCTTGCAGAACAGCCGCTCGATCCGCTTCAGCGCGATCGGGTTGACGTTCCAGACGTCGCCATGGATCAGCGTGACGCGCTCGATATGGCAGTCATGCGGCGCGTGGAAGCGGTGATACATGCTCGACGTCAGGCGAAGCGTGACGAACTTGCCGTTGCGGTGCTGCTCCGCCAGCGCGGGATCGCCCACGAGGTCGAGCAAGGAATAAGGCGCGCCCTTGATCTGGTAGAGTTCGCCCTCGCGGATGGTGCCGTGGGCGCCGACGATGGCGTCCGACGGGCTTGCGACCACGTCCGGGGCCGGATCGAACGGCCGCAAGCCCGGTTTCAGCTCCCGGGTGAAGCAATCGTGCAGGCTCCTGAAATGGGTCTCCTTCGCCTCCGACAGATCGAGGTCGGAGAACAGCTTCCAGCACAGAATCGAGACATCCCGCACAAGCGGGTTCTCGATCTTGCTGAAGGCGCCCATGAACCGGGTCAGGGCTGCGCGCGGGATACGATTGGTCAACAGGAAGTTGAGGTCCTCCTGCTGGGTGAAACTGGCGATCAGGCTTTTGACTGTCATGAATCTGTCAGGAGGACTGGTTAGCGCTGTGGTCATGGATTTGTCTCTTCCGATTCTCTCGCTGGCCGCCGGCGCGGTGGCGGCGACCGCAGCGGTGGCTCCGAAGCTCAAGGCCAGGATCGAGCTGTCGCGGGCGAAGCACCGGTCGCTGACCGGACACTCGAAGATGTCGCGCCGGGTGGCGCGGCTGATCCCGTTCTACGAGTTCGGCATCGACGGCTTCTTCCGCTCCGACGGTGCGCCGGCGGATGTCGCGACCACGAGGCAGGACGGCTTCTTCGCGCTGGCCGAGCTGTACAAGCAGCGCTTCGCCAAGGGCCGGGAGATGACGGCGGAGGCCGCCGAACAGATCTCCGACCTGCAATTCACCCGCGCCTACCGCGTGCCGTTCCAGTACAGCGCCCTGGTGCGCGACAACCTCGGCGTCGGCGCCTTCATGGCGTCTTCGTCCGGCGTCACCGTCACCGACATCGACGGCAACGTCTTCTACGATCTCACCGGCTCTTACGGCGTCAACGTCTTCGGCAACGACTTCTATAAAGAGTGCATCGAGATCTCCGAGAAACGCGCCCATGCGCTCGGCCCGGTGCTCGGCTCCTACCATCCCGTGGTCGCCGACAACGTGCGGCGGCTCACCGAAATTTCGGGCCTCGCCGAAGTCTCCTTCCACATGTCCGGCACCGAAGCCGTCATGCAGGCGGTGCGCCTCGCGCGCTACCACACCGGGCGCACGCATCTGGTGCGTTTCGCCGGCGCCTATCACGGCTGGTGGGGCGACGTGCAGCCCGGCGTCGGCAATCCGGTGTCGCCGCACGAGACCTATACGCTCGCCGACATGTCGGAGCGGACCTTGCATGTGCTGCGCACGCGGCGCGACGTCGCCTGCGTGCTGGTCAATCCGCTGCAGGCGCTGCACCCGAACAGCAACGCGCCCGGCGATTCCGCGCTGGTGGATTCGTCGCGCAAGGCGCATTTCGACCGCACGGCTTATACCGAATGGCTGAAGAAGCTGCGCGACGTCTGCAGCGAACGCGGCATCGTCCTGATCTTCGACGAGGTGTTCGTCGGCTTCCGCCTCGCGGCCGGCGGCGCGCAGGACTATTTCGGCGTGAAGGCCGACATGGTCACCTACGGCAAGAGCCTGGCTGGCGGACTGCCGATCGGCGTGGTCTGCGGCAAGCGCGATCTGATGCGACGCTTCCGCGACGACGCGCCCGCCGACGTCTGCTTCGCGCGCGGCACCTTCAACGCGCATCCCTACGTCATGACGGCGATGGACGAGTTCTTGAGCCGGCTCGCGAGCCCGAACTTCCGCATCGTCTATAGCGGCCTCGACGAGCTCTGGAACGGCCGCGCCCGCGAGCTCAACGAGATGCTCAGCGCCGCCGATCTTCCGGTCCGCGTCGACAATCTGTCCTCGATCTGGACGGTGAGCTACACCACGCCGTCGCGCTATAACTGGATGCTGCAATATTACCTGCGCACTGAGGGCATCGCACTGAGCTGGGTCGGAACGGGTCGGCTGATCTTCAGCCTGAACTACAACGATGCCGATTTCGCCGAGGTCGCCAAGCGTTTCGTTGCGGCGGCGACGAAGATGAAGGGCGATGGCTGGTGGTGGCATGCGCCCGGCCTCACCAACAAGGCAATCCGCCGCCAGATTTTGAAAGAGATGCTGGCGAGCAAGTTCGGGCGGTAATTCGTCATTGCGAGCGAAGCGAAGCAATCCATTTCTCCACGAAAAGAAAGATGGATTGCTTCGTCGCGGAGCCTGTCGTCGGGCCGGCCCAAGAGGGCCGGACCCGTTGGCTCCTCGCAATGACGAAGCCAATCGATCAGGCGAGCTTCTCTTCGAGCGCGTTGTGCTCGATGATGTCCAAACCCGGGTCGATCAGCTCGCCGCGCAGCAGCGCCAGTGGCGCGCCCCTGTAGAGCTTGAAATCGTTGAAAGGGTCGGTGAGGATCTTGGTCATCCACACGAGGCCGGTCTCGACATTGTAGATGAAGAACAGGTGCACGGTGCGGAACAAGAGACCGCCGACGCCGACGGCGAGCCAGATCTTGGCGACCTGCCGCATGAAGTCGGCCGTCGTCGCCCAGGGCGTGAACAGGCCGAACAAGGTCGGATCGACATAGAGCACCAGCGGCGAGGCCGCCCAGATCGTCATCAACACGATCTTGCGGCGCAGGTTGTAGCCGACCTTGATCTCTTCCTTGTGCTCGTGGGTCGCGTGGTTGAGATGGTCGTAGTCGCGCGGCTCGAAGAAGAAGTGACCGGCCTGGCGTGAGGTCATCGACACCAGCCAGCCGATCAGCGCCGACATCATGGGATCGAAGAACATCAAGATATAGCCGACCATGAAGCTCACGGCGCTGACGAAGTGCAGGCTCTGGTTGATCCGGCTGTGATGATAGAAGCGATGGTCGTCCCAGCGCTGGATGCGCAGCTGCTCGCGGAAGTTCTTGATCATGGTCTGCCCCAGGAAAAAGGTGAGTCGACGCATCTGTACAGGAATTCAATGTCCCGTGTGTGACATCATCAAGATGTCATCGAACTGTCATATCTGACAGTAACACGAGCAATCGCTCACGCGGCAACTGCGACGCCGACCTTGCGGAAGCGCACCAGCGAGAAGTGGCCCATCGGCGGGATCAGGCGGCGTTCGACGAGCTCGATGCTATCGGCACCTGCAAGCCATTTGGTGTAGCGCGACCAGGCGAACTCCGCGGTGCGGAAGCCGAGGCGCGTCACGATCGGCTGCAGGCTCTGCTCGATGACGCGGCGCATGCCGTCATCGGCGCTGACGCGGGTGAGAATGATCAACTCGCCGCCCGGGCGCAGCACCCGCGCGAACTCGTCGAGCGCCGCTTCCGGGTTCGGCACCGCGGTGACGACATATTGCGCCATCACGACATCGAAGGCGTTGTCGGGAAATTCCAGCTTCTCGGCATCCATCACCGCGAGCCCCTCGACATTCCCGAGCTTGAGATCGGCGGCGCGGCGCTTCGCCTTGTTCAGCATGGCTTCCGAAATGTCGGTGCCGAAGATGCGGACATTGGGTGCATAGAGCGGCAGTGAGATGCCGGTGCCGATGCCGACCTCGAGCACGCGGCCGCCGAGCTTGTTGGTGGCCTGGATCGCGGCATCGCGGCCCTTGGAGAACACGCCGCCGAACACGAGATCGTAGATCGGCGCCCAGCGGTCATACGCCTGCTCGACCGACTCGCGGTCGAAATCCAACTCACCCGTACCGTCAAGCTTCATGATTTGTGCCATGGTCTCTTTCGCTCTCGTTGAAGGGTCTGAAATCAGCCGCGCACACCCGCAAGGACGGGCGTCCGGCGCGGGCTACGTGCCGGCTGCAGCACCGCCAGATGGTTGATGAACTGCCGCGCGCAATTCTCCCACGAACGCTCCAGCGCAAAGCTGCGGCAGGTCTCACGCGACATCGTCCAAGCGCGCAAGCACGCCGCGCTTAGATCGCGGTCGAGCGCACCGATCGGGTGATCTGATATCACGTCGATCGGGCCCGTCACCGGGAAGGCCGCAACCGGCGTGCCGCAGGCGAGCGCTTCCAGCTGCACCACGCCAAAAGTGTCGGTCAGGCTCGGGAAGACGAACACGTCGGCGGCAGATATCAGCGAGGTCAATTCCTCGTCCTTCTTCTCGCCGAGGAATTTTGCGCACCTGAAGCGCCGCTCCAGCTCCGCCTTTTGCGGCCCGTCACCGACAACGACCTTGGTGCCGGGCAGATCGAGCGCCAGGAACGCTTCGAGATTCTTCTCCACCGCGACGCGGCCGACCGTCATGAAGATCGGGCGCGGAAAGTCCAGCGTTGCCGGGTTGTCGGGATGAAACAGCTTGGTGTCGACGCCGCGCGTCCAGGCGCCCAGCCGGGTGAACCCGCGTCCCGCCAGCTCCTGCCGCAGCGAGGGCGTGGCGACCATGGTCACCGCGGCGGCGTTGTGGAAGTGCCGCATCACCGCATAACCCCAGCTCTCGGGGATGCCTGATCGCACCGAGACATATTCCGGAAAGCGCGTGGTGTAGGACGTCGTGAACGGCAGGCCATGGCGGCGGCAATAGGCGCGCACCCACCAGCCGATCGGGCCTTCGGTCGCGACATGGATCGCCTCGGGCGCCGCGGCCTCGATGCGGCGGGCGATCTCGGCGGCATTCGGCAGCGCCACCCGCAGACCGGGATAGGTTGGCACGGCTGCCGAGGGGAAGCCGTCGGGGGTCAAAAACTCCAGCTCGGCGCCAAGACCGGCGGCGGCGCGCGCCAGTGAAGTGAGCGTGCGCACCACGCCGTTGACCTGCGGATGCCAGGCGTCGGTCGCGATCAAAATCCGCATCTTGAGATGTCCGAGAGTTCGAATGATTCTCGGCTACCCAAAATCGGGCATGGATGTATCAGACGTGTGACATCATGAAATTGTTGCAGAATCTTTTTTGGGACGGCCGGCCCGCCAACCAGCCGTGAAACCGTCATGAAACAAATCCTTACCCCGATGAAACCGTTTTGGGCCTTTGAAGCAAACGTCCCGAAACCTTTAATCGTTAAGAAATGCCCCGGTGGATCGACGAATTGGCTGGGACAACAGCCAATCGATAAGGCGCTCAGTACAGGGGACGACAGATGTTCAAGCTTCGCACAGCTATTGGTTTGGGCGCGCTCGCGCTCGGCACCTTCGCGTTCTCCGGCTCGGCCCAGGCCGCTCCGCCCACCCAGCTCTTCCCGTTCTTTGTCGTCCCGCAGACGCAATATGCGCCGCCGCCGGCCGTCGCCGCGCCCTCCGAGGATGAGAGCGGCACCTTCGAACTGCCGGCTCGCCTTCGCCGCCAGGTCGTGAGCTACGCGACCCGCGAAGCGCCCGGCACCATCATCATCGACACGCCGAACACCTATCTCTATCTCGTGCTCGGAGGCGGCCAGGCCATGCGTTACGGCATCGGCGTCGGCCGCGATGGCTTCACCTGGTCCGGCGTCCAGTCGATCACCAAGAAGGCCGAGTGGCCGGATTGGGTTCCTCCGCCGGAGATGATCCAGCGCCAGCCCTATCTGCCGCGCCACATGGCCGGCGGCCCCGGCAACCCGCTCGGCGCCCGCGCCATGTATCTCGGCGGCACCGTCTATCGCATCCACGGCACCAACGCGCCGGAGACCATCGGCACGCATGTCTCCTCCGGCTGCATCCGTCTCGTCAACGAGGACGTGAGCGATCTCTACTCGCGCGTCAGCGTCGGCACCAAGGTGGTCGTGCTGCCGATGACCGAGCGCCGCGCGGAGCTGGCGACCTCGATCCGCTGACATTAACTTCTCTTAAGAAACGCGAATGGCTCCGGCATGGTCCGGAGCCATTTCGTTTTAAGGTTCCACTGGTGTCCCGGTTCGAACATTCGCATCATTCTCGCGGATAGGTCTTTTTGCGAATGTTCGAACCAAAGGGACACCAGCAAATATCAAATTCTAGTGCGGTTTTTGGATTTGACATTCGCCATGCCGACTCGCGAAAACCTGATGAGGCGAATGTCAAATCCACCGCACCAGCCTAGTATCACTTCATCCTGCCCTGTAAACTCCCGAGATCGATGAGTCCGGGGGGACGATGAAATTACCGGAACTGCCGGTTCGGCCGCAGACGATCCTGCTCGGGGTCGTCGTGGTCGCCGTCTCGTTTTTCGTCAGCCTGAAAGCGATGGACTGGCTGTCGCCGCGCGCGAAGCTGGCAACGCCGCAGCTTGCCCAATTGCCGCCGCTGCCGCCGGCCCCACGCAGCTCGGTGGTGATCGCGCCGGTTTCGATTTCGCTGACCGCGATCCGCGAGGCGGCGGAGCGCGCCGCGCCCAAAAATTTCGCCGGCAAGGCCGACAACCCGGTGTCGCAGGTCCTGCAGGATGCCGACATCGGCTGGACCGCGACGCGCGGGCCGATCCTTGCGACCGGCACGCAGGACGTGCTGTCGCTGACGACGCCGATCACCGGCAAGCTCAATGTCACGGGTTCGCTCACCTCGAAGGCGACCGGCGCGGTCGGCGACGCCATCGGCGGGCTGCTCGGCGCCGACGCCGCCAAGCGGATCGGCAGCGTCAACATCAAGGCGATCAACGCCAGCGCCGAAATCCGCGGCAATGTCGTGATCACCATACGGCCGAAGCTGGCGCAGGCCTGGCACGTCGAGCCCAATTTCGGCGCGCAGGTCATCCTCGGCGACACCAGCCTCGTGATGGCGGGCGCGCGGGTCAACGTACCGGCGCAGGTCAAGCCCGTGATCGACAAGACCGTGGGCGAGCAGCTCAACGCGGTCAGCGAGCGCATCCGCAACGACAAGACGCTGGAGCGCACTGCGCGCGAACAATGGGCCAAGGCCTGCCGCTCGCTGCCGCTGCAGGGCACCGGCACGACGGCGTCGATGCCGCCGCTCTGGCTCGAGCTGAAGCCGATCCGCGCCGTCGCCGCGCAGCCGACCGTCAACGCCACCGCGGTTATCGTCACCGTCGGCATCGAGGCGGAAACGCGGATCACGCCGACCGAGACCAAGCCGAACTGTCCGTTCCCCGACAAGATTTCGATCGTGCCGCCGACCGCGGCCGGAATCGGCATCGGCGTGCCGATCGACCTGCCCTTCACCGAGCTCGACAAAATTTTGGAAGGACAGCTGATCGGGCGGACCTTCCCCGAGGACGGCTCCGGCTCGGCCGACGTCACGGTCAAGAAAGCCACTGTTGCCGCGGCGGGCGACCGGCTGCTGATCTCGCTGTTGATCCACGCCAAGGAGAAGAAGAGCTGGTTCGGTTTCGGCGCCGACGCCACCGTTCACATCTGGGGCCGGCCGGTGCTCGACCAGAAGAACCAGACCGTGCGGCTGAACGACATGGAGCTCGCGGTCGAGTCGGAGGCGGCCTTCGGATTGCTCGGCGCCGCGGCGCGCGCGACGGTACCGCATCTGCAGCGTGCGCTGATGGAGAAGGCGACGATCGACCTGAAGCCGTTCGCGGTCAATGCGCAGAAAAAAATCGCGGAGGCGATCGCCGACTTCCAGAAGAACGACAGCGGCGTGCGGGTCGATGCGAAAATCGACAATGTCGGGCTGTCCGAGGTCGCCTTCGATTCGAAGACGCTGCGGGTGATCGTGGAAGCGCAGGGCGCGATGAACGTCACGGTGAGCAAGCTGCCGGAGCTGTAGTAACGCGCTCCGTTGATCCCTCCCCCCGCGAGCTCGGCAGCGCACTTGCGCGGCAGAGCGAGTGGTGGGGAGGGTCGACCTGAGCGCAGCGAAGGTCGGGGTGGGGGGCACTTAACTTCTATCGTGTGCGAAGCAATAACCCCCACCCGTCTCGTCGCTCGCTTACGCTCGCGATGAGCCACCCTCCCCACGCTTCGCGGAGGAGGGATAAGAATACCGCCTGCATTTTCATTATCCCGCGATGAGTTCCATGCGGGCCTCAGGCCTATGCGGCCCTCTGGAATGCGGCTAGAACCCGCCCGCAACAAGAGGTCTGGGAGAAGAAACGATGAAATACCTGACAACTGCATTTGCGGCCGGCGTCGCGCTCGCCGCTCTCGGCGGGACTGCCTCCGCGCAAATTTCCGACGACGTGGTCAAGATCGGCGTGCTCACGGACATGTCGAGCCTCTATGCCGACGCCACCGGCAAGGGTTCGCTGACCGCGGTCGAAATGGCGGTCGCGGACTACGGCGGCAAGGTGAAGGGCAAGCCGGTCGAGGTGATCTCCGCCGACCACCAGAACAAGCCCGACGTCGGCGTCTCGATCGCGCGCAACTGGTATGACAACGAGAAGGTCGACGCGATCATGGACGTGCCGACATCCTCGGTGGCGCTGCCGATCTCCGCGCTGACCAAAGAGAAGAACAAGATCAATATCAATTCAGGCGGCGGCTCCTCCGACATCACGGGTCCGGCCTGCTCGCCGAACACGGTGCACTACACCTACGACACCTATGCGCTCTCCAACGTCGCCGGCAAGGCGATGGTCAAGCGTGGCGAGGACACCTGGTTCTTCGTTACTGCCGACTACGCCTTCGGCATGGCGCTGGAGCGCGATGCGGCCAACGTGGTCAAGGAGAACGGCGGCAAGGTGCTCGGCGACGTCCGCGCGCCGCTGAACTCGTCGGACTTCTCGTCCTACCTGCTGCAGGCGCAGGCCTCCAAGGCCAAGGTGATCGGGCTCGCCAATGCCGGCGGCGACACCCAGAACGCGCTGAAGCAGGCCGCCGAGTTCGGCATCACCCAAGGCGGCCAGAAGATGATCGCGTTGTTGATGGAAATCACCGACACGCATTCGCTCGGTATCAAGGCGACGCAGGGCCTGATCGTCACCGACGGCTTCTACTGGGACATGAACGACGAGACCCGCGCCTTCTCCAAGCGCTTCATGGACAAGATCGGCCGCATGCCGACCATGATCCAGGCAGGGCTCTATTCGGCGACCATGCATTACCTGAAGGCGATCGAGGCAATCGGCACCGATGAGGCGCCGAAGGTGATGGCGCAGATGCGCGCCACGCCGATCAACGACTTCTTCGCCAAGAACGGCAAGATCCGCATCGACGGCCGCATGGTGCACGACATGTATCTGTTCGAGGTCAAGAAGCCCGACCAGTCCAAAGGCGAGTGGGACCTTTATAACCTGATCGCCACCGTGCCCGGCGACGAGGCGTTCCGTCCGCTCGACAAGGGCGGTTGCCCGCTGGTGAAGACGAATTGATCTAGCCACTCCTCTGCCCGGCCTTGTGCCGGGCATCCACGTCTTGGTTTGCCGCGGCGAGCAAGGACGTGGATGGCCGGGTCAAGCCCGGCCATGACGAGAATGATAGAGCATCCCAAACAAAAAAACGCGCCCGGCACAACCGGACGCGTTTTGCTTTTGCGCAGTCAATGCTGCAGCGCGCTGCCTCACGACCCTTCGAACTTGAAGGAGACGTTGAGCTTGACGCGATAGGCTTCGATCTTGCCCTTGGCGTCGAGTTGCAAGTCGAGCTTGACGACTTCCGCGACGCGAAGATCGCGCAGCGTCTTCGAGGCTCGCGTGACCGCGACGGCCGCGGCCTTTTCCCAGGATTCCTTGCTCGTACCGACCAGTTCGATGACCTTGTAGACGCTGTCCGCCATGATGTCCTCCCATTCGGTTTTGAAGCAGGCAGGATGCTCCCGCCGGTTGCGAACCTAGCATGGAAGGTTGGGGGAGCGATGCGTGCACCGCAACAAGCATTGACGCAAGCAAATGGCCGGACAGCTCTCGCTATCCGGCCATTGGTATCTCAGTCAGGTTACGCCGTTACTCGTACTTGAATTCCGGCATCGCCTTCAGCTCGTCCGCGGTCCCGTTGATCATGGCGTGATCCGGATACCAGGGATTGGCCTTCACCGGTTGCGGCGCGGTCGAACCCGTCGTCGTGTTTGACATCGGCGGCCTGGCGCCGCCCGCGTTCGGGGCACCAGCCACGCCGGTATAGGCGATCGGTTCGGCGGAGAACTTGATCTTGTCAAAGGGCACGGCAACCAGCCGCGCGCCCATGCCGAGGAAGCCGCCGACGCTGATCACGGCCGCCTTGATGCCACCGCTCTTGTCCATCAGGAGATCGTTGATCGAGCCGACGTTCTCGTTCTTCTCGTTGTAGACGTTGAGACCAACCACCTTCGAGGCGCGCCAATCGCCATGGAAAGAGGTGCTGCTGGCGCTGCTTTGCATTGCCGGAGGAGCCGCCGTCGTCGCGTTGTCCTCAGCCGCAAATGCGGCGCTGGCAAGCAGAAGGGAACCGGCGATGCCGGCCGTGACGTATTTTGCTAACATGGAGTCGCTCCCTAATCAGAATTGATGAGAGAGCAACTTTCCTGCAAGGCGCGCGTTCCGCCGCTCTGCCGCGATTTCGCTTTTGCAAAGCGGCAGAAATCAGCGGGTTCCCGGAACCCGTCGCGGCGCTTCAATGCGAAGGAGATCAAGCCGCGAGCGCTTCCCGCTCCACGTCCCGCTCGTCGAAGATCGCGACCGCTTCGAAGCGGTAGTCGCAGGACCAGCAATGCCAGAGATAGGCGGTGCGGCCGGCGCCGGGCTCGACCCATTCCGGCATGCCGATCGGTTTGCCGCACTGGGCGCAGGGATTTCGCTTGGGCAAATACGACTCGGTACGAGCCATGGCACTCTCCCTTATGCTTCTTGTTTGATGTTTAGTGGCGTGAATGAGTCAGGAATGCTGCCGCAACGCCGCCGCTCGACTGACACTGGACGCGTATTGAGTTTTTTACACGACAATCGCGTTTCGCGCTACGCGACAATTTGCCGGTAGGAATTTTTCGATTCAATTTTTCGGGGTCGCGTCGACCGCGGGCTCACGTGTGTGCACCGCACCGTCCTTACGCACATGGATGGTCGCGATGTCGTCGGAGTAGATCTTCTGCCAGCCGTCGACATGATCGAGCAGTTTGGTCGCCGCACTCTGCGTGCGCATCAAGGTCGCCTCGATCTTGTATTCGTCGAGCAGGCGAAACAGATTTTCCGGCTCCATCAGGCCCGACGCCGCATTGTGGTCGACGAAAAATTTCTCGCCATAGAGTTCGGTGCGGCCGTCGATGAAGGGCGCGACACCATTCGCAATCAAAAAGCCGCCGAAATCATAGTCATTGAAGACGCGGGCAACGTTCAGCTTCTTCAACTCCGCCACGGCCGCGACCGGTGAGCCGCGCATATGTGGCGCAAACGGATGTATGCTGGCATAGGCGATCGTTCCCGCGACCAGCGTGACGGCGAGTCCCGCAAGCATCGGCGCACGGATCGTTTGAGAATGTGATGGCTCCGCGCCGCCGATCTGCCTGGCGAGCGGCGCGGCGAGAACGATCGGCGCGACCAGCGCCAGGATTTCGGCCGCCCGGCCCTGTGACAGCGCCATGTGCAGCAAGCCGAGCAGCAGCACGATACGCATCGGCGGCAATGTGACGCCGCGATACAGAACCAGCCCGAACCCGAGCAGCAGGCAAATCTCGAAAGGACCGACACTGCCGAAATCGGCGGGCTTCCATTCCAGGATCAGCGGCAGCGCGCTGCCGAGTTCGAGGATCTTCCGCGATGCCAGCAGCGAGTCCCAGCCATAGGGCGTGCAGCAGGCGGCGGCGAGCGCGGCGACGCCGAAGGCAGCCCAACGCAGCAACAGCGTCTTGCGCGAAGACCTTTCCGCTGCGAGCACGCAATCGAGCGCGATCGGCGCGACCAGCATGAGGCCGAAAACAAACCCGCCGTGCAGATTGGCCCACAGCGCGATCAGCGGCAGCAACCAGAACGGCGGCGCCTCGCGCTTATCGGCGGCGGCGATAAGTGCGCCGACCCACGCCACCATCACCGGCAGCGCCAGCACATGCGGCCGCGCCAACAGATGCGGCACGGTGAGCGCCAACGCCGCGGCGATGAACACCAGCGTGGTGCTGTCGCTGAGACGGCGGCTGAGAAACTTCGCCAGCAGCGCAAAGGTTGCGGCGATCGCGATCGAGGCCAGCACCACCGGCCCGCTCCAGCCGAACAGCGCGTAACTCTTCGCAAACATCACCTGCGCCAGCCATTGGGTGGAGATCCAGGGCTGGCCGCGCATGGTGAAGGAATAGACGTCAGTGGTCGGCACCGCGCCGTGGTCGATGATCCACTGCCCGACCGTGATCTGCCACAGCGTGTCGGGGTCGATCAGCAGCCGGTTGCCGGCGAGAAGAAACAGCGCGTAGACGCCAAACCCGACCCACAGCGGCAGCAACGCGCGCGCAGGGGGCGCGGCAGCCTCGGTATGGGTCACGGTGACGGTCATGGGCCAGGTCCGGTTTTCAGCCCGATCGAACCACGCCGGCGCATAATTATGCGTAAACCCGGGCCTCAGTTATGCCGGGATTTGGCCCCATCCACGCCCGGCAAGACCGGCCATTACCTTCTCGGTAAGCATGACCGCGCCGTCTTCGGGGGACGATTTCGATGAAGCGACTGTGGCTTGCCTGCGTCCTGCTGGCGATGCTGTCGTTTGCTGGTCAGGTGAAGGCGCAGGATCGCGCGCGCTACGACAAGATGATCGCGAAGCACGCAAAGGCCAACCTGGTGCCGGAAGCGCTGGTGCATCGGCTGATCGTGCGCGAAAGCAAATACAATCCCGAGCTGATCGGCCACGGCGGCACCATCGGGCTGATGCAAATCAAGTTCGCGACCGCAAAAGGCGTCGGCTACACCGGCGACGCCGAGGGCCTGCACGATCCCGACACCAACCTCAAATATGGGGTCAAATATCTCGCCGGCGCCTATCGCGCCGCGGGCGGAGATTACGACCGCGCCATCCGCTACTTTGCCGGCGGCTATTATTATGTCGCCAAGCAACAGCGGTTGGAGCGTTTGAAGCAGGGCAAGCCGGACTTCAACGCGGCACCGCCGAAAGTCGCTGGAGTCGAGGAGAAGCCTGCGCCGCCATCCGAGGAAGCCGCGCCCGTGGTCGACACCGATAGCAGCAAGCCGGAAGAAACGGTCGCCGCCAAACCGGAGGACGCGCCGGTGAAGCTCATTCCCGTCCCGGCCAAACCGGCGCATGCGGCCAAGCCCAAAGCTACGAAGAAGAAGCTTGCCGACGCCAAGGAAGGCGCGGTTCCACGGCCCCCGGCCGCCATACCCAGCGGTGCAAACGGCGCCAAGCCGCGTTGACACCGAGGCTTATCGGCCTACATTAGGTCCGTTCCGAGGGGAGCTCCTGCGAGAGCTGAGAAACCGCAAGTATGCGGTGACCCTTTGAACCTGATCCGGGTCATGCCGGCGAAGGGACAGGGATGTATCAGGTTAAAAGCCCACGCGGGGATTCTCCCGTTTCCGTCATCGGCGCAGGCATCGCCGGCAGCTGGCATGCGCTGTTATTCGCGCTCGCCGGCCACGCGGTCACCCTGCATGAGCGCAGTGACGCCGCGATGACGCAATCCACAAGTCATTTTGCCGGCGGCATGCTGGCGCCCTGGTGCGAGGCTGAGAGTTCCGAACCCGTGATCGGCCGCCTCGGCATGCGTTCGCTCGATCTGTGGCGGCAGCATTTTCCGGACACGCCGTTCAACGGCTCGCTGGTGGTGGCGCATGCGCGCGACCGCGCCGATTTCGAGCGCTTCGCTAAACTCACGACAAATCACAAGCGGTTGGATGCGCACGGCCTGGGTGAACTCGAACCGGCGCTGGAAGGCCGCTTCCGCGACGCGCTGTTCTATCCAGACGAAGGCCATGTCGAGCCGCGCCGCGTGCTGCCGGAATTGCATGCGCGCATTGCGCAGGCCGGCGGCAGGATCAAATTTGGCAGCGACGTTGAGACGGATCAGCTCGACGGCATCGTGATCGACTGCCGCGGCCTTGCCGCGCGCGAGGCCGAGAGCGAGTTGCGCGGCGTCAAGGGTGAGATGATCGTGGTCGAGAGTTCGGAGGTCGAGCTGTCGCGCCCGGTGCGGCTGATCCATCCGCGCTTTTCGCTCTATGTGATCCCGCGCGGCGACGGCCGCTTCATGCTGGGTGCGACCTCGATCGAGAGCGAAGACAGCGGCGTGTCGGTGCGCTCGGCGCTGGAGCTGCTTGGCGCGGCCTATGCGGTGCATCCGGCCTTTGCCGAAGCGCGCATCGTCGAGTTCGGCTCGGGGCTGCGCCCGGCCTATCCCGACAATTTGCCGCGGATTTCGATCGAACAGCAACGCATCGCCGTAAACGGGCTCTATCGTCACGGCTTCCTGCTGGCGCCGGCGCTGGCGGAGTTGACGCTTGGCTATGTCGCGCGCGGCGTGATCGACAATGAGGTGATGCGATGCGCGTGAGCGTGAACGGCGAGCAACGCGAGATCTCGTCGGCGAGCGTCGACGCGCTGCTCGGCGAGCTCGACTATGAGGGCACGCATTTCGCGATCGCAGTGAATTACGACGTGGTGCCCAAGGTACGCTGGGCCGAGACGCAGCTGAAGGCCGGCGACGAGATCGAGATCATCACGCCGCGGCAGGGAGGGTGAGGATGCTCTCGTCACACACTCGGCCTGTCGTCCCCGCGAAAGCGGGGACCCATAACCACAGGCCGTCGTGTGTTGGAAGATGTCTAGCAAGCGTGCCCAAAGGGAAATCACGCGGTATGGGTCCCGGCTTTCGCCGGGACGACGGGATTGATGCGAATGCTGAACTTCTACTCCAAATCATTCTCCTCCCGCCTGCTGATCGGCAGCGCGCTGTATCCCTCGCCCGCGATCATGCAGAGCGCGATCCGCGCTTCGGCGCGCTAGAATCGTCACCGTGTCGCTGCGGCGCGAGGCCGCCGGCGGCAAGACCGGCGACGCCTTCTGGAAGCTGATCCGCGAGCTCGACGTCACCGTGCTGCCGAACACCGCGGGCTGCCGCAGCGTGCGCGAAGCCGTCACCACGGCGAAGCTCGCGCGCGAGCTGTTCGCCACCAACTGGATCAAGCTCGAAGTGATCGCCGACAACGACACGCTGCAGCCCGATGTGGTCGGCCTGGTCGAGGCTGCCAGATATCCTGATCAAGGACGGTTTTGAAGTGTTCCCCTATTGCACCGAGGATTTGTCGGTGGCGACGCGCCTGGTCGATGCCGGCTGCAAGGTGGTGATGCCCTGGGCCGCGCCGATCGGCTGCGGCAAGCGGCATCATCAACCGCGACGCGCTGAAACTTTTGCGCGACCGCCTGCCCGATATCACGCTGGTGGTCGACGCCGGCATCGGCGCGCCCTCACATGCCACTGAAGCGCTCGAGCTCGGCTATGACGCCGTGCTGCTCAACACCGCGATCGCGAAGGCCGCCGATCCCGTCGCGATGGCCGGCGCCTTCAGGCTCGGTGTCGAAGCCGGCCGCGCCGCTTATGAAGCCGGGCTGATGCAGGCCCGCGATTTCGCCTCTCCATCAACACCTGTCGTAGGGACCCCGTTCTGGCATGCCGTATCCTGATCGCTTCTATCCCGTCGTCGACAGCGTCGCATGGGTCGCGCGCCTGAGCCGGCTCGGCGTCGGCACGATCCAGCTGCGCGCCAAGAACCTTGGCGACGCCGACGCGCTCGCGATCGTGCGCGAGGCGCTTGCCGTCATCAGGGGCACGCCCACGAAGCTGGTCGTCAACGACTACTGGCGCGCGGCGATCGAGGCCAAGGCGCAGCATCTGCATCTCGGTCAGGAAGATCTCGCCGATGCCGATTTGAAAGCGATCCGCGCCGCCGGCCTGACGCTCGGCATCTCCACCCATGATGACGAAGAGCTCGCGAACGCGCTGGCCGCGAAGCCCGATTATGTCGCGCTCGGGCCGATCTTCCCGACCACGCTGAAATCGATGCGCTTCGCGCCGCAGGGCATTCCGAAGATCGGCGACTGGAAGAAGCGCATAGGCCCCATCCCGCTGGTCGCGATCGGCGGCATCAAGTTCGAGCACGCCCCCGAGATTTTTGCCGCCGGCGCCGATTCCATCGCCGTCGTTTCCGACGTCACCCAGAACGCCGACCCCGATGCACGGGTCAAACAATGGCTTGGCCAGAGCGCGAAGGCCGCGTGAAATGAAAACCAACTCCCACCATCGTCATTGCGAGCGAAGCGAAGCAATCCAGAGTCTTTCCACACAAGCAGTCTGGATTGCTTCGTCGCTACGCTCCTCGCAATGACGACAACCAGAATCTGAACGGAGGATAACATGAACATTCGCTCCAATCCCGACACGACCCTTCCCGCCGTGACGACAGGACCGCTGCCCTCCTCGCGCAAGATCTTTGCGAACCCGGACGCCGCGCCGGACCTCAACGTGCCGCTGCGCGAGATCATGCTCTCGGAAGGCGCGGGCGAGCCGAACCTTGCGGTCTACGACACCTCGGGTCCCTACACCGACCCGATCCGTGACCATCGACGTCAATTCCGGCCTGCCGCGCAATCGCATCGCGTGGGTGAAAGAGCGCGGCGGCGTCGAGGAATATGAGGGACGCGACATCAAGCCGGAGGACAACGGCAATGTCGGCGCCTCGCATGCGGCGAAGTCCTTCACCGCGCATCACAAGCCGCTGCGGGGCGTGGGCGACCACAAGATCACGCAGCTCGAATTCGCCCGCGCCGGGATCATCACGAAGGAGATGATCTATGTCGCCGAGCGCGAGAATCTCGGCCGCAAGCAACAGCTCGAGCGCGCCGAAGCCGCGCTCGCCGACGGCGAAAGCTTTGGCGCGGAGGTCCCCGCCTTCGTCACGCCGGAGTTCGTTCGAAGCGAGATCGCGCGCGGACGGGCGATCATTCCCTGCAACATCAACCACGCCGAGCTGGAGCCGATGATCATCGGCCGCAACTTCCTGACCAAGATCAACGCCAATATCGGCAACTCCGCGGTGACGTCGTCGGTCGAGGAAGAGGTCGACAAGATGGTGTGGGCGATCCGCTGGGGCGCCGACACCGTGATGGACCTCTCGACGGGGCGCAACATCCACACCACGCGCGAATGGATCCTGCGCAACTCGCCGGTGCCGATCGGCACCGTGCCGATCTACCAGGCGCTGGAGAAGTGCGACGGCGATCCGGTGAAGCTGACCTGGGAGCTCTACCGGGATACGCTGGTCGAGCAGTGCGAACAGGGCGTCGACTATTTCACCATCCATGCCGGCGTGCGGCTGCCCTACATCCACCTCACCGCCAACCGCGTCACCGGCATCGTGTCGCGCGGCGGCTCGATCATGGCGAAGTGGTGCCTGGCGCATCACAAGGAGAGCTTCCTCTACACGCATTTCGAGGAGATCTGCGACCTCATGCGCAAGTATGACGTGTCGTTCTCGCTCGGCGACGGCCTGCGTCCGGGCTCGATCGCCGACGCCAACGACCGCGCGCAGTTCGCCGAGCTGGAGACGCTGGGCGAACTCACCAAGATCGCGTGGGACAAGGGTTGCCAGGTCATGATCGAAGGCCCCGGCCATGTGCCGATGCACAAGATCAAGATCAACATGGACAAGCAGCTCAAGGAATGCGGCGAGGCGCCATTCTATACGCTAGGGCCGCTGACCACCGACATCGCGCCGGGCTATGACCACATCACCTCGGGCATCGGAGCTGCGATGATCGGCTGGTTCGGCTGCGCCATGCTCTGCTATGTCACGCCGAAGGAGCATCTCGGCCTGCCCGACCGCAACGACGTCAAGGTCGGCGTCATCACCTACAAGATCGCGGCGCATGCCAGCGATCTCGCCAAGGGCCATCCGGCGGCGCAGCTGCGCGACGACGCATTGAGCCGCGCGCGCTTCGACTTCCGCTGGGAGGACCAGTTCAACCTCGGCCTCGATCCCGACACCGCGAAGAACTTCCACGACGAGACCTTGCCGAAGGAAGCGCACAAGGTCGCGCATTTCTGCTCGATGTGCGGCCCGAAATTCTGCTCGATGAAGATCACGCAGGACGTGCGCGACTACGCGGCGACGCTGAACGATCCGGCGGCGGTGGGGATGAGCATCAGCGGCACCATCGAAGACGGCATGGCGCAGATGAGCGCCAAGTTCAAGGAGATGGGCGAGAACCTGTATCTCGATGCGGAGAAGGTGAAGGAGAGTAACAGGGTGTTGTAGGGTCCTCGTTACCGTCAAATGCAAAAGGTCCGGCGCGAAGCCTGGCCTTTCTAAGGTGCGCGCTGTGCGAGTTCTCTGATACGATGCTCAGCTCGTCTCAAGCTCGGGGAATTTGGCAAGGCGCGCACCGGCCGCCAATTTGCGCGAACGAAGCTTTCAACAAGACTATTGTAACCTGGCCCAACGACTTTAGCGGCGCCTGCGGCCGGACACATCTGCTCTCGAATGCTTCGGCTACGAGATAACCGCGAAATATTCACCAATTCTTGCTTGGCATCCACTATAACGTCAGGAAATTGTGGCACGCGGTTGAGGGGTACTTCCAAAAAGTCAGCTAACCCCTCGCGGTCAGCCATGACCCAAGAACTTGATTTCCATCTCAGCCATTCTCACAATAAGATTGCGATGACGATCAGAGCCGCCCAGCCAAGCTCTTATCGTCTCTATCGGGCATCTCTGAAGCGAATCACGATCTGCAATTGCAACGATTTGCATCCCCGGTGCCGCCCGGTTGAGGCCGCGAAGTTTCGATTGAACGTATCCAATGCCACCTCTTCCAATGCTGTTAAAATTTGCATCAGGATCGATGTGGGCCAACAACCGATGAGCCAACGCTTCTGAAGGCAAATCTTCAGTGACTAAGATAAGGTGCCCGGGCATCAACTGACATCGCTGAGCAACTCAAGCTGGCGTGGCTGCGTTCTAGGCAGAACCACTTCACCAGCTGATAGTCCGGCCTGCATCAAACGTGAAAGGTCCTCAAGTTCCGATACTGGAGTTACCTCAGTACCCTCGCCACTAGTCTCCAAAAGCAATATCTCTCTGGGTTCAATACCCGGATCAGACAATAAATCCATACTGTGCGTACTTATCAGCACTTGCCGCTTTCGCTGACGTTGCATTCTATGAATTAGAGGCGCGAGCCTCGCGACGATAGCAGCATTCAATGAGAGTTCTGGCTCTTCGAGTAGAAGCAGCGAAGTCTCCTTCCAAGAGAGACCAAAGAAGCCCAATTAAGCGAAGAGTGCCGTCAGAGAACTGGTCTTCTCGTTGCCAACCTGCGTTGGGTCGCCAGTGAGAATAGAGCGCACTTAGATGAGGCCGACCTGTATCTGCATCGCGCTCAAATCTAAGCTGCTGAAGCTGGGGGATAGCGATCTTTAGCGCGGCCTCGATTCGCGAAAGCCGCGATTTCTGAATGCGGTCGGACGACCTAGCGACTCTTTCGAGCAGTCCCTGCCCGAATGGGTCCGATTTAATTATCCGCCCTTGAATCACATCGGAATAACGGAGCAACTGAGGGACCACATGCAGGTACGTCGAATTCTCGAGGAATCGGACGATCTCACGGAATGGACCGTTTTCATTGACCTGCTCCAGATAAGTTTGTGTCAATCTAACAGGGTCGGCGTTATCCTCGCTATTTGGCCTATTAAGGATCAGTTCAGGACCCTTCCACACTCTTTCTGAGGCAATCAGGGGTTGACGGTATCCGCGGCTCTCCTGTCGGAATTCGAGGCGATATCGCCAGCTAGCCGTTTGATCACCTTCGTTTTCACTGAGACGGACCTCGATAGCGATTTCCGGATCTCTTCGTGCGGCTAACGACCTGAGCTTCGATACACCACCTCGATCCTTTACAGCTTTCTGAAAACCACCACCTTCGGGCTTCGCTACATCCCGTAAGAAACGAAATACGTCTAGAAAATTGGACTTTCCCGCCGCATTCGGGCCTACAACAAAGGTCCGTTCACGAAGGGGAACGTGCCACGGTACGGAAATTTCGCCAGTTCTGGAGCACGATGCGAGAGACGAACACGTTTTTTCCTTCCGTCCGGATAGGCTCCATCAATATAGTAAGCTTTTCCACGCCGATACAACCCGTAGCAAGCGTAGCCCGGATGAGTGAAGCGACATCTGGGATTGTTACACGACATAACAACACTGACGCTCATGCGGGCTACGGTCCTCACGAGAGCGTCTTCTTCAACAACGGCTGATCCACGATTGTCTCGGGATCGCATCCCGCATCCCAGGGAAATTGCCTGTTGTCGTTTTGCCAGATGACCTGGAGGCAGGGAAACACAGTCGGACATTTGCCGTAGAACCAGAGCGCCGTGCCCAGATAAAAGGGATAGGCCGTCAGCGGCACTTTCCAGAAGCCGACCTTGTAGCCATCTGTCAGAATGTCGTCACAGATATCGCCGTCGGCGAATTTCCGACCGTTCGCGACATGGTACCGGACTTCGTTGATCACCGCACGCGCGGGGCCGCCGTTCATGCCGAAAAGGATGAGTTCGGGGTGATCATAGTTGGCGAACAGGCCGACCGAAAACGAGAAAGGCGGCTCCTTGTCCGACCCGCCCCAAGAAATGCTGATGATCGAGCAACCGGACTCGCGGACATGCCGAAGAGTATCGGCTTCTCCCTTATTCTGGGGCTTCGGCCATTCAAACTCGTGGTGCATCGATCTCCCCCGACGAAGGCCCGCCGACCCACCTATGTTCGCCGGCGTTCCGCCCCGTCCGCCCGCACCGTCTGGATCGGCAGTTTCAATTCGGAGAATGCCGTGCTCACGAAATCCAGATAGCCCTGAACGGTGGACGAGGCGCTCCTGGCGACATCGACGACCTCGCCGAGGTCGAGAACCGCATCATAGCGGCCGCGCTTCTCGACGAAGCTCATATGCACGATCCCGTTCCGGAAATTCCTCAACAGCTCGATCTCCTTTGCCAGGCGCGCTGTCCATTGTCCGTCCCGTCGTCCGCTTGATCTGATCGAGGACATATCGCTGCCTTCTGAAGAACGCTCCCCTGCGCAGCAGCGACTTGATCCGGTCGGTGCTGCGGCCCTTGAAGTGCGACCAGGGCGGCAGTTTGGCGCAGCCGGCGGGAACGCTGTCCGTCAGCAGCTCATAGATGGTGGCGAGCGCGTCGTTCGTGATCGCCTCGATCGTGGCGAAGCTCATCACGATCGTCGAACGCGCGTAGATTCCGCGAAGCCGGTCGTCCGTCTCCCGCGCGATCTGCTGCTCGAGAAAATAGACGTCGCTCAGCAGGTCGCCGGAATTCGGCTGCAGCCATTCCGGCGGCTCTTCGTCGCGGGACAGCGATGCGCGCGGTCTCGGCAGGCGCGTGCCGAGACTGGGTTGGCTTTCTTGGTCATTCAAACGCCGGGCCGCTTCTGATTGCAGCGACATATAGCAGTCACGCGAAGATCGGATCCGCAGCCTCGGCGCAAGTTGATCATTTGCCACGCCGTGTCGTAACGTATTGACCACATGTCGCGCCGCCCCGCAACACCAAAGCCACGGTGACCCCATGCCCATCAAACACTTCCCTCCCCCGCCCGGCGTCAAGGCCCCGCCGCTGTCCTTTGCCGCGCGGACCGGCGACCTGCTCTACATCTCCGGCATTCCCGGCTTCGACGAGAAGCGCGAGCTGCCCGAACGTTCGAGGCGCAGTTCAGGAACGTCGTCACCAACGTCAAGCGCGTGCTGGACGAGGCCGGCGGCACCTTTCGCGACCTGGTCAAGGTCAACGTGCTGCTGACGCGCGCCTCCGACGTCGCGGCGATGAACGCGCTCTATGCCGGCGCCTTCGGGCCCGCGCCCTATCCCGCCCGCACCACCTGCGTGGTGGTGGCGCTGCCCGACCCGAAGATGCTGATCGAGATCGAGGCGGTGGCGTCGCTGGCGCGAAATGCCTGACGAGCGCGACCATAGTCTTGATATCGGCGAGGACCGGCGTCGGCTTGATGATTTCAGGCGGACGCGGGTCGCCGTTCCGCTCGACGAGGTGAAGAGCTGGGTCGCGAGCTGGGGCTCGGCGAACGAATTGCCGCGGCCTACGGGCCAAATAATCGCGGGCGCGTGATCGAAGGCGGCTGAACCTCCCCTCCCCCTCCGCTGACTTATATCCGGGACCATCGGCCCGCCTCCCGCTTTTCGGGAGGGCATCACGCATTTGCCCTGGAGCCGTTCCATGCGCCGTCTGTCGCTTGCCATTGCCGCCATAGCCCTGTCCGCGCTCGCCGCCAGCGCGCCCGCCAAGGCCGATCCGTTTCACCTGATCCGCTGGTCGGACACCGGCTTCTGCCAGGTCTGGGACGAGGGCATCCCGACCCAGCCGTGGCCGGGCAATTACACCGTGGTCAGCATGACCTTGCCGACCTTCTTCGACGCGCTCAACGTCAAGAACGGGATGCTCTGGACCCACGAGTGTTCGCTGTAAGGGCCCGATTGAACCAATCGCGGTTTCGCCACACTCAATAATGTCCGCCAGCGCGGGCGCCGTCCCCGCACGATTCATGCTGCGGGGGCCGGCACGGTTTTTCCCAACAGGAGATATTTCATGCGTCTGACGACTCTTTGCGCGGCTGCCTGTATCGCGGCCGCTGCCTTCGCCGTGACCAGCCCCGCCCAGGCCTCTTTCCACCTGATCAAGTGGAGCGGCACCGAAATCTGCCAGGTCTGGGACGACAGCGTTCCGACCAAGCCGTTCCCCGCCAACTACAAGGCCGTCAGCAAGCCGGTCCCGACCTTCGATGCCGCGCTCGCCGTCAAGAGCGGCCTGATGAAGCGGGGCGTCTGCAAGCTTTAAGGCTCTTGTTTGGCGCATGATCTTCGCGAACCTTGCGGAGGAAACCGCTTCACACTTTTCCCGATCATGCGCTCTTGCGTTCGACGAGGCCGATGGGCGAAGCTCATCGGCCTTTCTCTTCTGGGTGACGCATGCTCACACTGTATTCATATCCACCGCTGTTCGGCGTCGCCGACAACAACGGCTACGGGCTGAAGGTCTATGCTTTCCTCAAGCTCGCGGGCGTGCCGTTCATGCACGAGCACATCTTCGACGCCTCCAAGGCGCCGCGCGGCCAGTTGCCCTACATCGTCGACGGCAACGACACGGTCGGCGACAGCGGCACGATCCTCGCCTGGCTCATCGGCAAATATCGGCTGACCATCGACGCCGCGCTGACACAGGCAGAGCGCACGCAGGATCTGCTGACCTCGCGCATGCTCGACGACCTCTATTGGGTGATGTCCTATTCGCGCTGGAAGGACGAGCGCTACTGGCCCCAGTTCCGCGACGCGTTGAAGCGCGAGCACCCGCAGCTCTCCGACGAAGGCCTGATGAAGGCCAAAGAGTTCAACGCCCAGCGCTACTACTACGCGGGCATCGGCCGGTTCGATCCGGATGCGGCGATGGCGCGCGGGCTCGCCGACCTCGCGGCGATCGCGGACGCTAATTCCCGCCGCGCGGCTACGTCCATGGCGACAAGCCCGCCGCCATCGACGCCGGGCTCTACGGCTTCATCGCCAACATCTATTTCTACGACATCGATACGCCGCTGAAACAGTTCGTGGTCGCGCACGACAACATCGTGCGGCACTGCCGCGCGATTCATGAGATGGTGCGCTGACACGCTGCGCGCGGGACTCGCTTTGCACGCTCGACCAGCTACAATCGGCGGCAAGCCAAAACCAAAAACGGGGAAACGCCATGCCGTTGCTCGCCAATCACATCGCCGTCGTCACCGGGGCCGGCTCCGGCATCGGCCGCGCCATCGCCGCCGGCTATGCCCGCGAAGGCGCGCGCGTCGTCGCGCTCGACATCAACGACAAGAGCGCCGCTGAAACCGCCAGGGAAATCCGCGACGCCGGCGGCAAGGCCGACAGCTTTGCGCTCGACGTCACCAAGCGCGACGCCTGCGTCGCGATGGCAAAGCAAGTCGCCGACAAGGTCGGGCAGGTTACGATCCTCGTCAACAATGCCGGCATCGCCCGCCGCAACGGCATGCTGGGCGCGGACGCAGCCGTGATCGACGACTGGGAGAGCATCATCGCGATCAACCTCACCGGCGTGTTCAATGTCACGCATGCGTTCCTGTCCGCGTTGCGCACGAGCAAGGGCCGCATCGTCAACATCGGCTCGATCCAGTCCTTCGTGCACCTGCGCACCCCGAGCTCGCCGGCCTACACCGCCTCCAAGCACGGCGTGCTCGGCTTCACCAAGGCGCTCGCCGCCGAGCTCGGCAAGGACGGCGTGCGCGTCAATGCGATCGGGCCCGGCTTCATCGAGACGCCCTTGAACGAGAAGGTGCGCGCCACCAATCCCGATCTCGTCAGGGTCTTCATGGATCACACCCCGCTCGGGCGTCCCGGCAAGCCGGAGGACATCGTGGGCCCCGCGATCTTCCTCGCCTCGGACTTGTCGGCTTATGTCAGCGGGTCGATCGTGATGGTGGACGGCGGCTATCGGACGATCTGAAGTCGCCGCGTGCGATGAGCAGAGCCGTGGATGACGCCGACCGCGGCGGCCCGCTCCCGAGGTCTTCCGTTCAAATCGGATTCACAAGCCATTGAACGACTTCTTCAACATTTCGATCACAAGGACGACGACCACAGCACCCAGGAATCGGAGAAAGTACAGGAAGCCCTGCCTCCATCCGAAAAACTGGACGTCAGCGTGCTCCTTGTTCAGTTGGATGCCCGGGATAACCGAATCGAACGCGAACACGAACCAGTTGCCCGGGAAGATTTCCCTGTCTGATGCAGTGTGCTCCCGACTTGAAGATCAACGCCGAGACGAGGACAAAGGCGATGATCCACAGCAGGCCGATCTCGGGGCGATACCCATAGTCCGCCAGGAGCCACGTCATGAAGAGGTATGACTTGTCGAGGACGGATGACGTGTTTCTGTATTCTGCATTCTGCTTTTCGACGAGAATGGAATTTGCGACGTCCGGCTGACCGGCTTCCGCATAGGACGTCGCCAGATTGGTGTAGAGCGCCGGATTGTAGGGTTGGTTCGCTTTCAGATATGGAAGGGGATTGTCTCCCCAATCACCGCCGGCAAAGGAGAAGCCGGAAATCGAGACCTTCGCCGGGACAATCTTGCTGCGCAGGAAGAAGCGGCCCGACGTCATCGTGCTGATCTTCAGACTCGGCTCTTCGGCCCATTTTTTGACCTCGAGGAAGAACATTCCGCTATCGACATAATCGTTGAGGCTCACCGATTGCACGGACTGCGGGCGAACGAAGAGGCCATCACTTTTGACGTCATCCGCGAGAATGCCAGTGAATGAACCGGACAGAATCGCGAGCTGTTGAACTCAAGCGCGATATTCTCAATTCGAAACGCCCGATGGTGGAGCCTACCGTGCTCAATCGGCCGACATTCAACAGCATTCCGCTAAACAGGGCGGAGTGCGAATTGGAAATGCTGATATCGCCGCCCTTGGTCCGCGACAAGTTGATGTCGCCGACGTGGGAGCCGGCAACTCGAAAGCTTCGCAGGATTGTTCCGCCTTCGACCGAAATATCGCCAACCTGACTGTCGACAAG
This sequence comes from uncultured Alphaproteobacteria bacterium, assembly GCA_963732085.1. Taxonomy (GTDB): domain Bacteria; phylum Pseudomonadota; class Alphaproteobacteria; order Rhizobiales; family Xanthobacteraceae; genus Bradyrhizobium. Next base: position 349,234 of record CAVSYJ010000006.1, on the reverse strand, counting down.
GACGAGTGATCCGATCGTCGTGTCGGTGAGTTGAATGGCAGGTATGTATGCGCCGACAATCTGGATGGAAGCGTTCTGCGCAATGCTCGATAGGCCGGGATTCTCGAATATTTCCCGAACGAAGCTTGCTCCAAGGCGGCGGTTTGGATCGGATTTCAAGGAGTTCGATCTCCGGCTTCTTGCCGTTTTTCTTGTATCGCTCGTCGAAGTCGATGGCTTCCCTGGCGCATATTTGCTGCCACGCCCATTTCTCGGGCTCCGCCCAATTCCCCACCTTCGCCAGGCAATCGGGCGGAGCCGGAATTCGGACGGCGAGATCGCCGGCGCCGTCGGAATCACCCGAGGCAGTCGTTGCCTGGGCGGGGTCCGGCTGCGCGCCGGCCGGCACCAACATGAGACCAAACACGGCGATCGCGCCGGCAAAAATACTCAAAACGATTCCCAAGCGACGCGAGCAATCCGACATCGACATACCAAATTCCACCAAATGAACCGTGGTAGTTTGCGCGATCCGATCTGTCATTGCAACGCCAGAGCGACCGACACGGGACGGTTCAATTGACACCTTTGAGCCGCTTCGCCATCTTCAAGGGAAATCGCCATCCGGAAACGCGCCAACGATGTCCAACGCCCCGCATTACAATATCGACGTCGGCGCGTTCTGGGCCGATCCTTATCCCGATCTCGCGCGAATGCGCAAGGATGCGCCGATCGCCTTCGTGCCGCAGCTCGGCTCGACCGTGCTGACGCGCCGCGACGACATTTTCAGCCAGGAGAAACGCACCGACGTGTTCTCCTCGCACCAGCCGGCGGGATTGATGAACCGCCTGATGGGCCACAACATGATGCGCAAGGACGGCGACGCGCATATGAGCGAGCGCGCGCAGATGTTTCCCGCCGTCTCGCCGCGCGTGGTGAAGGAGACCTGGCGGTCGCAATTCCAGGCGCATGCCGACCGCATCCTCGACGGGCTGGCGCCGCAAGGCGCGGCCGACCTGGTGAAGGCCTTCGCGCTACCGCTGTCGGCGGAGTGTCTCAAGGACATCACCGGGCTCAGCAATATGCGCTTTGAGGACATGGATGCGTGGTCGCAGGCGATGATCGACGGCATCGCCAACTACACCGGCAACCCGGAGGTCGAGGCGCGCTGCCACACGGCGACCGCAGGGATCGATGCCGCGATCGACGACATGATCCCGGTGGTGTCGAAACATCCCAACACCTCGATCCTCAGCGTGCTGCTCGCCGCCGGCCAGCCGATGGAAAGCATCCGCGCCAACGTCAAGCTTGCGATCTCGGGCGGGCAGAACGAGCCGCGCGATGCGATCTCGGGCGCGGTGTGGGCGCTGCTGACGCACACCGAGCAACTTCAGCTCGTGCGCGACGGCAAGGCCAAGTGGATCGACGTGTTCGAGGAATATGCGCGCTGGATCGCGCCGATCGGCATGTCGCCGCGGCGGGTGGCCAAGCCCTGGAGTTTCCGCGGGATCGATTTCGAGCCGGAGGACCGCGTGTTTTTCATGTTCGGCTCGGCCAACCGCGACGAGGCCTGCTTCGCCGATCCGGATATTTTCGACATCACGCGCGACACCTCCAAGAGCATCGCCTTCGGCGCCGGCCCGCATTATTGCGCCGGCGCGTTCGCCTCGCGCGCAATGGTCGCCGACGTCGCCCTGCCCTCGCTGTTCGCGCGACTGAAGGGATTGCGGCTCGATCCCTCGGAGCCGGCGAAAATCGGCGGCTGGGCGTTCCGCGGCTTGCTCAATCTGAAAGTTATGTGGGACGTCTGACGCGCCGCGTCACATTGAGAGATGCCGGCCCGCGAGCGCGTGCAGCGACCACATTAGAAATTTTTCGTCATGGCCGGGCTTGTCCCGCCTGCGCGGCCGAAGCCGCTTCGGCGAGGCGAAGGCCCGGCCATCCACGTCTTTCTTGGACAACTGAAACAAAGACGTGGATGCCCGGCACAAGGCCGGGCATGACGAGTTTGGAGTGTACTAGCTAGCCGAACCTCACCCGCGAGCGCTCGCGCGCCTTCTCGGCCTCGATCTCGCGATCGCGCGGGGCTGCGCTGGTATGCAGCGAGGTGAGCAACCGCCGCGCCGTGCCGGAGACCTCCTCGACCGCCCGATTGAACGCGGCCTCGTTGGCCTGCGACGGCCGGCCGAACCCGGACAGCTTGCGCACGAATTGCAGCGCCGAGGCGCGGATCTCGTCCTCGGTCGCCGGCGGCTCGAAATTGAACAGCGTCTTGATGTTCCGGCACATGGCCTGTCTCCTTCACGGGACCGCTGTAACAAGGACGTTGACACCGGTCAAAATGCTACATCGCGCGCCCATTTTGGAATAGAATTGATCCCGCTTCGCCGTCGTCCCACAACCCCATGCGAGGTTCCCGATGACACAAGTCACCTACAAGGTCGTCCAGCACGATGGCGGCTGGGCCTATACGTTCGACGGGGTGTTTTCGGAAACCTACATCACCCATTCCACGGCGCTCGCCGCCGCCAGACGCGCGGCGGCCGAGCAGCGCACGCCGGGACGAACCGAGGTCATCATGTATGAGACCTCGGACGGCAAATGGCACACCGAGACGGCCGCCGGCAGCGACCGTCCCGAGACCGGGGTCGAGGACAGCGCGTAACGCCCCCCATCGTCAGAACGGGATCGCGACGCCGAGCCGCTCGAAGAAGGCGCGGCCCTTGCGCGTCAGCCGCAGCGCGCGCGGGATATCCCGCAGCTCGACGCATCGCGTCTCCGACAAATGTTGCAGGATCGCGTTGGGAAATGCGCCGGAAAAATGCGGACGGCGCTCGGTCCAGTCGTTGCAGAGCCGAAGATGCGGCGGGCGCGCCGGAGAGAAATCGATGCGCTCGGCGCGGCACCAGGCAAGCCCCTTTGCTGTCACCTGCCCTTCCCGGCCGCCGACGGCCACGAATTTGCGGCGAATGAGCGCGTCCGACAGCAACACGCCGAGCTGGCCGGCAAGATGACAGTAGCACGTGCGCGACTGGCGCAGCGCCTCGTCGATGACGGGGCGCTTGCGACCGAGGCTTGAGGTTCTGGTGGCGAGATTGACCAGGTCTTCGATCAGGGATGACATCTCGTCGTCGCTGATCCGATAGTAGCGAAACCGGCCCTGCGCCCACACCGAGAGCACGCTGGCGTCGACCAGCTTTTGCAGATGCGCGCTCGCGCTCTGCGGCGAGACGCCGGCGATGTCGGCGAGCTCGCCAGCCGGCATCGCCTTGCCTCCAGCGAGCGCGGTCACCATCGCCTCGCGCGCGGGATCGCCCAGCGCCTCCGCGAGGCGCGAAAATCCCGATTGCAGCTGGGCGCGCATCATCGCCATTGAAAATCCTGCGTGGGTTCCCGGAACGTGATCGTCACTCTAGCGCAAACCTTGCAGCATCATTTCAGAATTCGATGAAACGTCCGACGGCGCCGTTTCCGATCATCGCAGAGGAACGACCATGGAGACAGCTATGACCGGCCTAACCACGCGGCAAGACATCGAACGCATCTACCGGCTCTGGGACGAAGCGCTCGGCAAGCGGGATCTCGAGGCTTCGCTTGCGCTCTATGCGGAGGACGCCTCGATCGAAAGTCCGCTAGTGCAGCATCTGCTGCAAACCAAGGAAGGCATCGTCCGCGGCAGGGAGGCCTTGCGCAAATTCATCACGCTTGTGTTCCAGACCAATCCGCCGCAGCGCAAGCGCTTCAAGCAGGGCTTCTTCACCGACGGTCGCGTGCTGACCTGGGAATATCCGCGGGCTGCGCCGGACGGCGAGCAGATGGACCTCGTCGAGATCATGGAGATCGAGGGCGGCCTGATCAAACGCCACCGCGTCTATTGGGGCTGGTATGCGTTGAACGTGCTGCGGGAGGGTCATCAATAAGAATGATCCGTCCCGCCGACCCTTCCGGCGTTTTTCCGGATCGTGCTAGGTTCGCCTCAATGCGGCGGAGGCCGCATCCCGGGGAGAAAAACATGAAGGCTCTTGGCGCGGCGCTGTCGGCCGCTTTTGCACTTGTATCGGTCTCGGCGATGGCGGCCGACTATCCCGCGCCCAGGGAAGGCGACTGGGTCGCGAAGAATTTCAAGTTTCACACCGGCGAGACCATGCCGGAGCTGAAGCTGCACTACACCACGGTGGGCGCGCCGAGCGGCCAGCCGGTGCTGGTGCTGCACGGCTCCGGCGGCTCGGCCGCGTCGATGCTGACGCCGGGCTTCGCCGGCGAAATGTTCGGGCCCGGCCAGCCGCTCGATGCGAGCAAATACTACATCATCATTCCCGACGGCATCGGCCACGGCAAATCGCTGAAACCGTCCGACGGGCTGAAGACCGCGTTTCCGAAATACGATTACGACGACATGGTCGATGCGCAGTATCGGCTCGTCACCGAAGGCCTCGGCATCAAGCATCTGCGGCTGGTGATCGGCAACTCGATGGGCGGCATGCACAGCTGGATCTGGGGCGAGCGCTACCCGCAGATGATGGATGCGCTGGTGCCGATGGCCTCGCAGCCGACCGCGATGGCCGCGCGTAACTGGATCCTGCGGCGGACCATGATCGAGACCATCCGCAACGATCCCGATTACAACAACGGCAATTACACCGGCCAGCCGCGCATGATGAAGTACGCGATTGCGGCCTATCGCTTCGCCAGTGCCGGCGGCACGCTCGGCTACCAGACGCTGGCGCCGACCGCGGCCAAGGCCGACAAGATGGTCGACGACCAGCTCGCGCTGCCGGTCACGGCGGATGCCAACGACTACATCTATCAGTGGGGGTCGTCGCACGATTACGATCCCTCCGCCGGCATGGAGAAGATCGAGGCGACGGTGCTCGCGATCAACGCCGCCGATGATGAACGCAATCCGCCGGAGACCGGCGTCACCGCAGCGGCCATCAAGCGGATCAAGAACGGCAAGATCTATCTGATCCCTGCGAGCACGGAGACGCGCGGCCATCTCACCACCGGCAATGCGAAGTTCTATGCCGAGCAGGTGAAGGAGCTTCTCGCAACCGCGCCGCAGAAGACGATGTAAGCGGGCAGTGCCCGAAGCCGCTGCAAAGTGCGCTTGCCATGAACGATGACCGCATTCGCGCCGCGATGCGCTGGATTTTGGCAGCGTTTTTCGCGGCCGCCGGCGTCGCGCACCTCGTCGCGCCCGACAAGCTGCTCGCGATCACGCCGTCATGGGTGCCCTTTGCGCCCCAAGTGATCTTCGTCACCGGAATTTGCGAGCTGGCCGGCGCGGTCGCGTTGGTCACGCGGCCGCTGCGCTGGTGGGCCGGCGTGGCGCTGGCGGCCTACGCGATCTGCGTCTGGCCGGCGAATTTCAAGCACGCCATCGACGGCATCGAGTTGCCCCACATCGCCGACAGCTGGTGGTATCACGGGCCGCGGCTGGCGTTTCAGCCCGTCATCGTCTGGTGGGCGCTCTACAGCGCGCGCGTGATCGATTGGCCGTGGCGGCGGCAATGATGGTGGCCGCAGGCATCCTCCGGTGATATCCTGATGCCTCTCTCAGAGGAGAACCGCCGTGACCGACATTGCCGCAAGCGACCTCGCCACGATCTATCCGCAACCGACGCCGCGCGTGATCGCCAAGGCGCGGCCGTCGATCGACGCGCACGCCAGCAAGTTCATCGAGATGTCGCCATTCTGCGTGCTGGCAACCTCGGGCTCCGACGGCGCCGTCGACGCCTCGCCGCGCGGCGGCAATCCGGGCTTCGTTCATGTCGAAGGGCCGAACCAGCTGTTGATGCCGGACCGTTCCGGCAATAACCGCATCGACAGTTTCAGGAATATCGTCGCCGGATCCGGTTTCCTGCAGCTGATCTTCTTCGTGCCCGGGATCGACGAGACCTTGCGCGTCGGCGGCAGGGCACGCTGTTGGCCGATCCGGCGCTGCTCGCCAGCATGGAAGAGTTCGGCAAGCTGCCGCGCGCGGTTTTGAAAATCGAGGTGAGTGAAGCCTATTTCCACTGCGGCAAGGCGCTGATGCGCTCAAAACTGTGGTCGGCCGCGCAGGTCGAGCGCGAGAGTTTTCCAAGCATCGCCGAGGTCATCCACGACCAGACCATCGCTCGGCGAGCCCGAGCCGCAGGCCGCCGTCGAAGCGCGCTACAAGACGCAGCTCTAAGAGACCGAATCAGACTGTCGTCCCGGCCAAGCGAGCGACTTGTCCGCCGCAGCCATTGAACAGGAGCATCCGGATGCTGCGGCGGTCTTCATGCGTGATCATTCTTGCATTGCTCGCCGGCTGCCCGTCGGCTCACGCCCAGCAAACGGATCTGAATGCACCGACACTCGTGCTGGTGAACGGCAAGATCCTGACAATGGACGGGCAGTCGAGAACAGCTGAAGCCGTCGCTATCCGCGATGGGAAGTTTTTGGCGATCGGCGACAGCCCAACGATCCGATCAATGGCCGGGAGCGGCACGCGAACCATCGACCTCGCCGGCAAGACCGTCGTTCCCGGGCTGATCGACACCCACGCACATTTCAAGGCGGCGGGGCTCGCCGACTACGTCGTGAACATGAGCAGGGCCAAGACGATCGCCGAAGCTTTCGAGGCCATCAAACAGTTCGCTGCCAAGAAGCAGCCCGGCGACTGGATCGTCGGGAGGCGCCTGGCATCCGCCGTCCCAGTTCGCGGAGAAGCGCTATCTCACCAGACAGGAAATCGACAGCGTCGCCCCGAACAATCCCGTCTATCTGCGCACGGTCGGGCATTTCTCGATGGCGAACAGCCTGGCGCTGCAGAAGGCCGGAGTGGACAAGAACACGCCGAATCCGAGCGGAGGATCGTTTCGAAAGGGACGCATCGGGGGAGCTGACCGGCGTTCTCGTCGAGACGGCGATCGACCAGGTCGAGAAGGCCGTGCCGCCGATGGACCGAAGAAGACGAGTTCCGGCAATTCAAGATCGCCGAGGGCGTGCTCAACAGCTACGGGATCACCAGCGCGGTCGAGGGAGCAACGCGAAGCTCGGGACATCCGGACGCTTCAGCAGATCGCGCTTCCGGAGAAGCCACGCTTCGCGTCAGGTCTGATGTTCAGGCCGGAGCCGCCGGCGGAAATTTCGGCGTGGGAAGCGATCATGCCCGGCAACGGCGCGTCGTCGGGATTCGGTGACGACTGGCTGAAGTTCGCCGGCATCAAGATCTTCTACGATGGCGGCATGACGCTGAGGACGGCGCTGATCGCGACGTCTATCCCGATTCGCATGACGACTACCACGGCATCGCGCAACAGTCCCCCGAGCGGTTGAAGGAACTGGTATCGATCTGCAACCGCATACGATTGGCGGGTCGGCGTCCACGTTGTCGGCGACCGCGGTATCGACCATGTGCTCGACGCGTTCGAGGCTGCGGACAAGGAAAAATCGATCCAGCGATCGGCGTTTCATCCTGATCCATGCAAGCCTGATCCGCCCGGAACAGATGGATCGCGCCCACAGGCCTCGGAGTCCGCGTCGATTTTCAGAACATCTTCATGTGGGACAAGGCCGCGACAGTGGAGCGCTTCCTCGGCGAGGCTATCGCGGATCGCGCCGTGCCGACGAAGACCCTTATCGAAAAACTCGGCATCGACAGTCTTGGAGCGGGAACCGATTTTCCGGTGAATCCCGATCAATCCCTTCATCAACATGTACATCATGGTGACGCGGAAGGACCCGAACAGCCACGTCTACGGCGCGAACGAAGCCATCTCCCGCGAGCAGGCGCTGCGCCTCTACACCAGTGCTGCGTCCCACGTTACATGTTCGAAGAAGGGCAAGAAAGGCTCGATCGAACCCGGCAAGCTGGCCGACCTTGTAGTCTTGTCCGCCGATCTACATGACGATTCCGGAGGATCAGATCAAGGACATCAAGGCCGATCTGACGATCGTCGGCGGCAAAATCGTGTTTCGGCGATAGTCCGCGCGCCGAGCAGGTCGCGCCCCCCTTCGAGGGCGAAGAAACTGAATCCTCTTTCTCCAAACCGCCCACATGCTTCTGCGTGTACAGCTCGAGCCCGATGCGCTTGATCAGGTCGAGCTGCGTCTCGAGGAAGTCGATATGCTCTTCCTCGTCCTTCATCAGCTTCTCGAACAAATCACGCGACACATAGTCCTTGACGCCGTGGCAATAGGTCGCCGCCTCCTGATAGAGCGCGCGGGCCGCGATCTCGGAGGCCAGATCGCACTCGATGATCTCCTTGACGTTCTGGCCGACCCGCAGGGGATCGAGCACCTGCATGTTCGGGAAGCCGTCGAGGAACAGGATGCGGTCGGTCAATTTGTCGGCGTGCTCCATCTCTTCGATGGATTCCTTGCGCCAGACCTTGGCCATCTCCAGCAGGCCCCAATTGTTCAGCAGCCGGTAATGCAGCCAGTACTGGTTGATCGCGGTCAGTTCGCTGCGCAGCCCCTTGTTGAGATAGTCGATGACTTTGGCGTCGCCCTGCATGGTGCACTCCGGGAGGTTTGGCCGAACCGGCCCCATCCGATCAATTTAGAACGTTTCTAAGAAAGATGACAGGGGCAAGCAACCCCTCTGCGGCGGGAAACCACAGGGGCGTCAACCCGATCAATTCAGGAGAGTTTCAGGAGGCCGCGAGGGCGAAATCGGCTTCCGGCTCGGCGTGGGGGCAGCCAGCCTGGCAGGCCTGGGTGCAGGCTCCCAGCGCCTCGTCGATGATGCCCTTGATGGTGCGGGCGCAACGGCCGCATTCGGCGCTACAGCCGAGGCAGCCATAGAGCTGCTTGGGGTTGCGCGGAAGAACGTCTGCCGAGTTCACGGCGTCGCGGACATCGTGATCGCTAAGGACGTGGCAGGAACAAACAATCATTGGGGCAGCAGGCCTTCCGTGATGCGTTCCAATCCATATGGAACGGCACGCAGCGATGCAAAGGGAAATGCCGCGTTTTGAAGTGATTCCAAAGTAACTCCGGATATTCCCGGCCTTTGGAAAAAAGCACGGCGGCCATGTCACTGCAGCAGATCGAAAAACCCTGCAAAACAGGCTAATTGCTGCTTCCGCCCCCGCCGCCTGCATCTCCTCCGCCGCTGTCGCCACCGCTCCAACCGCTGCCGCTGTCCCAGCTGCTCGACGCATCTGTGAATTGCGAGGAATGATTGCCGAACCACCAGCTTGCGGCGCTCCAGCCGTCGCCGCCGGAGGAAATGCCCGGATCGGACGAGCCGCTATCCGAAGAGGTGCGGCGGCGTCCGGCATTGTCCGCGCGCGTCGTCAGCATGAAAATGACGGTCGAGGTCACGGCGACCGCGAGCAGAAAATAGATCGTATCGGCCACGATGGCCTCCCGTTGAACCGAGGGATCAAATCGATTGTGCGGGGCACAACGACCGATTTCGCCATAATTGGTCGTTAAATATGGCTGGCCCGTTCATGGAGCATTCAAGGGCAATGTGGGATTTGTGACCCCAGGTTCCCCTCCTGGCATCTTGAGAAAGGCACTGCCATGAAGAAGACGTTGATGGCGTTGGTTGCCGTCGCCACCCTGGCCGTTTCGACAGCGACACCGGCACACGCTTGGTGGCGCGGCGGATGGGGTCCAGGTATCGGCCTCGGACTGCTCGGCGGCGCCATTGTCGGCGGCGCGATCGCGAACTCTTACTACGGCCCCTACGGCTATTATGGTCCCGGCTATGGTTACTACGGTCCCGGCTATGCCGGCGGCCCGTATGGTCCCTGCTACTGGCAGCGCCAGCGGTTCTGGGACGGCTATGGCTGGCGGGTGCGCAACGTGCGCGTCTGCGGCTGATCTCAAGCTCAGCTTCATTAAATCCGGCGTGACGTCCTGATTTTCAGGACGTGATGCCGCGCGCGTTTACCGCGGGTTGACGCTTTAGCGCTTTCTTAATGCGCACGGCCAATTCCAGTTCGAAGTTCGAGAGCAACCCGGCGCCGCCGAAGGGCGCGCCATCCCTGAGGAGACCGCATGAAGAAAACCATCATAGCGCTGCTTGCGGTCGCGACCGTCGCCGGTTCGCTGAGCGTGACACCCGCGCATGCGCAGCGCGGCTGGGGCGCCGGCGTTGCTGCCGGGCTGATCGGCGGCGCAATCGTCGGCGGCGCCATCGCCGCGAGCCGCCCCTATCCCTATTACTACGGCCCGCCCCCGGGATATGTCGGAGGTCCGGCAGGTCCGCGGCTGCTACTGGCAGAACCAGCGCTACTGGGACGGCTATGCCTGGAATGTCCGCCCCGTGCAGGTTTGCAACTGAATATCGGCGTATCGACGTGAGAAAGCCCGGCTTCGGCCGGGCTTTTTTCTTATTTCGCCGCGCTGATCGAGCGCAGCACCGCATCGCTCGGCCAGCAATCCAGCTTCAACCCGGCCTTCTTCTGGTAGGCGCCGAGCGCGGAACGGGTCAGCATGCCCGCCTTGCCGTCGACCTTGTCCTTGTAGAGCCCGATCTTCGTCAGCCCGCGCTGCATCGCCTCGACATCGGCGGTGCGCAGTTGCGTCGAGGCCGACCATGGCGTCGCGAACGGCAGCGGCGATGTCATGCGGTCGCTGAGATGGCCGACATACAGCACGTAAAGATCGGAGAAATTGTATTCCTTGATGACGAAGTAGTTCTTCGTGGTCAGGAAAGACGGACCGTAGATGCCCTCGGGCTGCAACAGCGAGGCGGCCTCGGCCTGCTCGGCGGCGGACAGCTTTTCTCCGCGCACCGGTACGTAGCCTGCGCGCAGCCACTCGCCGATCGGCCGCGTCACCTCCGGCACGCCCATGGTGCAATCGACATCGGCGGGCGCCTTCACCTCATAGGCCCAGCGCAGGCCGCGCTGCCAGCCCTTGTCGAGGAGCTGTGAGGCGGCAGACGCCAGCGCATCCGGCACCGAATGCCAGAGATCGACCTTGCCGTCGCCATCGAGATCGACGCCGTGCTTGTAGAATTCCGACGGCAGGAATTGCGTCAGCCCGACCGCGCCGCCCCAGGACGCCCGCATGTCCTTGCGCGACACCACGCCCTCGCCCAGCATCTTCAGCGCCAGGATGAACTCGTTGCGATAGGTATCCTTGCGGCGGCCGACCCAGGCCTGGGTCGCCAGCACGCGCACCGCGTCATAGGGCAGCGTGTAACGGCCGTAATCGGTCTCGCGGCCCCAGATCGCGAGCACGATGGTGGCGGGTACGCCGAAGCGGGATTCGATCTTGTCGAGCGCCGGCCGGTATTGCGCGAGCAGCTTTTGCCCCTCGGAGGCGAGCCGCGCGATCGCGGCTTCCTTGATGTAGTCGGCCGGCACCTGCACGAACTCGGCCTGCGCCGGATTGCCGGTCGCGGGACGGCCGGGCAAAATCAGGTCGGGGAGCTTGGTGTCGGGCTCCAGCCCCGCGGTCTCGCGATCGAAGGTCGCGCGCGAGACGCCGGCGGCCTGCGCCTCCGGCCACAGCGAGGCGACGAACTGGGTGAACGCGGCATCGGCGGCGTGGGCGGAAGACGCCGTCACGCCCAGAACCAGCGCTAGTGCCAGCAATCCAATCCCCTTATTGAACCCACTTCTCCTTCTGTATATATTCAACATATACGATGATAGACCTCCAACAGATTACAGGGTTTGACTGGGACGACGGCAACGGCCGTAAGAGCGCAGACAAACATGACGTCAGTCAGGCAGAGGCCGAAAGTATTTTCTTCAACGATCCCCTGATCGTTGTCGAGGACATGAAGCACAGCAGAGACGAGCAGCGATTTCACGCGCTGGGGAAGACTACGCAAGGACGTCTTCTTCACATCACTTTTACTATCAGAGGCGATGGCGCTCTGATCAGGGTGATTTCCGCACGCGACATGGATCGAAAGGAACGACGATTCTATGAGCAACGCTAAACCTATTCCGCGCTTCAAGACGGAAGCCGAGGAACGAAAATTCTGGGAAACGCACAACTCCACCGATTATGTCGATTGGAGCAAGGCCGAACGCGGGCGCCTTCCAAATCTGAAGCCGTCCACGACGGCAATTTCCATTCGCTTGCCTGTGGGACTACTGGAGCAAATCAAGGTTGCGGCCAATAAGCGGGACGTTCCTTATCAGTCGCTGATCAAGATGTGGCTCGCCGAAAAGGTGAACTAGTCCGCAAGCCCGCAAATCCATCGCAGGCATGACCGCCCCTCATTTCACCGCCACGATGAAAATCCTGGGAAAGCGGAACAGCACCTTGCCGTCGGCTTGCGGCTTATAGGCGGCGGCGACGCGCGCGGTGTATTCGGCGAGATATTGCTTGCGCTCGGCCGTCTCCAGCATCTCCATGAACGGCCGCAGACCGGTGCCCTTGACCCACTCCACGATCCCTGTGGCATCGGCGAGCGGGTGATTGTAGATCGTGTGCCAGATATCCAGCCGCCGGCAGTGCGGGCTCAGCGCATCATAGTAGCCGCCAGGCTCCGGAACCTCGTCGCGCAGGCGCGCCTTCTCGGACAGCTGCTTGTTCCATGGGCCCTCGCGCGCCACTTCGCGCATCAGGAGATGCGCGGGCTCATCGAGGCTGTCGGGAATCTGCGCCGCCAGCACGCCGCCTTCAGGCAGCCTGTCGAGCAGCCGTTGCAGATGTTTCAGGTGACCCGGCACCCACTGGAAGACTGCGTTGGCGAACAACAGATCGGTGCCGTCGGGCGGCACCCAATGCGCGACATTGGCCTCGATGAAAGTTTGCTTCGGCAGCCGCTCGCGCGCCTGGCGCAACATCGCGGTCGAGGTATCGATGCCGATCACGGTCGCATTCGGCCAGCGCTTGACCAGGAGCTCGGTCGAATTGCCGGGACCGCAACCGATGTCGACGATCTTGCGGGCATCGGTCAGCGGGACCTGCGCCAGAGATCGCGCGGCGGGCGCGTGCGCTCGTCCTCGAACTTGAGATATTGCTCCGCGCTCCAGTCCGCCATTTTTCCGTTCGTGCCTTAACGCGTCAGCTTCTTGTACTTCACCCGGTGCGGGATGATCGAGTCCTGACCGAGCCGGCGCATCTTGTCCTTCTCGTAGTCCTGGAAGTTGCCCTCGAACCATTCGACATGGCTGTCGCCCTCGAAGGCGAGGATGTGGGTGGCGATGCGGTCGAGGAACCAGCGGTCGTGGCTGATGATGACGGCGCAGCCGGCGAAATCCTCCAAGGCCTCTTCCAGCGCGCGTAGCGTATCGACGTCGAGATCGTTGGTCGGCTCGTCGAGCAGCAGCACGTTGGCGCCGGATTTCAGCATCTTGGCGAGGTGCACGCGGTTGCGTTCGCCGCCCGAGAGCGAGCCGACCTTCTTCTGCTGGTCGGCGCCCTTGAAGTTGAAGGACGAGCAATAGCCGCGCGAGTTCACCTCGCGCCTGCCGAGCAGGATCTGCTCGTTGCCGCCGGAAATCTCCTCCCACACCGTCTTCTTGCCGTCGAGATCGTCGCGCGACTGGTCGACATAGCCGAAATGCACGGTCTCGCCGACGGTGATGTTGCCCTTGTCGGGCTTCTCCTGGCCGGTGATCATGCGGAACAGCGTGGTCTTGCCGGCGCCGTTGGCGCCGATGATGCCGACGATGCCGCCGGGCGGCAGGTTGAAGGTGAGATCGTCGATCAAGAGGCGATCGCCGTAGCCTTTGTTCAGCCCTTCGAAATCGACCACATTGGCCCCGAGCCGTTCGGCCACGGGAATGGTGATCTGCGCGGTCGTGGCCTGCTTGTCGTTGGCCTGCTTCAGCAGATCCTCGTAACGCTGATAGCGCGCCTTGGACTTGGCCTGGCGTGCGCGCGGCGAGGAGGCGATCCATTCCTGTTCGCGCGCCAGGGTGCGCTGATGCGCGACATCCTCGCGGCCTTCCTGCTCCAGCCGCTTCTGCTTCTGCACCAGCCAGGCGGAATAATTGCCCTCATAAGGAATGCCCTTGCCGCGGTCGAGTTCGAGGATCCAGCCGGTGACATTGTCGAGGAAGTAGCGGTCGTGGGTGACGATCAGGATCGCGCCGGGATAGTTGCGCAAATGGCTTTCCAGCCATGACACCGACTCGGCGTCGAGATGGTTGGTCGGCTCGTCGAGCAGCAGCAGCTCCGGCTGGTCGAGCAGCAGTCGGCACAGCGCGACGCGGCGGCGCTCGCCGCCGGAGAGCTTGGTCACATCGGCATCGTCGGGCGGACAGCGCAGCGCGTCCATCGCCTGGTCGACCTTGCTGTCGAGATCCCAGAGGCCCTGCGCCTCGATCTCGTCCTGCAGCTTGGTCATCTCGTCCGCGGTCTCGTCGGAATAATTGGCGGCGATCTCGTTGTAGCGATCGAGGATCGCCTTCTGCTTGGCGACGCCCAGCATGACGTTGTCGCGCACGTTGAGCTTGGCATCGAGTTGCGGCTCCTGCTCGAGATAGCCGACGCGAGCGCCCTCGGCGACCCAGGCTTCGCCGTTATATTCCTTGTCGAGGCCGGCCATGATCTTGAGCAAGGTCGACTTGCCCGAGCCGTTGACGCCGAGCACGCCGATCTTGGCGTCCGGGTAGAAGCTACAAGTGGATGTTATCGAGCACCTTTCGGGTCGGATAACTCTTGGTCAGACCCTGCATGAAATAGACGAACTGGCGCGCCATCGAGGCCCCTGAAAACGTGAGGATTTAAAGCAAATTTTGCTGCGGCTCATGTAGCGGCGCAGGCCCCAAAGGGCAACCGGTTCAAATTGTTTTCCATCCGTTCACCACGGATGAATACGGGTCCCAAACCATGTGTGCGCCAGATCACGACAATTGAAACCATCTTTTAATAAATGAAGCCAAAACTCGTTCTCGGCGCACAAAAGCGCATGCAAACGCGGCCAAAGCCGCGATCGAAAACAGCGAGTTCGCGTCATGGCGACGATGGTTTCAACCTCCCTGTCCTCCCCGGCCGCCGGCCGCGCCGGACAGTCCGGCTTGCCCGGTTTCAAGGCGTTCTGGCGGAATTTCTTCACGACCGCCTTTCACCCCTATCGGCCCGAACTGTACTACATGCGCGGTCCCGGACCTGCCTGGCGCGCCAAGTACGGCGATCAGGCGGCGTTCCGTCTGAAGGCGGACATCTAAGGCCCTCTCCAACGCGTTTTTGAAGTCCGAAGGCGCTTGCGCCCACCTGCGTGCCGCGCAACCATGGCGATCTTCCCGACGGTGCCCTCGCTGCCGTCGCCTCTCGCCATGAATGGACGCCTTCAAATGACGCGGCTGCGCTGTGCAATTCTCGACGACTATTTCAAACTTTCGCTGACCTCCGCCGACTGGTCCAAGATGACGGACCGGGTCGACCTCACCGTGTTCGAAAAGCCCTTCAAGTCCGAGGCCGAGGCGGCCTCCGCGCTGAAGGACTTCCCGATCATCCTGGCGATGCGCGAGCGCACCGCATTTCCGAAGTCGATGTTCGCCGCGCTGCCGAACCTGAAGCTGATGATCACCTCGGGCATGCGCAATGCTGCAATCGATTTCGAGGCGGCCAAGGCACATGACGTCGTGCTGTGCGGTACCAATTTTGCCCGCGATCCCACCGCGCCGCTGGCCATGGCCCTGATCCTGGAGTTGACGCGCAATGTCGGCCGCGAGAGCGCGCGCATGCATGCGGGTGCGCCGTGGCAGGCGCATCTCGGCATCGAGATCGAGGGTCGCACGCTGGGCGTGATCGGACTCGGCAAGCTCGGCACCAAGGTTGCGAAACTCGCGCAGGCGTTCGGTATGAACGTGATCGCCTGGAGCCCGAACCTGACGCCGGAGAAATGCAAGGAAGCCGGCGTGACCTACGCCTCGAAGGAGGAGCTGTTTGCGACCGCCGACGTGATCACCATCCATGTGGTGCTGGGCCCGCGCTCGCGCGGCATCGTCGGGCGCGAAGACCTGCTGCGCATGAAGCCGACCAGCCTACATCGTCAACACCGCGCGCGGTCCGATCATCGACGAGGCGGCGCTGCTCGACGTGCTGCAGCAGAAGAAGATCGCGGGCGCCGGCATCGACGTGTTCTCGGTCGAGCCGCTGCCGGTCGATCATCCCTTCCGCAAGCTCGACAACATGGTGATCACGCCGCATCTCGGCTACGCCACCGAGGAGGTGTTCCGCGGCCATTACGTCCAGATGGTCGAGGGCATCGACGCCTGGTTCAAGGGTGAGCCGGTGAGAAGGTTGGCGTAAAAAGAAAATCGCCCCTCTCTTGCGAGAAGGGCGATTTGAATTTCGAAAATCTTGCTGCCCTATCGCACCGTAACCGGCGCGGGCAGCGGCGGCACGGCCGTCGGTGGCATGGGCGGCGGTGGCGCAGCCGACATCTGCTGCTGCGGCGGCGCGGCCGGGCTGGCGAGCTGTCCCTGCATCGGCTGAGCCGGCGCGGCGGAAGCCGTCGAGGTACCGGGCGGTGCACCACCGGGCATCACGACCACGCGGGTGCCGACCTTGGTGCGCTCAAAGAGATCGGACACGTCGTCGTTCAGCATGCCGATGCAACCCGACGAGACGAACTTGCCGATCGTCGAGGGCTGGTTGGTGCCGTGGATGCGGTAGACGGTCGAGCCGAGATACATCGCGCGCGCGCCGAGCGGGTTGCCGGGACCACCGGCCATGAAGCGCGGCAGATAGGGCTGGCGCTCGATCATCTCGGTCGGCGGGAACCAGTCCGGCCACTCCGTCTTCTTGCTGATCTTCTGCACGCCGGTCCAGGTGAAGCCTTCGCGGCCGACGCGCACGCCATAACGGATCGCGCGGCCACCTCCGAGCACGTAATAGAGGTAGGTGTTCGGCGTATCGACGACGATGGTGCCGGCGGGTTCCTTGGTGACGAACGACACTTCCTGACGGCGCAGGTTCGGCGGCAACTGCGCGGGCGCAGCATCCGGCTGCTCTTCCGGCGGCAGCGAGGCAATCGTCATCGGCCGGCCATCGGCGCCAACCGGCGGCGCCGCCTGCACGGAACCCGTGACACCGGGCGGCACGCCTTGAGGCGGCTCCGCGCCGACCGCTCCCGGCGGACGCGGCGCGTTCGGATCGTAGCCGCGATCGGCCGGATAGTACTGTTGCGGCGGCGGTGCCCCAGGCGGACGATCGGCATAGATCACGGGCGGCGGACCAGGCAGGCGGCCATAGCGCGGATCGTCCGGCGCCATCACCGGGCCGCTCGGCGCCGAGCCGTTCGGAACCGCGTTGGCGTAACGGGGATCGTCGGGCGAGAGGATCGGACCGGGCGCGCGCGCCGGACCGGGCGGCGGCAGCGCGGTCGCGTTGGCCTCGTCATCCTCCAGCGCGTCGAAATTGGGCGCGCCGCGGCGATAGTCGGAGGGATAGCCGTTCGGCGGATAGGGATACGGCGCCGGCGCCTGCGAATAAACCGGGCCCTGCTGAACCGGATAGCCCTGTTGAGCGTGGGCGAGCGAGACCGCTGCCACGCCAGCCATCGCGGCAGTGAAAGCCGTCAGAATGTGTTTGATCATCATTGGTCTTGTATAGTCCCCAAGCCGACACCGGACCGTTAACGGGGCTTGGCCGAAGATCGCGGCGCATTCAAGACAAATTCGGCCGATTTGTGCCTAATTTCAGTACATTGTGATCCTAGTGCCGGGCACCAGGCCCGCCGTTGCGGCGATGCCGCAGGGCTCGAGAAAACGCGCACCAGGGCGCGATCGCCGCACCCGCGACAACCAATTTAAGGAGTCGGGACTCAGCGCTTGCGGTATCCTTCTCTCCAGGCCTGATTCGCGGCGGCGAACGCGGCTCACCCTGCTATCCCAGTACGTCACCGCGTTCCCAAATGGCTCGAGGCCCTCGCAGCGTGCCTGCGACGGCGGAATCGTCCCCGCAATGCTCCCCGGCATCCGCTTTCTGCTCGCCGCTATCCTGCTGTCGATATCGATCGTCGTGTTTGGGCTTGGCGCGGCCGCCTTGCTGCGCGCGGCGCATGAGGATTTTGCTTCGAATCCGTCGTGGCGGGTCACGCCCGAGACGCAGATTTCGCACAAAACGAGATGCCGACCCTCGCGTTGTTGCGCGTGGATACTCCGCCGGCCGACAAGCCCGCAGGCATGCCTGCGAGCGTCGCGCCCGACACAGGCGCAATTGCGCCGGTGCCGGCTGCGTCAGATCAGGTGGCCGCGATTGCGCCCACGCCTGAGAAGACCGTCGCGCCTGCGGTGAGTGCACCCGCAAATGATGCGATCAGGACGGAAGCTCCGCCTCCGGTCGCAGCGCCATCGAGCGAACCGTCGCCGTCCGCTGCGGCAAGCGAAGCTGTGCCTGCGGCCGATCAATCGAACAAACCAGCCGCGACACAAGACAAGCCGGACACGACACAAGACACCAAGGTGGCGACAACCGAGGCAGGCAACACACCGCCAGTTGCGAGCGACGTCGCGCCGGCAACGCGCGAACCCGTCAAACCCGACGCCGCTACGTTCGAACCACCCAAGCCGGAAGCCAAGCCCGACGTTGCACAGCCCGAAGCCGCATCGGTTGATGCCGCGAAGCCCGAGCAGGTGAACGTGCCGGCCGAGCGCCGCGCCTGCAACCAGGATTGCGAAGCTCGACGCACCGGCCGTGAAGATCGAAGAGCCGTCGCCGGCCAAAGCCGAAGCGAGGAAGGCGGCGGAGCGTGCCACGGAAAAGGAGAAGGCGCGCGCGGAGAAGAAGGCCAAAGCACGCCGCCTGGCGGCACAGCGCGCTCGTGCCGCTCGGCAGCTTGCTGCTCAGCGCGCGGCCGACCCGTTCGGCCAGACGGCGTCAACGCAGCCGGCGCGCACGCCGTAGGTTTCAAAAGAAACCGCTCAGGCCGGTCCCGTCGCAATCGGCGGCCCGCTCCGCCTGTCCCCATTCCGACCACGAGCCGTCATAGAGCGCGGATTTCTCAACGCCGAGCCGATAGAGCGCGAGCGTCAGCACGCCCGCCGACACGCCGGAGCCGCAACTTGTCACGATCGGCGCATCGAGCTTGACACCGGCGCCCGTGAACGCCTTGCGCAGATCGTCGAGCGGCTTCATCGCGCCGGTCGCGGCGTCGAAGAGATTGTTGTAGGGCACGTTGCGGCTGCCGGGGATGTGGCCGGCGCGAATGCCCGGCCGTGGTTCGGGCGCCGCTCCCTCGAAGCGCGCCGCCGCACGCGCATCGATCACCTGCTCGGCCTTGCTCGCAACATTGGCGACCATCTCCCGCATGCTGCGCACGCGCTTGGCATCGAACGTCGCCTTGAAGGTCGCGGGCTTCGCCTTGATCTCGCCGCCCTGCACGGGACGGCCTTCCGCGCGCCACTTCTTCAGACCGCCGTTGAGCACGCGGATCTTGTCATGGCCGTAGGACAGGAACATCCACCAGGCGCGGGGTGCTGCGACCCAGCCGCCGGAGTCGTAGACCACGACGGTGTCGGCATTGCCGATGCCGAGATTGCCGACGTCGCGGCCGAATTGCTCGGCGCTCGGAAACATGTGCGGCAGCGGACTGGAATGGTCCGACACCGCGTCGACATCGAAGAACACTGCGGAGGGAATGTGGGCGGCGAGATAATCGTCCTTCGGCAGCGGCAGCACGCCCGGCAACTTGAACGTGGCATCGACGACCTTCACGTTCGCGTCGTTGATATGCGCGGCCAGCCATTCGGTGGAGACGAGGGGATCGTTGGCAGAGGTCATGTCTTCGTATCCTTCAACATTCGTCATGGCCGGGCATAGCCGTTCGAAGAACGGCGTCGCTTCCGCTCGCCTATGTCCCGGCCATCCACGTCTTCATCGCGGCGGTACTGTAAAGACGTGGATGCCCGGCTCAAGGCCGGGCATGACGACGGTGGGTTGGTTCACAATCAGCCCTTCTTCTTCGGTTCCCATTTTTCGGTCGGACCACCGGCGTCGCGCCAGGCAGCGTAACCACCGCCGATATGGGCGACCGGCTTCAGCCCCATGTCCTGCGCGGTCTTGGCCGCCAGCGCCGAACGCAACCCTCCGGCGCAGTGGAAGACGAACTTCCTGTCTTCCTGGAAGATCGGCTTGGCGTAGGGAGATGCGGGATCGATCCAGAACTCCAGCATGCCGCGCGTGCAGGCGAATGCGCCTGGAATTTTTCCGTCGCGCTCGATCTCTCTGGGGTCGCGGATATCGACGATCACGACGTCGCCGCTCTTCGCTGCGTTGATCGCCTCAGTAGCGCTCAGCGTTTCGATCTCGGCGCTGGCTTCATCCATCATCGCCTTGATGCCGCGATGAATTGTCTGGGGCATGATCCCCTCCCTTGCTCTTTTAGGCACCGTTTATCGGGCGCGCAGGCAGCTTACCGCACCAGCTCCTTCATCGCGCCTTCCAGGCCCTCGATGGTGATCGGATACATGCGGTTCGCGAAGATGCGGCGGATGATGGTGGTCAATTCCGAATAGTCCCAATGCTTCTGCGCCACCGGGTTGAGCCACACCGAGTGGGGATAGGTGCGAATGATACGATCGAGCCAGATCGAGCCCGCTTCCTCGTTGACGTGCTCGACCGAACCGCCCGGCACCATGATCTCGTAAGGCGACATCGAGGCGTCGCCGACGAACACGATCTTGTAGTCGTGCGGATATTTGTGCAGCACGTCCCAGGTCGGCGTGCGGTCGGTGAAACGCCGCTTGTTCTGCTTCCATACGCCCTCATAGAGGCAGTTGTGGAAGTAGAAATATTCCATGTGCTTGAATTCGGTCTTGGCGGCCGAGAACAGCTCCTCGACCTGCTCGATGTGGGAATCCATCGAGCCGCCGATGTCGAAGAACACCAGAACCTTGACCGCGTTGCGCCGCTCGGGCCGCATGATCACGTCGAGATAGCCGTGGTTGGCGGTCTCCTTGATCGTGGAGTCGAGATCGAGCTCGTCGGGCGCGCCGGTGCGCGCGAATTTGCGCAGGCGGCGCAGCGCGATCTTGATGTTGCGGATGCCGAGCTCGACATTGCCGTCGAGATCCCTGAACTCGCGGCGGTCCCAGACCTTCACCGCGCGGTTGTTGCGGTTCTTCTCCTGGCCGATGCGCACGCCTTCCGGATTGTAGCCGTGCGCGCCGAACGGCGAGGTGCCGGCGGTGCCGATCCATTTGCTGCCGCCCTGGTGGCGGCCCTTCTGCTCTTCGAGGCGCTTGCGCAAGGTCTCCATGAGCTTGTCCCAGCCCATGGCCTCGATCTGCTTCTTCTCTTCCTCGGTGAGATATTTCTCGGCGAGCTTCTTCAGCCACTCCTCGGGAATCTCGGCCTTGTCCATGGCGTCGAGCAGGTTCTCGAGCCCCTTGAACACGGTGCCGAACACGCGGTCGAACTTGTCGAGATTGCGCTCGTCCTTCACCAGCGCGGCGCGCGACAGGTAGTAGAAATTCTCCACCGTCTGGTCGGCGAGGTCGGCGTCCAGCGCCTCCATCAGCGTCAGATATTCGCGCAGGGTCACGGGGACCTGCGCGTCGCGCAGCGAGGTGAAGAATTGCAGAAACATGGTTCTTAGATCGCCCGGCCTACCTGCCAAGGTCAAGGCGCCGCGCGGGCCTAGACCGGTATGCTTTTTCCACTAGTATGACGCCCGACAGGGCATTCGAGAGGGGGCATTTTTCAATGGGCATCATCGCAGCACTCATCATCGGCGCGGTCGCCGGCTGGCTGGCGGGCCTGATCGTGCGTGGCGCCGGCTTCGGCCTGATCGGCAATATCGTTATCGGTATCCTCGGCGCGCTGGTCGCAAGCTGGGTGCTGCCGCAACTCGGCGTCGTGCTGGCTGCCGGCACGCTCGGCTCGATCCTGGACGCCACCATCGGCGCCGTGATCATCCTCGTCATCCTCTCATTGGTTCGCCGCGCATAACGCAATCGCCCTATTCCTGCAACAGAGGCTGTACTGGCCGCCATTTCCTGCTAAGGCGGACCGCAACGACTGCGCTCAAAACATCAAGGCAAAGGCTCGATGAAATTCACCGGTACCAAGGACTACGTCGCGACCGACGATCTCAAGATCGCCGTCAACGCCTCGATCATGCTGGAGCGTCCGCTGCTGATCAAGGGCGAGCCCGGCACCGGCAAGACGGTGCTCGCCGAGGAAGTGGCGAAGGCGATCAAGGCGCCGCTGATCACCTGGCACGTCAAGTCCACCACCAAGGCGCAGCAGGGCCTCTACGAATACGACGCGGTGTCGCGGCTGCGCGACAGCCAGCTCGGCGATGTGCGCGTGTAGGACATCAAGAACTACATCAAGCGCGGCAAGCTGTGGGACGCGTTCACGCTGGAGCAGCGCCCGGTGCTGCTGATCGACGAGATCGACAAGGCCGACATCGAATTTCCGAACGACCTGCTGCTCGAACTCGATCGCATGGAGTTCTTCGTCTACGAGACCGGCGAGAACATCAAGGCGAAGCTGCGCCCGATCGTGATGATCACCTCGAACAACGAGAAGGAATTGCCGGACGCGTTCCTGCGCCGCTGCTTCTTCCACTACATCAAGTTTCCCGACGTCGACACGATGAACAAGATCGTCGACGTGCACTTCCCGAACATCAAGAAGCGGCTGGTCGAGGAGGCGCTGCGCATCTTCTTCGAGGTGCGCGAGGTGCCCGGCCTGAAGAAGAAGCCGTCGACCTCGGAACTGCTCGACTGGCTGAAGCTCTTGCTCAACGAGGACATCACGCCGGAGATGCTGAGGGAGCGCGACCCGCGCAAGCTGATCCCGCCGCTGCACGGCGCGCTGCTCAAGAACGAGCAGGACGTGCATCTGTTCGAGCGGCTGGCGTTTTTGAGCCGGCGCGAAGTTTAGACTTCAGCGTTCTGCAAAGCTTGAGAGCGCAGGATGGGTGAAAAGCCAGTCGTGCGCTACTGACCTTTCTCCCAGGCGTGGAACGGCGTTACGACGCGACCTCTGCGATCAATACGTCCCCACTGTCCGCCCTCGTACCAGCTATGCGTGCCATCGGAAACGATCACACACGCCTGGCAAACGACCGCAACTCCTTGCTCGAACGGGTAGGCTCCATCGTATTTGGCCGGGATTATCAGGTTGAGCCGCCGGTCGATGTATCCGGTCTTTCCCCCGACCCGTGAGCGCGCGAGGCCGTCGTTAAATGGATCCGGGCCGTTGTCGAATGATTCAACCGGCACCGGCATCCCGCTCCGTCGAACGTAGAACCACTGATGCTTCTGCGTATTGGCCGCATCGAGCAGCAAGACGGAAGCGAGTCCGTCGAAATCGAACTCAAGCCGGGATAAATAGCCGGGCGTAAAACGCGGCTGCCCATCGCTACGCGCCACCGCACATTGTTTGAAAACGCGATCGGGCTCCCAGCAATCAAAGACGGCTTCAGGCGCACTCTTGTCTCGTTCAGCGGCAACGATCGGCTTGAAAGACAAAATCAGCAAGGCGCTCAGCGCAATTATCTTGAGCGCGTAGCAGCCATTAAACGCGGACGGGATTTTTGGATCCACCGACCTGCGCCGTGTCCGGTGCATGAGCGGCTTTCCTAAGCTACTGCCGCTTCCGGCAGCTTCGTCGCCTCCATCGGCGTTTTGCCGCGGATCAGGTCGCTCGCCTTGTCGGCGATCATCAGGGTCGAGGCATTGAGATTCGCCGAGATCATGCGCGGCATGATCGAGGCGTCGATCACGCGCAGGCCTTGCAGGCCATGCACGCGAAGCTCATCGTCGACCACGGACGCGGGGCTGTCGGCCGGGCCCATGCGGCAGGTGCAGCCGGGATGGAAGGTGGTGGTGCCGCGTTGGGTGGCGGCGGCGAGCAGTTCCTCGTCGCTCTGCACCTTCGGCCCCGGGAAATCCTCATAGTCGTAATATGGCGCGAGCGGCTCGGACTTGAGCAGCCGCCGCGCCAGCTTCATGCCGGCGACGACGACGCGGCGATCGAGCTCGGCCGTGAGATAGTTGGTCTGGATGATCGGCGGCGCAAAGGGATCGCTGGAGCGAATACGGACATAGCCGCGGCTTTCGGGCCGCTGCTGCCATGAGGTGCACGTCATCCCGGGCAAATCCTCGAGCGCGCCCTGCACGCCCTCCTTGTAGCTCGCCGGGGTGAAGGTGATCTGCAGATCCGAGCTCTCGGTGGTTTCGCCGGAGTGCCAGAAGCAATAGACCATGGTCGGCGACAGCGACAGCAGCCCGCGCCGCGTCGTGGCCCATTTCAGCGCTTCGACCCAGAGGTGCCACCCTTGGCGGAGCTCGTTGATGGTCATGATGTTCTTCACCCGCGCCACCGAGCGCGGCGCGTAGTGATCCTGCAGGCCCTCGCCGACGCCCGGCAGCGCATGACGCACCTCGATGCCGTGCGAGCGCAACAGCTCCGGCGAGCCGACGCCGGACAGTTGCAACACCTGCGGCGAGTTGTAGGCGCCGCCGGACAGGATCACTTCCTTGTTGGCGCGCACCTCGACCGGCGTGCCGCCCTTGCCGCCGCGGAGATAGCGCACGCCGACCGCGCGCTTGCCGTCGAAGATGATGTTGGTGACGTGCGCGTGGGTGCGCACGTCGACATTCGGCCGCTTGCGCGCCGGATGCAGGAATGCTTTCGCCGCGCTCATGCGCAGGCCGTTCTGGATGGTGCGCTGGGCGTAGGAGACGCCTTCCTGGATCGCGCCGTTGTAATCGTGATTGCGCGGGATGCCCAAGCTCATCGCGCCGGCCATGAAGGCCTCGCACAGCGGGTCGCGCCACTCCATCGTGGTGACCGTGAGCGGCCCCTCGCGGCCGCGATAGGTGTCCTCGCCCTCGCCGACCCGCCGCTCCATCCGCTTGAAGTAAGGCAGCACGTCCGTGTAGCCCCAGCCGCGATTGCCCATCTGCGCCCAGGTGTCGAAATCCTGGCGCTGGCCGCGGTTGTAGATGTGGCCGTTGATCGAGGACGAGCCGCCGAGCGTCTTGCCGCGCGGCGCATAGATGCTGCGGCCGCCGGTGTAGGGACCGGGCTCCTGCTGGTAGGCCCAGTTCACGCTCTTCATGTGGAACGTCTTGATGAAGCCGGCCGGCAGATGGATGTAGGGATGCCAGTCGCGCGGACCGGCCTCGAGCACGCAGACGGTGGTGCCGGGGTCCTCGCTCAGGCGGTTGGCCAATACGCTGCCGGCCGAGCCGGCGCCCACGATCACATAATCGAACGTTTCCATCGCCCTGTGCTTCTTGTTTGTCGCGCGGGTTACTCCCGCGGCTTTTCGTTGAGTTGATAGGTCAGATGCGCCTTCACCGTCGGCCACTCGGCCGCGATGATGCTGAAGACCACAGTGTCGCGCAGCGTGCCGTTCGGCGCAACCTGATGGCTGCGCAAAATACCGTCCTGCTTGGCGCCGAGCCGCTCGATCGCGCGCCGGCTCTGGCTGATTGAAGAAATGGGTACGGAACTCGACCGCAATGCAGTCGATCACCTCGAAAGCGTGCGTCAGCAGCAGCAATTTGCACTGCGTGTTGAGCGGACTGCGCTGCACGCGCCTGGCATACCAGGTCGAGCCGATCTCGACGCGGCGGTTCGCCGCATCGACGTTCATATAGGTGGTCATGCCGGCGATCTTGCCGTCGGCATCGTAGACCGTGAACGGCGTCATCGAGCCCACTTTCTGCAGGCCGAGGCGGCGGTCGATCTCCTTGGTCATGGCATCCGGCGTCGGCACGAAGGTGTACCAGAGCTTGTAGAGTTCGCCGTCTTTGACAGCCTCCACCAGCCCCGCGTGATGATCGTGCGACAGCGGCTCCAGCCGCGCATGCGCGCCGCGGAGCGTAACGGGTTCAGGCCAGGGCATCAGTATCTCCTCTCGCCGTCATTGCGAGCGAAGCGAAGCAATCCAGAACGGTATCCGCGGAAACGGTCTGGATTGCTTCGTCGCTTCGCTCCTCGCAATGACGATTACCGATTTCAAAAAATTCAACGGCAATCCGGGCCGCGGCCAGTCCATCGCAATCAGCTCGCCCTTGCCGGACAGCGTGATGTAGGCGGTCTTCAGCCCCTCGCCGCCGAAAGCGATATTGGTGGTGACGCGGTCGCCGGTCGGCACCTGCTCGACCAGCGCGCCGTCGGGCGCGATCACGGAGATGCAGCCCGAGATCAGCGTGGCGACGCAGACATTGCCGTTCGCCTCCAGCGCGAGCGAGTCGAACATCTGGTAACCGCCGAGGCCTGCGATCGGCTTGCCGCGCTCGCCGCGATAGATCACGTCGCGCGGCTTGATCGTGCCGGGCTCCGAGACCTCGTAGGCCCACAGCCGCGCGGTCGGCGTCTCCGCGATGTAGACGGTCTTCTCGTCCGGCGACAGGCCGATGCCGTTGGCGGGCAATACGCCGTGCACGGCCTCGACGATCTCTTTCATGCCAGGCTTGACGTAATAGAACGCGCCGACATCCATGTCGCGCGCGCGGCGCTTGCCGAGATCGGAGAACCACAGCCCGCCCTGCTTGTCGAACACGAGATCGTTCGGCCCGCGCAAACCATGCTCGCCACATCTGGACACGACCGTTTCGACCTTGCCGCTCTGCAGATCGATGCGCTGGATCGAACCGCCCTGATAGTCCTCGGGCTGCGGGCCCGGCATGATCATGTTGCGGGTCGGAATCCAGGTGAAGCCGCCATTGTTGCAGACATACATCTTGCCGTCGGGACCGAGCGCGGCGCCGTTCGGACCGCCCGGAATATGCGCGACGATCTCCTTGCGGCCGTCGGGATGAACCCGCGTCAGCCGCTGCCCGCGGATTTCGACCAGCACCACCGAGCCGTCCGGCATCGCCACCGGTCCTTCCGGAAACTCCAGGCCGGTGGCGAGCACGCGAATATTGGCCATAAGAATCCTCCCGCTTGTTTTGGCGACAGGCGGGCGATCCCGCACAGGCAATTGGTTGCCTGAAATTATGGCAAAGCCGCCCGCGCTTGCCAAGCAAGCTGGGGCCTCCGCAAAGCAGAGTTGCAACTAGGTGTATTTAGTTTGACGCGTTTTCTTTACGCGAACCGGTACCCACTTCGCTTGAAAACGCTATGTTTTGATCGGCACCCAGATTTCGAGCCCGCCATTGCCGGTGACCGGATCGAATTTCTCGTCATAGCGCTCGAAATTCGGCGCATCCGCCAGCTTGTGGCCGGAGGACGGCAGCCAGTGATTCCAGATCGCTGCTGATGGTGCGCCGGATGGTCGAGATGTGGTCGGTGTGGGAGAAGACCGCGTAGCGCTGCTCCGGGATGCGCACCCGGCTGAAGTCGCGCGGCAGGCCGGAGAAATCAGCGACCTCGACGGCGGCGATGTAATCGAAATATCCGGTGTCGTCGCCATTGGTGCAGACGCCATAGGCGAGCTGTCCGATCCGCCCGGGAAGGTCATGGACGTGCTGATGAAAGCGCGCCCACAGGCCGGGAATAACGGCACTGTTGTCGAAGCTGATGCGCTCGCCAAGGCCGGCGACCAGCATGGCCTTACCGGTCTCGAAACGCGGCGGCGCGATATGATCGAATGCGGTGGATTCCATGAGGATCGGCTCCTGCAGCTTGAGCTTGTCGATGCACGTCGTGGCGCGGACCGTCTCGGGCGTGACGCCGAAATGATCGCGGAACGCGCGGGTGAATGCTTCATGCGAGCCGTAATCTGAATCCAGCGCGACATGGAGAATGTCGGGCGCGCCGGCCGCCAACGCGCGCGCCGCCTCGGTGAGGCGCCGGGCACGCACGTAGCGGATCACCGAGGAGCCGGTCGCGGCGGCAAAGGCGCGCACCATGTGGAAGCGCGAGACGCCCGCGACGTTCGAGATCTCGTCGAGCGTCAGCGGCTCGGCGAGATGGCTTTCGATGTACCAGAGCGCCTTTTGCGCGGGATTCATGGATCAAGGACCTTTGCTCGAAGCAGAAACATCATGCGCGCTTTGCCGCATCCGCGTTTGACAGTCCTTGCGCTTGCGACGCGATGCCGACGGCGCCGCCACCCGCCTTCCTTCCGCATTGCGGAAAATAACGGCAACGCAGTTGCTGGCAAGGTCATGCCAATCGTGCATACTGGACAGCGCATTCGGTCCGACGGCTCGACAAGCCAGCAAAGGTAGCCGCGGGCACCAGGGAGGACGACAATGCACAACCGTGTCTTCGGAGACGCCAAGAAAATCGCGTTTGCCGCCATCATCGCAACCGCACTCGCAACCACCGCCCAGGCACAGAAGAAATACGATCCGGGCGCGACCGACACCGAGATCAAGATCGGCAACATCATGCCGTATTCGGGACCGGCGTCCGCCTACGCCACCATCGGCAAGACCGAGGCCGCCTATTTCAACAAGATCAACTCGGAAGGCGGCATCAACGGCCGCAAGATCAACTTCATCTCCTATGACGACGCCTATTCGCCGCCGAAGGCCGTCGAGCAGGCGCGCAAGCTCGTCGAATCCGACGAGGTGTTGCTGATCTTCAATCCGCTGGGCACGCCGTCGAACAGCGCGATCCAGAAATACATGAACGCCAAGAAGGTGCCGCAGCTGTTCGTCTCGACCGGCGCGGCGAAATGGAACGACCCGAAGAATTTCCCGTGGACCATGGGCTGGCAGCCGAACTACCAGACCGAGGCGCGCATCTACGCCGCCTACATCCTGAAGGAGCTTCCGGGCAAGACCATCGGCATCCTTTATCAGAACGACGATTTCGGCAAAGACTACGTGATCGGCCTGCGCGACGGCCTCGGCGATCAGGCCAACAAGCTGATCGCTGATCGAAGTCGTCCTACGAGACCTCGGCGCCGACGGTGGATTCGCAGGTGGTGCAGATCAAGGGCGCCAATCCCGACATCTTCCTCAACATCGCGACGCCGAAATTCGCCGCGCAAGCGATCAAGAAGATCGGCGAGTTGAACTGGCATCCGGTGCATTTCCTCACCAACGTATCGGGCTCGATCGGCAGCGTGATGAAGCCGGCCGGCTATGAGAACGATCAGGGCATTCTCACCACCGCCTATCTGAAGGACCCCAAGGATCCCGACCTGGAAGAGCGACCCGGCCATGAACGAATGGCGGGCGTTCATGACCAAATGGTATCCCGAAGGCGATCAGGACGATGCCTCCACCGTATTCGCCTATGGCGTCGCCAAGGGTCTCGAGCAGGTCTTGAAGCAGTGCGGCGACGATCTCACCCGCGAGAACGTCATGAAGCAGGCCGCCAATCTCAACTTCGAGATCGGCATCTATCTGCCGGGCACCAAGATCAAGACCAGCCCGACCGACTTCGCACCGCTCGAGCAATTGCAGATGATGCGCTTCAAGGGCGAGAGCTGGGAGCTGCTTTGGTCCGCTGATGTCGGGCGAGAAGGGGTCGTAACGGTTCTCAGCTTCGTAGGGTGGGCAAAGCGCAAGCGTGCCCACCCTCGCTAGTCACAATTAGGATGGTGGGCACGGCGCCGACGCGCCTTTGCCCACCCTACTTCTCCACTCGCTACGCACCGAGACAAGAGAGACACCCCATGAAAATCACCGACGTCCGCGCCCATCACATCCGCATTCCCTATGACGCGGGACCCGCGAGCTTTCGCCAGGGCGCCTCCGCGATCTCCGCGCTCGACATGGTCGTTGTCGAGGTCGTGACCGATGGCGGCCTCACCGGCTGGGGCGATGCGTTCGCTTACGTCTGTCCGCGTACGACCTGCACGGCGGTCGACGGAGATGATTGCGCCGCAGGCGCGCGGCCAGGAGGTGCCCGACGCCGCCGGCATCCCGGCCTTCATGGAGCAGGTGCAGCGCAACCTGCATCTGTTCGGCCGTTACGGCATCACGATGTTCGCGATCTCCGGTCTCGACATCGCGCTGTGGGATCTTGCCGGCAAGATCGAGGGCGTGCCGCTGCATCGGCTGATCGGCGGCGCCAGGCGCGCGAAGATTCCGGCCTATGCCAGCCTGCTGCGCATCGGCAAGCCAGAGCATATCGCCGGCGAATGCAGGACGGCGCGCAGCCTCGGCTATTCCGCGATCAAGCTGCACGAAACCACGCTGCCTGCGGTGTTTGCCGCGCGCGAGGCGATCGGCCCCGGCGTGCCGCTGATGGTCGACATGAACTGCCCGCTCTCAGGGGCCGACGCGATCGCCTTCGCGCATGCCTGCCGCGACGCCGCGCCGACCTTCCTGGAAGAGCCGGTGTGGCCGCCGGAGGATTTCGCGACACTGGCCGAGGTGCGCAAGCAAGGGCGGCCTCGATATCGCCGCCGGCGAGAACGCCTGCACCGTCTATCAATTCCGCCAGATGATGGAGGCCGGCGCCGTCAGCCACGCGCAGCCATCGGTGATCAAGGTCGGCGGCATCACCGAATTCATGAAGGTGGCGGCGCTTGGCGATCGGCTCGGCGTCAAGATCATTCCGCATTCGCCCTATTTCGGCCCGGGCTTTCTCGCGACGCTGCATTTGATGTCGGTGCGCGACGAAGGCCTGATCGAAGTGTTCTACATGAAGCGCGCCGCGTCGCTCTGGGGCAACCACATCGACGCCGATGCCAATGGCGACATCGCCGTGCCGCAAGGCCCCGGTCTCGGCTATGAGCCGGACCGCGACGTCATGGAGAAATACCGCGTGTCGTGAGGGCGCGCGGTCATTTGTCTTTCTTCGCCGGCGGCGCTTCGTTGCCCGGCGCATTCGCGCCTTTTGCGGGCTGCGCCTTCACATCGTCGGCCAACTGCTTGTGCGCGGCCTGCAAATCGGCGATCGCCTTCTGCAAGCCCGCGACCATCGCCTTCAGCGCCTCGATCTGCCGGTTCGCGGCGTCGATCTTCTGCTGATGATCGATCGTCAATTTGGTGATGGTCTTCTGCAGGAAATCGACATTGCTCTGCAGGCAGGAGGTCCGCCGTTCCATGGTCTTCTCGACCGTGCAGATTTCGATCCCGGGAATGTCCTGCGCCAATGCAGGCGCCGGTACCTGCGCCAGCACGATCAGCGCCAATCCGGCGACGAAAATCCGTCCGGTCATCGAAAAATCTCCAGCTGAAACAGGCTCATCACGGCAAATTGCTCGCAGAGTGCGCGCCGCGCCCGCGCCATCACATTGATACCTTATTCCGGCGTTGTCATTTTCCACAATGCGGGCGGGCGACAACATGCGGCGTGGGCGCGCCGCGCAGACGGGGAACTTTGCCATGGCAACGCGCGAACGACGATTGGCTGAATTCGATGGCGCAGGGGCGCCGCCGCCAGGGACGCCAGTCCAGGTGCTGTGCGAGGACCAGAGCGGCACCTATCAGTTGCCGTTCGCCTGCTCTTATGCCGATGGCCAGTGGCGCAATCACCAATCCGGCGGCGCGCTGGAGGCGACCGTGATCGCCTGGCGGTTTCCGCGCCTGCAGAGCGCGAAATAGCGCTTTCTGTTTCAAAATGCGACGGCGCGCGGCGCATGCTTAAGGTTTGGAACGCGGTGCGAACGAACCGCGCCCGAATCAGTGGTTTGCCCTCGTACTCACTTGTTCACGGCTAGATATCGACGACAGCTTCAGGCGGCGCACCACACTTAGGACCAAGATGAGTGGATGCAGCCAGCGGCCGAACACAAGGGTTAACTCCTCCGCCGACGACATGATCGTCACTTCCACGGCGTGACCGGCGGCACCTTGTCGGTGGCCGGCGGCATGTCGACGGTCTTGAAATCGGCGGGGCTGACGATCTCCATGTATTCCATGTCCGGCGAGTAGTCGTAGAGATAGTGCGTGATGCCCGGGCGCTGATGCACGACGTCGCCGGCCTGCACCAAAGTCGGCTTGTCCTCGTACATGAAGCGCGCCCAGCCCTTCATCATGATGACGATCTGGAATTCGCAGTCGTGACGATGCCAGCCGGTGCCGTCGACCGGCGGGCAATCGGGATTGGCCTTCACCAGATGGCAGATCACCTGCCCACCGGTGGCCTTGGCGATGCCGAGGTCGCGATACAGGAAGAACTCCCGCAGGCCTTCGCCCGTGAAGTCGGTATCGCCTGGTTTGACGTGGGAGAATGTTTTGACGACGGCGTGCTGATTCATGACGGCCTCCACCTGTTATGAGGTGCGACCGCGATCGTCACGAGCGTCCAAATTTTCGGCAGCGTCGCATCGTCGCGTTCGCGCTTGATTGTGCCATGCGAAAATCGCGCCAGCCGCGCTGCGATGCGGCAATCGATCCGTGAGCGCGAAAGCCGGGCGCGCGAGAATGAATCCCCATTCGCCGGTCCGCCCTGCCGGCATCCGCGCCCGTCAAACAGGCAAGCACTTGCCTAATATTCGACCTCGAGCTCCTCGATCTCTTCCGGCTCCGCCTTGGCGGCACCGATCCATTCCGCCATCTCCGGCATGTTCATGATGGTGTCCGCGTAGGTGGTCAGGCGCTGATCGAGTTTCACGTCATAGGTCGCAAATCGGGTCACGACGGGCGCATACATCGCGTCCGCCATGGTGCGCTCGCCGAACAGGAACGGCCCGCCCGATGTCGCCAGGCACTCCCGCCAGATGGTGCAGACGCGGTCGATGTCGGCCTGCGCGCGGGTCCAGATCTTGAAGTTCGGGAAATGCCCCTTGATGTTGACCGGCAGCGACGCGCGCAGTGTGGTGAAGCCGGAGTGGATTTCACCGCAGATCGAGCGGCAATGCGCGCGTTCGATGCGGTCGGCCGGCAGCAGCCCGGCTTCCGGCATGGTCTCATTGAGATATTCGCCGATCGCCAGCGTATCCCAGATGGTGGCGCCGTCATGCCGCAGACACGGCACCAGGATGGTCGGCGACAGCAGCAGGATTTCGGCCCGCGCCGAGGCATCGTCCGGCGAGGTCGTGATCTCGTCGAACGGCAGGCCTGAAAACCTGGTCAATAGCCAGCCGCGCAAGGACCAGGACGAGTAGTTCTTGCTGCTGATGGTCAGTGTCGCCTTTGCCATTGGCTCTCCCTCAAACGCCGCACGCTTTCCGGGCGCATGGCCCTGCCCATTGCTTGGGCTCCCGGCATTCTGCAGCAAGCGACATGCCAATTTGCTGGGCGGGAGGGCTCGGCTTTGGCTTTGATATTGCATGGCAACAGGGGGAAAGCGCGGGCGGACCTGAATGATGTCAATGATGTACCAGGCCTATCAGAACCACATGGACCTGACGGAGCCATGGCGGTCGGGCGCCGCATCCGCACTGCGCTATCTCAACCTGGTGCCGCAGGGCGTCTCCGACAAAGTGTTCGGGCGGCTCGCCGCCGCGCTGGAGCTGATCTCGCGCTCGTCGCTGACCTATGCGCGCCCGGCCTACGGCATCGACCGGGTGATGGTCGGAAATCGCGAGCTCGCGGTGAAGGAGGAGATCGTCCACGCAACGCCGTTCGGCTCGCTGCTGCGCTTTGCAAAGGAGGACGGGCCCGAGCAGCCGAAGCTTCTGCTGGTGGCGCCGATGTCCGGACATTTCGCCACCCTGCTCCGCGGCACCGTGAAGACGCTGCTGCAGGATCACGACGTCCACATCACCGACTGGCATAACCCGCGCGATATTCCCGTAGGCGCAGGACGGTTCGGGCTCGACGACTATTGCGAGCATGTCATCAACTTCCTCGGCCAGCTCGGCCCGCGGCCTCATCTGGTGGCGATCTGCCAGCCGTCGGTGTCGGCGCTCGCGGCTGCCGCGATCATGTGCGAGGACGATCATCCCTCGCGCCCGGCGACGTTGACCTTGATGGCGGGACCGATCGACACGCGTATTTTGCCGACCAAGGTCAACGAATTCGCAAAGTCGAAACCCATAAGCTGGTTCGAGGACAATCTGATCAACTACGTGCCGGTGCAGTGCAAGGGCGCGCTGCGGAAAGTCTATCCCGGCTTCGTGCAGCTCACCGCTTTCGTCTCGATGAATCTCGAGCGGCACATCAAGCAACACCTCGACCTGCACAATCATCTGGTGAAGGGCGAGACGGAGAAGGCCGAGCAGATCAAGACGTTCTACGACGAGTATTTCGCGGTCATGGACCTGCCGGCGGAGTTTTATATCGAGACCGTGCGCGACGTATTCCAGGAGCATCTGCTGCCGCAGGGCAAGCTGACCTATCGCGGCAGGCAGGTCGATCCCGCCGCGATCAGGCGCATGGGCCTGATGACGGTCGAGGGCGAGAAGGACGACATCTGCTCGATCGGGCAGACGCTCGCAGCCCAAGACCTCTGCACCGGCGTGCGTGCCTATCGCCGGGTGCATCACATGCAGGCCGGCGTCGGCCACTACGGTGTGTTCTCGGGCAAGAAGTGGAATAACGAGATCTATCCGCTGCTGCGCGACTTCGTGCACGTCAATTCGTAGCTACTCCGTCCTGATCGGCTTCCCCTTCAAACCGTTATTGTCATAGGCCTTGCGCATCGTGCCGTTGGCGATCGCATCAGCCATGAACTTCCTGGCAAAGGCCAGCGACTGCGGGTGGTTGAGCGGGACCGCGACCGCGGTCACCGTCTTCTTGAAGGTCTCGTCCAGCACCTTGGTGCCCGGAATCTTCTTCGCCATCTCGGTGAGCTGGTCGCGCGACAGTGCGAAGGCGTCGATCTCGCCGCCCTTCAGCAGCTTCTCGATCTCGTCATAGGTCTGGTAGCCCGTGACTTTTGCGTTCTTCAGATGCGCCTGCGCGCCGCGCATGGTCGTGGTGCCGTTGACCGCCGCAACCTTGACGCCGGGCTGATCGAGCGTCGCAAAGTCCTTGATCGGCGATCCCGCCTTGACGATGTAGGTCGCATCCGCAACCTCATAGACCGGGCCGAACAACATTTTGGTCTCGCGCTCGGCATCCTGCGGCAGGAAGGTGACGTCCCAGGCGCCGCTCGATGCGGCATCTGTGATATTTCCCGAGTTCGTATAGGGCACATATTCGACGGGCACGCCGAGCTGCGCCGCCATGTCCTTGCCGAGATCGACCGGCACGCCGGCATAGCCGCCCTCGGTCTTCCTGGACCAATAGGCGCCGCCGGCGGCGCTGACCCCGATCGCGACGCGCAACTTTCCGGTCGGCGCGATCTCATCCTTCAAACCGTCGGCAAAAGCGGGCGCCGCCATCAGCGCGGCCCCGAGCACAAGCGCCGCCGCATGCGGCAAGATTCGACTGCACATGGAATGCTCTTCCTCCCGGTTCGTCTTGTTGTTGGCCTTGTATGCCACATTCTTCCCGATCGGACCGCGCGACGAAAGTTCGAAATCGCGCGAAACGATAAAATTGTCACGGTCTGCGACGTACGGATCGCACTGCAATGAAGTCACAGTGCCGGCCACCGCTTTCGGGTTCCACGCGACGCGGATTGTTGCTATTCAGAGTGTGGGAAAAGAACAATGGGGCCGCGCGATGAAGCTTGCACCCGATCCTGAAAACGCCGGGCGCGTTACGCATGTCAGCTGGCTTGCCATTGCGGCGCTTGCGCTTCCTCTCCTCGCCGGATGCGATCAAAACACTTACGTAGCACCGCCGCCGCCCAAGGTGGAGGTTGCAACGCCTTTGCAACATCCGATCACGCGCTATCTCGAAGCGACCGGCAACACCGCGGCGATCAAGTCCGTCGACCTGGTGGCGCGGGTGCAGGGCTTCCTCGCCTCGATCGACTACAAGGACGGTACTTTTGCCAAGGAGAGCACCACGCTGTTCACGATCGAGCCCGAGACCTACAAGCTGAAGCTCGATCAGGCGCAGGCCGCGGAAGCCGGCGCGCAGGCCTCGTTGAAGCAGGCTGAGGCCGACTTCAAGCGCCAGACCGATCTTGGTGGCGAAACAGGCGGTATCGGTGGCCACGCTGGATACATCGACCTCGACGCGCGACAACGCGCAAGCCAATCTGCAGCAGGCGCAGGCCAACACCAGGATCGCCGAAGTCAATTACGGCTACACCAAGGTAGTGGCGCCGTTCGACGGCGTCGTCAGCGCGCACATGGTGTCGGTCGGCGAACTCGTCGGCGCGGCCTCGCCGCCGACGCAGCTTGCCACCATCGTGGCGCTCGACCCGATCTATGTGAACTTCAACGTCAACGAACAGGACGTCCTCAAGGTACGCGCCGAAGCTCGCCGCCGCGGCATGAGTTCGGCTGATCTGACGCGCCTTCCGGTGCAGGTCGGCCTGCAGACCGAGGATGGCTATCCGCATGCAGGCAACCTCGACTACGCCTCGCCCACCATCAACGCGTCGACCGGGACGCTGGTCGTGCGCGGCGTGATCCCCAATCCCGACCGCGTGCTGTTGCCCGGGTTCTTCGTGCGGGTCCGCGTGCCGTTCGATCAGGAGCAGAATGCGTTGCTCGTTCCTGATACGGCGCAGGGCAGCGACCAGGGCGGCCGCTACGTGCTGGTCGTGAACAAGGACAACATCGTCGAGCAGCGCAAGGTGCGGCCCGGCCAGATCGAAGGCACGCTCCGGGTGATCGAGGAGGGACTGAAGCCCGACGACCGCGTGGTGATCGGCGGCCTGTTGCGCGCCATCCCCGGCCAGAAGGTTGATCCGCAGTTGCAGACGATCGAGCCTCCGAAAGCAGACGACCCCAAGACGTCCAAGTAAGGCCGGCCCATGATCTCCAAATTCTTCATCGAGCGGCCGGTCCTCTCCAACGTCATCGCCATCCTGATGGTCCTGATCGGCGGCGTGGCGTTGTTCAATCTCGCCGTCGCACAATATCCCGACGTGGTGCCGCCGACCGTCCAGGTGACCACGCGCTATCCCGGCGCCAGCGCCAAGACCGTGATCGATACCGTGGCGCTGCCGATCGAGCAGCAGGTCAACGGCGTCGAAGATATGATCTACATGCAGTCTTACAGCGGCGCCGACGGCACCTACACGCTGACGGTCACCTTCAAGATCGGCACCGACCTCAACTTCGCGCAGGTGCTGGTGCAGAACCGCGTCTCCGCCGCGCTCTCGCAATTGCCCTCGTCGGTGCAGAACCAGGGCGTGACGGTCCAGAAGAAATCGACTTCGATCCTGCTGTTCGTGACGCTGACCTCGCCGGATTCGAAATTCGACAGCCTTTATCTCAGTAACTACGCCACACTCAATCTGAAGGACGAGCTGTCGCGGCTGTCGGGCGTGGGCAACGTCACCGTGTTCGGCGCCGGGCAATACTCGATGCGGATCTGGCTCGATCCGAACAAGCTGCAATCGCGCGGGCTTATGCCGCAGGACGTCGTGCAGGCGATCCAGCAGCAGAGCCAGCAGGTCACCTCCGGCCAGATCGGCACGCCGCCGACGCCGCCGGGACAAGCCTTCCAGATCACGCTCAATGTCAACGGCCGGCTCGACGATGCCAGCGAGTTCGAGAACATCATCGTCAAGACCGGCAACAATGGCGACGTGTCGCGCGTGCGCGACGTCGGCTGGGTCGAACTCGGCGCGCAGACCTACAGCCAGATTTTCTCGCTGAACAAGCAGCCCGCGACCGGGATCGGCGTGTTCCAGTCGCCCGGCGCCAACGCGCTGGAGGTCGAGCACGCCGTCGAGAAGAAGATGGCGGAGCTGGCGAAGGCCTTCCCGCAAGGCATGAAGTACGACACGCCGTTCGACACCACCAAATTCGTCAACGCCTCGATCAAAGAGGTCTACAAGACCCTGATCGAAGCCGGCCTGCTGGTGCTGATCGTGATCCTGGTGTTCCTGCAGGACTGGCGCGCCATGCTGGTGCCGGCGACCACCGTGCCGGTCACCATCATCGGCGCGTTCGCCGCGATGGCCGCGCTCGGCTTCACCATCAACCTGTCGACGCTGTTTGCGATCGTGCTCGCGATCGGCATCGTGGTCGACGACGCCATCGTCGTGGTCGAGGGCGCCGCGCACAATATCGAGCAGGGCATGTCCGGCCACGACGCCGCGATCAAGGCGATGGACGCGTTGTTCGCGCCGATCGTCGGCATCACGCTGGTGCTGATCTCGGTGTTCCTGCCGGCCTCGTTCCTGCCGGGACTGACGGGGCGCATCTATGCGCAGTTCGCGCTGGTGATCGCCGCCACCGCCCTGCTCTCCGCCGTCAACGCCGCGACGTTGAAGCCGACGCAATGCGCGCTGTGGCTGCGCCGGCCGGTGCCGCCGGAGCAGCGCAATTTCTTCTACCGCGGCTTCAACAACGTCTATGACCGGTTGGAGCGCGGCTACACGCGGCTGATCGGCTCGCTGGCGCGGCATGCCGGGATCGCCGTGGTCGCGTGGCGCTGATCCTGATCGCGATCGCCGGCTACGGGCTGTCGAAGGTGCCGACCGGCTTCCTGCCGATCGAGGACCAGGGCTATCTGATCGCCGCGGTGCAGTTGCCAGACGGCGCGGCGCTGGACCGGACCCAGAAGGTGCTCGACAAGGTCAGCGAGATCGTGGGCAAAGCGCCCGGCGTCGCCCAGGTCATCACCATTGCCGGCATCTCCGCGCTGGACAACAGCGCGAGCCTCGCCAATGCCGGTGTCGCCTACATCATCCTGAAGGACTGGGACTCGCGCGGCAAAGGCGAGGACTTGCGCTCGCTGGTCTATGGGCTGAACGACAAGGTCGCGCCCATCATGGAGGCGCGAACGCTCGTGCTGCCGCCGCCGCCGATCCAGGGCATCGGCAACGCCGCCGGCTTCGCCATGCAGGTCGAACTCCGCGACGGCAACACCGACTACGCCAAGCTTCAGGCGATCACCGGCGAGATGGTGCGCAGCGCCCAGGGCCAGAGCGCGTTGCAGCGCGTGCAGTCGCCGTTCCGCGCCACCGTGCCGCAATTCGACGTCGAGATCGACCGCATCAAGACCCAGACCCTGCACGTCACCACCGACCAGATCTTCTCGGCGCTGTCGTCCTATATGGGCTCGTCCTACGTCAACCAGTTCAACAAGTTCGGCCGCGTGTTCCAGGTCTACACCCAGGCCGACGCGCAGTACCGGCTGACCTTGCGCGACATCGAGAACATGACGGTGCGCAATTCGAACGGCGACATGATCCCGATCGGCACGGTCGCCAGGATCACGCCGACGGTCGGGCCGTCGCTGATCAGCCTGTACAATCTCTATCCGACTGCGACCATCGTCGGCCTGCCCGCGCAGGGCTACAGTTCCGGGCAGTCGCTGGATTTGATGGAGCAGATCGCGGAAAAAACGCTGCCGCACGGCGCCGGCTATGAATGGACGGCGATGTCGTACCAGGAGAAGGCGGTCGGCAGCCAGATCTACTACGTGTTCGGGCTTGCGATGCTGCTGGTCTATCTCGTGCTCGCCGGCCAATATGAAAGCTGGTACGCGCCGATCTCTGTGATCCTCGCCGTGCCGCTGTCGCTGCTCGGGCCGATGTCGGTGCTGGAAGGCCTGAAGATCGACAACAACCTCTATGTCCAGATCGGCCTGATCCTGCTGATTGCGCTGTCGGCCAAGAACGCCATCCTGATCGTGGAAGTCGCGCTCGAACTGCACGAAAAGGGCAAGTCGGTCGTGGAGTTCAGCTGTTGAAGCCGGACGCGCGCGCTTCCGCCCGATCCTGATGACGTCGTTCGCCTTCATCCTCGGCGTGGTGCCGCTGGTGCTCGCCACCGGCGCCGGCGCCAATGCACGCAAGTCGATCGGCATCACCGTGTTCTCGGGCATGCTGGCCTCGACCTGCCTCGCCGTGCTGTTCGTGCCGGCGTTCTTCGTCGTGGTGCAGAGTTTCGAGAACCGGCGAAGCGAAAAGAAGGCCGCGGCCGGGGCGAAGGCGGCTGCGCCAACCAAACCCTGAAAGCCCGACAGACCGCGCTCGCCGCTGTGATTGTGGAACGCAATCAAAATATCGATAGTTCCAGGCCGCCGTCGAACGGCAACGTCATGGTGCGAAAGCCGTTCGACTCGAGAAACGCAAAATAGTCCGCGTAATCGGCGCGAAAGCGCGCGGTGTTGTCGCAGATCACGATGGCGCCCCGCCTCAAACGGGGCGTGACCAGCTCGAGCGCGGGGCGCGCCATCCGGATCCAGATGTCCACCAGCATGAAATCCACCGCGCCCTCGATGCCACCAAGGGTGTCGCGCAGGTCGCCTTCGCGAAGATCGATGAAATCGCTGAGGCCCGCTTGCTCGAAATGCGCCCGCGCGGCATTGGCCTTGGCCGGCTCATATTCGGTGGCGATCACCACGCCGGCGCCGCCGGAGGCGCGGATATTGTCCCGCACGGCGGCGGCGAGATAAAGCGTCGAGACGCCGAACGACGTGCCGATCTCCACGATCCGGCGCGCATTGATCGCGCGACAAAGCTGATAACATAACTCGGCCTTGTCGCGGTCGAGCGCGACGAGTTTGTCGCTGCGAAAGGCCTTGATCTCGTCATCCGTTGACGGATGGCTCGCTTGGCCGGCCTGAAAGCGTTCGAGCTCAGCGATCTGGCCGTCGCTTTTGGCATGCAAGCCATCGAGAAGGACTTTGAGTGCAGGATCGTGGATGACACTCAAGGACCGGTCTCAATTCGTCTGTGCAGCAGCTGTGGGAATCTCCCGCGGCAGGATCAGCGCCGCGACGATCGCGAGCACGCAGAGCGCGCCGAACGCATGCAGCATGGTGACGAAGCCGCCCTGCTCGTAAAGCCATGCGACCAGGCCGACAGAGGCGCCGGCCGCGGTGAAGCCGACGAAGTAGCGCACGGAGTAAGCGCGCGAGCGCCACTCCTCCGATGTATACTTGCCGACCATCGCGTCGTTGACCGTAACCTGCCCGAACGCGCCCATCACGATGCCGATCGAGACCAGGATCAGCGGCAGGTTCGACAATGTCGCGGCGAGATACAGGAACGGCGCGAGTACGAACGACAGCGGCAGCGCCACCGTCTTGAGCGAATGCTTATCCAGCAGCTTGCCGATGGTATACTGCGTCATCGCCCCGAACACGTAGACGCAGGCCGCGATCAGGCCGAGCAGCGCCGGGCTCTTGGTGAATTCGAGCCGCTCCGCGAACAACTTTGGCAGCGCCACCGTCACCGCGTTGAAGGTGGTGGAGATCGCGATCACCACGATCAGCAGCGACAGGATCACCCGCCACATATCCTTTTTCGCAACGCGGGCCTGCGCCGCCGCCTGCCTGGTGCCCTTGCGATCCTCATGCACCACCATCAACGCAAAGGCGATGCCGAGCAGGATGGTCGCGACACCCGGGATGATGAAGGCAAAGCGCCAGCCGAGATATTGCCCGACCACGCCGGTGACCAGCGCCGACGACGCGACGCCGAGATTGCCCCAGACGCCGTTCAAGCCCATCTCGCGGCCGAGCTTGTCGGCGTAGGAGACGATCATCGCGGTGCCGACCGGATGATAGATCGAGGCGAAAATGCCGATCGCGAGCAGCGCCGCGCCGAGCTGCAGCGGCGTCTGCACGAAGCCGACCGAAATCATCGCGCAGCCGATGCCGATGAAGAAGATCACCATCATGTGGCGCCGGCTCCAGCGGTCGCCGAGCCAGCCGGTGATCAGCGAGCCCGCGCCGAAGGCGACGAAACCCGGCGTCGCATAGGGCAACAGCTCCGAATAGGCCATGCCGAGCGCCGGCCCCATCACGATGACGGCGGCGGCGAAGATCAGCATCGCATAATGATCGATGAAATGCGCTGAATTGACGAAGGCAATCACCCGGCTGGGGCTGTTCATGGAGCATTCCCTGATTTGAAGGCCTGGAGGTCCAATTCTAACATTCGCATTCCGGTGAGGCTGGCATGTTTGCGAATGTTAAAATCAAAAGGACCTCCAGCAAAATAAGTTTGCCAGTGGAGCTTTGGATTTGACGTTCGCATCGAAATCGCGGTGAACTGGGGTGCGAACGTCAAATCCGCTCCACTAGCGTTATACGGTCTTATCCTGACGGGATGCCGCCAATGACTGTCGCCGAGAGGCCACTCGCCATTATCCCCGGCCGTCACCGCAGCAGCGGCGACGGCGTGCATCTGGTTGCGGTCCCCTACAAGAAAGGCACCCGGCTCGAACCGCATCTGCATCGCGAGGCGCAGCTGGTCTATGCCGCCAAGGGCACGATGCAGGTGACGACGCCGAAGGGACGCTGGCTGGTGCCGCCCGACCGCGCGGTCTGGGTACCTGCCCGCTTTACGCATGCCATCGACGTGCTCGCCGATATCGAAATGCGCACGCTGTATTTCGACGTCGGCTGGCTGAAGCGCGAGCGCCACGGCGCGAGCCTCGCCAGCGAATTCGTGGTGCGGGTCTCGCCGCTGCTGCATCAGGCGATCCTCGCGCTGTTCGACGACGGCAAGAGCCGGGAGCGCATGGCGTTGCTGATCAAGCTCGTCATGCTCGAGCTCGACCGCGCCGAGGATTCCGCGACCTTCATCCCGCTGCCGCAGGAGGCGCGCTGCCGCCGCGCCGCCGATATCGTGCTGCGCGCGCCTGCCGCCGCGCATGAAATCGAGGACCTCGCCCGCAAGGTCGGCACCTCGGCGCGGACCCTGTCGCGGTTGTTTTCCGCGGAGACTCAACTCTCCTTCAAGAG
This sequence comes from uncultured Alphaproteobacteria bacterium, assembly GCA_963732085.1. Classification (GTDB taxonomy): domain Bacteria; phylum Pseudomonadota; class Alphaproteobacteria; order Rhizobiales; family Xanthobacteraceae; genus Bradyrhizobium. The sequence goes on along the minus strand of CAVSYJ010000006.1, from coordinate 306,926 downwards.
CTGGTGCCAGCGCGCGCGAATAGCCTCCGCCATCGAACGGCTGTCGACGCAGCCCAACGCCTCGGTGAAACAAATCGCCGCCGATCTCGGTTATGCCAGTATCCCCGCGTTTTCCCACGCATTCCGGCAGGTGACGGGCAAGACGCCGACGGAATTTTTGGAAACCAGGCCGCGCCGCTTGATTGTGAACACCTTAGCCCTAAATCCAATGGTGGATTCGGCGCGACCCGGATTAAACTAACCCCATGGCCAACGCCTTCTTCTCCGACCTGCTGTCGACCATTTCCGAGCGCGGCCGCAGCCTGCTGCGGCGTGGCGAACCCGCCGATGGCAAGGAGGATGCCTCCGACCTGATCGAATTGTGCGAGGCGCTGCTGTCCGGCCGCGGCGAGGCCACGGGCACGGCGATGGCGCGCGAGGTGCTGGACCGCTATCACGAACTCGATCCGAACGCCCGGCTGGTGTTCTTCGAGGCGCTGGCGCGCGATTTCGGGCCGGATCGGAGCGAGGCTCCTCAAGGCGATCGAGGCGTGGCAGGCCCAGCCCGGCGACGGCAACGGCAGCCTCTTGCACTTTGCGTCCGAGCCGCGGCGGCAGGAATTGATCCGCCGCCTCAACCGCGCGCCGCACGGCACCAGCGATCTCGTCGCCATGCGCGCCGATCTGCTCATTCACATGGATGGCCGGAAGGATCTCGCCGCGGTCGATCACGACGTGGCGCATCTGCTCGGCTCGTGGTTCAACAGGGGGTTTCTCGTGCTGCGCAGGATCGACTGGTCGACGCCCGCGAACATTCTCGAGCAGATCATTCGCTACGAGGCCGTGCATGAAATCCGCGACTGGGACGATCTGCGCCGCCGCATCGATCCCGCCGACCGCCGCTGTTACGCATTCTTCCATCCCGCGCTTGCCGACGCGCCGCTGATCTTCGTCGAGGTGGCGCTGACCGCGACGATTCCGAACGCGATCGCGCCGCTGCTCGCGGTCGACCGCCAGCCTGTCGCCATCGATCGGGCGCGCACGGCGGTGTTCTACTCGATCTCCAACACCCAGCGCGGTCTCGGCGGCATTTCTTTCGGCAATTTCCTGATCAAGCAGGTGGTCGAGGAGTTGCGCCGCGAGTTGCCCAAGCTCGACACCTTCGTGACGCTGTCGCCGGTGCCGAACTTCATGCAGTGGCTGACGCAGGCGAACGACGTGCCGGTCACGGAAGAGGAGCGCGAGCTGCTGAAGCAGCTCGACGATCCCAGGTGGTTCGAGCATGAGGAGGTCGCCGCGCAGCTGCGCAGCGTGGTCGAGCCGCTTGCCGCGCATTATTTCCTGCGCGCGCGCAACCCGAAGGGCCGCGTGATCGATACGGTGGCGCGCTTCCATCTCGGCAACGGCGCGCGGCTGGAGCGGATCGACTGGCTCGGCGATCTCTCCGCGAAGGGCATGCGCGAGTCCGCTGGCATCATGGTCAACTATCTCTATCGCCTCGACGATATCGAGGAGAACCACGAGGCCTACGCCAACGATGGCGAGGTCGTCGCCTCCTCCGCGGTGAAGAAGCTGCTCAAGGGCGAGCGGCGGCTGCGGGACAGCGTGCGGCTGGGGTAATTCGGTCCACTCTGCCCTGGGGGGGCGGGTGAACAAGACGCGCCTCCGCATTCCCGCGCCAAGACATGCTCGGGTTCTGCATCGACATCGTCCCTTTTCCGGATGTGATTGCCGCGCATCCTACGATCGTCATTGCGAGCGAAGCGAGGCAATGACGGCTACTCGATCACCTCATCCGCCGTGGCGAGCAGCGAAGCAGGGATGGTGAGGTCCAACGCTTTCGCCGTCTTCAGGTTAATCCACAATTCGATTTTTGATGGTTGCTCAACGGGCAGATCGCCAGGGTTGGCTCCGTCAAGGATTCGCTTCACGAAGTAGGTCGACCGAAGATAAAGCGTCTCGCGCGAAGCGCCATAACCCATCAGACCGCCCAATCTGGCGAAGTCCGGGCTGGTCGCGAAAGTTGGAAGCCGGTTCATGAGAGCCAATGCGGCGATGCGGTCGATGAGATCGAACAAGCCCGCATCCGAAATGACCTGAAGCACGTCCGGGCGTTGCGCCGGAAGTGCTGCGAATGCGGCCTCGAGATCTTCTCGCGAGCGCACTTCGATGGCTGCCACGGACATTCCCAGCGCGCCTGCACGTTCCCGAAGGTCTTTCAGCAACGCCGAATTCGTCGGATTTGCAGGATTGTGGAGTACGGCGATCGAGGTCGCCTTTGGAAGGATCGTACGCTGAAATTCAAGCAGCTTTGGCGTCAGGTCTTCGGCCAGCGTCGCCACGCCGGTGGTATGACCGCCCGGCCTTGCGAGACTTGCGATGAGACCCATTCCGATCGGGTCATTGGTCGACATCATGACGACCGGCACCGGCGGAACAAGGCTCTGCGCCGCCCGCACCGAGGCAATCGTATTGACGAGGATCACGCTGACGCCGGCTTGCGCCAACTCGCGCGCCAGCTCCGGAAACCGCTCGTAGCGCCCGCCCGAGAAGCGCGGTTCGAAGACGTAGTCGCGGCCTTCGACCAGGCCGTTGGCTTTCAATCCGCGCTTGATCGTCTTGACCTGTTGTTCGCTGTTGATCGATGCGGCAGCTCCGCTCGCCAGGAATCCGATGCGCGGCAGCGCTTTTTGCGCGCCGGCCCGATACGGCAGGCCGATGGCGGCTCCGCCGAGAACGCCCAGGAATTGCCGCCGCTTCATTGCGCGCCCCTCGCCCAAGCCCAGCACTGGTCAAATCGAGTATAACAGGTTGAAGGGTAACGGAGTTCGAGCCTGGAGGGATCGCACAACATGCGCCGCCGTACTGTCTGGATCGTCATCGGTGTGCCGCTGGCGTTGATTATCGTCGGTGCAGGGGCGTCGTTGTCGATGCCTGCGGTGCGGCACATGATCACCGGCTTTCTCAATCTGCCCGATCGGCTGCCCGCTCTCGCCGATAATCCTCTGGTACATTATGAATCGGGCGCCGAGGACTTTGCGCGCGACGTCGCGGTCCTGCTCCCGGAGGCGATCGCCCGGGTCGAGGCCGTGCACGGCCGGCCCTTCGCGCATCCCGTCACGGTTGGCGCTTACGCGACGCCGGAGGCCTTTGCTGCCGCGAACGGTCTCGGCTCCAACGTCCCGGTGGGCGTGACATTCGCCGGCCGGGTGATCCTCTCGCCGAAACTGTTCCGGCCGCAACATTGGCGGCTGCGCGCCATCCTCACGCACGAGATGTCGCACGCTCATCTTGCAGGCTACATCGGAGGCACCAGTTATTTCCGCCTGCCTCCCTGGTTCAAGGAGGGGCTGGCCGTGATGATCTCGGAGGGCGGAGGTGCCGAACTGGTGAAGGAAGACGAGGCGTGGGCCGCAATTCAACGCGGCGAGCAAATCGCCATTGACGACGCAAGCAGCCCGCAAACGACGATCGACATTCGCTTCGATAAGGCGCCGGAAAAGCAAAGCCCGTCCTGGTATCCCATCGTGCTGGCCTATCGGGAAGCCGGCATGTTCGTAAAATATCTTCGGCAGTCGGATCGGCCGGCGTTCGACCGCATGCTGGGCGCGATCCTGGACGGCCGCTCCTTCGCGGAAGCGATCAACGCCGGGTACCACGAAGACGTGCGCGCGCTCTGGAAGAAGTTCGCCAGTTCGACCGCGGATCCAAAGTGAAGATGTCGAAGGCCTGCGACCTCACGCTCCCGTCACGCGCCAGATCACGTCGCCGACATCATCGGCCACCAGCAGCGAACTGATTGGGTCCGAGCGTGACGCCGACAGGGCGGCCGTAGGACTCGCGCTCGTCGGGCGCGAGGAAACCCGACAGGATGTCGCGCGCCGGGCCGGACGGGCGGCCGTTCTCGAACGGCACGAACACCACCTTGTAGCCGGACAGCGTCGAGCGATTCCACGAGCCGTGCTGGCCGATCGCCATGCCATCGGGAAAGCCGGGCAGCGTGCCGGCCGGCATCCAGCATAGCCCAAGCGAAGCGGTGTGGCCGCCGAGCGCATAATCCGGCGTGATGGCTTTCGCCACCATCGCCGTATCCTGCGGCACGCGATCGTCCACCGTCTGTCCCCAGTAGCAATAGGGCCAGCCATAGAAGCCGCCGTCGCGCACCGAGGTGAGATAATCCGGCGGCGTTTCGTCGCCCAGCCCGTCGCGCTCGTTGACCACCGTCCACAGAACGCCTGACTTCGGCTCCCAGGCCATGCCGACCGCATTGCGCAGGCCGCCAGCGAAGATGCGGCTGGTGCCATCGGCGAGATCGAGCTCGTAGATCGCGGCGCGGCCTTGCTCGACCTCCATGCCCTCGTCCGCAATATTGGTGAGCGAGCCCACGCCGGCATAGAGCTTCTTGCCGTCCGGGCTCGGCAGCAGGCTCCGCGTCCAATGCCCTGAAGGCTTGAAGGTGACGAGCTTTTTGCCCGGCGCCGTGATGCGATCGGGCGAATAGGGAAACGCCACCACGCCGTCGGTGTTGCCGACATAGAAGGTGTTGCCGATCAGCGCCATGCCGAAGGGCTGGCTCAATCCTTCCATGAAGGCGCTGCGATGTTCGGCGACGCCGTCGCCGTCCTTGTCGCGAAACAGCGTGATGCGGTTGGCGCTGGCGCCGAGCGCATCGGCGCGGCGCATGGTGGCCTGCATCGCATAATGGAACACGCTGCGCGGCTTTCCCGGGATCTGGTTCGACTCCGCAACCAGCACGTCGCCATTGGGCAGCACCTCGATCCAGCGCGGATGATCGAGCCCGGTCGCAAACGCGTTGACCTTGAGTCCGGGCGCGGCGGTCGGCAATTGCCCCTCGCTCCAGCCTCGCGCGCTCGGCATCTTCAAGGTCGGGATCGCGCCTTGCGGCTTGGCTTCGGGAATTGCGGGCGCGGCGCCCCACGCCGCCACCTGTGGAACGCCCTGCATCTTGCGCACCGTGAGCGCCGCCCCGCCGATCAGCGCGACGACCTTTGCAAACAGACTGGAGAAATCCATGGAACTTTCTCGCCATCTTGTTGAAATGCATTCCGGCGAGCATTCGCATGCCGCCAATGACAGTAGTTTTACGATCTATCGCCCACGCCGGCGAATTGGCGAGACTCTCTTCGGCGCTTCATCGATAGCGCTTCCTCCCTAAACTTGTTGCCCGCCGTCACCGGCGGGCTTTTTTTCGTGCACGCCTTTTGTTTTGCGCATGATCCTTACGGAAAACCGCTGCACACTTTTCCGGGATCATGCGCTTAGCGCCTTCATCTCCTTGTAGAGATCGGATTTGCCCTCGAAGCCGATGCCGGGAAGATCGGGCATGACGATGTGACCGTTCTCGACGCGGACGCCATCGGGGAATCCGCCATAGGGCTGGAACAGGTCGGGATAGCTTTCATTGCCGCCCAGGCCGAGGCCGGCCGCGATGTTCAGCGACATCTGATGGCCGCCATGCGGGATGCAACGGCTCGGCGACCAGCCGTGCGTATGCAGCACCGCGAGCGTGCGCTGATATTCGCAGAGCCCGTAGGACAGCGCGCAATCGAATTGCAGCCAGTCGCGATCCGGGCGCATGCCGCCATGGCGGATCAGATTGCGCGCGTCCTGATGGCTGAACAGGTTCTCGCCGGTCGCCATCGGCGCGGGATAGAATTCGGCAAGCGCGGCCTGCAGCGCGAAGTCGAGGGGGTCACCGGCTTCCTCGTACCAGAACAAGGGATAGTCGCGCAGCATCTTGGCGTAAGCGATCGCGGTTTCCAGATCGAAGCGGCCGTTGGCGTCGACCGCGAGCTGCGCGTCCTTGCCGATCTCCTTCAGCACGGATTCGATGCGCTCACGATCTTCCGCAATCGGCGCGCCGCCGATCTTCATCTTCACCACATTGTAGCCGCGGTCGAGATAGCCGCGCATCTCGCTGCGCAGCATCGAGAGATCCTTGCCCGGATAGTAATAGCCGCCGGCGGCATAGACGAAGACGCGCGGGTTCGCCTGGCGCTTGTGGCGATCGGCAAGCAGGCGGAATAGCGGCTTGCCCGCGATCTTCGCCACCGCGTCCCACACCGCCATGTCGATGGTGCCGACCGCGACCGAACGCTCGCCATGGCCGCCCGGCTTCTCGTTCGACATCATGGTGGCCCAGACCTTGTCGGGATCGAGATTGTCGCCGGCGTCGTTGAGCAGCGACTTCGGTTCGGCCTCCGTCAGCCGCGGCGCGAAGCGCTCGCGGATCAACCCGCCCTGCCCGTAGCGGCCGTTGGAATTGAAGCCGTAACCGACCACGCGTTTGCCATCGCGTTTCGCGTCGGTGACGACGGCGACGAGGCTCGTCGTCATCTTCGTGAAATCGATATAGGCGTTGCGGATCGGCGAAGAGATCGGCTTGGTGACTTCGCAGACGTCGACGATACGGACGGACATGGGAAACCTTCGACTCTTTGTTTTCGTCATGGCCGGGCTGTCCCGGCCATCCACGTCTTTATCGCCAGTGAAAGAAAGGCGTGGATGCCCGGGTCAAGCCCGGGCATGACGAGTGTACTACACCGTGCGGCCGCGTGGCTCCGCGGTCATTTCTTATCCCGAAAATACGGCTCGACGGTCCCGTGCACCTTGATCGTCAAGGGATTGCCGTGGCGGTCCTTTGCGTTGCCCGCAGTGACGCGCACCCAGCCCTCGCTGACGCAATATTCCTCGACATTGGTCTTCTCGACGCCCTTGAAGCGGATGCCGACGTCGCGCGAAAGGATATCCGCGTTGTAGTAAGGGCTGCGCGGATCGACGCAGAGCCGGTCCGGAAACCGGTCGATGTTTGTTTCATTCTTGTCGTTCACAGCAGGGCCTCGATCTCTTTCCTCAATGCTTGCGGCGTCGTGGTGGGCGCATGCCGCGCCACCACCTTGCCGTTACGGTCGACCAGGAATTTGGTGAAATTCCATTTGATCGACGGGCCGAGCAGGCCGGACTTCGCCTTCTTCAGATGGTCGAACAGCGGATGGACGTGAAAGCCGTTGACCTCGATCTTCTCGAACATCGGGAAGGTCACGTCATATTTGCTTTCGCAGAACGCAGCGATCTGGTTCGCGTCGCCCGGCTCCTGCGCGCCGAACTGGTTGCAGGGAAAGCCGAGCACGGCAAAGCCGCGCGGCGCGAGCTCGCGATGCAGCGCTTCGAGACCCTCATATTGCGGAGTGAAGCCGCATTTGCTCGCGGTGTTGACGATCAGCAGCACCTTGCCGGCGTATTGCCGCAGCGGCACGTCCTCGCCGGCGAGCGATTTGGCGGTGAAGTCGTAAATCTCGGACATTAGGTTCTCGCTAGCTCAACGGGATCAATCGGCGAGACCGGCACGCCGCCCGCCTCGATCGCTTCGCCCGCGGCGAGGCAAAGGTCTTCGCGGAAACGCCCCGCGATGACCTGCACGCCGACCGGAACCCTGCCGACCAATCCGGTGGAGACGGTTAGCCCAGGCAGGCCCAGGAAGGGAATAGCGATCTGCGTCAGCTGCGCGTGCCAGACCCGCGCAAAACTCGCATCGTCCTTGCGATCGAGCTGATCCGGAAACGGCAACTCGCCGGAAACCGGCATCAGCAAGACCGCATATTTCTCCAAGCAACATGATCCATTCGCGCGCGAGCGTCGCCCGCCGGGTCAGCGCCTTGGAAAAATCAGCCTGGTCGAACGGCGTTACCTTGGCACGGTTGCCGCGCAGACAGGCGAGCGCGCCGGGATCGCCCTCTTTCTCGGCGGTCGCAAGCTGCGCCTCGTACATGTCGCCGAGCCAGAGTTTCCTGTTCCAGTCCGCGGGCTCGCGCAGCGGCGGCGTGTCCGGAATTTCGTCCACCGTCCAGCCTGCGCGCTTGAGCCGTTCGCCGGCGTCGGTGACCGCGGCTTTCACCTCAGGGACGGGATCGAGTCCGTCCGGATTGACACAGAGCGCGGCGCGCTTCGGCATGACAGGCCCTTCCAGCGGCGCCGGCACCCACCAGGGATCGCGCGGATCGCGCGCCGACATGGCGGCGAGCGAGAGGCGCAGATCCTTGATGGTGCGCGCCAGCGGGCCGGACACCGCCTCGATCTGCGCCCCGATGCCGCGCTCGGGCAGGCCCGGATTGAAAGCAGGGACGCGGCCGAGCGTCGGCCGCAGGCCGTGCACGCCGCAGGCGTAAGCGGGATAGCGGATCGAGCCCGCGATATCGGTGCCGTGCGCGATCGCGCCGATGCCGGCCGCGACCGCCGCGCCCGCGCCGCCGGACGAGCCGCCTGGCGTGATCGAGGGATCGCGCGGATTTTTGGTGTCGCCGTGGACGAGATTGCTGGTGAACCAGCGATAGGAGAAGGCCGGACAATTGGTGCGGCCAAGGATGATTGCACCGGCCTTGCGCAGATTGTCGATCACCGGCGAGTTCGCCGGCGCGATGGCGTCGCGCTGCAGCTTCAGCCCGTTGGTGGTGGCAAAGCCCTGCTGGTCGATATTGACCTTCACGGTGACCGGCACGCCGGCGAGAATGCCGGCGTCCTCGCCTTTCGCGATTTTCGCATCGACCTCGGCGGCCTGCTTCAGCACGTCCTCAGGCCGGTGATCGACCACGGCGTTGATCTTGGGGTTGACCGCATCGAGCCGCGCCAGCGCTCAGGTGGCGGCATCTCTGGCGGAAACCTTCTTCGATTTGACGAGGGCAGCGAGGTCGGCGGCCGGCAGGCGCCAGAGGTCTTGCATGGGGTGCTCCGTGTGACTGCCGGTGTTTTAGCGTCAGGTGGGGAGCATGGCCAGCGGAGCCGGTTCTTCCCCCTCTCCCCGTTCTTACGGGGAGAGGGTTGGGGTGAGGGGCATTCTCCTGGCGCACGGCATGTGGAGAGTCCCCCTCACCCGCGCCTTCGGCGCGACCTCTCCCCGCACGCGGGGAGAGGTGAAGAAAACTACCGCACCCTCGCGATGTAATAAGCGAGATCGGCGATCTGCGCCGGCGCGACCTCGCCCATCACGTCTGCCATGGTGCCGTCATAGCCGTGACGGCTGTTGTTCTTGTATTCGGTCAGCGTCTTGGCGAGATAATCCTCGCGCTGGTTGGCGATGCGCGGCACGTTCTCAGCCCCGGAGAAATCGGCCTTGTGGCAATTGTTGCAGCGATGCTGCGTCACTGCGGCCTGCGCGCGCTGGATGCGCGCGGCATCGGCGGCATCATCGGGCGGCTTCGGCTTCGGCAGGGTCGCGATAAAATCGGAGAAGGTACGCAGGTCGTCGTCGGTGAACGATTTTGCCATCTCGTTCATCGGCTCGAAGGTGCGCAGCTTCTCGCGAAACATGAAGAGCTGGATCAGCGCGTAAGGCGCGTTCTGGCCACCGAGCGAGGGCGTGTTCTCGGTCGTCGACTGGCCCTGCTCGCCGTGACAGGCAAAACAGGGGGCGGCGCGCTCCTGGATCGGTTCCGCGCCGGCCGCGGATGCGAGAAGGGCGACGGCCAACGCCGCGATTGTTATTGTCTTGTGCATTGGCGTTCGCCTTCCTCGTCATTGCGAGGAGCTGGCAAAGTTGCGCAGCAACGTCGCGCTGAATCGCGACGAAGCAGTCCAGCTTTGCTTGACTTTGGATTGCCCTACGCTTCGCTCGCAATGACGACGTTACTTAAGCGACGCAGCTTACTGCGCCGCCATCTTCTTGCCGTAGGAGACGCGATAGACCGCGCCGTTCCAGTCGTCGGAGACCAGGATCGAGCCGTCCTTCATCTGCATCACGTCGACCGGGCGGCCGATATACTTGTTGTCTTCCAGGAAGCCGGTGATCAGCGGCTCCATCGACTTGAACTTGCCGTCCTTGTCGAGATGCACGACCACCACGTCGCCGCCGAACTTCTTGCTTCTGTTCCAGGAGCCGTGACGCGCGACGATGATCGCGTTCTTGTAACCCTTCGGGAACTGGCTGCCGGTATAGAAGCGCATGCCGAGCGAGGCGGAATGCGGTCCCATCAGCGTGACCGGCGCAGTGTACTCGCTGCAGGAATGGCCCCAGCCGAATTCGGGATCGGGGATGTTGCCCTGCCAGCAATAGGGCGCGCCGAAATCCTCGCCAACCTTCGTGACGCGGTTGAGCTCGTCCTCCGGCACGTCCTCCGACAGCCAGTCGCGGCCGTTGTCGGTGAAGTAGAGCTGCTTGTTCTCGGGATTCCAGTCGAAGCCGACGGAGTTGCGGACGCCGAGCGCGACCACCTCCGCCCCCGTGCCGTCGAGATTGATACGGCGGATCTGCCCGTGGTCCTTGTCATGCAGCACGTTGTTGCCGGGCTGGCCGACCGGCACGTACAGTTTGTTGTCAGGCCCGATGGCGATGAACTTCCAGCCATGCGCCTCGTCCTTCGGCAGATTGTCGTAGATCACCGTCGGCTTCGGCGGGTTGTCGAGGTTGTCCTCGACCTTGTCGATCTTCGACACTTTCGACAGTTCGGCGATGTAGAGCGTGCCGTTGTGGAAGGCGACGCCGTTCGGCCGGTACAGGCCGGAGGCCACCACCTTGACCTCGCGTTTGCCGTCCTTGTTGGTGATGGCGTAGACCTTGTCGACCAGGCGCGAGCCGACGAACACGGTGCCCTTGTCGCCGAGCGCGAGCGAGCGGGCATTCGCCATCCCTGAGGCATAGACCTCGATGTTGAAGCCGGCCGCCACCTTCAGCTTCGCGGTCGGCAGCTTGTCGGCGGCGGCCGCCAGCGGCGGCGCCGGGACCGGGGCGAGTTTTTGCGCGGCTTCGTTATCCGGCCTGCCGATCATCGGCGAGCCGGGCGGTAGCGGTGACGCCGCGGGCGCAGGCGCGGCGGCCGGCGCAGGCGTCTGCTGGGCGGTCGCGCCACAGGTGAATGCACCGAGAAATGCGCCGGCCAGCAACAGGCTGCGCGGCGACAGAAGTGTCGTCATGTCGTCCTCCCCTAGAAACGGCGGCTTCGATCTCGTGCAGGCTCGCTTGCGAGCCGGCGCGGTCAGCCTTGCCGCGTGCAGTCTCCAATATTTCCCCGGTCGCGCGCAATCGGAAACACGGCACTGAGGTGCGAATAGACAAAAGCATGAGCAGGAATAGTCGACGGCCGGTGGGGTCTTGTTTGCCCTCTTTCTCAGTGCCGGGTGGCGTGCTCGTCCGGCAACTCGACGATAGCCTCGCTGAAGGGAAATTCCAGCACGATCTCGCCGTCGTCGTCCATCACCTCGATGACCGCGCTGAGCAGTGTCGGGCTTTCGCCCTCGCTGCGGAGCAGTTCCAGCACCATGGCCCGCGCGATCTCGAAGGCGCGATCGGGATCGCGCAATTCCTCCCCTTCGGGATCGACGATCAGCTCCTCGCCGATCCTGGTGTTGAAGAAGTATCTGGGCATGGCGAATCCATGGGGCTCCGGCGGCCGAAATGGAAGCCGGGGCGACACTCACAAGTTCTTTATTCGATGTTCCCGCTTCGTGCGACAGCGCCGGCAGCCGCGGTCCCACGCTTGCGGAACGGCACCGTCGAAGCCATTGATCCGCTTTCGGTTTGGGGCGTAGGCGATCAATCGTTTTGCAATGCAGCAAAACAGCCCAGAGTTTCATAACAAAAAGATTTCGCTGGCGAACTTTTCATCAGGCGCTAGTTTAATAGGGAGGGCGATAGTTCGTCCCAGTTTGCAAGGAGAGCCTAAATGGCCTGGAAAGCACCGAAGATCGTCGAAGTGCCGTGCGGCATGGAAATCAACATGTATGTGAGCGCGACCCGCAAGTAGTCTGCGGCGACACTTCACGTATTTCGACGCAGGTGGACCTCCTTCCCAGCGTGTCCTGATCAGGGGCATGCGAGGGGTGGTGTCCACCTTCGTGGTATTTGGGTCTCAGTTTTCGCGTTTTCGTTTTCCGGGGACGGATCATGCTTCGCGTCGTCGTCCTGGGCGCAGCCGCCGGCGGCGGCGTACCGCAATGGAATTGCGGCTGCGAGGTGTGCCGCAAGGCGCGTGGCGAACATCCAGAGCTGAGAAGCACGCAAGCCTCGATTGCCGTGAGCAGCGACGGCGAGCATTGGTTCCTGGTCAACGCCTCCCCTGACCTGCGCCAGCAGCTGATTGCGACTCCACAGCTTCATCCGAAGAACGGCGCGCTGCGCCATTCGCCGATAACAGGCGTGATTCTGACCAACGGCGAGATCGATGCGGTCGCGGGGCTGCTGTCGATGCGCGAGGGTTCGCCGTTTGCGATATACGCGCATGAAAAGGTTCTGGCGATCCTGCGCGACAACAGCATCTTCAATGTCCTCGGCGAGAAGAATGTGAAGCGCGTGGCGATCGCGATCGATCGCGCTTTCGAACCCGCCCTCCCCGACGGCAAGCCGTCCGGGCTGGAGATCCTGGCCTTCACCGTCGCAGGCAAGGGCGCCTGGTATCTCGAAGGCAAGGCGCATCCCGGCGGCGGCGATGGCGCGGGCGATACGTTGGGCCTGCGCATCGGCGACAGAGCGAGCGGCAAATACTTCTATTTCATCGCGGCCTGCGCCAACGTGACCGACGAGTTGAAATCGCGCCTTGCCGGCGCCCCGCTGCTGTTCTTCGATGGCACGGTGTGGCGCGATGACGAACTGGTCGTGGCAGGCTTGGGAACCAAGACCGGCAAGGGCATGGGACATATCTCGATGTCCGGCACGCGAGGGGCGATCGAAAGCCTCGCCGGCCTCGATATCGACAGGAAGATATTCCTGCATATCAACAATTCGAACCCGGCGCTGCTGAAGGGCTCGGCCGAGCGCAAGATCGCGGAAGGCGCGGGCTGGCAGATCGGCGCCGACGGAACGGAGATCGTGCTGTGAACGTGGTGCCAACGACGGGAATGACCGCGCTCTCGATCGGCAAGGGCATCGCGCTCAATAGCGCGGCCGAGTCTCGAGGCGACGCTGCGCCAGATCGGCGCCACGCGCTATCACAGCCTGCATCCGTTCCACCGGCTGCTGCATGGCGGCAAGCTCAACAAAGGCCAGGTGCAGGCCTGGGCATTGAACCGCTACTATTATCAGTCGACCATCCCGCTCAAGGACGCGGTCGTGATCTCGCGCTTCCGCGACCGCAAGATCAGGATGGAATGGCGGCACCGCATCGAGGATCATGACGGCGACGCGGGCACTGAGGGCGGCATCGAGCGCTGGCTCAAGCTCACCGAAGGCCTCGGCCTCGACAGCGCGTATGTGGAATCCACCGAAGGCATCCTGCCGGCGACGCGCTTTGCGGTCGAAGCCTATGTGCACTTCTGCAGGGAGCGCTCGCCGCTGGAGGCGATCGCCTCCTCGCTGACCGAGCTGTTCGCGCCGAATCTCCATGAAGAGCGCATCAGCGGCATGCTGCAGCACTATGATTTCGTCAATCCTGACATCATGAGCTACTTCAGCCGCCGCCTGAAGCAGGCGCCGCGCGATGCCGGCTTCGCGCTGGACTACGTCAAGGAGCACGCGAAGACGCCCGACGAGCGCAGGCTCGTCTGCAACGCGCTGATCTTCAAGACCAGCGTGCTGTGGGTGCAGCTCGACGCGCTCTCACACGCCTATGTCGACGGCCATATTCCGCCGGGCGCGTTCGTTCCCAAAGGTTGAAACATGGCCAGCCCGCGCCATATCAGTGTCAACGAGGCGAGCAAGCCGGTGTTGCCGCGCCATGCCAAGCTGAAATTCGACGAGACACGGCAGGTCTGGGTGATCCTGGCCCCGGAGCGCGTGCTGGCGCCTGACGAGATCGCCGTCGAGGTGCTAAAACTCTGTGACGGCGTGCGCAGCGTCGCCGACATGGCCGATCAGTTGGCGCAGAAATATGCCGCGCCGCGCGAGGCGATCACGGCCGACGTGATAGCGATGCTGCAGGACCTCGCCGACAAGGGTTTTTTGACGGAGGCGCGCGAGAAAACGACATGAGCGACCTCTCGGACCATAAGGCGAACTGAAGGCTTCTCCGTGCTGGAGCGGCAGAAATCGGTCGCGGAAACCCACGGCATCCCGGTCGCGGTGCTGCTGGAGCTGACCCATCGCTGTCCGCTGCAATGTCCCTATTGCTCCAACCCTGTCGAGCTCGACCGCGGCTCGACCGAGCTCACCACCGACGAATGGAAGAAGGTGCTGAGCGAGCTCGCCGAGATCGGCGTGCTGCAGGTGCATTTCTCCGGCGGCGAGCCGACCGCGCGCAAGGATCTGGTCGAGCTGGTCAAGCACGCGACCGATGCCGGGCTCTACACCAATCTGATTACCTCCGCGGTGTTGCTGTCGCGCGAAAAACTTGCCGCGCTCGCCGATGCCGGGCTCTGCCATGTGCAGATCAGCTTCCAGGGCAACGAGCCTGTCATCGCCGACCGCGTCGCGGGCCTGAAGGACTCGCACCGCAAGAAGATCGAAGTCGCGAAATGGACCCGCGAACTCGATCTGCCGCTCACCGTCAACGCGGTCATGCACCGGCAGAACCTGCATCAGCTTTCCGACATCATCCAGATGGCGGTCGATCTCGACGCCGACCGGCTGGAAGTCGCGAATGTGCAGTACTACGGCTGGGCGCTGAAAAATCGCGCCGCGCTGATGCCGACGCTGGCGCAGATCGAGGAGACCAGCCGCCTCGTCGAGGAGGCCCAAGTGCGGCTCAAGGGCACGCTCACGATCGACTACGTCGTTCCCGATTACTACGCGCTGCGGCCGAAGAAATGCATGGGCGGCTGGGGCCGGCAGTTCTTCAACATCTCGCCCGCGGGCAAGGTGCTTCCCTGCCATGCCGCCGAGAGCATCACCGGGCTCGAATTCGAGTTCGGTGCGCTCGAACCATTCGATCGCCTGGATCTGGCAGAACTCGGACGCCTTCAACCGCTATCGCGGCACCGGCTGGATGAAGGAGCCGTGCAAGACTTGCGAATTCCGCGAGATCGATCTCGGCGGCTGCCGCTGCCAGGCCTTTGCGCTGACCGGCGACGCCGCCAATACCGATCCGGCCTGCACGCTGTCACCGGTGCATGAGCAGATTTTCAAGCAGGCGGAGCAGGAAGCGGCGTCCGACCAGACCCGTTTCCTCTATCGCAATTTCGCCGGCGGCACGCCGGAGGCGGAAGATCGAGGCGTCCAGCCTTCGAGGTCCGCTAGTTATGATCGGGGTGGCAAGTCGTGACCACGTATATTCGTGCTCAAATTGTCAGATGGGTCAGCGATGACTTCCCGGGATTCGTGGAGTGTCGATTCGCCGATGGGTCTGGCAAAGAATGGATAGTGGTCGAAAAGCTGCCGGTTCTCACTGCTGCGGACCTACGGTCCGATAGCCAATTTCCCCAGCCAGTTCTTATTGCGTGCGAGGTCGTGGCGAGGCGCCGAGATGATGCCGGGCGCGAAATCGCCGACGTCACCACCGAGGTCCCTTGGGGTATAGCAGCCATCGATGGAACGGCTAGCTTCCAACTGTACGCTGAACAGCTACAGTCTGGTCCGGCCTGAAATCCCCTACGTGCCCTCAGCCAACGGTTGAACGGCTTCGTAAACCTCGATGCTATCGGGCTCATTGCGCGCGTTTCATCGAGAAACAGGCCAGCTAGCCACAAATTTGACCCGATGCTGCCACCGTATCGGCGCTCCGAGCGGCCGATGACGCTTTGCGCGCATCGCTCGCCGAATTGAAAGGGGCATCCGGATGAAGCGCCTGCATCGCCTTCTCGCGGTCTTGTCGATCCTCTCGCTGCAAGCTTTCAGCCTTGCCACCGCCGCCCACGCTTACGACGCCACGCCGGTCAAGCGATCCCGCCGCGCTCGGCTTCTCGTCGTCGCGGCTGGCGCGGATCGCCGCTTGGCAGCAGACGCAGGTCGATGCCGGCGCCTTCTCGGGCGCGGTCGCGGCGATCGCCCGCAACGGCAAGGTCGCCTATCTGCGCGCCGCCGGTTTTCGCGACCTCGCAAAGACCAGCCCGCTGCAGAGCGATGCGATCTTCTGGATCGCCTCGATGACCAAGCCGGTCACCAGCGTCGCCGCCATGATGCTGGTCGAGGAAGGCAAGCTCGATCTTGCTGCGCCGGTCGCCCAGTATCTTCCCGAGTTCAAGGACACGATGGTCGGCGTCGAGACGACCGATCCGGCGAGCGGGCGAGAGCCAGGCGCACGCTCGAACCGCAGAAGCGGGCGATGATCGTCGAGGACCTGCTGCGCCACACCTCGGGCCTCGTCTATCCCGATACCGGAACTCCGGCGGGATTCGCGCTTTATCGGGAGCTCTTTGCGCGCGACGCCACGTTGAAGGACCTTGCGTCGCGCGTCGCGCAGGTTCCGCTCACCCATCAACCCGGCGAAGTCTGGAACTATGGCATCAGCGTCGACGTGCTCGCACGTGTCGTCGAGGTCGCCTCGGGTCAGTCGTTGGACCAGTTTCTCGACAGCCGCCTGTTCAAACCACTGGGCATGGTCGACACCGGCTTCCAGGTGCCGCCCGAGAAGGTCCATCGCCTGGTCGCTCCGCCGGCGGACGCATGGGTGCTTCCCGATCGCGAGGTTACCAAACCGACCACGATGTTCTCGGGCGGAGGCGGGCTGGTGTCGACGGCATCAGACTATCTGCGGTTCTGCCAGATGCTGCTCAACGGCGGCGAGCTCGATGGGGCGCGCATTCTCTCGCCCGCGACAGTGAAGCTGATGACCACGAACGCGTTGCCACCCAATGTTCGTTTCGTCGGAAGCGTGAGCAGCATGGTCGGGCCTTTGGCCGGCTCGACCTGGGGGCTCGGCTTTGCCGTGCGAAGTGATCCCGAACGGAGCGTCATACCGGGCGCGGTTGGCAGCTTCACATGGAGCGGCGCCTGGGGCACATACTTCTGGATCGATCCGGCGGAGCAGCTGATCGCGGTGCAGCTGATTCAGACCACCAGGGACCACCTGCAGTTCTGGACTCCCTTTCGCAACATGACTTACGGCGCATTTCTGATTCCCGATCAGGGCGCGCCGGCATCGGAACCGATCGACCAGGCTGCGCTCGTGGCTTTCGAGGGAACCTACAGATTCGCATCGTTCAGCTCACGCGACTTGCAAAGCGAGTTCGGCGGCCTCGGCATCGATGTCGCGATAAAGGAGGGCGTCCTCAGGGTGACGTCTCCGCTCCCAAACACACCCGCCGCCAAGGCTGGAGTCTTGAGCGGTGACGTCATCACGCATGTCAATGGCGAGCCGACACAAGGCATGGAATTGAACCAGGCGATCGCGAAAATGCGCGGGCCCGTCAACACGGCGATTCGTCTCAGGATCGCGCGCAAGGGGCAGGATACGCCGATCGAGGTCGAGATCGTCCGCGGGGCGATCCGCAGGGCAGGAACAGGGGCCGATCTTCAGGTTGCCGCCAAGGATGGCAAGCTCCAGATCGAGAACATCGGGGCGTCGCCCGTCCTCGACTTCGAGAAAGCTATGCCGATCGCGGTCGTCCCAATGGCGCGCGATGAGTTTTTCGTCGATGGCGGCGATCACACGCGCCTTGCGTTCCTGCACGATGAGGCCGGCAAGGTGACGGGCCTGGTGCTCGATCCCGGACCCTCGCAGATCACAGGTCAGCGCAGCAACTGACGAGAACGAAAGGTCCCCTTTCGGTTCGTTTTCAAGCGGTCTCGCCCGGATTGTCGGCTGGTCGATATCCGCTGAAACATGATACGACTATCGGAACCGGGACACTCACATGGCGCCTGACGTGGATGCGCGCTGGTGCCGCCGATTTGAAGTTCCTACAGTGCCTGCCGCGCGTTCGTGCTAGGAACTTCAAATCGAAAGCGGCACCAGAATATTTTGGTGGGCCGGTGCCCTTCGTTTCCGAAGTTCGTATGAGAGGAGCCCAATGGATCACGAACTTCGGAAACGGGGCACTGGCTCACGCGCCGATCCTTTCTCTCCCTTGACGTCCGAACAGCTCACTGTAGCCGACGGCCACGAACTCTACGTCGAGAGTGTCGGCCGCGAAGGCGGTATCGGCGCCGTCTATCTGCATGGCGGCCCGGGCTCGGGCTGCCAGCCCGATCATCGCCGGCTGTTCGACCCCGAGCGTTTCCACGCCGTACTGTTCGACCAGCGCGGCTGCGGCCGCAGCAGGCCGAAAGGCTCGCGCGAGGCCAACACGCTGCCGCATCTGATCGCCGACCTGGAGACGATTCGCGCGAAATTTGGCTTCGAGCGCTGGATGGTGGTCGGCGGTTCCTGGGGCGCGACCTTGGCGCTGGCTTACGCGCAGGCGCATCCGCAACGCGTGTCGGGCCTCGTGCTGCGCGCGACTTTTCTCGGCACCTATGAGGAGATCGAATCCGGATTCTGCGAGCGGCTGCCGCGTTTCTATCCCGGCCTGTCCGAGGATTTCCTGAGCTTGTTGCCCGAAGCGGAACGCGCGCGGCCGCTCGACGCCTATTGGCGGCGCATTCTCGATGCCGATCCCGCCGTGCATGGCCCCGCCGCGCGCGCGTGGCACGACACCGAGCGTATTCTCAGTGAGCACGCGCCGACGCGCACGCGGCTCGATCTTGCGTCATTGAAATCGAATAGCGCCCTGCCCGCCACGCCGTTCATGGAAGCGCATTACTTCGTCAACGACTGCTTCATGAAACCGGATCAGCTTCTCAATGACGCCGGCAAGCTCGCGGGCATTCCCGGCATCATCGTGCAGGGCCGCTACGATCTGCTGTGCCCGCCTTCGACCGCGCATGACCTCGCCGCGCGCTGGACGGATGTCGAGGTCCGCACGGTCGAAGGCGCCGGCCACACGCTGTATGATCCCGGCGTCCGCAACGCGGTGATGAAAGCGATCGCGGATGTCGCGTCGCGAATTGGGAAATAGCGGCTCTATTCCCTCATCCTGAGGAGCTTGCGAAGCAAGCGTCTCGAAGGATGAGGCTCAAAAACCGCAGTGATCCCGGCGTCGAATAAGGGTATATTCCGCTTTCACATTGCGTTGGGTGATCCATGAATATTCGCTCCACCAAGATCGACCTGCTCATCGAGCAGCTCAGCCAGCTGACTGGCGAAGATGTCGAAACCGCGTTGGCGCGCGCCATTGAGGAACGGCTTTCCCGTGTGGTGTCGCCTCAGCCGGCTGATCGAAAAGCCGCCATGAATTCATTCTTCGAGCACGCCTCCCGCATGCCCGTTCTGGATCCACGGTCTGCGGAGGAGATCATGGGCTACAATGGTCTCGGGCTGCCGTCCTGATGGTCCTGGATACATCGGCCATCATCGCCAGCATCATGAATGAACCGGATAGCTCGCGTTTTCGCGAGGCCATGCTCGGTGCCGAAAGCCTGTTGATTTCGTCGGTCGCGGTCCTCGAAACCCAGATAGTCTTACAGGCCCGACTAGGACAGGCAGCGGTAGAGCTTTTCGAGGAATTGCTTCAGAAGAGCGGTATTGTCGTGGTGCCATTCGACATGGAAATGGCAAGGCCGCCTTCGATGCGTTTCACCGGTTCGGTAAAGGGCAAGGAAATCCGGCTCAATTGAATATCATTGATTGCGCGGTTTATGCGTTAGCCAAGACACGCTCCCATCCCCTCCTCTTCAAGGGCAGTGATTTCGACCAGACGGATATCCAGTCCGCACTCTAATGATCGGGACAAGAGGAACAAGAAAATGCCGCTCGCCGGAAAAGGAATGCTGCTGACCTCGATGGACATCGACCCCGCCGAGGAAGCCAATTTCAATCGCTGGTACGACTATGAGCATCTGGAGGAGCGTGTCGCGATCGACGGCTTCCTCGAAGCGCGGCGTTATGTCGCCCACGCCGGCAGTCCAAAATATCTCTGCCTCTATTCGACCAGAGCCATCGACGTGCTTGCCAGCGCCGCCTATCGCGCGAAGCTCGACAATCCGACCGACTGGTCGAAGACAACCATGGCGCAGTTCAAGAACATGATCCGCGCGGTGGCGCGAATCACGATGAGCCGCGGCACCGGCCGCGGCGCGGTGCTCGGCATCGTCCGCTATCGTCCACGCGCGGGACAAGAAGATGCGCTGCGGAATCAACTGAAAGAGCGGCTCAATCCGGACAGCGATGGAATCATCTCGATGCATCTGCTCGAGAGCGATGCGAAATTGTCGGGGCCGACGCCGGAAATTCCGCCCGCCGGGAAGGCCGGTTACGGCGACTGGTTCGTGCTGATCGACGGCACGAATGTGAACGCCATCACGGCAATGCTTGCGACGCAATTCACCGGTACGTCGGCACCCGACGCAGTGCGAGCTGATCACCTCAGGCATCTACGATCTGATGTGGGATCTCGCAAAGAGCGACATCGCAGGCTGAATAGCTCGTAATTTTGCCAAATCACTCCGTGGTTTCACGGATATGACACTTGTTGCACTGCCGCATAAGCGCGCCATAAGCGCACAACTGACATTAACGTTACGGCGCTGCATCGATGAAAGCTGGCGATCCCGCAAATTTGCCTTTGTGCATCAAGTTGAATGGCTCTAATAAGGTAACCCCATGATCCCATTCAAAAACCACAAGAGCGCTCGATAAGCGCTCGCTAGCGAAAAGGCTGCGCGACGTTCTCTGAGTCGGCGCGGAAGGTAGGAATGAAACCGACTGATATTTCGGCCCCCGACTACTTTCACAAAGTGGTCGATTGCCAATGGGCCTGTCCCGCGCACACCCCCGTTCCCGAGTACATCCGCTTGATCGCCGAAGGCCGCTACAGCGACGCCTACATGATCAATTGGAAGTCGAACGTGTTTCCGGGAATTTTGGGACGCACCTGCGACCGTCCATGCGAGCCGGCGTGCCGCCGTGGCCGCGTCGAGGAAACGCCGGTTGCGATCTGCCGGCTGAAGCGCGTCGCCGCCGACTTCAAGGACGACATCACGCATCGCCTGCCGAAACCGGGACCAAAGAACGGCAAGCGCATCGCGCTGGTCGGCGGCGGTCCCGCCTCGCTTGCGGTGGCGCGCGACCTCGCGCCGCTCGGCTATCACTGCACGGTGTTCGATTCCGACCCCAAAGCCGGCGGCATGATGCGGTCGCAGATTCCGAAATTCCGCCTGCCCGATTCCGTGATCGACGAGGAGACCGATTACATCCTGGGCCTCGGCATCGAGTTCAAGGGCGGCCAGCGCGTCGAGAGCATGAAGACGCTGCTATCAGACAATTACGATGCGATCTTCGTCGGGAGCGGCGCGCCGCGCGGCCGCGAGCTCGAGATTCCCGGCCGCAAGGAGGCCGCAAGCCACATCCATATCGGCATCGACTGGCTCTCCTCGGTGTCGTTCGGCCACATCGACAAGATCGGCAAGCGCGTCATCGTGCTCGGCGGCGGCAACACCGCGATGGATTGCTGCCGCACCGCGCGCCGTCTCGGCGGCGACGAAGTCAAGGTGATCGTGCGCTCCGGCTTCGAGGAGATGAAGGCTTCTCCCTGGGAGAAGGAAGACGCCATGCACGAGGACATTCCGATCCTCAACTTCATGGTCCCGGTCGCCTTCACCCACGACAACGGCAAGCTCACCGGCGTCACCTTCCAGAAGGTGAAGGCCGAGTACGACGCCAAGGGCAAGCGCAGCCTGGTGCCATCAGGCGAGCCGGACCAGACCATCGAATGCGACGACGTGCTGGTCGCGGTCGGGCAGGAGAACGCCTTCCCCTGGATCGAGCGCGACTGCGGCATCGAGTTCGACAAATGGAACATGCCCAAGGTCGACCCGAAGACGCTCGCGTCGACCAACCCGAAGGTGTTCTTCGGCGGCGACGCCGCCTTCGGCCCGAAGAACATCATCTGGGCGGTGGCGCACGGCCATGACGCCGCGCTGTCGATCCACAAGATGATCTCCGGCGAGGACATCACCGAGCGTCCGCTGCCCGAGGTGGACATCTCCTCGCAGAAGATGGGCATTCATGAGTGGAGCTACGACAACGACATTTCCCTCGACAAGCGTTTCAAGGTGCCGCATCGCGACAAGGTGATCGCGCTGAAGGACATCCGCGCCGAGGTCGAGCTCGGCTATGACGTCAAGCTCGCGCTCGCCGAGACCCAGCGCTGCCTGAACTGCGACGTGCAGACCGTGTTCTCGACTTCGCTCTGCATCGAGTGCGATGCCTGCGTCGACATCTGCCCGATGGATTGCATCACCTTCACGGAGAATGGCGAGGAGACCGATCTGCGCGGGAGGTTGAAGGCGCCGTCACCGCATCCCGACCAGGACCTCTATGTCTCGACCGACCTCAAGACCGGCCGCGTCATGGTCAAGGACGAGGACGTCTGCCTGCATTGCGGGCTGTGCGCCGAACGCTGTCCGACCGGCGCCTGGGACATGCAGAAATACCTCATCGATATGACTTACGCAGGAACATCATGCCCGAGCAAAAGCCGATCAGCAGCGTAAACGACTTCGTCGTCCGCTTCGCCAACGTCAACGGCTCGGGCTCGGCCTCCGCGAACGAGATGTTCGCGCGCGCGATCCTGCGTCACGGCGTGCCGGTCTCTCCGCGCAACATCTTCCCGTCCAACATCCAGGGCCTGCCGACCTGGTATGAGGTGCGCGTCACCGAGGAGGGCCATCTCGGCGCGCGCGGCGGCGTCGACATGATGGTGGCGATGAACCCGCAGACCTGGGACAAGGACGTCGCCTCGATCGAGCCCGGCGGCTATTTGTTCTACGATTTCGACCAAGCCGATGCCGACGTCGAAATTCCGCGACGACATCACCGTGATCGGCGTGCCGCTGACCGCGATCACCAACTCGACCTACACCGACCCGCGCCAGCGCCAGCTGTTCAAGAACATCATCTATCTCGGCGCGCTGTCGGCGCTGCTCGACATGGACCCGAAGCTGATCGAGCAACTGATCGGCGAGCAGTACAAGGGCAAGGAGAAGCTGCTCTCCTCCAACGTCCATGCGCTGCATCTCGGCCGCGACTATGCGCTCAAGAACCTGAAGTGCCCGATCGGGGTGCGGGTGAAAAAGGCCGACAAGGTCGGCGACCGCATCTTCATCGAGGGTAACAGCGCGGCTGCGCTCGGCGCCGTCTATGGCGGCGCCACCGTCTGCGCCTGGTATCCGATCACGCCGTCATCGTCGCTGGCAGACGCCTTTACCAGCCACTGCAAGAAGCTGCGGCACGATTCCAAGACCGGCAAAGCCAAATACGCCATCGTTCAGGGCGAGGACGAACTCGCCTCGATCGGCATCGTGATCGGCGCCTCCTGGAACGGCGCCCGCGCTTTCACCGCGACGTCCGGCCCCGGCATCTCCCTGATGACCGAGTTCATCGGCCTGTCCTATTTCGCCGAAATTCCGGCTGTGATCATGAACGTGCAGCGCGCCGGCCCCTCCACGGGCATGCCGACGCGCACCCAGCAATGCGACATCATCGCCTGCGCCTATGCCTCGCATGGCGACACCAAGCACGTGCTACTGTTCCCCGAAGACCCGGCGGAAGCCTTCGAATTCGCCGCCGCCGCCTTCGATCTCGCCGAGCGGTTGCAGACCACGATCTTCGTGATGCTCGATCTCGACATCGGCATGAACCACCGGCTGTCCCGTCCGCTGAAGTGGGACGACGCCAAGCAATATGACCGCGGCAAGATCATGACCGCGGAAATGCTGGACGAGGGCCGCGACTTCGGCCGCTATCTCGACGTCGACGGCGACGGCATCCCCTACCGCACCTATCCCGGCACGCACGCGACCAAGGGCGCCTACTTCACCCGCGGCACGTCGCGCGATCGCTATGCTCGCTATTCCGAGGAAGGCCCGGTTTACGCCGACAACATGCAGCGCCTGGTGCGCAAGTTCGAGACCGCGCAGGACATGGTGCCGCGCCCGCTGCAGGCCAACGCGGCCAAGCCCACCAAATACGGCGTGATCTATTTCGGCTCGACCTCGCCGGCGATGGACGAGGCGATCGGGCTATTGGAGGCGCGCGGGCATCAGCTCGACCGCCTGCGCATCCGCGCATTCCCGTTCCACTCCAGCGTCGCGAGCTTCATCGCCGATCACGACTTCGTCTATGTCGTCGAGCAGAACCGCGACGGCCAGCTGCGCCAGCTCGATCGTCAACGAGAACGGCATCGATCCGGTGCGGCTGATTCCGATCGTTCATTATGACGGCACGCCGATCACCGCCCGCTTCATCGCCAAAGCCATCGGCGACCACCAGGACCACCTCAAGGTCACACCTCTCCGCAAGGCCATGTCATGACCTATATTGCCAAGCCGAAATTCCATCATCCCGGCCTGCCGAAGAACGACCTCGGCTTCACCCACCGCGACTACGAGGGCAAGATCTCGACGCTCTGCGCGGGCTGCGGCCACGACTTCGATCACCGCCTCGATCATCGAGGCCTGCTTCGAGCTCTCGATCGAGCCGCATCGGGTGGCCAAGATTTCCGGCATCGGCTGCTCCTCGAAGACGCCGGACTACTTCCTCGGCAATTCGCACGGCTTCAACTCGGTGCACGGCCGCATGCCGTCGGTGCTCACCGGCGCCAACCTCGCCAACCGCGAGCTGATCTATCTCGGCGTCTCCGGCGACGGCGATTCCGCTTCCATCGGCTTCGGCCAGTTCGCGCATTCGATCCGGCGCGGCGTCAACATGACCTACATCGTCGAGAACAACGGCGTCTACGGCCTGACCAAGGGCCAGTTCTCGGCGACCGCCGACCGCGGCTCCAAGTCGAAGAAGGGCGTGCTCAACACCGACAACGCCATCGACCTGATCGCGATCGCGCTGCAGCTCGGGGCGACCTACGTCGCGCGCAGCTTCTCCGGCGACAAGAGCCAGCTGGTGCCGATCATCAAGGGCGCGATCGCAGCACAAGGGCGCGGCCTTCATCGACGTGATCAGCCCCTGCGTCGCCTTCAACAATCACGCCGGCTCGACCAAGAGTTTCGATTACGTCCGCGAGCACAATGATGCGGTCAACCGGCTCGACGTCATCACCGGCCGCGATCCCATCACGGTCGACTACGCGCCAGGCACGGTGCAGGTGGTCGAGCAGCACGACGGCTCGCGGCTGGCGCTGCGCAAGCTCGACGCCGATTACGACGCGCATGACCGGGTCGGCGCGATGGCGTTTCTCGCCAGGCACGCCGCCAAGGGCCAGATCGTCACCGGGCTCCTGTACGTCGATCCGGACTCGGAAGACCTGCACAGCCACCTCAACACGGTGGAGCGGCCGCTCAACGGACTGGAAGCAGACGATCTGTGCCCCGGCACGGCGGCGCTGGACAAGATCAACGCCAGTTTGCGGTGATCTGTCGCCGATCTAGGTTGGATTTGCCGTGGGCCCCGAGCGATCGGGGCCTATTTGCTTTGCCGCCGCGCGATAGGCGTTGCAAACCTCGAGCAACGTTTCCGGATCGACCTGAAGCCCACTCGGGTTGATGACGATGCCGTCAACGCCGAGCGCGTGGTTTGCCGCCTTCATCAATTTCCGGCCCGCGCTCGCGACGAGCTGTTGCTCCAACGCGGGCGTCACTTTCAGTGTCACGAAAGCCTGTTTCTTGACTTCGCCGATCCCGATTTGCTCGACGGCGTTCCACGGGATCATGGTCTGCGATACCCTGAGGTCGCGGATGCCGTTGCGGTCGATGAAGAGCACCGGTCCTCTCGCGGTGAGGAGCAGCCAACCGACCTTCAGGATCACGAAACCGAAAAAGATCACACCGAAATAGCCGACGGCCGTGTAAAAAGCATCCACGCGCATGTCCGGGACCAAATGAAAGGCCATCGCGGCGCAGCCCGCGGTGAGGGCGATCCCTCCCGCGAGCAGGACCAGCAGCCGCTTCCAGGAATAGCCGATCTCGATGATGTCAGGCAGGTTCGGCATGGCGTCACTTTGCGGCCGGCTTGTCGTTGACAAAGGCGATGGTGCATGTGCCAGACACATGCGCCTGGCAGAAACCGAGCGCGTCCTCGATTGCCTGGTCCGCAGAGCGCCGGCCCGAAGCCCAGCCGAAATGCGAACCCGAGATTGCGAACGCCTTGTTCGGGCCGCTCTCGAGATAGGCTTTAAACGCCGCTCGGCCGTTGCCGCCGAGGCTCGGCGGCGCTGCGACGTCTGACGTGGCGACCTCGACCAGTCGATCGCGCAACGTCGAATTTGTTGTCGGCGAGAAAGCGGTCGACGATTGGCGCCCAGATCGGGACGCCGCTCGCGGAAGAAAACAGCTGATGCCCGTCGTCGCCAAATGGCGGCGATGCCACGAAGGTCACCTGCCCGCCCGTTTTTGAAAACGCCGCGGTGAGGTTCGACACCAGCCTCGGACCGAAGAAATGATCGTTCGGCGCCGATACCCACAATAGCGGCGTGCGCGAGGTCTTGCCGAAGGCGGCAAAGGCCGCGACCAGCTGCTTCTCGCCGCAGACCTCGTCGGCATTGCGCGATCCGCGCCCCGGGGCGAATGCGATCGCCGCGGCGAGCCCGGGCGGTGCATCGGCCGTCAGCGCGACGGTCGCAAAGCCGCCTGCGGACACGCCGACGCTGATCCATTTGCCTTTTGTCACATAGGGCTGGCCGAGCATGGCGCTGGCGACTGCGGCGAGATCGGCCGCCGCCGTTCGTCCGGCGCTGATGTAATCGGGGTTGCCGCAGGAGCCGTAATCCTCGACCCACGCCGCCTCCCGAATGGCCGTAACCCCGGCGCAGGAAGGTCACGGCCGTCCAGCCGCGCCGTGCAAACGCGGAAGCCTGCAGCGACAGCCGGCCGGGCGACATGCCGGGGCGATCGTCGGCATCGCGCGGCGAGCCGTGATTGATCAGGGCGAGCGGATGCGGCTGATCGTCGTCCGGCCGCACCACCAGCCCTTCGAGAACATAGGGCTTTCCGGCAATCACCGTGCGAATTTGCAAAGGCTCCTGCCGGATGCCCGCAGCCTGCGCAGCAATCGGCAACGCAACGGCCAAAACCGCAGCAATCAAGGCCGGATCAAATCGGCTCCGCATTGCCCCACCCCCGACGGATGGCCAAGCCTAGCATGCACCCGCATGGACGCCCAACCTCCTGCCTTTGTGACAAAAAATTGCGCTGGAAAGACGGGCGAAACACCAATTCGGAGGATCGTTCCGGCCACAATGGCGTTATGTTTTGGGGGTCAAGATCGCAAGCCAGCAAGCCCTCCCGCCCGCGTGTTGACATCAGCCCTTACGCTTACAAAGCTGGCCCCTGCCATCGATCAGTTCGAACGGAACCACACCATGAATCCCGTCAAAGCACTCGAAAGCCATGGCCAGGCGGTCTGGCTGGATTTTCTGGCTCGCGGCTTCGTCGCCAAGGGCGATCTGAAGAAGCTGATCGACACCGACGGAGTGAAAGGCGTCACTTCCAACCCCTCGATTTTCGAGAAGGCGATCGGCTCCTCCGACGAATATGACGCACCGATCGGCAAGGCGTTGAAGAGCGGTGACCGCAACGTGGCCGATCTGTTCGAGCGGCTCGCAGTCGAGGACATCCAGAATGCGGCCGACGTGCTGCGTCCGGTCTATGACCAGCTCGACGGTCATGACGGCTTCGTCAGCCTCGAAGTGTCGCCTTATCTCGCGATGGACACCAAGGGCACGATCGCGGAAGCGCGCAAGCTGTGGAAGGACGTTCACCGCAAGAATTTGATGATCAAGGTGCCGGCGACACCGGAAGGTTTGCCGGCGATCGAGCAGCTGATCGGCGAAGGCATCAGCGTCAACATTACGCTGTTGTTCTCGCAGAAGGTCTATCTGCAGGTCGCGGAAGCCTATCTGAAGGGCCTCGAAAAATACGTCGCCAAAGGCGGCGATCCTTCCCATGTCGCAAGCGTCGCGAGCTTCTTCGTCAGCCGCATCGACGCCGTGGCCGACAAGCAGCTCGACGACAAGATCGCGAAAGCCAACGACCCCTCTGAGAAGGAACGGCTCGCGGCGCTGAAGGGCAAGGTCGCGATCGCCAACGCCAAGATGGCCTATCAGGATTACAAGCGGCTGTTCGCCGGCGCGCGTTGGGAAAAACTGGCGGCCAAGGGCGCGAAGCCGCAGCGGCTGTTATGGGCCTCGACCGGCACCAAGAACAAGGACTACAGCGACGTGCTCTATGTCGAGGAGCTGATCGGGCCGAATACCGTCAACACGGTGCCGCCGGCAACGCTCGATGCCTTCCGCGATCATGGCAAGCTGCGCAACAGCCTCGAGGAGAATATCGACGACGCCAGGCGCGTGCTCGACGATCTGCACAAGTCAGGCATCTCGCTCGATCAGATCACGGCCGATCTGGTCAAGGACGGCGTCAAACTGTTCGCCGACGCCGCCGACAAGCTCTATGGCGCGGTCGCGCACAAGCGCGCCACCGTGCTCGGCGGCGGCATCGACTCGCAGAAGCTTGCGCTTGGGGCCGGCATCGAGAAAGCCGTCGAGAAGCATGCCGAGGAATGGCGGGCGCAGGCGAAAATCCGCAGGCTTTGGAGCAAGGACAAATCGGTCTGGACCGGCGATGACGAGAACAAATGGCTGGGCTGGCTCACCAGCGCAGCCGATGCCGATCTCGCCGACTACGAGGATTTCGCCGAGCGCGTGAAGGGCCAGAAATTCACCGATGCCGTGGTGCTCGGCATGGGCGGCTCGAGCCTCGGGCCCGAAGTGCTGGCGCAAACCTTCCCCAGGAAGAGCGGCTTCCCCAGGCTGCACGTGCTCGACTCCACCGACCCCGCGCAGGTGCGCGCGATGGAGAAGGCGGTCGATATCGGCAAGACGCTGTTCATCGTCTCCTCGAAATCCGGCGGCACCACCGAGCCGAACGTGATGAAGGATTATTTCTTTGATCGCGTCGCCAAAACCATCGGCAAGGACAAGGCCGGCCACCGCTTCATCGCGGTGACTGACCCCGGCTCTTCACTGGAGAAGGTCGCGAAACGCCAGGGTTTTGCCCGCATCTTCCATGGCGAGCCGACCATCGGCGGGCGCTATTCGGTGCTCTCCCCGTTCGGCCTCGTGCCGGCCGCCGCAGCCGGCATCGACGTGCGCAGCCTGATCGAGGACGCCCTGCATATGGTCCGCTCCTGCGGCGCCGACGTGCCGCCCCATGAGAATCCCGGCGTTCAGCTGGGGTTGGCGATGGGATTGGCCGGTCTCGAAGGCCGCGACAAGGTCACGATCCTGTCATCGAACAAGATCGCCGATTTCGGCGCCTGGGCCGAGCAGCTGATCGCCGAGTCGACCGGCAAGGACGGCAAGGGCCTGATCCCGATTGAGGGCGAGCCGCTTGGCGACGTCTCGCTGTACGGCAACGACCGGTTCTTCATTGATGTCAGCACCGAAGGTGAGGACGACGCTGCGCATGACGCGCAGCTGGCCGCGCTGGAGCGTGCCGGCCATCCTGTTGTCCGCATCGTGATGAAGTCGATCGGCCATCTCGGGCAGGAGTTCTTTCGCTTCGAGATGGCGACCGCTGTGGCCGGCTCGGTGCTCCGCATCAATCCGTTCAATCAGCCGGACGTGGAGTTGGCCAAGATCAAGACCCGCGAATTAACCGCGGCTTTCGAGAAGACCGGAAAGCTGCCGGCCGAAACGCCCGCGATGTCGTCCGACGAGGCTGATCTGTACACGGATGAAGCCAATGTCGAAGCCCTGCGTAAAAGCGGCGCGGACGGTACCTTGGGCTCCTGGCTGAAGGCGCATCTTTCGCGCGTTCACGCCGACGACTATGTCGCCCTGCTCGCCTATATCGAGCGCGATGCTGACCACATCGACACGCTGCAGGATATGCGGCTGAAAGTCGGCGAACGACGGCATGTCGCGACCTGTGCCGAATTTGGGCCGCGTTTCCTGCACTCCACCGGACAGGCCTACAAGGGTGGGCCCGACAGCGGCGTGTTCCTGCAGATCACCGCCGATGACGCCAGGGATCTGCCGGTGCCCGGACAGAAGGCGTCTTTCGGCGTTATCAAGGCGGCGCAGGCGCGCGGCGATTTCGACGTGCTGACCGAGCGCGGCCGGCGCGCGCTGCGGGTGCATTTGAAAGGCGACCTCGCGTCGGGCCTTAAGATGCTGGACGCCGCGATCACGGACGCCCTGAATTAGAGGTACCACAATGCAACTTGGCATGATCGGATTGGGGCGGATGGGCGGCAACATCGTCCGCCGCCTGATGAAACACGGACACACGACCGTCGTTTACGACAAGAGTGAGAAGGCAGTTGCTGACCTCGCCGCCGACGGCGCGGCGGGCGCGAAAGCGCTGGAGGATTTCGTCAAAAAGTTGGAGAAGCCTCGCACTGCCTGGGTGATGCTGCCGGCCGGCAAGATCACCGAGGAGACCATCGAGGCGCTGGCGAATCTGATGGAGCAAGGCGACGTCATCATCGATGGCGGCAACACGTTTTGGCAGGACGACGTCCGCCGCGGCAAGGCGCTGAAGCCGCGCGGCATCAGCTATCTCGATGTCGGCACCTCCGGCGGTATCTGGGGCATCGAGCGCGGCTACTGCATGATGATCGGTGGCGAAAAGAGCGTGGTCGACCGGCTCGACCCGATCTTCAAGGCGCTGGCGCCCGGCGCCGGCGACATTCCGGCTACCCCGCATCGCGAGGGGCGCGACCCCCGAGTTGAGCAAGGCTATCTCCACGCCGGCCCGGTCGGCGCCGGACATTTCGTCAAGATGATTCACAATGGCATCGAATATGGCTTGATGCAGGCCTATGCCGAAGGCTTCGACATCCTCAAGAACGCCAACATTGAGGCACTGCCGCCGGACCATCGCTTCAACTTCGAGATCGCCGACATCGCCGAGGTGTGGCGGCGCGGCAGCGTGATCCCGTCATGGCTGCTCGATCTCACCGCATCTGCGCTGGCGGAAAACCACACGCTCGACAACTACTCCGGCTTTGTCGAGGATTCCGGCGAGGGCCGCTGGACCGTCAATGCCGCGGTCGACGAGGCGGTGCCGGCCGAGGTGCTGACCGCCGCGCTGTTCGCACGCTTCCGCTCGCGCAAGGATCACACCTTCGCCGAAAAAATCCTCTCGGCGATGCGCGCCGGCTTCGGCGGCCATCGCGAACCGAAGAAGCCCGGTTAAGGCCGCACGATGACTCACGTTCAGAAGAAGCCCGAAAATTGTAGTTTTGTCCTGTTCGGCGTCACCGGCGATCTCACGCATCGGCTGGTGATCCCGGCACTCTATAATCTGGCAGCCGGGAATTTGTTGCCCGAAAATTTCTGCCTGGTCGGGGTGGCACGCAAGGGCATGTCCAGCGCACAATTGACGGAAAGCCTGATGAAGGGCTTGCAGCAGTACGCGACCCGCAAGATCGACGACGCGGTGGCCAAGCAGCTGTTCTCCTGCGTCACCTGCATCGAAGCCGACAACAAGGATCCCGCCTCGTTCGACGCCATGCGCGGCCAGATCGAGAAAATCGAAGCCGAGCGCAAGACCGGCGGCAACCGGTTGTTTTATCTCGCGACCCCGCCGAACGCGTTCCTGCCGGTCGCCCAGCAACTCGGCCGCACCGGCATGCTGAAAGAGAACGGCACGTGGCGGCGGCTGGTGGTGGAGAAGCCGTTCGGCACCGACCTCGAATTGGCCAAGCACCTCAACGCCGAACTCCTGAAGCTGATGGACGAGCATCAGATCTACCGGATCGATCATTACCTCGGCAAGGAAACGGTGCAGAACATCCTGGTGCTGCGCTTCGCCAACGGCATGTTCGAGCCGATCTGGAATCGCAACCACATCGACCACATCCAGATCACCGTCGACGAGAAGCTAGGGGTTGGCCACCGCGGCAGCTTCTACGATGAAACCGGCGCGCTGCGCGACATGGTGCCGAACCATCTGTTCCAGCTGTTGTCGCTGGTGACGATGGAGCCGCCGTCACGTTTCGATGCGCATTCGGTGCGCTCGGAGAAGGCCGAGGTGCTGTCCTCGATCCAGCTTCAGACTCCGGAAGAGGCGGCGCGCAACTCGGTGCGTGGACAATATCGCGCCGGCAAGGTCGGCGACACCGAGATCGAGGATTACCGCAAGACCGAGGACGTCAAGCCCGGCAGCACCACGGAGACCTATGCCGCGCTGAAACTCAGCATCGACAATTGGCGCTGGGCCGGCGTGCCGTTCTACTTGCGCACCGGCAAGGCGCTCGGCGTCAAGCGCACCGAGATCGCGATCAAGTTCAAGCAGGCGCCGTTCGCAATGTTCCGCGACACGCCGGTCGACAAGCTGTCGCAGAATTTTCTCGTGATCTCTATCGAACCGGTCGAGGGCATCGAGCTGCAGTTCAACACCAAGGTGCCGGGACCTGCGATCGACATCGACGGCGTCGAGATGAAGTTCCGCTACAAGGACTACTTCAAGGCCGAGCCGTCCACCGGCTACGAGACGCTGATCTACGACTGCATGATCGGCGACAATATCCTGTTCCAGCGCGCCGACAGCGTGGAAGCCGGTTGGCGCGCGGTGCAGCCCTTCCTCGACGCCTGGCACAAGTCCGGCGCGAGGGGATTGAAAATTTATGACGCCGGCAGCGAGGGACCGGAGGAAGCGGACGATCTGCTCGCCCGCGACGGCCGCAGCTGGCGCAAGCTGACCTGACCATGGCGGAGAGCGGGCAACGCAGACTGATCGAGGTCGCCGATGCCGCGGCGCTGGCGGAGGTTGCTGCCATACGCCTGCTGGCCTGCATGGCCGCCAATCCCGGCCGCATCGCGATTTGCCTGACCGGCGGATCGAGCCCGAAGCAGCTCTATGAGCTGCTGGCGACCGAAGACTATCGCAACAAGATCCCGTGGGAACGCGTGCACTGGTTCATCGGCGACGAGCGCTTCGTGCCTGATACCGACGAGCGAAACAACATGGCGATGGCGCGCCGCGCCTTTCTCGACCGCTGTGCGCCGTCGGCGAATGTCCATCCGATCCCGACCGATGCCGCAAATCCCGATGAGGCGGCTGCGCGTTACGAGCGCGAGCTGAAAACCTTCCACGGCGACGACAGGCTCGACGACCCCGTGAACCCGCTGTTCGACCTGGTGCTGATGGGCGTCGGACCTGACGGCCATACCGCCTCGCTGTTTCCGGACTACCCGGCGCTGCAGGAAACCGAGCGCTGGGTGGTCGGCGTGCCCGAGGCGCATGTCGAGCCATTCGTGCCGCGCGTGACGCTGACACTGCCAGCGCTTGCCTCCTGCCGCGAGATGCTGTTCGAGCTGTCGGGCGCGGGCAAACGCGCGATCCTCACCCGTGTGCTGGCAGGCGAGCCCCTGCCCGCCAATCGCGCGCGTTCCAACGGCGAGACGGTGTGGCTGGTCGACAAGGCGGCGCTGCCAGGGGATTCCCGTGCCGCCTGAGCCTGCGCCGCACGCGCTGATCCTGATGGGCGTGTCCGGCTCGGGCAAGACCACAATCGGCGAACAGCTCGCGCGCCGCATCGGCTGGCGCTACGAGGATGCCGACACGTTCCATCCGGCGAGCAACGTCGCCAAGATGAGCGCGGGCCAACCGCTCACCGACGAGGATCGCTGGCCCTGGCTGCGCGCGATAGCCGATGAGATCGATCGCGCGAGCGATGCCGGCGAGCGCATCGTAATCGGTTGCTCGGCGTTGCGGCGGGTCTATCGCGACGCGCTGGTGCATGGACGGAATGACATCCGCATCGTCTACCTTCAGGGCACGCAGGCGCTGATCGCCGAGCGGCTTGGGCAGCGGACGGGTCACTTCATGCCGCCGGGGCTGCTGACCAGCCAGTTCGGGACGCTGGAACCGCCGACCCCGGACGAGCATGCGGTGACGGCCTCGATCGACGCGCCGGCCGAGATCATTGTCGACGACATTTTGAATCAATTGAAATTGAGCTAGTGTGGCGGTTCGGAAGTCCGCATCATCCCGACCGCGAATTCGTCATGCGGACTTCTGAACCAAAGCCACACTTGAATCAATAATTTGCTAGTGTCCTTCGATTCCGAAGTTCGCAAAACGAAGGCGCCGTGAAATGATGCGAACTTCGGAATTGGACACTAGCCATGACCCGCATCGCGCTCGTCGTCTCCGACGTGGATGGCACCCTGCTGACCCATGACAAGACCTTGACCGAGGCCTCGAAGGCCGCGGTCGAGAAGCTTCGTGCAGCCGGCATCGCCTTCACCATCACCTCCAGCCGGCCCTCGATCGGGATGGGCTTCCTGATCGAGCAGCTGGCGATCACGCTCCCCGTCGGCGCCTTCAATGGCAGTTCGATCGTCGATGCCGCGATGAACCCGGTCGAGCAGCATCTGATCCCGGCCTCCGCGGTGACGCGCAGCCTCGAGGTGCTGCGCGAGTACGGCGCCGACATCTGGCTGTTCACTCATGACCAATGGCTGACCAGAAACGGCGACGGCGAATATGTTCCGAACGAAAAGCGCGCGATCAAGGCCGACCCCACCGTGATCGGCGACTTCACGCCGTATCTGTCGAAGGCCTGCAAGGTGGTCGGATCGAGCTCCGATTTCGAGAAGCTCGCGCGTTGCGAAGCGGCGATGCAGCAGGCATTGGGCACGCAGGCGACTGCGGTGCGCTCGCAGAGCTATTATCTCGACATCACGCCGCCCGGGGTGAACAAGGGCACCTTCGTGCAGACCATGGCGCGGCGGCTCGCCATTTCGACTGACGCTGTCGCGACCATCGGCGACATGCACAACGATGTCGCGATGTTCGAGGTCAGCGGGCTGTCGTTTGCGATGGGCAATGCCAGTGACGACGTCAAGAAGCACGCCAAGCGCGTGACCTATTCGAACGAGGAAGACGGATTTGCCCGCGCGATGCAGATCGTGCTGTGGGAGAATGAGGGAGCGTATAGTCCCCGAACCCTCTCCGCAGCGAGCTCAGCGTCACACCTCTAGCCACCGTCTTCGCGGGGAGGGCTGAATTACGCGCGCAGAGCGGCGACGACTCACTTCGACCTCTGCACGGCCGGCTTCTCGCTGTGCTTGCGCGCTTCATCGAGGTTATGCGCGGTGTTGATCAGCGCGATATGCGTCAGCGCCTGCGGGAAATTGCCGGCCTGGCGTTTTGCCCCTGAATCATATTCTTCCGCCAGCAGGCCGAGATCACTGGCGACCGCGACCACGCGATCGAACAGCACCTGCGCTTTCTGCACATCGCCCGCCAGCACATGCGCGTCCGCAAGCCATAGGCTGCAGGCGAGGAAGGCGCCTTCGGCCGGCTGCGGCTCGATGCCCTCGCGCGGATCATGGCGCAGCACGAACCCATCGCGCATCATGTGCTTTTCGATCGCCTCGATCGTGCCGCGCACCCGCGGATCGTCCGGCGGCAGGAACCCGACCGCCGGCAGCAGCAAGACGCTCGCATCGAGCATTTTCGAGCCGTAGCTTTCGACGAACGAATTCAGCTCGGTGTCGAAACCCTTCTTGCAGACGTCGCGGCAGATGGTGTCGCGCAAACTGCGCCACTCATCCAGCGGCGCTTCCAGGCCGAATTTCTCCGCGCTCTTGATGCCGCGGTCGAAGGCGACCCAGGTCTGCACCTTCGAGAAAACATAGTGCTTGCCGTCGCCGCGCCGCTCCCAGATGCCGTGATCGGGTTGATTCCAGACCTCCACGAGATGTTTCAACACGGCGCGTTCGACGTCCCATGTCTCCTCGTCCAGCTCCAGCTTGGCCATGCGCGCCTGGTGGAACGCGTCGATCAACTCGCCATAGACGTCGAGCTGCAATTGCGCATGCGCGGCGTTGCCGATCCGCACCGGCTGCGCGCCCTCATAGCCTGGCAGCCATTCGGATTCCCATTCCAGCAGGCGTCGCTGGCCCCAGATGCCATACATGATCTGCATATGCTCGGGCGAGCCGGCGGCCGCGCGGAGCAGCCAGTTGTGCCAGGCCGAGGCTTCCTCGGTATAGCCCGAGTTCATCAGGGACAGCAGCGTGAAGGTGGCGTCGCGCAGCCAGCAAAAGCGATAGTCCCAATTGCGCCAACCGCCGAATTTCTCCGGCAGCGAGGTGGTCGGCGCGGCGACGATGCCGCCCGTCGGCTCGAATGTCAGCGCCTTCAGCGTGATCAGCGAGCGCAGCACCAGATCGCGATACTGGCCTTCGTAGGTGCAGCGGCTGCACCACTCGATCCAGAATTTCTCGGTGTCCTCCAGCGCCTGGGCGGGATTGATCGACTCCGGTGGATCAAGATGCGACGGCCCGTAGGTGAGCACGAAGGGAACAGTCTTTCCCTCTTCCACCCAAAAATCGGCGACCGTGGTCATGTCCTCGCCGCGGGTCTCGACCGGCGTGCGCAGCACGGTCATGTCCTGGCCGGCGATGGCGAGCAGCGCCGAACGGTCCTCGGTGCGCTTCACCCAGGGAATATCGGCGCCGAAGCCGAAGCGGATGACGAGCTCCATCCGCATCTTGACCCGGCCCTTGACGCCGCGCACCAACCGCACCACGTCGGACGCTTCACCCCGGGGGGGCATGAAGTCGATCAGAGCAACGATGCCATCGTCTGTCTCGAACCGCGTCTCGAGGATCAGCGTGTTGTCCCAGTAGCGGCGCGAGGACGTCTTGATCTTGTCCGCCGGTGCGATCAGCCAGCGGCCGTTCTTGCTCGTACCGAGCAGCGCCGCGAAGCATGCATCGGAATCGAAAGCCGGCCAGCACAGCCAGTCGATCGACCCGTCGCGGCCGACCAGCGCCGCCGTCTCGCAGTCTCCGATCAGGCCGTAGTCTTCAATCTTGAGGGGCAACTCGGTTACTCATAGTTTGGAGTCCTTCACCTCTCCCTTTGGGGAGAGGTGAACCGAATGCTTGGTTGCCGACGTCACTTCGCAACTCGAACCCTTTCCTGGGTCGCTCGCTTCAACGCCGCGACATCGATCTTCGCCGCAATCTCCTCCAGCGCGACCGGCAGCCGCTGCCGCCAGTTCGGATGTTCGTTGACGGTGCCGGGGATGTTCGGCTGGTCCACCACACCGAGCAGATCCTCCAGCGAAATCGCCATCAGCCGCGACGGCGTACCCGCGATGAAGCGCGCGACCGAAGCGAAATCGTTGCTGTCGATGCCATGCAGACGAAGCGCCTCGTCCAGCATGTGGAGCGCATGCCAGCGCGCCTCGTCGCTCTCGCCGGGATCGACGTTGATCGAGCGCTTCAGCTTGAGATCGCCAAACGATCGCCAGCCGGCATAGGTCGACAGATCGTGTGTGTTGAAGGTGACGAGCGCGTTCTTCAAATAATTGTCGCTGCCGTGAAAGTGTCCGTGATCGTCGCGCTGGAACATGACGACGAGATAGGACCAGATTCCCCATTCGATCATCTGCTCGCGGAATCCTTCCGGCACCGTGCCGAGGTCCTCGCCGATCACGACGCATTTGTGCGCGACGCTTTCCAGCGCGGTGACGGCAAACAACGCCTCCAGCGGCATCTGCACATAGGCGCCATTCTTCGCCGGAAATCCGTGCGGCACCAGATAAAGCCGCTTCAGACCGAGCACATGGTCGAGCCGGATCGCGCCGGCATGGCGCATCGAGGCGCGCAGCATCTCGCGGAACGGTTCGAACGATTTGATCTCGAGTCCGGCGGCATTGAAGCCCGCGAGGCCCCAATTCTGGCCGAGCGTGTTGAGCGGATCAGGCGGCGCGCCGACCGCGAGATGACGCGAGATCGCCTCCTGCTCGTTCCAGGCGTCGAAGCCGTCGGATTGCACGCCGACCGCAACGTCGAGATAAAGCCCGACCCTCATGCCGAGCTTGTCGGCCAGCGCCTTGCATGCGGCCAATTGGCGATCGGCGGTCCATTGCACGAACTCGACGAACTCGATCTCGTTGCGATCAGGCCCGTTGCGCTGCTCGGCGCATTTGCCTTCATCCGGCTGGCGCCATTCGGCCGGCCATTCCCACCAGGGCCCCGTGAAGCGATGGCGCAGCGCCTCGAAGCAGGAGAAATGCGACAGCAGTGCGCCGCGTTCGTTGCGGAATTGCTCGAAACGCTGGCGGCGCTCCGCGCTCGCATTGGCCTTGAAATTCGCGAAGGCGGATCGCAACGCCCGCCATTTCAATTCGGCGACGCCGGCATAATCGACGGTGACGGATTGCCGTAGCCTCGCCAGCGCCTCGCGATCCGCGCCTGCCGCGATATTCCGGGATCGCCTCGAGATCGATATAGAGCGCGTTCAGGAACAGCCGGCTGTTCGGCGAATAGGGACTGCAATCGGTCGGTCGGTCGTCGAACAGCGCATGCAGCGGATTGAGGCCGATGCCGTCGGCGCCAAGCTTGCTCGCGAACTCGATCAGGTTCTTCAAATCGGTGAAATCGCCCATGCCCCAGTTGCGCGCCGAACGCACGCCGTAGAGCTGCACGGCGATGAGCCACGTGCGATCGAAATCCCCGGCAAAGGCCTTCGACGCCACGATCAGCGGCACGTCCTCGCGCGCGGAAGCGGCATCCGTGAGACGGAGGCGGTATGCGCCCGGCGGCAGGGCTTGCGGCCAATGGATGGTGCGACCATCCGCCTCGCCCTCCCCGATCACCCGGTGTCCTGCCATGATGGTCCAGCGGGCGGGCAGCCCGGCCGCTGGCGAC
Organism: uncultured Alphaproteobacteria bacterium; assembly: GCA_963732085.1. GTDB lineage: Bacteria > Pseudomonadota > Alphaproteobacteria > Rhizobiales > Xanthobacteraceae > Bradyrhizobium. Next base: position 268,460 of record CAVSYJ010000006.1, on the reverse strand, counting down.
AACTCGGTCTGCGAGGGCTCGCCGAGCCGAATCACCACCGGTCCGTCGACGAGATGGCGATCGGCGCGCGGCGGCAGCGCATCGATGATGATTTTCAGCGCGGCCTCGTCGGTCACGCGGGTTTGGCCCTGGCCATCGACGAATTGGGTGAGAATTCCGAGATTCTGGGCTTGGCTATACAGGTCCATTCGGCACGCGGTTTGCACGATGCGGGAGCAAGGTATGGGAAATTCGGCAGGCAGGGGAAGAGGATAGACGTGTTAACGCCCGTACCCCGCCAGCCGTTCCCCCGGGGAACATTTGGCGCGCGAGCGGCATTCTATAAGACTCCGGAGCGCCCGCGCGGGCTTAGGGAAGAGGCACGCCGGTTCCATGTCAATGGCATCACCATGAACAAAAAGATTCAAACCTTCGGGAGCGCTGGTTGCGGCGTCATCCATGTTTTGCGTAGCTCGGCACCGAACCGGATGCCGTGAGGCGCGCCATGAACGTTTTATCCTCCATCGACGCAACCGACCTGCCGGTCACCGAGCTCGACCGCGACGAGCTTTGGTACAAGGACGCCATCATCTATCAGCTGCACGTCAAGGCGTTCGCCGACAGCAACAATGACGGCATCGGTGATTTCGCCGGTCTCTGCGAGAAGCTCGACTATCTCCAGGACCTCGGCGTCACCGCGCTGTGGCTGCTGCCGTTTTATCCCTCGCCCGGCCGCGACGACGGCTACGACATCGCCGACTACGGCGCGATCAATCCCGATTTCGGGACGATGAAGGACTTCAAGAAATTCATCCAGGAGGCGCGCAAGCGCGGCCTGCGCGTCATCACCGAGCTCGTGGTGAATCACACCTCCGATGAGCACGACTGGTTCAAGCGCGCCCGCCGGAGCCCCAAGGGCTCGAGCGCGCGCAACTGGTATGTCTGGAGCGACAGCGACCAGAAGTATCCCAACACCCGAATAATTTTTACGGACACAGAAAAGTCGAACTGGACCTGGGATCCCGAGGCCGGCCAGTTTTACTGGCACCGCTTCTTCTCGCACCAGCCGGACCTCAATTTCGACAACCCGCGCGTGGTCAGCGCCTTGATCCAGGTCATGAAGCGCTGGCTCGATGCCGGCGTCGACGGCTTCCGGCTCGACGCCATCCCCTATCTGTGCGAGCGCGACGGCACCAATAACGAGAACCTGCCCGAGACCCACGCGATCATCCGCAAGCTGCGCGCCGAACTTGACGCCCATTCCAAGGGCAAGCTGCTTCTCGCGGAGGCCAATCAATGGCCGGAGGACGTGCAGGAATACTTCGGCAATAGCGACGAATGCCACATGGCCTACCACTTCCCGCTGATGCCGCGCTTTTACATGGCGGTCGCGCAGGAAGACCGTTTCCCGATCACCGATATCCTGCGGCAGACGCCTGATATCCCCGCGAACTGCCAGTGGGCGCTGTTCCTTCGCAACCACGACGAGCTGACGCTGGAAATGGTCACCGACGTCGAGCGCGACTATCTGTGGTCGACCTATGCCAACGATCCCCGCGCACGTATCAATGTCGGCATCCGCCGGCGTCTTGCGCCTCTCATGGATAATGACCGCCGCAAGATCGAGCTGATGAACTCGCTCCTGATGTCGTTCCCGGGCACGCCGATCGTGTATTACGGCGACGAAATCGGCATGGGCGACAACATCTATCTCGGCGACCGCAACGGCGTGCGCACGCCGATGCAATGGACCCCGGACCGCAATGGCGGCTTCTCCCGCGCCGATCCCGCGCGGCTCTATGCGCCGATGATCATGGATGCGGTTTACGGCTACGAGGCCGTCAATGTCGAGGCGCAATCGCGCAGCCTGTCGTCGCTGCTCAGCGCCACCAGGAAACTGATCTCGGTGCGCAAGTCGACGCTCGCCTTCGGCCGCGGCACCATGACCTTCATCCGTCCGGCCAATCGCGCGGTGCTGGCCTATGTCCGCCAGTACAAGGACGAGGCCATCCTGTGCGTCGCCAACCTGTCGCGCTCGGCACAGGCAACCGAGCTCGACCTGTCCGCCTTCAAGGAGCGCATTCCGCTGGAAATGCTCGGCCGCACGCGTTTCCCCGCGATCGGCGAGCTGCCCTACATGATCACACTGGCGCCCTACGGCTTCTACTGGTTCGACCTGCAGCCGCGCGACAAGTCGGTGGCGCCCGCGCCGCGGACCATGCAGGAGTTCGAGACGCTTGTTATCCCGCTCGGCTCGACCTGGGTCTCGCTGGCGCGCACCCGAGGTATCTTCGAACACGACGTGCTGCCCGGTCATCTCTCACGCGCGCGCTGGTACCCCGAGCACAGGCCGGCTGCGATCCACCCGGTGCTGGTGTCGGCCGTTCCATTTTGCGACATCGGCGACAACAAGCCATGGATCGCATTCTTCGAGGCGGCGCAAAACGACAAGACAGCGCGCTACGTGCTGCCGATGCAGATCGAATGGGTGCGCTTCGATCGCGAGCACTATAATCCCAATGCCTTTGCCGCCGTCCGCCAGGGCGCACGCGAAGGTACGCTGCTCGACGTCGCGACGAGTCCGATCTTCATCGGCCTGTTCCTGCGCAACCTCGGGCAATCGCTGATCGTGGAGGAAAGCGGCCTGCGGCTTGAATTCTCGCCGACCAGCAAGTTTACCGACCGCGTGGTGCGCGAGCCGCAGCGGGTCGAATTGGTCGACTCCAACCGCTGCGCCAGCACCTCGCTGGTCGATGGCGAATATGTCGTGCGGCTCTATCGCAAGCTGGAAAGCGGCGTTCATCCGGCGATCGAGGTCGGGCGCTTTCTGACCGAGGTCGCGGGCTTCCCCAACACTCCAGCGCTGCTCGGCAGCGCCGAGGTCGTGGAAGACGGCGACAAGCGCGGCGCGATCGCAACCGTGCACACTTTTGTCCTCAATCAAGGCGACGGTTGGACGGTCAGTGCGGCCTATCTCGATCGCTTCGTCGACAAGCTGCGCCTGCTCGCCAGGGAGAAGGCCGCCGAAAGCGAGGAGCAGGCGCCTTATCTGCGCTACATGGCACAGGCCGGCAAGCGCACCGCCGAGCTGCATCTGGCGCTCGCGGCGAATACCGAGCTTGCGGACTTTGCGCCGGAGCCGACGGAAGCCGGCGACATCGCGCGCTGGACCAGTGCAGTCGCCGCGCAGGCCGATCGCACCTTCGACAGCTTGAGTCAGCGCCGCGACGGCTTGAGGGAATCCGACCGCGCACTGGTCGATCGCGTCCTTGCGCTACGCGACAAGCTGCATCAGCGCCTCACCTCGCTGCTTGCGCCTGACATCGGCGGGTGGAATATCCGGCTCCACGGCGATTTCGCTCTGCGCCGGCTCCTGATCGTCAAGGACGACATCTTCATTGCGGGCTTCGACGGCGACGAGAGCCGCACGCTGGAGGAGCGGCGGCGCAAGGCTCCCCCCGCGCGCGACATCGCCGGCATGATCCGCTCCATCGAACATTCGGTCGCGGCCGCCTACCAACGCGTCCTGCCGCTGTCGCCGGACGAACACGGCAGATTGGCTGAGGCATTAACCGTCTGGGGTGCGCGCGCGGCAGGCACGTTCCTTGCTTTTTACCATCAGGCTATGATCAACGCTCGACTCTGGCCTGCCGATCCGCATGCAACCGATGCCCTCGTTAACTTCTTTTTGCTGGAAGGGATGCTTGGCGAGATCGAAGATGCCATTGTCAAGCGGCCGGATTGGCTGCGCATTCCCCTGAACGCCCTGCTTCGAACGCTGTCCGAGACTGCAAGCGAGACCTGATGCCAAAACTGTCCGCCGAAGCCTATGCCATCGTCGAGGGACGCCATTCCGATCCCTTCCACTATCTCGGCCTGCACCACGAGGGCGGCAAGACGGTGGTACGCGCCTTCCTGCCCGAAGCCAGTAATGTCGAGGCCATCGACGAGCATGGCGCATCCGCCAAGCTCGCGCGCATCCATGATGCCGGGCTGTTTGCCGGCACGATGCCGAACGGCTCGCAACGCTATCAGCTGCGCGCCAAATTCGGCGACAATGTCGTCGAGCTCGAGGACCCCTATCGGTTCCCGCCGGTGCTCTCCGACCTCGATCTCTATCTGCTCGGTGAAGGCTCCGACCAACGGCTCTATGACAAGCTCGGCGCGCATCCGCGCACGCTCGACGGCGTCGACGGCGTGGCCTTCGTCGTGTTCGCGCCGAATGCGAAGCGCGTCAGCGTGGTCGGCGACTTCAATTTCTGGGACGCGCGGCGGCATCCGATGCGGGTGCGCGGCAACGGCTATTGGGAGCTGTTCATCCCCCGCGCGAGCGCCGGCGATCACTACAAGTTCGACATGGTCGGCCGGCGCGGCCAGCATCTGCCGCTGAAATCCGATCCGATGGCGTTTGCCGCGGAAGTTCGTCCCAAGACCGCATCGATCGTATTCGACGAAGCCGCACTGCCGCGTCCGCGCGGCGCACCCGCCGGCATCAACGCGCGCAGCGCGCCGATGTCGATCTACGAGGTGCATCTCGGCTCATGGCGCCGCAAGGGCCACAATGAATGGCTGACCTATCGCGAGCTCGCCGAGCAACTTCCCACATATGTGCGCGATCTCGGCTTCACCCATGTCGAATTCCTCCCCATCAGCGAGCATCCGTTCGACGGCTCCTGGGGCTATCAGCCGACCGGGCTGTTTGCGCCGACCAGCCGGTTTGGCTCGCCGGCCGATTTCGCCGCGCTCGTCGACGCCTGCCATGCGCAAGGCCTCGGCGTCATCCTCGACTGGGTGCCCGGACATTTTCCGGACGACCCGCACGGGCTCGGCCGTTTCGACGGCACCGGCCTGTACGAGCATTCCAATCCGCAGCAGGGCCGGCATCTCGACTGGGGCACGCTGATCTATAATTACGGGCGCACCGAGGTCACCAACTTCCTGGTGTCGAATGCGCTGTTCTGGCTGGAGCGCTATGCCATCGACGGGCTGCGCGTCGATGCCGTCGCCTCCATGCTCTATCTCGACTACAGCCGCCCCGTGGGCGGCTGGGTGCCGAACAAATATGGCGGCCGCGAAAACATCGACGCCATCGCCTTCCTGCGCCGCTTCAACACCGAGCTGTTCGCGCGCTTCCCGGAAGCAACGACAGCGGCGGAAGAATCCACCGCTTGGCCGCAGGTGTCACGCCCGGTCGAGCATGGCGGGCTCGGCTTTGGCTACAAATGGAATATGGGCTGGATGAACGATACGCTGAAATACATCAGCAAGGATCCCGTACATCGCAAATTCCATCATGGCGACATCCTGTTCGGCCTGCACTACGCCTTCTCGGAGAACTTCATCCTGCCGCTGTCGCATGACGAGGTCGTGCACGGCAAGCGCTCCATCCTCGGCCGCATGCCCGGCGATGAATGGCAGCGCTTCGCGAATTTGCGCGCCTATTACAGCTTCATGTTCGGACATCCCGGCAAGAAGCTGATGTTCATGGGCTGCGAATTCGCGCAATCCAGCGAATGGGATCACGATCACTCGCTGGACTGGCATCTGCTTGCAATACAAGAACCATTCCGGAGTGCAGGCGCTGATCCGCGATCTCAACCGGCTCTATCGCGACGTGCCCGCGCTGCACCAGCTCGATTGCGAAGCCGATGGATTCGAATGGCTAGTCACCGAGGACGCCAATCACAACGTGTTCGCCTGGCTGCGCAAGGGATTCGACGCACGCTCACGCTGTGTCGTCGTCATCAACTTCTCACCGAGCGTCCATCAGCGCTACCGCGTCCGGGTGCCTTTCGGCGGCAAGTGGCGCGAGGTGCTCAACTCCGACTCCGCGCATTATGGCGGCAGCAATGTCGGCAATGTCGGCGATGTCGAAGCGACCGGCGGCGCCTCGCCCGAGATCAGGCTCACCATCCCACCGCTCGCCGCCGTCTTCCTCGTTCCGGACGGCTAGCATGCGTCTCACTGCTGGAACGCATTCGCGCCTCGGCGCCAGCTGGGACGGACGCGGCACCAATTTTGCGCTGTTCTCGGCCAATGCGGAGAAGGTCGAGCTGTGCCTGTTCGACGGCCAGGGCCGCCGCGAGCTGGAGCGCGTCGAGCTGCCGGAGCGCGCCGAAGACGTCTGGCACGGCTACCTCAATGACATCTCGCCAGGCCAGCTCTACGGCTATCGCGTCTACGGGCCTTACGCGCCCGAGCTGGGCCATCGCTTCAATGCCAACAAGCTGCTGCTCGATCCCTATGCCAAGCGGCTCGCCGGCCGGCTGGTCTGGAGCGATGCGCATTTCGGCTACCGCACCGGCAGCGCGCGCGAGGATCTGTCGTTCGACCGGCGCGACAATGCGCGCGGCATGCCGAAAGCCGTCGTGGTCGACGAGACCTTCAACTGGGGCCGGCGCGAGATTCGGCCGAGCATTCCCTGGGACGAGACGATCATCTACGAGGCTCACGTCAAGGGGCTGACCCAGACGCGCGACGACGTGCCGCCGGGTTTGCGCGGCACTTTCGGCGGCCTCGCCTCGCCTTCGATGATCGCGCATTTCAAGCGGCTCGGCGTCACCACCATCGAGCTGTTGCCGATCCATGCGCTGATCGACGACCGCGTCCTGGTCGAGAAGAAGCTGGTCAATTACTGGGGCTACAACACCATCTCTTTCTTCGCGCCGGAGGCGCGTTACGCCCAGGACAATCCGCTCGACGCCTTCCGCACCACCGTGGCGCGGCTGCACGATGCCGGCATCGAGGTGATGCTCGACGTCGTCTATAATCACACCGCCGAGGGCAATCATATGGGCCCGACGCTGTGCTATCGCGGCATCGACAACGCGTCGTATTACTGGCTGAAGCCGGAGAACAAGCGGTTCTACGACGATTTCACCGGCTGCGGCTCCTCGGTCAACCTCACCCATCCGCGCGTGCTGCAGATGGTGATGGATTCGCTGCGCTACTGGGTCGAGGTCTGCCATGTCGACGGCTTCCGCTTCGACCTCGCCACCACGCTGGCGCGCACCCCGAACGGCTTCGATCGCAATGCCGCTTTCCTCACCGCGATTCGGCAAGACCCTGTGCTGGCTTCGGTCAAGCTCGTCGCCGAACCCTGGGACCTCGGCCTCGGCGGCTACCAGGTCGGCGGCTTCCCCTCGCAATGGTCGGAATGGAACGACCGCTATCGCAGCGTGATGCGGCGCTACTGGGCCGGCGAAGGCAGCCTGATCGGCGAAGTCTCGAGCCGCATGACCGCCTCATCGGACCTGTTCAATCATGACAGCCGCGCGACGCGCGCCGGCGTCAACCACATCACCGTACATGACGGCTTCACGCTGGCCGATCTGTTCAGCTACAACGAGAAGCACAACGAGGCCAATGGCGAGGACAATCGCGACGGCTCCAACGACAATCACAGCAACAATTGCGGCCATGAGGGGCCGACCGACGATCCCACGATCGTCGCGCTGCGCCGGCAGCTGCGCAAGAACGCGCTCGCCACGCTGCTGCTGTCGCAGGGCCTGCCGCTCATCCTCGCCGGCGACGAGGTCGGCAACACGCAGATCGGCAACAACAACGCCTACTGTCAGGACAACGAGATCGGCTGGATCGGCTGGGACCATCTCGGCACGGACGACGACTTCACCGATTTCATCAGCCACCTCACCGAGCTGCGAACGCGCTTCGGGCAAATCCGCTGCCAGCGCTGGCTCGACGGGCGGCGCGCCGATGGCTCCTACGGTGTGCTGTGGCTGACGCCGGCTGCCGTGGATATGACCGAGGCCGACTGGAAATTCCCGGACGGCCGTTTCCTCGCCTATGTGCTGGGGCCGATGGAACAAGGGCAGGCGCCGATCTTTATCGTGTTGAATGCCGCCCCCGAGGAGATCGGTTTCACCATGCCAAAAATGCCGGAATACAACAGCTGGCAGCAGGTCCTGAATACGACCGAAGCCGAGCAGACCGGCCCCGATCTCGCCGCAGGCGCCCAGATCAAGGCGCCGCCGCGCTCGGTGCTGGCGTTTGCGGGCTCGGCATGAATGCGCGCCGGTTCGGTCCAAAGATAACGGCGGACGGCGTTACCTTTCGGTTATGGGCGCCATCGGCCAAACGCGTCGATCTCCTGCTCGACAGCTTGCGGCCGATGGTGCGCGGCGACAATGGCTGGTTCTCACTTGATGTCGCGACCGCCAAAGCCGGCACGCGCTACAAGTTTCGCATCGACGGCGAGATCGACGCGCCCGATCCCGCATCAAACTTCCAGCCCGAGGATGTGTTCGGCCCGAGCGAGGTGATCGATCACGACTATCCATGGCGCGCGCGGGATTGGCGCGGACGTCCCTGGGAAGAGACGGTGCTGATCGAGACCCACGCCGGCACATTCACGCAAGGTGGGACCTATCGCGAGATGATCGAGAAGCTCGATCATCTCGTCAAAACCGGCATCACCGCGCTGGAGTTGATGCCGCTTGCGGATTTCGCTGGCACCCGCGGCTGGGGCTATGACGGCGTGTTGTGGTACGCGCCCGACAGCGCCTATGGGCGCCCCGAAGATTTGAAGGCACTTATCGATGAATCGCATCTGCGTGGGCTGATGGTGTTTCTCGACGTCGTCTACAACCACTTCGGCCCGGAGGGGAATTACCTCGGCCGCTACGCGTCGAATTTCTTCACCGACGCACATACGCCGTGGGGCAGCGCGATCGACTATCGCGTGCCGGAGGTACGAACGTTCGCAATCGAGAATGCGCTGTATTGGCTCTCCGAGTATCGCTTCGACGGACTGCGTTTCGATGCCGTCAATCACATCCGCAGCGAACCCGGCATGGTCTCGATGTTGCACGAACTGAGCGCCGCGGTGGGCAAGCTCGTGAACGAGACCGGACGGCACATCCATCTCGTGCTGGAGAACGGCGACAACATCGCGAGCCTGGTCGATTCGTCCGAGGAGCCGCCGCGCGGCAAATATCGCGCGCAGTGGAACGACGACTATCATCATGTCTGGCACGTGCTGCTGACCGGGGAGGCGCAGGGCTATTACGGCGACTATCAGGCTTCCACGCTCGATGGCCTGGCGCGGGCGCTCGCCTCCGGTTTCGTCTACCAGGGCGAGCCGGCGCCATTCTGGGGCAATGCGAAACGCGGCGAACCGAGCGGCGCGCTGCCGCCGACGAGCTTTGTCAATTTCCTGCAGAACCATGACCAGGTCGGCAACCGCCCGTTCGGCGACCGGCTGGAAGGCGATTGTATCGCGCGAAAACATCGAAGCCGCGCTCGCGGTGACGTTGATCGCGCCTGCCATTCCGATGCTGTTCATGGGCGAGGAATGGGGCTCGAAAGCGCCCTTCCCGTTCTTCTGCGATTTCAAGGGCGGCCTTGCCGAAGCCGTGCGCAAAGGTCGCCGCGAGGAATACAAATGGGCCTATGAGAAATACGGCGACGAGGTCCCCGATCCCCTGATGTCGACCACCTTCAAGTCGGCCAAGCTCGATTGGGGCACGCGCGACAGTCCCGAAGGCGCGAAGCGGCTGGCGCTGGTGCGCGAGTTGCTCGCGGTGCGCGCGCGCGAGATCGCGCCAAGGCTAAAGGGTGCGACGTTCGGCGAAGCCCACGCAGAGGATAACGGCCTGCTGACCGCGCACTGGCGCATGGGAGACGGCGCGACGCTGCGGCTGATGGCCAATCTCTCCGCGAGCGAGATCGCGGACGCGCCCGCGCAAGCCGGCGCCGCCATCTGGGGCGGCGATCCCGGCAACCGGCTTCCACCCTGGTCGGTGTTCTGGCGGATCGGAGCATGACATGGCCGCCTGCCATCCCGCTTTCGACCTATCGCCTGCAACTGACCGCCGACTTCAATTTCGAGCACGCTGTCGCGGTCGCGCCATATCTGAAGGCGCTCGGCATCAGTCATGTCTACGCCTCGCCGTTCACGACAGCGCGCAAGGGATCGACCCACGGCTACGATGTCGTCGATCACACGAAGCTCAATCCGGAGCTTGGCGGCGAAGCCGGTTTCGAGCGTCTCAGCGCCGCGCTGAAACAGCACGATCTCGGCTTGATCCTCGACTTCGTGCCCAACCATGTCGGCGTGCACTACGCCGACAATCCCTGGTGGCTCGACATGCTGGAATGGGGTCCGGCGTCGCCGCATGCGGCCTCCTTCGACGTCGACTGGGAGCAATTGCCCTATCGCAAGCGCGGCGGCGTGCTGCTGCCGATCCTTGGTAATCCCTATGGCGAGGCGCTGGAGCGCGGCGAGATCGAGCTGCGCTACGACGCAAATGAAGGCAGCTTCTCCTGCTGGTATTTCGAGCATCGCCTGCCGATCGCGCCGGAGCGCTACGGCGAAGTGTTGCGCGTCGTCGTGAAAGAAGCCGGCGCCGAGAACACGGAGGCCGGCAAGCAAATTCTTGCGCTCGCCTCGCGCTATCGCGGCCTGCGCCATCCCAATCGCGATGAGGCCCCCGACTTCAAGGCCGAACTGAAGGGCATTGCCGGCGGCGCCGAGATCATCGCGCGCGGACTTGTCCGCCTATCGCGCAGGTGCGGATCGGCCGACGCAGACGCTGGCGCTGCATCATCTGCTGGAACGCCAGCACTACAAGCTCGGCCATTGGCGGCTCGCCTCCAGCGACATCAACTATCGCCGCTTCTTCGACGTCAATTCGCTGGCGGGCCTGCGCGTCGAGGACGCCGAGACGTTCGAGGCCGCGCATCGGCTTGTCCGCAAGCTGATCGCCGAGGGCAAGCTGCAGGGGCTGCGCCTCGACCATATCGATGGCCTGCGCGATCCCATGCAATATTTCCAGCGCCTGCGCCGGCTGATCCGGCAGGCGCAGGGCGGCGACGCGCGCCCGTTCTATATCGTGATCGAGAAGATCCTCGGCGAGGGCGAAGCGCTGCAGCGTTTTCCCGGCATCTCCGGCACCACCGGCTATGAGTGGATGAACGTGCTGACGCATCTCCTCATCGATCCCAAGGGGCTCGATGCGCTCGACGAAGTCTGGCGGCAGATCAGCAACCAGCCGCCGCAGCTCGACCCGGTGCTGGAAGCGGCCAAGCGCCGCGTGCTGGAGACCCTGCTCACGAGCGAGTTCACGGTGCTGGCGCGGCTGCTCACCCGGATCGCCAACGGCCATTACTCGACGCGGGACTATTCCGCCGACATCCTGCGGCAGGCGCTCGAACTCTATGTCCTGCATTTCCCGGTCTACCGGACCTACATCACAGGCGGCCGGCCCAACCGACGCACGACCGCGCGCTGATCGAGCAGACGATCGCGCGCGCCCGCGCCGAATGGTTCGCCGCCGACGACGGCATTTTCGATTTCCTGCGCGATGTCCTCACGCTCGATCTGCTCAAGCCCGGACGGCCGCCGCACGGCGCGCCGCGCGTCCGTCGCTTCGCGCTGAAACTGCAGCAATTCACCGGCCCGCTGATGGCGAAGTCGCTGGAGGACACCGCGTTCTACCGCTATCACCGCCTGCTCGCGCTCAACGAGGTCGGCGGCGACCCTTCCGCGAAAGCGCTGCCAATCCCGGACTTCCACGGCATGATGCAGACCCGCGCCAGGGAATGGCCGCATGGCATGACGGCCACGGCGACGCACGACACCAAGCGCGGCGAGGATGCGCGCGCGCGGCTCGCCGCGCTGACGGAAATCTCCGGACGAATGGACCAGCTCGGTCGCACAGTGGAAGGTGTTGAACGCGCCGCATGTCGTCCTCGACGGCAAGAAGCGCGCACCGACGGCGGCGCGGGAATACATGCTGTACCAGACCTTGCTCGGCGCATGGCCGGTGGAGGGAGCTGACGAAAGCTTCGTCGCACGCATCCAGGCCTACGCGCTGAAAGCCGTGCGTGAAGCCAAGCAGGAAACGAGCTGGCTCAATCCGCAAGCTCCATTACGAGGACGGCCTCAAGACGTTTGTCGCGCGCATCCTCGACGACGCCATCTCGGGCGAATTCCTGGAGTCGCTGTCGGCGCTGGCGCGCCGCGTGGCGCTGCTCGGCGCGCTGAACTCGCTGAGCCAGCTGACGCTGAAGGCAACGCTGCCCGGCGTGCCCGATTTCTATCAGGGCACGGAGTTCTGGGACCTGTCGCTGGTCGATCCCGACAATCGCCGGCCGGTGGATTTTGCCATGCGCGCCGACGCGCTGTCGGCGCTGCACGCGCCGGACTGGGAGAAGCTGGCGCAGAGCTGGCCCGATGGGCGTCTGAAACTCGCCTGGACCGCACATCTGCTGAAGATGCGGAACGACCTTGCCGAGGTCTTCACGAATGGCGACTACCAGCCGCTGGAGGTGAGCGGGCCGCATCGCGACCACATCATCGCCTTTGCGCGACGCCGCGGGCAGAAATGCGGCGATCGTGGTGGCAGGCCGATGGTTCGCGCCCTTCACGCAAGGCGGACGCATCTGGCCCAAGCCGGAGGCGTTCGATGCAACCGTCGATGTGCAGGGATTTGCGGTCGACGGCGATGCCGACGCCGGCACGGAGTATTCCCGCGTCATCGCTGTTTCCGACATTTGCCGGTCGCGGTGTTGAAGGCCAATGTCGTCAATGCTGCGCGACCAGTACGCAAGAAAGCCATCGCCTGAAACGCGGAAGGCCGCCCGGGATCAACAGCCGAGCGGCCTTGCGGATGTCGTGCCGATTCGAAGACCGGTTCCCTTCCTCCGCGCAAGCCTGATGGTCCCCTATATTCGTTACCAACTCGCTGACGCGATTTGCTGCGCTGCGCAACACGCGTCAGCTCTTCTTGGTCAGCAGCAACTGGCCGCGCTCGCGGATCAAGGCCTGCGCCCTCTGCGGCAAAGCGCTGCAGCAGCCAGGGCAGCGTCACCTCCAGCCGCACATGATCGTCGGCGACGTCGATTTGCCCCGAGGCTGCCTGGCCGATCGCGCGCACGCGAAAGAACATGCGGTCGCCCTCCCAGCGCTCCTCGTCGACGCTGAGCACGGGCACGCTTGCCGCTGCGCGCGACAGTCCGCCCTTGATTCGCCGCGTGGCTTCTTCACGGCCGAGCCGGTGCGGAATGGAGACGACGAGCGGTGCAGACATCGCAAAATCCTTTTCGTTCCAGTCGCATGTAAGAGATGCGCGCGCGAATGGAAGGACCGGAGATTTATGGCGTTGCAAAAGTGGAACTTTACGAGTTCCCGCAGGTTTCCCCGGCTGACCAGGCGACAAACGCCCTGAGGAGGGCTGAGGAGGTTCAATGTCTATCGGCACGATCATTCTGATTATTCTCGTCATTGCGCTGCTGGGCGGCTTCAGCGGCATCGGCGGCGGGCCGTTCTACGGCACCGGCTATTACGGCGGCGGCGGCCTCGGGCTGGTCATCGTCATCCTGCTGATCCTGCTGTTGCTGGGACGGCTGTAGTCCTCTCTCCCATCGTCATTCCGGGGCGCGCGTAAGCGCGAGCCCGGACATCCATACTCAGACGGTGGTTACGCGATTCCGGCTTCGCGCTGCGCTGCTGCGGAGCACGCATCCCGGAATGACGAAGGAGTTTATTGACCCAGCTTCTTCATCGCGGCCTTGATCGACGACGCGGCATCGTCATAGCCCTGCCATGCCTTGGACTTCGCAAGCAGTGAGGGCACACTGCGCACGGTAAAGCGCTTCGGATCGAGATCGCCTTTGACCTGCGCCCATGTCAGCGGCATCGAGACGGTGGCGCCCTCGCGTGCACGCGGAGACAGCACGCCGACCGCGGTCGACATCCGGTCGTTGCGGAGATAGTCGAGGAAGATCTTCCCCTTGCGCTTCGCCTTGGACATGTTGAGCAGATAACGCTCGGGATCTTCGTTCGCCATCAACTGGCAGACGCCTTGCGCGAAGGCCTTTGGCTTCCTTCCAGTCGACGCGATCCTTTGCGCCATAGAGCAGCGGCGCCACCACATGCAGACCCTTGCCGCCGGTGGTCTTGCAGAAGCTTTCCATGCCGAGGCGCTCAAGATATTCGCGCATCTCTTTGGCCGCCTCGATCGACACCGGCAAACTCCACGTCAGGCGCGGGATCGAGATCGAACACCAGCCGGCCCGGCACGTCATAGAGATCGGGCGCGCAATTCCAGGGATGCAGCTCCAGCCCGCCGGCCTGCGCGACCGCGGCCAGCCCCTCGACGCGATCGATCTGCAGATAAGGCTTGCGGTCGCCCGAGACCTTGACGAGCTTCATCAGTTCGGAGGTGCCCTGCATGCCGTGGCGCTGGAAGAAATGCTGGCCCTTGATGCCGTCGGGGGCGCGCACGATCGAGCACGGCCGGCCCTTGAAGATGCGCGATCATCCACTCGCCGACCGCTTCGAAATAATGCGCGAGATCGAGCTTGGTGACGGGCTCGCCATCGCCGGCATCCGGCCACATCGCCTTGTCGGGATTGGAGATGACGACGCCCATCACCGCGGAGGACGATTTGCCGGATGACGGCTTGCTCGCGCCCTTGCCGAGCTTCGCGACCGGCTTTGTCACCTTGGTCATGACTGGCTGTCTCCGCCTTTACCTCTTCCGCCGGCTTGTCCTGGCGCAGGCCCTTGAACGCGGCCTGACGGATATTGCCATCGGCGGTCCAGCCGGCAAATTCGATCTCGGCAACGAGTTCCGGCTTCACCCAATGCACGTCGCGGGCCTTGCGCGGCGCATTCTTGCCGCCGAACGGATTTTCATCCGACGCCGCCGCCTTCAGCGCCGGCATGATGCGCTTGACCGTGTCCTGACCGAAGCCGGTGCCGACCATGCCGACAAAGACCAGATGATCGCCGCGATAGACGCCGGCCATCAGCGAGCGGAATTTGCCTGTTGGTCGTCTTCCAGCCGCCGATCACGACCTCCTGGCCGGCGCGGGCCTTGGCCTTGGTCCAGCTCTCGGTGCGGCCGGAATGATAGGGCGCGCTCAGCTTCTTCGAGACGATGCCTTCGAGCTTGAGCTCGGCGGCCGATTTCAGCACGGCCTCGCCGTCGACCTCGAAATGCTCGACATAGCGGATCGATTTGCCCTTTTGCTCGTCGAGCAACTCCTTCAGGCGCGCTTTGCGCTCGCGCAGCGGCAACTTGCGCAGGTCCATGTCTTCCGCAAACAGCAGGTCGAAGGCGAAGAAGATCAGCTTCTCGGTCTTGCCTTCGGAGATCGCGGCCTGCAGCGCCGAGAAGTTCGGGTTGCCGTCGTGATCGAGCGCGACGATCTCGCCGTCGATCAGCGACGTCCGGCAGCGCGCTGCCCTCCTTGGCGATCGCCTTGAACTTGTCGGTCCAGTCGAGCCCCTTGCGGGTCTTCAGCGTCGCCTTGCCGTCCTCGACCCGCAGCTGCACGCGATAGCCGTCGAACTTGATCTCGTGGCCCCAGCCCTCGCCCGACGGCGGCCGCTCGACTGAGCTGCAAAGCTGCGGCGCGACGAAATCGGGAATGGAGTCGATGCGGCTCGCCTGCGCCTGCTTTGCCGGCTTGCTGCCTTGGTCTTTGGCGCGCGCGCTCCGCGGCGTCGCCGCGATTGGAGTGCCAGACCGCATCGGCCTTGCCTTTGCCGTTCTTCGCCATCATGAACGGTTTCGGCGCCTTGCCCTTGCCGTCAGCGATCTGCTTCATGGTCCGGCCCGGAGGCGACCGAGCGATCCTCCTCGAGGACGTCGTTGTCCTCGCCCTCTTTGGCATATTCGTCGCGATGCTTGATCAGGAGCCAGTTGGTGCGCTTGCCGCCATTGCGGTCATGCCGCATCCGCACCAGCACCCAGCTGCCATGCAGCTTGTCGCCATGCAGGTTGAATTTCAGGTCGCCCTTCTTGAAGCCGCGCTCGGGATCGTCCGAATCCCAGGTGCCGCGGTCCCAGAGCTGCACCGTGCCGCCGCCATACTGGTCCTTCGGAATTGTGCCTTCGAAATCGCCGTAGTCGAGCGGATGGTCCTCGACCTCGACCGCGAGCCGCTTGTCATGCGGATCGAGCGAGGGTCCTCGCGTGACCGCCCAGGACTTGAACACGCCGTCGAATTCGAGCCGGAGATCGTAGTGCAGCCGGGTCGCATCATGTTTCTGGATCACGAAGCGGCGCTGCTCGGACGGCGCGACCTGGACGTCGCCCGAGGGCTCCGCGGTCTGCTCGAAATCGCGCTTCTTGCGATAGGTCGATAACTTTCGCGACGGCACAATCGATCTCACAAAATATCCGGGTAAGCCTAGCACGCGCCCGCACCCGCTCGGAACCAAAACCCGCGAGAGCGGTTGGGGTTCCGAAAAGTCTTGGAAATACAGGAGATTGCGATGGCTCCCCGCGCCTACTGGAAAGGCTCGCTCAAACTGTCACTGGTGACTTGCCCGGTGGCGCTGTACCCAGCCTCCACCTCGGTCGAGAAGACACGCTTCCACATGATCAACAAGGAGACCGGCAACCGGCTGAAGCAGCAGATGGTGGACGCCGAGACCGGCGACGTCGTCGAGAGCGAGCAGAAGGGCCGCGGCTACGAACTGTCCAAGGGCAAATATGTCGAGATCGACAAGGACGAGCTCGAGGCGGTTCAGATCGAAAGCAACCACACCATCGATATCGACAGCTTCGTGCCGAAGGACGAGATCGACCAGCGCTATCTCAACCACCCCTATTACATCGTGCCCGACGGCAAGGCCGGCGTCGACGCCTTTGCCGTCATCCGCGACGCCATGAAGGATCAGGAACGCGTCGCGCTGGCGCGCATCGTGCTCACCAACCGCGAGCACGTCATCGCCATCGAGCCGTTCGGCAAGGGCCTGCTCGGCACCACGCTGCGTTACCCCTACGAGCTGCGCGATGCCGACGATTATTTCGACGACATCAAGAGCCCGAAGATCTCAAAGGACATGGTCGAGCTCGCCGGCCACATCCTCGATACCAAGGCGGCGCATTTCGATCCGAAGAAATTCAAGGACGAGTACGAGGACGCGCTGAAGAAGCTGGTGCGGCGCAAAGCGTCCGGCAAGACCATCGAGGTGGCTGAGCCCGAGGAGAAGCCTGATAACGTGGTCAGTCTGATGGATGCGCTGAAGCAGAGCCTGAAGACCGGAGGTTCGCCGCGGCGCTCCGCCGCGAAATCCGCATGCCCGCCGCGCCGCCGCCTCGCCGCGCGGCAAAGCGCGCGCATCGCTCGGCGGCGCGGCATCGAAGAGCAGGCTGATCGTCATTGCGAGGAGCGAAGCGACGAAGCAATCCAGAGTCTTCCGCGAGAGTTCGGATTGCTTCGCTTCGCTCGCAATGACGAAGGTCTTATCGCTTCGCCTACCGCTTCTTCGCGCTTCGCTTTTTGGGCACCTTGGCGCCGGCCGCCCGCGCCTCCGACAGGCCGATCGCAATCGCCTGCTTGCGGCTCCTGACCTTGCGGCCCGAGCGGCCGCTCTTGAGCGTGCCCGCCTTGCGCTTCTTCATTGCGCGCTCGACGCTGGTCGAGGCTTTCTTCGCGTAACGTGCCATGGCAATTCTCCCGGTTGCACGGGAGTAATTCTCGCGAACCGCGATGGTTCCGGATCTAGTCCGCCGCGCGCAGGCGATAGCCGATGCCGGTCTCGGTCAGCACGAATTGCGGGCGCTCCGGATCGATCTCGATCTTCTGCCGGAGCTGGCGCACATAGACGCGCAGATATTGCGCGTCGGTCAGCTCGTTCCAGAGCTCCTTGAGCAGGAAACGATGGGTCAGCACCTTCCCGGCATGCTGAACCAGCACGCGCAGCAGCTCGTATTCCTTCGGCGACAGCTTGATCTCCTTGTCGCCGACCTTGACGATACGCCGCACGAGATCGACTGAAAGATCGCCGGAGCGAAACACCGGCCGCTCGCCCTGGACCTGCAACTGGTGCCGCATCGCTGCGCGCAGCCTCGCGAGCAATTCATCCATCCCGAACGGCTTGGTCAGATAGTCATCGGCGCCGAGATCGAGCGCCTCGACCTTGCCGGCCTCGTCGCCACGGCTCGACAGCACCACGATCGGCACGCCGTCGTTGCGGCCGCGGATCATGCGCAGGAGCTCATGGCCCTGAATATCCGGCAGGCCGAGATCGAGGATGATCAGCGCCGGGTTTTGCGCGAGCAGCTCGAGCGCCGCCTTGCCGTTGCTCGCTTCCAGAATGTCATAGCCCTGCGTGCTCAGTCCCATCCGCAGCAATTTGCGAATCGGCGGCTCGTCGTCGATGACCAGAACCTTGATCGGGGGCGCACTCATGCGGCGGTATCCAGTGTTTTGGTTTCCGCCGGAATCGGCAGACGGACGGTGATGACGGCGCCGCTACGATCGCTGCGGTTGGCGGCGGTGATCCGGCCTGCCATCGCCTCGATGAAGCCGCGCGAGATCGCGAGTCCCAGGCCGGTGCCGGGGCGGACATGGTCGCCCTTCTGCGCGCGGTAGAATTTGTCGAACACGCTCTCCAGCTCGTCCGGCGGAATGCCCTCGCCTTCGTCGGCGACCTGGAGCGACACAGACTCGCGGTCGCGGAAGCTCCGGATCGAGATCGTGGTGTCGGCGGGCGAATATTTGGCGGCGTTGTCGAGCAGGTTGAAAATCACCTGCTCGAACAGCACGGCGTCGAGCTTGAGCATCGGCAAATTTGCGTCGAGCTGCAGCGACACCTTATGTTGCGCCAAAATCTTGCCGGCGCGCCGCAGCGCGCTGCCCACGATCTCGCCGACGTCATGCAGCGCCGCGTTCGGCACGACGGCGCCCGATTCCAGCCTGGTCATGTCGAGCAGATTGGCGATGAAGCGGTTGAGGCGTTCGGACTCGTCGATCACGGTCGCAAGCAGGTCACGCTTCTCGCTATCGCTCAAGCTGGACCCGAGGTCGCGCATGGTCGAAGCCGAACCCAGCACGGACGCCAGCGGCGTCTTGAGGTCGTGCGAGATCGAGGTGAGCAGCGCCGAGCGGAGGCGCTCCAACTCCACCGTGCGCTTGACCCGGTCCATGTCCTCGACCAGCAGCACGCGCTCGATCGCCAGTGCGCCCTGGTCGACCAGCGCATCGAGCAGCCGGCGCTGGTCAGGCGTCAGCAGCGGCCCGCTGCGGTCGTCGTCGATGCCGATGACGCCGATCAGGCCGCGGCCGGTCCGCATCGGCAGGAACAGCCGCTTGGCGCCGGGCAGCGTATCCGAACCGCGCCCCGCGAGACGGTCGTTGCTCCAGGCCCAGTTCGCCGCGGCGAGGTCGGCCTTGTCGAGTTCGTCCTCGGGCGGATAGCCGGCTTTCACGATCAAGCAGGCCGTTGTCAGGCAACAGCACCACCACGCGCACCCCGAGCATCAGCGCGGTCTGGTAGGCGGTCGCCCACAAGACGTCATCCAGCGTCGCGGTGCCCGCAAGCTTGCGGCTGAAGGCGTAGAGCTGCTCGGTGGTGCGGATGCGGCCGATTGCGGTGTCGGCCTGCACGCGCACGCGGCCCGCGACATTGGAGACCAGGATCGCGATCAGCATGAAGAAGAAGAACGCCGCGACATTGGTTGGATCGGTGATGGTGAAGGTGTAGATCGGCGGCAGGAAGAAGAAGTTATAGGCCAGCGAGGCGATCAGGCTGGTCAGCAGCGACGGCCACAGGCCGTAGCGCACCGCAACGATGACAACCGCGGTCAAGAACACCAGGTCGACATTCTCGATCCCGAAATGCGGCTTGATCAGCGCGGCCGCGCCAAGGCCGATCGCCAGGATCAAGAGCGCCATCAGATAGGGCCGCGGGTTGAACGGTTCGGCTCTGCGCCGCGGTCTGCACGGTTGTCTTGGCAAGCGGCTCCGACGGCAGCTCGTCGCCCTTGATGACGTTGACGCTGATATTGCCGGCGCGGCGCACCAGATCGTGCACCACCGAGCCCTGCACGATCTCGAACCAGCGCGAGCGCGTCGATTTGCCGATGATGATCTGCGTGACGTTGTTGGCTTGCGCGAAATTGACGATGTCATCGGCGATGCGGCGCTGGACGGCCGGAATCGTGATCGCCTCGCCGCCGAGAGACTCGGCGAGCCGCAAGGTGTCGGCAAGACGGTCGCGCTGTTCGTCGTTAAGCTGGAGACTGCGCCGTGTCTCGAGCGAGATCGCGGTCCACGGCGCGTGCACGCGATCGGCCAGCCGCTTGGTGTAGCGCACCAGGCCAACCGCGCGCGGATCCTCGCTGACGCAAACGAGGATGCGCTCGCCCGCGGCCCAGGGGCCGGCGATCGCATTGGCCTGCATATGGCTGAGCAACTGCTCGTCGACGCTCTCGGCGGTGCGCCGCAGCGCCAGCTCGCGCAGCGCGGTCAGATTGCCCGGCGAGAAGTAATGCTCCAGCGCCCGCTCGGCCTGCCTGGGCACATAGACCTTGCCCTCCTTCAGGCGCTGGATCAGGTCGTCCGGCGTGAGGTCGATCAGCTCGATGGCATCGGCACGGTCCATCACCGAATCAGGCACGGTCTCGCGCACCCGCACATGGGTGATCTGGGCGACGACGTCGTTGAGGCTTTCGATGTGCTGGATGTTGACCGCGGTATAGACGTCGATGCCGCGCGACAGCAGCTCCTCGACGTCGAGATAGCGCTTGGGATGCCGGCTGCCGGGCGCGTTGGTGTGCGCGAGTTCGTCGACCAAGGCGATCTGCGGCTTGCGCGCAATCACTGCGTCGATGTCCATCTCCTCGATGACCTGGTCGCGGTATTCGATGCGTTTGCGCGGGACGACTTCGAGGCCGCGCAGCAGCGCCTCGGTCTCGGGCCGCGCGTGGGTCTCGACAAAGCCGACCACGATGTCGGCGCCGGCCTTCAGCCGGGCATGCGCGCTCTGCAGCATTTCATAGGTCTTGCCGACACCCGGGGCGGCGCCGAGGAAGATCTTCAGCCGTCCGGTCGAGCGGTCCTCCCGCCGGGCCGCTTCAAGCAGGGCCTCCGGCGAGGGACGTTGTTCGGGATCGCGGCGCTGGTTTGCCATGCGCCCTAATATAGGCTGGGGACCGTGAGGAGCCTAGCCGCGCCCTTACTTCGAAGCGGCATCAAGGGCGAGGTTCAGCGCCAGAACGTTGACGCGGGGCTCGCCGAGCAGGCCACCGAGGCGGCCCTGCGTGTTGTCGTCCACAAGCTGGCGGACGCGGTCCTCCGGCAGGTTGCGCGCCTTGGCGACACGGGGCACCTGAAACAGCGCGCCTTCCGGCGAGATGTCGGGGTCGAGCCCGCTGGCCGATGACGTGACGAGGTCGATCGGCACAGGCTGCGACGGGTTCTCCGCCTTCAGCTTCTCGACGTCCTCCTTGACGCGGTCGTTCAGCGCCTTGCTGGTCGGGCCGAGGTTGGAGCCGCCGGAATTGGCGGCGTTATAGGGCGCCGGCACCGTCTTGGTCGAATCGTTCGGATCGGGCGCGACCGTCGCCGAGGGACGGCCATGGAAATATTTGTCACTCTTGAACTCCTGCCCGATCAGGGCGGAGCCGACCACCTTGCCATCCCGCTCGATCAGGCTTCCTGCGGCCTGTTTCGGGAAGATCGCGCCGGCAACTGCGGTGATGGCGAGCGGATAGGCCAGGCCCGTGATCACGGTGAGCGCGAGCAGCAGGACGATGGCGGGACGAATTTCTCTGAGCATTGTCGTGTCTCCTTAGTTTGCGAGGAGCGAGCGACGAAGCGATCCGGGGTTAGATTTCTGGATTGCTTCGCTTCGCTCGCAATGACGATCAGGCAGTGCAAGGCGGCGACGATCAGGTCGATCGCCTTGATGCCAATAAAGGGAATGATGATGCCGCCGACGCCGTAGATCATCAGGTTGCGGCGGAGCAGCGCGCCGGCGCCGACCGCGCGATAGCGCACGCCTTTCAGGGCGAGCGGAATCAGCGCGATGATGATCAGCGCGTTGAAGATGATCGCCGACAGGATGGCGCTCTGCGGGCTCGCCAGATGCATGATGTTGAGCACGTTGAGTTGCGGATAGAACGCCAGGAACATCGCGGGGATGATGGCGAAATATTTCGCAACGTCGTTGGCGATCGAGAACGTCGTCAGCGCGCCGCGGGTCATCAAGAGCTGCTTGCCGATCTCGACCACTTCGATCAGCTTGGTCGGATTGGAGTCGAGGTCGACCATGTTGCCGGCCTCGCGCGCCGCCTGCGTGCCGGTGTTCATGGCGACGCCGACGTCGGCCTGTGCGAGCGCCGGCGCGTCGTTGGTGCCGTCGCCGCACATAGCGACCAGCTTGCCCTTGGCCTGCTCGTCGCGGATCAGCTTGAGCTTGTCCTCGGGCGTCGCCTGCGCCAGGAAGTCGTCGACGCCGGCTTCGGCCGCGATCGCCGCCGCTGTCATCGGGTTGTCGCCGGTGATCATCACGGTGCGGATGCCCATGCGGCGCAACTCGGCAAAGCGCTCGCGGATGCCGCCCTTGACGATATCCTTGAGCTGGATGACGCCGAGCAGCCGGCCGTCTTTCGCAACCGCCAGCGGCGTGCCGCCGGCTTTCGCGATCTCGTCCGAAATCGCCTGCAATTCGCGGCCGACATCCGAGTTCAGCAACGGCTGGATCGAGCGAAGCGTATTGCCGCTCGCAACCGCCTGCGGACCACCCGTGACATGGTTGAGGATGGCATCGACCGCACCCTTGCGCACTGAGGAAGCGCCGGTGTCGACGCCGCTCATGCGGGTCTGCGCCGTGAAGGGGATGAAGGTCGCGCCAAGCTCGGCCATGTCGCGGCCGCGGATGCCGTACTTTTCCTTGGCCAGCACGACGATGGAACGGCCTTCCGGTGTCTCGTCGGCGAGCGAGGCAAGCTGGGCGGCGTCCGCCAGTTCCTGCTCGGTCACGCCGCGCACGGGTCGGAACGCGGTCGCCTGACGATTGCCGAGCGTGATGGTCCCGGTTTTGTCGAGCAAGAGCGTGTCGACGTCGCCGGCGGCTTCGACAGCACGGCCGGACATGGCCAGCACATTGAAGCGCACCAGGCGGTCCATGCCGGCAATGCCGATCGCTGACAGCAACGCGCCGATCGTGGTTGGAATCAGCGTGACGAACAGCGCCACCAGCACCACGACCGAGATCGAACCGCCGGCATAGGCCGCGTAGCTCGGGATGGTAACCGTCGCGAACACGAAGATGATCGTGAGGCCCGCGAGCAGGATGTTGAGCGCGATCTCGTTCGGCGTCTTCTGCCGCTCGGCGCCTTCCACCAGCTTGATCATGCGGTCGATGAAGGTCGAACCTTGCGCCGCGGTGATGCGCACCCTGATCCAGTCCGACAGCACCTGCGTGCCGCCGGTCACGGCCGAACGGTCGCCGCCGGATTCCCGGATCACGGGGGCGGATTCGCCTGTGATCGCTGCCTCGTTCACGGAAGCGACGCCCTCGATCACCTCGCCGTCGGAGGGGATGTTGTCGCCGGCCTCGACCAGCACGATGTCGCCGACCTTGAGGCTGGTGCCGGGCACGAGGCGGAAGGTCCTGGTCAACCCCTGCACCAACTTGGCCTGGGTCTCAGTACGGGTCTTGCGCAGCGATTCGGCCTGCGCCTTGCCGCGGCCCTCGGCCACGGCTTCCGCGAAATTGGCGAACAGCACCGTGAACCAGAGCCAGAGGATGATCTGGAAGGTGAAGGCGAGGTTCTCGCCGCCGATGTCACGAGATCGCGGATGAAGATCACGGTGGTCAGCGCGGCCACGATCTCCACCACGAACATCACCGGACTCTTGATCATCAAGCGCGGGTCGAGCTTGCGGAACGACGAACCGATCGCAGGCATCACGATTTTCGGATCCAACATCGTCGACATCGACGAGCGTTTCTGCAGTTTGACGGTTTCCATGGAGGTCGCTCCGAAAGCTCAGAACAGGTTGTTGGCGGTCATCGCGAGGTGCTCGACAATCGGGCCAAGCGCCAGCGCCGGGAAGAAGGTGAGACCGCCGATGATCAGGATGACGCCGACCACGAGGCCGACGAACAGGCCGCCGGTGGTCGGGAACGTGCCGGCCGAAGCCGGCACCGACTTCTTGCCGGCGAGCGAGCCCGCGATCGCCATCGCCGGCACGATCATGAAGAAGCGGCCGACGAACATCGCGCTTGCGAGCGTGAGGTTGTAGAAGAAGGTGTTGCCGGTGAGCCCTGCGAAGGCCGAGCCGTTATTGCCGGTCGACGAGGTGTAGGCGTAGAGCACCTCAGTGAAACCGTGAGGCCCTGCGTTGGCCATCGAGGCGACCGCCGGCGGATACACCACCGCGACCGCGGTCCAGCCGAGATACATCAGCGGCAGCACCAGGATCGCGAGCATCGCCATCTTGACCTCGCGCGCCTCGATCTTCTTGCCGACATATTCGGGCGTGCGGCCGACCATCAGGCCGGCGACGAAGATCGCGAGCACGACGAACAGCAGCATGCCGTACAGACCGGCGCCGACGCCGCCGATGATGATCTCGCCGAGCTGCATGTTGATCAGCGGGATCATGCCGCCGAGCGCGGTAAAGCTGTCATGCATGGCGTTGACCGCGCCGCACGAGGCGGCCGTGGTGATCACCGCGAACAGCGAAGACGCGACGATGCCGAAGCGGACCTCCTTGCCTTCCATGTTGCCGCCGGTCAGGCCCAGCGCATCGAAGGCGGTGGTGCCGTTGGCTTCGGCCCAGTAGGTGACGGTGACGCCCGAGATGAACAGCACGCCCATCACGGCGAGGATCGCCCAGCCCTGACGCTGGTTGCCGACCATACGGCCGAATACGTTGGTGAGTGCGGCGCCGATCGCGAAGATCGAGATCATCTGCACGAAGTTCGACAGCGCGGTCGGATTCTCGAAGGGATGCGCGGCATTGGCGTTGAAGAAGCCGCCGCCATTGGTGCCCAGCATCTTGATCGCGACTTGCGAGGCCACGGGGCCGACCGCGATGGTCTGCTTGGCGCCTTCCAGCGTGGTCGCCTCGACATAGTCGCCGAGCGTTTGCGGCATGCCTTGCGAAACCAGGAACAGCGCATAGACGATGCAGATCGGAAGCAGGACGTACAGCGTGCAGCGCGTCACATCGACCCAGAAATTGCCGACGGTGCGCATCGAGGAACGCGAGAAGCCGCGGATCAGCGCCACCGCCAACGCGATGCCGGTCGC
The DNA here is from genome assembly GCA_963732085.1 of uncultured Alphaproteobacteria bacterium. GTDB lineage: Bacteria > Pseudomonadota > Alphaproteobacteria > Rhizobiales > Xanthobacteraceae > Bradyrhizobium. The sequence continues at coordinate 243,450 of CAVSYJ010000006.1, read as the reverse complement.
CGCCGACAGGAAGTTCTGGTGCGTCAGGCCCAGCATCTGGACCAGATACGACAGCGTACTTTCGCCGCCGTAGTTCTGCCAGTTGGTGTTGGTGATGAAGGAGATCGCGGTGTTGAAGGAGAGATCCTCGGCAACAGCCGACTGTCCGGCCGGATTGAACGGCAACAACGCCTGCAGCCGCATCAGCCCGTAGATGATGAGGACGCCGCCGACATGGAACAGCAGCATCGCGACCGTGTAGGTCAGCCAATGCTGCTCGCGCTTGGCGTCAACGCCGCTGATCCAGTAGATGCCGGTCTCGACCGGCTGCAGGACAGGCGACAGGAACGTGCGCTCGCCGTTGAAGACGCGCGTCATGTACCAGCCGAGCGGTTTGACGAGCGCGACGACGATCGCGCAAAAAAGGATGATTTGAGTCCAGCCGATAACGGTCATGGGAATTGCCTCTTGGGTGCGCGCCTAAAACCGCTCGGGGCGCAGCAGCGCATAAGTGAGGTAGATAAGGAGGCCGAGCGAGACGGCGGCGGCGAGCGAGTAATCGAAGGTCATGGCCTCGCTCCTCTCACAGCCGTTCGCAGGCGTAGGTGTAGCCGATGGCGGCAGCGAACAAGCCGAAGGCCAGCGCCAGCATAAGGACATCAAGCATGGGAGTGCTCCTGTGCGTCATGCGGAAGCACCGAACAACGGCGCTCTCCCGCATTTGTCGGGGCCACAGGTGGCACCAGCCGCATAGGTTTTCGAGGAGGAAATCGCTGCGAAAATTATAGGAATTTCATAAACGCACGGCCGCCGCGCCTTTCGGCCTTTATGACATTCCTATATCGCGCGTCCCGCGCTCCTCTCGCTTTCAAACGGCCGTTTGCACACTTTGGGCATGCGGCCGAAGCCCATTGGCCGCGGCCTGAAAACGAGACAATGCCATGCTGCACGTCAGGAAATTCAACGATCTCGGCGAGCTCAACGCGCGCTTGCGCGACGCCGGAGCGGCCGACGCCGCCCTCATCGACGAGGTGATGAGCGCGGCCTGCCGGCGCTACCCCTCGCTCGGCCAGACCGCGAAGACCGCTCGGCTCGGAAAACTGATCAAGTCCTCGGCCTGGACCGACGCCGCGCTGGCGCTGATCGATCTCGAACTGCCGTTCTGGCAAGTCCGCCGCCTCGCCTATGACGACGGCGAATGGTATTGCGCCTTGTCGCGCGAGCGCGAGTTGCCCGACTGGCTCGATCAATCGATCGAGGCGCGTCATGCCGACCTGTCGCTCGCCATTCTCTGCGCGTTCGTCGAAGCACAGCGCATCAGCGCCCCGGAAAGCCGGACCAGCGTTCCCGACGTCGGGACCACCACGCGCGACTTCTACGAGGCGTTGCCCGTCGACAACATCGTCTAGGTCGGCTCCGCGCTCAGCGACCCGAGTTTTACGACCATGGCCGAGTTCGCAGAATTTGCCGCGGGACCTCGGGTCCCAACAGGTACTGCTCCGCTTCGTCGTGCGGATGACCATCCTCGTCGCATTTTCCGCCTTCGGTGGCGTCGGCTTCGCTCGCAGCCTGGCAGCGCTGGCCGCGATGTCCACAATTCTGTGTGCCGTGCTCGCTGGCGTGAAGCGGGAGATGTTCTTTGGAACGAGGCTGAATTACTGGGACGAAGCGGTGGCTTACGCCGCGCTCTATTTCCTGATCGGCGGGATCGATCTGCCGGCACCCGTCTGACGCCGCTCCCCTATGTCGCGGCTATGAGATCGGCCTTCCCTCAAACTCGAATTCCTACCCGCAACGGACGATATACGCCTCCGTGAATCCGGCGCTCGCGATCGTCTCCGCGACGTGAGCAAGAGCGCGGAAGGACTTCTGGAAGGACTCTCAACGTGAAACTCGCCGAACCTCCCTCGTGTAATTCCACTGCACTGCCCCTGCCCCTCGTCTTCATCGGCCGCAATCGCAAGGGCGATTGGGTCGCCCAGCAACAAAACGGCCTTTATGGAGGCCTGTTCGTCACCCGCGCCCAGGCCGTCAAATACGCGCTGTTCGAGAACGGCCATCACCCCGAAGCCATCGTCGAACTGTCCCGTGAGCTCGAGCTCGACATGGGCGGTGGGCTTCCTTTTCCCGGCGCACGGCGAATCGCATGATCACTGCAGCGGAGGCGGTCACCGGTCAATCCTCCCTCCCCGGTCTCGACCAGATCCTCGACACCATGATCGCGCTGACACGCCTTGCGTCGCCGCAGCGTGTAATCGTTGCCGGCGACGACAACATGGCGTTTTATCTTGCGCTGAGGCGGCTCGGCTTTGTTCGCGCCACCACGCCCGCAATATGCCGCATCCCGAAAGCGCAGCATGCAGTCGGCCTCGTCGCAAGCCGGATGGCCGGAGCCGAAACCACCCTCGATCAATTGTCGCCGTTCCTGGCGACGAACGCAGCGATCGCGCTGCTGGTCGGCGCTCGCGACAACAGCTGCAAAATCCGCACGAAGCTGCAACATCTCGGCTTTCGCATCGAAGCCGGCGTGAGATGCCCGTCGGGCCTCGTGCTGTCCGCCTGCCGGGAGGGCTTTGGACAGATGGCAAGGGCAGCATGAGCGCAACGCCGATCACCGCCAGGCCGACAAACTGGCTCACAGGCTATATTCCCGATCTTCCGACGCCGTTTGATCCCTGCGGCAGGATCGATCTGAACGCATTCCGGGGGCTTTGCGAACGGCAGATCGCAGCGGGCGTCCCGGCCCTCGTGGTTTGCGAGACGGCCGGCGAAGCCTCGACCGTGTCGCCAGCCGAGCAGGAAACCATCGTTCGCACGGCCGTGGACGTCGCGCGCGGGCGCCTGCGCATCATTGCCGGCGCAGGCTCGAATTCGACCAGTCAGGCCATCGAGCTGACACGGCGCGCCGAGGCAGCCGGCGCCGATGCCATCCTCTCGGTCGTTCCATATTACAACAAGCCAATGCAGAGCGGCATCACCGCGCACTTCCGCGCAGTCGCCAATTCCACCCGCCTGCCCCTCATCCTCCACGACATCCCCGCGCGCACAATTCGCGAATTGGCCAACGACACCTTGGCGCGGCTGGCCGAGTCCAGACAATTTATCGGCCTGCGGGACGGGTCGGGCGATGTCACGCGTCCGATCCGCTTGAGCGGAATGATACCATCTCATTTTCGCTTGCTGACCGGAGACGATGCGACCGCCCTCGCCTATATGGCGAACGGCGGAGACGGGTGCATTTCGACAGTCTGCAATTTGGTGCCGGACGTATGCCGGATGATCCACGCCAGCTGGCGTCAGGGCCGGTTGCGGACCGCACGCGACTTGCTGCGTCAGCTTGCGCCGCTGGAAACCTGCCTCGCCGGCAACAACCCGGCGGCGCTGAAATTGGCACTGAGCCTGCTCGGCTTCATGCATCCCGACACGCGCCTGCCTATCGCCGAGCTGGACAGCGCGGCAAAAGCCGCCCTTGCCAAAATCATCGCCGGACTCGACCACGATCAAATTTCTGCAGTGATGGGCTGATCGAAAATTGGCGCCGGCGGGCCTTCGGAAATGGATTCGCAACGCTCGATGGAGAAGGCCAATAGCCGGCAGGTCGCCTACCAGTGGAGCGACGAAAGATGTACAGTGCTTGTGGCTTAGGCAACCAGGGCGGCCAAGTTCTTCAGGGCCGCGACTTGGCCTCTCGGATGCGCCCGCGGGCCAAAGAGCCAGGCAGGAGTTGAAGCGGTGATGGGCGATGAATCGAACCTGCAAGACATCGAGCCGCGTCCCGATGCCGAATTCCCTTCGGGTCCGCTAGCCTCAGCGGCGGCGCGGTACTTCGCCGCAGTCGCAATGACCGCGGTCGCGACGATCATCGCTGTCGGCGTCGACATGAAGGTTACCATTCCAAACCTGTCGCTCGTATTCGTCGTGCCGGTGATCATCGCGGGCGTGAGCCTGGGATTGGGTCCCTCGCTCTGTGCGGCGGTCCTTGGCGCCTTGGCTTTCAACTTCTTCCTTACCGAGCCGCGCTATTCGCTTGCCGTCGATGATCCGGCAAATATCTGGGCGATTGGTCTGCTGTTTGTTGTCGGGCTGATCGCGAGCGGCGTCGCCTTTACTTCGCATCGCAGAGCAACTGAGGCTGCGGTGTTGAGACGGCAAGTGAGCCTGCTGGAAAAATATACCCGTGAATTGCTGGGCGCCGAGAACGACACTGCGGCCGTTTCAATCGCTTCCCAGGCTCTTGCTGCTCTGTTCCAGGTCCCTGCCGTCGCGATGCTCGTCAATGAGGGCGGAGTTGTTTTTCGCGAGCAGGTCGGCGAGCTCGAACCCCAGGAGCCCGACCTGGAGGCGGCGCTTTCGGCTTTGACAACCGGTGCTGCCGCTCGCGGTGGGGTTTATCCGAACGTTGCTTCGCGCTTCGACTTTTGGCCTCTTGAAACGGCCTATGGCCAGAAGGCCGCAGTGGGACTCGCGTTCGACCCGGACGAACGCCCGGCGAGGCCCGACGACCTCATCAACATAGTCGTCCGTCTCCTGGGCCTCGCACTCGAGCGTCAACACGCAACAACCATGCAGTACACGCTGGGAGCTCGTGAACACGGTTGTTTCACATGCCGCGCCTGGCCCGGCATTTCGGCCCGGGTCCCCTCATGTAGTGCTGCCCGGGCCGATATCTCCCGTTCGGTCCGTACCACTCCGGAAACATGAAGGTCAGCAACGCCGTCACGGCGACATGGAACGCCGATGCGAGGCCGGAGGCCACGCGAGGGATGCGTCGCTCCGAGGCCAGCTCGGCCCCCCGGCCGACGCCACTCTGTCGAACGCCTAGAAGTCCCACTTGTCGCCGAGGACCATTGGCCGTTGCGGAACCTTCGCGACCTCTTCGGCGCTAAGCGGTCTGTCGTCGACTATTTTGTCAAGCGGCTCGCCACCGAGATCGCCGTGGAACATCAGCTCGCGCTGCAGCCGGCGCGTTTTCGCCGCCACGATCGCTTCGTGGATCGTCCTGAAGGCGGCGGCAAACCATGCGAGCGCGCGATCGAGCGTGAAGCGGCTTTCGCCGGCAGTTGCGGCGAATTCATCATGCAGGTGAAACAAGGTCATTGCTCTTCATCCGAATCCGGCGCGACAGACGGCGCCGGATATCCACAAAAATGCGCGCAATGCCGTAGGAAATCGAGATGTCCAGCCCTGCCGAGACATAAGAACCGTATAAATGCCGCCGGCGGCCCATATGGTCGCCTGTTGCCGGCCTGCCCGAGTCCCTTGTCTGACTTGACGCGCGCACCAGTCTGCTGCCTGAATCAGCCGGTTACCGGCCCCGGAATCCACCACCAGCACCTGGCGAAAGCAAATGTTCCTCAGCGCAGACATGTCCGACACGCTGAACCGCATCCTCGATGCGGCCACCGACAATTTGAGGATCGCCAAGATCCTGATCCAGATGGGGCTCGACCCCGACAACGTCACCTGGGACGCCATCTTCAACCGCCTGCTGGAAATCTTCCTGCACAACATCACGCTCGCCAACGCGTTCGCCCTGCTTGGCGCGATCTTTTTTGTCGCCACCCTGCTGACCCAGACCATGGTGCCGCTGCGGGTCGCGAACATGATCGGCTGCCTGTTCTTCGCCATCTACGGTGCGCTGACCGGCGTAATCACGACCTTCCTGATGTATCTGCTCCTGGTTCCGATCAACGCCTGGCGCCTGCGCCAAATGCTCGCCCTGATCAAGAAGGCGCGCAGCGCGACCCAGGGCGATTCGTCGATGGAGTGGCTGAGGCCGTTCATGACCCAGCGCAATTATCGCAAGGGCGATATCCTGATGAAGAAAGGCGACGCTGCCAAAGAGATGCTGCTGACCGTCACCGGCAGATTCAGGGTCGTGGAAATCAACGTCGAGCTTCCACCCGGACAGCTGATGGGCGAGCTCGGCTTTCTCACGCCCGACAACCGCCGTACCGCGACGATCGAATGCATCGAGGACGGTCACGCACTGACCATCACCTACGAGAAGCTGCTGGAGATTTATTTCCAGAACCCGCAGTTCGGCTATTACTTCCTGGTCCTGACCAGTCAGCGCCTGTTGGACAATCTCGCCCGGGCTGAAGCCAACCTCGCGCAGTACAAGGCCGCGGCGCAGACGACCGGCGCGCGCTGACGGCGCGCCGGTGATGCCGGCTTCTATTCCGCCGCGCTGCGGATTTCGGCCGGCTCGGCGCGGGCCGCGCAGAACTTGAATTCCGGAATCTTGCCGAAGGGATCGAGCGCCGGGTTGGTCAGGAGATTGGCCGCCGCTTCCGCGTAGCAGAACGGCATGAACACCATGTTCTCCGGCACGTCGCGATCGGAGCGCACCTTGACCTCGACCGCGCCGCGCCGCGTCTCCAGCCGGATGAAATCGCCGGGCTGCAGCTTCTTGCGCCGCATGTCCTTTGGGCTACATGAAGGCGACCGCCTCGGGCTCGATCTGGTCGAGCACGCTGGAGCGGCGCGTCATCGAGCCGGTGTGCCAATGCTCGAGCACGCGGCCCGGTCGACAGCACCATCGGATATTCGGCGTCGGGCAACTCATCCGGCGGGATGACCTTGGCCGGCACGATCTTGCCGCGGCCGCTCGCGGTCGGGAAACCGGTGGTGAAGATGATCTCGTTGCCGGGCTTGTTGGGATCGTCGGCCGGATAGGTCACCGCGCCCTCGCGCACCAGCCGCTCCCAGCTGATGTTGTTCAATGACGGCATCAGCTGCGCCATTTCGGTGTAGACGTCGCCCGGGCCTGAATAATTCCACGGCAGGCCCATGCGCTTGCCGATCTCCTGGATGATCCAGAGATCCTGCCGCGCATCGCCCGGCGGCTTGATCACCTCGCGCGCCAATTGCACGCGGCGGTCGGTGTTGGTGAAGGAGCCGGACTTCTCCGCAAACGCCGAGGCCGGCAGGATGACGTCGGCGTGGAACGAGGTCTCGGTGACGAACAGATCCTGCACCACGAGATGATCGAGCATGGCCAGCGCCTGGCGCGCATGCTGCAGATCCGGATCGGACATCGCGGGGTTTTCGCCCTCGACATACATGCCGTGAATCTCGCCGGCATGGACCGCGTTCATGATCTCGACCACGGTGAGGCCGCGCACGGGATCGAGCTGCTGGCCCCACAGTTTCTCGAAAGCGCCGCGCATGTCGTCGCGGCCGACCGGCTGGTAATCGGGCAGAAACATCGGGATCAGGCCGGCGTCGGAGGCGCCCTGCACGTTGTTCTGGCCGCGCAGCGGATGCAGGCCGGTGCCGGGACGGCCGATCTGGCCGGTGATCAGCGAAAGCGCAATCAGGCAGCGCGCATTGTCGGTGCCATGGACATGCTGGCTGATGCCCATGCCCCAGAAGATGATCGACGACTTGGCGCGCGCATAGGTGCGCGCGACTTCGCGCAGGGTTTCGGCCGGGACGCCGCAGACCGGCGCCATCTTCTCCGGCGTGAATTCCTTGATCTTCGCCTTCAGCTCGTCATAGCCCTCGGTATAGCCGGCGATATATTGCTCGTCGGTCAGGCCTTCGGTGATGATGGTGTTGATCATCGCGTTCAGCATCGCGACGTCGCTGCCGGGCTTGAAGGCGAGATGTTTGGTGGCGTGGCGCGACAGCCCCTGTCCGCGCGGATCCATCACGTAAAGCTTGGCGCCGCGCTTGGCGGCGTTCTTGATGAAGGTCGCGGCGACCGGATGGTTCACGGTCGGATTGGCGCCGATCACCCAGATCACTTCCGCATCGGCCGCGGCCGCAAACGGCGCCGACACCGCGCCCGAGCTTATGCCTTCGAACAGCGCCGCCACCGACGAGGCGTGGCACAGCCGCGTGCAGTGATCGACATTGTTGGAGCCGAAGCCGGTGCGCACCAGCTTCTGGAACAGATAGGCCTCTTCGTTGGAGCCCTTGGCCGAGCCGAAGCCGGCGAGCGCCTTCGGGCCCTTTTCGTCGCGGATTTTCTTCAGGCCGCCTGCCGCGAGATCGAGCGCCTCCTCCCACGTCGCCTCGCGGAAATGGGTCCAGGGATTGGCGGGATCGACCTGGTCGTTGGGATCCTTTCTTGACGCCGGGCAGCCGCACCAGCGGCTTGGTCAGGCGATTGGGATGATGGATGTAGTCGAAGCCGAAGCGGCCCTTGACGCAAAGCCGATTGTGATTGGCCGGGCCGTCGCGGCCCTCGGCATAGATCACCTTCTCGTCCTTGACCTGATAGGTGACCTGGCAGCCGACGCCGCAATAGGGACACAGCGAATCGACCTTGCGGTCGGCATAGGTCACGCGCGTCTGCTTCTCGTCGAGCATTACCGATGGCATCAGCGCGCCGGTCGGACAAGCCTGCACGCATTCGCCGCAGGCGACGCACGTTGACTCGCCCATGGGATCGTCGAAGTCGAACACGATTTTCGAACCGTGACTGCGATAAGCCATGCCGATGACGTCGTTGACCTGCACCTCGCGGCAGGCGCGCACGCACAGCCCGCACTGGATGCAGGCGTCGAGATTGACCCGCATCGCCGGATGGCTGGCGTCGGCCTGCCAGCGCTCGGCCGCCGGGAAGCGGCTCTCGGTGACGCCGGTCTTCTCGGCCCAGTGCCAGAATTTCGAACTCCGGATCGTGCGAGGTCGCGCGCGCCGGCTGATCGGCGACCAATAGCTCCATCACCATCTTCTGCGCGGCGACGGCGCGGTCGCTCGCGCTCTTCACCTTCATGCCGACGCGTCGGCGTGCGCTTGCAGGATGCCGCGAGCACGCGCTCGCCCTCGATCTCCACCATGCAGGCGCGGCAATTGCCGTCGGGACGATAGTCCGGCTCGGGCGAGTAGCAGAGATGCGGGATCTCCGTGCCCTGCCGCTTCGCCACCTGCCAGATGGTCTCGCCGGGTTTCGCTTCGACCTGCTTGCCGTCGAGCTCGAACTGGATCCTGGTCATTCGGCTGCGTCCTTGAACTCGTCAGGGAAGTATTTAATCACCGTCGTGAGCGGATTCGAGGCCGCCTGTCCCAGTCCGCAAATCGAGGCATCGCGCATCGCCTGGCTCAATTCGTCGAGCAGTGCCCGGTTCCAGATCGGGCGCTCCATCAGGATCGCCGCCTTTTCGGTGCCGGCGCGGCACGGCGTGCACTGGCCGCAGCTCTCATCCTCGAAGAAGCGCATCAGATTGAGCGCCGCCGCCTTCACGCTGTCGGCTTGCGACAGGATCACGATTGCGGCAGAGCCGATGAAGCAGCCGTATTTCTCCAGCGTGCCGAAATCGAGGGGTATGTTGTCCATCGATGCCGGCAGGATGCCGCCGGATGCGCCGCCCGGCAGGTAGGCGTGGAAGCTGTGGCCATCGGCCATGCCGCCGCAATATTCGTCGATCAGTTCGCGCACGGTGATCCCGGCGGGCGCGAGCTTCATGCCGGGGTTCTTGACCCGGCCCGACACCGAGAAGCTGCGCAGGCCGTAGCCGCTCGTTGCGGCCATGGCTCTTCCACCAGTCCGCGCCCTTCTCGACGATGTCGCGCACCCACCACAGCGTTTCGATGTTGTTGATCAGGCTCGGCAGGCCGAACAACCCGACCTGGAACGGATAAGGCGGCTTGTGCCTGGGCAGGCCGCGCTTGCCCTCGATGCTTTCGAGCAGCGAGGATTCCTCGCCGCAGATATAGGCGCCTGCCCCGCGCCGCATATGCAGCACGGGACCGCCCGGCGGCAGCTTCGCGATCTCGCGCTCGAGGATTTCGCGGCAGGCCGGGTATTCGTCGCGCAGATAGATGTAGACTTCGCCCGCCTCGACGACGTGGGCGCCGATCAGCGTGCCCTCGAGGAAACGATGCGGATCGGTCTCGAGATAATAGCGGTCCTTGAACGTGCCCGGGCTCGCCCTCGTCGCCGTTGACGGCCATCAGCCGCGGACCGGGCTCACCCAGCACCGCGCGCCATTTGCGCCCCGTCGGAAAGCCCGCGCCGCCAAGCCCGCGCAGGCTCGAATCGTCGAGCGCTTTGAGCAAATCCTCTTTCGGCAGTTCGCCCGAGCGCAGGCGCTTCAGGAGTTTGTAGCCGCCGCCTGCGACGTATTTCTCGTAGCCGACATAGTCAGGCAGATGCGCATGGGTGTCGCCGGCCTTCGCGGTGGCGAGCACGTTCGCGACAGTCGCATGGTCGACGAAGTTGTGGCCGACTTCGGCGGCCGGCGCGGTGTCGCAGCGGCCGACGCAGGGCGCGCGCACGACGCGAATGCCGGGTCCGGCCCGGTTCTGCAATTCATGCAGCAGCGTCTCGCCGCCGAGCATCGCGCAGGTCAGCGAGTCGCAGACGCGGATGGTCAGCGGCACGATATCCGGCTCGCCCTCTTTCACGATGTCGAAATGCGCATAGAAGGTCGCGGTCTCGAACACCTCGGCGAACGACAGCTTCATCTCGTCGGCGAGGGCCGCGAGATGCGCCGCTGAAATCTGATGGTACTTGTCCTGGATCAGGTGCAGATGCTCGATCAGGAGATCGCGCCGGCGCGGCCGGTCGCCGAGCAATTGCTCGATCTCATGCGCGGCCGTGGGATCGACCTGGCGGCCCTTCGGGGTCGCCTTTGCCCGCTTCCGTCCCACCCCCGGATGCTCGAATTTGCGGACCTGATGCACATCGTGAGCCATGGATGACGTCTCGTTCTCCCTCAATCAGCACAATCTAGGTCGTGGCATGCCAGATGCCAAGCCCGGATTTCAAATGCCTGAATAAGCATTTAAGGGGCCGGCAGCTACCGCTGCCAAGCCCCTTTTCAATGCCTGTTACGACCGAGATCCTCAGCTCTTGTCCATGCAGTCCGAGATGTAGAACCAGCGGTCGTCGCCCGCCAGGCCCTTGGCCTTCACTTCCGCGCGGCAGGCCCTGAGCTTGGGCTTGTTGGCCTTCCATTTGGCCTGCATGTCCCTCAGCTTTTGCGCCGTCAGCTTCAGCCTCGACGGCTTGGCGTCGGTCGCAGCCGGAGCCGCAGCGGGTGCGGCCGGAGCCGCGGCGGGCGCGGTCGTGGACTGGGCCGAAGCGGTGTGCAGGCTGCCCGCCACGAGCAAAGCGGCGGCGAGGCAGACGGTGGTGCGAAGCATTGGAATCCCCTTTGATTTCCCATTCTTGTTTGGTCGAGAGAGGCGAACGCCGCGGGACACGTCAAGCGCCCCGCGGTGTTGAAGCTTCGATCAGAAGATCTTGGCGGCGCTTTCCAGCGTCTTCCAAACACCCCAAGCCAGCGGGACGCCGACGAAGGCCCAGAACAGCGCGGCCCTGGCGTCCAGACCGCCCTTGCCGATCCCGAACGAGCCCGACGGAGCAGCGCCAGTTGTCGTCGATGCAGCTTGCACCTTGGCGACTTCTGCCTCGCTCATGTACCACTTCGGGTTCACCGGCTTGATCAGGTAATTGCAGATCAAACCGGCAATCAACATGGCGCACAGGATGTACATCGTGGTGTCGTACAGCTTGTCGCGGGGAACACCCGCCGCGAGCTGGAATTCGCGGATGTAGTTCACCACCACGGGACCGATGATGCCGGCGGTCGACCACGCCGTCAGCAGCCGGCCATGGATGGCGCCGACGAACTGCGTGCCAAACATGTCGGCGAGATAGGCCGGCACCGTGGCGAAGCCGCCGCCATACATCGACAGGATGATGCCGAAGCCAAGCACGAACAGCGCTTTCGAGCCCATGTTGGCGAAGGTCGGCGCCAACGCATAGAGTGCGATGCCGAGCAGGAAGAAGCAATAATAGGTGCTCTTGCGGCCGATATAGTCAGAGAGCGACGCCCAGAAGAATCGGCCGCCGATGTTGAAGAGGGACAGAAGACCGGCGAAGCCCGCGGCGATTCCAGCGATCATCACCTTCTGGTCAGCCGAGAGCTGGCTGAAAGTCAGGTTCGGCAAACCGATCAGCTTGCCCGCGAAGATTTCCTGCAACATCGGCGAGGCCATGCCGATCACGCCGATGCCCGCCGAGACGTTCAAGGTCAGCACCCACCAGATCAGCCAGAACTGCGGCGTCTTGTGCGCGTCGTCGAGATGGACGTGGTGTTGCGAGATCATGGTCTTGCTCTCGCTCGGCGGCGTCCAGCCGTCTGGGCGCCAGCCGGCAGGCGTGACGCGATAGGCAAAGGCGCCGATCATCATGAACACGAAATAGATCACGCCCATGGTGGCGAAGGTCTGCCAGACACCGACATCCGTTGAGGTCTTGAAGTAGTTGACTAAAAGATTCGCCAGCGGCGCGCCGATCATGGCGCCGCCGCCGAAGCCCATGATGGCCATGCCGGTCGCCATGCCGCGATGGTCGGGAAACCATTTGATCAGCGTCGACACCGGCGAGATGTAACCGAGGCCGAGGCCGATGCCGCCGATCACGCCGGCGCCGAGCCACATGATCCAGAGCTGATGTACATAGATGCCGAACGCGCCGATGATCAGACCGCCGCCCCAGCACAGCGCCGCGACAGCGCCGGCCTTGCGCGGCCCGGCGCGTTCGAGCCAGCCGCCCCAGATCGCAGCGGACACGCCGAGCACGACAAAGAACAGCGTGTACATCCAGCCCATGCTCGCGACCTTCCAGTCGCAAGTCGTGGTGAACAGTTCCTGGAACAGTGAGATGTCGGGACAGGCTTTCGGCGCAGTCAGTCCGATCGCGCGCGATAGCGGCAGCCAGAACACCGAGAAACCGTACGCCATGCCGATGCAAAGATGGATGCAGAGCGCCGCAGGCGGCACCAGCCAGCGATTGAAGCCTGCCTTCGCAATCGTGTGCTCACGATCGAAAATTCCCGCACCACCCCCAGCCAGACGGCCGGCGCTATCAACTGTCGCCATTCTTCCCTCCCTGCAGCCACTCATTCCCGAGCGGTCCGCCGTGATCGATCCCGTTGTCCATCGCCAGCGGATCAACAACTTGCTGCTCCGCAGCAAATCCTCAGGATGCGCCGGAATCACCAAACGCATTCGAGATTTTAACACCTGCTTTTGCCCGTTATGCCCGGACGCCATTGTGCGGTGCTTATCCGAGACGTGCCCCACCCGATGCATGCGTGCGCGCGAGCACGACCCAGCCTCCGCACCCCTGCGGAGAAGCTCGATTGAGCAAGAAGCCGCAGGCTGTGTCGATAGGCAAATGGTAGCGCCCCGGGATTGGCCATGCAACCCCAGAGCGTGGTTTTGTGTCGTTTTCCGGAACTAGGCCGGGCCAGCCGGCGGCAGTTGATTGGCTTTTTCAATCAAGAACACGATGCGCTGCTCGGCGCGCTCGGTGATCTCGACCTTGTCGCCGGTTTCACGGATCAGATTGGGAATGTCGATGACCGACAAGGGATCGGTGCAGTGCACCTCCAGTCGATCACCCGGCTTCAACGGCTTCAGCGCCTTGCGCGTCTTCAGCGCCGGCAGCGGACATTTCAACCCGGTGAGATCGAGCTTGGTCGTGGTCATGGTTTTGACGCTTCTACATCAAATTGGCGTAGCCGAGGAAGCCGACCGTCGCGCCCGGCTCGACCGTGGTGATGGACTCAGGCAACTCGACAAGGCCGTCGGTGTCGACCAGCGACGATAACAGGCCTGCCCCTTCGCGCGGAAACTTCAGCGCTTCAAGCGTGCCGTCCACGGCGCGACACAAGGTGACGCGGACATATTCGCGGCGGCCGCTTTTCTTCCTGTAGGCGAAGGCTGCGCGCACCGGCATCGGCAGCAGCGGCGCGGGCGCTGCCCCTGATAGCGCCAGCACGATCGGCCGCACGACATGGACGAAGGTGACGAAGCTCGCCACCGGATTGCCGGGCAAGCCGATGAAAGGCGTGCCTGAGATGATGCCCATCGCGACGGGGCGTCCCGGCTTGATCGCCATCCGCCACAGCACCAGCCTGCCGACGCTTTCGACGCCGGCCTTGACGTGATCCTCCTCGCCGGTCGAGACGCCGCCGGTGGTGAGGATCAGATCGTGTTCGCCGGCGACCCGCTTCAATGCGGTGGCGAGCGGGTCACGCTCGTCGCGCAGGATGCCGAGATCGCTGACCTCGCAGCCGAGCCGGCGCAGCATTGCGATCAGCATGAATCGATTGGAGTCGAAGAGCTGGGCGGAGGCGCGCGGCGTGCCGGGCGAAGCCAGCTCGTCGCCGGTCGAAAACACCGCGACGCGGATACGTCTGATGACGTCGAGCTCCGTCATGCCAAAGGCAGCGCCGAGCGCGATGTCCTGCGGCCGCAGCCGCTGGCCCGCTTTCAGCGCGACATGGCCCTGCGGAATGTCCTCGCCTGCCGGGCGGACATTGGCGCCGGCCTTCAACCCGGCTGGCAACGCGACATCGCCTTTGGCATCGAGGCGCACGTCTTCTTGCATGAAAACGGTATCAGTGCCTTCGGGCATCGGCGCACCCGTGAAGATGCGTACGGCTTCGCCCGGCTTTGCTGCCTGCGCCGCAGCGCCGGCCGCGGCGCGGCCCTTCACCGGAAGCACCTTCTGCGTCTCGCACGGCAGATCACCGCTGTGTACGGCATAACCGTCGACGGCAGAATTGGTGAACGGCGGCAGCGGCAGCGGTGCTGCGACATCGCGCGCGAGAATGCGTCCGTCGGCCGCCACCAGCGGAACGCTTTCGATCTCCCGCACCGCGGTCACCTTGGCGGCGATGATGCCGACGGCCTCGTCGACCGACAGCATCGGTCCGCCGAAGGCAAAGCAATCATCGGAGAGTTGCGCCATATCTCAGCTTTCCGCTGTGGCCATCGAAAGCAAATCGTCGAGCGAAACCGCCGATGTCAACAGCATGTCGGCGACTTCAGGAATGTCGTCGAGATGGGCAGTCGGCAGGACAGTTTCAACCGCGATATCGCTGACGATACCGACGATGCCGGCGTCGCCGGGAAACAGGAACGGCTTGCCGTTACCAGCGCGATACACCTCGATCTTGCGATGCGGGTCGTTCTTGTAGCCTTCGACCACGACCAGATCGACCCGCGACATCTTCTTCAAGAGTTCAGGCAGCCGCGGCTCCTGTGCGCCGCGCAGCTCATGCATGAGAGCCCAACGATTGCCGGAAGAAACCAGCACCTCTTCCGCACCCGCTTCGCGGTGCCGCCAGGAATCCTTGCCGGGCTTGTCGATGTCGAAGTTGTGGTGGGCGTGCTTGATCACGGAGACGCGCAGGCCCCTCTCGCGCAAATGTGGGACCACGCGCGTCAGCAAGGTGGTCTTGCCGGCGCCGCTCCAGCCTGCGAGCCCGATCACTTTCATCATGGTCTCCGGCCCCGCCCCGGAACCAGGGCTGGCCATTCGTCAAACGTGCTTTATATCGGCTGTGAGCCCTTGTCATGCTAGCGTCCGGCATATGATGAAGATCGAGAAAGCCCCGGTGCCCCTGATCGTCCCCAATCCGGACGACCCGCGCCTCACCGAGCGCGTGATCGGGATCGACCAGGCCGGCACGAAGACCGAGATCAAGGTCCCGGTCGAGCGGCCGCTGACGCTGTATCTGAACGCGCAGGAGATCGTCACCATGATGACGATCGGCGACTATCCGGAATACCTCGCGCTCGGCTACTTGCTCAACCAGAACATGCTCAAATACGGCGACGTCGTCACCGAGGTCGAGTATCACGACGATCTGCAGGTCGTGGTGGTGCGCACCGAGCATCACACCAATTTCGAGGCGAAGCTGAAGAAGCGCACGCAAACCTCGGGCTGCGCGCAGGGCACGGCGTTCGGCGATCTGATGGAAGCCATCGAAAGCGTCGCGCTGCCAAAGGCCGAGCTGCGAACCTCCTGGCTTTACCAGATGACACACGCGATCAACACCATGCCCTCGCTCTATCTCGAAGCCGGCGCCATCCATGGTTGCGTGCTGTGCAAGGAAGGCACGCCCGTCTGCTACACCGAGGATGTCGGCCGCCACAACGCAGTCGACAAGATCGCGGGCTGGATGTTCCGGCACAACGTCGATCCCGCCGACAAGATCATGTACACGACCGGACGGCTCACCTCGGAGATGGTGATCAAGACGGTGCGGATGGGGATTCCGATTCTCGTCTCGCGCTCCGGCTTCACCGCCTGGGGTGTCGACCTCGCAAGGCAGGTCGGGCTCACTCTCGTGGGGCGCACCCGCGGCAAGCGCTTCATCGCCTTGTCGGGCGAGGAGCGCATCATCTACGACCAGAATCTCGATTACGTCGAGGACGAAGTCGGCGCGGCACAAGCGCAAGGGCGAGAGCCGCGATGACTGAGGCAGGTGGTGCGCGGGCGACGCCAACTGGCGCGCCGGCAATTCCCGGCGTGCTGCTCGCCGGCGGACTGGCGCGCCGCATGGGCGGCGGCGACAAGCCGATGCGCACCATCGGCGGCAAGACAATCCTTGAGCGCGTGATCGCGCGGCTTGCGCCGCAATGCGATCGTCTGATCCTCAACGCCAATGGCGATCCCGCGCGCTTTGCACCCTTCGGCTTGCCTGTGATCGCCGACGATGTCGCCGACTTTCCGGGACCGCTGGCGGGCATTCTGGCCGCGCTGGACTGGATGGCCGCCAATCGCCCGGAGGTGAAGCGCGTACTCAGCGCCGCCGCCGACTGCCCGTTCCTGCCGCGTGATCTCGTGGTGCGGCTTGAAGAAGCGCGCGCCGCCGAGAATGCCGAGCTCGCGGTTGCCGCATCCGACGGACAGACGCATCCCGTGGTCGGGCTATGGAGCGTGCATCTGCGCGACGAACTGCGCCACGCGCTGGTGAAGGAGGACATCCGCAAGATCGACCGCTGGACCGCGCGCTACCCGCTCGCGACCGTGGCCTGGCCGGTCACGCCGCTCGATCCCTTCTTCAACGCCAACACGATCGACGACATCGCCGAAGCCGAGCGGCTCGCCGCGCTGGACGGCGCTGAGAGGGACACGCCATGATCATCACGCCGGATCTGAAGGACAAGGTCGCACTGGTGACCGGCGCCTCGCGCGGCATCGGTGCGGCGATTGCGGTGGCGCTGGCACAAGCCGGCGCCGCGGTCGCGGTGAACTATCGCGAGCGGGCCGACGCCGCCGACGCTTTGGTCGCCGATCTCGGCAAGGCCGGCCATCGCGCGATTGCCATCGCCGCCGACGTGTCGCAGGCGGATGCGGTGACCAGCATGGTCAATCGCGTCACATCGCGGCTCGGCGCGATCGACATCCTCGTCAACAATGCGGGGCTAGCGATCGTGCGCGGCGTCGACGATCTCACCGAGAGCGATTTCGACCAGACCATATCGGTCAATCTCAAGTCGGCGTTTCTGTGCACGCAGGCGGTGGTGCCTTCCATGCGTGCGAAAAATGGGGCCGCATCGTCAACATCTCCTCGGGCGCGGCGCGCGGAGCCGGCGCGATCGGTCCGCACTACAATGCCTCCAAGGCCGGGATGGAAGGCCTGACCCGCGGCTACGCGGCGCGGCTTGTGAAGGACGGCATCACCGTCAATGCGGTGGCGCCATCGCTGATCGACACCGACATGATGCGCGGCCGAAGCGATCTCGCCGCGCGCATCCCGCTCGGCCGGCTCGGCCATTCCGAGGAAGTGGCGCAGGCGGTGCTGATGGCGCTCGGCAACGACTACATGACCGGCCAGACCATCATGCTCAACGGCGGCATGAACTTCATTTAGCGCATGATCCGGAAAAGTGTGCAGCGGTTTTCCGAAGAGATCATGCGCCAATATCAAGCCGCCAGCGGCGCGGTCCAGGCGTCGTAGCCATAGACCCAATCGGTGTCGGTCTTCTCGCGGAGCCAGGTATTCTTCCGCGAGGTGTCCTGCACGCGCGAGGTGCGCTCGCGCCGGGTCGTCTCGAAGCGGCGGAAGGCGTCGGCAGACCTGTCGCGCTCGATGCCTTCGAGGCAACGCGACAGCACGGCCGCGTCCTCGATCGCCATCGCCGCGCCCTGCGCCATATAGGGCGTCATCGGATGACAGGAATCGCCGAGCAGCGTCACCTTGCCGTCGGCCCAGCGCTCCAGCGAATTGCGATCGACGATCGCCCATTTGTGCACGTCGGGACAGGCGGCGAGCACCTTCTCGACTTGCGGATGGATGCCCTCGTAAGCCTTGCGCAATTCGCGCGACGTCGCCCTTCGCCGACCATGATTCGATCCGGAATTCCGGCTCGGGCTGGCTGGTGACGAAATAGACCTCGCTGCGGTCCGGCTTGACGTAGTAGATGACGATGTGGCGGTCCTCGCCCCACCATTTGGTGCAATCGTCGATCCGCTCGCCATTGAGCAGCGAGGCGGGATAGGTCGTGCGATAGGCGATCCGCCCGGTGAAATTCGACGGGCGACGTGCCGAACAGGATATCGCGCACGATCGAATGCACGCCGTCGGCGCCGACCACGGCATCGGCGTCGGCAGTCGCACCATTGGCGAACGTCAGCCGGACGCCGTCAGCAGTTTCATCCAGTCCGGTCAGCTTGTGGCTGAGTTTCACGCATTCGTCGGGCACGGCGCTGGCAAGCGCCGCATGCAGATCGCCGCGATGCGCGAGCAGATAGGGCGCGCCGAACTTCGCCTCCGCGCTCTCGCCGAAGATCATGTCGAACTTGACGTCGCCGCTCTTCCAGTCGCGGTTATTCCAGGAGCGCGGATAGAACGACCCGCTGCGCATCCGCTCCTCGAGGCCGAGCTTGCGCAACACCTTCATCGCGTTGCAGCCGATCTGGATGCCGGCGCCGAGCCGCGTGAACTGCTGCGCCTGCTCGTAGACCGTGACCGTGGTGCCGACCCGGCGCAGCGCGGCGGCGGTCGCGAGCCCGCCCATGCCGGCGCCGATGATCGCGATGTTGAGTGGTTTGGCCATTCGTCCCCTGCCCCAGTCTCTTATTTATGCCGGCCTGAATCCGGCGCGTGTCAGCGCGGCCCGCGCCTCTTCCGATTTCAACGCATCGAGAAACGCGCGTATGGCCGGCCGGTCCTCGCGCGCCCGTACCAGCGCGAAATCATAGTGCTCTTCGGCGAGCGGAATGAAACCCAGCCCGGACGCATGCGCGACCGGCGCAATCGTCATGCCCCAGTCGGCGCGATGCTGGGCGACGGCGGCAGCCACCGCATTATGCGAGCGCGGCTGATTCCAGTAGCCGTCCGGCCTGTTGTCGCCAAGTAGCCGGTCGATCAGGATGCGCGTGCCTGCGCCCTGGTTGCGATTGACCATGATGCAGGCGGGATCGGCGAGCGCGGCCTGCACCGCCCCTTGCACGCGTCTTGCCCTCGAAACGCGCATCGCCCTTGCGGAATACGATGCCCTGCATGCGCCGCCAGCCCGGCACCAGCTCGAGCCCATCGGAGAGGAACGGCGTGTTGTAGGTCTCGCTCTTGTCGTCGAACAGATGGATCGGCGCGAGATCGCACTCGCCGCGCTTGGCGGCTGCGAGTCCGCCGAGGCTGCCGACCGCGATCGAACGCACGAACAGACTCTGTCGCGCAAGCTGCGCCGTCACCAGATCGAGACCGGTGCAGTGGCTTCCGACGATCACGAGATCGGGCACGCGCACATGCGGCGTGAACAGCGTCACCTCGGCCTGCGTGCCCGCCGGCATCTGGTCGGCGAGCGCATCGATCTTCAGGAAGCCGTCGGATTGCGAGAACGACGTGATCGCGCCCGAGCCCTTTCCGGTGGGATAGGCGATCAGCCCGTCCGCGCCTTCGACCAGCGATACCATCACGAATTCGGTGCGGCCGAGCTCGGAGGCAATGCGCACCGGAATTTTCGCATGAACCTTCGCGTCGGCGCGCGGCGGCAGGCCGGCCATCCGCCGCAGCACCGGCACGATCATGTCGTGGAAAGTGAACATCGCCGAGGTCGGAAAGCCCGGCAGGATGATGACGGGCTTGCCGTCGCAGACCGCAAGGCACAGCGGCTTGCCGGGCTTCAGCGCAACGCCGTGCGCGATGATGCCGGGCTTGCCGAGGCGAGCGATGATGCGATGGGAGACGTCGCCCGCGCCTTTCGAGGTACCGCCCGACAGCACCAGCATGTCGCTGTCGCCGAGCGCCTTGCGCATCGCTGCTTCGAGGGCTTCCTCATCGTCGGCGATCGCGCCGAGGAAATGCGCCTGGCCGCCGTTCTCGTTGATGGCGGCGGTGACGATCGCGCCATTGGTGTCGTAGATCGCGGCCGGACGCAGCGTCTCACCGGGCTGGACCAGCTCGTCACCGGTGGAAATGACGGCAACGCGCGGCTTGCGCACGACCGTAACCTCGGCGATGCCGCAGGCCGCCAGCATGCCGATCTCGCGCGAGCCGATGATGGTGCCGGCGCGCAGCAACGCTTCGCCGCGCGCGATGTCGGAGCCGGCGTAGGAGACGAATTGTCCGGGCGAAGCGGCACGGCGGATTTCGATCGCGCGAGTACCCGCGGGCTGGGTGTGCTCGACCATGACGATGGCATCGGCGCCGCGCGGCAGCGGCCCGCCGGTCGCGATGCTGGTCGCGGTGCTCGACAGCACCGGCCGCGTCGGCGAAACGCCGCAGGCGATCACCTCGTCGTTCAACCGCAGGCGCACCGGCGTGGTCTTCGCTTGCGGATACGAGATCGGCCGAGCGCACGGCAAAGCCGTCGACATTGGAGCGGTCGAACGGCGGCACGTCGATCGGCGCCGTCACGTCGTCGCCGAGCGCGCAGCCGAGCGCGTCAGTGAGCTTGCAAGTCTGGCGCGGCAGCGCACGAGGAAACAGCGCGGTTTCGAACCGCGCCAGCGCATCTTCGCGCGACAGGATGGTCAGGAACTGGTCCTGATCGACGCCGTCTGACTTTTTCGATACGGGGCTCTGGCTCATTATTACCTTCATTCCCGCAACAGATAGGCATCAGCGGGTGTTCCCGCAGCATAGCCTTCGCTGCCGCCGGAGACCAACAGCCATGCATCGGCGCGCGCCAGCGTTTCCAGCGGGAGATCACCGGTCGCAAGCGGCATCCAGCAGTCCTCTTGGCGTTCAACCAGCACGACCTCTGCGAGGCCGACGCTTGAGGCAATCTTGCGTGCGAGCGGCAGGGTCACGGTTTCCCGCTGTCGGCCGGTCAACTTGTCGAGCGCGGGCAGGACAATCGTCCACCACACCGCCAGCGCCTGATCCGGCGCGCCGGGGATAACGATGACCGGCGCCTGACCGATCCGCCCAACGGCAGCCGTGCGCCCGGGTTGCAGAGCGAGGCCGTGCGCAATTACCTCGCCGCGCTTCGCCAGCGCGATCACACTTGCATCGGTGCGGCCGGCCCCGCTACCGCCGACGATGATGCGCAGATCGCAATCGCTGACATCGAGCATCGCCGCAATCGACGGCGCATCGCGCGCCGCGGCTTCAACGCACACGACATCCGCACCGGACTCGTGCAGACCATTCGCGATCAAGCTCGCCGTGATCGTGCCGCCCGGAACATTCACGACGCGCACACGCGGCCGATGCGCGGCGAAGTTACCCGATCGCCATGCATCGACAATCCGGCTCGCGTCGGCGATCGCGTTGCCCTTGCGTCGGATGCCCTGCCCCGGGATCGATTCGGCAAGCACCTGCGCAATCGGCCCGGTCAGATCGACGGCGTCCTCATCGAGCACGCAGTCGCAGCCGTCCGGGATTTTGTCGCCCGCCTCGACCCAAACAGGCGATTTGGCCAACGGCACCGGCGTGTAGCTGGAGGCGCCGACGAGGTCGGTCGCGCGCAATGCCCAGCCGTCGCTGGCCGCGATATCGTGCGCCGGCCACGACTTGAGTTCTGGCATCTCAACCGCAGCAACCTGCCCTTCCGCCGATGCGCGCGCCGCAACCGGCCGCACATCGCGCAGCAACGCCGCAAGCGCCACGTCGAGTGGCGTCAGCGAGACCGGCAGGCGCTGGGTGCTGTTCATGCGCCGCCCCTTAGCCCTATGGCCGCGTTGACGCGAGAGCCCGAATGTTTGACATTTAAAGCAACGACGGCCGGCGAGCCGGCGGTACCGGGAGGAGACATGATGTTTGGAAGTAAAATACCGATGCTCGGCGCATTCGCCGCGGCGATGCTGGCATCGACGTTGGCGCAGGCACAAGTTTCGGACGACGTCGTCAAGATCGGCGTGCTGACCGACATGAACGGCCCCGCCTCGACGCCGACCGGCCAGGGCTCGGTGACGGCGGCGCAGATGGCGGTCGAGGATTTCGGCGGCAAGGTGCTGGACAAGCCGATCAGCGTGATCGTTGGCGACCATCAACTCAAGCCCGACATCGGCAGTGCGATCGCACGGCGCTGGTACGACACCGAGCAGGTCGATCTGATCGTCGACGTCCCGGTCTCGGCGGTGGGACTTGCGGTGCAGACCATCGCCAACGAGAAGAAGAAGCTGTTCATCACCCACTCGACGGGGTCTGCCGATTTCCACGGCAAGTTCTGCTCGCCCTACGCGATCCAGTGGGTGTTCGACACGCATGCGCTCGCGGTCGGCACCGCGCAGGAAGTGGTCAAGCGCGGCGGCGACAGCTGGTTCTTCATCACCGACGATTACGCCTTCGGCCATTCGCTGGAGCGCGACGCCTCCGCCGTCATCACCAAGAACGGCGGCAAGGTAGTCGGCGCGGTGCGGCCGCCGTTTGCGACGCCGGATCTGTCGTCCTTCATCCTGCAGGCGCAGGCCTCCAAGGCCAAGATCATCGGCATTGCCGCGGGTCCCCCGAACAACACCAACGAGATCAAGACCGCCGGCGAGTTTGGGCTCTACAGCGGTGGTCAGCAGATGGCGGGTCTGCTGGTGCTGATCACCGACATCCACGGGCTCGGGCTGAAGACCGCGCAGGGACTGCTGCTCACCACATCGTTCTACTGGGACATGGACGACAAGACCCGCGAATGGGCCAAGCGCTATTTCGCCAAGATGAACCGGATGCCGACGATGTGGCAGGCCGGCGTCTATTCCTCCGTGATGCATTATCTGCAGGCGGTCAAGGATGCTGGCACCGACGATCCGCTGAAGGTGGCAGCGAAGATGCGGGAAAGGCCGATCGAGGATTTCTTCGCCCGGCACGGCAAGCTGCGCGAGGACAATCTGATGGTGCATGATCTCTGGCTGGTGCAGGTCAAGTCTCCGGAGGAGAGCAAATATCCGTGGGACTATTACAAGGTTCTCGCGACCATCTCCGGTGACGATGCGTTCGGCCCACCGAACCCGGAGTGTTCGCTGGTGAAGAAGTGACGGCGTAGCGACGCGGTCAACTCTCAAGGTCGTCATGCCCGGCCTCGTGCCGGGCATCCACGTCTTTCTTTCCAACCGCTAAGACGTGGATGGCCGGGACAAGCCCGGCCATGACGAAGTCCGTTTTATTTCGCGACCCCGATCTCCTTCAGATATTTCATCACGCCGGGATGGATCAGCGCCGCATCGGGCGCGGCGGCCAGCGTGTTGGCGGCGGTGGTCTCGCAGGCCTGCGCCAGCTTTTCGCAGAATGCTTTCTCGACGCCGTGCAGCGTGCGCGCCAGATGATAGGCGACATCGTCGGGCAGATTCGCCCGCACCAGGATGAAGCTCCATGACCCCATGGAATTGATCGGCGCGGTCTGGCCGGGATAGCTGTTGGCCGGCACCGTCAGCGGCTTCAGGAACGAATGTTTGGCGCGGATGCGCGCGATCTCGTCCGCGCTCGGCGCGATGAAGCGCGCACCGCTCTGCGCCATCGTGGTAAAGCCCGGCCAGCCGATGCCTGCGCCCCACAGCGCAGCTGCGCGGCCGTCCTTGACCATGTCCGGCCCGTCGCCGGCACGGTCGAGATAGATCGACTTGAAATCCTCATCCTGCTTCAAGCCGAGGCCGTCGAGCATGTAGCGCGACAGGATCGGCAGGCCCGAACCCTTGGCGCCGAAAGCCACCGGCTGGCCAACCAGGTCCTTGATGGTCTTGTAAGGACTGTCGGCGCGCACCACGAACATGCCCGGCGAGGAATACATCGCGGTCAGGATTTTCGCTGTCGTCTTCGGCCGGCCGCCGAGCCCCATGAACGCTTCATAGGACGGCTCGCCCGCGACCAGTGCGATGTCGAGCTTGCCTTCTTCCAGCAGCGGAATGTTCTCGTTGCTGCCCTTGGTGTTGCGCGGCTCGATCGCAAGCGTCGGATCGGCCGCGTTCATGATGTCGGCAAACGCGTTGCCGTAGAGTGGGAAGCCGCCACCCGGCGTCGCCGTGCCGAGGCTGATCGTGGTTTTCGAAATGGCCTTGCCTCCGTCTTGCGCAACCGCGTTCGCACCCAGCAACAATGCACCGGCGCAGACGAGATATGCTGATATCACTTTGGTAGCATTCATTGTTGCTGCACTCCGCGTCAACATGCCCTTTCCTGTGGGCTGCTCCTTGTAGGCAAGTCCGCGCTTTTGTGAAAGCATCCAGCGCAACAACGAGAATGACGGGAGAGACCATGACCGGACGCTGGCGCGCCGCCCTGCTTGGCCTGACCTTCGCTTCCCTCCTTGCCGGCCCTTCGCTGGCCGGCGGCTACCCCGACCATCCGGTGCGCTTCATCAACGGCTTTGCGCCGGGCGGCCCGGTCGACACCGTGGCGCGCATCATGGCGCAGGCGCTGTCGGATCATTTCGGCCAGCAATTCGTGGTGGAGAACCGCGCCGGCTCCGGCGGCAATATCGCAACACAAGCGGCGATCGCCTCGCCGCCCGACGGCTACACCGTGCTGTTCTCGGGCGCCAACAACGCGATTTCCGCTTCGCTCTACAAGCATCTCGCCTTCGACTTCATCCGCGACACCGTGCCGGTCGGAATGTTCACCGAGGTGCCGAACCTGATGGTGATCTCGAACGCGCTGCCGGTGAAGACGGTCCAGGAGTTCATCGACTACTGCAAGGCCAATCCCGGCAAGGTCGCGTTTGCCTCGGCCGGCAACGGCACCACGGTGCACATGTCGGCCGAGCTATTCAAGGCGATGACCAAGTGCGACATGCTGCACGTGCCCTATCGCGGCTCGGCGCTGGCGATGCCCGACGTGATCTCCAACAAGGTGCAGGTGATCTTCGACAATCTGCCGACGGCGGCGCAGCAGGCAAAGGGCGGCAGCGTGCGCGGGCTCGGCGTCACCTCGGCCAAGCGCTGGCCGAGCGTGCCGGAGATTCCGGCGATCGCCGAAACCGTGCCGGGCTATGAGGCGACCGTGTTCTACGGCATGTCCGCGCCCAAGGACACGCCGCCCGAGATCGTCGCCACCCTGAACAAGGCGATCAACGACGTGCTTGCGGATCCCAAGCTGATCGCGCGCTTTGCCGAGATTGGCGGCGTGCCGCAACCGATGACGCCGGAGCAATATGGCAAGTACATCGCCACAGAGACCGAGAAGTGGCGCAAGGTGGTGGAATTTGCTGGGGTGTCGGTGGATTGAGCCGAGGATCGGCACGGCATTGCCGTGACGGCGCTTGCGCTGTAAACGGAGGCCGCACCGTTGCCTCGCCGCCTGCCCGCGTCGAGCTCGCGGCGGGGCCTGTAGCTCAATGGTAAGAGCCGGCCGCTCATAACGGTCTGGTTGCAGGTTCGATCCTGCCGGGCCCACCAGCTTCGCTCACATCGAGTTTTGCACGTGAGTGCCGCAAGTTCGTTTCACATCTTTGTACGGCAATAGCGCTCTCGCTTAGACGGGAGAGAATTGCGCATCCGTAATCGCTTCCGGATAACGGACACAAATCTGGACATGAGATCGGTCGAATAACCACGAGCGCGAATGAATAGGAGAGCCCTCGATAAAGGCAGCACGAATTGCCTTCACTCGATGCCCATGGCTCTCCAAGTAAGCCACGAAAGCCGATATGTAATAGTCGTCTTCGTAGTTGAAATAAAGTTGTTGCTTTTCCGTGTCGGACAAGATTCCGGAAGAGCGCTTCAGGCCCCAACTGCGATTTGTCCGGTAGCCCGAGGTTGGGCTTCAGGTCCGCAAACATTGTCCAATATCCGACGTCTGTGAAATCGATCGCATCGTTTAGATCGATGGACGCTTTGAACACCACGGGGGCGTCCCCGCTGCGCCGGAACTAGTTTCACTCGCCCATTGCGCGGCCGCCAAGGGTGCATCCTGAAAAAAGTAGAAGCCAGTACCCAACCATTTTGGAAGCTTGTTCCGTCTGGCGGTCTGTAATCCCAACGTCGCGATGCTGGTACGAGCGCGCTCCGTGGTGCCGTGATAGCCTACAACTTTCATCTATCTCTCAGAGAATTTTCGCCTGGAGGAATTTTAGTCGAACTCATCCTTCGAAGGAGGCTGTCCGGAAATTTCAAATATTTTTGAAAATTTCGATTTGGAAAGACGGTCTTCGACCTGTTGCTTATCTCGTTCAATCAACGTCTTCACATCGGCTTTGCCGATACTCGCGACAAGGGAAGCCCGGTCTATCCGTTCATAAATCGGCCTTTCGTCATTGGCCGGACTTTTGCCTTCTGCGGTTTTGTCAGCCGCGTCTTGCGAGGTTCGGGCGAAAGGACTAACCGGTACCCGCTCGTCGTAGATGCGCTTTTCGCTGCCGTAAATTCTGACTTGTGAGATAGCGAGGATAACTATCGAGAAGGTGATGACCACATCAGCCGGGTGAACCTGTGGATCCTGCAAGAAAAGATAAACTGCGGAGCCCGAAGCCACGACTGAGTAGGGAAGTTGTAGAAGGCTGACGAAGATATTCTTGGCGACGTCAACATTCTTCTTATAAGTAGCAAGCTCGCTACCTTTCAACCCAACTGTGTGCTTCTTGAGAAAAAGACCAACTATTTTTGCTTCGTAAGCGGCGCCGCCATATCTGGATTTCACCGGGAAAGCTGCCAAGTAGAGTGTCTGCAGCCCATAGTATAAGATGATCGCTCCGCCTATGAGAGCGACGGCAACGAAAGTCAGACCTGGTGAATGGTAAGCCATCGCGAGTGTCCGAAGGCTAAAATTAACAATGAAATCGAACGGTGATACTCCTTCTAGTTGAATTCGTTTCTTATATTGCAACATTAATGTGTCAGTAATGCGTCGCAGCATCGTACTTGCTCCCATAAAAGGTAACCCCCGTCGCCAGGCACGTTTTGGGCCAAAGCCGTTGATCGACGCGCTAGCTGCGTACCCTTGCGGCCCTGGGTTCGATCGCTGGAAATGCACTTTCCCCGTGATCAATCGCCGCTTCCCGCCGGCCTGATGATCGCCTCCACGGCGACGATCTTTTGCTGCGAATCATAAACAGCCTTTACCGATATCAGCGGCTGGAGCGTTTCGCCGCTCTTGTGGATCATGGGCGAGCTGGTGACCTCCGGCAGCGTGCTGACACCGGTCTGCACGAAGCGGGCGAAGCCGGCATGGTGCCGTGCACGAAGATGTTCGGGCATGATGAGCTCGATGGATTGCCCGAGCGCCTCGGCTGCTGTGTAGCCGAGCAAAGCTTCGGCATCGCGGCTCCAGGTCAGGATGATGCCTGACGTGTCGATGGAGAGGGTTGGGTCCCGCATGTGCGGCTCCGGATGAAACGGTTTGGTTCGCAATGACGACGAACGCATGACTTCGCGTTCCCGCGGCTTGATTTCGCCCGAGTCTTGCAAATATCACCCCCGAAAAACAGAGGGCGCAGGGAATGCCGGGCGCTCAACCGCACCCGCAAGCCTCGTGGGCTGAAAAGGAAGAATGCCCACAAGTCGTCAGGCAGGGCCGAAATCGTCACGGCACTCCCTGCGCAATGGCTTTACGGCTTACTCCGCGCTCTCCCTGGCGTCCGGGCTTGTTAGCCACCATCGCCTGCCAGCTTGAGATTGGCAGACTTGATTCCAGCGTCGGGGAAACAGGACCACACGGCTTGACCGTACGCGCCCGCGCCGCACGTCTTGCGGCACGACCGCGTCCATCGCATCCCGCACCACGTGTCGTGACGATCGCGAAACGCCCTCCGTAGCGAGCGCGGGATGGCTTCGTTAAATCATAATTTCTTTCTTTCGGAAAGAGAAATATTTTTGCGGGGTGCGCTTGACTCGTCGGGCAAAACAGGCGGCGGTTTTTGCAGGCTGCCCGCGGCAACACGCGCGCTCACGCCACAACCGGACGCACCGCGTCGCGCAGCCAGCGCGCGATCGCGACCATGCGCGCGTCCGCGCCCGGCTGCCCCATCAGCTGGATGCCCATCGGCAATCCCCGCACCGCCGTCAGCGGCGAGGTGACCACGGGCGCGCCGAGCAGCGAGCTTGGATAGTTGAACACGGGGTCGCCGGTCGGCCGCGGCAGCAGCGGATGTCCCGGCGTGTCGCCGGGCCACGGCGGCGCCGGTCCCGGCGAAGCCGGCGCAATCATGGCATCGGCGCGATCGGCGAGGCGGCCGTACAGGCCACGCAGCAGCTCGCGTTTGTGAAGCCGCTCGCGATAGCCCTCGACGCCGACGCGCGCCGCGACATCGAGCACGCGCTTGCCGCGCACGCTGACGCCATCGGGATTTTGCGCGACCAGATTGCGCGTCAGCCAGTGGTTTTCCCAGGCCGTGATGTCGATGGCCAGCGCTCCCGCGCCAACCAGCGCGCGCTCGAAACTTTCGAGGTCGGGATCGTCCTTGCGCCGGAGGATTTGCACGCCCGCGGCCGCAATCTGCGCGACGATCTGCTCGAAGGCCGTGCGGCGAACCGTCATCGAGCGCGGACCAGCCTTCGGTTTCCATCACGGCAAGAACGCGCGGCTTGTGCGCGCCCGGCAGCGCGACCGGTCCCGTCAGCGGCTCGCGTCCGGGATCGCCACCGGTGCGACCCGCGATCTCGATCGCAACCGCCCACATGTCCTCCAATGATCCGGCATGCGGCCCGTGCGTGCTCATGCTGGTCGCCTGGCGTTCGCCGCGGTTGATCGCGCCCTGGGTCGGCTTCAGCGCGTAGTTGGCGCAGAAGCTCGCGGGGCGGATGATCGATCCGCCGACCTGGGTGCCGATCGCAGCCGGAACCATGCAGGCGCCGACGGCGGCGGCCGATCCCGACGACGAGCCGCCCGGCGTGTGAACCGGGTCGAACGGATTGGTGGTCGGCCCCGGATGCGCGCCGCCGAGCTCCGACGTCACGGTCTTGCCGAGGATGACGCTGCCGGCCTCGCGCAGCGCCCAGACCGCGGCATTGTCGCGCTTCGGAAAATTTCCCGCGAAGGCCGCGCAGCCGAGCTGCGTCGGCATGTCCTTTGTCTCCAGCAGGTCCTTGATGCCGATGGGCATGCCGTCGATCTGCGACAGCGGCCGGCCGCTGCGCCAACGCTCGGTGCTGGCGTCGGCCTGTCCGCGCGCCGCGCTTTCGTTAATCGCGACCCAAGCCTGCACGATGCTCTCCCGCGCGGCAATCGCTTCGAGGCAACGCTCCAGATAAGCGCGCGGCGTGTCGCTGCCCGCTTCGAACGCCGCGAGGTGCGTGCGGAATTGAAGCGGGGAAAAAAGGTTCGGTTGGTAGCTTCCGCCCATCGGTCTTGCCTGCCCTGGACCGGCCGTCAGCGCCGGTGTGATGACAGACTATCCGGAAGGTCGCGGCAGGCAATATCCTGTGCGCGAACAAAGAAAGCCCGCCGTTTAACGGCGGGCTCAAGTGTCTAGGGAGGAAACGCCGCCATGAGCGGCACCCTCAACATAGGATGAGTCCGCCGCGGCGGAATGTGTGGCAGTTCACACAAGGCCTTGCGATAACGGGCGCGTGTTCAGGTTTGAACCGCCGTTACCGGACCCATCAACCGGCGGTCGCCATGTAGGACGCCGCTGCACGTCGCGCCGCCAAGCCGCTCGCCGCCTTCACACGTCGTATTCGACCCAAAGGCGCTCCGCGAACACGCCGTTTTTCCTGAGCTTCCCCTCCGCGCCGGGTGCCCGCCGAAGATTCCGACGTTTCAGAAGCGGCTTCAACATCAGCGGCAGCAGCGCCTGATTCAGGTAGATGCCGAAGCACTGGTGCAGGCCGTAGCCGAAGTGAATGTATTCGTTCGGCAGCCGGCCAGGATCGAACGTCTTCGGAGCGCGTAACCGCCGCTCGTCCATCATGGCCGAACTAAAGGCAACCATGACGGACGTACCTTTCGGGATTTGGATTTCGCGTCCGGTCCCCTCGGCGATGACTGCGTCGTTTCTCGCCACGCGCGGCATGAAGGGAGCAAGCGGATCGAACCGCATCGCCTCGAAGACGTAGGCGGCGAGCAGCTTGTCATCACTGGCGCGCGCAGCCTCGCATGCCCCGGCGAGGGCATCCGGACGCCGCAACAATTGCTCGAGGGCCTGCGGCACCACCATCGGCGGCTGGGGCGGACCGCCGACGATGAATCCCATGAGCGCCGTCCGGATCTGAAGGTCGCTAAAGCCGGGCTCGTTCTTCCCCGCCATCACGACACAGCGGCCGAGCACGTCGTCCGACGGTTGGCCTGCGGACTTTTGCTGCGCGATCAGGCCGTCGATATGCGCCCTCAGCTTGGGCCCGATGTCATCGACTTCCGCCCTCAGCGCCTTGTCGTTGCCGCCGTCGGCAAACTGAAATTCGAACAGCCGCGTTGCCCAAACCGGCAGAGTGCCTCCGGGAGGATCCGGGATCCCGAAATAGTCCTGGTAAAGCTTGAACGTCAGCCGGCGGACATAATCGACCACCTCGATCCGGCCGCCGGCTTGTTTGACATAGTCTTCGCCGATGGTGAGCGTGTTCGGCGCAAGCCGCGAGGGAATATCGTCGCGGAGCACGACTTTACGCATCGCGCTGGTATCGCGCCGATAGTCCGCAGTGTCGTCCATTCCGAGGAAGAAGGGCTGGCCGCCCGTGATGACGTCCAGCTTCTCCTTGTAAGGCACGCCGAAGTCGGCATCGTTCAGGTAGACCTCGCGAACCTCGTCGTATCGCGTGACGACAGCGAGCTTGCCCATCCGGATATTGCGTGGAAGCCGCCGTAGCATGCGCAACCCCGGGGGCACCACCGTTGCGAGGAACCACGCCGTGATCCGGCCCTTGATGCCGCCTGGCCTCAATACGTCTGCGCTTGGCATGGTCATGACCGTGGCTCAGACGGGTGGGTGCTGGACAACGCCGCCAGATAGTCGAGCGCGGGCATGCTCGGCAGGAAGAAATACTCCCCTCCCGCCATCTGGATGAAAGTCTCGACATTGGCGATGCGACGCAACGGATCCGTCGGAATGGTGAAGCGGCCTTGTGGACCGACAAGCGGATCCGTCTCATCGAACAACGTTGCAAAGCTGCTGTTGAGCAGCCAGGTCTGCTGGACGAACTCGAACTGGCGGGCAATGTCGGTATTGAGGCACATGAAGAGCAGCCCGCGCTCGGCGCCGTCATCCTTCCTGTCCGCGGGCGCCGGTGGCCCGAACTTGCGGCCCCTGCGAAGGATGCGATGATAGTTCGCGGCGTCGAGCAGCGTATCCCCGCTCTTGACGTTCTTGGCCAGCCCGTCGCGCGGATTTGCCCTGCGCACATGCGATCCCATGGGACAGCCGAAGCCATCCGGATCGCCTTTCCTGTAACGAAACTGGTTTTCGGGTCCGCCATAGGCATCGCGGCCGAGATGGCCCGGCGCGCCGGGACAGAGCATGTCTCCGTCAGTGGTGCGGCCTATGATCCGTTCCGCGATCCAGTCGGCATCGACGTGGCTTGCGGAAGGGTCCTGCGCCCGAAGCTCCGCCGCGACCTTTTCCATCGACTGCCAGAATGCGCCGACATATTGCCGCAACTCGCGCACCACCAGATAGCTGCCGTTGAGCCCGAAATTCAGGAAGCCCGCGGGTGCTCCCCCCGGAAGCAGCCTGGAATTGCACGCGGGGTCGTCCGTCGCGACAAAAGGACCTGGCGCACTTTCATGATGCGAGTTGATATGCCCCATGAGGATATCGCCGAGCGGAACGCCATGAACGTCGTCGCGCACGGCGGGACTGTTGTCGCTCATGACGAGCACCTTGTCGCCCGTCTCCTCGTCCGCCTGGTAGGGAACGGGCTGCGATATTCCGTCGGCAAACCCGAAGTGCTCGCGCGGGAGACCCGTGTTCGGATCGGTGAAAAGCTGCAACCTGAGCCGACGCACGATCTGAACGTTGCCGGCGGCGAGCGTACCTTGCACCTTGTCGGCCCAGTCGGCGGTCTCCTTTTCGGTATGCCCGTACAGCAGCAACAATGCATGGACGGTCACAGCCGTTTGCGTTTGATATTCCTTGTCTTCTTTCGGAGCCCGGATGTTGGAAGCGGCGACAGCCGGCGCTTTCGGTTCGACCACCGCGACGTTGCCGCTCCAGATCGGCCCGTTTGGAATGACGGTCGGCTCCCACTCGTCCAATTTGCGGTCGCCCAATCGGCGCAGGCGGTCCTCCTGATACATGCCTTCGCGAAACGGCTGCGAAAACGTCGCCAGGGTGTCGGCAGGGAGACCCATCTTTTGAAGGCCGCTGTATGTGAACGCGAGCGCAGCGGCGGGGTGCTCCTTGCCGTCGGCATCGGTGATCGGAGCAATTCCGGCGAGGTTCTTCAGCCATTCGCCCTTGCCGACGCGTGTGCTGTCCGGACCGTTTTCCGGCCAGGCGAAGCAAAGGAACAGGGCCATCGCCTCCGGAAGATCCGTGAAAGCGCTGACCACAATTCCCTGCGTGTTCCCATCGTGGGGAGGATTGAGCTTCCAATACGCACGCGATTTGGACGTTACAGATCCTTGACCCATTCTGCGGCCTTCTCGGACGAAAGGGATTTTTGACGCAAGCCCTCGGCAACGCGAGCCTGCCGCTCGGCTTGATTGACGGTGAATTCAGTGTAAGCGCTGTACCAAAACCGGCTCACTGCCATCGAGTGACGCGCCCACGCCTTGAACTGGCGGCCATGACTCGCACCGTCCATCACCAGGAACCTGGTCGCAGGAAAGCCGGTGCAGCTGCCCCAAGCGAGCGTCAGGCCGCCATGCGCCTTCTCGATGAAGTCGTCGAGATAGCTGTCCCAGGTCTGGTCGAAATTGGAAACGAACATCAGCCGGCTGCCGTTGTTGATGAACGCCCAGTGCGCGAAATGCACGGTCCGCATGGTCCCGAGATAACCGTCGGTGGCGACCACGCGCAGCACAAGGCTAAGGGCGAAATGACCGGTCCGGAACAGCGCCATGCGCAAGACCCCGGGTTTGACCAGGACGACGCTGCCCATGTGATTTTGGGGAATCCAGTCCTCGCGCCGCGTCATCTTGCGCATTTCGTAAGGGTCGATCTCGGGCGCATCGTGATGAGAATCGCGGCGTTCGAGGAAGCGCAACCACAACAGGATCAGCGGCACGGAGATGAAGAAGGCCGTGTAGATCCCGACCAGGGACACGCGAAAGGCGACCCAGAAGTAGCTCTTCCAGTCCGCACCAAACGCCGGGAAAAAGTGCCTGACGGCCTGCTCGATCTCGCTGCGGAAGGCCTTCGCCGCGGCGATCAGCGCGTGCAACAATCCCCCACCGGCCACGTAGGCATTCGAGACGCCTGCCGCCACCGGCATCGCAATGACATGATACAGCGCTACACCGGCAGCACCCACCACCCCGAAAATGAGGGCAACCGCTGCGACCACGACAAGCCCGATCAAGATCAGCGTGTACAAATTCCCGATTGAACCCAGGTCGCTATCGACGTACGGGCTCAAGCCGCCCGAACGCGAGGAAGCGGCTTCGCCGGGCCGGGCTGCTCTGCCGCTATAGAGGACGCCACCGACGACGAGCGGCAGCAACAAAAGCCAGGCCAGCGCATACAAATCCTGCACGAACCACAGCGCATAGGCTGGAAAGAACGCACGCAGGAAGACCAGGAAGGAAAATCCGGGCAAGGAGAGGACAAGCAGCAAGATGAGAAGAACGCCGAACAGCCGGACGTAGTCGCTCACACGCTCGCGTAGCGTAATGCGCTCCTCCTCCGGGCGAGCCAGCCAATCGAATTGACCGAGCATTGCCGCACGAAGCTGGGCATGAATCTGCCTGAGCGGTCGTCCCACGGTAGGAAGGCTTGTCCAACTCACTGCTGACAGCCTGAAACAGCACGCCTTCACGAACGATCCGGTCCCGCGACAATCCACGATTACCGTGATGATAGACGCTCGGCTCGATCGTCCGCTGTTCCAGATAGGGCGCGATCGGGTACCGGGAGCCCTCTTTGGTCACCGCGTCGTAGAGCGGTCCGGCTTCGTCCATGGGGCGCTTGCAGCATCGCAGCATCGGACGGATGCGATCGCCGATTGCCGCTTCAAATTGCGCCCAAAACGGACCGGGCTCGTAGTCGAAATTGACCTCGATGATGAACGTCGGATCGTAGTCAGCGCCCCGGTAGACGCTGAGCGACATGAAATGGAGCGTGGGCAACCCGTCTTTCAGTTGTTGAAAGTGCGGCTTCGTCGACGTCTGGTCCTTCTTGAACTGCTCAATCAGGCCACTGAGCAGCCCCGCGCTGGCTGGCTCGACCTCAAGCACCACCGATAAAGTCGTTTGGCGCAATGATTTATCCCCGGAATATCCACTATCTTGACGGGTATTTCTTTTTCGTCAACGACCGAATTCAAGCCGCTGCGCGACATATCCACCTTGTGACACGAGTGGGGAGCCTTGCGCGTGAACCATTTCACATGTGTGATCAGGAAGTTATGATCCCCAAAAAGGGAGACCGTCATGGAGGATACCGCCGCACAACGCGCCGCCGAGGCGCTGCTGGCCGAGCATAAGTCCGGTACGCGGTTCAAGGCGCTTGCCGGCCTTTCGTCGATGGCCGACGCCTACGACATCCAGGACAAATACGTGCCGCTGCTGCGGGCCGCGCATGGCGCAGCAGTCGGCTACAAGGTCGGGCTGACGTCGAAAGCGATGCAGAGCTTCTGCGGCATCGATCATCCGATCGCGGGCGTGGTGCTGGCGCGCCGCGTGCATCAGTCGGGCGCCAGCGTGCGCCGCGCCGACTACGGCCGGCTCGGCCTGGAATTCGAGATCGCCGTGCGCATGAAGTCGGACATGCCTGACAGCGCGAACACGCCCACGGCCGTCGCTGCCTTTGTCGACGGCGTCGCAGCCGGGATCGAGATCGTCGACGACCGCGCCGCCGACTACGGCAATCTCGACGTGAAGTCGCTGGTCGCCGACAATTCATGGAATGCCGGCATCGTGCTCGCGCCGTTCGTGGCGAACTGGCCGGAGCTCGAACCGGTGCTCGGCAAGGCCACCCAAAACGGCGCGCCCGTCGGCGAAGGTTATGGCCGCGACATCCTCGGCCATCCCTTCAATTCGGTGGCCTGGCTCAACGCGCAGCTCGCCTCGCGCGGCGGGGCTTTACGCAAGGGCGACATCGTCATGACCGGCAGCGTGATGAAGACGGTGTTTCCTGCGGAGCCCGCGCACTTCAAGTTCGAGATGCCGGGATTGGGTTCGGTCGAGGTCAAGGTGACCTGAAGCATTGACCCGTCATCGCGAGCGACCCCGTCTACGCTCGCTGCGCGAGCTATGGCGGGTAGGAGTTCCGCCGAAGCGCTTTTGCGCCTAGGCGGAAGCGAAGCAATCCGGAATTTGTCTGCGGAAATTAGTCTGGATTGCTTCGTCGCTTCGCTCCTCGCAATGACGATCCTGGCTAGCCGTGCCGCGCTCCACACACGCCTCACAGCGCGCCGTGCGCCTCCACATAATAGGCGTAGACCGAATGTGACGCCGTCATGTAGAGCCGGTTTCGCTTCGGGCCGCCGAAGGTCAGGTTGGCGGCGCGCTCGGGCAGATGGAGGTGCGCCAGCGGTTTGCCCTCCGGGCTGAACACCTTGACGCCATCGAGATCCTCCGACTTGCCGCGGAGCTGATAGACCTTGCGGCCATTGACGTCGGTCGGCTCCGATTGCAGCAGGCCGTTGCTGCCCCAGCCGCACCAGAGATTGCCGTCATGGTCGATCCGGAAACCATCGGGCGCGCCCTCATCGGACGCCTCGATCAATTTCTTCCTGCCGCCGAGGCTGCCGTCCGCATTGACGTCGTAGCTCCAGATGCAGCGATATGGCTGGGCCTTGGCCTCCACCACATAGAACTTCTTCTCGTCCGGCGAGAAGGCGAGCCCGTTCGGATTGCCGATGTCGGTGATGACGGCGGTCAGCTTGCCGTCGGTGCCGATCCGGAACACGTTGGTGTTGGCCTGCTCGGGTGTGGCCTTGAAGCCTTCCCAATCGCCGAGGATGCCGAATGGCGGATCGCTGAACCAGACCGTGTCGTCCGACTTCACCACGATGTCGTTCGGCGCATTGAGGCGCTTGCCCTCGAAACTGTCGGCGAGCACGGTGATCTTGCCGTCCTTCTCGGTGCGCGTGATGCGGCGGGTCACCGAATGCTCGCAGGTGACGAGGCGTCCCTGCCGGTCGCGGGTGTTGCCGTTGGCGAAATTGGACGGGCTGCGGAACACCGAGACGCTGCCGTCCTTTTCGTCGTATTTCATGATCCGGTTGTTGGGGATGTCGCTCCACAACAGATAACCGCCATCGGGGAAATAGACAGGCCCTTCCGCCCAGCGCATCCCGCTGGCGACCTGCTCGACGGTGCTGCTGTAGATGCGGTATTTCAGGAAGCTTGGGTCGAGAATTTCGAGCGAAGGCTCCGGATAACGCTGGTTCGGCTTGAACGCGAAGGATTGCGCCATCGCGCTGCCGCTCGCCGCGCTCGCTGCAAGCGCACCCGCGCCGGCAAGAATATCTCGACGTGACATGCTCATTGTCGCCTCCCTGCTGTGATGGCCGGTTCGAGACCGGCTTTGATGTTTATGGCGTCGAAATCGAAAGTCAGGCATGCGATGTGCCGAGGCATTCCCGCGCTCCCTTGATGTTTTCGGCGAATATGCCTTCAGTAGATCAAGCAAAAGAACAGAAAAGTGACAGGAGCCATGCAAGACCAGTTCTCCAACAGCCAGATCATCCGCAAACCCGCCGTTGCCAGCAAGGGCGGCATTGTTGCGGCGCAATCGCGGAAAGCCGCGGAAGTCGGCGCGGCCGTGCTGGCCGCCGGCGGCGATTGCATGGACGCGGTGGTCGCGACCGGCTTTGCGCTCGGCGTGGTCGAGCCCTGGATGAACGGCCCCGGCGGCGGCGGCGCGTTGGTGCTCTATCGCGCGCGCGAGGACCGCTATGAAGTGATCGACTACGGCATGCGTGCGCCGAACAGTTTGCGGGTCGAGGATTATCCGCTGACCGGGGGAGCTGCCTCCGACATCTTCCCCTGGCCGCGGGTCAAGGACGACCGCAACATCCATGGGCCCGGCTCGATCGCGGTGCCCGGCATGGTCGCCGGCATGAGCGAGGCGCATCGCCGTCACGGCCGGATGTCGTGGAAGGAGCTGCTGGCGCCGGCCGTGAAATTCGCCGGCGAAGGCCTGCTGGTCGACTGGTGGACGACCCTGATGATCGCAAGCTGCGCGATCGATCTGCGGCGTTATCCCTCCAGCGCCGCGGCCTATCTGGTCGACGGCCTGCCGCCCGCGCCGCAATGGGCGGTCCGCGCCGAGGTCCGCCTGCCGCAGGACAAGTTCAAGGCCTCGCTGTCCTATCTCGCCGAGCAAGGCGCGGATGATTTCTACCGAGGCGATCTCGCCAAGAGCATCGCGGCCGATATTCAGGGCGCGGGCGGCGCGCTGTCGGCGAGCGACCTCGCCGCCTATCGCGCGCATCTGCGCGAGCCGCTGAAAATCCCCTATCGCGGCGGCACGGTCTATGCGACGCCGGAATTGACCGCCGGTCCCACGCTCGCCAATGCGCTGCGGCTGTTGCAGCAGGATCTGAAGCCGTCGCGCGGCGAGCCCGATGCATCGGCCTATGCCAGCTACGCCAATGCGGTGCAGACCGCCTATCGCGAACGGCTGAAGGACATGGGCGACGCCGACGGCCGGCGCTCGCTCGGCGCCGAGCATCTCGCGCCGGCCTGCACCACGCATTATTCCGTGGTCGACCGCGACGGCAACATGGCGGCGGTGACGCAGACGCTGTTGTCCGGCTTCGGCTCGCGCTACGTGACGCCGCAAAGCGGCATCACCATGAACAACGGCATCATGTGGTTCGACCCGACCCAGGGCGTGTCGAACTCGCTGGCGCCCGGCAAGCGCTGCCTGTGCAACTACACGCCTGTGGTGGCGAAGACCGCTGATGGCCAGCGGCTCGCGGTCGGCGCCTCCGGCGGCCGCCGCATCATGCCGGCGGTGATGCAGCTGCTGTCCTTTGTGATGGATTACGGCATGGACCTCGACACCGCGATGCATCAGCCGCGGCTCGATGCCAGCGAAGGCCCGATCGTGATCGGCGATGTGCGCATGGACGAGGATGTTCGCGACGCCTGCGCGCGCGCTTCGACTATGAGGATGCGCGCATTCAGACTTTCCCGGGCAAATATGCCTACCCCAGCGTGGTGCTGCGCGACGGCGCGACCAACCACGGCGCGACCGACACCTTCCAGCCCTGGTCGGAGGCTGTGGCGGAAGTTTGATTCTTGATGGTGGCTTGGTAGCCCGCACGAGCCAACGGGTCGCGCGAATGCGCGCCCGATGATAAACTCCGCGATATGCGGGTTAGTCCCGGGGTCGCTTCGCTCACCCGGGCCACGGCGCAGCGCCCCGCTTGAGACTTCGCCCGGCGTTGTCGCTGAAACCGCGACGGTGTAGCCTCGTAGCTCAAGAAAGTTGTCGCGAGCCATTGGCTCCGTATGCGCATCGCCGCCCTGCTCCTTCTTGCTCTGCTCTCCTTCGCCGCGCCCGCGCGCGCCACCGACGATGTCGCCAACGCGCAAGGCGTGATCCGCGCGCAGGAGCAGGCGTTGAGCCGCAGCGATGCAGCCGCGGCCTATTCCTACGCGTCGCCCGCGATCAAGAAGCTGTTCCCGCAAGCCGACATCTTCATGTCCATGGTGCAGAACTCCTACGCGCCGATCTGGCGCCACAAGAGTTTCGAGTTCGGCGAGGCGCGCGATCGAGGGCAAATGGATCGCGCAGCGCGTGCACATCGTCGATGCCGACGGTGAAGCCTGGGACGCGATGTACACGCTGGAACAGGAGCCCGACGGCAGCTTTAAGATCACCGGCTGCTCGCTGCTGAAGGCCGGGCAATCCGTCTAACGTATGAGTCGGCCGGCGATTTCGTTCGCGCTTGCGAACAATTCGATCGGCCATGATTTCGCAAGTCGCGAACGCCTGGTACCTCGTTTGACAATTTGACAGCCGTATTCTATTTTACAGTCCACGTTACTCGTCCTTTGCAATCGTGCCGTTTGCGCGCTGCACCAAAGCTCGCGCCGATCGTAGATCCAATCAAGACGGCGCGCAATGCAATGAACAAAAGAGAGGGGGAAACGCCCGATGTCGAAATTCAACATTCTCATTCTTGGCGCGTCCTACGGTTCGCTTCTCGCGTCGAAAATCCTGTTTGGCGGACACAATGTGAAGCTTGTCTGCTTGCCTGAGGAAGCGAACCTCATCAATTCCGAGGGCTTTCGTGTTCGCTTGCCGGTTCGCGGCCGCGCCGAGCCCGTCGAGATCAATTCTCGCCGCTTGCCCGGCAAGGTATCGGCCGCGGGAGCGAACGAGGTCGATCCGCGCGACTATGATCTGATCGGGCTCGCGATGCAGGAGCCGCAATACGGCTCGCCCGGTGTTCGCGGGCTACTCGACGCGGTCGCAAAATCGCGCGTCCCATGCATGTCCATCATGAACATGCCGCCGCTGGCCTACATGCGACGGATTCCAGGCCTCAATGCGGAGATGCTCAAGCCGGCCTATACGGCGCCGGAAGTCTGGGATGGCTTTGACGTTCGCGCGATCACGCTCTGCAGTCCCGACCCGCAAGCGATACGGCCACCCGGCGAGAAACTGAACGTGTTGCAGGTAACCCTGCCCACGAATTTCAAGGTCGCGCGTTTCGATGTCGAGCGCGGCAACGAGATCGTCCAGCAATTGGAGAAGGAGATCGATGCCGTAAGGTTCGAGGCGGCGGAAGGCAAACTCGAACTGCCGGTCAAGCTGCGATTCTACAATTCGATTTTCGTGCCGCTCGCGAAGTGGCCGATGCTGCTGGCGGGGAACTACCGGTGTATCACCGAGGAGGGGATGCGTACGGCAAAGGAAGCCGTCCATTCCGATCTGGATGCCTCGCGCTCGATCTACGATTTCGTGATGGACGTGTGCACCAGGATCGGCGCGTCGCGAGACGATCTGGTGCCATTCGAAAAATACGCCGCGGCCGCCAACGACCTGTCGCGGCCGGCCTCTGCTGCGCGCGCGCTCAGCAACGGCGCTGTCAACATCGAGCGGGCGGACAAGCTGGTCCAGCTCATCGCGGGCCAGAATGGCATGCGACATCCCATCCTCGACCTGATCGTAGCCCGTGTGGATCGGCGTCTGGACGCGAACCGCAAGGCAAAGCAATCGGCGGCATGAGCCGGCCGGGATCACGCTGGAAAGACTGACGGCGACTTTGAGGGCCTGCTGCTTGCCCTCCAAGGCGGCAGTCGATGTCGTTACGCCACCGCGAGCCGGCCGCCGCCTCGTGCGCGCAGCAACAGGCCCAGCACGATCGCCATGTTGACCACGTTCCAGGCGAAGCCGTTGGCGAAGGCGGCGGCATAGGAGCCGGTGACGTCGAATATCACCCCGGAGATCCAGCCGCCGAACGACATGCCGAACACCGAAGCGAAGATCACGATGCCGACTCGCGTCGCGGCCTCGCGGGCCGGCATCGCATCGCGCACGATGATGGCGTAGCTCGGCACGATGCCGCCCTGGAACAGGCCGAACATCGCGGAGATCAGATAGAGCGAGGTCAGGCTGTCGAAGAACAGATAGAACAGCAGCGCAAAAGCCTGCGCCGACGATCCGATCATCAGCGTGACGAGGCCGCCGAAGCGGTCGGCGATGAAGCCCGAGCCGATCCGGCTGACGATGCCGAA
Source organism: uncultured Alphaproteobacteria bacterium (assembly GCA_963732085.1). Classification (GTDB taxonomy): domain Bacteria; phylum Pseudomonadota; class Alphaproteobacteria; order Rhizobiales; family Xanthobacteraceae; genus Bradyrhizobium. Next base: position 202,609 of record CAVSYJ010000006.1, on the reverse strand, counting down.
GCCATCATCATCGACAGCATCTCGGCGCCGCGCGCCACGCCATAGCCGAGGTCGCCGCAATAGGCGACGAGATGCACCTGCGGCATCGCCATCGCCACGCAGCAGGAGATGCTGGCGACGCAGAGCAGCACGGTAGCGTGTTGGTGGAGAGATTGAGATCGACCCGCGGCGGCGGCGCGTTGGCGTGGTCGCGCGCCGCGCGCCTCCCAGGATGGCGCGCAGCACCAGCAGCAGGATGGTCATCGCAATGCCGCAGAAGATCCCGATGCCGATATGGGTGGCGCGCCAGCCGTAGGTCTGCGTGCCCCAGTTGACGACGGGCGGCCACATCGTGCCCGCGACATAGTTGCCGCTGGCGACGATGGTGACCGCAAGCCCGCGATAACGCTCGAACCAGTGCGACACTTCCGCCATCAACGGCGCGAAGGTGGCGGAAGCGCCGAGCCCGATCAGAAACGAGACTGCGATGAACTGCCAAAGCGCGGTCGAAAGACCGGCGAGCACATAGGCGATCGTGAGCAACGCGATGCTGACGGCCATCGCCGCGACGATTCCGACCTTGTCGGTGATCCTGCCCATGATCACGCCGCCGAGGCCGAAGCCGAGGAAGATCATGGTGACGGAGAACGAAATCGCGCCGCGGGTGGTCGCAAATTCAGCCTGGACCGTGGGCATGACCACCACCACCGACCACATGCCGACCGCGCCGACCGAGGCGATCAGCAAGGCAACGACAAGCCGCAGCCAAGCCTGACCGGAGTCGGGGAGGAAGGCGTGGGAATCGGGGGATTTCGAGGGGGCGTGCACGGCGCGCAACTTCTTCGCTGGCGCCTCGCCGGTCAACCCACATTGCCGCGATATTAGGCATGCGCGTGCGGTGCAAAAAACCGGTCACAATTCACCCGCGGCAACCCGTTGTCCGACCGGAAGCCGGTTCCGCCCACATGTCATATTGACCGGCCGTACAATTTGCTACCTGTAGGTGTCACACGCTCTGCGGGAAGGCGAGATGCCCGGCACGAACCTGAAGAACCTCGACCTCAACCTGCTGGTGGTGTTCGAGGCGATCTATTCAGCCGGCAATATCAGCCACGCGGCCGATCAGCTCGCCATGAGCCAGCCCGCCGTCTCGAATTCGCTGGCGCGGCTGCGCGACCTGCTCGACGATCAGCTGTTCGTGCGCGCCAGGCGCGGCGTAACGCCGACGACGAAAGCCCAGGCGATGATCGCCCCGGTGCGCGAGGCGCTCGGGTTGATCGGCATCCAGCTCGGCGGCAAGGAAGTCGATCTCAAGTCCTACCGGCGCACGTTCCGGATCAGCGCGATGGACGTGATCGAACCGCTGGTGATGCCGCCGCTGCTGAACATCATCACGGCGAGCGCGCCCGGCGTCTCGATCGAGGGCGTAGCGTCGCGGCCCGACATCGTGCAGGACGTGCTGAACGGCACGCTCGATCTTGCATGCTTCATCTACCCGGTGACGTCGCCGGAGATCTCGATCGTGCCGATCGGCCCCGTCGGCCTGGTGGCAATCAGCGCGTCCCGATCATCCCGTGATCGGCAACAGGCTCGCGGCGGCCGTGATGAACGACCTCGCCTATGTCGCGTTGTCGGCGGAATTGCGCGGCTTCACCCAGGTCGACCGCGAGCTGCTGGTGCACGGCATCAAGCGGCGGATCGTGATGTCGGTCTCGCGCCTGTGGTCGGTGCCTTCGATCGTCGCCGAGACCGATCTCGTCGGCATGGTCCCGCGCGCTTTTGCCGACCATGTCGCCGGCATCTTCGACCTTCGTATCCACAAATTGCCGGTGCCGCTCGCCGAGCAGCATCTCTACCTGATGTGGAACATCAAGATGGACACCGATCCAGGCCATCGCTGGTTGCGGGAATTGCTGATCCCGATTGCGAAGCAGGCCCTGGCGGTTCCCGCGCCGGCGCTTGCAGCAAACGTCACGCCTGATCGCCGCGCGCGCCGGCGGAGCTGACGCGATTTTCGGGCTTCGGCCGCGCGCAAGGTTCCGGGTTCTCGCCAAAGCGCCCGGAACGACGCCTATATCGGCGTCTCTTAACCCTTTCCTAACCATACACCGGGCAAAAATTGCCGGGTTGAAGTCGAGTGTCGTCGATCGCGTAAGACGGGGGAGACCTCCGTGGACGCCAGTGCGGTGCCTCACTTTCGAACCGGTGGCCCAACAGCCGCCGCGCAGACGCTTGGGGCCCGTGAACGGCATACGCGGGGGGACACTGCTACCATGGTCGACGTCACGGCGGGTCAAGGCGCAAGCGCCAGCAGTGGAACCCTCTCACTCAGCGACATCTTCGATTTCGTAAAGCGCGGCGACATCGCGCTCGCGCTCGGCATCCTCACCATCCTCGTCGTCCTGATCCTGCCCCTGCCCGCGCTGGTGCTGGACCTGTTCCTCGCGATCTCGATCACGCTGTCGATCCTGATCCTGATGACGTCGCTGTTCATCCAGGCGCCGCTGGAATTCTCCTCGTTCCCGACCATCCTGTTGATCTCGACCATGCTGCGGCTGTCGCTCAACCTCGCCTCGACGCGGTTGATCCTCGCCCACGGCCACGAGGGCACGGACGCGGCCGGCCACGTCATCGAGGCGTTCGGCAGCTTCGTGATGAGCGGCAACTTCGTGATCGGCATCATCGTGTTCGCGATCCTGGTGATCGTGAACTTCGTGGTCATCACCAAGGGTTCGGGCCGCATCGCCGAGGTCGCGGCGCGCTTCCATCTGGATGCGATGCCCGGCAAGCAGATGGCGATCGACGCCGACCTCAATGCCGGCCTGATCGACGAGAAGGTGGCGCGCGAGCGCCGCAAGACGCTGGAGGACGAAAGCGGCTTCTTTGGCGCGATGGACGGCGCCTCGAAATTCGTGCGCGGCGACGCCATCGCCGGCCTGCTGGTCGTCTTCATCAACATTATCGGCGGCATCATCATCGGCGTCGCGCAGCAGAGCCTGTCGTTCGGCGAGGCGGCGCGCACCTATACGGTGCTGACCGTCGGCGACGGCCTCGTGACGCAGGTGCCGGCGCTGATCGTCTCGACCGCGGCGGGTCTATTGGTGTCGAAGGCCGGCGTCTCCGGCGCGGCCGACAAGGCGCTGATGAAGCAATTCTCCGGCTATCCGCAAGCGCTCGGGATGGCCTCGGCGGTGATGTTCGTACTGGCGCTGCTGCCCGGCATTCCCATGCTCCCGTTCCTCGCACTGGCCGGCGGTGCCGGCGGGTTGGCCTGGAAAGCCCACAAGCAAAAGCGCGACAAAGGTTTCGCCGACGCCAAGGCCGCGGCTCAACCTGCGGCAGCGGCCGCGGCCGCCGCTGCGGCTGAAGAGCCGATCGCCAGTGCGCTCAAGATCGACGATCTCAAGATCGAGCTTGGCTACGCGCTGCTGCCGCTGGTCAACGGCCCCGACGGCCAGGACCGCCTCACCGACCAGATCAAGGCGCTGCGGCGCCAGCTTGCAATCGAGATGGGGTTCGTGATGCCCGCGGTGCGCATCCTCGACAACGTCCAGCTCGAGGCCAACACCTATGTCATCAAGATCAAGGAGGTCGACGCCGGCACCGGCAAGATCTGGCCGAACCAGTTCATGGTAATGGACCCCGGCGGCAACCAGGTCGGCGTGCCCGGCATCCACACGACGGAGCCGACCTTCGGCTTGCCCGCGACCTGGGTCGATGCCTCGCTGAAGGAGGAGGCCTCGCTCAAGGGCTACACCGTGGTCGATGCCGCCACCGTGCTGTCGACTCACCTGACCGAACTGCTCAAGAACAACATGAGCGACCTGCTGTCCTATGGCGAGGTGCAGAAACTTCTGAAGGAGCTGCCGAAGGAACAGAGCGAGCTGGTCAAGGACATCGTGCCGAGCCAGGTCACGATCTCCGGCATCCAGCGCGTGCTGCAGCTGCTGCTCGCCGAGCGCATCTCCATTCGCGACCTCTCCACCATCCTCGAAGGCATCGCCGACGCGCTCGCCTTCTCACGCAATCCCGCGACCATGGTCGAGCACGTCCGCGCCCGGCTGGCGCGGCAAATCTGCGCGCAAAACACCTCGCACAGCGGCTACCTGCCGCTGATCGCGCTGTCGGCGAAATGGGAGCAGGCGTTTGCGGAGTTGCTGGTCGGCGCCGGCGAGGAGCGCAGCCTCGCGATGCAGCCCTCAAAGCTCTCCGAGTTCATGGCGTCGGTGCGCGACGCCTTCGAGCGCGCCGCGCGCGAAGGCGAGGCGCCGGTGCTGGTGACTTCGGCCGGCATCAGGCCCTTCGTGCGCTCGCTGGTCGAGCGATTCCGCTCGCAGACCACCGTGCTGTCGCAGGCCGAGATCCATCCCCGCGCCCGGCTAAAAACTGTCGGCAGCGTCTAGGCGCGCATGATCCGGAAAAGTGGGCACCGGTTTTCCCTCGCGACAAACGCGTAGCGTTTGCGCGGAGATCATGCGCTAAACCAAGTGCCTTCGGTTCCGGCTGTGCTTTTCCGCCACAGGCAACCGATTTCTTAATTTCCGTTCATGCAGGCGACGTGCTGCAGCGCGGCGTATCGGTATGGCGTAACCACCTGTATGACCAACGGTATTCGGTACGTCCGCGCGCCCGCCAATCGCGGGCTTTCAAGTCTTTTCACCGACTTGTGATCGCCCCTTACGGACCAAACACCGGATATCCACGTTTCCTAAAGCGTGACGTTGAACCCGTCGCCGGACGCGACAGACGAATACCGGCAGAGTTCACGGAAGGCGGCAGGAGACTTCGATGAACCACTCGATCTACAGCGCTGATCGCTCGACCCATCTCAAGATCGTGGTCGTGGCGCTCGTTGCAGGCATCGTGGTCGCCGGCCTCGGCATCTCCGCGCGCGCAACGTCGGACGACGGCTATGCGCAGACGGCGCATGTCATCAAGGCCGGCAAACCGGTGACCGTCACCAGCAGCAATGGAGCGCTGGTGCGCTAACAAGAGGAATTCAAGGAATTCACGCGGCTCTTTACCAGCCCCCCAAAGTCGCCACGTGGATAGTAGAAGACCCCAACTACCCCAAGTTGACTATGGAAAACGCCCGCTCCCCACGGGCGTTTTCTTTTTGTGGGGTGTTCTTGGCTGACGCAGATCGCTGAGCCGCACGATCGCGATGCGTCTCCATCCCCCGGCTCGTCCGGGGAGGGCTATGCGCAGCGGCAGTTGCATCGACGTCCGGATGGAAGATCGCTTCCGAATCGCTGCCGGCGCACAAGCCGGCGCATGACGAGCGAGAGTGCATGCCGGCCTGATCAGATATTCGAACGGATGAGACTGCGGATCGACAGCGCTACTTCGCCGGCACGGTCTCGATCAGCTTGCCGGCGAACACCGGCGTCGAGTGCGGCGCGCCGTCGGGCGAGCCGCCGGCCTGCTCCACCGTGACCGCGTAGACGCCGCCGTTGATCACGTCGGAATCGAAGCTCGTCAGCACGGTGCGCGCGGTGAAGTCGTTAGCCCCGATCACGCCGAGCGAGCGCGGCCGCCCGCCGAGCTTGTCGGAGATCAGCCAGAGCTCGTAATTCTTGCCGACCTCGACCGGCGGCGCGCCGACCTTGCGCACGGTGAAATTCCTGGTCGCGCCGTCGACGGTGAGGATGAAGGCGGGCCCTCCCGCCGAGCCCTGCAGCAGCGCGACATATTGCGCCGAAGGCGCGGCAGGCGCGGCCTGCGTCTTGACCTCGACCACTTGCGTGCGCGGCTTCGGGCGCAAGCCTGCCGGCAGCATGTCCGGCGAAAACAGCTGCACGCCGATGACAGCCACCAGCACGGCTGCCAGCGCGGTCATCACCGAGGCGACGCCACGCCAGCGCCTGGCCTGCGAGGACAGGCGGATGACATTGGAATTGTCGGCAACAGGCGCGATCGGTCCGCTCGGTGCGATCGGATCGAATGTCGGCGCCGCCGCGATCGGTTCGAAGGCCTGCGTTTGCGAAGGCGGCGGAGGCGCCTCGGGCAGCACCAGCGGCGCCTGCTGCGAGGAATGCCCGACCGCGGCGCGCACGCGCTCCCACAGCTCGGGGCGCGGCTCGACCGATCCGACCATCTGGTTCAGCACGCCGAGACGAAACTCCCAGGACTGCACCATCGCGGTGAACTCGGGGTCCACCGCCATCATGGTCTCGACCTGCGCGCGCTCGTCGGCATCGAGCGTGCCGAGCGCATATTCCGCCGCGATCGCGATATGGTCTTCGCTGTATTCCATCGCTCTCAAATCCGGCCGTTAAAGGCCAATCCTCCTAAAGACCAAGGCACTCCCTGATGTCCATCATGCTTCGCCGCAACCACGTCTTCACCGTATTCACCGGCGTCTCGAACTTCGCCGCCAACTGCTCCCTGCTCCAGCCGTTGTAGTAAGCGAGCAGCACTAGCTTCTGGCGGTCCGGCTCGAGCCGTCCCACGCACTCCAGCAATCGCTTCAATTCCTCCGTCATTTCCCGGCGAGCCAGCGGGTCCGGGCTGTCGGCCGCGACTTCCATCGCTGCCGGCTCCTCCTCGATCGAGGACTCGGTCCGCTTGCGCACGACATCGATGGCCCGGTTGCGGGCGATCGACGCCATCCACGTGATCGGCGACGACAGGCCGGGATTGAACTGACCGGCGCTATTCCAGATTTTGACGTAAGTCTCCTGAATAACCTCCTCGGCGAGATCCTGTCTGCGCAAGATACGCAGCACGACGCCGTAGAGTTTCGCGCGCGTGGCGGCGTAGAGGCGCTCGAAAGCAGCCTCGTCACCCTTCGCAACCGCGGCAATCAGCCAGACCAGCTCAGCCGGCGTCAGCATTCAGCTTCCCTCAAAATCGCGATCCCCATCGCTCTTTCGAACATGACCTTGTAAATCATGCCCTTGCCGAGAGTGGTCCGGCCTTTCGTAGCATATTTTGCGCCCGGTCGGTCCAGCCCTCAGCCGTCAAAAGTCGCATCCCAAGGAAGTTTAGAGACGAAACCCGGCCGCCCGCACGAAAAACCCGGACCCTTGCGGGCCCGGGCTTCCACGGTGCTGAGATAGCTTGAATGGCTCAGGCGACGCCAAGACGGGCGCGCATCAGACCGATGCTGTCGAGGTCGGCCTGTTCGCGGGCGCTCTCTTCGGCGCGCTCGCGGGCCTGGTCGCGCTCGTCGAGCAGCTCGACCTTCTTGAGCTCCTCATAGGCTTCGGCGAGCAGGCTCTTGGCGTCCTCGAGCTGGATGCGCAGTTCGTCGGCCGAGCGGGTCAGGTTTTCCCGGCGCTGGATCGCGGCCTTGGCATAGGTCGGATAGGCGAAGTGCGAGGGATCGTTGATCCCGGCGCGTTCCTGCTCGGCGAGGATCTCGCGCTCGAGATCGACCGACATACGCTGGAAGTCGGCAATCATGCCCTCGATCTGGGCGACCCTTCGGCGCTTCTCGTCGACCTGAAACTTCTTCAGGCGGATTAGCGTTTCACGTGACTTCATCAACTCATACTCCCCAGAAGTCCCCTTGAACGCGGGACAAGGCCGGCTCCCCACAGGGCCCCACCGGCGGCACTAAATGGTCCGGGGATCATGGCGTGACAAAGTTAGCGTTCCGTTTCCAAACCCTTGAGGATTCGTGCAAGTCGCTCGTAACCCTCGCCCAAATGAGTGACCTCGTCCTTGGCCTGGCGCAGGAAGGCTTCCAGCGGCTCGTGCAGCTTGATGGCGGCGTCGACCTCCTCGCTGGAACCGGGCCGGTAGGCGCCGAGCCGGATCAGCTCCTCCATGTCGGCATAGGTCGCCATCACCCGCTTGGCCTCGTTGATGACGGGCAGATAGGCCGGATCGGCGGATTTCGGCATGGTGCGCGAGACCGACTTGAGGACGTTGATGGCGGGATAGCGGCCGCGCTCGGCGATCGCGCGCTCCATCACCACATGGCCGTCGAGGATGCCGCGCACGGCATCCGCGATCGGCTCGTTGTGGTCGTCGCCGTCGACCAAAACCGTGAAGATGCCCGTGATGGTGCCGCTGTTGATGCCCGGGCCGGCGCGCTCCAGAAGCTTCGGCAGCTCGGTGAACACCGTCGGGGTGTAGCCCTTGGCGGTCGGCGGCTCGCCTGCGGACAGCCCGATCTCACGCTGGGACATGGCGAAGCGCGTCACCGAGTCCATCAGGCACAGCACGTCCTTGCCTTCGTCGCGGAAATATTCGGCGATCGCGAGCGTCAGATACGCGGCCTGCCGCCGCATCAAGGCAGGCTCGTCCGAGGTTGCGACCACGACGACCGAGCGCGCGAGGCCCTCTTCGTCGAGATCGTCCTGCAGGAATTCCTGCACCTCGCGGCCGCGCTCGCCGACGAGGCCGATCACCGAGACCGCGGCATCGACATTGCGCGCCAGCATCGACAGCAGCACCGACTTGCCGACACCGGAGCCCGAGAAAATGCCGAGGCGCTGGCCGCGGCAGCAGGTCAGGAACGTGTTGAGCGCGCGCACGCCGAGATCGAGCGGAGCGCCGACACGCTTGCGCGCATGCGCCGGCGGCGGCGTGTTGCGGAACGGCATCGGCGAGGCGCCCTGCGGCAGCGGCCCCTTGCCGTCGATCGGTTCTCCCATCGCGTTGAGCACGCGACCGAGCCAGGCCTCCGACGGGCGCACCTGGTTCGCTGCATTGGCAATCACGGCGCGGCAACCGCGCCGCACGCCTTCGAGGCCGGCAAATGGCATCACCACCGCATTGCTGCCGGAGAAGCCGATCACCTCGCAGGGGATCGGCCGCGCGGCGCCGGTCTCGATCACGATGCGCGCGCCGACCGACATCGCATGGATGGGGCCGGCGACCTCGACCATCAATCCGCGCACGCCGACGACGCGTCCATAGATGTTGACGCCGTCGATATCGCCGATCTGCTCAGCCAGGGCCTTCACGAAAAGTCCTTCACGTTGAGCCCTTCATTGCGAAAACCTTAAGTTTTGGCGTATTTCCGCCTCCCGCTTAACTTCGTGTTTACCCGCATCGTTAATCATTGCGTCACTGTCTTTGATAACTGGGCGCCTTGCTGTTCCTTGGGAACCGCGAGTCGCGAGAGTCGGTTAGGCCCGCCTCTTAATGTGGAACTTGAACGGCTACGGGTACGAAAAGCTGCTCTGACGCAATATCTTAGGGCGATTCGACAAAAATTGCACCGAGACATCTTGCGGATCAGAATCAGATTTTGTTAACCATGTCTCGTCAGGATCCGAATCAGTTGTTCAAAGGCGTTTGTTGTGTGCCGCAGGTGCGGCCGACCTGACGCCCGGAACGGCGACGATGGGGAACTGGCATGCGCGTTTTGCTGATTGAAGATGACAGCGCCGTCGCGCAGTCGATCGAATTGATGCTCAAATCCGAGAGCTTCAACGTCTACACGACCGACCTGGGCGAAGAAGGCGTCGATCTCGGCAAGCTCTACGATTACGACATCATCCTTCTCGACCTGAACCTGCCCGACATGTCCGGCTACGACGTGCTGAAGCAGCTCCGGGTCTCCAAGATCAAGACACCGATCCTGATCCTCTCCGGCCTTGCCGGCATCGAGGACAAGGTCAAGGGTCTCGGCGTCGGCGCCGACGACTACATGACCAAACCCTTCCACAAGGACGAACTCGTCGCCCGCATCCATGCGATCGTGCGCCGCTCCAAGGGCCACGCCCAGTCGGTGATCCAGACCGGCGATCTCGTGGTCAATCTCGACACCAAGACGGTCGAGGTCGGCGGTCAGCGCGTGCATCTGACCGGCAAGGAATATCAGATGCTGGAGCTGCTCTCGCTCCGCAAGGGCACCACGCTCACCAAGGAAATGTTCCTCAATCATCTCTATGGCGGCATGGACGAGCCGGAGCTGAAGATCATCGACGTCTTCATCTGCAAGCTGCGCAAGAAGCTCGCCAACGCCTCCGAAGGCCGCAACTTCATCGAGACCGTCTGGGGCCGCGGCTATGTGCTGCGCGAGCCGCACGACATCGAAGAGCGCATTCCCGCTTAAATCTGGTTTACCCGCGAGCCGTACGCTCGCTCCTCCCAGACTGGACCCCGCCGCAAATGGCGGGGTTTTTGTTTTTGGATGAACCGTTGCTTGCGATGAACCGACCAAGGGATCGTGCCAAACTGGCGTGAGCTTTGAGTCGGGGCGACAACCATGATCCTGCAATCGCTCGCCGGGCTGCCGGCCTTCCTGGTCTATTTCTGCACCGCCATCATCGCGGTGGTCCTCTATCTGCTCGTCTACACCCGCATCACGCCGCACAACGAGTTTCAGCTGATCCGCGACAATGATCCGGCGGCGGCGATTGCGCTGGGGTTGAGCCTGCTCGGCTTCGTGCTGCCGGTCGTCAGCGCGATCGCGCACTCCGCCAATGTGGTCGACTGCCTGGTCTGGAGCCTGATCGCGCTGATCGTCCAGATCGTGGTCTATTATCTCGTGAAGATTCCGGTGCCGGACCTGTCGCAGCGCATCGCCGAGGGCCAGCTCGCGCCCGCGATCTGGCTCGGGCTGGCCTCGCTCGCGGCCGGCGCGCTCAATGCCGCCTGCATGATCATCTGATGACGACGGGACGCGCCTCCCAGTGGTCCAATTCCAACATTCGCCCGACGTCGCGGCAATCTCTTTTGCGAATGTTGGAATTAAAGGACCACTGGCAAATATATTTGCTGGTGGAGCTTTGGATTTGACGTTCGCCTTAGGAAATCGCAGCAAGTGACTGGCGAACGTCAAATCCGCTCCACCACGTTCGGCAAGCGCCAGCCCCCGCTGCCGCCAGTGCCGGGGCCGAAGCGCAGCAACCATGTCGCGCTGCTGGTGATGGGCACGCTGGCGGTCGGCGGCGGCGCCTATGCGCTGATGGGCGCGAATTGCCAGCCGACGCCGCCGGGCATGGCCGCGCCGGCGACGTCGGCCAATTGCACCTCGCGCGGCGGCTCGGGTGGCAGCGGCGGCTACAGCCACGCCTCGCGCTTCAGCTTCTTCGGTAACTCCGGATCGCCGTCACCAGCGTCGGAATCATCAGGCGGCGTCACCCGCGGCGGCTTCGGCTCGTTCGCGCGCGCGTTCGGCTTCGGCGGCGGCGGATGAATGAACAAGCAAGTTGCCGTGAGCTGACCGCGTTTGCCTTGCGGGACGCGCGGGCCTCGGGCAAGGATCGGGCAGTTCAGGAGACCGCTATCCATGAAACGCTCACGCCGCGTCGTGCTGACGATGATGGGAACGGCGGCGATCGGCGCCGTCTCGATGGGATTTGCGCCGCGGCGCAGTTGCGGTCCGGGCGAGAGCCGTGGTCGCGGGCATCGACGGCCGGCCCTATTGCCGCGGCGTCGCCTATGGCGGCTTCGGCGGCACGCTGCACCGCGTCCACGGGCACGGCCATGGCGGCGGACACGGACATGCCGGCGGCGGCGGATAAATTTCACTGATGCAGCGCATCGTCTGCCCCGAGCGTGACGACTGGCGCGCGACGGCCGAAGCCTGCGGCTTCGACTTCCACACCATCGACGGCGAGCGCTACTGGGACGAGCGCGGCTATTACGCCTTCACGCTGGATGAGATCGAGCGCCAGATCGAGGCGCCGACCGGCGAGATCGACGAGATGTGCCTGGCGCTCGTCGCGAAGGCGATCGGCGACGAGGAATATCTCGAGCGCCTGAAAATCCCGCAAACCTTCTGGCCGCTGATCTCGGAGAGCTGGGAGCGCGACGAGGGCAGCCTCTACGGGCGGCTCGATCTGTCCTACGACGGCAATGGGCCGGCGAAGCTGCTCGAATACAACGCCGACACGCCGACCTCGATCTTCGAGGCCGCAGTGTTCCAGTGGGGTTGGCTCGAACAGTCGATCGAACGCCGCATCATTCCGAAGGATGCCGATCAGTTCAATTCGATCCACGAGCGATTGATCGAAGGCTGGAAGAAGCTCGGGTCAGGTCGCCATTTGCATCTGACCGGCACCACCGGCAACAGCGAGGATCTCGGCACGCTCGCCTATCTCGAGGACACCGCGACGCAGGCGGGGTTATCGACGACGCTGATCGACATCGAGGATATCGGCTGGCGCGATACCGGCGGCTTCGTCGATCTCGACAATCGCGACATCGCGTTCGCCTTCAAGCTCTATCCCTGGGAGTGGATGTTCCGCGACGCCTTCGGCGCCAGGCTTGCCGAGGCGCCGACGCGCTGGATCGAACCGCCGTGGAAGGCCGTGCTCTCCAACAAGGGCATCCTGCCGCTGCTCTGGGAGATGTTTCCCGGGCCATCCCAATCTGCTGCCGGCTTTTTTCGAGGACGATCCGCGCGCTCGCGAACTCGGCACATCCTATGTGCGCAAGCCGCTCTATTCGCGCGAGGGCGCCAACGTCGCGCTGATCAGCCAGGGCGAGCCGCTGGCGGAGCAGCAGGGACCGTATGGGGCCGAGGGATTCATCCGTCAGGCGTTCGCGCCGTTGCGCAATTTCGAAGGCCAATATCCGGTGCTCGGCAGCTGGCTGGTCGATCACACCCCGTGCGGGCTGTCGATCCGCGAAGATGAAGGTCCGATCACCGGCAACAATTCGCGCTTCCTGCCGCACGCGATCATTTGAGGCGCGACAACGCGAAGCGTTTCGGGGGCTCGGGCGCTAGCGCGCAGCGACAACCTTCAAGCCGTGCAGCATTGCGCCGCCATTGGTCCGCGCGCCGCGCGACGGGTTTGGCTGATAGAGCCCGCGCTTCTCCGGATAGGGACGGAACGCGTCGCTGATGCCGACCACGGATTCGGCCGCGCCCAGCATCAGCATGCCGTCGGGCTCGACGATCTTGCTCATGCGCTCGAAGATGTTGGCCTTGGTGTCCTGGTCGAAATAGATCAGGACGTTGCGGCAGAAGATCACGTCGAACTTGCCGAGATGGGAGAAGTCCTGCAGCAAATTGAGCGGACGGTGCTGCACCATGCCGCGAATGTCGGCATTGATCTGCCAGAGCTCGCCGGTTTGCGTGAAATACTTCACCAGCAGCTGGATCGGCAGGCCGCGCTGCACCTCGAACTGGCTGTAGATGCCGGCTTTCGATTTTTCCAGCACCTCCTGCGACAGGTCGGTCGCGACGATCTCGAAACGCCAGCCGGCCAGCTGCGCCGCCTTTTCCTTCAGGCACATCGCGATCGAATACGGCTCCTGGCCGGTCGATGACGCCGCCGACCAGATCCTGATCAGTTTGCGGCTCGCGCGCGTCTGCATCAGCGCCGGAAGAATGGTCTCCCGCAAATGATCGAAGGGTATCTTGTCGCGGAAGAAGAAGGTCTCGTTGGTGGTCATCGCCTCCACCACGTCCGCGGTCAACGCCTCGGCGCCGCTCTTCATCTTCGCGACGAGCTCGGGGATGCCGGCGAAGCCGGCCTTGCGGGCCAGCGGGACCAGCCGGCTTTCCACCAGATATTGCTTGTCGGCGGAAAGATCGAGGCCCGAACGCTCCTTCAGGATCTTGCGCAGATACTCATAATCCTGGGGCGTCACGAACGATCTCCTGCGAACACGCGAACGACTTTCCGTGCGATCTGGTTGAGCGGCAGGATGGCGGCGCAGATGCCGGCATTGGCGGCCGCACCCGGCATGCCCCAGACGACGCTGGACGCCTCATCCTGGGCGATGACGCTGCCGCCGGCGGCGACGATGTCCTTGCCGCCGCGCATGCCATCGGAGCCCATGCCGGTCAGGATCACGGCAAGCACGCCGCCCTGCCACAGGTCGATCGCGGAGATGAACAGCGGATCGACCGCGGGCTTGCAGAAATTCACGGCCGGACCGTCGTCGAGCGCGATCACGGCCTCCGCGCCGCGGCGCACGACGCGCATGTGGCGTCCGCCGGGCGCGAGATAGATCGTGCCGGCCTTGACGGGCTCGCCGTCGACGCCCTCATGCGCCGGCCGGCGGCTCGAACGCGCCAGATGCTCGGCGAGGATCGTGGTGAAGGTCGGCGGCATGTGCTGGGTGATCAGCACCGGATAGCGGTCGATCACCGGTCCAAGTTCGGTCACCAGCGCCATCAGCGCCTGGGGCCCGCCGGTCGACGAGCCGATCACGAGCACGCGCGGCGCCTGGGTGCCGAAGGCGCGTTTCATCAGCGCCGGATGCGCGACGGCGGGACGCGCCGCCAACTTCTCGGCGCCCAACGCAGGCGCGAGCGAGGGGCTGGCAATCGGAGGCGCGGCACGGCGAACCTTGGCGCCGAAGGCGCGGATCTTCTGGATCAGGTCGTGATGGAAGGTCTCGGCCGCGGACGCCTCGCGCGTGCTCTCGGGCTTCGGAATGTAGTCGGAGGCGCCGAGCGACAGCGCCTTGAAGCTGATCTCCGCGTTGCGCAGCGTCAGCGTGGAGGCCATGATGACGATGAGGTCGCGCTTTTTGGCAAGCAGCTGCGGCAACGCGGAAATGCCGTCGAGCTCGGGCATTTCGATGTCGAGCACGGCGACGTCGGGCTGGATGCGGTCGAGCTGGTTGACGGCGTCGAGGCCGGTGCGCAGCGAGGCCACGACTTCCATGTCCGGCTCGGCGTTCACCCAGCGAGAGATCAAACCGCGGATCACCACGGAATCGTCGACCACCATGACCCGGAGCTTTACCTCACGGGCCAACCGGGCCGAAGAACTCGCCAACGCAACACTCATACATCACCAGCTGCCGACCAGCGGCATACTCACGAACACAACAACGCCGATGGCTGACAACCCGCCGGAACCGCGACGGATCAGATCAGGCCGACTTCCTGGAACTTGGCCGTGACGATGTCCTTGTCGAACGGCTTCATGATGTATTCGTTGGCGCCGGCGTGGAGCGCGCGCGCGATGTGGGCGACGTCGTTCTCGGTGGTGCAGAACACCACTTTCGGCACGTCGCCGCCGGGCATGCGGCGGAGATTGCCGAGGAACTCGTAGCCGTCCATGACGGGCATGTTCCAGTCGAGCAGGATCGCATCCGGCAAGCCGCGCTTGCAGGCGTCCAGCGCCTTCTCGCCGTCCTCGGCCTCGATGATCTGGAAATCCAGCCCTTCCAGGATACGACGCGCGACTTTGCGGATGACGCTGGAGTCATCGACAACCAGACATGTTCTCATTTCAGCACCTCGATACAGTTCCCGTCCCGGGACATTTCCATTCCAACTCTTGTTGTGCGGGCAATAGCCCGCGTTATGCCGCCTTCGCTTCGGGGGCGATTTCGAGCACGCGATCGACGTCGAGCACGACCATGAGCTGGCCGTCGAGGCGATGGACGCCGCCGGCGAGCTTGGCCATGCGCGGATCGAGATTGACCGGATTTTCCTCGCGGCTGTCTTCCGAGAGCCGCAGCACCTCGCCGATCTGGTCGATCAGCAGGCCATAGGACTCGCCGCGCAGGTCGACGCCGACAGCCATCGGCGGCTTGCCGTCGTCGGCCTTCGCCAGGCCGAGCCGTGCGCGCATGTCGACCAAGGTGACGATGCGGCCGCGCAAATTGAGCACGCCGGCGATCTCGTGGGAGGACAGCGGCACGCGGGTCAGCCGCTCCGGCATGAACACGTCCTGCACGCGGGAAATCGGCAGGCCGAACAACTGCCCGCCGATCATCGCGGTGACGTATTCGGCAACCAGGCCTTCGCTGCTCTGGGTCTTGCTGGTCATCAACTTTCGAACTCACACTTCCGGATCATGCGCTAGGCCGCGTGCGCCATCTCGGCGGTCTGCTCCTTGAGCGCCGCGATCAGGCCGGGACGGTCGAACTTGGCGACGTAATCGTGGAAGCCGGCCTGGCGGCCGCGCTCGATCGCCGCCGGCGAGACCAGCGAGGACAGGCCGATGATCGGCATCTGGCTGAGATGCGCATCCGCACGGATGCTCTCGGCAAACTCGAAGCCGTCCATGTCGGGCATTTCGATGTCGGTCAGCACCACGTCGAACGCTTGTCCCGAGCGCAGCGCGGCGAGGCCTTCCTGCGCGTTGGGCGCGACCCGCACACGGTAGCCGGCCGCTTTCAGCACCGGCGCCAGCATGTTGCGGAAGAAGGCGGAGTCGTCGACCAGCAGCACCGACTGCGCGGCGGCCGAAGGCCGCATCTCCTTGCGGCTGAACCAGTCGGCGAACGCCATCGGCAGGAAGTGGCCGACGTCGATCACTTCGGTGGCGTGGCCCTTGATCACGGCGGAGCCGAGGATGCCGGACTGCGATCCCGCGACCTCGATGTTGAGGCGCTCCTCGACGATGTCGACGATCTCGTCGACCACCAGCCCCATCGAGCGGCCGTCGTCGGCGAACACCAGGATCGGCTGGCAGCCGCCGGCGCGGATCTCGACGTTGTCCATCTGCACCAGCGGCATCAACTGCTCGCGGTACTGCACCATGTGACGGCCATTGGAGAGCTCGATCTTCTCGACCGCGATCTCTTCCAGACGCGTGACGAGGCCGAGCGGCACCGCCTTGGGCTGGCTCGAGCCGGCGCGGAACACCAGAAGCGAGGTCATCTGCTCGCCCGAGTTGGCATGATGCGCGGCATTGTCTTCCGCCATCTCGTGCGCGGCCGAGCCGGAGGCGCCGAGCGCCTTCGCGATGCCGTTCGGATCGATGATCATGATCACCGCACCGTCGCCGAGGATGGTGTTGCCGGAGAACATGTCGATGTGACGCAGCTTGGTCGACATCGGCTTGACCACGATTTCCTCGGTGTGGAACACGCCGTCGACCACGATGCCGAAAGTCTGGCTGCCGACCTGGGTCACCACGATGAAGCCGTTCTCGGGATCGGAGGTGGAGCCGTCGTCGATCCTGAGCAGCTTTTTCAGGTGGATCAGCGGCAACAGCTTGTTGCGCAGGCGCAGCACCGCGGTGTCCTTGATGCGCTCGATGCGGTGCTCGGAGTTGGCGCGCGCACGCACCAGCTCGACCACCGAGAGCTGCGGGATGGCGAAGCGGTCGCCGGCGGCCTCGACGATCAGCGCCGAGACGATGGCGAGCGTCAGCGGAATCTTGATGGTGACGGAAGCGCCCTCGCCGGCCACCGACTTGATGTCGATGGTGCCGCCGATCTGGTCGATATTGGTGCGCACCACGTCCATGCCGACGCCGCGGCCGGAGACCGAAGTGACGGCTGCGGCGGTAGAGAAGCCCGGCGCGAAGATGAACTTGTGGATCTGCGCTTCCGACATCTTCTCCAGATCGGCCTCGGTGACGAGGTTGTTGGAGAGCGCCTTGGCCTTGATCCGCTCGGTGTTGAGGCCGCGGCCGTTGTCGGCGATGCAGATGATGATGTGACCGCCCTCATGATAGGCGGAGAGGCGGATGGTGCCCTGCTCGCCCTTGCCGGCAGCGGCGCGCTCGGCGGGCGTCTCCAACCCGTGATCGGCGGAGTTGCGCACCATGTGGGTGAGCGGGTCCTTGATCAGGTCGAGCACCTGGCGGTCGAGCTCGGTGTCGGCGCCGTGCATCTCCAGCTCGATCTGCTTGCCGAGTTCGCCGGAAAGGTCGCGCACGATGCGCGGCAGTTTCTGCCAGGCATTGCCGATCGGCTGCATGCGCGTCTTCATGACGCCTTCCTGCAGCTCGGCGGTGACGTTGGAGAGACGCTGCAGCGGCACCTTGAACTCGGTGTCCTCGTTGCGGCGGCTGATCTCGAGCAGCTGGTTGCGGGTCAGCACCAGCTCGGAGACCATGGTCATCAGGTGCTCGAGCGTGTCGACATTGACGCGGATCGACTGGTTGGCGACCTTGTCGGCCTCCTGCGTTTCCTCGGCAGCCTTGCTGACCGGCTTCGCAGGCTTCGCCTTGACGTCCTTCACTTCCGGCTTCTCGACCGACAAGTGCGGCGGTCACGGCGCGCCACCTCGATCGCGGTCTCGCGGAACGCGCGCTCCAGTTCGTCCAGCGACACTTCGCCCGGACGCAGCGGCCGTTCCAGCGTCTGCTCGATCAGGCTGCCCTGCGTGACCTTGGGTTCTTCGGCCTTCGCCACCGGTTGAGGCTCGGCGGCGGCTGCCGCCATCGCGGCCTTGCCGCGCTCGACCATCGCGTGCAGCTGATCGATCAGGTCGCGATCGTTGCCTTCCGGCTCGGCTTCGGTGGCCTCGAGCCCGCCAAGGATCTCCTTGATGCGGTCGATCGAGGACAGAATCAACGTCACCGCATCGGCCGTCACCGGCATGCCGTCGCGGAATTTGCCCATCAGCGTTTCGCCGGCATGCGCCAGCGCTTCCAGACGCGGCAAGCCGAGGAAGCCGCAGGTGCCCTTGATGGTGTGAACGAGGCGGAAGATGTTATCCAGGATCTTTGCGTTGTTCGGTTCCTGCTCGAAGCGCACAAGCTGATTGTCGACCGTGTCGAGGCTCTCGCTCGTCTCCGTCAGAAACTCCCGCAACAGATCATCCATGAAACCGGCCTTCGGCACCGGGCGCGCGAAAACGCGCCATTCAAAGTCTGGCCAGCTTCCCTGCAAAGCGTTTAAGTTTAGTTGCGGAACCGGAAATGAACGGTCTGAACAAGGAGATAACGCGTCCCGCAAAATCACCGGACGAGCGGCTTCACCCTTTGTTAAGCCTGTTTCTTAAGCGCGCGTTTACGAAGCGGTCGCAACCACGGCCTCGCCTTCGGCGGCGAGCTTCACCTTCAACCCGCAGGCTTCTGCGAGGAGGCGCGTATAATAAGGCTGCACCGCGTGCGCGTCGGCGGCATGCGCCTGGCCCGCCAGCATCTCGGCGATGTTTTGCGGCACCCGCGCATTCAGTCCCGTCGCGGTGACGCGGAAGCTCATGGTCTCGCCCTCGCCGATCGGATCGACCGTCAGCGTGCCGCCGCGCGGGATCGTCTGCTGGGCGATCACGAGCATGTTGAGCAGCAGCTTGACGCGATTTTTCGGCAACAGCAGGCGCGGCAGGTTCCATGCGATCGTGGTCTTGTTGTCCTCGATGTGGCCGCGCGCCATGGTCTGGGCGTCGCCGAGATCGATCTGGGCGCCGGCCGAACCGGCGGCGCCGAACGCAAGCCGGCAGAACTGCAGCCGGGCGGAGGCGGTCTTGGCGCTCTTGCGGATCAGATCGAGCGCGAACTCGCGATCCTCGGGCTTGGGATTGTCGTCGAGGACCTCGAGACCGTTGACGATGGCGCCGACCGGGCTGATGAGATCGTGGCAAACGCGCGAGCACAACAGCGCCGCGAGTTCGAGTTGATCGGGAGCGGACGATGTGCCGGACATGAGCGATTTCCAGGAAGCCGCGGGGAGCGAGGCGAATCACATTTTGCGTTGCACGCTTGATACACTGGGGCCAGCCCGAGGGCTATCGGCCAGACGGATTTGCAAACAGCGGGGTAATCGGCCTTGTTGCTGCTGGAATCGGCGAATGAGATGCGGCGATGAATGAGACTGCTGCAAAGACGCGCATCATCGGTCGCGACGAAGCCGCCGCCTTGATGGACCCGCTGACCGATCTCGTGGTGAAGGCCGGAGAAGCCATCCTCGCGGTCAACCGCGGCGCCATGAAGGTCGACGGCAAGGATGACGGCTCGCCGGTGACGGAGGCCGACCTTGCCGCCGACCGCATCATCGCCGACGGGCTCGCGCGGATCGCGCCCGGCGTGCCCACGCTGTCGGAAGAGCGGGTGCAGGCGGCGAAGCCGCCGTTTCGCGGCAGCTTCCTCCTGATTGATCCGCTCGACGGCACCAAGGAGTTCATCGCCGGACGCAGCGAATACACCGTCAACATCGCGCTGGTGACGGAGGGGACTCCATTGCTCGGCATCGTCGGCGCGCCCGCCTTCGGCTGGCTGTGGCGCGGACTGGTCGGCCGCGGCGCCGAGCGGCTAAGGCTGTCCGAGGCGGGATTGGGCGCGCCGGAGCCGATCCACACCCGCCGCGCGCCCAAACGCGGCGAGCCATGGATCGCGGCGGTCAGCCGCTCGCATGGCGATGCCAGGACCGAGGCGTTCATCGATGCGCGGCCCGGCGCGGTGCGCACAACACTCGGCTCGGCGGTCAAGTTCGGCCGGCTCGCCGAAGGCGCGGCCGACATCTATCCGCGGCTCGGGCCGACCTCGGAATGGGACGTTGCGGCCGGCTGCGCGGTTGTGACCGCGGCCGGCGGCAAGGTGACGGACGCAGATGGAGCTCCGTTGCGGTTCGGTGAGCGGACCGACGGCTACATCCTGCCGGCCTTCATCGCCTGGGGCGATCCGGACGCCGTCTAGGATCGTCATTGCGAGGAGCGCAAGCGACGAAGCAATCCAGACTGCATCCGCGGAGACGGTCTGGATTGCCTCGCTTCGCTCGCAATGACAGGGAAAGAGTGGCGCCTACTGCGCCAGCCCCTGCTCCAGCTCGGGCCAGCGCGCATTGGCTTGCCGCAGATACCGCTCGGGGTCGGCGGCAAAGGCGTCGCGGCTGGTCTCGAGGCCGAACAGATAGAGCCGCTCGCCGGTGATGACCCAGAACCGGGGATTGCCGGCAAAGGTGACGCCGCGGGCCACGTCGATCGGGTCGTAGCCGCCGAATTGCGGGCCATAGACCTCCGGATGGGCAACAAAGAAGGCGCGGTTACCCTCGTTGCGGAAGCGCCAGACCGCTCCCGCTTCCGCCGCCTCGAAGTCGGGCAGCCCCAGCTCCGGATGGCGGTCGACGAAATAGGCGACGGGATCAAAACCTTCGATCGCGAGGCCTGAGAAGCGATTGACCACCACCCGTTCGGTGGTGCTGGCGCGGGCGGCAAAATCGGCCCAAACCAGACAAATGCCGGCCAAAAGGGCGAAAAAGACGGCCCTGAGCCGTTGGCGGTTTCCTTCTTGCCGCTGTGCCGTCATAGTTGGTGCCGATAACATTCGAGTCGAGGGGACACTCGGCTGCAACCTACTGCCCTGCATGTTGGCGTCAGGTTAAAGGCGGCGGCCGGGAATTCGATATCAGGGGTAGTTTCATGAATTTCGCTTCGCGCCTCGCCGCGGTGACGGTCGCGGCACTGCTGTGCTGGTCGCTTCCGGTCTCGGCGCAGCAGGCGCCGCCGCCGGGCTCGCCGCCGCCGGAAAACCTGCCGCCACCGCAGCGCGCGCCCGGTCCCAACACCTACGGACCGGACGAGCTGGTCAACGCCGGCCATCGCTTCTTCGGCAATGTCTCGCGCGGCCTCGCCTCGATCATCGAGCGCGCAGTCAGCCAATGGGGCCTGCCGAACGGCTATGTGCTTGGTGAGGAAGGCTCCGGCGCCTTTGTCGCGGGGCTGCGCTACGGCGAAGGCACGCTCTACACCAAGAACGCCGGCGACCTGCGGGTCTACTGGCAGGGGCCGTCGGTCGGCTTCGACTGGGGCGGCGACGGCGCGCGCACCATGACGCTGGTCTATAACCTGCCGGCGACCAACGCGATCTACCAACGCTTCGTCGGCATTGACGGCTCTGCCTATATTGTCGGCGGCTTCGGCATGACGGCGCTCACCGCCAACAATATCGTGCTGGTGCCGATCCGCTCGGGCATCGGACTGCGGTTGGGCGCCAATATCGGCTACCTGAAATACACCCCACGCGCGACCTGGAACCCGTTCTGACCGGAATAAGTGCGGAAGGCCTGCTCGCGCTTTGACGGATTCACGTTAACGCGGCAATGGGCTGGCCTTTTGCCCGCACCCCGTGGCATTGTTCGTTAACAAATTCTGACTTGTGCGGAGTCCCCAATGATCGAGCCGATCATGTATCTGGCGATCGGTTTTCTGGTCTCGATGCTGTGCGGGCTGATGATCGTGCCGCTGGTGCATAACCGCGCCGTGCGGCTGACCACGCGCCGGTTAGAGGCCGCAACGCCGCTCTCGATGGCGGAAATCCAGGCCGACAAGGACCAGCTCCGCGCGGAATTCGCCATGTCGGCGCGCCGGCTCGAGATGAATGTCGAGCAGCTCAAGAACAAGACCACCAGCCAGTTGGCCGAGCTCGGCAAGAAGAGCGACGCGATCAACCGCATGAAGATGGAGCTCGGCGAGAAGAACGCCGCCATCTTCGCGCTGGAAGCGCGCGAGAAGGCGGTGAAGGAGCAGCTTCGCGCCACCGAAGAGGAATTCGCCGCCAAGACCGAGGCGCTGCGCGGCGCCGAGCAGGCGCTGACCGACAAGCAGGGTGAGCTCGCCAAGATCAATACCGAGCTGAACGACCGCTCCATGGTGGCCGACAGCCGCCGGGTCGAGCTGGTTGCCGTGCATGCCCAGATCGCGGAGTTGAAGAACCGGGTCGGCGACGCCGAGAAGGAGTTTTCGGCAACCCAGGCGCGGCTGACGCAAGAGACGCGCAACTCCGAGACTGCGACGCGCGAACTCGGCGATGCGCGCGCGCGTGTGGAAAATCTGAGCCAGCGCGTCACCGACCTCGACCGCCAGCTGATCGTGCAGGTCAAGGAAGCCGAGATGCTCGGCAACCGCGTCAACGATCTGGAAGCCCGCCTTGCGACCCAAGGCAAGCTGCTCGCCGAGCGGGAGTTCGAGAACAATCAGTTGCGCCAGGCCAATGCGGCGGGCGAGCGCACGACGCAGCAATTGCGCGACCAGATCGCCCAGGGCGACAGCGGCAAGCCGCCCGCGCTGGAGAAGCTCAAGACCGAGAAGGCCGCGCTCGAGGATCAGTTGCGCGTCACCCGCGACGAGCGCTCGAAACTGCAGCGCGACATCAACGCGATCCAGCAGCAGGCCGAGAGCAACTGGGCGACCGAGCGCATGGAGAATGCGCTGCTGCGCGAGCGCATCAACGACATCGCCGCCGAGGTGGCGAAACTCGCGATGCAGCTCGAAGGACCGAACTCGCCGATCGAGGCGCTGCTCGCCGGCGACGCCGCGACCGCAAAGCCGGTCAAGGTCGCCAATGGCGCCACCACGCCGGCCAATGATTTGGGTTCTGCCGGCGCGCCGTCGTCCGGCGGTACGCTCGCCGAGCGCATCCGGGCGCTGCAGTCGCACGCCTCGCGCGCCCGCCAACAGGGCGCTTAATCCGGTCGTTTTAGGTTGACACCTCTAGCCCGCGCTTCGTAAATCGCGGGCTCTAAGCATGACCCCGGAAAAGTGGGTACCGGTTTTCCGTAAGGGTCATGCTCAGAAAAGAATTGGCCGGATCGGTCATGATCCCGGGCGCATAGCTCAGCGGGAGAGCGTTCCCTTCACACGGGAGAGGTCCAAGGTTCGATCCCTTGTGCGCCCACCATGCCTTCGCCCTTTGGGCTACGCATGCACTGCCAAACTACAATCTCCAAAGCGAATATAGGCAAGTGATCCGCTATCGATTTCTGTGGCCGGGGAAACGATGATGCCAGAGTCGAACGATCAGATCGGTTAAGGACGCCGCGGTTCTCCTGCCACTCGTTGCGAGCACGTTTGCCATAAGCTGGGAGGTTGGGCGTTTCTTCCCATTTGGTGGCTTCAAGCTATTCACGCTAACTGAGCACTTGCTATCAGCGGCCAGCTACTTACCAGTCGCGCTCGCTTTTACCATGATTGTTGACGGCCTACTTTTCGTTCGTAATTAGGATTGCCAGAAACGACACTAAGCGCGGAAATATCATCTGTGCGATTATGAATGTCGTTGGTTACGCCGCAATCTATGCAATCGCTCACTTTATTTATGGCGTGTCGTTGTATTCGCTCAGTCGTTGGTTGGTTTTCAATATCATATTTGTCATGGCGTTACTTCATTGCTATGACCTTTGAAAGACCCCTACACAGCGTGGGTGGTATGATAGCCTATTCGCTTTCGGAATTGTCAGCACATTGATGCTCTGGCAGTCGGCGGTTCATGGTGATGCAGAGCAAGCGCGAACTGATCCAACTACATTGACAGACATTCGCTTGAAGACAGGAGCGACGAAGGCCTGTTGATTATGCGTCGGTGAACGTGGGGTCCTCTTCTTTGATCCTAAAACTGAGAAGACGGCTCTCGGTCGCCTCGATCGATTTGCAAGGACTTGACGTCGGGAATGCACCGTAAGCATTGCAGCGGCCTTCGACCGATGCTGGGCGGAAGATCGCAGCCCACGAACCGAAAGAAGATGCGCGCGAAGCGACGAAGACCGCAGCACAACAGAATGCAGTGCCCGCCTTCAGGACGCCGCTCAGATCGCGAACATCCAGACCGCGATGATGGTGCCCAGCGTCGCCAGCCCGGAGATGGTCCAGCCGGCAGCGTAAGCGGCTTCGTCTTCGGCGGTCGAATGCGGGGTCTCGGTTCGCACCATCGCGTTGCGCCAGTCCATGGCCTATCTCCGGAAGGCCTGCCTTGTCCGAACAACGCCGCCGGCCGCCGCCGGGTTCCCGCGATACGGCAAGCAGGCCGAAAGCACTGGCGCGCGATCACGAACAACTGATCGTTGCAGCCGAGGGCGAATTGATTGCCCTCCGCTATGGTGCGCCGCGCCGGAACAAGAACAATGGAGGTTTTCGCATGCGCAAACTGATCATCGCGGCCACGGCTCTCGCCTTTATCGCGTCCCCCGCCCTCGCCCAGGACAAGGCCGGCGCCGACAAGGGCGCAGCCCCGGCCGCGAGCGGCACCGACGCCAGCAAGGACACCATGAAGAAAGCGCCGAAGGCGAAGAAGGCAAAGAAGAAGACCGGCGACGACGCCAATGTCCAAGTAGTAGGCGCATTCGCGATCACGATCAGGCCGCCCGAAGCGCGATGGCTTCAATCGCCATCGCGCTTTGATTTTTTATTGCGCATGATCCTTGCGGAAAACCGGTATCCACTTTTCCGGGATCATGCGGCCGGCGGTCTTTTCGTTTGGGCGAGGCTGCTACTTCACCGCCCGCGCCGCCAGCGCCGGCTTGCTGACGCCGTCCAGCCCCTGCAGCATCAGGATCGCGAGCAGCGCGCGCTGCGGACCGAGATACGCGTCCGTCGGCTTGAACCATTCATTGCGCGAGTGCCAGTTGCCGCCCTCGCCCCCGCCGCCGATGGTCACCGCGGGAATGCCGAGCGACATCGGCTGGTTGGAATCGGTGCTGGAGCCCGCCAGCGTCACCTTTTGTCCCGGCGCCACCGCCGCCACCGACTTCTCCGCCGCCAGCACGATCGGCGAGTCCGCGGCCACGATGCCGGCGGGCCGGTCGCCGATCAGCTTGATCTCGACCGTGAGCTTGTCGGTGTTCCAGCGCGCGTTCTCTTCGACGACCGCCTGCTTGACCAGATCGAGCAGCCGCGCCTCGAGCTTGAGCAGCTCCTCGGTCGAATTCGAGCGCATGTCGACCGCCATCCGCGCTTCCGCGGCAATGGCGTTGACCGAGGTGCCGCCGCTGACGGTGCCGACCGTGAACGTGGTTTTGGGATCGGACGGCGTCTGCAGCTCGGCGATCTTGGCAATCGCGCGGCCCATGGCGTGGATCGCGCTCGGCAGGCCGAACTCCTGGAAGGAGTGGCCGCCCGGGCCCTTGAAGATCATCTCGTAGCGATGGCTGCCGGTCGCCTGGTTGACGACGTGGTCGATGCCGAGTCCGTCGATGGAGATGAAGCCGTCGATATCGGTGTGATCGCGGAACAGCGCCTTCATGCCGCGGAGATTGCCGAGCTCCTCCTCGCCGACGTCGCCGACGAACATGATGTCGCCGACGGTTGCGATATCGTTGGCGTTCATCGCCTTGATCACCGACAGCAGCGCGACCAGTCCGCGGGCATCGTCGCCGATGCCGGGCGCCACCACCGTGCCGTCCTTCTCCTTGACCGTCACATCGGTGCCTTCGGGGAAGACCGTGTCGAGATGGGCCGCGACCGCGAGCTTCGGATGGCCGCCGCCGGTGCCCTTGCGCAACGCGATCACATTACCCTCGCTGTCGATCGAGGCGTCCTTGAAGCCGAGCTCCTGCATTTTCTTCAGGTAATATTCGGCGCGGACCTTCTCCTTGTAGGGCGGTGCGGCGATCTCCGTGATCTTCTTTTGCTCGGCGAAGGTCGCGGCGTCATCCGACTTGATGGTCTCCAGCGCAGCCTTGACCTTGGCATTTCCGGCAAGCGCCTGCGCGGCCGCATCCATGCTGGACGGCGGCTCGGCGTGCGCCGGCGTCGCGATCAACGCGAGCGCGGCGGCAACAAGAAATAGTTTGCGTGTCATGCCGGCCTCCCTATTTTTGCGCATGATCTCCGCGCAAACGCTATGCGTTTGTCGCGAGGGAAAACCGCTGCACACTTTTCCGGATCATGCGCTTACGCGCCCAATCCTGCTTCCTCCAGCCGCGCATTCAGCCAGACCGACCCGTGCGGCTCGATCACGCCACCGGCATAGACTTCCGCATGGCTGACGTGTTTCGCGGCAAGCGTCACCATCACGCCGATGGAATAGGCGAACCACAGATGCGGATCGGTCAGCGCCTTCAGCTTGTGCTGGTCGTGCTCGATCGGCTGGTGGTTCGAGGCCTTCCTGACCTCGACCGCCAGCAGATTGTTCGGGATGTCGCGCTGGTGCACGACGATATCGGGATAGACCGACTTGCCGTAGTGGTCGTCGGTGGAGACGATCGAGCCGTGCGGCAATCGCATGGTGCGGTCGCCGAGCCGGTCGTAATCGCAATCGACCTCCCAGCCGGAAAACTGCTTCTCGATGTAGACGGCGAGGCGATGGGTCAGCGCGCGCTCGCCGAGATCGCGCTCCATCAAATAGCCTTCGCGCGCAAAGAACTCCTGGAGCGCGGCGACGACCTTGCCCAGCTCATTCTGCATGTCGCCTCCCCTGTCGCCCAGCGCCCCCGCGCCCGCAAGCTCACTATGCCATCTGCACTTCGATCAGTCGCGGGCCTTGTACGGCAATCGCTTCCGCCAGCGCCTTGTTGAAATCATCGACATTGGCGACCGCGCGCCCCTCGACACCCATGCCCTTGGCCAGCGCGACGAAGTCGATGTTCGGCCGGTCGAGCTTGAGCATGTCCTGCGCGCGCTGGCCGGGTTCCCCGGCGCCGACGCCGTCGAACTCGCCGCGCAGGATCTGATAGATGCGATTGGCGAACACAATCGTGACGACGTTGAGGTTTTCCCGCACCTGCGTCCACAGCGACTGAATGGTGTACATCGCGCTGCCGTCGCCGACCATGCAGATCACCTTGCGGTCGGGACAGGCGACTGCGGCTCCCGTGGCAACCGGCGTCGAGAAGCCGATCGAGCCGCCCATGTTCTGCAGCCAGTCATGCGGCGCGGACGCCGCCGTCGGCGGGAAGAAGCCGCGGCCGGTGGTGATGGATTCGTCGACAATGATCGCGTTCTCGGGAATGGCGAGCGCAATCGCCTGCGCGATCGAGGCGTGGGTCAGCGCGCCGGTCGGCTTGCTCAGCTCAGTGAGCTTCTGCGGCTTGACGTCGGCGGGCCTGGCGCCGAGCGCGTCGGCGAGCGCTTCCAGCGCCGCGACCGAGTTCTCGCCCCAGGAGGTCATCTGGTGCACCTCGCAGCCTTCGGGCTTGAGCATGCTCGGCTTGTTCGGATAGGCGAAGAAGGCGACGGGGTCGCGCGCCTCGACCAAAATGATGTTCTTGAAATTCTTCAGGATCGGCAGCGCAGACTCGATCACATAGGGAATGCGATCGATCGAGAAACGGCCGCGGCCGCGCGCCATGCGCGGATGATAGGTCTGGCCCATCACCTTGCAGCCGGTCTTGCCCGCGATCTGCTGCGCCAGCGCCAGGCCTTTTTCGGTCAGCGCGCCGCCGGTCACGAGCAGGAGATTGGTGTCACCGCCGGAATGCAGCACCCTGGCGGCCTTCTCGACCGCTTCCGCCGAGAAGCCCGGCTGCTGCTTCGGCCCGGGAACCTTCGCGATGCCGTCGGCCTCGTTCCAGGCGGTGTCGGCCGGCAGGATCAGGGTCGCGATCACAGGCGGCGAACTGCTCGCGGCCGCGATCGCCTCCATGCCATCGGCCGAGACCGACTTGGCATCCGGCGACGTCCGCACCCAGTCCGACATCGGCCGCGCCAGCCCCTCGATATCGGAGGTCGAGTGGCGCGTTGAGGCCGATGTGATAGGTCGCGTGCTGGCCGACGACGTTGACGATGCCGGAGCGCGCCTTCTTGGCGTTGTGCAGATTGGCGAGGCCATTGGCGAGGCCGGGACCGAGATGGAGAAGCGTCGAAGCCGGCGTGCCCTTCATGCGGTAATAGCCGTCGGCCGCGCCCGTCACCACGCCCTCGAACAGGCCAAGTATGCAGCGCATGCCTTCGACCCGGTCGAGCGCCGCGACGAAATGCATTTCCGAGGTGCCGGGATTGGTGAAACAGACGTTAACGCCGCCCGCGACCAGCGTCCGTACCAGGCTTTCCGCACCGTTCATCGTTCCAACCCCGTAGGTGTTTCTTTGGCTCGTGGGCAGATCAACCATTGTTCGGGGCCGCAGTCAAAGGGACGCGGCGGCAATCCAGCCATCATTGTAAAGCAGAGCCGTTTTTTAACCGCACTGACGGCCAAAGGTCGCGCTCACGCACGCTTTGCTTGCACAGGGCCAATCGATATGGCCAGTTTGACGAGAGACGAAATTACCGGGGGAAGAAAATGACCCGAGCGTTGGTATGGCTGGCGGCGTTTGTGGCTCTTCTGGGCGGCACCGCCGCGTCACGCGCCCAGGGCGTCGACATGCGCGAGATGATGGGCGGCGGGCCGTCGTTCTACCGCTACGGCAACAGCTATCAGGGCGGCGGTTACGGAGGCGGCGGCGGGCCGATCCCGCGCCAGACCGTCAACTATCCGGCGAACTATGCGCCGGGCACGATCATCGTGAACACGGCCGAGCGGCGGCTTTATCTGGTGCAGGGCAACGGCACGGCGCTGCAATACGGCATCGGCGTCGGCCGCGACGGCTTCCGCTGGAGCGGCGTGCATCACATCTCCGCAAAAAAGGAATGGCCGGGCTGGACGCCGCCCGTCGAGATGCGCCGGCGACGGCCGGACCTGCCGGGTCACATGGCCGGCGGCATCGACAATCCGCTCGGCGCGCGCGCCATCTATCTCGGCTCGACGCTGTACCGCATCCACGGTTCCAACGAGCCGGAAACCATCGGACAGGCGGTGTCGTCGGGATGTTTCCGCATGACCAACGAGGACGTCAGCGATCTCTATGATCGCGTCCATGTCGGCGCCACCGTGGTGGTGAAGAACTGATCTCCTTGCGCCGGTGCCGCGCTTGCGGCAGCGTCGCGTGACAATGAAGGCTCTCGCTTCCTGCATCATGTGCGCGATCGTGCTCGGCACGATCGCCTGGCCATTGCCGGCAGCGGCGGAAATTCCCGCCATCGCCGCGCGCCAGCGCGCCGAGAAAAAGACATTTACCGACGCCGAGATCGTCGAGGGCTTCCTCAAGACCGCCTTTGGCGCGGAATTCCAGCTCGCCGGCCGGGTCGACCGCATCCGCAAATATGTCACGCCGGTGCGCGTGTTCGCCGATGGCAATCGCGCCGACCGCAAGGCGCAGCTGGCGCAGGTCGTCGCCGACATCGGCAAACGCGTACAGCATCTCGACATCGCGATTGTCTCTCACGCCGAGGACGCCAATGTCACGGTCAAGCTGGTCCGCGACCGCGACCTCAGCCGCACCATCGCAAAGGACTACGGTCGAGACCGCGCGCGCGAGATCAAGACCTCGCTCGATCCGCAGTGCCTCTCGGGATTCCGCAAGAACGACGCCTACGAGATCGAGCGCTCCAACGTCATCCTCACCGTCGACAATGGCGATTTCATCTTCCTCGACTGCGCTTATGAGGAACTGTTGCAATCGCTCGGGCCGATCAACGATACCAGCTCGGTGCCCTGGACCATGTTCAACGACAAGGTCTCGATGGGCTTCTTCGACGTCTACGACCAGTACATTCTGAATCTGCTCTACGATCCCCGCATCCGGCCGGGCATGACGGTCGACGAGGTCAAGGCGGTGCTGCCGGCCGCGCTGGCGGACGTGCGCGCGTGGGTAAGGCAGATCAACAAACTGCCGGAATAGCTCGATCAACTCTTTGACGCGCAGATCGCCTTGAGCGCAGTCCATTCCTGCGGAGTCAACAGCGGCGGGCCGTCGGAGGCCTGTTGCACCTCGCTCATCCGCTGCAACCGGTCTTCGGTCAAGGGATGGCTCGCCAGGATCGACAAGGGATTCTCGCCCTGCTTGCCGGTCACGCGGAACAACAGCTCGCCCATCGGCTTGATCGGCCGGCCGAGTCCTTGCATGACGCCTATCGCAAACGTATCGGCGCTTTGCTCCACATCGCGCGAATAGGACGAGCTCATGAGCGTGCGCGTCGCAAAGATGATGGTGCTGGAACCCGTCACGTCGCCGAACAGCAGTCCGATCAGGAAGGACGTGCTGCCGTCGTGGATAAGATTACGCAGATTGTCGCGATGTTTCAGATGCCCGAGTTCATGCGCCAGCACGCCGGCGATCTCGTCCGGATTGCCCGCCTTGTCGAGCAGACCGCTGAACAGCAGCATCTGGCCGCCCGGCAGCGCAATCGCATTGGGAACAGGCGTTGCCACCACCGAGGAAATGACGGACGGATCGAGGCCCGCCGCCTCGCGTAACGTGCCGACCAGCCTCTCGAACGCCTTCTGTCCGGCTGCGGCATTGCAGGACCTGCCGCCGAACAGGGATCTGATTTGCGCCGCTGCGGCATCGCCGAGACGCCGCTCGAGGGCCTGTGGCACCAAGGGCGCGAGGCGATCGGCGGCGAATGGAATCGCAAACAGCACGACCAGAACAATCGACGTGACCGCGGCCAGTGACCAGCCGACGATCTTCACGGTTGCTCGGCTGTCGAGCCGGTCTTCGTGCAGGCGCGCGCATCGGGCGACCAGTGCGGCGGACATTGCGTTATCGCGAATGTCCAGCCGCGCCAGAGGCGGCGCGGACAGGCAATTCAGCCGCAGCGTTCCCGGCGGACTGTCGGCCTGACGGATGTCGTCATAGGCCCAGAGCACCGGAGCGATTCCATCTTCGCGGATCTCGAGCGCATCGCCGAAAACAAGACTGACCATACGCCGGCGGCTCGACTGTCCGTCGAAAAAGACGGCCGTGCGCGGCGCTTCCCGAGGGGTGTCTTCCTGCGCAGGGCTATCCATCACGTCCGCAGCTCATGCTGCTAGAACCCGGCGACGTCGAGGCCATCGGCAAATCCTTCGCCAAGCGCGCTGGCCAGATCGCCCTTTGCCGCGACCTCGCCAGCCCAAGCGATATTTTCCACGCGCACCGACTGCAAGACTTTTGCCCAGACGTCGCGCACAAGATAAACCCGGACGATCACATTGAGCGAAAGAATCATGGCGAGATAGCCGATCACCGTCATCACGACCAGCGGAATGTTTCTTGAAAGCATTGCGGCCCCGGCCAAATGCGGTTGATGGAAGGCGCCGCTGATATACGCGATGACCGTGCCACCAATCCCGATAAAGATGCTCAGCACGGTGGCCAGCAGGAAATACCACCCGATCACCTTCCAGTAGACACCTTGCAGGGCGTTCTCGGGCAAATCCGATTCCACGAACACGTGGCCGAAGCGGATGCCCGAGAGCCACCAGCGCCATTCGGCCGCCTTGAAGCGCGCATAGACAAACGGGAAAAGCGGAAACAGCACCATCGCGAAGGGAGCCGCCAGCCAGAGGTGCCAGGCGCTCTTGAAGAACTCCCAGGGGCGGCCGTCAAACTCGCCCTGCAGATCGCCATAGTAGGAATGGCTCATCTTGTAGCGCTCGAGCGCGGCCTCGCGCCACGGCAGGGCAAGCCCGAGCGTGACGATCAGCCAACAAGCTCCACAGCATCGCGCGCCAGGCATAGGCCCAGCCGGAGCCGTCCATCCAGAACCGTACGCCGCGCCAGACGGTGCGCGTCAGACGATAGCGGCGCGCGCGATAGATCGCGAACTGCGCGAAGCCGTAGAACAGCACAAACAATGGAACGCTGGCAAAGCCCCGCAGCCGCTCGGCCTCCACGGTGACAAGGAAATAGGCCAGATAGATCGGGACCAGGATTGCCATCGCGAACAGAAAGCCGATCAACAGCTCCCTTCCGCGTCCGGTGTATTCCGCCGCATCGCCGTCGATCACCGTGTTCGACCACAGGTGCCGGCGGATGTCAGTGGCGAGCCAGAAGCGATAGAAGCCCGCGGTCACGAGCTCCAGAGCCGCGCCTCTCGCGACCAGGCGAAAAAACTGGCTGCGATCGCCGGCAAACGTCATCAGGGCCGGTAACGGCGGCGGGGACGGCGGATGCAGGGGCTCCCAACGCATCTGGTCCAAGGAATTCAACTCCAGGGAGCCGAATTGCTCCGACAAGACCCTAGATAAACGACTGGCCGGTTCGAAGACAATCCGGTTCGGACGCCGTCGACCGCAATTTTTCGGCTCGCGATCGCCGATGTCGTCGACCCTAGGCCGATTTCTCGAACAGCTCCCGCCCGATCAGCATGCGGCGGATTTCGCTGGTGCCGGCGCCGATCTCGTAGAGCTTGGCGTCGCGCAGCAGCCGCCCCGTCGGATAGTCGTTGATATAGCCGTTGCCGCCGAGCAGCTGGATCGCATCCAGCGCGCATTGCGTGGCCTTCTCGGCGGCGTAGAGGATCGCGCCGGCCGCATCCTCGCGGGTGGTCTCGCCGCGATCGCAGGCCTTTGCGACTGCGTACACATAAGCGCGCGAGGCGTTCATCGTGGTGTACATGTCGGCGATCTTGCCCTGCACCAGCTGGAAGCTGCCGATCGGCTCGCCGAACTGCTTGCGCTCGTGCACATAAGGCAACACCACATCCATGCAGGCCTGCATGATGCCGAGCGGTCCCGCCGCCAGCACCGCGCGCTCATAGTCGAGGCCGCTCATCAACACGTTGACGCCGCGGCCGAGCTCGCCGAGCACGTTCTCCGCCGGCACCTCGCAATCCGCGAACACCAGCTCGCAGGTGTCGGAGCCACGCATGCCGAGTTTGTCGAGTTTCTGCGCGGTGGAGAATCCCTTCATGCCCTTCTCGATGATGAAGGCGGTGATGCCGCGCGGTCCGGCATTCGGATCGGTCTTGGCGTAAACCACCAGCGTCTCGGCGACGGGACCATTGGTGATCCACATCTTGCTGCCGTTGAGAACGAAACGGTCACCCTTCTTCTCCGCCCGCGTCTTCATCGACACCACGTCGCTTCCCGCGCCCGGCTCCGACATCGCGAGCGAGCCGACGTGATCGCCCGAGATCAGCTTGGGCAGATATTTGCGCTTCTGCGCCTCGTTGCCGTTGCGGCTGATCTGGTTGACGCAGAGATTGGAATGCGCGCCATAGGACAGCCCGACTGACGCTGACGCCCGCGAAATCTCCTCCATCGCCACGCAATGCTCGAGATAGCCGAGGCCTGAGCCGCCGTATTCCTCCTCGACGGTAATCCCGTGCAGTCCGAGCGCGCCGATCTTGGGCCAGAGATCGCGCGGAAACTGGTTGCTTTTGTCGATGTCGGCGGCGCGCGGCGCGATCTCGTTGCTGGCAAAGTCCTGCACCGTCTCGCGGATCGCGTCCGCGGTCTCGCCGAGATCGAAATTGAACATCCGCTGCGCGTTGGAAATCATGATGGCGGCCTCCGTCGGCATAACGCAAGTCTGGCAAGCCATAACCCGTGTCGGCGCGCTTGTCACGAGAAATGATACGGTACCGTATCGGCGCGAAGAGCCGTCCTGTGTGATGCGGCCAAAAGCGCCAAACTCGCCCTTGCGGGCGCGTGCCCGGCGGGCTGTAATTCCGCAAACAAGGTCGCCCTCCGGACCCAATCTGGAAGGGCAAGACGGGAGCCGCTCATGGACGGAACGATCGATCTGGACACGAAGTCCAGCCAGGATGCCGCGCGCGAACGCGCCTATTCCCTGCCGCTCGGCGATTTCGATCCCGGCGATCCCGAACTGTTTCGCTCCGACACGCTCTGGCCGTATTTCGACCGGCTGCGCAAGGAAGATCCGGTCCACTACTGCAAGGACTCGATGTTCGGCCCGTACTGGTCGGTGACGCGCTACAACGACATCATGGCGATCGACACCAACCATCAGGTGTTTTCGTCGGCGGCTTCTCTCGGCGGCATCACCATCCGCGACGTTCCATCGGATTTCCGGCGCGAAAGTTTCATCGCCATGGACCAGCCGCGCCACTCCGCGCAGCGCAAGACCGTGGCGCCGATGTTCACGCCGACCAATCTCGACGAGCTTGCGCTCAACATCCGAAAGCGCGCGGCGAGCTGCCTCGACAATCTGCCGGTCAACGAAGCGTTCGATTTCGTCGAGCACGTCGCAATCGAGCTGACCACGCAGATGCTGGCGGTGCTGTTCGATTTCCCCTGGGAGGACCGCCGCAAGCTGACGCGCTGGTCCGACATCGCCACCACGCTTCCCGGCGTCGGTGGCCTGGTCGCGACCGAGGAGGAACGCCAGGTCGAGTTGCTTGAATGCGCGAGCTATTTCGCGCGGCTCTGGAAGGAGCGCAGCAACCAGGAGCCGAAGGCCGACCTGCTGTCGATGATGGCGCACAACGACGCCACGCGCGACATGGACCCGAAGAATTTCCTCGGCAATCTGATCCTGCTGATCGTCGGCGGCAACGACACCACGCGCAACACCATGTCGGGCAGCGTCTACGCGCTGCACAAGCATCCCGACCAGTACAGGAAGCTGCGCGAGAATCCGGCGCTGCTCGACACTTTCGTGCCCGAGGTGATCCGCTGGCAGACGCCGCTCGCGCATATGCGCCGCACCGCGCTGGAAGATTTCGATCTGCAGGGCAGAAAGATCAAGAAGGGCGACAAGGTCGTGATGTGGTACGTCTCGGGCAATCGCGACGAGGAAGCGATCGAACGTCCCTATGAATTCCTGATCGATCGCGCGCGGCCGCGCACGCATCTGTCGTTCGGCTTCGGTATCCATCGCTGCATCGGCATGCGCCTCGCCGAGCTGCAATTGAAGATCATCTGGGAAGAAATCTTCAAACGCTTCGACAAGATTGAGGTGGTCGGCGAGCCCAAGCGGGTGTATTCCAGCTTCGTCAAGGGCTATGAAACCCTGCCGGTGCGCATCGCCGCGTGAGTGCGAG
Organism: uncultured Alphaproteobacteria bacterium; assembly: GCA_963732085.1. Lineage (GTDB taxonomy): Bacteria > Pseudomonadota > Alphaproteobacteria > Rhizobiales > Xanthobacteraceae > Bradyrhizobium. Next base: position 167,616 of record CAVSYJ010000006.1, on the reverse strand, counting down.
CGCCAGTCTCTTTCGAGGATCAGCACGATGAACGTCCAGACCGCGATCCGCGCCGACAAGGTCGAGCTTTTGCGTCAAGCGCGCGAGGAGGCCTATTCCACGCCGCTGAAGGATTTTCATCCGGGCGCGCCGCGGCTGTTCCAGAATGACACGCTATGGCCATGGTTCGAGCGGCTGCGCAAGGAAGAGCCGGTGCACTACTGCACCAACGCGCCGATCGAGCCCTATTGGTCGGTCGTCAAATACAACGACATCATGCATGTCGACACCAATCACGGCATCTTCTCATCGGACTCCACGCTGGGCGGCATCTCGATCCGCGACGTACCGGTCGGCTATGACTGGCCGAGCTTCATCGCGATGGACCAGCCGCGGCACGCCGACCAGCGCAAGACGGTGTCGCCGATGTTCACGCCGACGCATCTGGACGAACTGGCCAAGCTGATCCGCGAACGCTCGATCAAGGTGCTGGACAATCTGCCGCGCAACGAGACCTTCAATTTCGTCGAGCGGGTGTCGATCGAGCTGACCACGCAGATGCTGGCGACGCTGTTCGACTTCCCGTTCGAGGAGCGGCGCAAGCTGACGCGCTGGTCGGACGTCTCGACCGCACTGCCCAAGAGCGGCGTCGTGGACTTGCCGGAGCAGCGCCGCCAGGAGATGGACGAGTGCTACGCCTACATGTCGAAGCTCTGGAACGAGCGCGTCAACGCCGAGCCGCGCAACGACCTGATCTCGATGATGGCGCACAGCGAAGCCACGCGTCACATGGACCCCGACAATCTGATGGGCAACATCATCCTGCTGATCGTCGGCGGCAACGACACCACGCGAAACACCATGAGCGGCTCGGTGCTGGCGCTGAACGAAAATCCGGACCAGTACAGGAAGCTCCGCGAAAATCCCAAGCTGATCGATTCCATGGTGCCCGAGGTGATCCGCTGGCAGACGCCGCTGGCGCATATGCGGCGCACGGCCTTGCAGGACACCGAGCTCGGCGGCAAGACGATCAAGAAGGGCGACCGCGTCGTGATGTGGTACATCTCCGGCAACCGCGACGAGGAAGCGATCGAGCGGCCGAACGAGTTCATCATCGACCGCGCCCGCCCGCGCACGCATCTGTCGTTCGGCTTCGGCATCCACCGCTGCGTCGGCATGCGGCTCGCCGAGCTGCAGCTCCGCATCGTCTGGGAGGAGATGCTCAAGCGCTTCGACCGTATCGAGGTGGTCGGCGAGCCGAAGCGGGTCTATTCCAGCTTCGTGCGCGGCATCGAGTCCCTGCCGGTACGCATACCCGCTTGATCAGGCCCGACTACCGCCTCCCGGACGGCCCTGCTAACCCACGCTCGCGCCCGCCTGCGGGCGCCCTCCCCTTGCCGACCGGATTGCAATGACCGCCGAACCCCAGATCCAGGACGAACACGCCGACATCCGCGACGCGGTCGCAAAGCTCTGCGCCCAGTTCCCCGGCGAATACTGGCGCAAGCTCGACCGCGAGATGGCCTACCCGTCCGAGTTCGTCAACGCGCTGACGGAGGCCGGCTACCTCTCGGTGCTGATCCCGGAGGAATATGGCGGCGCCGGGCTGAAGCTGTCGGCCGCGACCGCGATCCTGGAAGAAATCCATCGCGCCGGCTGCAATGCCGGCGCCTGCCACGCCCAGATGTACACCATGGGCACGGTGCTGCGGCACGGCAGCGACGAGCAGAAGGCGAAATGGCTGCCGCAGATCGCCGACGGCAAGCTGCGGCTGCAGGCCTTCGGCGTCACCGAGCCGACCAGCGGCACCGACACCTCGTCGCTGAAGACCTTCGCCAAGAAGCAGGGCAACAGCAGCTACATCGTCAACGGCCAGAAGATCTGGACCAGCCGTGCCGAATATTCCGACCTGATGATCCTGCTCGCGCGCACCACGCCGAAGGAGCAGGCGAAGAAGCGCACCGAGGGCCTCTCTGTGTTCCTCGTCGACATGCGCGAGGCGAAAAAGGCGGGACTGACGATCCGCCCGATCCGCACCATGATGAACCACTCCACCACGGAAGTGTTCTTCACCGACATGAAAGTGCCGGCGGAGAATTTGATCGGCGAGGAAGGCAAGGGTTTTCGCTACATCCTCTCCGGCATGAACGCCGAACGCATCCTGATCTCGTCCGAATCCATCGGCGACGCCAAATGGTTCATCGACAAGGCCACCAACTACGCCAAGGAACGCTCGGTATTCGGCCGGCCGATCGGTCAAAACCAGGGCATCCAGTTTCCGATCGCCAAGGCTTATGCCGCGATGCGCGCCGCCGAATTGATGGTGAAAGAAGCGACCCGCAAATACGAGGCGGGCGAAGACTGCGGCGCCGAGGCCAACATGGCCAAGATGCTCGCGGCCGACGCGGCCTGGGACGCGGCGAACGCCTGCGTGCAGACCTTTGGCGGCTTCGCCTTTGCCGAGGAATATGACGTCGAGCGCAAATTCCGCGAGACGCGGCTCTACCAGGTCGCGCCGATCTCGACCAATCTGGTGTTGTCGTTCATCGCCGAGCATGTGCTCGGCATGCCCCGTTCATATTGAGAAGTCGCCATGCTGCCGCTCGAAGGAATTACCGTCGTTGCCGTGGAACAGGCGGTCGCCGCGCCGTTCTGCTCGTCGCGCCTGGCGGATGCCGGCGCCACCGTCATCAAGATCGAACGGCCCGAGGGCGATTTCGCCCGCGGTTATGACAAGGCCGCCAAGGGCCAGAGCAGCTATTTCGTCTGGCTCAACCGCGGCAAGCAGTCGGTGGCCATCGATCTCTCGACCAAGGGCGGGCGCGAGCAGCTCGAGGCGCTGATATCAGGCGCCGACGTGCTGCTGCAGAATCTGAAGCCCGGCTCGATGGACAAGCTCGGCTTCTCGCGCGAGCGGCTGCGCAAGGATTATCCGGCGCTGATCTGCTGCACCATCACCGGCTATGGCGACGAGGGCCCGTACAAGGATCGCAAGGCCTATGATCTGCTGATCCAGGCCGAGAGCGGACTTGCCTCGATCACCGGCGGACCGGAAGGCGCCTCCCGGGTCGGCATCTCCGTCGTCGATATCTCGACCGGCGCCACCGCGCATGCCGCAATCCTGGAAGCGTTGTTCGCGCGCACCCGCACCGGCAAAGGCGCCGACATCCGCATCTCGATGTTCGACGTGATGGCCGACTGGCTCGCGGTGCCCCTGATCAACTCGGAAGCCGGCAATCCGCCGACGCGCATCGGCCTCGCCCATCCCTCGATTGCGCCCTACGGCGTGTTTCAATCCAAGGACGGCAAGGACATCCTGATCTCGATCCAGAGCGAACGCGAATGGAAAAAGCTCTGCGCCGAGGTCCTGAAGCAGCCCGATTTGCCGAATGATCCCCGGCTCGCCAACATTTCCGAACGCGTTCGCAATCGTCAGCTCACCGACAAGATCGTCGCCGATGTGTTTGGATCGCTGAACCGTGACGAACTGATCGCGCGGCTCGACGACGCCGACATCGCCTTCGGCGAGGTCAACACCATGGCCGACCTCACCGTGCATCCGCATCTGCGCCGCATCGAGGTCGACACGCCGAAGGGCGTCGTGACCTATTCCGCACCGGCCGCGATCTTTGTCGGCGAGCCGCGTCATTACGGCCGGGTGCCTGACATCGATGAGCATGCCGCGACCGAGCCTCCGCGCGCGCGGAAATCGTCATGAGCGAGACGCTCGATCTCGATCATCTGCGGCAATGGATCGGCCGCTCGGCCGAGGCAACCGACACCGTCACCGCGCATCTGGTGATGGGTCTGCGCGCGACCCTGTTCCAGGAGGTCGGCGAGCCCAAAGACGGCGACGCCGCGCCGTTCACGGTGCACTGGTGTCTGGGCCAGCCGGTGTTTCCGATGTCGATGCTCGGCCCCGACGGACATCCCGACGCGTGGCGGCTTCCTGCCGCCGGTGCCGCTGCCGCGGCGGATGTGGGCCGGCGGTGAGCTGGAGTTCTTCGATGCGCTGCGCGTCGGCGACGCGCCGAAGCGCACCGCGCGGATTTCGGATGTGACGCTCAAGACCGGCTCGACCGGCACGCTGTGCTTCGTCGCGGTCGAGCACGTCGTCACCACGCCGCGCGGCATTGCGATCCGCGAGCGGCAGGACATCGTCTATCGCGAGATGGGCGGCGCGCAGGCCGCGCCCGCCAAGGCGCCGCCTCCGCCGCCGGTCGCGAAGCACCGCGAGACGCATATGGCCGATCCGGTGCTGCTGTTTCGCTATTCGGCGCTGACTTTCAATGGCCACCGCATCCATTACGACCGCGACTACGTCACCAAGGTCGAGGGCTATCCGGGCCTGATCTTCCACGGCCCGCTGCAGGCCGCGTTCATCGTCGAGCTGGCGGCGAAGCTGCACGGCGGCACGCCACCATGAGGCTCAGCTACCGCGGCGTGCAGCCGCTGTTCGAAGGCAGCCGAGTTCTCCGTCAACGCCAACGACAATGGCAGCGGCATGGAGCTCTGGACCGCGAACGCCGAGGGCCAGCCGACCATGAAGGGGACGGCGACGTGGTGAACGTCGCCGAAGAGCGCCGCAGGACGGTCACCGTCAAGCAGGCGACCTTCGACCTCTTGCGCGCCTTCGGCATCAAAAAAGTGTTCGGCAATCCCGGCTCGACCGAATTGCCGTTCCTGTCGGACTGGCCCGATGACATCGATTACGTGCTGGGCCTGCAGGAAGCGAGCGTGGTCGGCATGGCCGACGGCTATGCGCAGGCCACCCGCAACGCCGGCTTCGTCAATCTGCATTCCGCGGCCGGCCTCGGCAACGCGCTCGGCAACATCTTTACCTCGTACCGCAACCAGACGCCGCTGGTGATTACCGCGGGCCAGCAGGCGCGCGCGATCCTGCCGCTGGAGCCATTCCTCTATTCGGAGCGCGCGTCGGAGTTTCCGCGGCCTTATGTCAAATACAGCGTCGAGCCGGCGCGGCCCGAGGACGTGCCCGCCGCGATCGCGCGCGCCTATTACACCGCGATGCAGCCGCCTTGCGGGCCGACCTTCGTCTCGGTGCCGATCGACGACTGGATGCATCCGGCGCAGCCGCTTGGCGGCGCGGCAAGTGAGCCGCGAGATCGGTCCCGATCCCGATGCGATGAAGACGCTGGTCGCGGCGCTCAACGCCAGCAAGCATCCCGCCTTTGTGGTCGGCCCCGCCGTCGATCGCGCGGAAGCCGTCGATCTGATGGTCGATGTCGCGGAGAAAGCAAAGGCCGCGGTCTGGGTCAGCCCGTTCTCGGCGCGCTGCTCCTTCCCGGAGCGGCATCCGCAATTCGCCGGCTTCCTGCCGGCATCGCCCGGACAGGTGTCGGAAGCCTTGCGCGACTACGACCTCGTGGTCGTGGTCGGCGCGCCCGTCTTCACCTTCCATGTCGAAGGCCATGCCGCAATCTTCGATGGCGGCGCCACGATCTTCCAGATCACCGACGACGGCAACGCCGCCGCCTACACCCCTGTCGGCACCAGCATCATCGCCACCATGAAGCCGGCGCTGTCGGCGCTGCTGATGGCATTGCCCGAGACAAAGCGCGCGGCACAAGCAGGCCGCAAGCCTGGCGCCGGCGCCGGCCGCAGCCGATCCGATTCCCGTCGAATACCTGATGCATGCGCTGTCGCAGGCGATGACCGAGGACATGGCGCTGGTCGAGGAAGTGCCGTCGCACCGGCCGGCGATGAACAAGCACCTCGCGATGCCCGGGCCAGGACAGTTTCTACACCATGGCGAGCGGCGGACTCGGCTACGGATTGCCGGCCGCGGTCGGGATGGCCTTGGGACGCAACAAAGGCCGCACCGTCTGCCTGATCGGCGACGGCTCGGCGATGTATTCGATCCAGGCGCTGTGGACCGCGGCGCAGCGCAAGCTGCCGCTCACGGTCGTGGTCGTGAACAATGCGGGCTACGGCGCGATGCGCTCGTTCAGCCAGGTGATGCAGGTGCGCAATGTGCCGGGCCTCGACCTGCCCGGCATCGATTTCGTCAGGATCGCCGAAGGCCTTGGCTGCGACGCGATGCGCGTCGCCAAATCATCCGAGCTCGCATCGGCCCTGAAGCGCGCGCTGGCGCATGAGGGCACGAGCCTCGTCGAGGTGATCGTCGATTCGGTCGTACACCTGCTCTACACGAAGAAGAGCTAGCGCTTGGCGACCCGCGCCGCCGCGATCTCGTTCGCCATCCGCGTATAGTCGGTCCAGACCAGATTGAGGAACAGCGGCGGCTCCTGCTTGGCCGCGAGCATTTCGGCATAGCGTTCCCTGGCGCCGTCCGCCGCCCACCATTTTTGCGCCGACGACGCCACCTTGCGGAAGTTGCGCAGCGCGCCCAGAAACTCCTTTGGGTCGGCGCCGGCCTGCACCGCGCACTGAACCAGCCAGTTGAAGCCGGCGAGAATGGCGATGGCGAGATCGGCGCCGGTATTACCGGTGAACTCGATCACGGTCTGATCGTGCGGCAGCTGGCGCAGATAGCCGTCCAGCAGCGCGGCTTGTTGGTCTGGCTCGGCAAGCAGCGCGAACTCGCGGCGCGGCACGCTCAACAGATAGCGGAAGGCTTCGAGCCTCGTGTGGTCGCAGATCGACGCCTCGTCGCCAGCCTGATCGGATGCCGCGCGTTTGCAGGCGGGATAGACGAACTTTCCATTGTCGACGTCGTCGAGATATTGCTTCGCGCGCTTCTCGATCTCGTCGAGAAACGAAAGCTGGCCCTCTTGCGTCGTCGAACTTCCCCCGAATGGCCACCAGTTCATGCGACACCAGTGATTAAGGTTCTTGGGTCACTTCCCGTAGGTCTCACGCAGCTTCGCCTGGATCTTCGCCATGCCGGCGATCCAGCGATCGTAATTCTCGGTCTTCTTGCGCATATAGCCCAGCACTTGCGGATGCGGCAGGATCACGAACGTCTCCTGGTCCAGCCCTTTTAATACATCCTGCGCCACCTGCTCAGGCGACAAATCGCCGTCGCCGGACTGCGGGCCCTTCGGGATCGAGCGCAGCATGTTGGTGTCGACGCCCTGCGGACAGAGGATCGAGACCTTGATGCCGTCGGCGCGGTGCGAGATCGCCAGATTCTCGGCAAAGCCGACCGCGGCGTGCTTGGTGGTGGAATAAGCGGGGCTGCCGACCTGCGACAGCAGGCCGGCCGCGGAAATCGTGTTGAGGAAATAGCCGCCGCCGCGCGCCTTGTAGCGCGGGATCAGGTGCCGCGCGGCATAGACATGCGCCATCACATGGATGGCCCAGCTCCGCGCAAACGGCTCGTCCGAGGTGCCGCCGGCATTGACCGAGAGCGGATCGAAGCCGCCGCCGATGCCCGCATTGGAGCAGAACAGCGCGATCGGGCCGAACTGCCGCTCGGTCTCGTCGATGACGTGAAGGATGTCCTTTTCCCTGGCGACATCGCACTGGAAAGCCGCGCCGTTGACCTTGGCCGCCGTCGCGCGCGCACCCGGCGCCATCGATGTCGGTGACGACGATTTTGGCCGCGCCCGCGCCGTGAAAGGCCTCGCACAGCGCCTTGCCGATGCCGTTGGCGCCGCCGGTGACAACCACGACTTTGCCGGTCACCTGCATCGCGCCCCCCTTGTTCGCCGTCAGGTCAGAACCAGGGCCAGCACCGCGGTGTAATGGCAGGCCGCCCCGAGCAGGACGAAACAATGCCAGATCACGTTCTGGAAGCGCAACCGCTGCCAGGCATGAAAGACGACCCCGAGGCTATAGAGCGCACCGCCGGCCAGCACGAGCCAAAGGGTCACCGTCGGCAGTGCCGAAACCACGCGGTCGTAGAGCATCAGGCCGCTCCAGCCGAGTGCCAGATAAAGCCCGACCGAGAGGCGGTCGAACCGGCCGGGCCAGCCGAGCTTGAGCACGATGCCGAAGATCGCAAGGCACCAGACGCCCGCGAGCAGCGCCAGCGCGAAGATACTTTCCCGGAGCTCCAGAATGAACGGCGTATAGGTTGCCGCGATCAGCAGATAGATCGCCGAATGATCGAAGCGGCGCAGCACCCATTTGGCGCGCGATACCGGCCAGAGATTATAGGTCGCCGACAGCACCAGCATCGACAGCAGGCCGGCGACATAGATCGAGGCGGCGACGATGTCGATGGCGTGCGCATGAACCGCGGCGAGCACGATCAGCACGGTCGCGGCGATCAGGCCAAACACGACCCCGATGCCATGCACGATCCCGTCGGCAATCAGCTCGGCGCGGTCGTAATGCCAGCCGATCATGCCGGCGGCGGCATGGACCGAGGTCGAGGCAAGCTGTTTCAGGCGGAAGACGGTCATATCAGGGACTTCGGCTACCCCATTTGCATCATAGGTCGTAACGGTCAATGAAGCGTTCAAGAGCGGTTTTCGTTCCGTTTATGGGCCAATCGCGACCAATCTGTGAAGCTTGATTTCACGGCCCAAATCGCCACCTTTTGATTTGCGTCAACACCCCTTTTGAGCCCTCCCCGCATGCCCCCGAGCTTTGCCGAGATCGTCGAGGAAGCGCGCCTGTCGGCGCGGGCGCTGCTCGACTATGGCGAGAGCTTCTTCAACCCGACGGTGCGGCTCGGCGTCACCGGGCTGTCGCGCGCCGGCAAGACCGTGTTCATCACCGCGCTGATCCATGGGCTGACCCGGGGCGGCCGTTTTCCGGTGTTCGAGGCGCTCAACTCCGGGCGGATCGCGCGCGCGGAGCTGGCGCCGCAGCCCGACGATGCCGTGCCGCGCTTCGACTACGAGAACCACCTGCGCACCCTGATCGAGGAACGGCGCTGGCCGAACTCGACCGTCGACATCAGCGAGTTGCGGCTGGTCGTCGAGTATCAGCGCCACAATGGCGCCGATCGCACACTGACGCTCGACATCGTCGACTATCCCGGCGAGTGGCTGCTCGACCTGCCGCTTGCTCAACAAGAGCTATGAGCAATGGGCGAGCGAGAGTCTCGCGCTGTCGCGCGAAGCGCCGCGCGCGCACCTTGCGGCGGAATGGCATGCGCAGCTCGCGACGCTCGATCCGCAAGGCAAGGAAGACGAACAGGCGACGCGCCTGTCGGCAAAGCTGTTCACGGATTATTTGCGCGCCTGCCGCGACGAACGGTTCGCCATGAGCCTGCTGCCACCCGGCCGCTTCCTGATGCCGGGCAATCTCGCGGCCTCACCCGCGCTGACCTTCGCGCCGCTCGATGTGCCCGCCGACGGCCTCGCGCCGGAAGGCTCGCTGTGGGCGATGATGGCGCGGCGCTACGAGGCCTACAAGGACGTGGTGGTGCGGCCGTTCTTCCGCGATCATTTCGCGCGGCTCGACCGCCAGATCGTGCTGGTCGATGCGCTGGCCGCGTTCAACTCCGGCCCCGAAGCGCTGCACGATCTCGAAGCGGCGCTGGCCGGCATTCTCGATTGCTTCCGGATCGGCCGCAGCACCATCCTCTCCAACCTGTTCCGGCCGCGCATCGACCGCATCTTGTTTGCGGCGACCAAGGCCGATCATCTGCATCATCTGAGCCACGACCGGCTCGAGGCCGTGCTGCGGCGCGCGGTGAGCCGCGCGGCGACCCGGGCGGAGGCGACCGGCGCTGCGATCGACGTGGTGGCGCTCGCCGCCGTTCGGGCCACGAAGGAAGCGATTGTGACCCGCGATCGCGACAAGCTGCCGGCGATCACGGGAACACCGATCCCCGGCGAGAGCGCGGGCGGCGAGATTTTCGACGGCAATACCGAAGTCGCGACCTTTCCGGGCGACCTGCCTGCCGATCCCGAAGCGCTGTTCAACGGCGCGTTCCGCGGGCTCTCCAGCGCATCGGCCGAGACAAGCGACTTCCGCTTCCTGCGCTTTCGCCCGCCGCCGCTGGAACGCGACGGCAAGGGCGAGCCGGCGCTGCCTCACATCCGCCTTGACCGGGCGCTGCAGTTCCTGATCGGAGACCGCTTGCAATGACCGACCGATCGAAGCCCCGCAAGCCTGCGACCTTCCGGCTCGACGACGCCAATGTGGTGCTCGTCGACACCGACGAGGCTGGCCGTCCCGCGCGCGGCACGGTGCAGATCACGCCGGAGCCCGAACCGCAATTGCCGGCGACGATCGATAGTCCCGTGGTGCCGCGGCGCGGTTTTGGTTGGGGCACGCTGTTCTGGAGCGCGGTCGCGGGCCTCGTGTTGCTCGGACTCGGACTCGGCACCGTCAATCTGATCGAGGATCTTTTCGCACGCAGCGAAGGGCTCGGCTTCCTCGGCATCGCGCTCACCACCGCGGCGGCGCTCGCGCTTGGCGTGATCACCCTGCGCGAGCTGACCGCACTGGTGCGGCTTGCGACCATCGAGAAGCTGCATGCGCGCGCGGTCGTGGTGTTGCTCAGCGACGACCGCGACGAAAGCCGCGCCATCCTGCGCGATCTGCTCAAGCTCGCGCATCAGAACCCGCGGCTCGCGCGCGCCCGCAATGCGCTGGCCTCACACGCCGAGGACATCATCGACGGCGCCGACATGATCAAACTGGCCGAGCGCGAGCTGATGAACCCACTCGACCAGGAGGCGCGGCGACTGATTTCGTCGGCCGCGCAGCGTGTCTCGATCGTGACCGCAATCAGCCCGCGCGCGGCGATCGACGTTATCTTCGTGTTCGTGGCAACGCTGCGGCTGATCCGGCAGCTGGCGCGGCTCTATGGCGGCCGGCCCGGCGCGCTCGGCATGATCCGCCTGCTGCGTCATGTCATCGCGCATCTCGCCATCACCGGCGGCATGGCCGCAAGCGACAGCCTGGTGCAGCAGATGCTCGGCCATGGCCTTGCCGCAAAACTCTCGCAGCGGCTCGGCGAAGGCATGCTGAACGGGCTGCTCACCGCACGGCTCGGACTCGCCGCGATCGACGTGACGCGACCGTTGCCCTTTACGGCGCTGCCGAGGCCGGCACTGACCGATCTGGCGAAAGACCTTTTGAGGAAGCGCGAAGAAGAAGACTAAAGCGCGATGAGATCAGGATGAATTGTCATCGCGCTTTAGGTTCTTGTTTGGGCATGATCTTTTCGGAAAACCGCTGCACACTTTTCCGGATCATGCCTTAGCGCTTGGTCTGCTCGCGGACGAAATCCACAATCATACCGATCGCCTCGACCGAAGCCGCGCCTGTCGGATTCAGCACAATGAAGGTGTGCGGCTCGCCCTCGAACTTCCGCAGCGTGATTTTCCCACCTGCTTTCGTGTAGGCAGCGACAAACCTGTCGGGCATATCCGGCGTGACGTTGTTGTCGGCGGTGCCCTGGATGATCAAGGCCGGCGGCAAATTCTTCGCCTCGCCGCGCTCCAGAATGGTCTGCGGGTTGGCTTCCGCCATGACAGCTTCGGTCAGGAAGTAGGCGTCGTGATTTTTGACCAGCCGGTCGTTGCCGGTCTCGCGCGCCATCTTGTAACGCGCCACGGGATCCGAGATCGACCAGCACACGACGACAAAGTCGAGACTGGCGTCGACGTCGCCAGCCAGCTTGTGAGCGGTGTATCTGGGATCATGCGGCCGCATCACGTTCAACCAGAGCTGATGGCCGCCGCTGGAGCCGGCGAGCCCGCCGACGCGACTGATATCGCCGCCCCATTTGCCGATATTGGCCTTCAGCCATCGAATGCCGAGATTGATGTCGGCGATCGAGGCCGGATAGGCCGCCACCGGCGGCATACGGAAATCGAGCGCCAGCACCGCGGTGCCGGATGCGGCGATGGCCTGATTGATCACGGCCATCTGCAAGCGGTCGTTGGCGACCCAGGCGCCGCCATGCACGTTCACCATTGACGCAAATCCGGCAGCGCCGCGCGGGCGATACAGCCGCGCGATCAGCGGTATGTCGCCGACCCGGCCGTATTCGAGGTCCTCGGCGATGACGTCGTGCTTTTGGGCGAGGTCGTCCGTCGCTGTCATATCCGTCACCTCTGTTTCGGCGCCACGATCTTCGTGCGAAGTCGCATCAAGCCTTCGAAGGCAATCACCATATCGTCGCCGGGCCGCAAATAAAGCTCGTCCGCATTGGGTTGGCCGACCGCAACCCCGCTCGGCGCCCCCATCGCGATGAGGTCGCCGGGCTCGAACACGACATAGCGCGAAAAATGCTCCAGCACATCGGCGATCTTGTAGAGATAGTCGCCGGTGTTGGAGCGCAGGCGCGGCTTTCCGTTGACCTCGCAGGTCACCCACAGATTCTCGGTATCCGGCACCTCGTCCATGGTGAGCACATAGGGTCCGACCGGCGCAAAGCCCGGCATGTTCTTGGCAGTCCAGAACCGGCTTCCGGACGCGACCTCGCGCTGCTGGATTTCCCGCGCGCTGACGTCGTTGGTCAGGGTGAACCCGGAGATGTAGTCCATCGCGTCGGCCTTCTTCACGCCATGCGCGCGCTTGCCGACGACGTAGCAAAGCTCCGGCTCGTAATCGAGCTTGACGATGCCCTCGGGCCTCGCCACCTCGTCGCCGTCGCCGGACATCGTGCTGATCAGCTTGATGAAGCCGGTCGGCTCGTTCGGCACTTCGGTCAGCATCTTGTTGGCGGCAAGCTCCTCGCGATGCTTCTTGTTGTTCTTGCCGACACAGAAGAATTTTGAGGGATCGGGGATCGGCGGCAGGAATTTCAGCCCGGTGATGGGACGCGACAGTTTCGCGCGCTCGGCGGCGACGACCAGATCCTTCAGCGCAGCGAGCGTATGTGCACCGGAGGTCAACGCAAGTTTCACCGTCGTCGCCGGAACGGCACGATGCAGCGCGTCCGCTGCCGCGACGACGTCGATGATGGTGTCGCCGTTGACAATGCCGAACCGCGCGTCGTTTCCCCTTTGCGGATCGACAAAAGTTGCAAGACGCATGACTTACTTTCCTCCCGGCAATTGCACGTTGTTGTCCTTGACGATCTTGGTCCATTTCGCGACGTCGGCATTGATGTAGCGGCCGAACTCTTCCGGCGTCTGCGGCCGCGGCTCGGCGCCGAGGGTGGCCAGATGATCCCTGAATTCCCGGGTCTGCATGGCGGCGACGATCACTTGGTTGATTGTCCTGACGATGTCGGGCGGCATCTTTGCCGGGCCTAGCAGCCCAAACCAGCCGACGGATTCGTAACCCGGCACGGCATCGGCAACGGCGGGCACGTCCGGATAGAATTTCGAACGCTCCGTGTCGGTGACGCCGAGCGCCTTCAATTGGCCGGACTGCACGAATTGCTGCACCACCGGCCCCGGCGCGAACATCACGTCGATCCGGCCGCCGAGGAGATCGGTGACCGCGGGGCCCGTGCCCTTGTAGGGCACATGCAGCATCTTGATCCCGGTCTGGCTCGCGAACAGCAGCCCCGACAGATGCGAGGCGGCGCCGACGCCCGACGAGCCGAAGGTCAATCCTTCCGGCTTCTCCCTGGCGTAGCGGATCAGGTCCGCCGTCGTCTTCACTGGCAGGTCGGGACTCGCGACCAGCAGGTAAGGCGGCGCCGCGCCGATCGCGATCGGTGAGAGATATTTGTTGACGTCGAACGGCTCGCTGCCTTCGGCGCTCGCCGACACCGCCATCAGCGCACCGGTCGAGGCCATCAATAGCGTGTAGCCGTCGGGGGCCGCATTCATCACCGCGCGGGTGCCGATCGCGCCTGACGCGCCGGGCTGGTTCTCGACCACCACGGGCTGGCCCCATTTGTTGTTGAGGTTTTGGGCGATGATCCGCGCGAGCACGTCGGTGCCGCCGCCGGGAGCGAACGGCACGATCATCTTGATGGCATGGTCGGGATATTCGGCTCTAGCCGACAAAGTAGTTGCACAAAGCGACAACGCAAGCGCTGCCATCCGAACAGATCTCACGGACGTCTCCCGGGATGCGTCGCTTGCCGCGACTGTTGTTGAAGCGCGCAAGGCCTTCTTGTTTTGCATTGCCCGCCAGCACGCGCCAGCGGAAAAAAGGCGTATCCGGCGGCGGCGACAGCTCGGGCGTCCAGCCCGTGATCTTCTCCAGCGTGTAGGTGTCCATCACCTCGCCGCGCCAGATCCGGTCGACCTGCTCCAGCCGTTCGCGTTTGGCGCCCGTCAAATCCCAGATCGGCAGCATGTAGTCATAGGCGCGCGCGACATAGAGGCCGGGATGGCCCTTGATGCGGTCCATGCCGGGATCGGCAAAACCCTGGAAGCGGCCGCGCTCGGTCACCTCGATGACGGGCACGCGTCCCCGGAAATACCAGCGCAGCATCGAGTTGGTGCGATAGTCCGTCGTCGCGATCCAGGTCGCGCCGGTCTTGTCGAGCTGCGTTTGCACGCGCGCCGCGAGCTGATCGAAATTCGCCTCGCTGCCGACCGGATCGATGCGGCTGATGAAATTGAAGGGCGTCGCGACATAATAGACGAACACGATCACGATGAAGCCGATGCCGGTGACAACCGATGTCCTGGCCCAGAACGGCGCCGCGCGAATAATTTCAGCGCGCCAGTTCTCCCGGGGCAGCACGGCAATGTTGATCGCAGCCGCGGCAAATCCGGCCGGCCAGAGGAACATCGGCCAGGTGTCGCCGACCCGCAAGGTCAGCGACTTCACCAGGAAATAGGCGAAGGGAACAATGACCGCGGTCGAGAGCAGGATCGCGACCGGCTCGCGCGTGCGATAGCCGCGCCAGGCCGTCAGCGCCACGCCGACGATGACCACCGGAAACAGCACGAAGCCGACCAGCCCCCATTGCAGCCCGATGAAGTCGCCGAACGTCCGCAGCGATAGCCCGTATGATGTCGTTGCGCGCACCGACTGGAAACGGAACGTCGCCCAGTCGTGCTGATAATTCCAGATCAGCACGGGCGAGAAGATGGCAATCGCGATCAGCGCCGCAAGCCACGGGTACGGCGAACGCAACTGGCGCAGCCGCCATTCCGGCAGCAGCATGAAAGCCAATATCGCCGGCACCAGCATGATCCCGGTGAATTTCGACAGCAGCGACAGTCCGCCGAACACGCCCGCGGCGAGCCACCAGCGCAAATCTCCGCTCTCGGCAAGCCGCACCAATGACCAGATCGTCGCCACCGCAAACGGGATCAGCGCGGTGTCCGGCGCGACCTTCGCCATCAACAGCCCGTAATAGAGCGCGGCTTCCGGGAACAGCAACGCGAAAACAATCGCGCGCCAGTCATGCGTGACGCGGCGGACGATGTCGGCCAGCAGCAACTGCATGCAGAGCATCGCGGCGATGCCGGCAAAGCGCACGCCGAAATTGGTGTCGCCGAAAATCGAAGTGCCGATCCGGATGAACCAGGCGACCATCGGCGGATGATCGAGATAGGACAGCACATGCTCCTTCGACCAGGTCCAGTAATAGGCCTCGTCGGTGCGCAGCTCGATCAAATCCGCCCACGCGACCCGCAAAGCAGTCATGGCCACCATGACGGCCACTGCGATCAGCAGCAGCCGGCGCGCGGCCGGATCGGGCTTTTCGGAAGCTTGTATCGATGTCACGGCGCTTTCTTGCCGATGCCATATCGGCTGTCAACGCATGCCGAGGGGTGCCCGCGCGCCGCGTCACATAAACGCGCGCTGAGAAGTGACAATTGAAGTGGAATGAACGCGGCCGATCGCCGATAATGTCAGGCAAATGTCCATGTTTTCATCCGACCAGATCAGGAAAAAACTCGAGGGCGTCGGCGTGCGGCAGGTTCGCCTGGCCTGCGGGCTGGTGCTGTATGCCTATCTGGTCAGCCATTTCCTCAACCACGCGCTCGGCAATATCTCGCCGGATGCGCTTGCCACCGGCGTCTATTACCACACCGCGTTCTGGCAATTCGCGCCCGTGGCGATCGCCTTCTACACGGCTGTCCTGGTCCATACCGGGCTTGGGATCTGGGCGTTCTACGAACGCCGCGAATTTCGCTGGACAGCCATCGAACCGCTGCAGCTCGTGCTCGGCCTGAGCATCCCGGCGCTGGTCATCACCCACATCGCCGGCGTGCGGATCGGCCACGCCTTGTTTGGGCACGAAAAGCTCTATCCGCAGGTGCTGTTCGCGTATTGGATCGTCTGGCCGTTCAAGATGTGGCTGATGTACGCGGCGATGGTCATCGCATGGGTGCACGGCAGCATCGGCCTGTATTTCTGGCTGCGGATGAAAGCGTTCTACAAGCGCGCGGCGCCATTGCTGCTGGCGGCCGCGGTGCTGGTTCCGACGCTGGCGCTGCTCGGGCTCTATCAGGCCGGGCGAAACGTCGTCGACAACGACAGCAGGGATTGGCGGGCGGAGAATCTCTCGCCGGACCAGGTCGGCACGCCGGCCCAACAGGCGGTGCTGCAAAACATCGAAGACTATTTCCTGATCGGTTATCTCGGCCTCGTCGCAATGGTGCTGCTGGCCAGGGGCGTGCGCGCGCTGGGCGAGCGGCGCGCCGGTATGATCAGCCTGTCCTACGGCAACGGCCGGACGTTGCGGGTGCCGAAGGGCCTGAGCGTGCTCGAGGCGAGCCTGCGCCATCGTGTCCCGCATGCCAGCGTCTGCGGCGGACGCGCACGTTGTTCGACCTGCCGCATCCGCATCATCGGCGATTGCAGCGCCCTGCCCGAGCCCTCGCAGCGCGAGGCCTTCGTGCTGGCGCGGGTCGGCACCAGCGATCCCTCGATCCGTCTCGCCTGTCAGCTCAGGCCGAGCGCGGACCTGTCATTCTTCCAGCTGTTCTTGCCGGGCACGACCACGGCGAACACCCATGCTTCGAATCCCGCACGGATCGGGCAGGAGCGTTATCTGGTCAGCCTGTTCGTCGACATGCGTGGCTCGACGCAGTTTGCCGAAAAGCGGTTGCCGTTCGACACCGTGTTCGTCGTCAACCGATTCCTCGCGGCCGTGGCGCAAGCGGTGATGGAGTGCGGTGGACGGCCCAATCAATTCCTCGGCGACGGCATGCTGGCGCTGTTCGGACTCGGCACCACGGCGCAGCTCGCCTGCCGCCAGGCGTTGCGCGCGGCGGCGATGATCTCGGCCAATATCGACGAGTTGAACGAATTCCTCAGCCACGATCTGCGCGAGCCGATCCGCTTTGGCATCGGCATTCATGGCGGCGAGGTGATCGTCGGCGACATCGGTTATCGCGATCACATGGTGTTCACCGCGCTCGGCGATCCCGTCAATGTCGCCGCGCGCCTGCAAGACATGACGAAGTCGCTGGCGTGCGAAGCGCTGATTTCCGAAGAAGTCCGCATCACTGCGGGGCTGGCGGCCGATGACCTGCCGCAGCGTGACGTCGAAATCCGCGGGCGCGCCGACCTGATGAAGGTCCGCGTGGTTGCGCAAGCAAAGGCTTTAGCCGCATTGATCGATGGTCTCGCGGCGCAGCCCGACGCCGGCAAGCCGGCTGCGGTCGAAATTGCTGTGTGATTTCCAGCACATCTGAATATCCGTTCAGGAAATTCTCCGGTGATCGGTCCGAACCGGTCTCCGAGACAACGCGTCTGATGGGGCGGTGGGTAACAAGCAACCCGCGCCCAGGCAGAGCCGACGGCGCATCAATTGGAGAATGACCATGTTTCGTAAGTTCGCTCTTGGACTCGTTGCCGCAACCGCTCTCAGCGCCGCCGCGCTGGCGCCGACCGCTGCTTCCGCCAAGCCGTTCGGCTGGGGCGTTGGCTGGGGCGGTGGCTGGGGCTTCCATCATCACGTTGGTTTCGGCCTCGGCTATGTCGGCGTCGTCGATGGCAGCTGCTACGCGACCCGGCTGGTGGAGACGCCGTTCGGGATGCGCTATCGCACCGTGAACGTCTGCGCTTACTGATCTAGTGGTCCGATTCCAACATTCGCACCCCATCTCAGCAAGCACGTTTGCGAATGTTGGAATCAAAGGACCACTAGAAAATATTGATTGTTGTGGAGCTTTGGATTTGACGTTCGCTGTTTCAAATCCGTGGTTGGCAGGGTAGCGAACGTCAAATCCGCTCCACAAGCCTGCGTTTGGAGTGAAATCCCGGCTGCTCCGCGGCCGGGATTTTCCATTTGTGTCGCACTGCAGCGGGTATGCGCCGAAAGCATAATTTGACTTGTTCGGGGCCCCACCGAAGAATGTTTTTCCGATTCCGGTGGCGACCGGGGTCGAAAAGAAGCTTCGGAGGAAGCCCCATGATCGATCGACGGGAGCTGATGAAGCGCGCCGGTATGGCCGCGCTTGTGACGGGTTTTGGTTCGGCCAGGGCGTTCGCGCTGGAGACCGTGACCCTGCCGTTCGAGAACGGCGAGCGGCCGCTGGTGAAATATCCGCAGAAGCGGACCATGATCGGCCTGACCAGCCGTCCGCCGCAGCTCGAGACGCCGTTCTCGGTATTCAACGACGGCCCGATCACGCCGAACAACGCGTTCTTCGTGCGCTATCACCTCGCCGACGTTCCGACCAATATCGATCCCGACAAGTTCACGCTTGCCGTCAAGGGCAAGGTCGACAAGCCGCTGACACTGTCGCTGAAGGAAATCCGCAAGATGAAGGCGACCGAGATCGTCGCCGTCAATCAATGCTCCGGCAACAGCCGCGGCTTCTCCAGTCCGCGGGTGGCCGGCGGCCAGCTCGGCCAACGGCGCGATGGGCAATGCGCGCTGGCGCGGCGTGCCGCTGAAGACCGTGCTCGACATGGCCGGCGTACAGGCCGGCGCCAGGCAGGTCACTTTCGGCGGCATGGACGGTCCGGTCTCCGACAAGACGCCCGACTTCGTCAAGGCGCTCGATCTCGACCATGCCCGCGACGGCGAGGTGATGCTGGCCTATGGCATGAACGGCGACGAGTTGCCGGTGCTCAACGGCTTCCCGCTGCGGCTGGTCGTGCCCGGCTATTACGGCACCTATTGGGTCAAGCACCTCAACGAGATCACGGTGATCGATAGCGTCTATGACGGCTTCTGGATGAAGTCGGCCTATCGCATCCCCGACAATGACTGCAATTGCGTCGAGCCGGGCACGGCGCCGAAGGCGACGATCCCGATCAACCGCTTCACGGTGCGCTCCTTCATCACCAGCGTCACCGACGGCGCCAGGCTGAAAGCCGGACGGACCAGGCTGAGGGGCATCGCTTTCGACGGCGGCAAGGGCATCAAGGAGGTCGCGGTCTCGACCGATGGCGGCAAGACCTGGACGCCGGCGAAGTCTCGGAAAAGATCTGGGCAAATATTCCTTCCGCGAATGGACGCTTCCGGTGAAGCTCGCGGCCGGTTCTTACGAATTGAAGGTGCGCGCCACCAACAATGCCGGCGTGGTGCAACCGGCGGAAGCGCGCTGGAATCCGGCCGGCTATTTGCGCAACGTCATCGAAACCACCCGCGTCACCGTGGCCTGAGGGAGGGAGATCATGAAAAAGACGTTCCTCCTCGCGCTTGCTCCGTTCATCCTCGCTGCTGCGGCGAGCGCCGCACCGGTCGAGTACAAGCTGCCGGAAGAGACCGCGGTGCTGAAGCCGGGACCGAACCTCGATGTGGCCCAGAACAATTGCACCGCCTGCCATTCCGCCGACTACATCAAGACCCAGCCGATCATGAAGTCGAAGAAGGATTTCTGGCAGGCCGAGGTCACCAAGATGATCAAGGTCTATGGCGCGCCGATCGACGATGCCGACGTACCGAAGCTCGTCGAATACCTGTCCACGACCTATTGAGACGGAAGGTTTGCTGGGCGGCCGCGCGCCGGTCAGCGTTGCAAAAATGGAACCCGGACCGGGCGGCTAAAGTACCCGCCAAGCGGGCAAAAGCCGCAAATGCGCCACGATATCGGTCATTTCCTGCCCAAACAGGCCATGGTTTGAGCTACCCAGCTTGGCCCAAGCGTCGTATTCTGGACGCCGAACAGGCCGGTTCGGTGCGGGCGCCGGCGGTTCACGACTTTATTTGCCCGCGGAGAAGACGACGTTATGGCTAAAGGTACGGTCAAGTGGTTCAACCCGACCAAGGGGTACGGGTTCATCCAGCCCTCGTCGGGCGGCAAAGACGTGTTCGTTCATATCTCGGCAGTGCAGAAGGCTGGTCTTACGACCCTCAATGAGGGGCAGACGATCGAGTACGAAGAGATTGCCAATCGCGGCAAGACTTCGGCCGAGAACATCAAGGTTTAGCGCCGTAAGCGCGAACTCCCGAACGCATTTCGATTAAACAATTTCAGCAGGAGCGGATATGTCCGCTTCTGCACATCGGACGTTTTTCGTGGCCTGCCGGTTGCATGATAAGACACCGGCATGAACGGCTGCGCCATGACGTCATCCCCTCCGCCATTCTCTGCAGCCTACACGCCGCGATGATCGTCTCATCGCGGAACGCCTGCTTGCGTCCGCGCGGCTCGACGCCGAGCAGGAGCAGCGGATCGATGGCGTCGCGAGCGGCCTGATCGAGGCGATCCGCACCAATGACGATCCGCTCGGCGGGGTCGAGGACATGCTTCGCGAGTTCGCGCTCTCGACCAAGGAGGGACTCGCGCTGATGGTGCTGGCGGAGGCGCTGTTGCGCGTACCGGATGCCCGCACCGCCGACCGGTTCATCGAGGACAAGCTCGGCGAAGGCGACTTCATCCATCACGAGACCAAATCCACCGCCTTCCTGGTCAATGCGTCGGCGTGGGCGCTCGGAATGTCGGCGCGGGTGATCCAGCCCGGCGAAACGCCGCAGGGCACCATCGGCCGGCTTGCCAAGCGGCTCGGCGCGCCCGCGGTGCGTGCCGCCACGCGTCAGGCGATGCGGCTGATGGGCAGCCATTTCGTGCTGGGCGAAACGATAGAGGCGGCGCTGGCCCGCGCGCACGCGCCCACCGCCTCGCGCTATTCCTTCGACATGCTGGGCGAAGGCGCGCGCACCGCCGAGGATGCGCAGCGCTATTTCAACTCCTATGCATGCGCGATCGACGCGATCGGCCGCAGCGCGGGCGGCCGTCCCCTCCCCGAACGGCCCGGCATCTCCGTGAAACTCTCCGCGCTGCATCCGCGGTTCGAGGCGGTGAGCCGGGCCCGTGTGATGGCCGAGTTGGTGCCGCGGCTGATCGAGCTCGCACAACGCGCGAAGAGCCATGATCTGAATTTCACCGTCGATGCGGAGGAAGCCGACCGGCTGGAGCTGTCGCTCGACGTGATCGCTACCGCCTTTGCCGATCGATCGCTGCAAGGCTGGGACGGCTTCGGGCTTGCAGTCCAGGCCTATCAGAAGCGCGCCGCGGAGGTGATCGCATATGTCGACGCGCTGGCCCGCGCGCACGACCGCCGCATGATGGTGCGGCTGGTCAAGGGCGCTTACTGGGACACCGAAATCAAGCGCGCGCAGGAACGCGGGCTCGACGGCTACCCCGTGTTCACGCGCAAGGCGATGACCGATCTCAACTATGTCGATTGCGCGCAGCGGCTGCTGGGCTTACGTCCGCGCATCTTTCCGCAATTCGCCACCCACAATGCGCTGACGGTTGCGACCGTGCTGGAGCTGGCCGGTGGCGAGAGCGGATATGAATTCCAGCGCCTGCATGGCATGGGCGAGGCGCTCTACGCGCGCTTGAGCGGAGATCACCCGAAGCTCGCTTACCGCACCTATGCGCCGGTCGGCAGCCACCGCGATCTCCTGGCCTATCTGGTGCGGCGGCTGCTCGAGAACGGCGCCAACTCGTCGTTCGTGGCGCTGGCGGCCGACGACACGATACCGGTCAGGACGCTATTGCGGCGGCCGGCCGACATCGTCGGCAGCGCGGCGCAGGCGCGACATCCCAAAATCCCTCTGCCGCGTGATCTGTTGCCACAGCGGATCAATTCGCGCGGCATCGAATTCGGCGAGCGCGTGGCCCTCGGCAAGCTCGTCGCGGATATCGCGCGTGCAAAAATCCCTGCGAGGGACAGGGTGGTCGATACCTCGCCTGCGGACGCTGGACGTTCGATCGCTGCAGCCCGCGCAGGCTTCCCGGCCTGGGCTGCGACGCCCGCGGCCGAACGAGCGGCAATACTTGAGAAGGCCGCCGATCTGCTCGAAGCGAGATGCGCGCATTTCATGGCGCTGCTGCAGCGCGAGGGCGGCAAGACCCTCGACGATGCGCTGTCGGAGTTGCGCGAGGCCGCCGACTTCTGCCGTTACTATGCCGCCGAGGGACGCAGGCTGTTCGGCGCGAGCGAGGCAATGCCCGGCCCGACCGGCGAAAGCAACGAGCTTCGCCTGCGCGGTCGCGGCGTCTTCGTTGCAATCTCGCCCTGGAATTTTCCGCTCGCGATCTTTCTCGGTCAGGTCACGGCGGCGCTGATGGCCGGCAATTCCGTCGTCGCCAAGCCGGCCGAGCAGACGCCCCTGATCGCGGTCGAAGCCGTGAAGCTGCTGCACGAGGCCGGCATCCCCACTTCCGCCCTGCAGTTCGTACCCGGCGATGGTGCGATCGGCGCGGCCCTCACGGCGCATCGCGATATCGCAGGCGTGGTGTTCACCGGCTCGACCGAGGTCGCGCGCACGATCAATCGCACGCTGGCCGCCAAGGACGGACCTATTGTACCGTTCATTGCAGAAACCGGCGGCATCAATGCCATGATCGCGGACGCCACCGCGCTGCCCGAGCAGGTCGCCGACGATGTTGTGACCTCGGCGTTCCGCTCGGCGGGCCAGCGCTGCTCGGCGCTGCGGCTCTTGTTCGTGCAGGAGGACGTCGCCGGCCGCATGATCGAGATGATCGCAGGCGCCGCGCGCGAATTGAAGATCGGTGACCCCGCCGATCCCTCGACCCATATCGGGCCCGTCATCGATGCCGAAGCCAAGGCGCGGCTGGATGCGCATATCGCGCGCATGGTCAAGAAGGCGCGCGTTCACTTCGCCGGCCGCGCGCCGCAAGGCAACTTCGTCGCGCCGCATATTTTCGAACTCCGCGATGCGAGCGAGCTCACGGAAGAAGTGTTCGGACCGATCCTGCACGTGGTGCGCTATGGCGCCGACAAACTGGAAGGTGTGCTGCAGGCAATCGAGCGCACCGGCTACGGGCTGACGCTGGGCATCCACTCGCGCATCGACGACATGACCGATGCCGTCATCGCGCGGCTGCAGGTCGGCAATATCTATGTCAACCGCAACATGATCGGCGCCGTCGTCGGCGTGCAGCCGTTTGGCGGCCATGGACTGTCCGGCACCGGCCCCAAGGCCGGCGGGCCGCATTATCTGGCGCGTTTTGCCACCGAGCAGACGGTCACCGTCAACACCGCGGCGGCCGGCGGCAATGCCGCGCTGCTGTCGGGCGACGAGTAGACCTTAAAGGCAAGTGCCTTCTTTCGCACACGGCACGCGCTTGGACAGCTGATCGACCTTCTTTTTCGACTCTGCCTGCGCCACCATCTCGAACACGTTCAGGGGTTTCAGCTCGGTGGCGCGGCGATAGTCGCTCGCCGCCTTGTCGGTCTTGCCCTGCGCCTCATAGATCGCCGCGCGCGCGACATAGCCCTCGATCGTCTCACGCAGCTCATTCGCCCTGCCGAGATCGTCCAGCGCCCGCTCATAATCCTTCGTGGTCGAGTAGACGATGCCGCGCAGCCGCAGCGCATCGGCGTCGTTCGGGCGAGTCACGAGTACCTGATTGAGATCGGCCATCGCGCTGACCGGGTCCTTCTTGGCGAGATAGGCCCGCGCGCGCAGCATGCGGGCAAAGGAATCGATCCCGATGTTCTTGCCGATCAATTGGTTCAGCGCGACGATCGAACGATCGTATTGCCCTGAGACCAGCATCGCCAGACCCTGGCCGAGCTCGGCGGTCTGGTTGGCGGGGTTGCGATCGAGCGCGTTCTTGATGTCGACCAGGCCTTCCGACGTGTTGCCCTTGAACAGCAGCGCAAGCCCGCGCGCCGCACGCGCCGTGTCGTTGGATGGGTTGAGCGCGATCGCCTGGTCGAAATCGACCAGCGCCTTGTCGAGCTGCGCGATCGCCACATAAGCCTGTCCCCGCTCGGCATAGGCCGCGCTTTCCCTGGGATTGAGCGAAATCGCACGGTCCATGTTGGAGATCGCGTCCTGGAATTTGCCGGTGAGGCGGCTGACCATGCCACGGCCGAAATAGCCGAGCGAGTTGTTCGGATCGAGACTGATCAGCTTGTTGGCCTCGTCCAGCGCTAGTTCGGGTTGCCTCACGCCGAGCAAGGCGACGATCCGCTCATAGTGCATCCCCTTGTCATCCGGCTTGATGGCGAGGAACGCGTCGACATCATTACGGCCCTCCGCATAGCGCCCTATGCTGAGATAGGCCACGGCACGAAGCCTGAGCGCGGCTTCGTCGCGCGGATTTGCAGAGAGAATTGGCGAGAGTTTCGTGACCGCATCGGCATATCGGTGCGCGACAAACAAGACTTGCGCCTCCTTGACCGCCTGGCTGGACGATGGTGGCTCAGAACCAGCTGGTGCAGCGGGCGACACGGCGGCCGGCGGAATCGCGGCCGCCTGTTTGCTGTCCGGCTGGCCATGGACCTTGGCCAGTTCCGCCTGCATCGTGACCGCCGACTGACGCTGCTGCTGCACATTCTTGTCGTCAGGCGCGATGGCGAGCAGCTTGTCGTAATCGGCAATCGCGCTCGCATAGTTGCCCTTGGCGACGAACAGCTGGGCGCGCGCGAAAAGCGCATTGCGATCGTTCGGAGCTCGGGCGATCGCCAGCGTGAAATCATCGATGGCGTGGTCCAGGTCGCCCTTGCGGCGCCAGGCCTGGCCGCGGAAGTAGAAGGCGTTCAGGACATTCGCATTGATCGCGATCGCCCTGTTGAGGTCTTCCAGCGCCGGATCGATTTGTCCGGTTTCGATATGGGCATAGCCGCGCGTGACATAGGCCTGGGCATAATCCGGCCGCAGCGTGATCGCCTGGTTGAGGTCGGTCATCGCATCGGTGAAATTGCGCTGGGTGGTCCGCAGGTTTGCCCGTGTATACAAGGCGACCGCATTGTTGGGCTCGAGCTCGATGGCCTGGTTGAAATCGGCCAGCGCGCCTTCGGCGTCGCCCTTGCGCTGCCGCGCATAGCCGCGCGACAGCAACGCCGGAACCGATTTCGGATTCAGGAGGAGCGCGGCTTCGGCATCCGCCAGCGCGAGGTCGATCTTGGCGCGGCCGATGAACAGGCGCGAGCGGTTGACGAGGGCCCTGAGCCGATCGTCGGCCGGCTTCGAAGCATCATCGATGATCGCCGTACACGCGGGCTCGATCTTGTCGGCGACCGGGCCGGCGCAATCCTCGGCGTCGCCCGCCCGGCCGCCTGCGTCCCGCATAGCGCGGCGAACAGCAGCAGCGCCGGCAACCGGACGTGAAAGGACAACCTCATTCAGCTTTCCTTTCGACGAGGAAGTTCAAGACGCCACCATCGGCGGCTGACGGTCGTCCAATTTTACAACCGACCCCCGCACATTGCCACATTCCCTTCGCGCATGGTTGGCGAGCCGCTTCGCGTTCCCAGGCGGTTGCATCCGCCGCCGACATCGGTCAAATGGGCTCAAACGAGTGCCGCCGATCTGAAGTCCCTGCACCGCTGGCCGCGAATTCGTTCCAGGGGCTTCAGATCGAAAAGCGGCACCAGGGACCTGAATATGCCAGTGCCCACCACTTTCCGAAGTTCGCGAAAGTGCGTGCTGCGGTGACGCACGAACTTCGGAAAGTGGGCACTGGTCCGCATCGCGGCGGCAAATCAAATCCACGGGAGCGACGCCGTTATGGGAAAAGGCATCTTCGAGGGGCTGAAGGTTCTGGACTGCGCGAGTTTCATCGCGGCACCAGCGGCCGCGACCGTGCTGTCGGACTTCGGCGCCGACGTCATCAAGATCGAGCCGCCCGGCACCGGCGATCCCTACCGGAACCTGCCGAACCTGCCCGGATATCCGGCGAGCGAGCATAATTTTGCGTGGCTGCTGGACAACCGCAACAAGCGCGGTCTCGCGCTCGATTTGGCGAAGCCGGAAGGACAGGCGGTGTTGCACAAGCTCGCCGAGCAAGCCGACGTCTTCATCACCAACTATCCGCCGCAGGTGCGCGCCAGGCTCGGCATCACCTATGACCATCTCGCGCCGAAGAACGAGCGGCTGATCTACGCTTCCTTCACCGGCTACGGCGAGAAGGGCGAAGAGGCCAACAAGCCGGGCTTCGACAGCAACGCCTATTGGGCGCGCTCCGGCCTGATGGACCTCGTGCGCGCCGACATCCACACCACCCCGGCGCGTTCGATCGCCGGCATGGGCGACCATCCCTGCGCCATGGCATTCTATGGCGCGATCGTCACCGCGCTCTACCAGCGCGAGCGCACCGGCAAGGGCGCGCATGTGGCCTCCAACTTGATGGCGAACGGCGTCTGGGCCGCCTCCGTGCTGGCGCAGGCAAAACTGTGCGGCGCCAGGTTCGGCGAGCGGCGGCCGCGCGAACGCGCGCTGAATGCGGTCACCAATCACTATCGATGCAAGGACGACCGCTGGCTGATCCTGTCGCTGCTCAACGAGGACCGGCAATGGCCTACGCTCGCCCGCATCCTCGGGCGCGAGGACCTGATCGCGGATCCGCGCTTTGCCACCAAGGCGGACCGCCATGCGCGCTCGATCGAGCTGATCAGGATCTTCGACGAGGTGTTCGCGACCAGACCGCTCGCCGACTGGCGCAAGCTGCTCGACGGCAACGGCCTGGTATTCGGCGTGGTCGGCATCCTCGACGACATCCCGAACGACCAGCAGATGATCGACAACGAGGTCGTCGTGCCGTTCGAGAACGACACCATGCTGACCGTCAACAGCCCGATCTTTGTCGACGGTGCGCCCAAGGTACGCCCGCGCAAACCGCCCGCGCTCGGCGAGCACTCGGACGAGATCCTCCGCGCGGCAGGGTACGACGACGACGCGATCAGGAAGCTCCGAGCCTCCGGCGCGGTGGCGTAGGGATTCGCCCGTGCCGACCTACCGGCTGCATTACTTTCCGGAGTCCGGCAACAGCTACAAGCTGGCGCTGATGCTGACCCTGTGCGGCCAGCGCTTCGAGCCGGTCTGGACCGATTTCGGCGGCGGCGAGACGCGAACGGCGGAGTGGCGCGCGCGCGTCAATCCGATGGGCGAAATCCCGGTGCTCGAAATCGATGGCGAGCGGCTGACCCAGACCGCGCCGATCCTGCTGAAGCTCGCCAAGGACTACGGCAAGTTCGGTGCAACGAGCGAGCAAGAGCAATTCGAGCTGCTGCGCTGGCTGTTCTGGGACAACCACAAGCTCACCGGCTACATGGCGACCTATCGCTATTACCGCGCGTTCACGCCCGCACCCGACGCACAGGTCCTGAAGCATTTCCGCCGGCGTCTGGACGACTTCCTGTCCATTCTGGAACGACACGTCGCGCAGAGCGCCTTCGCGATCGGCGAGCGGCCCACCATCGCCGATATCTCGATGATGGCTTATCTGCATTTTCCCGCGGAAGAGACCGGCTACGATCTTGCGGCGAGCCATCCCGCGATCCATGCCTGGCTCGGCCGCATGGCCGCGCTGCCGGGATGGAAGTCGGCCTACGACCTGTTGCCCGGTCAGCGGCTCAAATTCCACGCATCCGCGCTCTAGCGCTTCAACCACGCCCAGGCGACAGCCACCGCGATCACGCCGATGATGATCGCAAACGCGATCGCCCAGCCGCTGACGCGGATGTCGCCAACCGTCTGGCGCGCAGCCTCGTTCTCGGCAATCTCGCGATTGCGCTGCTTGTTGTCCTGATCGGA
The DNA here is from genome assembly GCA_963732085.1 of uncultured Alphaproteobacteria bacterium. Taxonomy (GTDB): domain Bacteria; phylum Pseudomonadota; class Alphaproteobacteria; order Rhizobiales; family Xanthobacteraceae; genus Bradyrhizobium. The sequence continues at coordinate 139,958 of CAVSYJ010000006.1, read as the reverse complement.
AGAGCTCATCGGCCGCTCCCTGTGACGCCCGAACCGTTCAAGTCCGGGCTGTGGTCGCCGGCTTCAATGTAGCATCGATCGATGACGTTTGCGCACTCTCCATGGCAAGCCGGCTTAGCAGCAGCGACGCCAGCGCCGCGCAGGCCGCGGCGGCCGCCGCCGCCATGAACAGCGCCCCGGTGCTCCATTTCGCGTCGATCAGGACGCCGGCGACCAACGGGCCGATGATCGAGCCGATCCGGCCGATGCCAAGCGCCCAACCGACGCCGGTGGCGCGGACCGAGGTCGGGTAGTAGTTGGCGGTGAGCGCGTTTGCGGCGATCTGGCCGCCGACGACGCAAAAGCCCGCCGCGAAGATCGCGATCGAGACCGGGATCGCTGCGTGGCCGAGCTGGCCGATCGCGGCGACCGCGAACACCGCGCCGAGATAGACCAGCGCCAGCGCTCGAAACGAGAAGCGGTCAATGATGCTGCCGAGCGCGAAAGTGCCGACCACGCCACCGACCTGCAGCATCGAGCCGATCAGCACCGCCGTCGACACCGAGGCGCCGAGATCGTTGAGCACCGTCGGCAGCCAGCTGGCGAGGAAATAGATGTCGAGCAGGCTCATGAAGAATATGATCCAGAGCAACAGTGTCACGGCGGTCCGGCCCTCCCGGAACAGATGCAGCACCGGCACGCCGCCGAGACGGGCTTCGTGCACGACGAACTGGGCGCCCGGCGCGAAACTGGTGCTCGGGCTGATCACCCTGAGCAACTCCGCGACGCGCTCAGTGCGCATGGCCGGTCGCCGCGACAAAGCGCACGGATTCCGGCAGCCGCCACACGAGGATCGGCACCAGGATCAGCGGCGCAATGCCGCCGACCAGGAACACCGAGCGCCAGCCGAAGCGCGGAATCAGGTCGGCCGCGAGGAAGCCGCCGAGCGCGGCGCCGATCGAGAAGCCGCAGAACATGATCATCACCATGGTGGCGCGGCGGCGATGCGGATTGTATTCCGCCGTCATGGCGATCGCGTTCGGCATCGCGCCGCCAAGCCCGAGCCCGGTCAGGAAGCGGATCACGAGCAGTGTGGTGATGTCATGCGCCAGCACGGTGGCAAGCGCGCCGATGCCGAAGGCGGCGGTCGAGAGGATGATGATCGTCTTGCGTCCGACGCGATCGGCGAGCGGGCCGAACACCAGTGCACCGATCATCAATCCGAACAGGCCGGCGCTGAAGACCGGACCGAGCGCGGCGCGCGTCGTCAGGCCCCATTCCTTGGCGAGCGCCGGTGCGACATAGCCGATGGCCTGGGTGTCGAAGCCGTCGAGAAACAGCACCGCCGCGCACATCAGGAGCAGCTTGATCTGGAATCCGCCGACCGGCTGACGGTCGATGAAATCGACGATATCGATCACGGGCCCGCTGCCCGTGTTGCCGGAATTCGCCATGGCTCCCTCCCCTGTCGGCTGCGTCGCGACTCTTCGGTCGCTTGGATTGGTCAGCCAGCCTAGCGCGCGCAATCACCCGCGCAAGGCGTCCTTAGAATAACCCGCGATACGTTTGTAGCCGTCGGACAGCGCGACCAGCTCCTCGCGGCTGATGACGTCGTCGATGGTCTTGAACGGCTGGTCGTGGGTGCGCTGGAACACCTCGCGCAGGATCGCATCCGGCGGATTGGTGCGGTTGGTCAAGCACAATGCGGGTCGTCGCTTCCAGCCGCTGCTGCTCGTAAGCCGCAAGCGCCGCGACGGGATCGGCGGTCTCGGCCAGCGCTGATGTCAGCGCCTTTGCGTCGAGGATTGCCTGACCGGCGCCGTTCGAACCGCGCGGCACCATGGGATGGGCGGCATCGCCGAGCAGGGTTATCCGGCCGAAGCTCCAGCGCGGCAGCGGGTCCTGGTCGACCATCGGAAATTCCAGCACGTGATCGGCGGCGCGGATGAAGGCGGGAACGTCGAGCCAGTCGAAATGCCAGTCCGAGAACGGACCGATGAAATCGTCGAGCGAGCCGGCGCGGTTCCAGTCGCGCTTGCGATAGTTCGGTGTCTCGATCTCGGCGACCCAGTTGATCAGCTGCAGGCCGTCGGCGCCGGCCTCGCGGATCGGGTAGATCACCATCTTGCCATGCGACAGCCAGCCCGCGCGCACCATGCTCGCGCCCGACAGCATCGGCTTCCACCGCGTCACGCCGCGCCACATGTTGACGCCGGAATAGCGCGGCTCGCCTTCGTCGGGAAAGAACTGCTTGCGCACCGCCGAATTGATGCCGTCGCAGGCGATCGCGACGCCGCCGCGCACGGTGAAGCGCTCCTTGCCATCAGGGCCATCCGAAAAAGTCGCCGTGACTCCGGCCTCATCCTGCTCGACGCCGAGACAATGGCGATTGAGAACGACACGATCGGCGCCGGCGCGCTCGCGGAACGCGTCGAGCAGCACCATCTGCAGATCGCCGCGATGGATCGAGAATTGCGGATGCTCGTAGCCGGCGGCGCGGCCGAGCGGCTCCTGGTAGATCAATTGCCCAAAGCGGTTGAAGAAGGTCGCGTCCTTTGTCGCGATTGCGACTTTCGCCAGCGCTTGCTCCAGCCCGAGCGCGGCGAGTTCCCTGGTCGCATGCGGCAACAGATTGATGCCGACGCCGATCGCGCGCACCTCCGGGAACGGATTCGTAAACGCGGCAGGGAATCCCGGCCTTGTGCAGGCTCAGTCCGAGCGTCAGGCCGCCGACGCCGGCGCCGATGATGATGACCTCGTCCATGTTTCAAGTCCCGGGGATCTCGTTGTCGGCGATGAAACAGATTGGTAAGCCTACTGTCAATCTGGGTCGACCTTAACCTCCCCTTGAAAAGGGGAGGTCGGTTTGCGCGATAGCGCAAACCGCGAGGGGATCAGATTCAAGCGGCTGAGACGTTGGCTCGACCCCCTCGCCGACCCTCCCCCTTCAGGGCGAGGGAGAACAGCTACCGCGTCTTCACAAAACACATGCCCATGCGCGTCGCGGGCGTGGCGGCTTCGCAGGCGAGCCCTTCGGCGCAGGTCCAGGACCGGAAGCTCTTGTCGTTCTCACTCGTGCGTGCGCGCTGCACGTAACAATGCGCGCCCCAACCATCTTCATACTCGGTACCGGCAAGCTCGGCGCTGCCGCGCGATTGCGGACGGCTGGCGAAGCCTTTGGAAAAATCCGGCGACTTGCCGTCGCGGAACGCGGTGAGGATATCGCGGCGGCGCACCTGATCGCCGAAGAAATGCGGCGAGGCCGGCACCACGGTCGCATTCGACGGCTTCGCCGCCATCCAGTCGACGCCGGGAAAATGGAAGCCGCCGATGCCGCGGGTTTGATGGCAGCCGGCGCAGCTGACATCGTTGAGCCGGCGCGCGAAGCCGGCGACCGAGCTGATGTTTTGCAGGGCAAAGCCGCGCTCCGCCGCGTTCTTCAACGCGCCGACGACGTCATCTTCGGTGAACACGGGCTTGCCGCTCTCACCGGCAACGAGGCCATAAGCCGGCATCAACTGCGACGGCACGAAGCCGGTCGGCGTCGGCGCAACAGCACTTGTTGCAAGGAATTTGTCGGGGATCAGCACGGTGCCGCGGTCGAGTTCGGAAAAATGTTCCGGCGCGAGCAGCCATGTCTTGAACTCGCGCGCGAGCTTGTCGTCCTTCAGCAGGAGGTCGCGGTCGATCTGGTCCTCCAGCGGCGATTCGACGAAAGAGGCGGAGGCGACATCGAATTTGAATACCTTCATCAGGTAATCGGTACGGAAATCGCGCAGAGCCGATTTCGGCGCGTGTGCGATCTGCAGATTGGTCTCGATGCGGTCGATGTTCTCGGGCCGGACGGAATCGAGCGCGCCGCCTGGCGCAGTCAACGTCCCAGCCAGTTCCGCGCCTGTCGCAGTCAGACTTCCCGCAGCAAGCCAGCGCCGTGCGATCTCGGCGCAGGTGATCGCGCTCGCTATCGGCCTTCGCCTTCAGCACCACATTCAGCGTCATCGGCAGCCGCGGCGTCACGGCAGCCTCGCCGATGACAGCCGCGTTGGTCTGGGTCAGCCGATAGATCAGGCGGATTTCGCCGCAACTCTCCGGCGCGACATAGGCGCGGTCCATGCGGTTGACGATGCCGGACAGCACGAAGCGCGTATCGGTGGAATAGAGCTGCGCGCGGTCGAACAGCTGAAACGCGAAATCAGGGCCAACGCCGATACTCTCATCGGGGTGCTCAGCCTTGTGCCGTTCGATGTAGCGCTCGACATCCGCATCCAGCGCCCTGGCGACCTGCGCCATCGACGGCAGCGCGAACAATTGCGCGTTGGTCAGGGCGGTATCAGCCGAACGCGCCGGCATCATGATGCGCGTCAAACCAAAGCGGCCACCATCAAGCTCGCGCAATGCACCGGGATCGATGATGGCGGCGCCGCGTTCGAGCGGCGCGTCGGAAGCGGCGTGTGCAGACCACGCCCCGATCAGCAGAACAACGATGGCGAGCAGTGGCGGGCCAGAGCGCATGCCCTGACTAACACCATGAGATCATGGCTATTCAAGCCAAAAGCGTCACGTCACAGTGAGGGACTGTTCTCAGCGCGCGACGATCAGGCCCTTTTCGGTGACAACCACCCAGTGGCCATCCTGCTTGCGGATGGCGTCGATGCGGCCGAGGCCTGGAATGCGGTCGCCGGCATAGACTTCCCAGGTTCCGCGGTGATTGCGGATCAACGCGCCGCCATAGCCGACGTCGGCGAGAGACCAGCCTTCGATGGTCGGAAGGCGGCCGACTTCGGGCTTCGGCGGGGTTGCCGGCGCAGCCGCAGGAGCCGCAGCGGCAGGAGCCGCAATTGGAGGTGCGGCGGCTGCAACAGCAGGCGGCGTCACCGAGCCGGTGACTTCCTTCGGCGCAGCCGGCGCGACCATAGCGGGCGCAGCGGTGGCGACGACGGGCAGAGGCGCAGCGCGCAGCTTCTCGACCGCTTCCGAAAGCTTGGCGATCTTGGCACTCGGCTCGGCCTGCGCCTTCTCGATTCGATCGAGGCGATCGGTCGTCTTGTTGAACTGGGTCAGCGCCGTCTTCGAGGTGTGATCGAGGCCGTTCTTCAGCGCGACCACCTCGGCATCGATACGCGCGATCGCCGCATCCAGCGCGCCATTCGCCGGGGCGGGAGCGATGGCGACCGCATCGGCCGTATGCATCATCCCCATGGTTGCGAACGCACCGCCGGCCGCGCCCGCAATGATCGCCAGAGCGACCACCGCGGCCATCGCGCCAAGGCGACGCTTGGCGGGCGTATGTTCTGCGTCAGCCTTCGCGCCGTTCTCGCCGCGCCAGGCGCGGTCGCCGGGCGACATGATCAGCATCTTGCCGGCGGTACCGGGTGCGCCGGGCGTGCTCGCCTCGACCTTGGGGACCTCGGTCTTCGGCGCATCCACTTTGGGCGCGTCCGCCTTCGGTGCCTCATGGTCGGGCGCAATCGCCGGGGACTCGATCTTGGCGACATTGGCCGTCGCGGCGCTCGCCTCGACCTTCGCCGTGTCCTGGGCTTGAGACTGTTCGCTCACGTGCAATTCTCCGGAATTGATTGACTATTTGGTAACTTTCATTCCTTGCCAATTCCTTACCTGGCGACCATCCGGCGGGGGCCTTACCGAAATTTTAGGAATTTTTCCGGGTGGCTTTTGGGGCCGAGGCCCGGCGAATGTCGGCCTAGTGCCCACGTTCCGAAGTCCGCGCTCCATCGCCGCAAGACCTTTTCGCGGACTTCGGAAAGTCATGGGCACTAGCAAATCTATGATTCTAGTGCCGCTTTCGATCTGAAGTCCCTGAACCGGATTTGCGGCGAGTGGGTCAGGGACTTCAGATCGGCGGCACTAGGCGCAGCCGGATCGTTTGACAAACCCTCCGGCCAGCTGTTGAAACGCAGCAACAACGCGGGGGAGAATACATCATGAAGCTCTACAACTCGATCGGACCCAATCCGCGCATCGTCCGCATGTTCATGGCGGAGAAGGGCATCGAAATGCCCCGGCAGACCGTCGATCTGCGCGGCGGCGAGAACCGCGAGGCCGCGCATCTGAACCGCAACCCGCACGGCCAGATGCCCACCCTGGAGCTCGACAACGGCCACTATGTCTCCGAGGTCGTCGCGATCTGCGAATATCTGGAGGAGACGCATCCGACCCCGCCGATGATCGGAGCGAGCCCGCAGGAGCGGGCAGAATGCCGGATGTGGACGCGCCGGATCGACCTCAACATCGCCGAGCCGCTGGCCAACGGCTATCGCTACGGCGAGGGGCAAAAATTCTTCGAGAAGCGGATTGTCGTCGTTCCCGAAGCCTCGCCCGGATTGAAGAAGGTCGCGGCCAGACCGCCTGCAATGGCTGAACGGCCAGATGGACGACAAGCGCGAATATATCTGCGGCAAGCGCTTCACGCTCGCCGACATCATGCTCTATTGCTGGCTCGAATTCGGCAATCAGGTCGGCCAGCCGCTCGATCCGGCGAACGGCAATATCGTCGCGTGGTTGGCGAGGGTCGGACAGCGGTCGAGCGCGAAGGCTTAACGTTACGCCCGAACGGGTTACGCATTTCCCGTCCTTGTGTGCACTTCTGGACAGAAGGAGCGCACGGCGCCCTGCTATCACGACCAAAGTCGCACGTATTTCACGCCGGCAAGAACGATACCATCACGTTGCGCAGCAGGGGAAATGCGGGAATGGACGAGTTCGACGACCGCACCAGGGCGAACATGGATGTCGTGCTGGAAGAGATTTGCCGGGAGATGCCGCACGGCGGCGATCACGCGAGCCGCAAATTCATCGCCGAGCGCTTGATCGAATGCGCCCGCGAGGGACGCACCTCGCTCGCCGAGTTGAACAGCGCGGCGCGACGCGCGCTGCTCGAATTGAACAACCGGAAATCGGCCTGAAACTCAGATCACGAGCGGCTTGTCCGGCAACTCGTTGCGCGGATGCGCATCGGGCGGAAAATACTTCGCGAGCTGGCGCGACACCGCCGCGATTCCCTTGAGGACGCCGGTCTTGAATTGCCCGCTCCGGAAATCAGTCTCCATGTCGCGGCAGATCGATTCCCAGCCTGCCGCGCCGACCTTGGCATCGACGCCGCGGTCGGCGACGATCTCGACCGTGCGGTCGGCGAGCAAGAGATAGATCAGGACGCCATTATTGTGTGCGGTGTCCCAGATCCGCAAATGCGAGAAGATGTCGAGCGCGCGCTCCCGCGCGCCCTGATTGCGGAACAGCGGCCAGCCATCGAGCGCGCCCTCCACGACGAAGCGCAGCTGTCCGCAATGGGTGGCCTCGCCCGCCTTGATCGCCTGCTCGATGTTATCAAGCACGGCGGGCGTGAAGATCCGCCGCACGCGCCAGCGATGCTCGATGAGATGCCGTGCGATCCGCCCGATGCCCATGACTACCAGCTCCCCGAGGCGCCGCCGCCACCAAAGCTGCCGCCCCCGCCGCTGAAACCGCCGTCGCTCGAACTCGAGCTGGAGCTGCCGCTCGACCAGCCACCGCCGCTCCAACTGGAGCCGGAACCGCTCGACGAACCGCCACTGCCACGATGGCTGCGCTGATAATTCTGGTTCGCCGCGGAGAGATTCTCCGCAAAGAAGGTGAGCGCGGCAACGATGGCGCTCGCCAGCGTCGCGAAGCCGATCGATCCTAGAGAATACCACACGAAGGCGCCCATCACGCCACCGGTGATCGCCGAGCCGAGCAAGCGCCCGAGCAGGCCCCGGGTAATTGCGCCGACAGCGAAGACGAAGAAAAGCGTGAACGGATTGAGCGGATTGAGAAACGTGAGCAAGAGGTCGTCCGATCCGTGGGACACCTCCGGCGCCGGCGCCGGCAGCGGTTCGCCGTCGATCACACCGATCATGCGCGTGACGCCGGCGGCAATGCCGCCGGAGAAATCGCCGCTCCGAAAGCGCGGCACGATCGTCTCGTCGATGATGCGCCGCGACGTGACGTCGGTCAGCGCGCCCTCGAGGCCATAGCCGACCTCGATGCGCAGCTTATGGTCGTCCTTGGCGACGACCAGCAGCGCGCCGTCGTCGATCTTCTTGCGGCCGATCTTCCAGGCTTCAGCGACGCGAATCGAGAACTGCTCGATTGTCTCGGGCGCGGTGGTCGGCACGATCAGCACCGCGATCTGGCTGCCCTTGCGCCGCTGCAGATCCTGCAGCCGCGACGACTGCGCCGCGATGTCGCTGCTCGACAAGGTGTTTGTGATGTCGACCACGCGGCCGGTCAGTTGCGGTACTGCGACGTCGGCGAGCGCCGCCTGCGTCCAGCACAGCAAAAGCGCGAGGACGAATGCCCGGGCTGCCGATATCACGCGCAAGAGATTGATCTCCGGATTATTTGGTGCCGAAATCCACCTTCGGCGCCGAGGAGATTTCCTTCTCGTTCTCGACCGTGAAGTTCGGCTTCTCCTTGTAGCCGAACACCATCGCCGTCAGATTGTTCGGGAAGGTGCGGATGCCGACGTTATAATCCTGCACCGACTTGATGTAGCGGTTGCGCGCCACGGTGATGCGGTTCTCGGTGCCTTCAAGTTGCGACATCAGGTCGTGGAATAGCGCGTCGGACTTGAGCTGCGGATAATTCTCGGTCACAACCAGCAGCTTCTGCAACGCGCTGGAAAGCTCACCCTGGGCCTGCTGGAATTTCTGGAAGGCGGCGGGGTCGTTCAGCACTTCCGGCGTCACCTGGATGCTGCCGACCTTGGAGCGCGCATTGGTGACGCCGAGCAGCACGTCCTTTTCCTGCTGCGCAAAGCCCTTCACCGAATTGACGAGGTTCGGCACCAGATCGGCGCGGCGCTGGTACTGGTTGACCACCTCCGACCAGTTGGCTTTGACCTGCTCGTCATTGGTCTGAATCGCGTTGTAGCCGCAATTGGTCAGGCTCAGCGTCGCCAGCGTCGCCAACACGGTGAAGAACTTGCGCATCGAAATCTCCCGTAACTTGCCGTCGGCAACGTAACAGATCGAACCTGTCAGGAAACAACCAAAGCCGCCCAAAAGCGGCTATTTAAGGTACGCGTGTGTCGCACGGACAGCGCGAGTGGTTCAACCCAGCCGTTACGCCCGCGCCTTCGCCTCTTGAATCGCCTTCCAGACCTTCTGCGGCGTCAGCGGCGTCGGCAGTTGCGTGATGCCGAACTCGGAAAGCGCATCCATCACGCCGTTGGCGATGCATGGCGGCCCGCCGATCGCGCCCGACTCGCCACAGCCCTTGGCGCCGAGCGGGTTGGTGCGGCAGGGCGCGGTCTCGTCCAGCGTCACCGCGATCGGCGGAACGTCGTCGGCGCGCGGCAGACAGTAATCCTGATAGCTCGCGGTCAGCAGCTGGCCTTCGGCATCATAGGCCACGCCTTCATAGAGCGCCTGCCCGATGCCCTGCGCGACGCCGCCATGCACCTGGCCCGTCACCAGCATCGGATTGACGGCGCGGCCGACGTCGTCGACCGTGGTGTAGCGGACGACGCGCGTGACGCCGGTTTCGGGATCGATCTCGACCTCGCAGATGTGCGTGCCATTCGGCCAGCTCGGCCCGTCGACCTCGCCCTCGCTGTCGACCGACAGTTTCGCGCCGTCTTCCTTTTGCGCGATCTCGAACAGAGCTGATGCGCTTGTCCGTGCCGACCACGGTCAGCTGCCCATCGCGATATTCGATGTCCTCGATCGAGGTCTCGAGCAGGTGAGATGCCTTCTCGCGCGCCTTGGTGATGAGATCGTTGGCGGAGACCGCAACCGCCGTGCCGCCAACGAACAGCGAGCGCGAGCCGACGCTGCCGAAGCCGGTGGCGAGATCAGTGTCACCTTGAATGACATCGATCTTGTCCATGGCAATGCCGAGGCTGTCCGACATCATCTGGGTGTAGGTTGTCTGCAGCCCCTGCCCCATCGCCATGGTGCCGGAATGCAGCACGACGCGACCCTCGGCGGTCGCATGCAACGACACCTTTTCATTATGCACGCGGCCGCCGGTCCATTCGATGTAGCTGGTCAGCCCGCGGCCATAGAGCAGGCCTTTCTTCCTCGCCGCGCGCTTGCGCGCATTGAAACCGTCCCAGTCGGACAATTTCACTGCGCGGTCGAGCATGTGCGCGAACGCGCCGGAATCGTAGACCTGGCCGACCGCGTTGGTGTAGGGCAGCTGCGCCGGTTTGACGTAGTTCACCTTGCGGATCGTGCGCGGATCGATGCCGGTCTGGCGCGCGGCCGCATCCATCAACCGCTCGACGATGAACACGCCTTCGGGCCGGCCCGCGCCGCGATAGGCGCCGACCGGCGCGGTGTTGGTCATCACCGACTTCACCTCGTAATGCACCAGCGGCAAATCGTAGACGCCGCTCTGCACGAACGGCCCGAGCACCAGCGGAATGACGTTGCCCGCTCCGGTGGAATAGGCGCCGGTGCCGCCGACCGAGCGCACGCGATAGGCCAGCACGCGGCCCTTCTCGTCGAGCGCGAACTCGCCGGTCGAGGTGAGGTCGCGGCCATGGGTGCCCCCGACGAAATCGTCGGTGCGGTCGCCGCGCCAGCGGATCTTCCTGTTCAGCTTGGTCGCGGCATAGGCGACGATGCCGTCCTCGGGATAAAGGCTGGTCTTGTGGCCGAAGCCACCACCGATATCGCCGACCAGCACGCGGATGCTTTCCTTGGGCCGCTTCAGCACGGAGTCGGCGAGAATGTCGCGGGTCGAAGCCGGCGTTTGTGACTGCACATACAACAGCAGCCGCCCGGTCTTCTTCTCGACCTCGGCAATGGTCGAGCGCGGCTCCATCGCCGACGGCACCAGCCGCTGGCTGACAATATCCAGCGAAACCCTGTGCGCCGCTTTTGCAAACGCCTCTTCCACCTTGGCGGCGTCGCCATAGCTCATGGCAGCGACGATGTTGTCCGGCGCCTCCGGCCAAACCATGGGCGCGCCGGGTTTGATCGCCTCCAGCGGATCGACCACCGCCGGCAACACATCATACTCGACTTCAATCGTCTCCGCCGCGCTCTGCGCCAGCAAGCGCGATGATGCCACCACGGCCGCGACGGGCTCACCGGCGAAGCGCACGATCTCATGCGCCAGCAGACGGCGCGGCGGCACCGTCATCGGCTTGCCGTCCGGCCGCTGGAACACCGAGAGTGTCGGAATGGTGCCGATGTCATCCTTGATCAGGTCGACACCGGTGAACACGGCCGCAACACCGTCCATCGCGGCGGCGGCTTTCGTATCGATCGACTTGATTTTCGCGTGCGCATGCGGCGAGCGCAGCACATGCAGCCACAGCGCGCCGTCTTCCGGCTTGTCGTCGATGAACTGTCCCTTCCCGGTGAGCAGCCGCTGGTCTTCCAGACGCTTGACGGGCTTGCCCGCACCAAAACGCAGATTGCCGGGAAGAATGTTCATCAGTTTGTCCTTCGAGTTTCTTTGAATTGAGTTCTGTTTCAGGCCACGTCTTTGAGCGCGGCTTCGACCGCCTTGCGCTGCTCCACTGTGAGCGCGGCCTGCGGCGGAACGGGATCGCCGACGTCGTAGCCCTGGATCGCAAGCCCGGCCTTGATGCAGGCGGCGAGATTGAAGCGCGCGAAGGCTTCGTTGATGCGCCAGAGTTTTCGCTGCAGCGCCATCGCCTCATCCCAGCGCTTGGCCTTGCAGAGATCATAGAGCGCAACGCTTTGCTTCGGAATGATGCAGGCGGGACCTGCCATCCACCCATACCCGCCGATCAGCATCACGGCGGCCGGAATATGCGCAGACGCCGAGAACACCTTGATGCTGTCGCCGCAGCGATTGATGATCGAGAGCAGCCGGCCGGTGTTGGTCGAGGCATCCTTGATGTAGCCGATGCGCGGATGGCTCGCGAGCCGCGCGATCACGTCGAGCGTCAGGTCGGAGCGCTGGAATTGCGGGTTGGTGTAGATCACCACGGGAATGTCGACCGCGTCCGCAATGCTGCGGAAATAGGATTCGATCTGCGCATCGGCCAGCGGAAAATAGGCTTCGAGGATTGCAAGGATGCCGTTGGCGCCAAGCTTCTGATACGACCGCGCCTGCGCCACCGCATCCGCCGTCGAGGTCGAGACCACGCCCGCCACCACGGGCACGCGGCCTTTCGCCGCTGCGATCGTGGTGCGCACCACGGCAGTGCGCTGGTCGCTGTCGAGATAGGCGAACTCGCCGGTCGAGCCGAGCGGCGTGAGCCCATGCACGCCTGATGCGATCAAATCATCGCAAAGCCTGGCCAAGCACATCCTCGCGGATATGGCCGGCCGCATCGATGGGGGAGACGAGATAGGGGAAGACGCCGTGGAAGTCGGGCATGACGCCGCTGATATAGCGGGCGGCGCGCGCGACGCAAGCGCCTCACAAGGCGAGGATGGCTCGCGGCATCCGCGAGCCATCGCTTCGATATCAGTAGGCGTAGTAGCCCGGGGCGCCGTACACCGCTGGCGTGCCGTAATAGTAGCCGTAAGGCGCATAGCCGTAGCCATAGGCCTCGGCGGCAATAGCAGCGGCCGTCGCAGCGGCGGCGACCGCGGCGCCGCGGCCCATGCCGATACCGACGCCGTGATGCGGACGCAGGCTGCGCGCTTCGGCGGGCGCAGAGGCAACCGCGGCCAGCGCGGAGACGGTCGCAATGGTCAAGAGCAGCTTCTTCATGACGATATCCTTTCCTGAAATGATCCGTGGGGTGTCCATACGGAGCGGCTTCATGTCCGTGTGGCTCAGGAATAGGCCGGGCAGCCGCAGCGGTATGTGCGCAACGTCACATTCAACGGCCGCGGGGCCAAGGCCGGCGAGGCCCGTCATTTCGCTCAGGATGAGAGGCCCGCAAATCCTATTGCAGCACGTCGAACTTGTAGGACGCCTGCGCGAAGACGCCGTAGCGCTCGGTGCGGACTGGCAACGTCTGGCACGGGCACGGCGTGCCGAAGATGTTGGTGTAGGCGCCGGGCGCCCACATCGACCAGTAGCGGCCGCCGGCGCCGAGGTTGAGGCCGTTGGCGAAGGCATAGGACAGGATCGCCTCGAGCTGGAAGCCCTGCCCGCCGCCGGTCTCGGTCGAGACCGTGTTGCTCACGTCGGTGCGCAGCAGATGGTTGTCGATTCCATTGAACGTCACGAACGGCAGCCAGGCGGCGTCGGCCGTGAGCTTGAGGCGGTCCCAGACCGTGAACACGCCGTTGACGCCGAGACGGAACGAATACCATTTGTCGTCTTCGACGATGCCGAGCACGGAATTGGAAATGCTGGGAACGCAGTCGGAGAAACCATTGGCGATCTGCGCGCAGCCATAGGCCTGCTTGTTCTCGCGGTAATAGTTGAAGCCGACGAAGCCGCCGACATTGGCGTTCGGTCCCTTGAACACCGAATAACCGGCGTCGATGGTGGCATAGGCGAGATCGCCTTTCACGTTCGACGACGTATTGGAATAAGGCACAGACTCATCGAAGATGACCCAATCCTCATCGTTCATGTTGCCGGAGGTGAGCTTGCCGCCGCCGACGAAGCCCTTGAGGAAGACATTGATCGGGGTATCGATGCGGCCGAACAGTTCGCCGGTGACCGCCGTCGAGTCATAGGTCAGCCGCGAGACCAGAAGATTCGACATGCTCTGATCGGAGAGACCGCCGAGATCCTTCTGGAAGCGTCCGGACGAATACCAGACGCGCCCGCCGAATTCGAATTGCGCCGCCGGGACGACCGCGGCATCGGTGGCGCCACGCAGATGATAGTCGGCCGGCGACGGCGCCCATTGCGAATACATGCCTTCGCCGATCTTGTAGTTCAGACCGACTTTGACGGTTTGCAGATTCTGACTCATCGTCGCAGTGCCGCCTGGTGTCGGAAGGTAGCCGAACGGCGAGCCCGGAATCACCTGCTGGAAACTTTGCGGCGTCGGGATCGTGAGATCGCCGAATTTGGCGTAATCATATTCGACCCTGAACGACCAGGCCGGCGTCAGCGCGCGCTCGACACCGCCGCCGGCGGTCCAGCCCCAGCGCACGCCGTTGAAGCTCGTCTGCAGCGGCGGATAGAGCCCGTTAGTGGTGATGTCGATGCGATCGTCGAGCCAGGCGAGACCGCCCTTGGCGTAAATCAGGGTATGGCCGCCCGGGCCGATGGCGTAGCCGGCGCGGCCGGTCAACGTGCCGCCGAGATCGGGACGCGTGCGGCAATTTGCCGAGATGAAGTAGCCGGATGAGGCGAGACACGTGCCGCTGCCGTTGGCGCCGATCGCGCTGACATCGGTTTCGACGCCGAGCACGAAGAAGGTGTTGGGGACCTGCCAGTTGTAGCCGGCTTGCACGCCTGCGAATACGGCATCGCTGCGCACATTGTTGCCGTAGATCGCGGCCCCCGCGGGATCGGTAACGGCCGCATCGCCCCAGCCGCCGCCGAAATGACCGCCCAAATAAAGACCGGTCCAGGTCCACAGCTTGACCGGCAACGGGGCCATCGGCATGTCGGCCGCATGGGCGAAGCCCGAACTCACAAGCAAAGCGAAAGCAGCCACTGAGACTTTTTTCACGACACAACCCGCACTTGTTACCGGTACGAACCGTTAACCAAGATCGGCGGGAAAGCTTAAGAAAGACTGAGCGGTGAGGATTGGCTAACCATAAAATTTAAGCCGCCCTTCAGCATGAATGCGCGCGTCGAATTTTAAGAAATCATTAAAGCCCCTCTCACTGCTTCGACGGATGCGCCTTGATCCAGGCATCGATCGCCGGCAGAGCGCGCGCTTTCAGATCGGCGGAGATTGCGATCGCTTCCAGCGCCCGCGACGTCATCACCCGGCCGCCGAGCGTTTCCTGCGCCGGCGCGAATTGCCGCAGCGTATCGGCATGCGCCTCGTCGGAGAAATTCGTCATGAAGTTCGGCACGAACTCCTGCGGAAAGTCCGGCCCCTGCCGCGCGGTCAGCGCGGCCAGGTTCTTCTGCACGAAATCCCACGCCAGCTCGCGATGCCAGCCTGATGCAGCGACTTCGTTGATCAGGCCGTTCACGAGGGTGCTGGGCAATTCCTTTGTCAGCGTGAGCGCCAGCGTGTCCTGCGCCAGCGCGTCATCGCGCGCGCCCGCTGCGGCGTAGTAATAGCGCACGCGCTCATTGGTCTCCTTACTCTTGCGCGCGAGCGACAGCAGCGCATCGTAGTCCTCGCGGCGTGCCGACACGCCGACGACATGGGCGACAACCTCGCGCAGCGCCGGCGGCAGCGATTTCGGGTCGTTCGGAAAGGCGGCGAAGCGCCGTCGCGCTTCAGCGACGGTATCGGCATCGCGGAGATCGCCCAGCATCCCGATCAGGCTCGCGCGCAGCAGCGTCTCGTCGTCATCGCCCGCCCCGCTGCCGTCCCAACCGAGCCGGTCGAGCACCGGCCTCAGCTTCGCCCTCGCGTAAGCTTCCAGCGCCGGCTGCTCGGGGCGCTCGCGCGCCAGACGATCGAGCGCGCCGAAAATGTTGAGCACCTGATCCCAGACCGCGCGAGCATCGTTTGCCCCCAACGCGTCGACCAGCGCGAACTAGGAAGCCGGCTCGGCACGGCCGGCCTGCACCATCGCCCAGTCATCGGCGAGGAAATTGACGCGGTCTTCCGGCGTCATCTGGGCGAATTGCCTTGTCAGCGCGTCGCGCAGCCTCTCGCCATACTGGACCCGGTAATAACCGATGTCGCCGAAATTGACTTTCACCGCCTCGCCGCATTTGCCGGCAGCGATCTCGGCGTTGCCATCGAGCAGAAGCTTTTGCGGCTCCGTCGTGCCAACCTTGCCTATCGTCACCGGCACCTGCCAATGCAGCGGCGGCAAGGTGGCGTTGGCCTGCGAAGGAATGATGGTGAAGCGTTCCTGCTTCAAGGTCAGGTGCTGCGCATCGCCGTTGCACGCCGTTTCCGCGATCACCAGCGGCACGCCTTCCTGCTCGGTAAAGGACGCCGCGATCGCGCTGACCTGCTTGCCGGTTGCGCGCTCCAGCGCCTGCCAGAGATCGGCCGTGGTCGCATTGCTGTAGGCATGCGCTTGCATGTAATGCCGGATGCCGTCGCGGAACGCGTCCTCGCCGAGATAATTCTCCAGCATGCGGATGAAGGCCTGACCCTTGTTGTAGGTGATCGGGTCGAACGCCGTCATCGCCACGCTGTGGTCGGCGACCGGCTGCTGGATCGGATGCGAGGTGCGGCGCGCATCGAGCGACAGCGCAAGCTGCTTCTGATTGTAGCCGTTGAGCCAGCTCTTCCATTGCGGATAGAAATGCTCGGCGGCCTTCTCCTGCATCCAGCTGGCGAAGCCCTCGTTGAGCCAGAGATTGTCCCACCACGCGGTGGTGACGAGATCGCCGAACCATTGGTGCGCCATCTCGTGCGCGAGCACGCTGAAGATACGCCGCCGCGCGCTATCCGGCGTGGTCGCGGGATCGAACAGCAGCCGGCTTTCGAAGAAGGTGATGCCGCCCCAATTTTCCATCGCGCCGCCGAATCCGCCGGGCACCGCGATCAGGTCGAGCTTGGGCAGCGGATATTTGCTGCCGAAATAATCGTTGTACCAGTCGAGCAGCTTGACGGCGTTCTCCAGCGCGAAGCGCCCCTTCTCGGCTTTGCCCGCTGTCGCGACGACGCCGACGGTGACACCGCCGGCGTCGGCCGTGATCCGCTCCAGCTCGCCCGCGCTGAGCACGAACAGATAGCTCGACATTTTCGGCGTCGGCGGAAAGACGACGCGCTTCTTGCCCTCGGCCAGCGGCTCTTCCTTCGCAATCGGCATGTTGCTGACCGCGAGGAAGTTCTGCGGCACGGTGACCGTCAGCGCGAACGTCGCCCGGAACACGGGCTCGTCCCAGCAGGGAAAGATCCGCCGCGCATCCGCGGGCTCGAGCTGGGTCGAGATCATCCGCTTGGTGCCGGTCTCGGTCGGATAGTCGGCGAAGAACAGGCCGCGGCCGAACGGATTGATCTTCGCGGTGAAGGCGAGCCGCAACCTGTGCGGTCCTTTCGTCAACGCTGTCGCGAAAGTCAGCGTCGCCGTCTCGGCCCTCGGATCGAGCGCGACCTCGGCGCGCTGCGCGCCGTCGTCGATCGAGGCCTCCGCGATCGCGAGATTGGCGGCATTGAGCTGCAGCCGCCAGGTGGTCTCGCGGACCTCGATATCGATGACCTCGCTGCCCTCGGCCGTCAGCGCCTGCAAGTCCGGTGCGAGCTCGATCGCATAATGCGAGGGCACCGCAATTTTCGGCAGGCTGCCCGGTGTGGTGTCGAACGAGAATGTCTGCTCGGCGCGCGCATCGACCGGCAGCAACGATCCGATTGCGATCAGGCCCAACGCGACGACGGCCGACGATCTTGAATGTCGTTTTTTCAATTTGCTGTTCATCGCTTGGCCCTCGGCGGCCGCACCCTATCGGAACTTAAGTGCGCGTTAACCTTAATTGTTAAGACCTGCTTCAAGCTTTGCACTCATGGTGCGCCAGCTTGGTCGGCGGCCCAGGCGCCACTGCTGCATCCGCAGCGAGATGAGCGCGAACGAGGCTTGAACCGAGCGATGCCCGGCAGATCAGGACACGAGCGGCCGCGCTGGAGGCGAGGCGTGCCGCTGGCGCTCGCTTTTGTGCTGGCGGGATGTGCGCAGGGCTCGCCGCCGGAACCCACTTCCGCAACGACCACCCCGCAAGCCCATGCAGAAGCACAGCTTTGCCGGCCCGAGGCAGCGCTTCTTTCGCCGCAATCCCCTCCCGATTGCGTGTTCCGCCGCGGCGATCTGAAGACCGCCGACCCGGATCTGTGGGCCAAGCTGAAGATCGAATATGAGCGGCAGTGCTACCAGGCGGCCGAAAAGCGTGTCCGCGAGCATCTCGCCCGGCTGCAGGCCGCCAGCCGCTGCGAAACCGAGGCGGCCAATCGTTAACGCCTCCGTCCGCAGGCCGGCAATCAGGCGGCGAAATGGTTAACGTGCACAATTCAGTCATCTTTTTGCCGCCGTCCACAGGCACACCCCACAGCATCAGCGCACGGTACTCCACAACGAATTCGCGGCGGGAAATTCGGTGGAGATAGTTCAGTTGAGTAGCCGTGAGTTCGCCGATGGATACGTTGTACGATTTGCTCGGAGCTCTTCCGCGCGATGACTCCGAAGAGCTGAGAGGCGCGTTCCGTCGCGCCGTCAAGGGAACCCACCCCGACCTTCATCCCGGCGATCCCGACGCAGGCTTCAAATTCAGACAGATCGTCCGCGCCAACGAGATCCTTGCCGATCCCGATCAGCGCGCGACCTACGACCATCTGCTCGACCTCGCCGAGGACGAGAAGAAGCAACTCGGCAAGCAGGCCGTCATGCATCGCCTGGTCGCGGTCACCTCCTTTGTGGTGGCGCTCGGTTTCATCTCGGCGGCGTCGGTCGGCGGATATCTCCTGTTCCAGCAGATGTCGGAGGCGCTGAGCGCGCCGATCGGCCAGGTCGCGTCCATGATGAATGATATCACCGCCAGCGTACGCGAGCCTTTCGAGGCTACGCACACGCCGGTCGATGCGCCGCGCCAGGCAGGTCGCGACCGTCTCGATCCCGGTGACTCCGCCCAAGACTGACATCATCAAGACTGACATTATCAGGGTTGACGCCGCCTCGGTCGACAAGGCGGAAAACACCGACGTGCCGCGCGCCGACATCGTGCCCGCGTCCGTCATGGTGACCGAGCCGGCGCCTCCACTCGGTCCGCCGCTCGAGATCGCGCCTCCGCCGGATGCCAAGGCGTTTCGCGAGCGCGGCATCTTCGCGTATCGCTCCGGCGATCTCGACAACGCGATCGCCGATTTCGACCGCGCCATCCGGCTCGATCCGAAATTCACCGCCGCCTATATCGACCGCGGCATCGTCCTCTACCGCATGCACAAGTTCGAGAAGGCGTTCGCCGACATCGCCCAGGCCAAGCGCATCGAGCGGACCAGGACCGCGAAGACCGGCAAGAAGCAGCGCACCACCGACCCTGCAATCGAGATGAGCATCATGCCGACCCCGCTTCCCAAGGCGCGGCACACCGCGCGGCTGGACTCGCCGCACGAGGTCGGATTCCTGGCGAGCCGACGGCCGTAGCTCCCTTTCTCCCTTCTTGAAGTCCGCATAGCCGCCCTGCGACGCGGCTCCTGCTGTTGTGCTTGGCCAGTGCCTGTTGTCAGATGCCTGAAGAGGACGCAGGCACACGATGGCGCGCATCGATAAAATCGAGACCGGGCATTACCGCATCCCGCTGCCGGTCACGCTGTCGGACTCCACGCATGGCGAGATCACCGCGTTCGAGCTGATCACTGTTCGTGTGAAGGATGCCGACGGCGCCGAGGGCACGGGTTACACCTACACGGTCGGACGCAACGGCGGCGCGATCGCCGACATCCTGCGCCGCGAGGTGCCCGAGTTGATCCGCGACTGCGATGCCGACGATATCGAGGCGATCTGGCATCGCATCTGGTGGGGCCTGCACTATGGCGGCCGCGGCGGGCCGGTCGTGCTCGCGCTCTCGGCCGTCGACATCGCGCTGTGGGATCTGAAGGCGCGACGCGCCGGGACGCCACTGTGGCGGCTGCTCGGCGGCTTCGACCCGCGCGTGCCGTGCTATGCCGGCGGCATCGACCTCGATCTCTCCGTCGAGGCGCTGCTGAAACAGACCGACGACAACCTCGCCAAGGGTTTTCGCGCCATCAAGATGAAGGTCGGCCGGCCCGATCTCGCCTCCGACGTCGCGCGCGTGAAGGCGATGCGGGCCCATCTCGGCGAAGGCTTTCCGCTGATGGCGGACGCCAACATGAAATGGAGCGTCGAGGAAGCGATCCGCGCCGCCCGCGCGTTCCAACCTTACGACCTGACCTGGCTGGAGGAGCCGATCATCCCCGACGACGTCGCCGGCCATGCGCGCATTCTCGCGGCGGGCGGCGTGCCGATCGCGGCCGGCGAGAACCTGCGCTCGCTGTGGGAGTTCAAGAACTACATCGCGGCCGGCGCGGTGTCCTATCCCGAGCCCGACGTGACCAATTGCGGCGGCATCACCTCGTTCATGAAGATCGCGCGGCTCGCCGAGGCCTTCAATCTTCCCGTCACCAGCCACGGCGCACATGACATCACCGTGCACCTGCTCGCCGCCTGTCCGAACCGCTTCTATCTGGAAGCGCACGGCTTCGGCCTCGACCGCTACATCGAGCATCCGCTCGTGCTCGACGGCGGCAAGGCGCTGGCGCCCGATCGCCCCGGCCATGGCGTGAACTTCGACTGGACAGGATTGGCCAAAGTCGTGGCGTGAAGCCGCGGGGCTTGGCCCTCTGAACCTGTAGCCCGGTGCAATGAGACGGCCCGCGTTCGTCCAATCGGAACCACGCCCCTCCTCAGCAGCAGTTCGCGGAGTTTCCGATGCGGCGGGGCTCGTCATCTGGTTGTAATCAATCATTTCTTGTCCAATTCGAAAACGTCACCTATGGTTGATTTCGGGAATAACACGCTGGAATTGCATCCAGCGCCCGGGGGAGGGCCGCAGCCATGTCGGGCACGTCGGTATTTTCACGCCTTCATTACAATCTGATGATCACGGCGATGACGCTCGGCGCGCTTGGCCTGTCCGGCGTCAGGCCCGCGGATGCGGCCTCATGCGATGGGCGCCGCACCATGCATGCGGACGTCGTCGCCTTCGACCAGCCGATGATGATCAACCGGCTCGGAACCAACCGGCCGGAGGGCATGATCTACGCGTTGCGCGGCGATGTGGTGGCGATCGATAAGTCGCAGCCTGTTGCGGCCGGCAATGTCCAGCTCCGCCCCGACAAGCGGCCGCGTCCCCTGGTGCTGCGCGTCAATGTCGGCGATTGCCTCAGGATCGACTTCCAGAATCTTCTCGCGTCGGCCCCGACGAGCCTGCAGCAGCCGGCCACCCGCACCGCCTCCATCCACGTCACGGGTCTGGAACCCGCGACATCAATCACGGACGACGGCTTCGATGCCGGCGCCAATCCGAGCGGACAGGTCGCCTCCGGCGGCAAGATCACCTACACGCTCTACGCGCCGGCCGAAGGCACCTACCTGCTGTACAGCCCGGCCGGCGACTTCAACGGCTTCGGCACCACCCAGCAGATGGCGGGGTTGTTCGGCGCGGTCAACGTCGAGCCGAAGGGCGCGGAATGGTATCGCAGCCAGGTCTCCAATGCCGACCTCGCGCAGGCGACCACCGGCTTCCAGAACGGACAGCCGCTGATCAACTACGACGCCGTCTTTGCCTCCGGTCCGCGCAGCGGCGCGCCAGTGTTGAGCATGGCCCAGGGCGACGAGATCGTCGCCACCGACGTCACCGCGCTGATCACCGGCCCGCGCCACGGCCGCTTTCCGAAGGGCAGCCGGCCGACCGCCAATCCGACGCTGTTGCCGGATCGCGAGGCGCCGTTCCGCGAGATCACGTCGATCTACTCCGAGTCGCTCGATCTGGTTCAGGCCTTTCCCGACTACTACACCCATGCCGGCACCAATCTCGTGGTCAGCGGCGGCGGCGACGGCTTTGCCATCAATTACGGCGCGTCGGGAATCGTCAACGAGATCCTGGCGAACCGGCTCAAGATCGGGCCATCAGCCGATTGTCCCGAATGCAAATTCGAGGAGTTCTTCCTGAGTTCATGGCCGGGCGGCGATCCCGGCATCGTGGTCGACGTTCCCGCGAACCTGAACTGCGTCGACAACTGGCTGTCGAACATGGCGACGTCGTCGGGCAACGTGACGGCGGGTACCGTCACCGCATCGAACTGGAGCACGAGCGGCTGCAAGAACACCGAGACGGCGCGCATGAAGCCGACCAAGGCGTTCTTTCCTGACGATCCGTCGAACGTTTATCACGCCTATCTCGGCGATCACACGATCTTCCGCGTGTTGCACGCCGGCGCCTCCGTTCATCACGTGCATCATCACCATGCGCATCAATGGCTGTTCGCGCCCGATCAGCCGGGCAGCAGCTATCTCGACAGCCAGGCCATCGGTCCGGGATCGACCTTCTCGATGGAGCTCGTCTATGCCGGCGCCGGCAACCAGAACCTGACGGCGGGCGATTCGATCTTCCATTGCCACTTCTATCCACACTTCGCCTCGGGCATGTGGGCGCTATTCCGCGTCCACGACACGCTCGAGCTCGGCACCGAACTCGACGACAACGGGCGTCCCCGGCACGGCAGCCGCGCGCTGCCCGATCCCGAGATCAAGACCGGCACGCCGACGCCGGCCGTCGTGCCGCTGCCGACCTATGCCATCGCGCCGGTCCCGGCCGCGGTCGAGATCGCCGACGGCCAGGTGCATTTCGCCAAGACGCCCGACACCAACCCGGGCTATCCGTTCTTCGTGCCGGGCCTCGCCGGCCATCGCGCGCCGCATCCGCCGCTGGCCTTCGCAAAGGACCAGGGGCAGGAGCTCGACGGCGGCCTGCCGCGCCATCTGGCGCTCGGCGGCCACGTTGCAACAGAGGTGCACAGCCAGACCGACTACACCAAGAATCTCGACAGCATCGACGCGATCCGCCTGCCCGAGGAAGGCACGCTGGTCGAACAACTCGCCATGAAGGCGCACGAGCAGCGCAACCATGCCGGCATCACGCCCGAGGGCACGCCGGCCAGCTTCATCGAGACCGGCGCGCCCCGCGCCTCCGGCGCGCCCTTTGCCAATCCGACGCCACCCGATCAAGCGGGCGTACAGCGTCGCCTCTACAAGGGCGCCGACGTGCAGATCGACACGGTCTTCAACAAGGCGGGCTGGCACTATCCGCAGCAGCGCATGATGGCGCTGTGGAGCGACATCAAATCGCTGATCGACGGCACCAGGCCGCCGGAGCCGCTGTTCGTGCGCGCCAACAACGGCGAGACCGTCGAATACTGGCAGTCCAATCTGGTGCCGTCCTACTACGAGCTCGACGACTACCAGGTGCGGACCCCGACCGACATCATCGGCCAGCACATCCATCTGGTGAAGTTCGACGTGCTGGCGGCCGACGGCGCCGCCAACGGCTTCAACTACGAAGACGGCACGTTCAGTCCGCAGGAAGTGCGCGACCGCATCGATGCGATCAACAACAACAAGCCCAAGGGACTCTGCATACCGTCCGGCCTGATTGACGTGGTGTCCGGCCGGTCCGACGTGCCGCGAAGCTGTCCTGCCGGCTCGGCTCGGCAGCAGCTGACGGCAAAGCCGATTCCTGCGCTCGGCAACGGTCCGACGACGAACAGCCAGGAATGGGTGGGCGCGCAGGCCACCGTGCGGCTCTGGTACGTCGATCCGCTGAAGGACCTGCCGCGCGAGCGGTCGTACATGACCGTGTTCACCCACGATCATTTCTCGCCCTCCACCCACCAGGAGACCGGGCTCTATGGCGGCGTGCTGATCGAACCGAAAGGATCGACCTGGACGAAACCGGACGGCGCGCCGCTCGGACAGGGACGCGACGACGGCGGGCCGACGAGCTACGCCGCCAACATCCTGCCGCCGGCCGGCGGGCCCGAGAAGAGCTACCGCGAGTTCGCGTTGGCCTGGGCCGACACCCAGCTCGTCTACGGCAATGCGAGCCGGTCGCAACCGGACTGCTACACAACACCCCCATACGCACCGGGCTGCGTCACTCCCGGAGCAAACGGCTATACGGGCTGGACCGACAACGGCAATGCGACCAATCCCGCGACCAATGCGAACGGCGTCCAGCCGCTGGTCATTGCGGATTTCGGATCCGGCACGTTCTCGATGAACTATCGCAACGAACCGTTGCCGTTGCGGCTCAATGGGGCAGCTCTGAACGCGCCGCAGGCCGGCGACGCGGCCTGGTCCTACGCGTCCATCCCCGGCCGCAACGTGCAGTTTGCGATGCAGCCGGCGGGCGGAAGCAACATCAACCCGAACTGTACCGGCAGCGCCTGCTTCATCTTCCCGAAGACGCCGATCAGCGGCGGCATGAAGAACGAGGATCCTTACACGCCGCTGCTGCGCGCCTATCCGCAGGACCCGGTGCAGATCCGGCTGTTGTCGGGTGGCTTCACCACCATGCACAACGTCGTCACGCATGGCCTGCCGTGGAAGTTCGAACCGTACAATCCGAATTCCGGCTGGCGCGAGAGCCAGCTCGCGCTGCTCAGCGAACATTTCGAGCTGCATGTCACGCCGCCGCGCAGCGGCGACTATCTCTACAGCACCGGCGCTTCCCTGGAAGGGATGAGCAACGGCTTGTGGGGACTGCTGCGCGCCTATGAGACAACGCAGAGCGATCTCAAGCCGCTGCCGTCCAATCCGGCACCGGCGAGCCTGCCCTTCACGCCGCCCACGGTCTCCCAGCAATGCGGCAGCGGCGCGCCTTGCGTGCGTCAGTTCGCCGTCACCGCGCTGACCATCACCCAGGCGCTCGGAAGCGGCGCGGCCCTCACCTACAACGGCCGCGGCCTGACCCTGATCGGCGGATTCGCGGCCGACGAGGTCCTGAACGATCCCAAAGCCATCATCTATGTGCGTAACGAGGATCTGTGCCTGCCCAATTCGACGGGCTGCGTTGCCGTCGCCGGCGGCCTGCTGAAGCAGGGCGTCAAGGTCGAGCCGCTGGTGCTGCGCGTGGCGGCAGGCGACGTGGTGCAGGTCACCCTGACCAATGCCGTCGACCCGACCGCGTCGACCTTCACGACGGCGCTGCCGGGCGCGCGGCCCGGCGTCCCCTATACGAACCCCTACAGCAAGATCAATCTGCTGCCCTCGACGAATGTCGGGTTGCATCCGCAATTGCTGGCGCTCGACGTTGCCAACGGCAACGGCGTCAACCTCGGCAACAACAAGGTCTCCACCGTGGCGCCGGGCACGAGCCGGACCTACACCTGGTACGCGGGGACGATCGAGGCCGGACCGAACGGCGCAAAGGCAACGCCGGTCGAATTCGGCGCGGTCAATCTGATGCCTGCCGATCCGCTCAACCATCCCTATCGCGGCCTGTTCGGCGGTCTCGTGGTCGAGCCGGCGGGTTCGAGCTTCGTCGAGGATCCCGACAGCCACATGTCGGCGACGGTGTTTCCAAGGGAAGGATCGCCGTTCCGCGACTTCATCCTGATCGGGCAGGACGACGCCGACATTCTCCTGAACGGCCTGTCGAACTACACGGCCGGCAACGCCCTTTCGGCGGTCAACTACCGGACCGAGCCGGCGATCTACCGCTACGGCCAGCTGTTGACGAATTCCACCGGTGCGCTCGGCGCGTCCGTTGCCAACTGGAGCAATCTCGTGGCCGCCGATCTCTCGAACTCTCGGCGGCGTCAACTGGGCCAATGTGGACACCAGCCAGTACATCGCCAACGCATTGACGGGCGGCGACCCGCAGACGCCGATCTTCCGCGCGCCCGCCGGCATGCCGGCGCGCTTTCGGCTGCTGCACGCCGGCGGCAATGGCGACAATCAGCAGGTGTTCGAGCTCAGCGGCCACGTCTGGCAGGCCGAGCCTTACATCAACAACTCGACCGCGATCGGCGACAACAAGACCTCGCCATTCGTCGGCGTGACCAGCGGTTACGGCGCGACCTCGCATTTCGACGTCGTGATCGACTCCTCCGGCGGCGCCGGCAAGGTGCCCGGCGATTATGTGTATCGCTCCTGGACCGCCGACCAGTTCCAGGTCGGCTTCTGGGGATTGTTCCGCGTCGCGCCCGGGACAGGATCGGGCGCCTTCCCGGATACGGTGGTCGTGACCAGCGTGACCAAGCCCGGCAACGACGGCAAGGTCACGGTCTCAGGTCACGTCACGGTGCGCCCCGCACGCGCGGCCGGCGACCGCGTCCCTGCGTCGACGATCGAGCTCAAGGCCGACGGCACACCGATCATCGTGACGGTCGGCGCAGACGGACGATGGTCGGTCACGCTCAATAGCGCGCCTGGTTCCCTCGAGGCCTCCTCGCCGAATGGCGGTGTCGCGACATGGCAGGCTCCCGGCGCTGCCAGGCCACGGCCCGAAGCGATGGTGCTGCTCGGGGCGCGGCCCGCGAGTTCCGCAAGGCTGGCGCCGCTGCCACCGCGCATCAGGACATTCAACCGGCGTGCCGTCGGACTGCTGCAATGACGCATGGGGTGCAGCGGCGACGCACGCGCGCGGCTGCCCTTGCGGCGTCGCTGTTGCTGCCGCTCGCACTGTGCGGCGCTCACGGCGCGGCGTCGGCGGAAC
The DNA here is from genome assembly GCA_963732085.1 of uncultured Alphaproteobacteria bacterium. Taxonomy (GTDB): domain Bacteria; phylum Pseudomonadota; class Alphaproteobacteria; order Rhizobiales; family Xanthobacteraceae; genus Bradyrhizobium. The sequence goes on along the minus strand of CAVSYJ010000006.1, from coordinate 113,783 downwards.
AGGCGGAGTCCGCCGGCATCCGCGTCGGCTTCGCGTTGTCGGCACTGAAATCGGACCGGCCGCCGTCCGCGGGGCGCGAGGCCGCGTTCGCCTTCACGCTCACCACCGGCAAGAACGATGCGCCGCTGCGCGGCGCGAAGCCCGCGGCCTGGCTGGTGCCGCACGTGCCGGGCGACCGGCTCGACGAGCGTCAGTGCCGGCGCATCGCAGCCACCTTCGTGCGCGGCGCGAGTCTGGCGGTGCCGGCGCTCGACCTCAACACCTTCTACATCCTTGCGCTGGCAAGCGACGCCAGCGTGCTCGTGATCGATCCGCGGATCGGCTTCGGCGGCTCGCGGCTTGCCGGACTTGCCACCTTCGATGCCACGGCCACCGACTGGGCGCTCACGCCGGATCAGACCGTTCTTGCCGTGGCGCAGCCTTCGGCCGGCCGGATCGCGCTGATCGACACCAGGGACTGGAGCAACACAACCACGATCGAGCTGCCCGGCGCGGCGCGATTGGCGCTCTCCGGCGACGGCCGCCTGCTGCTTGCTTCCTACCGCATCACGTCCGGCGCGGCCGAGACCGACAGCGGCGTTGCGCTGATCGACCTCGCGAAGCCGGCCGAGGCGCCGCTGCGCCTCTCGACCGGCGGCGGCGCGCATGACATCGCCATCGACGCGCAGGGCCAGGTCGCCTTCGTCAGCAACGCCGCAAGCGATACGGTGAGCGTGATCGACCTCGCGACACGGCAGGTCACACGCACCGTGCCGACCGGCCACGGTCCGGTTGCGCTCACCTGGTCCGCGCTGGCGCGACGCGCCTACGCCGCGGCTTCCGATGGCAGCATCACGGCCGTGAGCGCGGCCTCGGAGTTCAAGGGCGCCACCATCGCCGGACCTGCAGGGACCTCCGCGCTGCGGTTCGCGCCGGGCGAACGCTTCCTGGTCGCGACAAGTCCGCAGACCGGAGAGATCGTGGTGGTCGATACCGCCACCGATCGCATCGTGCAGCGGTTCGAGGTCGCCGGCGAGCCCGACGCCATTGGCTTCTCCGATCGCGTGATGTTCGTGCGCCGCCGCGCCAGCGAATTCGTCGACGCCTTTCCGCTCGACCAGATCGGCGTCGAAGGCCGCAAGCCGAGCGCGGTGAGCGTCGGCGTCGGGCAGCTTGCGCTCGGCGCCGTCAGCGCGCCGGTCCGCGCCGATGTCATGGCGGCGGTGCCGGGCGGCGACGGCATCGTGATCGCCAATCCCGGCGAGCGCATCATCTATTATTACCGCGAAGGCATGGCCGCGCCCTCGGAAAGCTTCTCCACCTATGGACGCGAGCCGCGCGCGGTGACGATCCTCGACCGCCGGCTGCGCGAGGTCGAGCCGGGCGTATACCGCACCATTGCGCAACTGCCGCGCGCCGGCAGCTACGACGTCGTGTTCTACACCGAGACGCCGCGCACCGTGCAGTGCTTCGAGACGCGCATCGACCCGGATGCTGCAAGCGACGAGGTGGCGCGGACGCCGCTCGTCACTGATCTCGCGCTGAACGGCACGCCGCGCGCCGGCCAGCCGCTCGCCGTGCAATTCCGGCTTGTCGATCCGCAAACCGGCTTGCCGGTGAGCAGCGTGCGCGACGCGCGCGTCGTCAGCTTTGCGATTCCGGGCCAGAACGCGGGCCGCAGCCCGGCGCAGCCGCTCGGCGGCGGCGCCTATCGAGCCGACATCAGCGTGCCGGTTGCCGGAAACTATTACGTGTTCGTGGAGGCGCCGTCAGTCGCGCTTGCGCCGGTCGCAGGGCGGCTTGTGGCGGTTGCACCCGCGGACACGCAGTGAAATTGGAAATACAGGGCAGCGGAGGCTAGCATGGCGCAGATCGACACCGGCAAAATCGCGTATTGCCAGATCTATCCCGGAGTCGGCATCGCGCGGATCGGCAACAGCCCGACCGAGTTCTTCATCGGACCCGAGACGCCGGGCCAGACCGTGGCGCCGGCCACAGGCTTCAAGGACAAGGCGGGAAAGATCAAGCGGCAGGCCGCGCGATTCCGCATCTATGCCTTCGACAAGGACAGTGTCTGCCTCGGCGAGGTCACCGCGGACGACAAGGTCGACATCACCTGGACGGTGCACCTCGCCAACGCCAAGGCGAGCTACAACACCTTCCTTGGCCGGTTCTGGCAGAGCCAGTATCCCAATTTCTACAAGTACAATCCGAACGAGACGCCGCTGCGCAACCAGGAGATCATGGATCCCGTGGAGCGACGGAAGCGGCTCGTCATCGATCCCGGTCCGAGCTCGATCAAGCCCGGCGGCGCGCCCGTTCAGCTGGACACCGGCACCATTGGGCCGCTGCCCTATTCGAACAGTCCGCCGAAGAACGTCGCTCAGGCGGCAGGCTCCCGCGACGGTTGGTGGAATTGCGCGAAAGACGATCAGCTGGTGAACAAGCTGCAGAGCGACAAGGCGACGGTGGCGCTTGGCACGCTTCAGGTCGACGACAGCGGCCGGCTGCTCGTGCTTGGCGGCTACGGCCGCAGCGAGTCGCTGATCCCCGGCAACGACATCGGCGTGCTGATGGACAACAACTACTATGCCAACAACGATTACTGGTTCGACGACACCTCCGACGGTCCGGTGACGGCGGAGGTGCGGATCGGCGGCAAGGCGATGGACGTGCGGGACGGCGCCTGGGTGATCGTGGCTCCGCCGAAATTCGCGCCGGACCACCAGATGATCACGACGCTCTACGAAACCGCCATGGAGACGTGGGAGAAGAAGCAGAACGGTGGCCAACTCGCCACGCGCAAGGTGTCGTTCAAGGACGACATCTATCCGATCCTGGCGCGCCTCGACGGTATCACGTGGCTCAATCGCACCGCCTTCCAGCATCACGGCGCCAACACCAACAACGACTTCGCGATGGTGCATAGCCGCCTGTTCGCGCTGTTGCACAACAAGAGCAAGAGCGAAGAGGTCGAAGCGGCCGGCGCGCGTCAGCACATCTTCGGACGGCTGCGCCCGCCGAACCTGGTGCCGGCGACGCCGCACGCGGCCGACACGCCGGAGAGCCTGCCCTTTGCCAGCTACCGCTTCATGCCGCAAATGTCCGGCGACGGCGGCGAGCCACAGACCACGGAAGACATTCCGGACACCGACGTGAATCCCACCGCGATCAACGACAAGGTTTACGACTGCACCACGAAGAAGCAATGGGACGTCACGCCGGCCAACACCGTGCCGATCCCCGGCGGCTACTACGTCACCTGGCTGACGCTGTCGGACTGGCAATACGCGAACATGAAGTCGTGGGCGCAGGGCGAATTCGAGGACGACTGGGGCACCGGACCCGCGGACCCCGTACCGCTCGAGCTGCTGCCGGTCGCGCAGCAACCGGAGGCGCTGAACCGCGCGGCGTTCGAGCCGTGCATCGGCGCGCCGTTCTATCCCGGCATCGAGATCACCTTCATCGCGAGAGATCCCGCGCTGTGGTCCGGCCCGTGCCGCATCGACGCAAAGACGAACTCCCCGGGCGACATCACGCGTCACATGGCGCTGCCGTGGCAGTCCGATTTCGCCGAGTGCAACACCAACTGGTGGCCGACGGCCCGGCCGGACGACGTCGTCTCGGAAGAGGAACTGGCCCGGGTCAAGACCATCTACAAGGATGGTGCGCAAGGCACGCTGGCTCGCGAACTTTCGGTGCGGGTGCCCTGGGCGCGCGGCATTCCGGACGTGTCGCCCGCGCTCGACAATGCGATGGTGACGGCCTGGTCGCATTTCGGCTTCGTCGTGAAGCAAGAGGTGAACGGCAACACTGTCTATGTCGAAAGCGAGCGTACACCCTATTTCGGCAGCACCGAACGTGACTTCTTCTATTACCTGATGAACATCGATTCCTATCCGGATTTCGCGCCGCGAGCACGACAGCTGGTATATGAATATCTGGAGGAAGGCCGCCAGAACATGCGGGATCCCGATGCCGACGAGGTCTGGACCCCTTTCCCGTTCAGCCAGGAAGCGTTCGACGCCCGCATGGAGCTGATCTACGCCAATTTCGTCCGCGACAACCAGACCACCGCCAATCCGAAATTGCTGAGCGACGATCGCACGAAGGATGAGCCGGACAGCGAGGGTTTTCAGCCGGCGAACTATCTATCGGCCGGCACCCGTGCCGCGCAAGCCTATTCGCTCCTGCAGATGGGGCCGTTCAACCAACTCGACGGCGCCTGGCTGCGGCGGGCGATTCCCGACGGCCCGGTCGACGAGGTCGGCGAGTTGCTGGCGCAAATCCGCCAGGACGAGCTCGGCGACGGCGTCACCGCGCAAAATCACGCCAATGTCTATACCGACCTGCTCAAGAGCCTGAACTACTATCTTCCCGACCTTTACACACGTGCCTACGCCGACGATCCGCGCCTGCTCGACGAGGCCTTCACGCAGCCCTGCTTCCTGCTCGCGATCTCGCAGTTCGACGACGAGTTCCTGCCGGAAATTCTCGGCATGACGCTGTATCTGGAGTGGTCGTCGATCGGCCTGGCAGCGACCGTGAGCCAGCTCAAGGCGTTCGACATCAATCCGCTGTACTACTCGCTGCATCTCGGCATCGACAACGCTGCCGCGGGACACGGCGCATTGGCGAAACGCGCCGTCGAAATCTATCTCGATCGCATCAGGGCCAACGAAGGGCCGGAGCCGATGCAGAAGGCCTGGGAGCGGATCTGGGCTGGCTACGCCACCTTCGGCACGCTCGGCAGCCTGTTGGATGCCATCAACGCGGCTCTCGCCGACATGCAGGATCTCGGCAAACAGGTAGTTGCGCTGATCAAGCGAAAAGCGCCCTTCGCCAGCCAGACCCATGGCGAGAAGACGCTCGGCAATACCGCGATCAACGACTGGTTCCTGGATCCGGCCGGCTTCATGCAGCAGCTGCAGGACTCCGGCCTCATCATCCCCGGACGTCCGGACGCCAGTCCGTTCTTCGAGCTGCTGTCCTTCAATGGTCCGATGTACCACGTGTTCACGGCGGACGAAGAGCAGTTGCTGCGCGACTGGTGCGTCTCTCTCGCCCAGACGCCTGCAAAGACCAAGACAACGCTGGAAGCGATGGACTATGTCATCGACACGCTGCGCCAGCGTCAGGTCGGACAGACCGGTCACAACGTCCGCATCACCGGACCCGATCCCGACAACAACGGCGCCATTGTGACCCAGTCCGTGCATTGGTGGTTCGACAAGGGCAACCGTGCGCTGATGGCCGCGCTCCGCAATGAGGAGAACGGCTGGATCGTGCAGTTCGATTCGGTGGCAAGCCCGATCATGGCGAGCCTGCTCGCCGGCAACGGCGCGATGGCCACCGACTTCCGTACTATTGTGCCGGACAGCGGCGGCCTGAGCTGCGGCAACGTCTTGGCGAAGTGGATCGATGAAGGTTGCCTGCTCGAGGAGAAGGTCCAGCTGATGGCAGCAGCACGGCCGGCCGAGAAGCCGGCGGCTACGGTGCGGCACCGGATCTACCGCCGCAAGGACGGCAAGGTCTTCGGCATGGGCACGCCGCATTGAACGAGGACCGCAGGATGCAACATCTGCCGCAGACCGCTGATGTCGCCGTCATCGGCGGCGGGCCGGCTGGTTGCGCCGCCGCGCTGACGCTCGCGCGGTCGGGGATCGCGGTCGTGCTGCTCGATGCCGGGCGGGCGCGGCCTTCGGTCGGCGAAACTTTGCCGCCGTCGGTACGTCCCGTGCTCGATGGTCTGGGCCTGCGCGCGACGATCGCAACCGAAGGCCACCTTCCCTCGGTCGGAAGCTGGTCGGCATGGGGCGGCGCGGAGCCGTGGGGACGCGATTTCATCTTCAACCGTTTCGGCCATGGCTGGCATCTCGACCGCTGCCGCTTTGACGCGCTGCTGCGGGGGACGGCGCATGCCGCCGGGGCGCAATCCGCAACGGCCACCGTCGTCGCTTCCGACGCGCTGCCGTCCGGCGGCTTCCGCCTGCACCTTGCCGGCGGGCGAGCGATGACCGCGAGAATCGTGCTCGACGCCACCGGCCGCAGCGCGAGCTTCGCCCGCCAGCGCGGCGTGAAGCGCCACGCGATTGATCGCATGATCGCTCTCGTCGGCTATATTCCGCGTCGCGCCGATGCCGATGCGGAGCCGGCCGCGACCCTGGTCGAAGCCGTGCCGGAGGGATGGTGGTACTCGGCCCCGCTGCCGCAGGACCGCCTGGTCACCGTCTTCATGACCGACGCCGATCTCGCGCGCGAGGCGGGAATTTCGACGCAAGCCTGGCTCGACCGGCTCGCCGGCGCCGAGCACACCGCCGCACGCGCGTTGCGTTATGGCGCAGGTCTCGCCGGTCCGCCATTCATCGTTCCCGCTGCGAGCGGCCGGCTCGAGCGTTTCGGGGATGCCGACTGGCTCGCGCTCGGCGATGCCGCGGCAAGCCAGGATCCGCTGTCCTCCGAAGGCATTCTCGTCGCGCTGCAGAGCGGCATCGAGGGCGCAGTCGCGGCGGCGCGCGCGCTCGACGGCGATCGTGACGCGTTGCTGGCGGCGGCAGCGCGGCGCGAGGCCGCCTGGCTGCGCTATCTGGAGCAACGCGACCGCCATTATGCAATGGAGCGGCGCTGGCGCGAGGCGCCGTTCTGGCTGCGGCGAAACGTGATAGCGCAGAGTATCGGTGAACAGAGGAGCGTCGCATGAGAAGCAGGATCGCAGCCGGCCTTGCAATCATGTTGGCCGTAGCGCTGCCCGCGTCGGCGCACGACATGGCCCACATGCATCACGACACGACGCAAGGCGTGCAACAGCCGGCCGCCGTGATTCCGGATATTCCCGTGCTCGACCAGAACGGCAACAAGCTCAACTTCTACAACGACCTCGTGCGCGGGAAAACCGTCGCCATCGATTTCGTATTCACGTCCTGCAGCAGCTTCTGCTCGATGCTGACGGCGAACCTCCGCATGGTGCAGGACCGGCTTGCGGCGCGCATCGGCAAGGACATCGAGTTGATCTCCATCTCGATCGATCCTGCCAACGACACGCCCGCACGGCTGAAGGAGTTCAGCGCGCAATTCCAGCCGGGGCCGGGCTGGACCTTCGTCACCGGCGCGCTGCCCGACATCGCGAAATTGCTCGACAAGCTCGGCCAGCCGCTCAGCGATCCGTTCGAGCACGTGCCGCTGGTTTTGGTCCATAACGACAAGGCCGGCGGCTGGACCCATGTCGACGGCAACGATCCCGGGATCGTCGGCGATGCGCTGATCGACGCCGCCGGCCCGGCGGCAAAGGCCGATGGCGCGAGCGCGGCGCGCGCCTACATGCAGAACCCGCTGCTCGTCACCCAGGACGGCAGGCCGGTGCATTTCTTCGACGATCTCCTGAGCGGCAAGATCGTGCTGATCAACTTCATCCTGACCACCTGCAAGGACACCTGCCCGATGGTCACGGCCAACCTCGCGCAAGTGCAGACCCTGCTCGGCGACAAGGTCGGGCGGTCGATCAACATGATCTCGCTGTCGGTCGATCCGCAGCATGACCATCCCGCCGAGTTGAAGGCGTTCGCCGACAATTTCGGCGTCAAGCCCGGCTGGAGCTTCCTGACGGGAGCACCGGGCGAAATCGATCCGCTGCTGCATCGGCTCGCCGGCTACACCACCGATCCGCTCGATCACAGCACCGTCGTGATCATCGGCAATGTCGAGACCGGCGTCTGGACCAAGGCCTTCGGGATGGCGGAGCCGGCGGCGATCGCCCGCGCCGTGCTCGCGCTGCAATCGTCGACCCATTAGCGGATGCGCCGCGCGCTGTTGCTTGCCGGCTGCGCGCTTGCGATCGCAATGGCGGCGCGCGCCGCGGGCGATGACGCAGCATCCGGCCGGCGCATTTTCGTCCACGGCGGCGAGAGGGGCGAGATCGCCGCGTCCTTTGCCGGCAGCAACACGCAGCTCAGCCCGTACCTTCGCCGTTGCGCCGGATGCCACGCCGCCGATGGTCATGGCGGGCGCGAAGGCGCTGCGGCGATTCCACCGATCACCTGGCGCGTATTGACGGCGCCACGGGAGGCATCGTCGGCGCGGCCGGGCCGCCCGGCCTACGATGACGCCGCGCTCACCCGCGCGCTCGGCGAAGGCATCGACCCAACGGGGCGCACGCTGGCAAGGCATGCCGCGTTACCATCTGACGCCGGCGCAGGCCGCGGCGCTGATCGATTACCTGCGCATCGTCGGGACCGAGGCCGATCTCGATCCGGGCGTCAGCGCCGATGAAATCCGCATCGGCGCTGTGCTGCCATTGTCCGGACCGGCGGCGGCGCGGGGACAGGCGATGCGCGCGGGACTGGAGAGTGCGCTGGCCGCGGCCGGGCCGATCTACGGCCGCCGCTTGCGACTGGTCGCGGCCGATGCGGGCAACGATGCCGCAAGCGCGTTGCGTTCGCTGCTGGCGAGCGATCAGGTGTTCGCACTGGTCGGGACGTTGTGGCCGGACGATATCGGCGAGATCGAAGCGGACGTGCCCGTGATCGGACCGTTGCGGCCGGCTGCGATGCATCCTGCGCCCGATGTGTTCGATCTGCTCGCGCCGCTCGAGGACCAGATGCGGGTGCTGGTCGACGCGTTGGCGGCCGAGACCGCGCATCCGTTGCGGCTCGCTGTCGTCGGGCCGGATGGAAGCGTGGCCGATGCCGTCGCCGATCAGGCGCAACGCCGGGGTGCAACGATGCTGCGGCGTCGCGCCGCCGACGATCTCGCCGCGCTGCTTCCGCCCGACGCGACCGGGCCGCTCGATGCGATCATCGTGCTGCCCGGCGCCGATTTCGGCCGCATCGCCGCCGATCTCGCTGCATCGGCCGGGCGCGTGGCTGCTCGCGGGACCAGCGGAAGCGCTCGCGCCGGAACAAGCCACCGATCAACGGTTGCGGCTGGTGCTCCCGATCTGGCCGGGCCATTCGTCGAGCTGCGACGCCGCCGACGGCGATCGCGGCGACCGCCGTGCTGATCGAAGGGCTGAAGCGGATGGGCGCGCGCGCCAGCCGCGCGGGCCTGATCGCCGCGATCGAGACGCTGCACGATTTCCCGACCGGCGTGCTGCCGCCGCTCAATTTCAGCCGCGGCGTTCACACCGGCAGTTTCGCTGGCGTCGTGATCCGGCCGGACGGAAGAGGCGGCATGACGATGCTCGGCGGCTGGCGCACGCCGCAATAGGTCGTGCCTAACCGAAACGTTTGCTGCGCACGCCGAAGTAATACATCACGTCCAGCGGGCGCGGGTTGCGGTCGGGGAAGACCACGAAGCCGTCCGACGGCGCCGTCAACTTCGAACCATCGGCGCGGACGGCGATGGTTTCGCCCGACCTCACGGCGTCGCCGGTGACGAAATCGCGCGCCAGACGATCGCCGGCGGAATCGCACAACACGGCATCGACGATCTCGATGCCCTTTTCGACTTTTGCCGGCGAAGGCCGCGCATCGATCAACCCGAGATGGCCGAGCGCGTTGACGATGGCGCTGTAGGCAATGTCGACGGCGCGGGGATCGCTGTGCTGGCCGCATTCCAGGGTCACGCCATAGCCGCCGACCGACCGCATATATTCCGTCGTGCCGACACCCTCGGCGGGATCGCCCTGCCCTCCATGGCGGCGGCGTTCCAGCGCGGCGCGGGTGTAGGTCGGCAGCCAGCCATGCATGATGGTTGTCGGCCCCAGCCGCAGCGCGAATTCGCTTTCCTGTCGGGACAAGCGAAACGGCTCGATCTCGCCGCTGTTATCCTCTGGCCCCACGAACACGAACGCTTCGCCTTGCGAGCGGAACGAATGGATGTCCAGCAGCACGTCGTGCTCGCCCAGCAGCTTGCACAGGGCATTGCCGACCAGATCCTCGTTGTCCGACGGCGTCGCGCGCTGGCGCAGGCCGCGATTGAGATTGCGATCGCCCTCGCGAGTGTTCGCACGAAAAGCCTTCATGTTCACGATCGGAACGAACGTCACTTGTCCGCGCCGGATCGTCAGTTTGCCGGACCGGCAATCGGCGATGGCGCGCGCGATCGCCAAGGGTCCGCAGATTTCGTTGCCATGCACCGCGCCGGTCACGAGCAGCCGCGGGCCGGGATGCAGACCCGCAAAGGCGACCTGCTCGATCGGCGTCGCGCCATCCGCCTGCGCCACCCGCGCCGGAGCGCCGTCGTAATCGATGTCGATCAGCATGCCGGGCCGCAGCCGGCGCGCCAGTTCGTGCAGGTCGTCGGGCCGAAGCGCGACGCAGCCCGCGGTGCCGCTCATGTCCGGACGCGCGGCGTGCACGAACAGCGCGCTGCCGCGGCCGGCCTCGGCGACAGCGTCGTTGTAGCCGATCGGCACGATCACGTTGAACAGATCGTGGTCGCGCGGACGCGCGAGCCGGTCGCCCAGGCGATCCGCGCCATCGGCATACACCAGCCTGTTGTAATCGGGGCCGCCCTCTTCCCAGATCATGTCGTCCGAACAGGGCACGAACGGAAAGCTCACGCTCCCGAGGAAGCGCAGCGCGGGCACCGGCTTGAACAGGCCATAGCGCAACGGAAAGACGCCGATCGGCGTCTTGCGATCGCCCTCGCGCTTCACTGACGCTGCAACCAGCCCGCCGCTGCCGACGACGCAGGGAACGGTCCAGTCGCGCAATCGCGAGCGTGCCTTTGTGGATGCTTTGTTCCGTCCGGGAGACGCGCACGGAAATGGTGGGAATCGACGTCATCGGGAGCGAGCGTTGTGGGTGATTCGATTGGCGGATGGATCGTGTTTGCAGGCTAGCAAAGCCTGGATGGGGTGGCCACCCCGGTTCGTCATTGCGAGCGAAGCGAAGCAATCCACCTATCCACAAGCGGCGTCATGGATTGCTTCGTCGCTTGCGCTCCTCGCAATGACGAAAACAAAGCTCGCGCCACAGACCTAAGCCAGCAGCCTTTTCCGGATGGCTTCCTCGACGAGCGCGAGCGCGCGCTTCGCCTGTCTGGTTTCCGCCTCGGCGGACTGGGCGCGGAATTCCGCCGCGGTCAGCCTGTCGGCCTGAGCGCGGATCCGCGACTCGGCCTGCTCGAGCGCGCTCGAGGCCTCACACAGCTTCTGGTCCGCTGCGCTGGCAAGCTCGCGGTGCGCCCGTTCGACGGCCTCGGCGCGCATTTCGGCCTGCCGCAGCTTGTCCGACGCCGCCCGGCACATCGCATGCGCGCGCGCCTCGGTGTCGCGGGCGCGCTCTTCCAGGTCGCGGAACATGTCCGCGGCCCGGTAAACCAGGTCCAGCGCCTCGCTCGATCCGTCGGGCGCGGACGCCGCTTCGGGAAGCGAAAAGACGTTTCCGCTCTGGAACTGATCTGTCTTCAACCGACGCTGCGCCATGGACCCGCAACCGAAACGTTAATCCGGGATAACCATCTGCTCTTATGGTAAACGCGCGGTTAAGAAAGCGACCGACGCGTCCGAAGATTGTTACCGGTTGCTTCCCGGCCTGGCGCGTTGGGGCCGGCTTCTGAATTCGAGATGTCAAACAGCAGCTCCGTCGTCATTGCGAGGAGCGGCTTGTCCGCCGAAGCTCGAAGAGCGAAGGCGGAAGCGACGAAGCAATCCATGGCGCCACGCGCGGAGGCGTGGATTGCTTCGCTGCGCTCGCAATGACGAGCACACTTCCGCGTTCCCGCGGCGCGATTTCGCGTCCGGGTCTTGCGTTATCGGTGTCCCTCTGAAAGCAGAGGGCGCAGGGAATGCCGGGCGCTCAACCGCACCCGCAATCCTCGTGGGCTGAAAAGGAAGAATGCCCACAAGTCGTCAGGCAGGGCCGAAATCGCACGGCACTCCCTGCGCAATGGTTTTACGGCTGCTTCGCGCTCTCGCCGGAGTACCGGGCTTGTTAGCCTCCGTCGCCGGCGGATCATCACCGCCAGCTTGATCCCAGCGTCGGGGGACCACGACCACACGACTTGACCGTACGCGACTGCGCCGCACGCCTTGCGGCACGACCGCGTCCATCGCAGCCCGCACCACGAATCGTGACGATCGCGTTTCGCCCCTCATGCGGGCGGGATGGCTTCGTTAAATCATAATTTCCGGCTTTCGGAAAGATAGATATTTTCGCGGGGCGTGCTTGACTCGTCGGGCAAAACAGGCGGCGGGTTTTGGCGGGGCCTGACGGGCAAAACAACAAGGGACCCAACGCCGCCGGTAACTGTTAATGTCACCGGGGAACGCCGAAGCGCTCTCGCGCACCGCAAGACAGGAGTTGATTGGTGCTCAAACTGTACCGCTGGCCGACCGACGATTGGCAAAGCCTCGGCGCCGATCTTCCGCCGGGGATCATCTGGATCGACCTGCTGAGCCCGTCCGATCGAGGAGAAGGCGTTCGTCGAGCGGCGGCTCAACATCCGCGTGCCATCGGAAGAATCGCTGGGCGAGATCGAGGCGTCGAGCCGGCTGATCTTCGATCACGAGACGCTCTATCTGAGCTCGCCCTCCGTCCGCATCGACGAGGAGCAAGGAGGCGCAGCTCACCTCGATCGGCTTCATCATCGGACCGCGCGTGCTGGTGACCGTGCGCTTCTGGCCGCTGCCGACCTTCGACAAGGTCGCCAAAGAGATGGACACCGACGGCGACCTGCAAAACGGCATGTGCGTGTTCACCAGCCTGGTCGAGGCGATGGTGGATCGCGGCGCCGACGTGCTGGAGCAGCTTGGCGCGACGGCCGACACGTCTATCCCGGTCCGTGTTCAAGGGCGGCCTCGTGCGCAGCAAGCGGCCGGTCCGCTCCAGCCGCAGGATGCGCGAGGCGCTGGCCAATGTCGGCGAACTGGCCGATCGCCTGGCCAAGGCGCGCGACGTTCTCCTGAACGTCGGCCGGATCGCCGTCGTTCGCCGGCGAGGTCGGCAGCGAATGGATCACGCCGGCCTCGAAACGGCGGCTCGAGGCGGTGTCAAAGGACGTGGTGTCGCTCAGCGACTACGAGTCGCGATTGTCGGACAAGATCCAGCTGCTGCTCGACGCCATCCTGGGCTTCATCAACATCCAGCAGAACGACCTGTTCAAGATCCTGACCATCGTCTCGGTGGTCGGCGTGCCGCCGACCATCCTGGTCGGAATCTGGGGCATGAACTTCAAGAACATCCCGGAATTCAACTGGACCTACGGCTACCCGCTGGCCTGGCTCGCCGTGATCGCCAGCGGCGTGCTGCCGCTGCTGTGGTTCAAGCGGCGGGGGTGGTTTGATTGAGGGAAGAGCTGCCTGTGCCTCGTTGTTCGCACACCGCGTTCCGCCCCAAAGAAACGTGATCATCCATTACAGCCACAACTTGCGTCGGTCTTGCCGCCTAGAACCCGTGCTATTCGAGTATATAGGGAATTGAACAGGAAACGGTACCAGCTTAAATGTCGATCGCTCGACCTTGCTTTGTCGGTCCTATCTTTGATACTGCCCCTACCGGAGTCGGGGAGGGTATCTGTTGATTTGACGGGCGGCTATTTACGCGCGACTTTTTGTTAGAAGGTATCCGGGAGACGGACAGCTGGCGTTCGTGTGACGATGCGACTCTTGGGGCATGGCGCGAGAAGGCGAAAGCGCTGCTAAGCGCCGTTGCGGCGCGCAAGAACTCCAATGAGGCCCAGACTGAGGCAGATTTGGTCTACCCACTTCTCGAGAGCCTAAACTGGCTGGACCGCGATCCTCAGCCCAGCATTTCAGAGAAACGCCGCCTCGATGTTCCGGATGCTTTGCTCTACCCTGACGCCGCGACGAAAGCGGTGGCCGGAACTCTTGATACTTGGAAACGATTCCAGCATGGCTTGTGCATCTGTCGAGGCGAAGCGCTGGGGACGTGCGCTTGGTCGGGAGTCTAAAAAGAACGAAAGGACGAGGAAGGTACACCTTCATCGCAAATGCTGCGCTACTTGCGGCGTGTCGATGACCGCACGCTTGGCAAGCTGCGATGGGGCATACTGACAAACGGTCGTTTGTGGCGACTCTATTTTCATTCCGGGACCGGAACGTCAGAAAATTTCCTAGAAATCGATCTCGGCAAAGCCTTGCAAGTCGCGGGTTGCGAGCCAGACCTGCTCGACAGAGCTCCAGATGGCTTCAACGAATACCAATGGCGCAACCACGTACTTCGCTTGTTTGTGGTTCTTTTCCGGCGAAGCGCATTTTTGCGTAACGCCGCTGGTGAGAGCTTTCATCAGGAAGCTTTGCGAGAGGGTCAACGCTGGGAAGCGAAGGTCGCAAAAACATTATCTCAAAAAGTATTCAGCGACGTTTTCCCAACTTTAGCAGATGCACTCGTCAAAGCCGATCCGTTGCGCAAGGAATCGGCTAACCGCAGCGTATCTCGACGAGGTACGTCAAGGTACGCTGTTCCTGCTGTATCGCCTACTTTTCGTGTTGTATGCCGAGGACCGCAATCTGCTCCCCGACGACAGCGGCCCTTACGCCGAAATTCCGTCTTACGCGCATGCGGTTCGATATCGCAAGGCGCGAGGCAGCCGGAACTCCTTACCCAAAGGATGTGATAACTCTCTGGCCGCGCCTGATGACCATCTTCACGGCCATCGCCGATGGCAACGACGATCTTGGCATTCCGCCCTACAATGGTGGCTTGTTCGATCGCGACGCGACGACAATTCTCACGCGGGTTCAATTACCTGATGCGACGGTCGCAAAGATTGTTTTCGCACTAAGTCACGAACGCGACACGGACGAAGTGCACGAACCGCGTTATATAAACTATCGCGATCTATCGGTGCAGCAACTCGGAAGCGTTTATGAACGCCTGCTCGAACATAAACTTGAGGCTGAAGGCGCTGGTATCAAAGTCGCCCTTAGCGCTTTCGGACGAAAATCTTCAGGAAGTTACTACACGCCCGACGAATTGGTGCAATTGATCATTGCGCGGACCCTTGGCCCATTGGCGGATGAGGCGGAGGTCGCCTTTCGCATGAGGGCCGAAACCGAGAAGAACGTTCAGGCGCTTGCATCACTCGATCCCGCCGAGGCAATTCTGCACCTAAAAGTCTGCGATCCGGCAATGGGATCGGGGCACTTCCTAGTCACCTTGGTCGATTGGATGACCGACCGAGTGCTTGAGGTCATGGCAACCTCGGAAACTGTCGTCCTCGGGTATGTATCCCCGATCGTTGCGCGTATTGAAACGATCCGGGAGCGTATCCTTAAAGAGGCTAAAGATCATAAATGGCCTATCGTCGCGGCCCATCTGGATAACAAGGCCGTCGTACGTCGCATGATACTAAAACGCTGCGTGTACGGTGTGGACCTGAACCCAATGGCCGTGGAACTGGCCAAGGTGGCGTTGTGGCTTCACTCTTTCACAGTTGGCGCGCCCCTATCGTTCCTGGATCACCACCTTGTCTGCGGCAACGCGCTTTTCGGTGAACACGTGCGGCCGGTTATGGATTGGGCTTATGACGGGAACCTTCTGATCAACCAGATGATCCAGAGAGCGCGCGGATCGGTGCGCGGCATGGAAAGGGTCGAGGAGCTGACCGACGCTGATATCGCTGAAGCCAAGAGTTCCAAGGCGCTTTACGATGATGTCCAGGCCGTCACGAAGGATCTCCGCGCTTTCATGGATCTAGTGCATGGGTGCGCTGGGCACGTGGCGACAGGTTTCGTGTCCGGGCCATCGCCCGACTGCAGCGCGGTGACTTTGGTGATCCGATCAGGCTGCTAACCGGTGAGATCGCGCCTCCGGCTGTTTCCGAAGCCCAACGAGCTCTACTAGCAAGGTCAGCTGCCAAGCCGAAGTTAAGCAACGACGACAAAAATCTTCTTGCTGATGCAATGGATCGCGAGGTCGTGCCGTTGATACTCGCCGACGTGCGCACCGCGCTTGGACGAGAGCGTTTCTTGCATTGGGAGGTAGCGTTCCCGGGGGTTTGGACCGATTGGGAGAGCAGCGAACCGAAGGGCGGCTTCGACGCTGTCATTGGCAATCCACCGTGGGACCGAATGAAGTTTCAGGAGGTCGAGTGGTTCGCCGAGCGTAAGCCTGAGATTGCCATGGTCACCCGAGCTGCAGATCGCAAGCGCCTGGTCTCTACACTTTTGGAAACACACGATCCAATCGTGAGCGACTATGAGGCGGCGAGGATGCGGGCAGAAGGCTCTGTGCTAGTGGCACGGGATTGCGGGGCTTACCCCCTCCTCTCGGGCGGCGACATAAACATCTATTCGCTTTTTGTTGAGAGGGCACTTGCGCTGGCAAAGCCAAACGGAATTGTTGGACTTCTTACACCTTCCGGATTCGCCTCAGACAAGTCAGCCTCAGATTTCTTTCAGTCTGTTGCTACGACTGGGCGGCTGAGCGGCTTGATCGACTTTGAGAATCGGCGCGGCGGATTGGACCCATTTTTTCCTGACGTCGACAGCCGTTTCAAATTCTGTGCACTTATCATGGGTGGAACCCAACGCCTGTTTAAGGAGGCAATTTGCGCCTTCTTCCTACGAAGTGTGGATGACCTAGCGGACCCCGAACGCGCTTTCACGCTCACGCCCGCCGATTTTGCCAAGGTGAACCCGAATACCGGAACCTCGCCAATCTTTCGCACGCGGCGTGACGCGACGATCACCACCGGTATTTATGACCGGCTACCCGTGCTAGTCGACCGTCGTAAGTCCGAACCGATTTCAATGTTTCCTGTGCGCTACATGCGCATGTTCGACATGACAAACGACAGTAATCTTTTCGTCACCAAGCCTGAATTGGAAGCGACGGCCTACCCCGTAGGTGGCGGGCGCTGGCGGCGCGGCACTGAGGAGTTCGTGCCGCTATATGTCGGGCGCTCCGTCAAATACTTTGATCACCGCGCAGCATCTGTACTTGTGAATGAGGAGAATTTGGCATAACGCCGCGCTAACGGGAGATACCACACCGGCTCAGCACGCGGACCCTTCATATTCTCCGTCGCCGCAATATTGGGTTTCGCGAGGAGCTGTTGAACTGGCCAAGCGACCTATCTGCGCTGATTGCTTTTCGGGACATCGCACGGCCTACAGACGTGCGAACAATGATCGCAGGGCTCGTCCCCTTTTGTGGGGCTGGCAATACCTTGCCGCTAATAGTGCCCGACCTTCCGGATAAAAAGGCGGCGCGCGCTAAAGCCTTAAATGATTACCGCGACGCGATGCCGCTTCTCGTGTCCAACCTCAACGCGCTCATCTTCGATTATGTAGCTCGCCAGAAGGTCCAGAGCACACACTTGAATTGGTATATTGTCGAGCAGCTTCCCGTCGTGCCCCCTGACGACTACTTCACTGCTTTCGGACCAAAAGCAGCGCGCGACATCGTCCGGGAGGAAGTGTTGGCACTCTCCTATACCGCCCATGACATGGCGCCCTTCGCGCGCGACATGGGGCACATCGATCCTTTGACGGGCGAAGTGAAATCGCCTTTCCGCTTCGACGAGCGCGATCGCCTCCGCCGCCGCGCAAAGCTCGATGCTCTCTAATTCATGCTGTACTTTCCAAGTGTCACGTCGCAGGACATTAGTTCGCTTCGCGATACGATAGGCTATATCTATTCGACGTTCCCCATCCTTGAGCGAGAGGAGAAAGTCACATACGGGCGTTACATGAGCCGTGACCTTTGTCTGCTCTACATCAACGCGCTCGCGGCGGGTGATCCTGATGTCACAATTTCGATCTAAACAGGCGCGCTTGAAACCGTCAAACGGCGTCAATCGCTGATCTCCTCACTCTGCCTTCTTCACTTCGCCTCGCCGCCAACCCCCGCCGCACAGACTCCGTATAGCCAACGTCGAGCGCGCCTTTGAGAGCGTCCGATCAACTCGTCGATCTCCGCCTCGGGGATGACCGAGCGGAATTCCTCCCTAATGCGCCATCGCGACTTCGCCCGAGACCTGCTCGCGCCGCGCATCGATCGGCAGCAGTATCACGACGATCGCGCCCACGCAGCGCGCAGCCCGCCAGCAACAGCAGGCCCGCGGTGAAGTTGCCCGTCAGATCCTTCAGATAGCCCATCGCGTAAGGGCCGGCGAAACCAGAGAGATTGCCGAGCGAGTTGATCGCGGCGATGCCGGCGGCGGCCGACGCCCCGGTGAGGAAACTCGCCGGCAGCGGCCAGAACATCGGCGGCACCGCGGAGATGCCGATCTGCGCGAAGCACAGCAGCGCCATGACGATGACCGGGCTGGAAATCAGGCCCGCAAGCCGACGCCGATCGTGGCCATCAACAGCGCCGCGGCGACGTGACCCTTCCGTTCCATAGTGCGGTCCGAATGGCGGCCGAGCAGCACCATGCCGATGGCGCCGAACACGAAGGGCAGCGCCGCGAGGAATCCGGTCTGGGTGTCGCTGACGCCGAACCCCTTGATGATGGTCGGCAGGAAGAAGGCCACGCCGTAACTCGCGGCGTTGAGGCAGAAGTACACCAGCGCGCACAACAAAATGCGGGGATCGGTCAGCGCCTGTACCGAGCGAGAGGTGTTCGACCTTTTCCTTGTTTGCCTTCTCGGTGGCCTGCACGTTCTCCAGCCAGGCGATCTCGTCCGGTTGCAGCCAGCTCGCCTGGCGCGGGAAATCGGTCAGATAGACCAGCACGCCGATGCCGACCAGAACGGACGGCAACGCTTCGAGAATGAACAGCCACTGCCAGCCGTCCAGTCCCCAGCCGCTCAGGCCCAGCAGCAGGCCCTGAGATCGGCGACCCGATGATCGACGAAATCGGGATCGCCAGCATGAACAGGCTGATGACCCGGGCGCGGTACACCGCCGGGAACCACAGGGTCAGATAGAAGATGATGCCGGGGAAGAAGCCGGCCTCGCAGGCGCCGAGCAGCAGGCGGAGAAAATAGAAAAGGCCCGTGGAGGGAAGGCCGGTCGAGGCCGAGATCGACGGGATGAAGGCGAACGCCGCCGAGACGATGCCCCAGGTGATCATGATGCGGGCGATCCAGAGGCGGGCGCCGACCTTTTCCAGGAAGATGTTCGACGGCACTTCGAAGATGAAATAGCCGACGAAGAACAGGCCGGCGCCGAGCCCGAAGGCCGCCTCGCTCAAGCCGAGCGCCTGATTCATATGAAGCTTGGCAAAGCCGACATTGACGCGATCGAGATAGGCCACGAAATAGCAGACGATCAGGAACGGGATCAGCCGCCACATCACCTTGCCGATGACACGTTTTTCCACGTCTGTCCATGGCGCAATCTCCCCGCTCTTATTTGCACGCCCGTTGAGAAAGCTCGGGCGACTTAACGAAAGTATGGCCGTGGGACGCAGCGAGTGCAAAGGAGATTTTAGGAGTTGGTCAGTATCGGGATAGTGCATGGCGATCGTCGAGATGACGGCGCGCCTTCGGTTCCATTCCACCCCGTCTCCCTCACCCCGCCTTCTTCACCTCGCTCCCCACCAGCCCCTTGCGCGCGGCTTCCGCATAGCCGTCATCCAGCGCGCCCTTGAGCGCGGCCATCAGCTCGTCGATCTCGGCTTTGGTGATGATCAGCGGCGGGCAGACATAGACCGCATCGGGAGTGGCGCGTAACAATACGCCGCGATCCATCGCGCTTTGCTGGATCAGCGGGCCGATGCCGGCCGCGGGCGGCAGGGCCGCGCGGCTCGCCTTGTCGGCAACGAGGTGAACCGCGCCGATCAGGCCTATGCCTCTGGCTTCGCCGACCAGCGGATGGCTGGCCAGCGCCTGCAGCTTGCCCTGCAGATACGGACCGACCTGCCTGACGTGGGAGAGGATGTCGCGCTCCTCGTAGATCTTCAGCGTCTCCAGCCCGACCGCCGCGGAAACGGGATGACCGGCATAGGTGAAGCCGTGCGCGAAGTTTCCGAGCTTGCCGGAATGTTTGGTGATGGCCTCGGCAATCGTCTCGCTGATGACCGTCGCCGAGATCGGCAGATAAGCCGACGACAGCGCCTTCGCCACCGTCATGATGTCGGGCTGAATGCCGAAGGTCTCGCAGCCGAACATGTTGCCGGTGCGGCCGAAGCCGGTGATCACCTCGTCGGCGATCATCAGAATGTCGTAGCGGCGCAGCACCTCCTGCACGCGCGGAAAATAGTCGCGCGGCGGCACGATCACGCCGCCGGCGCCGTTCACGGGCTCGGCGATGAAGGCCGCGATGGTGTCGGGTCCTTCGCGGATGATCATCTGCTCGAGATTGCCGATGATCCGGTCGACGAAGGCCTGCTCGCTCTCGCCCGGAAGGCCGTAGAGATAGTGGCTCGGACAGTCGGTGCGCAGCACGCCGCCGACCGGCAGGTCGAAATCATTGTGGTTGGGCGCCAGCCCCGTCAGGCTTCCGGAAAACACGGTGATGCCGTGATAGGCGCGCACGCGGCTGATGATCTTCTTCTTGCGCGGGCGGCCGATCGCGTTGTTGTAGTACCAGACGATCTTGGCCGCCTGGTCGTTGGCCTCCGAGCCGGAGTTCGCAAACAGCACCTTGCCGAGCCCCTTCGGGAAATCTTCAGCAGCGCCGCGGCGAGCTCGATCATCGCCTCGTTCGAGCGGCCGTTGAAGGTGTGATAGGTCGGCAGCGCCTCCATCTGGCGAATGGCCGCCTCCACCAGCCGCTTCTCGGAAAAGCCGAGCGAGGTGCTCCAGAGGCCGGCCATCCCCTCCAGATATTTCTTGCCGCTGTCGTCATAGACATAGACCCCCTCGCCCTTCGCGATCACGGTCGGGCCGGTGATCTTGTGCGCCTCGAGGTTGGTGTAGGGGTGAATGACGCTGGCGACATCGCGGCCTGCGAGCGAATTGGGTTGGGCGACCATGGAGTTCTCCGGGCGTGGCGGACGGTGGGGCGCGGCGATTGTGTCCCAGCGCGGGGATAACACCAATTCAAATAATCTTGTATTGTAAAACGCGCTACAGATAGTATAGGTGTGGTCGTTACGGAGATTTCTCATGCCCCGAGCCGCTGAGCGCAAGGAGCACCCGCTTTCGATGCGGCTGCCCGAAACCGACATCGCCATCATAGACCGGGCCGCCGCATTGCGTGGCCGCTCGCGCACTGACTTCGTGCGCGACGCAGCCGTGCGCGCGGCCGAGGACGTGCTGATGGAGACGGCACCCATCCGAATCAGTCCGCCGGATTCAAGGCTTTCATGGCGGCGTTGTCCGGACCGGCAACTCCCATACCGGAGATGGTCGAACTCTTCGAGCGCGCGGCACCGTGGGAGACCGGCAGCTCGGGCAGGAGACGCTAGTGGTCCAATTCCAACATTCGCTCCCTATTTGCGGAGGCACGTTTGCGAATGTTGGAATCAAAGGACCACTAGCAAGATATTGATTTCAGTGGAGCTTTGGATTTGACGTTCGCGTAAGGAGATCGCCTCGAGTGAGCAGCGAACGTCAAATCCGCTCCACTGAGGGCTTGACGATCTCGGGCCCCGAACCGCTGACGCCGGCTCACAAGGTCGACGAATTCTCCTGCGCCAAACCATCGCTTGACCGATGGCTGAAGACGCGGGCGCTCTCCAATCAGGAAAGGGGTTTTACGGCGGTTATCGTCGTGCACGAAGCGCAGCGGGTAATCGGCTATTATGGCCTCGCACCAACGGCGATCGTGCCGTCGCGCCTGCCGCGTTCCATCCGGACGGGTCAGCCGCCCGATCCCGTCCCTTGCCTGCTACTCGGACAACTCGCGACCGACCAGAACTGGATCGGCAAGGGAATTGGTACCGGCCTGCTCAAACATGCGCTGGAGCGCTGCATTATGGCCGCCGGCCTTATCGGCGGGCGCGCGCTGATCGTGAATGCGGTCGACACCGAGGCTGCCGCGTTCTGGGGGCGACGCGGGTTTATTCCATCGAAGGACGATCCGCTTGTCCTGTTCAGATCGATTGCCGATATTGCAGCATCGCTTCGTTGAATTTAGCCGCATGCCGGGACTCGAGGCCCGGGTCCAAACAAACCGAGTTCCGCTTGGAAGAGCGTCGCACCGTCAATCGACGTTTCCGAGGAGATCGCGCGCAAGGGCCAGGACTTGCGCGAGATGACGCGCGACCTCGATCTGCTCAAGGTCGATGTCGACCTGATCGCGACCGTCATCCGATTGCGCGGCGCATCGGCGCCGAGCGGCGCGCAAGGCGAAGACGCGAGTGAAGGCGACCATGCCGAGCGCGAAGAGGCTTCGGGCTCGTCCGACTGACGGTTAAGTCCAATTCGTGCTAAAAACCCGACATGCAGCCGGACAGCGAAACCTCATCGCCGGGCGGAACGAGCGCGCCGACCTCGACGCTGACGCCCGATTCCGGGCCGGGCGTGGCCTGGGGCGAGGCTTTCGCCAGCCGCCTTGGGGAGTGCGGTGCGAGCGGAGCCGGCATCCTGCGTCCCCTCATCGACGATCTGAATGCGCGCGCCGGGATGCCGCCTTTCGACAAGGCGACCGCGGCGCGCGTCGCCTGCAACGCGCAAGGCACACAAGATTGGGGCGCGGGGCCGGTGGTCGCCATGCCGAACGGCGATCTCATCGTCACGCCGCGAATGGTCGCCCAAGAAGGTCCGGTGCTGATCGTCAAGCCGGACGGCGCCGTGCTGCGCGGCACCGGGCGCATCGACATGCTCGACGAGACGACGTACGTCGTCTCGCACGTGATCGAAGGGACATGGCCCGCCAGGGCAATCTGGATCTCGAGCCCGTCGGCATGAAACTTTTCCGATCATGCCTCAGGGGCATCGAACCCCTGTGTCAGCCTTGAGAGGGCCGCGTCTCCGTAGCGGCCTTGCACTCAAGGGGCCGGGAATGCACTTCTTGACGCCGCGGCTCGGTGTCGACGCCGCGGCCGCATCGGCGATCGCGGGCATCGGCATCGCGGGTTCTGGCTCGATCGCGGCCTTGACGGCAGGCCTGGACGCGATTGCGTTGTGCAGAGGCGCTCGCGGCGCGGTTTGCAGGCCGGCGATTGCCAGCATGCTTCCGTAGGGCTGATGACCGGTGTCGGTTTCGAGCAGCCGCGCCACCATGGCGGCGCGCGAGCTGACGCCGAATTTGGCGAACACGCGCCGGACATGCGCGCAGACGGTCCAGGTAGAGATGTTCAGGATGCCCGCGATGATCTTGTTCTGGTAGCCCCGCGCCACCATGCGCACGATCTCGAATTCGCGGGGACTGAGCATCGCCCGCATCGGCTCGACGGCCGGCATGCGGATCAGCAGATAGCGCGCGCCGTCGAGATCGATGTCGGCGACCACGTGCTCGCCGGCGCCGCGGTCGCGTTGCGCGGCAGCCGCGCTCGTCGCGGCAACAATCGCGCGGACGAGATATTGGACATGGGCGGCATCGGTCTCGCTCGCCAATGCGGCCCTCGGCGTCTTGGTCTTGGTGCCGGTCATGCCAGATGCTCCAGTCCCCTGAAACCAGAACAATCCTGCCAGCCTGCGCGAACCTGACGTGTCGACTGGTTCACACCTCGCGAAATCGCTTCGTCGATCACATTTTCTGCAATTTCGAAGCTGGCCGATGCGTGCGACGCGAACTGCCCGCATCACAATCAAAAAGTGTAGTAATTGCAATCACATCTCGAAGTATAGTTTGATCACAGGTCGAAATCGAGTCGCTTTTTTATGTGAGATTGTCGCATGCGACGCGGCATCGTGCGTCGTAAAATCGCCATGGAATCCGCGCGCAGCGGCCGCTTTCGCGCGTCGTTTTTGCGGCGTGAGCTAGCTCGATCGAGCGACCCGTTTCGCTGGACCCCGCACGAGCGCCTTTCGAATGTGCGACTGGCGCGGCGTCCTTGCATTGGCCTAAGCATCCGGCAGCGCATTCCACCGGAGGCCCCTGCCATGGCACTGCACGAGAGCGAACTGGAATCCGAGTTTGAACAAGAAATGGAATTGGAGACGCTCCACGAGGGCGCGCAAGAACATGAAAGCGAGTTCCTCGGCTCGATCGGCAACATGCTCGGCGGCCTGCTCGGCGAAGGCGAGAGCGAGTTCGAGAGCGAAGGCGAGTTCGAGCTGGAGAGCGAAAGCGAGTTCGAGCTGGAGAGCGAGTTCGAATTCGAGCAGGAGCAGGGCGAGCAATTTCTCGGCGGGCTCGGCAAGCTGTTCAAGAAGGCGCTGCCGATACTCAAGAGCGTGGCGAGGGTCGCTGCTCCCATCGTGGGCACCGCGATCGGCGGGCCGTTCGGCACCGCGCTCGGCGGGGTGGCCTCTTCGCTGCTGAAGGAGCAGGAGTTCGAAAGCGAGAGCGAAGGTGAGTTCGAGTTCGAGACCGAGTCGGAGAGCGAGAGCGAGGTCGCGCACGAGATCGCCGCGCACCAGCTGACGATGCACGAGGCGCTCGGCGAGATGATGGCCGAAGCCGCCGCGCAGGAGGCCTCGGGCGGCCAGGCCGAGGGCATGGTCGGCGCCGCGGTCGTCACCGTGCTGTCGCCGCGCGACCGCAAGGCGCTGCGGAAATTGCTGCCGAATCTGGTCGCCGGCGCCTGCGTGCTGGCCCGCATCCTCAGGCGCCGCAGGGAGACCCGGCCGTTCGTGCGAACGGTGCCGACCATCATGCGCCGCACGGTGCGCTCGCTCAAGCGCGATGCCGCCGCCGGCAAGCCGATCACACGCCGCACGGCGGCGCGTGCCGCCAGCCGCCAGGTGCGCCGCGTGCTCGCCAATCCGCGCGCCGCGCATGCCGCGATGAGCCGCAACATGCGCGCCAGCCGCGCCGTCGGCTCGAGCCAGCGTCGCCATCGCGCGGTCGCCGGGTAACCGGCGGCGGCCCCACCGGCTCGAAGCGATGAGGAGATCGC
Organism: uncultured Alphaproteobacteria bacterium; assembly: GCA_963732085.1. Classification (GTDB taxonomy): domain Bacteria; phylum Pseudomonadota; class Alphaproteobacteria; order Rhizobiales; family Xanthobacteraceae; genus Bradyrhizobium. The sequence continues at coordinate 89,061 of CAVSYJ010000006.1, read as the reverse complement.
AATGGTACTCGCATTGAATGAGCACGAGTTTGAAGGCCTTGGCGAGTTCGAGCACGAGCACGAGTTCGAGCATGAGTTCGAGCTCGAAAGCGAGCTCGAAATGCCGGAGGCGTTCGGCTTCGGCGACATCAAGAACTGGGCGGGCCGCCAGTGGGACGCGGTGCGCACGCCGGGGTCCTGGCAGAACAGCGCGGTGCGCCTGGCGGACCGCGCGATCCTGGCAGCCGCGCCCGATATCGGCGCGGCGATCGGCGGATCGCGCGGCGAGAGCATCGGCAAGGCGCTGCAGTCCGCCGGCCTCGCCGCGATCCCGGAGAACTGGCGCGAGAGCGAGTTCGAATCCGATTCGAATTCGAGAGCGAGATCAGTCCGGTCACCCGCATCTATCCGGACGCCATGATGGAGCACATGGCGGTCGCGGCGATGGAGGCGGAGAACGAGCACGAGGCAGCCGAGGGATTTTTGCCGCTCATTCCGCTGGTCGCGGGCAAGCTGCTGCCGATCGCGGCCAAGCTGCTGCCGAAGGTCGCCTCGAAAGTGCTGCCGAAGGTGGCGCGCTCGATCTCGCGGGTGACGCCGCAATTGACGCGCGGCGTCGGCAATCTCGCCCGCACCCTCTACCGCAATCCGCATACGCGGCCGCTGTTGCGCACCATCCCGAGCACCGCACGGCGCGCCGTCACGACGATCGCGCGCCAGGCGGCGAGCGGCCGGCCTGTGACGCCGCACGGCGCGCTGCGCACGCTCGCCAAGACCAACCACCACATGCTGACCAATCCGCGACTGGTCAACTCGGTGATGCGGCGCTCGCAGGTGATGGACGGCCAGGCCCACCGGATATCGGGCCTGCCCCAGGGCGTCGGTCACGGTCCCGTGGCGACGCGGACCGGCGGCGTGCGCGGTGTTGCCGGAGCAATGCGCGCGGGCGGCGTCTGCGCGCGGTGCGGCGCGACCACGATCCATGCACGCCGATACGGCTGCAGCCCGGTCATCATCGTGAGATAGGCCGATGAACGTCGTGGCCGGCATTGCGAGCGACATGGCTCCCGCGACCGCCACGGCGGTGCCGCGCCGTCGTGCGCCGGGGGCAAGCCCGCCCCTGGTCTCGCGGCCGGTGCTGGCGCCGTGGCTGCGCGCGCAGGCGATCAACGTCACGCGTCACGCCGCGGCGCTGCGTCCGTTCAAGCGCGAGGAGTTCGGCCCTTCGCCGGCAGCGCCGACGGAGGGGCACATCCAGGCCGTCAACTCCCTGATGGCGTCGTTGCGGAAGGGATTGCTCGACCTGACCGATCGCGTCACCGCGGCGACGCGCGCGACCACGGCGGAGCCGACATCGGCGAACCTGTCCGACGTGATGGTGCGCAAGGATCTCGCGCACAAATGGGTGCAGGGCATCGAGAAGGTCTGGGACTTCTATTTCGAGCTGTTCGGCCAGCGCCAGTCGGACTATGGCGAATGGCTGTTGAGCTGCGACCGCATCGCGCTCGACTGCTACCAGGTCGCCTATACGGGGCTGGGCGCGGCGCGCCCGATTCCGGCACCGCCGCCGTTCTGTTACATGCGCACCGGCTTTGCGCCGGCAACCTTCCGCCGCGGCATTCCGCTGACGCGGCTCGGCCGGCAGCTCAATCCGTTTCCGCTGGTGCAGTTGCCCTATCACCGGCTGGTCAATCCCTGGACGCTCGGCGCGATGCTGCACGAGACCAGCCACAATTTGCAGAGCGATCTCGGCTTGAGCCGCGACATCCCGCGGCGGATCGGCCGGCGCCTGCGTGCCGAAGGCCTGCCGACGGCGGTCGCCAGGACCTGGATGCGCTGGAATTGCGAGATGTTCGCGGACATGTCGGCGCTGCTGCTCGGAGGCCCCGAGATCCTCGGCTCCCTGATGGACGTGGTTGGACGCGCGCCGCGCGCGGTGTTCGCCTACAGCCCGCGCGTGCCGCATCCCACGCCCTATCTGCGCACGCTGATCAGCGTCGAGCTGCTGCGCCGCATGGGTTTTCCGCTTCATGCCGCGCGCTATCGCAAGGTCTGGACGCGGATCTATCCCGACCCGCGCGCCGGCGACATTCCGGCCGCGTTGATCGAGACCTTCCCGGGCGCATGCGCGGCCGCGGTCGACGAGATGTGCTTCAAGCCCTATCCGACGCTGGGCGGCAAGAGCCTCGCGCAGGTCATGCATTTCGGCGTCAAGGAACAGCAGATGATCGAGGAGGCGGCCGGGCGGCTCGCGGCCGGCGTCGATCCCGGCGTCATTCCCGGACGCTTCATGATCGGTGCGGCGCGCTTCGCGCTCGACCACAAGCTCGCGCGTCCAGGCGCGATCACCGAGAATTTCTACAAGGAATTATCGAGGAGATAGGCGCCGTGGCGCTCGAGGCGACATTCCAGGATCTGGTTGCCAAGCTCGGCGCTCTGCGCGAGGCGGTGGCGAGCCTGCAGATCACGGTCATCGAGGACCGGCCGCTCAGCGGCGCCGTGCTGCTGGTCGAACGGCTCGGCAATGCAACCGACGATCTGCGCGGCCTGGTCGAGCAGGCGCTCGCCGCCGCCCTCGAGGCGACCACCGCGGTCGGCAATCCGCCCGACAGCTACCGGGCGCGCAATGCGCTTGCGAACGCGAACCGGCAGTTCGTGTGCCTCGAATACAAGTTCCTGCTGGAGCAGCTGTCGTCCGATCATCTCAACGAGCTGCGAAAACTCGGCCGCAACCACGGCCGCGAATGGCACGGCTGGACTGGCAGCGTGATCGATGCGCTGACCCAGTGCCGCGCTCCGGTTCGCGACGTCGACGATGCCTTCCTGTCGTCCTGGCAGGACCTGTCGGAGCGGCTCGGCAGCGGCGGCGTCTCGGTGCAGACGACCAACATCGGCGCGATCGCCGCGCCCGCGCGGCAGCAGAGGAAGCAGCCGGGCGCCGCGGATACGGCGATGAAACAGATGTGATTTGCGCCACAAGTGGAAGTAGCAAGCTTATCGTAGGATGACGCAGGCAGGAGGCCCCAGATGAAGAAGCCGAAAAGCGGATTTCGCGAGCCCGCCGTATTCCTGACCCGCGACGTCACGGGCACCCTCTCGGGCCCGGGTGTCGACAGCTCGACCGGTCCGTCACAGCCCGGCGCGTTGGGACCGGTCGTCACCAAGGCGCTGCAGGATGTGCTGGGCTGGAAGATCTCCGGCGACTCGAAGGGCTTCATGAATGCGCTCAACCGGTCGTTCGATTTGAAGGATTTCGAAGGTGTCGTCCAGGCAACATGGATTCCGCGCGGCATCGCCGTGCTGGATGAATTGTCCGGCGGAGTAGCCGGCGCCCAGGCCAGCATCTACGCCATGGCGCGCACGATGCTCGATCAGTCGCTGCCGCTGCTTGACGGTCTTTATCCCTGAGACCCGATGCCGATGAGGAGTACATCGCCGTCGCGCGCGACCTAGTGGCGAACCAGCTCCGCAGGCTGGTCGCCGAACTCGGGACACCCGGCAGTCCGCTTGTCATGCAGGTCAACCAGTACTTTCACATGCTCACGGCCGCCAAGATCGACATGAAGGGCAATGTGAATTCAGCCAAAGCACGATCCGGACACGATCGGAGGTACGCTCGGCGCCCTGCGCCGGCAGATGGGATTGCGGGCCGTCAAGCATCTGAGCGGATCGGAGAAGTGCTACGTCAACACCGTCGACGACGAGACCAACGTCACGAATTTCCGGGTCATCGTCGATTATGTCTATGCCATCTTCAACGCCTGGCAGGGCAGCGTCAGCTTCTTCAAGTCCCTTACTCCCGACGGCAAGAAGATGAATTTCCTGGGCACCGAGCTTGTCTGGATATCCCGCCAGCTCAGCGTCGTCAGCGAAGTCGTCGACGAGATACGCTTCCTGCTCGACGCCGATCTGGTCGGCGCCGGCGAGCGCGAGACCTTGTGGCTGCATGACATGAAGATCAAGGACAAGCCGGGCGTTACGCTGCCGGACCTCACGCTGGAGTCCTTGCTGTCGTGGATCAAGAAATTCGTCCGCAACGAGGCGCCCGACATCATTCGCAACGGCGGCAGATACGGCATCGGCGTCGATTTCGCCGGCATGGTCGGCGAACTGGAATCCTATGCCGAGGCCCTGGCCGAGAATGCTCCCAAGGTCACCGAATTGAGGAGCGAGCGCCTGCAACCGTCGCTGCATAAACTCGTGCAGCAGCTCCGGCAGCTCAAGGAAAGGGCGGCTGTCGTCGGCGACTCGAACTTGCTGACCTGACACGACCAGGCGATCGGGTTCGGATCGCCATCAACACCTACAGCCTCTAGGTCCGGAGACCGCACATGGCAACCGAACGAGACTATCAAAACCTCCAGGATCGCATTGCCGCGCTGCGCGATCAGGTCACCAGCAATCTTTCGGCCGACCTGATCAGCAATCCGCAGCTCGCCGACGCGCTGACCAAGCAGATCGACGACCTGATGAATGCGGTCGTCTCCGCCGACGACGTCACGCCGCCGCCGGACAAGGGTCTTTCCGCCCTGGCGGGCGTCGGGCCGGATGCGTCGCCCAATTTCGGCGACACGCGAATTCCGCCCGGCGTGACCGCATACGACGACACCATCACGTCGGAGCGCATCGTCGCCGTCGGCGACATGTATTACCTCTGGCAACACGAGAAGATCGGCGTGTTCCGCGTCGTGCGCAAGCTGCAGGAGCTGTTCCGCGCCGGCACGGTGCGCCTGTCGGGCGGCGAAGGCGCCTTTGCGTTGTACCAGTTCGATCGCAGGCAGGTGCTGCGCTACACCCACCAGGATCGCATCGCGGCTTACCGGCGGTTGTTCGGTTATGGCGGCGGCCCGGCGCCGACCGGCGCGCGACCGAACACCGATTTCCACGGTCTGTTCACCCACTTCATCCAGCAGGTGACGCTGTTCTGGCGCGACAAGCGGATCTCGGACGTGATCCGCGAGCGCGCCTACGATCCGAGCTTCGGATCGATCGCCATCGTGCGCCGCGCCGGCCTGGACCTGCGCAACAATCTCAAATGGCTGTCGTTCGGTGACGTCAACGTGCTGCGTGTCGAGGTCATGCAGCTGCTCGAGGAAGCCTTCAGGTCCTCGATGCGCCCGACGTCAAGCGCCTGTTCGGCGCCGACAACGCCTGGGACGTCATCGAAGAAGTCCTGGTGCGCTACTACAAGGAGCGGCTGGTGACCTCGCCGAGGCAGCGCATGGGCGTGACCGGCCGGGACGTGCTGCGCTGGCTGGCGCAGCCCTACATCCTGACCACGACGCGCGCGCAGTTCGAGACGGTGCTGCTCGACATCGCCGAGAACGCGGAAGAGTGGCTGACCAGCGCGCAGGCAATGCAACTCGCCGATCGCAGCTCGGCGAACCGCGTGCTGCCGTGGACGCGCTCGACGCCGCCGCCGGTGGCGGACAACCGGCCGGCCCCGACGGTGCCGATGCAGCGCACGCAGCGTCCGGGCCGCCGGATGAACGGCGCGGCCATGCATTAAAGGCAAGCGGGCCGCGGGCGTATCTCATTGCGCCCCAGGCCCGCAGCCACGGGGTCGCCGCATGATCATCGACGCGCATTGCCATGCCGGCCGCGGCGACAGGATGACGCATCCGTGGAGCACTTCAGCGCCGCTCGGCAAATATCTGCGGCGGGCCGCTGCCGCCGGGATCGAACGCACGATCGTTCTGCCGGCGTCCCACAGCTCCTATGACGTGGCGAACGAGGAACTCGCCGGGATCGTTGCGCGCCGCCCGGACCGCCTGACCGGTTTTGCCATGGTGCATCCGGTTCGCGATGCCGGCGCGATCCCCGCCATGATCGCGCGCGCGGTGGGCGAGTTCGGCTTTCGCGGCATCAAGGTGCACGGCACCGAGGGTTTCCCGACCCGCGAGATCTGCGAGACCGCGCAGCGCTTCCAACTGTCGGTTCTCGTCGACGTCGCCGGACGCGCGCATGTCATCGACATGTTCGCGCCGGAATATCCCGGCGTGAATTTCATCATCCCGCATTTCGGCAGCTTCGCCGACGATTGGCGGGCGCAGCAGCAGGTCGTCGACAAGATCGTGCGCTATCCCAACGTTTATGCCGACACCTCGGGCGTGCGGCGCTTCGACTACATCGTCGAGGGCATCGCGCGGGCCGGCGCACACAAAGTGATCTTCGGCTCGGATGGACCCTGGCTGCATCCGGGCGTGGAGCTCGAGAAGATCAGGCTGCTCGGCCTGCCGCGCGATCAGGAGGCGCTGATCCTGGGCGGCAACGTCTTGCGGCTGCTGCGGCAACGCCACCGTCCGCGCCGCCCCGAGGCGGTCGCGCTCACCGCGCTTCCCGGAGAGCGGCACGTGATCTCGGAGAGCCGTCGCGCCGGGCGGTCTCAATCCGACGAGAGTTGGAGCGTCCGCCGGGAGATTTGCGCGGGCGCGATGAGGGCGGGCGCGGAGGTGTCTCGAGTTGGCAGAGCGATGTCGATCTATGCGCGCGGGCGGAAAGCGCATGGCGCCCCCTAGGGGACGAAGGGCAACTCCAGAAAGGTCGATAAAACAGACACAAATCAGCTTAGCTGCTTCGCCATTGCTACCACGTGGGTGCTACCGCGGAAGCAATTGTCTCGTTCTCGATTACAGAAATGCAGCGTTGTGTGAAATCAACCCAGAGATGCTTGATAGGCAACGCCCACGATCAACAGCGGTATGATGAAGGCTAACCAACTCAAGAACACACCCACAATGAAGGTCCACAGAAACGTAAGGCTGAACGAAACTGCACCGACATGCACACCACGTCTTCGCCGTTCGGAGACAGACCGCCAGTAAGCAATAGGTCCAAGGACCGGCGCGCCTAGTAATGTAGCATAGCCTCGAAAGAACGCGGCGGCGGCTCCCTGTAGCTTGAGTGCCGTGTCACGCACACCAACGAAAACAAACGCCACTGCAACGATCAGCGCGTAGAGCGACGTCAGTGTCGCGACAACGACCGCCAGCCACCCGAAGCCGGCGAGCACTGCGCCCGCTCCGAATAGCAGGACACACAATATTAAGATTCGGGCCGCGCTATCATCTAGGGCGCGGCACCTCAAACCAATAACGCGTTCTATTTCTCTCCCGCTAGTGCTACCATCCGATGGGCCGAAATGCATTCAGTTATGGCATCGCATCGATGGCAGCTTCGCTGGTGGTGATGCTGTAGAAATTGCACGTTGATCTAACCGCCAGCGCGTTCTGCCGCAGTCAGCTTTTTTTGGTTGCCTCACAAAATCCCTGCCGGGATACATGTCCGATAGCACTTTTCGTAGGTCAGCGATGCAAGTCATGAGCGTTTCAATATCTTTTTCGCATGTCTCAATGATGAACGCAGTGGAATTCTAACTTCTTGGGTCACTGCGGCTCCGAGGATTTTTTCTACATCAGCCGTTTGCAGAGACGCACCGTGGGGTATTTCCTTCGCTTCCATCTTTGGCCAGACCTGTTCAGCTATCACCGCATTCCTATGTTCGATGACATCCTTCAAAGTATTGAACCGCATCCCCTCCAAAGCGACAGCGCGCCACGTCATAGGATATTTAGTGAGGAAAAGGCGGAGAGACTTCTTGTCGATATCTAGCTCAACATTGATCAATTTTCCGGGACGCATCGAAAACCAAAAATCGCGCGTGTGCCTAACCGGCTCCGTATAAAGTTTTTTGATACTGAAGCAATCTTTCGAGGAGTTCTACTAACGTTATCAGAGTGAGGTTGCCGGCAACGCACTCGCTCTCCTGTCGATCTTTGCTCAGCCGAAGTGCATTGAAGCCGAATGCAATCGCTGCACCCGCAAATGTCGATACGAGCGTGCCCGCCCAAGGGAGCAAGTTCTTGGCAGATGGATCGCAGTATCGCAATTCTGCGAAACCCATCGCAGCAACAACTATCGCCGCCACGATCCATACTAGCGAACTGCCCCGCATGGCTTCCTATCTTTCTCCAGGCCACCACGTTGACGGCGGATCACTCGCTGAAATCTTCGTGGACCTCAGGGCAACCAAGTGGATCCGTTTGTACGGATGCCTCCGCACCGGAGAACAATCCTTACACCGCATGTAGCGCTCCAGCTCGTGGATCGGTGTTGTCCTCGGACGCCTCACGATGCTCAGCGGCACTGTCTGGTTCGTGTCACAGCCAAGGCACCGCACTTCCAGATAGCCGTAACCTGCGTTGAGCGCATCATCCAAGGTCGGCGAAGGTTGCGCAGGTCCCTTGAAACCAAGCATGCGCTGGGTCCAGGCAATGCACGCCAGCTCGTCGGCTTTCTTGCGAGCTTCCCTGGCACGCGCCGCTGAAGCGCGCACCGAGGCACTGTAAAGACGCTCGCGGGACTTCGTGGTCATGCCCAATGATCGCGCCGAATGCGGCGTTCAGAAAGCCGCTACCGTTTGCGAGGGTGACCGCGAGGACCACCTGGTATCGTGGGTGTGGATTGTCGGCGCTTCCGGAACCGATGGCGCTCCCTAGGGGAATCGAACCCCTGTTTCAGCCTTGAGAGTTTTGCAGGCCGCACTTTGGCGAACGTCGGCGAACGTCGATAACCACAGTCTTTTCAATTGCTTAGTTCGTTCACGTTCAGTACTATACGTGTTAGTTTTCGACTGCCTTTTGAAGAAAAGTTGAAGAAATAGAGAACGCATTTGGCTCGCTCAGCCCGACACTCGTCGCTCGAAACGCGAACCGCTCGCATGCGATTGCCAGCGCGCCGAACCCCCTACTTCGCGAAGATCGCAAAAGGTCTGCGGCTCGGTTATTACCGGGGCGCGGTTTCCGGGTCTTGGGTTGCGAGTCTTTATCGCGGTGCTCTGGGTTACGAAACCAAGGCGCTCGGTGCGGCCGACGACACGACAGATGCCGATTCCGCCACTGTCTTTGATTTCTGGCAAGCTCAAGAAAAGGCCAAAGACTGGGCCGAGCGGCAGCGTTTGATCGCCGCTGGCATCGTTCGTAAGGGCCCCTATACGGTAGTGGACGCCATCAAGGACTATCTCGTCGAGATCGCCGCTGAAAAGAAGCCAGAGGCAGTCCAGGGTGCCAAGTATGTGTTCGATGCCTGGGTGTTGCCTGCGCTCGGATCGATTGAAGTCGAGAACCTGACCACAGATCAGCTCATTCGTTGGCGCAACAAGATTGCGACCGCGCCGAAGCGAGTTCGGACCAAGAAAACAGCAGCAGAGCACGCCACGCGCGAAACACCGGACGACGACGATGCGCGACGTGCTCGCAAAGCAACGACCAACCGCATTCTCGCGATGCTGAAGGCGGCGCTTAACCGAGCCTTTTACGCAGATCGCGTACCGTTGGACAGCGCTTGGCGAAAAATTAAACCATTCAAGCGAGTCGATGAAGCCGTTGTTCGCTACCTCAGTATTCCCGAGATCCGACGGCTGGCGAACGCGTGTCCCGAAGATTTTCGACGCTTGGTTGAGGCCGCTCTGTATACAGGGTGCCGTTATGCAGAACTAACGCGCCTACAATTCGAAGACTACAATGAGGACAGCGGCACATTATCCGTTCACTCAGCAAAGGAAAAATTCGCCACGTCGTACTGACGGATGAAGGAAAGACCGCCTTCAGGCTCTGGACTGCTGGCCTTCGGCCCGGCGAGCGGATTTTCTTAAGAAGCGACGACAAAATCTGGGGCACATCTCATCAACGACGCCCCCTCGAAGAGGCCAGCAACCGGGCAGAGATTATGCCAACGGTAAATTTTCACATCTTACGACACACGCACGCGTCATATCTCGCAATGGCCGGGGTGCCGATGGCCGTGATCGCGCGACAACTTGGTCATGCTGATACCAGGATGACCGAAAAGCACTACGCTCACCTTGCGCCGAACTACGTGGCTCAAACTATCCGAGAGAACTTTCCAGTTCTGGGGATTGCGAATGCTCCACTGGTCATCCAGTTATCTAGTCGGCGTGGCTAATCTCTTGAAGATTCTCTGCCCTGCCCGCGTGTGAGAGGGTATCCAGTGAAATCGGATGCGGTTCGAACGCACCACACTCGGCCATCTGCGGAGCCACAACCGGCTGATCCGCAATGACGCGATGCAATCGGCGGGTGCGTTGATTGATCTATGTCAACGCGTGCATGCAACAGGCGCCCTGTGGTGCATGGGCGGCATCCGAACCGGAGTGATTGGTCATGCGACGTCGAGAGGCACTGAAGCTGTTCGCCGGTTTGGCGTTGTGTCCCCTGTGTGCTTCGACTGGCTTCGCGTCAGAGGGCCATTGGAGCTATGAGGGGGCAACGGGACCCGAAAAATGGGGCAGTCTCGACGCAGCGGCTGCAGCGTGCTCGGCAGGCAGCCAGCAGTCCCCCGTCGACATCACCGCTCCGGTCAGCGCGCGGCAGCCGCCGCTCAACATCAGCTGGAGCAAACGGCCCGACACGATCGTCAATAACGGCCATACCATTCAGCTTGACTTCGCGGAAGGCGGCACGCTCCACATGGGCGACCGCCAATACGCGCTAAAGCAGTTTCACTTCCATCATCCGAGCGAGCACCTTATCGAGGGCAAGCGATTTGCAATGGAAGTGCATTTCGTTCACGCCGGGACCGACGGACTGGCCGTCGTCGGCGTGCTGATGGTGGCCGGCAAGCCGAACGCAATGTTCAAGAGGATTGTCTCGACAATGCCACGGGAAGAAGGCTCGTCCGTACCGGCAGATCGAAACATCGATCCCGGAGGGTTGTTGCCGACCGAGCGTGCGTATTACCACTATGAGGGATCGCTCACGACACCCCCGTGCAGTGAGACAGTCGATTGGATCGTACTTACTCATCCGCTCGAGGTGGACGAAGACGATATCGCGCGCTTCAGCAAGCTGTACCCAATGAACGCACGTCCGGTACAAAATCGCGACCGGCGCTTCATTCTCAGTTCTGGCCCGCTTTGAAGACGGATGGCAGACGAGCGCGACGAGCCTTCGCCGCAGGCAGGAAAACACACCAAAGTCGACTGTTGGCTTCGATTACAAAAGACGAAATCCCCGCTTGACCAAAACGTTTGAAACCGAAGCGGAAGCCAAGGATTTCGCGCGGGCGAAATTCGAAGGCGGACTGATCGTCACTGTCGACACCGACACCTGCCGAGAAAGGCAATCCCATAAGAGGGGATTCTGGCCTGGCTTAAATCCGGGAAAGCGCCGGAACCGACCACTAGCGAGCCAACAACGAAAGCAGATTAATCTAATCCAGATCCAACCCTGGGGGCGCGATCGCAAGTAGTGCCTACTACGGCGGCTACGGCAGCGGTTACTACGATGGCTGCGGCAGCTATCCCTCTTACAGCTACGCCGCCGTCCCGTATTGCAGTTATGGCGCGGTTACGGCTATTGCCCATCCTATGGCGGCAACACCGCCGCGCGCTATTACTGTTGGGGAAGGCAGGTCTGTTCACCTCTCCCAAAGATGGGGTAATCGGCCGGCCCAGCTTGTGGATAGCTAAAAGATTTTGGGCGCTGCGCTTCAGGCTGATGGTGAAACGAGGTCCGTGGTGACGGCCTCAAGCATCAGAAGGAGAAGCGCAGCATGGACCATTTTGCCGGATTGGATGTATCGGTCAAGGAGACCAGCATCTGCATTGTGGATGACACGGGCAGGATCGTAAAGGAAGTGAAGGTAGCGAGTGAGCCTGCAGCGCTGCTGAAGGTTCTCGGTAACCCGACCTACCGCTTCAAGCGGATCGGATTGGAAGCCGGGCCGCTGTCGCAATGGCTGTTCAGCGCGCTTGCCGAAGCAGGCTTGCCGGTGATCTGTGTTGAGACGCGGCACATGAGGGCGGTGCTGAAGGCGCAGATCAACAAGACCGACCGCAACGATGCGCGCGGCATGGCCCAGATGATGCGGGCGGGACTTTATCGCCCGGTGCATGTGAAGACGCTCCGCAGCCAGAAACTGCGGATGCTGCTGACCCATCGCAAACTGCTGCAGTCGAAGGCGATTGCCATCGAGAACGACCTGCGCGGGACTTTGCGCAACTTCGGTCTCAAGGTGGGCGTGGTGGGAACGGTGAAGTTCGAGGCGCGCATCAAGGAGCTTGTCGAAAGCCTCCCGGATCTTGCTGAGTTAGTCGAACCGCTGCTGACTGTTCGGCGGACGCTTCGCGAGCAGATCGGCATTCTTCATCGTCGCTTGCTGGCCCTCGTCCGGAATGATGACGTGTGCCGGCGCCTAATGACAGTGCCTGGTGTCGGCCCTGTGGTGGCGCTGACCTATCGCGCGACTGTCGACGTGCCCGCACGCTTCCGAAACTCCAAGGCGGTCGGGGCGGTGTTTGGGCTGACGCCTTCCAGGTATCAATGCCACTGCGTCGATTTAACCCTTGAAGCGGGAGCCTCCGCAGAGGCACATCGCGAAGCACCTGCCGGATATCCGCGAGTTTTTGGCAGGCAATAAACGCCGTCTTTTGTTGCCCGCGATTGAGCCCGCCGAGCTAGCGCTGTTGGACCGGCACCGCTTGGCCGAATTGGACCTTTAGGACAAAGGCTGAGCAGCGCTCACTACCGTGTAGTCAGACCGCCGAACCAGCCACCGAAATAACCGGCGTAGAGCGCTGGCAATTCGAGATTCATGGAATGCCCAATGCCCGGTATTGTCACAATGCGGCAGTTCGACATTGCCGCGACCATGGTCATGAGATCGGCCGGCGCAATCCAGCCGTCCTTCTCGCCCCAAAGCACCAGATGCGGATGCTTGATCTCGGACATACGCCGCGCCAGTTCGCCGCTCTCTCGTTCCAGATTGAGGTTAAACGGTGTTCCGAGCCAGATGCCCTCGGAAACGCTGAATGTCTCTTCCAGGACACGTTCATAGAACGTCTGGATATCATGAAGCCCTTCCCGAAATACCGGCATCGCATCCGGCGCGAGACTTTCCGGAACGAATAGAGAGGACGCCGCCGTTGCCATGACCGCGCGGGTGACTTCGCGGCTCGTCATCATCGCGCGAAAGAGCCCGATCTGCTCGTCGTTGAACGCGATCCCGAGCGGCGTCACCGGATCGAGCGCAAATACCCTGCCGAAGCGACTGGGCTGCATCAACAGCATGCGCGCGGCGATGATGCCGCCGGTGGAATGGGTCGCGAGATGGCAGAACGGGATGTCCAGGGTGTCCAACGCCGCCAACATGTCCTGCGCATGCTGTTGCATCGAATAGTTGGAATAGTTGGACGACGCTGGCGGCCGATCGCTGTCGCCGCAGCCGCGCCAGTCGATCCCGATCACGCGCAGGCCGCTCGGGAACAGCGGTGCAGCAAGCTCGATCCAGTCCTTGCTGGCGAGATTACCGTGGATGAAGACGACAGTCGTATCGCCTGTCCCCCATTCCCGCCAGCCGAGACTGACCTCTCCCGCCCGCAGCCGCGGCATCGGCGGTCTATTTGTTCAGGCCGGCCGTCGGCGACGTTCCCGCCGGCGTCGGCGCCACAGGCAAGGCCGACACGGCCGATCCCTTGATCATACGCTCCGTGCCAAGCGGCGAGCTGGTGTCGACCGTCCCCTTGGTCACGAAGTCCACGACATCGACCGGAAATTCCACGGGGTTGTCGGTGTGGATGAAGTGACCGGTCTCCGGATAGATCTTCAACATCGGACGATTGCCCGCATTGGTCATGCGCGACATGAAGGGCGTGATGATGTCCGCCCCGAGGTCCGTCAGCCCGTTGAAGGCTGCGCCGGGGATGAACGGCTCCTTGTCGCCGAACGACAGGAAGATCGGCGCCTTGATCTGGGTCAGCCGTTCGTAGAGGTTCTTTGGGTCGTCCTGTTGCAGCTCGGACACCATGCTGTAGATATCGAAGATGAAGACGTTGCACCATTGCTCAAGTTCTTTCGGATTGCCCTTGATCATCCCGGCGCGCTGCTCGGTGTGAAAGCGGGCATACTCGCTATCGCTGAAAAAATAGCCGCTCTTGGACGCCGACACCGCGCCAGTCACCGGATCGCGCTTCTTGAAGTAGAAGAAGTCGCGGACATTCTGGTCCGACCGGCTCATTTCGCTGGCGAGAATTCCGGTCTGGTCCCAGGTCGCCTTCCACTTGCCGAAGTCGCGGGCAAAAGCGGGATCGAACAGGTTCAGTTTCTTGCCCGGCGCGATCGTGATCTCGCGCGGATATTCCTCGAGCCCCGCGGGCGCTTCGAGTGCGAGCCCCTGCACGGCTTCCGGCCATGACAACGCATAGCCCATCACGAGCTGGCCGCCGAGCGAGTGGCCGAGATAGAAGGCCTTCTTGACGCCGAGCTGGTTGACCACGAGCTCATGCACGACATCGCGCATGTCCTGCATGGTCCGCGCCGGGCTCTTGTCGAGATTGCCGGGCCCGGACATGCCATAATGCGGCAGGTCGGGCGCGATCACGCGCAGGCCGCTGCGCAGCGCATACTGCATGATGTTGCCGTAGTGGCCGGCGAATGCGCCCTTGCCGTGGATGATGACGAGAACCTTCGGATCTTTCTCCGTGCCGGCGTACTCGTCCATGTAACCGATCTGCCAGGTGATGCCGTTGCCGTCCTTCACGTTGGCGTATTTCACCGGATAGGGATAGGTGACGGCGTCCTTCCAGAAGGACTTGGCAGGATCGATGTTTTTGGCCACTCCGGGCACGCGGTAGTTCTTGTCGGCGTACTTCTGCGCGCGATCGAGGCTCGCTACATCATCCATGAACGCGACGAACTTCGGATCGTTCTTGCGGTGATTGATGATCGGGAAGACGCCGTAATGCGCAACCGTGCTCTCCTCCTCGATCAGGTCGGCGCCGGGAACGCGCTCGACTGCCTTTCGCGCAAGGTTGATGTTGAGCCAGAGATCGTTGGTGATGTGCATCACCAGCGTTCTGGCCTGGATGCGGCCGAGATTGTCGTTGATGTTGTGGGTCTCGCCGACGCGGTTGCGCCACACGAGATCGACGGCGTCGTAGAGCTTCGACCGGTTGATCACGTTCAGACCTGCCTTCTCGTTCGGTGGATCCCAGTAGAAGATTTCGGGCTGAACGACCTTGAAAGCCTGCGACGTCCGAAAGTCGAAGTCATAGCCGGTCAAGCCAAGCACCGACCATCCGAACGCCATACCCATCAGCGGGTGTTTTTCCTTGGGCAGATTGTAGTAGTCGCCCTTTGTCTGTTGCCAGACCGGGTCGGACTCGATCGCCGCCGTCATCAGCTGGAAGGTCCAGTTGCCGACGGGATCACCGGCGTCCGATTGCGTCGTGCCGCCAATCGGCATGATGGCGTTGACGAACTCCGGATGCATGACGCCCCAGACATAGGTCTGCGTTCCGCCCATGGAGACGCCGACCACCAGCGCGACCCGCGCCACCTTCAGCTTGCCGCGGAGCATGCGGTAGTTCGCCTGCACCATGTCGAAGTAGCTGTATTGGGGGAATTTGATACCGAGCCCGTCGGACGGCTTGCTGGCACCCCAGGTGCCGAGCGGATCGACCATGATGACGTAATAGCGATCGGTATCGATCGGACGGCCGGGACCGATGATCGGTACGCCACCCGAGAGCGGCGCACCCTTCACCCATTGCTCGTACATGTCGGTGGAATCGCCGGAATAGTAGGAATTGATGACCACCGCGTTGGTGATCTCGCCGGCAGCGTTCTTGCGGGGCGTGCCGATCGCGATATAGGCGGTGCGCAGCTTGCCGCCGCCCAGCGATTCCAGCGTCGCGCCGCCTTCACCGCCGTCGACCCATTTCGACGGGTTGTCGAGATCGTACTTGCCGCCAAGACGGAAGTTCGGGATCTCGTAGTACTGCTTCAGGCCATCATGCTGCACCTGCGACGATCGGCGCGTGAAGGGCGGATCGGCGGACGCAAGGGAAACGGCTGTCAACAGGAATATGAAAGCGACGATCAAGCGCTTCATGGCATCCCTCCCGGAGCGGCGCGGATTCGAGAGCCCCGCTTGTGGGGACCCTAGGAAACCGGGAGATGGCGACCTTTGACCTAACTCAAGGGTTCACCCTGGAAGGCGGCGAATGTGACCGGACCTCACCATGGATGCTGCCATGCCGTTTCTCGTCCACGGCTCCCACCGGATTCGCTATGAGATCAGTGGGCCGGAAACGGGACCGGCCTACGTTCTCGTCAACGGGCTAACCCAATATTCGGAGCTCTGGGCGACCTATCGCGACACGCTGGTGGCGCAGGATTTTGGCATCGTGACCTTCGACCTCTTGGGTCAGGGCGAATCCGACAAGCCGACCCTCTTCATCAGCCAGGACGATCATGTCGCCGTGCTGCGGCTTCTGATCGAGAAGCTCGGCAACCGTCCCGTCTTCCTCGCCGGCATCAGCTTCGGCGGCATCATCGCGCTTCGCTATGCGATCGAGCATGGCGAGACCCTCGCCGGCCTGGTCCCAATGAGCACCTTCTCGGAGCTTCCGCCACAGCTGTTTCTGCTCGGTAACGCCATGCGCACTGGATTGATCCTCGGCGGCACCGGCTATCTGCAGGACATGCTGCTGCCGATGAATCTGTCGGACGGCTGGCTCGCGCCGCTGATGGACAAGCTCGACACCGTGAAGCGGCAGGGCTGGCTCGTCAACGACCTCTACGCGCTTCAGAACCTCATGGAATCCTTTCTCGATTTCAAGCCATTGACGTCGCAACTGCATCGAATCCAGGTCCCCACGATGATCCTGAACGGCGAATTCGATTTCCTCACGCCGCGAGCGCTGCATGAAACCTTGCGGGCGCACATTCCGGACAGCGCGCTGATCATCATCCCGCGCACCTACCACGCCTTCACACTGGAGAAAGCCGCGCTGACGGCGGACCTGCTGGCGCGCTTTGCGAGTGAGGTCATGGAGAAGCGATGGAGCGGCGGCGGCGCCGTCCGCATTGCGCCCGAAGAGGCCGGCGGCGAGATCGTGCCGTTTCCCGCAGAGTTCGATCATCTGCGTGCCATCCCCGCGCGAAAGGCCGCGCCATGAGCCAATTCCTCGGTCCACTCGATCAGTCAGGCCGCGTTCCGCCGCGGCAACAAACTCGCGTTGCGGCTTTCCTGATTTCGGCGCATGGCGCGCTGGCGCGACGGCTCGCTTTTGCGCTGCCCGGACAGATGAAGGCCGGCTGGCAAACCGAGCTCAACGCGCAGTTCTATCGGGAGTCGGAAATCGTCTCGCTGTTGTTGCGCGCCACATCCTGGACGCCGGACCTGGAATTGCTGCTGCTGGCGCCGTCCTGGGAGACAGGGTGGCTGCCGGCGCCAGCCTCCGGCGATCTCGGATGTCGCACTGGCGCACACCATCGACATCGCAGCGCTCGGTCACGCCGTGCAAGCGGCAATCAGGCCCGCGGCGCTGCTGCCGGACAATGCGCCGGCGCAGGATCCGTTCGTGATGGCCTTGCGCCGGATCGAGTTCGAGAGCGGCCGGATGATGCAGGCGCAAATCCTGTTCCTGAAGGGGCAGGATCTTCTTCCCCACCGCGATGCCATCGAGGCCGCCGTCGAGCAGCGCCACCGGCAGGTTCGCAATCGCTGGGATGCCATGCTGAGGAGCATCGGCATCGAGCGCGGGGCAATGAGCTAGCAAACCCGCGACCTTCGAAGGATGCCCTTGATGCAAATCAAAGCTCCCCGCGCGTAACGTTTCAAGGTCACCTGGCGGCATTCATCCCTACGCCGACCGGAGCCTCCAGCAATGAAGCCTGTTTCCGCAGAGGAAGCCGTCGCGATGATCCCCAATGGCGCGACCATCATGGTCGGCGGCTTCATGGGCGTCGGAACACCGGAGCGGCTGCTGGACGAACTGGTGCGACAGAAGAAGTCTGGTCTTTCGCTGATCAGCAATGATGCGGCCACTCCCGGCAAGGGCGTCGGTAAACTGTTCGAGGACGCCCAGGTGTCGCGCATGATCGGCACCCATATCGGGCTGAACCCGAAGGCGCAGCAGCAGATGCTGGGCAAGCAGATCACCGTCGACCTGATCCCGCAGGGCACGTTCGTCGAACGCATCCGTGCCGGCGGCTGCGGCCTCGGCGGCGTGCTGACCCCGACCGGCGTCGGAACGCTGGTCGAGGACGGCAAGCAGAAGATCGAGATCAACGGCAAGGCGTATCTGCTCGAGACCGCGCTGCGCGCCGATTTCGCGCTGGTGCATGCATTTCTCGCCGACTATTCCGGCAACCTCACCTATGCGCTGACCGCGCGCAACTTCAATCCGGTCATGGCGATGGCCGCGGACACGGTCATTGTCACCGCCGAACATATCGTTCCGGTCGGCGTGATCGCGCCCGATCATGTGATCACGCCGGGACCGCTGGTCGATTATCTCGTCGCGAACGGGTGAACCATGGATGCACAAACCATCATCGCGCGGCGCGTGGCGCAGGAGCTTCGGCCGGGCAATCTGGTCAATCTCGGCATCGGTATCCCGACGCTGGTCGCAAACTACGTGCCCGAAGGGATGAGCGTGTTCTTTCAGTCCGAGAACGGGCTGATCGGCACCGGTCCGATTCCCGAACAAGGCATGGCGCATCCGTTGCTGACCGATGCCGGCGGCAAGCCGATCAGCGCGCTGCCGGGCGCGGCGACCTTCGACAGCGCGATGTCGTTCGGACTGATCCGCGGCGGCCATGTCGACGTCACCGTGCTCGGCGGGCTTGCAGGTCGATGCTCTCGGACATCTCGCCAACTGGATGATCCCCGGCAAGATGGTGCCGGGCATGGGCGGCGCCATGGATCTCGTGAGCGGCGCCAAGCGCGTGATCGTCGCCATGCAGCACGCCGCCAAGGGCAAATCCAAGATCGTGGCGAAGTGCAACCTGCCTTTGACCTCCGCGCGGCCGGTCGATCTGGTCGTGACCGATATGGCGGTCATCGCTTTCCCTGACGGCAAGGCCACGCTGATGGAAACGGCGCCCGGCGTCAGTGTGGCAGAGGTCATGGCCGTCACGGAGGCCGAGCTCGTCATTCCGGACAAGGTTCCGGAAATGAAGCTCTGACGAGTGGCCAACGCCATGCGGATATTCAACGGATTCGACGAGATCAAAGCGGCAGTCGGCACCGAGGTCGGCGTCAGCGACTGGATCGAAATCACGCAGGATCGCATCAACAAATTCGCGGAAGCGACCTGCGACGAGCAATGGATCCATGTCGACCAGGAGCGCGCCAAGGCCGAAATGCCCGGCGGCAAAACCATCGCGCACGGACTGCTGTCGCTGAGCCTGACGCCGATGTTCATCCGCTCGGTGATGGGCCTGAAGGGGTTGAAAAACACGCTCAACTACGGCGCCGACCGCATCCGCTATCTCTCGCCGGTGCCGGCGGGCTCAAGGCTGCGTGGCAA
This sequence comes from uncultured Alphaproteobacteria bacterium, assembly GCA_963732085.1. Lineage (GTDB taxonomy): Bacteria > Pseudomonadota > Alphaproteobacteria > Rhizobiales > Xanthobacteraceae > Bradyrhizobium. The sequence continues at coordinate 69,746 of CAVSYJ010000006.1, read as the reverse complement.
GGTCAGCGTCGCCGAAGCCGAGGATGTGCCGCCGAACGGCTTGCGGGTCAACTATCACGTCATGATCGAGATCGAGGGCGGCAAGCGCCCGGCCTGCGTCGCCGAGGTGATCGGTCTGCACTACAGCTAAGGCGCTCTCAATCGATGATGTGATAGCCACCATCGATATACATCACGCCGCCGGTGATCAGCTTGGCGCCATCGAGCGCAAGGAACGCGGTTGCCGCCCCGACATCGTCGATGCTCACCAGGCTGCGCGCCGGCGCCTTGGACTGCGCCTTGTCCATCAACTCGTCGAACTCGGGAATGCCCGACGCCGCGCGCGTCGCCAGCGGTCCCGGCGAAATCGCGTGGACGCGAATGCCTTTCGGGCCGAGCTCGGCGGCGATGTAGCGCACGGCCGCCTCCAGCGCCGCCTTCGCCACGCCCATGACATTGTAGTTCTGCACCACCATCTGGCTGCCGTAATAGGTCATCGTGAACATGGTGCCGCCGTTCTTCATCAGCGGCTCGGCCAGATGCGCCATACGCATGAACGACCAGCAGGACACGTCCATGGTCTTCAGGAAGCCGTCGCGGTCGACGTCGATCGACGCGGCCGTGCAGCGCTTCCTTCGGCGAGAACGCGATCGAATGCAGCAGGAAGTCGAGCTGGCCCCACTCCTTCTTGATCCGCTCGAACACCTGCTCCATCTGGCCTTCGACCATGACGTCGAGCGGCATGAAGATCGGCGCTTCCAGCGCCTCCGCCAGCGGCTCGACGTGTTTCTTCGCCTTTTCGTTCAGATAGGTGACGGCGAGGTCGGCCCCCAGCGCACGAAACGCCTTGGCGCAGCCCCACGCGATCGATTGATCGTTGGCGATGCCGACGATCAGGCCCTTCTTGCCCTTGAGCGCGACCTTGGTCTCGGGAAAAACCGGGATATTCATGACGCTCTCTCTCTGGTCTGAGTGGACGGTCGCTCGTTCGACAGCAGCGACAGCGTGTGCTGCGCGATCATCAGCTCTTCGTCGGTGGGCACGACATAGACGGGAATGCGGCTGTCGGATCGCGATATCCTGCCGGCGTGCTTGCCGTTCTCGGCCGGATCGAGCGCGACGCCGAGCCAGGCCAGCTGCTCGGCAATGCGGGCGCGGATAGAGGCCGAGTTCTCGCCGATGCCGGCCGTAAAGACGAAGGCGTCGAGGCCCTGCAGCGCGGCCGCCAGCATGCCGGCATTGAGGCCAATCCGGTAAACGAAATAGTCGATCGCGAACGCCGCACGCGGATCGGCGCTGGTCTCGAGCTCGCGCATGTCATTGCTGACGCCGGACAGGCCCTTCAGCCCGCAATCGCGATAGAGGAAATCCTGCACCTTCGCGGCCGACATGCCCTTTTCCGAGATCAGATAAAGCACGACGCCGGGATCGAGCTGCCCCGGGCGCGTTCCCATCGGCAAGTCCGTCGAGCGCGGTGAAGCCCATGGTGCTCTCGACGCTCTTGCCGCCCTTCATCGCGCACATCGAGGCGCCGCTGCCGAGATGGGCGACGATCACTCGTCCGCCGGCAATTTCGGGCGCGACCTGCGGCAGGCGCTTGGCAATATACTCGTAGGACAGGCCGTGGAAGCCGTAGCGCCTGACGCCTTCGGCATGGAGTTGGTGCGGGATCGCGTAGTGATCGGCGAGCGCATCGTGATTGCGATGAAACGCGGTATCGAAGCAGGCGACCTGCGGCAGCGCCGGGAAATTCTTCGCCAGGGTTTTGATCGGCGCGAGATTATGCGGCTGATGCAGCGGCGCCAGCGATACGTAGCGCTCCAGCCGCGTCACGACGGCATGATCGATCAGCACCGGCCGGGCATGATCCGGCCCGCCATGCACGACGCGATGGCCGACGGCCATCGGGTTGATCTGCAGCTCGTCGCGCAGCCAGGCGCCGGCGACCGCCATCGCGGCCGGAACATCCGGCAACCGCTTCGATCGGATAGGTCGCGGTCGGCCAGCGGATCGCCGGTCGGCGCCGCTCGCGCGCAATCGCGGGCGGCTGCCGATTCCGTCCATCTGTCCCTTGATCTGCCGCCGCAGCCGGCCCTCGCCTTCCACCGTGAAGACCTGAAACTTCACGCTGGAGGAACCGGCATTGACGACGAGGATCGTATCCATGGCGCTCACGCGGCGGCGACCGGCGCATGACGGCGCCGTGCATCGGCGAGGAGCGACGCCACCGCGGCGGAGGCCATCCGCGCCCGCGCCGAGTCCGCCCGCGACGTCAGCACGATCGGCACACGGGCGCCGAGCACGATGCCGGCGCCGTCGGCCTTGGCGAAATAAGCAAGGTTCTTCGCCAGCATGTTGCCGGACTCGAGGTCGGGCACGACCAGGATCTGGGCCCGGCCCGCGACCTCCGACTTGATGCCCTTGATCCGCGCCGCTTCCAGGTCGATCGCATTGTCGAACGCGAGCGGTCCGTCGAGCAACGCGCCGGTGATCTGTCCGCGGTCGGCCATCTTGCAAAGCGCGGCGGCCTCGATGGTCGAGGGTATCTTGGAGGTGACCGTTTCGACCGCCGACAGGATCGCGACCCGCGGCGTCGTGCCGAAGCCGGCCTCGTTGAAGAGATCGACGGCGTTCTGGATGATGTCGCGCTTGGCGTCGAGATCGGGGAAAATATTGATCGCGGCATCGGTGACGAACACGGTATCGGCATAGGCCGGTACGTCCATGATGAAGACATGGCTGATGCGCCGGTCGGTGCGCAGTCCGCCCGTCTTTGCCGTCACGCGCGCATCAATCTCGTCGGTATGCAGGCTGCCCTTCATCAGGACCTCGCCCTTGCCCGCATGGATCATCTCCACGCCGCCTTCGCGGCCGCGGCCTCCGTCGGCGCGGCATCGACGATCTCGTAACCTGAGATGTTCAGGCCGTGCTTTGCCGCCACGTCCCTGATCTTGGCGGCGGGGCCGACCAGGATCGGCCTTGATGATGCCGGCCTCGGCCGACTCGACTGCGCCGCGCAGCGAACTCTCGTCGCAGGGATGCACGACGATGGTCGGCACTGCGGGCACGCTCTTCGCGGCCGCGATCAGGCGATCGTATTTCGAGCCCGGCGGGGTCGCGCTCGCTTCGGCTGTCATGATGCTCATGGCTTCACTCCGAATCTCTATGATGGCTCTGGCCTTCGGATCGAAAGGGACACGTATTGTCCTGGTCGAGCCCGAATAATCCGGCGACCTGCTTCAGTCGCTTTGCGACCTCGCCGGATATTCCGGCGCTTGCAGACAGCACTTCCTCAATGAGCCGCGAACGCCTTGCGGCGTTCATCCATGTTGTCAGGCAGGAGCTTGGGAATAGCCGCCAGCGCGGCCTCCCGATCCAGCAGCAGCATGAAGAACTGCTCGCGCACCAGCATCTTGAATTCCGCCAGCGTCAGCCGCGCCGATTGGTCGGCCAGACGCATCCGGCGCAGCGCCTCGAGGCTGCGCTCGTCCACCATGCCGCGGGCCGAGCCGACATAGAGCAGCGCCCGGATGCCGGCTTCCCTCAGACCCCCCGAGCCGATCTTCGATTTCAGCTCCGCGATGCGGGCCTGCAAGAGCTCGCGGTGTTTCGGATCCATCTCGCGCCGGCGCGACGGCGTCGGACTGCGGATCGACGCCGACCGCGGCCTGCAACGCCGGCGAGCCATAGATCGCCAGGAACATCGCTTCGCTGAGCGCCTCCTGCGAGTCGCGCCATTGGTCGAGCGAACTGACGATTTGCTTCGATATCTTCTCCTGGAAGGCAAGGAAGGGATTGTCCTTGGCGACCGGCTTGCGGTCTTCGCGTGCCTTCTCGGCCGCGTCCTCGCACCGCCTTCATCAAGTGGTTCTGGCTGCTGAACATCTCGTATTGCAGGCGAAGCGGATGCCAGTTCCGCATCAGCTCCGCCATCTGCGGCGTCACCATCGACTTGACCCAGGGCTGAACGATACTTCTGGTAGGCCTCAAGATTCATCTCCGAGACGCGCTTGGCGGTCTCGAAGCGGCGCTCGTCCTCCGGCGAATTGCCGCCCATGGCGCGGATGTCGTCGAGCGTGCGCGCCTCGCAGCGCATCACCCATTGGCCGACCGCAAGCTCGTCATTGCGCGTGTCGGAGCCCCTCGCCTCGAACGTTGCTTCATAGAGGCCCGGCGGCAGCACGTCGATCAGGTCGATATTGCTGGAGAATTCGGCATGCTCCTTCTTGGCGACGCCGCCGGAGACGAAGATGCCGAGATGGCCGATCGTTTCGTGCACCGTGTAGACGATGGTCTGCCCGTAGGCCCTGATCTCGTCGACGTCGGCATAGAGGTCGAGGATCCAGTGCAGTGCCTGCTGCGGCGGGGTGACGTTGTCGCCCTTGGAGCAGAACACGACGATCGGTGAACGGATATTGCGCAGATCGACTGCGGTTCCGTCGGACATCTTGATGCGCCCGGCGGCGAGATTGTTGCCGATGAAGAGTTCGTCGACGATGAACTGGATTTCCTCGGCATTGAGATTGACGTGGCCGCCCCACCAACGCTCGAATTCGAGATAGCGGTCGGCCTCGGTGTCGACCTTGGAGTAGACGTTGTATTGCTTGGTCCACAGCGTGTTCGAGGGATTCTGGCTCTCGAAATTCTGCACCAGCCAGGCGCCGTCGAATTTGCCGGCACCGAGATCGCTGGTCAGCGCCGTCAGCCAGCTTCCGCCGAGCAGGCCGCCGGAATAGCGCATCGGATATTTGCCTTGCACGCCCGCCCAATAGGCCAGCGGGGCGCCGGCGATGATCAGCGGGCCGAACAGCTCCGGCCGCAGCGAGGCGAGGATCATGACCGCCCAGCCGGCCTGGCAGTTGCCGATCACGCACGGCTTGCCGTCGGCGTTCGGATGTCGCTCGATCACTTTCTCGATGAAGATCGCTTCGGCGCGCGCGATACGTTCGATGGTCTGCCCCGGCATGGGCTCGGGAAGGAACCCGATGAAGTAGCAGGGATGGCCCGCCTTCATGGCGACGCCGATCTCGCTGTCGGCCTTGAAGCCGCCGATACCGGGACCGTGACCGGCGCGGGGGTCGACCACGACGAAAGGCCGGCGATTGAGGTCGATCTCCACGCCCTTGGAGGGAATGATGCGAACCAGCACATAGTTGACAGGCTCTTCCAGCTTGCGGCCGTCGATGACCAGTTCCGCCGCGTAGCTCAACACGTGTGGCGCGGTTTGCGCGACGTGTTCACGGTATTGGTCCCCCCGCTGGCGCATGATGTCGAGGAACAGCACGCTGCGCTGTCCGGCATCGACCATGTATTCGACCGCTTTGGCAACGAGCCCGGACATCTCGCCGCCGGGGAGTTCCAGCTTATCAAGAGCCATTGTTTCGATCCTTCTACCGGCAGCCCGGATAGAAGGCAGTTCGCATCAGGAGACCCTTGATTTAGGTCAATCCCGCTCGCTCCTTCATACTCCCTGCTCGGGCGGGGAGGAGCATCCATGCCGGCGCCGGAAAATTACGCCGTTACCGAACAGATGCGCAGCGGCCGCGAAGTCGAAATCCGGGCCCTGCGGCCGGATGACAAGGATGATATGCTTGCGGCGGTCGGCCGCACCGGCACGCAGTCGTTGCAGCGCCGCTTCTTCGTGGTCAAGCGCGGGTTTTCGGAGAAAGAGATCGCTTTCTTCATGAACATCGATTTTGACAATCATGTCGCCCTCGTCGCCCTTGCCGAGGAGGGCGGACGCAAGGTCATCATCGGCGGCGGACGCTATATCATCACCGAGCCCGGCCACGCCGAGGTCGCCTTTGTCGTGATCGACGACTATCAAGGACAAGGCATTGGCACGCTGTTGATGCGTAACTTGGCAGTCATCGCCCGCAAGGTCGGCCTGAAGGCGCTGATCGCGGACGTCCTGCCGGAGAACGCCGCCATGCGAAAAGTGTTCAGTAAATTCGGCTTTCAGGCGCGCCGCGGCATGGACCCGCAGGTGCTTCACCTTGTACTGAAGCTCTAAGAGGGCACACCCAGCTTTGATTGCGCGAACCCCTCCAAGTCAAGTTATGGCCAACAAACGCAAATCATTGGCCTATAATCACAAGCACTGATCTCGATCCTTCGCTATACGGCCTTGTTGCTCGCGTCGGCGAACTGTGATGATCGCGAGCGGCCTGTCGCTTTATTCATTTTGGATCAAAGATTTCGGACAATGTCCTCTGACGGCCAGACCGCATTATTTATTGATGGCGCCAATCTTTACGCTACGGCCAAGGCGCTCGGTTTCGATATCGACTACCGGCGCCTGCTCAAGGAATTTGAGAGCCACGGCGGACTGCTGCGCGCATACTACTACACCGCAGTGATCGAGGATCAGGAATATACGTCCATCCGCCCGCTAATCGATTGGCTCGATTACAACGGCTACACGGTCGTCACCAAAGCCACCAAAGAGTACTTCGATGCCAGTGGCCGTCGCAAGGTGAAGGGCAACATGGATATCGAGCTGGCCGTCGACGCCATGGAACTCGCCGAGCATATCGACCAGATGATCCTGTTTTCCGGTGACGGCGATTTCCGCTCGCTGGTTGCGGCGGTGCAGCGTCGCGGCGTCTGCGTCACCGTGATCTCCACCGTATCCACCCAGCCGCCGATGATCGCCGACGAGCTGCGCCGCCAGGCCGACCAGTTCACCGATCTGATTAAGCTACGGCCGCTTATTGCACGCGAAATTACCACCTAGAAGTGCCGATTTACGGGCGAAAGAGATGACGCGAGACCGATGTGAGGCCCTATCCTCATGGGGTCAAACGAAATTGGCGCGGCGTCATACCGGTCCAACGCTTGAATGCATGGGTGAAAGAGCTGACCTCTTTATAGCCCAACAGCCACGCGATTTCGGAGATCGGCAGATCGCGCTCGGCCAGATAACGCTTTGCAAGAGCTGTTCTAGTCTCCGCCAATATTTTCGCAAACGCCACATCCTCGTCGCGAAGCTTGCGTGACAACGTTCGCCTGCTGATGGCGAGCTTTTGGGCGACGTTCGACACGCTGGCCTTGGCATGCGGGAGCAGCTGCGGCAAAACTCTCTCGACGGCCGCTCGGAGAGAGGCGCGCATTTGCGGACGATCGGCGAGCGCTTCTTCTGCGTATCGCAGCAGCAGGTCGTTCAGGTGATTGTCAGAGCCGACAATGGGCAGGGATGCTACGGGCGCCGGAAATATTATCTCGTCGCTATCAGCGCCAAATTCAACATCGCATGCAAAAAAGCTGCTCATTTCCGCGGGCGTTTCGTCGCGCCGGTGTCTGATCCTCAAATTGCGCAGTGCCAACCTCGTACCTGTCACTTGCCGGCAGATCCGCACCAACGTCACTAGCCAGAACTCGATCTGATGCCGATCAGATTGCCTGTCGACATCGACATAGTCGAGCGCTATTGCGACCGCGCGCTCGTCCAGCTTCACGGTAAGGCGGACACCCTCATTCATTATCGTGGAGTATCGCTTTCCGTCCAGCAGCGCATCGGAAAGTCGTTCCGCTGAAGCGATCACATAATAAATCAGCCCGATTTCGCGGAGATCGAAATTCCGAGCGAGGTGAAAACCGAGAAGCCCATCCTGAAGCCCTTCTGACGCCAGCTCGAGTATCCTGATTTGCTTGTGCACTTCAAGCCTTATGGCGTCATCGTTGACCTGCTCGGGCCTCGCCCCTACCTCGGCCAGAACGGCTGCCACGTCGCTCCCACGCTCGCGTAGCCGTTCGCATGCGAGGCGTGCGATGCCCCCGGTGGCACTTGGTATCGAGCAAAATCCGTCGGACATTTCGGAGCGCATGAATGGGCAGGATAGTGGTTCGATCGCGTCGCCTCATGGCCTCACAGGGTCCACGACGGACTTGGTGAGCAGTGCCGTGACCACCGATAAGTGAAGGCCAGCGGCGCCACCAAACATCGATTAGACTCGAACGTGGCTGCGAACCACGCTCGTAGTGACTGAGCATCGATCGGCGTCGAGGTTAGGGTGTTCTTCGATACTCAGTTACGTCGTTCTTCGCGTCGTTCGTGGCGGCCTGTGCGCCGCCCTTCACGCCGTTCATGACGGCCTGTACGCCGCTCCTGACGTCGCTCCATGCCAACGGTCTGGGCATTGGCATCGGATGCCGTCAGCTCCATCGAAAATGCTGCAATGCCGAAGGCAGCACCTTTTCCGAAAAGGGAAAGAGCTTTTCGACGAGAGAGCGCTTCCGATTTGATACTCTCACTCATGATCGGTACTCCTGAGGGATCTTCCAGTGAGTGCTCACCTGCATGTAATTGCGGAGCCACAGCGTTGATCTAGATCAAACGCAGAATTGACCCGCCGCGGGCGTACGCCTTCATCTCAGGACTTACGCCGGCACGCGAGACAACAACGATTTCGCCACCAATCGCGCAGCAGACATGTCCGCTGCGGGGTCGTCAGAGACGGACCCTGCCTCGCCATGTCCGGCCTATCGGGCGGGTTCAGCCGGTCGGCGCAACACTCTAATCTTTTAGCAAAGATGGAGTGTGGATATGAAGCGGCGACGTCGGATTTATTATTCTGCGGTTCAGCGGTCTGAGATCTGGGATCCCTGGCAGGCCGGCGAGTCGATGAGTTCAATCGGACGTCGGTTTGATCGGGAGTCCTCGTCAGTCTTTTCTTTGATTTCGCCATCCGGAGGCATTCGTCCACCGGTTCGGCACCGTGCCAAGCGGGCGCTCACTCTCTCTGAACGAGAGGAGATTTCTCGATGGCTCAGCATGCGCCGCACGTTGCGGTCGATCGCGCGCCACTTGGGACGATCTGCATCGACGGTTAGCCGCGAAATCAGCCGCAATGGAGGAGTGGACCGCTACCGGGCCGCCGGGTCGATCAGGCCGCCTGGGATCGGGCGCGGCGTCCCAAGCTTTGCAAGCTGGCTTGCCACCCGTTCTTGAGGCGGACAGTATCGATTGGGCTGCGGCGACAATGGTCGCCGGAACAAATAGCTGGCTGGCTCAAGCGCACGTATCCGGGGGAGCCACAAAATCAGGTGTCACACGAGACGATCTATCGCAGCCTGTTCATTCAGGCGCGCGGCGTATTGAAAAAAGAGCTGCTTGAGCACCTGAGAGCAAAACGCACGATCCGCCGCTCCAGGCACGCCAGCCTGAAACGGAACGGGCTCGGCCAGATCAAGGATGCCGTATCCATCAGAGAACGACCGGCATCTGTTGAAGATCGTGCTGTTCCAGGCCACTGGGAGGGCGACCTGATTGGCGGATCGAGGAACAGCGATGTCGCAACACTTGTCGAACGGCATTCACGCTACGTGCTGCTGATCAAGGTTGCGAACAAGGATACCGAAAGCGTCGTCTCAGCGCTCATCAAGCAATCGCAGCGACTGCCCAGCGAACTTTACCGGTCGTTGACCTGGGACAGAGGCAAAGAGCTCGCCGATCATCAGCGCCTGACATTAGCCACCGAGGTCGACGTCTACTTCTGTGACCCTCGCTGTCCCTGGCAGCGCGGGTCAGACGAAAACACCAACAGATTGCTGCGCCAGTATCTTCCGCGTGGCACCGATCTGTCCCTGCATAGCCAGGCCAAGCTCAGCACAATCGCAAGGCAGCTCAATGAAAGGCCACGAAAGACCTTGCTCTATCAGACCCCAGCTGAGAAGTTTGCAGAATGTGTTGCGGCGATCGGTTGAACCCGCCCGCGAAAGCAGACGTCGGGCTGACAGGCCGGCATGCCCGCTTCGTGCCGATATGCGGCATTGCAAAGGTGGAGTTGCCCATCTGCTTGGGACTGACTTCATAGCTTGCCGCTCGGCAAAGTAACCTCGAAGATCGCCCCGTAAGGTTTGTTTGGCAATACTACGAGGCTTCCGTCATGGGACTCGATGATCACCCGACAAATGGTAAGCCCGACTCCGGTTCCGGTGGACTTTGTCGTAAAAAACGGTTCGAAGATACGGCCCTTGTCCCCACCCCGCAGTCCCGTACCAGAGTCCTCCACGGTAACCACAACATCGGAAGAACTCTTGGACGATATTGGTGCGCACCTGCAAGTTGCGGGCACGATCGCTCACGGAGTTCATTGCTTCGATCGCGTTCGAAATCAAATTCAGAAATACTTGCTGCAATTGGCCTCGATCGCCCGACAGCTGGAGGCCACCATTGTGTAGATCGGTTTTAACCGATATTCCATAAGTGCGCAGATCGAGATCGACCATTTTGAGCGTCTCTCGAACCAGCTCGTTTACATCCAGCAAGGTTTGCCCGCGGGCGCCCTTCTGGAACATGGACCGGATGCCGCTGATCACTGCGCTCGCACGGAGACTGTCATCGACCAGTTGACGCAACGCGTCACGTGCCTCGTCAAGTTTGGATGTTTTCCCAGTCAAACAATGCAAAGCCGTTTCGCCATTGAGGACGATTGATGCCAGAGGTTGCCTGATCTCGTGCGCGATTGAAGCGGCCATCGCATCCATGGCAATCTGCCGTGCCTGGCGTTCGTTGCGCTGCCTCATGATTGACCGTGCGAGGTTTGCATAAAGTACGAGCGTCTCGGAAAGCAGCACAAGCAAGACAACAAATGTTGCGGCGATACCAAAGCTGCGGCCAGCATACCAACCAAGTTGGTATCGAGCGCCGACAAAGAGGGTGGCCGTTGCAGTTTCAAGCAACCACGCGCAGCACACGACCATAAGCCATAGATCAAGCACAGAGCGCCGCCTGATCCATAACAGCGCCAGCGCGCCGCCAGCCAGCACCATGATCAAACCGCTAAGTGAAGAAGCGAGAATTTGGTTCAAGTGAATGCCGTCAGGTTGGACTATTGCTGGCAGAAACCGGTCTCCTGCGATCGTAATCCAGGTCAGCCCGCACACCGCTCCGGTAGCGACAACGATACTCAGACCGATGGCTGCGAGCGGAGAGCGGCGAGATTCGCTTGGGTTGCTATCCGAATCTTTCAGGAGAACCGCGACAATCAGAATTAGCGGTGACCCTATGTGCCAGGACGTATAGAGCCATGCCGTGGTCTGCAACCCAGGGCCCAGAAGACCGGTGGGCGCGAATAAACCGGGAAATGTGAGCGACCACGGAATGACCACTAATGACGTGAACAAATACCCGCTGGCAAGCACCAACAGCGTCCTCCGGCGCGCAATACTGTACATGGAATACAACAAAATCGCGGTGATGAGATCGTTGATGAGGGTTGTGACTGCATGAATTGGAATGAAGGCGTCAACGCGCGGGAGCTGAACATTCACATACCTCACCGTGACGACGAATAAGACGAGCATGGTCGCGACGATGCCGCATGCCAATCGGGTCTGCAGCTGTGATGGTGGCAGAGTTGCCAGAAGCAGTTGCCGTTGATCGAGCGCGTCGTGAACCACCCCGATATCCCTGCGTGACCAATCCATGTAGCATGAGACGACGCCATGGTGAACACAAGGACTTGGGGCCGCGCTCATCACGGGAAACCGTATACCCGTGCCGTGGGCTGAAAGCTCTATAGGGAGGCGGGGTGGGTATCGCCGCCAATGGTTAGCGCAACTTACGCCGCCACCATGCGACGGGCTTCCAGACGGGTTCGGTAATCCTTCATTGATGGGCCCCACAGGGTTTGCTCAAACCGAAGACCTGCGAGATGAAATCATCGAATATGGAGACAGCGTCGTTGATCGTGCGACAACTCGATCCATCGACAGACGTTTTCGTGCCGTGGTCGAACAACTCCAACCAAAACAACGGCGCGCGGTCAAAATCGGCCTCCGGCCCTCGAAACATGCGGATTTCGTAGTTCCCAATCCAGGCGAGCGAAACCAACGCTTCTGAATTGTCCTCCGGAATGCACGCGAGTTTGACATACGCGCTCACAATTCGCAGGTCGGAAAACGGACGGTAAGACGTGCTGCTCATCGATGAAGCTCTGAAATCCTAAGATGCGTTGCCGGTACTGCAAGCACGCTGAACGCACAAATTTCGAGCCGCTGAAAACACCGCGGCAGGATTGTGCGTTCCGAAACGCAGCGGCTGAGAGCGGAGGGGCTATACCGAGATAATTGGAAGCGCGCTTGTTATAACTTGCCAATTAATTGTTGCTTTGCGCCAGCAATGGGAACGGTCTCTGCCGTGCGCCATGTTCTCCCACAGCTATGGGCATCACATCGGTATCGCCCATTTGCTCTATGCGCGCCATGGCGGCCGATACCGTCATCGTCACTGCACAGCCTATCGTCTCCGTCGAGGTAATCGCGCCCGACCATGTTGTGACGTCAGCACCGCAGCAGCGCCCTGCCCGGCGCGTCTACCTTCGACAGCGCGATATCGTTCGGACTGATCCACTGTCGCACCATATGCCCGCCACAGGACATATCCGTGAGGCTATTCGTTCCAAGACTTCTCCTCAATAACACTACCGCCCGCTCGATCTGCGGATACGCCTCCGCGTTTGATCCAGATCAAGTAGCCGCGACGTACAGCGTTAGTGTCAGTGTCGCCGCACTACCAAAAAGCAGGCACGCTTCATCGCCGACGCAAAGCGTTGGCCTGGTTTGCGGTGTCTCGGCTTGACCGATTGCGGTTGCGCTGTCCCCGGGTGAGAAATGCCGGATGTCTGGTACGTTACATTTGAAGTGCACAAGCGCGGGACGCTGCAAGAAAGGCGAAGCCCGCGGGCAACCAGGACATTTGCGACCGAAGGAGAGGCAAGGCGGTTTGCGCGCACGAAATTCAACGAGGGGCTGATCGTCCACGCGGGCACTCTTAATCCACATCTACCAAGACGAACGATTCCTTCGGGCGACGTTCCTGGTTGGCTTGACGAGCTGCGGGAAGGGGACCCTTCCGACGCGCATAGCTCGGATGGGAAAGAGCCAGGTTAGCGGCCCGGTCGGTTATCCGCTTCACGAACACGCCAGCGGTATCTGGCCTTTTCGAGCACCGCCCCGGGCCGTGCTTGCGCCTGCCGTTTCGCGAGTGCCGTCTCTCAACTCGGCCGGTTCATCCGGCCTCCGACAACATCCGTGTTCAACACGTTGCCGATGCGCGACCCGCGAGGAATCGCTTCGATAAATTGGTTGGACGAGCGCCTTCCTTGGACTCAAAAAGAACACAAACTTGCAGGCATCGGCGGATGAACCTTCAAGCGCCGTTCGGATAATTCAAAGCAAGATCATGGCTTTAACTATCCATTCCGATTTCAATTGCGTGTTGCCAATTTGGCACGGGGGTTCTGACCTCCCGGACTTACGATTCGCTCGATATCTCGCTTCGTGTCGAAAACGACGGTGCAGGAGGGACTACAATGAAGAAGATCTTGTTGAGCACACTTGGTTTGATTGCAATGGGCGTGGCCGCGCCGGCGTCCGCCGCTGACATGGCCGTCAAGGCGCCGCCGCCGGCTCCGCTTCCGGTGATCTACAATTGGAGCGGCTTCTACATCGGCGCCAATGGCGGCTGGGGTGACAACCATAGTTGCGTCGATCTCTTTAACGCAGCAGGGACGGATTTCACCGGCGGCTGCCGCGATCGTGACGGAGGACTCCTCGGCGGCCAAATCGGCTATCGCTGGCAAAGCAATCAGTTTGTGTTCGGATTGGAAGCCCAAGGCGACTGGGCTGACCTCAGCAGCTCGCGTGTGAGCTTGTTCAACCCGGCGCTCTCAACCAACGTGAAAACTGACGGCATCGGCCTCTTCACGGGCCAGATCGGTTGGGCATGGAACGCGGCACTTCTCTACGTCAAGGGCGGTGCGGCTGTAACCGACAATAGCTTCACGATATTAGACACGGTCACTGGGGCCGGTCTGGTTTCGGCAAGTGCGACGCGTTGGGGCGGCACCTTGGGTGTCGGTTTTGAGTATGGCTTTGCCCCCAACTGGTCGTTCGGTGTTGAGTACGACCATCTGTGGATGGGAACTGCAAACAACTCCTTCACCGCGACCGATCCGCGCCTTGTAACCCTACTCAACGACCGGATCAGCCAGGACGTGGACATGCTCACCTTGCGCGTCAACTACCGCTTCGGCGGTTACGGCGCACCGGTGACTGCCCGCTACTGATTTGCCTTGACGATCGCGAAAGGGAAGAACCCCGGTCTCATCCGGGGCTCCTCCATCGATCTCCACTCCGCTCGGTGCGGCGACACGCGCCAGCGCATAGTTGACCGGCCGCTTGAGCTGGCAAGTCCGCCGTGCGCCGGATAGCAGCCTCTCAGTTGCCTGCACCGGATGCAGATGCGGATGAGGCTTGACGGGGACCGTCACACCGGGCGGGGGCTCGTAGCTGGCCGTCCTTGTGTAGCCCCGCTCAAAGGTCATTACCGTCACCGCGAGTAATGCGATCATCACCGCTGCACTGAAAAGCAGGACTGGGGTGCTCTGCTCTCCATTTCGCCCGTTATTCATGAGGGAGCCTCCACTCGAACGTGAGAGCGATCTACGGGAAGGGTACGGCCCCAGTCTGGGGAGACTGAGGCCGTGGGGGGCCTGTGCACCATTGGGGTGGGTGCGCAGCGATCTAAACTCAAGAAGCAAGTTGGCGACATTGTCCCGAAGCACATTGTCCCAAGGGACAAGCGCTCATATGGTCCAGGAATTCAATTCTGACGGCCCGGCAGAAAACGTTTGAACCGTCGCCATAGAGGCGCACCGGCAAATTCAACGATCGGTATTGCGGCCGCGCCAATCAATAATCCAAGGGCGCCCGAGATGGCTGCCTCGACGATCCATTCGAGCGCCCCGGCGGTCGATGGCAGTGCGTGAGCCGCCGTTTCGGCAGCAGCGCGGACCGTCGCGCCGATCGAAGGCGGCCCGTAGGCTTGCAGGCCATGCAGGACGATGCCGCCGCCAACCCAGATCATGGCGGCCGTGCCGACGATGCTGAGAATTGTCAGAAACACGGGCATCCCACGAACAAGGGCGCGACCAAGCGCCCGGCCCATGCCGGCAGTGACCGAGGCGCGGTCGTTGTTGGCCAGAAGCATACCGAAATCGTCGGCTTTCACGATCAGCGCCACGACGCTGTACACAGCGAGGGTGATCCCGATCCCGACGAGCGCCAGCACAAGAGCCTGCATCACGAAGCTTCCCGAGGGAAGCGCCCCCAGCGTGATCGTCATGATCTCTGCCGAAAGGATGAAGTCGGTCCTGATGGCGCTTGCGACCTTCTCGTCCTCCACCGTCTTCGTATTCAACGCGACCGTACCGAGCTGTGTTTCATGCTGATGGGCGCGATCCGGCATGACGGCTTCGAGCACTTTTTCTGCGCCTTCGTAGCAGAGATAGGCGCCGCCAATCATGAGAAGCGGCGTGATCATCCAGGGCAAAAAGCAGCTGAGTGCCAAGGCAACGGGCAGCAGGATCAGCAGCTTGTTGCGAAGTGACCCGGCCGCTATCCTGCCCACGATCGGAAGTTCGCGCTTGGCGGCAAATCCGATCACGTAGCCGGGCGTAACCGCAGCATCGTCGATGACGACGCCCGCCGCCTTTGCCCCTGCCTTCGCCGCCTGGCTGGCGACATCATCGAGGGAAGCTGCGGCGACCTTTGCGATCGCCGCGAGATCGTCAAGAAGGGCGATCAGTCCGACGCTCATTGGTTACTTACCTCGCGCAGCTGCTCCAAATTTGGGGCCAGCAGACGCTAAAACCGGGGCCGGCTGGGACTCACCGCCAAGGCCTGCAATCGAGACCGGTCCGGTTTTGCAACGGAATCGCGGGTAGACGGACACGCCACCGATAGCCGAGATGCCCTGGTCGGACCCGAAACCTCTTTGATCCAAATCAATCTAGCGTCTGAAAAACGGGGTCGTCTGGAAGCTGGAAAACGGAGGATTTTTCATGTGCGTGTCGAAGGCAATTGCCTTGGCTATCGTTCTCGCGGCCCCGAGTTTAGTGTCTATCTCATCGGCGCAGGCCGCTTCTGAATGTCCAGTAGCGGGAATACTGTCGACTTGGGGCATCAATTCGACGGGTGTCTTTAACGTCGCGTCCGGAGGTGCCTGCCTGTTTCCCCTCAGGATTGAAGGGGTAATAGCGAATTCGAGCATCGTGCAAAAGCCTGAACACGGAACGCTGCTACAGCTCAACGAATCCACTTTCGAGTACACGGCAATCATGGGGTACCAAGGAACGGATACCTTCTCCGTTCAGGCGACAGGCAAAGGCCCTACGGCTTCCGGCACGTCGATAATCACCATGATTGCAACGGTTCGATAGCATTGGTCCGAACACCGATGCGATTCCGGCTACGCCGCGGGACGGTGCAGGTACCACACACATGCCCAGGCTCGACGATTTCTTTCGACTGAGTGCGAGCCGGGCCGAGCTTGCGAGACTCAGCAATTTCAACGCCATCCGTTTGTCCTGCACTGAACGGATGGCGAATGGGAAGGCGCTTCGTAGCCGTGTACCGCGTTCGTCCCATGCGGAATTCCGGCCCTCTGGCAGACGACGCGATCCGGTTTCGGTTCTGGAGACGCAGAATGCTACACGCATAAAAGAGCTCGTTCCGGTCCGAATGGCGCGTATGCTGACTTCGCCGTTCGCCTTTTTGCGAGGAAGCGCTGTAGTCATGGCGGGAGATCTCGCAAATTGCCCGCGCACCGATCTCGAAGTGATGGCCTGCGGCGATATGCATCTGATGAATTTCGGCCTGTTCGCGTCGGCGGAGCGCAACCTGATTTTCGCAATCAACGATTTTGACGAGGTTCTTCCCGGGCCGTGGGAGTGGGACCTCAAGCGGCTGGCGGCGAGCGCTGCGGTTGCTGCGCTCTTTCTCGGCGGCGACCGCACCGATGCAGAGCAGGCTGCGCAGGCGGTGGTCGAGGCCTATGTCAGGAGGATTCGCAGCTACGCCGAGATGGGATTTTTGGAGGTTTGGTACGACCTGATCGACGAGAAGACGATCCTCGCCGCAGCCCCGCAACGCCTCAGAAGGCTTGCGCAGACCACTTTCGCCAAGGCTCGCGCCCGAGGCCATATTCGGGCGCTGGATCGGCTAACGGAAGAGGTCAATGGTGAGAATCGGATCGTAGAGGATGTGCCTCTGATCGTTCGTGCGAAGCATCTCGCGGACGGCACGCCGATGACAAAAGCCCTGGAGACGATGTTGCGATCCTATCTCGCATCCCTGCCGGAGGACCGCAGGCGTCTGCTGTCGCGCTACCGGATCGTCGATGTCGCACGCAAGGTTGTTGGTGTAGGCAGCGTCGGCACCAGTTGCTGGGTTGTGTTGCTTGAGGAGCAGGGTGCCGCTAGTCCGCTGTTCCTCCAAATCAAGGAAGCGCGTGAATCCGTGCTGGCGCGCTATTTCGACACCAAAAGATCCATCAAGCAACAGGGGCGGCGCGTCGTGATTGGACAGCGAATGATCCAGGGCTCGCCGGACATCTTCCTCGGTTGGGGGCCGGTCAATGCAGTTAACGGGAGCAGACACTACTATGTCCGACAGCTTGCCGACATGAAAGGCGGCCTGAATTTGAACGAAGGCGATCGCGAGGCACTTGGCGGTCTCTCGAGGTATTGCGCTCTGTGCGGGTGGGCGCTCGCGCTTGCTCATGCGAAGTCCGGCGATGCGGCGATGATTTCGGGTTATTGCGGCACCGGAGATGCGCTCCCGAATGCCATCGGAAAATTCTCGTTGGCCTACCTTGAGCAGACCGAGCGTGACCATGGCGCACTTGAGACCGCGGCGCGGCGTGGCAGGATCCCGATGGCCAGGCAGGCGTGAACGGACCGGTCGGCGTCTTGCAGGTGCGCGCCGGTATCCGACGGGCGATGATCTGCAGGAGCATTCTGCGCTCGCTGATGAGGAAAGCGACCAACGATGTGGAGCTCGAATATCCCTGAACCAGGTCGCGAGTGGGCTCCTGACCGATTGCCGGTGTCGGCCCTGACTTGGCTTGCCCAGGTTTTTACCGGTCGCGCCACCGGCACCCGGTCTGACCATCCGCACACGGTTTCGACGGCGTTCATGGGCTTCGCGTCGACCAGGCTCGGCCAATTCTTCGGTCCGGCCGCCGATGAGCATCCGGGCTTGTCCGGCTTCAGCTTGCTGAGCCACGGGCGTGAGGCCTTCATCGTTCGTCTGGCGTTGGCCGACTTGGCAGAGCGAAGCCTCGACATGCAGTACTACATGTGGGACGGCGATACGACCGGCCGGATCGTCGTCGACCACGTGATGAAGGCCGCCGATCGCGGGGTCAGGGTGCGGCTCCTGGTCGACGATCCTTTCTACAAAGACAGCGATTCCGTCAAAGCTTGTCTCGATGCTCACCCCAATGTCGAGATCCGCCTGTTCAACCCGCTTACTAACCGGCGCTGGTCAATTCTCGATTTCATTTTCGATTTCGGCCGCGTCAATCGCCGCATGCACAACAAGTTGATGGTTGCTGACAATGCGGCTGCGATTGTTGGAGGCCGCAACATCGGTGACATCTACTACGGTGTGAATACCATCGCCAACTATCGCGATCTGGATGTGTTGGCCGTGGGGCCTGTCGTCCGCGATCTGTCCGGGGTATTCGACCGATACTGGAACAGTTCCTCGGCCGTGCCGATCTCGGCCATCGTCGGTCGCGCCCATGGGGCGGCCGATCTCGATGGCATCCTGGTTCGTTTGCGCGAGGCGATCGCCGCGGCCGACTACCCCTATCCTATCGACCAGGACCTGGATGAGTTGGTGGCGCAGGGTGCCGAGCTTTGCGACAATCTCGTATGGGCGCACGGCCGTATCATCGCCGACGATCCGGAAACCGTCGCGCGCGGCGAGGAGAGCAATGACGTCATCGAATTCGTTCGTGAGCGGATCTCCAGGCTGAAAGAGGAACTGCTCGTCGAATCTCCGTACTTCGTCCTGCCCGCCGGGGCACAGGCAATCGTCAAAGCGCTGCATGAGCGAAATGTCCGGGTGCGCGTGCTGACCAACTCGCTCGCTTCGAACGACATGCTGCCGGCGCATTCAGGCTATGCCAAGACGCGAAGGCGGCTGCTCGAGAACGGCATGGAGCTATACGAGCTGCGTCCGGATACCGACGCCTTCCGTCCGGGCTGGTCGCTCCTTTCCGGGCGGTCGCCTGCTGCCTTGCACACCAAAGCGATGGCCTTCGACGGGGAAGCCGTATTCATTGGCAGCTTCAACCTCGATCCGCGCTCTGCCGTGATCAACACCGAAGCCGGACTCTACATCGAGAGCCCGGAGCTCGCTAAAAGGCTGACGGACTACATGGCGACCGGCGTCATGCCCGCCAACAGCTACCGCGTCCTGCTCGACCCGAACGGCAAGATGGTCTGGGAGACGGTGAGGGACGGCAAAGGCTTGCGCTACCAGAACGAGCCAGAAACCGGCTTTCGACGGCGATTGGTTGCCGACCTGTTGAAGCTGCTACCGATCGATTCGCAACTCTGACACCGACGATCTATCGGACGAGCCCGGTTGCGCCACAGCCTCGATGCGAATATCCCCGAGCTGTCACCATTCTGTCACGGGTTTTGGGCGCTGCTTGTGTCCTAGTATTGAACGCCCGTGGAACTTGGTGTTTTCGAGCTTCGCAGACCGCTTTGGCAGCGCCACTGGTTGCAAATACCGCCCAGAGGTTTTGCAATGGGATCAATCCAGCAGGGAATCCGCGTCATTGACTGTGCGGTAACGGCTGCAGTTCTCCTGCTTTGTCCTGGAGTGTCACGAGCCGACGAGTCTGGCAGCTCTTTCTGGGTCCCGGGTCAGTATGCGAGCTTTGTTGCCGTGCCGCAGACGCCCGGCTGGGCGCTCACTGTCAGCTACTACCATTCCAGCGTTGTCGCCGCTGGGAGCGTTGCTGCGGCAAGAGAAATCCAGACCGCCAGTATTCCGGCGACAGTGAAAGTCGATCTGGATCTGAGCCTGAGGGGACACGCCGATCTGGTCACCCTCGCGCCGTCGTACACCTTTGATATACCCGGTCTTGGCGGACAGTTGCTCGTAAGCCTGTCCGGCCAGTACGGCAGAAGCGCCGCCAGCATTGCCGGGACGTTGACGGCAACAGCCGGACCGATTGTTGTGATGCGCTCAGGAGTGATCGAGGATTCGCTGACTTCCTACGGCGACCTGACACCGATCGCGGCGTTGCTCTGGAATCATGGCGTCAACAACTACCTGGTTTACATCACAGGCGGCATTCCAGTCGGCGACTATAGTCCGTTGAGGCTTGCCAATATCGGGCTCGGGCACGGTTCGATTGACGCCGGCGGCGCCTATACCTATCTCAATGCGGCGACAGGGAACGAGTTCTCGGGCGTCGCCGGCGTCACCTACAATTTCACGAATCCCGACACGCAATACAGGAGCGGCATCGATTTCCACTTCGACTGGGGCGCATCGCACTTGCTCACCAAGCAGCTTTTCGTAGGAATTGCCGGTTATGCCTATCAACAAATCACGGACGATTCCGGTCAAAATCCGATCCTGGGTGGCTTCAGGTCACGCGTTCTCGGCGTCGGTCCGCAGGTCGGATATAACTTCCCGGTGGGAGACTTGCAGGGCTCCTTGAGCCTGAGGGCGTTTGGCGAGTTCGAGGCGACCAATCGCGCACATGGCTGGAACACCTGGCTGACGTTCACAATTTCCCCAACCGCGCCCAGTGCGATGGCGTCCACGAAGCGCCTGATTGTAAAATAGGCTTTGTTCAAAGCTATAGCCTGTTCCGCAATCGGCCAGAAGTCTCGAACGGATCAATCGCGTCGGTTTAGGCGTCATCGACCGGCGCGCTGGAAGTGCGGGGTTTCGAGTGGTCCACCCGCGTACACAGTATTTGCATTCGGCATCCCGCGCGGCTCAAATCGCAAATTGTCGTCCAATCTCGACAACCTCGTCCCTTGGCAGGTGGAAGTAATCGATCGTCTCGCTTGAATTGCGTAGCATGAACGAGAACACGACCTCTACCAGCCACGGCAGCCCCTTGCCATCCTTGCGCCTGACGACCGTCTCGCGCCCGATGTAATAGGTCACCGAGCCAGCGACCGGGTAGCCTTCTGCGCGTGCGCGCTCCAGCAAGGCCGGAAGATCAGGCTGCTCCATAAAGCCGTAATGAGCCTGGTTTCGCCACACCTGCGCAGCGATCTGGCGCACCTCCAACCGGTCCTTCTCTGCCACGTAGGGGATCATCTCGGTGACAACATTGAGTATCCCGACTGAATCGTGCAGCGCGTGAGAGTGTCTGAGGTGCCAGACCACGAGCGGCGGTATCTCGCGCGTGACGCGTGCCACGAACACAGCAGTGCCCGGCACGCGACTGATCTCGCCTCGGTCGATCTGCGCGACGATATCGCCGATCGGAATCTGCGGCTCATTCGCCAATGTGTGCACCGCGGCGCTGCCCGTTTGCCAGATCCGCATCAGCGCGAAGAGTACGATGGCAAACAGCACAGGCACCCATCCGCCGTCAGCAAATTTCAACATGTTCGCGGACAAGAAGGCTCCTTCCACGGTGGCAAACCCAACGCCAATTGCGACCGCCGCCGGCAAGGGCAAGCCCCAAATCTCGCGTAGGGCAATCGAGAGAAGAAAGGTTGTCAGCACCATGTCCGCCGACACAGCTATCCCATAGGCCGCGGCCAGGTTCTCCGAGGTTCGAAAACTGACGGCAAGCGCGAGCGTTGCAGCCATCAGCAACCAGTTCACCGAAGGCACGTAGATCTGGCCAAATCCCGTGGCCGACGTCTGGACGATTCGCAACCGCGGGAGGCAGCCTAGCTGGATCGCCTGCCGTGTCATCGAAAAGGCACCCGTGATGACCGCTTGGCTCGCGACGGCGGTTGCAATCGTGGCGAGTATTACCAGCGGCAGCAGCAACACCGGCGCGGGACAGAGGCGGAAGAAGAGACTTCCCTCGACCGGGCCGCCGGCCAGCACGATCGCGGCCTGCCCCGCATAATTCAGGACCAGCGCCGGAAAAACCACGCACCAGCCCAACCGGATCGGCGTCCGGCCGAAATGGCCGAGGTCGGCGTAGAGCGCCTCGGCTCCAGTGACGCAAAGGAACACGCCGCCGAGCACCAGCATGACGTTGCCACCGCCAGAAAACAGGAAGTGCAGACCCAGTGCCGGATTGAGGGCCCATAGCACGGCCGGATACTGTGCGATCCCCCAAAGGCCGAGCAGGGCAAGCACCGCGAACCAGCTCGCCATGACCGGCCCAAGGTATCGACCGAGCACAGCCGTTCCACGTTGTTGCACGGCGAACAAGACGGCGAGAATTACCACGGTTCCCGGCAATACAAAGCGGTCGAGCTCCGGTGCTACGACGTCCAACCCCTCCAATGCCGAAAGCACCGAAATCGCCGGCGTGAGGGCGCAGTCACCGTACACCAGCGCCGCGCCGAACATGCCTATGAGCAAAGCGATGCGCCGTCCCGGCTTCCGGCTCAGCAGCGCCATCAATGCGAGAATGCCACCTTCGCCTTCATTATCTACCCGGAGTGCCAGGATGATGTACTTTACCGTCGTGACGATGATGAGCGTCCACACGATCAGCGACAACGACCCAAGAACAGCCTCCGGTGCCGGCTCCTTGCCCGCGGCACCAAGTACGACCTTGAGCGTATAGAGTGGGCTCGTGCCAATATCGCCATAAACGACGCCAAGGGCAGCCAGACTCAGCGCAGCACGGCTGTGCCCGGAATGGTGCGACGAGGCCTTGTTCGTTTCAGCGGCGGCTTGATCCAACGCATTCCCCTCAGAGCGAGATGGCGCGTGCCCGGGGATTCCCCGCCAATCTCTCTCGCAGAGGTCCGAATGGATTTCCGGACCGCGCGACACTCGGGTGACCATCCCCGATCCCGATTGATCTGGATCAACGAAGACTCCCGGCGCCTCGGCACCTCTGTAGCGGAAGTCCGCGATCGCCAAAGGCAATCGATTTGCTCCGTCAAATCCTGAGGATCGTCACCCATCCGGCAACCATCATCGCGGGGGTCGTCTCCGGGCTGCTGTTCGGATTTTTTCTGCCCGAGCCCGCCCATGCGCTGGTGCCGTTTGCGAAACTCTACGTCGCCCTGCTGTCGATGAGCATGTTGCCCATTCTCGTGACGGCGCTCACCTGGGGCATCGGTCAGATGTTGCGCAACGCCGCGACCCGCGCGCTGTTCTCGCGCATGGCTTGGTCCTATCTGCTGCTGCTGCTGATTCCAGGCGCAGCGGCGGTGCTGGTGTGCGTTGTTCTCAGCCCGGGCAAAAGCCTGGGCGCGGGCGCCGCCGCGGCACTCGGCCAGCAGCTCGCCAGCGAACCGGCGGTCGAGGCCAGCAGTCCGATCATGGCGTTCCTGCAAGGCATGGTACCGCCCAATATCTTCGCTGCGCTGTCGGGGGCGCAGTTCATCAGCATCGTTTTTTTCTGCGTTCTGCTCGGGCTGGCGCTCGGCGTCGTCAAGTCCTCCGGTGCTGACGATACACTGCGGGTGCTGAACGCCCTCTACGAGGCATTTGCGATCATCTTCCACTGGGTGCTGATCCCGCTGCCGTTCGGTCTGTTCGCGCTCGGCGCGGCTCACGTGGCGGAGGCGGATCGGGACTTGCTGGTAGCGCTGGTCCGCTACGTCGGCTATTTCTACCTGGCGGGACTGGTAGCGGTAGCCGGGCTGACGGCGGTTCTGTCGATCGTATGCCGCAAGCCGCCCTGGCGGGTGCTGTCTGATCTCGGACAGCCGCTTGTCATCGCCTTTGCCACCGACAACCCGCTCGCCGCACTGTATTCCGCGATCGAAGCACTGCAAGAGCGGTTCGGCGTAGACCGTCGCATTGTCGACACGGTCGCGCCGTTTGGCGTCCTCGCCAACCAGCACGGCCAGGTGCTGCTGTTGACCTTTACCGTCATTTTTCTCGCACAGGTCTACGGCGTTTCCCTCGGCACGGCCGCAATCGTCATCGTCGCGGTTTCGTGCCTGATCTCGGGCGCGGCGGCAGTCGGAGGAGGCCCCGCGCTGGTGCCGATCCTCGCGCCGATCCTGTTGAATGCGCAGGTCCCCGACGCGCTGGCGGTCGTGGTGCTGGCGACCACGCAACCCGCAGTAGCACCTATGGTCTCGCTGCTCACCGTGCTGGGCACGGCCGCACTGACCGTCATCACGGCGAAGCCGGGGAAATACGCATGAATGCGGGGCCGGGGCGCATGTGGATGATGGGCGCATTGCTTGCATTGGCGATGCTTCCGCCGGCGCCATCCGCCACGGCGGCATCATCGAGCTTTCCCGATATCCGCCAGGTGCAGGAGCGCGGCACGCTCCGCGTCGGGCTGGTCGCCAAGGACATTCCGCCGCTGTTGGTTACCGGAAGCGACGGTCAACCTGCCGGCATCGAGGTTGCCATGGCCAACGGCCTGGCAAAGCGCCTGGAGGTCAAGCTTGAATTCGTGCGCACTGCCGCGACCCACGATGAGCTGGTGGCCCAGGTCGCTGCCGGCGAAGTGGACGTTGCGGTGTCTTCGATTACGCGGACCGTTGAGCGGGCCAAGGCGGTGCGCTTTTCGCGTCCGTACCTGACGCAGTCGGTGGCCGTTGCGTTGAACCGGGTGCGCGCCTTGCAGGAGAACATTTCCTGTCCGGACACGCCTGCCGAGGCGGCGGCGCTGACTGCACGGCCGGGCGGACTCGGCGTCACGCGCGGCGGCGCCTATGAACAGGCACTGCGCAACCAGGACAAAAACGTCAACCCGGTGGTCTTCGACACCGAAGGGGAACTCCAAGACGCCCTGGAAACCGACAGGCTGCTCGCCGGTCTCGGCGGCGAGATTGAGTTGCGTGAGTTGTTCGCCCGGCATCCGGCGGCTCGCATCAAGCTCAAGCTTTGCCTGGTGGGCGAGCAGAAGGACCAGATCGCCATTGCCGTGAGGCCCGACGCACCCAATCTCGCTCGCATGGATCGATGTCGTTCTGGACAGCGTCGGCTTGCAGCTGAAGCCCAGCGGCATCTTCACTCTCGGAACGGACTGGAGCTTCTGACCTATTATCCGCCGACTTTTCATTGAGTTCTCACGGTTCTCTGGCGTGCGCGACAGGTGTCGTGCACCGCCTCTGTCCCGAGTGGGCTTTCGCTTCAGTCTCAACGTCAACGCCATGTTCGCAAACCGAGCTTGCTTCCTGGCTTCGGGCCACGATCATGGAACCGTCACGGTTTCGAAACGGATCGCCTCGGCGCACGTTCAATCCGGCCAGCTCGTGATCGTTCAGGAACGCGATCCTGGCTGGAGGCGTCGCTACGATCTTGCCGATGATGGAATTCGGCACTCCGAGTCTGGCGAAAAGCCGCGCAACCTTTACCGTACTGCGCGCGGTCTCTGCGTCCTCCGTTCCGCGTTGGTTGGAGACGGAATGCACTCCGATTTTACGTCTCCGGCCGATGTAGCGTTCCTTTGCAGCAAAGAAAATGAAGGCGCATACCGAGTCGCATTCCCTCGACGCGTACACGATCAGGCCCTTGTCTCGAATGATCTTCGCGATCTCAAAGCCGACTCTCAAGAGAGCCGCCACCGGACCTGATATCCACGCCGACGAACGATTCGTCTTGCAGGATCGATTTCAATCGGCCGTAATCTCCGTCTTTCACGTCACCACGCAATCTGAGAACCATCCCTAGGTCGGTGCGCACGCGGTCTATCTGAATGGCGCCGGCCGGCTGGAGAACCGCGACCAGCACGAGGAGCACAACCAGCTTGAGTTCCATTTTCGGCTTCAAGATCATCGCGCGAGACAAATGTTGCGGGCGTTGCTGGCAGAACAAACATCGACGCGCCCGGTGTATTGATCTAGGTCAACTGATGCGAGCGCCCATGATTCATTTCTGATCGTAGGAAGGCGTCGGTCTTGCATAGACCAAAGACCGTGCCGCGATCGCGCCATGGCCAAAAGCCCCGATCCGCTTCCCGGCCGGCATCCAGGATCGGTAAATCGACGAAGGAGGTTTTCATGCGCTGGATCTATCTCGCCATCGTCATTCTATTCGTTGCAGCGACGGTCATCTTCGCGCTGCAGAACTTCGAAATCGTCACGGTATCTCTTTTTGGTTTCGATGCTCGCGTCCCGCTCGCGCTGTTGGTCGCTATCGCCTACCTGCTGGGCGCGGCGACGGGCGGCAGCCTGTTCGCGCTGCTACGCCGATCATACGAGGGTTCAAGGCGCAGGCCGCCCTAACCGATGATGTCGCTTCAAGCTTCGGGCCGGATTCTCACAGCGATCACTGCACGTCAAACCTCAACCATTGCCTGGCTCTCACCTGTTTGGCCAACGCCTGATCGATGTAGGGTCCAATGAGCTTGTTCAGCGCCCGGATAACCTGATCGTACTCGTCGGCACAACCCTCGGCTCTTTCCCGGGGCAGATATTTCTTGTCTACGACGTCGGCGAACAGCTTGGAATCCGCCCCGTATGCCATGCACAGCACGTTGTAGAAGCGCTGCGCCGGAAGGCCGTGCTCGTCAGCGAAAGGGGTCTTTTTCATGCTCGGTTTGGATGCGTCGATATTATACGAGTAGGCAACTCCGTAAATCAATCTCCGCGCGTCGCTCTCATCGAACTGCAACAGGACGTATGCGGCGAACTGATCTGCCGCGTCTTCCTCGCGTCCCAAAACCGGCACCGAGAGATAATCGAACACCGCGTGGCCGACCTCATGCAGGAACACTTCGAGTGTCGGCCCCACGATGGCGTCCGTCCGAGTGACGCCCGCCGGCGTCGTTTCCGTGGGAGCGCCCTGCAGGACATCCTGGAGATACTCGTAGCAAACCGTGACGGCGCCATCTCCATACCAGGCGTTGGATTCTCCGTCGCATCCCTCAACCTTCAACAGCAGCGTACGCGGGAGCCGCAACGCGCTCAAAAGACCTTTGAATTTTTCGAGAACCCGCCGTTCCCTCAGAAGTTGGAACAGGGCTTCATGGACTGAATTCTTGGGAGGTACATAGGAAATTTGGATCCGATCCGCCCGCAAGGCGGAGGATTTCTCGGCGACGGCACACTCCGAATTTAGGCTCGCGCCAATCAGGATCAAGAGTGCGACAAATGCCTTCATCGGAACTCCCACCCGCCAAAAGTGAACGCGCGGACCGCGCCCGACATATCCGAAAAAGCACTTTAGGCGGCGACGGGACATTCGATGCCCAACGGGCCACCTTTGGTGGCCCATCAAGCGATCCGCCGATGTCTTCGCAGGCTCGCGGCTACTTTTGTGCTGCCGGGGCGTCCGGGCTTGCCTTCATCTTTTTCTTCTTATAGCCGCGCCGGTCGGCACGCCGAGCCGCGCCAGCGACGCTCACGGGGGAGAGTGGCTGGCCAACGCGGGCCTCGGCGTCCGTCGCGGTCATCACCATCGCCGGCACTGCGAAGCTGGACGCGATTGCGAGTCCGAGCAGTGGAAAAAGCCTTCGACGCGAAATTACTTCCGAATTGATCTTTTCAGTCATCATAGCCTCCTGTTGGGCTCTGAGTCCTGACTGATGAGGCCGCCGCGACCTTGACCTAGATCAAGCAAACCCGGAGATTCGACCCGGTACGGTCCCATTTCAGCCCGGAACCGTGCGCCGTGACCGATTACCGTACCAGGGAAAGCCGCTTCCGCGGTAACCTCGACGATGTGATAATCATTCCGCTTGTTCTTGTCAGTCTGGCTACAAACAAATTCCTGCGTTTTATTCTCTCGATCTTGATGCGGATGTTCGACTACGCCTTCCCGCTGGCCATGCAGATTGTGTGGCTTCCGCTCTTCGCGGCCAAGGTTCTTGGCAATATCATCGTTGCTGTCTTGAGCAACGCATTGGTCTTCCTTCCTCTGTCCCAGACGAATCGTCGAAAATGGAGAATGTCGATCCGTCGGTGGTGGTCGCGGCTCCGGCGGAAGGTCAGCTATCAGAGATTCGAACAGGTTGTGCACATTGCCCTTGAAAGCGGCATGGCATGGGTGTTCCGAACATGCCGGCATCTCGCGCCGAACGCCGCATTGCTCGTGATCCTGGGCGCGATACTTTGGCTCCCGATTTCCTTCGGGATTGCAACGGCGATGCACGCGGTATTGTTTGCCAAAGTCACGTCTTGGCCGGCCTGGACGCAACTGCTGCATCCACTGGCAACGGTCGTCGCCAAGAGCAAGCTTCTGGTGCTGCCGGTTTACCCGGCAGCTTGGCCACAGGCGAGAAAACATCCGCTCATTCAGCTCGTATTCAATAGCTATGAAACCATCAAGGGTCTGTATGTGGTCAAAAAGGCTGGTTTTCGTTATCGGCAGGCAGAGACTGCCGGCATTGAGGCGGTTGAGAGGATCGAGCGCGCGACCGGTTTCACATCGGCGGTGCGGTGGCTGCACAACTCGCACGTCGCCGAACATCTCGGTGTCGAAAAGCCCACTCAGAAATTGAGGTCTTTTTTCTCGCGATGGTCAATTCAGTTTTCAGCCGAATATTACGAGGCTAAAGAACGGGAAGCTCGCGTGTCGCATCAGCAAACAACAGTAACTTACGAACGGTGAGCCGCTCATCGATCTGCAACCGACAGGTGGCAGAAATCTTTCCTTACCCAGACGGCAGCACGGTTTGTCGTTTGTTGCGGACGTCCGCTGGCATGTTGAATGCGGTTTGCGGCGCGATCACTTCGTCATTGCTCGATCTCCTTTTTCAAACGCGCTTCTTTTCTCCTGCGCTTTTTCTGTTGCTCGATGAGCCACAGCCACGCAAAACCAAGGGTGACGAGCACCATGACGATGAAAATGGCGTACTCGGTCATCGGAACCGCCCTGGGCCTGCGTCATCAATAATGTTCGGCGAATAGGAGACTGTGCATCCGCGTCTCGTTCGACCCTTGATCCATGTCAAGAGATTCGCTCGTTGGCGTTCCTTTCCAAAATCATCGTCGATTAGTCGAGCGCTTCAGCAGGCTCGGCGCTCGCTGATCACAGCGCGTCCGGCTGATCATGTTGCCAGCGGCCGATCACGCCGGCAAGCGCTGCGCCGAGGACAGGCGCCAGCCAGAATAACCAGAGCTGCGCGATATATGGTCCGCCGGCAAGCAGTGCCGGGCCGGTGCTTCGCGCCGGATTGACCGAGGCGTTGCTGATCGGGATCAGGAAGAGATGAATGAGCGTCAGGCTTAGCCCGATGGGTATTCCGGCAAATCCAACCGCCGCGCCCTTCGATGTGGTGCCGATGATGACGTACAGAAAGAAGAAGGTCGCTATGACTTCGCCCAGGAAGCACGACACCAGACTGTACTTCCCTGGACTGAGATCGCCGTAGCCGTTGGATGCGAACCCGCCGGGAACCCAATCGGGCTTGCCCGAAGCGATCACATAGAGCACCGCCGCCGCCGCGATGGCGCCGGCCACCTGTGTGAGGATGTAGGGGAGAACGTCGGCGGTCTTGAAGCGGCGTGCGACCCAGAGCCCAATGGTAACAGCACAATTGAAATGCCCGCCGGAAACGTGGCCGACCGCATAAGCCATCGTCAGTACGGTTAACCCGAACGCCAAACCGACCCCCAGGAATCCGATGCCGAGCGATGGGAAATTTGCGGCGAGCACTGCGCTGCCACAGCCAGCGAATGTCAGCCAGAAGGTACCAAAGAATTCGGCTCCAAGACGTCGCCACATCACCACGTCTCCCGCTCCTGATTGCAGGCCAGCGATTTCCGTCTCAATGCCTGCGCCCCAAGGCGCGGTGTTGACCTGGATCAAGCCGTTGAGTGGATGTCCGCGTCGCATCAGACGCAGACCTCAAGCCGGGAACGTTCGATGTCCGCTCCGTCCCCCAACAACGGCCTTGAGAGTCCGCCAAGGACCAGAAGACAACGTTACCGCTAACTCGCATAACGGGCGTAGCGGCGATGGCCGCTCTAGGGAGAAACGCGCTCCCAATCCAGAAAATCGATCTGGTCGAAGGACCGACGCGGCTCATTGAGGAACAACACCAGTCGCAGACCATCGGTCAAATAGGGCTCGCCGGTGAGATTGACGCGCGGATCGGGCATCGAAGATACGCCCACGCCACGTACAAAGCCAAAGCGTGAAACAGCTCCCGACAAGATCAAGTCCTGCACCAAATAGAAGCGGTCCTGGTCCACGTCAGGGCTGATAATATGGGTCGTCAGATACCAGGATTGCGTGGTCAGCTTGATGCCGATGTCGCGACTGATTTGGCCAACCCAGACCTGAAGGCCATCAATCGCGAACGGCGCCAACCACAGCCGCAGATGATTGCGCTGGCTGACGGTGTCGCGCGCCTTCTGCAGCGCGACATCCTGCTGGCGCCCGAAAACATACAGCGGGCTGACCGGCGCGTTGAGGTACTCGCTGCCGAACAAGAAGGCCCGTATCGTGCGGTAGGTGCTGTGGAGATCGAACGGCTCGTCGAGCCGCCAGCCGCGCTCGATGAAGGCAAACAGCGCGTCAATGCCGTGCCCGACGACGACAATATTGAGCGGGTCTCCGTTGGAGCTACCCTTCTTGTTGGTCACACAACAGGGCAACTGCACCAGCTTTTCGCGGAGCGCCGCGAGATCGACGGCTTCGACCGTACCGGTCGGATAAATATTTCCGAAGTCGACTTTTTCGATCGCGTATGAGGAGCCGCCGACCGGCACCACGAACCTGAACCGAAGCATCTGCCGATCGGTCTCAAAGCCGACCTCAAGCAGCTTCAAACCGCCTTCACGGTGCGTGAAGACGAACCCGGCGGCGGTTTGCTTTTGCGGGATCACTTCGGGCATCGGGGCGTGCGCGACTACGGATGCAATCGATGCATTGGTATTGCTGCGCCACCAAACCCGAAGCAACCGCTCGACTTCGGGGGCCGAGAAATAATTCGGATCTGTGACAATCGGCAGAAAGCGAAGCCGTAAATCGCTGGCGTTGTCTACGCTCAGCCAGACGGCCTGGATGCCTTGGTCGGCCAGCGATGCGCCGAAATATCGTTCGCTTTCGTCGTCGGTCAACACCGCAGCGCGAACCGTCACCTCTCCCTGCTGGCGAATCTGCAGTGCGCGACTTGAAGGGTTGCTCCGTCGGGTCCGGACCGGCGCCGCTGGATCGACTGAATCCTGCGAACAGCAAAAGCGGCACCACGGCTATGAACGGCCAGCGCGATGTCTTCATGATCTGCTGACCGATGCAACCTATTAGCCTGGGCTCGGAAGGTCTGACAGCATATGTATTTCGCGCCCTCTTTTCACTTTTTCGTGCAAAATGCCCGAAGCGTCTCTTCGGCGCCACGGGCCTTGGCGTAATCGATCAGCGACAGTCGGGCTGCATCGCAACTCTCTGCGCTCGCAAAATCCTGTGTCGATATCGCGGCGCCCTGGACGGCCCCGCCGAGCCAGCTGACGATGATCAAAACGTGGGTCACGATGTCCTCCTCACTCCCAGGGCAACCATCTTTCAAACAAGCAGCAGCACGCCGACACAAAGGAGCCCGAGAACCGCCATGCAAACTACCGCGAAGAGACCTCTTGCTTGAAAGGACTTCACGCTGGTTTCTGCGAAGGGACAATTGTCATTCGCGGGAAGTCTCTTTGCGTGAACCGTGACGTTGACGATTCTTGGCGACTGACACATCGGCAAGATAGCTTCCTCCAGCAAACGTTTCGGTGTGAGGATAGATGCGCCAGATCGGATAATCGTGTGCACCCGACCAGGCATGGATCATCCCCCCGCAATCGATGCAGTCGAAGCGCCCGGCTATCTTGTCCGGGCGGCGTTCTTGCATGGCGACGTAGAGCAAGGTGCATTTCGGGCACGCAAAAATGACATCCATGCACGCTGTCTCGAACATCACATGAGCATGTCTCCGATCCGTATCAGGCAAGAGTCGGATCTCGGTTTCTAGTAGCAAGGTCCGTAGGGATGATATCCGCATCGTTGCGTTCCGTAAGCTCCATAGGCAGCGGCACCGACAGCAGCAGCGCCGACGCCTACCGCCACGCCACGGCGTACGGCTGCGCCACGGTAAGCACCGTGATAAGCGCCACCGTGATGAACGCCGACGCGGCCGACGCCGGCGCGCCCACCGCGATATGCGAACGCATCGGTTGAAATCGTTGCAACGCACGCGATGCCGATGATGACCGACGCGGTCAATGAGAAGATCGTTCGACGCGACATGATTACTGTCCTTCCACGGTTGCCGATAAAGCGTATCCCAGCCCAGGGAGCGTCGCGCTCTGTGTCGTTGTTTCGTTGATCTAGATCAACCGAGGCACATTGAAACCGCGAGCATCGGATCGGCTGCGGATGTCTGGCAGCCATGTTGGTGATGATGCCTTGCGGCCGGCTGCTCGACCTTTGCCCTGGTTCGCCGCGACGCTCTCGTTCGACAGGCGCAACCAGTTTTCCGCCTCGGCCATCCAGAAGACCCGGTTTTCCGGCTCGCGCGTTGCCAGCTGTTTGCATAGCGCCGCTCGTGAGCGAAGCTCCAGTTGAGTGGTCATTGTCATCCCCTGCCTGAGGTTTATTTCCCGCCATGGTACGGCAGGCGTCGTTCTCGGGGCTACTGTCCTGACGGCCACTGTCACAAGGGACATGTGACGTTGACCAAAGCCAGGCCCGGCCTCCGGGGTTGACCTTGCCTTGATCTGGCTCAAGCCTCGCCAAGCCAGCAACATGGTTTGGTAGGGCGCGGCCCGACGATGGTCATCGTCAACCTGCGCGTCGTTCTCTCGAAAGCAGTTCTCTTGAGGTGAAAGTTTTCCCTCCTTTGGGGGCGGGTGCGTGTCGAGCCGCGCCTGCCATCCGTCACGAGTTGGGGAAGCAAATATGGAATTCGCACACTGGCTTATTGTCGCCGGCACTTTGCTCGTGTTCGCCGGGCTAGTCGGCGGCGCGCTTCAAAAGAAAAGGGCGGCACCCGACCCGTCAAGCCTGGAGCAAGGTACGGAAACCGACGGGCAAACGGTACGAGAGCCGTGACGGCGCGCGGTTGGAGGACATCGCGAGACCGGCCCAACTGGTCCCGTTTCATGCGAGGAACAGACAAACGGACGTTGACCAAGGCATCATCAAGCGGAGCCACGAATTGCGGCGGATGCCAACTTCAGCGACTCTATTAGAGACTTGGCCGAAAACGGCTTGGAGAGATAGGCGAGGCACCCGGATTGAAGCGCAGCCTCGCGGCGTAACCGAATTGCCGCAGCATTCGCGCCAAGCTCCGCAGTATTGCTGGGTCGTCATCGACGACGAAGACAATATTTCGATGTGACAAAAATTCTGTCCTTGGCCTGTGGGGCCAACACAGCGCTTGCCATGATTGAAATCAATCCGGTCCGGTCAAACCGATTGCGGCTGACACGGTTCGCAAAACTCCCCCACCCTCGACATACTATTGCACCATTAACGCGATTGCCTTCCACATGGTTTAAGGCTCAATCGGGCGCAACTAGAGTTCAGCGTTACACGAGCATTCTATACCTAGAAGCGAGTGACAGGTAGCGAGGATGCTGCATGGTGCCATGCGGTCTTCGATCACGGTAGCGCGAACTTCCGGCGGTAATCGCTCGACGTCTTGAGATGGATCAAGGTCGCAGCGACGCCCCGGCGTCCGCATCGGCGGTGGCCACGTCGCACGTCCGCCGCCGTCCCGAAACGACACCATTCACGCTCCCTGTATTGGCCGTGAGGACAATAGAGACGCGTGGAAATCTTTGATCTCATGTCGGCACTATGCTGGAGAGGTTCTCTCAGCATGGGACAGTGCGAGCCTTCGATGAGGCTGTTTCGCCTGGCCGCCCCTGGCGGAGCAGTCTCGTCGAAGTGCCAGCGACGCGGCTTAACAGCGGAACGCTCACATGTCGCTGCCTGCTCGTGACGGGTCGAAGCAGCAGCTGCGCGGCAGCGCCACCTGCTCGCAAAGGTGTACCTTTGGACAGTGGCTCTTGGGGCAATATCCCGAGAACGCTACCCGTCGTAGTCACCTGGACTTGGACCCTCGAGGCGTCATGTGACGAGCATGGCTGTCTCGCAATCAAGGGAGGCGTCCATGAAGCTTTTCGGTGTCAAGCGGTCGTTTTTGGCTGCTGCGGTCTTCATGTTTGGAGCTCTGGGATCGGTCGAGTGGTCAAACCACAAGGGTCCTTCGCTGGGATTGTTGAGGGGAGATTTCCCGGTTACGATATCGACCGCCAACGCCGGTGAAGCGAGCAGAGCCGCCCGTCGAACTTCCTGCTCTCTGGTCCGGTATTACGTTGCGAAGTACACCGCGGCGGCTGCCGAGGCGTGGGCGCGAAGCAAGGGCGCGACAGACGCGGATATTCAGACTGCTGCGCGCTGTCTCGCGCCTACACGTACTGCGCAGGTCGGCCAGGTGGTGGACCGCGCCTTTTGACCCGCGCCTCATGAGGTGCACGAGCTGAGCGCCCAGCAAGGCTATCGAGAAACACGAGGCGCCTTTCGCGTCTCATTCGACCCTTGATCCACATCAATCAGGTTTGCACCTTTGCCAGTTCCTTTGCAGCTCAGATGCAACTGTGTTGGAGAGACCCATGGCGCAAACAACCATGGCCTATTTGGAGCGGCGATATGCTGCTCTCGAGAAGCAAATTGCCGATGCTTCGCGCCGCAGCCCGACTGACGGTCAGGTGATCGCCGACCTCGAGTACCGCAGGCTGGTCATTGCCGACGAGATCGAACATCATCGTCGATTGGTCGAGCTTTTCAGCAAGAGCGGCGCGCACTAGATCCGATCGGCACCCGGGCGTTTGCGGTCGCCCCCGGACAACGGAAGCCTGTATTGCGCGTGGGACATCACTTCAACTCGTCTTAAAATTGGCGATGATGTTCGCTGGTCAACCTGGAAGCAACAGCCCACACTAGTGTGGTGGTTCGGAAGTTCTCTTCATTTTTGCCGCGCGTACTCCAAGAGAACTTCCGAACCAAACCACACTAGAATCATAGATTTCCAGTGTCCTTCGAATCCGAATTTCGCTAAAGAAGGCGCGGCAAATATGAGGCGAACTTCGGATTCGGGACACTAGGCGCGAGCCCATAAATTCGGAGTGGTCCGCGGACGAGCAAGGTGCCACAAGAGACTAACGCACCGCAGCATGGTGGCTTGGGCTAAAATGCCGGCCTAAGATGGGTTAAGCCGCTGCATCGACAGCGTCGCGGTTCGACCCAGACGAACGGAGGGGACACTGGACGCTCCTGCAAAACAGACGGTGTTGTTGGCTCGCCGGCCGCTCGCAAGCGGGGCAAGCGTTATTTCGGCCGTCGGAGTTGCGCTTGCCTATTTTGTCGCTGCGCGGCTGAGCCTTGCATTGCTGGAGCCGGTCGATGGCGTTGCCGTATTCTGGCCCGCTGCCGGAGTGGCTTCAGGGATCTTGATCGCCCTTGGTTCCGCGGTTCGCTGGCCTGTCGTGGTCGGGGTCATGGCTGCAACGCTCGTAGCCAATTTGCTGGGCGATCGCAACATCTCGAGTTCGGTGCTTTTTGCCGTCGCGAATGCGGGCGAGGCCGCCATCGTTGCAGGCCTGGTCCACCGATTTTGCGGCTCCCCATTCGAGCTGAACGAACTGCGAAAGGTGCTGGCACTATTCGCCGCGACCGTTGCAGGAACCACCCTCTCCGGCATTGCTGGTACGGCAGGCTTCATGCTGTTTCACGCATCGACCGCCTCGCCGCCGGTGATCTTTCTGCACTGGTTTTCATCTGACGCGCTTGGGACCATCGCGGTCGCGCCCCTCGCGATCGGGCTGACCTCATTGACGCGTAACCTCCCGCCGCGGCGCGAGATCGCGGAAGGCGTTTCGGCGCTCGCTGTCGTGTCCCTCGTATGCGCTCTGCTGGTTTTATTGCCTAATGAGCCGTGGACTGCGGAGCTGGCGATTGGCGCGCTCTGCCCGCTTCTGCTCTGGATCGCATCGCGTCTTCGTCCGGCGTTCACCGCGATTGCCACG
The DNA here is from genome assembly GCA_963732085.1 of uncultured Alphaproteobacteria bacterium. Taxonomy (GTDB): domain Bacteria; phylum Pseudomonadota; class Alphaproteobacteria; order Rhizobiales; family Xanthobacteraceae; genus Bradyrhizobium. Next base: position 33,867 of record CAVSYJ010000006.1, on the reverse strand, counting down.
TTCATCGTCGCGATAACGATTGTCTGGACGACTATCTTCGCACTCGGCATTTTCGGTGATTTGCACCTGTCGATCAACGAGCGTGTGCTTGGGGCCCAGGCCACTATCCTCGCGACCTCACTGGGCGCCCTGGTTCTTGCAGCCTTGTTCAGCGAGCGGCGGCTACACGAAAGCGCCATGATGGAAAGGGAGGCCCGACTACAGGCGGCGCTGCGGGCCGGAGGCGTTATGGCCTTCGACTGGGACGTGTCTACCGACGAAATGCGCTTCAGCCAGAATGCGACCGGGATCCTCGGTCTCAACCCGCAAAAAGTTCTTCGCGAGACTGAATGGCGGCGACACATACATCCCGAAGACCAGCCGCGGCTGGTATCCTGCCTCGAAGGTGCTCGTCCGGACCGGCCCTTGACTTCGATCGCATTTCGCTACCGGAGGCCGGATGGTGCTGAAGTCTGGTTGGAAAAGATTGCGATCGTCCAGTTCGATTCTGCCGGAAAGCCTACACGCATCAATGGGCTCATGACGGATGTTACCGAGCGCAAGCGTTTTGATGAGGAGCTTGCTCTCGCGTGGAAATCGACGGAATTGGCCGATCGCGCCAAATCGAGCTTCCTTGCCGCCGCAAGCCATGACTTGCGACAGCCGTTGCAAACCCTGCAGTTCCTGCAGGCAGCGCTTGAGCCGCACCACCCGGATGGCGAGGCGCGCAAACTTGTCGCAGAGATGGGGCAGTCGCTGGACACGATGAGCAGCATCCTGTCGAGCCTGCTCGACGTGAACGGGCTGGAATCCGGAAACCTTCGACCATCCGTGAGCGAGTTTTCGCTGAACGAAATCCTCGAACCGTTCTCTGGAGACTTCGCCGCACTTATGCAGGAAAGAGGGCTCCGCCTGTGCATCGTCCGTTCCAGACTCATCGTCCGCAGCGACAGACGAATGCTCGCGGAGATGATCCGCAACCTGTTATCGAACGCGGTCCGATACACTGACAGAGGACGAATTCTGCTCGGAGGCCGACGCGCCGGCGACAACGTTCGCATTGAAGTCTGGGACAGTGGCGTCGGTATCACCGAAGATCAGCTCCCGCACATATTCGATGAATACTACCAGGGGGCCGGCGGCGCGGAGCGGGGCGGGTTCGGCCTGGGTCTTGCGATCGTGAAGCGGCTCGGAGACATCCTGGATCATCGGGTCGAGGTGCGCTCGATCCCCGGAAAGGGTACACGGTTTTTCATCGAGGTCCCGCGCGGTCGATCCGATAGCCCTGCGCGGGAAGTAGCGCCGCCCGCACATCCTCATAGTGATGCCTTCCTGGGCAGCGTTCTCGCCATCGAGGACGAGGCGTCGGTGCGCACGGCGCTCGAGAGACTGTTGAAGACGAGGGGGGTTGAGGCCACCATTGTTGCAACGGCGGCGGAAGCCTTGACTCTGGTCAGAGACCGGGGCCTGCGACCGGATGTTCTGTTGTGTGACTACAACCTTCAAGGTTCGACGGATGGTGTCGAGACCATCAGGCACCTGCGCGCCGCCCTTGGCCGGCACATACCGGCCGTCGTGATGACCGGCGACACCAGATCGCAAACGGTAGACTTGATTTCTGCGCAAGGCGTCTCTGTCCTGATCAAGCCCTTCCTGGCCGAAGAGCTTCTGGAAAGCTTGAGAGAGCGGACGCCGCGAGCCACTGTGAGCGCCTCAGCCCATTGAGACGATCCCGTCAACGTAGCTCCCGGTGAGCTGAAACCTTCGCGCGAGGTCAATGACTGACAGGGGCAGTCAGTGGTGCCGCGACCTCCGACAAGGGAAGCCAACGGCACCACCAAACATCGGCAAGACCTCAAATGTGACTACCGCAGTCATTAAACATGGATCGATGCAAGAAGTGAAGCATTACTCGATACCAATGCACCCGCTCAGTTACGCCGCTCTTCGCGTCGTTCGTGGCGGCCTGTGCGCCGCGTTTCACGCCGTTCATGACGGCCCGTACGTCGCTCCTGACGCCGCTCCATGCCAACAGTCTGGGCCTCGGCTTCAGATACCGTGAGTGCCTCAGAGAACGCCGCAACGCCCAAGGCAGTGCCGAAAAGGGAAAGAGCCTTCCGGCGAGAGAACGTGTCCGATTTGATATTCTCGCTCATCATCAAAACTCCTGTCAGGGGCCTGGTGCAGCCCACGTGCATTCAGTTCCGAAGCGACTGTGTTGATCTAAATCAACACATGAAGGCATTGACATCGATCATGCGGAAGGGGGTTGAATTGCGCGGACGAGAGTGAGATCACGACAGGAGGCAACCATGGCCAGGTTCGATGGCAGTGGGATTTCCGCACGGCTGTGGAAGCTCCCTGGGCAGCTGTTGCTGGCGCTTATCAATGCGACCGCGATCCTGGTAATAATCGCTGCGATTGTCGTGGTCGTCGCGATCGCACGCATCAACCATTTTGCCGAAAACGTCGTCGCAACGATGACTGAGGCCGTACTGTCAAAAATCGATCTGCCGCCGAAAGGCGTGTTGGCCAATCTCCGAAACCTGACGGCAGAAGTCCGCGAGCTTCGCAATTCTCTTCAGGAGATTAGAGCAACGGAGCAGCCAGCCCTTCAATTTGAGATCACGCAACTGAAGGAGACGCTGACCGTGCTGAATACCAGCGTAGACCGGCTCGGAAGCGCGAGATCGATGCTTACCGACGAAGCGATTGCGCAGTTGGGCCGCACGATTACCGACACGCTGACGAAGTTGAAGAACTGCTCTTCCAGCGCTCGCCCAATAACGCCTCACGGCACCGCCTTCGCAGGCAAGACGGGCGAAGCGCGGCAGCCCTCGGAAGGCCGTGAAAATTGACGTGACGCCCTCCGGACCGCTGAAATATCCCCGGCGGAGGACGCCGGCTTGACTTGAATCAATGAGCTTGAACCGGCTCGACCCGAATTTGCGTGCATCTGGCTGGAGGATCGCGCCTATGGAGACCATCAAGTGGATCATTTCGACCGCACCAGAGATTTTCCTGCTCATCTCGATCGCGCTGGGAACGTTCATTGGGCGCCTGCAGTTCAGGGGATTTGCGATCGGCGCCACGGCCTGCACACTGGTCGTGGCCGTGCTGCTAGGACAACTGGGGACCTTCGTGATCCCTCCGTTGTTCAAGTCGATCTTCTTCAGCCTGTTCGTTTTCACGATCGGCTATAAATCGGGGCCTGAATTCTTTGCCTCGCTGAGCCTGCGCACGCTGTCGCAGGTCGGCGTGGCCCTCGTTATCGCCGCCACCGGCCTGACGCTCGTTCTCGTCTTCGCCTTTGTCTTTCATCTGGATCCAGGCACGGCTGCCGGTCTTGCGTCGGGCAGCCTCACCCAGTCATCCATGATCGGAACGGCGACGAGCGCGCTGGCACAGCTCGGCCTTGCCGACGATGTCCTGCGTCAGCAGCAGGCCAATATCGCGGCCGGTTATGCCGTCACCTACATCCTTGGTTACATCCTGACACTGCTGTTCGTGCCCTTTGCCGCGCCCTGGCTGATGGGCATCGACCTCAAAGAAGAAGCTGCCAAGCTAGAGGCGACTTTTTCCGGAGGCAAGAGCCCCAAGACCGGAAGCCTGGGTTACCAGAAGTTCAAGGCACGAGCCTACCAGGTCATTAACGCCGCCGGACAGTCGGTTGGCGCGATCGAAGATCGCATCGGCCAGCGCGTCGTCGTCGAACGCATCGACCGCGGCGGCAGCGACGTCGACTGTTCAAGAACGACGATTCTCGCAAGCGGGGATGAAATCGTGCTCGCCGGACCGGCAACGGCTCTCGTCAAGGCCGGTGCTTCGATCGGGCCGGAAATCGAAGGGGCTGAAGTGCTGCGTGAGGTATTGGGCGATGCGCTCGGCGTTCTCGTCAACAATCAGGCACTCCACGGCCGGACCTTGGCCGAAACAGTCGACTTGGTCGGCGATAGCGCGCGTGGGGTATTTCTGCGGGATCTGACGCGCAATGGGCAGGAAGTGCCGCTCACCCTGGAGACCCGTATCTATCTCGGTGACGTCATGACGCTGGTCGGCGCAACGCACGACGTCGAGCGCGCCGCGGCGAAGGTCGGCCAGGTGCTGCGCTATAGTGACCGGACCGATGTCGCGTTTCTCGCAGCCGGGATTGCTGCAGGCCTGCTGATCGGATTGCTCAGCGTGAAGGTAGGGTCTCTTGCGGTGTCACTGGGCGGCGCCGGCGGCACCCTGCTCGTCGGGCTGATCTGCGGCTGGCTGCGCGCACGCCGGCCGACCGTCGGAAACTACCCACCGGCTGCGCAGCAAACGCTCAGCGACATCGGCCTCGGCGGGTTCATCGCCGCCATCGGACTGCCAAACGGCCCGGCGGCGATTGCCGCCATTCAATCCCATGGCGTGCTGTTGCTCTCGCTGGGTGTGGTCGTCACGCTCGTTCCGCTGACGATCGCGACCATCGTGGCGTATCGCATCCTGCGGCTGAATCCGGTCATCATCTGCGGCGCGCTCGCCGGGGCGATGACGGTGGATGCGGCCGTCACAGGATGCTGCGAACGGGCCGACAGTCAGACTCCGGTGCTCGGGGTCGCCGTGCCCTATGCGGTCGGAAACGTACTCCTGACTATCCTCGGGCCGGTGATCGTGACAATGACCTATGCCGGATGAGGCCGCGCTACGCCCGACGCGCCCGCTCGATCCAGATCAATGTCCAGGGGTCGTCACATTGCTCATCGTCGCCAGTGACCAAACGCCAATCTGCCTGGCGATCTATGCCAGCCCCGCCGAGACTTGCTCAAGCGGCTCGATGAGCGACCTCGACGAGAACGGCTTTGTGAGATAGGCGAGACACCCGGATTCCAGGGCGGCCACGCGAACCGCATGGCTGTCATTGGCGGTGATATAAATCACCGGCACGGAAATTCCCGCGGCCTTGAGCCGGTGTCTCACCTCGATCCCGGACTCGTCATTCAGGTTGATGTCGAGAATGACGCAAAGCGCCCGGTCGATGTCGTTGTGGTGCTGGAAAGCTTCAGCCGACTCGAACAACACGCTGTCATAGCCGTGTTGTTTCAACAATCGTTTCACGCCCCTCAGCGTGCCCGGGTCATCATCCACGACAAAAACGGTCTTGCTGTTCGGCACGATTTGGCATTCCTCTGCTGTTGACCTCGCACCGATGGCGATACGGTTAAAGGGCACGTTCCCGGCAACAGCCAAACCGGCCGATGAACTTCGGGCAACTTGCAGCTATTACGCTTTTTTCGGAATCACGCGATTCGAATTTGATACGCTCCGCGCATCGGCCTTCCTATTGTCCATTGGGACAATAGAAATCGCAAAGCGGTCACTTCGCGGAAGCTTGTTCCGTCTTGCTCGAAGAGCCGGTGGACAACGCACCAAGCCGTTCGGCAAGCGAGACGAGCTCGGCCAGAGATTGAACCTGCATCTTCTCCATCACCCTGTGGCGATGCGCTTTGATGGTGCGCTCCGTCGTTCCCAGTTCGAGGGCGACATGCTTGTTGGTCTTGCCGCGCACCACGAGTTCGAAAACCTCGCGTTCGCGCGGCGTCAGCAATGCGAGACGTGCGCGAACTGTATCGAGACGGCCCTTTGCCTCGCGTGCCGCTTCATGTGCAGTGCGTGCCGCCTGATGATGTGCGATCGCCCTCTGGATGGCGCCAAGCAGTTGATCGGATGACACCGGCTTGGTCAGAAAATCGTCGGCGCCTGCCTTGATCGCCTGCACGGTGGTCGGGACATCGGCATAACCGGAGAGAAATACGATGGGCAGGGTCGAACCGAGTTCGCTGAGGCGCCGTTGCAGCTCCGGGCCGCTCAAACCCGGTATCCTGACATCGAGGAGAATGCACCCCGAACTCTTCTCATCCGGCAAACGATCCAGCAAATGCTGGGCCGATGGATAGGTCGCGACATCGTAACCGGCTTTCTTCAAACGCCGTTCAATGGCCGTCCGGAAGGACGCATCATCGTCGACGATATGAACAACACCCGGCACGACATTTCCTGTGATTGAGATAAGTAAATCATTGCACCTGGTCAGTCGGCTCCAATGCCCGACAGCGTGCACATTTGATCACAAGCGGACGTCAATCCCTCAATCCGATTGTATGGGCCACACCATACACTCAAACGCGGGCAATCTGACGAAAAAGAACCGTCATATCCGAAAATTCACGTCGCTCGGGGCATTGTCCCTTCGGGCAATGTCCTTTCGGGCAATGATCCTCAAGCCAATAGTCGCGGATGCAACCTGCATCTAAACAAGTCAGAGAAAATCGACCGGCGCGGAAGCGAAAAAGATTTGCACAAACAGGGAGAATATCCATGCTTGTCAATATTAATGCCGCTTCTGCTGCCAGGCAGAATAGCCTTGGTCAACTTGGCATGCTCTCCCGCGCCCGGATCATTTTAAGCGAATTCAAATATAATCGGCACGCCGAAATTTACGGTGAAGCTGAGCCCGCCGAATACATCTACCAGGTGGTCGAGGGTGCCGTTCGCAGTTACAAGCTCCTGTCCGACGGTCGTCGCCAGATCGGCGCATTCCATCTGGCCGGCGACATTTTTGGCCTAGCAAGTGGACCGGTCCACCGGTTTACCACCGAAGCAATTGTCGAAACGACGGTGCGGCTGATGAAGCGCTGCAGCCTCGAGCAGGTGGCGGAAGGCGACGCGCACGTCGTGCACGATCTTCTCAACATGACGACCAGTAACCTGCAGCATGCCGAGGATCATATGCTGCTCCTTGGGCGCAAGACGTCGCTTGAGCGCGTCGCTGCCTTTCTGCTGGAGATGGATCGTCGATTGTCGGCCGCGGGCGTGATGGCGCTTCCGATGTGCCGTCGCGATATCGCCGACTATTTGGGACTTACTCTCGAGACTGTTTCCCGGACGCTGTCACAGCTTCACGGCATGGCAATCATCGGTTTTGTCGGCCAGACCCAGCGGCAGATCATGCTGCTGAACCGGCGCCGGTTGGCCGATCTGGACCTTTAGGACGAACGCAGTCGTCCGTCCCCTCGCCGTCAATCCGTCCCGTCGGACCGAGATTGGCGCGCGCCAGCTACCCTCCTCGCCAGAGACCCTGGCCGTACCAACCAAATTGCCAATGCGGCGTCGACGTGTAGGGCGGCAGCGAGTATTTCCTTGCGATCCTGTACTTGTGTTGCGGCTTTGGTTCCCGCCTTTTTGGATTGGGCGATTGTGACAGCCTGGCATCGGATGGTTGCATCCGCGCGAACGCCTCGCGTCCGACCGCCCTGGTGGAAGAGTCGCCAGTCGCTCCCGCGAGCAGAATGCTCGACTCACCGCTCGCGAGCTGCGCAGGAATGATCGCAGGAAGCCTGGTATCGAAAACGATGCGCTCGGGCCATTTCCGGTCCGAATGAATACGGATCACAGGCAAGTCGGCATATGCCCTGTCCGCGACCGGGAGTTTCGGGAGATATGCATTCAGAGCCAGCAGCAGCGCGAGCAACACCCCGCCAACGCGGAGAAAATATTGCGCCAACGGTAAACGTTGCTCCTCGGCGCGCCGCGCCCGCTTCAAGTAGAACCCGGGCACGTTTTTGTCTCGGTATGAGCCTGCCCCGCCTCAACGTCGAACGATCCGCCGGCGACGGCGTTGATGCAGATCAAGGGCCTCGCCTGATGATCCTCGATGCACCCTCTCATGCGTAGCCCCACACGCCCGATCGATGCACTCGATTCAGTGGCCGCGCCGCTCATCACGTCGTGCGGAAGCGCATTACTCGACCGACCAACGTTTCTCCTGCTCCGGTCCGCCCCCGTCCGCCATTAGCGTCATCCGCAAGACCTCAAAGATCACCGCAGTCGACCAGCCAAACAGCAGCACGCCGTTCATCGCGGTCATCGGCCCAAGCAGATGCCAGCGTTCGACCGGGGTAACGTCGCCATAGCCGAGCGTCGTGTAGTTGACAAAAGCGAAATAGATGAGATCGGTACCGTCCGGCGCGGCGCCGGTCATCAGGTAGATCGATGACCAGATCAGCACCTCAGCCAGGTGCGCGATCATCAGGACGGTAACGGTGGCGATCATCACCGCGATCAATCGAAGCGTTTGGTGCGTCGTCGCCCACGCATCGACAACGCGGACCACCCTTATGACGGCTACCATGACCAGGGCGTGGATCGTGATGTCGCAGATACTAGCGCCCGCGCTCACGAGATATTGCCGCAACATATGGTGCCTCCGGCGCTGAGCCTACTCTTCACTGTACTCCGCGGCGGAGTGAACTCTCTCTACCAAGTAAACGATAAGCATCTGGGGCCAACTCTCTTGATCCAGATCAATGAACTGCATTGGTCCGCTGACGCGACAACGACGGTTTGTGAAAGCCATCGAATGCCCATCCTAACCTGTCCTCGAGGACAATGTCCTTTGATGCAATTGAGAACAGGGAGCAGATCGACTAACCCAGAAGAAATGATTCAGGAGACGGTTGCTACGATCTTGCCGAGGGACACATGGCTCACGACCTTGATTTGCATGATAGCTGGCGGCAAGCGCCGCCGAACGAAGCGGGCGTCCTGTGCCGCACGGACGACGAACATGAATGTCTGTTCGATGCGAGGGAGGCCACCACGACAACCGAGACTGAGCGTGAGATGTCACCGGGTCATGGACGAATTGCTACGCGAATGTTTGAGACGCAAGCAACCGACCTCGAGTGGCCTGAAAATGCTGTGGCCGCTGTAGAACCGCCCCATGCAGGTGCGTGACAGAGCATTCAATCAATAAGAATATTGCTCCGGACAAACCGGGACGCGTTCTAGGATTGGCGGCCTCTTTGGAATCGAGGGCTCGTGTCTCCAGATGAGGCAGTCGGCGGGTCGCCGACTCACGCGCCGCCTTCACCATCCATCGTCCTAATCGCCTTTGTGGGATCGTTGGGAAACGAAAGCGGAGCAAACAGCTCGCACTCGACGCCGGCCAGCCGATACGAGGTCACCACCTTTCCGGCAAAAGCGCTACTCAACATCTGTTCAATGAGACGCGACCCGAAGCCGCGTTGATCGGGCTCCGGTTTGAAGACTGCGGGCCCGCCGCTCTCGGTCCATGTGAACCGGAGGTACTGCACCTTCTCGAGCTCCACAACCGTCCAGGTCACGTCGACCCTTCCCCGCGTCGAGAGCGCGCCATACTTCGTTGCATTGGTCGCAAGCTCGTGAATCGCGATGGCAAGCGCCAGTGCTTGCCTCGGCGGCAAGACGAGGTCCGGCCCGCTTGCCCGGATGCTTCCCTGCCCTGGACGATGGGGCGCAAGCGCACCATCGACGATGTCCCTGATCGGTGCGTCGGACCAACTTGTCTGTGTGAGGATATCGTGGGCGTGGCTCAGGGTCATCAGGCGGGCAACGAAGGCTTCACGCGCGGCACCGACATCATCGCCTCGCATGGTCTGGTTCGCGATCGCCGCGACCATGGCGAGCGTATTCTTGATACGATGCTGCAACTCGGCTGCCAGCAGGGCCTGGCGCTGGACCGCCTCCTTCAGATCGCAGACGGCCAGCAATTCGTCGGTGATATCCCGGCAGATCGACAGCAGATGGGATGGCTCGCCGTCCCTTCCCAGGATCGGAAACACCTGCACGTCCCAATACCTGGGGGTCCCCTTCGCAATGTTGGCCGTGCCTGTGAACCTGGCCCTGCCACCCGCCTTGGCCGCCTCGACAGCATTGACGGCGTCGACGCAATTCGCTCCGTCCCAGAGCTCCTGCCACGCGCACCCTTTCACCTCAGCGAAGTCGTCGATTTCCATGGCCCGCAAACCATCTTCGCTCATGAATTGCACGCGGCCGTCAAGATCAAGAAGCGTGATGCAGTCGCCACAAGCCGCGAGAACGCCGTGCAGCAGTTCATCGTTTCCGGCCAAGCCGGACCCAGCGGCACCTCGCGCATCGACGCCGCCATCGATATCAGCTCGCAAGGCATCGTCGCTGCCGACGCTCGAAAGGACGGGCGCCTCGATTGCCGGGCTCATGCCGCGCGGCGTTTGCATGACGCAGCCTGCGCGCGAAACTCCAATCGAATGATCATCACCGGCCTCCCTGCCTGTGGCCAAGCTAGCCCGACAAGCTATGACAGGGGTTGTTCGCGGACTATTGACTCCAGGGCCATTGTCCCAATGGGCAAGTCCTTTTCAAATCATCTTGCCTGGCAACGCGCCGGCGGCAGGCCGCAGAAATGTCGGGTCAGGCCTCTCACCTGACCCGCCATTTTCAATCGTGATGCTCCTACTGACAAACGTACATGATGCCGTCGCCGCCGGGGATCGCGGAGCCGGGGGTGCAGCCGATGCCGTTGCGCGCCGCATAGTCGCTCCAGCCGGCGTAGCTGTAGCCAGGGCCGCTCCAGGGGCCATCCCAGTAGTAGGCCCTCACGGCGTACCACGGGAGACCAGCGGAGTGGACATAGTGAGCGCTCGCGGCATAACCCCGCCCGACATAGAGACGCGAATACGCCTCTGCCTTGCTGACCGACAACGACACGCCTTGATCGGACCAGCCTGGGGAGAATGACGCCGCACACGCGAAGGTCGCTGCTGCAATTGCCAGCGTTTTCAAACTCATTTTCATGCATTGTCTCCATTACTTCCTCGTCCCCCAGTTGAACCCTGCGCCTGCTCTCCCAGGCTAGTATTGCGCTAGATCAAGGGTCCCAGTCGTGCCGGCAAAGTCGGTTAGGACGTCACTTTCGATCATAAGCGGAAGTCGGCCCGCTCGAACGGCATTTGCGCTTGGGAGCCCTCAAGCCTGATAACCATCGCCACTACGGCGGGGCACAAATGCCCCACCTTGGCCACGATATATGCGTACGTCCGACCAACGGCTGCTGGGCAGGGCAACGCCAATTGACAGGTCAGTTTCCTGAGACAACAGAAGAGGAGTACAAGGCGCAGGTTCGCAACCTCTTGCGGCTCGTGTCAGTCTGCACCTTGGGGCTTTGGTCCTTTTCTGCAGGGCTCCTGATTGGGAGCTTTTATCTGTTTTGACGGTGTTTCACGGGCTGTCAGCAGTAGCCGCCGATAAGCGGCGAGTCGGAATATGGGACCGCTCAGTTGCCTATCACCGGTTAGCCTGGTGTGCGATCGGCGGATGTGTCTTGGCGAGGCCGGTCGTCACGGGCCGGATTTCGTTGCTGGCCGTCCTTGTGTCACCCCGTTCAAAGGTCATCACGGTTACCATGAGTAATGCGATCATCACTGCCGCACCGAACAGCACGACAGGGGTACTGTGCTCACCATTCCGCTTGTTACTCATGAGGGAGCCTCTCCAAACGCGTCAGGACCAATGTCAAAAAAGAGTTCCTGACGACCGAGACCGGAGAGTGGGAGGAATCTGTCTGTGTACCGATGGGGTGGGTACCGGGCGATCTAAGCTCAGGAACCAAGTTGGTAACAATTGTCCTGAAGCACATGTCCTAAGGGGCATGGTGAGCTTCTTCCGAGGGCTTGGCGACTCTGCTGGAGCGTTCGGCGTATCGCCCGTGTCCACAAGCACGATGTCCGGTTCGCCTTCAAGGAGCGGACATCAGCGCGGCCCGGTAACGTCGCCGGCCCACTGCCTGACCGTCTTGAGGTTGACGATCAGCCGGTACACGGTCGGCAGATCGGCCGGCGTCCTGCCCTTGGTGATCTTGTCAACGAATGTGGCGCATTTGCACGACAGCACGAGTCTCCCATAAATGGGAATATTGCGCTGGTGGGCTGACTGGGCGGCCAATAGTCGATGCGTGACGGACTCAACTTCGGATGCACGGCCCCGTGGAACAGATCCCTTCAACTGTCGCCGCGCCATTTTCATAACCGCCTATTACCCGAACTTCCCAGCCGGCTGCTCTCAACTGATAAGCTTTGTACGATTTGCTTATCAGTTGCCGATAACTCCGTTTTGGCCAAACCGTATCGTCGAGCTATGTCCGCATTAAAGCTGCCCATGGCAGATGAGGTGGATGGCTCCCGCTCACGGCATCTAGGTGCCAAGGTGTGAAGGCCATCAGGCGTTCACGAGCAAAATGGGAGCCATCCGCTATGCAGATTACCACGATTGGTCTCGACTTGGCCAAGAACGTTTTTCAGGTCCACGGTGTTGATGCGACCGGCCAGGTTGTGGTTCGCAAGTCGCTTCGACGGTCGCAGATGCTGGGGTTTTTTGCCAAGTTGCCTCCTTGCCTGGTCGGCATTGAAGCGTGCGGCACGTCGCATTACTGGGCACGCGAGTTGAGCAGGCTCGGTCATGAGGTACGCCTGATGCCGCCAGCTTACGTCAAGCCGTATGTGAAGCGCGGGAAGACCGACGCTGCCGATGCGGAAGCGGTTTGCGAAGCGGTGACGCGACCGACAATGCGGTTCGTGCCGGTGAAGTCACCCGAGCAGCAGGCGGCGCTGTCGATGCACCGGACGCGCGATTTGCTGGTCAAGCAGCGCACACAGCTGATCAACATGATCCGCGGTTTACTCGCCGAATTCGGCATCGACATCCCCAAGGGGCTGGAACGGGCGCTGCTGATGGCGCGACAGATCGTCGATGGTAAATCACCAGATGTCCCGATTGAAGCTGCCAAGATCGTCGGCACGCTGGCGCAGCAGGCGCTCGACACCCACGTTCGGCTCCGCGAGATCGACCGCGATCTGGCCATCTCGCTACGAGGCAACGATGTTGCGCGTCGTCTCATGACCATTCCCGGCATTGGGCCGGTCGGCGCGACGGCACTTGCCGCATCGGTCACCGATCCGCGTCAGTTCCGCTCGGGGCGGCAGTTCGCTGCCTGGTTGGGACTGACGCCACTTCAGAAGTCGAGCGGTGGCAAAGAGCGGCTCGGTCGTATCACCAAGATGGGCGACAAATACCTGCGCAAGCTGCTCATTGTCGGCATGACGTCGCTTGTGCGCCGCGCAAAGTACAATCCCGGGAAGATCGATCCACGCCTGGCCGATCTGCTCGCGCGAAAGCCCACAAGGGTTGCCACCGTCGCGATGGCGAACAAGACAGCGCGGATCATCTGGGCGATCATGGCGCGTGGCGAGATCTATCGTGGTGGCCACCAACCGGCACTGGCCGCATAAACGACGATACACGCTTAAGCTGAAGAGGAGATCAGCTTCACGAGGTTGCGAGCGCGATGCGATGTGATGGCAAACCGGTCAGACCGGGAACAGGGACAACCCAACCGATGTCCAAGGCGTCATAGCCTGATTAGCAGAATGGGACCTTGTTCGCGGACTCCATCAGGGCCAGCAGTCTCAACTGACTGCATCAACAGGCCGGACAGAAGACTGCACCCGACCAATGCCACTGCGTCAATTTAACCCTTGCAACGCGGGAGCCATCCACAGAGGACATCGGGCCCACCGAGGAAAATTTCCGCTTTGTGGCCAACAACGGAAGTCGGTGAACTTCACTCGATCACCTCGTCGGCGCGTGCAAGCAAAGTCGACGGTACGGACAGACGAAGTATCTTGGCCGTCTTTAGATTTATGAACGGCTCAGCCTTCGTGGATTGCTGGACAGGCAGGTCGGCGACCTTCTCGCCTTTAAATTCGACCGACGTAAGCGCCGGCTACACGATAGGCACCCGTAATACTGCCGGCGTAGCTGACAAGACCGCCGGCTGCGGCGAATCTTCTATACTGATACATCGCGGGGATCGTGTGGCTGAGCGCCTGTGCAGCTAACAGCACGCTTTCGGAGTTGAAAAATGTGTCGGTGCCGATCACGAGCGCGGCGGCATGCAGTTCGACCATGGTTGCAAAGGCTGCCTCAACCTCCACTACGGTGCTCGCATGCAGCCCAAGTTTGCAGGCCGCCGCCCGAAGGTCGCCCAACCTGCTAGCGAATTCAATTTATAAGCCGAACTGAAAAATATCATTCTCATCGAGTTTCGGTTTTGCGGAATGGGAGATAGCGACCCGGCTTGCTGGAGCGCGGCCAAGAGCGGCGGCATCGTCATGATGGCGGAGGTCGCGATGCGCCGAGCGCTTGGTCACAGTCGACCGAAACCGCCGCCGGATCGCGGCGCGTGGCCGCCTATTCGTTGGCGAGCGCTGGCCCACTGGGGTTCTTTAGGTCTGCGCTCTCGGTGCGCTGCAGGGCCTTGCTACGGCCTCGACGCTGACGCCCGGGGAACGGCCCCAATCTCTCAAACTGGGGCCGTTGTGGTCCTTGGGTGTATCGACCGGGAGGAGGATGACAAACCGGGGCAATGGTACCGCGCCATCTAAACTCAAGAACCAAGTCAGAGCTAGCTGTCCTGAGGGACAGTGCCCTGAGGTGCGATAGCGAGCCTCATGACCAGCGAAACAAGCCACTTTACCGCCGCACCCCAACGCGATTGACGCCACCATTTGCATTTCCACCGGCGTTATGACGGACCGCAGCGCGCGCCACCGGACGAGGCCTGAGCACGACGCCAGCCCTTGCAACGCAATGGGCGGGATAACCGACGTATTGGCAATACACGACCGCCTTGGCGGGCGTTGGATTGAAAGTGAGACCTGCAAGCCCCAACAGGACGCTAGCGGCAATCCCGGCAACTGTCGCTGACTTGATCGAAAGACGCTTCCTCGGATGCATGGCGGACCTCCCTCTTTGCACTTGCGAAATGAAAGATGACGAAGCCGCCTCAGGTACGGCTGAATATAGCGTGAGCGCCAAAGGATCGTTGACGTTGACCTAGATCAATGGAGGGTCTGCCTAGCGCCGAGCCATGAGACCGAGAGTCAGGCTTATAGGGTCCGCTAGCAACTAAACCAGTTCCGCTCTACCCCCCAGGAACGGACTATTGGGATTGATCGGGTCGCTTCCCGCAATGCCGCCAAGACTGACGTCCCCTCGGTCAGGATGACATCGGGCGGGTTAGCTACCAACTCTGAAGCGTGGCGCCGCATCAGCGTCATGTCCCCGGAAGCCCAACGATAATCGACGTGAATATTGCTCCCCTCGATCCATCCATTCCGGCCACGCTAGATTCGAACGCCTTCACACGAAGCTGTGCTTCTTGGTCATTTGGCGAAAGTCCCATCAACACGGCAATTCTGCGCAACCGGGAGCCCTGTTGCGCGCGCGCCCGAGTGACCATGCGACCGTTGCGCCACCGATAATAGTGATGAACTCGCGCCGTCTCATTGAGACTCCAAAGGAACGCCTCATCAACGGGTCTAGCACTTTTGTGGCGCGCGGCGCGGAGAAAGGGGCAAAGTCAAACGACCGATTGTCTGTTCTGGGTCCAAAAGCGACATCGGCGGGCGACTGGACGAAGTCTGCTTTAGCCCAATGAACGGAAATCGTCAGACCGCGTCCGTTGTGTTAGCTCAGTTGCGTCCGAAAGCGCTGCGGAGGGCTCCATGTCGGAATGAAGTCCGACGGCGTCCTTCAGTCGATGAACGCCTCCGCCGGCGTAAACCCAAGTCCGTGCGCCTCCGCCACCGGCTTGCAGGTGATCTTGCCGTCGCAGACATTGAGGCCGTTACGTAAATGGATGTCGTCCTTCAAAGCTTGGCGCCAACCCTTGTCGGCAATCTGCAACGTAAAGGGCAGCGTAGCGTTGTTGAGCGCAAAGGTCGACGTGCGCGCCACCGCTCCCGGCATATTGGCAACGCAATAATGCACCACACCATCGACCACAAAGGTCGGATTAGAGTGTGTCGTCGGCCTCGACGTTTCGGCACAGCCGCCCTGGTCGATGGCTATGTCGACGAACACGGAGCCCTGCTTCATCGTCTTTAGCATTGTTCGAGTAATGAGTTTTGGCGCGGAAGCCCCCGGCACGAGCACCGCGCCGATTACGAGATCAGCTCTAGTGACGAGGTCAGCGATCGCAGCGCGTGTCGAGAAGATCGTGCGCACGCGTCCATCGAACTGCGTCGCCAGTCGCCGCAGAACATCGAGCGATCGGTCGACTAGCGTAACCTGAGCGCCCATTCCGAGCGCGATCATCGCGGCGTTAGTGCCGGCGATGCCGCCGCCTATGATTAGCACATCTGCCGCCTGAGCACCGGGGACGCCGCCTAGAAGAACACCACACCCGCCCGACTCCTTTTCAAGCGAATGGGCGCCGACTTGCGGCGCGAGGCGCCCCGCGACTTCGGACATCGGTGTGAGGAGTGGCAGTCCTCCTGAGGACGCGGTGACGGTCTCATACGCGATGCATACGGAGCCGCTAGAGATCAAGTCCTGCGTCTGGACCAAATCGGGCGCGAGATGTAGATAGGTGAACAGAATTTGGCCGCGTCGCAACATCTTGCGCTCGGCAGCCTGCGGTTCCTTCACCTTGACGACCATTTCAGCGCGAGCAAATAATTCCTGCGGTGTGTCGACAATTTTAGCCCCGGCATTGGAATACTCATCGTCCGTCAGAGCCGACCCGACGCCGGCGGATTTCTCAATAATGACCCCGTGGCCGCGATGCGTGAGCTCGGCAACTGTGGCGGGCGTCAAGCCGACACGAAATTCGTTGTCTTTGGTTTCTTTTGGTGCGCCAACTAACATTCCTTGACCTTTTCAGTCATCACAGCCTCCTGTTGGGTTTTGAGCCATAACTGACGAGGCCGCTGCGACCTTGACCTAAATCAATCAAATTCCGAGCTTTGAAGTCCGCTCCGGGTCAAAAGGCGACATCCGAGGGCGGTTAAGCGAAGTCTGCTTCACCCTAAACAACGGACATTCTCAGGCCGTCGCGGCATGTCGGTTTTGGGCCGATATTGTTGCAAAAGTCGAAACTTGCAGTGGTCCAAATTTTTGGCGAAAACCAGAAGCGCAAAGAGGCCGATGATTCGCATAGTCTCAGTCGCGCTACCGAAGTCGCCCACGAATTTGGCGCCAGGCGATGAGGTCCCTCAGATCATTACACGAATAACGCGCCAGCGGCCCTCAGAAATTTGACATCTTCTGCAAAACGACTTTTGCAACAATATCGGCCAACAACGGAAGCCGGTGTCTCATTTGATCACCTCGGCGGCGAGCGCGAGAAGCGTCGGCGGGACCGCAAGGCCGAGATCCTTCGCGGTCTTGAGATTGATGACGAATTCGACTTTGGTCGGCTGGATGACCGGCATCTCCTCAGGCTTTTCGCCCTTGAGAATGAGCCCGGTGTAAGTGCCGATCAGACGATAGATTCCGTCGAAGCTAGTTCCATAGCTCATCAGCCCGCCGGCCTCGGCCCATTCACGTTGTGGATAGGCCGCCGGCAGATCGTTGCGCGCAGCCAGGGTGGTGATTTGGTCGCGGCGGCTTTGTAAAAACGTGTCGCCCCCGACATAGAGACCATCGGCATGCGCACTCGTCAGGTCTGCGAAGGCGCCATCGATCTCCTGGCTGCTGCTGGCATTGAAGGTCATCGTTTCCAGCCCTAGGTAACCGGCAGCCGACCCTACCTCACGCAACGTAGCCTGCATCGTCGCGTCGTCGGCGGGATTGACGAGCACGGCCATGCGCGCCCTCTGCGGCAAGAGCTTGCCGAGCAACTCAAGCCGCTTCGCGTATGGTTCGGCATTGAAGGAATTGACGCCGGTCGCGTTGCCGCCCGGCCTGGCAAGACTGTCGACGAGACCGAGCTTTATCGGATCATGGGCAACAGCGAAGACGACGGGGATCGTCGGCGTTGCAGCCTTGGCGATGACCGCAACCCGCGATCCTCCCGACGCGACGAGGACGGCGACCGGCCGGTTGACCAGGTCGGCCGCCAATATCGGCAGGCGGTCGAATTGATCGTGGCCCCACGCATATTCGATCGCGACGTTCTCGTTCTCGACGAAGCCGATATCCTTCAAGCCTTGGTGGAAGCCTGCGATATCATTCGAGAATGAGTCGGGCGACGACCTCGGGTCCAGAAACCCTATCACCGGCATAGAGGTGGGGCCCGCGTGCACCGCGAGCGGCCAGGCGGCTGCTGCGCCACCCAGTAGCTTGATGAGTTCCCGCCGTCTCATGCAGCCTCCGAACCTCAAGACAAAAGGCATGGGACCAACTCCAGACACGTCAAGCCATCGCGAACCAATACATATTGATCCAAATCAAGACGTCTTCCGCTTTGGGTCAATTTCAGACCTCGCGTTGCCTTCGGCTCATGTCCGTTCTTCCCCCAACAACAGACATGAGGTGACTGCGGCAGCACGTCCGTTCGGGGCCAGGAACGGAAGCCTGCGCGACCAATTGCGCTTACACCGCCGAGCCCTGCCCGCCGACCGGCATTGCAAGCTCGAAAATGGAGCCGCCGGAGTCCGACTTGACCAGTCTCAACTTGCCTCCGTGGTTTGCCACCAAGGTCGAAGAGATGGCGAGACCCAATCCCATACCTCCAGGCTTTGTCGTAAAGAACGGATCGAATATGCGCTCTTGGTTCTCGACGGATATTCCAGGTCCGGAATCTGCGACCGACATCAATACGGTCGATTGACCGTCGAAACCGGTTTTAAGCCGGAGCCGTCGTGCTGCAGGGGGCGAGGAGCTCATGGCATCGATAGCGTTTCGGACGAGGTTTAAAAGGACTTGCTGGAGCTCCATGCCATCCAGCTGCACCTCAGGAAGGTTGCCTTGAAATTCCGTAACGACGGACACTTCGTTGATTTGAAGATCGTGTTTCAGCAATCTTAGTGCGAGCTGCCCCGCATCTTCAGCGCTTGTCAAAGCGCTTCGATGAATTGTTTTGGTTGTCATTTCGCGAATGCTCGAAATCATTGCAGCAGCGCGATGGCTGTCAGCCTCTATGTCACCAAGGATTTCCTCCAGGTCTGCGAGTTCGGAGGGGTCGACCGCAACTGGCTGAGGGCTGTGCTGGCATTCAACGCGATGGCTGCCAAGGGCGTTCTCAACTCGTGGGCGATGGTGCCAGTGACGGCTTCTACGCTCAAGAGCCGGTTGGTGCGTTCGCGTCGCTGCAAAATGACTGCGCTGGCGAGACGCGAATAAAGAAACATTGTTTCGACGAGCAACACGCCCAGCAACATGCAACTTGCGATCAAAATGAAGCAACGAGCAGCGTACCAGCCTGCAGTAAATCGTATCGAGCTGCCGATGATCGCTACCAGGAAGCTTGGCATGTAGGCAAGCAAAGTCACTATCAACCATAAATCGAGGATTGTGCGTCTACGACGTAGCAGCACGGCCAGCACGGTAAGGCCCCACAGCCAAAGCACCACGTTGGCCTGATTACCAAGGGGCGTCTGATACATGACGTCATTGAAGAAGCGCGGGAGATATTCTGTTTTTGTCGTCACGAACCAGGTCAGTCCAGCTACGACCGCAACGACACAGGCAATCGTGATTGCAATGTCGGTCATTACCGCTCTGCCCGGTCTGGCGGCTCCCGTGCTATCCTTTGAGAGCGCATAGAGGAGGATCGCAGCCGGAAACGTCGTGTGCCAGAGCACGTAAATCCAGGCTGGACTATTAGGCCCGTCACCGATCAGACCATTGGGCGCATACCCGCCCGGAAACGCCAGCGTCTGCAGGAAAGCGAACGAAGCGCTGCACATGTAACCGCTTGCGAGTGCCAGAAGGGTGCGTTGAGGCTGGATCGAATATTGAGCGAACAAGAGAGCTGCCGTAACAAGATCGGCGAAACTCAAGGACGTCTGCAAGACCGGAATGAAGGCATCAACCCGGGCCAACTGGACGTTCGCGAACGGTGCGATGACCACCGCCGCGACGGCCAGAAGGACGGCGACGCCGACAGCCATCGCCTTTTGCTGCCCGGTTGCGGGCATGTTTGCCATGATTAATGGGAAATCCTGCTCTTCATTTTGAGCACTGTTTCCGACCACGGTGTCCGATGGCGCCGCGCGCCGCGCGAGCGGCCGGGTTGCTGCCGCGCCGCCGATAAGCCGCATGAACCGGTGCCGCCGCATGCTGGCCCCCGAGGATTACAAAACGGCATCGTAGTCCTCCAAACGCCACGTTTGGAAGGCTTCGGAGCGATCAAATGGCACATCTTTGGAGGGAAGCCGATGTCCTCTGTGGATGGCTCCCGCGTTGCAAGGGTTAAATTGACGCAGTGGCATTGGTCGGGTGCAGTCTTCTGTTCGGCCTGTTGATGCGGTCGGTCGAGACTGCTGGCCCTGATGGAGTCCGCGAACAAGGTCCCATTCTGCTTTCAGGCTATGACGCCTTGGACATCGGTTGGGTTGTCCCTGTTCCCGGTCTGACCGGTTTGCCATCACATCGCATCGCGCTCGCAACCTCGTGAAGCTGATCTCCTCTTCAGCTAAATCTATCGTCGTTTATGCGGCCAGTGCCGGTTGGTGGCCAGTACGATAGGTCTCGCCACGCGCCATGATCGCCCAGATGATCCGCGCGGTCTTGTTCGCGATCGCGACGGTGGCGACCCTTGTGGGCTTTCGCGCGAGCAGATCCGCCAGGCGTGGATCGATCTTCCCGGGATTGTACTTTGCGCGGCGCACAAGCGACGTCATGCCGACAATGAGCAGCTTGCGCAGGTATTTGTCGCCCATCTTGGTGATACGACCGAGCCGCTCTTTGCCACCGCTCGACTTCTGAAGTGGCGTCAGTCCCAACCAGGCAGCGAACTGCCGCCCCGAGCGGAACTGATGCGGATCGGTGACCGATGCGGCAAGTGCCGTCGCGCCGACCGGCCCAATGCCGGGGATGGTCATGAGACGACGCGCGACATCGTTGCCACGTAGCGAGATGGCCAGATCGCGATCAATCTCGCGGAGCCGAACGTGGGTGTCGAGCGCCTGCTGCGCCAGCGTGACGACGATCTTGGCAGCTTCAATCGGTACATCCGGCGCTTTGCCATCGACGATCTGCCGCGCCATCAGCAGCGCCCGTTCCAGCCCCTTGGGGATGTCGATGCCGAACTCGGCGAGTAGACCGCGGATCATGTTGATCAGCTGCGTGCGCTGCTTGACGAGCAGATCGCGCGTGCGGTGCATCGACAGCGCCGCCTGCTGATCAGGCGTCTTGGTCGGCACGAACCGCATGTTGGTCGGGTCACCGCTTCGCAAATCGCCTCTGCGTCGGCCATGTCGTTCTTCTGCCGTTTGACGTAGGGCTTAGCGCAGGCCGGCGGCGTCAGTCGCACAGTATGGCCGAGCTTGGTAGTTGGCGGGACCAATGATGTGACGAGGCGCAAGCCTCAATGCCAACCAGGCATGGCGGCAGCTTCTCAAAGAACGTCAGGACCTGGCGATGCTTCGAGCGCTGCGAATAATCACCTGCCCGGCGGCATCAACGCCATGGACCTAAAAAATCGACTTAGCGATATCAAGACCGATTGTCGTAATCGTTTGCATGGATAGCTCCCTCGAATCGTAGGAGCCTCAACTGCTCCTACAGCCGTGGCACTCTCGTGCCGGTGAAGGAGCCGTCCACAACATCAGAAGCGGACTGATGTACTGCACCATAATCATTTGATCACCTGGTCGGTGAGCGCCAGCATCGACGGCGAAACTGAAAGCCCGATTGTCTTTGCGGTCTTGAGGTTGGATCGTCAGTTCGAACCTCGTTGCCCAGGTCGAGCCGAGCCATAGGGATGGCCTTACGAGCACCGGTGCAAGGTTGGAATCCGGGCCATGAGGCTCTTTTCGTCCAAGGTTCGTCCCTTGACTGATTGCGACTCCGCGCGGGGCTTTCGCTATGGTTTTGACGCCTCGACCTTCCTCCAGCTCCGGTCGGGATCGAACCACATCATGCGCTTCGCGACCGCT
Source organism: uncultured Alphaproteobacteria bacterium (assembly GCA_963732085.1). GTDB lineage: Bacteria > Pseudomonadota > Alphaproteobacteria > Rhizobiales > Xanthobacteraceae > Bradyrhizobium. The sequence continues at coordinate 12,181 of CAVSYJ010000006.1, read as the reverse complement.
TCCGTGTCCTTGCCGAGATCCTTCTGGTAGACTGTGCCGGCGTGATTGACGATGAACGTCATGACGCCCGAATTGCCGTAGTCGGCGGGCCAGGCCACCAGCGCGAAGCCGCCGATCATCTTACCCTTGATGACATAGCTCAGCGCGCCGCCCGGCGCGCTCTGCCCCTGGCCTGCGAGAATGCGATAGTAGTAGCCGTGATAGGGCTGCGGCTCGCCGCCGGCCTTGTAGCCTTCCGCCGCGGCTTCGGCGGCGAGCGCACCGAGCGGGCTGTCGTTGGCCTCGGACTTCCAGTACAGGCCGTCCTGCTTGCCGGGCGTGGAGACGATCCGCTGCGCGTAGGCGCCGGCGCCGTCGCCGTGATCCTTGTCGGCATATTCGTTCTCGGCGTCGACGAAAGCGAGACAGGTCTGGATGGTGTCGAGCTCGTTGCGCCCGATGCGGCGGAACAGGATTTCACGCCGCCCCTCGTCGGTATCGAATTCCCAGCCGGTTTTGGTGTGAACCAGCGGAATCGGGAACGGGAAATCGTCGGGGCCTACGATCAGTGAGGCCTTCTTGCCATCGGCTTTCAGCGAATGCTTCGCATCATAGGCCGTCGTGAACTTGTTGCGGGCCTCAGTGTCGGCGACGTCATCACCGGAGGCGACGATATCCTCGCCGTCGGCGCCGAGCACCTTCAGCATGTCTGCCTTGGCGCCGGACTTGACCGCGGCAGCGAGTGCGGCGGCGGCCTCGTCCGGACTGTTGAAGGATTGCTGTGCCATGGCCGGCGACATCGCAAGGCAGAGGCCTGCAAGGGCGACGAGGCCAGCGCGCCGATGTGTGCGGATCGAGCCTGAAGAGATCGCGTCATGGTCATATCCTCGATCGCGAGGGAATTCGCGCGCCGCCGGCGAGCCAGTGCCTGTAGGTCTGGAATGTCACGCCGAGCTTCTCGTAATAGACTCGCAGATACCCGTCGCGACCTCTCGTGACTGCCTCCGGCCTCACGGCCTGCACTTCCTGGGCGATGACGCCGACATAGGCCTTGTCGCTGCCGAGATAGCTGAAGCGATAGAAGCCGAGGCCGTTGTCGAGATGGCCGAGCAACACGACGTCGTGCTTGAGCGCGATGTCGGAGCGCCGGCCGCCACCGCCGCCGCGTCCACCACCACCTCCGCCCCCGCCACCGCGGAATCCGCCGCCACCGCCAGCGAATCCTCCGCCGCCTCCGGCACGGACGCCACCGCCGGCACTGGCAAAGCTCGCCCTGCCGCGCGCAGACGCAGCACTGGCAGCGCGCCCCGACGACACGTTCAGCCCGCCGCCACCGCCACGCGCGCCGCCTGCGGCGCGGTTTCCGGCACTAGCTGCCGCGCGGTTACCCGCCTGCTTGGCGCCTCCGCCCTTGGCGCGATCAGCCGCACCGCCTCCTTTGGCGCCCGCCCGATCGCCCCCTTTGGCTCCGGCGCGATCGCCAGCCTTGCTCCCGCGATCTCCGCCACGATTACCCGCGCGATCACCGCTACGGTCACCCGCGCGGTCGCCGGCACGATCTCCCGCACCCGCACGATCCTTGCCGGGGTTGAGCACCTGCTGGCCGCCCTTGCCGCGGAAATCCATGCGGTCGGCGGCGCCGGCGCGCACATTGTTGTTGCCGAAGCGCTGACTGACATTGGCGTTGTTGTAACGCACGCCCTGCCGATGTGCTGGATTGTGATTCCAGACATTGGTCGTGCGATGATTGACGTAGACGTTGCGGTTGCCCCAGTTGCAGCCGCCGCCCCAGTAATTGCCCCAGCGCCCGATCGCCCAGGCGGTGCCGAAGGCGACGCCCGCCGCGATCACGCCTGCGCCGATGTAGGACGGGTAGCCGAAATAGTAGGGCGGGTAATCCGCGTAGGGCCAGTCGCCATACACCGTAGCGGGTTCGTAATAGGGAACGTAGATTTCGTCGGGATTGGTCGGCTCGATCACGATCGCCTGCTTGCCTTCCTGCTGCGTGACGGTGACCTTCTGCTGCTTGGTGCTGGTGAGCTTGTTGTTGCTGCGCGCCTTCTCGCGCAGGCGCTGGATCGCATCCATCAAATCCGCCTGCTGCGCCAGCATGGCGTCGCCGAGGCTCTTGGTCCAATCGAGCTTGTCGCTCATCATGTCGAGCACCGAGGGCGTCGCGGTCAGCGCCTTCACACTGTCGTCCCAGCCCGTCTTGTCGACTTCGGCCTTGAGCGCCTCGCCCTTGAGATCCTTCTTGTCCTTGACGAAGCGGTCCGCTTCCACGACTTCGAGGGGATAGGTCGCGGCCGCCAGCATGTTGGCGAGCAGCGCATCGGGATAGAGCGCAATCGGCGCGACCAGCGCTTCCAGCTGCTCGGGCTTCAAGGTCTGATCGGGCTGCGCTGGCGCCGTTGCGGGCGATGGCGACGCTGCCGGCTGTTGCGCGGCTGCGCCGATCGATGTCGCGGCCAGGATCGCCAGCGCCAGCAAAAGTCTTCCGTAACGCAGCATGGGCGTCTCTCCCTCGAACCGGATCGCCCCATCCAACAACCCCGGAAAGGAAGACCTTTGATCGAAATCAAAGGTCGGCGGCTCCGGCAGGTTCAGGAGAGGCGGCAAGGGCAGACGGCCCACGCGATATTCCCGGGAGAACAGGCATGACCAGCGCATCGGACGCCATTCGCAACCCGCTCGCCGCCGCAGATCTGGCGCCGCTGCGCGCCAAATGGGGTTGGATCCTCGCGCTCGGCATCGTTTACGCGATTGCGGGCTTTGTCGCGCTCGGCAGCGTCATGATGGCCACCGTCGCCAGCGTCCTCATCGTCGGCGTCATGATGATCGTCGCTGGCGTCGCCGAGATCATCAACGCGTTCCAATGCAAGGGCTGGGGCAGGTTCCTGATCTGGGTCCTGCTCGGCGCGCTCTACATCGTCGCGGGTTTCATCACCTTCGAGAACCCGCTGTTCGCCGCGGCCATCCTCACGCTCCTGCTGGGCGCATCATTGGTGGCGTCCGGAATCATGCGCATCATCCTCGCCTTCAGCATGAAGCGCGAGCAGCCATGGATATGGGTGATGCTGTCCAGCATCGTCACGCTGCTGTTGGGGTTGTCGATCCTGGCGCACTGGCCGGTCAGCAGCGTCTATATTCTCGGCATATTCCTCGGCATCGACCTCGTGATGGCGGGCGTAAGCTGGATCGGTCTCAGCCTCGCGCTGCATCGTCGCGACGCGCCCACGGCGGCGAGCACGTAAAGGGGTTTATCTGCGATCGCCGTCGGCGTCACGCCGGGTCGATCGCGGCAGAATAATGCGGACGGTCGTTCCCCTGCCCGGCTCGCTCGTCAGCGAGAGCCGCCCCTCGAGCTGATCGACCACCATGCTGTGCACGATATGCAGACCCAAACCAGTCGCGCCTTCGCGCCGGCGGGTGGTGAAGAAGGGGTCGAAGGCCTGGCGGCGTGTCTCCGGGCTCATGCCGCAGCCATCGTCGGCGATGACGAGCTCGACGCCGTCGTTCCCGGATGCGCCGGCCTTGACGGTGATGGCCCCGGTCCTGTGATCGGGAAAGGCGTGGACGATGGAGTTGTGCACGAGGTTGGAAAGCACGAGACCATAGGGTCCCGGCAGGCTATCCATCGACAGGCCCGGCTCGCAGTCGATCTTCAGCATGAGATCACGCCTTCTCAGCTCCGGCCGCAGGCCGACCAGAACCTGCTCGGTCAATTCGCCGAGATCGAACAGCCGCCGCTCGATGCGGCTACGGTCGGTCGCCACCTGCTTGAAAGATTGCACAAGGTCGGAGGCCCGATTGAGATTGGACATGAGCTGCGACGAGGCCTTCGTCGCTGCGTCGAGAAACTCGTTCAGGCTGGATCGCCGGACTTCGCCACGCGCGACCTCGGCGGCGAAAATCTCGCAGCGTCGCTGCAGCGATGAGGCTACCGTCAGGCTGCTGCCGACGGGATTGTTGATCTCGTGCGCGACGCCGGCGACCAGCCGGCCGAGCGCGGCGAGCTTCTCCGCCTCGACCAGCGAGGCCTGCGTCTCGCGCAGATGCTCCAGCGCCTGCTCGGCCGCTTCCCGCGCGCGTCGCATCTCCTGCTCGCTGCGCTTGCGCGCGGTGATCTCCTCGGCGGCCACGTTGACGGCAACGATCTCGCCATTCGGCGCCCGCAGCGGATGCCAGTAGGTGACCCAGGACCGCTCCTCCGGCTGGTCGGCACGCTGACCGGCCACCTCGATGCCGATGACGGGTTCACCCGTCTCCATGATCGAGCGGACGATCGCCTCCACGGAATCGGCAAGCGCCGGCACGCAGTCCCGCACCGACCGGCCGAGATGATCCTCCACCGAGATGCCGCAAATCTCGGTCAGCCGCTGGTTGATCTGGAGGTAGCGGCAGTCCGGCGACAGGCAGGCAAGCCCGATCGGCGCCGTGTCATAGATCAGCTGCAGCGCCGGCTGTGGAAACAGCAGGACGTCCGACCTGGTAGCGGCCTGGCCGCCCGTGCTCTTCGACAATGCTGCCTCGCTTCGGGAGAAGTCACTGATTCCAGGGTCGACAGCAGGCTCGCGCGAGTGTTGATCCAGATCAAGACTTGGTGGGTATCCAGCAACGTTCAGAGCTGGCAGCGAAAATAGCGCAGTGTCATGTCTTTGATGTCGGGAAACAACCGTATGATCGTGTTGTCGTCGACCACCTTGTAGGTGAACTGATAGTCGCCGGTCATGATCGAGGTGGCGCAGGCCGCCGAGATGGTGGTCAGCTCACCGTCCTGCTTCGACGAATTGATATTGCATTTCGCGCTCTTGGCCCGGATCGCCTTGCCGTTGACGATGAAGCCGGAGCCGAACAGGTCCGAGAGCTCCGCGAAGTTGACCGCATTCCCCTTCTTGACGAAGACCTGGTTGCACAATTCGTGCGCCGACGCCCAGGCGCCTGAAAGTTCAAAGGCGTTGGCACGCCCGGGCAATACGATCACGGCGATCATCATGGCCCAGCAGGCTGGCTTCAGTACAAGTCTCATATGTCCCCTAACGATATCAGTGACCGCTCAGCACCAGCGTCTTGATCGGCAGCAGCAGCGCCTGAATCCGCAGCAGCAATGCATGCACCAGCCCCACCGCATCGATCGCATGCAGGAAAAAGCCATGGAATGCGCCGGTGTCCTTTGACTCAATGACATCGTGGTTGCTGGTATAGGCGTTGACGATGCAGCTGGAACCCGCGGTCACATCGGCGAGGCCGTCTTTCTCGAGCGGCTCCAAGAACACCATGATGGTGCCGGGCTTGGCGGCACTGGCGTCGATCAATTGCTCTCCGCCACGGAACTGGCCGGCAGCGATGAAATCCTGCACGCTGGTAACGACCATCGGAATGATCCGCCACGGCGTGGACACACAGGCTGCTTCCGCAATCATGCCGGGCTTCAGGACCTGCGCCTCGATCTGACCGAAGCCTGCCTGCAGCGCGGTCTGGCCCGCGCCTGTGGGGATCAGCACGCCGGCGGGCCGCAACAGTTGATTGACGACGTCGCCGGGGCGCAGGAAGAACTGCTCGACCCGCCCATCGACGCCCGCGTAAACCACGGTCTTGTCGAGATCGACCTGGGCCTCATCGCGGGCGGCTTCGGCGCTGGCCTTTGCCGCAGGCAGGGACGTTGCGACCTGCACTTCCGTCGACTGCTTGGCGGCGGTCGCGGCATCGAGAGCCGCCTGTCGTCCGTCGACTAGCACCTGCAGCTTCTCGATGTCACGCTGCGGCACGATGCCGGGATTGCGCCGTTGCAACTCGCTCTTCACGTCCAGTTCGTCCTTGGCCTGTTTCAAGTCGGCCTTGGCCTGCTGGATCTGCGCCTCTGCCTTGGCGACGTCGACCTTGGCGGCGACGAGCTGGGCGTCGACCTCGGCGATCTTTCGTTTGGCGGTTTCAAGCGCGGCTCGCTGCTTCGAACTATCGAGCGTGAACAGCACGTCGCCCTTCTTGACCTCTGCGGTGTAACCGACCTTGACGTCCACGACGCGCCCCGATCCCTCGGGAAGGATCGGCACCGTCCTGAAGAACAACGCCGCCGAAGAGGTCGAGGGATGGTAGTAGAAGATCGTGGTGATCAGTCCCACGGTCAGCATCACGCAGCCGATGATGCCCCAGCGCAGCTCGTACCACATCGAAAACAAGGTGATCTCGATGCCGATGCGCTTTCCCTGGCGATAGCGGCGGTACAGATAGTCCGGCAGCAGGGTGAACATCGAACAGAGCATGAGTTCAAACATGGCTGCTGGCCTCCTTCTTCGAGGGGCTTGGCTCGGCGTGACCACCGGCTTGCTCCGGCGCGGTCGACGTCTCCTCACGCGTGCCGTCTCCGGCGTCCGCGATCTTCTCGACCGAGCCGGCGATACTGGACAGCGGCGTCGAGAAATCCGGCAGGTCGACCAGCGCCAGCAAGAGGCCGGCGATCCAGAAGATATGCATGTGGGTGAAGAGCGAGATCAGGCCGAGCACGGCCACCACCTCGAACTGGAGCTTTTGCGACTTGTGCGCCATCCGTTCCGGCAGCGAGTGCAGCTTCAAATAGATGTTGCCGACAGCGAGCAGCGTGAGGACCAGGAAGATGCCCGTCACGATCATCAGGACGTCGGTCTCGCCCGGCTTGACGACGTAGAACGGCAGGTGGTGTGGCGTCATGGCATGAAGCTGATCGGTCAATACACATTCTCCCAGGCGGCCCAGCGCACGGCCCGACATTGGTAGCGTCGCGGGCAAGCGGGCTTGATTTGGATCAAAGAGAAAGGTTCGGCTCCAACCCTAGCATTGGAGGCAAGAGCCGGCCAATGGTCAATGAGGAAGGCCCTGCCATGCCCGTGAATATCGACGAACTGCTACCCATGGCGATGGAGATCAAGCGGCAGGCAGCGATTGCCGATGCGGAGAAGGCCGAGCAGTACGCGCAGAAGCTGGCGGCAGCCGAAGCCGAAAAGAGGGCGCTGATCGAGCGGTTGAGCGAGCCCTCCGGTCTCTCCGAAGAGGAGAAGATCCAGCTCGCCGCCGCCGTGATCCAGCGTGCGGTGCGCAATGGCCTCAGCGAGGTGCAGGTCTACCGCTTTCCCAACACGCTCTGTACCGATCGCGGCCGCGCCATCAATCAGCGTAAGCCGGGCTGGGAGAAAACACTGACGGGAATCCCGCGCGAAATTTATCAGCTCTGGTCGGATTATCTCAAACCGCGCGGTTACCGCATTCTTTTTCAGATCATCGATTTTCCCGGCGGCATGCCCGGAGACGTCAGCATCGTCCTCTCCTGGGGCGACGACTAGAGGAGCAAGCAGGTCAACATGGCAAAAGGCGACGACACTTCATCGAGGATGAAGCGCAAGGACTACGAGAAGGAGCTGCGCAAGCTTCAGGTCCAGCTCTGTCAGCTGCAGGAATGGGTGAAGGAAAAGAAGCTCAAGGTCATCGTCATCTTCGAGGGCCGTGATGCTGCCGGCAAGGGCGGCACCATCAAGGCGATCACGGAAAAGGTCTCACCGCGCGTGTTCCGCGTCGTCGCCCTGCCCGCACCATCCGACCGCCAGAAAAGTCAGCTGTTTCTTCAACGCTACATCGAGCAGTTTCCGGCCGGCGGCGAGATCGTGATCTTCGACCGCAGCTGGTACAACCGCGCCGGCGTCGAATATGTCATGGGGTTTTGCTCGCCCGAGGAGCACAAGCGTTTTCTCGAACTGTGTCCGCAAGTCGAGAAGTTCGCCGTCGAGAGCGGCATTCTTCTGATCAAGTTGTGGCTCGAGGCCGGGATGGAGGAGCAGGAACGCCGTTTCGAGGCGCGGATCGAGGATCCCCTGCGGCATTGGAAGCTCAGTCCGATGGATACGGAATCTTATCGCCGCTGGTACGAATATTCGCGGGCGCGCGACATGATGCTGGAGGCCACCGACACCCGGCATGCGCCTTGGCGCCTGGTCCGCTCCGAAGACAAGCGCCGGGCGCGGCTCAACGTCATCTCGCACATTCTCGAGACTATTCCTTACAAGAAGATCTCCCGCGAGAAGGTCAAGTTGCCCAAGCGTTCCGAAAAGGGCCGCTACAACGATCAGGCGTCCTTGCGCGGAATGAAGTTCGTGGCCGAGAGGTATTAGCCTCATTGCGCGCCGGGGCCACGCTCATGCGAGCGTGACCCAGACGCCTTCGCCGATCCGCCTCAGGCTTTGACGCCTTCCTTCGCCGCACCGTATGCGTCGCGATAGCCTCGTGCAATCGAGCGAACTCCACGTCCGATATCGTCATAGACATCGTCAGGCAGGTTTGCGAGGGAGACACGGAGCGACCACTCCGGCGCGTCGAAGCCGCCGCCGTTCAGCAGCACGATCCCGTGGGCTTCCGCCAGGCGGAACGCGAGATCGAGCGGATGGATGGTCTTTTTCAGATAATCGACGGCCTTGTCGCCGATGTTCTTCCGCGCCCAGAACTCGAAATCGATCAGCGCGTAATAGGCATCGTAGTTGGGATTGGGCGTCAACTTGTCCGCCAGGCCGAGGCCGTCGAGCAGCGACCACAGCCGCTTGTTGACGATCTCCATGCAGGCGGCCTGATAGGCCTTCTTGTCATCCATCATCTCGGAGAGCGAGAACAGGCTCATCATCACCTGCTGCGGCAGCGACAGGCCCGCGGTGTGGTTGAGCGCCACGTCGCGGCTGTCGGCGACGATGCGGTCGATCAGTTTCAGCTTGCGCGGCTCGAGCGTCAGCGGCCCGTAACGCTTGTCGAGCGCCTTCACGGCGGCGTCGGGCAGCTTGGCGATCATCTTGTCGAAGATGTTGTCTTCATGAATGGCGATAGCGCCAAGCCGCCATCCGGTGCAGCCGAAATATTTCGAATAGGAATAGACGCCGATGGTGTTGTGCGGAATCTCGCCGAGCAGCGAACGGAAGCCGTGCACGAAGGTGCCGTAGACGTCGTCGGTGAGGATCATCAGGTCGGGGCGCTTGGTCTTGACCAGGTTGGCCAGCTTGGCGACCGTCTCCTTGCTCAGCGCCATCCCCGGGGGATTGGACGGATTGACGACGAAGAAGGCCTTGATCTTCGGATCCTCCAGCTTCTTGATTTCCTCGTCGGTGAACTGGAATTTGTTTTCCTGCGGCGCCCTGATCTGGACGACCTTGAGGTCGTAGTCCTCCAGATGCGTCATCTCGATGTAGGGCGTGAAGATCGGCGTTGCCAGCGCGATCGTGTCGCCGGGCACGCAGCAGCCGATTGGCCTTCAGCGACTTGAAGAGATAGCACATCGCCGCCGTGCCGCCCTCGACGGCATAGATGTCGAACTTGCCGGCGGGCTGCGGCTCGCCGCAAACGGCCCACATCAGATACTCGTGCACGATCCTCTCGTTGTGCACCAGCATGCGATCCGGCACCGGATAATTGTCGCCGATGATGGAATTGACGAGCTCGTGGACGAAGGCATCGGGATCGAAGGCGAATTTCTTGACCGCAAAGGGCAGCATCTCCGTCAGGAAGCTCGCGCCCGGCATGTCCGAATGCTTGGCAAGCCAGGCCTCGAAGCGCGCGGCGATTCCCTTCGCCTGCGGCATGCCGCCGATCCCGGCCGGATGCTCCATCACCCGCTTGCTTTCGGTGATGGCGAATTGGCCCGAGCAGGAAAAAGCCTTCGCGCGGCGTCGTGGCGACCCAGTTGGGATTGCCTCGCCCGGCGTTCAGAAACGCGGACTGCGTCCGCTTCGAGGTCGTCCTTGGCGAGATTGATGAGTTCGTCCTTGATCTCGAAGGGGCTCAGTGCCTCGAATTTTTTCAGAGTCAGAAGATCGGCCATTTAGCGCTCCCGAGCTGTTCAACCTGTTGGAATGGCGGCGGGCAGGCTCCTCGCCTCGCCATCGCCCCAGAGTGATCGGCAGCCGCCACGAACTTGATCTATCTCAAGGCTCCGGCGCGCGAGCATGAGCCGCCGGGAGATGCACGCAGCGAGCTGCGCGTCTCTGAGCGACGAGAGTCCCAAGATCGCCGGCTCCCGCAGCTCTCTTGACATAGATCAACATGCTGTCGGCGCGGCGTCGCCTGATGCCTTCGCAGCGATCAGTCTTTGGGACAGCATGAACAGGTGACATCATGATCCAGTGGTTCTTTCAGACGCTCAAGAGCTATCCGGAAATCGCGATCTTCCTCTCCTTGGCCCTCGGCTACTATTTCGGCTCCTTCACCTACAAGGGCCTGGGCCTTGGCGCCGTCACCGCGACGCTGATTGCCGCCGTCATCATCGGCCAGATCGGCATCACGATCTCGGGACCGCTGAAGCCGTTCTTCTTCCTGATGTTCCTGTTCGCCATCGGCTACGGCGTCGGGCCGCAATTCGTGCGCGGCATCGCGCAGGACGGTGTCCCGCAGGCGATTTTCGCTGCGGTGGTCTGCGTGTTCTGCCTTGTCGCCGCGCTATCTCGGCGCGAAGCTCGCCGGTTACGATGTCGGTTCGGCCGTCGGGCTCTATGCCGGCTCGCAGACCATCTCGGCGTCGATGGGTCTTGCAACCGATGCCATCAACCGGCTCGGGTCTGCCGCCGGACGAAACCAAGAAGCTGCTCGACGGGATGCCGGTCGCCTACGCCGTGACCTATATCTTCGGCACGGTCGGATCCGCGATCGTGCTGGCCCTGATCGGACCTGCGTTGCTCGGCATCGATCTGGAAGAGGCGTGCAAGAAATATGAAGAGGAGTACGGCGGGAAGAAGCAGACGGGTGGTCCCGGCACGGCCTGGCACCAGTTCGAGCTCCGCGCCTTCCGCGTTCGCGAGCGTGGCCCGGCGGTCGGAAAGACCGTGCAGCAAGCCGAAGCGCTGATCCCGGAGCAGCGGGTGTTCATTCTGCGGCATTCGACAGGACGGGCAGATCATCGATGCCACCGCCGATACCGTCATTCACGCTGGCGACATCGTGGCCGTGGCGGGCCGGCGCGATGTGCTCGTCCAGCTGATCGGCGAGCAGGCGGAAGAAGTCGATGATCGCGAGCTGCTGGCGATGCCGATCGAAGGCGTCGATGTCTACGTGACCAGCAAGGACGTCGACGGCAAGACGCTGGAAGAACTGGCGAAGCGGCCGGCAGCGCGCGGCGTGTTCCTGCGCAAGATCACGAGGGGCGCGATCGCGGTCGACATCCCGATCCTGCCGAACACCAAGCTCAACCGCGGCGACATCGTCACCATCGTCGGACGCACGCCGGATGTCGCGGCCGCAACCAAGATGCTTGGCCGGCCGGATCGCGTGACCGACGTTGCCGATGTCGCCTTCATCGGAGCGGCCATCGCGATCGGCGCGCTGATCGGCGCGTTCGTCTACAAGATCGGCAGCGTGCCGCTCACGCTGTCCACCTCCGGCGGCGCACTGATCTCCGGCCTGTTCTTCGGCTGGCTGCGCTCGGTCGGCCCACCTTCGGGCGAATTCCGTCACCTACCGTGTGGTTCATGAACTCGGTCGGCCTGAACGTGTTCATCGCCGTGGTCGGAATCTCCTCCGGTCCGGGCTTCGTTGCTGGCCTGAAGGCGCAAGGCTTCAGCCTGTTCCTGTGGGGTGTTGCGGTCACGACGGTGCCGCTGATCCTGGCGATGTATGTCGGCAAATACGTGTTCCGCTTCCACGACGCGATCGTGCTCGGATGCTGCTCCGGCGCGCGAACCACGACCGCTTCGCTCGGCATGATCAACGATCGCGCCAAGAGCCAGATTCCGGATCTTGGCTACACCGTTACCTACGCGGTCGGAAACACGCTGCTGACGATCTGGGGCATGGTGCTGGTCATGCTGATGACATAGCGGTGGCCGCGCGATGCTGACCTGGCTGGAGCAGTTTCTGGTCCGCTATCCGGAGCTCGCGCTGTTCCTGGTGATCGCCGCGGGCTACTGGATCGGAAGCTTCAGGATCGGCGCGTTCAGCCTCGGCCCGGTCACGGGCGCGCTGTTCGCCGGCCTGCTGGTCGGCGACTTCGCGCATGTGCCGGTGTCCAGCATGACCAAATCGTTCCTGTTCCTGCTGTTCCTGTTTGGCGTCGGCTATTCGGTCGGTCCGCAATTCGCGCTGGCCATGAAGCGCGACGGGTTGAAGCCGATGCTGCTCGCCATCGTCGTGAGCTTTACGGGGCTTGCCACCGCCATCGTCGTCGGTCGCGCGCTGCAACTGGACCCTGGTTTCGCGGCAGGGCTGA
>CAVSYJ010000005.1:0-1170148 GCA_963732085.1 uncultured Alphaproteobacteria bacterium | reverse complement strand
CGTGCTGGATGGCCTGGCAGACGGGGATGAACAGGTCCAGGCGTTCACGCGGGGAGAGGTTGGCGCGGTCGCAATAGTCGGTGATCGGGATGCCGCTGACCAGCTCCATCACGAAGAAGGGTCGTCCGGTGTCGGTGGCGCCGGCGTCGAAGACTTTGGCGATGTTGTTATGGTCCATCAGCGCCAGGGCCTGGCGTTCGGCCTCGAAGCGAGCGACGACCTGATCGGTATCCATGCCGGGCTTGATGATCTTCAGTGCGACTCTTCGCCGCACGGGTTTTTCTTGCTCGGCCATGTAGACGTACCCATACCCCCTTCGCCGATCTTCTGGAGGAGCTTGTAGGGACCGATCCGTGAGCCCGGTCCCTCGGTGATGGCTCGGGGGGCGGGGGCCGAGGTTGAGCTGTTGGGAAGGTGGTGAGCGAGGGTGGCCTCGGCGTGGCGGGCGTGTGGAAAGCTCTCGGCCAGAGCGGGTCTATCGAGGTCGCATCAAGGTCGGGGGCTGAATCGAGGATGGCTTGCGGGATCGTCGTGGGCGTTCAACAATGTCTCGATTCGTTGCCGCAATACCGAGTTTCCAGCGAACGCCTGATCGAGGTACGCCGGCCTCTGGGACGGGTCTTTCTGAAGTGCGTTGATGAAGATATCGCGTTCGTTCATGGTGGTCTCCGGATCTCAGGTGGCGGCATTGCCAGCCCTCAATGCGACGTCCGCGAACGGATCGCGCAAGAAATTTCATCTTTTGTCATCATCCGGCGAAACATCGACGTGATCCCGGAGTTCGGTCTTGAGCCAGGCACGGGCGTAGGCCCAGGAAAGGTCGGCTGTCCGGGGCGAGACGCCCAGCACTTCCGCGGCCTGGGGGATCGTCAGGCCGGCGAAGTAGCGGAGCTTGACCAGCTCGGCGGCTCGGGGGTCTACTTCGCCAGCTTGTCAGCGCTCATCGAGGGCGAGCAGGTCGTGGGGCTTTTGTCGGGCTCGTGGGCGGCAATCTGGTCGAGGTCAACATTGCGCGGGCTCGGCCTCCGCCGTGCTTGAGTCGATGCTTGCGACGAGCATTCTCGACAAGAATCCGCCGCATCGCTTCGGCGGCGACGGCGAAGAAGTGGCCGCGGCCGTCCCAGGGCTTGTCCATCTCGGGCCCGACGAGCCGCAGGTAAGCCTCGTGAACCAGCGCGGTGGCCTGGAGCGTTTGCCCGGGATTCTCCCGAGCCAGTCGCCGCTCGGCGAGACGGCGCAGCTCGTCATAGACCAGGGGGCAGCAGGTCACGGGCGGCTTGTGCTTCATCGCGACAGATCGCGTTCAGGATTCGAGTGACTTCGACACGGTCGGGCTCAATGGGTGTCGCCCTTTTCTTGCGATTGCCGGCCTGTCAGTGCTGACCAAACAGTACCAGCACAGGATGACCTGATCGGCACGAAGATTGACGGTCAACCGACTTGATCTCCCGATCATCAAATCACCGGCCCGAGAACTCAGGGGCTATTCCGGGACCTCCGGGGAGAGAGGCTGAGGTACATCATGATCCATGGCATTCGGGATACGTTTCGAGTGGAACCTCGTGGGTTGGAAATCCGTCCTAGGTTGGCATAGCGTGCTCTCAATCGCTGAGTCGAAAAAGCAATCACCCTTGCCGTCCTCCCTAGGATGAGAAGTTGGCGGCTGGGCAAGAGAGTTGCTTGACGATCGACTCACGCAGTTGGATCAAACCGAACCGGAACAGAAGGACTCATGGGCAGCATCCTGGAGGAGACGGCAAGCTCGCGCAGGGATCATTCCAGTCGCTCGGGACCCAGGGAAGACGCGTGGAGAAAACCAGAAGATCCAGGCAAGTCAAGCCCCGAGGCGATTCCCGGCCGGTCTCACCAGCCCGACCTTCGCGGCTATGTCTACCTGGCGCTCATGATCCTGTTCGGCTCGACCACTTCGCCCTTCGCCAAGGTGGCCGTGAGCGAGTTGCCGATCGGCGTCCTGCCGCTCTTGCGGTTCGGATTCGCCGGTTTATGTTTGATCCCCTTTCTCTCCGACCGTGGCGCCTCTGGCGCTTGCTTCGTGACGATCCGTTCAGGCTGCTGTTGGTCGCGGCCCTCTGCGTGCCCATCAATCAAAGCTTCTTCTTGAATGCGGCACGGCTGGGGCCAAATTCGCACGTCGGGCTTTTCTATGCGGTCTGCCCGCTGGTCGTCTGGGTGCTGGCATGGCTCCTGGGTCACGAAAAGCTCAACCTTGGGCGGCTCTGGGGAGTGCTCGCCAGCATCGCCGGCGTTCTTGTGATTGGCCTGGGCAACTACTGGAGTGGAAATAGCAGCTCGCCCGGCGAAGCTCGCAACGTCATGATGGCCGATTTCCTGCTGGTCGGCGCCGTCGTCTCGTGGGGCGCCTACCTGACGCTGAGCAAACCCCTCATTTCCCGCCATGGAGCCATTCCCGTCCTCGCGGGCACGTTCCTGGTGGGTTTCTTGCTCGAAGTGCCGATCGCCTTGATCACCCTTCCCGGCTGGCTGCCCATGATTCGCGAAGCCTCGCGCAGCGCCTGGATCTGCCTGGGAATCCTGGCCCTCTTGATCACCCCTCTCAACCTGGCCCTGCAAAACCTTTCTCTCCGCCGGCTCGACGCCAGCCAGGTGGCCACCTTCAGCAATGCCGCGCCGATCTTGACGGTTCTCTGGGGTGTCTGGTTCTTCCACGAATCGCTCACCCCGGCCCTGATCGTGGGAGGCCTCATGACGCTGGGAGGAATCTTCTGGACCGGCCGTCCCCACGTCCGGCCGGCAACTTCACGGCTGGCGGAATCGTGAAGTGTTCCCGGCCTTGTTCTGCAGACGCGATGGTGCGTTATGCTCGGCGCCTCGTTCGGGGCCTGGCTTGAAATGGAGCGAGCCGGTTCGCTTCGCCAGCGGCTTGATTCACCGGGTAAGAGGATCGCGCCATCGTGCCCAACCGTAACTTGAAACCCGGCGCGCCGCGGCGAAGCGCTGGCGTTTTACGTCACCAGTCATGGGTTTGGCCACCTGAACCGCACGGTCGCCGTGATCAACCGGGTGCCGGCGGACTTGCCGGTGATCATCCGGTCGCATCCCAACCTGTTTGATCACTGGCGAGAACGCCTGACCCGGCCGGCCGAATTGACCGCTCACGTCTCCGACGCCGGCGCGATCAACCCTCCCGGAGACAGCACGGCAACCGATGGCCCGGCGACGCTGGAGCTGGCAACCCGGGTGCATGCCGAGGCGATGACTCGCCTTGACGACGAAGCCCAGTGGCTGCGCGACGATCGCATCGCCGCCCTGCTTTGCGACGCACCGCCGATTCCCCTGCTGGCGGCTCGGATCGCCGGCATCCCGGGCTGTCTGCTGGCGAATTTCACCTGGGCCGACATCTACGCACCCTACGCGCGAGCCGCGGGCGGCGACGCCAACCGGCTGGTCGCGGATCTTCGCCAGGCCTATCGCCAGGCGACCATCGTCTTCCGCGCCGAGCCCGCCATGCGGATGTCGTGGCTGCCGGGCCAGGTCAACGTGGGAATGGTCGCCAACCCCGGCCGTGACCGCCGAGCCGAGCTGCGCCGGGTTCTGGGTCTGGCGGGAACCGAGAAGCTCGTCTATTTCTACGTCGGCCGCTATGGTCAGAACGACCTGCACTGGACGAACCTCGAAAAATACGCCAGCCAGGGCGTCCATTTCGTCGGTTATTATCCCCCGCCGGTCGGCCCGCTCAAGAACGTCCACGTGGTACCATCGGCCGACTGGCCCGGCAGCGACCTGATCGCCTCGACCGACGCACTCGTGGCCAAGGCGGGCTACGGCACCGCCTGCGAGGCGATGGCGGGCACGCCGATGGTTTACCCGCCCCGCCGGGGCTTCTCCGAGTTCCGCGCTCTCGACCGCTCCCTCCGCGCCTGGGGCGGCGGCATCCCGGTCTCCTCGCGTGACTTCCAGTCACTGCGGCTCGATCGTGCCCTCGATCGTGCCTTCCATCTTGCCCCGCTTTCCCCGCCATTTCCCATCGACGGTGCCACTCGCGTTGCCCGGCACCTTGTCCGGCTCTGCCAGCCGGCCAGCGCCAGTCGCCGCGAGAAATCGGCGGGT
This sequence comes from uncultured Alphaproteobacteria bacterium, assembly GCA_963732085.1. Classification (GTDB taxonomy): domain Bacteria; phylum Pseudomonadota; class Alphaproteobacteria; order Rhizobiales; family Xanthobacteraceae; genus Bradyrhizobium. The sequence goes on along the minus strand of CAVSYJ010000005.1, from coordinate 1,166,059 downwards.
TGAGACGAATTGGTCCGGAGACTCGACGCCGACCTCTCAGCCGCCGCCCTGCGAGGTGCTGCTCGTTGTTGCGTCTCGACGACAACGCGGAAAATCGCCGATCCGCCTTCCCAGATCGCGCCGTTCTCGGTCGCGGCGCCGTGGATGTTGGGGCGAGAGTGATCGTAATGCGGACCTCCGCGCGTCTTGTGGAGCCGGCCCGAGCCATCTCGATGGACTTCCTTGTCGGTCGCGGCGGGTCCCTTCGGGTCTACCTGCCTTACCCGAACATTGTCTGCCTTGTAGTCATTCGTGACGTGCCAGCCGCCGCAGAGCATGTCATACAGGCCCCAGGCGTTGGGCTTTCTGCTCCGGACCGGCGTGGCGTTGGGCTTGCTGCCCGTCTCGCTGCGCTGGTCGTTGTATTTCTCGGTGAAGCAGGGATTGGACGTGCCGACGCGGGCCGCGTACTCCCACTCGGCGTCGGTTGGCAGACGCACCGTGACGCCGTTTTTCTCCGACAGAATCCGGCAGAATCGCTGGATGTCGGCGAGCGCGACTCGCTCGACCGGAAACTTCGCGCCCTTGCTGAGCGAGGGGTTCTGTGCCCATCACGGCCTCGTAGATCTCCTGGGTGATGGGAATCTCCGACATGTAGAACGGCCTGGTCAGGACGACCTCGTGAGGGTATTCGTCCTGATAGCGTCGCTGATAGAACGGGGAACCCGCCAGAAACCGGCCGGCGGGCAAGAGGATGCACTTGAGCGTCAGCTCGTCATTGATCTTGAGCGCGAGCGGCTCCCCGGCCGGCGTGGCGAAAGGTCGATCCGGGGCGAGCATCCTGGCCGGGTAGTTCACCTTGGCCGGCTCAGCCCGGGTGACGGTGATCCAGCTTCTTGCCGTCCTTCCGCGCGACCGTCCCGGTCAGGGCCAGCAGCCGTGAGCCTGCCTCTACCTCCTTGTGTACCTTCTCAGCAATCGGGCCTGGGACGATGAAGAACTTCAGGTGCTTGGTGAACTCGTCTTGAACCCGGAGCGCGTCGTCGACATCCAGGCCCCGTTCCGGGTAACGGCTCATGATGCTCCGGACCTGCTCAGCGATCTCGGGCGTGCCCTCCAGCGCAAACATGACGGGTGTATGATCGCCGTCCTTGGGGTCCCAGTTCCAGGGTTTCGTGTGCCGTCGCCCGGTTGCACAGCACGTTGCCCTTGATGGTCACAACGGCCGCCGGCACGCGTTTGTCGTCCTGAGCCCTGGTGCGGGCCACGACGGTCAAGAGTACCGGAATCATTCCCGCCGGAATGCTGATCCATCGCCGCGGAGGCATGTTCAAGCCCTTTCCTGCTGGAAGCGGGTCTCTTCAGGACATCATTCCGCATGATGGTATCACGAACAAATTTGGAGGTCACATTGTTCGTGACGAGCGAAGAGCCACTCCACGATCGCTCTTCCCCTCCTACTTCGTCTACCGTATTCTTTGCACCTTGGCGTCCTGCTTTGCGTCTTTGCGTGAAACTCTTCTCCCCCTTCCCATTTGCCAAAGTCGCTGCCATGAAGCTGGTCATCCATCCCGCCGTCGAGCTCGAGCGATGGGAAGTGCTGCGCGCCGCGGCACCGGAGGCCGAGTGGGTGAACGCGGACACCGAGGCGAAGGCCGAGGAGGCGATGCCGGGAGCCGACGGCTTTCTGGGCAAGATCACCCCGGAGATGCTGGCTCGCGCCGATCGGCTGAGGTGGGTACAGGCGTTCACGGTCAGCCTGGAGCATTACATGTTCCCGGAGCTGGCGGCGCATCCGTGCGTGCTGACCAACATGCGCGGGCTCTTCGGCGATGTGATCGCCGATCAGGTGATGGGCTATGTCCTTTGCTTCGCCCGGAACCTGCACACCTACATCCGCCGCCAGGTCGAGCACCGCTATGAGCCGGTCGGGGGCGAGGCGGCGCGGGTGAACAACGCGGCGGGGCCGGGAACCGTGGGAGCGATGGATCGGGCCACGATCTACCTGCCGGAGGCCACGATGGGCATCATCGGCATGGGAGCGATCGGCTGCGAGATCGCGCGCCGGGCACTGGGTTTCGGAATGGCGGTTCGCGGCGTGGACCGCCTTCCCGATCGGGTCCAGCCGCCCCAGGGCGTCGAGCGGGTCGACGGGATCGACCGCCTGGGCGAACTGCTCGGCTGGAGCGACTTCGCCGTCATCGCCGCTCCCCACACGCCCGAGACCGCCGCGGCTGTTCGACGCCAGGACGCTGTGCTTTCTCCGTCACACGAGCTACCTGATCAACGTAGGACGAGGGGCGATCGTGGTGCTCGACGACCTGGTCGCCGCCCTTCGCGCAGGGCGGCTGGCCGGTGCGGCGCTCGATGTCTACGAGGTCGAGCCGCTGCCCGCCGATCACCCGCTCTGGGACTTCCCAACGTGATCCTCACGCCGCATACCGCGGGCTATTCGCCGGTGATCGCCTCGCGGCATCTGGCGACGCTGGTCGACAACGTGGGCCGGTTCGCACGCGGAGAGACGCTCCTGAACATCGTGGACAAGACCCTCTGGTTTTAGGCGCATGCCTGCTTAGAATCAAGTGAGATCGGCATTTCAAAATCCGTGGTCATTTTTTCTGAAAGCCGCGCCGTGCGCGGCTTTTGGCCCGGGAGGGGACAATGCGTCGGGCCTTTACCTTGATCGAGCTGCTGGTGGTCATCGCCATCATCGGCGTCTTGTCGGGCTGCTGGTTCCGGCCGTGCAATCGGCCCGGTCGGCCGCGCGGCGGACGCAATGCCAGAACAACCTCAAGCAGATCGGGATCGCGCTGTCGAGTTATCTCACGGCCCGCAACGTGCTGCCCATGAGCGCCGTGGCGGGAACGGGCCATGGCATCAATCAGAGCTGTCATCGCTGATCATGCCCGAGCTCGAGCAGCGGCCGCTGTACAGCGCCTACAATTTCTTCGTCGAGAACTACGACCCGGCCAATACCACGGTGGTGGGCGCCAGATCTCCACCTTCCTCTGCCCGGAAACGCCGCTTTCGACCGACCGATCGCTCAACCAGATCCAGCGGTTCGACGGAACCACGTATCCGGCCGGTTCGTCCTTCGCGAAAGCAATACGCCGCGAACTGGGGCGGTAGCCAGAACACGCTGGGCAGCGATTACACGACCGATCAAGGTCGAGCGTACCTTGGCGTGATGATGACCGTCAAGGCCGTCCACGCCCAGTGGGTCCCACCACCTGTATCCGCGCACAGGACATTCGCGACGGCATGGCCAACACCATCATGGTCGGCGAGAAGCGTGATTCCCAGGGCTGGAACGTCGGCGGCTACGCGGGCAGCGAGTTCGACGTGGCACCCTCGCCGTACTTCCTCACCAACGACCCCTTCTTGCTCATGGTCTTCCCTGGCTCGTTCCATGCCGGCCAGACCCATTTCGTCTTCTGCGACGGCTCGGTCCACCCTCTCGCTCATCGATGGACAAGGCCACCTGGTACGCCCTGATCACGCGCGACGGCCGGGAAATCATCGCGCCGATGCGTATTGAGCGACGTTGGTCTCGCCGGGAGTCGCGATCCCCGGCCGTTCGAGCTGGGCTATCGCCTGTATCGGCGGAGTGCAGTACCTGGCCGTGTCGATGTACTGGCGCCGACGCTCTCCTACGGCTTGCAGGAGCCGATGGAACGCACCACGACCGAGATTTCGTCTGCTTCGACAAGTATCCTCAAACCCAGCGGCACGCAGGTTCGCAGGCTACCGGTCACGAGCTCCGCGGCACGATCCGTCAGGACCCGGCGCGGTGGAAGACCGTGGGCTCGACGGGCGGCAGGCCGAACAGCCGGTTGTGGAGCATCTGCTCGAAGATCTCGAGGTCGCCCAGAAAGGTGGTGGCCGGCGTGTGTCGCCGTTGACGCAGGCCGGGTCGGCATACGCCTGGATCAAGGCCAGGCGATCGGGCAGGGGGGGATGGCGGGGTCGTGCGTGCCGTGCTGGCTGGTCAGAACCTGCAGCCTCATCGCCGAATGCGACTCGGCCGGGAGGCGATACCAGAAGGCCCGGAAGAATGCGTATAGATTGGGGAAATCGGGATGGTTGGGGTCATAGTGTTCGAGCACCTCGCGGAACAAGGGCTGAACCACGGCGACCTTGACCAGGGCCGAGGCGGCCGCGCCGCCGCCCGCGATGATCGCCGCCATCCGGTCGGCCCGAGCCTCCTGGCTGCGCGCCACCGGCTCGATCAACCAGGAGGCCTCACGCAGGCAGAATCGGGCCCAGGCTCCAAGCGGTCCCCGGGCCCGGTCTCCGGCTTGCTCGACGGCAAGCTCCAACCCCTGGACGAAGCGGGCAGAGCGCGCGGCGCGGGTGGCGTCGCCGCGGGCCAGGTGGGCCATCTCGTGGGCCAGGACCGCCCGCAGTTCGCCCTGCGTCAGCACTCTCAGAAGAGCGGCAGGCCGATGATCAAGGCCTGCGACCGGCCCCAGGCCACCACTCCGCAACAGGGCAGATAGGTCAAGCGGACCTGTCCCGGCGGCCGGACTCCCAGCCGCCGCGCCACCGTGTCGATCGAGGAAAAGAGCGGGGCGTCCACCCGGGCCAGCACGGGGCCGAGGTCGGAGTCGGGATCGCTCGTCTCGACGCGAAACCAGACCCCGCCCAAGGGCCGAACCACGTCGGCCCAGCCGTAGATCTCGTTGCGCAGCCAGCCGCCCAGAACCGGAATGAATCCGCCCAGCAGAAAGAGAAGAGGTGCCGACGATGGTGACCGACCAGTAAAGGCGTTCCAGAATCCTGAGCACCAAGGCCCGCCAGCGCAGCGTGAGCGGGCCGACAGTGACGTTGTCGGGCCTGGCGAGGCTGCGACCTCGGGCGTGGGTTCACCGGGCTGGGGCTGGTGTGCGCGGCCGAAAGCGGCCGCCGCAGCCGGGGCAGAGAATCGCAGCACACCGTTGGAACCTTCGAGCTCCGATTCCAGATCCGTCGCGCAGTCGGGACACTGCAACCCATGCGTGGTCCCGGCACTGGCTCGGCCCATTGCCCGTCTCCGCGGCCCGTGTTGATGAAGGTCTGGCCCTGATCGTTCCTGTCCCACTTGTTCCGAATCGCCGGCTTATCCCCGATGATTTTCGGAGAATAGACCGTTTACGTCCCCTTTGGCTCCTGGAAGCTTGGTCCAAGGCCGGCTGTCGGACCTGAAAGGAGACGTGCGAACCGGAGCTGGGACCCCTGGCCGATCCAGAGCGCAAGGCTACAGAAATCATCTTCGGACTTCGACCCAGGTCCGTCAAGTGCTGAGGATGATCATGGAGGCCCTGGAACCGCAATCAGGACGCCTCTCTGGTGGAATCGGGCCAGGATGCTGCCCCACGGCGCGATGAGAAACTCGGGGCCAGCCGAGACGCCGGCCCCGAAAGGTGTTCCTGGATATCGACCTGATCGATCGCGCCGTTCGCGATGATCCCAACGCCTTGGTCAGTTCACGCGACGGGGCAGGTCACTGTTTGCCGGTCTCTTTCTTGATCACGTCCTTCGCCTTGTCTTCCAGCTCCTTGAGCTTCTCGCCGGCTTTCTGTTCGAGCTGCACCGCCTTGTCCTTGAGGTCTTTGAGCTCGGGCCCGGCCTTGTCCTTGAGGTCCTTGAGTTTCTCGCCGGTCTTGTCCTTGAGGTCTTTGAGCTTCTCGCCGGCCTTGTCAACGGCCTTGCCGACCGCGGGGCCGACTTCCTTGATTTTTTCGCCCGTCTTGTCGAGCACCTCGTGGGTCTTCTCGCCGCCCTTCTCGATCACCTCGCCAGTCGTGGACGCGGCGCCCTCGAGTTTCGAGCCGGCCCGGTCTCCTTGATCTTCTCGCCGGCCTCTTGCCGGCATTCTCGATCGCGCCTCCGGCCTTCTCCAGCCGCTGGCCGTGGCATTGGCCCCCGACTCCATCTGCTCGCCGTTGCATCCCCATGCCACGAACGCCAGAGGGCCGATCAACAGTACTCCGAGTCGAATCCGACGAATCATGGTGTACCCCTGAAGAGATTGAATGGATGGTCCAAGCCTGTGCAAGGTTCGGACTCCGGCGCCGTTTGAGGCCAAACGATTCGCCAGGTACTTCGTCCGGCCAAACATTATAAAACCTTCAGGTGGTTTTCAGCATGCGGGCTTGGCGAATCATGAAAAAACACACAACCGCTTCGAATCCTCCCTGCCGTGGCGAGGATCTTGCGGTCGGGGATTGACCTTGTGAGACAAATGTCTTAGGATGGCTAACTACTTGGTGTCATGGTCAGTTCGTGCCCCGACGCTCGCAATCAGCCGCGGACTTCGCCCTGGTGCGGGCAGGGGTGAGTTTGACCCATACTGTCGAGATGACTTCCAATGGCCAAACGTCCTCCGACGATTCCTGATTCTGAACTCGATGTCTTGAAAGTGCTCTGGGAGCGCGGCCAGGCCACGGTCCGCGAGGCCCTGGAAACGCTGCGAGCCGCTGGCCGTGAATGGTCTTATGCCACGGTGGCAACGCTGCTGGACCGCCTGGAATCCAAAGGGCTGGTCACCAGCGATCGTAGCGATCTGGCATTTGTCTACAGACCGGCGATCTCCTCCCAGGAAGTCCGCCAGCGCCGGCTTTCCAGCCTGGTAGACAAGCTGTACCAGGGAGAGCCGGGTTTGCTGGTGCTCCACCTGCTCAAATCGCACCCGCTCGACCCCGGCCAGGCCAAAGAAGTTCAGGCCGTGCTCGATGAGATGACGGGTGCGGGAGCGAAGAAAAAAGTCAAGTAAGTCGAAGCAGCCACCCCACCCCACCCCGCAGAAGCATCACCAAAAGCCAGAGATGGAGTTCTCGCGATGGCAGCCTCAAGGCGGCTTCGGCCCGTGCATTTGATTGCGCTGGCGCTGGTCTTGGTCCCGGTCTGGAAGGTCGTGCAACCCTTCGTGCGGCCGGGGCCGAAAACCGTGAGTCGCGACGCGGTGAAGGCGGGGCGTGAGCTCTTCATGCATCGCTTCACCGCGAACGATTCGCTGACCGGCGGCGACGGCCTGGGGCCTGTGTTCAACGCCTCCTCGTGTGTGGAATGCCACATGCAAGCGGGGCCCGGCGGCGGTGGCCCCGTTTCCAGGAACGTGACCGTTTACGGCCTGGTTGAGCCTCATCCCAGGGGGTTGCCGCAGTCGGGCGTCGTGCATCAGAAAGCCATCGCGCCGGCCTTTCAAGAGACGCTCAACCTGATTCATGCAAGTTTGCCTTCCAGTCCCTCGATTCCCCTGGCGACGCTCACCGATCGCACGAAGGCCAGGCCCAGCGGCGTGGTGGTGACGCAGCGGAACACCCCCGCCTTGTTCGGCGACGGCCTGATCGACACGATCTCGGAAGAGGCGATCATCGCCCACGCGCGGGAGCATTCGACGGCCGCCCGGCTGGTCGGGCTCAATGGCGCCAAGGACTCGAGAATTCGCGGCAAGATCGCCCGTCTGGCCGACGGCCGCGTGGGCCGGTTCGGCTGGAAGCTCGAGTTCGCCACGCTCGAAGACTTCGTCAAGGCCGCCTGCGCCAACGAGTTGGGCCTTTCCAACCCGGGCCGCCCGCAGGCGACCCCGCTCGGCAAGCCCTCCTACCAGGGCAAGGGCACCGACCTTTCCGACAGCCAGTGCACCCTGATGACCGACTTCATCCGCAGCCTGCCGGCGCCCGTGGCGATCGCTCCTCACGATCCCAGCCTGGCGGCCGAGGTGAAAGCGGGCAAAGCCCTGTTCGAGAGCATCGGCTGCGCCGATTGCCATAGCGAGTCGCTGGGGTCGGTCGCTGGGCTCTATTCCGATATGCTGCTGCACGACATGGGCGTCGAGCTGGAGTCGAGCACCGGCTACTACGGCGCGATCATTCCCGCTCCCAGGTTCCCAACGACAAGTTCGTCGCCAGCGACCAGCCGACGCCCGTCGAATGGAGGACCGCGCCCCTGTGGGGAGTGGCCGATTCCGCCCCTTACCTGCACGACGGCCGCGCCGAGACACTCGAAAAGGCCATCGAAACCCACGCGGGTGAAGCCGTCGATGTGACCGCGCGGTTCAAGGCCCTTTCACCGCAAGAGCGCAAATCCATCATCTCGTTCCTCGAATCGCTTCGTGCACCCAAGCTTGAACCGGCCGCAGTGGGCACTCTTGCCGCGAGGTAACCGTGAATTCCCGGCGATCCGGAGGCTTGCTGTGACCGAGGTGTAGCTGGTGGCTCGACTCCCCGATCACTGTCTTTCAGTCGCTCTCAACCGTAGAATTCAGTCGTCGTATCGAGCGTCAGGGCAGGGAACGTCGGATCGATCAGACGATGGCGAGAGCGAAGCGGTGGTATGACCCCGAGGCTTCCGAGGCGGTTCGCGTGGTCTCACGGTCCGCCGGGGAGCCGTCGTATGCCTCGCGTCGGTGGCGGCATCCAAGGGTGATGCCGGGGCTCCTTGAATGTCTTCTGTACCCCCTTTCCGACGGGCCCGGTATCGGCTTGCTGGTCTTTTTTCCCCCGCGCTCTGGGTGCTCTCGCTGCCGGTCTTTGATTTCATCGCCGTGCTCGAGCCCATGACCAAGAGCGACTGGGCGCTCGGGCTCCTGGTCCTGCCCGTGTTCATCCCTCTCCTGTTCAGCTTCTTCATGACCCTGGGATACGTGCTGCTCTTCCTGGGTCATGTGCTGGTCGCCAGCTCGTCGGGTGAGAACGACCATCCGCGCTGGCCGGAATGGCAGCCTCAAGACATCTCGGAAGGACTCGGGCCGCTGGATCTGGGCGATCCTCTTTGGAGTGGCCCTGGGCGGCTTTCCTGTCCTGGTCTACTGGGTCTATTGCGGCCAGATTGATTGGCTCGACGGCATCGTCTTCCTCGACCTCATTCTGGTGGGCACCGGCTTCGCGCAGATGGCACTCGCCGCGGCACTCATGCACGACTCGCTGATCGCGGCCAACCCGGTGACCGTTCTGGCCGCGATTTTTCGGATCGGCTGGGACTACGCCGTACCCTGCCTGGTGGCCAGCATTGCGCTCGTGCTGGCTGGCCTGGGCGTCTGGGGCTTGCTTTACCGCATGCCCAGGATGTGGATGGAAGCCGTGGCTCTCTGGGCATTCTGGGTCTTCGTGCTTTACGAAGCGATGGTGGTGATGCGGATGCTGGGCCTGACCTACCACGCCCACTCCGTCGAGCTGCTCTGGTTTCGCCGCCGCCCCCGCTGGGCGACCTCCCGGTTCCACGGGCAGATCTACGCCAATTCGTGATCGGCCAGGGTTGGCTATTGGCTTCCTTTTTCAGATACGATCTGCCGTGCATCCGCACTCAAGTCCATGCTCCTCGGGATGTTGCAACGACCCGGCCATTGGCTTCGTTCCGACACTTCTTGCCTTCTTTCGGCCGATCGTCGCTTGCTCGCGGCAGGGGCACCGGCTGTCACAAAGCGGCCGGCCGGCATGACACTCACGATCATCGCAATCCTGGCCGTGACCCCTCTCCCGCCATCGGTGCCGCCCCGCGGCCGGTATTCTGGGTTCAAACTCGGCGCCCCCGCCCCGGCCGCCCCAGTCCTGACGGGCCGCGAGAAATTGAAGACTCATCACGAATCTCCACCGGGCGGCCAGGACTGAAATCATGACCACTGGCGTGAGCCCATTTGTTTCTACACAGCGTCGTCCGGCGGTTTTTCCGGCGGAACGCGGCTGGGTAAGACGTACTGGGCGACCCTGCGTAATTCCTCGGGGGTGTAATGTTCCAGCAACCAGACCGCCGACAGCAGCGACCACAGGCCCGACAGCAATGCTGGCTCCGTGAACTCCTTGCCCCGCCGCATGAGACGGCCGCTCAGCGAGACCAGCAGCCGGCGGAACTCGCCGGCTTGCGGAGCTCTCGTCTCGCGCCAGCCGCCAGACTACCGCGCAGGCCATCGACGCCACCAGCAGCCGCTTGGCCACCGCCGCAGCCGTCTCCTGCTGCCAGTGCTCCAACTGCAGCCCGGCCCCCTTGAGCAATTTGAAATACGACTCGACCCGCCACCGCCAATAGTACCACAGCGCCACCCGCTCGGCGGGCACAGTCGGCCGGCAGGTTCGTCAGCAACAGCCACGTGGCCAGCAGCGTCCCGTCGGCGGCACGCACCTCGCTGACGACCAGGCGCAGCTGTCAACGCCGGGCCGTGGACCAGCGGCCGCGGGCCCTTGGCGTGCCGGCCACCGCGACGAGGCCGCGCCGGGCCGTAGCAACGAGTGGCAAGGCGTCCAGAGTAACCGCCGACATCTCCACGACTTTCGACATATCTAGACATCTCTGCATAATCCCTCCATGCGCCGCGGTGGCGCGATAGCCCTAAACTGGCATGACCGATTCTCTCGCTGAATCTGGCGCGATCGCTCCACCGCGGCGGCCACACAAGCCGCCTGGCCTTACCGAATCCGACTTGCCAAAAAGCTCCGAGGCGACACTTCTCCAGCATAAGCATGCACCAGATCCGCTGGCGTGGCGTCGGCGACGAGGGATTTGCTCGAATTGCTGGCCGTGGGGGCGTCTACAATCATGACGGCCCGTTCACCCGGGGCCGTATCGGCACCGTTCTCCCCTTGATCGGTTGCGAGCCACGACCATGTCAAAACTGTGCAACCCGTTCCCACGACCTGCTCTTCGGCTTTCCTGGCCCTTCAGACCGGCCTGATCGATCAGGGGTGCGCTGTTCACGGCATTCACTGCCTGGACGCGCGACAGGAGCCGATCGCTGGCCGATCATCTCGTCGCGCTCGCACCTCGATGCCGCGCGGCGGGCCGCTGTCGAGGCCATCGCGGCCGTGCATCTGCAGACGCTGGGCGGCGACTCGAGAAGAGCCTGGCCGTGCTTGCCGTCGGGACAGTCGATTCGCGAGAGCCTGGCGCGGCGCCGGTGGTCCGGACGTCGAGGCGACGCTCGGCCACGTTGGCTCGGCGATCCGCCGACCAAGCCGACGAAGATGACCCCGACCGCACCGCGAGCCTTTCGGTGGGCTCGGCCACTTCCGAACGGCCAGCGATTCCGCATCCTGCGGCCCATGCGCGCGGCGGTCTTGGGCGCTGTGTTCGTGGCGATCGACACCGAACTGCACCGCGAGGTGGCGCTGAAGCAGATCCTGGAGAAGCACGCCGACGACCCGTTCAGCCGCGAGCGGTTCATCGCCGAGGCCGAGATCACCGGCGGCGCTGGAGCACCCGGGCGTCGTCCCCGTCTATGGCCTGGGCACCGATGCCGGCGGGCGTCCGTACTACGCCATGCGGTTCATCAAGGGTGATTCGCTCAAGGAGGCGATCGCGCGGTTTCACGCCGACGAACGCTGAAGGAGGACGCCGGCCGCCGGTCGCTGGAGTCTGCGCAAGCTCCTGCGCCGGTTCATCGACGTCTGCAACGCCGTCGATTACGCCCACTCGCGCGGGGTGATTCACCGCGACATCAAGCCGGCGAACATCATCGTGGGCAAGCACGGCGAGACACTGGTCGTGGACTGGGGGCTGGCCAAATCGGTGGGCCGGGCCGATCCGACAGTCGGCGAGCAGACCATCGCCCCGTCATCATCGGGCTCCTCCGAAACCCTGCCCGGCAGCGCGCTGGGCACGCCGGCCTACATGAGCCCCGAGCAGGCGCGGGGCGACCTGAACCGGCTGGGCCCGCGGTCCGACGTGTACAGCCTGGGTGCCACGCTCTACTGCCTGCTGACGGCAAGCCGCCGTTCGAGGGGGAGGACGTCGGGGCCATCTTGAATGCCGTGCAGGAGGGGCAATTTCCGCGGCCGTCGCGGCTCGACCCGTCGCTCGACAAGGCGCTGGAGGCCGTCTGCCTGAAGGCGATGGCCACCGTGCCCGAGGATCGCTATCCCACGCCGCGGGGCTGGCCGACGACTGGATCGCTGGATGGCCGACGAGCCGGTCACGGCCTGGCGCGAGCCCCTGGACGCGGCGGGTGTCGCGCTGGCTGCGCAGGCACCGCACGGGCGTGACCGGCGCGGCCGCGGCCATGCTGGCGGGGGTGGTGGGTCTTTCTGCGGTGCTCGCGGTGCAGTCGGCGGCCAACGCGCGGCTGTCGGAGTCGCTGCAGGCGCGAGACGCGCGGCCAACGCCGAGCTGACGCGCTCGAAGGCCGCCGTGCAGGCCCGCTACGACCTGGCCGTCGAGGCGATCAAGACATTCCACACCGGCGTCAGCGAGGACTTCCTGCTCAAGGAGGACCAGTTCAAGGAGCTGCGCGACCGGCTCCTGAAATCGGCGTCGGACTTCTACGGCAAGCTCGGCGCCCTGCTGGGCAAGGAGACGGACTTCGCTTCGCGGCGGGCGCTGGCGCAATCGAACTTCGAGCTGGCCGAACTGACCCGCAAGGTCGGCCGCCCGGAGGCCGCGCTGGCGGCGCACCGGGCGGTGCTGGCGGCGCGGGAGGCGCTGGCGGCCGAGCCGGGGGCCGACGCCGGCGTCAAGGCCGACGTCGGCCGGAGCCTGACCGCCGTCGCCTATCTGCTCAATTGCGACCGGGAAGACCGACGAGGCGCTGGCGGCGTACCGCCGGTCGGAGTCGCTGCTGGCGGGCCTGGCGGGTTCCGACCCGGCGGCGCGGGCCGCGCTGGCGGCCTGCCGCACGCGGATGGCCCGGCTCCTGCTTACGCGGGTAAGCCCGCCGAGGCGCTGGCGGCCCTCAAGCTGGCGCGGGCCGACCAGGAGGCGCTGGCCGCGGTCCCCGGGGCCTCGAACGACGCCCGCCGCGACCTGGCGGACACGGTCAACCGAACTCGGCGTCCTGCTGTGGCAGACGGGCAAGCCGGCGGAGGCGGAGGCCGAGTTCCGCACGGCGCTGGCGATCCAGCAGAAGCTGGCCGACGAAGACCCCGCCGTCACCGAGTTCCGCAGCGAGCCTGGCGACCAGCCACTTCGACCTCGGCAACGTGCTGGCGTTGACAGGCAAGCCGGCGGAGGCGGAGGCCGAGCTCCGCACGGCGCTGGCGATCTAGCAGAAGCTGGCGGACGAAAACCCCGCCGTCACGAGTTCCGCAGGATCTGTGGCGATTCACCGCGATGCTCGGCGCGCTGCTGTGCCATGACAGGCAAGCCGGCGGAGGCGGAGGCCGAGTTCCGCACGGCGCTGGCGATCCTGCAGAAGCTGGCCGACGACAACCCCGCCGCCACCGACTTCCGCAGCGTCCTGGCGATCAGCCCACATGAACCTCGGCCGCCTGCTGTTGCAGATGGGGAAGCCGGCGGAGGCGGAGGCCGAGTGCCGCACGGCGGTGGCGATCCAGCAGAAGCTGGCCGGACGACAACCCCGCTGTCACCGTATTCCGTGACCGCCTCGCCGTGGCCCTCATCTCCTCGGCGACGTGGTCCGCTCGCTCGGCCGGGCGGCCGAGGCCAAGGGCCTCTACGAACGGGCGATCGCCCTGAAGGAACCGCAGGTCCGGAGGATCCGACGAACACTGAGCACCGCTACGTCCTGGTCTGCTCGCATGCGGCGGCGCGGGCTGACCCTCCGCGATCTTGGTGAGCCCGCTGGCGCGGCCGCCGATACCCGGCGGGCGCTGGGGCTGTGCGACGGGCTGCTGCCGCGGTCGGGCTGGGACTTATTCGAGACGGCCTGCTGTCACGCGGCGCTGGCGGGCCTGGCCGGGCGGCCCGGATCGGGGGTCTCGGCGGCCGAGGGGGAAATCGAGGCCGCCAGGGCGATGGAATGGCTGGGCCGGGCGGTTGCCGTGGGCTACCGGAATGCGAACGAAATCCGGATCGAGTCGGCCCTGGACCCGCTCCGCTCGCGCGACGACTTCCGGCTCCTGATGATGGACGTGGCCTTCCCCGCCGAGCCGTTCGCGCTCTTGAGACGGCGACAGTCCGGTGTCCGTCGCGGTATACTCGAAACTGAAGGAGGCTGCCGATGTCCCAGATATACACGGGCGAAGTCAAGAACGGCGTGGTCGTGTTCGATCCGGGAGCAACTCTTCCGCCTGAGGGGACGAGAGTCCACGTCGAGCCGGTTGGCTTGGAAAAGGATGTCGAGGATCTTTCCCGACGGCTGCTCTCGATTGCTGGTACGTGAAGGGGTTGCCCTCAGACATGGCCGAGCAGCACGACCATTACATCCACGGTACACCGAAGCTCAGTGAAAAATGAGATTATCCCTGCTAAAGCCTCACCGCGCCAGCTTGATCAAAAGCAAAATCGCCACCGAGTAGAAGATCACGAGCCCCGTGGCGTCGACAAGCGTGCTGATCAAGGGGGCGGAGACGAGGGCCGGGTCGATGCCCAGCTTCTTGGCGGCGAGCGGGACGAGCGCCCCCACGCCGTTGGCCCAAATGCAGATGCCCAGGATCGCCAGGGCGATCACCAGGGCGAAGATGGCTGAGTGGCCCAGCAGCTTCCAGGTGAAGACGAAGCCGAGCGCTCCCAGCAGGGTTCCCAGCATGACGCCGGTGAGCACCTCGCGGATGAGCACCTTGGGAGCATCCCCGCGCTGGATCTCGCCCAGGGCCAGGCCGCGGATGATCGTGCCGACGGTCTGGCTGCCGGCGTTGCCCCCGGTGCCGATCAAGAGAGGAATGAACGCGTCGAACTCGATGGTCGGGAACGTGGAATCGACCCAGTTGAACGACGTGATCACATACCGAGTCACCGTGCCGCCCAGGAAGAGCAAGAGCAGCCAGCCGATCCGCCGCTTGACTGACTCGATGATCCGGCCTTCCCAGTAGGTTTCCTCGGCGGGGTCTGAGGTCTTGGAGACGCCGCCGAACGCCAGGATGTCTTCGGTTTGCTCCTGGCGGAGGATGTCCATGGCGTCGTCGTGGGTGACGATTCCGACGAGCCGGTCGGTGGAATCGATGATCGGCAGGGCGAGCAGGTCGTACTTGTCGATCTGGCGGGCGACCGATTCCTGGTCTTCATCGACCCGGCCGAAGATGACGTCGCGCTGCATGATGTCTTCGATGATCGCCGACCGCCGCGACAGGATCAGGTTCTTGAGCGAGACGAAACCGATCAGCCGCCGATTGTGATCGACGACGTAGCAATAATAGATCGTCTCGCGGTCGGGCGCCTCGTGGCGGAGGCGCTCGAGCGCGTCGCGCACGGTGACGTGAGCCGGCAAGATGACGTAGTCGGTGGTCATGACCGCGCCGGCGGTTCCCGGCTCATAGCTGGTCAGGCGGCGAATGTCTTCGCGTTCGGCGTGGGCCAGGTGGGGAAGCACCACGTCGACGAAGTCTTCATCGAGCCTTTTGACCAGGTCGGCGCGTTCGTCGTGCGACATCAGGTGTAGCAGTTCGGCCGCCTGCTGGGGCGGCATGCCCTCGACAATCCGGTTCTGGTTCTCGGTGTCGAGGTAAGTCAAAACCTGGGCGCGGTCGCGCGGCGGCAAGATCTGGAAGAGGCAATCGCCGTCCTTGTCCTCGAGGTCCTCGATCAGTTCCGCGGTCCGAGCCGGGTGCTGGTCTTCGATGAACTCGCGCAGGGCCGCGACTTCGCCGCTCTGGATCAGTTCGCGCAGGTCGGGCACCAGGAGCGGGTTTCGCACAAGCCTGCCTCCGTCTCGGAAACGTCATGGTCGGTCGAACCCAAAAAACCCGGCACCCGATCACCGGCCGCCGCGCGAGCGGCTTCGCCCCACGGCCCCGGTATACGGTCGGCGGCAGGATCCCCCTCTCGCATTACGGGGCTCGGGCTGCCTTTGTTTGTGGAAAGTTGAGATCCGGCAGCGGCAACGCTCAGGAACGGCCGATCACGTCTTTGCCAACGTACGGGCGGAGAACCTCGGGAACGTCGATCCGGCCGTCGGCGCGCTGATAGTTTTCCAGGACCACAATCAGGGCCCGCGAGAGCGCGACGGCCGTGCCGTTGAGCGTATGAACGTAACGCGTCCCTTTCTGGCCGCTGGGCCGGTAGCGAACGTTGAGCCGCCGCGATTGGTAATCGGTGCAATCGGACGTGCTGGTGACCTCGCCGTACTCGCCGTGCTCGCCTCGGCCGGGCATCCAGGCTTCGAGGTCGAACTTGCGGTACGCGGGACCGCCCAGGTCGCCGGTGCAGATGTCGAGCACGCGGTAGGGAATGCCCAGCGCCTGGAAGATCTGCTCTTCGATCGCCAGCATCTCGGCGTGGATCGCCCCTGAGGCTTCCGGCGTGGTGAACGCGAACATTTCGACCTTGGTGAACTGGTGCACGCGATACAGTCCGCGGCTGGCCCGGCCGGCCGCGCCGGCCTCGGTACGGAAGCAGTGCGAGAGCCCCACGTACTTGAGCGGCAAGCGGGCTTCGTCGAGCAGCTCGTCGGCGTGCATACCCCCGAGCGTGATCTCGGCGGTTCCCACCAGGCTCAGGTCGGTATCCTCGACCGAGTAGACCTGCGTCTCGGCTCCCCGGGGCGTGAAGCCGATGCCCTCGAGGATCGAGTTGCGGGCAAGATCCGGCGTGATCACGGGCGTGAAGCCGGCCTCGACGAGCTTGCGGACCGCGAACTGCTGGAGAGCCAGATCGAGCAGAACCGCGTCGTTCTTGAGGAAGTAGAAGCCGGTCCCGGACACCTTGCCGCCGGTCTCGAAATCGATCAGGTCGAGCGACTTGCCAAGCTCGACGTGGTCCTTGACGGGAAAGTCAAAGGCGCGTGGAGTGCCCACCTTGCGAAGCTCGCGGCTGTCTTCCTCGGTGCGCCCGACCGGTGCGTCGGGATGGGTGAGGTTGGGAACTCTTCGGAGCCTCTGCCTGATCTCGTCGTCCATCACCCGGAGCTGCTCTTCCCGATCACCGACCTGGGCCTTGAGACGCTTGCCTTCGTCGATCAGCTCGGTCCGCTTCGCGGGGTCTCTCTCTTTTCCCGTCGCCTGAGCCACCTCGTTCTGCCGCCGGCGAATCTCCTCGACCGCGGACAGCAGGATTTTGCGCTCGCCCTCGAGCGCCACGGCGCGATCAATGTCGTCCAGCACGTCGTCCGGAACGTTGCGATTGCGGCAGTTCTCTTTCACCGCCTCGGTGTGGGTGATCACGTATTTAAGATCGAGCATCGTTAATTAGTCCCTGCGGTCGTTTTCGACTTCCAGTAGATCGATGGCCTCTTTGATCCGATAAGCCATACCAACCCGAAGCGTCAGCGAGGGATCGCCGACAGATCCTCGCTGACGCTTGGGTTAGCGTACTACCCCGTTGTCGATCCCTTCCCGTGTCCTGGTTCTCTCGCCAGCTCCTCCAGCAAATGGGCGCTGGCTTTGATGCCGCGGTGGAAGTCGGCCAGGCAGAACTTCTCGTTGGGGCCGTGCAGGTTATCGTCGTTCTGACCCCAGCCCAGAAGCAGGGTGTCTACCTTCAGGTGATCCTTGAGCAACCCCACGACCGGGATGGAACCGCCCTCGCGCATGAAGACCGGCTTGGTGCCGAACCCCGCCTCGATGGCCCTGACCGCGGGCGGAATCCGGGGGTGTCAACGTTCACCAGCACGGCGGGCGCCCCATGCTGGGTCATCACTTCGACGGTCACTCCTGGCGGTGTGAACTTGCGGACATGCTCGCGGAAGAGCCTTTCGATGGTCCTGGGATCCTGATCGGGAACGAGGCGGAAGCTGAGCTTGGCACCCCCCTTGCAGGGCAAAACGGTCTTGGGCCCGGGCCCGGCGTAACCGCCAAAGAGGCCGTGGACGTCGCAGGTGGGGCGAGCCCACTTTCGCTCTTGCGTGGTGTAGCCAGCCTCTCCGGTCAAAGCGGTGACTCCCAGGTCGGCCTGGAAGTCGGCTTCCGAGAAGGGAAGCTTGGCGAATGCGGCACGCTCCCATGGCTTCCAGGGGCTTGACGGCGTCGTAAAACCCGGCGATCTGGATCTTCCCATCGGGCCCCTTCAGGCCGGCAAGCAGGGTCGCCAGGGCATTGAGCGGGTTGGCCACCGCGCCGCCGTAGGTGCCCGAGTGCAGGTCGCGGTTGGCCCCTTGCACGTGAAGCTCAAAGTAGGCCAGCCCTTTCAGGCCGTAGGTGATCGCGGGCATGCCGGGCGCGAACTGGCTGGTGTCGGAGATCACGGCGTAGTCACAGGCCAGCCGGCCGGTGTTCTCCGCCACGTAGGTCTCCAGGTTGATCCCTCCGATCTCTTCCTCACCCTCGATCAGGAACTTCACATTGACGGGGAACGATCCGGTGGTTTTCAGCCAGGCCTCGGCCGCCTTCAGGTGGGTGAACATCTGGCCTTTGTCGTCGGTGGCGCCTCGCGCGTAGAGGTTGCCGTCGCGAATCGTCGGCTCGAAGGGGGGCGAGAGCCAGGGTTCCAGCGGCTCGGCAGGCTGAACATCGTAATGGCCGTAAATCAAGACGGTCGGTTTGCCGGGCGCGCCGAGCCACTCGGCGTAAACAATGGGGTGCCGCTTGGTAGGGATCAGTTCGGCTTTGAGCCCCATCGCCGCCAGGTCGCTCCTGACGAATTCGGCCGCTCGGCGAGTGTCGGCGTCATGATCGGGCTGGGCACTGATACTGGGAATCCGGATCAGGTCCTTGAGCTGCTCTTCGAATCGAGCCTGATGTTCTTGAAGATAAGCGTCCACTCGATCAAGCGCCATTCGCGACCACCTTTCCGCGTCTCGATGACTGATCCGGATCAGCTAACAGGTTGTGGCAAGGCCTCCTGACCTTGCCACTTTGCGGACCTCAGGTCTCCATTGGCCGCCCCCCAGACGGCGGGGTCGGGAGACCCGCGCCGAACTTGCGTTGCCAACGGACGGCGGGGTCAGGAGACCCGTGCCCAACCTGTCTCTGCGACCCGCCCCACTCCAGTGTTCCAGGCAGTATATCACGACCCGTTACGCGGGAGCGACGTCCCAGCCAATTCAACGGCGTGTTCAGGCGTTGGGTTCTGGGCGGTGCGGCAAGCTCGCGCACCGGGCTGATCCATGCTTCTGTCCTTGATTCGCCTCCGCCCGAGCGTGAAGTTGTTTTCCCGCTTCACCGCGCGTCGCTTTTCGGATCGGAGGGCTTGTGCCCAACCGGTCAAGGTTTACAAAATAAAGTGGTCGCGGTTGTACGGTTGACTTCTCGCGGCCAGAGTCCATATTTTCCAAAACTTGACTCAAGTTTTTGCGGCAACGGGTCCGACAGCACTTCCTCTCAGCGAAAATGTGGGATTGGTATCCAAGTTGCTTAAGGTATCGACTGGCTGAAAAAATGAGGGATCTGGCCAAGGTCAGGGAGGATTAGACGGGATGATCAGAGCACGACGATCTTTACCTTGAGATCACTTCAGCAAGAACGGCAACTTAGGCGAGATACGGGTGCCAAGCATGGTATATATAATTGAGCGGCAGTGAAGCGTTGCCAACGGAAAGGCGACCGTCCCCGGGGTGGGTTTCGGCTCCCTTGGGCGCGGTGTCAAGCGGGTGACTGGGATGGTTCAACTCGGGGGACGAGCCCCGAGACTGCTTGACGCGGTGGCCGAGGACCTTGATCGAAACAGTCCCAATCGTACGATGCGGTTTTAGGAGGGGAGCCCTTTCCATGAGTTTCATTCAACGCTTCCTTGAACGTGTGCTTCGCAACAATCCCACCCGTATGCCTCGCACGACATTCGATGACCTGAGCCAGGAACAACTTGACGCCCACCTCCGCGTTGGCCGCTACGGGAATTTTCTCCTTACGGACGCGGTTCGGCCCTCGATCGGGCTCGACGTGATCCCACGCGAAGGATACCGGCGCGACGTCTATTGCGATCCTGACTCGGGCAACAAGATGCCCGTGCTCGCCGCCTCGGTCTCGGCCGAGCCTTTGTGGCTTGACGTGATATTTCACGGCTGCAAGACTGACTGTCATCAAGCGAGAGATTTCGATGCTTCTGCGCGAAAATGTCTATGAGCGGCTGCGCGCTGATATCCTGTCGTGCTCGCTTGCGCCCGGCGATGATATGCGCGAGCAGGAGCTCGCGGAACGTTATGCGGTGAGCCGCCAGCCGGTGCGCGAGGCCCTGCTGCGGCTCGAGCGCGAGCATCTGGTCACGGTGCAGCCGCGCCAGGGTTATCGGGTCAATCCGATCTCGCTGTCGGATGCCCGCGATCTCCTGCGCTTTCGCCTCGCGCTGGAGCCGGCCTGCGTGGCGGAGGCGATCGAGCACGCCGGCGACGCCACGCTGAAGGCGCTCGACAAGTTTCGCCGCTTCTCCGGCAACCATGAGGACTTCATCGCCTATAACCGCGCCTTCCACACGGCGCTCGCGCACGCCTCCGGCAACCGCCGCATGGCGGCCTCGCTGTGCGACCTGATCGGACAGGCCGACCGCCTGGTTCGGGTCAGCGTCGCCAATCTCAGGGGTCATGATCCCAAGAAGCTGGTGGCCGAACATGTCGCATTGATCGAGGCGATGCAGACGCGCGATCGCCGCGCCGCCGCGCGCATCATCAAGGCGCATATCGGCGCCACCGAGAAGCGCGTGCTCCCCGCGCTGAAACGCAATGCCGTGATCGTCGAAGGGTGAGTTCATGAACAGTCCCACCAAATCCATCGACGTCGAAATCCATGGCAATTTCGTCGACGGCGGCGAGATCGAGGCCGGCCGCGGCGAGATGCTCGACGTCCGTAATCCCGCCACCGGGGACGTGATCGCGAGGATTCCGAACTCGACCAAGGAGGATATCGACCGCGCGATGAAAAGCGCGCGCGCCGCCTTCGAAGGCAAGGCGTGGGGCGGCATGGACATTCGTGCTCGCGCCAGGCTCGTCAACAGGCTCGCGGATGCGTTCGAGGCCAATCTCGATCAGCTCTACCGGCTGGAGACGCTCAACAACGGCAGGCCCGTGAACGAGACCCGCGCGCAGCTGTCGCGACTGCCGGACTTCTTCCGCTATTTCGCCGGCGTCGCGCTGTCGCGCCGCGACGCCGTGATCCCGGTTGAAGGCCATTACCTGAACTACACCCTGCGCACGCCGATCGGCATCGTCGCCAACTGCACGCCGTTCAATCATCCGCTGATGATCCTGTGCAAGTCGCTCGCCGCGGTATTGGCCTCGGGCTGCGTCACCGTGGTCAAGCCGTCGGAATACACGCCGCTGACCACGCTCAAGCTCGCGAAAATCTTCACCGACGCCGGCCTGCCGCCCGGCGTCTTCAACGTGGTGCTCGGCCTCGGCCAGAGCGCAGGCAAAATGCTCGCCGAGCACGGCGATATCGACAAGCTGGTGCTGACCGGCGGCACCGAGGCGGGCCGCATCGCAGGCTCGGCGGCGGCGAAAGTGTTTGCGCACCAGACCATGGAGCTCGGCGGCAAGACGCCCGTGATGGTGTTCGACGATTACGATATCGATCGCGCCGTCAACTATGCCGCGTTCGGCGCCTTCATCGGCGCCGGCCAAACCTGCATCTGCGCCTCGCGGCATCTGGTGCAGGCCTCGATCTATGACGCGTTCGTCGCCAGGCTGAAAGCCAAGACCGAAACCATCCGGATCGGCGATCCCTTCGATCCCGCAACCCAGCTCGGCCCCGTCATCTCGGCGCGGCAGCGCGACCGCGTGATGTCCTATTGCGAGTTCGGCCGCGACGAAGGCGCGCGGCTCGTCACCGGCGGCGTGCGGGCCAACGTTCCCGGCCACGAGAACGGCTATTTCGTCGAGCCGACCGTGTTTGCCGACGTCAAAAGCGACATGCGCATCTTCCAGGAGGAGGTGTTCGGCCCGTTCACCTCGGTAACGCCGTTCAAGGACGAGGCCGAGGCGTTGCGGCTCGCCAACGACTTGCCGTTTGGGCTGGCGGCTGCGATCCGCACCCGCGACGTCGCGCGCGCCCATCGCGTCGCGGCCCAGGTGAAGTGCGGCATCGTCTGGATCAACGATCATCACCGGCTCGATCCGGCTTCGCCCTGGGGCGGCGTCGGCGATTCCGGCGTGGGCCGCGAATGCGGCACCGAAAGTTTCGACGACCATTTCAACGTCAAGAGCGTGATGGTCGCGACCGGTGAGGCGCCGTTCGACTGGTATCGCGACACGGCGGGGCAACGGCGATTGAACTAGCGTCAAAAGAGCGACGACCGGCGAAGCCGGCGCCGCGTTCGGAATCAACGGGGGGAATTTACATGGCCACTGCAGTCAACACCGGCGCGCGTCTCGACCGCCTGCCGATCTCGTCGTTTCACTACCGGATTTTCGGCCTTGTCGGCGCCGGGATGTTCTTCGACGGCTATGACCTCTACGTCGCCGGCGGCGTGCTCGCTTCCGCAATCCAGACCAAGTTCTCGACACTGCCGCAGAACCTGCAATTCATCTCGCTGACCTTCGTCGGCATGACGATCGGGTCTCTGATCACCGGGTTCGTTGGCGACAAATACGGGCGGCGCTTCACTTACCAGATCAATTTGCTGATCTTCGGGCTGGCCTCGATCGCCGCCGCCTTCGCGCAGGACATGACGCAGCTGATCGCCTGCCGCTTCGTGCAGGGGCTCGGCCTCGGCGCCGAGATCGTGGTCGGCTACTCCACCATGACCGAATTCGTGCCGCCGAAGTCGCGCGGCCGCTGGCTGTCGATGATGGCGTTCATCGTTGTCGCCGGATTCCCGGCGACCGCCCTGCTCGGCTATTTCATCATCCCGAACTTCGGCTGGCGGCCGATGTTCGTGATCGCCGGCATCGGCTCGCTGATCGTCTGGTACCTGCGCAAGAACCTGCCGGAATCGCCGCGCTGGCTCGAGGCGCAGGGCCGCACCGATGAGGCCGAAGCGCTGATGCGGACGATCGAGACGGAAGCCTCCGGCGGCAAGCCGCTGCCGCCGGTCGTGGTGCCCGCGCCGGTCCCGCTCGCCGTCGCGACCGATCTCGCCAAGCCGCCGCTGCTGCAGCGGATGATCGTCGGCAGCTGGGTGCTGATCTCGATCAACACGCTGATCTTCGGCTTCGTGCTGTTCCTGCCGCAGTTCTTCCTGCGCCAGGGGCTGACCATCGCCAATTCGCTGGCCTATACCGTGGTGCTGTCCGCCGCATCGCTGGTCGGCTGCGCGGTCGGCGCGTATACCTCCGATGCCATCGGACGGCGCGCCAGCATCATCGGCGCGTCGATCGTGACCATCATCGCCGGCTACATCTATGCCCGCTTCAACGCAGGCTCCGATCCGGAGATCGTCCTGACCGTCGGCTTCATCCTGATCGTCTCGATCTATGTGCAGACCGCGCTGCTCTACGGCGTCTATCCGCCGGAGCTGTTCCCGACCGAGATCAGGCTGCGCGCCAACGGCATCTGCAACATGTTCGGACGCGGCGCGACCGTGGTTTCACCCTTCATCGTCGGCGCGCTGATTGCGTCGTCCGGCCTGCCCGGCGTGCTCTGGCTGATGATCGGCGTGGTCGTGATCCAGATCATCGTGGTGTGGGCCTGGGGCGTCGAGCCGCGCAACCGCGGCCTCGAGGACGTCGCCGCGAAGGCGTGAGCGGTCACGGCCGCTTACCATACCGGAGAGCTTGGTCGGTCAAGCAGGATTCGAAGACGAAGCAGGCTTGATCGTGCGCCCGATCTCGAATGAAAAACGCGACACCCGGCGCAGCCAACTCTCAAACAACGCCGGGGACCGCGGGAAGCTATCGCCCGTCACGATGTCGCTAATTTTCTCGCGAAGCGTCGGCGACGCGAATTGAAGGATTTCGGCCGGCGTCCAATCCGCAGAACCGTCTTTGGTTCTATCATAGAGGACTGGAAACATTTTGGCGGCGTCGGCCGGCATCCCAATCAGGATGGCCAGCAAAAGCATCGGAATTTGGAACGTACCCGGCGCGAGATCGGTACCCTCAAAGGCTCTAAGTTGGTCCGGCGAGATCGGAGCCTTCAAGAGGCGATAGATGTTGGAGAAACGCTTGGTGGCACGCGGCGTCGGAAGGAGACCAAAAAGCTGTTTCGCGAACATCTCTTCCCACGGCAATATTTTCATTGCGTCGTCATGGATCGCGAACGAAGGCACTGCCGCCGGCGCCTTTTCGCCCGTCGACTGTTCAGATTGCGGAGCGTCCAGGGAAGAATTCGGAGGCAAGTTGCCGCTGGAATTCGAAGCGCCGGGAACGGGGAGACTCTCTAGCGAGGATGAGGGCGGCGGTGCCTGGACAGCCGCATCTTGTCGTGGCTTCGGCGCTGCCGAGCTCAACAACCCTTCGACGAGCTTCCCATAACCAATTCTGGTCATCGGACGCAGGCTAAACGGAATCTGAAAGATCTTTTCCAAATAATTTTGCGGCGTCGGACGCCAGATATCCGCACCGTCGGACGGCTCAACGGCAGTCTTCGCAGTGCCCACCTGTTGGAGTACCGGGTAGATCGATGTCAGCGAATATGAAAGCCAGCGCGGATCCACGCCGACCACGACGACGAAAAGTGGATAGGCCAGCAACAAATGGACAGCTTCCAGAACCTGTACGACCTTCTCGGTAGGACAACGATCCAAATCATCGACATAAAGGATGATGCGCTCGACCTTGCGCAGCTCCGAACCGGACGTCAGATCGGGCTTGGTCAGCTGTTTTGTCAGCGTTTCAAAATCCTGACGGATAGTGGAAATCACACCCAGATGCTTGCGGTAATCGTCCGACTTGGTGCGTTCAGTGAGGAAGCGCGCCAGACTTCGGCTCTCCTTCAACGTGGCAATCTGCCGTTCGAGATCGATCACCTTTTCGGTGGCCGCCTGCAAGCGCGAGGCGGCCTGTTGTTCGCTTACCTTCAGCCCTGCGATTTCTTTCTGTAGATCGGTCTCCTTGGCCGTCGGCGTGTTGCGCCGAGTAGCCAGCGCCTCCTCGACCTTCCGCTTTGCGGCCTCGACGCCATCGAGTTTCTCCCGCACGTAACCGGCAGCCTTCCGTAACAACCCCGCCGCAGCAGTGACGACAGCGACGACTTCGCCGAGGATCGCACCCAACAGCAGAAGGCTGCTCTCGATATATGGGTAGAGCCAGTGATACAGAAATGGCAGTGCCAGCATGACCGCCGCCAACAACCATAAACGCCGGTCTTTTGGTACCTCGAACAGACCCACCACGAGGCCAGTGATTTTGCCGCGAAGGCTGTTCACTTCGCCGACCGCCGCGTCCAGATCGGCGAAACTGGTGAGAACGGCCGGTACACCAATGTCTGCAAGAGCGGCTTTCAGTTCCTTTTGAAGCACCGGATCTGTGGCGAGAAGAGTTCGCAGGTCAGTTAGCTGTAGATTGCGCAGCTCGATCTCTTTTTGCTCACGTTCGATCTGGAGCTGCTGTAACTCGTTCTGGCGTACGCTAATCTGCTCTTCGGCTTTTTTCTGCTCATTCTGGATCTGCAAAATGACTTCCTTGGCACTTCCAAGCTGCTGAACCAACTCGGCTTGCCGCTGCTCCGGTGTCGTCGGCGGAATCACATAGTCGGCCAGGCTCTCCATGATATGGCTGACGAGGCTCGCCCAGAGATTTGTATCGACATAATGCCAAGCGTTGAATTCGATTGAGACCACATCGGTACAGAACCTGTTACTCTTCGTGTTGCGTGCGTGATCCGAAATCTCCTTAGCCGCATCTTTCATGGAACGCATGAAGAAGCTCTTGCCGGCGCCCCAATCTCCGAACAGTCCGATTGCCAGTGGCGGCACCACGTCCCGCGCCAGCATCACCGCGGTGAGCGTCTGCACATCTTCGCGAATATCCAGGTCGTCGCGCGTGACATCGATACCGTCAGAGGCATAACCGGCCATGTAGGACTGCGGCCTTTCGATGGGTAGACGGCGAAGCTCAGCGAGGTGCCGCCGCAGCACGCCGATCGCTGCAGAAATTCTTTGGTCGCCTGCTTCGGCGGCGACCATCGCCCTTTCGACCGACGCAGCGTCGAAAGCAGCAAGCAAATTTGCAAAATGCCTGGTCGCGCCGGCATCTGCATCGCGCATGACCTCGACAATAATGTCGAGGACCCTCTCTAGGCCGGGTTTCTCCTGAAGGATCGGAGCCGCGGCTGCAGCCATCTCCGGATTGGCGAGCGCATAAAGCGCATCGTAAGCGAGATCGCCTGTCGCACGATCAGATAAACTACTTAGATCGGCTGCAAGCGGCAAAATCGGCATAACGCGAAGGACGCGGAGAGCGGGCCATGTCTCGAATCTGAAGTTCGTCGAGGAAAGCATCTTTCGAAGCCGATCGACGAACCCCGAATTACCGGAATCCTTGTCTCCACGGGCGAGCATAGCCTGTGCGAGCAACGCCACTTCAGGCATTGGGTCAGACACGCAGGCCTGAATGGCCCCCTCGACATAGCCGACGCGGCATTGTTGCAACCCTACAAGAATCCAGAAGCGCACATTTCGCTCCGTTTCGGATTTCTCGTTCAAATGCCTGAGAATGAGCTGGCGGCTGGCGTCCGATGCTCCGTCGGACCAGATCAGGACACTGAACATCCACGACCTGATCGAGGGCATCAGATTTGGATCGCGCACCGCGGAGTTGTTTTCGATCTCGTAGCGAAGCCGGGCGGCGAGTCCTGGCTTGTCCCTGATCGTTCCGTCGATGACCTGTTCAAGGACGGCCGATCGGCTTTCTTCGTCACCATCGAGAAGCCTACCGATCAGGCCATCAAACCGGCCGGCACGCTCACCCGGCCGACCGATCGGTGGCGCTCCTTCTGGCGGGCTCGACGAGGTAGCGCTTTCCTCCGGCAGGAGCGCCCGAACCAAGAGATCCAATGCGGTGGGGTCTTGCTTTCGAAGGTCGACATAACGCAATCTCACAAAAATCCCGTCGGCCTTCTCGAAGTCGGTGCGCGGCGGATCGCCCACGAGGACAGGCACAATCCGTTTTCCAAGCTTGACGGCGTCGAGGGCCAGCTGAAGATGGGTTGGTCCCCATCCGCGATCGCCGAGAAAAACGACAACGGCCCGTGTCGAAGTCAGCCTGGCGCGCTCAACTTCGACCCAGGATTCGCCCGGCTTGATATCGCGTCGCCAGAAATGAGTGCTGATACCGCGCGACACCAATTGGTCGACAATCGGCACTACGGCCTCCTCGCCTTCATTGAAAAGAATGAAGGCGTCGATCGGTTGGTCGAGAATTTCAGCCTGGATAGCCATCGGTCGTACTCGCCAATAAATTGGTAGTGTCAAATTGATAATGCACAACCGTACCCGTTAGGTGGGTGCGGACGCAATGGTAGGTAGACGAGTTGCCGCCGGCCCGCCTAGATCACGCGCACGAAGCGGCGGAAGCCAGGCGCGCCGGTCAGCGCCTCGAAGCCGGCGTCGCGCTTCTCCTCGGCGAAGCTGAAGCCGGCTTTCGCGTAGCAACGTTCAGCCGCGTCGTTGCCGATCAGGAACGGGATCGACGCCGTCGCGTGGCCGGCGGCCTTTCCTGCCGCCAGAGCGTGAGCGATCAGAGCCTGTACGAGCCCACGTCCGCGCATGGCCGACAGCGAAGCCACATGTTCGATCAGCCAGTCGCCGTCACCGGCCTCTACCCAGCAATTGTCGAGATAGGCGCCGCGCTGGAATATCTCGCGCGCGTTCAGTCCAGTCGCGCTTGCCACTTCCTTGATCGCCATGCTTGCCGCGTGATCAGCCCCGGCCGCGGGCAGAGCACAAAGCGCGGCAGCCGGTCGTCCGTCCACTTCGGCGATCAGGAATTGCGAGGCGTGCCACCAGGTGCGCTGCTGCGCCACCGCGAGCCTTTCGACGAAATCGAGAACCTGGGTTTCCGGTCGAGCGAGCGCAATATCGAACCAACCGCGCGACCGGTGACCGCGCTGCGACGACAGGATGTTGGCGGCAATGAAGCCGGCGTCCTCGGGGCGGGCGGGCCGAATCTCTGTCGTCACGAAGGACCCAGGACGTTCACGCATTCTTCAGCGCGACGCGGAATTCCGCCTCGGTCTTGGTCTTGACCTCGTCGAGGGTGACGCCCTCGGCAAGCTCGATCAGCGCCATGCCGTCCTTGCCGTGCCTGTCGATGGTGAAGACGGCAAGATCGGTCACGACCATGTCGACGACGCCCTCGCCGGTCAGCGGCAGGTTGCACTTCTTCAAGAGCTTCGGGCCGTCCTTGGCGGAATGCTCCATGACAACGACGACGCGCTTGACGCCGGCGACGAGGTCCATCGCGCCGCCCATGCCCTTCACCATCTTGCCGGGGATCATCCAGTTGGCGAGATCGCCGTTCTGCGCCACCTGCATCGCGCCGAGGATGGAGAGATCGATATGCCCGCCGCGCACCATGCCGAAGGAATCGGCCGAAGAGAAATAGCTTGTCGTCGGCAGTTCGCTGACGGTCTGCTTGCCGGCGTTGATGAGATCGGCGTCGACTTCGTCCTCGTAGGGAAACGGTCCCATGCCGAGCATTCCGTTCTCGCTCTGCAGGTTCACGTCGATGCCGGGCGGAATGTAGTTCGACACCAGCGTGGGGATGCCGATGCCGAGATTGACGTAGAAACCGTCCTGCAGCTCCTTGGCGGCGCGGGCGGCCATCTGTTCGCGGGTCCAGGCCATGATGGTTCTCCTTGATAGTTGGTGCGTGATCTTATCGGAAAACCGGTTCCCACTTTTCCGGATCACGCACGCTTAAGCTGCCGCGCGCGGGCGGGTATTGCGGAATTCGATGCGCTTTTTGGCGGTGCCGACCTCGATGATGCGCTTGACGAAAATTCCGGGCGTATGGATGTGGTCGGGATTGAGCTCGCCGGCCGGCACGAGATGCTCGACCTCGGCGACGGTGACCTTCGCGGCAGTCGCCATCATCGGGTTGAAGTTGCGCGCGGTCTTGCGGTAGATCAGATTGCCCGCGGTATCGCCTTTCCAGGCGTGGATGATGGCGATGTCGCCGAACAGCCCGCGCTCCATCAGATATTTCTGGCCGTCGAACTCGCGCACTTCCTTGCCTTCGGCGATCAGCGTTCCGACGCCGGTCTTGGTGAAGAAAGCGGGAATGCCGGCGCCGCCGGCGCGGATGCGTTCGGCCAGCGTGCCCTGCGGATTGAATTCGAGCTCGAGTTCGCCGGCGAGAAATTGCTGCGCGAACAGCTTGTTCTCGCCGACATAGGACGAGATCATCTTCCTGATCTGGCGCGTCTCCAGCAGCCTCGAAAGCCCGATGCCGTCGACACCGGCATTGTTGGAGACCACGGTCAGGCCCTTCACGCCGGACTCGCGGATCGCATCCGACAGGGTCTCGGCGATGCCGCAGAGGCCGAAGCCGCCGGACATGATCATCATGCCGTCCTTGAGAAGGCCGTCGAGGGCCGATTTCGCGTCGGGGTAAACCTTTTTCATGGAATGACCTGCTGAGAAGACGCGGCCACAGGGCCCGCGTTGTCGGGATTATTAGGCAAAATCTTCGCAGTGCGTCAATGACGCCATCCCGATGCCTTGGTCGGGCAAAAGGGCCGCACGGCCCGCACCGCACTCCGGCCAATTGCCCTGCGACATGAAGGTTTTGGCTGCCCTCATGGCCTTGAAAGCGACAAGAAAAACGATCAAGTTGGCCTTTGTTGGCGAGGGTTCCGGCGCACCCTCCCCGCCTTCCTTCAATCGCGATCCGACGATGACCGGCCGACCCGACATGGCAGTCACGATGGCCCAAGGAATGAAGCGCCTGGGGACGCCGATCGCGGCGTTGCTCGGCGTGGCGCTGATCGGGCTGATCGCGATCTCCTGGCTGATCAACCGCGACGCGCTGCGCAACGCGGTGGAGGCGCAAATCCGCGCCGTGACCGGTCTCGACCTGACGGTCGACGGCGCGATCGACGTCTCCGTCTTTCCCGGCAGCTATGTCTCCTTCCATGATGTCGGCCTGAAGGGCGGAGCGGCCGCCGACCCCGCGCTGCATGTCGACGTGCTCACCGCAAACCTGCGGCTGCTGCCGCTGTTGATGCAGCGCTTCGAGATCGCCGACGTGATGATGCTGCGCCCGGCCATCCACGTGGTGCGCTCTGCCGACGGCGACAGCAACTGGACGCCGTTCATCCAGACCATCGTGCGCACCATGAAGCCCGGCGCCGACAACCAGGTGTCGTTCTCCGAGATCCGCATCCAGGACGGCGTGCTCACCTATGACGACGCCGTCAACCACACCAGCGAGAAGCTCGATGACATCGACCTCTCACTGGCCTGGCCGTCGATCTCGCGCTCTTTTGCCGCCACCGGCCAGTTCGACTGGCGCGGCGAGCGTGTTGACGGTGCGGTCTCCTTCAGCGACTTCGTTGCGGCCTTGTCGGGCGACCGCTCCGGGCTGAAGGCGCGGCTAGCAAGCGCGCCGCTGAAGCTCGCTTTCGACGGCACGGTCGCCAACCGCACCAGCGCGATGATGGAAGGCACGCTGACCATCGACAGCCCGTCCCTGCGCAGCGCGCTGCAATGGACCGGGCAGACGCCGCCGGGCGGCGGCGGCTTCGGCCGCTTCGCGCTGAAGGCGCGCGCCAACGTCGTCGGCGGCTCCATCGCGCTCACCAACGTCAATGTCGAACTCGACGGCAATGTCGCCGAGGGCGTGATGACCTATTCCAACAACGGACGGCAGACGCTGCAGGCGACGCTGGCCGCCGACGCACTCGACTTCACGCCCTACATCTCGACCTTCCGCGTGCTCGCCGGCGGCGCGCGCGACTGGAACCGGCAGCTGTTCGACCTCAACGCACTGTCGGCGACCGATCTCGACATGCGCCTGTCGGCGGCGCGCGTCACCATCGGACCGTCGAAGCTCGGCCGCACCGCCTTCGGCGCCAATTTGCGTGGCGGCGCACTGGCGCTTTCGGTCGGCGAAGCGCAGGTCTATGGCGGCATCGCTCGCGGCTCGTTCGGCATCGCGCGCTCCGACACGATCGCCGACGTCAAGGCGCAATTCCAGTTCCTCGACGTCGACCTGCAATCCTGCGCCGGCGAATTGTTCGGCACCAATCGCCTGTCCGGCCGCGGCAATCTCAACGTCTCGCTGGTAGCGTCGGGATCGAGCCCGTTCGGCCTCGTGCAATCGCTCGACGGCACCGCCAAGCTGACCGGTCATGACGGCGCGATATCGGGCTTCAATGTCGAGCAGCTCCTGAGGCGGCTCGAACGCCGCCCGCTGTCGGGCGCGGGCAGCTTCCGCTCCGGCTCAACGCCTTACGACAGCCTGACGGTGGCGTTGAAATTCGCCGACGGCATCGCCACCACCGAAGAGGTGAAGCTGGAAAGCGCCACCTCGCGCGTGACCCTGACCGGCACCATCGCGGTGCCGAACCGCGAATACGATTTGAAGGGCGTCGCGAGCCTCGTCTCGGCGCAAAAGGGCGACAGCAATTTCGACCTGCCCTTCGTCGTATCCGGTCCGTGGGACGATCCCCTGATCTTCCCGGAGGCCGAAAGCCTGATCCGCCGTTCGACCACCGTTGCGCCCTTGCTCGACGCGCTCAAGGGCGGCAAGGCCGGCGACACCGTACGCTCGGTGATCGAGCGGCTGACCGGCGGCGGCGCGCGCCCCGCTGCGCCGCCACCCGATGCGGCTGCGCCGGCGGCTCAGCCCGCGGCGAAGTAGAACCAGCGGCTCTCATGCGTTAGCATCAGGCAAATTCAGCGGCCATGATCTCGTTGATATCGATGACGGTCGGGAGCTTCTCGAGCGAAGAGCATAACTCCACCAGAGCGGTCCGAACGCGAGCCTTCAAAAGACCATCCACATTCGAGCTGAACTTGCGCTCGATGTCGGGCCGCTTGACCGGATTTTCGGGACTGCCGCGCCGGTGCAGGACTTCTCGTGTGAAAGTACGTCCATCAGCGGTCAGGACGCGTAGACGGGCGGCATGGCGGAAGGCGGCTCCCCGGCTTTCGAGTTCGGCGTCTTCTTCAATCCGGATCCTCGGGATGAATGCCATGATTTCCGGATTGGCTATCTCGGCCTCGCCGTAATCGGCGGCGGTCACGTCCTTCCGGAGCGCCATGACGGCAAGACCGTAATACATGTTCATTTGTGCCGCGGTGACGCCGGTCGGCCGATATTCCCATGCGGTATGGACGAACGTCATGTGACCGCATCCGACGTGGATTTCGCTGATCTCCGGGAAGGTCAGCCTTTCCTCGGTCATGATCGATCGCAATGCATCGAGGGCGGCGTGGATGCTGGTGACGTTGGGATACATCTTGAAGCCGACTTTTCCGGCTTCCCAATCACTCCCCAGACCCTCCAGCAACCTTGCGGGATTGGGCGTCCGCGCGAACGAGCTCAGGAAACCGCCGTAGCCGGCCTCGACGACGTCGGAGGTGCCGGTAAATCCTCGCTTGGCCAGCAATGCTGCCAGGAGGCCGCCTTGCGCCGCGCGGCCGGCATGGAGGCGCTTGACCATCGCGCCTTCTTGCGCGGCCATCAGGCCTGCGGCCATAGAACCGGCGATGCCCAGCGCATTGTGCATCTGTCCGGCGTCGAGCCCGAGTAACTTTCCTGCGGTCGCGGCTGCGACGAATGCACCCGAAGTTCCCTGCGGATGGAAGCCGTTCAGGAATAGCGACATGGTCGCTGCATTGCCGATGCGAAGCCCGACCTCGTATCCGACGCTCAAGGCGAGTGCTATGTCCCGCCCGCGAATGGAGGGATCGGCCTCGGCAAGCGCCATCGCCACCGGGACCGCCAACGAATTGGGATGAACGATCGATTCCTTGTGGATGTCATCCATCTCGAAGGCATGGCCGGCCGTGCTGTTGACGAGCACGGCGTTCGTCAGCGACGTGCGCTGGCCGCGTCCCCAGACCGAGGCGGCCGGCTTGCCACCTTCTTCGCTGATGATTTCGTGAACAATTCGCGTCCAGGGCAAGGTCGAACCCTGAAGGCAAACGCCGAGGCCATCGATCAAGCTCAGCTTGATGCGTTCGATGACCTCGGCCGGAATCTGCTCGAAGCAGGTCGTCGCGGCAAATTTCGCGAGCTCACGCGTCGCGTGAGGAAGAAGGGACGGTTGCAGACTGCTCATGATGTCTCAAGGCGTTGTCGCGGTGATGCATATGCAACTTGATCTCGGTCTTGCGGCTCAGACTGAACGAACCCAACACACATTGCAATTTCCTCATCCGCCGGTCACAACTCCCTGCGTCCGACGGAAAGGCCAGCACGGCTCCGGCCTACAGCGGACACGGCTTTCGCAAGGCTGCGTCCGCGTGAGGCGTGCGAAAAGCTGGATGAACCACAAGCGACACGCAAGGGAGCAAGCGATGGCGAACAGTATACTGGTTCCTGTAATCGATTTCGCCGGTATGGCCGAGGACGAATTCAACGACTGGTATGATCTCGAACATATTCCCGAACGGCTGCGGGTGCCGGGCTTTGTCGGCTGCGAACGATGGATCGGCACGGGCGACCAGAAGATTTCGGTGGTCACCTACGAACTCGAGAATGCGGATGTCCTGAAGAGCGACGCCTACAACGCGATCGGCAACCACGGGGGCGGCGGTGATAATCTATCGGTGTGGTCCCGACGCGTGACAGCGCGCATCAAAATGCTCATGCGCTTCGAAGGCGAGCAAATCCACCACGCCGGCTTCGCTGGTCCGGAGGATGCACCCGCCTTGCTGCTGAACGCCATGAGTGTGGCTCCCGAGCACGAGCAAGAATTCAATGATTGGTACGACACCGAGCACGTTCCCGCGCTTGCCGCGGTGCCCGGAACGTTGTGCGCGCGTCGCTACCGCGGAACCGGCGCAGCCGCCCAGCGTTCTCTCGCGCTCTATTGGCTCACGTCCACGGAGATACCCAGTTCGCCTGCCTGGAAAGCTGCCGCCAATACCCCGTGGACCGAACGGATGCGGCCACATTTCCGCAACCATCTGCGGGTCGTCAGCAAGCGCTACCAGCGCGGCGCGGCGTGAGCGTAGCGCCCTCCGCTTCTTCCTCAGCACATCTCAGTTCGCCAGCGGATCGGGCCGGAACTGGATGTGCACGGCGCGCGGCATCGCGCCCTTGCCGCCTTCCTTGAGCCACGGCGTGCGGTCGCCATTCGTGCTCCACAACCCCCGGCCCTTCCAGCCCGCATTGGGATCGTCGATGCGTCCGTCGAGGCCCTTGGCATAGAAGCTGAGCGGATAGGGAATCCGGATCATGATCATCTTGCCGTCCTTCAACGCCACGAAGCCATCATTGAGATTGGCGGTGGAGATCGGGACGTTCTCGCCGAGTCCGGACGTGTTGTGCTGATCGACCCAGGTGTAATAGCTCGAACTCGGCGCTGTTCTCGCCGATGCCGTCGAAGCCGGGACCGGGATATTGATAGAACGTCCAGCCTTCCGGACAATGGTTGCCGGTGGCGTTCGGCCCATTGAGCGGGCCCTTGCACTTGCGGCGATCGAAGCTGCCGAGCTGGCCGCTCGATATCGACGCCCAGACCACGCCGTTGCTGTCGATGTCGCCGCCGCGGATCCCGAATGCCGGCGCCGGAACATTGTATATTTCGGACAGTTGGGTCGCCGGATCGAATCGCAGGAACGCCGGAGTTCCGCCGAAGATGCCGACCGTGTACCAGATCGACCCGTCGACCGGCGAAGGCATCACGGCGTAAGGCCCCGAACCCGGAATGATCCGCTTGTCCTTGGCCGGATCGATCGGAGCGTTGGGCTCGACATAATCGTCGCGCTTGCCATTGCCGTTGGTGTCGAGCACGAACGGCGACCAGCCTTGCGACTTCGCAGCATCGCCGGTCTCGTCGAACATTTTGGTGTTGACCCAGCCCGCGACCGGGCCGGTGCCGCTCAGCCACAGCGTGTCGTTGGCGTCGTAGCCGAACTGCAGGTGATGGGTGGCAAAGCAGGTGTCGATGAAACTGTACTTCATCGTCTTGGGATCGAGCATCGCCACCTGTCGCGCCGATTTTTCCAGCGGGAACGCCTGCGCAGATGGGTGATCGGAACCCTTTTTGCAGAACGCCGGATCCTCCAGGCCGCGCACCGTGGCCGACAGCCAGAGCCGGCCCTTCTTGTCGAACATGGAATTGTGGTTGTTGGCTCGCGTATCCCAGAGCTTCTGCTCTCCCCAATAGGCCGACGGCGCCATTGGCTTGATGCTGGCGGCGTGCCCGGGACCCAGCGATTCCGGCATTTCGGGATCCGCGACAGGCATCTTGAAGAACGAGACCTTGTTGGTCTTCGGATCCAGGATCGGCATGTTGTCGGTGGAATATTCCGGCGAGCCGTAGAGCGGCCCATAAGCATTGACCGTCGGATTGCGCTTGTCCGACGAAATCAGGTCGTGCAGGTATTTGTCCGGCGTCGACCACTCCCATGACGTGATCACGATGTTGCGCTCCAGCCCTGCGGGGCGCGGCGGCTTGGCCTTCGGCAATTCGCCGCCTGCGACGCGATCGGTCCAGTCTCCGAGATATTTGAAGGGGACGCTGGCGAAATTCCCGGCGAGCTGGTTGGTCATCTGCTCACCGGATTGGCCGGATTGAACACGCCGCATCCAGGCATCGGCACCGGAATCGAACTTGCCGAAAGCCGCGGGAATCGTCCGGGTGGCTTCCTGGCCGAGCTGATGGCAACCGATGCAACCGATGTTCTTCATCTGCTTCAGCCAGTCGGTCTGCGTCAGCTTGTCCGGAATGTCGGTCTTGCCGCCGAAATCGCTCGCCGGCGGAACCTTCATCATCGCGTACCAGTAGATCGCCGGATAATAATGCGCCGCCGCCGCTTCGTTCGGCGCCGGCACCGCGACGTGATTGACGAGTTGGCCCGGCTTTGCGGTTTGCTTGGGCGAATCCACCAGACCGTAGCCGCGCACCCAGACGTTGTAGCTTGCCGCCGGCAGGTCCGGCACGAGATAGCGGCCGGAATCGTCGGTGACGACGATGCGCGCAAACTTTGTGGGCAGGTCGGTGGTTTCGGCGATCACCCAGACACCGGCCTCGGGGCCTGCCGCGCCGGTCACGGTGCCGCCGATATCGGTGGCGCCGATCTGCACGGACTGCTGCGCGGAAGATGTAGCAGACGTCAGACTTGCCCACGCGATCAAGCCGGCAAACATCGTCGATCGTGCAAGCGCTCTGGTCACGCACATGGGCGGCCTCCCGATAATGAACCGGCTCTTGGGCGGTTTTGTCGGGGCACCTTAGCAAAAAGACGAGCCGTCTCCAATCGGCGCGCGCCGGGTCAGTGCTCTATGCCGCGGCGCCGGGTTACCCGGCCCGCGGCGAAACAGACCGGCCCTAGAGCGCGGCGGCGCTGAGTGAATACACCGACATCTCGGTGCGGGCGTCCGCGACCGAGAACCAGCGGTGCTGTTCGTTGCGGAAGGCGCGCCAGTTCTCGCACACGCGCTTGAACTGCTCGCCTTTCGCCGACTCCTCGTCCAGCACCTGCTCGAGCGCATTGCGCAGCGCCTTGAGGATGTCGGGGCTGAGCACGACCAGTTGCGCACCCGCAGCGACGATGCGGGTGAGCGCCTTCGGATTGCGCGCGTCGTAGCTCGCAAGCATTTCCATCAGCGCGTAGGCAGAGCCCGCCCGCAGCATCGCCTGATAGCCCGCCGGCAGCTCGGCCCATTTCGCCTTGTTGACGTAGAGGCTGGAATTGGCCTCCATTTCCAGCACGCCCGGCAGGTGCATGTATTTCGCCACCTTGACGAAGCCGAGCTTCTCGTCGTCATAGGGGCCGACCCACTCGGCGGCATCGATCGTGCCCTTCTCGAGCGCCGGATAGATGTCGCCGGCCGCGATCTGCTGCGGCACGACGCCGAGTTTCTGCAGCACCTTGCCGCCGAAACCCGCAACCCGCATCTTGATGCCGTTGAAATCGGCCGGCGTCTTCATCTCCTTGCGGAACCAGCCGAAGGTCTGCCCGCCGGTATTGCCGCAGGGAATGCTGACCACGCCCATGTCGCTGTAGACCTCGTCCATCAGCTTCTTGCCGTCGCCGAAGAGGTACCAGGCATTCTGCATGCGGGGCGTCATCCCGAAGGGCAGCGAGCCGTCGAAGATCAGCGCGGTGTTCTTGCCAATGTAATAGCCGCCGTAGGAATGGCCGCACTCGACCGTGGCGTTGGAGACGGCGTCCAGCACCTGAAGTCCGGGCACGATCTCTCCGGCCGCAAACGGTTCGATCGTGAACTTGCCGTCGCTCATCTCGTTCACGAATTTGGCGATCGTCGGGCTCGCGCCCCACAGGCCGTCGAGACTCTTCGGAAAGCTCGACGCGAGCCGCCACTTGATCGCGCCCTGCGCAATCGCGGGCGAGGCAACGGCAACGGCGCCACTTGTGGCGGCAAGACGCGCAAAATTTCGACGTGAGATCGTCATGCAGTCCTCCCTGATGCTGCGTTACGGCTTCGAGGGTTCTTGTGATGGATTGAAACCGCCGGCTTTTCCCCGGGGACACCATAGCAAAGCCTGCGCGGCGGAGAAGCGCCCAAACGACCGGCACGGCAAAGTGGTCTGGTCCCGCGGCGCCGCTATCCCGGACGCCCCGGTTCGTCCTCAGTCAGGGATCGCAGCTGATCGGGGTCGATCTTCCGGCCGTCCATGTCGCGGATCGAGAGCCCATCTCTGGCGTCCTCGCGCATCTCGTCGAACATCGCCAGTGCCTGCCGCACCGTCGCGACCACGAAGGTAATCGATCCCGATCTGACCTGGTACGGCATGCCCAAACCGTAAGGTCGGCCGGGAACTTGTGGCAATGAGTAAGTTGAGCCGATCTCCGGTTTTTTTGAGCCCTCTGCGGCCGGCAAGCCCGTGCCCAAGGCATTCTGCGCATTCGATATGTTACTGGGGAACCAAATGACGCTTTGACGATTGAATTCGGCGTTGGCCGGTAATCCAGAGATTTTGCATCGCTGATTGGCATGGGGGTCGCGTCAGAAAAGACCGAGTTCTTGGCAGGGGGCGGCCAGATGGGCGCCCTGATGACCGGCCACGACTGGTCCGCATCGCCCTTGGGCCATCCGGCACGTTGGACGTCCGGCCTGAAGACGACGGTCGGTCTGCTGCTGCGGGCGGAAGCCCAGATCGTGCTGTTCTGGGGCCCGGAATTCATCGCACTCTATAACGACGCCTATGCGCCGACGATCGGCGACAAGCATCCGCGGGCGCTCGGCCGTCCGGCAAGGGAAAACTGGACCGAGCTGTGGGACGATCTGGAGCCGCTGCTTGAGGGCGTCCGCGACACCGGCAAGACGTTCTCGGCCAAAGACCGGCCTTTTTACATCGAGCGCCACGGTTTTGGTGAAACCGTGTATTTCGACATCTCCTATTCCGCCGTCCTCGAGGAAGACGGAAGTGCCGGCGGCGTGCTTTGCATCGTCTCCGAGACGACCGAGCGCGTCCGCGGCGCCGCCGCACTGCGCGAGAGCGAAGCGAGGCTGCGCGAGCTCAACGAGAATCTGGAGCAGCGCATCGTCGAGCGGACTCGCGAGCTGGAGCAAGCGCATAACGCGCTTCGGCAGGCGCAGAAGATGGAGGCGGTCGGCCAGTTGACCGGCGGAATCGCCCACGACTTCAACAATCTCTTGCAGGGCATCACCGGCAATCTCGACCTGATCCGGCGCAAGCCCGACGATCTCGACCGTGTCGGCCGCTGGGCGGAAGCCGGCCTCAAGGCCGCCGAACGCGGCGCGCGGCTGGCCGGGCAGCTTCTCGCCTTCTCCCGCACCCAGAAGCTCGAGATCACGTCGATCGACGTCACGAGCGCGGTGTCGGGCTTCGCGGACATGCTCCGCCGGAGCATCGGTCCGGCGATCCGCATCCACATGGATCTCGATACTGACGGCGTCTGCATCCAGGGCGACCAGCTCCAGCTCGAAATGGCCGTGCTGAATCTCGCGCTGAACGCGCGCGATGCCATGCCCGACGGCGGCGATCTCGTGATCGCGACGAAGGCCC
Source organism: uncultured Alphaproteobacteria bacterium (assembly GCA_963732085.1). Taxonomy (GTDB): domain Bacteria; phylum Pseudomonadota; class Alphaproteobacteria; order Rhizobiales; family Xanthobacteraceae; genus Bradyrhizobium. The sequence goes on along the minus strand of CAVSYJ010000005.1, from coordinate 1,127,357 downwards.
GTCGCCTCGGGGACGATCCTCAACTCCCCGATGGCGATTACGTCGAATTGTCGGTTGCCGATTCCGGCCAGGGCATGAGCGCGGAGGTGGTCGAGCATGCGTTCGAGCCGTTCTTCACGACCAAGGAAGTCGGCAAGGGCACCGGTCTCGGCCTCAGCCAGGTCTACGGCACACTGCGCCAGTCGGGCGGCGCGGCGCGGATCGAGAGTACGCCGGGCAGCGGCACGGTCGTGCGGCTTTACCTGCGCCGCACGGACGCGCTGCCGCGCAAGCTCGACGCGCAGGAGGTTGCCGACAAGGCTCAGGGCCCGGCCGCGACCATCCTCGTCGTCGACGACGATCCGGATGTCCGCGCCTTCCTCACGGAGTCGCTGGACAGTCTGGGTTATGCCGCTGTTACGGTCGAGGGCGGCAGCGCCGCGCTGAAGGCGCTGGAGCGGATTTCGCCTGATGTGATGATCCTCGACTTCGCGATGCCTGAAATGAACGGCGCCGAAGTGGCAAAGAGGATCAGGCGGCTGCGGCCCGACCTGCCGATCATTTTCGCCAGCGGCTATTCCGAGACGGCCGCGATACGTTCGGTGACGGGCGATCGCTCACGCATGCTGCACAAACCGTTCAAGGTGCATGAGCTGCAGGCGGCGCTTGGCGAGTTGCTGGCGTCAAGCTGATCTGCCCCGCAAGCGATCCGAAGCGGAATTTCGCCATTGCCGCTTTTTCCCGACAATAGGAACCTGACGGTCGTTCCCGTGTTGTCTGCCAGGAGCGAATCCGAAAGAGGCCGAGATGGGCGTTGGTGATCAGTTCGCATGTGCGTCGTTGGTGGCGGCGTTTTCGATCGCGCTCTTCATCACGGCCAACCTCTTCGTGGAATCCAGGTCTTCCAGGAGCGTCGTGCTGATACCGGCAGCGCAGCACACGCGGATCGTCCCGCTGTAGCCGCGACGCATCGGCTTGCTGCATTTGAGCCAACTGAGACCAAGCCGCCCATTGAGCACCTGATGGCCGCCGCCGGTACGGCTGCGCCTTCCGGATGCGCTGCAATCCGAAAAAATTCGGCTCCGGCGCGCTCGGGGAACCGCGCCGGAGCCTACTGGCGCGACGACAAGTGGACGAACTGGTGACCGTCATCGACGATCCCCTGAATCCCGTGAGGCCGCCCGCGCGCGGCCTCACTTGTTTTAAGCCTGTTTCCGCATCATTTGAACCCGACAGGAACCATTGCCATTTTTTCCCGTTGTCGCCGGCAGTGCCGATATGCGGCACCTGAAATGCGGTGAGCATCGATGCCTGTCGGTCGTTACTTTGTAGTCGTGGGCGGGATGCTGCTCGGATTGCTGTTCCTGGCCGACTGGTATTTTCCGACATCGAATACCGCTACCGCCGTTGCCGGCAACGACGTCGATCACTCGATCATCCGCATCCATTCCAGCCACAAATGGCCGGCCGCCATCCGGATGGATACGACGGCGCCGCTGCCTTCAGCCGCTCCCGTGATGGCCGAGGCCCCTGCAGCTTCAGCGCCCGTCGAGCGCGTGAGACAGGCTTATGCTTTCGAACCGCCGCCGCAAAAAGCCCCCGAAAAACCTCGCCGCCGGGCAAAACCGTCGCGGCCGCTGTCGCGCGAAAACAGCCAGCACTTTGCCGACTACCAAACGCCGGATTTACGCGGCTGGCCACCCGCGGGTTGGTGAGCGGCGCGCGAAGAGAGATTGCCGAGGGGCGCATTCGTCGATCCATTGCCCAACGAATGCGGTCCTTTCGGCGATGGGGGAACTGGCCGCGTGATCGAAACGCGGTCAGTTCAATTCCCAGCACTTATTGTTTTGCGCTAACCCAACTCCATTTCGACCGCGATGCGAACGAGGTCGGAGTGGTTCTTGGCGCCGAGTTTCTGCTTGAGCAGCGAGGTGGTGTTGGCGACGGTCTTGTAGGAAATGCCGAGCGCGGAGGCGACCTCGACGATCTTGTCGCCGCGGCCGAGCAGGCGCAGGATTTCCAGTTCGCGGCCATTCATCTGCGTCGCCGGACTGGCCTTGATCGCGGCGCCCGCGAAAGCCACCGCTTCCGCCAGATGCGGCGAGATGAATTTCTCGCCAGCCGCCACCTTGCGCACGGCTTTGACGAACAGGCGGGGATCGTCGCCCTTCGAGACATAGCCCTGCGCGCCCATCTCGACCGCACGGACCACGAAGGCGGGATCGTCGTTCATGCTGAACATGATGATCCTGGCGTCCGGATCGTCCTTGCGGATGCGCCGCATCAATTCGAAGCCGGACACGTCAGGCAGCTTGATGTCGATGACCGTCACGTCCGGCCGCTTCTGCATGAAGGCGCGATGTCCGCTCTTTGCGTCCGCGGCCTCGTCGATCTTCACGGATTTGTCGGAGGCGAACAGCGAGCGGCAGCCCGACACGACCACCGGGTGGTCGTCGACGATCAACAGTCGCGTCGCTTTGGGCGTATCCTGCACCGCGTTCCTCACCTTTCGAATAGATAAGGTTCTGCAAGCAATTTAAAAGGGAAATCCGCCGCAACGAAGTGGAATTGCTGCCATGTGGACGAGACTTTCATTACGAGAGAGGCTGCTGCTGCCGATGGCCGCGATGATCATCGGCGCGCTGCTCCTGGGCGCGCTCGCCCTGCAAATCGTCTCCCCCGAACAGTTCCAGTACGAAAACGCGCAAGGCGCGCACTCGGCGCAACGCGTGGCGGAGGCGCTGAATGCCGCGCTCGCGGCCGCCCTCAATCCGCAACAGGCGCTCGACGCTTTCGCACGCGGGCTTGGAACTTCCGAAGCCATCGAGTTCATGCCCCCCGGGCCCAAACCGGCCCTCATCACGCCGCGGAGTTACGCCGGCAACGTGCCTGCCTGGTTTACCGCGCTTCTCAGCATTCCCGAGCTGGGCGCCGCTTATCCCGTCCGGATCGGAACCGGGCATGTCGGCGACATCGTCTTCAACCCCGACATCTCGGCCGACATTTTCGAGAAATGGGTCGGCTTCCTCGCAATCGTCTCGTCGGGCTCGATGCTGATGCTGCTCGCCGGCCTCAGCGCCTGGCTGACGACCGGCACGGCGCTTCGCCCTCTGGCGCAGCTCGGCGCCGGGCTGACGCGGATGCGCAACGGCGATTACGACCGCGCCATCCCGATGGAGGGCCCTCCGGAAATCCGCAAGAGCTGCGCGGAGGCCAACCAGTTGGCCGTCACGCTCAAGCGTCTGAGCCGGGACAATCGCGAGCTCTTGCGCAAGCTGGTGTCGGTGCAGGACGAGGAGCGCCGCGAGCTCGCGCGCGAGCTCCACGACGAGATGGGACCTCTGCTGTTCGCGATCCGCGCCAACGCCACCGCGCTCTCCGAAGCCGCAGGCGACGGCGCGCCCGAGCCCGGTTCGCCGGCGGAGAACATTCTCGGCGCGGCAGAGGCCTTGCAGTACGCCCATCGCCGCATCCTGGAAGGATTGAGTCCGCTTTATGTCGCCGAGCTCGGACTTGATGAAAGCATCCGAACCCTGCTGCGCAACGCTCACGCGCAGGCGCCCAACATCGCCCTGACCTCGACGATCGATCCTGGTCTGAACGAGCTCGATGGCCTGTTGTCGCAGACCACCTATCGCGTCATCCAGGAGGGCGTCACCAACGTGCTGCGGCACGCATGGGCAACGACGATGGACGTCACCGCAAGGCTCGACCCCGACGAGGTCACCATCGAAATTTCCGATGATGGCGTCGGCCTGCCGCAAAGGGCCGGCCTCGGCAGAGGCCTGACCGGCATGCAGGATCGGGTGCGCGCGCTCAACGGAACGTTCGAGCTGTCGCGCGAGCAAGGGCGGACCGTCGTCCGCTGTCGCCTTCCGCTTGAACAAGAGGCCAAGGTGTGACGCCGCTTATCACGGCGCGGGCGCGGGCTCGCAGCGCATGTGAGATATCTTGCCATGCGCATCGAAGCCGAAAATGATTCGGACGGGCTTGCTCGCGAAGTTCAGGTAGTCGAGCGCCACGCCCTCGCCATGAGGCGTAATTTCCTCGAGCGTGAACGCATCCGCAGACGCGCCTGACAGCTTGGGCCGCCAATAGGCCGCTAGCGCCGAACGTCCGCTGATCCCGGCACGTTCGCATGCGCATTCAAGGCTGGCACTCTCGGCGTAGAAATCGAGCAGCGCATCGAGGTTTTTGCCCCGGCAGGCATCCAGCCAATCCACCACCGCAGCCATCTTGTCGAAATCGTCCGCCACTCACGGCCTCATCAATTGTCTTCGCCCATCCCGTTATGGCCGCGTGCTAGCCCCACCGTGCTGAATAGCGAGTGAATGGCGTGTTGGATGGTCTTCACCGACGTGCGATATCGTAATGATTGGATGAAACGGGTCCTGCGAATCTCGCGGCACTTGTGCGGGACAGGCACTGCGCCAGCCGCCTGTTCACTTCAGGCCGCCTCGCATTGACTTCTACAAGATTTCGGGAAAAAGTGGCAACCGCATCGTCGAGTGTCGCGCTGGCCCCTGGCGAACATTCGCTGCGGCTTTGGCACACCGATCCTGCGGCGAGACTAGCCCGCTCCAGGCCAGCCCCGGGAGCGGGCTATTTCTTTTGGGCGCCGGCGCCTGGCGCGCCGCACCTCATGGCTCCATCGTGTAGGAGCGCCCAGGCTCCAGCGCGTAAATCGTCAAAAAGCGGAGCGGGCGTTCGGGGTCGCAATTGCGAAACAGGGTGTGTGGCGTATCGGGGCGATCCTGCAAGGTCTCGCCTGCCCGATATTGTCGGGGTTCGTCGCTGCCATAAGCGGACTCGGCGACACCTTCGACGATGTAGATGATGCCTCCGACGGGATGCCGATGAAGCGGAGCCGTGCCACCGGGCGGATAGGTCACCTCAGCCACCGCAAGTTCGCGACGATCTCCAGGCAAGGGAAGACGTTCGAGAAGTTTGCGCGTGACACCCGAAAATCCGGATTGCCGGACGCCGGCCCGATCGTCGGTGCGCTCATCCATGAGATGGACGCACTCAGAAACCGACGAGGCCGCTGGCGACGGCGAAGCCGAGACCCGCCACCACGGGGACTGTGGCGAGCGTGCTCAGGGTAAGAACCCAGATCTCGTGTTTGGTCTCGTTATCCATGTCGCGCTCCTCAATTGTGTGTCACGAAAACGCCGGACGGACGAAGCTGTTCCCCGGCACACCTATTTCGAGAAGCTGGCCGTCTGCATGGCGCCGGACGGCAAGCACCGGCGTGCGCTCTCGATGTCCGCGTCGCTCGCGCCATGGCTTCGTGCGTAGGACTCAGCGGCCCCGACTGAATATCTCGCGACGTAGAAGCGAACGACGGTGCAGGACATCCGATGAAAACCGCGTGTTTGATCGGCGGCCCCGGCGTCTCCCGCCAGGGCGATCAGCAGCGCCAATCCTCCAAGTCCGCATTTCAGCATCACGAGCACTCCGTGGAACCCGAACGGCAACTCCCGGGGGAACGCTGAGTTCCCGGCCCATGCCGCGAATTGGGTCCACGCGGGGCATTGGCCAGGCTCAGGCGCCGGGGTGTTGCCGCTGCGATATGACGGGCAAACGCTTCCGCTATTCAGAAATGAGACGGAATGTCCCGCCTCCGCGGTTACGTTGCACGCGCCACCCCGCTACCTGCGTCGCAGAACAAGCGGCTGGATCGTGCCATATGGCTGGGCTAGTGTTTCGGCCAACCGGTCAAAAAGAGCGGTCATTCAGGGAGAAAACAGTGAGATCCAGGGTTAAGGTAGCGCTTTCACTCGCGGTCGCGGCAGTCGGCATGTTCGCCATCGCGGCGCCGGCTTTTGCCCAGCAGAAGACCATCACGGTCTGGTTCGGCAAGGGCTTCTACAAGTCCGAAGACGACGCGCTGCTGGAAGCGATCAAGAAATTCGAGGCCAAGACCGGCATCAAGGTCGAGCTATCGCAGTATGCCATCCAGGACATGATTCCGAAGACGGTGGCCGCGCTCGATTCCGGCACCGTGCCCGACGTCGCCTATTCCGACAGCTATGACGTGCAGGCGCAGGGCAAGTGGGCCTATGAGGGCAAGCTCGAGGACCTCTCGGACATCCTGCTGCCGATGAAGGACGCCTTCGCGCCGAACACGCTGGAAACCACGCTGCTCTACAACGACGTCGCCAAGAAGAAGGCCTATTACGGCTTCCCGCTGAAGCAGCAGAGCATGCACGTCCAGATCTGGAAGGACATGCTGGAGCAGGCCGGCTTCAAGCAGGAGGACATCCCGACCAAGTGGGAGGATTACTGGTCGTTCTGGTGCGACAAGGTGCAGCCGGCGATCCGCAAGGCGACCAACAGCCGCATCTACGCCGTCGGCCAGCCGATGGGCGTGGAGTCCACCGACTCCTTCCAGTCGTTCTACACCTTCATGGACGCCTATCACGTCAAGCTGGTCGACGATGACGGCAAGCTCCTGGTCGACGATCCCAAGGTGCGCGAGAACCTGATCCACGCGCTGAAGGACTACACCGACACCTATATCAAGGGCTGCACGCCGCCCTCCTCCACCACCTGGAAGGACCCCGACAACAACGTCGCCTTCCACAACAAGACCATCGTGATGACCCACAACTTCACGATCTCGATCGCGGCGAAGTGGCTGGACGATGACAACAACCCGGCACTGACCGACGCGCAGCGCGCGGCCGGCAAGAAGGCCTATGAGCAGGACATCATCACCGCCTCCTTCCCGAAGGCGCCGGACGGATCGACCATCCAGTACCGCTCCGACGTCAAGACCGGGCTGATCTTCGCCGCCGCCAAGAACAAGGCGGAGGGCAAGCAGTTCATCAGCTTCCTGATGCAGGAAGACAACCTGCGGCCTTATATCGAGGGCGCGCTCGGCCGCTGGTTCCCGGTGACCAAGGCCAGCCAGGCGAGCCCGTTCTGGCAGGCCGATCGCCATCGCAAGGCGGTCTACAACCAGTTCACCGGCGGCACCTCGCCGTTCGACTTCACCAAGAACTGGAAGTTCACCATCCTGAACAACGAGAACGTCTGGGCCAAGGCGATGAACCGCGTGGTCAGCGAGAAGGTCCCGGTGGACAAGGCCGTCGACGAGCTGATCGCGCGCCTGAAGGAAGTCGCGGGTTAAAAGCCGCGAGCAAGCTGCTTCCTCCCCCTCTCCCCGCTCTTGCGGGGAGAGGGTTGGGGTGAGGGGCTCTTTCGACGAGGGCAACTCGTGGTCGAGTCCCCCTCACCCGAAATTCGCTAACGCGAATTTCGACCTCTCCCCGCAGGCGGGGAGAGGTGTAAGATAATCACCGGCCGCCGCGTGCGGCCGGCCTTTCGAATTGAGTGCAAGCATGGCCATCACCCTCTCCGCTTCCGACATCCCCAGCGCGCCGCTGTCGGCGCGGCTGACGCCGCCGCAGGTGTGGGGCATCGTGCTGCTTGCGCCCTATTTTCTCGTGTTCGCCGCCTTCGTGGTTTACCCGGTCGGCTACGGGCTGTGGCTGGCGCGCCATCCGGCGAGCTATGTCGCGCTGTATCACGATCCGATCTTCGCGCGCGCCGCGGTCAACACGCTGATCTTCCTCTTGATCGGCATCAACATCAAGATGCTGATCGCGCTGTTCCTGTCCGGCTTCTTCGTCGAGCAGCGCAGATGGATCAAATGGCTGTCGGTGCTGTTCATCCTGCCCTGGGCGGTGCCGTCGATCCCGACCATCCTGTCGGTGCGCTTCATGCTCAATCCCGAATGGGGCATGGTCAACCAGCTGATCTTCAAGCTCACCGGCGATGACGGCCCGAACTGGCTGAACGATCCGACGGTGGCGCTCGCCATGGCGATCGGCGTGCACATCTGGAAATCGCTGCCGTTCTGGACCCTGATCCTGGTCACCGGGCGGCTCGCGATCTCGCACGATCTGTTCGAGGCCGCCGACGTCGACGGCGCGACCTGGTGGCAGAAATTCCGCTTCATCACCTGGCCGTCGATGCAGACGCTCTACATCACCTGCACGCTGCTCTCGATGATCTGGACGCTCGGCGACTTCAACAGCGTCTATCTGTTGACCGGCGGCGGACCGGCCGACCTCACCCACGTGCTGTCGACGCTCGGCATCCGGTATCTGCGGCTCGACCAGCTCTCGCTTGCGATGGCCTCGATCGTCTGCGCGCTGCCGTTCGTGGTTCCGCTGATGTATTTCATGATGAAACGGTTGTCGCGATGAGGCTGCCCACGCTCCGCGAAGCCGGCACCGAGGCGCGGCTGATCCTGATCGGCATTCCCGTGTTCATCTGGACCATGGTGCCGATCTACCACATGTTCCTGTTCGCGATCTCGCCGAAGGAGGACGCGTTCTCCGGCAAGCTGTGGCCGGATCATCCGACCCTGCACAATTTCGAGATCGTGTTCAAACAGCAGCATTACTTCCTGCGCGACTTCTACATCCAGTTCTGGAATTCGCTGGTGATCGCGGCAGCCGTCGGCGCGCTGACGCTGTTGATCGCGACCGCGGCGGCGTTCTCGATCTCGCGGCTGCGCGTGCCCGGCGGCCGCGGGGTGATGAATCTGGCGCTGTTCACCTATTTCATCCCGGCGGCGTTCCTCGCCGTGCCGATGTACCGCACCATGGGCAATTACGGCCTGCTCAACAATCACTGGGCGCTGATTCTCGCGATGGTGACGATCGCCTCGCCTTACGCGATCTGGGTGCTGAAGCAGGCCTCCGACAAGCTGCCGGTCGAGCTCGATGAAGCCGCGGTGATGGACGGCGCCACCACGCTGCAGATTTTCCGGCTGGTCTATGTGCCGCTGATGATGCCGTCGCTGGTGGCGATCGGCACCTATGCCGTGCTGCTCGCCTGGAACGAATATCTCTACGCGTTCCTGCTGCTGTCCAACGACCGCGACATCACCCTCCCCGTCGCGCTCGGCAACTTCCTCGCCGCCGACGACTCGCCCTGGGAATTGCTGATGACCACCGGCTTCATCTACGCGCTGCCGCCGGCCGCGGTCTACTACGTCTTCCGCCGCTACATGGTCGGCGGGCTGACCGCGGGCGCGGTGAAGTCATAGGTCGGCTTTCCGCTGCTTCCAGTATTGCCGCAACAGCGCGATCGTCGAGCCGATGAAGTAGCCTGCCGTGGCGCCGGAGATGGCGCGGCCGACGATGGCGGCCGCCGCACGGTCGTCGGTGTGGATGGCCGCGATCACGGCGACCGAATATTGCGCGGCGAACACGACGATGTTGCGGATCAGCGGAAAGATGCTGCCGGGGCGCTTGATCTGCCCGTTGGTGTGATCGACTTCGAACGGGCGCGGCGTCAGCACGCCGACCGGCAGCAGGACCAGCGCCGCGGCGATCCAGGCGACCAATGGCGCGCGCGGCCTGCTGGCCGAATCCGAGCCGGGACAGGCCCCAGACGATGAAGATCGCGGGCACGATCAGCGCGCGCCAGATCGTGCGTGGTCCGCGGCTGCATCGCCTTGATGCCCTGCCAGACCAGATAGGCCAGCAAGATCCACGCCCAGATCGGCGTGTGCGTGATGATGCCGATGCGCAAATTGCATGGATGCTCCTGCGAGCCACTACATCGGCGCGGCGCTTTTGGCTTCCGTGCTCGACAGCTTCGAGGCCAGCGAGGCCACCACGATCACGACCGCGATCAGCGCGATCACCAGCGTGCAGATCGCGTTGATCTCGGGTTTTACGCCGAGCCGCACCTCGGAATAGATGCGGATCGGCAAGGTCGCCGAGCCCGGGCCGGTGGTGAAGCTCGCGATCACGAGATCGTCGAGCGACAGCGTGAAGGCCAGCATCCAGCCCGCGGCGATCGCGGGCAGAATCAGCGGCAAGGTCACCGCGATGAAGGCGCGCACGGGATCGCAGCCGAGATCCATCGCGGCCTCTTCGAGGCTGCGGTCGAGCGAGCCGAGCCGCGACTGCACCACCACGGCGACGAAGCACATCGTCAGCGTGGTGTGCGCGATGGTGACGGTCCAGAAGCCGCGCTCGGCGTTGAGCGCGACGAACAGCAGCAGCAGCGACAGGCCGGTGATGACTTCCGGCATCACCAGCGGCGCGTAGAGCATGCCGGAGAACAGCGTGCGGCCTCGAAATCCTTCGCCGCGCGACAGCGCCACGGCGGCGAGCGTGCCGAGCAAGGTTGCGATCGTCGCCGAGGTCGCGGCGACGCCGAGGCTCATCCAGGCCGCATCGATCATGGCCTTGTCGCTGAAGAACTCGCGATACCAGCGCAGCGACCAGCCGCCCCACACCGTCACCAGCCGCGAGGCGTTGAAGGAGTAGATCACGAGGATCACGATCGGCAGATACAGGAAGGCAAGCCCCAGCGTCAGCGAGGCGACGTTGAACCGCGACAGGCGACGGCTTGCGCCATCACCGCGCCTCCAATTGCCGGCGCTGCAGCCGGTCGTACAGCAGCAGCGGCGCGATCAGCAGCACCAGCAGCACGATCGCGGTGGCGGAGGCCACCGGCCAATCCTTGTTGGTGAAGAACTCCAGCCACAGCGTCTGGCCGATCATCAGCGAATTGGAGCCGGCGAGCAGATCGGGGATCACGAACTCGCCGACGATCGGGATGAAGCACAACAAGCACGCCGGCGCCGACGCCGGGCAGCGACAGCGGAAAGGTCACCAGCCAGAACACGCGCTTCGGCGAGGCGCCGAGATCGGCCGCCGCCTCCTCCAGCGCCGGGTCCATCTTCGACAAGGTCGCATAGAGCGGCAGGATCATGAACGGCAGATAGGAATAGACGATGCCGAGATACATCGCGCTGTCGGTCGACAGCCACACCACGGGCTGCGAGACCAGATGCAGCGCGAGCAGGATCTTGTTGAGCAGGCCGTCATGCTGCAGGATGTTGATCCAGGCGTAGATGCGGATCAGGAACGAGGTCCAGAACGGCACGATCACCAGCATCATCGCGATCGGCTGCCAGCGCTGCGGCAGCCGCGCCATGCCATAGGCGATGGGATAGCCGATCACCAGCAGGATCGCGGTTGATGTCACCGCGACGACGAGACTGCGCAGATAGGAGAAGACGTAGAGATTGTCGGAGACGAGCAGGCGGAAATTGTCCAGCGACAGCGCGCCGAACGCTTGCTTGATCGCGGCGCTGCCTGCGGTGAAATCGAACACCGGCGTATAGGGCGGCTGCGCGATCGCGGTCTGCGACAGGCTGATCTTCAGCACGAATGCGAACGGCACCAGGAAAAACAGCACCATCCAGACATAGGGCGCGATCGCGGCGAAACGCGCAGGCCGTGCGAAGATGCGCCGCGCGCTCATTGCTCCAGCACCATGCAGTCGTCGGGCGTGAACCAGGCCACCACGCGCTGGCTCAGGCTGTAGGCATCGATGTCGATCCGCGCGGTGTTGGCCATCGATGAGCGCACCGTCGCGCCGGAATCGAGCTTGATCTTGTAGGTGGTGAGCCCGCCGAGATAGCTGACATCGGTCACCACGCCTTCGAGCCGGTTGATCGCACGCGTATCGCGCCGTCGGCTGGCCGGCCCGCGCCGCGACAGCTTGACCTTCTCGGGGCGGATCGCGACCGCGACGGTCGGCTTGGTGACCGGCTGGCGCGGCTCGGCGACGACGATGGTCCCGGCATCGCGGGTCGCGACCGTGATGCGGTGGTTCTCGTGCGCTCGCCACCTCGCCCTCGAACACGTTGATGTCGCCGATGAACTCCGCGATCCAGCGCGAGGCCGGCGCCTCGTAGAGCTCGCGCGGGCTCGCGACCTGGTCGAGCCGGCCGGCGTCCATCACGCCGATGCGGCTTGCCACCGTCATCGCCTCCTCCTGGTCGTGGGTGACGATGATGAAGGTCATGCCGAGCCGGCGCTGCAGCTCCATCAATTCGAGCTGCGTGCTCTCGCGCAGCTTCTTGTCGAGCGCCGCCAAGGGCTCGTCGAGCAGCAAGACCTGCGGCCGCCGCGCCAGCGAGCGCGCCAGCGCCACGCGCTGCCGCTGGCCGCCGGAGAGCTGGTCGGGCTTGCGCTTCTCCAGGCCGCCCGAGCTTGACGAGGGCCACCATCTCGGCGACGCGGGCATCGATGTCGGCGCGCGCCATGCGAGCGCGCTTCAGGCCGAAGGCGATGTTGTCGCGCACGGAGAGATGCGGAAACAGCGCGTAGTTCTGGAACATCATGTTGATCGGCCGCTCATGCGGCAGCACATGCGCGATGTCCCTGCCGCCGAGCAGGATTTTGCCCTCGTCCGGCGGTCTCGAAGCCCGCAAGCATGCGCAGCAGCGTGGTCTTGCCGCAGCCGCTGGGTCCCAGCAGCGCAAAGAACTCGCCGGCACGGATGTCGAGCGAGACACCGTCAACCGCGCGAAAGCCGCCGAATGTCTTGACCACGCCCTCGATGCGCAGCAGCGGCCCGTCCCAGGCCGGCGCTTGCGCGATCGTGCGCGGGCTGAGGCGTGCGGGCTGACTGCCGGTGCAGGCTGAGATGTCGGTGCAGCCTCCGGCGGCGCTGCTGTCGTAACAAGACCTGCTCCGCCGCGGCTTCCGGCGGCGTTGCCGTCTGCGACAACACCTGCTCCGCCACGGCTTCCGGCGGCGTTGCCGTCTGCGACAACACCTGCTCTGCCACGGCCTCCGGCGGCGCGGCCGTCTGCATCAACACCTGCTCCGCGACCGCTTCCACCGGCACGCTTGGCGGCGCGGCTTGCGGCTCGGCCTTCACCTCTTCCGCAGGCGCTTCAATCTTTGGAACGTCGTCCTCAGCCATGATCCCTGCCGCCGCAATCGCGCCTCGCAAGCTAGCGGCGGATCACGCTTCGCTCAACCGAGACGAAGGAGTTTCCATCGTTCCGGAGCGTTCGACCTTCGCCCCTTGAGCCATGAACGCCGCCAGCGCCTCGCGATCGGCCGGCGGCATGGTGAGCCCGAGCTTGGTCCGTCGCCACAGGATGTCGTCGGGGAAGCGCGCCCACTCTTTGGTCATGAGGTAGCGCACCTCGGCTTCGCTCAGCTCCGGCCCGAAAGCCTGGCCGAGCTCCTCGCGGCTCGCAGCGTTGCCGAGCACCTCGGCGATCCGCGTGCCGTAGGCACAGACCAGCCGCAGGGCCTGCTTCTCGTCGAGAAAGGACCAGCGCGCCCGCGCGGCCTCGACCTGATCGTCGAAACGATCCCAGCCGAAATCGCCGCCCGGCAACGGCGTGGTCGCGGTCCAGCGCGGCGCCATCGGATAATGCGGCGTGAGCTGCGAGACTGCCTGCTCGGCGCGCAGCCGCGACGTCGTCACGTCGCCGCCGAACATCGTGATCAGCGGCGCCTTGCCGCGGCGATGCTGGAACGCGACCGAGCCGTCGCGGCTCGCGCCGCCCCGTCCCGGCACCAGATTGACGCCGGAGATGGTCCGCACCACGTCGGCGGGATGCAGGTTCTCGCGGAAATAGCGGTTGGCCGCGTCGCAGAGATAGGAGACCTCGGCGGCGGTCATCGCCACGATGGCGGGATCGCCGGTGAAGGCGCGCGAGACGCTGCCGACCAGCGCGAAATCGCGCTCATAGGGGCTGGCGAAGATCAGCCGCTTGTCGCTGTTCTCGAACACATAGACGCTGTCCGCATCGAAGAATCGGGGCACCACGATCTGGCTGATCTGCACCGCCGCGGTCTGCGGCACCGGCTGGCGCAGGACGGTCTCAGCGACGAGGCCGGTCCAGGCGCCGGTGGCGTTGGCGAGCGCCCGCGCGGTGAAGATCTGGCGATGGCCGCGGTCGATCATCGCGAGCCGCCAGACCTCGCCGCGATCGGCGCGGACGCAGCGCGCGCCGGTGCGGATCACAGCGCCGCGCTCGGCCGCGTCGACGGCGTTGAGCACCACCAGGCGGGAATCGTCGACCAGGCAATCGGAGTATTCAAAGGCAAGTCCGAACGGCCGCTTCAGTGCATTGCCGACCGGATGATGGGTGATGTTGATGGTCTCGGCCGCCGGCAGCCGGCTCTTCGGCCCCAGCCGGTCGTAGAACCAGAGCGCCGAGCGCAGCAGCCAGGGCGGGCGCCCCTCGACATGGGCGGGAATCGCAAACCGCATCGGGCGCACCAGATGCGGCGCGATCTTGAGCCAGGTCTCGCGCTCGTTGAGCTGCCGGCGCACCCGCGCGAAACTTCGGCGCTCCAGCGCCGACAGATCGCCATGGATGAGGCGTGGCGAGGCCGACGATGCGGCGCCGCCGAGGTCGCCCTGCTCCAGCAGGATCACGCGCAGGCCGCGTCCGGCGGCGTCGCGCGCCACGCTCGCGCCGTTCAGTCCCCCACCGATGATCGCCAGATCGTAGTCCGCCATGCGCCCCGTTGTAATGTAGCGAAGTGTCCCCTGCTACACCTACCCGGTCTTGCGCGGCAGCTCCATGACATTGCCGCTCTTGCGGCCGACCAGCTCGGCGTACTGGCCGATCTGCAGCGGCTTGCCGATCAGATAGCCCTGCACGGCGTCGCAATCCTCCGAAGTGAGGAAGGCGAGCTGCTCCCGGGTCTCGACGCCTTCGGCCACGACCGACATGTCGAGGCCGTGGGCGAGGTCGATCACCGCGCTGACGATCGCGGCCGATTGCGGATTGCGGCCGAGATTCATCACAAAGGCGCGGTCGATCTTGATCTTGTCGAACGGAAAGGCCTGCAGATAGCTCAGCGACGAATAGCCGCTGCCGAAATCGTCCATCGAGATGCGCACGCCGAGCGCCTTCAGCCGGCGCAGCAACGCCAGGCCGCGGTCGAAATCCTCGATCAGCACGCCCTCGGTGATTTCGAGTTCCAGCCGGCCCGGCGCCAACCCGGTTTCCAGCAGGATCGCGTGCACCAAACCGACCACGTCGCCATGCGCGAACTGCGCCGGCGAAAGGTTGACCGCGATCTGCAGCGGCTTTGGCCAGGACGCCGCCTCGCGGCAGGCCTGACGCAAAATCCATTCGCCCATCTCGACGATCAGGCCGCTCTCCTCGGCAAGCGGAATGAAATCGCTCGGCGGCACGAAGCCGCGTACCGGATGGTTCCAGCGCGCCAGCGCCTCGAAGCCGATGACCTCGCTCTCGGCGGCTTCGCTGGCCGATATCGCCTGCGGCTGATAGTGCAACGACAGCTCGTCTCGCTTGATCGCAACCGAAAGATCCTGATGCAGCACGCGGCGGTCGCGGATCTGCTGGTCCATTTCGGGTTCATAGAGGTTGATCGTGCCGCGCGACTTGGCTTTGGCGCGGAACAGCGCCGCGCCGGCGTTGGCGAGCAAGGCGGCCGCATCGGCGCCATTGTGCGGAAACACCGAGATGCCGGTGGTGATGCCGGCACGCAGCGACTTGCCGTCGATCTGGAATTCGCTGGCCATGGCTTCCGCCAATTGCTGGCCCAGCGCCCTTCCGGCCTCGGGCTGCTTGCCGTCGATGATCAGGCCGAACTCGTCGCCGGACAGGCGCGCCACCACACCGCCCCGCGCAGTGACCTGCAGCCGCCGCGCCACCTCGATCAGGAGCTTGTCGCCGGCAGCGTGTCCGAACACGTCGTTGACTTCCTTCAACCCGTCGAGGTCGATGCACAGCACGGCGAATTCCTCGCCGGTGCCGGCGCAGGCCTCGATCATCTGGGTCAGCGCCTGCAGGAACGCCGGGCGGTTCGGCAGGTCGGTGAGGCCGTCGTGATAGGCCATATGCGCCATGCGCGATTCGGTCTGGCGGCGGTCGGTGACGTCCTCGTGGGTCTTGATCAGATATTGCGGATCGCCGGCCTCGTTCAGCACGGTCATGCGCCGCGTCAGAAACAGCCGCAGGCCATCCTTGGTCGAGATCGGATGCTCCTCGGTCAACAGGCCGCGCTTCTTGATGGCCGCGGTATCGCGCGCGATGATCAGCTTGGCTTCACGCTGATTGAAGATGTCGGCGGCGGTCAGCCCGATCACCTCCTCGCGCCGGCGGTTGAGGATCTTTTCCGCGCCGCGGTTGGCGAGCAGATAGCGGCCGTCGCTGACGCGCTCGACGATCAGCGATACCGGAATGTTGTCGACCACCAGCTCGAGGAACTTCTTGGTGTTTTCCAGCTCCTGCGACAGCGAGCGTCGCTCGGTGATGTCATCGAACAGCGCGATCAGGAATTCGGGCCGGCCGGTTTCATCGCGCGCGATGACGCGGTTGGAGGCGAGCACGCGCCGCTTGCTGCCGCGCTCGACCAGGAGCTCGTTGCGGTAATGGCCGTCCTCCGACAGCAGCGCGGCCTTGTCGGCCGCCTCGATATTGGCCGCGGTCTCGGGCTGGAAGATCTCGTCGGCGCGGCGGCCGACGATGTGGTCGCGCGAGAAGCGCGAGAAGCGCTCGAACGCCTTGTTGGCGAAGATGTAGCGGCCGTCGTCGATGCTCTTGGCGGCGACGCAGACCGGCACGTTGTCGAGGACCGATTCCAGGAACTGCTTGGTCGAGGAGAGCTGTCGCGAAAGCCTGCGCTGATCGGTGGAGTCCTCATGGGTCGCGACCGAGCCGCCGTTCGGCAGCCCGAAATACCTGACCAGGATCGACCTGCCGTTGGGCAGGTCGCAGATCAGGCCTTCCGGACTTTTGGAGCGGGCGTAGAATTCCTCGACGCTGCAATCGAGCGTGCCGCGCGCGCATCGCAGCGCCAGCAACTCCCTGCCCGTCATGCCGGGCGGCAGGTCGGAGCGCTGCAGCCCGTAGATTTCGAGGTAGCGGTCGTTGCAATAGATGATCCGCTGCTTCGGATCGGTCATGACGACGCCGTGGCTCAGGCTGTTCAACGCCGAGCTGATATAGGCGGTGCGGCGCACCTGCGAACGCTTGATCCTGCGCAGCGCCGAGTGGACCCATAGCGCGATCGCGCCGATGAAGGCGGTGACGACGATGACGCCGATCAGGATTTCCCAGAGCACGTTCGGATCGAGCGAGCCGACATAGCTCGGCCGGCGCGAAGTTGTCGGGCAGCGCGAGCGCGGGCGCGCACGGCAGAACGACCGCGGCAAAGCAGATCACGATGCGCGCAAGAATCAAATCCTTGCTGCCTGCCTGCCAATTCTTGTCAGCCATCAGTCACCCGCCGAATTCAGCAGCGGAGTGTCTGGTCTGTCCGGTTTGGATCGGGTAAACGCGTACCCCCGCACCGCGAAAATGTGGCTCAATTCGTGGCAATTGCCCTGACATGATTAACGTATCGCTAACGGGAACTGCTTTCTCGTGGTTGGGCAATGACTTGTCCGAAAGCTCCCGTTAACAAGACGGCAAACAATTGACGGCGATGGCGTCTCGGCGCCGCGCCAATTCCGGACAAGAAAAGCAGCCATGGACAAGGTCGAGTGCGTCGTGATCGGGGCTGGCGTGATCGGCCTTGCGGTGGCGCGGCGGCTCGCGCTAGCGGGGCGCGAAGTGATCGTGCTGGAGGCGGCCGAGGGCATCGGCACCGTCACCTCCTCGCGCAACAGCGAGGTCATCCATGCCGGCATCTATTACAAGGCGGGGAGCCTGATGGCGCGCATGTGCGTCGCCGGCAAGCATGCGCTCTATCGTTATTGCAACGAGCACGGCGTCCCCCACAAGAATTGCGGCAAGCTGATCGTCGCCACGACGCCGGCGGAAACCGAGAAGCTGGATTCGATCCGCGCACATGCCCAGGCCAATGGCGTGCCCGACATGAAGGTGCTGTCCGGCGACGAGGCGCGCGCGCTGGAGCCCGCGCTGAACTGCGACGCGGCTTTGTTGTCGCCGTCCACCGGCATCATCGACAGCCATGCCTACATGCTGGCGTTGCGCGGCGACGCCGAGGACGCCGGTGCCGCGTTCGCGTTTCACACACCGCTGTTGCGCGCGAAGGCCCGCGGCGGACTCATCGAGCTCGAAGCCGGCGGCGAGACGCCGATGACGCTCGCATGCGATCTTCTCGTCAACGCGGCGGGGTTGGAGGCGCCGGCGACGGCCCGCATCGTCGAAGGCATGCCGATCGAAAAGATCCCGACCGCTTATCTCGCCAAAGGCAATTATTTCAGCTGCAGCAAGAAGGCGCCGTTCTCGCGCCTGATCTATCCGGTGCCGGAGCCCGGCGGGCTCGGCGTGCATCTCACGCTCGACATGGCCGGCCAGGCGCGTTTCGGTCCTGACGTCGAATGGGTCGACCGCATCGACTATGAGGTCGATCCGGCGCGCGCCGAGCGGTTCTATCCCGCGATCCGCAAATACTGGCCGACGCTGCCGGACGGCGCGCTGATGCCGAGCTATTCCGGCATGCGGCCGAAGATCGTGCCGCCTGCGGTCGCCTCGCAGGATTTCCTGATTCAGGGGCCTCGGGATCACGGCGTCGACGGGCTGATCAATCTGTTCGGGATCGAGTCGCCGGGGCTTACCTCGTCGCTGGCGATCGCCGACTACGTCGCCGAGCTCGCGAGCTAGCTTTCAATAAAAAATGCGCAGCCAATTGTGCTGCGCATTTTTTATGGACACGAGTTCGACGTGATGGGCGCGGGCCGCGCCCATCGGGTCAGCGTCAGGTCTAAGTCGATACTTAGTGTAACGTTTCGACGGCTGCGGCGTGCTTCAACCGTTCGATCTGGTCCTTGACCATCAATTTCCGGCGCTTCAATTCGACTATTTGCAGGTCGTCCGTTGATACGTGAATGAGGGCATCGTGTAGTTCGCTTTCGAGGGTCTTGTGTTTCCGTTCCAGTTCAACGAGATGCGCCTGAATGGCCATTCGAAACCTCCTCGGTGATTTCTCAAACTCGATACGGACTGGCGAGTGTACACCTCTTCCCGAATCTGTCGATGGTGATCCGAATCGGCCGCCTCATTTTTTGACACCCGAATGTAAAGAACCGTGAGCTGGAACCAGTGGCGGCGGACAGGGTTGTAATTGCGACTTTGCCAAGCCCTGCAGGACCTTGGCGGTGTTCGGCTGCCTTGCGCAAGGACGCTTCCGGGGCAATATTGCCCACAGGGTATCCACAACGGTTCGCAATCTCATCGCGTTTTTCGGTTAACGTGCACCATGACCGACGAAGATGAGCGCGAGCTGCATGCCGAGTTGATGCGGCTGCAGCAGGAGCACAGGGATTTGGACGCGGCGATCGATGCGCTGCATCAATCGCCGGCCCCGGATTTGTTGCGCCTGCAAAGGATGAAGAAGCGCAAGTTGCAGCTGCGCGACCGCATCGCCTTCATCGAAGACCAGATTACCCCCGACATCATCGCCTGACCGGTCGGGCGCGTTCAAGTGTGTGCGCCGCGCGAAAACCCGGCTTGACTCTACTAGAACAAAAAGAGAACATAGCGCCCCAGACCCCCCTGCCCGAGGATCGCGCCATGTCCGTGACCATGCCCCCGTTCGACAACAGCCAGTATGAGAAGGCCTGCGACCAGGCGATCGCGATGTGCGACGGCAATCTGCGCTCCACCATCAAAGCGCTGATCATGGCCAATGAGTATCTCGAAGCAGAGTTGACCGAATTGCAGGTTGCGATCTCCTCCGGCTGCGCGCCGCTGCAAGTCGCCGCGCAGTGAAAGCAACGCCGCCTGACGGAGCACGGAGATGGCCGACATCACCTACTATGTCGCGATGCCGTTCCTGCAGGACGATAGCGGCGAGATGATCGCGGGTGCCGCCGAGGAATGCCAGAGCGCGACCACGGCGCTGCGGCGCGCCGAGATTTTATCGCGCGCGGCAGGGCACATCGGGGCGGTGGCGTTCAGCCGCAGCGGCGATCCGATGATGGGCGAGTTCAGCGACGCGAAACTGCTCAGGGCTTATGGCAACGTGCCGAACGATTTGAGCGGGCTGTGAGATGAGGGTTCTGTCATCGCGAGGAGCCAACGGGTCCGGCCTTTCGGCCGCCCATGATAAACTCCGCCACGAGGCAACCCAGCCTTTTTGTGCTGCTTCCTGCATTGCTTCGCTTCCGACTTCGCGCTCACGCGTTGCGACGGCCCGGACCTGCGAAGCCCGTGAAGCAAGCCTGGAAGGGCCTTCGATCACGCCTCATGCCGCCGCTGTGCTTTGCGCACATACATCGCGCTGTCGGCTTCCTCCAG
Source organism: uncultured Alphaproteobacteria bacterium (assembly GCA_963732085.1). GTDB lineage: Bacteria > Pseudomonadota > Alphaproteobacteria > Rhizobiales > Xanthobacteraceae > Bradyrhizobium. The sequence continues at coordinate 1,107,343 of CAVSYJ010000005.1, read as the reverse complement.
CACACGGCCTGCTTCCGCATGCGCCCCCAGCATCGCGACACCGGCGGAAGCGCCGGCCGTAATCGTGCTGCCCCGAAATTGAAAGGTCAGCCGGTCGATCGTCTCTTCGAGCGCGGCCGCCTTGGCCTTCGCATCGGTCTCGCTGAGATTCCACAACAGCAGCGCGAACTCGTCGCCGCCGAGCCGGCCGACGATATCGGAGGAGCGCACCTGCGACGTGAGAACGGCAACGATCGCCTTCAACACCTGGTCGCCCGCGGCGTGTCCAAAGCTGTCGTTGATCGGCTTCAGGCGATCGACGTCGAGCACGACCAGCGCGCCGGAGGCGCGATAGCGCTTGATGTAGGCCAGCGCGCGGGCGAGTTCGCGCTCGAAGCCGCGCCGATTGGGAATGCCGAGCAGAAAGTCGGTGTCTGCGGACGCCTGCAGTTCCTCGATCTTCCGGAGCGCGCGCGCCAATTCGCCGCGGAGCCGCCGGATCGTCGTTTTGGCCGCCTCGGCCACCCGCGCGCGCCTGGGCGCGGCGCGTTTACTCTGTTTGCGTGACTTGCGAGGCCGAGCAGGGGTCCGCTTTTTCATGGGCATTCTTCGGCCTAATCCGCATTTCCTGACTTGCCGGGATTCACCAAGACAGGATAGTGCATTCCCTCTTCCCTGCCACGCCTTGCCGCCATCAGGTCCGACCCTATAATCGGCCTAACTTTCTGGATTCTTGAGAGAATTAACCCAATGTCCGCTGCCGTCGCCATCATCATGGGAAGCCAGTCCGACTGGGACACCATGCGGCACGCGGCCGAGACGCTCGGGGAACTCGGCGTCGCCTGCGACAAGCGGATCGTCTCGGCGCATCGCACGCCCGATCGGCTGGTCGCTTTTGCCAAGGGCGCGAAGGCCGCCGGCTACAAGATCATCATCGCAGGCGCCGGTGGCGCGGCCCATCTGCCGGGCATGACCGCGTCGATGACGGAACTTCCGGTGTTCGGCGTTCCCGTCGAATCCAAGGCGCTGGCAGGCGTCGATTCGCTCTACTCCATCGTGCAGATGCCGGCCGGCGTCCCGGTCGGCACGCTCGCGATCGGCAAGCCCGGCGCCATCAACGCGGCGCTGCTCGCGGCCAGCGTGCTGGCGCTGAACGATGCCGCGCTTGCCAAGCGGCTCGCCGCCTGGCGCAAGAAGCGCACCGACGCTGTCGCCGAGCGTCCGGAGGAATTCGGCGTGAGCGACACCAAGGCGGTGAAGCTGAAGCCCGGCGACACCATCGGAATCCTCGGCGGCGGGCAACTGGGCCGGATGCTGGCAATGGCGGCGGCGCGGCTCGGCCTGCGCTGCCAGGTGTTCTCGCCCGATCCGGACTCGCCGGCCTTCGACGTCGTGCTGAACGCGACCTGCGCCGAATATGCCGATGTCGAGGCGCTCGAGCTGTTCGCCAATGACGTCGACGTCATCACCTATGAGTTCGAGAACGTGCCGGCCTCGGCCGCGCTGATCCTCGGCGCGCGGCGGCCGGTGCTGCCCGACCACAGGATCCTCGAGACCACGCAGGACAGGCTGGCGGAAAAGGACTTCGTCACGCGGCTCGGCATCGGCACCGCCGATTATGCCGACGTGTCGACGGCCGCCGGCCTGCGCACGGCGATCCAGAAGATCGGCTTGCCCGCCGTGCTCAAGACCCGCCGCTTCGGCTATGACGGCAAGGGCCAGGCCATCATCCGCGAGGGCGACAATCCCGATCGCATCTGGGCCGATCTCGGCACCAAGTCCGCGATCCTCGAAGCCTTCATTCCGTTTGAGCGCGAGATCTCCGTGATCGCGGCGCGTTCGGCCGACGGCGAGGTCGAATGCTTCGACGTCACCGAGAACGAGCACCGCGATCACATCCTGAAGGTGTCGCGCGCGCCGGCCGCGATTCCGGAGCGGCTTGCGCAGGAGGCCCGCGACGTCGCCGGCAAGATCGCCGGCGCGCTCGACTATGTCGGCGTGCTCGCGGTCGAGATGTTCGTGCTGGAGAGCGAGAACGGGCCGAAGATCCTGGTCAACGAGATCGCCCCGCGGGTGCACAATTCCGGCCATTGGACGCTGGACGGTGCCTCGGTTTCGCAATTCGAGCAGCACATTCGGGCGATTGCCGGCTGGCCGCTCGGCAAGCCGCTGCGTCATGGCGAGGTCACCATGACCAATCTGATCGGGGACGAGATCAATTCCTATGAGCAATGGCTCGCGGTGCCCGGCGCGACCGTCCACCTCTATGGCAAGGGCGTCCGCTCGGCCGGGCCGCAAGATGGGCCACGTCACCCAGGTGGTGCCGCCCAAAGGGGCGTGAGCCTTCAAATCAGCGCGATTTTGCAAGGCAGGTGCTGAACTTATTGCCCTCCTTGAGGTGGACATTTCCACTTTTGTCTGATACATCCGCGCGCTCAAGGCCAAGGGCGTGGTCTATTTCCCGCCCCTGAGCCTGACCTAATTCCACTCCGAACACTGAAAAGAGGATGCCGCGTGCAGGTTCTCGTTCGCGATAACAATGTCGATCAAGCCCTCAAGGCGCTGAAGAAAAAGATGCAGCGCGAGGGCATCTTCCGCGAGATGAAGCTCCGCGGTCACTACGAAAAGCCCTCCGAGAAGAAGGCCCGCGAAAAGGCCGAAGCCGTGCGTCGTGCACGCAAGCTCGCGCGCAAGAAGCTGCAGCGCGAAGGTCTGTTGCCGATGAAGCCGAAGCCGGTGTTCGGCGCAGGTCCCGGTGGCGAGCGCGGCGGCGCGGGCGGCGGCCGTGGCGGCCCCGGCGGCGGGTCGCGCGGCGGCATGCGCTGATCAGAGCGATTTCGAGTTTACCAACGCGGGCCTTCGGGTCCGCGTTTTTGTTTTTGCCGGCTGTATTTTGCGTGCGTACCGCGGAATACGAATCAAGCTTCCGGTTGTTGCGCGTGAGTTTTTCGTATCGATGGCCATCCCGGTTGCCCATTTCTGGTCCGGAGCATGCGCGCCTGCGCGACGGCACATCCGCCATTGCGCGATTGCACTGGCGCTGGCCGCTGGCGGCTGTTCGATCAATCTGGGATCGCTGACGCCTTCGTCTACCAGCGCCGCACCCGAGCCGGCCAAGCTCACCTCCTCGACCAACATCGCCTCGCTCTCCGAGACGATCAAAAGCCACCCGAACGATCCGCAGGCCTACAACATGCGCGGCTCGGTGCTGGCCCAGGCCGGCAAGACCGACGAGGCGCTGGCCGATTTCAACAAGGCGATCGGCCTCGATCCGAATTACGGCCAGGCCTATGCCAATCGCGGCCTGATCTACCGGCAGACCAGACGGCTCGACCAGGCGATGGCCGATTATGAGCGCGCGATCTCGCTCGACGCCAACTACGCGCCCGCCTATCTCGGCCGCGGCATGGTCTACAAGGCGCGCAAGCAGCCGGCGGAGGCGCTCGCCGATTTCAACAAGGCGATCACGCTCGCGCCCGACAATGCCGAGGCCTATTACAATCGCGGCCTGCTTTATCAGGCCGAGAAGCAGCACCAATATGCGATCGACGATTTCACCGCGGCGAGCGGCCTGGTGCCGCAACAGGGCGAGCCCCTGCTCGCGCGTGCGCTGAGCTATCTCGCGACCGACCGGCCGAAGGAAGCGGCTGCCGACCTCGACGAGGCCGTGCAGGCCGATCCGCAGAACCCGCAGGCATGGCTGACGCGGGGCCTTGCCTATGAGCGGCTCGGCGACAAGAGCAAGGCCGCGGGCTCCTACGGGCGGGCGATCAACCTGCGTCCGAAAGATGAAACCGCACGCACCGGCTTTGCGCGCGTCGGCGGCAAGCCGGGCCAGACCTACGAGACGTTCTGAATAGCCGGATGGGTGTTAGTCAGTGAACTGGCTGGCGCTGCTGCTCTGCCGGTCGGTGTTCGGCAAGAGCGCATGGAACATGTTCTTGGTCTTCGCCAGCACGTCCTGCGCCATGTTGGTGGTGCGGCTCGCAAGCTTGTCCGCATCGGCCTTGAGATCGAGCGGGGGACGCGGCGGCGCAGGCGGAATCTCGGCCGGGGGCACTGGCCGGTTCGGATCGACCGAGGCGGTGTAGGGCGGGTTCGCGGGCAGGCCGCCGGCGATCTGCGGGTCAGTTGTCGGCGCGGAAACCGTGATCGGCGGCGGCAGCGGGCGTAGCGCCTCCGGAGCGGCGGCCGGCTGCGGCGCCGGAGCAGCCACGACGGTGCGCGGGGCTTCTTCGATACGCGGTGCGGCGGGAGCGGCCGGCGGCGTGCGGGCCGCTTCCTGGACTCGCGGAGATTCCTGCGGGCGAGGCGCGGTGTCCTTTGCAGTATCCTTGGAACCACGCAGCCGTTCGATCGCGGCGCGGGCGAGGTCGGCGGCGTCGCGGCGGTGCGGAGCGGTCGCGACCTCGGACGGCTTAGCGTCAGAAGGCTTGGCGGCTTCAGTGGGCTTGGTCTCGGCAGTCGCCTCGGACGGCTTGGCGTCAGGCTTCACCTCCGACGGCTTCTCGGCCGCGCGATTCTCCATCATCGCGCGCTCGGAGATGCCCTTGGCCTTGATACCGGATTCGGGGATGGCGGCAGTCTCGGCCGAAGCCGGCTTCGGGGCAGCCTTGGTTTTGGGAGAAACCGTCGACACGGCGGCGGCGGCCGGCGCGTCGGCCGGCTTCGCATTGATGTAATGATTGACGATGTAGGCGCCGATGATGGTCGCAGCCACCGACGGCAGGATCTCCATCGCGAATTTCTTCAGATAATTCAGCATTCCGGCCACACTCCCCAATGGCTTTGATGCGGGAACTTTGAGGCACATTAAGGGATCAACTGCGGCAGGCAGATGGCAATTGGCTGAACTCGTGGGTTACGGCTTCAGCTCGACCTCAAGAAACACGATCTCTGTTGCCGTTTCGTTAAGTACGTCGTGCTCCACGCCGGCCTTCCGAAAGTAGGATTTTCCGGCCGCAAGCTGCGCCTTGGAACGCTCCCCATTGGGCGCCACGATGGTCATCTCGCCCGCGGTCACCGGGACGATCACATAGTCCATCTCGTGGATGTGATGGCCGGTGGCGCTGCCCGGCACGAGCCGCCACTGGGTGACGCGAACCTCAGGGGTGTCGACCTGGACCTCGGATTGGGCGGGCAACATCGGAGCGCTCCTACGGCACGAAGACCATGAACACGAAGACGGCGAACACCACCATGTGGACCAGCCCGAACAGGATGTTGGTACGGCCGGTGCCGAAGGTCAGCATGCTCAGGATGAAGGTCAACACCAGCAGCACGGTGCTCTGCCCGTTCAATCCCAGCACCAGTTCCTTGTCGAGCACATAGGCGGCCGTGGCGACCGCAGGGATCGTCAGGCCGATGGTGGCGAGCGACGAGCCGAGCGCCAGATTAATGCTCTTCTGGAGGTCGTTCTTGCGCGCGGCAGTGACCGCGGCCACGCCCTCCGGCAGCAGGATCAGGAGCGCCACAACGACGCCGGCAAAGGCGGCAGGCGCACCGATCGCCGCGGTTACGGCATCGACGACCAGCGAGAACTTTTTCGCCAGCAGCACCACTGCGAGCAGCGAAACCAGCAGCAGCGCGACACTGAGCGCAAGTTCGCGGCCCGAGATTGGCTGGCTGTCGTCGGTGAGGCCCGGCGCTTCACGCACGAAGAAATCGCGATGCCGGCTGACCTGGATGTAAAGGAAGACCGCGTAAAGCAGGATGGTGACGACGCTGACAAAGGTCAGCTGCGCCGCCGAATAGACCGGTCCGGGCGTGGTCAACGTATAGTCGGGAAGCACCAGCGTGATGGTTGCCATCGTGAACAGCACGCTGAGATAGGCGTTGGCGCCGGAGACCTGGACATCCTGCTCACGATAGCGGATCCCGCCGACAAAAATGCAGACGCCGACCAGGCCGTTGCAGACGATCATCACCACCGCAAACACGGTGTCGCGCGCCAGCGCCGGCACCGCGGTGTCGCCGAGCATCAGGGTGGCGATCAGCGCGACCTCGATGATGGTGACGGCCAGCGTCAACAGCAGTGTGCCGTAGGGCTCGCCGATCCGGTGCGCGATCACTTCGGCATGATGCACGGCGGCGAACACCGTGCCGAACAGGATCACCAGCAGGACAGCGGCGAACACGATCCCGCTTGGCGAGGGCGTGAAGCTGTAGCCCGTCGCGGTCACGGCCGCGAACAGCAGCACCGCGAGAGCGGGAAACATCCATGCCGATTTCGGCATCGGGGCGTGTGCGCTCATTCGGATGGCCTCTTCAAGCAGCATCAGCCTTTCAAAGCGCCGATGAATTGTCGAGCGGTTTCGATCGCGCCGAAGTTACCGAGATCGGCGTGCCCTCCGCCATCGAAACGCACGAACTGCTTCGGCTCCCGAGCCATTGCGAACAGCCGCTCACCGAAAGCGATCTGGATGGTCTCGTCCCGTCGACCATGCATGATCAGGAGCGGTGCGGTGACCCGGTCGATGCGTTGGTCGGATCGAAACCTATCCCTGAGCAGATAGCGTACCGGTAGATAAGGAAACGCCGCCGCGGCGACATCCACGATCGATGTATAGGGCGCTTCCAGGATCAGCCCGCCGAGCGGATGCTCCGCCGCCACAGCCACAGCAACTCCGGTGCCGAGCGAGAAACCCCAGAGCACGATGCGGGCGGGATCATACATCGCCGCCGCAAAGGCATAGGTCACGGCGGCGTCGCTCAGCAGCCCCTGCTCGCTCGGGCTTCCGCTCGAACCCGCATAGCCGCGATAGGACAGCGCAACCAGGCCGGTGCCGTCGGCGGTGATTGCTTCGAACCGGCCCGCGCTGCCGGCAAGCGTATCGCCATTGCCCGGAAAATAGACCACCACATGACGGCCGGCCCGCGGCGCCACGTGCCACACGATCACGCGCTCGCCATCCGCTGTCGTCAGGAATTGCTCTTCGGCCTGCGCGAAGCCGGCCGCTTTCGGCGTCGTCCGGGTCGCGCTCGGAATCGGATAGATGAACGAGCGCTGCGCAAGATACATCGCGGCAACGACCCCGACATAGCCGAGACCGGCGAGAATGACGATCCATTTCAGGACGGTCATGGCTCCTCGTCGCGAGCGCTACATGCCCTTGACGATGTTCTCGGTCATCTTCTTGGCGTCGCCGAGCAACATCATGGTGTTGTCGCGATAGAACAGCGGATTGTCGATGCCGGCATAGCCCGATGCCAGCGAGCGCTTGATGAACATCACGGTGCCGGCCTTCCAGACCTGCAGCACCGGCATGCCGTAGATCGGCGAGGTCTTGTCATCTTCCGCCGCCGGATTGGTGACGTCGTTGGCGCCTATCACGAAGGCGACGTCGGCCTGCGCGAACTCGGAGTTGATGTCCTCGAGCTCGAACACCTCGTCATAGGGCACGTTGGCTTCGGCGAGCAGCACGTTCATATGGCCGGGCATGCGGCCCGCGACCGGATGAATGGCGTATTTCACCTCGACGCCTTCCTTCTTCAACGTGTCGGCCATTTCTCGTAGGGCGTGTTGCGCCTGAGCGACCGCCATGCCGTAACCGGGTACGATGATGACCTTCTGCGCGTTCTTCATGATGAAGGCGGCATCGTCTGCCGAACCGAGTTTCACCGGGCGCACTTCGCCGGTGCCGGCGCCTGCGGCTGCCGTCTCGCCGCCGAAGCCGCCGAGGATGACCGAGATGAAGGAGCGGTTCATCGCGTGGCACATGATGTAGGACAGGATCGCACCGGAGGAGCCAACCAGCGCGCCGGTGACGATCAGCGCCGAGTTACCGAGCGTGAAGCCGATGCCGGCCGCGGCCCAGCCGGAATAGGAGTTGAGCATCGAGATCACGACCGGCATGTCGGCGCCGCCGATCGGGATGATCATGAGCACGCCGAGCGTCAGCGCGATGATGGTGATCAGCCAGAAATCGAGTGCGCTGCCCGAGAGCACCAGGCCGACGATGAAGACGACCAGCGCGATGAAGAGCGCGATGTTGATGATATGACGGAACGGCAGGATGATCGGCGCGCCGCTCATCCGCGCCGACAGTTTCAGGAACGCGATCACCGAGCCGGTGAAGGTCAGCGCGCCGATGGCGACGCCGAGCGACATTTCGACCAGGCTCTGCGGATGGATATGGCCGGGCGTGCCGATGTCGAAGGCTTCCGGCGCATAGAATGCGCCGGCGGCGACCAGCACCGCGGCCATGCCGACCAGCGAGTGGAAGGCGGCGACAAGCTCGGGCATCGAGGTCATCGGCACCCGGCGCGCGATGACGGCGCCGATCGATCCGCCGATGGCGACACCAAGCACGACCAGCAACCAGGCGATGCCGTCGGCCGGCGGATGGCTCGCCAGCGTGGTCACGATCGCGATCGCCATGCCGATCATGCCGAAGAAATTACCCTGGCGGGATGTTGCCGGGCTCGACAGCCCGCGCAGCGACAGGATGAAGAGCACGCCCGCCACGAGGTACAGGACGGCTGCGAGATTGGCGTTCATCGAGAGACCCCCTTTGTCTTCATCACGCCGCTCACTTTACCTTCTTCTTGTACATCGCCAGCATGCGCTGGGTGACAAGGAAGCCGCCGAAGATGTTCACGCAGGCGAAGATCAGCGCGATGAAGCCGAAGCCGCGCGCCCATCCCGAGCCGCTGGAGATCATGCCGACGCCAACCGCGAGCAGCGCGCCGACCACGATCACCGAGGAGATCGCGTTGGTCACCGACATCAACGGCGTATGCAGCGCGGGGGTCACCGACCACACCACGAAATAGCCGACGAACACGGCGAGGACGAAGATCGACAGCCGGAACACGAAGGGATCGACGGCTTGAGCGGCATGCTCCATGGCTTCTCTCCTCAGGCTTTCGGCTGGAAGTTCGGATGAATCACCGCACCGTCTTTCGTGAGCGCGGTGGCCTTCACCAGTTCGTCGTCCCAATTGACGGCGAGCGTCTTGTTGGCCTTGTCGACCAGCGTCTCGATGAACGAGAACAGGTTGCGCGCGTAGAGGCTGGAGGCCGAGGCGGCCACGCGGCCGGCGACATTGGTGTAGCCGACGATCTTGACGCCATCGACCTCGGCAACCTCGCCGGCCCTGGCGCCCTCGACGTTGCCGCCGCGCTCGACGGCGAGATCGACCAGCACCGAGCCCGGCCGCATCGATTTCACCATCTCACCGGAAACGAGCTTGGGCGCGGGCCGGCCGGGGATCAGCGCGGTGGTGATCACGATGTCCTGCTTCTTGATGTGCTCGGCGGTGAGCGCGGCCTGCTTGGCCTGATACTCCTTCGACATCTCCTTGGCGTAACCGCCGGCGGTCTGCGCGTTCTTGAACTCCTCGTCCTCGACGGCGAGGAATTTGGCACCGAGAGATTCCACCTGTTCCTTGGTCGCGGGCCGCACGTCGGTCGCGGTGACGATGGCGCCAAGCCGGCGCGCCGTCGCGATCGCCTGCAGGCCGGCGACGCCGACACCCATCACGAAGACCTTCGCGGCCGGAATGGTGCCCGCCGCGGTCATCATCATTGGGAAGGCGCGGCCGAAGGCTTCGGCCCCTTCGATGACGGCGCGATAGCCGGCGAGGTTCGCCTGTGACGACAACACGTCCATCACCTGGGCGCGGGTGATGCGCGGCATCAGTTCCATGGCAAAGGCGGCAACCCCGGCATCCGCCATCGCCTTCAGCGCGGCGTCGTTGCCGTAAGGGTCCATGATCGCGATCACCAGCGCGCCGCGCTTGTAGTTCCCAAGCTCGGATGCTTCCGGTCGTTTCACCTTGATGATGAGATCGGCGTCTTTCAACGCATCCGCGCTGACGGTGGCGCCGGCGGCGGTGAAATCGGAATCCAGCAGGCCCGACTTGATGCCGGCGCCGGGTTCGACCGCGACCTCGGCGCCGATCGCCTTGAACTTCTTGATCGTGTCGGGCGAAATCGCGACTCGCGGCTCGGAGGGATCGATTTCCTTGGCGACGGCAATCTTCATGAGGCCTCCGGCGGGCAAGGTGCGCGCTTCAAGTCAAACTAGCGCGATTTCCGCAGGGATGAACACCGGTTTTGTAACTAGTGCCCACTTTCCGAAGTCCGCGCTACATCGCCGCAACACCTTTTCGCGGACTTCGGAAAGTCATGGGCACTAGCAAATCTATGATTTTAGTGCCGCTTTCGATCTGAAGTCCCTGAACCCGATTTTGCCGCGAGTGAGTCAGGGACTTCAGATCGGCGGCACTAGTGCGACTTTTTCGGGTGCTGCGCGGCGCAGGAACCGCGGATCAGACCAGAAAGTACGCCATCAGGATCAGGATCAGGGCGACGGTTGCCGAGCCGTATTTCACGAGTGTGATGAAGCCCTCGTAGGTCGCTTCATGCGCTTCGTAGTCGTTGCCGTCGGCGGTCGAGTAGGCCACTTCGCTATGGTCTGCCATTGCTGTCCCCAGTGAGGTCGATTTCTCGGGCCGAAATACCGCAAAGCCGACGGCAGGGCAACGCCTCAACACGCAGTCCGGCACAGCATACCGCTCATTTCGCCGGCCAGTTGTCCCTGATCCAGCGCGTCAGGCTCTCCTCGCCGACCTCCCCCGCGGCAAGCCCAAGGATGATGACTGTCGACTGCGCAGGATCAGGCGCGAACGGCACGCCGTTCTTATGCAGGAACGTCATCATGGCCATGAAGGCGATGCGCTTGTTGCCGTCGACAAAAGCGTGGTTCTTGGCGAGCCCAAAGGCATAGGCGGCCGCAAGCTCCGCCAGCGGCGCCTGCTCATAGGTCCACTTGTTGACTGGACGTTCCAGTGCCGATCGCAACATGCCTTCGTCGCGCAAGCCGGGCGCGCCGCCGAAGCGGCGGAGCTGCTCGCCGTGGATCGCAACGGCTTGTTCGTAGGTAATCCAGAGCGGCTCTTCAGCCTGGCTCATTTGGCGAGCGCCGCGAGCGTATCGCGGTATTTGTCCATGAGCTTGCGGGCGATCTCCATCGTCCGTTCGAAGTCCGGATCGTTCCGGGTGAGAACGATGCCGCCATCCGGCTGATCCACCAGGAACAGCTGATCGCCCTCCTTGAGATCGAGGCGCACAGCCGTCTCCTTCGGCAGGATGAAGCCGATGGAATTGCCGATCTTGCGGACCTGCAAGGTGCTGGAATTCGCTCTTGGTATCCTTGGGCGTGTCAGTCATGGCCAATCTCCGTTATACAGATGTATAACAGATTTCGGTCGTTCGTTCAACAATTGTTTTACGCCTCAACTCATCGCCTCCAGCTCGTCGATCATCCCTGCGATGACCGACAGCCCGCCGTCCCAGAATTTCGGGTCCTTCGCGTCGAGGCCGAACGGTTTGAGCAGCTCCGAATAATGCCTGGTGCCGCCAGCCGCGAGCATGGCGAGATAGCGCTCCGCGAAGCCGTCCGCCGCCGTTTCGTAGACCGCATAGAGCGAGTTCACGAGGCAATCGCCGAAGGCGTAGGCGTAGACATAGAACGGCGAGTGGATGAAATGCGGGATGTACATCCAGAAGGTCTCATAGCCCGGCTTGATCTCGATCGCCGGCCCCAGGCTCTCGCCCTGCACCGACAGCCAGAGCTGGCCCAGACGTTCCGCGGTCAGTTCGCCGTTCTTGCGCTCGGTATGGACCGCGCGCTCGAACGAATAGAACGCGACCTGACGCACCACGGTGTTGATCATGTCCTCGACCTTGCCGGCGAGCAGCGCCTGGCGCTGCTTCGCATTCCTGGTCTGTGACAACAGCCGGCGGAAGGTCAGCATCTCGCCGAACACGCTGGCGGTCTCGGCCAGCGTCAGCGGCGTCGGCGCCATCAGCGCACCTTGCTTCGCCGCCAGCACCTGATGCACGCCGTGACCGAGCTCGTGGGCGAGCGTCATCACGTCGCGCGGTTTGCCCTGATAGTTCAGCAGCACATAGGGATGCGCCGATGGCGTGGTCGGATGCGAGAACGCGCCCGGCGCCTTGCCGGGGCGTATCGACGCATCGATCCAGCGATCGCTGAAAAACCGCGCGGCAATATCGGCCATGTCAGGCGAGAAGCCGCGATAGGCCGTCAGCACCATGTTCTGCGCTTCGGGCCAGGCGATCGCGGCGGTCGCGGCAAAAGGCAGCGGCGCGTTGCGGTCCCAATGCGCGAGCTTCTTCTTTTTGAACCAGCCTGCCTTCAGCCGATAGTAGCGATGCGACAGTCTTGGATAGGCGGACCGCACCGAGGCGACCAGCGCGTCGACCACCTCACGCTCGACGCGATTGTTGAGATGGCGGGAGTTGGCGACGTCTTTGAATCCGCGCCAGCTGTCGGAGATGTCCTTGTCCTTGGCGAGCGTGTTGGTGATCAGCGCAAACGTTCGTTCATTGGTCTTGAACGTTTTGGCCAGCGCTTCCGCGGCGAGCTTGCGTTTCTTGCCGTCGCGGTCCTGCAGCAGGCTCAGCGCCGGCTCGATCGCGAGCTCCCTGGCTCCGATCTTGAAGCGCAGCGCAGAGATGGTCTGGTCGAACAGGCGGTTGAAAGCCGAATAGCCGGTTTGCGACTTCTCGTGAAACAGCTGCTCGATGCGGTCCTCGAGCTGATACGGCTTTTCCTTCCGCAAATCCTCGATCCAGGGACGGTAGTGGGCGAGCGTCGGCGTCTGCATCGCCCGCGCGACCACGGCATCGTCGATCCGGTTGAGCTCGAGCGCAAAGAACAACAGGTGCGTCGAAGCCGCCGTCAGCCGCTCGGAAATGTCGCCGTAGAATTTCGAGATCGCGGCATCGACGCTGTCGCCGGCGTGAACGAGGCCGGCGTAGGAACCGAGCCTGCCAGCGAGATCGTCGATCGCCTCGTAGCGTTTCACCGCGTCCGCAAGCCATTCGCCGCCGCCCTCGCCCGCGGTCTTGTCGGCGAGCTTGCCCTTGTAGTCGGTCTCAAACGCGACGCATTCGGCATCCATCTTCGCAAGGTCGCGCGCGATCTCGGGCGCGTCGATGCCGGCATAGAGATCGCCGAGGTTCCATTCCGGTAATTTGCCGGTCTTGATCTTCGCTTTGGCGCTGGGCTTGGCTGAATTGGGTTTGCGGAGAGCAGACGTAGACGTCATCGTGTTGAAAACCTGTCAGTCGGAATGGAGTGGGGGCGGGATGGCAAGGTTTAAGCGCGCGTTAATCGGCATCGGCGACAGTGCCCCGATTCGATACAGATAGTCGTAACGTGCGGGGAAAACCATGGCTGCCAGCATTTTGATCGCCGACGACGACGCCGTACAGCGCCGTCTGGTCGAGAACATGGTGCAGAAATGCGGCTATGAGGCGGTGGTGGTCGAGAGCGGTGATGCTGCGATCGCCCTGCTGACGGCCCCCGATGCGCCCGCGATCGATGCCGTCGTGCTCGACCTCGTGATGCCCGGCCTCGACGGCATGGGCGTGCTGGCCAGGATCCGCGAGGCCGGCCTCACTATCCCCGTGATCGTGCAGACCGCCCATGGCGGTATCGACAATGTGATCTCGGCGATGCGCGCCGGCGCGATGGATTTCGTGGTCAAGCCGGTCGGCATGGAGCGGCTGCAGGTGTCCTTGCGCAATGCGCTCAACACCAGCGCGCTGAAGGGCGAATTGCAGCGCATCCGTCACAGCCGTGAAGGCCGGCTGACATTCTCCGACATCATCACCCGCAACGAGGCAATGGCCTCGGTGCTGCGCACCGCGCAGAAGGCGGCCTCCTCGCAGATCCCGGTGCTGATCGAGGGCGAATCCGGTGTCGGCAAGGAATTGTTCGCCCGCGCCATTCATGGCAGCGGCGAGCGCAAAGCGAAGCCGTTCGTCGCGGTCAATTGCGGCGCGATCCCCGACAATCTCGTGGAATCGATCCTGTTCGGCCATGAGAAGGGCGCCTTCACCGGCGCGACCGAGCGCCATACCGGCAAGTTCGTCGAAGCCAGCGGCGGCACGCTGTTCCTCGACGAAGTCTCCGAACTGCCGCTGGCCGCGCAAGTGAAACTGCTGCGCGCGTTGCAGGAAGGCGCAGTCGAACCGGTCGGCGGACGCAAGCCGGTCAAGGTCGACGTCCGCATCATCTCGGCGACCAACCGCAAGCTGCTCGATCGCGTCAAAAGCGGTCACTTCCGCGAAGACCTGTTCTACCGCCTGCATGTGCTGCCGCTGACGATCCCGCCGCTGCGTGCGCGGCGCGAAGACATCCCGCATCTGTTGCGGCATTTCCTCGCCCGGTTCGGTGCCGAGGAGAATCGGACCATCACCGGCATCACCGGTGAGGCGATGGCGCATCTTGCCCAGCTCGATTGGCCCGGCAATATCCGCCAGCTCGAGAATGCGGTCTATCGGGCGGTCGTCATGAGCGATGGCGACCAGCTTGAGTTCTCGGACTTCCCCTCGCTCCCTTCTCACGCGACCGTCGCACCCCACGCGCCAGGCGAGCCGCTGGTGGTGTCGCCGGCGATCCAGCACACCGCGCCCGCAATCGTTTCCGGTATTGAGATACCAATCGCTCCCCTGCCCGCTCATGGCACGCTGACGATGCTGACCAGCGCCGGCGAGATGCGCCCGCTGGAAGAAATGGAGAATGAGATCATCCGTTTCGCCATCGCGCACTACCGCGGCCAGATGTCCGAGGTGGCGCGACGCCTGAAAATCGGCCGCTCCACGCTCTATCGCAAGCTCGACGAGGCACCGGCGCAAGAACCTTCGCCGGATGACACGAAAGAGACCAATTGAAGCGAAACAGTTGACTGTTGCGGCTGGGTATCGGAACTCAAAAACGACCACAACCTGCGGTCATTGCAGAACTTTCGAACCGTGGCTTGCAGGTGACAGACAAAGGGAGGTGTGCGTGGCAAAAGCGCACCATCCGTTGCAAAGGAGTTGTGGTCAGTTTGTCGTGAGTTGCCCCGCGTAAGCCGGTCTGCTGATAAGGGGCGCCTGTGCCGTCTGTGGTGTGCGTAAATGATTGTCGCGTGCGGGCGTGCCAGGCTGACGAGCTGGCTTCAACCAGGACTGACGAACCGGAACTGTTCCTTGCCGGGGCGGTTTCACCCAGAGGGGGTGACGATGCGAGACTACTCGAACAACCGTGGTGGATTTGACCGCGTCTTGATGGCGGTCGCCGCGACCTTCCTCACGGTGTCCGCAACCTCGGCGATGGCGCAAGGCCCGAATCGAGCCACTCCCGCCGAACTCGCGATCGATGCCGCCGTCCCGCGCCCCGAGCCGGTCAATCTGCCGCCTCCGACCGCCAGCGATTTCAAGATGGACACCACGGCGTCCACGACCCCCGTCGTCGAGGCCAAGCCTTCTGACGTAAAGCCTTCTGATGTGAAGCCGATCGATGTCGCGGCTCCCGCGCCTGCCGTTCCGAGCACGACGATGCCTGCAATGGCAACCATGGCGCCGAGCGTGCCGCTGCCGAGCACGCCGCTCACCGCGTCGACCGACAGCGCCGCGCCTGCCGCTCCGGCCACCGCAGCTCCGGCCACAGCCGCAGCCCCGGCTGCCGAGCCGCCGGTCAAGGTCAGCACCGTTCCTGCGGCCGATCAGCCGGTCGCCGACAAGCTGAAAGATATGCTCGCGGCGAAGTCGCTGCGCTATTTCGATCGCAAGGCCGAGCGCGCGGCGGTGGAGAAGTATTATGGCGCGCGCGACTACGCGCCGCTGTGGACGCAGTCAGGCAGCCTGACCGATAACGGCAAGGGCGTCATCGCCCGCCTGAAGGACGCCGGCTCCGACGGCCTCAATCCAAGCGACTATCCGGTGCCGGATTTCGCCGCCGCGACCTCGCCCGATGCGCTCGCCGAAGCCGACCTGAAACTGACCGCCAGCATGCTCGACTATGCGCGCCAGGCGCAGAGCGGCCGCATGCACTGGTCGCAAGTCTCCGCCGACATCCAGTATCCGGATCATCCGATCGATCCGGCCGAAGTGCTGGCCAATGTCACGGGCGCAAAGGACGCTTCCGCCACGCTCGACAGCTACAACCCGCCGCAGAAGCTTTATCAGGAGCTGAAGCAGAAGCTCGCCGAACTGCGCGGCCAGGGTGACGGCCCGGTCATCACGATCGCCGATGGTCCGACCCTCACCTTCAAGCCGGCCAACAAGAAGCAGCCCGCCGTCACGCCGGAAGATCCACGCGTGCCGCAGCTGCGCGCCAAGCTCGGCATCACCGAGAGCGCCGACGACGCGCACTTCGACGCCGCGGTCTCGGAGGCCGTCCGCAAATTCCAGGACAGCGCCGACATCAAGGTCACAGGCTCGCTCGACAATGCCACCATCAAGGTGCTGAACAGCCCGAAGCGCGACAAGCAGATCGACGTCGTCCTCGCCAACATGGAGCGCTGGCGCTGGCTGCCGCGCGATCTCGGCGTGCCGGCGCTCGGCGATGCCTATGTCATCCTGAACATTCCCGACTATACGCTGAAGGTGATGCAGCACGGCGATCAGGTCTGGACTACGCGCGTGGTGACGGGCAAGCCGGGCGAGCATGCGACGCCGCTTTTGACCGAGACGATGAAGTACATCACGGTCAACCCGACCTGGAACGTGCCGCCGTCGATCGTCAACAACGAATATCTGCCGGCTTTGGCGCAGGATCCGACCGTGCTGCAGCGCATGGGCCTGAAGCTCGACAGGAATCCCGACGGCAGCATCCACATCTCGCAGCCGCCGGGTGAAGCTAACGCGCTCGGCCGCGTCCGCTTCAACTTCCCGAACAAGTTCCTGGTCTATCAGCACGACACGCCGGACAAGTATCTGTTCGAGAAGACCGAGCGCGCCTACAGCCATGGCTGCATGCGTGTGCAGTATCCCGATCAGTACGCTTCCGTGCTGCTCAACATCGCGCTGCCCAACGAGAAGTGGTCGGCGGAGAAGATCCGCGGCATGTATGGGCACAGCGAGATCGACCTGAAATTCCCGACGCCGATCCCGGTCAACATCACCTACCAGACCGCGTTCGTGGACGACGCCGGCAAGCTGCAGCTCCGCAAGGACGTCTATGGCCGCGACGCCACCATGATCTCGCTGATGAAGAGCGGCCGGGCCAGGGATCTGGAGAACGTGGTCGCGCATTCGCAGCCGAGCAGCGGCCGTCCGCCGGCGAACCTGCCGCCGGGTGTCTTTGCCAGCGGCTATTCCGGGCCGTCGTTCTTCGACCGGCTGTTCGGACCTCCGACGCCGCCCGCCCCGGTCGGCCGCCGCGCCCAGCAGCAGCCGCGCCGGGTGATGACCCGGTAAGCGCTGCCGGCCATTTCGCCATGAAACTCAACGGCCTCGCCCAACCGGCGGGGCCGTTTCACGTTAACCATTGTCCACCCCAAAGCGGGCAACCGGCACTTTTTCGCCACACTTGACCGGTTAGCTTAACCCTAACTTGGGGGCGGGTTGGTAAGGATTGATTAACCATCCCGCTTTAGAAAGCGTTCACTCTCTTTCGCCTTACAGGGGTTGGCGGAAGGTCCACTGAACGCTCGTCGATTGGGTGGGCTCATCGTGCCGATTGGTTTCGCACGCCAATTCAACTCGCTGTCTGCGCCCAACATGGGCATCAAGGCTGGAGCCCGCATCGGGCTCGCATCGGCATTGCTGATGCTCGGGGCCGGCTCGGTTCACGACGCCACCGCGCAGAACGAGACCCGTACCCTCACCTTCCATCACACCCATTCCGACGAAAACCTTTCCGTCACCTTCAAGCGCGACGGCCGGTATGACGAAGACGCGCTGAAGCAGCTCAATCACTTTCTCCGCGACTGGCGCACCCAGGACGAGACCGTGATGGACCGCCACCTCTTCGACATCCTCTGGGAAGTCTATCGCGACGTCGACGGCAAACAGCCGATCCAGATCATCTCCTCGTATCGTTCCCCCGCCACCAACGCCATGCTGCGCCACCGCTCCGCGAATTCCGGCGTGGCGCGCTTCTCCCAGCACATGCTGGGTCATGCGATGGACTTCTACATTCCCGGCGTTCAGCTGGAGCAGATCCGCTACGCCGGCCTGCGCCTGCAGCGCGGCGGCGTCGGCTTCTATCCGACCTCCGGCTCGCCTTTCGTGCATCTCGACACCGGCAGCATCCGCCACTGGCCGCGGATGACATATGACCAGCTCGCTAAGGTCTTTCCCGACGGCCGCACCGTGCATGTGCCGACCAATGGCGTGCCGATGAAGGGCTATGAGCTCGCCAAGGCCGATATCGAGAAGCGCGGCGACGGCGACGATGCCGCCGCCATCAGCAAGACGTCTTTCCTGGCTTCGCTGTTCAAGGGCAAAGGCAAGGCAAAGGCGAACGACGAGGAAGAAGAGGCCGCAGTGCCTGCCGAGCCGGCGAAGCCCGCGCCTGTGGTCGTCGCGGCCGCAAAGCCCGCACCCGCCGCACCGGCGACGCGCACGAAGATGCCCGCGCTGCAGCTGGCCTCGGCCGACGTGCAGTCGGTCCAGCCGCCGAAGGCGCAGCCAACCCCGGTTACGGATAAAGCCGAGCCGAAGCCGCAGACGCCCGCCGACATCATCAATGCCCGCGGCTTCTGGGATGATGATTCCGCTCCGAAGCAGGCGACACCGGCGCAAGTGGTCGCCGCGATCAGCGCGCGCAAGGCGCTCGAGACCGCCGATCCGCAGGTCACAGCAAGCGTACCGCCGGCCTATCAGGCGCTGGCTTACGCGCCGCCCTCGACTTCGCCGGTCGATCACTCCAACATCGTGGCGGCGTCCGCGCCGATCCCGCGCAGCGCGCGACCCGCGCGCAATGCGGGGCTGCTGCAACCGAGATCAACACCATCGCGACCAAGGGCGTGGCCGGGCAAGGACGATCCCGTCACCACCGCGACGCGCCTGTCGGCCGGCAAGGGCAGCGACATCTGGTTGCGCATCATGATGCTGGCGCCGAGCGCGACGCGCGCGATGTCGGTGACGGTGATGGGCGACAGCGACATGACCGCGATGCGCGCGTTCTTCGTCAAGCCCGTCTCCACGTATTGCGATGAGCTTCTCCGACGATCCCCTGCTCGGCATGAGCGTCGACCACTTCTCGGGATCGGCGACCACCAGGCTCGAGATGACGTCGTTCTCGCTGCGCACCGCGTCGCTGCGGTAACTCAAACTCCGCTGTCGTCCCTGCGAACGCAGGGGACCCATAACCAGCGATATTTGTGATTGAGGTGCGCTGGGGCCGCAGCGAACTTGGCAACACGCGCCTGTGGTTATGGGTCCTCGCTTTCGCGAGGACGACGGCGGTAAATGTGCAACCAGCGCGGCTAACGCACCAGCCTCAAAGCATCCCCAGCGCCTGCATGTAGGTCTCGAGAATGGTCTCGGCCTCCTGCCGCTCGTTGGGATCCTGCTTGCGCAGGCGCACGATGGCGCGCAGCGCCTTGACGTCGAAGCCGTTGCCCTTGCCCTCGGCGTAGACGTCGCGGATGTCGTCGGAGATCGTTTTCTTCTCCTCTTCCAGCCGCTCGATGCGCTCGATGATGGCCTTGAGCTGGTCCTTTGCGAAACGTGTCGCGTGTTCTTCCTTGGTGGCGGCAGCGGCGGTGGCCATCACAAACTCCCGAAATCAACCTGACAAATGCGAGGCGCGCTTCACGCATCGCGCCGCGACACTCGAATTTCGCCCTCCTTGGGTCAAGGCAACATCGCGCTCATCCACAGCGCGCCCACAGAAGATGACGACCACCAGCAGTTAGCGTTTGACCTCGATCAAAACCGGCTTGTCCTTTGGCTTGATTTGCACCACCAGCGTCTTCAATTCCTTGTCGGACGCGTTGCGGCCGTAATGGACCACGCCCGGCGGCGTGTAGAGCATCTCGCCGGCCTTCACGACTTTCGTTCCAACGCCGTCGATCTCCAGCGTCTGCTCGCCCTCGATGACGTAGGTGAATTCGTGCCCGTCGGGATGCATGTGCCAGGGCAGGCGGTGGCCTGGCTGCCAGGTCGACGCGGACGCCAGCACTTCCTGCCCCGGTAAATTCTCGAGATCGGTATGCAGCACCTGCTTCGTCGTAAACGCGGGGGCTTGGGCATGAATTACCTCCGAAGAGGCCAGCCCCACGGCGATGCCGGCCGCGAACAGCGCGACGGCAAGAACACTCTGTCTCATCCTATCCCCCCGACTGCCGAATTGTTTACGCGGGAGAGTGCGTCACTTCGGCAAGTCGGAGCAAGGGCGCCGGATCAATGCCCGGGATGCGACTTCTTCATCGCCGCCAACTGGTCCGGGCTGACGCTGCCCTGATATTTCGACTTCCAGGTCTCGTAGGGCATGCCGTAGACGGCCTCGCGGCTCTCGTCCTTGGAGAGCGCCACGCCCTTCTCGTCGGCGGCATCCTTCAGCCAGTTGGAGAGACAGTTGCGGCAGAAGCCGGCGAGATTCATCAAATCGAGGTTCTGGACGTCGGTCCGCTCGCGCAGATGCCCGAGCAGGCGGCGGAAGGCGGCGGCTTCGAGTTCCGTTCGCGTCTTGTCGTCCATGGCCATGGCCTCAAATCCCGTCGTTGCTGGCGTTGCTGGTTCATATGGAGCTTGCCACAGATTCCGCCATATCGCAGCGCAAACAACGGCTTGCGGGGCTCGAATTTGAAGGCGCCGCGTTCAGCCAACGTGCGCAGGAAAATACCGCTTTGGCCGTTGACAGTCGCCGCCCGCTTACGCGAAATCGTCGCTGATTTGAGATATAGCTTCGCGCAATGATCCCCCGGCATTCCGTTCGTCCCCGTTCGATCGCCGTCACATTTGTGACGGCGCTTTTCCTGCTTTGCGCCGGGAACGGTTCGGCGCGCGCGGACTTTCGTCTGTGCAACAACACCGCCAGCCGGGTCGGGATCGCGCTCGGCTACAAGGACGCGGAAGGATGGACCACCGAAGGCTGGTGGAACGTGTCCTCGCGAAGCTGTGAGACCTTGCTGAAGGGAACCCTGGTGGCGCGCTTCTACTACATCTACGCGCTTGACTATGACCGCGGCGGCGAGTGGTCGGGGCAGGCCTTCATGTGCTCGCGCGACAAGGAGTTCACGATCAAGGGCACCGAGAATTGCCTGGCGCGCGGCTTCGACCGCACCGGCTTCTTCGAAGTCGATACCGGCGACCAGCGCGCCTGGACCGTGCAACTCACCGATGCCAATGAGCAGCCGGCGCAGCAGCAGCGCGTTCCCGGTATCCCGGGAACGGTCGGCCCCGGCGGCGTTCCGGGCCTGCCGAATTCACCGGGTGCAGCGCCGCCGGGCGCGCCTGGCCTGCCGCCAGCTCCCGGAAGCAAGAAATGAGACGGCTGCGCCGTATCAAGATCCTCGCCACGCTCGGTCCCGCATCTTCGGATAGCGCGATGATCCGCCGCCTGTTCGAAGCAGGCGCCGACATCTTCCGCATCAACATGAGCCACACCTCGCATGACAAGATGCGGGAGCTGGTCGCGACCATCCGCAATGTCGAGAGCGAGCTATGGCCGGCCGATCGGCATCCTCGTCGATCTGCAGGGGCCGAAGCTGCGGCTCGGCTCGTTTGCGGAAGGCGCGGTGCAGCTCAAGAACGGCCAGAGTTTTACGCTCGATTCCGACAAGGCGCCCGGCGACGACTCGCGCGTGAACCTGCCGCATCCGGAAATCCTCGCCGCGCTCAAGCCCGGACATGCGCTGCTGCTCGACGACGGCAAGGTGCGGCTGATCGCGGAAGAGTGCTCGCCCGACCGCGCCGTCACCCGCGTCGTGATCGGCGGCAAGATGTCGGACCGCAAGGGCGTCAGCCTGCCCGACACCGATCTGCCGGTATCGGCGATGACGCCGAAAGACAAGGCCGATCTCGAGGCGGCGCTGGTCACCGGCGTCGACTGGATCGCGCTGTCCTTCGTGCAGCGCGCCGAGGACGTGGTCGAGGCCAAGAAGATGATCCGCGGCCGCGCCGCCGTGATGGCGAAGATCGAGAAGCCGCAGGCGATCGACCGCCTCGGCGAAATCATCGAGGCCTCCGACGCGCTGATGGTGGCGCGCGGCGATCTCGGCGTCGAGCTGCCGCTGGAACGCGTGCCGAGCCTGCAGAAACAGATGACGCGGATGGCGCGCCGCGCCGGCAAGCCGGTGGTGATCGCGACCCAGATGCTGGAGTTGATGATCCAGGCGCCGGTGCCGACCCGTGCCGAAGTCTCCGACGTCGCGACCGCCGTCTATGAAGGCGCGGATGCGATCATGCTGTCGGCGGAATCGGCGGCCGGCAAATTCCCGGTCGAGGCGGTCGCGACCATGAACCGCATCGGCGAGGAGGTGGAGCGCGATCCGACCTATCGCCAGGTCATCACCGCGCAGCGGCCCGATCCGGAAGCGACCGCGGGCGACGCGATCGCGGACGCCGCGCGGCAGATCGCCGAGACGCTCGATCTGCCCGCGGTGATCTGCTGGACCTCGTCGGGCTCGACCGCGATCCGCGTGGCGCGTGAACGCCCGAAGCCGCCGATCGTCGCGATCACGCCGAACATCACCGCAGGACGCAAGCTCTCGGTGGTGTGGGGCGTGCATTGCGTGGTCGCCGAGGACGCGCACGATCTCGACGACATGGTGGCCCGCGCCGGCAAGATCGCCTTCCGCGACGGGTTTGTCCGCGCCGGCCAGCGCGTGCTGATCGTGGCCGGCGTGCCGCTCGGCATTCCCGGCACCACCAACATGGTGCGCATCGCCTCCGTCGGTCCTGACGGCGACGCGAACATGTGAGGGCGGCAGCCTCTCTGCGCGCGCCTTTGCTGGCCCCAGCCCAGCCTCGCGTGGAAGAACAAGAACAGTCGTTCCATGTGAGTGGTTTGGGAAGATGTCCATGCAGAAGATCAACGTCCTGGCTATTCAGCGCATCAGCACTGAGGATCGCGCGAAGATCGAGGCCGTCGATCCGGCGATCGAATTGACCGACGCCGGCGGCTGGTATGACGGGGAAATTCGCGAAACGTGGCCGGCCTTCACCGCGGCACGCTATTTGGCGCCAGGCGCCGCCGGCGCAGGCACCCGCGAGCAACGCGATCGCCTCCTCGCGGAAGCCGAGATCATCCTTGGCGGCTGGCCATTTCCGCTCGATCTGCGCGCCAGGGCGCCGAGGTTGAAATGGTTTCATCAGCGCCCCGCGGGCGCCAGCAATCTGCTCCTCGGCGATCTCTGGGGCAGCCATGTGGTGGTGACGACCTCGCGAGGTCTGGGGAATACGCTGGCGATGGCTGAATATGCGCGTGGCCGGCATCTTGCACTTCGCCAAGGGCCTCCACCGCGCCGCGGTCGATCGCGATGCGGGCGCGTTCGACCATCGCGCCTATCGACCGCTTCTGCTCGAAGGCAAGACGGCGTGCGTCGTGGGCGCCGGCGGAATCGGGCTCGATGTCGGCAAACTCTGCGCCGCGCTGGGCATGCGGGTCGTCGGCACCCGCCGCCAGGCGCAGCCGGGATCGAGCCCCTGCCACCGGGATTCAGCGAGCTCGGCGGGCCTGCGGATCTCGACCGGTTCCTGCCGGAGAGCGATTTCGTGGTGATCTGCTGCCAATGGACACCGGAGACGACGCGTCTGTTCGACAAGGGCCGCTTTGCGGCGATGAAGGCGGGGAGCGTGCTCGTCAACGTCGCTCGCGGTGAGATCGTCGACGAGGAGGCGCTGGCCGACGCGCTCGCAACGCGATCATCTGCGCGGCGCGGCGCTCGATGTCTATGTCGGCGAATTCGAGCACACGCCGGCGTCACGGCTCTGGTCCGATCCCAGGGTGCTGATCACGCCGCATATCTCGGCTGCCAGCGATCAGGACCGCCATGGCGCCACCAATCTCTTCTGCGACAATCTGCGCGCCTATATCGATGGCGCGCCGCTCCGAAATGTCATCGATTGGGAACGGGGCTACTGAAAGCCGACGCCGCGCGGGCGCATGATCCGGAAAAGTGTGCAGCGGTTTTCCCTCGCGACAAACGCGGAACGCGTTTGCGCGGAGATCATGCGCAAACAAGAAACATTCACGCCAGCGCGGCAACGTCCATGGCCCGCCCGTAGCGGCGGCCGCATTCGAGAAAATCGCCGTACTTCCTGTGCGCGGCGGTGTGCTGTACGCAGGCAAGCAGCAACCGGTCGCGGTCGAAACCGCGGTTCTTCGCGTAGTCCTCGAGCAGGCACTGCGCGATCTCCTGGTTGTGCGGGTCGTTGCCGAGGCGGCAGGCGATCAGCGCCAACTGTTGCACCAGCGTTTGACGATCGCCGCTGCCTGCGAGATACGCCCTGGCCCAGGCGACGGCCTGGGGTCCATCGAGGGCGACGATGGCGGCGAGCGTACGCTCCAGCAGTTGCCGCTCGCTCATTTTCTCGGCGCCGGCGGGAAGCTCGGCCACCGAGGTCCTTCCATCGCCGATATTCCTCTGATGCCAGGCGTTGCGGTTGAGGAATGAGGCGGCCGAGTACAACAGCTTCAGGCGTTGCGGATGCTCGAAGGAATTGTAGAACCAGCCGAGCGTGTTGCAGTATTCGTAGCAGTGTTGTGAAATCGAGAAGTTGAGGCTGTCCTGCGTCTCCAGCAACACCTGTGCGGCGCCGATCTGCAAAACGTCGAGGATCTGGCGCGGCCCTTTGCCCGCGAGCAAGAGCCGGCTCAACTGCTCGAGATAGGCCGGCTCGTGCTGACGCAGCACGACTTCGAGGAATGCCTCCGCCTCGGTCGCGGTCAGGGCTTCCGAGTTTGCAAGCAATGCCAATTCGGTGGCCGTGGTGCCCGCGTAGGGAATTGCCGAGATTTTCTGCCGGTCGAGGTAGTGGGTCACGCAGTTGCACGCCATTTCGTAAGTCGAATACCAGCGCGGACCGACGGCGATATCGAGCGCGCCTGCATAGAGCACCGCATGGGCGTCGTCCCAGCCGATGGCCGTTCCCAGCTCGACCGTGGCGCGCGCCCGATAGGACTTGTGGCCGGTGGTATAGGAACGGTTGAGGAAGGCACGGTCCTGCAAATCGATCAGGCCGGCGAACACCAGTTCGGCGAGCACCGCCTTGCGCTCGGCCTTGTTCTGCATGAGCCCGAGAAAGACGCGATAGGCTTCGAGCACGCGGCCGCGATGCACCAGCGTCATCCAGTGGTCGAGGCGGTCGCGCAACGGCCCGTCGAGATGCTCAGCCTCCTGGTCCGGCCAGTGCACGACGGGCTTCGGCGGCGCGCTGTTCTGGGGCGCCATGCCGCGGGCGTAGTGGCCGGGCGCCTTGTTGATCTTCTGGTTCCAGATGTCGAGACCGGTCGGAATGTACCAGATGGTCTGCGCCATCGGCAGTCCGGCCATCTCCGCGGGCAGCCACTTCGACAGGTGCAACGTGGCACGGGCGCTCAAAAGGCAATGGTCGTTGTTGACGAAGTTGACGAAGCCGTCGTCGATCCGCTCGTGATAAGGCACGTGCGTGTAGGGCCCGT
This sequence comes from uncultured Alphaproteobacteria bacterium, assembly GCA_963732085.1. Classification (GTDB taxonomy): domain Bacteria; phylum Pseudomonadota; class Alphaproteobacteria; order Rhizobiales; family Xanthobacteraceae; genus Bradyrhizobium. The sequence goes on along the minus strand of CAVSYJ010000005.1, from coordinate 1,081,983 downwards.
GGATGCGCACGGCCTCGCGCAGCATCTCGGGGAGCGGCCGGCCCTCGCGCACCAGATCGTAATAGCATTCGCTGGCGCCGACCTGATCGCGCGCAAGGACGCGATCCTCGAGCTTGTCGTAGAGCGCACGCGCCGGCGCGCCCTTGTCATTCACAGCTTCGGCAAGCGACATCGCTGACGACTCCCTGCTCGCACTCCCTGCCATCCGGCTCGTAGGAGGACCGGTTATGCGCCCATGATGTCACATCGAGGAGGGAAATGGGAGTGCGCCCGGGCATATCTGACGTTGCCCGTATGCCGGGCTTTCACCCTCGGACCCGGCGGTGGCGTGCGCCGATGTCCGAAGTTGGGTGATAAAAACAGCCACGCACCGCCATACCTGGTCTCCCTCAGGCATCCTCCAGGACCATGGCTGCGCATTTCTCCCCGATCATGATCGAAGGAGCATTGGTGTTGCCGCCGACAACCAGAGGCATGATGGAGGCATCGGCAACGCGCAGCCCTCGAATGCCATGTACCCGCAGACGGGGATCCACGACCGCGTCGCGACCCGTGCCCATCCTGCAGGTGCCGACAGGATGCAGGTTCGAGACGCCGCGATTGCGGATGTCCTCGATGATTTGCTCCTCCGATCGGACGGCGGGCCCCGGCACCACCTCTTCCGCGATATAGGGCTTGAGCGCCGGCTGTTCGGCGAGCTTTCGCGCCAGCCGAACGCCGCTGATCATGGCATCGACGTCATCTGCGGTTTCCATGAACCTGAACGCGATCCTCGGCGGGGCGAACGGGTCGCGGCTTGCAAGGCTCACCAGCCCGCGACCCTCGGGGCGCAAGTGAACGGGAGACATGCTGAACCCCGGCCATTTATGGGGGTGCATGCCGGTGCGGTCTCGGGTCTCGATCGACCAGAGATACGTATTGATCTGGAGATCGGGACGATCGAAGCGGGGGTCCGTGCGGGTCAGGATGCCGGCATGCGTGGCGATGGCTGTCATCGGCCCATCTCGTCCAACCAAATATCTGGCGCCGGCCGCAAGCTTTCGGAGCGGCGAGCGATGGAGCTCGTTGAAAGTGCCGGTCCTGGTCGAGCGCCAGGCGACATACGAATTGAAGTGGTCGTGCAGGTTGGCGCCGACCGGAGCGAGGTCGTGCGTGACCTCGATACCCATCTCGTTCAGATGGTCGCCCGGTCCGATGCCGGACAACAGCAGGAGTTGCGGCGAGCCGTAAACGCCGCCGGAGACAATCACCTCGCCCCTGGCCCTGGCGATCTCCATGCCGCGGGACGTGCGGAACTCGACGCCAACGGCGCGGCCGTTCTCGATGACGATTCGCGTCGCATGCGCGTTCGGCTTGATCACCAGGTTCCGGCGACCTCGTAGCCGGTTTCAGATAGGCGGTCGCGCGTGCTCCATCGGCGCCCCTTGCCGACCGTTGCCTGATAGTATCCGGCGCCTTCCTGCGTCGCGCCGTTGAAGTCGCGATTGCGCGGAATGCCGGCCTGCACGGCCGCTTCGATGATCGCATCGATGATTTCGTGCTTGTAGTGTGCGTCGGTGACGTTGAGCGGGCCGCCGACGCCGTGGAACTCGTCCTCACCCCGCTCCTGGTTTTCGGCCTTGCGGAAGAAAGTCAGAACGCTTTCGTAGTCCCAGCCGACACAGCCGAGCTGACGCCAGCCATCGTAGTCGGCTGCCGTGCCGCGCATATAGACCATGCCGTTGAGCGAACTCGTGCCGCCGAGCATTTTGCCGCGCGGCTGGTAGGAGGTGCGCCCGTTGAGGCCGGCAACGGGCTCGCTCTCGAACCTCCAATTGTAGGTTTGGTGCGTGAAGAGCCGGTAATAGCCGACTGGAATGTGGATCCATGGTGAGCTGTCGCGCCCGCCCGCTTCGAGCAGAAGCACCCGGTGGCGCCCCGACTCCGAAAGCCGCGCCGCCACCGCACAGCCGGCAGACCCGGCGCCGGTCACGATGTAGTCGTAAGATTCCGCCTCCATCTGGCTCCCCATTTGATTTTTATTTGCGCATGATCTCCGCACAAACGTCTTCGGCGTTTGTCGCGAGGAAAAACCGCTGCACACTTTCGGATCATGCGCTAGGCGAACGCTTTTCGGATGCGCGCCCAGTCGGCCAGCGCGTGTTCTTGTCCGGGCACGAGCTGGATGGTGAACTGCGTGTAGCCCGCGCTGCGCAGCGCCTCGATGCGTTGCTTGATCTCGGCCTCGCTTGCCGTAAACGAGGTGGCGCGGATCAGCTCGGCGCTCACGAAGCGCTTCTCCTCGGGCTTCACGAACATCAAGTGCCCGCGATGGTTCTGCAGGTAGGGAGCATCCTTGGGCTCGAAGTCGCGCGCCAGGTCGACATAGCCTTGCATCTCGGGCCTGGTCCTGGACACCATCGTCACACCCGGCGCCAGTCCGGCCAGCGCCTCATCCGCCGCGCGATGCAGCATGACTGCCGCGCGCGGGCCCGCTTGCGCCATCGCTCGCTCGGAGGAGGCCGATTCACCGTCTTTCAGCACGCAGCCCAGCGCAAAGGCCGTCGCTTTGAGATCACCCATCGCGTGGCCAGCTTTCGACCAGGCGTCGCGCATGGCCGCGACTTCCTTGATGCCGTTGTCGACATTGCCGACGAAGTTGATCCAGCCCGCCTTGAGCCTGGCCGTCAGCGCCTGGGTGCGCGGCCCGAAGGCCGAGAGATGGAGCGCGATCGGATCCCTGGTGTTGAACAGAGGCAGCTCGGGATTGAGGAAACGAATTTTTTCTTCTGCCCTTCCATCTCGAACTCGACCGTCTCGCGGCGCAGCAGGCCGTAGACCTGGTGGATGTAGGTCTCCATGTCCTTTACCTTGATCGCGCCAAAGCCCATCGCTCGCCGCGCGGTGAAGCCGGTGCCGACGCCGAAGTCGATGCGGCCCGGCGCGAGCTGGTTCAGTGTCGCCAGCGCATTGGCGGCGACCGGGGCAATGCGGTTCGACGGCACCAGCACGCCGGTGCCGAGGCGGATGCGGCTGGTATTCACGGCCGCCGCGCCCATTGCGACGAAGCAATCGGCGCTCAGCATCTGAGTGTCGTAGAACCAGGCATGGGTGAAGCCGAGCTCCTCGGCTTCCTTGGTGACCCTCCAGGAATCTGCGGCTGTTGGCAGGGCGATGCCGAAATCCATTCGTTTCCTCCGTCAACTCCTCGTTGTCTTCATGTCGTGCTTTCCGCCACTCGAAACAGTCAACAGATTCTGCTGAAATGTGTCCGGAGTTGAGAGTAAACCGGAAACGCCTGACGCAAGGCCGAAAGGACCCGAACGACCCGGAACGGACATGTTTGAGAGTCCAGAAGTTGCCATTTCTAGGAGAACTCGCGTATGCACTACGTGCAGGATCGTAGTGTGAGAAATTCAGATGGCGATGGAGCTGAGGGGCGCGAGAGGTGAGGGATTTGCGACGATTGCCGCTGATGGTCGCGTGTTGGATTCCTGGTTTCTTCGGCTACGCCTGGTTGTGGAGACCGACAAGGCGGCAACGGTACGGCTGACGAGCGACGAGATCAACAGATCGTTGGGTGAGTCGGCAGACGGATATGCGCGACACGACGACATCCGCAATGTCGACATCGTTGCAATCCACACGGAAATTGACTCCCTTGCATCTGCGCCGACAGATGTGCACGACGCATATCTTCGCCTCCATCTCCTGAGCCACCGGCTCGTCCAGCCTAATGGCCTGAATCTTGAAGGAATTTTCAGTCTGTTACCTAACGTTGCCTGGACGACACTCGGTCCCTGTGAATGCTCTCGTGTACCGGAAGCACGACTCGTGGCGCGAAAGCGTGCCCTTGCGTTTGAGGTGACCGGCTTGGATAAGTTTCCGCGCATGACTGATTATGTGACGCCTGCAGACGTGAGAATTGCAGATGCGGATCGCGTAAGGCTCGGAGCCTACTTGGCTCCGGGCACAACCGTCATGCATGAAGGCTTTTGCAATTTTAATGCGGGTACGCTCGGTCCCTGCATGGTCGAAGGCCGGATAAGCGCCGGCGTGGTTGTGGGAAGCGGCAGCGACGTTGGTGGTGGAGCGTCAATCATGGGCACTCTGTCCGGAGGAGGGAAAGAGAGGATTACAGTTGGTGAGCGCTGCCTGATCGGAGCCAACGCCGGTATCGGCATTTCATTGGGTGACGATTGTATCGTCGAAGCGGGCTGTTATGTCACGGCAGGCGCGCGCATCCTTTTGGAAGATGGCCGAGTACTGAAAGCCAAAGAACTCTCGGGCCAGAACGGCCTTCTTTTTCGTCGTAATTCCCAGAGCGGCGCTCTTGAGGCAACCAGACGTACACCAAATTGGGACGGCCTCAACTCGCAACTTCACAGCTAGGCAGTTCAATCGAACAAGTCGTCGGCGACAATTGTGGCGCGTCAGTGATGTCGCCTTCCGGACCCGTTTCAGACATTCGGCGCGCCCCCGACCTCACTGGTGAGATCCCGATTTTCATGGTGTGATGCTTGTGGCAGGGACGGGAGCTTTGTGATGGCTGTCGAACGGCGGCTTGCGGCGGTACTTGCGGCCGATGTCGTGGGTTACTCCCGGCTCATGGAGAGCGATGAGATTGGCACCCTGAGGACATTAAGGGAGCATAGCAGCGCGTTCATCGAACCCCTGATCGCCACCTACAAGGGCCGCATCGTCAAGACAATGGGCGACGGAATGCTTGTTGAATTTGCCAGCGCTGTCGATGCCGTGACCTGTGCGATGACCGTCCAGAGCAGGATGCGGGAGCGTCAAAACAACGTCGCTCAAGTCATCACCTTTCGGATCGGCATCAATGTCGGAGACGTTGTCGTCCATGGCAGCGACATTTTTGGGAACTGTGTCATTGTTGCTGCCCGGATCGAGAACGAGTGTGAGCCCGGCGGAGTCTACTTGTCAGAGACTGCCTTCGAGCAAGTCAAAGGCAAGGTCAGTTTTGCCTTCGAGGACCTCGGCGAAACGTCGTCTGAAAAACATTGACCAGCCGGTGCGGCTTTTTGCGTTACGAATGCCGTCGCCTTAGACTTCGTTCTGAAATGGAGCACCGCGAGCCATCCCTATGCAGACGTTCAATCGACACCCCCAAATCCTGTTTATCGATGGCCTTCCGGGTTCCGGCAAGAGCACGGCCGCAGAGGCTATCGGCGGCTCCGTCTCCGACAGTCGGGTTTTCGTCGAAACCGCTCCAAATCATCCCTTGCTGGTGGGCGCGCCCGACCAGATGGGAGCAGCATTCGCAGGCATTCATGAGACACATTCTGCGGATTTGTTTGCCGCTGCAGCGCTCGGAAGACTGGAATCCTTCCTGGCCGGCGCTGGACCTGACGTGCTCTATGTTTTCGAGAGCCATCCCATACAGAGCACGGTTCGCGTGCTTTTTCAGCTGGACGCGCCTCAGACGGCCATATTGCAGTTCTGGTCGGATTTGCAGGATCGTTTGGCTGCCGTACAACCGCGGTTGATCTACTTCCAGGAGCACGATCCTCTGCAAGCCATGAAGGCGATCAATCGAAAGCGTGGGCCAACATGGGAGAGATACCTGGTTGAAGCGTTCGAGCAATCGCCATGGATGCGGGCGCGCGCCCTTTCCGGCGGCGAAGGCGCGGATCGGATGTTCGTCGCGTATGCGGATCTCATCGACCGATTGGCGGATTCGTGGCGCTTCCCGATATTGCAGCTTCCCGCTCGGCCGGAGAACTATCAAGCGCGGACCGATGTGTTGACAAAGTGGGCCCTGGCGCCAACCACCTGACACCGTCAGTAAGGATGGCCGCGCCGCGGCGCTATTCGGCCGCCTCCATGCGGTCGATTGTGGCGGCGCCCGCCTTGATGCGCGGGATCAGTTCTCTGCCGAATTCGAGCGCATCGTTCATCGGATCGAAGCCGCGGATCAGGAACGAGCCGATCCCCAGCCGGTAGTATCTGAGGATCGCCTCGGCGACCTGCTCGGGTGTGCCGACCAGACAGGAGGTGTTGCCGAGCGCGCCGGTCGCCTTCGCAATCGGCATCCACAGGCGCTCGTCATGAATATCGCTCTCAAGCGCAAACCCCATCAGCCGCTTGCCGGCATTGTCGATCGGTCCGGTTGCCTCTTCCTGTCGCCGCCATCCCCTCGCCCCGTTCATCGCGCCCAGAATGCGATGGGCCTTGTCCCACGCGGCTCCCTCGGTGTCGGCGATGATGGGGCGAACCGAGACGTTGAACCCCGGCACCCGTCCGAAGGCCGCCGCCTGCGCGCGGAACTGCGCGATGCGGTCGCGCGTCGAGGCCAGCGGCTCGGCATAGATCGCGTAGACGTCGCACAGTCTCGCGCCCATCTCGAGCGCGCCGGGTGAAGCGCCGCCGAAGAACAGCGGAGGATGCGGCTGCTGCAGCGGACGCACGTCGGAATGTGCGCGCTCGACCCGATAGAAGCTTCCCGTGAAATCGAACGGTTCATCTTTCGACCAGGCGAGCTTCATCAACTCCAGATATTCCGCCGCCCGCCGATAGCGCTCGTCCTTCGGGCTGAAATCGCCATCGCCATGCTGCTCGTCATCCGACTTGCCGGTGATGATGTGAACGGCGAGCCTGCCGCCCGTCAGATGATCGAACGTCGCGATCTTGCGCGCCTGCAAGGTCGGCGCCACGAACCCGGGGCGATGCGCAACGAGAAAGCCGAGCCGATCCGTCTGCATGGCCGCATAAAGCGCGACCAGGAATCCTTCCGCCGACGACGACGAATAGCCGACCAGCACCATGTCGAAGCCGGCCCGATCATGGGCGCGGGCAAATTCGGCGAGATAGGACGGCGACAAGCCGCCCTCGATCACGTGCAGGGTGGCCTCGCCGCTCGGCGGCGTCACGCCGATCATTCCGATGATTTTGACGGGCATGACCGTTCCTTTTCGAAGGCACAAACGCTGGCGAATGGAGATGGCGCAGTCAAGTGAGGAGAACTATACCCGAAGCGCGGTTTTGACCCTCAGCCGACATTTCAAAAACTCTATTTGCTGCATTGCACGTGATCTGCCGAAGTTGCGGCTCTATCCGAAAAGAAGCATTCTTTCGCGGGTGCATTGACTCCAGGGAAAACGGACGAGTTGCCAAAAAAATCAGGGAGGAGCCGCCATGCCACCTTCAACCGTGAGCAGCCTGGAATCGGAAACCATCCGTCGAATTACCTGGCGTCTGCTGCCATTCCTGATTGCGGCCTATCTGGTCAACTACATCGACCGTGTGAATGTCGGCTTCGCCGCGCTGCAGATGAACAAGGCGGTCGGCATCGATCCCAAGACTTATGGCCTCGGCGCAGGCATCTTCTTTCTCGGCTATTTCCTGCTCGAAGTGCCGAGCAACCTGGCGATGCAGCGGTTTGGCGCGCGCACCTGGATCGCCCGCATCATGATCACGTGGGGCATCGTATCCGCCGCGTTCGCGCTGATTGGCGGACCGAATTCGTTCCTGGCGCTGCGATTCCTGCTTGGCGCCGCCGAAGCCGGCTTCTTCCCTGGCGTGATCCTCTACATCACCTATTGGTATCCCGCGCAGTATCGCGCGATCATCGTCGGCGTCTTCATGGTGGCCCTGCCGGTGGCGGGCCTGATCGGCTCGCCGATCTCGGGCGCCATCCTGTATATGGACGGCATCCTCGGCCTTGGCGGCTGGCAGTGGATTTTCATTCTCGAAGCCGTGCCGGCGGTGCTACTCGGGTTCGCGAGCTTCGTGTATTTGACCGATCGGCCGGAGCATGCCTCGTGGTTGACGGCGGAGCAGCGCCAATGGTTGATGGCCACGCTGGAGAGTGAACGCAAGCGCGCGCCGCGCATTTCCCACGACTCGGTCTGGCGCGTGATGTCCAACAAATACGTGCTGATCATGGCGCTGGTTTATGCCGGCGCCGCAGGGGCTTCGACGTCACTCGCGCTGTTCGTGCCGCAGCTGGTCAAGTCGTTCGGATTGACGAACTGGCAGACCGGCCTCGTCACCGCCGTGCCTTTCGGCATTTCCGCCGTGTGGATGATCTTGTGGGGCCGCAACTCCGATCGCACCGGAGAACGGGTGTGGCACAATGCGCTGCCGCTCGCCTGGATGGTTGTCGCCATGATCGCGACGTTCTTCGCGATCGGCAGCCTTTGGATGATGGTTCCGCTGCTGACTCTGATCGCGGCCGGTACCTATGCCAGCAAGGGGCCGTTCTGGGCGCTGTCGTCGGAATGGCTTGGCGCAACATCGGCCGCAGCCGGGCTCGCGCAAATCAATGCGCTGGGAAATCTTTCCGGGTTCGTCTTCAACTACCTGATCGGTTACATCCAGGCCGAGACCGGCAGCTTCCCGCTGGCCATGATGCCGATCGCCGCGACAGCCACGGTCGGCGTGATCTGCGTGCTAGCCATTGGGCGCCGCCAACCGCGCACCGTAGCGGCGGTGCAGTGAAGGCCAAAGGCTGAATGCCTGCAAAATCCCGTCACGCCCCGACCAGCGTCCTGGTCGGCGGCACCGCCTGCACCACCAGCCCGCGGGCGCGCGCATCCATCACGCCGACCGCGCGCAGCGCCAGCAGGGTCACGGTCTGCACGGCATCGCGCCGCTTGCCGGGATCGTCGAGATTGTCGGGCGCGAGCGGGCCGACCAGCGACTCATGCAGCGCGCCGAGCAGCGCGGTTGCGGCGAGCGAGGTGTCCTGCGCCGGCAGATGTCCGGCGCGCACCGCGGCGTCGATGCGTCCGGCGATCTCGCCCGCGATCTCGCGCCGGCTCGCAAGCCGCGACGCCGTGACGTCGACATCGACCGGCTCGGCCAGAATACCCCAGGCGAGCTTGCGCTGCGACAGCACATGCATCGCAACCGTCGACACCGCGGAGGCCAGCGCCGAGGACGGTCCGGGCGCGGCATCGGCCGCGCGGCGGATCGCGGCGAGCTCGTCGCGCGAGACATCGGCGATCAGCTCGGAGATCAAATCCGCTTTCGACGGGAAGTAGCGATAGACGGTGCCGGCGGCGACATTGGCGCGCACCGCGACGGGCGCGATCTGCACCGCCGCCATGCCGGCTTCAGCTGCAGCATCGCGCGCGGCGGCGAGAATGGCGCTGCGCCGCGCCGCTAGGCGCTTCACGACCTGATGCGTCCGCCGATAAACCATGGCGTTTCCGTCCCGGTACGCAATCGGACGACATCACTCGGCCGAACACGTCTTCATCTTTTTGGCAAATCGCCTCAAGAAGTGAACAACTATTCAGGCCGAATGACAAGACGCAAATGTGACCCTCACCATGGGGAGCCAGAGGAAAGTTGCGCCTAGGCGCCGGCCACAGCCGGCGCAGGCACCGGCGCGCGCCGCCACCACGGCCCGGCGCGGCGCAGGACCAGCGCGCCGACGATCAGGTTGATGGCAAAGCCGGTCGGCTCGCCGGTGAAGGTGAAGTTCAGGAACAGCGCGAGCGCGCAGGCGAGCGCGGGCAGAAGTAGAGCGGCGACAGATGAATCATGCCCACGATCGGCGCCGCGGCCGGCAGCGCGTAGACCAGATCGGGTGCGAAGGCGGCGAGGAAATGCAGCAGCAGCACCTGCACGGCGGCGAGGCCTCTGATCGACTCGAGATAAGCGATACGAGGCACGTTGGATTTTCACCCTCGGGCGTTGGCGAGATCGGCGCCGGCTGGCACGGGACAGCGGCCGGCAGCAGGCCTGCGTTGGACAAAGTGGATGGCGCCGGCCGCGATCGATGCACCCGCGACGAGATCGAACAGGTGATGTCCGCCATGGGGGATCGTGGAAACCAGCATTGCGCCATTGACGATCAAGGCGGGAATGAAGGTCCAGCGCGAGCCGCGAAGCGCATAGGTCATGATGATCGCGAGTACGGTGTGGCCCGAGGGGAACGTCACCAGGCAATTGGAATTCGGCACGTTGAAATCGATCACCGTGGCCTTGCCGGTGCGCAGCGCCATCAACAGATCGTGGTGCCACATCCCGCTGCCGGCGCCGAGATGGTCATACGCCGCGAGCGGCAGGTCGTAGTAGGAATAGGCGCCGCCGGCAGGCAGGATCATCATGCCGACGGCGATGCCGATCGAGGTGAGGCAGGAAACCGCGAGGAATTCGGCGAGGCGCTCACCCTGACCAGAAGCGCAAAGCCACAACATGGTGCCGAGCAGCATGTAGGGCGTGCTTTGATACGCTTTCACCAGGAGCTGGCTGGTGATCGCGCTTGAATTGACGAACGCCACGAAGCCGGGCCAGTCGAACCCCATCCACCGGTCGATCTGGGCGAGCCGGGCGTCCTGCAGCGGCAGCGCCGCGCTGGTGCCGAGGCAGCACCAGGCGATGACGGCGACCGCGAGCAGCGAAAAGAACACCGCCGTGTTGATCAGCAGTTCGATGCGGCAAGCGGTCTCGCGCAGGGCAAGACCGATGCGATCGGTTACATTGTTCAGCCGATACGCGATCAGCCCGCACAGGCCGAACGCGACGGCCGCAAACAACACCAGGCGAACGATGCTGCTCCAGTTGCTCTCGGCAAAACTCAGCCGGGAAAAAACGAGCCACACCGCGTCGACCGCGATGAGGAAGGCCAGCCCCGTCCACGCCGTGACCATGAGAACCCGCGCGCGGGGGCCATAGTCGCTGAGCAGGAGCCAGCGTCCCGCGAGCTTCGCCGTGGTCGCGGCAGCCCTGTCGTCAGAAGCGCGATTTGCCGCAAACGGTGGCGTCATTTACCGCACTGCATGGTTGGTCCCGCCAGCAGCGCGGGGGTCGCGGTCAATCTGAACGGTTCCGGTTGGGATCGGGTAAACGGTGAGCCTTAAGTTCGGATTAACTCGTCGCTTAAAATGCCGTGTCTTGTGCGGTCGCCGAGTTCGCGTCCCGGCCGGCAGCGCCGGAGAATCAAGGCCGACACCACCAGCGTCGCGCCAAAACCGGTGGGTGCGCCGAACAGCGGATAGAACATCAGGAGCGCCGCCACGAGCCCGAGCGACGGCAGCTCATAGGGTGCAAAACCCCGGCGCAATCCGATCCGGACCAGGAAGCCGACCGCGATTGCCAGCACCATCAGGTCGTAGAGGAACAGATAGGGAGTCATCAGCACGGTGCCGGCCGCGAGCGCAGCGGCCTTCAACGCGTAGCTGACGCGGCTGCGCCAGATCAGCGTCACCACCACCGCGACCGTACCGCTCATGATCCACTGGAAGATCCAGCCGAGCTGTTCGGAACCGCCCGCGTAGCGCACCAGCGCGAAAATGCTCTGCATCTTGCCCCACGGCGCCCGCCCTTCGGTGAGGAAGGCCTTCGAGAACATCGGCATCCAGTGGAAGAACGCCTGCCAGCTCTCGGTGCCGAAAGTGAGCCACGAGACGAAGGCCAGTACGATCGCCGTCACGGCGGCGCCAGCAAACACCCGCCATTGCGCGGTTGCGATCAGCACAAACGGAAACAACAGCCCGTATTGCGGCTTATAGCTCAACAAGCCCAGGCAAATCCCGGCCAGCACCGGGCGCATAGGCAGCAGATAGAGCGTGGCGCCGATCAGCGCGGCCGTGAGGAATCCATTCTGCCCGACCAGCGTGTTGGTGAGCACGACGGGAAATGCGACGGCGAGCAGCAGGCCGAACGGCCGACCGACGATCGCACGCATTACGGCAAGATACGGAATCAGACTGATCGCGACCCAGCCGACGAACGCGACGGCGTACGGAAAATGCGCCAGCAGGCTCGCCACGAACAGGAACGGCGGCGGATAGTGCCATGCGAAATTGCCGGGATAGCTCTGCCCGAGTACGGCAACCTGGACCCCCTTCTGGATCCCCCAGTCATAGGCCGAGGCCGGGTGACCATCGAGCACCAGCCTGCCGGCGGACCAGACGTTGACGAAATCGGTCGGGATGCCCAGTCCGTTCTCGTCCAGGATCCAGCCATGGGCGTAGAACGCCACCGGGAAGAATGCCGCGTTGATGACGACCAGGACGAAACAGACGTTCAACAGCACCGGCGGAATTTCGCCGGGTGCAAATTTCGGGCTCATGTGCTGTGCGGCCATGCCAAGTCCTTCGCGCGCGCAAGCGAGCGCGCATCGTCAAGCAATAGGCCCGAACGCGTTGAGGAAATCCTAAGGTTTGGAGCCGGCGCGTGATGAAGACGCCGGCCATTGCCGGGAGATGACATCAAAGGTCTTATCTGCCGGCCTCCAGACTTGCCAACCGGCTGTCATCCTCGCGCGACGACACGAGCGCACACGCGGTGCCCACTTCCGCTTCGGGCTTTAGAATTCCTGCCTTGACCAGTGTGGCTCGATCGTCCGGGCAAAATTCCGCCGACTTTTGATCAAGCTCCTCCAGGGATCGCGGAAAGGCAAGAATGCAGGAGTCAGGGCTCTTGAGGCCCGCGAGCCGCGCCACTGATTTCAAAACCAGTTTGTACAAGCGATGCGCCGTCTGTGCACTATTCTGCTCGTTGGGGTGATTGGGATCGCGAGTGTCAAGACGAGCCGTGGACATAATGCCGACCCGGGACGGAGGCTGTGTGGACGAAAAGCTGGTTGCGAAAACGTACCGATAGACTGCATCCTTCAAATCGAACGGCAAGAAAAGATACTTGAAGGTTCTCGATCCGCCGTCATTCGCGGTCGCCTGAATGAAGACGTTTGCAACCTTTTGTACGTCGAGTTGAGTTGGCGAAGCCAGCAAATCGCGTCCGAGAGCAAGTTTCAAATCCTGTGTTGAGACCGGCGCGACCAGGACATGCTTGAGCGCGCATTCGAGACGTTCGACAAACTCCGTTCGCTTCATCTCCGAGTGAATGTAGAGCACGACCTCCGATGGCGCCGACAGCTCCTGCGCACGGAGACCTGACATGCCCCCCGGCGAACATGCGATGAGCCAAACGGCGGCCGCGTAACGGACCGTGCGCATAACGTCCTAATTCCCCGTCTGCAGCTCGCCGAACCGCTCCCAGCTGGTGCCGTTGAAGCGCATGAACTGCATCTGGTCGACCGGCACGTGATCGGTCGGCGACGTATTGACCTTGATGCCCGGCAGCAGCATCGGCAATTCCAGATCCTTGATCGCGTACGCCTGCTTCAAAATATTATCGGTCGACAGGTCGTCGCCGCAGGCTTTCAGCACCGCCTCCAGCACCATCGCGGTGTTGTAGGCGTTGACGTAATTGGTGTCGTGCTGGTCCGCCTCGGGCACATATCTGGTCATGAACTCGCGCCAGCCCTTCACGCCGGCATCGTCCTTCCAGGAGGGATCGTCGGGATCCTTGACGTAGGCGGTGGAGAGAATGCCGGTCGAGGCCTCGAGCCCCGCGGGCTGCATCACCGTCGAGATCCACACCGCGACATTGGACAGGAAGGTCATCGGCCGCCAGCCGATCTCGAACGACTTGCGGATCGCTTGCGCCGCGAATTTCGGCGTCGCCGCGATCACGAACACGTCCGCGCCGGAAGCCTTCAGCTTGACGATCTGGGAGTCGATGGTGGGGTCGGTGACTTCATAGGTTGTCGCCGTGACGACCGAGTTGTACTTTTCGCCGAGCACGTCCTTCAGGCCGAGCAGATAGTCGCGGCCGTAATCGTCGTTCTGCGAGATGATGGCGAATTTCGCGTCGGGATTTTTCGCGAGCGCGTAGCGGGCATAAAGCCGCGCTTCGTAGCGGAATACGCCCTGCACGCCGACGGTCGCCTGTGGGTATTGCGCGATGTCGGCGAATTTCGAGGCCCCCGAGGCCAGGAACAGCTGCGGGATGTTCTTGCTCTGCAGATATTTGGCGATCGCGGTGTTATGCGCGGTGCCGATCGAGGAGAAGATCAGCGCGACCTCGTCGCTCTCCACCAGCCGCCGCGTCTGCTCCACGGTTTTCGGCGGCGCGTAGCCGTCGTCGAGCGAGATCAGGTTGACCTTGCGGCCGTTGATGCCGCCGCGCTCGTTCAGCATCCTGAAATAGCCGACCTCACCCTTGCCGAGCGCGCCGAAGGCCGACACCGGCCCGCTATAGGGCATGGTCTGGCCAATTCTGATCTCGGTCGCGGTGACGCCGCGCATCTCCGCCGCGCTCGCCGTCAACGGCGATGCCGCCAGCACCAATACACACGCCGCTATGCCTGCAACAGCACGCATCGTCCCCTCCCCGATTCGTTTTTTAAGGCTGGATGACGCCGTGCCGGTGCCACCAATCTTCTTGTCACGAAAACATGCCATGTTGGCTGCGTGGTTGCTATTCAAAATTGCCTGCTCTCAAGCACACTGTCCTGCTTGGCAGGTCGAGGAAAATGCGTAAATTGACGGCCGCCGGACATGTCAATTGCCGGTTGTAACTGATCGTTTTCGAGCCATGTACCGATTTCAGCCGAGCAGATTTTTGACCGCCGCCGCCATCACCGCGGCATCGCTGTTGCCGGCGAGTGCGGCGAGCGACGGCGGCGCGGCCTTCCTGGAAAAGCTGTCGCTCAATTCCTCGCCGTCTTCGGTGCTGGTGGTCTGCCACGGCTTCGGCTGCGCCTACCGCAACACTTTTCCGCTGACGCCTGGACGCGTCGCCATGCTGAGAGGCATGCTGGGCTCGGCCAGATCGGCAAAAGACGAACGCAGGGCGCTTGCGACGGTCGTGGCATGGTTCGACCGCGAAGGCGGACGCACCGCCGGCACCGTCGGCCGCATTGCCCGTGCAAGCGCCGCCACCAGGAGCGGGCCGAAGCAGATGGACTGTATCGATCTGACCGCCAACATCACCGAACTTCTGATCGTGCTCGACCGCAACAAGATGCTCAAATTCCATCATGTCGGCGAACCGGTCTCGCGCGGCGTCTTCATCGACGGCAAGCAGCCGCATACGACGGCGGTCATCGTGGAGAATAAGACCGGCACCGAGTGGTCCGTCGATTCATGGACCAAGGCCTACGGCCAGAATCCCGACATCATGACCATCACCGAATGGAAATCCAAAAGTTGAGAATGAATTGGCCCCGCGTCCTCTGATTTTTTCTTCGAGGTCCCTATGCGCGCCTCCCTCTTGTCTGGAAAATCCCTACTCCGCCGTATCTGCCTTCGCATTGTTCTGATCGCCACCCTCGCGCTACCAGCCCTGATGTTGCCCATGTCGAATGCATTCGCGCAGCGCGAAATCGTCGAAATGAACAACGAGGTCATGCGGCTCTATCAGTCGGGCCGAAAGGCCGAGGCAGTTGCGCTTGCCGAGAAGAGCGTCGAGAAATCGCGCGCGACGCTCGGCGCGGACAACAAGATCACCGTCACCCTGATTTCACAACTCGGCAACTTCTATCGCGAGGAAGGACGGTTCGCCGATGCGGAGAGGACGCTGAAATCGGCGGTCGCGGCCTTCGAGCGGATCGGCCCGTCCGCAAATCTGGAGCTGGCCGGAGCGCTCAACAATCTCGGCGGCGTCTATCTCAACCAGGACATGTATCCGGAGACCGAGGCGCTGTTTCAGCGCTCGCTGGCTGTCGCCGACAAGCTCCCGGCCGGCAAGATGCGCGAATACCAGCGCGGCACCAGCATGAACAGCCTTGCCGTGGTCTACGGCAATGAGGCCAACGCTCTTGCCGACGACGGCCGGAGCAGCGAAGCCAACGCGGTTTACGACCGTGCGATCGCGATGTTCAACGAAGTAATCCCGATCTGGTCGAAGCTGTTCGGTCCAACCAACCAGGCCGTCGCCAACCTGCTGGTGAACCGCGGCGAGGCCTATTCCAAAAAGCAGCAGTATGACCGCGCGGAAGCCGATCTCCGCCAGGGTCTCAAGATCAGGATCGAGACGCCGGCGGTAGGCCCGAAGCACCAGGCGGTCGCCACCGTGCAGAATAATCTCGCCAATGCGCTGATAGCGGAGAAGAAGTACCCCGAGGCCGAACAGCTGCTGATGGCCGCGCTAGCGACTCGAACCGAGGTGCTGGGCCCGAACCATCCGAGCACGGCGCGGAGCCTCGAGGCCTTGTCGCGTCTGTATGCGGCCAGCGGCAACACTGCCGCGGCCGTCGACTATTCGCGGAAGGCGACCGGCGCCGTGATCGCCCATGCCCAGACCGAGACGGCGCTGGTGCGCCAGCAACAGGGATCGGGCGGGCTGGTCGAGCAGCGCACCAACTACTTCGTGTTGCATGTTGCCAATCTCGCGGCCGCAAAGGGCGCAAATCCCGCGACCCGAGTTCGACAACGAGGCGCTGGTGACGGCGCAATGGGCGGCGCAGTCCGCGACCGCAGGCGCGGTGCAACAGCTCGGCGTGCGGCTTGCGGCCGGCGGCGACGCCATCGCGGCGGTGGTGCGCGACAGCCAGGATACGGCCGCGCTGTGGCGCGATCGCGACCGCGCGCTGATCGCGGAAATGTCGAAACCGGCGAACCAGCAAAGCCGCGCCGGCATCGACGCGTTGCGCAAGCAGGCCGCTCAGCTCGAAGACAAGCAAAAAACCCTGCAGGCAAAGATCGAAAACGACTTCCCGGATTATGCCGCGCTCTCCAACCCGCGACCGCTCAATATCGACAACGTGCAGAAGCTGCTCGGGCCGGACGAGGCGCTCGCCTTCTTCCTGGCCGGCGACAAGGAATCCTACGTCTTCGCAGTAACGCATGATGCGTTCGACTGGCGGGTCATTCCACTCAACCGGCAACAGCTCAGCGACAAGGTCGCGGCCTTCCGCAAGGGGCTCGACGTCGTGGATTTGGAAAAATCGATCTCCGACGGCAAGCCGGTGCTGTTCAATCTCGACACCGCCTATGAGCTCTATTCGCAGCTGTTGCGGCCGGTCGAAGCCACGATCAAGGACAAGAAAAACCTCGCCGTCGTGCCATCGGGCGCGCTGACGGCATTGCCATTCCACCTGCTCGTGACCGAAAAGCCGCCGGCGCCGCTCAACGACGGAAAAAATGCCGGACCTTATCGCGACGCCGCGTGGCTGCTCCGCCGTCATGCCGTCACCGTGCTGCCGTCGGTCGCGAGCCTGCGCGCGCTGCGCTCGGAGAAGCGCGCGGACAACGGCGCCCGTCCCTTCGTCGGCTTCGGCGATCCCTTGTTCCAGAGCACGCCGGCTCCGAACAATTCGCGCGGACCCGCAAAGACGCGCGGCTATGCCGATTACTGGACGCGCGGCGCCAACGTCGATCGCGGCCTGCTCTCCGCCTCGCTGGCGCGGCTCCCCGAAACCGCCGACGAGGTCAGGAAGATCGGTGAGAAGCTCGGCGCGTCCGCGAACGACATCTATCTCGGCGCGTCCGCGAGCGAAGCCACGGTCAAGAAGGCGCAGCTCGCCAATTATCGCGTGGTGTATTTTGCGACCCACGGCCTCGTCGCCGGTGACGTCAAGGGCGTCGGCGAGCCGTCGCTTGCGCTGTCGATCCCGGCCAATCCGACCGAGATCGACGACGGCCTGTTGACCTCGAGCGAAGTCGCGCAACTCAAGCTCAACGCGGACTGGGTGGTGCTGTCGGCCTGCAACACCGTGGCCGGCGACAAGCCCGGCGCCGAGGCGCTATCGGGGCTGGCGCGCGCCTTCTTCTATGCCGGGGCGCGCGCGATCCTGGTGTCGCACTGGGCGGTCGAGTCGGAGGCGGCGACGCGGCTGACCACCTCCACCTTCGACATCATGAGCAAGGATGCGGGTGTCGGCCGCGCCGAGGCGCTGCGCCGCGCGATGCTGGATTATCTGGGCGACACCTCGAAGGACGAGAATGCCAACCCCGCTTATTGGGGACCGTTCAGCGTGGTCGGCGAAGGCGCGGTGAAGTAGCTTATGATGCGTCAATTCGGTTGGGCCGGCTGCGCCGGCTTCGGCCCGGCGGGATCGGGTTCGACCGCCGGCTTCGGCTCCGATTGCGAGATGCGCGCGCCGGCCTGGCGCGCGGCCTGGCCGGTCGTCGTGTGTTGCGCTTCCGCCGCGGTCTTGACCTCCGGACTGTTCCAGCGGTCGCGCACCTGCATGGTCAGGACCGCGACGCAGACAAGCGCGATCGCCAGCGAAATCAGCGCAAGTCCCTTCCGGTTGATGTGAGGACGCTCATGCATGAAGCGATAATCCGCCGACGCAGCGTGAGTTCCGCGATCAGCCGCGCCGCGGCACATGCACGGTGTCAAAGAAAGCCGGATCGCGACGGAACCAATGGCGAATTGCGCCACGGCCGCGACGAGCCGTCCGGTCATTCGATCGGCTTCAACCGCAACTCGTCCGGGCTTGCGTTGACAAAGCCGAATGCGGCGTAGGCGGCCTGTCCGCCGCTGCTTGCGACAAACGCCAGATAACGATCGGCGGCGGCCTTGTGCTTGCTGTCGTCCAACGCGCCAATGGCATAGGAGACCTCATCGCGCAGGCTGTCGGACACGGGCAACTCCACCGCATCCACCGCCGCGCCGTGACGCTGCGCTTCCAGAACTTCGGTCTTCCAGACGATCCCGGCATCGGATTTTCCGTCGCGGATGCGCTCAGGCGTCTCGCGATGATGAACCGCGGTGAAGTAGTTGTTGTCGGTCGTCTGACAGGAAGCGCATTCCTTTCCGCCCGAAATCGTCTGCCAGATGCCATGCCGCTCCAGCACCTTGCGCGCATAGAACTGCATGATGCCCTCGCTGACCGGGTTGGGCATCGAGGTACGGACATCGGCGCGCGCAAGGTCGTCGATTCCGGCGACATGCCTGGGGTTGGCCTTGGCAACCATGATCTGCAGCTCATTGTGCATGTAGGTCTCGTATTGGCTCATCAGCCCGGCCGCTTTCAGCTTTTTGAGATGGCCGAGATTGACCGAAGCATAGACGTCCGGAGTGAAACGGTATTCGTGCCCGTTATAGGTCCAGCCACCGCCGAGAATGGCCGACAGGATCAGGCCGGGTGGCAGCGTGACCAGGCCCACCGACAATCCAGGTTCGTTGCGCTGGAATTCGCCGATGACCCTGTCCATCGCAAAGAACTGGTTGCCGGCGACCCAGAGCACCAGGCCGGCGCCCGGCATCCGCTCAAGCGCATCGGCTCCCGTCACGATCGACCCATCGCCAGTATAGAGCTTGAGATCGCTGTCGTGGCCGGCGGGAATGGCAACCAGTCCCGCCTGGACCGCACTCTCGGCCGACGCGCCGGAAACCACGACAAGCGTCATGACCGTCAAGATCAGGACCCTTACGATCGTTCGCATTTGCATCGTTGTCTCACTCTAGGCCGCGCCCCACTGCCGGCGATCTCACCTTACCACGTCGCGCGGCAGCTTGAATTCTCGTCCCTTCATCAGACGCCCTTGCGCGCGCGTAGATCCCGTGGGATCACGAATTTCAATCCCGACCAAACCTCGTCGACCGCGCAGACCTTGACGTCGACCAGGCCGAGCGGCAGCGCGGTGTCACGCACCACGACGTCGCTGAGATCGGTCGCAACCCCGCTCGCCTTCTTCGGCCATGACACCCAGATCATGCCGTCCGGCGCGATCACCGCGCGGAGGCGCTTGAGCTTGCCGGCCAGCCCCGTCGCCTCGGTCACAAACAGGTGGGCCATGTCGAGCGATGCCGTCGCTCGCGTCACGATCTTCGCGCCGTCGGGCAGATCGCCGACGATGTCGCTGATAGGGCTTGGGCGAGCTGTCCGCAAAAATGCGAAAGCCCGGCTTGATGCCGAGCTTTTGCGAGAGGGGCTTGCCGGAATATCCGGCCATGCGGCCTTACGCCTGCGGCTGCGGCTCCAGGCCGGGGTCCGGATCGGGACGCGGGCGCGGCTTGCCCGCGGTGCCGGCCGGCGGCACGGCGGAAGCGCGCGGCGTGGTCGGCTCGAGCACCGACTCGCGGTTCGGCTTCTTGCCCTTCAGCAGATCCATGATCTCGTCGCCGGACAAAGTCTCGAACTCGAGCAGGCCCTTGGCCAGCGTCTCGAGATCGGCGCGCTTCTCGGTGAGGATCTTCGTCGCCTCGTTATAGCCCTGCTCGACCAGTCGCCTGATCTCGGTATCGATCTTCTGCACGGTCGCTTCGGAAGCGTTCTGCGTGCGCGACACCGACATTCCCAGGAACACCTCGTCCTGGTTCTCGCCGTAGGACACGGTGCCGAGCTCTTCGGACAGGCCCCAGCGCGTCACCATCATGCGCGCCAGACGGGTGGCCTGCTCGATGTCGGACGCCGCACCGGAAGTCACCTTCTCGCGGCCGAAGATCAGCTCTTCCGCGACACGGCCGCCCATCATGATGGCAAGGCGCGACGTCATCTGCTCCAGCGACATCGACAGCTTGTCGCGCTCGGGCAGCTGCATCACCATGCCGAGCGCACGGCCGCGCGGAATGATCGTGGCCTTGTGGATCGGATCGGTGGCGACGACGTTGAGGCCGACGATGGCGTGGCCGCCCTCGTGATAGGCCGTCAGCATCTTTTCTTCCTCGGTCATCACGAGCGACTTGCGCTCGGCGCCCATCATCACCTTGTCCTTGGCCTCCTCGAACTCGGCCTGCGTCACCATGCGCTTGTTGCGGCGCGCGGCGGTCAGCGCCGCCTCGTTGACGAGGTTCATCAGGTCGGCGCCGGAAAATCCTGGCGTGCCGCGGGCGATGGTCTTCAGGTTGATATCCGGCGCGAGCGGCACCTTGCGCACATGCACCTTCAGGATCTGCTCGCGGCCGACCACGTCGGGGTTCGGCACCACGACCTGGCGGTCGAAACGGCCCGGCCGCAGCAGCGCCGGGATCGAGCACGTCGGGACGGTTGGTGGCGGCGATCAGGATCACGCCCTCATTGGCCTCGAAGCCGTCCATCTCGACCAGCAACTGGTTCAGCGTCTGCTCGCGCTCGTCATTGCCGCCGCCGAGGCCGGCGCCGCGATGACGGCCGACCGCGTCGATCTCGTCGATGAAGATGATGCAGGGCGCATTCTTCTTGGCCTGCTCGAACATGTCGCGCACGCGCGAGGCGCCGACGCCGACGAACATCTCGACGAAGTCGGAGCCGGAAATGGTGAAGAACGGCACGTTGGCTTCGCCCGCGACCGCGCGCGCGATCAGCGTCTTGCCGGTGCCGGGCGGGCCGACCAGCAGCACGCCGCGCGGAATCCGCCCGCCCAGGCGCTGGAATTTGCCGGGATCGCGCAGGAACTCGACGATCTCCTGCAGGTCCTGCTTGGCCTCGTCGACGCCGGCGACGTCCTCGAAGGTGACGCGGCCATGTGCCTCGGTCAGCATTTTCGCGCGCGACTTGCCAAAGCCCATCGCCTTGCCGGCGCCGCCCTGCATCTGACGCGACAGGAAGATCCAGACGCCGATCAGCGCGATGAACGGCAGCCAGGAGACCAGCAGCGAGACGAACCACGGCACGTTGTCGCCGGGCGGCTTCGCGGTGATCTGCACCTTGCCGTTATAGAGGCGCGTCACCAGCGTCGGATCGTTCGGCGCATAGGTCTGGAAGGTCTGGCCGCTGGTGAAGGTGCCGTGAATTTCCGGCCCCTGAATCACGACGTCGCGGACATGGCCCTGGTCGACTTCGGTCAGAAGCTGCGAAAACGAGATATCCTGCGAGGACGCGCGTTGACCGGGATTCTGGAAGAGCGTGAACAGCGCCAGCAGCAACAGGACAATGATGACCCAGAGGGCGAAATTGCGCAGGTTGGCGTTCATTGATCTTCCTTCGTGGTCGCGCGGATCGCGGCCTTCGTCCTTCGGACCTATCTCTGGGTAACCACGAGGGAATTCCCCCGCTCGACCGTATCACAATCTAGGTGCCGCTGGTCGCGATGCCAAGGGAACCGCCGGGGACTATTTAACGCATCCTAACGCGATTCCCGTTGAAAAAATGGCATTTCAGCAATGTTTTCCGGCGGTGGTTAAGACGTCCGCGGGGATTATGACGGCATCGACGGTGTTCATTTTCTCTTCTGCTTGCGCAGAGGCGCGGGCGTGATGCGAATCCGGCCCCGCGCAAGGCTTACCACTGCACCGGCGAGGGTGGTTTTCAGCCCGCTTTGCGCGGCAATGGCCCGATCAATCATTGCCAGCAGCGCCTCGACCTTGCCGAGTTCGGCGGGCCCTTCGTGGCCGACCCGATCGAGGCCGCGCCTGAGCAGCCGCAGCCGGATTTCCTCGGGCAGGCCAGCGAAGGCATGCGCATCGAATCCAGGACGCGAAGGGTCATTGGCGAGCGCCAGATAGCGTTCGGCGCCATCGGTGAGCACCTCCACCGCGGCATTGGCCCGCGCCAGCCGCGACGCCAGCCGCGCCAGCCCTCGCGCATCCCCTCCTTCGGCCGCAAGCAGCGGCAGCAGCGCGCGCAGCCGTGGCCGGGTGAAGGCGGTGTCGCGGTTGGTCGGATCATCAGCGAAGGCGATCTTTGCCCTGTTCAGGGTGGCGACCAGCCGCGATTTCGGAACATCGAGAAATGGACGTGCGAGCAGGACACCTTCGCGCTCGCTCTCGCGCGCCATCGCGGACAGGCCCGCGATGCCGCTGCCGCGAAGCAGCCGCATCAGCAGCGTCTCGGCCTGATCATCCCTCGTATGCGCCGTCAGCACATGCGTGGCGCGCGCGCCGCGCGCCGCCTGCGCCAGCAGACGATAGCGCGCATCGCGCGCCGCGGCCGGCATGCCCCGGCGCGGCTTGTCGCCGGTCCAGCGCAAGGTGCGGTGCTCGATCTCGAGGCTGCGCGCAAGCCGCTTGACCTCGCGCGCCTCGCGCGAGGACTCCTCCCGCAGGCCATGGTCGACCGTGACCGAGAGCAGCCGAGGACCTCGCGCGAAGCTCTTGCGCCAGCGCGCGGCGAGCCACATCAGCGCGACCGAGTCCGGCCCGCCCGAGACCGCGAGCACCAGCGCCGGCAAATCCCGCCAGTCGGCGAGCAGCACTTTTGCCTCGCTGGCCGAGATCGGTGCATCATCGTTGCTCATGGCCGCAATTATGCGCCCAGAGCGTGATCCGGAAAAGTGCTCAGACTTGATGCAGGCTAATACGCGGGCAAAGATCGCATCACCCAAGGAGGTACGCCGACATGAGCGCGTCCAAATCACCGACAGAGGCGACCTGGTATTTCGACGTGATCTCGCCGTTCTCCTATCTCGCGCTGGGCGAGATCGAGCAACTGGCGACGCGGGTCACCGTTACCTATCGGCCGATCCTGTTTGCCGCGCTGCTGGACCATTGGAAGCATCTGGGACCGGCGGAGATTCCGCCGAAGCGGATTCACACCTATCGGCTGGTGCTGTTCGAGGCGCAGCGCCGCGGCATTCCGTTCCGCTTCCCGCCTTCGCACCCCTTCAATCCGCTGAAGCCGCTGCGGCTGCTCGCGGCCCTCGATGCGGACCCCAAGGCCGTCCGCATCGTGATGGACCGCATCTGGCGCGACGGACTCGACCTGTCGCTGAAGGAGAATTGGGACGCGACATGCGCCGCGCTTGGGCTCGATCCGGAACGCGCCGTCGAATTGATAAACGCCGCGGAGACCAAGGCGAAGCTTCGCGCCAATACCGATGCGGCGGTGGCCGCAAAACTGTTCGGCGTGCCGACGTTGCAGATCGGCGAGGAACTGTTCTGGGGCGCCGATGCATTGCCGATGGCACGCGCCTATCTCGACAATCCCGCACTATTCAGATCCGGCGAGATGCTTCGGGTCGCAACCATGGGCGCGTCGGTGACGCGTCCGGCCGCGGCGCGATAACCTCTCAGCACTTCTCTTTCTTCTGCTCGCGATCGACGGCGGTTTTCACCCCGGTGGACGCGCGCGGATATTTCCGCGTCACCTCGCCGAAGGCGGCGCAGGCGGCTTCCTTTTCCTTCAGCGCCGCCAGCGACTGCCCGAGCCGCAGCAGCGAGTCCGGCGCCTTCGGCGACTTCTCGTATTTGCTGGTGACGTTGAGGAAAGTCTCGGCGGCGTCGCGATATTGCTGGCGCTGGAAGAAGCTCTCGCCGAGCCAATACTGGGAATCGCCGACCAGCGCGTCGTTGGGATATTTCTGCACGAAATTGCGCATGGTTTCCTCGGCGAGCGCGTAGTCCTTGCGCTGCATGTAGCCGATCCCGAGGTCGTATTCGTCGCGCGGCGAGTTCGACGGCGGCGCGGTGGCAAGCCCGCCGCCGGTGCCGTTGAGATTGCGCGGCGGCGGGGCAGGCAATGCGGCCTGCGGCGCACCGCCCTGCGGCACGGCAGCCTGCTGCGGCGGCATGGCGCCTTGCTGCTGATAGCGCGAGCCCGACAGCTCGAGCGGCTCGCCCGGATTACGGCCGCCCGGCGGACCGACGGAGGCATCCGCCGGCATCGCCATCTGCCCGCCGCCGAGCGCCTTTGGCGCGCCGGGCGCGCTCGGATTCTGGTTGGGATCGAAGGCATCGCCGCGCTTGCCGCGCGGGCCTGCCGGCTCCTGGACGATCGGCGCGGGGCTCGCGATCTGCTGCTGCGGGTAGCCCTGCTGCGCCGGCGGATAGCCGCCTTGCGGTTGCTGGCCAGAACCCGGCTGCGGCGGGGCGTAGCCGCCTTGTTGTTGCTGTTGGGCCGGCGGCTGGCCGTAGGACGGCCCGGTTTGCGCCGGTGGCACGGCGGCCACGCTAGGCTGGGCCGCGCCCGGCGCCGGCACGCCAGCCCCAAGCTGGCGCAGTCGTTCCTCGAGCTGCCGGTTGCGATATTGCAGTTCCTCGTTCTGCCCGGTGAGCTGGCGGAGTTGGTTCTCCAGCCGCTGGATGCGCATCTCGGCGTCCGCGTCATCCGATTGCGCGAACACCTGCGCCGGAAGGACGAGGAGCGCGGCAATCGCCGCGGCACCGAAAAGCCTATGGGATCTGGATGACATTTTGCCCTGACGTCGAAGTCGAAAAACGGAACCACAATGAGCGGGAGTGCGCCGGAATTGTGACTAGTGCCGCCGAATCCGGCGCCGTCCCTGGGGTATGGTTTAGTGTCGGCTTCGAAACAAGCAAGTCGCCTGTTCGTCCATATCGTTCATCAACATGAAGGGGCTCGGTCCATGTACGTGTCGGTGAACGGGGTACGGCTGTTCTTCGATGTCGAGAGCACGAAACTCGTGCCGGACGGGCCGGTGATGCGGGAAAGGCCGACGCTGCTGCTGCTTCATGGCGGACCCGGTTTCGATCATTCCATCTACCGTCCGGCCTACTCCGCGTTGTCGGACATCACCCAGATCGTCTATCTCGATCATCGCGGCAACGGACGCAGCGAGGACGGGCCGCGGGAGAGTTGGACGCTTGCGCAATGGGGCGACGATGTGCGCGCCTTTTGCGACGCTCTCGGCATCGTCGATCCGATCGTGCTCGGGGCATCGTTCGGCGGCATGGTCGCGATGTCCTATGCGACGCGCCATCCGGATCATCCTTCGAAACTCATTCTGATCAGCACGGAGGCGGTTGGCGGCTCTTATCCCGAGCGGCGCGTCGAACTGTTCGAACGCTTTGGCGGGACTGAGGCCGGTGCGCTGGCGCGGCGGCGCTTCCTGGAAATCCGTGGCCAGCCGGACCAGGCCCGGCTCGATGAATGGCGGCGGCTCGCGATGCCACATTATACGCGCGTTCCGCGCGATCCCGACGCCATCAGGCGCGCAATCAGCCGGCCCGAGGTGTTGCGCTGGTTCAGCAAGCCCGGCGGCGAGAGCGCGTCCTTCAACATGCTCGCAGAGCTCGGTCGCATCAAATGCCCGACGCTGGTGCTCGGCGGCGAGGATGATCCCATCCACCCGATCGAGAGCCAGGCGGATATCGCCGCGGCACTGCCGCCTTATCTCGTGCAGTTCGAGCGTTTCAGCGATTGCAGGCACGCGGTGATCCCGGACGCACCCGAACGCGCGTTTGCCGTGATCCGCGACTTCATCACGCGGTCAAAATGAAACCGGCGCCCGAAGGCGCCGGTAAACTTGATCGACTTGCGGCGAGCTTACGAACTCGCGCTCAGCACGGTGACCGCGCGTCGGTTCTGCGACCAGCAGGAGATGTCGTTGCAAACCGCGACCGGGCGCTCCTTGCCGTAGGAGATGGTGCGCATGCGGCTCTGGTCGATGCCCTTCGAAGTCATGAAGGTGCGGACCGACTGGGCGCGGCGAGCGCCGAGCGCGATGTTGTATTCGCGCGTGCCGCGTTCATCCGCATGACCTTCGATGGTGAAGGAGTAGCGCGGATAGGCCTGCAGCCACTGCACTTGCTTCTCCAGCGTGGCGATCGCCTGCGGCGTCAGATCGGTCTGATCGCTCTCGAAAAACACGCGGTCGCCGACATTGACGACGAAATCCTGCTGGCTGCCCGGGACGGCCGCGCTCGCCATCGCATCGGAACCGATGCTCTTGTTGGCGCAAGCGCCCATGGAGAGCGCCACCGCGAGCACAGCGGCCAGCTTCAATCCCTGGAGGATACGCTTCTGATGTTTCATTCCGGAGCCTCCACGCTCGCGTCTTGGTACTGTCATCCGGTCTACAGGGCGATGGTTAAGCAGACGTTCCGTCAACCTTGATGGGGTGTTGCGGAATCCCCTCAAATGCCGGGAAACGGCGAAAAGCGACCGTGATAGTTAATGATTTGTAAATGTGGCGCGAGGGTGAAGGCAAGTGGCCGTGTTCGCCCCGAGGGGGCGATTTTGCGCTGATTTCACTGGACAATCCGACGGTGTGCCGTTTGAGCAGCACCGACGCGCCCGGATGCGGTCGGGAACACCGAGGTCAGGTATGGGGAACGATCGTCGGCTCGGGCGCGGCCACGAACTCGGATGCGGGCAGCCGGTCGGTCGGACGTTCGAACAGCATACGCCTCTCGAAGGCGGTCGAGCGCATGATCGGATAGCGCTCGAACACCCTCTCATGCAGCGCGGGGAAATCCGCGGCCATCAGCCCGAACGGTTTCGCCAGGCCCGGAACCAGGCGCGGCGCGGCGATGGTCTCATGCAGGAAGACACGGCGATAAAATGCCTGGTGCTCCGGGCGTACGATCGCAAGACCGAAATCGGCCTTGAAATATTCGCAGGCCATGTAGGCGAGACGCAGCGTCAGGTAAGGCAGTTCCGGGAACCGTCCGGCCTTGTCGGGATCGGCCACGAAACGCGAGGGATCGACCATGACCTCGCCGCGATCGAGCTTCGGTTTGAGGATTTCGCCGAACACATGCGCCGAGGTGGACTGTCGCCACTCCGCATTCAGCAGGCTGATGCGGACCGAACTGAAGAGCTCGCCGAACAGATGAACGCCGAAGGTCCAGGAGTTGGGCAAGTCGTCGAACTGGTCGGTGACGCGCCGTTCGGCGGATTCCTTGACCATGCCTTCGCGCGAGTAAGCGCGGTAGCGCAGATGATAGATTTCTTCTTTTTCGGCCGCCGTCTGCGCAAGACGATAATCAACCCGCTCCAGCAGGCTCAGTGATCGTCTCATGGCCGCTGTCGTAGTGTCAGCAGCCGGCCCCATGCGATAACCCATAAAACGCCCAAGCAACCCCAACGCGAGTTCGAAACCCTTAACACGTTCTTAACGAAACCGCAAAGGGATCGCAACGTTAGGG
This sequence comes from uncultured Alphaproteobacteria bacterium, assembly GCA_963732085.1. Taxonomy (GTDB): domain Bacteria; phylum Pseudomonadota; class Alphaproteobacteria; order Rhizobiales; family Xanthobacteraceae; genus Bradyrhizobium. The sequence continues at coordinate 1,054,545 of CAVSYJ010000005.1, read as the reverse complement.
TTAATCAAGCGTAAAACTACGGAGTACGACCTGCAAGTGTAGATGGAGATTCTACACGGAAAGGTTTTCGATGGTTTTTCAGGCGATGGAACGCGCGGGAACGAGATGCAACTGCTCTTCCGGCACGCGCCGGCCGTGCGACGCGTTCAGGAGCTGGCGCACCCGCACTGCGGGAACCGGCCGGCTGAACAGGTAGCCCTGCGCCTCCGTCACGGTTCCGTCGGCCGAGATCAGTTCCAGCTGCTCGTTGGTCTCGACGCCCTCGACCACGACCGACATGCCGAGGTCGGCGGAGAGCCGCGCCACGCCGCGCAGCAAGGTCAGCGGCCGATCGCTGTCGATGCCTTCCAGGAACGAGCGATCGATCTTCACCTTCTGCAGCGGGAAGTTATGCAGGTAGCTCAGGCTCGAATAGCCGGTGCCGAAATCATCGAGCGAAATCCGCACGCCGATGGCGCGAAGCTGCGACAGCGCATCGTGGGTGAGCTGGGTGTTGTGCAACAGCGAGGATTCGGTGATCTCGATCTCGAGCCGGTGCGCGGGCAGGCCCGACACTTCGAGCGCGTAGCGCACCTCGCTCAGCACGTCGCGCTGATGGAACTGCTGCGGCGAGAAATTGACGGCGACGCTGACGCCTTCCGGCCACTTCATGCACTCCATGCAGGCCTTGCGCAGGATCCAGCGGCCGAGGTCGACGATCAGTCCCATGTCCTCGGCGACCGGAATGATGTCGACCGGGGAGACCGTGCCGCGCACCGGATGGTTCCAGCGCAGCAGCGCCTCGCAGGTGGTGATCTTGCCGGACTTGAGGTTGACCAGCGGCTGGAAGTACAGCTCGAACTCCTCGTTGGCGAGCGCCTTGCGCAGATCGAGTTCGAGGATGCGGCGCGACTCGACGGTCTGCGCGAGCTCCTCGCGGAAGAAGCAGAAGGTGCCGCGGCCGTCGGCCTTGGCGCGATACAGCGCCATGTCGGCATTCTTCAACAGCGTGTCGGCCGATATGCCGGGCGCGGTCATGGCGATGCCGACGCTGGCGCCGATCTCCACCAGGTGATTGTCGATCTTGTAGCGCTCGCTCAAATGATCGACGATGCGCCGCGCCAGCACTGCGGCGTCCTCGTTCGACTTGATGTTCTGCTGGAACACGACGAACTCGTCGCCGCCGAACCGCGCCACGAAATCCTCGGGCCGCAGCATCTCGCGCAGTCGCTCGGCGACCGCGCACAGCAGCTGGTCGCCGCAGGGATGACCCAGCGTGTCGTTGACCTGCTTGAACTGGTCGAGGTCGATGAACAGCAGCGCCGAAAGCTGATCGGCGCCATGCGACAGCTTGAGCAGGCGCTCGATCTCGTCGCGGAAATTGACCCGGTTGGGCAGTTCGGTCAGCTCGTCGTAACGCGCCAGATGGCTGATCTTGGCTTCGGCCGCGCGGCGCTCGGTGATGTCCTCCACCAGCACCACGGCGCCGCCTCCGGCCATCGGCTGGAACTTCCACGACAGCGAGCGGTCGCGAGCCGCATCCGGATCGGTGGTGATGACGTCGCGCGCCTGCGAATCCTCGATCTCGGCCAGGATGACCTTGCCGCTCGCAGCCGTGATCGAGCCCGCGAGCACGCAGGCATCGACGATATCGGAGGCGAAGACGCCGCGCTCGACGAAATCGTCGGGCATGCCCATCATCTCGCTGAAGCGATGGTTCATCACCGCGAGCCGGCCGTCGGCGCGGAACATGCACAGCCCGTGCGGCATGTTGTTGAGCGCGGTGTCGAACTGGCCGGCCAGCGCCGCTTCGCGGAAGCTCGACGTCAGCGCCTTGACGAAGATCTGGTGCAGGCTGAGATTGATGCCCTTGAGCGCGATGAAAAACAGCCCGAGCAGGATGGCGAGTCCGATGTAATAGACGCCGCCGTGCAGCGCGAGCGCCAGTGCCAACGGCGCGCAAGCGAACAGAATGTGGAGCTGCGGCAGCCAGGGCCGCCCGTAATTGCGTGCCGCGCCGCCGGCGGTATACCCGATCGTGAGCGCGACGACGATCATGTGCGCGATCGCGTCGTCGCTGCCGTAGATCGTGATGAACGACCAGATGCCGACCACCGCCGCATAGGAGATGCAGCCGATCGCATAGCGCGGTTCGAAGGCCTTGGCCTCGTCGAAGCTCAGGACGGTGGTGCGCCGCTCGTGCTTGCGCATCTGGAAGGCGCGGGCAGTGCCGATGCCGATGATCAGGACCACGCAGGGCCAGAGTGCGTCGTTGCCGGTCCGCGCCAGCGTCATCAGCGCGGCCGCGAATGTGCAGATCGTGCCGAACATCATCGGCCAGAAATTCTGGCACATCGAATCGACCAGCGCCGCGTAAAGTACGGGCTCGAGTTCGTCCTGGTCGCTTGGCTTCTTCTGGTTGACCAACTGCATGGGCAGGGTGCGCGTCCTCTCCGGCCCGCGTACTCTTACCGGTCCCGAATGAAGCCTTTCTGAGCGAACATCGTTACCGGGAGGTTGTTTTTCCGGATTAGTAGTAGGAATCCGCCAGCCGGATCAGCACGGTAGGCAAGGCTTGCCGGGCGCCGGGCGATGTTACAACCTTCAGGAGAGTAACGGCGACCATGCCGGGTCGGAGGCGAAACCCGGGGTCGGAACCCGCTGCTCGTTGCGGCCGGACACATCGACCGTGAACAGCGACGGTCCGCTGGTGCCACCGGGATCGCGGAAGAACATCAGGACCCGGCCGTTCGGCGAGAACGTCGGCCCCTCATTATGGAAGCCGGAGGTCAGGATGCGCTCGCCGGAGCCGTCGGTTTTCATGATGCCGATCGCGAACTGGCCGCCGCCCTGCTTGGTGAAGGCGATGTAGTCGCCGCGCGGCGACCACACCGGCGTCGAGTAGGTGCCGTCGCCGAAGGAGATACGCTGCGCCTGGCCGCCGGCCGCCGGCATCACATAGATCTGCGGCTTGCCGCCGCGGTCGGACTCGAAGCAGATGCGGCTGCCGTCGGGGGCGTAGGAGGGCGAGGTGTCGATCGCGGGCGTATCGGTCAGCCGCGTCGTCGATTTGGAGCGCAGGTCCATCACGAACAGGTTCGAGTTGCCGCCCTGCTGCAGGCTCATGATGATGCGCTGGCCGTCCGGCGAGAAGCGCGGCGAGAACGACATGCCCGGGAAGTTGCCGACGATTTCGCGCTGGCTGGTCTCGATGTTGTAGAGATAGACCTTCGGATCACCCTGCCCGAACTCCATGTAGGTGATTTCCTGGGTCGAGGGCGAGAAGCGCGGCGTCAGCACGAGGTCGGCGCCCCGGGTCAGGTAACGGACATTGGCGCCGTCCTGATCCATCAGCGCGAGCCGCTTGACGCGCCGCTCCGCCGGACCGGTCTCATCGACGAACACGACGCGGCTGTCGAAGTAGCCCTTCTCACCGGTCAGCTTCTCGTAGATCTGGTCGGAGATGATATGGGCGATGCGCCGCCAGTATTCCGGCGCGGTGAAATATTGTGCGCCGGTGACCTGCGTACCGCCGGCAACGTCCCACAGGCGGAACTCGGCCTTCAGCCGGCCGTCGCCCTGGCGCGTCATGCGGCCGGTGACGAGATCCTGCGCATTGATGGTCTTCCAGTTCGCGAATTGCGGCGCGACGTCGATGTTGGTGATGCGCTCGATGAAAGCAGCCTGATCGATCGGCGCAAACAGCCCGCTGCGCTTGAGATTGTTGGTGATCACGCCTGCGACGTCGGCGCCGACCTGGGCATCCGCCGGCGAACCGGCCACGAAATTGGGAATCGCGATCGGCAGCGGCTGGAATTCGTTGGGGTCGACGCGGATGCGCTGCGCAAGCGCAGGACCAACACCCAATGCGGCGAGCGCAGAGCCGCTCGCCACCATGAACCGGCGCCGCGTCAGAGGGTTGTTGGTCGGGACGACTGGCTTGGTCAAATCGCTCACAGCATGTCTCGCAGGCCGAAGGTCATGGGGATGTATTTCCAGGTCTCGTATTGGTCTTTCGGCAGGAACGAATAGGCCTGACATTGCTGGACCGCGCGGCGCGCGCTTTCTCCCATTGCGTCGGCGACCGATTTCGACGGCCCGCGCACGGCAACGACCACCGGAGTCGAAGCAAGCGTTCCGTCGGGCTTCATGTTGATGTCGATATCGACCTCGAACTGGTCGGCGTCCTGGCCGTTATAGGGAAAGTTGAAGCAGGTCTTCACCGCCCTGACGAACGCGCCTTTCCAGGTTGCGACCCTGGTGTCGGAGTTGCCGGTCGCGGTGCCGAGCGAGGACGTAGGGTTGAGCGCAGCTCCCGTGATCGATTGCCGCGTCGGATCGCGCTTGTCGATCAGGTTCGCGATCTTCGACTGATCGAACACGCGCTCCTTCGGCTTTTGCGGCTGCGGCGGCGCGGCCTTGGCTTCCTGCTTCGGTTTCGGCTTCTTGGCCTCATCCGATTTCAGCGCCTCGGCGATCGGATCCGGTTTCGGAGGTTCCGGCTTCTTCTCGGCCTGCTTCGGCTCTTCCTTCGGCTTGACGTCGGGCTTGGTCTCGACCGGCTTGGGCGGCGGCTCCGCCGTCGAGGTCGAGGTGACGACTTCCTTCTTGTCGGTGATCTTGCCGACGGCCTCATCGACCGGCTTGGCGTCGGCAACCTTCTCCACCAGCGGCTTCGGCTTGTCCTTTTCGCCGTTCTTCATGCCGGCGGTCATCTTGCTGAGGTCGGCGGACGAGATGATGTCGACCGGCAGCGCTTCCGGCACGACTTCAAGCGCGCGCGTGGAAAAGGTGACCAGCCCCCACCCGATCACGAGGACGTGGAGCGCGACCGACGCAACGACTGTCTTGTCGAGCTTGAGCTTCACCTTGGCCGTTATCCCTGATCCACTTCGGTCACCAGCGCCACGCGGCGGAAGCCGGCGGCGGACAAACGTCCCATCACCTTCATCACCGTGCCGTAGTCGACCTTCTTGTCGCCGCGAACGAAGATGCGTTCATCCACCCCGCCGCGGGTCTGCGTGATCGCGGTCAGCTTCGGCACCAGCTCGTCGAGCGCGATCTCGGTATCGTTGAGAAAAACCTGCCCCTTGATGGTGACCGACAAGGTCAGCGGATTTTGTCCTGGTCGAGACTCTTGGCTTGCGTCTGCGGCAGGTCGAGCGGCACGCCGACCGTGAGCAGCGGCGCCGACACCATGAAGATGATCAGCAGCACCAGCATCACGTCGACCATCGGCGTGACGTTGATCTCCGCCATCACGGGCTTGCGCCCTCTGCGGCGGCGGCCGCCGCCCGCGGACGAACCAGCTACGTTCATCGCCATGGTCTGATGCCCACCGGTCCGTTCATACTATAGCGTTCCTCACGCCCGCTCGTCGATCTGGCGCGACAGGATGGCTGAAAATTCGTCGGCAAAACCCTCGAGCCGCTGGGCCTGCCGGTTCACCTCGGAGGTGAACTTGTTGTAAAAAATTGTCGCCGGAATTGCGGCGACGAGGCCGATTGCGGTGGCAAACAGGGCTTCCGCGATGCCCGGCGCGACCACCGCCAGCGAGGTGTTTTTCGAGGCTGCGATCGACTGGAAGCTCGTCATGATGCCCCAGACGGTTCCAAACAGGCCGACAAAGGGGCCGGCGGAGCCGACGGTCGCAAGCACCAGCAGCCTGCGCTCCAGCCGTTCGATCTCGCGCGCGATCGACACGTTCATCACCTTCTCGATCCGCGTCTGCAGGCCCGTGAAAGAGCGCGAATTGCTCTCGAAGGAGCGCTTCCACTCGCGCATCGCGGCGACGAAGCAGGCCGCCATCGATTGCGTCGGCTTGGCCGCGAGCGTGCGATAGAGTTCCTCGATCGATTCACCGGACCAGAACGCCTGCTCGAAACGATCCATCGCGCGGCGGGTGCGCGAATAGAGGAAAACCTTGTCGATTGCGATCGCCCAGACCCAGACCGAGCACGACAGAAGCCCCGCCATGACTATCTGCACGACAAAGCTTGCGTGCCAGGCGAGATCGAACAGCGAAACTCCGGAGCCTATCGCCGGAAGCGATGCACCCTCGGGCATTGGAAAAATCCCCTCAACGCAATGGTCCCAAATCCCCCGGAGCGATCGGCTTCCGGGATCCCACGGCCGCGCGTTCGACGCGGGCGGTAAGCCTGCACGAAGGAGCCCGATCTGGTCGCATGGGAGGCCCGCCGAAGCCTGGCCCTGCATTCCCCTGCCAACATGTCAAAACGAGGGCTATTCGCGCGACTTTACGCCCCTAACCAAACGCTAATCAGGGTTAAGACCCCGTTACCAAAGAGGAATTTGCGATGGGGGAAATGGCGGCCCGCCAAGCCCTTGGGAACAGCCAAAATCCTAAGATTTCGGGACCGAAACAGCGAACCGCCCGCCTGCGGTCTCGCAAGCGGGCGGCTCATGCCGTCAGGAGGGTTGGGGGCGGGAGCATGATCCGGAAAAGTGCTCACCGGTTTTCCGACAAGATCATGCTCAAATAAAAAAACGCAGCGCGACGGGATCAATTGATCGCGTCGCGCTGCGGCCTGAAGGCAAAGCGCTGATCGAAGCCTCAGCCCTGCGGGGGCTGATCGTTCGGCGGCGTGGGGCGGTCGCGGTGCTGCCTCATGAACGCGTCGAACTCTTCCTTGTCCTTGGCGTGCCGCAGGCGGCCGAGGAAATCCTTGAACTCCTGCTGCTCCTCCTCGAGGCGCTGCAGCGTCTCGGACCGGTATTCGTCGAAGGCGCGGTTACCGCTCGATGGCGGCCCGAAACCGAAGCCGCCGAAACCGTGACGCTCCATGCGGCCCTTCATCCGCTCCATCTTCCACTGCATCCGTTCCATCTTGTTCTGCCAGCGATCCTGGTGGCTCCAACAGCTCATGCGTCTGCTCCCGAGTGTGAAAAAGAGAAGGGCTAGTCCGATCGGCCACCAGATCAGGAAGCCGAGGATGGTCACGGCGATCCAGCCGGGATGCCATGGGGTATGCAACATGTGTGGGCGATAGGGTTCTTCCACGGGGCCGCGCCAACGATTGACGTCTGCGGTGTAGGCCATTTCCCTCTCCATACGGCATCACGCCGTTGTGAATGTAAATAACATTTACATAGGTAGCCCAACCCGGATTTTTGTCAAGCCGACCGCACGGGGGTCCCTTGGAATTATTTTTGGAATTTTATTTCGGCTTGCCCCAGGGACCGGATGGCTTTTCATCGGCTTGGGCATTCGATTCGCCGCGGCGCTCGGTCGGGAAGCCGAGACCGCGCAGATAGATCAGCACTTCGGCTTCCAGCAATTCATCCGCCGACATCGGCAGCTTGCGCCGCGCCGCATCGCCACGCGCGAACAATGACGCCACCCCATGCGACATCGACCAGATGTGCAGCGCCATCATCATTGCCGGCGGCCGCGGCGTGCCGGGCGGCGCCAGCGCGGCAAGACGTTCGGCGGCGGCGCGGATGATTCCGAATGCGCGTTCGCTCGCAGCCATCAATGCAGGACTTACATCAGGCGGCAGGCCCGATTCGAACATCGCCGAATAAAACGCCGGCTCCTCGCGCGCAAAGGAGAGATAGGCCTTGCCGACGCGTTCGAACGCCGTGACGGTGTCGGGCCTGCCGTCATCCCAGGCTGACGTGAGCGCCGCCTCGAATTGCTCGAAGCCGCGCTGCGCGATCGAGGACAACAACTCGTCGCGGTCGCGGAAATGGCGGTAGGGCGCGGCGGGACTGACGCCCGCCATGCGCGCCGCATCGGCAAAGGTGAAGCCGGCCGCGCCCTTCTGCGCGATCAGGTCGAGCGCCGCCTGCAGCAGCGCTTCCCTGAGATTGCCGTGATGATAGCCGCGCTCGGTGCGGCGTTGATCCTTGCGCCAGCTCATGTGAAAGACGTTTACATGAGCCGCGCGCAAAGGTCACTAGGTCCGGAGGTCCCTTGCCACGCCATCGTAGCCCGCATGAGCGCAGCGATATGCGGGACTTTCGTTCCCGGGTGTCGCTTCGCTCACCCGGGCTACGAGTTGCTGCTGGCATTCATATGAATGAACGCGGCGTCAACCGCCCGGGATCGGCAGCACCGGCATGATCTCCACGGCCTCGCCGGGGAAGATCGCAAAATGCGGATGGTTCTCGAACATCTTTGCGGCGGCCTCGTGCGAAGCCGCGCGAACCACGGTGAAGGCGCCGAGCTCGTTGCTGTAATCCGCAACACCGTGGGTGCCAACCCGCTTGGTCTTGCCGAGCGGTCCTCCCATCTCGGCGAGCGAAGACTGGTGCTTCTCCACCCACGCCTTCCAGGCGGCCATGCCTTCCTTCTCCTTGGTCTTGCGGTCGGTCTCGGACAGCGCGTTCCACGCTGCAAATTTCGCGCTGTTCTTGCTGCCGACGAAAACGGCCAGATAGGTATCGCTCATGTCATTCTCCTTTTTGACGATTGTTTGCGGATCAACTTTTGCGGCCCTGCAGCTCGGCGAAACCGGCTGCCGCCTTGGCAACATCAGGCGGGAAATCGGACATCTCCTGTACCTGACGAATCTCGATGATCTCGTTGTTGGAGGCCGGGCACTTCTTGGCCCATTCGATCGCCTCCTCGCGGGATTTCACGTCGATCATCCAGTAGCCGCCGAGCACTTCCTTGGCCTCGGTGAAGGGCCCGTCGGTCACCACCGGCTTGCCGCCGGCGAACGACACGCGCGCGCCCATCGACGGCGGATGAAGGCCATCGAGTGTGATCAGCACGCCCGCCTCCTTCAGCGCCTCGTTGTATTTCATCATCGCCGCGACGGCTTCCGCCGGCGGCATGGCGCCGGGCGCCGCCGCCTCGTAGCCTTTCGGGATCATCAGCATCATGAAGCGCATTGTTTCTCTCTCCGTTCGATCTCCGGCGCCTTCTCACCGGCACTCGTTGATAAGACGATTGGGCTTTTACGGCGTCGACATGGCCAGCGAAATTATTTCCGAGGTCATGATTCCCTGTTTTTGCGCATGATCTCCGCGCAAACGCTACGCGTTTGTCGCGTCGGAAAACCGCTTCACACTTTTGCGGATCATGCGCGCGGAAACATGGCGAAATACGGCTCCGCCTCTTTCAGTACCCGCGCGAAAGAAGGCCGCGCCTTCAACCGCTCGAAATAGGCCGCGAGTTTGTTGCGTTCCCTGAACGGCTCGAACTGGCTGCAATAGAACAGCGGCGGCGCGGCGGCGCAGTCGACGAGACCGAATTCGGCGCCCATCGCCCATTCGTCGCCGGTCAGTTGCGATTCGAAGATGTCGTAGGATTTGCGGATCTGCGCTCTTGCCTGTTCCACGCCATGCGGGTCCTTGGCTCCCGCCGGGCGCAAGCGGTCGCCGACGACTTTCTGCATTTGCAGGTGAAGGTAGAGGTCGAGAAAGCGATCGCGCTGCCGCGTCTCGAGCGCCGACTGCGGATCGGCGGGAATGAAGCGGATACGGCCGGGGTAGTGCCGGTCGAGATACTCGATGATGATGCTGGATTCCGGCACCACTTCGCCGCGTCCGCTGTCCTCCAGCACCGGAAAGCGGCCGATCGGCGACAGCTTCAGCAACGCCTCGCGTTCGGCCGGATTGCCGAGATCGACCTTGTTGGCGGCAAAAGGCGTGTCGTTCTCATAGAGGGCGATCAACGTCTTCCAGCAGAACGACGACAGCGGATGCAAATGCAGCGTCAGCGACATGAAAACTCCGTTATTGCGGCGGGCTTACTTGATAAGACGAACCCGGTCCGCTGATTCCGACATTCCATCAGGACGCAATCGTCCATCGCCGCGTCACCTCGGGTGTTCCCTCGAAAAACTGTTCAAAAATCGGTGAGGCCAGCACCGCGTGAACGTGCAGCGTGCCGGTCCCGGCATTGCGGAAGCCATGGAGGCAGCCGGCCGGCACGATCAACGACTGGCCCGCCCGAACCAGGGTTCGCGCCTCGCCGATCCACGTCTCCGCTTCGCCCTCGCGCACGGTCAGTACTTCCTCGACGAGATGCGAGTGGGTTGGCGCGCCGTTGCCTGGCGCGACCCATTGCTCGAACACGCAGAGCTGCGTGGAGCCATTCTGGGCCGAGATCACCATGCGGGTCTGCACGCCCTCGCGCCACTGCTCCAATGGCCTGTCACCGGGATCGCTGATTTGCATCGGAATCCAACCTTTCGCTCGTGCCTTGGGCAAGCTAAGCAGACACAGCGCCGCCGTGCCAGCGCGCGGCACGAGATCACTTTGGATGACCGATGCCCGATGCCGTCACAAAAGTCGCCCTCGTCACCGGCGCCGCGCGCGGCATCGGGCTTGCGACCGCGAAGCAATTCCTGGCCGAGGGATGGCGCGTGGCGCTGCTCGATATCGACGCAGCGACGCTAAAGGCCGCGGTCGCATCGCTCGCGAATCCGGAGCCGACGCTGATGCTCGTCTGCGACGTGTCGGATGCCAGGCAGGTTGCTGCGAGCATGGCGAGTGTCGCGGAACGTTTCGGCCGGCTCGACGCGCTGGTCAACAATGCCGGCGTCGCGGTGTTCGCAGCCATGATGGACACGTCGGATGAGGACTGGGGCCGCGTGCTCGCGGTCAATCTCACCGGACCGTTCCTGTGCACGAAGGCAGCCGTCCCGCTCATGCGCGAGCATGGCGGCGGCACAATCGTCAACATCACCTCGATCTCGGCGGTGCGCGCTTCGACGTTGCGTTCGGCCTATGGCACCAGCAAGGCGGGACTGGCGCATCTCACCAAGCAGCTCGCGGTGGAACTGGCATCGTCGGGCATCCGCGTCAACGCGGTCGCGCCGGGTCCGGTCGACACCGCGATGGCCAAGGCGGTGCATACGCCCGAAATCCGCGCCGATTATCACGATGCGATTCCCCTCAACCGCTACGGCCTTGAAGCGGAACTGGCGGAGGCCATCTTCTTCCTCAGCAGCGATCGCGCGAGTTATATTACCGGCCAGGTGCTCGCGGTCGATGGCGGTTTCGACGCCGCCGGCATCGGGTTGCCGACCCTGCGCGGCCAGCGGCGAAACGGATGACATGCAGATGAGTATCGTGCGTATCGTCTTCACCCTGTTGCTCGCGGTCGCGCTGTGGTTCTTCGCGACCATGCTGGCGCGCGCCGAAGTGCGCATCCTCGCCAGTCCCGGCGGCCAGGTTGGACCTTTCATCGATATGTTCGAGAAGGTGCGCAATTCCGGCGAACGCGTGGTGATCGACGGGCCGTGCCTGTCGGCCTGCACGCTGGTGCTGAGCATGGTGCCGAGCGACCGGATTTGCGTGACGCGGCGCGCGGTGCTCGGCTTCCACGCCGCGCGCTCGATGGACCGGCGCGGCCGGCTCTATGCCGAACCGGAAGCCTCCAAGCTGGTGCTGCAGGCCTATCCCGGCCCGGTCAGGGACTGGATCGTCCGCCGCGGCGGATTGACGTCGCGGCTTTTGTTGTTGCGCGGCCGTGAGCTCAGTTCGATGTACCGGCCCTGCCGTTAGCGCATGATCCGGAAAAGTGGGCACCGGTTTTCCGAGAAGATCATGCGCCAAATAAGAGCTCACATCCCTTCTGCCGGGCAGTTCACCATCCAGGGGATGTCGAACTGATCGCGGCACATGCCGAAACCCTTGGCGAAGAAGGTCTTGCCGAACGGCATGATCTCGGTGCCGCCCTGGCTCAGTGCCTTGAATTTGCGCTCGGCGTCGGCGAGGTCCATGACCGTCAGCGATACCGAAAATCCCATTGGCTTGTCGAAGCGCTCCGGCGGCGCGTCGGCGCCCATGATATTGGCGTCGCCGATCGTCATATGGGCGTGCATGACGAAATTCTTGTGTTCCGGCGGCACCGGCATGTCCGGCGGTGCGTCGGCGTAGCGCATCACCATGTCGATCTTTCCGCCGAGATGCTTCTCATAATATTTGAACGCCGCGTCACAATTGCCGCTGAAGTTCAGGTAGGGAGTGATCATCGCTTGCTCCTTGCTGGTGCTATTGTGATTATTTCTCGGAGACGGATTTGATTTTGGCGAGACCCGCCTCGAAATCCTTGCCGATCATCCTGTCGAAACTCATGAACACCTGCATCACCTTCGACACGAAGCGCGCGGGTCCGCTCATCATCCAGCTGAGATGTGTCGCATTGCCCTGCGGCAGGATTGTGAATTCGGCGATGTTGTGCGCTTCGAAGGGTTTCAGGAAATCGAGCTGTATCTTCACAAGCGAGGGAGAATTGGCCTCGAGGATTTCCATGCGTCCGGAACCGACATTCCTGTTGCCTTCCCAGGCATAGATTGCGCCCTTGCCGCGCTCGGCGCCGCCATAGGTCCGCTTCAGATCGGGATCGCGGTCCTCCCAGGGCGACCATTTCCGCCATTCGTGGAAATCCGCGATCAATGGAAAGACCTTCTCCGCCGGCGCGTTGATGACAGTTGCACGCTGCACGCTGAACCTGTCCGGCTTGGTGGCCGCCATGATGAGAACAGCGGCGATGATGACCGCCAGTATGATCGCGATGATGACAATGACTTGGAACATCAATGACTCCTTCAGGCCTGGATCATGTTGAGATGTGCGACGACGATATTGCCGAGATAGCCCGCCCACAGCATCGCGCCCACGATCGAGCTCGGCGGAATGGTCGTGAGGGCCATGCCGACCGTACCAAGCGTACGCGACAACAATAACGTTCTTATCGGTACCGTCTGCTCCAGCATATAGGTCGACATGATTGGCTCCCCAAGAAATCCGATTGTCTGTCCAATAGACGAACAGAGGAGAGCCGGCCCGACACGGCGGCAATTATTTTTTCGAGATTTTTGCAGCCTGGCTGTCGCGCATCAACCGGTCGATGTGCATCCGGATATGCGCGGCTTCAGCGGTGGTGTTCGCCAGCGCGATGGCGCGGTCGAAGGCGACGCGTGCTTCGTCGTTGCGGCCAAGCTGCATCAGGAACGCGCCTCGCACGCCGAAGAAATGGAAATAGTTCGACAGCCGAGGCGCCAAGGGCTCGATCATCTCGAGCGCGACCTCCGGTCCCCTCACCTTCGACACCGCAACCGCACGGTTCAGCGTGATCACCGGCGACGGCTGCATCAGTTCAAGCGCGCCATAGAGCAGGTCGATCTGCTGCCAGTCGGTGTCTTCGGGCTTGGCGGCGCGGGAATGCAGCGCCGCGATCGCGGCCTGGATCTGATAGGGCCCGCTCGCGCGATGCCGCACTGCCTTGTCGATCAGCGCGAGCCCCTCCGCGATCAGCTTCTGATTCCACCTGGAGCGATCCTGGTCGTCGAGCAGGATCAGCGCACCGCCCCTGTCGAAGCGCGCGTCGCTGCGCGCATGCTGCAGCAACAGCAGCGCCGTCAATCCCATGATCTCCGGCTCGCTCTGGAACAGGCGCAGTAACAGCCGCGCCAGCCGGATCGCCTCTTCGCACAGGGGTTTGCGGATATCGGCGGTATCGCCGCTCGCCGAATAGCCCTCGTTGAAGATCAGATAGATCATCGCAGCCACCGCCGCGAGCCGCTCGGAACGCTCGACCGCACCCGGCGTCTCGAACGGCACATCGGCTTCAGTAACGCGCGCCTTGGCGCGGGTGATGCGCTGCTCCATCGCGGCCTCGCTGACCAGGAAGGCACGCGCGATTTGCTTGACCGTCAGACCCGAGACGATGCGCAGCGCCAGCGCGATCTGCTGCGTCGCAGGCAGTTCCGGATGACAGCAGATGAACAGCAATCGCAAAATGTCGTCGCGGTAATGCGAACCGTCGAGCCGCTCGGCGATCTCATGCTCGGCGTCGCCGAGATCGGAGATTGCGCGATCGTCTTCCGGCAGCGGCTGCTGCCGGCGGTTGCGGCGCACCTCGTCGATGGCGACGTTGCGCCCGACCATGATCAGCCAGGCCGCGGCATCGCGCGGCGGACCGTTCTGCGGCCAGGTTTTCAGCGCACGCAAGGACGCGTTCTGGAACGCCTCCTCGGCGGTATCGAGATCGCGAAAGTAACGCAGCAGCGCGCCGACCGCCTGGGGACGCGCCGAGGTCAGCGCGGCGTCGATCCAGGCGGTGTCGCTCATGTCGATACGCCGCCGGGCGCGAACATGCCGACCGGGCGGATCTCATAGGCGCCGCCGGGATTGGCCGCGCCGAGATCGCGCGCGACATCGAGCGCCTCGTCGAGATTGTTGCAATCGATCAGGTAGAAGCCGAGCAGTTGCTCCTTGGTCTCGGCGTAGGGACCGTCCAGCACCAGCGGCGGATTCTCCTTGCGAAGGGTCGTGGCGGCGGTGGTCGGCAACAGCCGCGCCACCGGACCGAGCCGGCCCTGTTTGGCGAGCTTGTCCTGCACCACGGCGAGCTTCTTCATGACCTCCTGGTCCTGCTCCTTGCTCCAGGAGCCGACCAGGTCCTCATCGTTGTAGCAAAGGATGGCGTAGAGCATGTGAGCAGGTCCCCGTTCATCAGAATGACGAACGGGGGTTGTCCCGTGCCGACAGCGTGGGGTCAATAAATTTGAGACGCGAGTTCCACGTCAGGGTCCGACGATCTCGGCGGGTGCGGGATGGAAATGCCGGTACGTATGCACGACGACCTTGGAGCACAGGCTGCAGACGCAGAGAACGAGGACGATGTTCTTGAGGATTTTCATGCGTGCCTCCCCTAGGTGGGGCTGCGGTCGCGGCGAAGGGATCGCCGCGACCCGGACATCGGGATCACCAGTACACGCCATATCGGGCGGCGATCCGGCGGGCCTTCGCTTCATCGCCTTCGTGGCGACCGGCCGAGCGCTTGGCAGGCTTGGCGGCGGCAGGCTTCGCCGGCTCGGCATCGGCTTGCGGCTTCGGCGCATCGGTGGTGGCAGCGGGCGCGGCCGTGGCCGGAGCGGCAGCGGGAGCCGGTGCCGCCGCGGTATCGGTCGCGGCTGGCGTATCGTTGGCGGCGAGAATGAGATCGCGGCTCTGTCCGGCATGGGCGGAGGCGGACGCCAGTAACAGGGCGGTGATCAGAACGAGCTTGCGCATGGGGTGTCTCCTTGTTGATACGCGAAGACTAGACCGGCTCCGTGATTTGTTATGTGGTGAACGTCACGCAAGGATTTGGGGCACAAACAATGAGCAAAGGCGCGCTGGCGCTGCTGATCCATGGCGGAACCGACAATTGGTCGCCCGAGCGCTGGAATGCCAGATTCAACGAGGTGTGCGGCGACCGCCGCGTGCTGCAAGGGCCCGCTGCCAGCTTCGATCCGGCCGAGGTGCATTACGCCGCGGTCTGGAAGCCGGTCGCGGGAGAACTGGCCGGTTTTCCGAACCTGAAGGTGATCTTCAATCTCGGCGCCGGGGTCGATGCGCTGATGGCGGACAGGACTTTGCCTGATGTGCCGCTGGTCCGCGTGTCCGTCGCCGATCTCACCGATCGTATGGCCGAATATGTCGTGCTGCATGTGCTGATGCATCACCGGCAGGAGCTTTATCTGCGCGAGTCGCAGCGGGCGAAGCGCTGGGCGCCCGGATATCAATGGCCGGCGAACGCGGTTACGGTCGGCATCATGGGGCTCGGCGTACTCGGCGCCAATGCGGCCGATGTCTTGCGCCGCATCGGCTTCAAGGTTGTCGGCTGGAGCCGCAATCCAAAGCAGATCGACGGCGTTGAATGTTTTGCCGGAACCGAACTCGATGCCTTTCTCAAGCGAACCGACATCCTGGTCTGCCTGCTGCCGCTGACATCGGACACGCGCCACATCCTCAATCGCGATCTGTTCGCCAGGCTCAACCGCAACAGCCCGCTCGGCGCGCCCGTGCTGGTCAATGCCGGCCGCGGCGGCTTGCAGAACGAAGCCGACATCATCGCCTGTCTGGATGACGGCACGCTCGGCGCCGCCTCGCTCGACGTCTATGCGCAGGAGCCGCTGCCGCCGGACAGTCCGTTCTGGACCCATCCGAAGGTCGTGCTCACGCCGCACAACGCGGCCGACACCGATCCCGACGAGATTTCGAAATATGTGGCGCGGCAGATCGAGCGCTTCGAAGCCGGCGGTGCGCTCGATAATGTCGTCGACCGCAAGCGGGGATATTAGCCCCTCGCGCCCAGCATCACATCCAGCGCGCCGCTGACGATCGCTTCCAGCTCCTTGCGCGGCACGCCGGCCCGCGCACGGATCGCAACGGTGTGGAGCGTGGCGGATGCCAGCTGCGCCAGCACGGTCGGATCGGACGTGGCCGCGATCTCGCCCTTCTCCTTCGCCGCGCGGAAGCAGGACGCGAACGCCCTGTCGAGCTCGACAAATCCCTCCAGCACCATGGCGCGGATACCGGGATCGGCGACCGCCTCGGAGGCCGCCGTCATCACCGTGAAGCAGCCGCGCGGGCTTTCGCCTTCGAGATAGATGTCGAGCGCGATCGCGTAAATTCGCTGCAGCCGTTTGCGGACCGGCATTTCATCGCGGAAGATTTCGATCATCGCCGTGCGCGCATCGTCACGATAGCGCTGATAGCTCTTGATATAGAGCTCGCGCTTGTCGCCGAACGCGCCATAGAGACTCGGACGATTCATGCCGGTAGCAGTGCTGAGATCATCCAGCGACGTCGCGGCAAAGCCGCCCTTGCGGAACAGATCGAGCGCCTTGCCCAGCGCGACATCGGGCTGATAGGCGCGCGGCCGCCCGCGCCGTTTCGGCTCGCCGGCGGTCTTGGCAGCAGGCGGCACGGGTGGCTTTTTTCTTTTTTGTACCATTTCGCAAGAAATCCCTTGACCGGATCTATATTATGCGAGACAGTATAAAAATCAACCGGGCCACGTCGGCACGGGTCAAAGCCGCCAAGGAGGCACCCATGGATCTCTATTTCTCCCCGCTCGCCTGCTCGATGGCGACCCGGATCGCGCTGTACGAGGCCGGCGCGGACGCGGACTATCTCGAGGTCGATCCCAAGACCAAAATGGTGCAGATGGATGGCTCGGATTTCCGCGGCGTGAATCCGCTCGGCCTGGTGCCGACGCTGCGCACTGACGATGGCACGGTGCTGACCGAGAATGCCGCGATCCTGCAATATGTCGCCGATCGCTTCCCGAACGCCGGCATCTCGGCGAGCGACGGCGTCGAACGCAGCCGGCTGCATCAATGGCTCTGCTTCGTTGGCACCGAGCTGCACAAGGGCCTGTTCGTGCCGCTCCTGAGCAAGGACGCCCCGGCCGAGGTGAAGTCATATACGCTGACGAAATATCTCTCGCGGCTCGACTACCTCGACAAATACCTGCAGGGCCGCGAATTCCTGCTCGACCATTTCAGCGTGGCGGACGCCTACCTCGCGACCGTGCTGAACTGGAGCATCGCGACCCCGATGATCGACTTCGCAAAGTATCCCGCGGTGAAGGATTATCTGGAGCGGATGAAGAAGCGGCCCGCGATCGCGAAAGCGCTCGCGGAGGAGTTCGAGCTCTACAAGGCCGAGCTCGCGCGCCACAAGAAGGCGGCGTAAGCCACAATACCACTGTCGTCCCGGCCAAGCGAGCAACGCGAGCGCTGAGCCGGGACCCATACCGCGGAATTGTCGGTGAAACGCAGGTGGTCAACGCCTGTGCAACAAACGAAGGCCTGTGGTTCGGTCCCGGCGTTCGCCGGGACGACACCGTCTAAAACGGACTCTCCCCCAGCCCCGGCACATCGGCCGGACGCGGACCCGGCGCCGGCCAATGGAAGCGGCGGTCCTTCTCGGCGATATCGATGTCGTTGATCGACGCCTCGCGCCGGCGCATCAGGCCGTGCTCGTCGAACTCCCATTGCTCATTGCCGTAGGAGCGATGCCACTGGCCTTTTGCATCGCGCCACTCATACTGGAAACGCACCGCGATGCGGTTGTTGTCGAACGCCCAGAGATCCTTGATCAGGCGATAGTCGAGCTCGGTCGCCCACTTGCGTGTGAGAAACGCGACGATCGCGGCGCGGCCTTCGAAGAACTCCGATCGATTGCGCCAGCAGCTGTCCTCGGTATAGGCCATCGACACCCGTTCCGGATCGCGCGAGTTCCAGGCATCTTCGGCCATACGGGCCTTCTGGGCGGCGGTCTCTCTGGTGAACGGCGGGAATGGCGGACGGGACATGAAAGCCTCGGGCTTTGAGCGGGAGCGCAAATGTAGCGCCGCGTGCGCAGCAGTCGATAGGCGAAATCTTATCGTTCGATAGCTAAGTCAAATCGGCTTTCATCAGCGCGCGGATCGATTTCGGAATCGGCTGCGCGCGGCCCTCGCTGATAAAGGCGACGCGCACCTCGGCTTTCACCAGGACATCGCCACCGCGGCGCACTTCCTGCGCCAATATGATCGACGCCCCCTTCACAGCCACCGGCCAGGTCACGACGTCGAGCACGTCGTCCATCCGCGCGGGTTTCAGGAAATCCAGCGTCATCGAGCGCACCACGAAGGCAAAGCCCGGCGTCTCGGTCTCGGCTTCCGCAAACAGCGCATGCTGCTCGGCGCCCATCAGCCGCAGATGATTGGTGCGCCCGCGCTCCATGAAGCGCAGATAGTTGGCGTGATAGACAATGCCGGAAAAATCCGTGTCCTCGTAATAGACACGGATCTGCATGTGATGCCGGCCATCGCGGATTTCGCCGTCGAGAGAGTGCATGCGTTACTCCGGGAATTTCGCATCAAGCGCGAGCAATCGGGCGGCAACGAGTAGCCGCTTGTCTCGCGTCCAGAGCGCTGCCTCCGGTGTCAGGGCCGCAGCGGCAAGCAAGTGCGCATCCACATATCCGATACCGGATCCCGGTAATTTCCTTCGCGAAATGAATTCCAGGACCTCATCTGCGCCAGCGACGGCCGCTTTCGGGAGCCTGCAGAGATCCTCAATCATCTCGGCAATCCGGGGCACATGCCCAAGCAGTAACTCTCCGACGACGAACGGATGCATGACCACATCGCCCCGATCGAGAAATTCCGCCAATTTCGCGTCGCGGCGACGAAAGTGATCAATCCAGATCGAGGTGTCTGCCAGTACCTTCATTTGAAACGGCGACGTGGAGGAGCCTTGGCGTCAGGCTGCGTTCCTCCCATTCGTGCGAGCCGACGGGCAGCTTCGCGTTCCACGAACGCCTTGAGCGCTTCCCTGACGACGGCGGACTTCTCCGTAAGGCCGGAAAATTCCTGCGCCTGCGCGAATAACTCATCGTCGATTGCAATGGTCGTTCTCATCCCGCGTCCTCCAAGCATCAAATATAGCATCATTTGATGACGATTTCCATGCCTTGAAAGGCAGAGTAACGGAGATAGCAGTGTTTCTTGTGGCCTTCGGCCGTTGCCGCGCAAGCGCGGTCAGGCGACTGCAGGCCCCGCGCCCAGGGTCACCAGCACGATTTCGGGCGGCACGCCGAAGCGGAACGGCATGATGCTGCAACCGAGGCCGCCGGAAACGATCACGTCGCAATTGAACTTCGGCGTGGCCGTAGACCAGCCGATTGCCATAGCGCGACGGCACGACCGGCGACCAGCCGAGCAGGCGCACCTGGCCGCCATGGGTGTGCCCGGACAGCTGCAGCGCGACACGCCGTGGCACGCGCCCGGCGACATCGGGCTCGTGCGCCAGCAGGATGACCGGCGCATCGTCGGTGACCTTTGCGAGCGTCGCGCCGAGATCGTCGACGCCGATGCGGTGCACCGGCCGGAAGCGCCGCGCCGGAAGATAGGCGAGCTGATCGCCGAGGCCGGCGAGCCAGAACGGCTGGCCGTCTTGGTGAGCCGCACGGCGTCGTTCTCGTAGACGGGAATGCCGACCGCCTCGAGCGCGCGGCGCGCCACGTCTGCCCTGCCCGCTCCGCTGCACGGCCCGGTCGTCCCAATAGTCGTGATTGCCGAGGATCGCATGAACGCCGAGCGGCGCATGCAAGCCGGCCAGCACCGCCGCCCATTCGTCGGCCGGAATCGAGCGCGTCGACATAGCGATGGCCCGCCACATAGTCGCCGAGCAGCACGATGATATCTGCATCGAGCGCGTTGGTGCGCTCGACGATCGCCTGCGATGTGATCGAGCGACATCCAGGGATCGCAGGCGTGAATGTCGGCGATGGCGGCGATCTTCAGCTCAAAGCCCGTCGGGCCATTGCCGGCGGCGAGATCTGTATCGCGTCACGCGCAGCCGCAGCAGCGGCTCGACGCCGAAACCATAGGCCGCGGTCGAGGCACTGAGCGCGCCAAGACCGGCCGATGAACCGAAGCAATTGTCGCCGTGAAATCATGCATGGGGCTCGTCGTGATGCGCCCGAATCGTGCTCAGCATTGCAGCGGAATTGGGGGCGGTTTTGCAGAAATCATGCAGATCCTAGCCGAAACGAGCGGCAAGACGTGGTCGCGCGTCAATGGTGCAAGTGGAATATCGGGCGGCGCGGCCGGATCGATCCAGATCGCTTCGTCGATCTCTTGGCCGGGTGCGACCGCGCCGGTCACGTCGACGCAATAGAGGCTGGCCTGCACCCGGAAGCCGGGTTCGTGAGCTGCCGCTGCATTGAACTCGCCGAGCGGCCGGATCGAGGCCAGCCACCACGCCGCAACCAAGCTCTTCCACGATTTCGCGCGACAGCGCCGCAATGTCGTCCTCGCCGGGATCGCGTTTGCCGCCGGGCTGCATGAACGCGAGCGTGCCGCGCTTGCGCACGAGCAGGACACGTCCGGCATCGTCACGGATCAGCGCGGCGACGACTTCGATCGTGCGGTCGGTCATCACTCGTCCTCGCCTCCGTTGCCGAACAGCCCGAACTGCGCCGGATCGCGCGCAGGTTCGGCCAGGCCGAGGTGACGGAAAGCGTGCGAAGTGAGGAGCCGACCGCGCGGCGTGCGCTGCAGATAGCCGCACTGGATCAGAAACGGCTCGATGATGTCCTCGATGGCATCGCGCGGCTCCGATAGCGCAGCCGCCATCGTCTCGACGCCGACCGGACCGCCGCCATAGTTCATCGCAATCGTCGTGAGGTAGCGGCGGTCCATCGCATCGAGGCCGGCGGCATCGACCTCCAGCGCGCTCAGCGCATGATCGGCGATCTTGCGGTCGATCGATTCGGCATCCGCGGCCGAGGCGAAATCGCGCACGCGGCGCAGCAGCCGTCCGGCGATGCGCGGCGTGCCCCGCGCGCGGCGCGCGATCTCGTTGGCGCCGTCCGCGGTCATGCCGATCTTGAGCACGCGGGCGCCGCGGGTGACGATCTTCTCGAGTTCTTCCTCGGTGTAGAAATTGAGCCGCACCGGAATGCCGAACCGATCGCGCAAGGGATTGGTGAGGAGCCCTGCGCGCGTGGTGGCGCCGACCAGGGTGAATTTTGCCAGCTCGATCTTGACCGAACGCGCCGCCGGTCCCTCGCCGATGATGAGGTCGAGCTGGAAATCCTCCATCGCGGGATAGAGCACTTCCTCGACCGCGGGGCTGAGCCGATGAATTTCGTCGATGAAGAGCACGTCACGCTCTTCGAGATTGGTCAGCAGTGCGGCGAGATCGCCGGCCTTGGCGATCACGGGCCCGGAGGTGGCGCGAAAGCCGACGCCCAGCTCGCGCGCGACGATCTGCGCCAGCGTGGTCTTGCCGAGTCCCGGCGGGCCGACGAACAGCACGTGGTCCAGCGCCTCGCCGCGCTTGCGCGCGGCCTCGATGAACACGGACAGATTGGCGCGCGCCTGCGCCTGGCCGACGAACTCGGATAACAGCTGCGGCCGCAGCGCGGTGTCGCCGGCATCCTCATGGCGGCGCTCCGGCGTGATGATCCGCGGGGAGGTGCTCACTTCGCGAGTTCCTTAAGACCAAGCCGGATCAGCTGCGCGGTCTCGGCCTTCTCGCCGGCGCTGCGCGAGGCAGCAGCGATTGCGGCCGCCGCCTGCGGCTGGCCGTAGCCGAGATTGACCAGCGCCGAGATCGCATCGGTCACCGGGCGCGGCGCGCGCGCATCGTCCATCGCGCCGGAAAGAGCGACGACGGCCGGATCGACATTGGCGAAGGCCGGCGCCTTGTCCTTGAGCTCAGTGACGATGCGCTCGGCGACCTTCGGGCCGACGCCGGGCGTGCGCGTCACCGCGGCCTTGTCGCGGAGCGCAATCGCATTCGCAAGCTCGGCCGGCGGCAGCGTGCCGAGCACGGCCAGCGCCACCTTGGCGCCGACGCCCTGCACGGTCTGCAGCAGGCGAAACCACTCGCGCTCGATGTCACTCCTGAAGCCGAACAGCTTGATCTGGTCCTCGCGCACATAGGTCTCGATCGAGAGCACCGCGGCTTCGCCGGGCGACGGCAACGCCTGCAGCGTGCGCGTCGAGCAGTGCACCTGATAGCCGACGCCGCCGACGTCGAGGATGACGAAATCCTCGCCGTACGTGAATCGATCAGGCCTTTCAGTTTGCCGATCATGCGCCGACCACCCTCAGCTTCAGTGCCGCCGTGCCACGATGATGGGCATGCGTGATCGCGATCGCGAGCGCGTCGGCCGCATCCGCCGACGCCGGCTCGGCCTTCGGCAGCAACAGTTTTCAGCATCACCATGATCTGGTTCTTGTCGGCGTGGCCGGCGCCGACCACGGTCTTCTTGACCTGGTTCGGGCGCATATTCGGAAACCGAAATGCCGAACATCGCGGGCGCAAGCATGGCGACGCCGCGGGCCTGGCCGAGCTTCAACGTCGCGACGCCGTCCTTGTTGGCGAAGGTCTGTTCGACCGCGGCTTCCGCCGGCTTGAAGTCATTGAGCACGGCTTCGAGCCCTTGATGAATCGCCAGCAGCCGGCGCGCGAGCGGCAAATCGTTTGGCGGCTCGACCGAGCCGCAGCCGACGAAGGTCAAACGATTGCCCTCGCTCTCGATCACGCCCCAGCCGGTGCGGCGGAGGCCGGGATCGATGCCGAGGATGCGGACGGGAGCGCGAATCGCCGGAGATGACATGTCCCAGTGATACCGCCTGCGGGCACCGGGTGAAACAGAAACAGAACGCCCTTTCCCGGGGAAAAGGCCACGCGCCCTACCCGCCCATCTTCGCCACGAGCGCGTCGGACACCTCGAAATTGGCGAACACGTTCTGCACGTCGTCGTGGTCGTTGAGCATGTCGATCAGCTTCAACAGCTTTTCGCCGGTCTCGTCGTCGACGGCGACCGTGTTCTGTGGCTTCCAGGTCAGCGCCGCCTTGCGCGGCTCGCCGAACTTGGTTTCCAGCGCCTTCCCCACCTCGCGATAGCTTTCGGGCGAGGCGTAGATCTCGTGCCCGCTCTCGCTCGAGATCACGTCGTCAGCGCCGGCCTCGATCGCCGCGTCCAGCATGGCGTCGTCGGATGCGGTGCTTGAAATCATATTCGATGATGCCGGTGCGGTCGAACATGAAGGCGACCGAATTGGTTTCGCCGAGATTGCCGCCGGACTTGGTGAAAAACGAGCGGATATCGGACGCGGCGCGGTTGCGGTTGTCGGTCAACGCCTCGACGATGACCGCCACCCCACCCGGCCCGTAGCCCTCATAGCGAATCTCGTCGTAGTTCTCGCCTTCGCCGCCGATCGCCTTCTTCACCGCGCGATCGATCGAGTCCTTCGACATGTTTTCCTGGCGGGCGGCGATGATGGCCGCGCGCAGCCGTGCATTCATGGCGGGGTCGGGCAGGCCCATTTTGGCCGAAACCGTGATTTCGCGGGCCAGCTTGCCGAACAGCTTCGACTTCTGGGCATCCTGCCGCCCCTTGCGGTGCATGATGTTCTTGAATTGGGAATGGCCGGCCATGCGAGTCTCGTCAGGAATCGTCTGATGTGGGCGGGGGCGCGGCGTTATAGGCCGAGCTCCCGCAAGATTTTGCCAGATATTTGGGTGCGGGACGCGGCCCGCCTGCCGGAATATCAGGCAATCGTTAACCATGACTTCACGCCTCGGTGCAAGGATGGCGGGCACTATTCCTGCTCCTTCCAGAGAAGCCCATGGCGTTCGGTCCGTTTCGAAAGCGACTGCCGGAACCGGCTGTGTCTGGTCCTCCTCCAAGTCCGGCGTCCCAGCCGGCTGAAGCCGCAGTGCCGGAGGCCGATTTCGGCCAAGGAAATCCTCGAACTTCTGGAGCTCGAGCTCGGTGGCATGATCCGCCAGCTCGAGCGCGCGGCCAATTCGGTGGCGGGCGGCGCCGAAGCGACCGCCACGACACTGGCCGCAATCCGCGAGCGCACCGACGCGCTGACCGGCCGCACCTGCGCCGCCAGAGACACCGCGACGACGTTCGCGCAGACGGCGGAAAAATTCACTCGCTCCGCCGAGGGCATCGGCGCGCAGGTGCGCGATGCCGGCAAGCTTGCCGACCAGGCCAGTGCCGCGGCCCGCGAAGCCCGCGCCAATGTCGACCGGCTGCGCGAATCCTCCGCCGCGATCGGCAATGTCGTGAACCTGATCGCGCAGATCGCGCGGCAGACCACGCTGCTCGCGCTCAATTCCACCATCGAGGCGGCGCGCGCGGGCGAAGCCGGCCGCGGCTTTGCGGTGGTCGCGACCGAGGTCAAGGCGCTGGCGGTGCAGACCCAGCACGCGACCGAGGAGATCAGCAAGAAGATCGAGGCGCTGCAAAAGGACGCGGCGGGTTCGGCGGAGGCCGTGCACCGCATCTCGCAGGCGATCGAGGCGATCCGTCCCGTGTTCGAGAACGTCAATGGCGCGGTCGCCGAGCAGAGCCGCACGACCGGCGAAATGTCGGAGAATGCAACGTCGGCCTCGCATTTCATCGTCGAGGTCGGCGACAGCGCGGCCGAGATCAATATGGCCACCAGTGAAGCCGCTATTCACGGCGAGGAGGTTGCGAGCGCCGGCAAGGCCGTGACGATGTTCGCGCAGAAGCTCAAGACGCGCAGCGCCGTATTGCTGCGCCAGGGCCAAGACGAGGAGCGGCGCAAGGCGGAACGTCTGCCCTGCCATATCAAGATCGATATCGAGGGGCATGGCACTGCGCCGGTTTACGAGATTTCCGCGGACGACATCCTGATCTCCGGCCCCGGCGCCGCGAAACTGCCGCTGCATGCGAGCCTCAAGGCCACGCTGGATGGCGTCGGCAACTGCCGCATCCGCATCTCCGAGCATTCCGCGGCCGGCGCGCGTGCAAGGTTCGAATCGCCCAGCGCCGAGCTCGCCGAAAAGATCGAAGACAAGCTCTGGGCGATCCGCGAGGAGAATGTCGAGGCGGTGACGCGCGCAATCGAAGCCGGCGTTGCGCTGACCAAAATCTTCGAGAACGCGGTCGCCTCCGGGGCAATCGCGATCGACGACCTCTTCGACGAGAATTACATCGAAATCCCCGGCAGCAATCCCGTTCAACACCGCACCAAATTCCTCGACTGGACCGACCGCGCGCTGCCCGCTTTCCAGGAAGCATTCCGCGAAAAGGACCAGCGCATGGCGTTCTGCGCCATGGTCGACCGCAACGGCTATCTGCCCGTTCATAACAAGATCTACTCCCATCCGCAGCGTCCGGGCGACGTCGCCTGGAACACGGCCAACAGCCGCAACCGCCGTATCTTCAACGACACCGCCGGCCTCGCCGCAGGACGCAACCAGCGCAGCTACCTGATCCAGAGCTACGCGCGCGACATGGGCAACGGCATCACCATCATGATGCGCGAGATCGACGTGCCGATCCGCGTTCAGGGCCGTCACTGGGGCGGCTTCCGCACGGCCTACAAGCTATGACATCGCAAACCGCACTTTCGGAACCCAACACGGCCGGCCCTTCCGCAAGCGAGCGGCTGGTCGACCAGCTCTCCAACAAGATCGGCGGCCTCGGCGTCGAACTCGCCGACGTCGCCGGTAACGTCCAGGAAGTCGCGCAGCGCGTCTCGACCCAGTCCGGGCGCTTCGGCCATCTGCAGAAGACCGCCGAGACCATGGTCTCCGCCAATCACGGCATTGCCGATGCCTCCAAGTCCGTGCAGGCGGCGACCTCGGCGGCTGTAGAGGACATCACCCAGTCGCGCGACGCGGTCGAGACCGCGGTCAGGCATATCGCCGAGCTGATCGAGGCGGTCGGCCGCATCGAAAGCCGGCTCGGCGCGGTGTCGTCGGCACTCTCGCAGGTCGCCAAGGTCTCCGGCTCGATCGAGGCGATTGCCAAGCAAACCAATCTGCTCGCGCTCAACGCCACCATCGAAGCCGCGCGCGCCGGCGCCGCCGGCAAGGGCTTTGCCGTGGTCGCCAGCGAAGTGAAGAGTCCTCGCGGAAGCCACGCGGCAGGCCACCGCGCAGATCGGCGACACCGTGCGCGGGCTCGACGGTCAGCTCGGCTCGCTGATCGGTGAAAGCGGCGAGGCCTCGCTGCGCGCCAAGAATGCCGGTAGTGGCGCCTCGCAAATCCAGGGCATCATCGCCCGCGTGCAGACCGGCGTCACCCGCGTCGGCCAGGAGATCGACGGCGTCACGCGGGCCGCGACCTCCAACCTCGCGCATTGCGACGAGGTGATCGAGGAGCTCGCTCATCTCGCCAAGGGTGTCGACCTGTCCTCCAGTCACCTCAAGAATGCCGACGAGCGCGTCGCGCGACTGCTCGAGACCTCCGAAGGCCTGATCGCGCTGATCGCCGACAGCGGGGTGGAAACCTCCGATGCGCCGTTGATCCGCACCGTCGTCACCACGGCCAAGCAAATCGCTGATCTTTTCGAGGCAGGCATTGCGCGCGGAGAGGTCACGCTCGATCAACTGATGGACGAGAAGTACCGCGAGATTCCCGGCACCGATCCCAAGCAGTTCATGACCGATTATATCGCGTTCACCGATCGGGTGCTGCCCGCGATCCAGGACCCGATCCAGAAGTCCGATCCGCGCATCGTGTTCTGCGTCGCCTGGGCCAAGGGCGGCTATTTGCCGACGCACAATCCGAACTATCGCAATCCGCAGGGCAAGGACCCGGTCTGGAACAACGCCAACTGCCGCAACCGCCGCCTGTTCAACGATCGCGCGGTAAAGAAGGTCGCGGCCAACACCAAGGCCTTCCTGCTGCAGACCTACCGGCGCGACATGGGCGGCGGCAATTTCGTGCTGATGAAGGATGCGTCGTCTCCGATCTTCGTGCGCGGCCGCCACTGGGGCGCGTTCCGCATGGGGTTCCGACAGGGCTAGCTTCCCCCGCGCATTTACACCTCCGCAACGCTCTGCAAGACTACGTCGCACCGGCGCGCTGCAGGCGCCTGCCAACCGGAGGCGCTTGTGGTGCAACTGGCCTCGCTCACCTTCAAATCGATCCGCGCGCGCCCCGTCGTGCTGAAGCTGAAGCGCCCGGTGGTCGCGAGAATTGCGACCATCGCCGACTGGCCGATGATCCTGATCGATCTCTTCACCGAAGAGGGCATCGTCGGCCGCGCCTATCTCGAGCCCTACACCATCAAGACGATGCGCTACCTGGTGCAGGCGCTGCACGACTTCGGCGACATGCTGAAAGGCCGCCGCGTGGCGCCGTTCGAACTCTATGATCTCGCGCGCAAATCGCTGCACTTCGTCGGCTATGAGGGTCAATCGATGATCGCGGTCGCCGGCCTCGACATGGCGGCATGGGACGCGCTCGCCAGGGCCGCGAACCTGCCGCTTTGCGTGCTGCTCGGCGGCTCGGTCGGTCCGGTGAAGGCTTACAACAGCAACGGACTGTGGCTGCAACCGCCGGAAGCGCTTGGCGATGACGCCATCGCGCTGCGCGATGAGGGCGGCTTCGCCGGATTGAAGATCCGGCTCGGCCGCGAGCGCCCGCAGGATGATCTTGCCGCCATCGCGGCGGTCAGGTCCGCTGTCGGCGACGACATGGCGCTGATGGCCGACTACAATCAGGGGCTCAACTTCGCCGAGGCGCTGCAGCGCTGCCACATGGTCGACGATCTCGGCCTTGCCTGGATCGAGGAGCCGATCGTCTACGACAATCTCGACGGCTACGCGCAGCTCACCGCCCAGCTCAAGACGCCGATCCAGATCGGCGAGAATTTCTACGGCCCGCGCGAGCTGCACAAGGCGCTGCAACGCAACGCCTGCGACCTCGTGATGCCCGACTTCATGCGCATCGGCGGCGTCACGGGGTGGCTGCGCGCCGCTGGCATCGCGGGTGCGGCCGGCATTCCGATGTCGACGCATCTTTACCCGGAAGTCGGCGCGCATGTGATGCGCGTGACCGAAACGGCGCATTGGCTGGAGTGGCAGGACTGGGCCGATCCGATCCTGCAACGTCCCTACACTATCCGCGAGGGCCTGCTGCACATTCCCGACGCGCCCGGCCTCGGGCTGGACTGGAACGAGGATGCGGTGAAGGCGCACGCCGCCGATCTCTAACTTCGCCACGAGCTTCAACGTTTGCGCATCGTCCAGGAGCCGCCGCCGCCGGTTCCTGCCCACTGACCGGACGCGCCATTTTCTACGATCGAACCGGTGTATCCCTGCTTACATTCGCCGCCGTAACCCTGGCCGGTGCAATCGCGGAAGAAACTGATTTTGCCGTCCTGAATGACGCCCTGGAAGATAGGATCGGTTCGCGGCCCAGGACAGCAAGTCCATTTTGAGGAGCCGGAAAATGTTGAGCCGGTCACCGTGATGGTGAAGGTCGAGGCAAAGCCGCTGGCGACGACGTCATACTGCCCGCTAACAAGCGAGCTATGGTTGCGCTCGACTTGTCTTGGCGTGACCGCACTTGGTGTAACCGCAGCAGATTGGCTCTTCTTCATTTCCTGGAGCCGCGCCCGCGCCATGCTGCCGTAGGCGGTGCTGCCGAACTGACGGATGAAATCCTCCATCACGGCAATGCTCGTGGTGTTTTGCGTGACCGACCAGGCGCGCGCCGCTTCATCCACCACGGTCGGCGCGGCAACGGTGGGCGGCGGCGCGATCACCGGCGCGCCGGCGGCCTGGCCCGCAAAATAGAAGCTGCCCGCGATCGGCGACGATGACACCCAGGGCTGCTGGACGCCGCCGGTTGCCTCTTTCACTGCGAGACCAACCGCGTTGAAGGTCTGGAAAATGTCCTTGCCTGGCTTGCGGATCGCGTCGGCAAGCGCCCTGGTATAGGGACTGTTGCCGTTGGCGCCATCGCGCGCCACGTTGCCGGGCTGGGTCGCATAGGAAATCAGCGTGCCCTCGGGCGCGCGCATCTGGGCGAGCCCGCCCTCGGTCGCGCGCAAGCCCCGGCCGCCGAACGGATTGTTGCGACAGGCATCGAGGATCACGATGTTGAGCTTTGTTCCCGCGCCCTCCATCTGCCGCAACACCAGCGCGGTATCGACCATCTGGAAGTCGACGTCGGTCTCCCGCGCCGGATTGGCGCCGACCGGCACCAGATAGTTCTGGCCGCGCACCTGCAGGCCATGTCCGGCATAATAGAACAGGCCGACATCAGCGCCCTGGATCTGGTCGCTGAACCCCTGCACGACGCCATCGAACTGCGCCTTGTCGAGATCGAGCTGCGCGCTGCCGCCGACGATGACGAACCCGAGCGCGCGCAATGTCTCGGCCATCAGCTTCGCATCATTGACGGGATTATCGAGCGGCGTGACGTTCTTGTAGTGCGAATTGCCGATCACCAGCGCGACGCGTTTTTCGGCATTGGCCGGCGTGCAGCAGCAAACGGCGAGGATGATGACCGCGACAGTCCATTTCGCTCGGCGAGAAAATTGCTGCATCAGGCCTCCCGCGTATCTCAATCCGGCAACCCCGCCTCATGAAGCGCGGCGACGATCCGCTCACGCGCCTGCGGCAGGCGGACGGGAAACGCCTCGCGTGCCTGGGCTGAGCCAAAACCCGGGTTGAACCGAAGGATCCGCGCGACCGCCTCGCGCGCTTCGGCTGCATGTCCGCCGCCCACGGCATTGGCGGCCAACGCGCTCAGTGAATGCGCATCGGCGCCTTGCTGGACGGCCTTCAGCGCCACCGCGCGGCCTTCCTCGTATCGTTCGAGCGAGAACAGCGCCCATGACTTGCCGCACCATGCGCCTGCTTTCAGCGGATCGAGCGGACTGAGCCGGAGCATCCGGTCGAAGCTTTCGACCGACTCCGACCCCTCGACACAGAGCAGCGTGACCCATCCGCGCGAATACCAGGCCGCCGCAAGATTCGGATTCAAGTCGACCGCCTGCTGCGCCATCGAAGCGCCGAGATCATATTCATGACCGAGATAGGTGAGCACGTGCCCGGCTCTGGCAAGCGAGAAAGCGTCCTCGTCGGCCAGTCTGGCCGCCACCCTTGCGTGGCGGATGGCTTCATCCCTCGATTCCGCCGACAGCGGCGATCCGCGCACGGCCTGCTGGAGCAGCAGCGACCAGGCCAGCATCGCGTGCGCGGACGCGTAATCGGGATCAAGCCCGATTGCCTTCTTGAAGAGAGTGTAGGCTTCCGACCATTGCCGTCCATACAGGGCCGTCATGCCACGCAAATAATGATCATAGCTGTCGAGCTTGTCCGTCGGCTTCTGTCTTGCGCGTTCGATCTCCGCCATCTCGAGCCGCGGCGCGATCAGGCCGACCACGGCGGAGGTCACTTTGTCT
This sequence comes from uncultured Alphaproteobacteria bacterium, assembly GCA_963732085.1. Lineage (GTDB taxonomy): Bacteria > Pseudomonadota > Alphaproteobacteria > Rhizobiales > Xanthobacteraceae > Bradyrhizobium. The sequence continues at coordinate 1,024,118 of CAVSYJ010000005.1, read as the reverse complement.
TGCAGATCGAAAACATCCTCAAGTCCGCCGTCGAACTTGTCGGCCCAAAGATGCCGATTGCTGGCGGCCTCGATGAGCTGCGCCGTGATACGCACCCGATTGCCTGCTTTCCGCACGCTGCCTTCCAGCACGTAACGGACACCGAGTTCGCGGCCGACATTCCTGATGTCGATGGCCTTTCCCTTGTAAGTGAAACTGGAATTGCGCGCGATCACGAACAGCGACTTGAACCGCGACAACGCGGTGATGATGTCCTCCACCATGCCATCCGCAAAATATTCCTGCTCGGGATCGCCGCTCATGTTCTGGAACGGCAGCACCGCGATCGACGGCTTCTCGGGTAGGGCGAGAGGCGAACTGGCCGCAGCCATTTTCGAGGCACCCGCCGCACCGTCCGCAAATATTTGCCATGCGCGAACCGGTTCGGTGATGTTCTTCAGCGCCTGCGGTCCCATGTCGTGAAATCCGGCATCGATCTTGCCGCGAACCTGGCGATGGGCGTCGTCCGAAATGCAGATGGCGCCCGGCTCCGCGATCCCTTCAAGCCGCGCCGCGATGTTGACGCCGTCGCCGAAGATATCGTTGTCGTCGATGATGATATCGCCGACGTGAATGCCGACACGGTAATCGAGCCTGACATCATCAGGCAGATTTCCGTTTCGCCCGGCCATGCTGGCCTGAACCTCGATCGCGCAACGAACCGCGTCGACCGCGCTGGCAAACTCCACGAGGAGGCCGTCGCCGGTGCTCTTGACGATGCGCCCGCGATGCGCGGCAATGGCGGGATCGACCAGCGTGCGCCGCGCGCTCTTGAGATCGGTGAGCGTGCGTTCCTCGTCCTGGCCCATCATGCGGCTGTAGCCGGCGACTCTGCCGCCAGGATCGCCGCAAGCCGCCGCACGATACGCTCGTCCGTCATTTAAGCGCCCAGAACTCCGGCAATGCCGGTGCGAGCCGTCCACCGATACGCACCGGTGCAATCTTCACCGCCAACCCCGTCGCATCGTCGGTCTCGACCGCGACACCCGAGAGCGTCGCCACGCCGCCGGCTGGCTCGAAGCGTCCGGAGGGAATGCCGGTCGTGAAGCGGCGCATCGGCTCTTCCTTGATCATGCCGATGATGGAATTGTAATCGCCGGTCATGCCGGCGTCGGTCATGTAGGCGGTGCCGCCCGCCAAAATCTGGTGATCGGCGGTCGGCACATGCGTATGCGTTCCGACCACGAGGCTGGCGCGGCCATCGCAGAAGAAGCCGACCGCCTGCTTCTCGCTCGTCGCCTCGCAATGGAAGTCGACCACGATTGCGTCGGCCGCTTCGCCGAGCGGGCAGGCATCGAGCTCGCGCGCCAGCATCGCGAAGGGATCGTCGAACGGCGTCATGAAGACGCGGCCGAGGCCGTTGATCACGAGCGCGCGCTTGCCGTTCTTGGTCTCGATCAGCGCAGCGCCGCGGCCCGGCGTGCCCTTCGGCATGTTGGCGGGGCGAATGAGCCGCGAGGCGCGCTCGATGAACACCAGCGCCTCGCGCTGATCCCAGGAATGATTGCCGAGGGTGATGGCGTCGGCGCCGGCGTCCAGCAGCTCCTGATAGATCGCTTCCGTGATGCCGAAGCCGCCGGCCGAGTTCTCGCCGTTGACCACGACGAGATCGAGCGACCAGTCGCGGATGAGTCCCGGCAGATGATCCGTGACCGCGGCGCGGCCGCTGCGGCCGACGACGTCGCCGATAAACAGGATTCTCAACTAGCCACTCCGGAAATCGAACATCCGCTTTTCCGTTAGCACATAATCGAGCGGCACGTCGTGCGATAGCGCGGGGATGCTCTCGATTTCCTGCACTGCGAACGCAAGCCCGATGCCGGTGACCGCCTTCGACTTCCGCAAGTGCGCAAACGTGTGGTCGTAATGTCCGGCGCCGTAGCCGATGCGGTGGCCGTTCGAATCGAAGGCCGCGAGCGGCACCAGCATGATGTCGGGCACGACAACGGCGGCTGCGGTCGACGGCTCGGGAATGCCGAGCATGCCCATCATCAAGCGATCGCCGGGCGTCCAGGCGCGGAAGATCAGCGCCTTGCCCCGCGCGTTCACGCTCGGCAATGCGAGCCGCGCGCCTTGCGTCGCGAGCGCCCGCATCAGCGGCTCCGGATCGATCTCGTTCCTGATCGGCGAATAGCCCGACACGATCAGGCCCTGGATGATCTCGATCGGCAAGCCGCGTTTCGCCAGCGCGCCTGCCGCCGCAGTGCGCTGCTTGTCGGAGAGTTTTTCGCGCGCCGCGAGCGCGGTGGCGCGAAGCTCGGCCTTCGATTTCGGTTCGGCCATCGGTGAGTATGAAACAATGAAAAGTGCGAGGCCGCGTACGCCGTTGAAGCACTCGATCCCGGAGTTCCCTACGAAAGTAGGTGGGCACCATATGCCCGGATCCACGGACCCGGCCAGGGACAGTTCCCTAAAGGATCGATAAGGCCCCGGGGATATATGGCTCCTGACGCGCGACACAGCCTCGCGAGGCTAATGTAGCGACGAAGTGGCGGCAGCGCCAGCGGCGCGAGGTGCTTGATTTGGTTTTCAAACGGTCTATCCCCGTCATTGCGAGCCAACGGGTCGCGCGAATGCGCGCCCGATGACAGGCTCCGCGAAGCAATCCAACCTTCCGTCCACGCCAAATGGATTGCTTCGTCGCTTCCGCCTTCGCGCTCCGCGCTTCGGCGGACAAGTCGCTCCTCGCAATGACGAGCTTCGCATTCTCGCGACACGAATGTGCCCGAGCTTTGCGTCATTCTCGTCCCTCGAAATGGCAAGAGGGCGCAGGGAATGCCGGGCGCTGGCCGCACCCGCAGCCTTGTGTGCTGAAGAGTAGAAGTGCACACAAGTAGTCAGGTAAAGCCGAAACGATCCGGCACTCCCTGCGCAATGGGTTTACGGCTGCTCCGCGCTCTCCCCGGTGTGTCGGGCTTTTTAGCCACCGTCGCTGCGCAGATCTCGGCGTGTCGGACCCGAAGGGCAGACATCGCCAACTGCACAACTTGACCCCAGCGTCGAGGGGACAGGACCACACGGCTTGACCGTACGCGACTGCGCCGCACGTCTTGCGGCACGACCGCGTCCATCGCATCCCGCCTCACGTTTGGTGACGATAGGCCTAACGCCCCTCTTGTCGAGGCGGGACCCGGGAGATGTATCATGCTGTTCTGGGAAACGGAAGTCTTTTTTTGAAAAACGGAATAAAAAATTCAGGCCGGCGGATCGCGTTGAACGGGCTTACGAATTCGGATTTTCGCACACGATCTTGCCGCTCTTGATGCCGAGTGTGGTGTGGGCACTGCCCGAAAATCGATCACCGCGCGCTGTCGTCGCGCGCCAGCGTCGTGTTGTCCTGCATCTGCGGCCTGACCCTCTGCGCGGTCAAGGCCGACGGCGGAACCTTCAACTCGGCAACCGTCATCGCCCCGTCCGTTGCCACGAGCAGCGACATTGAGGTAGCCGCCAGCAGCAGCCCGGAAACGATGATTGCGAGAAAGATACGATCCATCCCGGGAGAACGTCATGCCCTGCGCTCTCGTTCCGGGGATTTGACCGGGTTTCTCGCTATGGCGCTGCAAAGCTTCGGTTCAAAAGTGAACCGATCGCAACCGTTGTAGTGGAACCACTACAACGCCGGTGCGCTCACGCCCGCGCGGCAAGCCGGCGCTTCTTCGTCTTCGGCGGCGGAACTTTCCGCGAAGCCTTCACGGACACCGGCGCCTTCCGCGCCGGCACGACAAACAGCCGCGGCCGTGGGAGCGGCTCGCGCTTTTCCTTCAGCCGCTGTTCGACCGTCGGCAGGATGGCGAGCCCGCCCATGGCGGTCCATTCGGCGACCCTGGCTGCCAGCTGCATGCGCATTTCGAGCACGCGCACGGCGGCTGCCGTGGAATCCTGGTCGCGGGCGATCTGGTCGTGCATATCAGCCTCGGCGCGCCGCATCTCCTCGCGCAAAAGGTTCATGTCCTTACGAATTTTGTTCAGCCGGTTGTCCATCGGAGCCTCCTTGACAGCGGCGGAGAATAAGTACAAAACATGAACAAAGAGTCAACTAAAAAATCAACCCAAAACCTCACCGATGGAATTCCGATCGACCTCATCTGCGTAGATGGACGGGGCCCTGACATGGAAGATGGCCATCTGACGGCGGCGAAGGACCTGGGCCTGCTCGCGCTGGCGCTGTACGGCGCGATTCTTTCAACCATCAACTGGCGGCATTCGGCGCGACGCGACGCGGCGCAGATCAAGATCGTGATCGGCACGATGATGCCAATGACCGGTCCGCGGCCCGGGCCGCCCTATCTCAAGGTCGAAGCCATCAATGTCGGCCCACGCAGCGTCATGATCGACATCCTGACACTGGAACTGCCGTCCGGCGCGCGCATGTTCACGCCGTACAATTCAGGCATTGCCGAGGTCGAGAGCACGCGATTGCCCGCCAGCCTGGATGACGGACGGAGCGCGCGATACATCGTGTCCTACGAAGAGATCGGCCGCGCACTGCGGTCCCACGGTCTCGGGCGCGGGACAAAGCTGACGCCGGTGTGCGTCGATACGGCCGGGCGCGTCTACAGGGGCAAGCCATGGGAGGTCGATCCGGACGAGTTGTTACGGATGGCAAATTCGCAATAGCGCTCCGGCTGCGTTAGAGTAAATGGGGGCGGCCAGGAGCACCATCATGCGACCGATACGATTTTCCGCGCGCAACGGCGCGACGGCTCTCGCAATCCTCGCCGCGTCGTTCGCGCTTTCCGCGCCCGCCCGCGCGCAGACCTACGATCCGGCCTATCCGGTTTGCCTCCAGGTCTACCAGGGTTTTGTCGATTACTATTTCGAGTGCGCCTACCAGACGATGGCGCAGTGCCAGATGTCGGCGTCCGGCCGCTCCGCCTCGTGCGTGGTCAATCCCTATTACAAGGGACGGGCAGCGCCCGGCCCGCGCCGCAAGAAACCGCATCACTAATGACAATAACAGGGCATGATCCGGAAAAGTGTGAAGCGGTTTTCCCTCGCGACAAACGCGTAGCGTTTGCGCGGAGATCATGCTCCAAACAAAAAGCCGCATCGGGGAAAACGCCATGCAATTGCGAACATTCGGACGCACCGGACTACAACTCTCGGTGCTGGGCTTCGGCTGCGGCGCCGTCGGCGGCTTGATGGTGCGCGGCGATCATGCCGATCAGGAGCGCACGGTGGCGCGAGCGCTCGCCGCCGGCGTGAACTATTTCGACACCGCCGTGCAATATGGCGACGGCGAGTCCGAAAAGAATCTCGGCCGCATCCTTGAGAGGCTGAAGCCGGCCAAAGCCGTCGTCGGCACCAAGGTGCGGATTCCGCCCGGGGCGCATGGACCGCATCGCCGACCGTAACACTATCGCTCGAAGCAAGCCTCGCGCGGCTGCGGCTCGATCACGTCGATATTTTCCATCTGCACAATCCGATCACGGAGGCGGGCGGCGGCGCGACGCTGAGCGCCAGCCAGGTGCTCGACGAGGTGGTGCCGGCGTTCCAGCGCCTGCGCACGCAAGGCAAGACGCGTTTCCTCGGGATCACCGCGGTCGGCGACACCGCGGCGCTGCATAAGGTGATCGATGCGAACGCCTTCGACAGCGCGCAGGTGGTCTACAACATGCTCAACCCGTCCGCCGCCGAGACAGTGCCTGCGAATTATCCGGCGCAGGACTACGGCCGCCTGTTCGATCACACCGCAAAAGCCGGCGTCGGCGTGGTCGGCATCCGCGTGCTGGCCGGCGGCGCGCTGTCCGGCTCCGCCGAGCGCCACCCGATTGCAAGTCCACCGCCCGAGCCGATCGGCTCGGCCATGGACTACGGCGCCGATATCGCGCGCGCCCGCCGCCTGATGCCGCTGGTGAAAGACGGATTCGCGGGCAGCCTCACCGAGGCCGCGACACGTTTCGCGCTGACGCATCCGGCGATGGGTACGATCCTGGTCGGCATCGCGACGCCGGAGCAGTTCGATGGCGCGTTGGCGGCGGTTGAGAAAGGACCGCTGCCGAAAGCCGCACTCGACCGGCTCGCGGAGTTGCAAAAGGAATTCGCCGGCGAGGCGCGGTGACGGCAATGAAGCGACGTCAGTTCATATCGCTCCTAGGCGCGGCGACCGCGTGGCCGCTTGCAGCGCGGGCGCAGCAACAAAAGATGCGGCGGATCGCCGTCCTGACGAGCTCCGACGAGAGCGATCCTGAAGGACAAGCTGGAATTGCCGCGTTCCGGGAAGGACTGGGCAAGCTCGGTTGGACCGAGGGCCGCAACCTCGCGATCGATATCCGCTGGACCAGGGCCGATGCCGAATTGATGACGCGATCCGCGAAGGAGCTGGCCACCCTTCAGCCGGACCTGATCCTCACCAGCAGCACGCCTGCCGCCCGAACGATGCTGCAGCAGACGCGCACCATCCCGATCGTTTTCGTACTGGTCGCCGATCCCGTCGGCGGCGGACTTGTCGCAAGCCTGCCGAAGCCGGGCGGCAACGCCACCGGTTTTACGCCGATTGTGGGATCGCTGGGCGGCAAATGGGCGGAGTTGCTGAAGGAGATCGCCCCGCACCTCGGCAAGGTCACCCTGATGTACAACCCGCCATCGGCGCCCTTCATCGATGCCTTTCTCGGCTCCTTCAAGGCTGCCGCCGCGCAGCTCGGCGTGCAGGCGAACGTCGCACCCGTTGCCGATATGCGCGAGGTCGAAGCGCTGGTGTCGGCCAGCGCGCAGAACAGCGGCCTGGTCGTGATCCCCGATGCCTTCACCGTCGCCCATCGCGCGGAGATCGCAGCCCTTGCCGATCGGCATCACGTGCCCGCCGTGTTCTGGTCGCGCTCCTTCGCCGAACTTGGCGGCTTGATCGCTTACGGCCCCGTCCTTGTCGACGAGTACCGCCGCGCGGCCGCCTATGCCGACCGCATCCTCAAGGGCGAGAAGCCGGGCGAGCTTCCGGTGCAGACGCCCGTGAAGTTCGAGCTGGTCATCAACATGAAGACCGCGAAAGCGTTCGGGTTGACGGTGCCGGAGAAATTGCGCGGGCTGGCGGATGATGTGATTGAGTAGGATGTTGCGCTCGGTCTCTCCTAGAGCAGCCTTCATTGCCAACAACGCTTCCTTGAGCGCCGGTAAATCATCCCTCACGGCCTTCCACACGATCTGACTGTCGACGCGCTGATATTCATGGCGCAGAACATTGCCGATACCGGCGATATCGACCCAACGAACATCCTTGTGCTGCGATTTCAGTTCGCGGGCGGGATGACGGCTGGCCTCGGAGATGACCTCGATCCCTCGCTCTATGGCCGAGCGCAGGAGCCACGAGCGCTGGTAATCACGGTAGGATTTTCCTTTGACCGCGTGCTCGATTCCCCGAATGGCTTCCAACATATCGTGGATGCGCAGCAGGGAAGAGTGCGCCTGCATCAGAACACCCGGGTGGCCTCGGCCTCGATCTTCTTTCGAAGCAGCGGATGCAGGCCGGCTCGCGTTGTCAGATCGACTCCAACCCGCAGGCCCCGCTGCAGCAACCGCTTCGCCGCAACAAGATCGAACGCATTGAACTTGCTCTTGGGGTCGTAGTCGAGGAAGAGGTCGAGGTCGCTCTTGCGACTGGCTTCATTGCGGGCCGTGGACCCGAACAGGTAAAGCGACGTTGCTCCGCGCGCCTTCAGGGCGTCGGCGAAAGGTCGAAGTTTCCTGAGAGCTTCTGTCCGGTTCATGGCGCAAGCCTACCACGAATATCGAGCAGGCGCGCAAAAGCCCCTCACCCGATCGCCACGCCCCCACCGACGGTGCGGTTGAGCACCTGCGTGGTCTTCTCGATGCGCTCGGCTGCCGCGTTCAAGGCATTCGCCACCGCGACCTGCGTCGCCCGGGCGCGATCGCCTGCCGCGACGCGGACGTCGCGCAAGGAGGCCAGCTCCTGCTCAAGCTTCTCCAGGCGCGCGTTGGCGTCGAGCAATTCGTCGCAGGCGGTGAGCGCCGCCATTACCGTGAGCCGCTGATCGCCGATCTCGCCGAATTTTCCGCGCAGCGATTCGACCTTGGACTCCAGGGTCTCGGCAAGCCGCACCAGCCGCGTCTCCTGCCCCTCCTCGCACGCCATGCGGTATTGCCGGCCGTTGATGGTGACGTTGATGTGGTTCATGCGGCCTCTCCGCTGTCCTGCGCATCCTCGCCGCCAAGCACCTCGCGGATCGCGGCGATCGCCGCATCGAGGCGGTCGCCAAGCTCGCGGTTGGCGCGCTCGAGCCTGCGCGTCTTGACCAGCGAGCCGTCGAGCTCGTCGGCGAGCCGCGAGCGGTCGGTGCCGAGCGCGTGAATCCGGGTCGCCAGCTCGTCCTCGTCGCGGTCGGCGTCGCGCCGCCGCTCGACCGCACCCTCCAGCGCATCGAGCGCCGCCATCAGCCGCCGCGTGGCGGATTCGATGTCGGAGAAAGGCGCCTCGGGGCTGGCGGAACCGTTGTGAGGGCGATCGTTCATCAGGGGATACGCAGACTTTAGGTGCAGGCTGGAAGTTGTGCCGCCGCCAGCCGCGAATCCGGCGTTTGGGCAAGCGCTTATAGCAGGAAGCTTACGTGGCGGAATTTGGGTGCGCAACGCCGGGACGAAACTATGCACACCAAAGCAACTTTTCCTGCCTTAAAGGCGTTGGACTCATGGAACTGGCCTTGTTAAGCACCGAAAACGCCGCAAGCGCCGCTAGTTCCTCCCCGCGTTGTGCACGCAACCAAGCACCTCATTTCAGACGGATTTTCATCATGACGCAGGTCGACCATAGCAAGATGGCGAACGCGATTCGCGGGCTCGCGATGGACGCCGTCGAGAAGGCGAAATCCGGCCATCCCGGCCTGCCGATGGGCTGCGCCGATCTCGCGACCGTGCTGTTCACCCAGTTCCTGAAATACGACGCCGCCAAACCCGACTGGCCGGACCGCGACCGCTTCGTGCTGTCGGCCGGCCACGGCTCGATGCTGCTCTATTCGCTGCTCTACCTGACCGGCAACAGCGAGATGACGCTGGACCAGATCAAGCGCTTCCGCCAGGTCGATTCGCTGACGCCTGGACACCCGGAGAATTTCCGCACCAAGGGCGTGGAGACCACGACCGGCCCGCTCGGCCAGGGCCTCGCCACCTCGATCGGCATGGCGCTGGCGGAGAAAATGCTCGCCGCGGAATTCTCCAAGAAGATCGTCGACCACCACACCTATGTGCTGTGCTCCGACGGCGACCTGATGGAGGGCGTGTCGCAGGAGGCGATCGCGCTCGCCGGGGTCTGGCGGCTCAACAAGCTGATCGTGCTCTATGACGACAACGGCATCTCGATCGACGGCCCGACCTCGCTGTCCGATTGCGTCGACCAGGTGAAGCGCTTCAAGTCGGCCGGCTGGGCCGCCGAGTTGATCGACGGCATGGACCAGAAGGCGGTGGCGGCAGCGATCACGCGCGCGCAAAAGTCAAACAAGCCGTCGCTGATCGCCTGCAAGACCACGATCGGTTACGGCGCGCCGACCAAGGCCGGCACCAACAAGGCGCATGGCGAGGCGCTCGGCGCCGACGAGTTGAAGGGCGCCAAGGAGAATCTCGGCATCTCGCTGGAGCCGTTCTCGGTGCCCGACGACGTGCTGAAGGCCTGGCGCGAGGCGGGCGCCGCGGCGCGGCGGCGCGGAAAGAGTGGGAGGATCGCTACTCGGAGCTCGGTCCGCGCAAGCGCGCCGAGTTCGAGCGGCGGCTGCGGCATGAGCGGCCGGCCTCGCTCGCAAAAGCGCTGCGCGACTACAAGAAGAAGCTGCTGGAGAGCCCGCTCAACGTCGCCACGCGCAAATCATCGGAAGCCGTGATCGAGGCGATCGCAGCGGCGATGCCGATGGAGTTTCTCGCAGGCTCCGCCGATCTCACCGGCTCCACCAACAACAAGGCGAAGTCGGCGACCGAGTTCGCGGCGAAGAAGCCGAAAGGCCGCTTCATCCATTACGGCGTGCGCGAGCACGGCATGGCCGCCTGCATGAACGGCATCTTCCTGCATGGCGGATTTGCGCCGAACGGCGCGACCTTCCTGGTGTTCACCGATTATGCGCGCCCCGCGATGCGGCTCGCCGCGCTGATGGGCACCGGCGTGGTCTATGTGATGACGCACGACTCCATCGGACTCGGCGAGGACGGCCCGACGCATCAGCCGGTCGAGCATCTCTCCGCGCTGCGCGCCATACCCAACATGCGGGTGTTCCGGCCCTGCGACGCGATGGAGACCGCCGAGTGCTGGGAGCTGGCGCTCAATCGCGTGAAGGGTCCGACCGTGCTGGCCCTGACGCGCCAGAACCTGCCGCAGCTTCGTAACAATGCGCCTGCCGAAAATCCGTGCAGCCATGGCGCCTACGAACTCATGGGCGCCCATGGTGACGCAAAAGTGTCGCTGTTCGCCTCGGGCTCCGAGGTCGAGATCGCGGTCGCCGCGCAGAAGCAGCTCGCCGAGCGCGGCATCGGCGCGCGGGTGATCTCGGTGCCGTCGCTGGAGTTGCTGCTGGAACAGCCGGAGGCGCGGCAAAAGGCCGTGATCGGTAACGCGCCGGTGAAGGTCGCCATCGAAGCCGCCGTGCGCTGGGGCTGGGACGCCGTGATCGGGCATGACGGCATCTTCATCGGCATGCATTCTTTCGGCGAAAGCGGCCCGGCCAAGGACCTTTTCAAGCACTTCGGCATTACCGCCGAGGCTGCGGTTAACGCAGTCCTGAAGAGACTGGGATGACTGTTGAGAAAAGGCGGGAAAACGGCTAATTAAACGTCATCTTTTCCGCTTCCGCCCGGCAGAACCGGACGTTCGCCCAAAACACTCTCGTGGAGGATGCCGATATCCTGCACGGAGAGTCATAGCTTTTTGAAGGAGACCTGAGATGGCTGTCCGCGTCGCGATCAACGGGTTTGGCCGCATCGGCCGCAACATCCTGCGCGCCATCGCCGAGTCCGGCCGCAACGATATCGAGGTGGTCGGCATCAACGATCTCGGCCCGGTCGAGACCAATGCGCACCTGCTGCGCTTCGACTAGCGTGCACGGCCGCTTTCCCGGCACCGTCACCGTCGAGGGCGACTCGCTCTCGCTCGGCAACGGCAAGATCAAGGTGTCGGCGGAGCGCGATCCGTCAAAACTGCCGTGGAAAGAACTCGGCGTCGACATCGCGCTGGAGTGCACCGGCATCTTCACCGCCAGGGACAAGGCTGCAGCACATCTCGACCGCCGGCGCCAAGCGCGTGCTGGTCTCCGCGCCCGCCGACAATGCCGACGCCACCATCGTCTACGGCGTCAATCACGACACGCTGACCAAGGATCACCTCGTGGTCTCCAACGGGTCGTGCACCACCAATTGTCTCGCGCCGGTCGCCAAGGTCCTTAACGACACCGTCGGCATCGAAACCGGCTTCATGACCACGATCCACGCCTATACCGGCGACCAGCCGACGCTCGATACGATGCACAAGGATCTCTATCGCGGCCGCGCGGCGGCGATGTCGATGATCCCCACTTCAACGGGCGCAGCAAAGGCGATCGGCCTGGTGCTGCCGGAGTTGAAGGGCAAGCTCGACGGCGTCGCGATCCGCGTGCCGACGCCGAACGTCTCGGTGGTGGATCTGAAGATCGTCGCCAAGCGCGCCACCGACGTCAAGGAAATCAACGAGGCGATGAAGCGCGCCGCCGAGCAGCAGCTCAAGGGCATTCTGGGCTACACCACCGCGCCCAACGTCTCGATCGACTTCAACCACGACCCGCATTCGTCCACCGTCCACATGGACCAGACCAAGGTGATGAACGGCAATCTGGTGCGGGTGATGAGCTGGTACGACAACGAGTGGGGCTTCTCCAACCGCATGGCCGACACGGCGGTCGCGATGGCGAAGAAGATTTGAGGCCCAAATAATCTCGTCATGCCCGGCCTTGTGCCGGGCATCCACGTCTTTGGTTCCTGAAGAGCAAGACGTGGATGGCCGGGTCAAGCCCGGCCATGACGAAGAGGAAGCGTCCGATGAAATCATTCCGCACCCTCGACGACGTCGACGTAAAGGCAAACGCGTGCTGCTGCGCGTCGACCTGAATGTCCCGATGGACAACGGCCGCGTCACCGACACCACGCGGCTGGAGCGGGTCGCGCCAACCATCACCGAACTCGCCGACAAGGGCGGCAAGGTGATCCTGCTCGCGCATTTCGGCCGGCCCAAGGGCCGCGACGAGAAGGACTCGTTGAAGCCCGTCGCCGCCGAGTTGTCGCGCGTGATCAAGCGCCCGGTCGCGTTCGCCAGCGACTGCGTCGGCGAGCCGGCGCGAAAGCCGTCGCTGCGATGAAGGACGGCGACGTCCTCTGTCTCGAGAACACGCGCTTCCACAAGGAAGAAGAGAAGAACGACCCGGCCTTCGTGGCTGAAATGGCCAAGCTCGGCGACATCTGGGTCAACGACGCCTTCTCCGCCGCGCATCGCGCGCATGCCTCGACCGAAGGCCTCGGCCACAAGCTGCCGGCCTTGCGGGGCGCACCATGCAGGCCGAGCTCGACGCGCTGGGCAAGGCGCTGGACCACCCGGCCAAGCCCGTGATCGCCATCATCGGCGGCGCCAAGGTCTCGACCAAGATCGATCTGCTGGAAAACCTCGTCAGCAAGGTCGACGCGCTCGTGATCGGCGGCGGCATGGCCAACACCTTCCTGCATGCGCAGGGCATCAATGTCGGCAAATCGCTGGCGGAAAAGGACCTCGCCGCGACCGCACTGCGCATCATGGACAAGGCCGAAAGCGCCAATTGCGCGATCATCCTCCCCGTCGATGCCGTGGTCGCCAGCCAGTTTGCGGCCAATGCGCCCTCGCACGCCTATGGGCTGGACGCCATCCCCGCGGACGGCATGATCCTCGACGTCGGCCCGCAATCGACCGCGCGCATCCATTCGGCGATCGACGATGCGGCCACGCTGGTGTGGAACGGCCCGCTCGGCGCCTTCGAGATGACGCCGTTCGACCGCGGCACCGTGGTGGCGGCCAAACATGCGGCTGAGCGCACCAAAGCGAAGAAGCTGGTCTCGGTGGCCGGCGGCGGCGATACGGTCGCGGCGCTGAACCAGGCCGGCGTGGCCGGCGATTTCTCCTATGTCTCGACCGCGGGCGGCGCGTTTCTTGAATGGATGGAGGGGAAACCCTTGCCCGGCGTCGAAGTTCTCAAGGTACGCTAGTTTATTAGGCAAAACGCGGAGACAGGACCGATGGCTCGCATTACGTTGCGGCAATTGCTCGACCACGCGGCGGAGCACGACTACGGCGTGCCGGCCTTCAACATCAACAATATGGAGCAGGCGCTGGCGATCATGGACGCCGCCTCCTCGCTGGACGCGCCCGTCATCATCCAGGCCTCACGCGGCGCGCGCTCCTACGCCAACGACATCATGCTCAAGCACATGATGGACGCGGTCACCGAGATCTATCCCCAAATTCCGGTCTGCGTTCACCTCGACCATGGCAACGGACCGGACACCTGCATGACCGCGATCCAGGCCGGCTTCACCTCGGTCATGATGGACGGCTCGCTGAAAGCCGACGGCAAAAGCCCGGCCGACTGGACCTACAATGTCGGCGTGACCAAGACGGTGACCGATATGGCGCATCTCGGCGGCATCTCGGTCGAGGGCGAGCTTGGCGTGCTCGGCTCACTCGAGACCGGCATGGGCGACAAGGAAGACGGCCACGGCGCCGAAGGCAAACTCTCGCACGACCAACTGTTGACCAATCCCGATGAAGCCGTGAAGTTCGTGAAGGAAACCAAGGTCGACGCGCTGGCGATCGCGATGGGCACCTCGCACGGCGCCTACAAGTTCACTCGCAAGCCGGATGGCGACATCCTCGCCATGAAGGTGATCGAGGAAATCCACCGCAAGCTGCCGAACACCCATCTGGTCATGCACGGCTCGTCCTCGGTCCCGCAGGATTTGCAGGAAATCATCAACGCCAATGGCGGCAAGATGAAAGCAACCTGGGGCGTGCCCGTGTCCGAAATCCAGCGCGGCATCAAGAACGGTGTGCGCAAGATCAATATCGACACCGACAACCGCATGGCGATGACCGGTCAGATCCGGAAGGTGCTGCACGAAAACCCGGAAGAGTTCGATCCGCGCAAATATCTCAAGCCGGCGATGGAGGCGATGGCGAAGCTGTGCAAGCAGCGCCTGCAGGAGTTCAATACCGCGGGGCAAGCCAGCAAGATCAAGAAGGTCCTGACCACCGCCGAGATGGCCAGGCGCTACAGCAAGGGCGAGCTCGATCCCCGGGTCGCCTAGCGATCCCGAAGGTGGCGTGAGCCGGGTTCCCTCACCTCTCCCCGCGTGCGGGGAGAGGTCGCCGCGCTCTTGCGCGGCGGGTGAGGGGGAATCTCCGCGACCACCCCTGTGGATAATCCCCCTCACCCCGACCCTCTCCCCGCACGCGGGGAGAGGGAGCAGAGCCTGCGACGAACGTTAAACTCCTCATTTGCCTGAATACGGTCTATTTTCCCGGCAAACAGACCTGCCGCAGGAGGACGCCCCGATGAATCTCGCCGATCTCAACACAATCGCCAATGCCATGGTCGCGCCGGGCAAGGGCATCCTTGCCGCCGATGAATCCTCCGGCACCATCAAGAAGCGCTTCGACGCCATCAAGGTGGAGTTCGACCGAGGACAGCCGCCGCGACTATCGCGAGATGCTGTTCCGCTCGCAGGAGGCGATGAGCAAATACATCTCCGGCGTCATCCTCTATGACGAGACCATCTGGCAGAACGCCAAAGACTCCACGCCGCTGGTGAAGCTGATCGAGCAATCGGGCGCCATTCCCGGCATCAAGGTCGACGAGGGCACGCAAGCCTTGCCGAACTGCCCGGGCGAGCTCGTCACGGTCGGGCTCGACAAGCTCGCCGAGCGGCTGAAGAAGTACTACGAACGCGGCGCGCGCTTTGCGAAGTGGCGCGCGGTGATCGACATCGGCAGCGGTATTCCGACGATGACCGCGATCAGCGTCAATGCGCATGCGCTGGCGCGTTACGCGGCGCTGTGCCAGGCCGCCCAGATCGTGCCGATCGTCGAGCCGGAAGTGCTGATGGACGGCGATCACGACATCGACCGCTGCTATGAGGTGACGCAGCGCGTGCTCAACAAGACCTTCCAGGAATTGCGGGTGCAGCGCGTCGCGCTGGAAGGCATGATCCTGAAGCCGAACATGGCCATATCAGGCAAGAAATGCGCGAAACAGGCCCCTGTGCAGGAGGTCGCGGAGAAGACCATCCGCATGCTGAAGGCTTGCGTGCCGGCCGCGGTGCCCGGCATCGCCTTCCTCTCCGGCGGACAATCGGACGAGGAAGCGACCGCGCATCTGAACGCCATGAACGCGATCGGCAACCTGCCGTGGAAGCTCACCTTCTCCTACGGCCGCGCGCTGCAGGCCGCGCCGCAGAAAGCGTGGTCCGGCAAATCCGAGAACGTCGCCGCGGGCCAGCGCGCCTTCACCCATCGCGCGCGCATGAATGCGCTGGCGAGCCGGGGTGAGTGGGCGACCGATCTCGAAAAGAAGGCGGCCTGACGTTTTGGCTGACAGATCCGCTCCGTCGCGCCCGCTGCCGCGGCTCTACCTCGCAACGCCCGAGGTGGAGGATCCCTCCTCACTGGTGTCGAGCTTGCCGGGCCTGCTCGCAGGCGCAGACATCGCCGCCGTGCTGCTGCGGCTGAAGATGTCCGACCAGCGCGCGATGATTTCGCGGGTGAAGACGCTGGCGCCTGCGATCCAGAATGCCGGTGCGGCGCTGCTGCTCGACGGCCATGTTGAGCTGGTCGCGCGCGCCGGCGCCGATGGCGCGCATGTCAGCGGCCTTGCCGCACTGGAAGAGGCGCTGCCGTCGCTGAAGCCGGACCGCATCGCCGGCGTCGGCGGGCTCGCGACCCGTCACGACTCCATGGCCGCGGGCGAGAAGGGCGCCGACTATGTGCTGTTCGGCGAGCCCGACGCAAAGGGCAAGCGGCCATCGGCGGACGCGGTCGCCGAGCGTCTGGACTGGTGGGCCGAATTGTTCGAGCCGCCCTGCGTCGCCTGGGCGACCTCGCGTGAGGAAGCTCACGCGTTCGTGCTGGCGGGCGCCGATTTCATTCTTGTCGGCGATTCCGTGTGGACCGATCCGCGCGGCGCCGCTGCCGCACTCGTGGAAATCGGCCAGGCGATCCGGCAAGCGCATGCGGCAAGCCACGACACGGCCACGGCGCGGCAGGCCTGAATGAAGCACCTTGCGGCCATATCGTTGCTCGCGGGCGCGCTGCTGTTCGCCAACGGCGCAGCCGCGCAGATGTCGATCACGCCGCCGCCCGCAAAATCCGAACCCAAGGCCGAGCCCAAAGGCGAACCAAAAAGCGAACCCAAGGGCGCGCCGAAGGCAGAACCGAAATCCGAAGCGAAGAAAGCCGGTCAGCACACCATCACCAAGAAGCCGGCCGCGCCCGAGGCCAAGCCGACTCCCCTGCCCGCCGCCACCGCGACGCCCGCGCCCGCCGATCCCAATGCCGACCTGGTCTACGGCGCGTTTCAGCGCGGCGAGTACAAGACCACGCGCGAGCTTGCGCTGCCGCGCGCACAGGCCGGCGATGCCAAGGCGATGACCATGCTCGGCGAGATCTATTCCAACGGGTTCGGCGTCAAGCGCGATTTCGCCCAGGCGGTCGACTGGTACAAGCGCGCCTCCGATAGCGGCGACCGCGAGGCGATGTTCGCGCTCGCAATGATGCGCCTTGCCGGGCGCGGCGGCCCCGTCGACAAGCAGGATGCCGTGCGGCTGCTGGCGTCCGCCGCCAAGCTCGGCGAGCCCAAGGCCGCCTATAATCTCGCGCTGCTCTATCTCGACGGCCAGACGCTGCCGCAGGACCTCAAGCGCTCGGCGGAGCTGCTGCGGCAGGCGGCGGACGCCGGCAATCCCGAGGCGCAATACGCGCTCGCCACGTTTTACAAGGAAGGCACCGGCGTCGAGAAGGATCCCGAGAAAGCCGCACGGCTGCTGCAGGCTGCCGCGCTCAACGACAATGTCGACGCCGAGGTCGAATATGCCATCGCGCTGTTCAACGGCACCGGCACGCCGCCCAACCAGCCCGCCGCGGTGGCGCTGCTGCGCAAGGCAGCGAAGCAGAACAGCCCGATTGCGCAGAACCGGCTCGCCTTCGTGCTGGTCCGCGGCATGGGCGTGCCGATGGACAAGATCGAGGGCTTCAAATGGCACCTCGTGGCGAAGACCGCCGGCAAGGGCGATCCGGAGCTCGATGCCGAGCTTGCCAACCTGAGCCCGGAGGACCGCGCCAAGGCCGAGGCGCTGGCGCATCGCTGGCTGGGCGACACGCTTGACGCGACTGCGTCCAAAGGGCAACCAGTGCCGCAGATGCGGGCGGGACCACAGCCGGTGCCGTTTCTCAATACGTTCCCTCCCACGCAGCGCTAGATAAAAACCGATGCTCCATTCCGCTCTCATCAATGTCATGGTCAAGGCCGCGCGCCGCGCCGGCCGCAGCCTGAAGCGCGATCTCGGCGAGATCGAGCATCTGCAGGTGTCGCTGAAGGGGCCGGCGAACTTCGTCACGCTCGCCGACAAGCGCGCCGAGGAGATGCTTTACACCGATCTCTCCAAGGCGCGGCCGGGCTACGGCTTCGTCGGCGAGGAAGGCGGCACGCGCGAAGGCGCGGACAAGAGCCACACCTGGATCGTCGATCCCCTCGACGGCACCACCAATTTTCTGCACGGCATTCCGCAGTTTGCGATCTCGATCGGGTTGAAGCGCGAGGACACGATCATCGCGGGCGTGATCTACAATCCCGCCAACGAGGAGCTCTACATCGCCGAGCGCGGCAAGGGCGCCTTCCTCAACGACCAGCGGCTACGGGTGGCCGGCCGCCGCAAGCTCAATGAATGCGTGATCGCCTGCGGGTTGCCGCATATCGGCCGCGGCGACCACGAGCAGTCGCGCCGCGAACTGGCCGAGCTGCAGAACAGGGTCGCAGGCCTGCGCCGCTTCGGCGCCGCCTCGCTCGACCTCGCCTTCGTCGCCGCAGGGCGGCTCGACGGCTATTGGGAGCGCAACCTCTGCAGCCCTGGGACATCGCGGCCGGCCAGATCATTGTGCGCGAGTCCGGCGGCATCGTCTCCGGGGTGGACGGGCACGACAATGCGCTGACGACGGGGAATGTGGTCGCCGGCAATGAGTTCGTGCAGGCGGAGCTGGTGGGGGTATTGAGGGGGGTGTAGGCTTCTTATCATTCCGGCCCGACATCAAGAGGCGGACGCCGAAGCGTCAGAGAAAGACGCGGGACCGACCATATCTGTCCTGCTCCGGGAAGAAGACATCAAGGCTCGCCAAGATCATGTCCCCTTGGAGCCAACGGTCGTTCTAACTCTTCGTGATACATGCTAGGCTGAGCAAATGCGGGATCTTGGCGAGTATCTGCGAGCTTATTTGGCCTATGTCTCGGCCAACCTTGGTTGGGGCAAAGCTCTGGGATTTGCACTTGTGTGGCTTACCGGCATGTTTGCTCCGGTCGCAGCAAAAGCGTTGGTGGAGTTGCCGGGTTGGCTGGTCATAACGTGGATGACCGTTTGGGCGCTGTTGGGCTACATTTTCACGCCTTACGGAATGTGGAGGCATCACCGCGCCGAGATTGCGAACTTGAGTCAGCCGGACCGAAAATAGTCCCACGCTGTTTCGACGCGATCAGAGCCTGCCGGCGTCGACGACGGCCTGAGCGAAGGCCTGCGGCGCTTCCTGCGGCAGGTTGTGCCCGATGCCACCCTTGATGACCCGGTACTCATATTTGCCTGAAAATTTCTTGCGATAGGGCGTGTCATCAGGATAGTGCGGCGCGCCGTTGGCATCCCCTTCCATGGAGATGGTCGGCACAGTGATGACCGGAGCCATCGCGATCTTCTTTTCCAGATCGTCGTACTTCGATTCGCCTTCGACCAGCGAAAGCCGCCAGCGATAATTGTGGATCACGATGGCGACATGATCCGGATTGTCGAAGGCAGCCGCGCTGCGGTCGAATGTGGCATCGTCGAATTTCCACTTCGGCGACGCGATCTGCCAGATCAACTTCGAGAAGTCGCGCCGATATTTCTCGTAACCGGCCCGGCCGCGCTCGGTCGCGAAGTAGTACTGGTACCACCATTGCAGCTCGGCGGCGGGCGGCAACGGGCCCTTGTTGGCTTGCCGGTTGGGGACCGCATAGCCGCTCACCGTTACCAGGGCCTTGCAGCGTTCCGGCCACAGTGCCGCAACGATGTCGGCCGAGCGCGCACCCCAATCGAACCCGGCCAAGGTGGCCTTCTCGATTTTGAGGGCATCCATCAAGTCGATGACATCGACAGCTCCTGCGGCTTGCTGGCCGTTGCGCGGCGTGTCGGCTGAAAGAAATTGCGTCGACCCGTAGCCGCGTACGTAGGGGACTATCACCCGGTAGCCCTGGGCCACGAGCAGGGGCGCAACCTCCACGAAGCTATGGATGTCGTAAGGCCAGCCGTGCAGCAGGATGACCGCTGGGCCATCGGTTGGACCGGCCTCGGCATAGCCTACGTTCAGCAGCCCCGCGTTGATCTGCTTCAGCGGTCCGAACGAAGCAATCGCATTCGACGTCGCGATCGGTCGGGCGACGCTGTCGGATTGCGCGCCTGCGGCGGCGACGACACCTAGATCGGCGGCGGCGACAGTCGCCGCCACGATGCCAAAGAAGCGGCGGCGAGAGTGGTTGACGTCTTCGGAAGTCATGCTGGTAGCCATCTGCAATCCTCCATGGTTTCGACGCTTCTCTCGTCCGCGCGGTGTTGGCCGCCGCGCCGCTCGCCGCCCTGCTGTCCGAGAAACGTAAGAGGCGGACTTCGCGAGAGTTAGTCGTGCAACAGCATATCTCTTAGTATCGCGTCCGCTGCCAGATTCGCGGCAGGGGGTGCCTGCACGTGAACGACAGCGCGATCAGTCACCGAGGCAATCCCCCTTTGCGGATCATCCGCCGCTGCGGTTCTTACGAGGAGGCCGGCGACCAGGAGCACGGCGAGCCTGATCGCGATGCCCGTTAGCAGTTTTTCCGATGTGGCCATGACCGAATGAATCCTTGTTCGAGGTCGGTTGAGCATAGTCGGCTGAAGATTTGGCGCAATTCGGAAGATTCGGAAGCAGCCTTCGGCTATGACGAAGGCTGCTCGACCGTAGGGGTACGGGACATTGCATGCGTTTCGATGTGCTCGATCTTCGCAGGCGGACAAGTTATTGTCAGCTATGAGTCGGATCGCGATGTGTGCTCTGGGAGTTGAAGCAGACAAGTCCGGAAGTAGCGCGAATGTCCACAAACCCTTGAAGTCGGTATCCTTGGGCTCCAACACGCAAACTACGCGAGCGGAAGCGATCGAGATTCTCGCAACATCCCCGGGAACCTATCCCTGCCCCGGTCATCCAATGCCTTGAGATCAGCCACCAGCAGGGAAACCCATGAGCAGCAACATCCACCCCTTCGAGCGGGCGCAGCATTCGCACGACGAGACCGATCGGCCCGATCGCGCCGAGGTCGAGGCCGCGGTGCGCACCATCATCCGCTGGGCCGGCGACGATCCCAAGCGCGACGGGCTTGCCGAGACGCCGTCGCGGGTGGCGCGCGCGTTCGAGGAGTTCTTTGCCGGCTATGCGCAAGACCCGGCGGAAATCCTGCAGAAAACCTTCGAGGAGATCGAGGGCTATGACGAGATGATCGCGCTGCGCGGCATTCCGTTCGAGAGCCATTGCGAGCACCACATGGCGCCGATCATCGGGCAGGCCTGGGTGGCCTACATCCCGAACGGCCGCGTGGTCGGCATCAGCAAGCTTGCGCGCGTCGTCGACGTGTTCGCCAAGCGGCTGCAGATCCAGGAGAAGATGACCGCGCAGATCGCCAACGTGATCCAGGACGTGCTGAAGCCGCAGGGCGTCGCCGTCGTGATCAAGGCGATGCATCATTGCATGTCGACGCGCGGCATCCACAAATCAGGCACGGACCTCGTCACCAGCCGGATGCTCGGCTGCTTCCGCGAGAACGCGATCACGCGCCAGGAGTTCTTGGGGCTGACCGCGTAGATCGCTATTGTCCGCAGCCGGCATCAGCCCCGCCTTGGTCTTCACCGCATCGGCCTCCGGCGAATTGAGGAAGCGCAGCAGCGCGGTCGCGGCGTCGGCATTCCCGGCCGAGCGCGTCAGCACGCCTGCGAAGGTGAAGCCGGGCTGCAGCTCCGCCGGAATGGTGCCGACGTAATCGACGCCCGCCACATTCATCAGCTCGCTGACCTGCTGGAAGCCGATCTCCGCCTCGCCGCGCGCCACGACCGCCGCGACCGGCTCGCCCGACGGCGGCCCGCGAATCCGGCGGTTCTTCGGCAGCACCTGGTCCGCGATGCCGAGCTTCGCGAACAGCTGGGTCGACGAGATAAGTGCCGCTGCCCGAATCCGAGCAGGCGATCGACTTCGCCGCCAGCAGCGTGGCCTTGAACGCCTCGACGCTGCCGATGTCGGGCCTGGCTGCGCCCGCGCGCACCACCATGCCGATCAGCGAGCGCGCCAGCGTGACCTTGCTGTCGGCGCGCAGCAAGCCGGCGCTCGCGAGCTTGTCGGCCGCGCCGCCGTCGAGGATCACGACGTCGGCGGCTTCGCCATGCGCCAGCCGCGTCGGGATCGACTCCGGCGAGTCGCCCATCGAGGGACCGCGCGTGGTGATCAGATGGTGGCCGCTGGTGCGCTCGAAGGCCGGGCCGAGCTCGGCATAGACGTGATAGAAGCCGGCCGAGATCATCACGCGGACGTCGGCGGCGGAGGCCGCGTCCGGCAGCGCCATCGCGGCGGCCGAAGAGCAGGAGCCGGGCGAGCAATCTCATTCGTGTCACTCGCCCCTTCATCCCCTATCCCTTCTTCGGCTCCCAGCGATACGCCTTGGCGCAGGCGCCGCCCATCAGCATCGCGCGCTCGCTCTCGGTCAGACGGTTCGTCGTACGAAAAGGCTCGACACCCTGCTCGTAATTGATGACGGCGAAGGCGCGCGTCCAGTCGGTGCCCCACAGGCAGCGATCGATGCCCCAGGCGTCGAACACGCGCGCCAGCGGATCCCAGATGTCGGGATAGGGATATGGCTGCTTCGACAGCGTGCAGGCGCCGCTGATCTTGATCACCGCGTTCTTGCGCTTCGCAAGCTCGATCACCTTCGGAAGGTCGCGCCACGGCTCGGCCGGCGCCGGCGGCACGCGCGGCTGCAGGATGCCGATGTGGTCGATGATGAAGCGCGTGTCGGGATTGCGGTCGATCAGCGCGGTGCCGCCGTCCAGATTGCCCCAGCAGTGCAGGTTGACCGGAAGATCGTAGCGCACGGCCGCGCGCGCGATCCGGTTGAAGCCGGGATCGTCTGCGCCGCGGTCCGGCCTCGGTCCAGAAGATGCGGATGCCGACCGCGCCCGGAACCTTCTTCCATTCGGCGACCACGTCATCGGTTGCGGGATCGTCGGGGTCGAGCGGCTTGACGATGGCCATCCGGCCGGGATGGGCGCGCTGCACCTCCACCGCATAGCTCGCGTCATAGCGATACAGCGAAAAGGCGGAGATGAAGATCGCGCCGTCGACGCCGACCTTGTCCATCGCCGCCACCATCTCGTCGCCGGTGACGTGAGGCGGCCAGTTCGGCACGCTGGCCCACGGCCGCTGCGGCGTATTGGCCTCGTAGGCATGGACCTGGGAATTGATGATGGCCATCGCGGACGCTCCTCTGCTTTTTGGCTAGTGCCGCCGATCTGAAGTTCCTGACTCACTCACCGAAAAATCGGGTTCAGGGACTTCAGATCGAAAGCGGCACCAGAATTATAGATTTTTCTAGTGCCCATAACTTTCCGAAGTCCGCGAAAAGGTATTGCGGCGATGGTGCGCGGACTTCGGAAAGTGGGCACTAGTTTGGCCAATGGGAGAGGGCTGTGTCCAGTGCCCGGAGGAGATGGCTGCGCTCAGGCCCCCTTCATCCGGTAATGGCTGACGCCCCACTCGCTGCCATCCGCGTAACCGAACAGGCCCGCGGTCGCGAGGAAGAACCAGCGCCAGCGCCGCATCCACAAATTCGTGTCGCTGCCATAGACATCGCGCAGCACGGCCTCGATCTCGTCCGCGATGCGCGTCGAACCGGGCGAGCCAGTCGAGCGCCGTGCGCTGATAATGCGTGCCGCTCCAGCGCCATTCCTTCTCGACCTCGAACAAGATCCGCATATTGCCGGATCAGATGATGGCTCGGCATCACCCCGCCGGTGAAGAAGTGCTGCGCGATCCAGTCCTCGCGGTCGTTGCGGTCGAACAGATACGAGCCGGCGCGATGAGTGAAGATGTGCATGAAGAAGCGCCCATCCGGCTGCAGCCATGAGCGCACGCGCGACAACAGCTCGCGCCAGTTCATCATGTGCTCGAACATCTCGACCGAGACGATGCGATCGAATGACTGCCCGGGTTCGAACACGTTCATGTCCGCGGTAATCACGTTCAGATTCTTCAATCCGCGCCGCGCCGCTTCGCCCATGATGTATTCGCGCTGCGAATTGGAATTCGACACCGCGGTGATCCGCGCGTGCGGAAACTGCCGCGCCGCAAACAGCGACAGCGAGCCCCAGCCGCAGCCGAGTTCGAGGATCGATCTGCCCATCGGCGAGCTCGGCATGCTCGACGGTCTGGCGCAGTGCTTCCTCCTCGGCCTCCTGCAGGGTCGAGTGCTCGTCCTTGTAGAAGAGGCACGAGTATTTGCGGTTCGGTCCGAGCACCTTTGCAAAGAACGCCGCCGGCACCTCGTAGTGCTGCGCGTTGGCGGCATCGGCGTGTTCGGCGATCGCTCGCGCGGCCATCTCGCGCGCAAAGGCGGCGTCACGCGCGGCGCTGCCATCGGCGAGCTTGACCGCCGAACGCGAGCAGAGCCGGTGGATCGCGGCGCGGACGATCGCGTCCGGCAGCGGCACGCGTTCGGCTGACTTGATGACGGTGGAGACGAAGCTCATGTGACCACTCCCCTTTTTTTGGCGCATGATCTTTTTCATGCGCGAGGCGGCAACGGAAAGAACTTGCTGGTTCGGGACTGGTACGCGCGATAGCGCTCGCCGCGCGAGCGCAGCATCTGCTCTTCGAGCGGCGGGATGCCGGTGACGTAGACCAGGATCCAGTACATGAAGACCGGCGCGAGCAGCGTGGTGAAGTCCCCATGGATAATCGAGCGAGAGCCCGATCACCGGATAGGCCAGCCAGCAGAACCACTCGAAGAAATAGTTGGGATGGCGCGACCAATGCCACAGGCCGGCATCGCAGACGCGGCCCTTGTTGGCGGGATTGGTGCGGAAGCGCTTGAGCTGGAAGTCCGCCAGCGCTTCGCCGGCGATTCCCGTGAACAGGATCAGCGCGCCCGACGCAATCCTGCCAGCGTAGCGCATCATCGGGGAATCGCGCTGCAACAAAAATCGCGAAGGCCAGCGGGATCGAACCGAGCGCCTGATTCTGCAGGAAGACGAACATCCGCCGCGGAGCATTGAGGCCCCACGCTTTCGCAAACGACGCATAGCGGGGATCGTCGGTGATGTGCGCGGTGCGCACCGCGATGTGCAGGCCAAGCCGCAGCGACCAGATCGCAACCAGCGCCGCAACCAGCCATTGCCGCGCATTCGGCGCAGCGCCTGCGATCGGCCACAGCGCGCTTCCCGCCCCGACCAGCCCGACCGCGAAGGTCCAGATGGTGTCGACCCAGCCGGAATTGCCGGTGCGCTGCTGCACCAGGAAGGCCAACGCCATCAGGACGCACAGCGACAGCGCGATCGCCAGCAGCGCCCAGAGGTACACCATGGTCATATGGAGTCCGCGCCCAGCCGCCCAGTGGAGCGGATTTGACGTTCGCTAACCTGCCGACCAACGATCCCGTAAGCGAACGTCAAATCCAAAGCTCCACTGGCATTAATGATTTGCGAGTGGCCCTATGATGCTGACATTCGCAAAAGTGCCTACCCAGACGTGGTGCGAATGTCAGCATCGGGCCACTCGACAGGTTCCGGCTCATCTACTACGCGCAAACATGGCATCCGGTTTCGCGTTAACCGCCCGCCGGAGGCCCCGAAACCAAGCTTTTTTCCCGCCACCGCTGTGCCATAGTGTGGCTCCAGACCGGTCCCGGCCACGGATATCAGAATGCCCGCCTCCACCCGCTCCGCCATGGATGTCGAACTGACCAAGCTGTCCTCGCCCCGGATCTTCCTGGTGCGGATGCTGGTGTTCCTCGTGCTCTGCGCGCTGGTCATGGTCGTGCTGTACAAGCAGATCATCCAGGCTTTCTTCGCCAATCCCGGGCTCAACGCGCTGATCGGCGCGGTGCTGCTGGTCGGCATCATCCTGGCGTTCCGGCAGGTGATCCGGCTCTATCCGGAGGTCGCCTGGGTCAACAATTTCCGCATCGCCGATCCCGGCCTCGCGATTGCGCGGCACCCGACCTTGCTGGCGCCGATGGCGGCGATCCTCGGCGGCGAGCGCACCGGGCGGATGAGCATCACGCAGCAGACCATGCGGCATCTGCTCGACTCCATCGCCACCCGCCTCGACGAGGCGCGCGACATCTCCCGTTACATGACGGGGCTTCTGGTGTTTCTCGGCCTGCTCGGCACCTTCTGGGGCCTGATCGAAACGGTCGGCTCGGTCGGCAAGGTGATCGATGGCTTGAAAGTCGGCGGCGACGCCGGCGCGCTGTTCGAGACGCTGAAGGGCGGACTTGCCGCCCCGCTCGGCGGCATGGGCATTTCGTTCTCGTCCTCGCTGTTCGGTCTCGCCGGATCGCTGATCCTCGGCTTCCTCGATCTGCAGTCGAGCCAGGCGCAGAACCGTTTCTACACCGACCTCGAGGACTGGCTCGCCACCACCGTGCGCGAGTATGACAGCGAGGCTCCGGCGGGCGACATGCAGGCCGCGGTCGATCGCCTGCGCGCCTCCGTCGAGGAAGGCGGCAGCAGCCGCAGCACCACGGCGGCGATGGCCAACCTCGCCGAAGCGATCCAGGGGCTGGTCGCGCACATGCGCACCGAACAGCAGATGATCCGGGAATGGGCCGACGGCCAGGGCGAGCAGAACCGCGAGATCAAGCGGCTGCTCGAGCGCATCGCGCGCCAGCCGGAGAAGAGCTAACGCATGATCCGGAAAAGTGGGCACCGGTTTTCCGATAAGATCATGCGCAAATCATAACTATCGCGCCGTGGATACGAGATTGGAGACTTGAATGGCCCTTGCGCGCGCCCGCCGCAGCGAATCCGGCTTCAATTACTGGCCGGGCTTCGTCGACGCCTTGTCGACACTGGTGCTGTCGATCGTGTTCCTGCTGTCGGTGTTCCTGGTCGTGCAGTTCTTCCTGTCGCAGGAGGTCACCGGCAAGGACAAGGCGCTGGAGGAGCTCAACGCCAAGATCGCGCAGCTCAACGATCTCCTCTCGGTCGAGAAACTCGGCAAGCTCGACCTCGCCGACCAGCTCACGCAATTCAAGGCAGGGCTGGCGGCCGCCGAAACCGAGCGCGACCGCGTCAAGGGATTGTATGAAGGGCTCGCCGGCGCCGGCAGTGATGCCGCCGGCCGCGCCAGTGAGCTGAACAAGGCGCTGGATTCGGAGAAGTCGGTGTCGGCGCGGGCGCTGGCGATGATCGAGGTGCTGAACCAGCAGATCAGCGCGCTGCGCCGTCAGCTTGCCGCGCTGGAGGAAGCGCTCGACGCCTCCGAGAAGCGCGACAAGGAATCGCAGAACCGGATCGCCGATCTCGGCACGCGGCTCAACGTCGCGCTGGCGCAGCGCGTGCAGGAATTGTCGCGCTATCGCTCCGAGTTCTTCGGCCGCCTGCGCGCCATTCTCGGCAACCGGCCGGACATCCGCATCGTCGGCGACCGCTTCGTGTTCCAGTCCGAAGTGTTCTTCGACACCGGCCAGGCGACGCTATTGCCCGAGGGCATCGCCGAGCTCGACACGGTGGCCAACGCGCTGACTCGAGATCGACAAGAAGATCCCGGCCGAGATCGCCTGGGTTCTGCGCGTCGACGGCCACACCGACGTGCGGCCGATCAACGGTCTGACTTTCAAGTCGAACTGGGAGCTGTCATCGGCGCGCGCGATCTCGGTGGTGCAGTATCTGGTCTCGCGCGGCATCCCGGCGCAGCGGCTGGTCGCGGCGGGCTTTGCCGAATTCCAGCCGCTCGACACCGCCAACACCGAAGACGCCTACAAGCGCAACCGCCGCATCGAGCTGAAGCTGACGGAGCGGTAGCGCCTTTGCGACGACTACTCCGCCGCCACCTGCGGCCTCGTGTCGTTGCGGCGCAAATTTCGCCGCGCCCAGACCGCCACTTCCTCCATCGTGCTCCTGGTCTCCGGCAGGAACGGAAAAATCGGGTAGACGTGGACCGAATCCTCGACGAGGCGCAGCGTCACGTTGATGCCGGCTTTCTCCGCGCGCTCCGCCAGCCGCGTGGCGTCGCTGAGCAGCACCTCGCCCTGGCTTGCCGTGACGAACAGCGGCGGTAGCCCGGCGAGATCGCCGAACAGCGGCGACACCAGTGGATCGGTCGGCTCGTGGCCCTGGAAGTAGGACGCGCCCATAAAGGTCAGGAGATCGCGATTGGCGGCCGGGTCGTCGCCGTTGAAAGCGCGAACGCTCGGACCTGACAGCGTGAGGTCCGCAAACGGCGCCACGGCAAGGATCGCAGCCGGCAACGGGTCTCCGGCATTGCGCAGCGCCAGCACCAGCGCGATCGCCAGCCCGCCTCCGGCGGATTCTCCGGAGATGAGGATCGCGCTTGCGGGAATGCCACGCGCGAGCAACGCGCGATAGGCGGCCACCGCGTCATCGATCGCCGCCGGATAGGGATGCTCTGGCGCCAGCCGATAATCGACCGTGTAGCAGGTGCCCTCGACCGCTGCGGCCAGCCGGCTTGCATATTCCAGCGATCCCCTGGCCGAGCCGATCAGATAGCCGCCGCCGTGGAAATGCAGCACGACGTTGCCGCGCGGCGCATCCGCGGCTGCGACGCGCCAAACCTTGACGTCGCCGAGTTCGTCCTCGACGGCGTCAATGCCGTCGGGCAACGGGAAATTCGTGGTGAGGAAGCGGTCATAGGCCTCGCGCAGCCCGTCATGGCCACGCGCGACGTCTTCGGGCCGGAACGCATATTTCCAGAGATCGAAGGCGCGCTGGCCCTCCGGGCGCTGCAGCCGCTTGCCCTCACGCAGGCCGGTGACATTGAGCACCTCTCCGGGCGGCCCCTCGACCGCCTTGACCACATCATAGGCCCAGGCAAGTCCCCAGCTCGTCTCGGCCATCGGATCGATCCGGGCCATGCCCTTCCAGCGGCCGTTGCGGTCGCGCAGGCGCTGGGCGTCTTGCTCGTGCATCAGCTTGACCGCGGCGCGCGCGCCGGCCTGGATGCGGGTGGTGCGCGGCAAACGCCGCCGCTCATACTCGAGCAGCGCGCCGGGCACATCGTCCTGCCGGCGCGCCAGCACGCGGGCAAAGGTCCAGGCATCCTCGATGCTTTGTCCTGCGCCCGCCGCCAGGAACGGAACCATCGGATGCGCCGCGTCGCCAAGCAGCGTGATACGGCCGCTGGTCCAGCTGTCGACGGGATCGCGATAGAACATGCCCGTGATGAAGACGCTGGGGCATTGTTCGAGCATCTTTCGCGCGCGCGGCTCGGCATCATCGAACGAACGCAGCATGTCGGAAATATCGCCGCTGTCGTCCCAGGATTCGCGCTGCACCTCGTTCGCGGGCACCGAAGCCAGAATGCTGTAGAGTTTCTTCGGACGCACCCAATAGGTGATCAGCGTGCGGCCCGGACCGAACCAGTAATTGCCGCGTTCCTCGAGATTGAGGCCTTCGAGCCGCTCCGCCGGGATCAGCGAGCGCCACATCAGGATATTGGCGAAATGCTTCTGCTCCTCGCCGCGTAAATGCCGGCGCACCGCCGAATGAATACCGTCGCAGCCGATCAGCACGTCGCCGCGCACGGCATCGCCGTTCTCCAGCCTGACATCGACGCCGCCGGCATCCTGCGACACCGCGGCGACGCGAGCGCCGAACCGCCTGGCTTCTGGCGGCACCGCGTCGGACAGGATCTGCACAAGGTCGGCGCGATGGATGTTGTACATCGGCGCGCCGTAGCGCCTGGCCGCCTCGTCGCCGAGCGGGGCCTGATAGAGCATCTTGCCGCTGCGCAAGTCGCGATAGTCGTAGGACTGCGGCTTGACGCCGACGCTGCGGATCGCCGTTTCGAGGCCGAGCTCGCGCAGCACGATCGCCGCATTGGCGGCAATCTGGATGCCGGCGCCGATCTCGGCCAGCTTGTCGGCCTGCTCGAGCACCAGTGCGTCGATGCCTTGATGACGCAACGCAATCGCAGTGGTCAGTCCGCCGATGCCGCCGCCCGCAATGAGTACGCGCATGGTTCGCTTCCACCCTCGAATTTTTCTAGGCGATTTCGCTCAAGTTAGCACAAGCAAGCTGCGATTCCGAGCCTGGAACGTCGGGACTATGAAGCGCTGATCAAATCCCCTCGAACTGCAGCCGCGCCAGCTTGGCGTAGAGCCCGTTGGCGGCGACGAGCTCGGAATGCGTGCCCTGCTCGACGATGCGGCCCTGATCCAGCACCAGGATGCGGTCGCAGGACAAAACGGTCGCGAGCCGATGCGCAATCACGATGGTGGTGCGATGACGCATCAACTCTTCCAGCGCGGTCTGCACCAGCGTCTCGCTTTCGGCGTCGAGCGACGAGGTCGCCTCGTCCAGCAGCAGCAGCGGCGCATCGCGCAGGATCGCGCGCGCAATCGCGATGCGCTGGCGCTGGCCGCCCGACAGCGTGACGCCGCGTTCGCCGAGCGGCGCGTCGAAACCTCCAGGCAGACGGCGGATGAACTCGGTGGCATGCGCAAGCTCGGCGGCGCGCTCGATCTCGGCGTCGCTTGCTTCCGGCCGACCGAAGCGGATGTTGTCGCGCGCGCTCGCCGCGAACACCACCGAGTTCCTGCGGCACCAGCGCGATGTGGCTGCGCACCGCTTGCGGATCGGCCTCGCGGACCGGCACGCCGTCGAAGGAGATCGTGCCCGACGACGGATCGTAGAAGCGCAGCAGCAGATGGAACAGCGTGCTTTTTCCCGCGCCGGACGGACCGACGATCGCGACCTTCTCGCCGGCGCGAACCGAGAACGACACGCGCTCGATGGCCGCCACGTCCTTGCGCATGGGATAAGCGAAACTGATATTGTCGAAGGCGACATCGCCGCGCGACGGCGCAGGCAGCGCGCGAGGCGCGACCGGCGCAGTGATCTCCGGCTTTACGCGCAATATCTCGAACAGCCGCTCCGACGCGCCCGATGCCGCCGACACCTCGCCCCAGACCTCGCTGAGCTGGCCGAGGCCGGCGGCGGCAAAGGCCGCGTACAGCACGAACTGGCCGAGCCGCCCCGGCGTGATCGTGCCGGTCGAGACATCGTGCGAGCCGATCCAGAGGATCGCGACCACGCTCGAGAACACGATGAAGATGATGATCGCGGTCAGGATCGCGCGCGCCTGGGTCGAGACGCGCGCGGCTTCATAGACTCTGCTCGACCTCGCCGCCGAAACGCGCGTTCGCCAGTCGTTCGCCGGTATAGGCCTGCACCGTCCTGATCGCGCCGACCAGTTCGGAGGCATAGGCCGTGGCCTCCGCAAGCGTGTCCTGGGCGTTGCGCGACAGCCGCCGCACCCAGCGCCCGAAGGCGACCAGCGGGACCACGATCAAGGGAATCGCGAGCAGCACGAAGCCGGACAGCCGCGGGCTCGTCACCACCATCATCGCGACCGCGCCGATGAACAGCATCACGTTGCGCAGCGCGATCGAGACGGAAGCGCCGACCGCCGACTTGATCTGGGTGGTGTCGGCGGTGAGGCGCGAGATCAACTCGCCCGAACGCGCGGAATTGAAAAAGGCCGGCGACAGCGAGATCAGATGCGCGAACACGTCGCGCCGCAAGTCGGCGACGATGCGCTCGCCGATGGTCATCACGAGGTAGTAGCGCGAGGCGCTCGCGAGCGCGAGCACCGCGACGACGGCGATCATCACGCTGAAATAGTTATTGATCATCGCGATGCCCTTCGGCGTCAGGCCGAAGTCGATCATGCGGCGCACCGCGATCGGCACCACCAGCGTGGTGATGGCGGCAACCGTCAGCGCGATCAGCGCGAGCAGCGCCCGGCCGCGATAGCGCGCGACATAAGGGCGCGAGCGCAAACAGCGGGCGCAACCGCGCGCGGCTTTTCGCCGGCAATTCCGCGATTTCGGTCTCGATCGCCTCGGGCGCGGACTCGGCCGCGGCGGCGTGCCGTCGCTTTGCTTTTCCAGCCCTTCGATTGCGCTCATGGTGCTGAGATAGGCCCCTCACACGAGGCTGGCAAATCCGGGCTAGTGCCCACTTTCCGAAGTTCGTGCTCCATCGCGGCATGCACTTATACGAACTTCGGAAAGTCATGGGCACTAGCAAACCTATGATTCTAGTGCCGCTTTCGATCTGAAGTCCCTAGAAATCACCCGCAGCACATGGTGTAGGGACTTCAGATCGGCGGCACTAGATACGAAGGCCCGGCGGCTTGTTTTGGCGGGAGGCATGCGTTATAGAGCCGCCCAAATCCGTCATCGCCGATTTGAAGACAGGCGCGCCCCGCCCACAGGATATGCCATGAAAGCCGAAATTCACCCGAAATATCATGCGATTACGGTCGTGATGACCGACGGCACCGAGTACCAGACGCGTTCCACCTGGGGCAAGGAAGGCGACAAGCTGCACCTCGATATCGACCCGAAGTCGCACCCGGCCTGGACCGGCGGCAGCCAGCAGCTGATGGACCGCGGCGGCCGCGTCTCGCGCTTCCAGAAGAAGTTTTCGGGCTTCCTCAAGAAGGAGTGAGCCTTCCGAAATTCGACAGCAAAACGCCCCCGGTTTCGGGGGCGTTTTTGTTTTGCCCGACGGGTCCCTTACCGCTCGAAGGCAGCCTTCAGCCGGTTGAGCTGCGGCACCAGCGGATTGCCGATCGGCGCGCGCTCGGTCGACGGAGAGTGCATGGTCACGTCGAGGCGGCGGACGCGCGCCTGCAGGCTCATCGAGCGCGCGACCAACTCCTGCAGCTGCGCCGGCAGTTTCTCCAGCATGTCCGACGGGCTTGGATCGGCGGCAGAGAGCTTGACCTTGGTCTTCTCGCGGTTGGCTTGCGTGAGCGTCATCTCGCCTTCCTTCACCGCGCGATGCAGCAACAGCCAGGAGGCAAGCTGCATCAGGCGCGTGGTCAGCCGCATGCTTTCGGTGGCGTAGGTCAGGCTTGCGGCGCGGTCGAGCGCCTTCGCCTCGGTGCGGCCGACGCCGTCGAGATAGGCCGCAGTCTCCTCGACGAGGTCCATGCCCTCGCGAAACAGGGTGGAGAACGCGGTGGAATTGGTCAGCCGTTCGCTGAAATGAACCAGTGCGCCATCGCTGTGCAAACGATCGGTCATGGTTAACGCCCCTCACACAACGGTTACGCATCCGGCTTCGCTCGCCGGTATGATGAACAAATCATTGCGCGGGAGGGGACGGGAGTCCAGCGACAACCGTTAATATGGTTTCCGACAGATGGGGCGGAACGCACAGTGGCGCGCAACAAGCGGAACAAAAAAAGAGCCGCCGGAGACCGGCGGCTTTTGAAGTTGATAACAGGGAGGCGTCAAACAGAGTGGACAGGAGCCACTCGGTGTCCAAACGAGGACACTGATAGTCATAAAGGCGAAAGCTTAATCGATCGTAAACGAGCATTATTTTTTATTCGTTGTTAGCCATGTCGGCCATTGGCCGAGTGGCGCGTACCCTCTCCCCTTGTGGGAGAGGGTGGCTTCGCGAAGCGAAGCCGGGTGAGGTGGTTCATCTCCGCGGATAGAAACCCCTCATCCGGCTCGCATCTATCGATGCTCGCCACCTGCTCGCCACAAGCGGGAGAAGGTAAGAACTCACGTCTTGAAAAAACTGCTCGCGGCATCCTTCGAGGCGCGCTTCTTTGCTGCGGCCTCGCGCAGCCGCTCGGCCTCGGTGGTGAGCAGCGCGATGCGCTCGTTGAGCTCCTCGACCGAAAGCAGCGAGAGGTCCTGCCCGATCTCGTGGGTGATCTTCTTGCGCGGCCGGTCGTCGTCTTCGATTGGCATCTCGTCCTCCCACGCCTCATGAGCGGTTGCCAGCCGCATGCCCGCTGGCTAAGCAGGTGGCAATTTTCAGCGTTTCGCAAGGACAAATCATGGAAAACGTCCCATCGCAAATGACCGCCGTCGCGATCTCCAGGCCCGGCGGGCCGGAAGTGCTGATCCCGGAACAGCGGCCGGTGCCGCAGCCCGGCGCGGACGAAATCCTGATCAAGGTGCAGGCCGCCGGCGTCAACCGGCCCGACGTGGCGCAACGCGCCGGCTCCTATCCGCCACCGCCCGGCGCAAGCGATCTGCCGGGCCTCGAGGTCGCGGGCACGGTCGCCGCGGTCGGCAGCAACGCGAAGCGCCACAAAGTCGGCGACAAAGTGATGTCGCTGGTCGCGGGCGGCGGCTATGCGCAGTACTGCATCGCGCAGGATGCGCAGGCGATGGCGGTGCCGCCGTCGCTTTCGATGGCCGAAGCCGGCGCGCTTCCGGAAACGCTGATGACGGTCTGGCACAATGTGTTCGAACGCGGCGCGCTCAAGCCCGGCGAGACGCTCCTGGTGCACGGCGGTTCGTCCGGCATCGGCACCATGGCGATCATGCTGGCGAAAGCGCTGGGATCGAAGGTGATCGTCACCGTCGGCTCGAAGGACAAGGCGGACGCCTGCCTCAAGCTCGGCGCCGATCACGCCATCAACTACAAGACGGAGGATTTCGTCGAGGCGGTGAAGAAGTTCACCGTCGGCAACGGCGCCAACGTCATCCTCGACATGGTCGGCGGCGACTATATCGACCGCAACTATGACGCCGCCGCCGTCGACGGCCGCATCGTGCAGATCGCGTTCCTGTCGAACGCGCCGAAGGCGACCGCCAATTTCATCAAGCTGATGGTGAAGCGCCTCACCCATACCGGCTCGACGCTGCGCCCCCGTAGTAATGCGGACAAAGCCGCCATGGTCGCCGCCATCGAGGCCAGGGTGATGCCGCTGCTGCGCGACGGGAAGATCAAACCCGTGATGGACAGCACATTCCCGCTGGAAAAGGCCGCGGACGCGCACCGGCGAATGGAGACCTCCGAACATATTGGCAAAATTGTGTTGTCGCTTTAACGCTGACGACCAAAGGCCTGCCGGAAACCCTTTGATTCCGCACGCTTTCATGGCAATGATCCGTTAATCACCAAGCCGAAAGCGGCGAACCAAGCGGGCGAACGCGGAGACTGAATTTGCGTCTGGTCAGGCGCCTGGCAGCTTTTGATGCTGGGGCTCATGATTGTGGCTGCCGCGCCGGCAGCCCACGCGCTCGACGCCGTCAGCGTCCGCAGTGACGCGCCCGCAATCGACCTCACCGCGGTGCTGGAACATCAGCGCAGCGACACCGACCGCATCCAGGTTTCCACCGCGCCCGGCACCGACGGCATCGTCCGCCGCATCGAGGTGCGCGCGCGTGAAGGCGGCCAGAACTGGGTGGTGTTCGCGCTTGCCAACAACACCGACGACCAGCTCGATCGTCTGATCGTCGCGCCGCATTACCGCATCGTCGCCTCCGGCCTGCTGTGGCCCGATCTCGGGCTGTCGCGCATCGCAACCATCACCCCCTCGACCGGCGACCGGCCCGAGCGGCAGGAGAGCCCGACCGCGGACGTGTTCCGTATCACGCTCGATCCGGGCGCCGTCATCACCTTCGTCGCGGAATTGCGCACCGACAAGCTGCCGCAGCTCTATCTCTGGGAGCCTGACGCCTACAAGGACAAGGTCAACTCCTTCACGCTGTACCAGGGCATCGTGATCGGCATCTCCGGCTTGCTGGCGCTGGTGCTGACGATCCTGTTCGTGGTCAAGGGCTCGATCATGTTCCCGGCCGCCGCGGCGCTGGCCTGGGCGGTGCTGGTCTATATCGGCGTCGACTTCGGCTTCTGGGGCAAGGTGCTCGACATGTCGAACAACGCCGAGCGCATCTGGCGCGCGGCGGGCGAGGCCATCCTTGCCGCCACCCTGCTGGTGTTCCTGTTCGCCTATCTCAATCTCAGCCGCTGGCATGTGCGCTATTCCCACATCACGGTGGGCTGGCTCACCTTCCTCGGCGCGCTGGTGGCGCTCGCGCTGTTCGATCCCGCGGTCGCCTCCGGCATCGCGCGGATGTCGCTGGTGCTGATCGCGTTCGCGGGCTTCGCGCTGATCGTCTATCTCTCGACGCATGGCTTCGACCGCGCGGTGCTGCTGATCCCGACCTGGTTTCTGCTGGTGATCTGGGTGATCGCGGCCGGTATGACCATTGCCGGCTCCGTCACCAACGACATCGTCGGTCCTGCCTTGCTTGGCGGTCTCGTGCTGATCGTGATGCTGATCGGCTTTACCGTTATGCAGCACGCTTTCGCCGGCGGCGGCGCCACCACCGGCATCGTCTCCGACGTCGAGCGCCGCGCGCTGGCGCTGGCCGGCTCCGGCGATCTGATCTGGGACTGGGACGTCTCCGCCGACAAGGTGTTCACCAGCCCCGAGACCGAGACCCTGCTCGGGCTGAAGCGCGGCACGCTGGAAGGCCCCGCCGCGAAATGGCTGGAAGTGCTTCATCCGCTCGACCAGGACCGTTTTCGCGCGGCGCTCGACAGCGTGCTCGACCAGCGCCGCGGCCGGCTGGTACAGGATTTCCGCCTGCGCACGCCCGATGGCCACTTCATGTGGTTTGCGCTCAAGGCGCGGCCCGTGGTCGGCTCCGACGGCGAGGTCTCGCGCGTGATCGGCACGCTCACCGACGTCACCGATCTGCGCAATGCCGAAGAGCGCATGCTGCACGATTCCGTGCACGACAATCTCACGGGCTTGCCGAACCGCAAGCTGTTCATGGACCGGCTCGGCGCGGTGGCGAATTTCGCCAAGACCATGCCGGCCCTGCGGCCGACCTTGATGGTGATCGATCTCGACCGCTTCAAGCAGGTCAACGATTCCGTCGGGATTGCGGTCGGCGACTCTATCCTGCTGACCCTGGCGCGGCGGTTGACGCGCATCCTGAAACCGCAGGACACGCTGGCGCGGCTGGCCGGCGACCAGTTCGGCCTGATCCTGCTCAGCGAGCAAGACCCCGCGCGCATCACCAATTTCGCCGAGACCATCCGCAAGACCATCCGCGCGCCGATCGCCTTCAACGACCGCGAGATCTTCCTCACCGCTTCGATTGGCCTCGCGCTCTCCGACCCGCAGACGCAGCTCTCGGACGAGATCATCAAGGACGCCGAGCTTGCGATGTATCACTCCAAGCGGATCGGCGGCGACCGCATCGACGTCTACAAGCCGGCGATGCGCGCGCGCAAGACCGACCGCCTGACGCTCGAGAGCGAGCTGCGCCGCGCCATCGAGCGCCAGGAGATCACGATTCTTTACCAGCCGATCATACGGCTGGAGGATCGCGCCATCGCCGGCTTCGAGGCGCTGGCGCGCTGGGATCATCCCAAGCTCGGCCGGATGTCGCCGTCGGAGTTCATCAATATCGCCGAGGAGATCGGACTGATCATCGATCTCGGCACCTTCGTGATGGACCAGACCGCGCGGCAACTCGCGGTATGGCAGCGCGCGATGCGCTCGCGCCTGCCGATCTTCGCTTCCGTCAACGTCTCCTCGCGGCAGCTTTTGCGCCACGATCTCCTGCACGACATCCGCACCGTGCTGTCGCGCTCGTCGGTGGCGCGCGGCACGCTCAAGCTTGAATTGACGGAATCGCTTGTCATGGAGAACCCCGAGCACGCCGCGCAGATGCTGACGCGGATCAAGGAACTCGGCGTCGGCCTCTCGATCGACGATTTCGGCACCGGCCATTCCTCGCTCGCCTATCTGCAGCGCTTCCCGTTCGATACGCTGAAGATCGACCAGTCCTTCGTGCGCACCACCAGCCGCGGCGTGCGGCCGGTGATCCTGAAATCGATCATCGCGCTGGCCCACGATCTCGGCATGGACGTCGTCGCCGAAGGCGCGGAGACCGACTCGGATGCGGTCGAGCTCTATCAACTGGGCTGCGAATACGCGCAGGGCTTTGCCTTCGGCGAGCCGATGGACGCGGATGCCGCGATGCGGCTGCTCACCGAAGAGCGGCTCGAGGCGGCGAGTTAGTGTGTAGCTCCACCTCTCCCCGCGTGCGGGGAGAGGTCGCGCCGAAGGCGCGGGTGAGGGGGAGTCTCCGCAAACTCGATCTGAGGGAGACAGGGAAAGCAGTCTTCGAATCCGATAAGGCAACGCCGCGGCTATGCCGCGCCATGCCCCTCACCCGGCATTCTCGCTTCGCTCGATGCCGACCTCTCCCCGCAGGCGGGGAGAGGTGATCGGGACTCGCGGCGCACGCCGACAAAATCGGAAACGATGATTTTCAGTCTTTGCGGTTTCGCGGAGCGCGCCGACGACCACATGCTCCCAATATTCGCCAGGGAGTCCTTCGATGAACCAGACAGCCAACAAAGCCGGCGCCCCGCCGTCCGCGGGCGCAGATGTGAGCAGGATCGAAACACTGCTCAACCGCAATCTCCCGGAGGATTTCGGTGAGGCTGATCCGGCGCGCCGGCGGGCCGCGATTGGCGAACTCTACACCGACGACTGCGTGCTCTACGTGCCGCCAGGCATGCTCGTCGGCCACGATGCACTGGACAAGTTCGCCGGCGATCTCAGGGCCACGCATCCCGACTTCGTCTACACGCCCCATGGCGCGCCGCAGGTTCTGCACAACTCCGGACGTCTCGCATGGGGATCGGGGCCGAAGGGCGAAACGCCCGCCTATACCGGCGTGGACTTCATCATCGTTCGGGACGGCAGGATCGCGGGTCTCTATGTTTATCTCGACGCGCCGCCCGCATAGGGACTGCAATGGTGCAGAGATAATTCTGCAAACCGCGGAACGCTACTTCATATCGGATGTTGCCTCAGCGGCGACGGAATCTTCGTGAGAAGCGGGACAGTCACCATCGCGATTGGAGCGGCCTAAAGCCCGCCCGGTCGCGGTACTGCCCAATCACTCATCGCGAGACCGTCACATGATCAGGCGCAAACCCACCTTTTTTCGAAATTCGCTGGATTTGAAGGACAGAGTGCAGGTCAAGGTCCTGCGCAGGCGTCTCAAGCTGTCGGGCGAACAGTTCGCCAGCATCGTCCGGAAGTCCGGCAGCTCGATCTCGGCCATCACCAAGGAAGCCGGGACTTTGCGGTAGCGGCCGCTGTCGCCCTTAGGCCGCCTCTTGCGGCATTTCGAACACGAATCGCGTCTCTGCGGCAGTTGAAGACGCCTTCAGCGTGCCGCCATGCGCCTTCGCGATCTGCGATGCGATGTAGAGACCAAGCCCCAGGCCCTGCTGGCTCGGGCGGTCACCACGCGTGTAGGGCTTGAACAAATTCTCCATCGCCCTGTCGGATATCGGGTCGCCGTAATTGGTCACCGCCAGTTCGAATAGTCCATCGATCGTCCGCGCGGAGATGCGAACGGGCCTCGCCTGGTCGCCATAGGTGATGGCATTGCTCAGCAGGTTGGAGAACAGCTGCCCCATCTTGCCCCGATCGCAATTGACGGGCTCTTCGAGGTCGATCGCGGCTTCGATCGCGACGTCGGGCCACACCGATCGAAGCTCGGCGATCACCTGCTCGAGAACCGGCGTCAGGGGTTGCGCAGCATCCCTCCTGATGGTCAGGCCGCCGCCGAGACGCCCCCTGGCGAAGTCCATGATGTTGTCGACGAGGCCCGCCATGCGCAGCACCGACTTCTGAATCGCCAGGATGATCTCGGGCGCTTTCACCCTGTCGGGATTCCTCAACAGAACGCGCATGCCGGCGTCGACGGAGGCCAGCGGGTTGCGAAGATCGTGGCCGAGAATGCCGATGAATTGTTCGCGAAGCTCGGCCGTCTTTCTTTCGTCCAGCAGATCGGCCTGACTGTTGCGAAGGTCTGACTGACTTTGCTCCAGGCGCTGGTTGAGCTCGAGCTGCGCCGCGATCAGCTCGCTCAACAGCTGAAACGAGCCGAGGATTTCGGGCCTGCTCAGGTCGCGCGGCGTCGGATCGATGGCGCAAAGGGTGCCCCAGATCGTGCCGTCGCCGAGGATGATCGGAGCCGAGATGTAGCTCCTGAAGCCGTACATGGCGGGCGTCGGGTGATTGCAGAAGGCGCCGTCGGTCTCGA
Source organism: uncultured Alphaproteobacteria bacterium (assembly GCA_963732085.1). Lineage (GTDB taxonomy): Bacteria > Pseudomonadota > Alphaproteobacteria > Rhizobiales > Xanthobacteraceae > Bradyrhizobium. Next base: position 984,705 of record CAVSYJ010000005.1, on the reverse strand, counting down.
CGTCGTTGATGACGACGGCCTGCCCGTGCTGGCGGATCTCGTTGCAGATGGTGGTTTCGACCTGGAGCTCGCCGCCTTCCTTGAGGCCGAAGCTGATGTTGTCGCGGACCGCACAACACACCCATTGGGCGGAGGTCACGCGGGCGATGGCGACGAAACCCATCCCGGTCATGCGGCCGGCCACGTCCAGGATTTTCGGGACGGCCGCAATCTGCTGGATGGCGTCGACTTCCGCCTTGATATCGATGGTCATAACGACTGGGCCTGCCCGTACTCACCGAGATAACGCACGGGGGTGACGATTGTTCTTGGAACGAATGGGGCGGCGGCAGGTTAGCCAACCTTATGCCGGAGTAAAAGTGGCCGAATCCAACAAACCCAAAGACCTGGTGCTGGTGGTTGAGGATGAAGTCCTGATCCGTATGCATTCCGCCGATATGATCCGCGATCTCGGCTTCGAGGTGATCGAAGCTGTTGACGCCGATCACGCGGTTTCCTTTCTGGAGTCCGTTCCCGACATCAAGGTGGTGTTCACGGACATTCAGATGCCGGGATCGATGGACGGGCTGCTGCTTGCCGCGGTCGTCCGCGACCGCTGGCCGCCGGTCGCCCTCCTGATCACCTCCGGCAAGGTGCGCCCACCCACGGACGACATGCCGGCGGGTGCGCGGTTCATTCCGAAGCCGTATTCGCCCTGGCAGCTCAAGGAACAGCTTCACTCGCTCGCGGCGCGATGAGGGGCGGCAACACCGCACGGCAGTGGACGCTTCAAAGTTCCGACCGCAGACGATCCGCAACACAGCGGGCGATCTCCGCCGACGCCTCGTCCGGGAAGGGAAATACCGAACTGACATTGATCTCGCCAAGCACGTAAGCATCGGTGCCGTCGGCCTGCGACGGCCCAAGCATGAAGTCGGCGTCCCAGATCATCGGCAAGTCGCGTCGCGGAATATCCAGCAAGGAGGTCAGCTGCGGGGTCCACTCGTCTTCCATCAACCGACGGAGTCGCTGGAATCGCGGGTCGGCGTTGGACGTGTAACGCCGCGGCCCGGCCTCGGCGCGTGCGGCCGGAGCGTCAACCAGGGCCTTGACCTTGTGATAGCCGAAGCCGGCACAGCGATGGCCCGCCATATAGCAGCGCACCACACCTTCGCCCAGGCGCGCCTGAAACGGTTGATCGATCACGCAACCATCTTCGAAATACGCGATGCATCGGTCGAGAAACGCGTTCAGCGACAGTTCCTCGGATGCATCCGTCGTGGCATCCAACACGCGTATCATCTCCCTCGCCGGCAGGCTCTCGACTTTCCAGACGCCCTGGCCTCCGTTGCCCCGGTTGCGCTTGATCACGCGCGGGCCCGTGGCAAGTCGCGCCGGTAACCCGGCGCGCATCGCCTCTGCGGTTCGATACAGCGCCGTGTCGCAACCCCAACCCATCGTACGGGTACGATGCAGCACCTCCTTGGTGCCCATCTTGAGGATGACATCGGGATGGGCACTCACCCACACGCCGCGCGCCGCGACGTCGCGCAGCAGCGCGTCGAGATTGGCGCGATTGCGTCCCTCGTGAATCGGGTTGACCCAGACCAGCACGCCATCGACTGTGGCGAGGTGAGCGCGCACCGCGTCGCGAACATCGTCTTCATAGACCACCGGCTCCGCATCGATGCCAAGCGCGGCGAGCGCTGCGAAGACCGCAGCGAACCTGCTGGCCTCTGCCGAGACGTTGCGGCGCGCCGCTTCATCGCCTCGCCATAGGATAGCCACGCGGCCGGGACGAACAGGAACAGGCATGGAATCCTCCCATGCCGCCGCCGAACCCGGAAGATCTGGAGATAAAAGCATTTCGCCAAATCCCTCGGCCCGGCGTGCGGGCGAAGTGCAGTGCTTGGGCGAAATGCCTTTGAAAGCACCGGGCGACTGCAATCGAACCCGGCGGCAATCAGATCGCACAGCGGTTCAAGTCTGTAAAGGCGCGCGGTGGCTTTTCCGCCATTACGCTGCTAGCATCACCTCACGGGGGTGTCGCAGCCTCCCCGTCAAGTGGTGAACCCATGCAAGCGCTGCTCGCTGACTTGTGGGGCGAGCACATGGACGGGTTTCCTTTCGAACTTCCGCTGTTTCTTGTCGCGACTTTTGCCGGCGCCGTGGTCGCCGGGCTTTCCGGCTTTGCGTTCGGCCTCGTGGCCGCATCGCTATGGCTTTACATCCTGACGCCGCTGCAGAGCGCGACCCTGATCGTCGCGTTCGGCCTGATCGTGCAGGGCTACTCGGTGTGGAAACTCCGCAAGTCGCTCGACTGGCGCAAGCTCTGGCCGTTCGTGCTGGGCGCGGCGTTCGGCGTGCCGGCCGGCGTTGCGCTCCTGACATGGTCCGATCCGCGCAGCGTCCGCATCGCGGTCGGCATCTTTCTGGTGCTGTACAGCCTCTACGCGTTCTTCCGCCCGACGCTCAATCCGGTCAAGGCGGGAGGCAGCGCGGCGGATGCCGCGGTCGGCTTCGCCAACGGCGTGCTCGCCGGGTTGACGGGGCTTGCCGGAATCCTGGTGACGATCTGGGCGGGACTGCGCGGCTGGCCGAAGGAGGTGCAGCGCGCCGTGTTCCAGCCGGTTGCGGTCGCGATCTTTCTCATGAGCGCATTGTGGCTCGGCGCCAGGGGCACCGTGACGGCCGAGACGGCAAAACTGTTCGCCCTCGGCTTGCCCTGCCTGATCGCCGGGACCTGGCTCGGCCTGAAACTGTTCGGGCGCATCGACGAGGCGACATTCCGGAAGGTCGTTCTTGCGCTGCTGTTCGTGTCGGGCGCCGCGCTGATTTTCTAAAGCGCGCTCGCATTGATGCAGATTCCGTTTGAGCGGCACGGATAGGCCGGGCTAACATCGGCCGTCGAATCCGGGAGAGGTGCAACATGCGAAGCTTGTTCGTGACGGGTCTGATCGCGCTCGGCGCCCTGCTCTATTATTCGGCGACCGCCGCGGCCGGATGCGGCCCCGGTTGCCACAGCACGGTGTTCGGCGCTTGCGTCGTCGACGGCTGGGGCACGGTGCGCAACGAATGTCCGGTGCCGAGCCAGCCCCGCCCGCCCTGCCCGATCGGCCTGCGCTGGAGGCACGGCGCCTGCATGCCGGCCAACTGACGTCATCGAAAATTCCGGGAACTCCGCTCCCGCGAGATGATTGGTGAGTAGCAAGTCATTCGGAGCGGGACCATGACGAGAAACATGACGCGTTCTCGGCTTCAGCGCAGCGTCGCAGGCGCGATTTCGGCGATGCTGGTGTGCGCAGCGGCGATCTTTTCGGCCGCGCATCATCTGGCGGGCTGAAGCATGACGATCGAAGCCGGCACTGACGAGCTGTCACCCGAGGCTACCCGCGTCTATCGGGCGGCCAAGGCTATCAACGCGATGAGCGATGACATGGATGCGGAACTGTTTCCGAAGCCGAATCCGGTCGTGGACGCGCTGCGCCTGTTGGCGCGGGAAGCGCCGCTACGCTCGCTCGCCGTCGCTTTCGTGCTGGGCGTGATGGTCGCGCGCCGGCGCTAGTGGAGCGGATTTGACGTTCGCTATCCACCCGCCGAGCACTCGTAAGCGAACGTCAAATCGAAAGCTCCACTAGAATCAATATTTGCTAGTGGTCCTTTGATTCCAACATTCGCAAAGGTGCTCGCTACAATGGGACGCGAATGTTGGAATCGGACCACTCGCCCGGCAAAACGGAACCAAGCCTGCGACGGCGCGAGTTGCGACAGCCAGCCGGGCCAGACGGAAGCCCCGCAAGCCGTCATCCTCTGCGCCAGGCGATAGGCGCAAGTCCACGCACGGTCCAAAACAAAAGGCCCCCTTGCGGGGGCCTTTGCCGTGGACTGCGTCGAACCTCAGACGGCGTCCTTGGCGGCCTTGACCGGCCGTGCGCGAACGATCTTGCGGGCCGGCTTTGCCTTGAACATCATCTCTTCGCCCGTGAACGGGTTGGTCCCCTTGCGCGCCTTGGTCGCGGGCTTCTTGACGACGACGAACTTGGCGAAGCCCGGCACGAGGAACAGGCCGTTCTTCTTCAGCTCCTTGTGGCCGACATCGACAAGCGCTTCCATCACGTTCTTGACGTCGCGCTTGGACAACGAGGTGCCGGTGGCGATCCGCTCAATGAGCGCGGACTTGGAAAGTTGGGTAGCCATAGGGTCTCCTTCGATTCGAATCGGTCTGACAATAGACCAGTATGCGGCGAAGCAAGCGCGTTCTGCACAGGTTTGTTGGGCCGGAGGGCGATTTTGGCCTATAAAAATAGGCAAATTTGGGGGTCGAGGCCGGTTGACCCCTTAAAATCAGCCTCGCGACGCACTTGAGCGAACGCGGCGCGCCGATTTCGGGATGCCGCCCGGCGATGCCCGAGCGTCGCCTGGAGAGGCATTCGCCCCGTTATTTCCGCTTCATCCGCCGAAACCGCACGCCGTTGCCATCGGGCAGGCGGGTGGCGACATAGCCGGCGGCGAGGCACGCTTCGCGCTGCGGCATCTTCTCCTGTGGGCTGCGCAGCGAGTCCCACCAGGAGGCGCGATGGGACGCCCGCGGCAGCGCGTGCCCGACGATCTCCTCGATCGTATCGAGGCCGAGCGTCAGCTCGGCCAGGGTTTGCCGCGCGAGATAATCGCGCAAGCCGTCATAGTCGTTCACTTCAAACGCGCTCCACCAGCGACGCACAAAATCAGCCGCCGCGGCAACGAAGCGTTAACCGATTAAGGCATCGTTGTCTTTATTTAAGCCCGCAGCAATGTTTATGCCGCATCCGTGAAGGTTGCGGAGTGCACGGATGCGGATTGGAAAGCGCCGGGAAGGGGCTAGACCATGGCGGCTGTCGGCTAAATTGCTGATCGCCTCCTCGGTCGCGACCGTGATCGGCTTCTCCGCCGTCTGCGCCAGCGTGCTGATCGACATGCGCCGCGGCGAGGAGCAACTCGCACGGCAATCGCTGGAAAACCTCGCCTCCGGCATCGAGGCCGACCTCAGCCGCAACATCGAGCTGTACGACCTGTCTCTGCGTGCGGTGGTCAGCAACATGGTGATGCCCGAGATCGCCACCGTGTCCAAACCGATCCGCCATCTGATCCTGTTCGATCATGCCGCGACCGCCAAGCATTTCGGCGCGATCCAGGTGTTCGACGCCAAGGGCAATCTCACGGTCGATGCCTCCACGCTCGATCCGCTCCCGGAGAACCGCGCCGACGAGGAATATTTCAGCGTCCATCGCGACAACCGCGACCTCGGCCTGTTCATCAGCCGCCCGATGCTGCATCGGGGCGCCTATTCGATCGTGCTCAGCCGCCGCATCAGCGGCGACGACGGCAGCTTCCAGGGCGTGGTCGCGGGCTCGATCCGCTTCAGCTATTTCCACGACCTGTTCGGCCGCCTCAACCTCGACCCCGAGGACGTGATCTCGGTGTTCCGTCACGACGGCACGGTAATCATGCGCACGCCGTTCGATCTCGACGTGATCGGCAAGAACCTCTCGCAGCTGCTCGCGGTCAAGAGCGCGCTCAGCGAGCCCGCCGGATCGCTGTCGGCGCCCGGCAAGTATGACGGCGTCACGCGGCTGATGGTCTGGCGCGGCGGCTCGCAGCCGCTGGTCGTGCTGGTCGGCAAGCCCTGGACCAACGTGCTGAACCTGTGGCGGGTCGAGGCGACGCGGATCGGCGCGATCATGCTGGCGCTGATCGTGTTCGTGCTGGCGGTAACGCTGTTCCTGGCGCGCGAGATCGGCCGCCGCGCTTCCGCCGAGGACCAGCTCGAGGAGATGGCGACCACCGACGCGCTGACCGGACTGAAAAACCGCCGCAGGTTCGACGCGGCGATCGACGACGAATGGCGCCGCGCGATGCGGCAGCGGACCGCGCTGTCGCTCTTGATGATCGATGCCGACCACTTCAAGGCCTACAACGACACCTTCGGCCACCAGGCCGGCGACCAGGTGCTGGTCGGCATCGCGATCTGCATCTCCGATTCGGTGAAGCGCGCCGGCGACTGCGCCTCGCGCTATGGCGGCGAGGAATTCGCGGTGCTGCTGCCGGGCACCAATGCCGCCGACGCGCTGAAGGTGGCCGAAACCGTCCGCATCAAGGTGATGGGCTGGTCCGACGATTCCGTGCAGTCGACGGTCAGCATCGGCATTGCCAGCGCGGTGCCGAACGCGGGCTCGGACTGGCCGCAGCTGGTGCGCGCCGCCGACAAGGCGCTCTATGCCGCCAAGGCGGCGGGCCGCAACCGCTGTGTGCTGGCGGAGACGCCGGCGCTGTCGTTGGTGGCTTGATCCTCGTCATTGCGCGAGACGCGTTCCGAACCGTAGGGTGGGCAAAGGCGCCCTTGCGCCGTGCCCACCTTCAGGTCTCAGCTCGTGAAGGTGGGCACGCTTCGCTTCGCCCACCCTACGCAGTATTCGCTCGCAATGACGACGGAGTCTATTTTTCCAAATACCTTCGCATCTCCGCGCGCAGGCCATCGCGTAAATCCTCCCGCGCCAGGCCGTAGGCGATGTTGGCGCGCAGGAAGCCCGGCTTCGAGCCGCAATCGTGCCGTTCGCCTGCGAACTCGACGCCGAAGAATGTCTGCGACTTCGCTAGCCCGATCATCGCGTCGGTGAGCTGGATCTCGCCGCCGGCGCCACGCTCCTGCTTTTCCAGAATGCCAAAAATCTCCGGCTGCAGGATGTAGCGCCCGGTGATCGAGAAGTTCGACGGCGCGGTGCCCCTGGCCGGCTTCTCCACCATGCCGTCGACCTCGAACATGCCCTTCGCGTGACGCGTTGCCGACGCCGCAGATGCCGTAATTGTGGGTCTGGTCAACAGGCACTTCCTGCACGGCAAGCAGGTTGGACTTGTCACCGAGACTCGAAGCAGCGGCGATCATCTGCGCGAGACAGCCGGGCGTGTTGAGCACGAGCTCGTCCGGCAGCAGCACCGCGAACGGCTCGTTGCCGATAATGTCCCGCGCGCACCACACCGCGTGGCCGAGGCCGAGCGGCGCCTGCTGCCGGGTAAAACTCATTGCGCCGGCCTCGGGCTGATCGCGGGCCAGAATCTCCTGCTCGGCTTTCTTGCCGCGCGCTTCGAGCGTGGTGTCGAGCTCGAACATGCGGTCGAAATGATCCTCGATCACGCCCTTGTTGCGGCCGGTGACGAACACGAAGTGCTCGATGCCGGCCTCACGCGCCTCGTCGACCACGTACTGGATCAGCGGCTTGTCGACGATGGTCAGCATTTCCTTCGGCATCGCCTTGGTGGCGGGCAGGACGCGGGTGCCGAGGCCGGCGACGGGAAAGACGGCTTTGCGGATTTTCATGGGGTCTGGTCGGGATGAAACGATTAAGGTCGCCGTTCGTAGCCGGTTTTGGCGTGGTCACAAAGGCGGCGAACCGCCCACTGACATGAAATCCCGGATTTTGTTAAACGTCTGGAAACCGCGGACGGGCCTCCTGAATGCCCAAATTCCGCGGCAACGGGTCTAGTGCCGCCGATCTGAAGTCCCTGACTCACTCGCGGCGAAATCGGGTTCAGGGACTTCAGATCGAAAGCGGCACTAAAATCATAGATTTGCTAGTGCCCGTAACTTTCCGAAGTCCGCGAAAAGGTATTGCAGCGATGGTGCGCGGACTTCGGAAAGTGGGCACTGGTATGACAAGGGAACCAATGGCGAGGCGACTGACCGCTGCGACGCTGCTGCTGGCGGGCGCGCTTTCGGCCGCCCCTGCCCTTGCCCAGTCGCAAGGCCAATCCCAAGGCAACGGCCTGTCCAACCTGTTCGGCGGCATCTTCTCAGGTCCGAAATCCGATGCACCGGCGCAGCAGCCGCAGGCCGCGCCCGGCACGACCGGTCCGCTTCCCTGGAGCGGCGAGGACGGCGCGTCCGGACATCCCCTGATGACGGCGAGCGCGATCCGGCAGGCGGCGGCGAATTTCGACAATTGCGTCGCCGGCATGTGGCCCGATGCCGCACGGCGCGGCGTCAGCGAGGACAATTTCCGCCGCTTCACCGCAGGGCTCACGCCCGACCTGCGCCTGATGGACCTGATGGACGCGCAGCCCGAATTCACCAAGTCGATCTGGGACTATCTCGACATCCTGGTGAACGACAATCGGCTGGCCAAGGGCAAGGAGATCCTCGCGAAGTACAAGGCGCAGTTCGACGCGACCGAAAAGGCCTATGGCGTCGATCGCTTCATCGTCGCGGCGATCTGGGGCATCGAGTCCAATTATTCGACGCAGATGGGCGATCGTAACGTGGTGCAGTCGACGGCGACGCTGGCCTGCGTCGGACGGCGGCAGGGCTATTTCAAGGATGAATTCCTCACCGCGCTGGAGATCCTCAATCGCGGCGATCTGCGGCCCGAGCAGATGCGCGGCTCATGGGCCGGCGCGTTCGGGCCAACCCAGTTCATGCCGACCGCGTTCAAGCGCTATGCGGTCGATGCCGACGGTGACGGCCGCCGCGACGTGGTCGACGACCCCGCCGACCTGATCGCATCCACCGCGAACAATCTGAAGAAGGACGGCTGGCAAACCGGCCAGAGCTGGGGCTACGAGGTCTCGGTGCCGAAGGGCTTCAACTACATGCTGGCCGACCGCGCCAAGCCGCAGACGTTCGCGCAGTGGCAGCATCTCGGCGTGGTGCGCGCCAACAACCAGCCGTTCCCGCATCCCAACGACAAGGCCTACCTGCTGGCGCCGGCCGGCGCCGAAGGGCCGGGCTTCCTGATGATGCAGAATTTCCGCGTCATCATGAAATACAACCCGGCCGAGGCTTACGCGCTGGCGATCGGCCATTTCGCCGACCGCTTGCGCGGCGGCCAGCCCTTCGTGCAGCCCTGGCCGCGGCAGGAGCGTGAATTGACGCGGGCCGAGCGGCTGGAGCTGCAGCAATTGCTGGCCCAGCGCGGCTTCTACAAGGGCACGCCGGACGGCCAGTTCGGCGGCGAAACACGGCAGGCGCTGCGCAACTTCCAGGCCTCGATCGGCGCTGCCGCCGACGGATTCGCGACATCAGGCGTGCTGGAACAGCTGCGCGGCCGCTGAGAGGCGCGGTTTTCCCCGCGAAAGTAACCGTTAAAGTGCTGATTTTGCTGACGGGCTTGATGATAGCTGCGGAGGCCCGATTTATCGGGTAGAACTGCCTGCTTGCGGCCCGATTTCCGTTATATGTCAGGGCCCGTTCCGCACCGTCCGAACTGAATTGCATGCTCAAAGAAACCCGCTTCATCAAACTGATCACCGAACCCGGCCCGTTGATCGTGCTGGGGGTGACGATTGCGCTGCTGGTCGGGATCGTGGGACCGGCCTCGGCGCAGTTCTTCAATTTCGGCGGTCCTCCGCAGCGCTCGCGTGGCGGCGGCGGATTTGGTGGCGGCGGCAGTTGGTTCGGCGGCGATTTCTTCGCACCCTTCCAGCCGCAGGCACCCAAGCGCGTCTATCAGGATTTCTCCAAGGCGCCGCCGCCCGAGAAGCGCGAAGGCACGCCCGAGCGCAATGTCATAGTGATGGGCGACGGCATGGCCGACTGGCTCGGCTCCGGCCTCGAGGACGCCTATGTCGAGCAGCCCGACATGGGCGTGGTCCGCAAGGCGAAGAACACCTCCGGCCTGATCAAATACCAACCCAAGGGCGAGCCTTCGGACTGGGCCGCGGCCGCCAAGGGCATCCTCGCCACCGAGAAGCCCGACGTGATCGTGGTCATGCTCGGCATCAACGACCGCGTCGCGATCCGCGAACCGGTGTCGGAGAAATCCGACAAGGACAAAGACAAGGATAAGGACAAGGCCGCCGACAAGAAGAGCGACAAGAAGGACGCGCGCAAGGACAAGCCTGCCGAGAAGCCGAAAGCCGACGATGCCGCGGCCAAGCCCGACGACAAGGCCGATGCCGAGCTGCCGCAGGACGACGCCGAGAACGAGCCGGCGCCTGTCGTCACGCCCGAGAAGACCGCGCGTTCGCCGAACGGCGTTTATGAATTCCGCGACGACCGCTGGGTCGAACTCTATTCGAAGAAGATCGAAGAGATGATTGCGGTGGTGAAGTCCAAAGGCGTGCCGGTGATCTGGGTCGGCCTGCCCGCGATCCGCGGCGGCAACGGCCCCAAGGACATGCTGTTCCTGGACTCGCTCTATCGCGAGGCCGCCGGCAAGGCCGGCATCACCTATGTCGACGTCTGGGACGGTTTCGTCGACGAGCGCGGCCTGTTCATGCAGAAGGGCCCCGACTTCGAAGGTCAGCCCCGCCAGCTGCGCGCCTATGACGGCGTCTATTTCACCAAATACGGCGCGCGCAAGCTCGCGCATTATGTCGAGCGCGAAATCACGCGCCTGCTCGCGACACGCTCGGCGCCGATCGCGCTGCCGCAGGAACCGGCGACGCCCGACGCCAATGCCGTGCCCGGCCAGCCCGCACCGCGGCCGATGGCCGGACCGATCCTGCCGCTGGTCGCGGCAAGCGTGAACAGCGATCAATTGCTCGGTGGCCCCGGCACGCGGCCCGCCGCGGTCGACGCGCTTGCGGCGCGCACCCTGGTGAAGGGCGAGGCGCTGGCGCCGCCGGCGGGGCGCGCCGACGATTTCATGTGGCCGCGCCGCGAAGTCGGCCGCGAGCAGGCCAAGGGCGACGTGCCGGTCGCCAACGCCACGCCGGGCGGACCCGGCGCTGGCGCGCCAAATGCTGCACTCGGCCCGCAAAAGCCGCCCGCGGCAAAGCGGCCGGCGCAACCCGCCGCGCCATTCGGCAATTTCTTCGGCTTCGGCAATTCGCCGCCACAGCGGCAGGCGCCGCCGCCCCGCGCACCCGGTGGTGCGCCGCGTCCGCCGGCGCCGGTCGGACAACGCGCCGCGGTTCAGTAGGCTCTATCCACGCATTGTAGGGTGGGCAAAGGCGCGCAAGCGCAGTGCCCACCACTCGCGCGCACCGATCAAGGATGGTGGGCACGCTTCAGCTGCGCTCGTTGAACGACCACCGACGCGTGTCGCTTTGCCCACCCTACAAGGGCACCTACAAAATCAACCCGCCATCGACGATGATGGTTTGCCCGACGATGTAGGACGCGAGCTCCGACGCCAGAAACAACGCCGCGCCGGCCATGTCCTGCGGCGTGCCGAGCCTTCTCAGCGGAATCCGCTCCAGCGCGCCTTCCAGCCGCTTCGGATTCGACGTCGTGACCTTCGTCATCTTGGTATCGACGAGACCGGGCGCGATGCCGTTGACGCGGATGCCGTCTTCGGCCCAGGCCTCGCCGAGCGTGCGCGTCAAACCCATGGCACCGGTCTTGGAGGCGTTATAGGCGGGATTGCCCATGGTCGAATGATAGGCGGCGGTCGAGCTGACGATGATCAGCGAGCCCTTTGCTTGCTTGAGCATCGCATGAAACTTCGTGGCGCAGGCCATCAGGCTCATCAGATTGACCTCGAGCACCTTGCGAAAGCCTTCCATCTCGAACTCGCCGCGGCGATAGAGCACCGCCCCCTGCGCCAGCACCAGCACATCGAGTCGCTCGAATGCCGGCTTGAACTTTTCGATCGCGCCGGCGTCGCTGACATCGAGCCTGAGATAGTCGAGGCCGTCGAGATGCGAGCCTTCATCCGGCGAGTAGTCCGAGGCCGAGGCACGTGTGCCGCAGACCGCAACGCGCGCGCCATGCGCGCGAAACGCCTGCGCGATGCCGTTGCCGATGCCGGAGGAGCCGCCGACCACCAGGATCTGCTTGTTGCCAAAATCGAGCTCGTTCATCGCCCTTCCCTCTTCTGTTTGTCTGGTCTTAGCGCATGATCCGGAAAAGTGTGTAGCGGTTTTCCGAGAAGATCATGCGCAAAACAAGAATTTAGAGTGCGATGACGAATTCATCCTAATCTCATCGCGCTCTAGGATGACTGAAAGGCTTGTCAATCGATTGCGCGAGGTGCCGCCATGCCGGAATTCAAGCAACTCAGCCGCTCGGTGAAGGGATTGACCGCGCTCGTCACAGGTGCGGCCAGCGGCATGGGCCGCGCAACAGCCCGCGTGTTCGCCGCCGAAGGCGCCAACGTCGCGGTGTCAGATATGAGCACCGACGGCGCCAAAACCGTCGCGGATGAGATTGTCGCAGCCGGCGGAAGTGCGAAAGCGTGGCGGCTCGACGTTGCCGATCCCAAGTCGATCGAAAACGTGGTCGGCGAGATCGCCGCGCATTTCGGTTCGCTCGACATCATCGTCAACAATGCCGGTATCTCCGTGCGCGTCGCGATCGACGACCCGGCATACGAGGAGGCTTGGGCGAAGGCGCTCGCCGTCATGCTGACGGCGCATCCACGGATCGTTCGCGCCGCATTGCCGCACCTGCGCAAATCGAAATGCCCGCGCATCGTCAACATCGCCTCGACCGAGGCGCTGGGCGCGACCGCGCTGCACAGCCCTTACTCTGCCGCGAAAGGCGGTGTCGCGAGCCTGACGCGTTCGCTCGCGGTCGAGCTCGGCCGCGAGGGCATCACCGTCAACTGCATCTGCCCCGGTCCGATCCGTACCGCCATCACCGACCGGATCTCGGAAGAGCACAAGACGATCTATGCCAAGCGCCGGACCGCGCTCGGCCGCTACGGCGACGCGGAAGAGGTCGCGCACATGACGTTGAGCCTGTGCCTGCCGGCCGCGTCCTACCTTACCGGCGCCGTCATTGCCGTGGATGGCGGGCTGATGGCGCGGAATGCGTAAGGCAGGCATGCCGCGTTGGCGTTGACTTGGCGCGCCTCGGGAGTAGCTTTGGCTGCAAATCAGGCGGAAAGCCAGCCCATCAGGAGAAACGCCATGGCGATCGCGATCCGGCAGATCCACAAGCATTTTGTGGGCGAGGTCTCGGGCGTGGATTTGCGTCAACCGCTGACGAAAGACGAGGCGGCCACGATCGAGGCCGGCATGGACAAATATGCCGTGCTGGTGTTTCACGGCCAGGACATCACGGACGACCAGCAGATGGCGTTCGCGCTCAATTTCGGCGCGCGCGAGAATCCCCGCGGCGGCAACATCACCAAGAAGCAAGATTACCGTCTCGGCTCGGCCGGGCTGAACGACGTTTCCAATCTCGGCAAGGACGGCAAGCCGCTGGCCAAGGACAGCCGCACACACCTGTTCAATCTCGGTAACTGCCTGTGGCATTCCAACTCGTCGTTCCGCGCCATCCCCGCAAAGTTCTCGCTGCTGTCGGCGCGGGTGGTGAACCCGAAGGGCGGCAATACCGAGTTCGCGGACATGCGCGCGGGCTATGACGCGCTCGATGCGGAGACCAAGGCGGAGATCGAGGACAAGATCTGCGAGCACTCGCTGATGTATTCGCGCGGCTCACTCGGCTTCCTCGATTACACCGACGAAGAAAAGGAGCTGTTCAAGCCAGTGCTGCAGCGCCTGGTGCGCACCCATCCGGTGCATCAACGCAAGTCGCTGTATCTGTCATCGCATGCCGGCAAGATCCTGGACATGAGCATGCCGGAAGGACGGCTGCTGTTGCGCGACCTCACCGAGCACGCGACCCGGCCCGAGTTCGTCTACAGCCACAAATGGACGTTGCATGACCTCGTGATGTGGGACAACCGCCAGACCATGCATCGCGTGCGCCGCTACGACCAGAGCCAGCCGCGCGACATGCGCCGCGCCACGGTGGCCGGCACGATGCCGACCGTGCCGCAAGAGGCGGCGGAGCGGCAACTGGCGCAGCAGGCGGCGGAGTAATTCCCTGTCGTCCCGGGCGAGCGACTTGTCCGCCGAAGCTCGAAGAGCGAAGGCGGAAGCGAGACCCGGGACCCATAACCACCACTAGTGATCGTCGAAGCGAGCTGGGGCCACAGCTCGACCAACTATGATGTCCTGTGGTTATGGGTCCCCGCTCCCGTGCGCAATTGCGCACCAGGCGGGGACGACACCGTTAGCTATTTCAACATCGCCGCAAACCGCAGCTACGCATGCCCCGCGTCGTTGGACAGCATGCCGGGATCGATGCCGATCTTGCGCAAGGCACGCGCGTATTTGTCGTCGACGTCGCCGCCGAACACCAGCTCGGGATCGGCATCGCAATGCAGCCAGCCATTGCCCTGGATTTCGTTCTCGAGCTGGCCCGGTCCCCAGCCGGCATAGCCGAGCGCCAGGATGGCGTGCCTGGGTCCCTTGCCGCTGGCGATCGCCTTGAGGATGTCGACGGTCGCGGTCAGGCAAATCTGGCCGTCGATCGGCAGCGTGGCGTTGGCGAGATAGAAGTCGCTGGAATGCAGCACGAAGCCGCGGCCGGTGTCGACCGGGCCGCCGCTCAAGACCTTCATGGTCTCGGCGCTTTCCGGCAGCTTGATCTGGTCGGCCTTCTTGATGATGTTGAGCTGTGACAGCAGCTCCGGGAAATCGATGCTGCCCGCCGGGCGGTTGACCATGATCCCCATCGCGCCCTCGGAGGAGTGCGCGCACATATAGATCACGGATCGCTCGAAGCGGGGATCGCCCATCACCGGCATGGCGATCAGGAGCTGGCCGTCGAGATAGCTGGGGTCGGCCGAATTGTCGCCGACGCCGGCTTGCCTGCGGCGAACCTTGCCCGGTTTTTTGCCCTCAGGGTCCATCCGCGAAGCGCTCTCGTAAGTAGCCACATCCTGATATTGGGCGGCTTTTGTGTCAATCAAGCTTGCGGCTCACCACTCACAAGCAATTCAATGGTTCGGTCCGGTGCCAGCCTGTAAAGACGCGTCATGACAATGATGGTTCCAGCCCGCGCCGCGCTCGCAGCCCTGTTCATCTTCGCACTTTCGGCCCGAGCTTGCGCCGAGGACGCCTCGCCATGGCAGAAGGACAGCCATTCCCAGCTGCGGCTGCTCGCGGGCTCGCGCAGCGGCACCGTGCTGCTCGGCGGCATTGCCTTCCAGCTGCAGGGCGGGTGGCACACCTACTGGCGCAACCCGGGCGATTCCGGCGTGCCGCCGCGGTTCGACTTCTCGAAGTCGGACAATGTCGAGGCGGTGACGGTTTTGTGGCCGGCGCCGCAACAGTTCGATGACGGCGCGGGGGGCGTCTCGCTCGGCTATCACGACCAGGTCGTGCTGCCATTGCGCATCGTCGCCAAAAGCGTCGATAAGCCGGTGACATTGCGCGTGGGAATCGAATACGCGGTGTGCGAGAAGATCTGCATTCCCGTGCAGGCCAATGCGGAGCTGACCTTCTCCAGCGTCGCCAGCACCGAGGACAGCGCGCTGTTCGCGGCGCTCGACACGGTCCCGAAACCCGCCAATGTCGGCGATCCCAATCCGCTCACCATCCGCGACGTCAAGCGCGAGGGCAAATCCGAAGTGCTGGTCGACGTCGTGACGCCCGACGCGCACAATGTCAGCTTGTTGGTCGAGGGACCGACGCCGGATTGGGGCCTGCCGGTGCCGAAGCCTGTCGAGCACAGCCCGCCCGGGGTGAAGCGTTTCTCGTTCGCGCTCGACGGCGTGCCGCCGGGCGTCAATCCCGACGGCGCGGCGTTGAAGCTGACCCTGGTCGGCGCCGACCGGTCGTACGAGTTCAATATCAATTTGAATTGAGGCTGTGCGCAGCGACGCAATGCGCACTCGTGCGACATACGCAGTCTTACCCTCTCCCCTTGTGGGAGAGGGTGGCGAGAATTGAGCGAAGCGAGATTCGAGCCGGGTGAGGGGTCCGTCTCGTCACGAAGAACCCCTCACCCGGTTTCTCGCTTCGCTCGAAACCACCCTCTCCCACAGGGGGAGAGGGTAAAGCGTGCTCGTGTCGAGAGCACGCACCCAACCAAATCTTAACGAATGGTTGATAGATCGGAAGCATCGCCGCCACCCGCGGCATTGCATCCGGATTTCTTCGTGGCTTCCATCGACACTCAACCTGCAGTTCACGCCGGCCTCTTCGCGCGGCTGAAGTCGAAGCTGGCGGGCGGCAGCAACGAGGCGTCGCTGACGCGAAAACTCGCCGGCACCATCTTCGTCATCCGCGTGCTCAGCGCCGGCCTTGCCTATCTCTCGCAAATCCTGCTGGCGCGCTGGATGGGCGGCTCCGACTACGGTGTGTACGTCTATGTCTGGACCTGGGTGCTGCTGCTCGGCAGCATGATGGATTTCGGCATCTCGGCCTCGGCGCAGAAGATCATTCCGGAATACCGCACGCGGGGCGAACACGCGCTGCTGCGCGGCTTCCTCTCCGGCAGCCGCTGGATGACCTTTGCAGTTTCGTTCGCGGTGGCGCTCGCGCTCGCGGGTCTGGTCAAGCTGCTGTCGCCATGGATCGAGGCCGGCACCATCGTGCCGCTTTATATCGGCTGCGCGACGCTACCGCCCTTCGTGGTCGCCAACACCCAGGACGGCATTGCGCGCTCGCATGACTGGATGCGGCTCGGGCTGATGCCGCAATTCATCGTGCGTCAGGCGCTGATCATCGGCTTCACCTTCGGCCTGTTCGCGCTCGGCTTCAATTTCGGCGCGACGGCGGCGATGACCGCCAGCGCCGGCGCGGTGTGGGTCGCGATGATCGGACAGATGATCGTGCTCAATCGCCGCCTTGCTTCGCATGTCGAGGCCGGCCCAAAGGCCTACGACATCAGAGGCTGGCTCGCGGTTTCGCTGCCGATCCTGCTGGTCGAGAGCTTCTATCTGCTGCTGTCCTACACCGACGTGCTGGTGCTGCAGCAGTTCCGCTCCTCCGAGGAGGTCGGCGTCTATTTCGCGGTGGTGAAGACGCTGGCGCTGGTGTCGTTCATCCATTACGCGATGTCGGCGACGACGGCGCATCGCTTCGCCGAATACAACGCGCTCGGCGACAAGGCGCGGCTGTCGGCCTACGTCGCGCATGCGATCAACTGGACGTTCTGGCCGTCGCTCGCCGCGACCGCTGTCCTGCTCGCACTGGGCAAGCCGCTGCTCTGGCTCTTTGGACCGCAATTTACGACAGGCTACGACATCATGTTCGTTGCCGCGGTCGGGCTCGTCGTGCGCGCCGCGATCGGACCGGTCGAGCGTCTGCTCAACATGCTCGGCCATCAGCACATCTGCGCACTCGCTTATGCGCTGGCCTTCGTCATGAACGTCGCACTGTGTATCGCGCTGGTGCCGCGCTTCGGCGGCCATGGCGCGGCAGCCGCGACCTCGCTGTCGCTGACCTTCGAAACCGTGCTGCTGTTCTGGATCGTGCGCAGCCGGCTCGGACTGCATGTGCTAGCGGTCCGATTCTAACGTTCGCATTCCCTCGCTGCGACCGCGTTTGCGAACGTTAGAATCAAAGGACCGCTAGCAAATATTGATTGCAGTGGAGCTTTGGATTTGACGTTCGCCTCGCGGAATCGCGGCCTGCAGGCTAGCGAACGTCAAATCCGCTCCACTACCGTTTAGTAAGTAGCCACCGCCGATTTATTGCCCGAAAACGGGCACATGATTGTGACTATTTCTTACTCAAATCAGAGAGAACGGTGATTCCGCCCGGTGCACGAGCGGTGGGTAAAATCTCCACCCAGCCCTGTCGCACGGATGAAACATTCTTATTTCCGAGGGTGCATTGCAGCGGAAAGCGTGGCGTCATTAGATAGCCACAGATGTTACCGCAAATCGTGTGCACATGATCGATCCGCTTTATGTCGCATCGGGGTTCGGCGTCGGCCTGCTTGTCGGGATGACCGGCGTGGGCGGCGGCTCGCTCATGACGCCGCTGCTGATCCTGCTGTTCGGAATTCACCCTTCGACTGCCGTTGGCACTGATCTGCTTTACGCCGCCGCCACCAAGACCGGCGGCAGCATCGTGCATGGCTGGTCGCGCAGCATTCACTGGCCGGCCGTGACCCGGCTCGCCTGCGGCAGCATTCCCGCAGCGATGCTGACGCTTGTTGTGATGTGGCAGCTCGGGCTGAGCGCGGCGTCGCAGCGCAGCCTGGTCAATTTGGTGCTGTGCTTCGCGCTGTTGCTCACCGCGACCGCGCTGATCTTCCGCAAGTCGATCATGGAGCGCTATCGCCGCCGGCTGGAGAATGTCGATGAGCGCACCAGGACGATCGCGACGGTTATCGTCGGCGTCACGCTCGGCGTGCTCGTGTCCCTTTCATCGGTCGGCGCCGGCGCAGTCGGCGTCACCGCGCTGCTGCTTCTCTACCCGCGCCTGCCGATGGCCAAGATCGTCGGCTCCGACATCGTGCATGCGGTGCCGCTGACGCTGGTCGCCGGCGCCGGACACTGGGCGCTCGGCTCGGTCGACTGGCACCTGATGGGCGTGTTGCTGATGGGCTCGCTGCCGGGCATCATCATCGGCAGCTGGAGCGCGGTGCGCGTGCCGGAGACGGTGCTGCGCGTGGCGCTCGCCGCGGTGCTGATCGTGGTGGCCGGCAAGATCGGCTCCGAGGAACTGCATGCGCCGACGTTGTTCACGACGGCGACGAGCATCGTGGGGCGGTAATACGACCCAACTCGTCGCAAGGGACGGTTGGAAAATCGACCCCCGCAAGATATAGTCTCCCGATGACCGCAACTGAACTGAAAGACCTTCTAGAGCGCGTTCGAACTTGGCCTGAGGAGGCCCAGAACGAACTGGTTGCCGTCGCGAATCAGATTGAAACCGAATTGCAAGGCGACTATGTCGCGAGCCGCGAAGAGTTGGAAGCAATCGACGCCGCGATCTCATCACTTGACGCCGGCGAATTCGCAAGTAGCAAAGAAATCCAAGCGGCCTTTGCGAAGTTTCGCTCAGAATGAAGCTTATCTATTCCCGGCGGGCGTTGGCCGACCTCGCTGGAATTGCTGCCTACTATTCGATCAATGCCAGCCAGACGATCGCTCAATCCATTGAACGCAGGTTCCTCGAAGTCACCGAGCGCATCCATCAAGCGCCGGGATCCGCGCCGCGCGTCGAACAACGCCCCGGAGTGAGGGTTGTCTCAGTAATCCGCTATCCGTTCCGGATATTTTATCGGGTACGACACGACGCGGTCGAAATTCTGCACATTCGGCACACGTCAAGACGACCGGTCAATCCCCCGTAATGCGACCTCTCCCCGTGAAGCACAGAGAGAAGTGAGGTGACCTACTCCGCGGTCCAGCCGCCGTCGATGGAGAGGTTCGCGCCGGTGATCTGCGCTGCGTCGTCGCTGCACAGGAACAGCGCCAGCGCCGCGACCTGCTCCGAGGTCACGAACTCCTTGGTCGGCTGCGCCGCCAGCAGCACGTCCTTGATGACCTGCTCCTTGGTCATGTTGCGCGCCTTCATGGTGTCGGGAATCTGGTGCTCGACCAAAGGCGTCCAGACATAGCCGGGCGAGATGCAGTTGCAGGTGATCTTGTTCTGCGCAACCTCGAGCGCCACGGTCTTGGTGAGACCGGCGATGCCGTGCTTGGCCGAGACATAGGCCGACTTGAAGGGCGAGGCGACCAGCGAATGCGCCGACGCCGTGTTGATGATGCGGCCCCAGCCGCGCTTCTTCATGCCGGGCACCGCGGCGCGGATGCCATGGAAAGCCGACGACAGGTTGATGGCGATGATGGCGTCCCATTTCTCGATCGGGAATTCCTCGATCGGCGAAACGAACTGGATGCCGGCATTGTTGACGAGGATGTCGACCGAACCAAAGCTTTTCTCGCCAGTCGCGATCATGTCTGATATTTCGGCAGGCTTGGTCATGTCCGCGGAGGAATAGACCGCCTTGACCTTGTAGTCGGTCTCGATCGCCGAGCGCTCTTTCTCGATGTCGGCGGGCGCACCGAAACCGTTGATGACGACATTGGCGCCCTCTTTCGCAAAGGCGCGTGCGTATGCGAGCCCGATGCCGCTGGTCGAGCCGGTCACCACCGCATTCCTGCCTGTCAAAGTACCCATATCTCTTTCACTCCTGCTTCAGCTTTATTTCGAGCATGATTCCGGATCATGCCTTGGGGGTCCCGCCCTCATCCCCCGTGAGATCGTAAGTCACCATGGTTTCCCCGGACTGCGGCCGTTCCAGCCACTCCTTGTGACGCATCGACAGATGCACGTCGCGCACGCCGGCATTCCAGTGCTCGACCATGGCGACGTGGGAGAAATCGTAATCCTTGGAATTGGTCTCGTAGTTCTTGCTCTTGTAGATCAGGTGTACGACCGTGACCGTGTTCTCTTTCGCGATCTTGCGCAGATATTCGACCGAAGGATCGTGCTGCAGATCGTCCGGCAGCTTGCCGATGAGATCGAGCACTGCCTTGCGGGCGTTGTGGATCTGCCGGTTCTTGTCGGTGTTCATCCGGGTGCGGCTGGAAAAGCGGATGTCCTTTTCGCGTTCGGCCGCTTCCAGCAGCGTCTCCGGCAGATGGCCGCGCGCGCTGAACAGATCGACCTGGAAGATCAGCAGATCGCGGTCGGTCTCGGCGTCCAGCACATAGTCGAGCGGCGTGTTGGAGGCGATGCCGCCGTCCCAGTAATATTCGCCTTCGATCAGCACGGCCGGAAAACCAGGCGGCAGCGCGCCTGAGGCCATGATGTGCTCGGGGCCGATCAGCTTGCCCTGCCGCTTGAACTCGACATTGTCGAAATAGCGGAAATTGCCCGAGGTGATGCCGACCGCGCCGACGCTGAGCCGGCATTTCAGATCGTTGATGCGGTCGAAATCGACCAGCCGCTCCAGCGTCTTCTTCAAGGGTGCCGTGTCGTAATAGCTCAGCGCCTGCGGCGTGCCCTGCGGCCACAAGGGCGCCGGCGGAATCCGCGGCGTAAAGAAACCGGGCACGCCGAAGGTCGCGATGATGGCGGCGCTGGTCTCGTTGAACAGCGAGCGGCTGCGCTCGCCCTTGAGCATCGGGTTCCACGACACCGATGCCGACACCATCTCCCAGAATTCCTTCAGGCGATCGACGCGGTTGCGGGCCTCGTTGCCGGCAATGATCGCGGCATTGATGGCGCCGATCGAGATGCCGGCAACCCATTCCGGCTCGAAGCTGGCAGCACACAGCGCCTGGAACGCACCGGCCTGGTAGGAGCCGAGCGCGCCGCCGCCCTGCAGCACCAGCACGCGCCGGGCCTGCGCAGGCGTCGCCCTATGATCAGGATGCGTGTCGTCCATGGCTGTTCGGATATGCCGACGCAATCGTGGCGTCAGTTCACGATGGCGTCAACGGACGCGGCGGGAGTGCAAATAGGACAATGCTGGGCGGCTAGTGCGGATCACTGGTTAGACGCCAAAATCAGGGTCCAGAAAACCTTGTATTTTGTATTAGGAGCATAGCTTGCGGCTATGCCCAATTTTGTGACACCGCTTTTGAGCATATTGGCCTTGTGCGGCGGCGAGTTGCGCCAGCCGGAAAAGGCTTCCGCCAGAGTGTGATAGCCGGCCGAGACGTTCTCGACCGCCACGCTTGCCGGGTACCCGGCGCCGGCCAGCCGCTTTGCCAGCGGCGCACGCACGTCATGGTCGAGCTTGTTCTTGTCGGCCATCACTTGGGATTGGGATTCCGCAAGCCGCATCAGTTCGGGGTCGACGGCGACCGCGCCAAGGCCGTTATTTCCGCGATATTGCGAGATCATCGAGGCCGCGGCGATGGGGTCGAGCCGCGCCCCCGGCGTGGTCATGTCGACATACATCGCAGGCGTCTCGATCGGCGCCTCTGATGCACAAGCTGCAAGCAATAATGTTGCTGTTATCGCGGCCGCCGCGCGCAAAGACATTCATTAGCCCCAGAATCAGGGGCCGTTGTTGCATACCAACCGTGGCTGAAAGGTGAACGCCGAGGCCGATTTGGCGGCCATTCCGGGCGAATTTGGGTATTCTTCGGCACCAAATTCGTCCACCGCCCTTCGGAGCCGACAATGCGGGTCGCGCTGATATCGGACCTCCACGGCAACGACGTGGCCTTTCGTGCCGTACTCGCGGACATGCGAAAGCAAGGCGCCGATCAGATCGTCTGTCTGGGCGACATCGCCACGTTGGGACCGCAACCCCGAAGAACAGTCGAGCTCCTCTTCGAGTTGAATTGCCCGTGCATCATGGGCAACCACGACGCGTTCCTGCTGGAGCCCGGATTGCTGGAGGCCTACACGAACGCCGCATCCGTCATCGACTCGGTCAATTGGTGCAGGGAGCAATTGTCGCGAGAGAGCCTCGGCTATCTCGCAACCTTCAAGCCGCTCCTGGAAATCCCGCTCGGCTCGGATGCGACGCTGATGCTCTACCACGGGTCTCCCCGCTCCAATGTGGAAGACATTCTTGCAACCACGCCGGCGGAACAACTGGATGTGCTGCTGGGAGAGCGGCACGCGACCGTCATGGCTGGCGGCCACACGCATCTGCAGATGCTGCGACAGCATCGAGGCAGTCTTGTGGTCAACGTCGGCAGTGTCGGCTTGCCCTTCAAGGAATATGTTGCGGGCGGACGCCCGACCCTCCTCGCCCACGCGGAATACGCTATCGTCGAACAGACAGGCGGCGTGGTCAGCGTCGCCCTGCATCGGGTGCCGGTCGATAAGAGAGCGTTGCAGAGTAGCGTGGCCGAGACGGAGAATCCGTTGCGTCCGTGGCTCGTCCAGCAATATGCGTGACAGAGATCGAGCGATCAGTCCGCGAAGCTACGCAGTCTGCATCGTGTGGATGCCGCACTCGGTCTTGGGGCGGCCGCGCCAGCGGCCGGCGCGCTCGTCCTCGTCCGTCGAGGTACGGCTGGTGCAGGGCATGCACCCGACCGAAAGGTAGCCGGAGGCGGCCAGGGGATGCGGCGGCAGCTCGGCAGCGTTGAAGATCGCCTCGATCTCTTCGCGCGAGACGTTGGCGAAGGGATTGAATTTCAGCCGTACGCCGTCCTGCTCGACCACGGCGATGTCGGTGCGCAAGCCGCCCTGAAAGCGCTTGCGGCCGTTGATCCAGCCATCGAACGGCTGCAGCGCGCGTTGCAGTGGCTCGACCTTGCGGATGCGGCAGCAGGCGTCAGGATTATTGAACCAGAGATCGCGGTCGGGGTCCTCGCGCGACAGCGTTTCGTCCGACGGCTTGATCGAGCGCACATCGCGCAAGCCCAGGCGGTCGATCAGCGTGTCGCGGTAGGCGAGCGTCTCCTCGAAAAGCCAGCCGGTGTCGAGGAAGATCACTGATATCGCCGGGTCGACGTCCGCCATGACCTTCAGCAGCGCCGCCGACTGCGTACCAAAGGACGACACCAGCGCAAGCTTGTCGCGGCCGACGGTTTCGAGCGCAGCCGCGATCACCTGCTGCGGCGAGGCATCGCGTAGCGCGCGGTCGAGCGTGTCGGCCGGCAGTAACACGCCCTGCTCGGAGGCGATATGGGGCACAGGCGCACTCACAGGCCGGTACTCTCGGAATGGCGCAATTGCATGCGCCGATGCAAAGCGGTGAGCTTTCCGTCGCCGGTCGGCTGGTAGAACACCGAGTAGCGATGAACGGTTTGGGCAAACGCTTCGGCGTCGGCCTGCTTCTTCACGTCGAAAGCATCGAAGCCGGCGCGCAGCATGAATACGAACTGGTCGCGCAACACCTGTCCGGTGGCGCGCAATTCGCCGCGATAGCTGTAGCGCTCGCGGAGCAGCCGCGCCTGGCTGTAGGCGCGGCCGTCGCGGAAGGTCGGAAACACCAGCGCGACCGCAGCGAGCCGATCGAGATACGGCACGAGGTCGTCGACGTCGCGGCTGTTCGGCCAGATCACGCCGACCTTGCCGCGCTTCAGCAGCGCGTCGGGTCCTTCGAGGAAGCGCGCAGCCGAAACGAGCACGCAAGCCTTGGCCGGCGGCTCCGCGGCGTCGGCGACGTGAGCAAAGGGATCGTCGACGATCTTTCCGCCCTTAACGAGTGGCATAGACGCGCTCCCGGAACGGTTCGACGCCGAGCCGCTTCACCGTATCGACGAAAAGCTCCTCGGGCGTGGCGCGTAGCGCGAGATAGGCTTCGACGATGTCTTCGATGACGTCGGCGACCTCGCCGTACTTCACACCCGGCCCGATCAAGGTGCCGAGCTCGGCCTTCTCGTCGGCGCGGCCGCCGATGGTGATCTGATAGACCTCCTCGCCGTTCTTCTCGACCCCGAGAATGCCGATATGGCCGACATGATGGTGGCCGCAGGCATTGATGCAGCCGGAGATGTTGATGTGCAGCCGGCCGATCAGCTCGGCGGTGTCGTGATTGGCAAAGCGCCGCGTCAGTTCCTGCGCGATCGGGATCGAGCGCGCATTCGCCAGCGAGCAGTAATCCAGCCCCGGGCAGGCGATGATGTCGGAGACGAGATTCACGTTCGGGGTGGCGAGGCCTATTTTGTCCAGCGCCTTCCACAAGGCCGGCAAATCGTGTTTGGCGACATGCGGCAGCGCCAGGTTCTGCTCATGGCCGACACGGATTTCACCAAAGGAATATTTGTCGGCGAGATCGGCCAGCGCATCCATCTGGTCGGCGGTGGCATCGCCCGGCGGGCCGCCGACCGGCTTCAGCGAGATCGTGACGATGGAATAACCCTGCACCTTGTGGGTGGCGACCGAGTTCTTGCGCCAGCGTTCGAAGGAAGCATCGGCGGAAGCCTGCTTCAGCTCGTCCGGCATGTGCGGGAGCTTCGCGTATTTCGGATAGAAGAAGCGGGCGCGGATGTCCTCGACCACGTCGCCATCGAGCTTGAGCGCGCCGTCGCGCATCTGCTGCCACTCTTCCTCGACCTCGGCGGCGAACTTCTCGACGCCGAGTTCGTGCACCAGAATCTTGATGCGCGCCTTGTAGATGTTGTCGCGGCGACCGTACTGGTTGTAGACGCGCATGATCGCTTCGACATAGCTCAGCAAATCGCGGCCATGCACGAACGGCTTGATGGTCTTGCCGATGAACGGCGTCCGTCCCAGGCCGCCGCCGACCAGCACCTCGAAGCCGGTCTCGCTCTGCGCGTTCTTGTGCAGCCGCAAGCCGATGTCGTGGATCTTGATCGCGGAGCGATCATGGGCGGAGGCCGTGATCGCGAACTTGAACTTGCGCGGCAGGAAGGAAAATTCCGGATGCAGCGTGGTGTATTGCCGCAGGATTTCCGCCCAGATGCGCGGGTCCTCGATTTCGCCGGGCGCTACTCCCGCCCATTGATCCGAGGTGACGTTGCGCGTGTTGTTGCCGGAGGTCTGCATCGCATGGATGCCGACATCGGCGAGGTCGGCGAGCGCGTCCGGCAATTCGGCGAGCTTGATCCAGTTGAACTGGATGTTCTGGCGCGTGGTGAAATGGCCGTAACCGCGGTCGTAGCGCCGTGCGACATGCGCGAGCCGCCGCAACTGTTGCGACGACAACGTGCCATAGGGAATGGCGACGCGGAACATGTAGGCATGCAGTTGCAGATACACGCCGTTCTGCAGCCGCAGCATCTTGAACTCGTCCTCGGTGAGCTCACCGGAGAGGCGCCGCTTCACCTGGTCGCGAAATTCGGCGACGCGTTCGTTGACCAGCGTGCGGTCGATCTCGTCATACGCGTACATGGCAGAATACCTTTAGACCTGCACCGGCAGACCCAACTGCGCCGGCAGGCCGATGGTGACGCCGGAGCGGCGGATCTGCTCGCGCAGATTGCCCGGCGCGATCTTGCCGCCGTCGCTGACCAGGACCGGCGCGATATAGGCGCCGATTGCGCCGACATCGTCGGCGACGGATTCGGCGAGTAGCGCGCGGGCGTCGTCGCTGGTGCGGACGATGGCGGCATCGCCAAGCTCCGCCGACCAGCCTTGCTGCGCGGTGCGATAGATCACGGCGCCATCCCAGGTGCGGTTGGCGGTGACGATCGAGGGGCCCGTGATCTTGATCTTCTTCTGTTCGAGCGGGGAGGTCATTCGGCTGCTTCCAACAAGTGAGTGAGGAGGGAGGAGAGGTCTTGGCGGCGCCGGGGTTCGCGAATCCAGGGCGCGGAATGCGCGACGACGTCGCCGATGATGAGGATGGCGGGCCCGCCCTGAACCTGTTCGACGAGCGCGGGGAGTTGATCGAGCGTGCCGACCGCGGCCTTGGCATCGTCGCGGGTGACGCGGGCGAACACGCCGGCCGGCGTCTCGGGGGAACGGCCGGCGGCGAGCAGGCCCTCGCGCACCGACGGCGCCGAGGTCAGGCCCATGTAGACCACGAGGGTCGCCTTCTCGTCGTTCAGCGTCGACCAGTCGATGCTGCCGGTGTCGTCGGCCTGGTGCGCGGTGACGAAGGTGATGCGCCGCGCCTGATCGCGGTAGGTCAGCGGTATCTCGAAGTCGGCGCTGGCGCCCAAAGCGGCGGTGATTCCCGGCACGATCGAATAGACAATGCCCGCCTTGCGGAGCGCTTCCACCTCTTCGCCGCCGCGGCCGAACACAAAGGCGTCGCCGCCCTTCAGCCGCACCACGCGCTTGCCGCCTCTCGCGGACTTCGATCAAGAGCTTGTTGATGGCGTCCTGGCCGATCCCGGATTTTCCGGCGCGGCGGCCGACCGGCACGCGCGTCGCATCACGGCGGATGCGGTCGAGTATTTCAGCGGAAACCAGTTCGTCGTAGAACACGACATCGGCGTCCTGCAATGCGTGCAGCGCCTTGACCGTGAGCAGATCGGGATCGCCGGGACCGGCGCCGACAATGACCGACGCGGCCTTCGCCGCCGGCATAGGCGGCGGGGTCAGCAATTCTCTTCAACGCAGCCTCGGCATCATCCTTGTGACCGGACAGCACCAGCGCGCCGATGGGGCCATCGATCAACTTGCTCCCAGAAACGGCGGCGCTGCGAACTCTCGGGAATGCGGTCATGGATGGACTTGCGGAAACGGCCGATGAATTTCGCGAGCTCGCCGATGCGCGCGGGCAGAACAGCCTCGATCTTCTCGCGCAGGCGACGCGCCACCACGGGCGAGGTGCCGCCGGTGCCGATCGCGACCACGACGTCGCCGCGGTCGACGATCGCGGGAAAGATGAAAGTGGAATGGGCGACGTCGTCCATCACATTGACGGGCAGACCAAGCGACTTTGCGCGCAGCGCCATCGCGATGCCGACATCGCCGGCGCCCGCGCAGGACACCGCGACCACGCCCGAGAGATCGGCCGCGAGCGGATCGCCCTTGGCGAAATCGATACGCGCGAGCTCTGCCGGTTCCAGACCGCGCGGGTCATGCGCGGCAGATGTCGCGTACCAGCGGATGCGCGCGCCGGCGGCCAACAGAACGCGCAGCTTCGCCAGCGCAAGCTCGCCGGCGCCGACCAGAACGACCGGACCGGTTTGCAAATCGAGGAAGACCGGCAGATAGCGCATTCGCAGAACTCGCTTTCCCGCTCTCGGGCTTGACTGAAATTATTTTCTCTCTAAGTGTCTTGCAACCCTCAGAAAGAGAAAATTATTTCTTCTCTTTTGCTGATGGTAGATGGAATTTTCGCCTCTGAACGCCAAGGTCGACGCCATGCATGTTCTCACCAACGACAACGCCAGGGATCGGTTGCGTGAAGCCCCGTTCTTCCAAGCAGCTTCCGTGCCGCAAATCCTGGGCGATCCCCCGAGCATGGATCATCTCGACGCGCTGGAGGCGCAGAGCATCTACATCCTGCGCGAGGCCTTTGCGCGGCTGAAGAAGCTCGCGCTGCTGTGGTCGCTCGGCAAAGATTCCAACGTCATGATCTGGCTGGCGCGCAAGGCCTTCTTCGGCCGCGTGCCGTTCCCGGCGATGCATGTCGACACCGGCAAGAAGTTTCCGGAGATGTACGCGTTCCGCGATCGCTACGGCAAGGAATGGGGACTCGATCTGCGCATCGAGCCCTGCCCGCCGATCGATGCGGTCGATCCGACCTTGCCGCCGGCGGCGCGCTCCGCCGCGCGCAAGACCGAAGGCCTGAAGATGGCGCTGGCCAAACACGGCTTCGACGGCCTGATCGCCGGCATCCGCCGCGACGAGGAAGCAACGCGCGCCAAGGAGCGCGTGTTCTCGCCGCGCGGGCTGGAAGGCGGATGGGACGTGCGCGACCAGCCGCCGGAGTTCTGGGACCAGTTCAACGCCTCGCCGCCGCCGGGCGCGCATCTGCGCATCCATCCGATCCTGCATTGGACCGAGGCCGACATCTGGGCCTATACGCAGCGCGAGAACATTCCGATCATCCCGCTTTATCTGGCGAAAGACGGCAAGCGCTACCGCTCGCTGGGCGATGCCGACATCACCTTCCCGGTCGCCTCGCACGCCGCGAACATCGACGAGATCCTCGCCGAGCTCGAACAGACCAAGGTGCCGGAGCGCGCCGGCCGCGCGCTCGACCACGAGACCGAAGACGCCTTCGAGCGGCTCCGCGTCGCCGGCTATCTCTGAGACGAGGCGGCTGCGATGAACATGCTCGTCACCAATCCGGTTTCCGCCACGCCCAACGGCACGACGCGGCCGCAGGTGCGCATCGTCATCGTCGGCCATGTCGACCACGGCAAGTCGACCCTGGTCGGCCGCCTCCTGCACGAGACCGGCAGCCTGCCCGAGGGCAAGCTCGAGATGCTGAAAGCCGTCAGCGCGCGGCGCGGCATGCCGTTCGAATGGTCGTTCCTGCTCGATGCGCTGCAGACCGAGCGCGACCAGGGCATCACCATCGACACCACGCAGATCCGCTTCCGCACGGGCTCGCGCGACATCGTGCTGATCGACGCGCCCGGCCACGCCGAATTCCTGCGCAACATGATCACCGGCGCCTCGCAGGCCGACGGCGCGGTGCTGATCATCGACGCGCTGGAAGGCGTGCGCGACCAGACCCGCCGCCATGGCTATCTCCTGCATCTGCTTGGCATCAAGCAGGTCGCGGTCGTCGTCAACAAGATGGACCGCGTCGATTTCTCGGCTGCGCGCTTCAAGGAGATCAGCGACGAGATTTCCGCGCATCTGATCGGCCTCGGCGTGACGCCGTCGGCCATCATTCCGATTTCCGCGCGCGACGGCGACGGCGTCGCCGAGCGCACGCCGCGCATCGGCTGGTACGACGGGCCCGACCGTGGTCGAGGCGCTGGATGCGCTGGAGCCGGCGCGGCCGCTGGAAGCGCTGGCGCTGCGGCTGCCGGTGCAGGCGATCTACAAATTCGACGACCGCCGCATCGTCGCGGGCCGCATCGAATCCGGCCATCTCGCCGCGGGCGACGAGATCGTGATCATGCCGGCCGGCAAGATCGCGAAGATCAAGTCGGTCGAGAGCTGGCCGGTCACGCCGCTCACGGGCAAGCAGGGCGCCGGCCGCTCGGTCGGCATCACGCTCGACCGCGAGCTCTTCATCGAGCGCGGCGACATCATCGCGCATGTCGGGCAAGAGCCCGCGCGACACGCGCCGGCTGCGCGCGCGGATTTTCTGGCTGCATGACAAGCCGCTCGCCAAGGGCGACCAGATCCTGGTCCGCCTCGGCACGCGCGAGGCGCGCGCCATCGTGGTCGCTATCGAGAAGGCGATCGATCCCGGCGCGCTGTCGAACGCGCGAAAACACCGCGATCGCGCGCAACCATGTCGGCGAGATCGATATCTCGCTGGCGCAGCCGATCGCGGCCGACGCCTATGCCGACAATCCGCGCACCGGACGGCTGGTGATCGAGGTCAACGGCCGCATCGCCGGCGGCGGGCTGGTGCTGTCGGTCGATGCCGGCCAGCGTGCCGTGCCGTCGATATCGTGCCGGTCGAATCGGCGCTGCGGCCCGACGAGCGCTCGGCGCGCTATCGCCACAACGGCGCGGTGGTCTGGCTGACCGGGTCTGCCCGGCGCCGGCAAGTCGACGCTGGCGCGCGCGCTGGAGCGGCGGCTGTTTTCCCGCGGCGGCTCGCCGATCCTGCTCGACGGCGACACGCTTGCGCGCGGGTCTCAACGGCGATCTCGGCTTCTCCGCCGAGGATCGGGCCGAGAACATCCGCCGGCTCGCCGAGATCGCCACGCATCTTGCGAAGAACGGACATATCGCCATCGTCGCCGCCGTCTCGCCCTCGCGCGAAGACCGCGCCGCGGCGCGCCGCATCGCCGGCCGCCTGTTCCGCGAGGTCTATGTCGCAACGCCCGCCGAGGTCTGCGAGCAGCGCGATCCCAAGGGCCACTACGCCAAGGCGCGCGCCGGCGCGCTGCCCTCGTTCACCGGCATCGGCAGCGACTATCAGCCGCCGCGCGCCAGCGAGCTGACGCTCGATACATCCGCGCACTCCGTTGCGGATGCGACCGACGAGATCGAGCGAATGCTGGCCGGGAGCGGTATTCTGATCGAGGAATTGTGGTCGATTTAGCCGCGTAGGTTTCGCCGATAAGCCGCCGCGTACCGGATGCCCCGCTTGAAGCGGCATGACAGCGAAACGGGCAGAAAACGCCCTCCGAAAGCTCTTTGCAGACCGGAACCTACTGGCTAAAAGGCCCCGGAACATTGCCGCTTGCGGCGCTGTTTATCCCTGCCTCACCCATCGCCGCAGCCAGCGTCCCACGAGAGAGACATGAAGCGTATCGAAGCCCACGGATTGAAGATCGCCCCCCTCCTCCAGATTTCATCGCCAGGGAGGCGGCGCCGAAGACCGGGATTTCGCCCGACGCATTCTGGGCCGGGCTTGCCGCCATCATCAGGGATCTCGGACCGAAGAACCGCGAGCTCTTGAAGAAGCGCGATACCCTGCAGGACAAGATCGACGGCTGGCATCGCGCCAACAAGGGCAAGAAGTTCGACATCAACACATACACCGCCTTCCTGAAAGAGATCGGTTATCTCGAGCCGGAGCCCGCGACCCACAAGGTCGAGACCGCTGATGTCGACGAGGAGATCGGCAAGATCTGCGGTCCGCAGCTGGTCGTGCCGCTGACCAATGCGCGCTATGCGCTGAACGCCGCCAATGCACGCTGGGGCTCGCTCTACGACGCCTTCTACGGCACCGACGCGATCCCGCATGATCCGAGCGAAAGCGGAAAGGGCTACAACAAGGCGCGCGGCGACAAGGTGATCGCCAAGGCCAAGACCTTCCTCGACGCCGCCGTGCCGCTCGCGACCGCAAGCCACACCGACGTCACCTCCTACAGCGTGATCGCGGGCCAGCTCTCGGCCAAGCTCAAGAGCGGCAACGCCACCGGCGCTGAAGAACGCCGGCCAGTTCGCGGGCTATCAGGGCAGCGCGGAGGCGCCGAGCGCGATCCTGCTGGTCAACAACGGCCTGCATGTCGACGTCCAGATCGACCGCAAGCACAGAATCGGCAAGGACGATCCGGCAGGCGTCGCCGACATGATCATGGAGGCGGCCGTCTCCACCATCCTCGACATGGAAGACAGCGTCGCCGCCGTCGATGCCGAGGACAAGGTGCTGGTCTATCGCAACACGCTCGGCCTGATGAACGGCACGCTCTCGGCCGATTTCGACAAGGGCGGCAAGACCATGACGCGCGCGCTCAATGCCGACCGCCGCTACAAGACGCCGGCGGGCGGCGAGATCAAGCTGCATGGCCGCAGCCTCTTGCTGATGCGCAATGTCGGCCATCACATGTTCACCGACGCCGTGCTCGACGAGAAGGGCGAAGAGATCCCGGAAGGCATTCTCGATGCCGCCGTCGCCGGCCTGCTCGCGATCCACGACCTCAAGGGCAGCGCGAAGGGCACGAACAGCCGCACCGGCTCGGTCTATATCGTCAAGCCGAAGATGCACGGCCCCGACGAGGTTTCCTTGACCTGCGACATCTTCGGCCGTGTCGAGCAGATGCTGTCGCTGCCGGCAGACACGCTCAAGGTCGGCATCATGGACGAGGAACGCCGCACCACGGTCAACCTCAAGGCCTGCATTCAGCGCGCTTCGAAGCGCATCATGTTCATCAACACCGGCTTTCTCGACCGCACCGGCGACGAGATCCACACCTCGATGGAAGCAGGTCCGATGATCCGCAAGAACGACATGAAGGCGCAGCCCTGGATCAAGGCCTATGAAGACTGGAACGTCGACATGGGCCTGATCGACGGCCTGCCCGGCCACGCCCAGATCGGCAAGGGCATGTGGGCCGCGCCCGACAAGATGGCGGACATGCTGGCGCAGAAGATCGGCCATCCGCAGGCCGGCGCCACTACCGCATGGGTGCCCTCACCGACTGCGGCGACCTTGCACGCGCTGCACTATCATCAGGTCAATGTGCACGCCCGCCAGCAGGAGCTCACCAAGGGCGGCCCGCGCGCGAAGCTTTCCGACATCCTCACCATCCCGGTGTCGCAGTCGAACTGGGCGCCTGACGACGTGAAGCAGGAGATCGACAACAACTGCCAGGGCATCCTCGGCTATGTCGTGCGCTGGATCGACCAGGGTGTCGGCTGCTCCAAGGTGCCTGATATCCACGACGTCGGGTTGATGGAAGACCGCGCCACCTTGCGCATCTCGAGCCAGCATCTGGCGAACTGGCTGCATCAGGGCGTCATCACCAAGGATCAGGTGATGGAGTTGCTGAAGCGCATGGCGGTCGTGGTCGACAAGCAGAACGCCGGCGACAAGCTCTACAAGCCGATGGCGCCTTCGTTCGACGGCGTCGCCTTCAAGGCGGCCTGCGATCTCGTGTTTAGGGGACGCGAGCAGCCGAACGGTTACACCGAGTACATCCTGACCGCACGCCGCCGCGAAGCGAAAGCCGCGGGCTGAACTCGTTTTGGCATTGTTCAAGCAAGAGCCCCGGCCGCAAGCTGGGGCTTTTTGTTGTCATCGTCGTTGCGGGCTGCGTAGGGTGGGCAAAGCGGAGCGTGCCCACCCTCACGAGCGGAGTTCTTGAAGGTGGGCACGGCGCAAACGCGCCTTGCCCACCCTACGATTCCGGATTGCTTGGTTGCGCTAGAACACCGCGATGTATTTCAGCAGCGACAGCACGCCGAGGATGATCACGATGATGCGGCAGATCTGCTTGGCGCGGCCGTCGATCGGCAGCATGTTGATCAAATAGAGGATCAGGATGACGACAAGAAAGGTGATGAGCGCGCTGATGAGAAGCGACATTTGAGAGCCCCCTTTGTTTCACCCCGTGTGAACGCGTTGCTCGCGTACCGGTTCCATGACGCGGAACCCCGACGCTACGGCAAACGACGGGAATGGGCCAGACGGTTTACGCGGCTTTTTCAGCTACTCCCGGGCCACCACGGGCACGTTCTTGAAACGTGCGCGCATGTTGTCCGGCAGCGGCGTGAAATTCGCTTCCGCATGCTTGCCGCCATCGGGATTGGCGATCACGAGCCCGTTTGCGCCGGCGACGATGTCGCCCTTGCGCAACGTCGGATCATTCTCGACCGGCACCGATGCAAGACCCGCCTGGTCCTTGCCGTTGCAGGTGCAGCCGGCGACCGCTTCGGTGCGATAGCGGAAGGCGTTCGGCAGCTGCGAGTAGGGTTTGCCCGTGCTGGTGGCGGCATGATCGATGTCGCTGCCATAGACCACTTCGGTGTTGCCGGCCGGGCATAGACCGTTGCACGAGGCCTGGCGGCTCTGATCGTCCGTTCCCGAGACCGGGAAATGACGGCCATCGCAGCTGCGCACGCACCAGGCCGGACCACCGCCGCCGTAACTGGCGCGGGCACGCGGCGCATCCGACGGATTGGATTCATTGCCAAAGGGCAGCGCGACCGGCGGAGAGTGCGGGCGGCCGCCGAGCATGCCGAAGAAGTTGGAGAAGAAGTCGCCGGCCTGCGCCGGAAACGGCAGGCTGCAGATGGCAACCGCCAGCGCGACGCCGACTGTTGCGCCCATGCCCGATCTCATGTGCAACCTCCTCAAAGCACCTGATGTCACTCAACGCGCGAGGCCGGTGGAATGTTCATGGCCTGGCGGCCCGAGGGCAGCCGCGTCGCGACCGGACGCAGCGTCGGGCCAGCGGGATCGCGGGCGAGCAGCGGCGCATTCTTCGGCAGCACCACGACCCTGGTTCCGACCTCGACCCGGCTGAACAGGTCGCTGACGTCCTCATTGGTGAGGCGGATGCAGCCCGAGGAGACGAACTTGCCGATGGTGGTGGGATCGTTGGTGCCGTGGATGCGGTATTCGCTAGCGCCGAGATACATCGCGCGCGCGCCGAGCGGATTGCCGGGGCCGCCGGCGACGAAGCGCGGCAGGTAGGGCTGGCGCGCGATCATCTCGGGCGGCGGCGTCCAGTCCGGCCATTCCTTCTTGTTGGTGATGGTCTGGATACCCGCCCAGGTGAAGCCCTGGCGTCCGACACCGACGCCGTAGCGCATGGCGCGGCCACCGCCGAGCACGAGATAGAGCACGGTATTACCGGTATCGATGATGATGGTGCCGGGCGCCTCGCGCGTGTCGAAGTTCACGACCTGACGGCGCAGCCGGTCCGGCAGCACGCTGTCCTCGCTCTCGACAGCGGCATCGTTGCTTACGTAACCCTGCGGGAATGCGCTCCGATCCTGCGGCGCATAGCCGAGCGACTGAGCGCTTGCCGCGCCTGCGAGGCTCGATGCGAGCAACAGGGCGCTGGCGAAGACAAGCGTGGTGGTGGCGCGCGGCTGCGGCCGGCGCGAGGACGCGAAGAACTGTGTCATGGGTGCCCCATCGGATGCGCATCGGGTGATGCTGTTATCCGGAGAACGCAGATGAGGCTCTTGCAGTTCCGTGCGCCGGCATGGCGCACACGCGATTGTCAAGCGTGCCATACCTCACGAAGCCGCGATGGAACTTTTACGGAGAAGCGGGGGTTAGCTCGCGATTCGGTTCAGAGGGCGCGGCTTGGTGATTCGCCCTGCAGGGGGAGAACTGCTTGTGCGTGCCTTCCCGAGTGAGCGCATCGTGTCCAATACCGTCGGCGCACCGGTGCCCGAGAGCCGCGACGAGCAGCCGCCGGTCATCCGGCGTGCCGAGGTCGTTGCCTTCGCACTCGTCAGCCTGCTCGTCATCTGCATCGTCGCCGTCCTCTATCTCGCGAAACCATTCTTCCTGCCCGTCGTGATGGCCTTCGTGGTCGGCACCATGCTGTCGCCGGCCGCCAGCTTGCTCGAGCGCTACAAAATTCCCCGCGCGATCGGCGCGATCCTGATCGTGACCGCCGTCACTGCCACCATCGTATTCGTGATCGGCCTGATCTCCGCCCCCCTGATGGACTGGAGCGCGCACCTGCCCGAACTCGCCGGGCGACTCAAGGACAAGCTCCATGTGTTCGACCGGCCGCTCGCGCTCTGGCAGGAGTTGCAGACCATGGTCGGCGCGTCTGACACTGTCGCTGGCTTTCAGTTCCCGAAATTCGACTGGGTACAGCCGACTCTCGAATTCCTTTCGCCGACCTTCACCGAAGGTCTGCTGTTCTTCGCAACCCTGGTGCTGTTCGTCGCGAGCTGGCGCGATTTGCGGCGCGCGCTGATCATGAATTTCGGCGAGCGCGACGCGCGCTTGCGCACGCTGCGCATCCTCAACGAGATCGAGACCCATCTCGGCAGCTACCTGCTGACGGTGACGCTGATCAATGCCGGCGTCGGAATCGCGACCGGCATCGTCTGCGCCGTTGCCCACATGCCCAATCCGGCAGGTCTTGGCGCATTGGCGGCGACGCTGAACTTCATCCCGATCTTCGGGCCGGTCGCGATGTTCGCCGTGCTCGTCGGCGTCGGCGTCGTCGCACTGCCGACCCTGGGCGCCGGGCTGGTGGCGCCGATTGCCTTCGTCGGTGTCGCCTTCCTGGAAGGACATTTTGTCACGCCGACCATCATCGGCCGCAGGCTGGCGCTGAACGCGCTCGCGGTCTTCCTCGGACTCGCGTTCTGGACCTGGTTGTGGGGCCCGATGGGCGCTTTCCTGTCGTCGCCGCTCCTGATCGTCGCGCTGATCCTGAAGGAGCATTTGTGGCCGGCGGAAGGACCGCAATTGCCGCAGGCCTAGCGGTTCAGATCAGGGAACTTCGGCAACGACCGGGCGTTTTCCTTGCAACGAATTGGAGCGTTCGATGAGCGATGGTGAAGCTGCCATGAAAGACATGACCGACAATGCCACCTATGAACGCCTTGAGAAGGATGTCACAGCCGTGAAAGACGATATCGCAGCCCTTACCGACCAGATTACCGACGCGCTCAACACCTTTGCGGGTGCTGCGAAAAAGCAGGCACGCCGCAGCTACAAGGACGCGCGCGCGCAGGTGGATTCCGCGCTGGATGACGCCTCCGACCGCGGCAGCGCCATGCTGAGCGCGGCGCAGGATGTAGCCGGGACGCTCGAAGAGACGATCGAGGATGCGATCGTGCAGCGGCCGCTCGCGACCGTCGGCATCGCGCTCGGCCTCGGTTTCCTGATCGGCGTGACGTGGCGTCGCTAAGGTCTGGCGTCGCTAAGGATCTGGCGCGCACCTCATCCGAAAGAGCAGCGATGGTCTCCAGAACACACAAGCGAACGAAGCGAAAGCCCAACCTCTTGGGCGAATGGCGGCGATGGTGGGCGGCGGTCGCCTTTGTCGACGCGCTTTACAGGGCGAGGCGAGATGTTCCAGCGTATCATTGACGACGTCAAACTGTCGGTCGGCACCGGCGTGCGACAGACCTCGCTCGCCGCGATGGCGGCGGTGGCGCTGTTCATCACCACCTCATTCCTGTGCGCGGCGGCCTTCGTCGCCGTGCTGAACCGCTACGGCCTGATCGAGGCCTGCCTCGCCGGCGCCGGGCTGTTCTTCATCGTGACGCTGATCGCCGCGGGGACCTACATGGTGCGCAAGCGCCAGATCGCGCGGCAGGTGAAGGAGCGGGCCAAATCCGCCGCGCACACGATGTTGGCGGATCCGATGGTGATGGCCGCCGGATTGCAGGTGGTGCGCGCGATCGGCATCAAGCGGCTGGTCCCGCTCCTGGCGGTCGGCGGCCTGGCGCTGGGCCTCATGGCAGGCCGCAACGCCACCGCGGGCGATCAGACGCCCGCAGAATAGCCAAACTCTCTCAGCTCAGTCAGGTAATGCAGCGGCCCGGCTGCAGGCTCTTGGCGATCTCGGTCAGCACGCTGACGGAGGGCTCGCAAGCAACCGCATTCTTGCTCTCCTTCGAGCGCAGGAACAGCGACGCCGGCGGCGTGCTGCGCGCCTGGTGGGAAAGCGGCACCCGCACCAGCACGGAGGTGTCCGGCACCTTGTCGACGTGGATCGAGATCGTCCGCGTCGTGACCGTTGCCTCGGGGAGGACGGCCTCCCGGTCGGCCTTGGCGGCGCGGTTGATGCTGGGTGCGGCCGGCTCGCCCGGCGTGGCCAGCCCCACGGTGAGGTCGTGGCCGGAGGCAAATTGCACCGCGCCGAGCGTCACTGAGACGGCGAGCGCGGCGAGAATTCCCGTTACTTTCTGTGACATGGCCTGGTCCCTCGCCCCAGAGGCGATCGGTGACTTAAGTTAGTCGCGCCACCAGAGTTCTTGGACGGGCCGATCACATAACCGTGTGCGAAAAAATTTTAACGGGATCGGAACGACTTTTTTCGTCGGGAGTCATCCCGGCAGCCGGTTATTCCCCCCTGCCCCATTGACCGGCGATGTAGGGCGCGACCGTGGTGATGCCGGTCGCGCCCTGCTTTTTTTGCGCGGCCCTCATCGAGCCACCGTTCGTCCACCTTCTTCTTCGCCCGCGCGGAACGATGCTCCTCCGCACCGGTTTTCCTGATGAAGAGTTTGACTACGCAGAAGGATTTCGGGGATTTCGATGAGATATTTTCCCGAGCGTTCGCTGGCTTTATGCGGCCTTCCTTTCCTGATTCTTCTCGGCGGTTGCGGCGCGGGCAAGCCTGAGTGCGATTCCATCGAGACCAGGAATGCCGTGCTCCAGATCGTTTCCAACGACCCGAATAATCCGCTCGCCAAATACGCCGCCGAAAATCCAAACGCGGCGAAGCCAGGTGACGGAAGCCCGGAGGCTGAAAAATCCAAACAGCCGATGTATCTTCTGGGCGAAAAGATCGTCACGACGTCGACGAGCCAGGACAAGCGAACGCTCACATGTAGCGGCGCGATATCGGCAACTGTCGGCGGCACCAAGGCTTCGAAGGACGTGAATTTTACCGTCCAGCAAGCGCCGGACGGCAAGATTTCCGTTTCAGTCGATCCATTCAAGTTTTAGCGGCGGGTTGGCCGGTCGGTAGATCCGCCGACGATTTCAAGGTGGCATACCAGTCGGACCAGCACCCCCTTACTCCCGCCAGCGTTCAGATACGGTTCAGCCGGGGAACCTTTTCATTGAGCGGCCCCACCGAGGGCTAGCCGATTTGGAGGAAGTCACAATGCTGAAGACCTTGATTTCGAGTGCGGCTCTGGCCGCTTGTGTCGCAGGCTTTGCCGGCAGCGCCAGCGCCGCCGAAGGTTGCGGACCGGGATGGTGGCGTGGACCCGGCGGCTGGTGCCATCCGATGGCCGTCGCCCGTGCCTGCCCCATTGGGTGGCATCTGGGGCCCGAGGGACAGCGGTGCTGGCCGAACCAGGGATTTGAACGCGCATGTCCTCCGGGATTCCATCTCGGACCGCAGCGCGAGAAGTGCTGGCCGAACTGAGCGCGCGGAAATCGCGCAGGCGCGGTTCCCTGCTGGAGCCGCGCCTGAAGCGATCAAATGCGGAAACCATTTTGCGCCTCCGGCTTTGATCTCAAGGAGGTGTCGCCTTGAGCCGGATATTGAAGCCGATCGCTTATGTGGCCGCCGCGATCTACTTCATCGTGGACGTGCTGCTTGTCGGCCTCGCCAGGCCGATCTCGCGGTGGTTTGCTGCGAACTTTCCGATGCCCCGTCTTCGCGTATGGATCAAATCGCTACCGCCTTACCCTTGCCTCGCCCTGTTTTCCGTTCCGGTGATCTTGCTGGAGCCCGTCAAAATGATCGCAGCCTACATGGCGGCAACCGGTCAATTCGTCTGGGCAGCCGCGACGTTTGCGATCGGCGAGATCCTGAAGCTCGTGCTTGTCGAGCGTCTGTTCGAGTTGACGAAAAACAAGCTGATGAAAATTCCGGCTTTCGCGTGGGCCTACCGTCACTTTGTGCAGGCGAAGACTTGGATCAAGCAAAGCAAGGCGTGGAAGGCGATTTAGGCATTGAGCCGGTCAATTCGCGAACGCATCAGCAGGACCGCCGTATTTCGTCAATACGCCGCTAGCCAATTGAAGTAGGGCGCTTTCCGTAACGTAGAGAGAAAAAATCCGACGCGCCCGTGAAGGCGCGCCGGACCAAACTCATTACGCCACCAAGACCCCAATCAGGAGGCGGCTTTGACCGCGCGGTTGCGCGAGTTGCGCTGGAAGAACAGCGCCTGGCTCGCCACCGCCGACACCATGGCCGGCTGGAAGGGTTTCGAGATCAGGAACGCCGGCTCCGGGCGTTCGCCGGTCAGGAAGCGCTCCGGATAGGCAGTGATGAACACCACCGGCACCTCGAACGTGCGCAGGAGTTCGTTGACGGCATCCAGGCCCGAGGAGCCGTCGGCGAGCTGGATGTCGGCGAGGATCAGGCCGGGCTTCTTGTTCTTGGCCAGCGCCACGGCGTCCGCATGGGTGCGGGCAACGCCGATGACGTTGTGGCCGAGGTTTCGCACAAGGCTCTCGAGGTCCATCGCGATGAAGGTCTCGTCCTCGATGATCAGCACGTCGGTTGCGATCTCGGCCGCCATCTCACGGCCGGCCGTGTCGGCGAGCCGCCGCGTCTCCGGAATGTCGGTGCCGAGGACGTAGGCGACCTCCTGCTCCGGAAAGCCCTCCAGCGACAGCAGCAGAAACGCCTGCCTCGGCAGCGGCGTGATGTTGGAGAGCCGCCGCTCGGGAGGCATCGGCAAGGTCGCGACGTCGGCATTCTCGTTGAGCGAGACCGAATTCCAGATCCGGGTGAACAGCCGAAACAGGCCCGCCCGCGCCCCATATTGCTCATCGAGCAGCGAGGGATCCTGCAGCAGGGCCTCGAGCATGGCCGCGACATATGCGTCGCCAGACTGCTGGCTCCCCGTCAGCGCGCGGGCATAGCGCCGCAAAAGCGGCAAATGTTCAGCAACTAGCTGTGATCGGGACATCCCCACTCCATTGGTATTATCGGGCCGGCCAGCAGAAGGGGTGGCCCGGGTTCCCCTGACGGCCTGTTTACGCCCGAGCCTGAGAAAAGTTCCATGTAACTCTGGAACTATCCAGCCACGATTGCATTAGGTTCCTTACGGAAGTCCTCGGAATTTGGAAAATTCGCGACGCTTCAAGGACTTAACCCTCGGGGAAACGTGGAACAGGTCATGAAAGATGTAAAGTCGCAAGCCAGAAATGCCCCACCCGGCAAGCAAGGCGGGCTCAATGCCGAAATCCAGTCGCGCATCGGCCATCAGCTTCGGGCGATGTATGACGATGTCGTGCGTCAGGGGGTGCCGGACCGCTTTGCGGACCTGATCCGCAAGCTTGATACGCCCCCCGGCGCTCCCCAAGTGGGCAGTACGGGCGGTGGCAATAATGACGGGAGGGAGTAATGCCTCTCACTGATGCCCTTCGCGACGACATTCTCGCCTCGGTCCCGAGCCTGCGTGCGTTCGCGATTTCACTCAGCGGCAATGCCGACCGCGCCGACGATCTGGTGCAGGAGACGCTGCTGCGCGCACTGGCCAATATCAACTCGTTCCAGCCGGGCTCGAACCTGCCGGCGTGGCTGTTCACGATCCTGCGCAACCTGTTCCGATCCGACTACCGGAAACGGCGGCGCGAGGTCGAGGACGCCGACGGCAACTATGCCAAGACGCTGAAGACGCAGCCATCGCAGGGCGCGCATCTGGAGTTCGAGGAATTCCGGACCGCACTCGAAAAGCTGCCGCAGGACCAGCGCGAAGCGTTGATCCTGGTCGGCGCTAGCGGCTTCTCCTATGAAGACGCGGCGGCGATCTGCGGCTGCGCGGTCGGCACCATCAAGAGCCGCGTCAACCGCGCGCGCTCCAAGCTCGCCGCGCTGCTCTATGTCGATGGCGCCGAGGATTTCGGTCCCGATGAAACCGTGCGCGCCGTGATCGGCGGGAACGGGTAGTAGCGAACAATCAAAGACGTCGTCATGCCCGGCCTTGTGCCGGGCATCCACGTTTTATTAACAGCAAAAAGCAAGACGTGGATGGCCGGGCCTTCGCCTCGCCGAAGCGGCTTCGGCCGCGCAGGCGGGACAAGCCCGGCCATGAGGAGAGAGGCGCATTGCGCCTTACTTCACCGGCGCTGAAATCTGCACCGTGCGGTCGCGCTCGGTCATGTCGACCACCGTCTCCATCGGCGCGGTCAACTCGTAGACGTAAGAGACTTCGGTGAAATAGCGCTTCGCCGTGCCGCCGAGCGCTTCGGGCGCGACGCGATCGAGCAGGATCAATCCGAAATCGCTGTCGGCGCGCCGCGTCGCCTCGCTGGTGTTGAACTCCTCCCAGCGGAAGGTGAAGGTCCGGTTCGGGTCCTCTCCGGTCACCTCCCATTTCGCGACGATGTTGGGATGCTTGCCGACCAGCGACAGCCCTTCGTCGGAATGCGAGGCGAGCTCGAAGAACAGCAACGACAGGCTTTGCGCGGCGCGCGCGGAGACCGCGATATCCGGGCCGCTGACGGCAATGCGGTCGGCGTGCGGGATCGCCCGCGCCTCGAACAGGCCTTTCAGCTTGACGCCCTGCCACTGGCTCTCGCTCAGCAGCGAGACCACGTTGGCCATGGCGTGGATGCGCCCGATCAGCAGCTCGCGCGCGACATCGATGTCGGATCCATGGCGCAGCGTTCGTGTGACGATCGACTGGATCACCGCCAGGATGTTCTTGACCCGGTGGTTCAGCTCGTCGATCACGGCGGTCAAACGCCGCTCGAAGCCGATCCGGACCTGGATTTCGCGCTGCAGCCGCACGTTATTGTAGACGACATAGCCGAACAGCCCGCAGATGATGCCTGTCAGCGCCAGCCCGATCGCGCCGACGATCGCGGCAGTCTGTTCGGCGCGCTTGGCCGCGTTGGTCTTGGCGTAATAGGCCAGCGACCAGTCGCGATTGCCAAAGGTGACGGTGCGCATCGCCGACGGCGGCGGGCCGTCGGATGCCGCCGTGCGTGCGGTGACGACGCCGCGATCGTTGGCGATCAGTTCGCCATCGGGTCGGCGCGGATCCTTCAGCACCACCGAGAACAGCGACAGATCGTCATTGGTGAGCATCAGCGGCGACAGCTCGTAGGAAAACGTCACGAAACCCGCCGGCGAGGTCGCACCCTCCGGGGTGACCGGCGCGGCAAGCGTAAGGCCGATCGGTCCGTTCTGCTCCTGCAGTGGAAACGGATCGGAGGCGATCGGCTTGCTCTCGGCCATCGCG
Source organism: uncultured Alphaproteobacteria bacterium (assembly GCA_963732085.1). Lineage (GTDB taxonomy): Bacteria > Pseudomonadota > Alphaproteobacteria > Rhizobiales > Xanthobacteraceae > Bradyrhizobium. Next base: position 942,549 of record CAVSYJ010000005.1, on the reverse strand, counting down.
CGCGCCAGCATCGGACCGACGACCGGATTGCCGTCCAGCGCGCGTCCTGCAAAGGCCCTGGTCGTGTTGTTGCGCGGCTCGAGATCCATCAGCACGTCGATCGGCTGGGCGATCGCGCGGATGTCCAGCGGCTTGTCCTCGTAACTGCGGATGACGGGATTGGGAAAGCCGGCGCTCTGCAGTTCCTTCTGCGCCGCATCGAGCTCGGCCGGCTTCAGCCGCGCGATCCAGCTTGCGATCACGAAGTCGGTCTTGAAGGCGTAGATCGAGGAGCGCAGCGGCTCCAGCATGTTGGCCTTGACCACCGAGGGTGCGCGAAACAGGCCGGAGGAAACACGGGCGAGCAATTCGCGCTCGGTGAGCCGGTCCTGCACCAGGCTTGCATGGACGTCGATGGCGCGCGCCAGCGCGATACCATCGAGCGTCAGCTCCTGCTCGTGCACGCGGTAGGCCGCAAGCCCCGAGAGCAGCACGCCGATGAGCGCGATCACACCGATGGTGAAGCCCAGCCGAAGCACGCGATTACTCTGAAATACGGGGTTGGCGGAAGCGCAATATCGTCATCGAGGATCCGCCGGAGGAGCAATGAAGTGCGACCGAACGGCCAGCGGGAGACATAGTGAGGGAGCCATGGTGGATGCGCAACTGCGGTCGACTGCAATACTCAACGAAGCACCGGGCAAACGTCCTCAGGACAAAACCCGGAGGACGCTAATCGCGAACGGGCGGCTTTGTTCCGTACCGCAGTTTTTAATGTTTCTAAGACGGCTTCATCCACCGAACGCTTCGCGAACGGCTGTCACAAAGGTTAACGCGGTCACGCACGTTTGGCCTGAGCTTGCGGCTTGAGCCCGCCCTTGGCCTCGATGAACGAGATGATACGGTCGAGCCCCTCGCTCTTCTTCAGATTGGTCATGACGAAGGGCCGCTCGCCGCGCATGCGCTTCGCGTCCGTGTCCATCTTCTCCAGCGACGCCCCGACATGGGGCGCCAGATCGATCTTGTTGATGACCAGCAGATCGGAACGGGTGATGCCTGGGCCGCCCTTGGAGGGGATCTTGTCACCCGCCGCGACGTCGATGACATAGATGGTGAGGTCGGCCAATTCAGGCGAAAACGTCGCAGCGAGATTGTCGCCGCCGGATTCGATCAGCACCAGATCGAGATTGGGAAATTTGGCGCGCATGTCCGCAACCGCCGCGAGATTCATCGAGGCGTCCTCGCGGATCGCGGTATGCGGGCAGCCACCGGTCTCGACGCCCGCGATTCGATCCGGCGTCAGCGAGCCCGAGCGCACCAGAAACTCGGCATCCCACTTGGTGTAGATGTCGTTGGTGATCGCGGCGATATCGTAGCGCTCGCGCATGGCCTTGCAGAGCAGATCCATCAGCGCGGTCTTGCCCGATCCGACCGGACCGCCGACGCCGATCCGAAGCGGGCCGTGGGATGATTTCATGTCAATCTTTCCTCATTCGCTGTCGGAGCCTCATGACCGGAACAACCTCGTATATTGCGTCTCGTGGCGCAGGCTGGCGAGATCGGCGCGGAAGGTCGCACTGCCGAGATCGTCGAGTTTCGCTGCAATCGCGCGCTTGGCGGTTTCCGACACTGCTTGTTCGAGAGCGGCCAGCACGCGCTGGCTGTCGGTCTGCCCGAGCGGAACGAGGCGCGCAGCGGCGGAAATCCAGTTCGACACCAGCGCATGCAGGAAGGCATGCAGCACAGGCTCGAGCGGAATCGCGTGCGCGGCGCTGACGATGCCGACCGCGATCGGGTACACGATCGCGCCCTCGCATTGCGCGATCGCCTGCGAAAGGCCATCGCAATCCCAGGCCGCGCGGGCGATCTCGATGAAGGCGCGCCCCTGCGTGGTCGTCTCCAGCTGCCGCTCGCGTGAGGGCACGAAGGCTGCGGCAAGCTCGGCGACCTCGCGCAGTGCGCGGTCATCGTCGGCGGCGACCGCGCGATGCGTCTGCGCGAGAAACACGCCGTCGCAAAAGCCGGAGCCGTCCGACAATATCGCGGCGAGCCAGTCCTTCAACGAGGCGGCGTCTGTGATATCGCCGGCTTCAACCGCCCATTCGATGCCGCTGGAATAGGAGAAGCCGCCGACCGGAAAGGCCGGCGACAGCCAGGTCATCAACCGGTACAGCGCCGCCGCCTCCGCGTCCGTCATGGCGGCGCGCGCAGGCGGGCTCGCGCTATTTGTGGTCATGAGCATGGGAGTGATGCCTTCGTGACGGTGGTCGCCGTGATGATGGTGATCGTCATGATCGTGATGGTGGTGATCATGACCGTGCTTATGGTCATGACCGTGATGCGAATGATCTTGTGTCAGGCACGGGGGCGGCGTAGGCGCCGCCTTCGGGATCGAAGGGTGCCTCGATCTCGATCACGCGGGCGCCCAGCCCCTTCACCATTGCCTCGATCACATGATCGCGCCGAATCCGCAGCCCCTTCGGCATGATCTGGGTCGGCAGATGCCGGTTGCCCAGATGCCAGGCGACGCGGATCAGGTGATGCGGATCGGCGCCCTTGATCTCGAGCAGCGGCTCGGGCGCCGCCACCACCTCGACCAGCCGGCCGTCTTCCAGCACCAGCGCATCGCCGCCGCGAAGTGCGACGGCATTCTCCAGATCGAGCAGGAACTCGAGGCCGCGGGTGCCCTGTCATCGCCATGCGCCGCCGGTGACGGTCGTCGAAATCGAGCACGACGGTATCGGCCGGCGCTTCCGTCCAGCGATGCTGCCCTTTGACCTCGGTCGCGCGGATCATGCCTTTATCCTCTTGGGCATGATCTTATCGGAAAACCGGTGCCCACTTTTCCGGATCATGCCTTGATGGTATCCACCTTGTCGGCCGTGATGATCTCGATCACCGTCGGCTCGGCCTTGAGCGGCGCGCCAAATTCACGCCAGACCTTCATATGCGGCGCCTTGCCATGCGCGTTGAGATCGTCGCGGGTCTCCCAGCGCTCCACCACGACATAGGTGTCGGGATCGTGGATGCTGGTGTGCCCCTCATAGGCAATGCAGCCCTTCTCCTTGTGCGTCTCGGCGATGCATTTCTTGTGGCCGGCGATGTAGGCATCGCGCTGGCCCGGCTTCACCTTCGTGGTGGCAATGACGTAGATCATGGTTTTCTCCCTGTCTTCTTGTTAGCGCACCGTGACATTGGCCGGTGTGATCTACTTCGATCTTCGGCGGCGCGGCCATGCATTTCACGGCGACGCGTCCGAAGGTCTTCATATGCTCGGCGGCGCGATGCGGCACCAGCGCCTCCTCATTCTGCCACTGCTCGACGAACACCATCTTGCTCGGATCGGTGACGCTCTCATGCAGGTCGTAGGCGATATTGCCGGGCTCCTTTCGGGTCTCCTTGATACAGGCGGTCGCGGCGGCGATGAATTCGGCCCGCGTTTCAGGTTTCACGGTCAAGGTGGCAACGACATAGATCACGGCAATCCTCCCGGCATTTATTCTGCTTATTGCCGGGACTGACCTTAGAACATGAAATAGCGCTGCGCCATGGGCAGCACCTCGGCCGGCGGGCAGGTCAGAAGCTCGCCGTCGGCGCGCACCTCATAGGTTTCAGGGTCGACCTCGATATTGGGCGTGGCGTCGTTGTGGATCATGCTCTTCTTGGAGATTTTTCCGCGGGTGTTTTGCACCGCATAGAGCTGCTTGCCGACGCCGAGCTTGCGCGCCAGCCCCGAGGTCACCGCCGCTTTCGAGGTGAAAATCACCGAGGACGCCGTCAACGACTTGCCGAAGGCGGCGAACATCGGCTGGTAATGCACCGGCTGCGGCGTCGGGATCGACGCGTTCGGGTCGCCCATCGGAGCCGCCACGATCGAGCCGCCCTTGATGATACATTCCGGCTTGACGCCGAAGAAGGCCGGCTTCCACAGCACGAGGTCGGCAAGCTTGCCCTTCTCGACCGAGCCGATCAGCTTCGACACGCCATGCGCGATGGCGGGATTGATGGTGTATTTGGCGATGTAGCGCTTGACGCGGAAATTGTCGTTGTCCTTGCCCTTGTCCTGCGGCAATGACCCGCGCTGCTTCTTCATCTTGTCGGCGGTCTGCCATGTGCGGATGATGACCTCGCCGAGCCGGCCCATGGCCTGCGAGTCCGACGACATCATCGAGAGCGCGCCGAGATCGTGCAGGATGTCCTCAGCGGCGATCGTCTCTTTCCGGATGCGGCTTTCCGCGAACGCCAGATCCTCGGCGATCGAGGGATCGAGGTGGTGGCACACCATCAGCATGTCCAGATGCTCGTCGATGGTATTGCGGGTGAACGGCCGGGTCGGATTGGTCGATGACGGCAGCACGTTCTTCAGGCCGGCGATCTTGATGATGTCGGGCGCGTGGCCGCCGCCGGCGCCCTCGGTGTGGAAGGCATGGATGGTGCGGCCCTTGAAGGCCTTCACCGTATCCTCGACAAAACCGAACTCGTTGAGCGTATCCGAGTGCAGCATCACCTGGACATCGTAATCGTCGGCCACCGACAGGCAATTGTCGATCGCGGCCGGCGTGGTGCCCCAGTCCTCGTGCAGCTTCAGCGCGCAGGCGCCGCCCTTGATCATCTCGACCAGCGCGGCGGGACGCGAGGCGTTGCCCTTGCCGGAGATGCCGAGATTGACCGGAAAGGCGTCGAACGACTGCATCATCCGCATCATGTGCCACGGGCCCGGCGTGCAGGTCGTGGCATAGGTGCCGTGCGATGGGCCGGTGCCGCCGCCGAGCATGGAGGTGACGCCCTACATCAGCGCGTGCTCGATCTGCTGCGGGCAGATGAAATGGATGTGGCTGTCGAATCCGCCGGCAGTCAGGATCTTGCCCTCGCCCGCGATCACGTCGGTGCCGGGGCCGATGACGATATTCACGCCCGGCTGGATGTCGGGGTTGCCGGCCTTGCCGATCGCGCTGATCTATCCTTCCTTGATCGCGACGTCGGCTTTGACGATGCCCCAATGGTCGACGATCAGCGCGTTGGTGATGACGGTGTCGACCGCGCCCTGCTTGTTGGTCACCTGCGACTGGCCCATGCCGTCGCGGATCACCTTGCCGCCGCCGAACTTCACCTCCTCGCCATAGACGGTGAAATCCTTCTCGACCTCGATGATGAGATCGGTGTCGGCCAGCCGCACCCTGTCGCCGGTGGTCGGCCCGAACATATCGGCATAGACGGAACGTTTGATTTTCGTGCTCACAAGGTGCTCCTTGCCATCGCAATCGTTTGGTCGAATTTCGCATCGAGCCAGGCATTGCCGCCGCGGCAGCCGCTACGACCTGCTCGGCCCAATCAGTGTAGTCGATCGAGTCGTCGCGCTCCCCGCAGCTCGGATCGCGATGCACGCGTGCGCCGATGTTGCTGATCTTGTCGGCGATCTTGATCAGTTTCGCGCCCGGCGATTTATGCGGTGCGTCGATCACTTGACGCCGGCGACGCTCGCTCTTGGGCAGCGACATATCATCGGTGCATTCGACGACCAGCGACGCGACGCGCTCGGAAAATCTCTCGGCCAGCTCCTCGCGCGTGGTCTCGGTGTCCTCGATGGTGTCATGCAGCCAGCCGGCCGCGACGAGTTCGGCATCGGCGCCATCGGTCGCTGTCGACAGCAAATTGGCGACCTCGGCGAGATGATTGATGTAGGGCTCGCTGCCGCGGCCCTTGCGCGCCATGCCGTTGTGGCGGCGCGCGGCGAGCTCGGCGGCTTCAGAAACCGATGCGCAGCGGCGCGAGCATCGCTCACAGCTTCCCCATCACGTCGCCGCGGAAGCCGTAGATGGTCTTCTTGCCCGCCAGCGCGACGAGTTGGACGTCACGGGTCTGGCCGGGCTCGAAGCGCACGGCGGTGCCGGCTGCGATATCGAGGCGCATGCCGCGGGCTTTTTTCCGGTCGAATTTCAGCGCCGGGTTGGTTTCGAAGAAATGATAATGCGAGCCAACCTGGATCGGCCGGTCGCCGGTGTTGGCCACCGTCAAGGTCACGGTTTTACGGCCGGCATTCAGTTCGATCTCGCCGTCCTTGATGAAGAGTTCGCCGGGGATCATGTTACGCTAGCCCGGCTAGGCGCCGAGTGATGGCGGCCTCAGTCGCACGGTGACGAGCTTGGTGCCGTCGGGAAACGTCGCCTCGACCTGGATGTCGTGGATCATCTCGGGAATGCCGTCCATCACCTGCGCGCGGGTCAAGCACCTGCGCGCCGGCCTGCATCAGATCGGCCACGGTGCGGCCGTCGCGCGCGCCCTCGACGATGAAGTCGGAGATGATGGCGATCGCCTCGGGATGATTGAGCTTGACGCCGCGCTCCAGCCGCCGCCGCGCCACCATGGCCGCCATCGAAATCAGAAGCTTGTCCTTTTCGCGGGGAGACAGATTCATGAGAGCACTCGGGTCAGGTTTGGTCGATCTAGTTGAGCCAGAGCCGCGGCAGCGGCACGGATGACGCGCGGCCCAGCACCGCCATCATGTCGGCGCGCAGGCGCGCGGCATCTTGGGCACAGAAGCGCGCCATTGCAAATCCATTCCAGGCGGAGATGGCGGCCTCGCCACCAAAGCAGGACGCGATCTCCCGCACGCGCTCGATCAACGCCTCGTCGCCGGGCACGATCAAGGCCGTGCCGATCGCGACACCGCTGTTCGCGATCGCGCGCTGCCCCAGCTTTTTTCCGATATCGTCCTCGAGACGGACAGTCTCCGCAAACACGAGCTTTCCGCCGCGCCGCACGCGCCAGCGGTCGACGAAAGCGCCCTGCTGCATCCGCTCGCCCATTGCCACGCGGCCGAATACCGCGATCTCGCAGAACAGAAGCGAAGCGTTGTCGGCAAGATCGATATCGATTCGGCGCGACATCTTCGCCCGGTCGAACAAAATCGTTTCCTGCGGCAGCCAGGAAAGATGTGCGCCTTCCGCAACCTTCAATGCGATGTTGAGTTCAGCCGGTTGCGCAGTTGCGCGATAGACCTTCTCCGCGGCCGCTGTGGTCAAGGTCAGCCGCGTGCCTTCTTGCGCCGTGATCTCGATATCGAAGCGGTCGCCACCCGCTACACCGCCCGCTGTGTTCACGAAGACCGCCGACAACCCTTCGCCTTCCGGCGAAGGAAAGCGCACGCGCAACGAGCCGGATTCATGCAAGGCGCCGCGCCGCGTCACCCCGTCCACCGACCGCACGTCGAAGCCGACCGCGCCACGAGCGCGGTTGGCTGCAAACACAGACGCGCTCGAAGCTTCTTGCCGCATCCCACCCCCGTGCACGGCTTCTTTTGGCCGCGTCGGTCTAGAGCGCCATTTGCCGGCTGATCTCGGCCGGATCGAGGCTCGCGCGGTCGCAGGCATATTTCACCGCGCCCCGGTCCATGACCGCAAAATTGTCGCCGAGCTCGCAGGCAAAGTCGAGATATTGTTCAACCAGCACGATGGCGATGTTGCCGAGGCTGCGCAGGTAGGAGATCGCGCGGCCGATGTCCTTGATGATCGAGGGCTGGATACCCTCGGTCGGCTCATCCAGCAGAAGCAGCTTTGGCCGCATCACCAGTGCGCGGCCGATCGCAAGCTGCTGCTGCTGACCGCCGGACAAATCACCGCCGCGCCGTCCCAGCATGGTCTGCAGGATCGGGAACAACGAGAACACATCGTCGGGAATGTAGCGGTCGTCGCGCTTCAGCGGCCCGAAACCGGTCTTCAGGTTCTCTTCCACCGTGAGCAGCGGAAAAATCTCACGGCCCTGCGGCACGAAGCCGATGCCTTTGCGCGCACGCTCATAGGGCCTCAGGGCGGTGATGTCGGCGCCGTCGAACATGATCGAGCCGGATGCGATCGGATATTGCCCGACCAGCGAGCGCAGCAGCGAGGTCTTGCCGACGCCATTGCGGCCAAGCACGCACATCACCTTGCCGGACTCGGCCTTGAGCGAGACGCCGCGCAGCGCCTGCGCCGCGCCGTAGAACAAATTGATGTCTTTGACTTCGAGCATCGCATCTGAATTCGCGCCCCAAATACGGAAAGCGGTCATCAATCACCCCTGCTGCGTTCCGGCATACCCCAGATACACTTCGCAACACGCTCGTTCGACGAGACCTGGTCGATGGTGCCTTCGCCAGCACCGTGCCTTCGTGCAGGCAGGTCACCTTGACGCCGAGCTCGCGGACGAAGGTCATGTCGTGCTCGACCACCATGACGGTGTGGTCCTTGTTGATCTCCTTCAACAGCTCCGCGGTCTGATGGGTCTCGACGTCGGTCATCCCGGCGACGGGCTCGTCAACCAGCAGCAGCTTGGGGTCCTGCGCCAGCAGCATGCCGATTTCCAGCCATTGCTTCTGGCCATGCGAGAGGCTGCCGGCCAGACGGTTGCGAGCATCGGTCAACCGAATGGTCTCCAGCACCTTCTCGATGCGCTCGGTCTCCGGCTTGCTCTCGCGCCAGAACAGCGTGCCACGGACGCTGTGATCGACATTGAGCGCAAGCAGAAGGTTGTCCTCGACCGTCTGGCTCTCGAACACCGTCGGTTTCTGGAACTTGCGGCCGATGCCGAGCTCGGCGATGCGGGTCTCATCCAGCCGCGTCAGATCGGTGACGCCGTCGAACAGCACCGCGCCCTCGTCGGGTTTGGTCTTGCCGGTGATGATGTCCATCATCGTGGTCTTGCCGGCGCCGTTCGGGCCGATGATGGCGCGCATCTCGCCGGGCGCGAGCGTCAGCGAGAGATTGTTGATGGCGTGGAAGCCGTCGAACGAGACGTGCACGCCGTCGAGATAGAGCAGCGCCGAGGTCGCGCGGGTGTCCATGACGTTCATGCGTTCACTCCGCCATGTTCGGTTCGGTGACGCCGTCCTCGCGTGCAGCGCTCGTGCTATCGTGCCGACAAGCCGCTTCGCCTTGAACGGTTCCCAGAACTGATTGAAGGTGCCGACGATGCCCTTGGGCAGCAGCAGCGTCACCAGGATGAACAGCGCGCCGAGCATGAACAGCCAGTACGGCGCGAGCACGCCTGACGTGAAGAAGGTCTTGGCATAGTTGACGACGATCGCGCCGAGCGCCGCGCCGACCAGCGTGCCGCGGCCGCCGACCGCGACCCAGATCACCGCCTCGATGGAGTTGCCCGGCGCGAATTCGCTCGGATTGATGATGCCGACCTGCGGCACATAGAGCGCGCCGGCGACTCCCGCCATGCAGGCCGACAGCGTGAATACGAACAGCTTGTAGGACTCGACGCGGTAGCCGATGAAGCGCGTGCGCGATTCCGCGTCGCGGATCGCGATCAGCACCTTGCCGAGCTTGGAGGTCACCACGCTCCGGCAGATCAGGAAGGCTGCGATCAGCGCAAGACAGCTCAGCGCGAACAGCGCGCAACGGGTGCCCTCGACCTGCACGTTGAAGCCGAGGATATCCTTGAAATCGGTCAGGCCGTTGTTGCCGCCGAAGCCGAAATCGTTGCGGAAGAAGCCGAGCAGCAGCGCATAGGTCATCGCCTGGGTGATGATCGAGAGATAGACGCCGGTGACGCGCGAGCGGAAGGCGAACCAGCCGAAGCCGAAGGCGAGCAGGCCCGGCACCAGCACCACCATGATCGCCGCGAACCAGAACATGTCGAAGCCGTTCCAGTACCAGGGCAGGCGCGGATAGTTCAGGAACACCATGAAATCGGGCAGGATCGCATTGCCGTAGACGCCCCGGCTGCCAATCTGGCGCATCAGATACATGCCCATGGCGTAGCCGCCGAGCGCGAAGAAGGCGCCGTGACCCAGCGAGAGGATGCCGCAATAGCCCCAGATCAGGTCGATCGACAGCGCGAGGATGGCGTAGCAGACATATTTGCCCCACAGCGCCACGAGGTAGGTCGGCACCTGGAAGACCGAGCCTGCGGGCAATAACAGGTTCGACAGCGGGATCAGGATTCCGCAAGCAGCAACCACGAGGATGAAGATAGTAGCGGCGCGATCGAGCGAGCGCGTGAGCACGTGCTGCATCATGCTTCCACCGCCCGCCCCTTCAGCGCGAACATACCGCGCGGGCGCTTCTGGATGAACAGGATGATCAGCACCAGGATGGCGATCTTGCCGAGCACGGCGCCGGCGACCGGCTCCAGGAACTTGTTGGCGATGCCGAGCGTGAAGGCGCCGACCAGCGTGCCCCAGAGATTGCCGACGCCGCCGAACACCACGACCATGAAGCTGTCGATGATGTAGCTCTGCCCAAGATTGGGGCTGACATTGTCGATCTGCGACAGCGCCACGCCGGCGATACCGGCAATGCCCGAGCCGAGGCCGAAGGTCAGCGCGTCGACGCGCGAGGTGGCGATCCCCATCGAAGCCGCCATGCGGCGGTTCTGGGTCACTGCGCGCATCTCGAGGCCCAGCGCGGTATAACGCAGCATCGCCAGCAGGATCGCGAACACGGCGAGCGTGAACACGAGAATCCACATCCGGTTATAGGTGATGGTGATCTGGCCGAGATCGAACGCGCCGCTCATCCAGGAGGGATTGCCGACCTCGCGGTTGTTCGGACCGAAGGCGGTGCGCACTGCCTGCTGCAAAACGAGCGACAGGCCCCAGGTCGCAAGCAGCGTTTCGAGCGGCCGGCCATAGAGGAAGCGGATGATCGAACGCTCGATCAGCACGCCGACCGCACCGGACACCAGGAAAGCGAGCGGCACTGCGATGAACAGCGAATAGTCGAACAAGCCGGGGTAGCGGGTGCGGATCACCTCCTGCACCACGAACGTGGTGTAGGCGCCAAGCATCACCATCTCGCCATGGGCCATGTTGATGACGCCCATCACGCCGAAGGTGATGGCAAGGCCGATCGCGGCGAGCAGCAGCACCGAACCGAGCGACAGCCCGTACCAGGCGTTCTGCACGGTAGACCACAGGGCCAGTGTGCGCTGAATGGCTGCCGTTGCGTTCGCCGCGGCAGATGCGATTGCCGGAGACTGGTCAGGTCCGAGCCCGGTCAGGAGTGCCATTGCTTCCTGATCGCCCCGCGCCTTCACGGTGGCGATAGCTTCCAGCTTTTCGACATCGGTGGCGTCCTGCTTGTACAGCAGGATCGCGGCGCGGGCCTCGGCAAAGGCGGTCTTGGCAGCCTTGTTGGTTTCCTTTGCAATCGCGCCGTCGACGATCGGCAGCATCGTCTCGTCGTGGGTCTTGAACACCGACTGCGCCGCCGCAATCCGCATCGCGAGATCCGGAGACAACAGCGTCAAACCGCCGACTGCGGCATCGACGGCGCGGCGCAGGCGATTGTTGAGGTTCACGGCGCTGGCGCTGTCGGGAATGGCGTCGACCGCAGCACCGGTCGCGGCGTCGATCGCCTTGCCGTCCGCCTGCTTGATGAAGACCTTCTTGCTGTCGGTATCGACCATCAGGCGGCCGTCCTGCAGCGCGCTGATGATCGGGAAAGCGAGCGGATTGCCTGAGGCCGCAATCGCGCCGATCGCTTCATCGGTATCGGAGAAATCGTCGGTCGCGAACTTGCCGACCGCGTCCTCGAACGGTCCGGCGAACGCCGGCATTGCAAAGACGATCAGGAAAAATGCGAGCGCAAGCGCGCGCAAACGATCATGCATGGTGGCGAGCACGTGATAACCCCGGCAGGAGCAGTAATGGAAGAGGCGGCGGTGATGCCGCCTCTTCCGATTTCAGGCGTGTGTCGTCAGGAGGCCTGACCACCGCACTTGTTGGTCTTGACGTTGTAGTTGCCGCACTTCTTGCCGACCCAATCGCCGATCAGGTCCCTGGAGCCTTCCAGCTCCTTCGACCAGGCGTCGCCAGGCACCAGGTCCTTGGTCTTGTAGACCACGTTGAACTGGCCATCGCCCTTGATCTCGCCGATGAACACCGGCTTGGTGATGTGGTGGTTGGGCAGCATCTTGGAGACGCCGCCGGTCAGGTTCGGCGCTTCGGTGCCGGGCAACGCGTCGATCACCTTGTCGGCGTCCGTCGACTTCACCTTCTCGACCGCCTTGACCCACATGTTGAAGCCGATCACGTGAGCTTCCATCGGGTCGTTGGTGGTGCGCTTCGGGTTCTTGGTGTAGGCCTGCCACTCCTTGATGAACTTCTCGTTGGCCGGCGTCTTGATCAACTCGAAGTAGTTCCAGGCGGCGAGATGGCCGACCAGCGGCTTGGTGTCGATACCGGCGAGTTCTTCCTCACCCACCGAGAACGCGACCACCGGAATGTCGGTCGCCTTGATGCCCTGGTTGCCCAGCTCCTTGTAGAAGGGAACGTTGGCGTCGCCGTTGATGGTCGAGACCACCGCCGTCTTCTTGCCGGCCGAGCCGAACTTCTTGATGTCGGCCACGATCGTCTGCCAGTCGGAATGACCGAACGGCGTGTAGTTGATCATGATGTCGTCCTGGGCGACGCCCTTCGACTTCAGGTAGGCTTCCAGGATCTTGTTGGTGGTGCGCGGATAGACGTAGTCGGTGCCCGCCAGCACCCAGCGCTTCACCTTCTCTTCCTTCATCAGATAGTCGACGGCAGGGATCGCCTGCTGGTTCGGCGCAGCGCCGGTGTAGAACACGTTGCGCTCGGACTCTTCGCCCTCATACTGCACCGGATAGAACAGGATGCTGTTCAGCTCCTTGAACACCGGCAGCACGGACTTGCGCGACACCGAAGTCCAGCAGCCGAACACGACGGCGACCTTGTCCTTGGTGATCAGCTCGCGCGCCTTCTCGGCGAACAGCGGCCAGTTCGAAGCGGGGTCGACCACGACGGCTTCGAGCTTCTTGCCGAGCACGCCGCCCTTCTTGTTCTGCTCGTCGATCAAAAACAGGATGGTGTCCTTCAGCGTGGTTTCGCTGATCGCCATCGTGCCCGAGAGCGAATGAAGAACGCCGACCTTGATGGTGTCGTCGGCCGCTTTCGCGGGCGAGAATGCGGCGAGGCCGAGCACCAGCCCGGCAGTCGCCGCAAGCGCAGCGACGGCGGCTCATCGTCGCAATGTCGTGAGTGAGTTGAGTAAGCATGAAATGTCGTCTCCCTGACGCAGGCGTGAATTGCGCTGCGACGGCCCCACGGCCGCCCGCGTTAACGGAATCGCAAGAACCGTGCCACGGGGCTGGAGTGCGGTAAGCTGATGATTCTATTGACGAAATTGCTGCTCGGCCACAGAGTCATTTGCCTAATGCTTAGGCGATAGAAATGTATGCCTAAGCGGCAAACTGTTTATTTATTGTGCAAATATGACAAACTGTCTAAATTTCCGGCAGCACAACTTCGGGCTGCCGCCAGCGGAATGCTTCCTTAAGGGTCAGCGCAAACGAATGCCCCGGATACCGCAATTCACCTTGAAAACGGCGCCTTCGTAGTCCATATGGCGGGCAAGACCTCGCAATTCGTCAGGTCATTGCAAGCAGCGTGTTCCCAAGCCCTCATCGAAGCGGCTTTTGGCTTGCCCTTCCCAGCTAACAAACCGGCTCCCCAAACACGCGGGTGCTCCTGACAGACAACCCGCGCCTGGCATCGATTGCCGGGGCGCCAACTGCTTTATGAAAGACACCCCCTTTTTGACCTCCTTCCAGGATTTCGGCCTCGCCGACGTGATCGCGCGAGCGCTTCGTGAAGAGAACTACGTCACCCCCACCCCCATCCAGGCCCAGACCGTCCCGTTAGCGCTCACAGGGCGCGACGTGGTCGGTATCGCCCAGACCGGCACCGGCAAGACCGCGGCTTTTGCGCTGCCGATTCTGCATCGGCTGCTGCAGAACCGCATCAAGGTTCAGCCGAAGAGCTGCCGCGTGCTGGTGCTGAGCCCGACCCGCGAACTGTCCGGACAGATCCTCGACAGTTTCAATGCCTACGGCCGCCACATGCGGCTGTCCTCGACGCTCGCCATCGGCGGTGTGCCGATGGGCCGCCAGGTCCGCAGCCTGATGGGCGGCGTCGAAGTGCTGGTCGCCACCCCCGGCCGCCTGCTCGACCTCGTGCAGAGCAACGGCCTCAAGCTCGGCCAGGTCGAATACCTCGTGCTCGACGAAGCCGACCGCATGCTCGACATGGGCTTCATCAACGACATCCGCAAAATCGTCGCCAAAACGCCGGTCAAGCGGCAGACGCTGTTCTTCTCGGCGACGATGCCGAAGGATATCGCCGAACTCGCGGAAGCGATGCTGCGCGATCCCGCCCGGGTCGCGGTGACGCCGGTCGCCTCCACCGTCGATCGCGTCACCCAACGCATCATCCAGGTCGATCATGCGGCGAAGCCCGCGCTGCTGGCGCAGCTTCTGAAGCAGGAGACGGTCGACCGCGCGCTGATCTTCACCCGCACCAAGCACGGCGCCGACAAGGTGGTGAAGGGCCTCGAGAGAGCGGGCATCGCCGCCAATGCCATCCATGGCAACAAGTCGCAGAACCACCGCGAACGCACGCTCGCCGCTTTCCGCTCCGGTGAAATCCGCACGCTCGTCGCCACCGACATTGCCGCCCGCGGCATCGATGTCGACGGCATCAGCCATGTCGTCAATTTCGACCTGCCCAACGTGCCCGAAACCTATGTCCACCGCATCGGCCGCACCGCGCGGGCCGGCGCCGACGGCATCGCGATCTCGCTGGTCGCAGGCGAGGAGATGGCTTACTTGCGCGACATCGAGCGGCTGATCCGCGTTGCCCTGCCGCGGGAAGACCGCCGCACGCCGGGCCACCGCGACAGCGCGCCCGCACAGCCCCAGCATCGCACGGGCCGCCCACAATCGCGACCGCATGCTTCACGGGCGCACGATGCTGGGCAAGCCGCGAAAGGTCCTCGCCGCAGGCGCCGCGGTGGTGGTAACAAAGGAGCAGCCCAAATCAATCGTCCGGAGCCACACCATCAGCCCCATGGCGGCGGCAAGCCAGACGGGATACAAGGCGTCGCCTTTTTGCACCGGGAGACCCGGTCCAACAGCCGTCCCAACCGCAACCATCGGCCGACCTAGCCTCATTCGATCTGGAGAAACCCATGGCTAAAGAAGAGCTGATCCAGTTCGAAGGACTGGTCACCGAAATCCTCCCCGACGCGCGCTACCGCGTACAACTGGATGCCGGCCACGAGATCGTGGCCTACACCGCCGGCAAGATGAAGAAGAACCGGATCAAGACCCTGGCAGGCGACCGGGTGACGATCGAGATGTCGCCCTATGACCTCGAGAAGGGCCGCCTGATATTCCGCCACAAGGACGAGCGTGCCGGCTCTGCTCCCGCCGGCGGTCCGCCACGAGGCGCACAGCAGCGCGGCGGCCAGTTCCGCGGCCGCAGGTAAGCCTTCCGACTTCGGCAAGACCTGAGCCCGCGCGTGACAATTTTATGTTGTCGCGCCGGGTGTTGTCGGCCGTCAAAAAATCGTGCACCTCAGGATTGTTTTGGAGGCCTGCTTCAAATAATATGACGGCCGTCGATTTTCGGCCGGACGACATTAGCTATCCACCGGTACAGCCGGTTCAGACACGCTGACGACCCTTCCAAAAATTCGATATCACCAGCCCGCGATGAGTGGGTTTCGACGTTTTATATCTGAGAAGGGACTATCCCGTGAGCATGGGGACCGTGAAGTGGTTTAACGCAACCAAGGGCTATGGCTTCATCCAGCCGGATGACGGCGGCAACGATGTGTTCGTGCACATCAGCGCAGTCGAGCGCGCCGGCCTCGGCACGTTGCGCGAAGGCCAGAAGATCTCCTACGAGATCGTGGCCGACCGCCGCTCGGGCAAGTCGTCGGCCGACAATTTGCGCGCCGCGAACTGACGCGATTTCCCCGAGGGCATGACGCCCGGGAAATCCTGCCTGAACACATCAAGCAAAAGGCCGCGCCAAAGCGCGGCCTTTTTCATGTGAGGAGCGGTGCGTTGTCTTCGCTAAAGCGCGATGAGATCAGGATGAAGCATCATCGCGCTTTGAGTTCTTGTTTGGGCATGGTCTTTTCGAGGAAAGCAGCTACACCTTTTTCCGGATCATGCCCTGAATTAGTTCGTCGGGCAGAGCGTCGTGCCATAGAGCACGCAGGACGACTGACGCGGCCTGGTGTAGGACACGTCGCTGAGATTCACGCCGCTCGTCGCCATCACGTAGCCGACGGTCGGCGTATAGAGGTAGCTGACTTCGCTGAAGATCAGATAGGTGCCGTCGACCTTGAGCGCGACCGGGATCGTCACCGTCGATCCGGTGGCGCGCACCGCATAACCCTTGCTCCACTGCACTCTTGCATTGTGCGAGTTGGGATCGACGTAAAGCTCTGAAACGGTGGAGTGCAGCGTCGTCGACGAATAGGGCGGCTGCGCGTATTGAGACATCACCTGGTTTCCGGCATTGAAAAAATTGGTGAACTGGGTGTCGGTGACCGACAGGTTCTGCGATACCAGATCGGACAGCGTGCGCGCCACGATGGTGACCTTGCGATCGACGGCAACACCGGAGGAGAACTCGACAACTCCGAAGAACAGCACCAGCATCAGCGGGACGACGACGGCAAACTCGGTCGCGGCGATGCCGCTGCGGTCGCGCCTGAAGTCAGCAAGGCACTCCTTGCAAAACCGGAACGGTGTCGAGATCGTCGCCGTCATCGCACGCTCCTCAACAGCCCGACGCCGGGGCCGAGAACGGCTCGTTCTGGAATGCCGCGGTCGCCGTCAGCCACTTCTTGGTGGTCCCCGGGTTCGACATGTTGAAGCCGAGTCCCGTGACGAACAACTGCCACTGATATGAAAGGCTCACGACTACGATATCGCCGCCGTTGCCGGGGCAATAGTTCGTGGCGCCGACGAAATTGCCGCTGCTATCGTACACGCTGCTGTTGGTGATGGATGCAAACGACGGATAGCTTTGGACGTTGACCTGGACGTTGGCGCAGGTGAACAGCGCCGGAATCTGGCTGCAGACATAGGTCTTGAATTGCGCCTGTGTAAGCGAGCCGCTCTGCGCCTGTCCGGTCAGGATGTAGCGCGCCGACTCCTGCGTGACGGTTTCCAGCACCTGGCTGGCGAAGAACATCAGCGCCACCTCGACGATCGCAAACAGCAGGGCGAAGAACACCGGCGCGACGAGCGCAAATTCCACCGCGGCGGAGCCGCGGCGATGGCGGCGAAAGCGGCGCAGCAGGGTCTTCAAGGAAGCGGCAGACGACATCGGCGATCCTGAGGGCTTACGGCTGCATCGATGCCGCCAGAAATAGCCGAAACTCATTGTTGAATTGTTGCGCGAAAGGCGCGGGCGGCGGGACGCCGAATTAACCGAACGTTAACCGTTTCCAGAACCGCGTCGCGCCGACGAATCGGTCGCCACCTCAATGATTGCAGAGCGGACTGCAGCTATAGGTCTGGCGGTCGGAGCCGCGATAGACCGTCACCAGCGCCTGATCGTCGAGCCTGGCTTCGTCGCGCTTGGAGTTGACGATGCTGCGCAGCGCCAGCGTCAGGATTCCATTCTGGCGGGCGCGGGCCAGGATTTCCGCTTGCCCGGCCCTCAGCTCGAGGGTGGCGGTCTTGCCGACCAGATTGGTCTGGCCGTCCTTTTCCTTGGGCGCCTGGTCGATGGCGAGCACGCGAATATTCGTCAGCACCAGCTCGGAGACGATGACCTCGGGGATTGCCGGGTTTTCAGGATGCTTTTCGCGGCGCGTAAGAATTACGTCGACCCGGTCGTTCGGAAGGATGAAGCCGCCGGCGCCGGTCTCGGGCGACACCTCGGTCGAAACCGCGCGCGCGCCGCTCGGCAGGATCGCGGCCATGAATCCGGAGCCGGTGCTCTTGACCAGCTTCTGCTCGCGGATCGGCTCGCCGGCGATGACGGGATCGCGGGCGATCGAGCCGGCGATCTGGGTCAAGGCGTCCGGCCGGTCGGGCTTCTTGATGAAGCTGCTGCTGGCGGTCGCCGACGGCCAGGTCTGCCAGGCCATATCCTCGGGCTTCACGGTCTGGCCGAGGCCGATGTCGGATTTGGCGACCAGCACGTCCACGGTCGGCAATTGCGCGACGGGCTCGGCAGGCGCGGGTTTGGTGTCGTTCGCTCCGCTGGCGAGCCAGGCGGCGACGCCCCCGGCGCTCAGCGCAATGCCAAGGACGATGATACGTGCGGTTTTCATACGCTTTTACTCTTCCGCGCCTCTACTCAACACTGGCCAAGGCGATACGCAGCGGAACCTGGCGGCCGACGCCGCGAGTGTGAGGTCAATTAGTGAAGGAACCGCAAATGCGGGGCTGAAACTTGCCAGTGGTCCGATCTAACGTTCGCGCCATCCGCGGGAACGTTTGCGAATGTTGAAATCAAGGGACCTCCAGCAAAAATAAGTTTGCTAGTGGCGGAAGGGGAAAACCATCTGCCCGACGAAGGCCTCGGGCATTGCCGCTTCGTCCTTGCCGTACTCTTTCGGCACTTCGTTTTCCGGCATCCGGAACGTGCCGAACAGGATGTCCCAGAGCGGGAACGTGCCGGCGAAATTGGTGTTTCCGCCCTTGTCCAGCTGGGTGTGATGCCAGCGGTGGAACACCGGCGTCGCCAGCACATATCTGAACGGACCGAGCGTCCAGTTCAGGTTGGCGTGCACGAAAGCCGAATGGAAGGTGTTGAAGGGCGCCAGCAGCACCATGGCGTTCGGCGAGATGCCGGCCATCAGCAGCACGACGTCGACGCCGATGGTTCCGATCAGCAAATTGACCGGGTGGAAGCGCGCCGCTGAGATCCAGTCGAGTTCCTTCGAGGAGTGATGGACCGCGTGATATTTCCAGAAGCCGGTGCCGTGGAACATCCGGTGCAGCCAGTACAGCATGAAGTCGGCGGCGACCAGGAACACCAGCGCCTGCGCCCATTCCGGCAGCTGCGCCAGCGGCCCGTGGCCGTTTTCATAGAAGGCGATCAGATCGTCGGCGTCGTGGATGTTGAAGATGGCGGCGGCGCCGACCACGAGCAGCCCGATGCGGAACACCCGCGCAAAGGTCGGGGCGAAGAACCAGTAGACGACGTCGGTGATGATCTCGCGCTTGCGCCACCACGGCCCGCCGTCATTGCAGGCCCAGAAATGGGTGAGCGCCGTGAACACGACCGCCAGCGCCAGCGTGATCGGGACCACCTTCTCGATGGTCGTACCCAACATCACCAGGATTTCCAGCGGCAGACCCGACATGCTCACCTCGTCAATACGGGAACAGCAACGCTTAACCCCCGGCCGATTAAAGAGGCGTGAACTGGCGGAGCTGATCTTACGTTCGCCCGGGGCGGCCACCCCCGAAGCCTCTATATACC
Organism: uncultured Alphaproteobacteria bacterium; assembly: GCA_963732085.1. Lineage (GTDB taxonomy): Bacteria > Pseudomonadota > Alphaproteobacteria > Rhizobiales > Xanthobacteraceae > Bradyrhizobium. The sequence continues at coordinate 923,324 of CAVSYJ010000005.1, read as the reverse complement.
TGCCCGAAACCACACTCCAATTGTACCCAACCCTTTAAAACGAAATTTACTCTGCGCAACAACAGGGATTTTGCGGGCTTTTTGAACGCCCGAATTAACTGCACCGCAATTGTCGGTCCTTAGGGTGGCGACATGGTCACGGTGCTGAGAACGCCGGTGAGACCAGACCCTAGTTCGACCAGCCACGTGTACATGGAGTTTAGCTTATGAAGAACCTGATTGCGCGTTTCGTGAAGAACGAGTCCGGCGCCACCGCCATCGAGTACGGCCTGATTGCTGCGGGCATCTCGCTCGCGATCATCGCGGTCGTCAACGGCCTCGGCACCAACCTGAACACGAAGTTCACCTCGATCAACAGTTCGTTGAAGTAAGTTTATCGTCAATCGGCATCGAAGGCCCCGGACAGATCCGGGGCCTTCGTTGTTTGCAGCGCATTTTTTGCGCACGATCTTCCCGGAAAACCGCTGCACACCCCGCATCAAGTGCGGGGCAGGCTTTTTCCGGATCATGCGCCAGTTCAATTGGTGTTGCGTATGCGTAAGCCTGAGGCCGCGGTTGCGGCGGGAAAGAATGCGCCGGCGGCGGGGCCTGCGGAAACACCGTTGCAGCTGGTCTGCCTCGCGCTCTTGCTTGCGATCGCGGCACTGGCCTGCCGGATCGCCAGCCTTTGGTGAACATGCAAGGGATTGTTTAGCTCTGCGCCCCTAGACTCCTGCGAACCGATTTCCTGCGCGGCCTTCACATGATCCTCGATATCGCCCGCCTTCTGGTGTTTCCATCCCTGATGGCGTTTGCCGCCGCCAGTGACCTTTTCACCATGACCATCTCCAACCGCGTCTCGGTGCTGCTGGCCGCCGCCTTCCTGGTGCTGGCGGTCGCATCCGGCATCGGACCTTACGACATCCTGTCCCATCTCGGCGCCGGCGCGCTGGTTCTGGTGGTCGCCTTCGGCTGCTTCGCAATGGGCTGGGTCGGCGGCGGCGACGCCAAGGTTGCCGCGGCCGCCGCGCTCTGGTTCGGCTTCGGCCATCTGTTGAACTACCTGCTCTACGCCTCGCTGTTCGGCGGCGCGCTCACCATCGGGCTGCTGCAGATGCGGCAATGGCCACTGCCCTATGCGCTGACCGGCCAGACCTGGCTGCTGCGGCTCCATGCCAAGGAGAGCGGTATCCCCTATGGCATCGCGCTCGCGATCGGCGCGCTGATGATCTATCCGGAGACCGACTGGGTGAAGGCGGTCGACCTCGCCCGCTTCGCATTGCACTGAGCCGTACACAAGATCGGCCAAGTAACTCGCCGTTAAGGCAATTTACTCACGCCTCATTAACCATGCTTTGACGAATAGCTGGTCAACTCCACAACACGGCGGCGGAAGCGTCGCGGCGTCTTGTGGAAAGTGAAGCGTATGAATACCGCTCGCATTGTGGTCCTGACCATTGCGCTCAGCACCGGCGGCATTGCCGCGTGCCTTGCCAACCGACCCGCCGACATCAAGCCAATCCGGACCGAATCCATCGTGCGATTGCTGGCAGCGGCCGGCACCGGCGATGCGCGCTTCGCCTTTGCGCCTTCGACGGCGGCGCAGCGATGAGGATGCAGGACATGAAATGCAGGGTGAATCGGCTGACGATGCGGGCGTTTCTCGCCCGCGCGCTGTCCTATTCGGCCGTCGCCGCGCTGTCGCTCAACCCGGTGCTGACGCCGGTCGTCGCCAGCGACTATCGTGCTACGCCCGCGCCCGCCATGGCTGCCGCGCCGACCGGCGCCATGAACGCGCGTTTCCTGCCGCTCGGCGTCGGCAAGTCGGTCGTGATCGACCTGCCGCGCGAGGTCAAGGACGTGCTGGTCGGCGATCCCAAGATCGCCAACGCCGTGATCCGTTCGGCGCAGCGCGCCTATATCATCGGCGCCGCGGTCGGCCAGACCAATATCGTGTTCTTCGACGCCTCCGGCGCGCAGATCGCCGCCTATGACATCGCGGTCACGCGCGACCTCAACGGCGTCCGGGCCGCGATCCGGCAACTCACACCGAACTCCGATATCCAGATCGAGGGCGTCGGCGATGGCGTCATGCTGACCGGCACGGCACAAACGCCGATCGAATCGCAACAAATCGCCGACGTCGCCGCGCGGCTCGTCGGTGGTCCCGACAAAATCGTCAATTCGATCGTTGTCCGCGGCCGCGACCAGGTGATGCTGAAGGTCACTGTCGCCGAGATTCAACGCAACATCATCAAACAGATGGGCATCGACCTCGCCGCAAACCTCAGCTACGGCACTTCGGCCGTGACGTTCGCCAACGCCAACCCGTTCACCGCAAATAACGCGCCGCTCGTTCCCAACAACGGCGTGCAGGCCAACTTTGGCACCGGGCCCTCGGTGCAGGCGACGCTGCGCGCCATGGAAAGCGCCGGTGTCGTGCGCACGCTCGCCGAGCCCAATCTGACCACCGTCTCAGGCGAATCCGCGACGTTCATCTCCGGCGGCGAATTTCCGATTCCGACCGGTGTGACCTGCCAAACGACCACAGGGGGCGCGATCGGTCAGTGTATTCAGACCATCAGCTTCAAGAAGTTCGGTATTTCGCTGAACTTCACGCCCGTGGTCCTGAGCGAAGGACGGATCAGCCTGCACGTAATGACCGAAGTATCCGAGATCTCCACCGAAAACTCGCTGCAGGGCGGCGCCGCTGGAACGACGATTCCATCGATCAAGACGCGCCGCGCCGAAACGACGCTCGAGATTCCGTCCGGCGGCGCGATGGCGATGGCAGGCTTGATCCAGCAGCAGACCAAGCAGGCGATCAACGGCTTGCCCGGCATGATGCAGCTGCCGATCCTCGGAACGCTGTTCCGCAGCCGTGACTTCATCAACAACCAGACCGAATTGATGGTGCTGGTGACGCCCTACATCGTGCGCGCGGTGGCGCAGAAGGACCTGTCGCGTCCGGATGACGGCTTTGCGGCGCCCGCCGACCCCCAGGCCCAGTTGCTCGGCAATCTCAATCGCATCTATGGCGTGCCCGGCCGCAATCCGGAGCCGGCATCGAGCTATCGCGGCACCTACGGCTTCATCACCGACTGAAGTGGGATTTGAACCAATGACAGCCAGCACATCCCAAAGCTTTAGTCGCAGCCTCCGCATGGCGGGGGCACTGGTCGGCGTTGCCGTCGCACTCGGCGCCTGCGTTCACGACAGTCAGGAGATGGTGGACGCCATTCCCGGCGATTATCGCCTGCGCCATCCGATCGCGGTCGAGGAAGCCAATCAGTCCATCGTGGTGTTCGTCGGGCGCGGCCGCGGCGGGCTGACCGCCGAACAGCGCGCCGATGTGGTGGGCGTGGCGCAATCCTGGATGCATACAGGCACCGGCGTGATCAATGTCGACGTGCCGGTCGACACTCCGAATGCGCGGGCCGCCGCCGATTCCGCGCGCGAGATCCAGGCGACGCTCGGCGTCGCCGGCGTGCCGCCGCGCGCGGTGGCCTTGCGCCCCTATCATCCGGAGAACCCGAAGCACCTCGCCGCGATCCGGGTCAGCTATCCACGCATGAAGGCGGAAGCCGGTCCCTGCGGCCTGTGGCCGGAAGACCTCGGACCCTCGATCAAGAATCCGAACTACTACGACAACAAGGACTACTACAATTATGGCTGCGCCTATCAGCGCAACATGGCCGCGATGGTCGCCAACCCGTCCGATCTCGTGCAGCCGCGTCCGGAGACGCCGGCCTATACCGAGCGGCGCCGGGAGGGTTTCGAGAAATACCGTCAAGGGCAGCCCACCACGACCACATATCCTGAAGCCGACAAGGCCAAACTCAGCGACGCAGGCAAATGATCAGTTACGCTCGCCAGAATTCCGAGGACAAGCCGGAGGCAGCGCCGCCGTCCGCGGAGGATCATATTGCGCCGGCGCCGCGGGTATCGGTGCAGGCCTTCTGCGAGTTGGTGGAAACCGCCGCGGCCGTGCAGTCGGCGGGCGAAGACCGCCGGCTCGGCAAGGCCCACATCAAGATCCAGATGGGCGGCGCCGGCGCCGCCATCGAGGCCTATCGCAGCGCGCCGACGCCGAACGTGATCGTGCTGGAGACCGACGGCCGCACCGACATCCTGGGCGGGCTCGACCAGCTTGCGACCGTCTGCGACCCCGGCACCCGCGTCGTGGTGATCGGCCGCATCAACGACGTCACGCTCTATCGCGAGCTGGTACGCCGCGGCGTCAGCGACTATGTCATCGCGCCGGTCGGCCCGCTCGATATCGTGCGCTCGATCTGCAACCTGTTCTCGGCCCCCGAGGCCAAGTCGGTCGGCCGTATCATCGCGGTGGTCGGCGCCAAGGGCGGGGTCGGCGCCTCGACCGTGGCCCACAACGTGGCTTTTGCGATTGCGCGCGACCTGGCGATGGATTCCGTCGTCGCCGATCTCGACCTCGCCTTCGGCACCGCCGGCCTCGACTACAATCAGGACCCGCCGCAGGGCATCGCGGATGCGGTGTTCTCGCCGGACCGCGTCGACACCGCCTTCATCGACCGCCTGCTCTCGAAATGCACCGATCATCTGAGCCTGCTGGCCGCGCCGGCCACGCTCGACAAGGTCTATGATTTCGGCGCCGACGCGTTCGATTCCATCTTCGATACGCTGCGCACGACCATGCCCTGCATCGTGCTCGACATCCCGCATCAATGGTCGGGCTGGACCAAGCGCGCGCTGATCAGCGCCGACGATATCCTGATCGTCGCCGCGCCCGATCTCGCCAATCTGCGTAACACCAAGAACATCTTCGATCTCCTCAAGGCGTCGCGGCCGAACGACCGCCCGCCGCTCTATTGCCTGAACCAGGTGGGCGTGCCGAAGCGGCCCGAGATCAACCTGACCGAATTCGCCAAGGCGATCGAAAGCCAGCCGATCGCCAGCATCCCCTTCGATCCGCAGATGTTCGGCTCGGCCGCCAACAACGGCCAGATGATCGCGGAGATTTCCGCGGGCCATCGCACCACCGAGATGTTCCTGCAGATCGCGCAGCGGCTGACCGGCCGCAGCGAATCCAAGAAGCAAAGGGGCGGGCTGTTCGCGCCCCTGATCAGCAAGTTGCGGAAGAAGTAGTTCCCGGAGTGACAGGTCGTGTTCGGTAAGCGTAGCGGAGAAAACGAAACAAGGCCGACGAAGCCCGCGAGCGCGGCGCCGGAGCCTGCGCCCGTTGCTGCCGCCGCACCGCGCGCCGCCGCGCCGACCGTTGCCTCGCCGCCCCTTGCCCCCGCCCGCCCCGCGCCGCCGCCTCCACCGCCGGTCATGGAGTCGCGCAAGTCCGACAACTACTACCAGGTCAAGGCCACGATCTTCGGCGCGCTGATCGAGGCGATCGACCTTGCCCAGCTCGCCAAGCTCGACGGCGAATTGGCGCGCGAGGAAATCCGCGACATCGTCAACGAGATCATCGCGATCAAGAACATCGTGATGTCGATCGCCGAGCAGGAAGAGCTGCTCGACGATATCTGCAATGACGTGCTCGGTTACGGCCCGCTCGAGCCGCTGCTGTCGCGCGACGACATCGCCGACATCATGGTGAACGGCGCCGGCACCGTCTATATCGAAGTCGCCGGCAAGATCCAGCGCACCGGCATCCGCTTCCGCGACAACCAGCAGCTGCTCAACATCTGCCAGCGCATCGTCAGCCAGGTCGGCCGGCGCGTCGACGAATCCTCGCCGATCTGCGACGCCCGTCTCGCCGACGGCTCCCGTGTCAACGCCATCGTGCCGCCGCTCGCCATCGACGGCCCCGCGCTCACCATCCGCAAATTCAAGAAGGACAAGCTGACACTCGACCAGCTGGTCAAGTTCGGCGCTATTTCGCCGGAAGGCGCGGAGATCCTGCAGATCATCGGCCGCGTCCGCTGCAACGTGCTGATCTCCGGCGGCACCGGCTCCGGCAAGACCACGCTGTTGAACTGCCTGACCAACTATATCGAGCACGACGAGCGCGTCATCACCTGCGAGGACGCCGCCGAGCTCCAGCTGCAGCAGCCGCATGTGGTGCGTCTGGAAACCCGCCCGCCCAACATCGAGGGCGAAGGCCAGGTCACCATGCGCGAACTGGTGCGCAACTGCCTGCGTATGCGGCCCGAACGCATCATCGTCGGCGAAGTCCGCGGACCCGAGGCATTCGACCTGCTGCAGGCCATGAACACCGGTCATGACGGCTCGATGGGCACGCTGCATGCCAACAATCCGCGCGAAGCGCTGTCGCGCTGCGAATCCATGATCACCATGGGCGGCTTTTCGCTTCCTTCGCGCACCATCCGCGAGATGATCTGCGCCTCGATCGACGTCGTCATCCAGGCCGCGCGCCTGCGCGACGGCTCGCGCCGCATCACCCACATCACCGAGGTGATGGGGATGGAAGGCGACACCATCATCACCCAGGACATCTTCCTCTACGACCTGATCGGCGAGGATGCCCACGGCAAGATCATCGGCAAGCACCGCTCCACCGGCATCGGCCGGCCGCGGTTCTGGGAGCGCGCCCGCTACTATAACGAGGACAAGCGCCTCGCTGCAGCGCTCGATGCCGCCGAAGTCAAGACCACGGACTGACGGGGACGATCCATGAATGTGCAGACGATCAGCCTCGCCTTCCTCGCCACCGTCGCCGTCGGCAGCGTCGCCTATGTCTTCATCTATCCGTTGCTCTCGGGCGAGAAGCAGGCCGAGAACCGCCGTGCCTCCGTCGCCAAGCCGGAGCCGGCCGCCAAGCGCCAGAACGACAAGAGCCTGCGCTCACGCCGCGAGCAGGTCGAATCCTCGCTGAAGGATCTCGAGGCGCGCCGCGACAAGCAGAGCAAGGTTCCGCTCAGCGCGCGCCTGACCCAGGCGGGTCTCAGCTGGACCGTGCAGAAATTCTACATTTTCTCCGCCGTGCTCGCCGCGGCCTTCTTCGGAGGCGGGCTGTTCGCAGGCGGCGGATTCCTGGGCGCGGCCGGGCTGGCCTTTGCCGCTGGCTTCGGCCTGCCGCGCTGGGGCCTGAATTTCCTGAAGAAGCGCCGCGAGGGGGCCTTCCTCAAGGCGCTGCCGGACGCCGTCGACGTGATCGTGCGCGGCATCAAGGCCGGCCTGCCGCTGTTCGAATCGATCAAGGTGGTCGCCGCCGATTCACCCCAGCCGCTCAAGGGCGAATTCCTGTCGATCATCGAAACCCAGGCGATCGGCATCCCGCTTGGCGAAGCCTGCCAGCGCCTCTATGAGCGCATGCCGGTGCCGGAAGCGAACTTCTTCGGCATCGTGATCGCGATCCAGCAGAAATCCGGCGGCAACCTCTCGGAAGCGCTCGGCAACCTCTCCAAGGTGCTGCGCGACCGCAAAAAGATGGCCGAGAAAATCCAGGCGATGTCGATGGAAGCCAAAGCCTCCGCCGCCATCATCGGCTCGCTGCCGCCGATCGTCATGATTCTCGTCTACATCACCACGCCCGGCTACATCTCGCTGCTGTGGACCCATCCGACCGGACAGGTGATGCTGGTCGGCTGCGCTTGCTGGATGTCGATCGGGATCATGGTGATGAAAAAAATGATCAACTTCGACTTCTGACGGTGGGCCCATGTTCGATCTTATCGCCACCAAACTTCATGACCCGCACTTCATGACCGTGCTGCTCGCCGCGGTCGCGGTGAGCCTGACGGCCTACACCCTGATCATTCCGTTCTTCGCCGGCGAGAGCCTGAACAAGCGGATGAAGGCGGTGGCGAACGAGCGCGAACGGATTTGCCTGCGCGAGCGCGACCGCCTCAACAAGACCGAGAAGGTGGCGCTGCGGCAGTCGCCGAAGCAGCTCGTATCCAGGGTCGTGGAAGATTTCAACCTGACCAAATACCTGGCGCAGGAGTCCGCGGTCGCGAAGCTGACGCTGGCCGGCTATCGCGGGCACGCGCCATACGTCACCTTCCTGTTCTTCCGCCTGGTGACGCCGATCGTGCTGTTAATCGGCTCGACCCTCTATGTCTTCCTGATCGCGCACATGGACAGGCCGCTGCCGATCAAGATCGGCATCTGCCTCGGCATGGCCTATCTCGGCCTGCAGGCGCCGATGCTGTTCCTCAAGAACGTGATCAGCAAGCGCCAGCTCCAGATCAAGCGCGCCTTCCCGGATGCGCTCGACCTGCTCTTGATCTGCATCGAGTTCGGGCATGTCGATCGAGGCGGCGTTCCGCAAGGTTTCCAGCGAGATCGTGACCCAGTCGGTCGCGCTGTCGGAGGAGTTCACGCTGACCACCGCCGAGCTGTCCTATCTGCAGGACCGCAAGGTCGCCTATGAGAACCTTGCCAAGCGCACCGGGCTCGATGGCGTCAAGTCGGTCTGCCTGGCGCTGCAGCAGTCGGAACGCTACGGCACGCCGCTCGGCCATTCGCTGCGCGTGATGGCGCAGGAAAACCGCGACATGCGCATGAACGAGGCGGAGAAGAAGGCGGCCGCGCTGCCGCCGAAGCTGACGGTGCCGATGATCCTGTTCTTCCTGCCGGTGCTGTTCGTGGTGATCCTCGGACCGACCTTCATCAAGATCTCGGAAATGCAATAGGCGCACGGCGGCGAGGCCGTTGCGCTCAACATTTACAAAGTCGAATTATTCCGGCCGGTTGAGCTGCGCCACCGGCACGCCGTTGCGTCCGCCGCGCGGATCCTTGCGCAGCATCTCCTTCAGATAGGCGACATTGGCCGCCGCTTCATCCGGCGGCAGGTCGCCCTTCACGATGGTTTCGGCTTCGGCAAAGCGGCCCTGCAAGCCGACCACGAGGCCGAGATTCTGCCGCACCCGCGAATCCGCCTTCGGATTGGCGTAGGCCTGGCGCAGCGTTTCCTCCGCCTTGGGCAGCTCACGCGTCAGCGCATAAGACATGCCGAGATTGGACTGCACCGACGGCTCGCCGGGCACGATCTTCAGCGCGCTGGCGTAATAACCGCGCGCTTCCTCGTGCCGGCCGAGCTGGTCGAGCACGGTTCCCTGCGCCGAGAGGATGCGCCAGTCGGGATTGTCAGGCGTGTGCGCCTTCGACAGCACGTCGAACGCCTGCTGGAAATTACCATTGTCGGCCAGCGCGCGGCCCCAGGCCGCGAGCAACGGCTTGTTGCCGGGGTTGGCAATGTTGGCCTGCTCCAGCACGGCCGCGGCCTGCGCGCGCTGGCCGTTGGCGCGCAACGCCTGGCCATAGGCCAGCGCCGCGTTGGCATCCTTGGGATTGGCGCGATAGCGCTCGCCATAGACTTCGGCGGCGGCTTTCGGGTCGGTAACGGGGCTCGGTTCGGCCTTGCCGGTCAACGAACCCGTGACGTCGGCCATGGTCTGGCAGCCGCCGAGGTTCAGGGCCAGCATCGCGGTCACCGCCGCGGACGCCAGCAATCGGGCAAGGTTTTGGGACTGACGCCGGGGCACGTGAACTCTCGCGCTAGAACGGGGGTCGAACGCGCCAGCAATAAACTGTTAACCCTAACGAGCGGTTAATTTCACCTCCCCGAGGCATGCCTCGCGCGCTCAATACTCGATCGCCAGCCGCTTTCTGATTTCATCGAGGCGCTTGTCGAGGGCGTCGAACCGCGCATGCACGGCACGGTCGTGGAGCCAGAAGATGTAACCGAGCGCGGCCAGCCCGAAAATCCAGTGATGCGTTTCGATATAGACCAGCACCGCTTCGATCGCATGACCGATGAACGCAAAGAAACCCCACACCACGTCCATAACTGCATTCCTTCCCGGAAACCGACGTCTGCGTCCAACCTAGCACGGCCGCGCGTTCCGCGGGTAGCGGCGGCCCGCGAGGCAATTGCGGTCGCGTCAAAACTTTGCGAAGTCTGATCTCACCAGACTATCCTTCGCCGCAAGCCATACGAGCCATGTATGCCATCTCCGTTCGAAAACGCTCCCGCAACTGCTGCGATCCCGATCACTTTTGCGACCAAATCGACGTGGGATGCGATCGCGGCTGCCCTGCCCGCGGGGGCGCGGCAATTCGCGCTCGCCAACGGTTTTGCCGGCAAGCCCGGCGCCTGCCTGACCTTGCCGGCTTCCGACGGCGCCATCGCCCATGTGCTGTTTGGCATCGAGGATCAGGCCGCGAAATCGCGCGACCTGTTCCGGCCGGGCGCGCTGCCTGGACTGTTGCCCGCCGGCACCTATCGCTTTGCCAACGCGCCGCACGATGCGCGTCTGGCCGCGCTTGCTTTCGCGCTTGGCTGCTATCGCTTCAACCGCTACCGCAAGGGCGATGCACTTGATGTCAGGCTGGTGCCGCCGGAGGGCATCGATGCCGCCGACGTCGCGCGCATGGCGGACGCTGCCATGCTTGCGCGCGATCTCGTCAATACGCCCTCCAACGACATGGGCCCGGCCGAGCTCGAGTATGCGGCGCGCGAACTCGCCGGCCGGTATGGCGCGAGCTTCAGCTGCATCACCGGCGACGATCTCACGCGCCAGAACTTTCCGCTGATCCACGCGGTCGGCATGGCGTCGCCACGCGCGCCGCGGCTGATCGATTTTTCCTGGGGCGATCCCGCCCACCCGAAGGTGACCCTGGTCGGCAAGGGCGTTTGCTTCGACACCGGCGGGCTCGATCTGAAGCCGTCGAGCGGCATGCTGATCATGAAAAAGGACATGGGCGGCGCCGCCAATGTGCTGGCGCTGGCGCAGATGGTGATGGACGCGAAGCTGAAAGTGCGGCTGCGCGTGCTGATCCCAGCGGTGGAGAATGCGGTCGCCGGCAACGCCTTCCGTCCGCTCGACATCTTCCCCTCGCGCAAGGGCATCACGGTCGAGATCGGCAACACCGATGCCGAGGGCCGGCTGGTCCTTGCCGATGCGCTGGCGCTGGCCGACGAGGAAAAGCCCGACCTGTTGATCGACATGGGCACGCTGACGGGTGCGGCGCGGGTGGCGCTGGGCCCGGATTTGCCGCCCTTTTACACCAATGATGAGCGGCTCGCCGCCGACGTTGCGCGCTTCGCGAGAGAGGAGAACGATCCATTGTGGCGCATGCCGCTGTGGCCGCCTTACGACAGCTGGCTCGACTTCGAAAGTCGCGACCATCAACAACGCGCCGTCCGGCGGCTTCGCCGGCTCGATCACTTGCGCGCTGTTCCTGCAGCGTTTCGTCGAGAACGCGAAGCAATGGCTGCATCTGGACATCTACGCCTGGACGCCGACGGCCAAGCCGGCGCGGCCCGAGGGCGGCGAATGCCAGGGTGCGCGCGCGCTCTACAAGCTGCTGGGTGCACGCTATGCATGATCGGCGGCTGAGGCCAACGCCTAGCTCGCGACCGCTCCGTCGTCGGTCGCCTCATTGCGGAAGGCTGCGGCAAACAGCGCGCGGGTGTAATCGCTCTGCGGATTCTTGAAGAGCGTCGAGGCCGGCCCCTCCTCCACCACCTTGCCATGGCGCATCACGATCAGATGGCTCGCGAGCGAAGCCACTACACGCAGATCGTGCGAGATGAACATGTAGGTGAGGTCGCGCTTGCGCTGGAGTTCTCTCAACAGATCGACCATTTGCGCCTGGAACAGCATGTCGAGCGCGCTGGTCGGCTCGTCCAGCACCACGAAATTCGGCTCCAGCACCACGGCGCGCGCAATCGAGATGCGCTGGCGCTGGCCGCCGGAGAACTCGTGCGGAAACCGGAAACGCGTCCCGGGATCGAGCCCGACGTCCTCCAGCGCTTTCACCACCCGTTCTTCGCGCTCCCCCCGCGTGAGTTGCTTCTGATGCACGGTCAGACCTTCGGCCACGATGTCGCCGACCGACATGCGCGGGCTGAGCGCGCCGAACGGATCCTGGAATACGATCTGCATGTCGCGGCGGAACGGCAGCATTTGCTTGAAGCGCAGGCCCTGGATGTCGTTACCGAGGAAGACGATCGGTCCGTTGGAGGATATCAGCCGAAGCAGCGCCAGCCCGAGCGTGGTCTTGCCCGATCCGGACTCGCCGACGACGCCGAGCGTCTCGCCTTTGCGCACCGCGAGGCTGACGCCGTCGACCGCCTTGATATGGCCAACGGTCTTACGCAGCAGTCCGCGCTTGATCGGGAACCAGACTTTCAGATTGTCGGCGGACATCACCACAGGCGCATCGGGGCGCGGCGGCGCCGGGTCGGGTTTCGGCTCGGCCGCGAGCAGCGCCTTGGTGTAGGGATGTTTCGGCGCGGTGAAGACCTGCTCCACCGGCCCGTGCTCGACGATCTTGCCGCCGTTCATGACGCAGACGCGGTCGGCGATGCGGCGCACGATGCCGAGATCGTGGGTGATGAACAGCAGGCTCATGCCGAGACGCGCGCGAATCTCCGCTAGCAGCGTCAGAATTTGCGCCTGCACGGTGACGTCGAGCGCAGTGGTCGGCTCGTCCGCAATCAGCAAATCCGGCTCGTTGGCGAGCGCCATCGCGATCATGACGCGCTGGCGCTGACCACCCGACATCTGATGCGGATAGGATTTCAGCCGCGTTTCCGCGTCGGGAATGCCGACCTGCGTCAACAGTTCGAGGGTGCGTGCGCGCGCCGCCGCCGTGCCGACATGGCCGTGCAACTGCATGATCTCGATGATCTGATCCTCGATCGTGTGCAGCGGATTGAGCGAGGTCATCGGCTCCTGGAAGATGATCGAGATGTCGTTGCCGCGGATGCCGCGGATCTCGTTCTCCGACAGCGACAGCAATTCGCGTCCCCGAAAACGGATGCTGCCCGACGGGTGCGAAGCTGCCGGATAGGGCAACAGCTTCAGCACCGACAGCGCGCTGACCGACTTGCCGGAGCCGGACTCGCCGACCAGCGCCACGCACTCGCCGCGCTTGATGTCGAAGGAGATGCGATCGACCGCGACCGAGCTGCCGCCCTGATGGCGGAACGCCACCGAGAGGTCGCGGACATCGAGCAGCGGCTGGTTGACGGCGTCCATGCGCTACCTCGCGAACGTCTTGCGCGGATCGAACGCGTCGCGCACGGCTTCGCCGATGAAGATCAGCAGCGACAGCATGATCGCAACCGAGAAGAAGCCGGTGAGGCCGAGCCATGGCGCCTGCACATTGGCCTTGCCCTGCGACAAGAGCTCGCCGAGCGACGGCGAGCCGGGCGGCAGACCGAAGCCGAGGAAGTCGAGCGCGGTCAGCGTCATCACCGAGGACGAGACGATGAACGGCAGGAAGGTCATGGTCGCGACCATCGCGTTCGGCAGCAAATGGCGGAACATGATGAGCATGTTGGAGACGCCGAGCGCGCGCGCGGCCTGGATGTATTCGAAATTGCGGCCGCGCAGGAATTCGGCACGCACCAGTCCGACAAGGCTGACCCACGAGAACAGCGCCATGATGCCAAGCAGGACGAAGAAGCCCGGCGGCAACACCGCCGATATGATCAGGAGCAGATAGAGATAGGGAATCGAGTTCCAGATTTCGATGAAGCGCTGGAAGCCGAGATCGATCCAACCGCCGAAATACCCCTGCACGCCGCCGGCGACGATGCCGATGATCGAGGAAATCAGCGTCAGGCTGAGACCGAACAGCACGGAGATGCGGAAGCCGTAGATCAGCCGCGCGACCACGTCGCGGCCCTGATCGTCGGTGCCGAGCCAGTTGTATTCGAGGTCGCGGCAGCCCGAGAGGCCCTTCTTCTGCACGACGCTGCGGCATTGATCCTCGGTCAGCATCCAGGTCGGCTTCGACGGCGCCGGCGTCGGCAGGTCGAGATTGTGCGTGTCGTAGGAGTAGCGGATCAGCGGCCAGACAATGCTGCCGCCCTTGTCCTTGATCAGCTTCTGCAAGTACGGATCGCGATAGTCGGCCGCGGTCTCGAAATCGCCCCCGAAGGTCGTCTCCGAATAGGTGACGAAAGCCGGCCAGTACAGGTGGCCGTCATACTTGATCATGAACGGCCGGTCGTTGGCGATCAGCTCGGCGAACAGCGAGACCACGAACAGCACCATGAAGATCCAGAACGACCAGTAGCCGCGCCTGTTCGCCTTGAAGTTTTGCCAGCGCCGGCGATCGAGCGGCGACGGCGCGAACGGCTTGCGCGTCGCCGGTACGGCGTCGCCCAGCGGCGTCATTGTCGTGGTCTCAACCGGGGGCGGCGCGGTGATCGTCATCACACCTCCCGCGCCTCAAAGTCGATCCGCGGATCGACCCACATATAGGTGAGATCGGCGATCAGGTTGACCACGAGACCAAGCAGCGAAAAGATATAAAGCGTGCCGAACACCACCGGATAGTCGCGATTGAGTACGCTCTCGAAGGAGAGCAAGCCGAGGCCGTCGAGCGAGAAGATGGTCTCGATCAGCAGCGAGCCCGCGAAGAAGGCGTGAATGAACGCGCCAGGAAAGCCCGCAATCACGATCAGCATGGCGTTGCGGAAGATGTGGTTGTAGAGCACTTGCCTCTCGCTGCAGCCCTTGGCGCGCGCGGTCATCACATATTGCTTGCGGATTTCGTCCAGGAACGAGTTCTTGGTCAGCAGTGTCGTGGTGGCGAATGCGCCCAGCGCCATCGAGACCAGCGGCAAGGTCAGGTGCCAGAAATAGTCGATGATCTTCCAGTACCAGGGGAATTGCGACCAGCCGTCCCCCGTCAGCCCGCGCAACGGGAAGATGTTGAAGAACGAGCCTCCGGCGAAGAGAATAATGAGGAGGATCGCGAACAGGAAACCGGGAATCGCGAAGCCGACGATGATGACCGCCGAGGTCCAGGTGTCGAACGGCGTGCCGTCCTTGACCGCCTTGCGGATGCCGAGCGGGATCGAGATCAGATAGCTCAGGAGCGCCATCCAGAGCCCGAGCGACATCGAGACCGGAAGTTTCTCCTTGATCAGGTCGATCACGCTGATGTCGCGGAAATAGCTCTTGCCGAAATCGAACCGGGAGAAATTCCACAGCATCAACGCGAAGCGTTCCGGCGCCGGCTTGTCGAAGCCGAACTGCTTTTCCAGGCTCTTGATGAATTCGGGGTCGAGTCCTTGCGCACCCCGGTATTTGGAATTGACGGCTTCGCCGGCACCGATCCGTGCCTGTTGTCGCGCACCGAAATCGCCACCGCCGCCGGAGATGCGCGAGGTGCCGCCGGTGTCAGCGCCGGAAAGCTGCGCGATCACGCGGTCGACCGGACCGCCCGGCGCGAACTGCACGACCAGGAAGGACACGAAGAGAATTCCGAGCAGTGTCGGAATCATCAGAAGCAAGCGGCGGACGATATAGGCGCTCATGGATTACTTCGCAGACTCGAGCTTGGCCGCTTTGGCGGCATCATACCACCATAGCGTCCGTTCGCCCATGCCGGTCGAAAAGGTGTCGGTCTGGTAGCGCGGCAGAGTCCTGGGATGATCGAACACATCCCAATAAGCCACCGGATGATTGTTACGATACCATTGCGGAACCCAATAACGGCCGGCGCGGAACACGCGGTCGAAGGCGTGGCAGGCGGCGGTCAGTGCTTCGCGTGAATTCGGCGGCAATGATCTTCTCGATCAGCGCGTCCATGACCGGATTCTTGATGCCCGCCAGATTATACGAACCCTTGGTGTCGGCAGACTGTGACGAGAAGAACGGTCGCATGGCGTCGCCCGGGGTCGCCGCCAACGAGAAGCGCTCCATCGTCATGTCGAAATCGAAATCTTCGAACTCGCGCGCGATACTGCACGGCGTCGATGAGCCGGATGCTTGCATCGATGCCGAGCACGCCCAAATTCTTGATATAAGGCCCGTGATGCGGCTCGATAGATGGCTCGTCGAGCAGAAACTCTATCTTGAACACGTCGCCATTCGGCAGCCGGCGCTTGCCGTCCTTGACCGGAAGTCCGGCGTCCTGGAGCAGTTGCGTGGCCTTGCGCAGCAACGACCGATCCTGGCCCGATCCGTCCGAGACCGGCGGCACAAAGGGCTCGCCGAATACTTCATCAGGCACCTGACCGCGGAACGGCTCGAGCAGCTTCACCTCCTCCGGTGACGGCGGCCCCTTCGCCATCATGTCCGAGTTCTGGAACGGCGACCAGGTGCGCGAATAGGCGCCGTACATGATGGTCTTGTTGGTCCATTCGAAATCGAACGCCTGGATCAAGGCCTCGCGCACCCGCGGGTCGGCAAATTGCGCGCGGCGCAGATTCATGAACCAGCCCTGCGCGCCCGATGGCGTATCATCCGGCAGAAGCTCGCGCTTGACGCGGCCGTCCTTCACGGCCGGAAAGTCGTAACGCGTCGCCCAGATGCGCGAGGTGAACTCCTCGCGGAACAGATAGTTCTTGGCGGTGAAGCCTTCGAAGGCGACGTCGCGGTCGCGGTAGAACTCGTAGCGTATGGTGTCGAAATTGTTGCTGCCGCGATTGACCGGCAGATCCGCCGCCCACCAATCCTTGACGCGATCGAATTCGATGTAACGATTGACCTCGAATTTTCCGACCTTGTACGGCCCCGATCCCAGCGGCGTGTCGAGCGTCGACTCCTCGAAATTGCGGTTGGCGTAATAGGCCTGCGAGAAGATCGGCAGCACCACGACGTAGAGCGGCACGTCGCGGCCGCACTTGGGCGCAAAGGTGACGATGACGGTGTTGTCGTCCGGCGCCTCGGCCTTCACCATGTCGCGCATCTGCTGGATCACCAGCGGATGGCCCTTCGCCTTCAGCGTGTTCAGCGAGAAGGCGACATCGCGCGCGGTGAGCCGCGAGCCGTCGTGGAAGCGTGCCTCGGGCCGCATGGTAAAGATATAGGTCAGCTTGTCCGGTGAAATCTCCACCGATTTCGCGGCATAGCCGTACGTCGCATCGGGCTCGTCACCGGCGCGCGCCATCAATGTCGCGAAAGTGAGATCCATGCCCTGCGCGCCCTCGCCCTTGAGGATGAAGGCATTGAGCGAGTTGAAGGTGAAGTAGGACTGGTTGTTGGTGCGAGCGCCAGGCTGCAGCGACATCAGCCCGCCTTTCGGCGCATCAACGTTGACATATTCGAAGTGATGGAAGTCGGGCGGATATTTCAGGTCGCCGAAGGCCGAGATGCCATGGCTGCCGCTGCTCACCGTGGCCCGCGCCGGTTTCATCCAGGGCACGCTCAGCGCACCGAGACCGAGGCCCAGCACATGGCGGCGGGAAAGAGAGGGCGGACGCGGCGCGCGGCTCAAGAGCGTTTGCCCGTCTTGGCCGCTCTCTCCGCGTCCCACCACCACACGGTCGGGAAGCCGGAGGCGCCATATTTGGGCAGCGGGTCGGGATGGCCAAAGCGATCCCAATAGGCGTAGCGCTGGAAGGAATAGTTGAAGTGCGGCACCACATAGGTGTTCCAGAGCAGCACGCGATCGAGCGCCTTGCTGGCGGCGACCAGCTCTTCGCGAACTCTTGGCGAAGATGATGCGCTCGATGATGGCGTCGACCGCAGGATTCTTGATGCCGGGAATGTTGCGGCTGCCGGGGCGATCGGCCGCCGCCGAGCCGAAGAAATCGCGCTGCTCGTTGCCCGGCGAGATCGATTGCGGCCAGACCACGGTGGTCATGTCGAAATCGAAACTCCGCAAGCGATTCTGATACTCGACATCGTCGACGCGCCTGAGACTGACCGTGATGCCCAGCTTCTCGAGGTACGGCTGGTAGAACAGCGCAATGCGCTCCATGGCCGGATCGGGCGACAGGATTTCGGCCTTCACCGGCTGGCCCTTGGCATCGACCAGCTTCTTGTCCTTGGTCTCGAATCCCGCCTCCTTCAACAGACGCGCGGCCTCCCTGAGATTGCTGCGGACATTTTCGGGACTGCCGTTGACCGGATTCTTGTACGGCGTGGTGAAAACCTCCGGGGGCACCTTGTCGCGCACGGTCTCCAGAATTGCGAGTTCCTCGCCCTCGGGAAGACCGGACTCCATCAGTTCGGGAATGCCGTCAAAATAGCTGTCGTCACGATGATATTCGCCAGTCGAAAGGATCCGGTCACTCTCCTCCCAATCATAGGCAAGGTTGAAGGCGCGTCGAAGGCGGACGTCCTGAAACTGTGGCCGCCTCAGGTTGAAGGCAAAACCCTGCATGCGCCCGATACTGTTGGTCGGGAACAGCCCCTTGATCACGCGCTTCTCGCGCACCGCGGGAAAATCGTAGGACGCGGCCCATTCCTTGGCGCTGCGTTCCGGAAACCAGTCGATATTGTCGGACTTGAAAGCCTCGCGCGCAGGCAGGTCATCGCGGAAGAAATCCCAGCGCAATTCGTCGAAATTGTTCTGGCCGATGTTGAACGGGAGGTCCTTGCCCCAATAGTCCTTGACGCGTTCGAGCACGAGCGAGCGGCCTGCGGCGAACTCCTTGATGCGATAGGGGCCAGAGCCCAGCGGAATTTCCAGGCTCGTCGCGGTGATGTCGCGCTTCTTGCCCTGCGCGTCGGTGCCTTCCCACCAGTGCTTGGGCAGCACATTGAGCTGGCCGATGATGACCGGTAGTTCGCGATTGCCCGGCCCGTCGAAGGTGAACTTCACATCGCGGTCGCCGACCTTCTCGGCCTTGATGATGTGCCCCCAATACGCCCGGTACATCGGGCTGTTCTGCTTGAAGACGTCGAAGGAGAAAATCACATCGTCCGCGGTGACCGGCTTGCCGTCATGCCAGCGCGCCTCGGCGCGCAGCCGGTAAATCACCCAGGAGCGGTCATCGGGGAACGCGGCGGACTCGCTCAGCACGCCATAGGCCGTCTCGACTTCATCGAGCGACTGGGCTGCAAGCTGTTCGTAGATCTGGCCGACGCCTTCTGCGATCGCGCCCTTGAGGCCCGATATGACGATGTTGAAATTGTCGAACGTGCCGGTCTGGACCTGCCGCACCGAGCCGCCCTTTGGCGCATCCGGATTGACGTAATCGAAGCGCTTGAAGTCGGCGGGGTATTTCACGTCGCCGAACAGCGACAATGCATGGTGCCAGACGAGGTCGGACGCGGATTGAGCCTGGGCCGGAGAGATCGGTGAGAGGCCGGCCGCGATCGGAAGGGCCGGGGTGATCGCGGCATAGGCGCCGCTCTGCAGGAGCTGTCGTCGTGTAATGGCCAAACGAGGAATTCCTCTTGAGCTAACGCCCCTTTAGAGGCGCAATATACGGCAAGGATTTCGACCGCTTACGTTGCTTTTTCCTCATGATCGCTCGTGTCCCGAATCCGAAGTTCGCCTCATATTTGCCGCGCCTTCCTTAGCGAACTTCGGATTCGAAGGACACTAGCAAACTATTGATTCTAGTGTGGCTTTGGTTCAGAAGTCCGCATGAAGAATTCGCGGTAGAGATGATGCGGACTTCTGAACCGCCACACTAGCCCCTTCTGCGACCAAACGTCCCGATAACAAGCCCGCGAGGCAAATGGTTGCATACAAAAACGGCCAGGGAACACCTGGTGGTCCGATGCCAACATTCGCACCCTATCGCGGCAGGCACTTTTGCGAATGTTGGCATCAAAGGACCACCAGCGAAATAATCATTCTGGTGGAGCTTTGGATTTGACGTTCGCCTTCGATGTCGCGTCGGGCAGGAAGCGAACGTCAAATCCGCTCCACCAGCCCGTTCGGGTCACAACTTCATGAGGCGCGAAGCCGTCACTTCGCTGCCGTCGGCAGTGGCTTCGGATTGTCGGACAGCGAGTTGAGATAGGCGATCACGTCGGCGCGCTGGCTGTCTCTCTGGATGCCGGCAAAGCCCATCGCGGTGCCGGGAATGAAGCCCTTCGGATTGGTGATGAACTGGTTGAGATCGTCGATCGTCCACTCGCCGCCCTTGGCCTTGATGGCGGCCGAGAAATTGAAGCCGTTGCGGCCTTCGCCCTTGTGGTCGCCGACGATGCCAAAGAGATTCGGACCGACGCGGTTGGGACCGCCCTTTTCGAAGGTGTGGCAGGTCTGGCAGACCTTCGCAGAAGCCGCGCCCTTCTCGACCGAAGCCGTCTGCAACAGTTTTTCGATCGGCTCGCTCGGAGCCGCCGCAGCCTTGGCCTCTCCTGCCTTGCCGCTTTCTTCCTTGGCCGCGATCGCAAAGCCCGGCTTCTCAGGTTGCTTCGGCGCGAAGAGCGCGTTGGCGGTGAAGCTCGTGATCAGCAGCACAAGGCAGGTGGCGAGCACGGCGCCGAGGATTTTATTGATTTCGAAGGAGTCCATTTCGGATCAGGCTCCAGGCCGGAAGGTCGAATGGGCCGCGCCGCGGCCGAGTGGGAAAGCCTTGGGAAGCAGGCTTTCGCAGCGCACCCCCAAGACGGCCTGAGATATCGGTTTGCCCGTGCTCTGGCAACCCGTATAAACGCGCCGGATTCCGACAACCCCCACCAATTCGCGTATCGTTTTTTCGCCCCATCCTGATGAGCAAAAACCGCACTTTGGTGCTGATTCCCGCCCGCATGGCATCTAGCCGCCTGCCGGGCAAGCCGCTGCTTGATATCGCGGGCACCCCGATGATCGTGCATGTGCTGCGCCGGGCGGAAGAGGCGGGAATTGGGCGCGTTGCGGTCGCTACCGACACGCCGGACATTGCAGCGGCGGTCACGGCTCATGGCGGCGAAGCCGTCATGACCAGCCCCGATCACCCCTCCGGCTCGGACCGGATTTTCGAGGCGCTGGAGAAGCTCGATTCGCGCCGGGAGGCGGAGATCGTGGTCAATCTGCAGGGCGATTTTCCAACGATTTCGCCGGCGAACATTCGCGACGTGCTGTCGCCGCTGGAGGATTCCGCGGTCGATATTGCAACGCTGGCGGCCGAGATCCACGACGAGGAGGAGGCCACCAATCCGAACGTCGTGAAGGCCATCGGCTCGGTCATTGCAGGCCGCCGCATGCGCGCGCTCTACTTCACCCGCGCCACCGCGCCAACCGGCGACGGCCCGCGCTACCACCATATCGGCCTCTACGCCTATCGGCGCGCGGCGCTGGAGCGCTTCGTCAAACTGCCGCCCTCGCCGCTGGAAAAGCAGGAACGGCTGGAGCAGCTTCGCGCGCTGGAAGCGGGCATGCGGATCGACATCACCGTGGTCGACACCGTGCCCCGCGGGGTCGATACGCCCGCCGATCTCGAAACCGCGCGGCGGATACTGGCGCCCAGGTGAGACGCTGCTAAAAGGGCCGCCCGGAAGGACATCATGACCAAGATGAAAATCGCGTTCCAGGGCGAGCCTGGCGCCAACTCCCACATCGCCATCGCCGAGGCCTATCCCGACGCGGAACCCATGCCCTGCCCGACCTTCGAGGACGCGCTTGCCGCGATCTCGTCCGGCGAGGCCGATCTCGGCATGATCCCGATCGAGAATTCGGTCGCCGGCCGCGTCGCCGACATCCATCATTTGCTACCGGCATCGGGGCTGTTCATCGTCGGCGAATACTTCCTGCCGGTCCGCCATCAATTGATGGCGGTGAAGGGCGCAAAGCTCGCCGACATCAAGAGCGTCGAGAGCCACGTCCACGCGCTCGGCCAGTGCCGGCGCATCATCCGCAAGCTCGGCATCGCACCGATTGTCGCGGCCGATACCGCCGGCAGCGCCCGCGATATTTCCGAGCGCAAGGACAAGAGCGTGGCCGCGATCGCCTCCAGGCTTGCCGCTGATATCTACGGCCTCGACATCCTGGCCGAAGATGTCGAGGACGAGACCCACAACACCACGCGTTTCGTGGTGCTGTCGCGCGAGGAAAACTGGGCCAAGCAAGGCTCGGGAGCGCTGGTCACGAGCTTCGTCTTCCGCGTGCGCAACCTGCCGGCGGCGCTGTACAAGGCGATGGGCGGATTTGCCACCAACGGCGTCAACATGACCAAGCTCGAAAGCTACATGGTCGACGGAAATTTCTTCGCCACCCAATTCTATGCCGATGTCGACGGTCATCCCGACGACAAGGGGCTGGCCTTCGCGCTGGAAGAGCTGAAGTTCTTCTCGCGCGAATTCCGCGTTGTCGGCGTCTATCCGGCGCATCCCTTCCGCGCGACCTTCAGCGAGAAGATGGACAGCTAAGCCGCTGCCTTGCTTGCGAGCCCGAATGCATCGGCAAGCAGCGAATACGACTTCTTCCGCGCCTCGTGATCGTAGATCGCGCCGATGATCATCAACTCGTCGGGTTTGCTCGCATCGATCATCGGCTGCAGCATGCTCCGCACGGTTGCTGGACTGCCGACGAACAGCCGCGAGCGGTTGCGCTTCATCGGACACGCGCTCGGCGTCGGTGTAGGGATAGGCGAGCGCCTCTTCCGGGCTCGGCAACGGCAGGAATTGCCCGCGATCGCGGCGCAGGCGATTGAGATCCATCGATGAGGCGAGCTTTTCTGCTTCCGCATCGGTCTCGGCCGTCACCACCGCGACCGCGAGAATGCCGTGCGGCGTCGCGCGCCAGGCCGACGGCTTGAAATGCGCGCGATAATTCGTCAGCGCCTCGACGGCGTCATAGGACGCGAAATGATGCGCGAAGGCGAAGCCCATGCCGACCTGTGCGGAAAGCTCGGCACTGTAGTCGCTCGAGCCGAGCAGCCAGATCGGCGGCAACGGCGTATCGTCGGGCATCGCCACCACGTTGTTGTAGGGGTGGCCCGCCGGGAAATCGCGCGTCTCCCACAGGGTCAGCTCATGCAGCCGCTCCAGGAAATCGTCGCCCTGGCGCTGATCGAGCCGGCTGCGCAGCGCGTAAGCCGTGGCGCCGTCGGTGCCCGGCGCGCGGCCGAGGCCAAGATCGATGCGGCCCGGAAACAGCGCCTCCAGCATCTTGAAGCGCTCCGCGACGACCAGCGGCGCATGGTTCGGCAGCATCACGCCGCCGGAGCCGACGCGGATATTCTTCGTCACCGCCGCGATCTGCCCGATCATCACGTCCGGCGCGGGGCTCGCCACCGATGCGAGGTTGTGATGCTCGGCGAGCCAGTAGCGGACATAGCCGAGGCCATCGACGTGGCGCGCCAGATCGATGCTGTTGCGCAGCGCCGCGGCGGGTTTGGTTGCTGTGGTGACGACGGAAAGGTCGAGGACGGAGAGCGGAAGCATGATGGCCTAAGCTAGTGTGTGGGACGCGACGGCACAAAGGGCGGGCATTGACGAGCGCCAAGGGGTGGCCAAGCGCCTGTCGCAATGGTGAGTTGGGACAGAGGATATATTTTTGACATCGATTCCAAACAGCCCAATTGCCGATATTGATATATCTTATGATATTTCATATACTTATACTTTTCACCGCGCTGCCCAATAGGTAAAAAATCAGCCCCAAAATCTCACTTTTCTGGATACCAGTTGGGCAATTTCCCAACATTGGTGGGCTGTTTGGGGCCCCTCGTTTGCCCTATTTTAGGTGCTCCCAAGCTAGCGTGACCAGCCTTGCGAGATTTTACGCCACGATGACCGACACCTCCACGAACCCCCATGCGCCGAAAAGGCCGGCGATCTCCTTCGAGTTCTTCCCGCCGAAGACCGAGGAGATGGAAAAGAACCTGTGGGAGACCATCAACCGGCTGGCGCCTCTGCAACCCAATTTCGTCTCCGTCACCTATGGCGCGGGCGGATCGACCCGCGAGCGCACCCATTCCACCATCGCGCGCATCCTGAAAGAGACCGCGCTGCTGCCGGCCGCGCACCTGACCTGCGTCGGCGCATCGCGCGGCGAGATCGACGAGATCGTCGACCGCTATCACGGCGTCGGCGTCCGCCACATCGTGGCGCTGCGCGGCGATCCCGCGACCGGCATCGGCACCGCCTATGTCGCCCATCCCGACGGCTATCAGACCTCGCCCGCGCTGATCGCCGGGATCAAGAAGCGTCATCCCGATATCGAAGTCTCCGTCTCCGCTTACCCGGAGAAGCATCCCGAGGCGCGCGACTTCGACGCCGATATCGACACCCTGAAGGCCAAGGTCGATGCCGGCGCCACGCGCGCGATCACGCAAGTCTTCTTCGATAACGACTTTTACTTGCGCTACCTCGACCGCGTCCGCGCCCGCGGCATCGACATTCCGATCGTGCCCGGCGTCATGCCGATGCACAATTTCAAGCAGGCCCGGAATTTCGTCACCCGCGCCGGCACCAGTGTGCCGGACTGGCTGGCGCAGAAATTCGACGGACTCGACGACGATCCCGACACCCGCAAGCTGGTGGCGGCGACCGTTGCCGCCGGCCAGGTGCAGAAGCTCGCCAAGCACGGCGTCGACACCTTCCATTTCTACACCATGAACCGCGCCGATTTGGTCTTTGCGATTTCTCATCTGCTCGGCATTCGCCCCAACGGCGCGCAGAGGGCGGCGTAAATGTCCGCGCCCGCCTCGCCCAAGCGCGCGGCCCTGCTGGCGGAAGCGGCCAAGCGCATTCTCGTACTCGACGGCGCCATGGGCACCATGATCCAGGCCCTGCAATATGATGAGGCGCAGTTCCGTGGCGAACGTTTTGCGGATTTCCATCGCGACATCAGAGGCAACAACGACCTCCTGATCCTCACCCAGCCCAAGGCGATCGAGGACATCCACGCCGATTATTTGCGCGCCGGCGCCGACATCGTCGCGACCAACACCTTCTCCTCGACCTCGATCGCGCAGGCCGATTACGACATGTCGGACCTCGCCTATGAGCTGAACCTCGAAGGCGCCAAACTCGCCCGTGCCGCCGCCGAGCGCGTCATGCGCGAGGACGGCAAGCCGCGCTTTGTCGCGGGCGCGCTGGGACCGACCAACCGCACCGCGTCGATCTCGCCTGATGTGGCCAATCCCGGCTATCGCGCGGTCACCTTCGACGATCTGAGGCAGGCCTATGGCGATCAGGCGCGCGGCCTGATCGACGGCGGCGTCGACCTGCTGCTGGTCGAAACCATCTTCGACACGCTGAACGCCAAGGCCGCGCTTTACGCCATCAGCGAACTCCTGGAGGAGCGCGGCATCGACGTGCCCGTGATGGTGTCGGGCACCATCACCGACAAGTCCGGCCGGCTGCTCTCGGGCCAACTGCCGGAGGCGTTCTGGCACTCGGTGCGGCACGCCAAACCCGTCACCATCGGCTTCAACTGCGCGCTCGGCGCCGAGGATCTGCGCGCCCATATCGCCGATATCGGCCGTGTCGCCGACACGCTGGTCTGCGCCTATCCGAATGCCGGCCTGCCCAACGAATTCGGCCAGTATGATGAGACGCCCGAATATATGTCGCGCTTGATCGGCGAGTTCGCGCGCGATGGTCTGGTCAACATCGTCGGCGGCTGCTGCGGCACCACGCCCGACCACATCGCCGCGATTGCCGCAGCCGTCGCGCCGCACAAACCGCGCGTGGTGCCGGCGATCGAACCGCGGCTGCGGCTTTCGGGACTGGAGCCGTTTGCGCTGACGCCCGCGATCCCCTTCGTCAATGTCGGCGAGCGCACCAACGTCACCGGCTCCGCCAAATTCCGCAAGCTGGTCACCGCCGGCGACTACACCGCAGCGCTGCAGGTCGCGCGCGACCAGGTCGAGAACGGCGCGCAAATCATCGACGTCAACATGGACGAGGGCTTGCTCGATTCCGAAGCCGCGATGCGGACCTTCCTCAACCTCGTCGCCGCCGAGCCCGACATCGCGCGCGTGCCTGTGATGGTCGACTCCTCAAAATTCGCGGTGATCGAGGCCGGCCTGAAATGCGTCCAGGGCAAGCCGATCGTGAACTCGATCTCCATGAAGGAAGGCGAGGAGAAGTTCATCCACGAAGCGCAGATCGCGCGGCGCCATGGCGCGGCGGTCGTGGTGATGGCCTTCGACGAGAAGGGCCAGGCCGATACGTTCGCGCGCAAGACCGAGATCTGCAAGCGCGCCTACGACATTCTGGTGCAACAGGTCGGCTTCCCGCCGGAAGACATCGTCTTCGATCCCAACATCTTCGCGATCGCCACGGGGATCGAGGAGCACAATAATTACGGCGTCGACTTTATCGAGGCGACGCGCTGGATCCGGGCGAATTTGCCGGGCGCGCATGTCTCCGGCGGCGTCTCCAATCTCTCCTTCTCGTTCCGCGGCAACGAGCCGGTGCGCGAGGCCATGCATTCGGTGTTCCTGTATCACGCCATCAAGGCCGGCATGGACATGGGCATCGTCAATGCCGGCCAGATGGTCGTCTATGACGACATCGACCCCGAACTGCGCCAGACCTGCGAGGACGTCGTCCTCAATCGCGACCCTGGCGCGTCCGAGCGGCTGCTGGCGCTTGCGCAGAAGTTCCGCGGCAAGGAGAAGCAGGCCAGGGAGAGCGATCTCGCCTGGCGCGAATGGCCGGTCGAGAAGCGCCTGTCTCACGCGCTGGTTCACGGCATCACCGAGTTCATCGAAGCCGATACCGAAGCCGCGCGGGCGAACGCGTCACGTCCGCTTGACGTGATCGAAGGCCCGCTGATGGCCGGCATGAACGTGGTCGGCGACCTCTTCGGCGACGGCAAGATGTTCCTGCCGCAGGTGGTGAAGTCCGCGCGGGTGATGAAGCAGGCGGTCGCCTGGCTGATGCCGTTCATGGAGGAGGAAAAGGCGCGCAATCTCGCCAACGGCATCGAAGGCTCCGGCCGCAGCTCCGCCGGCAAGATCGTGCTCGCCACCGTGAAGGGCGACGTCCACGACATCGGCAAGAACATCGTCGGCATCGTGCTCCAGTGCAACAATTTCGAGGTGATCGACCTCGGCGTGATGGTGCCGGCCGCCAAGATCGTCGAGACCGTGAAGAGCGAGAAGGCCGATATCGTCGGCCTCTCCGGCCTGATCACGCCCTCGCTCGACGAGATGGCGTTCTTCGCCGCCGAGCTCGAGCGCGAAGGACTTAGCGTGCCGCTTTTGATCGGCGGCGCCACCACGAGCCGCGTGCACACCGCGGTCAAGATCGATCCGAACTATCGCAAGGGTCCGGTGGTGCATGTCAATGACGCCAGCCGCGCGGTCGGCGTCGCTTCATCGCTGATGTCGCCGGAGAAGCGCGAGACCTATGCCGCCGATGTGCGCGCGGAATACGCGAAAATCTCCGCCGCCCATTTCCGCGCCCAGGCCGACAAGAAGCGGCTGAAGCTCGCGGCTGCCCGCGCCAACGCCGTGCCGGTTGATTTTGCCAAAGCGCGCCCGACGAAGCCGGCGTTCCTCGGCGTGAAGAGCTTTGACGACTACGATCTCGCCGAGCTGGTCGCCTACATCGACTGGACGCCGTTCTTCCAGACCTGGGAGCTGGCCGGGCGTTTCCCCGCGATCCTCGACGATGCCAAGGTCGGCGAGGCCGCGCGTGCGCTGTATGACGACGCGCGCAAGATGCTCGACCTCATCGTCAGGGAGAAGTGGTTCACCGCGCGCGCCGCGATTGGATTCTGGCCGGCGAATGCCGATGGCGACGACATTGCCGTCTATGCCGACGAGGCGCGCACCAAACGCATCGCGACCTTGCACACGCTGCGCCAGCAGCTCGAGAAGCGCGAGGGCCGCTTCAACGCCGCGCTGTCGGATTTCATCGCGCCGGCGTCTTCTCGCGTGCCCGATTATATCGGCGGCTTCGCCGTCACTGCCGGGATCGGCGAAGACGTGATCGCGGACCGCTTCAAGCATGGGAATGACGACTACTCCTCGATCCTCTGCAAGGCGCTGGCCGATCGCCTTGCCGAAGCCTTTGCCGAGCGCATGCATGCGCGGGTGCGGCGCGAGTTCTGGGGCTATGCGCCGGACGAGACGCTTGCGCCGGATCAACTGATCCTCGAAAAATATCAGGGCATCCGCCCCGCGCCCGGCTATCCCGCGCAGCCCGATCACACCGAGAAGGCGACGCTGTTTTCGCTGCTCGACGCGACAAAGAATGCCGGCGTGACGCTGACCGAGAGCTTTGCGATGTGGCCGGGCTCGTCGGTGTCGGGCCTCTATTTCTCTTCGCCCGAGAGCTATTACTTCGGCGTCGGCAAGATCGAGCGCGACCAGGTCGAGGATTATGCCGCGCGCAAGGGCATGAGCGTCGCCGAGATCGAGCGCTGGCTGGCGCCGATCCTCAATTACATTCCGGCGCAGGACCAGTCGGCGCAAGAGCGTGCGGTGCGCGCCGCGATGCCGGCGGCAGTGGCGGTTGCGTCGCCGGCGAATGACGCCGCGTCCGCCGATGGCGCGGCGCCGCGCGAGCTTGCCTCGCATCCGCCCGGCTGCGCCTGCGCGGTGCATCTCGCCTGGCGCAAGAAGGCGGTCGGGGCGGGGTAGGATCGTGGCACACTCCTGCTCCGTCGTCATGGCCGGGCCATGACGAACTGAAAGAGTCCCGATTCAAATTTCAAACAACCGTCTGCATTCCCGCGGCGCGATTTTGCGTCCGGGTGATGCAATTCGGTGTCCCTCCAAATGCAGAGGGCGCAGGGAATGCCGGGCGCTCAACCGCACCCGCAATCCTCGTGGGCTGAAAAGGAAAATGCCCACAAGTCGTCAGGCAGGGCCGAAATCGCACGGCACTCCCTGCGCAATGGCTTTACGGCTGCTCCGCGCTCTCCCTGGTGTCCGGGCTTTTTAGCCACCATCGCGAACGGATGATCTCCACTCGCTTGATCCCAGCGTCGGGGGATCAGGACCACACGGCTTGACCGTACGCGGCTGCGTCGCACGTCTTGCGACACCACCGCGTCCATCGCAACCCGCCTCACGTCTGGTGACGAATGGCCATCACGTCCCTCATGTCGAGGCGGGATGGCTTCGTTAAATCATAAGTTCTGCCTTTCGGAAAGACAATTATTTTTGCGTGACGAACTTGACTCGTCGGGCAAAACAGGCGGCGGGTTTTTGGCGGGCGCCCGCCGCCCAAAAGGCGCGATGAAAGCCTTTGGCTGTTGCTGACGGGGCACATCGAAGCGCCGCCTGGCGTGGTAGTTTCGGCCGGAATCGCACCCGATTTTGATTGTTCA
The DNA here is from genome assembly GCA_963732085.1 of uncultured Alphaproteobacteria bacterium. Lineage (GTDB taxonomy): Bacteria > Pseudomonadota > Alphaproteobacteria > Rhizobiales > Xanthobacteraceae > Bradyrhizobium. Next base: position 894,518 of record CAVSYJ010000005.1, on the reverse strand, counting down.
TGAGGCCCGGCCGCCATGAAGAAGCTCCTGCTCCTCAGCTCAGCCATCGTTGCCGCCGGACCGGCATTGGCCGCCGACCTTCCCATGAAGGCGCCGCCGATGGCCGCGCCGGTGCCCTACAGCTGGACCGGCTGCCATGTCGGCGGCCATATTGGCGCCGGCTGGGACCGCACGACCTACTCGGACCCCGGCACGTTTTTCCCGAATTTCCTTGGTCTCGGGCCTGCCCTAAATCAGAACTTCGCAAACCCCGGTCAATCCTTCAGTGCCAACAGCCAAAGCGCGTTCCTGGGCGGCGTGCAGGCCGGTTGCGACTATCAGTTCGCCAGCCATTGGGTGATCGGGATCGGCGGCGACGTCTCCTGGACCAATCTCGGCAGCGTCACCAACGATCCGTTCTTCGGCGGCAAGAACGGCAACCCGGTCGCATTCTCGGCCCGCACCAACGAGATCGCGACCATCACCGGCCGTGTGGGTTATGCCTGGGACAAGGTCCTGTTCTACGGCAAGGGCGGTGGTGCCTATGCCCATGACAGATATGCCGCGAACAATTCCTTCGGAATCAACGAGGCCGTCCTCGGCTGCGACAATGGCATCGTCGGTGGCCCCTTTGTCGGCTGTAACACGGCCGGCAGCGCCGACCGGTGGGGATGGACTGCCGGCGTCGGTGTCGAATGGGCGTTCGCCACAAACTGGTCGGCGATGATCGAATACGATCACTACGGCTTCGACACCAAGACGATCCAGATGAACGTCATCAATAATTCCTTCGCCGTTACTCCGGCCAACCTGAACGTCAGGCACGACATCGACACGGTCAAGGTCGGCATCAACTATCGCTTCTGGTCGGCCGGCCCGGTGGTCGCGCGCTACTAAGGCGCGATTGATGCTGCCTCGCAAGCACGAGGCAGACTTGTCCTGATCATGGTTTGATTTTGCCGGGCTTCCGCGCAACGTTTTCGGCTGACGATAGCCGCCGCAGAATGCGGCTGCCGATCGGCGTCTCGCGATAGGCCCTGTAGCCGTCACGCGTCCAGCTCACGGTGCATGTTCCGAGCGATGAGCCATCGGTGACCGATTTCACCGGCGCTCCCGGCGCGTCGTCCTTTTGCCAGCCGAGCTTGAGCAGGTAGGCCAGCGTGACATCGTTTCGCTCCAGCACCGAGGCGCGCACGCGCTTGACCCCGACCTTGTCGAACAGGAAATCGAGCAGCGCCACGAACACATCGGTGTTTGCGCCGCGGTTGCGGTGCGCGGCTTCGCCGATCACGGCATTCACCAGCGCATCGCCGCCGGCCTCGAGATCGATGCGGATGAACCCGACATGCAGCCGCGTTACCATCTCGAAAATGCCGAGCAGCAGGCGCGAGCGCTGGTCGAACGACTTGATGTAATCGGCGACGTCGCTTTTGGTGAACGCACGCGGCGCAGTGTTGAGCACATGCACCGTCCAGGGATCGGACAGCCAGCCGGCCCAGCGGTCTGAGGCGTCCTCGCGCTTGACGGTGCGCAGGAAGTATCGTCCCGAGCGGAACCAGACGTCTTTCTTGGTGGGCTGGGCCATCGATCCTCGAATGCGAGATGCGCAGACTGGCGTCAGACTTATATCGAGTGGTCGCAGAAGTGGCATCAGCCATCCCCGAACAAGGGTTGTGCAATGCAACATAACCATTAAATCATGCGCTTCACATGAGGCGACGACGTGACTGACAGTTCCACCACTTCGAACGATTGGGTTTCCTCCAGCCATCGCCCGATGGGCTTCCCCGAATTCGTGGTCGTGATCGCCTCGATCATGGCGCTCAATCCCTTGGCGATGGACATGATGCTGCCGGCGCTGCCCGACATCGCCGCGGCGTTTCACATCACCGATGCGAACGAACCGCAGGCGGTGCTCTCGACCTTCCTGATCGGCTTCGGCATCGGCCAATTCGTGATGGGGCCGCTGTCCGATCGCTTCGGCCGCCGCGCGGTGCTGATCGACGGCATGGCGCTGTATTGCATCGCCAGCGTCATCGCGGTCTCCGCGTCGTCGTTCGAGACCTTGCTGCTGGCGCGCGTGCTGCAAGGGCTCGGCACCTCGGCGACACGCGTCATCGCGACCTCGATCGTGCGCGACTGTTACGCCGGCCGCCGCATGGCGAGCGTGATGTCGCTGGCGATGATGGTGTTCATCGCCGTGCCCGTGATTGCGCCGTCGCTGGGACAAGCGGTGCTGCTGTTCGGACAATGGCGCGGCATCTTCCTGGTGCTGCTGCTGTACGGATTCGTCGCGCTGGTCTGGAACGCGATACGGATGCCGGAAACGCTGCCGGAATCCGAGCGCAGGTCGCTCGCGCCCCGCGACGTGCTCGACGCCTTCCGCCAGACCGTGACCAACCGGCAAACCATGGGCTATGCGCTGGCGGCCGCCGGCGTGATGGGCTCGCTGTTCGCTTACGTGCTGTGCTCGCAGCAGGTCTTTACCGGCATTTACGGGCTCGGGCATTATTTTCCGATTGCGTTCGCGGCCATCGCGGTCGGCACCGCGATTGCGGGCTTTCTCAACGCCCGCTTCGTCGGCCGCCTCGGCATGCGCGTGATTTCGCACGGCGCGCTGCTGGGTTTTGTCGCGGTGGCCGCGATCCTGCTTGCCGGGGCGAAACTCGGCATCATGCCGCTGGCGCTGTTCATGGCGCTCTCGGCGCTGATGATGTTCTTCTTCGGACTGATGATCGCCAATTTCACCTCGCTGGCGATGGAGCCGCAGGGCCACATCGCCGGCACCGCGTCGTCGCTGTACGGCTCGATCACGACGCTGCTCGGCATCGGCATCGGCAGCACCATCGGCCAGGATTTCGACGGCACGCTGGTGCCGTTCGCGACCGGGTTCTTCCTCTGCACGCTGGCCTCGCTTGGCGGTGGTGCTGGTGACGGAGAAGGGCCGGCTGTTCCGGCCGCATGGCGGGCGGGTGGTGGGCACGACTTCGTAGGGTTCAGCGGTTTTCGGTCTTCACCTCTCCCCGCCTGCGGGGAGAGGTCGAAGCCGGAGCGCAGCGGAGGTTTCGGGTGAGGGGGAGTCTCCGCAACTGCGAGTCTGAGTTAGACGCGACAGAGTCTTCGGACCCGAAGCAGCATTGCCGCCGCCATAGTGTGCCCTGCCCCTCACCCGGCGCTACGCGCCGACCTCTCCCCGCAAAGCGGGGCGAGGTGAAGACCAGCCACATTACCGATTTTTCAGTGGCGCCCTCCGCGCGAATCAGCGGCTCAATGCGGGTGAGCTGAGACCCGCGATGTCGCGCCATCACATCCTGCCGCCGATCATCTACACGCCGGAGCCGCCGAAGCCGAAGGAAGCGCGGCGCAAGCGCGGCGTCGGCTACGCGCGCGGCGCAGGTTTGACGGAAGAGACCGAGGAGACCGAGGAGCCGGCGAGATCTCTCGCGCAAGACGCAGCCGCGCGCTGCATCCGCCCTGCCCGCGCATTCGACGCCGATCGAGAACGCCGAGCGGCGCGTCCCCTCCCCCAACGGCAAGCTCAGCGACGACACGCTGAAGGCGATGCTGGAGGTGCAGGAGAAGGACGGCGGGGAATCGTCGTAGGCGCGACGGCGGATTACGCTTCGCAATCCGCCCTACGGGTTTTCGGCTTTCGCCAACGTCGGATCGTCAAGATTTCTCCGAGGCGGATCGCATAATGGCCAGAGCGTCCCTTCCCTCGTTTGCGCACGCCTCGAAACTGGACAAACATCTCAGGGACTTTCGGTCCGTAGCCATTGCGGAAGACGACTATGTCATAGGAGCGGCCTTCAAGGCGCCGAGCCCAGTACGGCGAGCTATCTCGATATTCCGTCTTCTTGGTGCCTTGGGCGATCGCGTCGAAAAATTCGCGATGCAGATTGAGATGGAGCAACGCTTTGTCGGCCATTACCCCACCCCCTCATCGCTCGCCAGCACGCCCTTCACCGCGCGCGCCCAGCCTTTCAGCTTGCGCTCGCGCGTGGCGGCGCTCATGGCCGGCTTGAAGCGGTGCTCGAGCCGCCAGTTGTCGGCGAATTTTGACGGCTCGGGATAGACGCCGGCCTGCAAGCCCCGCGAGATAGGCGGCGCCGAGCGCGGTGGTCTCCTGGATGACAGGGCGGTCGACCGGCGCATCCGAGCAGATCGGCGAGCCGCTGCATGGTCCAGTCCGACGCCGTCATGCCGCCGTCGACGCGCAGCACGTTGGCCGCGCTGCCGCTCCGGCCAGTCGGCGCGCATCGCCTCGCGCAAATCGTAGGTCTGGTAGCACACGCTCTCCAGCGCGGCATGCGCGAGCTCGGCGGGGCCGGTGTTGCGCGTCAGCCCGAACAGCGCGCCGCGCACGTTCGGATTCCAGTACGGCGCGCCCATGCCGACGAAGGCCGGCACCAGATAGACCGACTGCGTCGAGTCGGACTTGTCGGCGAGCGGGCCGGTCTCGGCGGCCTGCTTGATGAGGCCGAGCCCGTCGCGCAGCCACTGCACCGCGCTGCCGGCGACGAAGATCGAGCCTTCCAGCGCGTAGGTGCGTTTGCCCGCCGAGCTGATAGGCGATGGTGGTGAGCAGCTTGTTCTTCGAGACGACCGGCGTGCTGCCGGTATTGAGCAGCGCGAAGCAGCCGGTGCCGTAGGTCGACTTGATCATGCCCGGCGTGAAGCAGGCCTGCCCGATGGTCGCGGCCTGCTGGTCGCCGGCGATGCCCGAGATCGCGATCGCGCCGCCGAACATATCCGCCACGCTGTCGCCGAATTTCGCCGAGGAGTCCTTCACCTCAGGCAGCATCGAGCGCGGCACGCGCAGGATGTTCAGCAGCTCGTCGTCCCACTGCCCGGTGTGGATGTTGAACAGCAGCGTGCGCGAGGCGTTGGTGGCGTCGGTCGCATGCACCTTGCCGCCGGTGAGCCGCCACAAGAGATAGGAGTCGACGGTGCCGAACAGGAGTTCGCCGGCCTCCGCGCGTTTGCGCGCGCCGGGCACCTGGTCGAGGATCCATGCGACTTTCGTGCCGGAGAAATAGGGATCGATGATCAGGCCGGTCTTTTGCGTGATGACGGGCTCGTGGCCGTCGCTCTTGAGCTTGGCGCAGATGTCGGCGGTGCGGCGATCCTGCCAGACGATGGCGCGATGCACGGCCTTCCCCGTGGCGCGGTCCCACACCACGGTGGTTTCGCGCTGGTTGGTGATGCCGATCGCGGCGATGTCCTTGGCCGCGAGGTTCGCTTTTGTCAGCGCCTCGCGGCACACCGCAATCGTCGAGGTCCAGATGTCCTCGGGCTCGTGCTCGACCCAGCCCGACGCCGGAAAGTGCTGCGGGAATTCCTGCTGCGCCACGGACGCGATCGAGATGTCGGCGCGGAACACGATCGCGCGCGAGGACGTGGTGCCCTGATCGATGGCCAGGATGTGGGACATGGCAGATTTCCTTGGCGGTTCTTCCCGGAACGTTTCTTGTGATGTCCGAGGACAGCGGATTGCTGGAAGAAGGTCAAGAAGGCGCAACGCGTGACGCTGCCTCTTCACCTCGCCCCGCTTGCGGGGAGAGGTCGGATCGCATCGCCAGATGCGATCCGGGTGAGGGGGTACAGGTCCGTCAATTCGCACAGAACTCGCGAAGCGAGGCCCCTCACCCCAACATCCTCTCGTCAAGCGCCCGCAAGAGCGGGGAGAGGGAGAAGAAAGACTACGCCGCCGCCGTCGTGACGCCGCCATCGACCACGATGGTCTGCCCGGTCATGAAGGTCGACGCATCGGAGGCGAGATAGGCGACCGCGCCCGCGATCTCGTCGGGCTCGCCGATCCGGCGCAACGGCGTGGTGGCGCAGCGGCGCTTCAAGCGCTCCTCGTCCTCCCACAGCGCGCGGGCGAAATCGGTCTTGACCAGGCCCGGCGCCACGCAGTTGACGCGCACGCCCTTCGGGCCCCATTCGCCGGCGAGGCTGCGGGCGAGCGCGAAGTCGGCGGCTTTCGAAATGCCGTAGGCGCCGATCACGGTCGAGCCGCGCATGCCCCCGATCGAGGAGATGATGACGACCGAGCCTTTGCCGCGCGCGGCCATCCCGGGGATCGCCAGCGCGCAGAGCCAGATGTTGCTCTTGACGTTGCTGCCCATGATCTTGTCGAAGGCCTCGTCCTTGATGTCGAGCAGCGGGCCGTAATACGGGATTCACCGCGGCGTTGCAGACCAGGATGTCGATCTTGCCGTAGTGCTTCGTGGTGCCATCGATCAGCGCCTTCACTTCGTCATGGCGCGAGATGTTGCAGGCAATGACATGCGCATCGCCGCCGGATTTCTTGATGCCGTCGGCGACCTCGTGACAGGCGTCCGCCTTGCGCGAGGAGATCACGACCTTGGCGCCGAGCTTCGCCAGCAATTCCGCCGAGGAGCTGGCCGATGCCGCGGCTCGAGCCGGTGACGACGGCGACCTGGCCTGAGAGATCGAACGGGGTGTTTTTCATTGTTGTTGCTCCTCCCTCGTCGTCATTGCGAGGAGCGAAGCGACGAAGCAATCCATGCTTCAGCAAGCTGAGGAATGGATTGCTTCGCTTCGCTCGCAATGACGACAAAGAATTAAATCAACCCGCCGGCGTCGGTGACGCGGCGCAGATGATAGTCGGTGTCGCCGAAGGTGTTCTCGATCATGGTCAGCCGCTTGAAATAGTGGCCGATCTTCGCCTCCTGCGTCATGCCGATGCCGCCATGCAGCTGGATCGATTGCTGGCCGACGAACTTGCCGGACTTGCCGATCTGCACTTTCGCCGCAGCGACGGCGCGGGCGCGCTCCTTCGGATCGTCGAAGTCGGCGGCCATGGTCGCGAACATCGACATGCTGCGCGCCTGCTCCAGCGCCACGAACATGTCCGACGCCCGGTGCTGCAGCGCCTGGAAGGTGCCGATCGCAACGCCGAACTGTTTCCGCGTCTTGATGTACTCGACCGTGGTCTTGAGCGACTCGTCCATCGCGCCGACCGCCTCCGCGCACATCGCGGTGCGGGCCTCGTCGACCACGCGCTCGATCAGGGCCAACGCATTTTCGGGATCGCCGATCGCGGCGTCCGCGCCGACCTCGACGCCGGTGAAGGTGACGTCGGCGGCATGCAGGCCGTCCTGGGTCGGATAGCCCTTGCGCGTCACGCCCTTCGCATTGGCCGGCACGATGAACACGCCGATGCCTGATTTGTCGCGGCGATTGCCCTTGGTGCGCGCGGTGACGATGAGCGTATCCGCATTCTCGCCGTTGACGACGACGAACTTCTCGCCGTCGATCACGTAAACCTCGCCCTTCTTCTTCGCCGTGGTCGAAACGTCGGCGAGATCGTAGCGCGAGTTCTTTTCGAGTTGCGCAAAGGCAAAAGTCTTGCTGCCGTCAATGATGCCGGGAATGTGCGCGGCCTTCTGCGCGTCCGAGCCGCCATGGCGCAGGAAGCCGCCGCCGACCACCACCGTGGCGAGATAGGGCTCCAGCACCAGCGCCTTGCCGAGCGCCTCCATCACGATCGCGGTCTCGACCGCGCCGGCGCCGAAGCCGCCGTCGGCTTCGGCAAAGGGCAGGCCCAGCAGGCCCTGCTCGGCGAGCTTGCTCCAGACCGACTTGCTCCAGCCGCCTTTTTCCTTTTGATATTTCTTGCGCGCCTCGAAGTCGTAGGAGTCGGTGAGCAACCCGTCGACGCTGTCCTTGAGAAGCCGCTGCTCCTCGGTCAAATCGAAATCCATTTTCTTCGTTTCCTTAACTACAAACTCTTGCCGGGAGCTCTTCACCTCTCCCCGCGTGCGGGGAGAGGTCGGATCGCGTCAGCGATCCGGGTGAGGGGGTACAGGTCTCTCGACGATCCCTGCTCGGAGAGAGGCCCCTCACCCCAACCCTCTCCCCGCAAGAGCGGGGAGAGGGGGAGAAGAACTCACAGCCCCAGCACCGCCTTGCTGATGATGTTGCGCTGGATCTCGTTGGAGCCGCCGTAGATCGAGACCTTGCGGTTGTTGAAATAGCTCGGCGCGATCTGCGCGGTCCAGTCCATCGCCTCGTTGGAGCCGTCCTCGCCATGCTCGTCATAGGGCGCGGCGAACGGCCCGATCACCTCCATCAGCAGCTCGGTGGTGGCCTGCTGGATCTCCGAGCCCTTGATCTTCAGGACCGAGGACGCCGGATTGGGCTTGCCCTTGCCGTGCTTGCCCTCGTCGGCGACGACGCGCAGCTGCGTCAGCTCCAGCGCCTTCAGCTCGATCTCGACCGCGGCGAGTTTCTCGCGGAAACCCTGGTCTTCCATCACGGGCTTGCCGTTCTGTTCGACCTTCGACGCCAGGTCCTTGATGCGGCGCAGCCGCTCCTTGGAGACGCCGACCCGCGCAATCCCGGTGCGCTCGTTGCCGAGCAGGAATTTGGCGTAATCCCAGCCCTTGTTCTCCTCGCCGATCAGGTTCTCGACCGGCACCTCGACGTCGTCGAAGAAGACTTCGTTGACCTCAACGCCGCCGTCGATGGTCTCGATCGGCCGCACGGTGACGCCCTTCGACTTCATGTCGAACACGATGAAGGAAATGCCCATCTGCTTCTTCGCGCCCGGGTCGGTGCGGCACAGGCAGAAGATCATGTCGGCGTGCTGGGCCAGCGTGGTCCAGGTCTTCTGGCCGTTGATGATGTACTTGTCGCCCTTGCGCTCGGCCTTGGTCTTGAGCGAGGCGAGGTCGGAGCCCGAGCCCGGCTCGGAGAAGCCCTGGCACCACCAGTCGTCGACATTGGCGATGCGCGGCAAATACTGCTTCTTCTGCGTCTCGTTGCCGAAGGTGTAGATGACGGGACCGACCATGCTGACGCCGAAGGCGAGCGGCGCCGGCGCCGGGTGCATCTGCAGCTCCTCGTTGAAGATGTAGCTCTGCACCGAGGTCCACCCCGTGCCGCCATATTCCTTCGGCCAGTGCGAGACGCCCCAGCCCTTCTTGTTGAGGATGCGCCACCAGGTCACCATCTCGTCCTTGGACAGATGACGGCCTTCCTGCAGCTTGCGCCGCGTGTCCGGCGGCACGTTGTCGCGGAAAAACGCCCGCACCTCTTCACGGAACGCCAGCTCTTCCTTGGTAAAAGCGAGATCCATCGGATCCTCCTTTGAGGCTTAAGAAAACTCCTACGCGATCTTTTTCTTCAGCGCCGATTGCTGCGCGATTGCGCAACTCGTGGCGCGACAGCTTGCCGACCGGCGTGCGCGGCAGCTCCTTGACGAATTCCAGCGCGGCCGGCAGCTCGTGCTTGCCGAGCTTGCCGGTGAGGAAGGCGCGCAGCTCATCCAGCGAAAACGGCTTGGCGTCGGGGCGCAGCGTGATGAAGGCTTTCGACGCCTCGCCGCGATAATCGTCGGGAATGCCGATCACGATCACCTCGTACACGCTCGGATGCGTGTAGATCGCCTGCTCGATCATCTGCGGATAGACGTTGAAGCCGCCGGAGATGATCATGTCCTTCTTGCGGTCGACCAGGAAGAAGTAGCCTTCCTCGTCGCGATAGCCGATGTCGCCGGTGAGGAAGCGGTCGCCGACAAACGCCTGCGCGGTTTCCTCAGGCCTGTTCCAGTAGCCGCGGGTGACGTTCGGTCCGCGAATGCGGATCTCGCCGGTCTCGCCATCCCCAAGCACCTTGGTGGGATCGTCGAGCGACACCACGTCCATCTCGATGGCGGGTAACGCCACGCCGACCGAGCCGGGCTTGTCCGGTCCGTTGTCGGGATGCGCGGTGCCGGCCGGGCAGGTCTCCGTCATGCCCCAGCCGGAGCGCAGCTTCATGCCGACCTTGCGCTCGAAGATCGCGGCGACCTCGACCGGCAGCGGCGCGCCGCCGGAGCCCGCCGTGCGCAGCGAGGAGAAATCGCGCTTGTCGAGATCGGGCAATGCCGCGATCGCGATCCACATGGTCGGCACGCCGGGGAAAGACGGTGGCGCGCTTGACCTCGATGTCGCGCATCACGCTTTCGACGTCGAAGCGCTGGTGCAGCGAGATCAGGTGGCCGCGGCGCAGGCAGGACAGCATCACCACCGTCAGCGCGAAAATATGAAACAGCGGCAGCACGCAGATCACGCGCTCGATCGGGTCGCCGCGTTCGGCACGCGCGGCCTTGCCCCAGACGTCGTAGATCGAGACCGCCGCGGTGAGATTGCCGTGGGACAGCATGGCGCCCTTCGGCAGACCCGTGGTGCCGCCGGTATATTGCAGGAGCGCGATGTCGCCGGGCGAGATCGCGGGCCATTGCTTGGGCTTGGTCGCACCGTCGACGAAGCTCTTGTAGGTGATCACCCTGGGATCATCGGGCAGCGCGGTCTGCGGCGTATTGATTTTGCCCCAATTGTCGTCCTCGCAAACAATGAGACGATCAAGCAGACCCTTGGCCAGGAATTTCAGCGCGGTCGGCAGCAGCGCCGACAGATTGCTGGTGACCAGCACGCGCGCGCCGGAGTCGGACAGCTTGTGCGACAGCGCGATCTCGCCGTCGAGCGGCGACAGATGCACGACGCGGGCGCCGGCCTTCAGCGCGCCGAAGAAATTGGCGGGATGGTCCGGCGTATTGCCGAGGAACAGCGCCACCGAGGTGTCCTTGCCGTAGCCGGCGCGCAGGAACGCGGACGCCGCGACCTCGGCGAGTTGTTCAAGCTGCGTATAGGTGATCGGGCGGTCGCGGAATTCGATTGCCGTGCGGTCGCCGTACTCGGCAGCCGCCTGCGACAGCAGGTCGGGCAAGGTGCCCTGTGAAATCGGTGCGTCCCACCGCACGCCTTCGGGATAAAATTGTTCGCCGGGATGGGGCATCGTAATTCTTTATTGTGAGGAGGGCACAGTGTTTCCGTTCCCCTCCCCCCTGGCGGGGGAGGGTTCAGGGAGGGGGGTACACTACGAGCGTTCGGGTCAGACGACCCCCACCCCCGACCCCTCCCCGCAAGGGGGAGGGGAGCAGAGCGCGACTCGTTGCAGAGCGAAAGCTCATCACCCCACGTTCAAGACCCATCACGCCGCTTTCGACTTCTCGGAGGCGAGCGAAGCGAACGTCTTGCCCTCGGCCGCGAGGCGCTTGAGCAGCGGCGCCGGCTCGAGCGAGGGATCGTTGGTCTCCTTCGCATAGAAAGCCAGCCGGTCGGCGATGTGCTTGAGGCCAATGCTGTCGGCCCAGAACATCGGACCGCCGCGATAGATCGGCCAGCCATAGCCATAGAGCCAGATCACGTCGATGTCGCTCGGCCGCGCCGCGACGCCCTCGTCGAGGATCTTCGCGCCCTCGTTGATCATCGGGTACATCATGCGCTCGAGGATCTCGTCGTCGCTGACGTTGCGGCGCTTCTTGCCGAGCTTCTGCAGCGTCTCGTCGATCAGCTTCTCGACGTCGGGATCGGGCAGCGGCGAGCGCGAGCCGCCTTCATATTTGTAATAGCCCTTGCCGGTCTTCTGGCCGAAGCGGCCGGCCTCGCACAGCGCGTCCGCGATCTCCGACTTGAGGCCGCGGTCCTTGCGCGAGCGCCAGCCGATGTCGAGGCCGGCGAGATCGCCCATCGCGAACGGTCCCATCGGCATGCCGAACTTGGTGACGACGGCGTCGACCTGCTGCGGCAGCGCGCCTTCGAACAGCAGCTTCTCGGCCTGCTTGCCGCGCTGCGCCAGCATGCGGTTGCCGACGAAACCGTCGCAGACGCCGACCACCGCCGGCACCTTGGCGATTTTTCGCGCGACAGCGACGGCCGTGGTAAGCGCGTCCGGCGCGGTCTTGGCCGCGCGCACGATCTCGCACAGCTTCATGACGTTGGCCGGCGAGAAGAAGTGCATGCCGAGCACGTCCTGCGGCCGCTTGGTTTCCTTCGCGATCTCGTCGATGTTGAGATAGGAGGTGTTGGAGGCCAGCACCGCGCCCGGCTTGGCGAATTGATCGAGCTTGCCGAACACTTCCTTCTTGACCGCCATGGTCTCGAACACCGCCTCGATCACGAGGTCGGCGTCCTTGACGTTCTCGAGGCCGACCTTGCCTGATATCAGCGCCATGCGCTTGGCGGGCGCGTCAGCGGGGATACCACCCCGCGCGGCCGTCGCTTCCCAGTTCTTCTGCATCACGCCCATGCCGCGTTTGAGATTATCCTCGTTCATCTCGATCAAGGTGACCGGGATGCCGGCATTGGCAAAGGACATCGCGATGCCGCCACCCATGGTGCCGGCGCCGATGATGGCGACCTGCTTGACATCGCGCGGCTTGGTGCCGTCAGGCACGCCCGCAACCTTGGAGGCCTCGCGCTCGGCAAAGAACGCGTAGCGCTGCGCCTTGGACTGGTCGGAGGAGACGAGCTTGAGGAAACCCTCGCGCTCCTTCTTCAGGCCTTCGTCGAACGGCAGATCGATCGCCGCACCGACGGCGTCAGCGGCGGCGAAAGGGGCTTCCAGCCCTCGCGCACGCTTGGTCATGGCCGCGACCGCATTGGTGAAGATCGAGCGGTCGGCCTTGGCCGCCGCGAGCTTGCTGTCATCGTCGCGCAGCTTGCGCAGCGGACGCTTCTCGGCGAGCACCTTGCGCGCAAAGGCTTCGCCGCCGGAGGCCGGACCCTCGACGATCTCCTCGATCAGGCCGTTCTTGAGCGCTTCGGAGGCGGAGATCGGATCGCCGCCGACGATCATCTTGACGGCGAGCTCGGGCCCCACCGCGCGCGGCAGGCGCTGCGTGCCGCCGGCGCCGGGCAACAGACCGAGCTTCACCTCGGGCAGCCCAAGGCGGGCTTCCTTGACGGCGACACGGAAGTGGCAGGCGAGCGCAACTTCGAGGCCGCCGCCGAGCGCGGTGCCGTGGATCGCGGCCACGATCGGCTTCGGCGAGTTCTCCATCTCGGTCAGCACCTCGTGCAGGCCGGGCGGCTTCGGCGGCTTGCCGAATTCGGTGATGTCGGCGCCGGCAATGAAGGTGCGGCCGGCGCAGGTCAATACGATCGCCTTCACTTCGGGATCGGCGATCGCCTTCTTCATGCATTCCAGAATGCCGCCGCGGACCGCGGCGCTCAGCGCGTTGACCGGAGGACTGTCGACGGTGACGATGCCGACGACGTCGTGACGTTCGAGCTTGACCACTTCGTTCACGCTACGCTCCCTTGGGTAATTTGTTCTTGGTTGCGGCTTTGGTTTTGCGGTTTTGGCTAGTGTCCTGGTGCTGCGTCTTGCGGCGACCGGCACCCTCTGAAGTTAGTTCCGCACAGCGAAACTAAATTCCACATCTTGACAGCGAGGGTTATTTTGAAGCACCTCCCTTGTCAACGAGGACCGTAAAACGGCGGGACATGAAACGCTCTCCCAGGAAAGGTGCGACCGATCGCAGCTTTGTCGTCGCGCTGTCTCGCGGCCTCGATGTGTTGCGCGCTTTCCAGCCCAATGACGGCCTCCTCGGCAATCAGGAGATCGCGGCCCGCACCAATCTGCCGAAGCCCACGGTCTCGCGGCTGACCTATACCCTGACCAAGCTGGGTTATCTTACGCCGGTTCCGCGCTTTGAGAAGTATCAGTTGACGCCGTCGGCGATGTCGCTCGGCTATGCGGCGCTGGCCAATCTCGGCGTTCGTCATTTGTCCGAGCCGTTCCGCGAGGAAGTGATGCGCGAAACCGGTGGCGCGGTCGCCGTCGGCGGGCGCGACCGTCACAGCATGATCTATTTCGGCCAGAGCCGTAACGGGCTGACGCTCGGCGTTCAGCTCGACGTCGGTTCGCGGATACCCATCGCGACCACGGCAATGGGCCGCGCCTATTTCTGGGCGCTCTCGCCCGAGGAACGCACCAATTTGATGCGCGAGCTGCGCGAACATTACGGCAGCCGCTGGACGAAGATGCGCGAGGGCATCGAGCGCTCCGGAGAGACGGTTGCGAAATACGGCTTCACGATTTCCGCGGGCGACTGGCAGGACGACATCTCCGCCGCCGGCGTAGCACTAAAGTTAAATGACGGGACCGGCCCCTATGCCTTTAATTGTGGCGCGCCGGCGTTCCGCTTCACGGAAGACCGCTTGCGCAACGATATTGGACCTCGCCTGTTGGCGATGGTAAGGAACATCGAGGCGGCGCTCGGGGGAATGTCGCCGCAGCTGACACAATCAAAAAAAGAACAGAAGCGATCAGGAGGGAAACTTGCACGTGTTGCCGAGGGCATCAGGTAGGCGCTCTTTTTCGTTGGGCGAGGCGTCATGACGCAGGCCCAGCTCGCGCAGGGACAATCTCCCCTGCTCGCGGTTCGCGACGTCAGCGTCGTGTTCGGCGGCATCATCGCGTTGAACGGCGTGTCCTTTGACATGCACCAGGGCCAGATCCTCGGCCTGATCGGTCCCAACGGCGCCGGCAAGACCACGCTCTTCAATTGCCTCAGCCGGCTCTACCAGCCGAGTTCCGGCGACATCCTGCTGGAAGGGTCAAGCATCCTGACGCGGCCCGCGCACCGCATCGCCGAGATCGGCATCGGCCGCACCTTCCAGAACGTCGCGCTGTTCCAGAACCTCTCGGTGCTCGACAATGTCCGCGTCGGCACGCATTCCCGCACCAATTCCGACATCGTCAGCGACGCGCTCAAGCTCGGCTGGGTCCGCCGCGGCGAAGCCGAGATGAACAAGAAGGTGCACGACATCCTCGGCTATCTCGATCTCGAAAGCGTCGCCCACACCGCGGTGTCGGGCCTGCCCTTCGGCACCCAGAAGCGCGTCGAGCTTGCGCGCGCGCTCGCCGCCGAACCGAAGATCCTGCTGCTCGACGAACCCGCCGGCGGCCTCAACCATGAAGAGGTCTATGTGCTCGGCGACCTCATTCGCAAGATCCGCAGCGACCGCAAGATCACCGTGCTGCTGGTCGAGCATCACATGGGGCTCGTGATGTCGATCGCCGACCACGTGGTGGCGCTGAATTTCGGCAAGAAGCTCGCCGAGGGCACGCCGGCCCAGGTGCAGGCCGATCCCGACGTCATCAAGGCCTATCTCGGGAGCAAGGACCAATGACGGCGATGCTCAACGTCAAGGATCTGCGCGCCTATTACGGCCAGGTGCAGGCGCTGCACGGCCTGACCTTCTCGCTCAACGAGGGCTCGCTCACCACGCTGCTCGGCGCCAACGGCGCCGGCAAGACCACCACGCTGCGCGCGATCTGCAACATGGTGCGCTCGACCGGCGCCGTCGAATTCGAAGGCGCGGCGCTGTCCGGCCGCTCCACCGAAAACATCGTGCGGCTCGGCATCGCGCATGTGCCGCAGGGCCGCGGCACCTTCACCACCATGACGGTGGAGGAGAACCTGCAGCTCGGCGCCATCAGCCGCAAGGACAAGGCCGGCATCGTTTCCGATATCGAGCGCATGTACGAGCATTTCCCGGTGCTGAAAGAGCGCTACACCCAGCAGGCCGGCACGCTGTCCGGCGGCGAGCAGCAGATGCTGGCGGTCGCCCGCGCGCTGATGCTGCGCCCGCGCCTGATGCTGCTGGACGAGCCGTCCTTCGGGCTCGCGCCGCTGGTCGTGCGCGACCTCTTCAAGATCCTCGGCAAGATCAACCGCGAGGACAAGGTCACCATCCTGGTGGTCGAGCAGAACGCGCAGCTGGCGCTCGAGCTCGCCGACCAGGCCTATGTGATCGAGACCGGCCGGATCGTGATGTCCGGGGCGGCCGGCGACATCGCGAACAACGAAGACGTTCGCAAATCTTATCTCGGATACTGATGAGATGATGAGATCGATCTATCCGCGCATTCGGTCCCACCCTCCCCTGGAGGGGTGGCACTTCCGCCTCCGCTACAGTTCAACCCGACTCCGCACACTTAGGAGAGCCGGCCCATGGAGCTTTTCACCAACCAAATCCTGGCCGGCATTTCCACCGGCGCGATCTATGCCTGCATGGCGCTCGCCGTGGTCATGATCTACCAGGCGATCGACCATCTCAATTTCGCGCAGGGCGAAATGGCGATGTTCTCGACCTTCATCTCCTGGCAGCTGATGCAGTGGGGCATCCCCTACTGGATCGCCTTCGTGCTCACGCTGGCCTTCTCCTTCGCCGCCGGCATCGCGATCGAGCGCACCCTGTTCAAGCCGCTCGCCAAGGCGCCGATCCTGACCAACGTCGCCGGCTTCATCGCGCTGTTCTCGATCATCAACTCCTGCGCCGGCCTGATCTGGGACTTCACCATCAAGCAATATCCGACCCCGTTCGGCTCCTCGCCGTTCCTCGGCAGCCAGCTGATCTCGACCCACCAGGCCGGCATGATCGGCGTGACCTTCCTGCTGCTGATCGCGCTCTACTTCTTCTTCCAGTACACGCGGATGGGACTGGCGATGCGCGCCGCCGCCTCGGTGCCGGAATTGGCGCGGCTGGTCGGCATCAACACCTCCTGGATGATCGCGCTGGGCTGGGGCATGGCGGCCGCGATCGGCGTCGATCGCCGGCATGCTGATCGCACCGGTGGTGTTCCTCGAGCCGAACATGATGGGCGGCGTCGCTGATCTACGGCTTCGCCGCGGCCGTGCTCGGCGGCCTCACCTCGCCGCTCGGCGCCGTGATCGGCGGCTTCCTGGTCGGCATCTTCGAGAATCTCGCCGGCACCTACATCCCCGGCGTGGGCAATGAGCTGAAACTGCCGATCGCGCTCGCGCTGATCGTCACCGTCCTGGTCGTCAAACCCGCCGGCCTGTTCGGCCGGCCCATCATCAAGAGAGTTTGATCATGAGCGCTGCTGACGAAGCCGAAGTCGTCGCCGAAGGCCAGGCCGTAGAAGCCGTTCCGAAGCGCGCCATGACGCTCGGCGCCGGCACCTCGCTGGTGGTGCTGGTGCTGCTGCTGGTGATCCCGCTGCTGGTCAAGAACTTCATCATCTTCCAGTTGACGATGCTGCTGATCTACGGGCTTGCGGTGCTGGCGCTGAACATCCTGACCGGCGGCAGCGGCCAGTTCTCGCTCGGCCAGAGCGCGTTCTACGCGGTCGGCGCCTACACCTCCGCGATCCTGATGGAGCAGTTCAACGTCAACTACGCGCTGACCTTGCCGATCGCGGGCATCATCTGCTTCGCGTTCGGTTTCCTGTTCGGCCAGCCGGCGCTGCGCCTGTCCGGCGTCTATCTGGCGCTGGCGACCTTTGCGCTGGCGACCGCGATGCCGCAACTGCTCAAGCTCGGCTATTTCGAGCACTGGACCGGCGGCGTGCAGGGCCTCGTCGTCACCAAGCCGGACGCGCCGGAAATCATCGAGAGCGCGCTGAAGGCGATGCATCTGAAAATGTCCCAGGACATGTGGCTCTACTACTTCACGCTCGCGATCACGGTTGCGATCTATCTGTGGTCCATCAACCTGCTGCGCTCGCGCTCCGGCCGCGCCTTCATGTCGATCCGCGACAACGAGATCGCGGCCTCCTCGATGGGCGTCAATGTCGCGCTCTACAAGACGCTGGCGTTCGGCGTCAGCGCCGGGATCACCGGCGTTGCCGGCGGGCTCGGCGCGATCGCCGTGCAGTTCGTGGCGCCCGACAGCTACACCATCACGTTCGCGATCTCGCTGTTCCTCGGAATGGTGGTCGGCGGCGTCGGCTGGCTGCCCGGATCGTTCGTCGGGGCCGCCTTCATCATCTTCGTGCCGAACATCTCGGAGAGCATCTCCAAGGGCCTCTCCGGCGCCGTGTTCGGCGTGCTGCTGTTCCTCGTGATCTTCCTGGTGCCGCACGGCGCGAGGCAGGTAGCCATCGTCGGCCAACAGCTGGCGGGCAGATTCCGCAGGTGACTTAAGGAGAAGTAAAGAAACGATGCGTCCGTCCAGACTTCATGCTGCCGTGATTGCGGCGGCGGCCTTCGCCCTGACTTCGTCAACCGCGCTCGCGCAGAAGAAATACGATACCGGCGCCACCGACACCGAGATCAAGATCGGCAACATCATGCCCTATAGCGGGCCGGCCTCGGCCTATGGCGTGATCGGCAAGACGGAACAGGCCTACTTCAACAAGATCAATGCCGAAGGCGGCATCAACGGCCGCAAGATCAACTTCATCTCCTATGACGACGGCTACTCGCCGCCGAAGGCCGTGGAGCAGGCGCGCAAGCTCGTCGAGAGCGACGAGGTGCTCGTCGTGTTCAACCCGCTCGGCACGCCGTCCAACTCGGCGATCCAGAAGTACATGAACGCCAAGAAGGTGCCGCAGCTGTTCGTCGCCACCGGCGCCACCAAGTGGAACGATCCGAAGGATTTCCCCTGGACGATGGGCTGGCAGCCCTCCTACCAGAGCGAAGCACGCATCTACGCCAAATACCTGCTGAAGGAGAAGCCGGACGGCAAGATCGCGGTGCTCTACCAGAACGACGATTTCGGCAAGGACTACCTCAAGGGCTTGAAGGACGGTTTCGGCGCCAAGGCGTCGATGATAACAGCCGAGGAAAGCTATGAGACCTACCGAGCCCTCGATCGACGGCCACATCGTCAAGCTGAAGGCGACCGGCGCCGACGTGTTCATCTCCATCACGACGCCGAAATTCGCGGCCCAGGCGATCAAGAAGCTCGCCGAGATCGACTGGCATCCGATGCACATCGTCTCCAACGTCTCGGCCTCGGTCGGCGGCGTGCTGCAGCCGGCCGGCTTCGAGAACGCGCAAGGCATGCTCTCGGCCGCCTACGCCAAGGACGGCGCGGATCCGCAGTGGGACAACGATCCCGGCATGAAGAAATTCTTCGAGTTCCTGGCGAAGTACTATCCCGACGCCAACAAGCTCGACGGCTCTGTCGTGTACGGCTATGGCGCCGCGCAGACGCTGGTGCAGGTGCTGAAGCAGTGCGGCGACGACCTCACGCGCGAGAACGTCATGAAGCAGGCGGCGAGCCTGAAGGATTTCGAGACCGACACGCTGTTGCCGGGCGTCAAGATCAACACCTCGCCGACCGACTTCGCGCCGATCAGCCAGCTCAAGATGATGCGCTTCAAGGGCGAGAAGTGGGATCTGTTCGGCGAGATCATCTCCGGCGATTTGAGCAACTAACTCAAGTTAATATTCCACGCCGCGGGCAGCGCGGGGTGGAACGTTCGACTAAATGACGCCCCCCGCGCGCACGCCGCGGGGGGCTTTTTGTTGCCGGTCGATGGCGGAAGGTATTCAATGCCGGCCCAAGGGCCGCGAAGTGCTCCCGCTCCAACAATGCGACACATCAACCCACAAGGGAGACAGAAATGCCTGCTATCCGCATGCGATTGGGGCTGCTTTCGGCTGCCCTGACAATCGCGCTGGCCTCGACTTCCGCCTTCGCCCAGAAGGGCAAATACGACATCGGCGCCACCGACACCGAAATCAAGATCGGCAACATCATGCCCTACAGCGGACCCGCCTCCGCCTATGGCGTGATCGGCAAGACCGAGCAAGCCTACTTCAACAAGATCAACGCCGAAGGCGGCATCAACGGCCGCAAGATCAACTTCATCTCCTATGACGACGGCTACTCGCCGCCGAAGACGGTCGAGCAGGCGCGCAAGCTGGTCGAGAGCGACGAGGTGCTGCTGATCTTCAACTCGCTCGGCACCCCGCCGAACACGGCGATCCAGAAATACATGAACTCGAAGAAGGTGCCGCAGCTGTTCGTCGCCACCGGCGCCACCAAGTGGAACGATCCGAAGGAGTTCCCCTGGACCATGGGCTGGCAGCCCAACTACCAGAGCGAGGCGCAGATCTACGCCAAATACATCCTGAAGAACCACGCCGAACGCCAAGATCGCGCGTGCTCTACCAGAACGACGATTACGGCAAGGACTATCTGAAGGGCTTCAAGGACGGCCTCGGCGCAAAGGGCCAGTCCCTGATCGTCGCCGAGGAAAGCTACGAGACCACCGAGCCCACCATCGACTCGCACATCGTCAGGCTGAAGGCCTCCGGCGCCGACGTGTTCTTCAACATCACCACGCCGAAATTCGCGGCGCAGGCGATCAAGAAGAACGCCGAGATCGGCTGGAAGCCGCTGCACTTCCTCAACAACGTCTCGGCCTCGATCGGCAGCGTGATCAAGCCAGCCGGCATGGAGGCCTCGCAGGACATCATCTCCTCGGCACTACCTCAAGGATCCGACCGATCCGCAATGGAAGGACGACGCCGGCATGAAGGGCTGGAACGCGTTCCTGGACAAGTACTACCCGGAGGCCGACCGCGCCGACGCTTCCGTGATGTACGGTTACACCGTCGCCCAGGGCCTGGTTCACGTGCTGAAGAACTGCGGCAACGACCTGACCCGCGAGAACATCATGAAGCAGGCGGCGAGCATCAAGGACCTCGAGCTTCCCGGTCTGCTGCCGGGCATCAAGGTTAACACCTCGGCGACCGACTTCGCGCCGATCTCGTCGGTCCAGCTGATGCGGTTCAAGGGCGAGACCTGGGAGCGCTTCGGCGACATCATCAGCGTCCGACGTCGGCGGTTAGATCACGTCCAAAACTGGCTACTAAAGAAGCAGCCCCTGCGCACTTGTCGCAGGGGCTTTTTGTTGTCGCGAAGGCGGCAAAATGGTATCGAACGCGCCAATCGAAACAAGAGCCTCCGGTCAAGGGGCCGCGATATCGATCATTCGGAATTCTGAAAGGGAGAAACTTGATGCACGCCACTCGTCTGGCCATCGCCTCGACCGCGCTGGCCCTGTTCGCCGCTTCCACCAGCGGCGCGCTCGCGCAGAAGAAATACGATACCGGCGCCACCGACGCCGAAATCAAGATCGGCAACATCATGCCCTATTCGGGGCCGGCATCCGCCTACGGCGTGATCGGCAAGACCGAGCAGGCCTACTTCAACAAGATCAACGCGGCGGGCGGCATCAACGGCCGCAAGATCAACTTCATTTCCTATGACGACGGCTACTCGCCGCCGAAGGCCGTCGAGCAGGCCCGCAAGCTGGTCGAGAGCGACGAGGTGCTCTTCGTCTTCAACTCGCTCGGCACGCCCTCCAACTCGGCGATCCACAAATACATGAACGCCAAGAAGGTGCCGCAGCTGTTCGTCGCGACCGGCGCCACCAAGTGGAACGATCCGAAGGACTTCCCCTGGACGATGGGCTGGCAGCCTTCCTACCAGAGCGAATCGCACATCTACGGCAAGTGGCTCCTGAAGGAGAAGCCCGACGCCAAGATCGCGATCCTCTATCAGAACGACGACTACGGTAAGGACTATCTGAAGGGCATCAAGGACGAGCTCGGCGCCAAGGCGGCCACGATGATCATCGCCGAGGAAAGCTATGAGACCACCGAACCCTCGATCGACAATCACATCGTCAAGCTGAAGGCCTCGGGCGCCGACGTGTTCTTCAACATCACCACGCCGAAGTTCGCGGCGCAGGCGATCAAGAAGAACGCCGAGCTCGGCTGGAAGCCGCTGCACCTGCTCAACAACGTCTCGGCTTCGGTCGGCAGCGTGCTCAAGCCTGCCGGTTACGAGAACTCGCAGGACATCATCTCGGCGGCGTACCTGAAGGACGCTTCCGACCCGCAGTGGGACAGTGACGCCGGCATGAAGGGCTTCCTCGACTTCCTTGCCAAGGACTTCCCCGAAGGCAACAAGCTCGACGGCTCCGTCATCGTCGGTTACGGCGTGGCGCAGACGCTGGTCCAGGTGCTGAAGCAGTGCGGCGACGACCTGACCCGCGAGAACGTCATGAAGCAGGCGGCAAATCTGAAGGACTTCCGTACCGAAGTCCTGCTGCCCGGCGTCAAGATCAACACCTCGCCGACCGACTTCGCCCCGCTCAGCCAGTTGCAGCTGATGCGCTTCAAGGGCGAGAAGTGGGAGCTGTTCGGCGACGTCATCTCCGCCGACGTCGGCGGTTAGTTCCGCCTCACTTGCAACGCTTCACCCCCGCGGGCCAAACCTGCGGGGGTTTTCTTTTGCGGCGAGAGGATGGATAACGGCCGTACATGTCTGCTCGTCGATGTGAGCCCATGACCGACCGACGTCCCCTGTTGCGTGCGATCTTCGAAGCTGCGGTCGCGGCCGCCCATCCCGGCGTGGTGCTGGCGCAGCACCTGCCTTCCATTCCCAAAGGCCGCGTGATCTGCCTTGCCGCCGGCAAGGGCGCAGCCGCGATGGCCGCGGCCGCCGAAGCGCATTATCTCGATACGCAAGAACTCGATCCAGCACGGCTGGTCGGCATCGCCACCACGCGCCATGGCCACGGCGTGCCGACGCGGCGGGTGCGGGTGATCGAGGCCGGTCATCCCATGCCCGATGAAGCCGGACTGAAAGGCGCAGAAGATACCTTGAAACTCGCCGCGACCGCCGAAGCCGGCGATCTCCTGCTGGTGCTGCTGACCGGCGGCGGCTCGGCGAACTGGATCGCGCCGGCCGAAGGCATCACCTTCGAGCAAAAACAAAAATTAACGCGCGCGCTGTTGCGCTCGGGCGCGCCGATCGGCGAGGTCAACACCGTGCGCAAACATCTGTCGCGGATCAAGGGCGGGCGGCTGGCGCGCGCCGGGCAGCACGCGAGCGAGATCTTGACGCTCGCGGTGTCCGACGTGCCGCGTGACGATCCATCCGCGATTGCCTCCGGTCCGACCGTGCCCGATCCGACCACGCTGAAGGACGCGCGCGCCATCGTCGCCAAATACAAGCTCGAGATCGATGATGCGATCCGCCGCGCGCTCGACGATCCCAAAAACGAAAGCTGCAAGGCAGGCGATGGCGCCTTTGCCCACGCCCGTTTCGAGCTGATCGCGCGGCCGCGGCAATCGCTCGACGCGGCGGTCAAGCTCGCAAAAGACAATGGCTACGAGACCATCGATCTCGGCGCCGATCTCGAAGGCGAGGCGCGCGAGGTCGCGGCCGATCACGCGCGGCTGGCGCGCGATGCGCGTTCAAGAGGCAAGCGCGTCGCGATCCTCTCCGGCGGCGAATTGACCGTGACCGTGCGCGGCAATGGCCGCGGCGGACCCAATCAGGAATATGCGCTGGCGCTGGCGGATTTGCTGAAGGACACGACAGATATTTCGGCGATCGCCGGCGACACCGACGGCGCCGACGGCGGCGCGGGCTAGGCCACCGATCCCGCCGGCGCGCTGATCGATGGCGCGACATTCGCGAAGATGAAGGCGCAGGGGCTCGATCCGCGCGCCTATCTCGAAAATAACGACGCCACCGCCTTCTTCGCGGCGACCGGCGATTTGCTGCAGACCGGCCCGACGCTGACCAATGTGAACGATATCAGGGTGATTTTGGTGGATTGAAGTCCTCGTCATTGCGAGGAGCGCAGCAATCGCAGCGTCTCGAACTATGAGGCACGAAGGTGGCCTTCATCGCTTCGAGACGCCGCTACGCGGCTCCTCAGAATGACGAACTAAAACTCCGCCGCGATCCTGCGTCAGCATCGACAGCAGCGCGGCGCGGTTGGCCGGCCCGAGCAACTCGTTGAGCCGCGCCTCGTGTTTGGTCGCCACCAGCTTCTTGGCGCGCGCCAGCACCGCGCGGCCCTTGTCGGTCAGCATCAGCACATGCGATCGGCGGTCGTTGGTCGAGCGCATCCGCGTGCAGAGGTCGCGGCTTTCGAGCCCGTCCAGCATCGCCACGAAATTCGGGCGGAGGATGCCCAGCGTGTTGGCGATCTCGGTCTGGTTGCGGCCGGGGTTCTTCTCCAGCAGCAGCAGCACGGAAAACTGCGCGGGCGTCAGCTGCAGCGGCGCGACGCAGCGCAGGAAGTCTTCGAAGATCTTCAGCTGCGCGCGCTTCAGCGAATAGCCGAGCAGCCCGGACAATTCGCCGAGCTGAAGCGCCTCGGCCGTCTGGTCGTCCGCGGCTTCCTTGCGGCCCTTGTCGCTGTCGGCCACGGCGGTTTTGGAAACAGTCATCGCGTGCGGTTCAAAGTCCCGTTAGGCTGATATGCCAAGGCGGCGCAGCCCAGGAAAGGCGGCGCAGCCTTGAGATTATATTTGATAATTGTTATCCACCATATCAAATATCCGCAAGCGCTATTCAGGCGGAAATGGACCGGCGCGACCGGTTCGTCGAGGGGGAGCGTCCGGCCTTGAACTCCACGATCATGCTGTTCCTGATCCAGGACGGCATCACCAACGGCGCGATCTACGCCCTGCTGGGGCTCGCGCTGGTGCTGGTGTTCGCGGTGACGCGCGTGATCCTGATCCCGCAGGGCGAGTTCGTCACCTATGGCGCGCTGACCTATGCCTCGCTGATGTCCGGCCAGATGCCGGGCACGGCCAAACTCGCGGTCGCGATGGGGGTCGCCGCCTTTGCCTTCGATCTCTATGCGGCGCGCCGCGGGCTGCATTGGCCCAGGATCGCGCGCGCCTTCGCCGTCAATGTCGTGCTGCCGGCCGTCGTGCTTGGCCTGACGTTGTGGGCGGCGAGCCATCGCGTGCCTGGCCCGGTCGCGGCCTTGCTGTCGCTGGCGATCGTGGCCTCGATCGGCCTGTTCCTCTATCGCCTCGCCTTCCAGCCGCTGGCGCACACCTCGGTGCTGGTGCTCTTGATCGCCTCGGTCGGTTCGCACTTCGCGATGCAGGGACTGGGCCTGCTGTTCTTCGGCGCCGAAGGCCAGCGCGGACCGCCGCTGGCGGATGCCGCGCTCACCGTCGGCGCGCTGCGCTTCACCGGCCAGAGTCTTGCGGTCTATGCCGCGACCATCGCCTTCATCGTCGCGCTGTGGCTGTTCTTCGGGCTGACGCTGTACGGCAAGGCGTTGCGCGCCACCGCGGTGAACCGGCTCGGCGCGCGGCTCGCCGGCATCCGCACCTCGCTGTCGGGCCAGATCGCGTTCCTGTTCGCCTCGGTGATCGGCGCGCTGTCGGGCATCCTGATTGTTCCGATCGCAACGCTCTATTACGACACCGGCTTCCTGATCGGCCTGAAAGGTTTCATCGCCGCGATCATCGGCGGCCTCGTCAGCTATCCCCTCACCGCCGCCGCGGCGCTGGTGGTCGGCATCGTCGAGGCGTTCTCGTCGTTCTATGCCTCCAATTTCAAGGAAGTCATCGTCTTCACCCTGCTGATCCCCGTGCTGCTGTTGCGCTCGCTCGCCGCACCCGCGGTCGAGGAAGAGGAGTGAGCATGCGCGAGCGCTGGCCCGTCCTCGTCTTTGCGCTCGTGATGGCGGCGATCCCGTTTGTCCCCGGCATGCCGCCGTTCTGGATCGTGCTGCTGGACAATATCGGCCTGTCCGCGCTGGTCGCGATGGGGCTGGTGCTGCTCACCGGCGTCGGCGGCCTCACCTCGTTCGGACAGGCCGCGTTCTGCGGCTTCGGCGCCTATACGACGGCGGTGCTGACCACGGCTTACGGATTTTCGCCGTGGCTGACCTTGCCGGCCTCGCTGATCGTGAGCGGTCTTGCGGCGGTGCTGCTCGGCCTCGTCACCGTGCGGCTGTCCGGCCACTATCTGCCGCTCGGCACCATCGCCTGGGGGCTCGGCCTGTTCTATCTCTTCAGCAAGCTCGAATTTCTGGGCCGCAACGACGGCATCTCGTCGATCCCGCCGCTTTCGATCGGATCGTTTCGGATGATCGATCCCGGCACGATCTATTACGCGATCTGGATCGCGGTGCTGATCGCGGCGCTGTTGACCATGAACCTGCTGGACTCCCGCACCGGGCGCGCCATCCGCGCGCTGCGCCGCGGCCATGTCGCGGCCGAAGCCTTTGGCGTGCAGACGCCGCGCACCAAACTGCTCGTCTTCATCTATGCCGCGGTGCTGGCGGGACTCTCCGGCTGGCTCTACGCGCATTTCCAGCGCGCCGCCAATCCGACGCCGTTCGGCGCGCAGGCCGGCATCGAATATCTCTTCGTCGCCGTGGTCGGCGGCGCCGGCTATGTCTGGGGCGGCGTGCTGGGCGCGGCGATCGTCATGATCCTGAAAGAGGTGCTGCAGAGCTATCTGCCGATGCTGCTGCATGGCGAGGGCCAGCTCGAGACCATCGTGTTCGGCATCCTGCTGGTGGCGCTGCTGCAGCTCGCGCCGGCCGGAGTTTGGCCGACGCTGATGTCGCTGTTGCCGCTCAAGCCCGCGACGCAAGCGACCCGACACCACGATTGCGCTGCCGCCGCGCGCGCGGCCGCCGGGCACGCCCGACGTGCTGCTCGAGATCGACGGCGCGCGAAAACAGTTCGGCGGCGTGATCGCGGTCAACGACGTCTCCTTCGACGTGCAGGCCCGCGAGATCGTGGCGCTGATCGGCCCGAACGGCGCGGGCAAGAGCACGACCTTCAACCTCATCACCGGCGTGCTGCGCGCCACCGGCGGCAACATCTCCCTGCTCGGCAAGCCATCCACGACGCGCCGCCGCAGGAGATCGTCGACCTCGGCGTCTCCAGGACCTTCCAGCATGTCAAGCTGGTGCCTGACATGAGCGTGCTGGAGAATGTCGCGATCGGCACGCACCTGCGCGGGCGCGCCGGCGCGCTCGCCAGCATGTTCCGCCTCGACCGCAACGACGAGGCCGCGCTGCTGGCGGAAGCCGCGCGCCAGATCGCGCGCGTCGGGCTCACCGAACAGATCGACCAGCCGGCGGGCTCGCTCTCGCTCGGCCAGCAGCGCATCGTCGAGATCGCCCGCGCGCTCTGCGCCGATCCGATGCTGCTGCTGCTCGACGAGCCGGCGGCGGGCTTGCGGCACATGGAGAAGCAGCGGCTTGCGGCGCTGCTGCGGCAACTGCGCGACGGCGGCATGTCGGTGCTGCTGGTCGAGCACGACATGGGCTTTGTGATGGATCTCGCCGACCGCGTCGTCGTGCTCGATTTCGGCACCAAGATCGCGGAAGGCACGCCGGCGGCGATCAAGAGCAATCCCGACGTGATCAAGGCCTATCTCGGAGCCGCCGCATGAGCGCGCTGCTCTCGGTCGCGGACGCGCATATCGCCTACGGCAAGGTCGAGGCGGTGCGCGGCGTGTCGCTCGAGGTCCGCGATAACGAGATCGTCACCATCATCGGCGCCAACGGCGCCGGCAAAAGCACGCTGCTCAATGCCGTCATGGGCATCCTGCCGCTGAAGGGTCGCGTGAATTTTGCCGGCGAGGACCTGGCGCGGCTCGAGATCGAGGACCGCGTCGCGCTGGGGCTGAGCCTGGTGCCGGAGCATCGCGAGCTGTTCTCGACCATGAATGTCGAGGACAATCTGCAGCTCGGCGCCTTCCGCGTCGCGAAGGCGCAAGCGGCGCAGTCGTTCGAGCGCGTCTACACGCTGTTCCCGCGGCTGAAGGAGCGGCGCAAGCAGCTCGCCGGCACGCTGTCCGGCGGCGAGCAGCAGATGCTGGCGATGGGCCGCGCGCTGATGGGCGCGCCGCGATTGCTGATGCTGGACGAGCCGAGCCTGGGGCTGGCGCCGATCATCGTCGCCGACATCTTCCGCACCATCGCGGAGTTGCGCGCCAGCGGCGTCTCGGTGCTGCTGGTCGAGCAGAACGCGCGAGCCGCGTTGCGCGTCGCCGACCGCGCGCTGGTGATGGAGCTCGGCGAGTTCGTGCTGGAGGGACCGGCCTCGGAGCTCGCGACCAACGAACGCGTCGCCGCGAGCTATCTCGGCTTTACGCATGAGGGCGAGAGCGCGGTTTAGTCAGTTGCAGGATTGGCGCTGGACCTCCGGTGCAGCCGCACAGTTCCCCTGAAGCAAGCCATTTCAGCTGCGCGCCAGAACCAACGCAGAGGCGTCACTGACGTCGACGCCGGCCAGGGTCAACACGCCGACAACCGCCAGCGCGAGTATTATGAGGACAAGCACGAAGCCCGACAATCTTGGTCGACCCGCCACTTGTCATCATACATCAGATCGCCGGCAAACAGGCTCGCGACAGTGCACGGCCAACTGTAACGGCCAGGGCAGGTCAGGCCGAAAGAGCGCGCCGCAGGTGCCGGAAAGCGCAAGGGCGCCAAGCACCAACAGAACCTCGAAAATGTACAACAATCCGAGCCAATGCCGGAACACCGCGTGCGGCAAACCGCCAGGCGTCGAGATCGTCAGCAACGTCTGCAACGCGCGGCCACCCCGGGTGACCCAGACCATGCTGGTTTTGGAAGGTTTCGCCTCCCGATAGCGCTTTTCGGATTCTTCAAGGATGCGGCCCGTGATCGTCAAGGCGCGCGCACCGGCTTTCGAGGTTACCGCGGCGTCGAACTTGCCGATCGACCTCATAATACTTGCGCACATAGTGCGACCATCCCGTCGTCGCCCATGGCCGCCTTGAGACGCCAAGGCTGTTTGCGTATTCCGCTATTCGTCGTCGGGCGGCGTACGATCCGTCCCACAAGCCTTCGAAAGCCTGCTTGAGCGGCGCCTCCTTTCTGCTCTGCCAACGCCTTCGCAAACAGGTCGACGCGTTTGGCATACCCTTCGGGCTATATCTCCTCAGCGGATGATGATGTGCTGCGCTTCCTTTAACAGGGCATCGCGTATCGGCTCGTATCCTTCCGTCTCGCGGGAAACAGGGCGCGCGAGCAGTCGCTCGCACCCGTCCAGCCGGCCCCACATGATATCGTTGCGCCGCCATCGTTCATCGAAAAATGCACCGAAATTAAGACAGGCGCGTGCCGGCCAGCTTCCGACGTTTTTTCCGATTGCCCTGATCCTGCGTTCGTTTATCAAACTGCGGGCATCCTCCGGACTGACCCGCAGCACCTCGACTGTCGACGGCTCTCCGGTGTCCGGTGTCGTAATAGAGCGGAAAGCTCATCTGGTCGTATTCGTCGAACCGCAGATAATACTCGGCGAAAAATTTGCGCAGGCTTTTCCTTCGGCGAGTATCGAGCACGTCGTTAAGGCGAACCCCATCGTCGATCTTCGACTTCGAGTGATCGACACTGGGTCTCGAGTGCTGTCGCTCGGCGCTCGAACGGCGTCGAGCGTTCGGATTTCCCAGCAGCTTGCGAATCCAGTGCCGCCCTTGCGATCCGACGTCCGGACGCCGTATCACCTGTCGCATAGTCATTTCACGCAAGCGTATCCAAATCCTTCTTCAAGCAACATCCTGAAGTTCGGTTCGCGACAGCGCCCCGCGCGAGCCTGAAGAGGGCTTCTGGCACGCGCGAAGACGTTTTCCTGAAGCGTCCGGGAGCGGTTCGGAGGCGGCAAGGCCTCGAGGCTTGCACCGGTACATGCCAGCCCCGGTCGGCATGCTTTTCAGCTCCGGCGGATCGAGGTTTCTCATCCAGCAGCAAGCCCAGCAACTGATCCAGTGTCTCGTGCAAGTCGGCTCTGGCTGTTTGCTTGGACGCGGGGTCCTGCGGTGCCGGCAACCAACCGTGGCGCGTAGTTCCTGAAGCGCCTCGCCAAACCCGTCAGCGAGGCAGTCCAGCGCATCGGCGAATCACGGGGCTTCGTCGACCACAGCCAGCCTCCGCAGCGATCCACTCGCTGCAAAGCCGCAAGCTCGGCGTCCGACATTTGCAGCCGCGTCCAAAAGCCGACTTCTCGAGCTCATCGAGACAGCGACGTCGTCGGTCCTTTGCTCGCGCTTCAACGTCTTGCCGCGAGACCGCGAAGCTAGATGCACCTTGCGCAGAAGAAAGCCGGCGCGCCTGAGCCGGTATTTCACGTCGTAGTCGTCCAGGAATTTGTTGACCGACGCAGTCCGGCCTGTCCTTCTCGTCCTTGTTCTCGTAATAGTCTGCCTCGCGCCAGACGCGGGCCATGGCTCTTCAGGGCGTAGAATTCGATCGGAGCCCCGATCGATGTCCCACCAGACGGCCAGCCGGTCGGCGATATCGTCGGTCACGGTGGTCGATCCGCAGGCGCCGATACGGCAGGAATGCATACGCCGTAATAGTCGATCATCGTCGGTCATATCGAGCGACGACCAGTCCGGCACTTTCCCGTCGATCCAGCTTGAGTATTCTTGAACGGATCGGCAGGTCCGCGTCTCGATATCGGCCTCGACCTGCCGCACGATCCTTTCGACCCGTTCGATCCGCCGATTTCGGGCCAGAATCGTCTTCGAGATCCTCGCGGATCGTCTCGTATCGTGGAATTGTGTTCAGTGCCGCAGAAGGCGTTTTCGATCGCATCAGGCTTGTCCGGTAGAATTTTTGGCGCTCGGTTTCGGGGTGATCCGGCGCAGGGCTCGACATAGATCAGCTTGCGATCCATCGGCAGGTCGCCGAGCCGCCACGACAAAGCTTCGACGACGTAGCTGAACGGCTTGTTGTCGAGATAGCCGCCATCGCCGAAGGCGCGGGCTTCGCCAGCGACCCTTCGCCATGTCGTCGGTCCGACAGGCCGGTGAAAAACGGCTTCCAATCGCCGAAATCGGTGCTTCCGCCGCCCTTTCGCCTCGCACAGACGTTCGGCGTCGTCGACAGTCATGGGCTCGAAGGCGAATGGGAACGACGACGTGCAGCGCGCGGCGAACGCAAGGAACGGCGCATAATCTTCGGTAAAGTGATCGTGAAACTCGTCGCCGTTCGCGGTAGCGTATTGAAAGTGGTAGACCTGCTTGAACCGCTTTTCGTACATGACCCCATCGAACAACCGCAGCGGCACCACCGAGCCGCGAATGTCGGTCGTTGTCATGTAAAGATCGATTTCGTCGACGAGCGGCGATTCGCCCTCGACCGTTCGGTGATATTCGCATCGTTCATGCTCTCGGAATGCCTCCAGAAGCTTGATGTACATGCGATCGCTGTTCAGCAATGATTGCGGCGCCGAATTGCTTTTCTTGGCGTATTCGATGCCCTCATACGACGCGTCGTCGTTCAGCAGACTCTCGATATCGCCTTCCTCTATCCAGAGCTCCTTCAGCGGCGAAAATTCCTGCCCGTTGGCCAGGGCCTTGGCCAGGAAGGCGCCGTTGATGCCGCCTGCCGAGGTGCCCGAAATCACGTCGACGATGAAACGGGTTCGGGGCTGGTCCTGTCCGTCGAAGAACTGGCATCGTCAAACGGGTCCGGTTACCGCCTTCTGGGTCATCTACATGTGCGAGCGTAGCGCTGCGCGTAATTCCTTGTCGCTTCAGCAGAAACGACGCCTTGCGATAGACGCCGCGCGTGCCGCTAACCTCGCCGTCGACCTTGGTCTTCGGCGTCGCGCAGGCCATCTCGTACAATTCGTTCGCGACGCCGTTGATGTAGATGGCAAGCGACACGCCGCCATACATGACGACGCCGAAGCGGACTTCGGACACGTACGAATCATCTCTTTCTGCGGTCGAGCTGGCATCGGGTGCGGCAGCACTCATCGTTCGGCCTCCGGTTCGGCAATTGCGGAAACCTTCCGATGTGGCCGTGACTAAAAATGGCTTCGGCTACAAGCAAGAAAATTTGATCTCCGCAATAATCGCAAGACAGTTCGTCGAAATACAACTTAAGATAACGTCGCAATGTTCTGGTAGCAACAACCAAAGAAGACCGCGAACCCCGCAGGCGAGACCAATCGCCGCTGCTGTCAGACGGCGGGGCCGATCGGTCTCCTGCGTTCGCCGGTTTGCGCTGAAAAAAGCCGGCCCAGGAGGGCCGGCTTTGGAACTCGATGGCGGCGCACCGGACTATCTCCGAGGCGCCAGCCTAATCCGGCCGCACCAGCACGTACTTCCCGTCCTTCACCGTGAGCAGGATGCGCGAGCGGTCGTCGAGGCCGTAGCGGTCCTTTTCGGTGAAATTGTAGACGCCCTGGCTTGCGGCGATGTCGCGCTCGGTCAGCAGCGCCTGACGCAGCGCCTCGCGGAATTCCGGCGTGCCGGGTTTTGCGGTCTTCAGCGCAACCGGGACGATCCGCTGCAACACCAGGAACGCGTCGTAGGAATGACCGGCGAACTGGCTGCGGCTGTTCGGCCCGTACTTCGCCTCATAAGCGGTGACCAGCGCCGTGCCCGGCTTCTTGGTCAGCGCGCTGTCGGGCTGATCCTCGGGATCCATCACCGGGCCCGAGGCCATCAGCACGCCCTCGGCGGCCTTGCCGGCGATGCGGATGAAATCCATGCTGGCGGCGCCGTGGGTCTGGTAGATCAGGCCCTTGTAGCCGCGGTCGCGCAGCTCCTGCTGCGGCAGGCCGGCCGCGGTACCGGAGGCGCCGACCAGGATCGCGTCGGGATTGGCGGCGACGAGCTTGAGCACCTGGCCGGTCACCGAGGTGTCCGGCCGCGCGAAGCGCTCCTCATCGACCAGCGTCATGCCCATCGCCGTGCCCTGCGCCTTGAAGTCGTTGAGCCAGAGATCTCCGTAGGAATCGGAGTAGCCGATATAGCCGACGGTTTTGACGTTATGCGCCTTCATGTGCGCGTACAGCACCTTGCCCATGATCGGGATCGGCTGCGGCATGGTCACCGACCATTTGGTGCGCTCCGGCGTGATCGGGAACGGCGCCAAACCGATGTGCGGAATGCCGGCCTCGTTGGCGACGTTCGACACCGCGATGGTCGCGGGCGTGTTCGACGAACCCATGATGATGTCGGCCTTCTGCTCGGTAACGAAGCGCCGCGCATTGGTGGTTGCAGTCGTGGGGTCGCCGGCGTCGTCGAGCACCGTCAGCTTGAGCGGCACGCCTGCGATCTCCTTTGGCACGAACTCGAGCGCATTGCGCTCGGGAATGCCGAGCGCGGCGGCAGGGCCGGTCGTGATGATGGTGATGCCGATATTGATTTCATTGGTCTGCGCCGACGCGGGCGAGCCCGGCAGCGCGAGGACAGCGGCAAGCGCGGCTGCCGCGAGATAGACTGATTTCATTGCTTCCTCCCTGAATAACATTTGTTATCGATTTGCAGAACTTCGGCCGTTAATTCAACCCTTCTTTAGGTGGTGCCAAGCGACATTTTTACGCATGATCTTGTCGGAAAACCGCTTCACACTTTTCCGGATCATGCGCGCTAGCCGCGCATGAATTTGGCAATGATCTCCTCCGGCATCGGCGCCGATTTCAGCTTGTCTGGATCGTCCGGATGGCGGCCGACCAGCACGCGCTTCTCGAAGGCTTCGATCGCAAGCGCCTCGCCCTTGAACACCTTATGCGCCACCTCGAAGCTGGAACGCCCGAAACTTTCGATCCGGCTTTCGATGGTGATCCAGTCGCCATGGGTCGACGCAATGTAGAATTTCGCGCGGGTATCGACCATGGGAATGCCGACCAGGCCGTATTTGTGCACGATGTCCTGCTTGGAGAAGCCGGCGGCCTCGAACATGATCGAGGTGGAGTTGTCGAACATCGCGAAATAGCGCGGGTAGTAGACGATGTTGGCGGGATCGCAGTCGCCCCACTGGATCTGGACGTCGCGCCGGTGCACGAACATGGCGCGGCCTATTTCGGCGCCATGCGCAGCGATGCGTCGAGCCGCACCACCTCGCCGTTGAGATAGGGATTGTCGATCATATGCATCGCCAGTAGCGCGAACTCCTCCGGCTTGCCGAGCCGGTGCGGGAACGGAATCGCGGCTGCGAGCGAGTTCCTGCGCTTCCTGCGGCAGGCCGCCGAGCAGCGGGGTCAGGAAAAGCCCCGGCGCGATGGTGAGCACGCGAATGCCGAACTGCGCGAGCTCGCGCGCGATCGGTAGCGTCATGCCGACGATGCCGCCCTTCGAGGCGGAATAGGCGGCCTGCCCGATCTGGCCGTCATAGGCGGCAACGGAGGCGGTGTTGATCACGACGCCGCGCTCGCCGCCGTCGAGCGGCGCGAGCTTGGACATCTCCGCAGTGGCGAGCCGCAGCATGTTGAAGGTGCCGATCAGATTGACCTTGAT
This sequence comes from uncultured Alphaproteobacteria bacterium, assembly GCA_963732085.1. Classification (GTDB taxonomy): domain Bacteria; phylum Pseudomonadota; class Alphaproteobacteria; order Rhizobiales; family Xanthobacteraceae; genus Bradyrhizobium. Next base: position 860,904 of record CAVSYJ010000005.1, on the reverse strand, counting down.
GACCTTCTCGAAATCGGCGAGCGGATGCGGCCCGTCGCGGCCGACCACGCGCTTGGCAACGCCGATGCCGGCGCAGTTGACCAGCACGCGCGCCGGACCGTGGGCCTTGGCTGCCGCCACGATCGCGGCTTCGGCGGAGGCAGCATCCGTAACGTCGCAGGCAATGGCGGTGCCCTTGATCTCGGCAGCAACGCTCTCAGCCAGCTTGGCGTTGAGATCGCACACTGCGACCTTGGCGCCCGCCGCCGCCAGTTTTCGCGCGGTGGCGGCGCCGAGGCCTGACGCACCGCCGGTGACGATCGCGGCCTGATCCTTCAACTGCATGTTTAACTCCTTTAGCGAGCTTTCAGACGGGAATAGCTCCCTCTCCCCGTTCTTACGGGGAGAGGGTTGGGGTGAGGGGCCTCTTTTCAGATCGGTACTCGCTGAGAACTCCCCCTCACCCGGATCGCATCTAACGATGCGATCCGACCTCTCCCCGCAGGCGGGGAGAGGTGAAGAGGAGCGTAACTGCGGCCAATCTCAAACATCACTTCGTCCTAGCCGATCGCGATCACACGCGGCGACGGCGGCATTGCGTAAAGCTCCTCGATCAACGCCGCGCGATGCTCCAGCACCGCACGCTGGTTGATCGAACCCTTGTCGGTGACCTCGCCGCGGTCGATCGACAGCGGCGCATCGAACAGGACCGCGCGGGCGATCCGGGTCGACGAGCCGGTCGCCGTTGCCAGCATTTTTTCGAAGCGCTCGCGGAACGCTGCGCGTACCGCCGCGTCATTTGCAGCGACGAAGATATCGTCGGCCGCAAGCCCGGGATTGATGACACGGCAGCCGTCGAGATCGAGGATCACGATTGCGGCAAGCGCGTCGCGATTGATCCCGGCAATCACGACGTCGCGCACCAGTGGCGCGCAGGCCGCGATGAAGCGCGCGCGCAACGGCCCGACGCTGACCCAGGTGCCGCTCGCCAGCTTGAAGTCCTCGGCAATGCGGCCGTCGAAATCGAAGCCGGCGTCGAGATCGTCGGCCATCCGCCGGCTTGATGGCGTCGCCGAACCTGTAAAAACCTTCCTCGTCGAAGGCTGCCTTGGTCAGCTCGGGCTGACGCCAGTAACCGGGCGTCACGTTCGGTCCCTTCGCGCGGGCCTCGAGCTTGCCGTTGACCGGCACCAGCTTGGCATCGTTGCCGGGCACCGGCAGTCCGACATGGCCGGAGCGCGAGGTGCGCGGATTGACCGACATGAAGAACGGCGCGGTCTCGGTCGCGCCGAGACCGGTCAGGACAGGCACGCGCGCGCCGGTCTCGCGCACCGACAATTCGTCGAGGCTGTTCCACACATAGGGCGACAGCGCCGCGCCGGAAAAGAACATCGCATGCAGCTTGGCGAAGAATTTTCCGCGCAACGCGGCGTCGTCGCGCAGATAGGGCAGCAACGACTCGTAGCCCTTGGGCACGTTGAAATACACCGTCGGTGAAATCTCGCGCAGGTTCCGCACGGTCTCCTCGATGCCGCCGGGCATCGGCTTGCCCTGATCGAGGTACATCGAACCGCCGTTATAGAGCGTCAGCCCGATATTGTGGTTGCCGCCAAACGTATGATTCCACGGCAGCCAATCCACGATCACGGGCGGCTCGTCTTTCAGGAACGCCATGGTCTCGCGGATCATCACCTGGTTCGCGCAGATCATGCGCTGGGTGTTGATGACCGCCTTGGGATTGCCGGTCGATCCCGAGGTGAGCAGGAATTTCGCGATCGTGTCGGGGCCGATTGCGTCGTGCGCGGCATCGAGGGCGGGATGCAGTGGCGTGCGCAGGAGATCGTCGAGATCAGTGACATCACGGCCGGGGACCGCGCCGGAAGTTGCCGCAATCTCGACACCCTCAGGCACGTTTGCCGATAGCGCCGGCGCAAACTTGTCGGCGTCATCGGCAAAGACGAGACCCGGGGTCAGCAGCTTCATCACATAGGCGAGCTTGCCGTAGTCTTTGGAGATCAGCGAATAGGCCGGCGACACCGGGCAGAAGGGAATCCCCGCATAGAGCGCGCCGAACGCGACCAGCGCGTGATCGATCGCATTGCCGGAGAGGATGACGACGGGTTTCTCCGCGGAGAGCCCGCGCGCCAGCAGCGCGGACGCGATGTGCCGGCTTGCAGTCAACAGCTCCGCATAAGTGAGCTTGCGCCAATCGCCGCCGGCGGCGCGTTCGGCCATGTAGACATTATCAGGCGTCGCCGCCGCCCAGTGATGCAGGCGGTCAGTGAGACGGCGCGGATAGTCGGCAAGCCTCTGGGTCGGGCGCAGGTAGATCGTGCCGTCGCTCTTGCGCTCGATGGTCACAGCGGGATCGCCGAACGATATCCGGCGCAACGGATGCGCGGCGGCGCGCGCGAAAGCCTGGGCGCTCATACCGGCTTCACCTTGGCGGTCTTGCGATCGAGAAACTCACGGATGCGGCGCTTGGCCTCCTTGTCGCTCTGCGCCACCGTCGCCATCAGCGACTCCATCAGCAGCCCGGTCTGCGGATTGGCTTCCGCGATCATCGGCAGCGCCTGCAGCACCGCGAAATTGGTCAGCGGCGCATTCGACGCGATGCGCGCGGCCAGCTCCAGCGCCTTGTCAAGCGCCCCGCCCGCCTCGACCAGATATTGCGCAAAGCCCCAGGACGCGCCTTCGGTCGCCGAATAAACCCGACCCGTCAGCATCATGTCGGTCATCCTTGCGACGCCGATCAGCCGCGGCAACCGCACCGATCCGCCGCCACCGACGAAAATGCCGCGCTGGCCCTCGGGCAGCGCGAAGTAGGCGGAGGGTTCGGCGACGCGGATATGCGCGGCGCAGGCGAGTTCCAGCCCGCCGCCGATCACGGCGCCTTTGAGTGCCGCGATGACCGGCACGCGGCTATACTGGATGCGATCGAACACGCGATGCCACATCTGCGAGTGGAGCAGGCCGCCGGTGGCGTCATGATCGGTCAGCTCGGAGAGATCGAGGCCGGAAGAGAAATGATCGCCGATGCCGTGGATCACGACCGCGCCGATATCGTCGGGCAGCTCGGCAAAGCACTCGCCGATCGCAAGGATGATGCCGTCGTTGAGCGCGTTGCGCTTGGCCGGGCGATTGAGGCCCACGGTCAGCACCGCGCCTGATCTCTCGACCCTGAGCAGCGCGGAGGTCTCCTCGCGCGAGGCGGCGGCGTTTCCCATGGAATATTATGTCCTGACCAGAATAGTTATGTTTTATAACTATTGGGGAGGAGTCAACATTGGTCATCAGCGGAGGCGCTCTTCACCCGTCCCCCTTGCGGGAGGGCGGCAAGATCGATGAGCGAGATCGAGCGGGGTGGGGGTCTCCGCGGACAGCAGTCTGGATTGCCTCATCCGCTGCGCTCCTCGCATATCGACGCACGCTCGCCCGCAAGGGTGACGCGGTCTAAAGCACCATATGCACGTCGATCACCACGCGATCGGCATGCCGCGCGGCGGAGGCAACGAAAATGTGCTGCATCAGCCAGCGATACTTCTCGTGCCCGGTCTCGAATTTCGGCACGGTGCGGAAATAGATCAGCTTGGGATCGACCGGCTCGCCGCGCTTGAGCCTCTGCAGCAGCTCGACCGGCCCGAAGCGGATGCCCTTGTTCTCGACATAGACCACCGCACCGTCGTCGGTCTCGAAGGCGTATCTGGCTTCGAGATCGATCAGCTCGTTGGGGCGGATGATCTGGAAGTCGGCGCCGAACGGCAGCACCTTGCCGTTGACCTTCTCGCCCCTCACCTCGCCGCCCGCGATCGGAATGATGCGGCGGACGCCATGGCCGAGATCGCCCGCCGTCGTCACCTCGGCGATTTCAGCGGTGATGGTGAAGACGTATTTCGTCTGGATTTCCGGAGTCATTGCCCTATCCGAGGTCTCGATCTTCACCTCTCCCTGAAATGGAGAGGTCGGATCGCGAAGCGATCCGGGAGAGGGTCAACTTAAGACCCCCTCCCCAACCCTCCCCCTTTCAGGGGGAGGGAGCAACAGAGTGCATCACCCCGCCATGCGCGTCGGCAGCCACAGCGCCAGAATCGGGAACGCGATCAGGATCACCAGACGCACCAGGTCGGTCAACACGAAGGGAATCACGCCCTTGAAGATGGTGGCAAAGGAGACGTCCTTCACCACGCTCTTGATGACGAACACGTTCATGCCGACCGGCGGATGGATCAGGCCGAGCTCGACCGTCATCACGATGATGACGCCGAACCAGATCGGGTTGAAGCCGAGTTGCGTCACCACGGGGAAGATGATCGGCACGGTGAGGATGATCATCGCCATCGCGTCCATCAGGCAGCCGAGCACGAGATACATCACCATGATCACCGCGAGCACGCCGTAGCTGCCGAGCCCGAGGCCGGTCAGGAATTCCGTCACCTTCTGCGGCGTCTGCGTCACCGTCAGGAAATAGCCGAAGATCAGCGCGCCGATCAGCACCGTGAACACGGCCGCCGCGGTGCGCGTCGCCTGCAGCAGCGAGGCGAGGATCTTCTCGCGTCGAGGCGGCCAGTGGCGACGCCGATCAGGAACGCGCCTGACGCGCCGACGCCGCCGGCCTCCGTCGGCGTGAAGCGCGGCAGATAAGGCAAACCGTAGAGCCCGCCGATCACGAAGACGAACAGAAGAGCCGGCGCCCAGATCTCGCGCAGGCCCGCGAAACGCTCGCGCCACGGGATCGCAGGCCCTCGCGGCAGGAAGTCCGGCCTGATGAAGCCGATCAGCGCGATCGTGATCATGTACATGGTCATCGCCAGCATGCCCGGAATGATGCCGGCCATGAACAGCTTGCCGATGTCCTGCTCGGTGATGATGCCATAGACCGCGAGCACGGTGGACGGCGGCAGCATCGCGCCGAGCGTGCCGCCGGCCGCGATCACGCCGGTCGCAAAGGACTGCGGATAGCCGAAGCGGCGCATCTCGGGATAGGCGACCGCGGAGAAGGTCGCCGCCGTCGCGACCGATGAGCCCGAGATCGCGGCAAATCCGCCGCAGGCGGCGACCGTGGCGATGCCGAGCCCGCCGCGCAGATGGCCGACAAAACCGTTGGCGGCGCGGAACAGCTCGCGGCTCATCCCGGAGTTGGACACGAAGGTGCCCATCAGCAGGAACATCGGGATCACGCCGAACGTGTAGTCGGTCACCGTGCGCATCGAGGTCTGGCCGACCAGCTTCAGCGCCGCGGTGCCGTTGACGAGATAAGCGAAACCGCAGACGCCGACGAGGCCCATCGCCATGCCGACCGGCACGCGCAGCAGCATCAGCGCGAACAGCGCCATGAAACCGAGGACGGCAACCGCGTTGGTGCTCACGCGCTACTCCGTCGCCTTGATCGCGGGATCGTGCATTTCCTCGGGATGGACAGATCAGCCGCCAGGTGCGGATCGCAATCAGCAGCACCGCCGAGACGTCGCCGATCCAGGCCACCGCGAAGAACGGCCAGGTCGGCATGTGCATGTCGAAGGTCAGCACGTGGTCGTTATAGGTGCCGCGCACCTTGTCGAACAGCGTGTACGTTTGCACGGAAACGACGAACAACAGCACAAGCGTCGCGAACACGTCGATCCAGCGCTGGGTGCGCGGGCCGACATTGGCCCAGACCAGGTCGACGGTGATGTGGGTGCCGCGGTAGCGAGGTCGCGGCGATGCCCCAGAAAATCAGGATGCCGAGCAGCATGCGCCCGATGTCGAAGGAATCGGGAATCGCATAGTTCAGGGTGTTGCGCAGCAGCACCGAGAGGAAGATGTCGAGCGCGACGAGGCCGACGAAGCCGGCCGCGATCCACTCGATGGTATCGATGAAGCGGTCCATCGACGCGCGCTGCATGCTGTCCCCCTGAGCAAACGGCGGCAGGAAAATCCTGCCGCCGCGCGCGTTTGACGAATGCGCCCGTTACTGCGTCAGCGCGTTGTACTTGGCGAGCGAGGCCTTCAATTCCGCCAGCGCCGCGTCGGGATCGACACCAGTCTTCTTCACATTGTCGGCCCAGGTCTTGACCAGCGGCTCGGAGGCCTTCTTCCACAGCCCGAGCTGCTCCGGCGTCAGCTTGTAGACCTCGTGGCCCTGCTCCGCCTTGACCTTGTCGAGACCGGCATCCTCGAACTTGCCCCAGGGTTCGCCGACGCGGCCGGCGGCCTCGGTGTTGCAGTTGTCGTCGATCGCCTTCTTCTGGCGGTCGGACATCGCGTTGTAGGTGTCCTTGTTGATCACGAAGGCGAAGGTCGTGACATAGAGCGGCGCGTCCATGTGATATTTGGTCACCTTGTCGATGCCGAACAGCACCAGCGAGCCCCACGGGAAGGTGACGGCATCGGCGACGCCGCGCTCGATGATGTCGCGCACTTCAGGCGCCGAGGACTGCACATTGGTGCCGCCGAGCAGCGTGACGAAGTTCGCCATGGTGGCGTGCGCGGGGCGGATCTTCATGCCCTTGATGTCGTCAGGCACCACGATCTTCTTGGTGCGCGAGTGGAACGACGACGGCGAATGAATGAAGGCGAGGCAGAACTTAACGTCCTTCATCTCGTTGCCGGCGTATTTGCGATACCAGGCGTCGAGCGCTTCGGAGCCGCCCTTGGCATCCGACATCAGGAACGGCAATTCGCCGGCGCCGATGATCGGGAAGCGGCCGGGCTGATAGCCGGGATTGACATAGGTGACGTCGGCGATGCCGTCGCGCGCCATGTCGTAATGATCGAACGCCTTGCCGAGCTGCTGCGCCGGGAAGACCTTGTAGTGGATGGTGCCGCCCGAGGCCTTCTCGACCGCGGCGCCCCAATCCTCCAGCGACTTCTGCAGCGGATGCGACGCCGGCACCCAGTGCGAAATCTTCAGCTCGATGGTTTTTTCCTGCGCCAGCGCCGGGGTCACACTGGCGGCCAGCAGCAACGCCAAAAACATATTCCTCATCGGCACGATCTCCCTGAATTCCGTGTGGCTTGGGCTTTGGTCGCCCTTTGCAGCTACTGTTATATGAGATAATCATCATTGCAAGCCTGCGACAACGCGCGCGGCGCTGCGTCCGACCAAAGCCTAAAAACCGCGGGGAGATCGGGCATTGCGTACGAAAGTAGCAATCATCGGCGCCGGTCCGGCGGGATTGTTGCTTGGGCAACTTCTTCGCAGTTATGGCATCGACAACGTCATTCTGGAGCGCCAGACCCCGGAATACGTGCTCGGGCGTATCCGTGCCGGCCTTCTGGAGGAAGGCACCGTGGCGCTGATGGACGAGGCCGGCGCCGGCAGGCGCGTACATGCCGAGGGCCTGGTCCATGACGGCATCGAGCTCGCGTTTGCGGGCCATCGCCACCGCATCGACATGAAGGCGCTGACCGGCAAGACCATGATGATCTACGGCCAGACCGAGGTCACGCTTGATTTGATGAATGCACGCAAGGCCGCCGGGCTGACCTCGGTTTACCAGGCCGCCGACGTCAAGCCGCATGATTTCGACACCGATCATCCGCGCGTCACCTACAAGAAGGACGGTGTGACCCATGAGATCGCCTGCGATTTCATCGCCGGCTGCGACGGCTTTCATGGCGTCAGCCGCGCCAGCGTCAGGCCGGAGGCGATCGAAACCTTCGAGCGCGAATATCCGTTCGGCTGGCTCGGCATCCTCTCCGAGACCCCGCCGGTCTCACATGAGCTGATCTATTCCAACCATCCGCGCGGTTTCGCGCTCTGCACCATGCGCTCGACCAAACGCAGCCGCTACTACGTGCAATGCCCGCTCGACGATCGCGTCGAGGACTGGTCGGATGAGCGGTTCTGGGACGAGTTGAAGCGGCGGCTGGATCAGAAAGCCGCGGATACGCTCGTCACCGGCCCCTCGATCGAGAAGAGCATCGCGCCGTTGCGCAGCTTCGTCGCCGAGCCGATGCGGTTCGGCCGCATGTTCCTCGCCGGCGACGCCGCCCATATCGTGCCGCCGACCGGCGCCAAGGGGCTGAATCTGGCGGCGAGCGACGCGCATTTTCTGGCGACCGCGTTGCGCGAATATTACGACGAGAAGTCGTCAGCCGGGCTCGACAATTATTCGGTAACGGCGCTGGCGCGGGTGTGGAAGGCGGTGCGCTTTTCCTGGTGGATGACCCAGACCCTGCACAAATTTCCCGACACCGGCGCCATCGGCGCGCGATTCCAGCTCGCCGAGCTCGACTATGTCGTCAATTCGAAGGCGGCAATGACGTCGCTGTCGGAGAATTATGTGGGGTTGCCGTTCTGATCGTCATTGCGAGGAGCGGAGCGACGAAGCAATCCATCTTTTCTTTGTGCGGGACAATGGATTGCTTCGCTTCGCTCGCAATGACGAGACTGTTTCAAACACCAACGCAAATCACGTTTAAAACTTTGTAGGCGGTGAAATCCGGATGTTTCTCGCGTTCAATGCTGCCGACGATTCAACGCGCGAGATCAGCATGACCGACATTCCCGCCGGCTTCGAACCGCAGTCCCGGCGTAGTCCGCTCACCGATCCCTGGGAGCCGATCTATTCGAAGCAAACAGCTGATGCGCTTATCCTCGGGCTTCGGCTCGCGACGCCGCACACCAATGCGCGCGGATTCGTTCATGGCGGCTTGATTGCCGCATTGGCCGATAAAGCCATGGGGCATAGCTGCGGCCACAAGATGGGCGGCTCCCATTCACTGGTGACGGTTGGCATGTCCATCGATTTCGTCAGCAGCGCCCAGATCCGACAATGGCTCACGGTTGAGACGGAGGTGATCAAGACCGGCAGCACGCTCTGCTTCGCACAAAGCCTGATCAAGGCCGATGACATCGTGATCGCACGCGCCAGCGCCACGTTCCGCGTCGTGCCGAAGCCCGCTTAACCGAAATGCCAATCCGTGGTCTCGATCACGAGGTCGATGAAGGTGCGCACCTTGGCCGACAACAGCCGCGAGGTCGGATAGACGATGTGGATCGGCACCGCCGGCAGTTCGAATGTCTCCAGCACGATTGTGAGCCGCCCGGCCTTCAGCGAGGCCGCAGCCTGATAGGCGAGCACGCGCGTCAGCCCGCCGCCGGCCTCGGCATATTCGACCGCGGCGTCGGAACTGTTGGTCAACAGCCGCGGCGCATAGGCGATGCGAACTTCTGCTCCATCCTCGACGAAGCGCCAATCCGAGAGCGCTGCGGTCGATCCGAACTGGATGGTGTCGTGGGAGGCAATGTCGGCGGGCCGCCTCAGTTCGCCGTGCGCCTTCAAGTACGCAGGCGACGCCACCACGATCCGCCGCATCTCGCCGACATGGCGCGCAACAAGCGAGGAATCGGCGAGTTCGCCGATCCGCACCGCGAGATCGATGCCGTCCTCGACCAGGCTGACCATGCGGTCTTCCAGACGCAATTCGCCTGACACCTCCGGATAACGCTTCAGATAGGCGGACATCACCCGGCTGACATGCAGACGGCCGAAGCCCAGCGGCGCGGACACCACCAGCTGTCCGCTCGGACGCGCGCTCTCGCCCTCGGCTGCGCGTTCGGCTTCCTCGATGTCGGCGAGGATGCGCCGGATACGCTCGAGATAGCGCGCGCCGACGTCGGTCAATGCCACCTTCCGCGTGGTTCGCTGCAAAAGCCGCGCGCCGAGCCGCTGCTCCAGGGCCGCGATCAGCCGCGTCACCGCCGGCGGCGACAGCTTCAGCTTGCGCGCCGCCGGCGCAAACCCCTGCAGGTCGGCCACCATGACGAAGGCCAGCATGGCGTCGATCCGGTCCATGGCATTATTTCATAATATGCAACGATGAAGTGTCAATTCACATCATTGTTCCAAAACAGGGAAAACCCCATTTTGGAGCGGAGAGACGCAGGAGAAATTCCGATGTCAGACACCCACAGTTTTTCCAGCGATGTCGCCTTCACGCCGACGGTCAAGGCGATCCAGGAGCGCAAGGGTTCGCGCGAGGCCTACGCCCGGGTTGAAGCGAATGGCGGCTGGCGCACCGAAATCGACGACAAGCTCGCTCACTTCCTCGCCGACACCAACAGCTTCTACATGGCGACCGCGACGAGCGACGGACAACCCTACATCCAGCATCGCGGCGGTCCGAAAGGCTTCATCAAGGTGCTGGACAAGAACACGATCGCGTTCGCCGACTACGCCGGCAACCAGCAGTATCTGTCGCAGGGCAATCTCTTGGAGAATCCCAAGGCGCACATCTTCATCATGGATTACGCCCATCGCCGGCGCGTGAAGATCTGGGGCGAGGCGCGCGTGATCGAGGACGATCCGGCGCTGCTGGAATCGCTGATGCCGAAAGGTTATCGCGCACGTCCCGAACAGGTGATCCTGTTCAGGATCGCGGCGTGGGACACCAATTGCCCGCAGCACATCCCGCAGAAGTTCGATGCGGCCGATGTGCAGCAAGCCATGACGGAGGCAGGCACGAGGATCGCCGAACTGGAGGCCGAGGTTGCGCGGTTGAAAGCGCAGGTCGCGGCGTAACTACGCCGCCTCGCGCACCTTCGTCCACACAAAGTCCGGATAATATTGCCGCATCATGCGATCGACATAGGCGGTGAGATTGCCGAATGTCTCGACCTCGCTGCGCAATTTCGAGGCGAAGAACGGCGTCAAGACGCCGGCGAGCGCACCGAAAGCTGTGGCATCGACGCCGCTGGGCTTCTCGCCCATCAGATAGGGCTTGCCCCCCAACTGCACCGACAGCGCGAAGATCGATCGAAGCGCGAGATCGACGTCGTCGTCCGGCGCGTGACGGCCGAGTCCGCTCAACAGATAATTCTCGGCGACGCGGAATTGCGCGTCCTCGCGCAGTTTCTCGCGGCGATCGTCCGGCGCGCCGTCGAAGAAATGCGATGGCCCCTTGGCGAAATTCTCAGGCTCGACCCAGCGCGCGCCGACCAGCGCCCAATAGACATGGTGCTCGATCATGCGCTCGAACGCCCAAGCCTGGGCGCGGCTCTTTTGATCGAGGCCGGCGTCGAAGTCGAAGCCATATTTGCGCTCGACATGCGCGCGGATGAAGGTGGAATCGGCGACCACCTCGCCTTCGTCGTCGATGAAGGGCAGCTGCCCCTTGGGCGAGGCCGGCGGCATCGCCCGCTCCTTCCGGTAGGCGAGGCCCGCCATCTTGAGCTGGACCTCGGTCTTGGTCACGAACGGGCTGATCTCCGGCAGGCCAAAGCCCGGGCCGAAGCCGTAAAGGGTGATCATGCGATAGCTCCCGGTATCGAACATTGTTTCAACGCTAGCGGTTGGCTGCTGCCACCATGCTGTCAGCAGTCGCAGGCCCGCCCGCGAACCGCGCGCCCTTTAGCGCCCGGCGCATGATATGGCGGGCCAGCGAGACGAGTTGCCGGTGAATCATGGCCTCCAACGTCGCGAGTACGGCAATCGCAAGCGCCGCGATCGCCCAACGCAGGTCACCGGAGGGCGAGAGAACCGAGACCAGTCGCTCGATCGCCCAGGCCTGGAGCCGCCACAGCGGCGAAAGGCCGGCATGGACAGCGCATGCACGAGAGAACATCATGAGGAATCCCCTTCAACTGAAGTGTTGTCCCGTTATAGAAAGCCCCTGCTGACAACATGCTGTCAGCATCCGTAAAGCCTTACGGCAGAAGAGAAATTCGATGAGACGCGCCGACCGGCTGTTTCAGATCATCCAGGTGCTTCGGCGCACCCGTAAGCCATTGACGGCGGACGCGATTGCGGCCGAACTCGAGACCTCGAAACGGACGATTTATCGCGATATCGCCACGCTTATTGGTCAAAGAGTCCCCATCCGCGGCGAGGCCGGCATGGGCTACATCCTCGAGAAAGGTTTCGACCTGCCGCCGTTGATGCTGACACCCGACGAGATCGAGGCCGCGGTGCTGGGCGCGCAATGGGTCTCGGGCCATGCCGATCCCACGCTGGCGCGCGCCGCCGAAGATCTCATTGCCAAGATCGCCGACACCGTACCGGAGCGGCTACGGCCGTTCGCGCTGGAGCCCGCCAGCGGCGCGCGGCCGGGATGGAATCGCGAGCCCGACCGCATCGACATGGTCAGGACGCGCGCGCAGATCCACGAAGGCAGGAAGATCACGCTGCATTATCGCGACGAGCAGGGCCGCGCCACCGAACGCACGATCTGGCCGATCGCGGTCGGCTACACCGAAGCAGTGCGGCTGCTCGCCGCCTGGTGCGAGCTGCGCAAGGATTTCCGCAGCTTCCGCACCGACCGCGTCATGAACGCCGATTATCTCGACGAGAAATATCCGGAGAGGCGCGACATCCTGCGCGCCCGCTGGCGCCAGAGCCTGGTCTGGGAACGGCCAAAGGACACCTGATGGCCACGCACGAACCAGCGATTGCGGTTGAAAGCATTTGCCAGTCCTGCGGCGCCTGCTGCGCGACGTCGGCGAACTGGCCGCGGTTCTCGACCGAGGACGATGCGGCGCTCGATCTCATCCCCGCCGAACTCGTCAACGCGCGGGCATCGGGCATGCGTTGCGACGGTGACCGCTGCGCCGCGCTGAAGGGCAAGGTCGGCGAGGCGACCTCATGTGCGATCTACCAGATCCGGCCCGACGTCTGCCGGACCTGCATGCCCGGCGACGCCGAATGCGCAATCGCGCGAAAGAAATGGGGATTGCCGGCCCTCGCTTGAGCCGCTACGCAACGGATCATGAGCCTCCGCGACCGCTGGGAAGAACAGGCAAACGCGTGGATCGACTGGGCGCGCACGCCCGGTCATGACAGCTACTGGCGCCACCACCGCGATCAGTTTCTTCGGATCGTGCCTGCTCCCGGCGCTCTGACGGTCGACCTCGGCTGCGGGGAAGGCCGCCTGACGCGGCACCTCAAATCCCTCGGACATCAGGTGATCGGGATCGATGCCGCGCCGTCGCTCGTGGCCGCCGCGCGCGCCAGCGATCCGTCGATGACCATTATGCGTGCGGATGCAGCATCGCTTCCGCTGGCCGACAAGTGCGCCGATCTTGTGATTGCCTTCATGTCGCTTCACGATATCGACGCGATGCCTGAGGCCGTCGGCGAAGTTGCGCGGATCATCAGGCCCGGCGGTCGATTCTGCGCGGCGATCGTTCATCCCATCAATTCGGCGGGAAAATTCGAAGGTAGTGCCGCCAACGCGCCCTTCATCATCAGGGGCGATTATCTCAAGTCCTTTGCGTATGCGGACGCGGTCGAGCGCGAGGGACGTTCAATGACGTTCCACAGCCAACATCGGTCCCTCGAAGGCTACTTCTCCACTTTGGAAGCAGGAGGATTTGTCGTCGAGGCACTGCGCGAGCCGGAAATCCCGGATCATGCCCTGGTCTCGGAAGGCAGCCTTCGCTGGCAGCGGATTCCGCTGTTCCTGCACTGGCGCGCGCGACGCGTGTAGAAGGCGGATGTGGAGGCGCTTACGCGGTCACGGCCTCGGTGACGTCGTCGTCGAGTTCATCGTCGAACGGCGCGAAGGTCGAGAGCGGCTTGGTCGATAGCGTGATCGGCTTGCGGCCGCTGTAGGACGTGGTCGGCGCAACGCGGCTTGCAGGCGCTTCGCGCGACAGGGCGTAAAGCGTGGAGCCGACGCGGCCGCCGATATGGACCAGATCGCGCTCGGTGCAGCTCGCGGCGATCGATAGCGCCAGCGAATGAAGGTGACTGCGGCGGTAGCAGAACAGCGCCAGCATGGCGCGGACCTGCGGAGAGACGGTCTCGACCAGCATGGGCAGGCCATGTTCGCTGGCGCGGTACATCTCGCCGAGCAATTCGTCGCGGACCGGGCAGGTATCGCTGTCGTAAGCGTCGCGGCTGGAAATCATCGCAGGGGCCCCCCTCCGCTGCCGAAGATGCATTGCAATTGTCTAACGAAGGGTTAACCACCAAATCCCGTGCTTTCCCGAAGCAATTGACGCTTCCGAATCAGTGCGCGGGTTCCCTGGGTGAAGTAAGAACACCGCCTCGCCATTCACGGACGAACAGATGCCCCTCGCCTTCACCATCTCCGACCTGCGGCAACGACCGGAATTCTTCGATTCCGTTGCCGACCGTATCTGGCAGGAATGGTGGCGACCGAATGGCCATCCGCTCGATTACATCAAGGGACGCCTCGAGGAGAATTTGCAGGACACGCCGATCCCGCTGGCGCTGGTGGCGCATCACGGCAGCACCTTCCTCGGCACCGCCTCGGTGATCGCCTCCGATCTCGACGAACGGCCGGAGCTTACGCGCTAGTGGTCCGATTCCAACATTCGCATCCCATTGCAGCAATCACTTTTGCGAATGTTGGAATCAAAGGACCACTAGCAGAATGTTGATGCTGGTGGAGCTTTGGATTTGACGTTCGCTTACGAAGCCGCCACCCACAGGGGAGCGAACGTCAAATCCGCTTCACCAGATCGCCGCAGTATGGGTTGAGGAAAGCGCACGCGGCCACGGCATCGGTGCAGCCCTGGTCGATGCCGCCACGCGTGCCTGCTTCGCATTTGGTTTTGCGCGCGCCTATCTCTGCGCACGGGTGCGGATGACTCGCTTCTATGAAAATCTCGGCTGGACCATCGTCGAACGAAAGGTCGGCCCAAGCGAGCTCAGCGTATTCGTCAGGGAAGCTGTCGGGTCTGGGACGCGAACTCATTAGCGCGCAGTCATGGCCTGATCGATGCGCGTTGAACGAAGGCAAGGTAGTTGGCGGCGAGCTTGTCATAGCGCGTCGCACTTTGAGTTTTGTCGTTCATGACCCTGAGCGGACATTCGCACGCCCCCTGACGAGGCGATGTCTCCGCTACCATCGGCCGTCAGCATGCCAGCGGGACAAGACCACGTCAAACCAACTTGATTTGCTTTGCAAGCCTCGCCGTTCCGAGCGATTTGGCGTCGTCTCAACGAACGAGGGGGTAATCATGGCCAATCCTGCACCGACGAATGCCGCTGATGACGCCGGTCCGGAGCAGGCGGCTCCGGACATCTTGGACACGACACCCGAAAACCAGGCGCCGACCTCCCGCAACCAGGACCAGGTCTGGCCGCGTCGCGTCATCCGGCGCGGCGACGCGGTGCGGCCGCTGCCACCGCATGCCCGTTCGCTCGCAGACCTGACCTTTGAAGTGGGTGACGTCAGCCTCGGCCTCAGCGACTTCATGGCCCGCCGCCGCACGGCGGGGCTCCTGATCCTGAAGGGCGGTGAGGTCGCGCTGGAGCGCTACGGCATGGGCAACGGCCCGGAGCGCCGGTGGACGAGCTACTCGACCGCGAAGTCGATCACCGCGACGCTTGTCGGCGCCGCGCTCCACGATGGCGCGCTCGGCAGCCTGGACGATCGCTGTGATCTCTACCTGCCGCGGCTGCGCGGCTCGGCGTATGAGGGCGTCACGGTTCGCAATATCCTGCGAATGTGCTCCGGCGTGGCCTGGAGCGAGGAAGACGACGGACAGGCCGACGAAGGGCGCCTGGACCAAGCCCTGGCGAGCCGGCGGCCAGGCGCCCTCATGGATCTCGCATGCACCCTGCCGCGGGCTCAGTCGCAAGGTGTTGTCTTCAACTATTCGACCGTCGAGAGCTACGTGGTGGGCGCGGTGGTCGCGGCCGCCACGGGCCGGCCGCTGGCCGACTACTGCGCCGAGAAGATCTGGGGCCCTGCCGGCATGGAAGCCGATGGGTACTGGGCGCTCGAAGCCGACGGAGGCCAGGAGCTGGGCGGGTTTGGCGTCAGCGCGCGCCTGCGCGATTTCGGCCGCTTCGGCCAGCTGGTGCTGGAGGACGGCGAAGCGTTCAGTGGCCGACGGGTCTTGCCGCCCGGCTGGCGCGATCTCGCCGGACAGCCCGACAGCGCGCCCACCGCCTTCGGTCGGCTCATGCCCGGTTCACCGGCGGGATACGGCTATCACTGGTGGGCGGTGCCGCCCTTGCCGGGCGGCGTCAACAACGGTGCCTTTTCGGCGAATGGCGCCTACGGCCAGGTCATCTTCGTCAATCCGACCGAGCAGGTGGTCGTGGCAATCCAGAGCGCGTGGCGTCAATCTCAGGACAACGATGCCGCGGTCGAAAACGTCGCGATGATCAGAGCTGCGGTGCGCGCGCTCCGAACGGACCCAGCGTCGTAGGGCCCCAGCGCGGCGACTTCCTCTCGCACCCTAGTTCGCCGCCATGAAGATCGAGAGGCCGAACCCCGTGAGGTGATGCAACGCCTGGTCGATGCCGATCAGCCACCAAAACCACTGGTGCTCCATGGTCACATTGAAGGTGGAGACGCAAAGCCCCTTGGCGCGGTCGATGGTGATGTGGATGGCGAAGTCGATGAAGGCGACGAACCAGAACCGCGGCGCGACGATCAGGATCATCGCGAGCGCCACCGCCAGATGGATCAGGCAATGCACCAGCAGCGGCAGGGCCCAGCCTTTCTTCTGGTCCTTGCCTTGCGCCATCCAGGCGTTCTGCAACAGGAAATCGGCGATGACATGCTTGACGGTCAAAAGCAGCATCCAGCCGATCAACAGACCGACCGGGACTGATGACGACATGGATGGAAACGACAAGCTCACCCCTCGCTGAGACCTGGACCGCACGGGGACTGGAGGCGCTCAGCGCACTTTCTTTTCAAACCCGGCCAATTTGCCCCGTCGGGGCCTTTTATGACACCTCCCGGAGCGGATTGCACCTGCCGGGAACCGCAAAAACAAACTTGACGGCAGGTGTGGCAACCGGGTCTCGCTACCCCGGTAAGGTTACCGGATTGGTTAATTTGCAATCCGTAGGGCAGCGGATATCATCGCAAGACTAGGAATTTTCTTTCTTTTTTAGGCAGTTACGATTTTACCGGGCGATCCTTCGATGCCAGCCCTGTGGGTAAAGCCATGAGCGCCGACGTCCCAACACAGCCGTATCAGCCTCCGCCGCGTTCGCAGGCCAGGAAGAGCAACCGCCGGCAGATGCTGCTGTTCACCGTATTCACCCTGGTGCTGTCGCTCGCAACGGTGTGGGGCGGCCGCATTCTCCTGAAGAATTCCGAGACGCTCACCTTTGCCGTGGGCGATCCCAACAGCGACGAGGCCCATTTCGCCGCCAAACTCGCCGCCGTGATGAAAAGCACCAATTCGCGGCTGAAGCTCAAGATCGTCACCGCCGGCGACGCAGCCAAAGCGGTGGCGCAGTTCGACCGGCGCGAGGCCGATCTCACGGTGCTGCGCACCGATGCGAAGGTCCCGCCGCGGGCGCGCGCGATCGCGATCCTCGAACATGACGTGGTGCTGCTGCTCAGCCCCGGCGCCAAGAAGATCAAATCGTTCGACGATCTGAAGAAGATCAAGAAGATCGCGGTGTGGACCGACGGCGACAACAGCGCCTCCTTTGTCCGCAACATCTTCGGCTTCACCGACAGTCCCGACACCGCGGCAAAGGTGCAGGTGGCGCCGCCGGGTTCGACGCTGGACAAGCTGTTCGCCTCCGGCTTCGGCGCCGTCATCGCGGTGCCGCATACCTCCAAGGTCATGCAGGACAAGAGCTACGAACAGATTGCCAAGAAGGGCGGCTTCACGCTGAACGCGATCGAGTCCGCCAAGGCGCTGGCACGCAAGATCCCCGGGATCACCGAGGAAACGCTCTCGGCCGGCACGGTATCGTCATCGCCCCAAATTCCCGACGACGATCTCGACACCATCGGACTGGAGTGGCTGCTGGTGGCGCAATCGAAGATGGCGACATCGACGGCCGCCGATCTCGCCCGCATCATCTACGAGAACCATGCCGAACTGGCGCTTGATGACGGCTTCGCCTCCAAGATCGAGCCGGCCGAGACCGACAAGGACGCCTTCATCATCGCCCATCAAGGCGCCGCCGAATACATCAACGACGACACCAAGTCGTTCATGGATAAATACAGCGACGTGATGTATCTCGGCGCCGGCGCGCTCAGCGTCATCGGTTCGATCTTCGCGGCGATCTACACCAAGATCACCCGCGTGGCGCCGGAGCGGGCCGGTGAGCTCGCGACCGAGCTCCTCAGTATCGGCGAGAAGATCGAGCACGCGCATTCGCTGGATGAGATCGATGAGCTGGGGGATCAGCTCGAGGGCATCCTGCGCGGCGTCATCATAGGCTTGCGCGACGGCACCGTCAGCGGCGACGGGCTCGAAACGTTCAAGCTCGGCTACGAATTCGTGCGCGACGAGATCGCGATGCGCCGCGACCATCTCAAGCGCCATGCCGGCGACAAGGTTGCCGACGACAATCTGGCCGTGGTGAAGACGGCGCGGACTGCATAAGCCGATACGGCTTCCATACAAACGATGTCGCCGCATCCGCCGATCCAGACTTCCCTTTTGATAGTCACCCGTGTATCCCGTCCTCATGGCATCAGGCCGTAATCGTTACTGCCCCGTGGCGCGAACGCTCGACATCGTCGGCGACCGCTGGAGCATGCTGATCCTCCGCGACCTGATCCTGGAAGGGCCGCGCAAGTTCTCTGATCTCGAAGGGTCGCTGGCCGGCATCAGCCCCAACACGCTGTCGGCGCGGCTCAAGGTACTGGAGGAGCACGGCATCCTCGAACGCCGCTTCTACGACCAGCATCCGCCGCGGGCCGAATATGTCGTGACCGCGCGGGGGCGCGAGCTGCGTCCGATCCTCAAGACCCTGAAGGACTGGGGCGAGCAGTACACGCGCCCGTGAACCATCTCTCGTCCCGAGCGGCCTCGGATTTAACTTTTATTTCTATATTGACTATAATAATAGAAGTTACTTTCATCGATTACGGGAGCTTCAAGCACCATGACCGGCCCGGACATCCGACGACAGGCAAGCCGCTTCTTTCTGCTGGTGCATTTCCTCGGGCTCGCGCTCAGCCTCGGCGCGGCCTTCGCCAATGTCGCGATCGAGCGCCAGACCCGCGGCGGCAGCCTCGAACTGCTGTCGTTCGGCCGCGACCTGATCGGCTTCTCCAGCAGCGCGCTGGTTCCGACCGGGTTCTGGATGATGGTGATCAGCGGCATCCTGGTCGTGCTGTTGCGCTACGGCTATCGCGCGCCGCTCTGGGTCTGGCTGAAACTTGGCTTCAGCGCCGCCATTTTCGCGGTCGCGGATTTCGCCCAGGGCCCGGTCACGCGCACACTCGCCGCGCTGGCGCACGCCTCGGTTGAGCATGGCCAGCTCGCGGCGCAATATCAGGATATGCTCGCGCTCGCCGGCCGTTACGGGCTTTTGACGCTGGTTCTGTTCCTGGCGACGATGGGAATCGCGATCTGGAAGCCGATGTCGTTCCGGGGGCGCGTGCGGCGGCCGACTCAACCGTCCGGGGCGGAAGCTTGATCCCTTCCCCGCGCTCCGCAGAGGAGGGATGAAATTCGACCGGCGTGACGTCGCCATGGAGCTGCGCTAGTTTTCCCTTACAAGAAAGAACAGGGAAACGCGCCAGTGTACGACTATATCATCGTCGGGGGCGGCTCGGCCGGATCGGTGCTGGCCCATCGCCTCTCCGCCAAAAGCACCAACAAGGTCCTGCTGCTCGAAGCCGGCCAGGACACGCCGCCCGGCGAGGAGCCGGCCGAAATCCGCGACAGCTATTCGGGCATGGCCTATTTCGATCCACGCTTCCACTGGACCGATCTCAAGGTCACGACCCAGATCGTCAGCCACAACAATCCGGAAGTGCGTCCTCCGCTTCGCAAATACGAGCAGGCGCGCGTGCTCGGCGGCGGCTCCTCGATCAACGGCCAATTGGCCAATCGCGGCGCGCCGACCGATTACGACGAGTGGGAGGCGCGGGGTGCGGCGGGCTGGGGCTGGAATGACGTGCTGCCCTATTTCAGGAAGGTCGAACGCGATCTCGATTTCGACGGGCCGTATCATGGCAAGGACGGCCGCATTCCGGTGCGCCGCATCCCCAGGGAGCACTGGACCGGACATACAGTCGCGGTGGCCAAAGCCTGCGAGTCCGCGGGCATGCCGTATCTGCCCGACCAGAACGGCGAGTTCGCCGACGGCTATTTCCCGATCACGCATTCCAATGCGAGCGAGCAGCGCGTCTCGGCCGCGATGGGTTATCTCGATGGCGAGACGCGCAAGCGGCCCAATCTGACGATCTCGACTCATACGCAGGTGAAGGAGCTGCTGTTCGACGGCACGCGCTGTGTCGGCGTGAAAGCTGTCGTTGATGGCGCCGAGCAGGAGTTTCGCGGCAACGAGATCGTGCTGTGCTGCGGCGCGATCCATTCGCCCGCGCATCTGTTGCGCGCCGGCATCGGCCCGGTCGGGCATCTGCGCGACATGGGCATCCCCGTGCTTGCCGGCCTCGAAGGCGTCGGCCAGCGGCTGATGGATCATCCCTCGATCTCGCTGTCGTCCTTCGTGCGCCGCGGCGCGCGCATGAACGAACACACGCGCCGCCACATCCAGATGGGTTTCCGTTATTCCTCGGGGCTGCCGGGCGTGCCCAAAGGCGACATGTTCGTCGCCGTCATGACCAAGTCGGCCTGGCATTCGGTCGGCGAGCAGATCGGCTCGCTGCTCGCCTTCGTCAACAAGACCTATTCCGAGACCGGACAGGTCAAGCTCGCCTCGCGTGATTTCCGCAGCGAACCAACCGTCGAGTTCAACCTGCTCTCCGACCGGCGCGATCTCGACCGCCTGATGACCGGCTTCCGCAAGATGGCGGGTCTGCAGATGACCGCACCGATCCAGGCCGTGACCGACAAGCCGTTCCCGGCCTCCTACTCCGACCGCGTGCGCAAGATCGGCGTGGTGAACACAAAGAACAAGGTGCTGACCACGATCGCGGCGGCGATGATGGACGGACCCGCGGCGCTGCGCCATTTCATGATCGACAATTTCGTGGTCGAGGGATTCACCTTTGACCAGGTGATGAATGACGACGAAGCGCTGGAAGCCTTCGTGCGCAAGGCAGCGATCGGCGTCTGGCACGCCTCCTGTAGCTGCCGCATGGGCCGGCCTGACGATCCGATGGCGGTGGTGGACACGGAAGGACGCGTCAAGGGCGTGCAGGGCCTGCGGGTGGTCGATGCTTCGATCTTCCCGGTGGTGCCCTGCGCCAACACGAACTTCCCGACGCTGATGTCGGCGGAAAAGATCGCGGCGGGGATGGTGGCGTAACTCCCTCCCCTGAAAGGGGGAGGGTTGGGGAGGGGGTCAGATTGATCCCCTCCCGCTTTGCTCCTTGCGGAGCAAAGCGACCTCCCCTTTTCAAGGGGAGGTTAGAAACCTACGCATCCACCAAATCAAACGCATCCTTGTGGCGCACCACGCGCGCGGTCGAGGGCGAGGGGAAATGCGCCGTGCACATCAAGGTGGACGTGTCGCAGAAGCGGCCGAACAATTGCCGCCGCAACTCGCCGGCGATTTTCGAATCCCAATCCGCCATCATGCCGAGCTCCGGATAGCGCGCCTGCAGCGGCGAGTGGATCATGTCGCCGGTGACGACGCAGTCCGCGCCGGATTTGCCGACATGCACCGAATAATGATCGATGGTGTGGCCCGGCGTCGGGATCAGTGTCATCAGGTCGTTGAACGCATGCGCGCTCTTGACGATATCGACGCGACCCGCCGCCACCACCGGCAGCACGGAATCCGTGATCCAGGGAGCGGCTGACGGATCGTCCTTCTCGCGCTTGGTCCAGAACTCCAGCTCGCGGTCGGAGAACACGTAGCGCGCCTTCGGGAAGGTCGGCACCCAGCGGCCGTTCTCCAGCTTCGTGTTCCAGCCGACATGGTCGGTGTGCAGGTGCGTGCACATCACGAAATCGATGTCGTTGACGGAAAAGCCTGCGGCCGCGAGATTCTTCTCGTAGCGGTCGGTGTTCATCATGTTCCAGAACGGCCGCGTCGGCCGCGGCTTGTGATTGCCGACGCAGCTGTCGATCATGATGGTGTGGTGCGGCGTCTTGACGATGTAGCTCTGGATGCAGAGCATCAGCCGGTCCTGGTCGTCGAAGAAGCGCGGCCGCAGCCAACTTCTATTCTCGTCGAGCAGCTCTTTCGTGATGGTCGGGAAGAACGCCGAGGCGTTGAAGAACGGTCCTTCCTGCTCGACGATGCGGTGGATGGTGCAGTTGCCGATCTGGATTGGCTTGGACACGGTTGTCTCCGTTGCTGTTCTGAAGAAAATTTAGTGGCTGCCGCCGGTCATATACGCCTGCTCCAGCCGGTGCGGCAGGTCGGCTTCGTTCGCCTGCGCCTCCAGCACGATCGCGCCGCGCGCCAGCGCATAGACGCGGTCGGCGAGTGCGAGCGCCTTTTCGATCAGCTGCTCGACCAGCAACACCGAGGTTCCCGCTTCGCGCAGCCGCTGCACCACCACCAGCACCCGGTCGACCAGCACCGGCGACAATCCCGCCGAAGGTTCGTCCAGCATCAAAAGCCGCGGCCGCCGCACCAGGCCCTGCGCCACCGCGAGCATCTGCTGCTGGCCGCCGGAGAGCCACGCCGCGCGCTCGTGGCGCTTGGCCGCGATTTCCGGAAACAGCGTCAACACTTCCTCGACGCGCGCATTGCGTTCAGCGCGCGGCAGGTCGTAGGCCGCGAGCAGCAAATTGTCGATCACATCGAGCTGGGTGAAGACGCGATGACCCTCTACGACATGCGCAAGGCCGCTTTTGACGGTGTCGCGCGGGCTGGAGCCTGCGAGATCGCGGCCGCCGAAACGCACGCTGCCGCTCCACGGCAGCAGTCCCGACACCGCGCGGAGCAGCGTGGTCTTGCCGGCCCCGTTGGGGCCGAGCAGCGCCACCACCTCGCCGGCGCCGACCTTGAGGTCGATGCCGCGCAGCACGCCGATCTTGCCGTAACCGGACGAAAGTCCGGCGATCTGGAGCAGCGGATCAGCCGCCGAGATAGGCATTGACCACCTCCCGATGCGAGCGGATCTCCGCGGGTGTGCCGGCCGCCAGGGTCTTGCCGAGATTGAGCACGGTCACATGATGACAGATGTCGAAGATCAGGTCGGGGTGATGCTCGACCAGCAGCACGCCGGTGCCGGTGCGCGAAATCGCGAGGATCAAGGTGGCGAGCCGCGCGATCTCGTCGGCGGACAGACCGGCCGCCGGCTCGTCGAGCAAGAGGTAGGCGGGCCGCAGCATCAGCGCGCGCGCGATCTCGGTGAAGCGCAATTCACTGTGCTGCAGGCGGTCGGCGCGCACATGCGCGAGCCGTTCGAGCCCGACGATCGCAAGCGCCAGCATGGCAGATTCACGCAGCTTCTTTTCATCACGCCAGTGCCGCGGCAGCGTCAACAGCAACTCGACGAACGTCCCCTCGCCGTCGATGGTGCCGCCGATCATCACGTTTTCGAGCACGGAGGCCGAACCGACGATGCGCGGGGTCTGGAAGGTGCGCGCGATGCGCTTTTGCGCGCGCAAATGCAGCGCGGCCTCCGGCAACGCGGCGCCGTTCAATCGCACCTCGCCCTGCTTCGGCGCATAATAACCGGAGATGACGTTGAGCGTGGTGGTCTTGCCGCTGCCATTGGGGCCGATCAGGCCGTGCACCTGGCCTGGATTGATTTCGAGATCGAGTCCATCGATCGCCTTCACGCCGCCAAAGCTCAGCGCGACCTGATGCAGGGTCAGCGCGCCCGCGTCAGACTTGGCGTCGAACAGGCGCGGCACCAGCTCCGGGCGCGGCACGATGGCGCGATCGCTTTCCAATGGGCGGCGGTTCTTGAAATCGAGCAGCTCGGCGATGCCGCCGGGGATCACGAGCACGATGACGAGCAACAGCACGGCATAGAGGAAGGTCGACCACGCCACCAGCGGTGCTGCGAACTCCGGCAGCACGGTGAGGAGGATGGTGCCGAGCAGCGGACCGATGATCGAGCTGCGGCCGCCGATCAGGATGGCGATGAAGAACAGGATCGACAGGTCGATCGTGAAGGCGTCCGGCGTGATGTAGGATTGCAGCGAGGCAAACAGCCCACCCGCGACCGCGGCGACCGCGCCCGCAAACAGGAACACCGTCACTAACAAGGCCGGCTTGGAGATGCCGCAGGCTTCCGCCGCGACATCGGCGTCGCGGATCGCGGCGAGCGCGCGGCCGAAGCGGCTCGCGGCGATGTTGGCGGTCATCCAGGTGCAGATCGCCGCCAGGCCGAAGCAGAAATAATAGAAGCCCCATTGCGAGGAGAATGGCGGCGGGAAGATCGGTCCGGGCACGCCGACGCCGCCACCGGTGACGCTCTGCCAGGCCAGCGCCACCTGCGTGACGATGGTGGCAAAGCCGAGCGTGGTGATGGCGAAATAGAAGGTGCGCAGCCGCAGCGCCGGCAGGCCAACGATCAGGCCGAATACCGCGCCGACCACCGCCGAAGCCGCGAGCGCCAGATAAGGCGGCCATGCCGGCATCGCATTGCCGGCCGCGAGCACGCTGGTGGTGTAGGCGCCGAGGGTGAGCAGCGCGACCCAGCCGATCGCGATCTGGCCGGCGAAGCCGACGACGAGATTGAGGCCGGACACCAGCACCCAATAGACGCAGGCGCGGGTCGCGATCACGCCCCAATAGCCGCCGCCGAACAGCGGAAAGGCGAGACCGATGATCAGCAGCACGGCGAACGGGAGCAGCGCCGACACGAGGTGCGCGGGTGCTGCCGGCACATCCGCGCGGGTCGAACTCAACTCTGGCGCCAATTGCGTGTCCATCAGACGCGGCGCCGCTGGCTGGCGCCCGCGAGTCCGTCGGGGCGCGCCAGCAGGACGAGAATGAAGACGGTGAAGACCGCAACGGAGGCAAAGATGCCGCCGACCAGGAAATTCGCAGCCTGCTGGAACAATCCGAGCAGGAGACCCGCGATGACGGCGCCGCGATTATTGCCCATACCGCCGAGCGCGACCGGGACGAAGCCGTAAAAAGTCAGCGTCGGCGCATTGGCAAAGAACGCGAGCAACATCTCGCCGCCAGCAAAGCCGGCGAGCGCGCCGATCGCGCCTGCGATAGCGAAGCTCGCCATGCGCAAGCCACGCTCGGGCAGGCCGAGCGCGCGGGCGGCATAATTATCCTCGGAGATCGCGAGGAAGGCATGGCCGATCAGGGTGCGGCGATAGAGCAACTCGAGACCGACGATCACGACGGCGCAGGCGATCATCGGCAGCCAGAATTGCTGGTCGAAATCGACGCGCGGCAGATCGATCAGCCGCGGAAATGGCTGCTGCTCGGTCGAGAATTCGATCGCCGTGAATTGCTGCACCATCAGCGCCAGCGCCAGGGTCGACAGCACATAGAGGTGCTGGTCGAGGCTTTTCAGAACGGGGCGCACCGCGACGATCTCCGTGACGACGCCGAAGATCGCGCCGCCGAGCAGCGCCAGCAAAAAGCCGACGGCGATGGGCAGGCCCATGCGCGCGATGAACAGCGAGCCGAACACGCCGCCGAGCATGCCGAGCGTGCCCGCGGTGAAGCTGAACACGCGCGAGGCCGAGAACATCACATTGTAGGCGATGGCGATCAGTGCGTAGACGCAGCCGACCGCCACCCCCGAGAGGATGATCGATTGAACCATTTACGCGCTGTAGCCGGGAGCCAGCTTGAACGCGCCGTTGTTCAGCGAGTTGGCCTCGACCATCACGACCTGCTCGTCCGGATAGCCGTTGTGGCGATCGGCCGTAAACGAGATGTCGCCGTAGACGCCGGGGAAATTCTTCAGTTGATTGAGATAGCCGACGATCTTGTCCGGCTCGGTGCCGACGCTCTTCATCGCTTCCGCGATCAGGCGCGGCGAGTCGTAGCCGAGCGCGATCCACCACAGGAGCGTGTCGCCCATCTCGATCTTGGCGCTCTTCAGGCGGTCGACGAACGCGCTGGTGCGCTCGGTCATCTTGCCGTCGGGGCTGAAGCAAACCGGGCGGAAGTTGTTGGGATAGACCTTGCCCCAGAAATCCGGCTTTTCCAGCAGCGCCTGGGTCTGGCCGCTTCCGAGCGTGGTCTGGCCGACGATCGGCACGTCCCAGCCCATCTGGCCGCGCGTATTGATGATACGCGACAGGAATCCGGCGTTGACGCTCCAGGGCATGATCGCCTCCGCGCCGGCGCTTTGCATGCGCAACAGCTCGGGCTTGAGGTCGGGATTGGCGGCGTCGACATTGCCCTGATAGACGACCTCCGCGCCCCTCTCCTTCAGCATCGGCACATAGGCGTTGACCGAGGCGGTGCCGTAGCCGGTGGTGTCGCTGATGACCGCGACCTTCTTCTTCTTGAGCACCTCCGTCACGTAACGGTTGGCGGCGCCACCGATCTGCTGGTTGGTCGGCGCATTGCGGAAACACGCCGGATATTTCTGCGGGTCGGTCAGCGTGTCGACCCAGCAGGGATGGATTTGCGGGGTGTTGGTGCGCGCCAAGAGCGGCACCACCGCGAGCGACTCGCCGGAATTGACCGGGCCGAACACGCAGCTCACCTTCTGTCCGCGGGTGAGTTCGGCGGCGCCGTTCACCGCCTTGGTCGGATCGCTTTGCGTGTCCCGCGTAATCAGCTCGAGCTGCCGCCCGTCGATGCCGCCGGCCGCGTTGATCTCCTGCACCGCGAGCTGGATGCCACGGTTGATCCCGATCCCGGTGGAGGACGAGGGGCCGGTCAGCGCCGGCAGATAACCGACCGGAATCGGATCCTTCGCGGCGATGGCGGGCTTGGCAATCGTGGTTGCGAGTATGGCAGCGCCGGACGCCAGCGCTTGACGACGAGTTCAACGACATTTGAATTTCTCCCTTAAGCGTTCGTGATTTGCTCCCAAGCCTTATTCGAGGGTCTTCGGGCCCTCGTTTTTTATTGTTGGCAGGTGGACTATAGCGGTGGCCTGCCCATCCGGAAAGCGCGCGGGCGCGCCCGGAGAAATCAAATTAGCGCCTGCGCCTTAAGTCGGAGATGGGCGGCTGCCCCGGCGGGAATGCCTGTTTTCTACGCGCGCGGGCGCCTGCGCCACCATACGGCGAATGCAATCGCAACTGCGAAGGCGAGTGTGAACCAGGTGATGGCGTATTGCAGGTGGTCGTCTTTCAGATGGACCTGCAAAGGACCCGGCTTGGGGATGCCATTTTGCGGCACCGGCGTCTCCAGGTCGATATAGAATGGCGCGACCTTGTCCCAACCCAGTGCCTCGGCCATCGCCATCTGATCGCGCGCGAACCATAAGCGCTTGGCATGCTCGACATCAGGCGTGAATGTGCCGGCCGCCTCGGGAAAACGGACATAGCCGGTCATCTCGACGGGCCTGCCCGTGATCAGCCCCGCCACGGCGCGATCCTGCACGCCGCGGTCCTGCATGGTGTTGGGCACGAAGCCGGTATCGATCGCGAGCGTCTCGCCGCTCGGCAGCCGTGCGGGGACGAAAGCCCAGGTGCCCGGGCCGGAAATATCGGGGCGGATGGCGGAGCCGGAACTGTAGACCATCGCGTCCAGCCGCGTCTCATAGATTGCCGTGAAGCGGACGCGCGTGAACTCGTCATGATCGGGCGTGAGCTTGCGCCATTCCGAAGCCGATGGCAGCGGCACCGGCGCCGTCGCGAGCCGCTCGGTCAGGGCGGCAATCAACGCGTGCTTCTCGACCCGGCGCTGCAATTGCCAGAGGCCGAGGCCGATGAAGATCGCGACCACGACAAGGGTGAAGACGCCGAAACCCCACGGCGTGCGTTGCCGCTCGATCGCGCTCATTCCGGCGATTTCTCGGCTAGTGCCCACTTTCCGAAGTTCGTGTTCCATCGCAGCAATCGCCTTCACGAACTTCGGAAAGTTATGGGCACTAGCAAACTCATATTTGGTAGTGCCGCTTTCGATTTGAAGTTCCTGTTTCGAACTCGCAGCGATCTGTGCAGGAACTTCAAATCGGCGGCACTACTCGGCGCCCCTCGGCGGCCTTGTGATGGAATTGCAGCGCGATCAACAGCGACTTCATGGCGCGTAGCGGCCACAAGGTCACCACCAGGATCAGCGGCAGCCACAGCGCCGCATGCACCCAGAACGGCGGCTGGTATTTGACCTCGACGATCAAGGCGGCGCCGACCACGATCGCGCCCGCGAACAGGATGATGAACACCGCGGGCCCGTCGCCGGCATCGATGAAGCCGTAGTCGAGCCCGCAGGCGTCGCATTTGGTTCGCAACGTCAGGAAGCCGACAAACAGCTTGCCCTTGCCGCAGCGCGGACATTTGCAGGCGAGCCCGCGCAGCGCGGACTGGAAGACGGTGGGCGATGGATTGGTGGGGTCGGTCATTGGGAAGAAATGTAGCACGCCGGATGTGTTCCCTCCCCCTGAAAGGGGGAGGGTCAGGGAGGGGATCATCGTATCGTCGACATTTTGATCCCCTCCCGGCTCGCTGCGCGAGCCGACCTCCCCTTTTCAAGGGGAGGCGAGGAAACTCGACCGATCGTTCCGTCTTGCAGAAAAGGAAAAGGGCGGCCCGCGGCCGCCCTTTTAACACGTATGGCGTACCGCCTACTCGCCTGCGACGAGCCGGCCGCCGCCGGTGCCCCAGACATAGATGCAGATGAACAGGAACAGCCAGACCACGTCGACGAAGTGCCAGTACCAGGCGGCGAACTCGAAGCCGAGATGCTGCTTCGGCGAGAAATGCCCGGCATAGGCGCGGCCCAGGCACACGGTCAGGAAGATGGTGCCGATCAGCACATGGAAGCCGTGGAAGCCGGTCGCCATGAAGAAGGTCGCGCCATAGACGTTGCCCGAGTAGTGGAACAGCGCGTGGGCGTACTCATAGGCCTGCACGCAGGTGAAGGCCGCCCCGAGCAGGATGGTGAGGATCAGGCCATTCTTCAGGCCCTGGCGGTCGTCCTCGAGCAACGCATGGTGCGCCCAGGTCACGGTGGTGCCCGAGGTCAGGAGCAGCAGCGTGTTGAGCAGCGGCAGGTGCCAGGGATCGAACGCTTCGATGCCCTTCGGCGGCCAGGTGCCCGGGACGCTGCAGGCGCCCATCGCCGTTCCGGCGCCGCAGCCGAACACCGCGTCGCGGGTGGCGTGCACGGCATCGGCCGGGAACAGCGAGGAATTGAAGAAGGCCCAGAACCAGGCGACGAAGAACATCACCTCGGAGGCGATGAACAGGATCATGCCGTAGCGGTGGCTGATCTGCACCACGCGGGTGTGATCGCCCTTGTATTGCGCCTCGCGGATGACGTCGCCCCACCAGCTTGCCATGGTGTAGAGCACGCCGACGGTACCGACGCCGAACACGATCGGCGCGGCGGAGTACATGTGATGCATCCAGCCGATGGCGCCCACCGCCATGATGAAGGCCGAGATCGCGCCGACGATCGGCCACGGGCTCGGATCGACCAGGTGGTAGTCGTGATGCTTGGCGTGCGCCTCAGCCATTGTCGCTCTCTCCTTCGTGCCGCCTGAGCGGCCCCCTATTCGTCCCAAAAATCAGATCGCGCGGCAATGCCCGCGATCAGAGATTTCCCTTGCGTTGGTCGCCGTCGCCCGCCGCCACCGGCTTCGGAGCCGGATCACGCACGGGATAGAAGGTGTAAGACAGTGTGATGGTTTCGAAGCGTGTCGTTCTCGTGATCGGCGGCGAGCGCCGGATCGACGTAGAACACCACGGGCATCTCGCGCTTCTCGCCGGGTGCCATGGTCTGTTCGGTGAAGCAGAAGCAGTTGATCTTCTGGAAATAGGACCCGACCGTCAGCGGCGTGACGTTGTAGGCCGCCTGTCCCGTCGTGGTCCGCGCCGCCTGGTTGGTGACGGTGTAATAGACGGTCGTCACCTCGCCGATGCGAAGCTGGATTTCGGTCTTCTCCGGCTCGAACTTCCAGGGCAGCCCCGGCGCGACATTGGAATCGAAGCGCACGGAGATCGTGCGCTCGAGCGGCTTGCCCGAAGGCGCCGAGGTCGCGACCTGCGTGGTGCCGTTGAAGCCGGTGGCGCGGCAGAACCAGTTGTAGAACGGCACGGCGGCATAGGAGGCGCCGACCATCAGCACTACGACCAGGCCGCAAATAGCGGCGACCAGCGCATCGCGGGTCAGGCGCGGCTTTTTGGTCTTTGGTTGTCCTATATCCATCATAGCGGCCTGTTCAGCACGGCCGGCCCCTTGACCAGGGTGACCGCGAAAAACAACACGACGAGGACGCCAAGCGCGATCGCCATGGCGATCGAGCGCTGACGGCGGCTTTTCTTCTGCGCCTCGGTGAGGACGATTCCGTCTGGTTCGCGCTTGTCGGCCATGGCCGTGTTCATGCCTCCTACCCAAGCCCAGGCAAAACGGCGCGCACCACCACCTCGATGAGGAGCGTGGCGAACAGCGCGAACAGATAAAGGATGGAGAAGGCAAACAGCTTGCGCGTGGCACGGAGCGAAGCCGAGCGCTCACGGCTGACATAGACGTTGACGGCGAGCGCCAGCATGCCGGCGCCGAGGATCAGCGAGGCGATGCCGTAGACCGCGTCGAAATAGCCGAGCGGCCAGGGGGCGGCGGCGATCGCCACCAGCACGATGGTGTAGAGCAGGATCTGCAGCCGCGTCGCATCGGGACCGGCGACGACCGGGAGCATCGGCACGCCGGCGCGCGCATAATCGTCGGAACGAAACAGCGCGAGCGCCCAGAAATGCGGCGGCGTCCAGAAGAAGATGATGAGGAACAGCAGCAGCGGCTCGACCGAGATCGATCCGGTCGCCGCGACCCAGGCCACGACCGGCGGCAGCGAGCCGGCGGCGCCGCCGATCACGATGTTCTGCGCGGTCCAGCGCTTCAGCCACAGCGTATAGATCACGACATAGAAAAAGATGGTGAAGGCGAGCAACGCGCCGGCGTACCAGTTGACGAGAATGCCGAGCGTCATCACCGAGAAGAAGGCGAGCGTCACGCCGAACGCCATGGCCTCTTCGCGCGTCACGCGCCCGCGCGGGATCGGCCGGTTGGCGGTGCGCGACATCAGCGCGTCGATGTCGCCTTCCAGCGCCATGTTGAGCGCGCCGGAGGCGCCTGCCCCGACCGCGATGCAGAGCAGCGAGGTGATCGCGAGCACCGGATGGAAATGGCCCGGTGCGATCGCAAGCCCCACCAGCGCGGTGAAGATCACCAGCGACATCACCCGCGGCTTGAGCAGCGCGATGTAGTCGCCGACCTCGGCCTCCGAGATGTGCGGGACCGGCAGCTCGATGGCGTTGTGATCGACGACGGACAAGATCGCTTCCTTCAAAACGTCGCGGCGCCGAGGACGGCGCCGCGGGTTTTTCGCTTACTGCACGCGCGGCAACGTTTCGAACTGGTGGAACGGTGGCGGCGACGGCAGCGTCCATTCCAGCGTGGTGGCGCCGGCGCCCCACGGATTGTTGCCGGCCGGCACCTTGCGCATGTAGGCGTCGAGCAGCCCGTAGAGGAAGATCAGCACGCCGAAACCGGAGATGAAGGCGCCGATCGAGGAGATCAGGTTGAAGCCGGCGAACGCGTCGGGATAGTCGACATAGCGGCGCGGCATGCCGGACAGGCCGAGGAAGTGCTGCGGGAAGAACGCCATATTGACGCCGACGAAGGTGAACCAGAAGTGCGCCTTGCCGATGGTCTCGTTGTACATGTAGCCGGACATTTTCGGGAACCAGTAGTACCAGCCGGCAAAGATCGCGAACACCGCGCCGAGCGACAGCACGTAGTGGAAATGCGCCACCACGTAGTAGGTGTCCTGCAGCACGCGGTCGACGCCGGCATTCGCCAGCACGACGCCGGTGACGCCGCCGACCGTGAACAGGAAGATGAAGCCGACCGCCCACAGCATCGGCGTCTTGAACTCGATCGAGCCGCCCCACATCGTGGCGATCCAGGAGAAGATCTTCACGCCGGTCGGCACCGCGATCACCATGGTGGCAGCGACGAAATAGGCCTGCGTCGCCGAGCTCATGCCGACGGTGTACATGTGGTGCGCCCACACCACGAAGCCGATGCCGCCGATCGCGACCATCGCATAGGCCATGCCGAGATAGCCGAACACCGGTTTCTTCGAGAAGGTCGAGACGACCTGGCTGATCATGCCGAAGCCGGGCACGATCAGGATGTAGACTTCGGGGTGGCCGAAGAACCAGAACAGGTGCTGGAACAGCACGGGATCGCCGCCGCCTTCGGCGGAGAAGAAGGTGGTGCCGAAATTGCGGTCGGTGAGCAGCATGGTGATCGCGCCGGCGAGCACCGGCAGCGACAGCAACAGCAGGAACACCGTCACCAGGATCGACCACACGAACAGCGGCATCTTGTGCAGGGTCATGCCCGGCGCGCGCATGTTGAAGATGGTGGTGATGAAGTTGATGGCGCCGAGGATCGAGGAGGCGCCGGCCAGATGGATCGACAGGATGGCGAAATCGACCGCCGGGCCCGGATGGCCCGAGGTGGACAGCGGCGCATAGAGCGTCCAGCCCGTGCCGACGCCGTTGGCGCCGGGCTCGCCCTCCACGAAGGTCGAAATCAGAAGCAGCGCGAAGGAGGCCGGCAGCAGCCAGAACGAGATGTTGTTCATGCGCGGGAACGCCATGTCCGGCGCGCCGATCATCAACGGCACGAACCAGTTGCCGAAGCCGCCGATCATTGCCGGCATCACCATGAAGAAGATCATGATCAGGCCGTGCGAGGTCACGAACACGTTGTAGATATGGGTTTCGTGGAAGATCTGGACTCCGGGATACATCAGCTCGGCGCGGATCGCGATCGACATCGCCGCCCCGATGATCCCCGCGATGATCGCGAACACCAGGTACATCGTGCCGATGTCCTTGTGGTTCGTCGAATAGACGAAGCGCCGCCAGCCGGTCGGATGGTCGTGCGCGTGGTCGTCATGATCGTGGGCGTGGTCGTCGTGGGTTGCTGCGCCAGTTGCCATGTTCAGATCCTGTTACCCTGGTCCCTATGCTGGACCTTGCGGTCCCGTCGCCCTTCACTCTTACGCAGTAGCGCGTGAGGCCTACTGCGCCGCGTCCGCCGCCGACGCAAACGAGTCGGTCCGCGAGCTTGCGTATTTCTTCTTCGCCGTCTCGATCCAGGTCGCGAATTCCTGATCTGTTACGACCCGCACTGCAATCGGCATATAGGCGTGGTCCTTGCCGCAAAGTTCCGAGCACTGGCCGTAATACATGCCGGTCTTGCTTGCGGTGAACCAGGTCTCGTTGAGGCGGCCGGGAATGGCGTCGATCTTGATGCCGAAGGCCGGCACCGTGAAGGAATGGATGACGTCGGCGCCCGTGGTCTCGACGCGGACGATCTTGTTGACGGGCACCACCAGCTCGTTGTCGACCGAGAGCAGCCGCGGCGGCTGGCATTTGGTGCGGGTCTCGTCGCAGGCGATCAGCGAGTCGAACTCGAACTTGCCGTTGTCGGGATATTCGTAGGACCAGTACCACTGCTTGCCGGTCGCCTTGATGGTGAGGTCCGCCTTGGGGATGTCGAGTTCCTGGAACAGGAGCTTGAACGAGGGGATCGCGATGCCGACCAGGATGATGACCGGGAACAGCGTCCAGGCCACCTCGATCAGGGTGTTGTGGGTGGTCCGCGACGGCACAGGATTGGCCTTGGCATTGAACTTGACCATCACCGTGATCAGAAGCCCCAGCACGAACAGCGTGATGATGGTGACGATGACGAGCAGCCAGTTATGGAACCACTCGATGTGGTCCATCACCGGGGAGCCCGACTCCTGCAGCTTGTATTCCCACGGCGCGGGCTGCCCCAGTTCGGCGAATGCCACCTGGCTTGTGGCGATCGCGCCAAAGACAATCGCCAAGCCCAGCAACCAGCGGCCCATCCGGCCCTTCGACAGCTTCATGCCGTTCGTGCTCCCTTAAAAACGTCCCCAAAAGCGTCTGGCCCGCGGTGGCGACGCTCGTCCGACCCGCCCCTGCCAACGGCCTGATTGCGCGCCTTGGGAAGCGCGCGGGCCGGATCGGGAGACGCCGAATTAGAGCCTCTCAAACCATAATTTCCGGGGTCTCGCAATGCAGTAGTAGGGGTGTGAAGGACGCGCAAGCGCCGATCATGCGCGCGTCACATTTTCCCGTGAAATCAGGGCAATCCGGTACTCCTGCGGGGCTCGGGCGCTTGACAGGAGGGGGGCGCGATGGTCCCTCGGACAAGGCCCTCCCGAGATGCGTGATTCGCGGGTAAAATGCCGTGGAGAACGCCGTCCAGGCGCGGGACTTGCTTGCCCGGAGTGCTAAGGCCGCCTTCAAGGCGCCGTCATTGCGCCTTCACACCGCGAGTGCCGGAAGATAATGGCTGGAAATCAGATGGGATCGACCCGGATGAGGCCTGCAACACAACACATCGGCGGATTGGCCGGCCTGGCGCTGGCCGCCGTGCTGATCTTTGGCTGGATCGCCCCCGCGCAGGCGCAGGGCGCGGTGCGCTCGACCCATGGCGACTGGCAGATCCGCTGCGACACCCCGCCCGGCGCGCAGAGCGAGCAATGCGCCCTGATCCAGAGCGTGGTGGCGGAAGACCGCTCCAATGCGGGCCTGACCGTGATCGTGCTCAAGACCGCGGACGCCAAGAGCCGGCTGATGCGCGTGGTGGCGCCGCTTGGCGTGCTCTTGCCCTCGGGGCTGGGCCTGAAGCTCGACAACCAGGACGTCGGCCGCGCCGGCTTCGTGCGCTGCCTGCCCAATGGCTGCGTCGCCGAGGTCGTGATGGACGACAAGCTGCTCGGTCAGCTCAAGACCGCCAAGACCGCGACGTTCATCATCTTCGAGACGCCCGAAGAAGGCATCGGGTTTCCGCTGAGCCTGAACGGGCTGTCGGAGGGGTTCGATAAGTTGCCGTGATCAGCGCCTGGAAACCCAGTGGATTTCCAGGCATGCCGTGTTGTCGTCGCTTGCGAACGTCGTGATCATTTCGGCGTGTCGTCGCAGCAACACCGAAAGCGCTGCAGTTGATTGGTTTCCAGCGCGCAGCCAAATGACTTTTTGGCGGAGACCCGAACAGAGCCGCCATCTCAGCGAAGTCGGCGCAGCAGAGTATCGCCAGCCGCCATCGGGGCAATTTGGATCATTTCGTCGCTGTAATGTCCTCTATCCAGCCCTCGCGGACCGGCCACAAAGCCACTATGTTCGCTTCGAACGCCGACAATGGACGACATGATGACCAATCCCGCAACAACCTCGCTTCTCGACCGCGCCAATCTCGACCGCGACGCCGTGCGCCGCGAGGTCGGCCGCGGACTTGCCGGCGCCGACGACGGCGAGCTGTTCCTCGAATACAGCCAGACCGAAGCGTTGATGTTCGACAACGGCCGCCTGAAGCAGGCGACCTACGACACCTCGCAGGGTTTTGGCCTGCGCGCGGTAAAGACGATGCCGTCGGCTATGCACATTCCTCCGACGTGTCGCTGCCGGCGCTGATCCGCGCGGCGGATGCGGTCGCGGCCGTCCGCGGCGGCTATTCCGGTTCGTTCGCAGCACCGCCCACACATACCAACGTCAAGCTTTATAGCGACGACAATCCGCTGGATGCGCCGGGCTTCGAGAGCAAGGTGAAGCTGCTCGCCGAGATCGACGCGTATCTGCGCGACAAGGACCCGCGCGTCCGGCAGGTCACCGTGAGCCTCGGCGCGACGTGGCAGGTGGTGGAGATCATACGGCCGGACGGCGAGAGCTATCGCGACATCCGGCCCTTGGTGCGCGTCAATGTTTCCGTGGTCGCCGGCCAGGGCGACCGGCAGGAAAGCGGCTCGAAGGGTTATGGCGGCCGCGAAGGTTACGCGCGCTTCATCGAGACCAAATCATGGCGCGAGGCCGCCGACGGCGCGCTGCGCGAGGCGCTGGTGAATCTGGAATCGGTACCGGCGCCGGCCGGCGAGATGGACGTGGTGCTCGGCGCGGGCTGGCCCGGCGTGATGCTGCATGAAGCGGTCGGCCATGGCCTGGAAGGCGATTTCAACCGCAAGAAGACCTCGGCCTTCGCAGGCCTGATGGGCCAGCAGGTCGCCTCCCCGGGCGTCACCGTGGTCGACGACGGCACCATGGCCTCGCGGCGCGGTTCGCTTTCCATCGACGACGAGGGCACGCCGACCAGCCGCACCGTGCTGATCGAGGACGGCGTCCTGGTCGGCTACATGCAGGACCGGCAGAACGCCCGGCTGATGAACATGAGGCCGACCGGCAACGGCCGCCGCCAGGGCTATGCCCACGTGCCAATGCCGCGCATGACCAACACTTACATGCTCGCTGGCCAGCGCGATCCGGCCGAGATTCTCGCCTCGGTCAAGAATGGCGTCTTTGCCGCCAATTTCGGCGGCGGCCAGGTCGACATCACCTCGGGCAAATACGTGTTCCAGTGCACCGAGGCCTACAAGATCGAGAACGGCAAGGTCGGCGCGCCGCTCAAGGGCGCCATGCTGATCGGCAACGGCCCGACCGATCTCCATCGAATAACCATGATCGGCAACGATCTCTCCCTCGACACGGGAATTGGCACCTGCGGCAAGAACGGCCAGGGTGTCCCCGTCGGCGTCGGCCAGCCGACGCTGCGGATGGATCGCATTACCGTCGGAGGCACCGGACGATGAGTTTGGACAAGGCAACCCCGCGCACCAAAAGCGCCAAGAGCGGCTGGCTGGCGCAGGGCCTGCAGCTCGCCGGCATCGTGCTCGCGGTGTTCATCGCCAAGGGCGCGATCGCGGAACCGTTTTACGTGCCGTCGGGCTCGATGGAGCCGACGCTGCTGATCGGCGATGCGCTGCTCGCCTCGAAATTCCCCTATGGCTACGGCACCGCCTCGCTGCCGATGCAGATCAATCTGCCCGAGACCAAGCGCGTGTTCGAGGAGACGCCGAAGCGCGGCGATGTGGTGGTGTTCCGCTGGCCCGGCGACCACTCGCAGGCCTGGGTCAAGCGCGTGGTCGGATTGCCGCATGACCGCATCCAGATGCGGCAGGGCCAGCTCTTCATCAACGATCGTCCGGCCGAGCTGAAGCCGGACGGCATGGGCGAGGCCGAGGACGACAACGGCAATTCCGAGCGCGCCTATAAGTATGTCGAGACGCTGCCGAACGGCGTCTCCCACATGATCTTCAAGATGCGCGACAACGGAAGGCTCGACAACACGCCGGAGATCACCGTGCCGGACGGACATCTGTTCGTGCTGGGCGACAACAGGGACAATTCCGCCGACAGCCGCGTGCCGGTGCGCGAGGGCGGCGTCGGGCTGTTGCCGATCGACAATCTGGTCGGCCGCGCCGATGCGGTGGTCGGCTCCTGGGATCTCGGCATCCGCAGCCAGCCGGTCTGGACCTGGCTCTCCGGTTTCCGCATGGCGCGGTTCTTTACCGCGGTGCGTTGATGCGTCCATGACCTTCGACGACGTCAGAAAACTTGCACTGACGTGGCCGGAGGTTGACGACGGCACCTCCTACGGCACGGCAGCGCTGAAGGTGCGCAAGAAGCTCCTGGCGCGCATCAAGGAAGACGACGACACGCTCGTGATGCTCGGCGTACCCCAAGAGGAGCGCGCGATGCTGTGCGAGAGCGAGCCGCGCGTGTTCCATTTCACCGATCATTATCGCGACTATCCGACGGTGCTGATCCGCCTGTCGAAGGCAACGCGAAGCCATGTCGAGCCGTTGCTGCGCCGGCGCTGGCGTGCGCTAGCCTCGAAGACGGCGGTGAAAAAATTCGACACCGAAGCGCATTGATACCGGGGCGGCCATGGACAGGGACCAATTCCTCGCCGCCGCCTTGAAGAATCCCGTCAACGACATCATCGCTCGCGAATTGTTCGAGCTTGCGCTGCCGGACGCTTGGCTGGTGTCGGGCTGCCTGGTGCAGACGGTTTGGAACGTGCTCACGGGGCGCGCGATCGGCTACGGCATCAACGACTACGACGTTTTCTATTTCGACCCCGACACCTCGTGGGAGGCCGAAGACGCCGTCATCCGCAAGCTCGCCGCGCGGCTTGAAAAGCTCGGCGTTGCCGTCGAGACGCGCAACCAGGCGCGCGTCCATCTCTGGTACAAAGAGAAACACGGGTTGCCCTACCCGCAGCTTGCCCGCGCGAGCGACGGCATCGACCGCTTCCTCACCGCCAATACCATGGTCGGCATCCGCCGCACGGACGACGGTTATGAGGTCTATGCGCCGAACGGCTTCGACGACATTTCGCGAATGATCGTGCGTCCCAATCCCGGTCCGAATTTTTCAGCGACAGAATTATCTGGCGAAGGCCGCGCGCTGGAAAAGCTTGTGGCCGGAACTCACGGTGTTGCCGGCCTAATCGTCATTGCGAGCGAAGCGAAGCAATCCAGACTGCCGCCACCGACGCGGTCTGGATTGCTTCGTCGCGGAGCCTGTCATCGGGCCGGCCCAAGCGGGCCGGACCCGTTGGCTCCTCGCAATGACGAGTTGATAGAGTTGGCGCGAAGACTACCGCACCACGCCCGACATATATCCCGCCTTGTGACGCGGCGGCTTGATGTCCTTTTTCAGGAAGCAGTGCGCCTCCTTGCCGACGTAACCGGGGCGCGCATAGGTCCAGGCGCGGCACTTGTTGTCGGCGGTGCAGGCGGTCCTGCAGGCCTCGTCGCCCTCGTCGTTCTTGACCTCGAAACTCTTGTAGTCGCCGCCGGCGCGATCGATCGAGCTCTCGACACCGCCGCCGACGCGCTCGACCACGCCGGCGCCGCGCACGCCGGTGACGCAGCAATTGTCCTGCACCCGCGCCGGCACCGAACTCTTGAGCCAGCACACCGCTCCGACGGCGGGATCGGTCGGATAGTTGAAGCTCCAGGCATGGCACTTGCGGTCGCGCTCGCACATCAATGCGCAGTCGGCGGGATCGCCCGTGGTGACGGGCGAAGACAAATAGTCGCCGCCGGGACGGTCGAAACTCGACTGCGCCCGCGCCGGGCCCGCGGCCAGAATCGCCACGACACAGACGAGCGCCGCCCAACATGCCCCCTGCAGACGGCAATTCCCCATACACTGACGCTTTCGGCTTTTGAGACGGGCTCTTTGGCTCAAGCCCCGCCATTTGATCGCCATGAACCTGTACGGCTGATGAACGGCGGCAAAATCCCAGCTAGCAAAAGGATTTAGAAGGCATATTCGGTGTAAGCCGGCTCGACCGACCCGCCCCAGGGGCCGTTGAATTTCTCCAGAAGTTCCTCCGCCGGGGTCTTGCCGGCGTCGACAATGCGGTCGAGCGGCTCCAGATGCCGCGTCTCGTCAAAGCCCGCATGGTCGAGGCGGCCACGGCGTTGCAGGCCGACATGCGCGAGCTTCAGGCATTCTTTTGCGATCTCGAACAGATAGCGATCCTTGATCCGCGCCTTGAAGCCGAGCCGCGTCACGTCATCACGCAGGGCCTGGCGCTCATGCGCCCTCCACGTCTTGACGATATCCCAGGCGGCCTCGAGGCAGTCGTCGTCGTAGAGCAGGCCGACCCAGAATGCCGGCAGCGCCGGCAGCCGGTCCCACGGGCCGCCATCGGAGCCGCGCATCTCCAGATAGCGCTTCAACCGCACCTCCGGGAAAATCGTCGAGAGGTGGTTGGCCCAGTCCGACAAGGTCGGGCGCTGGCCCGGAAGACGGTTGTTCCGGCCCTCGAAGAAGGCGTGGAAGGACGAGCCGGACATGTCGATATAGTCGTCGCCGCGCTTGACGAAATACATCGGCACATCGAGCGCGTAATCGACATAGCGCTCGAAACCCATGCCGCTCTCGAAGGCGAAAGGCAGCATGCCCGAGCGTGCATTGTCGGTGTCGCGCCAGATCTCGGAACGGAATGAGAGGAAGCCGTTCGGCTTGCCTTCGGTGAAGGGCGAGTTGGCGAACAGCGCCGTTGCGACCGGCTGCAGCGCCAGCGATACGCGCAGCTTCTTCACCATGTCGGCTTCGGAGGAGAAGTCGAGATTGGTCTGCACGGTGCAGGTCCGGTACATCATGTCGAGGCCGTATTTGCCGACCTTCGGCATGTAGTTGGTCATGATCTTGTAGCGGCCCTTGGGCATCACAGGGATCTCGGCGCGCGACCAGGACGGCGTCATGCCGAGCCCGAGGAAGCCGATGCCCAGCGGAGTCGCGACCTCACGAACCTGCGCCAGATGCGCCATCAGCTCGCTCTGGGTCTGGTGCACGGTCTCGACCGGCGCGCCCGACAGTTCGAACTGTCCGCCCGGCTCCAGCGAGATCGCGCCGCCGCCGGTCACGTCGTAGAGGCCGATGATGTTGCCCTTCTCCATGATCGGCTCCCAGCCGAGCAGGAGCTGCATGCCCTCGAGCAGCGCGCCGATGCCGCGCGCGCCCTCGTACGGCACGGGCTGATGGCCCTCGAGCGTGAACGGCGTCTTCTCGTGCTCGGTGCCGATCCGGAAATCCGACGGCGGCTTGCAGCCAGCCTCCAGCCACGCGACCAGCTCGTCGCGCGAATGCAGCGGCGTCATATCGATCTGGTCACGCGCCATTAAAACTTCCGAATCAGAGGCGCAGCGAGAGCGCGCGCGCCAGGAGCGGGGATATTCGCGCGCGTACGCGCGAACGCGAAAGGTGAAAGCAAAATCATCGTACGGTGGCGCCCTCACCCGCCGCGGGTAAGGTCATCTCTCCGCATGAGCAGCCCAGCCGGTCGAGCAGACCGCAGAGCTTGGTGGCGTCCGCATCGGACAGTTTGCAGCCGACGTGTTTTTCGATCGCGGCCGAATAAGCGCCCCACATCTTCTTCTGCAGCTCGCGGCCGGCCTCGGTGATCTCGACGAACTGGCCGCGCTTGTCGACCTTGCATTCGCGGCGCACGGCGAGCCCCTCGTCGACCAGGCGGTCGATCAGCCGCGAGGTCGAATATTGCGGGATCAGCATCTGCCGCTCGAGCTCGACCGGGCGCAGCTCGCCAGACGGCGCGCGCGACAGTTCCAGCAACGCGTCATACCAGGCGAGCGGCGGGAAGCCGGTCTTCTTCAACTCCTGCTCGACGGCGTCCAGCACCCGGCTCTGCACCCGCATCAGGCGGATCCAGGCGGCGGTCGCCTCGGTCGATGGCTTGCGTTTCATGTCCCGGCCTCAATTCACGGCTAGTGGTCCAATTCCAACATTCGTATCCCATCTCAGCAGGCACTTTTGCGAATGTTGGAATCCAAGGACCACTAGAAGATATTGATTCTAGTGGAGCTTTGGATTTGACGTTCGCTCACGAGCGCTCCTCAGTTACCTAGCGAACGTCAAATCCGCTCCACTAGTGTACCGCACTAAATGCATCTGCATCAATCTTGACTATTGCATGCAGGCGCATTTAGTCACTCCACGGCCCAAACCAAGGCATTTCCCAGGGAGGAATATCCATGAAACTCTATTACGCACCCGGCGCCTGCTCGCTGTCGCCCCATATCGCGCTGCATGAAGCCGGTCTTGAACACGAACTCGTCAAGGTCGACCTGCGGGCCAAGAAGCTCGAGAACGGCGACGACTATTTGAAGGTCAATCCCAAGGGCCAGGTGCCGGCGCTGATGCTCGACAATGGCGAACTCGTGACCGAAGGCCCCGTCATCGTGCAGATGATCGCCGACAAGGCGGCGGCCAAAAATCTTGCGCCCGCCGCCCACAGCCCCGAGCGCTACAAACTGCAGGAATGGCTGGCCTACATCAACGGCGAATTGCACAAGAACATCGGCCCGTTGTTCAACCCGGCGCTGTCGGACGACGCCAAGGGCGTCTTCAAGGACCGCGCGATGGGCAAATTCAGATATGTCGACGGCCAGCTCGCCGGCAAGGACTACCTGATGGGCAAGCAGTTCACCGTCGCCGACGGCTATCTGTTCGTGATGCTGGCATGGGCCGACCGGAACAAGTTCGACCTTGCCGGCCTGTCCAACCTGAAAGCCTACCAGGCCCGCCTCAGTGCGCGCCCGGGCGTGCAGGCGGCGCTGAAGATGGAAGCCCAGCCGAAGGCGGCGTGAGGGACTTCGCTCTTCGGGCTTGCGACGCTGTTACCCTCTCCCCTTGTGGGAGAGGGTGGCGAGAAATGAGTGACTTGTCCGCCGTAGCTCGAAGAGCGAAGGCGAAGCGAAATTCGAGCCGGGTGAGGGGTTCTTCTCCATCGAGACGGCAACCCCTCACCCGCCCTCGCTGCGCATAGCCGATGCAAAGCATCGGCGTTCTTAGTTCTAAGGACGGCGGCTGAAGGCCGCCTATGCACCCTCTCCCACAAGGGGAGAGGGGAAGAAAGAAACTACTCCGCCGCCTGTGCCGCGATCTTCTTCGGCGGGAAGCGGCCGTAGAAGGTCTCGCCCTTGGCGGCCATCTCTTCCAGAAGCTTCGGCGGCGCGAAGCGCGAGCCGTATTTGGCTTGCAGCTTGTGGCAGAGATCGACGAACTTCTTCGTGCCCATGAAGTCGATATAGGACAGCGTCCCGCCGGTGAACGGCGCGAAACCGAAACCAAGAATGGATCCCACATCCGCCTCGCGCGGATCGACGATGACGTGATCCTCCACCGTGCGCGCGGCTTCCACCGCCTGCACAACCAGGAAGCGCTGCTTCAGCTCTTCGACATCGAGGGTGTCGGGGTCGAGATGCTTCGGCTGCAGCGCCGAAAGACCCGCCCAGAGGCTCTTCTGACCCTTGCCCTTCTCGGGATAGTCGTAAAAGCCCTTGGCGTTCTTGCGGCCGAAGCGGCCCTGCTTTTCCACCATCTCGATCATCAGCTTCTTCTGCGCCTGGTCGACGGCATTGGCGCCGAGATCGGCCTCGGTCGCCTTCATGATCTTCAGGACCAGATCGAGCGCCACTTCATCGGACAGCGACAGCGGCCCGACCGGCATCCCCGCCATCTTGGCGGTGTTCTCGATCATCGCCGGCGGCACGCCTTCCATCAGCATCTCCAGACCTTCCGCGGTGAAGCGCAGCACGCAGCGGTTGGCGAAGAAGCCGCGGAAATCGTTCACGACGATCGGCGTCTTGCCGATCTGGCGGACATAATCCAGCGCGGTCGCGAGCGCGACGTCGCCGGTGTTCTTGCCGAGGATGATCTCCACCAGCATCATCTTCTCGACCGGCGAGAAGAAATGGATGCCGATGAACTTGCCTTGATCCTTGAACTCTTCGGCCAGCGAATTGATCGGCAGGGTCGAGGTGTTGGACGCAAAGATGCCGCCGCTCTTGAGCAGCGGCTGCGCCTTGGCATAGGTCTCGGCCTTGACCTTGCGGTCCTCGAACACGGCCTCGATGACGAGGTCGCAATCGCTGATCGCGTTGTAATCCGCGGTCGCCGTAATACGCGACATGATGGCGTCGCCCTCACCCTGCTTGGCGCGGCCCTTCTTGACGAGATCGTCGATCACGCTTTGCGCATGCGCCTTGCCCTTGTCGGCAGAGGCCTGGTCGCGGTCGATCAGCACCACGTCGATGCCGGCGCGCGCCGAGACATAGCCGACGCTGGCGCCCATGAAGCCGGCGCCGATCACGGCGAGCTTCTTCACCTTGGTCGGCGGCACGCCCTGCGGACGCCGCGCGCCCTTGTTCAATTCCTGCATCGACATGAACAGCGAGCGGATCATCGCAGCGGCTTCTTTCGAGCGCAGTACTTTCGTGAAATAGCGCGACTCCACCCGCAGCGCGGCGTCGATCGGCAACTGCAGGCCTTCATAGACGCAGCTCATGATGGCCCGCGCCGCCGGATAATTGTCGTAGGTCTCGCGGCGATAGATCGCGTTGCCGGCCGGGAACATCATCATGCCGGCCTTGGAGAACACGGGGCCGCCGGGCAGCTTGAAGCCCTTCTCGTCCCACGGC
Organism: uncultured Alphaproteobacteria bacterium; assembly: GCA_963732085.1. GTDB lineage: Bacteria > Pseudomonadota > Alphaproteobacteria > Rhizobiales > Xanthobacteraceae > Bradyrhizobium. The sequence continues at coordinate 817,227 of CAVSYJ010000005.1, read as the reverse complement.
GCGACCGCCTTGCCGCCGCCCTTGATCCAGTCTTTGGCCGCCTTGATCAGATCAGCCGCGGGCACGATGGCGTGAACGAGATTGAGCGCCTTGGCCTTCGCGACATTGACGGCCTCGCCCTTGAGCAGCAGCGTCATCGCATCCTGCGGCGGCACGATGCGCGGCACGCGCTGGGTGCCGCCCGCGCCGGGGAACAGGCCGACCTTGATCTCGGGCAGCCCGAGCCGCGTCTTGGGATTGTCGGCGGCGACGCGATAATGACAGGACAGCGTGATCTCGAAGCCGCCGCCGAGCGCCAGGCCGTTGATCGCAGCAACCCACGGCTTGCCGGATGTTTCGATGGAGCGGAATATCTGCGACATGCCACGGATCTGATCGAACAGCGCCTGGTTGGCCGCGACCTCGCCTTTCTCTTTCAGCGTTTTGGCGTAGGCCTTGTTCATGCCTTCGAGCATCGAGAGGTCGGCGCCGGCGCAGAACGCTTCCTTGGCGGAGGTGAGGACGACGCCCTTCACGTTGGCGTCCTCGGTCGTCTGTTTGACGATGGCCTCGATTTCATTCAACGAGGTCTCGTCCAGCACGTTCATCGAACGGCCGGGAATGTCCCAGGTGACGAGCACAATGCCGTCGGCGTCGGTCTCGACTTTGAAATTCTTGAAGGCCATGTGTTGCTCCCTCATGCCGTGCCGAGGCGCGGCGATTAGCTCTGATCTCGTAGGGTGGGCAAAGCGAAGCGTGCCCACCGATGTTGCTCGCGAAGAGAATGGTGGGCATGGCGCACGCGTCGCCTTTGCCCACCCTACGGACAGCTAAACGCGTTCAATGATGGTCGCGGTGCCCATGCCGCCGCCGATGCACAAGCGTCACCAGCGCGGTCGACTTGTTGGTGCGCTCGAGCTCGTCGAGCACGGTGCCGAGGATCATCGCACCGGTCGCACCGAGGGGATGGCCGAGCGCGATCGCGCCGCCATTGACGTTGATCTTCGCATTGTCGATGTCGAAGGCCTGGATGTAGCGCAGCACGACGGAGGCGAAGGCCTCGTTCAGCTCGAACAGGTCGATGTCCGACTTCTTCATGCCGGAGCGCTCGAACAGTTTTTCGGTGACGTCGACCGGACCGGTCAGCATCATCGCGGGCTCCGAGCCGATATTGGCGAAGGCGCGGATTTTCGCACGCGGCTTCAGCCCGTGTTTCGCGCCCGCCTCCTTGCTGCCGAGCAGCACCGCGCCGGCGCCGTCGACGATGCCGGACGAATTGCCGGCGTGATGCACGAAGTTGATCTTCTCGACCTCGGGATGCGACTGGATCGCGACGCCGTCGAAGCCGCCCATCGCCGCGACATCCGCAAAGGACGCCTTCAGCGAAGCCAGCGACTGCATGGTCGTGGTCGGACGCATGTGCTCATCCTTGGCGAGGATGGTCAGCCCGTTGATGTCCTTGACCGGCACGACCGACTTGTTGAAGCGGCCCTCGTCCCAGGCCTTGGCGGCGCGCTGCTGGCTCTGCACCGCATAGGCGTCGACGTCGTCGCGGGAGAAGCCGTATTTGGTGGCGATCAGATCGGCCGAGACGCCCTGCGGCATGAAATAAGCGGGCACCGCGATCGAGGGATCCATCGGCCAGGCGCCACCGGAGGCGCCGATGCCGACCCGGCTCATGGACTCGGCGCCGCCGCCGATCACGAGCTCATGCTGGCCGCTCATGATCTGCGCAGCGGCAAAGTTCACGGCATCGAGGCCGGAAGCGCAGAAGCGGCTGATCTGCACGCCCGGCACCTTTTCGCCGAGCCCTGCCTTGAGCGCGGCAAAGCGGGCGATGTCGCTTCCGGCTTCGCCGACGGGATCGACCACGCCGAGCACGACGTCGTCGACGACGTCCTCAGCGATATTATTGCGCTCCTTCAGCGCCTTCAGCGGCACGGTGGCGAGCGCAAGCGCGGTGACTTCGTGCAGCGCGCCGTCCTGCTTGCCGCGGCCGCGCGGGGTACGAACGTGATCGTAGATAAAGGCCTCGGGCATGACGCCCTCCATTAGATGATGATCATCATTCATAGCGAATTGCATTCGACGGAGCGAACAAATCTCCGTGTCAGAATGCGTCCGCCGCCAATTCCATCGTGGTGCCGCAACCGGTCTGGATGCGCGCGAGATGCAACGCCGTTTCCGGCAGCATCCGCTCCATGAAGAAGCGGCCGGTTACGAGCTTGGTCTTCAGATAGGCCGTTTCGCCCGAGGCCGCAATCTTGTCCAGCGCGACTTTCGCCATCCGCGCCCACATGTAACCCAGCGTGACGAAGCCGAACAGCTGCAGGTAATCGGTGGCCGCGGCGCCCGCATTGTCCGGCTTCGCCATGGCGTTCTGCATCAGCCAGGTGGTGCCCTGCTGCAAATGGCCGAGCGCGTTCGACAGCGGCGTGACGAACGGCTTCATCGCCTCGTCGCCGCCGTGATCCTTGCAATAGCCCATCACCTCGCCGAAGAACGACATCACCGCACGTCCGCCGTCGCGCGGCAGCTTGCGGCCGACGAGATCCAGCGCCTGGATGCCGTTGGCGCCCTCATAGATCATGGCGATGCGCGCATCGCGCACGAACTGCTCCATGCCCTGCTCGGCGATGTAGCCGTGGCCGCCATACACCTGCTGCGCCTGCACCGCATTGGCAAAGCCGTTGTCGGTGAGGAAGCCTTTCAGCACCGGCGTCATCAGGCCCATGTGATCGTCCGCTTCCTGGCGATCCTTCGGATCGGCGGAGCGATGCGCAACGTCGCTCTTGAGCGCGGTCCACACCACCATGGCGCGCGCCGCCTCGTTGAAGGCGCGGATGGTGAGCAGCGTGCGGCGCACGTCCGGGTGCACGATGATCGGATCGGCCGCCTTGTCCGGCGCTTTCGCTCCCGTCAGCGAGCGGCCCTGCAGGCGATCGCGGGCATAGGCCGCCGCGTTCTGATAGGCGACCTCGGATTGCGCGAGCCCCTGCACCGAGACGCCGAGCCGGGCCTCGTTCATCATCACGAACATGCCCTGCATGCCCTTGTTCTCTTCGCCGATCAGCCAGCCGGTGGCGTTGTCGTAATTCATCACGCAGGTGGAATTGCCGTGAATGCCCATCTTGTGCTCGATCGAGCCGCAGCTGACGCCGTTGCGTTGCCCCAGCGAGTCGTCGGCATTGACCAGCACCTTCGGCACCACGAACAGCGACACACCCTTGATGCCGCTGGGCGCGCCTTCGATCCGCGCCAGCACCAGATGGATGATGTTGTCCGCAAGATCGTGCTCGCCGGCCGAGATGAAGATCTTGGTGCCCGTGATCCTGAAGCTGCCGTCGCCCTGCCGCACCGCCTTGGTGCGGAGCAGGCCGAGATCGGTGCCGCATTGCGGCTCGGTCAGGTTCATGGTGCCGGTCCACTCGCCCGCGATCATCTTGGGCACGTAGGTTTTCTTCTGCTCAGGCGTACCGTGCACCAGCAATGCGGCGGTCGCGCCCATGGTGAGCCCGCCATACATCGTGAAAGCCATGTTGGCGGAGCATCTGGAATTCGTTGACGGCCTGCGACAGCGCCACCGGCAAGCCCCTGCCCGCCATATTCCGCCGGAACGGAAAGCCCCAGCCAGCCGCCTTCACCGACCAGCTTGAACGCTTCCTTGAAACCCTTCGGCGTGGTGACGCTGCCGTCCGCGTTGTGCTTGCAGCCTTCGAGATCGCCGACCCGATTGAGCGGCTGCAGCACCTCTTCGGCGAGCTTGGCGGCCTCGCCCAGGATCGCCTCGCGCACGTCGGCCGAGGCATCGGAGAAGCCCGGCAGATTGTCGTAACGGTCGATCTGGAAGACGTCGTTGAACAGGAAGGTGACGTCTTCCACGGGGGCCTTGTAGATCGGCATGGAGAGTCTCCCGGCAGGGCGATGTGGTTGTTGATTTACGCGAAAATGAGCGACGCCGCGACGATTATCGCGACGCCGACTGCGACAAATTGTTTGAGCATGATCTCCGCGCAAACGCGTTCCGCGCTTGTCGCGAAGGAAAACCGGCTTCCACTTTTCCGGATCATGCGCGGGCGGCGTCGGACTGCCGCATCAGCTCTTCGCCCATCAAGCGATGCAGCATGTTCATCGCCTTCAAGCGGGCGCACCATCACCTTGAAATGCGTGATACGGTCGTCTTGATCGAAAGTGATGATGTCGACGCCGTTGATGGTGATGCCATCGATGACAGTCTCGAATTCGAGCACGGCGCCATTGTCGCTGCGCCACTCGCCGCGGTAGGCGAAGCTCGCACCGCCCAACACCTTGTCGGCGCTGACGAGATATTTGAACGTGATGTCGCGGCCGCGCTGCGGCGTATGCACGACCGGGCTTTCGAACACGGCGTCGGGATGCAGCAGCTCCCACAACGCCGCGTGGTCATGCGACTTGATGTAGGCGTACCATTTGGCGAGACCGGCCATGGCCATGGGACTCTCCCCTGTCGGTGGGAACGCGCAAAGCCGCCGTCCGGCGGACCTTCATATGCATATTGACGCATATGCGCTAATATGCATAAAGTCAAGCACGGAGCCTGCTCATGGCGCTTGCTGACGCGATCCTCGCCTGCCTGACCGAACGGCCGATGACCGGCTATGAGCTCGCCAAGACCTTCGATGCCTCGATCGGCTTCTTCTGGAAGGCCGATCACCAGCAAATCTATCGCGAGCTGGGAAAGCTGCGCGACCGCGGCCACGTCCAGGCCCGCGAGGTGGTGCAGAGCGGGAAGCCGAACAAGCTGGTCTACACGTTGACCGGTGGCGGCGAAGCGGCGCTGCGGCACTGGGCGGCGCGGCCGAGCGTTCCTCCCTCGATCAAGGACGACCTGCTGGTACGGCTCTACGCGCTCGACCACGTCGACATCGAGCCGCTGCGCGCCGACCTGATGGCGCGGCTGGAGCACCACCGCGACCGCCACGACCGTCACGAACGCCTGCTCGCCAAGCACTATCCGCAAGAAACCGCAGCGCCCGCCGATCTCGGCAAGCTGTTGATCCTCAAGTTGGGTATGCGCCACGAAAAAATGGTGACGGAATGGTACGAGGAAGCGATCGAGGCGCTGTCTGCGCTGAGCCATCGCGAGGACGTGGTTCCGCTCGACGAGGACCAGCGCGAAAGCAGCAGCTAGGCCGGCCTTTTGCATAGCCCGTTTGGCCCATTTCTCCCTTCCGCAAAGCAACTTTAGCGGCCGCCGGCTGCATTCTTTAACCCGATATTTACCGTACCGGGAAAAAGTCGGGAGTTGAGGCAGACGACCTGCGCGGAATTGGATTGTCTCTCTTTCGGGACGCGCGGGGAGGCCGAGGCGCCAGGTGGGGGCGCCGGAGTCAGAACCGGACGGTATCATGAATTCGCGCGTATCGTGGAGTGTTGACGGCATCGATCCATCCGTCCGCGAAAGGGCCGAAGCCGCCGCGCGCCGCGCCGGCATGTCGCTGAACGACTGGCTCAATTCGACCATGGGCGACACCGCCCCGCCGGATTTCCGCAACGCCGAGCCACGCCAGTTTCAGCCCAGCCACGACGTCGCCGACATTCATCAGCGGCTCGATTCCATCACTCGCCAGATCGACCAGATTTCCAAGCCGATGCCGCGCGGCGAGGCCTCGCGCGAACAAGGCGTCGCGCGCCAGCTCAATGACGCAATTTCGCGGCTCGATGCGCGGCTGTCGCAGATCTCCAATCCGCAAAGCGCGCGCGCGAGCCAGGAACGTCAACAGGAGCGCCAGCAGCGCCAGACCGAGGCGGTCGAGCGCGTCGCGGGCCAGGTCTATTCTTCGCAGGTGTATTCGCAGGCCTATCCCTCGCAGTCCTATTCGCAAGCCGCGCAGGCCGCGCCGGCCTACCGGCCGTCGCCTCCCCTGAGCCCCGCCTCGTTCGATTCCGCGATCGCGGAAATCGCCGCGCGCCAGAGCGAACTCGATGCGCCGCCGCCGCGACCGATGCCGCAGCGCCAGGCTCCTCCGGTCGCGCCCATGATGGCGCCGTCGGCTCCGCCGCCCTCGCAGGGCGCCGACATCTCCGCGCTGGAGCGGCATCTGTTCAAGATCACCAGCCAGATCGAGGCGCTGCAACGTCCCGATCATCTGGAGCAATCGATCGCTGCGTTTCGCAGCGAGCTCGCCGAGATCCGCGCCGCGATCACCGAGGCGATGCCGCGCCGCGCGATCGAATTGCTCGAAGGCGAAATCCGCTCGCTGGCCCGCCGCATCGACGACAACCGCCAGAGCGCGGTCGACGGCAATGCGCTCCACAGCGTCGAACGCGCGCTCGCCGAAATCCGCGAGGTGCTTCGCTCGCTGATGCCGGCCGAGCAGCTCTCCGGTTACGAGGACGCGATCCGCAATCTCGGCGGCAAGCTCGACATGATCCTGCGCGCCAATGACGATCCGGGCGCGGTGCAGCAGCTCGAAAGCGCGATCTCGGCGCTGCGCGGCATCGTCTCCAACGTCGCCTCCAATGACGCGCTGGTGCGGCTGTCCGACGACGTGCACATGCTGTCGGCCAAGGTCGACCAGCTGACCCATGCCGGCCACGGCAACGAGTCCTTCGTTGCGCTCGAGCAACGCATCGCAGCGCTGACCCATGCGCTGGAAAGTCGCCCCACACCGGCCGTTCACGACAATTCGGAAGCGCTCGAAGGCGCGCTGCGTGGGCTCTCCGACCGCATCGACCGCATGCAGGTCGGCAATGACGACCCGTCGGCGTTTGCGCATCTCGAGCAGCGCGTGTCATATCTGCTGGAGCGGCTGGAAGCGTCCAACGATCATCGCGGCAGCAACAACAACCTGTCCCGTGTCGAGGACGCGCTTTCCGACATCCTGCGCCATCTGGAAGGCCAGCACGCGGCCTTCGCCTCGCTCGCCGACAATCGTCCGCAGCCGATGCCGGAGCCGCGCGATGACGGCGCTCTGGCCGATCTGCTCAAGCGCGAACTCTCCGACATCCGCTACAGCCAATCGGAAACCAACCGTCACACCCAGGATTCGCTGGAAACGGTGAACTCGACGCTCGGTCATGTTGTGGATCGCCTCGCCATGATCGAAGGCGATCTGCGCGCGGTCCGGTCTGCGCCTGCGCCTGAGATGGCTCCCGCCCCCGCCTTCGAGCCCGCCGCTACTCCCGCCTTCGAGCCCGCCGCCGCCCCCGCTTTCGAGCCCGCGCCTGCGCCGGTTGAACCGGAGGCGCCACGCTTCTCCATGCCGCCGCAGACCCGGCCCGAGTTGCCGAATCCGGCGGCTGCCGAGTCGCCGCGCTTTGCCCCGCCTGCAGCCGACGCGCCGCACTTTACGGCAGCCCCGCGCGAGTTCCACGCCGCCGAGCCGGTTGCGCCGGTCGCACCAGTTGCACCGCCGCCGCCGCTGGCGATCAGCGAAATCCTGGTGCCGAGCCTGGCGCCGCGTGCCGCGATCGATCCGGCGTTGCCGCCCGATCATCCGCTCGAACCCGGCACGCGACCGAACGGCCGTGTCTCCACGCCGTCCGAGCGCATTGCGGCGTCCGAAAACGCGATCGGCGACATCAAGTCGAAGCCGAACGAGCCGGTGTCGTCGTCGAGCTTCATCGCCGCCGCGCGCCGGGCGGCGCAGGCCGCCGCGGCCCAGCAGCAAGAGGGCAAGGGACGTGGCGCCAAGGCCGCCGACAAGGCCAAGGGCGACAAATCCTCCTCGAACATCACCTCGAAAATCCGCTCGCTGCTGGTCGGCGCCAGCGTGGTCGTGATCGTGCTTGGCACCTTCAAGATGGCGATGACCCTGCTCGACACCGGCACGCCGCCGCCTATGCCTGGGATCGAGCATCCGAGCGAAGCGCCCGCGAGCACGCTGTCGCCCGCCGACAGCGTGGCCAACCCGGCGGCCCCGGCACCAACCGCGCCCGCGCCGTCGATGACCTCGCCGACCCCGATCGGCAAGCAGTCGTTCAACAATGCCGCCCCCGCTGACAGCACCGCCTCGGTTGCGATCCCGCAGACGACGGCGTCAGCGGCACCGACCCTGATCTCGGACAGCGACATCACCGGCGCAATCCCGAGCGGCAAGAAGGGCGCGACAGCGCAGGTGCCGCAGGGGAGAATCTGCCCGAGTTGATCTCAGGCCCCAAGCTCCGCGCCGCGGCGCTGAAAGGCGATGCAACGGCCGCTTACGAGATCGGCGTGCGTTACGCCGAAGGCAAGGGCATCCCGCCAAATCTCGACGAAGCCGCAAAATGGTTCGACCGCGCCGCGCAGGCCGGAATCGTTCCGGCGACGTTCCGGCTCGGCACCTTCTATGAGAAGGGCCTCGGCGTGAAAAAGGACACGGACCTCGCGCGGCGCTACTACACGCAGGCGGCCGAGCGCGGCAACGCCAAGGCGATGCACAATCTCGCGGTGCTGGACGCCGACGGCGGCGGCAAGGGCGCCAACTACAAGAGCGCGTCGCAGTGGTTCCGCAAGGCCGCCGACCGCGGCGTCGCCGACAGCCAGTTCAACCTCGGCATCCTCTACGCCCGCGGTATCGGCGTGGAGCAGAACCTCGCCGAGTCCTTCAAGTGGTTCAGCCTCGCCGCGGCGCAGGGCGATGCCGATGCGGCCGGCAAGCGTGACGATATCGCCAAGCGCCTCGATGCCCAGTCGCTGGCGGCGGCCAGGCTCGCGATCCAGACCTTCACGCCCGAGCCGCAGCCCGACGACGCCATCAATGTCGCGTTCCCGGCCGGCGGCTGGGACTCCGCGCCGGCACAAGCCGCTGCGCCGAAGCCTGCCAAATCTGTCGCGCCAAAGCGCTCGGCGTCGGCCGCGCATTAATCTCAATTCTTCACCACGCCTGATATTGGGCGGCCAAAGGCCGCCCGGCGAGATTTCTCCAGTCCCGCTCGCACGCGATTTCGGCTATGCAAGGGCCCAGTGCGGGGGATTTGACATTCGCTTCAGTGTTGCCGTGAGTTCTCCAAGCGAATGTCAAATCCAAACCGCACTGGAATCTCGTATTTGCTGGTGTCCTTCGGTCCTGACATTCGCAACGAATGCTCCGAGACCTGATACGAATGTCAGGACCGGGACACTAGCTTGAAACCGCCGTAAGCGGCCTTGAAGCCGGCGCGGCTCACTGACTCGAAGCTGCCGCGCGTGCAAATCTATCTCCCGATCGCCGATCTACCCGTCAACATCTTCCTCATCCTGGCGATGGGCGCGGCGGTCGGATTCGTGTCGGGCATGTTCGGCATCGGCGGCGGCTTCCTGATGACGCCGCTTCTGATCTTCATCGGCATCGGCCCTGCGGTCGCCGTTGCCTCGGTGGCGAGCCACATCGCGGCGTCATCCTTCTCGGGCGCGATCACCTACTGGCGGCGGCGCGCGATCGATCCGGCGCTGGCCGCCGTGCTGTTGACGGGCGGCATCATCGGCACCGCGCTCGGCGTGTCGACGTTCACGTATCTGCGCTCGCTCGGCCAGCTCGACCTGATGATCGCGCTGTCCTATGTCGTGCTGCTGACCACGGTGGGCGCGGCGATGCTCTGGGAAGGCTTTCGCGCGATCCTGCGTACGCGCCGCGGCGTGCTGCCGCCGCGGCGGACCCACAACTGGGTGCACGCGCTTCCCCTGAAGATGCGCTTCAAGCGCTCCAAGATCTACCTGTCGATCATCCCCGTCGTCATCGTCGGCATCCTGATCGGCTTCATCGGCGCGATCATGGGCATCGGCGGCGGCTTCATCCTGGTGCCGATCCTGATCTATCTGCTGCGGGTGCCGACCTCGACCGTGATCGGCACCTCGATGGTGCTGACCCTGGTGACGATGGTGTTCGCGACCCTGTTGCACGCGGTCACCAATCACCTCGTCGATGCCGTGCTGGCGCTGATCCTGATGGTCGGCGGCGTCACCGGCGCGCAATTCGGCGCGCGCGCCGGCGCCAAGATCCGCGGCGAGCAACTGCGGCTGTTGCTGGGGCTGTTGATCCTGTCGGTCGGGATCCGCTTTGCGGTCGAGCTCGTGCTCCAGCCCGCCGAACTGTTCACCATCCGCCAGACCGAGGCAACGCAATGAGCCGCGCTGTCCTCGCCCTCGCGCTGCTCGCGGCTTGCACAGCCGCCACGCCGGCGCGCGCGGAACGGCTGATCGTCTCCGTCTCCAACCATCGCGTCACCGTGACGCCGAACTATTCCGGCGAGGAGCTGGTGCTGTTCGGCTCGGTCGAGAGGGACGCGACGACCCCGGCCTCGCGCAATTACGATCTCGTGGTGACCGTCGCAGGTCCCCGCACCGATATGGTGACGCGGCGCAAGGAGCGCAGATTCGGCATCTGGATCAACAGCGACTATCGCCAGTTCCTGCAAGTGCCGACCTATCTGGCGCTGTTCGCCAACCGGCCGTTCGACGACATCGCCTCCGCCGATGTCGAGCGGCGGCAGCAGCTCGGGCTCAACAATGTGCTGCTGACCCAGCGCGTCGGCCCTGATTATGCCGACGTGGTGCCGAACGACGCGTTCCGCAGCGCCTTCGTGCGACTGCAATCCGATCGCGGGCTTTATCGCGAGGATACGTCCGCGGTGACGTTCCTGACCCCGACCCTGTTCCGCACCGGCATTCCGCTGCCGGCGCAGGTGCCGATCGGCACCTATGACGTCGAGATCAAGCTGTTTGCGAGCGGCGCACTGGTGGCGAAGACCGAGAGCGCCTTCGAGATCGTCAAGGTCGGCTTCGAGCAGTTCGTCGCCACCAACGCGCAGCAGAACAGTCTCGTCTACGGCCTCGTCACCGCTGCCCTGGCGCTGATGACGGGCTGGATGGCGTCGATCGTGTTCCGGAGGGATTAACAACACCTCGACGCGGCGATCGCGTGTAGCCGGTTATCGCCGAGCAGATGCGCCATGAACTCCAGCGACGTGAAAACCTTCTGGAAGGCGCGGTCGCGAATGCTGAGGCCCCCCGCATAGGCGCCGAATGCCGGCATCACCGCGCGCTCGCCGTCACTGGCAAAGCAGCGCCGCTCCACGGAGCGGCCGCGGGTCGGAACGCGCGCCTTGGGATGCAGGTGGCCGGCGATCTCACCGCTCGCGCCGGTCGGCTCGTGGCGGAACGTAATCGGGCCGATCGCAACTTCCTCCGCGACTACGCCGCCGAGGTCGCGTGGCAGGTGCGGATCGTGATTGCCCGAAATCCAGATCCAGTCGCGCCGCGTTTGCAACGCGCTCAGACCCTCGCGGTCGGTATCCGAGAGCCGCTCATGCGCCTCGCGATCGTGAAATGAGTCGCCGAGCGCAATCACCATGTGCGGGTCGTGACGCGCGATCACGGCGGCCAGCCGGCTCAGCGTCGCGACGGTGTCATAGGGCGGCAGCAGCACGCCGCGCGCGGCGAAGCTCGAGCCTTTTTCCAGGTGCAGGTCGGAGACGACCAGCAGGCTCTGCTCGTCCCAGAACAGCGCGCCGGAAATGTCGGCGACAAGCGTGACGCCGGCAATCTGTAGCTCCCCTCCCCCTTGCGGGGAGGGGTTGGGGGTGGGGGTGGGGGTGAAACTGAATGAGTATGTCAGCGCCATTGCCCCCGCATCGACCCCCTCCCCGACCCTCCCCCGCAAGGGGGAGGGCGGCGAGAGAGCGGAGCGCGACGCTGCTATTCCATTGCCTCTCTGACGAGCTCATCGGCGGCTTCCGCCAGCAACTCGTCCGATGCTTCGCCATAAACCGACTCGCGGCCGATTTCCAGCATCACGGGCACGGCGAGCGGCGAAACATGGTCGAGTTCCCGATGGGTGATTCGCCCATGGATTCGCGCAAGCATATCAGAGAGCCGGCGCAGATCGAGCAGCCCGGTGGCGGCGTCGGCCCGCGCGGCGCGCAGCAGCACATGGTCGGCCTGGTGCTTGCGCAGCACGTCATAGATCAGGTCGGTCGAGAACAATACCTGGCGGCGGCTTTTCTCTTCATCCGTAAACCGACGAGCAATCAGCCCGGAGATCAGCGCGCAGTTGCGGAAGGTGCGCTTCATCAGCGCCGACTCCGCAAGCCAGGCCTCGAGATCGTCGCCGAGCATGTCGGACTCGAACAGCGCATCGAGATCGAGCTTGCCGTGGCGGATCATGAAGGACATGTCGGCCACGCCCCAGATCGCCAGCGCATATTCATTGGCGACGAAGCCGAGCGGCCGGGCACGGGCGCGCTCCAGCCGCCGCGTCAAGAGCATGCCGAGCGTCTGATGCGCCAGCCGCCCTTCGAAGGGATAGCAGACGAGGTAATGCTTGCCGCCGCGCGGAAAAGTCTCGACCAGAAGCTCGCGCGTCGCCGGCACGCGGGAAAAATCCTGCTGCAGCGACAGCCAATCGCGCACCTGCTCCGGCAGCGCCTTCCACGCACGGCGATCGTCGAGCAATTTGCGGACGCGTTCGGCGAGATAGGTCGAGAGCGGAAACTTGCCGCCCATATAGGCCGGCACTTTGGCGTCCTTGTCGTTGGCGCGGGAGACATAAACCTGGTCCTCGACCAGCGCCTCGTAGCGCACGACCTCGCCGCCGAACACGAAGGTGTCGCCGACCACCAGTCCCTCGATGAAATATTCCTCGATCTCGCCGAGCATGCGGCCGCCCCGCGCGATGGCGCCGGTCGCGCCCGAACCACCGCCGCGCGAGCGCACCAGCTTCACCTTCAGCATCGCCTCCTCGACGATGGTGCCGACATTGAGCCGATAGCTCTGCCGCACCCGCGGATTGGCGACGCGCCAGCGGCCTTCCTTGTCCTGCTTGATGCGCGCGAAACGCTCATAGGTCTTCAGCGCGTAGCCGCCGGTCGCGACGAAATCGACGATGTCGTCGAAATCGCTGCGCGCGAGCTGCGCATAGGGAGCGGCGGTGATGACCTCATCATAGAGTTCATCGGAGAGGAACGGCTTGCCGCAGGCGCAACCGAGCACATGCTGCGCCAGCACGTCGAGCCCGCCGGTGCGCAGCGGCGGCGTGTCCTGCGCATTCTCGGCGACCGCCTCGATCGCGGCAGCGCATTCCAGCACCTCGAAGCGGTTAGCGGGGACCAGCACTGCGCGCGAAGCTTCATCGAGGCGGTGATTGGCGCGGCCGATCCGTTGCATCAGCCGCGAGGCGCCCTTGGGCGCGCCGATATTGATGACGAGATCGACATCGCCCCAGTCGACGCCGAGGTCCAGCGAAGACGTACAGACCACGCCGCGCAGCCTGCCGGCCGACATCGCGTCCTCGACCTTGCGGCGCTGGGCGACGTCGAGCGAGCCGTGATGCAGCGCGATCGCTAGCCCATCGTCGTTCATGCGCCAGAGTTCCTGGAACAGCATCTCGGCCTGGCTGCGGGTGTTGACGAACACCAGCGTGGTCTTGTTCTGCTTGATCAGCTCGTAGATTTCGCCGAGCGCGTGCCGCGCGGTGTGGCCGGCCCAGGGCAGGCGCTCGCGGGTGTCGAGCATGTCGACGATCGGCGCGGCGGCGCCGCCGGCGACGACGATGTCGGCGGAAACACGCTGGCCTTGCGGTTGCGGCACCAGGAAGCGCGCCAGATCCTCCGGCTCGGCCACGGTGGCGGAGAGGCCGATCATGCGAAGCTCCGGCGCGATCTTCCAGAGACGCGCAAGTCCGAGCGACAACAGGTCGCCGCGCTTGGAGGTGACCAGCGCATGCAACTCGTCGAGCACGACGCGCTTCAGCGAGCCGAACAGATACGGCGCGTCGTCGGAGGCGAGCAGCAGCGCGAGCTGCTCGGGCGTCGTGAGCAAGATGTCCGGCGGGTAACGGCGCTGGCGCTGCCGCCGCGACACCGGCGTGTCGCCGGTGCGGGTCTCGACCTTGATCGGCAGTCCCATCTCGGCGATCGGCGTCTCCAGGTTGCGCGCGATGTCGACGGCGAGCGCCTTCAGCGGCGAGATGTAGAGCGTGTGCAAACCGCCGCTGCGTTTGACGCCACGGCCGGTGGAGATGAAGGTCTTCTTTGTAATCCCTGCTGTTGCCGCGGAGCTCTGCTCCGACTCCCTCCCCCTGAAAGGGGGAGGGTTGGGGTGGGGGTCACTCAACTCCACCAAGGTCGGCAGAAATCCCGCCAGCGTCTTGCCGGCGCCGGTCGGCGCGATCAGCAATGCCGAGCGGTCGTCACGCGTCTTCCGCAACAGCGCAAGCTGATGCTCGCGCGGCGACCAACCGCGCGCGGCGAACCATTTTCGGAAACGGTCCGGCAGCAGCGCAGCTTCATTCGACGGTGGTTCAAGCAGATCGAGCAACGACACGGCAAAGAGGTAAGCCGTCGGTGCGGATTCGTCGAGGGTGACGGGAGCCGTATATTTGGGCTCGTCATGCCCGGCCTTGTGCCGGGCATCCACGTCTTCCTTTGCGCCGCCTCCAAGAAAGGCGTGGATGGCCGGGCATAGGCGAGCGAAAGCGACGCCGTTCTTCGAACGGCTATGCCCGGCCATGACGAGAAATAGAGGCTACTCCGTCACCGGCCTGTCCGAAATATCCCAGTCCTGACCATTGAAGATCGAGATGTAGAGCGTCTTCATCGGCGTATAGTCGTCGGGCGTATAGTCGTAGGTGACGCCGTCGAGGAAGAACGGCGAGTGGAAGCCCTTGAGCGTGGAAGCCTGCGTCAGCACGTTCTCGCGCGTCAGCTCGTCGCCGCAGCGGCGGATGATCTCGCTCATGGTGACGACCTGGCCATAGCCGGCATAGGCGATGGTGTTGTCGGCGTCGACCGTGGGCAGGTACTTCTTGCGCAGTTCCTCAAAGCCCATCACCTCGGGATCGTTCTGCCAGCGCGGCACGCCGGCATCCTTGGCATAGCGGATCGCGACGATGCCCTTGGCGTTTTCGAAGCCGGCGGCGCTCAGGATCGAGCGCCCGGTCGAGCCCGCCGACAACAGCTGCAACGGCTTCCAGCCGAGCTCGGCGACTTTGCGCACCGACTGCGACGTCGCCTTGCCGGTGGTAATATTGTAGAAGGTGTCGGCGCCCGACTTGGAGAGATTGATCAGCTGCGAGTTGACCGTGGGATCGGTGAGATCATAGGTCTGCTCCATGATCACCTGGGCCTTGCCGCCGGCGTCGGCGAGCGTCTTCTTGAACGGACCGAGGAAGTCGCGGCCGAAATCGTCGTTCTGATAGAGGATGCCGATCTTCGCCTCAGGCCGCACACCGAGCACGTGCTTGGCCAGAATGCGCCCCTCGGTCGGATAGAGCGGCAGGCCGGCCATGGTCCATTTGTTGTTCTTCGGATCGTTCCATTTCGACGCGCCGGTGTTGAGCAGGAGCTGCGGCACGCCCTTGGAGTTGAGATATTTGTGCACGGCGGTCTGCGGCGCGGTGCCGAGCGAGCCGAACAGCGCAAGCACCTCCTCCTGCTCGACCAGCCGCCGCGTCGCCTCGACGCATTTCGGCGCGCTGTAGGCGTCGTCCAGCGTCAGGAACGTCATCTTGCGGCCGTTGATGCCGCCCTTGGTCTCGTTGAGCATCTGGAAATAGGCCTCGCCGACGCGGCCGAGCACGCCATAGAGCGAGCCGGGGCCGCTGTGCGGCACGGTTTGTCCGAGCTTGATCTCGGAATCGCTGGCGCCCGGATCGTATTTTTTCTCGGCGGCCGACAGATACGGCGCGGGGAACGTCGACGCGGCGATGCCGCCGAGCGTGACGGCGCCGAGCTCGCGGCGGGTGAAATGCTTCTTCATTGTTTCTCTCCCTTGATGTCCGCATCTGATGAAATTGCAGCGCGCAGGGCAACGGCGAAATTGTCGCGCAAACCCGCCATTCGGCCTTCGCGTAGCGTGTAGACTTAAGTTTTCGCGTCAGGCCTGACCGCAACAACGACCAACCCGCGCACGGGCGCATTGTCCTCGGTGCGGGGCGAGGCTTGCTCGAGATGCGCCAGCACGAGGCCCGTGCCCGCCACCTTCTCGCGCACGATTGTCTTGCCATGGGCGTACCGCAGTCCGTCGCCGATCATGACACCATCCCCATCGTGCGTTTCCAGCGTAAACGCGAATACGCCGCCCGTCGCCAGCACGCGTTCGGCTTCATGCAGCACCGGCGCGATATCGTTGACATAACACATGGCATCCGCGGCCAGGATCAGGTTGGCGCTGCCATCTGCCTTGCTGCGCAAGCCGGCGACCATCTCGGCGACTTCGAGTTCCGCATAGAGACCGGTGGCACGCGCCTGCTCGATCATGCCAGGCGACAGGTCGATGCCGATGAAATGGTCGACCTCTTTGGCAAATGCAGCCGCGCCAAGCCCGGTGCCGCAGCCGAGATCGATGGCGCGCTTGAAGAAGGCGGGCCTCTTCGCCGCGTTCCGTACCGTCAAGACCGCCTTGAACAGCAATTCTGGCGCGCGATAGTCGAGATCGCCGAGCAGCGCCGCCTCGAAGCGCGGTGCGTATTGGTCGAACAGCGTCTGCAGATAGCTTTGCGGCATCTCGTCGAGCTCAACGGCGCCGAGCCGCATCAGCTTGACCGCAGCGCCGTGGCGATCCCCGGGATCGGATGCGCGGGCGCGCTGGAAGGCGGCGATCGCCGTGTCGTTTTCCCCGAGCTGCTGGCGGATTTCCCCGAGCGTGAACCAGGCCGACGTGAAGTTCGGCGCAAGCTCGATCGCCTGCTCCAGCAAATCGGCGGCGGCCGGCAGATCGCCCTTCAATTGCAGGTCGCGCGCAAACTCGAAGCGGCGGTCGGCAAGCAAGTCGCCGGAGGAGAAAAACAGGCGCGCGGGCATCTCAAGGGAACCGTATTGGACTCGAACGAACGGCGCCGGAGCCTATATGACCGGGATGCGTCCGCAAGACCTCCTCACCCCCGTCCCCGCCGGCCTCTGCTGCAAACCGGGCAATTTCCACATCGATCCCGTGCGCCCGGTCGAGCGCGCCGTGATCACGCATGGCCATTCCGATCACGCCCGCGCCGGCCATGGCGCGGTGCTGGCGACGCAGGAGACGCTCGACATCATGCGGCTGCGCTACGGCGAAAATTTCGCCGGCTCGACGCAGGCGATCGGCTACGGCGAGGAGATCCGGCTCGGCGACGTCAAGGTAAAATTCCATCCGGCCGGCCATGTGCTCGGCTCGGCGCAGATCGCGGTGTCGTGCAAGGACACCTGCATCGTCGCCTCAGGCGACTACAAGGACGTGCGCGATCCCACTTGCGCGCCGTTCGAGGTGGTGCCCTGCGACGTCTTCATCACCGAGGCGACGTTCGGGCTTCCTGTCTTTCGCCATGGCAATACCGCGGACGAAATAGGGAAGCTGCTGGCGTCGGTGGCGCTGTTTCCGGAACGCGCGCATCTGGTCGGCGCGTACTCGCTCGGCAAGGCGCAGCGTGTGATCGCGCTGATCCGCGAGGCCGGCTACAGCGCGCCGATCTACCTGCATGGCGCGATGGAGAAGATCACGCACTATTACGAGAGCCGCGGCATCGCATTGGGCGAACTCAGGCCGGTGCGCGGCACCAGGAAAGCCGATCTCGCCGGCACCATTACGCTGGCGCCACCGAGCGCCACCTCCGATCTCTGGACGCGCCGCTTCCCCGATCCGGTGACCGCCTTTGCCTCGGGCTGGATGCGGGTGCGCGCCCGCGCGCGCCAGCGTGGCGTCGAACTGCCGCTGGTCATTTCCGATCACGCCGACTGGGACGGGCTGACCGCAACGATTGCGGCGACCGGGGCCGGCGAAATCTGGGTCACGCACGGTCAGGAGGACGCGCTGGTGCATTGGTGCCAGACACGCGGCCTTGCCGCGCGGCCGCTCGATCTGGTCGGCTATGGCGACGAGGAGGAGAGCGAGACAGTCGAGGACGACGAGGCATGAACCGCTTCGCCGAACTGCTTGATCGCCTCGCTTATGAACCCGGCCGCAACAACAAGCTGCGGCTGATCGAGGCCTATTTCCGCGAGGTCGGCGATCCCGATCGCGGCTATGCGCTGGCCGCCATTACCGGCGCACTGTCGTTCAAGCATGCCAAGCCCGGTCTGATCCGCGACCTCATCACCGATCGCGCCGATCCGGTGTTGTTCGGTCTGTCCTATGATTATGTCGGCGATCTCTCGGAGACGGTCGCGCTGATGTGGCCCAAGGCTGATCTCGCCGGGCACAACCACCCGCCTCCGCCGACGCTGACCGAGGTCGTCACCACCTTGCGCACCCTCGGCAAGACCGAATTGCCCCGGCAACTCGCGCGCTGGCTCGACGAGCTCGACGAGACCGGACGCTGGGCGCTGCTGAAACTCGTCACCGGCGCGATGCGGATCGGCGTGTCCGCGCGCCTTGCCAAGACTGCGGCCGCCGCGCTCGGCGGCAAGGACCCGCACGACATCGAGCTGATCTGGCCCGGCCTGACCCCGCCCTACACCGATCTGTTCGCCTGGCTGGAGGGCCGCGGCGACAAGCCGGTCAATCGCGATCCCGCGCCGTTCCGTCCGGTGATGCTGGCGCATGCGATCGAGGACGCGGACTTCGCCGGCCTCGATGCCGCCGACTACATTGCCGAATGGAAATGGGACGGCATCCGCGTGCAGGCGGTGGCCGGCCGCGACGAGCGTGGCCACATCACGGCGCGGCTCTATTCGCGGACCGGCGAAGACATCACCAAAAGCTTTCCCGATCTCGTGCCGTCGTTGCATTTACCCGGCGCTGTCGACGGCGAACTTTCTGGTGGTGCGCGACGGCCGCGTGCAGAGTTTCAACGTGCTGCAGCAGCGCCTCAATCGCAAAGTGGTCTCGCCGAAGCTGATCAAGGACTTCCCGATTCACCTGCGCGCCTACGATTTGCTCGGCGACGGTGACGGCGACCTGCGCGAGCTGACCTTTGCGGAGCGGCGCGGCAAACTCGAAGCCTTCGTCAAGAAGCTCGACGATGTCAGGATCGATCTGTCGCCGACGATTGCTTTCGACAGTTGGGAGAGCTTGCGCGCCGCGCGCGCCAACCCGGCAGGTGCAGGCGCCGGCGAGGATGCCGACGCGGTCGAAGGCGTGATGTTGAAGCGGCGTGATGCGCCCTACCTGCCGGGCCGTCCCAAAGGCCAATGGTGGAAGTGGAAGCGCGACCCGCACATCATCGATGCCGTGCTGATGTATGCGCAGCGCGGCCATGGCAAGCGCTCGTCCTATTATTCCGACTACACCTTCGGCGTCTGGACCAGGGGCGAGAACGGCGACGAGCTGGTGCCGGTCGGCAAGGCCTATTTCGGCTTCACCGACGAGGAGCTGTTGCAGATCGACCGCTTCGTCCGCCGCAACACCACCGAGAAATTCGGGCCGGTCCGCCACGTCGTGCACGAGCCGACCCAGGGCCTGGTGCTGGAGGTCGCATTCGAAGGTCTGCAGCGCTCGCCGCGGCATAAATCCGGGGTTGCGATGCGGTTTCCGCGCATCAGCCGGCTGCGCTGGGACAAACCGCCGCGCGAGGCCGACCGGCTGGAGACGCTGGAGAAGCTGTTGAAGAGCGACGAGCCAAATAAAGTTTTGGTAAGCTCTGGCGACCTCTAGCGGGTTCCCCATTTGCATCCCGCCGTAGTACAGTGAGCGGCGAATCCGCGAGGAGAGGAAGAAATGCCCAACGACACCCGGGAATTGCCGGCTGCCCATGACGGATTTTACCGCTTTCTCGGCGGCTCGCCGGCGTCAGTGGCGTTGCGGCTGATCCTGCTGTCGATCCTGGTCGGCGTCGTGCTGGCCGCGATCGGCTTCGACCCCTACAACATCATCTTGAGCATCCAGCGTCTGTTCCGCTGGGTGTGGGATATGGGATTCGACGCGATCAACTGGATGTGGCGCTACTTCCTGCTCGGCGCCGTCATCGTGATCCCGGTCTGGCTGCTGTCGCGGGTGTTCGGCGCGCCGCGCGGACGCTGATTAACCGCATTGCTGGCGCCTCCGACCAAAGTCACCACACGGCAGGTGTTTGCCATCGCGGGCCCCGCGATGATCGCAAACCTGACGACGCCGTTGATCGGCATCGTCTCGACCACGGCAATCGGGCGGCTCGGCGACGCCACGCTGCTCGGCGGCGTGGCGATGGCCTCCGTGATCTTCGACTGCATGTTCTGGCTGTTCGCCTTCCTGCGCATGGGCACGGTGGCCTTCACCGCGCAGTCGCTCGGCGCGGGCGAGACGAGCGAATTGCGCGCGCATCTGGCGCGCGGGCTGGTGGTCGCCGCGATCGTCGGCGCAGCGTTGATCCTGCTGCAGGTGCCGACATCGATCGTGGTGCTGGATGCGATGGGCGGCAGCAGCGGCGTCACGCGCGCGGCGAAAACCTATTTCGCGATCCGGATCTGGTCCGCGCCACTGGCGCTCGGCAACTATGTCGTGCTGGGCTGGCTGATCGGACAGGCACGCGCGATGCTGGCGCTGTCGATCCAGGTCGCGATCAACCTGATCAACATGATGATCACCGTGCTGCTGGTGCTCGTGCTCGACATGGGCATCGCGGGAGCCGCGAGCGCGGCGGTCGTGGCGGAAGGCGCAGGGCTGCTGCTTGGTCTCGTGATCGCGTGGCACCTGATGCAGCGGCAATTGACCGTACCCCGCGCCGTGCTGTTCGATCGCGACAGGCTGATGCGCATGCTCGCGGTCAATCGCGACATCATGATCCGCACCGCCGCGCTGATCACCGCGTTCCTGTTCTTTACCGCGCAAGGCGCGCGTTCCGGCGACCTCACGCTGGCGGCGAATGCCGTTCTGAACAATTTCCTGATGGTCAGCGCCTTCTTCCTCGATGGCCTCGCCAACGCTGCCGAGCAGCTCTGCGGCCGGGCGTTTGGCGCGCGCGACCGCGTTGCGTTTTCCGCCGCCACGCGGCTGGTGGTCGCGTGGGGCTTCGGCTTTGCGCTGGCGGTCGCTCTGGTGTTTGCGCTGTTCGGACCACGATTCATCGATGTCATGACCGTCGAGCGCCGACGTCCGCCTGCTGGCGCGTAATTTCCTGATCTTCGTGATCGCCTCGCCGCTGCTGGCGGTGTTCGCCTTTGCGTTCGACGGCGTCTATATCGGCGCGACCTGGGCGCGCGACATGCGCAATCTGATGCTGGTCTCGCTTGCCGTCTTTTTCACCGCCTGGTTCGCGTTGCGGTCAATCGGCAATGCCGGGCTGTGGGGCGCGCTGCTCGCGCACTACGCCGCGCGTGGCGGGCTGCAGGCGGCGCGCTATCCGGCGCTGCTGAAAGCGTCGTTTACAGCGGCCAGTCCTCGGCCGTGATCGCAGCGGCATCCGCGCCGACGATTTCCGACAAGGACTCGTGGTCCGTACGCAGCAAGGTCGCGGCGAGATCGCGCTTGATGTCTTCGACCAGACCGAGCCCTTTGTAGACCAGCGGCGAATAGAGCTGTACGAGGCTGGCGCCGGCGCGGATTTTGGTCAACGCGGCGCCGCCGGTATCGATGCCGCCGACGCCGACAAGCGGAAACGCGCCTTCGACGCGCACATAGGTCTCCGCCACCATCCGCGTCGACAGCCGGAACAGCGGCCGGCCCGACAGACCGCCCTGCTCTTTCGCGCGCGACGCCTCGCGCAAGGTCGACGGCCGTGCCACCGTGGTATTGGCGACGATCATGCCGTCGACACGGCGCGAGCGCGCGACATGCACGACCTCGTCGAGTTCGGCAAGACTCAGATCCGGCGCGATTTTGAGCAGCACCGGGGTGTCGCCGGCCTTCTCGCGCACGCGGTCGCGCGCATCGAGCACCTTCGACAGGAGGTCGTCGAGGATATGGCCCTGCTGCAAGTTGCGCAGGCCCGGCGTATTCGGCGACGAGACGTTGACCGTGAAATAGCTCGCGACCGGCGCAAAGGTCTCGATCAATTGCACATAGTCGCCGACCCGGTCGGGCGAATCCTTGTTGGCGCCGACATTGACGCCGACGATGCCGGGAAGCTGCGCGCGTGACGCAAGGCGCCGCAGCACGGCCTCGGCGCCGTCATTATTGAAACCCATGCGGTTGACCACGGCCTCGTCGCGCTCCAGGCGAAACAGGCGTGGCCGCAGATTGCCGCTTTGCGGTTTTGGCGTGACCGTGCCGATCTCGACAAAGCCGAAGCCGAGGCGGAGCAGCGCATCCGGCACTTCCGCGTTCTTGTCGAAGCCCGCGGCCATGCCGACCGGATTGGGGAAGTTGAGGCCGAAGGCGCGCACTGCGAGTTTGGGATCGTCAGTGCGTAACTTGACCGGCGGCAGGAATTTCAGGCCGTGGATTGCGAGCCGATGCGCATCCTCGGCATCGATCCAGCGCAACAGCGGCAGCGAGAGAGCGTCGAAGGCGCGGATCACGGCTTCAACTCCGGGATCGCATGCGAGCCGTCGGCGCGGTCGATCATGTTCTGCACACCTCTCACCGCACCGAGATCGAGCTCGCCATAGAGATGCGGGAACAGCTCCTCGTTGCGCGAACGCTCCCAGCGCAGCGCAGCTCCGAGCGCATCGACATCGACCTCCACCAGGAACAGCCCGGTTTGGCCTGAGAAGAATTTCTGCGCAGTTTCGGCAACCTGCGTCGCCGTGGAGAAATGGATGTAGCCGTCGCGCGCGTCATCGGCGCTGCCGCGGTAGACGCCCTGCCGTTCGGCCTCGCGCCAGGCTGAGGCGGGACAGATTTTGTAGATGGTGTGCACTGGTTTGCTGGATAACGTTCGGGTTGAGGTATTTCCCGACCGTATCGGCCACCCCCGATGAACTCAAGGCTAACCGTCGCCCCGGACAAGCGAGGCGAAGCCGAGCGCGATCCGGCGACCCATAACCACAGGCCGTCGTCGTTGGGCGGATCGTCTCCTGCCGGTGCAAAAATCGATAGATCACGCGGTATGGGTCCCGGCGTGCCGCCTTCGCGAAAGCTTCGGCGGCCCTAGACCGCAAGCTCGGCGAAGCCTCGGCGTAGCCGGGTCGCCGGGACGACGGTTATCACGTCGCGTAATCCGGTTCCTTGCGGTCGAGGATGCGCTTGAGCGCATCGAAATGCCGTTGCGACGGCGAGGATTGTAGCGGGTCTGGCCGCCATAGGTTTCCTTGGTCTTCTCGACCACGGCATCGGGCATCTGTTTCAGGGGCTGGCGGGTCCACATCGCATAGAGCTGCACCTGCGCGGCGCGCTCGATGTAGTAGAGCCGTTCATAGGCTTCCGCCACGGTCGGGCCGACGGTGGAGATGCCGTGATTGGCCATGAACAGGATGCTCTTGTCGCCGATCACACGAGCCAGCCGCGCGCCCTCTTCGGGATCGATCGCAGGGCCGGTATAGACATCGTCATAGGCGATCTCGCCCGATAGCCCGACCTCGGTCTGGCCGATCTCCTTGATGCGCGGGTCTTCGAGCCGCGTCAGCGCGCTGGCATAGGGCATGTGGGTGTGGAACACGGCCTTAGCATGCGGCAGCGCCTTGTGGATCGGGGCGTGGATGCAGAAGCAGGAGCGCTCGACGTCGCCCGCGCCGCTTTTGACCAGACCATCGTCGATGCCGACTTCCATGAAGGACGACGCCGTCACCTCCGACCAGTGCATGCCGAACGGAATCTGGTAGTAGCGATCGTTGCGGCCGGGCACGACCAGGGTCAGGTGATTGAAGATGCCTTCGGAGAAGTCGTGCATATGGGCGAGGCGATGCGCGGCGGCGAGATCGACCCGCGCCTGCCACTCCTCGGCGCTGCATTCGGAAACCGACTTCGGCGAAACGCGGAATTGCATTGGTGTTCTCCCTGCTGATGGCTGTTGTTGGTGCCATTCTAGCGCAGTTCGGGCCGCGTTTGGCTGAAAATGGCGTGGGGCAGCTATCTGGATTTGTGACGCTACCACCCTCTCCCCTTGTGGGAGAGGGTGGCGAGAATTGAGCGGAGCGAAATTCGAGCCGGGTGAGGGGGTTGTCTCCAAGCAAGAACCCCTCACCCGGTTTTCTCGCTTCGCTCGAAACCACCCTCTCCCACAAGGGGGGAGGGTAATAGCCGCATGCGTGGAGGGATTACGCCGACCGCGCCAGCGCGCCGTCGATCATGGCCACCGCATTGGCGATGCCGTAGACCGCGACGAACGAGCCGAAGCGTGGGCCCTTCTCCTGGCCGAGCAGCACCTGGTAGAGCATGTTGAACCAGTCGAGCGAGACGCCGGGCCGGCCGTCCTTGGCTGGCTTCTTGTGGTCGAGGAACGGCTCGCGGCGGCCGATCTCGTAGACCGCGTTCTGGATCTCTTCTGCCGACGCGTTCGGCCGGCAGTCTCGACAACGCATCGCGCAAATCCTGCAGCGCGGCGCGCTCGCTCTCGGTCGGCTCGCGGAACTGCTTGGTCGGCGCAACGAAGTCGCGATAGTAGTTGATGGCGTAGCCGACCATGGCGTCGAGCTTCGGATGCGTCTGCGGCGTCACGCCCGGCCGATAGCGGCCGATGAAGCCCCACAGCGTTTCGGCATTCTCCGCATTCGACGACGACACCAGCGTCAGCAGCAGCTGGAACGTCACGGGCATGTCGGCCTTCGGCGGCTTGCCGGCATGGATATGCCAGACGGGATTGCCGAGTTGCGAGCGGCCGTCCTGGCGCGGAAAACCTTCGAGGAATTGCTGGTAGTCGTCGACATTGCGCGGGATCACGTCGAAGTACAGCCGCTTGGCCGCCTTCGGCTCGCGATACATGAACAGCGACAGCGATTCCGGCGAGGCGTAGCGCAGCCATTCGTCGATGGTGAGCCCGTTGCCCTTCGACTTCGAAATCTTCTGGCCCTGCTCGTCGAGGAAGAGCTCGTAATTGAAGCCCTCCGGCGGCGTGCCGCCGAGCGCGCGCGTGATCTGACCCGAAAGCTTTACGGAATCGATCAGGTCCTTGCCGGCCATCTCGTAGTCGACGCCGAGCGCGACCCAGCGCAGCGCCCAGTCCGCCTTCCACTGGCACTTCACATTGCCGCCCGTGACGGGCGTTTCGATCTCCTCGCCGCTGTCCGGATCGACATAGGTGATGGTGCCCTGCGGCGACGTCGCGCCGATCATCGGCACCTGCAGCACCATGCCGGTGGTCGTGCTGATGGGAAGAAACGGCGAATAGGTCGCGCGGCGATCCGGCCCGAGCGTCGGCAGGATGATCGCCATCACCTTGTCGTAGGCGGCGAGCATTTTCAGCAGCGTCGCATCGAAGCGGCCCGACGTGTAGTAGTCGGTCGAGCTCGCGAATTCGTAGTCGAAGCCGAAGTGATCGAGGAACGCGCGCAAGCCGCGCATTGTTGGCGGCGCCAAACGAAGGATGCTCGTTGGAAAACGGGTCCGGCACGCGCGTCAGCGGCTTGCCGAGATAGGCCGCGAGCATGTCCTTGTTCGGCACGTTGTCCGGCACCTTGCGCAGGCCGTCCATGTCGTCGGAGAAGGCGAGCAGCCGCGTCTTGATCTTGTCTTCGGTCAGCACGCGGAAGGCGTGACGCACCATGGTGGTGCGCGCGACCTCGCCGAAGGTGCCGATATGCGGCAGGCCCGACGGACCGTAGCCGGTCTCGAACAGCACCTCGTGTTTTACATTTTCCTCGGGCTGCTTTTTCAGCCGCGCGACGATCGCTTTCGCCTGCTCGAACGGCCAGGCGTTGGATTGTTCGGCGAGCGAGCGCAGGTCGCTTGGCATGGCTGAAAGCTCGAGAGTGGACATTTAGACAGACTTCTCCGGAAGGCGCGCGAAACTAGCCGAGAATTGTAGGGTGGGCAAAGGCGCCCTTGCGCCGTGCCCACCATCGCGAGCACGGTGGGCACGCTCCGCTTTGCCCACCCTACGTATTCTCCTCGCAATGACGAGGACTCAGAACGGGCTCACCGAGAAATAGCGCAGCCACAGATCGGTGTAGCGGCCTTTTTCCCAGACCCGGAACAGCGCCCAGTTCAAGGCCTGCCTGAGCAAGTCGTTGCCCTTGCGCACGGCAATCCCGATGCCCTCGCCGAAATAGCGGCTCTCGACGAACGGGCCGCCGGAGAAGGCGCAGCAATCCGCCGAGTCGGTGCCGTTGATCCAGAACGCCAGCGAGATGCCGTCGCCGAAGATGAAGTCGACCTCGCCGCGGCGGAGCGCGAGGCGCAGCGCCTCGTCGTTCGGATAGGAATGGATTTCGGCATCGGTGAACATCGCCTTGAGGTAGGCTTCATGCGCGGAGCCGGCGACGGCGCCGACCTTCTTGCCCTCGAGATATTCGGGGCGCACTTCCGGCAGCACGCCGTCGCGCCGCGACACGAAGCGCGCGGGCGCGCGGTAATAGGGATCGGTGAAATCGACGCGGGTGCGCAACTGCGACGTCACGCCCATCGAGGCGATGATGGCATCGCCCCGATTGCTCGATATCGCATCGAGCAGCGTCTCGAAGCGGCGCATCTGGATGGTGCAGGTGACCTTGATCTCCTCGCACAGCGAGCGCGCGAGGTCGACATTGAAGCCGGCCGGGTTGCCGTCGGCGCCGGTGAAGTTGAACGGTGGGTAATCGGTCTCGGTGAGGAAGCGAATGACGGAGATGCGCGACAGATCCGGCCGCTCCGGCCGCCGCCGCGGGTCCCAGAAGCCGGGCACCGCCTGCGGCGCCGCCTCGGCGGGCTTGGGCACCGCCTGCATGCCGGGCACCGGACTCGCGGGAGTCTTGGGCGTGCCTTGCGCCCGCGCAGGACTGCACAGCGCTGCGGCCAGCAGGAGCGAGCAGGCGACGAGCAGCGATCGGGTGCGAAATGACGAGGTGGTCGGCAACGGTTCTAGCCGGTAATTTCGGGGTTGGAGGCCTTATAGCGCATGATCCGGAAAAGTGGACACCGGTTTTCCGAAAAGATCATGCGCAAACAGAGGCTAACCCGCCGGCATTTCGAGGGCCGTTTGCGCCGATAAACGCCCGCTCAAAGATACTTCTTCAGGTCGGCCGCGGCCTCTTCCGGCTTGCGGTTGAGGTTGAAGGGCGCGACGAACCTGCCGTCGCGATCCATCAGATAGGTCAGCGCGGTATGGTCCATGGTGTAGTCGCCGTCTTTCAACGGAACCTTCTTGGCATAGACCCGGTAGGCGGACAGCACCCTGGCGACGGCCTCGGGATCGCCGGTCAGGCCCGTGAGGTGCGGATCGAAGCTCGACAAATAGTCCTTCATCGCATCCTTGTTGTCGCGCTCGGGATCGACCGAGATGAAATAGGCGTTGACGCGATCGGCATCCTTGCCCATCGCGCGCAGGATCTCCGACATCTCGAACAAAGCGGTCGGGCAGACGTCGGGACAATGGGTGAAGCCGAAGAAGATCAGGCTCGGCTTGCCTTGCAGGTTCTTCTCGGTGACGGTGGCGCCGCTCTGGTCGGTCAATTGGAACGGCCCGCCGATCGCAGCCGGCGCGGTGACGCCGCGCACGCCGCCCATCGCCCACAGCATCACCAGCAGCCCGATCAACAGGCTCGCGGTAAACGCGGTGACGATCACAAGCGTACGGTTGGCGGCGACCCGGTCCATTTCCCTCACATCAGAAGCAGGCGGCGAAACCCGCCGCGATCATCTCGAAAAATACGGTCGTGCCGTAACGGAACCAGAGCGCGATGCTCGCGAGCAGGACGATTGCAAGCGCCGCACTGCCGCCCCACAGCAGGACCGCCCGCGCCGTGGGCCGTCTTGCGCTCAACATGTCCTGCGAGAGGGGCTGCGCCATGCTCCTCAATTAGGGCCATACAGACAGGCGAGCAAGCACGTTTCCCCGCGCCTGCTATCACGTCATACTGATGGGTAGCTATGCTTCAGTGCGCGGACGCCTGGGCACGCGCCGGCGTCTTGCTGGCGGACGCGGGCAGGCCGTCGCCGGACGACTTGCTCGTCGATGCCTGGGCATCGAGATAGCAGGGCTTGTAGAGCGCCTGCAGCTCCTTGCCGCGCAGGAAGATCATCTTCGGCGTCAACCCGCCGCGCCTGGAGATCCAGTGCTTCACCGCCGACGGGTACATCGAGTAGAGCATCTGGGTCGCTTCGGGATTGGTGACGGCGCGGCCGTTGGCGCCGAAATCCCACGCCGCATGGAAGCCGAGCGTCGCCGCCGAGGTGACGCAGATCTTGTCGTGCGGAACGGCGCCGAGGACGATGGTGCAGGCGGAGGCACAGAGACCGTCGATGATCACAGTCTCGCCGGAGGTGCGCAGGCCCTGATATTTGTCGACATAGGTGCCGATCCGGCCACCGCGGTCATCCGCGATGCGGACCACGGCCTGACTTGCCCCCACGCTCGCCAGCAAGAGAACCGCCGCGAGCAACCCCGTCAACAGCTTCATCGTCTGCCCCTGCCCCAGTCCGAATCTGGTCGTAAGTCCGTGATGCAGTGCCAGCGTCTTTCGAGATCGTGATTTTGTCTAGGCAAAGGCAGAGGTCGAAAACAAATTCAAATCAGGTGTTGCAGCGGCGCTGCACTTAGGACCGTTTCGAGTTCGGTCTGTGTTGCAAAAAAGTCCCGAACTGGAACAGGTTAACGATTTCCTAATACACTATGGCAGGCGCAAAAAAAGCCCCGTGAGATCACGGGGCTTTTTCTTGCTCGCAACGAGGGCACAAAGCCCTCAAAGCGACCAGCCACTCAGTACCTAGTCGCGTTCCTTGATGATGGTCTTCTCGCGGGGCTCCTCGTGCCGCTCCTTGATGACGGTGGTGTCACGCGGCTCGTGCTCCTTGATCACCGTGGTACGGTCACGGTCGCGGTCGCGGTCGTGCAACTCGCCGACGGTCACGCCGGCGCCAACCGGGCCCACGCCCACGCCCACCCGGGCGTCGTCCGCCTTTGCGGTCGGGATCGCCAGCGCGAGGCCAGCCACGGCTGCCAATGCAATTGCCAATTTCATGTTTCTCGTCCTCCAGTGCCTGCCCACTGTTCCGATAATTCGGACCTGATGTTCCGGTTCCCGGAACAATTGCAGACAAGGGCCGGAACTATTTTGTAGGATCGGTTTCGCCTTTCCGCCGGACCCGCGCCCCATGAACCGACATCTCCTGAGATCGCTCTGCGCGATCATGGCGCTCGCCTGCGGGGCTGGCGCGGCGGCGGCCGAGACCATCACCATCAATGGCGTGAAGCGCACATTCAGCGCACGGCTTGCCGATGTGAAGCCGGCGCCGCTGGTCGTCATGCTTCATGGCAACACCCAGACCGGCGCCGACATGGCCTCGCGGACGTCATGGCCCGCCGTGGCCAGGCGTGAGCATTTCACCGTGGTCTTTCCGGACGGCCTCAAGCGCGCCTGGGCGGATTTGCGTTCGAACGAAATGCGCGCCGGCCGCACGCCGCCCGAAGGCACCGACGATGTCGCCTTCATCGTCAAACTGGTCGACACATATGTCGCCGACGGCACGGCCGATCCCAAGCGGGTCTATGTCACCGGTCTTTCCAATGGCGGCGCGATGACCATGACGCTCGCCTGCAAGCGCGCCGATCTTTTCGCGGCAGCGGCGAGCGTCATCATGAATTTCACCGACGACGTCGCCAACGCCTGCCAGCCGTCGCGGCCGGTGCCGATGCTGATGATGAACGGCACTGCCGATCCGCTGATCCCGTATGAGGGCGGCCGCGGCACCAGCCGCTTCGCGGTCGACGGCTTCTGGTCGGCGGAGAAGACCATTGCATTCTGGCGCAAGGTCAACGGCTGCGAGGACAGCGACGCGGCCGCGACCGACCTCGCCGACAAGGATCCGAGTGACCAATCGACGGTGACGCTCATTTCCTCGCGTTGCCCGGCGGGGCGCGACGCCGTACTCTATCGCATCAATGACGGCGGCCACCGCATGCCCGGCGGCTTTCCGGACACGCGATTTTCGCGGCTGGTCAATTTCATCTTCGGCCCGCAGAACCACGACATCGATGGCGCGGAAGTGATCTGGGCGTTCTTCAAGCGGTTTCCGTGACCAGCCACGCGCGCCACGCAGTAGCGCTAACCCGCCCCACAGGCTAGGAAGGGCCGCCAATTCCAGCCGGAGAACCCAATGAGCATTCAGCGTTTTGAAACCGGGCCGCGCATGAGCCAGGTCGTCGTCAACGGCAACACCGTCTATCTCGCGGGCGTCGTCGCCAAACAGGCGAAGGGCAAGAGCACCACCGAGCAGACCCAGGAGATCCTGTCGATCATCGACGGCCATCTGGCGAAGGCCGGCACCGACAAGTCGAAGCTGCTGTCGACCAACATCTACATCACCGACATGAAGAATTTCGCGGAGATGAACGCGGTGTGGGACAAGTGGGTGTCGCCCGGCAACACGCCGGCCCGCGCCACCGTCGAGGCGGGGCTCGCCGCGCCCGATTATCTGGTCGAGATCATGGTGGTCGCGGCGAAGTAAGCGCGACGCCAACAAGATCGGACGTTGATAGTAAACTCGTCATGGCCGGGCTTGTCCCGGCCATCCACGTCTTTGTTGGCACAGCAAAGTAAGACGTGGATGCCCGGCCCAAGGCCGGGCATGACGAAAATAACCAACTCACGCCGCCTTGGCCGCGCCCTTCTCCGCCTCGAGCTTGCGCGAGAACAGCCAGCGGAAATAGGTCAGCGGCGCGTCGGCGCCGATGGCGAGCAGCTGGTAGTTCGGGTCGACGTCGAACACCTTCTGCTGCGCCTCGATGATGTCCTTGTCCTCGTTGAAAGCTTCTTCCAGCGAGTGCCGCAACGACAGCGCGATGTTCGGATTGTCGGTGTCGAAATCATGCAGATAGTTCCAGAAGAAGTGCGTCGAGCTGCGCGTCTCCGGCGTCATGAACTGCGCGTTGCGGTAGGACCGCGTGCCCGGGACCTGCACGCCCTTCTCCACGCCCTGCCCCGCGGGAGCGAAAGTGGTGTCGAGGGTGAAGGTGCCGGGAACGATCATGCGGCCGATATTGCGGCGGTCGATCTTGTCGGTTTTGTTCGGAATGACCTTCTTGTGGTAGGGCGGCGGCTCGGCGCCCATGTGCCAGCGCTCGACCTTAAAACCGTCCTCCAGCTTCTCGATCGCGACCGGCTTGGTCTTGTAGGCATATTCCTCGGAGCCGCCGAGCGTATGGGTGTGCACGAAGGCGAGATGCGCGAAGTCGGAGAGGTTGTCGACGATCAGCAGCCAGTTCGCCTTGTAGTGCATGTAGCCGGGCAGGCCACGCCACTTGGGATCTTCCAGCGGCGGATAATCGAGGATCAGTTTCGGATCGGCCTTCTCGGGATCGCCGGTCCAGATGAAGATGAAATTGTAGCGCTCGACCACGGGATAGCTGCGCACGCCGAGCTTCGGCGGAATGTTGTCCTGTCCGGGAATCTGGATGCACCGTGCCGTCGGAAGCGAACTTCATGCCGTGATACATGCAGCGGATGTCGTCGCCTTCGACGCGCCCCATCGACAGGGGCGCGGCGCGATGGCAGCAGCGGTCGTCCAGTGCGACGACTTTGCCGCTGGCGCCGCGATAGAGCACGATCGGTTTTTCGAGAATGGTGCGCGCGAGTTTCTTGCCGTCGATCAGCTCGTGATTTGAGGCCGCGACGTACCAGGAATTGTAAAGGAAGATTCCCTTGTCGTTCATGCTGCCCTCCCGATTGGACTTGTTCTGATTTCTAGGTCATCGGCGGTGAGCCGGGTATTCGATTTGTCTGGACACACTGTCCAGCTGGGTGGACAATCTCCTAATGGATTGGCGTGATTGGGAATTGT
This sequence comes from uncultured Alphaproteobacteria bacterium, assembly GCA_963732085.1. Classification (GTDB taxonomy): domain Bacteria; phylum Pseudomonadota; class Alphaproteobacteria; order Rhizobiales; family Xanthobacteraceae; genus Bradyrhizobium. The sequence continues at coordinate 785,636 of CAVSYJ010000005.1, read as the reverse complement.
TCTGCCGGGTGGTGGAGCATGGTGGCTTTAGTGCCACCGCGCGCGCCCTTGGCCATCCCAAATCCAGCCTTTCTGCTGCAGTGCAACGCCTGGAAAGCCAGCTCGGCCTGCGCCTGATCGAACGCACCACGCGGCATCTGCGGCTGACCGATGCCGGCGACACCATCTATCGCCGGGTGCAGCCGCTGTTCATCGCGCTGCACGAGACCAAGAGCGAGGCGCTCGCCATGAGCGTGGCGGTCGCTGGCACCTTGCGCATCAAGTCGCCTTACGAGTTCGGTGCGCATCACGCCGGCCCGGTCGCCTGCCAATTGATGGAGCGGTATCCCGACCTGACGATCCGCATCGATGTCGAGCACGAGATCGTCAATCCCGTTGCCGAGAACTACGACATCGTATTCGCCATGCTGGAGGCGCCGCTGCCCTCGGCAGGCATCGTGATCCGCCGTGTCTTCACTCTGGAGCGCGGGCTGTTCGCGGCGCCATCGCTGCTGCAGCGCTTCGGCGAGCCGCGCACGCTCGCAGAGCTTGCGCGCCTTCCGCTGCTGACCGGTCCCAACGACACGGCCTGGGCGATCACGCCGCCCGGCGGCAAGCCGGAGCATTTGCCGGTGGAGCATGCCCGGCTGGTCAGCTCGAATGCCCACATCAGGCTGCAGGCCGCCACAGCGGGTTACGGCGTGCTGCGGGTGACGGCGAGTTTTACGCGAGCAGCGATGGAGACGGGCGCGCTGAAACGCCTGCTGCCCGACCATATCTGCGAGCCCCTGAGCGTGCACGCCCTGCTGCCGGCCCGCCAATTCGTGCCCGCAAAGGTCCGCGCCTTCCTGGATACGCTCGATGTGCATGCCCACGGACCTCAGGCGCTGGAGACTGAACCCCTGCCCGGTTAGTCCGATTTTTCGGGAACCCTTGCGCCTCTGCCGCATCCAAGTCCAGGTAACTGCCAGAGTGCAGAGGCGAGACCGCCATGCAAGGCTCCACCGCACCCAAAACCGTACCGGCTGGCGACGCCGATCTCGTCAAGCGCGCGTTGGCGCGCGACGAGGCGGCCGTGCGCGACATCATCAAGGCCAACAACCGCCGGCTCTATCGTCTTGCGCGCGGCATTCTGCGCAATGACGGCGAGGCCGAGGACGTGGTCCAGGAGACCTATGTCCGTGCCTTCACGCATCTCACCGATTTCCGCGGCGAGTTCAAGTCTCTCGACCTGGCTGTCGCGGATCGCGATGAACGAGGCGCTGGGACGGCTGCGCCGCCAGCGGCCCGGCGTCGAGCTGTCCTCGCTGCCGCAAGGCATGCTGGAAGCCCAGATCATCCAGTTTCCCCTGATGTCCGCCTCAGACGATCCGGAAAAATCCATGGCCCAACGCGAAATCCAGCATGTCGTCGAAGGCGCGATCGATGAATTGCCCGAACCGTTCCGCATTGTCTTCATCACGCGCGTGCTCGAAGGCATGAATGTCGAGGAGACCGCCGAGATCCTCGATCTCAAACCGGAGACCGTGAAGACGCGGCTGCATCGCGCCCGCGCCATGCTGCGCGAGAATGTCGAGAAGAAGATCGGCCCCGTGGTGATGGAAGCATTCCCGTTCGCCGGCCGCCGCTGCGATCGTCTGACCGAAGCCGTGCTGAAGCGGCTCGGCTATATCTGAAAGATTCCGGGAACCTCCGGCGCGCCAGCCCATCCAACTCCTGTGCAAACGAATGCGCCGGCAAACGCCGGCGCCACAGGAGGGTTCAGACATGTTCGTTCGATGGGCTGCGGCGCTCGCCGCGGCAACACTTTTGAGCAGCGCGGCATGGGCCGAAAGCGCCAAGCTCACCGATCCGCAGATCGCCCATATCGCCTACACCGCGGGTGTGATCGATATCGCGGCCGCCAAGCAGGCCCAGAGCAAGGCCAGCAACAAGGACGTCAAGGCGTTCGCGGACGACATGGTGCGCGACCATGAAGCCGTGAACAAGCAGGCGCTCGACCTCGTCAAGAAGCTCAATGTCACGCCGCAAGATAACGACACCAGCAAGGCGCTGTCGAAAGCGGCTGCCGACAAGCTCGCCGAGCTCGGCAAGCTCTCCGGCGCGGCTTACGACAAGGCCTATGTCGCCAACGAGGTCGCCTACCACAAGACCGTCAACGGCGCGCTGGAGACGCAGCTGATCCCGTCGGCCAGCAACGCCGAGTTGAAGAGCCTGCTGCAGACCGGCCTGAAGATCTTCCAGGGCCATCAGCAGCACGCCGAACATGTCGCGGCCGAGCTGAAGTAAGGAGTTTTCGATGCAGCCGGGACGTCTCTTCTTGATCGCATGCGTATCTGCCCTCTCGACGATGGCCGTCCCGGCGCATGCGGCGACCATCACGATCACGATGGAGAATCTGGTGATTTCGCCGGCCGAGGCCACGGCCAAGGTCGGCGACACCCTCGAGCTGGTGAATAAGGACGTGCTCGCGCACACCGCGACCGCAAAGAACGGCGACTTCGACGTGGTGATGCCGCCGAAAAAGACGGTGACCTATGTGCTGAAGAAAGCCGGCACGGTCGATTACTACTGCCGCTTCCATCCCAACATGAAGGCGACGCTCAAGATCGAGCCGTAACGCCGGCAAAGCCCGCTCACGCCTTCTCCATCGCGACTTCGGCCTTGAGGCTGTCGACGTCGCGATAGATCGAGGCCACCGCCAGCACGCGGCCCTTCTGCTTGTAGCGCAGCACGCAATCGCGGCCCTTGATGTCGCCGTCGATGGCGATCTCGTCCCATTTTTCGGCGTGGCCGACATAGTTGATCGGCACGTCGTAATGCTGGCTCCAGAAGAACGGCACGGCGTCGAACGCCTCGCGCAGCGCCCAGCATGTTGCGCGCCGCGGTCTGGCCCTGGCGCTGCGCCACCACCCAATGCTCGACGCGGATGTTCTCCTTCGAATGCGGATCGGGCCAGCGCGCGATATCGCCGGCGGCAAAGATGCCGGGCGCGCTGGTCTCGAGCTAGGCGTTGACGGTGACGCCGCGGTCGATGGCCAATCCCGCCTGCTCGGCCAGCGCGAGGCGCGGGCGCACGCCGACGCCGACCACGACCAGGTCGGCCTCGAGCGTGCCGCCGCTCTTCAGCGTGGCGCGCTTGCCGTCGATCGCGGTGACGGTGTCGCCGAGATGGAAGATCACGCCGTGCTCCTCATGCAGCGCGCGCACGAAGTCGCCCATGTCGGGCCCGAGGATGCGCTCCATCGGCCGCGCCTCGGGCGCGACGACATGCACCTCGATGTCGCGGGCGCGCAGCGCCGCCGCGAGCCTCGAGCCCGATGAAGCTCGCGCCGATCACGATCGCGCGCTTGGCATCCTTGGCATTGGCGATGATGGCGCGGGAGTCGTCGAGCGAGCGCAGGGTATGGACATGCCTCTCGCCGGCGCCGGGAATCGGCAAGCGCACCGGCTCGGCGCCGGTCGCGAGCAGCAGGCGGTCGTACGGCACGGTCTTGCCGTCGGCGAGCGCGACATGGCGCGCCTTGGCATCGATCGCAGCGACATTGGTCGAAAGCTTCAGGTCGATCTTCTCGTCCGCATAGAAGCTCTCGGGCCGCAGCGGCATCCAATCCTCCGGCGCGCTGCCGGCGAGATAATCCTTGGAGAGGTTGGGCCGGTCGACCGGCGGCGCCGGAATCGTTGGAGAGCATGGTGATCTCGCCGCCGTAGCCGTCGCGCCGCAACATCTCGGCGGCGGCAAAACCGGCCGCGCCGCCGCCGACGATGACGATGCGCTTCGGCGCGTCCGACGGCGCCTTCTTCGCTTGCGGCGCGTCGCGCTTTTGCATGACGAAGATGCGGCCCTCGCGCTGCTCGACCTTCCAGACCGACAGCGGCGACAGCGCCGGCGCGCGCACGGCCTCGCCGGTGCGCAGATCGAAACAGGCGTGATGCCAGGGGCAGCGGACGTCGTGGCCGGTCACGAGCCCGTCGGCAAGCGGGCCGTGATAGTGGCTGCAATGCGCGTCGATCGCGAAGATCTCGGCGCCCGCGCGCACCACCAGCACGTCGGCCTCGCCGACATGGCCGAGCAGCATGTCGTTCTTGAAATCGTCAGGCGAAACGCCGAGCGCGAGATCGGGACCAGCGGGCGGGTTTTGATTGTCGGCCATTGGGGTTCTCCTCCGCTGTAGATGATTTGGCCGTCAGGAAGTTCCCGCAAAGGCACAAAGCCGCGCGATGGATATCAGTGGCCGCTCAACACCAATGTCTTGATCGGCAGCAACAGCGCCTGGATCCGCAGCAGCAGCGCGTGAACCAGGCCGACGGCGTCGATCGCATGCAGGACGAAGCCATGGAAGGCGCCGGTGTCCTTTGACGAAATGACGTCATGGTTGCTGGTGTAGGCGTTGACGATGCAGTTGCTGCCGGCGGTCACATCGGCAAGCCCATCCTTCTCGATCGGCTCGAGGAACACGAGAATCGTTCCGGGCCGTGCAGCGCTCGCATCGATCAGCTGCTCTCCACCGCGGAACTGACCGGCCGCGATATAATCCTGCACGCCGGTGATCACCATCGGGATGATCCTCCACGGCGTCGACACGCAGGCGGCTTCGGCGATCATTCCGGGTTTGAGGACCTGTGCCTCGATCTGACCGAACCCTGCCTGCAGTGCGCGCTGGCCCGAGCCCTCCGGGATCAACACGCCGGCAGCCCGCAACATCGGGTTCACGACGTCGCCCGCCCGCAGCAGGAACTGCTCGACCCGGCCGTCGACGCCGGCGCGGATGACCGTCTTGTCCAGTTCGACCTGGGCCTCGTCGCGTGCGGCCTCGGCGCTGGCCTTTGCCGCCGGCAGCAGCGTCGAGACCTGGATTTCCGTCGATTGCCTGGTGGCGGTCGCGGCATCGAGGGCGGCCTGCCGTCCGTCGACCAGCACCTGCAGCTTCTCGATGTCACGCTGCGGCACGATGCCGGGATTGCGCCGCTGCAGATCACTCTTCGTGTCGAACTCGTCCCTGGCCTGCTTCAGGTCGCTGGTCGCCTGCTGGACCTGGGCTTCGGCCTTGACCACATCGACCTTTGCGGAAACGAGTTGGGCGTCGACCTCCGCTGTCTTGCGCTTCGCGGTCTCTAACGCGGCCTTCTGCCTTGCGCTGTCGAGCGTGAACAGCACGTCGCCCTTCTTGACCGGCGCGCTGTAGCCGACTTTGACCTCGTCGACGCGCCCCGCCACTTCGGGAAGGATCGGCACTGTCCTGAAGAACAGCACCGCCGACGAGGTCGAGGGATGGTAATAGAAGATCAGGGTGATCAGCAGCACCGTCAGCATCACGCATCCCGTGATGCCCCAGCGCAGCTCGAACCACATCGAGTACAGCGTGATCTCCTTGCCGATCCGCTTGCCCTGCCGATAGCGGCGGTACAAATAGTCCGGCAGCAAGGTGAACATCGAACACAGCATCAGCTCAAACATGGCTGCCGCCCTCCTTCGTCGGAAGCTGGGCCGGTGGACTGGCTTGTTCGTGTGCCATCGACGTCTCGCCCACAGCATCGTCTGTGTCTGCAATCTTCTCGACCGACCCGGCGATCCGGGCGAGCGGCGTCGAGAAATCCGGCAGATCGACCATGGCCAGCAGCAGTCCGGCGATCCAGAACAGATGGATGTGGGTGAAGAGCGCGATCAGGCCGAGCACGGCGACGATCTCGAACTGCAGCTTCTGTGACTTGTGCGCCATTCGCTCCGGCAGCGAGTGCAGCCGCAAGTAGATGTTGCCGACGCCGAGCAAGGCGAGGAGCAGGAAGATGCCCGTCACGATCATCAGGACGTCGGTTTCGCCCGGCTTGACGATGTAGAACGGCAAGTGGTGCGGCGTCATGGCATGAAGCTGATCAGTCAATGAACGCCTCCTGTCGTATCGGCCCGCGCCGCAACAGTGATAATACTAAATGTCGGAGCGGGCGAAGGGAATCGAACCCTCGTATGCAGCTTGGGAAGCTGCCGTTCTACCATTGAACTACGCCCGCGGCCGTCCTCTCTGATTAGCCGAGACCGCGCCATCCGCCAAGCCGGTTGCGGTCCGCCAGCAGACCGCCCCTCCCCATCGGCCCCTTAACCGAACCCCAAAGATTCCGGATGCGCGCTGTCACGACAGTGTTATGATCCCTGCCCAGGGGTGGGGTGGCGTTATGACGGGGCGCGGTTACGCGATCTTCGACACCGGTGTAGGGCGTTGCGGCATCGTCTGGAGCGATGCCGGGATCGTCGCGGTGCAATTGCCCGAGGCGCGGGAGCTGGAAACCCGGCGCCGCCTGCTCCGCCTCTATCCTGAAGCGCGCGACATCCGCCCCCCGCCGATGGTCGAGATCGCCACTCAGGGCATCGCCAGCGGCTTGCGCGGACACGATGCCGACTTCTCCGACATCGCGCTCGACATGGAGGGCATCTCCCTGTTCAACGCGCGCGTCTACGAGTTCGCCCGCAGCATTCCGCGCGGCGAAACCCGCACCTATGACGAGGTCGCCACCGGCGATGCGGCGCGCGGGCGCAGAATTCTCGGTGGCGCAGGCGATCGCCAGGAACCCGTTCATGATCATCGTGCCCTGCCATCGCGTGCTCGAGGCGGGCCATTACGCCGACAAGATCTCTCCTTACGGCGGCACCATCTCCAAGCGCCATCTGCTGTCGATCGAGGGCACCCGCCCGATCGCGAGCAAGACGCTGTTCGACGTGCTGCTGCCGGTTGCTCCGCCGCGCTCGCCCACCTAAGTAAGGGGCATGAGCTCCATCACGCTGCTCCGGCGTCCCTCGGTGACGGTGTCGGATTTCCGCTGCTCGGCGGTGCCGGGCGACAAGCCGTTTGCCGAGCAGCACGGCTGCCACTCCATCTCCTTCGTCCGCAAGGGCAGTTTTGGCTATCAGAGCCGCGGGCGCATCCATGACCTCGTGGCAGGCTCGTTCCTGATCGGCAGGCCCGGCGCCGAATTCGTCTGCACTCACGACCATATCTGCGGCGACGAATGCCTGTCGTTCTTCTTTTCGCCTGAACTGGTCGATTCCGTCGGCGGCACGCGAGCCGAGGTGTGGGATATCGGCGCAACGCCGCCGATCGCCGAATTGATGGTGCTGGGCGAGTTGGCGCAAGCCTCAGCCGGCGGCCGGAGCGATATCGGCCTCGACGAGGTCGGTCATCTCCTGGCGCAGCGGCTGGTCGAGGTGGTCTCGGGCAAGACGCGAAAGCCGGCGAAGGTCACCGCACGCGACCGCCGCCGGGCGGTCGAGGCGGCGCTGTGGCTGGAGGCCAACTCGCATCGAGAGATTGAGCTGGAAGATGCCGCGCGGCAGGCCGGCGTCAGCCCGTTCCATTTCCTGCGGCTGTTCGCATGCGTGCTCGGCGTCACCCCGCATCAATATCTGCTGCGCTCGCGGCTGCGCCGCGCGGCGCGCCATCTGGCTCTCGACGACAGGCCGGTGACCGATATTGCCTATGATGTCGGCTTCAACGATCTCTCCAATTTCGTCCGCACCTTCCATCGCGCAGCCGGCGTCTCGCCGCTGAAGTTCCGGCAGGCCTCGCGGGGATTGCGCAAGATTTTCCAAGAACGCCTCGCGCTGCATTGATAGGTGATCTCCGTCGCGCGGCAACGCGCCTAGTGGAGCGGATTTGACGTTCGCTGTCCTATAGACCGCGATCTCGCAAGCGAACGTCAAATCCAGAGCTCCACTAGAATCAATATTTTCTAGTGGTCCTTTGATTCCAACATTCGCAAAAGTGCCCGCTGCGTATGGGGTGCGAATGTTGGAATCGGACCACTAGTTTCGGAGATCATCATGTACGACCATATCGGCATCAAAACCGGCAATCTCGACGCCAGTGTGCGGTTCTATACCGCGGCGCTGGCGCCGCTCGGTTTCGTGCTCTGCTCGAAGGACGAGAGCGGTGCGGGCTTCGGACCGAAGGGCGAGCCGGCGCTGTGGCTCTATCTGCACAAGGGCACCAGAAGCGAGGGTGCGCATATCGCGTTCCGCGCACCTGACCACGCCGCAATCAAGAAGTTTCACACCGACGGCCTCAAGGCCGGCGGCCGCGACAATGGCGCGGCCGGCCATCGCCACGACTACAGCCCGACCTATTACGCCGCCTTCCTGATCGATCCCGACGGCAACAATGTCGAGGCGGTGTGTACGTAATCGTCGTCATTGCGAGCGAAGCGAAGCAATCCGAATTCTTTCCGTGACAACGGTCTGGATTGCTTCGTCGCTTCGCTCCTCGCAATGACGATCAAATTCTCAATCTCGAGAGGCAGAGACATGGCTTCCATCCACAAGGACATTCCCATCGATGCCCCCGCGCATGAGGTGTGGGACGCCGTGCGCGATTTCGGCGCGCTGCATACAAGGCTGGTGCCGGGCTTCGTGCTCGATACCAGGCTCGACGGCGACGTGCGCATCGTCACCTTCGCCAACGGCACGGTCGCGCGCGAGCAACTGGTCGATTGCGACGACGCGCGGCGGCGGCTGGCCTATACGATAGCGAGCGAACGGCTGAAGCAGCACTCGGCCGCGGTGCAGATCGTCGCCGAGGGCGAAGGGCGCTGCCGGATGCTGTGGACCACGGATGTGCTGCCGCATGAGATCGCGCCCACCATCAGTTCGCAGATGGATCTGGGCGCGTTGGCCGTGCAGCGCGCGTTTGCGAAAGTGCGGGCATGACTCCTGTCAAGGATTGCCGAGCGCCTCGCTGTCCACATCTGTGATCTAACTCACAGAAGCCGGATCGTGATATTCATAACTCTCGGCGGGTGCGTCCGAGTCCGCGCCGCTTCGCGGCGCATCGCGCGCAGGGAGAAAATCCATGAGAGGTGCTGACAAGGTGATCTGCCAGGCGGCGGCGGTGTTCCTGCTGTTCGCGATGACCTCGGCGCCGGCCAAGGCCCAGTTCGGCGGCATGATGGGCGGCGGTGGCAGCAGCGAAGACATGATGACCCAGATGGCGCCGATGCTCGAGATGATGAAGGCCCGGATGGGCAAGCGCCGCTTTGCCATGATGATGCAGACCATGGGTCCGATGATGGACGGCAGCGGCGGTGGTGGTGGCCTCGGCGGCATGATGGGCGGCATGGGTGGAATGGGCGGCATGATCCCCGGCGGCATGGGCGGCGGCGACATGATGGGAATGCTCGGCGGCATGGGCGGTGGCGGCGGCGACATCATGGGCATGATCGGCCCGATGATGCGGATGGCCAATTTCGGCGGCGGTTATGGCGGCGGCCATCGGCGCCATCGCCGGCATTGATCCGATTTCGGCTTCTCCCTGGCTGACGGTGCGGAACGAACGCGGCGGCACGCCGACGATTGACGTTTTGTAACTTGTTCCGGCTCCGCCGACGGTATCCGATGCGCATCCAGGCTTCGAGGGGGGATGCGATGCGCGGATTGGGTCGGCTGATCGTTGCCACAGGGATGGTTCTCGCCGCATCGCCGGCGTCGGCGCAGCGCTACGATCCGGCCTATCCAGTTTGCAAAGAGGTCGTCGACGGCGAAGGCGCCCGCATGGAGTGCTTTTTCACGTCGATGGCGCAATGCAAAGAGGGTCAGGGTACGCCCGGGACCTGCCTGACCAACCCCTACTACAAACCGCCTCCGCCCGAACCGACGCCCGTGGCGGAGCCGGCACCCACGCCCACGCCGACACCGGCGAAAAAGAAGAAGAAAAGCTGAACGCAGCTCACTCGGCGGCCGACAACACCGGCTGCACCGAAGCCGCGGTTACGCGCGGTCCCCAACGCGTCAGGATCACGCTGGCGCAGGACAGCGTGCCGAGCACCACCATGGATGAGGCCGCGAGCACGAAGAAGCTCTGCGCATTGGCGCCATGCGTCGTCAGCCACCAGCCGCCGATCGCGATGAACACCAGCCGCGCGGTCTGGGCCAGCACCGGGCCGATCATCCTGGCCGCCCCCTGCGAGGAGAAATACATCGAGCTGGCGAGCCCGATGAAGCCGTACCAGGGCGCAGCCGTCGCCAGATATTGCCGGCTCGCCGTCAGCACCTCTTCGTTCCGGGTGAAGATATTGACCCAGAGATCGGGAAACACGGCGATGATGCAGGCGATCGCGCCGACCGAGAAAAATGCCAACGATCCCGCGGTCCAGGCGACGCGGCGCGCCCGCGTGACATTTCCGCCGCCGATCGACATGCCGATCATCGGCACCGAGGCGATGCCGAACGAGAACGACAGCGACGTCAGCAGGAATTCGAGCCGCGCGCCGATGCCGTAGCCGGCCAGCACGGCCGCACCGAAGCCGGCGAGCATGTGGGTGAAGATCGAAATCGTCAGCACCGACTGGATCGGCGAGAAGCAGGACACCGCGCCGACTTTCAAAATGTCGAAGAACATCGCGGACTGGATGCGCAGGCCCCTGATCTTCGGCACCACGCGGGCGCGGCCGGAGAACAGATACCAGCCCATCACGGAAACACTGATCGTGTAGGCGATCAGCGAACCCGCCGCGACACCGCGCATGCCGAATTGCGGGATCGGCCCAATTCCGAGGCCCAGCGAACCGCCCAGCACGATCTGGCACAGCGCGGCATTGAGGTACATGGCCGACGGCAGCTTCATGTTGCCGGTGCCGCGCAGGATGCCGGCGAACGAGTTCAGCAGCCACGGCAGCACGGCGCCGCCGAAGAAGATCTGCACATAGCCGACCGCCTGCGCCAGCACATTGCCGCGGCCGCCCATCGCCTCGAGCAGAAATGGCCCGAAGATCAGCATGCCCAGCATGAAGACGAGGCCGAAGACGATCGCATTCAGCATCGCGTGCGTCGCCAGCGTCGAGGCGCGGTCGTGATCGCCGGCGCCGATCGCGCGCGCGATCGCGGACGCCACGCCGCCGCCCATCGCGCCGCCCGACATGGTCATGGTCAGCATCACGAAGGGAAATACCAGCGCCATCGCCGCGAGCGACTCGACGCCAAGCCGGCCGATATAGGAGGTCTCCGCGATCACGACGCAGGTGCCGGCCGAGAACGCCAGCGCATTCGGCCAGGCGAGATGCAGCAGTGTCCGCAAGATCGGACCATCGACCAGCGCATGGCGCTCCGGTGGTGCCGGCGGCGGCAGCGGACGTTCGTCTTCGTCGACAGGAATTTCGGCGACGCCGATATCGGACATATTTGCTCCTGGCCCAATTCAGTCGTGCCACAGGCTTCCTAGCATGATGACGCGCAATCCTGCCTGCGCCGCGCGCATTGGGGGGCTGCCGGATTGCAGGCGTCAGCCGATTGACCAGATAAACGGCGGCCTGCCGTTCGCGGAGGCGCGCATGCGTACCGGAATATGACGGCCGCAGCCAAAGGCGAGGCCCTCGAACAGGCCCTCCAGCACGCGTCCACAAGCCGGGTGATAATCCGCGACATCGGCCATCAGCTTCCAGCTCTGCTGAATGATTTCGAACTGGCCTTCTGACGTCGTCGTGTCGGCCACATCATCCTGCGTCTCGAACAGCGCACGCAGGAACGACGAAAATTCCTTTGCGTCGCCGCGTGTTTGCGACAGCGCCTGCGCGACTTCGTCGAAATACTGCATGCCGATCAATTTCCCCGTGAGATGCAGCAGGTGACCGCCCTCCTCCGGACCGAACAGCTGCACCATCACGGGTGCTGCCGTCTTCACATACTCCATCGCGTAATTGCGATAGGCCTTCTCCAGCCGTGGTCGTGGCCAGCTTGCGACCGGCAAGGCCGGCGCGGTCGCTGGCATCGAACAGCGGCGCTTCGAGATGGCGCGCGAAGACCAGCCGCGCGTCGAGCTCGAGCGGTTGGTCGTACTGGTAGTAATAGCCTTCGAGCCCGTCCTGGCCGTCGACGCTCTGCTTGGTGCAGACGAAGCCGAGCCTGAGATCGCCGAGCGCTGCACCGTTGTTGGCGTGCCAGCCGCGCAGCATCGCGCGCGAGACTTCGCCGGGAATGCCGCAGATCGCGGTGCCCTTCCACGCCCAGCGCGGCGGCGGATAGCGGATCCACGCCTTGCGGTCGCTCTCATACATGTATTCGACATGCACGCCGCCGATCCAGTTGGAGAGATAGTGATACTGCGCGGCGGCGACCGCGGGCGGCAGATGATCGATGCCGAGTTTCACGAGGCCAGGCAGGAAACGCTCCTGCTGCTGGCGGCGGAACACGCGGAAGATGAACTCGGCGGCGTCAGGCGTGCCGCGGCGCGTCACCACGGTGAGCACGAGGCCGGTGAAGACCGCGTGATAGAGATCGGCGAGGCTGCGCCAGCGCAGCCATTGCGCTTCCTGCGCGCTATCGGCTCTCTCGTTCATCGCGGCCTCCTCTTTCTTCTCCCCTCCCCCTTGCGGGGAGGGCGACAGGCCGCCTTCGGCGGCCGTCTTTAATAAGAGACGCCGAAGCGAAGCTTCGGCTGTGGGTGGGGGTGATCACGCGCACAGCCTTTGCTTGGACCCCCCCCCCAACCCTCCCCCACATCCGCCTTCGCGCCGAAGGCGGGCTTCGGCGGACAAGAGCGGGGAGGGAGCGCACCTTCACGGCGGCCACAGCTCAAGCTAATTCTGTCCTCTTTCAAACGCCGCGGCGAGGTCCTTTGCGCCCGGCAATGCGCTCTCGCGGTCCATCACCGAATCCGTTGCCACCAGCAACTTGGCGACGGTGTTGTTGCGCCGCGCGACTGGATTGTGCTCGTAGCCGGACTGGGTGAAGAAGTTCGCGGTCGGCACCTTCTCACGCATCGCTTGCGGCATCGACACCATGTCGAAGCCGTTGCCGTCGCCGGTGAGATTCATCATCTCCAGCTCGGAGGCGGTCAGCGGCGGCGCATAACCGCGTTGCCTCGCGAACACGACCGAGGTCAGGAGCTTCTGCGTCTGCAGCAGCGGGCCGATATCGACGTCGAGATTGAGCGCGTGAATGCCGAGACCTCTCGGCGTGCCGGCAAGCTGCTCGTGCAAATTCCAGTCGTCGCGCACCGAGCGCGAGAAGGCGATCATCCTGTCGAGGATCGCAAGCTTCCTCTCCAGCGCCGCCCGCGTCGCGCCGGACGCCTCCGCCGCGCGCGCCTTCAAGGTCTCGACCAGCCAACGGCCCTGCTCGGCCAGCAGCTCGACGCTGTTGGTCGAGAGCAGCTGGTTGTAGCCGAGCGCGGTGGTGATCGCGATCGCGCCGGGCTTGTCGAATTCGAGCCCGGCCTGCACGTCGTAACGGCCGTTGCCGGTAGCCTCGAAGCCGTAGACGCGCACGGCTTGATCGCGCGTCAATCCCGCCGCGGACGCAACGCGCGCATAGGCGCGCTTGAAATCGGTCTCCACCGCCGGCTGGTTCGGCACGAAGCTGAATTGCTCCGCCGCATGCCGCAGGAAATCGGCAACGACGGGCACCGGTCCCTTTGGCGGGCCGGACGGATCGATCGGCCTTTTTGGGCCGGTGTAGTCCGGCGGCTGGGTCAATACATAATCGTCGAGGCCGATCTCCTTGTGCGTGCGGCGCTTGGCGAAGCGGCCTGCGCGCTTCGCCTTCACTTCCGCCCAATAGGGCGTCGCCAGCACCTGATATTGCGCCCGTGCCGCGTTGTAGTCGGCGAGTTTCGCGCGGTAGTCGGCCATCTGTTGTGATGTGGCCGCCTGCGTCTGCGCGCCAGCGGGCGGCAACAACGCGACCAGCGCGCATACAGCGATCAGCGTTTGCCGCAACAATGTCACACCCGAAAATGCTTCGACAGCTTCAACCCCTGCGCCTGATAGTTGGAGCCGATGCGGCTGCCATACATCGCGTCGGGCCGCGACAGCATCTTCTCGTAGACCAGGCGGCCGACGATCTGGCCGTGCTCGAGGATGAACGGCACCTCGCGCGAGCGCACCTCCAGCACGGCGCGCGCGCCCTGCCCGCCCGCGCCGGCATAGCCGAAGCCGGGATCGAAGAAGCCGGCATAATGCACGCGGAATTCGCCGACCAGCGGGTCGAACGGCACCATCTCCGCGGCGTAGTCGGGCGGCACCTGCACCGCTTCCTTGGAGGCGAGGATGTAGAACTCGCCGGGATCGAGAATCAGGCTGCCGTCCTCGCGCGCCTTGATTGCCTCCCAGAAGTCCTCGGCGTGATAGCCGGCGCGGCGATCGACGTCGACGACGCCGGTGTGGCGCTTGGCGCGATAGCCGACAAAGCCGTTTGCATTTTCACCGGAGAGATCGACCGACAGCGCCACGCCGCCGGTCAGATCCGCATCATCGGCGTCGACCAGCCGCTCGGCGTCATGCAGCGTGTCGAGCTCGTCGGCAGTGAGGATGGCGTCTCCGGTGCGGAAGCGCACCTGCGACAGCCGCGAGCCCTCGCGCAGCAAGACTGGAAACGTCTTTGGGCTGATCTCGGCATAGAGCGGGCCGTGATAGCCGGCGCCGATCATGTCGAAACGGCGCGTGCCGTCGACGATCACGCGGGTGAAGACGTCGAGCCGCCCGGTCGAGCTCTTCGGATTGGCGGCGGCAATGATCTCCTTCGGCAGGTTGAGGCTTTCGAGTAGCGGCACGATATAGACGCAATTGGTCTCCAGCACCGCGCCGTCGGAGAGAGATATTTCATGCAGCTTCAGTTCGTCGATACGCTCGGCGACCGTCGCGCCCGGACCGGGCAGGAAGCTCGCGCGCACGCGATAGGCGATGTCGCCGAGCCGAGATCGAGGCTCGCCGGCTGGATCTGGCTTTCGACGAAAGGATAGGCCGGCAGGATCAGGCCGGCATCCGCCATCGCCGCGATCATGCGATCGGGCAGAATGCCGTTGGCATTGGGCGGGAGCGTGAACGACACGGGCGATCTCTCGATACTCGTTACTGTCATAAATCCCTAGAAATCCGGCCTTTTAGGGCCTTATCCGATGGCCGCCTTGACGGGAAGCTCGCTCGCGAATAAGAGCATGACTTATCCCGTGGTGATTTGAGCCGGCCGGCTTGCAGCCACGTTAAATAAATCGCTAAACAGGCCGGGGACGATTGTGATCCCGGCCTTGAGGAATTTCCCAGGCCGGTTTTTTTGTGCCCCCGACAAGGCGGGGGCATGGGAGGTCACATGTCGAAGTCCATCTCGCTCGCCCATTATCGTCCCGAAACCCGGCTGGTGCATGCCGGCACGCTCCGCTCGGAATTCGGCGAGACATCCGAGGGTCTGTTCCTCACGCAAGGTTATGTCTACGAGACCGCCGAGCTGTGCGAGGCGCGCTTCAAGGGCCAGGACCCCGGCTACATCTATTCGCGCTACTCCAATCCGACGATTGCGATGTTCGAGCAGCGCATGATCGAGCTGGAGGGCGCGGAAGCCTGCCGCTCGACCGCAACCGGCATGGCCGCGGTGACCACCGCCGTGCTGGCGCCGCTGAAGGCCGGCGACCACGTGGTGGCATCGAAGGCGCTGTTCGGCTCGTGCCGTTATGTGGTGGAGGATCTGCTGCCGCGCTACGGCATCACCTCGACCCTGGTCGATGGGCTCGATCTCGACGCCTGGAAGAAGGCGATGCGGCCGAACACCAAAAGCTGCTTCCTCGAAAGCCCGACCAATCCGACGCTCGACGTGCTCGACATTCCCGCTATCGCCGAGATCGCGCATGCGGCCGGCGCGCGGCTGATCGTCGACAATGTGTTTGCGACGCCGATCTGGCAGAGTCCGCTGCAGCTCGGCGCCGACGTGGTGGTTTACTCCGCCACAAAACATATCGACGGCCAGGGCCGCTGCCTCGGCGGCGTGATCCTGTCGACCGAAGCTTTCATCGCCGAGCACATCCATAATTTCATGCGCCAGACCGGACCGTCGCTGTCGCCGTTCAACGCCTGGGTGCTGCTGAAGGGGCTGGAGACGCTGGCGATCCGCGTGCGCGCGCAGACCGAGACGGCGGGCAAGGTGGCGGACGCGCTCGCCACCCATCCGAAAGTATCGCGGCTGATCTATCCCGGCCGCGCCGATCATCCGCAGGCCGCACTGGTGAAGAAGCAGATGCGCGGCGGCTCGACCCTGGTCGGCTTCGAGGTCAAGGGCGGCAAGGCGGCGGCGTTCCGTTGTCTCAACGCGCTCAAGCTCGCGCGCATCTCCAACAATCTCGGCGACGCCAAGAGTCTCGTCACGCATCCCGCCACCACCACGCATCAGCGGCTTTCGCCGGAGGCGCGCGCCGAACTCGGCATCAGCGACGGGTTCATCCGCTTCTCGACAGGGCTGGAACATGCGGACGATCTGATCGAGGATTTGACGACGGCGCTGGAGAAGGTGTGAGAGCTGAGGCGACGGCGACGCAACGAATTCCCGTGTCGTCCTCGCCTAGTGCGCAATTGCGCACGTGAACGAGGACCCATAACCACAGGCCGGAGTTGTTGCGACGCGCTGTGGCTCTAGCCTTTCGTCAAACGATGTCCTGTGGCTATGGGTCCCGGGTCTGCGCTCGCACTTGACGGCGCTTCGCGCCGCAAGGGGCTCGCTTGCCCGGGACGACAGTTGTGAAACATGACTGAGCATTCCCGCGGCGCGATTTCGCGTCCGGGTCTTGCAATTCGGTGTCCCTCTGAAAGCAGAGGGCGCAGGGAATGCCGGGTGCAGGCCGCACCCGCAGCCTTGTGTGCTGAAGAGTAGAAGTGCACACAAGTAGTCAGGTTGAGCCGAAACATCCGGCACTCCCTGCGCAATGGCTTTACGGCTGCTCCGCGCTCTCCCCGGTGTGTCGGGCGTTTTAGTCACCGTCGCCGATCGATTACGGCGTTTCGGCCGCAAGGCCGAAATCGCATCTCGATCAACTTGACCCCAGCGTCGAGGGGACAGGACCACACGGCTTGACCGTACGCGATTGCGCCGCACGTCTTGCGGCACCACCGCGTCCATCGCAACCCGCCTCACGTCTGGTGACGATAGGCCTAACGTCCCTCGTGTCGAGGCGGGATGACAGGGATATAGGCCTGTTTCCGATTTACGGAAAGAGATATATTTTTACGCGGCGCGCTTGACTCGTCGGGCAAAACAGGCGGCGTGTTTTTGCTGTTTTGCCCGTCGTGTCAAACGGCAACGCTCCGGCGCCGGCGCGGACGTGTGATCACAGACTATCGATGTCAGCTATTGGGTGGGGAGCGGAATCGTCTGCTCGCCCGGTATCCATGGCGCCAGGTTTCGACCCGTAGCAGCCGGTCTTGAAAATCACAGTGATCGGTTTTGATTTTCGGGGTCGGTTGTCAACCGGACCGACAAGGCGCGGATTGCGGGAGCTGCCAGGACCACAATAGGCAGCATTGCGACCCAAGCTATCAGCCAAGACACCATCCAATGCTGAAAAAAGAGCATAGCGCTGCCAGCAGGAAAGCTCGCAATCCCCGCCGCGATAAGCGAGGTCAGACCTGATTGAATGACACCAAATACGAAATGGTTATAGCGACGGGGAATGCCCACCGTAAGTTACCTCTCCAAGTGGCCTAACGCGAAACAATGCGCGTGCCCGTGCTTACAAAAGTCGAGAATGGTGCGCAGATTTTCCGATGCACCGTCAACGACAGCTATCCTGGCTAGCAATTACCATGCCGTCCTTGCAGTAGGCTATTTGCTTTACGTACTCCATTTCATTTGATGGTAAGCCGGCGAACGCCGGCCATAAAGCGAGCTGACCTCGCAATCTGACCTGATCAGTTGTATCGTCGTGCCACAACTTCCGGCCAAGAGTGTCATTTCGCCTGCCGCACAGGGGACGCCGAATGCGTCGTGTGAAACGGCGCGACTTCATCGCACCGCTCGGCAGCACCGCAACACTCTGGCCGCTTGCGGTGTGGGGGCAGCAGCCGGCGAACATGCCGGTCGTCGCGCTCGTCAAATTCGAATTCATAATCAACCTGCGAGCCGCACGGTCGTTTGGCATCGATGTCTCGCCAACTCTCCTGGCGCGCGCCGACGAGGTGATCGAATAGGAACACCGGCGATGTCGCCTGTTGGCCGAACTCAGATGAGGTGGATGGCTCCCGCTCACGGCATCTGGGTGCCAAAGTGTGAAGGCCATCAGGCGTTCACGAGCAAAATGGGAGCCATCCGCTATGCAGATTACCACGATCGGCCTCGACTTGGCCAAGAACGTTTTTCAGGTCCACGGTGTTGATGCGACCGGCCAGGTTGTGGTCCGCAAGTCGCTTCGGCGGTCGCAGATGCTGCCATTTTTTGCCAAATTGCCTCCTTGCCTGGTCGGCATCGAGGCGTGCGGCACGTCGCATCACTGGGCGCGCGAGCTGATCAAGCTCGGCCATGAGGTGCGCCTGATGCCGCCGGCTTACGTCAAACCGTATGTGAAGCGCGGGAAGACCGACGCTGCCGATGCGGAAGCGGTTTGCGAGGCGGTGACACGGCCGACGATGCGGTTCGTGCCCGTCAAGTCGCCCGAGCAGCAGGCGGCGCTGTCGATGCACCGGACGCGCGATTTGCTGGTCAAGCAGCGCACGCAGCTGATCAACATGATCCGCGGTCTACTGGCCGAATTTGGCGTCGACATCCCCAAGGGGCTGGAGCGGGCGCTGCTGATGGCGCGGCAGATCGTCGATGGCAAAGCGCCTGAGGTGCCGATTGAAGCTGCCAAGATCGTCGCTACACTGTCACAGCAGGCGCTCGACACCCACGTTCGGCTCCGCGAGATCGATCGCGATCTGGCCGTTTGGCTACGTGGCAACGATGTTGCACGTCGTCTCATGACCATCCCCGGCATCGGGCCGGTCGGCGCGACGGCACTTGCCGCATCGGTCACCGATCCGCATCAGTTCCGCTCGGGGCGGCAGTTCGCTGCCTGGTTGGGACTGACGCCACTTCAGAAGTCGAGCGGTGGCAAAGAGCGGCTCGGTCGTATCACCAAGATGGGCGACAAATACCTGCGCAAGCTGCTCATTGTCGGCATGACGTCACTTGTGCGCCGTGCAAAGTACAATCCCGGGAAGATCGATCCACGCCTGGCGGATCTGCTGGCGCGAAAGCCCACAAGGGTCGCCACCGTCGCGATGGCGAACAAGACCGCGCGGGTCATCTGGGCGATCATGTCACGTGGCGAGACCTATCGTACGGGCCACCGGCCGGCACTGGCTGCATAAAGAACGATAAACAGATTTAGCTGAAGAGGAGATCAGCTTCACGAGGTTGCGAGCGCGATGCGATGTGATGGCAAACCGGTCAGACCGGGAACAGGGACAACCCGACCGATGTCCAAGGCGTCATAGCCTGAACAACAGAATGGGACCTTGTTCGCGGACTCCATCAGGGCCAGCAGTCTCAACCGACTGCATCAACAGGCCGGACAGAAGACTGCACCCGACCAATGCCACTGCGTCAATTTAGCCCTTGCAACGCGGGAGCCATCCACAGAGGACATCAGTACCTATGCAATCCTAGTCATTGGCTTGTAGATTTGCTCCTTGTTCATTTCGAGAGGGACGGCACATGGCACGGCTTCTTCTATCGATTGCTGCACTGTTAGTGGGGTTGTCCGAGGCGGCATTTGGGCAGACCTCCGCCGAGGTCGCGCCTGGCGGAAAGCTGCGGGTTGGCATGATTGCCATTACAGTGCTCGGAGGCGTGGCCGAACCCATCGCTAGATTCGTCGGACAGAAGCTGGGTGCGACCGTCGAACCGGTGATGTACCCGAACCCGGAAGCCTATCTACAAAGTTTCGGCAAGGACGAATGGGACATCGCCATCGGACCACGCGTCCTTGCTCCGGCCGACAAGGCGGATTTAACGGCGAACCTTTGGGCCATAAGTCTCGTCTACGTCGCCGCGCCGGGAATGGAATTTCCCGACATCGCCTCCGTGGACAAGGCAGGCGTGAAGATTGGCACCATCCTCGGTGCTCCCTCCGACCGTGTGCTGACGCGGGAGATCAAGGCCGCCGAGATCGTCCGCATCCCTCTAAGTCCGACTATTGCGGCCGACGCAGCCGATCTTCTGCGCTCCGGCAAAGCGAACGTCTTTGGCGCGGACTCCGGCGTCGGGTATCCTGCCGCCGAGGCGCTGACCGGTGCCAAAATCGTACCGGGCGCCTTTGGGACGGTTCTCGTGGCGGCTGCGCTGCCGAAGGGCCGCTCCCCCGCTGCGCAGGCTCTACTCGCGTCAATCATCGACGAAGCAAAACAGACCGGAGTGGTGCAGAGAGCCATCGACGCGAAGAGCCTCAAGGGCGTGAACGTCGTCACAAAATAGCAGGACGCGAACGAAGGCCCGGTCAAGGCCGCTATTTCGGGGTTTGACCCCAACGCGGACCTCGCGCTGCTTTCGTTTAGGTGCAAGGTTTTGAGAGACGCCGCGTTGCGCTACCGGCGGCAATATTTGCGTACCCCGTGGAAGATAGTTCCTCCGGCAATCGCGCCAACGAAGGCAGCCAGTGCCTCGCGGCCAAAACCAAGCCAACCTAGCGCGACGATCTGATCGGCAAAGTAAAGCGAGCACAGAACTCACTGCGGCGAGGATCAGGCCGAAAAAGGCCAAACGACCAATCAATTTGCGGCGAGACGCAGAGATGGCGTCAACTGGCAGAACAAACAAAGCCAACAGCGCGCTAGCCGAAATCAGCGCGCATACGGGGGCGGCAGGCCAAAGGATCGGATGAAGGTCGACCCACCGGGCGACAACAAGCTGCCCAACGATCAATCCCGCACTTAGAAGCAGTGCGCCCGGTGTGATATAAGCGACATTTCTCACTTCTCGAACCTAGCCAGTTCCTGGTCCTCATGGCGATTGACCACTATCCTATTTGCCGTGAGCCGGGGAAGCAAAGACGCGGCCAAGGGAAACGAACCTCGGCGCTATTGCGAAGGCCTTTTTTCCAGCCGAACGCGGTCGTGGGAAGCAACCGGTTGGCTAGTGCGTAAATTAGGTGCCAATCGCTGCGCACGTCGCTCGTTGGCACCTTTCGGACGTGACCAGTCTAGTTGATGAAGTCACCTTCCGAGAGTGAAGCGGACCTGCTTGTCGCGCGGGTCGATGTCTGGAAATGACCCAAAAGCGGTCGTCGCCCAATCTTGGATCAGACCAGCGTCAACGCGCTTTAGCGGGAATTCGCTCCAAGTATCCCTTGCGACGAGCATTGTACGATGGTCATTCCACTTTTAGAGGTGGCCCTACCAATGCCATTTCGAATGGTAGCCAAAACGCTGGGTCCGTCGGCGCCATCGCGTTTGCCTTGGTGATTTCCAAGAAGAACGCCTCCGCATGACCAGCGGGTGTGAACACGAAAGTAATCCGTCCAGGCCCATCGCTTACGTTGACCCAGCAATGTGGTACGCCACGCGGCCCGTACGCCGAGTCGCCAGGCCCCAGCAGGTACCGCTCATCGCCGATCTCGACAATGTATTTACCCTCAACGACGTGGAACCACTCGTCCTGATCGCGATGTAGATGCCGAGGAGGGCCACCTTTGGCATAGTGTGCGATCTCGGCCACCAGTATTGCCCCGTTACTGTCTGCTGCCGTGACTTTGAAAGAGAGGATGCCGATACCAACGTTGCGACGCACTGCGTGTCGGTCGCCGTCACGTGCGACCCGAAATGACCGTTTCGGGGTCGTTTCCATGACTCACTCCTCTATCTCGCTCCGCCGACTCGACATGCACGTAAGCGTCGCACAATCCGAGTTTTCGCGACACCGGGAGCGCCGGATCACTTCCGAAATCGGCACCAAGCGGACACGACGAGGGCCAGCCAGCATGTCGGCCGCGAAGGTCAATGCGGCCAACGCCACGGACGCGGCGGATTACGTGTACCCCGTCCTAGGCGGCCCCCGGGACCGGTACGCCCCGCCCAGGCGTGCCGGCATGCCAACGCTGCCGCGCGACCAGCACGCCGATCACCAGCAGGTTGAGACAATTGGCGACGACGCCGGCCGCGAATGCCGGCGCGTAAGTGCCGTAGTGATCGTAGAGCAGGCCGGCGAGCCAGCCGCCGGCGGCCATGCCGCACCCGCTGCACAGCAAGAACGTCGGAATGCGCCATGAGGCTTCCGAAGCCGGAAACAGTTCGCGCACGGCCAGCACATAGGCCGGGATGATACCGGAAAAGCCGAGCCCGAAGGCGGCCGCCACGGTGAACAGGCCGGTCTCGTTCTGGGTGAACAGAAAACCGGCCATCGATGCGGCTTGGCAGGCCGATCCGATCAGCACGGTGGCGAGGCCGCCGATGCGGTCGGCGATCGCGCCCCAGATTTGCCGGCTGAAAAAGGCGGTGCCGAGCAACACCGACAGCATCAGCGCGCCGATCGAGCGGGTGATGCCGAGATCGCTGCAGAACGCAACCAGATGGCCCTGCGGCATCGCCATCGGCAGGCAGCACAGCACACTTGCGCCGCACATCATCGCAAAGACGAGGTTGTGCGGCAGGCCGAACAGGCGCCTCGCGCCGCTGCCGGCGCCGAGCGTCGCAGCCGGACGGACGTCTTCGGGCGGGTGACGAAAATAAATCGCGGCCAGCGGCACGATGACCACGATCTCTGCGATGGCGTAGCACAGCATGGTCTGGCGCCAGCCGATGCCGGCGATGGCACGCTCGAACACCGGCGGCCAAATCGCGCCGGCGAGATAGCTGCCGCTCGAAATCAGCGCCAGCGCGGAGCCGCGCCTGCGGTCGAACCAGCGGCTGACATAGATGTACATGGGCGCATTGATGCCGCCGAGCCCGATCAGGCCCATGAACAATCCGTGCCCGATCCACAGCGCCGACGGCGAACCCAACGTCGAGATCGAAAGTCCGACGCCGATCATCAGGGCGCCGAACAGCACGGTCCAGCGCGTGCCGACGCGGTCGGCAATGCGACCCATCAAAATGCCGCCGGCGCCCTGGCCGAGCCAGGCCAGCGAGCTCGCCAGCGCCGGAATCGAGCGCGTGCCGCCGAGCTCGCCTGCGATGTCCTTGAGCGCGACCGCAATGATCCAGGCGGCGCCGAACGCCATCATCATGACAAGCAGCGCCACGGAGGCGACGATCCAGGATTCCCTGGTCTCGATCGTGGAAGGTGATTGCAGCATGAAGGAATGTGTCCCGGCAGGGAGTCCGACGTTGCCGCAACTTAGGATGACCGGGGCTCGCTGCGCAATCTGCCCCAACATTTCCGAAGATCAGGCGAACAGCTGCCAGCCGTGGGACTGGTCGATCGTCCCGATCTGCTGATTGGCCACGACGTGGGTGCCGTCCATCTCCCAGGCGACGACAGCGCCGGTCGTCGTATTCTGGAACAGGATGTCGGACTTGTGATCGCCGTTGAGATCCTGAAGTCCCTGACCGGGTCCCAGGTAGGTGAAGCCTGGATCCATCGTTCCGACCTGGGCTCCCGTGATCGTCTGGGTGCCGTCCATCAGCCAGACCGCGACGCCATGGGTGCTGTCGTTGATGAAGAGCAGGTCGGACTTGCCGTCGCCGTTGAAGTCGCCGACGTCGGCGAAGTGCCAGCCCGCAGCAAGGACACCCGCCTGTCCGGCCGCCGTAATCTGGTGGCCGTCGGTCTCCCACACGGGATGCCATTGGTGATCGAGTTGGTGAACAGCAGATCGGCCTTGCCGTCACCGTTGAAATCGCCGGTCCGAATTTGAGCGAGCTGCCAGCCTCCGGCCGCGTTGACGTTGCCGATCGTATTCTTCGACTGGACGGTGCCGCCATTCATCAGCCAGACCGAAATATCGTTCGTGACCGTATTGGTGAACAGGAAGTCCGATTTGCCGTCGCCGTTGAAATCGGCGATGCCGATCAAATCCTCGCCGTGCGCTTCATCGACGCCGCCGACGTCCGCAGTCGATGCGATGTGCGTGCCGTCCATCTGCCAGATCGAAAGGTCGTCGAGGTTCTGGGCGTTGGGAATTTGGGTGAGGAAGGCGATGTCGGATTTACCGTCGCCGTTGAAGTCGCCCAGCCCGGCAGGTTGAAAGCCGCCGATCTTGTTGACTTGATCGACCAGAGTGACCGTCGCAGGCTGGGTGCCATTCATCTGCCAGACTGAAACATCATACGTATTAGGGTCACCAAAACTGTCGCCGGTGACCAACAGATCAGACTTGCCGTCGCCGTCGAAGTCACCGATTCCGGCGATTAGCGGGTGGGGTGGCAGCGCGCCGGCCAAGGCGCCCACTACGAGCTCCGTGCCGGACATGTACCAGACGGCGATATCAGAGTTCATGGTGTTGTCGAACAGCAGATCGGTGTCGCCATCACCGTTGTAATCGGCGGTCCAGAAGCTGGTGGCAAGGTGGCTAAAAGCCATTTGCGATCTCCATCATTTCGTGTCAGCCGTACTAGCTCGATGTGACCAGCCTTCAGGCGAACAGCTGCCAGCCGTGGGACTGGTCGATCGTCCCGATCTGCTGATTGGCCACGACGTGGGTGCCGTCCATCTCCCAGGCGACGACAGCGCCGGTCGTCGTATTCTGGAACAGGATGTCGGACTTGTGATCGCCGTTGAGGTCCTGAAGTCCCTGACCGGGTCCCAGGTAGGTGAAGCCTGGATCCATCGTTCCGACCTGGGCTCCCGTGATCGGCTGGGTGCCGTTCATCAGCCAGACCGCGACGCCATGGGTGCTGTCGTTGATGAACAGCAGGTCGGACTTGCCGTCGCCGTTGAAGTCGCCGACATCGGCAAAGTGCCAGCCGGCAGCAAGGACACCCGCCTGTCCGGCCGCCGTAATCTGGTGGCCGTCGGTCTCCCACACGGCGATGCCATTGGTGATCGAGTTGGTGAACAGCAGATCGGCCTTGCCGTCACCGTTGAAATCGCCGGTCCGAATTTGAGCGAAGTCCCAGCCCCCCGCTGCGTTGACGTTGCCGAGCACGTTCTTCGACTGGACCGTCAGACCGTTCATCAGCCAGTCCGATACGTCGTGCGTGACATTGTTATAGAACAAGAAGTCGGTTTTGCCGTCGCCGCTGAGATCGGCGGCGGCAATCAGGCCCTGGCCGTGCGCTTCATCGATGCCTCCGACATCCGCAGTCGATGCGATGTGCGTGCCGTCCATCTGCCAGATCGCAAGCTGGTTGAGGTTCGAGGCGTCGGCCACGTCGCTGATGAAGCTGATATCCGTCTTGCCGTCGCCGTTGAAATCGCCGAGCAGGTAGGCTGCCAGTGGGTGTTCGCGGAGACGGAGTTAACCACGGTGACCGTCGCCGGCTGGGTGCCGTTCATTTGCCAGATCGAAACGTTATAAGCACCGACGTCAAAAGGGTCGTCGCCGGTGACCAACAGATCGGACTTGCCGTCACCGTCGAAGTCACCGACTCCGTGAACTTGCCCGTGATCGGGCAGTGTGCCGACCTGGGCGCCCACCACGAGCTCCGTGCCGACCATGTACCAGACGGCGATATCCGGGTTCATGGTGTTGTCGAACAGCAGATCGGTGTCGCCATCGCCGTTGTAATCGCCGGTATAATAGCTGGTGGCAAGGTGGCTAAAGGCCATGGGTGATCTCCATCATTCGGCTTCGGAGCGCAGAGGCCCCGACGCCTCACATCGGCTTGTACTTCAGCACTTCCGACGGCACGGCGACGCCGAGCTTGATCTGGCCGACCGAGCGGATGATATCATCGCCGAGCAGCTGTGCGAAGCAGGCATAGCCCCAGTCGTTCATGTGCAGGCCGTCGGCGATGACGAAGGTCTCGACCGGCAGCTCCTGCGTCTCATGCCAGTCGCGCATCACCTCGAAGCGCGGGAAGATGCCGACATGACGCAGCCGGGCCACCCGGTGCAGCAGGTTGACCATGCGCCCGGCGTTCTCGGGGCGCTCGTTGACGCGCGGGGAGTATTGCGGGTCGACCAGCACGACGTCGCTGCCGGCGGCCTGGATGCGCGCGATGCCTTCTTCCACCTGCTGCTCGGTCTCGGCGGGATCGAAGCCGCGCAGCACCGCATTGGTGCCGAGCTGCCAGATCACGAGATCGGGGCTGGCGTCGAGCACGGCGGCCTGCAACCGCTTCATCATCTCGGGCGCGTCGTCGCCGCCCTTGCCGCGGTTGAGCACGGTGATGTCGGCGGTCGGATATTGCCGCTTCAGTTGCGCAAGCAGCCGGTTCGGATAGGCGAAGTCCGGCGAGCTCGAACCCCAGCCCTGGGTCGACGACGAGCCGAAGGCGACGATCACCACCGGGAGGCCGTTGGCGAGCTTGCTCGCGACACGCGGCAGCGATCCCATCGCCGGCACGCCGCCCTTCGGGGCCGAGCACGGCACGCGGCTGAAAATGTCGCTGGCGGATTTCGCCACCTGCTTCACGGTGTCGACCGCGCGCGCGGCGATGGTCTTTTGCGCCGGCGGATTGGCAGGATTTCCGCTTGTCGCGGTGCCGGTCGTGGGCGCAGCGGGCGCGGCCGCTTGATCAGCCGGCGCCACCGGTTGCGAAGGCGCAGCAGGCTGGGCGGAAGCTGCGGTCGAGGCCGGCGCGGCCGCGGTCTGCACCGGCTGCGCGGTTTCGGCGCGCGCTGAAGTCAGCGACGCCGGACCGGCCAACGCGAGCGCAAGCGTGACAAGCGCGCAAAAAGGGCGGCGGAAGCCCGGCAACGTCATTAACCAAAAACCCTAATTCTGCTGCGCCGGAGGCGCATGCGCAGCATCGATGATGAACTTCGACAGCGCGCGGCCGAGGCAATCGTGAACGCGCTTCGCAAGATCAATTCCGTGCGTCGTGCTGAAAAGATCGAAATCACCCTGATCATTCCACTGATGCATGATGCCGAAGCGATCGAACAACGGAACTTCGTGCTCCTGCGCCACCGCCCGCATATTATCGATATAGGGCGGCACGGAAATCATCGTTTCGGTGCGCGGGCTATATTGCGGGTTGACCAGGACCACGTCGGCTCCCGCCTTTTGCAACGCAACAATGCCTTCGTCGACAGCACTGCGAAAATCGTCGGGATCGATCGACCGCATAGCATCCACGGTCCCGGTCTGCCAGATGACCAAAGTAGGCTTTTTGGCCTCCAGCAGCTTCGGGAAGCTGGTAGCGGCTTCCTCGGCGGTCTTCTTGACCTGTATTTCTACGGATAGATTGACGTTGAGCTTCGGCAATGCGGCCTGCAGCGCGGCCTGCAGCCGTGCCGGATAGGCGCTGGCGTCGGCGCTGACGATGGTCGAGGAGCGGCTGCCGACCACGAGGATGTCGAGCTTGCCGGCCTTGATGGCATCGGCCGTCTTCGGCAGCGTGCTTTCGGTGGCGAGCAGATTGTCGGGCACGTCGCAACTCTGCGGTGCATCTTCCGCGCGCAGCGGTTGCGCGGCAAGCAGCCCCGTCACGCAGGCGAGCACGAGGAGCAACCTCGGCCTCATAGACTTCCTCCCGCCAGATCGGCGTTACCGACGGCGCCTTTCTTCGGCGCGCTCTTGTCTGCCACGTGCTTGTACCACGAAATCAGCCACGCCACGGCGCACATGATCAGGATTCCGCAAAGGCTGATTAACGCGTGCATCGCCGCACCGCCGCCGACCTCGGCCAGGATGAAGTGCCCGGCAAAGGCCAGGAACACGCCGAGGCAGAAAATCTCCAGCGAGTGCTGGCCGCACAGGATCAGCGGCCTCAGCCAGCGCGATTTCAGGCCCGGCCAGTCGCGCGGCAGGAAGCGCACGGTGATGGCGGCGAGCGCGAGGAAATGCGCAAAGCGCAGCACGTCGAGATCGGTCTTGTCGATCGGATACATCCACTGCTCGAGCCGCTTCGGCACCATGTGAACCATCGCCGGCACGTTCCAGGTCAGCGTGACGTAGAACGCCGCGGCGAGATAGACGATGCAGATCCACAACGTGATGTTGGACGAGATGATCGCCGACATGCGCCGGGCGCCGCCGAGCGCGCACCAGGCGCCGAACACGAACAGCAATTGCCAGGCCAGCGGATTGAAGCTCCAGTAGCCGTTCGGATAGGCGGAGAGATAGAGATCGTAGTGCCAGGTGACGGCGTAGAGCAGCGCCGACAGCGCCAGCGTCACGTCCGGCTTCCAGCGCATCAGGCGAGGATCAAGGGCAGCGACAGCATCAGCACGATGTAAAGCGGCAGCACGTCCATGTTGACGGGCTTGAAGCGCAGGATCAGCGCCTGGAAGATGGTGACGTCGGGCTGCTTGAGGAAATCCATGATGCCCATCTCTTCGGTGTAGAGCGGGTTGTCGAAACTGTTGGCGACGTAGGAAATCTCGGCGAGGAAAATCGTGAACAGGAAGACGTGCGCGACATAGATCTGCCAGGCGCGGCGCAGGATGCGCGCGGTCGACGACCACGAAGCCGGAGTCCAGCAGCGCGCGGCCATAGACGAAGGCCGCGGTGTAGCCGGAGATGAAGATGAAGATTTCGGTGGCGTCGGAGAAGCCGTAATTGCGGATGGTGAACCAGGTCAGCAGGCTCGGCGGCAGATGGTCGATGAAGATCAGCCACAGCGCGAGCCCGCGGAACAGGTCGAGCCGCAGCTCACGCTCGCCGACGACCGGCAGCGAGATCGCGGGCGCTCGCGCTTTGCAGCCGCAGGCGCCTTTGCCGCAGGCGCGGCTGGCGCTGCGCGTCAGGCGATGCAGGCGGCGGGACCGGCGAGGCGATCGGCAATTGTCATCGGGCACCGTGTCGGAAAGATCGAGCAAATCGCTGGTTCCATGCGTATAGCGGGCCGCAACAGCCGCGCAAAGTTACGATGTATTTGACGGGCAAGAGGCGAGCGCGGTTTCCGCCGCCGCGGCTTTTGACGCGGAACTGTGTTGAAATCAGGATTGCCGGATCGAGCGCGATGGTTGGTTCCCGCGCGGCTTTTGGCTAGGATAAGGCGCATGTATCGCGCCGTCACCCGCCAGATCGAAGTCACCGTCCAGCCGAACTACATGCCGGAGCGCTCCTCGGCGGAGAAGAGCGAGTTCTTCTGGTCCTACACCATCGTCATCACCAACGCCGGCACCGAGACGGTGCAGCTGCGCACGCGGCACTGGATCATCACCGATGCGACCGGGCACAAACAGGAAGTGAAGGCCGCGGCGTGGTCGGCGAAGAGCCGGTGCTCGCGCCCGGCGAGCGCTTCGAATATACGAGCGGCGTGCCGCTGCCGACCGCCTCGGGCTTCATGACCGGGCGCTATCAGATGGTCACCGAGGCCGGCGAACGCTTCGAGGTCGATATCCCGACGTTCTCGCTGGACAGCCCGCATTATAAGAGGGTGTTGAATTAGGGATCGCCGCAATGCGTACGATCGAGCTGAATGCTCGGAGTTGGCGAACGGTGCTTGATTACGATGCACTCTCGCTGAGATCGGCGCCCGGCCTGGCACGACCGCAGTATAAACGCGCTCGTCGATTCGATGGTGTGGGGAGGCATCAATTCGCTTGAGCCACATACACAGTGTGTGTCTCAGGCCGGCAATCCAGTCCGCGCGCGGCGTGTCGAAGTCGAACTGACCAAGCGAGCTCTCGACGAAGCTGGTCTTGAATTTCAGCGCCGACGGGGTAAGAGCTGACATCAAGTTTCAGGTATTCTCCACCCCCGCTTCTCCGGCGTGAACTCGTACACCGACGAGCAGAACTCGCAGGTGACGACGACCTTGCCGTCCTTGACCATGTCGGCGCGGTCCTGCGGCGCAAAACTCTTCAGCATCGCAGAGACCGCATCGCGCGAGCAGGAGCAGCGCGCCTGCAGCGGCAACGGCTTGAACACGCGCACGCCGCGCTCGTGGAACAGACGATAGAGCAGCCGCTCGCCGGAGAGATCGGGATCGATCAGCTCGACGTCCTCGACGGTCGAGATCAGCGACTGGCCCTCGACCCAGGCGTCGTCCTCGGCGACCGTGTGCGGCACGTGGCCTTCGGGCGCATCGCCCGGATGCAGATCGGCCTGCCGCGCGCGCTCCGGCGCCTTCGGCAAAAACTGCATGAGAATGCCGCCGGCGCGCCAGCGATGCTTGCCGCCCTCGCCGCCGCGAAATTCCTCGCCGACCGCAATGCGCACGCGCGTCGGAATCTGCTCCGAGCGCAGGAAATATTCATGCGCGGCTTCTTCGAGCCCGCCGCCGTCGAGCGCGACCAGGCCCTGATAGCGGCTCATGTCCGGCCCCTGGTCGATGGTCATCGCGAGATGACCCTTGCCGAGCAGTGCGCCGGAATCTTTCGCGTCCTTCAGCCGCGCTTGTCGTAGCGCGCATAGGCGCGCAGGCGATCGGGCGCCTGGAAGTCGACGATCAGGAACGATACCGGGCCGTCGCTCTGGGTCTGCAGGATGAAGCGGCCCTCGAATTTCAACGACGAGCCGAGCAGCGTGGTCAGCACGATGGCTTCGCCGAGCAGCTTGCCGACGCGGGCGGATAATCGTGCTTGTGCAGGAGTCTCGTCGAGCGCTGGGCCCATCCGCGTCAGGCGGCCGCGCAGATCGAGCGCGTTGACCTCGAACGGAATCACGGCGTCGTCGACGGGAACCGCCGACGGCGCGCGTATCGGGCTGGTGAAGGTGGTCTTGGTGTCGGGGGATTCGGACGACATGGCGCTTTATCTGGGGTCGCGAGGCGAGATGCGAAAGGGGTTTGATGTCCGGCGTCGAACAGCGCCGCTTGCACGGTGGACCCTCTCCCCTTGTGGGAGAGGGTGGCGAGCATCGTTAGCATGCGAGCCGGGTGAGGGGTTCGCGTGTTACACTGGAAAGAACCCCTCACCCGGTTTCTCACTTGGTTCGAAACCACCCTCTCCCACAAGGGGAGAGGGTAACAGTGTGCGCGTGTCACGAGCATGGCGCTTGTCGCGGGGACGACAGCGGAGTGTTTGGTTCGGCTCACCCCACCGCGTCGAAACACCAGGCGAGAATCCCCTTCTGCGCATGCAGGCGGTTCTCGGCCTCGTCGAACACGACCGATTGCGGGCCGTCGATCACCTCATCGGTGACCTCCTCGCCGCGATGGGCCGGCAGGCAATGCATGAAGATCGCGTCCTTCTTCGCCAGCGACATCAGCTTGGCGTTGACCTGATAGGGCTGCAGCAGATTGTGGCGATGCTCGCCGTCCTTGTCGCCCATCGACACCCAGGTATCGGTGACGACGCAATCGGCGCCGCGCACCGCGGCCTCCGGATCGTTGCCGATCATGATCGGCGCCGTTGTCTCCTTGATCCAGTCGCGCATCGGCTTTTTCGGCGCGAGCTCGGGCGGGGTCGCGATATTGAGCTGGAACTTGAAGCGCTCGGCGGCCTGCGCCCACGACGACAGCACGTTGTTGTCGTCGCCGGTCCAGGCCACGGTCTTGCCCGCGATCGAGCCGCGATGCTCCTCGAAGGTCATCAGATCCGCCATCACCTGGCAGGGATGCGAGCGCCGCGTCAGGCCGTTGATGACGGGCACGGTGGCGTGCGCGGCGAGCTCGAGCAGCGCCTCGTGATTGAGGATGCGGATCATGATGGCGTCGACATAGCGCGACAGCACGCGCGCGGTGTCGGCGATGGTCTCGCCGCGGCCGAGCTGCATCTCGGTGCCGGTCAGCATGATCGACTCGCCGCCGAGCTGGCGCATGCCGACGTCGAACGACACCCGCGTGCGGGTCGACGGCCGCTCGAAGATCATCGCCATCGTCTTGCCGTCGAGCGGCTTGCCGCCCTTCTCATGCGCCTTCAGCTTCGCCTTCATGGCGTTGGAGGCGTCGAGAATGGTGCGCAAATCCTTCAGCGGAAGTTCGCCGATATCGAGGAAATGCCGCGGCGGCGTGCTCATTGCGCGGCTGCCTGCTTGACCTTGCTGGAGAGATCGGCGCAGGCGCGCTCCAGGCACTGCACGGAGTGATCGATCTCGCTCTCGTTGACGATCAAGGGCGCGAGGAAGCGCACGACATTCTCGCCGGCGCCAACGGTAAGCAGCTTCTCGATCGCGCAGCGCGGCGACGAGATCGCCCGAGGGCACCACGGCCTTGACGCCGACCAGCAGTCCCTCGCCCCGCACTTCGGAGAGCACGCTCGGATAGCGATCGACGACGGAGGCGAGCTTCTGCTTGAGCAGCAGCGACATCTTCTGCACGTGATCGAAGAAGCCGGGCTTCAGCATCACGTCGAGCACGGCGTTCGCGGCCGCGACCGCGAGCGGATTGCCGCCGAAGGTCGAGCCGTGCGAGCCGGGCGCCATGCCTTTGGCGGCTTCCGCGCTCGCGAGCACCGCGCCGATCGGGAAACCGCCGCCGAGCGCCTTCGCCAGCGACATGATGTCCGGCGTGACGCCGAGACGGCGATAGGCAAAGAGATCGCCGGTGCGGCCCATGCCGGTCTGCACCTCGTCGAAGGCGAGCAGGATGCCGTGCTCGTCGCAGAGCTGGCGCAACGCCTTGAAGAACGACACCGGCGCCGAGCGCACGCCGCCCTCGCCCTGCACCGGCTCGATCAGGATGCCGGCGGTGTGCGGGCCGATGGCTTTCTTGACGGCCTCGAGGTCGCCATGGGGCACCTGATCGAAACCGTCCATCGGCGGACCGAAACCTTCGAGATATTTCGCAGATCCCGTGGCGGCGAGCGTCGCCAGGGTGCGGCCGTGGAAGGCGCCTTCGAACGTGATGATGCGATAGCGCTCCGGGGCGCCTTTCGAGAACTGATAGTGGCGCACCAGCTTGATCAGGCCTTCCATTGCTTCCGCGCCGGAATTGCAGAAGAACACGAAGTCGGCAAAGCTCTCTTCGCACAGCCGCGCGGCGAGCTTCTCGCCGTCCGGGCTCTTGAACAGGTTCGACATGTGCCAGAGTTTCGTCGCCTGCTCCTGCAGGGCTGCGACCAGCGCGGGGTGGCAATGGCCGAGCGCGTTGACCGCGACGCCGGAGGTGAAATCGAGATAGCGGTCGCCATTGGTGGCGACCAGCCAGCAGCCCTCGCCGTGCGTGAAGCCGAGATCGACCCGGGCGAAAACGGGAAGCAGATGCGACGTGGCGCTTGTGGTCATGGCGGTCACTTGATGTTTGAGCAGGAAACGATGCGCGCATTGGCGCGGTCGCCAACCCGCGGGCGAAAACAAAACGGCCGCCTTTTCAGGCGGCGCGTCGGGGCATCTTAGGCGTGCGGCAATGCCTGTCAATGCTGCGCAGCAGCGGCTTTCAAGCAACTGTCAAACCCGTACGATCCCGGTGCGGTGGAAAACACGATTGCAACACTTACATGATGGAACATGTGGACTGCGGAGCCGGACTCTTGCGCGGGAGTCACGGCATATTGTAGCGTTCTCGCTGTCGGGTACGACATCTCGTGCGGCAGTTCTGACCCCCTGAGTTTTGGTGATCTGCGTACACGTTCGGGCGCGCCATTCGCGCCCGGCGAGGGCTAAGGGATTCTGCGTACTGGGATTTTCGATATGCGGCATCGCAGCACGGCGCATGCGCCGGCCGCCGCACCACGAAGGGAAGAGTGCGATGACGGTAATGACCTGGTCCGATGATCGCGTCGAGCAGCTCAAGAAGCTCTGGGAGGCCGGGCTTTCGGCCAGCCAGATCGCGGCCGAACTCGGCAATGTGACGCGAAACGCCGTGATCGGCAAAGTGCACCGGCTCGGCCTGTCCGGCCGCGCCAAGAGCCCGTCGTCGGCCGCCCCGCGCCAGCGCAAGACGCGTCCCGCCCAGCACATGATGCGGGTGTCGCGTCCGGTGTCGCGCGGCAACACCGCGCTGGCGCACGCCTTCGAGGTCGAGCTCGAACCCGATCCGATCGCCTATGACAATGTCGTGCCGATGAGCCAGCGCCTGTCGCTGCTGGAGCTCAACGAAGCCACCTGCCATTGGCCGGTCGGCGATCCCTCAAGTCCCGACTTCTTCTTTTGCGGCGGCAAGTCGCTCGCGGGCCTGCCCTATTGCGCGCATCATTCGCGCGTCGCCTATCAGCCGGCCTCCGATCGCCGCCGGCCGAGTAACAAGCCGCCGGGGCGCTGATTGCCAAGCACCGCGAGATACGACATCCCCGCTTTCGCGGGGATTTTTTTGATGTTTAGTTGGCAACCGTTCCCTACCGGGTTCTCATGCTGGCTGAGCACCAAAAACAAATGAACAGCACCTTCACCACAGCGGACGGCCTTCAGCTTGCCTATTACGTCGACGACTTTACCGATCCGTGGCGGAAGCCCGACACGGTCCTTCTCCTGCACGCTGCGATGGGCAATTCCCAGCGCTGGTTTCAGTGGGTGCCGCCGCTGTCGCGTCGTTATCGGGTCGCAAGACTTGACCTGCGAGGTCATGGCAATTCCCAGATCCCGAAGCCTGCCGATGACTTTTCACTCGCGTTGCTGGTGTCCGATGCCCTGGCACTGCTTGACCTCGTCGGAGCCGATCGTGCGCACATCGTCGGCAATTCGGCCGGCGGATATGTATCGCAGCAACTGTCGATAAACCATCCAGACAGGGTCAAGTCACTCGCCCTGTTCGGGTCGACGCCGGGTCTCAAGAATAGCCATGCGCCGACATGGATACCGAAGATCAAGGAAATCGGCTTGAAGCAATTTCTGGCCGATACCATTGACGAGCGGTTCGATTCTTCGGCTGATCCCGACTTGATCAAATGGTTCATCGAACAGGCCGGTTCGAACGACCCTGCCTTCATCGCCCGCTTTGTCCTTCACATGTGCACGCACGACTTCATGAACGAGGTGTCGGCGATCACGGCTCCCACGCTCATCGTGGCGGCGGGCAAGGAAAAAATCGGACACGCCAGCGCCTATCGGGAGATGAACCAGAGGATCGCGGGCTCCGAACTGCTTTACTACGACACTGCGGCCCACAACATCTGTGATGGCTACGCCACCCGTTGCGTCGAAGATCTGATGACGTTCTTGAAGAAGCATCCGTGAGCAGCACCTTGCGGTCGGCAATCAAGTGGCCACCGCGAGTCAGGGGACGACCGATGCTTTACAGGACACCAGGGATGGAGCGTGGCTGAGCCATTACCGAGAGCCATGCTGACGGCGACTGCCAGTCATCACCGCGAAGCCGTTATGACGCGCGGGCCTCTCGACTCCGCTCCGATTGTCATGTGGAATGTGACCAACAAAGCACAGAGGGGATAATCCAATGGCGGAAGCTTCTGTTCTGGCCGCGCCGACCGCGCATCTGGTGGACAAATCCCGCAAGGCGATCTGGGCCGCAGCGATCGGCAATCTGCTCGAATGGTACGATTTCGGCGTCTATGGCTTTCTGGCCGTGCTGATCGCGACAAATTTCTTCCCGGGTTCCGATCCGACCACGGCTCTGCTCAAGTCGTTCGCTGCCTTTGGCGTCGGCTTCCTGGCGCGGCCGCTCGGCGGCATCATCATCGGCCGGCTCGGCGACACCAGGGGCCGCAAGACGGCACTGGTGCTCACCATCTTCCTGATGGCGTTCGGCACCGTGGGCCTCGGCCTGTTGCCGACCTATCAGTCGATCGGCGTCGGGGCGCCGATCCTGCTCGTCACCATGCGCCTGGTGCAAGGGCTCGCCGCCGGTGGCGAATGGGGCACCTCGACCGCCTTCATGATCGAATGGGCGCCGCAAGGACGCCGCGGCTTCTTCGGCAGCTTCCAGCAGGTCTCGACCGCCGGCGGCACGCTGCTCGGTTCAGGTGTTGCCGCGATCATGACCTCGTCAGTCTCTCCCGAAGTGATGCTCGCCTGGGGCTGGCGTGTGCCGTTCCTGCTCGGCGCGGTCCTGCTCGTGGTCGGCGCCTATATGCGCCAGAACGTCGATGAGACGCCGTCCTATCAAGCCAGCCGCGAGGCCGTGGCAAGCCAGCCGGCAGGCGACGGATTTGCGCTCGGTGCGCGCGCCTTTGGCTTCACGATCTTCTGGACCATCGCCTATTACATGCTGCTGCTTTGGATGCCGACCTTCACCCAGAAGTTTGCCGGGCTCTCGCCCTCGCAGGCGCTGTGGTCGAACACGATCGGCCTGATCGCCATGGTCATCGCCGTTCCCTTCTGGGGCGCGCTGTCGGACAAGGTCGGCCGCAAGCCCGTCTTGATGGCCAGCGCCATCCTCATCGGGGCGCTGTGCTACCCGCTGTTGTCGCTGATGGCCGGAGGTAAGGGATTGGCGCTGGTGCTGCCGATCCAGATCCTGTTCGGCATCCTGCTCGCGCTCTATTCCGGCGCCGGCCCGGCGGCGATCGCCGAGATCTTCCCGACGCATCTGCGCTCGACCTGGATGTCGAGCGGATATGCGCTTTCGGTGGCGATCTTCGGCGGCTTTGCGCCGTTCATCGCAACCTGGCTGATCGAGGCCACAGGCTCGACGCTGGCGCCGACCTATCTTTATCTCCTGCCTGCGGCGGTGATTTCGCTTGCCGTGATCTGGAGCCTAAAGGAAACCGCCGGGACAAAGCTGAGCTGAGTAAGCGAACGAGTAGTCCATGCTGATCCGGTTCGACGGACGCACCGCGATCGTGGCCGGAGCCGCGCGCGGCATCGGCCAGGCCATCGCGCGATCGCTGGCAAATGACGGCGCGCGCGTCATCGCCTGCGACCTGCTGGTCGATGATCTCTTGGCCCTGGCCGGCCGCGTCGATGGCGGCGGCGAGATCATCGCCGCCAAGGTCGACGTCACCAATGAGGCCTCCATTGCCGAGGTCGTGGGCACAGCCGGCGGCGCCGATATCCTGGTCTATGTCGCGGGCGGCGTGCGCGGCCAAAGGCCCCGGCCGCTGGAAGAGGTGAGCGCGGACGATTTCGACGCCATCGTCGATGCCAACCTCAAGGGCGCGTTCCTGTTCATCAAGGCTGTCGCACCCGGGATGAAGACAAAGGGCACGGGGCGCATCGTCACCATTTCGAGCCGCGCCGGCCTTGCCACGAGCCTCACCGGCATCCAGAGTTATCCCGCCGCCAAGCACGGACAAATCGGTCTGGTCAAACAGCTTGCCCAGGAGCTCGGGCCGTTCGGCATCACCGTCAATACGGTTGCGCCCGGCTTCATGGCGACCAGCCCCGATTACGAGCGGCAGTGGGACAACTGGCCGGCCGCCTTCCGCGACAATTTCGTCAACACCATTGCGATGCGGCGCATGGGCGGCCCGCAGGACATCGCCAACGCGGTGACGTATCTCGCCTCCGACTACGCCTCGTGGATCACGGGGCAGACCATACCCGTCACCGGCGGCCCGCTGTAACAATTCATTCGGGAGGACCATCATGAACGAGACGTCGAAGCTCGAAACTCAAATGGAGCCTTGGCAATGGCCGGAAAAGCACTGGCGCGGGCTGGTCAACCAGGTCCGCGCCGGCAAGACCTATCGGCCGAAGACCTGGAAGGGCGGCGCGCGATGCGCGTTTGCGCTGTCGTTCGATTCCGATCATGAGACCAATGAGCTGCGCGACGGCGGCAAGTCGATCGGGCGCATGGCGTGGGGCCAGTATGGCAATCGTGTCGGCGTCCCGAACATCCTGAAACTGCTTGCGAAGCACTCGGTGCCGGCGACCTTCTATGTGCCGGCCGTGTGTGCGCTGCTCTATCCGGACGAGCAGCGTCGCATCATCGCCGAAGGGCACGAGATCGGCATTCATTCATGGATCCACGAGCTGAACTCGGTACTTCCCTATGAGGCCGAGAAGGATTTGATGACGCGCGCGGCCGACGTGCTGGAGAAGACGACCAGGGTGCGGCCGGTCGGCGCGCGCACCGCGTCCTGGGATTTCTCGCCGCACACGCTACGCATCACCAGGGAGGCCGGCCTGCTCTACAATTCCTCGCTGATGGCCGACGTCGATTGCTACGAGCTGGTGCTCGACGGCGAGCCGACCGGCGTGATCGAATTTCCGGTGGAATGGATCCGCGACGACGCGGTCTATTTCATGATGCATCGCTTCCAGGGCCTGCGTCCCTACACGCCGCCTTCGGATGTGTTCGATGTCTTCAGGCGCGAGTTCGAGGCCGCCTATGAGGAGGGCGGCATCTTCCAGCTTACCTGCCATCCGCACATCATCGGCT
Organism: uncultured Alphaproteobacteria bacterium; assembly: GCA_963732085.1. Taxonomy (GTDB): domain Bacteria; phylum Pseudomonadota; class Alphaproteobacteria; order Rhizobiales; family Xanthobacteraceae; genus Bradyrhizobium. The sequence continues at coordinate 747,794 of CAVSYJ010000005.1, read as the reverse complement.
ATCGCTCGCGTCTGTGGATCATCGAGGAACTCATTCGCCTGGCCAAGGCGAAGGGCGACGTCTGGTGCGCAACCCATGCCGACGTGGTCCGCTATGCCCGCGAGCATGGCGCTGGCTAAGAGAAAGTCTTGCGCATGACAAAAACGGCCCTCGTCACCGGCGGCGCGCGCGGCATCGGCCGCGCCTGTGCGCTCGCGCTTGCCGATTCCGGCTTCGACATCGCCCTCGTCGATCTCCTGGAGAAGGAGATGGCGGCGACCGCGCGCGATATCGAGGCACGCGGCAGGCGTACGCTCACCTTTCAGGCCGATGTGAGCGATTTTGCGCGCGCGCATGCGATCGTCGAACAGATCAACGCGAAATGGGCACGTCTCGACGTGCTCCTGAACAATGCGGGTGCGCCGAACCCAAAACCGATCCTTGACATCACCGAGGCCGAGTTCGACCGGACGATCGCGGTGAACCTCAAGAGCTGCTTCAACTTTATTCACGCTTGCGCGCCGATCATGCTGAAGCAGGACACAGGCGGCCGGATCATCTCGATCTCATCGATCAACGCGCTGTCAGGCGGCGTGACCAGCGCCGTCAGCAAGCATGCCTATGCGACGGCCAAGGCCGGAATTCTGGGCCTGACGCGCTCGCTTGCAAAGGAGCTCGGACCCAAAGTGTCCGTTAATGCGATCTGCCCGGGCGTGATCGCGACCGACCTGTTGCGCGGTCTGCTCGCCGAGCGGGAGGCTCAGTTGACCGCCGGGATTGCCTTGGGCCGGGTCGGCACGCCCGAGGATATCGCCAGCATCGTGCGCTATCTCGCAGTCGACGCGCACATGTACATGACCGGCCAGCACTTCGTGGTCGACGGATTTCAATGGAGCTGCTGAGTAGAGTTTGGCGAACCTGGAAAAATCAACTCTCCGCCTTGGCGAAGCGGTCGTCGAGCGCGTAGCCGGCGCCGCGCACGGTGCGGATCGGATCCTGCTCGCGGCCGGGATTGAGCAGTTTGCGCAGGCGGCCGATATGCACGTCGACGGTGCGCTCGTCGATATAGATGTCGCGGCCCCAGACGCTGTCGAGCAGTTGCTCGCGGCAGAACACCCGGCCGGGATGCTCGAGGAAGAATTCCAGCAGGCGGTATTCGGTCGGACCGAGATCGATCGGCCGGCCCGAACGCGCGACGCGGCGCTTCTCGCGGTCGAGCTCGATGTCGCCATAGGCGAGCACGGTGGCGAGCCGCTCGGGGCTGGCGCGGCGCAACAGGCCCTTCACGCGCGCCAGCAGCTCCGGCACCGAGAACGGCTTGACGATGTAGTCGTCGGCGCCGGTGGCCAGCCCCCGCACCCGCTCGCTCTCCTCGCCGCGCGCGGTCAGCATGATGATCGGCAGCTGCTTGGTCTCGGGCCGCGCCCGCAGGCGGCGGCACAGCTCGATGCCGGACAGGCCCGGCAGCATCCAGTCGAGCACGATCAGATCGGGAACGCGCTCCTTCAGCCGCGTGTCGGCGTCGTCGCCGCGCGCGACGGTTTCGACGTCATAGCCTTCGGCATCGAGGTTGTAGCGCAACAGCGTGGTCAGCGCTTCCTCGTCCTCCACCACCAGAATGCGCGCGCTCATGGCTCAGCCTTCTCTATTCGATGGCGTGATCTATCGAACACGGTACTGCAACCGCTGCTCTAATTGCCCGGAACCGCCGTGGCAAAGGTCGTCATGTCGCCCTTCGGCCGCTTGTCCATGATCTGCTGGCCTTCGATCATGTAGAACACGGTCTCGGCGATGTTGGTGGCGTGATCGCCGATCCGCTCGATGTTCTTGGCGCAGAACATCAGATGGATGCAGAACGAGATGTTGCGCGGGTCTTCCATCATGTAGGTCAGCAGTTCGCGGAACAGCGAGGTGCAGATGGCGTCGACTTCCTCGTCGCCCTTCCACACCGCCATCGCCGCCGGCAGATCGTGCGCGGCATAGGCGTCGAGCACGGACTTGACCTGCGACTGCACGAGGTCGGTCATGTGCTCGAGCCCGCGGATCAGCTTCAGCGGATGGAAATCGCTATCGAGCGCGGCGACGCGCTTGCCCATGTTCTTGGCGAGATCGCCGATCCGCTCGAGATCGGTGGCGACGCGCATGGCGCCGACGATCTCGCGCAGGTCGACCGCCATCGGCTGGCGGCGGGCGATGGTCAGCACCGCGCGCTCCTCGATGGTCGCGCTGCAAGGTGTCGATCTCGGCATCGGCCGCCACCACGCGCTGGCCGAGCGGGATGTCGCGGCGGATCAGCGCGTCGACGGAATTCGACGATCATGCGCTCGGCAAGACCGCCCATCTCGGCGACCAGCCGGGTCAGTTCCTGCAGGTCGCTGTCGAACGCCTTGGCGGTATGTTCAGAAGCCATTGTATTCCTTCGCGTTTCGCGCGTCAGCCGAACCGGCCGGTGATGTAGTCCTGGGTGCGGCGATCGCTGGGCGACGTGAAGATCTTGTTGGTGTCGTCGAACTCGATCAGCTCGCCGAGATACATGAACGCGGTCTTGTCCGAGACGCGCGCGGCCTGCTGCATGTTGTGGGTGACGATGGCGATGGTATAGTTCTCGGCCAGTTCCTGGATCAGCTCCTCGACCTTGGCGGTCGAGATCGGATCGAGCGCCGAGCACGGCTCGTCGAACAGGATCACCTCGGGCCGCACCGCGACCGTGCGGGCGATGCAGAGCCGCTGCTGCTGGCCGCCGGAAAGCGACAGGCCGGACGCGTTGAGCTTGTCCTTGACCTCGTTCCACAGCGCGCCGCCGCGCAGCGCCTTCTCGACGCGGCCGTCCATCTCGGATTTGGAGATCTTCTCGTAGAGGCGGATGCCGAAGGCGATGTTCTCGTAGATCGTCATCGGGAACGGCGTCGGCTTCTGGAACACCATGCCGACCCGCGCCCGCAGCAGATTGAGGTCGAGCCTGGGATCGAGGATGTTGGTGGTGTCCAGCATCAGCTGGCCTTCCGCGCGCTGGCCCGGATAGAGGTCGTACATGCGGTTGAAGATGCGCAACAGCGTCGACTTGCCGCAACCGGACGGGCCGATGAAGGCGGTGACGCGGTTGGTGCCGAGCGTGAGGTTGATGTTCTTCAGCGCGTGGTGCTCGCCGTAGTAGAAATTGAGGTCGCGCGCGGTGACCTTGGCCGGCGCCTCGGGCAGCGCCCCGGCGGAACGGGCCCGCCGGCATGACTCACGGAAACAGACAGATCGTTCATTTTGCGGTCCTCTCGGCGCCAAGGATGCGCGCGCCGATGTTCAGGGCGAGCACGGTCAAGGTGATCAGCAGCGCGCCGCTCCAGGCGAGCTGCTTCCAGTAGGCGTAGGGGCTCTGCACGAAGTTGTTGATGGTCACCGGCAGGTTGGCCATCGTCTTGGTCAGGTCGAGGCTGAAGAACTGGTTGGACAGCGCGGTGAACAGCAGCGGCGCGGTCTCGCCGGCGACGCGCGCGGTCGCCAGCAGCACGCCGGTGATCAGGCCCGAGCGCGCCGCGCGATAGGCGATCCGCTTGATCACCAGCGAGCGCGGCAGGCCGAGCGCGCGATGCCGCCTCGCGCAGCGGATTCGGCACCAGCACCAGCATGTCCTCGGTGGTGCGCAGCACCACGGGAATGACGATCACGGCCAGCGCCAGCGCGCCGGCGATCGCCGAGAAGCCGCCCATCGGCACCACCACCGCGCCGTAGATGAACAGGCCGATGATGATCGAGGGCGCGCTGAGCAGGATGTCGTTGATGAAGCGGATCACCGAGGTGAGCCGGTCGTGCCTGCCGTATTCGGCGAGATAGGTGCCGGCGAACAGGCCGAGCGGCGCGCCGATGCCGACGCCGATCACCGTCATGATGACCGAGCCGACGATGGCGTTCAGCAGCCCGCCCGAGGTCGATCCCGGCGGCGGCGTGTTTTGCGGTGAAGATCTGCAGGGTGAGGCCGGCGAGGCCGTTGTAGAACAGCGTGAACAGGATCAGCGCCAGCCAGGTCACGCCGAACAGCGCGGCGCCGAAACAGAGCAGCGCGGATGACGATGTCCGAGCGGCGGCGGCGGGAATAGATCGGATTGATGGCCATGTTACTTCCCCGCCTTCTTTTCCAGACGCATCAGCATCAGCCGCGCGGCCGCCAGCACGAAGAAGGTCAGCACGAACAGCAACAGGCCGAGCAGGATCAGGGCGGACTGATGCAGGCCGTCGCTTTCGGCGAATTCGGAGGCGATCGCCGCCGAGATCGTGGTGCCCGGCGAGAAGATCGAGCCGGTGATGCGGAAGGAATTGCCGATGATGAAGGTGACCGCCATGGTCTCGCCGAGCGCGCGGCCGAGCGCCAGCATGATGCCGCCGATCACGCCGACGCGGGTATAGGGGATCACCACGTTGCGCACGACTTCCCAGGTGGTGCAGCCGACGCCGTAGGCCGCTTCCTTCAGCACCGGCGGCACCGTCTTGAACACGTCGACCGAGATCGCGGTGATGAAGGGCAGCACCATGATCGCGAGGATCAGCGAGGCGTTGAACAGGCTGAGATAGGACGGCGGCCCGCCGAAGATCGTGTTGAGCACGGGAATGTTGGCGAACAGGCCGATCATGAAAGGCTGGAAGGTGTAGGCCAGGAACGGCCCCAGCACGAAGAAGCCCCACATGCCGTAGATGATCGAGGGGATGCCGGCGAGCAGCTCGATGGCGATGCCGATCGGGCGGCGCAGCCATTGCGGACAAAGCTCGGTGAGGAAGATCGCAACCCCGAGCCCGACCGGGATCGCGATCAGCATCGCGATGAACGAGGTGACCAGCGTGCCGTAGATCGGGCCGAGCGCGCCGAGCACCGGCGGATCGGCCGAGGGCGCCCAGCGCTGCGTCCACAGGAAGGAAAAGCCATATTCGCTGCATCGCCGGCCAGGCGCCGACGATCAGCGAGAGGATGATGCCGCCGAGGATCAGCAGCACCGAGATCGCCGACAGACGGGTGATCCAGTAGAAGGTGACGTCGCCGAGCTTGAAGGCACTCAGCGCCTTGGCGCGATCGTAAGGTCCGGCGGCTTCCATCAAGTCGCTCTGAACGGCCATGTCTGCCACGCCAATCCCCTGTACTTATACCTTATACGCTGTTCCGGAGCCGCGTCTTGTTGGGCCCGGACGCTTCGCACCTCGATTTCCGGTGCGAGCCGGCTGATCCGGCAGCGCATCTTTGATCGCCGGCCGGATCCGCGGTCCGGCAGCTCGAATGCCCGCGCCCGCGTTCGGGAGAGGGAGGCAGTTGACGTCGACGCAGACTCAGCTCTTGATGTCGGCCGACCAGGTCTTCTCGATCAGCTTGACCACGGCGTCCGGCATCGGGATGTAGTCGAGTTCTTCGGCCATCTTGTCGCCCTTGGCAAAGGCCAATTTGAAGAACTTGATCGCCTCGCTGCGGACGCGGCCTTGTCGGCCGGCTCCTTGTGCATCAGGATGAAGGTCGAGGCGACGATCGGCCAGGACTTGTCGCCGGGCTGGTCGGTGAGGATCAGGTAGTAGCCGGGCGCGTTGGCCCAGTCGGCGTTGGAAGCGGCCGCCTGGAAGCCTCGATCGGTCGGCTCCACGGTCTTGCCGGCCTTGTTGACCAGCGCGGTGTAGGTCAGCTTGTTCTGCTTGGCGTAGGCATACTCGACATAGCCGATCGAGTTCTTGGTCTGGCCGATATTGCCGGAAACGCCTTCGTTGCCCTTGGCGCCGACGCCGGCCGGCCACTCGACGGCGGTGCCGGACCCGACCTTGCTCTTCCAGTCGGCGCTCACCTTCGAGAGATAGTCGGTGAAGTTGAAGGTCGTGCCCGAACCGTCGGAGCGGTGCACGACCGCGATCGCGGCCGAAGGCAGCTTCAGCATTCGGATTGAGCTTCTTGATCGCGGGATCATCCCACTTGGTGATCTTGCCGAGGATAGATGTTGGCGAGCGTCGCGCCGTCGAGCACCATGTCGCCGGCCTTGACGCCGTCGATGTTCACCACCGGGACGATCGCGCCCATCATCATCGGCCACTGAGACCAGGCCGTCCTTTTCGAGCTGCTCGACCTTCAGCGGCATGTCGGTGGCGCCGAAGGTCACGGTCTTGGCTTCGATCTGCTTGATGCCGCGCGCCCGAACCGATCGACTGATAGTTCACGCCATTACCGGACTCCTTCTTGTAGGCGTCAGCCCATTTCGAAAAGATCGGGAACGATAAAGGTCGAGCCCGCGCCGGTGATGTCGGCGGCGAAGGCCGAGGTCGATGCGGCGACCAGGCCGGCAGCGACGATGGCTTTCACGAAATTCATGCTGATCTCCATCTGGTGAGCGAAGCGCCGGATCGCGCCCGATCGCGCTCACGCCGGTCCGTTTAGGAGCGGTCGATGCTGCTTTTACGAAGGTTTGATGACAGTCGGATGACAGGACTAAAGTCTTGAAATTGACTATGGTTCAGGCCGAAACGGCGGGCTTGGCCTGGGGAAAACAGGCGGTAAAAGTCGCGCCGTTTTTGGGCACGCTTTCGATCAAAAGCCGGCCTCGATGGCGGTTAAGAATATGTTTCACCAGCGATAAACCGAGCCCGGTTCCACCCTGGGAACGGCTGTCGCCGACGTCCACCCGGTAGAAGCGTTCGGTCAGCCGCGGCAGATGCTCGGGCGCGATGCCGGGGCCGAAATCGCGGACCATGACCCGGATTTCCGGCGTGCCCTCGCCCGAGACGGCCGGTTGAGCGACACGATGACCCGGCCGCCGGAGGCGCCGTATTTCAGCGCATTCTCGATCAGGTTCTCGAACAGGCGCAGCAGTTCCTCGCGGTCGCCGGCGATCGTGACCGGTGTCGGCGGCAGCTCGATCTCGACCGCAACCTGCCGCTCGCGCGCGAGCGGCTCGAGCCCGTCGGCGACCTGGCGGATGATCGGCACGATGTCGACCAGGGTGTCGGGACGGACATGGGCCGACAATTCGACCCGCGACAGCGACAACAGGTCATCGATCAGCCGCGCCATGCGGGTCGCCTGCGCATGCATGATCGAGAGGAAACGCTCGCGCGCCTTGGCATCGTCCTTGGCCGGACCCTGCAGCGTATCGATGAAGCCCGACAGCGCCGCCAGCGGCGTGCGCAATTCATGGCTGGCATTGGCGACGAAGTCGGCGCGCATCTCCTCGACCCGGCGCAGCGGCGTCAGGTCGTGGAACGTCATCAGCATGCACTTGTCGGCGCCGCCAATAGTGGTCGGCACCGGCACCGGCGTGATCATCAGCTCCATCCAGCGGTCGATGGGTGCGTGATCGAGATAGGTCGCGCGCCGCGGCTCCGAGGTCGCGATCGCCTCGCGCAACGCCGTGATGATTTCGGGCGAGCGCAGCGCGAACTGCGCGAGTTCGTTCTTGCGCAGCGCCGGCGCGAGCTGGGCGGCGGCGGCATTGAGATGGATGACGCGGCCGGCGCGGTCGAGCAGCACGGCGGGATCCGGCATGCCGGCGACGACGGCGCTGACGGCAGCGGCCTCCACCGGATTGACGCCGCGCACATCCTCGCGCGAGGCAGCCGCATGGTGCAGCCGCCACGGCATCAGCGCCGCGGCGGCGATGCAGACGAACACGCGGCCGGCGCGCAGCGGCGACAATTCATCGAACACCACGAGGACGGCGAGCGCGAGCGCGGCGGCCGCGAGGATAATGGCCGAATGCCGCAGCCGGTCGGACCATGGCGAGAAAAGCGAGGGAGAGGACGGGGGCGCTTCTATTGCCATCCTGGCCGGCTTCTTCGTGACATTCGGCGCCTCGTTTCGTCAGCGCGCCTTTGTCCCCACGCTCTCTCACGTAAGCGGCTTCGCGCGCGCGGACCGGCGTCAAGCCGCAGCGCCGCCTGACGCAGCCGCTTCGATCGGCGCCGAGGATAACCTCCCGAAACGTCAGCAAGATTACAGATATGACGAAGGGCGCAATATAATAGAGCAGGCGGAACAGCAGCATCCCGGCCAGCAGGTCCTCGCGGTCCATCTGCCAGAGCCCGACCAGCATCGCGGCGTCGAACACGCCGAGCCCGCCCGGCGAGTGGCTGGCGAAGCCGAGCAGCGTGGCCGAGACGAAGATCACGGCCACCACGACGAAGCCGAGATTGGGCTCGTCCGGCACCAGCACGTACATCGCGAGCGCGCAGAAACCGAGATCGACGATGCCGATCATGATCTGCAGCAACGTCAGCGGGCCGCCCGGCAGCACCACGGTCCACGGTCCGCGGCCGACATTGCGCGGCTGGGTCCAGACCCAGCCCACATAGGCGACCAATCCCAGGATGATCGCGATCGCGACGACGCGGTTGAGCCAGACCGGCAGCTGGTCGATCGAGGCGGCGGCCTCCGGATGATAGGTGATGCCGAGCCCCAGCACCGCGGCGTTGCCGAGCCAGAAGGTCAGGCCGGCAAGAAAGCAGATTTTGGCGACGTCGATCGCATTGAGCCCGTAAGCCGAATAGATGCGGTAGCGCACCGCGCCGCCGGTGAAGACGCTGGCGCCGACATTGTGGCCGATCGAATAGGAGGTGAAGGCGGCGAGCGCGTTGATCCTGTAGGGAACGTCGCTGCGGCCGATCGCGCGCATCGCGAACAGTCGTAGAAGGTCAGCGTGAAATAGCCGGCGGCGACGAACAAGGCCGCCAGCGCGATCTGGCGCGGCTCGGTGCTCCCTGATCGCCTCGAACACTTCGTCGACATCGATGCCGCGAAGCATGTGGTACAGCACATAGCACGCGATCCCGATCACGGTGACGCTGATCACGACGCCCAGTTTGTGCAGGATCTGCTTCTGGCGCAGAAACAAAATCGCCCTGCGGATCGCTTCCAGCATCTAGACCTCGAATTGCGATCTCTAGCACGATCGTCACGTGCCGACGCGGCCCTGGTCGGTCAACCGTGCGTGCTTCGCCGTCGGCATCACGATTGCTCCCGATGAGTCCCGTGACGTGGTAGCGCGTTTTGGGCCGGAATGGAATTCGCCTGATGTGAATAATAAGCGCGCGCCTTCAATATATTAGGCGGAATGTCGATGGTACGGCGACGTGCATGCAGACATTTTGCTGCATCGGTCGCAGCCGTCAACCCGCGCCGGACATGCGGCCGGTCGTGCGAGAGGCCAAATCATCGGATCCAGCGACTTTAGGCCTCCAGCGTGAGGCCGGCGCCGCTGCGCGAGACCACCCAGTCGCGCAACCACGATCCCACCGCGCAGCCGACCAGATAGAGGCGAACATCACGAGGCCGAGGTCGAGCCAATAGCCGGAGCGGCCGGGAACCACCGGGCCAGCGCCGCCGCGACCAGTGCGGCCACCAACGCCGCGAGCCAGCGCGCCGTCGACCCTCGAGACGCCCTGCCGCGATGCACCACCGCGATCCAGCCCATGGCGAAGCCCAGCAGCAGCGACGCCAGCAGCCAGCCCCAATGAAACGTCACCAGATATGCCATCGCTTCACCTCACCAGGAACTCGATGCGGCGGTTCTGCGCCTTGCCTTCGTCGGTATCGTTGGCGGCGACCGGCTGCGTGCTGCCATAGCCGACCGCCGTGAAGCGGTCGGCGGGCAGGCCGGCCTTGACCAGATAATCCGACCACCGCCTGCGCGCGCTTTTCCGACAGCGCCTGGTTGAACGCGTCCTCGCCGTCGGCATCGGTATGGCCGGCGATCTCGATATTGGCGGTCGGACAGCGCAGCGCGGTCTCGATCAGCCGGTCGAGCAGCCCGGCGGAATCCGGATCGATGCGTGGCGCGCCCGGATTCGAAACGGATCTTGCCCTTGCCGAGCAGTTCGGAAAACAGCTGCTGGCACACCGTCGCATCGACCGGCGCCGCCGCCGGCTTGACCGAGATGTCGGCCTTGAACTGCCAGCCCTGCGGAACATCCTTGCCAAGACCGGCACGGATCTGCGCCGCCGCCGCGTCATAGAACGCATCGCCCGAGAGTTTCACCTCGCGGTCAGACACCACCAGCGTGCCGGTCGACAGCCGCGACAGCGCGCCCAGCGCCGGCATCACCGCGCCGGCAAATCCGGCGGCGCGCCGACGCTGGCCTTGAGATTGTCGACGACCTTCTCGTTGAAGAATTTGCGCGCCGGCCGCCGCGACCAGCGCGGCATGGACGTTGTTGTCGGGCACATAGCCGGTCAACGTCAGCGTCACCGCGACCGGATCCTTGTAGGCCTGGAAGATGTAAGGCGGCGCCTTGATTTCGTTGGCGGCGACCGAAAATCCCTCGGGCAGATTTTTCAGCGCGGCCGCGATCGCCTCGCGGCCGCCGAGATCGCGCGCCATGCCGGACAGGCCGACCTCGGTGTCGGAGATCGTGATCTTGCCGTCCTTCAATTTGCCGATCTGATCGAGCAGCAGCACCGCGGCATTTCGAAACGCGGCGGCGCGCCGCGCGCCAGGCCCATCTGGTCGACGACCTCGACGCCGCCGAGCGCCGCGCGGGCCGCCTCCATCAACTGCCCTTGCTGGCCGGCAATGGCGCGCTGCCGCCCAGCGTGACCCTGACCACGTCCCGCTCCGCCGACCAGACGAACGGCTTGGCTTCGGGAACGAGACGGGTTTCGTCGTTGACCAGCCGCACGCCGGGCACGGCCTCCACCGCCGCCACCGCACTGCGGCGGCCCTCTTCCGAAAACGCGTCCGCGGCAAAGCGTGACGTCGCGGCCGTCGACGGCGATCCGCGTCTTGTCGAGCACGGTATCCTTCAGCGCAGCGGTGCTGCGCGCGGCGAGATCGGCTTCCAACGGCGCGGTATTCGTCCAGGCCGCAATCGCCCAAAGGACGGCCAGGGGAATCACGCCCGGCCACCATTTGCTGCTCCACCTGAAAAGTCCGTGCATTCGACGTCCTGCGGTCTGGGAACCGAGAGAAAACAAACCCTTGCGAGGCTGTCAAACCCGAAATAACAGGGAACAGTCGCGAGCGCGGACGGCCGTCCGACTAACCGTTTCTTCAGCGGTTTCCCGCTAGCTTCGCGTATCGCAGCCCAAGGCCAGCCACTCCCGATGAAGCAGCTTCGCAACAACGTCATCCGCGCCGGGCTGGAAGCGCTCTACTTCACCGGCGCGCATCACCTGCTGCGGCCGATCTTCGCGGGCGTCGGCGCCATTTTCATGCTGCACCATGTCCGCCCGCGCCGCGACGCCGAATTCCAGCCCAACCGGCATCTCGAGATCACGCCCGACTTCCTGCGCGCGACGCTGTCGCATCTGCGCGCGCGCGGCATCGACATCATCACCATCGACGAGTGCATCGGCGGCTGATCGAACGCAACTTCTCGCGGCGCTTCGCCTGCTTCACCTTCGACGACGGCTATCGCGACAACCGCGACTTCGCGCTGCCGGTGATGCGGGAATTCGACGCACCGCTCACCGTCTATGTCGCCAGCGATTTCGCCGAAGGCACCGGCCGGCTGTGGTGGATCGCGCTGGAGAGGGTGATCGCCAAGGCGGCCTCGATCGAGGTCGAGATCGGCGGCGTCGGCGGCCCGCCTCGATACCACGACGCCGGCCGCCAAGCAGGCCGCGTTCGACCGGCTGCACGACTGGCTGCGCGGGTTGCCGGGCGAGCACGATTGCAGCGCGAGATCAGCGCGCTGTGCGCGCGCCACGGCGTCGACGAAGCCGCGATCTGCCGCGATCTCTGCATGTCCTGGGACGAGTTGAAGCCGTTCGCCGACGATCCGCTGGTCACGATCGGCGCGCACTCCATCACCCATTGCAATCTCGCCATGCAGACCGAGGAGACCGCCCGCCGCGAGATGGCCGTGAGCCGCGCGCGGATCGAAGACGCGCTGCAGCGTCCGGTGCGTCCATCTCGCCTATCCCTATGGCGACAAGATCGCGGCCGGCGCGCGCGAATTCGCGCTGGCGCGCGCGGCCGGATTCAAGACCGCGGTGACGACGCGGCCGGGCATGATCTTTCCCGAGAGCGCCGAACACCTGACCGCGCTGCCGCGGGTCTCGCTCAACGGCAACTACCAGGACGCGCGCATTCTGCCGGTGCTGACCTCCGGCGCCGCCACCGCGATGTGGAACGGCTTTCGCCGCGTCGACGCGGCGTAATCCTGTCGTCCCTGCAAACGCTAGCGAGCGCGTCTCGGACCCATATGCGCGGAGCGCTCTGTTGCGCGCGGCTGAAGCCACGCGCCGATCCTCATCCTGCGGAGGCTTCGCGCGTCACCTGCGCGCCGCAGGGACGACGGAAGAGTCGCTTCCTTGACTCGCTCCCGCCCCGCGCCCAAAACCAGCGTCAAAGCAAAGGAGGAACCATGTTCAAGGATCTGTTTTCGCTGCAAGGCCGCGTCGCGCTGGTGACCGGCGGATCGCGCGGCATCGGCAAGATGATCGCGGCGGGATTTCTCGCGCAAGGCGCGGCGAAGGTCTATATCACCGCGCGCAAGGCCGGGCCTTGCGAGGCGACCGCGAAGGAGCTCACGGCGGAATATGGCGGCGAATGCATCGCGCTGCCGATCGATATTTCGACCATGGCCGGCTCGAGCAGCTCGCCGCCGAAATCATCAAGCGCGAACCGAAGCTCGACATTCTCGTCAACAATGCCGGCGCGGCGTGGGGCGCCGACTTCGACGAATTTCCGGAAAGCGGCTGGGACAAGGTGATGGACCTCAACGTCAAGTCGCTGTTCTTCCTGACCAAGGCGCTGGCGGGCCGCTGCGCGCCGCGGCCAGCGCCGAGCGGCCGGCCAAGGTCATCAACATCGCCTCGATCGACGGCATCTTCGTCAACCCGCTGGAGACCTATTCCTATGCCGCCAGCAAAGCGGGCGTGATCCATCTGACGCGCCGGATGGCGACCAAGCTGATCAAGGAGCACATCAACGTCACCGCGATCGCACCGGGCGCCTTCAAATCCGACATGAACAAGGCCGCGCGCGACCATGCCGATGAGGTCGCGAAGCGCATTCCGGCGGGGCGCATCGGCACCGATGAGGACATGGCGGGCGTGGCGATCTATCTCGCTTCGCGGGCGGGCGACTATGTGGTCGGCAACACCATCGCGGTCGATGGCGGCGTCGCCTACGCCAACGCCGGACTTGAGATCGCGGGGTAAGGGCGAGCGATGCGCTCTAGCCGCGCTTGGCGGAGAGCGTCGAGGTGACGCGGGCCTCATACTCACCGCGATCAGGATGGCTGCACCCCGCTCGACCGCGTCGCTTCGCAGATCGCGACGACGTCTCCCCGCAATGCGGGGACGACGCAGACGATCACGTCTCGATCTTCACATATTCGAAATCGCCGGGCTTGTTGTCGATGCCGACCTTGGGCGGCGAGATCCACGAGGCGAACTCGCCGGTCTCGGTCACCGGCGTCATCAGCGAGGCGATGAAGTCGCCGTCGTCGGTGGACGGCAGCCATTCGCTCTTGCGCTTGTTCCAGGTGGCGTCGTCGATCAGCACGCCGTCCGGGCGTGGCGTGGACATCCTTGAACTCGCCGATCTGGCGGTGGAACGCGACGTTCGGCAAGGTCAGCTTGAAGTCGTAGCCGGCGAGTCGAGATGATCTTGTTCCAGCGCAACAGGCCCTTGACGCAGTCCTGCGTGTAGTCGTCGCGCAGCCGCATGTTGAGCGCGGTCAGCGCCGGCTCGTCGACCCGCTTGATCTCGCCATTGACCAGCTTCAGCACCGGATAGGTGTCGTTCTGCAGCCGATGATCGTCCTCGATCTGGGTCTCGCGGTAGCGGCCCTTGATGCCGGCATTGAAGGCATTCGCCGCGTTGGTCGAGACTTCCGAGCCGAACAGGTCGAGCGACAGCGAGTAGTGCAGGTTCAGCTTCTTCTGGATGGTCGGCAGGTCGATCACGCCGAGCGCGCGCACCTTGGCGACATCGGTGGGATCGCTGATCCCGGCGGCTCTGCATCGCCTCGCAGGTGCGCTGCACGACGCGGCTGATGCCGGTCTCGCCGACGAACATGTGATGCGCTTCCTCGGTCAGCATGAAGCGGCAGGTGCGCGACAGCGGATCGAAGCCGGACTGCGCCAGCGAGTGCAGCTGCATCTTGCCGTCGCGGTCGGTGAAATAGGTGAACATGAAGAACGACAGCCAGTCCGGCGTCGCCTCGTTGAAGGCGCCGAGCATGCGCGGGGAATCGGCATCGCCGGAGCGGCGGCGCAGCAACTCGTCGGCCTCCTCGCGGCCGTCGCGGCCGAAATATTTCTGCAGCAGATAGACCATCGCCCAGAGATGGCGGCCTTCCTCGACATTGACCTGGAACAGGTTGCGCAGATCGTAGAGCGAGGGCGCGGTCTTGCCGAGATGGCGCTGCTGCTCGACCGAGGCCGGCTCGGTGTCGCCCTGGATCACGATCAGCCGGCGCAGCATGGCGCGATGCTCGCCCGGCACTTCCTGCCAGGCCGGCTCGCCAAAATTCTCGCCGAACGGAATCACGCGGTTCTCTTCCTGCGGCGCAAGCAGGATGCCCCAGCGATAATCCGGCATCTTGACGTAGTCGAACTTGGCCCAGCCGCGCGGATCGACCGAATAGGCGGTGCGCAAATAGACCAGCGACTGCTGGAAGCCCTCCGGCCCCATGTCGTTCCACCAGTCGATGTAGCCGGGGTGCCAGCCCTCCAGCGCCTTCAGCACCTGGCGATCCTCGCAGAGATTCACGTTGTTGGGAATCTTGGTGGAGTAATCGACGTTCATGATGTTGACGTTCATGGCGTGCTCCTTCGTGTCATCGTTCCGTCATGCCCGGTCATCGTGACGCGGTGCATCCGCAGACGCCGGGATCCTATTGACAGTCAGCAGATGTGGGTCGCCCGGGCCAGCGCACTTCGTGCCGCATGCGCCCGGGACACGAATTCTACACCCGCGTCATATCGAATTTCGGCTTCTGGCCGGTGCCGTAGCGGCGCAGCGCGCCGTCCTCGCCGACCGCGTTGGGGCGCTGGAAGATCCAGTTCTGCCACGCGGTCAGGCGCGAGAAGATTTTCGATTCCATGGTCTCGGGTCCGACGAAGCGCAAATTCGCTTCCATGCCGGTGAGGCCGTCGGGCGAGAAGCTGGCGCGCTCCTCGAGGAACACCCTGATCTCGTCGTCCCAGTCGATATCGTCGAGCGCGAAGGTGACGAGGCCGAGCTGCCTCGGCCTCTTCGGCATCGAGCGCCTCGCCGATCTTTGCTCGCGCGCGCGTCGAGATCGGCGGGGTCGGCCTGGAACCGCGATTGCAGCCGCGTCAGGCCGTGGCTCATCGGATAGGGCCCGAAATTCATCGCGGACAGTTCGATCGCCGGCGGCGGCGCGGTTGTCGCCCTGCCGCGAGCCGATCAGCATGTAGGAGCGGTCGGCGGCGAACACGAGTTCGGCCAGCGTGCCGGCGAAGCACGAGCCCGGCTCGACCAGCGTCACCAGCGTGCGCGAGGTGACGTCGATGCGCTTGAGCACGCGCTTCCAGTATTGCCTGATCTCGTTGACCAGCCAGTGCGCCTTGTTGGCTTCGAGAAATGCGTCGTAGGCGAGCACATTGGCGCGATCGCCATGCGACTTGAACACCAGCATCGCGGTCTCGAGTTCGTTGATGCGCAGATGCAGGATCGCATCGTCGAGTTCGCGCGCCACCTGCAGCGGCCAGAACGCCGCGCCTTGCGCGATCATGCCGTCGATATCGGCGGGCGGCGCCGCCTCCGGCGCCTTGATCGAGATGGTCGCGATGCGCGCGGCGCGGTCGATGTCGACGCTGACGAAGCCGTAGCGGATGCCGCTGTCGTCGAAGCTGCGCGTCGAGCGGCGTCAGCGCGATGCCCTTGCCGTTGCCGTTGCGCTTCGAGGCGGCGGCGAATTCCTTCGCGCGCTCGGCGACCCTGGCTTCGAGCTTGCTGTTCGGCGCGATCTCGTCGACCAGCCGCCACGCGACCGCGCGCTTGCCCTTGATGCCTTCCTCGATGGTGCAGAAGAATCGGCATGGTCGCGGCGCACCTTGCGCTTGTCGACCACGCGCGTCAGCCCGCCGGTGCCCGGCAACACCGCCAGCAGCGGCACTTCCGGCAGCGCCACCGCGGCGGCGCCATCGTCGGCGAGGATGATGTGGTCGGTCGCCAGCGCCAGTTCATAGCCGCCGCCGGCCGCGGTGCCGTTGACCACGGAGATGAAACGCTGGCCGGAATTCTCGCGATGGAGTCCTCGATGCCGTTGCGGGTCTCGTTGGTGAATTTGCAGAAGTTGACCTTGTGGGCGTGGGTCGCGCCCGCCAGCATGCGGATATTGGCGCCGGCGCAGAACACGCGGTTCTTGCCCGAGCGCATCACCACCACCTTGACGCCGGGATGCTCGAAGCGCAGCCGCTGCACCGCGTCGGCAAGCTCGATGTCGACGCCGAGATCGTAGGAATTGAGCTTGAGCTGGTAGCCCTCGAACAGGCCGCCGTTCTCGTCGACATCCATGGTCAGGGTCGCGACCTCGCCTCGACGGCGAGCTTCCAATGCCGGTAGCGCGACGGATCGGTCTGAAAATCGATGTAGCTCGCGCCGCCCGCGAGAACGCGATCTTCACCGGCCATGGGCCACCCCTGGACTTTCTGTTTGGATTATCTGGTGAACATGCATAATAATGCATGTTTTCGGGCCGTCTAGGGCCTTCAAGACACCAAAATCTGCATTTTGTTTCATGTCCGGTCGACGCCCGATCTCGAGCCAATCGGCCTTGGTCAGCGTCGGCTTTGCCAATGCGGCCTTGAGGAGCGCGGCCAGCGCGTCGCTCGGAAAGCCGTCGGCAAAGCCGTCGCCGGAGCCGGTCGCCTTGCGCGGCGAGGCATCGCAACTCCCCCAGCGCCTCGCGGAACAGGCCGCGCGGCCGAGTCCGGCTTGTCCATGCGCAGCCGCAGATTGCCGTTGGCGATCTGGATGCAGGCCCGCAGCAGGATCCGCTCGCGGCCGCCTTGCGGCGCCGCCGCCCACACCGCCTCCAGGATCTCCTGCGATTCCCAGAAATAACCGCGGTCGTTGAGCACGATGCCATAGCGCAGCGCCGGATGCCGCGCCGGCACGTAGCCGCGGAACGCGCGACGGCACCAGCACTTGGCCTGCGCCAGCGTCTCGTGATCGGCCTCGGCCTCGGCGGTCTCGCCGGGCACATAGGCCCATCGCGGCAGTGGAAGATTGCGCGGCATTGAAAGCGGATGCTCATCGGCGCATCGCCGCTACCAATAGGTCACGCGGCGCGGCCTTGCGAGCCCTCCTTCGTCGCGCAACACGGCGTTCTGCGAAATCCGAGATCGCATTCAGCGTCGCCCCCGGCGCTTCCCGATGCGGCGAATGTCCGGCCCCGGGATGATCGTCACATCGACCGGACAATAGCACTCTTCCCGCGCGATCTCGACCTGTCGGATAGTCCCATATTGATCGTCCGCGCCCTGGAGGATCGCAACCGGCACGCGGATATAGGCGAGATATTCGCTGATATCCCAGTTGCGAAATCCGGGTCGAGCCAGGCGCCGTTCCACCCGTAAAACGCGTTGTCGACGTCGCTTGTGCCAGCGCGCGAGTTTTTCGCGCAGACCGGCGGTCTCATACGCCGTCTTGATCTCGGCGATCGATGTCACCGAGATATCCTCGACGATGAAATGCGGCGCGATCAGCGCGATGGCGCGGATGCGATGATCCTGCACGCCGCCGGCATAGATGGCCGCGATCGAGGCGCCGTCGGAATGGCCGACCAGCATGCCGCGGCGAAAGCCGATCTGCGCGAGCAGCTTCGGCAAGACCTCGAGCGCCTCGCGATGCATGTAGTCGATCGGCCGCGGCAGTTTGACCGGCGACGACGCGCCATAGCCGGCGCGCGAATAGACCAACACGCCGGCGCCGGTGGCTTCCTGCAGCCTGTCCGGAAAATCGCCCCACAGCGCCGGCGGAGCCGAGGCCTTCATGCAGCATGACGATGGTCGGCGCGGCGTCCGGCGCCGGGCCGATCATGCGGTATTCGAGATCGCAGTCGCCGATGCGGAGGAAGCCGGAGGGAGCGAGGGTCATGTTGGTGCTCTTCACCATCATTGGCGGGCGTGACGCACTTAGCTAGGGCGTACTCATGAAACCGCCAAGTCGGCAGTCGGCATGGCGGGTCTGATTTGCGCTTGGCAACCGACATCGGCAGCGCCGCCGCGAAGTAACTAAAACTGTGCTAACGGCACGTCCTTCTTCACCCAAACTATGCGCGTGGGATTACTTAAAAATCTGCTCGCCAATACCAGCAGTGAAAGTCTTACCAACGCGTTCGGCGACGCATCGACGCAGAGGACCATTGCAGTGTCCAATGGAACGTTCTTCTCGAAGATAAAGGCATTGCTGGGCCAGCCCCGCGCCGAGGAGCCTGGCGACGCATCGACGGAAGATCACACCTGCCGACCGGAAGCTGGCCGAGGACCTGATCGCCAGCGCTGTTTCCCAGATCAGCACCAGCAGGAGATGATCGAGGCGCGAGGCAGCGAGCCTTTGCTGTGCGCCCTGCACCGCAGGTCCCGGTCAGGGATCGCGATGAAGGCGTGGGCCTGATCGGCGGCGGTGCGCGCCTTCCTGCCGGGATGGACTGGCCGGCGACTGGCCGTCCACCATCAGCTTCTCGTGCAGGTCGATTGCTCTCGATTGCCTGCCGGCCTCTGGGATGGGCTGGGCCCCAGACACGGTTGGCTCGCCATCTTCCTGGACCCCGCGGACCGTCAAGGCCAAGGTCCTTCATTTCCCAGTGCCGGTGAGTTCAGAACCTCGCCGCCGGTACCAAGGACTGCAGCATCCTGGGATATGATGGCGGCAAACGTGCGGAATCCTCCGTATTCTACCTGGCGCTTCGCTCGTTGGCCGATCGATATCGTGCCTGTCGTGCACGGACACGACGATCCGTTCCGGGCAGGTCGAAGCCAGATCATCCGGATGAGCGCTATCGTACGCGCCACGACATTGTCAGCGAACAGCGCTGGCCGTTCGACTGGCCTACGGCGCAGGTGATGATGGATAGCGCATTGTCCGCGTACTGAGGCCAGGATTCGAGGGGCTCCAATTCCTGAAGCCCGAGGCACTTACCAAGTCGAAGCAGGCGATCGTCGATGCCGAACGAGCGGGCACGGCTCAGACCAACTTGCGAGGCGCATCAGCTATGACGAACGCTGTGCCATGGTTGCCGTACTGGAATTCGATTCGAAGAATTGCCCGTCCATCATCGTCTTCGCGTTCGAAAGCCAAGGTCGAGACCATGGCCGCAAGCGAGACTTTTCGTCCGATGCGATCGGCGCCGTCATGGCCGAGATGAAGGCCATGGTATGGATGCATAAAAGCGGACCGCCCGGATATCGCGATGGAAAACAGCTCTCCGGTGCGCGACGTCTCGCGGAAGGCGTGCAGACGTTTGTTCTGCCATTGACGACCCACGACCCTTCGACAGCGCCGTCATGGGCGTTCGGCTTCGAGACCCAATTGCTGGATGCCGCAAAGCCGGTGTACCTGCAGGATCCGACCGCGTTGCCCGCGACCCTCGTCGCCATTGCGAAGAAGTTTGGCGTGATGAGGCAACTCGCGAGATGGTCAGCATGGGCCATGTGCCACAGGGATATGTCCACGAATATGACGAGACCGAAGACGTGACGCTCGTCGAGCTTCCTTCAAGCCATCTTATCGGATGGATGTTCGGCGATGTCGGCATCTGGTTATAACCGTCAAGAAGGCCGATCTGTCTCGCGGAGACTTCTCTGCCCCTCTCGTTCAAGTCACCAACTGAGCGTCAAGTAAAGCGGCACCTCGTCATGGCCAGGCTTGTCCCGGCCATCCACGTCATGATCTGCGCGGCACGGAAGTACGTGGATGCCCGGCACAAGGCCGGGCATGACGACGTGCGTAATTAGATGCCCCATCCCGCAGCTTGTAGCGCTGGATCTTCCCGGTCGCGGTCTTCGGCAGCGCGTCCACGGTCTCGATCCAGCGCGGATATTTCCAGGCGCCGATCTTCTGCTTGACGTGCTCCTTCAGCGATTCATAGAGCTTGTCGGTCTCGTGGCCTTCGCGCAGCACCACGAACGCCTTCGGCTTCAACAGCCCTTCCGGATCGGCCTCGGGCACGACCGCGGCTTCCAGCACGGCCGGATGGGTGATCAGCGCGCTCTCGACCTCGAACGGCGAGACCCAGATGCCCGACACCTTGAACATGTCGTCGGCGCGGCCGCAGAAGGTGTAGCGGCCGTCGGCATCGCGGATGTATTTGTCGCCGGTGCGGGTCCAGTGGCCCTGAAAGGTGTGCCGGCTCTTGCTGCGCTCATTCCAGTAGCCTTCGCCGGCCGACGGCGCCTCGACCAGCAGCTCGCCGACCTCGCCGTCCGGCACGTCGTCGCCGTCGTCGCTGACCAGCCGCACCCTGTAGCCGGGCACGGCGCGGCCGGATGTGCCGTATTTGATGTCACCGGGCGCGTTCGACATGAAGATGTGCAGCAGCTCGGTCGAGCCGATGCCGTCGAGAATGTCGACGCCGAAGCGCGACTTCCAGGATAGCCCGACGATTCCGGCAGCGCCTCGCCGGCCGACGTGCAGATGCGCAGCCGCGTCCCCGCCGCGCGTCGTGCTTGCTGGTCTCGTCGTTGAGCATCGCCGCAAACAGCGTCGGCGCGCCGTAGAAGATCGTCGGATTGTGCTTGTTGAGCAGCGCGAACATCAGCGCCGGCGTCGGCCGGTCGGGATTGAGCACGGTGGTGGCGCCGACGGCAAGCGGGAACGTCAGCGCATTGCCGAGGCCGTAGGCGAAGAACAGTTTCGCCGCGGACAGGCAGACGTCGTCCTCGCGGATGCCGAGCACCTGCTTGGCATAGGTGTCGGCGGTGGCCTGCAGGCTCGCATGCAGGTGCCGCACGCCCTTGGGCATGCCGGTCGAGCCCGACGAATACAGCCAGAACGCCGGCTCTTCGGCGTGGGTCTCGACGGTCTTGAACGTGTCGCTCTCGCCCTTGAGTTCTTCGGACAGCAGCTTGTGCCCGAATGCGTTCTTGCCGGACACGACGACGCAGTCGAGATCGCTCATCCGCCCGACGATATCTTTCACGACCGGAAACAGCGCTTCGGAGACGAACAGCACGCGCGCGCGGCAGTCGGCGAGCATGTAGGCATATTGGTCCGCCGTCAGCAGCGTGTTGAGCGGCACCGGCACGATGCCGGCGCGGATCGCGCCGAGGAACACCACCGGGAAATCGACGGTGTCGAGCATGATCATGGCGACGCGCTCTTCGCGGCGGACGCCGAGCCGGCGCAGCATGTTGGCGGCGCGGCAGCTCTGCTTTTGCAGATCGCCATAGGTGAGTTCGGACGCGCCGTCGGTGTAGGCGAGCTTGTTGCCGCGCCCCTCCTCGACATTGCGGTCGAGCAGCCACGTCACCGCATTGTAGACAGTCACGGCGTCTTCCCTCTTTATCGTTTTTGCGCCGTTCGCGACGGCCTCGCCAGCGCTCGGCCTGCTCGGGCGCGCCTTGAATTATAATGCATAGAAAGCCACTCGCGCCGGCTTGCTGTCAATCCTCTCCGGCATTATGTTGCCGGAATATGACCGAATCCAGCGATTCCGAAACCAGTTTCCTCGAGCAGCTCGGCCAGCGCGTCCGCACCATGCGATCGCTGCGCGGCATGTCGCGCAAGGTGCTTGCAAAAGTCTCCGGCATTTCCGAACGCTATATCGCGCAGCTCGAAGCCGGCCGCGGCAACGTCTCGATCGTGCTGCTGCGCCGCGTCGCGGGCGCGATGGGCGCGCATCTGGAAGACCTGATCCCGTCGGGCGATCACGCGCCGGACTGGCAAGTGATCCGCGATCTCCTGCGCAAGGCGACGCCGGCGCAGATCGCACAAGCCAAGGATTTGCTCGCCGGCCACGGCGGCGCGTCGTCGCATGCCTCGTTCTGCGGGATTGCGCTGATCGGCCTGCGCGGCGCCGGCAAGTCGACGCTCGGAAAGATTTTGGCCAAACGCATCGGCTGGAATTTCGTCGAGCTCAACAAGGAGATCGAGGCGCAGAACGGACTCTCTGTCGCCGAGATCATCGCGCTGTATGGCCAGGAAGGTTTCCGCCGCATGGAGCAGGCCGCGCTCAATCAGCTGCTGGCGCGGAAGGAGCTGATGGTGCTCGCGACCGGCGGCGGCATCGTCTCCGAGCCTTTGACCTTCGACCTGATCCTGTCGTCGTTCTACACGATCTGGATCAAGGCCGAGCCGGAAGAGCATATGGGCGCGCGTGCGCAAGCAGGGCGATCTGCGCCCGATGGCCGACGACCGTTCGGCGATGGCGGAGCTACGCAACATCCTCGTCAGCCGCGAGCCGTTGTATGCGCGCGCATCAGCGGTGGTCGATACCGCCGGGCTTTCGGTCGATGCGGCGGCGGCGCGATTGATCGACACCGTGCGTCCGGTGCTGCAGAACGAGGCGCGCGCGTTCGGGCTGCGCAGCGTGGCGGTTTAGCTGCGGAAGGCTTGCCATGGACGTCAGCGCGGCGACGGAAGCGGATATCCCGGTCATCATGACGCTGGAGCGCCTCGACGGCTATGAGCCGCTGGTCGGCAGGTGGGAGGCGGATCAACACGCCGCCGAGATCAAAAATCCGGCGAACAAATATCTTGTCGCGCGCGAGACCAACGAAATCGTCGCCTTCGCTATCCTGCAAGGCCTTGAAGCTCCGCACCGCTGCATCCGCCTGCGGCGCATCATCGCGCGCAATCCCGAGCGCGGCATCGGCTCGAAATTTCTGGGTTCCGTGCTGGACATCTGCTTCAATGAGCTGGCCGCGCATCGCGTCGAGTTGTTCGTCCACCTCCACAACGAGCGTGCGCGCCGGGTTTACGCCAAGATCGGCTTCACCGAGGAAGGTATTCTGCGCGACGTTCAACGGAACGAGGACGGCAGCTTCCGGTCGATGCGGCTGATGTCGATTTTGAAGCCGGAGTGGGTGGGTCGGGCTACTCAGCTCCGGTAGCCCGGATGAGCCAACGGGTCGCGCGAACGCGCGCCCGATGATAAACTCCGCGACATCCGGGTCGACCCCGCATGTCGCTCCGCTCATGCGGGCTACAATATTCACAGCAACCTCGCCTTCACCCCCTCCGCCCCCTCACGCAACAGCGGCAGGAAGCGCTTCACCATCTCATCCGTCGAGATGCGATCGACATGGGCGCCGATATTGATGGCGGCGACGATGGCGCCGTCATAGCGGCGGACCGGGACCGCGATCGAGCGGAAATGCGGCTCGGCTTCGCGGTCGACCAGGGAGTAGCCGCGACTGCGGTCGGCGGCGATCGCAGCCGCGAGCCGTTTCGGATCGGTGATCGTCTGCGGCGTCAGCGCCGCGCGCTTCATCGCTGCCAGCTTCGTCTTCAACTCGGCATCGGCGAACCGGCCAAGGATGACGCGACCGACCGCCGTGCAGAAACTCGGCAGGCGGTAGCCGATATCGACGCCGCCGGAAAACATCCGCGTCGGACTGCCGCGCGCGATGAACACGACGTCGTCGCCATCGAGCACGGCGAGCGACGAGATTTCCTGCGCGGCGACCGCGATCTGGTCGAGCACCGGCTGCAGCACCGCCACGATCTGGTTCGCGCGCAGATAGCGCCCGCCAGGGTCAGCACATGCGGCGTCAGCGCAAACAGCTTGCCGTCGCTCGAGACATAGCCGCCGTGCTGCAGCGTGAAGAGAATGCGGCGCGCGGTCGCGCGCGGCAGACCGGCTCGCCGCCGCGATTTCGCTCAGTGTCATCGGGCTTGCGCGCTCGCCGAACGCCTGCAGCAGCCGCAAGCCGCGGTCGAGGCTCTCGACAAAGTCGGTGGCGCGGGGGGCGCTGCCGGCGCTACGCTTGGGTTTGACCATCAAAGTCCTTTGGAAAGCCGCTTGCCAAGTTGAAACGTCGTGTTAGCATATTTGAACATTTGTTCAATAGACGAACAAGCGCTGCAAGCCCTTCGGATGAGGTGACGCGCCATGATGAGCCAGGAGCAGAACGACCTGATCACCCGCACCGGACCGAACGACCCCTGCGGCAGGCTGATGCGGACGTATTGGCAACCGGCGGCGCTGGTCGACGAGCTGCAGGGCCCGCGCGCGATACGGCCCGTCAAACTGCTCGGCGAAGATCTGGTGATGTTCCGCGACGAGCAGGGCCGCTATGGGCTGATCGACCGCCACTGCGCGCATCGCGGCGCCGACCTCGCCTTCGGCCGGCTCGAACAAGGCGGACTGCGCTGCGCCTTCCATGGCTGGCTGTTCGATGTGTCAGGCCAATGCCTGCAGACGCCCGCCGAGCCGAATGACTCGAAGCTCTGCCAGGGCATCAAGCAGCGCGCCTATCCCGTGGTGGAGAAGAGCGGCATCCTCTGGGCCTATCTGGGCGAAGGCGCCCCGCCCGCGTTTCCCGAACTCGACTGCTTCGTCGCGCCCGACAGCCACGTCTTCGCGTTCAAGGGCCATTGGGAATGCAACTGGCTGCAGGCGCTGGAGGTCGGCGTCGATCCCTCCCACGCCTCCTATCTGCATCGCTTCTTCGAGGACGAGGACACCTCAAGCGCCAACACCTATGGCCGGCAGTTCCGCGGCGCGTCCGCAAGCTCCGACATGCCGATGACCAGGATCATGCGCGAGTACGATCGCCCGATCATCAATGTCGAGCACACCGAATACGGCATGCGCCTGATCACGCTGCGCGAGATCGACGCCGAGCGCACCCATGTGCGCGTCACCAACCAGATTTTCCCGCATGCCTTCGTCATCCCGATGAACCAGGAGATGACGATCACGCAGTATCACGTGCCGATCGACGACCAGAATTGCTACTGGTATTCGATCTTCACCTCGTTCACGACGCCGGTCGACAAGAAGATGATGCGCGACCAGCGGCTCGCGACCTATGAGCTGCCGGATTACAAGTCGCGCCGCAACAAGCGCAACGATTACGGTTTCGATCCGCACGAGCAGGCGACCGCGACCTTTACCGGCATGGGCATGGACATCAACGTGCACGACCAGTGGGCGATCGAGTTCGATGGGCGCGATCCAGGATCGCACGAAGGAGCATCTCGGGACGGCCGACAAGGCGATCGTGCAATATCGCCGCATGCTGCGGGAGCAGATCGAGCGGACCGCATCCGGCGAGAAGCCGATCATGTGCCTGGACGACGCGCACGCGAAGAGCATTCAAGGTCCGGGCACGATGGACGGCATCGGACCGACGGTAGGTTGGGAAATCTACTGGATGGAGGTCGACGTGAAACGGCGGCGCGGCGCGCCCTGGGCCTCTCCGGTGCCGGCCGAGATCGCGGACAAGGTGCGGCATCTCACGGCGGCGGAATAGTGTATCGTCATTGCGAGTGGCAGTGCGTAGGGTGGGCAAAGCGAAGCGTGCCCACCAATGCGTGTGAGCACTGGCGGTGGGCACGGCGCATGCGCGCCTTTGCCCACCCTACGGCTCCTCGCGATGACGGGGACTGAGGGGGCAAAGATTGACTTTCGTCGAGCGTCACGGGCTGTGGTCGGAGGAGCAGCGTGAGGCGGCGCGCTCCTTACGCAAGATCGTCGAGGAAAAAAAGCTCGAGACCATCCGCCTCTCCTTTGCGGACCAGCACGGCATCCTGCGCGGCAAGACGCTGATCGCAAGCGAGGCGCTCGCCTCGCTGGAAAGCGGCTGCGGCATCACCACATCGCTGCTCGCCAAGGACACGTCTCACAAAACCGTCTTCCCGGTGTTCACCGCCGGCGGCGGCTTCGGGCTTGAAGGAGATGGAAGGCGCGGCCGACGCGCTGATGGTGCCGGATCCCACGACGTTTCGGACGCTGCCGTGGTCGCCGGGCACAGGCTGGGTGCTGTGCGACCTCTATTTCGGCAACGGCAAGCCGGTGCCGTTCTCGACGCGCCAGCTTTATCGCTCCGTCGTGAACAAGCTCGGCGAGCGCGGTTATGATTTCGTCGCGGGCCTCGAGGTGGAATTCCACCTGTTCAAGCTCGAAGACGCGCACATGGCGCCCGAGGACGCCGGCCAGCCCGGCCGCCCGCCATCCGTGAGCCTGCTGTCGCACGGCTATCAATATCTGTCCGAGCAGCGCTTCGACCAGATCGAGCCGATCGTCGATATTCTCCGGCGCGACATTCTCGCGCTCGGCCTGCCGCTCCGCTCGGTGGAGGTCGAGTTCGGCCCGAGCCAGTGTGAATTCACATTCGCGCCGAAGACAGGCGTCGAGCCCGCCGACAACATGGTGCTGTTCCGCTCGGCCGTGAAGCAGATCGCGCGACGACACGGCTATCACGCCACCTTCATGTGCCGGCCGAAACTGGCGAACCTGTTCGCCTCCGGCTGGCACCTGCATCAGTCGCTGGTGTCGCGCGCCGGCGGCGACAACGCCTTCATGGCAAAGGACGCGTTGCTCAGCCCGTTTGCGAAACATTATCTCGCCGGACTGCTCGCGCATGCGCGCGCCTCGACCGTGTTCACGACGCCGACCATCAACGGCTACAAGCGCTACCGCACCTTCTCGCTGGCGCCGGATCGCGCGATCTGGGCGCCGCGACAACCGCGGCGTCATGATCCGCGTGCTCGGTGGCGCCGACGATCCCGCAACGCGGCTGGAGAACCGGATCGGCGAGCCCGCCGCCAATCCCTATCTCTATATGGCCTCGCAAATCCTCTCCGGCCTCGACGGCGTCGACCGCAAGCTCGATCCTGGTCCGTCGGCGGATACGCCCTACGAGACCAAGGCCGATTTCCTGCCGAAATCGCTGCACGAGGCCGTGTCCGCACTGTCAGCCGATCCGTTCTTCCGAGAGGCGCTCGGCGCCGGCTTCGTCGATTACTACGTCCACATCAAGAAGGCCGAGATCGAGCGCTTCCAGGCCGAAGTGTCGGACTGGGAGCACCGCGAATATTTCGAGATGTTTTAGGGCATGATCCGGAAAAGCCTGCCCCGCACGTGATGCGGGGTGTGCAGCGGTTTTCCCTCGCGACAAACGCGGAACGCGTTTGCGCGGAGATCATGCCCCAACTAAAGAGTCTTACGCCAGCCCGCCGTCCTGCATGCGGTACCAGGCGATGATCCCGGCCATCCAGGCGCGATGCAACGCGTGCAGCGGCATCGCCTTGATCGGCACCAATGGCAGCGGCAGCGCCGCCTCGTTGCCGGTCGCGACGTAGTCGGCCATGGCGCGGCCCATCGCCGATTGCAGGCCGACGCCGCGGCCCATGCAGCCGATATCGACCAGGAGGCCCGGTGCGGGCTCATGCAGATGCGGCAGGAAATCGCGCGTCAACGTCACGCGGCCGCACCAGCGGTGCTCGATCGGCACGTCCTTGAGCTGCGGAAACAGTTTCACCGCGATGCGCTCGAGATGCTCCCAGTCCTGCGGTCCCTTCGGCTCGCGGAAAGGGCCGCGCCCACCCATGATGAAGCGGTTGGTGTGATCCTTGCGGAAATAGAACAGCAGTTGCCGCGTGTCCGAGGTGACGTGGCCTTCGGGCAGGATCGAGCGGGCGACATTGTCCGACAGCGGCGCGGTCGCGACCTGGAACGAATTCGGCGCGATCGCCGACGTGCGCAAGCCCGGCACCAGATCGCCGGTGTAGCCGTTGGTCGCGACCACGGCGCGATCGGCGGTGACGCGCGCACCGGAGGCTGTCTCCGCGACCCATTTGCCATTGATGCGGTCGAGCTTGGTCACCGCGCTCTGGCCGTGAATGCGCACGCCCGCCGCGATTGCGACGCGCGCCATCTCACGCGCATAGGCGAGCGGCTGGATCGCGCCGCCGCGCGGATCGATCCAGCCGCCCTGATATTTGTCGGTGCCGATGAGATGACCGATGTCGGCGGCGGAAAGCTCGCGTGCCCCCGCGACGCCGCGTTTCGCCCATTGCTCGCTGCGCTTCTTGACGATGTCGAGGCCCGCTGGCGTATGCGCGCCCTGGATCCATCCCTGTCGCGTGTGCGGTACGTTCATGCCGTGCTTGCCGATCAGATCGAACACGACGTCCGCCGATTGGCCGACGAAATCGACCAGCCGCCGGCCGCGCTCGGGGCCGAACTTCTCCTCCAGCTCGTCCGGATCGTATTTCAGACCGGGAATGACCTGGCCGCCATTGCGTCCCGAGCCGCCCCAGCCCGGCTCATGCGCTTCCAGCACCACCGCGCGGATGCCACGCTCCGCGAGATGCAACGCCGTGGACATGCCGCAATAGCCCGCGCCGATCACCACGACATCGGCACTGGCGCTGCCTTCGAGCGGCGGCGTCGGTGGCGCTTGGCGGGCGGTGGCGGCCCACAGCGACGGCGCGAGGGGAAATGGATCGGCCATCGCTCTCTCCTAGATCGGGCGCAGCACGCGCCGCAGGAATTCCTGCGTGCGCGCGTGCTGCGGCGTGGTCAGCACCTGCTTCGCCGGTCCCTCCTCCAGAATCGTGCCGTGATCGAGGAACAGCACGCGGTCCGCGACCTCTTGCGCAAAGCGAATCTCATGCGTCACCACGACCATGGTCATGCCGTCCTCGGCGAGCGCGCGCATCACCGCCAGCACCTCACCGACCAATTCAGGATCGAGCGAGGATGTCGGCTCGTCGAACAGGATCGCCTTCGGCTGCATCGCCAGCGCGCGCGCGATCGCAACCCGCTGCATCTGCCCGCCTGATAATTCGGCCGGATAGGCATCGGCCTTTCCGGTGAGCCCAACCCGCGCCAGCAACTCCTTCGCACGTGGGATCGCCTCGTCGCGCCTCACGCCTTTCACATAGACCGGGCCTTCGATCACGTTCTCCAGCGCGGTCCGGTGCGGGAACAGGTTGAAGCGCTGGAACACCATGGAAATCTCGGTGCGGACCTTCTTGATGTCAGGCGAGTGGCGGTCGACGCGCGCACCGTCGATGGTGACGCTGCCGGCGTCATAGGCTTCGAGCCCGTTGATACAGCGCAGGATGGTCGACTTCCCCGAGCCGGACGGACCGACGATGCACACCACCTCGCCGCGGCCAATATGAGCCGAGATGCCGCGCAGCACCTCGATGTCGCCGAAACTCTTGTGCACATCGACAAGCTCGATCATGACCGCGCCCGCTGCATGCGCCGCTCCAGCCAGCCGACGAACAGGATCAGCGGCACGCTCATGACGAGATAGAGCACCGCCACCATGGTCAGCACGCTGGTGTATTTGAACGTCGAGGATGCGATCAGCTGGCCCTTCAGCGTCAACTCCGCCACCGTGATGGTGGAGGCCTGCGAGGAATCCTTCAGCATCATGATCATGATGTTGCCGTAGGGCGGCAGGATGATCTTCACCGCCTGCGGCACCACCACGCGCCGCATCATCATTGCCCAGCCCATGCCGAGCGACTCCGAGGCCTCGATCTGGCCTTTGTCGATCGCCTCGATGCCGGCGCGGAAATTCTCGGCCTGATAGGCCGAATAGGCGATGCCGAGCCCGATGATCGAGGCCTGCAGCGCCGACAGCGTCACGCCGAACTCCGGCATCACGAAGTAGATGTAGAACAGCTGCACGAGGATCGGGATGCCGCGGATCGCGTTGACGATGGCCTTGGCGAGTTGCTGCAGCGCGCGCACGCGGCTGACGCGCATCAGCGCCCAGACCATGCCGAGCAGTGTCGACAGGATGAGCGAGCCTGACGTGACGACGATGGTGAGCCAGACGCCCTGCAGCAGGATCGGCAGGAACTCGCGCATATCGGCGAAGAACTTGGTCATCTCCGATGCGCCGTCACTCCGTCAATCCAGGCCCCATTTGGCGAGGATTTTCTTCACCGTACCGTCCCTGGTCAGGTTGGCGAGCGAGGTGTTGATCTTTGCCAGCAAGTCGGGATCGCTCTTGCGCACGCCGATGCCGACCGAGCCCGGCACGGTCGCGACATAGGCGTTGACCAGCCGCACCTCCGGAAACAGGCCCTGCTTGATATTGTAGGCGAGGATCGGCTTGTCGGCGAAACCGGCCTTGAGCCGCCCCGAATTGACGTCGGCGAGGATCGCCGGAATGTTGTCGTAGATTTTCACATCGGCAAACAGCCCGCTCTTCTGCAGCGGCTCGACGAAGGCGGTGCCCTTTTGCGCGCCGACAGTCTCGCCCTTGAGGTCGGCGAACGCCTTGTAATCCTTCGTATCCGACTTCGGCACGATCAGCCCTTCGCCATAGGTGTAGACCGGACCCGAGAAATCGATCACCTCCTTGCGCGGCGCGGTGATGAACATCGCTGCCGCGATGATGTCGATCTTGTTAGCCGTCAGCGACGGGATCAGGGTCGAGAACTGCATGCCCTCGATCTCGACCTTGAATCCGGCGTCCTTGCCGATCTCCTTGATCAGATCGACCATCACGCCCTCGATGGTGTTGGTTTTGGTGTCGAGGAAGGTGAAGGGAATGCCGGTCGGCGTCGAGCCGACCTTCAGCACCTGGTCTTCGGCCTGCGCGCCTGATAACGCGAGGCTCGCGAAAATCACGGCGGCGGCGCGACTGTCCTGAACGACATGAAATCTCCCTTGCTCCCGGTCATGGCAAAAAATCTGGCACGCGGCTTCCCGCGGCACAACGGGAATCTCACCTCCCAAACGTCGTCATGCCCGCGCTTGTCGCGGGCATCCACGTCCTGGTCGTGAAAAAGAAAGACGTGGATGGCCGGGTCAAGCCCGGCCATGACGAAGATGGGTTGCGTGCTAAATCCCGAGATAACGGTGCTGCAAATCCGGCTCGGCGACCAGCTGTTCGGACGTGCCGCTCCACACCGTGCGGCCGCGCTCGATGATGAAATGCCGGTCGCAGATGCGGGTGAGATTCCCGACGTTCTTGTCGATCACCAGGATCGACTGCCCGCGCGCCTTCAGCATCGACAGGCAATTCCAGATTTCCTCGCGGATCAGCGGCGCGAGACCTTCGGTGGCTTCGTCGAGGATCAGCAATCTCGGATTGGTCATCAGCGCGCGGCCGATCGCCAGCATCTGCTGCTCGCCGCCCGACAGCGTGTTGCCCATGTTGCCGCCGCGCTCGGCGAGCCGCGGAAACAGCGCGTGGATCTTCTCCAGCGTCCAGGGATCGCTGGCGTTGAGGCGATTGGCCGAGGCCGCGACGAGATTTTCGCGCACCGTGAGGTTCGGGAAAATCTGGCGGCCCTCCGGCACCAGACCGATGCCGAGCTTGGCGATCCGGTACGAAGGCAGCTGGCGCACCTCGGTGCCGCCGAAGCGGATCGCGCCTGATCGTGCCGGCGTCAGCCCCATGATGGAGCGGATGGTGGTGGTCTTGCCCATGCCGTTGCGGCCCATCAGTGAGACCATCTCGCCCGCGCGGATCGAGAGCGACAGGCCGAACAGCACCTGGCTCAACCCGTAGCAGGTCTCGATGCCATCGACTTCGAGCAGCGCATTATCAACCATGGGCAGGCCCCTGGCTGGTCACCACATGCTGGTCGCCGAGATAGGCACGCTTGACCTCTTCGTTCTGTCTGATGTCCGACGGCGCACCGGAGGCGATGACGCGGCCATAGACCAGCACGGAGATGCGGTCGGCGAGCGCAAACACCGCTTCCATGTCATGCTCGACCAGCACGATGGTCACTTCCTTGCGCAACTCCTGCAGCAATTTCACCATTCGCGCGGACTCGGTCACGCCGAGGCCCGCCATCGGTTCATCCAGCAGCAAGAGCTGCGGTTTGGTGGCAAGCGCGACCGCAAGCTCGAGCTGGCGCTGCTCGCCATGGCTGAGCCGGGACACCAGCACATCGGCGCGATCGGCAAGGCCGACGCGCGAAAGTGCCGCCTGCGCCGAAGCACGCAGCCCGGGCTCCTTGCGCGCATCACTGAGGAAGCGGAAGGAGTGACCGTCATGGGCTTGGGCGGCGAGCGCGACATTGTCGGCCGCGGTAAAGTCTGAAAGCAGCGAGGTGATCTGGAACGAGCGCGCCAGCCCGAGCGCGCTGCGGCGCCAGGCAGCCATCGCGGTGATGTCGCGTCCGCCGAGGAAAATGCTGCCGGCGTCCGGCGCCAGATGTCCGGTCAGCTGGCTGATCAGCGTGGTCTTGCCGGCGCCGTTCGGGCCGATGATCGCGTGCAGTTCGCCCTGTGCAACGTCGAGCGAGACGTTGTCGGTCGCGACGATACCGCCGAAGCGGCGAATGAGGCCTTTGACGCGGAGCAGCGGCTCAGCCACGAGAGATCCTCCCGAGCAAGCCCATGATGCCGCCGCGACCGAACAGCACGATCAGCAGCAGCAGCGGTCCCATGATCAGCGCCCAGTATTCGGTGAGCTGCGACAGGAACTCTTCCAGCAGGAGATAGACCACCGCGCCGATCACCGGGCCGAACAGCGAGCCCATGCCGCCGAGGATCACCATCACCATGAGATCGCCGGAGCGGGTCCAGTACATCACGGCCGGGCTGATGAAATCGGTATTGTTGGCGAGCAGCGCGCCGGCCAACCCGCACATCATGCCCGCGATGACGAAGCAGACCAGTTGTAAGCGCTTGGCGGGAAACCGATCGCCTGCATGCGCTGCTCGTTGGAGCGCAGGCCCTGCACGACGAGGCCGAAGCGCGAATTGACGATGCGCCAGATCAGGAAGACGACGCCGAGCAGGCAGGCGAGACAGAGATAATAGAACTGCACGCGGTTGGAGAGATTGATCAGCCCGGCGAAATCGCTGCGCTTGTAGATGGTCAGCCCGTCGTCGCCGCCGTAGCGCGCCAAACCGGAGGCGACGTAGTAGGCCATCTGCGCAAAAGCGAGCGTGATCATGATGAAGTAGACGCCGCGGGTGCGCAGCGAGAGTGCGCCGATCACCAGCGCGTAGAGTGCGGACGCCGCCAGCGCCACCGGAAACTGCAGGAAGCCGGAGCCGACGCCTTCCTGCGCGAGGATGCCCACCGCATAGCCGCCGATGCCGAGATAGGCGGCGTGGCCGAAACTCATCATGCCGCCATAGCCCATGATCAAATTGAGGCTGGCCGCGGCGAGCGCAAGAATGACGATGCGGGTGAACAAAGTCAGGATGAAGATATTGCCCGACAGGTGCGAATAGAGCGGCAGCAACACGAGCCCGGCGACGACCAGCGCCGCGACGATATTCGGAACGGTCGCGTGAGGCTTCATCGCTTGGTGGCCGGAAACAGCCCCTCCGGCCGCAGCACCAGCACGATCGCCATCACGAGATAGATCAACATCGAGGAAATCGCAGGCGCTGCGGTCGAGGCCGCCGCGCCGCTCAGCACCTGCCGCAGCAGTTGGGGCAGGAAAGCGCGGCCGAGCGTATCGATCAGGCCGACGAAGATCGCGGCGAGGAACGCGCCGCGGATCGAGCCGATGCCGCCGATCACGATGACGACGAAGGCGAGGATCAGGATGTTCTCGCCCATGCCGATCTGCACGGTGAGGATCGGCGCCTGCATCAGCCCGGCAAGGCCCGCAAGCGCCGCGCCCAGGCCGAACACCAGGGTGTAGAGCAGCTTGATGTTGATGCCGAGCGCGCCGATCATCTCGCGGTTCGACGCTCCGGCGCGGATCAGCATGCCGATGCGGGTGCGCATCACGCCGAGATAGAGCAACAGCGCCACCGCGAGCGCGACCACGATGATGGCGAGCCGATAGGCGGGGTACTGGATGCCGGGCAGGATCTGCACGGGCACGGTGAGCCAGGGAGGCAGCGGCAGCGCGAGCCCCGCCGGACCCCAGATCAGCCGCACCGCTTCATTGAAGAACAGGATCAGGCCGAATGTCGCCAGCACATGGTCGAGGTGATCGCGGCCATAGAGATGCCGGAGCGCGACGAATTCGAGGACGATGCCGAGCAACAGCGTCGCGCCGAGCGCCAGCGCCGCGCAGAGCAGGAAGTTGCCGGTCCAGAGGAAGAAGGTCGCGGCGAAATAGGCGCCCATCATGTAGAGCGAGCCGTGCGCGAGATTGACGAGGTCCATGATGCCGAACACCAGCGTCAACCCGGCGGCGAGCAGGAACAGCAGCAGGCCGAACTGCAGTCCGTTCAAGATCTGTTCGACGACGAGCAGCATGAAACTGGTGTTACCTCAGCCTTGCGGAGAGTCGGATCACCACGATCCTTCCACGAATTCAGTGCCCACCCTCCCCTGGAGGGGGAGGGTCGACGCGAGTGAAACGAGCGTCGGGGTGGGATGATCGCTCAACTCGTACACTGTTGAGATGGAGAGACTGCCACCCCACCCCGTCTCACATTTCGCTTCGCTCATGTGAGCCGACCCTCCCCCTCCAGGGGAGGGTGAAGACCCCCATCACGCAAAAACGGCAGCGTGGTTGGCGCTGCCGCTGTTGTTGTTATTCGGCGCTACCGCTTTGTTTAAACAAATTCCGCGATCACTTCATCGGACATTTGTCGTGGAAGCGGTCCTGATCGTCCTTGACGATGGTGGCGACCGTCTTCAGCGAGAGCTGGCCGTCGGCGCCCTTGACCACGTCCTGCAGGTAGAAGTTCTGGATCGGGATGTGGTTGTTGCCGTATTTGAACGGCCCGCGCAGCGACTTGAAGTTGGCCTTCTCCATCTCGGCCTTCATGGCATCCTTCTTCGAGGTGTCGCCCTTGACCGCGACCACGGCGCTGTTGATCAGCTGCGCCGCGTCATAGGCCTGCGCGCCGTAATAGGTCGGGCGCAGCCCCGGATATTTCTTGCGGTAGTCCTCGACGAACTTCTTGTTCTGCTCGTTGGGCAGGTCGTTGACCCATTCCTGCGCGCCGGGCACGCCGATCGCATTGTCCTTCTGCAGCGGCAGCGACAACTCGTCGACGGTGAAGGCGGTGTAGAGCGGCATCTTGTCCTTGATGCCGGCCTGCGCATACTGGTTCAGGAACTGCACGCCGGCCGCGCCCGGATAGAACACGAAGATCGATTCCGCGCCGGAATTACGCGCTTTCGTGAGCTCAGCCGAGAAGTCGAGCTGGGTCGGCCATACCGTATATTCCTCGCCGACGACCTGGCCCTTGAACGTGCTCTTGACGCCCGCGAGCATGTCCTTGCCGGCCGCGTAGTTGGGGCCGATCAGGAACACCGACTTGACGCCCTTCTGGTTCATGTAGAGGCCCATCGCCTGCGGCGTCTGGTCGTTCTGCCAGGAGGTCGAGAACACATAAGGCGAGCACAGCTCGCCCGCGAGCTGGTTCGGGCCGGCATTGGCCGAGATCATGAAGGTCTGCGAGTTGACCGCGGTCTTCAGCGAGGCCAGCAGCACATTCGACCAGATGTAGCCGGCGATGAAATCGACCTTGTCCGACTGCACCAGCTTCTCGGTCTTCTGCTTGCCGACGTCCGGCTTCTGGCCGTCATCCTCGTAGATCACCTCGACCGGCTTGCCGCCCATCTTGCGGCCGAGATGATCGAGCGCGAGCTCGAATGAGTTGCGCATGTCGTTGCCGATCACGGCGGTCGGGCCGCTGAAGGTCGAGACAAAGCCGATCTTGATGGTGTCGCCCGCAAGCGCGGGACTTGAGAGCGCCAGCGCGGCTGCGCCCGCGAGCAAGTAAGCCGTCTTCATAGGTGTTTCCCCTCCCATTCACTTCAAAACGTCCGCCCTTCCGGGCGAAGCGCCTGTTGCAGCTGTTTTTGCGCGAAATCGCCAGCCGCCAGCAAGCGGGAAGCCCGAACCCGGCCTAGAACCTTCGGCTCAGTGGCGGGCGGGCGTCCGCCGACCTGCACCATAATTCGTGCTCATCGCCCATGGCAAGGAAATATAATGCCGGTTGCCGGACCACGTTTGTCGCAGCCGGGCCACCCTCAGGTCCGGTATTCGGCGCCCTCGATCGCATAGGGAGCGTTGCGGAAGTCCCGGATGGCGGCGACCTTCTCGGCGGACCAATCGACCAACATGAAATATTTCAGTGGCGCCCCCGGCTTGCTCGGGTCGAACACCAGGATCGCCGGGCGCCCTTCCACCAGGCCCGGCACCAGATGCCAGTCTTCGGCCCTGGCGTAATTGCTGAAATAGCGGGAAACCTCCGCCTTGCCGTTCATCCGCGTCTTGTTGACGAGTTCGAGCCGGACGTCGTCGGCGATCATGGCGCGGATGGCATCGAAATCGCGTGCGTTGAAATGCGCGACATAGGCGGAAAGCCGTTCGCGATCGGTGTCCGACAATTGCGGACGCGGTGCATCGTCATGCTCTTCGGCAAGCGCGCGCAGCCGCGTGCGTCCACGGTGTAGCGCGGCCTTCACCGCCGGCAGGCTGTACTCCATGACCTCGCCGACCTCCTGCAGCGAACAGCCGAGCACGTCGGCCAGGATCACGCTGGAGCGCTGGGCCACCGGCAGACGCATGAAGGTGCGAAGTGAGGTCGCGGCGATCTGGCGGCCTAGAATTGTATCAGCCGGGTCAGCCATCATCTCCACCTCTTCACCCGCCAAAAGCATCTGCTGCCGGCTGCGGCGGCGGAGGAAATCCAGCGCCGTGTTGTGAGCGATTCGAAACAGCCAGCCCGCGATATTGCCGATCGGCCGGGCGGAAGCAAAGGCCTCGACCGCCTTGGTCAGCGCGTCCTGCAGGACGTCCTCGCCGTCGATCACCGAACCGACCATGCGCGCGCAATAGCGATGCAGCCTTGGCCGCATCTCGACCAACAGGCGCTCGATGTCCGCAGCAGGGGCGTCCGGCGTCATTTCGTCTCCAGCATGCGATAATTGCCCACGATCCTGGCGCCGTTGACCAGCGGCGGCTCGGCGCAGCGATCGCGGATGCCGCTCTGAAACGCCTGGAACGACGCCAGTTTCGGCAAGGCGCTCGCGCCGTCCTCCGCCTCCGTCTCGACGAAGTGGATGAAACTGTCGTCCTCCAGCCGCACCGAAAGGTAGCGGACGCCTGCGGGCTTTGCATCCTTCAATTCCGCAAACACCGCCGCAATCAGCTCGGCATTCTTGTCCGCCAATTCCGGTTTGGCTCTGTACCTGATCAGGGTCCGTTTCATGGTTTGCTCCATCGGGCGCGAAAACGCGAAACTCTGCGTCTTACCCCCAGACGTTCGGTGCCCGCCAAAGGATGCGGCCCTGGAAAATGTTTTTTGCACCGATCCCTCGTCGCCTCCCCGCTCGTCTTCAGACCGATCCGCCGCGCGATGCGGCGCCTGGGCAAAAGGAGACGGCAATGCAGGACGACCATTCGAGAGACGGAAGGAACTGGGTGCTCGGCGTCGCCGCGCTGGCATCCTTCATGGTGGCGCTCGACACCATGGTGCTCACATCGGCACTGGCGACCATCCGCACCCAGTTCCACGCGCCGATGGAAACGCTGCAATGGACGGTCAACGCCTACAATCTGAGTTTTGCCGTGTTGCTGTTGACCGGCGCTGCGCTCGGCGACCGCTTTGGACGGCGCCGCATGTTCGCCGTCGGCATCGCGCTGTTCGTGCTGGCGTCGATCGGCTGCGCGCTCTCGCAAGACATCGTCGCGCTGATCGCCGCGCGCGCGGCGCAGGGCGCGGCCGCGGCGTTGGTCATGCCGCTGGCGATGGCGCTGTTGAGTAGCGCCTTTTCCAGAGAAGCGCGGGCTTGGGCGCTCGGAATTTTCAGCAGCGTGACCGGATTTGCCCTGATCGCAGGCCCCGCCGCCGGCGGCGCGCTGACTGAGGGTTTTGGCTGGCAGTGGATCTTCTGGATCAACGTGCCGATCGGTGGCGTCGCGCTGCTGATGATCTTCGCGCGGCTGCGTGAGAGCTTTGGCCCGAAGGCCGGCCTCGATCTTGCCGGGCTTGTGCTGGTCGCGGCCGCAGCGTTCGCGCTGGTGTGGGCGCTGCTGCGCGGCAACGGCGCGGGCTGGACCAGTCCCGAAGTGTTGACGGCGCTATTGTGCGGACTGGTTCTGGCCACCGTCTTCATCGGGTGGGAGTTGCGAGCGGCGGCGCCGATGGTGCCGCTGCGGCTGTTTCGGGCGCGGGCGTTTTCATCCGGCATTCTCGCAAGCTTCCTGTTCTACGCCGCCATGTACGGCGTGCTGTTCCTGTTGCCGCAGCTGTTGCAGAGCGCGCTTGGCAACACCCCGCTCGGCGCAGGCCTGCGCCTGTTGCCCTGGACCGCGACGCTGTTCGTGACGGCGCCGGTCGCGGGCGCGCTGGTGAATAAAGTGGGCGAGCGCGCGCTGGTCGTCACCGGCTTGGTGATGCAGGCGATCGGGCTTGGCTGGATCGCCTGCATCGTCGCGCCCGGCGTTTCCTATCCAGCACTGGTCGCGCCGCTGATCCTCGCCGGTGTCGGCGTGTCGATGGCAATGCCCGCGGTTCAGAATGCGGTGCTGGGTTCGGTCGCGGTCGTCGAGATGGGCAAGGCCTCCGGAATCTTCAACATGGGGCGATTCCTCGGCGGTGTGTTTGGCGTTGCGCTTCTGGTCGCCACCTTCTCCGGCAGCAGCGCCGGCAATTCGCCGGCGGGTTTCACCAGCGGATTTGCCGAGGCCATGACGGTGGCCGCCATTCTCTCGCTGGGCGGAGCCATCGCAGGCTGGTGGTTGCCGGCAGGCAGCCGCATCGTCGCGGCCAAACCGGAACGCGCCTGAGATCGATGGCATTTCGCGATCGACCCATTGGAAAAAGAGCACTTGGAAGGGAGGCGCGAATGAGTACATGCTCAAGTGCAGCGCACGAAACCGGAGTCCTGTTCCATGACGACGCCAACGGCCCATCCCCACCGCGTGGTGATCGTCGGCGCCGGCTTCGGCGGCCTCGAGACCACGCATCGTCTTGCCGGCGCGGGCCTCGACATCACGCTGATCGATCGCCGCAACCATCATCTGTTTCAGCCGCTGCTGTATCAGGTCGCGACCGCCTCGCTCGCGACGAGCGAGATCGCCTGGCCGATCCGTTATCTCCTGCGCGACCGTCCCGACGTGACGACGCTGTTCGCCAACGTCAATGGTGTCGACGCGGCGAACAAGCGCGTCACGCTCGATGACGGCGGCGACATTGCCTACGACACGCTGGTGCTCGCGACCGGCGCGCGCCACGCCTATTTCGGCCACGACGAATGGGAGCCGTTCGCGCCGGGACTGAAGACGCTGGAGGACGCCACCACACTTGCGGCGGCGCATCCTGGTCGCGTTCGAGCGCGCCGAGCGCGAGACCGATCCCGCAAAACGCGACGCGCTGCTCACCTTCGTCATCATCGGCGCCGGCCCGACCGGCGTGGAGATGGCCGGCACCATCGCCGATCTCGCCAAGGATACGCTGCCGAAGGATTTCCGCCACATCGACACGCGCAAGGCGCGCGTGGTGCTGATCGAAGCGGGAAACCGCGTGCTCGCCGGCTTTCCCGACGACCTCTCGGCTTACGCGCTCGCGTCGCTGCAAGGCCTCGGCGTCGAGGTGATGTTCGGCGCGCCCGTCACCGACTGCTCGGCCGACGGCGTGGTCTATGGCGGCAACAAGCTGCAAGCGCGCACCATCATCTGGGCCGCGGGCGTGCGCGCCTCACGCGCCGCCGAATGGCTGAACGCGCCGGCCGACCCCGCCTTCCGCCTCAAGGTCGAGCCTGACCTCACCGTGCCAGGTCATCCCGATATTTTTGCGGTCGGCGACACCACTGTTATCGCGGGACCCGACGGCAATCCGGTGCCGGGGATTGCGCCGGCCGCCAAACAGCAGGGACGCTACGTTGCCTCGCTGATCAGGGCGCGGCTTGAAGGGCGCACGCTGCCGCCGTTCCATTACAAGCACGCCGGCAGCCTCGCGCAGATCGGCAAGCGGCTCGCCGTGATCGACTTCGGCCGCATCAAGCTGCGCGGCGCGCTCGCGTGGTGGATCTGGGGCTTTGCGCACATCTATTTCCTGATCGGGCTGCGCAACCGCCTCAGCGTTGCGATGAGCTGGCTGTGGATCCATGCCCGCGACCAGCGCGCGGCGCGGCTGATCACCCAGGGCAGCAGCAAGGTCGCGAGCTAGCGCATGATCCGGAAAAGTGTGTAGCGGTTTTCCCTCGCGACAAACGCAAAGCGTTTGCGCGGAGATCATGCGCCAACGAGTATCTGTCTAGAATTTGGGCAGCGGTGGCGAAGAGTCTGGCTGCGAAAACGCTGCGGGGCCAGTCCAAATAATTGACAGCAATAGCCTATTCCGGCCTGTGCGGCGCTGCCTCTCTTGTACACAATGGCATACTGCTTGCTTCGATGAGGATGGAGCGAGGACAGGGAGTTTGGCGTGACTGAAACGGTTGCCGCGATCGTCGCCGCGCATCGCGCGGGCACCTCGCCTGCCGAAACCGTGGCACGCAGCTACGCGCGTATCCGTGCCTATAACGATCCTGCCGTGTTCATCAGCCTGCGCGACGAAAAGGACGCAATCGCCGAGGCCGAGAGTCTCGCCGACGAAAGACCCGAATGCATTGCCGCTGTTCGGCGTGCCCGTCGCGGTAAAGGACAACATCGACGTCA
This sequence comes from uncultured Alphaproteobacteria bacterium, assembly GCA_963732085.1. Classification (GTDB taxonomy): domain Bacteria; phylum Pseudomonadota; class Alphaproteobacteria; order Rhizobiales; family Xanthobacteraceae; genus Bradyrhizobium. Next base: position 707,422 of record CAVSYJ010000005.1, on the reverse strand, counting down.
AGGGTTTGCCGACCACGGCGGCCTGCCCGGCCTTCTCCTATCAACCGGCGCACGATGCGACATCGGTGGCGCGGCTGCGCGCGGCCGGCGCCATCGTCATCGGCAAGACCAATCTCGATCAGTTCGCAACCGGCCTCAACGGCACGCGCTCGCCCTACGGCACCCCCGTCAACCCGATGCGCGCCGATCTCATTCCGGGCGGATCGAGCTCGGGCTCGGCAGTCGCGGTGTCCGCGGGCCTCGTGCCGCTCGCGCTCGGCACCGACACCGCAGGTAGCGGCCGCGTGCCGGCGATGCTCAACAACATCGTCGGGCTGAAGCCGTCCCTCGGCATGGTCTCCACCGCAGGCGTCGTGCCGGCCTGCCGAACGCTCGACTGCGTTTCGGTGTTCTCGCTCACCGTCGACGACGCGGTGACGGCGCTCGCCGCGATGACAGGCGCCGATCCCGCCGATCCTTTTTCGCGCGATCGGCCGCTGCGCGATCTCACGTCGTTTCCAGAAAAGCTTCGGCTCGGCGTTCCCCGAAATGGCCAGCTCATCTTCTTCGGCGATCGCGCCTCGGAAGCAGCCTATGGCGAAGCGTTGAAGCGCTGGACCGCGCTCGGCGCCGAACTCGTCGAATTCGACATGGAGCCGTTCTACGAAACCGCGCGGCTGCTCTACGAGGGACCGTGGGTCGCCGAGCGCTATCTGGTGATCCGCAACATGCTGGCGTCGTCACCGGACGCGATCCATCCGGTGACGCGCGAGATCACCGCGGCGGGCAGCCGGCTGACCGCGGCGGAAACATTTTCGGCGCTGTATCGCCTGCAGGGGTTGCGCAAGATCGCCGAGCGCGCGTTTGCCAATATGGACGCAATCGTGCTGCCGACCGCGCCGACCGCCTATTCGACCGCGCAGGTGCTGGCCAATCCGATCGAGCTCAACAGCCGGCTCGGCACCTATACCAATTTCGTCAACCTGCTCGATCTCTGCGGGCTGGCGCTGCCGTCGGCGATCCGCAGCGACGACATTCCGTTCGGCATCACGCTGCTTGCGCCCGCGGGCAGGGATGCATTGCTGGCGAGCATCGGGCGCGTCTTCCATGCCGACACCCGGCTGAAGGTCGGCGCCAAGGGCTTGACCCAGCCGCCACTGGCGCCGTTACGTGCGAGTGCCAGCGACGACCTCGCCATTGCCGTGGTCGGCGCGCATCTCTCGGGCATGGCGCTGAACGGTGAGCTGACGGCCCTCGGGGGACGATTGCTCGAAGCTGCGGTCACCGCGCCGGACTATCAGCTCTACGCGCTTGCCACCACGCCGCCGAAACCCGGCATGCTGCGCGTCGCAGCCCGGCAAGGGCGCGGCGATCGAGCTGGAAGTGTGGGCGCTGTCGGCGGCGGCGTTCGGGCAGTTCGTCGCCGCGATCCCGCCGCCGCTGTCGATCGGCACCATCAAGCTGTCCGACGGGCGCGGCGTGAAGGGATTTTTGGTCGAGGCCGCGGCCGTCGACGGCGCGCGTGATATCTCCGCGTTCGGGGGTTGGCGCGCGTATATGAAGGAAGTGCAGCGCGCGGCGGAGTAGTTCTCGCTGCGAGCGGATCGGGAGGTCGAACTCCCTCTCCCCGCTCTTGCGGGGAGAGGGTTGGGGTGAGGGGCATCTCTCACCAGCGAGATCGTTGAGATACCTGTACCCCCTCACCCGGATTGCTTCGCAATCCGACCTCTCCCCGCAGGCGGGGAGAGGTGAAGAGAGTCACACCGACACCGCGTAGACCTCGTACTCGCCACGCACCAGTTCGATATGCGCGCGCATGGCGGAAGCAGCACCCGGCCTTGTCGCCACGCATGATCGCGACCACGACGCGGTCGTGCTCGGCATGCGATTTCGCCAGCCGGCCGAGATTGCGGAACTGGGCGCGGCGGAACGGCTGCACCCGCACCCGTGTCGCCAAGGTCATCTCGGCGATATAGGCGTTCTGCGACCCGGCATAGATGGTGTTGTGAAAGCGCTCGTTGACCTCGTGGAAGCGGTCGGGATTGCCGGCATAACTCAGCACGCGCAGCTCCTCATGCACGGCTTCCAGCTTGTGGCGCTCCAGCGGCGTCATCCGTTCGGCGGCAAGGCCCGCGCACAGCGCCTCCAGCTCGGCCATCGCCTCGAACATGCCGGTCAGGCGATCGAGGCTCGGCTGCGCGACGACAGCGCCGCGATGCGGCCGCGCGTCGACCAGGCCGGAGGCGACGAGCTGGCGCAAGGCCTCGCGCACCGGCGTGCGCGACACGGAAAAGCGCCGCGCGATGTCGGTCTCGTCGAGCGCCGCGCCCGGCGGCAACACGCCGCGCACGATCTCGTCGGCGAGTTGCAGCCGCAACTCTTCGGCGCGCGTGATCTTGACGACCTGCGGCGGGGCGCGGTCGATGCGGCGGACCACGGCGTCAGCGGGCGGCGACTTGGTGGGGAGATCGTCGAGGCTCATGTGGTCCCCTTCGGCTCGTCGATGATGCTGACATGCGCGGCGACGATCCGCCACCCTTCGGCGAAACGCACCCAGGTCTGCATCTGCCGCCCGACCTTGCCGCGCAAAGTCTCGCGATAGAACAATGTCGAGGCCACCGCCGTGTCGCGGCCGTAAGATGTGATGATGGTGCGCGCGGTCCTGCGCATCAGCCCGGCCGGCGAACGCGCCGCGCGGAAGGAGGCGATCTCGCTGTAGCCGTAGAGATTCTCGCCGACGCCATAGCGCAGCGTGCGGGCATCCCTGTGGAAGAGCTCGTCGAGCACGGCGACGTCGTTGTTGACCAGCGCCTTCTCGTAACGCTGGAACTGCGCGGTCACTTCCGCGAGCACGTCGGGAAGATCGATCTCCATCAAAGCCCCCTCGGCGGCGGCGCCGCGACCGCGCCCATCCGTTCCAGCGCGTAGGCGACGCGCAATGCGATATCCTCGCGCCAGGGGGCTGCGATGATCTGTACGCCGATCGGCATCGGCTCAAGCGGCACGGGCACCGCGACCACCGGCAGGCCGATGAAGGAGATCGGCTGGGTGTGGAGGCCGATATTGGCGCGTACGGGCTGCTCGACGCCGTCGAGCGTGAAATTGACCTGGCCGATCTTCGGCGCGACGCAGGGCGTGGCCGGCGCGATCAGCACGTCGACCGATTTGAAGATCTCGGCGAGTTGCGCGCGATACCAGCGGCGGAATTTCTGCGCGCGGTCGACCAGCGCGGCCGGCACCATCGCGCCGGCAATCAGGCGGTCGCGCACGGCGGGATCGAAATCGTTCGGCCGCTTGCGCAGGCGATCGAGATGCAGCGAAGCGCCTTCGGTGGTGGTGATGACATAGGCGGCGGCGCGGGCGCGCGCGGCTTCGGGAATGTCGACCATGCGCGTCACGCCCAACGCCTTCGCGACATGGGCGACGGCTTCGACCGCCTCGGGAAACAGGTTCTTCTGGAAGTATCCGCCGGCGAGCGCGATCCGCAAGCCCGCGATGTTTTCGGCCAGCAGCGGCGTCGCCGGCTCCGGCGGCCGCGTGGTGCAGGCGGCATCGTCCGCGTCAGGCCCCTGCATCGCGTCGTAGGCCAGCGCGAGGTCGCGGACGCTGCGCGCGAACGGACCGAGATGATCGAGGCTCGCGACGAACGGAAACGAGCGCGCCCGCGACAGCCGGCCATAGGTCGGCTTCAAGCCGAAAATGCCGCAGAACGACGACGGCACGCGAATTGAGCCGTTGGTGTCCGATCCGAGCGCGATCGGCACCAGCGCGCCGCCGACCGCGCTGCCCGAGCCGCCGGACGAGCCGCCGGTCATCCGCGACGGATCGTGCGGATTGCGCGAGGGACCGTCGTGCATGTTCTCGCCGGTGAAGTCATAGGCGTATTCGCCCATGTTGAGCGCGCCGACCAGCACCGCGCCGGCCGCCTCCATCCGTTCGATCAGGGTCGCGTCGCGCGACGCCGGCGCGAGATCGCGATTGATCTTCGATCCGGCACGCGTGCTGAGCCCCTTCACGTCAAACAGGTTCTTCACCGCAAACGGCACACCGGCGAGCGGTCCGGGATTTTTCCCCGCTGCTATCGCCGCATCGATGGCGCGCGCCTTCGCCCGCGCGCGCTCGGCGGTGACGTCGGTGAAGGAATTGAGAAGCTCATCGTGCTTGGCGATGCGCGCCAGCGCGTCGTCAGTCGCCTGCAGCGCTGAGAGCTTGCGTGCCGTGACGGCCTTGGCGATATCGGAGGCCGACATGATCGGAGCAGTCATGGCGAGATCAGGCGACAAAGACACTGGCGGGCTCGGTCTCGTCAGGCAACGGAAACTCGTCGACGAGTTTCGCCAACCTCAGCGACACTTCGAGATTGGCTCGAACCGCGGGCTTCCAGGCGTCCTCGATCGGCAACGCCAGCGCTTTCGCGACGGAGGCGATGTAGTCGTCGATGCTTCCTTCGGACATGTCTCTCCCGTTTCTCTTTTTTTGTCAGACCGGCAACGGCGGATGCGGGATCGCCGTCAGCAGCTCCTTTGTATAGGCATCCTGCGGATTGCCAAGCACGGCCTCGGACGAACCCTGCTCGACGATCCGTCCCGTCCGCATCACAATGACACGATCGCACAGCAGCCGCACCACATTCAGATCATGGGAGACAAACAGATAGCTCATGCCGAGCTTGTGCTTGAGGTCCTGCAGCAGGTTCAGCACCACCGCCTGCACGGAGACGTCGAGCGCCGCGGTCGGCTCGTCCAGGATGACGAGCTTCGGGTGCAGCGCAATCGCGCGCGCGATGCCGACGCGGGCCTTCTGTCCGCCGGAGAGCTGATGCGGGAAACGGTCGAGCAGGTTGATGGGCAGGCCGACCATGCCGGCGAGTTCCTCGCAGCGGGTGCGCAGCGCGTCGCGGCCCCTGATGTTGCCGAGTTGCAGGATCGGATCGGCGATGGCGCGCACCGCGGTGAAGCGCGGGTTGAGGCTGTCGGTCGGATCCTGGAACACCATCTGGATGCGGCTGCGCAACGGCAACCGCGCAAAGGACTGCGGCATGATGGCGCCGATCTCCTCGCCGTCGAAGGCGATGCGGCCCGAGGTCTGGTCGAGCAGTCGCATCACCATCATCGACGTGGTCGACTTGCCGCAGCCGGATTCGCCGACGAGGCCGACGCTCTCGCCGCGCCCGACCGAAAAGCTGATGCCGTCGACGGCGCGGAACACCTCCTGCTCGACCGGCGGCTTGCGGCCGAACAATTTGCCGAGCATGGCGGTCGCGCCCTGGCGCGGATATTCCTTCACCAGCTTTTCGACGAGGAGCAGCGGCTTTGTAGACTCGCTGTTCTCCCTCTCCCGTCCTTCACGGGGAGAGGGTCGGGCTGGGGGCTGTCTCCGACAGCACGGTGTGTGGAGAGTCCCCTCACCCGGCCCGCTTTGCGGGCCGACCTCTCCCCGCACGCGGGGAGAGGTGGAGGAGAATGCGCCGCCTCTTCTTCCGGCAACAAATCGCGCAAGGACACGCCGACCCGCGGCGTCGCGCGCATCAGCTTGCGCGTATAGGGGTGCTCGGGCTTCGCGAAGATATCAGCCGACTTCGCGGTCTCGACCACCCTGCCCTTTTCCATCACCACCACGCGGTCGCAATAGGCGGCGGCAAGACCAAGGTCGTGCGTGATCAGGATCGTCGACATGCCCCGCCGCTTGGTCAGCTCGACGATCAAATCCATCACCGCCTTCTGCGTGGTGACGTCGAGACCGGTGGTCGGCTCGTCCGCGATCAGGAGCTGCGGATTGCAGGCGAGTGCGAGCGCGATCACGACGCGCTGGCACATGCCGCCGGACAGCTCGAACGGATAGGCGTGATAGCGCTCGCGCGGGCGCGCGATCCTGACCTGCTCCAGCGCCTCGATCGCCTTTTCGCCGCGGTCGCCGACCTGCGCCTGCTGCACATGCTGGCGCAGCACGTCCTCGATCTGATCGCCGACCTTGCGGATCGGATTGAGCGCGGCGCGCGGGTTCTGGAAGATCATCGAGATTTCGCGGCCGCGCAGGTCGCGCATCTCGTCCTCGCTCGCGCCTTCTTGACGTCGATGCCGGAGAACGTCACCGAGCCCTCGGCGATCCTGCCGGCGCGGTCGAGGATGCGCATCACGGCATAGGACGTCACCGACTTGCCGGAACCGGATTCGCCGACGATGCCGAGCGTCTCGCCCTTGGCGACGGAGATGTCGACATGCTGCACCGCCTTGACGATGCCGCGGCGGGTGGTGAACTCGACCGTGAGATCGTGCACGTCGAGCAGCGTAGAGGCCATCTCACGTCCTCCGCTTGCGCGCTGCAGCCCCCTCTCCCCGTTCTTACGGGGAGAGGGTTGGGGTGAGGGGCATCGATCAGCGAATACAACAGGCGGACGAATACGTGGAGATTCCCCCTCACCCGGGCGCTGCGCGCATCGACCTCTCCCCGCACGCGGGGAGAGGTGAAGAAAGAGCGAACTCGTCGCAAGACCATCTCACGTCCTCCGCTGGGATCGACGATGTCGCGCAGGCCGTCGCCGAGCAGGTTGAAGCAGAACACCGCGATCATCAGCGCAAGGCCCGGGAACAGCGCGATCCACCATTCGCCCGACACCATGAAGCCCGCGCCTTCCGCGACCATGATGCCCCATTCGGCGGTCGGCGGCCGCACGCCGAGTCCGATGAAGGAGAGGCCGGCGGCGTTGAGGATCGCGTAGCCCATGGTCAGCGACATCTGCACGATCATGATCGGCATGATGTTGGGCAGGATGTGGCCGAGCAGAATGCGGAACTCGCTGTTGCCGGACAGCCGCGCCGCCATCACGAAGCCGGCGTTGCGGCGGACATTGGCTTCGGCGCGGGCGACGCGCGCGTAAAGCGGGAAGTTCACGATCGCGGTCGCGAGGATGATGTTCTGCACGGTATTGCCGAGCGCCGCGACGATGCCCATCGCCAGCACGAACAGCGGAAACGCCATGATGGTGTCGGCGATGCGGCCGACGATGCGATCGGTCCAGCCGCCGAAATAACCGGCGGCGATGCCGGCAAGTCCGCCCATCAGGAACACCAGCACGACGGAAGCGATCGCGATGAAGGCGTCGAGCCGGGTCGCGACCACGACGCGGCTGAAAATGTCGCGGCCGAGCTGATCGGTGCCGAACCAGTGCAGGCGTGACGGCGGCTTCAGCGCCACCGCAGTGTTGGACGCAAGCGGATCGTAGGGCACGACATAGGGCCCGATCAGCGCTGCCAGCAAGATCACCATCAGCAATCCAAAGGCAAAGGCCGTGACCTTGTTCTCGCCGAGCACATAGCGGGTCTGCTCGATCATGGCCGACAGGCCCGAGCTTGGGCGCGCGGGCGCGACGGGCTCGGCAGTGGGAACGACGCGTACTCATCCTTCCAACCTCACGCGTGGGTCGATGACGCCGTAGAGAATGTCGATCAAGAGATTGAGCAGCACATACATGACCGCCATGGTCAGCACGAAACCCTGCACCGGCGCGAAGTCGGAAGAGATCAGCGCTTCCACCGCGTAGGAGCCGATGCCGGGCCAGGCGAACACTTTCTCGACCAGCACATTGGCGCCGAGCAGGAAGGAGAACACCATCGAGAGCGTGGTGATCACCGGCAGCATGGCGTTGCGGAAGGCATAGGTGACGATCACGGTCGACGGCGACAGGCCGCTGGCGCGCGCGGTGCGGACGAAGTCGGAGGCGAGCACCGACAGCATCGAGGCACGCGTCATGCGCGCGATCGGCGCCATCGAGAAGATCGCAAGCGTCGCCGCCGGCAGAATGCAGCTGGCTCAGCGCGGAGCGAAATGCCTCGAAGTCGCGGGCGATCAGGGTGTCGATCAGGTAGAAGCCGGTCACCGTCGGCGGCGCGCTGTAGAACACGTCGAGCCGGCCAAGCGGCGCCGGCGACCAGCCGAGCAGGAAGTAGAAGACATAGACCAGCACCAGGCCGGTGAAGAACACCGGCAGCGACACGCCGGCGGTGGTGGTGATGCGACAGAGATGATCGATCCAGCTACCCGGCCGTGTCGCCGCAAGCACGCCGAGCGGCAGCGCGATCGCAACCGAGATGACGAGGCCGAGCAAGGTCAGCTCGGCGGAGGCCGGCAGGCGATTGCGGATTTCGGCCGCGACCGGCTGGCCGGTGGTCAGCGAATTGCCGAGATCGCCATGAGCGAGATCCTTTGTGTAGCGGAAGAACTGCTCGATCAGCGGCTTGTCGAAGCCGAGCTTCTTCCTGATCTGCTCGATCGCTTCCTTGGTCGCCGCGGGGCCGGCGAAATAGGCCGCGGGATCGCCGGGCAGCGCGCGCGTCAGCAGGAAGGTGACGATGACGACCCCGATCAGGCTCGGGATCGCGAACATCAATCGCTTGCCGATCAGGCTCAGCATGGCAAGCGCTCCCGCCGCGCGTCTCGCGCGCGAATGGCGAGTGAGCGAATGGCGAATAGACGTCCGCTGTTGCCATTTTCCATTCGCTACTCCCTATTCGCTATTCGCCACTCACTATTCGCCTTCCTCACGCCTTCACCAGCGAGCGATAGTCGAGCCGGCGATGGAACCAGTACTGATAGCCCGAGATGTTCTTCTGCATCGCGACGTTGACGTAGGGCTGAAACAGCGGAATGCGCGGGATGTCGGTGAAGGCGAGATCGACGAAGCCCTTGACGTCGGTGTCGTAGGTCGCCTTGTCGCCCGCCGCCGCAGCCGTGCGCGCGCCGTCGATGAGCTTGTCCATCTCCGGCGACTTGTAGCTCATGGTGTTGAAGATCGAATTGTTGCCGTGATAGCACCAGTAGAAGAAGTATTCGGGGTAATCGAGCCAACCCGAGAACACGTTGGTGTAGAGCGGCAGCACCTTCTTGGTCAGCTCGGTGCGCCAGTTGGCGCCGGGGATCTTGTTGATCGTGGTCTTGATGCCGATCTGCGCGAGCGACTCCTGCACCAGCACGCACAGCGGCTCGTTGACCTGCGCGAAGTTGAGGTCGAACGACAGCGTGGTCTCGATGCCGTTGGGCGCCGGCTTCCGCCATCAGCGCCTTCGCCTTCTCCATGTCGGTGCTGTATTTGTGCGGCTGCGGCCAGGCGACCTCGGTCGGCTTGTCGGCAGCCGCGCCGAACATCGGGTTGGCGAGCCCGAACATCACCGCGTCCATGATCTTCTGGTAGGGCAGCGCGTAGGCCACGGCCTGCCGCACCTTGAGATTATCGAACGGCGGCTGGGTGACGTTCATGCCGATATACTGGATGCCGTTGGAGAACGGCAGCGAGACGACATCGAGCTTTTTCTCCGCCTTCATCTCCTGGAAGTCCTTGTTCGGCAGCTCATAGGAGATGTCGGCGTCGCCGCGCTCCAGCAGCGCGCGGCGGTTGCCGGCCTGCGGCACCATGCGCCAGATCACGCGCTTGATCTTCGGCATCGGGCCGCCGACCCAATCGTCGTTGCGCTCCATCACCACTTCGGTGCCGGCGGTCCACTTCGTCACCTTGTAGGCGCCGGAGCCCGCGGTCTGCTGCTTGGTGTACTCGAGACCCCAGGGATCCTTCTCGCTGGCGTTCTTCTTCACCAGTTCCGAGTTGACGACGCAGGGCACGATGACCGCGAGATCGGGGATCGTCAGCCGGTCCTTCTTCATGAAGTCGACGCGCACGGTCGAGTCGTCGACGACGACGAACTGCTCCGGCTTGGTCAGCGAGCCCGCGCTCATCTGGAAGGTCGGAAAGCCGCCGACGCTGACCGCGCGATCGAGCGACCACTTCACGTCTTTCGCCATCACCGGCGTGCCGTCATGGAATTTGGCATTCTTCTTCAGCTTGAACGTCACCGACATGTCGGAGATGTTCATGTCGTCGGCGAGTTCGCCCTTGAACTTGTCGCGGTCGTAATAGGGCACGCCGCCCGGCCCGCTCTTCATCTCGTGGCTGATCAGCCGGTCGTAGCAATTCCACGACACCTCATAGCCGGGCACGTTGGTGCCGACGCCGTGGATGTCGAGATTGTTCGGGCCGCCTTCGCTGACGATCAAAAGCGTCTCGGAGCGCGCGTCGGCTTTGGCCGGCGACCAGATCGCGGGCGCCGTGGGCGCGAGCGCGCCTGCCGCCAGACCGGAAACGGATTTGAGGAAATCGCGGCGCTTCATGCAGGGCTCCAACACAACGGGGGTTTTGGAGCCGATGTCGCAAGGTTCGTGCCAAGCGTTAATGAATGCTTAAGATCATTCTAAGTTACTGAATTAGAATGAGAAAATATCCGCCCGCAACTCCAATTTTTATGCCGCGGGCTTGCATACAAAGCGGCAGGATTGCCTCTTTGCTAGGCGGAACCTCCTGCGAAGCAAAGCTGATACAGTTCAGGGAATGACGCCCCACGGACCAATCCACCGATGACAGCGCGGCCGGCCGGCACGGTCACTTTCCTGGTCACCGATATCGAGCAATCGACCCGGCGATGGGAAGAAGAGCCGGAAACGATGCGCACGGCGCTGGCCAAACATGATGCCACGCTGCGGGATGCGATCGAACGGCATGGCGGCTGGATGTTCAAGCACACCGGCGATGGTGTGCTCGCCGCCTTCGCGCTGGCGAAACCTGCCGTCGAGGCAGCAATCGCTGCACAACTGACGCTCGAACTGCCGGTGCGCATGGGCGTACTCACCGGCGAGGCCGAGCCGCGCGGCGACGATTACTTCGGACCGGCGATCAATCGCGCCGTTCGCACCATGGCGGCCGCGCATGGCGGCCAGATCATCGTCGCAGCATCGACGGCCGCCATTGCCGACGGAGTTGCGCTCGACGATCTCGGCGAGTTCAGGCTCCGCGATCTCTCCCAGCCGCAAAGGCTGTTTCAGGTCAAGGCCGAGGGGCTGAAGGCGAGCTTTCCGCCTTTGCGCACGCTGGATTCGCTGCCCGGCAATCTGCCGGCGCAGGCGACGAGCTTCCTCGGTCGCGATAGCGACCTCGCCGAGGTGCGGAAACTGCTGCGCGAAGCGCGGCTCCTGACGCTCACCGGCGTCGGCGGCGTCGGCAAGACGCGACTGGCGGTGCAAGCCGCGGCCGACGCTGCGGCCACCTACAAGGACGGCGCCTGGCTGATCGAGCTTGCGGGGATCGCCGACCCCGGCGCCATCGGCCACGCAGTCGCAGCAGTGCTCGGAATCGCACAACAGCAGGGCAAGACCATCGAGGAGAGCATCGCCACCGCGCTTGCCGGGCGGCAAATTCTCGTCGTGCTCGACAATTGCGAACACCTCATCGAGGCCAGCGCCGCTCTCGCCGATCTGCTGCTGACGAATTGCAAGGACGTCAGCCTGCTCGCCACCAGCCGCGAGGCGCTGATGGTCGACGGCGAGCGGATCTGGCCGGTGCCCTCGCTCGGCTTCCGGGACGGCGCACAGTCGCCTGCCGTGGCCTTGTTTATCGATCGCGCCCGCGCGGTCGCGCCCGACTTCGACGCCGCCAACGATTTGGCGGCGATCGCCGAGATTTGCCGGCGGCTTGACGGCATTCCGCTGGCAATCGAGCTCGCCGCCGCGCGGGTCCGCGCCATGAGCCCGTCGCAAATCCGCGATCGGCTCAATGAACGTTTTCGGCTGCTGACCGGCGGCGCGCGGCGCGCGCTGGAGCGTCACCAGACGCTGCGCCATGCCGTGCAATGGTCCTACGACCTGCTGACCCCGGCCGAGCGGACCGTGCTGGCGCGCGTCTCGGTGTTCTACGGCGGCTTCTCGCTCGAAGCGGCTGAAAGCGTCTGCGCCGGAGGCGAGATTGCCGCATCTGACATTCTCGACATCTGCGATTCGCTGGTGCGCAAATCGCTGGTCAATGTCGAACGGTCTGGAGCCGGCATTCGCTACGGCTTGCTGGAGACGATCAGACAGTTCGCCGAGGAGCAATTGGTCACAATCTCCGAGGCGGAGGCGTTCGCGCCCGGCATGCACGCTACTTTGCCGATGATGCCGGCGCCAAATTCAAGCTGTGGCTGAGCCCGAAACAGTCGGCGGCCTATGACTGGCTCGACTGCGAGATCGACAATCTGCGCGCGGCGTTCCGCTGGGCGACCGATCGCGCCGATGTCGACGTCGCCGTGGGCATCGCTTCCAATATCGGCGACATGGGACGATTTCGATTACGCGAGGAAGCCGCGCTCTGGGCCGAAGAAATCGTGGACGCCGCACGTGCGGCGGAACATCGGCGGCTGGTTTATATCCTGAGCTGGGCCGCCAGCAGCGCCTGGAGCATCGGCCGGATGGAGGATGCAAAACGATTTGGCAATGAGGCCACTGCCCTGCTCGACCGTCCCGGGTTCGATGCATTTGTCTGGGTCTTCTCTGACCTTGCTACCATCGCGCTGATCGAGGGCAATCTAGACGATGCCATCACGTTGATCCGAAAGGGAGCCGAGCATCCGGCGGATCGTGTCGACCGGTTTTGTCTCGCCTCCCTGCCCTTCGTACTTTCCTACGCCGGACAATACGACGAGGCGGTGTCGATCGCGGACGGTGTCACCGCGGCAGCAGATGCGACCCGTGTACCCAGCTCGATAAGTCTCGCTCACCTCGGAAAGTCCGAGGCGCTGTCGCACTCCGATCCCACGGCCGCGTTGAAGGCCTGCGAACACGCGCTGGCGGTCGCCACCAGTTCGGGCAACCGATTTTGGGCGAACATGGCTTCATCCCGCATCGCGGCGCTTCACGTGCAGATTGGTAATCCCATGGCAGCGTTGCGCGGCTATCGGCAAATCTTCCAGGCAAGCGGCCGATCGGCCGATTTTGGCTTCGCACTCATCGGGCTCGGCGGTCTCGCATTGGCGCTGCAACTCGCCGGTGAAGCAATCGCGGCAGCGACGCTGTTTGGATTTGTATTGCCGCGTCTCGACAAACGATCGTTGTCCGAGCCGGTGCTGCAGGGCATCGATGGATTGCAGCAGGACATCGGAGCCGCCGGCTTCGCACAAACGCGGAATGCAGGCGACGCGATGACCCAACCCGACATCGAACGCTACGCGGTCGAACAAATCGACAAAGCGCTCGCGAAACTCGAGGGCAGCACGCGCTGACGCGTCATTACCGATCCGGGCTTGCGCGCTCGAACTGGCGCAAGAGCCGATTGCCGCGCTCGACCGCGGAATCCATCGCCGCCTGTGCAGACTTCTTGCCCGAGAACGCCTGCTCGAGCTCGTCGTCGATCACGTCGCGGATCAGCACGAAGGAACCGAGCCGCACACCTTTCGAATTCTCGGTCGGTTGCTTCAGCGTGATCTGCTCGATCGAGATGTCGGCGCCGGGATTGCGGTCATAAAAGCCCTGCTTGCGCGTCAGCTCGAAAGCGGCGCGCGTGATCGGCAAATAGCCGGTGTTCTGGTGCCAGGCCGCCTGCACCTCCGGCTTCGACAGGAACGAGAAGAATTTCGCCACGCCCTTGTATTCCGCGCGCGGCCGGTCGCGCAGCACCCAGAGCGTGGCGCCGCCGATGATGGTGTTCTGCGGCGCACCCGCGACATCGGGCCAGTACGGCATCATGCCGTAACCGACATCGAATTTCGAATTGGCCTTGATATCGGCGCGCGTCGCCGACGAGCCGATGAAGATGCCGCATTCGCCGTTCTGGAAGCGTGGCTCGGCCGATTGCGCGCGGCCCGAATAGTCGAACACCTTGGTCGTCTGCCATTCCGCAAGCTGGGCGACGTGGCGCACCACCACCGAATTGTTGAAATCGAGCGCCGCATCCAGCCCGCCGAACCCGTTGGACTGCGTCGCCAGCGGCAGATTGTGGAACGCCGAGAGATTCTCGACATTGATCCAGGACGGCCACGATGTGGTGAAGCCGCAGACCACACCGCGATCGCGCAGCTTCTTCGCGGCAGCTCCCAGCTCCGGCCACGTCCGCGGCGGAACGTTGGGATCGAGGCCCGCGTCGCGGAACATGGTCTTGTTGTAATAGAGAATCGGGGTCGAGGCGTTGAACGGGAACGACAGCAGATTGCCGCGCGCGTCCGCGTAATAGCCGGACACGGCCGGCAGATACGCTTCCGGCGTAAACGGCTCGTGCTCGTCCCGCATCAATTCGTAGACCGGATAGATCGCGCCCTTGGCCGCCGTCATGGTTGCGGTCGCGATCTCGTTGACCTGCACGATCGCCGGCTGGCTGCGGGAACGAAACGCGAAGATCGCCGCGGTGACAGTCTCGGTATAGTTGCCCTTGTAGGTCGGCACGATCCGGTAGTCGGATTGCGAGGCGTTGAAATCGGCGGCCAGCTTCTCCAGCTGCTTGCCGAGTTCGCCCGACATTGCGTGCCACCACTGGATGTCGGTGACCGCAAAGGCCGGCCGCGCGAACACGATCGCGATGGTTAACGCCGCAAATTGCAGGACTCTGAATGCCGATCTCACCCTGGAACCATTCGATTTGCCTCGGCCATCATTCCGTAAAAGTCCGGACGCCGATCCCGCCATTGACGATCATTCCGCGGTCGGCACAATAGCGTTCTCGCCCGCCTCTGCCAAAAAACCGTTGAACCTTTTCCACCGGCTGCAGACACCATCAACAAGGGGAAGACGTTGCCTGTGTACCGCGCCGACCTTCCGCGGACCTTGATCCTCGTTGTTGCGCTGTTGCTGATCGTGGTGGCGCCGACGAGCGTTTTTGCGCGCGAATTTCGCGCGGCCGATACCCAGAACGAAGACTACCCGACGGTCCAGGCTTTGGGCTACATGGGCCGCCTGGTGGAAGAACGCAGCGGCGGACGGCTGCAAATCCGCGTTTTCCATTCGCGCCAGCTTGGCGAGGAAAAGGAGACCATCGAGCAGACCCGCGTCGGCGCGATCGACCTCAATCGTACCAATGTGGCGCTGATCGGGAACTTCGTGCCGGCGATGAATGTGCTGGCGATGCCGTTCCTGTTCCGCTCGATTGAGCATATGCAGAAGGTGCTGGATGGCCCGATCGGCAACGAGATCCTGGGCAGCTTCGAACCGTTCGGATTCGTCGGCCTGGCCTTCTACAATTCCGGCGCGCGATCGATCTACAACAACGTGCGTCCGGTGCGTTCGCTCGCCGACCTCAAAGGACTTCGTATTCGCGTGCAGCAATCGGAACTGATGTCGGACATGATCAGGGCGCTCGGCGCCGAACCGGTCGAACTGCCCTATGGCCAGGTGCTGACCGGTCTCGCCACCAGGCTAATCGACGGCGCCGAGAACAACTGGCCGTCTTTCGTCACGACCGACCACTACAAGTTCGCCGGCTATTACACCCTGACCGAGCACACCATGAGCCCGGAAGTGCTCGTGATGTCGCACAAGGCGTGGACCAGCCTGTCGCCGGAAGACCAGAAGATTTTTCGCGAGAGCGCGCTGCGCTCCAGCCAGTTCATGCGCGAGAAATGGCGCGACCTCGAGGACCAGTCGCGCACGAAGGCAGAGGCCGCAGGCGTGGTCATCGTGAAGGATATCGACCGCAAGCCGTTCGAGGAAGCGATGGCGACGCTCTATGACAAGGCAAAGAGCGACCCCGCCTCGGCGCAGCTGATCGACCGCATCCGGAAGGTGGAGTGAGGCTTGGCGGCGCTCCTGACCAGAACAGTTGCAGACCGGCCGGTGAGTTTTTCGGCGCAATTCCGCGCACGCATCGTCGGCCTGTTGCGCGCGGTGCCGATCCGCTGGCGCATCCTGTCGATCGCGCTGCTCAATTCCGCCGTCGTCGTGGTGCTGTCCCTGTTGATCTGGAACGGCGCCAAGGTGCTGGGCACGGCCTGGGACGACGTGCGGCAGGTGCGCGAGTCCGACAAGATCCTGGCGCTGCTGGAAAGCGAGACGGGCCGGCTGCAGAACCTGATCCACCGCTACATCAACCAGCCGAGCCCGGACCTGTTCGCGGAAATATTGCTGCTGCGCGAGGCCGTGCTGGGCACGCTGACCACGCGCGCCTCGACCGATCCGATGTTGTCGGGATCCGTGGAAGAGCTCGAGCGGGTCACCGACCGCTTCCTCAACGGCTTCGGCGAGTTGCGCACCTTGCAGACCTCGATCGCCAGGACCTATGAGGAGCAGGTGCAGGGACCCGCCAGGGACATGGCCGGGCTTTATTCCATCATCGAAGGCGCGACCGGTCATCGCGATGCGCTGATCTGGCCCTCGCTCGGCAAGTCCCGCGAAGCCTTCACCGCGCTGCTGGTCGCCGCCAACTCCTATTATCTCTCGTTCACCACCGCCTCCGCCGAGGACGCACGCCGCAACACCGAGACCATCGAGAAGACCATTCCGGTCATGAACGATCTCGCCGAGAACGACCTGCAACGATTGGCGCTGCTACGCCTGCAGGGACGCACGGCGGCGCTGCGCGAGGGGCTCTCGAAGCTGTCGGAACAGCTCAACAGCCGCACCGAGCTGTTGCGCAACACCATCGACGCGACCCAGGCCGAGGAGATCGGCGCGATCGACGAGCTTTCGAAGAAGATGCGCGAGCGCGAGCAGAAAGCGCAGGAGACCTTCGACCGGACGCTGTCCGACATTTCCCGACGAGTTCTGTCCATCGCCGTGATCTTCCTCGGCATCATCCTGACCGCGGGTGTGCTGATCGCGCTGTCGATCCGCCTGCCGCTGCAGCAGATCATGACCGCGATGCGCGCCATCACCATCGGCGACTACGACCGCGAGGTGCAGGGCACCACCGCTCGCGACGAGGTCGGCGCCATGGCGCGCGCGGTCGAGGTGTTCCGCGAAAACGCCGTCGCCAAACGCCGCACCGAGGAGGAGCTGCGCACCTCGAAGGAGAAGGCCGAGAGCGCGCTGCTCGAACTGAATGCCGCGCAGCAGAACCTGATCGACGCCGAGCGGCTGGCGGCGCTCGGCGGTCTCGTCGCCGGCGTCGCGCATGAGGTCAACAACCCCATCGGCATCAGTCTCACGGTGGCATCCTCCTTTGCCCGGCGCACCGAAATGTTCGAGGCCGAGCTGCGCTCCGACAGCGGCCTGCGCCGCTCGCAACTGGAAGACTTCGTCCGCACCTCGCGCGATGCGTCGGCGCAGCTGGTCGCCAACCTTCATCGCGCCGGCGAGCTGATCCAGTCGTTCAAGCAGGTCGCGGTCGACCGCTCGCATGCCGAGCGCCGGCAGTTTTCGCTGGGCGAGGCCACCGACCAGATCATCGCGAGCCTGCGGCCCGTGCTGAAACGCGCGCCGATCGAGCTCACCCTCGACGTGCCGGAAGGCCTCATCATCGACGGCTATCCGGGCTCCTACGGCCAGATCCTGACCAACCTGTTCCTCAATGCCGTCAATCACGCCTTCGCCGACGGGCGCGCGGGCACGATCGCGATCGCGGCGCGGCCGCGCGGCCATGACGACGTCGAGATCAACTTCGCCGACAACGGCGCCGGGATGACCCCGGACGTGCAGCGCCAGGCCTTCGACCCCTTCTTTACGACGCGCCGCAACGAAGGCGGCACCGGACTCGGCCTCCATATCGTCTACAACCTCGTCACCCAGCAGCTCGGCGGGCGCATGATGCTGAAGTCAAGACTGGGACAAGGCACCACTTTTCGCATTATGATGCCTCGGGTCGCCAAGGGCGCGGCCCCTGAGATTTTGGACGGAAACGCGGAATGGCCGAACAGGACGATGTCCTCCACCTGATCGACGACACCGGGACGGTTCCGGACAACTCGTCCGTGCGCAAGTGGAAGATCGCCGTCATCGACGACGATCAGGCCGTGCATGAGGGCACGCGCTTTGCCCTGTCCGATTACAGCCTGAACGGCGCGGGGCTGGAAATCGTCTCCGCCTATTCGGCGGCCGAGGGCCGCACCCTGATGCGCGACAACCCGGATATTGCCGCGGTGCTGCTCGACGTCATCATGGAGACCGACGTCGCCGGCCTCGAGCTCGTCGAATTTATCCGGAACGAAATCCACAACGAGACCGTCCGCATCATCCTGCGTACCGGCCAGCCGGGCCAGGCGCCGGAGCGCCGCGTCATCGTCCAGTATGACATCAACGACTACAAGGCGAAGACCGAACTCACCGCCGACAAGCTGTTCACTTCGCTCACCGCGGCGCTGCGCAGCTACCAGCAGCTCGAGCGCATGTTGCAGACGAGGCGCGGGCTCGAGATCATCATCGACGCCGCCTCGACCCTGTACGATTTCCATTCGATGCAGCGCCTCGCCGAAGGCGTGCTGACCCAGCTTGCCTCGCTGCTCAATGTCGACTGCGCCGGCATCCTGGTGCTGCGCGACGACGGCAGCAGCAGGAGAGACGACTTCTCGGTCCTGGCCGGCAGCGGCTGCTACAGCCGTTTCATCGGCAAGGCCGGCTCGAAGTCGCTCGATACCGATTTGCGCATCATGGTGGAAGCCGCCTTCAAGCGCCGCAAGCACGAGTTCGTCGATCACCGCACCGTGCTCTATGTCCGCACCGGATCCGGCCGCGAGGTCGTGGTGCTGCTGCAGGCCGAGCGGCAATTGTCGGAGACCGACCGCTCGCTGGTGGAGATCTTCGGCAGCCGGCTGTCGATCGCCTTCGACAACGTGATCCTCTATCAGCAGCTCAACGAGGCCAATACCCAGCTCGAGGACCGCGTCGCCCAGCGCACTCGCGCATTGATGCAGGCCAATCGTCGCCTGTCGGCGCAGTGGCTCCGCCTGCAGCGCGCCAACGGCTTCAAGAACGAAATCCTCGGCACCGTCGCCCACGATTTGAAGAACCCGCTCGGCGTCATCCTCGGCCGCACCGAGATGCTGACCGAGCTGATCTCGACCGCGGCGTCGAAGGAAAGCGTCACCGCCCAGATCGAACACATCCGCGACGCCACCAAGCGGCTCACCTCGATGGTCGACCATCTGATCTCGGACGCGATGGCGGATGCCTTCGACATCACCATCCGCCGCGAACCGGTCGACGTCGCAGCGCTCGTGAGCGAGGTAGCGGAAGCGAACCGGCCGCTCGCGGTCAACAAGCAGCAAACCATCGTAGTGTCGGCGCCGCCGAACATGGTGACGATGTGCGACACCGACCGCATCCGCGAGGCGATCGACAACCTCGTCTCCAACGCGATCAAGTATTCGCCGATCGGCGGCAGGATCTCGGTGACGGTGTCTCATGAGGACGACAACACCGTCATTCGCGTCACCGACCAGGGCGCCGGCCTGTCGCCGGAGGATCTGGGGCGGCTGTTCGGCCGTTTCCAGCGGCTCTCGGCCAAGCCCACCGCCGGTGAAAGCTCGACCGGTCTCGGGCTCTCCATCGTCAAGCGCATCATCGACATGCATGGCGGCGAGGTGACCGCGACCAGCCCCGGCCCCAACAAGGGTTCGACCTTCACCGTCACCCTGCCCGCGGCCGAGCTGTCATGACCCAGAGCCAGCACATCATCATCGTCGATGACGAGGCGCCGGCCCGCGAGATGGTCGGCGACTATTTGAAGATGCACGGCTTCGTCGTGACCCTGTGCGACGGCGGTAAAACTCTGCGCAGCGCGATCGAGACGGGTGCCGCGCCCGATCTCGTGGTGCTCGACCTCAACATGCCCGAGGAAGATGGTCTCTCCATCATCCGCGACCTGAAGAGCCGCACCAACGTCCCCGTCATCATGCTCACCGCCACCGCAAGCCCGATCGACCGCGTGGTCGGGCTCGAGCTCGGCGCCGACGACTATGTCGCCAAGCCGTGCGAGCTTCGCGAATTGATGGCGCGCATCCGCTCGGTGCTGCGGCGGAGCACGCCGGCCAAATCGGCGCCCGCGACGACCGAAGCCGCCGGCAAGGCGGGCAAGGAGCAACTGGTTCGGTTCGGAACAAAGTGGCTCGACCTCGAAGCCCAGGCGCTGCGCGACGACGAAGGCAACGAGCATCCGTTGACCGCGTCCGAGTTCGGCCTGTTGAAAGTGTTCGCCGCCAACCCGAAGCGGGTGCTGTCGCGCGAGCGGCTGCTGGAATTGGCCAATGCCCGCGACAGCGAGGCCTTCGACCGCGCGGTCGACCTTCGCATCATGCGCATCCGCCGCAAGATCGAACCCGACCCGACCAAGCCCGCCGTGATCCGCACGATCAGAGGCGGTGGCTACCTGTTTTCGCCGGCCGGCGACAAGGCATAAAACAAGGCCATTTTGTCGCGGCTGGAACTTCTGGCCGGCTGAAATGACGGCATTTTCCGCGCATTGAAAATATTCACAATTTCGCCGCGTATGTTTCGTCGCCAGGCCAGCGACGAAACAATTCTCCCCTGCACGAAACCATTTTTCTCTTTTGGTGCAGAAGTCCGGAAACCTTGGCTCATTAACACTTTCCGGCAACGAAGCGCCGCACAAGCGGTGCCACCGGGAGACTGTCATGCAGAACGTCATCGCCATCAACGCCGCGGCACGCCAGAGCATCATAGCTGCTCAGACGACTTCGGACGAGATGCTTCTCGCGCGTATCGCCGATGGCGACCGCACGGCGATGCATACGCTCTACTCCCGCCACAACGTACGGGTTTATCGTTTCATCCTGCGCATCGTGCGCGACACCACCATGGCCGAAGACCTCGTCAGCCAGGTGTTCCTCGACGTCTGGCGCACCGCCAGCCAGTTCGAAGGCCGCTCGCAGGTGTCGACCTGGCTGTTGTCGATCGCGCGCTTCAAGGCGCTGACCTCGCTGCGCCAGCGGCGCTTCGAGGACATCGATCAGGAGGAAGTGCGCGAGATCGCCGACGACTCCGACACGCCGGAAAAGTCGCTGGATCGCTCGAACACGCGGCAGATCCTGCGCGCCTGCGTGGCCAAGCTGTCGCCGGCCCATCGCGAGATCATCAACCTCGTCTACTATCATGAGAAGTCGGTCGAGGAAGTCGGCCAGATCATCGGCATTCCCCAGAGCACGGTGAAGACCCGCATGTTCTATGCCCGCAAACAGCTGGCCGACCTCCTGAAGGGCGCCGGCGTGGACAGCCTGGCAGCCTAGAGGCGGCCTTAAAATGTAGTAGAATCAAACATTTGGCAGGGTTTCGGGACCTCCCGGGCCCTGCCAAAGTCTTTTTTGGCCCTGCCAAAAAATTTCCAGCGACGAAACAATTGAAACAATCGGCGAAATCACCCGGAAAAACTCGGCTGCTAGAACCATAACCGTCGAATTTGCTCCGTGATCCCCAAGCGGAGCCAGTTAGACCCCCAAGTAGACCCAAGACCCGGACGGGATGCCCCCCTTCCGGGTCGCTCTACGTCTGGGGTCATTTCGCCCGCAAATCGGCCCTCCAAGGCACGCTTCATGCGTCCGCTAAGTGACGGACTCTGAACGCATTCCTCCGTATGCCTTTAACTTGCCATCAAATGACCGCTCAGATTTGATGGTTCCCGTGATTTGGCGAACGGTGCTACAAGCCGCGCGACAATAAGGAGAGAGCTGCGATGAAGCTTCGCCACCTGATCCCAATGTTGACGGCCGCGATCGGACTTTCTCTCTCGGCAACACCGAGTTTCGCGCAAAGCCAGGACCCGGGCGATCAACCCGGCCTCGTCGCCGACAATTCCTACGAGCTCGACCCGGAATGGCAGAAGCAGATGGTGCTCTACCGCACCACCGAGGCACCGGGCACCATCATCGTCTCCACCGCGGAGCGTCACCTCTACCTGATCCAGCCCGGCGGCCGCGCTTTGCGCTACGGCATCGGCGTCGGCCGCGACGGCTTCCAGTGGCAGGGGCTCGTCACCATTACCAACAAGAAGGAATGGCCGGACTGGACGCCGCCACCGGAGATGATCGCGCGCCAGCCCTATCTGCCGCGCTTCATGGCCGGCGGTCCGGGCAATCCGCTCGGCGCCCGTGCGATGTATCTCGGCGCCACGGTCTACCGCATCCACGGCACCAACCGGCCCGACACCATCGGCACCAAGGTGTCGTCCGGCTGCTTCCGCCTGGTCAACGCCGACGTTTCTGACCTCTACGCTCGCGTGCCCGTCGGCACCAAGGTGGTCATTCGCCAGAGGCCCGAACTGTAATCCGCCCGCGACTTTCCCCACTCCATCGGTTATCGAGAGAGACAAATGTTTCGCACATTCCGAGGCGGCCTGCTGATCGGGCTCGCGGTTGCAGTTCTCGTTGCCATCTGCGCCATCGTCTATGAGTTCTACGACACCCGCACGCTGAAGCGCACGGTTCGCCGGGGCGAAGTCTTGTGCGGCGTCAACAAGGGCCTGCCCGGCTTCTCCATCCCCGACGACAAGGGCAACTGGAGCGGCTTCGACGTCGACTTCTGCCGCGCGGTGGCCTCCGCGATCTTCGACGATCCGGCAAAGGCGAAGTTCGTCCCCCTCGACGCCAACGAGCGCTTCAAGGAACTGCAGAGCCGCAAGGTCGATATTCTCTCCCGCAATTCGACGTGGAACATGTCGCGCGAGGAGAACTACGATCTCTACTTCCCGGCGGTCGCCTATTATGACGGCCAGGGCTTCATGATCCCCAAGTCGCGCAACATCAATTCCGCGCTAGACCTCAACGGCAGCAAGGTCTGCGTGCAGGCGGCCACGACGACCGAACTGAACCTTGCCGACTATTTCAAAGCCAACAACATGAAATACGAGGAGATGAAATTCCCGGCGCTGGACCAGGTCGTGAAGGCCTATGAGGACGGCAAGTGCGACACCTTCACCGCCGACATCTCCCAGCTCTATGCGCTGCGGCTCAACATGTCCAAGGGCAACGACCAGGTGATCCTGCCCGACGTCATCTCCAAGGAGCCGCTTGCGCCCGTGGTGCGCCAGCGCGACGACGACTGGATGATGATCGTCAAGTGGACGCTCTATGCCATGATCAACGCCGAGGAGCTCGGGGTCACCTCCAAGAACATCGACGAGGCCTTGAAGTCGAAGAAGCCGGACGTCATGCGCTTAGTCGGCACCGAGGGTAATTACGGTCCGGATCTCGGACTGACCAAGGACTGGGCGGTGCGCATCATCAAGCATGTCGGCAATTACGGCGAGGTCTACGAGCGCAACGTCGGCTCGAAGTCGCGGCTGCACATCCCGCGCGGGCTGAACCAGCTCTGGAACGCCGGCGGCATCCAGTACGCGCCGCCGATACGGTGATCGTCTACACATCGCCATTGCGAGGAGAAAGCGGAAGGGTGGGTTGGCCGAAGGCGCAACCCTCTTTCGTTTCCGCGAATTAAGAAGGGCTGGATTGCCAGGCCCCTTTGCCCATCATGGCGTTTTGAGCAAACCGGGGATAATCGGGGTCGACGATGTTCGTCAGCGCGCGCATTTCACCGACGCTGAACCATCTCAACTCGGTGTGCTCGTCGCAGACGTTGGCCGGCTCGCCGCCCTGCCAATGCGTGACGGCATAAACATGATGCAATGCATCTCCATAGAGCTCCGGCTGACGCTCCTTGATTGTTGCGATCAATCTGAACCGCGTCGGTATGACCCCGACTTCTTCCCGGACTTCGCGGATCAGCGCCTCATCGAGGCTCTCGCCGGGCTCGACGTGTCCGCCGATCGTATCCCAATGGCACGGCCAGACTTTCTTCGAGGGCGCACGCAAGCCAAGAAGCACCCTGTCATCCGTACCGATGAACAGCGCGCCGACGGTTCTGGCGATTGGATCATTCATTGCAAGGCGTGCCTCGCAGCAGAGAAGGACGATGTACCGATCAGGATCGCGCCTTTGAAGCGCGTGCGGCCTCGATCACGAGGCCGGCAACTCCGATCACGGCGATCACACCGCCGACAAGACTGCCGGCAATAGCAACCAGGCCGAGCCCGACGGGCATCGCATAACGATCGTAGGCTTCGACAATCCACAGCGGGGCCCATGACGCGGCAGCGATACACACGCCGACGACGGCCGTGATCAGCTTTCCCTTCATTTTGCCGCAGCCATCCTCGTTGCGCCGCCACGATATCACACACATCGCCTTGCGCCGCCGAAAAGAGGCCGTGGCGGCCGGCGCCCCAATATTTTTGCGAAACGGGCTGGACTGGTCGGGCAAAACAGGCGCCGGTTTTGGTGTTTTGCCCGTCGTGCTGCGGCGGCAACACTCTGCAGATCGGCGGACGCCGCCGCAAGCAATTCCCCGTCGGCCGGCCCTTGATCACGCCATTTCAGAGATCGTCGTCAAAGGACGTTTTTGGCGTAGCGATGTCGCCATCATCTCCGTCATCGTCCCGACGGGGAGACTGCTTCCGCTCGCGGCAAATCCGCAGGATTCAAACCAAGGCCGAAAGCAACATATGGGCGCCATTCAGCACCAGGAACAAGGCGAAGAGCCGCGCCAGCACCCCTGCAGGCAACCAGTGCGCGACTGCCACACCGAGGCGAACCGTCAACAGGGTTCCTGCAACAATGGCTAGAAGCGCAGGCAAACTGATGTAGCCGATCATCCAATGACCAAGGGGCACATTGCGGCCTTCCCAGGCGTAGGTGAGCGCGCCCGCCAGGCTTATCGGCAACCCGATGGCTGCCGAAGTACCGATCGCAAGTTTCGGCTCCATGCCGGCAGCCTTGAAATAGGGCGTAAACAATGTCCCGCCTCCTATCCCGGCGAGCGCAGCGACGCCGCCAAAAGCCAGGCTGAACATGTTCAATGCCGAGTCGCGCCGCGCCAATGTCTGCAACGCTCCGAGCTTCGACACATCTGTTAGCATTAACGCTGCCGCGAACAGCTGGAAGCAGGCCACAAAAGACAGCAGTGGCACGGCCGGCGATTCCGCAGCCACGGCGCTGCCGAGTGTGACACCGAGGATCACGCAGGGCGTGGCACGGCGGAGCATTCCCGTGGATGTGCTGCCCCGACGATAATGGCCGTAGGCACTCTGCGCAGCGGAGAACACGATCGCGGCCATCGACGTCCCGAGGGCCATCGCCACCGCATGTTGCGTATCGGCCCCGGTCGTCGTGAACGCGTAAACCAGCACGGGCACCAGGATCAGTCCGCCGCCAATGCCGAACAGGCCCGCGAAAAATCCCGCTGCTATTCCGCTCAGACCAAACACCGCAAGAGGCAGATCATGACCCACTTTGGCCTCCCGCCATTCTGGTCTTTCCGGGAGCGAACGAGCTGTCTCCTGATGCCAGGAGAGTTTTACCCAGCGCATTCTCGCTTTCGGGTACGCGTGATCTGAACCGCCACCGTTTTGGAAATCCTGGTAATCAACCACCAGACATCCTGCGCACGGCGGTGATTCGCGTTGCGCCAGATTTCAGCTGATCCGGCATCGCCGTGATCATGTTGCTCATTGTTCATGAAATAATCTCTGGGTTTGAAAAAACGCTGGCGACGACACCTGCTCAGAAGGCACCAATAACTGTCGCACTCAAAATTGCTTCGCAATCCAACGAGAGCCAGGATGTCACCGGCCTCGCGGTCCAGCTGTGATCAATCTCACACCTCAAGAAATGTTGAAGAGGCCGGCTGCTTCATCACGGAGCGGAGTTTGCAGGAAGCGCCAGCAGGCAGGGCGAATGGACCGGCAGATCTGGGATCGCGCTTTCGACGCGCGTGCGGCCTGGATCACGAGGCCGACGACACCGACCAGGGCGACCAGACTGCCGACAAGACTGCCAGCAATAGCAACCGGGCCGAGCCCGACCGGCATCGCGTAGCGATCGTGCGCCATAGCACACACATCGCCCCCGCGGCTTCATGCTCGTCGTGGCGGCAACACTCAGCGCTTGCGCGCCGATAATGTTGGGGCAAAGTCGATCGCCAGCGCGAGCAGCATGGCGCCGCCGCCGATGGCGAACAGCGGCAGATAGTCGCCTCCGGTGTGCGCGAACAGCCAGGAGAATCCGTAAGCCGCTGTCGCCTGAAACAGGGCGAAGCTCGTG
This sequence comes from uncultured Alphaproteobacteria bacterium, assembly GCA_963732085.1. Classification (GTDB taxonomy): domain Bacteria; phylum Pseudomonadota; class Alphaproteobacteria; order Rhizobiales; family Xanthobacteraceae; genus Bradyrhizobium. Next base: position 681,626 of record CAVSYJ010000005.1, on the reverse strand, counting down.
GTGGCATGGCTCCAGGCCACACGTTGCTGTTCGGTGCTGTGCGGCAGCAATTCGTGGACACGTCCCAACACCAGCGGCACGATGCCGGGCGTGAAGCCGCCCACGATCACGCTCGAGGCGATCAGCGATAGCGGCGCCGTGCTGACGGTGGGAAGCAAAATCGCGACCGCCTCGATCAGGAAGGAGAGGCGCAAGGCCGGGCCAAATCCCGCGCGATCGCCGAGATGGCCCGCGAGCAAGGGGCCGACGACGGCGCCCAGACCATAGAGCACCCAGTATTGCGAGCCGGCGGCAATACCCTGGCCGAGGCCGCGCGCGACGAAATCGACGAGGAAGAGAATGTGCGGGACGAGGCCCACGGCGTTGAGTCCGTATTGCAGGATCAGCGCCCGCGCCGCCTTTGGCTGGCTGTGATGCTTCACAGGATGAGACGCGGCGGGCGGCGCGCCTGCTTGCTGTTCCTTGGGCCAATTGGCCCAACTGATCAGGGTCAAAAGGCCCGACAGCACGCCAAGCCCATACCAGCTCTGCGCAAGACCTTGCCGAAGCAGCAGCGGGACCAGCGTGCCCGATATCGCGATGCCGAGACCGACGCCGGCGAAGATGACGCCGCCGACAAATCCACGGCGGCTGCGCGAGGCGTGCGGCAGCACCACGGTTGCGGCGAGCACCATGATAATTCCGCCGCTGACACCCGCCAGGAAGCGCCAGCTGAAATACCAGAGGAATGAAACGGGCGCCGAGGATGCAAAGAAGGCAAGCGTCGCAAGCACCATCATGGCGCGCAGCGATGCGACGGCGCCGAAGCGGCCGGCTGCGCGGCGCGCCAGCAACGCGCCGGCGAGATAACCCGCCAGATTGGCCGCACCAAGGTAGACGACATCCGTCGCGCCGAACCATTTTGCGGCAATCAGGGCGGGAATCAGCGGCGTATAGGCAAAGCGCGCCAGTCCGATGCCGACCAGTGAAGCGGATAATCCTGCCGCCGCCAACCGCCAGGTTGCTACGTCCTGCTCACCCGGATCGCTGTGAGCGTGCTTGAGGCTTGCTTGTGACTCGGACATCTCAATGGCCCGCGCTCTGGCCGCCGTCGACGTGGAGGATTTCGCCGGTCACGAAGCCCGCCGCTTCCAGATAGAGCACGGCGTCGACAACGTCGGACATCTCGCCCATGTGGCCGAGCGGATGCATCGTATCGAGGACGGCGTGGGTCTCCACCGGATGCATCGGCGACTTGATGATGCCGAGCGCCACGGCGTTGGCGCGGATGCCGCGCCTGGCATATTCGATCGCGAGCGATCTGGTCGCGGCGCTCAATCCGCCCTTGGTCAGCGAGGCCAGCACCGACGGCACGCTGGAATTGGCGTGATCGACCAGGCTCGTGGAGACCTGCACGACATGGCCGCTGCCCTGCTTCTCCATCTCGGCGATGGCGAGCTGGGTGATCCGGAAGAAGCCGTCGAGGTTGACGCCGAGCAGCGCCCGGTAGTCCGCCTCGGTGTATTGCGTGAACGGCTTGGCGATGAAGATGCCGGCATTGTTGACCAACGTGTCGATACGGCCGAACCGGGCCATGCCTTCCGAAATCACGCGCTCCGCCGTCTTCCAGTCGGCGATATCGCCGGGAACGGCGAGGACATCCTCGTCCTTCGACGGCTTGATCGAACGCGCGGTGGCGACCACGCGATAGTTGCGATCGCGGTACGCCTTGACGAGGGCGGCGCCGATACCCTGCGACGCGCCGGTGATGACTGCGACTTTCTGCTCGATGCCCATGATGTCCTCCGGTGGGGTTCGCGGTGCCCTTGGCGCTGCTTGATGCACCCACAGCTACGCCGCCTCGGCGCGCAGTCGAAGACATGCCCGACGGCAGACACTCTTCCGTGGCGCGACGGAATGAGTACGATGCGATTCCACGGCCGCCGCCTGCGGCCAGTTGCCCGGCGCGGAACGAGCATGGATCGTCTCGATGCAATGAAGGTGTTCGTGGTGGTGGTCGACGAGGGCAGCCTCGCCGCGGCCGGCCGCAAGCTCGGCCGCTCGCCCGCCGCGGTCAGCCGCGCCATCGCCTTTCTCGAGGCGCGGGTCGGCGCCGAGCTGCTGCACCGGACGACGCGCTCGATCAAGCTGAGCGAAGAGGGCGAACGTTACGCCGAGACCTGCCGGCGCGTGTTGAGCGAGCTCGATCAGGCCGACGTCATGGTCGGCGTCGGAAAGTCTGCGCCGCGCGGCACGCTGACGGTGACGGGCCCCGTGTTGTCGGGAGAGCTGGTGCTGCTGCCCATCCTCGATGCGTTCCTGGACGCGACGCCGACGGTGTCGGCGCGGCTGTTCCTGCTGGATCGGTTCGTCAACCTGATCGACGAGGGCATCGATGTCGCGCTGCGCATCGGCAACCTCGCGGATTCAGCGATGGTCGCAGTGCACGTCGGCGAGGTGCGTCGGCTGGTGGTGGCTGCGCCGCGCTACCTCAAGCAAAATCCGCGCATCACCGAGCCGTCCGATCTGGTCAAGCACCAGATCATCGCGATGGCGCACCTTCCCAACTCATGGACCTTTCCGCCGCCGGCGGAATCGTCGGTGCCGCGAACCGTCCAGTTCGCGCCGCGGCTCGTCATCAACAGCATCCGCGGAGCTGTGGCTTCCGCGCTCGGCGGGCGCGGCGTCGCGCGGCTGTTTTCGTATCAGGTGGCCGAGCATGTGCGTCGGGGCGAGCTCGAGGTCCTGCTCAGGGAGCAGGAGCCTGCGCCGCTGCCGGTGCATCTGGTGGCTCCGCATGGCCGGCTTTCCGCGCCCCGGGTACGGGCCTTCATGGACTTCGCCGACGCCCCGCCTGCGCAAGCATTTTGCTAGTCTAGCCAACGACTTGGGCTGATACCCATTCGACCGTCCGGGCGCAAAACTGTCTTGCGCCGCCCGTCCATTCATCCCCTTTCGCACTGCACTACCTCTGAGAGCGACAGCCGGGACGACCCGGCCAGTGACAGCCCGAAAGGATTTCGCCATGACCCGCCTCCAGAAAGCCCGCAGCCAAGCCGCTGCAATCGACCTTCACGCTTATGTGTCCACGACCATGTTCAAGGCGCATTGCCGCCGCCGCCGTGGTGTCGGCGTTGCTCGCCACGCCGGTGTTCGCGCAGGAAGCCATCCAGGAGCCCGGCTCGTTCGCGTTCAACCACCCCTATCTCGACGTGCTGAATGGCGGCGCGCCGACGCCGGCACTGAAGATCGCGAATGATCCCGTGGCGATGCAGGCCTATGTCGCACACGAGCTCGGCACCGCCCATCATCACTCCCACCACTGATCGCGAAGCCGTTCGAATCGAAAAAGCGCGATGCTTTCCGGGAAACCAGCGTTTCGCTCACGGGAGATCATCGCGAGATCAGGGAGCAAGCCATGACCATTCAAATCAAACCCGCGCAAGTTGCGACGTCGGATCTCAAGCTCGAAGCCGTCGTCATTCCAGTTGCGGATGTCGACCGCGCCAAGCAGTTCTATGAGAAGCTCGGCTGGCGGCTCGATGCCGATTTTGTGCGGCCCGACGGCTCGCGCGCCGTGCAGTTGACGCCTCCGGGCTCGCCGGCCTCGATCCAGCTCGGCAGGGGACCGGCCTACCCGCGCTATCTCGTCGTGAGCGACATCGAGGCGGCGCGCGCCGAGCTGATTGCGCTCGGCGTTGACGTGAGCGACATTTTCCATCCCGGCAACGGCCCGGGCGGCCGCCTGCCCGGTCCCGATCCCGAGCGGAAGACCTATTCGTCGCTTGCGACCTTCACCGATCCCGACGGCAATCTTTGGCTGCTGCAGGAAGTCACCCAGCGCCTGCCCGGCCGCGTCAATCCGGACAAGACCGAGTTCAATTCGGCCGCCGAGCTTGCAGCCGCACTGCGGCGGGCGGCGGTCGCGCATGGCGAGCATGAGAGGCGGACCGGTGAACACGACGAAGCCTGGGCCGGACTGGTATGCCGAATATGTCGTGCGCGAGCAGGCCGGCAAGCAATTGCCGAAATAAGCACCACTTTACTGCGGCGGTTTGCAGGGCGGCCGGTGTAGACTTCGGCCGCCCGCGCGCCGTCCCATCGCTGCAGTGACATCATGAGCAACCGCATCCTCGTCCTCTACGGCTCGTACCGGTCGGACCGGATGGGCATCCGGCTGGCGCATTTCGTGGTGGAGCGCTTGCGCCGCCGCGGCTGCGACGCCGAGCTGATCGACGCCAAGGCGATCAACCTGCCGATGCTCGACCGCATGTACAAGGAATATCCGAAAGGCGCAGCGCCGCCCGCGCTGGAGAACTCGCCGGCAAGATCCGCAGCGCCGACGGCTTCGTCTTCGTCACCGGCGAATATAATTGGGGCATGCAGCCGGGGCTGAAGAACCTCACCGACCATTTCCTGGAGGAATGGTTCTGGCGGCCGGCCGCGATCGTGAGTTATTCGGGCGGACGGCTGTCCGGCGCGCATGCGGCAACCGCCTGGCACGGCACGCTGTCGGAGATGGGCATGATCGTGATCTCGAGCACGATCGCGGTCGGCCCGATCGGCGCAACGCTGTCCGCCGAGGGCGAGCCTATCGGCGCGGCCGGCGATGCGTCGAGCACGCATTTCCGCGCTTCGCCGACGATCTGATGTGGTGGATCGAGGCGGCAACGGAGCAGCGCAAGCGCAAGGCACCGCCGTATTGAGACGAGCGGCGAAGGTGTCTCTTACCCTCCCCCTTGCGGGGAGGGTCGACCTGAGCGCAGCGAAGGTCGGGGTGGGGGTCCACACGAATAGTGTTTGCTGTTGACCCCCACCCGGCGCTTGTTCGCTACGCTCACGCGCGCCACCCTCCCCGCAAGGGGGAGGGTGAAGGCCTACCCCACACTGACCATCCCGCTCCAGAACTGCAGCTGGCCGCCGGTGTCGATCTCGTAATTGTTGGTGAAGCCGAGCTTGCCGTCGGCTTCGACCTTGAAGGTGGAGATATTGGCGGGGATGGTCGTCACGCCCAGCGCGTCGCGCGCCAGCTTCGGCTCGACGTCGGTGACAACGAGCATGCGCGCGGAGGGATCGAGCGCGAAGGTACGCGGATAGACGCCGTGCACGTCCTCGTGCTGGATCGGCGTCGGCTCGCCGGTCACTTGGTCGATCGCGAACACCGCGATGTTGTTCTCGCCGCCGGGGAAAACATCCTTGCCGTCGATCTTGACGGTGTCGTAGGCGCGGTTGGCGAGATAGAGGAAGCGGCCGTTCGGATGCGCGTGCAGCGTGCAGGCGGCCTGGCGCGAGATGATGTTGTCGGGCCGCGCCAGCGTGTCCTTGACGAACAGCGCCTGCGGATCGATCACGCCATCGACGAGACGATAGACGTTGAGCTTGTTCTCGCGTTCGCGCGAAACGTAGACATAGGGCAGCGTCGGGTGAAACTCGAGATGGCGCGGTCCGAAGCCGAAGCCGCCCTCGGGCGCGACCGAGACACGATTGGCGAGCTGGCCGTCCTTGAACGAGAAGAATTTCAGCGAGCCGGGATCCTCCGGCTTGTCCTTGCTCTTGTCGTTGCCGCGGCAGACCAGGATCACGGCGTCGTTGGCCGGCGTGGCGCGAATTTGGTGCGCGAAAATCCCGCAATCGAGCTGACCCGATTGCGCGACTTCGTCGCCGAGCGCGCCGTCGGCATTGATACGATGCACGGCGACGCTGCTCGGATTGTTGTAGGCGGTGAGCGCGAAGCTGCCGCTGCGGTCGACCGAGACGTGGATCGGGCGCGAGCGCAGCGCGGCCGGTGAACCCATCGCCTGCAGCTCGCCGCTCGCCCTGTCGATGCGCAGCGCACTCAGAAAATGCCGATCGCCCTTCGTGCCCGTGGTGCCGGAGCCGCCATTGCTGGAGGCGACATAGAGGAACGGCGCGGAGGGATGCGGCCAGGCATATTGAATGTTTTCGGGAAGCTGCACCGCACCGCGCGGGATCAGCCCCGCGTTGTCGGGATCCGTCAAATAGAGCCGCAAGGAGGGACCAAGGCTGGCATAGAAGAAGGTCTGGCTTGTCATCGCTTTGTCACGATCCTGCGCGCGCCCTATCTGCGGCGCGGCGAGCGCGCCGGCCGCAAGTCCAAGAAATGTCCGACGATTTGGCATGGCCGGCTCCTTCGTTTGCATGTTTGGGCATGATCTTTTCGGAAAACCGCTTCACACCCCGCATCAAGTACGGGGCAGGCTTTTTCCGGATCATGCCTTGGCAATAACCTTGCGGCAATTTCGCAACACTCAATGGCAAAGATCAGACGGAAGCTGGGGCAGTCTGTCACATCACCCCCTTTCATGCGAGAAATCAGTCGCGCGTTTTTTTGAGATGAGGACTGGAAATGCAACGCGTTGTCGTGATCGCCGCCGGACTGGTTTCACTCGCCGGCTTCACTGCTACGGCCAATGCCGCCGACCTTCCGGCGCGGGCCCCCGCCCCCTACAAGGCGCCCCCGCCCATTGCACAGATCTATAACTGGGGCGGCTTCTATGTCGGCATCAACGGCGGCGGCGCATCGAGCCACAACTGCTACACCATCACCAGCGTTGCCGGTGTCGCGGTCAATCCAAACTCGGAAGGCTGCCACGACGCAACCGGCGGTCTTGCCGGCGGTCAGATCGGCTATCGCTGGCAGATGGCGAGCTGGGTGTTCGGCGTCGAAGCCCAGGGCGATTGGGCCAACCTGAAAGGCTCGAATTCCAGCCTGACCGCGATCATCCCCTACACCAACCAGACCAAGATCGACGCGATCGGCCTGTTCACCGGCCAGGTCGGCTACGCCTTCAGCAACGTGCTGCTCTATGTGAAGGGCGGCGCGGCGGTCACCGACAACAAGTACAATAGCTTCTTCACCGGCACCGGCGTGATTTTCAATTCGGCGACCGAAACCCGCTGGGGCGGCGCGGTCGGCGCCGGTATCGAATTCGGCTTTGCCCCGAACCTCTCGATCGCCCTCGAATACGATCATCTGTTCATGGGCAGCAACAGCGTCGTCTTCCCGGTGTCCGCCATTGCCGTCACCCGCACCGACACCATCAAGCAGGATGTCGACATGGGCACGGTCCGCATCAACTACACTTTTGGCGGCCCGGTCGTCGCCAGATACTGATAGCGATACGACAAATGGCAAAGCCCCGGACGAGAGTCCGGGGCTTTTGCGTGTGCACCGTTTCGGCCACAAGCCGCTTCAGGCCGGGCCGATGTCGGTCCCGCAAATTCAGGTCAGTTGCCGCCTACGCCGCTAGCTCAGCTCAACAAGCCAAGCCGTTGCAACGATGAGCAACAGGCTCGCCGCAGCGGCGGCGACGAAGAATCGCTCCGCGATGTCCATGGGTGAAAGTCCCCTAACGCCCGCGAACACGATACGCCCGGATCGGGTGATTTGTCTGCAAATACTTTTGGTGGAGTTAACGGCCGAGCGCGCGGGTCATGTGCAGGGCGTAGAGACCCATCGGGACGAGGTCCATCAGCATGGCCGCGGCCAACACGATCCGCATGCTGCGCTGCCGGACGAGGAACATGGCCAACCCCTCGGCCACGACCAGGACCGGGCCGGCGACGATCCGGGGGATGGCGACGAAAGCAATCAGCCCGCCGAAGAATTGTCCGCCAATCGGCGGCACATACGGCCCCGGTCCGCGATGCGCCAGATCCACCATCGCCAGCCAGCTTAGCGGCCCCGCCAGCGTCGCCACGGCCAGGGCAACCAGCGAGGCACGTGGCGCCTTGTCGATGGCGAGCCGCAGCAGAAACAGGGTCGGGATCAAGCCGACAAAGCCCGCGACCAGCACGAACAGGATCATGTCGCCGAAGGCGACCATGCCGGGCGAGCCCTGGGAGATGTCTGATGGCATCAGGAGCTCGTTGACGGTGACGGCGGCACAGCCGGCCACCAGCGAAAGCACGTAGCCCAGCGCGATCAAGGCCAGCTTTTTCGGCACGCTCATCCGGGTCCCTCAGCTCGTTTCTGAGACGCCGGCAAACGCCGGCTGGTTCAACGCGACCGGCTTCGAGTTATAGTGCCCGTTGCAAGGAGCCCTGCATGTTGCGACTCGACAAGTTCCAACGCTATCCCCTGACCTTCGGCCCGACGCCGATCGAGCATCTCCCCCGCATGACCGCGGCGCTCGGTGGCAAGGTGCAGATCTACGCCAAACGCGACGACTGCAATTCCGGGCTCGCCATGGGTGGCAACAAGCTGCGCAAGCTCGAATACATCGTGCCGGACGCGATTGCGTCGAACGCCGACACGCTGGTCTCGATCGGCGGCGTGCAATCCAATCACACCCGCATGGTGGCGGCGACCGCCGCCAAGATCGGCATGAAATGCGTGGTGATCCAGGAAAGCTGGGTGCCGCACGAGGACGCCGTCTACGACCGTGTCGGCAACATCCTCTTGACGCGGCTGATGGGCGCCGAAAGCCGCATCGTCGATGACGGATTCGACATCGGCATCCGCAGGAGCTGGGAAGACGCGATCCAGTCGGTGAAGGACGCCGGCGGCAAACCCTATGCGATTCCGGCCGGCGCCTCCGTGCACAAATATGGCGGGCTCGGCTATGTCGGGTTCGCCGAGGAGGTGCGCGCCCAGGAAGCTCAGATGGGCATCGCCTTCGACTACATCATCGTCTGCGTCGTGACCGGCTCCACGCAAGGCGGGATGATCGTCGGTTTCGCGGCCGATGAGCGCGCGCACCGGGTGATCGGGATCGATGCGTCCGGCACGCCACTGCAGCTGCGCGGCCAGGTGCGCGAGATCGTCGATAACACCGCAGAGCTGGTCGAACTCGGCCGCAAGGTGCGCGACGACGAGATCGTGATCCTGGAAGACTACGCCTATCCCGGCCTATGGCGTTCCGAGCCACGAAACGAATGAAGCGATCCGCTTTGCCGCGCGCACGGAAGCGATGATCACCGACCCCGTCTATGAGGGCAAATCGATGCAGGGCATGATCGACCTCGTGAAGAAAGGCTTCTTCCCGGAGGGATCAAAGGTGCTCTACGCCCATCTCGGCGGCGCGCCGGCGCTGAATGGATACAGCTATACGTACCGGAATGGGTAAGAGGCGGCTTTCGTCATGGCCGGGCTTGTCCCGGCCATCCACGTCTTTCCTGCATTACTGAACCGAAGACGTGGATGCCCGCGACAAGCGCGGGCATGACGAGCTTGGTGGAAGCCTCAGCGTTTCCGAGAACGACGCGCCGGAATGCGCACCGCTGGAATTACTTCAGCGAGGTGTTGATCGAGGTGAACTTTGTTCTGAGGTTCGTGCCGAGGCCGTTGATGACGGCGATGATCGCGAGCGAAATGCCGGCGGCAATCAGGCCGTACTCGATGGCCGTGGCCCCGCTCTCGTCCTTCAAAAATTTGCTGATGAGTGTCACGTCCGCTGTCCCGCTCCCCTTGTCCAAGAAAACCGTTCTGGATCGAAAGGCGAGCTTCTCTCGCGGCGTGGCATGACGGATAAGGCAAAACTCCTTCGCAAGCGCTAAAGAGCAAGGTTAAGCGAACGTTGCCTTCTATTTCGTCCTGGTCTTCGCCGGCTTTTTCTTGGCCTGGTTGAGCTCGACCGCGGCGCGGATCAAGTCCTTCAGCGCCTTCTCATTGATCTTGTCGCCTTCGGCGATATCGATCGCGCGCCGGACGTTACCTTCGAGGCTGGAGTTGAAAAGCTTTGCGGGATCCTTCAGTGCCGCGCCCCTGGCGAAGGTCAGCTTCACCACGGCCTTGTAGGTCTCACCGGTGCAGATGATGCCGCTGTGCTCCCAGACGGGAACGCCGCGCCACTTCCACTCCTCGACCACATCGGGATCGGCCTGTTTGATCAGCGCGCGGATGCGGGCGAGCGTCTCGCCGCGCCAGTCGCCGAGCTCCTTGATCCTGCCGTCGATCAGTTTGGAGGGAGAAGCTCCCTCCTTCGCTTTGGTCGCGGCGCTTTTCTTTGCTGCTTTCATGATCGTCCCTTAGCCAGATAAGGCAGCGTGAACAAGTAGAGGCCGCTGACCAAAAGCAGGATCAGCGGGAACAACGCCAGCAAGCCGACCCAGACGACCTGTTCCTTTTGCATCAATGCAACGAGATTGACGATCACCGCCAAGGTGAAGGCAATCGACAGCCAGCGATGGGTTTGCCGTATCAGTCTGTTCCAGTTCAATTCGACACCTCCTATGTCACGCGTTCGCCGCCGACCTGCTCCAATTTGGCAAACATCTGCTGCCATCCGGCGTTGGCGCCGCCGAACGCTTGCCGCTGATCCGGCCGGAAGCCCGCCTGCTCCATGCGCAGGCGCGTGCCTGACGCCGTCGGCGTCAGCGTGAACGTCACCACGCTCTGCAGATTGAAGGCCGCGTCGTCGTGGACGTGATTCCAGGTATAGGCGAGCTCCCGGTTCGGCTCGACCACGAGGACCTCGCAGTCCAGCACGCCGCCCCACTCCCCGCGAAGATTGAAGCGATGACCAACCACCGGCGCAAAATCATTCTTCATCAACCACTCCGCGATCAGATGCGGTTGGGTGAGCGCGCGCCAGAGCTTCTCCGGCGGATGCGGCATCTCACGTTCGACGACGACCGATCGCGTTTCGGCGCTGTTCATTGGTCCATCCTTTTGAGCAGATCCTCGAGGTCGTCGAACCGCTTTTGCCAAAATCCGGTCATCTGGCTGGTCCAATCGAGCAGCGGCGCCAGCGCCGAGACTTGCGCGCTGTAATGCGTCTCGCGGCCTTCATGGCGATCGCGTACCAGGCCTGCCTGCTTCAGCACGCCGAGATGCTTCGACACCGCCGGCTGCGAGACGCCGGCCCGCGCCGTCAGCGCGCCGACCGTCTGCTCGCCGCCGCGGCACAGCCGCTCGAAGATCGCCCGCCGGGTGGGGTCGGCGAGCGTCCGAAACAGCATATCCTGCGCCTTCGACATCTTATCGATAACCCTTTGGTTATGAATTTACTCATAACCAACGGATTATGGATGTGTCAAGCAGGAACCGCGAATTTTCAGACCGGTGGAACCGCCATGATGCGGCGCCAGAACGCCACCATGTCGTCGCGGAACGCTGTGTCGTCACCGTCGCGGCTGCCGATCCGGGCGCCCTTGCGGCCATAGCCGGCCTTGAGGCCGTAGACCATGAGGTCGCGATCGACCAAGGCCGGGTTCGGCGTTCCCTCGATCGGATGGATGAAGGCGCCATCGTCGGCGAGATAGGCGGTCGGCGCGGCCGGCGAGACCGCGGCATCAGGCACGTTCACGATTCCCGTGCCGCGATCGAAACTGTGCTGCGCGCCGGCGAACAGGCGCATGCTTGCTTCTGCGCCCGCGAGGCGCAGCGCCTGGACATGTCCCTGCGCCTGCATCGGCGAGCACCACTCGTCGGCATCGCCCATCAGAACGCGCACTTCGGTGCTGCCAACACGCGGATCGAGGAACTGATGGCCGCACCACGGATAGGCAGCCAGAATCGCGATCAGTCCCCTACCCTTGCCGATGACGGCATCGGCGAAGCGCCGCGTCGCGGCCGACAGCACCGCGGAGCCGCCGCGGCTGTGGCCCTGCGCGCCGATCCGCGTGGCGTCGATCTCGGGATGGCCCGATAGCACGGCCCAGGCGGCGAGCACGTCGTAGGCGCTGGCGGCGAAAGAGAACTGCGTCTGGTTGGCGACAGTCGAAGTGACATCGCGGCCGCCGAAATTGTCGAGCACCAAGGCGGCGATGCCGTTGTCGGTCAGTGTCTCCGCGTGGGTCACATGCGATGGCGCAACGCCGAGACTGCCGGGGACGACGATGACCAGCGGCAGCTTGCCGGCGGCGCGCTTGGCAGCGGGCGGCAGGAACAGCTTGCCGTCGAGCTGCACCTTCGGCATGTCGCCGCGGCCTGCGATGACGTGATGATAGTTGGTGGGCGATGCCGACGGGATCGCGATGGTCTCGCCGACAGCGCCGTTGGCGAAGGCGATCGTCTTGTCGCGGAAACGGATGGGTGCGGCGTCCGCCATGGCTCAATAACTCCGCATCCGCGCCAGCTGGTCGGCGTGGAAATTGGCGTCACCGAACAGTTCCTCGCAGACCCGGGCGCGCTTCATGAAGAAGCCGATATCGAACTGGTCGGTCATGCCCATGCCGCCATGCATCTGCACGCCTTCCTGCACGCGCGCGCGTCGCGGTGGCGCCGGCGCGCGCCTTGGCGACAGCGACCGCGTTCGCCGCGCCGTCGAGATTTGCGTCGAGCGTCTGCAGGGCCTTCAGCACCGCAGCGCGCGTAATCTCGATATCGATATAGAGCTGGGCGGCGCGATGCTGCAGCGCCTGGAATTCGCCGATCGCCTTGCCGAACTGCTTGCGCTCCTTGAGATACGTCACGGTGCGCGAAAACACTTCCTCGCTCAGCCCCACCATTTCGGAGGCGACCGCGCCGCGGCCGATATTGAGCACGCCTTCGAGCAGCTGATAGCCCTGATCGACCTCGCCGAGCACGTGATCGCTGTCGACCTCGACATCGGCGAATTCGATCCGCGCGGCATTGTGGGAATCGACCATGACGGTGCGCTCGGTCGCGATACCCCTGGCCTTGGGATCGACCAGGAACAGGGTGATGCCGTTGCTCTCGCCGGCTGCGCCCGCGCTGCGCGCGGCGACGATCAACAGGCCGGCGACATGGCCGTCGACCACGAGCGCCTTCGCGCCTGACAGCCTGAAGCCGTTGCCGGAGCGCACGGCTTTCAGTGCGGTCTGCAGCGGGCGATGCTTGGCGCCTTCGTCGACCGCGAGCGCCGCGATCAATTCGCCCTTCGAAATCTTCGGCAGGTGCTCGGCCTTCTGCGCCGCGCTGCCGCCGCGCGACAATGCGGAAGCCGCCAGCACCGCGGTCGAGAGGAACGGCGACGGCATCAAGGTGCGGCCGATCTCTTCCATCACCACACCGGCCTCGACGCAGCCGAGCGCGCTGCCGCCGAATTCCTCCGGCACCAGAAGCCCGGCAAATCCCATCTCGGCAAACTCTTTCCAGAGCTCGCGGGAGAAGCCGGCCGCGTCCTTGGCGTCGCGCAAGGCCCGCAGATGCGACACCGGCGCCTTGTCGGAGATCAGGCCGCGCGCGCTGTCGCGCAGCATCGATTGTTCTTCTGTGAGGACGAGGGCCATGGGTGATTCCGATAACGCTGGTGTGTTGATTAGGTGTTATTTTCGTCATGGCCGGGCTTGTCCCGGCCATCCACGTCTTCCTTTGCGGCAAGCTTTCAAGACGTGGATGCCCGGCACAAGGCCGGGCATGACGACGGAGCTACGCCCCCGGCAAATCGAGGATGCGCTTGGCGACGATGCCGAGCATCACCTCCGAGGTGCCGCCCTCGATCGAGTTGGCCTTGGTGCGGAGCCAGGCGCGCGGGCGCGCGCCACCGCGCGAGCGCTCGCTCTCCCACTCCAGCGCGTCGATGCCGCCGGCCGCCATCAGGATCTCGTAGCGGCGCTTGTTGAGCTCGGTGCCGTAATATTTCATCGCCGAGGAGAACGCCGGATGCGCCTGTCCGGCTTTGGCGAGATCGACCATGCGCTCGGCGGCGGCTGAAAGCGCCGCTTCGTCGACCTCGAAATTCGCGATCTGGCTGCGCAGCCCGGCATCGTCCAGCCGGCCCTGCTCGTCGGCGCCGATCGAATCCGCCGCGACCTGGCCGAGCGGGCGGCCGACGCCGCGCTCGCCCATGCCTGATATCATCGCGCGCTCGTGCTGCAGCAGATATTTCGCGACGTCCCAACCGCGATTGACGGTGCCGACCACATGCGAGTTCGGCACGCGCACATTGTCGAAGAAGGTTTCGCAGAACGGCGAATAGCCGGAGATCAGCAGGATCGGCTTGGTCGAGACGCCCTTCGAGGCCATGTCGAACAGGATGAAGCTGATGCCGTCATGTTTCTTCGCCGCCGGATCGGTGCGCACCAGGCAAAAGATCCAGTCGGCATAGTTGGCGTACGACGTCCAGATCTTCTGGCCGTTAATGACGTAGTCGTCGCCATCAGGCGCCGCGCGGGTCTGCAACGAGGCGAGGTCGGAGCCGGCGTTCGGCTCGGAATAGCCCTGGCACCAGCGGATGAGGCCTGCGGTGATCTTGGGCAGATGCTCCTTCTTCTGTGCCTCGGTGCCGTATTTGAGCAGCGCCGGCCCCAGCATGGAAATGCCGAACGAGGTGAGCGGCTGGCGCGCGCCGATCGCGGCCATCTCCTGCCGCACGATCTTGGCTTCCTCGCCGTCGAGACCGCCGCCGCCATATTCCTTGGGCCAGTGCGGCACGGTCCAGCCCTTGTCGCGCATGCGCTCGAACCAGACGCGCTGCGGCTCGGAGGAGAATTTGGCGTTGCGGCCGCCCCAGAAGGTGTCGGTATCCGCGGTCATCGGCTTGCGCATCTCGGGAGGGCAGTTCGCCTCGAGCCAGGCGCGGGTTTCTTTGCGGAATGTGTCGAGATCGGCCATGCCTTGGTTTCCACTGTCAAGATTGTTGCGCCGACCTTAGCGGGGCGCTCGCGGATTTCAATATCTTGATGCAATTGCGAGCGGTGTTACGACACGGCGCGATCGGCTATACCGGCAAACGCCAACGATTGAAAAACAAGAGGAAACGACGATGCGGCTGAAACTGCTTTCGCCTGGCGAAATGAACGCCGACCAGAAACAGACCTATGAGGAGGCGATTGCCGGCAAGCGCGGCTCGGCGCCGGCGCCGATGATGGCGTGGCTCAACAGCCCGACGATGGCGCGGCATGCGACGCGGCTCGGCGAGGAGCTGCGCTTCAACACCATGTTTCCGGCAAAGCTGTCGGAGATCGCCATTCTCGTCACCGCACGGCACTTCACCGCGCATTACGAATGGTGGGCGCACAAGCGGCTGGCGCTGAAGGGCGGCATGGACCCGAAAATCATCGACGCGATTCGCGATCGCCGCACGCCTGTGTTCGACGAGCCCGAGGGCAAGACCATCTACGAAGTCGCGAAGTCGCTGCATGAGGGCCACGGCCTGTCGAAGACGCTCTATGACGAAGCGGTGAGCGTGCTCGGCGAGCGCGGGCTGGTCGAGGTGATCGGGCTGTGCGGCTATTACACGCTGGTGAGTTTCACGCTAAACACGTTCGAGTTTGAATTACCGAATGGCGAAGTGTCGGAGCTGACCTGAAAGGAGCAGCGAAACTCAGAGTTTCGCAGCGTGCACGCTTCGTAGGGTGGGCAAAGCGCAGCGTGCCCACCATATAAAGGGGGATCGTCGAGGTGGGCACGGCGCAAGAGCGCCTTTGCCCACCCTACGCTCACTTGCCGCGAATGGAGCATCGCATGTCCCCCAACCCGCCCGTCATTGCTGGCACTCGCATCGGGCATGTGCATCTCAAGGTCGCCGATCTCGACCGCGCGCTCGGCTTCTATTGCGACGTGCTCGGCTTCGAGTTGCAACAGCGGCGCGGCGACAGCGCCGCCTTCATCTCGGCCGGCGGCTATCATCACCACATCGGGCTCAACACCTGGGAGAGCAAGGGCGGCCATCCGCCGCCGCCGGGCAGCACCGGACTTTATCACACCGCGATCCTCTACCCGACGCGGCCGGCGCTGGCGGATGCGCTGCATCGGGTGCTTGAGCGCCGGCATTGCGCTGGATGGCGCCAGCGACCACGGCGTCAGCGAGGCGCTGTATCTGCGCGATCCTGATGAAAATGGCGTCGAGCTTTACTGGGACCGGCCGAAGGAGTCCTGGCCGCGCACGGCCGACGGCGCGCTTGCGATGTTCACGAAACGGCTGGACGTCGAGGATTTGCTGAGGCAGCGAGTTGCGTAGACCGTAGGGTGGGCAAAGCGGCTCCAGCACGCAAATCTTTCAACACGCGAAGGCAGAAGCGTGCCCACCATATATGACGTGCTCGTGAGGGTGGGCACGGCGCAAGCGCGCCTTTGCCCACCCTACGATTTCTTCGCTCGCAATGACGAATGCCCGCGAATCATGATCAGCACTGCGGCAATCAATTCCAACGCGATCGCGCAATAGAACGGTACGGTGTAGCTGCCGGAGAGATCGCGCAGCACGCCGATCACGCCCGGGCCGAACGCATAGGTCACTTGCGTGATCGCGGTCATCAACGCGACCAGCACGCCGAACGATCGCGCATCGAACTCGCGCTGCACGATCAGCGACGGCAGCGTGATCACATTGCCGACGGAGAAGCCGAACAGCGCGCAGGCCGCGATGACAAGCCACTCAATGCGGAAATTGATGATGACCGCAAGGGCGATGGCTTGGCTGACAAAGGAGAGTGCAGACGCCAGCCGCTGATTGAGCTGGTCGATCACGGTCGAGAACAGCACGCGGCCGACGACCGCCATGGCGGCCAACAGCGCCAGCGCGGTCGCCGCACTGGCGCGGCCGATCAGGGGATCGAGAAACGAGATCAGATGCACGATGAAGCCGACCTGCGCGAACAGCACGATCGCGAACGCCGTCGTCACCGAGAGGAATGAAATGTCGCGTAGCGCAAGGGAACGGACCTGCATGCCCGACGGCGCATCCGCCGATGCCGCCGCCGCGCTGCTCCTATGCAGAGGCGGCCGTCCGACAAAAATCAGCACCACCGGAACCACCAGCGCGACCATCACGCAGGCCGCGACGATCATCGCCTTGGCGAATCCAAAATAGCCGATCGCGACCACCAGCAAGGGCACGCCGGCGATGCCGGCGAAGCTGGCGCCGTTCAGCGCCAGGCTGATCGCCATGCCGCGCTTGTAGTCGAACCACAGCCCGAGCGTATTGGTGATCATGCCCAGACTCATGCCGGCCCAGCCGCAGGCGAGCACCGCGTCGGCAAGATAGAGCTGCCAGGGCGCGTTGACCTGGCCGATGCCGATGGCCGCAAGTGCGGTGGCGCAGGTGCCCGCGATCAGGCAATTGCGCGGACCGAATTTCCGCACGGCTTCGGCGACGAAGACGACGACAAAAGCGCCGAACAGATAGAAGAAAGTGGTCGCGCCCGACACCAGCGAGGCCGGCCAGCCGTACGCGCGATGCAGCTCGGCGAGATAGACGCTCTGGCCGTAGAAGCCGAACGCCCAACCGAAGGTCGCGACCAGGAAGCACACGGCGACGATGCGCCAGCCTTCGTAGCGGAGCGAGCTTTCGTCGACGGCGATAGGCGTGGAGGCGTCCAAGGCAATTCCCTCGTCGTTCGGTCGTTGGCATGTTTCGACCAGCGACGACACCCGATTTCCGGATATCTCGTCATGCCCGGCCTTGTGCCGGGCATCCACGTCTTGGTCACGGGCACGAAAGACGTGGATGGCCGGGACAAGCCCGGCCATGACGACGCTATTAGCAGAGCAGCAGAAGAAAAGGTTCGATCGCTGACGAACTGTCAGCAGATGGCATCAGCGATTTATCGTGGCGGGATCGTAAAAGAAGCGCTCGCGAAAAATCCTGTCGCCGCGCCATTCCTGCAGCGCGACCTCATCGAACCGGCGCGTCTTGCCGGACTTGTCGGTCATCTCGAAATTCCAGTGAATGGCGACGCGGTCGCCCTCGACCGTCGAAGACACGCACTTGGAATGGACCTGCGCCATCCGCTCCAGTACCGCGCGCTCATGCGCGACGAGGACATCGCGGCCGACGCGCGGCGGCGCCTGCGTTCTCCTGCATGCTGGCATCCTCGGTATAGTAGCGTTCGATCGCACCGGCGTGATCGTTGGAGACGACGGTGGCGATGAACGCATCGAGACGGGCGCGCGACGGCATGAAATGTCTCCGCTGGCTGAGATCGGCTCGGGAAATTCGTCGATCTGATCGAGGCGTACCGCGCGGCGCTTCGCGAACGACGCCAACGCCAGTACGATGAGCCCGAACACGACCGGTGGGAAGACCACGAGGTTGACGGCGTTCCAGCCGTAATTGGCGAGCAGCTGGCCGGAGGAGAATGAGCCGATCGCCATGGTGCCGAACACCAGGAAGTCGTTGAAGGCCTGCACCTTGTTCTTTTCCTGCGGCAAGTGCGTTTCCAGCACCAGCGCTGAAGCGCCGACGAAGCCGAAATTCCAGCCGAGGCCCAGCACCATCAAGGTCGCCCAGAAGTGTGGCGCGGTGATCCCTGTGAGACCGATGGTGGCGGCGACGGCTTCCAGCACAAGCCCGAGTGCCACCATGCGCGGCGCGCCGAAGCGCGCGATCAGAGAGCCCGTGAAGAAGCTCGGTCCGTACATCGCAACCAGGTGCCACTGGATGCCGAAATTGGAATCCGAGACCGTCAGCCCGCACATCTTCATCGCGAGCGGGGCCGAGGTCATCACCAGATTCATGATGGGATAGGCGATGACGCCGCAGAGTGCTGCGGCGATGAAGCGCGGCTGCCGCGCGATCTCGAGCAACGGCCGGCCGCCATGCAAATCTGCCGGCGCGGGCTTCGGGCGCATCGACGCCGGCCAGAACCGCCATCGCGACCAGCGCGACCACGGCCTGCATCGCAAACGAAAAGGCGAACATGTAGGGCGGCCAGATGTCCATGGTCCATTGCACGAGCTGCGGACCGAGCACACCGGCGAACACGCCGCCCGCCATCACCCATGACACCGCCTTGGGCCGGAACGCGGCGCTGGCGCCGTCGGCGGCGGCAAAGCGATAGGATTGCGCCACCGCGCCATAGAGCCCGCCGAGGAAGGTCGCGCAGCAGAACAGCCAGAAGGCCGCATGCAGGATCGCAAAGGCACCGAGCAGACCGGTCAGGATGCCGAGCGCGGTGCCGATCATGAAGGCGACGCGCCGGCCATAGGCCCGCGAGATCGCGCCAACCGGCAAGGTACCTGTGGCCATGCCCAGCACATAGAGCGAGAGTGGCACGGTCGCGAGCGAGATACTGGGCGCCAAGGTCGCGCCGATGATCGAGCCGGTGGCGAAGATCACCGAGCCGTTGGCGCCGGTCAGCGCCTGCGCCGCGGCCAGCCGCAGCACGTTGGCGCGCGCGCGCGCGTCATTGGCGGTCTCGTCGCTGGCCGTCACATCGATCATCGGCATTTCCGGCTGAGTGTCCCGATTCCGCGGCACTATTCATGGACACACTGCGCCGATCAACCGGCTCCAGCGGGCGCGCGCCATGCGCGCCACGCACATTGGACAGGGCGGTCTTGCCTGCGCTATCAGCGATTAGCGGGCGGAATTTTCGAGACAACGGAGTTTTCGCATGGACGACCGGCCGACCCTCGCCGCTCCCGACGATGATCCGTATCTCTGGCTGGAAGAGGTCGAAGGCGCACGCGCGCTCGAATTCGTCACAGCGCAGAACCGGCGAACGCTGGACCAATTCGGCGGCGCGCGATTCGCTGCCGATCGCGACATGCTGGAGGCGATATACGATCGCCCCGACAACATCCCCTTTGTCGCGCGCCGTGGCGGGCATCTCTACAACATATGGAAAGACGCGGCCAATCCGCGCGGCCTGTGGCGGCGAACCACGCTGGACTCCTTCCGCACGGCGAGCCCCGACTGGGAAACCTTGCTCGACGTCGACAAGCTCGCCGCCGATGATGGGGTCGATTGGGTGCAGAACTGGACCTTCACCCGACCTGGAGAACATCGACGGTCGATCCTGAGCCTCTCACGCGGCGGCAGCGACGCCGCGACGCTGCGCGAATTCGACACGGACAAGAAAGCCTTCGTCACGGACGGGTTCGTCCTGCCGGAAGCCAAGGGCGGCATTGCATGGCTCGATGCCGACACCGTGCTGTTGTGGAGCGCTCTTGGCGAAGGCATGGCGACAACGTCGGGCTACGCTCGCACGGTCAGGCTGTGGCGGCGCGGCGAGCCGGTCGAGCGGGCGCGGGTGATCATGCAGGTCTCCGCCGACAGCATGGCCGCCTATTGCGATGTAGACCTCACCGGCGAGCAACCCCGGGTGTGGTTCATCGAACGCATCGATTTTTTCAACTCCAATATCTGGCTTGGTGACGAGACGGGCACGAAAACACGACTGGATTTGCCAACCTCTGTCTGGACCGAGGTCCACCAGGATTGGCTCGCCGTCAAGCTGCGCACGGCATGGACCGTCGGCGGCAAGACCTGGGCGCCCGATAGCGTGATCGGGATTTCGTTGTCCGCCTTCCTCGCAGGCAACCGCGACTTCACGCTTGTCTTCGAACCAGGACCAAGGCGCGCGATGCAGGGCTGGTTCTGGGCGGCAGGCAAGCTCGTGCTGTCGATCCTCGATGAGCTGAAGCCGGTGTTCGAGGTCTGCACGCCGTCGGACACGGGTTGGACCCGCGAGACACTGCAGGGGCTGCCCGCAATCGGCGTCGCCGACGTCTGGCGCCTCGATAGTCATGAGTCCGAGAGCAATGGCGACCTGCTCGCCAATGTCCAGGATCCGCTGACGCCGCCGTCGCTGATGCTGATCGAACGCGGCATCGAAGGCATCAAGGCGCCTGCGCTGTTGAAACAGGCGCCAACGATATTCGACGCCGACGGGCTCGTCGTCTCCCGGCACGAGGCGATCTCGGTTGACGGCGAACGCATTCCCTATGTTCAGACCGGGCCCGCCAGCGAGACCGGCGAGGCGCCGGTCTACATGACCGGCTATGGCGGCTTCGGGCTTGCGGTGAAACCCTATTACGTCGCCTCGCTCGGCAAGCTCTGGCTGGAACGCGGCGGCACCACCGTGCAGGCGAATTTGCGTGGCGGCGGCGAGTTCGGCACGCGCTGGCATGATGCCGGCCGCGGCGCGGGCAAGCGGCTGGCGCATGACGACTTCGCCGCCGTCGCCGCCGATCTGGTCCGGCGCGGCGTCACGCGCGCGGGTCGGATCGCCGCCGACGGCGGCTCCAATGGCGGCATCCTGATCTCGAACATGCTGACGCGATATCCTGAAAGGTTCGGCGCCTTGATGTGCACGATCCCGTTGATCGACATGCGCCGCTACACAAAATTGCTCGCGGGCGCGAGCTGGATCGCGGAATACGGCGATCCCGACAAGCCCGAGGAGTGGGCGTGGCTGCAGACCTACTCCGCCTACCACGCGGCAAGGCCCGGGCAAAAATATCCGCCGATCCTGCTGGTCACCACGCGGCGCGACGATCGCGTCCATCCCGGTCACGCCCGCAAGATGGCGGCCAAGCTGCAGGCGATGGGCTACGACGACGTTTATTTCTACGAGCCGGCCGCGGGCGGTCACGGCTTCATGAACAACAACAGGGATCGCGCGACCTTCGTCGCGCTCGGTCTGGGATTTCTGCGGGAGAAGATCGGCTGGAGTGTTGGCGCGTGACCTCCGAAGTCGTCGCCGAGTGGAGATGCATTCCCTCCCCCTGAAAGGGGGAGGGTTAGGAAGGGGGTCACATTGATCACTGATCACTGCGCTGGTGCATTGATCCCCTCCCGCTTTGCTCCTTGCGGAGCAAAGCGACCTCCCCTTTTCAAGGGGAGGTTAAGAACAACTGCTAGCGAGTCCGCACGAACATCAAGATCATGTTGTTGGCGGGCATCTCGAACGTCTCAGCGAGTCGCAAACCGTTGTCAGCCGCAAGCTTTTCCAGATCGGCGATGTCGCGCACGCCCCATTCCGGATTGTTTTCGCGCAGGCTCGCGTCAAACGCGGCATTGGAGGCCGCGATGTGCTGGCCGTCGCGCTTGAACGGGCCGTAGAGAAACAGCCGGCCGTCGTCGCGCAACGCGCGGCCTGCGCCCGCGAACAATCCTTCCGCGACACGCCATGGCGCGATGTGAATCACATTGGCGCAGAAGATCGCGAGCAACTTTGGCACGCCGTTGCCCGCAATTGCCGCGTCCCAGGTGGCATCCGACAAATCAATGCGCCGCGGTGGGCGGATATTCGGCAGCGCCGCATGCGCACGCCATGCCGCAATGCTCTTCAGATGCGCTTCGTTGAGATCGCTCGGCCACCAGCCGATGCCGGGACTATGGCGCGCGAAATGCACCACATGCTGGCCGGTGCCGCTGCCGGCCTCCAGCACATCGCCGGTCTGGCCGGAGAGGAAGGGCTGCAACACGGCCCAGATCGGCGCGTGGTTGCGATGAAAGGCCGCGGCATCCAGCCGGCCATCGGGCTCGGCCCGCCCGTCCTTGCCGAATTCGACCACATACTCCGCCATCCCGGAACAACCCTTTGACTATCGCGCAAAAGCCATCTTAACCGCGTTTTTCAGGCCTCAAAGGTCGGATTGCCAGACAATGGCCTTTGTGCTTTTCAGCACCTATATTCGCACAAGAAACCGCCGGAAACGCTTGTGATCCCCTCTTCCGCCAAAGCCGCACTCGCCGCGCTTGCCCTGCTCCTCTCCGCAAGCGCCGCTCTGGCGCAATCGGGCGCCGCCGACGGTGAGAAGATCGCCTTCGACCGCGGCAAGGGGAATTGTCTGACCTGCCACGAGATCAAGGGCGGCGACCTGCCCGGCTCGATCGGCCCGGAGCTGAAAGACATCAAGACGAAATACCCTGACCGTAACGATCTCGTCGCGATCGTCACCGACGAGACCAGGCGCAATCCGCAGACCGTGATGCCGCCGTTCGGCCGCAACCGCATCCTGACCGAGAAGGAAATCAGCGCGATCGTCGATTTCCTGCAAACGCTGTAAGCTTTTTTGGAGACCTGAGATCATGAGCACTTGCCAGTCCCCGACGCGCCGCCTGATCCTGCAGGGCGCAGGCGCGGTCGCGCTGTTCGGCCTCGGCACCCTTGCATTCACGCCGGCGCTTGCCGCCGCCAACGACAAATATCCCGAGGACGCCTTCAAACAGAAGAGCGACGCGGATGCGATCAAGGCGCTCTATGGCAAGACCGCGGAGGCGAGCGACAAGGTGAAGCTCGACGCACCTGAAATCGCCGAGAACGGCGCGGTGGTGCCGATCGCAGTGACGACGACGCTCGCCGACGTCACCTCGATCTCGTTCTTCGTCAGCGAGAACCCGAACGCACTGGCGGCGTCCTATGTGATTCCGGCCGGCACGGTGCCTGCGGTCGCCAACCGGCTGAAGATGGCCAAGACCTGCAATGTGATCGCGATCGTGGAGTCCGGCGACAAACTCTACAGCGCCACCAAGGAAGTCAAAGTCACCGTCGGCGGCTGCGGCGGTTAGCCCATGATCCGGAAAAGTGGGGACCGGTTTTCCGATGAGATCATGCGCAAGACATAGATAGGAAACAGTTCGATGGCATCGACCATTCGCGTGCGCGCCACCAACAACGGCGACACCACCGAGGTGCAGGCGCTGATCCAGCATCCGATGGATTCCGGCTTCATCAAGGATGCGCAGGGACAGACCATCCCCGCGCATTTCATCCAGCAGCTCACCTTCGAGTACAACGGCAAGACCGTGTTCCTGGCGGATTGGGGACCGGCGGTGTCGAAGGACCCCTATGTCAAATTTGCGTTCAAGGGCGGCGCCAAGGGCGACGAGTTGAAGATCAACTGGGTCGACAACAAGGGCGCTTCCGACTCCACCACCGCGAAGATCGCGTGAGGCACATGGTCAAGGCCTTCTCCCTCGCTTCGATTCTCGTTCTTGCGATGCTCGCGCCGGCACTCGCCGACGACAAGCCAAATCCCGCAGCCGACCAGAAGGCGTTCCAGAACTTCTTCATCAAGAAATTTCCCAAGGTGAAGTACGAGGACTTCGTCAACGGACCCTATTCGATGGATGAGGGCTTGCACAAACAGTGGGAAGAGAAAGAGCAGTTTCCGCCTTACGAATTCGCGGTCGAGACCGGCAAGGAAATGTTTGCAACGCCGTTCAAGAACGGCAAGAGCTATGCGGACTGCTTCCCGAACAAAGGCATCGGCATCCGCCAGAACTATCCTTACTTTGACGAGAAGGAAGGCAAGGTCATCACGCTCGAGTTCGCGCTCAACCGTTGCCGCGAGGCCAATGGCGAAGCGCCCTACAATTATCTCAAGGACGAGATGGCCTCGTTGACCGCCTATATGGCGTTCACCTCGCGCGGTAAGAAGATGGACATCAAGGTTCCGAACGATCCGCGCGCGCTCGATGCCTACGAGAACGGCAAGCGTTATTTCTACACCCGCCGCGGCCAGCTCAATTTTTCCTGCGCGACCTGCCACGTGCAAAGTCCGGGCGAGCACATCCGCGCCGAGGTGCTGGCTCCCGCGCTCGGCATCATGAACGCGATGCCGATCTACCGCTCGGAATGGAGCGGCATGGGCACCACCAGCCGCCGCTTCCTGACCTGCAACAGCCAGACCCGTGCCGTGCCGTTGGAACCGCAGTCCGACGAATATCGCGATCTCGAATATTATCTGTCCTATGTCAGCAACGGCCTGCCGATCTCGGGCCCGGGAGCGCGACCATGAGCACGACCGTGAGCCTCACGCGAAATATCGTCCTTGCCGCGGTGTTGTCGCTTGCAGCCGCGATGCCGGCGCATGCGGCGTCGGAAGCCGACTACAAGGCGGCCTATGCCACCGCCGAAGCCGCCGAGAAGCAGGCCGATCAGCTGCGCAACAAGTGGACCACGACGGAATTGGAGCTTGCGGCGGCGAAGAAGGCGGCGTCATCAGGCGATTTCGACGCGGCGATTGCGGCAGCACGAGAGGCCGAGGCGCTGGCGATCGCGTCGATCTATCAGGCGACCAGCGAGAAGACGCGCTGGAAGGACATGGAAATCCGCTGAACGGTCCGATCCGAGTCAAGGCGTCATGCATATGAAAATCCGCCGCCGGGATTTTCTGAAATTGTCTGGCGCCGCATTCTCCGGCTCCATCATTCGCGCTGCGCGCGCCGCCGACACACCCGGCATCTACGACCTCGAACGCTTCGGCAATGCGCGCATCCTGCACATGACGGACACGCATGCGCAGCTGCAGCCGGTGTTCTTTCGCGAACCCAGCGTCAATATCGGTATTGGCGGGATGGCGGGCCAGCCGCCGCACCTGGTGGCCAAGGCCTTTCTGGACCGGTACGGAATTCGTCCCGACAGCGCCGACGCCTACGCCTTCACGGCGGTCGATTTCGAGAAGGCCGCGCCGCGTTTCGGCAAGCTCGGCGGCTTTGCGCATCTGAAGACGCTGATCGATCGCCTGCGCAGCGACGTCGGGCCGGGCCGTTCGGTGCTGCTCGATGGCGGCGATCTCTGGCAGGGCACGGGACTGGCCAACGCCATGAAGGGCGCCGACATGGTGGAGGCGGCGAACCTGCTCGGTATCGAGGCGATGACCGGCCACTGGGAGTTCACCTATGGCGAGGAGGCGCTACGCGCCAATCTCGAACGCTTCAAGGGCGAGTTCCTGGCGCAGAACGTGTTTCTCACCGAGGAAGCAAAGTTCAACGATGCGAAGGCGTTCGACCCCGCCTCGGGACGTGTGTTCAAGCCGTCATTGATGCGCGATGTCGGCGGCTTCCGCGTCGCCGTGATCGGTCAGGCCTTCCCTTATGTACCGATCGCCCACCCGAAGCGCTTCACGCCGGACTGGACGTTCGGGATCCGCGACGACGAGTTGCAGAAGGTGGTCGATGGCCTGCGCAACAACGACAAGGCCGATGCGGTGCTGCTGCTGTCGCATAACGGCATGGACGTCGACCTCAAGCTTGCAAGCCGCGTCACCGGCATCGACATCATCCTCGGCGGTCACACCCACGATGCCGTGCCGCAGCCGGTCGCGGTGAAAAACGCGAGCGGCGTCACGCTGGTCACCAATGCCGGCTCGAACGGCAAATTCCTCGGCGTGCTCGATCTCGATCTCGGCAAGGGCAAGGTCAGGGATGTGCGCTACCGGCTGCTGCCGGTGTTCTCCGAATTGCTCAAGCCGGATCCCGCGATGAAGGCGCTGATCGATCGGTTGCATGCGGGACATGACAAGGATTGGGTCAACACAGTCGCAACCTCCGACCGCCTGCTCTACCGGCGGGGCAATTTCTTTGGCACCATGGATCAGTTGCTGTGCGAAGCGCTTCGCAGCGAGCTCGAAGCTGAGATCGCGCTGTCGCCCGGCTTCCGCTGGGGTACGACCGCGCTCGCGGGTCACCAGCTCACCATGGAAGACCTGCTTGCGGAGACCGCGATCACCTATCCCGAGACTTATGTCGCAAGCATGACCGGCGGCCAGATCAAGGACGTGCTCGAAGACGTCTGCGACAATCTGTTCAACACGGATCCCTATTACCAGCAGGGCGGCGACATGGTCCGCGTCGGCGGGCTGTCCTACACCTGCAGCCCGACGGAAGGCATCGGCAAGCGTATTTCCGATTTGAAGCTCGATAACGGCCGAACGCTGGAGGCGCACAGGAGTTACAAGGTGGCGGGCTGGGCGTCGGTCAACCCGCAAGCGGGCAAACCGGTGTGGGACGTGTTCGCGAGCTATCTGCGATCCGGCAAGATTCCGCAATGGCACGCAAACCCCGTCACCCTGAAGGGCGTCGACGGCAACCCGGGAATCGCAGGATGAATCGCGGGATGAGTATCCGGAGATTGCTTCGCGTTCTCGTTGGCGTCGTGGCTCTCGGCACAACGCTGCCGTGCAGCCGGGCGCAACAGGTGCCGCTGCAGGACAAGCCGTTTGCGGAGCACAAGATCGTGCTGCAGCTGTCCGACAACGACGCCCGCAAGCAAACCCTCGTGATCAGCGTCGCCAACAACCTCCTGAAATTCTACGATCCGGACAAGGTCGCGATCGAAGTGGTCGCGTTCGGCCCCGGCATCGAATTGCTGCGCAGCGAAAGCCCGGCGCGCAAGCAGGTCGAGAGCCTGATTGCGCAGGGCGTGCGCTTCGACGTGTGCCTCAATACCGTCGATACCATCGAGCGCGAGACCGGTCGGCGCCCGGAGATCATTCCCGCCGCGACGCCTGTGCAGGTCGGCGTCGGGCAGATACTGTTTCTCGTCGAAAACGGATATAGTCTGGTGAGACCGTAAGGAGAACCATCATGTTTCGTCGTCTTGCGACCGCCGCAGCACTGTCGATTGCGCTTGCCACTTCCGCCCTTGCCGCCGACGGCAAGACCCATCGCGTCGCCATCCAGGTCGACCAGAACGATCCCGCCGTGATGAACATGGTGCTGAACAACGCCACCAACGTGATCGAATATTATCGCGGCAAGAGCGAGGACGTGGACGTCGAGATCGTGGCCTATGGCCCCGGCATGCATATGCTGCGCGCCGACACCTCGCCGGTCGCCGACCGCATCAAGCATCTCAAGGAGATGGGCAAGGTCCAGTTCTCGGCCTGCAACAACACCAAGCAGAACATGGAGAAGACCGAGGGGCACGCGATCCAGATCTTGCCGGAGGCGACCATCGTGCCCGCAGGCGTGGTGCGACTGATGGAATTGCAGGAGCAGGGCTGGAGCTACGTGCGGCCGTGACAGCAGGATATCTGTTTCGAGATATCCTCGTCCAGGAGACGAAGACTGTTTGAGAAGGCCGTTTGAATAGAATAATGTGCTCCGCGAGACTCTCGAGGACGCGGGCCACCGCCATGATCTTTCGCCAGCTTTTCGACAGCGTTTCCGGCACCTACAGCTACCTGCTCGCGAGCCGCCCCGGCGGCGAGGCTGTTGATCCTCGACCCCGTGCTGGAGAAAGCCGACCGCTACTGCAAGCTGTTGCAGGAGCTGAACCTCAAGCTGGTCAAGGCGGTCGACACGCATCTGCATGCCGACCATGTCACCGGCCTCGGCGCGCTGCGCGACCGCACCCACTGCATCACCATCATGGGCGAGCAGAGCAAGGCCGACGTGGTGTCGATGCGCGTTGCCGACGGCGACAAGGTAACGATCGAGGGCGTTGCGCTCGACGTGCTCTATACGCCAGGCCACACCGACGATTCCTATTCCTACCTGATGGGCGACCGCGTCTTCACCGGTGACACGCTGCTGATCCGCGGCACCGGCCGCACCGATTTCCAGAACGGCAGCGCGCGGTCGCAATATGAGTCGATCTTCAATCGCCTGCTGAAGCTGCCGGACGAGACCCTGGTGTTTCCCGCCCACGACTACAAGGGCGACACCGTCTCCACCATCGGCGAGGAGAAGCGTTACAATCCGCGGCTGCAGGTGAAGTCGATCGACGAATATGTCGAGCTGATGGGCAACCTCAACCTGCCGAACCCGAAGCTGATGGACGTGGTGATCCCGGCCAACATGCATGTCGGACTGCATCAGGACGAGTTGGCGAAGCAGGGCCTTGCGCTCAACGCGCGCCAGGCGATCGACAGCCTTGGCCGCCCCGACGTGCTGCTGGTGGACTTGCGCGAGAGCGGCGAGCGCGACAAGCACGGCACGCTGTCGGGCGCGATGCACGCGCCCTATCCATCGATCGATGAAAGCCTGCGCCCCGGCGGCATGCTGCGCGAGGTGGCGGCGGCGACCGGACGCCGCATCGTGTTCTTTTGCGCGTTCGGCGAACGCTCGGCGATGGCCGTGCGAGCTGCCAAGGACGCGGGCCTTGCCAACGCTGCCCATATCGCCGGCGGCATCGACGCCTGGAAGAAGGCCGGCGGCCCGGTGCTGCACGGGTGAAGTGTTGCGTCAACCCGCCCGCAGCAATCGCTTCGGATGCGTGCCGTCGACATAACCCATGAACGGCGGATGGATCGAATAGCCGATCAGTTCGCGCGCCCGCTCGGGCAGTCGTTCGGCCACATCCGGCGGGATCGCGAGGCACATGTTCTCCAGCTGCCGCATCCACCCTACGCAATATTGCGGCGTGATGATCAGCCGCGGCCGGTCGGAACGGTTGGCGCCGCCGCGATGCCACAGCGTGCCCTTGGTGATCGCAAGCGAGCCCGAGGGCATGGCGAGCTTCACGGCGTCGGCTCGTTGACCGGGATCGTGATCCTGGTCGAGCGCCGATTTCGTGTTGAACACCTCCGTCGTCGTCGCGCCCGCGATGCGGCGCTCGTCCCACAAATGGCTGCCGGGCACGATCTCCGTGCTGCCGTTGGTCTCCGTCGTGTCGTCGATCGCCCAGAAGGTGCTGATACCCAATGCCGGGCGCGGGCGCGGCAATCGCGCGCCGCCATCGTCGGTGTGCCAGGGCTGCACGGTCTCTCCCGGCTGCAGGTTGATGGCAAGGCACGCCGACAACAGGCAGCTTGTGCCGAGCTCCGCCTCGACGAAGGCAAGCACGAGTGGATGGGTCACCAGCTCGGCGAACACCGGCGACTTCGCCAGCAGCGCATAGACGCGGTTGGTGCTCAGGCCCTCGAAATCATTGCGGCCCTTCAAGTCTCGCGCCAGATGTGGCGCCAGCGCGGCGCGGACCGCGGCGACGGTCTCGGGCGTGAGCACGCGCTCGAAGACCAGGAAGCCGTTTGTGTCGAACTGGTCGCGCAACGATTCGAAGGAGCGGCCCTGAAGCCACGGGTTGGCTTGCTGAGTGGAATCAGGGAGTGCGGCTTGGGCCATCGGATGTTCTCCAGCTTCGTCCGATCCAGCCCGTATTGCCTTGGAATTCAGTCCGGAAGTCAAGACTGCGAGGCAAAGTCCTCGCGTTCGATCTCCCGGATGCCTTCCCGACTCAGCAGATGCGCGCCAAAACCGCCGCGCGCGAGCGTGAGCGCCGCCTTCGGCCCGGCCAGCAGCAGCATCGCCGTCATCACGAGCGGCACCGCGCTCATCCAGTCCGATCTCACGGGCGTCATTTCTTCGCGGCTGCCGGCGTAAGCGTCGCGGCGGCGCGCGAAAGCCGCCAGCACTCGCGCAAGAGCTCGCGTCGCGCGCCGCTGCGCGCGGCGACACCGAGCAGCGCCTGCATGGCCAGATGCGTGCGGACACCTTCGCGGCTGGCCGGCAACGGCGCAGGCGTCTCGCCGCGCGAAATTTGAAGCAACAGCCCAACGAGATCGGTGCCGGCGAGATACGCGCTCATCGGCTCGACCAGGCGGGGGTTGCAATCGATCAGCAGCGGCGTTGGACTTTGCTCCGGCATCAGGTAATCGACCGAGAGCGCGCCATGCCAAGCCAAGCGCCGGCCGATCTTTTCCATGATCGTGCGAACTTGCGGACGGTCGACACTTTCCTTGATCGCCTCGCCGCCGCCGACGCCAATCGCGATTCCTGCCGATAGGCATGGAAGCCGACCAGTTCGCCGCGGCAAAATACCGACTGCGCCTTCTCGGTCGTCGCCAGCGATCAATTCCTGCACCAGCACCTCGTCGGCAAAGGCATCCGCCGCGACAAGCTCACGCACGGCTCTCGTCGAACTCACGGGCGTCTGCGCACGAACCAGACGCCCCGGCTGGCGGTGCCGATCGATGTCTTGATGACAACGGGATAACGAACCGCTGCGCGCAGTTCCCCCTCCGATGTCACGATGGTTGTCGGCGGCTGCGGGAAATTCAATTCGCTCAGCAGCCGGCTGAAGCCGACCTTGCTGTGAGCCGTGCGATAGCTGTCGAACGACGGCGACGCGAGCGCGGCCTTGTCCGCAAATCGCTCACGTACGCGCGCGAACAAAAAGCCCTGCTCATGCGTCGGCAGCAGCACGTCGAACCGTCGCGAGGCGATGAGGTTTTCGATGAATGCCAGATAGCCTTTGGGATCATCCCGCAGCGGCGGACATCGATGAAATTTCCGCACGAAGCGCGAGAACCGCGCCAGGCACCATGGCGAGGGATCGCAGATTTCGACGTGATGGCCAGCCAGTCCAAGAATCGTGATCGCTTCCCGGCCGGAGGTGCTGGAGCCTTCTGAAACGAGCACGCGAAGCGGCATCGGAACCCCGCTGGGATCAGCGATATCTTAATGATCTATCGCCCAATTCCGCTCTCCCTGCGAGGGTGCCATGCGCCCGTATTCATGGACAAAACGGGCGTGCTCGACGATATTCGCGCCCCAAAATCAGGAAACGCCTTCAGACATGGCCGACATCGTCG
The DNA here is from genome assembly GCA_963732085.1 of uncultured Alphaproteobacteria bacterium. Classification (GTDB taxonomy): domain Bacteria; phylum Pseudomonadota; class Alphaproteobacteria; order Rhizobiales; family Xanthobacteraceae; genus Bradyrhizobium. Next base: position 650,785 of record CAVSYJ010000005.1, on the reverse strand, counting down.
CCGCACCGCAACAAGCCAAGCCTGAGGCCTATTCGGCGAACCGCACGCTGACGCTGGTCTCGGTCGCGCATTGGGTCAGCCACTTCCATCTGCTGGTGCTGCCGATGTTGTTTCCGTTTCTGAAACAGCAGCTCGGCGTCGGCTATATCGAGCTCGGCTTCGCGCTGACCGTGTTCGGCGTGGTCTCCGGCGTGACCCAGCCGCCGCTCGGCTACATCGTCGATCACATGGGCGCTCGCGTGATCCTGCTGCTTGGGCTCGCCGCCGGCGGCCTCGCGTTCATCCTGCTCGGCCTGCATCTGAGCTATTGGTCACTGATCGCTTGCTCCGCGCTGCTCGGTGTCGCCAACAGCGTCTATCATCCGGCCGACTACGCGATCCTGTCGGCGCATATGGACGAAGCGCGGATGGGCCGCGCCTTTTCCATCCACACTTTTGCCGGCTTCCTCGGCGGCGCGGTCGCGCCGGCGACCATGGCCGCGCTGGTGACCTGGTTCGGCGGGTTCGGCGCACTGATCGCAGCCGGAGCGATCGGCATTGCCGTTGCGCTGCTGCTGCTGATCGCGGGCATCCCCGATGCGGGCGCGAAGCACGCGCAAGCGGCAGGCGGCGTTGCAAAGCCAAAGACGAGCATTCTCACGCCGGCCCTGATCGTGCTGACCGCGTTCTTCACCCTGCTCGGTCTGTCCAATGCCGGCATCGCCAGTTTCGGCGTGGTCGCGCTGATGACGGGGTACGCCACCTCGTTCTCGACCGCCAATATCGCGCTGACCGCCTTTCTCGGAGCCAGCGCTGTCGGCGTGCTCGCGGGCGGCTTCCTCGCCGACCGCACCGAGCGGCATGGCCAGGTCGCCGCCGTCTGCTTTGCCGTCAACACCGCGCTCGTTCTGGTGATCGCCTTCGTGACGCTGCCTGCGATCCCGCTGATCGCCGCGATGACCATCGCCGGCTTTCTCGGTGGCGTGATCGCACCGTCGCGCGACATGCTGGTGCGCAACGCCGCACCTCCGGGCGCTGCGGGGCGCGCCTTTGCCATCGTTTCCACGGGTTTCAACTTCTCGGGGATCGCAAGCCCACTGCTGTTCGGCTGGATCATGGACCAGAACATGCCGCATGCGGTGTTCATCGTCTCCGCGCTGTTCATGGCGATGACGGTGGCGCTGACATTTTTCACCGAGCGGAAAACGCCGCCGCAACAGGAGACCGCCGACGAGCGCGAGGTGGATGCATTGCTGAGCCCCAACGCCAGCCGTTGATTCACGCCAGTTCTGTGTGGCGGCGGGGTAGCGCTCGCCGGCGCCACATATTCGGTGTCGTCCCCGCGAAACCGGGGACCCATAACCACAGGCGTTGGTGGTTATGAAGGTAGGCGCCCAGCTCAGCGCAACACCACGGCCTGTGGTTATGGGTCCCGGCTCGCGCTCGCAAGTGCTCGCTTGGCCGGGACGACAGCGATCTATGCAAACTTCGGCTGCCCGGCCTGCTCACCCATCAGCCGCGCGCGCTCGGTGTTGGGCCACAGCAGCAACAAACCGAGCAGGCCGGAGCAGACCAGGATGCAGGCGTTGATGGTGAAGCCGGTCATGTAGCCGTCCAGCGGAGCCGCTGCGCTCTGGATCACGCTACCCATCACATAGGGCGCGAGGACGCCGGCGATCGTGTAGAGCGCACCGTAGATCGCGATCACCGCGCCGCGCTGCGACACCGGCGTGAACTCGCCGATCATCGGCGGACAGACGACGTAGATCGAGCCGCACAGCCCCGACCCGACCACCAGTAACACGATCATCAAGCCGCCCGGCGCGACATGCGGCAGTATCGCGAGGATCGAACCGCCGAGAATCAACGGCGCGGCGCCGAGCACGCCGCGCGCGCCGCGGGTCGTGAAGCCGCGCGACAGCATCACTTGCGAAATCCAGCCGGTGAGAATCACGATCACGGCGCCGAACACCCAGGGCAGGATTGAAATGAAGCCGGCCTGCTGCTGTGAGAAGCCGAGCCCCTTGATGATGAAGGGCGTGAACCAGGTGAGGCCCAGCGACAGCGCCCAATAGGCGCCGAAGGTCGCGGCCACGCAGCCGATGAAGGTGCGCGAGGTGAGAAGCTGGAAGTAGGGAACGCGCGGCTCGCTGGCGGCCATCGCCGCGGTCTGCACCAGCGGACCCTCCTTGCCGAGGAACAGCCACGCCACGGCCCACATCAGACCGACCACGCCGAGCGCGCCGAAAGCATAATGCCAGGTGTAATTGACGATCAGCCAGTTCAGCGCGGGGACCGCGAGGATGACGCCGAACGCGGAGCCCTGCGACAGGATCGCGGTCGGCAGCGTGCGCTTCTCGTCCGGGAACCATTTGTAGATGGCGTGCGCCGCGACCGAGAAGGCCGGTCCCTCGCCGGCACCGAGGACGATGCGGCAAAGCAACAGCGTGGTGAAACCAACCGTGCCGACCATCGGAAACTGCGCAAGCGCCCAGACGAGGGCCAGCGCGAGCAGCACCCAGCGGGTGTCCACGCGGTTGACGATGAAGCCGACGACGATGGCCGCAATGGAGAACAGGAAGAAGAACGAGGAGCCGAGCAGGCCGAAGGATTCCGGCTCGAGCTTGAGCTCGGTCATGATCGGGACGCCGGCCAGGCCGACCACGATCTTGTCGGCGAAATTCACCAGCATGAACAGAAACAGCAGAAAGGTGATTTTCCAGGCGCCCTTGGGTGTCGCTTGCGCGGCCATGTTCTTCCCCCGTCGAGAAATGTCTCTTGGCCCTGTTGGTCGGGCATGTGTGCAATGATGCTAGACATGGCTGTCCCGGTAGCGCAACCGGCATTTGTACGGGGTCGCTGCGCCGGTGCTATTGCACTGCGGGGAGAAACTGCCTGACGCTGCTGCGGGTACGCCTTGCAACCGGATCACGATCGCGTCGGATGGCACGGGACGTCGTGATATCGTGCGCTCCCCTTGGTATGGTGCGGAAAACCTGAGGGAGCACCCATGATCGACGTCGTCCGTTACGCCGCAGCCGGCGCATTTATTCTTGCCCTGATCGCCCCGGGAATGAGCCGGGCCCAGGACTATGCGGCCATCGTCGCCGCCTCCGACCGCACCGAGGCCGACCGGCAAACCGATCAGCGCCGCCAGCCGGAAAAGATGCTGGCCTTCACCGGCGTCAAGACCGGCATGAAGGTGCTCGATATGGAAGCCAATGCCGGTTACTCGACCGAGCTCTTGGCACGTGCCGTCGGGCCGACCGGCGTGGTGTATGCGCAGGACCCGCAGGCGATCATCGAGCGCTTCGTCAAGGACAAGTTCGACAATCGCGCCAAGAGCGACGCGATGAAGAACGTCGTGCACGTGATCCGCGAGTTCGAGGACCCGATCCCGCCAGAAGCAGCGAATCTCGACATGATCACCTTCTTCTTTGCCTACCACGACGTGACCTACATGCCGGTCGATCGCGCCAAGATGAACGCGAAGATGTTTTCCGCGCTGAAGCCCGGCGGCACCCTGATCATCGCCGATCATTCGGCCAAACCGGGCGAAGGCATCACGGTCGCCAAGACGTTGCATCGGATCGAAGAGACGACGCTGAAACAGGAGATCGAGGCCGCCGGCTTCAAGCTGGTCGCGGAGGGCGACTTCCTGCGTCATCCCGAGGATCCCCGGGATGACAAGGTGTTTCGACCGGCCATACCGGTCGACGAATTCGTGCTGAAGTACCAGAAGCCGATGTAGAGCGTCGGCCGCTCACATCGTGCTGCGCGTCCGCGACCTGACCAAAACCTATCGTACGGGCGGCGAGGAGATCGCCGTGCTGCGCGGGGTCAACCTCGACGTGGCGGCCGGCGAGCGGGTGGCGCTGACAGGCGAATCCGGCTCGGGCAAGAGCACGCTGTTGCATCTGATTGCCGGGCTCGATGCCGCCGACAGCGGCGAGATCAGGCTGGATGATGCAGAGGTCACCGCGCTCAAGGATGCCGGCCGCGCCGAATTGCGGCGCGACCGGCTCGGTCTGGTGTTCCAGCAGTTCAACCTGATCCCGAGTCTTTCCGTCGACGACAACCTCGCCTTCCAGGCGCGCATTGCCGACCGGCACGATCGGGCATGGCATGCCGAGCTGGTGGAGCGGCTCGGCCTCGGCCAACTTCTGAAGCGCTATCCCGAGCAATTGTCGGGCGGGCAGCAGCAGCGCGTCGCGATCGGCCGCGCGCTCGCGACCAGGCCGAAATTGCTGCTCGCGGACGAGCCGACCGGCAATCTCGACGAGGCCACCGCCGACGAGGTGCTGGCTCTTGCGCGCGACCTCGTCGCCCGCTCCGGCTGCGGTTTCCTGATGGTGACGCATTCGGCACGGCTCGCGGCAACGCTGGATCGCCAGGTTACGCTGCATGCGGGGCTGGTGACATGAAGCGCGCGATCTGGACGCTCGCGGTGCTCCTGAGCCACTGGCGGCGGCATCCGCTGCAGCTCGCCACGCTGCTGATCGGGCTGATCTCGGCGACGGCGTTGTGGAGCGGCGTTCAAGCGCTGAACCAGCAGGCGCGTGAATCCTACGACCGCGCGGCGGCGATCTTCGGCGGCACGCGCACCGCGATGCTGGTCGGCAACGTCCCGACATTCTCGCAAGAGCTGTTCGTCAAACTGCGCCGCGCGGGCTGGCCGGTGTCGCCGGTGCTGGAAGGCCGCGTGCAGATATCGGGGCATTCCTATCGCCTGCTCGGGATCGAGCCGGTGACCTTGCCGGCCGAGGTCGGCAACGCGCCGGCGCTCGGACGCGACGGCTTGCGCAGCTTCATCACCGCCGCCCGGACAGACGTTGGTCGCGCCGGAGACGCTGGCCGATTTGCATCTCACCGAGGGCGCGAGACCCGAAGCCAGCGGCGGCGCCACGCTGCCGCCGCTATCAGCGCAAGCACAACTGGTGCCCGACGTGCTGGTGGTCGATATCGGCATCGCGCAAAAGCTGCTCGACAAGCCCGATCAAATCTCGCGCCTGCTGATCGGCAAGACAAAGGGTTCAGCCGAACCGCTCGAAAACGTCACCGGCAACGAGTTGCATCGCGTCGCGCCCGATGCCGAAAGCGACCTCGAACGGCTGACCGACAGTTTTCATCTCAACCTGACGGCGTTCGGGCTGCTGTCATTCATGGTCGGCCTCTTCATCGTCAATTCCGCGATCGGGCTCGCCTTCGAGCAGCGGTTGCCGATCCTGCGCACGCTGCGCGCCTGCGGGGTCTCGGCGAAGCTGCTGAACACCGTGCTCGTGATCGAGCTGGTGTCGCTCGCGATCATCGGCGGCCTTGTCGGCATGGTCTGCGGCTACCTCATCGCGGCGGCGTTGCTGCCGGATGTCGCGGCATCCTTGCGCGGCCTCTACGGCGCGCCGATTCCGGGCGAGCTGTCGCTGCGGGGCGAGTGGTGGATCGCGGGCCTTGCCGTCAGCATCGCGGGCGCGCTGGCGGCCGCGATAATCAGCCTCATCAAGGCAATCCGTTTGCCGGTGCTCGCGGTGGCGCAACCGCAGGCCTGGCGCGAGGCGCAACGGCGCTGGCTGATGGTGCAGAGCGCGCTCGCGCTGATCGCATTCGCGATCGCGGCATGGCTGCTTTATGCCGGCAATTCGCTGGTCGCGGGTTTCGCACTGCTTGCCGCGCTGTTGCTTGGCGCCGCACTGATCCTGCCCGCGATCCTCGACATCATGCTTCATGCCGGCGAAAGCCGCGCACGAAATCCGCTCATCGCCTGGTTCTGGGCCGACAGCCGCCAGCAGCTTTCGGGCCTGTCGCTGGCGCTGATGGCGCTGTTGCTCGCGCTCGCGGTCAATGTCGGCGTTGCCACCATGGTCGAGACTTTCAGCAAGACTTTCCTGACCTGGCTCGACGGACGGCTTGCAGCTGATGTCTATGTCGGCGCCAAGGACAATGCGCAGGCACGCGAAATCAAGGCGTGGCTGCGCGGTCGTCCAGAGGTGCAAGCCATGTTATCCGGCGGTCGCGCGGAGGTGCAAATCGCGGGCGCGCCGGTCGAGGTGCTCGGCCTGCCCGATCACGCAACCTATCGGGAGCACTGGCCGCTGTTGCGGGTCGCGACGGACGCGTGGAGCAAACTTCCCGAAGGCGCGACCTGTTTCATCAGCGAGCAATTGTCGCGGCGGATGAATCTGTCGCTCGGCGACCGCGTCGACGTACCCACGCCGGGCGGCGACTGGCCGCTCATGATCGCCGGCATCTATGCCGACTATGGCAACCCCAAAGGCCAGGTCGCGGTCAATGCGGCGGCGCTGTTCGCACATTTTCCCGACGTGCCGCAAACGCGAATGGCGCTGCGGGTCGAGCCCGGAAAGGTCGCCGGGCTTATCACTGACATGTCGGCGCAGTTCGGCCTCGATGGCCGCAATCTGCTGGATCAGACCGCGCTGAAGACGGAGTCGACAAGGATCTTCAATCGCACCTTTGCGGTGACGACGGCGCTGAACGCCTTCACGCTCGGCGTCGCCGCCGTGGCGCTGCTGACCAGCCTTCTCACGCTCGCCAATTCGCGGCTGCCGCAGCTTGCGCCGCTCTGGGCGATCGGCGTCACGCGCCGCCGCCTCGCCCTGATCGAACTCGCCAAGACCATGTCGGTCGCGCTGATCACCGCGCTGCTGGCGCTGCCGCTCGGCCTGCTGGTGGCATGGTGCCTGATCGCGATCGTCAATGTGAAGGCGTTCGGCTGGCGGCTGCCGTTCGACGTGTTCCCGCTGCAACTGTTGAAGCTGCTGGGTGTTGCGCTGGTGGCTTCCCTGCTCGCCTCGCTCATTCCCGTGGCGCGGCTGGCGCGCATGCAGCCGGCCAAGTCTCGTCAAGGTGTTCGCCAGTGAGCGCTGACCGAACTATCACTCGCCGTACTTTCGCCGGAGGGTTGGCACTGCTCGGCCTCGGGGCTCGCGCGCAGGCGCAAGGTTTCGCCGGATTGAGCGAGGATGCCGCGGATTACGCGCAAGTGAAGCCCGGCAAGGTGTTTTCCTTTCCGGCCGATCACGGTCCGCATCCGGACTTCCGCATCGAGTGGTGGTACGTGACGGCGAACCTGAAAGACGGCAACGGCACGCCTTTCGGCGCGCAATGGACGTTGTTCCGGCAGGCGCTTGCGCCGGGCGCGCAGCAGGAAGGCTGGGCCAATCAGCAAATCTGGATGGCGCATGCCGCGGTGACGCGCGCCGATACGCATCGCTTCAACCAGACTTACGCGCGCGGCGGCGTCGGTCAGGCCGGCGTCACGCCGCAGCCGTTCGCGGCCTGGATCGATTCCTGGGCGATGCGCGGCGCCGATGCCTTCGACGCGAATACCATCTCGCCTCTGGCGCTGAACGCATCCGCTGAGGATTTTTCCTACACGCTGCAGCTCGAGGCCGATCATCCGCTGGTGCTGCAAGGCGAAGGCGGCTACAGCCGGAAATCACAGCGCGAGCAGGCGTCCTATTATTACAGCCAGCCATTCTTCAAGGCGAAGGGCCGTCTCACGATCGACGACAAGCCTGTCGAGGTCAGCGGCCTCGCCTGGATGGACCGCGAATGGAGCAGTCAGCCGCTCGCCAAGGATCAAAAAGGCTGGGACTGGTTCGCGCTGCATTTTGCGTCAGGCGAAAAGCTGATGCTGTACCGGATGCGCCAGAGCGACGGGAACGACTATGTCTCCGGCAACTGGATCGTTCCCGACGGTCCTGCGCGTCAGCTCGGTCCCGCGGACATCAAGATGACGCCCGGCGCGCCTGTCGATATCGACGGACACAAGCTTCCCGTCGCATGGCAGATCGCGATTCCCGTCGCTGTCGCTCTCGATCGAATGCAGCGCGCTGAACGATCGCGCCTGGAACGGGAACGAGCTTTGCCTATTGGGAAGGCCCGATCAGCTTTGCGGGCAGCCATGCCGGCATCGGCTATCTGGAGATGACGGGCTATTGATTGTAGATCTGAAGCTCCACGGGGGACCTCGCCAATGTATCACTGGACCGCGCTCGTCACGATGCTCGCTGTGGCTGTTCTATTTCTTCACCATCGACGCAGGTCGCGAGGGCGCGCTACAAATACGGCGTGAAGCTGCCGGCGATCACAGGCAATCCGGATTTCGAGCGGGTGTTTCGCGTGCAGATGAACACGCTGGAATGGCTGCCGATCTTCCTGCCGTCGCTGTGGCTGTTTGCGATCTATATCAGCGATGCCATTGCGGCCGCGATCGGCGCGGTCTGGGTCATCGGCCGCATCGTCTACATGATCGGCTATACCAAATCCGTTCCAGGACGCGGTCCGGGCTTCGGCGATCCAGGCATTCGCCACTATCGTGCTGTGGTTTGGCGCGATCGGCGCGGTGGTGTGGGGGATCGTGCACCCATAAGGCTGTCGTCCCGGCCTGCGAATGCGCGCGGCGCGGGACCCATACCGCGTGATCTCTCGATAGAAACGAAAAGGCGGACGCCGTGTTTTCACGACATCCGCCTGTGGTTATGGGCCCCGGCGTACGCCGGGGCGACAGATGCTATTTCGTCAGCGGGCAGCCGCTTTCCTTGGCGGTGAAGAACGCCTTGTCGCCGGGCACCACCGCGAGCTGCTTGTAGTAGTCGAACGGCTTCTTCGACTCCGAGGGCTTCTTGACCTCGAACAGATACATGTCGTGCACCATGCGGCCGTTGGCGAGCACCTTGCCCTTGGCGAAGGCGTCGTCGACCGGCAGCTCCTTCAGCTTCGCCGTGACCGCTTCGGTGTCCTTGGTGCCGGCGGCCTTCACCGCCTTCAGATAGCTCAGCACCGCCGAATAGGTGCCGGCATGGATCATGCTCGGCATCCGCCCGGTGCGCTTCATGAAGCGCTCGCCGAAGGCGCGCGACTGGTCGTCATGATCCCAATAGAAGCCTTCGGTCAGCACCAGGCCCTGCGCCGCCTCGAGCCCGAGGCCGTGCACTTCGGCCAGCGTCATCAAGAGGCCGGCGAGCTTCTGGCCGCCCTTGACGATGCCGAATTCGGCCGCCTGCTTGATCGAGTTGGTGGTGTCGAGGCCGGCATTGGCGAGACCGACGATCTTGGCCTTCGAGCTCTGCGCCTGCAGCAGGAAGGACGAGAAGTCCGACGAATTCAGGGGCACGCGCACCGAGCCCAGCACCTTGCCGCCATTGTCGTTGACGACGTCGCTGGTGTCCTTTTCCAGCGCGTAGCCGAAGGCGTAATCCGCGGTGAGGAAGAACCAGCTGTCGCCACCCGCCCTCGTCAGTGCGCCGCCGGTGCCGACCGCGAGCGCGCGGGTGTCGAAGGCCCAGTGGAAGCTGTAAGGCGTGCAGGCGTCACCGGTGATGCGCGAGGTCGCGGCACCCACCACGATGTCGATCTTCTTCTTTTCCTTGGACAGCTCCTGCACGGCGAGCGCGACCGAGGAGGTCGTCAGCTCCGTGATCATGTCGACGCCTTCGGTGTCGTACCAGCGCCGCGCGATCGCAGTCGCAAGATCGGGCTTGTTCTGATGATCGGCGGTGACGATCTCGATCTTCTGGCCGAGCACCGAGCCGCCGAAATCCTCGACCGCCATATGCGCGGCTTCGAGCGAATACTTGCCGCCGTAATCGGCGTAGACGCCGGACTGGTCGTTCAGAATGCCGATCTTGACGCCCTGCGCGGACGCAGGCGCAACCAGCAACAGGCCACCCACCGCGACAGCCGCCAACCATACTGATTTCATAGTTCGCCTCCCAGCAGTTTTTATTACTAGTGGTCCGATTCCAACATTCGCACACCATCTCAGCGGGCACTTTGCGAATGTTGGAATCAAAGGACCACTAGAAACTATAAATTTCTAGTGGAGCTTTGGATTTGACGTTCGCTTACCAGTGTTCGGTTAGCAGGATAGCGAACGTCAAATCCGCTCCACTCGGGTCTCGTATATTTGATAACCCTGACCCTGCCCATCTATTTCAAATAAGCCAATAGTATTGGGAGGTTATGCCGCAGCCACTTCAGTCTTTTTGGGCCGCCTGCGATCGGCGAGATTGCGCACCACCATGTAGAAGATCGGGGTGAACAGCAGCCCGAACAGGGTGACGCCGAGCATGCCGAAGAACACGGCGACGCCGACCGCCTGGCGCATCTCCGAACCGGAGCCGGTCGAGACCACCAGCGGCAGCACGCCGAGGATGAAGGCGAACGACGTCATCAGGATCGGCCGCAAGCGCAGGCGGCAGGCCTCGATCACGGCCTCCAGCCGCTCCTTGCCCTCAGCCTCGATGTCGCGCGCGAACTCGACGATCAGGATCGCGTTCTTGGCGGCCAACCCCACCAGCACGACGAAGCCGATTTGCGTGAGGATGTTGACGTCCTGATGCATGATGCGCACGCCGACGGTGGCGGCAAGCAGGCACATCGGCACGATCAGGAGGACGGCAAAGGGCAAGGTCCAGCTGCCATATTGCGCGGCCAGCACCAGATAGACGAACAGCACGCAGATCGGAAACACTGCAAGGCCCGCATTGCCGCTGGTCGTCTGCTGATAGGACAGGTCGGTCCATTCGAAGGAAAAGCCGCTCGGCAGCGTGTCTTCGGCAAGCTTCTTCATCGTGGCGATTGCGGTCGCCGAGCTGGTGCCGGGCACTCCCTCACCCTGCAGCTCGGCGGCGGGATAGAGATTGTAGCGCGCGACGCGGTCCGGCCCGGAGATATCCTTGAAGTCCACCACGCTGCCGAGCATCACCATATCACCATTGGCGTTGCGGGTGCGCAACCGCGCCAGATCGGCGCGCTCCTTGCGGAACGGCAGATCGGCTTGCGCGGTGACGTGGTAGGTGCGGCCGAACAGGTTGAAGTCATTGACATAGGTCGAGCCGAAATAGGTCTGGATGGTGTCGGTGACGCTCTGGATGGGCACGCCAAGCTTCTGCGCCTTGACGTAATCGATGTCGACGAACACCTGCGGCGTGTTGGCCGAGAACGGCGAGAACACGGTAGGGGCGAGCAGCAGCGGCGACTTGCGCGCCGCCGCGACGAGCTCGTCGGTCGCAGCCGCGAGCAGCTCAGGCCCGCGGCCCTGCCGATCCTGGATGCGCATGGTGAAGCCGCCGCCGGTGCCGATGCCCGGAATCGGCGGCGGCGGAATCACGATGATGAACGCACCCTGGATGGCCGCGAGCCGTTTGCGCAAATCCGCGGTGATCACCTGTGCGTTCAGCCCCTTCTTGAGGCGCACTTCCGGTTCCTCGAACACGGGAAACAGCGCCGCGGAGTTGCTCGCCTGCGTGCGGGTCGCGCCCGACAGGCCTGCAAAGACCGCGATATGCGAGATTCCGGGCGTATCGAGCGCAATGCTCTCGATCCTGCGAACGATCTCGGTGGTCCGCGCCAGCGAGGCCGCGCCCGGCAATTGCGCCGATATGATCACGTAGCCGCGATCCTGCGCCGGAATGTAGCCCTGGGGCGTGGTGGCAATCAGCCAGCCGGCACTGCCGATCAGGACCACATAGACCAGCAGCATCACGACGCGGTGCCGAATCACGAAGCCGGCGAGACTTGCGTAGAAATTCGACAGCCAGTCGAAGCCGCGGTTGAAGAGGCCGGTGAACCAGTTCCAGCCGCGCGCGACCACGTTCCATGAAGCGGGCGGTCGCTTCTCGTCATGCGGCGTGAGGATCTGCGAAGCCAGCGCCGGCGACAGCGTCAGCGAGCAGAAACAGGAGATCGCGGTCGCCACCGCAATGGTGACGGCGAATTGCTGGAAGAATTGCCCGGTGATGCCGCCGAGAAACGCGGTCGGCACGAACACTGCGCACAACACCAGCGCAATCGACACCAGCGCGCCGCCGACTTCCTCCATCGTCTTCAAAGCCGCATCGCGCCTGGTCATGCCATGCTCGAGATGGCGTTCGACATTCTCGACCACCACGATGGCGTCGTCGACCACGATGCCGACCGCGAGCACGAGGCCGAACAGCGTCAGATTGTTGATGGCGTAGCCAAGCGCCGCCATTGCCGCAAAGGTGCCGACCAGCGAGACCGGGATTGCAACGATCGGGATGATCGCCGGACGCCAGCCCTGCAGGAACACCAGCACCACGACGACGACAAGTGCCATCGCTTCATAGATGGTCTTGATCAGCTCGCTGATGGACTGCGCGATGAACTCGGTCGGATTGTAGCCGATGTCGTAGTCTAATCCCCTCGGAAAGCTCGCCTTCAGCTTCGCCATGGTGTCCTTGATGCCCTTGGCGGTCGCGAGCGCGTTGGATCCTGGACGTTGGGTCACCAGCATCGCGACCGCGGTCTTCCGTAGCTCGAAGCTGTTGGTGGAATAGTCGAGCGCACCGAGCTCGATCCGCGCGATGTCGCGCAGCCGCACGATGCGGCCGTCCTGGCCGGCCTTGACGACGATGTCCTCGAACTGGGACAGATCCTTCAAGCGTCCGGTAAAGGTCAGGTTCGGCTGGAAAGCGCGGTCGGCAATCGGCGGGCTTGCAAGCTGGCCGCCGGTGATCTGCAGGTTCTGCGCGCGGATCGCGGCGATGACGTCGCCGGCCGTCATGCCGAGATTGGTAATCTTGTCGGGGTCAAGCCAAAGCCGCATCGAATAATCGCGGGCGCCGAAGATCTGGATATCGCCGATGCCGTCGAGCCGCAGCAGCTGGTCGCGGACCTGCAGCAGCGCGTAATTGGAGATGTAGAGCTGGTCGAGCGAGGCGTCCGGCGACAGCATGAACACGACCATCAGGATGTCGGGCGAATTCTTCTTGGTCACGACGCCGTTGCGCTGCACTTCATCGGGCAATTGCGGCTGCGCGATCGCGACGCGGTTCTGTACCAGCACCTGCGCCTTGTCGAGATCGGTGCCGAGCTTGAAGGTGATGGTGATGGTGAGCTGGCCGTTCGAGGTCGCCTGGCTGTACATGTACAGCATGTCCTCGACGCCGTTGATCTGCTGCTCGATCGGAGCTGCGACCGTGTCGGAGATGGTCTGCGCCGACGCACCCGGATATTGCGCGGTCACCACCACCGTCGGCGGCACCACTTCGGGATATTCGGCGACCGGCAGCGTCCGGTAGGCGAGCGCGCCCACGATCAGCAGCACGATCGACAGCACCATCGCCAGAATCGGCTGGTTGATGGAAAGACGTCCGAGATTCATGGCTTACCAGCGCCGCTCGCCGCCATCTGCGGGGCCACCTTGGCGCCGACGCGGGCGCGCTGCAGACCGTCGATGATCACATGGTCTTCCGCCTTCAGGCCTTCGCGGATCACGCGCAGGCCGTCGTCGAGCGGACCAAGCACCACCGGCCTTGCCTCGACCGTGTTGTCGTCCTTCACCACGAACACGATCTTGCGCGACTGGTCGGTGGCGATCGCGGTGTCCGGCAGCAGCAGCGCCTCATAGGGCGCGCTTCCGATCAACCTCACGCGGCCGAACTGGCCGGGCAGAATGGACAGGTCCTTGTTGGGAATGACCGCGCGGCTGCGCAGCGTGCCGGTCGACACATCCAGCCGGTTATCGAGGAAATCCATCTTGCCCTCATGCGAGGGTTTCGCTTCTCCGGTCAATGTCACCTGCACGGGGTTCGCCGTGTCGCGCGAGCTCGGCCGCCTGCCCTCGAACCACAGCTTGTTGTTCTTCAGATAGGTTGCCTCGTCCACGTCGAAATAAATGTAGATCGGGTCGAGCGAGACGATGGTGGTCAACAGCGTCGAGGTGCCGGTGTCGCTGCCCTGCACGAGATTGCCGACGCTGACGAGGTGACGGCTGACGCGGCCGGCGATCGGCGCCGGCACATGGGTGAACTCGACATTGAGCTGGGCCGCCTTCAGCGCACCCTCGGCGACCGTTTCGGCGGCGTGGGCCGCCTGCAACGCCTGACGGCGCTGGTCGACGAGCTGTTCGGAGACCGCACTGGTCTGGACCAGAGCCAGTCCGCGATCGAGATCGCGCTTGGCAAGTTCCGCTTTCGCCCGCGCATCGGCGAGCTGGCCGTCAGCCTGTGCCGCCACCGCCTCGAACGGGCGGGAATCGATCAGATAAAGCAGGTCGCCGGCACGGACGATGTCGCCGTCCTTGAATTCGACATTGGTGACGAAGCCGCCGACCCGCGGCCGGATCTGGACCTCCTCGACCGCCTCGAAGCGGCCGGTGAACTCGTCCCAATCGGTGACGGTGCGTTTGACCGGCTGGGCGACGGTGACTGCTGGCGCCGCGGCCGCAGCCGGCTGTTGCGGTTTTTCCCCGCAGGCCGACAGAGCGCCTGCCACCAGCAACAACAGGCCGAACCGGCCGAGAGAAGCTCCTTCCGAACCCTGCGCTTTCGATCATGCGCCGCGAAATCTGTAACGCGCGCAACTGCTTGTCTCCCCCGAGCACTCCAGCGCCCGCTATCGAGCAGAGACAAGATGAACCCGGCAACAGCCCGGTTCAAGGGCGCGTTGCGATCACGCTATTTTGTTTCGCACGAAATTTCGCCATTTGAACGATCGGATGGCACGCCATTGCAACCGGTGCAAAGCAGGAATTGCGGTTCGACCATGACCCGCTCAACGCGGTGGCGCGCTCTTGCAAACCACCGTGTAGAACAACGTTGCATTGACGATCCAAACCCTTCTGCTGCACGCTGCATGTCGGCCGCTGCCGCATCATGACATCGTCACGCGCTGGTCATGTCTTCGACATCCGGTTCCGTTTTCATTGTACCGTGCAGATTCATGTCGACTCTTCGGTTCGGTATGTCATACTCTTAAACGTCAGATTGAATAAACTCCAGATAGACAACTTGGGGAGCGCCCGGCATGGCAGAACCTTTCCTGGCTGAAATCCGGTTGATGTCGTTTGTCTTTGCGCCGAAGGGCTGGGCGCTTTGCAACGGCCAGCTGCTTCCGATCAATCAGAATCAGGCGCTGTTTTCACTGCTCGGCACCACCTTCGGCGGTGACGGCCGCGTGAACTTTGGGCTGCCTGACGTGCAAGGACGCGTGCCGATGCACATGGGCAACGGCTTTACGCTCGGCCAACGCGGCGGCGAGCAGGCCCATACGCTCACTGCGAGCGAGGTACCCCAGCATACCCATCAGGCGCAGGCATCAAGCACGGCGGGGAACACCAACATTCCGGCAACCAACCTGCTCGCCGGATCCGCTCCCAACAACCTCTACGGCGCTGCGGCCGCCCTCGAAGCGATGAACGGCGCGACGATCACAAACGCCGGCGGCAGCCAGGCGCACGACAACATGCAGCCATATCTCACCATCAGCTTCTGCATCGCGCTGCAGGGCATTTTCCCGTCGCAAACCTGAAGGAGATACCGCGTGGCACAGCCTTATGTCGGCGAAATCCGCATGTTTGGCGGCAACTTCGCGCCCGCCGGCTGGAATTTCTGTGACGGGTCAATTCTGCCGATCTCCGAATTCGAAACGCTGTTCAATTTGATCGGCACCACTTACGGAGGTGACGGGCAATCGACCTTTGCGGTGCCCGACCTGCGTGGCCGCGCGCAGGTGCACCAAGGCAACAGCTTCGTCCTGGCGCAAACCGGCGGCGAGGAAACGGTGACGCTGACGCTGCCGCAATATCCGCTTCACAATCACCTTATGCTGGGGTCGCAGAACGTCGCGAACTTGCCCAACGCGCTAGGCAACGTCGTCGGCAGATCGCCGCAAGAGAAGGCGTTCCTCAATTCCTCACCGACCGTCGCGATGGCGTCGCAGTTCCTGCAATCCACCGGCGGTTCGCAGCCTCACGACAACTTGCAGCCTTATCTGTGCATCAGTTTCATCATTTCGCTGTTCGGAATCTTTCCCAGCCCGACCTAGGAGCGTCTCATGGATCCGTTCGTTGCGGAAATCCGTATCTTTGGCTTTAACTTCGCGCCCAAGGGCTGGGCATTCTGCAATGGCCAGCTTCTGCCACTTTCGCAGAACACCGCCCTGTTCTCGCTGCTTGGCACCACCTATGGCGGCGATGGCAAGAGCAATTTCGCGTTACCCGACATGCAAGGCAATACGCCGTTGTTCTGGGGCCAGGGACCGGGCCTGTCGCTCTATGACATCGGCCAGACGGGCGGCGAGCAATCTGTCACCCTGCTGCAAAGCGAGGTGCCGTCGCACAATCACGGGGTCCAAAGCGCGCCCGGGAATTTCAGCGGCAATAGCAATGTGGTCGGCGGCAACAGTTACGCCAAATCGGCCCAGGGCAACGCGTACTTGCCTCCCGCCACGCTCGTGAACATGTCGATACAGGAAGTTTCGGTCGTCGGGGGCAACAATCCACACAACAACATGATGCCGTACCTCACGCTGAACTTCTGCATCGCCCTGCAAGGCGTCTTTCCGCCGAGGACATGACTAGTGCCGCCGATCTGAAGTCCTGACTCACTCGCGGCGAAATCGGGTTCAGGGACTTCAGATCGAAAGCGGCACTAAAATCATAGGTTCGCTAGTGCCCATGACTTTCCGAAGTTCGTGACGGTATTTGCGGCAATGGATCACGAACTTCGGAAAGTGGGCACTAGTCCGATCCGCGACGTCGCTGCCGCCGAGCCCGTCGCCTTCGGCTGGCTGCGCGCGGCCGGGCAAGGGTTGCGCTTCCGTCGCCAGACCGAGTCCGATCTTCCCTTCCTGGGCCGTCTCTACGCTTTGATCCGGCAACAAGAACTCGCCGTCGTGTCCTGGAGCGACGCGGAAAAAGCCGCGTTCCTCGAGTTCCAGTTTCGCGCCCAGCACGCGCACTACCAGACCTATTATCCGAACGCCGACTGGCTGGTGACGGCTCATGACGGCGAGGACATCGGCCGCCTCTATATCGAGCGCTGGCCTACCCAGCATCGCATCATCGACATCGCCTTCCTGCCGGAGCACCGCGGCAAGGGTTTCGGCACGGCGCTGCTTCGCGATCTCCTGGACGAAGCCTCAGCCGCAGGCAAAGCCGTGTCGATCCATGTCGAGAAGCTCAACCCGGCGATGGGGCTCTATCGCCGGCTCGGCTTCAAATGCGTGGAAGACAAAGGCGTCTACGATTTGATGCACTGGATGGCGTGACGCGGCCCTCCGGCTTTGGATCAAGCGCTAGGTGAAAACCGCCTGATAGCCGTTGGCCTCGCCGAGCGACCCGATGGGCACCAGGAAAATCTCCATCGTCCCCAACGCGGCATGCCGCATCGGATAGATCGCCTGCGGCAGCCAGGGTCCGCGGGGCGCGGCAAAAATCAGCGAGAATGCGCCGCCCTTGCGTCCGCTGTCGCCCGCCGGATCGATGCGCAACAGCTTCATCGCGACCGTCCCGCCGGCCGCCTGCACGTCGAACTGCGATCCGAGATGCGGCTTGAAATCGTCGATGGAGATCGCGGCGAGGTCAATCGTCGTCATGTCTGGTTCCTGGCAACGGAGCTGGCTTTCAGGATAGCGCCGGGCATCGCGAAAGGGAAATGTCCCTTCAGCTGTGATGCCGCCGCAAGGCAACGATAGGGCTGGACGCTGGCCGCGGAAGGGCTAAGGATCGAAGAAACGCTTCATTACGAGGCTCACCATGGACGCGCTTGCAAGCCAGACATCGCTCACCGGCGATCCCGATCGCGCCGCGGCTTATATTGCCCCCGACTGCACGGGTCTGAATTTCTACGCACTCGATCGCGGCCTGCGCGAGCTATTGCCACTCTACCTCTCGACCGACGATTTCGCGAAACTCGAACCGCATTTCGATCGGCTGGGCGCACTGGCCGGCGGCCGGCTCGACGAACTCGCGCGCATTGCCGACAAGCACCCGCCGGTCCTCAATCCGCGCGACCGCTTCGGCCGCGACGAGGACTGGATCGACTATCACGGCGCCTATCGCGAGATGGAAGACATCGCCTTCGGCGATTTCCAGTTCCACGCCATGAGCCATCGCGCCGGCGCGCTCGGCATGGATCGGCCATTGCCCGCCGTCGCAAAGTACGCGCTGCAATATCTGTTCGTGCAGGCCGAGTTCGGCCTGATGTGCCCGATCAGCGTCACCGACACCTCGACCCACCTGATCCGCAAGTTCGCCGACAAGGCACTGCAGGATTATCTCCTGCCGAAGATGCTGTCGGACGACGTCGCCACGCTATGGAAGGGCACGCAGTTCATGACCGAGCGCGCCGGCGGCTCCGATGTCGGCGCTATCGAGACGGTGGCGCGCTGCGAAGACGGCGACTGGCGGCTCACCGGCGACAAATGGTTCTGCTCGCATGCGGACGCCGACGTGGCACTGCTGCTGGCGCGACCCGAGGGCGCGCCGTCGGGCACCAAGGGACTTGCGCTGTTCGCACTGCCGCGTCGGCTTAGGGACGGGCGCCGCAACAGCTACCGGATCGTGCGGCTGAAGGACAAGCTCGGCACCCGGTCGATGGCCTCGGGCGAGATCCGGCTGGAGGGCGCGGTCGCCTGGCTCGTCGGCGACGCCAAGGCCGGCCTGAAGCAGATGATGGAGCAGGTCAACCTGTCGCGGCTGTCGCATGGCGTGCGGGCATCTGCGATGATGCGGCGCTGCCTGAACGAGGCGACGGTCTGCGCCAACAGCCGCGTCGCCTTCGGCAAGACCATCATCGACTATCCGCTGCTGCGCCGCCAGCTCATGAAGATCATGCTGCCCGTGGAGCAGTCGCTGTCGATGTTCCTGTTTGCCGCACACGCCATGGACCGCGCCAATGGCGGCGACAGAGAGGCCGCCAGCATCCTGCGTATCCTCACGCCGCTTTTGAAGTTCCGCGCCTGCCGCGACAACATTCCGGTCGCCACCGGCGCGATGGAGGTCCGCGGCGGCAATGGCTATATCGAGGAATGGGTCAACCCGCGGCTGGTCCGCGACGCCCATATCGGCGTGCTCTGGGAGGGCACCAGCAACATCAATGCACTCGACATCATCACGCGCGCCGTCGGCAAAAGCGGCGCGCACCGTGCGCTGGCTGCATCACTCGGCAAATTGCTGGACGAGGCGGCGGCGATTCCGGCTTCCTTCCGCGACCGCCTGCGCGCAACATTGCAGCGCGCGCTGGATTTCGCCGAACGCGTCGCCGCCGCGCCGGCACTGGAGGCGAACGCAAGGCGCGCGGCGAGCGGGCTCTATCACGCCACGAGCGCGGTGCTTATGGCCTGGGAAGCGAGCCACCCGGGCACGGACGCGCGGCGCGCGCTGCTGGCGCGGCTCGTGCTCGAGCATCGATTGAGCGTGCAGGACCCGCTTGCGCCTTCGACCGAGGATTGGGAAGGCAGCGCGGCAGACCTTTTGTTCGCCGAACGCAGGATTTTGCTCGCGGAATTAACAACGCTGCTCTGATCAGCCGCTGTCGCGCAGCACCAGCTCGAATCCGAGGTCGACCTTGCGCGGCCCTTCGCGCGACAGCATCAGCCGCGCTGCGGTCCTGCCGATGGCGTCGCCATGCACGCGGATCGTCGAGAGAGACGGCGCGATCAACCGCCCCATTTCGAGATCGCCGAGGCCGATCACGGCCACCGGTTGCGCCGAGGCGGAACCATCGCGCAGCAGCCCGGCATGGCGCAGACCCGACATGAAACCGATCGCATGCGCGTCGTTCGCCGCGAATACGGCATCGACGCCCGGCAGGTCTGCCAGCGCCGCCACGCTGCCCGAGGCATTGCGATCAAGCACCAGCCGGCGCGGCTCCGTCGCGCCGGCCTTGCGAAGCGTGTCGGCAAATCCATTCCAGCGCCGCGTGGCGCGCGGATCATCGCCGCCGATGAAAGCAAACCGCTTGCGTCCCTGTGAGAGCAGGTGCTGCGCGACCGCGATCCCCGCCGCGTAATTGTCGAAGCCGGCCACCGCATCGATCGGCTCTGATGGCAGCTCCCATGTCTCCACCACCGGAATGCCGGCGCGACGCAACAGCCGGGCGCCCTCTTCTGTCGCCGGCGATCCCACCATGATGATGGCTTCGGGCCGGCGCGACAGCAGCGCCGACAGCATGCGATCCTCGCGCGCGGCATCGTAGCGCGACTGCGCCAGGATCACGGCATAGCCGAGCGGCTCCAGTTCATCGGTCAGCCCCTGCACTGTGTCAGCGAAGATCGAATTGGCAATCGTCGGCACCAGCACGCCGACCGATTTGGTGCGCGCACCGGCAAGCGCGCCCGCGATCTGGTTCGGCACATAGCCGAGCTCGCGCATCGCCGCCTCGACCCTGGTGCGGGTTTCCGGCGCAACCAGTTCGGGCAGCCGTACCACCCGGCTCACGGTGATGGAGGAAACGCCAGCCAGCTGCGCAACCGCGGAGAGGGTTGGAACGGCTTGCGGATCTGGTTCGGCGGACGGCATCGCTGGCTCAAAATCCTCCAAGTGTGGATACACCAAAGCACTTGCAGAAGCATCATGTTAGCGCTAACATCTGGAATGACAGCGCTATCATTGGCATATTCTGGGGATTACGGAGCATAGGAATGATTTCGCAAGAAGACGTCGAGACTTACCGCCGGGATGGCGTGATCGTCGTGCCGGAGGTGCTCGACAGCGCCACGCTTGGACGCGTGCGGCAGGTGGTCGCCGAGGTGGTGGCCGGTGCGGCAGAGGTGACCGAGCACAACGACGTCTACGACCTCGAGCCCACGCCACACCCGGGAAAATCCCCGCGTGCGCCGGATCAAGACCCCGCACAAGGTGCATCCGATCTTCGACGAGATCGTCCGCAGCCAACCCGTCATCGATATTCTGACCAAGCTGATCGGCCCGGGGCTCCGGCTGCACGGATCGAAGCTCAACATGAAGTCGGCGCAGTATGGCTCGCCGGTCGAATGGCATCAGGACTGGGCGTTCTATCCGCACACCAACGACGACATCCTCGCGATCGGCGTGCTGCTGGACGATTGCGACCTCTCCAACGGACCGATGCTGGTGACGCCAGGCACGCACAATCGCGAAGTCTGGAATCACCATGACGACGAAGGTTACTTCGCCGGCCTGATCGATCCCGATCTGGTCCGCGATGAAGTCGGACGCGCCGTGCCCTGCATGGGCAAGGCCGGAAGCATGTCGTTCCATCACGTCCGCGCCCTGCACGGCTCGGCGACCAACACCTCCAATCGCCCGCGCAATCTGCTGCTCTACGAGGTCGCTGCCAGCGACGCCTGGCCGCTGATGGGCGTGAAGGATTTCGACGAGTTCAACAGCCGCCTGCTCACCGGCGACGTCGTGCTCGAACCGCGCATGACCGAGGTGCCGGTGCGAATGCCGCTGCCGCCGGCCAGGCGCCAGGGCTCGATCTACGAGAACCAGTCGGCGGCGAAGAAATCCTACTTCACCAGGGCTGCCTGATCTCTTGTGATCACGCCCGCGCCAACGCGGGCGCTTCGCTTTTCTGACGACGCATCACACCATCAAAAAAACAATGACAACAAGACATACAGGGGGAAACCATGACGGAGAGCACTGCCGATAAAGCGTCTCCAAGCATGCGCGTGATCTTTGCGGCCTGCATCGGGTCCGCGCTCGAATGGTACGACTTCTTTCTCTACGGCACGGCGGCCGCGCTGGTGTTCGGCGAACTGTTCTTCCCGAAGGGAGACCCGGTCGTCGGCACGCTGCTGGCGTTCCTGACCTTCGGCGTCGGCTTCGTGGTGCGGCCCATCGGCGGCATCCTGTTCGGCGTGCTCGGCGACCGCTATGGGCGCAAGCCGGTGCTGGTCGCCACGCTCCTGATGATCGGCATCGGCACGACCTTGATCGGTGTGCTGCCGACCTTCGCCCAGATCGGCTATTGGGCGCCATTTCTGCTGGTGCTGATGCGCGTCATCCAGGGATTGGGCGCAGGCGCCGAATATGGCGGCGCGGTGATCTATCTGGTCGAGAATGCGCCTGCGCATCGGCGCGGCTTCTGGGGCAGCTTTGCGCCGCTCGGCGTGTCGATCGGCAACCTGCTGGCTGCCGGCGCCTTTGCACTGGTGACGCCGCTGCCGCGCGAAGACCTGATGTCATGGGGCTGGCGCCTGCCCTTCCTGGCGAGCTTCCTTTTGGTCGCGGTCGGTATTTTCGTTCGGCTCAAGGTGGCAGAAACGCCGGTTTATACCGAAGCCGTGGTCGCGCGCGGCAAGGTCGAGCAGAATCCGGCGTTCGAGGCACTGCGCCGTCACCCCCGCAATTTCTTCGTCGTGCTGGGCGCGCGGCTGGCGGAGAACGGGCTCGGCTATCTCTTCCCCGTGTTCGGACTGAGCTACGTCATCACGACGCTCGGCGTTCCCAAATCAGATGCATTGAGCGCGCTCATGCTCGCCTTCACCGTCGAGCTGTTTGCCATCGTGGGCTTTGCGTCGCTCTCCGATCGTATCGGGCGGCGACCGGTCTATCTGTTCGGCGCGCTCTGCGGCGTGGCCTTCGCATTCCCGTTCTTCTTGCTGGTCGGGACCAAGCAGTGGATCCTGATCGCGCTCGCCTTCATCATCGCGCGCGCGGTGGTGACGGCGGCGATGTTCGGACCGCAGGCGGCCTACTTCGCCGAGCTGTTTCCGCCGCAGCGCCGTTTCGCTGGCTTTGCCTTCGCGCGCGAGACCGGCTCGCTGCTGGCCGGCGGTCCCGCGCCGTTCCTCGCCGCCTGGCTCGTTGCCGTTTCGGGCAGTTGGTGGCCGGTCGCCTGTTACGCGGCACTGCTGTCCGCTCTGACAGCACTGGCGATCTGGGCCGGCCCGGAAACCTATCAGGAGAACATTGCGGCCAATACCCTACCGGACGAAGCCGTGAATCCGATCGGCCGTGCCGGCGCGGGCCTGACGGCGCATGCCGCAGCAACTGCGTATCCTGCAGTCGCTCTGGGCGATGGAGCGCCGGCTCGCCAACGAGCCGGAATTTCCGCTGCAGACCCAGCTCGAGATGATCCGCGACGCCGGCTATGACGGCGCCGGCGTCCGTTTCATCGATGCGGCCTTTGCGACCGAAGTGACCGAGCTTCCTCCGCGCACACGGCATGATCTGGCAGGCGCAATGCTATCCGACTTGCGTCGACGATCTCAAACCGGTGCTGGAGCTGGTGGCGCGGCTCGGCGCCGACCACGTCAACCTGCAGCCGAACGTTCGGCCCTATCGTCTGCAGGACTGCATTCCCATCATCGAGGGATGGCGCAGGCTCGCGGATGAGGCCGGTATCGCCGTGCATGTGGAGACGCATCGCGACCGCATGACGACCGACCTGTTGTTCACGCTGCAACTGCTCGACTGCTTTCCGGACCTGCGGCTGACCGCGGATGTCTCGCATTATCTGGTGGGGCGCGAGTTCGCCTGGCCGGTGGATGACGTCAACCACGCGCTGGTCCATCGCATCCTCGACAACAGCTGGGGCATTCACGGACGGGTCGCGAGCCGCGAGCAGGTGCAGATCTCGCTCGGTTTTCCGCAGCATCAGGGCTGGGTCGAGCTGTTCATGGGATGGTGGGATTACGCCATCCGCTCGTGGCGGCGGCGCGCGCCGCCCGACGCCGTGCTGACCTTCCTGTGCGAACTCGGTCCGCCGCCCTACGCCATCACCGGGCCTGACGGCGCCGAGCTGTCGGACCGCTGGCGGGACGCGCTCGTCATGAAGGACATGATCCGCAAGCTCTGGGATCGCATCGTCGCCGAGGACACGCGAAGCGCGGCATGATCGCTTTGTTTGGGCATGATCTTTTCGGAAAACCGCTTCACACTTTTCCGGATCATGCCTTAGACCAATTCGCTGGTCAGCGTCTCGGCTTCGGGCATGGTGGCCTGGAATGCCGGTGTCGCCTGCAGCCGCTCGGCCAAAGCATCGAGCTTGGTGCAGCCAAGACTTGCAAAGAATTTCGGCCGCTTGCCGCGCGCGAACAGCCAGAACACCGCGACCGTGATGTCGGCTTGCGTCATCGCCGCGCCCGTAAACCACGGACCCGCAAATTCCGCATCGAGCCAGCGGAAGCCGTCGCGCACCTGCTTGTCGCAAGTCTCCAGCCACGGCCGATGCCATTTTTCGCGCGGCCGGAAATGACGCTCATAGAGGCTCACGACCAGCTTCTCGTTGGCGCCGTGCGCCACCGCGAGCAGCGTCAGCACGCGTCGTCTCGCCTTGCCTTCGGCCGGGGTCAGCGCGCGCTCCGGGCCGGCGAGGCCGTCGAGGTAGTCGAGGATCACGGCGCTGTCGATCAGCATCTCGCCATCGGGAAGCTGCAGCGCCGGTACCCGCGCGATCGGATTGAATTTCGCCAATTCCGCCTTGTCCGGGCCGAACGGCATCATCGGCGCGTGCCGGTATTTCAGGCCGTAAAGCTGCAGCGTGACCGCCACCCGCCGCACAAAGGGCGATGCATAGCGGCCATAAAGAACTGGACGATCTTCGGACATGACTGATGTTGCCGACTTCGCTAGATTGGCCATCAAGCTACAACAAAAAGGTCCCGGGAGGACAAGCGTGCACAAAGGGCGTGTGGTTTTCGGCGCCATGGACGAGGTCGTGTTCGGCAAGCCGGCCGCCGAGGCCATCGTCGAGCAGATGGACCGGCTGCGTGCGCAACGCGCGTTCCTGATGGTATCGGGCACGCTCCGGCGCGAGACCGATGTGGTCGACAATATCAGCCGCGCGCTCGGCAGCCGCTCTGCCGCGATCTTCGATGCGATGCCGCAGCATACGCCGCGCGAAGCCGTGATCGCAGCGAGCGAGCAGGCGCGCAACGCCAATGCCGACCTCATCGTCACCATCGGCGGCGGCTCGATCACCGATGGCGCGAAAGCCGTACAGCTTTGCCTTGCCAACGACATCCGCAGCGTCGCGGCGATGGACGGCATTCGCGCCGTCAAGGGGGCGCCCCCGGCGATGACCGCGCCGAAGGTGCGCCAGATCAGCGTGCCGACCACGATTGCGGGCGGCGAGTTTTCCGCCAATGCCGGCGTCACCAACACCGCCACCAAGGTCAAGGAAAGCGTGCGCCATCCGCTCGCCATCCCTCGCGCGGTCATCCTCGATCCCGCGATCACCCTGCACACGCCGGACTGGCTGTTTCTTTCGACCGGCATCCGCGCCGTCGACCATTGCGTCGAAGGGCTTTGCTCGAACGAGGCGCATCCCTACGCCGACGCGCAGGCGCTGAAGGGACTCTCGATGCTCGCGCAGGGCTTGCCGCGGGTGAAGGCCGACAGAAGCGATCTCGAGGCGCGGATGGATTGCCAGATCGGCACATGGCTATCGACGGGAGCGCTGACCTCGGGCGTGCCGATGGGCGCGAGCCACGGCATCGGCTATGTGCTCGGCGCCGCGCACGGCGTGCCGCACGGCTACACGTCCTGCGTGATGCTGCCGTCGGTGATGCGCTGGAACAAATCGGTCAATGGCGCGCGCCAGAAGCTGGTG
Source organism: uncultured Alphaproteobacteria bacterium (assembly GCA_963732085.1). Lineage (GTDB taxonomy): Bacteria > Pseudomonadota > Alphaproteobacteria > Rhizobiales > Xanthobacteraceae > Bradyrhizobium. The sequence continues at coordinate 625,496 of CAVSYJ010000005.1, read as the reverse complement.
GCGGAAGCGATGGGACACCCAGGCAAGGACGCCGGCGACGTGCTCGACGATTTCATTCGCAATCTCGGCATGCCGCGCAGCCTGCGCGAGGTCAAGGTTGCGTCCGGGCATTTCGACGCGATCGCGAAGGCCGCGATGGCGACACCGTGGGTGCCGCGCAACCCGCGCAGGATCGACGGCCCGGCCGACGTGAGGGAAATTCTCGAACTAGCCGCCTAAGGAGAAAGCAAGAACATGTACACCGGCAAGCACGCCCGGCTACGTCCGCTGCAGCCCGCTTTCATCATGGCGTCGACCGGCGAGGCCGTGACGTACCGGGAGCTCGAGGCGCGCAACAACCGCCTGGCGCATCTGCTCCGCAAGCGCGGACTAAAGCGGCTCGACCACTACGCGATCTTCATGGAGAACAACAGCCGCTACCTGGAGGCCTGCGGCGCCGGCGAACGCGCCGGACTCTACTTCACCTGCGTCAATTCCTATCTCACCGCGGGCGAACTCGCCTACATCCTCACCAACAGCCAGTCGCGCATCCTGATCACTTCGGTTGCGAAGCTCGACGTCGCGCGCGAGGCGATCGGGGAATGTCCCGGTATCGAGCTCTGCATCGTTGCTGACGGGCCCGGCGAAAGCGACCGCATCGTCGGCCTCGAAGCGGCGACTGCAGGATTGCCGTCGACACCGATCGCCGACGAGTCCGTCGGCACCGCGATGCTGTATTCGTCGGGGACAACTGGCCGACCAAAAGGAATTTTGCGGCCACTGCCGGAGCAGCCGCCGTCGCAGCAACTGCCGCTGTTCGATTTCCTGCAAAAGCTCTGGCAGTACCGCGAGGGCATGATCTATCTGTCGCCTGCCCCGCTCTATCACTCGGCGCCGCAGGCTGCGGTCAACCTCACCATCCGCGTCGGCGGCACCGCCGTCATCATGGAGCGGTTCGATCCCGAGCAATATCTCGCGCTGGTCGAGAAATGGGGCATCACCCATTCCCAGCTGGTGCCGACCATGTTCTCACGCCTCCTGAAGCTGCCGGATCAAGCGCGCACGCGCCACGACCTGTCATCGCTCGAGATCGCAATCCACGCCGCCGCGCCTTGCCCCGCGCTGGTCAAGGACGACATGATCAAATGGTGGGGACCGATCATCCACGAATATTACGGCGCCACCGAAGGGCTCGGCTTCACCGCCTGCAACAGCGAGGAATGGCTCGCGCATCGCGGCACGGTCGGCAAGGTGCTGCTCGGCGAATTACACATCCTCGACGTGAACATGCAGGAGTGCCCGACCGGCACGCCGGGCGTCGTGTGGTTCAAGAGCGCATCGCAGTTCGAATATTTTGGCGATCCCGCGCGCACCAGGGAGGCGCGCTCGGCCGACGGCAGCATGAGCACGGTCGGCGACGTCGGCTATGTCGATGCCGACGGCTATCTGCATCTCACCGATCGCGCGACCTTCATGATCATCTCCGGCGGGGTCAACATCTATCCGCAGGAATGCGAGAACCTCCTGATCACCCATCCCAAGATCGCCGACGCCGCCGTGTTCGGCGTGCCCAACGCCGATCTCGGCGAAGAGGTGAAGGCCGTGGTGCAGCCGATGCCGGGCGTCGAACCGTGCGAGGCGCTCGCCGAGGAGTTGATCGCGTTTTGCGGCCAGTCGCTGTCGCGCCAGAAGGTGCCGCGCACGATCGATTTCGAGGAGCAGTTGCCGCGGCTGCCGACCGGCAAGCTCTACAAGCGCCTGTTGCGCGACCGCTATTGGGGCAACAAGACCTCACGGATTGTGTGAGCGAGCCAATTCCGCATAGGCCTGATCATCGCGTCCCTGATTGACCGTCTCCTCCCATCGGAGGATGCGCGTCGCGGCACGCCGGCCCATCCATTATGGGCGTCGTCCCGGCGATTTCCCCGCTCCTGTTGCTCCCCCGTTACATACAACGGCGTGCATTGGGAATAAGCCTCGGAAAATACGCGAGTGGTGCAATGCGTTGTTTGAAGGCATTGATATGGCCAAGAATTTTCGACGCCAGCTTGCGCTCCGGATCGCGGTGACCGCCGCGGCCCTGCTCTTCGTCGGGCCTGCCGCGAGCCAAACCTTCAACCAATTCGTCGGCTTCGGCGACAGCACGATTGATAGCGGCTACTACCGTGCTCTTCCCAATCCCGGCGGCGGCGCGACCTTCAACGGGTTTTGGGCGCAGGCGGTGGCGGCCGGCGCCGGCAAGCCGACGACCAGTCCGGGCGCGATGAGCAGCGAAGCATTGGCATCCGAATTCGGCCTGAGCGGTGCACCCGCCAATCAAGGCGGCTCGAACTTCGCCACTTCCGGCGCCAAGAACGTGACGGTCAACAATGCGCAGACCGGCGACTTCGGCGCAGCAATTCCGACGACGGTGCAGATCAGCAACTACCTGGCGGCGAACGGTGGCCGGGCCAATCCGAACGGCCTCTATCTGATCAGTTCGGGTGGCAACGATGTCGCTTTTGCCCTCCATAACACGGGACTCGGGCCGTTCCCGACCGACCCGCAGGCCTATATCGTCTCGGCCGCAAACAGCCTTGCAAGCTCTGTTGCAACGCTGCAAGCAGCCGGGGCGCGATATTTCGTCGTGCCGGATCTGCCCTATTCGTTTCCGGGCGGAGCCGGCAACGCGACGGAGCGGGCCGACCGGCTACTCTATAACCAGACCCTGTGGTCAAGCCTGCATGCCGACGGCGTGAATTTTGTGCCGGCCGACTACAACGCGATGCGGCTCGCGATCGCCTCCAACCCGGCCCTGTTCGGCTTCCAGTTCATCGGCAACGGTCCGGGCCAAACGGCCTGCTCCCAGCCCCTCGGCATCACCACCGCCTGGGCGCTGTTGTGCTCCGCCAATCCGGGCGCGCCATCGCAATTGGTGGCACCGAATGCCGACCAGACCCATTTGTTCGCGGACGACCAGCATTTGACCACGGCTGGCCAGAAGATCCTCGCCGACTACGAATACAGCCTGCTGGTCGCGCCGATGGAGATTTCCTTCCTGGCGGAGACGGCGGTCAAGACCCGCGCGGCCATCGTCGATTCCATCTTCAACCAGATCGCGATCTCGCAGCACCAGCGCAAGGCCGGCACCTTCAACGTCTGGGTCACCGGCGAGGCCGCTTCGCTCGCCATCAATTCGGGCTCGCCTGGCTTTCCCGGCGATCCCGGCGTGCCGGCCTCCGTCACTGCTGGCATCGACTATGCGATCGCGAGCAACATGATCGTCGGCGCCGCCTTCTCCTGGGGCCAGACCACGCAGAGCTTCGATCTCGGCGGCAACTTCAGGCAGACCGAAGTCGCCGGCAGCCTCTATGGCGCCGCCAATGCCGGCCCCTGGTGGGGCCGCGCAATCGGTACATATGGTGGATTGAACTACGACGTGAACCGCATCGTGCCGATCGGCATCACCCAGCAATCCAACATCGGCAGCACGAGGGGACACAACACATCGTTCGCCGCCGAATTCGGATATGACTTCGTTGTCCCGGTCGGCAACGCGCCGTCCGGCATGCCGCTGAAGGCACCCGCGTCGCCGGCGCCCTGGCCGCAGATCACGCATGGACCGCTGATCGGCATCGTCCTGCAGCACATCCGTGTCAACGGCTATACCGAGACCGATCAGTTTGCGTCGATCGGCGGATTCACGGCGCTGTCGTTCGGCGACCAGACGCGCGATTCCGCGGTGACCGAACTCGGTTATCAGGCGAGCATCGATCTCGGCAGATGGCGTCCGTTCGCAAAGCTGGTCTGGGACCACGAGCTCGCGCCGACCGATCGCAACGTGACGGCGTCGCTGACCAGTGTGGTCGCGCCGTCCTACTTCATGCCGGCCGTGGTGCTCGGCAAGGACTGGGGTACGGCGACGATCGGTACCACCGCGACGTTCGCGCCCGGCGTCACCGGCTATGCCACGGTGTTCAGCCAGATCGCGCAGCACAACGTCGTCACCTATGGCGGACAAGTCGGCCTGAACGTCGCACTGCGCTGACAATCTTAAAAAGCAAACGGCCGGACCAAGGGTCCGGCCGCTGCAAGAATCGACGCGACCGAAATCAGTTCGGCCAGCAACGGTTGCCTTCGGGCCCGATGTGGTAACCGGGAGGGCACATCCGGTTGACCACCATCGGATGGCACCGGCCACCCGGACCGCGCCAGAATCCACGACCGCAGCCTTCCGCAACCTTGATCGTCAGTTCGAAGCCCGGTCCGGCCGGCACCGGCACGATGGCCGCGCTGGACGCCGTCGCGAAACTGAATGCCAACGCAACACCGAGAGCAATTGTGCGTATCATCGATTGCTTCCTTGTTCTTGAGGTTTATCCCGCCCCACTTCGCCAATTCGAGAACCGGCGCGCGGAAACCTAGCATCGGTTGCAACAAAGACAATGACGATGTGATTGCGCGAACCGTTCATCTTGCTGAACAGCAAGCTGTTGCGACGCAAAAGCTTTCGATTTCGGTCGGGTCCAGCACAAGCAAAAAAATCGGGCGCGAGCGATGTTCTCGCCGCGGAAAATCGCGGCTTCCATCATCCCAATTGCCAATGCGGCCTACGGCGCCGGACGTTGCCTCCCCTCCGCGCGCCCGATATCGTCGCCGCCAATCGGCTACGGGCGGGTTCGAGCATGATCCGGAAAAGTGGGCAGCGGTTTCCCGATAAGATCATGCTCAAACCGAGAACGTAACGCCCAAGGACAAGGCCGAATTGTCAAGGGAGGAAGAGCATGCGGAGCGTGCGCGCGCTTGCCGCCACGATGTTGTGTTTGCCGGCAATTTGCGGCGTCGCACTTGCGGCCGACCAGCCGAAATCCGGCGGCATCTTGCGGATGTATCACCGCGACAGCCCCGGCAGCGCATCGATTCATGAAGGCGCGACCTATTCTCTCAACGTTCCCTTCATGCCGATCTTCAACAATCTGGTGCTTTACGACCAGCATATCGCGCAGAACAGCATGGACGACATCCGCCCGGAGCTCGCCGAGAGCTGGGCCTGGAGCCCCGACGGGAAGAAGCTGACCTTCAAATTGCGTCAGGGCGTCAAATGGCATGACGGCAAGCCGTTCACCTCAGCCGACGTCAAATGCACCTTCGACATGCTGATGGGCAAGTCGCAGCAGAAATTCCGCCAGAACCCGCGCAAGTCCTGGTACGACCAGGTCGAGGACGTCACCGTCAACGGCGACTTCGAAGCCTCGTTCAACATGAAGCGGCCGGAGCCGTCGCTACTGGCTCTTCTCGCCTCCGGCTATACGCCGATCTATCCCTGCCACGTCTCGCCGGCGGAGATGCGCACCCATCCGATCGGCACCGGCCCGTTCAAGTTCGTGGAATTCAAGGCCAACGAGTCGATCAAGCTGACCAAGAACACCGACTACTGGAAGAAGGGCCTGCCCTATCTCGACGGCATCGAATACACCATCATCACGAACCGCTCGACCGCGATCCTCGCCTTCGTGGCCGGCAAGTTCGACATCACCTTCCCGACGCGACATTACAATCCCACTGCTGAAGGATGTGAAATCGCAGGCGCCGAACGCGGTCTGCGTCACCGCGCCGACCAACGTCTCCACCAATATCATCGTCAATTCGAGCTCGCCGCCGTTCGACAATATCGACATCCGCCACGCGCTGGCGCTCTCGCTCGACCGCAAGGCCTTCATCCAGATCCTGTTCGAGGGTCAGGCCGACGCCGGCGGCACCATGGAGCCGGCGCCGGACGGGCTGTGGGCGATGCCGAAGGACATGATGGAATCAATTCCCGGCTACGGCCCCGACGTCAACGCCAACCGCGAGGAAGCGCGGAAATTGATGCAGAAGGCCGGCTATGGCCCCGACAAGCATCTCGCGGTCAAGGTCTCCACCCGCAATCTCGCGGAGTATCGCGACCCCGCGGTGATCCTGATCGACCAGCTCAAGAGCATCTATATCGACGGCGAGCTCGATGTGGTCGACACCGCGCAATGGTTTCCGAAGGTCGCACGCAAGGACTACGCGCTCGGCCTTAACCTGACCGGCAATGCGGTCGACGACCCCGACCAGTCGTTCTACGAGAACTATTCCTGCGGCTCCGAGCGGAACTACACCAACTATTGCAACAAGGACATCGAGAAGCTGTTCGATCAGCAGTCGGCGGAGACCGATCTCGACAAGCGCAAGAAGCTGGTCTGGGACATCGACAAGAAACTCCAGGAGGACGTCGCCCGTCCGATCATCTTCCATGCGCGCGCGGCCACCTGCTGGCAGCCCTATGTCAAGGGGGTCACGGTGATGGTGAACAGCTCGTATAACGGCTATCGTTACGAGGACGTGTGGATGGACAAATAGTCCGGTTGCACACCGCAACGCCGCCGTTTCGACAGGAGTAGGCCCACGTGTTTGGCTATATCGTGCGCCGCCTTGGCCTGATGCTGGTGACCTTGTTCGGGATATCGGTCGTCATCTTCGTCCTGCTGCGGATCGTGCCCGGCAACATCGTCGACATCCTGTTCGACGCCGCCGGTTTCGTCGATCCCGCCGACAAGGCCAATCTGGAGCGCGAGCTCGGCATCGATCAGCCGCTGGTGATCCAGTATCTGCACTGGATCAACGGGCTGCTGCACGGCGACCTCGGCTATTCCTACGTCTCGGAGAAGCCGGCGCTGCAGGAAATCCTGCCGCGGATTCCGATCACGGCGCGGCTCGCCGCATTCGCCTTGCTGTTCTCCGCTTCGATCGGCATTCCCCTAGGCGTGCTCAGCGCGGTCAAGCAGGGCTCGAAGCTCGACTATGCGCTGCGCGTGGTCAGCCTCAGCGGCCTGTCGCTGCCCTCGTTCTGGCTCGGCCTTCTGATCCTGATGGCGGGCGTCGCCATGTTCGGCAGCATCCCGATCTTCAATCCGAACCCGCAAACGCTGGGCGAGATGTTCTCGACCTATTGCCTGCCGTCGCTCGCGGTCGCCTTCCGCAGCTCGGCGCTGACCATGCGCATCACCCGCTCCTCGATGCTGGAGGTGCTGCGCCAGGACTACATCCGCACCGCGCGCGCCAAGGGCGCCTCGGAATCGTCGGTGAATTTTCACCACGCGCTGAAGAACGCCATCCTGCCGGTGATCACCGTGATCGGCATCGAGGCCGCGTTCCTGATCGGCGGCCTGATCGTCACCGAAACCGTGTTCAACGTTCCCGGCATCGCCCGCTACCTGGTCGAGGCGATCCGCTGGCGCGATTACCCGATCGTGCAGAACCTGGTGATGCTGATCGCGGTGGTCGTGGTACTCAGCGAATTTCATCGTCGACATGCTCTATGCCGTGTTCGACCCGCGCATCCGATATACGGACTAGGGGCGGGACATGGTCACCATCAACTTCGACAACGAACTGAGGCGGGCCGGCGCAACGTCGACGCACGGGTGGCGCCGCTACACCTTCCTCGCGCGGCGTCATGTGCTCGGCACCGTCGGCCTCGTGATCATGGTGACCTTCGTGTTGACCGCGCTGTTTGCGGACCTGATCTGCCGCTACGATCCGCTCACGGTCGATTCCGCGCATGCGCTGTTGCGTCCCGACGCGCGGCACTGGATGGGGACGGACTCCTTCGGCCGCGATGTCTGGTCGCGCATCGTCCATGGCGCGCGGATTTCGCTCGCGGTCGGCATCGGCTCGACCACGCTCGGCGCCACCATCGGCGTCATCGTCGGCCTGACCTCGGGCTATCTGTCCGGCTGGGTCGACCTCGTGTTCCAGCGCGTCACCGACATCCTGCAGGCGCTGCCGCTACTGGTGCTGGCGCTGGTGATGACCGCAGCCCTCGGCCCATCGCTGCCCAACGTGATCATCGCCATCGCCATTCCGCTGGTTCCCGTCGTGTCGCGCGTGATCCGCGCCAATACGCTGGCGCTGCGTGAGCTACCGTTTGTCGAGGCCGCCAAATCGATCGGCATGAGCGAGACGCGCATCGCGCTGCGCCACGTGCTGCCCAACACACTGGCACCGCTGATCGTGCTTGCGACTGCGCAGCTCGGCTCGACCATCCTCACTGAGGCTTCGCTCTCCTTCCTCGGGCTCGGCATTCCCGAACCCTATCCGTCCTGGGGTCGGATGCTGTCGGAATCGGCCGCCGAATATGTCCGCACCGCGCCGTGGCTGGTGATCTTCCCCGGCATCGCGATCAGCCTCGCCGTGTTCGGCACCAATCTGTTCGGGGACGCGCTTCGCGACATTCTCGATCCGAGGCAGCGCGGCTGATGAGCGCTGCATCGATCGACGAGAACGTCCTCGAGGTGAAGGGCCTGCAAACGGTGTTCTTCACCAATTCCGGCCTGTTCCGGGCGGTCGACGACGTGTCCTTTTACGTCAAGCGCGGCGAGACGCTGGCGATCGTCGGCGAGTCCGGCTGCGGCAAGAGCGTCAGCGCGCTCTCCATTCTGCGGCTGGTGCCGAACCCGCCCGGCCGTATCGTCGGCGGCGAAATCCTGCTCGAGGGCACCGATCTGCTCACGCTCGACGAAGCCGAGATGCGGCAGATCAGGGGCAACCGCATCTCCATGATCTTCCAGGAGCCGATGACCTCGCTCAATCCGGTGATCCGGATCGGAGACCAGATCAGCGAAGCCGTGCGGCTGCATCGCGCGATGTCGTCGAAGGAAGCCTGGGCCAAGGCAATCGAAATGCTGCGGCTGGTGCGCATTCCCGAGCCGGCGCGGCGCGCGCAGGAATATCCGCATCAACTCTCCGGCGGCATGCGCCAGCGCGCGATGATTGCAATGGCAATGGCGTGCCGGCCGGCGCTCTTGATCGCGGACGAGCCGACCACGGCGCTCGATGTGACCATCCAGGCGCAGATCCTCGCGCTGGTGCTCGACCTGCAGAAAGAGCTCGGCATGGGAATGATCCTGATCACGCATGATCTCGGCGTGGTCGCGCAAACCGCGCAGCGCGTGATCGTGATGTATGCCGGCAAGAAGGTCGAGGAGGCCGACGTCGACACCCTGTTTGCGAACCCGCTGCACCCCTATACGCGCGGCCTGATGGCTTCGATTCCGGGCGTACCGGCGCGGCAGGGCGCCGCGAACGAGCGACTCAACGAAATTCCCGGCACGGTTCCGTCGCTCACCAACCTTCCGGTAGGCTGCGCCTTTGCGCCGCGCTGCAAGCTCGCGATCGACAAGTGCCGCGCCGAATATCCACCGCTCATGGATTTCGGTGGCGCGCACCTTGCCGCCTGCTGGCGCGCAAGCGAAACGGCGGCGCTGGCATGAGCGAGACGCGCCCGCTGCTGGAGGTCACCGATCTCGTCAAACATTATCCGGTGCGCTCCGGCGTGCTGCGCCGACGGGTCGGCACGGTGCACGCGGTCGACGGCGTCAGCTTCTCGGTCGGCGTCGGCGAGACGCTGGGACTGGTCGGCGAATCCGGTTGCGGCAAGTCGACGGTGGCGCGCAGCGTGCTGCGATTGGTCGAGCCAACCTCGGGCGAGATCCGGATCGACGGACAGGAGATCACCCATCTCAGCAAGGCCGAGTTGCGTCCGGTGCGCCGCTCGATGCAGATCGTGTTTCAGGATCCGTTTGCGTCATTGAATCCGCGCATGACCGCGGGCGACATCGTCGGCGAGCCGCTCAGCGTACATGGCCTCGCCTCCGGCGCCGAGAAGCGGGACCGTGTCGCGACGCTGTTCCGGCAGGTGGGTTTGCGGCCGGACCAGATGCGCAACTATCCGCACCAATTCTCCGGCGGCCAGCGTCAGCGCATTTGCATTGCGCGCGCGCTTGCGCTGGGGCCACGGCTGATCGTCTGCGACGAACCGGTCTCGGCGCTCGACGTCTCGATCCAGGCGCAGGTGATCAATCTGTTGATCGACCTGCAGCGCGAGCACGGCTTCTCCTATCTCTTCATCGCGCATGATCTGGCCGTGGTCGCTCATATCAGCCACCGCGTGGCCGTGATGTATCTCGGCCGCATTGTCGAGATTGCCGACAAGGCCGAGTTGTTCAACAATCCGCGCCATCCCTACACCCAGGCGCTGCTCGCCTCGGTGCCGGTCGCCGATCCCCGGATGAAGCGGCTGAAGCCGCTGGTCGATGGCGACGTGCCGAGCCCGGTCAATCCGCCGTCGGGCTGCGCGTTTCATACGCGCTGCCGCTACGCCATCGACCGCTGCAAGACCGAGCGGCCTGCGCTGCAGGACGCGGGCGTCGGGCATCAGGTGGCGTGTTTGCTGAATGATGGGACGGGGCGGCCGGCGTAACTGTCGTCCCGGCGAACGCCGGGACCCATACCGCGGAATCTATCAATAAGGCACAATGGCCGACGGGATTCGCACGACGAGCGCCTGTGGTTATGGGTCCCGGATCGCGCTCGCTGACGCTCGCTTGTCCGGGACGACAGCAGTGGCCTCGATCTCGACCACGACCTTCCCCATCGCGACCTGCTCGCCTTCGGCGACGTCGATCGCACTGACCGTGCCGGCGATGCCGGCGCGATGCACATGCTCCATCTTCATCGCTTCCAGCGTCATCACAGCCTGGCCGGCGGTGACGCGCTCACCCTGTTTCACCAGCACCGCCACCACGCGGCCGTTCATGGCGGCGCGGACCTTGCCGTCGCCGCCACCGGCCGCGGCGGCCTCGGGCGCGGCCAGGGTGAGATCGCGAACCGAATGGGTCGCGCCGCGATGCAGGAACCAGAGCCGATTGCCGTCACGCCAATATTCGGTGCGTTCGATGACAACACCGTTGCGGAAACGAACCGCCTCAGCATCGATTGCCTCGATCCCGAAGCGATAGTCGCGTTCGCCATCGCTGATGCGATAGCCGCCCTCGCGATCGCGAAGCAGCTCCACATCGTGCACCGAGCGATTGATTTCGACACGTAACGGAATCGGAAATGTCGCCGCCAAGGTCCGGCCGCTGCGCCAGCCCCGCGCATGCGGGTGGGTGGCATGGAGCAACAACGCGGCAAGAGCAGCCTCGGAAGCGACGCCCTCCACGGGGGCCTCTTCGTGGTGGTCGCCAATCACAAGCGCGTCCCGATGGCTACCGATGAAGCCCGTGGTCGCCTCGCCCTTCGCAAAAACCGGATGCCGCAGGCAGGCCATCAGGAACGCCTGGTTGGTGGTCACGCCGAAAGCCACCGTCTGCTCCAGGCCGCAGATCAGGCGGCTGCGCGCCTCTTCGCGGTTCGATCCGGACGCAATCGAGCTTTGCGATCATGGAATCATAGAACGGCGGAATCTCCGAGCCCGATTGCAGCGCGTGCTCGACACGCACGCCCTCCGGCATCTGCCAGCGCGCCATCGTGCCGGATTGCGGCATGAAGTCCTGACTCGCATCTTCCGAGCAGAGCCGCACCTCGATGGCATGGCCGGAGAATTTGATGTCTTCCTGCACAAGTCCCAACGGCTCGCCGCTGGCGACTCGCAATTGCAGCTCGACCAGATCGAGTCCGGTAATCGCTTCGGTGACGGGATGCTCGACCTGCAGCCGCGTGTTCATCTCCATGAAATAGAACGCACCGCTCTCATCGAGCAGGAATTCCAGCGTGCCCGCGCCCTCGTAGCGCAGCGAGCGGACGGCAGCGACCGCGACCTCGCCCATCCGCTGCCGCAGTTTTGGCGACACCGCGGGCGACGGCGCTTCCTCGATCAGTTTCTGATGCCGCCGCTGCACCGAGCAGTCGCGCTCGCCGAGATGAATGGCGTTGCCATAGCGATCGCCGAACACCTGGATCTCGATGTGGCGCGGATTTGGGATCGCGCGCTCGAGGATCACGGTGCCGTCGCCGAACGCCGCTTTCGCCTCCGACCGCGCGCTGCGTAGCGCATCGGCAAATCCGGCTTCGTCGGCGACCAGCCGCATGCCGCGCCCGCCGCCGCCCGCGACCGCCTTGATCATCACGGGAAAGCCGATCTTTCTGGCTTCCGCAAGCATAACCGTGTCGCTCTGATCGGCGCCCTGATAGCCGGGAACGACAGGCACACCAGCCTTCTGCATGATCTCCTTGGCGCCGGCCTTGTTGCCCATCGCCTTGATCGCTTCCGGCGACGGACCGATGAAGACGAGACCGGCATCGCGGCAAGCCTGCGCGAAGCCGTCGTTCTCGGCGAGGAAGCCATAGCCGGGATGGACCGCGCCGGCGCCGCTCGCTTTCGCGGCGGCGATGATCGCGCGAATATTGAGATAGGACTGCGCCGGGAGCGCCTCGCCGATCCGCACCGCCGCATCCGCCTCGCGCACATGCAGCGCATCGCGGTCGGCATCGGAATAGACGGCCACCACGCCATAACCGAGCCGCCGCGCCGTGCGCATGATACGCAATGCGATCTCGCCGCGATTGGCGATCAGGACCTTGAAGAACGGCGTCCGCTTCATCACGCCGCTCATGGGCGCGCCACCGAGAACTGCATGCGTTGGGGCTGACGCGCCTCGGCCTCGCGGCAGATCGCCAGCACCTCCGACAACACGGCGCGGGTGTCGCGCGGGTCGATCACGCCGTCGTCGAGCAAGCGCGCCGAGGTCGAGAACACGTCCATCTGGCCGTCGAAGACGCCAACGATCTGCGCCTTCATCGCGTCGAGCTTGTCCCTCTCGATCGGCTTGCCGCGGCGCGCGGCGGCGGCTTCGGTGACGATCGCCATGGTCTCGGCGGCCTGCTCACCGCCCATCACGGCGGTCCTGGCATTCGGCCATGAGAAGCAGAAGCGTGGATGGAATCCGCGGCCGCACATGCCGTAATTGCCGGCGCCAAAAGACGCGCCGCAATAGAGCGTGATCTGCGGTACCGTCGCCGATGTCACGGCCTGGATCATCTTGGAGCCGTGCTTGATCATGCCGGCTTCCTCGTAGGCCTTGCCCACCATGTAGCCGGTGGTGTTGTTCATGTAGAGCAGCGGCGTGCGGGTCTGGCAGCAGGCCTGGATGAAATGCGTCGCCTTGTTGGCGCCGGGCACGTCGAGCGGTCCGTTATTGGTGATGATGCCGATGGCGTAGCCCTCGATGCGGGCGTGGCCGCAGATCGTGCCGGGGCCGTAATTCGGCGAGAACTCGGTGAAGTCGGAATCGTCGACAAAGCGCGCGATGGCCTGGCGCATGTCGACGGGGCGTTTGTGATCCATCGGCATGATGCCGAGCAGTTCTTCGGCGTCGTAGCGCGGCGGTTTGAAGGTGGCCGCGCTCGCGCCGGGCCGATCCCATTCGAGCTTCGCCATGATCTCGCGCGCGATCCGCAGCGCGTCGCGATCGTCCTCGGCGAGATAATCGCCCAAGCCAGAAATCGAGGTGTGCATTTCCGCGCCGCCGAGTTCTTCCTCGGTCGCGATTTCGCCGGTCGCGGCTTTCAAGCAGCGGCGGACCGGCGAGAAAGGCGCGGGTGCGGCCGCGCACCATGACGATGTAGTCGGAGAGTCCGGTCTGATAGGCGCCGCCCGCGGTCGACGAGCCATGCGTGACCGTGACGACGGGCAAGCCCGCAGCCGACAACCGTGCGAGATTGCGGAAAATATTGCCGCCGCGAACGAAATCCTCGACGCGGTAGCGCAACAGATTGGCGCCGGCGCTTTCGACCAGTTGCACGTAGGGCAGCTTGTTCTCCAGCGCGAGCTCCTGCACCCGTAGCGTCTTGTCGAGCCCGTAAGGCTGCAGCGCGCCGGCATCGATGCCGGAATCGTTGGCGCTGACCATGCAGCGGATGCCGGAGACGAAGCCGATGCCCGCGACGACACCGCCGCCGGGCACGCTCTTGTCGGGATCGGCGACATCGAACATGTATCCGGCCAGGGTCGACAGCTCGATGAACGGGCTGCCGGGATCGAGCACCAGCGCGACGCGCTCGCGCGGCAAGAGCTGCCCGCGTTTGTGGAAGCGGTCTTTCGCGGCTGATGACGCCGTGCGCGTTCGCTCCTCCAGCGCGCGCATCCGCGCGATCAGCGCCAGCATGCCGTCGCGGTTGGCCTTGAAGGCGTCGCCGGAGGTGGCGATGGTGTTTTCGATCAGGGCCATTACTCAATGCTCGTCATTGCGAGGAGCGAAGCGACGAAGCAATCCATGCTTCCATTTTGCGGTGCCATGGATTGCTTCGCTTCGCTCGCAATGACGATGGGATAGGTCAACGCCTCACCCCGAAAATCTGGCGCGCCTCGGCTGGGCTCGCGATCTCGCGTCCCGCGCGGCGTGCGCAACCGGCCAGCGCCTCGACCAACTGGCCGTTCGAGGTCACCTTGGTGCCGTCGCCGAGATAGAAGGTGTCCTCAAGCCCTGAACGCAGATGCCCGCCGAGATCGGCGCAGCGCTGATGCAGCGGCCAGATTTCGCCGCGCCCGATTGCGGTGACCTGCCAATGCGCCTCGGGCGCCTTCAGCTTCAGCAGGATCGGCAGCAATTCCGGATCGGCCGGCATGCCGGAAGCGACGCCCATCACGAAATTATATTCGAGCGGCCCGGAATACATGCCGGTCTGACCGTACATGCCGACGCAGCGCACGATACCGACATCGAAACATTCGAACTCCGGAATCGTGTCGGCCTCTTTCATCACGTCGAGATAATCCTGCACCTTCTCGACCGCGTTGTCGAACAGCATCGGCGGCCAGGCCCAGCTGTTGTCGGCCTTCACCTTCAGATAGTTCAGCGAGCCGGCGTTGCAGGCGGCGATCTCCGGCCTGGTCTCGCGCACGCAGTTCAGCGCGCCTTGATAGTTGGGACCCGACGTTCCCGTGGTGTGGTTTATGATGACGCCGGGGCAGGCCTCGCGGATCGCCTGCTGGATTTCCCTGGAGACGCTGACGTCCCAGGACGGCAGATGGCCTTTGTTCGGCTCCTGCTGACGCAGATGGATATGCATGATGCTGGCGCCGGCATTGAACGCGGCCCTGGCTTCGCGCGCCATCTGCTCAGGCGTGACCGGAACGTTGTGCTGTTTCGGATCGGTCAGCACGCCGTTCAGCGCGCAGGTGATGACGGCCTTGTCGCTCATGGCATGCCTTCGATGAATGCAAGGTCTGCGATCTTCCGCGGACCGCTAGCCCGCTTCTTGCGTCAACGCGCTATTCCCGCACGCCCGCTGGAATAGATCGCAAGATCGCGCGAGCCCGAGAAAATCGCGCGCGGTTTCAGGCCGTAAAACCGACGGATTGAATGGCTGAAATGCGTGGAGTCGGGATAGCCGATGTCCTGCGCGAGATGCGCGAGGTTGAGATCCCGGTTGGCGAAGTGCAACAGATGCCGCGCGCGCTTCCAGGCCCGGAACGAGCGGAAGGAGATGCCGGTCTCCTGCTTGAACAGATGCAGAAAGCGCGAGGCGGAGAGGCCCGCTTCCGTCGCACAGCTTGCCGCCGTGACGGGCTCGCCGGAAAATTTTCCGATCGTCACCATCGCCCGCACCACGCGCGGATCAAGCGGACGGCGCGGCAAGGCTTCGCCGAAACACATCTCGTCAAACGCGGCGCTGTCGATATCGTCGCGGCGTGCCCGCGTCAGCAGGGTCTCGTAGGCGACGCGGATGCGATGCGCGAAGACATCGCGCTCGATGCCCTGCAGCCGCTTCTCCCAGATTTCGAAAGTACCGTCGGGCACGCTCTCGGGCTCGATCACGAGGCAGATCGCCGAGCGATGATCGCTCGCAATGGTGTGGCGCATGTTCGGTGCGACGGCGACCAGCTCGCCATAGGCCTCGCGGCCGTCGGCGGTCGTGAGCCACAAGCCGCCGCGCAGTGCGACGTAGATGTGGAAGGCGCCCGGGCAGCGCTCGCGCGGACGTCCGAGCAGGCCGGCGTAAAACACGCGCTCCGGCGTGATCAGCATCAGATGGCCTGAATTATGGGCCCGCTCGTCCATGATGTCCTCCCCGCGCGGCTCTTTGGGCCGCTGCGATGGGCGGATATTAGCGCAAAGAGTTCGTCATTGCGAGCGGAGCGATCTTGTAGCCCGCATGAGCGGAGCGATCTGCGGGTCACCCGGGTATCGCTTCGCTTCGCCCGGGCTACGACGCCACGCTACGCCCGCACTCGCGGCGCGATGTTCTGCTCGACCCCGGCGCGCTGTTCCGCCGCGACCGCGCGCTTGTAACCGTCCCGCTGTTCCAGCCGCCCCCAATATGCCCTGACATTCGGGCCGAAATCCTTGGCCAATCCGATCGTCGAGGCCAGCCGCAGGGCATAGCCGATGACGATATCGGCGGCGGTGAAGCGCCCGGCGCACAGCGTTTCACTATTGGCGGTCGCGGCCTCGACCACGCGCAGGCGTCCAAGGAACCATTTGGCGTAATCGGTCGCGACCTGCGGATTCCGGCGTTCCTCCGGCTCGAGCTGGCTGTAGCGGAGCACCAGCGTCTGCGGAAAGGTCAGCGTGGCGTCGGAGAAATACATCCAGTTCAGGAACGCGCCGTAGGCAGGATCGTCCTCACCCACCATCAGTGGCGTCGGGCCGTATTTCTTGCCGAGGTAATAGCAGATGCCGGATGACTCGCTCATCTTCGTCTCGCCGTCGATCAGATAGGGAATCGTGCCGAGCGGATTGATGCCGAGATACTCCTTTGCGAACACCCGCGGCGGGAACGGCAGCATCTTCAGCTCGTAGGCGAGCCCCATCTCCTCCAGCATCCACAGCGGCCGGAACGAACGCGCGCCGTCGCAATGATAGAGCGTGATCATTTCACATATCCTTTCACTCGCGACATGGCGCGACGTTCACAATCCCATCTGCCTGCTCGCGAGGTCCTTCATGATCTCCTCGGTGCCGCCGCCGATCGCATTGACCTTCACCTCGCGATAGATGCGCTCGACCTTGATGCCGCGCATGAAACCGGCGCCGCCGAAAATCTGCACCGCCTCGGAGGCGCAGTACGCCATGGTCTGGGTCGCCTGGTTCTTCATCATGCAGATTTCGGCAACCGGGCTTTCGCCCTGGGTGAGCCGCCACGCCAGCATTTCCAGCATCGCCTGCGAAGCGGCGACGCGCTGCGCCATGTCGACCAGCTTGTGGCGGATCACCTGATGCTGCGCGATCGGCTTGCCGAAAGTCTTGCGCTCCTTGGCATAGGCGATCGCGTCCTCGACGCAGACGCGGGCATAGGCGGTGCAGCTTGCCGCCATGCCCATGCGCTCGCTGTTGAAGTTGTGCATGATCAGCTTGAAGCCCTGGCCTTCCTCGCCGATCAGGTTGGCAGCCGGCACGCGGCAATCGTCGAAATGCAGCGTCGCCGTATCCGACGCCCACCAGCCCATCTTCTTCAGCTTGATGCGTGACAGGCCCGGCGTGTCGCCCTCGATCAGCAGCAGGCTGACCCCGGAGGCGCCCTCGCCGCCGGTGCGCACGGCGACCGTGAGATAATCGGCGCGCACGCCAGATGTGATGAAGGTCTTCTCGCCGTTGACGATGTAATGGTCGCCGTCGCGGCGCGCTTTGGTGCTGCAGATTGGCGACATCGGAGCCGCCGCCGGGCTCGGTGATCGCAAGCGCGGAGATTTTCTTGCCCGACAGTACCTCCGGCAACACCCGCGCCCTGACCTCGGGACGAGCAGCGCGCGCAATCGGCGGCGAACCGATGGTGTGGCTCATCAGGCTGGCATTGACCCCGCCGGCACCGGCGCGCGCCAATTCCTGCGAGGTGACGATCTTCATGAACTGGTCGGCGGGCGTGCCGCCATATTCCTCGGGAAAGCCGAGGCCGAGCAGGCCGATCGCCGCGGCCTTCACGTAAAGCTCGCGCGGAGTTTCGCCGGCCTCGTCCCAGTCATGGGCGTAGGGCTCGATCTCGTTCTCGACAAAGCGGCGCACCACCGCGCGCCAGGCCTCATGCTCGGCCGTGTAGAACGGGCTTTTCATGCGATTCCCTTGAGATGCGAGTCACCATGGCGGTAACAAACGGGCCCAACTTGCGTCCAGTGGCTGAGCCAAGTTTATTCCGCACAGCGGACAAAGCCATCTGTGGCAATCATGCCCAAAAGTCCGACTGGCGGCATCCGTCCGGTTTGGGCATGGTGCCGCCGCAAGCAGGCGGCAAAGACCGCCGACAGGGAGAAAGCCTTGGCCGTCCGCTATTACGACTGGATCGCGCATTTCGGCCGGCGCACGCCGGACAAGATCGCCGCCATCGATCTCGCCAGCCAGCGCCGCTTCACCTACGCCGAATTCGACGCGCGAATCGCGCGCCTTGCCTCGCATCTGCGCGAGAACCTCAAGGTCGCGCGCGGCGACCGCGTCGCGGTGCTGGCGCTGAACACGACCGATACGCTGGAGGTGCAGTTCGCCTGCGGACGGCTCGGCGCCGTGCTGGTGCCACTCAACACGCGGCTCACCGTGCCGGAGCTGCAATTCATCGTCGGCGATGCCGCACCCAAGGTGATGATCCACGACAGCGATCTTGCAGAAACAGCGCTTGCCGTCGCAAAACTCTGCAACACCGAGCACATCATGCTGCTCGGCGCGAGCGGCAGCTACGAGGCCGCGATTGCCGGCGCAAAGCCGCTGGCGCAAGCCGAACTCGTCACGCACGACGACATCTCCACCATCATGTACACCTCGGGCACGACCGGCCTGCCCAAGGGCGCGATCATCACCCATGGCATGACGTTCTGGAATTGCGTCAATCTCGGCGGTCCCGCCTATGTCTCGCCGTCATCGGTGCTGCTGACCGTACTGCCGCTGTTCCACACCGGCGGACTCAATTGCTACACCAATCCCGTGCTGCATGCCGGCGGCACCGTGCTGATCATGCGCGCCTTCGATCCCGGCGTGGCGATGAAGCTGATCAGCGATCCCGCGCAGGGCATCAATTGTTTCTTCGGCGTGCCCTCGATCTACCAGTTCATGGCGCAGCATCGCGATTTCGACACATCCGACTTCAGCAGGCTGATCATTTGCGGTGTCGGCGGCGCGCCGATGCCGGTGCCGCTGCTGCAAGTGTGGGAAGCGCGCGGCGTCGCGCTGCAGCAGGGCTATGGCATGACCGAGACTTCGCCGTCGGTGCTGGTGCTCGACCGCGAGGATGCCGCGCGCAAGGCTGGTTCGGCGGGCAAGCCGGTGCTGCACACAGAAGTGCGGATCGTGCGGCCCGACGGCACGGATGCCGATGTCGGCGAACTCGGCGAGCTCTGGACCAAAGGACCGAACATCACGCCCGGTTACTGGAACAGGCCCGACGCCAACAAGTCCTCCTTCACCGACGGCTGGCTGCACACCGGCGATGCCGCGCGCGTCGACGCCGACGGCTTCTACTACATCGTCGACCGCTGGAAGGACATGTACATCTCCGGCGGCGAGAACGTCTATCCGGCCGAGGTCGAGAACGTGTTGCACCAGATCGCGGCCATCACTGAGGCCGCGGTGATCGGCGTGCCCGACCCGCAATGGGGCGAGGTCGGCATGGCGATCGTCGCGATCAAGCCGGGCCAATCGCTGACCGAAGCCGACATCCACGCGCATTGCGCGAGAAATCTCGCGCGCTTCAAATGTCCGCGCCTGATCCGCTTCGTCGATGCGCTGCCACGCAACGCGACCGGCAAGATCCACAAGCCCACTCTGCGAAAGGATTTTTCAGTACCCGCGGCCACCGATGTGGCCCGGGCCAAAGCGTCGTAACTCCAACCACGAAGAAACGAAGGAATGTCTATGAACAACAAGAAAATGACACTGCTTGCCGCGGCAGCCGCTTTCTCGCTGCTCGCAACCCAGGGTGCCCAGGCGCAAAAGAAATACGACACCGGCGCCTCCGACACCGAGATCAAGATCGGCAATGTCGAAGCCTATAGCGGGCCCGTTTCCGCCTACGGCGTCATCGGCAAGACCGAGGAAGCCTATTTCAAGATGATCAACGATCAGGGCGGCATCGGCGGCCGCAAGATCAACTGGATTTCCTACGACGACGGCTACTCGCCGCCGAAGACGGTCGAGCAGATCCGCAAGCTGATCGAGAGCGACGAAGTGCTCCTGGTGTTCAATGCGCTGGGCACGCCGACCCAGACCGCTGTACAGAAATATCACAACACCAAGAAGGTGCCGCAGCTCTTCGTCGCCACCGGCGCCAGCAAGTGGAACGACCCGAAGGATTTCCCCTGGACGATGGGATTCCAGCCGAGCTACCGGGTCGAAGCAAGGATCTTCGCCAAATACATCCTGAAGACCAAGCCCGACGCCAAGGTCGCGGTGTTCTATCAGAACGACGATTTCGGCAAGGACTACGTGGCCGGCCTGAAGGAAGTATTCGGCGACAAGACTTCCTCGATCCTGATCGCGGAAGAGAGCTACGAGACCACCGAGCCGTCGATCGATTCCCATATCGTCAAGTTGAAGGGCACCGGCGCCGACGTGCTGGTCAATATCTCGACGCCTAAATTCGCAGCGCAAGCCATCAAGAAGATGGCGGAGATGGAATGGAAGCCGATGCACGTCCTGACCGACGTCTCGATCTCGATCGGCGCGGTGATGAAGCCCGCGGGCTTTGAGAATTGCGAGGGCATCCTTTCGGCCCTCTACATCAAGGACGCTTCCGATCCGCAGTGGAAGGACGATGCCGGCATGAAGAAGTTCATGACCTTCCTCGACAAGTACATGCCCGGCGCCAACATCTCCGACGCCAACCTGGTCTATGGCTACGCCGCGGCGCAGACCATGGTGCAGGTCTTGAAGCAGGCCGGCGACGACCTGACCCGGGAAAACGTCATGAGGCAGGCCGCCAGCCTGAAGGATTTTGTCCCGGATACGCTGTTGCCCGGCATCAAGATCAATACCTCGCCGACCGACTTCGCCCCGATCGAGCAGCTCCAGATGATGCAGTTCAAGAACGGCCAATGGGTAATGTTCGGCGACGTCATCAGCGCCGAGACGGGCGGTTAGTCCACAACGCGAACGAGATGGGGCTGCGCCGGATGCCGCGGCCCCAACTCGACTATTCGTGCATGAACAGCGCGAACGGCTCCTCGATCGTCCGGCGCAAATGCTGCTGGTAGAGCGCGTAGTTCGCATCGCCTGACACAATCCGTCCCACGTTCGGATTCGGAACATTCTTGATCGGCAATAGCGCGATCGGGGCCGCGATCGGGGTCAGCTGCGAGGCACGTCCGGCGAGCAATGTCGTGATGATGCCGTACATCTCGCCGGTGATGGTCGGCCGCGAGATCGTGATCACGCGGTGCTGTCCGTGGCGGTTCGTCACCAGATAGATGAAGCCGGACTCGTTGGGGACCGCGACTTCGCCGTACTGGCTGAAATCGACATCGAGCCGCTCGCCCTCCTTGAACAGGAGCCCTGGCACCGCCGCGTCCCAGGCGATCACGGTGTGGTAGGCGTAGATCGCATCCTTGACGCCAAAGGACGGCCGCACCGTCAGGTAGGTCCCTTCGAGGCGCGCGACGGCACGCCGCGAGTACGAGCCGAGAGCGTCGGGGGCGACGTCGCCATTGACCGTGACAGGCGCGGCCGCCGGAGCCGCCTTGCGCAAGGAAACGCCGAGCGCCTGCTCCAGCCGGACCGTGGTTGCGAGCGTGAACGGCCGGCGGCCGCCGAGCACCTTTTCCAGGGTCGACAGGCTGAGCTTGGCCAGTTCGGCAAGGGATTGCCGGGAGATGCGGCGGCGCGCGATTTCCTCGCGGATGGTTTCGGCGATCTGGCGGCTTTGCTCGGCGGAAAGCTGCTTATCCGGCGTCGGCATCGATTCTCCCGTTCGGACCTAGTGCCCACTTTCCGAAGTCCGCGCTACGTCGCCGCAACACCTTTTCGCGGACTTCGGAAAGTCATGGGCACTAGCAAATCTATAATTCTAGTGCCGCTTTCGATCTGAAGTCCCTGAACCCGATTTTGCCGCGAGCGCGTCAGGGACTTCAGATCGGCGGCACTAGCCCTACCTTACCAGACCGCACGGGTGCGCACAAAACCGCACAAAGCCACCTCGGCTGCGGTGGGTGACGCCGGACGGCGGCCAAACAATGCCGATCATTATGCTCGCGCAAAACCGGTTTCCCCAGGATTCTCTGGAGCGTCGAAACCGTCCCTCGGGAGAAAGAAATGACGACGCTAGGTGAGATCGCGATGGGGAAGCCAAAACGCCTGTCGCGCAAGACGCGAATCATCCTGTTCTTTCTGGTTGAAACCGTAGCTGCATTCCTGATCGGATTTGCGGCCTTGTTTTTGAACTTCTCGCCCGCCTGGTCGGCCGAGAACACGCCGGCCGCACTGAGCAAGAAGAGCGATGCGCGCTCCGGCTCGCTGCTGTTCAAGACCGACGACGGCTACGCCGACGCCGCACGGTTCGGCATCGACGTCGACCTCGATGTCTCCGGTCCGACCGTCCGCGCCCGGGTCACGCAGATCTTCCGCAACACCACCAAGGATTGGATGGAGGCGACTTACGTCTATCCGCTGCCGCCGGGTGGCGCGGTCGACACGCTGAAGATGGTGATCGGCGACCGCGTCGTGGTCGGCGACATCAAGGAACGGCAGCAGGCGCGCGTGATCTATGAACGCGCCAAGGCCAACGGCCAGAAGGCGGCGCTGACCGAGCAGGAGCGGCCGAACATCTTCACCAATTCGGTCGCCAATATCGGCCCCGGCGAAACCGTGCTGGTGCAGATCGAATATCAGGAGCCGGTGCAGCAGAACGGCAACGAGTTCTCGCTGCGCGTGCCGCTGGTGATCGGCCCGCGCTATAACCCCGCGCCTGTGATCCAAAGCGTCGACATGCGCTCTGACGGCGGCGGCTGGGGCGCGACCACATCCGACTCCGTCCCCGATCGTGACCGCATCACCCCGCCGGTACTCGATCCCGCCTTCAATCCCAAGGTCAACCCGACCAGCATCACCGTGCATCTGAAGGCCGGCTTCCCGCTCGGCGAGGTGAAGAGCCACCATCATCCGGTCAAGGTCGCAAGTCCCGACGAGACCACGCGCGTGATCACGCTGGCGCAAGAGCTCGAACCCGCCGATCGCGATTTCGAGCTGACCTGGAAGCCGGCTTCCGAGAAGGCGCCGTCGGTCGGATTGTTCCGCGAGCATGTCGGAGGCGCCGATTATCTGCTCGCCTTCGTCACGCCGCCCTCGGTCGAACAGGCCGAGAAGAAGCCTCTGCCGCGCGAAGTCGTGTTCGTGATCGACAATTCCGGCTCGATGGGCGGCACCTCGATCCAGCAGGCCAAGGCGAGCCTGCTTTATGCGCTGGGCCGCCTGCAGCCGAACGATCGCTTCAACGTGATCCGCTTCGACGACACCATGGACGTGGTGTTCCCGACGTCGGTGCCGGCCGATGCCGAGCACATCAGTACGGCCACCGCCTTTGTCGACGCGCTGCAGGCGCGCGGCGGCACCGAGATGGTGCCGGCGATGCGCGCCGCGCTGACCGACAGCAACAGCGGCGACGGCAGCTTCGTGCGCCAGGTGGTGTTCCTGACCGACGGCGCGATCGGCAACGAGCAGCAATTGTTCGAGACCATCGCGGCGATGCGCGGCCGCTCCCGCGTCTTCATGATCGGGATCGGCTCCGCGCCGAACACCTTCCTGATGACACGCGCCGCCGAGATCGGCCGCGGCGCCTTCACCCATATCGGCTCGGTCGATCAGGTCGAGGAGCGCATGCGCGGCCTGTTCGCCAAGCTGGAGAATCCGGCGGTGACCGGGCTGTCTGCGAAATTCTCGGATGCCAAGGCCGACGTCACGCCCGCCGCGCTGCCCGACATCTATCGCGGCGAACCACTGGTGCTGGCGGCAAAACTCGACAAGCTCGCGGGCTCGTTCGAGATCAAGGGCAAGGTCGGCGACCGGCCGTGGGTCGTGACCTTGCCGATCGCGAACGCGGCCGAAGGCAAGGGCCTGTCAAAACTCTGGGCACGGCGGAAGATCGATGACGCCGAGGTCGCGCGTACCTTGCGGCAGGCGAGCCCCGAAGACGCCGACAAGACCGTCCTCGCGCTGGCGCTGGAGCATCAGTTGGTGACGCGGTTGACCAGCCTCGTCGCCGTCGACAAGACGCCGAGCCGTCCCGACGGCGCGGCGCTGAAGTTGACCGAACTGCCGCTCAATCTTCCCGCAGGCTGGGATTTCGAGAAGGTATTCGGCGAACGCGCAAAGCCGCCCGCGCCGCCGACGGAACGCCGTGCGGAGCTGGGCAATGCGCACGCGCAGCTTGCCTCGCTGAAACGTCCGGTAGTCCAACCTGCGCCGAGCACGGTCACGCTGCCGAAGACGGCGACCGATGCCGAGCTCAGCATGATCATCGGTTCGATCCTGCTGGCACTGAGCCTGATCCTGTTCGTCTTCAACCGGCGTCATTCGTTTGCGCGTTGACGCGGGATGAAAGGAGGAGGCGCGACCTGCCTCCTCTTCCCCAGCGCGCGCGGCCTTCCGTCCCCCCGAGGCCGCGCGCGCAACTCTTTCACAGTCGTCATTGCGAGGAGCGAAGCGACGAAGCAATCCATCTCGCCGCAAAGAAAGTCTGGATTGCTTCGCTTCGCTCGCAATGACGAGAGGATAGATCAGTGACCCGCCTCGCCCCACTCGCCCTCGCCCTGACTGGCCTCGCGCTGTTCGGCCACGGCGGCTACATCCATGCCAAGGCGCTGCTGGCGCAGGTGCTGCTCGAGCGCGCCTTCAACGAATCGATCGCGATGCATCATTCGGTCAAACCGTGGTCATGGGCCGACACCTGGCCGGTCGCGCGCATCGAGGTGAAGCGCTTGAATGCGAGCGCGATCGTGCTGGCGGGCAGCAGCGGTCAGGCGCTCGCCTTCGGACCGGGCCATGTCGAGCTGACGCCCGACGCCGGCGAACGCGGCGTTGCCGTCTATTCCGCGCATCGCGACACACACTTCCGCTTCCTGCGCAACGTCGTTGTCGGCGACGAGATCGATGTCACGAGAAGCGACGGCAGGACGTTGCGCTATCGGGCGGACGCGGTGGCGGTCGTGCGCTACGACCACTCGGGCATCGATCCGCTCGCAGGCGGATATGAACTGGTGCTGACCACCTGCTGGCCGTTCGATGCGCTGACACCGGGGCCGGAGCGCTACATCCTGCACGCCACCATGATGTCCGGCCGTTCATTGCCGTTCTGCATTGTTCATCATTCGCGATCCCGGGTATACTGTAGCGAATGTCAAATCCACCGCACTGCGGCAAGCGCCAGATTATTGCCCGATGATGAGTTCACAGGTCCATTATCTGCCGCTGACGCCGGGGCTGTTCTCGGTCCTGGTGCTGTTGTTCGCCGGGCTGATCATCCTGGTCCAGCTCCGGATCCTCCGCTACGCCTATATGAAGCTCGGCGTCGGACCCGGCATGGCGCTGGCGCTGCTGTTCGGCTCGCTGATCGGCAGCTATTTCAATATCCCCATCACCATCCTGCCCGGAAAGACCATCCAGAGCGGCGAAGTCGTCGACTTCTACGGCATGCGCTATGTCGTGCCCTATGTGACGTCGTGGCCGGGCACAATGCTGGCGGTCAATGTCGGCGGCGCCGTGATCCCGACGTTGATGTCGACCTATCTGGTGCTGCGCTATCAGCTCTGGGTGAAGGCCGCGATTGCCGTGGTGGTGATCGCGCTGGTGATCCATGCCAGCGCGACCCCGGTGCACGGCGTCGGCATTGCCGTGCCGGTGTTCGCGCCCGTGATCGCGACCGCAATCCTCGCCTTCATCCTGTCGCGCGAATACGCCGCGCCGCTTGCCTATATCGGCGGCTCGATGGGCACCTTGATCGGCGCCGATCTGATGAACCTCGACAAGATCGGCACCCTGGGCGCGCCCGTTGCCTCGATCGGCGGCGCCGGAACATTCGACGGCATTTTCCTGACCGGCATCCTCGCGGTCCTGCTCGCGGGCCTCGCCTCGCCCTCGCGGCCGCGCGAGGTCTGGTAGGCCGATAACGCGGGTCACCATTCGGCCGCGTCGGTTGCCACCCCGGCGAACTCCCCATAATAAGGACCAAAAGAGGCGACCCCGGTTCATCCGTGGCGCGGAAAATATCAGGGGTTACGCCGATGGAAGCTCAGGTTCGTGCCGCATCTGTTCCCTTTAGCAAATGGGAGCCTGCTCCTGACGCAAGCCATGTCGTCAAACGCATTCACGCGATGCTGCATCCGCGCAACATCGTGCTGGTCGGCGCCACCGACAAGCCCGGCAATTACGCCGAGCGCATCTGGGTCAACCTGATCAAGTACAAATACGGGGGCGGTCTGTTCCCGGTCAACGCCAAGCGCGAGCAGATCTGGGGCGTGCCCTGCTACAAGGATTTCGCCAGCCTTCCCGAAAAGCCCGATCACGTGCTGGTGCTGGTGCCGGCGCGCTTTGCCGTGCAGGTGATCCGCGATGCGGCGGCCGCCGGCGCGCGCTCGGCAACCATCGTCACATCGGGGTTCTCCGAACTGCAGGATGAAGACAGCCAGCGGCTCGCCGTCGACCTGCAGCAGGCGGTGCGCGAGACCGGCATGGCCGTCACCGGCCCGAACTGCCTCGGCAATCTCAGCGCCGGCGAGAACATGTTCACCAATATCGACGATCGCATCGTCACGATGGAGCCGGGGACGGTGGCGATCGCCGGACAGTCCGGCGCGATCGTGATGGCGATCCGCCAGGCACTGGAGGATCGCGGCGTCGGCGTCGGCTATATGGTGACGACCGGCAACGAAGCCGGGCTCGAGACGCCGGATCTGATGGCCTATTTCGCGGCCGATCCACAGGTTCGCGTCATCGTGGTTTATCTCGAAGGCGTGCGGAACACCAAGGCGTTCCGCGACGCCTGCAAAGCCGCGCGCGCCGCCGGCAAGCCTGTCATCGCGCTGAAGCTTGGCGCCTCTGAAGGCGGCCGCGCCGCTGCGATGGCACATACCGGCGCGCTCGCGGGCTCGATCGAGACCTTCGACGCGATCTCCACCCGCGAGGGCGTGATCCGTGTGCGCGGCCTCGACGAGTTGATCGAGACCACCGAATGCTTCGTCCATACCGCTTCGCCCAAGGGCAACCGGCTCGCCGCGGTGACGCTATCGGGCGGCAAGCGGGGATTGCTGCTCGACGCATTCTACTCGGCCGGATTGAACTTCGCGCCGCTGAAAAAGGACGCTCACGACAAGCTCGCAAAGATGCTGGGCCCAGGCTCGATCGTCGGCAATCCGCTCGATGCGGGATTTGCCGCCGTCGTCGACCCCTCCGTCTACATGCAATCGATCAAGATCATGATCGACGATCCCGACACCGACATCGTCATCATCGACTCCGAACTGCCGAAGGCGCCACATGAATTGCGCGAACGCAATCTGCGGATCGTCAACGAGATGGCGGGCCGCGGCGGCAAGCCGGTGATCTACATCAGCGCGATGTCGATCGGCTTCACCGACTTCATGAAGGTGCTGCGCAAGTCGCTGCCGAACGTCGCAGTGATGCAGGGCATGGACCGCGCGGTCACCGCGATCAAATCGCTGATCGAATACGCCAACCTGCGCAAGGAAGTGCCCGACATCGCCTCGAGCTCGAAGGCTTCCGCACGCAAGGTGCTGGAGAAGGCGCTGAAGGAGGCCAAGGGCGCCGCGCTGGATGAGGTCGCCTCGAAAGCGCTGCTGAAGGCCTATGGCATTCCGGTCTCGCAAGAGGCGATCGCGCAGACCGCCGCCGACGCCGTGAAAATCGCAAAAACGATTGGCTTTCCCGTCGTCGCCAAGGTGGTCAGCGCCGACATCCTGCACAAGTCGGACATCGGCGGCGTGGTGCTGAACATCAACAGCGCAGCCGAGGTGAAGAAGGCCTTCAACGACATCACCGCGCGGGTGAAGAAGCTCAAGAACAAACCCAAGCTCGAAGGCATCCTGATCGCGCAGCAGGTCAAGGCCGATCTCGAGCTCGTGGTCGGTGCCTCGCTCGATGCCGAAATGGGTCCGGTGGTGCTGTTCGGCACCGGTGGCGTCGACATCGAGCTGTTGAAGGACGTGGCGCTCGCCGGCGCGCCGCTCGATGCGGCCGAGGCGATGCAGCTGATTGCCCGCACCAAGGCCGGGGTCAAGATCAAGGGCTACCGCGGCAAGCCGGCGCTGCACGAACCCTCGGTGGTGAAGGCGCTGGTCGGGCTCTCCAACCTGATCGCGGATGCCGGCAACCGCATCGCCTCGATCGACGTCAACCCGTTCCTGATCAATCCGAAGGCCGGCGTCGCGGTCGACGCCCTGATCGTGCTCAACAATGAGGCGGCCAGGACAGCCGCAAGCCACTGATAAGCGACGGGGGAATAACGGCTTTGTGAGCAAGTTTACTAGGCCGAAGGTCGCAACGGCCTCTATTGGCAAAAGCAATCGAGAGAGGTTAGGTTGCGCGCGCAAGGCATCTGGGAATGCCGTCAAACAAGACATAATCACCTTCCGGGAGGACTGAATGGCTATCTCGCAACAGCGCTGGTCGATCAATCGCCGCACCATCCTGAAATCCGGCGCAGCAATTGCTGCCGTGCAATTCTCATCCCCCTTCATCATCACGGCCAGAGGCGAGACCCCGATCAAGCTCGGCATGGTCAACCCGCTTACCGGCGTGCTCTCGGCACTGGCGCAGAGCGAAGTCGACGGCGCGAAATACGCCGAGGCCGAGATCAACAAGAAGGGCGGGATCCTGGGCCGCCAGGTTCAGCTGCTGGTCGAGGATTCCGCCAATGACGTCGGCACCGGCGTGCAGAAGACGCGAAAGCTGATCGACCGCGACAACGTCGACGTTATCTTCGGCGACGTCAACTCCGGCATCGCCTATGCGATGTCGCAAGTGACCAGCGAGAAGAAAGTCCTGCACATCGTGCCGGGCGGCCATACCGACCCGATCACCGGCACCAACTGCAAATGGAACGTGTTCCGGGTCTGCAACACCACGACGATGGACACCAGCGCCATCACGCCGGAACTGGTGAAGAAATTCGGCAAGAAATGGTTCTTCATCACGCCCGACTATGCCTACGGTCACACCCTCCAGGAGGGCTTCATCAAGGCGCTGACGAAATTAGGCGGCACCTTCGAGGGCGACATGCTGCCGATCAACAATACCGATTTCTCCGCCACGCTGATCAAGGCCAAGGCCTTCAAGCCGAACGTGCTGCTCAACAACATGGGCGGGCTGACCCAGATCAACTGCATGAAGCAATTCACCCAGTTCGGCATGCAGAAGGAAATGGCGCTCGGCGGCGCGCTGTTCGAAATCGAGAGCATCAAGGCGTGTCCACCGGATGCACAGGCCGGCTGGTGGGACATGGAGTGGTGGTGGAATCAGCCGAATGTGCCCGAAGTGGTGAAGTTCGTCGCCGACTATCGTGCCGCGACCAAGAAGACGCCCTCGGCGCGCGACTGGTTCGGCTATGTGTCGATGCACTCGGTGCGACTTGCGGCCGACAAGGCGAAGTCGATGGAGGGCCCGAAACTGGCGAAGGCGCTGGAGGATCTCGAACTGCCACCCGATGTCGCTTTGCAACCGGGCAAGGTGCGTTACCGCGCCGGCGATCACGAGTTGATGCCGAACATCTTCGTCGGCGAAGCCCATCCGCCCAAGTCCGGTCCCGACGACGTGTTCACCGTGTCAGCGCTGGTCCCGGGTGACGAGGCCGCGGGTTCGGTCGCCGATACCGGGTGCAAGATGGTCGAGCCGTCCTGACGCGCTGCCAAGTTCGGCGAGTCCCGGGGGAGGATGGATGACGCAGGTCATATTGTTCAACGTCACGAACGGGCTGATCATCGGCGCGTTCTACGTGTTGATGGCGCTCGGCCTGTCGCTGATCCTCAACCTCAGCAACGTCATCAACTTCGCGCACGGCAATTTCCTGGCGCTCGGCGGCTATCTCGCCTACACGTTGACACCGGCGCTGGGTTATTGGGGTGCGCTGCTGGTCTCGCCGCTGCTGACCGCGTTGATCGGGCTTGCGGTCGAGCGGCTGATGATCCGCCGCGTCTACAACCGCGATCCGGTGTACAGCCTGCTGCTCACCTTCGGCTTTGCGTTCGTGATGCAGGATGCCGCGCGTTACATATGGGGCCCCAACGGTCTGCCGCTGGGGTTGCCCGACTTCCTGTCGCAGCCGGTCAGCTCCGAGCTCTTCTTCATCACCTACTATCGCGTCTTCATGGTCATGGTCGTGATCGCGACGATACTGGGGCTGTTTGCATTCCTGCGCTACACCCGGGTCGGCGTCCGGATTCGCGCAGGAACGCTCGATCTCGAAACCGTGGCTTCGCTGGGCGTCAACATCAGCCTGCTGCGGACCTTCAATTTCTCGCTCGGCTGCCTGCTGGCCGGCCTGAGCGGGGTGCTCGCCGCCGGACAAATCGGGCTCAATCCCAACATGGGCGATGACCTGCTGATGCCGAGTTTCATCGCAATCATCGTCGGCGGCGTCGGCAGCCTGATCGGCACGTTGTTCGGAGGGCTTCTCATCGGGGTCGCGGCGGCGCTGACGACAGTGTTCTTTCCCACCGCCAGCGAAGCCGTGATCTACGCCATCATGATGCTGGTGCTTCTTGTCCGTCCCCGGGGTCTGATGGGCGAGGAAGGAATGATGTCATGACCACCGACGCCACGAGCGTCTCGACGCCCGCCGCTACGGCGAAGCGCTCGGCCGCGCTCCCGCGCTGGACCATGTTGGTCGTCGTCTGGGCGTTGCTGATCACCGTCCCGTACTGGCTCCCGCTTCTCGGCGGCTACACCGCGCTCGCCGGGCGCGTGCTGGTGTTCGGGCTGGCTGCGATGGGGCTGAACCTGCTCCTGGGCTTCACCGGCGTGCTGAGCTTTGGCCATGCCGCCTATTTCGGGCTCGGCGCCTATGGCGCCGGCCTCACGCTGCGCTATCTCGTACACAGCACGCCGCTAGCGATGTTGGCTGGAACGCTGCTCGGCGGATTGGCCGGTACCCTGTTCGGCCTTCTGATCGTCCGCCGGCGCGGCGTCTACTTCGCGATGTGCACGATCGCGTTCGGCCAGCTCTGGTACTACCTCGCCTACAGCTGGAACGACTTCACCGGCGGCTTCGACGGCTTGCGCGACTTTCATCGCGAACCGATCGGCTTCGGTCCCCTCACATTCGACATCACCGACGGTGGGACACGGTTCTACTTTTTCCTGCTGGCGGTGTTCGCGATTGCGGTGACCCTGCTCGGCCTTTTGATTCGTTCACCCTTCGGACATACGTTGCGGGCAATTCGGGAGAACGAGCGCCGGGCACGCTTCCTGGCCATTCCGGTCGAGCGCCAGATCTGGCTCTCCTTTTCGATTTCCTGCTTTTTTACGGCGCTTGCAGGCTCGCTCTATGCGCTGCTCAACAATTTCGCCGACCCGCTGGCGCTGCACTACACCCTCTCCGGCTACTTCGTCGTCATGTGCGTGATGGGAGGCATGCGGTCGTTCTGGGGACCGCTGGTCGGCGCAGCGGTCTTCGTCGTCCTTCAGGACTATATCTCCTCCATGACCGTGAACTGGATGTCGTTCGTCGGTGCGATCTTCGTCCTGGTCGTGCTTTTCTTCCCCCGCGGCCTGCTCGGCATGCGGCGCGCGCGGAGCCAGACATGACCATGCTGGAGGCTCGCGGGATCACGAAGCGCTTTGGCAGCCTGGTTGCCGTCAAGGACGTGTCGATGTCCGTCAAAAGCGGCGAGCTGCGCGCCATCATCGGACCGAACGGCGCGGGCAAGACGACCTTCTTCAACATGATCAGCGGATATTTTCCGCCAACCAGCGGCTCGATTCTGCTCGAAGGCAGCGATGTGACCCAGGTGCCGGCACATCTGCGGGTCGGAATGGGA
Organism: uncultured Alphaproteobacteria bacterium; assembly: GCA_963732085.1. GTDB lineage: Bacteria > Pseudomonadota > Alphaproteobacteria > Rhizobiales > Xanthobacteraceae > Bradyrhizobium. The sequence continues at coordinate 593,776 of CAVSYJ010000005.1, read as the reverse complement.
ATGGGACGCACGTTCCAGATCACGGAAATCTTCCCGGAGCTGACCGTCTACGAAAACGTGCTCACCGCGGCCGAGGTGGTCGCCGGACAAACCCTGCATATGCTGCCGAACAAGGCCGACGCGAAGCTCGTCAACGACGTGGCCCGGCAGACGATGGCGCTGGTGGGGCTCACCGCCAAGGCCGACCGGCTGGTCGGCGAACTTTCCCACGGCGATCAGCGGACCACCGAGATCGCGATGGCGCTCGCGCAAAACCCGCGACTGCTGCTGCTCGACGAGCCGACGGCCGGCATGGGTGACCAGGAAACCTACGAGATCACCGCCCTGATACGCCGCCTGCACCGAGAGCGGAATTACACGATCATCCTCATCGAGCACGACATGCGTGTGGTCTTCAACCTCGCCGATTTCATCACGGTGCTCGACCGCGGCAGTCTGCTCGCAGAAGGCACGCCCAAGGACATCGCCGCCTCGGCGGCAGTGCAGGCTGCCTATCTCGGGGAAAGCGCATGACGCCGCTCGACGTCAAGGGGTTGCAGACCTTCTACGGCAAGAGCCACATCCTTCACGACGTCGGCCTGACGGTGAACGAGGGCGAGATCGTAGTGCTCCTCGGCCGCAACGGCGCAGGCAAGACGACCACGCTGCGCAGCATCATGGGCCTGACACCACCCCGCGAGGGCAGCGTGCACCTGTTCGGGACCGATGCCACCCGAAGGTCGGCCTATCAGGTGGCGGCACTCGGTGTCGGTTACGTGCCGGAAGGCCGCAAGATCTTCGCCAACCTCTCGGTGGAAGACAATCTGAAGGTGCCGGTGGCCCGGCCCGGTTCCTGGACCGTCAAGCGCGTCTTCGAGACGTTTCCACGGCTGGCGGAGCGGCGTGAGAATCTCGGCCGCCAGCTGTCCGGCGGCGAACAGGAGATGCTTTCGATCGGAAGAGCGCTGCTTCTCAACCCCAAGCTGCTGCTGCTCGACGAACCGAGCCAGGGCCTCGCACCCCTCATCGTCAAGGAAGTTTTTCAGATCATCCAGGCAATGCGCAAGGAGGGCATCTCCGTGCTGCTGGTCGAACAGAACGTGCGCGTCAGCCTGGAGATCGCCGATCGCGCCTATGTGCTGGATGACGGCGCCGTGGTCTATTCCGGCTCCGGCACGTGAGCTTGCCGCCGACGATGCGCGGGTGCGCGCGCTCGCCGGCGCCAGCGCCGAAGAGTGGACGATATAGCGCATGATCCGGAAAAGTGTGAAGCGGTTTTCCCTCGCGACAAGCGCGGAACGCGTTTGCGCGGAGATCATGCGCCAATCATAAGCTCAGGCGCGGTAAGCGGTCTTGCCCGTGCCGCGATAGAGCACGCGCACCTGCTCTTCCGAGACCATCCGGTGGAATTCCAGCGCTTCGGGCTCGAGGTCGCGCTTCGGCACATGCGCCGGCTCGAAATTGTGGTGCGTGTCCTTGCCGCGCACCAACGTGGCCCAGTCGCGTGAGCCGACGGCCTGCTTCAGATGCGTCGGGATATAGCGGATCGCGAGCCCGATCCGCCGCGCGTCGGAGCGGTTCGGCTCCGAACCGTGGAACAGCAGCACGTGATGCAGCGAGGCCTGTCCCGGTTTCAGCTCGACATGGACCGCCTGCGATTCATCGACCTCGACTGCGATCTCCTGTCCGCGCGTCAGCAGGTTGTTCTTGTCGAAAGTATCTTCGTGCGCGACCTGGTTCAGATGCGTACCCGCGACGAACTTCATGCAGCCGGACACCTTGTTGGCCGGCGACATCGCCACCCAGGCGGTCGCAACGTCGGAGGACGACAGCCCCCAATAGGTCGCGTCCTGATGCCATGACACGAAGCCGGGATCGCGCGCCTCCTTGATGAAGAAGCTGGTGTTCCAGCATAGAATATCCGGACCGAGCACATCCTCCACCGCATCGAGGATCCTCGGATGCCGGATCATCTCGTCGATCCAGGAAAACAGCACATGGCTGCGATGGCGCATCTCGCCCTGGATCGGGCCGCCGCTTGCGGCCTCGTAATCCTCGAGCTTGCCGCGAAAGCCCGCGACCTCGTCCGCGCTCAGCACATCGACCGGAAAGTGGTAACCGTTGCGGCGGTAGCCATCGACCTCCGCCTCGCGCAGCACCTTGGGCACATTTGCCTCCCATTGCTCTTGTTTTTGGGGTTGGAACAAGCGTGACCCCCGCCTCCGCGGCTGTCAAGCAGCGCCAAAGAGGCACGCGGCACAGCGCCATTTACCTTTCGTTGGCAGGCCTTTGCCCATAAAATGGGTCCATGCGCGCGACCAATCTGGTGATCGGCACGACGACGCTTGCGGTGCTTGCCGCGGGTCTTGTCGGCATGCTCGTCGTCCAGAAGGTGCGCACGGTACGCAACCAGAGTCCGATCCGAATCGTGTTCGACGGTTCCGCTTCGGGCCTGCGCAAGGGCGGCGGCGTCAATTTCGACGGCGTTCCGGCCGGGCAAATCCTCTCCATCAAGCTCGAGAATCCGCGCAAGATCGTGGTGATGGCGCTGCTCGATAACAGCGCGCCTATCCGCAAGGACACCGTGGTCGGGATCGAGTTTCAGGGGCTGACCGGCGTGGCGGCAATCTCGCTGGTCGGCGGCGCGCCATCCGCGCCCCCGGTGCCGCTCGATGCCGACGGCGTTCCCATGCTGACCGCGGATTTGCGCGAGCAGCAGGAATCCGTCGTCGATACGCTGCACCGCGTCGACAACTTTCTCATCGAGAACCGCGAATTGATCAAGGACGCGATGCTGTCGGCCGAAAGCTACACGGCCTCGCTGAAGAGCAAGGCCGATGCGATCGACAGCATCCTCGGCAAGGCGGACACTGCTTTCGCCGGCTTCGACAGCGGTATGGACAGGATCACCAACGCCCTGCCCGGTTTCGCCGATGGCAAGGCGGAAGAGCTGTTCGAGAAGATGAAGTCGCTGCGCGAGCTCGCCGACACCTACAAGAAGAAGGCGGCGACCTTCCTGGACGACGGCCGCAAGATGCTGAGCGACCTCAGTGAAAGCGCCAACAACATGACCCGCAAGATCGACCCCGCCGCGCTGCCGCCCCCGGCACCGCCGCGCCGGCCACAGCAGAAGCGGCAGTAGGGCGAGGCTTGAACTGCTGGTGAGCAACTCTATCCACACGCACGCCGCACCCTCTCCCCTTGTGGGAGAGGGTGGTTTCGAGCGAAGCGAGAAACCGGGTGAGGGGTTCTTCTCCACAAAGAGAAAGTGACCCCTCACCCGGCTCGAATTTCGCTTCGCTCAATTCTCGCCACCCTCTCCCACAAGGGGAGAGGGTACAGGGCGCACGCGGAAGAAGCGCACCCACGACGCACCTCAGCGTTCAACCATACACGAACGCCTTGTCGTCGAGATCGATTCCCGGAAACTCGCGCTGCTCGGTCCAGTATTCCTGGCTGTGCTGCCATTCAGCCTTGTCGCCGCGCTTGGGCAGGCGATGCATGTCGCGCATCAGATAGTTCGGATTGAAATTCTCCGGATCGATCCAGGACAACAACGGCATGTTGTGATCCTCGGGGCGCAGCGCCGGCACGACCTTGCGCACGCCCTTGGCTTTCATGTGGGTCAACAGCCGGCAAACGAACTCCGCCACCAGATCGGTGCGCAAGGTCCAGCTCGCGCGGAAATAGCCGAACACCCAGGCCATGTTCGGAATGCCCGTGAACATCATGCCGCGATAGGTGACGGTCTCGGCGAAATCGAGCGGCCGGCCATCGACGACAAAGTCGATGTCGCCGAGCACACAGAGGTTGAATCCGGTCGCGGTGACCACGATGTCGGCGGGCAGCGTCTTGCCCGATTTCAGCAGGATGCCGTTCTCGACAAAGCGCTCGATCTCGTCGGTGACCACGGAGGCCTTGCCGTCCTTGACGCTGTGGAAGAAATCCGCATCCGGCACAAAGGCGATACGCTGCCGCCACGGCCGGTAGTGCGGCGTGAAATGCGTGCCGACATCGTAGTCCGGACCCAGCACGGCGCTGATCTGGCCGATCAACTCGTTCTTCACCTGCTCGGGCTCGGCGATGCAGCGCCTCGTGAAGGCATCCTGCTCGTAGACGATCTTGCGCCGCACGATCTCGTGGATCCATTCGTCTTTGACCTGCAGCCGCCGCAACTCCTCGACGATGTCGATCGCATTGCGGCCGAGCCGGAAGAAGGTCGGCGAGCGCTGCAGCATGACGACATGCGCGCATTGGTCCGCGATGTTCGGGATCAAGGTCGCCGCAGTCGCACCCGAGCCGATCACCACCACCTGCTTGCCGTCGAGCGCCAGATCGTCCGGCCAGGTCTGCGGATGCACGATGCGGCCCTTGAAGTCGTCCAAGCCCTCCCATCCCGGCGTATAGCCTTCGGAATGACGATAATAGCCCTGGCACATCCAGAGGAAGTTCGCGGATATGACGACCTTCTCGCCGCTGTCGGTCTTCTCGGCTTCGATGGTCCAGAGACCCTCCTCGCTCGACCAGCTCGCTTTCAGAATGCGATGCTTGTAGCGAATGTGTCCGGCGAGATCGTGATCTTCGATCACCTCGCCCATATAGGCACGGATTTCTGCGGCGCTCGCGATCGGCGGCCCGACCCATGGCTTGAAGCTGTAGCCGAAGGTGTGGAGATCGGAGTCGGATCGGATACCCGGATATTTGTGCGTCCACCAGGTGCCGCCGAAGGTCTCCTGCATCTCGAGGATCACGAAGCTCGTGCCTGGCATCTTCGTCCGCAGATGCCAGGCGCTGCCGATACCGGAAATGCCGGCGCCGACAATGAGCACGTCGAAATGTTCGGTTGCTTGCGATGCGGGCGCAAGCGTCTTGCGGGCGGTTTCTACGTTCATCGTGACGCTATCTTTGGTTGACCGGGGTTGACGTTAGGCTGGACTCATTTGCGGTCCGCGGTCAACCCGTGTTGATGCAGAACAGAAAAAATCAAACAGCGTTTGATTCAAACCTAGAGCGCGACACCCCATTGCCGCGCCGTCTGCAAAATCCAGTCGCGATAAAGCGTTAGCGGTGTCACTCCGGTGATACCGCCGCAGCCGCCGCTGCCGTTCGCACCCGTCGACCAGCTCACCACGCCAATGATTGTGGCAACACCTTGCTCGTCCTCGAACACCGGCGAGCCGGAATCGCCGGTGCAGGCGCAGAGGCCCTCGTGCGCGCCCATCGTCGCCGGATCGACGAGGCGAATCTGCAACGTGCCGGGCTTGCCGGTCGCGATCAGCGCGGCGCTGCGAACCGTGCCGGCGCTCTTGCCGTCGCCGCGCACGGTGACGCCGACGCCGGCGATGGTGAATTTCGCGCCGACGACGATCGGCATCTGCGGCGCACCGAGCGGCGCCGCTGTCTTTCCCTTTGCCGGCGCATCCAGCCGCAACAGCGCCACATCGGCGGTGGCGCGATGCGCGAGCATCGCCTCCATCCGGAAACCCGGATGGATCGCAACACTCTTCACGTCCTGCAATTGCGGCGTCTTGTCAGCGCCGTACTGCACGATCTTGTAGTCGGCGCCGGGCTGCACGCAATGCGCCACCGTGAGCACCAGCGACGGCGCGATCACGCTGCCGGTGCAGAAATTGCCGCGCGAGCCGACGATGGTGACGACGGAGCGGGCGATTGTCTCGGGCGCAGCTGCCGCGCCGCCGACGATGGCGTGCGCTGGCGGCGCAAGGACCATCAACGAAAGCGCGGACTGCGAGGACCAATTTCATTGCGGCCAGCAATAGCCCGCGACGTATCCGCCGCCAAGCCTCCGAGCTCAAGCCTCGGGCTGGTATCGGCCGCCCCGTCATGCTAGCCGCTTTCCGCGAGACAAGGCGGGGGACTCGATGATCGAGGCGGTGATCTGGGATTTCGGCGGAGTGTTGACCACATCGCCGTTCGAGGCCTTTGCGCGGTTTGAACGCGAACGCGGCTTTCCCGCCGACATTATCCGCCGCACCAACGCCGCCAATCACCTGGAGAACGCCTGGGCGAAATTCGAGCGCGCCGAGGTCGATGTCGACGCCTTTGATGGGCTGTTCGCTGCCGAATCCCGCGCCCTTGGCGCCGAGGTGCGCGGCAAGGACGTGTTGCCGCTGCTGCAGGGCGATTTGCGCCCCGAGATGGTCGAGGCGCTCAAGCGCATCAAGGCCAAATTCCGGACCGGCTGCATCACCAACAACCTGCCGGCCAACGCGATGGGATCGACCAGCGGGCGCACGCTCTACATCGCCGAAGTCATGGTGCTGTTCGACCATGTCATCGAGTCCGCCAAGATCGGCTTGCGCAAACCCGATCCGCGCATCTACCGGATGATGGTCGACGCCTTGAAGGTCGATGCCAAAAACTGCGTCTATCTCGACGATCTCGGCGTCAATTTGAAGCCGGCGCGCGAGATGGGCATGACCACGATCAAGGTCGTCAGCGCCGCGCAGGCGATCGCCGAACTCGAAGCGGCGACGGGGCTGAAGCTCGACTAGTGGAGCGGATTTGACGTTCGCTACCCTGTGTGCCGCGCTTTCGCAAAGCGAACGTCAAATCCAAAGCTCCACTAGCAACCAATATTTTCGCTAGTGGTCGCTTTGATTCCAACATTCGCAGAAGTGCCCGCTGCAATGGGATGCGAAGGTTGGAATCGGACCACTACGTCATTCCGCCGCTCTCGCGATCCGCTCGGGAAACGCCGCCGCCAGCGACGCGCGATCCGCCTTCAGCACGCCGCGCTCGGTGATCAGCCCCGTCACAAGCCGCGCCGGGGTGACATCGAAGCCGTAATTCGCAACCGGCGAGCCCTCCGGCACGATCCGCACCGTCTCGATGCGGCCGTCACGCGTGCGGCCGGTCATGTGCGTCACTTCCTCCGTGCCGCGCTGCTCGATCGGGATTTGCGTGACGCCGTCAGCCACGGTGAAATCGATGGTCGGCGACGGCAGTGCGACATAAAATGGCACGCCGTTGTCATGCGCGGCGAGCGCCTTCAGATAGGTGCCGATCTTGTTGCAGACGTCGCCGTTGGCAGCGACGCGGTCGGTGCCGACGATGGCGAGATCGACCATGCCATGCTGCATCAGGTGCCCGCCGGTATTGTCGGGTATCACGGTATGCTTCACGCCGTGATGGCCGAGCTCCCAGGCGGTCAACGACGCCCCCTGATTTCGCGGCCGGGTCTCATCGACCCAGACATGAACGGGAATGCCGCGGTCGTTCGCGAGATAGATCGGCGCGGTCGCCGTCCCCCAATCGACCGTCGCAAGCCAGCCGGCGTTGCAGTGGGTCAGCACATTGACCACTTCGCCCGGCTTCTTCTTCGCGGCCATCGCCTCGATCAGCGCCAGACCGTTTTTCGCAATGCCCTGATTGATGGCGACGTCTTCCTCGGCAATGTCGTCGGCCCGCGCATAGGCCGCGTCGACCCGCGCCGAAGGCGCCAGCGGCCGCAGCACGCGGCGCATCTCTTCCAGAGCCCATTTCAGATTGATCGCGGTCGGCCGCGTCGCAACCAGCAATTCATAGGCGCGGCCGATCGCGGCATCGGACCGGTCGTCGCGCATCGCCAGCGCCATGCCGTAGGCTGCGGTCGCCCCGATCAGCGGCGCGCCGCGCACCAGCATGGAACGGATGGCTTCCGCCGCCTCGGTGCAATTGGCCAGCCGCGCCACCACGAATTCATGCGGCAAGCGGCGCTGGTCGATCGCGCTGACCGACCAGCCGTCGGTATCGCGCCAGATGCTGCGGAAATGCCTGCCGTCGACCTTCATGGGGGGAGTCTATGCACGCGAGCACGCGGCCCGCAACCGCATCGAGCTTCCTGAGCAGCCCCGGATCGCGTGCCTCGGGCGCGGTGATCAGCGCGGTATCGAGCGCGCGATCCGAACCAATCGGGCAGGGCTCGTGGTCCCTCGGGAAATCCCGCGCCAGCCGCGCCACCAGCGCCTTCGCCCTGTCGGCGTTCGAGGTCAGCACGCGGATGATGTCCTGCACCGTCACGGCATCATGGTCGGGATGCCAGCAATCGAAATCGGTGACCATCGCCGCGGTCGCGTAGCAAATCTCGGCTTCGCGGGCGAGCTTGGCCTCGGGCATGTTGGTCATGCCGATCACGTCATAGCCGAGATCCTTGTAGGTCATGCTCTCGGCATAGCTGGAGAATTGCGGACCCTCCATGCAGACATAGGTGCCCGCGCGTGCGATCGGAATGCCCTCCGCTTCGGCGGCGGCGGTCAGATGAAAGCGCAGCCGCGGCGACACTGGATGCGCCATCGAGACGTGCGCGACGCAGCCTTTGCCGAAGAAAGAGGATTCGCGCCTGGTGGTGCGGTCGACGAACTGGTCGACCATCACGAACGTGCCGGGCGGCAATTCTTCCCTGAACGAGCCGCAGGCCGACAGCGAAACGAGATCCGTGACGCCGGCGCGCTTCAGCACATCGATATTGGCGCGATAGTTGATGTCGGAGGGCGAGAGCCTGTGGCCCGCGCCATGGCGCGGCAGGAATACGATGGGAAGTCCGGCGATGGTGCCGCGGCGAAGCGGCGCCGAAGGTTCGCCCCAGGGGCTTTCGATCGCTTGCTCGCGGACGCCCTCCAGGCCCGGCAGATCGTAAATGCCGGAGCCGCCGATGATGCCGAGGACTGCTTGTGCCATGCTCTTCCCGTTTTTCGGGTTGAGCTATGCCAGTTTTATCGGCGTTTTGAAATGGGAAGGACGGTGATAATCACGCCGCCTGCGCGGCGCGAAGCTCGCTTGCGACCATGCGCTCCAGCGTCATGACCGACTGGAAATTCTCCGGTGTGATCTTGTCCTGCGGAATGGTGAAATCGAACTCGGCTTCGACGCCGAGCATCAGATTGACCATGTCCATCGAGGTCAGCCCGATGTCGACCAGCGGCGCATCCGCGGCCACCTCGGCCGAGATCGCATTCTGTTCGAGGATTCCCTTCACCAGGATCACGATCCGGTTACGAATGTCGGCATCAAGACTAGGCATCCTCGACCTCATCACATCACGTTCGTGAGCTGCGCTTATACCCGCTCAATTGCTGAAAAACTGTGTCGCGGCTTTAGCGTAAATGCTGACTTTTGTTTTAACGCTAACGCGATCGCCGAAAATCCGGATCGTTAAAATACGATGGGTTAACCGTCGATTTTGAAAGCAAGCGCGTTTACCCTGAATTTCATCGACGAATTTGAATTAAATCCATAGCCTTGGGGTCAATCAAAAACTGAGGGAACGCTTGTCCCCGGCATTTCGCTGATGCCGAGCACAGGCGCTCACAACAACAAAAAGCCGGAGCGGGTCAGACATGAACGTCCAGGAAGCCAGCCTTCGCACCACGGATGAGCGCAGCGAGCAGCTGCTCGATCGCGGACCATCCTTCCAGGAACGGACCGCAACGGTCGCCGCCGCAGCCGCGGCCGACGCCGAAGAGGTCGACCAGAAGGCGCGCTTCCCCAAGGCGGCAATCGACGCCGCCCGCGAGCGCAAACTGCTCGGCGCGCAAATTCCGGTCGAGTTCGGCGGCCTCGGTGCCTCGATCTTCGACATTACCGAGATGTGCTACACGCTCGGCCGCTCCTGCTCCTCGGCGGCGATGATCTTCGCCATGCATCAGACCAAGGTCGCCTGCCTGGTGCGGCACGGCACCGGCAGCCGCTATCACGAGGCGCTGATGCGACGCGTGGCCTCCGAGCAATTGCTGCTGGCGTCCTCGACCACTGAAGGCAACAACGGCGGCAATATCCGCTCCAGCGCCGCTGCCGTCGAGACCGACGCAGCCGAGATTTCGCTGGTCCGAAACGCCACCGTGATCTCCTACGGCGCCGAGGCCGACGGCATCGTCACCATCGCCCGCCGCAACGGCGACGCGGCCTCCTCCGATCAGGTGCTGGTCGCTTTCACCAGGGAAAATTACACGCTGCAACGCAGCCTTGCCTGGGAGACGCTCGGCATGCGCGGGACCTGCAGCGCCGGCTTCGAGCTGAAGGCAAAGGCTTCGGCCGAGCAGATTTTCCCCGAGGCCTACGAGAAGATCCACGCCCAGACCATGACGCCGGTCGCGCATCTCTGCTGGTCCTCGGTGTGGGCCGGCATTGCCGCAGCCTCAGTCGATCGCGCCCAGCGCTTCATCCGCAAGGCCGCTCGCGGCGCCGGCGGCCAGATGCCGCCCGGAGCCGCGCATTTCACCGCGGCCAAGATGTCGCTCGCGAAGCTGCGCGCCATCATCACCGCCAATCTCGACAATTATGCCGCGCGCGAGCATGACGAGCGCGCACTGTCCTCGCTCGACTTCCAGTCGTCGATCAACCTGCTCAAGGTCGAGGCCTCCGAGCTGGCGGTGCAGACCGTGATGAGCGCGATGCGCGCCTGCGGCCTGTCGGGCTATCGCAATGACGGCGAGTTCACCGTCGGCCGGCTGCTGCGCGACGTGCTGTCGTCGCCGCTGATGATCAACAACGAACGCATTCTCAGCAACATCGCCACGGCGAGCCTGATGAGCGGCGTGCCGACCTCTTTGCGCGACTAACAATAATAACAGGGAAGACCAGCGATGAACGCCTCCGCCCCGATCCGAACCGAATCGCCCGAGCTCGCGCCGCAATCGGCCGACCCTCTCGATCATCTCGCCGACGTGCTGTTCCACAAGATGGGCACCGACGGCGTCTATGCCCGCACCGCGCTGTACGAAGACATGGTGGAGCGCCTCGCCGCGCTGATCACGCGTAACCGCGAGCCCGGCACCGAAGTGATGCGCTTTCCGCCGGTGATGAACCGCGCGCAACTGGAGAAGTCCGGCTACCTCAAGAGCTTCCCGAACCTGCTCGGCTGCGTTTGCGGCCTGCATGGCACCGAGCGCGAGATCAACGACGCGGTCGGCCGCTTCGACAAGGGCGGCGACTGGACCACCTCGCTGTCGCCGGCCGACCTCGTGCTGTCGCCGGCCGCCTGCTATCCCGTCTATCCGATCGCGGCGAGCCGCGGCCAGCTGCCCACGGGCGGCCTGCGCTTCGACGTCGCCGCCGATTGCTTCCGCCGCGAACCCTCGCGTCATCTCGACCGGCTGCAGTCGTTCCGGATGCGCGAATATGTCTGCATCGGCACGCCCGACGACGTCGCCGCTTTCCGCGAGCGCTGGATGGTGCGCGCGCAGAACATGGCGCGCGACCTGGGCCTCGCCTTCCGCGTCGACTACGCCAGCGATCCCTTCTTCGGCCGCGTCGGCCAGATGAAGGCGGTGAGCCAGAAGCAGCAGTCGCTGAAATTCGAGCTGCTGGTGCCGCTGCGCTCGGAAGACCAGCCGACCGCCTGCATGAGCTTCAATTATCATCAGGCCCATTTCGGCACGACCTGGGACATCAAGGATGCCAATGGCGAACCCGCCCATACCGGCTGCGTCGCCTTCGGCATGGATCGTCTCGCGGTCGCGATGTTCCATACCCACGGCACCGATCTGGCCGCCTGGCCGGTCAAGGTGCGCGAGATGCTCGGCCTGACTACACGCGTCACCGCCGACAGCCATGGCGAAGGCTGGCGCTGAGGCGCTGGCCCGCGGACTCATGCGGTGAACGCGCTCAGGCCACAGATCCGGTGCCGCGAAATCGGCGAAGCCGATCTCGACGGCGTCGCCGAGCTGCTGGCGCGCGGCTTCTATGGCCGTTCGCGCGATTACTGGCTGCAGGGACTGCGGCGACAGGCCGCGCGTGATGTGCCGGAGGGTTATCCGCGCTTCGGCTACATGCTCGACCATGAAGGCGTGCCGGTCGGCGTATTGCTGCTGATCTATTCGCTGCGCGATGCCGGCGGCGAAGCCGCGGTCCACTGCAATCTCTCGAGCTGGTATGTCGAGCCGGCGTTCCGCAACTACGCGCCGATGCTGACCAGCCTTGCGCAGCGTCGCAAAGAAGTCAGCTACTTCAACATCAGCCCGGCGCACTGGACCTGGCCGATCATCGAAGCGCAGGGCTTTCGCGCCTATTGTAAGGGTCTGTTCTTCTCGTTTCCCGCGTTGTCACGAAACGGACGTGGCGCGACGGTTGAATTCGTCTCGCCTGACACAAAGTCCATCGACGGCTTGCCGGCGGCGGATGCCGAACTATTGATGCGGCACGCGGCCTATGGCTGCACCAGCGTGGTGTGCCGCACCGCTCATGGCGCCTTTCCCTTCGTGTTCGTGCCGATGCGGATTCGCCGGGGCTGGATTTCCCCGCCCGGGATGCAACTGGTCTATTGCCGCGATATCGCCGAATATGTCGCTTGCGCCGGCGCGCTCGGCCGTGCGCTGCTGCGTCAGGGCAGGATTGCGGTGATGTTCGATGCCAATGACGATGTGCCGGGATTGACCGGCTTCTACACGGAAAAGCGCGGCCGCAAATATTTCAAGGGCCCACACCGGCCGCGGCTGGCCGATCTCTCCGATACCGAGTTGGTGATATACGGGCCTTAAAGGCAACAGCTCGTCATTGCGAGAGATTACGCCGCCATCCGCCGCGCGTGCGCGAAATCCCAATAAAGCTTTCGTGCCCGCGTATAGAATCTGCCGGGCGCAAGCTGCCGGTCATCGATCCGGATCACAGGCGCGACCTTGGCGAAATTGCCGGTCGAGAAGATCTCGTCGGCGCGCTCAAAATCCTCATAACGCAATGTCTTCTCGACGACGGTCACGCCGTCGCCGCGCAAGAGATCGATCACCCGCTGGCGGGTGATGCCGTTGAGGAAGGTGCCGTTCGGCGCCGGCGTATAGACCACGCCGTCCTTGGCCATGAATACATTGGCGTTGCCGAATTCCGCGACATTGCCGAGCATGTCGAGCATCAGGCAGTTCTGGAAGCCGCGCGCGGCCGCTTCGATCAGCGCGCGCGAATTGTTGGGGTAGAGGCACGCCGCCTTGGCATCGACCGGCGCCGTCTCCATGGTCGGGCGGCGGAACGGCGACAGCGTGATCGCGCTGCCGGACGCAGCCGGCATCGGCGCCTCGTAGATACAAAGGCACCAGTTGGTGGTCTCGGGGTCGAACAGCACGCCGCCGCCACTGCCGTGCTGCGCCCAATACATCGGGCGGACATAGAGCTCGGCATTGGCGCCGAAACGGGCGATGCCTTCGCGCGCAAGCCCGATCCAGGTCTCGGTATCGACCACCGGCTTCAGGCGGAAATTGGCCGCGGACCAGTTCACCCGCGCGCAATGACGATCGAGATCGGGCGTGACGCCCTCAAAGGCGCGCGCGCCGTCGAACACGGTCGAGCCGAGCCAGGCCGCATGCGTGCGCGGCCCCATGATCGGCGCGTTGCCTTCGTGCCATTTGCCTTCGAAGAAGGTCCAGGTCTGCGAATAGCTGACGGGCTTGATGATGTTTGTCATGTGTTCGATCCGAGCGGCGACCAACGATGTCGCGCATCCTTGTCGGGATTGCTTAACGAGTCCACATTAAGTGAAGACGAGGGCCGATTCACGGCGGATCGGCCACCATGGTAAGCTCTCGTGGTTAACCGGAACGGTCATGCCGCTCGATCCCCTCGCCAAGCGCCTGCTCACAATGTTGGCCGCCGCCGCGCCCGCGGAGCGGCGAAGACCGACCACGAGCGAACGCCGCGCATCGCTGGCCAAGCTGATGCAGTTCGCGCGATCAGATGCGGCTGGCGTGAGCGCAACCGACGGCGCCCTGCCGGGTCCGGGCGGCGACATCGCCTATCGCCTCTACGCGCCGTGGGCGACGACGCGCCCGCGCCGGGCTTCATCTTCTTCCATGGCGGCGGCATGGTGGCCGGCAGCATCGAGACCCATGACCGCGTCGCGTCGGCGCTTGCAGACGCCACCGGCTGCCGGCTGATCTCGGTCGATTATCGCCTGGCGCCCGAGCACAAATTTCCGGCGGCGATCGAGGACGCCATCGCCGCCACCGAATTCGTCGCGCGCAACGCCGCCAGCCTCGGCATCGACGCGGAAAAGCTTGTGATTGGCGGGGATTCCGCCGGCGCAACGCTGGCGGCGGTGGTGTGCCAGCACGCGCTGCGCCACGGGCCTGCCATTGTTGCGCAATGCCTGATCTGCCCGGTGCTGGATTTCGAAGAGACTTCCCCGTCGCGCGCGGCGTTCGCCGAAAACCACCTGATCGACCGGATGACGCTGGAAGCCGATCTCGCCGACTATTTGCCTGACGGAACCGACCCGGCCGATGTCAGGATTTCGCCGCTGCGCGCGCTGCATGTCGCAGGCCTGCCGCCCGCGATCATCCACACCGCCGAGTTCGATCCGGTGCGGGACGAAGGCAACGCTTATGCGCGCAAGCTGCTGGCGGCCGGTGTGGCCGTGGAACATGTTTGCCACGACGGCATGATCCACAATTTCCACGCCATGAGCGCGGTTCTGCCGCAGGCGAAGCTCATCCTGTCACAGATCGGTGAACAGGTGCGGCGCGCGGTTGACTAACGTACCGTAAAAACTTGTTTCAAATTTTACTTAACTCGCGGCGTTTCATTAGGGTTATTTCGTCAATGTTGCAGCGAATTATTGCTCGCTTCATCGCCCGCCTCTAATCAATCAGCAGCGCAAGGAAGGCACCGGCAAAGAGTGCGTTGCGCTGGGCGTGGAGGCCGATGATGCGCAACGAGACGATCGCTATTCACGCGGGCTATGAGCCCGATCCCACGACGAAATCCGTCGCCGTCCCGATCTATCAGACCGTCGCCTATGCTTTCGACAGCGCCGATCATGGCGCCGCGCTGTTCAACCTCGAGAGCGAAGGTTTCCGCTACAGCCGCATCGCCAACCCGACCACCGCGGTGCTCGAGAAGCGCGTCAGCGAGCTCGAAGGCGGCGTCGGTGCGCTTGCAGTCGCCACCGGCCAGGCTGCGCTGCATTTCGCTTTCGTCAACGTCGCCGATGACGGCGGCAACATCGTTTCCGTGCCGCAGCTTTACGGCACGACGCATACCCTGCTCGGTCATGTGCTGCCGCGCCAGGGCATCAAGGGACGCTTCGCCGACAGCGACCAGCCCGACGCGATCGAGCGGCTGATCGACGAGAACACCAAGGCGGTGTTCGCCGAGACCATCGGCAATCCCGCCGGCAATGTCTGCGACATCGAGGCGCTGGCGAAAGTCGCGCATCGCAACGGCGTGCCGCTGATCGTCGACAATACGGTTGCAACCCCGATCCTGCTGAAACCGTTCGACTACGGCGCCGACATTTCGGTGCATTCGCTGACGAAATTTTTGGGCGGCCACGGCACCACGATGGGCGGCGCCATCGTCGACAGCGGCCGCTTCCCCTGGAAGAACCACGCCGATCGCTTCCCGTCCTTCAACAAGCCGGACGCCTCCTATCACGGCCTCGTCTATGCCGAGCGCTTCGGGCCGACGGCCTATATCGAGCGCGCGCGCAGCATCTATCAGCGCACCATGGGCTCGGTGCTGTCGCCGTTCAACGCCTTCCTGCTGCTGCAGGGCATCGAGACGGTGGCGCTGCGCATCGAGCGCCATGTCGAGAACGCGCGCAAGGTCGCCGAATTCCTGCGGAAAGATCCGCGCGTCGCCTGGGTCAATTACGCCGGCTTCCCCGACAGTCCCTATTACGCGCTGGTCGAGAAATATCTCGGCGGCAACGCCTCCTCGCTGTTCACCTTCGGCATCAAGGGCGGCATGGAGGCCGGCAAGGCGTTCTACGACGCGCTGAATCTGATCACGCGCCTCGTCAACATCGGCGACGCCAAGTCGCTGGCCTGCCATCCCGCCTCCACCACGCATCGCCAGATGTCGGCGGAGCAGCAGCGCATGGCCGGCGTGTTGCCGGAAACCATCCGCCTTTCGATCGGCATCGAGCACATCGATGACATCATCGAGGACATTGATCAGGCCCTGGCACGCGCCTGCGCCGGATCGTCGCGGCTCGAGGCCGCGGAGTAAGGCGGGCAGCGCCATGACGCTCCTGTTCGACAAGGATCGGCCGATCAAGAGCCCGGCGCTCGCGCCCGCGCAGGAAGCGTTCGAGCGCGCAGAGGGCGAGCTGACCATCGGGCTGGTCAACAACATGCCCGACAGCGCGCTGAAGGCGACCGAGCGTCAGTTCATGCGGCTGGTGCAGGCGGCTTCGGGCGGCACCGCGTCAACTTCCATTGCTTCTCGCTGCCGTCAGTCGGCCCGTTCGAAGCAGGCGAGCGAGCATATCGATCATGACTATGCCGACATCGCCGATCTCGACCGGCTGGGGATCGACGGCCTGATCGTGACCGGCGCCGAGCCGGTCGCGGCAAATCTTGCCCGGACGAGCCGTTCTGGAACGAGCTCACCGAGATCGTCGATTGGGCCAGGACCAATACGCGCTCGACCATCTGGTCCTGCCTGGCGGCGCATGCGGCGGTGAAGCATCTCGACGGCATCGACCGGCATCGGCTGAACGAGAAATGCTCGGGCGTCTATGACTGCAGCAAGGCCAGCGACGACTGGCTCACGCGCAGTCTGCCCGCCACGCTGAAGGTCTCGCATTCGCGCTACAACGAGCTCCGGGAGAACGAGCTTGCCGCGCAGCGGCTATGAGATCCTGACGCGCTCGGACATTGCCGGCGTCGACATTTTCGCACGGCAACTGGAGAGCCGCTTCATTTTCTTCCAGGGCCATCCCGAATACGACGCCTCGTCGCTGCAGCGGGAATATATGCGCGACCTCGCGCGCTTCCTCAGCGGCGAGCGCGACAGCTATCCCAACATCCCCGTCGGCTATTTCGACGCGGCCACGGTTGCCGAACTCGAAGCCTTCGAGCAGCGGGCGCGCGCCAAACGCGATCCGATGCTGGCGGCCGAACTACCCGGCCTGACGCTCCGCCCCGACATCGCTGCGGGCGCGGCGGCCAATACCATCTTCCGCAACTGGCTCGGCTTCCTTCGCGAGGAAGCGCGCGAGCCCGGCGCCGTCGCGGAAGTGATCATGCCCTCCTGGTCGAACTTCACGAGCGCGCGTCTCCAACCGCCTCGCCCGGCATCTCTTCGCTGCGCCGATGCAGCTGCGAAACAAGCAGCCGATGGTCAGCTTCACCTTCGACGACATTCCCGGTGAGTGCGGCGACCGTCGGCGCGCCGATGCTGGAGGATTTCGGCGGGCTGCGGCACCTTCTATATCGCAGGCGGACTGGTCAATCGATCCACCGATCAAGGCGACGGCATCGATCCCGACGGCATCGTCAAACTTCGCCGTAGCGGCCATGAGATCGCCTGCCACACCTTCTCGCACCAGCGCGCCATCGATCTCGGCGGGACGGCGATGGCCGACAGAGATCGCGCAGAACCGGCGCTTTCTCGAAGGGCTCGACGCCTCGATCAAGCTGGAGAATTTCGCCTATCCTTACGGGCTCGCGACGGTGGCGAGCAAGCGGCAGCTGACCAAGAGCTTTCGCTCGGCCCGCGGCATCCTGCCGGGCGTCAACAGCGGTACGATCGATTTGCAGTTCCTGCGTTCAACCCCGCTGATCGACAAGGACATCGACCGCGCCGGCATCGACCGCGTCGTCGATGAGGCCGTCGCGACCAATGGTTGGCTGATTTTTTACACCCACGATGTGGCTGATGCGCCGAGTCCGTGGGGTTGCACGCCCGCCCTGCTCCGCCATGCGCTAAATGCCGCGAAGCGGCGCAATATGCCGATGGTCAGCGTCGCGGACGCCTTGCAGCGAGCAGCAGGCTAGCTTGTTTTCGGCGGCGCGCCGACATAGCCCATGAACAGGATCAGGCCGGTCTTGCGGTCGCGCAGCGCGAATACGAACGGCTTGTCGACGATCATCCTGACGTGATCGTCGGGCGCCAGCGATCGCGTCGTCACCACGGCGGTCGCGGCAGCCGCTTCGGTGCCCTCTTCAGAGAGCCGCAATTCCAGCTTCTGCACCACACGGCTGATGACGAGGTCCTCGTCGGAGAACTGCTCCAGCGCATCCTTGCGCTGACGCGCCGCCCGCAGGCCCATCGCATCCAGCGGCCGCAGCAATTCTTCCACCGACGACAGCGACAGTTTCGGCATGCCGATTTCGCCGTTCCGCGTCTCAAAACCCTGGCCACCGAGCCAGCCGGCGACGGGCGCAAAATCCGCCGGGCTCACGGCTGCGGATTTGGTCGTCACCACCACCAGTTTGAAATCGTCATGGGCGTAGCCAAGCTCGCTCGCAATGAAGCGCTCGTCCTGGCGGAACGCGAACTTGGCGATCGGCGAATGCATCATCGCCACATCGACATTGCCGGACAGCGACTGGAATTGCTCGGTTTGCGTCTTCGCCGGATTGAACTGAACCTGCCACTTGTCCTTGAAATAAAGCGCGTTGACAGCGACGAGGCCGAGCGTCTCCGGCGCCTCTTCGAGGATCGACGGAATCAGATCGCGGGTCTTGTCCTTGACCCAGCGATTGATGCGATCGACGATATCGGGGTTGCTGAGGCTGTCGACCAGCACGTCGGCGCCGGCGCCGGACAGGCCGAGCAATGCAAGCTGCTTCGGCCTGACCGCGCGGTCGAAGGCCAGCAAATTGGCCAGCGCCAGCGGGCTGTCGCCTGCGCTTTTCGCGATGATCGCAGACACGCTGCTGCGAAGCGCGCGCAAATCCTCATCGGCCTTCTGTCGTCGTGTCACAGGCTTGAAACCGAGGGTGCGATGAATGGCCGACCGCATCATGTTGCCCGCGCCGAGATCGACGAACGACAGGATCGATGCGATGCTCGCAGGCGAAACCACGAAGTTGCCCGCGGCATCGGCTTTGCCGCGCCCCGCGAGATAGCGGATCAGGTTTTCGCCGAGTTCGGCTTGCGCGGCGAGAAGATCGTCGCTGCCGATCGCTTTGTTGCCGGGGTTGGTGGCGCCGGCAGCATCGAGGATGGCCGCATAGGCATAGCTGTTGGCAAGACCGGCGAGGCCGACCAGGCCGGCCTTCAGCAACAGTCTCCGTTCAATCGATACAGGTTTCATATCCCGCCTCATGAGGCCGCCGCGCCCATGCGCATACAAGTCCTAGTGTCCCGATTCCGAAGTTCGCATCATTTCGCGGCGCCTTCGTTTGCGAACTTCGGAATCGAAGGACACTAGTAAAAATATTGATCTAGTGTGGCTTTGGTTCAGAAGTCCGCATGACGACGTCGCGGCACAAATGATGCGGACTTCTGAACCGCCACACTAGCACGTTATCGCAGCATTGTTACCGGGCGGATGTGACCGGGATCACTCAGCTTTTGGAGCTGACGCCATCGATCGCGCCATGAGCCGAGGTCGTTCACGGCTGGCGGCGGCAGCCCTTCAGGAACAGCGCGCCACAGGCCTTCGCGCGCTGCTCAATTTCGCTGCGGTTCGGCGGCGGCCGATGCCCGAACATCGCCGCACGTAGCGGCTGGAGCGCGAGCATGCCGAGCAGCATGCCCGCGGCGATATCGACATCGTCGACTGCAATCGTGCCGCGCTTCACCTGCACGCGCAGCCAGTCGGCCAGCGCGCCCTGGGTTCGCATGATCGCCTTGTTGAAGAAGGTCTCGGCGATGTCGGGGAACTTGTCGCTCTCGCCGGCGACGACGCGCTGAAGCGCGATCACCTCGCCGTCCAGCATCAGTTCACCGCACATCACCAGGGCTTCCGCCAGCGCCGCCTCGACGTCGCCGCCGTCGCAGGCGCGCAGTTTCACGGTCGAGACGAGAGTATCGGTGCGCTCGGTCACCATTCCCTCGAACAGCGCCACCTTGTTGGGAAACAGCCGATAGAGCGTCTTGGTCGAAACGCCGGCTGCACGCGCGACGCTGTCCATGCCGGTGCCGGCGAAGCCGTTGGCCGCGAACGCGTGCCGCGCGGCATCGACAATGACGGCGCGCGTCTCCTCGTCGCAGCGGGCCTGCGGCCGTCCGCGGCCGCGCTGCGGCCCGCAGTCTTCGCTGTTTCTCGGCTTTGTGATCGCCATGCTTTTAGATGATGCCTGTCATTCTATTGACACTCTCAACGTAGGCGCTATTTTGGAAAATGTCAAGTTTCCTAATTGTCCCAAAGCCGAGCACTCAGAAATTCTCCTTTCTTGGCAACGGGATAGATCGATCAGGAGGGCATCATGAGCCGTCATTCCACCTCTTTCGAAGCCGAGCGCGAAGTCTCCGCCGAGACCGCGCAAGAGCTGCTCGAAGTCCCAAATCCCCAGCCAAATCCGGCGGTTAGCGCCGTACCGGCGAGCGTGCCCGCGGCCAAGCCGACCGGCCGCTTGCGCCGGCTCTTGCTGGCGGGTGCCGCAGTGGCGGCCCTGGCCGGGGCGTCCTGGTACGGCTTTGACTATTGGACGGTCGGCCGCTTCCTGGTCTCGACCGACGACGCCTATGTGCGGGCCGACAACACCACCATCGCACCGAAGGTCTCGGGTTATCTGCACGAGGTGCTGGTCGGCGACAACGAACATGTGAAGGCCGGCCAGGTGCTGGCGCGGATCGACGAGCGCGATTTCAAGGTCGCGCTCGATCAGGCGCGCGCGGACGTCGCCGCGGCGCAGGCCACTGTCACAAGCAAGAAGGCTCAGCTCGAGGTCCAGCAGTCGGTCATCGCGGCAGCAAAGGCGACCATCGAGGTCGACATCGCGAACAGGACTTTCGCGGGCCAGGAGAACAAGCGTTACACCGACCTCGCCGCCACCGGTTACGGCAGCCAGCAGAATGCACAAGCCGCGCAATCCAAGAATGCCGGCGCGGAAGCCGCAATCCTGCGCGATCAGGCCAATCTTGTGTCTGCGTTGAAACAGGTCGACCTGCTCAAGGCCGAGATCGCCCAGGCCGAAGCCGCTGCGGCGCGCGCATCGGCATTGCAGGCGCAGGCCGAGCTCAACCTCGGTTACTCCACGATCACCGCGCCGATCGACGGCGTCGTCGGCAACCGCACGCTGCGCGTCGGGCAATACGTGCAGGCCGGCACGCAATTGATGTCGCTGGTGCCGGCCTCGGGCGCCTATGTGATCGCCAACTACAAGGAGACGCAGCTGACCGATGTGAAGGAGGGCCAGCCGGTCGACGTCTCCGTCGACATGTTCCCCGGCCAGGTCGTGCACGGCCACGTCGACTCGCTGGCGCCGGCAAGCGGCCAGGAGTTCGCGCTGCTGCCGCCCGACAACGCCACCGGCAACTTCACCAAGATCGTGCAGCGCATCCCCGTGAAGATCCTCCTCGAGGGCGGTTCGCCGATCGAATTGCGGCCGGGCATGTCGGTCGTTCCGCACATCTCGACGAAACTTCACGACAACTCCAGGACGGAAGCGCCTTCGAAGATCGCATCGATTGCGAGGTGATGTCATGAGCGCCCTCACCCTTTCAGCCTCGAGCCAGATCCCGAAGCCCGCGCCGCCGGCCGCGCCCGCCAACCCCGATCGCGCCAGCCCGACGGTGTGGATCGCCGTCTTCGCCGCGATGATCGGCGCCTTCATGGCGATCCTGAACATCCAGATCACCAACGCCTCGTTGCTCGATATCGAAGGCGGCATCGGCACCGGCGTCGACAACGGCTCCTGGATTTCGACCTCATACCTGATCGGCGAAATCGTGGTCATTCCGCTGACGGACTATCTCAGCCGCGTCTTCTCCTTCCGCAACGTCGTGCTGTCGTTTGCGACGCTGTTTGCGATCTTCTCGGTGCTGTGCGCCTTCACCACCGACCTGCCATCGATGATCGCGATGCGCGCCTTCCAGGGCTTTTTCGGCGGCGTGCTGATCCCGATGGCCTTCACGCTGGTCTTCACCAAGCTGCCCAAGCAACAGCAGCCGATCGGGCTCGCGATGTTCGCGCTCGCGGTGACCTTTGCGCCGGCGATCGGCCCGACCATCGGCGGCTATCTCACCGAGAATTACGGCTGGCAGACCATCTTCTTCGTCAACGTCGCGCCGACCGCAATCATGGTCGCCATGCTCTATCTCACGCTGGAGCGGCAGCCGATGCAACTCGGCCTGTTGCGCGAAGGCGACTGGCTCGGCATTGCCACCATGGCGATCGGGCTGTCGGCGCTGCAATCGGTGCTCGAGGAAGGCAACAAGGACGATTGGTTCGGGTCGCCTTTCATCGTGCGCCTCGCGGTGATCTCGGCGGTCAGCCTCGCGCTGTTCATCTGGATCGAGCTCACCGTGGAGAAGCCGCTGCTCAAGCTGCGGCTGTTGAGCCAGCGCAATTTCGGCATGGGCACCGTCGCCTCCGTGTTCCTCGGCTTCGCACTGTTCGGCTCGGTCTATCTGCTGCCGGCCTATCTCGGCCAGGTGCAGCGCTACAATGCCGAGCAGATCGGCAACGTGCTGGCCTGGACCGGCCTGCCGCAATTGCTGCTGATCCCGCTGGTGCCGAAGCTGATGCAGCGTTTCGACGCGCGCTACATCGCGGTCACCGGCCTGCTGCTGTTCGCCGCCAGTTCCTTCATGAACATCTGGATGTCGCTCGATTATTCCGGCGACCAGTTCTGGCTGCCCAATATCGTCCGCGCCGTCGGCCAGGCACTGACGCTCGCGCCGCTCAGCTCGGTGACGCTCGGCAGCGTCGCGCCGCAGGATGCGCCGGCGGCGTCGGGCATCTCCAACATGATGCGCAATCTCGGCGGCGCGATCGGCACCGCCGTGCTCGCCACCATCGTCACCAAACGCGAGCAATTCCATTCCAACATCATCGGCCAGTCCGTCGATCTCGGCCGCGAGGAAGTCCGCACCCGGATCGCCCAGCTGACCAACTACTTCATCTCGCACGGCGTGCCCGACCCGGCCAATGCGCAGCATCAGGCGATCGTCGCGCTCGGCAACATCGTCAAGCGGCAGGCGCTGGTGATGGGTTTTTCCGACACCTTTGCGGTGATCGGCGTCGTGCTGGTGCTCGCCGCCATCGCGATGATGATGCTGCGCAAGGTCAATGCGGGCGCAGGTGGCGGCGGCGCGCATTGAGCCGTACCGCGTGATCAACACAAAGGGCCCGCGCTCGCGCCGGGCCCTTTGACTTGCGGCAGTTCGCTGGAGCGGGTCGGTCAGTACCGCGCGACCACCGGGCCCCAGTTGAATTTCACGTTCAAGCCCGCGCGGATGATGTCGTCGGTCAGCTTGGTGTCGCGGGTCACGATGGTTGTACCGATGGGCGTAACGAGAGCCGGATTGAAATACTGCTTGGTCTCGAAACCGGCGTGGAGATATTCGACCTTGAGCGTCACGTCGAACGCGCCGCCGGTCCACACCGCGAACTCGCCGCCGAGGCCGGCGACCCAGCCGGTTCGATCGCGCAATTTGCTGATGGTGCCGAACGCCGGATTGGTCACCGAAACCGTGGTGCCGGCGAGCGCGACACCGGCCGTGCCATAGACCATGAAGCGGTCGATCGCGTAGCCGAAGCGGCCGCGGAAGGTGTCGAGCCATTTCTCGCGCGTCTCGCTGACGGCCGCCGTATTGAAGGGCGGCAAATCGTTCGTGCTGCCGCGCTTGTTGGTCCAGGAGAAATCGGCCTCGCCGCTAACCACGAAGTTGCTGAGCACAACGTTGCAGCCGACGGTGCCGCCGGCGATGCCGCCCTTGATGGTCATGCCGCCGGTGATGCTCGCGTTGGGAAAGGCGCCGCCATTCGCGATTTGCTCGCCCTGGCCGCTGGCGCCGCCGCCTTCGATGCCGACATAGCATCCGGTCCACGAGAACAGGATCGGCGCCGGCATCGCGACCTTCGCGGGCATCGGACTGGCCGGAAAATCGGCGGCCGATGCTGCCGACGCGATGCTCACAAACACCGCTGCTAGCGGAAAAAGCTTTTTCATTCTCGACGCCCCAGACACGTATTTTCGGGGACAATATCAGTGTGCCCATCGTCCGCCTGTGACCGTAGGGCAACGCTCGACTTAAAAGCGCGGGCCATCCCGGGTGCGTATCGTGGCTGGGGCGACGACGGTATTTTGATACTTCCGCCCGCTGGCCGATTTTGCTGCACCGCTGAGCCGCAAAATTCGCGACCATTCGCGCCTGCCGCCGTGATAAGCCGCGAGGCGAACGACCTATCTGGAGCCGAAATCCTTGGCCGATCCCAAGACCGACCCGAAGAGCTCGCCTCTCGCCTCGATCGAAGCCGTCGAACGCGGGCTGGCCTCGCAGGGCTATATCGCCAGCCGCCAGATCGCGACCGCGGTCTATCTCTCCGAGCAGATCGCCAAGCCGATCCTGGTCGAAGGCCCGGCCGGCGTCGGCAAGACCGAGCTGGCGAAGGCGATCGCCGGCTGGCGCAAGCTGAAGATGATCCGCCTGCAATGCTACGAGGGCCTCGACGAGGCCAAGGCGCTCTACGAGTGGAAATACGCCAAGCAGTTGCTCTACACCCAGATCCTCAAGGACAAGCTCGGCGAGGTGCTGGGCGGCGCGCAGACGCTCCATGACGCGCTCGGCCAGCTGCATGATTTCGGCGACGTGTTCTTCTCCAAGGAATTCGTCGAGCCGCGGCCGCTGCTGCAGGCGCTGGAGCAACCCGCCGGCTGCGTGCTGCTGATCGACGAGATCGACAAATCCGATGCCGAGTTCGAATCGCTGCTGCTCGAAATCCTCAGCGATTTCCAGGTCTCGATTCCCGAGCTCGGCACGGTGGTGGCCGCCGTGCCGCCGACCGTGATCCTCACCTCCAACAGCGAGCGCAATCTCGGCGACGCCCTGAAGCGGCGCTGCCTGCATCTGCACATCGGCTTTCCCGAGCAGAAGCTGGAGGAGCGCATCGTCGAAAGCCGCGTGCCCGGCATTTCGCAGACCCTGCGCAAGCAGCTGGTCGGCTTCATCCACGAACTGCGCACCCTCGACCTGAAGAAGCAGCCCTCGGTCAGCGAAACCATCGACTGGGCACGGGTGCTGGTGCTGCTGCAGGCCGCCGAACTCGGCCATGAGATGGTCAAGGACACGCTGAACGTGCTCCTGAAATACGAATCCGACGTCGAGGCCGCAACGCCGCATGTGACGACGTTCGTTGCGAAAGCGACGCGCCAGAACGTCTTCGGATAAATGCGCGAGAACCTGCACCGCTTCTTTCGCGCCGCGCGCGGCGCGGGCGTGCATGTTTCGCCGGCCGAAAGCATCGATGCGATGCGCGCGGTCGAGAAGGTCGGCTTTGCCGAGCGCGCCATTCTGCGCGACACGCTGCTCCTGACGCTCGCCAAATCCGAGGACGAGAAGAAGGCGCTCGGCGCCTGCTTCGACCTGTTCTTCTCGCAACCGGAGCCGGAACGGAAGGAAGCGAACGACAATCAGGCGGGCGCCGAGCCGCCGGCATCGCAAAGCCCGAGCGCGGCGGGCGGCGGCGCAGAATCGCAAAATCTCGGCCCGCTGGCGCAGATGCTGCTGTCGCAGGACCGCAACGACATTTCCGCCGCGATCGCCAACGCGTCCGCTGCGGCGTCGCTGTCCGACATCCGCTTCTTCACCCAGCGCGGCATCTTCTCCAGCCGCATCCTGGAGCAGATGGGCATCGGGCGTCTCAACGACGATCTGGAGGCGCTGACCGCCAACAATCCGGCGCTGGCCGAGCGGCTCTCCGAACTGACCGACGGTTTGCGCGAGACTGTCCGCGAGGCGGTGTCGCAAGCGCTGCTGCTTTACGGCCGCGAGGAAGCCGAGAATTTGCGCAACGAGATCCTGCGCAACGCGCCGATGGCGCGGCTCGAGCCGCGGCAGATCGAGCAGATGCGCGCGCTGATCCGCCAGATCGCCCGCCGCCTGCGCGAGCGCTACTCCAAGCCGCGCAAGCGCCAGCGCCGCGGGCACCTCGATGTCCGTCGTACGCTGCGCCGGAACGCGGCCTGGGGCAGCGTGCCGTTCCTGACCGCATGGAAGCGCCGGCATCGCGACCGGCCGAAGATCGTGGCGCTGTGCGACGTCTCCGGCTCGGTGGCGCGGGTGTCCGATTTCTTCCTGCTGCTGATCCACAGCCTGCATGAGGTGGTTTCCGACGTCCGCTCTTTTGCCTTCTCCGGTCATCTGATCGAGGTCAGCGACATCCTCGAGGCCAAGAGCGCCGAGGAGGCCATGACCGACATCATGGGCAAGGTCGGCTTCGGCTCGTCCGACTATGGCAATTCGCTCGCCGACTTCGAGCGCGGCTTCATGTCGGCGGTGACGCCGCAGACCACAGTCATCGTGCTCGGCGATGCCCGCTCCAACAATCTCGATCCCGGCGCCGATATTTTGCGGCGCATCTCCGAGCGCGCCAAGCGCGTGGTCTGGCTCAATCCCGAGGGGCGCTTGACCTGGGGCTTTGGCGATTCCGAGATGCCGCGCTATGCGACGTTCTGCAATTTGGTGCGCCAATGCGCCACCGCGCAGCAGCTCGAGCGCGCGGTGGGGGACATCGTGGCGGCGTATCGGTAGCAGCTTGCGGACAGCGTAGGGTGGGCAAAGGCGCGAATGCGCCGTGCCCACCATGCACCAACAGGCTCACTCTCGATGGTGGGCACGCTACGCTTTGCCCACCCTACGATCTTTGCTCCTCGCAATGACGATACCTCACCCCTTCTTCGCCGCCTCGACCAGCGGGCAACCCCCCTTGTCGAGCGGACGGTAGGCCTGCTCGCCCGGCACGGTCTGGACGATCTTCATGTAATCCCACGGGCCCTTTGATTCCTCCGGCTTCTTGACCTGCACCAGGTACATGTCGCGCAGCACGCGGCCGTCGATCCGCAATTTGCCATCATGCGTCATGAAGTCGTTGATCGGCGTCTCCCGCATCTTCTCCATCACCTTGAGCGGCTCCTTGCTGCCGAGCGCCTTGACCGCCTTCAGGTAATGCAGGGTCGCGCTGTAGACGCCGGCCTGCACCATGGTCGGCATGTGCCCGACCTCCTTGATGAAGCGCTGCGAGAAGGCCCGGGTCTGCTCGTTCTGGTCCCAGTAGAACGCGGTGGTGAATTGCAGCCCCTGCGCCGTCTGCAAGCCCAGCGCATGCACGTCGGTGATGAAGAACAGCAGCGCCGCGAATTTCTGGCCGCCTTTGAGGATGCCGAATTCGGCGCCCTGCTTGATCGCATTGGTGGCATCGCCGCCGGCGTTGGCGAGCCCGATGATCTCGGCCTTGGACGCCTGGGCCTGCAGCAGGAAGGAAGAGAAATCCGAGCTGTTGATCGGCGCGTAGACCGAGCCCAGCACCTTGCCGCCTTCGCCCTCGACGACCTCGGCGGTGTCGCGCTGCAGCGCGCGTCCGAACGCATAGTCGGCGGCGAGGAAGAACCACGACTTGCCACCGGACTTCACGACCGCAGATCCCGTGACATGCGACAGCGCGTAGGTGTCGTAGTTCCAGTGCGCGGCATAGGCCGAGCAGTTCTTGCCGGTGATGTCGGATGACGCCGGCCCGTTGAACAGCACGAGCTTCTGCTTTTGCCGGGACACTTCCTCGACCGCGAGCGCGACGGCGGACGAGCCGCCGTCGGTGATCATGTCGACGTTCTCATTGTCGTACCAGTTGCGCACGATGTTGGTGGCGACGTCGGCCTTGTTCTGGTGATCGGCGGTGACGATCTCGACCGGCTTGCCGAGCACGGGGCCGAAATCCTCCGCCGCCATCCGCGCCGCGACGCCGGTGCCCTTGCCGGTGATGTCGGCATAGAGCGAGTTCATGTCGCTGAGCACGCCGATCTTCACTTGCGCGGCCGCGGGGTGTGCAACGGCCGCCAGCACGGCGGCAAGCAGCAGCAGGTTTGTTCGGCGCATCCGTTTCTCCCTTTGTCTGTTGATTTGCGTCGTCATTGTTATTGGGAGCGCTTTGGCTCCGCGGCGTATTCAATACGCACCCGGCAAGCCCGGCAAGGACAAGCACGGTGCGGGTTCCCGTTGCCGGATGTCATTTAGTCGAGGCTTTTTCCGCGCGGCGGCATTGAGCGGGCCGCCCCGTCGTCATTGCGAGCGAAGCGAAGCAATCCAGTCTTTCTTTCCGAGGCACAATGGATTGCTTCGTCGCTTCGCTCCTCGCAATGACGAACTTACGCACGCTGATGCCTGGTCCTGGCGGCGCGTTGCCCGATCGCGCCGCCGAGCTGGCGCAGCGCCAGCGCGTTGAGCGGGAATTCCAGCACGATGTGCGCCAGGCTCAACGCCAGCAGGACGCTGAACCCGTAAGTATAGTCGTAGAAATACAATGCCGTGGAGGCCGCGCTGGCTGCTGCCACCAACGCCAGGCGCCGGCGGGAAATGTCGGTCCAGCGGATCACCTCGGCTTTGATGAACCAGTTCAGATAATGGTAGGTGTAGACGAAGGCGAGCAGGCCAATCAGGCGATTGTCGAGGCGCAAGCCGCGGATGCCGAACAGGCGGCTCAGCGCGGGCGCGACGTTGGCGAAGTAGTCCTGCGCCGCCTTTGCGAAGGCTGGCACCTTGCTGGCTGATGTCGGCGGCAGCACCAGGATCAGCACGATCGCCGCAAGATAGAGGCCGATCAGCAGCCATTGCACGCGCGCGCCCGAGCGGAAGGCGCCGAGCATCATGAACACCAGCGTGAACAGCGAGACGTGAATCAGCGTCGGCAGCAGGATGCCCATCACGGCCATGGACTCGCCGTTGGTCAGCATCCAGATCGTGAACGCGCCGGCCGCCATGAACAGCAGCATGCCCTGAAAGGCCGTCGCCGCGGCCGAAATGATCGCGCAGATGACGAATGCGCTCCACATCACGAGGCCAAAGAGCTGCGCATTGTCGATGGCGGCGGCGGCAATGGCGACGCAAGCGAGCACGATCGCGGCTCCCCGCTGCGGCAGGAAGTATTTGCGGTCGTGCAGCCACGATATCTCGGTCGTGTAATGCGCGGGGCCGAGCACGACATAGGCGAGCAGAAGCAATTCGAACGGCACGGCATAAGTCAGTGCCAGCGCGCCGAGCATCAATCCGAGATGGGCTAGGTCCATACGCCGCATCGTCGTGCCCTCGGAAGTTGAAAGGCTACTGCGCATGCACGTATCATGACAAGCCGAAGGTTGCTTGTGAGCCGGTTATTCGTCATTGCGAGCGAAGCGAAGCAATCCATCGTGCCGCAAGTGGATGGGTGGATTGCTTCGTCGCTGCGCTCCTCGCAATGACGAGGACAAGCGTTCGCATTCCCGCGGCGCGATGTGCGTCCGAGTTTTGCATCATCGGTGTCCCTCGGAAAACAGAGGGCGCAGGGAATGCCGGGCGCTGGCCGCACCCGCAGGCCCTGTGGGCTGAAAAGGAAAGGTGCCCACAAGTCAGTACAGGTAGGCCGAAACATCCGGCACTCCCTGCGCAATGGCTTTACGGCTGCTCCGCGCTCTTCCTGGTGTGCCGGGCTTTTTAGCCACCATCGCCTGCGGAGAAATTCCGCAGACTTGACTCCAGCATCGGGGAGCCAGAACCACACGGCTTGACCGTACGCGATTGTGCCGCACGTCTTGCGGCACCACCGCGTCCATCGCAACCCGCCTCACGTCTGGTGACGATAGGCCTAACGTCCCTCGTGTCGAGGCGGGATGACAGGAATATAGGCCTGTTTCCGATTTGCGGAAAGAGATATATTTTTACGCGGCGCGCTTGACGCGTCGGGCAAAACAGGCGGCGGGTTTTTGGTTTGCCGGTCGTGTTGAAGTGGCAACGCTCGCGCCGCGAGCCGGTCCCATCCCTCCCCCTTGCGGGGAGGGTCGGTTGAGCGAAGCGAAACCGGGGTGGGGGTCCGCACGACAGTCTTTGCTGTTGACCCCCACCCGCGCTACTCGCTTCGCTCGCATAGCCGATGCTTCGCATCGGCGTTCTTAGTACTAAGAACGGTGGCCGGAGGCCGCCTACGCCGCCCTCCCCGCAAGGGGGAGGGATTAAGCACCGCATTCGCCTCTCGAACCTACTTCCCCTCGAACTTCGGCTTGCGCTTCTCGTTGAACGCGCGCACGCCCTCGCGGCGATCCTCGGTCGGCACCAGGCGATTATACGCCTCGATCTCGAAAGCCAATCCATCGGCGAGCGACATCTGCAGGCCGCGATGGATCGCCTGCTTGGCCTGCCGCACCGAGAGCGGGCCGTTGGCGGCGATGCGCTCGGCAATAACAAGCGTCGCCGGCAGCAAGTCATTCGCCGGCAGCACGCGATTGACGAGGCCCCATTGCTCGGCCTCGGCGGCCGAGAACGGCAGGCCCGACAGGATCAACTCTTTCGCCCGCCGCTCGCCAACTGCACGCGCGAGATTCTGCGTGCCGCCGGCGCCGGGCATGATGCCGAGCGTGACTTCGGTGAGCGCAAAGCGCGCCTCGGTCGCGGCGTAGACGAAATCGCAGGCCGCCGCGATCTCGCAGCCGCCGCCATAGGCCGCGCCGTTGACGGCGGCGATCACCGGCAGCGGACAGGCGAGGATCGCGCGCAGCATGCGCTCGAACACGAGATGCTGCGCCTGCCACGCCTCGTCCGTCATGCCGTTGCGCTGCTTGAGATCGCCGCCGGCGCAGAACGCCTTGCCCTGCCCGGTCAGGACGACGACGCGCAGGCCTTCGAGATCGACCGAGAAACCCTCGAACAGCGCCATGAGGTCGAGCCCCAACTGCGTGTTCATGGCGTTCGCCGCCTCGGGGCGGTTCAGCGTGACCAGCAGGATGCCGTTGTCGCGGCGGTCGAGGATGAGGGTCGAGAAGGTGGGGGGCATGGTGTGGTCTGCTTGCCTAGCGGTCGCCTGCTACTCGCTACACCAATTCAAACTACGTAGTCGGCTCCTTGGCCGCTCCTTCGGATGCTGCGACCGTCGGAGGCGGTTCAGGCGGTGGCGCCGAAATGACGGGGAGTGGCTCAAGCATATCTTTCGCACCTATATCCAATGCACGTTCCAGCAGCGCATTAAAGGCACCCTCAGATAGTCCTGGCGTTTTTCTCTGCTGATGCATTCGAATGATCTGGTGGGGATTCCAGATCAGCACATGACTGATGTCACCTGATTTTCCCGGCTTGATGTCGATAAAAAGAGGTCTCTCAGCAACAGCATTCGCGTGCGCCAAGTGTACACGGCGCGCTGCCCGGTAAACCCAGCGGCATGGGCCATCTCATGCGGCTTGGACAAATTCACCATCGAATTGTCCCACGTGTCGCACCACAGCGCGAGATAGGTCGAAGATAGAGGTTTGCCGTTGCTAAGGTCGTCCATAATTCGCAGAATCAGCGGCATCGTCTTGGGTATTGTGGCGAAGCCCTTGTTCGCTTGCCGATGCCACAGCCACGAGCTCGCGCCGGGCCACATTGCCTCGCGTTGCGCGAGTTGCTTGGCAACAATTGCCTTTCCGGCTGCAACAGTCGGTGGAATTGACATGGAGCAATCATCCTTTCGAAGAGGGCGGGACCGGGGGTGGAGGCTGGTCCCTAGATCGAGGTTTCCTCTACATCGAGTTTGGACCTCGACGCTTGCTAGACACTATATACAAAATATAAGTAAAATCAATGACTTAGATATTTACTTATTTGAATCGAGTTGCAGTATATTCCATTTCACTATGTCGAAATGTAATAGAAAATTATAACTCAACTTCTGAGTTTTGTAATGCATCACGCTGCAACGATGAAAAACTAAACTCGATCAACGGTTTACCCGTGGCCCCTCTGTACTCGCTGTGCTCGATGTACTGAAACGTGCTGACCTGTGCTCGACGTACTCGCAGAGCCGCAGGCGCCCCTCCCGCGCAGATCGCAAAAGCGGATGAGCCAGCCCAGCTATCGATCCATCGATCCGATGAACGCGCTCATTCTGGATGTTCGCGGGCCGGCTGTCGGAGGGACTACCCGTCAAGCAACATCTCTTACTGAGAATTTGAATTTCCGTCCCTAAAGACCGGCCTTTGCCCTATCAAGCGCGCAGCGACGATACAGCTCGGCAAGATCGCGATCCCCTCGATGCGCGATGGTCACTTGCTGCATGCGGCCCGGCTCGAAGCTTAAGACCTCGCCGACCAGGGTCGGCAATCTCCTATAGCTTGGGATCATGTAAGTGAGTATCGCGCGTTGGCCGCGGACCTCTTCGACATGTACGAGCAACTTCTCCATTCCGGGATATGAGACCAGGAGAGCGCCGCAACCGTGGCGAGGCGTCGTTATGCACAGAAGAAAGATCGCGACCCCGCCAAGCTGCCCATCAGTTTAGAGGAGCGGCTCGTTGACGACCAGCCTCAGCGCTGATGCAATTCGCCTATGCCTCTATCAAAGATTGATGCCGCTCAGCGCCAGCTCGATACAGCTA
Source organism: uncultured Alphaproteobacteria bacterium (assembly GCA_963732085.1). Classification (GTDB taxonomy): domain Bacteria; phylum Pseudomonadota; class Alphaproteobacteria; order Rhizobiales; family Xanthobacteraceae; genus Bradyrhizobium. The sequence goes on along the minus strand of CAVSYJ010000005.1, from coordinate 561,603 downwards.
TTGAGCTGTACCTGCACGAATATGACTTGCTCTCCGTCCATACCTTGGCCTGGGCTGCGTTCTCCATACTGGTGAGCTACGACAAGGCGACGAACGCGGGTGGAGTTTGGGCTAAGCAGATCAGAGACAATCCAAGCGAGAACGCCCGAAAACTTGCGAACTTCCTGAAGCACGCGGACCGGGATCCTCTCGAACAGTTAGGCGAATTGACCGATGAGTACACGCACCACCTACTCTTAGAGGGATGCAAATTGCACTCTGAACTAACGGGCGCGCACACGCGACCGACGGACGTCTTTTATTGTTACGACATCTTTCTGGATCAACAGGCACAAGATCGCGAGCTCGACCGCATAGATCGAAGTGGTGAACTACCTACTGAGGACCAAATCAAAGAAGAAGAGCGACTGCATTTCGTTTCAAAAAGAAACTTCTCGGAGTTGGCAAGGCACTTTTTGACTTCGGAAGAATCCGCATGGAGCCAATGCCCTCCGAGGAACTACGATATTGGCAGCCATCTACCGGTTAACAGCTTGGATGAAGCCCAAAAGCTGGCTGCCGCTCGTCGAACCAAATGGGAAACAAACCTCGACTAGGCTGCAATGAATGGCGGAGAGAGTGGGATTCGAACCCACGGTACAGTTTCCCGCACACACGCTTTCCAAGCGTGCGCCTTAAGCCACTCGGCCATCTCTCCGGATGCCCTCTCTTGAAGGGCTGAGGCGGGTTTTTGCAAGCGGGTGGCGGGGGTGGCGGCCGAATTTGTATCAAGCCATTGAGATAATCGCTGCATTTTATAACGCCCGCGGCCGCTGCCAAAGAGCCCCCACCCTGACCCTCCCCGCGCGCGCGGGGGAGGGAACACGGGCGCGTAACACCGGCGGTGAACCCGAATCCGCAGCGCGCGCGACGACTGATTTGAGCGGCAACGCCGACCAAGCGAGGGGACACCATGAGCATCCGATCACACAAGACGGTTGCGCGGCGATCGCGATCGCCATCGCCCTCCTCTCCGCAGCGCCTGCACTCGCGCAGACCTGCACGCGCCAAGGCAACGACGTCACCTGCGACGACGGCAAGCGCGGCATCTTCACCGGCGACGCCATCATCTGGGCCGACGGCACGCGCGCCAACCTCGCCTCGCAGCATCCGAGCGTCGTCATCGGCAACAAGTCGTCGGTGATCGTCGGCCAGGGCGTGATGGTCGGCAGTCCCAGCGGCAAGGGGTCGGCGCCGATGGAGAACCCGAGCGCGCAGACGAGATGTCCCGTGCTGGATGGTGTCGCGTATTGTTATTGAGAGGTGCCTGCTCCCCTCCCCCTTGCGGGGAGGGGTCGGGGGTGGGGGTCAACAACGACGGTATCGCTTGTGATACCCCCCTCCCCAACCCTCCCCCGCAAGGGGGGAGGGAGCACAGGGTCGCGCGCGGAAGCGGCGCCAACTCATTTTGAGAATCGCAAATTGAAGTAGCCAAAGACGTGGATGCCCGGGTCAAGCCCGGGCATGACGAGTTGAGAGACTGAGCGCTAACGGCAGCCCGATCAGCCGCCGTAATATCAAGATATCAAGTCGCGCTAATGATACCTTGCGTTCGAATTCGCGGTGCGCAGCGGCCACAGCGACGGCGGGCTCGCGGCGAGCGGCGGCGCCGCGGCGCGGACGAGCCGGCAATCGCCGAGCGCGTCGACGAACTCGGCGAACCAGTCCTGGATGGTGTGCCGGCGCAGCGTCTTCATCATCGCCTCGTAGCGCAGCTGCCGCTCGGTCAGCGGCATCGACAGCGCGGTGGCGATCGAGCGCGCCATGCCGTCGATGTCGTGCGGATTGACCAGCAGCGCGGCATCGAGCTCGTTGGCGGCGCCGGCGAATTTCGACAGCACCAGCACGCCCGGATCGGCAGGATTTTGCGCGGCGACATATTCCTTGGCGACCAGGTTCATGCCGTCATGCAGCGGCGTCACCACGCCGACCTGCGCGGTGCGATACAGCCCGCGCCAGCACCTGCTGGCTGAAACCCTTGTTGAGATAGCGGATCGGCGTCCAGTCGACCTCGCCATGCCGGCCGTTGACCTCGGTGACGAGCCGCGACACGTCGGCCGCCAGCTTGCCATAGGCCTCGATGGTGCCGCGCGAGGGCGTGGCGATCTGCAGCAGCGACGCCGCGCGGAGCAGCTGCGGACGCGCCGTCCACATATGGTCGAACGCGCGGATGCGGTTGACGAGGCCCTTGGAATAATCGAGCCGGTCGACGCCGATCGCGAGCTTCTCGCCGTTGAGGCTGCGCCGCAGCCGCGACACGTCCGGATGGGTGATCGACTTCGCGGCGAAGCCCGCGAACTTCTCGGCATCGATGCCGATCGGAAACACGGCGAGCCGCGTGCGGCCGGCTTGCGAGATCGCGACGTCGTCGGCGACCGGCAGCGCCAGCGCGCCTCTCACATAGGCGATGAAGTTGCTGCAGTCGGCCTCGGTCTGGAAGCCGATCAAATCATAGGCCAGCATCGCCTCGACCAGCTCGCGATGATGCGGCACGCTCTCGATGACGGCGGCAGCCGGCCACGGCGTGTGCAGGAAGAAGCCGATCGGCGCGGTCACGCCGAGGTCGCGCAGCTCCGCACCGAGCGCGAGGAAATGATAGTCCTGCACCCAGAACGCGGTGTCGGGCTTCTTGAAGCGCAGCAGCGCGCGCGCCATGAAGGCGTTGACCTCGCGATAGCTGAGATAGTCGCCTTGCGTGACGCGGATCAGGTCGCTGCGCGAATGCAGCGCCGGCCACAGCGCCGAATTGGCGAAGCCTTCGTAATAGCCGCCGTAATGCGCGGCCGGCAAATCGAGCATGGCGAGCGCGCCCTGGCCGAGCGCCTCGATTTCGGCCAGCGGCTCCTTCGGCATGCCGGCGCGCACCCGGCCGGACGAACCGACCCAGATGGCGCCGGATTTCTCCACCACCGGCAGCAGCGCGGCCGCCAACCCGCCGGTCATCGGCTCATTGGGCTTGCCGCGCGATACACGATTTGAAACGACGACGAGGTTCACAGGTCCCCTCCTGTTGTCGGCTGTTTAACTGCCGTTCATCATTATGGTTCCTGACGCCCTAGTCTGTGCCCGGTTCGGACCCTTCCATCGGCGCCATTTCCGCGAGATTTTCGGTGAATTGAAACGGAAATCAGACGTTTGGCGGGGAAACCGGGTTCCTCGTCCAAAAGAATTCATCTGATGCGCCAAAAGCACGCGTGGCGCTGAAAAAACGCGCGTGCGTCACAATGCGAGCGCGGGGATCGGAAAGCGGACGTGAGGGCGTCACGCTTTGGCCGGTTTGGTCATTTGAGCAGGCGCGCGAGGAACTCGCGCACGTCGTTCGGCGCATCGAAATGGCCGTCGACGCCGCGCGCGCGGCGGCCGACCGAGAACGCCACGCCATCGAAATCGGGCATGATTGCGAACACCGTCTCGTCGGTGACGTCGTCGCCGATGAACAGCGGCTTGCGTCCCCGAAACGGCGCATGCGTCATCAATTCGCGCACGCCGGTCGCCTTGGTGAAACCGGAATGCTTGATCTCGCAGACGCATTTGCCGGGCAGCACCTCGATCGGCGCATTCGGCAGATCGGCGCGGATCAGCGACACCGCCTCATAGATCGCCTTCTCGGCATGCGGCGCGAGGCGATAATGCAGCGCCAGCGAGTAGCCTTTGTCCTCGAGCAGGATGCCCGGGCTGAGCGCCGCGATCGCGGCAAGGCGCTTCTTCAATTCCTTGTCCATCGGCGGCGCGTGGCTCGCGACCGCTTCGCCGTCGTTCGACAGCCGCATCTCGGCGCCGTGGCCGCCGACGACGGGAAATTCCTCCGGCGCGAAGATCAGGTCGATGTCGTTGAGCGAGCGCCCGCTGACCAGCGCCAGCGCGCCGGAGGTTTTCGCAAGCAAGCCGTTGAGGGTTTCGCGCAGGCCGGGCGGCACCCAGACCTCGCGCGGCGTCGGCATCAGGTCGAGCAAGCGTGCCGTCGATGTCGAGCAGGATCGCGATCTCATTCAAGATGCGGCACCAGCAGATGCGGCACCGGAACCGCGTCCGGTTTCTCCTGCAAGGGCGTCAGATCTTCCGGCGACACATCGTCCAACGGCATTTCGGCCAAGTCCAAGTCCTGGTTCATCTCATCCTACTCCACAAAAGCCAGCGGCGCCGCGACGGATTCGAGCGATTTGCGCTCGGCGGCCACCGCATAGCGCCAGCCGATTGCGGCGGCGCGATCATCAGCACCGCGCCCAGCAGGTAACCGCGCGAACACGCTGGCGCGCGAACCGGTATCAATGAGAACGCCAAACAGCGCCGGCCCGATCACGCCGCCGATCCCGGTGCCGATGGCATAGAACAAGGCGATCGCAAGCGCGCGCACCTCCAGCGGAAAGTTTTCGCTGACGGTGAGATACGCCGCGCTCGCGGCCGGCGAGGCAAAGAAGAAGATCACCATCCAGGCGATGGTCTGGGTCTGCGCGCTCAAGACGCCGATCGAAAACAGGTAGCCGGAGATCGCGAGCAGCACGCCGGAGACGCCATAGGTGAAGGCGATCATGATGCGGCGGCCGAGCGTGTCGAAGAAATGGCCGAGCAACAGCGGTCCCAGGAAGTTGCCGGCGGCAAACGGCAGGAGATACCAGCCGACCTTGTCGGCGGGTATCCGATAGAAGTCGGTCAGAACCAGCGCGAAGGTGAAGAAGATCGCGTTGTAGAAGAACGCCTGCGCCACCATCAGCGTCAGCCCGACCAGCGAGCGCTGCCGATAAGTGACGAACAGCGTGCGCGCGACTTCAGTGAGCGGCGTGTGGTCGCGCATCCGCAGTTTGATCTTCGTGAAGGGCGCGCGGGCATCCTGCTGGTGGCCGAGGACGGAGCGCTCGATGTCCTCGACGATGGCGTGCGCCTGATCGGGATGGCCATGGATCATCAGCCAGCGCGGGCTTTCCGGAATCCACATCCGCATCACGAGCACGATCAGGCCGAGCGTCGCGCCGATGAAATAGGCGAGCCGCCAGCCGAGGTCGGGCGAGCTGACGGCGGGATCGAGCAGCACGATCGCGGCCGCAGCGCCCAGCGCCGCGCCGATCCAGAAGCTGCCGTTGATGACGAGGTCGGTCCAGCCGCGATAGCGCGCCGGCACCAGTTCCTGGATGGTGGAGTTGATCGCGGTGTATTCGCCGCCGATGCCGGCGCCGGTGAGGAAACGAAACAGCGCGTAGCTCGCGACGTTCCACGACAGCGCGGTTGCCGCGGTCGCGGTGAGATAGACTGCGAGCGTGATGAAGAACAGTTTCTTGCGGCCGATGCGGTCGGTGAGCCAGCCGAAGCCGAGCGCGCCGAGCACGGCGCCTGCAAGATAGAAGGAATTGGCAAGGCCGACGTCGAAATTGGAAAAGTGCATGGTCGGGCTTTGCTTCAGCGCACCCGCCAGCGCGCCGGCCAAGGTCACCTCGAGCCCGTCGAGGATCCAGGTGATGCCGAGCGCGAGCACGACGCGGGTATGAAAACCGCTCCAGGTCAGTGCATCGAGCCGCGCAGGAATCGAAGTCTCGATGACGCGGTCATCGCCGGGCCGCGCGCTCGCATCTGGGGCGTCATCGGGTAGGATTGCGGTCTCCTGCAGGGCCATTGGTTGAACCAACGCAAAATGCCCCCGGAACGCTGCGCCCCGAGGTTTCCAAGCGCGAATGCGGCAAAGCTTTGCCTGCCACGGGGAATTAACGCCTTGGGAATGCAGCGGTTCCGCTGAAACGTCGTCCCGCGAAAGCGGGGAGGGGAGAAGCACGCGCCTACGCCGCCCTTATATTCCCCATGAACCGGTCCAGCTCGGCGCGCAGCCGCGTGCTTTCGCTGGACAGCGCCTTCGCCGAGCTCAGCACCTCCGCCGACGCATCGCCGGTCTCGGTGGCGCCGCGATTGACCTGCACGATGTTGCTGGCGGCCTCGCGCGTACCCATCGCCACGCTCTGCACATTGCGCGCGATCTCGCTGGTCGCCGCGCCCTGCTGCGCGACGGCGGTCGCGATCGACGAGGCGATGTTGGAGATTTGCCCGATGGTCGCGCCGATTTCCTTGATCGCGGCGACCGACTCCTGGGTGGCGTCCTGCATGCCCGCGATATGACTGGAAATATCCTCGGTCGCCTTCGCGGTCTGGCTGGCCAGCGATTTCACCTCGGCCGCGACCACGGCAAAACCGCGGCCGGCGTCGCCGGCGCGCGCCGCCTCGATCGTGGCGTTGAGCGCCAGCAAATTGGTCTGCTCGGCGATCGCGTTGATCAGCTTGACGACGTCGCCGATCTCGGCTGCCGCGCGCGACAATTTGCCGATGCGGGTGTCGGTCGCCCGCGCCTGCGCCACCGCGGCTTCAGCGATGCTGCTGGACTCGCGCACCTGGCGGCCGATCTCGCCGATCGAGGCCGACAATTCTTCCGTGGCTGACGCCACCGACTGGATGTTGGTGGAGGCTTCCTCGGACGCGCCGGCGACATGGCTCGACAGGCCCTGCGTGGTCTCCGCCGTGCGGGTCAGGATGCCCGCCGCCTGCTCCAGCTGTCCGGCGGACGCCGAGACATTGGAGACGATCGCGCCGACCGCGGTCTCGAAACCATCGGCAAAACGAATGAGCTCCGCGCGGCGCGCCGCACCTGCCGTCTTGTTCTGTGCGTCCTGCGCTGAGGCATCGCGCTCGGCTTTCGCGATCGCCTGCAGCTTGAACTCCTCGACCGCGCCGGCCATCTCGCCGAGTTCGTCCTTGCGGCCGAGGCCCGGCAGCACCACGTCGAATTTGCCGCCTGCGAGCTCGCGCATGGCGCGGCACATCGCGGTCATCGGCGCGGAGATGCCGCGGCCCAGCACCAGCGCCAGCGCGGCGCCGAGCAAGGTGCCGCCGAGCGCGAGCATGATGATGAGGCGCTCGGTCTGGCCGATGGCGGCATCGGATTGCCGCTCCAGCCGCTGCTGATCCGCCAGCAGGTCCGTCTTCATCGCGCTGGCGCCCTTGACGATGGCGTCCGCGGAACTGGTCATGTCGGCGACCAGGGAATCGACCTTCCTGGTGTTCTCGATCAGCCTGGCCAGCGTCTCCCGGTATTCGGCAAGCAGGCCGTTCGCCTCCTTCAGGCCGGCCACGATCCTGTCGTTGGTCGAGGTGACCGCGCCGAGCGAGTTCTCGACGAATTTGAGGCGCGCCATAGCGCCGGTGGCGATCGCCTGATCGGCATTGATGACGAAAGTGCTGGCAAGCGCCGCGGCCGCCTGGAACTGATCGTTGACTTTCTTGGCGCCGAACTGGATCGCCTGCAGCTCCGCATCGTCGGCATTGCTGGGGAGATCGTCGAGCTTGTAACGCAGCATGTTGGCGTCGCGCGACAGCCTGTTCTGCACCAGCAGCGCGCTCTCGCTCTTGAGCTGGACGATCTCGGCAAAGATTTTCGCGAAGCTCTGGAACTCATTCGACAGCTGCGTGATCTGATCGCGCCGCGCCGGATTGCCGGTGTCCCGCATCGACGCGTCGATGGCGTCCTTCAGGCGCGCCTCGGCGGCCTGCGCCGCCTTGGCGTCGTCGTCCCTGGCCGTGACGACGTAGTAGCGCGCCAGTCCGCGATAGGCGATCAGCTCGCGGTCGATGTTGCGGGCAAGGTCGGCTTCCGACACGCTGGTGCGCCAGGAGGCGACGGCGGAGGACACCTTCTCGAAGCCGAGATAGGCGATATAAAGACTCACCGCCGAGATCGCGAGCACGAGGCCGAAGCCGAGGATGATCTTGGCGCGGAAGCGCAAGGTCGGAAGCCTCCGTGTCAACGACTGCTTCGACATCCCCACCCCCAATTTCCCCAAAGCCTGCGGAGCCGGGAACGTTGATCCCCGGCGCTTTGCCGAAAACTAGGGCAGAATGGATAAGGGCCGGTAAATTTGTCGTGCCCTGCGACCCAGGCATGAAGGCAAGGTGGCGGCGACCGGAGGCGACGGGACAAACCGAAACCCTGCGCGCCGCCGCTCATTCCCCTCTCGCCGCTACCAAATTCCCGGTTGCAAAGTCCCCGCCCCCTGTCTCTAATTGGACCAATTCAAAAATCATCTCGGGAGGGTCCACGCGTGTCTACCGTCAAACTCACAGTGAACGGCAGAGCGGTCTCGGTCGACGTCGAGGACCGTACGCTGCTCGTGCATCTCTTGCGCGACAATCTGAACCTGACCGGCACCCATATCGGCTGCGACACCAGCCAGTGCGGCGCCTGCGTGGTCCATATCGACGGCCGCGCGGTGAAATCCTGCACGGTGCTGGTCGGACAGGCTGCGGGCTCGAATGTCACCACCATCGAAGGCATCGCCAAGGGCGACGAGCTGCACCCGATGCAGTCGGCGTTCCGCGACAATCACGGCCTGCAGTGCGGCTATTGCACGCCGGGCATGATCATGTCGTCGATCGACATCGTGCAACGCCATGGCGGCAAGCTCGACGAGGCCACCGTCCGCGAGGAGCTCGAAGGCAACATCTGCCGCTGCACCGGCTATCACAACATCGTCAAGGCCGTGCTCGATGCGGCCGGACGCATGAAGGTTTCGCAGGCCGCTGAATAGGCCGCGCGACCGTTCGCTCGCTCACTTTCAGATCGCCGCGCTTTCGATGGAAATGGCGGCAAAACGAAACTCCGGTAGGGAGAACAGGACATGGGTGTTGAAGGCATTGGCGCCAGCGTCGTCCGCAAGGAAGACAAGCGTTTCATCACAGGCAAGGGCCGTTACGTCGACGATATCAAACTGGTGGGCATGACTTTCGCCCAATTCGTCCGCAGCCCGCATGCACACGCAAAAGTCAAAAGCATCGATTCGTCCGAGGCGATGAAGATGCCCGGCGTGATCGCGGTGCTGACCGGCAAGGAACTGGTCGACGACAAGGTCGGCAATCTCATTTGCGGCTGGGCCATCACCTCGAAGGACGGCACTGGCATGAAGATGGGCGCCTGGCCCGCGATGGCGCCGGAGACCGTGCGTTTCGTCGGACAGGCGGTCGCGGTGGTGATCGCCGAGACCAAGAACCAGGCGCGCGATGCGGCCGATGCCGTGGTCGTCACCTACGAGGAGCTGCCGGCTGCCGCCAACATCAGCGCCGCGATCAAGTCGGGCGCGCCGCAGTTGCATCCGGAGGCGCCGGGCAACGTGATCTACGACTGGACCATCGGCGACGAAGGCGCCACCGAGGCGGCGTTCAAGTCAGCGGCGAATGTGATCTCGCTCGACATCACCAACAACCGGCTGGTCCCGAACGCGATGGAGCCGCGCGCCGCGATTGCCGATTACGACACCGCGGAAGAACACTTCACACTATATACCACCTCGCAGAACCCGCATGTCGCGCGCCTCGTGCTATCGGCGTTCTACAACATTGCGCCCGAGCACAAGCTGCGCGTGATCGCGCCCGACGTCGGCGGCGGCTTCGGCTCCAAGATCTTCATCTATCCGGAAGAGATGGTCGCGCTGTGGGCCTCCAAGAAAACCGGGCGGCCTGTGAAATGGACCGGCGATCGCACCGAAGCGTTCCTGACCGACGCCCACGGCCGCGATCACCTCACCAAGGCCGAAATGGCTTTCGACAAGGACAACAAGGTCACCGGGCTGCGCGTCAAAACCTACGCCAACCTCGGCGCCTACATGTCGCTGTTCTCGTCCTCGGTGCCGACCTATCTCTATGCGACGCTGCTGTCGGGCCAGTACAACATCCCCAACATCTTCGCCGAGGTGATCAGCGTCTACACCAACACCACGCCGGTCGACGCCTATCGCGGCGCGGGCCGTCCCGAAGCCAGCTTCGTGGTGGAACGGCTGATGGAAACCGCGGCGCGGCAGTTGAAGGTCGATCCGGCCGAACTGCGCCGCAAGAACTTCATCACCAGCTTCCCGCATCAAACGCCGGTCATCATGGCTTATGACGCCGGCGATTTCGGCGCCTCGCTCAACTCCGCGATGAAGGCGATCGACTATGCCGGCTTCGCCGCCCGCAAGGACAAGGCGAAGAAGGAAGGCAAGCTGCGCGGCCTCGGCGTCTCCTGCTATATCGAGGCCTGCGGCATCGCGCCGTCCAAGGCGGTCGGCAGCCTGGGCGCCGGCGTCGGCCTGTGGGAATCCGCGGAAGTCCGCGTCAACCCTGTCGGCACCATCGAAATCCTGACGGGGTCGCACAGCCACGGCCAGGGCCACGAAACGACGTTCTGCCAGCTGGTTGCCGAGCGCCTCGGCGTTTCCATCAACCAGGTCTCGATCGTGCACGGCGACACCGACAAGGTGCAGTTCGGCATGGGCACCTATGGCTCGCGTTCAGCCGCCGTCGGTCTCACCGCGATCCTCAAGGCGATGGAAAAGGTCGAAGCCAAGGCCAAGAAGATCGCCGCCCACGCGCTGGAGGCGTCCGAAGGCGACATCGTCATCGAGAACGGCGAGTTCAAGGTGACCGGCACCGACAAGTCGATCGCGCTGCCGATGGTCGCGCTTGCGGCCTATACCGCACACAATCTGCCCGACGGCATGGAGCCGGGCCTGAAGGAGACCGCGTTCTACGACCCGACCAACTTCACCTTCCCCGCGGGCGCCTACATCTGCGAGGTCGAGGTCGACGCCGGCACCGGCAAGACCTGCATTCGTCAACTTCGTCGCGGCCGACGATTTCGGGCGGCTGATCAACCCGATGATCGTCGAGGGTCAGGTCCATGGCGGCCTCGTCCAGGGCATCGGCCAGGCGCTGCTGGAAGGCACCGTCTATGACAGCAACGGCCAGCTCGTCACCGCGTCCTTCATGGATTACGCCATGCCGCGCGCCGACGACGTGCCGTCGTTCAAGCTGAGCCACACCACGACGCTCTGTCCGGGCAATCCGCTCGGCGTCAAAGGTTGCGGCGAGGCCGGCGCGATCGGCGCTTCCGCGGCCGTGATCAACGCGATCACGGATGCGATCGGCAACAACAAGCTGGAAATGCCGGCGACGCCCGACCGCGTCTGGCATGCGATCCACGGTTAAGAGGGAGAGGCCACATGTATTCCACCACCTATCACCGCGCCTCTTCCGTCGACGAAGCGGCCACGCTGTTCGGCAAGGGCGAGGAAGCCAAATATCTCGCCGGCGGCCAGACCCTGCTGCCCGTCATGCGGCAGCGGCTCGCAGCGCCCTCCGACGTCATCGACCTCTCCAAGATCAAGGACATGATCGGAATCATTCCGACCAACAACGGCATCGAGATCAAGGGCGCGACCACGCATTACGACGTGGCGCAGAGCAATGACGTGAAGAAGGCGATCCCGGGTCTCGCCTATCTCGCCTCGGTGATCGGCGATCCCGCGGTGCGCTATAAGGGCACCATCGGCGGCTCGCTCGCCAACAACGATCCCGCCGCGGATTATCCGGCGGCAGTGCTGGCGCTGAATGCCACCGTCAAGACCAACAAACGCACGATCCCCGCGGACGAGTTCTTCAAGGGATTGTTCACGACGGCGCTCGCGGACGGCGAGATCATCACCGCGGTCTCGTTCCCGGTCACGGCGAAGTCGGGCTACGCCAAGTTCCGCAATCCGGCGTCGCGCTTTGCGTTGACGGCCGTGTTCGTGGCGAGGTCGCCCGGTGGCGACGTCCGTGTTGCCGCGACCGGCGCGTCGCAGAACGGCGTGATGCGCGTGTCCGCGATCGAGTCCGCGCTGAAGGCGAACTGGTCGGCCGGCGCGCTGGACAATGTCAAGGTTTCCGCCGACGGCATGCTCAGCGACATCCATGGGTCAGCCGATTACCGCGCCAATCTGGTCAGGGTGATGGCGCAGCGCGCGGTGGCCGCCGCGGGCTAGCGTCTCAACACAAACTTTGAGCGAACGGCGCGCATGATCTGCGCGCCGTTTTGCTTTTGGGCGCAAATGTCCCCTTGCCAGTTCGTCCCTCTGGCATGACAATTTCGCCAAGGAAACACCCAAGGCACAAACCATGCTCGACAAACCCGCGTCCCAAACCGCCGTCCGCGCCACCGGCCCGCTGGCCGGCACCCGCATCGTCGAATTCGCCGGCATCGGCCCCGGCCCGTTTGCCTGCATGATGCTGGCCGACATGGGCGCCGAGGTCGTCACGCTCGACCGGATCGGCGCCAAGAAGAATCTGAAGGGCGTCGCGGTGCGCGGCCGCAAGGTCGTCGAGCTCGACCTGAAGGACAAGGCTGCGATCGCGCAGGTGCTCGACCTGCTCAGTAACGCCGACGCGCTGATCGAGGGTTTCCGCCCGGGCGTGATGGAGCGGCTCGGGCTCGGGCCCGATGTCGTGCTCGCGCGCAACCCGAAACTGGTCTACGGCCGCATGACCGGTTGGGGCCAGGAGGGCCCGCTCGCGCAAGCCGCCGGTCACGACATCAACTACATCGCGATCACGGGCGCGCTGGCCTCGATCGGGCCGAAGGAAAAGCCGGTGCCGCCGCTCAATCTGGTCGGCGATTTCGGCGGCGGCGCGCTCTATGTCGTGGTCGGCGTGCTTGCCGCGCTGCTGGAAGCATCGAAGTCCGGCAAGGGCCAGGTGGTCGACGCCGCGATGTGCGACGGCGCGGCCTCGCTGATGTCGATGTTCTTCGACATGACCGCGTCGGGCCGCTGGGTCGAGGGCCGCCAGAACAATTTCATCGACGGCGGCGCGCATTTCTACGGCGTCTATGAATGCTCCTGCGGCCATTTCATCTCGGTCGGCTCGATCGAGCCGCAGTTCTATGCGCTGCTGCGCAAACATGCGGTGCTGACGGATGCCGATTTCGACGCGCAGATGGACCGCAAGGCCTGGCCCGCGCTGCGGGAGAAGCTCGCGGCGGTGTTCAAGAGCAAGACGCGCGAGGACTGGTGCAAGATCATGGAAGGCACCGACATCTGCTTCGCGCCGATCCTCACCATGGCGGAGGCGCCGAAACATCCGCACAATGCCGCGCGAGGCGTGTTCATCGAGCGCCACGGCGTGACGCAGCCCGCGCCCGCGCCGCGCTTCTCGCGCACGCCGTCGGCCGCGCGCGATCCCGCGGCGGCGGATATCAGCTCGCTGCTGAGCGAGTGGAAGGCGGGACGGTAAGGCTTGCGGCTGCAGTCACCTCTCCCCGCGTGCGGGGAGGGGTCGGATTGCTCGGCGGCGCACTTGCGCGCCAGAGCAATCCGGGTGAGGGGGAGTCTCCACGAGTCGTCATGTGGCCGCCCCTCACCCCAACCCTCTCCCCGTAAGAACGGGGAGAGGGAGAAGAACGACGCGATGGCGCAAATCGAGGGAAATTCGGCATTCGCTTTCACGCGAGCCTTTGCGATGATGCAAGCCGAAGAGGACCGACTTCATGGCGCTGCAGCTGCGACCGAACTGCGAATATTGCGACAAGGATTTGCCGCCATCGGCGACTCGACGCGCGCATCTGCTCCTATGAATGCACATTCTGCGCGGATTGCGTCGAGACCAGGCTCTTCAACGTCTGCCCGAATTGCGGCGGCGGCTTCGCGCCGCGGCCGATCCGCCCATCGACAGGAATGGCGGCCGGGCGTGTGTGTGACGAAGCATGCGCCGTCGGACAAGCGCGTGCATCTGAAGTACAGCCGCGAGGATGTCGCCGCGCATTGCGCGCGGGTGAAGGATGTGAGGCCGGAAGAGCGATAGTTATTCCGCCGGAACAATCGTGCCTTCGACCTCGCCGAAGCCGACGCGATAGCCGTCGCCCTGGCACCAGCCGCGCATCACCAGCGAATCGCCGTCTTCCAGGAAGGTGCGTGTGACGCCGCCATCGAGCTCGACCGGCTCGCTGCCGTTCCAGCTGATCTCCAGAAGACTGCCGCGCTGATGCTTCTCCGGACCGGAGATGGTGCCGCTGCCGAGGAGATCGCCGACATTCATGGCGCAGCCGGATGAAGCGTGATGCACCAGCTGCTGCACCGACGACCAGTACATGTATTTGAAATTGGTGCGGCAGATCGTCTGCGGCTGCGTTCATCTGCGGCGCGCGCAGCGAAACATCCAGCTCCATGTCGTAATTGTTCGGCTGCGCCTGGCGCAGATAAGCCAGCGGCTCCGGCGCTTGCGCCGGCCCGTGCAGGCGGAACGGCTCCAGCGCCTCGCGCGTCACCACCCACGGGCTGATCGAAGTCCCGAACGCCTTGGCCTGGAACGGGCCGAGCGGCACATATTCCCATTGCTGGATGTCGCGTGCGCTCCAGTCGTTGAGAATCACGAAGCCGAAGATCATCTCCTCGGCCTGCTGTTCGGTGAGCATCTCGCCCATCGCCGACGGCCTGACCGACCACGACGCCCATCTCGAGCTCGAAGTCGAGCCGCTTGCAGGGACCGAAGCTCGGCACTTCGGCACTCGGCGGCTTCAACTGCCCGCGCGGCCGCTTCACCTTGGTGCCGCTCACGACAACGGTCGAGGCGCGGCCGTTATAGCCGATCGGCATGTGCAGCCAGTTCGGCTGCAGCGCATTGTCCTTGCCGCGGAACATCACGCCGACATTGGTGGCGTGTTCCTTCGAGGAATAGAAATCGGTATAGCCGGCGACCGTGATCGGCATGTGCAGCTTGACGTCGCGCATCGGCACCAGCGCGAGCTTGCGCAACTCGTCATTGTCGCGCAGCTCCGGATGATCGTGGCGCAACAGCTCGCTGATGCGCGCCCGCGTCTTCGCCCAGACCTTCGGGCCGAGCGCCATGAAGGCATTGAGCGAAGCCTGAGAGAACACGCCGATCTCAGCGAAGGCGAAGCGGCCGTCCTGCTCGAGCTCCCAGAGATCGAGCACGGTGTCGCCGATCGCAACCCCGATCCGCGGCGCAAAACCGCGCGCGGAGAACACGCCGTAGGGGAGGTTCTGGATCGGGAAGTCGGATGTGGGATCGACCGGAATGAAGGAGCGGAGTTTGGGGTCGTTGGGATGGGGCATGGTGTTCCTCCGACTACACATCGTCATGGCCGGGCTTGACCCGGCCATCCACGACTTCTCTTGATTATTTCAACACGTGGATGCCCGGGACAAGCCCGGGCATGACGAGCCTTGATTGACACAGATCACGGCTTGTTCGGATCGAACCTCTTCTCCAGGCCCTTCCAGCAATCGGCGTAGTCGTCCTGCAAGCTCGCCGATGTCGCCGCATATTGCGTGACCCGTTGGGGAAAGCGCGTCTCGAACATGAAGGCCAGCGTGCCCGCGAGCTTCACCGGCTTCAGTTCGCTGTTGCTGGCATGATTGAAAGCGTCGCGATCCGGGCCGTGCGGCAACATGCAATTGTGCAGCGACGCGCCACCCGGCGTGAAACCCACCGGTCTGGCGTCATAGACGCCGTAAACCAGGCCCATGAATTCGCTCATGATGTTCATGTGATACCAGGGCGGACGGAAGGTGTTTTCCGCGACCGCCCAGCGCTCCGGGAAGATCACGAAATCGATGTTCGCGGTGCCCGCCGTCTCCGACGGCGAGGTCAGCACGGTGTAGATCGAAGGATCGGGGTGGTCGAACGAGATCGCGCCGACCGGCGAGAAACGCCGCAGATCGTATTTGTAGGGCGCATAATTGCCGTGCCAGGCGATCACGTCGATCGGCGAATGCGGCAGCTCGCATTTGAACAGCGAACCGCCCCATTTCACGTAGAGCTCGGTCGGCGTGTCCTTGTCCTCATACGCCGCAACCGGCGTCAGGAAATCGCGCGCGTTGGCGAGGCAATTGGCGCCGATCGGCCCGCGCTCCGGCAGCGTAAAGGCGCCGCCGTAGTTTTCGCAGAGATAGCCGCGCGCGGGACCGGAGGGGATCTCGACGCGGAATTTCACGCCGCGCGGGATCACCGCGATCTCGCCGGGCTCGATATCGATGCGGCCGAATTCAGTGACGAAACGCAGATCGCCCTGCTGCGCCACGAACATCATCTCGCCGTCGGCATTGTAGAAGTGCTGGTCCACCATCGATTTGGTGATGAGATAGACATGCGCGGCCATGCCGGCTTGCGTATGCACGTCGCCGGCGGTCGTCATGGTGCGCACGCCCTGCAGGAAAGTCACCTCCTCCTTCGGGATCGGCGTCGGGTCCCAGCGCAGTTGCGCGATCGGCAGATCATGTTCGTGACATGGCGCCGAGCGCCACAGCCCGGCATCGACCTTCGCAAAGCGCCCGGAATGCTTCACCGAGGGGCGGATGCGATAGAGCCAGGAGCGCTCGTTGCTGCCGCGCGGCGCGGTGAAGGGCGAGCCGGAGAGTTGCTCGGCATAGAGCCCGTAAGCGGCGCGCTGCGGCGAGTTGCGGCCGATCGGCAGCGCGCCGGGCAGCGACTCCGTCTCGAAACTGTTGCGGAAGCCGGACATGTAGCCCGGCGTGACCTGGGCGGATGCGCGGCTGATGATGTCGGGCGAGGTGTTGATGTTCATCGCTATCCTCCTTGCAGGGCGGCCCACATTTCGCGGTCGCGCTTGTCGGTCCAGATCACGGGATCGTCGATGCCCGAGGCCTCGTCGAACGCGCGCGAGACGTTGAACGGCAGGCAGTGCTCGTAAATCGCGAAGCTGGAAAATTTGGGATCCATCACCTCGCGGCTCGCCGCCATCGTGTCCTTCAGGCTGCGACCTTTGGCGACGGACAATTCGGCGGCACCATAGAGTGTGGTGACGAAGTCGCGGGTCATCGCAATCGCATCGCGCGCGGTGGCAAGACCGTTGAGCGCGTCACCGCGGCCCGGCGCGATCGCCTTCGGATTGAACGCGCGGATTTCATTCAGCGTCGCCGGCCATTCGCGCAAATGCGCGTCGCCGCAATAGCAGGCCGAGTGATATTCGATCAGGTCGCCGGAGAACATCACCTCGGCATCCGGCACCCAGGCGACGATATCGCCGGAGGTGTGGCCGGCGCCAAGCTGCATCAACCTAATCTCGCGCTTGCCAAGATAGATCGACATCGCGCCTTCGAACGTCAGCGTCGGCCAGGTCAGGCCGGGAATGCTTTGGGCATCCTGGAACAGGCGGGGAAAGCGGCCGAACTCGGAGTCCCAATCCTGCTGGCCGCGCTCGGCGACGAGACGATAGGTCTCCTGCGAGGCAACGATCGCCTGCGCCTTGTAAGCGGACGCGCCGAGCACGCGCACGGCGTGGTAATGCGACAACACGACATATTTGATCGGCTTGTCGGTCACCTTGCGCACGCGCTCGATCACCTTGTTCGCCATCGCCGGTGTCGCCTGCGCGTCGAACACCAGGCAGCCGTCCTGGCCTACGATCACGGCGGTGTTGGGATCGCCCTCGGCGGTGAAGGCATAGAGATCGGTGCCGATTTCGGAGAAGGTGATCTTCTTTTCGGCCGTATCGGTGGTGGACGCAAAACCCTTTACAGTCTCCTTGGCCATCAATTCATTCCCTCTCTAAACCTCGTCATTGCGAGGAGCGAAGCGACGAAGCAATCCAGAATCCCTCCGCGGAGGCGGTCTGGATTGCTTCGCTTCGCTCGCAATGACGATGAACATTTGCATTCTATTGTTGTTGCTGCTGTTGCTGCTGGTTCGCATCGATCATGCGGTGCCTGGCAAGCGTGATCGCCTCGCGCAAAACGTCGATGTCGCCGATGTGGTTCGCCAGGATCAACACCAGAGCCGCGTCGAGATCGGCGCTCTGCTCGTCGTTCAGCCCGCGATGCGCTTCGACGACGGCGCGGAAAGCGTCGTCGGGCTTCGCAAAATTCGAGGCGGTCGAAAGCGGCATGACGAACCCCTCAGTTCAGGCCGGAAGCGCGGGCGAGCGCGGCATCCAGCGCGGATAGCGTCGGGTGGCGGAAACGCGCGGCGACATAGCCGTCGGGGCGGAGCAGATAAGCGGTTCCAGGCTCGGCGTCATAGCGGGAACCTGCGAGCCCTTCTGAATCGACCAATCCGCCCTCGCCGCCGATCCGGATCGCGGATACGCCCTCGGGCGTATCTACCGGGGCTCCATTGCCAAACTCCAGCAAGGTGAACTGCGTTCCCCCTTTGATGAAGGCCTCGGTGAGGAACGTCGCGCCGCCGCGCGCGGTCATCGGTGCATCCGGCATGGATGCGCCCGGCCGCGGGCCGCCGCGCCAGACATCGACGTCGGCCGATGACAGCGGCGTGTCGTAGACCGAGGGCACCGAGAGCCGGCCGCCATTGACCATGCGCTTGCCGAACTCGGTCTCTTTCGCCAGCGCCAGCACCGCCTTGCGCAGCCGCGCTTCCTGCCGCGTTGCGGGGGCCATGAAATCGGTCGAGCGCGTGGACTCGCGGATGTTCTCATCGGCGGCAGCGCTGCGCTCGATGTGATAGCTCTCCAGCAGGTTCTCCGGCGAAACTTTCCGCAGGATGCGGTCGAGCTTCCAGGCGAGGTTCTCCGCATCCTCCAGTCCCGAATTGGCGCCGCGCGCGCCGAACGGCGAGACCTGATGCGCGGCGTCGCCCGCGAAGATCACGCGGCCGTGCAGGAAGTTGTCCATGCGGCGGCACTGGAATTTGTAGAGCGAGATCCACTCGAACTCGAACTTGTCGTGGCCGAGCATGCGCGCGATGCGTGGCCGCACGTTCTCCGGCTGCTTCTCGGCGACGGGATCGGCATCCGGATGCAGCTGCAGATCGATGCGCCAGATGTCGTCGGGCTGCTTGTGCAACAGCGCCGAACGGCCGGCATGGAACGGCGGATCGAACCAGAACCAGCGCTCGGTCGGGAACGCCGCGGTCATCTTGACGTCGGCGATCAGGAACTGATCCTCGAACACCTGCCCGGCAAACTCCGCGCCGACCATCTGCCGCAGCGACGAGCGCGCGCCGTCGCAGGCGATGACGTAAGCAGCGTGCAGCGCGTAAGCGCCATCGGGCGTGTCGATCGTCAGCACCACGCGGTCATTGCGCTGCTGCAAGCCGCTCACCTTGTTGCGCCAGCGCAGCGAAATGTCCGGCAATTCCTCGACGCGGTCGACGAGGTAAGCCTCGGCATAGAATTGCTGCAGATTGATGAAAGCCGGCCGCTTGTGGCCCACCTCCGGCAGCAGGTTGAACTGATAGAGCTGCGAGGCGCCGTGAAAGATCTTGCCGACGCTCCAGACCACGCCCTTGTCGACCATGCGGTCGCCGACGCCGAGCCGATCCCAGAACTCCAGCGAACGCTTCGAGAAACAGATCGCGCGCGAGCCTTCGCCGATGCGGTCGGCATCGTCGAGCAGCACGACCCTGTGGCCGCGCTGCGCCAGATCGATCGCAAAGGACAGCCCGACCGGACCGGCGCCGACCACGACCACCGGATGCTCGGCGACGTCGCTGCCTGAGCTGTCCTGGTCGGGATGCCTGCGATAGCCGAACTGGGTCTTTGCCTGCGCCATGCTCGAGCCCGAAAGCATCCCTGCCGTTCTAGTGCGGTGGATTTGACATTCGCTCCAGTAGGTCCGCGAGTCTTCGAAGCGAATGTCAAATCCAGAACCGCACTAGAATTCAATATTTGCTGGTGTCCCTTGGTTCTAACATTCGCAAAAGAGCCAGCCGCAAGATCATGCGAATGTCAGAACCGGGACACCGGTGAATTAGTTTCACTTGCAACTATTCTGGCATCCTGTAGGCTGCCCCGTCAACTCAAATCGGAGCGATCCTTGGCAAGAGCAGCCACCATCGATGCGGGTCCGGATGCCCGGCCAAATGCCGGGAAGGCCGCACGGCTCGATCTGTTTCGATTTGTGCCGTTCCGGCTGAACCGGCTCGCGGCCGAGGTCAGCAACGCGCTGTCGGACGAATATCAGGCGCGCTACGGGCTCGACATTCCCGAATGGCGCGTGCTGGCGACGCTCGGCTTCCGTAACGACGCCTGCAGCGCGCAGTACATTTCCGACTGCACCCGTACCCACAAATCGACCATCAGCCGCGCGGTCACCGCGCTGCTGGCGAGCGAGATCGTCGAGCGGGTGGAGAATGCGCAAGACCGCCGCGAATTCCGCTTGCGCCTGACGCGCAAGGGCCGCGCGCTCTATGAGGAGCTGATCCCGCGCCTGCTGCGCAAGGAGCAGGACATTCTCGCCTGCCTCACCGCGGCCGAGCGCAGGGATTTCGCCACGCTGCTCGGCAAGATCGAGCGGAGCCTTGCACTGGTGCAAACCAGCGCCGAGGCGGACGCGAAGCAGGCTTATTGAGGCCCTGCGATCAGTCGCAGGGCTTCTCGATATGGCCGGACTTGACGACGATGCCGCAAATCCTGCGTTCGCGGCCCTCGACGCAAACCGAGATCCACAGCCGCTCGCGGCATGCGCGCAATACCAGTTCGCCGATGGCCTCCTCCGCTGAAGCGAAGCGATATGTCTCGCCGCAATCCTCCAGCAGGAACCCCTCGAAATTGCCGAAGCAGTTGAAGAAGACTTCGGCGACCTTGCCGGTATGGCAATGGACGTCGCGCGGCTTGCTGCGGCCCGGGATTCCCGGGTCGTTCGCACTCGGCGGGATCTGCTCGGGATCGACGCCGAGACCTTTTACCTGCTCCGCCAGTTGGGCGATGTAGCGCGAGAATACCGCGTGCCAGCTGTCTGTCGTGGGGATGGCCTGGAAGATGTAGCGCAGCGCCGCCAGATTTCGCACCAGCCGGCTCAACAGCGGATCGCCGCGGCTCACCACTGTCGTCATGCGGAAGGCGCCGAGCACCTTGCGCTGCGACAGGCTGTATTCCACGACCGTGGCGGCCTGGTCCTTCCTGCTCCGCCCGCGCTGGATGCGCGTCCGGCTGTAGGTCAGCCCGGAGTGCTGCTGGACGTCGACGCGGTATTGCTCGCCTGCACGCACCGTCAACGGCAGTTGCAGCGTCATCAACCCGGCAATCGGTTGCTGGATGCGCCCCGGCAGCGGGATGTAGGAAGTGCCGCCGACCTGGCAGGAGACCGTGTGCGCATCCACCCTCGCCAGCACGCGCGGGCCCGGGCGCAGCGCCGCCGCCATCTTCACGACTTCATCCGCGTCCCAATCCGGCGAATACAGCGTCGCAATCGTATCGCGGGGCAGATCGTGCCAGCGGATTACGAGTTCGTCGTACAGCCTGTCCACTGCTCCGCCTTCAGCGGATCTCGCGGCAACCGCCTTCGCCACCGGATGCGGCTTCACCGAGAGGGTGTGCTGCACGACGTGCGTTGAGGGAACGCCGGGGTTGTCGGATTCCACGATCGCCAGATTGCGTTGCGCCAGCCGGTTGCTGGAGGCCGGCGTTGCGCCATTGGGAATCGGATCGGTCGCGCCGGGCTGGAAACGCACCTCGGCCACCAGACACTGATGGATGCCCCTGATCAGCTGCATGATCGGCACGCGCGCTGAGAACGGGCCATCGTTCGACGGCTGCACCGGGAACTGCGGATCGGTCTGGTTGAAATCCAGCCAGCAGCCGAAATATTGCAGCGCCTCCTGGCTTCCGGCGTGCAGCAGCGTCGCCTTGTTCCAGTTGTCGCTTTGCGAGGTCATGCTTTGCGTGGCGGAATTGATCCGCGACTCCGCAAAATAGGGAACCGAGGTGATCTGGTTGCCGGCGCCACTGAAGAATTTGTTGGTGCCGAGCAGCGGGATCGTGCCGGCCGGCGTGCGACGGTAGTTTTGCACGTCGGCTGCAGCGTTCGTCGTGTAACTGAGGTCCGACACCATCGTGTTGAAGGTTCGGAAGAACACGCGAACGTCGCTGGCGTCCTGGGTCTGCGCACGGTAGCGCACCTTGGCGACCGCGAAGTTCAGCACCCGCTGGCCGTTCACGGTACGCGACAATTCGAGCTGGCTCGCCTGCTCGTCCTGGGAAATATTCTCGAAAGCCGCAGCCGGATTGTTGCCGTTGCCGCGCAGCTCGCCGAGCAATCCCTGGATATAGGTGAAAGGCGCGTTGGCGTTGCTGTCGGGATTGCCGAGCGTGACATTGCTCGAATTGATCTTATCGCCCGGTCGCAGCTGGAAAACACGCACGTCCGTGCTGAGCCAGCTGGTCGCCCCGTCCATCATATAGGGATTGGGCTGCTTGAGCAGTTCGATCACCGCGACATCCTGCAACCCGGCGAGGCTGGCCTGCGCAAAGATCTGCCGCGTCTCCGCGGTGAATGCGCTGGTGTCGGTGAAGTTGACCTGAACCGTGAAGGCGATGCGTTGCGGCGTATCGGGCGCTCCCGGATTTTCCAGCAGCGTGTCGGTGACCTGGCCGTTAATCGAAGAAATCCCGGCGCCGCCGATCGAGTCCAGGAACTGAATAGTGGGCGTCGCCCCGGGCACGCCGAGCGTGCTCGGCGCCATGCCGTCATAGATGACGTAGAACGATTCCGGATAAGCGGGCGTCGTCTCGACTTCGAAAGAAGAGAACGTATCGCGGTTCGTCACGATGTAGCTGTCGATGCCAAGCGCTTCGAGCCCGAGCCCGAGTAAGCCGGCCGACACGTCCTTGATGATCTCGCCCATCTCCGGGAACGTGGGCTGGAACTCGGTGCCCCACTCGACGGTGAACGACAGCGCCTTGCTTTTGGACGTATCCGCGATGTGGCGGCTGTAGGCATAGTCGTCATTGGTGCCCGACGTCGCATAGAGGGAGAAGCCCGGCTTGGCGACGTAGCTCTTTCCCCTCACCTCGGCGAGCGACTTGGTGAATGCGCCCGCGAGGCCCTGCAATGTGCCGAGGTCACCATCCGGCATGTACTCGGCATAGCTGTCGCCAACCAGGCCGCGCTGGCCGTCGAACGCGCTGTTGGTGAAATTCTCGTTGGGCTGGTTGATCTGGATTTCGTCATCGCCCCAGACATACAGGATGTCTTCCGAGTAGCTATGCACGTCGACATACCAGCGGATGCGCGTGAAATTGTCGTGGATGTAATTGATGTTCTGCGTCTCCGCTTCCGAGAGCGGCGCATGCCCATGATAGGTGTCCTGCGACGGATCGTCCGAGGCGAGGTACAGATTGACAGCGCCGGGAGCAAAGGCAGTCTCGAAATCCCAGAGGAAATCCTGGTTCCGGTTGATGTCGATGCCCACCTTCGATGGCGCGCCGCCGCTGTCGGCCGCGTTGCGGTTCTTGCGCCAGAGTGCATTCACCGCCGCGCCTTGCGACCAGGCGCGCCCGTCCGGGTTCACGCAGGGATAGATGATGATGTTGATCTGCTCGATCAGCGCTTTCACTTCGGCGGCCGAGAAGTATTTCCCGCCGTAGCCGACGCCGGTGTTGCCCGAATAGGCGTCGCACAGGTCGGTCGCGAGGTTGACGAGGATGTCGCTGCTGCCCCATTCCCGCGCATGCACGTTGCCGGTCAGGTAATAGGCGTCTACCGTGTTGGCGGCCTGCGTGCCGAGCACGACCGCATGCGTCGTCCTGTTTCCTTCGCTGGTCAAATTCGGCAGCGTGATCAGCTTGCAGATCGAGGGATAGGTGCTCGACAACGCGCTCAGCGCCGACTCGATTTCCGTAACGTTGAGATACATGGTGCGCCTCCGATGATGGCCGCCCGGCCGGCAATCGTCCGGCCGCTCTTGAAGAGGGACACAGGTGAAGCGCTATCGCTTCACTCCCAGGCCTTCCGGTTTGATCTTGCCGCCCTGATAGCGGTCGGTTGTCGACACTTGCTCATGCGCGAGCTCCAGCCTGTCGCCGAAACTGTCGTCGAGCTCGTGCTTGTAGCCGAGCGCGGCGACCTTTTGGGCTTCCGCGGCAGGGCCGTACAAGACGACGACAAAATTGCCGTCGGTGTCGCGCCTCGGACTGCCGCATTCGGTATGCAGATGCGCGACCGCAAGAATATCGTTGAGTGTCTTCAGATCGGCGATCCAGACGGTGACTTTGGTGACCTGAGCCATCGGATTCCCCATTGCATGCTGTTGGCAATACGGTTCGTCCCGCTGCGACGCAGCGGCCGCAGAGGCAGCCTTGGAAGTGGCGGCGGAATGAGACACTGAAGCGCGATAGCGCGTCAGTGTCGCGCGCGTCTCATGCTAGATTTCAGGAACCATGGGGCGCTCCTTATGATGCTCGGCCTTTCCCCAGAACCGCAGCATATCACACACTACCAATGGTAGTGTGAAACATTTCACACGCGCGCGATAAATTGCGGCCGGAGAGCGAAGCGGCCTACTTCACAGCCGTCACCACGATCTCCACGATGTGCGGCGGTTCGAGAACGACGCCGATGCAGGCGCGCATCGGCGGATTTTTCATGTCGACCCATTCGTCCCAGGCGCGGTTCATCTCGGCCTTGCGCTTGATGTCGGTGATGTAAACTATCGCCGAAAGGATCTTGCTCTTGTCCGAGCCGCACAACGCGAGGCTCTCGTCGAGGCGGGCCAGCGCCTTGACGCTCTGCTCGTACATCGAGGACGGCACCGGATCAGGCGCGACCGCCACCGTCATCACGAGATCGCTATGAACCGCCGCGCGGCTGCGTGTCGGGATATCGCCTGCAAGACGGTCGATCATGGCACTCTCCGGTCAGATGTTCAGCGTTCGCCGATGAGTTTTGCGATCACCGGGAAATAATTCTCCCCCGAACCCGCATCGACAGCTTCCTGCAAGATCGTGCCGATCAGCTCGGCGCCGCGCAGCCTGATGCCGCCTTCGCGGGCCAGCTCGAGCGCGTAGGACAGATCCTTCAGCGCATACTCGGTCGAGAAAGCGCGCTCCGGAAACACGCCGGGCACGATCGCCTTGAGGCCATGATTGCGCAGCGCAAAACTGTCGGCCGAACCTTTCGACAAGGTTTCCAGCAGCAGCTTCGGATCGACGCCGGCGGCCTTGGCCACCGCAACCGCTTCCGACAGCGCATTCACCGTCTCGAACAGCACCATGTTGTTGAGGATTTTGGTCACCTGTCCCGCGCCGACATCGCCGCAATGGGTGACGTCGGTGGCAAAGCAGCGGATCAGCGGCTCGAGCGCGTCATAAAGCTCGCGCGGGCCGCCGACCATGACGCTGAGCGTGCCGTCCTGTGCTGCCTGCCGGGTGCGCGCGATCGGCGCATCCAGCCACGCCGCGCCCTTTGCCTGCAATTGGCGAGCGAAATCGCGGGTCTGGCTGACCGACGACGTGCCGAGATCGACGACGATCTGCCGCTCCCGGATATTCTTCAAAGATGCCGTCACCCTCGAACACCGCACGCACGTGCTTCGCACTGGGAAGGCACAGGAACACGATCTCGCTTTGCGCGACGACATCGGCGACCGAGCCCGCCACCGCAGCGCCATCGGCGCGCAGCCGCTGCAGCGGCTCGGCGGCGACATCGAACGCGATCACCGCCGCCCCGCTCTTCTTCACGAGGTTGCGGCAGATCGGCTCGCCCATCACGCCGAGGCCGATGAAGCCGATGCTCTTGTACGCCGCCATTTGTGTCTTTTCTTTTTGACGCGTTTTCTTCACGCGAACCGGGAACCACTTCGCTTGAAAACGCTATGCCTATTTCGCAAACGAGCGCGACGGCGCCTTGTGCAGGGCAAAGGCGTCGACCTTGTCGCTGGCGCGCGGATAGATCTCGGCGACGATCGGATCGTGGCCTGGGATGAAGCGATCGGGATGGCCGGCGAGCCGCTCGACGGTCTCCCATCCCGTCACCATATCGCCGATGTTCAGCACGATCGGAAACGGGCTGCGCCGGTGCAGGTTCGCATAATAATGCGCGGCATCTGACGCGAGCACGACAGGCCCGCGTTCGGTCGCGACCCGGACCACCTGCAAGCCATCGGAATGGCCACCGACGCGATGCACGGTCACATCAGGCGCGATCTCGCCTTCGCCGCCATGGAAGGTGACGCGATCGCCGTAGACGTGGCGCACCATCTGCGTGACATGCTCGACCGTGAAAGGGTGACGCAGCAGGCCGTTGCACATGCAGCGCCCGGTCGCATAGGCCATCTCGCGATCCTGCAGATGGAAGCGCGCATTGGGGAAGCGGTCGAGATTGCCGGCGTGATCGTAATGCAGATGGGTGACGATGACGTCCCTGATCTCGTCGGCCTTGACGCCGAAGCCATCGAGCGCATCGACCGGATTGAGCGTCAGCTTGCGGCCGCGCAGCTTGGCTTCATCGGCGTTGAAGCCGGTGTCGACCAGGATGGTCCGCCCGTGGCCACGGACCAGCCAGACGAAATAGTCGAGGTCCTGGGCGCTGGTCTCATGCGGATCGGGGGAGAGGAAGTTCATCTGCGGCGTGCGCGCCATGGTCGCGTAGCGAAGCGCGTAGATTTCGTAGGCGTTTCCCATTGTTCTCTCTTGTTTTGCTTGTTGGCCGATGCCGCCCATCCTGACCGACATCAAAAAGGCTGTCACGGCGGTGACGCAGAATCCGCTTAAATGTGAGGGCAAATCACATTACCGGCGCGGACCGCGCGAGGGAACCTGCGGAATCGGCTGGCAGGTCTCGATCCGAGCCGACCGTCTCCCCCAAAAGGCGGAGGTCAGCTTGCGCGCAATCGTGGCGATAACCACGACGTTACAAGCGGTTGACGCCCTGCCGGCGCGGTTTGATAATGCTGGGTGCGTAGAGTAATGTCGCCGGGGCGCAAGCTGGAGTCGGCGCCTTTTTCGCTGGACCCCTGAGTGATGAAGACTAGCCTCGCCCTGCTGCTGTCGCTGATCGTCTCGGTCGCCTGGACCGTCCCCTCGTCCGCCGCGGGCGATCGTTACGCGCTGGTGATCGGCAACGCCAAATATCCGGACGCGGACACCCCCCTGAAGGAGCCGATCAACGACGCCCGCCAGGTCGCCGACGAGCTGAAACGCGACGGATTTACCGTCGAGATCGGCGAAAACCTGACCGGCGACAACATGCGCCGCGCCTTCGACCGCCTTTACAACAAGCTGCGTCCCGGCTCCGTCGCCCTGATCTTCTTCTCCGGGTTCGGAATCTCGTCGAACCGCCAGAGCTACATGATCCCGGTCGATGCCCAGATCTGGACCGAGTTCGGACGTCCGCCGCGACGGCGTGAGCCTCGAAACCGTGCTCGGCGAGATCAACAACCGTGGCGCCGGCGTCAAAATCGCGCTGATCGACGCCTCCAGGCGCAATCCCTATGAACGCAGGTTCCGTCCGGGCTCTCAAGGACTTGCGCCGGTCATCGCGCCGAACGGCACCCTTGTGGTGTATTCGGCGGCGCTGTCGTCGGTCGTCTCGGACAATGGCGGCGATCACAGCCTGTTCGTGCAGGAATTGCTCAAGGAAATCCGCGTTCCCGACCTCAGCGCGGAAGAAGCGCTGAACCGCACCCGGCTCGGCGTCACCCGCGCCTCGAACCGCGAGCAGCAGCCCTATCTGTCGTCCTCGCTGGCCGAAGACTTCGCCTTCATCGGGACGCCCGGCAGCGGTGGCAGCCGGCCCGCACCATCTCAGCCTCCGTTGACCCCCGCGAACAATTCGCCGCCACCTCCCCCACCGCCTCCGCCGATCGATCAGGTGACAAAGTTCGAACCTCCGACCTCCGCCTCCACCGCCTGTGGACAAGCCGGTCGAGCAGCCCCCGACCCAAGCGCTCACGCTGGCGGACGACCCCACCATCAAGAGCCTGACCGACAAGCTCAGCGCCAATCCTGATGACGCCAGCGCGCTGTACCGGCGCGGCCAGGTCTATGCCAGCAAGGGCGCCTACAGCCTCGCGATCAAGGATTTCGACGATACGCTGCGCCTCAATCCCAAGGACGTCGAGGCCCTGAACAATCGCTGCTGGGCGCGCGCGGTGGTCGGCGATCTCCAATCGGCGCTGAGGGATTGCAACGAGGCGCTGCGGCTGCGGCCCAATTTCGTCGACGCGCTGGACAGCCGCGGCCTGGTTAACCTCAAGAGCGGATTGACGAAAAACGCCATTACCGACTTCGATGCGGCGCTGCGGGTCAATCCGCGGCTGAGTTCCTCCCTCTATGGCAGGGGGCTTGCCAAGCAACGGAATGGCTCGATTTCCGAGGGCAATGTGGATATAGCAAATGCCAAGGCCATGGACCCCAACGTCGTCCAGGAGTTCGACAGTTACGGGGTACGGTAGATTAAATCGCGTTGCGGTCTCAGGCAGCCTCGAACCCCGGGGGAGTGGCCTGAGACACACAGTCAAATAGCGACGGCCGCGGCGGTTGGCCGCGACCCATTATCCAAAGTTTTTTGAACATCGCGCGAGAAGCGCGCGCAGGAGGGACCAGCAATGTCAAGAATGTCCGCAAAGCGGTATCTCACCGCACTCGTCTCGGTCGTGGCCATCGGCGCCGCGTTTTCCTTTGGCGCGACGCAAGCGCGCGCCGGCGACGTCACCGAAGACCAGATCGTCAACGCGCTCACGCCAGCCAAGAAGCCGCTGACCCGCGGACTCTCGGTCGGTGGCGAAGAAGCCAAGCCGGTGGATCCCGCGCAGGCGAAATTCGTCTCCTCGCTCAAGGGCCGCACCCGCGGGCTGAACTTGAGTGAACGCGAGGAGCTCGCGACCATCGCCAAGGACAAGCCGAATATCGATCTCGAGATCACCTTCGAATACAACTCGGCGGATATCAGCTCGAAGTCGCTTGCGGCCGTGCAGACGCTGGGCCGCGCGCTCACCAATCCTGACCTGAAGGGTTCGACCTTCGTCGTCGCCGGTCACACCGACGCTGCCGGTGGCGAGACCTATAATCAGGACCTGTCCGAGCGCCGCGCCGACGCCATCAAGAAATACCTGATCGACAACTACCACATCTCTTCCGCCGACCTCGTCACCGTCGGCTACGGCAAGAGCAAGCTGAAGGACCCGAACCAGCCGATGGCGGAAGCCAACCGCCGGGTGCAGGTCGTGAACATGGAAAACAAGACCACGGCGTCGAAGTAACTCCATCTTCTCGTGGCGTCACCCGCGTTTTTCGGCAAAGATGCGTCCCGCAAACCCTGCGGGACGCGCGTGTGTTTTGAGGTGCCTTTCCGGCCATCTTCAATCCGCGCCGCGGCTCCGCCCATGATCCCCTGAGGTTGGTCCGGCGATGCAGTTTTCGCTCTCCGAGAACATGAAGCGTGCGGCCGGCGCCGTGTTCTTTGTCGTGCTGGGCGGCGGCTATTGGTGGTGGGAGCATCGCCCCGAGCCGGTCGAGAAGGAAACGGTCACCGAAGCCCTGGTGGTCGTCACCAAATCCACCAACGCCTGCTTCTCCGATCTGGTCCGCGTCACCGGCTTCCTTGTGCCGCGCCGCGAGGGGGTGGTCGGTGCCGACCAGGAAGGCTCCAAGGTCACCGATCTGTTCGTCCGCGAAGGCGACACGGTCACCGACAATCAGGAATTGGCGCGCCTGAGCGCGCCGCCGCAGCAGCAAGGCCAGCAGCAGCAACAACAGCGGAGCAACGGCCCGGTGTCGTTGCGCGCCCCGGCGCCCGGCCTCGTCACGGAAGTACGGACCGTCGTCGGCGCACCGGCTTCGCCGCAGGCAGGCCCGATGTTCCGCATCGCCATCAACAACGAGATCGAGCTCGACGCCGAAGTGCCGAGCGTCCACATGCCGAAGCTCAATCCCGGCGTCACCGCCCGCATCACCCGCGACAACGCGCCCGACCTGATCGGCCGCGTGCGGCTGGTGTCGCCGCAGATCGACCGCAACACCCAGCTCGGCCACGTCCGCATCGCCGTCACCAACAATCCGACCCTGAAGATCGGACAGTTCGCCCGCGCCAGCATCGATGCCAAGCGCAGCTGCGGCGTCGCCATTCCGCGCACCGCGATCGACCATCTCACCGTGCAGGTGATCAAGGGCAACGTCGTGGAGACGCGGAAGGTACGCGTGGGCTTGAGCTCCGACAGCGCGACCGAAATCCTCGAAGGCCTCGACGTCGGCGAAGTCGTCGTGGCCGACGCCGGCTCCTCGCTGCATGACGGCGACCAGGTCAAAACCATGTTCGCGGACGAACTCGATCGACGGGCACGCTGATGGCACTCAATATCTCGGCATGGTCGATCCGCAACCCGCTGCCCTCGGTGGTCTTCTCCATCATCCTGGTGGTGCTGGGATGGCTGAGCTTCACCAAGCTCGCGGTGACGCACCTGCCCTCCGCCGACATCCCCGTCATCTCGGTCGCAGTCGCGCAATTCGGCGCGGCGTCCGACCGAACTCGAATCCCAGGTCACCAAGGTCATCGAGGACGGCGTCTCCGGCGTCGAAGGCGTCCGCCACATCAACTCATCGATCACCGACGGCCTGTCGGTGACGACGATCGCGTTCTCGATCGAGACCAACACCGACCGCGCCATCAACGACATCAAGGACGCGGTCACCCGCGTGCGCGCCAACCTGCCGCAGAACGTCACCGAGCCGCTGATCCAGCGCGTCGACGTGATCGGCCTGCCGATCGTCACCTACGCGGCGATCTCGCCCGGCAAGACGCCGGAGCAGCTGTCCTATTTCGTCGACGACGTCGTCAAACGCGAGTTGCAGGGCGTGCGCGGCGTCGCCGAAGTCCAGCGTATCGGCGGTGTCGAGCGCGAGATCCTGGTCTCGCTCGATCCCGACAAGCTTCAGGCCGCGGGGCTCACCGCGGTCAATGTCGGCCAGCACTTGCGGGGCACCAACGAGGACCTGGCCGGCGGCCGCGCCGAAATCGGCCGAAACGACCAGGCGATCCGCACGCTCGCCGGCGCCAAGACGCTGAACGACCTCGCCGGCACCATGATCCCGCTGTTCGGCGGCGGCGAAATGCGCATCGACGATCTCGGCACCGTCACCGACACCATCTCCGACCGCCGCACCTTCGCCCGCGCCAATGGCGAGCCGGTGGTGGCGTTTGCCATCAAACGCGCCAAGGGCGCCAGCGACGTGCTGGTGGCCGCGGCCGTGCAGAAGCGCATCGACACGATCAAGGAGGCTAACCCGGAATACGATCTCAGGATGATCGACACCTCGGTGAAATTCACCAGGGGCAATTACGAAGCCGCGATCTCGACCTTGTTCGAGGGCGCGATCCTCGCCGTCATCATCGTGATGATGTTCCTGCGCGACATCCGCGCCACTCTGATCTGCGCAGTTTCCCTGCCGCTGTCGATCTTCCCCGCCTTCTGGGCGATGGATATTCTCGGCTTCTCGCTGAACCTGATCTCGTTCCTCGCCATCACACTGTCGACAGGCATCCTGGTCGACGACGCCATCGTCGAGATCGAGAACATCGTGCGCCACATGCGGATGGGCAAATCGCCCTACCAAGCCGCGATCGATGCTGCCGACGAGATCGGGCTGGCGGTGATCGCGATCTCGCTCACCATCATCGCGATTTTCGCGCCGGCGAGCTTCATGCCGGGCATCGCGGGCCAATTCTTCAAGCAGTTCGGCATCACCGTGTCCGTGCAGGTATTCTTCTCGCTGCTCGCCGCGCGGTTCGTCACGCCGATGCTGGCGGCCTATTTCATGAAGCACCACGACCACGACGATCCGCCGCCCGGCCTGGCGCTCAACACCTATCACCGCGTGGTCACCTGGTCGGTGAGGCACCATTATATCACCGTGGTGGTCGGCATCGGCATCTTCGTGGCGTCGATCTGGAGCCTGACACTGCTGCCGAAGAGCTTCCTGCCGGCGCAGGATTCCGCGCGCTCCTGGCTCGGGCTGGAGCTGCCGCCGGGCACCCAGCTCGCCTATACGGAAAAGGTCACCGAGGACATCGTCGCGCGCCTTCGCAAGCGGCCCGAGATCAGAAGCGTCTTCGTCGACGGCGGCCGTTCGCCGCAAGGCTCGCAGGAGGTGCGGCGCGCTACGCTGATCGTCAACTACACACCGAAGACCGAGCGCAAGCTCACGCAGCGCGACCTCGAGGACGAGATCAGCAAGGAGCTCGACAACATCCCCGATATCCGCTTCTGGTTCCTCGACGACCAGGGCAATCGCGCGATCTCGCTGATCGTCGCAGGCCGCGACAGCAACATCGTCAGTAACGTCGCGAGCGAACTCGCGACCCAGATGAAGCGGATCAAGGAGCTCGCCAACGTCGTTCCCGACACCTCGCTGGAGCGCCCCGAGCTCAACATCCGGCCGCGTGCCGACCTCGCGGCGCGGCTGGGCGTGACCACCGAGAGCCTGTCACAAACCATCCGCGTCGCCACGATCGGCGACGTCGGACCTGCGCTCGCCAAATTCGACGCCGGCAACCGGCTGGTGCCGATCCGTGTCCAGCTGGAAGATTCCGCGCGCGGCAATCTGCGCACGCTGCAGGAATTGCGGGTGCCGCTCGGCGAGCATGGCGAAAAGGGCGGCGTGCCGCTGGAGACGGTCGCCAATATCAAGCTCGACCAGGGCCCCTCCAGCATCAACCGCTACGACCGCCAGCGACAGGCAACTGTTGCCGCCGACCTCGCCGGCACCTCCGCGAGGAGCGCAGCCACCAACAAGATCGCCGAGCTGCCCGTCATGAAGAGCCTGCCCAAGGGCGTGACGGTCAGCGAGGGCGGCGACTCGGAAAGCCAGAAGGAGCTCGCGGACGGCTTCACCTCCACGATGCTGACGGGCCTGATGCTGGTCTATGCGGTGCTGGTGCTGCTGTTCGGCACCTTCCTGCAGCCGCTCACCATCCTGTTCTCGCTGCCGCTCTCGATCGGCGGCGCGGTCCTCGCGCTGCTGATCACCGGCAAGCAGCTCACCATTCCCGTCTATATCGGCATCCTGATGCTGATGGGCATCGTCACCAAGAACGCGATCATGCTGGTCGAGTTCGCGATCGAGGCGATCCATGCCGGGGTGAAGCGCGACGAGGCGATGATCGACGCCGGCATGAAGCGCGCGCGCCCGATCGTGATGACCACGATCGCGATGGTCGCCGGCATGATGCCGAGCGCGCTGGCGTTCGGCGCCGGCGGCGAATTCCGCTCCCCGATGGCGTTGGCGGTGATCGGCGGCCTGTTGTTCTCAACCGTGCTGTCGCTGGTGTTCGTGCCGGCGATGTTCATGGTGATGGACGACCTCGCCGCGCTGATCTGGCGTTTCGGCAAGAAGCTGATCGTCTCAACCGGCGACGATGACCATGGCGACCATCATTCGACGCCGCCGGGAGCGCATGGCCAGCCGCCGGCGGTCCGGCCGGCGGCTGAGTAATCCCCGCGTTTGAGAACTCAGTTCGTCGTCTCGAAGTGCCGGCGGCGCATCTGCTTGAGCACCGTAAGCGCGAGGACGGCGGTCAGCGCGTCGAGGCAGGCGACGAGGATGAACACCGCGGTCCAGCTTCCGGTCCACTGCTTGAGATAGGCCGCAGCCGGGCCGCCGAAGATCGAGCCGACGCCCTGGGCGATGTAGAGGAAGCCGTAGTTGGTGGCAGCGTAGCGCGGCCCGAACGTGTCGGTCAGCGTCGCCGGGAACAGCGAGAAGATCTCGCCCCAGCCGAAGAATACGAGGCCGGTGAGCACCACGAACATCGCAGGATGGTCGAGGAAGGCGAACAGGATGAGGATCGCCACTGCCTCTAGCGCGAACGCGAGCGCCATCGTGCTCTCGCGGCCGATCTGGTCGGACACCCAGCCGAAGAACGGTCGGGTGAGGCCGTTGGTGACGCGCGAGAGCGTGAGCGACAGTGGCAGCGCCGCCATGCCGAGCACCAGCACGTCGGCGACCTTGAACTCCTTGGCGAAGGGGCCGACGTTCGACACCACCATCAGGCCGCTGGTCGACATCATCGCCATCATGATGAAGAGCAGGTAGAAGATCGGGTTCTGCAGCATCTCGACCGGCGTGAAACTGCGTTTCGTCTGCATCTCGGTCTGCACCGTAGCGGGGTCGTAACCCTCCGGACGATAGTCCTCAGGCGGCGTGCGCAGGCCGAGCGCGGCGGCGACGCCGATGATGCCCTGGATGATGCCCCAGACCACCAGCGTGTGCTCATAGCCAGAGCTCTTGATCATGCTGTCGATCGGGAAGCTGGTGAAGAACGCGCCGAAGCCGTAGCCGGCCGCGACCGCTCCGGTGGCCAGTCCACGCCGATCCGGAAACCAGCGCACCATCAAGCCGATGATGCCGACATAGATGATGCCGGTGCCGAAGCCGCCGATCACGCCATAGGTGAAGTAGAGCGCGGTGAGGCTTTGGGCCTGCGCGGCCAGCACCCAGCTGCCGCCCGACATGATGGCGCCGATCGAGATCAGAAGCTTTGGGCCGAAGCGATCGACCAGGAACGCCTGGAACGGCGAGAAGAAGGTCTGCAGGATGATGAGCAGCGAGAAGGTGAACTGCAGCTCGGGCAGCGTGGTGCCGAGTTTTTGATTGAGCGGTCCGGTGAACAGCGTCCAGACATATTGCGGGCTCGAGATCGCCGCCATCGCGATCAAGCCGAGCACAAGCTGCACCCACCGCGTCGATGCCGCCGATCCACGCGTCTCCGCTACAACAGTCATTGTTACGCCCCCGATTGAAGACCCCGATGCGTAACGATACGGCCGGTATGGTGGTGCCGCAAGCTCGACTATCGGGCAAGAGAGCGATGAATTATGCGGCGGCACAATCAATCCGCGAGCGGTTCTCCGCTTCTATCGCAACGCAGGATGGACGGACCAGTCCGGACCCTCGATCAAAACATGGCCCGCGGGCGACGCGCCACTTTCGGCTGTCTGTGCGAGCTGTCGCTTGAAATAAGTCGTCAGCATCTTGTCGGCGTCGGACGAGATCGAGTGCCGGCCCGTTTCGACGGCGACGCGTGCGGTCACGCCGCTGCCCGCAAAGAAATCCAGCACCGTCGACCCCGGAAACGACAGCGCGCGCACGATGCGGTCAATCAATTCCCTGGGCTTCTGGGTCGGATGGCCGACGCGCTCCTTCGAGTTGCCGTTGAGGCGCGGAATCTTCCAGACATTGGTCGGGTTGATGCCCTTGTCGAGATTGTCAGGATTGAGCCGCTTGTCGCGCTTGTAGATCGAGAGTCGCTTGGCATCGAGCGGCGTGCGCACGGCGTCGAGATCGAAATAGTATTTCGGAGTTTCGCAAACCAGGCGATCTCCTCATGCCGATTGGCGAAGAAGCGCTGTGCGCTCATGCCGTTCGGATAATTCCAGATGATGAGATTGGCGAGCCCCATCTTGCTGTGCTGGCGCATCCAGCCCATCAGGCTGAGCAGATCGCCGCTGCCGGCCTCGCCCTGATATTGCAGGCCGCCGAACAGCACGAAATTGCCGGATGGCGCGAGCACGCGCTCGACCTCGGCGAGCCATTGTCCGGCCCAGTCGACATAATGCGCAAGCGCATCCCAGTGCGCGACGTTGATGTTGTAGGGCGGATCGCAGATCACGAGCTGGATCGAAGAGGACGGAATCTTGCGCAGCGTGTCCATGCAATCGCCGACCGCGATGATATGGGCGGTCGTCCCCGAGCAGTTGGCCGCAGCCGCCCGCGCGGAGGAATGCGCGCGCCCGCTCTTGCGCAGGCGGTTCATCCCGATATGTCCCCGGTTGCGATGCGATCGATTCGGCATCCTGGCGCGCGCTAGTGCCCTGGTTCTAACATTCGCATCACGCTGCGGCTGGCTCCTTTGCGAATGTTGGAACCAAGGGCTATTCGTTGCGCGCGATCGTGGTGAGCCGGGTCAGGTTCTGCAGCAGGATCCGGCCGCGCTGCAGATCGAGGATACCGTCCTTGCGCCAGGTCTGCAGCTGACGGTTGACGCTTTCGCGCGCGGCGCCGACGAAGATGCCGAGTTGCTCCTGCGAGATGTGCACTTCCGAGCCGAAATCGGCGGCGAGCGCGCAGAGCCGGCGCGCCAGCCTGATCGGCAGCGGCTGCAGCATCGATTCTTCCATGCGCTCGCTCTGATAACGGATGCGCTGGCACAACAGCTGGATGATCTTGATGGCGACCTTCGGCTCGCGCTCGAGATGGCCGAGAAAGTCTTCCCGCCGCAGCACGAACAGTTCGGTGGTCTCGCCCGCGGTCGCATCCGCGGTGCGGTCCTGGCCGTCCATCACGGCGACCTCGCCAAAGAGGTCGCCCGGCCCCATGAAATTCAGCGTCAGCCGGCTGCCGTCGGAGGAACCGGTCTCGATCCGGACCTGGCCGCGACGCACCCCGAACAGCGCGTCGCCGGCGTCGCCCTTCTGGAACAGCATTTCACCGGTGGTCAGATGCTGCGTGTGACAAAGATTGGAAATCCGCGACAATTCGTCGGAACCGAGGTCCGCGAACATCGGGTTCATCTTCAGAATGACCGCAAATTCGGCCTGTTTACTCATGGGAATGCCTATCCGTTCAGAATTGACCTTTTAAGGAATTCCGGCTCCGGGGAAGTGTGTCATAAGTCACATAACTTTACAGCTGCTTCTGATTATTTTTGACCTCTTTTGAGCGCCATCCCGTTTCCGGGATAAGCTTGAGAAAGCCGGCCCCGGCGGGGGATGACCGCCAGGCCGGTCGTGCACCCCTTTGTCCGGGACCGTCCACATGAGAGCCCTGAAATTCCTAAGCGCAGCGGTCGCTGCCATCGTCGTCATCCTCGCACTCGTGATGATCGTCGGAGTCCCCTCCGGCTTTCTGACCTCCACCATCAAGGACCGGGTCGAGCGCGAGACCGGCTATCGCCTGACGATTGCCGGCTCGACCAAGATCAGCCTGTGGCCGACGCTCAACGTCACCATGAACGACCTGACGCTGCAGGAGCCGAAGGATCGTGAAGGCGCCAACAAGGTGACGATCGGGTCGCTGCAGGCCGACATGACACTGTCGAGCGCCTGGTCGGGCCATCCGGAAATCTCCGAGCTCATCGTCACCAAGCCGGTGCTCTCCGTGCCGCTGCTGCGCGAGCGCCATCGCGCCGCCGCGCAACCGGGAGACAAGCCCGCTTCCACTGCCGGCAGCGCCGATGTGCAGATCGATCGCATCACCGTCATCGATGGCGCGGTCGCGTTCTCCAATTCGCACGACAAGCTGG
This sequence comes from uncultured Alphaproteobacteria bacterium, assembly GCA_963732085.1. Lineage (GTDB taxonomy): Bacteria > Pseudomonadota > Alphaproteobacteria > Rhizobiales > Xanthobacteraceae > Bradyrhizobium. The sequence continues at coordinate 524,800 of CAVSYJ010000005.1, read as the reverse complement.
AGAGCAGGATCGACACCATCAACGCCAAGGCGACCTTCGACAGCGACCGCAAGATCAAACTGACGGGCTCCGCGCGCTCAGGCAGCACGCCGATGAAATTCGACATCAAGGCGACCGTGCCGGTGCCGCCGATCGATCGGCAGAACATCCCGGTCGAGCTCACCCTGGAAGCGCCGGGCGCGCTGAACGCGCCGCTTTCGGCCAAGGCCGAGGTGCGGCTCAACGGTCCGGTCGTGCTGATCAACGGCCTGTCCGGTTCGCTCGACGAGGGAAGTTTCTCCGGCTGGGGTTCGGTCGACGTCTCCAGCAAACCGCTGGTGAAGGTCGATCTCGACTTCCAGCGCTTCAACATTCCAGGCTCGAAGGCGCAAGGCACCTCCGCTTCAGCAAGGCTGGAGCGATGCGCCGATCGACCTCTCGGGGCTGAACTATATCGACGCCCAGGTGAAGATTTCGGCAGCGCAGATCGATTGGGCGGACGCGCAGTTCGCGCCGGCCGCGATCGATGCGACCTTGGCGGGCGGCGTGCTGAAGGCGTCCGTCACCAATCTCGGCGCCTATGGCGGGCAAGCCACCGGCGAAGTCATCGTCGATGCCTCCACGGGAAATCCGACCTACCAGATGCATTGCGATCTCGTCGGCGTGCGGGCGCTGCCGCTGCTGACGAGTCTCGCCTCCTTCGACAAGCTCGACGGCAAGATGCAGGCGAAGATCGCCGCTCAGATCGGCGGGCGCCAGCCAGCACGCCATCATGTCGAACATGGCCGGCACTGCGTTTGTGACCTTCCAGGACGGCGCGATCCGCGGCCTGAACGTCGCGCAGATGATCCGCTCTTTGACCGCGAGCACGCTGAACGGCTGGCAGGAACAGCAGGAGCAGGCGACTGATCTCACGCAACTCGCGGCGTCGTTCAAGATCGACCACGGACAGGCCACCACCACCGATCTCAATCTGGTCGGACCGCTGGTGAAAGTGACCGGCGTCGGCACCATCGATCTCGGCACCCGCATGATCGGCTTCCGCGTCGAGCCGCAGTTGGTGATGACCACGCAAGGCCAGGGCCGCGCTGCCGATCCCGTCGGCTTCGGCATTCCCGTGGTGTTGTCGGGTCCGTGGTCGGCGCCGAAAATCTATCCGGAGATTCAAGGCATCCTCGACAATCCCGATGCCGCCTATGGCAAGCTGCGCGAGATGGGCAAGGGCCTGTTCGGACCTGACGGCGCCGGGCTCAACAACATCATCGGCAGTCTCGGTAGCCTCGCCGGCAACCAGGGCGGCACGGGTGGCACCGGCGGCACGGGTGGCACCGGCGGAACCAGTGGCGCTGGCAATCTGCTCGGTGGCGGGCTTAACGGTGGTCTTGGCCAGGCGCTCGGCGGCCTGCTCGGCGGATTGAGCAATGCTGGCGGCAGCACCGGTGGGACACCGGCGGCGCCCCCGCCGCTACCGGCCACAGCAATAGCCGCAGCATCCCGGCGACGCCGACCGATCCGCAAGCGGCTGCGCCGCAGCAGGCCGCGCCTCCCCCGGCGACCGCCCAGAACGCGCCGCCCCCGGTGCAGCAGGACAGCCAGACCATGAATGACGTGCTGCGTCAGCTGTTTAACCGGTAGGAACACTCGTCATGCCCGGGCTTGTCCCGGGCATCCACGCCTTCCTTTTTTGGCTCCAAGACGTGGATGGCCGGGTCAAGCCCGGCCATGACGAACTTGGGGCTCGCCCTCCCTCCCTTCTTCATTCCAGCCATCCACACCGGCGGTAACCAAGCGCACCGCCCGCCCGGCGAGGCCGTTCATTTTGTGCTAGAACCCCGCCGGCCGGGACTTTACCCGGCCCGGACCCATCGGGTCTGCCCTGGGCCTCCCTTCAAGTCGGCGCGGCCTGCGATTTGCAACGACGCTGCCAAATCAAGGCAGCGATAGGCTGCCCTGGCTTCAAGTCCGAGCCGGCGGGCGCCCTGAGGATCTGGATGATCGCGGCCAAGGACAGGATCTGGTTTCTGCGCGAAGGCCTGTTCGCCAAATACGTGATGGCGCTGGTCGGCCTCGTCGTGTTCGTGCTGGCGGTGAACGGCCTGACCGAGACCTGGATCAGCTACCGCGCCACCAAGAAGGCCCTGATCGAGGGCATGACGGAGAAGGCCGAAGCCACCTCCAGGCGCATCGACCAGTCGATGAACGAGCTGGAGCGGCAGATCAGCCGCGTCACGTCCGCTTATGTCCACACCGTCGAGCAGCGCCGCGACGCCTATGCGCAACTGCTCGGCCAGGTGCCTGCGGTGGCGCAGCTGTCGCAACTCGACGGCGAAGGCAAGGAGCTGCTCCGCCTGTCGCGCACCAAGATCTTGCTCGCGACCGGCATCGATCTCGGCCACGATCCGCGCTTCACCGAGGCGGTCGCGCGCGGCGCCAGCTACTCGCCGGCCTATTTCTCCGGCACGCGGCCGCTGATGTCGATCTCGATGGCGCATTCCGGCTTCAACGCCGGCGTCACGCTGGCGGAGATCGATCTGAACTTCCTGTCCGACATGCTCGGCGATGCCCAGGTCGGCAAGAACAATCTCGCCTTCATCGTCGACCCGCGCGGCCAGGTGCTCGCGACCTCCGCGAAGGGCCCCGACGTCGCCAAGGACGTCTCCACCCTGCCGCAGGTCGCGGCGATGATGGCGAAGGAGCGCGTGCCGGCCGAGAGCGGCAGCGACATCGACGGCCACGCGATGCTGACCGCGGCCGCGGTGGTGCCGAAGCTCGGCTGGACCGTGTTCTTCGAGCAACCGACCTCGACCGCGCTCGCCCCGATCCGCGACCAGCTGGTGCGCATCGCGCTTTTGGTCGGGCTCGGCCTGATCATCGCCACGCTCGCAGGAAGCGTGATGGCGCGCCGCATGCTGGTGCCGATCAACGCCCTGCGCGCCGGCGCGCGCCGCCTCGGTTCGGGCGATTTCAGCCAGCGCATCGAGGTCAACAGCAATGACGAGCTGGAAGAGCTCGCCGACCAGTTCAACTCGATGGCGGGCCAGCTCGGCCAGACCTATTCCGACCTCGAGGCCAAGGTGCAGGAGCGCACGAGAGACCTCGCGCAATCCATCGGCGAGTTGAAGGTGCTGGAGGAAGTCGGCCGCGCGGTCGCCTCCTCGCTCGATCTCAACGCGGTGCTGCCCACCGTGGCCTCGCGCGCGCTCGAGATCACCCATGCCGACGCGGTGCTGATCTACGGCTACGATGCCGCGAAGCGTCAGTACAATCTGGTCGAGGCCGGCGGCATCGATAAAGCGGCCGAAGGCCCGCACCAGACCGTCGACGAGGACAACAGCATCCTCGGAATGGCAGCAAGCCGGGGCGAGCCGGTCGCGATACCGGATCTCACCACGGCCGAGGACCACGCGCTGCGCGATGTTGCCGTGCAGGCCGGCTTCAACGCGGTGCTGGTGGCGCCGCTGGTCGACCAGCAGGGCGTGCTCGGCGCGCTTGTGGTGCTGCGGCGCGCCGCCGGCGATTTTCCGCCGGGCCTGATCGGGCTGATGCGCACCTTCGCGCACCAATCGGTGCTGGCGATGCGCAACGCGCGGCTGTTCAGTGAAGTGGACCAGCAGGGCCGCGAGCTCGCCGCCGCCAACACCGTGGTGAGCGAGCAGGCCGACAAGCTGCAGGAGCAGACCGACCAGCTCAAGGACTGGAACCGCTCGCTGGAGGAGCGCGTCGAAAAACAACTCGGCGAGATCGAGCGCATCCGCAAGCTCGAGCGATTCCTTGCGCCGCAGGTGGCGCAGCTGATCGCCTCCTCCGACGGCCATGACGCGCTGCTGCAGAGCCATCGCCGCGAGGTCACCGTCGTGTTCTGCGATCTGCGCGGCTTCACGTCTTTCACCGAGGCGACCGAGCCGGAAGAGGCGATGAACGTGCTGCGCGAATATCACGCCGCGCTGGGCGAGCTGATCTTCCGCTACGAAGGCACGCTCGACCGCTATGCCGGCGACGGCGTGATGATCCTGTTCAACGCGCCGATCCAGTTCGAGGACCACACCAAGCGCGCGGTGAAGATGGCCTGCGAGATGCGCGACACCATCGGCGCGCTGACCCAGAAGTGGCGCAACCGCGGGCACAGCCTCGGCTTCGGCATGGGGATCGCGCTCGGCTATGCCACGCTCGGCCAGATCGGCTTCGAGCAGCGGCTGGAATATGCCGCGATCGGCAGTGTGACCAACATGGCCTCGCGGCTGTGCGACGAAGCCAAGGCCGACCAGATCGTGGTGGCGCGGCGCGTCTACGGCGAGGTCGAGCAATGGGTCGACGCGAAGCCGCTCGACGATCTCGTGCTGAAGGGATTCAACCACCCCGTGCTGGCGATGGAGATTTTGCGCTGGCGCGAGGAGGTCGACAATGTGGTCGACGCCGCGGCGAAGAGTGCGCGGCGGAGGAAGTAGTTTTCCTCTTCACCTCGCCCCGCCTGCGGGGAGAGGTCGCGCGAAGCGCGGGTGACGGGGACTCTCCCAAGCGCGCTCTGCAACCGATTCGACTTTTCAATCAGCGGTCGCCAGCGAGGAGCGAAGCGACAGCAATCCATGTCGCCGCTTGCGGAAGCATGGATTGCTTCGTACGCTCGCAATGACTGAGACACGCCTCCGCATTCTCGCGACATGGAATCGCCCGAGCTTTGCGAAAATCCTTGTCCCTCGAAAAGGTCGGAGGGCACAGGGAATGCCGGGCGCTCGCCGCACCCGCAGCCTCGTGTGCTGAAAGAGTAGAAGTGCCCACAAGTAGTCAGGTACAGGTCACCGAAACATCCGGCATTCCCTGCGCAATGGTTTTACGGCTGCTCCGCGCTCTCCTCGGGGTACCGGGCTTGTTAGCCCCCGTCGCCCCGGGCTCTTGACCCGGGGCTTGTCCCCAGCGTCGGGGGGACAGGACCACACGGCTTGACCGTCCGCTTCTTCCGCGCACGCCATGCGCAAAACAAGCGGCCACCGCATCCTGTCCCGCGTTCGTGGCGATCATGATCCGCCCCTCCTGATGGACAGGATGCGCGGAAATTTGCCGGTGTTTTGCCCGACGCCCAAAGCGAATTATTTTTTGCGTGAGGGCTGGACAGGTAGAAACAGCTTGAGATGAAAGGGGAAATTAGATTCTGGCGCACGCCTCTTTTTCTTTTTGCGCGCCATCAAGCGGGCATAGACGCCTATTCGTGCGCGGGAAGCAGGATCGCGCTTGGCGCAAGTCCGAACCATCTCTCGAAAGCCTCTGGTCAAATGCCGCCGGGACTGAACAGGAGTACGTTTCTTCTTGATCGGCGACAGGATCACTCTCTTACCATACATGCTAACTCGCATCTCTTTCGTCTCGATGCAGATGTTCTCTGGAAAGAGCACGATCGTATAACCTTCGCGGTCCACGACAACCTCGGCTTTCGCCGTCCGCGGAAACGCCGAACGCGCGCGCTTGCGGAAAAACTTGGCGCGTGCCTCACGGTCAATTCGTATGCCTGTTTGGTCGAGTCTCTTCCCAGCACACTTGGATCCCGCCCGCGTCGCCTCCTGACCGGCACTAGCGCGGCTTGCAGCGCCGCTCTCCAACAATTAGGACAAAGTTGCTGTTCGCTCAGTACCGCCCCTTCATCAACATGAATACTTCCCGACCTCTCGGGGCGTCATTGGTTTCGACTTCGACGGCAGATGATCGTTGAGGAGCCGCGCTTGCCGTGCCGCGATCTGGTCGCGCTGGTGGCCATCTTTCTCGGCGTGATACGAGCGCATATCAGCGACAAAGTCATGCGCGACGTCGGTGGAATATCAAAATTCCACCGCACCATTCTCAAGACGCCGCTCTGACGTCCGCGGGCCGTGAAAAGATTGCCTCTTGCCATCGCTGGTGTCCGTGCAACCACCAATCTATCCGCCTCCTTTTGAATACTATAGTCTGTAGACCATTGTCTACATCGGTATTCAAAAGTGGGCCTGTAGAAATCGAAGCAAATCCCTCGAGCAAGCCTTTGGCCGCCGCCTGCAAGACCGGCGCGTCAAACGCGGGCTCTCGCAAGAGGAGCTTGCCCATCAAAGCGGTCTGCACCGCACCTATATCAGTCAGATCGAGCGAGGGCTGAAATCTCCCACGCTTGCGACGATCTATGCGATCGCCGCCGCGCTTGAGGAGGACGCCGGTATGCTGATCAGCTCGCTATTGCCGAAACGCAGCGCTCAGCGCTCATGACACCCCCAAAAAAAAAAAAAAAAAAAAAAAAAAAAAAAAAAAAAAAAAAAAAAAAAAAAAAAATTTTCATGTTGGCATGAACACCAGCTTGGTAATGGATTTATAAAATAAAATAAAAAAAAAAAAAAAAATCAGGTGACCTGGGCGCTCGGCCCGGTAAAGATTAATACCGGGCACCACAGATTTTAAAAAAAAAAAAAAAAAAAAAAAAAAAAAAAAAAAAAAAAAAAAAAAAAAAAAAAAAAAAAAAAAAAAAAAAAAAAAAAAAAAAAAAAAAAAAAAAAAAAAAAAAAAAAAAAAAAAAAAAAAAAAAAAAAAAAAAAAAAAAAAAAAAAAAAAAAAAAAAAAAAAAAAAAAAAAAAAAAAAAAAAAAAAAAAAAAAAAAAAAAAAAAAAAAAAAAAAAAAAAAAAAAAAAAAAAAAAAAAACTGCTACCACCCCCAATCCACGACGATCAATCCTGGCACGCGATCGAACTCATGCCGATTGAGCGTCACTAGTGCGATGCCGCGACGGTGCGCCTGGGCGGCAATCAAATAGTCAAACGGCCCGATTAGCGTACCCCTGCTTTCCAACGTGGCGCGAATGTCGCCCGCGTGCGCCGCCTCCTTCTCCTCAAACGGAAGGACGTCGATGCCAAGGCCGAGGAATCGCTCGAGCACGCGTTCGTTGTGATCGCGCCGGCTGCTCTTGGCGAAGCCATAACGCATTTCGAACAGGGCAATCACCGGCAGGGCGATCGGCATCCCCGCGCGCATCTGTTCGCCAAAGCGATGACGAAGCGAGGAACTGCCCCCGTTCACGATCGAGATGACGACGTTGGTGTCGAGGCAGATCATTTGGCGGCGCTTGCGCGAGCGCCGACGTCTTCGTCGAAAAAGACGCGCTGATCGGCTTCAAGCGGCGGATCTTGCGAGATGCCATCGGGAAGGAAGTCCTTTGCGCCAAGCGCGTCCAGCTCGGCCCAGCAGCTTTCGAGGTCAACGGACGGCTTCTTCACCGGCGCAAGGATCACCTCGTCGCCGCTTTTCCTAATCTTCACCTTGGTGCCCTCGAAACGGAATTCCTTCGGCCGTCGGATTGCCTGGCTCGACCATGCATGAAAAGCTTGGCTTCATCAGTCATTTGCGAGCGTCCGATTGGTAGATATCAATGGTATATATCATATGGGAAGGCGTCAGACAACGGTCCTCCGCCGCCGCATTCCGGGATCCCACCCCCCGACCCCTCCCCGCAAGGGGGAGGGGAGCCTTCGCTTCTGTGCCAATTTTCGTTTGGGCTCACACACCTCGCTCAACGCGCTCGGTAACTCGCACATCGTGGCGCGCGTTGCGGCCATCTGATATCGATGAGGCCGCATCACCCGAGCGGATTTCCGATGACCCCTTTCCCCGCCCCCCGCACTCCCCGCCCTCGCGGCATCGCCCTCCTCATCCTCGCCGCCGCGCCCTCGCGCGCGGCCGACGACGACGACAACCCCAAGGGCCCGGCGGTCACCGTGCTGAAGGCCACCAAATCCTGCTTTGCGGCGATCGTGGAATTGTCGGGCACCATCATGGCGCGGGACGAGACCGCGGTGCGGCCGGAGCGGCAGGGCCTGAAGGTCGCCGAGGTGCTGGCGGAAGCCGGCGACACCGTCACCGCCGGCCAGACGCTCGCCCGCCTCAACATTCCCGAAGGCGGCACCGTCACCGTGCAGGCGCCGGTCAACGGCACCATCTCGGTCTCCAACGCCGTCATCGGCGCGATGGCTAGCGGCAAGGGCGAGGCGCTGTTCAACATCATCGCCCGCAACGAATACGACCTGGTCGGGCTCGCCTCGACCTCGGACCTGCCCAGGCTCGCGAACGGCCAGCCGGCCTCGATCCGCATCATCGGCATCGGCGACGTCGACGCGAAGGTGCGGCGCATCTCGCCGACGGTCGAGGCCGCGGTGCAGCTCGCGCCGATCTATCTCGGCATCACCACCAACCGGAAGCTGCCGGTCAACACGGCCGGCCGCGCGCTGATCAAGACCGGGCAGAGCTGCAACGTCGCGGTCCCCCTCACCGCGATCCAGTATTCGGCGGCCGGCACCGTGGTGCAGGTGGTGAAGCGCCAGCGCATCGAGACCAAGCGGGTCGAGACCGGGCTGATGTCGGGCGGCTCGATCGAGATCCGCGACGGGCTGAACGAAGGCGAGGACATCGTCGCGCGCGCCGGCTCGCTGCTGCGCGAGGGCGATCTGGTGCGGCCGGTGGCGGCGGCGGCGAATAGCGTCGGGAAGTAAGAGTGCAGTAGAAGCCTGCAGCCGCATCGGCGGTGGAATTCCCCTCCCCCTTGCGGGGAGGGGTTAGGGGTGGGGGTGCGAGAGGACTGTGCTCGTGGCTACCCCCCTCCCCAACCCTCCCCCGCAAGGGGGGAGGGAGCGCACCGCATCCGCGGCGCTTGAAAACTAACCGTCGCTGCCGAAGCGGACGTCTTCCAGCAGCGAGGACGACACCGCCGGCACCTGCTCGCCATCGGACGCCTTGGAGACCGCGACGCGCGTCTTGGTGAACGCGGCTTCGGCGCCGACCGCCTTCGCGTTGATCTGGGTGAGCAGCTCGCCGATCAGCACCGAGTGCTTGCCGCTGGAATCCTCCACCACCTTGCCCGGCGTCGCCGAGGTCAGGATCAGCGCGTTGTCGGGCGCGCTGATCGGCGCAAGGCCGTGGCTGAAGGAGCGGAAGCGGCGCTCGTAAGGGTTACGGCGGGAGGCGTCGAGCACCACCAGCTTGGCGCGGGCGCCCTTCTCCTTCATGGCGTCGAGCACGCCCTCGACCGAGATGCCGGTGCGGCGCACGTCGGCTTCCTTCCAGATCGTGGCGTCGACCGGGATCATGTAGCTCTCGCGGCCGGCCTGCACGCCATAGCCGCCGAAGAACAGCATCACCACCGAGTCCGGCGTGATCTTGCTCTTCAACCGCTCGATGGCGCGGGTCATGTCGTCGCGGCTGGCGTCCTCGATCACGTCGACGTCGAAACCGTCATGGCGCAGCGCGCCCGACAGCGCGCGCGCGTCGTTGATGGGCTGCGTGAGCGGATCGCCGGCGTCGGGGTAATGGCCGTTGCCGATCACCAGCGCCAGGCGGGAGCCCTTCTTCACGGCCGCGCCCTGCTCGGTCGACACCGCGTTCGCCGCATCCAGCGCACGCTTGTTCAGCGCGGCGTTGGCGCCGATCGCCAGCGACACCGTCGCCACAAGACAAGCGGCAACGAGGAGCGGGCGGCGGGAGATGGTCAGCGGCAATCTCATCACGGGTGCTTCCTGCTCAGTGCCTTCTCGGGCCTTCGGGCGCGCGTTTGGTTAGTCGCGCGAAATCGCTTTGGGTTTCTGGGGTTGGCCGGTTGGGTGCCCTCGAAATGCGCTCATTTTGCGGCACCGCAACAAACAAACCCTTACCTTGCAACGGCGGTTCCGGCAATAGTGCTGGCCCATTACCTGATAAACCTTTGCAAACCCTTGAACTTCCAGCCTCTCCCCCGGGACGCGAACCCCGGTCAAGGACCAGCTGTCGGGGCGGATATTGCCGTCAACGAAGGGGGTTCGCCGTGACCCGCGTCACATTGTCATAGGCGGGTGGGGCGCCAGCGTCTGCCCCGGAACACCGGGCATTTTCGGATCGCACGATCTCATATAGCGTTGAGTTGCTTGCTGGTTCGGCAGGGCGGCTTTCGCGGGCGCTGTCTTTCAAACCGGGTACGGTCGCACGCAGGAAGGGCGCTTGGAAACCAATTACCTCAAGATCGCCGGTGACGCCTGGCGCGCGCTGACGGCCAAAAAGGACGGGCCGTCGCTGTACGACGTCTGCGACCCCCTGCTGCTCAACGGCCATGGCGGCGACGCCCATCTCTGCAAGTTCTACCGCACGGCGCTCGGCAACGCGCCGCTGCGCTCGCTGCTGCGTGGCGCGGGCCTGCCCGAGCTGTCCGATCCCTCGCGGATGGCCGCGCTGCAGAACGCGATCAGCCGCGCGCGCGACGATGCCGAGCCGGACTGGGAGGCGGTCGGCAAGCCCGTCGCCGAGCTGCTCGACACCATCGCGCTGGCGCATCCCAAGCCGGCGCCGGCCTTGGCCAATGGCGCGCTGCCGCCGCTCGCGAGATCGAGAGCACCATCCGCGTTGCGGCCGCGCATCTGCTCGGCTCGTACAGGAAAAACGGCTTCATCCCGACCTACGCCGCCTTCAATTTGATCGGCGACGCCGACGTGCGCGGGCGCGAGATGCTGATGGCGCTGACCGGATTGAACGCGCGCGGCTACAAGAACTCGACCTTGCTGTTCTCGCTGGCGCGCGTGTTCGTGGCGCGCTCGAAAGCGCGCGACGCTGATCAACCCGTCATGGCAGGGCATCGCCGAGCCGATGTGGGAGCCGATGCAGATCCGGCATCGCTCGGCCTATTACGACGCGTTCTTCACCGAGGCGCTGCTGTCGTATCTGGAGACCGGCCTCGCCTCGACAGCGACGACGACCGCGGCGCGCAAGGCGATCGCTGACATGGTCGACTTCTGCATCAACATCAGCGCCGAGGAAGTGCGCGCCCATGACGGCACGCCGTTCAACGTGGTGACGGCGCTGGCGCCGGGGCCGCATCCGCGGTTCTCGCGCTTCTTCGCGCAGATCAAGCAGGACCTCGGCTTCGGCGTCTATGTGCCGGACTGCGACACCACGGCCTGCGCGTTTTCCGCGGCGACGCAAGCCGGCTCAACCGATCCGATCCTCGACCAGCCGCTGCTCGATTTCTATGCCGGCTATCAGGTGCGCGAAGGCGCCAACGAGCCGGTCGTGACGGTGCCGATCAACGACAATATCGAGTTCGAGGGCGGCGTTGCGACCTGGATCGACAATCTCGCGGGCGAGCGGCCCTATGGCAACGACCTCGATCCCGACCCTCAATCTCGACATCCTCGAGGTGAGCTTCCGCAATCTGGCGCGCTGGAAGGTTCTGGAGACGCCGTCGCGGCTCGCCACGGTCCAGCGCATCATCGGCTTCCAGAAAAAGCTCGCGCAGAGCGGCGCCTTCGCCAATCCGCGCTCGCACATCTATTATCTGCCGGAGCTGTACTGCGCCTATTTCGGCCGCTGCTACGCCGCCTTCGTCGCGCTGCCGCCGGCGGCGCAGGCCGCGATCGATCCGGACGGCGCGTTCGACCTCATCCGGTCGCGCGTGCTCGGCTATGTCCAGACGCGAGCTGATCGCCTCCGAGATGAACGCCTTCGATGCGGCGCTGGCGCTGATCGCGCTCGGCCATCTGGATGCCGATGTGGCGACCTTCGCCGCCCCGCTGCGCTGCATCATCGGCGCATCGGGCGAAGGCGGCCGCCGCGGGCCGTACCGCGCCTATGAGTGGAACAAGATGAAGACGCCGACGCGGATTCTGGTCGGCGGACCCGAGGTGACGTCGGCCTTCGTGCTGATGGGACTGGCGCTGGCGCGGAAGAAGCTGGCGGGGAGCTGAACTTGCTCGGTGCCATCCCTCCCCCTTGCGGGGAGGGATAGAAAGAGTGACGCGAAGTTGACGGTGCATGGCCGACTTAAGCGCTGGCGGCAGCGCCAAATCAGCAGCACAATTGCCGCATAAGCGGGCACATTGATCCGGCCGATTGCATGAAGCGACATATCGCCCTCGCCCTTGTGTTGATGCTGCCGTCCTCGCTGGCGTTGGCGGCGGACATCACCGGCGTGCCGAAAATCCGCGAGGGCGATTCGATCGTGATCGGCGCCACCCGCATCCGCCTCGGCGGCATCGACGCGCCCTCGACCGACCAGCTCTGCCTCAACACCAAGGGCGAGCGCTGGACCTGCGGCGTCGCCGCGCGCGACGAGCTGATCAAGCATGTCGGCGCCAAGAGCTGGACCTGCCACACCCGCACCACCGACCGCCGCGGCCGCACGGTGGCGCGCTGCGATGTCGATGGCGAGGACATCCAGAAATGGATGGTGGGAAGCGGCTGGGCGCTGGCCTTTACCCGCATCTCGAAGGACTACGAGGCCGACGAGAAGGCCGCGCGCGAGGCGAAAGCCGGCATGTGGCAGGGCGCCTTCATCGCGCCGTGGGACTGGCGCGTGCGCAACAAGAAGACGACCATTCTCGGGACCGTGAAGGCGCCGCCGAACGCGCATGCGATCCTGATGGCCTCGGCCTCCGGCGACGTCGCGCCCTCGCCCGACTGCACCATCAAGGGCAACGTCAACACATCGGGCGAATGCATCTATCACAAGCCGACCAGCCGCTGGTACGCGCGGATCAACATGAAGATCGACAAGGGCACGCGCTGGTTCTGCTCGGTCGAAGATGCGGAAGCCGCCGGCTGCCGCGAGACGCGGCGGTAGTGTTCTATTTCTCCACGGGCACGCTCTTACCCTCTCCCCTTGTGGGAGAGGGTGGCGAGAATTGAGCAAAGCGAAATTCGAGCCGGGTGAGGGGTATGTCTCCGCACGAAGGACCCCTCACCCGGTTTCTCGCTTCGCTCGAAACCACCCTCTCCCACAGGGGGAGAGGGTGCACCACCGATGCCGCTCGATCGATTTCACAACTCGCAAGATGAATTCTCAAGTGACCTCCGACCCCCGTGACTCCCAGGCGCACGCCCATCATCACGCCCGCCTCGAGCGCGTGCTGCTGACGCTGCTTGCGATCGTCGCGATCTACACCGCCATCGCCTATCTGCTGCTGCCCGCGCTCTGGACTCACTACGAGCATCAAAAAGGCCTCGCCAATCTGCCGATGGTGACGCGCACCGCGCAAGGTATTCCGGGCGACGCCATCAATGTCGGGCTGATCGGCAACGAAAAGGACGTGCTGTGCGCGATGAACGCGGCGGGATGGTTTCCCGCCGATCCCGTCACCTTGAGATCCTCGATCGAGATCGTCGGCAGCGTGCTGCTCGACCGCGCCTACAGGGATGCGCCGGTCAGCCCCCTCTTCTATCTTGGCCGCCGCGAGGACCTCGCCTTCGAGAAGCCCGCGGGCAAAAGCGCGGATCGGCGCCATCACGTGCGCTTCTGGAAAGTGATCGACAGCGGCGAGGAGCAGCGGCCGGTGTGGCTCGGCGCGATCACCTTCGACAAGGGCGTCGGCGTCAGCCACTTCACCGGCGCCATCACCCATCACATCGATGCCGACATCGACGCCGAGCGCGACTTGCTCGACGACCGACATCGAGCAAGCAGGCATGGCGACCGCGAAATATCAGGTCACCGGCGTCGGCCTCACGCTCGCCGGGCGCAATGGCGGCGGCGATCTCTATTACACCGACGGCGAGGTGTGGGTTTTGCGGCTCGTCGTCGACTGTGAGAGGCAGAACCGGTCCCGTCGCAACGCTGCCGAGCCCGCCCGCCACCGAGCTGAAGGATCAGATCTGGCATGCGATCGCGCAAACCTTGCCGAAAGGGGCCGGTTAACGCTTGATATTCCGTCCACGAGGCTGCATTCCTGCACAATACGAACAAGGACAGACAGCAATGAGCGTTCGCGCGGGCCGCGAATTTCTGGCCATCCCCGGACCCACCACGATGCCCGACGAGGTGCTGCAGGCGATGCACCGCCCCTCGCTCGACATCTACTCGCGCGAGATGATCGATCTCACCGACGGCCTGCATGCCGATCTGTCGAAATTGTTCGCAACGCAGCACAGATCCTACATCCACATCTCCAACGGCCATGGCGCCTGGGAAGCAGCGCTCTCCAATGTGCTGTCGCGCGGCGACAAGGTGCTGGTGCTCGAAAGCGGGCGCTTCGCGATCGGCTGGGGCCATGCCGCACAACTGATGGGCGCCAAGATCGAAGTGCTCAAGGGCGACTGGCGCCGCGCGGTGCGGCCCGATGAGGTCGAGGCGCGGCTGCGCGCCGACAAGAAGCACGAGATCAAGGCCATTCTGGTTGCGCAGGTCGACACGGCGTCGGGCGTGGTCAATGACATCGCGGCGATCGGCAAGGCGATCAAGGCCGCCGGCCATCCCGCGCTGTACATGGTCGATGCGGTGGCTTCGCTGGGCTGCATGCCGTTCGAGATGGACGAATGGGGCATCGACGTCGCGATGTCCGGCTCGCAGAAGGGCCTGATGACGCCGCCGGGACTGGGCTTCGTCGCCGCCAGCGACAAGGCCAGGGACGCGCACAAACATGCCGACATGCGCACGCCCTATTGGGACTGGACCGAGCGCGAAGGCACCGAGCACTATCGCCGCTATGCCGGCACCGCGCCGGTGCATCTGCTGTTCGCGATGCGCAAGGCGGTCGACATGCTCTTCGAGGAAGGGCTGGAGAACGTGTTCCTGCGCCATCGCCTGCTTGCCGAAGCGGTGCGCCGCGCGGTCACGGTGTGGGCCGAGGGCCAGGTGCTCGGTCTCAACATCTCCGAGCCCAGCGAGCGTTCCGACACGGTCACGACCGTGCTGGTGTCGGGCGGCGAGCACGATCCGATCTCGCTGCAGCGCTACTGCAAGGAGAAATGCGGCGTGGTGCTCGGCACCGGCATCGGCGAATTGCAGGGCGCGGCGTTCCGCATCGCCCATATGGGCCATGTCAACGCGCCGATGATCCTGGGCACGCTCGGCGTGATCGAGGTCGGGCTCAACGCGCTCGATATTCCCGCATGGCAGCGGCGGCACCAAGGCCGCGATCGAGTATCTCGGCGAAAGTGTAAGCCCGTAATTCGTCCCTCATGGTGAGGAGCGCGTCTTCGCGCGTCTCGAACCATGAGGCCGCGGGCTTCATCCTTCGAGACGCCGCTTCGCGGCTCCTCAGGATGAGGGGAAGCAACTCGACTATCGGAGCCTTCCCCGTCCGTCATTTTTGGTGCTAACTGCGTGGCATAAAGCCGTGCGGTGTTAGAACAAGAAATGACCGGGAGACATGAGTGGCGTCGGTTGAATTGCGCGGCCTGACCAAGCGTTTCGGTTCGCTTGCCGTCGTCGACGATGTCTCCCTCAGAATCGATCACGGCAAGCTGGTCTGCCTGCTCGGCCCGTCCGGCTGCGGCAAAACCACAACCTTGCGGCTGATCGCGGGCTTCCTGGAACCATCAGCGGGCGAAATCCATGTCGGCGACCGCGTGGTGTCGTCGCCGGCAAAGACGCTGCCGCCCGAACAGCGCAAGATGTCGATGATCTTCCAGAGCTACGCGCTGTGGCCGCACATGACGGTCGCCGAGAACATCGTCTATGGCCTGCGCTTGCGCAAACTCGACCGCGCGACCATCGCGAAAAAGCTCGACGCCATCCTCAAGGCCACCAAACTCGAAATCCTCGCGCAGCGTTATCCCGGCGAGCTCTCCGGCGGCCAGCAGCAACGCGTGGCGCTGGCGCGCGCGTTGATCGTCGAGCCCGAGACGCTGCTGCTCGACGAACCGCTGTCGAACCTCGACGCCAATTTGCGCGAGGAGATGCGCTTCGAAATCCGCCGGCTGCACGACCAATATCGCTACACCACCGTCTATGTGACTCACGACCAGTCCGAGGCGATGACGACCGCCGACCTGATCGCTGTCATGAATGCCGGCAGGATCGATCAGCTCGGGAGCCCTGAGGACATCTACGACCGGCCGCAATCGGAATTCGTGGCGCGCTTCATCGGCGCCAGCAACATCGTCAAGGGCGTGGCGCGCGACGCCGACCATATCGCCTTTGCCGGCGCGACCCTGCAGGTGGTCGGCGCGAAGCTGACCGCCGGCGAGAGTGCGGCGATCGCGATCCGCCAGCACGACATCCAGCTCGCAACGCAGGCGCCGGCCAATGCGCAGAACGCGGTGAAGGCGCGCGTCACGCGTCAGGTGTTCCTGGGCGCGACCCGCGACTATCTGGTCGAGACCGCCGACGGCACCACGCTGCGGGTCGTGACAGCGCCGGACAATATCGTCGCGGAGGGTGGCGAGGTGTGGCTCACATTGCCGCCCGAGCGCTGCCGGGCGCTGACCCGATGAAGGAGCGCAAGATGAAGAATATTTCACGACGCGATAGTCTTGAAGGGCACTGGCGCGCTCGCGCTGGGCACCATGTTTGCCGCGCCTGCGCGCGCCGCGGCGCCGCCGGCGGAGGCGATCACGCCGGCGCTGATCGATGCCGCGAAGAAGGAAGGCACCGTGGTGCTCTATTCCTCGATGGACTTGCCGGTCGGGGAGAAGCTCGGCAAGGCCTTCGAGGCCGCCTATCCCGGCATCAAGATCCAGATCGAGCGCTCCGGCTCGGAGCGGCTATTCCAGCGCGTCGCGCAGGAATTCTCGTCAAACATTCACGCCGCCGACGTGATCAACACCTCCGACGCCTCGCACGTCATCCCCTGGAAGAAGAACGGCTGGCTGATGCCGTTCGTCTCCGAGGATATCGCCAGATATTTTCCGGAGATCTATCGCGATGGCGACGGCATGTCCGCGACCTCGCGCATCTATTTGTCGTCGATCGCCTACAACACCAATCTGGTGAAGGCCGAGGATGCGCCGAAAAGCTGGGCCGACCTGCTCGATCCGAAATGGGCGGGCAAAATGGTGAAGGCGCATCCGGCCTATAGCGGCACCATCATGACCGCGACCTTCCAGCTCGTGCGCGAATTCGGCTGGGAGTATTACGAGAAGCTGTCGAAGCAGCGCGTCATGCAGGTGCAGTCTTCGACCGACCCGCCGAAGAAGCTGTCGCTCGGCGAGCGCGCTGTCATGGCCGACGGCAATGAATATGGCGTGGTGCTGCTGAAGGAAGCCGGCCAGCCGGTCGAGCCGATCTATCCGACCGAGGGCGCGCCGACCATCTCGGGCCCAACGGGCATCTTTGCGTCGGCGCCGCATCCGAACGCCGCAAAACTGTTCCAGGCCTGGCTGCACACGCGCGAGACCCAGCAGTTCTTCGTGGACTACACCGCGCAATATTCCGCGCATCCGCAGGTCACCTCGAAGCCGGGCCGGCGCAAGCTTTCCGACATCAAGCTGATGAAGGAGGACGCCGCCGGCGTTGAGGCGCAGGCCGAAGAGATCAAGACGCGCTATGCGAAGCTGTTCCGGGTGTGATGATGCATGTGACCGCGCACCACGCTCCTCTTCACCTCTCCCCGCCTGCGGGGAGAGGTCGGCGCGCAGCGCCGGGTGAGGGGGAGTCTCCGCGAGCACGGTGCGTGGAAAACCCCCCTCACCCCAACCCTCTCCCCGCACGCGGGGAGAGGGAGCCGACCTGCGCAAGCTGGACCTGACATGGCCACGACTGACATCGTACCGTCCCCCAAACCGCGCATCGACTGGACCCAGCCGGTGCTGTGGCTGTTCGCGCTGGTGCTGGTCGCATTGATCCTGCTGCCGATGTCATGGCTCGCGGTCTACAGCTTCACCGACAAGGCGCGGCATCCGACGCTGCAGAATTTCGTCACGCTGTTCACCGATCCGGATTTCCTCGATCCCCTGCTCACCACTGCGATCATCGCGTTCTCCTCGGCCGCGATCTGCTGCGTGGTCGCCGCTCCCATCAGCTGGCTGGTGTCGCGCACGGACATGCCGGGCCGGCAGACCATCCGCGCGCTGGTGACGGCCTCCTTCGTGACGCCGCCGTTCCTCGGCGCGGTCGCCTGGGAATTGCTGGCGGCGCCCAACAGCGGCCTGCTCAACCAGCTCTATCGCCACGTCACCGGCGCGGAGTCCGACACCTATCTCTTCAACATCTACTCGCTGCCGGGGATCATCTTCGTGATCTCCTGCTACACCTTTCCATTTGTGTTCGTGCTGGTGGCGAATGCGCTCGACACCATGCCGGGCGAACTGGAAGACGCTTCCGCGATTCTCGGCGGCAAGGCCTGGACCACGGCGCGGCGCGTGACGATTCCACTGGCGCTGCCGGCGCTTGTCGCGGGCAGCCTGATCGCCTTCCTGCAGGCGATGACGCTGTTCGGCTCGCCCGCGATCCTGGCACTGCCGGCAGGCTTCCACACCATGACCACCAAAATCTGGAGCCTGTTCCAGTATCCGCCCAAGCTCGAGCTCGCCGCTGCCTCCGCGGTCCCGCTGCTGATCGTGACCATCCTGCTGTTGCAGGCGCAGAAATTCATCCTCGGGCGCCGCGGCTATTCGGTGGTCGGCGGCAAATATGGCGCGCCCCGCCGGGTCGAGATGAAGGCCTGGCGCTGGGCGGCGTTCGCCTTCTGCATGCTTGTTCTGATGAGCCCGGTGTTCCTGCCCTATTTCGCGCTGCTCAACGCCGCGTTCTCGCCGAACGCCACGACATTGGCGACGCCATCGACCTTGACCCTGCACAACATCGTCTTTGTCTTCACCGAGTTGTCCTCGACCGCGCTGGTGCTCAAGAACACCGTGATCCTGGGCACGGCGACCGCGACCATCGGCACCATCCTGGCGCTGGTCATCGCCTATGTGACGACGCGCAAGGCGATTGCCGGCTCGCGCGTGCTCGGCTTCCTCGCCACCGCGCCGGTCGCCGTGCCCGGCATCGTGCTCGGCGTCGGACTGTTCCTGAGTTACACGCGGCCGCCGCTCGTGCTCTACGGCACGCTGTGGATATTGCTGCTCGCGTTCCTCACCATCAACCTGCCCTCGGCCTATCAGCAATTGCAGGCGGCGTTCGCGACCATCCATCCCGAGCTCGAGGATGCCAGCCGCATCCTCGGCGCCACCCGGCTGCAGTCGCTGATCCGCATCACCGCGCCGTTGCTGCGCACCGGCGTAATCGCGACCTGGTGCTTCATCTTCATCGGCGTGATGCGCGAATTGTCGGCCGCGATCGTGCTGTTCACCTCGCAGACCAAGGTGCTCTCCGTGCTGATCTACGACCTCAACGAAAGCGGCGACCTTGCCGCGATCTCGGTGCTCGGCATCGTCATGCTGGTGATCACTTTCGTCGTCGTGATGGCGGTGAACCGCATTCCCACGTTCGGCGGCGCGGCGGCGGCGAGGTTGCGGAATATCGTAGATTTTGTAGGGTGGAGCAAAGCGAAGCGTGCCCATCTTCACGAGCACGCCGATGATGGTGGGCACGGCGCAAGAGCGCCTTTGCCCACCCTACAGATCACCGCATCTGGCAATCCGCTCATCCGCCCCGATATAAGGCAGGCCACCAAACACAACGAGGACCCGCGTGACGCAAGCCGCCACCAAGACCCCTGCCCTGTCCCCGCCGGTTGCGCCGCGCCGGCCGCATTCGGTGACGCTGCACGGCATCACCATCAGTGACGATTATGCCTGGCTGAAGGATGCGAATTGGCAGGAGGTGCTGCGCGATCCCAAGCTGCTCGACAGCGACATCCGAAGCTATCTCGAAGCCGAGAACGCCCATACCGACGGCCTGCTCGGCCACACCGGAAGCGTTGCAGAAAAAGCTGGTCGCGGAAATGCGCGGCCGCGTCAAGGAAGACGATTCCAGCGTGCCCTCGCCGGACGGGCCTTACGCCTATTTCCGTAAATTCCGCGAGGGCGGACAACATGAGTTGTTCGGCCGCAAGCCGCGCAATGGCGGCGCGGACGAGATCGTGCTCGACGGCGACGAGCTTGCGAAGGCCAGCGAGTATTTCCGGTTCGGCGGCGCCAAACATTCCTGGGATCATGGCCTCGTAGCGTGGAGCGCCGACATCCAGGGCTCGGAATATTTCACCATCTTCGTGCGCGAATGGGACGGCTGCCGCGATCATCCCGACCGCATCGAGGACACCGATGGATCGGCGATCTGGAGCAAGGACTGCAAGGGTTTCTTCTACGTCAAGCTCGACGACAATCACCGCCCGACGCAGGTGTGGCGCCATCGTCTCGGCACCGAGCAGAAGGACGATGTCCTCGTCTATGAGGAAAAGGACTCCGGCTGGTTCACCCATCTGCATGAATCCACCAGCGGGCGCTATTGCGTGATATCAGGCGGCGACCACGAGACCTCGGAGCAGCGGCTGATCGATCTTGCCGATCCCGATGCCTCTCCGAAAGTCATAGCCGCGCGCGAGGAAGGCGTGCAGTATGCGGTTGCCGATCGCGGCGACGAGTTGTTCATCCTGACCAATGCCGACAAGGCGATCGATTTCAAGATCGTCACCGCGCCGCTGGCTTCTCCCGCAGCGCAAGAACTGGCGCGACCTGATCCCGCATCGCGCCGGCACTTACGTGATCGAGCACGATCTCTATG
Organism: uncultured Alphaproteobacteria bacterium; assembly: GCA_963732085.1. Lineage (GTDB taxonomy): Bacteria > Pseudomonadota > Alphaproteobacteria > Rhizobiales > Xanthobacteraceae > Bradyrhizobium. Next base: position 504,476 of record CAVSYJ010000005.1, on the reverse strand, counting down.
CCGGCCATCTGGTGCGGCTGGAACGCAGCAATGCGCTGGCCGCCATCGTCATCCGCGATCTCCGAACCGGAGAGGAGCATACCATCGCCTTCGACGAGGCCGCCTACTCGCTCGACATCATGGGCTCCTACGAATTCGACACGACGAACCTGCGGTTCAACTATTCGTCGATGACGACGCCGTCCGAGGTCTACGACTACGACATGGCTGATCGTACGCGCACCTTGCGCAAGCGCCAGGAGATCCCGTCAGGCCACAATCCGGCCGACTACGTCACCACCCGGATCATGGCGACCTCGCATGACGGCGCCGAGGTGCCGATCTCGATCCTGCATCGCCGCGGCCTCAAACGCGACGGCAACGCGCCGCTGCTGCTTTACGGCTACGGCTCCTATGGCCTGGCGATGTCGGCCTCCTTCAATGCCAACCGCCTCTCGCTGGTCGATCGCGGCTTCGTCTATGCGATCGCGCATATCCGCGGCGGCACCGACAAGGGCTGGAACTGGTATCTCGACGGCAAGCGCGAGAAGAAGACCAACAGTTTCGACGATTTTGCGGCGTGCGCCCGCGCGCTGATCGCTGACAACTACACCGGCGCCAAACGCATCGTCGGCCATGGCGCCAGCGCCGGCGGCATGCTGATGGGCGCGGTCGCCAACCGCGCCGGCGAGTTGTTTGCCGGCATCGTCGCCGAGGTGCCGTTCGTCGACGTGCTCAACACCATGCTCGACCACTCGCTGCCGCTGACGCCGCCGGAATGGCCGGAATGGGGCAACCCCACCGCGAGCGAAAAGGATTTCCGCACCATCCTGTCCTATTCGCCGTACGACAATGTCGCGGCCAAGCATTATCCCGCGATCCTCGCCATGGGCGGATTGACCGATCCGCGCGTCACCTATTGGGAGCCGGCGAAATGGATCGCGCGGCTGCGCGCGACCATGGCTGGCGGCGGCCCGGTGCTGTTGCGCACCAATATGGGCGCGGGCCATGGCGGCGCGTCCGGCCGTTTTGATCGCCTGGACGAAATCGCGATCGTCTATGCCTTTGCGCTGTGGGCGGCGGGATTGGCGGAGGCGGAGGTGTGAGTTTGATACTCAAGCGCGCAGACCCACTCATCTCGTCGTCCCCGCGAACGCGGGGACCCATACCGCGGAGCGCTATCGTCGGGCAAGCTGGCGGCCCGCCTTCGCACAACACGCGTCCTGTGGTCATGGGTCCCGGCGCGCTTCGCTTGCCGGGACGACAGGGGAGATTGCAATGCCGCGAATACACCAAGAAAGACTTCCCCGTCCACGACATCCGCCGCTTCCTCGAGCCGGGCCCGATCGTGCTGGTCAGCTCGGCATACAAGAACGACACCAACATCATGACCATGGGCTGGCACATGGTGATGGAGTTCTCGCCGTCGCTCGTCACCTGCCTGATCTCGGGCGCGCAACCACAGCTTCGAGATGATCCGCAAGAGCCGGCAATGCGTGATCAACATTCCGACCGTCGATCTCGCCGAGACCGTCGTGAAGATCGGCAACTGCTCGGGCCGCGACGTCGACAAGTTCGGAGAATTCGCACTCACGCCGAAGCCGGGCACGCATGTGCGCGCGCCCCTGATCGAGGAATGCTACGCCAATTTCGAATGCCGCCTCGCCGATGCCGGCTGGGTGAAGAAGTACAATCTGTTCGTGTTCGAGGTGGTGAAGGCGCATGTCGCCGACCTCGCCGAAATTTCCGAAGACCATCCACTATCGCGGCGACGGCGAGTTCATGATCTCGGGCGCCGAGACCCGCAAATATCGCAGGCTGTTCCGCCCGGGCATGCTTTAGCGCGACCGCGGCCGCGATCTGCGCCGTCCAGCGAAGCGTTCGGTTGAGCTCAGGACGCGCGCTGCGCCGTCATCACGATCCGCACCAGGTCGGCGGCATTGCGCGCGCCGAGCTTCTTCATGATGTTGGCGCGATGATCCTCGATGGTGCGCGGACTGATGCCGAGCGTACGGCCGGCTTCCTTGTTGGACGCGCCGGCGGTGAATTGCTGCAGCACTTCGCGCTCGCGCCGGGTCAGCGGTTCGCGGCCGGGGAAATGCAGCGACGTGACGTTGGATCCGGATTCCTGTCGGCGCCGCGTATAGGCCTCGATCGCCTCTTTCACCCGCGTCACGATTTCATTGCCGCGGAACGGCTTCTCGATGAAGTCGATCGCGCCGCTCTTGATGGCGCTGACCGCCATCGCGATGTCGCCCTGCCCGGAAATCATGAAGATCGGGGCCGGATAGTCCTCGCCATGCAGCTCTTTCAGGATGTCGAGGCCCGACTTGCCTGGGAATGTGCACGTCGAGAAGGACGGCGGCGGGCGTCCTGCTTCGCGCCACTTCCAGCAATGCGCCCCCATCGCCGAAGCAGAGCACGTCATAGCCGCCGCTCGACAATACGACGCTGAGGGTCTCGCGCACGGCAGGGTCGTCGTCGACGACGAAGATCTCGCCGCGAGAAACAGGACTATCGGCCATGTGCCATCGTCTCGATCATTTGAATGACGCGCATTTGCCAGAACGAGATCCACCCGAGGGCGGATTCGATCCGACCGTATTTGTACGGGAGGAGAACTTAACCCACAAGTAGCGGGGTACGCCTAACTTGCCCGCGCAAGGCGACGACGCGTGCAGAGCGCCATATTGTCCGCAGGGAACCGGGCCGGCCTCAATCCGAGACAGCCCACGCCGGACACACCTTCTCGCACAAATCCGCGTGAACAATCGCTCCGGGCGTCCCTCTGCGGACAGCCGCAGTTCAAGCGTCCATCATCGCGTCATGACCTGACGCGGCGCCGCTTGCGCTTCCTGACCCTGGTCTTGAGGAACTGCCCGCGCGTGCGGAATTCCGCTCAGCGGATTCCCTTCCATCGACGGATAGCGTGTGAGGCTTCTCGTCCCCGTCAATTTTGCGGTCCGTGCAAATGCGGAGGCGAATGCACGGCCTTTTGCGCATGATCTCCGCGCAAACGCGTTCCGCGTTTGTCGCGAGGGAAAACCGCTACCCACGCATCGCGTGCGGGGCAGGCTTTTTCCGGATCACGCGGATCAAGCCGCCGCCGGCTCTTCCTCGCGCTTCATCAGCTTCCTGATCTCCTTGAGCGCCTTGTAGAGCGCGCCGCAGGCGACATGGTGATTGGCGGCGTCGATCAGTTCGCGCGCGTCGGGCATGGCCGCGCGCAAGGCGGCGAGGTGACGCGCGTAGGACTCGCGGTAGCGCACCGCGTCATTCTTCAGATACATCATCTGGACGCAGTAGTAGAGCTTTCGGGCGGGCGTGTTGGCGGTCTCTTCCGTCACCGTGTCCTTTTCGCGAAGGATCGGGGTGTCGCCGTCGATGAGGAAGGAAGCGCGGGTGGCGGAATTGATGATGACGCTTTCGCCGATCACGATCCGCTCGAACGGCTTCAACTCGACCCTTAGCGGCATCGCTGTCTCCCTTCCTGGGTACGGCGCCGATATCGACCCGGACAGGCGCGCGCCTCGCGGGCCGAGGCGCAGATCCGGTCAGTGGATTTCCGGTGAAGTGGGCGGCGGGGTTGCCCGCCGCCCGATTTCAAGAAGTAGCCTTCGCTTAGCGCAGCAGCTGCAGGACGCTGGCCTGCGACTGGTTGGCGAGCGCGAGCGCGGAGACCGCGATCGACTGGCGGGTCGACAGCGCCTGGCTGTTGGCCGCTTCCTCGTTGGTGTCGGCCAGCGTCAGGTTGGAGGCGCCGGTCTGCAGCACGTTGATCAGGTTCTTGTTGAAGTCCTGGCGGATCTGCACGATCGACAGGTTCGAACCGAGAGCTGATGCTTCCGTCCGCAGCGTGGTGCTGGCGGCTGTCAATGTGGTCAGCGCCTTGTTGGCCGAGGCGTTGTCCAGGAAGTCGGTGCCCGCGGTCAGGGTCGACAGACCGAGGCCGGCGTCGTTGAAGGTCACGCCGGTGATGGAGAGCGTCGACTTGCCGGTTTCGTTGAAGGTCAGCTTCAGCGTGTCGCCGTTCAACAGGTTGACGCCGTTGAACGAGGAATCCTGCGCCGTGGTGTTGATCTGCGCAAGAACGTTGTTGTACTGAGCGACCAGGTTGGCACGCGTTGTCTGCGAGTTCGCGTCGGCAACCGGCGCGACGGCGGCAGCAAAAGTCGTGGAACCGGGAGTTGATCCTACGGTAACCGCACCGATCGTGGACGAAGCATTGTCGTTGGTGGTCGTGAAGACGAGCTTGTTGCTGCTGTCCAGGCTGGCTGTGATGCCGCCGGCCGACAAAGCGGTGTTCAGCTGATCGAGTGATTCAGTGGCGCCGAGGGTAACGGTGACTGCCGGGAGGTTCCCGTTCGCGGCGACGATGATAGTCTGACCGCTCTTGAGATCGGTGCCGTCAACCAGATTGGCGGCGGTGCCAGCGATCGCTGCTGCCGAACTGACCGTCGACTTGGCCGAATAGCCGAGCGGGCTCTGCAGCACCTGGTTGGCGATCGACTGGGCGCTGGAGACGAGGCTCTGCAGCGAGGTGATGCCGGTGTTGGCGGCCTGCAGGACCTGCACGCCGTTGCCGATGCCATCCAGCAGGTTGCTGATGTCGCTGGCCCGGTTGTTGAGGCCCTGCGCCGTGAAGTACTCGGTTGGATTGTCGAGAGCCGAGTTGACCTTGTTGCCTGTGGCGAGGTCATTCTGGGTGGTCGCGAGCAGCGACGCGGTCGACTGCAGCGAGAGGAGGTTTTGGCGTACTGACGCCGAAAGAACGATACCGGACATGGGGTTTTCCTTCTGGATGAACACAACTGACGCATCGCCGCACTTGTTCTGTGGGCGACGTGCCACGATGTTCCCGAAGGTCCTACCCGTTCGTTAACAGGGCCCTGTCGAATGCGCGCAAACGCCGGCGCCGCCGTCATTAACACTAATTGCGCAGTAACCTTGCCGGCCTGCTAACCATCATGTGCGCATCGTCCGGTGATTACGCGCAGCGCCGCCGCCGCGTCACCGCTGCATCCGGGTGATGCCCGGCGCGTTCGCCTGCGCGTCGGCAAGGCAGTCGTTGATCACGGTGAGCAGCGCCACCGGCGTGAACGGCTTGCGCAGGCAGCGCGACGCGCCGAGCTCGAGCGCCATTCGCAGGAAATCCGGCGCGGGTGCATTGAGATTGGCGAAGGCGTAGCCCGACATCGCCACCAGCGGGATCGCCGGCGCGCGCTCATGGAAGATCCGGATCGACTCGAAGCCGCGCATATGCGGCATGAAGATGTCGACGATCATCAGATCGATGCCGCCGCGGTCGAGCGCGCGAAGCCCGGCTTCGCCGCCATCGGTCACCACCACCTCGAAGTCGTGACGTTGCAAAAGGACGTCGATGGCCATGCAGACCATCGGATCGTCATCGACGACGAGAATGCGCGTCATGATATGCCCCGGCCGTGCCGGCCGGGATGCACGGCCGGCGAATCAAAGCCCCATTGGCGCAATTCCGCAACAAACACAGCATCCTGTCTGCCCTCTGACGTGTATATCCCGGCTATACAACCTATGGAACTCAAGCGAACCCCGCACGATTTTTAACCCGGATTAATTTACACCTTAAAAGCGAATCTGTATAGTTTGGCACGTTACGGGGGAGAGGTGGCAGAGAAGACCAGCCGATGTACTGCCGCTGCCCTGCGGCAGAACCACATGTCCTCGATCCCGCGTCCGCCGAACCAGTTGCTGCAGGCATTGCCGGCGGAGGATTTCGAGCTTGTCGTTGCGCGGCTGAAGCCGCTGCAGATGATCCGCGAAGCCGTCCTCGTGGAGGCAGGCGTGGCGCCGGCCCAGGTCGTCTTTCCGCATAGCGGCGCCGTCTCCATCGTCGTGAATCTCTCCGAAGGCCAGTCGGTCGAAGTCGCGATGATCGGCCGCGACGGCGTCGTCGGGGCCTGCGAGGCGCTCGGCGACGGCGCCTCGCTCACCGATGCGATCGTGCTGTTTCCCGGCGCCGCCTCGGCGATCGAGCTTGCGGATTTCAGGATCGTCGCCGCGCAAAGCCCGGCGCTGCGCGGCCTCGTGACCCGCCACGGCGAGGCGCTGCTCGCGCAGGCGCAGCAGACCGCGGCATGCAACGCCGTCCATTCGGTCGAGGCGCGGCTGTCGCGATGGCTGCTGCGCGCCCGCGATCTGCACGACGGCAGGACGCTGCCGCTGACGCAGGAATTGCTGGCGCAGATGATCGGCGTACGGCGCAACGCCATCTCGATCGTCGCCCATGCGCTGCAGGAGGCCGGCACCATCAGCTACAGCCGCGGACAGATCGAGATCATCGACCTCGAGGCATTGCGGCAGACGTCGTGCGAATGCCACGCGGCGATCCGCGCCCGGCAGGAGCAGTTGCTCGGCTGAGCCCGCCTCGCGTGAGCCCGTAATTGTACGCTAAAGCGCGATGAGATCAGGATCGATCATCGATCAGCGCTTCAGGTTTCGGAAAACCGCCGCACACTTTTCCGGATCATGCCTTAGCGGTCCTGTCAGCCAGGGCGCCTGCACGTTACCGGACATAGGTCAGCGAACGCGACGCATCGGATCATGCGACGGATGACTAATTTTGCTTTCGGGAAAAATCGGCAAAGTTCATCCTGTCTGACGATTGGCGGCATTGCGGCGACCCAGAGGCCTGATTTGCCCGTAAGGCAGGAGGCGGCTTTGGAATTGACCTCTCGTGCGGCGAATGGATTTTTGTCGGCGCTTGCGGCCGACGATTTCGAGCTGATCCGTCCGCATCTGAAAACCGCCGATCTGCTTGCTGATTCCGTGCTGGTCGGCGCCGGCGACAACGTGCGGCGCGCCTGGCTGCCGCACCGCGGCGTGATCTCCCTGATCGTCAACCTGTCGCAGGGCGAGCACGTCCAGGTCGCGATGATCGGCCGCGACAGCATCTTCGGTGTTTTCTCCTCGCTTGGCGATCCCGTCGCGCTCAACAGCGCCGTGGTGCTGGTGCCCGGCGTCGCCTCGACCATCGAGCTCGAACGGCTGCACGCCGCGGCCGATCGAAGCGCCACGCTGCGCGCGCTGATGATGCGGCATGGCCTTGCGACCTATGCGCAGGTTCAGCAGACCGCCGGCTGCAATGCCGCGCATTCGGTCGAAGCGCGCATCGCGCGATGCCTGCTGCAGATCCACGACCTCTCGGGCGGCGCCAAGTTCGTGCTGACGCAGGAATTGATGGCGCAAATGATCGGCGTGCGGCGCAACAGCGTCTCGATGGTGGCCAGCACGCTGCAGCAGGCCGGCGTGATCCATTACAGCCGCGGCCACATCCAGATTCTCGATCTCGAGGCGCTGAAGAAAGCCACATGCGAATGCTACGGCACGGTCAGGACCCACTACGACCGGCTGGTGCACCCGCATTGCACCGAGACGAGCCGCAGCACGAAGCCGCTGTCGCGCCGTTGAACAAAATCGCGCTCGTGTCGTCGTCTTCAATCCGTCTTATGCACGCAATCGCGCTTAGAAGCGCGCGCATTATTTCCTCAATCGTACTTGTACGGCTGCCGATTTTCATCTCTGGCTAACGATGAAACGCGATAGTGGCGGAAAGCACAGGAGAGCTTTCCATGTTCACCTACGAGACCGCCGACCAGAAGGAAGTCCGGCGTTTCCGCATTGCCCAGTTCAACGGGCGGGCCGCGACCGTCCGCGACGGCAACGCGACCATCATCGGCCATGTCCGCTCGGTGCTGGCGAAGACCGCAAGCGTGCCGCCGTGCTGGGCCATCACCATCGTTCCGCCCGCGCCGAAGCCCGCGGCGATCGCCGTGCGCTCCACGCCGCGCTTTGCGTCCTTTGCGGAAGAGGATTTCTACTAGTGCCCACTTTCCGAAGTCCCTGAACCCGATTTTTCAGAGAGTGAGTCAGGGACTTCAGATGGCGGCAGTCGTCGTTTGAAAGCAGCAACGCGGCGATGCCGCCACGGCCAGTCGTTAACTTTTGGAACCGTAAGACGACGGGAATGCCGGAAAAATCAGCTTTCCGGCGAGCGTCAACAGACGTGAAATTCCAGATGCATCAGTCATTTGCCGACTACGCACGATTCCGTGCACACCAGATTACCACTTATTAACGCCCGCCTGCTTTGCTGGACACCGATTGCGAGCGCGCAAATGCCTCCAGAGATCGGTTGGCCACGGAGACACTGCGGCGTGCCATGATGCAATTGTGGGATTTTCTGGCGCGACTGAGTCCGCTGACGCGCAAAAGCCTGCTCTCCGAACTGGAGCGGCTCGAACTCTGCGGGGTCGAAGTGCCCCGCTCGGCCGACATCCAGGCCAAGCTGCGCGCCGAGTTCGGCATGGACGGCGCCGGCAAGGACACCAACTCGCCACCGCGCCTGTTCTTTGCGCCGCTCAATCCCTTGCTGAGCGAAGGCGCGCCCGAGCACGCCAATTCCGGCAGGATTGCACGCGGCTCGCTCGGGCCGATCTGGGAATGGATCAGCCGCGACCTGCTGCCGACCATGACGCGCGACTTCGTGCACCAGGTGAAGGATCTGGTCGCCGGCGGCAAGCAGGGGGAAGCCCGCGAGGCGGTCACCGCGTTCCAGACCAAGGTCTTCAAATATCTCGAGAGCACGCTGCGCGATGCCGACAGCGCGGGCCACACCCGCTTCAAGCTTGCGACCTACACCGCATCGCGCACGGCCTATGACGATCTGGTCAAGATCATGCAGGCGCTGAGCGCGCGCGACGCGCTCGCCAAATTCAACTCGGCGCTGCCGGAAAGCATCGCAAAATTCGACGATGCGCAGGTCCGCAAGACGACCGCGCTGTTGCACGGCTTTGCCAGGGAAAATGCCGACGCCGTCCCGTTTGCGGTCGCACTGATCGCGCGGCGGCTGCGAACGCCATGGCAGCTGATCTTCCTCGCCACCAAGGCGGCGGCGAGCCGCAGCGCCGCCGACATCGCCGCGACGCCTTATGCGATCGCGATCGCGATGGTGCTGGACCGCATCGACGACGATCGCGCGGCGCTGCTGATCGCGCTGAGGAACAACCGGGTGATCGTCGCGCGCGATCTCCTCGCCGAAATCTACGACATCGAACATGCGCTGCAGCTTCGCATCGACCAGCTCGATCAGTCGGCCTGGGGCGAACGGTTGACGTCGCTGATGGAATTGATCGCGAGCCTCGTCGAAGCCGAGGTCAGCCGCTTCCCCGCTGAGGTCGGCCACGTGCTGGCCTCGCAGCGGCTGCGCAGAAGCGATTCACTGGCGGGCAAGCTCGCGCAACTGGCCTCGAAGGGCCGCGACGCCATGACGTCAGGCGCGGCCAATTTCATGAAGCTGATCAACGCCGCCTAGTGCCGCCGATCTGAAGTCCCTGACTCACTTGCGGCAAAATCGGGTTCAGGGACTTCAGATCGAAAGCGGCACTAGAATCATAGATTGCTAGTGCCCATAACTTTCCGAAGTCCGCGAAAAGATATTGCGGCGATGGAAGCGCGGACTTCGGAAAGTGGGCACTAGGGCATGATCCGGAAAAGGCCTGCCCCGCACTTGATGCGGAGGTGTGAAGCGGTTTTCCGAAAAAGATCGTGCCCAAAGGAGCGGCGAGAGAAAAAATCTGGCGCTGCAACACGCCGTGTTAGCTGCGTTTGCTGCGCAGGTTCAAAAAGGTCTCGAGAAAACGTCCCGAGGCCACGAACCAGAACCACCAATATGCCTTGCGACGCGTTGACATGATCTCGTCCTCAAATGCGTGAGCCGCGCTGGCTTGCTGGTTAATAGCCCGTGAAACCCCGGATTTGTGTGATCTGGTTCACACATGACGAGAGCGTGAGCGGCTGGCCGGAATAAGCCTTTTGAATGAGGCATTTCCCCAAAGTTGCAAGGAACCCGAAACCTCGCCTGAACGTTCTCGCCAAAACCAGAAAAGTTTGGGGACATCAGGAGCGCGCGCCCATGGCCATATCCACCGATCCCGTCTCGCTTTCCAGTTCCGAACATCAGCTCCAGCTTCGCCGTGCGGTGATCGCCTCCACCATCGGCACTGCGATCGAGTGGTACGATTTCTTCCTCTATTCGACCGTCACCGGCCTGGTCTTCGCCAAACTGTTCTTCCCGCATTCCGACCCATGGGTCGGCACGCTGGAAGCCTTCGCGATCTATGCCGTCGGCTTTATCGCGCGCCCGGTGGGCGCCGCGATTTTCGGCCATTACGGCGACCGCATCGGCCGCAAATCGACGTTGATCGCAACGTTATTGCTGATGGGGCTCGCCACCGCCGCGGTCGCCCTCGTGCCGACCTATCAGAGCATCGGCATCTGGGGCGCGGTCCTCCTGACCGTGCTGCGCTTCATCCAGGGCGTCGGCGTCGGCGGCGAATGGGGCGGCTCGGTGCTGATGTCGATGGAATGGGCGCGCAACGACAAGTCGCGCGGGCTGATCGCATCCTGGCCGCAATTCGGCGTGCCCTGCGGGCTGTTCCTCGCCAACCTCGCCGTGCTCGCCTTCAGCCAGATGTCGGGCGACAACTTCGTTGCCTGGGGCTGGCGCATTCCGTTCGCGCTGAGCCTCGTGCTGGTCGGCGTCGGCCTCTACATCCGGCTCGGCATCATGGAGACGCCGGTGTTCGCCAAGCTGCTGGCCGAGCAGAAGATCGACCGCACGCCGATGCTCACGGTGATCATGGAGCATCCGAAGGAAATCCTGCTCTCGGCCTTTGCGCGCATGGCCGAGCAGGCGCCGTTCTACATCTTCACCGCCTTCATCTTCTCCTACGGCACCGGCACGCTGCACGTCTCGCGCGACTTCCTGCTCATCGCGGTGCTGGCGGCCTCGATGCTGTCGTTCGTCTCGATTCCCTTGTTCGGCCATCTGTCCGACCAGATCGGGCGCAAGAACATGTACATGATCGGCGCCGCCGTGACCGGCGTGTTCGGCTTCATCTATTTCGCCCTGCTCGACACCGGATCGCAGCCGATCATCTTCTTCGCGATCATCCTGTCGCTGATCCCGCACGACATGATGTACGGGCCGCAGGCGGCGCTGATCGCCGAAAGCTTTACCGGACGGCTGCGCTACAGCGGCGCTTCGCTGGGCTATCAGCTTGCGTCGATCATCGCCGGCGGACCGGCGCCGCTGATCGCGGCCTGGCTGTTCGGCACCTTCAACTCTTCGACCGCGATCGCGGCCTATATCGCCGCCTGCGCCGTGATCACCCTGATCGCGACCGCGTTGATGACCGACTACACCGGCAAGGACATCTCGGGAGAATATCGCGCGCGCTGAATTTTCGCGTTTACAGCCGCCCTCGTTCCGTCGATGATCGCTCCCAATGGCGCGACAAGCGCTTGTGGAAAGGGAGTAGAGACATGCGACGAGGACGGATCTTGCTGACGGCGCTGGCCGTGCTGGCGTCGGCCGTGTTGTTCAGTACCAGCAACGCGCAGTCACCAACACCGAGCGATGCCGCGACACCGACGCCGGATAATGCGGTCATGCTCACGATCTTTCTGAAGCATGACCAGTCGCGTCCGCTCGCCGAGCTCAACGCGCAGCTGGAGAAGCAGGGCTTCTACAAGGCGTTTCCGCCCAACGGCGTCGAGGTCGTGAGCTGGTATGTGCTGATGGGGATCGGGCAGGTCGTGACCCTGCGGCTACCGGCTTCAAGGCTGCGCGAGGTCAACCGCATCTTCGAGACCATGGCCTGGGGCGCCTATCGCACCGAATTCTATCGCGACTTACGATTTCAAGGCGATCGGCATCGCCAATCACGAGAAAGCGCAATAGACGCCGCTGACAAATCGGGGGCTAAGCGTGCGCCCGCGGACGCCCGCTCAGCTTCTGCGCCAGGATCCGCAAATCGTCGACGCGACCACTGCCGACGAGGCGAGCGAACTCGTCGGGCTCGACCAGGAGCGGCGGATAGCTGGTCGATTCGGGATTTTCCCGGCGCTGCCGGGCGAGAAGAAAGAGACGCTTCAGCATCTTCATGTTCGTTGAGCCTCGATGAGAGCCTGCGCCGATAAGTCGTAGCGATTATCTTTTGTTCCGTGGTCATGAGGTAAGCGTAGCGTGGTTGCGCGCCTACTTCCGCAGGCTCGCCCAGACGCCGCCGAGGATCAGCAAGCCGCCGAACAAGATGGATCAAGGTCGGCGGCTCGCCGAGGACGAGGAACGACAGCAGCGCGCTCGCGACCGGGCCGACATAGAGCACCAGCGAGGTGCGCACCGAACCGAAGCGGTCGGCGAGCCAGGCGAAGCCGGCATAGGCGATCAGGCCCGGCACCAGGCCCGCAAACAGATAAGCCTCGGCCGCCTTCATGCTGAAGACCGCCGCCGGCGCGATCCACATTTCGTGGATCGCCAAAGGCAGCGAGAACAGCGCGCCTGCCGCGGAGAACAGGCTGATGCGCGCGAGCAGCGAGGCCTGCGGCGCGACACGCGACTGCACCAGTGTGTAACCGGACCAGCCGAGCATCGCGAACACGACCAGCAGATCGCCCCATGCCGCCTTCGACTTGACCAGCGCTTCGGGGTGGCCGCCGGTCACGATCAGCAGCGCGCCGGCCAGCGCCAGCGCCGGTGCCAAGCCATTGCAGCGGGCCGATATGCTCCATGCCGAGCGCGGCCGAGATCAGCAGCACCACGATCGGCGACAGCGCCATGATCAGCGCGATGTGGATCGCCGTGGTCGAGATACCCGCGACATACACCGGCCCGCCGCAGAGAAACATGCCGAGGAAGCCGGCGGCGAGGATCGGCCATGCGTCCTTTGCCAGTGGAATCCGTCCCTGCCGGATTTCCGCGAGCGCGATCGGCGCAAGACCGAGGAAGATGATCGACCAGCGGAAGAACGCCAGCGCGAAGGGCGGCACCGAACCGGCGAGGCCGCGCGCCAGGATCATGTTGGAGGCCTGCGCGGTCGCGACCAGGATGAAGCCGACCAGCGCGATCGCGCCGGCCCAGCCCGCGGCCTGCGGCATGCTCGCCGGTTTTGATCCGTCAACTTGTCCATATCACCGGGATAGCCCATGTGCGCGCCAACGGAAAGCGCGGGAACCGGTCCGGCATCTGCCCGGCAGCGGTTGTTTTTATGACGATCATCATGTAATATCCGGGCATCCGATCCGGGAGGACCATGCGATGCCGGGCCCAGAATGGCGCAAGACCGCCTGCAACATCTGCTACGTCAATTGCGGCGTCGAGGTTCTGGTCGACGGCGGCAAGATCGCCAAGGTGCGCGGCGACCGCGACAATCCGAAATCGCGGGGCTATCTCTGCAACAAGGCCGCGCGGATTCCCTACTATGCCCATCACCGCGACCGCCTGACCACGCCGCTGCGCCGCCGCGCCGACGGCGGCTTCGACGAGATCGACTGGGACACTGCCATCGCCGAAATCGCCGCGCGCCTGCGCGATCTCGTCGACCGCCACGGCGGCAAGAGCCTCGCGCTCTATGGCGGCGGCGGCCAGGGCAACCATGCCGGCGGCGCCTATGCCACCGGCTTCCTGCGCGCGCTGGGCTCGCGCCATGTCTTCAACGCGCTGTCGCAGGAGAAGACCGGCGATTTCTGGGTCAACGGACACATGTTCGGCAGCCAGACCTGCCACACCGCCGAGGACGTGCACCATTGCGACCTGCTGTTCGTGATCGGCGCCAATCCCTGGATCGCGCACGGCTTCCCCAACGCGCGCGATCACCTCAATCAAATCCGCAAGGACCCCGCGCGAAAAATGATCGTGATCGATCCGCGCCGCTCCGAGACCGCCGAGATGGCCGATCTGCATCTGGCGGTGCGGCCGGGCGCCGACGCTTTCCTGCTCGGCGCCATTCTCGCCACGCTGGTGCGCCGCGACGCACTCGACCATGACTTTGTCACTCAGCACACCATTGGCTTTGACGAGGTGAAAGCCGCCCTGCTCCGCATTCCCGTCGCGGAATGGGCCGCCGCCGCCGATATCCCGCTCGACCAGATCGAGCGCTGCGCCGACATGATTGCTGCGGCAAAGGCGATGACCGTGCGGGTCGAGCTCGGCATCCAGCAGGGCGTCAACTCGACGCTGAACTCATATCTTGAAAAGCTGCTGATCATGCTGACCGGCAGCTTTGGCCGCAAAGGCACCAACCAGCTGCACTCATGGCTGCAGCCCTTGTGGGGCAACTCGCCAAACCAGCAATTCGCCGCGACCGTCGACCGAAGTGATCGGCGGCCTGCTGCCGCCCAACGTGTTTCCGCAGTCCGTCTTGAACGATCATCCGGACCGGCTGCGCGGCGTATGGATCGACAGCTCCAATCCGGCCAATACCGCGGCGAACACGGCGGAGGTCGAGAAGGCGCTCGCGTGCGCTCGAACTGTGCGTCGTGGTCGACGTCGCCATGACCGAGACGGCGCGGCTGGCGCATTACGTGCTGCCGGCCTCCTCGCAATATGAGAAGACTGAATTCACGCTGTTCAACTTCGAATTCCCGACCAACTATTTCCATGTGCGCGCCGGCGTGGTGCCGCCGCTCGAGGGTACCCTGCCCGAGCCCGAGATCTACACGCGGCTGGCGCGTGCGCTCGGCCTGCTGCCGGGAGACAATGCGCTGGCGCCGCTCCGCGAGGCCGCGTTGCACTCGCGTGTCGCGTTCGCTCACGAACTTCGCGCCTTCATGGGCGCCAATCCGAGCGCGGCGGCGATCGGTGCGCTGGTGCTGTATCATACGCTCGGTCAGACGCTGCCCGACGGGACCGCGGCCGCCGCACCGCTGTGGCAGGCGGCGCAGGCATGTGCGAAGCGTTCGCCCGAGGCAGTGCGCCGCGCGATCGGCGGCAACGGCACGACTCCGAACGAGGCGCTCGGCGATGCCTTGTTCGACGCCATCGTCGGCGGACGCAGCGGCGCCGCCTTCACCGCGCACAGCTATGACGACGTGTGGTCGCTGGTCAGTCATCCCGACCGCAAGGTGCGGCTTGCGATCGCGCCGATGCTGGTATGGCTGGCGCAGCTCGATCCCGTGCAAGCCGCAGCACGCAAGGACTATCCGTTCGTGCTTGCCGCCGGCCAGCGGCGCATGTTCAACGCCAACCAGATTTTTCGCGATCCGGCCTGGCGGCGCGACGATCCCGATGGCGCACTGCTGATCAACACCAGGGACCTCGAGGCGTTGGGCGCACGCGACGGCGAATGGGTCGCTGTCGCATCGCCCGCCGGCCGTATTGTCGCCCGCTGCAAGACCGACGACAGTTTGCGCCCTGGCCAGCTCGCGCTGCCGCATGGTTACGGCCAATCCTATCCTGCAAGCGACGGCGAACGCTTGAGCAACGGCCCGCGGGTCAATGCGCTGACCGACAGCGACGAATTGCGATCCGGTCGCGCGCACGCCGTATCACAAGCATGTCGCGGTGCGGCTGGAGCGGCTTGCCACAAGCGAGGCCGCCGCCTGCGAGGAGCGCTCGCGGCGCATTCACGCCGCCTGACCCGCATTGTAGAACGTCGTTACCTCTCTCCATAGGTTGTGCCGGCGCGTCCATGCGCCGCGCGCGATAACGTCCCGTTCACCATGAGGACGATTCCCCCGGTTACCGCTCCATGCATTCTGCCTGTTTCAAGTCCCCTTACACCTTTGCTGCGTAACCCTGCTTGCGGGGATAGGGGAACCGACCAGCCTTAGGGCAGGAGTGAGTAGCGTTAAGAGTATGTTTACCGCCCGAACTGTCGTCTGATCGTCGCGCTCTGCGCCGGCGGCGTTGCCGCCTCGTCCGCGCGCGAAATCGATCACGAGCTCTCCGTGCCATCAGGCGCGACCGCGACGTCAGCCGTCGCGCGCCCGGCGTTCTCGGACGAACAGACCCCCACAATCAAACCTGCACCGGCAGCGACGGCGTCCATGCCATTCGCACGCCGCGTCACGGCACAGAAAGTGACCGAGGATCCCAAATGAACAGCAGGGCAACCCGATCTCTCCTCATCCGCGCCCTCTCCGCTTCCGCCATCGTCGCGCTGGCGTTGCAGCTCAATTTCGCGCGCGCCGCCGACGAGCCGGCCGTCGCGCCGCCCGCCACGACGCCACCCGCCACTGCGCCTGCCGCCGTAAGCCCGCATGCCGATGCGAGCACGCCGGCCGAGCCGGTCGTGCACACGACAGCGAGCATCCCGGCAAAAACGCGCTTTCTTGCGCTCGGCATCGGCAAATCCGTCGTGATCGACCTGCCGCGCGAGGCCAAGGACGTGCTGATCGGCGATCCCAAGATCGCCAATGCCGTGATCCGCTCCTCGCAGCGCGCCTACGTCATCGGCGTCGGCATCGGCCAGACCAACGTCGTGTTCTTCGATGCCGACGGCCAGCAGATCGCAAGTTATGACATCGCCATCAAGCGCGACCTCAACGGCGTTCGCGCCGCCCTGCATCAGATCCTGCCGGGCGTGCAGATCGAGGGCGTCGGCGAGGGCGTGGTGCTGAGCGGCTCGGTGACGAGCCCGGTCGAGGCGCAACAGGCCGGCGATATCGCCGCGCGGCTGGTCGGCGGCGGCGACAAGGTCGTCAACAGCATCGTCGTCAAGGGCCGCGACCAGGTCATGCTGAAGGTGCATGTCGCCGAAGTCCGCCGCGACATCATCAAGCAGATGGGCGTCGATCTCTCCGCCAGCATGAATGTCGGCACCGCGGTGGTGAACTTCAACAACAGCAATCCTTTTACCGCGCTCGGCGCGCCGCTGGTGGCCGGTAACGGCCTGCAGGCGGTTTCCACGCCCAAGGGCATACCGACGGTCAGCGCGATCATGCGGGCGATGGAAAGTGCCGGCGTGGTCCGCACGCTGGCCGAACCGAACCTGACCGCGATCTCGGGCGAGTCGGCGACCTTCATCGCCGGCGGCGAATTCCCGATCCCCGCGGGCTACTCCTGCGATCCGGTCACCCATGTCTGTACCACCCAGATCACCTACAAGAAGTTCGGCATCTCGCTCAATTTCACGCCGGTGGTGCTGGCCGAAGGCCGCATCAGCCTGCGCGTGATGACGGAAGTCTCGGAGCTCTCCAACGACAACGCGATTACCGTTTCGCAATCCGCCAGCGCGACCACGACCAACTCCATCACCATTCCGTCGGTCCGGACCCGCCGCGCCGAAACCACGCTGGAGATTCCCTCCGGCGGCTCGATGGCGATGGCCGGCCTGATCCAGCAGCAGACCAAGCAGGCGATCAACGGCATTCCCGGTGCGGACCAGCTGCCGGTCCTGGGCGGGCTGTTCCGCAGCCAGGACTACGTCAACAACGAGACCGAGCTGATGGTGCTGGTGACGCCCTATGTGGTGCGCGCCGTTTCGCAGAAGGAGCTGTCGCGTCCCGACGACGGATTTGCGCCGGCGTCCGATTCACAATCGACGTTGCTCGCGCGCATGAACCGCATCTACGGCATCGCTGCGCAGGCCGACCCCGTGACCGGCAAGCAGTTCAACTTCGGATTCTTCATCGATTGAGACATGGCGCGGGCACAACGCGAGGGACCTGAGGACGAGACGATGACCCACACAGCACAGTCCGGACGCCGTCACATTTTGCGCCTCGCAGGCGCCCTGATCGGCCTGTCCACCATCCTCGGCGGATGCCACACCGCATCCCAGGACTACGTGACCTCGGGTGCCGCCGACGATTACCGGCTGCGCCACCCGATCGCGATCACCGAGGCCACCAAGACGACGGTGGTCTTCGTCGGCCACGGCCGCGGCGGCCTGACCGCGACGCAGCGCGACGATGTGATGGGACTGGCGCGGACCTGGGTTCGCGAAGGCACCGGCGGCGTGCTCGTCGAAGTGCCGGTGGACTCGGCGAACGCCAAAGCGGCCGCGTCCACCATGGGCGAAATCCGCTCGGTGCTGATGGCGGGCGGCGTGCCGGCGAACGGCATCGCCACGCAGCCCTATCGTCCCGCCAATCCGCAGGAACTGACGCCGATCCGCTTGAGTTACACCAAGATCGCTGCGACCGCGGGTCCTTGCGGCAAATGGCCGGACGATCTCGGTCCGAACCTCGACAACCCGCTCTATAACGAGAACAAGCAGTACTACAATTTCGGCTGCGCGACGCAGCGCAACCTCGCGGCCATGGTCGCCAATCCGTCCGACCTGGTGCAGCCGCGCTCGGAGACGCCCGCCTACACCGCGCGGCGCACCGAGGGCTTCGAGAAATATCGCCAGGGTAATTCCAGCGCGACCACCTATCCCGAAGGCGAAAGGGCCAAGCTCAGCGACGTAGGCAAATGACGTGGGCAAATGACGTAGGCAAACAATGAGCGACACAAAAAAGAAAATCGAACAGGCGATCAAACAGGCCTCCGAGCTGCCGGCGCCGCCGGAGCGGCCATCGAGCGACCACATCCAGGCCGCGCCGCGCGTCTCGGTGCAGGCGTTCTGCGAAACCCAGGCGTCGGCCGCCGCGATAAAATCGGCCGGCGACGACCGCCGCCTCGCGAAAGCGCATCTCACGGTGAAGATGGGCGGCATGGCGGCCGCCGTCGAGGCCTACCACAACGCGCCCACGCCCAACGTGATCGTGCTGGAAAGCAGCGGCAGGGGCGAGCTCGTGCCTCTGCTCGACGAGCTCTCGCATGTCTGCGACCCCGGCACCCGCGTCATCGTGGTCGGCAACGAGGCCGACGACGTGCCCTATCGCGAGCTGGTGCGCCGCGGCGTCAACGACTACGTGGTCGGGCCGGTCGCCGTGCTCGACATCGTGCGCTCGATCTGCAGCCTGTTCTCGTCCACCGAGACCGTGACCGCCGGCCGGGTGATCGCCGTGGTCGGCGCCAAGGGCGGCGTCGGCGCTTCCACCGTGGCGCACAACGTGGCCTGGGCGATCGCGCGCAACCTCACGCTGGATTTGGTGGTGATCGATCTCGATCTCGCCTTCGGCACCGCCAGCCTCGACTATAACCAGGACCCGATGCAGGGCATTGCGAACGCGGTGTTCCAGCCCGACCGTCCCGACAGCGCGCTGCTCGACCGCCTGCTTTCCAAATGCACCGACCATCTCAGCCTGCTGGCGGCGCCCGCGACCTTGGAGCGGGTCTACGATTTCGGCGTCAACGCGTTCGACGCGATCTTCGATACGCTGCGCATGACCACGCCCTGCATCGTGCTCGACGTTCCGCATCAATGGTCCGGATGGACGCGGCGCGCGCTGGAAGGCGCCGACGACATTCTCATCGTCGCCGAGCCTGATCTGGCCAACCTGCGCAACGCCAAGAACATCCTCAACACGCTGAAGGCGGCGCGGCCGAACGATCACGTGCCGCTGTTCTGCCTCAACCAGGTCGGCATGCCCCGCCGGCCGGAGATCGACACGGGCAGCTTCGCCAAGACGCTGGAGAGCCAGCCGGTCGCGGCGATCCCGTTCGATCTCGAAGCTGTTCGGCACCGCCGCCAATAACGGGCAGATGATCGCCGAAATCTCGGCGAACCACCGCACCAGCAAGCTATTCCTGGAGATCGCCCGCAAGCTGACCGGCCACGGCGACGTCAAGAAGCCCAGGGGCTCGCTGCTGAGCCCGATCAAGCGGCTGATCGCGGGCTGATCGCGCTTTAGCCCGCCTTGGCGTTTCGCTCCGGCTTGCCCTTGGCGAGCAGCCGCTTCAACTCGGCGACCCTTGCATTGCCCTCATCGGACGGCACGCCGGCCTTCAGGAGGTCCTCGGCTTCGGCCAGACGGCCTTCGAGAGCGAGCACGACGGCGAAATTCATCCGCAACCGCGGATCGGCCTTGTTGTGCTCGTAGGCGCGGCCCAGAAGCGCTTCGGCTTTCGCAAGGTCCTTCGCCAGCAGATAGGACATGCCGAGATTGGACAGCACCGAGGGCTCATCCGGCACGATCTTGAGCGCGCTCGCGTAGTAATGCCGCGCCTCCTCGAATTTTCCCTGCTGATCGAGCACCGCGCCCTGTGCCGACAGGATGCGCCAGTCCGGATCTTCCGGCGTGTGCGCCTGCGTCAGCACGTCGAACGCCTGCTGGAAATTGCCGTTGTCGGCCAGCGCGCGGCCGTAGCCGGCGAGCACCTGCTTGTTCTGGGGGTTGGTGAGCGCCGCCTGCTCCAGCACGGCGACGGCCTGCGACTTCTCACCGTTCGCGCGCAACGCCTTGCCGTAGGCGAGCGCGGCAGCCGGATCCTGCGGGTTGGCCTTGTAGCGGTCGCGGAGCGCATCGACCTCGCCGCGACGGCCGGACGGGGCGCTCGCCTCGGCCTTGTCGCCGAGCGATCCCGTGACCTCGTTCGAAGCGGTGGTCTGGCAGCCGGCGAGCGCGAACGCGAGCAATGCCGACGAGGCTGCGACGACCAGGCGTCGCGGCAGGCGACCTCGTTTGAACGCTGACTTGGACATGAACTCTCGGCCTGCGGATGGGCTGGCCGGGAAATCGTTGCAGCTTAACCCTAAGGCCGCGTTAATCCGGCCGCGCTTGCGGCCGGAAATCGTCTTTTGTGAGTTCTAGCGAATGAATTCGGCGCCGAATTCGCAGCCGATCTGCCAGGCCAGCCGGCATTGCCGGGGATTGCCGGTCGAGAAGATCAGCGTGAACTCCGGCGGCGGCACGAGGTGCTCGGCCACGACCTTCACGCCGCCGTCGGAGATGTCGGTGATCATGCAGTCGCGCGGCAAGCCGCCGGTGCCGAACTGAATTTTCGCGAGACTCCTGCAGACCCGACGTTCGCTTCTACGCCTGTTCGCTGCCAGCATGACTTTCACCTACCCCTGCGCTTGATCGTTACTGGATAGGATTTACAGCGCATTCGTTGGGATATGCTGAGAGTGAATGCTCGGAATTGACGAAACGATTTCGAACGAATTTGATTCGAATTGATTACTGCACCACGTCGAGCTTCACCTTGGCGACGCCGCCCCTGACCATGCCGAGCTGTTCGGCCGCCGAATAGGAGACATCGACGACGCGGCCCGGCACGTACGGCCCGCGGTCGTTGACGCGCACGGTGACAGATTGGCCGGTCGAGACATTGGTGACGCGGAGCTTCGTTCCGAACGGCAGCGAGGGATGGGCCGCGGTGAGCTCGTGGGTGTTGAAGGTCTCGCCGTTCGCGGTCTTGCTGCCCTCGGTGTAGAAGCTGGCGAGACCGCCCGGCGCATTCGTGCTCGCGATATCGGTGTGCGCGGGCGCGTCGTGCCGGCGCACGACGCTAACGGGCCGAGGCGAAGGAGAAGGCTGATGATGCGCGACGGCCTGCCGCGGCGCGCTGCGCCAGTCCGATCGGTCGGACACGACCGAGGTTCGCGCGCAGGCCGCAAGCGAAGCCGCGGCGAGCATGATGGTCACAAGCTGTGGCGCGTTGTGACGCGCATGGCTGATGGATGACATCTTGCACCCGTCGTTCCCAGCCCGGCCCCGCGTGCCAAATCGCCGCCGGATGCGGGCGGAAAGGTGGCTGCTTCGAAGCGCAGGGATGGCGCGGCGTGATTTGGAACGGGTGTGGCTTTTGAGTCACGGGCTGATGGCGTTGAGTTTTGCAGGGTCGTGACGATCGATACGCCCCTCCTGTGAGGCGCGGGTCGGGATGGGTTATAGCGATGTTTCCGGTTTTCCCGCGGTTCAGCCGGGACCCTGATCCCGGAGATGTCAGCAAAACTGACATATTTCGGCTGGCAAGAACTGACCCCGTTTGGTAAGTTGGCGACGAAGCTATATTGAAGACAGGTTCGTCGCTTCGCGGACAAGGAAACTTTTCAAAAGCCGCTCTGGTCCGGCGCTGCCGGCAGAAACCGGTCTCAGATGGCACCCGCCCATGGGCGACAAAATTCGCGATATCAAAACCGGCAAGAATGACAGGAATAGCGTCCCGGGTGCCCCGGCGCGCGGGCTGACTCCGCGTCGTCTGGCTGCGATCGTCATTGGCGACATCGCCGGCTATAGCCGCCTGATGGATTACGATGAAGAGGATACGCATGCGCGTGTCAGGCGTATTCAGCGCGACGTCATCGAGCCCACCATTACCGAACACTACGGACGGCTGATCAAAACGACCGGCGACGGCTTTGTCGCAATTTTCGACAGCCCTCTCGAATCCGTACGCTGCAGCATCGTCATTCAGCAAAACCTGTCCGGACTTAACGCCGGGCTGGAAAAGGATCAGTGGATCGAGTACCGCATCGGCGTCAATCTCGGTGACGTCATTATCGAGGACGACGACATCTATGGCGATGGCGTCAACGTCGCCTCGCGTATTGAACGCATGACCGACCCCGGACAGGTCTACATCTCCGGCGGTATCTACGAGCAGATCAAGAACAAGCTGGTTTGCGGATATGAGTTGCTCGGAGACCGTAAGGTCAAGAACATCACCGATCCGGTGAAGAATCTACCGTGTCCTTCCGGACCCGGCTGCACTCAAGACCCGAAGGCAACGGACCAATGTTCTGGTTGCGGCGTTCGGCCTGCTGTGGCTCGTGCTTGCAAGCGCAGCGGTCTGGTACTTGATGCCGAAACTCAAACTGGAGGCGTCGGCACCGGTTCCTCCATCGTTGCAGTCCGTTCCCGCGACGACTCAGGTCGAGCCCGCTCCCGTTCCTTCGGTTGCGCCGGCAGACAAACGGGCGGCGTTGCAGGATGCGCCCTCGCCACAGACGAGCGGACCTCAGGAGCCGGAGATGGCCACGCTCAAGGGCGGCACGTTCGCGATGGGCAGCAATGACGACGCCTCGGAGAAACCGGTTCATCACGTCACCATCAAGCCGTTTGCGATCAGCCGGTATCCGGTTTCGGTTCGCGAATGGAACGAATGCGCCGCGGCAAAAGCATGCCCGTTCGCGTCGGCGGACAAGGCTGAGGCGCCCGTCACCAATGTGAGCTGGGACGATGCCAAGCAATATGTCGCCTGGCTCGCACAGGCGACGCACAAGCCATACCGGCTGCCGAGCGAAGCCGAGTGGGAGTACGCCGCGCGCGGCGGAACGCAAACCAGGTACTGGTGGGGTGACGAGTTTCAGGTCGACATGGCCAACTGCAGGAACTGCGTGACGGTCGCGGCTGCCGAGCAGCCGCTCAAGCTCGGAAGCTTCAAGGCGAACCCGTTCGGCCTGCACGACATGGGCGGCGGCGTCGACCAATGGGTGGAAGATTGCTGGCACCGGAATTATCAGGGTGCCCCAATCAACGGTTCGGCGTGGGTCGAAAGCGGGGATTGCGGAAATCGTGTCATTCGGTCAGGCTCCTGGAGGAACGACACGCGTTATGTGCGTCCGGCGAATCGTGAAAGTTACGGCAACGCCCGATACCCGACGCATGGATTCCGGATTGCTCTCTCTCCTTGAAGGCCCGGCTCCCCTTGAAGGTCCGGCTCTCCCTGAAAGCCCTGCTGGAGGACGCGTGTGAAGATCATCCGCAGCATCGTGTTGGCCGCGGCGCTCGCCGCCGTTGCGAGTCTCGCCCACGCGCAGGGGAGGCCTTCTCCAAAGAGCGCGATGCTGTACATCATTTCGCCTGAGGACGGCGAAACCCTCAAGAGCCCGGTCACGGTCCGTTTCGGTCTGCACGACATGGGCGTGACCCACGCCGGCGATGACTTCATCAACAGCGGCCACCATCATTTGCTGATCGATGTCGACGAGCCGCTCAATCCGAACGAACCGATCCCGGCAGACAAGAACCATCAGCATTTTACCGCGGGGCAGACCGAGGCCGTTCTCGACCTGGAGCCCGGCAAGCACACGCTCCAGCTCGTGTTGGGCGACGGCAAGCACTTCCTGTTCAATCCGCCCGTCGTCTCGAAAAAAATCACGATCACGGTCGGAGAGAATTTGCCTGCAGCGCCGCCTCGGCCGCGCCGGCGCGGCTCGCATTGACGGCGAGCGTGCATGACTTTTACGACGGCATGGCTTCACATTCTCGCGGCAGGAATTCCCGCCCGAGTTTTGCAATTCGTTGTCCCTCTGAGACGCAGAGGGCGCAGGGAATGCCGGGCGCCTGACGCACCCGCAGCCTCGTGGGCAGAAAGGGTAGAAGGCCCACAAGTCAGGTAGTCACCACAGGTTCGCCGAAACGGTCCGGCACTCCCTGCGCAACGGCTTTACGGCTTACTCCGCGCTCTCCCCGGGGTACCGGGCTTGATAGCCCCCGTCGCGAATGGATCTCGGCGTTTCGGCCGTGAGGCCGAAATCGCATCTCCGCTCACTTGTCTCCAGCATCGGGGAGACAGGACCACACGGCTTGACCGTACGCGAGCCTGCCGCACGCCTTGCGGCACGACCGCGTCCATTGCATCCCGCGCCAACGAGTTGTGACGATCGATACGCCCCTCATATGAGGTGCGGGACGGGGAGAGATATAAGGCGATTTCCGTATTTCGGAAAGCGATATATTTTTGCGCGAAGGGCTGGACATTTTGACGCGACTTCTGAATAGCGGAAAGTGTTTTGCCCGTCGTGTCGTTGGGGCAACAGTCGATATCAGACCCTTGGTCCTAGGGTGTTGGCGAGGGCGCTGTCTCGGGGCTGGGCCAATCTTGCTTGAGTTGCTTCAGTATGATAACTATCGCCCGTGACGGAGCCGCGTGATCCAACCCTCGATGTGCTTCTCGACCTCGATGGGCAGGTTCTCGTCGTGGACCCGGAGGGTGGCCACTGGGTGCGCTTCGTGGTGACGCGGGTGCCGGCGTCGGCGGAGAAGCCGCACGGCATCGACTACTCGCTGACGCTGCATGGACCGGACGGCGTGCGGCTGGTCGGCTTCGACAACGCCCATCCGGTCGGAAAGCAGAAGCGCGGTGAACCGCAGGATCATCGCCATACTCCGGCTAAACCGGGGCACCAGCGGAGCGTACGGCCCTACGAGTACCAGGACGCGGCGACCCTCCTCGCCGACTTCTGGGACACCGTGGACGCGGTGTTGCGCGAGAGAGGAGTAATCTCATGACTACCTTGAAGGTTGGCATCGCGAGCTACGAGGAGATAAAGGCGCGCACCATGGCGGTGGCGCGCGGCGAGCGTCGCGTGCCGGCCGGCGAACCCAAGGTCTGGTTCACGTCGACCGAGTCCTTCGCCAAAATTCTGTCGGCCGGCAACCGCGCGCTGCTGCGCATCATCGCCGAGAAGTCGCCCGGCTCGCTCGACGAACT
This sequence comes from uncultured Alphaproteobacteria bacterium, assembly GCA_963732085.1. Classification (GTDB taxonomy): domain Bacteria; phylum Pseudomonadota; class Alphaproteobacteria; order Rhizobiales; family Xanthobacteraceae; genus Bradyrhizobium. The sequence goes on along the minus strand of CAVSYJ010000005.1, from coordinate 479,404 downwards.
GGCGCGGATCACCGGCAAGGCCAAGTCGAATTTGTCGCGCACGCTGCGAACCATGGAAGGCTACGGCCTGGTCCGCCTCGAACGGGGCGAGCGCGGCCGGATCATACCGAAGGTCATGCACGACCGGGTGGAGCTGGACCTGCCGCTTACGCCGTCGCGCAAGGCAAGCTGAGGTTTTCGCGTTCTCGATTTTGTTTTGGACACGTCCGCCATCGCCGCTTCGCGGCTTTGGCGTGATCCCGCTTCACTCGCGCTGTGTCGCACCTAACTCGAAGGCGATCATCCGTTCGGGTTGACTTCCCCAGTGAAGCGGTCTCGTCCTTTCCAATGGGGGCATCGAGGGCAGGCCTCGCCCACCGGATAGTCGGTGCCCTCTTCGTGCGGACAACCGATGATTCCATCCACCATCGCCACCGAGCGCACCGAATGCTGTTGCAGATGTACCGCTATCTCGCCAAAGATCGTCTCGTCGGTCCGCACATCGCCTGCTTCCGAAAACCAGCGGCGCAATTCGGGCTCGGCCCCTTCCTGTCGGATGAACGACACGGCAACTTTCGAGGCGCGCCGATCGTCGGGGCCGTAGAATGCAACGGTGCCAACGGGAAAGCCGCGCATGCCTTGCTTGGCTTTCTTCCTGAGCCATCTCTCTGGCCGAGGCCCAATCTTCATCGCCGTCACCCACTTCACGGATCGATAAACATCGCCAAATTTCAAGCGAGTGGCGGAGAGGGAGGGATTCGAACCCCCGATAGGCTTGCACCTATGCCGCATTTCGAGTGCGGTGCATTCAACCACTCTGCCACCTCTCCAGGCGCCAAAATCGGGCGATAAGCCCCGTGGTCGGCGGTGTAATAGGCGAGGAATGCTGCCCAGACAAGGCGCGATGAGGTACTTTCATTAGACTCGTCATGCCCGGCCTTGTGCCGGGCATCCACGTCTTTCTTACGTACTTGGAACAAAGACGTGGATGGCCGGGTCAAGCCCGGCCATGACGAAAGGTGGTCAAGCCCGGGCGTGACGAGCGTGAGGGAGGGAACGCCATGACGGGAACGATGATCGAGCACCAGACGGTTCGCGCCAATGGCGCTGACTTCCATGTGGCGCGGACCGGCAAGGGCCAGCCGCTGCTGCTGCTGCATGGCTGGCCGGAGTTCTGGCTGACCTGGGAGCCGGTGATGACGCGGCTTGCCGACCGCTTCACGCTGATCGCGCCCGACCTGCGCGGCTTCGGCGACAGCGACAAACCGGACGGCCCGTACGGGCCGGACCAGCACGCGGCCGACATGCTCGCGCTGATGGACGCGCTTGGTGTGGAGCGCTTCGGCGTCGTCGGCCACGACGTCGGCGGCGCTGCGATGCAGCCCTTGGCGCGCGCGGCGCCGGCGCGGCTGGCGGGGCTGTTGTTCTTCGATTTCGTCTATCCCGGCATAGGTCCGCGCATGGGCGCGCCCGACCGGCTCAATCACATCTGGTACCAGTCGTTCCACCAGATGGAGATGGCGCCGGCTCTGGTCGGCGCGACGCGCGAGAGCTGCCGCACTCTATATCGGGCATTTCCTGAAAAGCTGGTCCTATCGCAAGGACGCGTTCATTGAGGTGCTCGACGCCTTCACCGACAATTTCATGAAGCCGGGCAATCTCGCCGGCGGCTTTGCGCATTACCGCGCGTCGCATGCGGGACGCATCAAGATGATGCAAGGCGAAGCGCCGCGGCTTCCGCCGATCGAGGTAGCGACCTGCGTGCGCTGGGCCGAGCACGATCCGCTGTTTCCCTATGCCTGGACCGACCGCATGGGCGAGACGTTTCGCAAGCTCGATCTTGAAGATGTTCGACGGCGTCGGACATTTTCCGCATCGCGAGGATCCGGATCGCGCGGCGGCGGAGATCGCAGGGTTTTTCGCGAGGGTGGGGTGGGGTTGAGGCGGACTCTCTCCGCGAGCGAAGTGCGTTCCCCTTCCCCTTGCGGGGAGGGGTTAGGGGTGGGGGTCTACGGATAGAGATGTATCTGCGATACCCCCCTCCCCAACCCTCCCCCGCAAGGGGGGAGGGAGCGAAGTGCCGATGTGGATAGAGTTCAACCTGATATGATCACGCTTGAAAGCAAGGTGGGACCGCCATACGCGGCAAAACATCTGGCGGTCCCGTGCCGTCTCATTGCAATTGCTGGCCTTCGAGGTGCGGCCTCGCCGGACAGCCGAGTGCGGCGGGAGTGAGGCTAGCGAAGCTGACGGGGGTATCAACGCGAAGCGCCGTTTTAACGTAACCGATCAAGGTTACCCCGCCTGTCGGAATTGCGGGTGGGCAAAGCGACTCCAGCACGCAAATCCTTCAACACGCGAAACCGGAAGCGTGCCCACCATCCGCGGTGTGTTCGTGAAGGTGGGCACGGCGCACGCGACAACGCTACGCGTTGCCGCGGGGCGCCTTTGCCCGCCCTACGAAGCAGCCACCATCAATCCTTGCTCTTCTTGTCCTTGTCGCCGTTCTTCTTGTCGGACTTGCCGTTGTCGCGCTTGCGGTTGGTGAAGCGCGCATTGCCGAGCCCGGTGCCGATGGTGAGCACGCCCCAGCGCTCGACGTCCTGCATGAACGGCACTTCGGCGAGCCCCTGCACCACGCCGTCATTATGCATGACGATTGCGGTGTCGTGGTCGCCGATCACGGGGATCGCCTCGACCAGGCTCTGCGGCAGGTTGAACTTGCTGCTCTCCCAGTTGCCCGGCAGGTTCTGCGCGCCCTTCTCGATCGAGCCGTCCTCGTTGATGACGCCGGGACAGGCGATGCCGATGAACGGCGCGAGCTTGAAGCCCTCCTCGTCGGCGGCGTCGATCAGATGCTTCAGCATCTTCACCAGCTTCTTCACCGTGCCTTCGCGGGTCGGCTCGTCGTCGGCATGACGCCACAGCTCGGCCTTCCACACCTCGGCCTTCGACAGGTCCTGCGCCTTCTTCCAGCGCGTCTCGACCACGCCGCAGCGGATATTGGTGCCGCCGATATCGACCGCGAGGATCGAGTCATAGCCTTCGAAGATCCATGACGGCGCCAGATGCAGCGCGCCGATCAGCGCGGCCTCATCCGGGTGAAAGCGGATCGGCAGCATGTCGATCTTGAAGTCCTCGGAATGCAGGATGATTTCCGTGCGCGCAATCGCGAGCTCGCCGAGCCTGGAGTCGCGAAAACCGCCGCCGACCACGATGGTCTCGGTCTTGGCCCAGGCCTTGGTCTTGAGGAAGCGGCGGGTGACGTGCGCGAGCTCCTGCGCGAACTCCTCGATCGCGCTGTGCACGACGGCGGAGGCCTCGGTGTCGTCGCCGACCAGCATGTCGTCGAGCGCCTTCTTGCTGATCTCGTCCGACGGCACCTCGCCGAACGGGTCCTTGCCGGACTTGCGCAGCGGCTTGCGCCAGCGGTCGAAAATCTTGCGGAAGGCGCCCTTCGACGCCCGGTCGCCGATGAAACCCTCGTCGTCCTTCAGCTCGAGGTTGAAGCTGTCGACATCGACCGAGGGCAGGCGCGCGCCGCCATGATGGGCGATGCCCGTGGTGGTAATGACGTCGTCAGCCATTGGAGAGTCCCTGCCCGGTGTTGCCGCGGGAACAACGGCGATGGAACCCAATAGTTTCAGGGCGAATGGCGAGTGGCGAATAGCGAATGGATCGGGCCCGCCATTCGCCACTCCCTACTCGCTATTCGCCTGTTTCTAGGCGATTTTGCCGCCTTTTCGGCCCCGTTTGCCTTGACTCAGGCCACTCGGCCGCTATAAGTCCGGCCAATCCCGGCGCGGGTTTTCTCGCGCCGATTGTTTTTGCGCATGGTCCTTACGGGATCGCGCGAGACACGTACCCATAACGACTGAACAAGAAGCCGGCCCGGGCAAGCCCGAGGTGCGGGATCGAACACGAAGGAATAAAACGATGTTCGCAGTCATCAAGACCGGCGGCCGGCAATACCGCGTCGTTCCGGATGATGTGCTCGAGATTGGCAAGATCGCCGGCGACGTCGGCACGATCGTGCAGCTGGGCGAGGTGCTCCTGCTCGGCGGCGACACGCCGACATTGGGCCTGCCGACCGTGGCCGGCGCCTCCGTTGCGGCCGAAGTGCTGCAGCACAAGCGCGGCCCGAAGGTGATCGCCTTCAAGAAGCGCCGGCGCAAGAACTCGCGCCGCAAGCGCGGCTATCGCGACGAGATCACGGTGCTTCGCATCACCGAGATCCTCGCCGACAACGCCAAGCCTTCGATCGGCCCGCGGCCGAAGCGGGAAAAGGTCGTGAAGCCGGCGGATGACGGAGACGAGCGCGCGCGAAGAAAGCGCCGGCGAAGAAGCCCGTTGCGAAGACCAAGGCTGCGGCGAAACCGCGCGCCAAGCCGGACACCAAGAAGCCCGCGGCGAAGAAGGCCGCCGCAAAGGGCAAGAGCGACAAAAAGTGATGCGCGGCGCAAAGCCGCGTGACAAAAAGTGAATGATTCCTTCAAGGAATTGACTTAAGAGACGAATAGCTTCGGAGACGGGTCATGGCTCACAAAAAAGCAGGCGGTTCATCGCGAAACGGACGCGATTCCAAGGGTAAGCGCCTTGGCATCAAGATCTTTGGCGGCGAGCGCGTGATTCCCGGCAACATCATCGCGCGCCAGCGCGGCACCACGTGGCATCCCGGCCTTAATGTCGGCATGGGCACCGACCACACTCTGTTCGCCAAGGTCGAAGGCCATGTCGAATTCCAGGCCAAAGCCAACGGTCGCACGCTCATCTCGGTACGCCCGATGACGGACGCTGCGGCCGAATAGACGGTGGACACATAACGAGTCCGCCGGTCCTGACGAACCGGCGGGGCTCACCAGGGCTCTCAGCGCGGGGAGGCGGGACAACCGGCCTCCCTTTTTCTTTTGTCGCGATGGAGCTCAACATGTTGCAGGATATCCCGACCCCGACCTTGCGCGAGGCGTGTCCTTGCGTCCTCGAGACCGAACGGCTGACCCTGCGCCGGCCGACGCTCGCGGACGTAAAAGCAATCGCGCGGCTCGCCAACGACCGCCGCATTGCGGAGAACACCCGCCGCCTGCCGCATCCCTATTCCGAGGAACATGCGATCGATTTCGTGCGCCATGTGGCCGACACGAGAGACGAGGTCGCGTTCCTGATCGAACACAATTTCGAGCCGGTCGGCGCCGCCGGCATTCACTTCCGCACAACCGGATTTCGCCGAACTCGGCTACTGGCTCGGCTTCGAGCATTGGGGCCAGGGTTTTGGGACGGAAACCGCACGCGCGGTGATCGACTATTTCTTCGAGGAGTTCGACCACGAGCTGCTGCTACGGCCGCGCCCGCGTCGCCAACCCGATGTCGCGCAACATCCTGGAGAAGTGCGGCTTCCAGTGGACCGGCGTCGAGCTGCACCGCTTCGAGGCGCTCGGCTCGTCGAGCCCGGTCGACTGCTTCCGCCTGTCGCGCAGCGTGTGGTCGTCGCTGAAGAACTGGGCGAGCGCGGCGCGGCGAGAGGGGTAGTCTCGCCCTCCCCCTTGCGGTGTAGGGTGGGCGAAGCGAAGCGAGCCCACCGCCTTCTCGCACTGAGCAAGAAAGGTGGGCACGGCGCAGAGCGCCTTTGCCGCACCCTACCGCAGCGGCGACGACAAATCAAACTACGCCGGCGGGCTGACCGCACGCTCCTCGCGGCCGAGCTTGCGCTCGCGCAGGAAGATGTAGAGCCCGGCGCCGATGATGATGGCGGCGCCGACGACCGTCGCCGTGGACGGCACGTCGCCGAACACGATCAGGCCGAAGATCACGGCCCAGATGATCATCGAATATTGGTAGGGCACGACCACGCTTGCGGCGGCCAGCTTCAGCGAGCGGTTGACGCAGAGCAGCGCGCTCACCGAGATGCAGCCGGCGACCGCGAACAGCCCGAGGCTGGAGAGGCTCGGCGTCACCCAGCCGAACGGCGACATGACCGCGCCGAGCAGGAAGCTGCCGACAAATTGCATCGACGCCATCACGATGTCGGGCGTGGCGCGCAGCGAGCGCGTGGCCAGCATCAACAGCGAGAACGACAGGCTGCCGGCGAGCGCGATCATCGCCGGCCCGCTGAAGGTCTGCATCGAGGGGCGCAGCGCGATCACGACGCCGAGGAAGCCGATCAGGATCGCGCTCCAGCGCCGCCAGCCGACGCGTTCGCGCAGGAATATCGCCGACAGCGCGGTGACGAACACCGGACAGGCGAGATAATAGGTGATGACGTCGGCGAGCGGCAGGTAGACGGTGGCGAGGAAGAACGCCGCGACATCGATCGTCGACAGCAGGACGCGGAGCAATTGCAGTTTCGGCCGCTCCATGCGGAAGAACTCCGCGCGGTGCTTCCAGATCAGCGGCGACAGCACCAATAGCGCGGCGCAGGCGCGCAGCCACAGCAATTGGCCGACCGCATAGGTCGCGACCATGTATTTACCGAGCGCATCGCCGAACGAGAACAGGAAAATCGAGAACAGCATCAGCCCGATGCCGGCAAGCCGCGCGGAGCGCTCGTCGGGGGAATCGGAGATTTTGGCGAGCAGGGACATGGATTGCGCGGCTTCCTCTTGTTCTTCGTCATGGCCGGGCTAGTGGAGCGGATTTGACGTTCGCTCCATTCTAGCCTCACGCTCACAAAGCGAACGTCAAATCCAAAGCTCCACTAGCATCAATATCAGCTGGTGGTCCTTTTGATTCCAACATTCGCAAACGTGCTTGCCGCGATGGAGTGCGAATGTTGGAATTGGACCACCAGACCCGGCCATCCACGCCTTCGCGCAGGCTCCTTTTAAAGACGTGGATGCCCGGGACAAGCCCGGGCATGACGAGTTTATGCCATTTGCCGCAGGCCACGCGGCGCGATACCGATAGGTCTTCAGTCACGAGGATATCGCATGACCGAGTTCGATCCGCACAGCCATCGCATGGTGCCGCAGCAGCGCTGGTTCGAGGATTTCACGCTTGGCGAGCGCTTCGTGATCCCGAGCCGCACCCAGACCTCGGCGGTGTTCGCGGCGTTCCAGACCGCCAGCGGCGACACCCACCCGATCCACTACGACGTGGAATATTGCCGCGCCCGCGGCATGCCCGATCTGCTCGCGCACGGTTTCCAGACGCTGGTGCATACCGCGCCGGGCGCGGGGCTGTTTCCTTATCTCACCGAGGAGTCGCTGATCGGCTTCCTCGAACAGTCGAGCAAGTTCCTCAAACCCGTCTATGCCGGCGACACCATCTATCCCGCGCTCGAAGTCACCGAGCTGACGCCGGGCCGCTCAACCGGCGTCGTGACCTTGCGCTCGACCGTGCACAACCAGCGCCGCGAGCTGGTGCTCGAAGGCATGCAGAAGTTCCTGATTCGAAAAAGGCCGAAATAGCTCTTTTATTGCGCATGATCTTTTCGGAAAACCGCTTCACACTTTTCCGGATCATGCGTTAATCAATCACCTCGTCCGCGGTCGCGAGCAGCGTGGACGATATCTCGATGCCCAGCGCCTTCGCCGTCTTGCGGTTGAGCATCATCTCGAATTTGGTCGCCTGCTGCACCGGCAGGTCCGCGGGCTTCTCGCCCTTCAGCACCCGCGCCGCGTAGCTGCCGGTCAATTCCATGACGTTGTAATAGTCCGAGCCGTAGCTCGCGAGGCCGCCGGCCTCGACATAGTCGCGCACGTCGAAAATCGTCGGCAAGCCTCGCGCCAGCGCAAGCTCGGCGATGTGAGCACGGTGGACGTAGAAGAAACCTTCGGGTCCGAACACGATGCCACAAGCCTGCTCGCGCGGAATTTGCGCGAAGGCCGTGTCGATCTCATCCGGGCTATCGGCATTGAGCACGTCGATATGGATGCCGAGACCCGACGCGGCGCTTTCGAGATCCTTGACGAAGGGCGCAGCCAGCTCCGAGCTCGGCTTCACCAGCGTGAAGTAACGTTGCGTTTTCGGCGCCAGCTCGCGAAACAGGCCGAGCCGCTTGGCCGCAAGTTCGGCATTCAGCGAGGCGATGCCGGTGGCGTTGCCGCCGGGACGGTTCAGGCTCTCGACCAGGCCGAGACCGACCGGATCGGAGCCGGCCGAAAACACGATCGGGATGGTCGCGGTCGCCTTTTTCGCCGCGACCGCGGCCGCGCTGCTGCCCGGCGTGACGATCATGGCGACGCCCTTGCCGATCAACTCCGCCGCCAAGCCGGCCAACAACTCGTTCCTGCCCCGCGCCCAGCGGTACTCGACCGTGACGTTCTGCCCCTCGACGAAGCCGCCGGCGGCAAGTCCCTTGCGGAAGGCGGCGAGGCGTTTGCCGTTTTCTTCCGGTGAGCCGGCGTGCAGGAAGCCGATCACGGGCACCGTCTGCGCGCGCACCACGCGCGGCCACGCCGCAACGCCTGCAAGCGCGCCGAGAAATTCCCGCCGCCTCATTCGATCACCTCGTCGGCGCGGGCGAGCAGCGCCGGTGGCATCTCGATGCCCAACGCCTTGGCGGTCTTGAGATTGACGATCAGGTCGAATTTTGTTGGCTGCTCGACGGGTAGATCACCCGGCTTCGCCCCATGCAAGATTGTGTCGACATAGTCAGCGGCGCGTCGGAACTGTTCCGGGATGTTCGATCCATAAGACATCAGGCTTCCCGCTTCGACGAACTCCCGCCAACCACATATCGTCGGCAGATGCGCGGCCTGCGCTAAGGCGTTGACACTGAACCTGTTCGTAACCAGCAGCGGATCGGTTGAAATGAAGAGCGCCTCCGCGCGGTCCTTGATCATATCGAACGCGGGGGCAATATCTTCGACGCGGCGGATTTCAGACGTCACGGTTTTGAGGCCAAGCGTGCGAGCCGCGGCCTGTACCTCGGCGGCCTCCAGGATGGAGAAGGGATTGTCCACATTGGCCATGATCGCGAGCGTGCGAAGCGAAGGGATGACCTCACGCAGTAGTTCGAGTCGCTTGGGCGCACTATCCGTGGCCTGGGACGAGAGGCCGGTAACGTTGCCATTCGGATGGGCAAGATTATCGACCAGTCCATTGCCAACCGGATCTCCGGCCGACGCGAATACGATCGGAACAATGGAGGTCGCCCGCTTTGCCGCGAGCACCGACGGGGTTCCCTGTGTGACGATCACATTCACTTTGAGACGAACCAATTCCGCGGCGATCTCAGCATAGCGTTCATCTCGCCCTTCCGCCCAACGATATTCGATTTTCACGGTGCGGCCTTCGATCCAGCCGAGTTCGCCGCAGCCGTTCACAAAAGCCGATGTCCATTGGCTCCAGCTTGAAGGTGTGCCCGTACCCAAAAAGCCGATCACGGGGATAGCGGGGCGTTGCGCGCGTGCAGCGAGTGGCCATGCTGCCACTGCGCCCAGCAGCGTGACGAATTCCCGCCGCCTCATTCGATCACCTCGTCGGCGCGGGAGAGCAGGACCGGAGTGATATTCCAGCCGATCGCCTTTGCCGTACGAAGATTGAGCGTGAAGCGAAACGTCGTCGGCTGCTCGACCGGCAGTTCGGCAGGCTTCGCGCCCTTCAGGATGCGGTCGACGAAATAAGCCGTGCGCCGCAGGATATCGACCTCTTCGACGCCAAACGAGAATAACGCTCCTGCCCTGGCGAAGGCCGCGAAATCCCCGATCACCGGTAGCTGCAACTCCATCGCAAGGCCGACGACCTTGCTCTCAGAACCTGCGAAGAGCGGCTGTACCACCACTGCCTCCGCACCGTCATGCTTGATGCCTTCGAACACGGCGCGATCAAGCAATTCCGGAGCATCCAGCACCCGGATCACGGCTTTCAAACCCATCACATTGGCCGCCGCGGTGGTTTCCCGAACAAAGGACGCCGTTGATGGTTGTTTTGCGCCCAGGAAGGCGATGGCCTTGACGTCGGGCTTGATGTCACGGACGAATTCGAGACGCTTGCCGGCGAGATCGGGAGACGCGAGTGACAATCCCGTCAGATTGGCGCCGGGATGCGACAGACTCGGCACGAGCCCCGTCAACAGCGGATCCGCAGTGATCGTCACGATCGGAACGGTCCGGGTGATCTCCTTGGCGATCTTGGCGACGGGAGTAACTCGCGCGATCAGAAGATCGACCGGCTTGTCGATCAGGGTGCGAACGACCGCGCGCGTGCGCTCCTGATCGCCGTCGGTGAAGAAGGTCTCGAGGCTGAGATTGCGACCTTCGACATAGCCGAATTGCGCAAGCCCCTCGCGCAGATACTTGATCTGATCCTCGGCGGATTGCGCCTGCCAGCTGACAAAGCCGATCTTGAAAATCCGACCCTGCTGCGCCCGTGCCGAAAACGGCAACGCAATCGCCGCGCCGCCGAGCAGCCCGACAAACTCCCGACGCCTCATTCGATCACCTCGTCGGCGCGGCCGATCAAGGTTGCGGGCAGCGTCAGGCCCAGTTCTTTCGCGGTCTTGAGGTTAAGCACCATCTCGAATTTAGTGGGAAGCTGCACCGGCAGCTCGGCGGGATTCGCGCCTTTCAGGATGCGGTCGATATAGGCCGGCGCGCGGCGATAGAGGTCGAGCTGGTCGATGCCGTAGGAGATCAACCCGCCGGCAGTGATCATGTAGCGATAGGGATAGACCACGGGAATGCGGTAGCGCGCAGCCAGCGCGTTCACGAGGTGGAGGTTATCCCCGTTGGAGATGAAGATATCGGGGACGACGACCAGGCTGCCGTTCGGCTTTGCCGCGACGGCGTCGAAGACGCGCTCGATGTCCTCGCGCGAGTGAATCGGCGAATTGGCCGGCTCGATGCCGAGCGAACGCGCAGCCGCCTCGAAGGGTTCGACATAATAGGCGAAAAAGGGCGCGGTCTTCGGATTGAACATGATCGCCGCATGATCCACGACGGGCGAAACCTCTTTCAAAAGCTGCGCCCATTTGCCGCCGAGCGAGGCTTCGATGTTGATGAAGCCGGTGATGTTGCCGCCAGGGTGCGGCAAGCTCGCGACAAAGCCGCTGCCGACGGGATCGGAAACGACGATGAACACGATCGGAATTGTGCTGGTGGCACGTTGCAGCGCGGCCACCACCGGCGTCGTGTGCGCCAGCACGATGTCCGGCTTGAGCGCAACCAATTCCCTGGCAAGCGCCTCGATCCGATCGAGGTCAGTCCGGCCCCACCGAACATCGATCGCGACATTGCGTCCCTCGGTCCAGCCGAGCTGTTCGAGGCCTATTCTGAAGTTGGTCATTCCGGACGTCGACTGCGCATCACCCTCGACATTGCCGATCAGCACGCCGATGCGGCGCATGCTTTCGGCGCGCGCCGCGAACGGCGCCAGCGCAGCAGCGGCAAAAGCACCCAGCACATCGCGTCGCTTCATTGCCCCCTCGACCGGCATCCGCGCCCACAACCTATAGCACACCGACGCGGAACAGTTCGACGGCGCACCGAACGTTCGGAAATTTGAGGCTTTTCGCCGTATTTGGGTTGCCGCGCCCGCTCCCCTGCCCTAACTACACGGAAATGAAATTCCTCGACGAAGCAAAGGTCTATGTCCGCTCCGGCGACGGCGGCAACGGCTGCGTGGCGTTCCGGCGCGAAAAATTCATCGAATTCGGCGGACCCTCCGGCGGCAATGGCGGGCGTGGCGGCGACGTCGTGTTCGAGGTGGTCTCCGGGCTGAACACGCTGATCGATTACCGCTACCAGCAGCACTTCAAGGCGCAGAAGGGCGGGAACGGCATGGGCAAGGATTGCCATGGCGCCAATGGCAAGCCGATCGTGCTGAAGGTGCCGGTGGGGACGCAGATCTTCGACGAGGATCGCGAGACGCTGATCCACGACTTCACCAAGCTCGGCGAAAAATTCACGCTCGCCGAAGGCGGCAATGGCGGCTTCGGCAACGCGCATTTCAAGTCGTCGACCAACCGCTCGCCGCGCAACGCCAATCCCGGACAGACCGGCGAGGAGCGTTGGATCTGGCTGCGGCTGAAGCTGATCGCGGATGCCGGCCTCGTCGGCCTGCCCAATGCCGGCAAGTCGACGTTTCTTTCCAAAGTCAGTGCGGCGCGGCCGAAGATCGCCGACTATCCCTTCACCACGCTGCATCCGCAGCTCGGCGTCGTGAATGCCGACGGCCGCGAGTTCGTGCTCGCCGACATCCCCGGCTTGATCGAGGGCGCGCATGAGGGCGCGGGTCTCGGCGACCGCTTCCTCGGCCATGTCGAGCGCTGCCGCGTGCTGTTGCATCTGGTCGATGCGACCACCGAACACGCCGGCAAGGCCTACAAGACCGTGCGCGACGAGCTCGACGCCTATGGCGGGCAGCTCACCGACAAGATCGAGATCGTCGCGCTGAACAAGATCGACGCGGTCGATGCCGACGAGCTGAAGAAGCAGAAGGACCGCCTGAAGCGCGCCGCGAAGAAGACGCCGCTGCTGATGTCGGGCGTCACCGGCGATGGCGTGAAAGAGGCGTTGCGGGCGCTGGCCGCAATCATCGGTGAGCAGCCGGTCAGCGACAAGGCCAAGAGTGTGGCCGAAGCCGCGCCCTGGAGCGCGTGAGCCGCTTGTCATATCTCTTCTGATATCGCAGCATTGTTCTAAACCCGACGGGAAGAACCATGCCGCGTGCGAAAAAGAACGTTCTCTGGATCATGTGCGACCAGCTTCGCCATGATTATCTGGGCTGCACCGGCCACCCCACGCTGAAGACGCCGAACATCGACGCGATGGCCAAACGCGGCGTGCGGTTCTCCAACGCCTATGTGCAGTCGCCGATCTGCGGCCCGTCGCGGATGAGTTTCTACACCGGCCGCTACATGCGCTCGCACGGTTCGCACTGGAACGGCTGGCCGCTGCGCGTCGGCGAGCCGACGCTCGGAGACCATCTCAAGGCAATCGGCGTGCGCAATGTGCTGGTCGGCAAGACCCATATGGCGCCCGACCTCGAAGGATTGAAAGCGCTCGGCATCGCGCCGGATTCGATCATCGGCGTGCACGTCGGCAGAGTGCGGCTTCGAACCCTATGAGCGCGACGACGGCTTGCATCCCTCCAACCGTCCGCGCCCGCGCTACGATTCCTGGCTGCGCGAGCAAGGCTATGACGCGCCCAATCCTTGGGAGCACTGGGCCAACTCCGGCACTGATGCCAACGGCGAATTGCAGAACGGCTGGCTGCTTGTTCATGCCGACAAGGCCGCGCGGATTCCCGAAGAGCTGTCCGAGACGCCCTATATGACGCGGCGCGCGATGGACTTCATCAGCGAAGCCGAAACCGACGGCCGGCCGTGGTGCCTGCATCTGTCCTATATCAAGCCGCATTGGCCCTATATCGCGCCCGAGCCCTACGCCAGCATGTATGGCGCCAAGGACGTGCTGCCCGCTGTTCGTTCCGAGAAGGAACGGCAGGAGGCGCATCCGGTGTTCGCGGCCTATATGGACATGCGCTACTCCCGCAACATGTCGCGCGACGAAGCCCGCGAAAAAGTCATTCCGACCTATATGGGCCTGATCAAGCAGATCGACGACCAGATGGGCGTGTTGATGCGCTTCCTCGAAGAGCGCGGCCTGCTCGATACGACGATGATCGTGTTCACCTCCGACCATGGCGACTATCTCGGCGATCACTGGATGGGCGAGAAGGATCTGTTCCACGAACAGTCGGCCAAGATTCCGCTTGTTGTGATCGACCCGTCCGCATCAGCCGACGCGACGCGCGGCAGCATCTGCGACGCGCTGGTCGAAGGCATCGACCTCGCGCCGACCTTCATCGATTATTTCGGCGGCACGCCGCCCGACCACATCCTGGAAGGACGCTCGCTGATGCCGTGGTTGCGCGGCGAAAGCCCGCCCTGGCGCGACGTCGTGTTCTCCGAATACGATTATTCCATGCAGGACGTCCGGCTGAAATTGAATCAGCCGATCGAGCAATGCCGCCTGTTCATGGTGTTCGACGGCCGCTGGAAATACATCCATGCGTCCGGCTTCCGGCCGATGCTTTACGATCTCGAAGCCGACCCGCAGGAGTTTGCCGATCGCGGCGACGATCCGGCCTGCGCGGAAGTGATCGCGCGGCTGCAGGCCAGGCTATTCGACTGGGCGCTGCATCCGAAGATGCACATCACCACGCCGAACGCGAGGATCGCCAATTATGCCGACAAGCAGATGCAGGTGAAGGGCGGCATCCTGATCGGCATCTGGGACGAAGCGGAGCTTGCTGCGATCCGCGCACGGATCGCGGCGCAGTCGGCGCAATGATCGCGCTGCTTTGAACAGAGCTTCGAGACGACGAGACAATTGTCTCTTTTTCGGCGACCGCGCATTCACCTTCCCCGTCAACGAATGAGTAGCGACTGAACCCTATGTTGTGCCGCGACGGCGTCACTCCAGCGGGAAAAAACAAACATGCGTGCATTGTCGGCGGCCTTCATCCTTGCGACCACTCTGGCTTTTCCGAACCTTGCGATTGCAGGCAGTTCCCGGCACGATCTCGGAACAATTACCGTCAACCCGAGGCCGGTCGAGAAATCCGCGGTTCGGGGAACGTACCGCGGACAATTCTACGACATCTCCTCTATTGAAGACCGAACCGACGCCCCGGAGTTGATGGACGCGTTACGCCATCAGATCGACGATGTGCAAAATCTGAAGCTCAGTCGCCGTGTTCTCAGCTTCTTCCAATCGGTGCCAATCGTCGTGGACGATTTCGCCTGCCTGGGCCACATGACGTCGCCGGAAACCGGAGAACCGAAACCGGCGATGGACGCCGCGTGTTACGGCCATCAGATCCCCGCGACCGCAAAGGTCGGAATTTCCAGTGCTCCGCCCTGGGGAAGCGATGCGACATCGAAGATCGTCAATTCCGATCCGCTGATGCAAACCAAGACGACGGGCATCGTCCTGATCCGTCCGATAACGCTGATCGATAAAAACAAGACCCGGCCCATCCTGCTCCACGAGTTGCTTCACTCCTATCACGACCGCATTTTGCCGGGCGGCTATGCAAATCCGGCCGCCAAAAGCTGGTTCAAGCAGGCTTCCGGCCTCTATCCTCCGGACCAATATCTGATGACCAACGAGCGGGAATTCTTTGCCGTGACCGCGAGCGTGTTTCTGTCCGGAAAGGACGGAGCATTGGTCCGCGCCGACATCAAGGCAAAGCAGCCGGACTATTACACCTACCTGAAATGGCTTTTCCAGTTTGACCCGGACGGTGCGAGTGAATCGCCGATCGCGTCGGCCAATTAGTCGCTTGCTGGCTTGAAAACCGACTCCTGAGTAAACGCCTGGTCTACCTCATTCGATCTTGAGATTGGCGTCGCGCACCACCTTGCCCCATTTGTCGATCTCGACCTTGATGCGCGCGGCGAATTCGTCGGGCGTGCTGGCGACCGGCGTGAAGCCCAGCGTCGCAAGCCGCTCCTTGACCTCCGCCGTGCCGACGCCCTTGGCGATCTCGCGTGCGAGCAGCGCGACGATCTCCTTCGGCGTCGCAGCCGGCGCGACGATGCCGGTCAGCGTGTCCGCCTCCTGATCCTTCACGCCCTGTTCGGCGAAAGTCGGCACATCCGGCAACTGCGCCGAACGCTCCGTCGCTGCGATACCGATCGCGCGCACCTGTCCGGCCCGGATCGCCGACATCGAGGACGGCAATGCGGTGAAGGCGATCGGCGTGTGGCCGCCGATGGTCGCCTGCACGGCGGGCGCCGCACCGGTGAAGGGGATGTGCACCAGGTCGAGCTTGTAGGTCAGGCGAAACAGCTCGCCGCCGAGATGCGGCGTCGAGCCGACGCCGGGGCCTGCATAGCTGTATTTTCCGGGATTATCGCGGATCAGCTGCACCAGCTCGGGCAGCGTCTTCGCGGGCACCTGCGGGTTGACCACCAGGACATTCGGTGAAGCGGCAACCAGCGTTATGGGCGCAAAATCCTTGATGGGATCGTACGGCACCTTGGCGTAGAGGCTCGGGTTCACCATGAAGCCGGTCGAGATCGCCATGATGGTGTAGCCATCGGGGGTTGCGCGCGCGACACTGCCGGACGCCGTATTGCCGCCCGCGCCGGGCATGTTCTCGACCACGAATTGCTGGCCGAGACTTTCGGAAAGGTGTTGGGCAACGAGACGCGCGATGACGTCAGTCGGGCCGCCGGCCGGAAAGCCGACGATCACGCGCACCGGCCGGGTCGGATAACCCTCCGCCCATGACGGCGCCGTGCCGATCAACAGCATCGCGGTCGCGATGATCCCGTAAAAAATACGCATCG
Source organism: uncultured Alphaproteobacteria bacterium (assembly GCA_963732085.1). Taxonomy (GTDB): domain Bacteria; phylum Pseudomonadota; class Alphaproteobacteria; order Rhizobiales; family Xanthobacteraceae; genus Bradyrhizobium. The sequence continues at coordinate 463,185 of CAVSYJ010000005.1, read as the reverse complement.
TGGCGCCCTCCCCTTTTTCTTCTTTGCTCGTTGAGACCATCATCCGCGATGACGTTTCTCGTCACAAGTACGCTAATTGGCGATCTTGTAACCGGTCGCCTTCACGATCGGCTGCCAGAACGCGGTGTTGGCGGCGAGCTCCTTTTCAAGCTCCTCCGGCGTCGAGCCGACAGGGATCAGCCCGATGGCGAGCAGCTTCTCCTTCGCTTCGGGCTTGGCCAACGCTGCCGCGACCGATGCACTCAGTTTCGCGGCAAAGTCGGGAGGGCTGCCGGCCGGCAGCCACATTCCGTACCAGGCATCAGCCACGAGATCGATGCCACTCTCTCTCAGAGTGGGCACGTCAGGCAGGAATGGCGACCGCGCTGCACTGCTGATGGCGAGAATCCTGATGCCGCCGCTGCGATGCTGCGGGATCGCATCGGCTTCGGTGATGACCGCGAACGGCAAATGTCCACCGAGCAGATCGTTGATAATCGGCGTGGTGCCGCGATAGGCAACCCGCGTCAGCGGGATTTTCAATATTTCCTCGAGCCTTGAACCGGTGAAATGCGGAATGGTGCCGTTGCTCGGCACGCCGAACGACGTCTTGTCCGGATGGGCCTTGAGCCAGCCCACCAGCCCCGCAAAATCCCTGGCATCGACGGCTGGGCCGATCGCCACGCAAAACTCAAATCGCGCGAGGAGCGACACCGGCATGAAATCCTTGTCGCGATTGAAGCTCGGCGTCGTCTCCACCATCGGCAGCAGAAACATGGTCGGTCCGGTGGTGACAAGTATCGTGGTCCCGTCAGGCTTGGCGCCCTTGACCGCTCTGATCCCGATCAGCCCGTCGGCGCCGTTGCGCTCCTCCACGACGACGGTGCGGTCGAGCGGCTCGCTGATTTGTTGAGCGAGTAGCCGGCACAGAATGTCGCCGCTGCCGCCGGCGGAAAACGGAAAGATGATTTTCGTCAGGGGGCCGGATTCCGCCTTTGCCGCGCCGATCCTTGTCCCGGCCGACAGCGCCAGGCCTCCGACCACAAACTCGCGACGGTTCATCAGCTTCCTCCCCTCGTGGACCGACCTTAGGGCACTCCGGCTGCCGGCGTGAATTGAACGTTTGGCTGTGCCCACGGCTTGCCCTGAGGAGCGCCCTGCTGCAATACAAGCCCTCCTTCGAAAGCCCGTAGTCCCAGCCCGCAACTCGCACCATGGCCCGCCGTCCGCAGCTCAAGAACTTCCGCCGCATCGTCGTCAAGGTCGGCTCCTCGCTGCTGATCGATTCGGATGCGGGCGAGGTACGCGCGGCGTGGCTCTCCGCGCTCGCCGACGATATCGCCAAGCTGCACGGCGAAGGCCGCGACGTCCTGATCGTCTCGTCCGGCTCGATCGCGCTCGGGCGCGCCAAGCTGAAACTGCCGCGCGGCGCGCTCAAGCTCGAAGAGAGCCAGGCCGCGGCCGCGGTCGGGCAGATCGCGCTGGCGCGGATCTGGTCGGAGGTGCTGGGCGCGCACGGCATCGGCGCCGGACAGATTTTGGTGACGTTGCAGGACACCGAGGAGCGGCGGCGCTATCTCAATGCGCGTTCGACCATTGCCAAGCTGCTGGACTGGCGCGCGGTGCCCGTGATCAACGAGAACGACACGGTCGCGACCAACGAGATTCGCTATGGCGACAATGATCGCCTCGCCGCGCGCGTCGCCACCATGGCGAGCGCCGATCTGCTGATTTTGCTATCCGACATCGACGGTCTCTACGATGGACCGCCGTCGCAAAATCCGAACGCGAAGCTGATTCCTGTCGTCGACAGCGTCACCGCCGAGATCGAGGCGATGGCGGGCGAAGCCGAGTCCGAATTGTCGCGCGGCGGCATGCGCACCAAGATCGAGGCGGCGAAGATCGCGACCACAGGCGGCACGCATATGCTGATCGCCTCGGGCAAGATCGCGCATCCGTTGGCTGCGATCGCCGATGGCGGCCGCTGCAGCTGGTTCCTGACGCCCGCCAATCCCGATCACCGCGCGAAAACGCTGGATCGCGGGCTCGCTGGAGCCAAAGGGCACGCTGACGATCGATGCCGGCGCGGTCAGCGCGCTCCGCGCAGGCAAAAGCCTGCTGCCGGCCGGTGTGATCCGGGTCGACGGCGCGTTCGCCCGCGGCGATGCCGTGGTGGTGCGCGGGCCCGATACCCACGAGGTCGGCCGCGGGCTCGTCGCCTACGACGCCGAGGATGCCGAGAAGATCAAGGGCCGCTCCTCGTCCGACATAACGGCGATCCTCGGCATCGGCGGCCGCGCGGAGATGATCCACCGCGACGATCTGGTGGTGGGGCCGGCCGGGACCATCCCGGCCGGATAAGCCATTGGCCGAGTTACCCAAGGGCCAGTCCCGCCCACCTGCCATGCCGGTTCCGCGCCTCGCCAAACCATCGATTTCCGTGCTAGGACATGGCCTTAACAGCCCGCTGAAACCCACATGACCGCGCCTCTGAAAGCCATCGACGGCGACACCGATCTGCCGGCCCTGATGAACGAGCTTGCTGCCCGTGCCAAGGCTGCGGCGCGGGTGCTGTCGCTTGCGCCGGCCGAACAGAAGAACCGCGCGCTGGCGGCGATGGAGCGCGCGATCCGCGCCGATGCGGCCACGATTCTCGCGGCCAATGCCGAGGACGTCGCGGAGGCCAAAAACTCCGGCGTGACCGGCGCCTACATCGATCGCCTGACGCTGACGCAAGCACGCGTCGACGCGATGGCCGACGGCATCGCCACCGTGCGCGCGGTCCCCGACCCCGTCGGCGTCGTCACCGAAAGCTGGCAGCGGCCGAACGGCATGACCATCGAGCGCGTGCGCGTGCCGCTCGGCGTGGTCGCGGTGATCTTCGAGAGCCGGCCGAATGTCGCGGCAGATGCCGGCGTGCTCTGCCTGAAATCCGGCAACGCCGTGATCCTGCGCGGCGGCTCCGACAGTTTCCGCTCCTGCCGCGCGATCCATGATTGCCTGGTGCAGGGCCTGCGCGAGGCAAACCTGCCCGAGGCGGCGATCACGCTGGTGCCGACCCGCGACCGCGCCGCGGTCGGGCTGCTGCTCGGCGGCCTCAATGGCGCGATCGACGTGATCGTGCCGCGCGGCGGCAAGAGCCTCGTCGCCCGCGTCGAGACCGAGGCACGCGTGCCGGTGTTCGCGCATCTCGAAGGCGTCAATCACGTCTATGTCGACCGCTCCGCCGATCTCGATATGGCCAAGTCGATCGTGCTGAACGCCAAGATGCGCCGCGTGGGTGTCTGCGGCGCGGCCGAGACCTTGCTGGTCGATCGTGCGAGCGCGGGCATCGAGCCTGAAGCCGCTGGTGGCGATGTTGATCGACGCCGGTTGCGAGGTGCGCGGCGATGAGACCGTGCAGCGCGCGGATGCGCGCGTGAAACCCGCCACCGACGAGGACTGGGACGCCGAATATCTCGACGCCGTGATCGCCGCGCGCGTCGTCGACGGTGTCGACGAGGCGATCGCGCATATCCACGATCACGGCTCGCATCACACCGACGCCATCGTCGCCGAGGATGGCAAAGCGGCCGAGAAATTCCTCAGCGAGGTCGATTCCGCGATCGTGCTGCATAATGCCTCGACGCAGTTCGCCGACGGCGGCGAATTCGGCTTCGGCGCGGAGATCGGCATTGCCACCGGCAAGTTTCACGCGCGCGGCCCGGTCGGCGCCGAACAATTGACCAGCTTCAAATACCGCATCCACGGCACCGGACAGACGCGGCCGTGAGCGGCATAGCGTTTTCAAGCGAAGTGGGCACCGGTTCGCGTGAAGAAAACGCGTCAATAAAAAGAGCCATCTTGCGGAGACCGCGTTGAGCGAAGCGTCAGTGGCGTCGCCGTCGGTTGCCCAGATTCTTCCGTCCTACGCCAACGGCATGCGCGTCGGGCTGCTCGGCGGCTCCTTCAATCCGCCGCATCTGGCTCACCGCGCCATCAGCCTGTTCGCGATCAAGCGCTTGAGGCTCGATCGCGTCTGGTGGCTGGTCTCGCCCGGCAATCCGCTCAAGGACAACGGCCGCCTCTACCAGCTCGACGAGCGCGCCGACGCCGCGCGCGCGATGGCGCGTGATCCGCGCATCGACGTCACCTGTCTCGAATCCGTCATCCGGACGCGCTACACTGTCGATACGATCAACTATCTGCGCCGCCGGGTTTCTGGCCTGCGCTTCGTATGGATCATGGGCGCCGACAACCTCGCGCAATTCCATCGCTGGCAGAACTGGCGGCGGATCGCCACCCAGGTACCGATCGCCGTGATCGATCGTCCTTCGCAAAGTTTCCGCGCGCTCGCCGCGCCCGCAGCCCAGGCGCTCGCGCCCTGGCGCGTGCCCGAGAACGAGGCAGGACGCCTTGCAAATTACCACGCACCGGCCTGGGTCTTCCTGACCGGTCTGAAGATCAATCTGTCGTCCACGGGACTGCGGAACCCGGACGGCAGCTGGAGGTAGGTGGGGTACTGGATATTGAAACCATTAACCCCACATGCATAGAATGGTCAGCAGGCGCCAAGATTCGGCGCCCGCGATACAGTGAAAGGAATGGTCCCTGGCCACGTCTGTATTGTCCCAGTCAGTTTTACCCAAGTCTTCGAAGACCTCGTCTGCCAAGACCTCGCGTAAAACCTCGACCAAAGCTGCGGCCTTGAAGGCGCAAGATAACGCCGACAAGACGCTGAATATGATCCTCTCCCGCCTCGACGATATGAAGGCGGAAGAAACGGTCACCATCGACCTTCGCGGCAAATCCGCATTTTCCGACTACATGGTCGTCACCTCGGGCCGGGCCAACCGGCACGTCGGCGCGATCGCGGAAAACGTCATGAAGGCGCTGAAGCAAGCCGGTCACAAGAATCTTCACATCGAAGGTTTGCCCAATTGCGATTGGGTGCTGATCGATTCCGGCGACGTGATCGTGCACGTATTCAGGCCCGAAGTCCGCGAGTTCTACAATCTCGAGCGGTTGTGGACTCAAGGGCCCGTCGGCGGCGAAGGCGAGCTAGAAGATTCTAGCCGATGCGAATCGGCTGCAGCGCATGTAACTTGCGCGGCGCGCGCATGCCGCAAAAGTGCGCCGCGGTTTTGCGACAAGCATGCGCGCCAACATTAAGTTTGACGCGTTTTCTGCGGCAAACCGGTTCCCACTTTGCCGGAAAACGCTCCCATGCGCCTCATCGTCATTGCGATCGGCCGGATGAAAGCTGGCCCGGAGCGGGAGCTCGCCGAACGCTACCGCAAGCGTTTCGACGAGATCGGCCGCAAGCTCGGCTTCCGCGGCCTCGACATTCGCGAAATTCCCGAAAGCCGCGCGCGCGACGCTTCAACGCGGATCGCCGAGGAGGCCGCCGCGATATCGGCGGTGGTCCCGGAAAACTCCGTGCTTGTCGCGCTCGACGAACGCGGCGACAATATCGACAGTGCTGGCCTGGCGCGGCATCTCGGCCGCTTCCGCGACCAGTCGGTCGCCAGCACGGTTTTCGTCATCGGTGGCGCGGACGGACTTTCGCCCGAATTGGGGGCCAAGCAGAAACTCGGACTGGCGTTCGGGACCGCGACCTGGCCGCACCAGCTGGTTCGCGTGATGCTTCTGGAACAGCTTTACCGGGCCGCGACCATTCTGGCCGGCCATCCCTATCACCGCGGCTAGTGCGGTGGATTTGACATTCGCTACAGTGTATCCGCGAGCCCTCATGGCGAATGTCAAATCCAAAACCGCACTAAAATCATATTGTTTCTGGTGTCCCTTTGGTTCTGACATTCGTAAAAGAGGTTGCCGCGACATGATACGAATGTCAGAACCGGGACACCAGATGCGCGCGAGACGAGCAGCGATCTTGGACCGGACGCACCACACGCCGATCATCCATTCTCCCGGCAGGCTGCTCGCTTGCCTGCCGCTCCTTGTTCTTCAGTTCGCCGTTCCTTCCTCGTCCGCGTCGGCGCAGACAGCGACGCCCACCCAAACTACGCCCGCCGCCTCGCCCGACGCGATCAAGCAGCGTGAGCAGGAGTTGGAGGCCGCGCGGGTCGCACAAAAGGCCTCGGCCGACGCACAGGTGAAGCTGAAGGCCGAGATATCGGCGATCGGCCAGGACCGCAGCAAGCTCAACGAACAACTGATCGATGTCGCGGGCAAGGTGCGCGCGGCGGAGACCGGCCTCGGCGATGCCGAGGCGCGGTTGCGTCCGCTCGATTCGCGCGAGCAGGACATCCGCGGCTCACTCGATTCCCGACGCAGCGAGGTCGTCGAGGTGCTGGCGGCCCTGCAACGCGCCGGGCGGCGCACGCCGCCGGCGCTGCTGGTGCGGCCCGAAGACGCATTGCAGTCGCTGCGCACGGCGATGCTGCTCGGTTCGGTCGTGCCGGAGCTGCGCGCGCGCGCCACATCGCTCGCCAACGACCTCAGCGAGCTGATCGCGTTGCGCAAGACCATTTCGACAGAGCGCGACCGGCTCGCCGCCGATCGCGACAAGCTCAAGACGGATCGGACGCGGCTCGCCGCGCTGGTCGACGAGCGGCAGCGCCAGCAGGGAGCGATCGAAAAGGACATGGAGGCCGAAGGCGCGCGCGCGATTGCGCTCGCCAGGCAGGCCGACAGCCTGCAGGGCCTGATCGCCAAAATGGAGCAGGACGTAAAGGCCGCCGCGAAAGCGGCCCTTGCCGCAAGCCAGAGTGGCAGGTCCGATCCGGCGCTTTTCAGGAACCCAAATCGCACCTCGCCGGCGATCGCTTTTGCCTCCGCCAAGGGCCTATTCAAATTCCCGGTTAACGGCGCCAAAATCCGCGATTTCGGCGGTTCCGACGGCGCAGGTGGCATAGAAAAAGGCATTTCTTTGGCAAGCCGGCCCGGAGCACAGGTTACAACGCCCTGTGACGGCTGGGTTGTTTACGCTGGTCCGTTCCGCAGCTATGGACAACTCTTGATCCTCAATGCCGGGGGCGGGTATCATGTGCTCATCGCCGGGATGGAGCGCATTTCGGTCAATATCGGACAGTTTGTGCTTACGGGGGAGCCGGTCGCGACCATGGGGTCTACGTCCCAGGTCGCATCCATACTCGCAACCAATGCGAGCCAACCCGTGCTCTATGTAGAGTTTCGTAAGGACGGCACTCCAATCGATCCAGGTCCATGGTGGGCCGCAAGTGAAGGCGAAAAGGTTCGCGGATGATGCGCAAGACTTCTCTCATTCTCCTCAGCGCTGCCACGGGTGCGGCATTGACGCTGCTCGCGACGCAGCCGCGCGCCATCTTCATGGGCTCGACCGCGCGCGCCGCGACCTCCGACACCTATCGCCAGCTCAATCTGTTCGGCGACGTGTTCGAGCGCGTGCGCAGCGACTATGTCGAGAAGCCCGACGACAGCAAGCTGGTTGAGTTCGGCAATCTCGGGCATGCTGGCCGGCCTCGATCCGCATTCGAGCTACATGGACGCCAAGAGCTTCCGCGACATGCAGGTGCAGACCCGCGGCGAATTCGGCGGGCTCGGCATCGAGGTCACCATGGAAGACGGCCTGATCAAGGTGGTCTCGCCGATCGACGACACGCCGGCCTCGAAGGCCGGCATCCTCGCCAACGACATCATCACCAATCTCGACGACGAAGCCGTGCAGGGCCTGACCTTGAACCAGGCGGTCGAAAAGATGCGCGGGCCCGTCAACACCAAGATCCGCCTGAAGATCATCCGCAAGGGCACCGACAATCCGATCGAGGTCACGCTGGTGCGCGACAACATCCGCGTCCGCTCGGTGCGCGCGCATGTCGAGGCCGACGACATCGGCTACATCCGCATCACCACCTTCAACGAGCAGACCACCGAAGGCCTGAAGAAGGAAATCGGCAATCTGCAGAATCAGATCGGCGACAAGCTGAAGGGCTTCGTCATTGATCTGCGCAACAATCCGGGCGGCCTGCTCGAGGAAGCCGTCACCGTCTCCGACACCTTCCTGGAGCGCGGCGAGATCGTCTCGACCCGCGGCCGCAACGCCGAGGAAACCCAGCGCCGCTCCGCCCATCCGGGCGACCTGACCAAGGGCAAGCCGATCATCCTGCTGATCAACGGCGGCTCCGCTTCGGCCTCCGAGATCGTCGCCGGCGCATTGCAGGACCACAAGCGCGCGACGCTGGTCGGCACGCGCTCGTTCGGCAAGGGCTCGGTGCAGACCATCATCCCGCTCGGCAGCGGCAATGGCGCGCTGCGTTTGACCACGGCGCGCTATTACACGCCGTCGGGCAAGTCGATCCAGGCCAAGGGCATCGTGCCCGACATCGAGGTGCTGCAGGACGTGCCGGACGAATTGAAGGCGCGCGGCGTCGACACCAAGGGCGAGGCCTCGCTGCGCGGCCATCTGAAGAACGACGGCGACGAGAAGACCGGCTCGCAGTCCTATATTCCGCCGGATGCCAAGGACGACAAGGCGCTGAAGATGGCCGACGATCTCCTGCATGGCATCAAGGCCAGCTCCAACCAGCCGACGCCGGCCGTTCCGGCTGACAAGGCCTCGAACGACAAGCCCGGCAACAAGGCCGCGAATTAAGGCCAGCCGTAGCACAGGTTCCCGAAAAGGGCGGTCCGAACGGGCCGCCCTTTTTGCTTGTCTTGGTACCCAAAGCAGCGGGCTCCGACTCTGCCGTCCAGTGCCGCCGATTTGAAGTCCCTGCACCGGGTGCTGCAAAGATCGATCAGGGACTTCAAATCGAAAGCGGCACTGGAATCATGGATTTGCTAGTGCCCTTAGCTTTCCGAAGTTCGTGAAACGAGGGTGCTGCGACGGGCTACGAACTTCGGAAAGCGGGCACTAGCGCCCCGCCGTGGTATCGTCGGCGATTGATTCGGGACCCCTGATGGCAGATACGGCCGACGATCTGAGCACCCCGCTCGGACAACAGACGGCGCGGCGCAAGCGGCGATTCCGCTTGCCGTTCACCGGCATGCAGGCGCTGGCGGTCGTGTTCGGCCTGGTCCTCGTGGCGTTCGCCGGCTTTGCCATCTTCGGCGACAATCCATTGGGCGGCGAGCCGGTCGCCCACGTCGCCCTGCGCCAGAAGGCTCCCGAGAAGGACGCGGCGTCGCCTGCCACCGCGCCCTCGCAAGTGACCAGGAGCGAGCCAAAGGAGGCCGCGCCCGGCGAGCACCGCACCGTCACCATCATCGACGGCTCGAGCGGCAAGCGCCAGGACGTCGTGATCGGCGGAGGCGACGCCTCCGCGTCCGACAAGCCGGCCGGCGACAAGGCCGAAGGCGATGCCGCCGCCGCTGCGATGACCACGATGGCGGGCGCCGATCCGCGGCTCCTCGAGAAGACCCGCTACGGCATGATTCCGATTGCGGCCGAAAACCTCAAACCCTTCACCGCCTATGCCGCACCGTTCGATCAGGCCAGGGCGGCAAAGATGCCCATCGTCGCCATCGTGATCGGCGGCCTCGGCGTCGGCGCCGCCAAGACCTCTGACGCCATCATGCGGCTGCCCGGCGCGGTGACCTTGGCGTTCACGCCGTATGGTTCTGATCCCGGCAAACTTGCGGAGAAGGCCCGCGCGCAGCGCCACGAAATCTTCCTGCAGATTCCGATGGAGCCATACGACTATCCCGACAACGACCCCGGCCCGCAGACGCTTCTCGCCACGCTTGGGGCTGAACAAAATCTCGACCGGTTGTTCTGGCATCTCGGCCGCCTGCAGGCCTATGCCGGCATCGCCAATTTCATGGGCGCGCGCTTCGTCGCCACCGACGTCGCGATGGCGCCCGTGATCCGCGAGGCGGCGAAACGCGGGCTCGGCTATTTCGACGACGGCTCGGCGCCGCGCAGCGTGGCCGGCTCGCTGGCGGCAAGCCAGGCCATGCCGTTCGCCAGGGGCGATGTCGCTATCGACGCGGTGCCGACCTCGGCGGAGATCGACCATGCGCTGGCCAAGCTCGAGACCATGGCCAAGGAGCGGGGCATCGCCATCGGCACCGCTTCGGCGCTTCCGGTCTCGATCGAGCGGATTTCGGCCTGGACGCGGGGGCTGGAAAGCCGCGGCGTGCTGCTTGCGCCATTGACAACCGCCATCCTGAAATCAAAATCCAGCTGACCCACCAGCAGGTCCAGGACCGGACGCGCCGAACCACGCAAGAGGCTTTGACGGAATGCCGCGTTACGAAGATCTGCCCTACCGGACCTGCGTCGGCATGATGCTGATCAACAAGGACGGGCTGGTCTTCATCGGCCGCCGCGCCTCGGGCATCGAGCATGTCGACGACACCCATGTCTGGCAGATGCCGCAGGGCGGCGTCGATCCCGGCGAGGACACCTGGGCGGCGGCCAAGCGCGAGCTTTACGAGGAGACCAGCGTGCGCTCGATGGAGAAGCTCGGCGAGGTCCCCGAATGGCTGATCTACGACATTCCGCGCACCGTGGCGGGGCGCGCCTGGAAGGGCCGTTATCGCGGCCAGCGCCAGAAATGGTTCGCCATACGCTTCACCGGCAAGGACAACGAGATCAATGTCGCGAGCCCCGGCGGCGGCCACAAGGCCGAGTTCGTGAGCTGGCGCTGGGAGCCGATGAAGAACCTTCCGCAGCTGATCATCCCGTTCAAGCGCCCGGTCTATGAGCGCGTGGTCAAGGAATTTGCCTCGCTCGTGGAGCGGATTTGACGTTCGCTAACCTGCTCACTGCATCCTCATATGCGAACGTCAAATCCAAAGCTCCACTAGAATCAATATTTGCTAGTGGTCCTTTGATTCCAACATTCGCAAAGTGTGCGCTGCAAATGGGGTGCGAATGTTGGAATCGGACCACTAGGGGGCATTAATTTTGAACGACAACAAGCCCTATCGTCCCAATGTCGGGATCGCGCTGTTCAACGCTGACGGCCGCGTGCTGATCGGCCGCCGCTTTCGCGACGACGGGCCGGAAATCATCTTGCCCGGACTTGAATGGCAGATGCCGCAAGGCGGTGTCGACGCAGGTGAGGATTTGCGCGCGGCGGCGATGCGCGAATTGTGGGAAGAGACCGGCGTGCGGTCTGCGGACTATCTCGCCGAGACCGGTTGGCTGACTTACGAGTTTCCGCCCTATCACGGACCGCAAACCCATCGCCTCGCCAAATTCCGCGGCCAGCGGCAGAAATGGTTCGCGCTGCGTTTCACAGGCCGCGAGGCCGAGATCGATCCGCTGACGCCGCGCAACGATCAGCCGGCGGAATTCGACGCCTGGCGCTGGGAGCGCCTCGATGCCGTCGCCGATCTCGTGGTGCCGTTCCGCCGCGAGGTGTATCGCGCGGTGGCGGTGCAGCTTCGCGGAGTTTGCTGCGCCCTAATTCGGTCCGACCGTGAACGGCCCGATCGCGATCACGTGGCAATCGCTGTCGCGCTTGACGCAATTGCCGAGCGACTCGTTGATGGCGTTCTGCTCGCTCGAGGCCTTCAGGCTGAGCCCCGGCCGTCCCGCGCTGCCGACCGCGATCGCGTTCCATCCTGTCGATGCGTCGGCAAACTTGCGCACGACATCATCACGCTGATCGGCTGCGATCGAGGCATTGTTCGGCGCGTGGAATATCCCGGTGGCCTTCATCAAAGTCGGCACCGGCACGACGAAGACGTCGTCGACGACGATCACGATGCAGGCCACGCCAACAACAGCGCCGCAGGTCTCCAGATTTCGCCGGACCGAGTCGTCAACATTATCCTGATTGAAATTGAAGTACATCTGGCCGGTCGGCCCGACCACGACCGACTTGGATTTGCGGCCCGGCACGAACGCGCTTTCCAGACGGGCGAGCCCGGCATCGCGCAGCATCGGCATGGCTTTCGACTCGAACGGCCGCTCGGTCGACGCGTCGTGCTTGAACCACGGCGTCGGCGGCATCGGCGGGCGGCCGTGCGGATAGACCATTGTGTTGCCGACCGCAAAGAGTTCGCATTGCCGCCGCGGCGTGAAATTATCGGCGCGCTTCTGGCACAGTTCGAGCGCCGCGGTTTTCGCCGCCTCCTCGCTCGGCTGCCCGACGACAAAGCCAGGTGTGCCGCCGACGGTCAGCGCAAAGGCCTTGTAGTCCGCGCCCGTCACGTACTCGTTCCCCAGATTTACCCGCGCCCGGCCGCCGATGAACGGCACGTTGTCTGCAACCAGCTTCTCACCTGACGGGATCGGCGGCGGCCCGGGCGGCGACGGAGTGGGTGCCGGGCCCGGCGCGGGTGTGGTGACCTTATCGGTAGCCGCGGTCACCTTCGTTCCCGGCATCAGCTCGAGCTTGGTGAAATAGAGAAAGCCGGCGACGCCGATGGCGACGACCGAGACCACGCCGACCACCACCGGCCACAGCCAGCTCGGCGCGCCGGCCGGCGCCTTGCCTGCGGGCTTCTTGAACTGCGGGGTCGAATACGTCCCGTCCTCGCGGCGCATCGCCACCATGTAGGCATGCACGGGGGTCGGGATGTTCTTCACTTCCTGCGCGCCGATATCGGAGAACTGCACGGATAGCTTGTTGGCGACCTGCTCATGCACCGCGCGCGACACGCAGATGCCGCCGACCTCGGCGAGCCCTTCGAGGCGCGCGGCGATATTGACGCCGTCGCCGAGCAGGTCGCCGTCGCGCTCGACCACGTCGCCGATCGTGATGCCGATGCGGAAGGACATCTGCCGGCTCGACGGATAGGCCATGTTGCGGGTCCGCAGGCTTTCCTGGATGTCGATGGCGCAGCGCACCGCCTCGACTGCGCTCGGAAATTCCGCCAGCACGGCGTCGCCGGCCGTGTTGAAGATGCGCCCGCCCGCCTTGGCGATGAAGTCGTCGGTGACGGCGCGATAGGAGGCGAGACGGCGCAGCGTCTCCTCTTCATCCTCGGCCACCAGCCTGGAATAGCCGGCAATATCCGCCGCAAAAATTGCCGCGATCTTGCGTTTCATGAAAGCCAGCCCCGGACCACGATCTGCGGTTATGGTCCGATTCCAACGTTCGCTCCCGATTGCGGCGGGCACTTTTGCGAACGTTGGAATCAAAGGACCACTAGCAACAATATTGACTTAGTGGAGCCTTGGATTTGACGTTCGCTTTGCGAGCGCGCAGCCCACAGGGTAGCGAACGTCAAATCCGCTCCACTGGCAGAATGCCGTTTACGGCGCTCCGACGCAACCGAGTTCCAGCGCCCGACGCAAGCGGCGGGGCTGATTTCATGCAGAGTTGCCGGCGAAGTTTGACCGGGTGTCCGACATGCGCTTAGTGCATCGCGGTCGTTTCGAGCTGGTGCTGGATGCTCTTGAAATGATCCAGCCGCTCGAGCGCGTTGTCGAGCTCGTCGCCTTCCTTCTCGGACAGCTTTTCCTGCATCTCGTTGATCGGTCGCCGCGAACTTGGCCTTGTCGAGTTCCTCGATCGAGGTCGCGACATCCGCGAGCACGGTCAGCCCGCTTTCGGACATCTCGGCCAGCCCGCCGAGCACGATGATCTTCTGCTTCTTGCCGTCCGACGATGATGGTCAGGATGCCCGGACGCACCGCGGCCACGATCGGCGCGTGCCCGGCGAGCACGCCGAAGTCGCCCTCGGTGCCGGGAATGTCGACCTGATCGACTTCGCCGGAGAAGGTCAGCTTTTCCGGCGAGACAAGATCGAAGTGAAACGTGGCCATCTGTGAACCTGCGAATAGTAAGTGGCGAGTAGCGAATGGCGAGTAGCGAATGGAAAGGCGAATAATTCCTATTCGCTACTCCCTATTCACCATTCGCCCCTCAAGCCGCCTCCGCGGCGAGCTTCTTGCCCTTCTCGACCGCCTCTTCGATGGTGCCGACCATGTAGAAGGCGGCTTCCGGCAGGTGGTCATACTTGCCTTCGGAGAGATCGCGGAAGCCCTTGATGGTGTCGGCGAGGTCGACGAACTTGCCGGGCGAACCGGTGAAGACTTCGGCGACGTGGAACGGCTGCGACAGGAAGCGCTCGATCTTGCGCGCGCGCGCCACCGTCAGCTTGTCCTCTTCCGACAGCTCATCCATGCCGAGAATGGCGATGATGTCCTGCAGCGACTTGTAGCGCTGCAGGATCTGCTGGACGACGCGCGCGGTGTTGTAGTGCTCCTCGCCGACGACCAGCGGCGACAGCATGCGCGAGGTCGAGTTCGAGCGGGTCGACCGCCGGATAGATGCCTTTTTCCGAGATCGCACGCGACAGCACGGTGGTGGCGTCCAGATGCGCGAACGAGGTCGCGGGCGCCGGGTCGGTCAAGTCGTCGGCCGGCACGTAGATCGCCTGCACCGAGGTGATCGAGCCTTTTTGCGTGGTGGTGATGCGCTCCTGCAGCGCGCCCATGTCGGTGGCGAGCGTCGGCTGATAGCCCACGGCCGAGGGAATGCGGCCGAGCAGCGCCGACACTTCCGAGCCGGCTTGCGTGAAGCGGAAGATGTTGTCGACGAAGAACAGCACGTCCTGGCCCTGGTCGCGGAAATGTTCGGCGACGGTGAGGCCGGTCAGGCCGACGCGAGCGCGGGCGCCCGGCGGTTCGTTCATCTGGCCGAACACCAGCGCGCATTTCGATTTCACGCTCGGATCGGGATTGTGCGGATCGGCGTTGACCTTCGATTCGATGAACTCGTGATAGAGGTCATTGCCTTCGCGGGTCCGCTCGCCGACGCCGGCGAACACCGAGTAGCCGCCGTGCGCCTTGGCGACGTTGTTGATCAGTTCCTGAATCAGCACGGTCTTGCCGACGCCGGCGCCGCCGAACAGGCCGATCTTGCCGCCCTTCGCGTACGGAGCAAGAAGATCCACGACCTTGATGCCGGTGACGAGGATTTCGGCTTCGGTCGACTGGTCGGTGTAGCTCGGTGCTTCCTGGTGGATGGCGCGCCTGCCTTCGGCCTTGATGGGACCGGCTTCGTCGATCGGCTCGCCGATGACGTTCATGATGCGGCCGAGCGTGCCGGCGCCAACCGGAACCTCGATCGGCTGGCCGGTGTCGGTGACTTCCTGGCCGCGCACCAGACCTTCGGTGGCGTCCATGGCAATGGTGCGCACGGTGGACTCGCCGAGATGCTGGGCGACTTCGAGCACGAGGCGATTGCTGCCGTTCCTGGTTTCCAGCGCGTTGAGAATCGCCGGCAGATGGCCTTCGAACTGCACGTCGACGACGGCGCCCATGACCTGGGTGACGCGACCGATCTGGTTGGCTGCTGTAGCCATGAAACTCTCTCCTTGAAGTCCGAAACTTTGAATTGCGGTTGGTTGAGCGGGAATATCGGTTTGAAGTTCGTGTTACGGGTTTTTCATGATTCGGCCGACCATCGCCGGGATCTCGCCTTGCAGGAAGGTCATCATTTCCGCGGTCGTGGCGCCCATTTTCTTCATCGCCGACTGTGCGACCGGCTTTGAATAGAATTCCGCCAACGCATCCATCTCTTCGGCCGTCAGGTGTTTCGCCATGACGATCCGCATCTGGTCCTGATAACGGGCCATGAATCCCGGATCGGTCATCTCGGAAATGAACGCCTGCTTTTGCTGATCGCTGGCGCCAGGAAGCCTCGCCGCGACATTCGCAGCCATGTCCTTCATCATTTCGGCCGGCTTCTGTACCGCGATCAGACGATCGGCCGCGGCCAGCGCTTCCGCCGTTTGCGCAACCGCGGGGCCGGAGGCGAGCACCCACAGCGCGAGCGTTATCGCAGCAGCCACGCGGACGCCGTTAGCCGTCACGCAAGCCACGATGCGACCGATATGGTTGGCTGCTGCAGCCATCTGCCCTGTTCCTTCGATCCGTCTTCAGACCACGGTCAGCTTGACCGGGATATTGCCCTTGGTTGCCTTCGAGTACGGGCAAATGGTGTGAGCCTCTTCCATCAGCGCCTGGACCTTGTCCTTGTCGGCGCCGGGAACGGAAACCTTCAATTCGACGGCGAGCGAGAAGCCTCCGTCGGTGTTCAGCGTCACGTCGGCGGTGACCTTCGCGGCCTGGCCGTCGACGCCGTGCTTCTTCGCAAGCCCCAGGATGGCCTGGCCGAAGCAGGCGGAATAGCCGATCGCGAACAGCTGCTCGGGATTGTGGCCGTCGCCGGCGCCGCCGAGATCCTTCGGCAGCGCCATCGCGAGCGCCAGCCCGTGGCTGTCGAGCTCGGCGCGGCCGTTGCGGCCGCCCTTGGTGGTTGCCGATGTATGGTAGGCCATCGCTTCCTCCCTCAGACTGCTTCGGCGCCGGAGATGATCTCGATCAGTTCCTTGGTGATCATCGCCTGACGCGTACGGTTGTAAATCAGGGTCTGCTTGCGGATCATGTCGCCGGCGTTGCGGGTGGCGTTGTCCATCGCGCTCATCTGCGCGCCGTAGAACGAGGCATTGTTTTCCAGCAGCGCCCGGAAGATCTGCACCGCGAGATTGCGCGGCAACAGCTGCGTGAGGATTTCGTCCTCCTCCGGCTCGTATTCGTAGGACGTCGAGGCCGCCTTGCTGTCCTGTTGCTTGACTTCCAGCGGGATGATCTGCTGGGCGGTCGGCACCTGGGCGATCACCGAGCGGAAGCGCGAGAAGAACAAGGTGCAGACGTCGAACTCGCCGGCCTCGAAGCGCGCGAGGACCTTTTCGGCGATGTCCTCGGCGTTCTTGAAGGCAATCTGCCGCACCGCGCGCAGGTCGATATGCTCGATGATCAGCTTCTCGAACTGGCGGCGCAGCTGCTCGTAGCCCTTGCGGCCGACGCAGAAAATCTTGACTTCCTTGCCCTCGGCAATCAGCGCATTGGCGCGCTCGCGCGCCAGCCGCACGATCGAGGAGTTGAACGCGCCGGACAGACCGCGCTCGCCGGTGCAGACCAGCAGCAGATGGACCTGGTTCTTGCCGGTGCCGGCCAGCAACGCCGGCGCGCCGGGCGAGGCGGCCGCGGCACTTGCGATGTTGGAAATGACGGCGTCCATCTTCTCCGCGAAGGGACGCGCCGCCTCGGCGGCCGTCTGCGCGCGGCGCAGCTTGGAGGCCGCCACCATCTGCATCGCCTTGGTGATCTTCTGCGTCGCCTTGGTGGAGGCGATGCGGACCCGCATGTCTTTCAGTGACGCCATTCTTCCAGCTCACCCCGCGATGGGATTTCGACCCGATCGCCAATCTCTCTCTTCGTCATGCCCGGCCTTGTGCCGGGCATCCACGTCTTGTCTTCCACGCCCAAAAGACGTGGATGGCCGGGACAAGCCCGGCCATGACGACATTAAGCAAGCGACTTGGCGAAACTCTCGACCACCGACTTCAGCTTGGCGGCGGTGTCGTCGGAGAGGTCGCGGCTGTCGCGGATCGCGTTGAGGATGTCGGTGTTCTTGCCGCGCAGCAGCGACAGCAGGCCGTCCTCGAATGCACGCACCTTGTTGATCGGAAGCGGATCGAGATAGCCGTTGGTGCCGGCCCAGATCACGCAAACCTGCTCTTCCATCTTCAGCGGCGAGAACTGCGGCTGCTTCAACAGCTCGGTCAGGCGCGCGCCGCGGTTGAGCAGACGCTGGGTGGTGGCGTCGAGGTCGGAGCCGAACTGCGCGAACGCCGCCATCTCGCGGTACTGCGCCAGCTCGCCCTTGATCTTGCCGGCGACCTTCTTGGTCGCCTTGGTCTGCGCCGACGATCCGACGCGCGACACCGACAGGCCGACGTTCACCGCGGGCCGGATGCCCTGGAAGAACAGGTCGGTCTCGAGGAAGATCTGCCCGTCGGTGATGGAGATGACGTTGGTCGGGATGTAGGCCGAGACGTCGTTGGCCTGGGTTTCAATGATCGGCAGCGCGGTCAGCGAGCCCGAACCATGATCGTCGTTGAGCTTGGCGGCGCGCTCCAGCAGGCGCGAGTGCAGATAGAACACGTCGCCCGGATAGGCTTCGCGGCCCGGCGGGCGGCGCAGCAGCAGCGACATCTGACGATAGGCGACCGCCTGCTTGGAGAGGTCGTCGTAGATCATCACGGCGTGCATGCCGTTGTCGCGGAAATACTCGCCCATGGTGCAGCCGGTGAACGGCGCGATGTACTGCATCGGCGCCGGATCGGACGCGGTCGCGGCGACGATGATGGAATATTCCAGCGCGCCCTGCTCTTCCAGCACCTTGACGAACTGCGCGACGGTGGAGCGCTTCTGGCCGACCGCGACGTAGACGCAGTACAGCTTGATCTTCTCGTCGCCGGTGGCGTTCAGCGGCTTCTGGTTCAGGATGGTATCGAGCGCGATCGCGGTCTTGCCGGTCTGGCGGTCGCCGATGATCAGCTCGCGCTGGCCGCGGCCGATCGGGATCAGGGCGTCGATTGCCTTGAGACCGGTCGCCATCGGCTCGTTCACCGACTTGCGCGGAATGATGCCGGGCGCCTTGACGTCGACGCGCTTGCGCTCGGTCGCCTGGATCGGGCCCTTGCCGTCGATGGGATTGCCGAGCGCGTCGACCACGCGGCCGAGCAGGCCCTTGCCGACCGGGGTATCGACGATGGCGCGGGTGCGCTTGACGGTCTGGCCTTCCTTGATCTCGCGGTCGCCGCCGAAAATCACGATACCGACGTTGTCGGTTTCGAGATTGAGCGCCATGCCGCGCGTGCCGTTCTCGAACTCGACCATCTCGCCGGCCTGGACGTTGTCCAGCCCGTAGACGCGGGCGATGCCGTCACCGACGGACAGCACCTGTCCGACTTCGGAGACCTCGGCCTCCTGGCCGAAATTCTTGATCTGGTCCTTGAGGATCGCGGAAATTTCCGCGGCGCGGATGTCCATCAGCCTGCCTCTTTCATCGCGTGCTTGATCGAATTGAGCTTGGTGCGAAGCGAACTATCGACCATGCGGCTGCCGAGCTTGACGACGAGGCCGCCGATGATCGAGGGATCGACTTTCACGTTGAGGGTGACGTCCTTGCCGGTCACTGACTTCAGTGACGATTTGAGAGCGTCGAGATTCCTGTCGGAGAGCGCCTCCGCGACGGTGACGTCGGCGGTCACTTCGCCCTTGAATTTGGCGACGAGGGCGCGGAACGCGCGCATGACATCGCGAACCGCAAACAGGCGGCGGTTGGCGGTCAGCACTTTCAGGAAATTCGCGGAGATGCCGGCGATCCCGGCCTTGTCGAGCACCGCGCCGAGCGCCTTCGACTGTGCGTCGGCGGAGAAGACCGGGCTGCGGACGAGGCGCTCGAGGTCGGCGCTGTCGCCGAGCATGGCATCGAATTGATCGAGATCGGCTTTCACCGCGTCGATGGACTTTTCATCGCGGGCCAACTCGAACAGGGCCGTCGCATAACGGCCCGACACACCGGAAACAGACGGATCTTCACCAGCCACGGACCTAGCTCTTTTAGCTGTCAAATTCGCAAGGGAAAAACCGTCGCCACGGAGCGGCGCCTAGCGATCCAAGCCCTTGGAATTCAAGCGGGACTTCGATTTTCGACCGGCACGCGAGTTGCCAAGTCCGTTAAAATCGCGGCTTTGCTAACATAGCGTGCGCGCAGGTGCAACATGACGGCGGCAAGCGATTCGCCGCGGGCAATTCATCCACAAGCAGGCTCCTTTGCTTGGGCCTTTCGGCGCGAACGCGTGCGCACCGATACCGGGGCGCAGTGGCTTCAGCAGCGCGCAACCAGCTTCCAAATTGTTCCGGCGAAATACCTCAGTGCAGCTGCCGGCGGCATTACTCAGCAAGACATGCGCTCCACTTGGCAAGACTACATTCATCAGTACTTACAAGTAATAATTTGGTTAAAGATTGGTTAATTTCAAAGATTACGGAATGTCTATCGATTAGATGGACCCAGTAACAAGATATTACAGCCCGAGACATCCAGCCTCTACTGCCCAATTCACGCCATATTGCGACGCAACACGACC
This sequence comes from uncultured Alphaproteobacteria bacterium, assembly GCA_963732085.1. Classification (GTDB taxonomy): domain Bacteria; phylum Pseudomonadota; class Alphaproteobacteria; order Rhizobiales; family Xanthobacteraceae; genus Bradyrhizobium. The sequence continues at coordinate 443,373 of CAVSYJ010000005.1, read as the reverse complement.
CCCTCTTCGAAACGGGACGGGGGTTCCACTTGTCACATATGTGGCAATACTACTCCAAGGGACAAGTAGATGCTTACAACCAAGAAGTCGACGGCGGGGACCCTAACCCGCTCGAAAACGGCGCTTGCGCTCATCGCCGCAACTCTTCTGGCCGGCTCGACCGCGCCCGACGTCTCGGCCAGGTCCAGGCATCATGGCCAACATCGCATCCACCACGTCGGCCGGGATTCGGACGAGGGCTCCAAGTCCTCCTGGAAGGACGCCAATGCGAGCGTATCGGCAACCGGCGGACACAGCTTCTCGGGCGTTGCCTCGTTCTACGGCAACGAGTTGGGCAGCCAGACCGCGTCGGGCCAGCGTTTCAATGAGAACGCCATGACCTGCGCCCATCGGTCGCTGCCGTTCGGCACCAAGCTGCGCGTGACCCATGGCGGCCATAGCGTCGTCGTCACCGTCAATGACCGTGGCCCGTTCGTGCATGGCCGCGTGCTCGATCTTTCCACGGCCGCAGCCCACGCGCTCGGCATCGAAGGCCTCGGTCAGGTGACCGCAGAGGTCGTCTCGTAAGGCTTCGCGCCTTCACTCTCAAAAAGACCTGGCAGGTACCGCGTCCAGGACGGGCGCTAGGGAATCCTTGCGCGCCAAAAGAGCCCGCCGTCGCTGACGACGGCGGGCTTTTTCGTCATTGCGAGCGAAGCGAAGCAATCCATCTATCCGCACGAAGGAAGAATGGATTGCTTCGTCGCTTCGCTCCTCGCAATGACGAGGCAGCACAACTGTCCTCTACAAAAAACTCTGCGGGTCGACGTCGACCTCGAGCTTGAGATTGCCCTTCGGCTTGGGCGCAGCAGTGAGCCAATGCCGCAGATAATCCGACAGGTCGAAGCCGCGCGCGGATTTCAGCAGCAGGCGGAAGCGATAGCGGCCCTTGATGACCGCAAGCGGCGCTTCGGCCGGCCCCAGCAACTGCACGCGCTCGTCCTGCGGCGCGAGGCCAACGAGCTTGCGCGCATAGCCTTCCGCGGTCGCGCGATCGCCGGCGGAAATGATCAGGCTCGCGAGCCGGCCGAACGGCGGATAGCCCGTGCGCTCGCGCGAGGCGATTTCGCTGGCATAGAAGGCTTCCCGATCGCAGGCGACCAGCGCCTTCATCACGGGATGTTCGGGCTGATGCGTCTGCAGATAGCCGACGCCGCGGCCCTGATCGCGGCCGGCGCGGCCGATCACCTGATTGAGCAATTGCCAGGTGCGCTCGGCGGCGCGCGGATCGCCATTGCCGAGACCGAGATCGGCATCGACCACGCCGACCAGATTGAGCCGCGGAAAGTTGTGGCCCTTGGCGACGAGCTGCGTGCCGATGATGATGTCGACGCGTCCTTCCGCGATCTCGTTGAGCTCGCTGCGCATGGTTTCGATCGAGGTGATGAGATCGCTCGACAGCACCATGGTCCGCGTCTCCGGAAACAGGCTGGCTGCCTCCTCCTGCAGGCGCTCGACGCCGGGCCCGACGGCAACCAGCGATTCCTCCGCCGCGCAGTTCGGACAGGCGTGCGGCCGCGGCATCGAGAAACCGCAGTGATGACAGACCAGCCGTTGCCGGAAGCGGTGATCGACCAGCCAGGCATCGCAGATGGTGCAGGCGAAGCGATGCCCGCAGGCGCGGCACAGCGTCAGCGGCGCATAGCCGCGGCGATTGAGGAACAGCAGCGCCTGTTCGCGCCGCTCGATCGCATGCTTGATGTGCTCGGCAAGCACGGGCGAGATGAAGCGGCCGCGCGGCGGCACGTCGCGGCGCAGATCGATCGCCTCGATCTGCGGCATGTGCGCCCCGCCGAAGCGCGACGGCAGCACGATACGCTGGTAGCGGGCCTTGCGCGCGTTGACCTCGGTCTCGACCGAGGGCGTCGCGGAGGCCAGCACGACCGGGATTTTCGCGATATGGGCGCGCACCACCGCCATGTCGCGGGCGTGATAATGCGCGCCGTCATCCTGCTTGTAGGCCTGGTCGTGCTCCTCATCGACCACGATCAGGCCGAGATTGGCATAGGGAAGAAACAGCGCCGAGCGCGCGCCGACCACGACCGGCGCTTCGCCCGCCGAGATCGCTGCCCAATTGCGCGCGCGGGTGCGCGGCGTCAGTTCCGAATGCCACTCCATGGGCCGCACGCCGAAGCGCGCCGCGAAGCGATCGAGGAACTGGCCGGTGAGCGCGATCTCCGGCATCAGGATCAGCGACTGCTTGCCGCGGCGGATGATCTCGGCCACCGCCTCGAAATAGACCTCGGTCTTGCCGGAGCCGGTGACGCCATCGAGCAGCGCGACATGGAAGGTGCCGTTCGCTGCAAGCGCGCGCATGGCATCGACCGCGGTGCGCTGCTGACGGGTGAATTCAGGCTGCGAATGAGCGGGATCGGGCGCCGGCGGCGCCAGCGGTCGCGGCATTGCTTCCACCGTCAGCGTGCCTTCGTCGACGAGGCCGTCGATCACGCCGGCGCTGACGCCGGCTTCCTTTGCGGCCTCCGACTTGCCGTGCAGCAGGCGATCCGACAGCACCTCGATCAGGCGGCGCCGCGCCGGCGTCAGGCGCTTCGGCGGCTCGCCGATCAGCCGCACACCCATGCGCATCCGTTCGGGGCCGAGATGCTCGCCCATCCGCAAGGTCATGCGCAGCACCATGCCGCGCGCCGACAGCGTGTAATTGGAGACCCAGTCGACCAGCGACCGCAGCTCTTCCTTCAGCGGCGGCACGTCCAGCTTCTCGCTGACGTCCTTCAGGCGATTGTGCAGCCGCGGATCGGGATTGGCGTTCTCGGCCCAGACCACGGCGAGCACCTCGCGCGGGCCGAGCGGCACGCCGACGACGTCGCCGGCCTTCAGTTCCATGCCGCGCGGCACACGATAGGAATAGGTCTGGTTCAGCGCGACCGGCACCAGCACATCGACGATGCCCGTCGATGCGGCGGAAACGGAGGTCTGGCGCGTATTGTCGTCCATGAGAATCGGCTTGTGACGGCTCAAGGCTACCGCCGCAAGCGCAAGTTAGCGAACGGTAAACGAAGGAGGTGCGATATATTGAGGAGAATCAATTTGCCAAGTCTTCGAATGCCAAGTGCGATGGCCAAACCGGCAATCCAACCGATCGAGATCGCCAGCGCCGACGACAGCGTCGCGCTGCAGATGACGCGCTGGCTGACGCATCTGCGCAGCGAGCGGCGGCTGTCGCCGAAGACGCTGGAGGCCTATGCCCGCGACCTCAGGCAATGCCTCGATTTCCTCTGCGAGCATTGGGGCACGCGGGTGACGCTGGCAAAGTTCTCCAAACTGGAAGCAAGCGACATTAGAGCCTTCATGGCGATGCGCCGCGCAGACGACATCGCCGGCCGCTCGCTGATGCGCACGCTGGCGGGCCTGCGCTCCTTCGGACGTTTCCTCGAACGCGAAGGCAAGGGCAAGGTCGGCGCGCTGTCCGCGATCCGCGCGCCCAAGGTCGGCAAGAGCCTGCCGAAGCCGCTGCCGATGGCGGCGGCCAAGCGGCTTGCCGACGCCGACGAGCGCGCGGGCGAGGCCCGCGAGACCTGGGTGCTGGCGCGCGACGCCGCCGTGATGGCGCTGCTCTATGGTTCGGGCCTGCGCATCTCCGAGGCGCTCGGCCTGAAGCGCCGCGACGTGCCCATGCCCGGCGAAGGCGACGTGCTCGTCGTCACCGGCAAGGGCAACAAGACCCGCATGGTGCCGGTGCTGCAGAAGGTGCTGCAGCTGATCGCCGACTATGCCGCGATCTGCCCCTATGCCCTGCCGCCGGAAGGACCGGTCTTTGTCGGCGCGCGCGGCGGACCGTTGAGCCCGCGCATCATCCAGCTCGCAATGGCGCGGCTGCGCGGCGCGCTGGGGCTGCCCGACAGCGCCACGCCGCATGCGCTGCGACATTCCTTTGCCACCCACCTGCTGTCGCGCGGCGGTGATTTGCGCGCGATCCAGGAATTGCTCGGTCATTCCTCGCTGTCGACCACGCAGATCTATACCGGCATCGACAGCGAGCGCCTGCTGGAAGTCTATCGCAGCGCCCATCCGCGCCGCTAGCGCATGATCCGGAAAAGTGGGCACCGGTTTTCCGAAAAGATCATGCGCCAGCTTTAGAAACCCACCGACACCTTTCCGTCACATCGGTTTGCCTCTTGCGCCCGTGACGTTGTTCGGCAATCGTGCATCACGAACTTATCCGGGGAGATGATCATGAGCGCGCATGAAGCCATGGAAACGTCGGAGCATGCCAAGGAGGCCGCTGGCGAAAACCGCAAGATCGCGCTGCTGATCGCCGTGATCGCCTTGTGTCTGGCGTTGTCGGAGACGCTGGGCAAGGGTGCTCAGACCGAATCGATCAGCAAGAATGTCGAGGCCTCGAACCTGTGGGCCTTCTTCCAGGCCAAGAGCATCCGCCGCAACGTCGTGCAGACCGCCGCCGAACAAGGCAAGCTAGGTCTCGGCACCGCCGGCGACGATGCCGCCAAGGCCGCGCTGCAAAAGCAGATCGACGACTGGCAGAAGACCGCCGAGCGCTACCGCTCCGATCCCAAGACCGGCGAAGGGCAGGATCAATTGTCCGAACGCGCCAAGCACGCCGAGGAAGAGCGCGACGAGGCGACCGCAAAGTACCACCACTTCGAGCTCGGCTCGGCAGCTTTCCAGATCGCGATCGTGCTGGCATCGGCGTCTATCATCACCAGCATCATCGCACTTGCCTGGGTTTCAGGTCTGTTGACCTTGGCCGGAATCGCCGTCACGGCGCTCGGCGTCTTCAGTCCGCATATCCTGCATTTGCATTAGGACGAATGGACGGCGCGCGATCAGCGCGCCTGGTGCACGCCCCTGCGGAAGCGCTGGATCAATCGCAAGCGTCCGCACCGACCAGCCGTCGCCATCGCCGCGCAGCGTGTTGGCAATGCGCTGCTTCATCGGCTCGACCAGCGCGTTGGCCTTGCCGCGCAGATCCATGATGAATTCATAGAGCTTCTCGAACCAGTTCATTTCCAGAAGCTTGTCGCGCGTCACGTCGAACACGAAGGCGGTGACGCCGACGCCGACGAATTTCGCGAACAGGATCGTGAAGATCGCGCTGGTCCAGTATTCATGCGCGAGCAACCACAGGCCCACCAGCTTCAGCGGAAACAGCGGAATCACCGGAACGGCGAAGACGATCAGCGTCATCGCCGGCGACAGCGCATCGACCCGATCGGCGAGCCATTGCTTGAAGGTGCGCATCGGCAGGACCGAGACGAATTTCGCCACGATCGGCTCGAGGTGATCCCACAGCCATGCCTCGATCAGGAAGACGATCGCGAGCAGGACCCAGAGCGGTTGCAGAAGGCGTCGAAGCATTATTTATCTCTACCCGGCTATGGGCCGGGCGTCGATCACATATGGATGGCGCGCTTGCCGACCGCAAGCGCCGCTTCCTTGATCGCCTCGGAACGCGTTGGATGCGCGTGGCAGGTGCGGGCGAGGTCTTCTGCCGCACCGCCAAATTCCATCAAAACCGCAGCTTCGTGAATCATTTCACCGGCTTCGATACCGATGATGTGCACACCGAGCACGCGATCGGTTTTCGCATCTGCGAGAACCTTCACGAATCCCTCCGTGGTCTGATTGACCTTGGAACGGCCGTTGGCGGTAAACGGGAATTTACCGGAATTATACGGGACTCCGGCCTGCTTCAGCTCTTCCTCGGTCTTGCCGACGGAAGCAACCTCGGGCGTGGTATACACAACACCTGGGATCACATCGTAGTTCACGTGGCCGGCTTGACCGGCGATGATCTCCGCACACGCCACGCCTTCATCCTCGGCCTTGTGCGCGAGCATCGGGCCAGCGACGACGTCGCCGATGGCAAAGATGCCTTTCACGCTTGTGGAGAAGTGTGGATCGATCTGCACGCGGCCGCGATTGTCGAGCGCGATACCGGCTTCCTTGAATCCGAGGCCGTCGGTGTAGGGCACGCGGCCGATGCACACCAGCACGACGTCGGCGTCCAGCGTCTCCGCAGCGCCGCCCGCGGCGGGCTCGACGGATGCTTTCAACGTCGCACCCGAAATGTCGACGCCGGTGACCTTGGCGCCGAGCTTGAACTTGAAGCCCTGCTTTTCGAGGATGCGCTGGAATTGCCGCGCGATCTCGCCATCCATCCCCGGCAGGATGCGATCGAGGAATTCGACCACCGTGACCTCGGAGCCGAGCCGGTGCCACACCGAGCCGAGTTCGAGCCCGATCACGCCGGCGCCGACGATCAGAAGCTTGCCCGGCACCTTGTCGAGCGACAGCGCGCCGGTCGACGACACGATGCGCTTCTCGTCGATCTCGATGCCTTTGAGCCGCGCGATGTCCGAGCCGGTCGCGATCACGATGTTCTTTGTGTCGACGGTCTGGGTCTTGCCGTCGCTGCCCGCGACCTCGACCTTGCCGGCGCCCAGGATCTTTCCCTTGCCGTGGATGACGTCGATCTTGTTCTTCTTCATCAGAAAATCGACGCCCTTGACGTTGCCATCGATGCCCTGCTGCTTGAAGTTCATCATCGTCGGCAGGTCGAGCTTCGGCGCGGAGACGCTGACGCCCATCTTGGCGAAGGAATGCGCGGCCTCCTCGAACATCTCCGAGGCATGCAGCAGCGCCTTCGACGGCATGCAGCCGACGTTGAGGCAGGTGCCGCCGAGCGTCGGGCTCTTCTCGACCACCGCGACCTTCATGCCGAGCTGCGCCGCGCGCACCGCGCAGACATAACCGCCGGGCCCGGTACCGATGACGACGAGATCGTAACTGGCCATGATTGTTCTCTATTCAATTTGCGAGATGAAGAAGACCGGCCTGACGCTCAGCGCGCTGGCGCAGGAAGTTGGCCCCGAAATCGATCTCGTCTCCCTCGTCATCCAGCCAGTAGATCTTGTGGCCATGTTCTTCGAGCTTGATATCGTCGAAGCGATTCGGTTCCGCACGAAGAAATCCGAACATCTCGCCCTTTGCCAACAGCGGTCGCAAGTCAACGACGCCGGCAAATCCATCATTCCATACGATCTTGACCACGCCGTAGATGACCGGCTCGGCACTTTGCATGAAGATTATGTCAGTCATTAAATCTTCTCCAGCTGCGCGACGACGGATTACCGCCCGCCCGAGACGTCGAGGATGGCGCTGGTCACGTAAGACGCATCCTCCGACATCAGCCAGACGATGGCATTGGCGACTTCCTCCGCGCTGCCGACCCGCTTCATCGGCACCAGATGCGACAACCGATGCGCGCGATCGGGATCGCCGCCGGAGGCATGGATCTCGGTGTCGATCAGGCCGGGCCGGATCGCGGCGACGCGGATGCCTTCGCCGGCGACTTCCTGCGCGAGGCCGATGGTGAAGGAATTGATCGCGCCCTTGGACGCCGCATAGTCGACATAGGTGTTGGCGCCGCCGAGCTTGGCGGCGGCCGACGACAGGTTGACGATCACGCCGCCCTTGCCGCCATGCCTGGTCGACATCCGCTTCACCGCTTCGCGGGCACAGAGGATAGCGCCGGTGACATTGATCGCCATCACGCGCTGGATGCGCTCTGCGCCCATCTCGTCGACGCGCACGCCGCTCCTGCCGACAATGCCGCCATTGTTGACCAGCGCACCGAGCGTGCCGAGTTTGTCGCCGGCCTCGAACAGCCGCATGATCTCGCCTTCGTCGGCAACGTCGCATTTCACCGCGACCGCCTTGCCATTGGAGCGTTCGATGGTCGCGACCACTTCGCTCGCCGCAGTGTGGTTGCTGGCATAGCCGACCACGATCTGGAAGCCGCGCTGGGCCGCGGCAATGGCGGTGGCGCGGCCGATGCCGCGGCTACCGCCGGTGATAACAGCTACTTTGTCGGTCACTTCGGTCTCACCCCTACTGGAAAAGCCGGATCAGCATCGCGGCCAGCGCAAACATCGACGCGAACCAGACCATGCTGCGTGCATATGGAATCTGGATGAAGTAGAGCGGCAGATAGAGAATGCGCAGGATCACCCAGGCTTGTGCGCCGCTCGCGCCCAATCCGCCATTCCGTCCGGTGACGACCAACGCAAGGGCCAGCGCCGCGAAAACCGGGAAAGACTCCAGCAAATTGCGGAAGGCGCGCTCGGCACGGCCTGCGAAGATGCCCCGCAACTCGCGCCGCTCATCGCGCGGTCCGGCCTTGTAGACGCCGCCCATTTCAACGGTCGCGGAGACCGACTGCAGGAACAGCTGGCCGAGCAGCAGCGTCACGGCCACGCCGAGCATCACGATTTCAGTCGGCAATGGCTGCATCATTCTTCAGAGCTTGCTTTCGAGCGCTGCCAACCGGTCCAATACGGACTTATCCGTCAGACTCACCAGATAGAACAGAATGAACGGAGTGGCGAATGGGATCAGACACCATGCGGCAAAGCCGACTCCCTTGCCTTTCCTGCGACTAATCGGAATCGCGAAGAAAAAGAACATCATACCAATCAGCGGGAACGGCAGCAGGGACAGAAAAAGCGACGGCTCGTCCATCTACTCCTCCTCAGAGATCAAGCACCAGCCGCGCCGGATCTTCCAGGCTCTCCTTGACGCGCACCAGGAAGGTCACGGCTTCCTTGCCGTCGATGACGCGGTGATCGTAGGACAGCGCCAGATACATCATGGGGCGCGCCTCGATCTTGCCGCCGACCACCATCGGGCGTTCCTGGATCTTGTGCATGCCGAGGATCCCCGCCTGCGGCGCGTTGAGGATCGGCGTCGACATCAGCGACCCATAGATGCCGCCATTGGTGATGGTGAAGGTGCCACCCTGCATCTCGTCGATCTTGAGCTGGCCGTCGCGGGCCCGGCGGCCGAAATCGGCGATCGCCTTCTCGATGTCGGCGATCGACTTCTGGTCGCAGTCGCGCACCACGGGCACGACGAGGCCCTTGTCGGTGCCGACCGCGACGCCGACGTGATAGTAGTTCTTGTAGATCAGGTCGGTGCCGTCGATCTCGGCGTTGACTGCGGGAATATCCTTCAAGGCCTGCACGCAGGCCTTGGTGAAGAAGCCCATGAAGCCGAGCTTGGTGCCATGCTTCTTCTCGAACACGTCCTTGTAGTGCGAACGCAGCGCCATGACGTTGGTCATGTCGACCTCGTTGAAGGTCGTGAGCATCGCAGCGGTGTTCTGCACGTCCTTGAGCCGCCGCGCGATGGTCTGGCGCAGCCGCGTCATCTTCACGCGTTCCTCGCGCGCAGCATCATCGGCGGGTGACGGCGCACGCACCTGCACGGCGGCGGCCGGCTGGTTGACCGGGGTCGGCGCGGAGGCCGCTTTCTCGATCGCGGCCAGCATGTCGCCCTTGGTGACGCGGCCGTCCTTGCCGGAGCCCGGCACGGTCGAGGCATCGACGCCGCTCTCGGTCGAGAGTTTTCGCACGGAAGGTGCGAGTGGTGCGTCTGGTGGCGGCGCCTTGGCGGCGGGCGCAGGCGCGGGTGCGGCGGCGGGTGGCGGCGGCGGAGGTGCCGCGGCGGGCTTCGCGGCCGCGGGCGCAGCGGCCGCCGTCGCGCCATCCGTGATCTGGCCGAGCAGCGCACCGACGGCGACGGTGTCGCCGTCCTTTGCGGCGATCTCGCCGAGAACGCCGGCCGAGGGCGCGGGCACCTCGATGGTGACCTTGTCGGTCTCGAGCTCGACAAGCGGCTCGTCGACCGCGACGGCTTCGCCGGCCTTCTTGAACCAGCGGCCGATGGTGGCCTCGGTTACGGACTCGCCGAGCGTGGGAACGCGGATTTCAGTCATGGTGTTTCCTCAAATAACCAGCGCGGTCATGCAATCAGTGGTCATCGCCGCCATCGCGTGAACAGCGACGGCGGCGCACGACAATCGTTTCCTAAAGCGCAATGAGATTAGGATGAATCATCATCGCGCTTTAGGTTCTTGTTCGGGCATGATCTTTTCGGAAAACCGCTGCACACTTTTCCGGATCATGCCCTAGTTCAGTGCCTCGTCCAGGAACGCCTTGAGCTGGGCGAGATGTTTCGACATCAACCCGGTCGCGGTCGCCGCCGCGGCCGCGCGTCCGGCATAACGCGGACGCCTGTTCGGCGCGTTGATCTGGTTCAGCACCCATTCGAGATAGGGCTCGATGAAATGCCACGCGCCCATGTTGCGCGGCTCTTCCTGGCACCAGACGATCTCGGCGCCCTTGAAGCGGCCAAGCTCCATCACCAGCGCTTTCAGCGGCACCGGATAGAGCTGCTCGACGCGCATCAGGTAGATGTCGTCGATGTCGCGCTTCTCGCGCTCTTCGTAGAGGTCGTAATAGACCTTGCCCGAGCACAGCACGACGCGGCGGATCTTGTCGTCAGGCACGAGCTTGATCTTCTCGTCCGGCAGCATTTGTGCGTCATCGTAGAGGATGCGATGGAAGGTCGTGCCCTTGCCGAGTTCGTCGAGCCGCGAGACCGCGCGCTTGTGGCGCAGCAGCGATTTCGGCGTCATCAGGATCAACGGCTTCCTGATCTCACGATGCAACTGACGCCGCAGCGACGTGGAAGTAGTTGGCCGGCGTCGTCGGATAGACCACCTGCATGTTGTCTTCGGCGCACATCTGCAGGTAACGCTCGAGCCGCGCCGAGGAATGCTCCGGCCCCTGCCCTTCATAGCCATGCGGCAGCAGGCAGACGAGGCCGGACATGCGCAGCCATTTGCGTTCGCCCGACGAGATGAACTGGTCGAACAGCACCTGCGCGCCGTTGGCGAAGTCACCGAACTGCGCCTCCCACATCGCCAGCGCATTGGGCTCGGCCAGCGTGTAGCCATATTCGAAGCCGAGCACGGCTTCTTCCGACAGCAGCGAGTTGATGACTTCGTAGTGGCCCTGCTCGCCGCCGAGATGATTGAACGGCGTGTACCGGCTCTCGTCCTCCTGATCGATCAGCACCGAATGACGCTGCGAGAAGGTGCCGCGCTCGGAGTCCTGTCCGGAGAGGCGGACGTGGTGGCCTTCCTGCAAGAGCGTGCAGAACGCCAGCGCCTCGCCGGTCGCCCAGTCGATGCCCGCGCCCGAGTTCGATCGCCTTGGTGCGGTTTTCCAGGAAGCGCTGAATGGTGCGGTGAACGCGGAAGCCGTCGGGCACCTTGGTGATCTTGCGGCCGATCTCCCTCAGCTCCGAGGCGTCGACGCCGGTAACACCGCGACGCGCGTCCTCTTCTTCGCCGGCGATCTTGAAGCCGGCCCATTTGCCGTCGAGCCAGTCGGCCTTGTTCGGCTTGTAGCCGGCGCCGGCCTCGAATTCGGCATCGAGCCGCGCGCGCCAGTCGGCCTTGGCCTTCTCGACCTCGCCTTCGGTCATGACGCCGTCGGCAATCAGCCGCTTGGAGTAGATCTCGACCGTGCCGGGATGCGTCGCGATCTTCTTGTACATCACCGGCTGGGTGAACATCGGCTCGTCGCCTTCGTTGTGACCGTGGCGGCGATAGCAGAACATGTCGATCACGACCGGCTTGTGGAATTTCTGCCGGAACTCGATTGCGACCTTGGCGGCGAACACCACGGCTTCGGGATCGTCGCCGTTAACATGGAAGATCGGCGCGTCGATCATCTTGGCGACGTCGGACGGATAGGGCGACGAACGCGAGTAGCGCGGATAGGTGGTGAAGCCGATCTGGTTGTTGACGATGAAATGCAGCGAGCCGCCGGTGCGGTAACCCTTCAAATCGGAGAGCGCGAAGCATTCCGCCACCACGCCCTGGCCGGCAAACGCGGCATCGCCATGCATCAACAGCGGCAGCACGGAAATGCGCATATCAGGCGGATCGCCATGCTGGTCCTGCTTGGCGCGCACCTTGCCCATCACCACGGGATCGACGATTTCCAGATGCGACGGGTTCGCCGTCAGCGACAGATGGATGCGGTTGCCGTCGAACTCGCGATCCGACGACGCACCGAGATGATACTTCACGTCGCCGGAGCCTTCGACCGCGTCGGGATTGGCCGAGCCGCCCTTGAACTCGTGGAACAGCGCGCGGTGCGACTTGCCCATCACCTGGGTGAGAACGTTGAGGCGGCCGCGATGCGGCATGCCCACCACGATTTCCTTCACGCCGAGATTGCCGCCGCGCTTGATGATCTGCTCGAGCGCGGGGATCAGCGACTCGGCGCCGTCGAGGCCGAAGCGCTTGGTGCCGGTGAACTTGACGTCGCAGAATTTCTCGAAGCCTTCCGCTTCGATCAGCTTGTTGAGGATGGCGCGGCGGCCCTCGCGGGTGAAGCTGATCTCCTTGTCGGGACCTTCGATGCGCTCCTGGATCCAGGCCTTGTGCGCGGCATTGGTGATGTGCATGAACTCGACGCCGAGCGTCTGGCAGTAGGTGCGCTCGCAGATCGCGACGATCTCGCGCAGCGAGCCGTATTCGAGGCCGAGCACGTGATCGAGGAAAATCTTGCGGTCGAAGTCGGCCTCGGCGAAGCCGTAGGAGCGCGGATCGAGCTCCTCGCGGTTGCGCGGCGCCTCGATGCCGAGCGGATCGAGCTTGGCATGGAAATGGCCGCGCATGCGGTAGGCGCGGATCAGCATCAGCGCGCGGACGGAATCGCGGGTCGCCTGGTGCAGCTCGGCCGCGGTGATTTCGCCGCCCTTTGCGATTCCCTTGGCCTGCGCCTTGGCGGCGATCTTGTCGCCAACGACCTTCTCGACGCTCGCCCAGTTGCCGTCGAGCGCGGAGGTGAGATCATCGCGCGGCGTTTGCGGCCAGTTGTCGCGGGACCAGGACGGCCCTTCGGCATTCTTGCGGACGTCGTCCGGCGCGTCCTTCAGGCTCTTGAAGAACTCCTGCCACTCGCTGTCGACGGAGGCCGGGTCCTTCTCGTAGCGGGCATAGATGTCGTCGATGTAGGTGGCGTTGGTGCCCTGCAAAAACGATGAAAGGGCAAAGGCTGCGTTCGCGTCCTGGCGAGACATGGATGGCGTCCTGGTGATTTCGGTTCGCGCGTGACAGACGGCGCTAGAAGCTCCGATCCCGGCAGATCGGTCACTCCGCGAACCCATACCCCATTTAGGACGATTGATCTTGCCGAAAAGAACGAAGAACTGAACTAGCTTTTCAATTTTTCGGCAAGCGTCTTTCCGAGCCTTGCGGGCGACGGAGAGACCGTGATTCCGGCCGATTCCATCGCCGCCGTCTTCGATCCGGCGTCGCCCTTGCCGCCGGAGATGATCGCGCCGGCATGGCCCATGCGGCGGCCGGGAGGGGCGGTGACGCCGGCGATGAAACCGACCATCGGCTTGCTGCGGCCGCGCTTGGCCTCGTCCTTGAGGAACTGGGCGGCGTCCTCCTCGGCGCTGCCACCGATCTCCCCGATCATCACGATCGATTTGGTGTTGGGGTCGGCCAGGAACATCTCCAGCACGGCGATGAACTCGGTGCCCTTGACCGGGTCGCCGCCGATTCCGACCGCGGTGGTCTGGCCGAGGCCCTCCTGGGTGGTCTGGAATACCGCCTCATAGGTCAGCGTGCCCGAGCGGGAGACGATGCCGACGGAGCCCGGCTTGAAGATGTTGGCCGGCATGATGCCGATCTTGCATTCGCCCGCGGTCATGACGCCAGGACAGTTCGGCCCGATCAGCCGTGACTTCGAACCGGACAGCGAGCGCTTCACCTTGACCATGTCCTGCACCGGGATGCCCTCGGTGATGCAGACGATCAGCGCAATCTCGGCGTCGATGGCCTCGCAGATCGCATCCGCCGCACCCGGCGGCGGCACGTAGATCACCGACGCATCCGCGCCGGTCTTCTCCCGCGCTTCCTGCACCGTGTCGAACACGGGCAGGCCGAGATGGGTCGCGCCGCCTTTGCCGGGCGAGGTGCCGCCGACCATCTTGGTGCCGTAGGCGATCGCGGCCTCGGAATGAAAGGTGCCGTTCTTGCCGGTAAAGCCCTGGCAGATGACCTTGGTGTTCTTGTCGATCAGGATGGACATGCGTTCGAATACTTTCGCTAGCAGCGTAATGAGGCGGGATCTACTTGACGCGCCGATAAGTGCCGGTGAGAACGTCGTTCCAGCCTTCCGCGTCGGGCGAGAACTGGATCTTCATGTTGTAAGTGTTGTCGTCGACCACTTCGTAGACATGGCGCGCATTGCCGCGTAGCGAGCCGCGCACCAGGATCAGCGATTTGGCGGCCCAACCGCCCGAGGCCGGGGCCGGCGAGTAGTAGCCGAGCGAGTCGTGCCAGAACAATTTGTAGGTCCGGTCCTCGCGGTCGTAGGTGAACACGCCGTGGGTGGCAAAACTCTCCTTGCCCTCGCGGGTCTGGACCGTGTCCTGGATCAAATAGAAGCCGTTGAGGTCCATGCGCGCCACGACTTTGGAGGTCGCAGGTCCGCCTGTGGTCCAGCGCGACGGGTAGACCGTCTCCTCGCCGTTCCATTCGCCGGCGAACACCGAAAGCTTGCGATGTTCCTCGAGCGGCGACGGCGCGGCGAGATGGTCGGCCATGGCGATCAGCTCCCTTTGACGGCCTTCACGATCTTCTGCGCGGCGTCGTCGAGATCGTCGGCCGGCAGCACGTTCAGGCCGGATTCGCGGATGATCTTCTTGCCCGCTTCGACATTGGTGCCTTCGAGCCGCACCACCAGTGGCACGGTAAGTCCGACGTCGCGCACCGCGGCCGTGACGCCCTCGGCGATCACGTCGCACTTCATGATGCCGCCGAAGATGTTGACCAGGATGCCCTTCACATTGGGATCGGCGGTGATGATCTTGAAGGCGGCGGCCACCTTCTCCTTGCTGGCGCTGCCGCCGACGTCGAGGAAGTTCGCGGGCGCCATGCCGTAGAGCTTGATGATGTCCATCGTCGCCATGGCAAGGCCGGCGCCGTTGACCATGCAGCCGATGGTGCCGTCGAGCGCGACGTAGTTGAGGTCGTATTTCGAGGCCTCGATCTCCTTGGCGTCCTCTTCGGTCTCGTCGCGGAGCGTCGCGACTTCGGGATGCCTGAACATTGCGTTGTCGTCGAACGACACTTTGGCGTCGAGCACGCGCAACTGGCCCTGCTTGGTCACGACAAGCGGGTTGATTTCGAGCATCGCCATGTCCTTGGCGGTGAAGGCGGCATAGAGCTGGCTGACGAGCTTCTCTGCCTGCTTGGCGAGATCGCCGGACAGATTCAGCGCCTTCGCGACCGTGCGGCCGTGATGACCCATGATGCCGGTGGCGGGATCGACCGAGAAGGTGATGATCTTTTCGGGCGTCTTGTGCGCGACGTCCTCGATGTTGACGCCGCCTTCGGTCGAGACCACGAACGATACTTCAGAGGTTTCGCGGTTGACCAGGATCGAGAGATAGAACTCCTTGTCGATGTCGGAGCCTTCCTCGATGTAGAGCCGGTTGACCTGCTTGCCATGCGCGCCGGTCTGCACCGTCACCAGCGTCGCACCCAGCATCTGCTTGGCGAACTGGCTGACCTCGGCGGGCGACTTGGCGATGCGGACGCCGCCCTTGTCGCCGGCGGAGGCTTCCTTGAACTTTCCCTTGCCGCGGCCGCCGGCATGGATCTGGCTCTTCACCACATAGATCGGGCCGGGCAGCTTTTTCGCCGCGGCCTCGGCGTCCTCGGCCTTCAGGACCGGCACCCCCTTGGAGATCGGCACGCCGAACTCGGCAAGCAGCGCTTTGGCCTGATATTCGTGGATATTCATTGAGGACGCTCCCGAACCCCTTTGCGGTGAACTCTGTTGAATTCACTCCATTTTAGGATTGGCATACCATATACCACGTGAGTTGCAAGGGCCGAGCGGCAATCACCCCGACCCCGGCCGCGAGCCCTCAGCGCCCAAGCAGATCGGGCGCGATCTTCCTGCAGGCATCGACCAGGCCCTGCACGGCCGAGACCGACTTGTCGAAAGCCTCGCGGTCCTTGCCGGCGAGATCGATCTCGACGATGCGCTCGACGCCCTTTGAGCCGATCACCACGGGCACGCCGACATACATGTCCTTCACATTGTACTCGCCATTGAGATAGGCGGCGCAAGGCAGCACGCGCTTCTTGTCCCTCATGTAGCTCTCGGCCATTGCGATCGCGGAGGCCGCCGGCGCGTAGAAGGCCGAGCCGGTCTTGAGCAGGTTGACGATCTCGGCGCCGCCGTTGCGGGTGCGATCGACGATCTCGTCGATCCGCGCCTGCGAGGTCCAGCCCATCTTCACGAGATCGGGCAGCGGAATGCCGGCAACGGTGGAATATTTCACCAACGGCACCATGGTGTCGCCATGGCCGCCGAGCACGAAGGCGGTGACGTCCTCGACCGAGACGTTGAATTCGTCGGCGAGGAAATAGCGGAAGCGCGAGGAATCCAGCACGCCGGCCATGCCGACCACCTTCTTGTGCGGCATGCCGGAGGCCTTCTGCAGCGCCCACACCATCGCGTCCAGCGGATTGGTGATGCAGATGACGAAGGCGTCGGGCGCGTATTTCTTGATGCCGGCGCCGACCTGCTCCATCACCTTGAGATTGATCGAGAGCAGATCGTCGCGGCTCATGCCGGGTTTGCGCGGCACGCCGGCGGTGACGATGCAGACCCTGGCGTTGTCGAGCGCCTCGTAGGAATTGGCGCCGGTGTAATGCGCGTCGAAGCCGTCGACCGGCGAGGACTGCGCGATGTCGAGCGACTTGCCCTGCGGGACGCCCTCGGCGATGTCGAACATCACGACGTCACCGAGCTGTTTCAGGCCAATGAGATGAGCCAGCGTACCGCCGATCTGACCGGAGCCAATCAAGGCAATCTTGTCGCGCGCCATGGGAAATCCTTTAGAACCCGAACGGGAAGAGGTGGGAAGGTGGGGTTTCGTTAGCCCTTTCGACGAGGGCGTTCAAGTCGGCCTTTGCCTATTCGAACGGCTGGCATTCCAGGAAAACGCCAAAAGCCGTTACGTCTCCACCAGCCCCGTGGTGGCGCCGCTGGCCGAGGAATCCTTCCGGCCGTGGGGCAAGGCGAGATAGGATTCCGAACTCATTTCAATCAGGCGCGACGAGGTGCGCTTGAACTCGTTCGCCTCGTTGCCGTCAGTGGCGAGATAGAGCGACACCGGGTCCGCCGCGGCGGACGCCATCAGCTTCACGGCATTGTCATAAAGCGTGTCGATCAGCGAGATGAAACGCTTGGCGGCGTTGCGCTGCGGATAGTCCATGACCGGAACATGGTCGACCAGGATGGTGTGATAGTCGTGCGCCAGCCGCAAATAATCGCTCGCGGCAAGCGGCGCCTCGCAGAGATCGGCAAAGGGGAAGCGCGCCACGCCGTGCGCTGAGCACGGCACGTGCAACTTGCGGCCTTTGATTGCAATATCGCGCGGCTTGCACGGCGCGTTTCCCGTCATCTTCGCCCAGGCCTTGTCGAGCGCATTGGCCGCCTCGCCGTCATCGGGCACCAGCCACATCTTGACGCCGGTCAATTTCTCCAGCCGGAAATCGGTGCGCGCGTCGAGCCGCATCACGTCCATATGCGTTTCGATCTGCGCGATAAAGGGCAGGAACAGCGCGCGGTTCAGTCCGCCCTTGTAGAGATCCTCCGGCGCGACGTTGGAGGTCACGACCACCACGGTGCCGAGTTCGAACAGTTTGGCGAACAGACGGCCGAGGATCATCGCATCCGCGATGTCGGTGACGTGAAACTCGTCGAAACAAAGCAGCCACGCCTCGTCGAAGATCGCATGCGCCGTCAGCGCAATCACGTCGCCATCTGCGATCTCGCCGCGTGCAATGTTCTGGCGATAGCCGTAGATGCGCTCATGCACGTCGGCCATGAACTCGTGAAAATGCGCGCGACGCTTGTGCTCGACCGCGCTGCTCTGGAAGAACAAATCCATCAGCATGGTCTTGCCGCGGCCGACCTCGCCATGGATGTAGAGCCCGCGCGGCGGTTCCTCGTCCTTGTCGCGGAACAGCCGGCCGAGCAGGCCGTGCTTGCGTGCGGGCTTGTAGCCGGACAACCGTTGCTCCAGCGCGGCAAAGGAGTCGGCGATTCGGGCCTGAGCGGCGTCGCGCTCAATCGTGCCCGAGGAAACGAGGGCCTGATAATGCTGCCGGAAGGAGTTGGGCGTTGAGAGCATGCCCCTTTACGGCCTTAGCTCAGCGCAAATTGCAAGCGGGGAATTGCAGCGGGGGTATGCGTATCTCGTGTCCCGGACGCGGCGCAGCGCCCAATTTGTCCAAGACAAACACGAGTGCACGTTTGCGCGCTGCGCTGCATCCGGGGCACGCAAGCGCAGTCACGCACTCAACTCGTAGGAATCCTCGACCACATAGGGCCCGCCGCCGGTTGAAGCGCGCGCGGAGAACAGCACAAAGCGCTCGACCGTGAACACCTTGCTCGGGAAGTAGCCGCGCACCGAGAGATAGTCGGCGACGTCCTGGCTCGAGGCATCGTGCAGCCGCGCCAAGGTCACGTGCGGGGTGAACTTGCGGCCCTCCGGATCGAGCCCAATCCGTTGCATGAGCCGTTCCAGCTCGGCCTGCAGCTCGATCAGCGGCCGGCTCGGCTCGACGGCTGCGACCACCGCGCGCGGTTTGCGGCCGCCGAAGCTGGTCAGCCCCTGCACCTTCACCTCGAACGGCTTGCGATTGATGCGAAACAGCATCGAGGCGATCTCGTTGGCGGAGATGCCGTCGATGTCGCCGATGAAGCGCAGGGTGACGTGATAATTTTCGGGATCGATCCAGCGGGCGCCGGGAAGTCCGCCCCGCAAGCCGGAAAGCGTGTGGCCGATCTCGGCCGGGATTTCCAGTCCAGTAAACAAACGCGGCATCGTTGCGACTCCCGATGCTGGGGTTTGACGCCGCGAATCATAGCGCAAACCCCTAAATAATTCCCGATGACGAATCACCGATCGTCTTTTTGTATCTGAGTTGTGTGACTCTGCGAAGCGCGATGCGTTAGGGTTGCGGAAACCTCCATGGGGTGCGTTGAGGATCAGGGTTATCGTTGCCTGCGTTCAGTGTGCCTGCTGTTTTATCGCGCCGAGGAATGCCTCGACCGTAGGCATGATGTTCTTGACGATGATGTCGACACCGGCGGGGGTCGGATGAATGCCGTCGGCCTGATTGAGCTTGGCATCCGCAGCGACGCCGTCAAGGAAGAATGGATAGAGCGGCACGCCGAAAGATTTCGATAGATCCGGATAGATCGCATTGAAGCGATCGGCGTAGTCCTTGCCGTAATTCGGCGGTGCCAGCATGCCGCACAGGAAAACGGCCACGCCCCGCGCCTTCAGCCGCGTCAAAATGTCTGACAGCGCCGCCCTGGTCAGTGAAGGATCGGTGCCGCGCAGCGCGTCATTGGCGCCGAGTTCGAGGATCACGCCCTGGGTTCCCTCCGGAACCGACCAGTCGAGCCGGTCGCGGCCTCCCGAGGCGGTATCGCCGGATACCCCGGCGTTGCCGATGTCGACCGCTATCCCTTTGTCTCTCAATGCTTTCTGAAGCTTGGCCGGGAACGCGTCGGCCGCCGACAGGCCAAGCCCGGCCGACAGGGAATCGCCCAGCACGACGAGCTTCACCGGCTTTCCCTCGTCCGCGAAAGCGGCGCGCGCGAGCGTCATGTCCAGCGCGGTCAAGGCCAGCATCAACACAAGGATGTGCGCGAACAGGGTACGCCGCCCCTCGACCCCACACGCGAATGTGCCATATGACCGGGCCATGGACAGCCTCATCGCATCTCCCTCGCTCGCCGGCGCAGCCGCCGACACCATTACCATCACTGGCGTCAACCTCTCGCTCGGCAGCGGCGCCGCGCGCGTTCATATCCTGAAAGACATCAGCCTGCGCGTCGGCTCCGGCGAAGCGATCGGCCTGATCGGGCCTTCGGGCTCGGGCAAGTCCACGTTGTTGATGGTGATGGCGGGCCTCGAACGTCCTGACGGTGGAGAGGTGGTGGTCAACGGCACGCCTTTCAATGCCCTCGACGAGGACGCGCTGGCGCGCTTCCGCGGCCGCCAGGTCGGCATCGTCTTCCAGTCGTTTCATCTGATTCCGACCATGACCGCGCTGGAGAACGTCGCGGTGCCGCTCGAGCTCGCGGGTGATGCGGATGCAAGCAAGCGCGCGGCGCAGGAGCTTGCTTCCGTCGGCCTCGGCGACCGCCTGCATCACTATCCGACGCAGCTCTCCGGCGGCGAGCAGCAGCGCGTTGCGCTGGCGCGTGCGCTTGCGCCCGATCCCGCCATCCTCGTCGCGGACGAGCCGACCGGCAATCTCGACGAAGCCACCGGCAAGCAGATCGTCGACCTGCTGTTCACCAAGCATGCCGAGCGCGGCATGACCCTGGTGCTGGTGACGCACGACACCGCGCTGGCGCAACGCTGCGACCGCGTGGTGCGGCTCCGTTCGGGCCGCATCGAGACTGGCTAGCTCCGATCACGCCAAAGCTTCATGAGCATCGCTTCCGAAAGCATCGGCAACATTGCCGCCGCGCCCGCAAGCAGCGGACGCATGGCCTCGCTCAGCCTGCGCTACGCGATGCGCGAACTGCGCGGCGGCTTGCGTGGCTTCTATGTCTTCATCGCCTGCATCGCGCTCGGCGTGATGGCGATCGCCGGCGTCGGCTCGGTCGCGGCGAGCCTTGGCGATGGACTGGCGCGCGAGGGCCGCAATCTGCTGGGCGGCGACGTCGCCTTCGTGCTGTTCCAGCGCGAGGCCAGGCCGGCCGAGCTCGCCTTCCTGCGTTCGCGGGGCGAGCTCTCTGTCATCGCGACCTTGCGCGCGATGGCGCGCGCTGCCGACGGCCGGCTTGCACTCGTCGAGATGAAAGCGGTCGACGGGAGCTACCCGTCGCTCGGCGAGGTGACGCTCAATCCCAAACTTCCGCTCAAGGACGTCCTCGAACAGCGCGATGGCGTTTTCGGCGCCGCGGCCGATCCGACCTTGCTGGCGCGGCTTGATCTGAAGATCGGCGACAAGGTCAATGTTGGAGAAGCGACCTTCCAGATCCGCAGCGCGGTCGAGGCCGAACCGGACAAGCTCGGCGTCGGCGTCGGGTTCGGTCCGCGCTTCATGGTCAGCGAGGATGCGCTGCGCGCGACCGGCCTGCTGCAGCCCGGCAGCCTGGTGCGCTGGAATTACCGGCTAAAACTGCCTGCAAAATGCCGCCGACGATCGCGCCATGGCGACGCTGATCGACGATGCGCGCAAGGCGGCGCCGGAAGCTGGTTGGGAAGTGCGCAACCGCGCCAACGCGTCGCCCGGGCTCGAGCGAACCATCAACCGCTTCACGCAATTCCTCACCCTCGTCGGCCTCGCCGCGCTGCTCGTCGGCGGCGTCGGCGTCGCCAACGCGGTGAAGAGCCATATCGATCGCAAGCTCGAGGTGATCGCTGCGTTCAAGGCGCTGGGCGCCACCGGCCGCGACGTGTTCGCGATCTACCTGACGCAGGTCATGCTGCTCGCCGCCGTCGGCTCGCTGATCGGGCTGGCGGCCGGCGCAGCGCTGCCGTTCGTCATTGTCGGACTGTTCGGAAAGTTGCTGCCGCTGCCGGTGGTGCCGGCGGTCCACCCCGACGAACTCGCGCTCGCCTTCGTCTACGGCCTGCTCACCGCACTCGCCTTCGGCCTCTGGCCGCTCGGCCGCGTCCATGACGTGCCTGTCGCGGCGCTGTTCCGCGAAGCCGTCGTCGCCGAGTGGCATCGGCCGCGCTGGCGCTATCTCGCGCTGATGGCGGTGGTGATCGCGCTGCTGATCGCGGTCGTGATCGGGCTTGCCTATGACAAGCGCGTGGCGGCCGTGTTCGTCGCATCCTCGGCCATCGTATTTGCGGTGCTGCGCGGCGTCGCCTGGGCCGTGATGGCCGGAGCACGCCGCCTGCCGCGCATGCGTTCGACCATGCTGCGGCTGGCGGTATCAAACATCCACCGGGTCGGCGCGCTGACGCCCTCCGTCGTGCTGTCGCTCGGCCTCGGGCTCGCGGTGCTCGTCACCATCACCCAGATCGACGGCAATCTGCGCCGGCAATTTCTGGCGGCGCTGCCCGAGCATGCGCCGTCATTCTATTTCATCGATATCCCCTCTTCCGAAGCCGACCGCTTCGCAGCGTTCCTGCAGAAGACCGAGCCGCAATCGATCGTCGAAGACGTGCCGATGCTGCGCGGACGCATCGTCGCCGCGCGCGGGGTCCGCGCCGAAGAGCTGAACCCGTCGACCGACGCCGAATGGGTGCTGCAGAGCGACCGCGGCCTGACCTACACCGGCGAAGTCCCGAAGGGATCGAAGGTCGTCGAGGGCGAATGGTGGGGACCGGACTACAGCGGCCCGCCGCTGGTCTCGATCGAGAAGAAGATCGCCGACGGATTGCACCTCAAGCTCGGCGACGACATCGTCGTCAACGTGCTCGGCCGCGACATCCCGGCGAAGATCGGCAACATGCGCAACATCGACTGGCAGGGTTTAGGCATCAACTTCGTGCTGGTGTTCTCGCCCAACGCCTTCAAGGGCGCGCCGCACACACATATTGCGACATTGACCGAACCGAATCCGAGCGCCGCCGAGGACGCGCGCATCATCAAGGAGGTGGCGGCGAGCTATCCGACGGTGACCAGCGTGCGGGTGCGCGAGGTGATGCAGACCATCGGCTCGGTCGTCACCAATCTGACGCTGGCGATCCGCGGCGCCAGCGCCGTGACGCTGATCTCGGCGATCCTCGTGCTTGGCGGCGCGCTCGCCGCCGGTCATCGTCACCGGGTCTATGACGCCGTCATCCTGAAGACGCTAGGCGCGACGCGCGCGCGACTGCTCGGCGCCTATGCGCTCGAATATCTCCTGATCGGATTCGCCACCGCTGTGTTCGGGGTGATCGCAGGTTCCGTTGCGGCTTACTTGATCGTGACGCGGCTGATGACGTTGAGCTTCGTCTGGGACGCCGGCAGCGCCGCCGCCGTGGTTGCTTCCGCACTCATCGTTACCGTGGGCCTTGGGCTCGCCGGCACGCTGCTCGCGCTCAACCAGAAGCCTGCGACGGTGCTGCGCAATCTATGACAAATTGAAGCAGCGCTAGTGGAGCGGATTTGACGTTCGCCCCCTGCCCGCCGCGCACTCCTAAGCGAACGTCAAATCCAAAGCTCCACTAGAATCAATGTTTTCTAGTGGTCCTTAAATTCCAACATTCGCAAAAGTGCCCGCTGCAATGGCATGCGAATGTTGGAATCGGACCACTAGTAAGGGTTAACGCCGCGGCGCAGCCGTTTTCCCGCGATATTTATGGGATTTATACGGCCCATGGGACGGCGCATTCGCGATCTGCGCGAGGGGAGAGCGACAAACAGCCGCGCGTAGGAGCTGCACGCCGCTATGGTAGTTTGTACAGGAAATGACCACATAGCAGCGTGGGTCAGATGCCGCGGTTTGATGACACAAAATTAATGTCGGCAGGCCACGTAAATCTGAGATAGGGTTTCACCACCCGGCGAGGCAAAAGCTTACACGAAGCTTACAGGGTGCATCCGCCGGACAACCAACGGGAATTCGACCATGTCGGACTTTGACCGTAACTACACATCTCCTTTCGGCCGGGCTGCCGGGCGCGCTGACGCCGCGGTTATCGACGCCGGCCTGCGCGCATACATGCTGCGCATCTACAACTACATGAGCATTGGCCTGGCCATCACCGGTCTGGCGGCGCTCGGTGTTTATATGGCGGCGGTGACATCGGATCCGTCCGGCGCCGCGGCCAAGATCGGCAGCTCGTTCCTGACGCCGTTCGGTTACGCGATGTTCGTGAGCCCGCTGAAGTGGCTGTTCATCCTGGCGCCGCTTGCCATGGTGTTCGTCATCTCGGCCGGCATCAACCGCCTCGCGCCCGCGACCGCCCAAATTCTGTTCTGGGTGTTCTCGGCACTGATGGGCGTTTCGCTGTCGTCGATCTTCCTGGTGTATACCCACACCTCGATCGTGCAGGTGTTCTTCATCACTGCGGCGACCTTCGGCGCGCTGAGCCTCTACGGCTACACCACGCGGCGTGACTTGAGCGGGATGGGATCGTTCCTGTTCATGGGCCTGATCGGCATCATCATCGCGAGCCTGGTGAATCTGTTCCTGCACTTATCCGCGCTGCAGTTCGTGATCTCGATCGTCGGCGTGCTGGTGTTCGCGGGCCTCACCGCCTGGGATACGCAGCGGCTGAAGAACGAGTACATCTACGGCTACGCCTCGGCCGGCGGTGATGTGGCGGAGCGCGCGGCGATCACCGGCGCGTTGTCGCTCTATCTGAACTTCATCAATCTGTTCACGCTGCTGTTGCAGCTGCTCGGCCAGCGCGACTGACACGCTCGACCTGAGACGAACCTGAAAACCCCGGCCCATCGGCCGGGGTTTTTGTTTGCGTTTCTCTTCGTCATGGCCGGGCATAGCCGTTCGAAGAACGGCGTCGCTTCCGCTCGCCTATGTCCCGGCCATCCACGTCTTTATTGCGGGGATAAAGGAAAGACGTGGATGCCCGCGACAAGCGCGGGCATGACGAAGGAGATTGATTGAGACGGTCGCGCTGATATCTTCCCCCTATGTCCTCGCCCGAAATCCGGCCCGCCACCGAGGCCGACCTTCCCGCCATCACCAAGATCTACGAGCACGCGGTGCTCCATGGCACCGCCACATTCGAGCTGACCCCGCCCGATCTCGCCGAGATGACGCGGCGCTTCAAATCGCTGATGGACGGCGGCTTCCCCTATTTCGTCGGCGTGCTCGACGGCCGCCTCAGTGGTTACGCCTATGCCGGTCCGTATCGGCCGCGGCCCGCCTATCGCTTCACGGTGGAGAATTCGATCTATCTCGATCCCGCCATTCACCGGCGCGGCGTTGGCCTCGCGTTGCTGCGGCGGCTGATCGAGGAATGCGAGAAGCGCGGCTACCGGCAGATGATCGCGGTGATCGGCGACACCGCCAATGCCGGCTCGGTCGGCGTGCACACGGCTTGCGGATTCCAGATGATCGGCACCCACCCGGATGTCGGGCTCAAATTCGGCCGCTGGCTCGACACCGTAATGATGCAGCTCCCGCTCGGCGAGGGCGGGAAGACGATGCCCGCCGATCAGACCTAGACCAGCGCCAGCTTGCGGTCGATGACGAGCAGCACGCGCTCCAGCTCGTGACCGCGGCGCATGATCAGCCCGGTCGCCGAGATCACGCTATACATGCCCTGCTTGCGCGCCAGCCGCGGATCCTTCTCGATCCGGTAGATCGGCATCTCGGAGGAGCGGCGAAACACCGAGAACACCGCGCGGTCTTTCAGAAAATCGATCGCGTAGTCGCGCCACTCGCCGTCGGCAACCATGCGGCCGTAGAGATTGAGAATGCGATGCAGTTCGAGGCGGTTGAAGGTCACCCGGTTCGGTACGGACCCGGTCCCTTGATTCGCAGCGGCACGCGCCGCCGCGTGACTTCCGCTTGGATCGGCATCCTCCGACATCAAACTCATGGAGCGCCTCCTGTCATGTCGCTGACATGATTGCGCTAACCGGTGGCCTCCGCAAGGGTTCCTTTGGCGCATATTTGCGCGCCAAACGCGGCGAATCGTCCGACTAGTGGAGCGGATTTGATGTTCGCCACCCCGTCAGCCGCGCGCTCGCAAGCGAACGTCAAATCCAAAGCTCCACTAGAATCAATAATTTCTAGTGGTCCTTCAATTCCAACATTCGCAAATGGTGTCCGCTGATATGGGATGCGAAGGTTGGAATTGGACCACTAGCGCCGTCACGGGATCGTTAGCGGAATCACAATACAGCCCTTTTTCCGCCAACCGCCTGCCGCGCTGGATTGCGAGAAGAATGCACTGCGTTGGCCCGGTTCTTTCGGTTTCGGATTCCTCAGCCCCCAGCCCCCCGGGATCGTCGGGACCGGGCCTAGCGCAGCAAAAAAGGGCCAACCAACGTTGGCCCTTTTTGTTTGCGGCATACGTCGGACGACGAAGACATGCGAACCGGCAACGGCCGATCAGCTCGCGCGAATCATACCCGACGATTTCTGAAGTGTCAGTGCAGCGACGTGTAGGCCGCACCCAGCATGGGACCTGGCTTGTCGCGATTGCCGTCCTGGACCAGGACTGCGGCGCCATCGACGCCGTCATGCGCCACGCTGTCGAGCGACACGGTCCAGCTCTCGGGCTTGCCATTCCAGTCGCCGACCTTCACGAGATTGCGCACCACATTGTAGTAAGTCAGCTCGCGCCCGCGATTCTCGCCGCGACCGACCGAGATCGGCACGGCCTTCGAGATTCCGCACAACCAGACTTCGCCATGCGATGCGGCGTGAGCCTTGTCGGCTGCCGCAACCGACACCGTGATCTGCTTGCCGGCCTGGGTCATGGTCACCGGCACCGACATCACGCCGTCCGTCTTGTTGGTAGCGCCGATCGCGGTTTCGATGCTCTCGCGATCGCTGCCGATCACATGCGTCTCGCCGTTGATCACGGCCTGCGGCGTATAGACCGCGCGGTCGCCACGCACTTTCGAATAGGCCTTCTGGCGGGCGGTGAAGCGTGAGTCGGCCAGCGTGTCCTTCCAGCCGAGATAATCCCAGTAGTCGATCGGCATGCTGAGCGCGATGATGGAGGGATCCTTGGCAAGCTCGCCTATGATCTTGTCGGCGGGCGGACAGGACGAGCAGCCCTGCGAGGTGAACAATTCCACCACCGCGCGCGGATCGGCGGCATGAGCGGGGCGTATGACCGCGACGATCGCGCAAATGCCGAGCGCACTCGACCAGCGCGAAATCGAATGATGGGCCATCATCGCTGCCATACTGCCACTGCTGCTTTCCGTGTTTTTACGGGGTCCACCTGCCCCAAAAAACAATGAGGCGGCCTTGTCATAGGCCGCCTCATCCTCAGTCGCTACTCACTTCGAAGTGAGCCGCCGATCACATCTTCGCCTAGTGCCCGGATCGGCGGCGCTAGGCCGCGAGTTTGCGCAGCACATACTGCAGGATGCCGCCGTTCCTGTAGTACTCGAGCTCGTCGAGCGTATCGATACGACACAGCAGCGACACACGCTGCAGCGCGCCATCGCCGGAGACGATCTCGGCCGTGAGTTTCTGGCGCGGTTTCAGATCGCCCTGCAGGCCGCGGATCGTGACCGTCTCGTCGCCCTTCAAGCCGATCGACTGCCAGGAGGCGCCTTCCTCGAAGGTCAGCGGCAGCACGCCCATGCCGACGAGGTTGGAGCGATGAATGCGCTCGAAGCTCTGGCAGATCACGGCGCGCACGCCGAGCAGGCGCGTGCCCTTGGCGGCCCAGTCGCGCGAGGAGCCGTTGCCGTATTCGGCGCCGGCGAACACCACCAGCGGCACGTTCTCCTGCTGGTACTTCATCGCGGCTTCGTAGATCGACATCTGCTCGCCGTCGGGCCAGTGTTTGGTGAGCCCGCCCTCGGGGATGTTGCCGTCGGCGCCCTTCAGCATGAAGTTCTTGATGCGGATGTTGGCGAAGGTGCCGCGCATCATCACTTCATGGTTGCCGCGCCGCGTGCCGTATTGGTTGAAGTCGGCGGGCCGCACCTGATGCTCGCTCAGGAATTTTCCCGCGGGCGAGGTCAGCTTGATCGAGCCGGCCGGCGAGATGTGGTCGGTGGTGATCTTGTCGCCGAACATCGCGAGGATCCGCGCGTCGACCACGTCCTTGACCGGCTCGGGCTGCTTCTTCATGCCCTCGAAGTAGGGCGGGTTCTGCACATAGGTCGACGACATGTTCCAGCGATAGGTCTCGCTGTCGGTGGTCTTGATCTTGCGCCAGTTGGTGTCGCCCTTGAACACGTCGGCATAGCGCTTCTTGAAGATCTGCGCCGTGACGTATTTCTTCATGTAGGCGTTGATTTCCTTCGCGGTCGGCCAGATGTCCTTGAGGTACACCGGCTTGCCGTCCTTGCCGACGCCGAGCGGCTCGGTCGCGAGATTCTTCTTGACGGTACCAGCGAGTGCATGCGCGACCACCAGCGGCGGCGAGGCGAGATAGTTCGCCTGCACGTCGGCGCTGACGCGGCCTTCGAAGTTGCGATTACCGGAGAGCACGGCGGCGGCAACGATGCCGTTGTCGTTGATCGATTTCGAAATCTCGTCCGGCAGCGGACCGGAATTGCCGATGCAGGTGGTGCAGCCGAAACCAACGAGGTTGAAGCCGACCTTGTCGAGATCTTCCTGCAGGCCGGAATTCGACAGATACTCGGCGACGACCTGGCTGCCCGGCGCCAGCGAGGTCTTCACCCAGGGCTTCGCTTTCAGGCCTTTCGCAGCGGCCTTGCGCGCCAAGAGGCCCGCGCCGATCAGCACACTCGGATTCGAGGTGTTGGTGCAGGAGGTGATCGCCGCGATCACCACGTCGCCATGGCCGAGATCGAAGTCGCGGCCTTCCACGGCATAGCGGTGCGATGCATCGGCGGCCTTCTTGTATTCGCTCGCCATTGCCGCGGCGAAACCCTCGCCCACCGCAGGCAGCGCGATGCGCCCTTCCGGACGCTTCGGGCCGGCCATCGACGGCACGACATCGCCGAGATCGAGCGTCAGCGTTTCCGTGAACACCGGATCGGCTGACTTGCTGGTCCGGAACAGACCCTGCGCCTTGGCGTAGGCGGTGACCAGCGCGACGCGATCCGACTTGCGGCCCGATGTCTTCAGGTAATCGATGGTCGCGGCATCGACCGGGAAGAAGCCGCAGGTCGCGCCATATTCCGGCGCCATGTTGCCGATGGTCGCCTTGTCCGCGACAGAGAGATGGTCGAGGCCGGGGCCGTAGAATTCAACGAACTTGCCGACCACGCCGAGCTTGCGCAGCATCTGCGTGACCGTGAGCACGAGGTCGGTCGCGGTGACGCCTTCCTTGAGCTGGCCCTTGAGCTTGAAGCCGACCACGTCAGGCAGCAGCATCGACAGTGGCTGGCCGAGCATGCAGGCTTCCGCCTCGATGCCGCCGACGCCCCAGCCGAGCACGGCGAGGCCGTTGACCATGGTGGTGTGCGAGTTGGTGCCGACAAGCGAATCCGGATAGGCGACTTCGAAATTGCCGGTCTTCTTGCCAATCTTCAGCTTCTCCTTTTTGGTCCAGACCGTCTGCGCCAGATATTCGAGATTGACCTGGTGGCAGATGCCGGTGCCGGGCGGCACCACGGAGAAATTCGAGAACGCGCGCTGGCCCCATTTCAGGAATTCGTAGCGCTCCTGGTTCTGCTTGTATTCCTCGACGACGTTCTTGGCGAACGCCTTGTTGTCGCCGAAGAAGTTCACGATCACCGAGTGATCGATGACGAGATCGACCGGCACCAGCGGATTGATCTTCTCGGCATCGCCGCCGAGACTCTGCATCGCGTTGCGCATCGCCGCGAGATCGACCACGGCGGGAACGCCGGTGAAATCCTGCATCAGCACGCGCGCCGGCCGGAACGCGATCTCATGCTCCAGCTTGCGCTTCTTCAGCCATTTCGCGATCGCCTCGATGTCCGCCTTCTTCACGGTGCGCCCGTCTTCGTTGCGCAGGAGATTTTCGAGCAGGACCTTCATCGAATAGGGCAGCCTGGAAATGCCCTTCAGACCGTTCTTCTCGGCGGCGGGCAGGCTGTAATAGACGTAGGTCTTGCCGCCGACCTTGAGGGTCTTCTGGCATTTGAAGCTGTCGAGCGAGGTCATGTTAGGAAATCCCAGTTTATTGTTTACCCCAGCAAGGGTATTTAAACACCGGCAAGCGGGTCTGACGTGATGGCTTGCGGGCGTGAATCGTGTGCTGGATCAAGTTCCCGGCTTATAGAAGCTTTCCAAACGCAAGACCACCAGCAAGCGCGATGGAGGCGATGCGGCACCGACAAAATTTGCTGCGCTACCGTTCGTTTTTGAGAGGCTGAAAGACTGTCAACATGCGGCTTTCGGGACGTGAGGTCAGGTGTGTACGCGGCGGCCGCGAGGTGTTTGCCAACCTCGATTTCGATGCGTCGTCCGGCGAAACACTGGCGGTCACCGGTCCGAACGGATCGGGCAAGACCTCGCTATTGCGGCTGATCGCGGGGCTGTTGATCCCCGCCGGTGGCGCGATCGCCCTCGATGGCGGCGAGGCCGAACTGACGCTCGCCGAACAGGCACACTATCTCGGTCATCGCGATGCGCTGAAGCCGGCGTTGAGCGTGCTGGAGAACCTCGCCTTCTGGCGCGATTTTCTGGGCGGCGACGTCTTTGACGCCGACGAAAGCCTCGCCTCCGTGGGGCTCGGCCATGCCGCACATTTGCCGGCCGCCTATCTCTCCGCTGGCCAGCGGCGGCGGCTGTCGATGGCGCGATTGCTGACGGTGCGGCGTCCGGTGTGGTTGCTGGATGAGCCGACCGCGGCGCTGGATGCGTCGGGACAGGATCTGTTCGCCGGGCTGATGCGCGATCATCTGGCGCGCGGCGGGCTGATCATTGCTGCGACCCACGGGCCGCTCGGCATTGACGCGCGAGAATTGCGGATGGGGAGTTCAGCGTGATGACCGCGAGCTTCCAGCGGCTTGCTCCGACGTACCCTCTCCCCTCGTGGGAGAGGGGAAAGCGGAGTGCTGTCGCATGACCGCGCTCTCCGCCCTCATCCTCCGCGACATCCGCATCGCGCTGCGCGTCGGCGGCGGCGCCCTGATCGGCGTGCTGTTCTTCCTCAGCGTGGTGGTGCTGATGCCGTTCGCGGTCGGACCCGACCTGAAGCTGTTGGCGCGGCTCGGTCCCGCGATCCTCTGGCTCGGCGCGCTGCTCGCAAGCCTGCTCACGCTCGATCGCCTGTTCACATCGGACCATGAAGACGGCTCGCTCGATCTCATCGTGATGAGCCGCAACTCGCTGGAACTCGCCTGCGCGGCGAAAGCGCTGGCGCACTGGATCGCCGCCGGCCTGCCGCTGATCGTCGCGACCCCGGTACTGGGCCTGCTGCTCAATCTCGACGGCCCTGCGACCGCGGCGGTGGCGCTGACCTTGCTCGCGGGCACGCCGGCGTTGACCTTCACCGGCATGATCGGCGCCGCATTGGCCGTGACTCTGCACCGAGGTGGCCTCCTGCTCGCGGTGCTGGTGCTGCCGCTGTCGATTCCCGTGCTGATCTTCGGCGTCGCCG
This sequence comes from uncultured Alphaproteobacteria bacterium, assembly GCA_963732085.1. Classification (GTDB taxonomy): domain Bacteria; phylum Pseudomonadota; class Alphaproteobacteria; order Rhizobiales; family Xanthobacteraceae; genus Bradyrhizobium. The sequence goes on along the minus strand of CAVSYJ010000005.1, from coordinate 412,287 downwards.
CCTCCGAAGCGGCGATCGCGGGTCCGCAATCCTTCGGTGCGCCGTTCGCGATCCTGTGCGCGTTGTCGCTGGTCAGCTTCGTGATCGGACCGGTCGCAGCCGCTGCTAGCCTGCGACAGGGGCTGGATTGATGCCGATCAACTCTTGCCGAGCGCCATTATGTCAATTGCCTGCAACGCTGGCCGCGATTAACAGGATGCCATGTCGCTGATCGACCTCGCCAACCCGACGCGATTCCTCGCGCTGACCGCGCGTATCCTGCCGTGGCTGATGGCAGCGACCGCGATCCTGCTTGCCATCGGCCTCTATCAATCCGCCACCGCGCCCGACGACTATCAGCAGGGCGCCACCGTGAAGATCATGTTCATCCACGTGCCGAACGCGTGGCTGTCGATGTTCGTCTGGGGCGTGATGAGCCTCGCTTCCCTCGGCACGCTGGTGTGGCGGCATCCGCTCGCCGACGTCGCCGCCAAGGCCGCCGCCCCGATCGGCGCGGCCTTCACGTTTCTCGCGCTGGTGACGGGATCGCTGTGGGGCCGGCCGATGTGGGGCACCTATTGGGAGTGGGACGCGCGGCTCACCTCCGTGCTGATCCTGTTCCTGATGTATCTCGGCCTGATGGCGCTGTGGCGCGCGGTCGAGGACCCCTCGCGCGCGGCGCGCGCCGCTGCCGTGCTGACCCTGGTCGGCGCCATCAACCTGCCGATCATCAAATTCTCGGTCGATTGGTGGAACACGCTGCACCAGCCTGCCTCGGTGCTCCGCATGGGCGGGCCGACGCTCGACCGCGCCTTCCTGACCCCGCTGCTGGTGATGGCGATCGCCTTCACGCTGCTGTTCATCACGCTGCATCTGGCGGCGATGCGCAACGAAATCCTGCGCCGTCGCGTGCGCGGCCTGCAGATGATGCAGGCGAGCCAGAAGGCCGCGTGATGTCGCTCGGTCCCTACGCGTCTTTCATCGTGACTGCCTATTCGCTGGTGGCCCTGGTGCTGGCGATCCTGATCGGCTGGATCGTGATCGACTATCGCAACCAGACGCAGCGGCTGCGCACGCTCGAGGAGAGCGGCGTGGTCAGACGCTCCGGACGCGGCGCGGTGGAGATGTGATGAGCGACGCATCCACTCCCCGCCGCACGTTGCTGATGGCGCTGCCGCTGATCGTGTTCGCAGGATTGGCCGCCCTGTTCTGGCTGCGACTCGGCAGCGGCGATCCCTCGAAAATTCCGTCGGCGCTGATCGGACGTCCTGCGCCGCAAACAAGCCTGCCGCCGCTCGCGGGCTTGACGGCCGCCGGAACACAAGTGCCTGGGCTCGATCCGGCGATGTTCAAAGGCAAGGTTTCGATCGTCAACGTCTGGGCGTCGTGGTGCGTGCCCTGCCATGACGAGGCGCCGCTCTTCACCGAGCTCGGAAAGGACTCGCGGCTGCAAATGGTCGGCATCAACTACAAGGACGCGGCCGACAATGCGCGGCGCTTCCTCGGCCGCTACGGCAATCCATTCGGCGTGGTCGGCGTCGACGGCAATGGCCGCGCCGCGATCGAATGGGGCGTCTATGGGGTACCAGAGACTTTCATCGTCGGCCGCGACGGCACCATCGTCTACAAGATGGTCGGACCGGTGACGCCAGACAATATCGGCGTCGTGCTCAAGCCGGAGATCGACAAGGCGTTGGCGGCGGGCAGCTAGCCCTTCCGCACATCGCCATCTGCCGCGTCGCTCGCCTCCAGCGACACCGGTTCCAGATGATAGCGCTTGATCAGCGGCATCTGTGTGATCGCAAACAGCATGGTCAGCGGCACCACGCCGAACGCCTTGAAGCCGACCCAGAAATCCGTGCTCTGGGTGCGCCAGATCGCCTCGTTGAGGATCGCCATCGCGAAAAAGAACAGCGCCCAGCGCAGCGTGAGGATGCGCCAGCCGCGCGGCGTCAGGTTGAACATCTGGTCGAACATGACGGCGATGAAGGAGCGGCCGAACAGCAATCCGCCGCCGAGCACGAGCGCGAACAGGCTGTAGATGATGGTCGGCTTGACCTTGATGAAGGTCTCGTCATGCAACACGAGGGTCAGCGTGCCGAAGATCAGCACGATGATGCCGGTCACGATCGCCATCATGGGCACGTGCCGCGTCACCACATAGGAGGCAATCATCGCCGCCACGATCGCCACCATGAAGGCGCCGGTCGCGACGAACAGGTGGTACTTCGCGTTGACGACAAAGAACACGATCAGCGGACCGAGCTCGGTCGCCAGCTTGAACAGCGGATGCGGCTGGGTCTTGTCCATCAACTCAGACTCTTTGTTGGAGGCATGACCTGATCCGAAAACCGGCGCCCACTTTTCGGGGTCATGCTTCGATTCCTGCAATTGCCTTCGCGAAATCCCTGGCCGTGAACGGCGCGAGATCGTCGATTCCCTCGCCGACGCCGATGAAATGCACCGGCAGTTTGAATTTCTCCGCCAGCGCCACCAGGATGCCGCCGCGCGCGGTACCGTCGAGCTTGGTCATCACCAGACCCGTCACCCCGGCCGTGCGATGAAACGCCTCGACCTGCGACAGCGCGTTCTGCCCCACGGTCGCGTCGAGCACCAGCAGCACCGCATGCGGCGCCGATGCGTCGACCTTGCGAATCACGCGGACGACCTTTTCCAGCTCATTCATCAGCTCGGCCTTGTTCTGCAAACGCCCGGCGGTGTCGATGAGCAAAATGTCGCGCCTCTGCTCTTTCGCCGCGGTCAGCGCATTGAAGGCGAGACTTGCGGAGTCCGAGCCCTGCGCGCCTGATATGACGGGCGCCTTGCTGCGCTCGCCCCAGACCTTGAGCTGCTCGATGGCCGCCGCACGAAACGTGTCGCCGGCCGCCAGCATCACCTTGTGGCCTTCGGCGGCAAATTTCGCCGCGAGCTTGCCGATGGTCGTGGTCTTGCCGGAGCCGTTGACGCCGACCACAAGAATGACGAAAGGCGCCCTGGCGGCGTCGACCGCGAGCGGCATTGCCACCGGTGCCAGCACCTTCTCGACTTCGGTCGCGACCACGTCCTTGACCTCGTCGGCCGTGATCGCCTTGTCATAACGGCCGGCGCCGACGGCTTCCGCAATGCGCGCGGCGACTTCGGTGCCGAGATCGGCGCGCAGCAGCACGTCCTCGATTTCCTCGAGCAGGGCGCGGTCGAGCTTGCGCTTGGTGACGAGATCGGCAACCGCGGTCCCGAGCGAACTCGATGTCCGCTTCAGTCCGCTGGACAGCCGCCGCCACCAGCTCAGCTTCGGCGTTTCTGTGGTGGTATCATTCATTCGCTCGTGCCGCCGATCTGAAGTTCCTACACTCTTGCCGCAAGTTCGGTTAGGAACTTCAAATCGAAAAGCGGCACGAGAATTCACTGTTGCCAGTGCGGCTTTGGATTTGGCATTCGCTTGACCAATCGCGGCGACCACCGAGCGAATGCCAAATCCGCCGCACTGGTGTGTTAGCCGTTTCGCGGTACAAACAAAAGTCTTGCACTTTGATGGATGTTCCAGAACTCACTGCAGAAGAAATCCAGGCGCGCGTGCTCCACCGCGACGGCTTGATGCTGATCATCGACAAGCCGGCGGGGCTACCGGTGCATCGCGGGCCCAAGGGCGGGGCGAACCTGGAAGCGTCTTTCGATGCGCTGCGATTCGGTCTGCCGCGCCCGCCGGTACTGGCCCATCGGCTGGACAAGGACACCTCGGGCTGCCTCGTGCTTGGGCGGCATCGCAAGGCGACAGCTTCGCTCGGCCTGTTGTTCAAGCACGGCAAGATCGAAAAGACCTATTGGGCCGTGGTCGAGGGCGGACCGGCCGAGGACGAAGGCACGATCGACTTGCCGATCGGCCGCCTCAACGCCGAGCGCGGCTGGTGGCAGAAACCTGACCCGGAGGGACAGCCCGCGGTGACGAACTGGAAGGTGGTCGGCCGCGGCGACGGCCTCGCATGGCTCGCCATGGAACCGGTGACCGGCCGCACTCATCAATTGCGCGTGCATGCGGCCTCCCAGGGCTGGCCGATATTTGGCGACAACATTTACGGTAACGGCCCGCGCTTCGGCGAGCCGCGGCTGCATCTGCATTCGCGCGAGATCGGCGTGCCGATTTCAAGGAACAAGGAGCCGGTGCGCGCCGTCGCGCCCGCGCCGGAGCATATGCGGGAGCGGCTCAAGGCGTGCGGGTGGAATGGGGAGTGATTTCTCCACTCGTCATGGCCGGGCTTGACCCGGCCATCCACGTCTTTGCAAGACAGCAAGTAAGACGTGGATGCCCGGCACAAGGCCGGGCATGACGAGAACTATACCTTCAACCGCGCGCCGTCATGGCCCGCGATCGCAACCGCCGCACCGCGCCCGGCGTCTCGCCGCTGATCGCGACCGGAAGATAGTGCTCGGTGCGGCCTGCCGTCGCGCTTTCGATCAAGACATCGCGCACCGCGCCGACCTCCGCGGCCAATCGTTTGCGCAACGCCGCTTCCCCGGCCGCGCGCAGGCGCTTCGCACGCTCCTTGATCGTAGCGCTCACGACCTGCGGCATCTTCGCCGCCGGCGTGCCAGGCCTTGGCGAATAGGGAAACACATGGAGGAAGGTCAGATCGCATTCCTCGACCAGGTCGAGCGAGCGTGCAAACATCTCCTCGGTCTCGGTCGGAAAACCCGCGATGATGTCGGCGCCGAATGCGATGTCCGGGCGCAGCCGCCGCACTTGTTCGCAGAAATCAATCGCGTCCTGCCGCGAATGCCGCCGCTTCATCCGCTTCAGGATCAGATCGTCGCCCGATTGCAGCGATAGATGCAGGTGCGGCATCAGCCGCGCATCGTCCGCAATGGCATCGAGCAGATCGCGATCGGCCTCGATCGAATCGATCGATGAAATGCGCAGGCGCTTCAGCTCTGGCACATGCCGCAGGATCTGCTTCACCAGTTGCCCAAGCTTGGGGGCGCCCGGCAGATCGGCGCCGTAGCTCGTGAGATCGACGCCGGTCAGCACGATCTCGGCATGGCCGCGCTCGGTAAGTGCGCGCACCTGATCGACCACGGCGCCCATCGGCACCGAGCGCGAATTGCCGCGGCCATAGGGAATGATGCAGAAGGTGCAGCGATGGTCGCAGCCGTTCTGCACCTGCACGACCGCGCGCGGCAACCCATTCTTGGAACCCTCGGCCAGTTGCGGCGCCATTTCCCGCACCGCCATGATGTCGCTGACGGCGATCTTCTCGCTCGCACCAACATCGAACGCCGCGCGAGCCTCGCGCCACGCGGCGCTCCGCATCTTGTCGTCATTGCCGATGACGCGGTCGACCTCGCGCATGTCGGCAAACATCTTTGCCTGCGTCTGCGCGGCGCAGCCGGTCACCACGATGCGCGCATCGGGCCGCTCGCGCTTCAGGCGACGGATCGATTGCCGCGCCTGCGCCACGGCCTCGTTGGTGACCGCGCAGCTGTTGACGACGATGGTCTGATCGAGACCCGCCTGCTCGGCTTCGCGCGCGATCACCCCGGATTCGAACGCGTTGAGCCGGCATCCGAAGGTGACGACCTCGACGCTCATGCGACGGAGGAGAACAGCGAGGGGTCGAACGTCCCTCATATTCGAACGACGCCGTGCCGGTCATCAGCACATGGTCGTCGCGCTCGCGCCATTCGATCGCGAGCTTGCCGCCGGGCAAGGTGATCTCGACATTGCGATTGGCTGCGCTTCAGCCGCGCCGCCGCGACAGCCGTCGCACAGGCCGCTGAGCCGCAGGCCTTGGTGAGACCCGCGCCGCGCTCCCAGGTGCGGATGGTGATGTGATCGCGGTCGACGATGTGGGCGAGCGTGATGTTGGCGCGCTCGGGGAAGATCGGATGATTTTCCAGCAGCGGCCCGAAGCGCGCGAGATCGTAGGCATTGACGTCGTCGACCCAGAAGATCGCGTGGGGATTGCCCATGTTGACCGCGGACGGCGAATGCAGGATTGGCGCGTCGATCGGCCCGATCTGCAGTTCGATGTAGCGGGTGTCGCGGAACTCCTCGGCGAGCGGAATGTCCTGCCAGGCAAACTTCGGCGCGCCCATGTCGACGGTGTAGAGATCAGGCGACGGACCTTGCCAGCAATTCAGAAGCCCGGCCGAGGTCTCGAAGGTCACTGCAGCCTGCCCGGTCTTCTCGAACAGGCGGCGCACCACGCAACGCATGCCGTTGCCGCAGGCGCCGGCTTCGGAGCCGTCATTGTTGTAGATGCGGATGAAGGCCTCGGTGCCATCGAGCCGCGGCGGCTGCAGCAGCATCAGCTGGTCGTACGGCACCTTGGCCGCCACCGCGCGCGCGTCCGCCGCCGTCACCTTGCCGGCAGCATCGCGCAGATCGACAACGACGATCTCGTTGCCTATCCCGTTCATCTTGGCGTAGGCGTGGTTGGCGAGCGCGCTCATGAAATGTCCAAAATTCTGCCCGTGTTATATGGCCAGTGATAGCCGATTGACCACCCCTGCAGGGCAGATGACCGATCTGTTAGGGGACGCTGGCCGCCGCGCCGTGTTAAGGGTCTAGTGGAGCGGATTTGACGTTCGCCCCCCTCTGCCGCGGGTCCTCCTCGGCGAACGTCAAATCCTAAGCTCCACTAGTACCAATATTTTGCTAGTGGTCCTTTGATTTTAACATTCGCAAATTTGCTAACGTCAACGGAGTGCGAATGTTAGAATTGGACCACTAGCCACCCGGGAATCACGACCTTTCCGACGGAGACAATTGGATGCCTCTCCCCCGCCTTCTCCACAAAACCCTGATCGCGTTGATCCCGGCGGCCGCGATCTGGTTAGGCGTGGCGCCCGCGCTGGCCCAGCAGCCGACGCCCGTTCCGTCTGCCTCCGCAAGCCCGGCACCTGCAGCGACCGCGAGTCCCGCGCCTGCCACTTCGGCTTCGCCGGCGCCGGCCACGAGTCTCCTTCGCCCTCGGTCGCACAAACCCCAGCGCCCCCAGCGCCCGTGCAGACCGCCGATCCCTTCGGCGAGCCGATCACGCTGGAAGCCAAGAAGGTCGTGGTCGCCAAGGGCCAGGCCAACTGGGATTCCGCGTTCGACACCCTGATCGACTCGTTCAAGGCGCTGAACGCGATGCTCGACAAGCAGGGCGTCAAACGGTCGGGCAATCTGATGATCGTCTACACCTCGACCGACGACACCGGCTTCACCTACCTCGCCGAGATTCCGGTCGAACAGGATCCGAAGAACTCTCGGCAAGGACATGAGCATGGGCAAGTCGCCGGAAGGCAACGCGCTCAAATTCGTCCATCGCGGGTCCTACGACAACATGGACAATACCTATGAGGCGATCACCAATCATCTCGACGACAAGAAGCTCGAGGCGAAAGACACTTTCATCGAGGAGTACATCACCGACCCGCTGAAGACTGCGGAGGACAAGCTCGTGATCAACGTCTATGTGCCGCTGAAATGAGAAAGACTCTTCTCACCCTCGCATTTGTGCTGTTGAGCGCGCCGGCGCTGGCGCAAACGCCCGCGGATTTTCCGCCGGCGATCTCCGTCACCGGCGAAGCGCAAATCTCGGTGGCGCCCGACATCGCTTTCGCCGACGCCGGCGTTGCGACCGACGCCAAGACCGCGCGTGAAGCCTCGGAGGCCAACAACACCGCGATGGCCAAGGTATTTGCGGCGTTGAAGGCGGCCAATATCGATGCCAGGGACATCCAGACCTCGCGGCTGTCGCTGCAACCGCAATATGCGCCGAACCGCTCCGGTCCGTCGCCGGTCGTCGGCTATCGCGCCAGCAATCGCGTCACCGTGCGCATTCACGACGTGAGCAAGGTCGCCGGCGTCATCGACACGCTGGTCGGCGCCGGCGCCAACGACATCGGCAATGTCGCCTTCGAGGTGTCGCAGGCCTCGAAGCTGCTCGATGACGCCCGGGAAAAGGCGGTCGCCGACGCGCGCCGCAAGGCGGAGATTTACGCCAGGGCCGCGGGGGTCACGCTGGGCGCGCCCTTGAGCATTTCCGAAGGCGGCGCGCCGGAGCCGATGTTCCGCGCCAAAATGGTGGGGGGCATGCCTGCCTCGCCGACGCCGATCGCGCAGGGCGAGGAGACGCTGTCGATTTCCGTCAGCGTCACCTGGGCGATCAAGCAGTAAACTCGCAACTAACAAAGATCGTCATGCCCGGCCTTGAGCCGGGCATCCACGTCTTTTCTTGCTTGACGCCAAGACGTGGATGGCCGGGACAAGCCCGGCCATGACGACGTTAGAGAGTCGTCGTCAAATCTCGAACACCTGCCCCGGCTTCAAGCACCGCAAACCTCTCGCGCGGAATCTTCGCCGCATCCAACGCCTCGCCCAGCGCAGTCGCGGGCGCATCCATCGCCTCATCGGTGAGCTGGAACGTGAAGTGATGATGCGCCAGCGCCTGTTCGGCGCCGCAATCGCCCAACGCCTTCACCGCATCCTCGGGGTTCATGTGCTGATCGCGCATGAACCAGCGCGGCTCATAGGCGCCGATCGGCAGGATCGCGAGCCTGAACGGACCATGCGCCTCCGCGATACGGCGGAAATGCGTGCCGTCGCCATAGCCGGAATCGCAGACGACGTAGACCTTGCCGACGGGAGTCTCCAGCACGAAGCTCGCCCACAGCGTCTTGTTGCGATCGAACACGCCGCGCGCCGACCAGTGCCGCGTCGGCACCAGAGTCACCGCAACGCCGTTGCCGAGCTCGACACGATCCTTCCAGTCGAACCCTTCGGCCTTGATGCGTGCATCCGCGTCGCGCATCACCGTGTCATTGCCGAGCGGCGTGATCACGCGAGGTGCAAACTTCGCGGCCAGCTTCGACAGCGTCGGTACATCGAAATGGTCGTAGTGTCCGTGCGACACCAAGACGACGTCGATGTCAGGCAGCGCGTCGAACGCAATGCCGGGATCGTTGTGGCGTTTCGGTCCCGCAAAACTCACCGGCGAGACCCGCATCGACCAAACAGGGTCGACAAGAATATTGAGTTCCTGCGGTCTGGATCAGCCAACTCGCATGTCCGACGAACGAGAAACGCACCCTGTTGCCGTCGACGCGCGGCGGCGGCGCGTCGGAATGTTCATTCACGACCCATTCCGGCCACGCAGAGCGCTTGCGCTCGCCGAACTGCCAGCGCAGCACTTCGCCAAGCGATTTCGGCGGCATGCCGTCGCGGTCGAAGAAGCGCTCCCCGTCGAAATGATCGGAGACGGGACCGGAATAGGCTTTCATGCGGGAAATCCACAACGAGGGCACGCCGATCGCCACGGCAGCACCGGCGAAAAATCCAAGAAGGCGGCGGCGGGTGATCGGCACGGGCGGCGGGGCGGGATGTCGTCCTGAAGTCGTGAGACGTTATATGGCGCGGCTTTGTGGCGAAGGAACTCTGCCCACCGATCAAAAAAGGGCCAGGTCGAAAAGGGCAGCCTCTACAATGTCTTGCACTCCTTACCAAATTACCTCCCGCGCACTTTCCTTGACTTTCGCCCGGCTTGAGGGTTTAACGCCGCCACTTCTCGAAGACACGTCTTCGACCCGCCGACCGGTCCTTGGGGCCGGAGGCCAACGCCCGACAGCGCGATGCGCCCTCGGGCGCAAATTTTTTTGGAGCAACGGACTTGTTCGACAATCTGTCGGAAAAGCTTGGTGGCATTCTCGATCGGCTGACGGGGCGCGGCTCGCTGTCGGAGGCCGACGTCGATGCTGCGATGCGCGAGGTACGCCGCGCGCTGCTCGAGGCCGACGTGTCGCTCGATGTGGTGCGCAGCTTCACCGAGCGCGTGCGCGAGCAGGCAGTCGGCGCGACCGTCGTCAAATCGGTCACGCCCGGCCAGATGGTGGTGAAGATCGTCCATGACGAACTGATCGCTACACTCGGCTCGGAAGGTCACACCATCGACCTCAACGCGGTGCCGCCGGTCGCGATCATGATGGTCGGCCTGCAAGGCTCCGGCAAAACCACCACCACGGCGAAGCTGGCGCGCCGGCTGGTCCAGCGCGACAAGCGCAAGGTGCTGATGGCCTCGCTCGACATCTATCGCCCGGCGGCGATGGAGCAGCTCGCGGTGCTCGGCCGCGATCTCGATATTCCGACCTTGCCGATCGTCACGGGCCAGCTGCCGCCGCAGATCGCGCGCCGCGCGCTGGAGGCCGGCAAGCTCGGCGGCTACGACGTGGTGCTGCTCGACACCGCCGGCCGCACCACGCTCGACGAAGAGATGATGGCGGAAGCGGCCTCGATCAAATCGACGGCCAATCCGCACGAGGTGCTGCTGGTCGCCGACGCCCTCACCGGCCAGGACGCCGTCAATCTCGCGCGCTCCTTCGATCAGCGTGTAGGACTGACCGGCATCGTGCTGACGCGCGTCGACGGCGACGGCCGCGGCGGCGCCGCGCTGTCGATGCGCGCGGTTACCGGCAAGCCGATCAAGCTGATCGGTACCGGCGAAAAGACCGATGCGCTGGAAGACTTCTATCCTGCGCGCATCGCCGGCCGCATCCTCGGCATGGGCGACATCGTCTCGCTGGTCGAGAAGGCCGCCGCAAATATCGACGCGGAAAAGGCCGCGCGTGCCGCCGAGAAGATGCGCAAGGGCCAGTTCGACCTGGGCGACATGCGCGAGCAGCTTTTGCAGATGGCGAATATGGGCGGCATCAGCGGGTTGATGGGCATGATGCCCGGCATCGCCAAGATGAAGAACCAGATTTCCGCCGCCGGTATCGACGACAGGATCATCAAGCGCCAGGTCGCGATCATCGATTCGATGACACGCGACGAGCGCCGTCATCCCGACATTCTCAAGGCCAGCCGCAAGAAGCGCATTGCGGCCGGCGCCGGCCAGAACGTCGAGCAGGTCAACAAGCTGCTCAAGATGCACCGGAACATGGCCGACATGATGAAGGCCATGAGTTCGGGCAAACGAGGCCCGCTCGCCGGCATCGCGCAGGCGATGGGTTTTGGCGGCGGCATGAAGCCGCCCTCGCCCGGAGGAGTTGAAGGCGATGTCGGAGAAGCTGCAGGGCGGCGGTGGCCTGCCGGGCGGCTTGCCGAACCTGCCGAAAGATCTTCCCCCGAGCCTGCGTCAGGGCCTGCCGAATTTGCCGGGCCTCACGGGGCTCAGCGGCAAGCCGACCTTGCCGGGCCTCGGCGGCTTTCCAGGCAAGAAGAAATGACGTCGTCATTGCGAGGAGCGAAGCGACGAAGCAATCCAGACCGCATCCGCGGAAATAGTCTGGATTGCTTCGCTTCGCTCGCAATGACGAATTCAACTACTTGGTTTCGAACTTAACAGGAGAAAAGAATGCCAGTCGTTATCCGCCTCGCGCGCGCGGGCACCAAGAAACGCCCCGTCTATCACGTCGTCGCCGCCGACTCGCGCTTTCCGCGCGACGGCCGCTTCATCGAGCGTCTCGGCCATTTCAATCCGCTGCTGCCCAAGGACAACGAGTCCCGGCTCAAGCTCGACATGGACAAGGTCAAGTCCTGGCTCGCCAAGGGCGCGCAGCCGTCGGACCGCGTGATGCGCTTCCTCGATGCCGCCGGCGTCAAGAAGCGCGAAGCGCGCAACAATCCGGAGAAGGCCCTGCCGCGCAAGGAGCGCAAGGCCAACGCCGAAGCCGCCGCTACGGCAGCCTCAGCTTCCGCTGCGGCCGCCAAAACGGCAGCAGCAGCAGCCGCTGCCGCCGCCAAGAAGTAAGCCGGCGCGCGACGGTGCCCGCGCAAGTCTGCGTCGCCCGGATCGGCGCCGCGCATGGCGTGCGCGGCGCCGTCAAGCTGTGGACCTTCACCGAAGATCCGTTCGCGGTGACGCGCTACGGCCCGCTCGCAACCAAAGACGGCGCGCGCGCGTTCGAAGTGGCGCAGGCGCGCGAGGGCAAGGGTCATCTGGTGGCAACGTTGAAGGGCGTCACCACCCGCAACGAGGCCGAGCGTCTCAATGGGATTGAACTTTATGTCGCGCGGGAGAAACTGCCCGCGACCGACGACGACGAATATTACCACACCGATTTGATCGGCCTTGCGGCGGTCTCCGCCGCGGATGAGCCACTCGGCAAGGTCATCGCGATCCATAATTTCGGCGCCGGTGACATCATCGAGATCGCACCACCAAGGGGCGCAACCATGCTGCTGCCGTTCACCAATGCGGTGGTGCCGACGGTCGACATCGCCGGCGGGCGCGTGGTAATCGAGCTGCCCCAGGAGATCGAGGGCGACGAGCCCGCCGCAGTCGTGACGCGCGCATGACGGACGGCTTGGCAAAAATTGCTTGCGCCGGATGCACCACTCGTTCACGTTTCAGTTGTATCGCTTCGCAAACATATCGATTCCGGAGACGCTGATGATCCGCTGCGGCCTGCTCGCAACCTTCTGCTTGCTAGCGTTTGCAAATCCCCTGTCCGCCCAGACAGCGCCCAGCCCGGCATCTCCACCAACGGCCTCCGCTCCGTCCTCCGACCAGCCCGAAGCAATGGAAGACCCGCAGCTCGGCGATCATTGGACCTATGAAGTTCGCGACGAAATCACCGGCGATCTCAAATCGACGATCACTCACACCATCACGGACGTCTCACCAAAGGAGATTGCCGTCAGGCTTGACGTCGTCGGCAAGCCCGGTTTTGGCGGCTATTTTATCTACGGCCGGTCCTGGGAGATGATCAACAACGGTCACTGGCGGTATACTCCAAGCGACGGCCTCGCCATCCGCGGACCACTCACGGTCGGCAAGAGCTGGCCGATCAAGGCTGGCGCTTTCAACAGTTCGTCCGCGGTCAGCCTGAAGACGTCGGGGACTGCGAAGGTCACGGCTAAGGAAACCGTCACGACACGCGCCGGGACGTTCGACGTCTTCAAGATCGAGACGTCAATCGAATTGCGAAACGCCAACGATACGACCAAGAAATCCGTCAGCGAGGAGCAGATCTGGTACGCGCCGGCTGTCGACCATTGGGTGAAACGCAGCTCTGTCGACAGGTCTGAAGGCCGGGTGCGCTACAGGACCGTGGTCGAGCTGGTCGAATACGGGCGGCGCTAGAGCGCGGCGATTTCCCGCTGCCGGAGGAAATGCCGATGTTTCGCTTCGCTGTGCTCAGTCTGTCGGTCTTCGCCGTCAGCGGAGCACTTTGCGCAAGACAAGGCGGGAGCTCCGACCGCCCCGCAGCCTGTCATTGCGATGGAGGATCCGCGGCCGGGCGATTTCTGGATCTACGAGATGCGCGACGAGATCAGCGGAAAGATTGACGCGGTTCGCAAGAACACCGTCACCGAAGTCACGCCCACCGAGATCAGCGTCCGCTTCACGACTGAAGGCAAGGAAAGCGGAGGTCTGAACGTCTACGATCGGACATGGAATTTAAAGATCTCGGGCCCCTGGAAATACCAACCTCATGACGGCACCGGAATCCAGTCCCCGCTCAAGGTCGGCGCGATCTGGAAATTCCGGAGCGATGACGTCAATCCCGGCAACGGCGCGATTTGGAAGAGAACCGGCCAGTCGAAAGTCGTGGGGCAGGAAACCATCACTACCAAGGCCGGAACGTTCGACACCTTCAAAGTCGAAACGACCATGGCGCGACATCCGACAAATGATCCGACTATGAAGACGGAGATCACCAGGCAGACCTGGTACGCGCCGGCGATCAATCATTGGGTGAAGCGCACCTTCGTGGTCCGGGCCAACGGGCACTTGCGCACCGACGAAACGCTCGAGCTCGTCGAATACGGACGCAAGCAATAGGGCCGCGCCAGAGCGATTGATTTCCGCTTCCCGACGCGCGATGCAAGGCCATGACGAACCTCTCGCCCTGGCGCGCCACCATTCTCACGCTGTTTCCGGAGATGTTTCCCGGGCCGCTCGGCGTCAGCCTGTCCGGCAAGGCACTGGCGTCGGGCATCTGGGCCCTGGAGGCACGCGACATTCGCGCGTCCGCGACCGACAGGCATCGCAGCGTTGACGACACCCCGGCCGGCGGCGGACCCGGCATGGTGCTGCGCGCCGATATCCTCGCCGCCGCGATCGATGCCGCCAACGCGCCGGCTGACCTCCCTCGCCTTCTGATGAGCCCGCGCGGTCGGCCATTGACCCAGGGCTACGTGCGCCAGCTGGCCGCCGGTCCGGGCGCATTGATTGTTTGCGGCCGGTTCGAAGGCGTGGACCAGCGGGTGATCGAAGCGCGCCAGCTCGAGGAGGTCTCGATCGGCGACTATGTGCTGTCGGGCGGCGAAATCGCCGCGGTGGCCCTGATTGACGCGTGCGTTCGGCTGCTGCCGGGGGTGATGGGCAAGGCGGACTCGGGAACCGAGGAGAGTTTCTCCGAAGCCCTACTGGAATACCCCCAATTCACCCGCCCCCAGACCTTCGAGGGCCGCACCATCCCGGAAATCCTCATTTCCGGAGATCATGCCAAGGTCGCGGCCTGGCGGCGGGCCGAGGCCGAGGCCCTGACGCAATCCCGCCGGCCGGACCTCTGGGCACTGCAAAAGCCGCCAAAAGACACACCGAAAGGGTGACAAGCCGCCGACCATGCCTTATACGGGCGCCAATTCCGCAAGTGGACGGCAGGATCGCGAGCCCGCACAAGGCTGGGCGCGCCGCCGATGGAGATTTCCAATGAACCTCATTCAACAGCTCGAAAAAGAGCAATTCGACAAGCTGTCGGCCGCCAAGGACATTCCGGACTTCGCGCCGGGCGACACCGTGATCGTCAACGTCAAGGTGGTCGAAGGCGACCGCACCCGTGTGCAGGCCTATGAAGGCGTCTGCATCGGCCGCTCCGGCGGCGGGCTCAACGAGAGCTTCACGGTGCGCAAGATTTCCTACGGCGAGGGCGTGGAGCGCGTGTTCCCCGTGATGTCGCCGATGATCAACTCGATCAAGGTCGTGCGCCGCGGCAAGGTGCGCCGCGCCAAGCTCTATTACCTGCGCAACCTGCGCGGCAAGTCGGCCCGCATCGTCGAGAAGCAGGATCACCGCACCGCCGTGGGCGAGTAAGCGCTTCCGCATCCCGAATTGATCAAGGCGCGGGGATCACCCCGCGCTTTTTTGTTGCGTGCCGTTCGAGCCCGCCGTCTCGGCGTCGCGCGAGGCGATGATCGCCGCCGCAATCAGGATCCCGAAACAGGAGGCAGCGGTTCGGTACACCATCCAGGTGTGGATCTGGGTGTGGTTGGAGAGAAGCTCGAACCACCCAAAGGGAATCAGGAGAGGTGATGACAGGACCGCGAACCTCTTCAGGTTCGGACGCCGGACCGGCAGCAGCAGGGTCGGCAGCAAAAGCAGGAAGAGCATTGCCGGCTGCGTCTCATGATAGAGATAGCCGAGCACCTTGCGGGTCGGCGCGAGGAAATGATGCCGGACATAACCGGGAGCGTCGCCGTTCAGGCGATAGGTGATCACTTCGAAGATATCGCTCCACGACGCCCCGGCGGCAACGGCGATCGCCCACTTCGAGGCCCATGTCAGGGAATATCCTGCGAACCATGCGACGACGATGGCGCATGTCTCCGGCCCACGGCGCCGGGCTGCGAGTGCCACGAAGGCGATCAACATCGGCTGCCATGGCACATTGACGAGAAAGTCGACGTAGTTGAACAGACTGCCGAACACCGCCGCGACCAGGATCAGGTTGCTGTCGGGGTACCGCGCTTTCCGGGCGGCTACCGCGCTCCCGGCGAAGATGACGATGATGGCAATCGTCTGCGCCGCGTAGTTCCAATTGATCCAGAGATCGGTGAGGACGATCGTCGGCACGATCAAGGCGAGGGTGGCGTCGGCGCCGACGAGGGACCGCAATTCGAACGCGAACCATGTGAGTGCCGCGATCATCGCCGCCAGCATCAGGTAACGCACCGGATACATCGGAACCCATGCGGTCAAGGGATCGAGCAGAACCCGATACCCGTGCCAATAGCGCGGATAGGGCAGCCAGGTGACGCCGGGTTTCTGCGCGATCGTCGCCGGAAGAGAATCGCACGGCGTGCCCTCGGACAACGGGCGCGCCGCCATGATCGCGTTATGCAGGCCGACGCCCCCGGGTTCGAAGCCGATCGCAAGCGCGACGCACTCGATGGTGTCGTTGCCCGGCGCCGGCGGAATCCGCTGCATGCGTTCCCGCCTGACCTCCGGCGGGGCCACATAGTCGGTTGCGACGAGGGCCAGCAGATAAAGCGGCTGCAGCGCGAGGACCAGCAACGCAGCTGCGCACAGCCGTTTTAAGTAAACTCTCATGGCGCGCGGACCCTAGTTTGCAGCCTGCCTGCGATCAACCCCTCCGGGCAGTCGATAGCGGCCTTCTCCGCCCCGGTTTTCGGCAGCCATGATCCGGCCCTTCGATTGATTGCCGGCCCGGTGAACCCTGTGTTAGAAGCGCTCCAAATGGCTCTCGCGCAAACCAGCATGATCCGCCGGCGCGTCGTGATCGACGATCGCTCGCGGCTGCCCGGCCGCTTTTTCGGACGGTTTGCGACGTCCGCGACCTCGGAACTTACGCGCGCGCTGTGATGCGCTGACGTTTCCCCTTGCTGGCGCGCGCTTCGCGCCGCACCGACCTCAAAATTCCCGGAGCCCGACGCTCATGACGAAACCGACCACGCTGTACGACAAAATCTGGAACGACCATCTGGTGCACGAAGCCGATGACGGCACGTGCCTGCTCTATATCGACCGTCATCTCGTGCATGAGGTGACCTCGCCGCAGGCGTTCGAAGGCTTGCGCGCGACGAAGCGCAAGGTGCATTCACCCGAGAAGACGCTCGCCGTCGTCGATCACAACATTCCGACCACCGATCGCTCCAAGCCCAATCCCGACCCCGAGAGCATCGAGCAGATGCGGGTGATGGCGGAGAACGCCAGGGAGTTCGGCATCGAATATTACGATGAGTTCGACCGGCGCCAGGGCATCGTGCATGTGATCGGCCCGGAGCAGGGTTTTACCCTGCCCGGCACCACGATCGTCTGCGGCGACAGCCATACCTCGACGCATGGCGCGTTCGGTGCGCTGGCGCATGGCATCGGCACTTCGGAGGTCGAGCACGTGCTGGCGACGCAGACGCTGATCCAGAAAAAGGCGAAGAACATGCGCGTGATCGTCGACGGCAAGTTGCCGGAAGGCGTGACCGGCAAGGATATCATCCTCACCATCATCGGCGAGATCGGCACCGCAGGGGGCACCGGCTTCGTGCTGGAATATGCCGGCGAAGCGATCCGCTCGCTTAGCATGGAAGGCCGCATGACCGTCTGCAACATGTCGATCGAGGGCGGCGCGCGCGCCGGCCTGGTCGCGCCGGACCAGAAAGCGTTCGACTTCCTGCGCGGCCGCCCGAAATCGCCGAAAGCCGCGGCGTGGGATGCGGCAATGCGCTACTGGGAGACGCTGCGCTCCGACGAAGGCGCGCATTTCGATCACGAAATTCGTCTCGATGCAGCCAAGCTGCCGCCGATCGTGACCTGGGGCACCTCGCCCGAGGACGTGATCTCGGTCGCCGGCATGGTGCCCGATCCCGACAAGATCGAGGATGAGGCCAAACGTCTCTCGAAACATCGCGCGCTGAAATATATGGGGCTGACCGCGGCACCAAGGTCACCGACATCAAGCTCGACCGCGTCTTCATCGGCTCCTGCACCAACGGCCGCATCGAGGATTTGCGCGCCGCCGCCAAGATCGCCGAAGGCAAGACGGTGAGCGCGCATGTCAATGCGATGGTGGTGCCGGGCTCCGGCATCGTGAAGGAGCAGGCGGAAGCCGAGGGGCTCGACAAGATCTTCATCAAGGCCGGCTTCGAGTGGCGCGAGCCCGGCTGCTCGATGTGCCTCGCCATGAATCCCGACAAGCTGGCGCCGGAAGAGCGCTGTGCCTCGACCTCGAACCGCAATTTCGAGGGCCGGCAGGGCTTCAAGGGCCGCACGCATCTGGTGTCGCCGGCGATGGCGGCAGCCGCGGCGATCGCGGGGCATTTCGTTGACGTGAGGGAGTGGCGCTAACCCGTTCGCTCAAGCTCGACAGGCTTTGGCAACGGCTCCTTAACGGACCGGGCGCAGACTCCGGCTAACGTCAGGAGCCTGCCATGGCCGACAAGAAGTCTGATTTCGTCGATCTGATCTCGGATGCGACGCGCCAGTACTGGCGGCGTCCAGCCAGGCGCGCGGCCATCGAGGCCGCGCCGAAGGAAGAAAAGCGGCTCAGCAACTGGCCGCCGGTGCATCTGCAGCAATGGCGCCTCGAGAAGCTGACGCCGTGGAAGATGAAGTTGCACCACTGGAAATTCAAAGACTGGACATGAATAAGAAAGAGGGCGCCTCGCGGGCGCCCTCTTCGTTTGTACGGCTCACCAATAGCGGTGCCAGTGATGCCGGTGCCCGCAGACCCGGCGCGGACCGTAGTAGGTCCAGACGATCCGGCAGCGGTGATGATAGTAGGGATAGTAGCCGCCGTGGAAGAAGCGGCGATGATGGACGTGCGCGAAGCGATAGCCACGATGGAATCCACCATAGTGGTAGCCGCCGAAATGCGCGACGCGCGCGCCATGCCAGCCGCCACCGCCGATGTGTCCGCCACCGAAATGACCACCACCGAAATGGCCCCCCCCGTGTCCACCGCCGCCGCCACCGCCGTGGCCGCCGCGGACTTGAATCATCAGATCGTCCGCCGTCGATTGCGCCGACGGTGCGGCTCCCGGATTGATCGGCGACATCGCCGCCGCGCGCTCGATTGGCACAGTCGACAGCGCAAATAGTGCAGCCGCGGCAAGGCACAGGCTGCGGACGAAGCCAGGTGTTGAGATCGAAATCCTCGTCATATGTTGAGTTCCTCCTCCCAGAGATCAGGCAGACGCGAGCGTTCAAGCAAAACTGCTTGCGTCTGATCCTCGCTGTCGACGTTCCAGTTTTTCTGGACATGATCTTTCGGAAAACCACTTCACACCCCGCATCAAGTGCGGGGCAGGCTTTTCCGGATCATGCCCTGTCGACGCTAGTGATCGCGACGTGAACGCGGCATGAATGATGCGCGTTCTGCGCGATCATTAAATCGATTGGCGAAATCGAGCGCGCTGGAATAACAAACAGCAGATGGTGTTCGCGCGAATTTGCGCGCGGACCTCACGGGAGCATCACCCATGACTGTCTACGTGATCGTTCAGCTGAAGATGACGGACCGCGCCGCCTATGATCGCTACTAGTGCCCACTTTCCGAAGTCCGCGCACCATCGCCGCAACACCTCGTCGCGGACTTCGGAAAGTTATGGGCACTAGCAAATCTATGATTCTAGTGCCGCTTTCGATCTGAAGTCCCTGAACCCGATTTGACTGCGAGTGAGTCAGGGACTTCAGATCGGCGGCACTAGCGCGCTTCTTCGATGTGTTCAGGAAGTTCCGCGGGCGATTGCTGTCAGCGGATGAACATCCCGCCGTGATCGAAGGTGAATGGAATCGCGACAAGTTGGTGTTGATGTCGTTTCCCGATGTGGCAGCGTTCAGGGCTTGGGCGGACTCGCCGGACTATCTGGAAATTTCAAGGGATCGCAAGGCGGGTGCGGAAGCCATCGTGCTGCTCGCCAAGGGCTTCACACCATGACGTGCCGAAAGCGCGTCACCACCACTCCCAGCCATAACCCCACAGCGGTGGAATCGGCAGGAACGGCGCCGGCGCATAATAAACCGGACGGCCGTAATACATCGGATAAGGGTCGTTGTGACGATAGACGTAGCGGTCGTGCCGGTGATATCGACGCGCGCTGACGTCGCTTGATCCGGCCGTTTGCGCCTTCCTTGCAGCGGTTTCCGCCGCTGCCGGCGCAATCTGCGCCGACACGCCCAGCATCAGCGTCGCCGCGAGCAACGCCGCCCCGATCGATGTCCTCATTGAAACCATCCGTCCAAACACCATCCGCGATTCAGCCTAGCACCTGATCGCGGCGGCATGAACGGAAAACAAGCCCGTTAAGCGGGCCTGTTCCGGTCTCAATGCCGTTCACCAGCGGCGATGGTGCCAGTGGCGATGATGCCAACGGTGCCATCCGCGATGGCCCCAGTGGTGGTGATGATGGCCCCAGCGCACTTCGGTCGTGAGCTGCCGCGTGTCATCCTGCACCGCGCTCGCGGCACCCGGATTGATCAGCGACACCGCACCCGCTTGCCGGGCCGGCGCTGCCACCACCAGGACTGCGGCGACAGCCGCAAGACCCAAAACTTTCGTCACGTTCATCTCGTACCTCCTCTTCACGGAAATCACGTCAGCGCCGTACGGCTCGTGTTTTCAGCCGTCCCGCCGCGACGCAGATGGATTCGTAAGATGAACGACGTGAATGCGGACTGAATAGCTGCGCCATGAAGATGAATGCGAATCGTTCGAAGCGGTTCCCGGGCAGCTCATGCAAATTTCCAGGCGACAATTTCCAAAACCGGCGTAGGCTGGCTTGCGTATCTTCTGAAAGCGTCCTCACAGGAGATCGTCATGCCTTCCGCAAGAGCCAATCGTAGCGCGCGCATCGCCGGCGTCGCATCCGGAATTGTTTCGATGTCATGGGTGACCGTCGCGCTGGCTTCGCAGGGACCCGGCGCCAGCATGGGCACCGCCGGCCATTTCACCCAAATGACGATGGCCGTGCTGGTCTACGGGATGTCGGCGCTCGTGGTCGGTGCCGGGCTGATCGGCGCGATTCGCCGACACTGAGACTGTGGAAACGTCAGTCCGCGACGGCTCGCGCGCGCGGATCATTGGTCCAGTGACAATACATCTTGGGCACGATCACGGTGCCGCTCGGCCGGTATTCCTGCTCATAATGCGCGTTGCAGACGCGCACCGCATTCGGGCCGGGATTGTAATGCGGATAGATCGTGTCGTAGCCGTCGTTGGGCGTGACGCGAAGCCGAGCTTGCGGCCGGTAAACCCGGCGCGGCGGCGTATCCGGTGGCGTCGCCTGTGCGAGTTTGATCACCCGCTGGGCCGGTTCGGCTTGCGCGATCGACGCAGGGCCGATTGCCAACACCGACAGAATGATCGCCGCGCCTGCCGTCCCGACCCGTCCCATCACGCTCACCACACCTGTTTGCTTGATCGTTTCTAACATCCGCTTCTCGCCCCGGCCAGCCCCGTCACAAATCCGAGATGAAGTTTAACGGAACTCAGGCTAAACAGAGCGCCATGTGGACCAGCCTGAAAGCGCCGACGCTCGCCGAAATGGAAGTCGTGGCGCACGAGATTTTCGAGCGTCTGCCCGAGCACTTTCGCAAGATGTGCGAGGGCGTGATCCTTCGTGTCGACGATTTCCCGACGGAAGAGGTGCTGGACGAGATGGAGGCCGAGAGCGAGTTCGACCTGCTCGGCCTGTTTCAGGGCACCGGCCTCCCCTTCCGCAGCAATGACGACGTCGCGCGGATGCCCAACATGGTCTGGCTCTACCGCCGGCCGATCCTCGACTACTGGGCCGAGCATGAGGAGGCGCTGGGCGACATCGTCCGCCACGTCCTGATCCACGAGATCGGGCACCATTTCGGGCTGTCGGACGACGACATGGCCGAGATCGAGGCCCAGGCGGAGTAGTTCTGCGACAACGGGCCTTTATCGCGACATTCATTCGCGATAAATAACCGCTCCCGAAGCTCAAGGAGCGCGCCTGGGCCTGATTCCCGACATCGTCACCTTCTGGCACGGTCCGCTCGATCGTCTCCGGCAGACCTGCCTGAAGTCGCAGCTCGCCGCCGGACACAAGGTCACCGTCTACAGCTTCGATTCCATCCCAGACCTGCCGGATGGCATCACGCATGCCGATGCCGAAGCGATCTTGCCGCGGGCCTTCTCGGAGAAGCTGCGCCCGCCCGAGAGCGACGGCTCGTGGCGCGACTGGACCACGCTGCAGTTTTCCGACTTCTTCCGCATGCGGCTGATGGCGCGCGGCGCCGGCCTCTGGCTCGATGCCGACGTCCTGCTGCTCAAGCGGATCGAACTCGATCCCGCGAAACCGTACTTTGCCTGGGAGCGGCCACGCCAGCTTGGCAACTCCGTGCTCTATCTGCCTCCCGACGATCCGATCGTCGCCGCATTCGAGGATCTGATGGAACAGGAGGAGCTGACGCCGGAATGGCTATCGCTGAAGCACCGCATCACCTTCGCGCTGAAACGCCTGCGCGGCGGCTCGAACCGCGTATCCGACGTACGCGTGGCGGTCTACGGGCCGGCCGCGCTGACCGCGCTCGCCAATCGCGCAGGCTCCGCCCGCGATGCGCTGCCGAAGAAGTCGTTCTACGCGGTGCATGCCGACGCCAGGCATGTCTTCGAGCCGAGCGATTTTTCCACGCTGATCGCCGATCCCGATGTCATCGGGCTGCACATCTCGCCGAAGGGCCGCGGCAACTCGGTGCCGATCCCCGGCAGCCTCTATGCATGGGCAGTCGAGCGGTTCGGTTAGTTTCCCATCGCCGCGATCGCATCCGCAATCGCGATGGTACGCTTCGCCATCTCCATGTGCAGCCGCTCCACCATGCGGCCATCGAGCTGGATCGCGCCGCGCGCGGCGTTCTCCGGCAACTCGAAGGCCGCAATGATCTTGCGCGCTTCGGCGACCTCCTCCGCCGGCGGCGTGAAGATTGCGTTGCAGGCCTCGATGTGGCTCGGATGAATCAGCGTCTTGCCGTCGAAGCCGAGGTCGCGGCCCTGCGCACATTCGGCGGCGAAGCCGTCGAGATTGCCGATGTCGCCATAGGGTCCGTCCAGCATCTCGAGCCCATGCGCATGCGCCGCCAGCACGCAATGCGTGATCATCGGGATCATCGCGGCGCGGCCCGGCATCATCCTGATCCGCGTTTCCCGCGCGATGTCGTTCGGCCCGAACGCGAAACCGGCGAGCCGCGTCTTGGGATCGCGCGATGCGGCGGCGAGCCTGTCGGCATCGAGCACCGCACGCGCAGTCTCGATCATGGCCCAGACCTTGACCGAGGCCGGCGCGCCGAGCTCACTCAGGCGCGCGCCGATCCTGGCGAGATCGTCCACGGTCGAAATCTTCGGCACCAGGATGCCGTCGGGTTCGACCGCGCCCGCCATCGCGGAATCGTCCGACCACCAGGAGGTGTCGAGACTGTTGGTGCGGATCAGGATCTCGCGCTTGCCGAAACCCCTGGCCTGGACGGCCTGCGCGATCTGGTCGCGCGCCTTCGATTTGGCGTCGGGCGCAACCGAGTCCTCGAGGTCAAGGATCAGGCAGTCTGCCGCGAGATTGCGCGCCTTTTCCAGCGCCCGTGCATTCGATCCGGGCATGAAGAGCAGGCTGCGGCGCGGACGGATCATGGACGGTTCCTCACATTTTCTGCGTCAGGCGATATCATTTCGATTGATCCTTCGGAAGCCTTGTCGGCGCGGTCACCATGTGTTTAGCAGAGCCATGGACCTGTTTCCGAAAGCATTGCTGGACGGCTACCGCACCTTTCGGGCGCAGCGATTGCCGACCGAGCAGTCGCGCTATCGCGACTTGTCGGTGCGGGGACAAGCGCCGGAAACGATGGTGATCGGCTGCTGCGATTCCCGCGTCTCGCCGGAAGTGATCTTCGACGTCGGCCCCGGCGAATTGTTCGTGATGCGCAACATCGCCAACCTGGTCCCGACCTATCAACCCGACAGCGCGGCGCATGGCGTGTCGGCGGCGCTGGAATTTGCGGTCAGCGTTCTGAAGGTGAAGCACATCGTTGTCCTCGGCCATGCCCAGTGCGGCGGCATCCGCGCCTTCATCGACAAGGCGGCGCCGCTGTCGCCCGGCGACTTCATCGGCAAGTGGATGGCGATGTTCATCAAGCCCGGCGAAATCGTCGAGCAGCGCGCGCACGAGACGATGCAGGAATTCGTCACGCGCATCGAGAAAGCCGCGGTGTTCCGCAGCCTCGAGAACCTGATGACGTTCCCCTTCGTCCGCAATCGGGTCGAGCGCGGCGAGCTGCAGCTGCACGGCGCCTATTTCGGCGTCGCCGAGGGCTCGCTGTTCGTGCTCGACCGGGACGCGAAGGAATTCCGCAGCGTGCGCGAGACGCACGCGAGCGAATAGCGAGTGGCGAATAGCGAATAGACGGCCGTCGACTCTATTCGCTACTCCCCATTCGCTACTCGCCCTTTTCTCCCGTCCAGCGATCCGAAATCGCAAGCAGCAGCGCCGAAATCACGAACACCAGGTGGACTGCGACCAGCCAGGTCATCTTGGTGGCGTCGAAGGACGTATCGATGTTCAGGAACGCCTCCAGTACATGGATCGCGGAGATCGCGACAATGGAGGCCAGCAGCTTTTGCTTCAGCCCGGCGAAATCGATCCTGGTGATCCAGATCGGCCAGGTCGGATGGCTCGATGTGTCGATGCGCGAGACGAAATTCTCGTAGCCCGAGAACACCACGATCAGGAGCAGATTGCCGACCAGCGTGACGTCGATCAGCGACAGCGCATCGAGGATGGTCTCGCTCGCTTTGGCGCCGGGCGCGTGCAGGATGAACTCCCACAGCATGCGCAGGAATTTCAGCAACAGTACCGCGAGCGCGACGACCAGACCGAAATAGAACGGCGCCATGATCCAGCGGCTGTTGAACAGCACGTATTCGATCACCCTGAGCACGGGATTCGTGCGCGAAGGAGCCGGCTGGTCGGACATCGCTCTTCCCCCGGCTCCCGAACCCGCTTACGCCGCCTTCTTCTTGGCGCTGAGCAGCTTGCGATTGATCAGGACTTCCGCGATCTGCACCGCGTTCAGCGCCGCGCCCTTGCGCAGATTGTCGGAGACGCACCACAGCACCAGCCCGTTGTCGACAGTGGGATCGGTGCGGATGCGGCTGATATAGGTCGCGTCCTCGCCCGCCGCCTCATAGGGCGTGACGTAGCCGCCCGGCTCGTGCTTGTCGATGACGAGACAGCCCGGCGCCTTGCGCAGGATGTCGCGCGCCTCGTCGACCGAAATCGGATTTTCGAATTCGATGGTGACCGCCTCGGAATGGCCGACGAAAACAGGCACGCGCACGCAGGTCGCGGTCAGCTTGATTTTGGGATCAAGAATCTTCTTGGTCTCCATCATCATCTTCCACTCTTCCTTGGTGTAGCCGTCCTCCATGAACACGTCGATTTCGGGGATCACGTTGAAGGCGATACGCTTGGGGAATTTCTTGCTGACGAGTTCGCTGTTGGTGTAGACCGCCTTGGTCTGCGAGAACAGTTCGTCCATCGCGTCCTTGCCGGCGCCCGACACCGACTGATAGGTCGACACCACGACGCGCTTGATGGTGGCCGCGTCATGCAGCGGCTTCAGCGCGACCACAAGCTGCGCGGTCGAGCAGTTCGGGTTGGCGATGATGTTCTTCTTCGCAAAGCCCATGACCGCGTCGGCATTGACCTCCGGCACGATCAGCGGCACGTCCGGATCCATGCGAAAGGCCGACGAATTGTCGATCACGACCGTGCCGGCCGCGCCGATCTTCGGCGACCATTCCTTCGACACCGCGCCGCCCGCCGACATCAGGCAGATGTCGACGTCGGAGAAGTCGTAATGCTCGAGCGCTTTGACCTTCAGGGTGCGGTCGCCATAGGACACTTCGACGCCCATGCTGCGGCGTGAGGCCAGCGCCACGACTTCGTCGGCGGGGAATTTACGCTCGTCGAGAATGCCGAGCATTTCGCGCCCGACATTGCCGGTCGCGCCGACCACTGCGACTTTGTAACCCATCGTTCACTCTCCGAAGAAAAATGCTCGTCCCTCGCTGGAAGCGGAAACGGAAGCGGCAGCGCTTCTATGCGAGAAACCCGGTCAACACAACGTTACCATGGCGCGGCGGCGTCTCATGCAGTCCTTTTCGGGCATTCCCGCCCGCTCTCCTTTTGCGGCCAGAGTTCACCCCGCGCTGACCAGCTTCACCGACGAAGTCTGCGCCACTTTCGCGCGCCTGTTTGCCTATATGGGAATGCTGGCGCTGCTCGGCATCCTCACGATTCACGGCTGGGATCAGTTGCAGGACATTTTGGCTGATGAGCCCGCGTCCAGGCCGGGTTGGAGCGCGGCCGACCGGTCCCATCCCGCCTTTGCCGTCAGCAGCGCGGATTTGCACGAGAAATCAGCTTCTTATGCCATCCTTCGGCATCCCGAGGGTGGCCGGAAGGATATCCTGCGCTGGATGGGTGTGGCCGACGGTCACGCTGCCGAGTTCGAAATCTACCGTCCGGGCGGCGAATTCGATCCCGCCACAGGCGCCGGCCTCGCCGCACGGATGGGCGGGCCAGCGGAACTGGAGACGGCCGGCGTGCTCGACAGCAAGTTCGGCGCGGTCGCGCTGCTGCGGCAGGCCGGCGTTGCCGGCGCCAATTCATGCCTCGCCTTCTTCAAGCGCATCGACGATCCGGCCCTGCAAATATCGGGCTTTTCCTGCCAGGGTGACGGCCTGCCGGCGCGCCGCACGGCGATCAGCTGCATGCTGGATCGCCTGACGCTGCTAACCTCGGGCAATGAGCCGAAGCTGGCCGAATTGTTCGCCCATGCCGAGCTCAGGCGCGGCGGCTGCACTCCTTCCGGCCTGATGGCGGACTGGATGAGTTCGGCCGAAAACCCGCAGCTGCGAGGCGCGTTTTGACGCAACTGAGGTTCTGGTTTTCGTGCAACATTTTGGCATCACACGGCATTTATCTGGGCCGACATGGCCGGATTGACCTTGTGACGCCATATCTGCGGCAGATAGTGTCCGGCCAAATCGGGTTCACCGGCCCCACGGGCCGCAAGGTGAGGATGCAATGACTGAGGGATCTTCGCTCCGTGTCGCGCTGGTGCTGGCAGGCGCGGTGTTTGCCGCGAGCCTGGCAACGCCGGCCGCCGCGCAATCCGGTCAGCAATACGACAAGCGCGGCAGGACGTATTACGGGCCTAATGGTCCCAACGTGCAATATCAGCAGGGCAACACCCGCATCTACGTCAGCAAACGATCCTGGCTCGATGGCGGCACCGAGGTGCTCCCGGGTGACCGCAAATACACCGATTATGCGATCCCGCCGGGCCAGTCGTTCGGCATGCAGAACCGCAACCGTCCGCTGGAGCGCCAACCGCTCAATCCGCCGTCCGATCTTGGCGGCGAGCCGACGCGCTTCCCGCTGTATTGAGCGGTCGATCTTCGGATTCGAATTTCAAGGAGCTACTCCTGCCACCCGCCCCTCCAGGGGAGGGTGAAGCGCGTGCACGCTTCCGCATCCCCGCGGCGCGATTCACTTCCGCTATCGGCCTTCAGTTGAGATAGCGATCGAGAAACTGGTGCAGGCGGCGATCTGCATCGTCCGCGGCCGCGCCGTTGTATTCGAGCCAGTGATCAAAGATCGTTCTGCCGGGCTGGAGATGCACGTAGTAGAATCCATGATAGGCGCCGGGATAAACGACCAGCTCGACCGGCGGCCCGTCATTGCCCCAGCTCGCGACCTTGTTGGCGCAGTCCGCCGCCGGCGTCCAATCGTCGACGGCTCCGATGAAAATGAGCGTCGGTATTACCGGACGTCGTGATGCCTCCTCGCATGGAGGATAGAACGCGGCCGCCGCGCGGAACCGCAGATTGCCTGGAGGGTCGAACAGTTCGAATGCACCGGGCTCCGTCGCAAAGAGCGTTACCCAGGCGCCCGCCGAGAAGCCGACCACGGCCACACGGCGCGGATCGACGAAGCTTTCGCCGGCGAGGAAGAGCAGAGCTCCATAGGCGTCCGTCCTGCGTTTGAAGAACGTGGCAAGCCCGTTCGCTTGGCAGGCGTGATCGATGCGACGCGTCGTATAGCTGTCGACGAGCAGGGCGACGTAGCCCCACGCCACGAGCTCAGCGACCAATCTTTGCTTTGTGGTGTCGTGCATCCCGGCACAGCCGTGCAGCACGACGACAGCCGGAAATGGGCCTGCGCCATCGGGCCTGGCCAGATCGCCCTCGATGCGGTCGCCTCGGGCTGAGTACGCCGCCCGCGACACGCCGTTGGGAGGCGCTTTCAAACGTGACGCGCTCCAAGGGCGTGGCCCAGGCGTCAGCCGTCAGCGCACCTACGGCGCACCAAAGCATCAGCACTGCCTGGAAAGCGACCGTTCGAGGCATGGCACCTCTCTGTGATTGCCGCGCCCAACCGGCTCGGCCCATGATATCATCAGACATCGCGACCCAAGAACGAAGAAAGAGCTGGACGCCGGTCATTTCCCGGCCGCGTGCAGCGACAAGGGAGGTAACCGATGATCGATTCAAGCCGACGCACCGTTCTCGCAACCGGTGCTGCCGCGGCAGCGGCAAGCGCAGTGCCGCAGGTGTTCGCGCAGGCGCAGGCAACGGGCGCGCTTCCGGGATTGCCGGATGGCGCCAAGGTCGGCTTCTACGAGAAGGGCAATGTTCGCATCCGCTACGCCGAGATCGGCTCGGGCTTCCCGCTGCTGGCGACGCCCGGAGGCGGCCTGAACTCCTGTATGGCCGTGTGGGCGCGTGCGGTGATCAACATTCCCCAGGAGTTCAAGAGCGACTTCCGCGTAATTACCATGGACCAGCGCAACGCCACAGGCGGCGAGTCCACCGGACCGGTGCCATCAGACGATCCCTGGGGCGCGTTCGCCGACGACCAGTTGGGCGTGATGGACCATCTCGGCATCGACAAGTTCTTCTTCTTCGGCAACTGCATCGGCGGCCCGTTCGCGATGAAGTTGATGGAGCGCGCGCCGCAGCGCGTCACTGCTGCGATATTGAGCCAGCCGGTCGGGCACAACCCGGCGAAGCCGGATTACATGTACGACGCCGGCAAGACCGTCTGGGCCAGGGAGTTGCGCGAGCGCCGTCCCGACGTCTCGATGGAGACCATCGAAAAATATCTGCACGACCTTTACCGCGTGCGGCCCGAATTCGTGTACAGCGTATCACGTGATTTCGCGAGATCATGCCGGACCTCGATGCTGGTCCTGCCAGACGACGTCGACGCGCATCCGCTGGTGACTTCGGTCGATGTCGCCTCGCTCTGCCCGAATGCCGAGATCACGGTGTTTCCCTGGAAGGACCCGCCGGACCTGAAGGCGCGCACCATCAACCGCGCGCGCACCTTCCTGAAGCGGTATCAGACGGCGTAGCGAAGCCGGAAGTTACGCTGTGACCGCGCCCCCGCGCGAGCATGCATCAGGCGTGAAGCTTCTGCATCTCGCCGAGGATCGCTTCACCCATCTCCGTGGTCGACGCCGGCCTTCGACACCCTCCGACTTGATGTCTGATGTGCGCAGGCCGCTCGCCAGCACGGCCGCGATCGCCGCATCGAGCTTGTCGGCGAGTGCGCCCATGTCGAAGGAATAGCGCAGCGCCATACCGAACGAGGCCAGCATCGCGATCGGATTGGCGAGACCCTTGCCGGCAATATCGGGCGCCGAGCCGTGCACCGGCTCGTACAGCGCGCGGCGCTTCTTCGTTTTCGCATCGACTTCGCCGAGCGAGGCCGAGGGCAGCATGCCGAGCGAACCCGTCAGCATCGCCGCGATGTCGGACAGCATGTCGCCGAACAGATTGTCGGTGACGATGACGTCGAACTGTTTTGGCGATTTCACCAGATTCATGCCGCCGGAATCGGCGAGCTGATGCTCCAGCGTGACATCCTTGTACTCTCGCGCGTGCAGCTGCGTCATGACCTCGTTCCAGAGCACGCCCGACTTCATGACATTGCGCTTCTCCATCGAGGTCACCTTGTTGCGGCGCTTGCGCGCCAGGTCGAAGGCGACGCGGCCGATGCGCTCGATCTCGTAGGTGTCGTAGACCTGGGTGTCGACGGCGCGCTTCTGGCCGTTGCCGAGATCGGTGATGGTTTTCGGCTCGCCGAAATAGACGCCGCCGGTGAGTTCGCGCACGATCATGATGTCGAGGCCTTCGACGGCCTCGCGTTTCAGGCTGGAAGCATCGGCCAGCGCGGGATAGCACACCGCGGGACGCAGATTGCCGAACAGGCCGAGCTCCTTGCGCAGGCGCAGCAGGCCGGCCTCGGGCCGCGCCTCGTAGGGCACGCTGTCCCATTTCGGACCGCCGACCGAACCGAAGATGATGGCGTCGGCCGCCTTCGCCTTCGCCATGGTGTCTTCGGTGATGGAGACCTTGTGCGCGTCATAGGCGGAGCCGCCGACCAGCCCCTGCTCGGTCTCGAAGCTGGCGATGCCTTTCGCATTGAGCCAGTCGATCAGGCGCTTCACCTCGGCCATCACTTCGGGGCCGATGCCGTCGCCGGGGAGAAGCAGGAGCTTGTGGGTCGCCATGGGTGTTTCCTCAAGAGTTTTTCGCGCGGAGTGCTAGAACGCCGAGGGCCGGATTGGCAAGCAGGCCGGCACGGAGCCCCGTTGTTGCATGACATGGCAACACACCTTTGCCCTGAGCATGGTGTGCATGCGCAGCGCAGACCTCCATAAAGCGTCGTCTGCCGGAGCAAATCGTGCGAGCCCCCGATCCTCCCCACACCTATGCGCATCCCGCGCGACTGATCCTGATCCTGTCGCTGGCGCCGACCATCGGGCTCGGCATCGGGCGCTTCGCCTATGCGCTGGTGCTGCCTGACATGCGCGATGCGCTGGTGTGGTCGTATTCGGCGGCCGGCTTCATGAACACCATCAATGCGGTCGGCTATCTCGCCGGCGCATTGATTGCCGCTCAGCTCATCAGACGCTTCGGCCTTGTCCGCAGCGTGCGCTGGAGCACGATCGCCTGCGTCGCCTCGCTGGCGCTGTGCGCGCTGACCGGCAATTTCGTCGCGCTGAGTTTCGCGCGGCTGCTGTCGGGTTTCGCCGCAGCCTTCGGCTTTGTCGGCGGCGGCGCGCTGGCGGCGACCATCGCGCAATCGCGCCCGGCGCGCGCGAACTTCCTCTTGAGCCTGTTCTATGCCGGACCCGGCATCGGCATCCTCGCCTCGGGGTTGATTGCGCCGTTCACGCTGCAGGCGTTCGGTCCGGGCTCATGGTGGATCGTGTGGTGGGCGCTGACCTTGCTCTCGCTCATCATGATCGTGCCGCTGCTGCTCGCGCCGCTCGGCGGCAGCGCCGTGCTCGATCCGAACACGCGTATCCGTTTCTCCGTGCGGCCGGTTCTGATCTATCTCACGGCCTACTTCCTGTTCGGCGCGGGCTACATCGCCTACATGACCTTCATGATCGCCTATGTGCGCGACGGCGGCGGCGGTGCTGCCGCGCAGGCGACTTTCTGGAGCCTGATCGGCGTCAGCGCCTTCGCGACACCTTGGGTGTGGCGGCGCGTGCTCGCGCTCGATCGCGGCGGGCTTGCCATGACGATCATCCTCGGCACCAATGCGTTCGGCGCCAGCTTACCGATCTTCGGTCATTCGCCGCTGCTGCTCGCAATCTCGGCGCTGGTGTTCGGTGTCGCCTTTTTCGCGGTGGTGGGATCGACCACCGCGTTCGTGCGGCTGAACTATCCGCCGTCGGAATGGCCGGCCGGCATCGCGGCGATGACGATCGCCTTCGGCATCGGCCAGACGCTCGGTCCGATTGCGGTCGGCGCGGTCACCGACTGGCTCGGCAATCTCTCTTACGCGCTCAATGTCTCCGCCGCGCTGCTGGTGCTCGGCGCGGTCCTGGCGGCGTTCCAGGGGAAGCTGCGGACGACTTGAATCTCTCGTGTCATGCCGCTTGCAGTGACGGGCCGATACTGTCCTGCTGGACGGCAATTGGTTCAGCCGCGCCAGGATAGAGAACAAGTCTGGGAGGTTCCCGTGTTCGACGTTTCCAATCAGCATATCCTCGTCACCGGCGGTTCGAGCGGCTTCGGCCGGCATTTCGCGCGCTTCCTCGCCAGCAACGGCGCCAAGGTCACGCTCGCCGCGCGGCGCGCCGAAGCGCTGGCCTCCGCGGTCGATGAGATCAACACGACAGGCGGCAAGGCCTCGAGCGTGGTGCTCGATGTCACCGTCGCCGAGAAGATCGACGCTGTCATGGTGGAGGCCGAAAGGAAATTCGGTCCCATCCATGCCGTGGTCAACAATGCCGGCGTCACCGCGACCAAGCCCGCGCTCGACCAGGACGAGCGCGCCTGGGACAGCGTGATCGACACCAATCTCAAAGGCGTGTGGCTGGTGGCGCAGGCCGCCGCCAAGCGCATGGTCGCCAACAAGGTGAAGGGCTCGATCGTCAACATCGCCTCGATCCTGGGCTTGCGCGTCGCGGGCGCGGTCGCGCCTTACGCGATCTCCAAGGCCGGCGTGATCCAGATGACCAAGGCGCTCGCGCTGGAATGGGCGCGCTACGGCATCCGCGTCAACGCGCTGGCGCCCGGCTATTTCGCCACCGAGCTGAACGACGACTTCTTCGAGGGCGAGCACGGCCAGGCGCTGATCAAGCGCGTGCCGCAGCGCCGCCTCGGCCAGCTCAGCGAACTCGACGGTCCCCTGCTGCTGTTGATTTCCAGCGCCGGCTCGTTCATGACCGGCAGCGTGGTGGCGGTCGACGGAGGCCACCTCGTGTCGGGGCTATAGCGGGCAAACAAACGAAATGACCGCGCGACTCGCGGAGGTGAACGGCGTCAAACTTGCCTATGCCGTGCAGGGCAACGGGCCGCCGCTGGTGCTGGTCATGGGCTATCGCCTCAATTCGACGGCGTGGCCGGCGAATTTCATCGGGCAACTGGCGCAACGCTTCACCGTCATCACGCTGGACAATCGTGGCACCGGACAGAGCGACAAGCCGGTGACGGGCTATGCCATCGCCAACATGGCGCGTGACGTGCGCGGCCTGCTGGACGAGTTGAATTTCGAGCACGTGCACATGCTCGGCTATTCCATGGGCGGCGCGGTCGCGCAGGAATTCGTCCGGCAATTCCCGGATCGCGTGAAGGGCCTGATCCTCTGCGCCACCATGGCGGGCGGGCCGAGCGCGACTTATGCCGAGCCGCCGGTGGTGCGCGTGATGCGCGATCTCGAGGGGATCACGCCGGAGCAGGCCGCGCGGCGGATCTGGAGCGTGACCTACGCGCCCGGCTATCTCGACAAGCACCGTGCGCTGGCCGAAGAGCAGATGAAGCGCGAGATCGCACTGCCGACGCCGCTGCATGCCGCCGATCTGCAATTCCAGGCCTTTGCCGAATTCGACTGTTCGCAACAGCTCGCCAATATCAGGAAGCCCACGCTGGTGCTCACCGGCGACCTCGATCAACTGATCTCGCCGCAGAACTCGCTGAAGATGGCGAAGCTCATTCCGGGCGCGCGGCTGACCATCCTTCCCGGCGGCGGCCATCGGGTGTTGTGGGAAGCGACCGACGAGTGCGTGTCGCATATCGGCGGCTTCCTCGACGATGTCGAGGCGGGACGCGACGTGTCAAACCCGGCGCCGCTGAACGGCCATGCACCGCCGCTGCTCGACACGCTGGCGTCGACGACACAATGGTTTTTCGGCCTGCCGTCGACGCTGACGAGCGCGGCGTTCGATTCGCTCACGATCGCGCGCCAGTCGATGCTGGTCGGCGATGCCTCGCGCTTTGGTGACGGCAAGCCGATCGTGCTGGTGCCGCCGCATCTCGGCAGCGACCTCGCGCTGCTGCCGCTGTCGGCCTGGCTGAAAGCGCTGGGCTACCGCCCCGCCACCGCCGGGCTCTTCCTCAATCTCGGCGATGCCGCGACCGATCGGACGCTGGCGAGATCGATCCACGACATCACCGCGCGTGTGGGACGCAAGGCCGTGCTGGTCGCGCACTCCTCAGGGCATGCGGCGGCGCTGCGGGCCGCGGAGTCGCGCGAGCGGCCGGGTGTCGGACGTGATCGTGTTCGGTGCGTCGCCGCCCGCGAAGCCGTCGAACGGCGTGCGCACGCATTATATTGCCTCGGGCTTGCCGACGCCGCATGCGATGCTGGAATTGCCGCAGCTGTTGCGGACGATCGGGATCGAGCTGCTGGAAGCGGCGTGAGATTAGCGTTTCAAAGCCACCTCTTTGAACGCGGTCACAAGTGGCTTCTCCAGTTTGCCATGCATGCCGCAGAGGATGTTGTAGGCTTCTGCGCGCGGCATCGGAGGCCGGTAGCGTCGGTCTTCGATCAAGGCTGCAAATATGTCCGAGATCGTCAAAACGCGGACGAGATCACATATCCGTTCCGCGCAAAGTTTGTCCGGATAACCGCTTCCGTCGAGAAACTCGTGATGATGTCGAACACAGTCCAGAACTTCCGGGGAAATCGAGCCGTTATCTTTCAGGATGTCGTATCCGGCACCCGGATGCGTCTCGATCAGCGCGCGCTCCCTTTCGTCCAGTCGACCCGGTTTGTCGAGAACTGACAGCGGAATAGTCGCCTTGCCGATGTCATGAAACATCGCCGCAGTGTGCAGCCGGTCGATGTCCTTCTTCGGAAACCCGAGGCTCAATCCAAAGTCGACGGCAAGCCCGGTGACCAGAAGGCAATGTTGATATGTTCCCTCGTGGTGGTTGCGGACCGTTGCGAGCCACTTCGACAATCCATGCTCTTCGATAGCGGCGGAGATTATCTCACCGGCCTTGCCTGCGCCGACAACGTCGATCGATGTCCCGCTCGCCACCGCCGCGAACATCGAAGCCAGCGCGACTTCGCCGGCGTTTGCGGCCGCCTGAGCGGTTTCCGCGTCATCTGTGGCCGGCTGGTTCGGGATACAAGCTGCGAGTTCCTTCAGTAGCTTGGTTTGATTGAGCGAACCTTGCAACACGCAGCTTGCTCCGAGCGCGTAGGCTTGCGAGGCCGAGAGATGGGTCGCCTCATCAATCAGAAATATGCGCTTGTCCACATTGGGCAGACCGTCGAGGAGTTTCTTGAGCGCGCCAATGTTCTGAAGCGCTCGCAAGTCGGCTTTTACGACAAGCGCATGCGGTTTGCTGCGCTGGACATTCAGGCCGTTCAACAATTCGGAAGTGACGTCATATCTCTTCCGAAGCACGGACTTAACGTCGGCCAGCTTGCTCGAACTGTCGGTAACGAGGTGAACGAGCATCGGTCCGCTACGCCTTCTGGCTGCGATCGTGGTTCATGACCAGAATGACCCGAGCTGGTCGGACGGCTCATTGAGCCAGATCAGGGCTTCCCTCAGATCGAGATGGATGACGCGCTCCTCCGTCATCGATGAAGGATTTCCGCCCGCGAGGTAAAGAATGAATCGGTTGCCGCTCGTACGAAACAACGCTTCGCGGGCTTGCGCAGGTTCAAGCGATTGACAGTCCAGAAAAGGGATCGTGCGCGACGAAACGAGCTGCATCTCGAGATGCTTTCTCCGTCCGTCATTGTGTGGAGCGCGCTGGGTCATCTTGGGGGCGATTGCTTTTTGCCGCTCTCGTTCTCGATGAACTTGACGCCAACCTCCGAACCATCCACCCAGATCATTTCGCAGCGCCGGAAGGCCAGTCCGGTGGACGACAACACCAGGAAGAACTCCTTGGACTGCAGCACGTCCGCTGACCCCTCGATCTCGAGCTTTGCGCCACTCGCGGAGGCATCGAGCAGGAAACAGTTTCGCTGCCACGTGCCATCCACGCCCATCAGGTTGACGGGATGCCTGTGGTCAAACCGGACGCGGCTTGCTCTTCGGCTTTCTCCCCTCATGCAGGTCCTCCCGCGGCAACCGCGGCACTTCCGGTTGGTCCAGAGACCGCGCCCGACCCGGCAGGAAACTCGAACCGGATCGTGTACTGAGCGGTGGAAACGAAGAGCATCTCGAACATCTGTTTGGCGTACTCAAGCTGCTCCGTTGAATGCGGTGGGACGCGCCGGTTGTTGAGAACCGCCTGCGTTGTCTGCCAATTCAGGCGGGAGGCACGGCAGGCGACGATCAATCCCTCGCCGCCGATCTGGTCGAGCAGCGGTGCGATGGTTTCCACCGTCGCGCCCGACAGCAGCGACAGCGCCGCAACGACGTTGGCGTATTCGCGCCGAATCGCGAAACGATTGACCGTGGAGTCGTTGAGTTTGCCGGTGCGGCTGAGGGCAGCAACGGCTGCGTGCGCGTCGGAATGATCTTCCGGTTCCGGCGGCTGCGGTTTTGCCTGCTCGCCGATGCCATCTATCCCCGCTTCAATCGTCGTCCTGAGTTCGGCTGGCGCGGCCTCGAGCAACCGGACGCGGACGGCTCCGGTGGTCCTGGAGAGTAATGCCTGCAGTGTCGCGACAGGCAGATCTGGCCGAAGGCCGAGCGATTCAGCGATCGTCTCATCGCGCGCGGCGGCCGCAAGCAGAACGGTGAGGCCGCGGCTTGAGAATTGGGCCGTCGGATTCCTGACAAGGACGCAAGCGGCTTCTTTGCCCGCCATCTTGATGATGAGGTCGGTTAGCGCCTCGTTCAGGTTTGGCCGGTCGGCCACTGCGGCAAGGTGCAGCTGACTGCGGTTTTTCGCGATCTCGATGAGATCCGCATCCAGAAGGACATTCGATTTGGAGAGAAGCGGCCCGGCCACAACCGGGTTTTGATGGCGGGCCAGATGCCGAACTGTTTGCTTGGGCGCGGCCGCAAGTTCAGCCATCACCGCACTGAGTTGGGCGAGGGCATGAACGCCAACGCAGTCCAGAAGCCGCACCAGCAGGTCGTCAAAAAGGCCGATTTGCGCAGGGTTTAGTCGCTCGGCGCACGACAGCAAGAGTTCGGACAGCCGCTGGAGTGTGCGAAGCCGTCGTCCGGCCGAGTCGTCCTTTAGCGCAGCGTCGAGCTCAGTGATCAAATCGGCAGAAGCAGTAGCGCCCATGGATGCGACAATTTCGCTGTGTGAAACATGATGTTTCAAAGGCGAGATTTCGCGCCGAAATTGCTAACATATCTTATCGCTGAGTTGGCGATCGGTGTCGTGGTACCGGGAAATGGCCGCTCAAACGATATCGAAATTCGGCAGACATCGGGCAGCATCTTCTGATCGCAGTCGCCCCTCAATAGGGAAGGGTTCCTGTCCCATCTGTTTTGAGTTGCATCAACAGTTCGTAGCCACCGGGCTTTAGACGGGACGGCGCCATGGGCACCGAGAGAACTGCGCCGGAACTCACGCCAAGAACGTATCGCTTCACCGACATCGACGAGTTTCGAAGCTCGGTGAGCAACCTCGCCGTGGAATTCACGCCGCTGGTCCGGAGGATTTCGGCCGAACAGACGGTGCTCAACCTTGCGGGTTGCAGCATCAATCTCACCCGATCGTTTCCGCGCATCATCGACGGAAGTTTCGCGCCGAACTGCACGGCTATCGGGTTCACCATGGATGACGGCATTCCCATTCGTTTCAACGGAGTGGAGCGAGAAGAATCAGTCGTGGTGATAGGCAGCCACGGCGCTGCCTACAGTTCGGTCGAAACCGTCGAGAGGCAATACGCGTCAATCGTCTTCACGCCGGTGGTTGAGAACCGTGGATGGCCAAAAGCCCCAGGCATCTTCGAGATGTTCGAAACCAGCCCGGTTGCGCATGTCCGGTTGCGCGAGGTCGTGCGACAGGCACTATTCCGCGCTCCTCAGCTCGCAAGTGATATCGATGCGAATGAAGCATCGAGGGCGATCAGGGAATCGCTGCTCGCCGCGGTCGATTTGGCGTTCGCCTCGGCGATCCCGGTCCGATCGGGATCTCAGGCCAGTGCCAGCCGGCAGTTCAAACTGGTCAGGGATGTCGATGCGGTCCTGTCCAGCAGCATCAGCCATCCGATCTACAGTGAAGAGCTTTCGCGCCAGATCGGCGCACCCGTTCGCTCTGTGCATGACGCGATCCAGCGCTTCCGCGGAATGAGCCTGCACCGTTATCTGCGGCTGAGACGGCTGTGGCTCGTGCGCAAACGCCTGCTCGAAGGCGCTGAAAGCGTCAAGGCGTGCGCGTTGGCGTTTGGTTTCTGGCATCTCGGCGACTTTTCGGCCGGCTATCACGCCCAATTCGGGGAAACTCCCTCGGAGACCATGCAAAGGTCCGCAGGCCATCGGCGCGAATGAGTGTTCATGGAAGCGGGAGCCGGAAATGCGAATGACCCGACGACACCTGTCGGGCTCACAGGGACGATTCCTTTATCTTCCTGAAAATCAGCACCCAAAAGCCGTTCCAGCGGGCGAGACGGTGCCCGCACGAGCATGTAAATGAGCCCTTCTCTTTGCGAGGGCGCCGCTCCTTGCGGCGCTCGTACACCGCAAGGCACATCGGGCAGCTGACAATATCGATTCCGGGCATGTATGCAGAACCCAATCAGCCAAAATGTCGCGGCGGTCATCGCGGTATCGGTTGCGCCGCGATGCCCGGCGAAGACGAGGCGCCGCTCGCAATTGCAAGCCGAGCTGTTGCTTCGCTGTCCCGATCAAACCGGCCGGGTTAAGCGACCTTTCCCGCCGCATTTCTTGCAAACGGCATAATAGAGGCGCCGGGTTGGAGAGGCCTTTTGAGATCGGGCAGAGCCGCGACCATCGCATGCGTCGCAGACAACCTCCGGCAAGGGAGTTCCGCCCAACCTTCCACGCAGCGTTTTTTCGAGTGCGGCTCTTGCCCGCATCACAGATTCCCCCGGGTGTTGGAGCTGTTTGAGCTTCGACACCGAATGCTTGATTTTGCAAGGCGCGATGGTACCCATTTCGGGTAGCTGTGACCTGGGAAAGGTTCCCTCTCCTGGATGTTCATGGCTCTTTTGCACGCACTGGACGGAACCTGTCATGCGCCAGTCTGATGATCTCATCCGAAGCGTATCGCGACACACCCTTGCTTACATGCTGTGCTCAATCAGCGAAATGTTTCGTCACTACGGCGAATTTGATCCGCTCGATCTCTTGATCGTCCATGCGATTCTGAACGCCAACGTGATTCACATCATGAACGATTCGGAGCTCGATGAACGATATTCCAGCATCAACGCGATCGAACCCGATGACGTCAAACGACGCGTTTCGAGGGCCGCCCTCGCCCGGTTCCTTCACCTCCCGCTCGAAACTGTGCGCCGTCGCGTCACACGACTGAAAGCGAGAGGCGTTCTGGCTGAAGAAAAGTCGGGCCTCATCGTGACCCAAAAGAACGTATTCAGGTTCGGAAACAATCATCATCTGCAGACGATGAACATAGTTCTTGTTCGGAAGCTGCTTCGTGACCTCAGGCGTGCGGGTGTCAGAGGGCCCGACGATCTCCGCGGAGCGCGTCTTCAAGAGTCATAGACCACCGAGACCTAAAGGCGAGGAATCCAGCCTGGACGGCTCAACAAATAGTCGACCATTCGCGGAGGAATGCTCAACGGTTTGGATATCTCGCGTTCATCCTTCGGCAGTCCCGCGAGGATCGATGGCTCGCGCTTGCTTCGGACTTTGGAAAGCCACTCCGGATCGACCACCACGGCGCGTCCTATCGCGACCAGATCGGCTCCCAGCTTGATCGCACCCTCGGCATCCATGCACGTCTTGATCCCGCCGCTCGCCATGACCGCACTGCGGCCCGCGATGACGCGGGCAAATTGCGTGATGGGACTCTCTGCCGGAATAAAACTCTGCTCGACCGGACGATTGTAAACACGGGCCTCGCCTGTGGGCCGGCTCATCCGATAATCATCGAGCGAGGCGGAGATGTAATCGAGATTTAACCTCGCAAGTTCATTGCAAAGCAATTTGGAGTCCTCGAGCGTATAACCGTCCGCCTCGGCCTCGAATGGCGTCACGCGAAACCCTGCGATCAGCTCTGGACCGAGTGCGTCGCGAACGGCCTGGGCGACAGCGAGAGGAAAGTTCATCCGCTTTGCAAGCGTGCCGCCCCAACGATCGGCGCGATGATTGGCCCGAGGTGAAAAAAACTGATGAACCGCGTAGTGGTTGGCGCCGTGAATCTCGACGCCCTCGAAACCGGCTTTTCGGGCGAGGGACGCGGCATCCCGAAAGCTTGCGATCAGGTTTTCAATCTCATCGCATGTCATCGCCCTTGGCGTCCTTGCTCCGGGGCGCAACGATGCCACGGCCGAAGGCGCGCGCAGGCCTTGCTCACCGATCAACTCGGGCTTCGCAATGCGGCCACCGTCATAGATCTGGAGGATCGCAAGACCTCCCGCGGCGCGCATCGCCTCCGCGAGCCGGCGGAGACCAGGCAAATGTCCATCATGTGCCGCCCCGATTCCCTGCCAGGAGCGCCCGTCCTGTGCGACGTAAGCCGCCGACGAAACGACGGCGCCGAACCCGCCGGCGGCGCGTCGCCGGACAAATTCGAGTTCGTGTTCGGTCACCGTCCCATCTTCATGGGAAGCATCGGTTGTCAGCGGAGCCATCGCAAACCGGTTTGCTATCTCGCGTCCGCTGTTGAACCTGAAAGGAGACCAAACAATCATCGATCAACCTCAATGCATAGTTTCTCTTTTCGAAGCTGTCTGTCGTCTCAATGAAAGACGCGTCCGGAGTTGATGACGACGGTCTGGCCGGTCATGGTCTCGGTGCGGCACATGGCGACCACCATGTCGGCGCAGTCGTCCTTGTCGGCAGCCTTCTTCAGGAGCGAGCCCGCCGCGGAGCGCTCGACCTGCTCGGGCCGGAGATTGGCGGTCGCGCGCGTGCCCTCCAGCAGACCCGGCGCCACGCAGTTGACGAGCGTCTCGGGCGCCAGCGCCACCGCCATGCAACGCGTCAGATGAATGAGCCCCGCCTTCGCCACGGCATAGGCGATCGAAGAGCCGGTCGGGTTGAGCCCTGCCACCGAAGCGATGTTGACGATGCGGCCTCGCCCCTGGGCCTTCATGATGGGGGCGACCGCCTTGGTAAGGCTCATCGGCCCCGTCAGGTTGACGGCCATGATCTTGCTCCACACCTCCTCCGTCAGACTGTCGAGATCGCCGAACGGGATCGAGACGTTGTAGGCGGCGTCATTGATCAGAATGTCGAGGCGGCCGAAGGCCCGGGTGACCTCGCCGACCAGCCGATCCACGGCCGCAGCATCTGTGATGTCACAGGCGAAAGCGTGAGCGTTGATTTGATAACGCGACGTCAGTTCGCTGGCGACCTTTTCCGCCTGGTCGCGGCTCTTCGCGTACATGACAGCGATATGTGCGCCCTCCTCCGCGAGCGCGTGGCAGATGCGCTGCCCCAGCCCGCCATTGCCGCCCGTCACCAGTGCAACCATGCCCTTCAGGTCCATCGCTTCTCTCCTTTATTGCGATGCGTTGTCGCAATAATAGCCATCGCACCATTCCTGAGCTACTGCGAGTCCGTCGCCTGAGCCCCTCGCCCACGATGAAACGTCTCCTTGGCAGCTTGTTCGATGACAGGTTTCGCCCGGGAAGCCGACATCGGCCCCTT
Organism: uncultured Alphaproteobacteria bacterium; assembly: GCA_963732085.1. Taxonomy (GTDB): domain Bacteria; phylum Pseudomonadota; class Alphaproteobacteria; order Rhizobiales; family Xanthobacteraceae; genus Bradyrhizobium. The sequence goes on along the minus strand of CAVSYJ010000005.1, from coordinate 371,095 downwards.
CCGCCCCCTCGCAACCCAGGTGTAGTCTGGTCCGGTAGCGCGCCCGGTTGGATAGCCGAGAAGCAGCGCAAATTGGGGAGGGAGCATCATGAAATTTCCCCGCCGCACATTCCTGTCGTCTTGCCGCGGGCGCCGCTGCGATGCCGGCCCTGCCGCGCATGGCGCGGGCGGAAGCCTATCCGTCTCAGCCGGTGCGCATCGTCGTTGGCTTTGCCGCCGGCGGGGCCACCGACATCCAGGCGCGGCTGATGGGTCAATGGCTGTCGGATCGGCTCGGCCAGCAATTCATCGTCGAGAACCGCGCCGGCGCCAGCGGCAACATCGGCACCGAGGCGGTCACCAAGTCGCCTGCGGATGGCTACACGCTGCTGCAGATCGTGACGCCCAATGTCGATCAATGCCGCGCTCTACAGCAATCTCAATTTCGACTTCATCCGCGACATCACGCCGGTGATCTGCGCCGCGAAGCTGGCCTATGTCGTCGTGGTGAATCCGTCGGTCCCTGTCACGACGATCCCCGAGTTCATCGCCTATGCCAAAGCCAACCCCGGCAAGATGAACTACGGATCGGCCGGTCCCGGCACCCCGCAGAACATTGCCTGCGAACTCTTCAAGATGATGGCCGGGGTGGATCTGGTCCACGTCCCGTATCGGGGCGGCGCGCCCGCGACGACCGATCTGTTGGCCGGCCATCTGCAGGTAATTTTCAGCCCGGTATCGGAGTCGATCCAGTTCATCAAGGCGGGCAATCTGCGCCCCCTCGCGGTCACGACCACGACCCGACTGAACGTATTGCCGGACGTTCCAACGGTGGCGGACTTCGTGGCCGGTTACGAGGCCAGCGGCTTTGCGGGCATCGGCGTGCCCAAGGGGACGCCTGCCGACATCATCGATTTGCTCAACAAGGAGGTCAATGCCGGCCTCGCCGATGCCAAGATCAGAGAGCGGATTGAAGAGCTGGGCGGCACGGTAGCCGGAGGCTCGCCTGCGGAATTCGCGACGATCCTCTCGCAAGCCAGCGAAAAGTGGGCGAAGGTGATCAAGTTCGCGGGCATCAAAGTCGAATAGCGCCTCTTGATTTGCGCATGATCTCCGCGCAAACGCGTTCCGCGTTTGTCGCGAGGGAAAACCGCTGCACCCCCCGCATCAGGTGCGGGGCAGGCTTTTTCCGGATCATGCGCTAGCCGACCGATACGCCCGCCTTGGCCCGGCTGATTGCGAGAGCCAGAATGCGATGCAGCAGGTCCGGGTAGTCCAGCCCGTCATGTTGAGCCGCCGTGGCGAACTCCTGGCTCTTCGCAATTTCGGGATTGGGATTCGCTTCGATGAAATAAAGCGTGCCGTCGGCAGCGAGGCGAAAGTCGATGCGCGCGTATCCGTCGAGCCCCAGCGTGCGGTAGATGCGCTTCGCCGTGCGCTGAATGCGGGCGTAGAGCTCCGGCGCAAGGTTCTTGGCCGGCCCATCGACGATTCCGACGCGCTCCTGATAGCCGACATCGTGCTTGACCTTCTCGGTGGCGATTTGCTGGCCGCCCATGCTGCCGAATTTCAATTCCCATACCGGCAGCACGCGCAGCCGCGTGTTGCCGAGCACGCCGACATAGAGTTCGCGCCCCTCGATATATTGCTCGGCGATGGCGGCAGTTCCGACCCGTTCGTGGATGAAGGCGACGCGCTCTGCGAGCTTCTCGTCCGTGTCGACGATGGATGCCTGCGAGATGGCGATCGATCCATCCTCGTTCAGGCTCTTGACGATCAGCGGCAGCGCAAGACGCGCCGGCCGTTTGACCATGCGGCGCATCGGAAACACGGCGAAGGCCGGCACCGCGATCCGGCGATAATGCACCAGCGTCTTGGACAGATCCTTGCCGCGCGCCAGGATCAGGCCACGCGGATTGCAGCCGGTATAGGGAACCTTCATCAGCTCGAGAAAGCTCGCGATGTGCTGGTCATAGACGGGCTCGTTGTGAAACAGCTCCAGTAACGTGAAGATCACATGCGGCTTGAAAACTTCGATCTCGTCGCGGACCGGCTTGATTTCCTCCTGCACGCCGAGCGGGCGAACGTCATGGCCGGCCGCGCGCAAGGTGCTCACGACGTCGTATTCCGTTTTCCATTCGTTGATTTCGCGCGCGGTGTATCCGTCGGTCGAGTCCGGAGGCATGTAGTCCGGATGCATCAGCACCAGGATGCGCAGACGTCTCATAGCGCGATCCATTTGCGGCGCGACGGGCCGAACAGCGCGTGCATGGTCTTTGCGGTCAGCAGGACCGTGAAGTCGGTTACGTAGCTTCCGTTCGGAGCCGACCACACGCAGATTGAGCTCGCGGCAGCGGGAAATCATGTCGTCGAGCACGGCATCGAGCGTCAACTGGTTCTCGCCCGTCCAGCGCGCGACGAGCTGCCTGATCCGGGCGCGGTGCTGCCTGATGAAGGACGAAGCCGGGCGTCCCCGGCGGTGCCGCGGATCGGCGGAAAACAGCCGCTGCAGATCGCGGTCGTAGGTTTTCGGCGCGGTGAAGGCGTAGAAAGCCTGCCTTTTCTGGTAGTGTTCGCCAAGCGTCTCGCTCAGCGCATGCAGCGGATCGAGGCGCTCCCGCGTCGTTGACCGGCGGCCGTTTGCCCGCGATTTCGCCCATCAGTTCGTCGACATATTCGAGCTTTTTCAGCGCCGGCCAACCGGCATAGCGCGTCCGCCAGTTCGAACGCGGCCGCAGCCACACCGCGAAGGTTTCGGCGAAATCCTCGTCCGGATGGCTCTGCGCATACCAGAGCCGAAGATGCTGGACATAGCGGCGGCTGGCCGGGTTCGGCCGGTAGTAGCGCGGGTAGTGTTTCGAGGACGGGCCGAACAGCTTCTGCCAATGCCGGCGGCGCTGCAACTGGTAGGCGTGCTGCACGGCGTGTCCAGCCTCATGACGGAGAATCGCCATGCACTCGGACCAGGTGCCGCCCTCGACGTCGAGCATCATCTTCTTCTCGAGCTTCATCAGGCGGGGATGGGCGAGATAGAAGGGAATGGCGATGCCGGGCACGTGCGCCGGACTGAACCATTCGCTCGATATCCATGCGTGGGGCCGCAGCCTGATGCCCCGCTCTTCGAGCTCTTCGTAGAGCGTGTTGAGACAATCCTCGAGCCAGGTGCCTTCGACCGAAACCCTCAGCGTGCTGAGGCGCTTCTTGAGCAACTGCTCATCCGACAGCTTTTCCCAGGCATATTTCCGGCGCGGCATGGCATCTGCAAGTCATGACAACCCAATCGATGGTGTCATAGGATGCTGCCGGCAACAACCGCCGAGTCGCGCCCGACCTGGCCTTCGAGGTCCGCCTCGCGAGGCTATCCTCAATCGGCTGATGAGTACTCGTCCGGTTCAGCTTCCGCTGAACGAATTGTAGCCCTGGTCTTCCCAGTAGCCGCCCTTGTAGTCGTTGGTGACCTCCATCGAGATCACATATTTCGGATTCTTGAATCCGAGCTTGGTCGGCACCCGGATCTTCATCGGGTAGCCGTAAGCGCGCGGCAAAATCTCGTCGGCGAATTTGAACGTCATTTGCGTCTGCGGATGCAGCGCGGTGCGCATGTCGAGTGGCGAGTTGTAGCCCTCCTTGTCGGCGCACTGGAACCAGACATATTTCGCCTTGGTGTCGGCGCCGATCAGCTTGAGGAAATCGCGGAGCGGCGTGCCGGTCCAGCTGCCGATCGCGCTCCAGCCCTCGACGCAGATGTGCCGCGTCACCTGCTTGACCTGCGGCAGCTTATAGAGCTCGTCCAAGGTCCAGGACTTCTTGTTGTCGACGAGGCCGCGCACCTCGAGCTTCCATTCCTTGCCGTCGACCTCAGGCGCGTCGTCGAGATCGTAGTAGGCGTTGAACGGGAACGGCTTGGTGATCATGCTCTCCGGAAATTCCGGCGCCAGCGCGTCCGGATTGAACATCCAGGCCTGCACCGCGTCGTTGAACTTGGAGACCTGTTTCAGGACAGTCTCGGCGGAATCGCCGTCGACGACATTGCAGCCGGTCAGCAGGGTCAGCGCACCCAGGCTGGCGCCGCCGGAAATGAAGCGCCGCCGCGTCAGGTCCGGCATCGCCTTCACCGCATCGCGGACGAGCAGCCTCTTGTCGACGCCGGGGATCAGGAGTTTGCGCATGCGGCCCATGATGATCTCCAGAACTTTATTTTGCGCATGATCTTGTCCGAAAACCGGTTCCCACTTTTCGGGATCATACGCTAGCGCCCGATGATCATGGCGCGCAGGCTTTTCGGCACCAGCAGCGCCAGCACGACATGCACGATCAGGAACAGCACGATCGCCGACATGCAGAAGAAGTGGACATAGCGCGCCCAATCGTAGCCGCCGAACAGCGCCACCAGCCAGCTCAGCTGCACCGGCTTCCAGATCGACAGGCCCGACAGCACGATGACGACGCCGACCGCGATGATGCCGGCATAGAGCAGCCTCTGCACGTAATTGTAGGTCGAGAGATCGTCATGGGCGAGATTGAAGGTCAGCGCCGCCTTGATGTCGGAGAGCACGCCCGTCGGCGTGATCGGAAACAGTTTCTTGCGGAATCGGCCGGTTGCGGATCCCGTGATCAGATAGATCAGGCCGTTGACCATAAGAAGCCACATCGCGGCGAAGTGCCACAGCAATGCGCCGCCGAGCCAGCCGCCGAGCGTGATGCTGCTGGCGAAGCGGAAGTCGAACAGTGGCGAAGCGTTGTAGATCTGCCAGCCGGACATGATCATCAAGGCCATCGCAAAGGCGTTGGCCCAGTGCATCGCGCGTACCCAGGCCGGCTGAATGACCTTGGTGGGCTCATGCGTCGCGGAACTGTCTGACGCGGCAAGGCTGGACATGGCTGATCCCTGAAACTCCTGACGTCATATACGCCTTAAACACCGGATTCGTTACTGCCTGCCCGCTATCGGGTCGATACCTGAAATCTATGGCCTTCACAAAAAAGCGAGCCGGGTAGGACCCCGGCTCGCGGTCGCGTATCCCTTGGGAAAGTCTGGGAGATCAGGACACGCGGCTTCAGGAGGCCGGCAGCAGCACGGTGTCGACCACGTGGATGACGCCGTTCGACTGATGGACGTTGCTGATCGAGACCATCGACTGGTCGCCCTTGGCATCGATGATCCAGGTCTTGCCGTCCGACTTCTTCACGGTGAGTTCCTCGCCCTCGACGGTCTTCAGCTTCTTGCCGTCGGTGAGGTCGGCGGCGTCAAGCTTGCCGGCGACCACATGGTAGGTGAGGATCTTGGTCAGCGTCGCCTTGTTCTCGGGCTTCACCAGGTTGTCGACGGTGCCGGCCGGCAGCTTGCCGAAGGCGGCATTGGTCGGCGCGAACACCGTGAACGGGCCCTTGCCTTCGAGGGTGTCGACCAGGCCGGCGGCCTTCACCGCGGCGACCAGCGTGGTGTGGTCCTTCGAATTGACGGCGTTCTGGATGATGTTCTTCGACGGATACATCGCCGCACCGCCGACCATCACGGTCTTCTCTTCGGCGCGCGCCGGCGCAACGAAGGTCGAGGTGATCGCCAGCACGCTGAAAGCGGCCGCCGACAAAAATGCAATACGCTTGGACATGGAGTGTCTCCCGATTGGATTGGTGACCGGCGGCCATCCGCCGATGAAGGGGTCAACGAAGGTGCTGCGCGAGGTTTTTGTTCGTGTGCGCCGTCGTTGAGCCGAGCTACGGGAGGCGTTTGCGGGCAGTTTCCGGAAATAATTCTTTGTGAAGCCTGAAACCGGATCGGATGCATTCCGTAGCCGATCGTTTCGGCAACGTCCCGCATTCAATTTCCACTCGACGGAATGGATGGGTGCGGTGCCGCGAGCAATTCGTTTGCGTCGTGCTGCCGATTGGTTCAGCCTTTGAAAAAACAGCGCATCAACGGGGAGGCGATCATGAGCAGTATCACTGCGGATGGACTGTCCGCGCCTGCCGCAGGCGGCGACGTTGGGCCGCTCGAGCAAAAGCATCTGCAATACCCCAACTATCGCGCGGTCGCGGGCGGTACGGAGATTACAAAGACGCACTGGCATATCGCGATCGCCAACGCGTCAGGCTGGGGTTTTGACGGCATGGACGGCGTGATCTTCGCGCTGGTCTCCCCGATGGTGATCAAGGAATTTTCGCTGAGCCTGCCGGAATATCGCTCCGGTATGCAGATCGCGCTGTTCGTCGGCATCGCCGGTCTGTATTTCTGGCCGTGGCTGTCCGACCGGCTGGGCCGGCGCACCTTGCTCGCCGTCAACATCGCGTTGTTCTCGCTGCTGATGCCGGTGGCGGCGCTGTCGCCGACCTTCACGGTTTTCGTGATCGCCCGCTCGCTGCTGTTCTTCGCGCTCAATGGCGAGTGGTCGCTCGGCTCGATGCTGGTGGCCGAAACCTGGCCGGCGCGTTTGCGCGGGCGGGTCATCACCATCACGCGATCGGCCTGGTGCATGGGTGCCTCGCTCGCGGGCGCCATCACCGGACTTGTCGCCGCCAATTTCGGTTGGCGCGTCGCTGTCATGGTGCCCGGCGTGATCGCGCTGCTCGCGATCTATGTTCGCTCGACCTGTCCGGAATCGCCTTATTGGGTGCGCGCACAGGACCGCAAGCGCCGCATCGCAGAGACGCTGGCCCGCGGCGGCACCGTCAGCGACGACGACAACGCCTGGTTCAGCAAGGCCAAATCCGTCGGCATCCGCCAGGTGTTCCTGCCCGACGTGCTGCCGGCAACACTGGTCGCGTTGTTCGTGGCCTGCTCCAGCACCTGCATTTACGGAACAGTTGGCTCCTGGATGCCGCTTTATCTGTCCACCGAGAAGCACTGGTCGACCACGGAATACAGCCTGTTCTACGTGTTCTATGGCATTTGCGGCTTCATCGGATTGTGCCTCGTCGGCTGGCTCATCGACAGGATCGGCCGCCGGCTCACCTTCATCGTGACATTACTCGAGGGCGCGATTTTCATGACGCTCTGGGTCTATTCCGAGAGCCACATCTGGCTTTGGACGTTCGGACTGGCCTGGTGTCTCGGCTTCCTCGGATTCTGGGGCCCGAGCACGACGCTGACCGCGGAGGTGTTTCCGACGCGGATCCGCGGCGCAGCCAATGGCGTGGTCTGGGCCATCGCCTATTTCGTCGGCTTCGTGCTGTTCCCCTTCGTCACTATCGCGCTACAGCAGCACACCGGCTCGTTCGCGCTGGCCTTCCTCTGCATCCCCGTGCTGATGGTCGCGATGGCGATCGGCGTCACGCTGATGGTGCCGGAGCATTCGGGCAAGGAATTGAACGAGATTATTGAGTGAGCGGCGCGTGCCGCGCGTGACACTTACCCTCTCCCCTTGTGGGAGAGGGTAAAGCGGAGTTCGTCGCGCGCTAATCCCTGTTCGCCGGCGTCTGGATGAATCCGCGATTATGCGTCGGGCTGATCAGGATTTCGTTCATGCAGACCCGCGGCGGCATGCCGGCGACGAAGGCGATGGTGCGGCCGAGATCCTCCGGCTGCAGCATCTTGTCCTGCTCCTCCTGGCTCGGCACCACCGGGCGCAATTTCAGGATTGGCGTGGCCACCTCGCCCGGCGACAGGCAGCAGGCGCGCAAGCCGTTGACGCATTCGTCCATGTTGAAGGAATGCGTCAGCGCCAGCACCGCATGCTTGGTCGTGGTGTAGGCCGGCCCCGGCATCTTCGAGACATGGCGGCCGGCCCATGAGGCGACGTTGATGATGCAGCCGTCCTTTTGCTTGCGCATCGCCGGCAACACCGCGCGCATGCAATAGAGCACGCCGTTGAGATTGATGTCGACGAGCTGGTTCCAGCCTTCCAACTCCATGTCGGCCCAGCGCCGTTTCGGCACATTGACGCCGGCGCTGTTGACCAGCAGATCGATGCGGCCGTGCTTCGCGAGGATCGCATCAGCCGCCTTCTGCACGTCGGCGGACTTGCTGACATCGAGCGCGATCGCCTCGGCCTCGCCACCGGCCTTCTTGATCTTTGCCACCACAGCATCGAGCGCGTCCTTGCGCCGGCCCGAGACCACCACCGTCCAGCCGTCCTCGGCCAGCGAAATGGCGCCGGCCTCGCCGATACCCGTTCCGCCCCCGGTCACCCAGGCCACGCGTCCGCCCTTTGTCATGCCAACTGTCTCCGTTGCTTGTGAAGGACGTTCTTGCCATTGAACGCCTCAGGATGTTACGGCCGGATCGGAAACGGCCACTCCGCAATGATGCATGAACGCTTCCCAAACACCAATCCGTTTTCCGATCATGGCGTTCGTGGCAAGATGAGGCAAAAGGCGCATGCGTCCGCTTGAAGGGTTACGCGTTGTCGATCTCACCCGGGTGCTGTCCGGACCTTATTGCACCATGCAACTCGGCGATCTCGGCGCCGAGGTGATCAAGGTCGAGCGGCCCGGCGAGGGCGACGACACACGCGCGTTCGCGCCGCCTTACCAGGGCGATGAAGCGGCGTATTTCCTCTCGGTCAACCGCAACAAGAAGAGCATCACGCTCGACATGAAGAGCGAGCGCGGCCGCGAGGTGCTGTGGCGCCTGATCGACAAGTCGGACGTGCTGGTCGAGAATTTCCGGCCCGGCGCGATGGACCGCCTCGGCTTCGGCTACGCCGCCGTCAGCAAGCGCCGTCCCACCCTGGTGTATTGCTCGATTTCCGGATTCGGCAATACCGGCTTGATGAAAGACCGCCCCGGTTATGACGTCATCGTGCAGGGCGAAGCCGGCATCCAGGATATCACCGGACCCGCCGACGGCGCGCCCTACAAGGTCGGCACCTCGATCGCCGATCTCGTGTCCGGACTGAACGGATCGCAGGCGATCCTCGCCGCGCTCTATGCCGCCAAGACGACCGGGCGCGGCCAGCATGTTTCAGTGTCGATGTATGAGGCGGTGGCCGGACTGCTCACCTTCAATGCCAGCATCTATTTCGCGACCGGCGAACCGCCGAAGCGCCGCGGCAACGCGCACGCCACCATCGTGCCCTATGAAACCTTCGAGGCCAGCGACGGCTGGATCAGCCTCGGCGTCGCCAATGACGAATTATGGAAGCGCTTCTGCAAGCTGGTCGAGCGGGTGGAGCTGACCGACGATCCGCGTTTCGCCAAGGCAGCCGACCGCGTGCGCAACCGCGATATCCTGGTGCCGATCGTCAAGGACATCATCCGGCAGCGCAAGCGCGACGACTGGCTGCCGTTGATGGACGCCGCCGGCATTCCGAGCGGCGGCGATCAGGACGGTCGGCGAGGTCTGCGACAGCGAGCTGTTGAAGTCGCGCGACATGATCGCCGAGATGCCGCATGCCGGCAAAGGCGTAGGCATCGTCAAGAACATCAAGAACCCGATGCATCTCAGCGATACGCCGCTGAACGGCTACGCGGCCCCGCCCCGGCTTGGCGAACACACCAACGAGATTTTGACGGGCCTGCTCGGCTACAGCAAAAGTGAAGTCGAGGAACTGGCGAAGAGCGAGACGATCTGAGGAGGTCCCGCGGCGCGCAACGCCACGGGCAAGGTGCAGAAGAAAATATTTGCGGGATAGTTCAGCGATATTTTCACGAAGTAGGCCGTTGCCATGACAAGTGAGTTGCCGCCAGCTGGCGCAAAGCTTCGCGCTGTCTTCGACCTAATTATCAAGCCCGGCGGAGCAACACTGGATGAACTTAATCTTGCTACAAATCAGGGTGCATGGAGCTACAAGACTAACACCGAGGATTTGGCGAAACGCATTGGAGGCAGTGCTCACCGTGACCCGCGAGGCCGTGGAGGTAACCGCCGATTTTGGATCACGATTCCATAATCACTCGATCACCTCGTCGGCAAGCGCCAGCAGATCGGGTGGGATTTCGAGGCCGAGCGCTTTCGCGGTCTTGACGTTGAACGCCGTCTCGAACTTGACCGGCGCCTGCGCCGGCAAGTCGCCGGGCGACGCCCCCTTGAGGATGCGATCGATATAGCCGGCCGCGCGGAAGAAGATGTCGCCGGCATCGGCGCCGTAGGAGGTCAGCCCGCCCTCGCTCACAATCTGCCGGTAGGAATAGCTCGCGGGCACGCGATATTGCGCGGCAGCCCGGATCGCGGCATCGCGATGCACCAGCATGAACGGATCCGGCGTCACCAGCAGGGTTGCTCCCGGCTGCTGGCCCAGTTTTGCGATCGCCTCATCAATCTCCGCCACGCTCTTTACCGGCGCCGCCGTCAGATCGAGCGCGAGGCGCATGGCGACGGCCTCGAACGATTTCAGATGGATCTCGTAGTAGGGATAGGTTTCGGGATTGAACATGATCGCAACGCTTTTGCTTTGCGGCGCGATCCGCTTCAGCATCTCCAGCGATTTGCCGACCATTGAATATTCGAGAAAGGAAAAGCCGGTGATGTTGCCGCCGGGATGGGCCATGTTGGGAATGACGCCCTGCGATACCGGATCGTTGACCACCGAAAACACGACGGGGATCGTCGTCGTCGCCTGCTTCAGGGCGACGGTGGCCGGCGTGCCGTTGCCAAGCAGCACGTCAGGCGCAAGCTGCACGAGTTCCTCGGCGTAGCGGCGGGTCAGCGCGATATCGCCGCCGGTCCATCGCCACTCGATCTGGAGATTCTGTCCCTCGATCCAACCGAGCTGTTTGAGGCCTTCGCGAAACCTGGCGACGCGCATCGTCGCGACGGGGTCGCCCTCCCTGGTGCTCATCAGCATGCCGAGGCGCTTGGCGCGCTCGGCCGATTGCGCGGCGGCAAGCGGCAACATGGCCGCGCTCGTCCCGAGAAGCAGGATGAAATTCGCGACGCCTCATGGGTTCCCCGCGGAAAGCTACTGCCCGCTCAACAGGCTTATCACAAAGCGGCTGCCGACGATGAAAAGATAGCTGCCGAACGCGACCTCCAGCATGCGCTTTGACATCGCGTGCGCGGTGCGCACCCCGAGACGGGCGGTGAGGAGGCTGGTCGGCATCACCACCAGCGCGCCGATCAGCGAGACATAGCCGAACGTAAACGGCATCTGCAGCGCGGCGACGTCGGGGAACCGCGCTGCCGCCGGCCAGCCGGCATAGACATAGCCGAGCGCGCCGGGAATCGAGATCAGCACGGCAAGCGCCGAGGAGGTCGCAACCGCCTGGTGGATCGGCCGGCCGTAGAAGGTCATCAGCAGGTTGGAGAACAGGCCGCCGCCGACGCCCATCAGGGTTGCGAGAATGCCGACGAAGAAGCCGTAGATTCGCATCACCGGCCCCTTCGGCATCTCGTCGCCGAGCTTCCAGCTCTCGCGCCCGAACCAGAGCCGGATCGTCGCCGAGAAGGCCACGCAGACGAACACATATTTGAACAGCCGCTCAGGTGCTATGCGCGCGATCGCGCTGCCGGCGACGACGCCGATGACGATCGGCAGCCACCACACCTTCAGCACGTCCATGTCGACGGCGCCGCGCAGATATTGGGCACGAAACGCGCTGATCGAGGTCGGGATGATCACGGCGAGCGAGGTGCCGACACAGAGCGGCATCCGCACCTCCAGCGGCACGCCGGCCAGCCGGAAGCACTCGTAGAACACCGGCACCAGCACCGCGCCGCCGCCGATGCCGAACAGGCCGGCCAGAAAGCCCGACAGCGCGCCGGTTGCGATCAGCAGCAGGCCGAGCTCGACAACACCCGACTCGCTCAACCCAGCGATCGCCATTCCATGCCCCCGGGCGTTTCCCACGTTCTTGAATCGTGCTTCAGGTATACCAGCAGGCAGGGGCAGTCGATCCCTTCGATACCTCACATTTGCAAGGCTCATCTGAAGCCTTGAACCCAGTCATCGCCAGGGATGAATGCTGGTGGTCCAATTCCAACATTCGTACCCCATTGCGGCGGGCACTCTTGCGAATGTTGGAATTGAAGGACCACTAGAACCTATTTATTCTGGTGGAGCTTTGGATTTGACGTTCGCTCACGAACGCGCGGCTAGCGGGGTAGCGAACGTCAAATCCGCTCCACCGGTTCGGAATTGCTGATATTCGCCGTTGCGCTGGCTGTTTCGACTCCGTAAATAGAAATCATCCAACACGATCCCGACGGACCCTCGGGTCCCTCACAACCGTCAAAAAAAGCCGATGACCGCAAGGATCGAACGACCGCTTTCACCGCATTTGCAGACCTATCGCTGGACGCTGACGATGATGCTCTCCATCGTCCATCGCGGCACCGGCCTCGCGCTCTACTTCGGCACGCTGCTGCTGGCCTGGTGGCTGATCGCAGCTGCCTCCGGCCCGACCGCTTACGCCCATGTGCAGGCCTTCACCGCGAGCATCATCGGCCGGCTGATCGTGTTCGGCTACACCTGGGCGCTGCTGCATCATCTCCTCAGCGGCATCCGCCATTTCGTCTGGGACCTCGGCTACGGCTTCAAGGCCAATGAGCGGGAGGCGCTGACCTGGGGCGCGCTGATCGGCGGCATCTCGCTGACCGTGCTGGTCTGGATCGCCGCTTACTTGATCGGAGGCGGACGATGAGTGAGACCCACGGCTCACCTTCGATGCGCACGCCGCTCGGCCGCGTCCGCAATCTCGGCGCCTCGCATTCCGGCACGTCCGATTTCTGGCGCCAACGCCTGACCGCCGTCGCCATGACGCTGCTGATCATCCCGGTGCTGGTCATCATCATGATGCTGATCGGCAGCAATCAGGCCGGTGCGAAGCTGATCCTTGGCTCGCTGCCGGTCGCGATCATCCTCATTCTCTTCATCATCGCCTCGACCTGGCACATGAAGATCGGCATGCAGGTCGTGATCGAGGACTATGTGCACAGCGAGAAGGTGAAACTCGTCGCCATCATTGCCAACAATTTCTTCTCCTTCGCGGTGGCGCTGGCCTCGATCTACGCCATATTCAAATTGTCATCGGGAGTCTGAACCCATGGCTGGTGAAACCAACGGCAAGGCCGGCAACGGCGCGGGACCCGCGACCAACGGCAAGGCCTATCCGATCGAGGACCACACCTACGACGTGGTCGTGGTCGGCGCCGGCGGCGCGGGCCTGCGCGCAGTGGTCGGCTGCAGCGAGGCCGGGCTTCGCACCGCCTGCATCACCAAGGTGTTTCCGACGCGCTCTCATACAGTGGCGGCGCAAGGCGGCATTTCCGCCGCACTCGGCAACATGCATCCCGACGACTGGCGCTGGCACATGTACGACACCGTCAAGGGGTCGGATTGGCTCGGCGACCAGGACGCCATCGAATACATGGTGCGCAACGCGCCGGAAGCCGTCTACGAGCTGGAGCATTGGGGCGTGCCGTTCTCGCGCACCGAGGATGGCAAGATCTATCAACGCCCGTTCGGCGGCATGACCTTGGACTACGGCAAGGGCCAGGCGCAGCGCACCTGCGCCGCCGCCGACCGCACCGGCCACGCCATGCTGCACACCATGTACGGCCAGGCGCTGCGGCACGCTGCCGAGTTCTACATCGAGTTCTTCGCCATCGACCTGATCATGGATGACCAGGGCGCCTGCCGCGGCGTGATCGCGCTCAAGCTCGACGACGGCACGCTGCATCGCTTCCGGGCGCAGACCACGATTCTCGCGACCGGCGGCTATGGCCGGGCCTACGCCTCCTGCACCTCGGCGCACACCTGCACCGGCGACGGCGGCGGCATGGTGCTCCGCGCCGGGCTCCCCCTGGAGGACATGGAGTTCGTCCAGTTCCACCCGACCGGCATCTACGGCTCGGGTTGTCTCGTCACCGAAGGCGCGCGCGGCGAAGGCGGCTATCTCGTCAACTCCGAGGGCGAGCGCTTCATGGAGCGCTATGCGCCCTCCGCCAAGGATCTCGCCTCGCGTGACGTGGTCTCGCGCGCGATGACGATCGAAATCCGCGAAGGCCGCGGCGTCGGCAAGAAGAAGGACCACATCTTCCTGCACCTCGATCATCTCGATCCCAAGGTGCTGCACGAGCGCCTGCCCGGCATTTCCGAATCCGCGCGCATCTTCGCCAATGTCGATGTGACGCGCGAGCCGATCCCGATCCTGCCGACCGTGCACTACAACATGGGCGGCATTCCCACCAATTATCACGGCGAGGCGCTGACCAAGAAGAACGGCGACGACAACGCGATCGTGCCCGGCCTGATGGCGGTCGGCGAAGCCGCCTGCGTCTCCGTGCATGGCGCCAACCGGCTCGGCTCCAACTCGCTGATCGATCTCGTCGTGTTCGGCCGCGCCGCGGCGATGCGGCTGGGCGAGAAACTCACCGCCGACGCCAAGCAGCCGGAGCTGCCGCAGGATGGCTCGGACCGCGCGCTGGGCCGGCTCGACCATTTCCGCTACGCCTCCGGCGGCACGCCGACCGCAAAGCTGCGCGACAGCATGCAGCATGTGATGCAGAACAATTGCGCGGTGTTCCGCACCGGCGAGATACTGAATGAAGGGCAAAACCTGATCCACAAGGTGCACGGCGGCATTTCCGACATCGCGGTGTCCGACCGCTCGCTGGTCTGGAATTCCGATCTGATCGAGACGCTGGAATTCTCCAACCTGATCGACCAGGCGGTCGTCACCATGGACTCCGCCGCCAACCGCACCGAGAGCCGCGGCGCCCATGCGCGCGAGGATTTCCACGATCGCGACGACAAGAACTGGATGAAGCACACGCTGGTGTGGATCGACGAAGGCGGCAAGACCGCGATCGATTACCGCCCGGTGCACGATTACACCATGACCAACGACGTGCAGTACATCCCGCCGAAGGCGCGGGTGTACTAGGGGATTTCTGATGGCTGAATTCGCACTTCCCAAGAACTCGAAGATATCAGGCGGCAAGACCTGGCCGAAGCCGCCGGGCGCGACCGAGACGCGCGAGTTCAAGGTCTATCGCTGGAATCCGGACGACGGCAAAAATCCGAGCGTCGACACCTATCATATCGACATCCACGATTGCGGCCCGATGGTGCTGGACGGCCTGATCTGGATCAAGAATCACATCGACCCGACGCTGACCTTCCGCCGCTCCTGCCGCGAGGGCGTGTGCGGCTCCTGCGCCATGAACATCGACGGCCAGAACACGCTGGCCTGCACCAAGTCGATGCACGACGTCGCCCACGGCGGCGCAGTGAAGATCAATCCGCTGCCGCATCAGCCGGTCGTGAAGGACCTGGTGCCCGACCTCACCAATTTCTATGCGCAATACGCCTCGATCGAACCGTGGCTGAAGACGACCTCGCCGACGCCGCAGAAGGAATGGAAGCAGAGCCACGAGGACCGCGAGAAGCTCGACGGCCTCTACGAGTGCATCCTCTGCGCCTGCTGCTCGACGTCGTGTCCGAGCTACTGGTGGAATAGCGAGCGCTTCCTCGGTCCCGCCGCTCTGTTGCAGGCGACGCGCTGGGTCAAAGACTTCCGCGATGAGGCAACCGGCGAGCGGCTCGACAATCTCGAGGACCCGTTCCGGCTCTATCGCTGCCACACCATCATGAACTGCGCCAAGGCCTGCCCGAAGGGTCTCAATCCGTCGGAAGCGATCGCCGAGCTCAAGATGAAGCTGGTCGAACGGCAGATGTAGTTCTCGTCATTGCGAGGAGCGTAAGCGACGAAGCAATCCAGATTTGCTTCGTTGCGCGATGGATTGCTTCGGCTTCGCTCGCAATGACGAGGTGAATTGAGGGGATCGCATGCCGGCCACATCTCCCATCATCCTGCATCACTTCGACAAGTCGCCCTTCTCAGAAAAAATCCGGCTGATCTTCGGGCTGAAGAAGCTTGCCTGGACCTCGGTGCGCATCAGCCGCATCATGCCGCGCCCCGATTTGATGCCGATGACCGGCGGCTATCGCCGCACGCCGGTGATGCAGATCGGCGCCGACATCTATTGCGACACCCAATGCATCATGCGCGAGCTGGAGCGGCGCTTCCCGCAGCCGAGCTTGTTGCCCAGGGGCCATGAAGGCCTCGTCTGGGGCAGCGCGATGTGGACCGACCGCATGTTCTTCCAGAGCACGGTCAACCTCGTGTTCGGCTCGCTCGCCGACAAGGTGCCGGCCGAATTCATCGCCGACCGCGAGAAGCTGCGCGGCGCCAAGTTCGACGTCGCCGGCATGACCGCGGCGATCCCGCAGATGCGCGATCAGTTCCGCGCCCATCTCGCCTGGATCGACGGACAGCTTTGCGACGAACGCATCTGGCTTGCGGGCGATGCGCCGAGCCTGCTCGACATCAACGCCTATATGAACGTGTGGTACGCGCGCGGAAACATGCCCAATGCCGACGAGCTGTTCGCCGAGTTCGACCATACGCGGGCCTGGGCCGGGCGCGTCCGCGGCATCGGCCACGGCGACCGTACCGAGATGACGACCGCCGAAGCACTCGCGATCGCCGCGAAGGCTTTGCCCGAGACCGAGGAATTATCCGACCCCAACGATCCCAATGGCCGCAAGCCCGGCGACAAGGTCGAGGTGATGCCCGACGACTACGGCAAGATCCGCGTCGCCGGCGAGATCGTGGCGCTGTCGCCGCAGCACATCGCGATTCGCCGGCACGACCCAAAGGCCGGCGAGGTGGTCGTGCACTTTCCGCGCGCGGGCTTTCTGGTGCTGGCCACCTGACTTATGCTGAACACCCCCGACAATGATGCTTCGCCCGCGCCGTTCGGCCGGCTTGCGCCGAACGCGGCGCAGGCCGCGATCATTGCGCTGACGCAGCGCACAGGCCTGAAGCGCGGCGCGTTTCGCCCGATGATGTCGCGGCTGGTCAATCTGTTGCGCGCGGGTCCGGTCGACGTGCATTACCAGGGCGCGGCGTTCCGCCTGCATCATCAGATGAGCGCGACCGAGCGCGGCGCGTTGCTCAATGCCGATTACAATCGCGAGGAGCTCGATTTCCTGCGCGCCCATGTGCCGGCAGGCGGCACCTTCGTCGATCTCGGCGCCAATGTCGGCACCTACGCACTGGTGCTGGCGCGCCATGTCGGCGCCGGCGGCAAGGTGATCGCGGTCGAGCCGCATCCGGTGATCCATGCGCGGCTCGCGTTCAACCGCAATGCATCATCGGCCGATCAGGTCAGGCTGGTTGCGGCGGCGGTAGGCCCGGCCGACGGCGAGCTGTTGATCGAGACCGACGGCGACAATCTCGGCGCCAGCCACGTCGTCTCCGGCGCGCCGTCCGAGAGCGCCATCAAGGTGCCGTCGCTGCGGCTGATGCGCATTCTCATCGAGGCTGGCCTCGCAAGCGTCGATGCACTCAAGATCGACATCGAAGGTTTCGAGGACCGTGCGCTGATCCCCTTCTTCAAGGAAGCGCCACCAGCATTATGGCCCCGTGCTGTCGTGATCGAGCATTTGTCGCGCGACGAATGGCAGCAGGACTGCATCGCCGACATGATTGCGCGTGGTTATCGCGAAGCGGGGCGAACGCGCAGCAACACGCTGTTGAGCCGCGGTTAGGCATTCGGAACAGAGTATCGCTCTGGTCGTTGTCGCCCAAGGAAGGGAACAACGATGCCGATCGAACCACCGGAAATACCGCCGCCGACGCCGGGCCAACCGACGGAGCCGCCACGGGAGGATCCGCCGGGCAATCCGAACCCGGAGATTCCGCCGCCGGTGCACGAGCCCGGCGCGCCACCGCAGCCGCAGGAATTGCCCGGGAAAGTGCCCGACGAATTTCCGGGCCGCGGGCCCAACAGCCCGGCTACCCCCAACCCCGCGACGGATCGCGCGGGGGACAAGCGGAACTGAGCCTTTGAAACTACCCCTGAATGCGCCATGAACGGGGGTGTTTTCGTGAGTTCCCGTTACGGAAATAAATCCGGCCCCGCGTTCCACGGTTGCCACAATCCAGCCTAACCCCTGTTCGTTCATCGCCAGACCTTGAATTGAAAGCCTTGAATCGCAAGGCCGGAAACCAGAGCTCATTTTCGGGGATCGAGATCACCATGACCAAACTTCGCCTCGTGCTGCTTGCCACCACCGCGCTGTCAGCGGCGCAATTTGCGAGCACGGCATCGCATGCGCAAAGCGCGCCGCTCGTGGTGGCGCAAGCCAAGGAAGAACTCGGCCCGGATGGAAAGCCGAAGGCGCCGCCGAAGGGCGCGCCACCGCCGCCCGCAAGACCAACTGCGCCGCCGCCACCCGCAGCAAGACCCGCTCCTCCACCGCCACCGCCACCGCCCGCGGCAAGGCCTGCACCGCCTCCGCCGCCGCCTCCGCATGCTCCGCCGCCGCCCCCGCCGGCTGCAGCACCAAAGGCTCCGCCACCTCCGCCGCCGCCTCCACCTGCAGCGCCGAAAGCTCCGACTGCTGCCCCGCCTCACACGCCACCTCCACCGCCTCCCGCGGCAGCACCTGCACGCCCGGCTCCGCCGGCTGCTGCTCCGACAACGACGCCACCGGCTGGCACACCGCCCGCGGGCCCACGAGAGCGTTTCGAACACGGCACGCCACCCGCTGGCGCTCCGCCGCATAGCGGTCCCCCGACCACGCCGCCGCCTGCGGCCGCCCCAACCATGGCGCCTCCGCCGACAGGTCAGCCTCCTGGACGGACGCCGCCCGGCTCGGGCGCCGCGGCGCCACCCGCTGGCGCACCTGCGCCCACCGGCGTGCCGGGAGCACCGAACGCGGCACCGCCGCCCGGCCGCGCACAAAATGCGCCGCCGACAGTCAGGCCGGCTTTCCAACGCGCACCCACCGTCACCGCGCCGCTGCCATCAGTCGCGCCGCCTGCCGTGGCGTTGACGCCGATCGCACCTGGCGCGGCGCCGCAGGGTCCGCGACGTCTCGAGGACTTCCGCGGCGCGCGGCAGGAGCGGCAGGAAGGCGGCCGCACCATCATCACCGAGCCGGGCCGCATCATCATCCGCGATCCGAGCGGCCAGGAGTTCGTCCGCCACGACGAGATGGATCGCTTCCGCTTCGGCGCGCGTGACATCCGCACGCAGACCGTCGGCGGCGAGACCCGCACCATCGTCGTTCGTCCTGACGGCAGCGAGATCATCACGGCCGTCGGTCCGGACGGCCAGTTGCTGCGGCGGATCCGGCGCGGCGTCGACGGCCGCGAGATCATCATCATCGACAACACCTATCGTGATCCGCGCGCGGTCGGCGGCTTCTTCGTCGACATGCCGCCGCCAGTGGTCGGCATCCCCTACGACCGCTACATCGTCGACTATGACGACGCGCCGCCGCAGCTGGTATACGACACGCTCATCGCGCCGCCGGTGGACCGGATCGACCGGCGCTACTCGCTGGACGAAATCCGCTACAGCCCGAACGTGCGCATGTTGATGCCGAGCATCGACGTCAACAGCATCAACTTCGAGCTCGGCTCGTGGGATATTCCGCCCGACCAGGCCGCGAAGCTGCAGGGGATTGCCGACGGGCTCAACCAGGCGATCCAGCGCAATCCGCGCGAGGTGTTCCTGATCGAGGGCCACACCGACGCCACCGGCAACGACACCGACAATCTGTCGCTGTCGGACCGGCGCGCGGAGTCAGCCGCGGAATTGCTGACGCAGCAGTTCGGCGTGCCCGCGGAAAACCTGACCTCGCAGGGCTACGGTTCGCAATATCTGAAGGAGCAGACGGACGGGCCGAGCCGCATCAACCGGCGCGTCACCGTCCGCCGCATCACGCCGTTGCTCACCGGCAGCAACACCTCGCTGCCGCCGCCGCCGCCCGGCATCGCGCCGCCGCGGTGATGTGAGAACGAGAAATGAAAATGGCCGGGAGCGCTCCCGGCCATTTTTTGTTTCAACCCTCCCCCTTGCGGGGAGGGCTAAGACCTACTTATCGCCTTCAAGCTTGGGGATGTACGAGCCGTCGCCCTTCGACAGCAAACCCGTGTCGGCGTAGAGATCGAGCTTCGCGCGGGTATCGGCGATGTCGAGGTTGCGCATGGTCAATTGCCCGATGCGATCGGCCGGCGTGAACGCGGCATCCTCGACCTTCTCCATGCTCAGCCGCTCCGGCGCATAAGTCAGGTTCGGACTTTCAGTCTTGAGGATCGAATAATCGTTGCCGCGACGCAGCTCCAAGCGTCACCTCGCCGGTGACGGCGCGCGCCACCCAGCGCGCGGCCTCACGCAGCATCAGCGCCTGCGAATTGAACCAGCGGCCCTGATAGAGCAGGCGGCCAAGCCGCATGCCGCTGATGCGATACTGCTCGATGGTGTCCTCGTTGTGGATGCCGGTGACCAGACGCTCGTAAGCGATGTGCAAGAGCGCCATGCCGGGCGCTTCATAGATGCCGCGGCTCTTGGCCTCGATGATGCGGTTCTCGATCTGGTCGCTCATGCCGAGGCCATGCCGGCCGCCGATGGCATTGGCCTCGAGAAACAGCGCGACGGGATCGGCAAAAGTCTTGCCGTTCAGCGCGACCGGCTGGCCCTCCTCGAAACGCACTGCGACTCGCTCGGCCTTGACCGCGCAGTCCTCGCGCCAGAACGGCACGCCCATGATTGGATTGACGATGGTGATGCCGCTGTCGAGCGACTCGAGATCCTTGGCCTCATGCGTGGCGCCGAGCAGATTGCTGTCGGTCGAATAGGCCTTCTCGGCGCTCATCTTGTAGGCGAAGCCGCTCGCGGTCATGAACGCCGACATCTCGGCGCGGCCGCCGAGCTCGTCGATGAACTGCTGGTCGAGCCAGGGCTTGTAGATCCGCAAATTCGGGTTGGTCAGCAACCCGTAGCGGTAGAACCGCTCGATATCGTTGCCCTTGTAGGTCGAGCCGTCGCCCCAGATGTTGACGCCGTCCTCCTTCATCGCCGAGACCAGCATGGTGCCGGTCACGGCACGGCCGAGCGGCGTGGTGTTGAAATAGGCGATGCCGCCGGTCGAGACATGGAAGGCGCCGGACTGGATCGCGGCGATGCCTTCGTGGACCAGCTGCGTGCGGCAATCGACCAGCCGCGCTTTCTCGGCGCCGAACTCCAGCGCTTTCTTCGGAATCGCGTCGTAGTCGCTCTCGTCGGGCTGGCCGAGATTGGCGGTATAGGCAAAGACACGCGCGCCCTTCTGCTTCATCCAGAGCAACGCCGCGCTGGTGTCGAGCCCGCCGGAGAAGGCGATGCCGACCTTCTCGCCCTTGGGCAGGCCTTTCAGGATCGTCGTCATCAAGCGTCCAATCGGTCGAATGGTTAAGTCGCGCGAATATCAGTTTTCGCAGGCGGGAGCACGCGATTAATCGCGCTCACAGCGACGGCGCCGGGCCCGCTTCGCGGCCGCGCCAGCGTTGGCGGAGGCGATAGAGCGGCCAAAATGCCTTCGTCAGCAAGGCATCGATCGCCTCATCCGACAGGCGCGTACGCGGCCAGCGATAGATCAGGGCGTACATCAGCCAGACGACGAGGAACGCGACGATGCCCGCCGCGGCGATATCGGTGAAGAAATGCCCGCCGAAGGCCATGCGCATCACGCCGGTGGTGACACCGAATGCCGTTGCGGCGGCATAGGCGAGCGGCCGCCATGGGGGCGGCGTCAGCGCGGCCGGCGCATAGGTCCAGAACGCGGCGGCGCCTTCGCCGGAGAAGAACGAGCAATTCCAGCCGCAGCCGCCGCGCGGGTCCCACCACGGCACGAAAGTGAGCCTGTCGAATTGCCCGGTGTTGAATTGCATCACCACGACGGGACGGGGCCGACCCCAGTGGCTCTTGAAGGCGAGGTTGGAGAGAATGCCGGAAGACAGCGCGAGCGTGACGGTGAGGAAGATGATGGCGCGGCCCGACATCAACAGCGGCCGGTCCGGGCGCAGGATCTTGATGGCGAGCGCAACGAAAGCGGGGATCACCAGCGCCCAGGTGATCCACATCGCGGCGTCGCGCGCGAACGCCGCGAGCGCGTTGGCCTTCAGCGGGAAGGTCCTGGCCGTCGCGTCGTAGAACAGCGCCGCGAGCTTGAGGTCGAGCTCGGGATAGAGTCCGAAGAGCACGCCGATGACGAGCGCGAGCGACAGCGCGATGAAAAGTCCGGTCCGATTCATGGGCTGCGTTTAGCGGAGGGGACGAGGCAAGGAAACCCCCGCCGTCACAACGGCGGCGGGCGCGATGCCGACGGCAGCGGTGGCGGAGGCGGGGGCGGACGCCGCGGCGGCGCGCGCCAGGCGCCGGCGTTGCGGCCCGCGACCATCCAGTAGACGAGGCCGGCGACGATGCCCGCGCCCGTCATGATCTCCATGTGCCGCCGCACGACCCCCTCGAAGCGCAGCGTGTCGGTGTCGAACGGCACCAGGCTGAGATAGCCGGCGACACCGACCAGCGCGCCGCCGATCGCGTAAGCCAGCACGCCGCGGATGGAGAAGGCTTCGGTGATCAGCGCGACGATCATCGCCGGCAGCAGCGCAAAGCCCGAGATGAAGATGAAGCCGAAGCCGATCATGATGTCGATCACGCTCTGATCGACAGGCCCCGCGCCGAGATCGCTGAACTCGGGAAACAGCACCGCGGTGACCACGATCATCCCCGCCACCAGGCAGGCGGCGAGGAAGCCGAAGAAGATGACGAAGAGGCGGCCGATCAGCGCCATGAAATCATTCCGTCGCCAAGAACTGCCACATCTCTCCGTCGTCATACCCGGACTTGACCCGGGCATCCACGTCTTACTTTGCAGCGGCCCGAAAGTCGTGGACTGGCCGGGACAAGCCCGGCCATGACGAGATCATAGCCAAAGGACACCATCTCAATCCGTCATCGCCATCGCGCGCAGCGCCTGCCGCTCGCGCACCGATAATTTCTCGGTCTCGGATTTCAGCTGTCCGCAGGCGGCGAGGATGTCGCGGCCGCGCGGCGTGCGCACCGGCGAGGAATAGCCGGCGTTGAAAATGTACTCCGAGAATTTTTCGATCTGGTCCCAGTCCGAGCATTCGTAAGTCGTGCCCGGCCACGGATTGAACGGGATCAGATTGATCTTGGCCGGAATGCCCTTGAGCAGCTTCACCAGCAGTTTCGCATCATCGAGCGAATCGTTGACGCCTCTCAGCATCACATATTCGAAGGTGATGCGGCGCGCGTTCGACGCGCCGGGATAATCGCGGCAGGCCTGCAGCAATTGTTGAATCGGATATTTGCGGTTGAGCGGCACCAGCTCGTTGCGCAGTTCGTCGCGCACCGCATGCAGCGAGATCGCCAGCATCACGCCGATCTCCTCGCCGGTGCGGATGATGTTCGGCACCACGCCCGAGGTCGACAGCGTGATCCGCCGCCGCGAGATGCCGATGCCCTCATTGTCGGCGACGATCAAAAGCGCATCGCGCACCGCGTCGAAATTATAGAGCGGCTCGCCCATGCCCATCATCACCACATTGGTGACGAGCCGCGTGCCGTTGTCGCGATCGGCCCAATCATTCAGGCGATCGCGCGCCACCATCACCTGGCCGGCGATCTCGCCGGCGGTGAGGTTGCGCACCAGCCGCTGCGTCCCGGTGTGGCAAAACGAGCAGTTCAAGGTGCAGCCGACCTGCGAGGAGACGCAGAGCGTGCCGCGATCGGTCTCGGGGATATAGACGCACTCGACCTCGTGCGGCCGCTCGACGGAGTCGCCGCTCGGCAGCCGCAAGAGCCATTTGCGCGTGCCGTCGTTGGATGTCTGCTCGGCGACGACCTCGGGCCGGTCGACGGTGAAATGTTTCGCGAGCTCCGTGCGCATGTCTTTCGACACACTCGTCATCTCGTCGAAATTCTCAGCGCCGCGGAAATACATCCAGTGCCAGAGCTGCTGTACCCGCATCTTGCGCTGCGCCGGCGCGACCCCGATGTCGCCGAGGCGATCGGTCAGCTCCGCGCGCGACAGCCCGATCAGCGAGGGCCTCGCCGGCGGCACATAGGTTTCGAGCGGCGTCTTTTCCAATGGCGCGTTGGCGCGCGCCTCAGCCGCGCTGGCGATGGTGTCGGTCATGGCACATCAAATAAGGCTTCCGGCGCGCGCTGGAAAGCCGTGAAATCTCTCAAAACGGGGTTTAGCGCCGGCAATCCTGCGCGATCTTGTCGAGGGCCTGCGCCAGCCCCTTCAGCGAAAAGGTATCGGTGGTCTCGGTCCCCTTGGCCGAGACGCCCTTGACCGTGATGTCGGGCGAGCGGCGCATGGCCTGGACCATCGCGTCCTCCTCGGCGGCGTTCTTGATCCAGAGCCCGTCGCCCTGGGTGTACATCGCATAGGACGCGCCGCCGACATCGACTGATGATTCCGAGCCCGGCTTCAACTGGTAGCCGATCATGACCGAGACTTCGTTGACGACTTTCTCCGCAGGGCGCGACGAAACAAAGGCGTAGGCCGGATCGCGCGGGCGGTTGGGCGGATTGGTCTTGGACGAGGCGGGCTTCGCCAGCGCAAAGCACACCAGCTTGCCATTCGGCGCCGCGCTATAGGCGCCCCAGGTCCCGAACTGGCCGATCAGGGTCGGCTCGGCGCCGCCGGTCATCGCCGCTGGCGGCTTGACCGCCTCGGCGGGCTTCGCCGCACTCTTGGCCGCCTTCGGCGCAGCACTCGGCGCCTGCGCGAAGCTTGTTCCCCCGCACAGCAGCATACTCGCCGCAAAAGCCGCCAGAATCCGCCCAACCATGCGGAGTGGTTCCCCCATTATTGTGACTGGAAGATGGCCCGGCGTTGCGGCCATGACAAGCCGGGGCAATGGCCTGGTGCCGCCGATCTGAAGTCCCTGACTCACTCGCGGTAAAGTCGGGTTCAGGGACTTCAGATCGAAAGCGGCACCAGGATCATAGGTTTGCCAATGCCCATGACTTTCCGAAGTTCGTGAAGGTGTTTGCGGCAATGGATCACGAACTTCGGAAAGTGGGCACTGGCCTCAGCTTTTGGCGCGCGCCGCGCGCTGCGCCTCCCATTGCGCGTCGGTCCATTGCAGCAAATCCTCGGCGCCGGAAGAGCGCAGATGCGCGCCGCCATCCTGCACCACCATCTCGCCGTTGATGTAGGCGGCGCCATCCGAGATCAGGTAGCTCGCGAGATCGGCGAGTTCGCGATGCTCGCCCGCGCGTCCCAGCGGATTGCGCGCGGCCCAGTTGGAGTCACGACCCTCGGGACGAAGCTGACCGGTGGCGCCGGGCGTCGGAAACGCGCCGGGCGCAATGGCCACCGTGCGGATGCCCTTCGGTCCCCATTCCACGGCGAGGCTCTTGGTCATCGCCAGGATCGCCGATTTGGCCATCGCCGACGGCACGGTGAAGGCGCGCCCGGTGATGGTCGAGGTCGAGAGGATCGAGAGCACGACGCCCTTGTGCTTGCCGTCGATCCAGCGCTTGCCGGCGGCGAGCGTGCAATACATCGTGCCATGCAAGGTCGGCGCGAGGATCGCATCGGCCGCGCGGAACGACAGCTGCTCGGTCTGCGCGATGAAGGTCGCAGCCGCGTTGTTGACGAGCACATCGATCGGCCCGTCGCGCCAGACCGCATCCATCATCGCATCGACGGCGGCGCCATCGCGGATATCGCAGCTGATCACGTCGACCTTGCCGCCGGAATGGTTGCGCATGTCGGCGGCGGTCGCCTCCAGCAATTCCAGCCTGCGGCCGCAGATCACGAGCTCGCCGCCAAGCTCCAGGAAGCGGCGGCCCATCGCAGCGCCAAGCCCGGAGCCGCCGCCGGTGACCAGAATGCGCTTTCCCTTCAGCAGGCCTTTTTCAAACATCGTTTCACTCCCTCATTCTCGTCATTGCGAGCGAAGCGAAGCATCCAGCTATTTCCGCGGATGCAGTCTGGATTGCTTCGTCGCTTCGCTCCTCGCAATGACGTCCTGGGCCATTGAACCCATATTGTCCCGCGCCCTCAAATCCGGCATGGAGTATCGAACCTTATCCGTCCGCCCGAAAGCCAGGTGCGTCCATGAAAGCCATTCTCTGCTCGCAATACGGCCAGCCCGACGATCTCGTGCTCAGCGACATACCCGATCCCGTGGCCGGTCCGGGCGAGGCCGTGATCGCGATCAAGGCGGCGGCGCTGAACTTCTTCGACATCCTGATGATCCAGGGCAAGTACCAGATCAAGCCGCCCTTCCCGTTCTCGCCGGCAGCGGAGATCGCGGGCGTGATCGAGAGCGTCGGCTCGGGCGTCACGGACCTCAAGCCCGGCGACCGCGTGGTGGCGTCCAGCGGCCATAACGGCGCGCGCGAGAAGATCGCGCTGCCCGCGGCTTCCATCGTGAAGATTCCCGACAATCTCGACTTCGACCGCGCCGCCGGGATCATCATCATTTACGGCACGGCGCTGCATGCGCTGGAAGACCGCGCCAGCCCCAAGCCCGGCGAGACGCTCGCGGTGCTGGGCGCGGCCGGCGGCACGGGACTAGCCGCCTGTGAACTCGGCAAGCTGATGGGGCTGAAGGTGATTGCCTGCGCCTCGTCGGACGAGAAGCTGGAATTCGCCAAACAGCACGGCGCCGAGCTGACGCTGAACTATGCGAAGGAAGATTTGAAGGAAGGTTTGCGCAAACTCACGGGCGGCAAGGGCGCTGACATCGTGTTCGATCCGGTCGGCGGCTCCTACGCCGAAGCCGCATTGCGCTCGACCGCCTGGGAAGGCCGCTTCCTCGTGATCGGCTTTGCCGCCGGCGACATTCCGAAGATGCCGCTCAATCTGGTGCTCTTGAAGGGCTGCGACATCCGCGGCGTGTTCTGGGGCCACTGGGCACGGCTCAATCCCGACAAGAACCGCGCCAATCTCGAGAAGCTGGTGAAGTGGACGGCGGAAGGAAAAATCTCCTCGCATGTCGACCGCATCTTCCCCTTAGCGCAGACCGCGGACGCGTTGAAGGTGCTCGCCGGCCGCAAGGCGATGGGCAAGGTGATTTTGCATCCGTGAGGTTGGACGCGATCCAGGAGATCGTTGATCCGGGGCGCGTGCTGTACCAATTTGACGCAATTCGGCGGCGTGCAACGCAATCACACCGCAAATCTCCTGTGATTTTCAGCGCTCTGCCAAAATGAATCCAAAATGTTTCCCCAATCGCGCCGAGAGGGGCCGCGTTTTGGGCTGATTCAAACGGCGAGTATGCCCCGAGTAACGGGGCTCTCTTGAAGCGCGACAACAGCAAAAAAGTGAAGCCAGGGATGCCCCAGTTTTGTTGCGTCACAGAGTGCGTGGGGAACATACCATGGTGGAGCAAACACACTATCGGTCCGACCAGTCCGATCTGAACAACGAAGATAGTCAGCGCCCCCGGCGCTACGCGTTCGGGCGAACCGCCAACACCGACTATGGCGATTCCGTTCCGCTTTTCCTCAGCGATCCCGACGGTGAACCGGATCCGGAGGAATATTCAAATGGATTGCAACCGCAGCGGCGCTTTTCGCTTTCGTTCAAGCTGTTGATGACCTCGGCAGCCGCCGCTTGCGTGGCGGTGCTGTTTGCGTGGTTCACCTCGGATGCCACGCGCGACGTCATGATCAGTGCGAAAGCCTCGATCGCCACCGTGCTGCCGATCCCGTCGACCGCCGCGCAGGCGGAGGCGAGTCAGGCCGTTCCGTCAGCCCAGCTCACGGCAAATGACGTGCAGTTGAAGGATCCCGCGCAAACAAAGGACCCCGCGCGCTGGCCGTCACCGGCGACGCAGGCGAACGCCGCTCCGCCCCAGCAGGTCGCATCCGCTGCACCGTCGCGCGAAGAGATTTCCACTGCCTACCAGAGCGCCCTGCAGAGCCGCCCGCCGGCAGCAGCGCCCGCAGTCGTGCCACCGCAAGTCACGGCACCGGTTGCGGTCGCACCACCTCCGCCCGCACCGCAAGCACGGCGGATGGATGCCGACGAACTCGCGACGCTGATGAAGCGGGCAAAGGAATCGCTCGCGGCCGGCGATATCCCGGTGGCGCGCTTGCTGCTCGAACGCGCCGCGGACGGGCAGGATGCAAGCGCCGCGCTGATGCTGGCGCAGACCTACGATCCCGCCGTGCTCGGCACCTCGGATGTCCGCAACATCACGCCCGAGCCCGACAAGGCGAAGAGCTGGTACCTGCGGGCGGCACAACTCGGCTCGGCCGACGCACAGCGCCGGCTGGCCCAGACGCAAAACTGATTTCCACACCAGCGCAGGGGACAACATGCGGCGTTTATTTGGACTGGCACTCGTTGCCATGATGATGGCGTGCGGCCTTCAGGCTCGCGCCGAAGAAGGTGAATATGACCCGGCCAAGGTCAGCGACAGCCTGAAGGCGATCTTCCAGTTCGGCTCGGCCCAGACCAAGCAGGCGCTGAACGCCAACACGGTGACCCTGATCTCGGGCACCATCGGCGGCACCTATGTGCAGTTCGGCGCCGACCTCGCTTCCGTGCTCGACGACGGCAACAAGTTGCGCGTACTGCCGATCGTCGGGCGCGGCTCCGTGCAGAGCGTCGCCGACATCCTGTTCCTGCAGGGCGTCGACCTCGGTATCGTGCGCGCCGACACGCTCGACTATCTCGAGCGCAAGGGAATTGCCAAGGACATCAAGAAGCAGTTCACCTATGTGACCAAGCTCTACAACGAGGAGATGCAGGTCATCGCGCCGAAGTCGGTCTCGAGCCTCAAGGACCTCGAGGGCAAGACCATCAGCGTCGACCTGCCAAACGGCGGCACCTTCGTCACCGCGCTGACGGTCGCCGAACGGCTCGGGATGAAGGCGAACTTCGTCTATATCGAGCAGCGCATCGCGATGGAGAAGCTGAAGGCGGGCCAGATCGACGCCGTGATCGTGGTCGGCGGCAAGCCGTACAAATCGGTCCAGACCTTCAACAATGACGGCCGCTTCCATCTGGTGCGGGTCGACTACGACAAGCCGCTGCAGGGCGACTACCTGCCCGCGACCATGACGGCGAAGGACTATCCGAACCTGATCGCCGAAGGCGAGAAGGTCGACACCATCGCGGTGCCGGCGGTGCTCGCCGCCTACAACTGGACGCCCGGTTCGGATCGCTACCGCAAGCTCGCGCAGTTCGTCGACGCGTTCTTCGCCAAATTCCCGGCGTTCCAGAACCCGCCGTTCCATCCGAAGTGGAAAGAGGTTTCGCTGGCAGCACCGCTCGCCGGGTGGAATCGCCTTCCCGCCGCCCAGCAATGGCTGGACAAGAACGGCATCTCGCCGGTGGCGCGGTCGAAGTTCGACGATTTCATGAACCAGAAACCGCAAACCGGGAAGGGCGCGCAATCCGAAGGCGACCGCGAGGCGCTGTTCAAGCAATTCCAGGCGTGGCAGGCCGATCAAGCCGCCAAGGAAAACGCCAGGGCGCAGGTCCCTGCCGCTCCAGCCCCCGCCGTTCGCGCGAGCCGGCAACAAAAAGAGCAATAACGCGCGGCGTACACTGCGGTCCCTGTCAGCCCTTACCGGGGCTGGCAGGGACGAATTGTTTCCTACTCGACACGAGACGCGCTCAGCTCTCCTCACAGCCGCGCTTCAAGGCGGCGCGCGCCGCCTCGCGATGATCGTCGGTGATGTGGCCGGCCACCAGTCTGACCACGGTCGCGAGGATCGCCGCATCATCGGTGAAGCCGAGCACCGGCATCATGTCGGGAATGAAATCGAATGGCAGGATGAAATAGGCGATCGCGCCGAGGAGCGCGACCTGGACATGGCGCGGCGTCTGCTTGTCGAACGCACAGTAATAGGCGGCAAGCAGATCCTCGATGAACGGCAGCTTGCCTGCGACCTTCTTCAGCTTGATCCAGAAGCGCCGGCGTACGCTGTCGCGATCCTGCGCGAGGCGATCGGCCGGCTCGAAACCCATGCTGAAATCGGATGCCATCGATGGCCTCCCTGTTCCGCGGCCAATCGCCGCGGTTCTCCCGGAACAATTGGGGACGTCCGCATGCTCGCCGCAAGGCCGGTTCTGCTATTTGCCGGCGATGGCGTTCATCGCCTTGGCGAGCTCGATATCCTTGTTCGTGACGCCGCCGGCGTCATGGGTCGACAGCACGACCTCGACGGTCTTGTAGACGTTGCGCCATTCCGGATGATGGTCGTTCTTTTCTGCGACCAGCGCGACCCGCGACATGAAACCGAATGCCTCGTTGAAGTCACCAAAGGTGAAGGTCTTTGCGATCGCCTCCCGGCCTGAAACTTCTTTCCAGCCGGCAAGCCCCGCCAGCGCCGATTTCCGTGCCTCCGCCGATAGCTTGTCCGCCATGTGAACCTCCTTCTGCTGACGCAACCCTAACACCTGAAACGGCTTTTTAGGTCCAAACCTGCGCAGCGGTAACCATGACGCAGATGTAATCCGCCCCACGGCAGAAATTTTGCTACAATCAGGAGCTTAAGCGTGCCGCGACATGAATTTGAACCTGAAACGACTGTTTGCGAGATCCATGACCGGGGGTCCTGAGCTCGTCCAGCTGCCGGCGCCGCCCTCGACCCGCGCGGCCGTGCGCCGGGCGACGTTCGTCACCGCCGCCGGCATCCTCGCCATCGTCGGCGTGCTTGCGGCCGGCTACTATTTTGCCACGCGCCCGGAGGTGTTGAGGATCGCAGTCGGCCCCGCCAACAGTGACGACTTCAAGGTGGTGCAAACCCTCACCCAGGCCTTCGCGCAGCATCGCTCCTATGTCCGATTGAAGCCGATCCCGACCGATGGCGCGGTCGCGAGCGCCGAGGCGCTGGCGGAGAACAAGGTCGATCTCGCCATCATCCGCGGCGACCTCGACGTGCCTCGCAACGCACAGGCCGTTGCCACGCTGCGCAAGAATTACGTGGTGCTGTGGGTACCGCCGCCGGCCAAGGGCAAGGGCAAGAAGGCAGCACCGAAGATCACCAAGATTTCGCAGCTCGCAGGACGCAAGGTCGGCGTGGTCGGCAAGACCCAGGCCAATGTCAACGTGCTGAAGCTGATCCTGCTGCAATATGGCGTCGACCCGGGCAAGGTCGAGATCGTGCAGTTTCCGGCCAACGAGGCCGCGGAGGCGATCCGCAAGCAGTCGGCGGACGTCTATCTCGCCGCCGGTCCCGTCAACAGCAAGATCACCTCGGATGCGATCGCGGCTTCGGCCAAGGACGGCGGCGAGCCGACCTTCCTTGCCATCGATGCCTCGGAGGCGATCGCGACCAACCATCCCGCCTATGAGGCGGTGGAAATTCCTGCCGGTACGTTTGGTTCGCCCGAACGGCCGGAGGAGGAAGTGAAGACGATCAGCTTCTCGCACCACATCGTAGCGCGTAAGGCCCTGTCGGAAACCACCGTCGCCGCGTTCACGCGACAGCTGTTCTCGATCCGGCAGCAACTGCTGGCGGACTTCCCGCAGGCCGCGAAGATCGAGACGCCCGACACCGACAAGGACGCCGCGATCCCCGTGCATCCCGGCGCCGCCGCCTTCGTCGACGGCGAGGAAAAGACGTTTATGGATCGCTACAGCGATTACATCTGGTGGGGCCTGATGGCGCTGTCGGCCATGGGCTCGGTCGGCGCCTGGTTCGCCGGCTATGTCCGGAAGGACGAGCGCAACACCAATTCCTCGCTGCGCGAACGCCTGATCGCGATGATCACCGAGGCGCGCAAGAGCAACTCCGCCGAGGAGCTCGACCGCATGCAGACCGAGGCCGATGGGATCCTGCGCGATACGCTGCATTGTTTCGAGGATGGCGCGATCCAGGAGGGCGCGTTGACCGCCTTCAACATCGCGCTGGTGCAATTCCATCACGCGGTGGCCGACCGCCGCACGCTCTTGATGAGCCAGCCGCAGAACCTGCGGGCCGCGTCGTCGGCCGGGCAATTCCGCGCCACCGGCACGATCTAGGTTCGCCCGACAGCCGTCCCCTGTAATCGCGCCGTCATCAAACCTTTCTAGGTCTGTCAGCGTCCGCCGCCGCCCGACGAGGAGGCTCCATGACCATCCGCATTCCCCGCAAACGACTGCTCATGTCCCGCCGCCGCTTCCTGTCGACCGCGGCTGCCGCGGGCGTCAGCGCGATTGCGATGCCCTATCTCTCCCGCGCCGCCGACCGGCCGGTCATCACGCACGGCGTGCAGTCCGGCGACGTCGGCGCCGATGGCGGCGTGATCTGGTCGCGCGCCGATCGTCCGCGCAGATGATGGTCGAGGTCGCCACGTCGGAATCGTTCAAGGATGCGCGCAGATTGCCGCCGATCAACGCGCTGCCCGAAAACGACTTCACCGCGAAAATGCTGGTGGAGGATCTGCCCGGCGGCCAGGACATCTTCTATCGCGTCAGCTTCCGCGACCTCTCCCATTATGAGGTGGTGAGCGATCCGGTCGCCGGCCGCTTCCGCACCGCGCCCGCCAGCAAGCGCGACGTCAGCTTTGTCTGGGGCGGCGACGTCGCCGGCCAGGGCTGGGGCATCAACCCCGATGACGGCGGCATGTTCACCTTCTCGGCGATGCGCAAGCAGCAGCCGGATTTCTTCCTTCATTCCGGCGACACCATCTATGCCGACGGCCTGATCCAATCCGAGGTGAAGCTCGCCGACGGCAAGCTCTGGAAGAACGTCACTATCCCCGAGAAGGCCAAGGTCGCGGAGACGCTCGACGAATTCCGCGCCGCGCACAAATACAATTTCCTCGACGACAATCTGCGCGCCTTCAATGCCGAGGTGCCGATCTTCGTGCAGTGGGACGACCATGAGGTCACCAACAACTGGTCGCTGTCGAAGGAATTGCCGGCGGCCTACAAGGAGCGCAACATTACGCTGCTGGCGGCGCGCGCGGCGCGCGCCTTCCACGAGATGTACCCGATGCGCGAGAGCATCGTCGAGCCCGGCCGGGTCTATCGCCAGCTCGGCTACGGCCCGCATCTCGACGTCTTCATGCTGGACGAGCGCAGCTACCGCGGCCCCAACGGTCCGAACCAGCAGACAACCTACGGCCCCGACGCCTATTTTCTCGGGCCCGACCAGATGCGCTGGCTGAAGCGCGCGCTGCTCAACTCGCGCGCGACCTGGAAGGTGATCGCCTCCGACATGCCGCTGTCGCTGATCGTCTATGACGATGCCGCCAACAAGAAGGGCTCGGAAGCGTTTGCGCAAGGCGACGGTCCAGCGCGTGGCCGCGAGCTCGAGATCGCCGATATCCTGCGCTTCATCAAGACCGCGCCGATCCAGAACACGGTGTGGCTGACCGCCGACGTGCACTACGCCGCCGCGCATTACTACAATCCGGACAAGGCGCAGTTCCAGGAGTTCGAACCGTTCTGGGAGTTCGTCTCCGGCCCGCTGCATGCCGGCACGTTCGGGCCGAACGAGCTCGACAACACCTTCGGTCCCGAAGTGCGTTTCGTGAAAGCGCCGGGGCCTGACAAGCAGAACCTGCCGCCGTCGGCCGGCATGCAGTTCTACGGTCACGTCAAGATCGAGGGCGCCACGGGGCAGATGACCGTGACGCTGCGCGATCGCGCCGACGTCGCGCTGTGGTCGACGACGCTCGATCCGAAGGGCGCATGATCCGGAAAAAGCCTGCCCCGCACTTGATGCGGGGTACGTGGAAAAATAAAACTAAATCAGCGCTTGGGCGCGAAGCGCTGCAGCACGATCAGCAGCGCGTCGCGCGAGCACGGCTTGGGCAATCGCGGACGGTCGGCAAATTCCGGCGGCACCCTGTCGGCGCCATAGCCGGTCACGAACGCGAACGGGATCTTCAGCACGGCGAGTTTCTCGGCGACCGCAAAACTCTTCTCTCGCGCAAGCCCGACATCGAGCAACGCAAACTCCGGCACGCGCGCCGCGATCAAATCGAGCGCGGTCGCGACGCTACTGGCGCAGCGCACGCTTCTGACGCCAAGGGTCAAAATCGTGTCTTCGAAGTCGAGTGCGATGATCGGATCGTCCTCTACGATGAGGACATCGGCAGGCACGCGAACGGGATCAGCGGGTTCCATGATCTCGCCAGTTCTTGAATTTCCGACTTTTCGATCAGGACGTCCCGCTGCCGGCACCCCAGGGCATGCTCCGGAAAAAGCTTGCCCCGCACTTGATGCGGGGTGTGAAGCGGTTTTCCGAAAAGATCATGCCCAGACAAGCGCGCCGACGGGTTCCAGCGCGGAAACCAGCACATTTCATCTCCGCCCGTCTGTGCACTTGTGGACATAACTCTGGAACCTGATCGCCTATCGTCACGTTTATGGGGCGGAGAGGGATCATGCTGACGCGACGTGACGCCGCGGCCGAGGTCAAGGACCGGCCGTACAACAACCTGTTGCGCCGATTGACCCGCGCGGACTTTGCGCTGATCGAGCCCCATCTGAGTTCGGCCAAATGCGGGCCGAACGATCTGCTTTATAATCCGGGCCAGGATGTCGAGATCGTGCATTTTCCGTGCGGCCCGAGTCTGGTGTCTTATGTCGTCCCGAACGAGGACGGCCGCGACGTCGAGACCATCCTGATCGGCCGCGAAGGTGCTGTCGGCGGCATCGTCAGCCACGGCTACTTGCCGGCCTACACGCGCATCTGCGTGAAATTCGGCGGACCGTTCGTGCGGCTGCCGATCAGCAAGGCTCGAAGCGGCAAAGGCGAAGTCGGCGAGCCTGCGCAACATCTTCGCGCGCTATGCCGACTGCATGCTGGCGCAGATGTTCCAGTCGACCGCCTGCAACGCGGTTCATTCGATCGAGCAGCGCACCGCCAAATGGATCATCTCTGCGATGGAGCGCACCGAGGGCAATGACACCGTGCCGCTGACCCATGAGCAGCTGGCGACCTTGCTCGGCGTCGGCCGCTCCTATGCCAGCCGCGTGATCCAGACCTTCAAGGCGGAGGGCATCCTGGAAACGCGGCGCGGCGCGATCGTGGTCCGCAATCGCGAGGGACTGCAGCTGCGCGCCTGTCTCTGCAACGAGGCGGTCAAGACGCACTTCGAGGAAGTGCTGCGTGGCGTGTATCCAACCGAGGAGAATGGCAACTGAGATCCGGAAAAATCCGGTTCACCAAAGGCCAAACAACCCATTGTTTTTTGGCGATTTCGCAATATATTGCGACGCAACGCGTAAGGGTGTGCCCGGTCCTCTGGCCGGGCTTCCTTTTTGGGCTAAGCCCTTCGAATTTCAAAGGTTTTTGAGCGTTATCCGAATCAGTGTCCCGGTGTTCCGCCGAGATCGCGCCATCACCTTGAACGACCAGACAAAGAAAATAGTCCATGAACCTCCGCAACGTCGCCATTATCGCCCACGTCGACCACGGCAAGACCACCCTGGTCGATCGCCTGCTGCAGCAATCCGGCGTCTACCGCGACAACCAGCGCCAGGTTGAGCGCGCGATGGATTCCAACGATCTGGAGCGCGAGCGCGGCATCACCATTCTGGCCAAGGCCGCTTCGGTGCAGTGGAAGGACACCCGCATCAACATCGTCGATACCCCCGGCCACGCCGATTTCGGCGGCGAGGTCGAGCGCATCCTCAACATGGTCGACGGCGCGCTGGTGCTGGTGGACGCCGCCGAGGGTCCGCTGCCGCAAACCAAATTCGTGGTGTCAAAGGCGCTGCGGATGGGTCTCAAGCCGATCGTCGTCATCAACAAGGTCGACCGCTCCGACGCACGCCCGGTCGAAGTCATCAACGAAGTGTTCGACCTGTTCGCGGCGCTCGACGCCACCGACGAGCAACTCGATTTCCCGATTCTCTACGGATCGGCCAAGCAGGGCTGGATGGCGACGACGCTCGAGGGTTCGCACGACGACGGCATGCAGCCGCTGTTCGATCTGATCCTCAGCCACGTCAAGCCTCCGGTGGTGGAGGAAGGCCCGTTCCGCCTGCTCGGCACCATTCTCGAAGCCAATCCCTATCTCGGCCGCATCATCACCGGCCGCATTAGCTCGGGGTCGGTCAAGCCGAATCAGAGCGTCAAGGTGCTCGATCATGACGGCAAGCTGATCGAGACCGGCCGTATTACCAAGGTGCTGGCTTTCCGCGGCATTGAACGCACCGCTGTGGAAGAGGCGGAAGCAGGCGACATCGTCGCGCTCGCAGGCCTGCCGGACGCCACCGTCGCTCACACCATCTGCGATCCCTCCGTGGAATTGCCTATCCAGGCGCAGCCGATCGATCCGCCGACGCTGGCGATGACCTTCCGCGTCAACGATTCCCCGCTGGCCGGCACCGAAGGCACCAAGGTCACCGGCCGCATGATCCGCGACCGGTTGCTGCGTGAAGCCGAGGGCAATGTGGCACTGGGGGTTCGCGAATCCGATGACAACGACGCGATGGAAGTCGCCGGACGCGGCGAGTTGCAGCTCGGCATCCTGATCGAGACCATGCGCCGCGAAGGTTTCGAGCTGTCGGTGTCGCGTCCGCGCGTCGTTCTGAAAAAGGATGAAGCCTCCGGCGACTGGATGGAGCCGATCGAGGAGGTCGTGATCGACGTCGACGAGGAACATTCCGGCGTCGTCGTGCAGAAGATGAGCGAACGCAAGGCCGAGCTGATCGAGATGCGCCCCTCCGGCGGCCACCGGCAGCGCCTGGTGTTTTACGCGCCGACCCGCGGCCTGATCGGCTATCAGGGCGAGTTGCTCACGGATACGCGCGGCACCGCGGTCATGAACCGGCTGTTCCACAATTATGCGCCCTACAAGGGCGAGATCCAGGGCCGCCGCAACGGCGTCTTGATCTCCAACGACCAGGGCGAGGCGGTGGCGTATGCGATGTTCAAGCTGGAAGACCGCGGCCCGATGATGATCGAGCCGGGCTGGAAGGTCTACAAGGGCATGATCGTCGGCGAGCACACCCGCGACAACGACCTCGAGATCAACGTACTCAAGGGCAAGCAGCTCACCAACATCCGCACCACCTCGAAGGACGAAGCGGTGCGGCTGACCCCGCCGATCCAGATGCCGCTGGAAAAGGCGCTGGCCTATATCGAGGACGACGAACTGGTCGAGATCACGCCGAAGTCGATCCGCCTGCGCAAGAAGTTCCTGGACGCCAACGACCGCAAGCGCGCCGAGAAAGCGCGCGAAGCGGTGGCGTGAGAGGGCGAGGCGACCTCGTCGAACTTTTTCTCCACCGCGCACGGGGGGCGAGATTCGGGAGAACGGGCTGCTAAGGAAATTTTGGCTGCACCCGTCAATTAACTGGTTCTGTTATTCCATCACCCTCGCCTTCCACCCCGCATCCGGCACGATGCACGCATCGTACTTCCCGAAAATCCGGTAGCGGTTCCTCGCCACGACATTGTACACGCCGTCGCGAATGAAGCGCGGCACGGCAAACAACACCCGCACCCAACCCCATCGCGGCAATTGCGACAGCACCGTCAGCGCGCCGTCGGACTTGAAATACGCGACGCCGCCATGAACGACGGCGTTGGTGTCAGGATCGTCAGCATTGATGCCGAGCGCCTGCGCCAGCCGCGCGCCGTAAGCCGACTGGATCGGCGTGAAGCGGAAGCGCGCCGCGCTGTCGCGCGCGACGATGAAGCGGACCCAGCGCGAGCAGAATACGCAGACGCCGTCGAACAGGATCACGTCGTCATCGGGCCAGACGGGCGCGGTCATCGTTTCTTCGCCGGCTGGCATCTTCAGCGCGCGATCGAGATCGCCGGCCGCAAGTTGCACGCCGCTCTCGGTCTCCGGCAACCAATGCCCTTCGCTGCCGAATGCCGGCAGCGCGCGGAAATCGGCCTTGCCGCCGCCGCTGCGGAATGCATCCGCAAGCTTCCTGGAAAACTCCGACGAGAAGTACGTGTCGTTCGCCGCCACCAGCCAGGTCACAGGCACGCGCGCATCCTTGCCGAAACTCGTCGCCGTCGTGAGCAGCGTATGCGGCGCGCAGATCCGGTTCTCGAAATCATTGGCGTGACCGCCGCGGCCCGGCGCAAAGACGATGATGGACGCGATCGCCTTCGGGTCTTCGCGCGCCAGCGCCAGCGCGCCCCAACCTCCGGCGGAATGGCCGACGATGACCGCGCCATCACGACGAACAAAGGGCTGGCTTCGCATGTAGTCCAACGCCTTCATGATCTGATCCGCCGTCGCGCGCCCCGATTTGGCGTAATCGGCCTCGTCGCAGCCGCCCTGGTCCTCCAGATAATCGCCGCCAGTGGCGCCATGCCCGAGCCGTTCGGGCACCAGCACCGCGAAGCCGTGCGCGACAAGGTAGGCCGCAAGCGCGCGATATTCCGGCTGCGGCATCTGCGCCCGGCGCAGCACATTCTGGGTGGTCGCATGCGCGATCACCGCCAGCCGGAACGGCCCCTCGCCGGAGGGGCGAAACAAAACCGCGTGAGCGGGCCTGTCAGCGACCGGTGTCGGGACCAGCCATTGCTGCGCGCGATTCGGCGCGGTCTCGGCACCTTGCGGCCCGAGCGCCGGCTGCGGCGTCTGGGCGGCGAATATGACAAGCGCCGCCAAAACGAGTGCACTTTTGAACAGAGGTCTCATCGGATCCGCGCGGCCGGGAACAACAAAGATCAAATTCGCCAACAGAATACCGGCAGCGAATCGAATCGGGAGCCTCAAATCGATACGGCGCCTGCATTTTCCGCCGAGCGGCGTTGCCCGCGCGCAAGGCGCGCAACCCCTTCCGCTCGCAACGGCAACCGCGGCCGGAGCGGTTGTCTGTCCTTTTTCGGCACAGCAAGGCGGTCGCAGTGATGCAGAAAGTCCACAGGTTAACCGATAATTAACGATAGGCCTTGAAGCCGGGCCGCCGACTTGGTTTGATAAGCCACTATGAGCACTACCCTTATCGAGGTTCGGCCGGCGAAGGTGTCAGATGCAACTGCTGTTGCATCGACGCACGATGAGGCTTGGCGGTCGGCGTATCAGGGCATCATCCCCGGCGCCGAACTCGAGAAGCTCATCAATCGTCGCGGCCCGCAATGGTGGGACTCGGCGATCCGCAAGGGCAGCCGCGTCAGCGTGCTGGTATTCGGCGACAAGGTCGCGGGCTACGCCAATTACGGCCGCAACCGCGCGCGCAGCCTGCACTTCGAAGGCGAAGTCTACGAACTCTATTTGCGCCCCGAATTTCAGGGCCTCGGCTTCGGCCGCCGCCTGTTCACCTCGGCCAAGCGCGATCTCGCGCAGAGCGGCCTGAAGAGCATGGTGGTCTGGGCGCTGTCCGACAACGATCCCGCCACCGAATTCTATCGCGCGCTCGGCGGCCGCATGGTCGCGCGCTCGTCGGAGAAGTTCGGGCCGAAGTCGCTCGACAAGGTCGCGTTCGCCTGGACGAACTGACGTCCTCAGGGATCACTTGCTTTTGACAAGTCGTCATTGCCGGGCTTGACCCGGCAATCCATCGTCAAGATGCTTCGATCACGATTGATGGATACGCGGGTCAAGCCCGCGTATGACGAGTCTATGTTGGAGAGCATCCATGCGCATTGAGGCTATTTCCCTCGGGACCGATCCGCCGCGCGAGGTCAATGTCATCATCGAGGTGCCGGTCGGCGGCGAGCCGATCAAATACGAGATGGACAAGGACGCCGGCACGCTGGTGGTCGACCGCTTCCTCTACACTGCGATGCGCTATCCCGGGAATTACGGCTTCATCCCGCACACGCTATCCAACGATGGCGACCCCTGCGACGTGCTGATCGCCAACACCCGCGCCATCATCCCCGGCGCGGTCATGAGCGTGCGCCCCGTTGGCGTGCTGCTGATGGAGGATGAAGCCGGCGGCGACGAGAAGATCATCGCCGTGCCCTCGACCAAGCTCACGCAGCGTTACGCTGGCATCAAGACCACCAGCGACCTGCCCGAGATCACGCTGCAGCAGATCCAGCACTTCTTCGAGCACTACAAGGATCTCGAACCCGGCAAATGGGTCAAGGTCAAGCGCTGGGGATCGCCTGAGGATGCGTACCGGCTGATCGAAGAGGGGATCGCGCGGGCGAAGGGGAAGTGACGGCCATCGCGAGGAGCGTAGCCAGGGTGAGCGACTTGTCCGCCGTAGCTCGAAGAGCGAAGGCGGAAGCGACACCCGGGTGACCCGCATATCGCGGCGCTCATGCGGGCTACACGCGCCATGTCGCAATGGCGAGGTTAGACGGCCGGCTTTGGCAACCCCGCGATCGCGCAGGCCGCGCGCAGCGTATTTACCAGCAGACACGCCACCGTCATCGGGCCGACGCCGCCCGGCACCGGCGTGATCGCGCCGGCGACTTGCGAGACCTCCGCGAAAGCCACGTCGCCGACCAGCCTGGTCTTGCCCTCGGCC
Source organism: uncultured Alphaproteobacteria bacterium (assembly GCA_963732085.1). Taxonomy (GTDB): domain Bacteria; phylum Pseudomonadota; class Alphaproteobacteria; order Rhizobiales; family Xanthobacteraceae; genus Bradyrhizobium. The sequence continues at coordinate 331,060 of CAVSYJ010000005.1, read as the reverse complement.
GTCGGCAGCCGGCTGATGCCGACATCGATCACGGTCGCGCCCGGCTTGATCCAGTCGGCGCGCACCATCTCCGCTCTTCCGACCGCGGCATAGACCAGATCGGCCTGCGCGCAGAGCTTTGACAGATCGCGCGAGCGCGAATGCGCGATGGTCACCGTCGCATTTTCGTTCAGCAGCAATTGCAGCAGCGGGCGGCCGACCAGATTGGAGCGCCCGATCACGATCGCGTTCATGCCTTCGAGCGAAGGGTGCACGCTCTTGCTCAGGATGATGCAGCCGAGCGGCGTGCAAGGCGACAGCGCGGCAAAGCCGTCGGCGAGCCGGCCGGCATTGGCCGGATGCAGCCCGTCGACATCCTTGGCGGGATCGATGGCGTTGATGATGGTTTCGGTGTGCAATCCCTTCGGCAACGGCAACTGCAAGAGAATGCCGTGCACGGCTCTATCGCGGTTGAGCCTGTCGACCACCGCCAGCAGCTCGGCTTGCGACACATCGGCCGGCAGCTTGTGCTCGAACGACGCCATGCCGGCATCCTGCGTCTGCTTGTGCTTGCCGCGGACATAGACCTCGCTTGCGGGATCGTTGCCGACCAGCACCACCGCGAGCCCCGGCACCAGATTGTGGTCGCGCTTGAGCCTGATAACCTCGACCGCGACGCGGGCGCGAAGTTCGGCGGCAATGGCCTTTCCGTCGATGATGCGAGCCGTCATTCGAACGTCAGAACACGAAGGGATAGATGTAATAGGTGATCACCCGCTCGATCAGCATGATGATCAGGATCACGATGATCGGCGAGATGTCGAGCCCGCCGAGATTCGGCATGATGTTGCGGATCGGCGCCAGCACCGGCTCGGTGATGCGGTACAGGAATTCGGCCACCGCCGCGACGAACTGGTTGCGGGTGTTCACGACATTGAAGGCGATCAGCCAGGACAGGATGGCGGACGCAATCAGCAGCCAGATGTAGAGATCGAGGACAATCAGGACGATGTCGAGGACGGCGCGCATGCGGGCTCACTGGGCTGTTGCTCGGGGGAATTGGCTCGTCGGTTAGATATCGGTTCCCTCCCCGGCAAACAAGAGAAAGGGGAACGCGAATGGTCCGGAAAGCGGCCGATTCCGCGGCTTTCGACGCAGCATTCCCGCGTCCCTTTCTTGACTTGACTAGGTAGCGGATTTAAATGGCCCGACTGTCTGCCGCCTGTTCTCAGCAACCAGGCGGTCGCGGAAGGGGCCATAGCTCAGCTGGGAGAGCGCGTCGTTCGCAATGACGAGGTCGGCGGTTCGATCCCGCCTGGCTCCACCAGCCTTCGCTCGCTTCGCGAGCTCCGGCTTGGCAAGCCACGCTAAGCTCTTTCGTAGCGAAGCGAGCGAAGGCTGCCACGCCGTAGCTCAAGGAGCGGAGGCGGGCGCCGGTTAGGCAGGGTGCCGGTCAGATGAAATACGTCTATATTCTCGAAAGTCTCGATGCTGAGCATTTTTATGTCGGTATCGCCGATGATGTCGCGGTGCGATTGATCAAACATAACGCGGGCGAGGTACCCCACACCTCAAAATATCGACCCTGGCGTATCAACACCTACATCGCATTTAGCGATGAAAAGCGGGCTATGGCTTTTGAGAGGTATCTGAAATCAGGGTCCGGTCGAGCCTTTGCCCGAAAACACCTGTGATTTAGCGAAGGCGGGCAGCCTTCACAGCTTTCCCCTACCTCCCCGTAAATCTTGGCGGGCGCTTCTCGACGAAACTCGCCACGCCCTCGCGGAAATCGCTGCCGCGCAGCGACACCACCATCTCGCGGTTGGCGTCGATAGTCGCTTCCGCCAGTGTCTGGAACGGCACGTCGTAGAGCTGCCGCTTGATGACGGCGATTGCGCTCGGCGAGACGAAATCGGCGAGATCGCGCGCATAGGCGTAAGTCTCTTCACGCAGCTTCTCGGGCGGATAGAGCCGGTTCACCAGCCCGATGCGCAGCGCCTCCTCGCTCGAGACGCGCCGCGCCGACATCAACAGATCGAGCGCATTGGCGTGACCGACGATGCGCGGCAGCATCCAGGAGATTCCGTGCTCGGCGATCAGCCCGCGCCGCGCGAACGCCGTGGTGAACACCGCGCCCTCGGCGGCAAAACGCAGATCGCAATAAAGCGCGTGCACGAGACCGATGCCGGCGGTGGCGCCGTTGAGCATGCCGATCACAGGTTTCGGAATCGACGGATAATAGGCGTAACGCGTCTGCCAGTCGGATCTGCGGTTCATGTCGAAGGCCGGCACGTTGTCGGCGCGGCGGACGGCATCGGGATCGATGGTCTTGAGCGCCTCCATGTCGGCCCCGGCGCAGAAGGCGCGGCCCGCGCCGGTCAGCACGATGACGCGGACATTGTCGTCGTGTGCCGCTGACATCATCGCCTCGCGGACATCGTGCTCCATGACCGCCGTCCACGCATTCATGCGGTCCGGCCGGTTCAGCGTGACGGTCGCGATCCTGTCGTCGACCTCATAGAGAATGTGTTGATGGGTCACGTGGTCCTCCCCGCGGTGGTTTGGAAGAACAGTAACTTCGCTGGGGGAAAGCGCCTAGTCCTACTCGGCGGCTTCGGCGAGCGCAGCGCGCGGCTCGCGTTTCAGCCAGTCCTCGATGAAGGCGGCAAGCCAGGCGCGCTCGGCGACATCATGCATCGCGCGGCCCTCGAAATGCTGATGGCGCGGCTGCGCGCCGGGCAGATTGGTGTCCCCGCGCGTGGTCCAGCAATGCATCATCGCTGTCGTCACGTCAGGATGAAACTGCAAGCCGAAGGCGTGACCGGCGCGAAACGCCTGGTTCGGAAAATCGTCGCCATGCGCCAGCAGCTCGGTACCGGCCGGCAGCTCAAAGCCCTCACGATGCCAGTGATAGACCTGCGATGGCCAGCCGGGGAGAAGCGAACGTCCGGCATCGGTCGGGCGGACCGGGTAGTAGCCGATCTGGGTGAGGCCTTGCGGATGCGGCGCGACCTTGGCGCCCAAATGTCTGGCCAGCATCTGCGCGCCCAGGCAGATGCCGAGGAACGGCCGCTGCTCCCGCAGCGGCACTTCGATCCAGTCGATCTCGCGGGTGATGTAATCGTCGCCGTCATTGGCGCTCATCGGGCCGCCGAAGATCACCGCACCGGCATGCGCGTCCAGCGTGTCGGGCAGAGGATCGCCGAATCGCGGCCGCCGGATATCGAGGGAGTGGCCGAGTGCGCGCAAGACGTTGCCGACACGACCGGGCGTCGAGCTCTCCTGATGCAGCACGACCAGCACCGGGCGCAACGCGCGCGGCGTCTCGGCCCTTCCGGGGAAGGGCACGACATTGCCGTTGCTGCTCAATTCGAAGGCCATCACGTGCTTTGGTCGCTGCAACCCTGAGGATAGGTAAGCTCCGGTTAATTTCGTGTGACCGCTGCATGCATCCGAGTTGAAGGACCACTGCTTCAATTCGAAGGCCTGAACCCGATTTCGCCGCGAGAGTAGGGACTTCAGATCGGCGGCACTGAGTTCGGTAAAAGCAAAGACCGGGCCAGATACGGCAATTACCGCTTGCGCTGCTGGAAACGGCCGACCGCCCAGAGGATGAAGCCGCGCGGGAAAACCCGCAGCAGCAACGGCACGACCTTGATGCCAAGCCCGGGCAAGACTGCCCGCTTGTTCGCCATCAGCCCGTCATAGCCCTGCTGGGCGACGTCGGCGGGGGAGACGTTCAGAACGGCCGAATCGAATCCGGGGCGGAATCCCGCCCGCACCTGGAATTCGGTAGGCACCGGGCCCGGGCACAGCACCGTAACGCGCACGCCGTGTTGTCCGAGTTCGGCCCGCAGCGCCTCGGTGAACGACAGCACGAAGGCCTTTGAGGCATAATACATCGCCATGCCAGGCCCCGGCAGGAAACCCGCGATCGATCCGACATTGAGCAGCCCGCCGCGATTCCTGATCAATTGATCGGCAAAGCGCAGGGACAAGTCGGCGAGCGCGCGGATATTGACGTCGATGATGCCGAGCTGTTCTGCGCGATCGAGTTCGGCCGCACAGCCGAACAAGCCGAAGCCCGCATTGTTGACGAGGTATTCCACCTCCGCGCCTGCATCCGCGAGCGCGGCGGCAATCCTGTCGCAGGCCCCGGGCGTCTGGAGGTCGCAGGGAATCAGGATCGGCGCATGCCCGCCGGCCGCGGTGATCTCGCCCGCCAGCGCAGCCAGGCGATCGGCACGGCGCGCCGTCAGCGCAACACGATGGCCGTTCTTCGCGAAAATGCGCGCGAAATCCGCGCCGATTCCCGCCGAGGCCCCCGTTATCAACGTCACCCGCTCGGCCACGACCGCTCGCTTTCAAATCGGCTTAATATAAAACAAGCAAAAGACAGCATAGGCGCGCGGGCAGGCGCAAGCGGGCTGCCTGCATGGCAGGCTGCGCAAACGCAGAATGTGGAATTGTGTTGCCGATTTGCGCGCTTTTCGCGCGCCTGGATTAAAGTTTCTTCATGTAGCGCGGCGCGCCATCGTTGAATTTGCCGCGCGCACCTCGGAAGCTTGTCGCCAGCTTATCCTCGCGCCGCGACCTGATGCTTCAGCTCGATGCGGTCGCGCGAGGAGATGCCGAGCAGGTCGGCCGCGCGCCAGACCACATTGTCCTCGAACTCGGAGACCGCGCCGTCGGCATAGGCGATTTCCCACATCATCTCCACGATCTTGAGCCGGCCGGCCTCGTCGACCTGCCGCATGATCACGCTGGTGAAGTGGTAGAGATCGACCGCATCGCCTTCCACTTTGGTGGCGGACGCAATCAATTTGTCGGCCGTACCCGGATCGAGGCCGAAGCGGCTTTCGATCAGGCTGTGCAGCTTGCGTTGTTCGACCGCCGACGGCTCGCCGTCGAGCGAGACGACGTGGATCAGCAGCGCGGTTGCCGCCAGGCGATAATCATTGTCGTCGAAGGCGCGGCCGCGCGGCGCTTCCGGTGAAACAACCTCGGCAATGAATTGGCGCAGTCCGTCGAGCATGGATGATCCCGGATGAATTTCTCGATAGCGTTCATATGGCGCGGAACCATGCCGCGCGCAATCGCGACACGTCAGCGCAACGCATTACGGTTAGGCAATTTTACGGTATCTCGTACACCACCATCTTGTCGGCGATGCCGCGCAACGCCGCCTGCTTCTGGATCGGCTTGATCGCCTCTTTCGCAAGGATGGTCGCAACCTCGGGCGCGTCGATGACAGGCCCGGTGATATGTATCTCCTGCGAGGTCGACAGGCTCTGCACCCGCGCGGCGATGTTGACGGTCTGGCCGAAATAGTCCTGCCGCTCATTGAGCATGACCGCCAGGCACGGCCCTTCGTGAATGCCGATCTTGACCACGAGATCGTTGCCACCCCGCTCGGCGTTCAGCCTGTCCATCGCGGCGCGCATCTTCAACCCCGCGGCAAGCGCGTGCTCGGGCCGGACGAAAGTCGCCATCACGGCGTCGCCGATGGTCTTCACCACCGCGCCCTTCTCGGCAGCGATGATCTCGAGCAACGCGCCGAAATGCGCGCGCACCAGGTCGAACGCGGCAAGATCGCCGACCCGCTCGTAGAGCGCGGTCGATCCCTTGAGGTCGGTGAACAGGAAGGTAAGCGAGGTGATCTTCAGCCGCTGATCGACGTTGAGATTGTCGGCCTTGAACACGTCGCGGAAGGTCTGGTTCGACAGCATCCGCTTGGCGGTGAGGAAAGGCCGCCGGTTGCCGAGCAGATGATGCAGGGCATCGCCCGCGATGAAGACCGTCGGCAACACGCGTACACCGGCCTGATTGTCGAGCGACAGCCGCAGCGGGCCAGGGCGCATCGTAATGGTTCCGGTGGGCGGATGCGCCTTGTTGTAAATCAGCGAAAGATGCTGGCGCTCCTTGATCGGCTCGCCTTGCACGTCGATGAATTGCGCGGCATGCGTGACCGGCTCGAACACGATGATGAATTGCGGCGGCAGTTGCAGCGACAGCACCGCTTTTTCACCGGCCGGCAACTCCAGCGCGTCGAGCGTCACCTCGTCGGTCAGCGACACAAAAGACCCCTGGTTGAGGTCAATGCCGGAACTCCAGAACACCTGCTTGTAATATTCCCAGAGCGGCAGACTGTGAGGGTCATGCGCGGCGATGCGCCGGACCCGCGGCGTGACGGTGAAGGCGACTTCGACCTGCTCGTCGACCGAGCACTCGTAGCCGCAGGCACACAGGCCGCAATGATAGTCGTCGGGACGCAACGATTTCAGCGTGTCGTGGACATCCAGCACGCCGCTACAGCCCGGACACAGCACGTTCCAGCCGAGATCGAACAGGCCGAGCTTGGAGGCCTGCAGGAAGCCCGAGATCGTCCTCTCCTCGTCGAGGCCGGTTTGCTTGGAAAAATCCAGCACGTTGATGCGATTGAGCTCGTGATCCTTGCCGTCCTTGATCAGCCGCACGATGGCATCGGCCACCGCCGGATCGGCGGACTGCTGCAGCAGTGAAAACTGGGCCTCGATGTCGCTCATGGCTAGTGCCCACTTTCCGAAGTTCGTGCTCCATCGCCGCATGCACTTTCACGAACTTCGGAAAGTCATGGGCACTAGCAAACTTATCATCCGAGTGCCGCCTTTCGATCTGAAGTCCCTGGGACAAACTCGTGGCGGGCGGTGCAGGGACTTCAGATCGGCGGCACTCGTACCAGATGGGATCGCGGGGCCGCGTCGGCAAGCCTGTTTCGGCGGACAGCTACTTGAAATCAACTACGTGCTGACAGCCGCTGACGTTACTCTGGCGTCGCGAGAATGCTTACCTCGGCTTGATGACAAACGGCGGCGAACGATCCGGCTGCGTCGTGACCACGCCGATCGGCGTCACGGGCGCCTTGTCGGCAAGTTCGATCCTGAAAGCCCCGACCAGCTTGGCCAGGGCCAGCGTCGCCTCGACCAGGGCGAAATGCGCGCCGATGCAGATGCGGGGTCCCGCGCCGAACGGCAGATAGGCGAAGCGCTCGGGCGGCGGCGACGGCGGCAGGAAACGCTGCGGCATGAAGGCGTTGGGGTCGCGCCACAATTTTTCATGCCGGTGCAGCAGCCAGGGCGCGATCAGGATCACGTCCCTTGGCTTGACTGGCATGCCCGCAATCGTATCGGCGCCACGCGCGGCACGCGCGATCAGGAACGCCGGCGGGTAGAGCCGCATCACCTCGTCGAGCACGGCGCGGGTGAATTTCAGCCGCTCGATCTCGGGCGTTCCGACGATACCGACGCTGCGCGCCTCGGCCGCGACCTGATCCTGCACGGCGGGATCGAGCGCGAGCAGATAAAGCGACCAGAACAAAGCGGTCGCCGTGGTCTCGTGGCCGGCGAGGATCATGGTCGCGACCTCGTCGCCGAGCTGCTCGTCGGAAAAGCCTTCACCCGTTTCCGGATCGCGCGCGGCGTCCATCAGATCGAACAGGTCGCGCGGCGACGCGTCGGCTTTCTTGCCGGCGGCACGGCGCTCGGCCATCAGCATGGCGACGAAGCGCGTCCAGCGCTTGCGAAAGCGTGAGCGCGCCAAATCCTGCGGCGTCGGAAACCACAGCGGCAGGGTGAGATCGAGCAGACCCGGCTGCGCCAGCCGCTCGCCATATTCCATTACGAAGTCGCGCAAGGTCGCGCCATGCGTCTGCATGCCGAAGGAGAACATGGTGCGGCCGGCGATCTCCAGCGTCATGTGCTGCATCACCTCGCGCAGGTCGACCGGCCGCGCGCTGTCCTTTACAAGCTTGGCGATAGTCTCGTCCGTCACATCAACCATATGCGGAATCAGCATTGACACCGCGCGCGGCGTGAAGGCCGGCGCCAGCGTGCGGCGCTGATATTTCCAGGCGCGGCCTTCCGCGATCAGCACGCCCTGCCCGAGCATCGGCCGCAGCACGCGCAGGCCAGCCGGCGTGCGGGTGTAGTTCTCATAGTTGTCGACCAGCACATGCTTGATCGCATCCGGCGTGTTCAGGATGAAACTGCTGTGGCCGAAGAATTTTCCCCTGACGACATCCTCTTCATAGGCGCGCTGGCCCCAGGTCGCGATCGGGTTCACGCCCATCAGCCGCATGCGGCCGAGCGTCGACAGATTGTCCGGCGCCCGCGGCGGCGTTGGCGGCACCAGCCGTTGACGCGCGACCGGCAGATCGTGGATTTCGGCGATGCTCACGGGACAGCCTCGCGATGATGAGGAGACACCTGCACAGCTAATAAGTCAGCTCGGCGACCGCAATCCTGTTTTCGGCCGCAGGCCAGGCGCGCGCCACGATCCGCTCCTCGTTGAAGAGCGCGGTCACCGCGCGGCCGACGTGTTCCGCGGGCAATTTCAACGTCGTGACCGAATCCGTCGGCACGCCCGGTTTGACGTCGGCCGGCTCCTTGCCGTCGAGCAGCACCACGTCGCGGGGCAGGCCGAAATAGCCGCGCGGCCGCGACATCATCACGATCGCACCGCTATCGGCCGGCGTCAGCGGCCGCGCCGCGCGCAGGTGCACGATATCGGAGGAGCGCGCAAACGGCGAACGGTAGAAATGCGTTGTGGTCGCGCCCGGCGCGGTCAGCACGATCTCGAGCGTCCATGTTGGATCGACGGTCGCAGGACCCCAGCGGCCATCCGCACCGGTCTTCGAGCTGTGAACGGCGGCGCCGATGCGCTCGCCGGAATCGGGCGCGACGCGATACACCTCGACCATGGCATCGGCGACCGGGCGGTTGGTCTGCACGCCGCCGGGCGTACCCGTCACCAATCCGCTCAGCCTTACTTCCTTTTCCGGCACGATTTCGAGCCGCTCCGGCTCGCGGCCGGCGATGAATTTGTAGATCTCGCGGAAGGCCCGCGGATGATAGGCCGTCTCACGATGATCGACCGGCCCGAGCACCAGATTGGTGGCGCCTTTCAGCGCCGGACCTTCGGTGGTGACGTTGGTGGGCGTGCCCGGTTTGCCGACAAAGCGGCCGTCGGCCTGCGCATATTTGTCGAGGCCGTCGCTACGCAAGGTCAGGAACGCCGTGCCTGATGTGACCTCGCTGTCGCCATCGTTCAGCCCGCGCAGGAACGGTCCGCGTCCATTGAACTCGTTGCCGAGGTTTTCGTCCCAGGCATAAACGCCGTGATTGGGCACCCCACACAGCACGGCATGGCTGACATCGGCCGCGCCGCCGTTCTTGATGACGTTGCGGATCGCATTGCCGCCGCGGGAATTGCCGACCAGCGCCACGCGCGACGCGCCGGTCCTCTCCTTCAGCGCCTTGATCGCCTCGGCAAGCTCGCGGCGCTGATCCTCGATCGAGGAGCGGTTCGGCTGCGCCACCGCGTCGTCATTGCGCGCCAGGGGATCGGTGAAGTTGATGGCGAACATCCGATCGCGCGCCACGCCGTTCGATTCCATCCGCCATAGCGTGGTGATCCACAGCGCGGCGTGATCGCCATTGCCATGGACGAACAGGATCGGCGGAGTGTCGGACGCACCCGTGGCCGATTGAGCCAATGCCGGCAGCGGAAAATTGGCCGCCAGCAAAGGCAGAGCGCTGGCTCCTTTCAGCAGTGTCCGTCGCGACAGGCTCATTGCGTCTCTCCCCTTGTTTTCGGGCATCCTATTGCACCGATATGACGACGCAAAGCCACCCTAAACTCTGGACAGAACAGGACTTTTCCGGGCATCAAGGACCTTCAGTAAATCACAGGCCAAGCGGAACGGCATGACCGAAACCACCGAACGCCAGACCTTTGCCGCCGACGGCATCACCGCGCCGTTGCGGCATTCGATCTTCCGGCGCATCTGGCTGGCGAGCCTGCTCTCCAATCTCGGCATCCTGATCCAGGGCGTCGGCGCCGCCTGGGCGATGATGCAGATGGCCTCGTCGGCCGACAAGGTGGCGCTGGTGCAGACCGCGCTGATGCTGCCGGTGATGCTGATCGCGATGCCGGCCGGCGCGATCGCCGACATGCATGACCGCCGCGTGGTCGCGATGATCTCGCTGTCGATTGCGCTGTGCGGCGCCACCGCACTCACGCTGCTGGACTGGTTCGGCCTGACCACGCCGAATACCTTGCTGCTCCTCTGCTTCATCGTCGGCAGCGGCATGGCGCTGTTCGGGCCGGCCTGGCAATCCTCGGTCAGCGAGCAGGTGCCGTCGGAGACGCTGCCCTCGGCCGTCGCGCTGAACGGCATCAGCTACAACATCGCGCGCAGTTTCGGTCCGGCCATCGGCGGCATCATCGTCGCCGCTGCCGGCGCGGTCGCGGCCTTCGCCATCAACGCCGTGCTCTATATTCCGCTCCTGATCGTGCTGTATCTGTGGAATCGCGTCAGCGAGCCGTCGCGGCTGCCGCGCGAGCAGCTCACGCGCGCCATGGTCTCCGGCGTGCGCTACATCACCAACTCGCCGCCGATCAAGATCGTGCTGGCGCGCACCTTCCTGACGGGCCTGACGGGCGGTTCGGTCATGGCGCTGATGCCGCTGGTGGCGCGCGATCTCCTGCATGGCGGCGCGCAGACCTACGGCATCCTGCTCGGCGCCTTCGGCATGGGCGCGGTGATCGGTGCGCTCTGTATCGCCGAAATCCGCAGGCGGCTGAGCGGCGAAGCCGCGGTGCGCGCCTGCGCGCTGTCGATGGGCGGCGCGATCATCGCCATCGGACTGAGCCGCATGCCGGTGCTGACCGCCGCAGCGCTGGTCGTGGCGGGCTCGGTGTGGATGCTGGCGGTGGCGCTGTACAATATCGGCGTGCAACTGTCGGCGCCGCGCTGGGTCGCGGGCCGTTCGCTCGCCGCGTTCCAGGCCTCGATCGCCGGCGGAATTGCGATCGGCGCGTGGGGCTGGGGTCATCTCACCGACTATGCCGGCGTCGAGACCGCGCTGCTTTGTTCGGGCACGCTGATGCTGCTGTTGTCGCTGATCGGCGTGGTGCTGCCGCTGCCACGCGTCGGCGCGCGCAACGAGGATGCTGCGGTGCTCGCCGATCCCGAAGTGCAGCTGCAGCTCACCGCGCGCAGCGGGCCGCTGGTGGTCGAGATCGAGTACCGCGTGGCGCAGGAGAACGCGCGCGCCTTCCACAATGTGATGCAGGATGTGCAGCTGTCGCGCCAGCGCACCGGCGCCTATGGCTGGTCGGTGGCGCGCGACATCGGCGACCCCGAATTGTGGACCGAGCGCTATCACTGCCCGACCTGGCTCGATTACTTACGCCAGCGCAACCGCGCGACCCAGTCCGAGCGCAAGCTGCATCAAGAGGCGATCGCGTTTCACGTCGGGCCTGAGCCGGTGCGCATCCGCCGCATGCTGGAGCGGCCGTTCGGCTCGGTGCGCTGGAAGGAAGAGACGCCGGACCAGGCCGCCAACGAGGTGCTGCCGGTGGTCGCGAGTGCGGCGGGGAGCACGACGTAAGCTCTGCGCGCGCATCAGTGGTGCGCTCCCTCCCCCTGAAAGGGGGAGGTTAGCTCACACAATCTGCCTTTCGCTCACCGGCGTCTTCACCGCATGTGACAGCACCTGCAGCGCCTGGCCGAGCTCGGCGCGATTGCGCGCGGCGCCGAGCGAGACACGCAAGCCGCGCGGCGCGGCCTCATCCACCGCGAAAGCCTCCTCGCCGACAACGGCCAGTCCGTTGCGCATGAGATGCGCGAGCAAATGCGCGCCGTCGAGATGTCCAGGCAGCGGCATCCAGAGATGATGGCTCGCGGGACGCGCCGCGAATGCGATGCCTTTCAGGAAACGCGCCGCAAGCTGCTGCCGTGCGGCGGCCTCGTTGCGGATGGCGCGGATGATCTCATTGGCGACGCCCGAGCGGAACCACTGCGTCAGCAATGCCACCATCAAGGACGGCGGCATCTGCATGGTCGCCTGCAAGCCGGCGCGCATCGTCTGCTCGGCGGCGCGGTCGGGTGCGAGCAGATAGGCGACGCGCAGCGCCGGCGCGATGCATTTGGCGATGCTGGCCGCATAGTATGTTCGTTCCGGAATCAGATTGGCGATCGGCGAGACCTGCGGCTCCAGCGGTCCGTACACGTCATCCTCGATCAGCATCGTCGCTCGTTTGCGGATGATGTCGGCCACCGCCTTGCGCCTGTTAGCACTCATCGTCGCCGTGGTCGGATTGTGCTGGGTCGGCACCAGATAGACCGCCTTCGGTTTGTGCTTGCGGCAGGAATCATCGAGCGCATCCGGCCGCACGCCCTCATGATCCATGGCGACACCGACGAGGCGGATATTGAGCCGCGCCGCGGCGGCCTTCAGGCCCGGGAAAGGTCAGCGCCTCCGTCAACACGACATCGCCTGGAGAGGCCAGCGCCAGCAGCGCGTTGAAGATGATCGCCTGCGATCCCGGAAAGATCACGATGCGCGCGGCGTCGGCTTGCGGCACGCGCGCCTGCAGCCAGCTTGCGGCGACCTCGCGCTCGTCGTCATTGCCGCCCGGCCGCGAATAGCTGAGGAAGGCGCTGAAGCCGGCATCGGCGCGGATCGTGGCGAGACCCTGCGCGATGCGCAGATCGAGATTGGCCTCGACCGGCTGCGGCGGCAGGTTCATCGAGAGGTCGATGCTCACCGGCACCGGCAGGTCGGACGGAGCACGCGCGGTGGTCTCCGACACGAAGGTGCCCTGCCCCACCCGCGCCTCCAGCAGGCCACGCCGCCGCGCCTCGCTATAGGCGCGCGTCACCGTCGTGAGATCGATATCGAGTGCTGCGGCCAACGCGCGATGCGTCGGAAGGCGCTGGCCGCGCACCAGCCGTCCGCTGGCGATATCGGAAGCCAGCGCATCGACGACGCGCAGATACAGCGGGCCTTGCCACTCCGCGACTGTAGGGACCCAATCCATGCAATTCAGCCATTTGTCTTTGATTGTATGGGTCTGATTTCATATTGTATGGACAGCCCTCAGGTCAAGGATTTACGGTCATGAAAAACCCGATCTCGCTGCCCACCGCGCTGGCGCGCGGCTTCACCATGCGCTGCCCAAATTGCGGACGCGGCCACCTGTTCGGCCGCTTCCTGAAGGTCGCCGATCACTGCGAGGTGTGCGGCGAGGACTTCACCCCGCAACGCGCAGACGACTTGCCCGCCTATCTCGTCATCGTCGTGGTCGGCCACATCGTGGTGCCGACGCTGCTCGCGGTCGAGATGGCCTATGCGCCGCCGGTCTGGCTGCAGCTTCTGATCTGGCTGCCGGTGACGCTGTTCAGTTCACTGGCGCTGCTGCAGCCGACCAAGGGCGCAATCGTCGCCCTGCAATGGCAGACCGGCATGCACGGTTTTGAGGAGTTGCGGCGGCGCGGCTCGAGCAATGTCCTGATATCAGGAAAACGTTCGCACGCTTTCTGAGCGCTCGGCTCACTGGCCGTGGGACGTGAGCACCGCATCGCAGCCGCGGGACAGGCGGTTGCGGTTGGCCTTCAGACAGCCAAGCACCGCCATGTCGCCCTGCTGCGCATAGGCGCGGCAGAAGCGCGAAACGTCGCGCGCGCAGGCATCGTGTCCTTGCTGCGCCAAAGCGGCGGATGCGAACACGACAAACGGAATGGCGAAAAGCAAACGGATCATCTGACGCCTCGTGGGTCAAGCGCGAATGACGCGTTCTAGATCGCGACCGATCAAGCCGCAATCACTTTGTGAACTCGCTTTCTCTTGGGCATGATCTTTTCGGAAAACCGCTGCACACCCCGCATCATGTGCGGGGCAGGCTTTTTTCGGATCATGCCCGACGCAAAACGGCGCAGGCCTCGCGACCTGCGCCGTTTTTGCTGAGATGCGAACGATCAATTGTTGTCGGCGACCTTCTTGTGGGACGCGACGAGGTCCTTGTCCATCACCGTGCGGCAGCCCGGGCTCAACTGGGCGCGATGCTTCACCATGCAGGCGGTGATCGCCGGAATGTTCGGGATCTCCGAGCTGCACAGCTTGAACGCGTCGCCGGTGCACTGCTGGCGCGCTTCCTCGCTGAAAGCAAAACTCTGCGTCGAGCTCAGCGCCGATAGCGACAGCGCGAAGCCCAACACCAAACCGGCCTGGCGAACCTTGTCGGAGAAAGTAGCGGTCATTGTCAGCTCCCATTGGCCACGCTGGGCGGGCCCGTTGTTGATGGCAGCTACGATGCGCGCACTTCGCGGTTTCCACTGTGACGGCCGTCACTCAGGCAAGCCGCTGTGTGACATTAGTCACACTGGTGGAGCGGATTTGACGTTCGCTCTTCTCTAGCCGGGCATCGCTCATGCGAACGTCAAATCCAAAGCACCACCAGAACAATAGGTTTTCCAGTGGTCCTTTGATTCCAACATTCGCAAACAAGCCTGCCGCAACGGGGTGCGAATGTTGAAACCGGACCACAGGCGCCCCTATCCGCCGGTAATCCCTCACCAAACGGCAGCGTGTTGGTAAGGCGTTAAGACTTTCTTTGCATGAATGGCGGGGCGCGAAGGTGGCGCGTCTAGTGGTCCGATTCCAACATTCGCACGCCCTTGCGGCACAGACGTTTGCGAATGTTGGAATTCAGAGGACCACTAGCAAACTTATGACTTCTAGTGGAGCTTTGGATTTGACGTTCGCTCACGGGCGCGTGGTCACCACAGTGCGAACGTCAAATCCACTCCACTAGTGTGTCAGTTGCGTATTTGGAAAGAGTAGCGATGCGTAATGCGTTCGGCCTGATGCTGGCCAGTATTGTTGCGGCGGTCGCGATCGCCGGAGTTTGGTATTGGACCTCCCCGCGCGCTGACGCGGCTTCCCCTCAAACAATGGCGGCAAAGCCCGCCGCTCCCTTGCCGGCCAAGAAGCTTGCCGCCAAGGATGACGTCGAGACCACGGCCTCGCTGTCCTCACGGCTCGCTGCGATGCCAACGCCGCCGGTCGCGGCTTCCGCAAAAGCGGCCTGCGCCAATCCCGACGCACTCGGCGTTGCCCGCGTGGTCGAAGTCGACACCACGGGCGGCCCCGGTTTCGGCTTCGAGCATTTCAAGCAGCTCGATTTCCTCGAGCCCAAGGAAGTGGTGCTGACGTTCGACGACGGCCCGTGGCCGGGCAACACGCCTGCGGTGCTCAAGGCGCTCGCCGACGAATGCACCAAGGCGGTGTTCTTCCCGATCGGCAAGCACGCCACCTATCATCCGGAGATCCTGCGCCAGGTGCTGGCGGCAGGTCACACGGTCGGCGCGCACACCTGGTCGCATGCCAATTTGAACGGCAAGAAGATGACCGATGAGATGGCCAAGGAAGAGGTCGAGAAAGGGTTCAGCGCGGTGAAATGGGCGCTCGGCGCCAACCCGTCGCCGTTCTTCCGCTTCCCGCAGCTCGAGCACAATCCGCAGACGGTGGCCTATCTCGGCACGCGCAATGTCGCGATGTTCTCCTGCGATCTCGACTCCTTCGACTTCCGCAAGGACGCCACGCCGGACAAGGTCATCAACACCGTGATGACCAAGGTCGACAAGCTCGGCAAGGGCATCATCCTGATGCACGACTTCCAGAAGAGCACGGCGGAAGCGCTGCCGACGCTGCTGCGCCGGCTCAAGGCCGGCGGCTACAAGGTCGTGCAGATGAAGGCGAAGACGACATTGTCGACGCTGCCCGAATATGACGAGGCCTTGGCGAAAGACATGGCCAAGGACATGAAGCTGCCGACGGTCTCCACGCGTCCGGTGTCGAGCGTGGTGCAGACGGTTTCGCAGTAAGCCGCTTCACATCGCAAATTAATATACGCGCCCGTGAAGGGCGCCCGTTTTGTTTGCCCCAAACGTGGATGGCCGGGACAAGCCCGGCCTGACGTTGATGGGCGGCTTACCAGCCGCCGTAACCACCGTAGCTGACGCCGTAGCGTTGCAGCTCGCCCATGATGCGGCCGGCACTCCAGCCTCCGCCGCGATGACGGCGCTCGGCGCGGCGCGACGGCTTGCCGTCGTCAACCTTCGGCGCATCCGTCGTCGCGGGCGCAACGGTGGGGCGCTCCACGTATTTCGGTGCAGCGACGGCAGGAGCGGCAGCGGGCGCGGCAGCTGCGGCCGGCGCGGCGGGAGGCAGCGGCGGCGGGACCGGCGCCGTGGCAATGGGTGGCGCGCCGGTTTCGGGCGCGGCGGTGATCGGAGCAGGAGCCGCCGGAACGACTGGCGCGGGGGCTACGACCGGAGCCGGCGCGACTGCGACGGGCGCGGGCTGGGTTACGGCGGGCGCCGGCGGCGCCTCGGCGATCACGTTGGCTTGCGTCGGAGGCAGCGGCGCCGAGATCGGCGGATGGCTGCTGGAGCCGGCAAGGCTAAGGTTACGGGATTGGCCGGCCTGGGCGGATGCCGAGACCAGAACCAGTGCGGCAATCAGAACTGTCCTGCGCATGTGAAGTCTCCCCTCTTTTGGGCCGGTTGGCTTGATCCAGACACTAAGCGGCCTTTGCGCGGGCTTATGTGACCTAAATCACGCAACTGGACCGCGGACGTTGCCCGGCCTCTTGCAAATCTGTCGAAGCACGCGCGCCCCGAGTTCAACGAACGCAACTCGTCGAAACCGCCGCAGCCAGAATTGCAACGATCGCGCGAACTCGCGTGACGCAGGTGACACACGCGCCCGCATTCGCGCGCCGAAAGAGCGCCGTTGCTTGACTTGCCTGCTCGCGCTCTTCAGGTTTCGCGGCGGTAGTGCCCGCAAGGGCTAATCAAGGGAATGCGGTGCGTTCGTATCGCGCGCTTGATCCGGAAAAGTGTGAAGCGGTTTTCCGATAAGATCATGCGCAAAAATACAAGCAATGCCGTAGCTGCCCCCGCAACTGTAAGCGGCGAGCCGAAGACCATTTCATACCACTGGGATTGAAAATCCTGGGAAGGTGGTCTTAAGGCCGTGACCCGCGAGCCAGGAAACCTGCTACCGGCCATGGTCATGCGCGAACGCGTCGGGCGGGGTGCTCCGAAGCGTTGCAAGAGCCGGCGGGTCTGCCGCAACAAGGGCGACAAGGCAGATTTTCCGGCAACCGCGCGTGACGGTTTATTCGTTCGCCGTCGAGCGTCTCATGTTCACATCCGAAATCCGTCTATCTCCCGCGCCATCGCGTCTGCGTGCACGCGCCGTTCTCCTCTCCAGCGCTGCGCTACTCTTCATCACAACGTCTGCGTGGTCGCAGTCGTCGACACTCGGTCCCGTCGTCGTGTCGCCGCCGAAACCGCAAACCGCGACGCGTCAGGGCGGCGAGCAACAGGCGGCGCCGAAGCGCATCAAGCGCGCCGCACGGAATCCGGCGGCCAAGCCCGTGCCGCTGCCGAAAGCCGAGCCCGCGCCGACGCCCCTCAACACCAATGTCGTCGCCGGCAGCGCCAGCCATCTCGGCCTCACCGCGCGTGAGATGCCGGCCAGCGTCGAGATTATCGGCCAGAACACCATGCGCGAGCAGGGCTACCGCACCACGACCGAGGTCGCGGCCGGCGCAGTCGGCGTGCTCGCCGGCGATGCCGGCGGTTCGTTCGCCGGCTTCTCCATGCGCGGCTTTACCGGCAGCGAAATCACCGTCCTCTACAACGGCATCTGGATCGGCCCGCAGGACATCACCTCGCGGATCATGGACGCGGGCAACCTCGAGCAGATCGAAATCCTCAAAGGCCCGTCGTCGATCATGACCGGTTTCGGCTCGATCGGCGGCACCGTCAACTACGTGAACAAGCAGCCGACCACGGGTCCGATCAAGAGCGAACTCGATACCTCCATCGACACGCTCGGCACCTATCGCACCCATTACGGCTCGGGCGGCAGCACCTTGGTGCCGGGGCTCGATTATCGCTTCGACGTCTCGTCTTCGAGGATCGACAGCCGCATCGACGGCGTCAACGACCAGCTCAACAACTTTTCCGGCCAGCTCAACTACCACGTCACCGATCAGCTCAAGGTGTGGGGCGCGGTCGAGTACAAGCGCGACGACGGCCACGCCTATTGGGGCACGCCGCTGACGACGACCGCGTTCTCCGGGCCGAACGCGACCCACGGCGTCGTCGCGGGATCCATGATCAACACCTTCACAGGTGACCTCATCGGTCCCGTCACCGTCGATTCGCGGACCACGAGCACCAGCTACAACACTGCGGACAATCGCATCGACGCGCATGAGCTGTGGCTGCGCGGCGGCTTCGAATTCAACATCAACAATGCCGTCACCTTCAAGAACCAGACGTATGAGTACGGAGCAAAACGTCAGTGGTTCGATTCAGAGACCTATGCCTTCAACATCGGCACCTCGATGATCGACCGCGACCGCTTCTTCGTCACCCACAAGCAGCAGGTGGTCGGCAACATCACCGATCTTGTCGTGAACAATGTCGTTGCCGGCATGGAGAACCGCTTCGCGGGATCGTTGCAGGTCAGCCGCAACGAAATCCAGTTCCAGCAGGAAGGCAACCCGAACAGCTACCCGTTCGACTCGGTGACGGTGCTCAATCCCGATCCCGGCCTCTACGGCATTCCGCAGCCGAATGTCCGCAACAGCACGCTCGACAACGTCGCGCTGTCGCTCGAGGACCGGCTGAAGATCACGCCATGGTTTGCGCTGATGGGCGGTGTCCGCATCGAGGATCTGGCGTTGTCACGCGACGGCATCAATTTCGACGGCAGCATTCCCGCCGGCCAGCCCTTCACCAAGACCTGGGACCCGGTGTCGTATCGTGCGGGCGCGACCTTCGAGCCGGTCAAGGGCCTGATGCTCTACGCCATGACCGCGACCGCCTATGATGCGGCGGCGGCGGGCATCTTCTCGGTGACGCCAGGCACGTCGCTGGAATTGACCAGCGCCCGCATCTACGAGACCGGCGTCAAGGCGATCACCGCCGACAAGCGCGCGGAGTTCACGTTTGCCGCCTACGACATCGAGCGGCGCAACGTCTATGTGGCGCTGACCAATGCCGTCTCGACCGCTGGCCGGCGAGGTCCATACCAGGGGCGTCGAGATCGCCGCCGCGCTGCGTCCGATCGAACCTCTCAAGCTCTGGGGCAACGTCGCCTTCACCGAATCGCACTACGGCGATTTCGACGTCTGGACCGGCAACACGCCGTCGAACGTCGCGCCCGTCATCATCAATGCCGGCGCGTCCTGGCGCTGGGACAGCTGGCGCTGGCCGGTCGAGATCGGCGGCTCGATCCGGCATGTCGGCCAGCGCTATCTGTTCGAGGACGACATGACCGCGATGCTGCCCTACACCACGGCCGACCTGTACGCCTTTGTCGACGTGCCCGGCCGCGACCTGCCATGGCAGGGGCTGGACAAGATGCGGTTCGGCTTCCGCGTCCGCAATGTGACCAACGCGCTCTATGCGCAATGGTCCGACCCCGGCTATCCCAACCAGGTCTATCTCGGCGCGCCCAGGACGTTCGAGCTGTCGGCGTCGGCGAAGTGGTGATGAGTTTATTGGCGACAGTCCATCGCTGGTGGGGTGTCGCGTTCTGCCTGCTGTTTGCGATGTGGTTCGCGAGCGGCATCGTCATGCATTTCGTGCCGTTCCCGGAACGGCACGAAACGGCGGTGACCCACGAGATCGATGCGGCGCGCGCGGGCGCCGAGCTGATCGACTACGATCAATGGACGGTCGCGGGCGAGTTCGACTATGACCGTCCGCTGTTCCGTTACTCGCTCGACGATGCCGCGGGAACGGAAGTCTACGTGTCGTCGCGATCGGGCAAAGTCGTCCTCACCACCACGCGCAGTGTTCGCGTCGCGAATTATCTCGGCAGCATCCCGCACTGGATCTATCCCGCGCCGCTGCGTCATCACGCGAGTGTCTGGCTCGCATTGGTGTGGTGGCTGTCGCTGCTCGGCACGATCGGCGCCGCGATCGGCGTCATCATCGGCGTGGTGAAACTCGGCATCGCGATCCGCGACAGGGCATGGCCCTATCGCGGCTTGCAGGCGTGGCATCACGCGCTCGGCCTGATCTTCGCGCCGTTCATCCTGATGTGGATTTTCTCGGGCTTTCTCTCGCTCGGCGACACCTGGCCGCTGAAGAGCCTTCACACACTCGACTTCACGCCGCTCGATGCGCATCCGCTGTTGCGGACGTGCGTGATCGTTGTGCTCTGCCTTTGCGGCTTCGCGTTCAGCGTGACCGGCGTGGTGCTGGCGTGGCGGAGGGTGCGGGCGATCGAACGCAAGCGTTTGACGCGACAGTCCGTCTTCGCCCTCGCTGCACTCGGCTTCGTCGCGAAATTTTCGCGTACCCCTCTGGTAGAGAGCTTCACGCAAATACGCGTTAATATTGCATGTCCCGCATCGCATGCTACCCTGAGTCGCACTCGCTTGCGTGTACGGCACGGTCGATGCATCGACAATATGGTACGTCATGTCAACATATTGATATAATATAACTATTTGCGATAGTTTCGTCGAGACGAAGTGATGTCATGCAAGATATCCCGGAATGGTCGGCCCTTATTGAGGCAGGAAGATCTCCTTCAGCACCCTCATCGCCAATCTGGTTTATCAGGTGCGAGTCCCGCGAAGGGACCGAGCCGTCCGAGCGGGGTCATATCGACCGCGGTCTGATCGAGGTTGACAACGCGCTCGAACCTGAATCTTCCGCACCTTGGGTCCGGTAACCTGGCCAGGCGGCGTCAAGAGGCCGAAAGGCGGCGCGGGACCCGTCGCACGGGCAAACTGCGGACGCTGGGACACGACCGTCTCTAGTCGGGACGAACGTGGCCACCACCGGCACACAGGGCACCGGGGGAACGCTGACATTGAGCCACCATGTGGGGCATCCAGCGATTCAACCCAGGCATGACTTCGACGGTACTGACGCTGGGACGCAAGAGCGGAACCCAAAAGCGTCAGCTACGGTGACCTCGGGGGCGTGGAACGTCGAGCGGCGGTCACGGGCGCAGGCCCCACGTGGTATGCTGGAGAACTGGGCCTGGCTGGAATCAGGCGTGCGGAACTTAAGGCCTCGTCGCATCGCAGATGGAGATGTTTATCGGCGAATGGGGTCCGCGACGTCCGGCCCTTCCGATGCTCCGGCGATCCGCAGGTGATCCCGGCTGAACGGGAGTTGTTCGGCTGACGACTCGTGCAGTAACTTCCGAACGGACGATAGCCAGGACGGTCCCGGCCCCAATCCGCAAACAGCGCCGGCGCAAACAGCCGCGACGGCGAAAACCGAGCTAAGGCCCACCGCTTAAGTGGTTCGACGATCAACGATAGCGCGGTAGACGGCTTTCCACTTCGTTGAATTCCCGCGAAGTCCAAGCGCGGATTGCCCAGCGAAGCATGTAGCGACGGTTGAAAGACCCGCGCCCTGCTCCGCGGGGCGAGCTTGCAGGCTGCCGATCGAACGACGTACCGATCCGCGATTGGCATACGACTCTCGCCCTGAACGACGTTGAGCAAATAGTCGCCCTCTTCGTAGACTAGCGCGAAATACTCGTTCGATTAGCAAACCGACCGACTGAAGCCACTGCAAGTCCCTCT
This sequence comes from uncultured Alphaproteobacteria bacterium, assembly GCA_963732085.1. GTDB lineage: Bacteria > Pseudomonadota > Alphaproteobacteria > Rhizobiales > Xanthobacteraceae > Bradyrhizobium. The sequence goes on along the minus strand of CAVSYJ010000005.1, from coordinate 309,622 downwards.
TACAATACTCGACCGCGCCTCGATTTCAACTTAACTGCCGCTCTATCAAGTGCAGGCGAGGCGGAGAGGCGCTTCAACCGCGACGGTCACAGGAGCAACAGTCGCCAGCGTTCTCTTAACACGACTCTATCAGCGCACAGATCATCTTCACGTTGGCTGCGACCGCCAAGGAGGGCCGAATTGAATTTGTTATCGTTCAAGGGACGTGGAGCGGCGAGTCAGCCGGCCGATTGCTCAGTGGAAGCCACATGACCGCAGACGCTTTAACCCTGACATTTTCGCCGCATGGCGAATGGATCCACGCATCCAATCACTATCGGAATACTGGATACAATTCGCAAAATGCGAACCACGGCAAGCGGTCGCTGTTGGTCTGGCTAGGCGCGCAGATACAGACCGGGGAGCTGTCATTCAAGCTCCAGAGCCGACACCATCGCGAGCGCTGCCGCTTGTGACGGTCGGCGTCGTTCACCTATGTGACGCCTCTATCCGCCAAACGCGCCGGTCGACCCGTTTACGCCGATAGTCGTCTTCGCTCAGCAGCCGACTGACCCGGCTTGCCGGAGCACGCTTCGACGCGATCTTGCGGGCTGAACCACGCGGAGCCGACAAGCGTGGTGCCGCAAGAGGGACTCAACCCCCGACCCCGTCATTACGAATGACGTGCTCTACCAACTGAGCTATTGCGGCGGACCATGGAAAACGCGGGCTCCCGCGTCGCGCCCCTGATATCGGGCGCGGCCCGAATTGGCAAGAAAAACGCTGGCTGCTCGAAAGGCCTTTATGACCCGCCCCAGCGCGCCCAGAAACCGCGCCAGCCGCCGGCCTGCGCCTTCGGCGTGCCGATTTGTTCCACAAATTCATCGCTTGGCGCCTCGTCGTCGATGCCGGGATCGTCTGGCGGGCGGACGATGGGAATGACCGGCGGGATCGGCGCCGCGGCCGGTTTGGCGAGATCGGCGCGGGCGCGGAACAGCGGCGTGGGCGCGGCTTGCGATTCGGGCGCGGGTTGCGGCGACGGAGCGGATGCCGCGGCCGGCGGTGCGGCCTCGCTCACTTTCGCCGCGGGCGGCGAGTTGTCCTGCGTCGCCGGCGGCGCGGCGTCGACCGGCTCATCGCGCGGCGGCTCGACCAGGCCGGCGCTCGTCACCGCGCGCGGCGGCGAGGGCGCGGCCAGCATCGCCTCCTCGAACGCCGAGGACTCGATGGTGCGTGCCCTTGTCCGACGGCAGGCTCGCGAGCGGCGCCTGCCACTGGAACGCGTCGAGCCGTCCGGTCACCGGCGACACCGGCCGCCAGCGATCGCTGACATAACCGTCCGCGGTCCAGGCCGGATCGAGCCGCGCCCGCACCGCGCGCAGGGTCCAGGCGCGGGCCTTGCCGCTGTCGCCATGCTCGGTGCGCTCGATCTCGGCCATCAGCATCGCCACGCGCTGCGTGGGATTGGCCGTGAACGGCGCCAGCGCGGCGCGCGCCTTGGCAAACTCGCTGGCATCGATCGCGGCGCGCGCGATCGCCAGCGCGCCCTCGATTTCGCCCGGCGTCTTTGCGGCCAGCGTCTCGATGCGCACCAGCCGCTGCCGCGCGGAGTCGCCGAGCTTCACATGCGCATAGGCGTCGGCGAGGTCGGGATGCGGATGCGCGATCCAGGCGGCCTCGACCATGCGCATCGCGCGGCGCACCTGATGCGCCTCGCTCTCATATTTCGCAGCAAGCACCGCCGCCGGCACCAATGTCGGCGCGAGCTTCACCGCTTCCATCGCGGCTTCCCGCGACAGGTCGCGGTCGACCTTCGCCAGCTCCAGCGCTTTCGCGGTGAGCAGCACGCCGCGGCGGCGGCGATAGCCCGCCTTGTCGATCAGGCCGGCGGCGAGATCGTTGTCGAGAATCTTCAGCGCGCCGTCCCAATCGCCCTGCGCGCAGCGGAAGCCGAGCACGGCATGCGAGGCCCAGGTCGAGGCCGGCGACAGTTTGAGCGCTTCTTCCGCGATCATGACGGCCGCGACCGCGTCATCGGCGCGCTGCGCCTCGATGAAGAGGCCGCGCAGCCCGAGCAGCCGCGTGTCCTCGCGCTCGGCCATGGTGGTGAAGGCGGCACGCGCGCCGGCGCGGTCGCCGCCGAGCTGGGCTGACTGCGCATGCAACAGCAAGGTCAGCGGATCGTTCGACGCCAGCCGCCGCGCTGCATCGGCGTGGCGGCGCGCCGCGTCCGAATCGCCATGGCCGATCGCGAGCAGTCCCTGGGTGATGGCATGGCGGCCGCGGGCGTGGCGGCGTTCATGACGGCGCCTGCGCATCCGTCCCGGCGTGCGCCACAGCGCGGCGAAAATGCTCCACACCAGCATCGCCGCGACCACGACAATGCCGACACCGAGCACGAACACCGGGAGCGTGGTGGAAAGCTTGTAAACGCCCCACGACAGCACGACGTCGCCGGGCTGCTCGGCAACCCACGCCGCGCCGGCCGCAGCGAGCGCGATCAACCCCAGGAACAGGACGATACGGATCATGCAGAACCTATTGCCCGACCTTTGCGAGCGAGGCCATCGCATCATCGGCGAATTGACGCGAGGCCGACAACGCGGCATCGCGCGCGGCGGCCTTGTCGAGCCAGGCTTGCGCCGGCGCGCGGTCGGCGGGCGACAGCTCGGCGAGATCGCGGCGGGCTTCAGTGAAATCGTTGCGCAGCGCCGCCGCGGTGACCCGCGCGACGATCGCGCCGCGGTCGTTGCCGGCCGTATCGGTGCGTTCGACGCGGACGAGTTTTGCCGCACCGGCCTGCAGGCGATCGACAATGCTGGTGCCTGTGGTGGCGGTGTCCGGCGAGGGCGACAGTTTCGGCACCAAGGTCAAAAGCTCGCGATTGAGCTGCGGCGGCGACGGTACGCCCTTCTCCGCGAATGGATCGAGGGCCTTGAGCTTGTCCGGATCAGCGCTGAGCGATTTCGCTATCCTGAGCGTTTCCGCGTAGGGATCGCCGTGCCTCACGGCGACATCGAGCAGCGCGGCGGCGACCACGCGGCGCAGCGCCATGTCGTCGGCGGGTTTTGCGTCCGCCGCTTTCTCGCTCTCATGCGCGATCGCTTCGCCTTGCACGCTTGCCTTGCGCTCGAGCTCGACGATGCGGCCGGTGATGCCCGAAAGATCGACATTGCCCGCGGAGTCGCGCGGCGCCGATTTCAGATCGTTGAGCGCGGAGGCAAGCCTGTCGGACTGCGTGCGCTGGGTTGCGATGTCGCTGCGCAATGCCGCGAGTGACTTGTCCAGCGCGTCGATCCGCGCCGCGGCAGCGGGATCGCTCACGGGCTTGCCGGTCTTCGCTTCCAGCCCCGCCACGCGCTTGCCGAGATCGTCGAAGGCGCCAGCGGTGACCTGCGGCGCAGCAGGCGGCGCCTGCACGGGCGGCCAGCCCAGCACCCAGCCGACCGCGATCACGAGTGCGGCGGCGACCGCGCCGGCGAACGGCGCGATCACCCAAGGAGAAATTGGAGGGGAGATTGGCTTGGACGGCGTCGCGGCAGCCGGCTCAGGCTCGGTCGCTTCCGCGCGCGCTTCGGACGCAGCTTCTGCTTTCGCCTCGGCCGCGGCGCGCGTCTCGCCGGAAACTTCGGACGCATCGAGATCGATGGTCGGCGGTTCGCGCTTCGGGCGGCTGCTTTCGGGTCCGCCAGCGTCCTTCAGCTCGTCGTCGGCCATGCCTGCGGTTCCCTGTCTATTGACATATCAATAGCTTACCAGATTCGGCGGGGCTCTCTTACGCCGATTGCGACCGCAAAGCACGCTCCAACGCTGCAAACAAGGCCTTTTCATCCGCTGACGCCGCCGAAAACACCTGCGCGCCGGCCTCGTGCAGGGTCGCGGCGATATTCTGCGACAGGCAACAATGCGGCACGGCGAGCGCGGAGATTTCGACGCCTTCGGCGCGCGACGCGTCGAGGAAGGCGCGCGCGCTGCGTTGCGAGTAATGCAGCACCGCCTGAATTGTATTCGCGGCAAAGGCGTCGCAAACCTCGCGCGGCAAATGCGACAGCGCGGCCATGCGGTAGGTCGTGACAGTGACGATGGTGAGGCCGTCGGCGCCGAGCTCGCTGGCGAGATCGTGTGAGAGATCGGCGCCGGCAAGATAGAGCAGCGCGTCGCCTTTCCTGAACTGCCGCTTCTTGACAGCCCGCGAGCACGAGATCACGCAACGCGACCGCGTCGTTGTTCGCCGCCGTCACCTTGCCGAATCCGGCCTTGCGCGCCGCGGCGGCCGTGGTTTCACCGACGGCAAACAATGGCCGCTTGAGCAGGTCGCTCGCGAGCTGTCCTTCGACCGCGCGCAGCGCATTGGCCGAGGTCACGATGACAGCGCCATACTCTGCATCGAGCCCGGAACAGGCGACCGGCTCGAACCGCAGCATCGGCGCCTGCATCACCTCATAGCCCTTCGCGCGCAAGACCGCCGCGGTGGTCTCGCTGTCGGGATGCGGTCGGGTGACGAGAACGGCCATGTGACGATTGCGCGTTGGTGCCCTGGAATGTTACGCGATGTGTGACGAATTCAGGTCCAACGCAAGGGCGCACTTTGAATAACGACAAGCCGATCCTGGTGCTGGGGATAGAAACCACCTGCGATGAAACCGCGGCTGCGGTGATCGAGCGGCAGGGCGATGGCGCGGGACGCATCCTCTCCAACATCGTGCGCTCGCAGACCGAGGAGCACGCGCGCTTCGGCGGCGTGGTGCCGGAGATCGCCGCGCGCGCCCATGTCGACGTACTCGATCACCTCGTCGAGAGCCGCGATGCACGAGGCCGGCGTCGATTATGCGCAGCTCTCCGGCGTCGCGGCCGCCGCCGGGCCCGGCCTGATCGGCGGCGTTATCGTCGGACTGACCACGGCGAAGGCAATCGCGATGGTGCATTCGACGCCGCTGATCGCGGTGAACCATCTCGAAGCGCACGCGCTCACCCCGCGGCTGACCTGTGCGCTGGCGTTTCCCTATTGCCTGTTCCTCGCCTCCGGCGGCCACACCCAGATCGTCGCGGTCGTCGGCGTCGGCAACTATGTGCGGCTCGGCACCACCGTCGACGACGCCATGGGCGAGGCCTTCGACAAGGTCGCCAAGATGCTGGCGCTGCCCTATCCGGGTGGACCGCAGGTCGAGCGCGCGGCCATCGGTGGCGATCCCACGCGCTTTGCGTTCCCGCGGCCGATGCTCGGGCGCGCCGATGCCAATTTCTCGCTGTCGGGATTGAAGACCGCCGTGCGCAACGAGATCGGCCGGCTCTCCCCGCTGGAGCCGAAGGACATCAGCGATCTCTGCGCGAGTTTCCAGGCCGCGGTGCTGGAATTCGACCGCGGATCGGCTCAGCGTCGGCCTGAAATTGTTCGCGGAAAAGTTCGGCCCGGCACGCGCGCTGGTCGCGGCCGGCGGCGTCGCCGCCAATCATGCCATTCGCGGCGCGCTGCAGGATGTCGCGGCGAAAGCGCAGACCACGCTGGTCGTTCCGCCGCCCGCGCTCTGCACCGACAATGGCGCGATGATCGCCTGGGCCGGCGCCGAGCGGCTCGCGCTCGGCATGGTGGATGGGATGGATGCAGCCCCCCGCGCGCGCTGGCTGCTCGATGCGAATGCGGCAGTGCCGGCGGGGTTTGCGAATTCCCGCGCGGGGTTTTGAACCATGCCTTCCCGCGATTCCGTCGCTGTGATCGGCGCGGGCGCGTGGGGAACCGCACTCGCCCTTGTCGCTGCACGCGCGGGACGTACAGCGTACGCTCTACGCGCGCGACGCAGCACATGCCGCCCACATCACAAAAGCGCGCGAGAACCCTCGGCTGCCCGGCATCAAGCTCGCCGCCGACATCACCGTGACCAATGATATCGCGCAGGTCTGCCGCGCTGATATTCTCCTGATCGCAACGCCGGCGCAGCATCTGCGCGGCGCTGTCAACGCCATCGCGCCGCACCTCCATGCGCATACGCCCGTGATCGCGTGCGCCAAGGGCATCGAGCACGGCACGCACAAATTCATGACCGAGATCATCGCTGAGGCCGCGCCGCATGCGCTGCCGGCGATCCTGTCGGGCCCGAGCTTTGCCGACGACGTCGCGAGGGGCTTGCCGACCGCGGTGACGCTCGCCGCAAAGGACGAGCTGCTCGCGAGCGAACTGGTGCAGGCGCTGGGCTCGGCGACCTTCCGGCCCTATCACACCAACGATGTGCTTGGCGTGGAGATCGGCGGCGCCGCCAAGAACGTGCTGGCGATCGCGGCCGGCATCGCGGTCGGACGCAAGCTCGGCGCCTCCGCACAGGCGGCGCTGACCACGCGCGGCTTCTCCGAGCTCGCGCGATTCGGCCGCGCGCTTGGCGCGCGCAGCGAAACCATGGTCGGCCTCTCCGGCCTCGGCGATCTCATCCTGACCTGCTCCAGCCCGCAATCGCGCAACTTCGCGCTCGGCATCGCGCTCGGCCGCGGCGAGCCGCCGCCGGCCGGCAAGCTCGCCGAGGGCGCGTCCACGGCGCCGGTGCTGGTGGAGCTGGCGGCTTCGCGAAAGGTCGAAATGCCGGTATCGTCAGCGGTCGCGGCGATCCTGGGCAAAAAGCTTTCGATCGATGCCGCGATCGAAGGCTTGCTGACGCGACCTTTCAAGGCGGAAGAGTGAGCATGTCGGTCCGCAAGGCCGTATCAGCCGTCCTGATCCTGCTGTTGGTCGCTGCAGCGGCCGTCGTTGGCGCCGACTATCTCCAAATCGGACAACGCCCCCCGCAGCTGGCCGCATCGGATGAACAGGCCGACCTGATCAGGATCGACAAGGCGCAGCGCACGCTGACGCTCTTGCGCGGGTCCCATGTGATCCGGACCTACCCAGTGTCGCTTGGACACGATCCTGTGGGCCGCAAGACGCAGGAGGGCGATGGTCGGACGCCGGAAGGACAATACACGGTCGACTCCCGCAACGGCCGCAGTCACTTTCATCTCGCCCTGCACCTGTCCTATCCAGATGCAGGCGATCGTACTGAGGCGCAGCGGCGCGGTGTCGCGCCCGGTGGCGACATCATGATCCACGGACTTCCCAACGGGTTCGGATGGCTCGACAGGCTTCATCTGAAGCGTGACTGGACGGACGGCTGCGTTGCCGTCACCAATAAGGAAATGGACGACATCTGGGCGCATGTTGCGACCGGCACCGAGGTCAGAATTCTCCCATAGGAGGCGAGGCATGAACTACTGGCTGGTGAAATCCGAACCGTCGGCATGGTCGTGGGACCAGCAGGTCGCGAAGGGCGCCAAGGGCGAGGCATGGACCGGGGTTCGTAACTTCACCGCGCGGCAAAACCTCGTGAACATGAAGAAGGGCGACAAGGCGTTCTTCTATCATTCCAACGAGGGCAAGGAGATCGTCGGGATCGCCGAGGTGATCAAGGAATCCTATCCCGACCCGACCGACAAGACCGGCAAGTTCGTCTGCGTCGACATCAAGGCCGACAAGAAGTTGCCGACGCCGGTGACGATGGCCGCGATCAAGGCGGACAAGAAGCTCGCGGCAATGGCGCTGGTGAAATATTCGCGGCTGTCGGTGCAGCCGGTGACGCCTGACGAATGGAAGCTGGTCTGCAAGATGGGCGGGCTTTAGAGACTAAAATCAAACCGATGTCGTCCCGGACAAGCGAGCGCACGCGAGCGCGATCCAGGACCCATAACCACCGACGATTGTTGTGGGCAAAGCCGGGACCGCAGCCTTCATAACACGAAGGCCTGTGGTTATGGGCCCCCGCTTTCGCGGGGGCGACGAGCGGAATTACGCCGCCGCAGCCGCGGTCACGACCTGCGCCAGCAGCTGCTCGCGCTTGAACTGGACGCGCTGGGTTTTCAGGGTCGCGGCGAAACGCTCGAGGATGCCGTCCTCGAAGGCTGTGACGATGGTGTCGTGCACATAGCTCTTGCGGCAGATCGCCGGCGTGTTGGAGAGCTTGTCGGCGGCGGCGCGAATCGCCTCCAGCACCTGCTTCCTGCGGCCGCGCTGGCTGGTGGCCGGGGTCACGCGCGAGAGCGACTCCACGACGACGGCCGAGGCCATCAGGGTGCGGAAATCCTTCAGCGAAATCTTGATGCCGGCGATCTCGCGCAGAAATCCGTTCACGGTCGTGGTCGACACGCCGCGCACCACGCCGTTGCCGTCGCGATACTGGAACATGCGCTTGCCCGGCACGGTCTGCAGGATGCCGATCGCGCGCACCAGCTTCTCGGCCTTGCACTCCTTGCGCACGGCCTTGCCGCCCTTGGCCTTGAAGGTGAGCACGACGGCGTCGTCTTCCAGCGTGACGTTGGACTTGAGCAGCGTTGTGGCGCCGCGGGTGCCGTTCATCCGCGCATAGGATTCGTTGCCCGGGCGGATCGCGGTGCGCGCGATCAATTCGATCGCAGCCGACAGCGCGAACTCGCGCGTCGGCGCGTCTCCGGCGAGATGTTTGGCGACGTTGCGGCGGATCTTTGGAAGTGCGGCGACCAGTCTCGCCAGGCGATGCGCCTTGCGCTGCTCGCGCACCTTCTCCCAATCGGCGTGATAGCGATATTGCAGCCGGCCGGCGGCATCGACGCCAACGGCCTGCAGATGCGAATTCGGGTCGGGCGAGTAACGGACCTCGCGGTAGGCCGGCGGCATCGCCATGCGATGCAGGCGGCGGATCGTGCCGGTCTGACGGATCTGGGTGCCATTGGCGCGAATGAAGGAATAGCCCTTGCCGCGCTTGACCCGGCGGATGGTGAGCTGGTCCTGGTCGCCGAGGCTGAGACCATGATCGGCCGCGAGCTCTTCGACCGAGGTTTTGACGACCGGCTTCGGCGTTTCGACCGGCAGTTGCCCGAGCATCTCGGCGAGAGCCACAGCGGGATCGGCGGAAACGGGCCGCGGAGCCTCGAAATTCTGCTGATCCGTCATGACGCTAAACGCCTTGCTCCTGTTGCTCTGTCTGCCTTGCCTCAATGCCGACGGCCTTTGGCTCGTTCCGGCAGGCCCTACCTAACCCGGGGAGGCCATTTAGGGGGTCAGGACCACCTTGGCGAGTCCCAATTCCGCATTTGCGGTTCCCAAATACCTTTCATGGATGCCATTCGGCCGATAACGTTGATTTCGGACCAAGCGGCAACGCGAAAGTGATCGCGTCGGATCATCCATGCCGACCGGCCCGGCGGTCCGCTGCGGCCCGATATCGCTCAAAACGGGGCCGCGCATGTGTCTATTCGTCGTGCTTGTCGGCGCACGCCGCGCGGACGCATAATTGCGCTAACAATGAAGACGGCTTCAGTGTGTTGCGTTCACTGGCCGCGTTGCGTGGAGGAGCGAATGTCCGAGAAGATTTATGACGTGCCGGCCGATTGGGCCAAGCGCGCCTGGGCCGATCCGGCCAAATACCAGGAAATGTACGACCGCTCGATCAAGGACCCCAAGGGATTTTGGGCCGAACACGCCAAGCGCATCGACTGGATCAAGGCGCCGAGCAAAATCGACAACTGGTCGTATGCGCCCGGCAACATCTCGATCAAATGGTTCGAGGATGGCGTCCTGAACGCCGCCTATAACTGCATCGACCGGCATCTTCCCAAGCGTGCAAATCAAACCGCGATCATCTGGGAAGGCGACGATCCTTCGCAGTCGAAGCACATCACCTACCAGGAACTGCATGACGAGGTCTGCCGGATGGCCAACATCCTGCGCACCCGCAACGTCAAGAAGGGCGACCGCGTCACGATCTATCTGCCGATGATTCCGGAAGCCGCCTACGCGATCCTCGCCTGCGCGCGGATCGGCGCGATCCATTCGGTGGTGTTCGCCGGCTTCTCGCCGGACTCGCTGGCGCAGCGCATCAGCGATTGCAAATCCAAGTTCGTCATCACCGCCGATGAAGGCCTGCGCGGCGGCAAAAAGGTGCCGCTGAAGGCCAATGTCGATGCGGCGATCGCCAAGACCGAGGGCGTCGACTGGGTCGTCGTGGTCAAGCGCACCGGCGGCAAGGTCGACATGAACCCGTCGCGCGACCTCTGGTATCACGACGCGGCCGAGATGGTGACGACCGAATGCCCGATCGAGCATATGAATGCGGAAGATCCGCTGTTCATCCTCTACACCTCGGGATCGACCGGCCAGCCCAAGGGCGTGCTGCACACCACCGGCGGCTATCTCGTGTTCACGTCGATGACGCATCAATATGTGTTCGACTATCACGAGGGCGATATCTACTGGTGCACCGCCGACGTCGGCTGGGTCACCGGCCACAGCTACATTCTGTACGGGCCGCTCGCCAACGGCGCGACCACGCTGATGTTCGAAGGCGTGCCGAATTACCCCGATAATTCGCGGTTCTGGAACGTCATCGACAAGCACAAGGTCAACATCTTCTACACCGCGCCGACCGCGATCCGCGCGCTGATGCAGGCGGGCGACGATCCCGTGACGAAGACCTCGCGCAAGACCCTGCGGCTGCTCGGCTCGGTCGGTGAACCCATCAATCCGGAAGCCTGGGAGTGGTATCACCGCGTCGTCGGTGACAACCGCTGCCCGATCGTCGACACCTGGTGGCAGACGGAGACCGGCGGCATTCTCATCACGCCGCTGCCGGGCGCGACCAAACTGAAGCCGGGTTCGGCGACGAATCCGTTCTTTGGCGTGGTGCCCGAAATCGTCGATGCCGACGGCAAGACGCTGGAAGGCGAGGCCACCGGCAATCTCTGCATCACGCGCTCATGGCCCGGTCAGATGCGCACGGTCTATGGCGATCACGCCCGCTTCGAGCAGACCTATTTCGCGACCTACAAAGGCAAATACTTCACCGGCGACGGCTGCCGGCGCGACGCCGACGGCTATTACTGGATCACCGGCCGCGTCGACGACGTCATCAACGTCTCCGGCCATCGCATGGGCACCGCCGAAGTCGAGAGCTCGCTTGTCGCACATGCAAAAGTGTCGGAGGCCGCGGTGGTCGGCTATCCCCACGACATCAAGGGCCAGGGCATCTATGCCTATGTCACCTTGATGGCGGGCACCGAGCCGACCGAGGAACTGCGCAAGGAGCTGGTGGCCTGGGTGCGCAAGGACATCGGACCGATCGCCTCGCCCGACCAGATCCAGTTCGCGCCGGGCCTGCCGAAGACGCGTTCCGGCAAGATCATGCGCCGCATCCTGCGCAAGATCGCCGAGGACGAGCCCGGCTCTCTCGGCGATACCTCGACCTTGGCCGATCCCGCTGTGGTCGATGATCTCGTGCAGAACCGGCAGAACAAGAAGCATTCGGCGGCGTAAAGCAAAGTTTCTCGTCATTCCGAGGCGCCGCGAAGCGGCGAGCCTGTCGGCGCATCCCGGAATGACGAGGCGTGCGCTCCCACTCGTCGGGCATTGCTCACGCCAATGTCAGCGACTGTGGCCGCCCTGCGGCGCTTTTCCGGCAAGTGTTGTTTTCAAGTCATTTACTTTAATTGCAGTTTTTCCTCTTCTCCTCCCTGCCGAGTGAGTCCGAAGGCCCGCGTGGCAACCATTGGGTTAACACACGCGGTTAAAAATACGTGGGCGAGCCGCGTTTCGCGCGGTTTTAACCAGTTTTCACGGCCCTGGCAGGGGCGGGCGAAGCGGAGAAGGACAATGTCGAAGCGGATTGTGGTGGCGCTGGCGGCCACCTTGGGGCTGGGGATGATGGCAACGGCGGCGCAGGCCCGTCCCGCAATGGTCGGGGTTCACGGCAGCGAATACTCGCCGGGAACCATCGTGGTGAAGACCAACGAGCGGGCCCTTTATTACATCATCGATCAGGGGCATGCGATGCGCTACCCGGTCGGGGTCGGCAAGGCCGGCAAGCAGTGGGCAGGCGCGACCCGGATCGACGGCAAGTACCGCAACCCGGCCTGGTCGCCGCCGAAGGAAGTCAAGCACGACAAGCCGAACATTCCCGACGTCATTCCCGGCGGCTCGCCGCGGAATCCGATGGGCGTCGCGGCCATGACCCTGTCCGGCGGCGAATACGCCATCCACGGCACCAACATGCCAGGCTCGGTCGGCGGCTTCGTCTCTTATGGTTGTATCCGTATGCTCAATGCCGACATTTCCGACTTGTTCAACCGCGTGTCGGTCGGCACGAGGGTGGTCGTGACGCGCTGATCGCGCTTCAGCTGCGAGATTCGAAAGCCGCGCTTCGGCGCGGCTTTTTCGTTGGCGTGATGCACGACTAAAAATCCGACGCGATGCCCTTGTTTTCCCAGTCGCCATAGCGCGTCGGCTCGGGACCTTTCGGGCCCTGAAATTCCTTTGGCAACGGCTTCGCATTCTCGGCAGCGGCCTTTCGCCGCGCCTCGGCTTCGGCGAGCGCGCGTTGCGCAGCCGGCGTGAGTTCCTTGTGCGGCGGGCTCGTCTCGCTCAGTTTGGAATCGTCGGCCATGACCGACTCCTGCTACTTTCGGAGCACTCGATCAAGACATTGTGCTGCGGCGGCAAAAAGCCAGAGCGATTCTTACATTTGGCATATTCGCATGGCAGTGATGCTGTCCTTGTCAGTGGCATGCGAAGTCTCGCGGAATTGCCCCTTCTCCGAGTAACGTTCAAAGCATGCCAGCGCAAAGATTCGCTCGACCTTCCGAAGTGCCCGGCCTCGCGGCGCGGCGGATCGCGGCGGATGTGCTCGACGGCGTGCTGCACAAGCATCGCACGCTCGACGACCAGCTCGACGGCGCCGCCGCCCATCCCGGATTGAAGACACTTGCCGACCGCGACCGCGCGCTGATGCGCCGTCTGGTAGCGACCATCCTGCGCCGGCTCGGCACGCTCGGCCATCTGCTGTCGAAGCTGCTCGATCGCGGCGTACCAACCGACGCGCCGCGCGCGCAGAGCGCGCTGCTGATCGGCGCCGCGCAAATCCTGTGGATGGACGTGCCCGACCATGCCGCGGTCGATCTCTCGGTGCGGCTGGTGCAGTCGGACCGGCGCGCCGCGAAATATGCGGGCCTCGTCAACGCGGTGCTGCGACGTTGTGCGCGCGAGGGCGCGGCCATCGTCGACGAGGTCAAGTCCGACATGCTCGATCTGCCGCCATGGCTGATCAAGCGCTGGATCGCGCATTATGGCGAAGCCACCGCCAAAGCGATGGCGCTCGCGCTCAGTCACGAGCCATCGCTCGACCTCACCGTGAAATCGGAAGCAGAGCAGTGGGCGACCCGCCTGCATGGCGAGGCGCTGCAGACCGGCACCGTCCGCACACTGCTGCAGGGTTCGGTGACCATGCTGCCGGGCTTCACCGAAGGCGAGTGGTGGGTGCAGGATGCCGCCGCCGCACTTCCGGCGCGGCTGTTCGGCGATGTCGCGGGCAAACGCATCGCCGATCTCTGCGCGGCGCCCGGCGGCAAGACCGCACAACTTGTGCGGGCCGGAGCAATGGTCACCGCGCTCGACCGTTCGCCGGTGCGGATGGCGCGGCTGCGCGACAATCTGGCGCGGCTCACGCTCGAGGCCGAGACCGTCGTCGCCGACGCGGTGGAATGGCCCGGCGTGGCTGACGGGTTCGACGGCGTGCTGGTCGACGCGCCCTGCACCTCGACCGGCACCATCCGACGTCACCCCGACGTGGCCTGGCTGCGGCAGGAAGCGGACATCGCGGCACTGGCGACGCTGCAGGGCCGGCTGCTGCGCAAGGCGGCCGCCCTGCTGAAATCCGGCGGCACGCTGGTCTATTGTACCTGCTCGCTCGAGCCGGAGGAGGGCGAGACCGCCATTGCGGCGCTGCTCGCCGCCGAGCCTGGCCTGCGGCGCGCGCCGGTTCAGGCCCAGGAGGTCGCGGGCCTCTCCGAGATCGTCACGCCAGCGGGCGATCTGCGCACCCTGCCCTCGCATCTGCCGCATGCCGACCCCCGCCTTGCGGGGCTCGACGGCTTCTATGCCGTCAGATTAGTTAAATCCTGATTTTGCTGCATATTTCGCCGGGGCGGCGCGTGATTCGTCGCCTTTCAAGAGGTGCCAGCGCGGCGTTTCCGGATTAAAAGGATTCGCTTCGGGTCATCCTCCCCCAAACAAGGCTAGTGCCGCCGATCTGAAGTCCCTGCACTCTGTGCCGCGAGTTCGTCCAGGGACTTCAGATCGAAAAGCGGCACTAGAATCATAGGTTTGTTAGTGCCCATGACTTTCCGAAGTTCGTGAAAGTGCGTGCGGCGATGGTACACGAACTTCGGAAAGTGGGCACTAACGCGTGTCGGTCGCTCAACGCAGACGCATCTCGACGCTGATCATGGGCCGCTTTGCGCGCACGATGGTGGCGCGCGCGAGCGGCAGCACAGTGGCGTTGTCGCGGCTGTGGCCGGGCCGCGCCGACCGGCTGATCATCGCACCGCATGATTTGCGCACGGCGGACGCCACCCGCGCCGCCGAAATCTACGCCGGGCGTTTCGTGTTCGCCGGCAAGATCGTCACCTGCCACGGCCGCTCGATCTTCGAGCTCGAGCCGCCGTCGGAGGATTGGGAAGTCTCGCTGCTCGGCTTCGGCTGGTTGCGGCACCTGCGCGCCGCCGACACCGCGCTGACCCGCGCCAATGCCCGCTCGCTGGTCGACGACTGGATGTCCAATCCGGCGAACCTGAAGCGCGCGATCGGCCGCCGCGCGGATGTGCTGTCGCGCCGCGTGATCTCGCTGCTGTCGCAGGCGCCGCTGGTGCTCGGCGACACCGACAGCAAGTTCTATCGCAAATATCTGCGCGGGCTGACGCGGGAGATCCGCTATCTCCGCTACACCATGCTGGACATTCCCGATGGCGTGCCGCGGCTGCAGGTCTTGATCGCGCTGTGCTACGCCGCGCTGTGCCTCGCCAATCAGGCCAAGCAGATCAGGGGCGCATCGCGAAAGCTCTCCGACGAATTGCAGCGCCAGATCCTGCCCGACGGTGGTCATATTTCACGCAATCCGGGCGCCCTCATCGAGCTCTTGATCGACCTGTTGCCGCTGCGGCAAACCTTTGCCGCGCGCAACATCGCGCCGCCTCCGGCGCTGCTCAACGCCATCGACCGCATGATGCCGATGCTGCGCTTTTTTCGCCATGGTGACGGTTCGGTGGCGATGTTCAACGGCATGAGCGGCACGCCGTCCGACCTGATCGCGACCTTGCTTGCCTATGACGACACCCACGGCGCGCCGATGGCAAGCATGCCGCATACCGGTTTCCAGCGTCTCGACGCCGGACAGATGACCGTCATCATCGACACCGGTCCGCCGCCGCCGCCGAATGTCAGCGCAGATGCCCATGCCGGCTGCCTCTCCTTCGAGATGTCCTCGGGCACGAGCCGCATCGTCATCAATTGCGGCATGCCGTCGACCGGCCGCGACAACTGGCGCGCCTTTGCGCGCAGCACCGCGGCGCATTCGACGCTGGCCTATCATGAGGCCTCGTCCTGCCAGTTCGTCGAGATGTCGACGATGAAGAAGCTCCTGCAGGGCGCGCCGATCGTCGCCGGGCCGCACAGCGTGGAGAATTTCCGCGAGGTGGTCAGCAACGGCGAATTGCTGACGACCTCGCATGATGGCTACGTCCAGCGCTTCGGCCTGATCCATCGCCGCGTGCTGATGGCTTCGCCCGACGGCACACGGCTCGACGGCGAGGACACGATTTCGCCCGCGCCGAACGCGCGGGTCCGCAACAACGAGACCGATTATGCGCTGCGCTTCCATCTGCACCCTTCGGTGAAAGCCAACCGGCTGACGGATGCGCGCGGCGTGATGCTGGTGCTGCCGAACCGCGACGTCTGGACCTTCGAGGCGCTCGACGACAAGGTCGACCTCGAGGACAGCGTGTTCCTCGCCGGCACCGACGGCCCGCGCCGCACCGCACAGATCGTGATCCGGCAGGACACGCGCCACGCCTCCTCGATCCGCTGGAGTTTTACGCGCTCATCGACGTCGCCCAGTCGCCACCAACGCGCGGCGCAATGCCCGCCGCGAGCCGGAACTGCCGCTTTAGCGCGCATGATCCGGAAAAGTGTGCAGCGGTTTTCCGAAAAGATCATGCGCAAAAAAAACGCACTTTCGCTGTGGAACCGACGGCATATCCCGCCGTTGTGGACGCCGCCCAAAACTGCTAACCAGCGCTCACTCGCGCGACTGGCGACTTTGGATGGAGCACCATCGGGAAGCGCGGGATTGTCAGCCGCGCGCCTGGGCAAAACAACCTTGAACAAAGGACCTTGCCCAAGGATCGCCCATGACCGACCATCCCAGACGCGTCACCCGCGCCCTGCTCTCCGTTTCCGACAAGTCCGGCCTGATCGAATTCGCCCGCGCGCTGGCGAAACACAATATCGAGCTGGTCTCGACCGGCGGCACCGCGAAAGCGATCGCGGGAGCCGGCCTGAAAGTTCGCGACGTCTCCGAGCTGACCGGTTTTCCCGAGATGATGGACGGCCGCGTCAAGACGCTGCATCCCAAGGTGCATGGCGGGTTGCTCGCGATCCGCGACAATGTCGAGCATGCGCAGGCGATGAAGGCGCACGGCATCGCGCCGATCGATCTGCTGGTGGTCAACCTCTATCCGTTCGAGGCGACCGTCGACAAAGGCGCCGATTTCGAGGAATGCATCGAGAATATCGATATCGGCGGACCGGCGATGATCCGCGCCGCCGCGAAGAACCATGACGACGTCGCCGTCGTTGTCGAGGCCAGCGACTATCAGGCCGTGCTCGACGAGCTCAACGCCAACCAGGGCGCAACCACGCTCTCGCTGCGCCGGCGTCTTGCCGCGAAGGCCTATGCGCGCACCGCGGCCTATGACGCCGCAATCTCGAACTGGTTTGCGGGTGAGCTGAATACGGAAGCGCCGGATTTCCGCGCCTTCGGCGGCCGCTTGATCCAGGCGCTGCGCTATGGCGAGAACCCGCACCAGAAGGCGGCGTTCTATCGCCTGCCCGACAAGCGGCCGGGCGTCTCGACCCTACGCCAGTTGCAGGGCAAGGAGCTGTCCTACAACAACATCAACGATACCGATGCGGCGTTCGAATGCGTCGCCGAGTTCGATCCGAAGCGCAGCGCGGCCTGTGTCATCGTCAAGCACGCCAATCCCTGTGGTGTCGCCGAAGGTCCCGACCTCGCGGCGGCCTATCGTCGTGCACTCGCCTGCGATTCCACCTCGGCCTATGGCGGCATCATCGCGCTGAACAAGACGCTGGATGCGGAGACCGCGAAAGCCGTCACCGAGATCTTCACCGAGGTCATCATCGCGCCCGATGCGACCGAAGACGCGATTGCCGTCGTGGCGAAGCGCAGGAATCTGAGACTATTGCTCACCGGCGGCCTGCCCGATCCGCGCGCGATCGGCCTCACCGCCAAGACCGTTGCCGGTGGATTGCTGGTGCAGGGCCGCGACAACGCCGTGGTCGACGACATGGCGCTGAAGGTCGCGACCAAACGCGCGCCGACCGAAGCCGAGATGCGCGACCTGATGTTCGCCTTCCGTGTGGTCAAGCACGTGAAGTCGAACACGATTGTCTACGCCAAGGACCTTGCGACCGTCGGCATCGGCGCGGGCCAGATGAGCCGGGTCGATTCCGCGCGCATCGCCGCACGCAAGGCGCAGGACGCTGCCGCCGAATTGAAGCTGCCGAGCCGCTGACCAAGGGCTCTGTGGTCGCCTCGGATGCGTTCTTCCCCTTTGCCGACGGCATGTTGGCCTGCATCGAGGCGGGTGCCACTGCAGTGATCCAGCCGGGCGGTTCGATGCGCGACGATGAGGTGATCAAAGCCGCCGACGAGCACGGCATCGCCATGGTGTTCACGGGCGTCCGGCATTTCCGGCATTAGGTTTGACGCGTGCCAGCAACGCGAGCCCCGTCACGAAGAACAGCACCAGCACCGCCATGCCGGCCTTCTGGCTGGCGGTCGCCGCCGTGACGACCCCGATCAGCAGCGGGCCAATGAAGGACGTGACCTTGCCGGTCAGCGCGAACAGCCCGAAATATTGCGCGATGCGATCCTTCGGCGCGAGGCGAATGAGGAGCGAGCGCGAGGCCGCTTGCAAGGGCGCGCCGACCGCGCCGATGCAGCAGCCGAGGATGAGATAGGCGCGCTCGGCGGCGGAGGAAAACAGCGCGCCGCCGGCTTGCGGCGGCGTCACGTGCACGAACAGCACTGTCTCCTTGTCGACCAGCAGGATCGCGACGATCGCGAGCAGCAGGACGATCATGCTGCCCGCGATGACGCGCTTTGATCCAATGGCATCGTCGAGCTTGCCGCCGATATAGCCGCCGAGCGTGCCCGCGATCGTAAGGATGATGCCGAAGGTGCCGATCTGGATCGTGTTCCAGCCGAAAGTGCCGGCGGCGTAGATACCGCCGAAAGCGAACAGCGATACCAGCCCGTCGGTGTAGATCATGTTGGCCAGCAGGAATGCCGCGAGCGATTTCTGGCTCGGCAGCTCGCGCAGCGTCTGTTTCAACTCGGCAAGTCCCTCGCGTAGTGCGGCGCGAACGGGATGGCGCGCCGGATAGTCCGGCGTCAGCAGGAACATCGGCAGCACGAACACGATGAACCAGACAGCTGTGAGCGGACCGGAGATGCGGTCGCCCTGATGGCTCGCGGGATCGAGCCCGAACAGCGGCGTGAATCCGAACAGCGTACGCCCGCTCGCGGGATTGGCGGCCAGAAAGCCAAGCACGAGAATCAGGCTCAAGATGCCGCCGATGTAACCGGTGGCCCAGCCGGTGCCGGAAAGGCGTCCGATGCGGTCGGGCGGCACCAGGGTCGGCATCATCGCATTGTTGAACACGGTTGCGAATTCGACACCGACGGCGGCGATGGCATAACAGAACAGCAGTGGCGGAATGACGCTCGGGTCGCCCGGCTTGCCGAACCACATCAAGGACGCTCCGATCACCAGCAGTACACCGAAGCCCGCGATCCAGGGCTTGCGGCGGCCCGACGCATCCGCGATCGCGCCCAGCACCGGCGAGGCCAGCGCGATCGCCATGCCGGCGGCCGCCGTCGCGAACCCCCACAGCGCCTGCCCTTCCGCCGGGTTCGGCGCAACATGCGCGGCGAAATAGGGCGCGAACACGAAGGTGGTGATCAGCGTGAAATAGGGCTGCGCGGCCCAATCGAAGAAAATCCAGCTGACGACGGCGGACCTTGGCGGATAGTCCCGCCGAGCGGCGGATTCGCCTGACTCCGATGCGGTCACAACCATCAAAAATGTCCTTACCGTTCACGCCGACGCGCTTTGCCATTTTGCCGTCAATCCATATACGATAACGCTAGCGCGCAGTTGTCCCAAGGAGCGGCGGAATTTTGATGACCGAGACCCGCAAAAGCCGCCTGCTGATTGCAGCTTTCGTCATCTTTCTTGCGCAACTTTTGCCAGCCGCCGCGCAGGATCGCAGCGTCCCGCCGCCCGCCGATCGCATCCACACCGTGTCCGCCGAGCACGGCATGGTGGTGGCGCAGGAGAAGATCGCCGCTGAAATCGGCGGCGACATCCTCCGCCAGGGCGGCAACGCCATCGACGCGGCGGTCGCCACCGGCTTTGCCATGGCCGTCACCTACCCGCGCGCCGGCAATATCGGCGGCGGCGGCTTCATGCTGATTCATCTCGGCACCGGCGATGACGTCGCGATCGATTATCGCGAGATGGCGCCGGCCGCGATGACCCGCGACAGCTTCCTCGGTCCCGACGGCAAGCCCGACGATGCGAAGTCGCGCGATTCGGCGCTCGGCATCGGCGTGCCCGGCACGGTGGCCGGGCTTGCGCTGGCACTGGACAAATACGGCTCCGGCAAGTTCACGCTCGCGCAGCTGGTCAAGCCGGCGATCGATCTCGCGCTTGACGGCTTCGTCATCACCGACGACATGGCCGATACGCTGCCGGCGTTCCACAAGCGGCTGGCGAAATGGCCGGCGTCGGCGAAAATCTTTTCGCGACCGGATGGGACCTCGCTCGGGGAAGGCGACAGGCTGGTCCAGCCCGATCTCGCCGGGACGCTCACGGCCATCGCCGAGCAAGGACCGCGCGGCTTCTATCAGGGACCGGTCGCCGAGAGGCTCGCCCAGGACGTTCGCGATGCCGGCGGCATCATGACGGCGGATGACCTGAAGAATTATCAACCTGCGATCCGCACGCCGGTGCGCGGCAGCTATCGCGGCTACGACATCGTGTCGATGCCGCAGCCGTCGTCCGGCGGCGTGGTGCTGATCGAATCGCTGAACATCCTCGAAGGCTTCGACCTCGCCGCGTTGAAACAGGGCTCGGCGCCGTCATTGCATCTCTTGATCGAGGCGATGAAGCGCGCCTATGCCGACCGCGCGCGCTATCTCGGCGATCCCGCCTTCGTCAGCGCGCCGATCGCGACCCTGATCGCCAAGGACTACGCCGCGAAGCTGCGCGCGAGCATCGATCCCGAGCATGCAACGCCCGCGGACAAGCTGATGTCGGGAACGCCGATGCACGAAGGCAGCAACACCACGCATTTCTCGGTCGTCGACAGCTACGGCAATGCCGTCAGCAACACCACCACGCTGAACTTCAGCTATGGCGTCGGCCTCGTCGCTGACGGCACCGGCGTGCTGCTCAACAACGAGCTCGACGATTTCACCGCCGCAGCGGGCGCCGCCAACGCCTACGGGCTGGTCGGCTATGAAGCCAATCTGCCGGGTCCGGGCAAGCGGCCGCTGTCCTCGATGACGCCGACCATCGTGATGAAGAACGGCAAGCCGGTGCTGGTCACGGGCACGCCGGGCGGCAGCCGGATCATCTCCACGGTGCTGCAGGTGATCGTCAATGCGCTCGACTATCACATGGACATCGAAGCCGCGGTCGCCGCACCCCGTGTGCATCATCAGTGGATGCCGGACGAGGTCAGGGTCGAGCCCGGTTTCCCCGAAGACGTCCTCGCCGAACTCAGGACCAAAGGCCACAATGTGGTGCAGGGCATGACGTGCTGCTCGGCCAATTCGATCATGGTGACGCCGAACGGGCTGCTGGGCGCGCCCGACCCCCGCACCCGCGGCGCCGAAGCCGCGGCGCAATAAGCGCATGATCCGGAAAAGTGGGGACCGGTTTTCCCTGCGACAAACGCCAAGCGTTTGCGCGGAGATCATGCGCAAAACAAGCATGCAAACGGATTGCCTGCTCGCTCCATCGGAGTAGCATCCCTCATTCGTACAAGCCGGC
The DNA here is from genome assembly GCA_963732085.1 of uncultured Alphaproteobacteria bacterium. Classification (GTDB taxonomy): domain Bacteria; phylum Pseudomonadota; class Alphaproteobacteria; order Rhizobiales; family Xanthobacteraceae; genus Bradyrhizobium. The sequence continues at coordinate 288,466 of CAVSYJ010000005.1, read as the reverse complement.
CGCCGGAAAAGACCGGCCAAATTCCGTCCGGGAGGAACCATGAGCACTGCCGATCAGCGTATTGAAACTGCTGAAATCGAAGACTCGAGCCTGTTTGCGTTCTATCGCGACATGAACGGCCCCGAGCGGCATACGTTCTGGGCCTGCGCCGCGGGCTGGGCACTCGATGGCATGGATTTCCAGATCTATCCGCTTGTCATCGGCACCATCATCGCGCTGTGGAAAGTCGACGCGGGCTTCGCGGGTCTCGCCGGCACGGTGACGCTGTTGTCGTCGGCGATCGGCGGCTGGCTTGCCGGCTACATTGCGGACCGCGTCGGCCGCGTACGGACGCTGCAATTCACCATCCTCTGGTTCTCGTTCTTCTCGCTGCTCTGCGCCATCGTGCAGAGCTTCGATCAGCTCCTGATCGCACGCGCCCTGCTCGGCCTCGGTTTCGGCGGCGAATGGGCGGCGGGCGCCGTGCTGATGGGCGAAGCCATTCGCCCGCAATATCGCGGCCGCGCGGTAGGCTCCGTGCAAGCGGGCTGGGCGGTCGGCTGGGGCCTCGCGGTGCTGTCGCAGGCGATCCTGTTCTCGCTGATGCCGGCGGAGACCGCGTGGCGCTGGATGTTCGTCATCGGCGCGCTGCCGGCGCTGCTGGTGTTCTATCTGCGCCAGTACGTCAGCGAGCCCGAGATCGCGGCCGCCACCCGCGTCAAGCAAGCCGCGAGCGGCGATCAGCCGCCGCTCTGGGAAATCTTCTCGCCGTCGATCCTGAAGACCACGGTCCTGGCGGCGCTGATGGCGACGGGTTGCCAGGGCGGCTATTACGCCATCACCTTCTGGGTGCCGCGCTTTCTCACCACCGAGCGCAAGCTGTCGATCGTGTCTTCGACCGGATATCTCTCGGCCCTGATCATCGGCTCCTTCATCGGCTATCTCGTCGGCGCCTGGCTCGCCGACCGCATCGGCCGGCGCAAGCTGTTCCTGATTTTCTCGATCGGCGCCATCGCGGTGGTGCTTCTGTACACGCAACTGACGCTGCCGAACGAGGCGCTGTGGGTGCTGGGCTTCCCGCTCGGCTTCTTCGCATCCGGCTATTTCTCCGGGATGGGCGCGTTCCTCACCGAGCTCTATCCGACGCGGCTGCGCGGCTCGGGCCAGGGCTTCTGCTACAATTTCGGCCGCGGCATCGGCGCGCTGTTTCCGTTTCTGGTCGGCGCGCTCTCGACCGAAACCTCGCTTGCCAATGCCATCGCGATCTTCGCGGTGGCGGCCTATGCGGTGTTTTTCGTCGCCGCCTTCGCGCTGCCGGAAACGCGCGGCCGCGTGCTGCACGCGGATGGGTAGTGTTCCCCTGCCCCTCGCGTGCGTCCCTCACACAGGAGTCCATGATGACCTCGCTCAAAGGCAAGACACTGTTCATCTCGGGCGCAAGCCGCGGCATCGGGCTTGCGATCGCGCTGCGTGCCGCGCGCGACGGCGCCAATGTCGCGATCGCCGCCAAGACCACCGAGCCGCATCCGAAACTGAAAGGCACGATCTACACCGCCGCCGACGAGGTCCGCGCCGCCGGCGGCAAGGCGCTGCCCGTCGTCTGCGATATCCGCGATGAGACGCAGGTGATCGATGCTATCGAAAAGACCGTCGCAGAGTTCGGCGGCATCGATATCTGCGTCAACAACGCCAGCGCCATCAGCCTGACGACGTCGCAGGCGACCGACATGAAGCGGTTCGACCTGATGATGGGCATCAATACGCGAGGCACCTTCATGGTGTCGAAATATTGCGTGCCGCATCTGAAGAAGGCGGCCAATCCGCACATCCTGATGCTGTCGCCGCCGCTCGACATGAAGACCAAATGGTTCGAGCATTCCACCGCCTACACCATGGCCAAATACGGCATGAGCATGTGCGTGCTCGGCCTCTCCGGCGAACTGCGAAGCGCTGGCATCGCCGTCAACGCATTATGGCCGCGCACCACGATCGCGACCGCCGCGGTCGGCAACCTCCTTGGCGGCGACGCCATGATGCGCGCGAGCCGCACGCCCGAGATCATGAGCGATGCGGCGTACGCGATCTTCACGCGGCCGGCGCGCGAGTTCACCGGGCATTTCTGCATCGACGACAAGCTGCTTTATGCGAGCGGCGTGCGCGACTTCGAGCGCTATCGCGTCGATCCCACCGTGCCGCTGATGTCGGATTTCTTCGTGCCCGATGACGACGTGCCGCCACCCGGGGTGACCGTCCAACCGCTGCCTTCAGTTGGCGGGGCGCAGAAGGCACGGTAGAACCGCGCGGGAGATGGCGCGGGGACATCAGTGAACAGGCGAACATTGCTTGCGATCGTGGCTGTGCTGATGGCGACTGCCGCGGCCGGACTGATCGCCATTCGCCGGCCCGACCTTCGAATCCGCACTGCGACTGGCGCTGCCGCGGATGCGCTCTGCGCCAAAATCTTCGTCTCACATCTTGATCCGGACGCCTCCTTTGCCGAGATCATGGATCGGCCGGGCATCCGCCGTCTCGGATTCGGCCTGCGCTATCAGCTCGATCGCGCGGCGAGAAAGCTCGACGTTTCGGTCGCCTGGCTGTTCGCGACCCACACCATCTTCCGCGAAGGTTTTGGCTGTGTCCGGGTGCTCGGCGGCAAGGAGCCCTATTTGCTCAAGGCCGACATCGTCGCGCTGAAGACGCCGAAGGCGCCGCCGCTATTGCCGGAGATTGCCGGTCCGGACGTGGTCGAACCATCGGATCCTGCACTGAAGGCGGCGCTCGATCATGCCTTCGAGGAGCCCGCTGCGCCGCCGCTGCGCCGGACCAAAGCCGTGGTCGTCGTGCGCGACGGCCGCGTCATCGCGGAACGTTATGCGCCGGGTATCGGCATCGACACGCAATTACCGAGCTTCTCCATGACCAAGTCGCTGGTCAACGCGCTGCTCGGCGTCATGACCCAGCAGGGCCTGACCTCGCCGTCGCTGCCGGCGCCGATTCCGGAATGGCGTGGTGCGAACGATCCGCGCCGCGAGATCGAGGTCGGCCATCTCATGCGCATGACGTCGGGCCTTGCGCTCGACGAGACCGACGATCCCCTCAATCCGTCGGATCAGATGTTCGCTCATGACGACATGGCGGCCTTTGCCGTGAAGGCGCCGTTGATCGCTGCGCCCGGCACGCGCTGGGCCTACTCCAGCGCGACGACTCAAATCCTGGCGCGCATCGTTCGCGACGCCGTCGGCGGACCCGAGCAAAGCCTCGCCTACGCCTGGCGCGAGCTGTTCAATCCGCTTGGCATGCGCGACGTCACGCTGGAGTTCGACGGGTCCGGCACCCTGCAAGGCGCCAACAACATGCTCGCAAGCGCGCGCGACTGGGCGCGGTTCGGCCTGCTCTATCTCAACGACGGCGAGATCGGCGGCAAGCATGTCCTGCACCCGGAATGGGTGGAGTTCATCACCCGGACGACGCTGGATACGGATTATGCGGCGGGCTTCTGGACCAATCGCAGCGAGCATCCCGACGCGGTGGGCCGCGTGCGCGCAGGCATTCCGCGCGATGCCTATTATGCCTCGGGCAATCTCGGACAGCGCTGCGTGATCATTCCCTCGCAACACATGGTGGTGGTGCGCATGGGAGATGCCGTTGATCCCAGCGGCGACATGCGCGGGCTCGCGCGGCTGATCAAGGAAGTGATCGCGGCGACGGATCGCTAATTAGCCGTCAACGTCCGATCTCGTACGGGCCGCCCTTCTCCAGCGCGCGTTTGTAGGCCGGGCGCGTGTGGATGCGCTCGAGGAACGCCATGGACTTCGGATGGCCCTGCTCCAGCCCGCCGCGCGCGGCAGACGCTTCCAGCGGAAAGCTCATCTGGATGTCGGCCGCGGTGAAATCATTGCCGGCGAACCATTCGCTTTTTCCCAGCTCTTCTTCCCAGAACGCCATGTGCTGCTTGAGCTGCGGATTGACCAGCGTGGTCAGCGCCTGCGAGGAGACCTTGCGCACGATCGGACGCAGCAGCGCCGGCGCGCGCTTCGGCATCAGCGTGAACAGCAGCTTCATCAGCAGCGGCGGCATCGCCGATCCCTCGGCATAGTGCAGCCAATAGGTGTAGCGCAGCCGCTCGGGCGTGTTCGGCGGCGGAATGAAGCGGCCGTTGCCGTACGTGCCGACGAGGTATTCGACGATCGCGCCGGACTCGGCGACCGTGTTGCCGTTGTCAGTGATGACGGGCGACTTGCCGAGCGGATGGATCGCGCGCAACTCCTTCGGCGCGCGCATGTCCGGCTGACGCTGATAGCGCACGATCTCGTAGGGCACGCCGAGCTCTTCAAGGAGCCACAGCACGCGCTGTGAGCGCGAGTTGTTGAGATGATGAACCGTCAGCATGGATGTCCCCCGAATGATCGTGCTGCGCGTTCCCGTATCAGGCCGCGGCCGACAAGGCGATGCGGCGAAGGGTGTGATATTTTATCCGGGTGATATTGACATCTTAATTACATCCGGGTATTAATCACCCATGACCGAGACATTCACCGCCTTCGAGGGTCTTCGGCGCCTCGCCTCCGGCCCTGTCACCGAAATCGCTCCGGCGATCAAACGCGCCGAAGCGCGCGCGTCGGAGCCCATTGCTGTTTTCAGCGATGCCACCGGGCGAGCCGTCGATCTCGACCTGCGCGGCAGCGTCGACGACATGTTGACGCGGCTTGCCAAGCCTGACGAACCGCCGGCGACAAGCGAGCCGCGCGGCCGCGGCCGGCCGAAGCTCGGTGTGGTCGCGCGCGAGGTGACGCTCCTGCCACGGCACTGGGAATGGCTCAATGCGCAGCCGGGCGGCGCGTCGGTGGCGCTGCGCAAGCTCGTCGAAGCGGCCCGCCGCAACAATGGCGATACCGACCGGCTGCGTGCGGCGCGGGACGCCGCCTATCACTTCATGTCGGCGATGGCGGGCAACCTCGCCAATTTCGAGGAGGCCTCCCGCGCCCTGTTCGCCGACGACCGGCAGCGGTTCACCGGCCTGATCGCGGCCTGGCCGGCGGATATTCGCGACCATGTCGTGAAGCTCGCCTATAGCGATGCCGGATAATTGATCCCTTGAACATCGGGCGGCAGGCTGGTTGAATGATAGGTGTCATATAAGAACGTCAGGGAGAGCGTCCGTTGAGCACCAATCCGCAATTCATGTTCGATGTCGGCAGTCCCAATGCGTTTCTGAGCCATGAGGCGATCCCCGACATCGAAAAACGCACCGGCGCGAAATTCGAATATGTGCCGATCCTGCTCGGCGGCATTTTCAAATCCACCAACAACAAGTCGCCGGCCGAGACGCTGGCCGGCATCAAGAACAAGCGCGAATTCCACGCGCTGGAGACCGAACGCTTCGTCAAGCGGTTCAAGGTCCAGCCCTATGTCTGGAATCCATTCTTCCCGGTCAACACGCTGAACCTGATGCGCGCGGCAATCGCCGCGCAGCTCGAAGGCGTGTTCGAAAACTATGTCGAGGCCGCCTTCCATCACATGTGGCGCGAGCCGAAGAAGATGGACGATCCGGAAGTCGCGGTGAAGGCGCTGACCTCCTCCGGGCTCGACGGCGCAAAGCTGCTGACGCGCGCGCAGGAGCCGGATGTGAAGGCCAAGCTGCTGGAGAACACGCAATCAGCCGTCGAGCGCGGCGCGTTCGGCTCGCCGACCTTCTTTGTCGGCAAGGAGATGTTCTTCGGCAAGGAACAATTGCGCGAAGTCGAGGAAATGGTTTCGGGCAAGTAGCCAACACCGTCATTGCGAGCGAAGCGAAGCAATCCATAGCGCCGCGGTTTGGCATGGATTGCTTCGTCGCTCGCTTCCGCCTTCGCTCTTCGAGCTTCGGCGGACAAGCCTCAGGATGAGGGAGGTATCATGCAAAAGCGTAACGCGACCGCCGCCGTGATCGGCGCCGGCGACTATATCGGCGCCGAGATCGTCAAGAAATTCGCCGCCGAAGGTTTCACCGTGTTCGCCGGACGGCGCAACGGCGAGAAGCTGGAGCCGCTGGTGAAGGAGGTGGAGGCCGCGGGCGGCACCATCTTCGGCCGCTCGCTGGATGCGCGCAAGGAGGAGGAGACGACCACCTTCCTCAACGACGCCGACAAGCATCGCGCCGCTGGAGGTCTGCATCTTCAATGTCGGCGCCAACGTCAATTTCCCGATTCTTGAAACCACCGACCGTGTGTTCCGCAAGGTCTGGGAGATGGCCTGCTGGGCCGGCTTCGTGGCGGGGCGTGAATCGGCACGGCTGATGGTGCCGCGCGGAGGCGGCAACATCTTCTTCACCGGCGCGACCGCGTCCTTGCGCGGCGGCAGCGGCTTTGCCGCCTTTGCCAGCGCCAAGTTCGGCCTGCGCGGTGTGGCGCAAGCCATGGCGCGCGAGCTCGGGCCAAAGAACATCCATGTCGCGCATCTCATCATCGATGCCGGCGTCGACACCGCCTGGGTGCGCGAGCGCCGTGCCCAGATCTGGGGCAAGGAGGCGCTGGACAATCCGGATTTGTTGATGCCACCGGCTTCGGTCGCGGAGTCCTACTGGCAGCTCTATCAGCAGCCGAAGAGCGCCTGGACTTTCGAGATGGAAATTCGCCCGTTCGGCGAAAAGTGGTGAGACACCCACAATCGTCATGGCCGGGCATAGCCGTTCGAAGAACGGCGTCGCTTCTGCTCGCCTATGTCCCGGCCATCCACGACTTCATGGCTCCTATCCGAAGAAAGACGTGGATGCCCGGCTCAAGGCCGGGCATGACGAGCGGAGTTGCGGCAAGCAGGAGAGTAAACAATGCGCATTCTCGTGGTCGGCGCCGGCGCGATCGGCGGCTATTTCGGCGGACGAATGCTGCAGGCCGGCCGCGACGTCACCTTCCTGGTGCGCCCGAAGCGCGCGAGCGAACTCGCTTCCGCATGGCCTCGTGATCAAGAGCCCGAACGGCGACGTCACGCTGAAAAACCCGCCGACCGTGCAGGCCGACAGCATCAAGGACACCTTCGACGTCGTGGTGCTGAGCTGCAAGGCGTTCGACCTCGACGACGCCATCAACTCCTTTGCGCCCGCGGTCGGACCGAACACGGCCGATCATCCCGATGCTCAACGGCATGCAGCATCTGAAAATCCTCGACGACAAATTTGGCGCCGAGCGCGTGCTCGGCGGCCTCTGCGCCATTGCAGTGACACTCAACGAGAATCGCGAGGTGGTGCAGCTACAGCCGATGCAGTCGCTAACCTTCGGCGAGCGTGCGGGCCCGATCAGCGATCGCGTCCGCGCCATCGCCGAGGCGTTCTCCGCCGTCAATGGCGCCACCGCCAGCCAGAACGTGATCCAGGACATGTGGGAGAAGTGGGTGTTCCTGTGCTCGATCGCGGCCTCGACCAGCCTGATGCGCAGCCCTGTCGGCGTCATCGTGTCCTCGCCCGGCGGCCGCGATTTCCTGCTCGGCATCCTCGACGAGTGCAGCGCGGTCGCCAAGGCTGCCGGCCATGAGCCCGGTGGCCCGTCCTTCCAGCGCACCAAGGGCTTGCTGACGGCGGAGGGCTCACCGATGACGGCCTCGATGTTCCGCGATATCAAGGTCGGCGCCAAGGTCGAGGCCGACCATGTGGTCGGCGACATGATCGCACGTGCGGAAGCCGCGAAAATTCCGGTGCCGAAGCTGCGCGTCGCCTACACCCATCTGAAATCGTACGAAAAGCAGCGCAACTAGCGCGTGTACCAACAAAAATCCCGGCCCAAGCTGCGCATGGCTTGTTGCAGGGAGATCACAGTGCCGCAAAACCCGACTGGCAATGACGTTTTCTTCGCTCAATGGGTGGCCGCGGCGATATCTTTCGCCCGGTCAAGGGGCAAGTCATGCAGTCTTCGAGGCGCGCTCTCGTAGCTGAATTTGCAAGGCTTCTCACCGCGATCGGCTGGGTTCCGACAGTCCTTGCGGGAGCGATTTTTTCTGCGCTGCTTGTCTTCGCACCTCTCGTCTATGCCGGCGACCAGCGCGAGACATCTGTCCGTCACGGCATCGATGCTCCCGACCCGCATGCGGGTATTACAGAATTTGCCGCGCTGAGGGACTATGCACGGCAGATCGGTATCGAGCCGCCGGGGCCTGTTGCAAACCCGGAAGCTGTTGCAAACAATGCCAATCCGCATGCCCATTTCGGGAATGCGGATTTCACTGCGCTGCGCGAATACGCGCGCGACGTCGGGATAGCAGAGCCGTCCACGGACATGCAGGGTGACCCCAACTGGGTCCATCCGCATCTTCGCGTGCAGCTTGCCTCGCTTCCCTCGGCCTCCGCCGAGCGGTCCGACCCGGAAGCGAATCCGCACATCGGCGGCCACGTCGATGATCCGGAACTGGCGGCACTGCGTGACTACGCGCAGGAGATTGCAGGCGATTCTCCCGCTCCGGCAGATACGACGATCCAACTGGCGGCGGACAACGCGTTTGACGCCCTCCGCGAGATGCTCCGGAAGCGGGAGCAACCGACGCCAGCTCCCAACACGGTGCCGGACGCCAGTCCGCGGCGGCCGATGCCGCCGGTGGCACGACAGGATCCGTCCTTCATCGACGCGCACCGGATGGGGTCGCAGACCTGTCTGTATTGCCATGCGGTCCAGGCCGACTCGTTCGGCCACACCTTGATGGGAAGGATCAGCAAAACCCAGCCGGGGAAATTCGATTGCGAGAACTGCCACGGCCCGGGCTCGGCGCATGTCCAGGCGGTCGGATGCTCCGCCTGTCATGGCGAAGGCGGCATCACCAAGCGGCCGGGAATACCGAGCCTCGTCGGACAAGACCCGCAATATCTCACGCAGGCGATGAGGGCTTACGTCACGGGCCAGCGCCGGCACGATCTGATGAGGCTGGTACTCTCGGGTCTGGGCGACGGGGAAATCCGCAATATCGCGTCCTATTATGCGCGACAGCCGGCCGATCGCGCGAAAACCCCGCCGGTGGGGGACGCCTCTGCCGGCAGGGCCGCCACCGGGCTGTGCGCCGGCTGTCACGGCGACCTCGGTATCAGCGTCTCGCCGGCATGGTGGCCGAGCCTTGCGGGCCAGGATGCGCAGTATCTCGCCGACGCGATCGGCGCCTACAAGAGCGGAGCGCGCAGCAAGTCAATCGCCTGCGCTGGATGCCACGGCGAAGGTGGCATCAGCCGGAAACCGGGAATTCCGAGCCTCGCCGGCATGGGTCAGCAATATCTGACGACGGCGATGAAGGATTATGCTTCGGGTGAGCGCAAACACGGCGTGATGAGAGCGCTGCTGTCGGGTGTCGATGACGGGCAGCTCAACGGTTTTGCGCAGTTTTATTCGCGGCAAGCGCCGGCCGGGGCGCAGACGCCCGCACTCGGAAATCCCGCGGCCGGGAAAGCTGCGGCCGCGCTCTGCACGGGATGCCACGGTGAGGCAAGCGGCAGCTTGTCGGACGCGTTTCCGAGCCTGGCCGGCCAGGACGCGCGATATCTGAGCGCGGCGATCAAGGCCTACAAGAATGACTCGCGCCACAAGGCCGTCGCCTGCGCGGCCTGCCATGGCGAGCGCGGCGTCACGAGCAAGCCGGGCATTCCGAACCTCGCCGGCCTGGCGCCGCAATATCTTGTGGGGGAAATGAAGGAATATGCTGACGGCAAGCGCAAGCACGCCGTCATGAATGCGCTGCTCGCCGGTGTCGGCGAGTCCGATCTCAATGAGATCGCCCAATTTTATGCCCGCCAGGTCCCGGCGCGGGCGAACACCCCGACACTCGGCGATGCCGCCGCCGGCAAAAGCATCAGCGCTCCTTGCGCGGGATGCCATGGCCCACAGGGCGTAGCTCCCAGTCCGATTCCGAGCCTCGCCGGCCAGGACGCGCGATATCTCGCGGACGCGCTCGAGGCTTACAAGGGCGGTTCGCGCACCCACGCCATCATGACGGCTCTGTCCAGAGGACTGGACGGGACCACGATCAACAATCTTGCGGGCTATTACGCGAGCCTGGCGCCGGCACAGCCCGCGCTGCCCGAGGCCGCACAGACTCCCGCTTCGAGCCACGAGCCGAAAGTGATGGCGAACAAGATGCTCGCATCACTTGATGACCGTACCACAGACGATATCGCTGGCTATTTTGCGAGCCTCGTTCCCACCCGTCCGAGCCAGCCAGGCGCAGGTTCCGCAGGCGGACGCGAGCCCGTCGTGGTTCGCAACGGGCTGGTCGCTTCGCTGGACGAGCGCACGGCGAGGAACGTCGCGACCTATTATGCGAGCCTGGCGCCGGAGCAGCCAAGGGACGCGGGGCGGATGGCCGGAGGGCCGGTGCCTGCCCTCGTCAGCTACTCCCGGCCTGCGGATGGCAGCAGTCCCGGCGGTATCGTGTCGTTCCGCAAGAACGACCCGTCGCGAAAGGTCGAGCTCAACAATGCGATTTGCCTTGGATGCCACGAGCGCGGCGACCGCACCTACTGGCGCGGCAGCACGCACGAAACCAGGGCGGTTGCCTGCACCGAATGCCACACCGTGATGCGGCCGATATCGCGCAAGGCGGCGCTGAAGACCGAGATCGAGATGGATACCTGCTTCCAGTGCCACAAGGACCGGCGCGCGCAGATTCTCCGCTCGTCGCACATGCCGCTGCGCGAAGGCAAGATCACCTGCTCGAACTGTCACAACCCGCACGGCAGTGTCACGGAAGCGCTGTTGAAGGCAAATTCGATCAACGACACCTGTTACACGTGTCATGCCGAGAAGCGCGGTCCGTTCCTGTTCGAGCACGCGCCGGTGCGGGAGAATTGCCTGAGCTGCCACGATCCGCACGGCAGCAACAACGAATACATGCTGAAAATATCGCGGCCACGGTTGTGCGCCGAATGTCACGGCTTTGGTCATGGAGCCCTGGTCAACGGGCCAGTGGCCATCGAGACATTCGGGCGCTCCTGCCAGAACTGCCATACCGCGATTCACGGAAGCAACAGTCCTTCGGGAGCGCTGCTCCAGAGATAGGTACCCAGGATCGGACATTGAGTTGCGGAATGATCCGCGGAAAGGCGCGAGCGACGGGATCAAGGCGATGAAGACCGGATCAAAGGTGCTTATCGCAATCGCGGCAACGTTGCTGGGCGCGCTCGCCTGGCCGGCGGGGAACCGCGCGTCCGCGGCGGACATCGAGTTCTATCCCGGACAGCTGCCGCCGCCGACCGCGCCGGGCTGGTGGTATCACTACTATGTCGAAACCGGCTTCCGCGAATTTCTCAACAACCCGCAGCGGGACGGCGTTACCGCGCTTGGCGGTCAGAGCCTTGCGAAGTACTACGAGTACAGCACGCTCAAGCCGGGCCCGTTCCTGGACGGGTGGGCATCAACCGGCAGCAATGACGGCCTGTATCAGATCGACGCCTGGGCGAAGAACGTCGGCTACAGCGACCAGCAATACCAGCTCGATGCGTCGAAGGCGGGCCGATTCTATATCGGAATCGGCTGGGACGAGATTCCGCATGTCTACAGCACCAGCGCGCAAACCCTTTACAACGGCGTGGGTTCCACGAGCCTGACGCTGCCGCCGGGATTGTCGAACCAGATGTTCACCGACGCTGGCTGTACGCCGGGTCCAGCCGGCTGCGGCTTCCTTATCTCAGCCGCCAACGCCCCCAAAGTACAACAGGATATTCAGAGCAACACGCACCAGACCGACATAGGCATTCGCCGCGATACCGCTTCGGTGGATTTTCGCTATACGCCCAACGACAATTGGGATTTTCGGGCAAACTATTCGAGTACGCGGCGGACCGGTACCCAAGTCGATGGCGTTCTTTTCAGCCCCACTATTGGCGGCGTGAGGGTCGACGCCCCAAAACCTGTCGCCGATACCACGCAGAATTACGGTGCCAGCGGCGAATACGCCGGCACCTCTTTTTGGAATCAGAAGTACAACGTCAAGGTTGCTTATAGTGGATCGACCTATACGGACGATTCCAGTTCCTACACGGTGCAGAACCCGTTCTGTCCGACCGGTGCCGTGAATCGCGACTGCGCGATCGCCGGCACCGCCTCGGCGCCGGTCGCACTGATGTCACTATGGCCAAGCAACCAGGCCAATGGCGCATCCACAACGGCAGGTGTCGATCTCCCCTTCAACAGCCGCTACATGGGAACCGTTGCCTACACCAACATGCGACAGAACCAGCAATTTCAACCGTTCACCCTGACGCCCTTCACCACCACCGGCGGCGTTCCCCCGGGATGGGGCGGCACTCCCGGCGTCCCCGTGAATTCGCTCGCGGCGTTGCCGACGCAAAGCCTCAACGGCAATATCAACACCATTCTGTCCAACAACGTGATCACCACGCAGGTGACGCCCGATCTGAGATTCAAGACGAGCTATCGTTTCTACCAGTACGACAATGGCTCTCCGGAGATCAAATTCGCCGACTGGATATTCGCCGACGCCCTCTCCGCCAAGACGTTCTTTGCTCCGCTTGCGCCGGTGCAGAGCATTTCGATCTCCTACAACAAGCAGAACATTGGCAGCGAAGTAAACTGGCGGCCCTCCAACCAATGGAATCTCGGCGCAATCTACGGCTACGAGCGCTACGACTGGATACGGACCGACGTCGACAGCACACGCGAAAACTCGGGCAAGCTGTATGCGGACTGGAAGCCGGTCGAGCTGGGTGACCGCGCGGGCAAGTGTGCTGGCGGCAGAGCGACGCTACGACAATTACAACTATCTGGCATTTGTCGGCTCGGCGCAGTGGCCCAACGGCGCCGGTGTCACGCAATACTCGACGGCCTATCGGCAATTCATGTTCGACAACCGCGATCGGTTCAAGGCCCAGGCTTCACTCGCCGTCGACGTGTTTCACAACGTCACCCTGACGCCGACGATCGCCGTCAGGGACGACCGATATCTGCTCGACCCGCTGACCGAGGTCGGCCTGAATTCCGACAAGGCCGTTTCGGCGGGCGCGGAACTGGCCTGGGTTGCGAGCCCTGATACGAAATTCGTGATGTCCTATATGCACGATCATCAGGAGCAACTGATCTCGTCGGCCGGACAGAGTGTCCCGCCCTTCCCGGCGACCGCCTACTACACGTCCAATGTGGTCGATGACATTCATACCTATCAGGTAGGCATGACGCACGCCCTGATCCCGAACAAATTCGATGTCGGCCTGAACTATAGCTATGTGTTTGCCAGAAACTCCCAGCCGCTGATCTTTGCCAACGGAACCGGTCCGAGCGCTGCGACGGGCGGTCAGTTTCCCGACGTCACCAATATGTATCAGCGCCTCGAGGCGACGGGGAAATACACGTTGGATGACGATTTCGTTCGCCGCATGGGGTGGACCGGGAAGGTTAGCGTCCGGCTGCGCTATACCTGGGAACGCAATCAGGTCACCAATTGGCAGACCGACGTGATGCAGACCTACATGTACTCAATCACCAACGTCGCCGGTTACATGACCTGGCTGGCCTGGAACAATCCGAACTACAACGTCCACAGGATCGGTGCGTCGTTCGCCTACTCCTGGTGAGCGGCGGCCTGCTGCTTCGGCAAGTGATGCGCAATGCCCCTGTGGCAATCGATGCAGGTCGCGCCACTCTTCACCGCCAGCATCATGACTTGTGATGCCGGTTGTTGCTTGTGGGGATCCATCGATTCGACGGAATGACAGTTGCGGCACGGCCGGGAGTCGTTCTCCTTCATCGATGCCCAGACTCTCTCGGCGAGTATCGGCCGCTTCGCTTCGAACTCCTCCTTGGTGTCGACGCTTCGCAGAATATGATGATACAAATCGGTGGTGGCCTCGATCTTGGCCATCACCTTGTAGATCCACTGTTTCGGAACATGACAATCCGGGCAGGTCGCGCGAACGCCGGACCTGTTCTTGTAGTGGATGGTGTTTTGCAGTTCGGCGTAGGGGGTATCGCGCATCTCGTGACACGAGATGCAAAACGCCTCGTTGTTTGTAAGCTCGAGCGCCCAGTTGAAGCCGCCCCACAGGACGACGCCTGCCAGACCGCCGGCGATCAACAGTCCCGCGAGTGAAAAGCGGGAACTGGGACTCCACAGGAACTTCCACAGCCGCTTCACGCGGCCATCGGAGGGAGGAGGACCAGCCGAAGGTTCGCTCATGCGTGTCTCCCGCCGCTGCGCGGCATCACTTCAGTGAAGCGTAATAGGCGGCGAGGTTTTCCATATCCTGGTCGCTGAGCGTGCCCGCCATGGCGTTCATCAGGGGGTTGGATTTGGCGCCGGATTTGTAGTCCTTGAGGTTCTTGAGGATGTCGGCCTCCGACATGCCGGTCAGCTTCGGATTCGGCGCGATGCCTTCGCCCTTTTCACCATGACAAATCGTGCACATGGCGGACTTGGCCTTTCCGGCCGCGGCATCCCCCGCTGCCTGTGCAACGCCCACTGCTCCCAACCATCCCACGATCGCAACGGCGGTCAATTTTCCAAACATTGGGCATGTCCCTTTCGAATTTGGCAGGGCATCAGCAAAAAGCGTCGGCGACGCCCTCAATCGGCGACCCACTCGGGCAGGTTGATCTGAATCAATATATCCCAGTTCCGGTCAATCCGAACAGATTTTCCGCGACATCGGGTCGCGAGGCCGCCCGGATAATGGTCGTTGACGCGACGATGAGCGGGAAGCGGGAGGACTGGCGATCGATTTCGCGTCTCAACCACCGCCCGCGTAGTGCGCGAGATAATGCGCCAGCGCCTCGATCTCTTCTTCGCTCAGCGGATAGGCGACGTCGGCCATCGCGGCCTGACCGCCGCCGACGCGCTGGCCTGATTTGTAGTCGCGCAGCGCCTTGAAGAGATATTCCTCGCGCTGGCCGGTGAGGCGCGCGACCGCCTTGGTGCCGGCGAAATTGTCGGTGTGACAGGAGGCGCAGCGGCGCCCGACCGCAGCCTGTTTGCCCTTCGCCGACAAATCCGGATTGTCATCGTCCGGCGCCTTCGGCGGTGTCAGCGAGGCGAAGTAGGCGCCGAGATTGCGGATGTCCTCGTTGTTGAGCTGCTCGACGATCGGTTGCATCTGCTCGTTCTTGCGCGAGCCGGCGCGGAAATACACCAGCTGCCACTGGATGAACTGATCCTGCTGGCCGGCCAGCGAGGGAATGTTCTCCATCTGCGAGATGCCGTTGTCGCCATGGCAGCCGATGCAGAGTTCGGCCTTCTCCTTGCCCGCGGCGACATCGGCGGCATGAGCAGGAATGGTCGCGAGAAGAAACGCAATCGCACTTGCTGCGTACGCAATAGGTTGTCTGCACTTCATCGAATTCGCTCTATCGAGTTCGTCATTCCGGGCTCGCTCGCTACGCTCGCGCTCCCGGAGCGACAGGTGTGCGATGGCAAAAAAGTTGAGGCTGCGGCGCAAGCGCCGCAGCCCCCTCATTCAGGTCAGTCTACTTGCTGTAGCTGATGCGATAGATCGCGCCGGCCCAGTCGTCGGCCACCAGGATCGACCCGTCCTTGTTCAGGATGATGTCGTCGGGACGGCCGGCATAAGCCTGGTCGCCGGTGATCCAGCCGTCGGCGAACACTTCCTGCTTGGCGTTCTTGCCGTCGGGACCGACGGTGACGCGCACGATGCGGCCGCCCTGGTACTTATGACGGTTCCAGGAACCGTGCTCGGCGATCAGGATCGAGTTCTTGTAGTCGGCGGGGAATTGGTTGCCGGTATAGAACTTCATCCCGAGCGGAGCCACGTGAGCACCGAGGTTGAGCACGGGCGGCGTGAACTCGTCGCATTTGTGCCCCATCGCGAATTTCGAATCCGGCATCGTGCCTTCGTGGCAATAGGGATAGCCGAAATGCTCGCCGATCTTGTTGATCATGTTGAGCTTGTCGGAGGGCTTGTCGTCGCTGATCCAGTCCCGCGCATTTTCCGTGAACCAGTATTTGCCGGTGCGCGGATCGACGTCGCCGCCGACCGAGTTGCGAACGCCGAGCGCCCAGATTTCCGCATTGCCGGTCTTGGGATCGACGCGGCGGATCTGCGAGACGCTGGTCGGCGGGATGCCGATGTTGAAGGGCGGTCCGAACGGGATGTAGAACCAGCCGTCCTTGTCGACGGCGATGTATTTCCAGCCATGCGCCGCATAGGACGGCATGTCGTCATACACCACCTTGCCGTCGCCGAGCTTGTCGAGATTGGCTTCGGCGTTGTCGTACCTGATCAGCTTGTCGACGGCGATGACGTAGAGCGCGCCGTTCTGGAAGGCGAGCCCCGTGGGCATGTTCAGCCCCTTGAGGATGGTCTTGACCTCTTTCTTGCCGTTGTTGTCCTTGATGGCATAGACGTTGCCGAGGCCGAAGGAACCTACGAACAGCGTGCCCTTGTCACCCCACGCCATCTGGCGCGCGGCAAGCACGCCCGAGGCCCAGACCTCGATCTTGAAGCCCGGCGGCAATTTGATCTTCTTGATCAGCGCGGCGAGCTCGGCGTCGGATGCGCCGGTCGGCGGACCGGACGGCGGCGCCAGACCCTTCTGCGCCTCGGTCTCGTCACCGAGGAACCAGTCATCCGGCGGATGGGTCCAGAACTCCTTGTTGCCGGACTCGTATTTCTTCAGCGTGCGGTTCTTGTCCGCCTGCTGCGCATTGGCCAGTCCGGCGCCGGCGACAATACCGATTGTCGCGAGCGCAAGGACGGATCGATGGAAAGCCGATTTCATCGCGTCACTCCCCTTAAAGCAGCCGGAGCGGCTGCGTTTTATTTATTATGGACGTGTCGAGAGACCTGAGGTCTGGATCAGACGCGAAAATGTTAGCACATCCCAAGCGGGAGAGAAGCGCGGCGAAGGGTGAAGCGAAGCAAGTGAAATCAAATTGAGAATAATTTTTCGCGGGTCGCGTTCGATTGAGAAGATTTTGTGTTCTCGCTTCGCAGCGCAATATCCGTTTGAAGCCAACGGTCGTGATACATTGCACGTGGGCACGCTTCCACGTGGCGTTGAAATAGTTCTGCGGTAGGCAAAACACCTCACCTGCATTGCGCGCGACGTCGATCACACTGAACGTGAGCGACGTCGAAACGGTTGCGTGCATCAGACGTGCCGTACTCCACTCTGGCTAACGGAAGAACTGGCCCGATCGCGGCAAACGAAAGCCCGCAAGATGCGGGCTCGTTTCACCACAGTCACTCTTCATGGAAGCTTTGGAGCGGGCGAAGGGGCTCGAACCCTCGACCCCGACCTTGGCAAGGTCGTGCTCTACCACTGAGCTACACCCGCATCCGTTCCGGCGATTGGTCCGCCGACAACGCCGCACCTATGCCAAATGCAGACCGCGATTGCAACAGCCGTAAGACGGCCCGGAACCGGCGAATTTTGGACTTATCGGCGTTAACGCCGCCGAATCGGCCAGTTCGGCCCTCGACCGGTCGCTGTCACCATAGCCGTTTGAACCAATTGAAATTTCCGCCCCAACCGCCACCTAAGGGGCCGAACGCCTGTCATGCCGCCTTCGGCATGCTAGAACAGGCCGGTTTTCGGGAAGCACATTGGACGAGGATTGCCGTGACGATCATGGAGCAGGGTAACGGAGCGACGCCGCCACTGGCCGCCGATCTGATCAAGGAGACCACCACCCAGACCTTCGTGAAGGATGTCATCGAGGAATCGAAGCGCCAGCCGGTGCTGATCGACTTCTGGGCGGAGTGGTGCGGTCCGTGCCGCCAGCTGACGCCGATCCTCGAAAAGGCCGTCCGCAACGCCAAGGGCCGGGTCAAGCTGGTCAAGATGAACATCGACCAGCATCCGGCGATTCCCGGCCAGATGGGCATCCAGTCGATCCCGGCCGTGATCGCTTTCGTCAACGGCCAGCCCGCCGACGGCTTCATGGGCGCGGTCCCCGAGAGCCAGGTCAACGCCTTCATCGAGAAGCTCACCAAAGGCGTGCCGGCCGCGGGCGAGCCCGACGTCGCCGAGATCCTGAAAGAAGCCGAGCTGTTGCTGGCGGAAGGCGACGCCGCCTCGGCCGCCCAGGTCTATGCGGAAGCGCTGTCGTTCGACGCCACCAATATCGCAGCCCTTGCGGGACTGGCGAAATGCTACACCACGACAGGCGCGATCGAGCAGGCGAAGCAGACGCTGGCGATGGTGCCGGAATCCAAGCGCAACGACGCGGCGGTCAAGGCAGTGCAGGCCGCGATCGATCTCGCCGAGCAGGCCAAATCGCTCGGCCCGATTGCCGAGCTGGAACAGAAAGTCGCCGCAAACCCGCTCGACCATCAGGCCCGATTCGATCTGGCAACCGCGCTGAATGCCGGCGGCAAGCGCGGCGAGGCCACCGGCCAGCTGCTCGAGATCGTCAGGCGGGATCGCAAATGGAACGATGACGGCGCACGCAAGCAACTGGTGCAGTTCTTCGAAGCCTGGGGCGGGGCGGATGAAGCCACCGTCGACGGGCGCAGGCGGCTGTCGACGATCCTGTTCTCGTAAACTCTCGCGCGTTGCGTCGCGCGCTTACCGTGAAGGCCTTGAGCGCTGATGCCGATCAATGCCGAATATCGCGGACCGTCCGAGCTTCCGGAGCTGATTGCGGTGTTTCCGCTGCCCGGCGCGCTGCTGCTGCCGCGCGGGCAGATGCCGCTCAACATTTTCGAGCCGCGCTATCTCGCCATGATCGACGACGCCTTCCGCGACGGCCACCGGCTGATCGGGATGATCCAGCCCGATGTCGTGCATTCGCAAAAAAATGACGACAGGCCGAAGCTGTTCCGCGTCGGCTGCGCCGGGCGCATCACCCAGCTCGCCGAAACCGGCGATGGCCGATACGTCCTGGAATTGACCGGGATCTCCCGCTTCAAGGTGGTCGAGGAGTTGACGGTGCTGACGCCCTACCGCCAGTGCAAGGTGGATTTCTTCACCTTCGCCGACGATTTTACCGCCCGCAAGGGCGAGGACGCGGTCAACCGCGAGGCGCTGTTGACGGTCCTGACGGATTTCCTCAAGGCCAACAACCTCAAGGTGGACTGGGAAGGCGTGGAAAGCGCGCCCAACGAGGCGCTGGTCAACGCGCTGGCGATGATGTCGCCCTATGGACCGGCGGAAAAGCAGGCGATGCTGGAGGCGCCGGATCTCAAGACCCGGGCCGAAATCCTCGTTGCCGTCACCGAGATGGACCTCGCCAAGAAGCGCACCAGCGGCGATCCGCCGCTGCAATAGACGGCCAAAACGTGGCGGGATCGCCGCTTACTTTAAGTAGAGCTGTGGTCTCCGGGTGACAGTCAGGGCGGTCGAATCCCGGTAGTTTTCCGGCCAGAAATCCGGAGACGTCCGATGAAGAAAATCCTGAGCGCAGTCGCCCTGCTGACCCTCGGTCTTGCCGTTCCCGCCGCCGCTGCCGATCTGCCGGCCCGGACCTATACCAAGGCTCCTCCAATGGTGGCGCCGGTCTATAACTGGGGCGGCTTCTACGTCGGCGCCAATGGCGGCGGCGCATCGAGCCACAAGTGCTGGGACTTCACCACGCAGGCCGGCGTGTTCATCGCGTCAGAGGGCTGCCATGACGCCACCGGCGGTCTGGCCGGCGGCCAGATCGGCTATCGCTGGCAGGCGTCGAACTGGGTATTCGGCGTCGAGGCGCAGGGCGACTGGGCCAATCTGCGCGGTTCGAATATCAGCCAGCTCTTCCCGGCCTTCACGAATATCTCGAAAGATCGACGCCATCGGCCTGTTCACCGGTCAGGTGGGCTGGGCCTGGAACAACGTGCTGCTCTACGTCAAGGGCGGCGCCGCCGTGGTCGCCGATCGCTTCAGCGTGAACACCACGGTCGGCAACGTGCTGACCGCCACGACACCCGACGACACCCGCTGGGGCGGCACCGTCGGCGCCGGCGTCGAATTCGGCTTTGCGCCGAACTGGTCGGTGGCCGCCGAATACAATCACCTGTTCATGCAGGATCGTCTCTACAGGTTCACCGACACCTTCGGCTTCTTCTTTGGCACCGACCGCATTCGCCAGGACGTCGACATGGGCACGGTGCGCGTCAACTATCACTTCGGCGGCCCGGTCGTCGCCAGGTACTGATCGGATCCAGTTCAGATAAGAAAAAGGCCGGCGTGATGCCGGCCTTTTTGTTTGCATGGAGATCGCCAGCTCGCGGATCAGTGGATCATGAATATCCGCCGAGGCCAACTGTCGCGACCGTATGCGCGTCCGGCAGGATCGCAGCGACGGTATCGTGCACGGTGGTCGTGTCGACGACCGCAGTATGCGTGTCGGGCGCGGGCGTGTTGTTCTGCGCCGGCGGCCAGTCGAATGCGTCCGTGGCCGGATTGATGGTGATTACACCGAGGCCGACGGTTTGGATCGGAGTGGTGCTCGAGGAGGTCGTGATGGTCAGGCCTCCCGCCTCGGTGTGGGTGTCGGTGTTTGCCCACTGGAAGGCATCGCCGCCGCCCAGCCCGGGCATTCCCGGCGTGGCCCCGGGGTCGGATGCGACGGATTGGGACGGGGCCGTGTCCGTTGGCGCCGTTGGCGGCGGCGGCGACGACGGCGGCGCGTAGTTGAAGTTGTCGCCGCCATTGAGCGACAATTTATCGGTCCACGATGACACGACCTCCGTCGCGTTGACCTGGGCGACATCCGTGCTGCTCGGCAGCTCGCGCATCGCCATTGGCCAGGAACGCAGACATCAGCGTACCGGCCGCCGAGGGGTCGAACTGGTCGGAGAGACCGAGCTGCTCGCCCATCTCGTGCTCGACCACGGTCAGAAGATCGATGTGACCGGCCGCGGCCGTGGTCGAATCCGTCAGCAGGGCCGTGCTGCTCAGCGCAACCCCGAATTCGGAATTGTCCGTCGGCGTCGGATCGATGTACCAGCCATGGCCGTCGGCATTGACGTCGATGGTGACATGGCCCGGCGTCGACTGGCCGAGCCAGCCCGATGTGATGTCGGCGACATCGTAGGTGGCGTGCTCGAGCTGGGCGATCTTGTCGGGCGACAGCCCGGCAGCGGTCCAATTGGCGATCGCGGCCGCGACCGCCTTGTTGAGCTCCGCCTGGGTGAGATTGGTCTCGCCTTGCGTCGGATTGAGAGCCGCCACGCCGCCCGAAGCCGAGAACAGCGCGTTCGGATTCGACGGCAGGATCGGTGATGGCCGCCATTGTGGCCCGCGGGAATCGCCGCTGACGCCGGCGAGTTGAGCTCGAGCGTGGAATTCGCCGGCGTGTTGTTGTTGGCGCTCCAGGTCGTGTTGGTGTTGGTGGTGAAGTTTTGGAGATAGAGATGCGAGCCGGGCCGCCGGTGTTCTCGACGACGAAGGCGACATTGCGGTCGGGCCCGAGATGCCCGTCACCGAGTTGTTGTGGACGTTCGCGAAGATGGTGGTGGTGTCGTTGGCATTGGCGCCGGGCACCAGCAGGATGCCGTCGTTGAACTGATTGGCGTTGAGGTTGGTGCCCGTCAGGTTGATGGTGTTGCTCGCCATCGTGAGGTCCTGAGTGGCCTGTGTTGGTGTTGCCGCCGTCCCTGCGGCGAACGCGACGATGCCCGCATCCTGGCCGGCATTGTTGATGGTGTTGCCGCTGGCCTCGATCGCTGCGGTGGAGTTGTCCTCGATGTCGAAATCGAGCGGGCTGCCGGCACGATTGGTCGTGCCGTTGTTCGCGATATCGCTGTTGTTGTCGACGTGGCCGTTGATGACCGACGTTGTTGATGCCGAAGATCTCGACGATCGGGGCCGCCATACCCATAGATGGTCGTGTTGCGGTTGATGTTGAAATTGAGATTCGCGGTGTCCTCGGCGTTCAACCCGATGGCGCGCGTACGCCACCGTTCCCGGCGTGAAGCTGTTGCCGTTGCCGGCCGTGCCGCCGTCGGTGATGTTGACGTTCAGCGTCGACGTGTCGCGGGCGAAGGCGTCGATGCCGGCCGTCTTCAGATTGGTGAACGTGCTGTGCGAGACGTTGAGATTGACGACAGAGTTGCTCAGGCTGTTGACCTGAAGGCCGTCCGCCCCGCTGGTGGAGTCGGCGGTATTGTGGAACGTGCTGCCGGTGACGTTCAGCGTCAACGTGCCGGTGGTGTTGCGGATATCGACGAGGTTGTCGCCGGCCGAGGCGTCGCCTGGCACGAAGCCGAAGGTCGAGTTGGTGATGTTCGACGTGCCACTCAGATTGAACAGCCTGACGTCGCCTTCGGAGTTGTTGGTGCCGTCGTCATCGCCGAAGCCCACCACCGTTGTGTTGCTGATGGTGAGATTGGAAACGCTGATGCCGTTGATGCCGTCCTGCACGCCGCCGGAACCGCCGTTGCCGTTGACGTTGAGGTGATCGAGCGTCGCGCCCGTCACGTTGTTCAGATTGATGCCGGCCTCGGCCGCGCTGTTGAACGTCGAGTCGAAGGCATTGATCGACGTGCCGTTGCCGCTGTCGGGGTTGGTGAAGTTCATGTACGACAGCGACAGGCCCTTGGTGTCGGTGAACAGCGCGCCCTGCACGGTGCCCTGGATGGTGCCGCCCGAGCCCGCCGTCGAGCCGTCGCCGGTGACCGTCAGGCCGCCATTGGTCCCGGCGGTGCCGGTGTTGTTGAGCACGATGCCGTTGGTGCCGCCGTTGGCGCTGATGTCGTGGAAGGTCAGGCCCGAGGTGCCGATATTGGTATTGGCGACATCGAGCGCGGTGCCGGTCGTGGTCGTCAGGTGGTTGGTGCCGGTGACATTGACCGTGCCGCCGCCGGACGCGCTGAACGCGTTGGTCGTGCCGGTCGAGAGGGCCATGCCGCCGCTGAAATCGATCGTAGCGCCGGTATTGCTCGACAGGCTGATCGCGCCGTCAGTGCTTCCTGTCGTTCCGATCGTACCCGTGAAGGATTGCGTGCCATTCGTCATGTTGCTGATCGAGACGACCGTGCCGGTCGAGTCGGTGATCGTGCCGTCGTCAGTGAAATTCAGCGTGCCGGTGTTCAGCGACACGTCGGAGCCCGACGCGCCGGAGATGTCGCCGCCATGGGCATGGAAGGTGCCGCTGGCGTTATTGATGATGATGCCGTTGGTACCGTGGCTCGAGGTGACGCGAGCCGAAGTCCGTAGGTCAGCGCGTTCCCGGTGCCGGTGATGCTGATCGCGGCACCGCCGCCGCGTGTTGTTGATCACGCCTTGCTTGATGTTGTCGACCGTCGAGCGTCCCGACACTGGCGCCCGACAGCGAGAAGGTCGAGCTTGAGCCGAAATTGACGCCCTGGATGTTGTTGCCGCTGGCGAGGATGACGCCGCCGTTGATGACATCGTTCGAGCCGCTGGCCGATACCAGCGTGACCGTGCCGGCGCCGCCGCCGCCGTCGGGAACGACGAGGCCGGCGCTCTGGCTGATCAGCTGCTCATTGTTGTGGAGTTGCAGCCCGCCCGCGGCGGTAGTGAAGGTCTGTCCGGAGCCTTCCAGGAAGATGGTGTCGCCCGCGCCATCGACGCCGCCGGTGCCGAGGTGCGACAAGTCATTGAACGGATTCTCCGACGATCCGTCGCCGCCGGCCGCGGCGTTGGCGTCGACATACCAGACGTTCGGCGCGATGTCGTTGAGGGTCACCGTTCCCGTGCCGATACCCGACGCCGGAGGCGCCGGCGTTCTGGTCCGAGACCTGGTAGGTGAAGGAGTCCGTAGTCCGGTGTAGCCGACCGGCGGCTTGTAGATGAAGTCGCCGTCCGACTGCATGGTCGACGTGACCGCCATGCGCGGTCGCGATCGTCCCGGCGACCACGATCAGCGGTCCGGGACCGTCGACGTCGCTGGCGCCTGAGAGCAGGCTGCGCCGATGATCGTCTTGTTGGGCGGCTCGGTCGGGCGCGGCGTTGGCGGGATCGTGGACGATGAGATCGGTATTGCCGGTCGCGCTGTTGATGCCGTTGAAGGTGAAATTGCCCGCGACGCGGCGCGTCGTTCACGCCGGTCACGGTGACGTGCAACTCGGCGGTCGAGGTGTCGCCGGCCTGATCGCCATGCAGCGTGTAGGCGACATCGAAGGTGGTGCTCTGTCCGTCCTGCATATGCTGGAAGTTGGCGTCCAGCGTTAACCACGACCTGGTTCGAACCGTTGACGCTGAAACCGAACGTCAGAGGCACTGATGCCTTCGCCACCAGGTGCGCTGACCAGATTGGTGATCGCGCCGGTCGTGACATTGTTCGGCGCGCCGTGGTCGGCATCGAGCGTGTCGTTGCTCAGCACCGTGAAGGCGTGACCCGACTGGTCCTCGGTCATGCTGCCGGTGTCGTCCACCGCGACCGGCACGTCATTGACGCCGTTGACGGTGACGACGAGGTTGGCGGACGAGGTTTCGCCGACGTCGCCGGTCAGCGTGTAGGGGATGGTGACGGTCGCGCTCTCGCCCAGCGCAAGCTGCTTGAAGTCGGCGTTGTTGAGGGTGACCTGCACCTGGTTGCTGACGATCGCGGCGGTCGCGTCGCTATTCGTCATGGTCTCGCCGGCCGGACCGCTGACGGTGATGCTGCCCGGCCCGAGCGTGATGGTGTTCAACGCGGTGGAGTCCGGATCCTGGGAATCGTTGGCGATGACGTTGAACGAGGTCGGGGCGGAGTTTTGCGTCATGGTGCCAGTGTCGGCGACTGCCAGCGGCAGATCATCGGCGCCATGGATGGTGAAGGTGATCGACGCGGTGTCCTGCAGACCGCCGGTGTCCTGGATGGTGTAGTTGAAGACATCGGTGATCGTATCGGCCGACGTGTGCAGCGCCTGCACCTGCGTGTCGGTCTGGTTGACGGCATAGGTGTAGGCGCCGTTGCTGTTGAGCGTCAGGGTTCCGTGCAATCCGACCAGTGCCGAGCCGACCGTGCCGGTGCCGGTGGACGCCCCTTCGGGGCCGGTGTGGACCGCAACCACGGTCAGCGCGGTCGAGGGATCCTGAGCGTCGGTATCCTGCACGGCGCCGGCCGATCCTGTGCCGAGGACGACGTTGCCCGACGGATTGGAGCCTGCGACCGAGTTATTCACGCCGCCGGCCTCGGTCGCTGACAACGAATCGTCGTTGGCGACAGGCGGCGTGTTCTGGATGACGCCGATGGTGAAGGTCTGCTGGGCCGTATCCGTGCCGTCGCTGGCCTGCACCGTGACGTCGAAGGTCGGATTCCCGGCGTTGAAGGGAACCTTGGTGGAATCGGCGACCGTTACGGCGCCGGTCGCGGGATCGACGGTGAAGCCGCCGCCGGAGGTATCGCCGACCAGCGAATAGGTCACCGCCGGTCCGTTGACGTCGGTCGACGACGCCGTCAGGCCGGTATAGGTGCCGTTGGGCGCGTTCTGCGAGATCTGGTTGATGGTGCCGTCGCTGTCGACAGGCGTCGACGGCGGCGCGTCGGTGACGTTGATGGTGAAGGTCTGCGAGCTCGCATCCGTGCCGTCGCTGGCCGTCGCGGTCACGGTGTAGGTGTGGCTGGGCGCCGTGCTCTCGAAATCGATCTTGGTGGAATCGGCGACGGTGACGACGCCGGTCGTCGCGTTGATGGTGAAGCCGCCGCCGGAGGTGTCGCCGGTCAGCGAATAGGTCACGGCCGGGCCGTTGACGTCGGTCGAGGACGCGGTGACGCCGACGGTCGTGCCGTTGGCCGCACCTTCGATGACCGTATTGGTGGTCGGCGTCGGCATCGACCGGGGTCGATGGCGGCGCGTCGGTGACGGCGATGGTGAAGGCCTGCGAGCTCGACATCCGTGCCGTCGCTGGCCTGTCGCCGTGACGGTTAGCTGTGGCCGGGCGCCGTGCTCTCGAAATCGATCTTGGTGGGATCGGCGACGGTGATGACGCCGGTCGCGGCATTGATGGTGAAGCCGCCGCCGGAAGTGTCTCCGGTCAGCGAATAGGTCACGGGCGGGCCGTTGACGTCGGTCGACGACGCGGTGACGCCGACCGTACTGCCCGCGGCAGCGCCTTCGATCACGCCGTTGGCGGCCGCGTCGCTGTCGACCGGAGTCGACGGCGGCGCGTCGGTGACGCCGATGGTGAAGGTCTGCGAGCTCGAATCCGTACCGTCACTGGCGGTCGCCGTGACGGTGTAGGTGTGGCCGGGCGCCGTGCTCTCGAAATCGATCTTGGTGGAGTCGGCGACCGCACGACGCCGGTTGTGGCGTCGATGGTGAAGCCGCCGCCGGAGGTGTCGCCGGTCAGCGAATAGGTCACGGCCGGGCCGTTGACGTCGGTCGACGAGGCCGTGACACCGACGGTTGAGCCATTGGCGGCGCCTTCGACGACCGTGTTGGCTGCGGCGTTGCTGTCGACGGGCGTCGATGGCGCGACATCCGTCACGCCGATGGTGAAGGTCTGCCCATTGCCCAGGGTGCCGTCACTGGCCACCACGGTGACGGTGTAGGCGTGGCTCGGCGCCGAGCTCTCGTAGTCGATCTTGGTGGGGTCGGCGACGGTAACGACGCCGGTCGTGGCGTTGATGGTGAAGCCGCCGCCCGAACTGTCGAGGGTCAGCGCGTAGGTGACGGCCGGTCCATTGAGATCGGTCGACGACGCGGTGACGCCGACCGTGGTGCCGAAGGCCGCGCCTTCGACGACGGAGTTCGCCGTTGCGTCGCTGTCGACCGGGACCGATGGCGGAGCGTCAGTCACGGCGATGGTGAAGGTCTGCGAACTGGTCGCGTGCCGTCGCTGGCCTGCACGATGATGATGTCAGAGTGCAGCGGTGCACTCTCGTAGTCGATCTTGGTCGGATCGGCGACGGTGACGACGCCGGTCGCGGCATTGATGGTGAAGCCGCCGCCGGTGGTGTCGCCGATCAGCGAATAGGTGACCGCCGGGTCCGTTGATATCGGTCGACGCGCGGTGATGCCGACATGTGGTGCCAGCGGCGGCGCCTTCGACGACCGCATTGGCGGTGGCATCGC
The DNA here is from genome assembly GCA_963732085.1 of uncultured Alphaproteobacteria bacterium. Taxonomy (GTDB): domain Bacteria; phylum Pseudomonadota; class Alphaproteobacteria; order Rhizobiales; family Xanthobacteraceae; genus Bradyrhizobium. The sequence continues at coordinate 261,630 of CAVSYJ010000005.1, read as the reverse complement.
TGTCGACCGGCGTCGACGGCGGAACATCGGTGACGTCGATGGTGAAGGCCTGCGAACTCGTCAGCGTGCCGTCGCTGGCCTGAGCGGTCACGGTGTAGGCGTGTCCCGGCGCAGGTCTCGAAGTCGATCTTGGTGGAATCGGCGACGGTGACCACACCGGTCGCGGCATTGATGGTGAAGCCGCCGCCGGAGGTGTCGCCGGTCAGCGAATAGGTCACCGCCGGCCCGTTGACATCGGTCGAAAGGCGGTGACGCCGACGGTCGAACCGTTGACGGCGCCTTCCGCAACCGTGTTGGCGGCGGGGTTGAAGTCGAACGGCGCCGACGGCGCGACGTCGGAGACGGCGATGTTGAAGCTTTGCGACGTTGTCGCGATCCCGTCATTGGCCTGCACCGTGATTGAATAGGCGTGGCCCGGCGCGGTGCTCTCGAAATCGATCTTGGTCGGATCGGCGACGGTGACGACGCCGGTATTGGGGTCGATCGTAAAGCCGCCGCCGGAGGTGTCGCCGATCAGCGAATAGTGAGTCGTCGGCCCGTTCGGGTCGATCGCCGAAGCTGTGATGCCGACATGCGTACCGGCCGCGGCGCCTTCCGCCACGGTGTTCGCGGCGGCATCGGTGTCGGTCGGCGCCGGCAGTGGCACGTCGGCGACATTGATGGTGAAGGTCTGCGTGGTGCTTGGCAGCGTGCCGTCGCTGGCCTGCACGGTGACGGTATAGGTGTGGGTCGGCGCGCTGCTCTCGAAGTCGATCTTGGTGGCGTCGTTGACCGTGACGACGCCGGTGTTGGCGTCGATCTTGAAACCGCCGCCCGAGGTGTCGCCGGTCAGCGAATAGGTCACTGCGCCGCCATTGATGTCGGTCGAATGCGCGGTGACGCCGACGGCGGTGCCGGACGCGCGCGCCCTCGGTGACGGTGTTGGCGCCGGCATTGGTGTCGGTCGGCGCCGATGGCGCGACATCGGTGACGGCGATGTTGAAGTTCTGGGTCGAGCTGACGATGCCGTCGGAGGCCTGAACGGTGACGGTGTAGGCGTGGCCCGGCGAACTCTCGAAATCGATCTTGGTGGGATCGGCGACGGTGACGACGCCGGTGGTGGCGTTGATGGTGAAGCCGCCATGCGAGGTGTCGCCGACCAGCGAATAGGTGGTGCTGCCGATCGGACTGGTTGCCGAAGCGGTGATGCCGACCGTCGGTCCCCGCAGGCGCGCCTTCGGCGACGCTGTTGGCGCCACCATTGCTGTCGGTGGGAGTCGACAGCGAGTTCGTGATCGGCGGATAGGGCGTTCCGGGCGGCAACCCGGCATAGAGCGCCTTCAGTCCATAAGTCGCGGCGAAATCGGCGGCCGCGCCGAACAGGATGATATGGCCCGTGTCGTCAAGGATGAGCGCGGGACGTGTGATGCCGCCAAACGTGTAGGCCGGAACGGTCGTGGTCATGCGAAATTCCTCGCGCCGCGCTTAGATCGCGGCGTGCAAGAGCGCCTTCCATGAGGCAATCAGGGGGTTCGAATGTGCTCGCAGAGAACGCGGCCCCGGCAATGGGACCATGAGATGTGTGCGCAATAGATTGGGTCCGAAAGCAGCGATTCTTCGTTCGCTCGCCATACGCGATACCCCCAGCACGCTTCCAAAGCCCCCGGCACACCGGAGAAGCGGCCCATTTACGAAATTTCAACCAAAACGTTATTGGGACGGTAACCCCAAGTCAATGTTCCCGCGTGTGAAATGGCTCACATCAAACCTAGACTTGCTCGGTAACCTTGACGCGCCGGGGAACCGTCACGCAACCGTCACAGGCCTTTCGTTAATCATCTAACCGGCGACCGGATTGCCGTTTATTCCCGCACCGGGCGCTTGCCGCCCCTGTCACAATTCCAGGCTGCTGCGACCTTATGCGCGGAGACCGGGAATATGAACGCCGCCCAGCCCGACCGCGACAATGCGTCGCTCGATTGTGCTAAAGGGGGCGCGCCAACGCCACGGAGACCTGGATGATGAACGCAGTGCCCGAACGCCCCGAAAACACCGTCGACCCGAAACTGCTGGAAATCCTGGTCTGCCCGCTGACCAAGGGCCCGCTCGAATTCGATTTCGGGCAAGCAGGAGCTGATCTCGCGTTCGGCCAAGCTCGCCTATCCGATCCGCGACGGCATCCCGATCATGCTGCCCGAGGAAGCGCGCAAGATCGAATGATTCCGCGCATGCAGGCGACCGCTGCTGCACTCGCATGTTTTCTCGCCGTCGCGGTCTTCGACCGGCGCTGCGCTCGCCGACGAGAGCAAAATTCGCGTCGGCGCGATCGATGCGTGGCTGTCGACGCCGTCGGGAACCGAGCAGCCGCCGGTCGCGCTGCTGATCGCGGGCTCCGGCTCGACCGATCACGACGGCAACGGACCGCAGATCAAGCCGGCCACCCTGAAGAAGCTTTCGGACGCGCTGGTCGCGCGCGGCATCGCCACGCTGCGCTATGACAAGCGCGGCGCCGGCGGCTGGAAACCGGACTATGGCAAGCCGGAGGATTTTCGTTTCAAGGACTATGTCGATGATGCCGCAGCACTGGTGACGTCATCTGCGCGCCGGCGGCAAATTCTCGAGGGTCATCGTGATCGGCCACAGCGAAGGCGGGCTGGTCGGGATTCTCACCGCGCGCCGCATTCCCGTCGACAAGCTCGTGCTGCTGGCGGTTGCCGCGCGCAAGCAGGGCGATCTGCTCAAGGCGCAGCTGGAGAAGAAGCTTCCGCCCGATAAATTTGCAGCCGTCGCAAAGGCCATCGACGCCATCATGGCCGGCGAGATCGTCGATCCGCCGCCGCCGGGGCTTGCGATCCCGCCATCGCTGCAGTCCGGCATCGCTTCGGCTTTCAGGGAAGATCCGATTCCGCCCTTGCAGAAGATCGAGGAACCGATCCTGATCGTGGCCGGCGGAAGAGACAGCCAGCTCGCGCGGCTGGATTTCCTTGCGCTGACGACGGCGGCGTTCGCGGCGAAGACGCTGTGGGTCCCAGAGATGAATCACGTGCTGGTCGATGTCTCTGATGAGGCGGACGATCTCGCCGCCTACAATCAGCCGGAACGGCCGCTCGATGCCGACATGATCGCGGTTATCGCGGATTTCATTCTGGATGAAGCGTTAGCGCATGGTCCGGAAAGTGTGCAGCGGTCTTGCCTCGTCGACAAACGCGGAAACGCGTTTGCGCGGACGATCATGCGCAAACAATTAAAGCGCCTCGCCCTTCAACAGCCGCGGCACCTCGCCGGACAGCCCGGCGGCCTGGCGGATGAACAGGCTCTTCAATGGCGGCGCGCGGTCGACCAGGCCAAGCCCGATGTCACGCACGGTGCGCAGCAAGGTCGATTTGTTGGAGAACAGGAAATTCAGCGAATTGGTCGCGAGCCCCATCGCCATGGTGTCGAAACGCCGCCAGCGCTGATAGCGCTCGAGCACGTCGGCCTGACCGATATCCATGCCGAGCCGCGCGGCATCGACCACGACCTCGGCCAGTGCGGCGACGTCCTTCAGACCGAGATTGAGGCCCTGGCCCGCGATCGGATGGATCACATGGGCGGCGTCGCCGACGAGCGCCATCCGTTCCGCGATGAACGAACGCGCGACGAAATAGGACAGCGGAAACGCGCGCGGCTTGTCGAGCGCCTTCACCTCGCCGAGATGCAGGCCGAAGCGCTGCTCGAGCTCGCCGTGGAAATCCCTCTTCGCCGAGTGCGATGATGCGAGCAGCTTCGGAGCGCCGTTCGGTCCAGACCAGCGACGAACGCTTCCCCGTCAGCGGCAGGATCGCGAACGGCCCCGCGGGCAGGAAGTGCTCCTCGGCGCGGCCCTGATGGTCGCGCTCATGGCCGACGGTGACGACGATGCCGGATTGATCGTAATCCCAGCCATGGGTGGCGATGCCGGCGCGCTCCCGCAGCTTCGAGCGCGCGCCGTCGGCCGCGACCAGCAAGCTTGCTTCGATCCGGCTTCCGTCCGCGAGCGTCACCTCGATGCCATCGCTGCGCGACTCGTATGACGTGACCGCCGTCGCGCGCAGGTCGACGCCTTCGGCTTGCGCGCGCGCCACCAGCGCATCGATCAGATGACGGTTCTCGACCATGTGCGCAAAGGGCTCGCCGGGCTCGACATCGCCGGCGAAGGTGAGGAACACCGGACGCGTGGCATCCGCCAGCTTCGAATCGGTGACCACCATGTCTGATATCGGCTGTGCGCTCGGCGCGACCTGCTCCCAAGCGCCCAGCGTCTCGAACAGGCGGCGGCAGGCAGCGACGATCGCGGTCGCGCGGGGATCGCGGCTCGGCCGCGTGGCCAGCGCCGGGTCGGCGACGATGACAGGGGTGTCCGCGCCAAGCCCCTGGCGCAACGCCACGGCCAACGCCAGCCCTGCAAATGCGCCCCCGCATATCACGATGCTTCGCTGTGCCGACATGGAAACCTGCTCACTCATACGCTTGCGCCCACATTATAGCTGGGCGAAAGAAGTATGTGAAACAAGCCCCGAAATCGTCATTCCGGGACGCCCTAAGCGGCGAGCCCGCCAATGACGAAAGAGAGAGTGTTAATGTCCAAAAGCCTGATCGACCTGATTGCCATCCTCGATCTCGAACCGCTCGAGGTGAACCTGTTCCGCGGCAACAGCCCGAAGACGAGCTGGCAGCGCGTGTTCGGCGGACAGGTGATCGGACAGGCGATGGTCGCGGCCTGCCGCACCGTCGAGGGCCGCCTGCCGCACTCGATCCACTGCTACTTCATCCTGCCCGGCGATCCCCAGATCCCGATCATCTACCAGGTCGAGCGGCTGCGCGACGGCAAGAGCTACTCGACCCGCCGCGTCACCGCGATCCAGCACGGCAACGCCATCTTCTCGATCATGGTGTCGTTCCATGCCGAGGAGCAGGGTGCGTTCGATCATCAGGAGAAGATGCCCGACGTGCCTCCGCCGGAGAAGCTCACCGCCGAGGAACTCTCCAAACAGCCGATGTTCCGCGAGATGCCGGAATTCATCCGCCGCTATTACGAATCCGACCGGCCGATCGAGCTGCGCCCGTGCGAGCTCGGCCGCTATTTCGGTCAGAAGATCGACGACGGCCGCATCCATGTCTGGATTCGTACCGCGGCAAAACTGCCCGACGATCCGGCGCTGCATATGTGCGCGCTGGCCTATGCCTCGGATTTCTCGCTGCTCGATGCCGTGATGGCGCGATACGGCCGCACGCTGTTCGACAGGCGCATGATGCCGGCGAGCCTCGACCATGCGATGTGGTTTCACCGCCCGTTCCGCGCCGACGAATGGCTGCTTTACGCCCAGGATTCACCGAGCGCGCAGGACGGCCGCGGGCTGACGCGCGGCCTGATCTTCAAACCGGACGGCACGCTGGTCGCCTCCGTCGCGCAGGAAGGCTCGGTGCGCGAGCGGCGCTAGCGCATGATCCGGAAAAGTGTGCAGCGGTTTTCCCTCGCGACAAACGCCGAAGGCGTTTGCGCGGAGATCATGCGCCAAACACAAAGATCCCTACACGCGCTCGACGAGTTCGGTCTGCGACGCCATCCAGCGGAGCATCCAGCGATACATCCAGGGAGCCGGGATGATCAGCGAACTTACGAGCCCGGCGACGATCGCGCGCCAGAGGAATTGCAGGCCGGTGCCCTTGAAGACGATCTGCCGGCGCGTGCCCTGGATGTTGCGGCAGAACCAGCGAATCTGCGCCACATAGACCCATGCCCAGCCGATGATGGTGATGACGGCAATCAACGCCAGAAGCGTATATCCGATATAGGCCCAGAACGAGCCGGAGAAGCTCAAGCCCAGCGGCTGGCCGTTCGAGGCGAGATTGGCAATCAGGTAAAGCAGGAACAGCCAGTCCACCACGAGCTGGACGATCCCTCCCACATTGCTGATTGCCTGGATGTCGGCCTCGTATGCGATCACGCCGAGGATGATCATGACGACGATCATGCCGAAGTACCACAGGGCGATGCGTACCGGGCTTGCCCGCGAAGGAGAGATTGGGCCGTCCGGGAACGTGGACGCGGGACACGAACCAGTTCGCGTACCAGCAGAGGACCCAAGGCAGCGGAATTACAAACAGCGCGCCGAGGAAGAACAGAAGGCTGCGCCAGACGAACGCCCAGATGCCGAAGTCGATCGACAGTGCCGCGCGACCATAGTCGCCACCGTAACCGCCCCCGGCCATGACAGGCGGAGGCCCGCCTTGCGGCATTGCCGGCGGACGGGACGCGCTGGCCATCAGCCCCGGGACGTCGCCAGCCTTTTGCCAGCCGGCCATGCCATCGCTCCAGACCAGGGTGTCCGGCGTGACCGATCCTCGCGCGATCAAGTCGCGAAACTGGGCCTCGGGAATGGGCCCCTGCTGTTGGCCGTTGGATGCAAAGAACCAGGATCGGTCCGCCATCGTCTCCCCCAATCATCGAGTGCGGGCGCGTCACGTCCCGCGAAAACCGCATTGTGGCGGACTGCTGGCGGGCCTGTATAGGGCTTGAAGGTCACAGATCGCTGCGTTTCGGCGGGACTTTGCAAATTTTTTGTGCCATTTGCCCAGAAAGATGCCAGATTTGATCCGACCGCTGTCCTTCCGAACGGTCGAACCTCTCAACCGCCAAGGCCTGACCATGAAACTCGTCGTTGCGATCATCAAACCCTTCAAGCTGGACGAGGTGCGCCAGGCGCTGACCGCCATCGGCGTGCACGGCATGACGGTGACCGAGGTCAAGGGCTATGGCCGCCAGAAGGGCCACACCGAAATCTATCGTGGCGCCGAATACGTCGTGAACTTCCTGCCGAAACTGCGGATCGAAATCGCGGTCGCCTCCGAGCTCGCCGACAAGGCGGTCGAGGTCATCACCGCGAATGCGCGCACCGGGCAGATCGGCGACGGCAAGATCTTCGTCACGCCGATCGATCACGCGTTGCGCATCCGCACCGGAGAGACCGACACCGACGCGCTCTAACTCTCTAACTTTTTCGAAAGTTCAAGCCGCCACCGGCAACGAGGCCGAGCAGGCGTTTCAAGAAACGAGCAACAGCCGGGGCATATCATGGGGGCACGTTCTTTTCGTGCAGCGATTTTTGCTGCGCCGATCATCCTTGCGGTCGCGGGTGCGGTAACGCCGGCCTTCGCTGCAGCATCCGAGATCAACACCGCCGACACCGCGTGGATGATCGTTGCCACCGCGCTGGTGCTGATGATGACGATCCCGGGACTGGCGCTGTTCTATTCCGGCATGGTGCGCAAGAAGAACGTGCTGGCGACGATGGCGCAGAGCCTCGCCGCCGTCATGATCATTTCCATCCTCTGGGTCGCCTTCGGCTATTCGCTGGTGTTCGTCGGCGACGGCCCGTGGCTCGGCTCGCTGGATCGCTTCTTCCTGGCCGGCATGACCATGGACAGCGTCAATCCCGCGGCGAAGACCATTCCGGAAGCGCTGTTCATGTTCTACCAGATGACCTTTGCGATCATCACGGTGGCGCTGGTCGCGGGCTCGGTCGCCGACCGCATGCGTTTCTCGGCCTATCTGATGTTTTCGATTCTGTGGTTCATCTTCGTCTATGTGCCGCTGGCGCATTGGGTGTGGGGCGGCGGCTTCCTCGGCGCGATGGGCGTACTGGATTTTGCCGGCGGCCTCGTAGTGCATCTGTCGGCCGGCATCGGCGGCCTCGTCGCCGCGCTGGTGATGGGCCGGCGTCAGGGCTATGGCACCGAAAATCTTTCGCCATTCGATCTCTCGCTCGCGGTGGTCGGCACCGGCCTGTTGTGGGTCGGCTGGTTCGGCTTCAATGGCGGCTCGGCGCTCGCGGCCAATTCGCGCGCGGTGATGGCGATCATCGCGACGCATCTTGCGGCGTGCGCCGGCGCGCTGGCCTGGGCCGCGATCGAATGGACGGCGCGGCGCAAGCCGTCGGTGCTCGGCATGATCTCGGGCGCGGTCGCGGGGCTGGGCACCATCACTCCGGCCTCGGGTTTCGTCGCGCCTTGGGAAGGCGTCGTCATCGGCCTCATAGCCGGATCGGTCTGCTATTGGGCCTGCACGTCGCTGAAACAGCGCTTCAACTATGACGACTCGCTCGACGTGTTCGGCGTGCACGGCGTCGGCGGCATGACCGGCACCCTGCTGACCGGCGTGTTTGCGACCGCAGCCATCGGCGGGACCTCGGGCCTGATCGAGGGCAATCCGCACCAGCTGCTGCTGCAACTCTATGGCGTCGCGGTCACCCTGGTCTGGTCCGCCGGCGTCACCTGGACGCTGCTGCGGCTGGTCGGCGTCTTCGTACCCCTGCGGGTCTCCAGGCAGCACGAGATCGAAGGTCTCGACATCACCCAGCACGGCGAGGCGCTTCAGTAGCTATATTACCTCTAACGTAGCTAAATACCGCTAACGTGCATCACCTGTGAGCAGTCGGGAACCCTCCGGCACCACTGCTCACGCTTTAACCAGCCATGCTTAGTTTCTAGGCGCGACGGAACAGCGCATCCCCACCCTGCCCCGGCCGGCGGCAAAAATCCCCGTCTTCATAATTCGTTAGGCAATGCGGCCGATCTGGCACGGCATTTGATTATAGGCCCCCGGCTGGGCCGCGTTGTGAAGTCTCTCCGCGTGGTGAACCTCAGTCGAGAACAGCCCGGTCACGTCCAAGGCCGGGCCCAAGCGGGGATAGGACCCATGAAAATTGTTATGGCGATCATCAAGCCATTCAAACTGGAAGAAGTCCGGGACGCCCTGACCGCCATCGGCGTTCATGGTCTCACGGTGACGGAAGTCAAAGGGTACGGCCGACAGAAGGGCCACACCGAAATCTATCGCGGCGCCGAATACGCGGTGAGCTTCCTGCCCAAGATCAAGATCGAGGTCGCGGTCACTTCGGAACAAGTCGACAAGACCATCGATGCGATCACCACGGCGGCCAAGACCGGACAGATCGGCGACGGCAAGATCTTCGTCATCAACCTCGACCATGCGGTTCGCATCCGCACCGGCGAGGCCGATGCCGCAGCCCTCTGATTTCGCGCTCACCCTTACCACTCAGGAGTAATAGAAAATGACGTTCAAACGTCCCACCGGCGCGGGATTGGCGGCTCTCGCAATCATTGCAGGGCTCTGCACCGTCGCTCTCGTTGAACCGGCTCTGGCTCAAGCCGCGGCCGACGCCGCGAAAGACGCGGCGCCCGCGGCCCCGGCTGCCCCAGCCGCTCCCGTACCCAACAAGGGCGATACCGCCTGGATGCTTGTTTCCAGCGCGCTCGTTCTGATGATGTCGATCCCCGGCCTCGCGCTGTTCTACGGAGGACTCGTCCGCACCAAGAACATGGCCTCGATCCTGACCCAGGTGTTCGCGATCGTCTCGATGATCGGAGTGACCTGGACCCTCTACGGCTACTCGATGGCCTTCTCCGACGGCGGCAGCATGACGCCGTGGGTCGGCGGCTTCACCAAGGCCTTCCTGCATGGCGTCGACGCCAATTCGACGGCAGCAACCTTCTCCAACGGGGTCGTCATTCCGGAACTCGCCTACTTCGTGTTCCAGATGACCTTCGCCATGATCACTCCCGCCCTGATCGTCGGCGCCTTCGCCGAGCGCATCAAGTTCTCGGCGGTGATGCTGTTCATCCTGCTGTGGTCGACCCTGGTCTACTATCCGATCGCGCACTGGGTCTGGTACGTGGCCGCTCCCGATGACGTCGCCAATGCCGCCAAGGCGCTCGCCGCAGCTGGCAGCGATGCGGCGGCCAAGGCGGCGGCGCAGGCCAAGCTCGACGAAGTCACCGGCGCTGTGGGCTGGCTTGCCGGCGCTGGCGCCCTCGATTTCGCGGGCGGCACGGTGGTGCACATCAATGCTGGTATCGCGGGCCTGGTGGGCGCGCTGATCATCGGCAAGCGCACCGGCTACGGCAAGGAGCTGATGGCTCCGCACTCGCTGACAATGACCATGATCGGCGCCTCGCTGCTCTGGGTCGGCTGGTTCGGCTTCAACGCCGGCTCCAACCTCGAGGCCACCGGGACCACCGCGCTCGCGTTTGTCAACACCATGGTCGCAACCGCAGGTGCGGCGCTGTCCTGGCTGATCTTCGAGTGGATCTTCAAGGGCAAACCCTCGCTGCTCGGCATCTGCTCGGGCGCGGTCGCGGGGCTCGTCGCCGTCACGCCGGCCTCCGGCTTTGCCGGCCCGATCGGCGCGCTGGTGCTCGGCTTCGTGGTCTCGCCGGCCTGCCTGTTCTTCGTCTCCACCGTGAAGAACACGTTCGGCTATGACGATGCACTCGATGTGTTCGGCGTCCATTGCATCGGCGGCATCATCGGCGCGCTCGGCACCGGCATCCTGGTGAACCCGGCGCTCGGGGGCGTCGGTATCACTGACTACACCAACATCACGGGCAACAATGCCGGTACCTATGATCTCGTCACCCAGATGATCGCACAGGGCAAGGCTGTGCTGGCCACGCTGGCGTGGTCGGGCATCGGTTCGGCGATCCTCTACAAGGTCGTGGACGTGATCATCGGCCTGCGTCCCAATGTCGAAGCCGAACGCGAAGGTCTCGACATCACCGACCACGGCGAGCGCGCCTACAACATGTGATCCTCCCGGGCGCGGGCCAGCGTATCGGCCCGCGCCCAGAACTACGGTTTGGGCACATACCCGGCAATGCCCCGACCGTTGAGGGGCTCCAGCGCAAGTTGGAGCCCCTTTCTTTTTGTTGAATCGGGATTGCCAAGCGCTGCCGCGGCGTCAAACAATGCGCGCCTGTTCAGACCGGGAGGACGTCATGAAGCTCGAAGGCGGATGCTATTGCGGAGCGGTGCGTTACGCCGCCGAGGGCGAGCCGATGCTGAAGGCGCAATGCCATTGCCGCGAATGCCAGTACATGACTGGCGGCGCGCCGAACATGTTCGTGGCGATGCCGCCCGACGGCTTCAAATACACCAAGGGCGCGCCGAAGCAGTTTTCGCGAAAGGATCTGGAGAAGCCCGTCACGCGAGAGTTCTGCGCCGAGTGCGGCACGCATGTGGTGACGCGCCCGCAGCGGCCGCTGGTGGTGATCAAGGTCGGCACGCTGGATGATCCCGCGGCGATCATGCCGCAGATCGCGATCTACACCGTCGACAAGCAGCCGTTCCACCATGTGCCCGAGGGCATGCCGGCGTTCGAGCGATTGCCGCAGCGGTAGGTCAGTTCAAGGCTGAAGCTGGAAGAGCGCGCAGCTAAAGTGCCGGCTGCCGCCGCTCGGTACGCCAGAAGTAGCTTTCGAGCTGCGCCAGCACGACCTGATCCAGCTCTTCAGCCGGCTCCGGAACCGCGATCTTTTGAGCGCGACGGCCATCCGCCGCCTGATTGAACAGAGAGGTGATCGCCGACAACCGGCGCACGTTCTCCAACACGATCTTGCTACGCATGGTTCGAGGCCCCCCGCCTGCTTTGTTTTGCCGGCAGGGTGCGCCCGGACGATTTTGGCTTCGTTAGCTGATGTGCTTAACGGTTTTGATGGTTGACCGGGGGTTGCGAGCCGGTCCGGTCAGGTGGGCTATGGGGGTTTAACTGGTCCGGTGGGCGCCATAGGTTCCTGGATTTTGAAGCGCGATTAGAATTTTAAAATAGTTCGCGATGCATCTCGATAACGATCCCTAAGCGTCCGATGCACGCCCATCAAGACGTCATATAGGGATTGATCGCCCGAGGATTTGCGTACGCCCCCGACTCGAGACGAAAGCTTTCTAGGCCTTGTCGAAAGCTTTCCAGCGGTCTCGGAATGGCTCCAGCTTCGAGCTGCGAAATCCTTCTGCCGCCTGTAGAAAACCTTCAAGACCTGTCAGGCCGGTGGCTCCTCCCAATTGGAAATTTGGAGGACTGGACACACCCGACAGTCACCGGAACAGAGTACTCGAACACTTGGCCGGCTTCTCCTTTGCATGAGACCATTTCCTTCCGTCGATTATCTCGCACTTGTATTGCGCCGCCCCTTGCCGGAGTATGCAGCCTCGCCGACCAATCTGCCGAGCCTAATCATGGTTAGCCGTCCCTGACTATCAACCTAAAATCATCAGAACGAGAAATTGGTCATTCAGGGTGCCGCGGAGCATCTGTCCATCATTCGTCGTCGCGTCGACCGGTCCGGCGGAGCCGCGCAGTTTGGCGAATCGGCTCGGCGGCCGCGTGCCCTATTCCGCCCGCTCAGTTACGATGTGACCGTGCTGCGACGGCGCCGGAAATCGACGCTCACTGCCGGGCTCATTCGATGCATGGCGAGGTAATCCCGGTCCGCTGTCTGCGGACTGCACTTGCCTTCCTTGCTGGTGCTTAACGGTTTCCATGGTGGATCTCGGAGGTATTCGGCCGAGCCTCGGAACCCATATGGCAACACCCAAGAGATTGTCGAGGGTAGCCCGATGGTTAATCGCGTCTTAACCTCGCCGTATCTATGGTGGTTTGTTGCTTTCGGCCGGTCTCATTTCGCGACCGGCAGCCTCAACAACATGCTGGCGCTTTCACGTATGGCCATGACCGCTTCATCCCGCGCTCCCCAAGGCGCCGGCAGCAACGAAAGCGAGCGCTCGCCCTTTGCCCGGACCACGGAGCTGCTGGCGCCCTACAAGCCCGGTAAACCCTTGATAACGCTGTCATTGGGTGAACCGCAGCATCCGGTGCCGGACTTTGTCGGCCCGGTGCTGGCCCAGCACATCGCCGATTTCGGCCGCTATCCGCTGGCCCGCGGCATCGAGCCGTTCCGCCAAGCCGCGGCGGCCTGGCTCTCGACCCGGTTCAAGCTGCCGCGCGCGATCGATCCCGAGAGCGAAGTCCTGGTGCTGAACGGCAGCCGCGAGGGCCTGTTCTTCGCGGCGCTGACGGCGGCCAGTTATGTCGGCGATCGCAAGGGCCGTCCGGCGATCCTGATGCCGAACCCGTTCTATCCGGCCTATGGCGCCGGCGCGCGCGCGGCGAATTGCGAGCAGATCTATCTGCCGACCACGGTCGCCAACGGCTTCCTGCCCGATCTCGATGCGCTCGATGACGCGACCCTGGCGCGCACGGTCGCGATCTACATCGCTTCCCCCGCCAATCCGCAGGGCTCGGTCGCTTCATCAGACTATTTCACGCGCCTGAAAAAGCTGTCCGATCGCTTCGGCTTCATGATCCTGAGCGACGAGTGCTACTCGGAAATCTACACGCGCGAAGCGCCGGGCAGCATGCTGGAATGCGCCGGTCCCGATTTTGCCCGCGTCGTTGTGTTCCAGTCGCTGTCGAAGCGCTCGAACCTGCCGGGCATGCGCGTCGGCTTTGCCGCCGGCGACAAGAAGTTTCTGGCCGCCTTTCACGAGTTGCGCAATGTCGCCGCGCCCCAGGTGCCGGTGCCGCTGCAGCAGGTCGCGACCGCCGCTTATGGCGACGAGGCGCATGTCGAGGAAAACCGCAAGCTCTATCGCATCAAGTTCGATCTCGCCGACCAGATCCTCGGTAATCGCTATGGCTACAAGCGTCCGGCCGGCGGCTTCTGCGTCTGGCTCGATGTCTCCGAACGCGGCGGCGACGAAGCGGCCGCGGTGAAACTTTATCGCGACGCCGGCGTGCGCGTGATTCCCGGCAGCTATCTGGCGCGGCAGCAGGGCGATGGCAGCAATCCCGGCGCGGGCTACATCCGCCTCGCGCTGGTTTCCGACAGTCAATCGACCGGCGAAGCGCTGCATCGCCTGGTCGAGGTTTTGGGTTAAGCAACGAGGGCACATGCCGTCGATCGAACGCGTCATTCCCCTGGTCGGCCATCTGCCGGCAACGATCCGCGAGGCGCTGGTGCGGCGCTTGCGCGAATTGATGGGGCTTGGCCTGATCATTTTCGCAGGGCTTGCCGCGGCGGCCCTGACGACATGGTCGGTGCAGGATCCGAGTCTCAGCCACGCCACCACGTCTCGTGTGATCCGCAACATCATGGGTTATGGCGGCGCGATCGGCGCCGACATGCTGATGCAGATCCTCGGCCTCGGCGCCATCATGGTGATCCTGCCGATCGCGGTGTGGGGCTGGCGCATGATGACCCACCGTCATTTCGATCGCGAGGCGCTGCGGCTCGGCGCCTGGGTGCTGTGCATGGTGCTCGCTGCGGGCTTTGCCAGCTGCTGGCCACACACCGCCGCATGGCCGCTGCCGACCGGGCTCGGCGGCGTGGTCGGCGATGCGCTCCTGCGCGCCCCCGCCGTCATCTTTGGACCACCGGGCTTCATCTACCGGCTCGTGCTCGGCGCTGTGCTGTTTGCGGCGATGGCCGCAACCTTCCTGATCGCCTGCGGGCTCGGCGCCAAGCCGCGCGACGACGAAGAGCTCGCGGACATCGAGGATGACGATGCGCCGTTCGTCGAGGAAGACGAGGAGCGCGGCTCGGTCTCGCTCGGCTTCATCTTCCATGCGCTGATGAGCGCGAAGGCGCGTCTGGTCTGGCTGCTCGGCACTGCCTATCGCTCGCTGGTGTCGTCCAGCCCGGCGCCGCGCGCGATCTCCTTCGCTCGCCAGGAACCCAATCTTGGAAACCGCGCCGCGCCCTCGATCGCGCCGGAGACCGACGAGGATTACGAGGACGAGGAAGACGACGAGGAGCCCGTCGCACGCGCGCCCCGCAAGAAGGCCGCGCCGAAGACGCCGTCGCGCAAATCTTCCGACAAGTGGGATTTCCCGGCGATGTCGATGCTGGGAGCGCCGAAAGCCTCCGACCGCCAGCCGCTCAGCAAATCCGAGCTCGACGCCAATTCGCGCCGGCTGGAAAGCGTGCTCGGCGATTTCGGCGTGCGCGGCGAGATCGTCAAGGCCCATCCGGGGCCCGTCGTCACGCTGTACGAGCTCGAGCCCGCGCCCGGCATCAAGTCCTCGCGCGTGATCGGCCTCGCCGACGACATCGCGCGCTCGATGAGCGCGCTGTCGGCGCGCGTCGCGGTGGTGCCCGGCCGCAACGCGATCGGCATCGAACTGCCGAATGCGCATCGCGAGAAGGTCTATCTGCGCGAGATCCTGACCGCAAAGGAAACCACCGAATCAGTCGCCAAGCTGCCGCTCTGTCTCGGCAAGACCATCGGCGGCGACCCCGTCACCATCGATCTCGCGCGCACGCCGCATATGCTGATCGCCGGCACCACCGGCTCCGGCAAATCGGTCGCGATCAACACCATGATCCTCAGCCTGGTCTATCGGCTGCGGCCGGATCAGTGCCGGCTGATCATGGTCGATCCCAAGATGCTCGAACTTTCCGTCTATGACGGCATCCCGCATCTGCTGACGCCCGTCGTCACCGACCCGAAGAAGGCGGTGGTCGCGCTGAAATGGGCCGTGCGCGAGATGGAAGAGCGCTACAAGAAGATGTCCAAGCTCGGCGTGCGCAACATCGACGGCTACAATGCGCGGCTCGTCGAGGCCAAGGGCAAGGGCGAAGAGCTGACGCGCACGGTGCATACCGGCTTCGACAAGGAGACCGGCAAAGCGATCTATGAAGAGGAGAAGCTCGACCTCGAGCCGCTTCCCTTCATCGTCATCATCGTCGACGAGATGGCCGACCTGATGATGGTCGCCGGCAAGGACATCGAAGGCGCGGTGCAGCGCCTGGCGCAGATGGCGCGCGCCGCCGGCCTGCATGTGATCCTCGCGACGCAGCGTCCCTCGGTCGACGTCATCACCGGCACCATCAAGGCGAACTTCCCGACCCGCATCGCCTTCCAGGTCACCTCGAAGATCGACAGCCGCACCATCCTCGGCGAAATGGGCGCCGAGCAGCTGCTCGGCCAGGGCGACATGCTCTATATGGCGGGCGGCGGACGCATCAGCCGCGTGCACGGGCCGTTCGCATCGGACGAAGAAGTCGAGAAGGTCGTGCGTCATCTCAAGACGCAAGGCACGCCGGAATATCTCGAAGCCGTCACCGCGGAAGAGCCGACCGACGAAGACGGCGCGGTGTTCGACGCGACCGGCATGGGAGGGGACGGCGGCGGCGATCTGTTCACGCAGGCGGTTGCGATCGTCAAACGCGACCGCAAGGCCTCGACCAGCTACATCCAGCGCCGCTTGCAGATCGGCTACAACCGCGCCGCTTCGCTGATGGAGCGCATGGAACTGGAAGGCATCGTCGGCCAGGCGAATCACGCCGGAAAGCGCGAGATTCTGGTCGAGGAAGAAGAGGGCTTCTGACGCATGAAAGTTGGGCGCGCGGTCGTGTCTCCGCGGCAATCACATTTCACGGAAAAACGATACCGCACGGCTTCCAAAGCGCGGTAAAAGGACCGAAACCTGACCAGGACTGCGCGTTGAAAATTCACCGAAATTCCCGAATCAATCGACCGTCGCCACGCTGCCTGATCGCGCTCGCGATCGCGCTTGCGATCGCCGCACCGGCGTTCGGCACGTCGTCCTTTGCGCAGAGCGTTCCGATTCCAAAGCCGGCGCCGAAGGCGCGCGGCAGCGTGCAGATGAGCGCCTCCGAGCAAAAGGGGCCGGTGACGACGGGCGCGACGCCGGCGGCGGCGCCGGATCCGGTCATTCCCGATCCGCATCGCAACGTACCTGCGAGCATCTTCGCGAGCTTCGACGCCAATCAGAAGGCGCAGGCCGCCAAGGTCTCCAGTTATCTCTCCTCGCTGAACACGCTGGTCGGCAATTTCGTGCAGGTCGGGCCTGATGGCGCCAAGACCAAGGGCGACTTCTACATCCAGAAGCCCGGCAAGGTGCGCTTCGAATACGAGCCGCCGAACCCGATCGACATCATCGCCGATGGCTCGTCGGTGGTGGTGCGCGACCGCAAGCTCGCGACCCAGGACATCTATCCGCTGTCGCAGACGCCGCTGCGCTTCCTGCTCTCCGACCGCATCGACCTGATGAAGGACACCAATGTCGTCGGCGTCACCACGGACGATCTGTTCATCACCGTCACCATCGAGGAGAAGCAGGCGCTGATCGGCACCAGCCGCTTGATGCTGATGCTCGGGGCCAAGGACGGCCAGCTCAAGCAATGGACCGTGACCGATCCGCAGGGCTATGACACCACGGTGGCGGTCTATAATCTCGACACGAGCAAGAAGGTCGATCCCGGGATGTTCAAGATCGACTTCACCAATTACGCGCTGCCGCCGGGCTGAGCCCGCGGCCATCCGACAATCGCGTCTGTGGACAATCTCGCGGACCTGCGCGCGAACCGTGATATGACGCGGTCCGCATGCGGTTTTCCCTGACAACCTGGAACATCAATTCGGTGCGGCTGCGCATCGATCTCGTCGCGAAATTCCTGAAAGCGCACCGGCCGGACGTGCTGTGCCTGCAGGAAACCAAATGCATCGACGACGCGTTTCCGAGGAAGCGCTTCAAGCGGCTCGGCTATGAGCACATCGCGCTGAACGGCCAGAAGGGCTATCACGGCGTCGCCGTGATCTCCCGGCTGCCGTTCGAGGCGACCGACATCCGCACCTTCTGCGACATCGTCGATTCCCGCCACATCTCGGTCTCGTTCGGCGCGAAGGCGCAGCTTTCAAAACCGCTGGTGCTGCATAATTTCTACGTGCCGGCCGGCGGCGACATCCCGGATCCCGCGCTCAATCCGAAATTCGATCACAAGCTCAGATTCCTCGACGAGATGAAAGCCTGCGAGCCGCTGCATCCGCGCGGGTCGGATCGCCACATCCTGGTCGGCGATCTCAACGTCGCGCCGCACGAGAACGACGTGTGGTCGCACAAGCAGCTTCTGAAAGTCGTCTCGCACACGCCGGTCGAGGTCGAGAAGCTGCGGGCCGCGCTCGCCGCCGGCGAATGGCACGACGTCGCGCGCGAGCGGATTCCGCTCACCGAGAAGGTCTACACCTGGTGGAGTTATCGCGCGGCCGACTGGACGGTCGGCGACCGCGGCCGGCGGCTCGACCACATCTGGGTGTCGCGCGCGCTCAAGGACACGGTGAGCGATTTCCGGATTTTGCGCGACGCGCGCGGATGGACGCGGCCGTCGGACCATGTGCCTGTCACGGTGACGCTGGAGGTTTAAGTCGACAGCTTCGCGCCGGCCATCAATATGTCGCTCGCAAGCTGGCTGGTGCGGGCGGCGAACTCATCGCGCAGGCGGCGCGCCGCGGCCGGATCGCTTTCCAGCACGCGCTGGAACAGGCTGCGCGCGATGCGGATCACCGTGGAATTTTCCAGCGCGGTCGCGCTCGCCGGCCGCTGCATCGCCACCACAAGCGCGAGCTCGCCGATCAGCATGCCCGGCCCCGCGGTGGTCTGCGCGCCCGCGCCGTCGTCGACGCGGAAGGCGCCGCGCTGGACCACGAAGCCGGAATCGGCTTCCTCGCCCTGGCGAAACAAATACTCGCCGCTATGGATGCTGCGCTGCTCGGAGCCGATCGCCAGCATGCGCAGCGAGCCACGCCCCAACAATCTCAGCGTCGGGACGCGCTCCAGCAAAGCGACATCATCATCGATCGACATGGGGTGACCGGGACGGCCTGGTTAACGATTCGACCTCCCGAAACGTATCACGGCACCAGCTTGTAGCCACCGGCTTCGGTCACCAGGATCTCGGGATTGGCGGCATCTTTCTCGATCTTTTGCCGAAGACGGTAAATGTGAGTCTCCAGCGTGTGGGTGGTGACGCCTGAGTTGTAGCCCCACACTTCCTGCAGCAGCGTCTCGCGCGATACCGGCAGCTGGCCGGCGCGATAGAGGAAGCGCAGGATCGCGGTCTCCTTCTCGGTCAGCCGCACCTTCTTGGCGTTGGCGCCGGTCAGCATCTTGGAGCCGGGGCGGAAGCTGTAGGGCCCGACCGAGAACACCGCATCCTCGCTGGCCTCGTGCTGGCGGAGCTGCGCGCGGATCCGCGCCAGCAATACGGCGAAACGAAACGGCTTTGCGACATAGTCGTTGGCGCCGGACTTCGAGCCCGAGGATGGTGTCGGAATCGGTGTCGTGGCCGGTCAGCATGATGATCGGCGCCTTGAAGCCGCCCTTGCGCAACGAGCGCACCACTTCGCGGCCGTCGGTATCGGGCAGCCCCACATCCATCAGCACGAGATCGGGCGAATTGGCCTTCGCGGCGCTGGCGCCCTTGGCGCCGGTATCGACGGCGGAGGCCTCGAATTCGTCATGCAGCGAAAGCTGCTCCACCAATGTGTCGCGCAGATCGGTATCGTCATCCACGATGAGGATCTTGCGAGCATTGGCCATGGGGTCATCCTGATGGTGGCGGGAGGCGCAGGGAGGCGCCTCGCGTAGTCGGTCGAACACAGTGTATTTTCGTCTTGAAGTAGGGAACCGTTACCGATTTACAAGGTGATCGGCACCTTACTCCAGCTCTTCCGGGCATTTCGATGAATGTCCTGTAATGAACCTTCAACAACCAACAGACAAGGATGGTTGCATCGCGCATGAAAAGGCAAGCCTTATCAAAGGATTACTCTCATGGCGCGCGCAACCGGCCAGCCTCCAGAATCAGGATTCGCTCAAGCGCCGGAAATTCCCGGCGGGGATGGCTGACGGCCCCCGGTTTGACCGTTCCCGTGGCGCTTGGCCGCGGCGGCATCCGGGCCAACAAGCGCGAGGGCGATGGCGGCACCCCGCGCGGCACCTTCCTCCCACGGAAACTCTGGTGGCGCGCCGACCGGCATCAGAGGCCGCGCACCTTTCTCGCCGCCCGCACGATCGGCGCCGCGGATGCCTGGTGCGAAGACCCTGATGACCGGCATTACAACCGGCCGATCCGCGTCGCCCGCGACCACAAGGGCGACCGGCTGCAACGCAAGGATCATCTCTACGATTTCATCGTCGAGATCGATCACAACACCCGGCCGCGCATTGCCGGTCGTGGCAGCGCCGTGTTCCTGCATCTGGCGCGCGACAATTTCGGTCCAACCGCGGGCTGTGTCGCCATGACAAGGTCTGCGATGCTCCGTCTGTTGCGGCGGCTCGGACCGCGGACGAGAATCGTGATTGGGTAGGCATGATCCCGGAAAAGCCTGCCGCGCACTTGATGCGGGGTGTGAAGCGGTTTTCCGTAAGGATCATGCCCAAACAGAGAAACGAACATGTTGGACAAACATCAGATCGCGGCGGCCTCGCGCACCATCAGCGGCCACTGGCGCGCGGGCACCAAGCTTGGCGGCGCTCGATGCCGCACAGCGCCCGCAGTCGCGCAAGGAGGGCTATGCGATCCAGGCCGAGCTCGAGAAATCGGGCAAACTGTTCGGCTGGAAGATCGCCGCCACCAGCGAGGCCGGACAGAAGCATATCAATGTCGCGGGCCCGATGGCCGGACGCATCCTCAGCCAACACCGTCATTGCCGACGGCGCCACCGCCTCGATGCATGGCAACGAGATGCGCGTGGCCGAGCCGGAATTTTGCTTCCGCATGGCACGCGACCTGCCGCCGCGGGCAACGCCTTATTCGGTCGCGGAGGTGCTGGACGCGGTCGGCACCTTGCATCCGGCGATCGAGATTCCCGATTCGCGGTTTGCCGATTTCGTCAGCGCCGGCGAGGCGCAGCTGATCGCCGACAATGCCTGCGCGCATCTGTTCGTGCTGGGTGCTGCGACATGCCGCCGACTGGCGCAAGCGCGATCTCGTCGAGGAGAAGCCCGTGATCGCCATGCGCGGGCAACAATTCATTGGTCACGGCAAGAACGTGCTGGGCGATCCCCGCGTCGCGCTGGCCTGGCTCGCCAATGAATTGCGCGAGCTCGGCCTCACCTTGCGCGCCGGCGAGGTGGTGACGACCGGCACCTGCCATCCGCCGCTGCCGATTGCCTCGGGCGATCGCATGGAGGCGGATTTCGGCGTGCTGGGGAAAGTGTCGGTGGGGTTTGGGTAGTTCTCGTCATCGCGAGGAGCATAGCGACGAAGCGATCCATCTTCGCCGACGCACTCCGTATTACCCTCTCCCCTTGTCTTGTGGGAGAGGGTAGACCGAGTCTTGGGCAACTAGCCGCGATGCCCGAAAATCGCCGAGCCCACCCGCACATGCGTCGCGCCCATCGCGATCGCCACCGCGAAATCCGCGCTCATGCCCATCGACAATTGCTTCAAGCCGTTGCGCGCGGCGATCTTGGCGGTCAGCGCGAAATGCGGCGCCGGCGCCTCGTCGACCGGCGGGATGCACATCAGGCCTGAGATCGTCGAGACCATATGTCTCGCGGCAAGCCGCGATGAAGGCGTCGGCGTCAGCGGGCGCGATGCCCGCCTTCTGCGGCTCCTCGCCGGTGTTGATCTGCACGAACAGGTCAGGGCGCCTGTTCTGGGATTCGATTTCCTTGGCTAACGCCTGGCAAATGCTCGGACGGTCGACCGAATGGATCGCGTCGAACAGCGCCACCGCTTCCTTGGCCTTGTTGGATTGCAGCGGCCCGATCAGGTGCAGCTTCAATCCGGGGTAAGCCTGCATTAACGCTGGCCACTTGCCTTTGGCTTCCTGCACGCGGTTTTCGCCGAAAACGCGCTGTCCGCTTTCGATCACCGGCGTAATCGCGCTGCTCTCGAAAGTCTTGGACACCGCGATCAGCGTCACCGACGCGGGGTCGCGGTTGGCGTCGCGGCAGGCCCGCGCGATTTCCTGTTCCACCGCGGCGAGCGCGTTTGGTGAATGCGCGGTTACGGCGGCGGGATTCGATGGCGTCATGAGTTTGATCGTCCCGTAGTTTGACGGTGATAGTTCTAATTTTACCGAGTTCGGGAAACGCGTGTTCAACGATTCCCTCTACCTTGCCCCGTGGGGTAGGGGGAAAAGATGTCTTCGGTCAGTTTCAATCGCAAGAGGGTCAAACTCAAGCAGCTTCTCGGCATCCGCGCGCGGCTGGCGCTGCTCGCCGTGATCCTGGTGGCGCCGTTGATGCTGGAGCGCGCCCGCTCGCTGGAAGACAACCGCGCCCGCCAGATCGCGCAGGCGAGCCAGGATTTCGCCAATCTCACACGGCATAGCGCCGACACCCAGCGCGAAGTCATCTCCTCCGTCCAGACCGTGCTGAAATCGGCCGCCTATATCCGCGCCTCCGCCGGCGGGTTGAGCCGCACCTGCGATATCCTGCGCGCCAGCGTGCCGGCCAACATGCCCTGGATCCGCAACATCCTGCTGGTCGGCGGCGACGGCCGCGTGCAGTGCTCGACCGGCAACAGCTATGTCGGCCTCTATCTCGGCGACCGGCCCTACATCAAGAAGGCGCAGGCCACGCACGACTTCGTCGTCAGCGACTTCCTGCTGGCACGGGGCAGCCACATGCCGGTCGTGATGGGCGCCTATCCGGTTTCGGCGATCAATCCGGATTCGGACGCCGTCATGCTCGCCAGCATGAGCCTCGACTGGATGTCGAAACTGATGAGCAATCTCGGCGGCAGGCCCGGCATTTCGGCTGTTCTGATCGACAGCAACGGCACCGTGCTGGCGACCCCGCCGGACCAGGCGGGCGAGATCGGCAAATCCATCGACGATATCCCGCTGCTGTCGGCCATGGCCGACCGCGCCTTGACCTCGGACAACGACGACGGATCGCTCACCTTCGGCGCCGTCGACGGCTCCCAGCGCACGGTCAGCTTTGCCCGCATTGCCGACACCGGCACGCGCCTGCTGGTCAGCATCGACGAGGACAAGATCACCGCGGCGATCAAGGCCGACATCCACACCGCCTATCTGCAACTGCTGTTCGTCTGTCTCTTTGTTCTTCTCGGTGCACTGTTCGCCGCCGAGAAGCTGATCATCGGGCCGATCGAGATGCTGGCCGGCATGGCGACGCGGTTCGGCCAGGGTGACTCGTCGGCGCGCGCCGCGAGCAAGCGCCTGCCGTCGGAGTTCGTGCCGCTGGCGCGCGCGTTCAATGCGATGGCGGCGCAGCTCGCCCAGCGCGAGCGCGAGCTGGTCGCGACCAACGATCGTCTCACCGTGATCGCCTCGATCGACATGCTGTCCGGCCTCGCCAACCGCCGCGGTTTCCAGAGCCGGCTCGATTTCGAATGGATGAAGGCGCAGCAATATAACTGCGACCTGTCGCTGCTGATGATCGACGTCGATCACTTCAAGTCCTACAACGACACCTATGGTCATCCCGAAGGCGACGCCTGTCTCACCCGGCTCGGCGAGACCCTGTCTGCGATCGCCGCGGACACCATGGGCTTTGCCGGCCGCTACGGCGGCGAGGAGTTCTGCCTGCTGCTGCCCAATGTCGAGGTCGAGCGCGCCAAGGAGATCGGCGAGCTGGTGCGCGCGGCCGTACAGGAACTGGCGATGCCGCACTGTGAGTCAAGCCACAAGTCGGTCACCGTCAGTGTCGGCGTCGCCTGCACGAGCCCGAACGACACGCAGCGCCCGGGCGACCTGATCGAGGCGGCGGATGCCGCGCTCTATGCCGCCAAGCATCGCGGCCGCAACACCGTGGTCGAGCACGGCTTCGTGCGCATCACCGACGTGGTCGGTGGCGTGGCGATGGCGAGTTGAGCGTGCGCTAGCCGCGGAAGTCGATACTGCGCAGGATGATCCCCGATGGATTTCCTTCGAACTCCATGGCGAGGAATTTACCGGCGGCGCACGCTTCAATCCGATCGCGCAGCCGCATGAATTGGGCCTCGCGTTCGTTGGGCCTGGATCGCGCCAGGCCCTCGAGATCGTCCATCGCAGAGGTCGAGACGGCGCAAGGCACTTCCCTTTCGCCATCCAGCATCGAGAATTGCACGACCATTCTGTCGAATTCGTAGCCGACGTAGCGTCCGCGTGTGAGCGTCACTGGAATTGCTCCTTCTGAGCCGCAAGCCGGTTCGTTCACCCCTCGCGCGCGAGGCGCGCAAAGTCTTCCAATATTGCCGCGACGAGATCGCGATGATGGCTATCCTCGGCGGATAACCCCGCGGCATAGAGATTCAGAACGTAACGCGCCTTGGCGGCAGCTTCCGGCCAGGACGTCGCCAGCACCGATAGAAGCTGGCTTTCGAAATGTGCCTGCCGATCGCGCAGGCTTTTCGCGTTGTTCTCAACCTCCGCCAGCGCACGGCGAAGGTCGGTCGCCTTCTGCGCGGCCATGCCACGATGCTTGTCGAGGTCGAGCGGTTCATCGTTCATTTTGGCGCACTCGCATCGATCCGCTGCGCATCCGCCAGATCGACCGATCCGATCGATATCATCTCGATCGCCATGCCGATTTCCGCACGCACCTCGATCATGGTCGCAACGCGCCGGAACGCGGCAAACGAAAGTCCCTCGATCATCTCTTCGTCCGTGATCACCTTGTAGGATCCTGCGGGTAAAAGACGATCCACGCCTCTGAGCCGGAAGGGATGTTTGAAGGTGACAGTCTCCCGGCGCGAGCGGATTGTCATGACTGCCTTTCGCAAGCGGCGTTTGGCCGCTGCAGAGCAAGCATGCGCCCTTTTGGCCGAATTAGCCACACTTTCCCGACCTGTGACGCCACCGCAGCGGAACCGTGGGCTTTAGCGCTCACTGGCATTTGGTGCGTTTGACATCCAATGCCGGAGATACGCCGAGTGTTGCCGCCGCGACGCGACGGGCAAAACACCTCTTCGGCCTTTCAGAAATGACGCGCCATGTCCAGCCCTCTCCGCAAAAATAAACCTCTTTCCGAAAACCGGAACACAGGCGTATAACCCTCCCATCCCGCGCCCGCCAAGAGGGCGTATCGCGATCGTCACGACACGTGGTGCGGGATGTGGTGGACGCGAGCGGCGCGCAGGCGAATGCACTGCTACGCGTACGGTCAAGCCGTGTGGTCCTGATCCCCCGACGCTGGGATCAAGCGAATGGAGATGATCCATTCGCGACGGGGGCTAGCAAGCCCGGTACCCCGAGGAGAGCGCGGAGTAAGCCGTAAAGCCATTGCGCAGGGAATGCCGGTCGTGTCGGCGTACCTGTACTGACTTGTGGGCATTTTCCTTTTCAGCCCACGAGGCTTGCGGGTGCGGCCAGCGCCCGGCATTCCCTGCACCCTCTGTCTTTCGGGGGTGGCGAATTTGCAAAGCCCGGACGAATTTGCGCCGCGGGAATGAGGAGTCGTGTCCCGGACGCGGCGCGCAGCGGTGCGACGCAGACCCGGGACCCATGAAGCAATGAGGAACGGTAGGCCCCGGATCAGCAGCGCAGCGCTGATGTGGAGCGGATTGGACCTCGGTGGATTGACGCGCGCCGCGCTGCATCCGGGGCACGAGAATGCCATCAAACGCAGCCCCGCCCCGCGCCCAAACCGTTGACCCCGCAGGCCCTTTTATGGCCTAGTCCGCCGTCCCCGAAACCGGCGCCGAATCCTAAAGAACCTCAGCAATTCCATGACTAGCGAACGTTATAACGCCCGTGAATCCGAGCCCCGATGGCAGGCCATTTGGGACAAGGGGTCGATCTTCTCCTCCAGGAACGACGATCCCCGGCCGAAATACTACGTGCTCGAGATGTTCCCCTACCCGTCCGGGCGCATCCATATCGGCCATGTCCGCAACTACACGCTCGGCGACGTGCTGGCGCGCTACATGCGCGCGCGCGGCTACAATGTGCTGCATCCGATGGGCTGGGACGCGTTCGGCCTGCCGGCGGAGAACGCCGCGATCGAGCGCAAGGTCGCGCCGAAAGCCTGGACCTACGACAACATCGCGGCGATGAAAAAGCAGCTGCGCTCGATCGGGCTGTCGCTCGACTGGTCACGCGAGTTCGCGACCTGCGACCCCTCCTACTACAAGCATCAGCAGAAGATGTTCCTGGACTTCCTGCGCGAGGGCCTCGCCGAGCGCGAGAAGCGCAAGGTGAACTGGGATCCGGTCGACATGACCGTGCTCGCCAACGAGCAGGTGATCGACGGCCGCGGCTGGCGCTCCGGCGCCGTGGTCGAGCAGAAGGAAATGAACCAGTGGGTCTTCAAGATCACGAAGTACTCGCAGGAGCTGCTGGACGCGCTCGATGGCCTCGACCGCTGGCCCGACAAGGTGCGGCTGATGCAGCGCAACTGGATCGGCCGCAGCGAAGGCCTGCTGATCAGGTTTGCGCTTGATGCCGCAACCACGCCCGCCGGCGAAACTGAACTGACGCATCTTCACGACGCGGCCGGACACGCTGTTCGGCGCCAAGTTCATGGCGATCTCGGCCGATCATCCGCTGGCGCAGGCCGCGGCCGCAAAGAACCCGAAGCTCGCGGACTTCATCGCCGAGATCAAACGCATCGGCACCGCGCAGGAAGCGATCGACACCGCCGAGAAGCAGGGCTTCGATACCGGCATCCGCGCCGTCCATCCGTTCGACCCGAGCTGGAAGCTGCCGGTGTATGTGGCGAACTTCGTGCTGATGGAGTACGGCACCGGCGCCATCTTCGGCTGCCCGGCGCATGACCAGCGCGACCTCGACTTCGTCAACAAATACGCGCTCGGCAACATTCCGGTGGTCTGCCCCGAGGGCCAGGACCCCAAGACGTTCGTCATCACCGATGTCGCCTATGACGGCGACGGCCGCATGATCAATTCGCGCTTCCTCGATGGCATGACCATCGAACAGGCCAAGGAAGAGGTCGCGAAACGGCTGGAGGCCGAGCTGCGTGGAAACGCCGCCGTCGGCGAACGGCAGGTGAATTTCCGCCTGCGCGACTGGGGCATCTCGCGCCAGCGCTACTGGGGCTGCCCGATCCCTGTCATCCACTGCCCGAAATGCGACGTCGTGCCGGTGCCGGACAAGGATCTGCCGGTGACGTTGCCGGAGGACGCGACCTTCGACAGACCGGGCAACGCGCTCGACCATCATCCGACCTGGAAGCACGTCACCTGTCCCAAGTGCGGCGGCAAGGCCCAACGCGAAACCGACACCATGGACACCTTCGTCGAACTCGTCCTGGTATTTCGCGCGCTTCACCGATCCCTGGAACGAGACCGCGCCGACCACGGTGCCCGTCGTCGACCGCATGATGCCGGTCGACCAGTATATCGGCGGCGTCGAGCACGCGATCCTGCATCTGCTCTACAGCCGCTTCTTCATTCGCGCGATGAAGGCGACCGGTCACATCGGCATGAAGGAGCCGTTTGCCGGCATGTTCACCCAGGGCATGGTGGTGCACGAGACCTATCAGAAGAAGGACGGCTCTTTCGTGACGCCGGCCGAGGTCACCGTCGAGACCGGCGGCAATGGCCGCCGCGCGGTGCTGAGCACGACCGGTGAGGAAGTCGCGATCGGCCCGATCGAGAAGATGTCGAAGTCGAAGAAGAACACGGTCGACCCCGACGACATCATCGCGACCTACGGCGCCGACGTCGCGCGCTGGTTCATGCTGTCGGATTCGCCGCCCGATCGCGACGTGATCTGGAGCGACGAGCGGGTGCAGGGCGCCTCACGCTTCGTGCAGCGGCTGTGGCGGCTGGTGAACGACTCCGCCGGGATCGCCAAATCCGCGCCGGCGGCGCGGCCGGCTCAGTTCAACGCGGAGGCGACCGCGCTGCGCAAGGCCGCCCATGGCGCGCTCGACAAGGTTTCGGGCGGCATCGAGCGGCTGCATTTCAATGTCTGCCTCGCCCATATCCGCGAATTCGCCAACGCCCTGTCGGAGGTGCTGGCCCGCGAGGGTCGGCCAGCGGCCGACTTTGCGCCGGACCTAGCTTGGGCTGTCCGGGAGGCCGGAACCATCCTGGTGCACCTGGTTGCCCCGATGATGCCGCATCTGGCGGAAGAATGCTGGAGGTGCTGGACCAAGGGGGCCTGATTTCCGAGGCCAGTTGGCCGCAAATCGAACGTGATTTGCTGGTTGAGGATAATGTAACGCTGGTGGTGCAGGTTAATGGCAAGAAGCGGGGTGATGTCACCGTGCCACGGACGGCCGAAAATCCGCAGATCGAGGCTGCCGTTCTGGCGCTCGATGCGGTAAAATCGGCGCTCGGGGGCAAGCCGGTGCGTAAGGTGATCGTGGTTCCCATGAGGATCGTGAATGTTGTCGGCTAAGGCACGGATCGCTGTTCGGCTACTCGCGGTCGCCCTGCTCGCGGCGCCGGCGGCCGGCTGTTTCACGCCGATGTATGCCGAGCACGCCGACGGCACGCCCGGCCTGCGCGACAAGTTGATGGCCGTGGATATTCCGGAGCTCGACAAGCCGAAGGCCTCGCGCGAGGCCCGTATCGGCGTCGAGATCCGCAACGCGCTCGCCTTCAAGCTCTATGGCAACGCCACCGGCATGCCGCCGACCCACAAGCTGGTACTCAAATTCTCGACCAGCCGCGCGTCCCTGATCGTCGATCCCAACACCCAGCTGCCATCGAGCGAAAATTACGGCATCGACGCACAGTTCAACCTGGTCGAGCTCGCGACCAACAGGTCTGTCATGACAGGCACGACCTTCTCGCGCGTGACCTACGACATGCCGGGCTCCTATCAGCGCTACGCCCGCTCCCGCGCCTTCCGCGATGCCGAGGATCGCGCCGCCCAGGAGATCGCCGACAACATCACGACCCGGCTCGCGTCGTTCTTTTCTGCTGGTTCCTAATTGGTCGCGCTGCGCGGAAGAGACATCGACGCGTTTCTGGCCCGGCCCGATCCGGCGCGGCCGATCATCCTGCTCTATGGTCCCGACGCCGGCCTGGTGCGCGAGCGCGCCGACGCGCTGCTGAAGAGCGCGGTCGACGACCCCAACGATCCGTTCTCGATGGTGAAGCTCGACGGCGACGAGCTCTCGGCCGAACCGTCGCGGCTGGTCGACGAAGCCCTGACCATGCCGCTGTTCGGCGGCCGCCGCGCCATCCGCATACGCGCCGGCGCGCGCAGCTTCGCCAGCGGAATCGACACGCTCGCCGACATGGGCGTGAAGGATTGCCGCATCGTGATCGAGGCCGGCGAGTTGCGCGCGGAAAATCCGCTGCGCAAGGCCTGCGAGCGGGCGAAGACCGCGGTGGCGATCGGCTGCTATCCCGATGGCGAGCGCGATCTGGCGAAACTTATCGACGACGAATTGAAGATCGCGAGTTTGAAGATTGCGCCCGATGCTCGCGCGGCCCTGATGTCGCTGCTCGGCGGCGACCGCCAGGCCTCCCGCAACGAGCTGAAGAAGCTGACGCTGTTCGCGCATGGCGAGGGCGAGGTGACGCTCGACCATGTCACGACCGTCGTTTCCGACGCGTCCGACCTGAAGCTCGATCCGATCGTCGACGGCGCGTTTGCCGGCCGGCCGGAGCTGGTCGAGAGTGAGTTCGCCAAAGCCATGGTTGCCGGCACCTATCCCGGCGTCATCATCATGGCGGCGCAACGCCATGCCGCATGGCTGCACAAATCCGCACTGACGGTCGCCGAAGGCACGCCGGCCTCAAATGTGCTCGAGAGCGGATTCCCGCGGCTGCATTTCTCGCGCAAGCCGATGGCGGAGACCGCGCTGCGTAATTTTTCGGTCGAGCGGCTCGCCGCTGTCATCGACCAGCTCGCCACCGCCGCCTTCGACATGCGCAAGCAGACCGCGCTGGCATCCACTATCGCGCAGCGCACGCTGCTGTCGATCGCCGTCAATGCGAAAAGGCGGGGCTAGTAGTAGCCGTCATTGCGAGGAACGACACGACGAAGCAATCCATACTGTTTTCGCGGAGAGAAGCTGGATTGCTTCGCGGAGCCTGTCATCGGGCGCGCATTCGCGCGACCCGTTGGCTCGCAATGACGACGTTATAAGTTGGCGCTTAACTTCCCTTGGCCAGCCGCTTCAGCACGTCGTCGAGCTGATCGAGGCTGCGATAGCCGATCTGCACGGAGCCGCCGGGATCGCGGTGATAAATCGTAACAGCCAACCCGAGCGCGTCGCTGACGCGCTTCTCCAGCGCGATGGTGTCGGCATCCTTTGCCTTGGCGCCCGCCCTCGCCTTCTGCGGCTTGCGCTCCGGCACGCCTTCCTCGTGCGCAAGCTCCTCGGCCTGCCGCACGGTGAGACCTTCGGCGACGATCTTCTTCGCCGCCGCCACCGGATCGGGCACGCCGATCAGCGCGCGCGCGTGCCCCGCCGACAATTTGCCGGACGCAATCAGCGCCTGCACTTCATTCGGCAATTTCGTCAGCCGCATCATGTTGGCGACATGGCTGCGGCTCTTGCCGACGATTTTCGCGATGTCGTCCTGGCTGCGTTTGAACTCGTCCGCGAGCGCATGATAGCCCTGCGCCTCTTCCAGCGGATTGAGGTCTTCTCGTTGGACGTTCTCGATGATCGCGAGCTGCAGCGCGTCGCTGTCATTGACGTCGACGGGAACGATCGGCACCTCGTGCAGGCCCGCCGCCTGCGAAGCGCGCCAGCGCCGCTCGCCGGCGATGATCTCAAAACGGTCGTTGGTGCCCTTCACCGGACGGACCACGATCGGCTGGATCACGCCGTGCTGCTTGATCGAGGCGGTCAATTCGGCAAGCTCGGCCTCGGAGAACGCGCGGCGCGGATTGCGCGGATTGGGTTTCAGAAATTCGATCGGCGCCTTGCGCTGCGCGCGCGGCCGGTCGACATGCGCCGCCTCGCCGCCGACATCGCCGATCAGACTTGCAAGACCGCGGCCCAGTCGCGAACGCGCTTCGTCGGCCATCGCCAGCTCCCTTGGATTCACGTGCACCACTCCAGATGATTATTGTTCTTCGCGGTCGGCGTGGCGCCGAAATTTCAATGCGTCCGCAACTCGCGCTCGCGCTGGATCACTTCGGTGGCGAGCTTCAGATAGGCTTCGCTGCCGACGCATTTGAGATCGTAGACCAGCACCGGCTTGCCGTAGGACGGCGCCTCCGAAATCCGCACGTTGCGCGGGATCATGGTCTTGTAGACCTTGGCTCCCATGAACTGGCGGACGTCGGCCACGACCTGGTTCGACAGATTGTTGCGGGAGTCGAACATGGTCAGCACGATGCCGTGGATCGACAGGTTGGGATTGAGCGTGGCGCGGACCTGCTCGACGGTCTGCAGAAGTTGCGACAGGCCTTCGAGCGCGAAGAACTCGCATTGCAACGGCACCAGGATCGCATCCGACGCCGCCATCGCATTCACGGTGAGCAAATTGAGCGAGGGCGGACAGTCGATCAGCACATAGGTGTAGTCGGTCTCCGGCGTAGCGTTGGTGTTCAGCGCCGCGATCGCATCGCGCAGCCGGAAGGCGCGGCCGGGCGTGGTGCCAAGCTCGAGCTCGAGGCCCGACAGATCCATGGTCGAGGTCGCGATGTGCAGCCGCGGCACCGCGGTCGGCACCACCGAGTCGCGCAGCGGCGCCTCACCGACCAGCACGTCGTAGGTCGAGGTGTTGCGGCTCTTGCGGTCGATGCCGAGCCCGGTCGAAGCGTTGCCCTGCGGATCGAGGTCGACGATCAGCACGCGCTCGCCGATCGCTGCCAGCGCCGTGCCGAGGTTGATCGCGGTCGTGGTCTTGCCGACGCCACCCTTCTGGTTGGCCAGCGACAGGATGCGCGGATGGCCCGGGCGGATGCGGCACCCTATCTTCTTGAAAAGGCTTATCAATTACGCTCATGGCGATCGCCACCTGTTGCGGAAGCCTGGCGCCGCTCGATACGGTCGAGTTCGACGATCCAGCCTTGTCCGCCCGTCAGGCTGGAATGAAGATTTGGTTGGATATTCCAATATTTAGTAGCCTCGGTCAATTCTGCCTCAACATCTTGACCTTTGAGAAACAGCGCTTTTGCACCCTTTCGCACCAGCGGCTCCGCGAAGCCTATCAGTTGATGTAGCGGAGCCAGCGCGCGTGCAGTCACGCAATCGATGGGAGCGGCGAGGGTTTCCACAGTATCCTCGATTCCCGCGGCATGGACGAGTCCCGGCGCCGACGTCACCCGCAAGGCCTCGCGGAGGAAGGCCGCCTTTTTTCCATTGCGCTCGATCAGATGGACCATCGCCCCCGGCGTCTCCGCTAGCGCGCAGGCCAACACGATGCCCGGGAAGCCGCCGCCGCTGCCGAGGTCGGCCCAACTTTTCGCTGATGGCACGAGCTTCAGGAGCTGCAGGGAGTCGGCGACGTGGCGGGTCCAGAGCTGGGACAGCGTCGACGGTGCGACGAGGTTGGTCTTGGCCTGCCATTCCCGAAGGAGCGCGAGGTATCGATCCAGCCGCGCCTCTGTTTCACGTGAAACAGGGATCAGCGCCAGCGCGGCGGTCTTGTCGGATTTGTCTGAAGCCGGCTGTCCCAAGCGGAGCTCGTTTCACGTGAAACAAATCAGGCGGTCGCCTTGGTCTTGCGCCGCGCCGCGCGACGAAGATAGGCGGCCAGGATGCCGAGCGCAGCCGGCGTCATCCCGTCGATCCGACCCGCCTGCCCCACCGTCCAGGGCCGGGCCCGCACAAGCTTGCCGCGAACCTCGTTGGAGAGCCCGGGCACGAGCGTGTAGTCGATATCGCCCAGCACCAGACCCTCGTCGCGGCGGAAGGCGTCGACATCGGCGCTCTGGCGCTTCAGGTAGACGTCGTACTTGGCGTCGATCTCCAGGTGGACCGCGATCGCGGGGTCAATGGCCGACAGCTCCGGCCAGATCGCGCGAACCTCGGTCCATCCGACCTCGGGATAAGCCATCAGCTCGAACGCCGAGCGACGCTGGCCGTCGCGGTTCAGCACGAGCCCATGTTTCGCAGCTTCGTTCGGGGTCAAAGACAGCGACTTCGCAAGTTGCTTCGCGCTTGCCAGTGCGGTCATCTTGGTGGCGTGACGGGTGCGCCTGAGCTCGCCGACACAGCCAAGCGCGATGCCCTTGTCGGTCAGGCGCTGATCGGCGTTGTCGGCTCGAAGCGTCAGGCGATACTCGGCCCGCGAGGTGAACATCCGATAGGGCTCGGTGATCCCCCGCGTGACGAGGTCGTCGATCATGACCCCGAGATAGCCGTCGGCACGGTCGAACACGACCGGCGCGGCACCGCTGGCCGCAAGCGCCGCGTTGAGTCCGGCCACCAACCCTTGGGCGGCGGCCTCCTCATAGCCGGTCGTACCGTTGATCTGCCCCGCCAGGAAAAGCCCGCGCAGCCGCCTGGTCTCAAGGGTTGGATCGAGTTCGCGGGGATCGACGTGGTCGTATTCGATGGCATAACCCGGCCGGACCATCCGGACCCGCTCCAGCCCCGGGATCGTGGCCAGGATCGCGAGCTGGACCTCTTCGGGCAGCGAGGTCGAGATGCCGTTCGGATAGACCGTGGTGTCGTCGAGCCCCTCCGGCTCCAGGAAGATCTGGTGGCCGTCGCGGTCGCCGAACTTGACGATCTTGTCCTCGATCGAGGGACAATAGCGCGGGCCGGTGCTCTGGATCTGTCCGGAATACATCGGGGAGCGATGCACATTGGCCCGGATCACCTCATGGGTCGCGGGCGTGGTGCGGGTGATGCCGCACTGGATCTGGGGCGTCGTGATCCGATCGGTCATGACCGAAAACGGCTCAGGCGGATCATCGCCGGGCTGCATCTCGACCGCGCCCCAGTCGATCGTGGTGCCGTCGAGCCGTGGCGGGGTGCCGGTCTTGAGGCGGCCGAGGGTAAAGCCGGCGCGCTCAAAGGACTTGGAAAGTCCCATCGCGGGCGCCTCGCCGACCCGGCCGGCCGGCCAATTCCGCTCACCGAGGTGGATCAGCCCGCGGAGGAAAGTGCCGGTCGTGACCACGATGGCGCCGGTCGCGAACGCGCGGCCGTCGGCCAGGCGAATACCGGTGACGCGGTCGGCCGAGACGATCAGTTCGTCTGCCTCACCCTCGATGACCGTCAGATTGGCGATCTCGCGGATCGCGGCCTGCATCGCGGCGGCGTAGAGCTTGCGATCGGCCTGAGCACGAGGTCCGCGGACCGCCGGACCCTTGCGGCGATTGAGGACCCGAAACTGGATCCCGCCGGCGTCCGCGACCCGGCCCATCAGGCCATCGAGCGCGTCGACCTCGCGGACCAGATGGCCCTTGCCGAGGCCGCCGATCGCGGGATTGCAGGACATCGCGCCGATGGTCGCGAAGCGGTGGGTGACGAGCGCCGTCCTGGCACCCATTCGCGCGGACGCGCCGGCGGCCTCGCAGCCGGCATGGCCGCCGCCGATGACGATGACGTCGAATGATTCTGGGATGCCGGTCATGGCGGCGACTTCTACAGCGCGACGGGGAAGCTCGAAAGACGTTTCACGTGAAACACTGCGATTTCGGAGGAACTGAACGCCTGTTTCACGTGAAACAACTCGTTAACCATGTTCCTTAAGGGAGCGGTAATCGGTTGAACCAAAGAATAGCGCTACTTTCCAATGCAGAACTCGCGGAAAATCACGTCGAGGATATCCTCGACATCGACCTGACCGAGCAATCGCCCGAGAGCGTGGGCGGCGGATCGCAAATCCTCCGCGGCCAGCTCCTCGCCCCTCCCGATCACATCGATGCTGCGCTGCAGCGAAGAGGCCGCCTGCTGCAGCAGACCGCGCTGCCGCTGTCGACCAATTAGACCGACCTCGGCCGCGCCGAAGAATTCCTGGGCGTGGCCGACCAACGCGGCGATCAACTCGGACAGTCCATCGCCGCGACTCGCCGAGATGGCATATGTCGACTCGCTTTGCTTCGGGGTCCTCGCCGAATCAAGATCGATCTTGTTGCGTACGAGCCAAATCGGCGCATCGCTCTCTGCGGTCGGCGTCGCGCCATCAGCATCGGTCAGCCACAGCACGAGATCCGCTTCCGCCGCGCGCGCCCTCGCCCGCCGCACACCCTCCTGTTCGACGGGATCGTCGGTCTCGCGAATGCCCGCAGTGTCGATCACTGTCACCGGATAGCCGTCGAGATCGAGCTGCACCTCGATGATGTCGCGCGTGGTGCCGGCATGCGGCGAGACGATCGCAACCTCGCGCCGGGCAAGCTGGTTCATCAGCGTCGACTTGCCGACGTTCGGCGGACCTGCGATGGCGACCACGAGCCCGTCACGCAGGCGTTCAGTTCGCCCCTGTGCCGCAAGCACTTCTGTGATTTCGCCGAGCAGCGTTTTGATCTTCCCGAGCGCCGGCGCGATCAATTCAGCGGGTACGTCAGCTTCGTCGGAGAAGTCGATGCCGGCTTCGATCAGCGCAGAGGCTTCGATGATTTGCGCGCGCCAATCTCGTGCGCGGTTGCCGAGCAGACCCTTGAGCTGACGCAACGCCTGGCGACGCTGGCGATCGGTGTCGGCATGGATGAGATCGTCGAGGCCTTCGGCTTCGGTGAGATCGAGCTTGCCGTTCTCGAAACGCACGGCGGGTGAACTCGCCGGGTTCGGCCGCGCGCACATTCTCGATTTCCGACAGCGAGGCGAAGAGCGAGGCGAGCACCGCGCGTCCGCCGTGGACATGAAACTCGGCGACGTCTTCGCCGGTCGCGCTCGCGGGACCGGGAAACCAGAGCACGACCGCATCGTCGATCGGCTGGCCCTTGGGATCGCGAAGCAGCGCGCGGAGCGCAGTCCGCGGTGTCGGAATTTTCCCGGCCAGGCGCTCCAGCGCCGCGCCGGCCGCCGCGCCGGACACCCGGACAACGGCGATCGCGCTGGGCGGCCGTCCGGACGATAGGGCGTAGATGGTTTGGTCGCGCGGATGCATCGGCCTAATAGTGCGGTCCGCATTGAAACGGCAATGTTGTTTGACCGCCCACCTTATGCTGCAACGCACCATTTGCGCTGAATGTTGCAGCTTCTGCTGCAGCAAGCACCGCAAAAAGAAAGGGCGCCCCTTGGGGCGCCCCGTCTCGAAGCCGCATTGGCCTTACGTATTCATCAACTCGAAGAACTCAGCGTTGCTCTTGGTGCTGCGGAGCTTGTCGAGCAGGAAATCGATCCCGTCCATGGTGCCCATCGGATTGAGAATCCGGCGCAGCACGTACATTTTCTTCAGCACCTGCGGGTCGGTGATCAGCTCCTCCTTGCGGGTGCCGGAGCGCGAGATGTCGATCGCCGGGAACGTACGCTTGTCCGAGACCTTGCGGTCGAGAATCAGTTCCGAGTTACCGGTGCCCTTGAACTCTTCGAAGATGACTTCGTCCATCCGGCTGCCGGTATCGACCAGCGCGGTCGCGATGATGGTGAGCGAACCGCCCTCTTCGATGTTGCGCGCGGCGCCGAAGAACCGTTTTGGCCGCTGCAACGCATTGGCGTCGACACCGCCGGTCAGCACCTTGCCGGATGACGGCACCACGGTGTTGTAGGCGCGTCCGAGCCGCGTGATCGAATCGAGCAGGATCACGACGTCGCGGCCATGCTCGACCAGGCGCTTGGCCTTCTCGATCACCATCTCGGCGACCTGGACGTGACGCACCGCGGGCTCGTCGAAGGTCGAGGACACCACCTCGCCCTTCACCGAGCGCTGCATGTCCGTGACTTCCTCGGGCCGCTCGTCGATCAGCAGCACGATCAGGTAACAGTCGGGATGATTGGCGGCGATGGAATGCGCGATGTTCTGCATCAGCACCGTTTTGCCGGTGCGCGGCGGCGCGACGATCAGTGCGCGCTGGCCCTTGCCGATGGGCGCGACGATGTCGATCACCCTTGCAGACAAGTCTTTCCGGGTGGGATCGTCGATTTCCATCCGGAACCGCTGATTGGGAAACAGCGGCGTGAGATTGTCGAAATTGACCTTGTGCTTGGCCTTTTCCGGATCCTCAAAATTCAGCGTGTTGACCTTCAGCAGCGCGAAATAACGTTCGCCTTCCTTCGGGCTGCGGATGTGGCCTTCGATGGTGTCGCCGGTGCGCAGACCGAAGCGGCGGATCTGCGAAGGCGAGACGTAGATGTCGTCGGGTCCCGGCAGATAGTTCGCATCGGGCGAACGCAAGAAGCCGAAGCCGTCGGAGAGTACTTCGACGACGCCTTCGCCGACGATATCGGTCTCGGCTGCCGCGAGTTGCTTGAGAATTGCAAACATCAGCTCCTGCTTGCGCATGGTGCTGGCGTTTTCGACCCCGTTCTCCTCCGCAAACGAAACGAGTTCCGCCGGCGTCTTGGATTTGAGGTCTTGAAGTTTGATTTCCCGCATTGGGGGTGGTCCTGTGGAATATCTTCGAGGAGGGGTGCAGGCTGGCTTCAGGAAAAGCGGACGCAAAAAAGAGGTCCGCAAGCTCAAAGCAAAGGTAAGTGCCGGTAGAGGCTTCAAACCTGATGCGGCGGCCGGTTCAAACCGGTACGCAACGACATCCGCCTGCGTGGGGTGGGATGGCTTCAATATAGAAAAACGCTTCGCTTTCCGCAAGCAGCGTAAAAGTCACACTCACCTCACGAAAACGGTTTGACGACGACAAGCACGACGATCAGGATCATCAGGATTGTCGGTACTTCATTGATAATGCGATAGAATTTCTGGTTGCGTGAATTCCTGTCCGCGGCGAAATCCTTAACGCAGCGGGCAAAAAAGCCGTGGACGCCCGACAGAATCAGCACCAGCAAGAACTTGGCGTGAAACCACGGCGCCAAATACCAGTGTCCGGCCCAAACCAGATACAGTCCGGCAAGCCAGGTCACGATCATCGCGGGATTGATGATCGCGCGCAGTAATCGCCGTTCCATCACCTTGAAGGTTTCAGATTGCTTTGAACCGCGCTCCGCCTCGCAATGATAGACGAACAACCGCGGCAGATAGAGCATGCCGGCCATCCAGGAGATGACGGCAATGACATGCAGCGCTTTGATCCATTCATACATCGGCGGATGTTTCGTTCAGCTCGTACTGCGACTCTCAATATCGATTTGCGCCGAGAGCTATCCGCAGGGCAAGCCTTCCCTAAAAAATCTTAATTCTTGTAGTTTGAGTCTTTCTTGTCGGTGGATTGGACTCATGAAAAACAATTCGCCCGATGCGGGATGCTTGTTCACATCCCTCAACGTTGTCGGAGCGGCGGCGGTCCAACCGAATAATGCATCCCGATTCAGACGCTTGCACGAATGAGTTGGCAGCTTATGCAGAGACAAGTCCACATAACCCCGGTATCATCGGAAACGGGAGCCGGACTTTTCCTTTGTAGAGGCGGTGTGAAGAAGTGACGGGTTATCCCGGATCGGGGAAACCGGGCGCCTTTTCCATCACCGAGTTACACAGGGATTCACAGGACACACACACGAGTGGCGACGTCAGGTAATTACTTTCACCTCCACCTGGTTTCCGACTCGACCGGTGAAACTTTGATCACCGTGGCGCGCGCGGTCGCCGCGCAGTACGCCAACGTGACGCCGGTGGAACATGTCTATCCCCTGGTGCGCAGCCAGAAGCAGCTCGACCGCGTGCTCGACGAGATCGAGGAATCGCCGGGAATCGTGTTGTTCACTCTGCTGGAGAAGGATCTGGTTCTGAAGCTTGAGAACAAGTGCAAGGACATCAATGTTCCGAGCCTGTCGATCATCGGGCCCGTCATGCATCTGTTCGAGGCCTATCTCGGCGCGTCGACCACGGGGCGCGTCGGTGCCCAGCACGTGCTCAATGCGGAGTATTTCAAGCGGATCGATGCGCTGAACTACTCGATGTTGCATGACGACGGTCAGCATGTCGAAGGGCTCGATGATGCCGATGTGGTGCTGGTTGGCGTGTCCCGGACGTCGAAGACGCCGACCTCGATTTATCTGGCCAACCGCGGCATCCGCACCGCCAATGTTCCCCTGGTACCGGGCATTCCCCTGCCGCATCAGCTCGAGCATCTGACCAAGCCGCTGGTGGTGAGCCTGCACGCGACGCCGGAGCGGCTGATCCAGGTCCGCCAGAACCGACTGCTGAGCATCGGCGCGGGTCCCAGCAACGAGGACTATATCGATCGCCAATCGGTCACCGACGAGGTCGCCTATGCCAAGCGCCTCGCCGCGAAGTTTGATTGGCCGCAGCTCGACGTGACCCGGCGCTCGATCGAGGAGACCGCCGCGGCGATCTTGAAACTGTACGCCGACCGCCAGCGGCATCGGCTCGCAGAATAGCATGACGCTCTGGCGCGGACCGAAGGCATTGATTCTGGCGTCGCAAAGCAGCGCGCGGAAAATGCTGCTCGCCAATGCCGGCTTGACCTTTGAAGCGATGCCGGCACGGATCGACGAGCGCGCGATTCAACGGAACTCGAGCATCTCGGCGCCCGGCGAGATCGCTGGCCTGTTGGCGCGGGAGAAGGCGCTGTGGGTGTCACAGCGAAAGGCCGGGCATCACGTGATCGGCGCCGACCAGACCCTGGCGCTGGGCGATCATCTCTTCAACAAACCGGCCGACCGGGCAGCCGCAGCCGAGCAAATCCGCGCCCTGTCCGGGCAGACCCACGCGCTACACTCGGCCATTGCCGTTGCGCTCGGCGGCAGGATCATGTTCGAGACGGTCGTGGTCGCCAGGATGACGATGCGGTCCCTGAGCGACGCCGATATCGACGCCTATCTGGACGCAGCTGGAGAAGCCGTGACCCAAAGCGTCGGCGCCTACCAGCTCGAACGCCTGGGTGTGCATCTGTTCGAGCGAACCGAGGGCGATCATTCCACCATTCTGGGCTTGCCGCTCTTGCCCTTGCTCGGCTTTCTGCGTAGCCAACATTTGCTCGCGCTGTGACGGACCGCGCTCAATGCTGATTCTGGGGCTGACCGGCTCAATCGGAATGGGAAAGTCCACCACCGCAAAACTTTTTGCGGAGGCGGGGGTGCCGGTCTACGACGCCGATGCCACCGTTCACAAACTTTATGAAGGTGAGGCGGCGCCGGCGATCGAAGCCGCCTTCCCTGGTACCACCGCAGACGGGAAGGTCGACCGCGCGAAATTGTCCGCTCGCGTGGTGCATGATCCCGCAGCCATGAAACAACTCGAGCAGATCGTGCATCCCATGCTCGGGGCGTCCCGCCAGAAATTCTTTGCCGACGCGGAAGCCGCCGGTGCGCCGGTCGTAGTCGTCGATGTGCCGCTGTTGTTCGAGACCGGCGGTGAGAAGCGCGTCGATGCGGTCGTGGTGGTGACCACGTTTCCGGAACTTCAGCGCGAGCGGGTACTGGCGCGCGGCACGATGGATCACGACAAGCTCAATTCCATCCTGGAGCGGCAAATGCCCGACGCTGAAAAGCGCAAGCGCGCAGATTTCGTCGTGGATACCTCCCATGGACTCGACCCCGTGCGCGCGCAAATCAAGGACATTCTAACCGCAGTCGTTAAGATGCCGCGGCGGCGCATCTGATTCGCCGCGATTGCCGGAAAGCTCATGCGCGAAATCGTTCTTGATACCGAAACCACCGGCCTCGATCCCTTGCGCGGCGATCGCCTGGTGGAAGTCGGCTGCGTCGAGCTGCTCAACCGAATGCCGACGGGACAGACCTTTCACCGCTACATGAACCCGGAAAGGGAAATGTCGGCCGAGGCCTTCGCGGTGCACGGGCTCTCGACCCAGTTCCTTTCCGACAAGCCGTTCTTCCACGAGGTGGTCGAGGAGTTCCTGGAGTTCATCGGCGACGCGCCGCTGGTGATCCACAACGCGTCGTTCGACATCGGCTTCATCAATGCCGAGCTCGACCGCATCAAGCGGCCGGCGATTCCGCGCGACCGGCTGGTCGACACGCTGCTGCTGGCGCGGCGCAAGCATCCCGGCGTGTCGAACCGGCTGGACGATCTCTGCTCGCGCTATACGATCGACAATTCCCGCCGCACCAAACACGGCGCCTTGCTCGACGCCGAACTCCTGGCCGAGGTCTATATCGACCTGATAGGCGCACGGCAGTCGGTGCTGATCCTGGCAACCGAGACGGCGGAGATCCGCGTGGGTATCGCGGGCGAGATGCCACGCCGGCAACGGCCGGTGGCCTTGACGCCGCGCGTGACGGACGCCGATCGCGAGGCGCATCGCGCCTTCATCGCTACTCTCGGCGACAAGCCGATCTGGAACGAATACCTGGCTGCCAGCCAGGGAGCCTAGCTCGGCTTGGCCGGTGTGGGTTGGTTGGCGGCCTGCCGCGCCATGTTCTGCCGGTACAGCCCGACGAAATCGACGGGGTCGAGCATCAGCGGCGGGAAGCCGCCATCGCGCACCGAGGTCGCGATGATCTCGCGCGCAAACGGGAAAAGCAGCCGCGGGCATTCGATCAGCAGCATCGGCGATAGCTGGTCCTGCGGGATGTTGAGCAGGCGGAACACGCCGCCATAGACCAGCTCGAACTGGAACATCTTCTTGCCGGCGTTCTCGGCCTTGCCCTCGATGGTGATGGTCACCTCGAAATCGTTGTCGGCCACCTTGTTGGCCCCGACATT
Source organism: uncultured Alphaproteobacteria bacterium (assembly GCA_963732085.1). GTDB lineage: Bacteria > Pseudomonadota > Alphaproteobacteria > Rhizobiales > Xanthobacteraceae > Bradyrhizobium. Next base: position 220,500 of record CAVSYJ010000005.1, on the reverse strand, counting down.
GATCTGGATGTTGATCTGCGGCGGCTGGGCCTGCGGTGCCAGCGAACCCGGCGCGTTCGGATTCTCGAACGACAGGTCCTTGGTGTATTGCGCCAGCACGTTGAGCTGGGGAGGAGCGCCCTCGGGCGGGCTGCCGTTGCCGTTGGTCATGAAATGTTTCCTCGCGCAAAAAAGGGCTCGTGTTGGGGCGAGTGGCTAACATAGCCCCGCCTCGTTCTACAAGGCGTCGGCCAATGGCGGAGGCTGGAGGCCACGCCGGATGGGAAATTGAGGCCTTCTCGCCCATTCCGTCATCGTAAACGATTGATTATGGGCCGTTTCCGCGACTTGCCGGGTTTCCCCTTGCCCCAAAAAGGCGCTACAATCCGTCTCAGCCGAAAAGATGCCATTGGCCGGGCAAGATTTCGTGCCTACATCCTGCGGACTTGAACGGTGATGTAGTATTCAGCCGTTCCCTGAGGGAACGCACAACGACCCGGACCCGTTGCCGGCTGAGACCAGAAAGCAGACACGTGGATATTTACACCATCATCTTCCTTGCGCTGGCGGTCTTCATTTTCCTGCGCCTGCGCAACGTGCTGGGCCAGCGCACCGGCAGCGAACGGCCGCCGTTCGATCGCGCCGCGCGTAACGCGGTTCCGGGCGGCACCGACAACAACGTCGTTCCGATCCCGGGGAAGGTGATCGATCAGGCGCCGCTGGCGCCGACCGCCGAAGTGGCACCGGCAACCGACCGCTGGAAGGGCCTTGCCGAGTCCGGCTCGGCCCTGGCGCTGGGCCTCGATGCCATCGTCGCGCGCGACTCCTCGTTCGATCCCAAGCATTTCCTCTCGGGCGCGCGCAGCGCCTACGAGATGATCGTGCTCGCCTTCGCCAATGGCGACCGCCGCGCGCTGCGCGACCTGCTTTCTTCCGAAGTGTTCGACAGTTTTGAGACGGTGATGCGCGACCGCGAGAAGCACGAGCAGAAGACTGAGACCCGTTTCGTCTCGATCGACAAGGCCGAGCTGGTCGGGGCCGACGTGCGCGACCGCGCGGCGCAGCTCACCGTACGATTCGTGTCGCAGATGATCTCCGTCACCCGCGACAAGGCCGGGACGATCGTCGACGGCAATCCCGATAAGGTGGCCGACATCACCGACGTCTGGACCTTTGCCCGCGACAGCACCTCACGCGATCCGAACTGGAAGTTGGTTGGCACCGGAAGCGCCCACTGATTCGATATTTCGCAGGCGGTTCGTCGCGGGGTTATGTGTCACCGTAGGCGTGCTGTCGCTGCTGCCGTTTGCCGAACTGGCGGCGCGGACGTACCGCTCTCATCACACTGCTTCACCTCGTGCACCGGCGGTTGCGCCCCGCGCGATTCCCTATCCGCAACTCGAGCTGCCGCTCGCGATCAACGGCAGCCAGTATCTCCCGCTCGCCTGGTCCGACATTCCCGGCTGGAGCGAGGACGATCATCTCGCCGCCTTCCAGACCTTCCGTGCCAGCTGCAAGCCCATCGCCGCGCAAGACGCGGCGGCGGTGCCGCCGGATTCGCGAGCGCTCGGCGCGTCCTTGCGCGATCCTTGCCGCATCGCGCGGTCGACCGAGATTTCCGACGGTGCCAAGGCACGCGCCTTCTTCGAACAGAATTTCATGCCGCTGAAAATATCGCGGCTCGGCGAGGGCGACGGCTTCGTCACCGGCTACTATGAACCGGTCATCGAGGGTTCGCGGGAGGCGAACGAGGTCTACAACATTCCGATCTACCGGCGTCCGTCGAACCTGTTCGTCAAGGGCTACAATCAGGCCTCGCCCGATTTGCCGAACAAGGGGCCGGTCTATCGCAAGATCGGCCGCCGCAAGCTCGTGCCCTATTACGATCGCGCGCAGCTCGAGGACGGCGCGATCGAGCAGCGCGGACTGGAAATCGTCTGGCTCAAGAGCCAGACCGACCTTCTGTTCGCACAAATCCAGGGTTCGGCGCGGGTGCAGCTCGAGGACGGCGCGACCGTCCGTATCAATTACGATTCCTACAACGGCTATCCCTATACATCGGTCGGACGCATCCTGATCGATCGCGGCATTATTCCGAAAGAGCAGATGTCGATGCAGAAGATCAGGGAGTGGATGGAGGCCAATCCTGCCGATGCCGACGAGGTGCGGCGGCAGAACCGCTCCTACATCTTCTTCCGCGAGGTGCCGCTCTCCGACAAGGACGAGGCGGTCGGCGCGCAGGGCGTGCCGCTGACGCCGGGCCGCTCGATCGCGGTCGACAAGTCGCTGCATGTCTATGGTACGCCGTTCTTCATCCAGGGCGAATTGCCGATCGATTCGGCGACGGCAAAGACGCCGTTCCACCGGCTGATGATTGCGCAGGACACCGGCTCGGCGATAACAGGACCCGCACGCGCCGATCTCTACTTCGGCGCGGGCGTCGATGCCGGCAAGGTCTCGGGCCGGCTGCGCCACAACATGCGCTTTGTCATGCTGGTGCCGAAGAGTCTCGATCCCGCCGAGCGAGCGCGCAAGCTGCCGGTGCCGGATCCGCGGCCGTCGGCCGAGATCGCAAAACTGTTTCCGCAGACGCTGCCCGCGAAGGATGCGGCAAAGGATCAGGCGGCTACGCCGCCCCCGCCCCCGCCTCTACCCCCGCCGTCGACCGTCGCGCAGGCGTCGACTGCGGCTGCAGCGATCGCACCGCATGTGCCGCTGCCGGAAGCGCGGCCCGCGACCGCCCCGGTGCGGCCGCCGCGTCATCTCGGGCGCGACCGCGCCGTCCGATGAAGCGGCCGCCGATCCTTCCGGATTTGTTGGCGCCGTCGCGCGGGCGGCGTCATCTCAGCGAGGAAGAGCGCACGCTGTGGGACAGCGTGGCACGGCAGGTCAAGCCGCTCAGGAAAAAGCCACGTGTCGGGAAGACGGCAGCTCCGGTGTCGGAGCCGCCGCCGATGCGGACAACCGCCTCGCCTCGGCCAATTCCATCGAACTCCGCGCCCAAGCCCGGCAAACCGGCGGTGCCGCCACTGGCGCCGCTTGGACGGCGCGAACGTTCGCGGCTTTCAAAGGGCCGCAGCGAGATCGATGCGCGTCTCGACTTGCACGGGATGACGCAAACGCGCGCGCATCGGACGCTGCTCGGCTTCCTGCAGCGTGCGCATCACGACGGCCTGACCTTCGTGCTTGTCATCACCGGCAAGGGTGTCGTGGGCAATGCCGAGCGCGGGGTGCTGCGCCGGCAGGTGCCGCAATGGCTGGCCTTGCCGGAGTTTCGCACGCTGGTGGTCGGCTTCGAGCAAGCGCATATCGGCCATGGCGGCGAAGGCGCGCTCTATGTCCGCATACGCCGGGCGCGATAGTCAGAGCACGATCCCGGAAAAGTGGGCACCGGTTTTCCGTAAGGATCATGCTCACTAAAAAGGCCGAACAATTCCGACGCGCGGGATCAGGGTCACGATCCAGCCGAAGGCCTGCGTCTTGCGATCGCCCGCGGTGAGCGGCGGGACCTCCGCGGCGGGCAACGTCCTCACGGCGTGCAACAGCAGGAACATGCACACCGCCCAGTTCGACACCCATCGGGAATAGTCGAACACGATGGCGAACATGATGAGATAGCCGAGGCTGACGGCGATCAGCGCCGCGATCACGACGCGCCGATGCCACTCGTTGCTGAGTGCGCGTACGGATGCGGCGAGAGTGCGCCACACCGGCGTATGCAGCCAGATCAACAGCGCGAAGACGGGCACGCCCAGGATATTATGCGGCAACCGCGCCCAGGTGTCGCTGATCTCTTTCGATAGCGGCTGGTACCAGATGTAACTGAAGCCGAGCAGACTGGTCTGCGAGGGATCGGCCATCCGGCTCTGCAGGTAGCGCACGAACTCGGCTTCCGGAATCGGCATCGCTCCCCAGAACTGCGCGGCAAAGAACAGCGCACCGAATGCCAGCACGGCAGCCGCGCCGACGGCGACGTTTGCGCGCGTGATACCCGCGACGAGATAGTGCCTGACGATCACGATCACGATGACGGTCGGCACATACATCAGGAGATGGATGTGATGGATCAGGATCAGGACGGCCGACAAGGCGGCTGCGAGCAGCACAAACAGAATCGAACGCGCTGGCACCAGCAGCAGGATGATCGCGAACATGCAGCCATAGATGTCGAAATGGCCGAGCGTGTGCATGAAATTCTTGAAGAAGAACGGCGAGCCCGCGATGAAGATGAACAGCGGCCAATGCTCTTGCGTGAAACCGAAAGTTCGCCGGAAAAGTCGAACGAAGAGGCCGACCGTGATCAGCCATGTCACGCCGGCCAGCGCGAACACCAGCCAGACCGGCACCTTTGCGGTGAACAGCGCGACGAGTGCGCCGATCAACGCGCGCTTGATGAAGCCGAAATGATAGTCGACCAGAAGATGGATGTAGGGGACGTAAGGCGGCAGCGCGATCTTGTGCAGGAAAACCCCGATCGCGACGGCGACGTTGACGACGAGCATCAACCGCCAGGGGTTCTGCCAGACCTTCATCTGTCGTCCCGGCCAAGCGAACGAAGTGAGCCCAGAGCCGGGACCCATAACCACCGCTGCTGGAAATGTATCAACGCTGGGGCCGCCATCTCGTGAAATCAGGGAAGCCGGTGGTTATGGGTCCCCGCTCCCGTGCGCAATTGCGCACCAGGCGGGGACGACAGCGGAAAATAGCGCGCCGCCAGAGAATTACAAAATGAACCGGCTCAAGTCGGCGTTCTTGGCGAGATCGCCGACATGCTTGTTCACATAGTCGGCGTCGACCTGGATGGTCTCGCCGTTGCGGTCGGGCGCGGTGAAGGAGATCTCGTCGAGCACGCGCTCCATCACCGTCTGCAGCCGGCGGGCGCCGATATTCTCGACCGTCGAGTTGACCGCGACCGCGACGTCGGCGAGTGCGTCGATCGCGTCGTCGGTGATGTCGAGGGTGACGCCCTCGGTCTTCAGCAGCGCGACATATTGCTTGATCAGCGAGGCCTCGGGTTCGGTCAGGATGCGCCGCATGTCGTCGCGGCTCAGCGCCTGCAGCTCCACCCGGATCGGCAAGCGGCCCTGCAGTTCCGGCAGCAAGTCGGAGGGCTTGGCGATATGGAAAGCGCCCGAGGCAATGAACAGGATGTGATCGGTCTTGACGGCGCCGTGCTTGGTCGAGACCGTGGTCCCTTCGATCAGCGGCAGCAGGTCGCGCTGCACGCCCTCGCGCGAGACGTCGCCGCCCTGACGGTTTTCGCGCACGCAAATCTTGTCGATCTCGTCGAGGAAGACGATGCCGTTGTTCTCGACCGCGCTGATCGCTTCCTGCGTCAGCTGGTCGTCGTCGAGCAGCTTGTCGGACTCTTCATTGACCAGGATCTCGTGCGAAGCTTCCACTGTCAGCCGCCGGGTCTTGGTGCGCCCGCCGAGCTTGCCGAAAATGTCGCCGATCGAGACCGCACCCATCTGCGCGCCCGGCATGCCCGGGATCTCGAACATCGGCATGCCGCCGGAAGATTGCGTCTCGATCTCGATTTCCTTGTCGTTGAGCTCACCGGCGCGCAGCTTCTTGCGGAAGGAATCGCGGGTCGCAGCACTCGAATTGGGCCCGACCAGCGCATCGAGCACGCGGTCCTCGGCCGCAAGCTGGGCGCGCGCCTGCACGTCCTTCCGTTTGCGCTCGCGGATCTGGGCGATCGCGACCTCGACGAGATCGCGCACGATCTGCTCGACATCGCGGCCGACATAGCCCACCTCGGTGAACTTGGTGGCCTCCACCTTGATGAACGGCGCGCCGGCAAGCCTGGCAAGCCGCCGCGCGATCTCGGTCTTGCCGACGCCGGTCGGCCCGATCATCAGGATGTTCTTGGGCAGCACTTCTTCGCGCAAACCCCCATCGAGTTGCAGCCGACGCCACCGATTGCGCAGCGCGATGGACACCGCGCGCTTGGCCTCATTCTGGCCGACGATGAAGCGATCGAGTTCGGAAACGATTTCGCGGGGGGAGAAGTCTGTCATGGGCACTAGCTAGGGGCGGAGCGCGGCGAGGACAAGTCAAATTTCAGATGCAAATCCTAGTGCCGCCGATCTGAAGTCCCTGCACCGTGTACCGCGAGTGCTTCCAGGGACTTCAGATCGAAAGCGGCACTAGAATCATAAGTTTGCTAGTGCCCATGACTTTCCGAAGTTCGTGAACGGATGTGCGGCAATGGAGCACGAACTTCGGAAAGTGGGCACTAGATGATGGGCGGACCGGTCTGCCACTGCTTGATGGCATCGAGCGGATACAGCAGCATGATGATGTTGAGGGTCAGATTGTCGCGGATGTGCAGCCCGACCAGCACCTCAAAGGCGATCGCGAGTGCCACAGTTGCCCAGACCGGCAGTGTCTTCGCCAGGAGAAAGCCCGTGACCATCGAAAGCGTGTCCGAAACCGAATTGACGATACTGTCGCCATAATAGTCCAGCGAGACCGTGGCGGCGCGATAGCGATCGATGATGAAGCTGGAATTCTCGACCAATTCCCAGCAACCCTCGATCATCATGGCCACGACAAGCCGGCCGGCCCAGGGTGCGCGGGGCAGAAACAGCCGGGTTATGCCATAGAAGATGAAGCCATGGATGATGTGCGAGAAGGTGTACCAGTCGGTAATGTGCTGCGAGTTCTCCGAGCTCTGCACCACGCCGTGCCAGAATTTCACATAGCCGCAAGTACAGATCGGGTGCCGTCCCATCGCAAACAGGATCGCGGCCTGCAGCGCCAGCAGGCCAGCGCCAATCGCAAGCCATTGCGGGGTCGCAAGCGATCTGTCCCCGCTCTTGCTCATGCGTCGCGCACCATCAGCAGCGACGGTCCATCCGGTGTATCGACAATGCCAACGCGCGCAAATCCCGCGTTTTCATAGGCGCGTAGCGCGCGCAGATTTCTCGGATCGGGATCGGTGACGACGCGGGGTGCGCCGCGCTTCAGGCGCTCATCAGCGAAGGCGCGGAGCATCGCAGACCCATGGCCGCGTTCGATCATGTCGGCCTCGCCAATGAAGAGATCGATGCCGCGTGTACCCTTCGGCTGTTCGCCAAACCCGGAATTCCAGGCGGTGAGATCATAGCACTGGAGATAGCCAAAGGCGCGGCCATCGGCCGAGACGATATACTGATCCATTGCCGGCTCATCGAGGTCGCCGCTGACCAGCGCATATTGTTCGGCCGGATCGCCCCACCAGTCCCGGACATGCGGCGCGTCGAGCCAGCGCCTGATCATGGGCAGATCGTCCGCCGTCATTTCCCGGAAGGCGTATTGCGCCATCGGTCACAGCGTCTCGATGGTGATGTTGCGGTTGGTGTAGACGCAGATGTCGGCGGCGATGTCGAGCGCGCGGCGCACGATCGCTTCGGCATCCTTGTCGGAATCGATCAGGGCGCGGGCGGCGGCGAGCGCATAATTGCCGCCCGAGCCGATCGCCATCACGCCGGCCTCCGGCTCCAGCACATCGCCGGTGCCGGTCAGCACCAGCGACACGTCCTTGTCGGCGACGATCATCATCGCTTCGAGCCGCCGCAAGTAACGGTCGGTGCGCCAATCCTTGGCGAGCTCGACCGCGGCGCGGGTCAACTGCCCCGGATACTGCTCGAGCTTGCTTTCCAATCGCTCGAAAAGCGTGAAGGCATCGGCGGTGGCGCCGGCAAAACCGCCGATCACGTCGCCTTTGCCGAGCTTGCGAACCTTCTTGGCGTTGGACTTGATCACGGTCTGGCCGATCGAGACCTGGCCGTCGCCGCCGATCACCACCTTGCCGCCCTTGCGGACGGTCAAAATGGTGGTGCCGTGCCAGACCGCCGGCTCATTCTGGGAAGCTTGCATGGGGACCCTCGTATTGCCCCATTTAGGGGGCCGGACAAGCCGTTACAATCAGGCCAATCCGCTCACCATAGGCAGAAGTTCAGGCCTGATCGGGCCATACCGCAGTAGCGAAGGCGCCATCCGCCTGTTAAAAGACCGCCGTTTTCGGCCCTGGAGCGCAGCGTCGCGCTCCAGATTCTCAAATGAGCATGATCCTTACGGAAAACCGGTACCCACTTTTCCGGGATCATGCTGAACAAGGCTCGTTTCATGCGCAGCGCGACGATCAAGCGCAAGACCAAGGAGACCGACATCGAGGTTACGGTCAACCTCGACGGATCGGGCGTGGCCAATGTCGCCACCGGCATCGGCTTCTTCGACCATATGCTCGATCTCCTGGCCCGGCATTCCCGCATCGACATCACGGTGAAGGCGAATGGCGATTTGCATGTCGACCACCACCACACCACCGAAGACGTCGGCATCGCACTGGGACAGGCCGTGAAGCAGGCGCTTGGCAGCATGGCCGGGATCACCCGCTACGCCTCGATCCACATGCCGATGGACGAGACGCTGTCGCGTGTCGTGATCGACATCTCGGGGCGTCCGGTGCTGGTGTTCAAGGTGGAGTTTCCGCGCGACAAGGTCGGGCAGTTCGACACTGAACTCGTGCGCGAATGGTTCAACGCCTTCGCCATGAATGCCGGCGTGACTTTGCACGTCGAGACCCTATATGGCGAGAACAGCCACCATATCGCCGAATCCTGCTTCAAGGGTCTGGCGCGGGCGCTGCGTACCGCGGTTGCGATCGATCCGCGCGCCGCGGGCGAGGTGCCGTCCACCAAGGGTTCGCTCGGCTGAGTAGTAGCGCGGCGGAGAACAACAATGCCGGTCTATACGGTTCACGCTCCCACAGCCAATGGCGCTGACCTCTGCGCTACGGACAGATTTGTCTTCGTGCGTGACGGATTCCATTTCTGGGCGATGATCTTCGGCCCGCTCTGGCTGATCTGGAACCGGCTGTGGCTCTCGACCATCGGCTGGATCATGGCGGTGATCGCGCTCGATATCGTGCTGGCAAAGCTCGGCGCGGGCCGAGGGGCGATTTTCTTCGCCAACGTCCTCGTTGCCATCCTGATGGGGCTGGAAGCTGCGAGCCTGCATCGTTGGACGCTGTCGCGTCGCCGTTGGCGCCAGCTCGATACCGTTGTCGGCGACGACGAGGAAACCGCCGAGCGGCGTTTCTTCGATCGCTGGACCGCGGACAAACGCGGCGCTGCGTTCGATCCGCTGTCGGTCGACCGCGGCGGCCCGCCGCCGACGCGCGATATTCCAGGGCAGCCCTTCTCCAAGCCGCCGCCGCTGCCGCAGGGCGGCATCATTGGTCTGTTTCCAGAGCCGGGAGGTCAGCGATGAGCGTTGCCATCATCGACTACGGTTCCGGCAATTTGCATTCGGCGGCGAAGGCGTTCGAGCGCGCCACCCGTGCCTCCGCTGACCCGCAGAAGATCATGGTCACAAGCGATCCCGAGGCGGTCTATCGCGCCGACCGCATCGTGTTGCCCGGTGTCGGCGCCTTTGCGGATTGCCGCAGAGGATTGGATGCGCTCGACGGCATGCTCGAGGCGCTGACCGAGGCGGTGCGCAAAAAGGCGCGGCCGTTCTTTGGCATCTGCGTCGGCATGCAGCTGATGGCGACCCGCGGCAAGGAGCACGTCACCACGGACGGCTTCAACTGGATCGAGGGCGACGTGGTCAAGATCACGCCGCGCGAAGAAAATCTGAAGATCCCGCACATGGGCTGGAACACGCTGGAAGTGCTGCGCGAGCATCCCGTGCTGGAACGGCTCGACCTCGGGCCGAAGGGCCGGCACGCTTATTTCGTGCACTCCTATCACCTCGCGCCCGCCAACGACGCGGATGTGCTGGCGCGCGCCGATTATGGCGGGCCGGTCACGGCGATCGTAGGCCGAGACACCGCTATCGGCACCCAGTTCCACCCCGAGAAGAGCCAGCGTTTCGGGCTTGCGCTGATCTCGAACTTCCTGAAGTGGAAGCCGTGATCCTCTTTCCCGCGATCGATCTGAAGAACGGCCAATGCGTGCGGCTCGAACAGGGCGACATGGCGCGCGCGACCGTGTTCAACCTCGATCCGGCCGCGCAAGCCAAAAGCTTCGCGGCGCAGGGTTTCGAATATCTGCATGTGGTCGATCTCGACGGCGCCTTTGCCGGCAAGCCCGTCAACGCGCAGGCCGTGGAGGCGATGCTGAAGGCGGTCACCATGCCGGTACAGCTCGGCGGCGGTATCCGCGATCTCAGGACGGTGGAGGCCTGGCTCGCCAAAGGCATTGCCCGCGTCATCATCGGCACGGCCGCGGTACGCGATCCCGCGCTGGTGAAGAGTGCGGCCAAGGCGTTTCCCGGCAAGGTCGCGGTTGGACTGGACGCGCGCGACGGCAAGGTCGCGGTCGAAGGCTGGGCCGAGACCTCGCAGGTGACGGCGCTGGAAATCGCGCAGCGTTTCGAGGACGCCGGCGTGGCCGCCATCATCTTCACCGACATCGCCCGCGACGGCCTGCTGAAAGGTCTCAATCTCGACGCCACGATCGCGCTGGCCGATCGCATCTCCATTCCCGTGATCGCCTCGGGTGGACTGGCCTCGATCGACGACATCGAGGCGATGCTGGCGCCGCGCGCCAGGAAGCTCGCGGGCGCCATTGCCGGTCGCGCGCTCTATGACGGCCGCCTCGATCCGGCAGCGGCGCTGGCGCTGATCCGCAACGCGCGCGCCGCAGCTTAGGAATTCAGGATGTTCAAGGTGCGCGTCATTCCCTGCCTCGACGTCAAGGACGGCCGCGTGGTGAAGGGCATCAATTTCGTCAACCTGCGCGACGCCGGCGATCCCGTCGAAGCCGCGATCGCCTATGATGCCGCCGGCGCCGACGAGCTCTGCTTCCTCGATATCACCGCCACCCATGAGAACCGCGGCATCATGCTGGACGTGGTCCGGCGCACCGCGGAGGCCTGCTTCATGCCGCTCACCGTCGGCGGCGGCGTGCGCACCATCGACGACATCAAAACCTTGTTGCGCTCGGGCGCCGACAAGGTCTCGATCAATTCGGCCGCGGTGGCGCGCCGGGAATTCGTCAAGGAAGCCGCGGAAAAGTTCGGCGAGCAATGCATCGTGGTCGCGATCGACGCCAAGCGGGTCCGGCGCGCCGGCGGCTCGGATCGCTGGGAAATCTTCACCCACGGCGGGCGCAAATCGACCGGCATCGACGCCATCGAATATGCCCAGGAGGTGGTGGGGCTCGGCGCCGGCGAAATCCTGCTGACCTCGATGGACCGCGACGGCACCCGGCAGGGTTTTGATATCCCGCTCACCCAGGCCATCGCCGACAGCGTTTCGGTGCCGGTAATCGCATCCGGCGGGGTCGGTAATCTCGATCATCTGGTCGAAGGGATCAGCAAGGGGCACGCCACCGCTGTGCTGGCGGCGTCGATCTTTCACTTCGGCGAATTCACCATCCGCCAGGCTAAGGACCACATGGTCCGCGCCGGCCTGCCGATGCGGATCGATCCCTAGGACTCCTCCTCACAAAAGTGCTACATCAGCGGCAGATACGCTGCTGCAAGTTTTGAGTTCTGTTGATGCCGCGTTTTACCGTTCACGACCTTGCCGCCACCATCGATGCCCGCGCCGCGGCGGGCGGCGAGGCGTCGTATACGAAGAAGCTGCTCGACAAGGGCGCCGAGCACTGCGCCAAGAAATTCGGCGAGGAGGCGGTGGAAACCGTGATCGCGGCGATCGAGAACGATCGCGCGCATCTGATCGCCGAAAGCGCCGATCTCGTATTTCATCTCCTCGTGCTGCTGAAGGCGCGCGGGATCAGTTTTACGGATGTGGAAGCGGCGCTGGGGCAGCGCACCTCGATGTCCGGGCTTGAAGAAAAGGCCGCGCGCAAGCGCGATTAAGGCATGATCCGGAAAAGTGTGAGGCGGTTTTCCGAAAAGATCATGCCCCAACAATAGTGGACGCGTTCATGGATATCCGGGCCCCAGAGCAGCAATATAATCCGTATCGCATCTTCACGCGTGAGCAGTGGGCGCATCTGCGTGACGATACGCCGATGACACTGGAGCCCGGCGAGTTCGATCGCCTGCGCTCGTTGCAGGATCGTCTTGACTTGCAGGAGGTAGAGGAAATCTACCTGCCACTCTCGCGGTTGTTGTCGATCTATGTCGATGCCGCGCAGCGGCTTTATTATTCGCAGCGCCAGTTTCTCGGCATCCGCGACCGCAAGATGCCTTACACGATCGGCATCGCTGGCTCAGTTGCTGGCGGCAAGTCGACCACGGCACGCGTGTTGCAAGCACTGCTGGCCCGCTGGTCGCCTCGACCCAAGGTCGATCTCATCACGACCGACGGATTCCTTTTTCCAAATGCCGTGCTGGAACGGCAGGGCCTGATGCAGAAGAAGGGCTTTCCGGAAAGCTACGACCTGCCGACGCTGCTTTCTTTCCTCAGCGACATCAAGGCCGGCCGCCAGCGGGTGCGTGCGCCGATCTATTCGCATCTGACCTACGATATCGTGCCGAACCAGTGGGTCGAGATCGACCAGCCGGATATCCTGATTGTCGAGGGCGTCAATGTGCTACAGACCGGCCCGTTGCCGCGCGACGGCAAGGCGGTGCCCGTTGTCTCCGACTTTTTCGACTTCTCTGTTTATATCGACGCCGATGAGGCCGTGCTGCGCGAATGGTACGTGAAGCGCTGGCTGACGCTGCGCGACACCGCATTTACGGATCCCAGATCGTACTTCCACCGCTACGCGCTGTTGTCGGATGACGAAGCGGTCGCCACCGCGACCGCGATCTGGGAGCGCACCAACCTCGCCAATCTCGAGGACAACATCCTGCCGACGCGACCGCGCGCGACGTTGATCCTGAAGAAGGGCGCCAATCACCAGGTTCAATCGGTGGCGCTGCGGCGGCTATAGAGCGTCTACGCCGCCAGGTGCTTTGCGCCGGCAACGCCCGCCAGCGCCTCGGCGAGCTTCTCGCGATCGAGCGGTTTGATCAAAAATCCGTCCATGCCCGCCTCGAAGCACGCGTAACGGTCTTCCACCAGCGTGTTGGCGGTCAGTGCGAGAATCGGCGTGCGCCGGCCGGGCTCGCCGGCTTCGCTCAAGCGAATGCGTTTTGCCGTCTCGATGCCGTCGAGCTCGGGCATCTGGATGTCCATCAATACGAGATCATAGGGCGTGCCGGCGGATTTCGCGGCAAACCAGGATTCCAGCGCCGCTGCGCCATTGGTCGCAATCACGGCGTGATGGCCGAGCCGCGTCAGCAAGGAGCGCATCAAGAGCGCGTTGATCTCGTTGTCCTCGGCGACCAGCACCGACAGGCCGCGCGCCGGCTTCTCCGCGACCGTCTCGACGGCATCGTCGACCCCGGCGTCGGCGGCAAGGCTTGGCGCACGTCACTTCCGGCGCGGCCGTCAGGCGTGCCGCGAGCGAAGCGGCGCGCAGCGGTTTCACCAGATAGCCGGTGAAGGCGGACGACGGCTTGATCTCCTGCCGCGCCGCCGGTGTGAACATCACGATCCGCTGCGTGGCGTGCTTGCGCGCGGCATGGCCCAGCGCTTCGGCGGCATCCGCGCCAAGCGCATGATCGATCAGGACCGCGTGCCAGGCACGTTCGGGCACCAGCGCCAGAGCGACGTCAAGGCCGGCGGCCTCGCAGGTCTGCGCGCCCCAGCGCTGCAACCGCCGGGCGACCAGTGAGGCCTCGATGCCCTGCGGCGACACCAGCATGATCGACTCGCCGGCCAGATCGGGACTTGCGAATTTGCGCCGCTCGCCTTCCGACGGCATCAAGGGGATAGCAGCCTCGAAGGTCGAGCCCGCGCCCGGCTGGCTCTCCAGCGTCATACGCCCGCCCATCCGCTTGACGATCCGCTCGGAGATGCTCAGCCCGAGACCGGTGCCGCCATAGTTGCGCGCAACGCGCTCGTCGGCCTGCTCGAATTCGCGGAAAATCCGCTCGCGCGCCTCCGGCGCAATCCCGATCCCGGTATCGCGCACCTGGAAGCTGATCTCGTTCGGCCAGATGCCGGGCTCGACGATCAGTGCGACGCCGCCTTGCGCGGTGAACTTGATCGCATTGCCGGCGAGGTTGAGCAGCACCTGGCGCAGCCGCGCCGCATCGCCGATCACATCCAGCGGCAGGCGTTCGTCGACATAGGCCGCGATTTCGAGGTTCTTTGCCTGCGCACGCGGCGCCAGCAATTCCGTGATGTCCTCGATCAGCGCGGTCAGGTTGAACGGGCGCTGCTCCAGATCGATCTTGCCGGCCTCGATCTTGGAATAGTCGAGCAGTTCCTCGATCAGCGACAACAATGCGTCGCCCGATGTCTTCACCGCCTTGGCATAGGTGTTTTGCTCCGGCGTCAGCGGCGTGTCGAGCAGCAGCGAGCTCATGCCGATGATGCCGTTGAGCGGCGTGCGGATTTCGTGGCTCGCCATCGCAAGGAAGCGCGATTTGGCGCGATTGGCCGCATCGGCCTGGTCGCGCGCCTCCGACAGCGCGCGCTCGGTTTCGGTGCGGTCGGTGACGTCGCGGCCGACGCATTGCAACTCGGCCGGCTGACCGGCGTCGGAGCGCACCAGACCCTCGCGCCAGGCGATCCATTTCGGTCCGAGCCGGGTCGCGATCTTCTGATCGTGGATGCGCGTGCCGTTACTCTCGATCGCGCTGTCGCCCTGCTCCAGAACCTCGAAATTGAAACGCGTGCCGAGCAATGTCTCGCGCGGCCGTTCCGCCATCTGGCACCAGGCATCGTTGGCAAAGGTAATGTGGCCGCGCGCATCGCGCATGACGATCAAATCGCCCTGTTGTTCAAAGAGACTGCGGGCGCGTTCGGCGGCTTCCTGAAGCTCCCAATTACGGTCGGCGAGCGCTTCGTTATGCAGCACGATCTTGTGCAGCTTCTTGCGCTGCAGGCGGAGGCGGATGCTCAGTGTCGCCAACCCGACGCAGGCGATCGCAAACAGGAAACTCGCGCCGATCGCAAACGCATGCGCATTGTAGCCGGAGCTTTCGGAACGGCTGCCGGCGATGAAGCCGTAGGCGCCGCCGAAGGCCGCCGAGAAGATCATGAAGGAACGGACGGTGGCGATCAGCCAGGGATGGCGGCGACCGAAGCGGCGTAGACGTAGTTTGATCCGGAAGATCGGTCCCATTCCGAGAACTCACAAGTGGACGTGCCGCGCTGACGTGACGATGCTTCGCTGACGTTGCAAAGTGCTTGAAGGAGTGGAGGTGTTTGCCGCACCCTGAAGACAGGGTTAGCGAAGCATTAACGCCTCAATTCAGCGCCGCGAGGTGACGATGATCGCCATGGGCGCCGACGATCAGAGCGGCGGCGTCGCGCTCCGTGAAGCGTTTCGATTGCACGAAGATGCGGTAGTCGGCCGGACCGTCATCGTGCGACAGGAAGATGACGGGCGAGGTGGCACTGGGACTGCGGGAGATCGCGACAAACTGGGTGTCTTCCGTCGCCGCGCAGGCGTTCTCTTCCGCGCCGTCGGCTCCATCGATCACGGCGAAATCGGCGCTCGCGGCATTGTCTGAGACGGCGACCCGGACCGTCGCAAGCCTGGGATCGTCGGTGAAGCTGACATGGAGGTCGGCATGCCAGGGCGCGCTGGCGAGCTGCACGGTTCCCAAACCGACGGCGATGCAGGGACGATCCGCAGGGAAGAACTCGATGCGGGCAAGGATCGCGGCGGCAATCAGGGGGACGACCGAAACCAGGACCTTGAAACGCAGCATGATACGCACCCAACTTGCTTGCGCATGATCCTTGCGGAAAACCGGTTCCCACTTTTCCGGGATCATGCGGCACAAACGCCCGCAACACGGGGCGCTTATGGTTGGCGGAGTGTAAAGAAAACTCGTTACCGGCGCGTTGACGGGGGCGCGTCACGCCGCGTGGCGGACGTCCTCGGCGAGCGCGCGATAGGACAGCGCCTCGGCGAGATGCAGCCGGCCGATCTTCTCGGCGCCGTCGAGATCGGCGAGGGTGCGCGCCACGCGGAGCACGCGGTGATAGCCCCGCGCCGAGAGCCGCATGGTGTCGGCGGCATCGCGGAGCAGCTTCTGCCCTTGCGCATCAGGCTTTGCGATTTCTTCCAGCAGCGCCGCCGGCGCTTCCGCATTGGTGCGGACGTCAGCGAGGCCCGCGGCCGCATAGCGCGCCAGTTGAATGTCGCGCGCGGCGGCGACGCGGGCGGCGACTTCGGCGGAGCCTTCCGCGGGCGGCGGCAGAATCAGATCGGCGGCCGTCACCGCGGGCACCTCGATGCGCAGATCGATGCGGTCCATCAGCGGACCTGAAATGCGCATCTGGTAATCCGAGGTGCAGCGGTCTATCGGGCCGCGCTTGCACGCGTAGCCGGGCTCGAAGGCGTGACCGCAGCGGCATGGATTCATTGCTGCGACCAGCATGAAGCGCGCCGGATAGGTGACGCGGTGATTGGCGCGGGACACCGCGACCTCGCCGTTCTCCAGCGGCTGCCGCAGCGAATCCAGCACGCGCGGATCGAACTCCGGCAACTCGTCGAGAAATAGCACGCCGTGATGGGCGAGCGAGATTTCGCCGGGTTTTGCGCGAATGCCGCCGCCGGTCAGCGCCGCCATGCTGGCGGAATGGTGCGGGCTGCGGAACGGGCGCTGCGCGGTCAGCGCCCCGCCCTCGATCTCACCGGCGACAGAGGCGATCATCGAAACTTCCAGCAATTCGGACGGCGACAGCGGCGGCAGGATCGACGGCAATCTCGCCGCGAGCATCGACTTGCCTGCGCCGGGCGCGCCGATCATCAGCAAATGATGCCCGCCGGCGGCTGCGATCTCGAGCGCGCGCTTGGCGCTCTCCTGGCCCTTGATGTCGCGCAGATCGAGCTGCGTGGCGGGCGCTTGCCGCACTTTCGGCTGCGGCCGCGACAGCACCTGCGTGCCGCGAAAATGGTTGGCGATCTGGATCAGCGAATTCGCCGCAATGATCTGGATGTCGGGGCTCGCCCATGCGGCCTCCGCGCCGCAAGCCGCCGGGCAGATCAGGCCTTCGTCGCGCGAATTGGCGCCGATCGCGGCCGGCAGCACGCCGGCGACCGGTGCGATCGAGCCGTCGAGCCCGAGTTCGCCAAGCACGGTGAAGCCGGTGAGTGCATCGGACGGAATTGCGCCGATGGCGGCCATCAAACCCAGCGCAATCGGCAGGTCGTAATGGCTGCCTTCCTTCGGCAGATCGGCGGGCGCGAGATTGACCGTGATCCGGCGGGCCGGGAGCGCGAGACCCGAGGCGATCAGCGCCGAGCGCACCCGTTCGCGCGCCTCCGAGACCGCCTTGTCGGCGAGGCCAACCACGTGGAAGGCGGGTAGCCCAGGCGAGACCTGGACCTGCACGTCGACCGCGCGGGCCTCGATCCCCTCAAAGGCAACGGTAGAAACCCGCGCGACCATGCCTCGCCCTTATTGTCCTCAATCGAGGGTAGCGGAACCCGACGAAAGAAGGGAATTATATACTTGAAACCACAATAGGCAAGATGTAGGCAGGTGCCCGACAGGGCGGCGCGGCCGGAGGCAAGACCTTCCGGAACTGAGATTGAAATAACCACGGCGATGATCGATGCCGGGGTGCAAATCCTTATGGATGTTTATGACGCGGGAGGGACATCGTTTGACAGGCGTGCGGCTGCTGAAATGTTCACGGCGATGGTAGAGCTAGCTTCTCCCTCAGGCCGCCGATCCTCAGATGCAGCTTCGTAAACTCCTGCCTGTAGTGGACAAGATCGCCGGACACGTAGCGATAGAGCAGTTTCTCGCCCTTAAATTTTCGTGGATTGTTAGAAAGATGGAAGCAGATAGATGCCGAGAAGCTTTCTCTTTCCCTTTTTGTAGTCGTAGAGGTACTGAACCAGGCCGTGCGCAATCTCGTTTCTGCGAGCTGTGTACTGTTGAAACTCCCAAATCAGATCGCTGCATTGCTTTTGGAATGCGCCCCGCTTAGCGGGGCGCCTAGCGAAATAGGCATCTGCAGCGAATTGCAGCATTTTGGATCTAGTGTCAGCACTAGTGATTGCGCCGTAGGCGCGCACGGCAGGAGCATGGTATGTTCTCTTGTGATTTGCTGAAACGAAAACTGCAAACAGTTTCGCGCACTCGACCTCAAGCGTTTCCCATTCTGTCAGGGCGCGCCCAATGGCCTCGAATACCGGAGCTTCCTCAACATCGCCCATAGGGCACGGATCAACTACCTCCCAAGGTTTTTTCGTCATGGCGAAACCCTCCGAGAAATACGATGATAAGGAAGCCCAACAGCGTTTCGAGGCCGCGCTACATAGCGGACTACAGAGACGCCCCATAAGCCGCTGAAGGAAAAGCCCCCCGTCAAGAAAAGGGGAGCCAAGAAGAAAAGTGTTCGCTGAAACTTCACCAATTCAATTCAGTAAAGCGAACGGCGAGGATTTCTCCCCGCCGCCGCCTAACCTAGAAGAGTTGACCTCTCGCGAGTGTTACCTCTTCGTCGGTTTGGTCTTGATCGTCTGAACAATCGCAGTCCGTCTGTTTGCACCAGACTGGGCTGCCTTTACCGGCATAAACTTGCCGGTGACTGCACTACGACCAATTTTGCGTATAGCCATTCATAATCACTTCCTTTCCCGGGCCGGTTGCCCGTGCCAAAAACAGGCTTGAGGCTGGGAATGGTTGCAGACGAGAATCACGGCACGCGTCAGTAATCTACGGTGAGTCCGGAAACCGCTACGAATCATTCTCGTCGGTTTCCGCTCATTTTGTCCGCCAATATTTAACCCAAATCGGCTTCGGCTGACACTTCTTGCGCCAGCGAATAAACCGCCGCGCCAGCTTTTTGAAATTCGGCTTAGTGAGCTTGTCGGTACGTCAGACGCTTGCCTGACGCACCCTTGAACCGCAAGGTCTGCCCGTTCCCCGTCGTTGACGCCAAGCGCGACGCGGTTGGAATAGCGGAAGTCAAATTCGGCAAGATAGCGATGCAGATGCTTCTCCGCAGCAATGCTGATAGACGCCCTTCATGCCGCGTTTGAAGATTGAGTAGTAGCCCTCAACCGTGTTGGTCGTATGATCATGACGCTCGCCGTCGCGGCGGACAGTATTCGTTCCATACGGCTATGCTGGATTGACCGCATCATGGTCCGCGAAGCCGCGTGCCGATCTTCCATGTAGTGAGCGCGCTTCGTCGGTCATCAAATCGGTTTCGCGGGCAGATGTTGGCGCTCACCATCGGCGCAATGTCAGCAACGCTGGTGCTGTCGATGTGGAAGGAACGGGCAGAGCCGCCGCGTTCAACCAGCGTCAGCACGACGTTCTTATGGCCCAGCGCCGCGTCCGCGCCTGGACGTGGCCTTCGAGGCTGCCGATGAAAGTTTCGTCCGCTTCCACGGTCTTGCCAGCGCCGCCCATGGGCGGCAGCAAGCCGCCCGAGCGCATTGCTTCACGGATGCGATGCGCGAGGAACCAAGCGGTTTTATAAGTGACGCCCAAGCGCGCGATGCATCTGGTGGGCAGCTAACGCCCTTCTTGCTGGAGGCCATCAGGTAGAAAGCCTGCAGCCAGACGTTCAGCTTGATATGGCTGCTCTTCCATCACGCTCTTGGTCGTGACGCGTGAAATCCTTGCGGCATTCCTTGGCGCGGCAGCGGTAGACGCCCGGCTTCTTGGTGTTCGTGAAGGACTTGTTCGACCGTCCCACAGTGCGGGCAAACGCGCTCAGCCACCCCAACGCAGGGCTTCGAGGTATTCGCGGGCCTTTTCGACGTTCTGGAAGTGTGGGGCGTTGAACTGGGACATGGGTTGCTACTTTGGTCTAGGGCTGTTCGCGGTATGGCTGATAGTTCCCGCGGAACCTGATCAAATCTAGATGATGCGCCTTGTGGTGTCAAGTATATAATTCCCCGAAAGAAGCAAGAACATTAAGGGAACATAGGTGGACAGCGGTCAAGCTCATAAGGAACTTTGCCGGCCGGCTCATTCCACCGTCATGTTGTAGACGATCTTGCTGCAGCCCGTGATGAGGCCTTCCTTGCCGCAGACACGCAGCATGAACGGGTCGCTCCCGGTGAAGCCCGTCGGCGCGGTGTAGGACCAAGTGCCGCCTTCATGCAGAAGCAGCGTTCCGTGAGCGGGCGGCTCGGTCAGGTACAGGCGCCGGAAACTCGCGATCCGGCCCGCGCGATAGGTGCCGTTGCAGGTCCCGCCCTGCTTGATGTCGCCGTGGCCCTTCCAGGGGCCTTCACTGGTGAGATGGAAATGGATCGGCGTGATGCAGGCCGCCTGAAGCGGTGAGTGAGACAACAGCAAGCCTGCCGACAACAGATGCAGCCGCCACCTCATCACGCATCCCCTAACGCCGTTTCTTCTCGATAGCGTCCCAGATCTTTGCGGCGACGTCGGGGCCGTTGAGGCGCGCAATCGCCCGAATGCCCGTCGGCGACGTCACATTGATTTCAGTGAGATTGTCGTCGATGACGTCGATGCCGACAAACAAAAGCCCGCGTTTCTTCAACTCGGGACCAAGGACGTTGCAGATCTCGCGCTCGCGCGGCGTCAGTTCGGTGGCGTGTGCGGCGCCCCCGCGAACCATGTTGGAGCGCAGATCGTCCGCCGCCGGCACGCGATTGACGGCGCCGGCGAATTCGCCGTCGACAAGGATGATGCGCTTGTCGCCGTGCTTGACGTTCGGCAGGAAGCGCTGGATCACCCAGGGCTCTCTGAAGGTCACCGAGAACATGTCGAACAGCGAGCCGAAATTCATGTCCTGCGGCATGATGCGGAACACGGCCGCGCCGCCATGGCCGTGCAGCGGCTTCATCACGACCGCGCCATGGGCGTCGCGGAAGGCGTTGATCTCGGCGAGGTCGCGCGAGATCAAGGTCGGCGGCATCAGCTGCGGAAAATCCATCACGAACAGCTTTTCCGGCGCGTTGCGGACGCTGGCCGGGTCGTTCACCACCAATGTCTTCGGGTGGATGCGTTCGAGCATATGCGTCGAGGTGATGTAGGCGAGGTCGAACGGCGGATCCTGCCTGAGCAGCACGACATCGAACGAGCGCAGCGAGACACGCTTGGGCTCGCCGAGCGTGAAATGATTGCCGGGCTCGTCGCGCACGGTGAGCAATTGAACAGGCGCGACGATGTCGTCGCCGACCTGGGAGAGCTTGTCCGGCGTGTAATAGGACAGGCCATGGCCGCGCTTTTGCGCCTCCAGCAGCAGCGCAAAGGTGGAATCGCCGCGGATGTTGATGCGCGCGATGGGATCCATCTGGACGGCGACGTTCAATGTCATGGAAAGGTCCGGCTCTATAGGGGAAAGCTCATGGCGAGGCGTCGAATGCCGCTAACAGATGGCGCGGCAGGCGCCGCGGCGCAATCAGGATCGCGTCAAAACGCAGCTCGAATTCGGCATATTCGGGATGCGTGGCGAGCCAGGCCTGCGCGGCGTCGATGATGCGCGCCTGCTGCCGCGGCGTCACGGCGAACGCGGCGTCATCGAGCGTTGCGCGCGCCTTGACCTCGACAAAGGCGAGCAGATTGCGGCGCCTGACGATCAGGTCGATCTCGCCATGAGGCGTGCGGAAGCGCTTGGCGAGAATGCGGTAGCCCTTGGCGAACAGGAAAGCGGCGGCGCGGCTTTCCGCGGAGATGCCGGTCTTGAACGCGGCGACGCGCTCGGGTGAAGCTTCCTTCGGCGGCGTGCGATCAGTTTTCGCCATCGCCGCGTGTATCCTTGGCAAGCTCAAGCGCGCGGGCATAGACCTCGCGCCGCGGCCGGCCCGACAGTTCGACGGCGTGGGCCACAGCATCTTTTACGCTGCTCTGCTTGAGCTGATCGCGCAGGAGATCGTCCAGAGTCTCGTCCGTGAACGCGTGAGCGTTCGCCGGCGGTGGCCCGATCACCAGCACGAACTCGCCGCGCGTCTCCAGCGACTCGGCTCTCCCCGCGAGTTCGTCGAGCGGACCACGCGTGACCTCCTCATGCAGCTTGGTAAGCTCACGGCAGATCGCGGCTTCTCGCGCGCCCATGATCTCGGCAAGGTCGGCTAGCGTGGCCTGCATCCGATTGCCGGATTCGAACAACACCAGCGTCGCGTCGATCCGCGCGAGTTCGGACAACCGCGCGCGGCGCGCGGTTTCCTTAGCCGGCAGAAAACCCTCGAAGAAAAACCGGTCGGTCGGCAGCGCCGCAACCGAGAGCGCGGTCAAGACCGACGATGGTCCCGGTAGCGCCGTCACCGCGTGGCCCGCGGCACAGGCCTCACGCACCAGCTTGAAACCGGGATCGGAGATCAGCGGCGTACCGGCATCGGACACCAGAGCGATGGATGCGCCTGCGGCCAGACGCGCGAGGATTTTCGGCCGTGCGCTAGCGGCATTGTGCTCGTGATAGGGCGTGAGTTCCGCCGTGATGCCGTAGCGTTCGGTCAGGCGGCGCGTGATACGGGTGTCCTCGCAGGCGAGGACGTCGACGCCGGCCAAGGTTTCCAGCGCGCGCAAGGTGATGTCGCCGAGATTGCCGATCGGAGTCGCCACCAGATGCAATCCGGCTGCCGCCCTGGGCGCAGGGAACACGTGGCCACCCAACGTATAGGTGCGTTCCCTGGGTTCCCGACGCCCTTCGGTATTTATCGAGGCGGCTTTTGCGCGCATAATGCCACCTTAAGGGGCAGATGATCCCGGCGCCACATCAAGCCGTTCATGCGCCGTACAACGGCGAAGGCTCAGGGTGGCGCAACCAAGCCCGATCGGCGGGGGGCCATAAACCTTTTGTTTTGGTTAACTATTCGCCGACAATATGCCTAAATCGGCCCCTCCTGCTCTTTTTGGAGGCGCGTTTTGGCTGACTTCGCGGTCGGTCGAATGAAGAGATGCAATGGTGGGCCCGCTCAAACCCGGAATTCCTTCCGGTCCGAATTCCCCGAAGCCGCAAACCACGACCCGGCGGACAGCGATCGGCCTTGTGCTCGGCGCGCCGCTGCTGTCGGCCTGCGCCGGCGTTCAGCAGAGCCTCAGCCAGTTCTCCAATCCTTTCAGCAGTTCTCCGTCCACGCCGGCCGGTCCTGCGCAACAGCCCCTTGTCGCCGGCAACGGCCAGGTCAAGGTCGGCCTGATCCTGCCGCTGTCGGCCTCGGGCAATGCCGGGGTCGCTGCGACGTCAATGAAGAACGCCGCGGAAATGGCGCTCGCGGAATTTCAGAACCCGAACATCCAGATCCTGATCAAGGACGACGGCGGCTCACCCTCGGGCGCGCAGGCCGGCGCGCAGCAGGCGGTCGATGAAGGCGCCGAGATCATGCTCGGGCCGCTGTTCGCCGCGTCCGTTCCGGCGGTGGCGCAGGTGGCGCGCACGCGCGGCATTTCGGTGATTGCATTTTCGACGGATTCCAGCATCGCCGGCCGCGGCGTCTTTCTCCTGAGCTTCCTGCCGGAGTCCGATGTCAGCCGCATCGTCGAATATTCGGCGAGCATCGGCAAAAAGTCGTTCGCTGCGCTATTGCCCGAGAACGCTTATGGCAATGTGGTGGAGGCCGCTTTCAAGACCGCGGTGAGCCGCCGCGGCGGGCGCATCGCGGCCTTCGAGAAATATGGCAGCGACCGTGCTGCGCCGGCGCGCACGGTGGCGCAAGCGCTGGGAGGCGCGGACGCGCTGATGATCGCCGATGACGGCGACTCCGTCGTTGCCACCGCGGATGCACTCACCGCCGCCGGCGCAAACCTGCGCAATATCCAGCTGCTCGGCACCGGGCTGTGGGACAATCCGCGCGTGTTTTCCAATCCCAACCTGCAGGGCGGTCTCTATGCAGCGCCGGATCCCGCCGGCTTCCGTGCCTTCTCCGGTCGCTACCGCACGCGCTATGGCAACGAGCCGGTGCGCACCGCGACGCTCGCCTATGATGCGGTTGCGCTGGTCGCGGCACTGGCGCGGCAAGGCGGGCAGAAATTTTCGCAGGACGTGCTGACAAATCCGTCCGGCTTTGCCGGCATCGACGGTTTGTTCCGTTTCCGCCCGGACGGCACCAACGAGCGCGGATTAGCGGTGATGCGCGTCGGCAATACCGGCGGCGTGGCCGTTGCAGGCTCGCCCAAGAGTTTTGGGGCCTGATTTCTAAGCCGCCAGATCGGCGACCACCGCGTCGAGCACGGGGAAACCGGCCTGTGTCACGCGGAGCCGGCCGTCGGCATCGACGGTGATCGCGCCTTCCTCACGCAGCACGGCAACGCGCCGCGGATCGATCGCGCGACCCGAGAGCGCTGCGTAGCGTTCGGGATCGATGCCTTCCTTCAGACGCAACCCCATCAGCAGGAATTCGTCGGCGCGTTCCTCCCGGTTGAGAACGTCGTCGGTGACGACGCCATGGCCGTTGGCTTCGACCCGCATCAGCCACGCCTCGGGACGTTTCTCGGTCGCGATGGCGTGCCTGACGCCGCCGATATCGAGCCGGCCATGCGCGCCAGGCCCGATGCCGGCATATTCCTGCCCGCGCCAGTAGACCAGATTGTGCCGGCACTCGGCGCCCGCGCGAGCGTGGTTGGAAATTTCATACGCGGGCAACCCGTGCCTGGCACAAACCTCCTGCGTCACGTCGTACAGCGCGCGCGCTGTGCCCTCGTCCGGCGTCTTCAACTTGCCGGCGGCATGCAGGCCGAAAAACGGCGTGCCTTCTTCGATAGTGAGTTGGTAGAGCGAGAGATGCTCGGCCGCCTCTTCGATCGCGAGGTTCAACTCGTCGGCCCACATCGCGGGCGTCTGCTCCGGGCGGGCGTAGATCAGATCGAAGGAGTAGCGGTCGAAGGATTTGCGCGCGATCGCGACCGCATCGAGCGCCTCGCGCGCGCTGTGCAGCCGCCCCAGTTCCTTCAGCGAGACATCGTCAAGCGCTTGCACGCCGAGCGAGACGCGATTGACGCCGGCGGCGCGATAGCCGGCAAAGCGCGTGGCCTCGACGCTGGTCGGGTTGGCTTCGAGCGTGACTTCGGTGTCAGGCGCGACGCGCCAATGCTGGCCGATCGCATCCAGGATCGAACCGACCGTTTGCGGCTGCATCAGTGACGGCGTGCCGCCGCCGAGAAAGATCGACGTCACCTCGCGGCCCGGAGTGCGCGCGGCCGTGGTTTCGATCTCGCGCGCAAAAGCGCGGGCAAAGCGGTCTTCGTCGATCGCGGCGTGCCGGACATGGCTGTTGAAATCGCAATACGGGCATTTCGACAGGCAGAACGGCCAGTGCACATAGACGCCGAAGGCTTTTTGTTCGACGCCGCTCAAAGGCAAATCTCCGCGAGCTTGACGAAGGCGCGGGCGCGATGGGACAGGCCGAGCCCGAGCGGCGGCATGCCGTGCTTCTCGATGCTGGTCATCTCGCCGAACGTGCGGGTGTAGCCGTCCGGCTGGAACATCGGGTCATAGCCGAACCCGGCGGTGCCGCGTGGCGGCCACACCAGCGTGCCGTCGGCGCGCGCCTCGACCTCTTCCAGATGATCGTCGGGCCAGGCCACGCACAGCGCGGAGACGAAATGCGCGGTGCGCTGTTTCGGCGCCGCCGCGCCGCGCTCACGCAACAGCCGCTCGATCCGCGCCATCGCCTCGTTGAAATCCTTGTTGGGGCCGGCCCAGCGCGCGCTGTAGATCCCCGGCGCGCCGTCGAGCGCATCGACGACGATGCCGGAATCATCGGCAAAGGCCGGCAGCCTTGCGGCCTGCGCGGCGGCGACCGCCTTGATCCGCGCATTGGCGTGGAAGGTCGTGCCGGTCTCTTCGGGTTCACCGAGTCCGAGATCGCCCGCGGAGACGGCCTCAATGCCATGCGGCGCCAAGAGTTCGCGCATCTCGGCAAGCTTGCCGGGATTATGGGTCGCGATCACGAGCTTGCCGGAGATTTTCCGATGCATGGCGGTTACGCGACGGCAATCTTCTGCAGATCGACCAGCCGCGCCACGCCCTTCCTGGCCAGCGCGATCAGAGCCAGCAATTCGTCCTGCGAGAACGGCGTCTTCTCCGCGGTGCCCTGCACCTCGACCATGCGGCCATCACCCGTCATGACGAAGTTGGCGTCGGTGTCGGCTTCCGAATCCTCGGCATAGTCGAGATCGAGCACCGGTGTGCCGCCATAGATGCCGCAGGAGATCGCGGCGACATTGTCGCGCAGCACGTTGGTCTTGATCATGTTGCGCGTCTTCATCCAGTTGAGGCAGTCGGCGAGCGCGACCCAGCCGCCGGTGATCGACGCCGTGCGCGTGCCGCCATCGGCCTGCAGCACGTCGCAGTCGACGGTGATCTGCCGTTCCCCCAGCGCTTGCAAGTCGACGACAGCCCGCAGCGAGCGGCCGATCAGCCGCTGGATCTCGACGGTGCGCCCACCCTGCTTGCCTGCGGAGGCCTCGCGGCGTGTGCGCTCCAGGGTGGCGCGCGGCAGCATACCGTATTCGGCCGTCACCCAGCCGCGGCCTTGTCCCTTCAGCCAGGGTGGCAATCGCTCTTCCAGCGTGGCCGTGACCAGCACATGCGTATCGCCGAATTTCACGAGGCACGAGCCTTCCGCATATTTGACGACGCCGCGCTCGAGCGTAACGGCGCGCAGTTCGTCGGGGGCACGGCGGCTTGGCCGCATGGGATTCTCCGCAAAAATCGGGTAGGGAACTTGCGGGAGCTTGTAGGAGCGCGAGCGAAGCGCGGCAAGGCCCTTAACCATGCTTTTGAGCGGCTTCTCGCGCCTTGTCAGGGACGCCAAGGGCGGACACATTAGAAGGCGAGTACCAACGGAGTCCTTGGTGGCCCAACACGACCCGATTCCCCTGATCGCGCCGCAATCCGGGCTGGCCCAGCTCAACGAGCGCTCGCGCGACATTTTTCGCCAAATCGTCGAGAGTTATCTGGCGACCGGTGAGCCCGTCGGCTCGCGCAATATCTCGCGTCTGATTGCCGTTCCGCTGTCGCCCGCCTCGGTGCGCAACGTCATGGCCGATCTCGAACAGCTCGGCCTGATCTACGCGCCGCACACCTCCGCTGGCCGGCTGCCGACCGAGCGCGGCCTGCGCTTCTTTGTCGACGCCCTGATGCAGATCGGCGATCTCACCGAGGCCGAGCGGCAATCGATCCAGACCCAGCTCGCCTCCGTCGGGCGCGCGCAATCGGTGGAGGCAGCGCTTGGCGAAGCGCTGACGCGGCTGTCCGGCCTGACGCGGGCGGCGGCCGTGGTGCTGACCGCCAAATCCAATTCGCGTCTCAAGCATATCGAGTTCGTGCGATTGGAGCCGGAACGCGCACTGGCGGTGCTGGTCGGCGAGGACGGCCAGGTCGAGAACCGCGTGCTGACCTTGCCACCCGGCGTTCCTCCGTCCGCGCTGACGGAAGCGACCAACTTCCTCAACTCGCGCATTCGCGGCCGCACGCTGGCGGAAGCGCGGCTCGAACTGGAAACGGCGCTGGCGCAGGGCCGCGTCGAACTTGATCAACTGACCCAGAAGGTGATCGCGGCCGGGCTCGCAAACTGGTCGGGCGGCGAGACTGAAGACCGGCAGTTGATCGTGCGCGGTCACGCGAATCTATTGGAAGACCTGCACGCGCTCGACGATCTGGAGCGGGTGCGATCGCTGTTCGACGATCTCGAAACCAAGCGTGGCGTCATCGACCTGCTCGGCCGCGCCGAAAGCGCAGAGGGCGTGCGCATCTTCATCGGATCGGAGAACAAGCTGTTCTCGCTGTCGGGCTCCTCCACCATTATCTCGCCCTATCGCGACGCCGCCGGCCATATCGTCGGCGTGCTCGGGGTGATCGGCCCGACGCGGTTGAACTATGCCCGCGTGATCCCGACGGTGGACTATGCCGCGCGCATCGTGAGCCGCCTCTTGGGCGGCTAGTGCCCACTTTCCGAAGTTCGTGCTCTGTTGCCGCGCTACCATTCACGAACTTCGGAAAGTCATGGGCACTAGCAAATCTCATGATTCTCGTGCCGCTTTCGATCTGAAGTCCCTGAACCCGATTTCGCCGCGAGTGAGTTCAGGGACTTCAGATCGGCGGCACGAGCGTTCACGGGCGCTTGATTTTCAGCGCTTGAAGCACGATATGGCGGCAGACAGCGTTGCCATCCAGTCCGATTGTCCGGGAAGGCCCTTGATGACCGATTCCGACCACAAGAACGATCCGGCGAACCCGGCCCAGGGCGAGCCCGTGGTGTCCAAACCCTACATCATGCCCGACGATCCCGAAGAGGGTTCGGTCGAAGCGTTGGCCAGGGAAGTCGCTGACTCCCGCGACAAGGTGCTGCGTACGCTGGCCGAGATGGAAAACCTGCGGCAGCGGACCCGCCGCGAGGTCGCCGACGCCAAGACCTACGGCATCACCGGTTTCGCCCGCGACATTCTCGATATCGCCGACAATCTGCAGCGCGCGCTGGACGCGGTTCCCGCGGAAGCAAAGGCTGCTGCCGATCCCGGTCTGAGGGCGCTGATGGACGGTGTTGAGTTGACCGAACGCTCGCTGCTCAACACGCTCGAGAAGAACGGCGTCAGGAAGTTCGATCCGTCCGGCGAAAGGTTCGATCCGAACTTCCAGCAGGCGATGTACGAGGTGCCCGATCCTTCCGTGCCCGCGGGCACGGTGGTGCAGGTCGTCCAGGCCGGCTACATGATCGGCGAGCGGGTGCTGCGCCCCGCGCTGGTCGGCGTCTCCAAGGGCGGCGCCAGGCCTGCGCCCGCTTCCGCCGCTAACGGCAACGAACCAAACTCCGTTAATTAGCCTTTCGGCTTGATGCCGTCGCGCACGCTGCGGAAGCGCGGGAATGCCGCCGGCCATTGGTCGCGCGGCGCACTGCCGACAATTCGCAGCATCTGGGGACCGCCAAACCGCAGCCACTGCACCACGGTCACGGCGGTATTGTCCTTGCCGCTGATCGCGTCGATCCGCGTCTCATAAGCGGGCATGCCGTCGATCCTGATCGGTTCCGACATGGTGAGATGCGCCTCGCGCACACCGGGAATCTGGGTCGCGGCCTGCTGGGCGAAGCGCGCGCGATCGTCGGGCTCGGGCGGGGTCGCGCCGATGATGCCGACGATCATGAACGGGGCAGACTCGAAGCCGCTGGTCTCGTCGCCGTCGGCGAGGATCAATGCGGCGCCTGGTGCAAGCGTGTGGACATTCTTGAAGCTGCCGAGGTCGGTGAGCTTGAACGGCATCAGCTCGAGCTGCTCGTCGACCGGCACTTCCTTGCGCAGCGCAACGGTCGAGAACATCTGCTGAATGGCATCGTCGGTGTAGATCCTGGTCGCGTTCTCCGGGATCTGCACGGCGACGTAGCCCGAGAACGTGCCGCCGGAAATGATCATCGAATAACGCCGTATCGTGTTGGCGCCTTCCTTGCCGGTCTCCGCGGTGTAGTAGGCGGTTCCCGCCGACGTCTCCATGCTGCGCGGCTTGATGCCGCCGGCGCCTTGGGGATTTTCCGTGAACACCTTCTTGATCTCGCCATAGGCATCGGAGGGCAACTCGGTCACCAGCACCTTGACGTTCCCATCTTCGGATTCGAAGCCCGGAAAGGCTTTGGATTTGGTGAGGCCGACCAGCGGCGTCAGCCCGACCCGGACACCCTGCGGGAAGATCGTGTCCGCCGCGAGCGACGGCTGCATCACTGCCACGAGCAGCGCAAAAGCGGCGAGGAGTCGGAATGGCTTCATCATGAACCTGTCTGGCTTGTGGGGCCGCTCGACCAGCGGCCGATGAGGCAGGGGCGTTTCGAACCGCCGCCTTTTAACGGGTTTGCCGACCCCGCAATAGGGCAGCCCGTGGTCTTCCGGAGGTCCGCATCCGTTAACACACGGGATCAGACGTGGTCGGAGCCGGGACTGTTATTATCTTTCAGCGGCAGGCATTTTCATGGTCCGGGACCGCGGCGCGGTCCTTGCAGGCACCTGCCCCTCTCCTATATGAGGCTCACAAAACGCGAAAATCGCGAGCATTTGATCTAAGGGGGTTCGGATCGGGCGCCGTCAGGGCCGAGCCAGCCTGCCGCAAAACAAAGGGTATGAGGACCATGGGAAAGGTCATTGGGATCGATCTCGGCACCACGAATTCGTGCGTCGCCGTAATGGATGGCAAGAACGCGAAAGTCATCGAAAACGCCGAAGGCATGCGCACGACACCATCGATCGTCGCTTTTAGCGATGACGGCGAGCGCCTCGTCGGCCAGCCGGCCAAGCGCCAGGCGGTCACCAATCCCGAGCGTACCTTCTTCGCGGTGAAGCGCCTGATCGGCCGCCGCTACGACGACCCGATGGTCGAGAAGGACAAGAAGCTCGTCCCCTACAAGATCGTCAAAGCCTCCAACGGCGACGCCTGGGTCGAGGCCGACGGCAAGACCTATTCGCCTTCGCAGATCTCCGGCTTCATCCTGCAGAAGATGAAGGAGACGGCTGAGGCCCATCTCGGCCAGAAGGTCGACCAGGCCGTCATCACCGTTCCCGCTTACTTCAACGACGCCCAGCGCCAGGCCACCAAGGATGCCGGCAAGATCGCGGGCCTCGAGGTGCTGCGCATCATCAACGAGCCGACCGCGGCGGCACTTGCCTATGGCCTCGACAAGACGAAGGCCGGAACCATCGCCGTGTACGATCTCGGCGGCGGCACCTTCGACGTCTCCATTCTCGAAATCGGTGACGGCGTGTTCGAGGTGAAGTCGACCAATGGCGATACCTTCCTGGGCGGCGAAGACTTCGACATGCGCCTGGTCGGCTATCTCGCCGACGAATTCCAGAAGGAGCAGGGCATCAACCTGCGCAACGACAAGCTTGCCTTGCAGCGCCTGAAAGAGGCGGCTGAGAAGGCCAAGATCGAGCTGTCCTCGACCACGCAGACCGAGATCAACCTGCCCTTCATCACGGCGGACCAGACCGGGCCGAAGCATCTGACCATGAAGCTCACCCGCGCCAAGTTCGAGGCGCTGGTCGACGACCTCATCCAGAAGACCATCGAGCCCTGCCGCAAGGCGCTGAAAGATGCCGGCCTCACGGCCGCTGAAGTCGGCGAGGTCGTTCTGGTCGGCGGCATGACCCGCATGCCGAAGGTGCAGGAAGTCGTGAAGCAGCTGTTCGGCAAGGAACCGCACAAGGGCGTCAACCCCGACGAGGTCGTGGCGATTGGTGCTGCGATCCAGGCCGGCGTGCTGCAGGGCGACGTCAAGGACGTGCTGCTGCTCGACGTCACTCCGCTGTCGCTGGGCATCGAGACGCTGGGCGGCGTGTTCACCCGCATCATCGAGCGCAACACCACGATCCCGACCAAGAAGAGTCAGGTATTCTCGACCGCCGAGGATAGCCAGAACGCGGTCACCATCCGCGTCTTCCAGGGCGAGCGCGAGATGGCGGCCGACAACAAGATGCTTGGTCAGTTCGACCTGATGGGCATTCCGCCGGCTCCGCGCGGCATGCCGCAGATCGAAGTGACCTTCGACATCGACGCCAACGGCATCGTCAACGTCTCGGCCAAGGACAAGGCGACCGGCAAGGAGCAGCAGATCCGCATCCAGGCCTCGGGCGGCCTGTCGGAAGCCGACATCGACAAGATGGTCAAGGACGCCGAGGCCAATGCCGAGGCGGACAAGAAGCGCCGCGAGGCGGTCGACGCCAAGAACCATGCCGACGCGCTGGTGCATTCCACCGAGAAGGCGCTGGCCGAGCACGGTTCGAAGGTCGGTGAAACCGAGCGCCGCGCCATCGAGGATGCCGTCAGCGACCTGAAGGAAGCGCTGAAGGGCGACGACGCCGAGGCGATCAAGGCCAAGAGCAACACGCTGGCGCAGGCTTCGATGAAGCTTGGCGAGGCCATGTACAAGCAGCAGGCCGAAAGCGATGCCGCCAAGGATGCTGCGAAGGATGACGTCGTCGACGCGGAGTTCACCGAGGTCGACGACGACAAGAACAACAAGAAGTCTGCTTAAGAGCGGGCAGCCACCATGACCCTCAACCCAAAGAGCACGCAACGCTCGATGGCTTGAGGGTCATTTTTCATCAAGCCGAAGCTTCCAACATTCGGCGATGAAGACGAAGTTCGGGCGGGTTTGAACGGATGTCGACCAAGCGCTGCTATTACGAGACCCTCGAAGTCGAACGCACCGCGGACGACGGCAAGCTCAAGACGGCGTTCCGCAAGCTTGCGATGAAGTGGCATCCGGATCGCAATCCCGGCGATGCCGATAGCGAGGTCCGTTTCAAGGAAATCAATGAAGCCTACGAGGTCCTGAAGGACGGCCAGAAGCGCGCGGCCTATGACCGCTTCGGACATGCGGCGTTCGAGCAGGGCGGCATGGGCGGCGGCCATCCCGGCTTCGGTGCCGGCTTCGCCTCATCCTTCTCCGATATTTTCGAAGACCTGTTCGGCATGGGCGGGCAGCGCTCCCGCGGCGGTCGCGAGCGTGGCGCCGACTTGCGCTACAATATGGAAATCACCCTGGAAGAAGCATTCCAGGGCAAGACCGCGCAGATCGAGATTCCCGTTTCCGTCACCTGTGAATCCTGCTCGGGGACCGGCGCGAAAGCCGGCACCAAGCCGAAGACCTGCTCGACCTGCGGCGGCGCCGGGCGCATCCGTCAGGCGCAGGGCTTCTTCACGCTGGAGCGGACCTGTCCGGGCTGTCAGGGCCGCGGCCAGATGATCGAGGACGCCTGCCCCTCTTGCGCAGGCTCGGGTCGCGTCCAGCGTGACCGCACGCTGTCGGTCAACATCCCGCAAGGTGTCGAGGACGGCACGCGGATCAGGCTTGCCGGCGAAGGCGAGGCCGGCGTGCGCGGCGGCCCGCCCGGCGACCTCTACATCTTTCTGTCGCTGTCGGCGCACCAGTTCTTCCAGCGCGACGGCGCCGACCTGCATTGCCGCGTCCCGATCTCGATGGTGACCGCAGCGCTCGGCGGCGAGTTCGAGGTGCCGACCATCGACAAGGGCAAGACCAAGGTGAAAATTCCGGCCGGCGCGCAGTCGAGCCGCCGGTTCCGCATCGCATCAAAGGGCATGCCGGTGCTGCGCTCGCGCCAGATGGGCGACATGTATGTCCAGGTTGTAGTCGAGACGCCGCAGAACCTTACCAAGAAGCAGCAGGAGCTGCTCGCCGAGTTCGAAAAGCTCTCCTCGGGAGCAACCCAGCCGGAAGCGGCGGGCTTCTTCACCAAGGTCAAGGACTTCTTCGGCAGCCGCGCCGGCTAGCCGCTTCAGCTGAAAACCCCAGCCAGCACTTGGCGTTATGCCAAATTTGCCGATGCGGTGCTGCGTCGCTGAAACCCCCGTTCGGCTTGACCGTTCTCTCTGCGACCTATACGTCTTTGTGACTGTTTTCTGACATCCACTGCCTAATCAGCGGTCCCGTCTGGTTACTGACATGCCTTTGCAATCGTCCGTGCGTGCGTTGAAAAAGCCTCCTCGTCTCGACGATGAGGTTCGTTTTCTTCGGTCATGGATTGAAAAGCCGCTGCACATGGGCGCGGTGATGCCGTCGGGGCGTTTGCTCGCCCGGACCATGGCGCAATATGTCGATATCGATTCCGACGATCCGGTGATCGAGCTTGGACCGGGCACCGGCGCCATCACCAGCGCCCTGCTCCATCGCGGTGTCGACCAGAGGCGGCTGGTGCTTGTCGAATACAATTCCGGCTTCTGCGCGCTGCTGCGCGACCGCTATCCGCAGGCCAGGGTCGTGCACGGCGATGCCTATACGCTACGCGACACGCTCTGGAACGTGCTCGGCACGCCGGCTTCCGCCATCGTCTCCGGGCTGCCGCTTGTCACCAAGCCGATGTCGACGCGACTGAAGCTGATCCGCGATGCCTTTGCCGCGCTCGCGCCCGGCGCGCCCTTCGTGCAGTTCACCTATTCGGTCGCGCCGCCGATCCCGAAATCATTGCCCGGCGTGTCCACAGAGGCCTCCGAGCGGATCTGGATGAACCTTCCGCCCGCCCGCGTCTGGGTGTATCGCAAGGACTAATCTGCCTGCTGCGGTTGGTAGCGCTGGTGGAGCGGATTTGACGTTCGCACCCGATTTGCCATGACCCCTGATGCGAACGTCAAATCCAAAGCTCCACCAGCAAATGACGTTTGCCAGTGGTCCTTTGATTCTAACATTCGCAAAATGCCTGCCGCGACAGCGTGCGAATGTTAGAATTGGACCACTGGGGTGATCCCGACCGCAAGCTGATTTATGGCCGCACCGAAAATCCTCATCATTCCGGGCTCGCTGCGATCCGGCTCGCATAATGCGAAGCTGGCGATGGCCGCGGCCGACGAGTTCGTGCGTGCCGACGCCGAGGTCACGCGCATCTCGCTCGCTGATTTTCCGCTGCCGATCTATGACGGTGATTTGCAGGCGCGATCCGGCGTGCCCATCAATGCGGTCAATCTCAAGCGCATGATCGGCGCGC
Source organism: uncultured Alphaproteobacteria bacterium (assembly GCA_963732085.1). Lineage (GTDB taxonomy): Bacteria > Pseudomonadota > Alphaproteobacteria > Rhizobiales > Xanthobacteraceae > Bradyrhizobium. The sequence continues at coordinate 186,186 of CAVSYJ010000005.1, read as the reverse complement.
ATCAGGGCGTGCTGATCGTGACGCCCGAATATAATTCCTCGGTACCGGCGCTGGTGAAGAACACCATCGACTGGATCACGCGGGTGCAGGACCCGCACGAGGCGCGCGGCCAGGTGTTCCGCGAAAAACCGTTCGCGATCGCAGCCGCCTCGGCCAGCCGGCTTGGCGGGATCCGCGCGCTGGCGGCGCTGCGGCTGATCCTGACCGCCTGCCACGCGGCCGTCATTCCCAACCAGATCGCGCTGTCATTTGCGGACGAGGCTTATGACGATATGGACAGATTGAAAAATCAGGCCGATATCGATGCGTTGAAAGGCCTGGTGCGGCAATTGATCGAAGTTTCACAACGGATGATGTGAGGTGACCATGCAGCCGGCAACTATCGCCCCTCGCGATCGCCTGATCGTGCCGCTCGATCTTCCGAGTGTCGCTGCCGCGGAAGCCATGGTCGCCCGGCTCGGCGACAGCGTGACCTTTTACAAGATAGGCTATCAGCTCGGTTATGCCGGTGGATTGTCGATGGTCCCCCAGCTTGTCAAATCCGGCAAGAAGGTCTTCCTCGATCTCAAGCTGCACGACATCGGTAACACGGTCGCGCGTGGCGTGGAGAGCGTGGCCAAACTGGGTGCGACGTTCCTGACCGTGCACGCCTATCCGCAAACGCTGAAAGCAGCCGTCGAGGGGCGCGCGGGGTCGGATCTCAAACTGCTGGCAGTCACCGTGCTGACGTCTTACGACGACGGCGATCTTCACGCCGCGGGTTATCGGCTCAACGTGTCCGATCTGGTTGAGGCGCGCGCACAGCAGGCGCAGGTGCTCGGCCTCGACGGTATCGTCTGCTCGCCGGAAGAGGCCGCTGTGCTCCGCAAGCTCGTGGGCCATCAGATGACTTTAGTGACGCCCGGCATCCGTCCTGCCGGCGCCGAGGTCGGCGACCAGAAGCGCATCATGACGCCTGGGCGCGCGATTGCGGCAGGCGCGATTATCTGGTGGTCGGACGTCCCATTACCGGCGCTTCGGACCCCAAGGCAGCAGCCGAGGCCATCCACGCCGAGATCGCGCCAAAGCTCGTTGCGTAAAAGGGAAGGAAAATACGAATGGCAAAAGGATACTGGATCGCCCGCGTCGACGTGCACAGCGACGAAGGCTACAAGCCCTATGCGTTGGCCAACCCGGCCATCTTCAAGAAATTCGGCGCGCGCTTCGTCGTGCGCGCCGGCCAGTACGAGAGCCCCGAGGGCCAGAGCCGCAAGCGCAACATCGTGATCGAGTTTCCGGACTATGCGACCGCGCTCGCCTGCTACAATTCGCCGGAGTATCAGGCCAACATCAAGGTGCGGCAGCCGCATTCGGTCGCCGACCTCGTGATCATCGAAGGCTACGACGATCCGCAGCCCTGATCGCCCCTCTTCGTCATGGCCGGGCTTGACCCGGCCATCCACGCCTTTGTCTTTGCAAAAGCACGGAAGACGTGGATGCCCGGCACAAGGCCGGGCATGACGAGTTGAGAAACCTTGTTTGGTTGCCGGAACAGCCTCCGCCCGCTATTAGGGCGGGGAGAGGGAAACCATGGCGGATATGCGCTTGATCGTTGCGGGAGCCGGCGGCCGGATGGGCCGCACGCTGACCCGCGTCATCTCGGAGACACAAGGTGCGGTGCTGGCCGGTGCGCTGGAGGCGCCCGGCTCGGAGTTGCTCGGCAAGGACGCCGGCGTGCTCGCGGGCCTGCCCGCCAACGGCATCAAACTATCAGCCGATCTCTGGGCGCTGTCGGCGGAAGCCGACGGCATTCTCGACTTCACCGTGCCGGGCGCAACCATCGCCAATGTCGCGATCGCCGCCCAACGCGGCATCGTGCATGTCATCGGCACCACCGGGCTGTCGGCTTCGGATGAGGCCGTGATCCGCAGCGTGACCTCGCAAGCCATCGTCGTGAAGTCGGGCAATATGAGCCTCGGTGTCAACCTGCTGGCGGCGCTGGTGAAGCGCGCCGCGCAGTCGCTGGACGAGAGTTTCGACATCGAAATCCTGGAGCATCATCACAAGGCCAAGATCGATGCGCCCTCGGGCACCGCCCTGATGCTCGGCGAAGCCGCCGCCGCAGGGCGCAAAATTTCGCTTGGGGAACGCTCGGCGCGGGGCCGTGACGGTGTCACCGGCGCGCGCCGGTCGGGAGATATCGGATTTGCCTCGCTTGCGCGGCGGCACCGCGGCCGGCGATCACAGCGTGATGTTCGCCGGTCCGTTCGAGCGCCTCACACTGTCGCATCACGCCGAAGACCGCACGTTGTTCGCGCAAGGCGCGTTGAAGGCGGCGCTATGGGCGAACGGCAAGAAGCCGGGCTTCTACACCATGGCCGATGTGTTGGGACTCGGCGAAACCTGAAGAACCAAAACTGGAATGGATTTGGAAATGAGCGACCGACTTCTTGTGCTCGTGCGCCACGGCCAGAGCGATTGGAACCTGAAGAATCTCTTCACCGGCTGGAAGGACCCTGATCTCACCGAACAGGGCATCAAGGAGGCCAGGGACGCCGGCCGCAAATTGAAGGCGCAGGGCTTCAAGTTCGACATCGCTTTCACGTCGGTGCTGAAGCGTGCGCAACACACGCTGGACCTGATGCTGGCCGAGATCGGCCAGACCGGCTTGCAGACCCGGAAGAATCTGGCGCTCAACGAGCGCGACTATGGCGATCTCTCCGGCCTCAACAAGGACGACGCGCGCAAGCGATGGGGCGAGGAGCAGGTGCATGTCTGGCGCCGCTCCTATGACGTTCCGCCGCCCGGCGGCGAAAGCCTGAAGGACACGCTCGCGCGCGCCCTGCCCTACTACGTGCAGGAGATCCTTCCCTGCGTGCTGCGCGGCGAGCGCGTGCTGGTCGCCGCCCACGGCAATTCGTTGCGTGCGCTGATCATGGTGCTGGAGAAGCTCACCCCGGAAAACATCTTGAAACGCGAGCTCGGCACCGGCGTGCCGATCATCTATCGCCTCAACGAGGACGCCACGGTGGCTTCCAAGCTCGACCTGGCGGCGTGAGCGACGACATCGAAATCGTCACGCTCGACGCGCCGATTTCCGAAGCGGCGCTCGATCAACTCTCTACTGTGCTGGTCGATTGCGTCGATGGCGGCGCCAGCGTCAGTTTCATGGCGCCGTTCTCCCATGCAAATGGACTGACGTTCTTTCGCAAGGTCGCGGGCTCCGTCGCTGCCGGCGACACGGTGCTGCTCGCGGCGAAAGTCGACGGCCGCATCATTGGTACGGTGCAGCTCGGGCTGGATACGCCGCCCAACCAGCCGCACCGCGCGGACGTCAAGAAAATGCTGGTGCATCGCTCGGCGCGCGGCCGCGGCGTTGGCATGGCGCTGATGGCGGCGGTCGAGGGTGTCGCGAAGCAGCGTGGCCGCTGGCTCCTGGTGCTCGACACCGTGCCTGGGATGGACGGTTATCGGCTTTACCGGCGCGCCGGCTGGACCGAGAGCGGGATCATTCCCGATTACGCCCTGCTTCCGGACGGCCGGCTCTGCGACACCGCGTACTTCTGGAAGCGGCTAGTGGAGCGGATTTGACGTTCGCTCCCCTGCTTGCCGAGATGTTGTGATGCGAACGTCAAATCCAAAGCTCCACTAGCATCAATAAATTGGCCAGTGGTCCTTTGACGCCAACATTCGCAAACGTGGCTCCCCGGGCGGGGAGCGAATGTTGGCGTCGGACCACTAGATCGCTGACCGCACGTCACGGCGCGAGTCGCTGCAGCAGTGCCCGCGCGAAGTCTGAAAGCGAATCGTCGCGGGCTCCCATCACCACGATGCGATCGCCAGGGCGGGCCAATCCGACCAGGACGTCGCCGCAAGCACCGCGATCCGGAAATGCTGTGGCCTTTCGACCACCCCGCTCGATTTCACCGACGAGTTCGCGGCTGCCGACACTGCGGTCGACGGTGCCGCCGAAATAGACCGGCTCGGGCATGACGAGAACATCTTCACTGCGCATGCCCTTCGTAAAGCACTCCACCAAGGCGTCCTTCATCAAACGGATCGGGCCGTAGCCATGCGGCTGAAACATCAGCAAGAGACGGCCGGGAAACGCGTGCATGGTCTCCAGCGTGGCCGATATCTTGTCGGGGTTGTGGGCGAAATCGTCGATCACCGTTATTCCGTTGACGGTGCCCACCACCTCCAGCCGCCGGCGGATGCCGCTGAATTCGCCCAGGTAGCGCGCCGCATCGGCCAGCGCCACGCCGCATGCTTTTGCAGCGCAGAGCGCGGCGAGTGCGTTGGCAACGTTGTGCCGTCCCGGAACCTTCAGGTCCACCTCAACAGCCTCGCCGGTGCTGCGCTCCTTGACGTGGAAGGTGATCCCGGCCGGAGACGGGACCGGCAATGAGGCGAGGAGATCGGCGCGTGCATCGGTCAGACTATAGGTGACGACCCGGCCCGGCTTCAGATCGGGCACCAGCGCCGCGGTTTCCGGATTGTCGAGATTCAGCACCACCGTCTCCGCCTTGACGCTGAAGTCACGGAACAGGCCGCGCAGCTCGTCCATCGATTTGTGGTCGAGCGAGATGTTGTTGACGACTGCGATGCGCGGCTCAAAAAACGCAATCGAGCCGTCGCTCTCGTCCACCTCACTCACGAAGGTCTCGCCCTTGCCAATCCTGGCGCTGGCAAACGGGGAATTGGCGCTGACGAAATTCTTCATGTCGGCGCCGTTCATGATCGTGGGATCCTTTCCTGCGCGGTGCAGGATCCAGCCGATCATGCCGACGGTGGTGGACTTTCCGCTCGTGCCAGCGACGCCAATGCCCAAGGCGGCCTCGTTGAAGAGGTCGGCGAGAAGCCGCGCACGTGTGGTGACCGTGGCACCGACGCGCCGCGCGGCTTGCACGTCCGGGATCGTTTCCTCGACAGCCGCGGAGGTGACCAAAGTCTGGCCGGCCCGGCGCACGCCGCTACCATCCTGTGGATGAAGCGCGATGCCATGCGCGCGCAGAAAATCAAATCTTTCGGTATTGCGTCCCTGATCGAGGGCGCGGTCAGAGCCCTCCACGCGACCGCCCCTGGCCTGGATGATCAGGGCGAGAGGGGTCATGCCACTACCGCCGACGCCGCAGAAAAAATAATCTCCTGGCTGGGACATCCGCAGAATCTACAGGCGTTGCCAATCAAGCGCAACGCAAGGCCCGCGCGCGGCATGAGCTCGCGGGAACGACGAATGCGTCATTGCCTCGGGATCAGTTGAGGCCGACCTGTCCGGCTTCCCAGCCGAGCATCGCCTGCTTGCGCGTGATGCCCCAGTGATAGCCTGTCAGCTTGCCGTCCTTGCCGAGTGCGCGATGGCAGGGCACCACGAACGATACCGGGTTGCGGCCGACGGCCGCGCCGACGGCGCGCGAGGCTTTGGGATTCTCGATCTTGCAAGCGATGTCGGAATAGGACACCGCTTTTCCCATCGGGATCTTCAGCAGCGTCTGCCACACCCGCACCTCGAAATCGGTGCCGATCAGGACGACGCGCAACGGTTGGTCCGGCCGCCACAGCTTTGGTGTGAAGACGCGCTGCGCCAGCGGCGCCGTTGAGAGATAGTCCTCGACATAGACGGCATTCGGCCCAGCGGCCCTTCATGTCGGCAAGTGCTGACTGCTCCTCGCCCGGATCGGCGAAGGCAACGCCGGCAAGTCCGCGGGACGTCGCCATCAGGAGGGCGGTGCCGAAGGGCGACGGATGGAAGCCGTAGCGCAAGGTCAACCCCGTGCCGCCGTTCTTCCATTCGCCCGGCGACATCGCCTCATGGGTGACAAAGAGATCGTGCAGCCGGCCCGGACCCGACAGGCCCGAGTTGAGTGCGGCATCGAGCACGCTCGCGGAATCGCGCAACAGGCCTTTGGCATGATCGAGCGTCAGCGCCTGCATGAAATCCTTCGGCGTCAGCCCGGCCCAACGGCGGAACAGATGGTGCAACTCGTCCGGTGTCACGCCGGCGGAGTTGGCCATCGCCTCGATGGTCGGTTGCGCCCGCCAGTGTTCGCTGATGAAAGCAATCGCGCGGCGAACGCTGTCATAGTCGCGCAGCGCGGCGTTCTGGGAGCCCGGCTTGGCCAGGCGCATGTCATGGATGGCGAGTGTGATCATGTCCAGTGCCCACTTTCCGAAGTTCGTGCTCCCATTGCCGCACTACCGCTCACGAACTTCGGAAAGTCATGGGCACTGGCAAATCTATTATTCTAGTGCCGCTTTCGATCTGAAGTCCCTGAATACGATTTCGCCGCGAGTGAGTCAGGGACTTCAGATCGGCGGCACTAGTGATTTAGGACGGCGCGGCATCGCAAACCACCCGATTCCCGACTGCGTCTAGCTCACCGGATTATAAGTCGGGCCGCGTTTCGCGGCCACCAGTCCCGCGCGTAAGGCATTGGCAAGGCTTGCTTTTTCATGCGCCCCGAGGAAGCTGCCGACCGACACCCGGCGGCCCCGCGAGGTCAAATAGAGCCGCTCGGTGCCGAATTCCTCATGGGTTTCCTCGTCGAGCCGAACCCAGAGCGGATTGAACACCCATTCGACCACATGGCCGCGATGACTGACCCGGCGCAGGCGCAATTCCGATGGCGTCACCGTGATTTCCTCGCGGGCCCGCGCCCGGCCGAAATTGATCTTGAAGGCGATGTAGATCGCGAGCACGTCGAGGCCGAGGAAGCCGAACACCGGCCAGGCGCCCATCATCAGGAAGGCGACGCCGGTCGCAAAGCTGATCACGCTCAGGAACGTCATCACCAGCACGAAGCCGGTGCGATTGAGCGAGCGGTGCGGCGTGAGCCGTGCCGAGAACAGCACCGGCTCGGCATCGCCAGTGTCAAAGCCATTGCCTGCGGTCATCGCCTGTCAGTATATCCGTTTCATGGCGAAAATCATCCGAACCCAACGCGCAAAATCCGCTTCCGTTCGATCGCGGAAGAAGTCGGCCAAAGAGGCAAAGGCCGCGCGCGTCGTCCGGAAATTGCCTGCCAAGCCCAAAGCTTCCAAAGCCAAGGCGTCAAAACCCTGGACGCCGGCGGAAGTCCGCGAATGTTTCGAGCGCTTTCGCAAGGCCAATCCGGAGCCGCGCGGCGAACTGGAGCATCTCAATCCCTACACGCTGCTCGTTGCGGTGGTGCTGTCGGCGCAGGCGACCGATGCCGGCGTCAACAAGGCGACGCGGGAATTGTTCAAGGTCGCCGACACCCCGCAAAAGATGCTCGAACTCGGCGAGGAGCGGCTGCGCGACTACATCAAAACAATCGGGCTCTATCGCAACAAGGCGAGGAACGTCATCGCGCTGTCGGACATGCTGATCCGCGAATTCGGCGGCGAGGTGCCGCGCACCCGCGCCGAGATCGAGTCCCTGCCCGGCGCCGGCCGCAAGACCGCCAATGTCGTGCTCAACATGGCCTATGGCGAGCATACCATGGCGGTCGACACCCACGTGTTTCGTGTCGGCAATCGCACCGGGCTTGCGCCCGGCAAGACGCCGCTCGAGGTCGAGCTCGGACTTGAAAAAGTGATCCCGTCCGAGTTCATGCTGCACGCCCATCACTGGCTGATCCTGCATGGCCGCTACACCTGCCTCGCCCGCAAACCCCGCTGCGAGGCCTGCCTGATCAACGATCTTTGCCGCTGGCCGGAAAAGACGGTCTGAGGCATGATCGTTCCCGCAATTGCAGTGGAACTCGCGCTGCGAGCGAGCCGCGCGCGAGGATGGATTTAAGGGACCGCCGTGAGTCAGCAGGATCAGGTAGCCCCGGCACCCGCCAACGCTTCGGCACCGATGGCGCGACCTGCGGCGCCGACAAAGCCCGCGCCGCCTGCAACCGGCGGCTTCTGGGGCCGCTTTGCGATTCCGCTTCTTGCCGTGCTCGTCGCGCTTGGCTTTGTCGCGCTCGCGACATCGCGCTGGAACGAGTGGACCGGCGCCGCCACAATCCAGGAGACCGATGACGCCTATGTCCGCGCCGACTTGACGCGGCTCAGCAGCCGCGTCGCCGGCGAGGTCCTGACCGTTGCGGTGGATGATTTTCAGCGCGTGAAGGCCGGTGAACTTCTGATCCAGATCGATCCCGCCGATTACAAGGCCGTGGTCGACCAGGCGGAGGCCGGCGTGATCGGCGCGCAGGCCGCGCTCGACAACCTCGCCAATCAGATCGAGCTGCAATATGCGACGATTGCGCAGGCCGAAGCAGCGCGTCTGTCGGCGGAAGCCATCGAGGTCGAGACGCGCGAGGAGAATGAGCGCCAGCAATCGCTGTCGCAGACAGATGCCGGCACGCGGCAGCGGTTCGAACAGGCGACGGCAGCCTATGCGAAGGCACAGGCCGACGTGCGCGCGAGCCGCGCGGTCATTGCCGCGCAGCGTCATCAGCTCGAGGTCCTGCAGGGAACGAAAAAGCAGCGCGCCGCCGATGTCGGCGCCGCCAAGGCGGCGCTCGACGCGGCAAAGCTGAAGCTTGGTTACACCCACGTCGTAGCGCCATTCGACGGCGTCACGGGCGAGCGCCAGGTGCAGCCCGGCGACTACGTCAATATCGGCACCAACCTCATCAATGTGGTGCCGCTGCCGAATGTCTATGTGATCGGCAATTACAAGGAAACCCAGCTTACGCACGTCAAGCCGGGCCAGCCCGTCGCGATCAGGGTCGACACCTTTCCGGACCAGACGCTGCATGGCACTGTTGAGCGCATCGCGCCGGCGAGCGGCTCGCAATTCGCGCTGCTGCCGCCGGACAATGCCACCGGCAATTTCACCAAGGTCGTGCAGCGCATCCCGGTCCGTATCATGCTCGACAAGAATCAGCCGCTCCTGGATCGCCTGCTGCCGGGCATGTCGGTCGTCACCAGCATCGATACCAGCAGTGACCGCAAGTGACGACGATCTCGGCCCGGTATCGCGCGGCGTCGTCGGACCGCGGCCGTTATGTGCGGTCATCGCGGTGTTGCTGGCCGCATTTCTCGCCAATTTCGATAGCCGCCTGACCACGGTCGGCCTGCCCGACCTGCGCGGCGCCTTCTCGCTCGGCTTCGACGAAGGCGCCTGGCTTTCGACGTCGGGCATCGGCTCGCAGATATTCATCGCACCGTCGGTGGCCTGGCTTGCGACCGTGTTTGGCCTACGCCGCGTGCTCGGCATTCCGAGCCTGATCTTTGCACTGGTTTCGCTCGTGGTGCCGTTCGTCCACGACTACACGACGCTGATCGCGGTCAGTGTGGCGCACGGCATATTGCTCGGCATGTTTGTTCCGGCGACCCTGATGATCATCTTCCGCAACCTGCCGATCCGTTGGTGGGTGCCGGCGATCGCGCTGTATGCGTTCCGGGTCGGCTTTGCGTTCGACACCAGCTCGTCCGCGGTCGGCTTCTTTGTCGAGCATCTGGGATGGCGATGGATCTATTGGCAGGGCGCGGTGATCGCGCCGCTGATGGGGCTGATGGTCTATCTCGGCACACCAAGCGAGCCGGTCAACCGTCAGCTGCTCAAGGAAGCCGATTGGGGCGGCATGCTGCTGGTCGGCGCCTCGCTCTCGATGATCTACGCCGGACTCGACCAGGGCAACCGGCTCGACTGGCTGGAATCGGGCACCGTGATGGCGCTGCTGATCGGCGGCGCCGGGCTGTTTGCCATCTTCCTCATTCACGAGACGCGCGTCCGTCAGCCCTGGGCGCATGTCAACGTGCTGTTCAACCGCAACATCGGCCTCGCGCTGCTGGCCATCCTGCTCTACACGCTGGCCGGCCTCTCAAACTCCTCGCTGGTGCCGAATTTCCTCGGCGCGGTGACGGAACTCCGACCCGAGCAATCCGGCGCGCTGCTCTTGACCTATGGCGCACTGCCGATGATTTTTCTCCTGCCGCTGGCGATCTTCCTGGTGCGGCATTTCGATGCGCGCACCATCGCGGTCGTGGGATTTTCGGCGTTCGCGGCCGCCGCGCTCTGGGGTACGCAACTGACCCACGACTGGGCGCGCGGCGACTTCATCGGAATCGTGCTGCTGCTGTCGCTGGCTCAGGCTCTCACGCTGTTGCCCTGTATCATCATGGCCGTCTCCAATTCCGATCCGACGCGCGCGACCGCGTTTGCCGCCTATATCCAGATCACCCGGTTGGGCGGGGCCGAGATCGGCATTTCGCTGATGGGGACTTGGCTGCGCGTCCGCGAGCAAATCCACTCCAATTTCCTTGGGCAGCATGTCGAAAACGGCGCCGCCGATGTCACGCAAAGACTCAATCAGCTGAGCAGTTTTTTCGCGGGGCATGGCGTCTCGCTCGCACCGGCGCGCGCGCTCGGCACGCTGGCAGCGCTGGTCCAGCGCGAGGCCAACGTGCTCGCCTATATCGACGGCTTCTGGCTGTGCTTCTGGCTGGCGATCGCAGGCTTGCTTGTGATCAGCCTGATGACCCGCGCGCCATCAGGGCCGTTTACGCCGGAGCCGTTCGGCGTCGCCAAGGCTTTCCTGCGCAAATGCAACCAGGCCATTGGGCGCGCGCCCACCTGAATTCGGGCATCGCAATGCGAACGACGTAGGCGCGCTGTCTTGTCCGCGCTCGCGTGCGGGCTTACGCTTGCGCCCAAGGTCCATCACAAGGGCCGAACAATGGGAGGCGCGCCGTGCGATCGCAATCCGTGCTGGCTTCGGCTTTCGCGATTCTCGTCCTCGGCGCGTCCGGCGCCAACGCGCAAATCTCCGACGATGTCGTCAGGATCGGCGTGATGAATGATCAATCCGGCCTCTACGCCGATCTGGGCGGGCCGGGCTCGGTCATCGCGGCGCGCATGGCGGCCGAGGATGCCGGGGGCACGGTGCTCGGCAAGCCGATCGATATCGTCGTGGCCGATCACCAGAACAAGGCCGATGTCGGCGTTGCCATCGCGCGGCGCTGGTTCGAGAGCGAAGGCGTCGATCTTGCCATCGGCTTCGACCACTCTGCCGTGGCGCTTGCAGTCGAGCAGCTCGCCGCGCAGTACAATCGAATTGCGATCGCCGGCGCCGTCGGCAGCACGGCCTTCACCGGCAAGAACTGCACACCCAACGAAGCGTCCTGGATCTACGACAGCTATGCGCTGACCACGAGTCTTGCCAAGTCGATAGTCGCGGAGGGACGCGACACCTGGTTCTTCATCACGGTCGATTATGCCTTCGGCCATTCACTGGAGGCGGATGCGACCGCCGCGGTGCAGGCTGCCGGCGGCAAGGTGCTCGGCAGCGTGCGCCACCCGCTCAACACGTCGGACTTCAGCTCTTATCTGCTGCAGGCGCAGGCCTCGGGCGCGAAAGTCGTCGCCTTCGCCAATGGCGGCGGCGACATGGTCAACGCGGTCAAGCAGGCCAATGAATTCGGCCTCACGAAGAAGCAGAGCATGGTGTCGCTGCTGGTGTTCATTTCCGACGTGCACAGCATGCAGCTACAGGCCGCTCAAGGCCTGAAATTCGTCACCGGCTTCTACTGGGATCGCGACGACGAGAGCCGCGCCTGGTCGAAGCGCTTCTTCGACCGGCAGGGCCGCATGCCGACCATGGCGCAGGCGAGCGTCTATTCGGCGGTGCGCCACTACATCGCCTCGATCAAGGCGGCCGGCACCGATGAGGCCAAGGCCGTGATGGCGAAGATGCGCGAGCTACCGGTGAACGATTTCTATGTCAAAGGCGGCCATTTGCGTGAAGACGGCCGCCTGGTGCACGACATGCTGTTCGCGCAGGTGAAGACGCCGGCCGAGTCCACCAAACCGTGGGATTATTACAAGATCCTCGGCACCATTCCCGGCGATCAGGCTTTTCGTCCGCTTAGCGAGGCCGGCTGTCCGCTGGTGGCGCACTGACATCTCATTCAACTTGGCGTGACCGGCGTCACCTGATGTGGCGGCTGTCGAAATATTCCCGCGATTGGGCGGTTTCCATAGCTGGGGATCACACAGGCGGGGGAGCGACATGAACCACAAGGCCGCATTGGTTTCGCTCGCGACCGCGGTTCCGCCTCACCAATTCCATCAGCAGAAGATTCTCGAGGCAGCGCGCGGGCTGATGGCGGATCGCTATCCGGAGTTCGAGACGCTTGCGAGCCTGTTCGCCAACACCGGCATCCGCCATCGCTACGGCGCCAAGCCGATGGAATGGTATCTCGAGCGCCGCGGTTGGCCGGATCGCACGCAGGCATTTCTTGAGGGTGCCGAGGCGCTGTTCATCGACGTCGCGCAGAAAGCGCTGGCGCGCGCCGATCTCCGTGCCGAAGACATCGATACCGTAGTCACGGTTTGCTCGACCGGGATTGCGACGCCGACACTGGAGGCGCGTGTCGCCGGCCGGATGGGATTTCGCAGCGATGTCGCGCGCGTGCCGGTGTTCGGCCTCGGCTGTGCGGGCGGCGTGTCGGGCCTGTCGATCGCCGCCCGTCTCGCGCAATCGCGGCCCGGCAGCAATGTGCTGATGGTCGCGCTCGAGCTCTGCACGCTGGCCGTCCGCCATGACGAACTGAGCAAGGCCAATATCGTCGCCGCCAGCCTGTTCGGCGATGGCGCCGCGGCCGTCGTCCTGCGCGCGGGCGACGGTGGCGCCACGCAGGTGGAGGCATCAGGCGAAAAGCTCTGGCCCGGTACGCTCGACATCATGGGATGGAGCGTCGACCCTGAAGGCTTCGGCGTGGTCTTCCAGCGCACCATTCCGAATTTCGTGCGCGAGCAGATGGGACCGGCGGTTGCCGAAATTCTCTCGCGGATGGAGCTGTCTTCTGCGGATGTCGATCGCTTCATTTGCCATCCCGGAGGCACGAAAGTCATCGTGGCGCTGGAGCGCGCGCTCGCGCTTGACCAGGGCACGCTCGATCACGAGCGCGACGTCATCGCGGACTACGGCAACATGTCGGCGCCGACCGTCCTGTTCGTGCTGGAACGCGCCCGCGCGCGAGGTTTGCCGGCGCGCTCGCTGCTGACGGCGCTTGGACCCGGCTTCACCGCAAGCTGCGTCGCGCTGCGGCACGCCGCGTGAGCTTCGCCACCATCATCCTCGCTCTGGTGACGCTGCAGCGGCTGGGCGAGCTCGTCCTTGCGCGCCATAACACCCGGGCATTGCTCGCGCGCGGCGGAATCGAAGTCGGCGCGCAGCATTATCCGCTGATCGTTGCGGTTCATGCCGCATGGCTGGCCGCGCTCTGGATTTTCGGGCGGGATCAAGAGGTCGATCTGCTGGCACTCGCGCTGTTTGTCGCGTTACAGGGCGTCCGCGTCTGGATCCTCGCCACGCTTGGCGCGCGCTGGACCACGCGCATCATCGTCCTGCCGGCCGAGAAACTGGTCGCCACCGGTCCCTATCGTTATCTGTCGCATCCCAATTACGCCGTGGTGATTGGAGAAATCGCGGCCCTGCCGCTGGCGCTGCATCTGCCTGTCATTGCCGTGCTGTTCACGATCCTCAACGCCATCGTTCTCACCATTCGCATCCGCGCCGAGACGCGAGCGCTTGCCGCGATGAGCGCGCGGTGATCGCTTCGCCTGATACGCCGAGACCGGCCGTGTGGGTCGCCTTCGTGCTGATGTGCCTCGGCATGTTCATGGCGATCCTCGACATCCAGGTGGTGGCGACATCGCTGCCGACGATCCAGCGAGCGCTCGCGATCTCGCAGGACGCGATGAGCTGGATCCAGACCGCCTATCTGATCGCGGAGGTGATCGCGATCCCCCTGACCGGCCTCTTCACGCGCGTGCTGACGCTGCGCTGGCTGTTCGTCGCCGCAGTCGGCTTGTTTACGATCGCTTCGATCGGCTGCGCGTTCAGCACCAGCTTCGCCGTGCTGCTGGTCTTTCGGGTGGTGCAGGGGTTTTCCGGCGGCGTGCTGATTCCCGCGGTATTCTCGGCGGTGTTCCTGCTGTTTCCCGCGCGGCTGCACGTGATCGCAACCACCATCGGCGGCGTGGTCGCGGTGCTGGCGCCGACCGTCGGTCCCGTGGTTGGCGGATTCATCACCGCGACCTGGTCATGGCCATGGCTGTTCCTGATCAATGTGATTCCCGGATTGATCGTGGCCTCCGTCACGCCCTTCCTCCTGCCGCGACACAAGACCAACTTCAATGAATTGAGGAAGCTGGATGTCGTCTCGCTGCTCTTGATGGCGGCAGCCCTTGCGGCGCTCGAGATCGGCCTGAAGCAGGCGCCGCAAGGCGGCTGGCTATCGCTGTCCTGTGCAGGCCCGCTGCTGGCAAGCGCCGCCGGCCTCGGCATATTCCTGATTCGCACGGCACGCGCGGCGCATCCGGTGCTGCGGCTTGCCGTGCTCAGGCGGCGATCCTTTGCGCTTGGTTGCGTCTTGAGCTTCTGTCTTGGTGTCGGCCTGTTTGGCTCGGTCTATCTGATGCCGGTCTTTCTCGGCTTTGTCCGTGGCCATGACGCATTCGAGATCGGGACCATCATGCTGGTGACGGGCACTGCGCAGCTTGTTGCCGCGCCGATTGCGGCGATCCTTGAAAGCCGGTTGGGAGCCCGGCTCCTGACCGCCATTGGCTTTGCGCTGTTCGCGCTTGGCCTCGGCCTCTCATACTTGCAGCCGCGCACCGCCGGCTTCGACGCGATGTTCTGGCCGCAGATCGTGCGCGGCGTCGCCATCATGTTCTGCCTGCTGCCGCCCACGCGTATCGCGCTTGGCGATTTGCCCGAAAGCGAAATCGCCGATGCCAGCGGCTTGTTCAACCTGATGCGCAACCTCGGCGGCGCCATCGGCATCGCCCTGATCGACACGATCATCTACGGCCGCATCGCGATTTACGCTGCGAACTTTCGCGATCGTCTGCTGGCAGGCGACCTGACCGCCGCCACCGCGATCGGGCTTGATCCAAAACTGTTGCTGGAACGGGCGTCGCGCCCGCCGACGGAGGCCGAGATCGCCTATGTTCGTCCGCTGGTCGAAAAGGCCTCGCTCGCGCTCTGCGTCAACGAGGCTTGGGCGATGCTCGCGGGCTTTGCGATCATCGGCTTGTTGATCGCGCCGTTCGCGCGTAACTCTAAACCGTAGGCACGCTGCTGCGCCGCCGCGGCTCGATCAAATCGGGCCGCGGGCCCGACAATCGCTTGTGCATGTGGACCATGAAGGCCATGCCGAACAGCGGCGTGGCGAGGTTGACGATCGGGATCGAGACGAAGGCCGCGATGAACAGTCCCGCGGTGAAGACGGTCGCGGCATGATCCCTGCGCATTGCCTTGGCTTCCGCGGGCGGCCGGAAGCGCATCGCTGCGAGTTCGAAATACTGTTTCCCTTGCAGCCATGCGGTCGCGATGAAGAAGATCAGGAAGCCCGCACCGGCCAGCAGCACGAAGGGCAGCGCGACCAGATAGACCAGGACAGTCCAGAGCGCGATCTTGACGCCCTCGATCACTGCAATGGAGAGCGGCAGCGCCACACCGGGCTGCTCGGCGGGATAATATTCGCGCTCGACGAGATCGCCGACGTCGTCGACGAAAAAGCCGGCAATCAGCGAGGTGACCGCCGGCATCAGGAAGATGCCGCCGAGCACGACGCCGAGGGCGGCGGCGATCGAAACGACCCAGGCGAGCGCATTGAGCGGCGTGTGGGAACCGGGGCCGAGCAACGCCTCGGCCCAGCCCTCGCCATAGGCCGCAAACCAGCTCAACAGGTGCTGCAGGCCTATCGCGAGCACGGTGATCAGCGCCAGAGCGAAGGCGATCGATCGCCACAGGATCGAACGCATCGGCGGCGACAGGATTTGCGACAGCGCCTTGGCGGCGGCATCCAGCATGATGTCTTTACCTCTCGAATCTGTCCGAGAGTTAGACATGCGCGCACGCTTGGGCAAGGGCGGCGCGGCGGCGGTTTGACGCGGCCTACGCGGTTGGCTTTCTCGCATTTGCGTTATGCAGCCGCGCGTGCGCTGATACCAAGATTGTATTTTCCAGACGGTGGCTGAACGCCTAGTGTAGCAGCGCGAATACGGGAGAAACGCATGGCTGAAGCCGGACTGCCGCTCGAGGGCGTGAGGGTCATCGAGATGACCCACATGGTGATGGGCCCGACCTGCGGCATGATCCTCGCCCAGCTTGGCGCCGAGGTGATCAAGGTCGAGCCACCCGCGGGCGACAAGACGCGCTCGCTCGGCGGAATGGGAACCTCGTTCTTCCCACTGTTCAACCGCGGCAAGCGCAGCGTCGTGCTCGACCTCGCCAAGGCCGAGGATCGCGAGACCATGCAGCGGCTGCTGGAAAGCGCCGACGTGTTTCTGGAGAATTTCCGCGATGGCCAGCTCGACAAGCAAGGGCTCGGCGCCGACGAGTTGCGTGCCAAATATCCGCATCTGATCGTCGCCGGCCACAAGGGCTTCTTGTCCGGTCCCTACGAGCATCGGCCGGCACTCGACGAAGTCGTGCAGATGATGTCGGGCCTTGCCGCCATGACCGGCACAAGGGAGAAGCCGCAGCGCGTCGGCTCCTCCGCCAACGACATCATGGGCGGCATGTTCGGCGTGATCTCGATCCTCGCTGCGCTCTATCAGAAGCGTGCCGGCAAGGCAGAGGGCGCCAACATCCGCATCGGCCTGTTCGAGAACTGCCTGTTCCTGGTGGCCCAACACATGGTCGAATTCGAGATGACCGGCAACCGGCCGCGCTCGATGCCGGAACGCGAGCATGCCTGGCCGATCTACGATATTTTCGATGCCGCAGGCGGCAACCGCATTTTCATCGGCGTCGTTACCGAGGGGCATTGGCAGAGCTTCTGCAAGGAGTTCGGCCTGCAGGAATTCCTTGATGATCCGAGCTTGCGCACCACCACCGATCGCATCATGGCGCGATCCCGCATCATTCCGCGCGTGGCCGAGGTGATCAGTGGCTGGGACGTCAAGGATCTCTCGGACAAGCTCGACCGGCTCAACATCTGTTTCTCGCCGATCAACCGTCCCGAGGATCTGTTCAACGATCCGCATGTGTTGCGGCCGGGCGGTCTCGTCAATAATTTCAATGCCGATGGCGCGGCGTTCCGCGTACCGGCGCTGCCGATCGAATGGAACGGCAATCATATCGGCGATGGGCTGAAGGTGCCGCCGCTCGGCGGCGATACGGATGCGATCCGTGCCGAGCTCGCGGCAAAGAATGAAACGGTGAGGAAGCGCGCATGACCGACGTTCAAAAAATCTATCCGGAGGGCCGCGTCATCCTGCGCGAGGTTGGCTTGCGCGACGGCCTGCAACTGGTGAAGACGTTTCCGTCTACCAATGCGAAGCAGCGCTGGGTCCGAGATGAATATGCCGCCGGCGTGCGCTGTTTCGAGGTGGGATCGTTCCTGCCCGCAAAAACCTTTCCGCAATTTGTCGATGTCCGCGATATCGTGCAGACCATCGCCGCGCTGCCGGGCGCGCATGGCATTGGGCTGGCGCTGAACGAGCGCGGCGTCAACGAGGCGCTGGCCTCGGGCGTTGCCGAAATCGCCACGGTGGTTTCGGCGACCGAAGAGCACAGCCAGGCCAACGCGCATCGTTCGCGCGACTCCGCGATCGCCAACGTCAAGCGGATGTGCGATCTGCGCGACGCCAGCGCGCACAAGCCGATCATGCATGCCGCGATCTCGGTGGCGCTCGGCTGCTCGATCGCCGGTCCCGTCGATCCGAACGAAGTGATACGGCTTGTTGAAAGGTGCCTCGAGGCCGGCGTCGACGCGATCGGCATCGCCGATACTGTCGGCTATGCCGGGCCGAAAGCGGTGGGCGATCTGACCAAAGCCGCGGTGAAGGTCGCGGGCAAGACGCCGGTCTGCGTGCACCTGCACGACACCCGCGGCATGGGCATTGCGAATGCGGCGGCTGCCCTCGACGAAGGTGCGCGCATTCTCGATGGCTCGCTCGGCGGCCTCGGCGGCTGTCCGTTTGCGCCCGGCGCAACCGGCAACGTCGTGTTCGAGGACCTGGCGTTCCTGTGCGAGAGCAAGGGCTTTGCCACCGGCATCGACATCGACAAGCTGGTCGCGGTGCGCGCCATTCTGCGCGAGACGATGCCGAACGAATCGCTCTATGGCGGCATGGCGCGCGCCGGCCTGCCCTGCGCCACCGCGGCGAAAGCGGCCTAGCGCATGATCCGGAAAAGTGTGCAGCGGTTTTCCGATAAGATCATGCGCAAAAATAAATTTAGTAGTTCAGGGTCGTTCCCGCGATTCGGAACACCACGAAGAACCAGGCGATCATGACGCTGCTGACCGCAAGCAGCGTGTGATGGATGCGTGACCATCGGCTGCCGACGCCGTTGCGCCAGAACCGCACCGAGGCCCAGACAACAGCGACCGCGCCGACAACGCCGATCCATGCGGCGATGTAAAGCGCAATCAGTTTGAAATCGAGCGCCTCGTTCAGGATTGTGAGATCGGCCAATGCCAACGCGAACAGGGTTATGATGGCGAGAATGACGATGATGTCGAGCAGGAGGAAGAGCCGGGCCGCGCGATAAAGGCGCACCTCGGCGCGCGACTCGCTGAAGCGTTTCTTGTGCCAACGGCGCCATAGCGCTGCAAACGGCCAGCCCAACACGGTCAGCAGCATGACGACAATGCTCGCGGCGAGAGCCGGCAATATCCACCGCGCGTCGAGATAGAGCGGCAGACGCTGCAACTGAATGGCGGGCGTCGCGACATACGATCCGGATTCGCGTTCGACATAGGCAAGGCGCTCTGGTCCGGCATACAGATTCCTGCCGATACGTCTGAACAGTGTGCCCTCTCCGAACGGCCAGATCGACGGAACCAGCCTTGCGTTGCCGTCGCCGTCGATCCTGACGACACGCTCCGAGGTCAGATCACGGAGCCGGACGAATGACGATTCCGCGCGGCGGCTGGGATGATAAATGCCGGCAATGCCTGCTTCGTCGGGAGAGGCGGCTGGCCGTGCGCCTGCCGTGTCCGGTGGCTCGCTCAGGAAGCGCCTTGCGACCGCTGGCGCGATATTGGGTATTTCCCGCCCGGTCTTGACGTCGCCGATGCCGTCCCGCGAAACGAAGATTCCGATGCCGTCTGCCGGGAAAAATTCGAGGTCGCTGAAGAACGCCATCGTCTCGCCATTGTGCCAGATCGCGGCGCGGCCCGCGATCTTCCTCCCGATGAACACCAGGCCGAGATATCCAGCGGGGCTTGAAGAATTGGGCGCCATCATCTCGTCGAGCCGCGCTTTCGGCAGGATGCGAACGCCGTCGAGCTCGCCGCCATTCATCAGCGCGCGGAGGAAGCGGCTCATGTCGTCAGCGGTCGCCGAAAGCGCGCCGGCCGGTGCGAGAATGGTCTCGAACGGAGCGATTGGCGGCTGATCCGACCTGCGATAGGACTTTGCCATCTGGGCTGCGAGCTCTGCCGGCAACGGCTGCGCAAATGTCGAGTGGTTCATGCCGAGCGGGCCGAGAATGTGCCGCTGAATGTAGGCCGCGAACGGTTCGCCCGAGACGCGTTCGACGATATAGCCCGCGAGCGTAAGGCCGTAATTGGAATAGGCTTCGACGTCGCCCTTCGGGAACAGCCGATGCGGCAGATTGACCGCAAGCCATTTACCGAGCGGCACCGGTGGATCGCGCGAGAACAGCCCCTTGAAATGCTCCTCGAAACCGCCGCGGTGGGTCAGCAGGCGGCGCAACGTCACGGGCACGCCGCCATCGGGCGTCGGAATCGCGAAATCGATATAGCCGTTGACGTCGCGATCGAGATCGAGCTTGCCGGCGTCGACCAGCTGCATCACGGCGATGCCGGTAAAGAGCTTGGAGATCGATCCGGGCCGCACCAGCGTCGCATCCGTGGTGAACGGCCGCTTCGTTTCGATATCCGCCAGCCCATAACCCTTGGCAAAGATCGTGGCGTCACGTGTCACCACCACGACAACGGCGCCCGGGCCCTTGTGTTGGTCGACCCATGCCGTCATCAGGGGATCGATGACACCGGCAAGATTTTCAGCCGTGAGGTCGAGATGTCCGCGCGGCTCCGGTGTCTGCGCGGCGGCCCCAAACGCCAGCATGCCGAACGTGATCGGGAGGATGAAACGCAAGAGGTGCATGCTTGCAGTGATGCTCACCAAAGGTCCCCCGGGGCGCGCCTCGATGGGCTTAGTCTATCATCCCTACAGCTGCGTTGCACGCAGCCGCAGCGCGTTACCGATCACGCTGACTGAGGACAGCGCCATCGCCGCGGCCGCGATGATCGGCGACAGCAGGATGCCGAACGCGGGATAGAGGATTCCGGCGGCAATCGGGATTCCGGCGGCGTTGTAGATGAAGGCGAAGAACAGGTTCTGGCGAATGTTCGCCATCGTCGCCTGCGACAGTGCGCGCGCGCGAACGATACCGGTGAGATCGCCTTTCAAAAGCGTGATGCCAGCGCTTTCCATGGCGACATCCGTGCCCGTCCCCATGGCGATGCCGACATCGGCGGCGGCGAGTGCCGGCGCGTCGTTGACGCCGTCGCCCGCCATCGCGACGATGCGGCCCGCCTTACGCAATCGCGCGACCAAGGCG
Organism: uncultured Alphaproteobacteria bacterium; assembly: GCA_963732085.1. Classification (GTDB taxonomy): domain Bacteria; phylum Pseudomonadota; class Alphaproteobacteria; order Rhizobiales; family Xanthobacteraceae; genus Bradyrhizobium. The sequence continues at coordinate 165,694 of CAVSYJ010000005.1, read as the reverse complement.
CTCTTCTGATCCGGCAGGACTTCCGCCTCGACATCGTCAATGCCGAGCCGGCTGCGCGACGGCGTTGGCGGTGGTCTTGTTGTCGCCGGTCAGCATGATCACCTTGATGCCTTCAGTGGCCAGCGCCCTCAGCGCATCCGGCGTCGACGCCTTCACGGGGTCGGCGATTGCAAAGAGGCCGGCGAGCTTGCCGTCGATTGCGATATGGACAACCGTCGCAGCCTCGCCGCGCAGGCGTTCCGCCTTCTGATCCAGCGAAGCGGTCTCGATTCCGACCGACGACAGATATCCGGAATTGCCGATGACAATGGCTTTCCCATCTACTTTTCCGATCGCGCCCTTGCCGGTTGGAGAATTGAAAGCATCAACCGTTCCGGGCGCGAGCTCCACGTTGCTTCGCAGCGCGCACGATCGCATCCGCCAGCGGATGCTCGCTGGCGCGTTCGACGCTGGCCGCAAGCCGCAGGATTTGATCCTCATCGAATCCCGCCGCCGGGACGATCGCTGTCACTTTCGGCTTGCCCTCGGTCAGCGTGCCCGTCTTGTCGACCACCAGCGTGTCGACCTTCTCCAGCCGCTCCAACGCCTCGGCATTCCTGATCAGCACGCCGGCATGTGCGCCGCGGCCGACGCCGACCATGATCGACATCGGCGTTGCGAGCCCGAGCGCGCAGGGACAGGCGATGATCAGCACGCTGACGGCGGCCACCAGGCCGAACGCGAGTTTCGGTTCGGGCCCGAATGTCGCCCAGGCCGCAAAGGCCGCGACGGCGGCGATAATCACGGCAGGCACGAACCAGCCGGCGACCTGATCGGCGAGACGCTGGATCGGCGCGCGCGAGCGCTGCGCATCGGCGACCATTTGCACGATCTGCGCCAGCAATGTGTCGCGGCCGACCTTGTCGGCGCGCATCACGAAGCTGCCGGATTGATTGAGCGTGCCCGCCATGACGGTTGCGCCCGACTCCTTCGTAACGGGAAGCGACTCGCCGGTGACGAGGGATTCATCGAGCGCAGAACGGCCTTCGAGGATGGTGCCGTCGACCGGGACTTTTTCGCCCGGCCGCACCCGCAATTTGTCGCCGGCCTCGAGCGCATCGATTTCGACTTCATGGTCGTTGCCTTTGTCATCGATGCGTCGCGCGGTCTTTGGCGCGAGCCGCAACAGCGCCTTGATGGCGCCCGACGTCGCCTCCCGCGCCCGGAGTTCCAGCACCTGGCCGAGCAGGACCAGCACGGTGATGACAGCGGCAGACTCGAAATAGACGGCGACTGCGCCATCGTGACCGCGGAAGTTGGACGGGAAAGCCTGCGGGACAATCGTGCCGATCAGGCTGTAGACATAGGCCACGCCGGTGCCGATGGCGATCAGCGTGAACATGTTGAGATTACGCGTGAGGAGCGATTGCCAGCCGCGCACGAAGAACGGCCAGCCCGCCCACACCACGACCGGTGTTGCGAACACGAGCTGGATCCAGTTCGAGAGCGCTGGATCGATCAGGCCGTGGCCGCCGGCGAGATGGCCGCCCATCTCGAGCACGACTGGGGGCACGGACAGCGCCAAGCCGATCCAGAAGCGGCGGGTCATGTCGGCAAGCTCGGGATTGGGCGCCGCATCGAGGCTGACGACATCGGGCTCGAGCGCCATGCCGCAAATCGGACAGCTTCCCGGACCGGCCTGCCGGATCTCGGGATGCATTGGGCAGGTGTAGATCGTGCCGTCGGGAGCGGCCACGCTCTCCTGCGCCTTGCCCTTGTCGAGATATTTTGCGGGATCGGCGGCGAATTTGGTTCGGCAACCGGCGCAACAGAAATGGAAGGTCTCGCCGCGATACTCGAAACGATGCTTCGAGGTTTCGGGATGGACCGTCATGCCGCAAACGGGATCGCGCACGACGGGCGTGTCATGTCCGTGATGATGGCCGGCGTGACCTGAATGCGCGTGCGCTGCGTGATCCATCCGACGCTCTTGAAATAGATACCCCAGGGGGGTATATAGGGCGCATGCGCAAGGACATCAAGGCATCCGTCCAGAAACGGCTCGGCCGGATCGAGGGACAGGTCCGCGGCCTGTCGAAAATGGTCGATGACGACCGCTATTGCATCGATATCGTGACGCAGATTTCGGCGGTGCGCGCCGCGCTGCGGCGGGTCGAGGAGGAAGTGCTGCGCGATCACGTGGCGCATTGCGTCGAGCACGCCATTGCCAGCGGTAACAAGGCCGACCAGCGCGAAAAGATCACGGAATTGATGGCGGTGATCGGTCGCTCGGACCGATAGAGCGTTTAAGCCACCGCCTTCGCGCGGCCCTCGGGCCTGTGTTCGACCCGCAGGAAGTGCTCTTCGACCGTGACGCGCTCGATCAAGATCGAGCCTTCCGCGTCGACCGTCACTTCCTCAATCGCAATTTCAACCGACGCCTCTTGGTCAATCTCTTCAGGAACAAGCGACGGCGACTCGATGTCTCCTTCCGGAAACACACCGAATTCGCCCGCTACCTCCTGGAGCGGTTTCTGCTTGTCTGCCCAATGCAGCGTGGTGTAGTCGAACCCGCGCACGATGGTGGGTTTGACGATTTCGAAATAGGGCGAGATGTCGAAATCGCGCGGCATGTAGAGCGAGGAATCGCGGATATGCAGGATTTCGCGGCGCGCCTGCCGCGAGCCCGCGCGCGTGATCTTGGGCAGGATCGGGTAGCGCACGGCGTCGAAGGCCTGCGCGATCAGCGCCGAGCAGATCATCTTGGTGGGATCGCCGGAGCCGATTGCGATCATGCGCCGCCGCCAGCGCTGCGGCACCGGCAGCGGGATCAGGAAGCGCATCAGATCGAGGATGTTCTTGGTGTCGTAGCCGAAGCCGATGCGGTTGATGGCGTAGCGGCACACCGTGTAGCGGTCCTCGTAGGACAGGCCGATCGGCCGGCTCAGGCGGGTGTGATAGCTGAAATATTTCGACAGCGGCGCGGTGATGACGCCGTCGCCGACATAGGCCTCGATCAGGACATGCGGCTCGCCGTCCGCTTCCTCCGCGCCGTCGATCGGACCGACATAAAGCGCGGCATGCGACCAGGTCGACTGGGTGAGGTATTTGATGATGCCGGAGATGCGGTTGTTGCCTTCGACCAGCAGCACGTCGCCCGGTTCGATGACGCTGCGCAAAAGGTCGGGATCGCTCGGCGTGAACGGCTCGTAACCGTGCACTTCCTGCTGCAGGTAGTTCGCAAGCCATTTGCCAACGGTGTCGAGGATGACGCCCATGACCCAATTCTCCCCGGAGGCCTTTACGGCCTATTTTTCCCTTCTCTTATCATGCTCGAGAGCCGTTGCAATTTGGTTCATGTCGCCCAGCCATCAATCATGATTGATTCACCATCACGGTTGCCGTTGAGCATCAGATGCGGCAAGGTTCGCTAGCTGTTCCCGAATTTTCAAGTTTCCGGAAACCATGACATGACAATGACCCGCCGCGGCTTTCTTTCGGCGTCCGCGGCCGTCGCCAGCGTCCCTCTTCTCGCTGGCCGTGCATGGGGCGCCCCGCTCCCGCGCGAGGCGGACATTGTCGTGATCGGCGCAGGTGCTGCCGGTATTGCCGCGGCGCGGCGTATCGTGGCGGCGAACCGCAAGGTGATCGTGGTCGAGGCGTCGGGCCAGATCGGCGGCCGCTGCATTACCGACACGTCCTCGTTCGACGTGCCGTTCGACCGCGGCGCACGCTGGATGCACAACCCTGACGCCAATCCACTGCTCAAACTTGCGCGCGGCGTGGGTCTGGAGATCGCGACCGCGCCCTCGGGGCAGAAGATCCGGATCGGCCGCCGCAACGCGCGCGCCGGCGAGACCGAGGAATTCCTGGCGACATTGGTTCGGACCAACCGTGCCATCGACGAGGCCGCGCGCAAGTTTCGACGCTTCCTGCGCCTCCGCGCTGCCAAAGGATCTCGGCGACTGGGCGGCCACGATCGAGTTCACCCTTGGCGCCAGTTTCGCCGGCAAGGACCTGAAGGATTTCTCCGATGTCGACAAGGTCCGTGCGCAGGATCGCAGCGTCGTTTTCGCCTGCCGGCAGGGCATGGGCACCTTGATCGCGAAACTCGCCGAGGGGATTCCCATCGCCCTGTCGACGCCGGCGACGCGGCTGGACTGGGGCAATCGTGACGTCACGGTGGACACGTCCTCGGGCCGGATCACCGCGCGCGCCGCTGTCATCACGGTGTCGACCAATGTGCTGGCCTCCGGCAACATCAAGTTCGCCACGGAGATTCCCAAGCGCGTGGTCGATGCGGCCACAAAACTCAGTCTCGGCAGCTATGATCACATTGCGCTGCAATTGCCAGGCAATCCGCTCGGGCTCGCGCGTGACGATGTCCTGATCGAGCAGAGCAACTCGACGCGCACCGCCCTGCTCTACGCCAATATCGGCGGCTCCTCGCTGTGCACGATCGATGTCGCCGGCTCGTTCGGCCGCGATCTCTCAGGCCAAGGCGAGGCGGCGATGATCGCCTTCGCCAGGGAGTGGCTGGGCAAGCTGTTCGGCAGCGATGTCGCCAATGCCGTGAAGAAGACCAGCGCCACACGCTGGAATGCATCGCCTTACGTGCTCGGCGCGATGTCGGTGGCGGCTCCCGGCGGTCAGGCCTCACGCAAGGCGCTGATCGACCCGATTGGTTGCATGTATCTTGCGGGCGAGGCGACCCACGAGACGCTGTGGGGCACCGTCGATGGCGCCTGGGAAAGCGGCGAACGCGCGGCCGATGCCGCGCTGCGCCGGATCGGCGCGATCAAGGACACCACGCCGGTCGCAGCCCCCGCTGCGCGCCCGCAACGGCGGCGCCAGGCGGCCCCGCGGGCCGCATACCCTTCGTCCTCGCCGTTCAACTAAATTACGGCTCAGCCTGCGCGCAGCACGCCGTCGAGTATCGGCAGGCCGAAGATCACGGCGGCCGCGATCAGGGCGTAGCAGGTGCCGCGGAACACGGCTTCGCTGGCGCGGCCGAACAGCAAGGTGCCGCAGCCGATGCCGGCGGCATAGATCGGGCCGACGAGCAGCGAAAACACAATCGCATCGCGGTTGATCAGGCCGCTGGCGGCGTAGCTCACGACCGAGAAGAAATCGGACGCGGCGAAGAACAGCACGATATTGGCGCGCGCGATCCGCGAGGCGACCGGACGTCCCAGCCAGTAGCCGACAATCGGCGGACCGCCGGTCTGCGCCAATCCCGAGCAGAAGCCCGACAGCGCGCCGATCCCGACCGACAGCGTCACATGATCCTTTCCGCGATAGCGCCAGCCCGAGAGCAGTAGAAGCAGTAGCGCGGTCACGAAGCCGGAGATGATCCAGCGCGTCGTGACGGGATCGAGCCGGGTCAACAGCCAGGTTCCGACGGGAACGCCGACCAGTGCGCCCGCGACGATCACCGCCGTCGCCTTGCGGTCGGCGTGCCGCCATCCGTCCGGCAGCATCGGCAGCGCGCCGACGAAATCGATGATCAGGAGCAGCGCCGCAACGAACCGCGGCGCGGCCATGCTGCTCGCCAAGGGCATGAAGATCAGCGCCGAACCGAAACCGGAAATCCGCGAGCGGTAGCCGAAATGAAGGCGATGATGCAGATCGCGAGCGCCGTGCTGGTGCTGATGTCCGCCGGAATGAGGTCCGACAGCGTCATGCTTTTCTCTGGAGCATGACGTTGTCCGACCTGCCTTCGCCCGCCGAAGCATCAAGCCGCGCGGACGGTCTATTCGAGGGCTTCGCGCAGGCGGGAAACCGCTTCACACTTTTCAGCGTCATACTCGCAAGGTGCCGCCGGTCTTCTTGGTAACCTCGGCGACGATTTTCGCCGCCACCGCGTCGATCTCCTCGTCCGTCATGGTCTTCTCGCGCGGTTGCATGGTCACGGCGATCGCGAGTGACTTCTTGCCGGGATCGATTCCCTTGCCTTCATAGACGTCGAACACGGTGACGTCGGTGATCAGCTTCTTGTCGACGCCTTGCGCGGCGCGCACCATGTCGCCGGCCTTGACCGTGCGATCGACGACGAAGGCGAAGTCGCGCGACACCGGCTGGAACGCGGAGAGCTCGAGCACCGGCTTGGCGCGCGTCGGCCTCTGCTTGCCCGCCGGAATGCGGTCGAGGATCACCTCGAATGCCATCAGCGGGCCATCGGCGCGTAATGTCTCCAGCGCGCGCGGATGCAGCTCGCCGAAAGTGCCGAGGATATTCTGCGGCCCGATCTGGATGGTGCCGGAGCGTCCCGGATGCAACCAGTGAAGTTGTTCCGGGAACAATTTGCAACGCCTGCATCGGAGCGCCGGCCGCAGCCAGCACGGCAAGCGCGTCACCCTTGGCGTCGAACGCATCGGCCGCGGCCGAGCCGGACCAATGCCGCCCAATTCCTTTCGATGATGCGAAACCGCGGCGGACGCCTGCGGCCGCGATGAACTGGTCCTCGGGACGATCGCCTTTGAAAATCTGACCGACTTCGAACAGCGCGACATCGGCAAAGCCGCGATCGCCATTGGCCTGCGCGGACGCGATCAGGCCGGGCAGCAGGCTCGGCCGCATGTCCGAGAGGTCGGCGGCGATCGGATTGGCGAGCGCGAGTTCGCTCTTTCCGCCTCCGAACAATTCGGCCGCCTGTTTCGTAATGAAGGAATACGTCACCGCCTCGATCATGCCGCGGGCGGCGAGCGCGCGCTTGGCGCGGCGAGTGCGCAACTGAATCGGCGTCAGCAACGCCTTGCGCGGCGCGTCGCCGCGGTCGAACGGCGTCATCGGCACCTTGTCGACGCCGACGATGCGCACGACCTCCTCGACGATGTCGGCCTTGCCCTGCACGTCGGTGCGCCAGGACGGGATCGCGACCTTCACGACCGGCCCGTTGCCGGCCATCACGAAGCCGAGCCGGTTGAGGATGCCGCGCATCTGCGGCAGCCGGTACCTCGATGCCGGCGAGCCGCTTCACTTCGGAGAGCGGAAAATCGATCACGCGATCGTCGCCGTAAGCGTTGCCGACCACGACATTCTCCGACGGCGCGCCGCCGCAAATCTCCATCACCATGCGCGTGGCCATTTCGAGGCCGGGCACCATGAAGGCCGGATCGACGCCGCGCTCGAAGCGGTAGCGGGCATCCGAATTGATGCCGAGCTTGCGGCCACTTTGGGCGATGTTGATCTCGTTCCAGAGCGCCGACTCGATCAGCACGTCGGTGGTGCTCTCGTCGCAGCCCGAGGCCTCGCCGCCCATGATGCCGGCAAGCGACTCGACGCCGTGGTCGTCGGCGATGACGCAGACGCCGGTGTCGAGCGTGTAGGTGCGGCCGTCGAGCGCGAGCAAGGTTTCGCCGTCGCGGGCGCGGCGCACGGTGAGATGACCCCTCACCTTCTTCGCGTCGAACACGTGAAGCGGCCGTGCGCGGTCATAGGTCATGAAGTTGGTGATATCGACCAGCGCGTTGATAGGACGCAGCCCGATCGAGGTCAGACGCTTCTGCAGCCATTGCGGCGAGGGGCCGTTCTTGACGCCGCGCACCAGCCGCAGCGCGAAGCCCGGGCACAGGCCCACGTCTTCGACCGTGACGTTCACCGGGCACGGAAACTCACCTTTGACCGGCTTGATTGCGGGATCCTTGAACTTGCCCATCTCGGCGGCGGCGAGATCGCGGGCGATGCCATGCACGCCGGTGCAGTCCTGCCGGTTCGGCGTCAAATTGATCTCGAACAGGGGATCGCCGAGGCCTGCCCATTCGGCATAGCCCTTGCCAACAGGCGCGTCGGCCGGCAGATCCATGATGCCGTCATGGTCGTCGGAAATCTGCAACTCGGCGGCCGAGCACAGCATGCCGCGGCTCTCAACGCCTCTGATGGTGCCGACGCCGAGCGTGATGTTCTTGCCGGGAATGTAGGTACCGGGCGGCTGAGAACACGCTCAGCATGCCGGTGCGCGCGTTCGGCGCGCCGCAGACGACCTGCACCGGTGCGCCACCATTACCGGGATCGACCATGCAGACACGCAGGCGGTCGGCATTGGGGTGCTGTTCGGCCGAGATCACGCGCGCGATGGTGAACGGCGCGAGCGCCTTGGCCTTGTCCTCGAGGCTCTCGACCTCGAGCCCGATCATGGTGAGCCTGTCGGCGAGCTTCTCGACCGGCTCGTCGGTGTCGAGATGATCCTTCAGCCAGGAGAGGGTGAATTTCACGTGCTCAGCCCTCCCGCAAGCGACGGCACGTCGAGCGGCTTGAAGCCGTAATGCGACAGGAAGCGCACGTCGCCCTCGAACAGCTGGCGCAAGTCCGAGATGCCGTATTTCAGCATCGCGATGCGGTCGATGCCCATGCCCAACGCAAAGCCCTGGTACTCATCCGGATCGATTCCGCAGGCGCGCAGCACGTTCGGATGCACCATGCCGCAGCCGAGAATCTCCAGCCAGTCCTCGCCTTCGCCGAAGCGGATTTCGCCCTTGTCGCGGCGGCACTGGATGTCGACCTCGAGCGACGGCTCGGTGAACGGGAAGAACGACGGCCGGAAGCGCATGTTGATGTGGTCGACCTCGAAGAACGCCTTGCAGAACTCGTGCAGGATCCATTTGAGGTGGCCGAGATGCGAACCCTTGTCGATGACGAGGCCTTCGACCTGATGGAATTGCGGTGTGTGGGTCGCGTCCGAGTCGATGCGGTAGGTGCGGCCCGGACAGACCACGCGGATCGGCGGCTTCTGCGTCAGCATGGTGCGCACCTGCACCGGCGAGGTGTGGGTGCGCAACAGCATGCGTGAGCCGTCCTCCTTCGGATTGAAGAAGAAGGTGTCGTGCATCTCGCGCGCGGGATGACCGATCGGGAAGTTCAGCTTGGTGAAATTGTAGTCGTCGGTCTCGATGTCGGGCCCCTCGGCGATCGAGAAACCCATGTCGGCGAAGATCGCGGTGAGTTCGTCCCAGACCTGGCTCAGCGGATGGATGCGGCCGGCTTCGGCGGCGCTCTCCCGCAGCGGCAACGTGACGTCGATGGTCTCCGACGCGAGGCGCGCATCGAGCGCGGCGGATTTCAGCACGTCGCGCCGCGCGGCCAGCGCTTGCGTGACCTTGTCCTTGGCGAGGTTGATGGCCGCGCCTTGCGTCTTGCGCTCGTCCGGCGACATCTTGCCGAGCGTCGCAAGCAGCGCGGAGATCGAGCCCTTCTTGCCGAGCGCCGCGACGCGGACAGCCTCAAGCGCGGCTTCATCGCCGGCGGCAGCGACGTCTGCGAGGATGTTCTGTTCGAGTGTTGCGAGGTCGGTCATGGCGACGGTCACCTGTGGAAGCTCGCTTGCCATCCGGCACGAGAGGCCGTCGTCATCCGCTGATGCGGATGATCCAGTAACCCCGAGGGTCATCGTGTTGGTCGGCGGTTACTGGATGCCCCGCTTTCGCGGGGCATGACACCGGACATGCCAGAGGCTGGAGCGATTTTCGAACTTAGGCCGCGAGCGCGGCCTTGGCCTTCTCGGCAATCGCCTGGAACGTCGCCGGCTCGTGGATCGCGAGGTCCGACAGCACCTTGCGGTCGACCACGACGCCCGACTTGGAGAGGCCGTCGATAAATCGGCTGTAGGTCAGGCCAAACGGACGCACCGCGGCGTTCAGGCGCTGGATCCACAGCGCGCGGAAGGTGCGCTTCTTGCGCTTGCGGTCGCGGAACGCATATTGCCCGGCCTTCTCGACGGCCTGCTTGGCGGTGCGGATCGTGTTCTTGCGGCGGCCGTAATAGCCCTTGGCGGCCTTGAAGACTTTCTTGTGCTTGGCGTGAGAGGTCACACCGCGTTTGACGCGAGACATGACGGATATCCTTGAGGTCTGAAATTCGGTGACGGAATGGCCGCGCGAGCGCGGCCCGGCTGAGATGAACGATCAGGCGTTCGGCAAGAAGTACTTCTTGACGTTGTCGCCGTCGGTCTTGAACAGCACGCGGGTGCCGCGGAGCTGACGAATCTGCTTCTTCGTCCGCTTGATCATGCCATGACGCTTGCCGCGCTGGGCATGCATCACCTTGCCGGTGGCAGTCACCTTGAAGCGCTTTTTGGCGCCCGATTTGGTCTTCAGCTTGGGCATTTGGCTCTCCTAATGGCCGCAACAAGACGCGCCCCAAGGGGCGCTTCGGCGGCGAAAATGCTCGTTAGAGCGTTGAAAGTGCTCAGGTTTTCCAAGAAATGGACGAAACCCCGCACGGGCATCGCCACGGCAGCCCTTTAATCAGCCGGGCGATGAAGCGTGCGCTTATAAAAGAGCAATACGGTTCTGGCAATAATGAACCGTCGAAGCTTTGATAGTGACTTATTGATCGATTGCTCCCGAAGCATCACCGCAAGCAGGTTCAAAATGCCAAATTTCAAGACGATTTCCCTCCCCCGTCTGCGCTGGATCGCGGCCGCTGCCGCCCTCGCCGCTCTCGCCGATCCCCGGCGCTGCCGATGCGCGGGTCGCGCGGGGCGGCGCCTATGACGGCACCTGGAACGTGGTGTTCGCCACCACCCGCGGCACCTGCAGCTCCGGCTACAGCGTTCCCTTCACGGTGGTGGGCACGCGCGTCACGTCAGCTGGCGGCGGCCGGGTATCCGGTTCGGTCAGTCGCGGAGGCGGCGTCGCCGTGCAGGTTTCGGTCGGCTCATCCCGCGCCAATGGCGGCGGCCGGCTCGCCGGCATGAGCGGTGCCGGCTCCTGGAACGGCATCATCCAGGGCGACCGCTGCAGCGGTACCTGGCAGGCCACGCGGACCTGATCTATCCCGATTCAAACAAAAACGGCCCGCGCTCGGCGGGCCGTTTTCATTTCCGAATGAATGAACCCGATCTAGCGCGGCGCCAGCACCATCACGACCTGGCGGCCCTCGAACCTCGCGTCCTGTTCGACCTTGGCAAATCCGGCGACGTCGGCCTTGAGTTTGTCGAGCAGCTTGGTGCCGATCTCCTGGTGGGCCATTTCACGGCCGCGATAGCGCAGGGTGATCTTGACCTTGTCGCCTTCCTCGAAGAAGCGCTGCATGGCGCGCATTTTTACGTCATAGTCGTGGTCGTCGATCATCGGCCGCAGCTTGATCTCCTTGATCTCGACGACCTTCTGCTTCTTGCGGGCTTCCGCGGCTTTCTTCTGCGCCGAGTACTTGTACTTCCCGTAGTCCATGATCTTGCAGACGGGAGGAGCGACGTTCGGCGAAATCTCCACGAGATCCATGCCTGCGTCGGCGGCCATCTTGATCGCAACCACGGTCTCGACCGTACCGCGGTTCAGACCGGTATGATCGATGAGCTGGATCTGCGCATTGCGGATATCGTCATTGACGCGCGGCCCGTCTTTGGCGGCAGCGGGCGGGGCTCTGTTCGGACGGCGAATGGGTAGTTCTCCAAAGTTGTGAACGAAGGGCGTATTTTGAAGCAATACAAGGCAACGGGCAAGCGAACTCGCAAGTTGCGCTCGCGAAACCGGCAAATGCGAGGCATTTCGGTCACGGTGGCGACATAGACACCGCCTCCGCGCTTCCGCAAGCGCGGAGAATGCCTTAGGCGATCCTTTGATTGGCGGATGGGAGCCAGCATGAACGACACCCCGGGCGCTGAAACCGCGCCTGTCTTCATCGAGGTCGGCAGCGGCAATTCAGCGCGGCGGATCGCGGTGCGCGCCCGCAAGGGGAGTGCGCCCGGGCTGTTCTGGCTCGGCGGTTTCAATTCCGACATGAAGGGCACCAAGGCGCTGGCGCTCGATGCGTGGGCAGCCGACCACGGCCGCGGCTGCGTCCGGTTCGACTATTCCGGCCACGGCGAATCCGGCGGCCAGTTCATCGATGGAACCATCGGCCGCTGGCTGGAGGAGAGCGTCTCGGTCTTCGCGCAGTTCTGCAGCGGACCGACGGTCGTGATCGGTTCCTCGATGGGCGGCTGGATGGCACTGCTGCTCGCACGCGAGATCGCCAGGCGCGCGACAAATGCATCGCTGGCGGGCCTCGTGCTGATCGCACCCGCTCCCGATTTCACGGAAGAGTTGATGTGGAAGGGCTTTTCACCAGATGTCCGCCGCGAGATCGAAACCAACGGCGTCTGGCTGCGACCGTCGGAATATGGCGACGGCACGCCCTACCCGATCACGCGCGCGCTGATCGAGGAAGGCCGCAACCATCTGTTGCTCGGCAGTTCGATCGACGTCGGATGTCCCGTGCGCATCCTGCAGGGTGCGCAGGACCCCGACGTGCCCTGGAAACACGCCTTCACGCTCGCCCAGCGGCTGCCGGCCGAAGACGTGGTGCTGACCATGATCCAGGACGGCGACCATCGCCTGTCGCGGCCGCAGGACATCGCGCGGATCATTGCCGCGGTCGCGGAGATGGAGTGAGATCGAAGTCATCGGGAGGACCATCATGAACGCCACCGCCATGCTGCGCACCTTCTGCGACGCCGTCGAACGCCGCGACGGCAAGGCCTTTGCGGCGCTGTTCACCGAGGATGGCGTCTATCACGACGTATTCTACGGCGCGTTCAAGGGCCGCGCCAAGATCGCCGAGATGATCGACGACTGGTTCTACCGGACCGCGACGGATTTCCGCTGGGACATGCATGCGCCGGTCACCGACGGCACCACGCTCTATGCACGCTACACGTTCAGCTACCGCTCGACGCTGCCGGAAGCCAAAGGCGCCCGCGCGATGTTCGAGGGCGTCTCGATCATGACGCTTCGGGATGGACTGATCGCGGAGTATCATGAGGTCGCCAACACCGCGACCGGCTTTGTCGACATGAATTTTGCACCGGAGCGCATCGCAAAGATCATGGGGAAGCAGGGCGCGGCGCTGAAAGCGCGCCCGGAGATGGCAAGGCATTTGAAGGACTGATTCTTCGTCATTGCAGAGAGCGTAGCCCGGGTGAGCGAAGCGACACCCGGGTGACCCGCATATCGCTGCGCTCATGCGGGCTACACGCTTCATCGCTTCTGCTTCGGCGATGACGACGAAAATTACGGCGGCGGCACGTTCGTCATCGGCTTGCGCTGCGCCAGTGCCGCGACCGTCGAGGTGCCGATCGGCCCTTGCTCGTCATAGAGCCAGCATTCGCCGATCGCGATGCCCGCGCTGGCCTGATGATTCACCACATCGAAGCCGATCCATTTCGTCACCGGCAGGCGATGCAGATAGAGCGTGACGTCGCTGTTGATGAAGCCGAGCCCCTTCTCGCCGGCATTGGCGAATGGGCTGGCGAAATCCGCGGCGAGCGCAACGCAATCGAACGGCGTCAGCGGCGTGCCCTCGACCAGCTCACGCACCTCGCTCATCCAGAGCCGCCGCTGGCCGAGCGAGCCCATGCGGCCCGCGATCGGCCGCGTGGTCCATTTCCCGTTCATGCCGAGCCGCGGATCGGTCGGCGCCGGAATGTCCGCCGGTTTCGGCACATCCCAGTTCGGCGGCGACCAGACCGCACCTTCCGGGTTTTCCGTCCGGCGGAGCAACTGACACGACGCGCGCGCCATCGCGGTGCCGCCGGAGACGAAATCCGCCTCGATGACGCGGATGCGCAGGCCGTCGCGGATCTGTTTCGTCCTGACCTCGACCGGCGTCATGATGTTGGGCAGGCGAAACATGTCGACCGTCAGCCGCGCGGGGACGAAGTCCGCGCCGCCGTGACGTTCGCCAATGACATGCGCAAGCAGCCCGACGATGACGCGGCCATGCATCGACTTCGGGTCCCACGGCCCGTTGCATACGGGAGTCGGGATGAAGGTGTCGCGATCTCTGGTGAAGAATGGCTGGTTGGTCGTCGCAATGTTCATGGCGGCGGCACCATGACGGATTGCGCGCATGAAATCAAGACCGCGCGACGGCGAGCTTCCATTCGCCGCGCACGCCAGCATCCGCCTCGCTGGCGATCATCTTCGACGCCAGCGACTCAAACCGTGTGCGATCGACAAGCTGCCCCAGCGCCCACACGGCAGCACCGCGCACCAGCGGACTTGCATCCGACAACAATCGCTCGGCTTCCGCTGCCAAAGCGCCCTCGCCCGAGTTGCCGATCGCGATCAGCACATTGCGGATGAAGCGGTCGCGGCCGATGCGCTTGACCGGCGATTTGGTGAAGCGCGCGCGAAACGCGGCATCGTCGAGCTGCGCGAGCTCGGCAAGAAGAGGCGCGCGCAACTCCTCGCGCGCGGCAAGTTTCGTCTCGCGTCCCTCTTGCGCGAACTTGTTCCACGGGCACACTGCAAGGCAATCGTCGCAACCGTAGATGCGGTTGCCGATCGCCTCGCGGAATTCATGCGGGATCGGTCCCTTGTTCTCGATGGTGAGATAGGAGATGCAGCGCCGCGCATCGAGCTTGTAGGGCGCGGGGAAAGCGGCTGTCGGGCAAATGTCCTGGCATGCCTGGCAGGAGCCGCAATGATCGCGTTCAGCATCGTCGCGCGGCAGCTCGAGCGTGGTGAAGATCGCAGCCAGGAACAGCCATGAGCCGAACTCGCGCGAGACGAGATTGGTATGCTTGCCCTGCCAGCCCAGGCCTGACGTCTGCGCCAGCGGCTTTTCCATCACCGCGGCGGTGTCGACGAACACCTTGACCTCGCAGTTTGCCGTCGTAGCCAGCCAGCGCGCCAACGTCTTCAGGCGCTTCTTGATGACGTCGTGATAGTCGTCGCCCTGCGCATAGACCGAGATCGCACCGCGCGTGCGCTGCTCGAGAATCGCGAGCGGGTCTTCATCGGGGCCGTAGTTGACGCCGAGCATGATCACCGAGCGGACGTCGGGCCAGAGCCCGCGCGGATCGGCGCGGCGGCCCGGATCGCGTGCCAGCCAGTCCATGTCGCCATGCGCGCCGGCATCGAGGAAATCGCGGAAGTGTTTCGCTGCGAGCGAAATCGTATCCGGCGCCGACACGCCGATGCAGTCGAAGCCGAGCATCTGCGCTTGTCGTGCGAGCGCGGCTTTCATATCGGAAGCGTTCAGAAGTCCAGGTCCACGTAGCTCCGCGACGCCGGCACGCCCGCCAGCCATTCGCTGAGCAGCGGACGGAACGACGGGCGGGACTTCACCCGCGCGTACCACGCCTTTGCTGCGTCGTCCTCGCTCCACGGCACGTCGCCCAGATAGTCGATCGCCGAAATATGCGCGGCGGCGGCCAGATCCGCGTAGGTCAACCGGTCGCCGGCGAGATAGTTTCTGCGCTGCGCCAGCCAGCCGATATAGGACAGATGATAGCGCACATTGGTCTTGGCCGCGCGGATCACGTCCGCGGCCGGCGGGCCGCCGCCATCCTCCTCGCTCATGAAGCGCTTGTAGATGCGCTCGGTGACCAGCGGGTTCGAGGCCTCTTCGAAGAATTTCTCGTTGAACCAGGCCATCAGCCGGCGCACCTCGATGCGCTCGCCCATCGACGTCGGCAACAGCCGCCGCTCGCCCATCTCGGCGCCGCGGGTCTCGTCGATGAACTCGGCGATGATCGCAGCACTCGGGATTGCCGGCTGTCCCTCGGTGAACAGCACGGGCGTGGCGCAGGCCGGATTGAGCGCCAGAAAGCCCTCGCGCCGTTCCCAGACCCGCTCTTCCACCAGCCGCAAATCAAGCCCGTATTCACCCAGCACCAGGCGAATGAAGCGCGAATGCGGACAAAACGAATGGTGAAACAGCGTGTACATGGGGCCCCGTTGTAGGTCGCGCCGGCTTAAGGAAACGTTCAAACTCTTAACCAGTGCCCAGTTTCCGAAGTTCGTGCGGCGGCACTAGCGCGCCGCCAAGGTAGCCGGGCAGACGCCGTGCGCAAGGCGCGTTTTTGCATTTTGCGATTGCGGGAGCGGAACGAATAGGCGAGAAGAGCCCGCTTTCCCTTCGAAATCGATCAAACGGATTGGCGCATGATGTCAGATGCTTTGCGGGCCGTGATTCTCGGCATTATCGAAGGCGTCACGGAATTCCTGCCGGTATCGTCGACCGGACATCTCTTGCTCGCCGAACGCTTCTTCGATTTGGGCGAAGACAATTTCTGGAAGAGCTTTGCGATCCTGATCCAGCTCGGTGCGATCCTGGCGATCGTCGTGATCTATTTCGCGAAGCTGTGGAAGATCGCGCTCGGCATGTTCACCAATCCCGATGATCGCCGCTTCGTCATCGGCCTCTTGATCGCGTTCCTGCCGGCCGTTGTGATCGGCCTGATCCTCGGCAAATACATCAAGGAGGTGCTGTTCAATCCCTGGGTCGTCTGTTTCGCGCTGATCGTCGGCGGCGCCATCCTGCTCTGGGTCGATCAGCTCGACCACAATCCGCATGAGCACGATGCGACGCGTTTCCCGCTGCTCACCTATCTCTGGATCGGATTTGCACAGTGCCTTGCGATGATCCCCGGTGTGTCACGCTCGGGCGCCAGCATCGTGGCGGCGATGCTGCTCGGCGCCGACAAGCGCGCGGCGGCGGAGTTCTCGTTCTTTCTGGCGATCCCGACCATGGTCGGCGCCTTCGCCTACGATTTCTACAAGAGCCGTGCCGACTTGACCTCCGATCACCTCGGCATCATCGCGATCGGCTTCGTGGTCTCGTTCATCACCGCGATCATCGTGGTGAGAATGTTCCTGAGCTATGTGACGAGCCGTGGCTTCGCGGTGTTTGCATGGTGGCGCGTGATCGTCGGCACGCTCGGTCTCGTCGCGCTGGCGATGGGACGGTGACGAGAACTAAGCGTTCTTCCGTTGAAACTGCCCCGCGGGCCGGAAGCGCCAGAGATAATTCGGTGCAACGGCTTCCAGCGAATCCGGCGTGATGCCGAGGCCTTCCAGCGTCAGTCCGGCGGCCTTCGCTGCGTCCGACACCACATTGTCGCTACGCAACAACTCGACCTGATCCGGCGTCAGCTTCAGCGCGCCCGGGGCGAATTGCAGGAACACCGATTGCAGCTTGGCAAGGCCGAACGGCAGCGACACCAGCATGCGGTCGCGATCGGTGATCTCGAGAATTGCTTCCATGATCTCGCGCATGGTCAGCACTTCCGGCCCGCCGAGTTCGTAGGTCGCGCCCGCCTTGGCCTTGCCGTCGACGGCATCCGCAATCGCGGTTGCGACATCGCCGACATAGACCGGCTGCATGCGGGTCGTGCCGCCGCCGATCAGCGGCAGCGCCGGTGACAGCCGCGCCAGCGCGGCAAAGCGGTTGGTGAACTCGTCCTCGGGGCCGAACAGAACCGACGGCCGCATGATGGTGGCGGACGGAAGCGCCGCCAGCACGGCCTTTTCCCCAGCTGCCTTGGTGCGGGCATATTGTGAAGACGAGCGATCATCGGCGCCGATGGCGGAGACATGCACCATGCTGGCGCCTGCACTGGCCGCGGCCTTCGCGATCGTTTCCGCGCCTCTCGCTTGCACGGCGTCAAAGGTCTGCGCGCCGCTTTTCGCGAGAATGCCGACCAGGTTGATCGCGACATGGGAGTCGCGCATCGCGGCCTCGACGGAGGCGGGATAGCGTACGTTGGCCTGCACCGCGTGGATCTGGCCGACCCGGCCGAGCGGCTGCAGATGCCCGGCCAGTTCCGGCCGGCGCACCGCGACGCGGACGCGATAGTCGCGTTTGCACAGCGCGCGGACCACGTTCCGTCCGAGAAATCCCGATCCGCCGAAAACCGTGACCAGCGTTTCCGAATTCGATGCCATGGCCTTCAGCTTCTCCGGATGATGGGTCGAAACCGGCGGATCGCGCGCCGGCGTCATGTCAGATTCGCCTACGCCATCCGCCTTGCGCTGTATAGGATATTCGGATCGGCTTTCGCCAATTTGACAAGCAGCCGAGCGGTCCGTAGTAAGCGGCCCCAATGCCCAGGTGGCGGAATTGGTAGACGCGCTGGCTTCAGGTGCCAGTGGCTTCACGGCCGTGAAGGTTCGAGTCCTTTCCTGGGCACCACTCGCCCAAGCTCCCGATCTAGAGATGCGCGGCGCTATTGCTGACTCCGATCTCGCCCTCGCCGTTGCCGCGGTGTCCCTCCGGGCCACGGCTGAACACGCCGTAGTTTGCCGATTTCATCCCCGCAGCGGCGTCATCCGTCGCAATCGTCAGCCCTAGCTTTAAGAGCTCGCGCACCGCCGCTGCGCGGGTCGGCATGCGATGCCTGAATCGAAAATCGTCCAGTGCCGCCAGTTCCTCGGGTGAAAGCATGACCTGAAGTCGTTCGCCTCGGATGTCGCTATTCATCAGAAACGCTCCAAATTAGCTTCTTGAGTAATTCACTCAACATTGTAAGTCAAGGTTGGTTCCCTAAAACCAGACAAGCGCATCAATTTAGTTAAATAGTATAATAAAAACAATAAGTTATGCGTTGATTTCGGCTCGCGGGAGGTGCATGCTCCTGGCTTGGAGGACGGCCATGACAGAGGACATCAAACTTCCTCGCAAGCTCTCGGACGAGCCGAAAGCCCCACAACCTCGTCGTCCGAGCCACGAGAAGGTCATCGAGAATCTCGATCGGTGGGCCAACAGCCCCGGGCTGCAGCCGCCAACCCTGCCGGCGAGCAAGTCGGCCTGAGCCAGCTGGTGCGACGGCGCGATGTCGCCAGGGACGAGCGCGCGATTGCCATCACAGCGTCGCGGACAAGCCGCGACGTCGATAGCTGCGAGTCCCCTCGCCTCGCGAGCTTTAGCGACGGAAAGCGCGGCGTGAGCGCTCGCCTCAACGACGCTTGAGCGCTTTAGTTTGGGCATGATCTTTTCGGAAAACCGCTTCACACTTTTCCGGATCATGCCTTAGTGTCGCGCGTCGAATCCTCCAGAGGCCTCTACCTCCATGACCGTACGCCTGCACCGCGGCGACCTGCCCGATCTCTCCCGCTATACCAACTCGGTTGCGATCGACACCGAGACCATGGGCCTCAATCCACATCGCGACCGGCTCTGCGTGGTGCAGCTGTCGAACGGCGACGGCAGCGCGGATGTGGTGCAGATTCCGAAGGATCATGCCGAGCGCGCCGAATCTGAAAGCGCTGCTCGCCAATCCCGCGATCACAAAAATCTTTCACTTCGCGCGCTTCGATCTTGCCGCGCTCTATCACAGCCTCGGCGTGATGGCGCAGCCGGTGTATTGCACCAAGATCGCTTCGCGCCTGTCGCGCACCTACACCGACCGCCACGGGTTGAAGGATCTCGTGCGCGAGGTGCTCAACATCGATATGTCGAAGCAGCAGCAGTCGAGCGACTGGGGCGCGCAGCAATTGAACGAGGCGCAGCTGGCCTATGCGGCATCGGACGTGCTGCATCTGCATGCGCTGCGCGAGCGTCTCGATGCGATGTTGGCGCGCGAAGGCCGCATCGAGCTCGCAAAAGCCTGCTTCGAGTTCCTGCCGACGCGGGCGAAGCTCGATCTCGGCGGCTGGGAACACGAGGACATTTTCGCGCATTCGTGATTGCGCGAGCGTTCATCTGTGTTAACGCCTCGATGAGGCATTTCGTCCCGTTTTCTGTCATACTCGTAAGGTGCCAGCGGGCTGCATTCTCGGCCGAGGCCGGGTAGACTGGCCCGCAAATTCCTGCTTCGGAGCAGTCGTGAACTCGGCCCAGAATCCAGCCCTGCAAGCGAACATGGAGGCGCGCTTTGCCGTAGCGGCGCGCCACAGCCGCATGGTGCGCTTCCTGCGCATCGCCGTGCCCGGCACCGTTTGCCTGGCGATGGCGGGCGTGATCGGCATCTCGATCTTCAATCCGTTCCGGATGCTGATGCCGAAGCTGCCGCTGGACATGGGAAACCTCGTCGTCTCCGGCACCAAGATCACGATGGAATTGCCGCACCTGTCCGGCTATACGCCCGACCAGCGGCCCTATGAGCTCTGGGCCAAGACCGCGGTCCAGGACGTCACCAATCCCGATCTCGTCGAGCTCAACAAGCTCCGGACCAAGGTTTTGATGCAGGACGGCTCGACCACTTTCCTCGATTCGCTCACCGGCCTGTTCGACAACAAGCAACAGACCCTCGATCTGCACAAGGACATCTTCGTGCAGACCACGACCGGCTATCAAGCGTGGCTCACCCAGGCGTTCGTCGATCTCGTCAGGAACACCGTCGATTCCGACGAGCACGTCGACGTCAAGCTCACCAACGGAACGGTATCTTCGGACCGGCTGCGCATCACTGGCGGCGGCGAACTGATCATCTTCGAGGGCAATGTCGTGATGCACATCGATCATCTCGATGACGACAGCGCGCAGCCTGCGCCCACGCCTACGCCGGAGCCGGCGAAGAAGCGGTCCGGCAGCAAGTCCGCGAATTCGAAGTGACGCGATGACGAAATCCTCCCGTAACGCGTGGACGCTGGTTGCCCGCGCGATTCTGCTCGTGTCCGGCCTGACGGGGATCGCCTATGCGCAGAGCTCCGTGCAGGGCGTGCCGAACGCGATGCAGGGCTTTACCCAGAACCGCGATGAGCCGATCCAGATCGAGGCCGCCAGGCTCGAGGTGCGCGACAAGAAGAAGCAAGCCACCTTCTTCGACAATGTGAAGGTGGTGCAGGGCGACACGACAATGACGTCGAAGACGCTCGACGTGTTCTACGAATCCAAGGATGAGGGGAAGACGCCCGCACCGGCCGGCAAGACTGCGGCGAAGACTGCGCCGATTCAGCAGGCCACGCCGGGCCCAACCGGCAGCTCGTCGATCAAGCGGCTGGAAGCGCGCGGCAATGTGGTGGTGACCCAGAAGGACCAGGTCGTGACCGGCGACAACGCCATCTTCGACACCAAGACCAATTTGATCACCATGACCGGGGGCGTGGTGCTGACCCAGTGCAAGAACGTGCTGCGCGGCGACCGGCTGTTCGTGGACATGACGACGGGCGTATCGCGGGTCGAGTTCGACAGCGGCAAGGTGCAGGGCCTGTTCATCCAATCGGGGGAGGGGTGCGCTGCCGCTGGACCCACTGCGGGGCCGCCATCCCTGCTACCTGGTCCCGCCAAACCAAAATAATATCAATCACTTGATTGGCGGCCGGCGGCGGCGAGGTTGAAGCCGTCGTCCCAAGCCTGTATCTACCGCCCAATGGGCGAGGCGCGTTCCGCTGGGCAAGGCGCGCCCCATACTTCATGCTGAGCACGCGAATCAAGCCGCGCGTGCGGGACATCTCGAAAGGCCCGAAAGCGGGGATGGTGGATTTACTCGGCATGTTCCGGCGACGCCCCGCCAAGCGCAGCGGGCGCGGCTTTGCGCGCTCGCGCGAGGACATCACCGCGCTCGGCGATTCCTTCGGCAACATGCTGAGCAGCCCGGTGCGCGACGCGCCGCCGATCGCGCGCGATGCCGTCACCGGCCTCGAGCTGGCGCAGGCGCCGACCCTGGAACTGCCGCGTGAGCAGGTGAGGGGCCAGCAGCAACCCCGCCGCAAGGCCAAGCCGGTGAAGCCGGGCAGGGGAAGCGCGGCTGCACCTCAGCTTCTGCGGCGGCCGGGTTATCTGGCTGTGCATAGTGTGGAAAAGAGTTTCGGCTCGCGTCAGGTCGTGCGCGGGGTCAGCATCTATGTTCGCCGCGGCGAGGCGGTCGGTCTGCTCGGTCCGAACGGCGCCGGCAAGACCACGGTGTTCTACATGATCACCGGCCTGATCAAGGCCGACCGCGGCGCCATCGAGCTCGACGGCCACGACGTGACGAAGCTGCCGATGTATCAGCGCGCGCGGCTCGGCATCGGCTATCTGCCGCAGGAAGCCTCGATCTTCCGCGGCCTCACCGTGGAGCAGAACATTCGCGCGGTGCTCGAAGTGGTCGAGCCATCGAAGAAGAAGCGCGAGGCCGAACTCAACTCGCTGCTCGACGAGTTCAACATCGCGCGCTTGCGCAAAACCCCGTCAATTGCGCTGTCCGGCGGCGAGCGGCGCCGCGTCGAAATCGCGCGCGCGCTGGCAACGCGCCCGAACTACATGTTGCTCGACGAACCCTTTGCCGGCATCGATCCGATCGCGGTTGGCGACATCCAGGACCTCGTGCGCCATCTCACCAACCGCGGCATCGGCGTGCTCATCACCGACCACAATGTGCGCGAAACGCTGGGTCTCACCGACCGCGCCTATATCGTCTATGCCGGTGAAATATTGACCGAGGGCAGCCCCGACGAGATCGTCAACGATCCCGATGTGCGCCGGCTCTATCTCGGCGAGGAATTCCGGTTGTAGGGCTGAAGGGGCAGGGGGCCGGTAACCACCTTTGTGCATTGCGGCGGTAGCGCTTTTTTCGCTCCCGTCAAGGCGTGTACAAGGCGATTGGACTAGGATAAGCAAGAATCGGACCAGTTTTCACGGATTCGTTCTTGCCGCCATGGCGCTGACGCAGAGATTAGAGTTTCGCCAGTCCCAGTCGCTGGTAATGACGCCGCAGCTGATGCAGGCGATCAAGCTGCTACAGCTGTCGAATCTCGATTTGTCGGCCTTCGTCGAGGAAGAACTCGAGCGGAATCCACTGCTCGAGCGGGGGAGCGACAATGCCGAGCCGCCGGTGGCCGGCGAAAGCGTCCCCGAGCGGGCCGACTATGCCGAAGCGGGGGAGGGAGGGCACTCCGAAGAGTTCGGAGCGGCCTCCAACGAGCTGAATGGTTCCGCGGAAGGCTTCGAGCCGGTGCAGGAGGAGTGGCTGAGCCGCGACCTCGGCAGCCGCACGGAGATGGAGCAGACGCTCGATACCGGCCTCGACAATGTCTTCACCGAGGAGCCGGCGGAGAGCGCTGCGCGCGCCGCGCAGGACGTCGCGCCCACGACCTATACCGAGTGGGGCGGCGGCGCCTCGTCGGATGAGGACTACAATCTCGAGGCCTTCGTCGCCGCGGAGATGACCTTGGCGGATCATCTCGCCGAGCAGCTCGCGGTCGCCTTCACCGCGCCGGCGCAGCGTATGATCGGCCAGTACCTGATCGATCTCGTCGATGAGGCCGGTTACCTGCCCGCCGATCTCGGCCAGGCCGCGGATCGCCTTGGCGCGACGCAGGATGACGTCGACGCGGTGCTGGCGGTGCTGCAGAAATTCGATCCGCCCGGCGTCTGCGCGCGCAATTTGAGCGAATGCCTCTCGATCCAGCTGCGCGAGCTCGACCGTTTCGATCCGGCGATGCAGGCGCTGGTCGAGCATCTCGATCTGCTCGCGAAGCGCGACATCGGCGCTCTCCGCAAGCTGTGCGCTGTCGACGACGAGGATATCGCCGACATGATCGGCGAAATCCGCAAGCTCGATCCCAAGCCCGGGCTGAAGTTCGGCACGTCGCGGATGCAGACCATGGTGCCCGACGTCTATGTGCGGCCGGGCCCCGACGGCGGCTGGCATGTCGAGCTCAACAGCGACACGTTGCCGCGCGTGCTGGTCAACCAGACCTACTACACCGAATTGTCGAAGACGATCCGCAAGGACGGCGACAAGTCCTACTTCACGGATTGCCTGCAGAACGCCACCTGGCTGGTGCGCGCGCTGGACCAGCGCGCCCGCACCATCCTGAAGGTCGCCACCGAGATCGTGCGCCAGCAGGACGGCTTCTTTACCCATGGCGTTGCGCATTTGCGGCCGCTCAATCTGAAGGCCGTGGCGGACGCGATCCAGATGCATGAATCCACCGTGTCGCGCGTCACCGCCAACAAATACATGGCGACCAACCGCGGCACGTTCGAGCTGAAATACTTCTTCACCGCCTCGATCGCGTCAGCCGACGGCGGCGAGGCGCACTCGGCGGAAGCGGTGCGTCATCACATCAGGCAATTGATCGAGGCCGAAGCGCCGACCGCAATCCTGTCCGACGACACCATCGTGGAACGATTGCGCGCCGCCGGGATTGATATTGCCCGCCGCACGGTCGCGAAATACCGCGAAGCGATGCGAATTCCCTCCTCGGTGCAGCGCCGCCGTGACAGGCAAAACTCGCTCCTGCTGCCGACCTGACTGCGACGAGTGCCGCCGATCTGAAGTCCTTGCAGCACTTGCCGCGAGTTCGTCCCAAGGACTTCAGATCGAAAAGCGGCACTCGAATCATAGGCTTGCTAGTGCCCATGACTTTCCGAAGTTCGTGAAAGTGTTTGCGGCGATGGATCACGAACTTCGGAAAGTGGGCACCAGGCAATTGTTGCACCCGGGGCAAATCGGATTACCCTCCTTCGTCCCAGATTATCCAGTCGAGGCATGCCATGACTCTCAGGATCTCGGGAAAAAGCATCAGCGTCGGTGACGCGCTGCGCGACCGTGTCAGCGGTCGCACCGACGAAGTCCTGCGCAAATATTTCGACGGCAATTATTCCGGCCACATCACGCTGTCCAAGGACGGCTTCGGCTTCAGGACCGATTGCGCGCTGCATCTGGATTCCGGCGTGACGCTGGAGGCCGAATTCGAATGCGGCCGATGCTTACGCGAGCGCGGATGCCGCGCTGTTGATGATCGAGAAGCGGCTGCGCCGTTACAAGAGCCGGCTCAAGGACCGCTCGGCGCGCAAGGCACATGCGGCGTCCGCCGCGATGGCCGAGATGGTCGCGCCGACCCTGGATGCGCCAAGCTATGTGATCGAGGCGCCGGCGGAGAGCGAAGGCGAGGTCGAAGGCTACAGCCCCGTCATCATCGCGGAGGCGACCACCTCGCTGAAGCGGCTGTCGGTGTCGGAGGCGGTGATGGAGCTCGACTTCACCGGAGCCGCCTGCCTGGTATTCCAGCATGGGTCGAGCGGGCGGGTGAACATCATCTACCGCCGCGCGGACGGCAATATCGGCTGGGTCGACCCTCCCACGGTGAAGCCCTGATCTGCCCGGTTTTCCGGCGCTTTTTTGAGCGCTTTTCAAGCCCTTGGGGGCCACCCTCACAGCCTTGAGGATAGGCGGGTGGTAGACCCTCACGGGTGTTGGCAGGGCCGTTGTCTTGGAGTAGAAGCCCCGCAAATCAGGACCCGGGCATATCAGCCCGCCTCCCACCCAATCACCCTTCTTGACGGCCGGCCGCCAAGGCCTATTTCGCACCCTGACGGCTCACTCACCTCGGAACGCATGATGACGATTACCGATCTGGTCGCGCCCGAGGCGATCCTTCCAGCGCTGAAAGTCAACAGCAAGAAGCAGGCCTTGCAGGAGCTGTCGGCCAAGGCCGCCGAGCTGACCGGGCAAAACGAGCGCGCGGTGTTCGAGGTCCTGCTGCAACGCGAGAAGCTCGGCACCACGGCCGTCGGCTACGGGGTCGCGATTCCCCACGGCAAGCTGCCGAAGCTGGAAAAGCTGTTCGGCCTGTTTGCACGTCTGGAACGTCCGATCGATTTCGAGGCGATGGACGGCCAGCCCGTCGATCTCGTGTTCCTGTTGCTTGCGCCCGAAGGCGCGGGCGCCGATCACCTCAAGGCGCTGGCGCGGATTGCGCGCCTTTTGCGCGACCAGGACGTCGCCAAGAAGCTGCGCGCTTCGCGCGACGCGCAGGCGATCTATTCGGTGCTGGCGCTGCCGCCGGCGACCGCCGCGTAAACCAACTTCCCTCGGCGCAAAAAAATACGCGGGCCTGTCCCGGCTTTTCCGGACGCTTGCCCGCGTATTACAAAACTCTGTGCGTCGCGACGCTTCAGCAGATGCTCGTATCAGCGTGAGGCGAACGCCTCAGTGCACGCTCACGGCCTGTAGTTCGTTGCTCCAGGCGTTCGCGATCGCAGCCTCGCGGCTATCGGTCAGCATGATCGGCGTGCCGTCGGCCGCGTGAAGCGCGAACAGCTTCAAGCCCGGCGCGATCTTCGGCGCCTGCGGGAAAAGCCCGGGTACGTCCTCGGAGCGGATCTGCTTCACATAGGCGATGTGACCTTCGCCCAAGGTCGCCAGCGACTCCGGTGAGACGCGAGGCTCGGTCGCAACATTTCCGTCAGTCATGGTCTCGACTCCTCTAAGTTCTAAGCGGTCGAGTCCGCTACTCGTTCCATCCATTATTCGTGTTCATTGATAGCGATTGTCTTAACGACCTTCTCCGGCTCGGGCCGGGCCAGATCGATCGACAACAGCCCGTTCTTCAGGTCCGCACCCAGCACGTGCATCCCCTCCGCCAGCACGAAGGTGCGCTGGAAGTGGCGCGCGGCGATGCCGCGATGGATGTATTGACGGGCCTTGTCGTCCTGCTGCCGGCCCCGGATCATGAGCTGGTTTTCCTCAATCGTTACATCGAGTTGGTCGCGGGTAAATCCCGCCACCGCCAGCGTGATCCGCAGCCGCTCGGGTTGGCCGTTCGACCGTTCACACCTCTCGATATTGTAGGGAGGGTAACCGTCGGCGCCTTTGACGACGCGATCGAGCACACGCTCGATTTCGTCAAATCCAAGCAGAAACGGACTTGAGAGCGAAGGAACACGAGACATAGTTTACAAAGTCCTCTCGAAGCGACTTTGACGTTTCAGGGCCCTTGCGGCGCCCCTTACATGACAATATGGGCACAAGCCCCGCGCTGTTCAAGCGCCTCCGGAACCCGTTGGAATTGCCAAAAAGCCTATAATTCGATCCGCTTACGGCCGCCGTCGGCGAACGCGTGCAGCCGCTCGCGCGGCGCGAGCACCCGGATTTTCTCACCGATCGCGGGGGAATCCTGGCCGGGAATGCGCACCAGCATTTCGCCCGGCGGCGGCTCGCCCGGCTTGGCGCTGATCGTGTCCGCATCGCCCTGCTGCGGGCGCATGCCGTAGATATAGGTCTCTGCGCCGACATGTTCGATCGCGGCCACCGTCAACTCGAAGGGAATGGCGCCGTCCGGCGTCCCTTCATTGGCAAGTTCGAGATCCTCGGGACGGATGCCGATGACGCCGTCAGCGGCGCCCGGAATATTCAGGCTGGCATAGCGCATTGGCATCAGGTTCATCGGTGGCGCACCAATGAAGGTCGCGACGAAGGTGGTGGCGGGCTTCTTGTAGATGTCGAGCGGATTGCCGATCTGCTCGACCTGGCCGCCATTCATCACGACAAGGATGTCGGCAAGCGTCATCGCCTCGAGCTGGTCGTGGGTGACGTAGATCGACGTGGTGTTGAGCCGGCGCTGCAACTTGCGGATTTCGACACGCATGGCGATGCGCAGCTTGGCGTCGAGATTGGACAGCGGCTCGTCGAACAGGAAGACTTTCGGCTGCCGCACGATGGCGCGGCCCATGGCTACGCGCTGGCGTTGGCCGCCGGACAGTTGCCCCGGCTTGCGCTGAAGCATGGCCGACAGCTCGAGGATGCGCGCGGCTTCCTGCACGCGCGTGTCGATCTCGGGCTTCGGCATACCGCGATTGCGCAGGCCATAGGCCATGTTGTTGTAGACGCTCATATGCGGGTAGAGCGCGTAATTCTGGAACACCATCGCGATATCGCGCTCGGCGGGCTCGATCTGGTTGACGACGCGGCCGCCGATATCGATCTCGCCCGAGGTGATGGTCTCCAACCCGGCGACCATCCGCAGCAGCGTGGATTTGCCGCAGCCGGAGGGGCCGACCAGTACGCAGAACTGGCCGTCGCCGACGTCGAAGTCGATGCCCTTGATGGCCTCGAAACCGTTCGGATAGGCCTTCTTGACGCTACGGAGGGTGACGTTGGCCATGCCTTACTTCTCCGTCTCGATCAGGCCTTTGACGAACAGGCGTTGCAGCAGCACGACGATTGCGACCGGCGGCAACATCGCCAGCACCGCGGTCGCCATCGCGACTGACCATTCCGTCAGCGCGTCGTGCACGTCGATGATCTTCTTGATGCCGATGACGATGGTCTGCATGTCGTCGCGCGTCGTGATCAGCAGCGGCCAGAGATACTGATTCCAGCCATAGATGAAGAGGATCACGAACAGCGCCGCGATATTGGTGACCGACAGCGGCAACAGCGTATCGAAGAAGAAGCGGATCGGGCCGGCGCCGTCCATCTTGGAGGCTTCGACCAGCTCTTTCGGCACGGTCATGAAGAACTGGCGGAACAACAGCGTTGCGGTGGCGGATGCGATCAGCGGCAGGATCAGGCCGGAGTAGGAATCCAGCATATGCAGGTCGGACGTGATCTTGTAGGTCGGGAAAATGCGTACCTCGACCGGCAGCATCAGCGTGATGAAGATCATCCAGAACGCGGTCATACGGAACGGGAAGGAGAAGAACACGATGGCATAGGCCGAGATGATCGAGATGGCGATTTTGCCGAATGCGATGCCGACCGCCATGATGAAGCTCGACAGTATCATGCTGCCGACCGGCTCGCGCGTGGTCTTACCGGTGCCTGAAACGATCGTGTGCCAGTAGGTCTCCAGCCCATGCGTGCCGGGATAGAGCGGCATCTGACCGTTGGCGATCACCGAATTGTCGTGGGTCGAGGCGACGATCGCGAGATAAACCGGAAACGCGACGATCGCCACGCCGGTCAGCAGGACCAGATGCGGCAACAGGTTTCCAAATCGGCGATGCTCGACCATTAATAGTGCACTTTCTTTTCGACGTAGCGGAACTGCACCGCGGTCAGGACGATCACGATGATCATCAGGATCACCGATTGTGCCGCCGAGCCGCCGAGATCGGAGCCACCCTTGCCGTCCAGGAACACCTTGTAGACCAGCGTCGCCGTCTCCCCGTTCGGGCCGCCTCCGGTCGCGGTGTCGATGATCCCGAGCGTATTGAAGAAGGCGTAGGTGATGTTGACCACGATCAGGAAAAACGTGGTCGGCGACAGCAGCGGGAACACGATGGTCCAGAACCGCCGCATCGGCCGCGCGCCGTCGATCGCCGCGGCCTCGATCACGCTTTTCGGGATCGACTGCAGGCCGGCGAGGAAGAACAGGAAATTATAGCTGATCTGGTTCCACACCCCGACGATGATGATCAGGATCATCGCGTGATTGCCATTGAGTACGGGATTCCAGTCGACGCCGGAGCGCTGCAGCGCGCGGGCGATCATGCCGAGCCCCGGCTGGAACATGAAGATGAAGAGCACGCTCGCGACCGCAGGCGCCACCGCATAGGGGATGATCAGGAAAGTGCGGTAGATCTGCACGCCGCGGATATTCTGGTTGGCCATGACGGCGAGCAACAGGCCGATCGCCATCGAGAAGAACACCACCAGCGCCGAGAACATGAAGGTAACGCCGATCGCGTGGTAATAACCGGGCTCCTTCAACAGGGCGGCGTAGTTCTCGAACCAGACGAACTCGGTGGAGAGTCCGAAAGCATCCTGAACCAGGAACGATTGCCAAAGCGCTTGCAACGCCGGCCAGTAGAAGAAGATCAGGGAGATCGCGAGCTGGGGCAGCACCAGCAGGTAGGCCAGCGTCTTGCCGGAAAAGATCGCACGATTTTCCATGAGCCCCCCGCCAGTGAAGCGTGGCCGGATCGCAAGATCCGGCCACGATCCCTCATGTGCTATTTGACGGCGCTGCGCTCGAATTGACGCAGCATCGCATTGCCGCGCGACACCGCGGAGTCGAGCGCTTCCTTGGCCGGCTTCTTTCCGGCGAGTGCCGCCTCGATCTCTTCCGCAAAGACGTCGCGCAATTGCACCATGCCGCCGAAGCGCAGGCCGCGAGAATTTTCGGTCGGCGGCTTGTTGGTCAATTCCTTCAGGGGTACTTCGAGGATCGGGTTCTTTTCATAGAAGCCGTCCGTCTTGGTCTTTTCATAGGCCGCCTTGGTGATCGGCAGATAGCCCGAGACCTGATGCAGGTCAGCCTGGCGGTCGGTGTCCGACAGGAAGGTGAAGAATTTCGCGATGCCCTTGTATTCCTCGGGGCTCTTGCCGCCCATCACCCAGAGCGAGGCGCCTCCGATGATGGAATTCTGCGGCGCGCCGTTGACGTCGGGGAAATACGGCATCGGCACCGCATTATAGGCGAATTTCGCGTTGGCCTTGACGTTCGGATAAAACGCCGAGGAGGTCATGAACATCGGACATTCGCCCGAGGTGAAACGCCCTTCGCCGGTGTTGGTCCGTCCCGAATAGTCGTAGCTCTTGTCCTTTTGCAACTCGACAAGGTTTTCGAGCAGCTTGGTCTCCAGCGGAGTGTTGAACTCGAGCACGGTGTCGAAGCCATCGAGTCCGTTGGCCTTGGTGCCCATCGCCACGTTGTGCCAGGCCGAAAACTGTTCGATCAGGCCCCATGATCCCCAGGCCGAGGAGAAGCCGCAGGTCGGGTTGGTCGCGTGCAGCTTCCTGGCGTCGTCAAACACTTCCGGCCAGGTCTTGGGCGGCGCGGCGATATCGGCCTTCTTGAGCGCATCGAGATTGACCCACATCACCATGCTCGACGAGTTGAACGGGAACGACAGCATGTCGCCCTTCGAGGTCGAGTAGTAACCGGTGATCGCCGGCAAATAGGATTTGGGATCGAACTTCTCGCCCTGCTCCTTCATCAGTTCGGAAACCGGCTTGATGGCGCCCTTGGCCGCCATCATGGTCGCGGTGCCGACCTCGAATACCTGCATGATGCCGGGCGCATTGCCGGCCCGGAACGCCGCGATGCCGGCATTGAGCACGTCGGCGTAGCTTCCCTTGAAGGTCGGAACGATCCTGTAGTCGCTCTGCGAGGCGTTGAAGTCGTTAGCAAGCTTGACCACGACATCGTTGTTCGGGCCGGTCATCGCGTGCCACCACTGGATCTCCGTCACCGCGAATGCGGGTGAAGCGGCAAACGCCAGCGTGACAGCGGTGGCGGCAGCGCCGAAGTGTCGAAACTTCATCAAATCCCTCCCGTTGGACCGTCATTCCTTTTGTGGCGCGTAGCAGCACCGGATGACGTGCAAATGACCGTAGCAGCGCCGATGCTACGGGGGAAGCGCGGCCCAAGGAAGCCCCAATCGGGACGGCGAGATTAAACCATCGTCCCGGTTTGACGAGGCTATGGTTTGTTTCAGCGCTTGCGTTCGGCGCCGCAGACCGCGCCGCTTGCGATCAGCGCATCGATCTCGCTCCTGGCGTAGCCGAACTCGCCGAGCACCTCCCTGGTGTGCTGGCTGAACTTCGGCGGCGTGCTGCGCAGGCTCGGCTTGCTGCGCGCCATGCGGATCGGTGAGGCGACGCCCTTGTACCAATCCTTGGCGATCACGTCGCCGCGGTGAATGGTGTGATCGTTGGTCAGCGCCTGGTCGATCTTCTGCACCGGTCCTATGGGCAGGCCGGCGGCGAGCAGGCGGTTGCAGAGCGGCTCGGCCTCGTGCTGTGAGAAGACGGCGGCGAGTTCCCGGTGCAGCGCCTCGCGATTGGCAATGCGGTCCTTGTTGCGCGCAAAGCGCGGATCGGTGCCGAGTTCGGGCTTGCCGATTTCCTTGGCGAGCTTGCGGAAGGTGCCGTCATTGCCGGCGGCGATGAAGATGTCGTCGGTTCTGGTCGGGAAGATTGCGTAGGGCACGAGGTTCGGATGCTCGTTGCCGGTCAGTGACGGCGGCTTGCCATGCATGAAGTAATTCGCCGCGTGCGGATGCATGACGGCGAGCCCGCATTCGTACAGCGTGGTCTCGAGGAATTGTCCGAGCCCGGACTTCTGCCGCTCGGCGAGCGCCATCAGGATGCCGATCGTCGCATAGAGCCCGGTGGTGATGTCGACCACGGGCACGCCGATCCGCATCGGCCCGCTCTGCGGCGAGCCGGTCGCGGCGATCATGCCGGTCATCGCCTGGATGATCGCGTCATAGCCGGGATTGCCGCCGCGCGGACCGTCGGCGCCGAACCCGGAAATCCGGCAATGCACCAGCCGCGGAAATCTTTCGCGCAACACCGAGTTGCCGATGCCCCATTTGTCCAGCGTGCCCGGCTTGAAATTCTCGATCAGCACGTCGGCGCCTTCGAGCAATTTCATCAGCACCGCGCGACCGCCCTCGGAGGCGAGGTCGAGGCCGACCGAGCGTTTGTTGCGGTTGATGCCGATGAAATAGGCCGCGTCGTCCTCGTGGAAGGGCGGGCCCCAGTCGCGCGTCTCGTCGCCGGCCGGCGGCTCGACCTTGATCACGTCGGCGCCGTGGTCGGCGAGGATTTGCGTGCAATAGGGGCCGCCGAGCACGCGCGTGAGATCGATCACGCGCAAGCCGGTCATCGCGGCGGGTGACAGTCGGGGATTCATCGGAGGCCTTCGCTCAAAATCCAACGGGAGGGAGTTGAGAGCTAACGGCCTTCGCTAGCCGCATCAAATGCTTTTTGCGCGAACGAGCCTGCGTAAGCAGCAGGCCCATCCGCGCAGCAAGCTTTAGACGACGGTCAGCTTCACATCGATATTGCCACGCGTGGCGTTGGAGTAGGGGCATACCTGATGGGCCTTCGCCACCAGCGCTTCGCGTCAGCGTGCGCCAAGCCGGGCAGCGCGACTTCGAGCGCGATGTCGAGGCCGAAACCGCCTTCGGAGCGCGGGCCGATGCCGACTGTGGATGTCACGGAAGCGTCGGCCGGGACCTTGGGGCCTCCCTGAGCGGCAACCGCCTTCATCGCGCCGATGAAGCAGGCCGCGTAGCCGGCCGCGAACAGCTGCTCGGGGTTGTTGCCGGGACCGCCGCCGCCGCCAAGCTCCTTGGGGGTCGAAAGCTTGACGTTCAGCGCGCCGTCGAGCGTCGCGGCAGTGCCGTCGCGGCCGCCGGTGGCCTTGGCCTGGGTCTTGTAGAGCACTTTCACGGACATGGTCGTCTCCTCTGTTTCGGTGAGATGTATATTGCAAACAACTGTATTGTGCACAATATAGAAAGCATGGCCTCACATTTAATTGTTCGCAATTGAATTTCGGCCAGCCTAGGCCCAAAATGCCGGGGAATCGTGACAAGGATGATGCAAATGGCCCGAAAAGCGCTCGCCGGCGACCAGCTGCTGCGGCTCGACAACCAGGTCTGCTTTGCGGTCTATTCCGCCGCACACGCCTTCAACCGCGTCTATAAGCCGCTGCTCGACCGGCTCGGCCTGACCTATCCGCAATATCTTGTCATGCTGGTCCTGTGGGAGCGCGATGGTGTGCCGCTGAAAGATATCGGCGAGCGGCTGTTCCTGGATTCGGGCACGCTGACGCCGCTCCTGAAGCGGCTGGAGGCGGCCGGCCTTCTCAAGCGCAACCGCAGCAGCGAGGATGAGCGGCAGGTCAAGATCGCGCTCACGGCGCAGGGTCAGGCGCTGAAGGAGAAAGCGCGCTCGGTGCCGCTGTCGATCCTCGATGCGTCATCGTGCTCGGTCGCGGAACTGTCTGATGTGAAAAACGAGATCGTCGCGTTGCGCGACCGGCTCAATGCGGCGGTGGGGGAGTAGGTGCTCAGCCCGTTAGAAATGCTTCTTCGCGAACGCCCTGCCGGATCCTGACTTCAGGTATTTCTCGAAAGCGATAGCAAGTTTTTGCTCGGTGAATGCGACATAAGTCCTGACGCGCCAAGGTCGGTATTTTGAGGTATGTGGCACTTCGCCGGCATTGTGCTTGGCGAGCCGTGGAAGAACGTCATCTGTGATCCCAACGTAGAAATGTTCGTCGTCAAGACTTTCAAGGATGTAGACGTATCGCATAGCTCAGCCTCCAGGGACGGAAGGATAGCGGCACGCAGATATTCTGGGGAGATACTAGACTTGCCGAGGCCCGCCGTCGCCCTTCGGGCTATGGCGGGGCAGCCCCCGCTCGCTTCGCTACGATAGGTCAGAGGCTGGCTTGCCCAGCCGTAGCTCGCGAAGCGAGCGGAGGCTGGTGGAGCCAGGCGGGATCGAACCGCCGACCTCTTGCATGCCATGCAAGCGCTCTCCCAGCTGAGCTATGGCCCCTTAGCAGCTTGCGCATGATCATGCCGATCATGCCGCCGGTCACGCCTTGGGCAGCGCACCGGGAACCCTCACCACAGATCGGCGACTATCTCAAGTCTCCTCGTCACCGCCGACATCGCCGATGATGTCGGTGACATCCTCGTCGCCTTCTTCCTCGTCGGCGATGAAGGTCGAAATCGTCGTCGTCATCGTCGTCCAGGGTTTCGTCGACCTCGATATCATCCTCGGATTCGGGCACGACCGCCTTCACCTTGCCGGTGTTCTCCTCGGCATCGGCCTCTTCCAGCGAGACCGTCTCTTCCGCCGCTACGGGCTCCGGCGCTTCGGCAGGCGTATGCGCGGGGGCGGCGGCCGCCGCAGCAGCGCCGCGGACCGGGCGCGGCGGTGCAACGGGCGCGATCGGCACGACCTCGCCGGTATAGGGCGAGATCACTGGGGTCTTGTTCAGGTCGTAAAATTTCTTGCCCGTGGTCGGGCAAATGCGTTTGGTTCCGAGATCGGATTTGGCCACGTGCGGAATCCTGGGAATGTCTGAAAAGCGGTGCTTCACTTGGCTAGTTGAACGGCCGCTGTCAATAGCGCTTTGTGCATGAAATACAGGGCCGTGACGCCGCCCGGCCCCCGTGCTACCTGCCCGGCCGAAGAGGACACATTCTTGACCCATTCCGCTCAGCCGACCCCGCTCGAGGCCCGTTGCAGCGGCCCGCTGACCGGCAGGGTGCGCGTGCCCGGCGACAAGTCGATCTCCCACCGCGCCTTGATCCTGGGTGCACTCTCGGTCGGCGAAACCCGGATTTCCGGCCTGCTCGAGGGCGAGGACGTGCTCAACACCGCTAAATCCATGCGGGCGCTGGGCGCCAAGGTCGAACGGACCGGCGATTTCGCGTGGAAGGTCAATGGCGTCGGCGTCGGCGGCTTTGCCGAGCCCAAGCAAGCGCTCGATTTCGGCAATTCCGGCACCGGCTGCCGGCTGGTGATGGGCGCGGTCGCGGGCTGCCCGATCACGGCGGTGTTCGATGGCGATGCCTCGCTGAGGAGTCGGCCGATGCGGCGCATCCTTGATCCCCTGGAACTGATGGGAGCCCGGACCGGCGACATCCGTGAAGGCGGCCGGCTGCCGCTGACGCTCAGCGGCGCCCGCTATCCCGTCCCGATCACCTACAAGACCCCGGTGGCGTCTGCGCAGATCAAGTCGGCAGTGCTGCTTGCCGGCCTGTCGGCGCCGGGCACCACCACTGTGATCGAGCAGGAGGCGAGCCGCGATCACACCGAACTGATGCTCAGGCATTTCGGCGCCGACATCACCTCGGCGAAGGAAGGCGCGCATGGCCGCAAGGTCACGCTTGCCGGCGAACCGGAGTTGCATGGCGCCGAGGTCGTGGTGCCCGCCGATCCGTCGTCCGCGGCGTTTCCGCTTGTTGCCGCGCTGATCGTCGAAGGCTCCGACATCGCGCTCTCCGACGTCATGACCAATCCGCTGCGCACGGGGCTCATCACGACGCTGCGGGAAATGGGCGCCTCCATCGAAGAAAGCGGGACGCGCAACGACGCCGGCGAGCCGATGGCGCAATTACGTGTCCGCGGCTCGAAACTGCGCGGCGTCGTGGTGCCGCCGGAGCGCGCGCCATCGATGATCGACGAATATCTGGTGCTGGCGGTCGCGGCCTCCTATGCGGAGGGTACGACGACCATGCGCGGCCTGCACGAATTGCGGGTCAAGGAATCCGATCGCCTTGCCGCGACCGCCGACATGCTGCGGGTCAACGGCGTCAAGGTCGAGATTTCCGGCGACGATCTGATCGTCGAGGGCAGGGGCCATGTCCCCGGCGGCGGACTTGTCGCGACCCATATGGATCATCGCATCGCGATGTCGGCGCTGGTGATGGGCTTGGCCTCCGACAAGCCGGTCAAGGTCGACGACACCGCCTTCATCGCCACCAGCTTTCCGGATTTCATCCCGATGATGCGCGCGCTCGGCGCGGAGTTTGTTTGACGCATAGCGACGAAACTCGATGGAACTCACTCGCCTCTCTGGAGTCATCGATAGAAATTCAGGCCGGCACGTCTCCTGATGCGGCGCTGGCCGAATTCGTTCATGCGTTTGACCTCGCGCCCAGCGACGAAACTCGCCTTGCAATGCTCGAAAATGAGCCGATTTTGACGAAAGACAAGCGGCTCAACGCGGTGGTCGGTGCAATTGCTGAATATCTGGCCAAACAATACAAGCTCGGACGCGTACCGAGGTGGGTCTCTGGGTCGGCACGCTGCCTTGACCAACCATGGCACATGAGTTCGATGTTCATTGATTGGCAGCGTGAGGTTTTGACGGACGGCATGCGCGAATATCTCACCTTCGCAGCCCGGCGGAATTCGCCTCCCGTAACATCTTCACCGACGAACGGCCGTTGCGGCGCGCCCGCGGACCGCGACCAACCGAGACATAGACCCGCATGATCATCGCCATCGACGGACCCGCCGCCTCGGGCAAGGGCACGCTCGGCAAGCGCCTCGCCCATCATTACGGCTACCGCCATCTCGATACCGGCGTGATCTACCGCGCGGTCGCCTATGCCCTATTGAGCTCGGGCGCCGACCTTCGCGACGAGAAGGCGGCGGTTTCCGCGGCGATGGAGCTCGACCCCGAGAAATTCGGCAATCCGGTGCTGAAGACCCAGAAAGTCGGCGAGGCCGCCTCGGTGGTCTCCGCAATTCCACGGGTCCGGGAGGCCCTGGTCAATTTCCAGCGCCAGTTCGCGGCTGACCCGCCCGGCGCCGTGCTCGACGGCCGCGACATCGGCACCGTGATCTGCCCCCAAGCCGAGGTGAAGATCTTCGTGGTCGCCGACCCACGCGTCCGCGCCCGGCGCCGGACCCTGGAGGCTCGCGCCCGCGGTGAGGACGCCGACGAGGCGGCCGTCCTGGCCGATATCATCGCCCGCGACGAACGGGACCAGAACCGGCCGATTGCGCCTCTAAAACAGGCCGTGGATGCTTACTTGCTAGATAATTCCAATCTGGATATAGAAGGCGGCGTCCGGGCCGCCATCGACATTGTCGAGGCCGTTCGAGCGGGCCGTCAGCGGATTTGAGCCGTTGGCGTCATCGGAGGAAAAGCCCGCTCCCGCCCTCGAAAGTCGATAGTTCGAACAGAATTTTCGAGCTCATCCATCCCGGACGAAAATCAACGTATCGAACGTGCAGGCATCTGCCGGCCCGCTTTTGCATCCTCGTGCAATGAGCGGTCGCCGCGGGTTTTGCGAGCCCCGGCCCTTCACGCGCGATACGCCCTTAACCCGAACGCTGGCAAATTTCGCTCTTGGAGAACAAATGGCTTCGACTGCTTCTGCAAATTCCTACAACCCCAGCCGCGACGATTTCGCCGCGATGCTGGATGAATCCTTCGCCGGCGGAAACCTTCAGGAAAGCTCCGTCATCAAGGGCAAGGTGGTTGCGATTGAAAAGGACATGGCCGTCATCGACGTCGGCCTGAAGACCGAGGGCCGCGTCGCGTTGCGCGAGTTTTCCGGCCCCGGACGCGAAAGCGAGCTCAAGGTCGGCGACGAGGTCGAGGTGTTCCTCGACCGCATCGAGAATGCGCTCGGTGAAGCCGTGCTGTCGCGCGACAAGGCGCGCCGCGAGGAGAGCTGGGGCAAGCTGGAGAAGGCGTTCCAGAACAACGAGAAGGTCAACGGCGTCATCTTCAACCAGGTCAAGGGCGGCTTCACCGTCGACCTCGACGGCGCGGTGGCCTTCCTGCCGCGCTCGCAGGTCGACATCCGGCCGATCCGCGACGTCGCGCCGCTGATGAACAACTCGCAGCCTTTCCAGATCCTCAAGATGGATCGCCGCCGCGGCAACATCGTCGTCTCGCGCCGCACGGTCCTCGAAGAGACCCGCGCCGAGCAGCGCCAGGAACTGGTGCAGAACCTCGAAGAGGGCCAGGTGATCGACGGCGTGGTCAAGAACATCACCGACTACGGTGCGTTCGTCGATCTCGGCGGCATCGACGGCCTCCTGCACGTCACCGATATCGCCTGGCGGCAGGGTCAATCACCCGACCGAGGTTTTGAGCATCGGCCAAACCGTCAAGGTCAAGATCATCAAGATCAACCACGAGACCCACCGCATCTCGCTTGGCATGAAGCAACTGCTCGACGATCCGTGGCAGGGCATCGAGGCGAAGTATCCGCTGAATGCGCGCTTCACCGGCCGCGTCACCAACATCACCGACTATGGCGCCTTCGTCGAGCTGGAGCCGGGCATCGAAGGCCTGATCCACGTCTCGGAGATGTCGTGGACCAAGAAGAACATGCACCCCGGCAAGATCGTTTCGACCTCGCAGGAGGTCGAAGTGCAGGTGCTGGAAGTCGATTCCGTCAAGCGCCGCATCTCGCTCGGCCTCAAGCAGACCATGCGCAATCCCTGGGAGGTCTTCGTCGAGAAGTTCCCGGTCGGTTCGGTGGTCGAGGGCGAGGTCAAGAACAAGACCGAGTTCGGCCTGTTCCTGGGTCTCGAGGGCGACGTCGACGGCATGGTCCACCTCTCCGACCTCGACTGGAAGCAGCCGGGCGAGCAGGTCATCGACAATTACAAGAAGGGCGACGTGGTCAAGGCCGTGGTCCTCGATGTCGATGTCGAGAAGGAGCGCATTTCGCTCGGCGTCAAGCAGCTCGAAGGCGATCCCTTCGCCGAGCCGGGCGACGTCAAGAAGGGCGCGGTCGTGACCTGCGAAGTGCTGGAAGTGAAGGAAGCCGGCATCGAGGTGAAAATCGTCGGCACCGACTTCACGACCTTCATCAAGCGGTCCGAACTCGCCCGTGACCGCAACGACCAGCGCGCCGAACGCTTCGCCGTCGGCGAGAAGGTCGATGCCCGGGTGATCCAGTTCGACAAGAAGGCCCGCAAGGTGCAGGTCTCGATCAAGGCGCTGGAAGTCGCCGAGGAGAAGGAAGCCATCGCGCAGTACGGCTCCTCCGATTCGGGCGCGACCTTGGGCGACATCCTCGGCACCGCGCTCAAGAACCGCGGCAGCGACAAGGACAAGTAAGCGACACGTCGGCAAATAGACGACACGTTGCTTCAGGACATCGGGCCCCGGTCACAACCGGGGCCTTTTTCATTCCAGCGGGCCTTCATTTCTTCATATTGCGTGGCAATTGATCTAACTGGATAACCCGATATTTGCGCTATACATGCAAAGCACGCAGGCTTTGTTTTCAGGAGAATTTCGATGTCGCTCGATTCGGACGTGATCGTCGATCGCCGCAGGATCCGCCGCAAGCTGACGTTCTGGCGCGTGGCTTCCGTGATCATCGCCATCGGTGCGATCGCCGTCATCGGCGCGCTGGCTTCGCCCGGTGCGCGCGGCACGTTCACCAGCTCGGGCTCCATTGCCCGCGTCACCATCGAGGGCCTGATCCGCAGCGACCAGGAACGCGTCGAGGCGCTGGAGCGGCTGGAGAAGTCGCACGCCGCGGCAGTGATCGTGCACATCAATTCGCCGGGCGGCACCACCGCCGGCTCCGAGCAGCTCTACGACTTGCTGGTTCGGTTGAAGGCCAAGAAGCCGCTGGTCGTCGTGGTCGAGGGGCTGGCGGCCTCCGGTGGTTACATCACCGCGATCGCGGCCGACCACATCGTGGCGCAGCAGAGCTCGCTGGTCGGCTCGATCGGCGTGCTGTTTCAATTTCCGAACTTCACCGATCTCCTGAAGACCGTCGGCGTCAAGGTCGAGGAAGTGAAATCCTCGCCGTTGAAAGCCGCGCCCAACGGTTTCGAGCCCACCAGCCCGGAGGCGCGCGATGCGCTCGATGCGCTGGTGAAGAACTCCTATGCCTGGTTCAAGGGGCTGGTGAAGGACCGCCGCGGCATGGACGACGCGCAGCTTGCGAAAATCTCCGATGGACGCGTCTTCACCGGCCGTCAGGCGGTCGAGCTCAAGCTGATCGATCAGCTCGGTGACGAAAAGACCGCGATCGCCTGGCTGGAAGCCGAGAAGGGCGTCAAGAAGGACCTTCCGGTGCGCGACTACAAGCTCAGTCCCCGGTTCGGCGACCTGACCTTCCTGCGCACGGCGGCGTCCGTTACGCTCGAAGCGCTCGGCCTGAACTCCATCGCCCACCAGATCGAGCAGGCCGGCGTGGCGCAGGCGGTCGACCGCCTCTCGCTCGACGGCATGCTGGCGCTCTGGCATCCCGCGGGTACCAATTGACGGCTTTTCCCGCAGTGCGGGTAATTGTGACCAGGCCGCTTTGGACCCCAGTCACGCACTTTCCGGCCGCGCTTACTTCATTTAGCGTCTTGACAGTTCAAGGTATTTTCACGGAAATGGCTGACAGACGCGGCAGGCCAACCCACGATGATCAAGTCCGAACTCGTTCAGCGCATCGCCGAGCACAACCCGCACCTCTACCAGCGGGACGTGGAGAACATCGTGAACGCGATTCTCGATGAGATCGTGGCCGCACTGGCGCGTGGCGACCGGGTGGAACTGCGCGGCTTTGGCGCCTTCTCGGTCAAGCATCGCCCGGCGCGCTCGGGGCGCAATCCGCGCACCGGCGCCCATGTTCCGGTCGACCAGAAGAGCGTGCCGTTCTTCAAGACCGGCAAGGAAATGCGCGAGCGGCTGAACCGCGAGAATCCCGAAGCCGGCGCATAGCCCAGGGACGCGCGGCACAAAGCCGCTGTCCGCGCGTTGCGCGCGTAACGCTTAAATAACGCGAGCTGGTTCTCATGCGGAAGTTCTTCACGGCTTTGATCGTCATTCCGCTGGCGCTGATCTTCGTCGTGTTCGCGGTGGCGAACCGGCATTTCGTCACGGTGTCGTTCGATCCCTTCAATTCGGCCAATCCGTCCATCTCGGTTTCGCTGCCGCTGTTTGTGCTGATCATCGCGATCGCGGTTCTCGGCGTGATCGCCGGCGGCCTCGCAACCTGGTTCGGCCAGCGCCGCTGGCGCCGCGCCGCGCGCC
This sequence comes from uncultured Alphaproteobacteria bacterium, assembly GCA_963732085.1. Classification (GTDB taxonomy): domain Bacteria; phylum Pseudomonadota; class Alphaproteobacteria; order Rhizobiales; family Xanthobacteraceae; genus Bradyrhizobium. The sequence continues at coordinate 125,087 of CAVSYJ010000005.1, read as the reverse complement.
AGCATGAGGCCGATGCGCGGGCCGCGCGTGCCCAGCTTGCGGAACTGCGCAGCCAGGCCGCCGCTGGCCTCCGCGGCGAGCCGCAGCGGCGGGCACTGCCGGGGCCGCTTTACGGGGCATCGGGGCGAGACAAGCAGGGCGCGACGTTGTAGAAGCGCCCCGCTGAACCTGTTTCCAATCAAGCCGAACGCCGATGTCCCTGGCAGTCAAAATCTGTGGCCTGTCCACGCGCGAGACGCTCGACGCGGCGCTCGACGCGGGCGCCGACATGGTGGGTTTCGTGTTCTTTCCGCCGTCGCCGCGGCATCTCGCGCTGGATACCGCGCGCGCGCTTGCACAGCACGTCAAGCGCCGCGCGATCAAGGTGGCGCTGACGGTCAATGCCGACGACGCCACGCTGTCAGGCATCGTCGAGGTGCTGCAGCCCGACATCCTGCAACTGCATGGCCATGAGACGCCGGCGCGTGTCTCCGAAATCAAGCGCAAGTTCAGCCGCGAGGTGATGAAGGCGCTGCCGGTCGAGAGCAAGTCCGACCTTGCCCCGCTGTTCTCGTACGCCGCCGTCTGCGACCGCATCCTGTTCGACGCCCGCCCGCCCAGGGGCGCCACGCGGCCTGGCGGATTGGGCGCGGTGTTCGACTGGCATGTGCTCGAAAATCTCGACCTCAAGCTGCCGTTCATGGTGTCCGGCGGGCTCAACGCGGGCAATGTCGCCGAGGCCGTGCGCATCACCCGCGCCGGCGGCGTCGACGTCTCCTCGGGCGTCGAGCGCGCGCCCGGCGCCAAGGACGTCGACATGATCCGCGATTTCATCCGCGCCGCGCGCGCGACCGACCCTTCTTCACCTCTCCCCGTTTACGGGGAGAGGTCGGATCGCGTCAGCGATCCGGGTGAGGGGGAGTCGTCGCGCACGTCTCTCTCATCCTCGTCGATTTTGCAAAAAGAGCCCCTCACCCCAACCCTCTCCCCGCAAGAGCGGGGAGAGGGAGTGGAGAGAGTCCGCCACGGCGGCAAGAAGAGTTGAGTGTCCGATGAACCAGGCGCGTCCCAATTCGTTCCGTAGCGGTCCCGACGAGCACGGGCATTTCGGTATTTTCGGCGGCCGCTTCGTCGCCGAAACCCTGATGCCGCTGATCCTCGATCTCGAGAAGGCTTACAACGCGGCGAAGGCCGATCCGGCGTTCCAGGCCGAGATGAACGGCCATCTGCGCGACTATGTCGGCCGGCCGTCGCCGCTCTATTTCGCCGAGCGGCTGACCGAGCATCTCGGCGGCGCGAAAATCTATTTCAAGCGCGAGGAGCTCAATCACACCGGCTCGCACAAGGTCAACAATGTGCTCGGCCAGATCATGCTGGCGCGGCGCATGGGCAAGAAGCGCATCATCGCCGAGACCGGCGCCGGCCAGCACGGCGTCGCCACTGCGACGCTGTGCGCGCGGTTCGGCCTGGACTGCGTGGTCTATATGGGCGCGGTCGACGTGGCGCGGCAGCAGCCCAACGTGATCCGCATGGAGATGCTGGGCGCGAAAGTGTTTCCGGTGCAGTCGGGTACGCGCACGCTGAAGGACGCCATGAACGAAGCGCTGCGCGACTGGGTCACCAATGTGCACGACACGTTCTACTGCATCGGGACGGTGGCGGGCCCGCATCCCTATCCGACGCTGGTGCGCGACTTCCAGTCGATCATCGGCAACGAGACCAGGAAGCAGATGCAGGAGGCCGAAGGCCGCCTGCCGGATTCGCTGGTGGCCTGCATCGGCGGTGGCTCCAACGCCATGGGGCTGTTTCATCCTTTCCTCGACGATCCCAGTGTCGAGATTTTCGGCGTCGAGGCCGCCGGTCATGGGCTGACGCAACTGCATGCGGCTTCGATCGCGGGCGGCCGGCCCGGCGTGCTGCATGGCAATCGCACCTATCTCTTGATGAACGAGGACGGCCAGATCCAGGACGCGCATTCGATCTCGGCGGGTCTGGATTATCCCGGCATCGGCCCGGAGCATTCCTGGCTGCATGAGGTCGGCCGGGTGAAGTATCTCTCCGCGACCGACGACGAAGCGCTGGCCGCGTTCCAGTTGCTGTCGCGGCTGGAAGGCATCATTCCCGCGCTCGAGCCGGCACACGCGATCGCCAAGGTGATGGAGCTCGCGCCCGCGCGGCCCAGGGATCATCTCATGGTGATCAATCTTTCCGGCCGGGGAGACAAGGACGTGCCGCAGGTCGGCGACATCCTGCGGGGGAAGAAGTGAGCACCCGCATCGATGCGCGCTTTGCGCAATTGAAGAAGGAAGGCCGCTCCGCCTTCGTCACCTTCCTGATGGCCGGCGATCCCGATCCCGCCGCCTCGCTTGCGATCATCAAGGCGATGCCGAAGGCCGGCGCCGACTTGATTGAGATCGGCATGCCCTTCACCGATCCGATGGCGGACGGTCCCTCGATCCAGGCCGCGGGCCTGCGCGCGCTGAAGGCCGGCATGACCCTGAAGAAGACGCTGGAGCTGGTCCGCGGCTTCCGCGCCGGCGACGATGCCACGCCGATCGTGCTGATGGGCTATTACAATCCGATCTACATTTACGGCGTCGACAAATTTCTTGCCGACGCCAAGTCGCCGGCGTCGATGGCCTGATCATCGTCGATCTGCCGGCGGAGGAAGACAGCGAGCTCTGCGTGCCGGCGCTGAAGGCCGGATTGAATTTCATTCGGCTCGCGACGCCGACCACCGACGACAAGCGCCTGCCTGCCGTGCTCGCCAACAGCTCGGGCTTTGTCTACTACGTCTCGATCACCGGAATCACCGGTGCCGCAGCGGCGGATTCGAATGTCGCAGGAGAAGCCGTGGCGCGCATCAAGCGGCATACGAAATTGCCGGTCTGCGTCGGCTTCGGCATTCGCACGCCGGAAACGGCGCGCGCGATTGCCGAGCGCGCCGATGGCGCCGTGGTCGGCACCGCGCTGGTCGATGCTTTGCGCGGCAGCCTCGATGCGGATGGCAAAGCAACGTCGAAAACCGTGACCGCGGTGGCCGATCTCGCGGCTGCGCTGGCGGCGGGCGTCCGTGGCGCCAAGCAGGCGGCGGAATAGATTCCTGCTTTCCCCTCCCCCCTTGTGGGGGAGGGTGCCGAGCCGCACATATGCGGCGAGGCGGGAGAGGGGTCGTTTCCACGCCGGAATTGGGTTAGACAAACCCCTCTCCCGGCTTGCATCGCGCGTTCCGCGCGCTGCGCGCCACCCTCTCCCACAAGGGGAGAGGGTACCAGAACATCGCGGGCGTGCCGCGATGCACGGAGCACACCATGAACTGGCTCACCAACGTCGTTCGCCCGAAAATCCGCAACATGCTGCGGCGGGAGACGCCGGAGAATTTGTGGATCAAGTGCCCGGATTCCGGGCAGCTGGTGTTCTACAAGGACGTCGAGGCCAACCAGATGGTGATCCCCGGCTCCAACTATCATATGCGCATGGGCGCGACAGCGCGGCTGAAGTCGATCTTCGATAATGAGACCTGGTACGACATCGCGCTGCCCGAGGTCACACCCGATCCGCTGAAATTCCGCGACGAGAAGCGCTACTCCGATCGCATCAAGGATGCGCGCGCCCGCACCGGGCTGAACGACGCGATCAAGGTCGGTTACGGCAAGCTCGAAGGCGCCGCTGTCGTCGTCGCCGTGCAGGATTTCGATTTCATGGGCGGCTCGCTCGGCATGGCCGCTGGCGAGGCGATCGTGCGCGGGCTCGAACTCGCAGTCGAGAAGAAAACGCCGTTCATCGTGTTTGCGGCTTCGGGCGGCGCCCGCATGCAGGAGGGTATCCTCTCGCTGATGCAGATGCCGCGCACCACGGTCGCGGTGCAGATGCTGCGCGAGGTCAAACTGCCTTACATCGTGGTGCTGACCAATCCGACCACCGGCGGCGTCACCGCATCCTATGCGATGCTCGGCGACGTCCAGATCGCGGAGCCCGGCGCGCTGATCGGCTTTGCCGGCGCACGCGTGATCGAGCAGACCATCCGCGAGAAATTGCCGGAAGGTTTCCAGCGCGCCGAATATTTGCGGGATCACGGCATGGTCGACATGGTCGTGCATCGCCACGAACTGCGTCCGACGCTGGCGCGGCTGTGCCGCCTGCTCACCAGATCGCCGGCACTCGAGACCGCGCCGAAATCCGCGCCGTCGGTTTCGGCCGCCCAGATCGTCACGGCTCCCGAAGCGGCGCCGGCTGCGCCGCACGCGTGAACGCGCCGGCCGCCTCATCGCCGCCGTCGCTCGACGAATTGATCGCGCGGCTGTCCGCGCTGCATCCGAAACGCATCGACCTCGGGCTCGAGCGCATGCAGCGCTTGCTTGATCGGCTCGATCATCCCGAGAAGGCGCTGCCGCCGGTGATCCATGTCGCCGGCACCAATGGCAAGGGGTCGACGGTCGCTTATCTGCGCGCGATCCTGGAAGCCGCAAGCCTGCGGGTGCATGTCTATACCTCGCCCTGGCTGGTGCGGATCAACGAATCCTTTCGCCTTGCGGGCAAGCTGGTCGGCGATGACGAGCTGCGTGCGGCGTTTGCTCATGTCGAACGCGTCAATGAAGGCGAGCCGATTACGTTCTTCGAAGCCAAGACCGCCGCGGGTTTCCTCTTGTTCGCAAACCATCCGGCCGATGTGCTGTTGCTCGAAGTCGGCCTCGGCGGCCGGCTCGATTCCACCAATGTGATCGAAGCGCCGCTCGCCTCCGTCATCACGCCTGTCAGCATGGACCACACCGAGTTTCTCGGTGACACCTTGACCGCGATCGCCGGCGAGAAGGCCGCGATCATCAAGCGCGGCGTGCCCGTGATTTCCGCCGAGCAACATCCCGAAGCGATGACGGTGATCGAAGCGCAGGCGCGCCGGCAGCGCGCGCCGCTGCATGCCGCCGGACAGCAATGGCATGTCGGTGTCGAGCGTGGCCGGCTGGTCTATCAGGATGAGCGGGGATTGATGGACCTCGCCGCGCCAAAACTGTTTGGACGGCATCAGTTCGACAATGCGGGATTGGCCATTGCGAGCCTTGCGCGCGATCGAGAGCCTCAAGCTCAATCACGCTGCCTATGAGGGCATCGTCAATGCTGAATGGCCGGCACGGATGCAGCGGCTCTCATCCGGCAGGCTCGGCGAACTCGGGCCGCAAGGCTGCGAGATCTGGCTCGACGGCGGCCACAACGCGGAGGGCGGCCGCGTTGCAGCGGCGGCGCTCGGCGATCTGGAGGAGCGGGTGTCGCGTCCGCTGGTCGTGATCGTGGGCATGATGGCCAACAAGGATGCGCGCGCGTTCCTCGCCAATTTCGCCGGGCTCACGCGGCACATCATCGCGGTGCCCATTCCCGATCAGGACAACGCGATGCCGCCGGACCGGCTTGCGGATGCCGCGCGCGCGCTCGGCATGCGCGTCGAGATTTCGGAAGGCGTCGAGGCCGCGCTGCGCATGCTCGCCGGGCTTGCTTACGAAGTGTCGCCGCGCATCCTGATCGCGGGCTCGCTCTATCTCGCCGGCCATGTGCTTGATCTCAACGGCACGCCGCCGGCGTAGCGCATGATCCGGAAAAGTGGGCACCGATTTTCCGATAAGATCATGCGCAGTTATTGAACGCAAAACGGCCGGCATTTCGCCGGCCGTTCCACAAAATTTCTGTCGTGTCGAAGCGGATCAGACCGCAGCGGAAATCCACTGCTGCAGCTTCTGCTTCGGCGCGGCGCCGACCTGGCGCGAAGCCATCTCGCCACCCTTGAAGATCATCAGGGTCGGGATCGACATCACGCCGTATTTCGACGCCGTCTTCGGGCTCTCGTCGACATTGAGCTTGACGATCTTGACCTTCTCGCCCATCGCGCCGGCGATCTCGTCGAGCGCGGGAGCGATCATGCGGCAGGGGCCGCACCATTCGGCCCAGAAGTCGACCACGACAGGGCCCTGTGCCTTGAGCACCTCGGTTTCGAAATTGGCGTCAGAAACCTTGCCAACGGCCATGGGGATACCTCGTTCGGTTGGAGAAGAGAGGCGCCAGAGAATCGCGCCGGGATCATGGGATGAAACCTATGAACGGGGGGTTGCCGGGTCAAGCATGGCCGTTCACGCTCCCCAAAGATGCCAGTTCCGCGTCCAGCGCGGGGGCTGGAATCTCCATCAAATCAGCCGTTTCGGTCCAGAGCAGCGCGGCGCGGACGGCGTGCTGGGGATAAAGTCGGGACAACACGGCCCGGTACAGCGCGAGCTGGCGGAGATAGGCCTGCGGCGCCTCGGTGGCGGCCTTGGGCGGGGCGTGATTGGTCTTGAAATCGACGATCAAAACCTCGGTTTGCGTGACGACGAGGCGGTCGATCTGGCCGGACACCAGCGCCGTTGGCCGGCCCGGCAGCGTCAGTCGCCCGACGATTGCCACCTCGGCGCGGCTGCCTTCGGCAAAGACGGCGGCGAAGCGCGAATCGGCGATGAGGGCGATCACTTTTCCGGCAAGCGCGTCGCGCTCGGCTTCACTCCAGCCCGGTGCATTGCGGGCGAGATGCGCGAGCGCGGCGTCACGCCGCCGCTCGGGCGGAAGTTCAGGCAGCGACTGCAGCAGGCGATGCACCAGCGTGCCCTGCTGCAGGGCCCGCGTCCGCTGTGCGATCGCTTCCGTCGACTTCACGCGATGGGCGCTATCGGCGCTTGCCTGCGACGGGCGCAGCAGGCCGGTGCTCGTCGTCGGCGCCGGAAGCGGCGTGCGCAACCATGAGGGCAACTCCTGCGCTGTGATGGCAACGGACGCCGCTGCGCCGGTCGCATGCACGCCATCGTCGGCGCGGGTGTAGCGCTTGATCTGGCCATCGTCGGTCTCGATGGTTTCTTCCTGCAGGCCGGAATTGACGAGACCCTTGCGGACCAGGTCGTACCAGCAGAGGTCCCGCACGCCGTTCCTGTTGCCAGGCTGGATGCCCGCCACGATCAGCCGGTCGGCGGCGCGCGTCATCGCCACGTACAGCAGCCGGCGATATTCGTGCTCGATCTCATCGAGCGTTGCCTGACGCGCAGCCGCGATCGCTTTGGGATTATCGGCTTTCTTGCCGGCCCAGACCGTGACCTCGCCGCCTTCGTGCGGAACCTGGATGAGGGGTAAGCGCTGCGTGTCCGAGGGAGACGACGTGGTGTCGACCATGATCACGACGGGCGCTTCCAGCCCCTTGGCGCCGTGAACGGTCATGACGCGGACCTCGTCGCGCGAGATTTCCATGTCGCGCTTCACCTCGGTGTCGGCGGAGCGCAGCCAGGCCATGAAACCCTGCAGCGAGGCCGGCGCCTTGCGCTCATAGTTCAGCGCAAGCTCCAGGAATTCATCGAGCGCGTCATTGGCCTCGTGACCGAGCCGCCTGAGGATGCGCGCCCTTCCGCCGTCGCCGCCGAGCAGCCAGGCATAGAAGGCGAATGGCGTGTCATGCTGAAAACGGTGTTCGCATTCTTCCAGCCGCTTCAGAGCGCCTTCGAATTTTGAGTTCTCGGCCGCATGTGTCGACAGCGACTTGCGCAGCGAGCCCTTGCGGCCCCAGGCCAGCCGTGAACAGGTCGTCCTCGTCGAGGCCGAACAGCGGGCTCTTCAGCGCCACGGCGAGCGCGAGATCGTCCCGTGGCAGCAGCAGCGCGTCGGCCAAATTCATCAGATCGATGATCGCGATGTGCTCGGTCAACTTGAGCCGGTCGGCGCCGGCAACCGGAATGCTGGCGTGCTTCAGCGCCTGGATGACGGCGTCGAACAGATTGCCGCGGCGGCGCACCAGCACCAGCACGTCACCGTAGCTGAGCGGCCGGCGATCGCCCTTGGGGCCGGTCATGGTGCCGCTCGCGACCAGCCGCTTGATCTCGGCCTGGATGCGCCTGGAGAGCTTCACCTCGGGGCTCGTCACGGAGACGCCGTCGAACGGCGCGCGCCAACCCTCGATTTCGTCGCGTTTGTCGGCCTCCGCCAGCGGCCAGAGCTCGATCAGGCCGGGGCCGGCGTCGTCGAGAGCGTGATGCAGTGGATAGGCGTTCTCCGCATGAATGCTGCGATAGATCGCCTCATCCCTGAACACGTGGTCGACGGATTGCAGGATCGCGGGACCCGACCGGAACGAATAGGTGAAGGAGATCGTCTCGAAATCGAGGCCTGCGGCTTTGAAGCGCGAACCGAAGCGCTGCCGGCGGTCGGCAAACTCATGCGGCGCCGCGCCCTGGAACGAGAAAATCGACTGCTTCTCGTCGCCGACCGCGAACATCGTGCGTAAAGCGCTGTCGCGCGCGCCCTTGCCGGCGGCAAACTCCTCGATGATGTGTTCGACGATGTCCCATTGCCGCGGGCTCGTGTCCTGCGCCTCGTCGATCAGGACATGATCGACGCCGCGATCGAGCTTGTAATGCACCCAGCCGGCCGAGACGTTGTTCAGCATCGCGAGCGTCTTGTCGATCAGGTCGTCATAGTCGAGCAGGCCGCGCTCGTTCTTTTCGCGGCGATAGTTCGCCGCCGCCGCGGTCGCGATATGCAGCAGCGCCTCGGTGCGGTCGCGGGTGACGACGGCGCGGCGCTTTTCGATCAGCGTATCGAGACGCGTGTTTCTCTTGCTCGAACAGATGGGCGACCGCCGGATTGAGCTTGATGAACGACTTGGTCAGAACGTTGGCGCGCGGCGCCTTGTCGTCGGTGAGAAAGATGCAGAGATATTCATCGACCTGCGCGCTGCCGGTAAAGGCCAGCGCCGCGCGCAACTGGTCCGCCTGCTTCTGGTCTGTCTTGCTGCCGCCATCGAGTGCATCCGCGATCTCGCGCCAACGGTTGCGCGGCAGATAGGGTCCATCGACGATCTCGCGCTCGACGGCCTCGATGCTGTCGGTTGCGCGGACGCCAAGCGCGGCCGAAACCTGCGCCGCCGCGGCTTCGGCACTGCCTGCCGCGTCCGTCCAGGCCATGAAATGATCGCGGGCAAGACAGGCTTCGCGCACCACATCCTTGAAGGTGACGTCGGCGGCATTCGCCATCGCGGTCAGCAGCGCGCGGCCGAGCACGCTGTCCGGCGCGCTGGCGGCTTCCAGGAACACCTTGAGGTTGGCGCGCTCCATCATGTCGGCCTGGTCGCGCTCGTCGAGCACGGCAAAGCGCGCGGGCACATTGGCCTCGAACGGGAATTGCTGCAGCAGCCGGGTGCACAGCGCGTGAATGGTCTGCACTTTCAGTCCGCCCGGCGTCTCCAGCGCCTGCGCGAACAGTTCGCGCGCGATCTTGCGCAATTTCTTGTCGGGATTGGCAACGCCGGCATCGATGATCGCCGCATCGAGCGCGGCATCGTCGAGCGTCACCCAGTGCCCGAGCGTGGTGAACACGCGCTCTGCCATGTTGGCGGCGGCGGCCTTGGTGAAGGTGACGCAGAGGATTTTTTCCGGCGGCACGCCTGTCAGCAGCAGCCGGATCACGCGCTGCACCAGCACATGCGTCTTGCCCGACCCCGCATTCGCCGACACGAACGACGAGGCGCGCGGATTCGAGGCGCGCGCCTGCTTGTCGCGAACCGCATCGGGAATGTTGCGCGCAGCCTTCACCATTCCGGCAGTCCCAATCCGCCGGCCGCAGACCATTCCTTGATCCGGGCGAGATCGTCATAGTTGCCGTAGCGGTTGGTCCACATCGGCAGGTTCAGCGAGCGATACGGCTCGGCCTCGTTCTCGAAGGCGCGGATCAGCGCTTCGAGTTGCCTGCGCGCATGATCGGCAGCCTCGTCCGGCGGCTGCGGAGGCTCGTTTTTGATCTTGAGTTCCAGCGCACGGTGCTCGCCCGGCGGATTGTTGCCGCTGATGCGGACATAGGCGAGCTCGCCGACGGAGGAGCCGGCATCGATCCCTTCAAACCCGCCGCCGCGCAGGATCGCGGCCTCCAGCGTCAGCTGCGGCGACAGTCCCATCCGCACCTGCTTGGCCGTCGGCGGTTGCCCGGTCTTGTAGTCGAGGATGGCGAACGAGCCGTCGGCGCGACGCTCGATGCGGTCGGCGCGAGCCGAAAGAGTGAAAGTGCGCTCGTTGTCGAGATGAATGGAAATCTCGCCCTTGATCTCGGCGTCGATCCCAGCGATGTCACCGCGCCGTGCCGCCTCCCATTCCGCGAACCATCTGACGATGCGCTGGAAGCGCGGCCACCACAGCGCGCGCGCCTCGGGCCGCTGCATCAGCGGCCTGAAATGTTTTTCGCCGATCTCGCGCAGCACGCGAACGGGATCGGCAGGCAGGTCCTTGCTGTAGGTCTTGGTGAAGTCGCCGAGCGCATTGTGGATCGCCGAGCCGCGGTCGGCGGCCGACAGCGGCATGTCGACGGGATCGAGCGGCTGCAGATTGAGGATATGCCGTGCGTAGATCGTGTAGGGATCGCGCAGCCAGTCCTCGATCTGGGTGACCGAGAGCCGCAACGGCCGCGTCGCGCGGCGGTGGCGTCGGCGCGGGCTGCGCGATCGGCTTGACTTCGGCGGGCGCGTCGAGCGCCAGCGCGAAGTCGACGTACTGCGCACCCGCCTTCTTCGCGGCTTCCCAACGTTCCTCACCCGCGACCGCTTCCAGCCGGTGCAGGAAGCGCGAGGCGACCGCCGGCGCGCCACCGGCTTTTGCGGAATGGCTGAGGATCACGTCCGCGTTGCCAAGCAGTTGCGCGAAGTCGTGCGCGGAGAGACCGATGCGCCGCTCAGGCAGATCGAGGCCCAGCTCATGCCGCATCGGCCGGCTCAGCCAGGGATCGGTGCGCGGCGCCGGCGGCCACACGCCTTCGATCAATCCGCCCGCGATGATGCGATCGGCCTGCATCAGCCGCGATTCCAGTGGGCCGTAGATGTGGAGCGTTGCGCCGGGCTTTTCCGGCCGCCGCACCGCGCGGTCGGCGTACGCGGTTTGAAAGACCTCCGGGTAGTCCGGTAGCGTGACTGACAGTCCGCTGGGCTTCTGCTCGGCGACGAGCTCATCGAAGGCAGCGGCGAGTGCGAGGCCCTCCTGATCTTCGAATGCGACCGCAATGCCGTCGTTGTCCCCCGATAGCGCGATCAGTACCTCGCGATGTCGCGTGGCGATTTCGGCGAAATCATACGGCCTCGCCGGCGACAAGCTTTCCATTGGCGCGAGCGCGGCCTGCAGCGCCGAGATCAGCGCTTCGGCAGGGTCGAGCTGCCAATCCTGCAGCCGTGTCCGCTGCTCCGATCCATGCAACGAGGACACGTCCTTGTCGCGATACTTCTTCAGCTCGCCACGGAAACGCGCGAAATCCTCGGCGAGACCCTTGCTGCCCGGTTGCGGGCGCGTGCCGCGCAGCAGCGCCAGCTCCAGCGCTTCGATCGCGCGCGCATGCGCGCCAACCGCGGCGCCGAGCCGGCACAGCGGATGTTTTAGCAGCGCCAGCAGCGTCGGCGGCTCCAGCTCCTTCGCAACCGCTTCGGCGGCGAGCCGCGCAAAAGTGCCGGCCGCTGTTTCGATCAGCGCATCGCCGCTGGAATCGTCATAGTCGAGGTTCCAGCGCGCCAGCGCCGCCATCACCCGCCGCGCAAGCGCGCGATCCGGTGTCACCAGCGCCGCTGATTTTTCGAGATGCCGTGCCTCGCGCATCGCGATTGCGATCGCCAGCGCCTCCATTTCCGGATTGGGCGCCTCGATCACCGCGAGCTTTTCCATGCCGCGCGCGATATGCGCGGAAATCTCCGGCCGCGCCAGCCGGTCATGCCACTGCGCCGTCGCACTGGACGGACGCATCGCTTCCGAGAGCAGCACGTCGCGTCCGTCGGGTGCGGGTGTCCCGAGAATCTCGACGTCGCCGCGCTTGATGCTGAAGCGATCGAGCAGCGCATGCATGGCGAATTGCGGATGGTTCGCGGCGGGATGCTCGATGAATTTGCCCTCGTCGTTGCGCATCCCCCCGATCGCCTGCCACGATGCCTCGTCGAGATCGGTGTCGAGCCCGGGCAGCACCACGGCGCCATGCGGCAGCTTCGCCACCGCATGGAGAAATCTTGCGGTCGCCGGCATCGAGCCGGTCGAGCCCGCCGCGATCACCGGCCCCTTCGGATGTTTGGTCAGCCGCTCGGCCTCGGCGGCAATCAGCATATCGCGCCGCGCCGCCGGCTCGATCTTGCCGATCTCCTTCAAATGATCCGGCCACAGCTTTCGCGCGATGCGCAGGAAATCGAGCGAGAGTGTCCAGTATCGGTCGAGATTGTCCGGAACGAGACCATCGAGCCGATCCCACGAGACGTCGCGCGTCACCATGTCGTCGATCAGCCGCGCGAGATCGGACGCCAGCGCCAGGGTCGAGGCGGGGCCGCCGACGACCAGCGGCGAAACCGCACTCCCCTTGGCCCATGCCGCGACGAGATGCGCGAGCGTGAGCCGCCGATCGAGCTCGCCGAGTTTTGGCGGGATGTCGAGTGCTGCGCCGCCGTCGAGTTGCTCCGCCTCGCCGGCAAAGGCGAGCTCGTCCTCGTCGATGTCGCCGAGCGGAATGATGCGCGGTAGCACAGCCGCGTCGGTCTTCAGTTCGTCGAGGAACACCTCGCGCGCGACCCGCACCGCGCGGCGCGTCGGCAGGTACAGCGTGGCTTCGGCGAGCGCGGCCGGATTTGAGCGCGCCTCGAAGCCTTCGACCAGTCGGCCGTCGATCAGCGCAGCAATCACGGTGCGCAGGAACGGCACGGAAAGGGGAACGCTGCAAACGCGCATGGATGGCCTGATTCGAGGAACAGGCCGCCAATATAGGGATTCTCAGCGCGAAGCGTCTGTAGGGTGGGCAAAGCGAAGCGTGCCCACCTTCACGAGTGAATTCGTGGTGATTTTTTGGTGGGCACGGCGCTGCGCGCCTTTGCCCACCCTACAAAGTGGCTTAAGCCACGCTCTCCAGAAACGCCTCTTCCGCCGCGCCGACGGCATCGGGTGTCCCGACGTGCATCCAGACGCCGTCGAGCCGCAGGCCGAACAGCCGTTCCTGCTCATTGACGGCATCGAACAGTTTGGTCAGCGAGAACTCGCCCTTCGGCGCATTGGCGAAGATCGACGGCGACATGATCGCAGCACCCGCATAGACGAACGGCACCACCTGGTGCTCGCGGCGCGCGCGCAGCGCGCCGTCCGGCAGCATGGCATAATCGCCGCGGCCGCCATAGCCGATGCTGCTCGCGGTTGGCGCCATCAGCAGCAAGATATCCATCCGTGTCGGATCGAACGTCTCCGCCAGCCGCAACAAATTGGACCGCACGCCGTCGATCCACATCGTGTCCGAATTGACATGGAAGAACGGCGCATCGCCGAGCAAGGGAAGAGCCTTCACCACGCCGCCTCCGGTGCCGAGCACCTGATTGCGTTCGTCGGAAATCGTCACGCGAGGACGTCTGCGGGACGCGACATGCTCGATGATCTGCTCGCCCAGATAGTGCACATTGACAACAGCTTCGGTGACCCCGGCGTCGCCGAGCTTGTCCAGCACATGGTCGAGCAGCGGCCGGCCCGCCACGGGAATCAGCGGTTTCGGCATCCGGTCGGTCAGCGGCCGCATGCGCAGGCCGAGACCTGCGGCGAGGACCATGGCTTTGGTGGGCTTGACGGACATTTGGGAAATCTCGGTGGTATCTCAGCCGCCATTCATAGCATGGCGATTCGGGGAACACAGTTGCATGGAGGCCATAGTCGGGGCTGATGACGGCTGTACGACGGCCTGCAACGCCGCAATTCAGGCGTCCGCGCCGGCGCGGCGCGTGTGTTTCTTCTTCTTGCCGTCACCATGCTTCAGAAAGGTCACGCCGATCTGGTCACCGTTGACCCAGGCCAGCTCGCAACGGCGGTAGGCCAGCCCGGTCGACGACAGCAGCAGGAAGAATTCCTTGAGATGAAGCCCCTCGACCGAGCCCTCGATGGTGAGCTTGGCGCCGGTCTCGGAGACATCCTCCATGGTGCAGTCGCGACGCCAGGTGCCGTCGATGCCCATCATGTGCGCGGGGATCCCGCGTTCGAAGGTGACGCGATCGCCCTTGCGCCGCTCTGTCGTGCCTGCCATGGCCATAGCCCCTAATGACCGGTGCTCGCGCAGGACGGCCGGTTCCAGATTAGCGGCAGCTTGGCTAACAGGTGGTAAACTCAAGCCTATTGTTGGCGCATGACCTTCTCGGAAAACCGCTGCACGCTTTTCCGGATCAGACGCCCGGCGGCGGGACATTCGCCTCATACCAGGCCCGCACGGTCGCCAGCGCCGGATGCGCCAGCGAGCGGGTCAGGTAAGTCCAGATGCGGGGCTGGTGACGCAGATATTGCGGCTTGCCGTCGCGGCGGTTGAGCCGTGCGAAGGTGCCGAGCAGCCGCGTGTTGCGCTGCGCCGACATGATGGCGTAGTTGGCGGCAAATGCGGCGGGATCGAAGGTAGAGTCCGCCTCGCGCCGCGCCTTGACGTAGCGGGAGAACAGCGAGAGCTCCAGCATCTCGGGGATATCGATCCGGGCGTCCTGCAGCAACGAGACAACGTCGTAAGAGGGCGGACCGAGCACGGTGTCCTGGAAATCGATGATGCCGACGCGCTTGATCCCGTCGCGGCCGCTGAGCCAGATCAGATTGGGCGAATGGAAATCGCGCAGCACCCAGGTGTGCGGCGCGGCCGCGGGCTTCTGCAGCAGCTCGCGCCACATAGTTGTGAACTCGGCACGCAAAGCATCACTGACCGGCGCGCCACGGTCGGGCAGATACCATTCGATCATCAACCCGATTTCGACCAGCCACGCATCGACGTCGAACACCGGAATCGCGTAGTCGGTCTGCGGTACCAGCGGCACCGTCCCGGGCAGCGGCTCGCGATGCAGCGCCGCCAGCATGTCGGTCGCCGCCTCGTAGCGCTCGGTCATCGGCGAGGGCGGGTCGCCTTCGATGACGCCCTCGATGCCGAAATCCTCTGTGATCAGGAAGCCGGCCTCGATGTCGGCATGATGGATTTCCGGCGCCGACAGACCGCGGCCGCGCAGCCCGTTGTCGATGGCGACGAACGGCTTGACGTCCTCGGCAAGGTGGACGGCCGCGCTGTAGGATTTGCCGTCGTAGATCGCAGGACCATCCGGCCGCTTCGGGAAATTCATGAGGATGAAGCTGGTCTCGTCGCGGATCAGCCGCGCATAGGAGCGGATCGAGGCGTCGCCGGGCATCCGCCGCCGCTTGGCCTCGCCGTAACCGGCGCCGTCGAGGAATCCTCGAGGATCTTCAACCGCTCGACGATTGCGGCAGCCTTGCCAAAGCCGGTGATCTCGGCTGCGCGCGCATTCGAGCCGAGCGCCGGGCGGTGGCTGAAGGCGATGTCGATGCGGTCCGCCGGCAAGGCGCCGGGCGCGCGCTCCGGCCACTCGATCAGCGCGACCGCGCCGTCCGGCAGTGGCGCGAGACCAATCTCTTCCAGCTCGGAAGGATCGTCGATGCGATAGAGGTCGGCATGCAGAATAGGGAACGACGGCAGCTCGTAGCCCTGCGCCAGAGTGAAGGTCGGACTCGGGACCTCGATCGTCTCATCGTCGGCGAGATAGCGGATCATCGCGCGCGCCGCCGCGGTCTTGCCGGCGCCGAGATCGCCAGAGAGCGTGATGACGTCGCCGGGACCGATCAACAGCGCAAGGTCGGCCATCAGATGCGCGGTCGCCGCCTCATTGGCAAGCGCGACCGGGAATGTCGTGGGCGATGTCATTCCGCGGCGTCGCGCACGGCCTGGTCGATCGGAAACTCGCAGATCACGGTCGTGCCGTTGCCGAGCGTGGAATCGACGCGGACCTTGCCGCCATGCAGTTGCACGAAGGATTCCACCAGCGACAGGCCGAGACCCGCCCCGCGCCGCCGCGAGCCGTGCGCAAAGCTCTCGAAGCGGTCGAACACCTTGTCCTTGACGTCGGGTGCGATGCCGGGGCCGGAGTCGGTGACCGCGAACACCACGTTGCGCTCGCTACGCTTCGCGCTGACGCCGACGATCGCGTCCTGCGGCGAGAAGCCGACCGCATTGGCGAGAAGATTATAGAGCACCTGCACTACGCGCCGTTGGTCGCCGATGAATGTGCCGACATTGGGGGCGATGTCGACCTTGAGCTTGATGCGGTCGGTGGCGAGCCGGTCCTGGATGCCCTCGGCGGCCGCCTCGATCGCTCCGGGAATGTCGACTGGACCGAGCTCGAGCTTCATCGCGCCGGCATCGATGGTGGCCAGATCGAGGATGCTGTCGGTCAGCGCCATCAAGGCGTTGGTCGACTTGGTGACATAGTCGAGATACTCGGCCTGCTTGCCCGTCAGCGGGCCGGTGGAGGGATCGCTGAGGAAGTGCGCAAAGCCGATGATAGTGGTGAGCGGCGCGCGCAACTCGTACGACACGTGGTGGACGAAGTTGAGCTTCATCTGGTCGGCGGCTTGCAGCGCCTCGTTGGTCTCGCGCAGCGCGCGCTCGACATTCTCGGTGTCGGTGATGTCCTGGAAGGTCAGCATGGTCGCGCCGTCCGGCAGCGGCCGGCTCATGCAGTCGAGCACGCTGCCGTCGGTGCGATCGAGCTGAAGCGAAACGTCGTTGCGGTTCTCGAGCCCCGTGATCGAACTCGCGGATCATGCGCCATGCCTTGGCGTCGTCGAGCAGCGGCGTACACCATGCCGCCACCGTGTCGATGTGAGGCTCGTCGCCGAGTTGCTTCCGGCGACAGCTTCCACATCCTGGCGAAGGCGGGATTGAACAGGCGCGCCCTGCCGTTGCTGCCGAACACCGCGACGCCCTCGGCGAGGCTGTCCAGCGTCTCCCGCTGCACCTTGATCAGGCGGTCGAAGCGCCGCGCCAGGTCGAGGCTCTCGGTGACGTCGTCGAACAGATAGGTGACGCCGCCTTCGGGATTGGGCGTGGTGACGACGCTGAGCGCACGGCCGTCGGGGAGGTACCAGGTGTCTTTGGCCGGCTCGATGGCGCGATAGGCTTCATGCAGCTTGGCCTTCCAGGCGCGGAAGTCGGCCTGCTCCGGCAGCTTGCGCGACGCGCGCAGCCGGTCGAGCACACTGGAATTGTCGGGGTTGTTGTCGAGGAAGGCCGGGTCGAGGTCCCAGAGCCGGCGATAGCTGTCGTTATGGAAGGCAAGCCGCCGCTGGCCGTCGAACACGGCGACGCCCGACGACAGCTGGTCGAGGGTGCGGCGATGCGCATCGACCATGCGGACCAGCGCCGCGCTCAGGGCATCTGCCTCACTGGCGTCGATGGCGATGCCGACGCTGCCGTCGCCCACATTGATCGCGCGCACATCGTAGATGCGCCGCTCGCCGCCCGCCACGATCGGAAGCCGCGCGTCGTAGGCCTTCTTTGTGCTCAGCGCCTGTTCCATGTCGCCGCGATGGGTGGAATTGAGCAGTTCGAGATTGCGGCCGATCGCATCATCGATATCGGATGCTTCCGTTGCCTGCGCATAGGCGGCGTTGGCATAGATCAGCTTGCCCTTGGCGCCCTTGGCCCAGAGCGGCCAGGGTGAGGCGGCAGCGAAACCGCGCAGCATCTCGGTCTCCTCCATCACCGACTTCAGCCGCAGATTGGTCTCGGCAAGCTCTCTCTTCACGCCGGAAAGCGGGCGAATCCGCACGATGGCCTGGCCGCCGATGGCGCGGCCCATCGCCTCGATGGCGTGGCCGTTCGATGTGGTGAGGTTGAGCAGGAAGCTTTCGCCGGTCTCGCGCAGCGCGTCGACCGCGTGGTCCATCTGCCGCGCCGGCTCCGGCGACAGCCAGGTTCCGAAGGCGAGAATGCGCTGCGGCGAGTCCTGCTGCAGCACCAGCGAGGTATCGCCGGAGATGCGCGGCCGGTTGCCACCGGCCGGCCATGAGATCACGATCTGCGGTTCCGCGAACAGCAGCGTCTGGTAGGAATCGGCCTGCGCCTGCAGGTCGCCGATGTCGGCGCGGAGTTTTGTTTCGGTGCGCGCGGCCCGGACGCGGTTGTGCATCAGCAGGATCGAGGCCACCACGGAAAAGCCGAGCAGGGCGAGTGCGGTGGTGAGCACCGCGACTTCCTGGCGGTTGAAATCGAGCAGTGAGGAGAGGGTGTAAGGAAGCGTGGGGTCGGCGGCGAGCGCAGGACCTGCAAAGGGCAACGTCGCCAGACCCAAAGCGGTCAGGCTGCGGCGTGCCGCTGCAGGCACGAGCGAGGTGCATGACAGCAGCGTCCGACGCAGCGCGACGATTACGCCTGACATGATTGCCCCAGAAACGGACGAAAAGACCGCACAACGTCGCGCCCGGCGTTTTCCCCACCAGCGCGAATCAAACGCAAGATATCGCCAAGCGGAGTCGACCGGTAAGAGTCCAGACCGTGAACGCAAACTTCGCTGTGCAAAAAAGCGGGAGTGCGGCGCATCCGACCGATTCTGGTCGAAACGAATTGAGGGCTCAGCTCCCGGTCGACCCAAAACCGCCGCTGCCGCGGCTCGTATCCGGCAGCGAGTCGACGGTACTGAGGCGCACCTGCACCACGGGCGCGATCACCATCTGCGCGATGCGCTCGCCCGCTGCGAATCGCAAACGGTTCGCGGCCGTGATTGATCAGGATCACCTGGATCTCGCCGCGGTAGTCGGCATCGATCGTCCCCGGCGAGTTCAGCACGGTGACGCCGTGCTTCGCGCAAGCCCCGAGCGCGGCCGTATCTGCGCCTCGAAACCTTCCGGAAGCGCGATCGCGAGCCCCGTCGGCACCATGGCGTGCTTGCCGGGCGCGAGCACCAGCGGTGCGTTGTCCGGTACCGCCGCGAGCAGGTCGAGTCCGGCCGCATGCGCGCTCTGATAGGCAGGCAGCGGCAGGCCGGCGGCGTGGGGTAGTTGGCGGATGTCGAGTTTGATGGCGTTCATGCGATTTTCTCGCGTTCTCGACCTTCGCAATCAACTCGGCCGCAACTTCCTCCTTGGTCATCACAGGCCAGGAGTTGACGTCGATGGCTTCGCCGTGGCGCGTGAGCAGATGCACCGTGTTGCGGTCGCCGCCCATCACGCCGGTTGCGGGCGAGACGTCATTGGCGACGATCCAGTCGCAGCCCTTGCGTTTGAGCTTGGCTTTGGCGTTGTCGATGAGATGCTCGGTCTCGGCGGCAAAGCCGATGACGAGCGGCGGGCGCTTGTCGGTGAGCTTCGAGACGGTCGCGAGGATGTCGGGGTTTTCGACCAGCGCGAGCTGCGGCATGCCCGCGCCTTCCGTCTTCTTCAGCTTCTGCTCGCCGGCATTGGCAACGCGCCAGTCGGCAACGGCAGCGGCGAAGATCGCGATATCGGCGGGCAGCGCGGCTTGAACCTTGGCCAGCATGTCGCGCGCGGATTCGACCTGCATGACCGTCACACCCGCGGGCTCGTCGAGATCGACCGGGCCGGACACGAGGATCACCTCGGCGCCCGCGGCGGCAGCTGCAGCCGCAATCGCATAGCCCTGCTTGCCGGACGAGCGGTTGGCGATATAGCGCACAGGATCGATCGGCTCATGCGTCGGGCCTGCCGTGATCAGCACGCGCTTGCCTGCGAGCGGTTGCGGCACGGCCGGGCGCAGCAGGCGCTCGGCAGCCTCCGCAATTTCGGTCGGCTCGGCCATCCGGCCCACGCCGGCTTCGCCTGATTCCGCCATCTCGCCGCTGTTCGGGCCGACCATGGCGATGCCGTCGCGTGAAAGCAGCAACGCGTTGCGGCGGGTTGCGGCGTTGCTCCACATCGCCGGATTCATGGCGGGCGCGAGCAGGATCGGCCGGCGTGCCGCGAGCAGGATCGCGGTCGCGAGATCGTCAGCATGTCCGTTGGCTATCTTGGCCATCAAATCCGCGGTCGTGGGCGCGACCACGATCAGGTCGCAGTCGCGCGCCAGGCGGATGTGGCCGGCGTCGAACTCGCTCTCGGGATCGAACAGGTCGGTATAGGCGCGTTCGCCGGAGAGCGCGCTTGCGGCCAGCGGCGTCACGAATTGCTGCGCCGCGCGGGTCAGCACGCAGCGGACATGGATGTGCCGCTCTTTCAAACGCCGGATCAGATCCAGCGCCTTGTAGGCGGCAATGCCGCCGCCGATGATCAGGGTGACGCGCGCTTCGCCGCCTTTGCTGACGCGCGGCGAGGGCGCTGCGGGGGTCGCCGTGAGGAGCTTGTGGCGCGGCTTCGTAGGGCCGGCCCTGTACCAGCTCGCCCAGGATGACCCGCACTTCCTCCTCGACCGAGCGGCCATTTCCGGCCGAGCGCAGCCGCAGATAGACTTTGACGGCCTCGTCGAGTTTTCGGATGGTCAGGCTGGCCATGGGCGGGCCTCACGACGCGAATGATAGCAATGCTATCATTTTTATGATTTCATTGCAATCAAAGATGCATCAAGGCCATCAAAATTCCTATGGAAGCGGCAGCGATGATGCAGAGCGCAATCGTGCTCACGCGGGCTTTCTTCGCCTCTTTGCGGCCCAATGCCTCGATCGTCTCCGGCGACAGCATGTGACCGTCGCGGGTCATGTCTTCCAGCTGTCCCAGCACGGTCACGGCGCGGCTTGCGATATCAGGCAGGTGCGAGATCAGCCGCGCCAGATCGCCCGCGCCTGACGCCGCGCTCTGGATACGGCCGACCGGCCCGAGATTGCGCTCGATCCATTCGCGCACCACAGGTTCGGCGGTCGTCCAGATGTCGAGCTTGGGATCGAAACTGCGCGCCACGCCTTCGACCACCACCATGGTCTTTTGCAGCAGGATCAGCTCGGGTCGCGTGCGCATATCGAACAGGCCGGTGACCTCGAGCAGCAGCGTGAGTAGCCGCGCCATCGAGATTTCCTCGGCGGTGCGGTTATGGATCGGCTCGCCGATGGCGCGGATCGCTTGCGCGAAATTCTCCACGGAGTGATGGCCAGGCACATAACCTGCTTCGAAATGCACCTCGGCGACGCGGCGATAGTCGCGGGTGATGAAGCCCAGCAAAATCTCGGCGAGGAAGCGGCGCTCCTTCAGGCCGAGCCGGCCCATGATGCCGAAATCGACCGCGACCAGGCGGCCCTGATCGTCGAGAAAGAGATTGCCGGGATGCATGTCGGCATGGAAGAAGCCGTCGCGCAGCGCGTGGCGCAGAAAACTCTGGATCACCTTGCGGCCGAGATCTTTCAAATCGACCTGCGCCGTTTCGAGGCGAGCGTGATCCGACAGCGGAATGCCGTCGATCCATTCCATGGTCAGCACGTTGTGGGTGGTGCGATCCCAGTCGACTGTCGGCACGCGGAAATCGGGATCGTCCCGCGTATTCTCCGCCATCTCCGAGAGTGCGGCGGCTTCCAGCCGCAGATCCATCTCCATCGCGACCGAGCGCGACATGGTGTTAATGACTTCGATCAGCCGTAAGCGCTGCGCTTCGGCCGAATACTGCTCGGCCTTCTTGGCGACCCAGAAGAAATCGGCGAGGTCGCGGCGGAAGCGCGAGGCGACGTTCGGCCGCAGCACCTTGATCGCAACCTGCTGCCGCACGCCGTCGCGCTCGATCTCGCCACGATGCACCTGCGCGATCGAGGCGGCGGCGACCGCCGGACCAAAGCTCGCAAAAGCCTGATTTACCGGGCGTTCCAGCGAGGTCGCGATCGCGGCTTCGGCTTCGGCTTGTGAAAATGGCGGCAAGCGGTCCTGCAGCGCTTCGAGATCGCGCGCCATCGCCACGCCGACCACGTCGGGCCGTGTCGCGAGGAATTGACCGAGCTTCAGGTAAGCCGGACCCAGCCGCTCCAGCGCGCGCGACAATCGCGGTCCCGACTTCGTGCCCTGGCGTTCAATCAGCCGCGCCAGCTTGATCGCGAGCTGGCCGGGCGGCGGCACCAGCGAGGGATCGACCACGCCGAACACGCCTTCGCGCGCGAACACGAAGCCCGCACGCCCCAGCCTGACGATGTGAGTGAGCGCCGAGATCACAAACGCCAGCCCGAATGCAACGCCACGATGCCGCCCGACAGGCTTTGCCAGTTGACGCGCGCAAAGCCCGCGGCGCGGATCATGTCCGCGAACGCGGCTGGCCTCGGAAACTTGCGGATGGACTCGACGAGATATTGGTAGGACTCGGCGTCGCCGGTGATGGCGCGGCCGAGCGGCGGGATCACCTTGAACGAAAACAATTCATAGAGCCGATCCAGTCCGGGCACATCGACCGTCGAGAATTCCAGGCAGAGAAACCGGCTGCCCGGCCTCAGCACGCGATAAGCTTCCGCGAGCGCGCGATCGATCCGCGGCACGTTGCGGATTCCAAACGCGATGGTGTAGCCGTCGAAGGCGCGATCGCCAAACGAAAGCGCTTCGGCATTGCCCTCGACGAAGCTGACGCGATCGTCGAGATGCCGCGCGACCGCACGCTCCTGACCGACACGCAGCATGTCCGGATTGATGTCGCAGACGGTGGCGCGAAAGCCTTCGCCGGCCATTTTCGCCGCGCGAAACGCGATATCGCCGGTGCCGCCCGCGACATCGAGCAGCGCGAATGGCCGCTCGCCCTTGGGCGGATCGAGCGTGTTGACCATGATGTCCTTCCAGACGCGGTGCAGCCCGCCCGACATCAGGTCGTTCATCAAATCATAGCGCGAGGCCACGCTGTGAAACACCGAGTTCACAAGGGTCTGCTTGTCCTCCAGCGGCACGTCGCGGAAGCCAAAATGGGTGGTCTGGTCGGGCTCACTCATACTCTGGGTCCCAAAGGTCCTTATGGGATTTAGGAGATTTTACTCGTCATTGCGAGGAGCGAAGCGACGAAGCAATCCAGACTATCTCCGCGGAGGCACTCTGGATTGCTTCGCTTCGCTCGCAATGACGAAACCGCCAACCGGACCATAGCGCGCCCGGCACAATGGGGCTATCACGTCACCTCCATAAGGTGAATGACTTGAAGGTGATGGCCTGAAATGCCTGAACTGCCCGAAGTCGAGACCGTCCGCCGCGGCCTGCAGCCGGTCATGGAAGGGTCGAAAATCCTCGACGCCGAAGCTCGCCGCAAGGACCTGCGCTTTCCCTTTCAGAAGGATTTTATTGCGCGGCTGAAGGGCCAGACGGTGACCGGGCTCGGCCGCCGCGCCAAATATCTGATGGCCGATCTCGGCTCCGGCGACGTGCTGCTGATGCATCTCGGCATGTCCGGCTCGTTTCGCATCCAGCAGGACAAGGACGCCGAGACGCCCGGCCAGTTCCACCATCCGCGCGGCAAGAACGGCGCGCATGACCATGTGGTGTTTCACATGTCGTCGGGCGCGGCGATCATCTTCAACGATCCGCGCCGCTTCGGTTACATGAAGATCATCGCGCGCAACGATCTCGAGGAGGAGCCGCTGCTGCGCGGACTCGGTCCCGAGCCGCTCGGCAACGAATTCGATGCCGCGATGCTGGCGGCCTCCTGCGACGGCAAGGCGACGACCTTGAAGGCGGCGCTGCTCGACCAGCGCGTGGTGGCGGGGCTTGGCAACATCTATGTCTGCGAGGCGCTCTATCGCGCGCATCTGTCGCCGAAGCGTCAGGCCTCGACCCTGGCCGACCGCAAGGGCGCGCCGACCGATCATGCGAAACGGCTGGTCGACGCCATCCACACGGTGCTGAACCAGGCGATCAAGGCCGGCGGCTCGTCGCTGCGCGATCACCGCCAGACCTCGGGCGAGCTCGGCTATTTCCAGCACTCGTTCCTGGTCTACGACCGCGAGGGGAAGAAATGCGCTTGCGGCGGCGTGGTGAAACGCTTCACCCAGAACGGCCGCTCGACCTTCTGGTGCCCGAAGTGCCAGAAGTGAGCGCGTCGTTTCGTCGCGCTGGGGCCGCAGTACAGAAACTGTACTGGATCGCGGACGCCGTCGGGCTTAGCTGTTTCCGGGAGCGTTTGTCTCGTGGAGACGACCATGGCTGTCGCCAGCTATCAGCAATTCTGTCCCGTGGCGATGGCCGCGGAAATCCTGTGCACGCGCTGGACGATCGTCCTGCTGCGGGAAATGTTCGCCGGCTCGACCCGCTTCAACGAGCTGCGCCGCGGCGTGCCGCGGATGTCGCCGGCGCTGCTGTCGCGGCGGCTGAAGGAGCTGGAGGATGCCGGCATCGTCGCGCGCGCGCCGTCATCGGAGTCGGGCGTATCGGAATATCACCTGACCGAAGCCGGACGCGAGCTGCGGCCGCTGGTGGAAGCGTTCGGCATCTGGGGCCAGCGGCGCATCGAATCGGATCTGTCGCTGCAGCATCTCGATGCTGATCTCCTGATGTGGGACATGCGGCGCAGCCTCAACATCACGCCGATGCCGGGTCGCCGCAGCACCATCGAATTCGTCTTTCCGCGCCAGCCCGCAGCGCAGCGCCGCTATTGGCTGGTGGTCGATCCCAAGGAAGGCGTCGATCTCTGCAAGATCGATCCGGGCTTCGAGGTCGATCTCTATGTCTCGGTCGATCTGCGCTCGCATGACCGCGATCTGGATGGGGCTCGACACCGTGCGCGCGGCGGTCGCAAGCCAGCGCATGGTGCTCACGGGAAGCAAGCAGCTCAGCTCTTCGATGCAGACCTGGCTCGGGCTGAGCCCCTTCGCGAAGGAGCGCAAGCTCGCCAGCTAACTTCTCATCGAGTTTGCGAGTACAGTTCCTGAACTGGACGCTTTTCCCGATACGACCAAAACTGCTTCCTTGATTGTCCATCGAGGAGAACATCAATGGGTTATGTCGGAAAATGCTTTTGCGGCGCGGTCGAGGTCGAAGCGACGGGCGCGCCGGAAGCGATGGGTTATTGTCATTGCAGCTCGTGCCGCTCGTGGTCGGCCGCGCCCGCCAATGCCTTTACCCTGTGGAAGGCCGATGCCGTGAAGGTGAAGATCGGGCGCCGAGCATGTCGGCACCTTCGAGAAGACCGCGTTCAGCCAGCGCATGTATTGCAAGAAGTGCGGCGGTCATCTGATGACCGGTCACAAGCCGGTCGGGCTGGTCGACGTCTATGCCGCGACCATTCCGCAGCTGAAATTCGTTCCCGCCGTCCACGTGAACTATGGCGAGACGGTTCTGCGGATGAAGGACGGCCTTCCCAAGATGAAGGATTTTCCGGCCGAACTCGGCGGCTCCGGCGAGACGCTGCCGGAATAAACCTCCACGCTTGACCGCGCCTGCGATTGCCGCTCACATCCGTCCCAACAAGAACGTAAGGGCGGATCATGAGCGGCAACTGGCGCGACCGGACGGCGACACATTTCGCGTGCCAGAAAAAGCCGGCGCATGGCAGCCGCGGCATGGTGGTGAGCAATCATCCGCTGGCCTCGGCCGCGGGCGCGGAAATGCTCGCGGCGGGCGGCAACGCCATCGATGCTGCGATCGCGACCCTGTTTACGCTGACCGTGGTCGAGCCGATGATGGTCGGCATCATCGGCGGCGGCATGGCGCATATCCGCACCAGTGACGGCAGCCATCGCTTCATCGACGGCCAGAGCACGGTGCCATCAGCGGTCAAGCCCGACACCTATCGCAGCAAGCCCGGCTCGGCGCATGACGTGTTCGACACCGTCGGCGACGAGAACCTCAACGGACCGAAGGCCGTCGCCACGCCGGGATCGCTGAAGGCCTGGTGCGAGACGCTGCGCCGCTTCGGCACCATGAGCCTCGCCGACGTCATGCAGCCCGCGATCAAGCACGCCGCGCGCGGCTATCGCGCCACGCCCTATTTGCACGAATGCATCCGCGACGGCGCGGCCGTGATGCTGAAGGACAAGGCGATCTCGGCGATCTATCTGCCCGATGGCGCACCGCTCAAGCCCGGCGAGCGCGTGGTGCAGTCCGGAATATGCGGAGACGCTGACCTACTATCTCGAAGCACGGCGAAAGCGCGCTCTACGGCGGACCGCTCGGCGATATCCTGGTCGACTACATGAAGACGCACGGCGGCTTCATCACGCGCGACGACCTCGCTGCGGTCGAGAGCATCGAGCGGCTGCCGATCCGTGGCGAGTATCGCGGCTGGGAAATTCTGGGCCCGCCGCCGCCCGCGGCCTCCGGCATCCACATTACGCGAGATGCTCAACATCCTGGAAGGTTACGACGTCAAGGCGTCCGGCTTCGGCACGCCGGAGACGATCCATCTGCTCGCCGAAGTCCTGAAGATCGCCTTTGCCGATCGCGCGGCGGCGAGCGGCGACCCCGACTTACGTCAAGGTCCCCGTCGAGCGGCTGACCTCGAAGGATTACGCGCGCGAGCGCCGCCGCGCCATCGACTTGAGCCGCGCGCAAAAATGGGGCGCCGGCGTCAAGCAGCTCGAAGGCGCCCACACCACGCACATGACGGCGGCCGACGCCTTCGGCAACGTGGTCGCGACCACCCAGACCATCAACAATCTGTTTGGCGCCAAGATCCTGATCCCCGGCCTCGGCACCATCCCGAACAACTACATGAATCTGTACGATCCGCGGCCCGGTCACGCGCTGTCGCTCGCCGCCGGCAAGCGCGTCACCACCTCGATGTCGCCTGTGATGGCGCTGCGCGACGGCAAGCTGGTCTACGCGCTGGGTCTGCCCGGCGGAAAGCGCATCTTCCCGAGCGCGATGCAGGCGCTGATCAATCTGATCGATCACGGCATGAGCCTGCAGGAGGCGGTGGAGGCGCCGCGGGTGTGGACCGAGGGCAACGCGCTCGAGGTCGAGCACGCAATTCCTGAGAGCGCTCGCGCGAAACTGCGGGCGCTCGGTCATGACGTCGTGGAGATGTCGACCGTCGGCGGCGGCATGAACGCGATCCAGTTCCACGACGACGGCGCGCATGACCGGCGCGGCCTGCTGGCGCGCCGACGGCACGCCGGTGGCGCTGGCCGGTGGCCTCGCGCATGCCGGCGTCCGCTTCGGGCTGAGGTGAAGGCCATGCCGGAAAAAATCCGCATCGCGGTGCTGCATTTCGCGCACGAGACCGTGACGTTCCTCAAGAACGACACCACGCTCTCGGATTTCATCTATCCGGGCTCGCCGGCGAAGGGCGAGGCGCTGCTGAAGGCCTATCCGAAATCCTACATGGGCGGCTTCGTGAAGATGGCGCGCGAGTTCGATGGCGTCGAACTTGTTGGCATCGAGTCGCCGCTGTGGCCGAAGACCTCGATCGGCTCGGGCTGGGTCACCGAGGAAGCCTTCGAGACGCTCACCGGGAGAATGATCGAAGGCCTCAAGGCGGAAGGTCCGTTCGACGGCGTCTATCTCTCGCTGCATGGCGCGATGGCGGTGCGCGGTGTCGCGCGGCCCGAGGCTGAGCTGGCGCGCCGGGTGCGCGCGGCTGTGGGACCGAAGGCGATCATCGCCGCGACCTTCGACCTGCATGGCAATGAGGACGACGAGTTCCTCAAGCATGCCGACATGGGCTTTGCGGTGAAATATTTCCCGCATTACGACGAATATCTGCAAGGCGAGCGCGCGGCGCGCATGCTGTTGCGTGCGATCCGCGGCGACTACAAGCCTGTGCACGCGGTGAAAAAGGTGCCGATGTCACCGCGACGGTGCGGATGTGGACCGGCGCCGCGCCCTGGATGGATCTCAGCCAGCGCGCGCTGACCTGGGAAGCGCGCGAGACCGACGTCTATGTCAACGTGTTCTTCGGCTTTCCCTTTGCCGACGTGCCCGACATCGGCATCACCGTGCAGGTGCTGACCAACGACAATCCGAAGCTTGCCGAAGCCATCGCGCGGGACATCGCCGATCTCGCCTGGCGCAAGCGCGAAGCGTTGCTGACCTCGACGAAGATTTATTCGATTGCCGAAGGCGTGGCGCTGGCGAAGCAGGCCATCGCCGAGGGCGAGACGCCGGTCGTGCTCGCCGATCACAGCGACCGCTCGGGTTCGGCGACTTTTCTCCTGAAAGAGATCATCGCGCAGGACCTCTCGCAGGTGATCGTCGCGACCATTGCCGATGCCAGGGTAACCGCAAAGCTGAAGGCCGATGGCGCGAAAGCCGGCGACGCGTTCGACATGGAGATCGGCGGACTGGTCGACGAATCCGCCGGTGACCCAGTCCGCATCAAAGGCACAATCCTCAACGCGGTCGAGGGTTTCGGCATGTTCTGGGTCGTGGTCAAATTCGGCCGCGACAATGTTCTCATTCTCTCGACCTATCTCGTACAGATCATGGAGCCATTCGGCCTGCGCGCGCTCGGCCTCGATCTGGATGCCTTCAAGGCCTTCGCGATCAAGTCGCGGGTGCATTTCCGCAAGGGATTCGACGACAACGGCTTCGCGAAGACAATTCTATTGGTCGAGCCGGACCAGCCTTTCCTCGGCACGGTGCATCTCGACGCGCTGCCGTACCGGAATGTGGATTTGAAGACGTTCTATCCGTATGGGGAGGGGGAAGAGCTCCCTCTCCCCGTTCTTACGGGGAGAGGGCTGGGGTGAGGGGACTTCCATCCGGCGAGCACTCAGTCGGTCGTTAAGCGTGTGCCTCGCCCCTCACCCGGCGCTTCGCGCCGACCTCTCCCCGCAAAGAGCGGGGAGAGGTGAAAAGCGAAATTACTTCCTCACGCAAATCACCCGCGCCACCGCCGCCTTCGCATCCCCAGACGTGCCGTTCGCCGCGACGCCATTGGCCTTCAAAAACTCGCGCACGGTGTCAGCGGTCACCAGCACGCCTTGCGCGCCAGGTGCGGCATTCGCGGCCGCAGCGGTCGCAACCATGGCCGGCTTGAGCAGCGCGACGCCGGCAAACTTGCCGCTGTCGTCGAGTGCCGCCGCGCCGGAGAAACCAAAGCCCGGCGGCGGCGACAGTGCGAGATCGCCGCCGGTGCCGACCGGCGCCACCTGTGCCTTCACATTGCTCGTGGCCGCAGCGCCACCCTGGCTCTGCGGATCGGCAATCCCGGTGAGATCGACGCTCGCCTTTGCCGCGCCATCGGCAAGCGCAAGCGGCTTCAGGCCGCGCGCGCCATAGACGCGCAGCAGCGCCAGCCCATGGTCCTTGTCGTCGGCGACGACATCGGCGTTGCCGAACCCGCCAATCGTGATCGCCATGCAGCCATCCGTGATCTCGCGATCGGCGAGGATCGCGCCGTCGTCGGACACGACGATGCCGGTGCCGTAATCGACGGTCTTGCGCGGCGCCGGACCCGCGCCGGTCGGGAACGGCGTGAACGCGCTCGACATCGCGATCACCACCGGCTCGACGGTGTTCTCCACCGCCTGGTCGTACAGGATCGTGAGGATGCGGACCTCGTCGCCCTTGAAACTGCCGCGCAGATAAAACTTCTTCAGTCCCTGCAGCCCCGACAGCACGAAGAAATCCGGCTTCACCACGGTGTAGTCGACCGTGCGGCCCGGCTCCTTCTTCTCGCGCTCGGCCAGTTGGGCGGTGGTGGGATTTGCTTCCTTGCGCCGGGTCAGCAGCACCTGCGTCGTGCCGGTCGGCGAACTCCATTTGCTGCCGTTGGCGTCGCTGGTCTGCTGCGGCACGAGTTTTGTGGGAATGCCGAGCCGCGATCCCGTGACGGGATCGGTGACGATCTTCCAGCCGGCATTGTCCTGCCGCCGCCGCGCGGTCTCGGCCAGCACCGCGCGCTCCTGCGGATTGAGCACGCCGCTCTGCCGCCCGCCCTTCAGTTTCTGGTAGCTCTTGATGGCCTCGACCAAGCGCTCGCTGGGATCGCCGGTGATGGCGCCGTTATATTCGCCGACCCAGGCGAGGTCGGATTGCAGCGCCAGCCGCTCGGCCTGGGCCATCGCATTGGCCGTATCGGCGGGGGTCTGCAGCCCGGGTGGCCGGACCGGCACGGTCGCGACCCGCTTCGGCTTGGCGCCGGCGGTGGTCGGCGCCGCCACCATCTGCGCCTGCGCGGTCACGCCCGCAGCCGACAATATCAGTGTTGCTGCGAGCCACGATCTCATGACAAATCCCGGAGTTGACGGCACGCAGTTAAACACATCTGCTTGGTCGACAACAACTGTGCTGGAGTTCAGGAACAGGATCGATGCTCAGCGCCGACGAACTCGAACGCTACGCCCGTCACATCGTGCTGCGCGACGTCGGCGGGCCCGGCCAGCAGGCGCTGAAGGAGGCCTCCGTGCTGGTGATCGGCGCGGGCGGGCTCGGCGCGCCGGCATTGATGTATCTCGCCGCCGCAGGCGTCGGCGAACTCGGCGTGGTCGACGACGATACGGTCTCGCTGTCCAATTTGCAGCGCCAGATCATCCACGGCACGCCCGACATCGGCCGCCGCAAGGCCGACACCGCGGCCGAGCGCATCCACGCGCTCAACCCGCATGTGCGCTTCGCCGCGCATGCGACGCGGCTGAAAGCATCCAACGCCATGGAGTTGATCGGCGGCTACGATCTCGTGCTCGACGGCTCCGACAATTTCGAAACGCGCTATCTCGTCTCCGACGCCTGCTTCCTTGCCGGGGTGCCGCTGATCACGGCTTCGCTCGGCACCTTCGACGGCTCGCTGACCACCATCCGCGCGCATGAGAAGAACGCCGAGGGCGAGTTCAACCCGACTTACCGCTGCCTGTTTCCGGAGCCGCCGCCGCCGGGCACGGTGCCGACCTGCGAGGAGGCCGGCGTGCTCGGCGCGCTCGCGGGCGTGATGGGTTCGATGATGGCGCTGGAGGCGATCCGCGAGATCGTCGGCTTTGGAGAGGGCCTGGTCGGCAAGCTTCTCATGCTGGATGCGCGCAACATGCGCTTCGAGACGCTGCGCTACGCCCGTGATCCGCTGAACATTCTCAATGGCGATGCGCTGACCATCACGGATCTCAGCGGGCATAGGTGACTCTTCTCCCTCTCCCCGCTCTTGCGGGGAGAGGGTTGGGGTGAGGGGTATCTCCACACAAACGGTTCGTGTCGAATTCGCCGAGAACTCCCCCTCACCCGACTTGCTTCGCAAGTCGACCTCTCCCCGCAGGCGGGGAGAGGTGAAGAAAGCCTCACCCCGCCGCCTTCTCGCTATCCATGTGCGCCAGCTGCGAGTCCGGATAGCGGTTGCCGGCGGCGACACCGGGCGGGAACGCCGCGTCGAGCGCGGCGAGATGCGCCGGCGTCAGCTTCACATCGAGCGCGCCGAGCGCTTCGGTCAGACGATCGCGCCGCCGTGCGCCGACCAGCGGCACGATGTGATTGCCTTGCGCCGCGACCCAGGCGATCGCGACCTGCGCCGGCGAGGCGCCGACATCATCGGCAATCGCGCGCAGCTTCTCGACCAGCGCCAGGTTGGCGTCGAGATTGCCGCCCGAGAAGCGCGGGCTGAGCCCCCGGAAATCCTGCGCGCCCGTCTTGTCTTTCGACCAGTGGCCGCTGATCAGCCCGCGCGACAAGACGCCATAGGCGGTGACGCCGATGCCGAGCTCACGGCAGGTTTTCAGGATATCGCTCTCGATGCCGCGCGAGATCAGCGAATATTCGATCTGCAGATCGGAGATCGGATGCACCTTGTGCGCACGGCGGATGGTCTCGGAGCCGACCTCGGAGAGGCCGATGTGTTTGATGTAGCCGGCCTTCACCATGTCGGCCATCGCGCCGACGGTCTCCTCGATCGGCACGTTGGGATCGAGCCGCGCCGGCCGGTAAATGTCGATGTGATCGACGCCGAGCCGCTGCAGCGAATAGGACAGGAAATTCCAGATCGCCGCGGGACGGCTGTCATAGCCCTGCCATTTCCTGTCAGGCGTTCGCAGCGCGCCGAACTTGACGCTGATCTGCACATTGTCGCGGCCGCGCGAGGCGAGCGCCTCGCCGATCAGCATCTCGTTGTGGCCCATGCCGTAGAAATCGCCGGTGTCGAGCAGAGTGATGCCGGCATCGAGCGCGGCATGGATGGTGGCGATGCTCTCGCTGCGGTCGGCGGGTCCATAGAAGTCCGACATGCCCATGGTGCCGAGGCCGATGGCTGAAGTAACCGGGCCGGTTTTGCCGAGTTTGCGCGTGTTCATGGTGCTTCTCCTCGAAGGGGCGGCGGTCGTCGTCGCACTAGTGCCGCCGATTTGAAGTCCCTGCACGGCAGGCCGCAAAATCGATCAGGGACTTCAAATCGAAAGCGGCACTAGGATCGCAAGTTTGCTAGTGCCCCTTACTTTCCGAAGTTCGTGAAAGGTTTTGCTGCGAATAGCGCACGAACTTCGGAAAGTGGGGCACTAGTTGATGCACCCCATATGCGGCATTTCGATTACGCCGATAAGCTGGACAATCGTGAATAGGCTGTTCATTATAGTCGAACAATGAGCGATCTCGACCTGCGCGATCTCGAAGCTTTCGTCGCGGTTGCCCGCGCGCGGAATTTCCGGCGCGCCGCGGCCGAGAGCCACGTCTCCGTCTCGAGCCTCAGCCAGCGGCTGCGCGACATGGAGGAGCGGCTCGGCGTCCGCCTCCTGAACCGCACCACCCGCAGCGTCGCGCTGACCGAGGCGGGTGAACTGCTGCTGGCGCGCGTGGCGCCCGCGATGGCCGACGTGACGGAGGCGCTCGACGCGGTGCGCGGGCTGCGCGGCGTCCCGTCGGGACGGTTGCGCATCAACGCCCCGCCGCCCGCGGTCGACCTGGTGCTGGCGCCGATGATCGCCCCGTTCCTTGCAGCCAACCCCAATATCGATTTCGAGATCGTCGGCCAGAGCGGGTTCGTCGACATCGTCGATGCCGGCTACGACGCCGGCGTGCGCTACGGCGAGCACCTCGAACAGGACATGATCGCGGTCTCGCTCGGCCCGCCGCAGCGCTACGCGCTGGTCGCGTCCCCCGACTATCTCGCACGGCACGGCACGCCGAAGCATCCGCGCGATCTGCTGGACCATCCCTGCATCCGCGTGCGCTTCTCAAGCGGCGCCATGCTCGATTGGGAATTCGAGAAGGCAGGACGCGCGGTGAAGGTGTCGCCGCCCGCAAAGCTGGTGGTGAATCATCCGGCGCCTGCGATGCGCGCGGCATGCGACGGCGCGGGCTTCTGGCTGACGTTCAGGGACTATGTCAGCGAGGCGATCGCCTCGGGGAAACTGGTCAGCGTGCTCGACGACTGGTGCCCACCGTTCCCGGGACCGTTTTTGTATTATCCGAGCCGGCGCCAGCCGCCGCCGGCACTCGCGGCGTTCGTTGCGTTCGTCGCCGAGTGGAGAAAGCGCAAGAAGAGCGTGTAGCCCGGATGAGCGAAGCGACATCCGGGACTCGCGAGAAGAACCCGCATGTCGCTGACGCTCATGCGGGCTACCGCGGCTGCGGGCTCACAGCATGCTCGGCAGCACGCGATCCGGCGGCTTGTGGTTGTCGAGGAAGGTGCGGATGTTGATGATCACCTTCTCGCCCATCTCGACGCGGCCCTCGATGGTGGCCGAGCCCATATGCGGCAGCAGCGCGACCTTGCCCTGCCTGGCGAGCCGCACCAGCTTCGGATTGACCGCGGGCTCGTTCTCGTAGACGTCGAGCCCGGCGCCGCCGATCTCGCCGGTCTCGATCAGCTTGACCAAGCGTGTCCTCGTCGATCACCTCGCCGCGCGCGGTGTTGACGATGTAGGCCTCTTTCCGGATCAGCTTCAGCCGCCGCGCCGAGAGCAGATGGAACGTCGCCGGCGTGTGCGGACAGTTGACGGAGATGATGTCCATCCGCGCCAGCATCTGGTCGAGGCTCTCCCAATAGGTCGCGCCCAACTCTTCCGCGATCACGGGCGCGACCGGCCGGCGGTTGTGATAGTGGATCTGCAGGCCGAAGGCCCGCGCACGGCGCGCCACCGCCTGGCCGATGCGGCCCATGCCGATGATGCCCAGCCGCTTGCCGCCGATGCGGTGGCCGAGCATCCAGGTCGGCGACCAGCCCGGCCAGTGCTTGCCTTCGTGCAAAATGGAGGTGCCCTCGACCAGCCGGCGCGGCACCGCCAGGATCAGCGCCATGGTCATGTCGGCGGTGTCCTCGGTCAGCACCTTCGGCGTGTTGGTGACGGTGATGCCGCGCGCATGCGCGGCCGTGACGTCGATATTGTCGACGCCGTTGCCGAAATTGGCGATCATCTTCAGCTTGCAATCGGGCTGCTTGAGCAGATCCTCGGTGATCTCGTCGGTCACGGTCGGCACCAGCACGTCGGCGGAGCGCACCGCTTCGGCGATCTGCGCCTCGGTCATCGGCGTATCGTCGAGATTGAGCCTGGCGTCGAACAATTCGCGCATGCGCGTCTCGATCGAGTCCGGCAGCTTGCGGGTGACGACGACGAGAGGCTTTTTCTTAACCGACATGTCCTGCTCTCATGAGGCCGTTCAGACCTCATTAACCCGGGTATTCGAAACTGCCGATTGCGCCAGATCCCGGCGTTTCCTTGGGTTCCCGATCGCTCCCTTGCGGAACTCGCCAATCGGCTTTCGGGCGCGTCTTGGTTGCCGTCCTCTCTAGCAGAAGGCCGCGGCCAAGACAAGAACTCCGGCGAAACCCTTGGGCTTGGTAGGGCCAGGGGCGAACGGGGCAGGGGATTTGGGGATCAGGCGCAAGCTTGAGCGACGCTTCAAGGTTTGAGTTGGACGCGCTCGGCAGGAGACGGGTTGATGGCGTTGGGGCGTATCTGTTCGGTCGTGGTCCTCGCAAGCGCGCTGCTCGGCGCCTCGGTCACGACTGGTTCGGCGGCGAAGGACGTGCTCACCACCAGTGGGCTGCCGATCCCGCGCTATGTCAGCCTGAAGTCCGATCATGTGAATGTCCGCGCCGGTCCCACCAAGGACAATGACGTGGCCTGGGTCTACACCCGCTCCGGACTGCCGGTGGAGATCACCGCCGAATTCGAGAACTGGCGGCGCGTGCGCGATTCCGAAGGCGCGGAAGGCTGGGTCTATCACTCGCTGCTGTCGGGCCGCCGCACCGCCGTCGTCACCATGAAGAAGCAAGGACGATCTTGCTTCGGTCTACGATCGCGCCGATGTCACGGGCTCGGTCACCGCGAAGCTGCAGGCCGGCGTGGTCACGAACGTCAAGAAGTGCGATGAGCACTGGTGCCACGTCTTTGGCCAGGGCTTCGACGGCTGGATCGAGCAGCAGCGGCTGTGGGGCGTCTACGCCGACGAGAAGGTGGAGTAGCCCTCTCGCTCTTGCGCGAAGCATACATTGAACCTCGTCATGCCCGCGCTTGTCGCGGGCATCCACGTCTTTGGATGCCGTAATAACGTGGATGGCCGGGACATAGGCGGAGCGGAAGCGACGCCGTTCTTCGAACGGCTATGCCCGGCCATGACGACGGAAATAACGATGCGTGGACTTCAGCGCTTCTTGCGCAGGCGCACGACCATGTCGACGCGGGCGATCTCGTAGCCCTCGGGAACGTCGGGCATCTTCGAGAGCATCAGATGCGGGTCGGGAATATCGACCAGCTCGTGATTGTTCTCGAGATAGAAGTGATGATGCGCCGTGACGTTGGTGTCGAAATAGGTCTTGGTGCCGTCGACGGAGACCTGGCGGAGCAGGCCGGCGTCGGTGAGCTGGTTGAGCGTGTTGTAGACGGTCGCGAGCGACACCGGCACCTTGGCGAGCGTCGCTTCCTCGTAGAGCATTTCAGCCGTGAGGTGGCGCGCGCCCTTGCCGAACAACAGCCAGCCGAGAGCCATGCGTTGGCGGGTGGGACGAAGACCCGCCGCCTGCAGCATTTCGTTGACGTCATGCCAGGGGCAGCCGGTCAACGCCGGTTGCCGGCCCGCATGCGGACTCGCAGAGCGGTTCGTGTCGTCGCCCTCAAAGGAGCGATTGTCGGATGGTTCCAGTACTGGCACGCGCTTCTAGTCCTGACTATGCCATCGAAATATATGGAGGAAATCGGGCAGATGCAAGTTTCTCGCAACTAGAACGGTCCTAAACAGGCCAGCTATGTCCCTGCCATGCGGCGATTTACCCCCAGCGGGAACTTTGCCGCCCGCAGTGCCTATGTTAGAGGAGCGCCCGGACCCGGTTAACCGATTTCGGCATGGCGGGGGGCCTGCCGGAGTGTCCTACCTCAGGAATTCGCGCCGATCCACGGTAATCTGGCGCGTGTCCCTAGCGAGCGGGTCCGTTTCGCTTGAAACTCACGCTACCGTAAATTGTAGGGAGGCTGCCTGCTATGCTGGATCGGCGCAGCGGTTATGAATATGAGGATTTGCTGGCCTGCGGCCGCGGCGAGCTGTTCGGCCCGGGCAATGCACAATTGCCGTTGCCGCCGATGCTGATGTTCGACCGCATCAGCGAAATCAGCGAAACCGGCGGCGAATACGGCAAGGGCGTGATCCGTGCCGAGCTCGACGTCAAGCCTGACCTCTGGTTCTTCGGCTGCCACTTCAAGGGCGATCCCGTGATGCCGGGCTGCCTCGGCCTCGACGCGCTCTGGCAGATGCTCGGCTTTTTCCTCGGCTGGACCGGCGGCCAGGGCCGCGGCCGCGCGCTCGGGCTCGGTGATCTGAAGTTCGCCGGCCAGGTGATGCCGAACGTGCGCAAGATTGTGTACAATGTCGACATCAAGCGGGTGATGCGTCTGAAGCTCTGGCTGGGTATTGCCGACGGGTGGCTTTCCACCGATGGCGAGATTATCTATCGCGCCAAGGACCTGAGGGTCGGGCTGTTCAAGCAGGGCACCGCGCCGGCTTGAACGAAAGCGCCGCGTAGACGCACATAAAGAGACAAGGTAAGGCGAGGCAAACATGAGGCGGGTTGTCATCACGGGGATGGGCATTGTCTCATCGATCGGAAACAACACCCAGGAAGTGCTGTCGAGCCTGCATGAGGCGAAGTCCGGCATCACGCATGCCGAGAAGCACAAGGAACTCGGCTTCCGCTCGCAGGTCTACGGTGCGCCCACCGTCAACGCCGCCGAGATGATCGATCGCCGCGCGATGCGCTTCCTCGGCGAGGGCGCCGCCTGGAATCACATCGCCATGGAGCAGGCGATCCAGGATTCCGGCCTCGAACCTTCCGACATCTCCAACGTGCGCACCGGCATCATCATGGGCTCCGGCGGCCCGTCGGCGCGCACGATCGTCGAAGCGGCCGACATCACGCGCAGCAAGGGCCCGAAGCGTGTCGGCCCGTTCGCGGTGCCGAAGGCGATGTCGTCGACGGCGTCGGCCACGCTTGCGACCTGGTTCAAGATCAAGGGCGTCAACTATTCGATCTCGTCGGCCTGCGCGACGTCGAACCACTGCATCGGCAATGCCTATGAGACGATCCAGATCGGCAAGCAGGACGTGATCTTCGCCGGCGGCTGCGAGGAGCTCGACTGGTCGCTGTCGGTGCTGTTCGACGCGATGGGCGCGATGTCGTCGAAATACAACGACACGCCCGCCACCGCCTCGCGGCCCTACGACATCAGCCGCGACGGCTTCGTCATCGCCGGCGGCGCCGGTGTGGTGGTGCTGGAAGAGCTGGAGCACGCCAAGGCGCGCGGCGCGCGCATCTACGCCGAGATCGTCGGCTATGGCGCGACCTCCGACGGCTACGACATGGTCGCCCCGTCGGGCGAAGGCGCCGAGCGCTGCATGCGCATGGCGATGTCGACGGTGAACACCAAGGTCGACTACATCAATCCGCATGCCACCTCGACGCCGGCCGGCGATCCGCCGGAGATCGAGGCGATCCGCAAGGTGTTCGGCGTCGGCGACAAGTGCCCGCCGATCTCGGCGACCAAGGCGCTGACCGGCCACTCGCTCGGCGCCACCGGCGTGCAGGAAGCGATCTATTCGCTGTTGATGATGAACAACGGCTTCATCTGCGAGAGCGCGCATATCACCGAGCTCGATCCGGTGTTCGCCGACATGCCGATCGTGCGCAAGCGCATCGACAATGCGAAGCTCGGCACGGTGCTGTCGAATTCCTTCGGCTTCGGCGGCACCAACGCCACGCTGGTGTTCAAGCGGCTGGATGCGTAAGGTCCTGGTTCATCGCGTGAGTGGAGTGTTGACGGCGATGCAGGACCTGATGAAGGGCAAGCGCGGGCTGATCATGGGCATCGCCAATGATCATTCGATCGCCTGGGGCATTGCGAGGACGCTGGCCGCGCAGGGCGCGGAGATGGCCTTCACCTATCAGGGCGAGGCGCTGGGCAAGCGGGTCCGGCCGCTCGCCGAACAGCTCGGGGTCAAGCAGGTGCTGCCTTGCGACGTCGAGAATCTCGCCAGCGTCGACTCCGTCTTCGGCGCCTTGAAGAAGGAATGGGGCGGGCTCGATTTCCTGGTTCACGCCATCGCCTATTCCGACAAGAGCGAGCTGAAGGGCCGCTATGCCGACACCTCGCGCGAGAATTTCTCGCGGACCATGCTGGTTTCCTGCTTTTCTTTCACGGAGCTTGCCAAGCGCGCCGCCGAATTGATGCCGGAGACGGCGGCGCGATGATCACGCTGACCTTCGGCGGCTCGATGCGCGTGATGCCGAACTACAACGTCATGGGCGTCGCCAAGGCGGCGCTGGAAGCCTCCGTGCGCTATCTCGCCTCCGATTTCGGTTCGCGCGGCATCCGCGTCAATGCGATCTCGGCGGGCCCGGTGCGCACGCTTGCCGGCTCCGGCATCGGCGAGGCGCGCGCGATGTTCGCGTTCCAGCAGAAGCATTCGCCGCTCGGGCGCGGCGTCACGCTCGATGAACTCGGCGGCTCGGCGCTGTATCTGCTGTCGGACCTCTCCGGCGGCGTGACCGGCGAGATTCACTACGTCGATTCCGGCTATAACGTCATCTCGATGCCGCGGCCGGAAGACCTGAAGACGGGCAACAGCTAAGGCATGATCCGGAAAAGTGTGCAGCGGTTTTCCCTCGCGACAAACGCGGAACACGTTTGCGCGGAGATCATGCCCAAACAAGAACCTAAAGCGCGATGACGATTCATCCTGGTCTCATCGCGCTTTAGTCTAGCCGGCCGCGATCTGTCTCGGCGCGCTGGAACGCCGGCCGCGCGATGCATCGCGCGATATAGGCATCGAACGACGGCCGCGACGGCACCATCTTGAACAGCCGCACCGAAAAATTCAGCGCCGAGCCGATCGCGACGTCGGCGGCGGAAAAATTCTCGCCGAGGATCCATGGGCCCTTGGCGAGCGCGGCATCGAGCACGTCGAACACCCGTGTGGCATCGCCCCAGCCGGCGGAGACCGGATTGATCTCGACCTTGGTCGCGATCTGCATCATCGCCGGCTCGATGCAGCCCGGCGCGAAGAACAGCCAGTACAGATATTTTGCGCGCAGGGGATCGCCGAGCGGAGGCGCGAGCTTGGCATCCGGATAGCGCTCCGCGACATAGGCGCAGATGGCGGCGGCTTCCGCCAAGGTCGCGTCGCCGTCCTTCAGCGCCGGCACCTTGCCCATCGGATTGATCGCGAGATATTCGGCCTTCTTCTGCGCGCCGGCGGAAATATCCGTCAGCACGCGCTCATAGGGCTGGCCGGTTTCTTCCATCAGCCAGAGCGCCGTGAACGAGCGCGACCGCGGCGACCAATAGAGCTGCATCAGCTTGTCTCCCACATCAACGATAGGGTTGCCTCAGGGGGCCTGAGGCTATCGCCGTCCTTTGTCGAATTGGTGTCAAGCGCAAGGTCAGTCCCGCTTGAGGTAATCAGGCAGCATTTGGTCAAGCCGCGCCGCCACCAATTCGCGGGTTCTTTCGCGCAGGATTGCGCTGCCCGTCGCAGCCGAGGGAGGCTCGGGAAATTGTTCGTTGTCGAGTCTGTTGAGCGGATCCTCGGTGATTCTCATGCCTTGGGCCAGTCTTGCGCCGAAGCCCGAGAACGCCCGATGAACATCCTCATAGGTTCTGCCATCGAGCAGCTTGACGGTAAAAACCGCGAACAGGTGCGAATGCCGCAGGATGGACCCCACACCCATATTATACGCGCCGATCCCGTCCAGCTCCATGTGAGTGTTGGGCAGCTCGCCTTTGGTGCGGGCCACCACAAGATAGCGTTCGCAATGCGTATTCGCCGTGATGCCCCGAACGATCGCCGGCAGACCCTCGGCGGGATCGGGCAAGAACCTCGCTTTGGGATTGAAGTAAGGCTCGAACGCGTCCCTGGGATAGGCGATCCTGTGGACGGTCGGATCACCACCGGTCGCGGCGCGGACGCGCGCCATCACGAGATCATCAAGTCCCCAATTCTCGATCGGCGCGAAGGTCTTCTCGTTCGCAAAAACGGTGACGCCGAACTTCTGCACGGAGAATCGGTCGCCGATCGCGGAAATCACGCCGAGGCTGCAGGAACCGCTTTCGGCGGCAACGGCTGGTTGTCCGGCCGGTTTGGCCTTCGGCTTCTTCTTGGCAACAGCTTTGGCGGGTGCAGGCGTGGCAGGGGAGGGCGGTGAGGGCGCTTGTGCGGAGGCGGCGGTCACGAGGAGTGACAGAAAGCAAGCAAGGATAACGCGAGTCATGATGTCCCGATGGATGGCAAGGGTTGCGCTTCCTTAATTGGCGCCGTCCTCAACTGCAAGCTGCGTAAAAGCCGAAAAACTACGGTTTTCCTGTGCGGTTCCAGCGATAGTACTTCATCATGAACCCGTTCATCGGTTCGACCGCTTCCTTCTCGAACACGAAGCCCTCGCGCTCGTACCAGCGCCAGGCCTTCTCGTTCTCGCGCACGCAGCGCAGCCAGATTTCGTCGGGCAATTGCGTTCGGGTGAAGGCCAACAATTGGCGGCCGACCGAGCGGCCCTGATATCCCGGCGCGACGAAGAGCTGGTCGAGATAGCGCTTCTCCAGATGCAGCGCGAGCATGGCTGCGAGCGCGCCATTGTCGTCGGCGACATAGAGGCTCCAGCCGTCCGCGATCTCCTTGCGGACGCGCGCGCGGAGATTCGCGAGCAGAAAGTTGCTGGCCTCCTCGAGGCCGGTGGAGACCCAGCTCTCCATCCAGACGCGGGCGACTTCGTCATATTCGTCCGCGCGGGCGGGACGGATGCGGGGATCGGACATCGGCAACCGCTTCAGGTTCGCGGGCTTCGCAAAGCGGCAGCGGCATGCCGGCCGCGTGTCTTGCCGGCCGCCAGGCACACCACTTCGGAGATTTGCTGCAGCTGCCGCGCCAGCGGACTGCTCCTGCGCCAGACCATGCCGATGGTACGCGAAGGCTGCGGATTGCGGAAGCGTGCAACACGAGACCGGCGCCGATCGCGTCTCGACCGTCACCGCCATTTCGGGGATCAAGGTCACGCCGATCCCGGCGCCGACCATCTGCACCAGCGTCGACAGCGAACTCGCATCCAGCACCTCGCGCGGCGGCGACGATTGCATGTTGCAGAACGACAGCGCCTGATCGCGGAAGCAGTGCCCTTCTTCCAGCAGCAACAGCCGCATTTCGCGCAGCATTTCCCGGCTTGGCACCGGTGTTCCCTCAGCCTCGCCCGGCCGCACCAGCAGGAAATTCTCCGTGAACAGGGCGACTTCGGTAAGTGACGGCTCGGAGACCGGCAGCGCGACGATGGCGGTATCGAGCCGCCCCTCCGCGACCTCCTTGATCAGCTTCGGCGTCAGCGTCTCGCGGACGTGAATGTCGAGCTCGGGATGCAGGCGCGCGAGATTCTCGATGACCTTCGGCAGGAGATACGGCGCAATGGTCGGGATCATGCCGACGCGCAGCCTGCCCGCAAGCCGGTCTCGCGCCGCGCGCGCGAAGTCGCCGAGTTCGTCGACCGAGCGCAGGATGTCGCGGACGCGTTGCAGCAGCTCTTCGCCGAATGTCGTGAGCGCGAACTGTCGCGCGTTGCGTTCCAGCAGCGCGCCGCCGAGCGCCTGCTCCATCTCCTTGATCTGCATCGACAGTGCCGGCTGCGAGACCGCACAGGCTTCCGCCGCGCGGCCGAAATGGCGGTGCCGGGCAAGCGCATCGAAGTAGCGGAGCTGTCGCAGGGTGACATTTATCATCGCGGTATCATCAGATAATCCTATCGCTGCAATCAATAAAGTCAATTTTACCTGATGGACGGAAGCGCCTAGACTGACGCCAGTTCGGCCTTAAGGAGCGGAACTCCCGAAACCACAAGAGGAGACGACCATGGATGACCAAGCCAAGTGCCCGTTCTCGGGCGCGAAACGCGCGCACTCCAACCGCGACTGGTGGCCGGACTCGCTGGACGTCTCCGTCCTGCACCGCAATTCCAGCCTGTCCGATCCGATGGGCAAGGCGTTCGACTACGCCAAGGAATTCAAGACGCTCGACCTCAACGCCGTGGTCAGGGACCTGCGCGCGTTGATGACCAGTTCGCAGGAATGGTGGCCGGCCGACTTCGGTCACTATGGCGGCCTGATGATCCGCATGGCCTGGCACAGCGCGGGCACCTACCGCATCACCGACGGCCGCGGCGGCGCCGGCGCAGGTCAGCAGCGCTTCGCGCCGCTGAACAGCTGGCCGGATAACGCCAACCTCGACAAGGCGCGCCGGTCTGCTCTGGCCGATCAAGCAGAAATACGGCCGCAAGATCTCATGGGCCGACCTGATGATCCTCGCCGGCAACGTCGCGCTGGAATCGATGGGCTTCAAGACGTTCGGCTTCGCCGGCGGCCGCGCCGATGTCTGGGAGCCGGAAGAGCTGTATTGGGGTCCCGAGGGCACGTGGCTTGGCGATGAACGCTACAGCGGCGAACGCCAGCTCGCCGAGCCGCTCGGCGCCGTGCAGATGGGTCTGATCTACGTCAATCCGGAAGGGCCGAACGGCAATCCCGATCCGGTCGCAGCGGCCAAGGATATCCGCGAAACCTTCTTCCGCATGGCGATGAACGACGAAGAGACCGTCGCGCTGATTGCCGGCGGCCACTCCTTCGGCAAGACCCATGGCGCCGGCGATCCGTCGCTGGTGGGAGCAGACCCGGAGAGCGGTGCGCTCGAGGATCAGGGTCTCGGCTGGAAGAGCAAGCACGGCACCGGCATCGGCGCCGACGCCATCACCGGCGGTCCGGAAGTCACCTGGACGCAGACGCCGACCAAGTGGAGCAACCACTTCTTCAAGAACCTGTTCGAGAACGAATGGGAGCTGACCAAGAGCCCGGCCGGCGCCAAGCAGTGGAAGGCGAAGAATGCCGAAGCCACCATTCCCGACGCCTTCGACAAGTTCGAAAAAGCATGTCCCGACCATGCTGACCACCGACCTGTCGCTGCGCTTCGATCCGGCCTATGAGAAAATCTCGCGGCGCTTCTTCGAACACCCGGACCAGTTCGCCGACGCCTTCGCGCGGGCCTGGTTCAAGCTCACCCATCGCGACATGGGTCCGCGCGTGCGCTATCTCGGCAAGCTCGTGCCGAAGGAAGTGCTGATCTGGCAAGATCCGATCCCGGCCGCCAAGGGCAAGCCGATCGACAACAGGGACGTCACCGCGCTGAAGGCGAAGCTGCTTGCAGGGTCTGTCGGTGCAGCAGCTGGTGTCGACCGCATGGGCGTCGGCCTCGACCTTCCGCGGCTCGGACAAGCGCGGCGGCGCCAACGGCGCGCGCATTCGTCTCAGCTCCGCAGAAGGATTGGGAGGTCAACAATCCGGCTGAGCTGGCGAAGGTGCTGAAGAAGCTGGAGACGATCCAGGCCGATTTCAACAAGTCGAAGGGCAAGCAGGTCTCGCTCGCCGACCTGATCGTCCTCGGCGGCTGCGCCGCGGTCGAGAAGGCCGCGAAAGCGGCCGGCGTCGACGTCAAGGTTCCGTTCACCCCGGGCCGCACGGACGCCTCGCAGGAACATACCGACGTCGAGTCCTTTGCGCCGCTCGAGCCGCGCGCCGATGGCTTCCGCAACTACATCGGCAACAAGCGGCAGTTCATGCACCCCGAAGAGGCGCTGGTGGACCGCGCGCAGTTGATGCGGCTGACGGGACCGGAGATGACGGTCCTGGTCGGCGGCCTGCGCGTGCTCGGCGCCAATGCCGGCGGCTCAAAGCACGGCGTGCTTACCAGGAAGACCGGAGCGCTCACCAACGACTTCTTCGTCAACCTGCTCGGCATGAGCACGGAGTGGCAGGCGGCGGGCGACAATTACGAGGGTCGCGACCGCAAGACCAAGGCGGCGAAGTGGACCGCCACGCGCGTCGACCTGATCTTCGGCTCGCATTCGCAGCTGCGGGCCTTCGCCGAGGTCTATGCCTGCGCGGACGCGAAGGAGAAATTCGTCAGGGACTTCGTCGCGGCCTGGACCAAGGTCATGAACGCGGACCGTTTCGACATCGCGGCGTAAGCGAGTCGTCAAGCACTGAAAACAAAAAGGGCGGCCGTGAGGCCGCCCTTTCGTATTTGGTGAATGCGTGAGGTTTACTCGCCGGCGGCTTCGCGCACAGCCGGCGCTTCGGCGTTGCCCTTGCCCTCGAGATCCTCGCCGGTCGCCTGATCGACCGCCTTCATCGACAGCCGCGTCTTGCCGCGATCGTCGAAGCCGAGCAGCTTGACCTTGACCTTGTCGCCTTCCTTGACGACGTCGGAGGTCTTCTGCACGCGGTTGGCCGCGAGCTGGCTGATGTGGACGAGACCGTCCTTGGCGCCGAAGAAGTTCACGAAGGCGCCGAACTCCATCACCTTGACCACGGTGCCCTCGTAGATCTGGCCGACCTCGGGCTCCGAGGTGATCGACTTGATCCACTTGATGGCGGCCTTCATGGCCTCGCCGTCGTTGGAGGCGACCTTCACGGTGCCGTCGTCCTCGATGTTGATCTTGGCGCCGGTCTTCTCGACGATCTCGCGGATCACCTTGCCGCCGGTGCCGATCACTTCGCGGATCTTGTCGGTCGGGATCTTGAAGGTCTCGATGCGCGGCGCGTATTCGCCGAGCTCGGCGCGGGCGTTGGTCAAGGCCTTGGCCATCTCGCCGAGAATGTGGATGCGCCCGTCCTTGGCCTGGCCAAGCGCAACCTTCATGATTTCCTCGGTGATGCCCTCGATCTTGATGTCCATCTGCAGCGATGTAATGCCCTGATCGGTGCCGGCGACCTTGAAGTCCATGTCGCCGAGATGATCTTCATCGCCGAGGATGTCCGAGAGCACCGCGTAACGCGATCCCTCGAGGATCAGGCCCATCGCGATACCCGCA
Source organism: uncultured Alphaproteobacteria bacterium (assembly GCA_963732085.1). Lineage (GTDB taxonomy): Bacteria > Pseudomonadota > Alphaproteobacteria > Rhizobiales > Xanthobacteraceae > Bradyrhizobium. Next base: position 80,189 of record CAVSYJ010000005.1, on the reverse strand, counting down.
GTCGGCCGCTTCAGCGGCACGCCGGCGTCCATCAGCGCGAGCGAGGAGCCGCAGACGGTCGCCATCGAGGACGAGCCGTTGGACTCCGTGATCTCCGACACCACGCGGATGGTGTAGGGGAACTCGTGATGCGGAGGCAGCACGGGACGGATCGCGCGCCAGGCGAGCTTGCCATGGCCGATCTCGCGGCGTTTGGTGCCGCCAAGGCGGCCGGTTTCGCCGACCGAGTAGGGCGGGAAGTTGTAGTGCAGCAGGAACGTCTCCTTGTACGTCCCCGACAGCGCGTCGATGTACTGTTCGTCCTCGCCGGTGCCGAGCGTGGTCACGACCAGGCCCTGGGTTTCGCCGCGGGTGAACAGCGCCGAACCGTGGGCACGCGGCAGCACGCCGACCTCGCAGACGATGTTGCGCACCGTCTTGGAATCGCGGCCATCGATGCGCTTGCCGGTATCCAGGATGTTCCAGCGAACGATCTTGGCTTCCAGCTCCTTGAAGACGCCGGCGATCTTCAGCTTGTCGTATTTCGGCTCCTGCCCTTCCGGGAAGAAGTGCGCTATCGCTCTCTCCTTGACGGCGCCGACCGCGGCATAGCGGTCCTGCTTCACCGGGATCGCATAGGCCTTGCGCAGGTCCTGCTCGACGAGGCCGAGCATCTCCTTTTCGATCGCGCTGTTGTCGGCGACCTTGACGTCGCGCGGCTCTTTCGCGGCCTTCTCGGCAAGCTCGATGATCGCTTTGATGACAGGCTGGAAGTGGCGATGACCGAACATCACCGCGCCGAGCATGATGTCCTCGTTCAGCTCCTTGGCCTCCGATTCCACCATCAGCACCGCGTCGGCGGTGCCGGCGACGACGAGGTCGAGCTGGGTCTCGACCATCTCGTCGAGCGTCGGGTTGAGGATGAACTCGTCGTTGGCAAAGCCGACGCGCGCGGCGCCGATCGGGCCCTTGAAGGGTGCGCCGGACAACGTCAGCGCCGCGGACGAAGCAACCAGCGCGACGATATCCGGATCGTTCTCCATGTCGTGCGACAGCACGGTGACGATCACCTGGGTCTCGTTGCGCCAGCCGTCGACGAACAGCGGGCGGATCGGACGGTCGATCAGGCGGGAAACCAGCGTTTCCTTCTCGGTCGGCCGGCCCTCGCGCTTGAAATAGCCGCCGGGAATGCGCCCCGCGGCGTAGGTCTTCTCCTGGTAGTCGACAGTGAGCGGCAGGAAGTCGACGCCTTCACGCGGCGTCTTCGCCGCAACCACGGTGGCGAGCACCACAGTCTCGCCATAGGTCGCCATTACGGCGCCGTCGGCCTGTCGCGCCACCTTTCCGGTCTCAAGCTTGAGGGGACGTCCACCCCAATCGATTTCCACGGAATGCTTATTGAACATATCGGTCTTCTTTCATCGGTTCGCGAAAGAGGGGCTGCCTCCAAAAGCAAAAACCATGCGCAAGACGGCGGGACGCTGATCGAAAAGGCGATCAGCGACCGGCGATCCTGCCATGGTTTCTGGATTTCGGATGGCGGCCATCCTTTCGCAAGTCACGGGCACCTTGCCCGTTACGCCCAGCGGCCGGATTGCCACGGGACGTTCTCGTTCGGACATGATGTTTGCTGTTTCATGTCCGTGTGCATGGTCGCTCTCGAAAGCCGCGACTGCGGCGGTTGAACGATCATGCGAAAACGCGCGCTTTATCGGCGCGCGAACACTCAAAACAAACTCAACGACGAATGTTGTGCTTTTCAAGCAGCGCCTTGTAGCGCGCTTCGTCCGTCTTGCGCAGGTAGTCGAGCAGCGAACGCCGCGTCGACACCAGCTTCAACAGACCGCGCCGCGAATGATTGTCCTTCACGTGCGACTTGAAGTGTTCGGTGAGATTATTGATGCGTTCCGACAGGATCGCGACCTGAACCTCGGGGGAGCCGGTATCGCCGGCCTTGTTGGCACTCGTCTTGATGACTTCCGCCTTGCGTTGTGCGGTAATCGACATCGTCAAACTTTCTCGTTGCGACCGGAGCTGGCAGTCAGCCCGGTCAGGTTGAACACGCGCTTGGGGATGAGTTCGCCATTGCCAATTTCAGCAAGCGCGAGAAGCCGGCCTGCCACCGTGACATAGACTGTGCCGCTACTATTGGGCGCATCCCGTCCGCGCAACAAAACGGCCTGGCCCCGATGGAGCCTTGCCGCATCAGCCCGAGTGACGGCCAGTGCCGGGATGTCGTCCAGCGCGGTCTCAACGGGCAAAAGCGCGTCGGCGAGGCTGCCCTCGCCGGACGCGGCTCTATTGCACAAAGACTCCAATTGTTCCAGCGAAATCATGTCGTTCTCGCCGAAGGGGCCGACCAGGGTGCGCCGAAGCGCGCAAATATGGCCGAAACAGCCGAAAATCCGGCCGATATCGCGAGCCAGCGCCCGGACATAGGTTCCCTTGCCGCACTCGGCGTCGAACACGGACAAGTCCTTATCCATCTGTTCGACAAGGGTTAATTGGTGAATCTCGACCGGACGCGGGGCCAATTCGACGATCTCGCCGTCGCGCGCCAGATCATAGGCGCGCTCGCCCTGGACCTTGATCGCGGAATAGCGCGGCGGGGTCTGCTGGATCACGCCGGTGAATTGCGGCAGCAGTGCACGGATGGCCTCCGCCGTCGGCCGGATGTCGCTGGTCTTGACGACCCGGCCCTCGGTGTCGTCGGTGTCGCGCTCCTCGCCCCAACGCACCATGAAGCGATAGCGCTTTCGCCCGTCCATCACGAAGGGAACGGTCTTGGTGGCCTCACCAAGAGCGATCGGCAAACCGCCTGACGCCAGCGGATCGAGCGTGCCGGCGTGGCCAGCGCGCTTGGCGGAGAACAGCCGCTTCACCACGGCGACCGCCTGCGTCGAGGTCATGCCGATCGGCTTGTCGAGCACGACCCAGCCATGGACGTCGCGCTTGTCGCGCCGCGGCTGATTGTTTTGCCGCTGCGACTTCGTGTCGCGCGGATCATTGTCGCCGAGCGAGTCCTGATGCGCGTCGGAAAAATTATTTTCGGGGAGCGCGTGCTGATCCGCGTTCGGCGGCTCGATCGCGCTTTTTGCGGGTGATGCAATCATCTCTCTTCGTCCGAATTCGGGTGCGAGGTCTCTCTGCACCGCAGGCGTTCGCAACAACTTCTCGATCCGTTCCGCTTCGTCGAATCGATCGTCGACGTGGAAGCGGAGATCAGGCGAAAATTTCAGGTTAACGCGCCGCGCGACTTCGCCGCGCAGGAACTTCTTGTTTCGCTCGAGCGCCGCGATCACGATGTCGGTGTCGCGTCCGCCGAGCGGCATCACGTAGACCGTGGCAAGCTTGAGATCAGGCGACATCCGGACCTCGGGCACCGTAATGATGTGGCCCTCGAGATCGGCATCGTGCGCGCGACCGTGCGCGAGAATATCGGCAACAGCATGGCGCACGGACTTCGCCGACGCGCAATTGCCGCTGCGATCCGCCGCCGGCCGAATTTTTCTTCTGGTGATGACGCGGCATCGTTGTCTTTCAAATCGTCAATGCCCGCATCTTTTGCGGGTGTTGACGTCTTTCATGCTTCATCAGAGTGGCAAGGGTGGCCGGAAGTCACTCCGGCCACGACGCCCTGTTTCAGGTTTCGAAAAGATTCCAAGCGCTTCGTAAGATTTGGACTTACAGCGAGCGCTGGATCGTCTCCACGCGATAACACTCGATAACGTCGCCGGGGCGCATGTCGCCGTAGCTCTCGAAGGCCATGCCGCATTCCTGGCCGGCCTGCACTTCCCTCACTTCATCCTTGAACCGCTTCAGGGTCGAAAGCTTGCCCTCATGCACGACGACGTTGTCGCGGATCAGCCGGACATTGGCGCCACGCTCCACGGTGCCGTCGGTGACCCGGCAGCCCGCAACCTTGCCGACCTTGGAGATGTTGAAGATTTCCAGGATCTCGGCATTGCCGAGCATGGTTTCGCGCAATGTGGGCGCGAGCAGGCCGCTCATCGCCTTTTTCACGTCATCCACGAGGTCGTAGATGATGTTGTAGTAGCGGATCTCGATGCCGTTGCGCTTGGCGGCGGCCGCCGCCTCCTTGTTGGCGCGCACCGAGAAGCCGATGATCGCGGCGTTGAAGCCTTCCGCCAGCGTGACGTCGGATTCGGAGATGCCGCCGACGCCGGCATGCAGGATGCGGGCGGCGACCTCATCGGTGCCGAGCTTCTCCAGCGAGCCGAGAATGGCTTCCAGCGAGCCCTGCACGTCGGCCTTGATGATCAGCGGGAAATCCTTGCGGCCCGACGTCTTGAGCTGCGACATCATCTGTTCGAGCGAGCCGCGCATGCCGGAGATCGAGGCGGCGGCGTTCTCGCGCTTCTGGTGGGCGCGGTAGCTCGTGACTTCGCGGGCCCGGGCCTCATTGTCGACCACCGCGAGCCGGTCGCCGGCTTCCGGGGGGCCGTTGAAACCGAGCACTTCGACCGGTACCGATGGCCCGGCTTCGTCGATGGTGACGCCCTGATCGTTGATCAGTGCGCGGACGCGGCCCATCTCGGCGCCGGCCACGACGATGTCGCCGACCTTGAGCGTGCCGCGCTGGACCAGCACGGTCGCGACCGGGCCGCGGCCGCGGTCGAGCTTGGCCTCGATCACGGTGCCTTCGGCCGGACGCTCGGAGTTGGTTTTCAGCTCGAGGATGTCGGCCTGCAGCGCGATCATTTCGAGCAGGCGGTCGAGATTGGTCTTGTTCTTGGCGGAGACCTCGACGTCGACGACGTCGCCGCCGAGCGATTCCACCTGCACCTCGTGCTGCAGCAGCTCGGTGCGCACGCGCTCCGGCCTGGCATCCGGCTTGTCGATCTTGTTGATCGCGACGATCATCGGCACCTTCGCCGCCTTGGCGTGGTTGATCGCCTCCACCGTCTGCGGCATCACGCCGTCGTCGGCGGCGACCACCAGCACCACGATGTCGGTGACCTTGGCGCCGCGGGCGCGCATCGCGGTGAACGCGGCGTGGCCGGGCGTGTCGATGAAGGTGATCTTCTTGCCGCTCTCGGGCGAGGTGACCTGATAGGCGCCGATGTGCTGGGTGATGCCGCCGGCTTCGCCGGAGACCACGTTGGCGTGACGCAGCGCGTCGAGCAGCGAGGTCTTGCCGTGGTCGACATGGCCCATCACGGTCACGACCGGCGAGCGCGGCTCGGTGTCGTTGGAATCGTCGACGCTGTCGAACAGGCCTTCCTCGACGTCGGAGGCAGCGACGCGTTTCACCGAGTGGCCCAATTCCTCGGCGATCAGCTGCGCGGTGTCGGCGTCGATCACGTCGGTGATCTTGTGAATCGCGCCCTGCTTCATCAGCATGCGGATGATTTCGACCGCGCGCTCCGACATGCGGTTGGCGAGTTCCTGGATGGTGATGGCCTCGGGGATGATGACTTCGCGGATGAGCTTTTCCTTGGGCTCGTTGGACGCGTGTCCTTTCAGGCGCTGGGTACGGCGGCGGAACGAGGCGATCGAGCGCTCGCGGACCTCGTCGGCATTGAGCGCGGTGACGAGGGTGAGACGGCCGCGCTGCTTCTGCGGCCCCGGCCGGTGAGTAGGTTTCGGCGCCACCACGGGGCGCATTGCGCCGCCCGGGCCGCGGCGAACCTGGCGCGGACCCTCATCCTCATCCGGTTCGGCCGCAACGCCCGGGGCGCGGACGGTCGGCGGCGTGCGGGCCGCTGCCGGCGTGCGTGCGGCGGCCGCGGCTTGCGCGGCGCGGCGTAGCGGGCGTTTCGGCCTCGCCAAAGCGCTTCTTGGCTTCGAGCTCGGCCTTGCGCTTGGCCTCCTCGTCGGCGCGATGGCGATCTTCTTCGGCCTTGCGGCGGGCTTCGGCGGCCTCGCGCTCGGCCTGTTCGATGCCCTCGCGGCTGGCGCGGCGCTTGGCCTCCTCTTCGGCAATCCGCCGCTCCTCGACTTCTCGCACCCGAGCATCGGCCAGTGCGCTGACGCGCGCGGCATGCTCATCCTCGGTCAGCGTCCGCAGCACCACGCCGGAGCCGCCGCGCACAGCCGCAGCCGGCTGGCGGGCTCGCCGCGGGACGGCCGAGCGGCGCTTTGGCAGGAGCGCGGTGCAGCCTTGGCGGCGGCGGGCTCGGGCGCACGTGCGATCTCGGTCGCAGGCCCCTCGCCGCCGATGCGGCGCTTGCCACGCTTCTCGACCACGACCTGTTTGGTACGGCCGTGCGGGAAACTCTGGCGCACAGTGCCGGTCTCGACACGCGGCTTGAGCGAAAGGGTCTTGCCCGTCACACCGAGTTTCTTGTCGCCAGGGCTAGTCGTATCGGCCATTCAAAAGTCCTAAGTTCCTGTGGTGCGCGTCGCGCACCGTCGATTGATACAAGTCGTATTTATCTCGAATTCCGGGCCGCGGTTCCGGCAGTCTTGTCGGCGTCGGCCGCCCGGTATCGGACCAGGGTCTGGCTGCGCGACAGGAATGTCTTGCTCGCCGGGCCCGCGAGCAGCGCAGCATGTACCACATTTGACCGGCCCAGTGCCAAATCCAATTCTGCCGAACTCAGCGCGTTGACGGCCGGAAACTCCGATAATTCAGGGTTAATCCCGGCATTTTGCCGGGCCAGCGCCTGCAATTTGCGGATTCCGTCGGGAGCCCCGTCGGAGGCGTGGACCAGGGCCGCAATGGCCGCCCGATCCTTCCGGTCCGCCAGCGCGGCTTCGACCTTGGCAAAGCCGGATATCACCTGGCCGGCCTTGGCGGTGATCGCCAGCGCCTCGACGGTAGCTCGCGCCAGCAGGGTTTCGGTATCGGCGGCCAGGCTTTCCGCGACGCGGACGTCCCGCTTGAAGCCTCTGGAGAATTGGTGACGCCGGACCGCTTCCGCAACCGTCTGGCGCGACGCGGAAATCCACAGGCCCCGGCCCGGAAGCTTGCGCTTGAGATCGGGGACGACCTCGCCCTGGGGCGAGACCACGAAGCGGATCAGCTCATCGACCGGCCTCTGCTCGCGGCTGACCGCGCACATCCGCAACGTCGCGGACTTGTCGGTCCGCGGCCCGTTATCGAGATCTGGGTCAGCCATGGCGAGCATGCGTGGGCCATCTCCCTATGTCGCTTTATCTGGCGTGTGTTCTTGTCGCAAAACCGGTCTCCACTTTTACGGAACAGGCGGCTCAAACGGCAGGCTGGTCTTCGGAGACCTCAGCCTCCTCGGACGGCTTGGCAAGGTCGGCCTCGGTGATCCAGCCGGCCTTGACGCGCGCCTGCATGATCAGCCCCTCGGCATCCTCGCGGGAAATCTCGATGCCATCGAGGAAGCCGGCATGCTTGACCGGCTCGCTGCCTTCCTTGCGCTCGGTCCAGCCGACGAGATCGTCGGTGGCGCAGCCGGCGAGGTCCTCGACCGTCTTGACGTCGTTCTCGCCGAGCTTGACCAGTGCCTTTGAGGTGATGCCGGGAACGTCCTTCATGGCGTCCTCGACGCCGAGCTCCTTGCGCCTGGCCTCGAGTTCGGCCTCCTGCCGATCCAGATATTCCCTGGCGCGGTTCTGCAGCTCGTTGGCGGTGTCTTCGTCGAAACCTTCGATCCCGGCGAGTTCTCTGACATCGACGAGCGCCAGCTCCTCGACCGAGGTGAAGCCCTCGGAGGCAAGCAGCTGGCCGACGACCTCGTCGACATCGAGCGATTCCATGAACACGCGGGTCGAGTTCTCGAAGTCGGCCTGGCGGCGCTCCGATTCCTCCTGTTCGGTCAGGATGTCGATGTCCCAGCCGGTGAGCTGGGAGGCGAGCCGCACGTTCTGGCCGCGGCGGCCGATCGCCAGCGACAGCTGGTTGTTGGTGTCGGGCACCACGACCTCGATGCGCTCGCGCTCCTCGTCGATGACGACCTTGGCGACTTCGGCGGGCGCCAGCGCGTTGACGACGAAGGTCGCGATATCGGGCGACCACGGAATGATGTCGATCTTCTCGCCCTGCAGCTCGTTGACCACGGCCTGCACGCGCGAGCCGCGCATGCCGACGCAGGCGCCGACCGGATCGACCGAGGAGTCGCGCGAAATCACGCCGATCTTGGCGCGCGAGCCGGGATCGCGGGCAACCGCCTTGATCTCGACGATGCCGTCATAGATTTCCGGCACTTCCTGCGCGAACAGCTTTGCCATGAACTGCGGATGGGTGCGGGACAGGAAAATCTGCGGCCCGCGGGTCTCGCGGCGTACGTCGAAAATATAGGCGCGGACGCGGTCGCCGTTGCGGAACACCTCGCGCGGCAGCATTTCGTCGCGGCGGATGATGGCCTCGCCACGCCCGAGATCGACGATGACGCTGCCATATTCGACGCGCTTGACGATACCGTTGACGATGTCGCCGATGCGGTCCTTGAACTCCTGGTATTGCCGGTCGCGCTCGGCCTCGCGCACCTTCTGCACGATCACCTGCTTGGCCGACTGCGCGGCGATGCGGCCGTATTCCAGCGGCGGCAGCGTGTCGGCGATGGTGTCGCCAACCTGGGCGCCGGGATTGGCGCGCTGCGCATCGGCCAGCGAAATCTGGTTGGACTGAGTTCTCGACCAGTTCGACCACCAGCATGTGGCGCGACAGCCGCAACTCGCCCTTCTTGGCATCGATCTCGGCATGCACGTCGGTCTCGGCGCCGTAGCGGGCGCGAGCCGCTTTCGCGATGGCGTCCTCCATCGCGGCGATCACGATCCCGCGGTCGATCGACTTCTCGCGCGCGACCGCATCGGCGATCTGCAGCAGTTCGAGTTTGTTGGCGCTGACGGCCATGGCTTAGTCTCCTTCGGTCAGGTCGATTTCGCCCCTGCGCGCCCTGTCGGCGGCGAGGCGATGTTGCTTGGTGTTTTTCGGGGCGGGTTTGTTCGGCTTCAATTTCGGTTTCGGCTTGTTGCTCTTCGAAAGATCGGGTTTTTTGGCATGCGGCGGTGGCGGCGGCTCCAGTCCGAGACTTTGCGCTTAATTCGCGCTCGGCAGCCTTGCCGCGCCGCATCGATTCCGCGACCAATTCGTCGGTCAGCACGAGTTTCGCCTCGGCGATGTCCTCCATCGCCAGCAGCACGTCGACCTCCTCGTCCGCGCGCGCATCGTCGCGATGCAGCCTCGCCGCATCGCCCTCAACGCCGACGAGTGTGCCGCGGAACCGCTTGCGGCCGTGACTGGCGACCGCCATCTCGATTTTGACGAGATGGCCGGCGTGACGCTCGAAATCGGAACGGCGCACCAGCGGCCGGTCGATGCCCGGCGAGGAAATCTCCAGCCGATAGGCGCGATCGATCGGATCGGCGATATCGAGCACCGGCGACAGCGCGCGCGACACCGCTTCGCAATCCTCGATCTGCATCGATCCGTCCGGCCGTTCCGCCATGACCTGCACGGTGCAGCCGGCCTCGCCGGAAATCCGGATGCGCACGAGACGATAGCCCAGCTGCTGCAGGACGGGGCCGGCGACGGCAGAGACGCGCGCCGCCACCCCGGGCTCGACCACCAGGCGCGGCTCGGCCAGCAGTTCGGCGTCCATGGAACCAGCAGTCGGTTCGGTCATATCCAGCGTCAAACGGGCTCTTGCTTGTCTTGGTTCGCGTCCCCGGAGCGGCGAAAGGCGGTTCCGGTGGGCTCAGGTAATAAAAAAGAGCGGGTCCGGAGGGGCCCACTCTCAATACGCGTTTCGTATGAGACCTTAAGTTGCGGCTCATATAGCGCTTTTCCGACCAGCCAGCAAGGCCAAGGGGCGGGATTTCGCGGCAATTCGGCCGGCCTAAATCTAACCCTTCCTTCACCAAAGTGCCGCCTAGATTGCCGGTAATCCCTTGCCCGCTCCGCGGGCGGACGTCTGGCCCCTTATATCGCGTGCGTACCGAGTAGAGTTTGATGACAGTCGCCGCGTCGATGATCCCGGGACTCGAGGAGATCGTCAGGAACGGCGATCCGCAGCGCCGTACCGAGGCGGCGCGCCTGATCTCCGAGCTGTTCTTCGAGGACGCCGCCAATTTCCGGCCTGTTCACGTCGACCTCTTCGACGAGATCCTGATCGGCCTCGTTCCGACATGCCGAGCTGCGTGGCGCGGGTCGAACTGGCCGAACGGATGTCGCTGGTCGTCAATGCGCCGCGCGTGCTGGTCGGGCGGCTGGCGCGCGAGAACGAGATCATGGTCGCAGGTCCCCTGCTGCGCCGCTCGCCGGTGCTGGACGAGGACACGCTGCTCGAGATCGCGCGGGTGAAGGGACAGGGACATCTGCTGGCGATGTCGGAACGATCGGCGCTCTCGACCGATCTCACCGATGTCATCGTGCGGCGTGGCGATCGCGAGGTGATCCGGCGCGCGGCCGGCAACAATGGCGCGCTGTTCTCGGAAGCCGGCTACGGCGAGCTGATCAAGCGCGCCAGCCAGGACGGCGTGCTGACCCTGACCGTCGGCCAGCGCAACGATCTCCCCGACGAGCGGCTGAAGCAGCTATTGGCCGGATCGCTCGACGTGATCCGCCGCCGCCTGTTCGACGTCGTCAAGCCCGAGCGGCAGGGCGCGATCAAGCAGGCGATGGCGCAGATCTCGGGCGTTCCCGAACGCTTCGAGAGCAAGCGCGATTTCGTGCCGGCGCAACGCACGATCCTGGCGCTGCACGAGGCCGGCAATCTCAACGAGGCCGCGCTGCTCGGATTTGCCAAATCCTATCGTTACGAGGAATCGGTCGCGGCGCTGTCGGCGATGTCGGGCGTGAAGATACCGATCCTCGACAGTCTGATCGCCGGCGAACGTTTCGATCCGATCCTGATCGTCGGCAAGACCATCGGGCTCGAATGGGCGACGGTGCGCGCCCTGATCCTGCTTCGGCTCGGGCCGAACCGCGTGCCTGCGCCCGCCGATATCGAGGCGGCGCGCGTCAATTTTGCCAAGCTGATGCCGTCCACCGCCGAGCGTGTGGTGAATTTCTGGAAGAGCCGGCCTTAAACCTCCTCTCTCTTTTCAAAGCCCGTCGCCGCCCGCTATGCTCCCGCCATCAGGGAGTACTAGCTATGCTGACGGAAGCCGCCATTGCCTCGCACGCCGAAAAAATCCGCGACGACGGTTTTACCGTGATCGAGGGCGCGGCTTCGCCCGCACTGGTCGAGGGACTGAAGCAGGCGGTCGAGCGTATCGAGCGCGAGCACAATCTGGACCGGCCAAAACTTCGTTCGAGGGATTCAAGACGCTGCGCATCAACAACCTCCTCACCTATGACGAGATTTTCCGGGAGGTGCCGCTGCACGACAATGTGTTGCCGGTGGTGGAGCGCGTGCTCGACAGCGAGTGCCTGCTGTCGTCGTTCTGCTCGCTGGTGCTCGGACCCGGCGAGGTCGCGCAGCCGATCCACGAGGACACGCAGCTGATTCCGCTGCCGCGGCCGCACATTCCGATCACCATCAATGCGATCTGGGCGCTGACGGATTTCAGGGCCGACAATGGCGCGACGCGGATCGTGCCGGGCAGCCACAAATTCGATTCCTCGCCCGAATACGGCAAGGACTACGACGCGGTCACCGCGACCATGCCGGCCGGCAGCGTGATGCTGTTCGACAGCGCGCTGTGGCATGGCGGCGGCGCCAACACCAGCGATGCGCGCCGCTTCGCGTTCTCCTGCGCCTATTGCTGGGGCTGGATGCGGCAGCAGGAGAATTTGCAGCTCGGCATTCCCATGGACATCGCGCGGAAATTTCCGCGGCGGCTGCAGGAGCTGTGCGGCTACAGCGTCTACAAGGGACAGTTCGGCCATATCGACAATCACGACCCGATCGAGTTGCTCGGGCGCGAGCGGGGAAAGCGCATGGTGTGGGAAGCGACCGACGCGAAGAAGGCGCGGGCGGCCAAGACCGCGAAGTCCTAGCCAATCGCGCTGAAATCGCAGATAACTCGACACGCGTCCCTCGCGTTCGGCTTTCCTGCCATAGCGCGTCATGGTGTAGCCGTCCCACGGCTTGCGCCAGTCGTCGGCACGCTCGGCCATCCAGCGGAAATCCGGCAGAGCGCATGAGATGCGCCAGCGTCCAGGCGCAGTAATCGTCGATGTCGCTGACAAAGCGGAATTCGCCCGACGGCTTCAGCACGCGCGCCATCGCCCTGACATTCGCATCCTGCACGAAACGCCGTTTCCAGTGCCGCCGCTTCGGCCAGGGATCGGGATGGATCAGGTCGATCCGCGACAGCGAGTGCTGCTGGCAGCCATGCCAGCAATTCGGCGGCGTCACCGGCGAACAGGCGGATGTTGCCGATATTGTGGGCCTCGATCTGCGCCAGGATCTTTGCCATGCCGTTGACATAAGGCTCGCAGCCGATGAAGCCCGTCTCCGCAAAGCGCTGCGCCTCGGCAACGAGATGCTCGCCGCCGCCGAAGCCGATCTCGAGCCGCAGGTCGCTCGGTCTTGGGATCGAAGAGTTCGCTGATATCGGCGGGCGCTTCGCCGGCGATATCGAGTGCGAGATGCGGCAGCAGGTTCTCTATGAGGTCGGCCTGATGCGCGCGAAGCTTGTGGCCCTTGCGGCGGCCGAAGAACGAGCCCTGCCGCGCGTCGTCGTCGCCGACCGCGCGGTCGCGTCTGGCTGAATCGCCGGATCAGGCGCGGTCATCGCAGCGTCTGGTACAGCCGATAGAGCAGCCGCGCGCGCGGCTCGATCGACGAAATGTACAGCTGCTCGTAATGGGTATGCGCGCCCTTGCCGTCGACGCCGAGCCCGTCGAGGGTTGCGGTATGAGGCGCGGTGAAATTGCCGTCGGAGCCGCCGCCCGTGAACGTGTCCACCAGCTCGAAGCCGATTTCGGCGGCAAGCCCTTTCGCGTGCTCGATACAGCGCCGCGACGGCGTTGCCCTTTTCGTAGGGCGGCCGATTCAATCCGCCGACGACCTTCACGCGTCACGCCTTCGCTGCGCGATTTCAGGCCCAGGATCTTCGGCACCATCTCGTCGGCATCGGCAATGGTCGGCATGCGCAGGTCGACTTGCGCATAGGCTTCTTCAGGAATGACGTTCGGCCGCGTTCCGCCCCTGACCACGCCCACCGTCACGGTGATCCTGCGTTTCGGATCGTTCATCGCCTCCAGCGTCTGGATCACATTGGCGAGCTCGCGGATGGCGCTGCGGCCATCCTGCGGGCGGGTGCCGGCATGCGCCGGCCGTCCCTTGATGAAGACTTCGAAGCGGCCGACGCCCTTGCGTCCCGTGACGATCTTGCCGCCGTCGCGCGCGGGCTCGGTCACCAGCACATATTTCGCCTTCTGTCCCTCGGCCTCGATCAGCGCGCGCGAGGTCGGGCTGCCGATCTCCTCGTCCGAGACGAAGAGTTGCGTGACGCCGAGCGGCGAGCGCGCGCCATTGGCGCAGAGTTGCCGGAACGCATGATAGGCGAGATAGGCGCCGCCCTTCATGTCGTAGATGCCGGGGCCGAAGGCGGCGTCGCCCTGAATCGAAAACGGCAGGCGCTCGATGAAGCCGAGCGGATGCACGGTGTCGAGATGGCTCAGCACGAGAATGCCCGGCGCATCCTGTCCCCAGGACGGAGCGGGCGACCAGATGATCGCCGCAGCCGTCCTTGCCGGCGATGCGCTCGACCGTGGCCGGCAGGCCGCGATAGCCGTCCGCCACGATGTCGGCGAGCTTGTTGACCTGTGCGGGTACGTCGGTCGGCGTTTCGATCTCGACCCATCGGCGGATGCCGTCGAGGATGGTGCTGGAATCGAAGGGATTGGTCGCGGTCATCGGCACATCTGCGGTAATCAAGCGCACCTCTCATGCGCTTCTGCCCAATCCGCGTCAATGCTCGATCGACGATGAAATATCAGGTTTTGGCAATATCAGGTTTTCGCCGGGGCCTCGCGCGCGGCGATCTGCTCGACCAGGTCGACGATGCTGCGCCGAAGCTTGGAGTCGGCGATGCGCGTGAAGGCGCGCGTCAGCGCCAGCCCTTCGGAGGTCGCGAGGAAATCCGACACATAAGTCGGCGAAGTCGCCTTCGCCGAAGCCGTTGCCGCGAGCGCCGGTCGGCCCGCCCTCGAACAGGAACGACACCGGCACCTGCAGGATTTCGGAGATCTGCTGGATGCGGCTGGCGCCGACCCGGTTGGTGCCCTTCTCGTATTTCTGGATTTGCTGGAAGGTCAGCCCGAGCGCTTCGCCGAGCTTTTCCTGGCTCATGCCGAGCATGATGCGGCGCATCCGCACCCGACTGCCGACATATTTATCGATCGGGTTGGGTGCCTTAGTCGCCATTGCCAACTCTCCTTGCGATCGGGCCGGGAAAGAAGCGCAAGCCTCCGGCGCCAACACCGTCAAATCCTGCTCGGAGGCCGGGTAGCATTGCAGACAATTTGAGCAATGAACTGACTGGATTCTTCTGGTTCTGAACAGAATGCGGAGCGCAGTGACGGTCTGTCAACTGTCCGGCTTTCGCTGGCTGGAATGTTTCTATTGGAAATCGAAAGCCGGACGGGAGTTGGCGCGCGCAAAACGCGCCGTCACGCGCGGCGTTTTGCCGAGCGCCGCAGAACCACGAATATCAAGGCAACAGCGATGATTACTGCGATTGGCGCGTCGCCGAGGCGGGCGTAGACGGTCGGCGGATTGGCCGCCGGCAGTGGCGAATCCAGCACGCCTTCGATGCCGAGACCCAGACGTGCGACGAATTGTCCCAAGGGGTCCATCACGGCGGAGATGCCCGTATTGGCGGCGCGAACCACCGGCAATCCCTGCTCGATGGCGCGCATGCGCGCCTGCTCGAGGTGCTGATAAGGGCCGGTTGAAATTCCAAACCAGCCGTCATTCGTCAGGTTGACGATCCAGCCCGGCCGGTCGTTCGCGCGAGGCAATGTCGGCGGGAAAAATCGCCTCGTAGCAGATCAATGGTAGCGCGCGCGGCGCGCCGGGAATGGCCATCGTGCGCCGCACGGTGCCCGGAATGAATCCGCCCTGAACCTTGGTGAGCTGCTCGAAGCCCAGCCTTTCCATCCAATCCTGGAATGGCAGGAACTCGCCAAACGGGACCAGGTGCAGCTTGTCGTAGACGTCGAGCACGTTGCCGTCGTGATCGATGACATAGATCGAGTTATAGGCGCGCGTGACCGGCAGGTTTCGCGGCTGATCGGGTGCGCGCACCGAGCCGGTGATCAGCACGGTCTCCTTTGGCAGTAACGCCGCGATCTGCGCCATCGCGTCAGCCTCGCGGGTCAGGAAGAACGGGAATGCCGATTCCGGCCAGATCAGGATGGTGGCGTCGCGCACGCCGGTGGATTGCGGTCCCGAGGCGCGATCGGACAGCGTCAGATATTTCTGCATCACCGCCGCTTTGGCGGAGTAATTGAATTTGACGTCCTGCTGCAGATTGGGCTGCATGATGCGGAGGCGGACATTGCCGACCAGACGCGTCGGTTCCATCGACAGGCGGATCGCGCCGAAAATTCCCATCGCAACGAGTACTGCGAGTGCCGCCGCCGGCGCGCTCCACGGCTTGCGCCCGCGCGAGGCGCTGTCGATCAGCGCGGCAGGCGAGGCAAAGATCGCGACGGTGAGGAACGTCATGCCCCACAGTCCGATCAGCGACGCCGTCTGCGCCAGCGCCAGCGGCCGGAACAGCGCATAGCCGTACGCATTCCAGGGAAAGCCTGTCAGGACATGGCCGCGCAGCCATTCGGCGATGGTGAGGCTGATCGCGAGCGCCAGCACGCGCGAGGCGTCGCGGGTCCAGAGCAGCCCGCGCCAGCGCGAAGCCGAAGCCGGTGAACAGAGCAAGATAAGCCGGCAGACCCAGCACCGCGAACGGCATCAGCCACGCAAAGTCGAGGGATCGACCAGGAAGGCGTTGCCGATCCAGTAGAGGCCCGGCACGAAATAACCGAGCCCGAAGCACCAACCGGTCAGCGCCGCCGCCGGAATGCCGCGCATGCGGCCGGCGCCTGCGCCGTCGATCTGCCAGACCGCCACCGGAAAGGTCAGAAACAGCACCGGCCAGGCGTTGAACGGCGCCATCGCCAGCGTCGACAGTGCGCCGGCCGCAAGCGCGATCACAGCGCGCTTCCATCCCCAGGCGAGGATGATCGAAAGGCCGGCGCCGCGAAGTTTATCTGATATGATCACTGCGACCCGCTTCCCTCGGCCGGCGGCGGGCTCGGGCTCGCATTGTCGTTAGCCTGTGCGGGCGGCGTCTCGGACGCCGCCTCGCGGCGCCGGCTCTCACGCTGCGTACGCGGCGCGGCGCGTTCCTTGCGCGCGGCGATCCGCAGCCGTTTGACCCGCCGCGGATCTGCGTCGAGCACTTCGACCTCGAAATTTCCGGGACCGGAGATCACCTCGCCGCGCACCGGCAAACGGCCGACATGGCTGACCAGATAGCCGCCGAGCGTCTGCACCTCTTCGCCGGCCTCGCCGGACACGAACTCGTCGCCGATCACGGCGCGAACGTCGTCGAGGCTCGCGCGCGCATCCGCAATGAAGGAATTGTCGGGTTGCCGCACGATCGCCGGCGGCTCATCGCTGTCATGCTCGTCGTCGATCTCGCCGACGATCTGCTCGACGATGTCCTCGATCGAGACCAGGCCGTCGGTGCCGCCATATTCGTCGACGACCAGCGCGAGATGGATGCGCGAGGCCTGCATCTGCGCCAGCAAATCGATCGCGCGCATCGAGGGCGGCACATAGAGCAGCTTGCGGATGATGTTGGCGTCCGCCAGCGGCAGCGCCAGATCGACCGTGCGCAGGTCGAGTCCCGCCGGCGGCGGCTTCTTGCGTCGCGCTTTCGTATTGGTCTGCACGCGCGCCCGCACGGTCATGAAGCCGAGCAGGTCGCGGATGTGCACCATGCCTTCGGGATCGTCGAGGGTCTCGTTGTAGACCACGAGGCGGGAGTGCGCGGCGCGCTCGAACAGGTCCATCAGCTCGCCGAGCGGAATGTCGCGCTTGACCGCGATGATGTCGGCGCGATGCACCATCACGTCGGCAAGCCGGCGCTCATGCAGGCCGAGGATATTGCGCAGCATGGTGCGCTCGACCGCGGAAAAGCCGACCTCGTCGGGCTGCGAGGCATCGAGCACGACTTGCAGGTCGTCGCGCACCGATCCCGCCTTCCAGCCGAACAGGGCACGGACCGCGCGCAGCAGCCAGTTTTCGGACGTCGAGCGGCCGGCCTCGTCCCTGCGGCACCACCGCGGGCAAGTTGCGCGTGTTGCGCGGATTGTCGTGGGTCGGTTCAGAATCCGCCATCTCAGTCCATTCGCTCCCGGCCCGCATAGGGATCGGGAATTCCGAGCCGCGCCAGTATCTCGATCTCCAGCGATTCCATCGCTTCGGCGTCAGCCTCGGTTTCGTGATCGTAGCCAATCAAATGCAGGAACCCGTGCACCGCAAGATGGCTCAAATGATGATCGAACGGCTTTTGTTCCTCATCGGCTTCCCGCCGCATGGTCTGATAGGCGATTGCGATGTCGCCGAGCATGCGCGGCGCGTCGCCGGGCTTGCGCGCGCCGGTCGGTTGCAGCGCGGGGAACGACAGCACGTTGGTCGCCTTGTCGATGCCTCGCCAGTTGCCGTTCAGGGTGCGAATCCCGGAATCGTCGGTCAGCATCACCGCAAGCTCGGCCTCGCCGACATCGGCGTCCACGCTCTCCGCCGCCGCCGCGATCGCGCGCTGGATGATGGCCTCGGCATCGGGTGCGTCCTGCCAGCACTCGGCGACCACGAGAACCTCGGTGATGGGAAGGGTGAGTTGGGACAAAACCTGGCTCCGGCGCGCTCCAAAGCGCAGCCGCTCCTACTTTCCGCCGGCCGGCTTCTTCGGTGCGGCTTCGTAGGCCGCAACAATTCGCGCGACCAATTCATGGCGGATCACGTCTTCGGCGGTGAATTTCACCTGCGCGATGCCCTCGACACGATCGAGCAGCCGCGTGGCCTCGGTGAGGCCCGAGGCCTGGCCGTGCGGCAGGTCGACCTGCGAGGGATCGCCGGTCACGATCATGCGGCTGTTCTCGCCGAGCCGGGTGAGGAACATCTTCATCTGCATTGGCGTGGTGTTCTGCGCCTCGTCGAGGATGATGGCGGCATTGGTCAGTGTGCGGCCGCGCATGAAGGCGAGCGGCGCGATCTCGATCTCGCCGCTCTGCATCGCGCGTTCGACGATGCGCGCATCCATCAGGTCGTACAGCGCGTCGTAGATCGGCCTCAAGTAGGGATCGACCTTGTCCTTGAGGTCGCCTGGCAGGAAGCCGAGCCGCTCGCCGGCTTCGACTGCCGGCCGCGTCAGGATGATGCGGTCGACCTCCTTGCGCTCGAACAGCTGCGCGGCATGCGCGACCGCAAGCCAGGTCTTGCCGGTGCCGGCCGGACCGATGCCGAACACCAGCTCATGCCGCTTCAGCGCGCGGATATAGGAATCCTGCGCGGCGGTGCGCGCCCGCACCGGGCGCTTGCGCAGGTTGATGGTCTCGAACGCCGACTTCGCGGTCTTGGCGTCGTATTCGAACAGCGAGCCCTGCGCGATCACGGCGCGGATCGCGCCATCGACGTCGCCCTGGGCGAGATCGTGGCCTTGCGCGGCCTGTGCATAGAGCGTCTCCAGCACCCGCCGCGCGGCGTCGCAGCCATCGCGCGAGCCGGCGATCGTGATGTGATTGCCGCGGGAGTCGACGACGATGCCGAGCCGCCGCTCGATCTGCGCCAGGTTTTGGCCATAGGGTCCGACCAGCGACGACACGGCGCGATTGTCGTCGAAGTCGATGACGACCTGTGTCTCGGGCGGAACCTGCATGTCGCGGTCAAATTTGCGGCTGGGAACGAGCGAGGGTGAATCCGATGCGCTTTTTGGCAAGGGTTCAGGCTCCAATGCTGATCTGGGTGAGACGCCGCGGAAACGCGCTGCTGCGCTGGCGCGAGTTCGCCCTTGAGGCTGTAACGTTCGAGGCTGTCGATTCGGACCGGCAGCACCTGGCCGATGATGTCGGGCGATGCCATGACATGGGCCGGCTGCAGCCAGGCGGTGCGGCCGACGATCTGGCCGGGATTGCGCGCGGGCCGCTCGAACAGCACATCGACGGTGGTGCCAATCGCAGCCTTGTTGAAGGCCGATTGCTGGCTGTCGATCAATTCCTGGAGCCGCGCCAATCGCTCGTCCATGTCAGCCGCTGAAACCGTCTCCCGCATGTCCGCCGCAGGCGTCCCCGGCCGCGGCGAATATTTGAACGAATAAGCGGCAGCGTATCCGATTTGCGTGACAAGCGCGAGTGTGGCGGAAAAATCTTCCGCGCTTTCGCCGGGGAAGCCGACGATAAAATCCGATGAAAATGCAATGTCTTGGCGGGCGCGCCGAAAACGCTCGATGACATCGAGGTAATCCTTGACGGTATGTTTGCGGTTCATCGCCGCCAGGATCCGGTCGGAACCGGACTGCACCGGCAGATGCACGAACGGCATCAGTGCCGGCAAATCGCGATGGGCCTCGATCAGGGAATCGTCGACGTCGCGGGGATGGCTGGTGGAATAACGCAGCCGCGCGATGCCGGGAATCCCGGCAAGGCGATGCAAGAGCTTGCCGAGCGGCCAGCTTTGTCCGTCCGGTCCTTCGCCATGATAGGCGTTGACGTTCTGCCCGATCAGCGTGAGCTCGCGCACGCCGTTCTCGGCGAGCCGCTTCACGTCATCGACGATTTTCTCGACCGGGCGGGAGACTTCCGCGCCGCGCGTGTACGGCACCACGCAGAAGGTGCAGAACTTGTCGCAGCCTTCCTGCACGGTGACGAAAGCCGAGATGCCGCGCGCGCGGATCGCATCCGGTTTCGGCTGCGGCAGGAAGCCGAACTTGTCCTCGGCCGGAAATTCGGTCTCGATCGCCTTCTCTCCGCGCGCTGCGCGTTCGAGCAGTTGCGGCAGATGATGATAGCTCTGCGGGCCGACCACGACGTCGACCACGGGCGCGCGGCGGATGATCTCCTCGCCTTCGGCCTGGGCGACACAGCCGGCGACCGCGATCTTCATGTCGCGGCCGCTTGACGCGCGGCTTCGTCCCGTGCGACGCGCAGCCGCCCGAGCTCCGAATAGACCTTCTCGGAGGCCTTCTCGCGGATGTGGCAGGTGTTGAGGATGACGAGGTCCGCATCCTCGGCGCTCGCGGTCTCGACAAAGCCTTCGCCGCCCAGCGTGTCCACCATGCGCTGCGCATCGTAGACATTCATCTGGCAGCCATAGGACTTGATGTGCAGCTTGCGCGGCGGCGTCATGGAACCTGGAGCAGGGATAAGGACACGGCGCCATCGGGGCGCAGGGGTGAGATATAGCCTAAGAGGCCGGAAATCCAGCGATGAGGCGCTCATTTTGAGCGATCAGGGCCGGCAATTGCCGCATATCGTCGAAGGTCGCGTGCGCGCCGGCCGCGCGCAGCGTCGCCGCGTGACCGGGCGTACAATGGCTGCCGCCATGGAAACCCAGCACCGTCATTCCGGCCGCACGCGCGCCGGTTACGCCAGGCACGCTGTCCTCCACGACGACGCAACGCTCGGGTGCCGCTCCCATCTGCTCGGCCGCGAACAGGAACAGGTCGGGCGCAGGCTTGCCGCGCTTGACCTGCACGGCGGAGAAAATATGCGGCGCGAGTTGATCGTAGAGCCCGGCGCACGTCAGGCCGTGACGGATCTTCTCCGGCGTGCCGCTCGACGCCACGCATTTCGGCAGGCCGATCGCCGCAACGGTCTCGGCGACGTGCGGTATCAAATGCAGATGATGCGCGTAGAGTTGCAACGCCGCCTGCTTCATCTGCATTTCGAAATCGTCGGGCAGCTTTCGGCCGATCTCGGTTTCGATCGTTCGCCGCGCTTCGCGGTCGGACACGCCGAGGAAGCGCTGCAGCACCTGCTCCGCCGTGATCGGATAGCCGTGACGCGTCAGCGTCTCCGCATGCGCGCGGCAGGAGATGACCTCGCTGTCGACCAGCACGCCGTCGCAATCGAAGATGACGAGATCGGTCGGCACGATCGCGCTAGCTCTTCGAGTCGTCGTCGAGCGGCACGCAGTACAGTTCGAGCCGGTGATCGACCAGCTTGTAGCCGAGCTTGCGGGCGATCTCGGCCTGCAGCTTCTCGATCTCTTCGTTGGTGAATTCGATCACCTTGCCGTCGCGCAGATTGATCAGATGGTCGTGATGGCTGTCGCGCATCTGCTCGTAGCGGGCGCGGCCCTCGCGGAAATCGTGCCGCTCGATGATCCCGGCGTCCTCGAACAGCTTGACGGTGCGGTACACGGTGGAGATCGAGATCTTGTCGTCGACGGCAACGCAGCGGCGATACAATTCCTCGACGTCGGGATGGTCGGCCGCTTCCGCCAGCACGCGCGCGATCACCCGCCGCTGCTCGGTCATGCGCATGCCGGTCGCGGCACAGCGCGCTTCGATGTCGGAGGTTTTCGCAGCGGACGGAGATTTCAATGCGGTCATCGCCTTGCCCCGGTGAAAGCGCTTTTTGCCACCAGTGCGGCGGATTTGACATTCGCTTCAGTGTTTCTGCGAGTCCTCATAGCGAATGTCAAATCCAAAGCCGCACTAGATTCTATAATTGCTAGTGTCCCTTTGGTTCTGACATTCGCAAGCGCGCCCGCCGCAAGATCATGCGAATGTCAGAACCGGGACACTAGAGCATTCTACGACAAGTCGCGGCGCATCAGAAGTGCGTTCAGTTGTTCCCCGCCGCTCTGGCGATAGTAGCTTTCGCGGCGCCCGACGGTGGAAAAACCGTTCCGTTCATAGAGCCGCCGCGCCGGATGATTGTTTTCCTCGACCTCGAGGAAGATCGTGCGCACGCCTCTGCCCGCGAGATGGCCGAGATGGGTCAGCAGCAGAGTTGCGCGACCAGCCGCGGCCGCGATAGGCGGCATCGACCGCGATCGACAAAATTTCGGCTTCGTCCGCGCCCATGCGCGAGACCGCAAAGCCGACGGTCTTGCGTCCCAGCTGCAGGCGATGCACCAGCGTGTTGCGCTCGCGCAGCATGGTTTCGAACTCGCCTTCGCCCCAGCCGCGGTGAAACGACGCGCCGTGCAATTGCGCAAGCCGCGCGGCATCGCGCAACTGCGCAGGCTCGACCACCGGCGTGCCGCCGCTCCAGAGCGTGGAGAGCCAGGTCATGACGATGCTGCCGGCGGCGCCGAAGCGATGTCCTGTGAAGGCTTGGCGTCGGGCGCGCGCAGATAGAACGGACGCGCCGGCGCCGAGTGGCGGATTGACCGCAGCGCCGAGCCACGCCACCCAATTGATATCGGGCGCGGGCAAGGAATCGACCTTGATCGGGCGGCGGCGCCTCGGCGGGCCAGCGCTCGGCGAGAATTTTTGCGGCATTGCCGACCAGATGCGGCGCGCCGAAGCGGGATGCTTCGAGCGCCTCCGCGATCGGCGCGACGCGCGGCCGGATCAGCGAACTGCCGTTGCCGCTGACCACCTGGAAATAGACCTGATCGTGGCGGGCATCGATCGCCGAGATCACCGGATGCTCGCCGCTCTCGCTGACCACGGGCGCGGCATAGGCCGACAGCGTGGTGACGCCGACCGCTACCTTGTGAGCCGCGAGCGCAATGCCGCGCGCCGCCGAGAGGCCGACGCGCAGTCCGGTGAAGCTGCCGGGTCCGGTGGTCACCGCGATGCGGTCGAGCGCGGCAAACGGCAGCGCGGCCTCCTTCATCACGCGCGCGATCAGCGGCATCAGCGCTTCGGCGTGCCCGCGCTTCATCGTTTGCGATTCCACCGCGATCAATCTGTTGGCGCCGGTGTCGAGCACGGCGGCGGCGCAGGCGTCGAGCGCGGTATCGATGGCAAGGATCAGCATGGAGGCAGACTTAGCATTGCGCGTGCGGAGAAGCGCGCAACACCGCAGTCACGTGGATAACGTGACTGCGCCACCTATGTAAGCCATTGAAAATATTACAGTTTAGTCCGTGCCGGTCACATCGGCCGGACTTCGACCACATCAGGCACGAAATGACGCAGCAGGTTCTGGATGCCGTGCTGCAAGGTCGCGGTCGATGACGGGCATCCGGCGCATGATCCCTTCATGTTGAGATAGACCACGCCGTCCTTGAAGCCGCGGAAGGTGATGTCGCCGCCGTCATTGGCGACCGCCGGCCGCACCCGCGTCTCGATCAGGTCCTTGATCTGCTCGACCGTCTCCGCATCGGCCTCGTCGAAGAACTCGTCTTCCTCGTCGCTCAGCTCGTCGCTGGCGGCCGTGCCGTCGGCGAGCAGCGGCGCGCCGGACATGTAATGCTCCATGATGGCGCCGAGGATCGCGGGCTTCAGATGCTGCCAGTCGCCGCCGTCCTTGGTCACCGTGATGAAGTCCGAGCCATAGAACACGCTGGTGACGCCGGGCACGCCGAACAGCTTTTCGGCCAGCGGCGAGCGGCTCGGCGGTTTCGCGGTTGGCGAACTCCATGGTGCCGCCGTCGAGCACGACGCGGCCGGGGATGAATTTCAAGGTGGCGGGATTGGGGGTCGCTTCAGTCTGGATGAACATGGTTTTCTCCGAAGTCGCCGGTTCAAGGCCGGCGATTTGGGCGTTGTCTAGCAGATGGCGTCGCCAAAGGCACGATCAAGGGCTGAAATCAGCGGGTTCCGCCCCTGCATGGAGCCTATGACAATGCGTCGATATCGGCGTCGCTGAGGTCGCCCGGCACCAGCACCACGGGAATCGGGAACGAGCCCATGACGTTAGCCATCGCGCTGACCAGCGGCCCCGGCCCCTCGGGGCCGGGATTGGCCGCCAGCACCAGCATGGTGATGTCGACGTCCTCCTCGATCGCCTGCAAAATCTGCTCGGTCGGATCGCCTTCGCGGATCACGCGTTCCGGCGTGATGCCGGCAACCCCGTTGGCGCGGCCGGCCGCCCGGTCGAGCGCCTCGTTCGCCGCCTCATGGGCTTCCGCGCGCATCACCTCGGCAACACCCAGCCATTGCTGGTTCTGGTCCTCGGTCTCGATGACGCGCAGCATCACCACGCCGCCGCCGCCGCGGATCGCCCAGCGGCTGGCGTAATACACCGACCGGTCCCACTCGGCGCTGTCATCGACAATGACCAGGCATTTCGGCTTGTGACCCGTCTCGTAGCTTCGTCGCTGGGTGCTCATGCATGTCCCGTAGCGTTTTCAAGCGAAGTGGGTACCGGTTCGCGTGAAGAAAACGCGTCCAAAAAAAGAGACCTATCGTGCCATAGCCGCTCCCGCTTGGGGAGAGGGCGGCGCGGCGCTTTGCATCGCAACAAGTTACCGCTTGCGGACGAAGCCGACGATGTCCCTGGTCGCCTGCATGGTCTCGGCGGCGATCGCGCGCGCGCGGTCGGCGCCTTCGATCAGGATCGCGTCGATATGGCCGGGGTCCGCGGTGAGACGCCGCATCTCGGCGGCGATCGGCGACAGTTTCGTGACGCAGAGCTCGACCAGCGCGTTCTTGAAACTGGAGAACTGCCCGCCGCCGAACTCGCGCAGCACGTCGTCCTTGCCGCGGCCGGCGAGCGCGGCGAAAATGCCGACGAGATTGTCGGCTTCGGGCCGCTTCTCCAGTCCCTTCTCCTCGCGTCGGCAACGGCTCCGGATCGGTCTTCGCCTTGCGGATTTTCTGCGCGATGGTGTCGGCGTCGTCGGTCAGGTTGATGCGCGAATAATCCGACGCGTCCGACTTCGACATCTTCTTGGTGCCGTCGCGCAGGCTCATCACCCGCGTCGCCGGTCCCGTGATCAGCGGCTCCGGCAGCGGGAAGAACATCCCGTCATTGATGCCTTGACTGCGAATCGAGTTCGCCGAAGTCGTTGTTGAATTTCTGCGCGATGTCGCGCGACAGCTCCAGATGCTGCTTCTGGTCGTCGCCGACAGGCACGTGGGTGGCGCGATACACCAGGATGTCGGCCGCCATCAGCACCGGATAGTCGTAGAGACCGACCGAGGCGTTCTCGCGATCCTTGCCCGCCTTCTCCTTGAACTGGGTCATGCGGTTCAGCCAGCCCAGGCGGGCCACGCAATTGAAGATCCAGGCGAGCTCCGCATGTCCGGAGACCTGGCTCTGGTTGAACACGATATGCTTCTTCGGATCGATGCCGGCCGCGATGAAGGCCGCGGTCACCTCGCGGGTGTTGTGCGCAAGCTCGGCCGGGCCGCCCCAGACGTCCACGCCGTGCGTGATCGCATGCATGTCGACGACGCAATAGATGCAGTTGTGCGTCTCCTGCAGCTTCACGAAGTTGACGATCGCGCCGAGGTAATTGCCGAGATGCAGATTCCCGGTCGGCTGGACGCCCGAAAAAACCCGTTCAACGAATGCCATCGTCCGTTCCCGCTGTTCGATGGGCGCCCGTTTGCCACGCAAGGCCTACATGTGCAAGTCGCGATGTCCCCTCTCGCTGAAGGCGTTGACGACCTCATCGCGGGTGACGGCGCGAAAGCGCCAGCAGCAAGAGGCCGTAAGTCACGATCGCCGCCTGCGATCAGCGCGAGCAGGAGCGCGGCCTGCGCCAGGCCATGGGCATTTGCGATGACGCCCGAGGCAAGCCACAGCAGGCCGCCCATCACCAGCGCCGCCGCGACGATGCGCGGCAGCCGGCGCCGCGCATCGGTGTCGAGCGAAAGCCCGAAGCTGGCGGCGCCCTGCCGGATCAGCGAGAACGCCGTGCTCCAGGCGCCGAAGGTGAGGCCGATGGCGATGCCGGCGATCCCGAGGAAGTGGCCGAGCAGCAGCGCCAGCGCAATCGCGAACACGAAATCCCTTCAGCGTCGCCAGCAACGGCGTCCACGTATCCTCGCGCGCGAAGAAGGCCGGCGACAGCGTCTTCACCAGCACATGGGCCGGCAAGCCGAGCGCGAGCCAGATCAGCGCCTGCGCGGTCGAGGCGCGTGTCGGCCGCGGTGAACGCGCCATGCTCGAACAGCAGCCGCACGATCGGCGCGCTCAGCACGATCAGCCCGAGCATCGCCGGCAGCGCCAGCCCCGCCGCAAGCTCCAGCGCGCGCGATTCCGCATGCGCGATCGCTGCCTTGTCGCCGCCATGCAGCGCGCGCGTCAATTCCGGAATCAGCACCGTGCCCATGGCGACGCCGACCATGCCGAGCGGCAGCTCGATCAGGCGGTTGGCGAAATAGAGCCACGACACCGCCGACGGCGAGGACGAGGCGATGATCGCGCCGGCAATCGCGAGCAGTTGCGGCCCGGCGCTCGCGACCATGCCGGGGATCGCGCGGGCGAAGAAGCCGCGCATCTCGGCGTCAAAGGACACGCGCAATGGCGTTGCGATCGTCTCGCCGCGGCGAAACATCAGTACGCCGAGTTGCAGCAGGCCGGCGACGCCGACGGTTGCCGCCAGCGCCAGCGCGGCAAAGCCCGCGTCCGCACGCGCGACGATCAGCGCGATCATGACCGCGATCAGCGCGAGGTTGAACAGCAGCGGCGAGAACGCGGTGACGAAAAATCGCCCCTGCGCGCTCGCCAGCGCCAGCAGCACGGTGGCGGGCCCGGCGAAGGCGAGATAGGGCAGCATCAGGCGCGCGTCGGTGACCGCGAGTTGCAAGCGTGTCGTGTCCGGCAAATCCCGGCGCCAGCGCGGTGACGACCAGCGGCATCAACAGGCCGAGCAGTGCGGCCGCAACGATCAGCGCCGCGCTGATGGTGCCGAGCACGGCGCCCGCGAAGCTCGCCGCCGCGACGCGCGCCCGAGGTGTCGCGCAGCTTCATCCATGCCGGCACCAGCGCCGCATTCAGCGCGCCCTCCGAGAGCAGCCGCCGCACCACGTTGACGAACTGGAACGCGACCAGGAAGGCGTCCGCGATCGCGCTCGCGCCGAGCAGGCTCGCGATCATGGAATCGCGCAGATAACCCAGCAGCCGCGAGGCCAGCGTGCCCGATGACACCGTGAGCAAAGAGCGGATCATGGGGCTTCTATAGCAGCAAAGTGAGCATTGATTCGCCATTGCTGGGCGCGCAAGGCGAATGTCAAATCCAAAGCTCCACTTCAAACTTAGATTTCTGGTGGTCCTTTGCGTCCAACATTCGCAAAAGTGCTCACGAGAAGAAGTGCGAATGTTGGACGCGGACCACCAGCTATGTTAGGCCGCAGCCTTTCGCGAGGGCCAACAGGACTTTTCGATGGCTGAAGCAAAATACGACGTGCTCGGGATCGGCAATGCGATCTTC
Source organism: uncultured Alphaproteobacteria bacterium (assembly GCA_963732085.1). Classification (GTDB taxonomy): domain Bacteria; phylum Pseudomonadota; class Alphaproteobacteria; order Rhizobiales; family Xanthobacteraceae; genus Bradyrhizobium. Next base: position 53,028 of record CAVSYJ010000005.1, on the reverse strand, counting down.
GACGTGCTGGTGCAGACGGACGAGAAATTCCTTAGCCGTCACGGCATGACCAAGGGCGGCATGGCGCTGATCGACGAGACGCGCGCGGCCGCGATCTACCGCGACATGGGACCGGCGACGAAAATGTCGGGCGGCTCGGCGGCCAACACCATCGTCGGCCTCGCCAGCCTCGGCGCGCGCGCCGCCTATGTCGGCAAGGTCAGGGATGACGAGATCGGCCGGCTCTACAGCCACGACATCCGCGCCGCCGGCGTTGCGTTCGAGACCAGGCCCGCGGCGAGCGGGCCGGCGACCGGCTGCTCCTACATCCTGGTGACCGGCGACGGCGAGCGCACCATGAACACCTGGCTCGGCGCCGCGCAGGATCTGACGCCCGCCGACATCGACGCCGCGCAGATCGCGAGCCGCGAAGATCGTCTATCTCGAGGGCTATCTCTGGGACCCCAAAAGCGCCAAGGACGCCTTTGTGAAGGCCTCGACAATCGCGCATGACGCCGGCCGCCAGGTCGCGCTCACTTTGTCGGATGCGTTCTGCGTCGATCGCTATCGCGGCGAGTTCGTCGAGCTGATGAAGAACGGCACGGTCGACCTGATCTTCGCCAATGAGAGCGAACTGCACGCGCTGTACCAGACCTCGGATTTCGACACCGCGCTGAAGGCGCTGCGCGGCGACGTCAAGCTCGGCGTCGTCACCCGCAGCGAGAAGGGCTGCGTGGTCGCGTCATCCGACGGCGTCACCGCCGTGCCGGCATTCCCGATTTCGAAGCTGGTGGACACCACCGGCGCCGGCGATCTGTTCGCCGCCGGATTCCTGTTCGGGCTGGTGCGCAATGCCGGCTACGAGAATGCCGGCCGGCTCGGCGCGCTGGCGGCGGCCGAGGTGATCCAGCATATCGGCGCGCGGCCGCAAGTGTCGCTGAAGGAGTTGGCGAAGAAGAATGGGCTGCCGGTGTGAGGGCTCCAACCTCGCCCCGCGCTTGTCTACCGAAATTCGCCTTTATTCGCTGACGGTATCATTCAAGTCTTCGTCGATTGTAAGTCCGGCCGGGGTGAACGGCATCCGTGGAGGAGCGGTGTGCCACATCAGATCTACCTCTTCTGGCGTGATCCCATAGGCCATGTTCAATAAGTTGGACAGTCTGTTCTCCAATGCGAAGATTTCAGATCGAGACTGCTGCAGTGGCTCGATCGTCGCAAGGAATCTCTCTTCAACTCGGCGATATCATTCGGCCGACAGCTTGCGGCGTTGGGCAAAATTTCGCGAAATCATCGAAACGAATTTCTCTGCACTGGTCGCTCTCTCGACTATCGCAATGTTTCTTGGGCCAGTGAGCCCTATTTCGTGCCGCAACCACGCCCCGGCCTTCTCACCCCGCGCCTGGGAAGCTACAGTCATTTCCACTATTTCACCGACCACGTCCTGAAATTCCGTCTGATGTCTGCCTAGCATAGGAATCGGAAATTCGTTCAGTGCAGCAATGTCCATCGCTAGAGCTTCATCCTTCTTATGAGGGAATTTCTTAAACTGGTAATACCAAGCAATCGGTTATTGAATATCCCTGCGAGCAGTCTCGGTTGGGCGGGAAGAATAATCATTGCTAGACTTCATCAGTATCATGAAGTAGCCCAGAGTTGGGCGAAAAGACCAGCGACCAATATCCTGGCCTCTTAAATAAGGCCGGATCATTGCTTTGAGATCAGGGTGGGCTTGAAGGAGCCTGTTATAAGCGTCTTTATCGATCAGAAAAGCTTCGTTAAGGCCTGTCTTGATTCCATACAGCGGCTCGGAACCGATGAAGTCTTTTAGTGGAGTTGAATTTTGACGGAGTTTCTCCAGCAAGGATACGACTTGCGGAGGCTCAAGCGCCCAAGTTGTTTCAGTGAAGTGTGCCCTCGGCAGTGGATACGTTGCTTTTACAACGGCGTCGTTCAGCGCTTCTTCCGGGACATCGTCACGGGGTATGACGCAAACTTCTGTTTCAAGCGGAGCATTGCCTGTAGTTGGCTTACGTACGACAAGTACTGAGGGGAAAGACGTCGGCGTCTGGAAAAAATTTCTTGGCGTGGCCAAAGTCAGCTACGATAAATCGATCCATGCTTTGTCGGCAAAAAGACCGCGTAAACCCTCGGCGTATCCGGCCCGCATCCATTTATTGGTCACGACATAAGAAAGTCGGCCTCCCGGTTTTAAGAGCTTTAGTCCCTGATCATAGAAATAGACGTAAAGATCGGCGTTGCCATCGTATGTTTCGGGAAAGGTGCGCTTCAAGCCGGGTTTTATTAGCCGAATGATTTCCTGTCGCACGTACGGTGGATTGCCTATGACAGCATCGAAGCCGCCATGCAGTTCGGCGCTTTCCCATTGGCGCCAAATACCAGGAAAAGCGACCTGCCAGTGCAGAAAATGCTCTTCTGCAAATCGATGTATGACGTCCGGTAGCCATGACTTCAGCATTGTCGCCGTATCGTACTCACTATAGCGGCGGTCTTTTGAATTTCGCGCTTCTTTTTCTCTAGCTCGGTGACGGTCGGAGGCGCTGGAACTGAGAACTCGAGGGTTCCATTGGCAACTTTGATAGGATCTCCGAACGTGCCATTGATCCATTCTTGTACTGTCGCCTTGTGAAGCTTGCTAGTTGGCTGCTGCCATTCAATGGCACTGACCAGAGTCAGAAGATTTGTCAGCTCGGAGGTCATAAACTTAATGCCCTCGAACAAATTCTTGGATTGATAAACCTCGGCAATATCGGCGTCAGTCAATTTCTCGATGGTTTGCATGCCGGCGGCTGCACCGAGTGCCCTTCTCCGTGGCGCGTTCATGGGGAGGACTCCCCCACTCGACAAGCCTATCCATCGCCGGACGTACCCAGGCTCCGAAGAGCGAATTGCCGCAACGAAGATGATGATCGAGGAATGAGAGCGGCGCACCAACGGTGAAAGTGTGAAGCCAAAGGGCTACCTTGGCCAGTTCGACCGCAAGTGGGTTTTTGTCGACGCCATAGACGCACCGCTTCAACACCATGCGACGAACTATGTGTCGGTCTTGCAGATGTTCATCAACATAAGGCCAGTTGTTCTCAATGGAGTGTTGGATAATATCGGTACGAATCTTAGAAATTTCTGCCGCAAGCGGAGACTGGTAAACGCTGTCCGCCCAAGTGACGGTCTGTTCAGCATCAGCCATCGCGCCGAGCACTTTATCAGCGAGCCAATCTACGAGACTAACGAGAAAATGGCCGGATCCCATTGCTGGATCACAGATCTTGAGCCCCAGTATCGCCCGAGCAGGGTCGTATCCTCCCAACAACGCAAGGCGAATTTCTTTCGAACGTCCGTCGTTCGCGAGCTTTGCAGCCTCGGTACGGAAGGTCGCCAACCGCTCCTCAACGAAGGGGCCAATGGTCTTATTGATGATCAACATCACAAGGCTATCCGGTGTGTAATAGCTGCCGGACTCGTGTCGCGCTGTGTCGTCAGAGATGGGCACGACGTTTCCATCAAGGTCTGCTGTTAGGTCGTACTCAAGAGTGCGTTCGTAGACGCTGCCAAGCTGCTGAACCGATAGATCGCGATAATTAATGTATCTCGCCTCGCCATCTTCTTTGCGGTGGGATAGGCCATAGATGACATCTGTAACGATGGCATCTGGCAGTTGCACCTCGGCGTAGTAGCGGCGCACCTCCAGTCGCAAAGAGACCGCCATTGTAAGGCGGGATCCCAAAAGTATTGTCTCCCTCGGAAAGGGCCTTGAAAATGGCTGAGAGCCTAGGCCAGTAGTTAATCATCACCTCAGAAAACGCCTTGCCCTCGGCCTTGCGCTTGGCGATCTCAAGGCGCATCGCCGTTACGAATAATCCTTGTAGGGCTCTCGGTTGCTAGGCAAAAGATCCCGATCCTCCGCGTATACAACGAAGAGCAGTCGATAAAGCAGGACCAGCGCGCTTTGACGTACCTGCTCGAGATAATATACTCTCTATCGCTATTGGCCGCTTGGTGTCGTTGGCCGCAATAGCGGTGACCAGTTTTGGAAACAGCTGTCCGAATACAGAGCCAGCGATAGGTCCTTCGTGACCCTTTTTTCCCACGTCTTACCGATTTCCCGCGAAACATCATGAAAAGTGCGATTTCCTTCGATAGGTAAAAAGGACGACTTGCCAAATAGGAGCACGAAAAGCCGAAGACAATGGTCGGACGTCATCCTCGCATCGGATCGGTCGAAGAGGTCGAGCTCGTGGCCTGGAATTTCGAGTGCCTTGGTGAGGTCAATCTCAAAAAAATCCTCGGCCACGGAGAGTGCGCCTTGCCAGTAAAGGCGCCAGACTTGACCGTTTGTGAGAATGCCGAGGCGCACTTTACCGGAGGTCTGCACCTCGATGCGGTTTAGGTATTGCAGGATTTGCGTCGCCGGTACGCCCTCATCCCCCTTGCTCGCTCGATCGAGTGGCCGATGCCAACGTTTTGCTTCGACTATCGCCAGGCCATACTGGAATCGCTTCCACTGCTCCGGCTCGGCTACGGCCTTAGCCTTTGCCTTATCATCGGCAAGCAGCAGCGCATCAGGAAATTGCTTGCGACCTTTGGTCGACAAATTTGGCTGCACCGAGATATCCGTCCAGCCAAGAACGTCGAGAACTGGGTAGATAAGGTCGCGCTCCGTTTCCGCCTCATTCGGATTCGCGTTTTCTTGGAAAACGCCATAACAGTGTCATTAGCCGCTGTTTTAGCGGCAGGAATTTCATATCGTCTAGTGATTTCCATTGCTCGGACTGAGTGATAGCCTCGAGTAAGTAATCGCGTGTAAAAAGATTGCCGTTGATCACAAGATCCGGTTCCGATTTCGGCCGTTACCATGCCCGCCAGAACGCCAGTTGACCAGCGTCAATCACCAACAAGATTCTACGTCAAATCGTGTGGCCGCCACTACTCTCAGCCGCACATCGAGCTCAGCCCTTCGGGCTGGAGTAAGCGGGCCCGTATGATTCCAGAACTCGCGGACTTTGGTTCGTGCCAATGGCTCTTGATGCCAGCTCAATGTGACGCGAGCCACTGCGCGCAGAATACCAATTTCCTCAACCAGATCAACGCGATTTGCCCTGTCCAGCCCTCTCGAAAAAATATTTCTGTTTTTCAGAATAAAATCGCGCCTATATTCCCCCCATCCCGTCCCACCAAAGGGGCGTATCATGATCGTCGCGAAACGCGGGGCGGGGAGCGGTGGACGCGGCAGCGTCAGGCGCGCCAGTGATTGCAGGGCGGGTTTCCCGTGAGCGATGATACGGCGGGCTGACGAACGGCGCTGAAGCGTACGGTGAAGTCGTGTGGTCCTGACGCCTCAATGGTTGGCGTCAAGTCTGCGGAGGCCTGTCATCCCAACCGGGCTCTGGCAGCCATATTCGCAGGCGACGGTGTCAAACAAGCCCGATCGCCGGGGAGAGCGCGATATAAGCCGTAAAGCCACTGCGCAGGGAATGTCGGATTGCCTCCGCTGCCCTGTATGCTCGTGTGCGTTTTTTTCCCTCTTGCACACGGGACCGCGGGTGCAGTGCGCATCCGGCATTCCCTGCGCCCTTTGATTTCAGGGCGTGACACGTTTGGACAAACTCGGGCAGGATCGAGCCGCGAGAACGCGAAGGTGCGTCTGGATGGAAACTCGTCATTGCGAGCGAAGCCGAAGCAATCCGATTCTTCTTTCTCGCATTGCGTGGCGAGATCCCGGATTGCTTCGTCGCGAAGTGCTCCTCGCAATGACGGTCGCTAGCCCCTCACGCCGTCTTCGCGGCCTTCAACCCGAGCCTTGCCTCGACCGCCTCGCGCATCAGGAATTTCTGGATCTTGCCCGTCACCGTCATCGGGAATTCCTCGACGAATTCCACATAGCGCGGGATCTTGTTGTGCGCGATCTGGCCCTGGCAGAAGGCGCGCACCTCGTCCGCCGTCAGCGTTTCGCCGGCGCGAATCCGCACCCACGCGCACAGCTCCTCGCCGTAGCGGTCGTCGGCGACGCCGAACACCTGCACGTCCTGGATCTTGGGATGGCGATACAGGAATTCCTCGATCTCGCGCGGATACAGGTTCTCGCCGCCGCGGATCACCATGTCCTTGATGCGGCCGACGATGTTGCAATAGCCCTCGGCGTCGATGGTGGCGAGATCGCCGGTGTGCATCCAGCCCGCCGCGTCGAGCACGTCGGCGGTCTTCTCCGGCTCGTCCCAATAGCCCAGCATGACGCTGTAGCCGCGGGTGCACAATTCGCCGGATACGCCGCGCGGCACGATCCTGCCCTCGAGATCGACGATCTTGACCTCGACATGCGGATGAACGCGCCCGACCGTCGACACCCGGCGTTCGAGGGGATCGTCGACGGCGCTCTGGAACGAGGCCGGGCTGGTCTCGGTCATGCCGTAGCCGATCGTCACCTCGCGCATGTTCATCTCGTTGTTGACGCGCTTCATCACCTCGATCGGGCAGGGCGCGCCGGCCATCATGCCGGTGCGCAGCGACGACAGGTCGAACTTGGCGAACTCGGGATGATCGAGCTCGGCGATGAACATGGTCGGCACGCCGTAGAGCGTCGTGCATTTCTCCTGCTCGACGGTCTGCAGCGTCGCCAGCGGATCGAAACCTTCGCCGGGATAGACCATCGCCGCGCCCGAGGTGAGCGAAGCCAGATTGCCGATCACCATGCCGAAGCAGTGATAGAGCGGCACCGGGATGCAGATGCGATCCTGTTCGGTCAGCCGCATCGTGCGGCCGAGGAAATAGCCGTTGTTGAGGATATTGTGGTGGGTCAGCGTGACGCCCTTCGGCGAGCCGGTGGTGCCGCTGGTGAACTGGATGTTGATGGCGTCGTCGAATTGCAGGATCTCAGCCAGTGCGGCGAGCTGCTCGCGATGCCGCAGCCCCGCCCATGCGCGCCACCTCGTCGAACGCAATGGTGCCGGGCGCGAGCGGTCCGCCGATCTGGATCACCGCGCGCAATTTCGGCAGCTTCGCCGCGCGCAGATGGCCCGGCTCGGAGCCCGCCAACTCGGGCAGCAGCGTGTTCAGCATCTCCATATAATTGCTGGTCTTGAACGCGGTCGCGGTGACGATCGCGGCGCAGCCGACCTTGTGAAGCGCGAATTCCAGCTCGCTCAGGCGATAGGCGGGGTTGATGGTGACCAGGATCAGTCCGGCCTTGGCGGCGGCAAATTGCGTCAGCGTCCATTCCGGGCGGTTCAGCGACCAGATGCCGATGCGTTCGCCGCGCTGCAGGCCGAGCGCGAGGAAACCGGCGGCCAGCGCATCGGCGCGCTCGGCAAACTCCTTCCAGGTCCAGCGCACATCGTGGCTCGGCGAGACCAGCGCCTCGCGATCGCCCCAGCGTGCGACGGCCTTGTCGAGGGCATGGCCGATGGTTTCGCCCAGCAATGGCGCATCGGAAATGCCGGAAACATAGCAGTCCGAAATTACGGTCAAGTCGGGTTCTCCATGCGTCTGTCTTCACCTCGCCCCGCTTGCGGGGAGAGGTCGGCGCGCCCTTGCGCGCCGGGTGAGGGGGACTCTCCGCGAGTCCCGATGCCGCGAAAGCCCCTCACCCTGACCCTCTCCCCGCCGAAGAGCGGGGAGAGGGAAATGAGAGAAAGCGCGAGCGAGTGCGTCAAGCCGCCTTCTGCGCCGCGTCGAGCCCGGCATAGACGCCGCGCTCGAGGCCCGCGAAGGCTTCCAGGCTGTGCCTGTCGGCGAACGGCAACAGCTGCGTCAGGATCACGCCGCAGACGTCGCGCGACGGATCGATCCAGTAATAGGTGTTGGCGAGCCCGGCCCAGAACAGGCTGTTCGGGCTGCGGCCTTCCGGCGTCTTGCGGGTGTTGATCAGGAAGCTCAGCCCCCACTTCTTCTCCTGGTCGGGGAAGAGATCGACGTCGTTGGTGTAGACCGGCAGCGCCGACACCATCTTCGTCACGTTGAGCGCGCCGATATGGTTCTGGCCCATCGCGGCGACGGTCTCGGGCCGCAGCAGCTGGTTGCCGTTGCCGCTGCCCTTGTTGAGGATCATCTGGCAGAACTTGATGTAGTCGGCCGCCGTCGAATAGAGGCCGCCGCCGCCCATGTAGAATTCGGGATTCTGCTCGAGCTCGAACGGCATCGGCGCCAGCTTGCCGTCTTCGCCGCGGAGATGCATGCCGACCAGCCGCTTGCGCATGTTGTCGGATATCTTGAAGCCGGTGTCGGTCATGCCGAGCGGCGTGAACAGATTGTCGCGCAAGTAAGCATCGAGCTTCTTGCCGCTTGCCGCTTCCACCGCCTTGCCGACGAAATCGATATTGGTGCCGTATTCCCAGCGCGTGCCGGGATCGCTCATGATCGGCGTCTTCAGCGCGGCGTTCTGGCAGGTGATGATTCCCGGCGTTCCGGTCTTCTCCAGATACTTCCCCATGTCGCCGTTCCACATGTCGTAGGCAAAGCCCGCGGTGTGGGTCATGAGATGGCGCAGCGTGATCGTGCCCCTGGCAGGCCGCAGCTTCGGCTCGCCCTTGGCATCGAAACCTTCCAGCACCTGCGGTGAAGCGAGGTCGGGTAACAGCTTGCCGATCGGCGTGTCGAGGTTGAGCTTGCCCTGCTCGACCAGCTGCATGGCGCCGCGCTGAGTGACCGCCTTGGTCATCGAGGCGATCCAGAACACGCTGTCGGCGGTCATGGAATCGTCCTTGGACAGGTCGCGCTTGCCGAACGCGCCCTGGTAGATCACCTCCTTGCCGTTCGCGGCCATGGCGACCACGCCCGGTATTTCCGCCGCGTCGCTCTTTTGACGCAGAATCTGATCGATCTGAGCCTTGCTCTGCATGGGGTCTCCTCCCGGATGTTTTTTTGAAGTGCGCCGATCTTCCTCCCGGCCCGGGAAACCCGCAAGCGAACGATTCCCGCCCACAGGAACGGTCGCGATCTCGTGATCTCCCCCGACTGGGGGAGCGTTGCCACAAAAAGAGGTACAGATTTGCAACACTCCGCCACAATCAGCGGTGAATAGTTGCCGCGAAAGGTGACCCATCCGAGTCGCGGCGATATGCTTTTTGTGGGCTTGGCGGGTTTCGAACTTATTTCCCAGTAAAGCGTTGAGAACGCGGTCAAATCGGCGGTTTCCGACCGAGTGTTTGATTCAAATTGTTGGCGGCCAGCGATGCCGCCGAGGGGAAGGCGATGATCACGACCTGGAGTGACTGGAAGCGATATCCCCGGGCAGGGCGCGGCGAGAACATCGAGGCGCCGATTTCTCCGGGCATTTATGAAGTGCGGTTTGCAGGAACCGGCGCACTGCACTCGTTCGGCGCGGTCGACAATGTCGCGCAGGCGCTGGCGCTGTTGACGGTCGGCGCCAAGTCCTGGTTCGGCCGCCGCGATGTTGCGGGCTCGCCGGATCTCGAATATCGCACCTGCGCCACCTCGTCGAAGTCCGACGCGCGCGCCGCGGCCGAACGCATGATCGGCCGGCGCGAAGCCTATATGAGCGGCGCGGCGTAATAACCACGCGTTTTCAAACGGCACGTTGTTCCGCGCCGGAGTTCCGGCGCCCCGGTGCATTGCGGCTGGATTGAGCCTATATTCGGCTCAACAGCCACAACAATCCTTGGGAGCAACGCCATGACCCCGACCGCCGCCGCTCGCGCTTCGCAACCAGCCCCCTCGCTCCATGATCGTCTAAAAGACCCGTCGCTGCTGCGCGACCGTTGCTATATCGACGGCGCCTGGGTCGGCACGCCACAGCGCGCCGTGACCAACCCGGTCAACGGCGTCGAGCTTGCGAAAGTGCCCGTGATGAGCACGGCGGAGGCGACGCAGGCGGTCGAGGCCGCCGAACGCGCATTTCCCGCCTGGGCCAAGCTCACCGCCAAGCAGCGCTCCAACATCCTGCGCAAATGGTTCGACCTGATCATCGCCAACCGCGAGGACCTCGCGCTGATCCTCACCTCCGAGCAGGGCAAGCCGCTTGCCGAAGCGCTTGGCGAAGTCGACATCGGCGGCGCCTATGTCGAGTTCTTCGCCGAGGAAGCGCGGCGCGTCTATGGCGAGACGATTCCGACCCAGCGCGCGGATGCGCGGCTGCTCGCGATCAAGCAGCCGATCGGCGTCTGCGGCGCGATCACGCCATGGAATTTCCCCGCCTCGATGATCACCCGCAAGGTGTCGCCGGCGCTGGCCGCGGGCTGCACCGTGGTGCTCAAGCCCGCCAACGAGACGCCGCTGACCGCGCTGGCGCTGGTCGCGCTCGCCGAGAAGGCCGGCGTGCCGAAGGGCGTGTTCAACATTCTGACTGGCAATTCGTCGGCGATCGGCAAGGTGCTGTGCGAGCATCCCGCGGTGCGCTTCGTCGGCTTCACCGGTTCGACCGAGGTCGGCAAGATCCTCTACCAGCAGGCCGCTACGGGAGTGAAGAAGCTCGGGCTCGAGCTCGGCGGCAATGCGCCGTTCGTGGTGTTCGACGATGCCGACATCGATGCTGCGGTCGATGGCGCCATGGTTTCGAAATATCGTAACATGGGCCAGACCTGCGTCTGCGCCAACCGCATCTACGCGCAGGACAAGATCTACGACGCGTTCGTCGACAAGCTGTCGAAGAAGGTCGCGGCGATGAAGGTCGGCGACGGAACCGAACAGGGTGTTACGCAAGGGCCGCTGATCAACATGGATGCGGTCGACAAGGTCGAAAAGCACATCGCGGATGCTGTGAAGGGCGGCGCGAAGATCATCACCGGCGGCAAGCGCCATGCGCTCGGCGGCAGCTTCTTCGAGCCGACGGTGCTTGCCAACGTCAAGCCCGATGCGCTGGTGGCGCATGAGGAGACCTTCGGCCCGCTCGCGCCGGTGTTCCGCTTCAAGGACGAGGCCGAGGTGATCGCGATGTGCAACAACTCGCCGTTCGGTTTGGCGTCCTATTTCTACTCGCGCGATCTCGGCCGGGTTTGGCGCGTCGCGGAGGCGCTGGAGTCCGGCATGGTCGGCGTCAACACCGGCCTGATCACGACCGAGGTCGCGCCGTTCGGCGGCGTCAAGGAAATCGGGTCTCGGACGCGAAGGCTCGCATCACGGCATGGAAGAATATGTCGAGATCAAATATGTGATGATGGCGGGGATTTAGTCCTCCTCGTCTTTGCGAGGCGCAAAGCGACGAAGCAATCCATAGCACAGCAAGCCGATATGTGGACCGATGTCGCCGCGCTTGGCGCTACCGCTCGCAATGACGACTAACTACAAACTCTCCATGAACTGCCGCAGCCGCGGCGCCCATTTCGCCCAGTCGCGGCCCGAGGCGGTGTGGCCGTAATCGCTGTCGAGCAGGAAATAATCGGCATCGACGCCGGCTGCCTTCAGCGCCGCCATCACCCGCGGCGCGATCTCCGGCGGAAACAGCCGGTCGGTGCGCGACAGCACGTACAGCACCTTGGCCTTGATCTTGCGCAAGCTCAGCCGTGACGTCGAAGCTGCGCAGCGCGCGGGCGAGGATCAGCAGCGAATTGGCGTCGAAGCCGTGCGCCCATCGCGTCGCTTCCTCGCGGATCGCCGCCTCGATCTGCGCCGGGTCAGACATCGTGTCGCGCAACCGCGCCTCGATGCCGTAGGTCTTGAGTGTCGCGGAGCGAATCTGGATCAGGCTCTCCAGCACGCCGCCTTTGTCGTAATAATCGCCGCCGTTCCAGTTCGGGTTCTTCGACAGCACGCCCATCAGGTTCGCCACATTGGCGTCGGAGCGTTCGGGCGGCAACGCCGGCGCGGTGACGACGGCGGCGATGCCGCGCATCGCATCGGGATAATTCACCGCCCATTGAAACGCCTGGAAGCCGCCATAGGACGGGCCGACGATCGCGACCAGCTTCTCGATGCCGAGATGATCGAGCAGCTGGCGCTGAGTGGCGACGATGTCGCTCACGGTGATGGCGGGAAAGCGTGGCCCGTAGCGCTTGCCGGTTGCGGATCGATGCTGGCGGCATTGGTCGAGCCATAGGACGAGCCGAGCATGTTCGGGCAGATCGCGAAGTACCTGACGGTATCGACCGCCTTGCCGGGACCGACGATCTCGTTCCAGGCGCCTTCGCCGGCCGAACTGTTCGGATCGATCATGTGCGGCCCGCTGGTATTGCCGTGTGTCACCAGCACGACATTGTCGCGCCTCGGCGACAGCGTTCCCATCGTCCGATAGGCGATGGTCATTTCGGGCAGGACCTCGCCGCTCTGCAGGCGGAAATCGCGGGTCGTGAAATTGGCGTTGTCGGCCTCAGCAACCATTGTCGTCATATGAGTGTCCTTCAAAGCTATCGCCGCAACACCGCGATCATGCGATTGGCGAATGACAGCCGCTCGGCCATCACCGACACGAAATAGGTCAGGAGTTTCTGGCCGAGGATCGGCGTGTCGCGCTTGAGCGCGTCGAATTGCGGCTTGCTCAACACGTACAGTACGCTTTCGACCTCGGCCTCGATGGTGGCGCTACGCGGCGCCTGCGAGACCAGGCCCATCTCGCCGATGGTGGTGTATCGGCCGAGGCTGCGCACCCGCGTCATGCCGCCGTCGGAATTGGCCGGAACCATCACACCGACGCGGCCGTCGAGAATGAAATGCATCGAGCTGGCCTCGTCCCCGGCGCGCACGATGGTCTCGCCGGCCTTGACTTCGAGCCGCTCGCAGCGGCCGATCAGCGCGGCAGCATCTTCCTCGTTCCCGAGGATACGGCCGAACCAGCCGCGCAAATCCGCCTCTTCCTGGGCACGGTCCTGATGCTGGGTGATGATCTCGTTCTCGCACCATTCCAGCGCGTGATCGAGCTCGGGCACGATCGAGACGTCCTTGCTGATGAAATCGCTGGAGCGCAACGCCTTCTCCGCGGCTGCCGGCAGATGCACCAGCACCAGGCGGATGCCGCGATCGGCCGCCGCGCGCTTGATCTGCGCAAAACTGTAGGCGGCCGACGAATTGATGCCGGTCACGAGCTTGAAGTCGAACAAGCAGAAAGCGGCATTCCGGATTGTCCGCCAGCAACGCCTTGACGTGCTGGTAGAGCTTGTTGGCGGAACCGAAGAACAGATAGCTCTGCAGATTGAGGCCCTGGATCTTGCCGCCATGCGCGGACAACACCGCGAGGTCTTCGCTCGCGCGGTCCAGGGAGCTGCGATATTCCGAGCCGTCGAAGCTGAACTTGATGGAGTTGATCCGCGAGGCGCTGAGCGCAAAGGTGGTGCAGCCGATCACCACGCCGATCAGGATGCCGGCGATGAAACCCCATTGCAGGATGATGACGATGATCGCGAGCAGCGACAGATATTCGGCGAGCGACAGCCGCCGGCGCGATTGCACGATCCAGCGGTGCAGCGTGTCGGCGCCGAGATAGAGCAGCAGGCCGCCCAGCACGAATTTCGGCATGTAGCCGAGCAGGACCGGCGCAAACAGCAGCATCGAGGCGGCGATCGCGGCCGAGGTCAGGCCCGAAAGGCGGCCGCTGCCGCCGGCGTTGTAATTCAGCACGGTGCGGCTGACCGAGATGCAACCGGTGTAGCCGCCGAACACGCCCGACAGCATGTTGGCGAGGCCTGTGGTGTTCAGCTCGCGCTCGAGATTGGCTTCGCGATTGGAAGCGACTTCGATGCCGGTGGTGTTGAACAGCGTGCTCGACGCGGTGACGAATATGACCGCGATGATGTTGCCGGCGACCTCAGGCAGCGCATACCAGGGATAATGCTCGATCTCGTGCGCGCTCCACGGCAGCATCGGCGAGATGTGCGGCGGCGGCTGGAAGATCCAGCCGAGCGCTTGCGCCTCTGCCGTCGAAATTCCGGCGAGATGGAACGCGACATGCGCGGCGAGCGTGCCGCCGATCAGGATCATGGGCAGGCCGAACGGCGTGCGGGAGCGGTGCCAGGTGAAGTAAAGCACCAGCGCCATCGCGCAGGCCGCCGCGAGTTCGTAAGCCGTCTGCATGTTCTCGAAATGGTCGAGGGTCGCAAACTGCAGCTTGATTCCGGTGACGACCCTGATCGAGCCGAGCAGGATCAGGCAGCCGGTGGCGCCGAGGAAGCCGCCGACCACGGGGTAGGGCACGTAGCGGATGGCGCGGCCCATCCGCGTCAAGCCAAAGCCGCAGAGCACGAGGCCGGTCGTGAGGCTGGCGATGCCGAAGGTGATCAGCACTGGCCCGAGGATCGGCGCCGACGGATCGTGTGCAGCCATGTGCTCGATCAGCGAGGACGCCAGAATGCCGGTCATCGCCGCGGTCGAGGTTTCCGGTCCGCCGATCGCGAACGGGAACGAACTTCGCAGCGCCAGCACGGCGGCGAGGATCGCCGAGGTGATGAAGGTGGTCGCAACGCCGTAGGAAAGGTAGGGCGACAGCGGTCCGGCGAAGATCAGCAGCGAATAGGACAGGCCGAAGGTGGCCGTCAGCACGCTCGCGGCCGCGCCGCCGAGGACGTCGTTGAGGGCGCCCTTAAATGGCGAGTCGGATGAATGGATAAATCAACCACGCGCGTACGCCTCAAATTGCCCGGCGCATGATCCGGAAAAAGTGTTCCCTGCGCAAAGCGGTCGCGTTTCCGAAGAGATCATGCGCAAATAATAAGCCTTAGTCGTAACCGACCGCGGCCGGCGCGAAAACAACATTTTTGTGACAGCGCTAAAACCTCCGTCGCTGACGAGGATGATGCTGCGCAACCTAACCGAGAGCCTCGCCGTCGAAGGTTCCGTGACGGCCTTTACCCGAAGCAAAGCGGGTCGCGCCCGACAGCGTCTCGCCGGAGGCGATCACCTCGAGCCCGCCGCGCATTTCATTGGCAATCGCCTCTTCCTCCGACAGGTCCCACTGCCGCAGCGCCGAGAGCCGGTCGGCGCGCAGGCAGGCTTGCGGGAAGCGCGCGATGTCTTTCGCCAGGGCAATGGCGTGCGCGCGGGTCTCGCCCTTCGGAACCAGGCGGTTGGCAAGACCCATCCGCAGCGCCTCGGGCCCGCCGACCGGCCGTCCCGTCAGGATCAGGTCGATCGCCTGGGAATGGCCGATCAGGCGGGGCAGGCGGATGGTGCCGAGATCGATCAGGGGCACGCCGAAGCGGCGGCAGAAGATGCCGAAGGTCGCATCGTCAGCGACCACGCGCATGTCGGCCCACAGCGCGAGCTCCATGCCGCCCGCCACCGCAAAGCCCTCGACCGCGGCGATCACCGGCTTCGACAGCCGCAGCCGGCTCGGGCCCATCGGCGCGATGGTGTTGTGGCCGCCGACCTCGCGCTTCTTCTCGCGATCGCCCTTGGCGACCGCCTTCAGGTCCGCGCCCGCGCAGAAGATAGCCGCCGGTGCCGGTGAACACGGCGATCGAAGCATCGTTGTCGGCATCGAAGGCGAGGAACGCGTCATAGAGCTTGCGCGCGGTCGCGCCGTCGACGGCGTTGCGGCAATGCGGACGGTTGATGGAGACGATGGTGACGGGACCGTCACGCTCGATCAGCACGGCATCGGGTTCGGACATGGGCGCTCCTGTCAGATCTTCAACTCACTTCCCGTCACGCGGCGATAGGCTTCGAGATAGCGCTTGCTGGTGGCATCGACGACATGCGCGGGCAACGGCGGCGCAGGCGCATCGCCATTCCAGCGGCCGGCGCGGCGCTCGCCGTCGAGATAGTCGCGCAGCGGCTGCTTGTCGAAGCTCGCCTGCGGCCGGCCGGGCTGGTAGGCGTCGACCGCCCAGAACCGCGAGGAGTCCGGCGTCATCACCTCGTCGATCAGGATGATGCGGCCGTCCTTGTCGCGGCCGAACTCGAACTTGGTGTCGGCGATGATGATGCCGTGGTCCCGGCTGGAGTTCTCGCCGAGCCCATAGATCGTGCGCGTCATCCGCTCCAGCGTATCCGTCACCTCGTTGCCGACCGCCGCGCGCATTTTCGCAATCGTGATGTTCTCGTCATGCCCGGTCTCGGCCTTGGTCGCGGGACTGAAGATCGCAGGCTCGAGCTTGGCGCTTTCGGTCAGACCCGACGCCAGCTTCTCGCCCGCCAGCGTGCCATCAGCGGCATATTCCTTCCAGGCCGAGCCGGAGATATAGCCGCGGATCACGCATTCGATCGGAAACACGGATGTGCGCCTGCACAGCATGGCGCGGCCGAGGATGTCGGCGCGATGCGCCTTCAAGGCCGGCACCTCGCGGATGATCTCGTCGGCATCGGCCGAGATCATGTGATGCGGCACCGTGCCTTCGAGCTTGCGAAACCAGAACGCGCTGATCTGGGTCAGCACCGCGCCCTTCATCGGAATGGTCTCGGCCATCACAACGTCGAAGGCGCTGATGCGGTCGGTGGTGAGCAGCAGCACGCGGTCGTCGCCGACGGCATAGATGTCGCGGACCTTGCCGCGCCCGATTCTTGGTAAAGGCAAATCACTCGAACGCAGCGCGGTCATCGGCAGGACTTTCGAAGAGGAGAACGGGACAGCGGAGATAGCCTATTCCGGCAGCGGAATGAACTCATGCTCCTGTGGAACAGGGGCAAAACGTCCGGTTTTCCAGTCCTGCTTGGCCTGCTCGATCCGCTCCTTGCTGGAGGAGACGAAATTCCACCAGATGTGGCGCGGGCCTTCCAGCGCGTCGCCGCCGAGGAACATCATCCGCGTCGGCTTCAGTGTCTTCACCGTGATGCGGTCGCCGGGCCGGAAGATCAGCAGCCTTGGGCCTTCATGGCGCTCATGCGCGATCTCGACCTCGCCGTCGACCAGATAGATCGCGCGCTCCTCGTGATCGGGATCGAGCGGCACGCTGACGCCGGCCTCCGCCGTCACCTCGGTGTAGAACCAGGGCGACACCATCTCGACCGGCGAGGCGATGCCGAACGACGAGCCGGCGATGACGCGCGCGGTGAAGCCGCGCTCGGATATCATCGGCAGGTCGCCCGCGGCATAATGCTGGAACGTCGGCGCGATCTCCTCCTTGCCCGCCGGCAGCGCGATCCAGCTCTGCAGGCCCAGCATCTGCTGGCCCTCGCGGCGCTGCAGATCCGGCGTGCGCTCGGAATGCGCGATGCCGCGCCCGGCGGTCATCAGGTTCATCGCGCCGGGCGTGATCTCCTGGATGTTGCCCTCGCTGTCGCGGTGCATGATGCTGCCGTCGAACAGATAGGTGACGGTGGCAAGCCCGATATGCGGATGCGGCCGCACGTCCATGCCCTTGCCGGACACGAACTGCACCGGACCGAAATGATCGAAGAAGATGAAGGGGCCGACCATCTGCCGCTTGCCATGCGGCAGCGCGCGGCGCACGGCAAAGCCGTCGCCGAGGTCGCGGGTGCGCGGCACGATGATCAGCTCGAGCGCGTCGCAGGTCTTGGGATCGCCGAGTTCGGGATCGTTGGACGGGAGCCAGCTCATATCGGGCCTCCATGTTTTGCGGTAAGTCTACGCCGACATATAGGATGCATCCAGTGACAGCCGGCGGGAACGCCGTCCGGTACAGGATGACGCAGAAATGATACCGCCGCTGAAACGAGGCGCCACGCTGCCGCAACCGGACTGGCCGGGGATCGAGACCGAGCGCCTGATCCTGCGGCAATGGCGCGCCGGCGATATCGCCGCCAATACGGCGATGCTCGGCGATCCCCTGAGCGCGCGCTTCATCACGCCGGATCGGCAAGCCCGTCACCGAGACGATGGCCGGCTGGCGCAACGCCGCGATCATGGCGGGGCATTGGGTGCTGCACGGCTTCGGCATGTTCGTGGTCGAGGAGAAGGCGAGCGGCAAATTCGTCGGCCGCGTCGGTCCGTTCTATCCGCCGGTCTGGCCGGGTTTCGAGGTTGGCTGGGGCACCGCCGACGGAATTTCGCGGCAAGGGCTATGCGGTCGAAGCGGCGCGGGCGTCGATCGACTGGTCGTTTGCGACCTTCGAGCTGGACGAGATCGTCCATTGCATCGATGCCGAGAACGTCGGCTCGCAGGCCGTGGCGCGGCGGCTCGGCGCCGTCAACGAAGGTGAGACGATGCTGCTCGGTCACGCCGTCGATCTCTGGGTCACGCATCGCAGTACGTGGCGCGGATAGTTACGTGACGTCCAAATTCGCTATTGCCGCCCCAGCTGCGTCGCCTTAGCGACGCGATCGAAACGCTCCAGCGACAGGATCGCGTCCGCCAGCTGATCGGCGCGGCCGTTCAGCACCGGGCGCGCCAGGGTCAGGAACTTCTGCTGCATCGCTGCGGCGTCAGGGAACGAACTCGGTTCGCCGGAGGGATCGGCATAGATGCGCTCATGCACGCCGTCATCGGTGGTGATCGAGACCCGCGCGCCGAACGGGTGGGTGCGGCCGATCTCGAGCCGATCGTCCTGCACCACGTTGAACTTGTCGGCGAGCGCATCGACCGCCGCATCACCGAGCCGGTCGTAATCGTCCCAGCCGAAGCGGCCCTGGTCGAGCGCGACCGCGCCGGTGAAGTACATCGAGAACTGGCCGCCGACGATCGAGGTCGGATGCCGCTTGGTGGCGGCATCGCCGGTCAGCGTGATGCCGTTGCGATGCAGGCCGACCTCGACCTTCCTGACCTGGTCGGGCGTGAGATTGTGCTCGCGCCGCATGGCGATGATCGCATCCAGCGCGGCATGGGTGTAACGGCAGCTCGGATAGGGTTTGACGCCGATCTTCATGGTCTCATAGGTCGAGCCAAGACCGGCGACCGCCTTATCGGGATGCGGATTGTCGCTGTAGCCGACAAGCAGGCCGTGCTTGCCTTCGACCGATTTGGTCGAGCCGACGAAGTCGTTGCGCGCCAGCGTGGCGGCGATCACGCCGTTCATGGCGGCAGCACCGACCTGATAGCGCTTGTTCCAGGCGCCGTTGACCAGGAATTGCAGCGAGCCCGCGGCCTGGCTGCCGGACACGCCGAAGGCCGCGACGATCTGCTCGCGCGACAGACCGAACAGTTTTCCGGCGGCAGCGGCTGCGCCATAGGTGCCCGCGGTCGCGGTCGGATGGAAGCCGCGCGCATAATGCGAGGTCGGGTCGAGCGCGTTGCCGAGCCGGCAACAGACTTCATAGCCCGCAACGATCGCGGTCAGCACCTCGCGCCCGGAGGCGCCCACCATCTCGCCGACGGCAAACGCCGCGGGCACCACCGGTGCGCTCGCATGCAGCGAGGAATCCGCATGCGTATCGTCGAAATCAAGGGAATGGCCGAGCGCGCCGTTGAGCAGCGCCGCGACCGCCGGCGTCCAGGTCTTGGTGTCGCCGAACACGGTGGACTTGCCTCGTGCGTCGAGCGCCAGCGCTTCCAGCATCTTCAACAGCGACGGCGTCGATTCCGCGTCGCGCCGCGCCCGGATGGCGCTGCCGAGGAAATCGAGCGTCAGCACCTTGGCGCGCTCCAATACCTCCGGCGGGATGTCCTCGAATTTCAGGTCGGCGACATAGCCGGCGAGCGTTTCGGTTTCATGGGCCATGGCGTTGCCTCGTGTTTTCTGCCGTCATTGCGAGCGAAGCGAAGCAATCCATCGAGCCGTACAAAGACTGGATTGCTTCGTCGCTTCGCTCCTCGCAATGACGACGTCATCTTGATTCAGTTCGTAGAACTGTCGCCGCATCCCGTCAACATCGCTTCCGGCGGGTCAGCCCTCAAAGTGTCATTGGGCCGCGTCCACGATCTGCCGCATCATGCTGCGAACGACCAGTTTGTGAAACGGCATGATGAGGGTCAGATAAGTGCGCCCCAACAGGTTGTGGGTCCGCACCAGCGTCGTGGACGTGACCTGCCGGCCTTCCGCAGCATTGTTGACATCGACCACGAGGCGAAAATCGAGATGATAGTCGTTGAAGCCGGCGACCAATCGTTCCGTAGTTTCGCTGAGCACCGGAAACAGTCCGATGAGACCGCCGGGTGCCGGTGCGCCTTCGCCTGACGTCTTGAGCCCGAAGGGCGACACCAGAATGTTACGCAGGCGCAGCAGGGCGTCGATCCAGCGCGGTGGATGGAGGACCATCCTGACGCAGGCCTCGCGGGCGTCGATGTCGGTGTCGCCGATGTCGACGCGATGGGCGTCGATGAATTGCGCATCGGGAAGCAGCGCACCGCAATCGGGATCGGGTGCAACTTCGTGGACCTTCATTGCCTCTCCAGTCCGGTGGTCAGCAATCGAAAACGTATCACCAGCAGCGCGGCGTAGACCAGCGTCCCGACCGACAATCCGATCCAGACGCCGGGCGGGCCGAGGCCGGTATGGAACGCCAGCAGATAGGCCGTGCAGAATCCGATTCCCCAATAGCTGATCGCGGCGAACAGCAGCGGCACGCTGGTATCCTTCAGGCCGCGCAGGGCGCCGGCCGCGATGCTCTGCAAGCCATCGGTGAGGAAGAAGGTGCCGCCGATCAGCAAGAGCTGAGCGGCAAGCGCGATCGTCGCGGCGGCGTTGCTCGATGTCCTCCCCCAGGAACAGCCGCGCGATGCCAAAGCGCAGCAGAACGACCACGACCGTGAGCGCGGCGGCGAAGGCAATCCCGATCAGCATGGCGATCAGGCCTGCGCGCCGCACGCCTGCGGGATCGCCGCGGCCAACGGCGTGGCCGACGCGCACGGTCGCGGCCATGCTGATGCCGAACGGGACCATGAACAGGATGGCGACGACCTGCAACGCGATCTGGTGTGCGGCGAGCGCGGTAACGGAGAGCCGGCCCATCAACAACGCGGCGGACGAGAACAGCCCCCATTCGAGCAGGAATGAAATCGATATCGGCGCCCCGATCACGACGAGCTGCCGCATCAGGCTCCAGTCGATGCGCCAGAAACGCGTCAGCACGCGATAATCGACGAAGGGCGGACGCCGCGTTGCAAACCAGAGACCGGCGAGAAAGGTGGCGAAGTTGACGATCGAACTGGCGAGCCCGACGCCGAAGATGCCGAGCTTCGGCAGACCGAACTCGCCGTACATCAAAAGCCAGACCAGCAGCGCGTTGGCCGGAATTGCGGCGAGCGTGATCCACAGCACCGGCTCCGGCCGGTTCACCGCGGCCATGAAGCCGCGGATCGCGATGAACCAGAGCGCCGGCGCGACACCCCACGCGAGCCCGACCAGATAGTCCTGCGCGAGATGGGCAGGGGCTTGCGCCTGACCGAGGCCGAGCAGGAGCTGCTCGCCGTGCAGCGGAAACGCCATGATCGGCAGCGCGATGAGGAGTCCGGCCCACAGGGCGGCGCGCAGCGCGCGTCGCACCTGCCGCGCGTTGCCGGCGCCATAGGCCTGCGCCGCCAGCGGCGCGACCGCCGACATCAGACCCATGCCGACGGTGAAGGCCATGAAATAGACCGTGCCGGCGAGCGCCGCGGCCGCCAGCGCCTCGCCGCCGAGGCGGCCGATGAAGGCGAGGTCGGTCGTCATCATCGCGATCTGGCCGAGTTGTTGCGCCGCCATCGGCGTGGCCAGCCGCAGCGTCTCGACCAGTTCGGTCGCGAGATGGCCGCCTGCTGCCTCGGTCGCAGGGTTTTCGATCTTGTAGACGGTCATGGGCGGACAATAGCACTGCGGATGGCGGAAGGATGGTGGGAGAGGGCAGATTCCGCATTGACGGATTTATTCCTATTCGCGTCCCCGCGACGCATTTATTCCGGATCTGTCATCCGGGGCGCGCCGGCAGTTATAGGCGCGACCCGAATCCGGTTCTCCGCCGATGGCGGTTCATGCGCTTCCGGGGCGCCGCAGGCCTCGACGGCCGTCGCACGACATGCCGGATCGAATTGTGCAGTCGAGCCTCACCGCTCCCGTGCCGGCACGCGCGTGATCCTGGCGCCGAGCGCGTTCAGCCGTTCCTCGATCCGCTCATAGCCGCGCTCGATCTGGTCGGCGTTGTTGATCGTGCTCTTGCCCTCGGCGCAGACCGCGGCGAGCAGCATCGCCATGCCGGCGCGGATGTCGGGCGAGATCATCGAGGCGCCGCGCAGCTTGCTCGGCCCCGCCACGATGGCGCGATGCGGGTCGCACAGCACGATGCGCGCGCCCATCGAGATCAGCTTGTCGACGAAGAACATCCGCAGACTCGAACATCTTCTCGAACATCAGGATGACGCCGTCGCACTGGCTGGCGGTGACGATCGCGATCGACATCAGGTCGGCGGGGAAGGCCGGCCAGGGCTGGTCCTCGAGCTTCGGCACATGGCCGCCGAAATCGTCCCTGATCTTCATGGTCTGGTCGGAGGAGACGATCAAATCGTCGCCGGCGACCTCGCAGACGATGCCGAGCCGCTCGAAACCCATGCGGATCGAGCGCAGATGCTCGATGCCGGCGCGCACGATGCGGAGCGGCGAGCGCGTCACCGCGGCGAGCCCGATCAGCGAACCGACCTCGATATGGTCGGGCTGGATCGAATAGCTGGCGGTGCCGAGCGTGGCCGGGCCATGCACTACGATGGTGTTGGTGCCGATGCCCTCGATGCGCGCGCCGAGCGCGACCAGGAAATTGGCGAGGTCCTGCACATGCGGCTCGGAAGCGGCGTTGCGCAAATAGGTGGTGCCTTTCGCCGCGACCGCTGCGACCAGCGCGTTCTCGGTGGCGGTGACGCTGGGCTCGTCGAGGAACACGTCGGCGCCGCGCAACTGCGTGGCGTGGAATTCCAGCTTGCCGGTGTCCTTGACCGTCGCGCCGAGCTGTTCGAAGGCGAGGAAATGCGTGTCGAGCCGGCGCCGGCCGATCACGTCGCCGCCGGGCGGCGGCAGCGTCACCTCGCCGCAGCGGGCGAGCAGGGGGCCTGCCAACAGAATCGAGGCACGGATGCGCGCGCACAAATCCGGGTCGAGATCGGCGGCGCGAATTTCCTTGGCGTGGATTGCGAGGCGGTTGCGGCCGCGCCATTCGGCTGAGGCGCCGACCGAGCGGATCAACTCCACGAGCGTCTCGGTGTCGCGGATGCGCGGGACGTTTTCCAGCGTGACCGGCTGGTCGGTCAACAGCGCCGCCGCGATGATCGGCAGCGCGGAGTTCTTGTTGCCGGACGGCTCGATGGCGCCCCGCAGCCGGTGGCCGCCTTCAACAATGTACTAAATCGGCGGCACGGACTATTCACTCACTGTTAGACGTCGACGTTGGCGCTCAGCGAGTTATCCTGAATGAATTCGCGGCGCGGCTCAACCACGTCGCCCATCAGTTTGGTGAAGATATCGTCGGCCTCGTCGACCTCCTTGACCTTCACCTGCAGCAAGGTGCGCGCCTCGGTGTCGAGCGTGGTCTCCCAGAGCTGCTCGGCGTTCATCTCGCCGAGGCCTTTGTAGCGCTGCAAGGTCAAGCCCTTGCGGCCGGCATCGGTGACCGCCTGGAACAGGTCGACCGGTCCGTGGATCGGCGTCTCCGTGTCCTTGCGGCGGAGCAGTCCGGGCCGCGCATAGGCCTCCTGCAGCTTCGGCGCGTAATCGTCGAGTTTGCGCGCGTCGGCGGAGCCGAGCAAAGCGTGGTCGATAATCAGCGGCATCCTTGACGCCGCGCACCGTGCGCTCGAACAGGAAGCCCTCGCCCTCGGTGAAGCGGCCGGTCCAGCCGCGCTCGACCTCGTCGGCCAGCGCGTCGAGACGCTTGGCGATGTAGTCGGCGGCGGCGGTGGCTTTCGCGGGATCGCCGAAGATCTCCCGGCGCAACACGCCGGCAATCGCCGCCTGCTCGACCGCCGTGCGGTTATAGCGGCTGTGCAAATTGCGCAGCACGGCGCGGATGCCGCGCGCGTCTTCCACCAGCGACAGCAGGTCGCGCCCGGCGCGATCGGCGCCGGACACCGGCTTGAAGACGCATTCTTCGATGCCGGTCGAGATCAAATAGTCCTCCAGCGCGCGCTCATCCTTCAGGTATGTTTCGGACTTGCCGCGCGTCACCTTGTAGAGCGGCGGCTGCGCGATATAGAGGTAGCCACGATCGATGATGTCGCGCATCTGCCGGTAAAAGAACGTCAGCAGCAGTGTCCGGATGTGGGCGCCGTCGACATCGGCGTCGGTCATCAGGATGATCTTGTGATAGCGCAGCTTGTCGATCGCAAAATCGTCGCTGATGCCGGTGCCGAGCGCGGTGATCAGCGTGCCGATCTGCTCGCTTGACAGCATCTTGTCCATACGCACGCGCTCGACATTGAGGATCTTGCCGCGCAGCGGCAGGATCGCCTGGAATTCGCGGTTGCGGCCGCCCTTGGCGCTGCCGCCGGCCGAGTCGCCCTCGACGATGAAGAGCTCGCTTTTGGCGGGGTCCTTTTCCTGGCAGTCAGCGAGCTTGCCGGGCAGCGAGGAGACGCTGAGCGGGTTCTTGCGCGTCAGTTCGCGCGCTTTTCGCGCAGCTTCGCGGGCCGCAGCCGCCTGAATCACCTTGCCGACGATGACCTTGGCCTCGCTCGGATGCTCTTCGAACCAGGCTTGCAGCGCCTCGTTGATGACGTTCTCGACCACCGGGCGGACTTCTGACGAGACCAGCTTGTCCTTGGTCTGCGAAGAAAATTTCGGGTCCGGCACCTTCACCGAGAGCACCGCAGTCAAGCCTTCGCGGCAATCGTCGCCGGTGAGCTGGATCTTTTCCTTTTTCGCATTGGCGTCGGCATAGCCGTTGACCTGGCGCGTCAGCGCGCCGCGGAAACCGGCGAGATGGGTGCCGCCGTCACGCTGCGGGATGTTGTTGGTGAAGCACAGCACGTTCTCATGGTAGCTGTCGTTCCACCACAGCGCGGCCTCCACGCCGATGCCGTTGTTCTCCGAACGCACTATGATCGGCATCGGCACGATCGCCTTCTTGTTGCGATCGAGATATTTGACGAATTCCTCGACGCCGCCGACGTAGCGCATCTCCTCGCGCTTCTCGACTGCGTGGCGCATGTCCGAGAGAACGATGTTGACGCCGGAATTGAGGAAGGCGAGCTCGCGCAGACGATGTTCGAGGGTCGCGAAATCGTATTCGATGTTCTTGAAGGTCTCGCCGGAAGCGTGGAATGTCACCTCGGTGCCGCGTTTGCCCGGGGCATTGCCGACCACTTTCAGCGGCGCGACCGCATCGCCATGGGCGAACTCGATGGCGTGCTCCTTGTCATCGCGCCAGATGCGAAGCAGCAGCTTGCTGGACAGCGCGTTGACCACGGAGACGCCGACGCCGTGCAGGCCGCCGGAGACCTTGTAGGAGTTCTGGTCGAATTTTCCGCCGGCATGGAGCTGGGTCATGATGACCTCGGCCGCCGAGACGCCTTCGCCCTTGTGGATGTCGACGGGAATGCCGCGGCCGTCGTCGCGCACCGTCACCGAATTGTCGGCGTTGAGGACGACCTCGACGCGCGTCGCGAAACCCGCGAGCGCTTCGTCGATCGCGTTGTCGACGACCTCGTAGACCATGTGGTGCAGGCCGGAACCGTCATCGGTGTCGCCGATATACATGCCCGGCCGCTTGCGCACGGCGTCGAGGCCCTTGAGCACCCGGATCGATTCCGCATCATAGTCGCTCGGAATGGAATGCTCAGTGTCGGCAACGGGTTGCCGGGCTGGTTCAGTCATGTGAGGCCTTTGAGGGATGCGCCGGTCGGCTGCGCGATACAAGGCGCCGATCGGGTGTAGTTGTGCCATGAAAGCCGCATTGCGCCTAGCGCAAAGTAACCTTTCATAAAGTATTGAATAAATGGTGTTTTTCGGCGTTTTTTCAAGGTCGAAAAAGGCCGAATTCCCGACCCTGTGAAAAGAGCGATTCGAGGCGTGATTTGGCCCTCGATTGAGCATCGCCGAAGGCCAAAAATGGCAGCGCGAAAAAGACCTGCTAAAGGGTCAGCCGACGCTCCCGCCTTTCACGGATCGGCATGCTGACGCTGCCTTCAGAACGCTACCGGCCGGATATCGACGGCCTGCGCGCTATCGCCGTCATGCTGGTGGTGAACTTCCACGCCTTTCCCGAAGCGATGCGTGGTGGCTTCATCGGCGTCGACATCTTCTTTGTCATCTCCGGCTTCCTGATCACCGGCATTATCGCGCGCGAGATCGACGAACAACGCTTCAGCCTGGTCGGATTCTACAACCGCCGCATCCGCCGCATCTTCCCGGCGCTGATCGTGGTGCTCTGCGCGGTGCTGGCGATGGGCTGGCTCTGGATGCTGCCGCATGCCTATGCGCAGCTCTCCTCCGATGTGTTCGCCAGCGCGGCGTTTGCCGCCAACGTCGCACTGATGCTGCAGTCCGGTTATTTCGACGTCGAATCGGCGAAAAAGCCGCTGCTGCATCTGTGGTCGCTCGGCATCGAGGAGCAGTTCTATCTCGCCTGGCCGCTGATCCTGATGATCGCCGCGCGCTGGCGCGCCGGTTTGCTGGCCGTGGCGTGCGTCATCGCGCTGGCGTCGTTCATCCTCAATGTCGCGCTGATCGGCCACGATCCGGTCGCGACTTTCTATCTGCCATTCACCCGCGCCTGGGAATTGCTGGTTGGCGCGATCATGGCGTTGACATGGAGGCGGATCGATCAATCCGAGGCTGCGAGCAATTGGCGCGCGGTTGCCGGCGCCGGGCTGATCGCGCTGGCACTTGCCGTGCTCAACGTGCATCGCGCCTTTCCCGGCTGGTGGGCGCTGCTGCCGGTCGCAGGCAGCGCGCTGCTGTTGTCGGCGCCTGCATCATGGATCAATCGGGCGCTGCTCGGCTGGACGCCGATGGTGGGGGTCGGCCTGATCAGCTATCCGCTCTATCTCTGGCACTGGCCGCTGCTGGTGATGTTCGCCGTCGTCAAGTTCGAGGCGCCGACGCTGGTCGATCGCGAACTGATCCTGCTCGCAAGCGCGGTGGCGGCCTGGGGCACCTATTGGTTCGTCGAAAAGCCGCTGCGCTTCGGCGGGCGGCGGGGGCTCAAGGCAATCGCGCTTGGCGCAGGGATGGCCGCGGTGGCATTCGCCGGTGCGATCGTCACTGCCGGCCGCGGCTTCGAGTTGCGACTGCCGCCGGAAATCCGCGCCATGGCCGATGTCCCCGAGCAGAACGCGCAGTGGCGCGTGAGCAAGTGTCTGATCGATCTCTCGGACCAGAGCAATTTTGCCGACGAATGCGTCGAGCAAGGTCACCGGCCGCTGCTGATGCTCTGGGGCGACTCCACCGCGGGCGCGTTGATGCCGGGCCTGTTAAAGGCGCAAGCGACACGCAATTTCGGCATCGCGCAGTTCACGGCGAGCTCCTGCGTGCCGATCCTGAATGTCGACATCGAGGCGACCCCGAACTGCCGCGCCAATAACGACCGCGTGCTGGCGATGGCGATCAAGCTGAAGCCCGACATCATTCTGTTGCACGGGACCTGGGAGAAGAATCTCGACCAGGTTGGCGCCTCCGTCGCGACGCTGAGACGTGAGACACAAGCGCGCGTGATCGTGCTCGGGCCGGTCGTGCTCTGGAAGCGCGGCCTGCCGAACGAGGTGCTGCGTTATTACATGCTGCATCACGAACTGATCCCGGCGCGGTCGGAGTCCGGCCTCTGGATCAGGGACATCGACACCGAGCTGCGCACGGCTGTGACGGCGGCAGGAGGAGAGTTCATTTCCGCCGGCGAGGTGCTTTGCAATGAGCAGGGCTGCCTGACCCGGCTCGGCGACGCCGCAAGCGACATCACGGCCAGCGATGGCCTGCATCTGACCGAGAAGGCCTCGGTGTTTCTCGTGCAGGGGGTTATCGGCCGCGTGCTCGGGACAAATGCGCGGCAGTAGCGCAGCGCGTCATCAACCGCGCCGGGTGACGCGGCCGTTCTCGACGTCGAAAAGCTCGCCGGACGATTTCAGCTCCGCGAACGCCGCGGGATCGGCGCCTGATAGCCAGACCTGCGCGCCGAGTTTTGCGAGCTCCGAAAACAGTGCCGCGCGGCGGTTCGGATCGAGATGCGCGATGACCTCGTCGAGCAGCAGCAGCGGCACGATGCCGGTGGTTTCGGCGACCAGCGCGGCATGCGCCAGCACCAGCCCGATCAGCAGCGCCTTCTGTTCGCCGGTCGAGGCATCGCGCGCCGGCATGTTCTTCGGCGCATAGACCACTTGCAGATCGGTGAGATGCGGGCCATCGAGCGTGCGGCCGGCGGCAGCGTCGCGCACGCGGGCCTCGCGCAGGATTTTTCGATAGCGGTCCTCGACCGCCGTGGCGGTCTCGGAGAGCAGCGCATTCTCCATCCAGCCGTCCAGCGCGATCTCGGCCGACGGAAAGGCCGACGCCGCGCCGCGCGCGCGCAACATCGCCGCAAGCTTCATTGCGGTCTGGCCGCGCGTGGCGGCCACCGCGACCGCAAGCTCGGCGGTCTCGCGCTCGATCGCGTCGCACCAATGGTCGTCGAAATTGCGCACCTCCAGCAGCCGATTGCGCGAGCGCAGCGAGCGCTCCAGCGCGGAAACGCGGCTCGAATGCTCGCTGTCGATCGCAAGCACCAGGCGATCGAAGAAGCGCCGCCGCTCGGAGGCCGCGCCCATGAACAGGCCGTCCATCGCCGGCGTCAGCCACACCATGCGCAAATGATCGCCGAAAGCGGCGGCCGAGCCGACCGGCTCACGATCGATGCGGCAGCGCCGCGTGGTGCTCTGGGTTTCGCCTATCGGCGCTTCGATGCCGGTGCCGAGCGTGGCCAGTCCCAGCGCGCCCTCGACTTCGGCGGAGACCGCCCAGGAGCCGTCACCCTGGTTGTCGGCGACGTCTTCCAGCGTGGCGCGGCGCAAGCCGCGGCCGGGCGAGAGAAAGGAGATCGCCTCCAGGCAATTGGTCTTGCCGGCGCCGTTGGGGCCGACCAGCGCGACCATGTCGCCGCGCGTCTCGAGCCCCGCGGCGCGATAGTTGCGGAAATGGGTCAGCGTCAGGCGATGAATGCGCGAGGGGGTCATGTCAGGTGGAGCAGCGCACTCGTACCCTCTCCCCTTGTGGGAGAGGGTGGCGCCGAACGCAGTGAGGCGCCGGGTGAGGGGTCAATTGCGATCCACAAGTCTTGCTTCTTCACGAATTGCGGACGCGTTGGCAGTTGGCCCGACGGCGCGGCGTTTGTTGCATCAACCCCTCACCCGGCTCACGCCTTCGGCGTTTGCCACCCTCTCCCACAAGGGGAGAGGGTTTCTTCACGCCACTCGCAGTCACTTCGGGTCAAGCCCGGCGACGACGAGATTTATTTGGCTTCGATCACACCCGCATCGGCATCAGCACATAGAGCGCGGTCTTGTTCTCTTTATCCTGCATCAAAGTCGGCGAGCCGGGATCGGCGAGCCGCAACACCGCGACCTCGCCCTCGATCTGGCTGGCGATGTCGAGCAGATAGCGCGAGTTGAAACCGATATCGAGCGGGTCGGAGGCGTATTCGACCTCGAGCTCCTCGGTGGCGCTGCCGGAATCCGGATTGGTGACTGATAGCACCAGCTTGCCGGCGGAGAGCGCGAGCTTCACCGCGCGGCCGCGCTCGCTGGAAATGGTGGAGACGCGGTCGACGGCGGCGGCGAAATCCTGCTTGTCGACCACGAGCTCTTTGTCGTTGCCCTGCGGGATGACGCGGCCGTAATCCGGGAAGGTGCCGTCGATCAGTTTCGAGGTCAGCACCACATTGCCGATGGTGAAGCGGATCTTGCCGCTCGACAGCTCGATCGCGACTTCCGCCTCGCTGTCCTCGATCAGGCGCTGCACCTCGCCGACCGTCTTGCGCGGCACGATCACGCCGGGCATGCCGGCCGCGCCCTTGGGCATGACGAGGTCGATCTGCGCCAGACGGTGTCCGTCGGTGGCGACGCCGCGCAAGGTCTGCGCCTTGGCGCTGCCGGCGGTGTGCAGATAGATGCCGTTCAGATAATAGCGCGTCTCTTCCGTCGAGATCGCAAACTGGGTGCGGTCGATCAGGCGTTTGACGTCGGCGGCCGGGAGCGTGAAGGAATGCGTCATGTCGCCGGCGGCAAGATCGGGGAAATCGCTCTCGGGCAGCGTCTGCAAGGTGAAGCGCGAGCGGCCGGCGCGGATCGCCAGCACCGAGCGGTCGCCGTCGGCTTCGAGCACGATCTGCGAGCCGTCGGGCAGCTTGCGCACGATGTCGTAGAACATGTGCGCGGGAACCGTGGTCGAGCCGCCATTTCCGGTTTCGGCGGCGAGCGTCTCCGTCACCTCGAGATCGAGGTCGGTCGCCTTCAGCGCCAGCTGCGCGTTCTCGGCGCGCAGCAGCACATTGCCGAGGATCGGGATGGTGTTGCGCCGTTCAACCACGCGGTGCACGTGGCCCAGCGATTTCAGGAGTTGCGCGCGTTCGACGGTGACCTTCATTGCAATATCCGCCCGATCCAACATGTCCTGGAGATGCCGGGCAGCCGCCGCGGCAGATTGGCCCCTTGAAGCCCGCAAAGCCGGCTTTTGGGGGAGCGTAAGGTGGCGCGGAAAGGGCGCGGATTTAAGGGACTGGCGAGCCGTTTCCCACGGTTTGGGGCGGCCAGGTTTCATCTGCCTCCCCCTTGCATCCGCCTTCGCCCGAAGGCGGGCTTCGGCGGACAAGAGGGGGGAGGAGCGGAGTTCCGGGCTAGTTCGGATCCTGCAATTGCCGCTTCAGCGACTCGACCTCTTCGGACAGCGCGGTGTCCTTGGCGACCAGTGCCTCGATCTTGCGCACGGCATGCAGCACGGTGGTGTGGTCGCGCCCGCCGAATCTGCGGCCGATCTCGGGCAGGGACCGCAAGGTCAGCGTCTTGGCCAGATACATCGCGACTTGCCGCGGGCGGACCACATTGGCGGTCCGGCGCGAGGACAACAGATCGGACCGGCTGACATTGTATTGCCGCGCCACCACGCGCTGGATGTCCTCGATCTTGATCCGCTTGGGTTCCTGCGGACGGATCAGGTCGCGCACCTCGCGCTCGGCCATCTCCAGCGTGACCGGCTGGCTGTTGAGTTTCGAGTGCGCCAGCAGCCGATTGATCGCGCCTTCGAGATCGCGGCCGTTATGGGTGATACTGCGCGCCAGATAGTCCAGCACCGGATCCGGCACGTCAAAGGTCGCGTGATGGGCGCGGGCCGCCGCGACGCGCGACTTGAGAATGCCGAGCCGCAGTTCCTCGCCGAGCGAAGCCATCTCGACCACGAGGCCGCCGGCCAGTCGCGACCGCACGCGCTCGTCGAGGCTTTCCAGATCGGACGGCGGACGGTCGGCCGCGATCACGACCTGGCGTCCGGCGTCGATCAGCGCGTTCAGCGTATGGCAGAACTCGGACTGGGTCGACTTGCCCTGCAGGAACTGCAGATCGTCGATCACGAGCACGTCGATGCCGCGCAGCGCTTCCTTGAAGGCGAGCGCGGTCTGGGTCTTCAGCGCCGCGACGAAGCCGTACATGAATTTTTCCGCGGTGAGATACAGCACCCTGCGCTCGCCGGTCGAATTGCCGGCCCAGGTCACAGCCTGCAACAGATGCGTCTTGCCGAGGCCGACGCCGGCGTGGATGTAGAGCGGGTTGAACATCACGGCATCGCCGCGGCGTCCCTCGGCCACCTGGCGCGCGGCGGCGTGCGCCAGCGTGTTGGAGCGGCCGACCACGAAGCTCGCAAAGGTCAGGCGCGGATCGAGCGGCGAGCCGCCGAGCGCGTCATGGCTGGCCGAGACCGGCGCGGTCGCGGTCGAGCGCAACTCAATTCCGGGCCGGCCGTTGATCCCCTCAGGGCGGCGCGCATCGAGCGCCACCGGCGTCTCCTTTACGGGAGTCACGCAGCGCATGGCGGCCGAGCGCACCGAGAGATCGATCCGGTGCACTTCCGGCATCTCGGCCTGCCAGGCCGACAGCACGCGCTCGGCATAATGCGCCTGAATCCAGCTCTTCAGGAAGCGCGTCGGCACCGAAAGCCGCACGCTTTCCTCCTGCACGCCTTCCAGGTCCATGCGCGCGAACCAGCTTGTATAGACGTCTTCACCCACGCTCGTGCGCAGACGGCTCTTGACGCGTGACCAACGATCTTGTTCCGGATTTGTCATTGCGAGACACTTTTCAAAACGAGTGAAGTGACGTTGTTGGAATCGCCGTTGCAGGTTTCCTGCCACGACGCGACCTCCAGCGGGCTTGCTCCGGACAAAGCTCGACCGCTCGGCGGAACGCCGCGATCAGTTCGACGATGTCAGGAGCGGAAGATTTTCCGCGAGGTCAGCGCGTACTCGGATTATCCGCCACTCGCGTGGGCGGCCGGATGTTCGGACGCACGGCTTCAAAAAGGGCCTGGTTTGAAAATGGCAACTGGCCAAATACCGCAGCGTCTCCGTAAATCATTTGACCTCCCCGCCCTTGTCGCGATTGCTCGCGCCAAGTGTCATCCCTGAATTAGCCGTCAGCCGCGTCCGGTTGCCCCGATTACACCGCTGTACTTGTTCACGCGTACAACTTGCCCGCTCGAGCCTTGTCGCCTCCGTCACGCTTGCCGTCCCCTTGTCCGTTCTCTCTTGTTGTCAGCGGCGAGGCGAGCCTCGCTTGAGAGATTTGGACGCAGTTCTCCGTCACCCGTATTGCTACAGGTCTCGGTCCGACAATCGCTGGAAAGCGTCGCCTACGCGCACACCGCCGCCGATCTGCACGTCCGCCCCGTGTCTACAACCGCGCTGGTCAGAGATCGTGGGCGCCGCGAGCAATTAACGAATACACCATGCGGCGCAGACAGCAATGAAATTGATTTGGATTCTGTCGTGCACAACACGGCGCGACGCGCGCCGCAGTGAGGCTGTCGTTCGGCGCGCAAATCCAACGCTATGATTCATTTCGCTGATTCCACGCGCGCGGCGACTGTGACATTTTCGTCGAAATGGAAAATAAAAGTCACACCGCTTTCATAGAAGCCCGCAGCGCCGTCAATTTTTCCAAATGGTGCTTTGCGCATTGCCGATTAAGTCACGAGAGAGCCGCGTATTTTTTTGCGCGTTGGAACAGGGTAACTCCCGCGGGCAACTTCCGGACCGCTATTCCAAGTTACGGGCATGCCGCAGGGATTTCTCGCAACGTGCGAGCGGTTTCGGGTGCGACAAAAATGCACCGCAAGAGATGCACCGGTAAAATTACGGAAGTGAAGCGAAAGTGTAACGCCGCCTCCGCGAACTACGCAAGAGATCGGCAAAAAGAAAAGCCCGGCTCGTGGCTTCCACCAGGCCGGGCTTGATGACGAATTTCAATTTCGATCAGTCGCGCGACGTCGCGTTTGACTTTCGTACTACTTCGCGAGCTTTGCGATCTGATGGCTGAGCCGCGACACCTTCCGGCTCGCATTGTTCCTGTGAACGATGTTGCGCTGCGCTGCGCGCATCAGCTCGGGCTCGGCGTGGACCATCGCCTTCAGCGCCGCGTCGCGGTCGCCGCGCTTGATCGCTTCCTCGACGGTGCGAATGGCGCCACGCATCTCGGTGCGGCGCGACTTGTTGATCACGGTGCGGCGGGCAATCTTGCGCGTCGCCTTCTTGGCGGAAGTGGTATTGGCCATCGTCTCAAGTTCCTTGCGGTGTCGCCTGCGTATCGATCGCGGATGGGCGCGTCGCCTGCTCAAAGGCGTAGTCGACGCTGCCGGTGTTTCGGAACGTTCCCGCGCGCGCCGGTTGCCGGAGCCAATATGCTCGAAGCCAAGGCTACGCCCAAAGAACAGCGGCGGCGGGGTTGCACCCGCCGCCATCGGCGCCCTTATAGAGGCAGGGTATTGGAGCGTCAACGCTTTCCGGCACGATGCGAGGAGCTGAATGGCCGCCGCAAAACACCGGTAAAGTACTGACGAGGTTGAATTTCCACTTCTGCCCCGGTAGGGCTAGTGGTCCGATTCCAACATTCGCACTCTGTCGGGGCGGGCACGTTTGCGAATGTTGGCAATTGGGGCGCGTGGTGAGACAGGTGGCGCATGATCCGCGGTTTTTTCCGGCTAATCGGGGTGTTGCTGCTCGTCGGCGGATTCATCTTCATGGTCTATGACGGGGCGCGCTGGGTCGCCGACCAGAACCTGCGTTTCACCCGCTTCGGCCAGTTCTGGAACGACATCCATCAATCCAGCCAGCAGGCCTTCCGCACCTGGGTCGAGAGCAACGTGCCCTGGCTCTGGAACAGCGTGATCAAGGTCATTCTCGACCAGCCGGTATTTGCCGTGATGGGCGTGCTCGGGCTCGTGTTGATGATCCTGTTCCGGCCGCGTAAGCCGCTGATCGGCTACTCCCGGGATTAAGAGCCGGTAATGCGGGCCGGGTTGCCGTAACGGGGCTGCCTCATCAGGCGTAAACACCTATATGATGGCGGCCAATTCCCGTCCGGAGAAAATCCCATGCTGTTCATGCGCAAGTCCACCGCACTGCCGAGCGCAACCGAGGCGCTGCCGGGCCGTGCGCAGCCGATCCCGACCGCGACCACCCATTTCGTCAACGGCCACAATCTGAAGCCGCCTTACCCGCAAGGCCTCGAGCAGGCGGTGTTCGCCCTCGGCTGCTTCTGGGGCGCCGAGCGGAAGTTCTGGGAGCTTGGCGACGGCATCTACACCACAGCGGTCGGCTATGCCGGCGGCCACACGCCGAACCCGACCTATGAAGAGGCCTGCTCGGGACGCACCGGCCACACCGAAGCGGTGCTGGTCGTGTTCGATCCGAAGACGATCTCCTACGACCGGCTCTTGAAGACGTTCTGGGAGAGCCACGATCCGACCCAGGGCATGCGCCAGGGCAACGATATCGGCACCCAATATCGTAGCGCGATCTACACTTTTGGCGACGCGCAGAAGAAGGCCGCCGACGCGTCGAAGGCGGCCTATCAGAAGGCGTTGTCGTCAAGGGGCCTGGGCAGCATCACCACCGAGATCGCGCCGTCGGGTGCGTTCTATTTCGCCGAGGACTATCACCAGCAGTATCTGGCCAAGAATCCGGCCGGCTATTGCGGGCTCGGCGGCACCGGCGTGTCCTGCCCGATCGGGGTCGGCGTCACGGCGTGATCGTCGAGATCATGTGAGTGTGAGGGTCTTATCCCTCCCACCACTCGCTACGCTTGCCGGGGGGAGGGATAAGAGCCCGCGCAATCAGATGATTGTCCTGCAAACGCAGCAGGGTGGGAGCTTGCAAACCCTTTATTAACCATAACGGGTGCAAGACTTAGGCTGTCTCTCCTTTGGGGATGGTTTGGGTGCGCGCGTCATTCCTGCCGATCATTGTCGCTACCGCTGCAATCGCCTTGTCGGGCTGCATGCAGACGACCTATCCGGCTGCCGTCGCTCAAAGGTCCGATCTCGACGCCATGGCCTATGGCGGGCCTGCGGCAACCGCGCCTGTCGTCGTCGCCGACAACAGCGGTGGCGGCGCGATCTCGGCGTTGCGCAGAACGATGGCCTCTTCGCCACGGACCTATGTCGCGCAAGTGCCGGCACCTGTCGTGTATGCCGCGCCGATGCCTGGTCCGGTCGTCGTCGCGCAGCCGGTCGCTTATGACAGCGCCTACCACCTCGATGCCGGCGACAAGCTGCGCGTCGTCGTCTTCGGCCAGGAAGGCCTCACCAACACCTACGCGATCGATGCCGCCGGCTCGATCACCATGCCCCTGATCGGCGCGGTGCCCGCGCGCGGCCGCACGCCGGCGGGACTTGCCGCCGAGATCAGCGCGAAGCTGCGCAACGGTTACATCAGGGACCCCTCGGTCGCGGTCGAGATCGACTCCTACCGGCCGTTCTTCATCCTCGGCGAGGTGCAGGCGCCCGGTCAGTATCCGTACGTGCCCAACATGACGGTGGAGAGCGCGGTCGCGATCGCCGGCGGCTTCACGCCGCGCGCCAAGCGCAACGTGGTCACGGTCACGCATACCGATGCCGGCGGCTCCGGGCGTTATGTGGTGCCGATGGGCACTTCGCTCAGCCCGGGCGACACGGTGTATGTCGGCGAACGCTGGTTCTGACGCTTTCGCGCGTCACTGCCACATCCAGTTCTTGCCGTAATCTTCCTTCCAGCCCGCCAGCCTGCCGTTGCGGAATTGCAGGAACAGCCGGTCGTGATGATTGATCAGCCCGCTGCCGCCGAGATTGCGGAGCGCGAGATAGATTTCGTCGCCGGGCGGACCGGAGACATATTGCAGCGGCTGCTTCAGCGCCGCCGACACCTGCTCGACATCCATGCCGAACACCAGCGGGCGATGATTCGACAGGGTTGCGTAGAAGGGCGGGCGTCCGTCCAGGGTGGTGCCTTGCGCGCGCACCTCTCCGCTCGAGACAGCGATGGCTGCCGGCAGCAGTATCAATGTCGTGAGATGCTTGATCATCATGCGAACCTCTATGCCGCCCTGGCCTTGGGCAGTCCACTAGTGGTCCGATTCCAACATTCGCAAGCCATCGCGGCAAGCACTTTTGCGAATGTTGGAATCAAAGGACCGCTAGGAATTATTGATGCTAGTGGAGCTTTGGATTTGACGTTCGCTTTCGCGTGCCTGATTGACATATGAGCGAACGTCAAATCCGCTCCACTAGGAAGGGTAATACCGCGTCGATGAAGGCCTGCGGCTGGTCGATATTGACGGCGTGGCCGGCGGCGGGAATCACCACCTTCCGCGCGCCGGGAATTTTCGCCGCCATGTAGTCGGACGCGGCGAGGAACGGCGTGTCGTCGGCGCCGACCACGACCAGCGACGGCACCTTGATCTCGGGCAGCACTTCGATCACCCGTGCGTCGCGCTGGGTCAGCATGCCGCGCGCGGCGCGCGCCAATCCCGTGGCATCGCGATGGCTGACGGTCGAGCGCTCCCGGCTCGCCGATTTCAGGACGTCGAGGCCTTCGCGATCGAAGCGGTCGGCCGTGTCGAGCGCGCGCTTGTTCCAGACCTCGCGCGCGTCGTCCTTCTTGAAGCCGGGACCGGTGTCGATGATCAAGAGCGCCGAGACGCGCTCGGGATGGGCGCGATAGAACGCCAGCGACATGTAGCCGCCGAGCGACAGCCCGCCGACGATGGCCCGCCTTGCGCCGACCGCGTCCAGGAGTGCTGCGATGTCGCCGACGCTGGCCGCCTCGCTATAGGCCTTGGGGTCGTCGGGATAATCCGACTGGCCGTGGCCGCGCATGTCCCACAAAATCAGCTTGTGATGGCGCGACAGCGCCTCGATCTGGCCCTTCCACATCGCCGAGGTCGAGGAATAGCCGTGGGTCAGGATCAGCGGCGGCCCGTCGCCATGCACCTCGTAATGGATCTTGACCCCGTCGCGGTCGATTTTCGGCATTGCGGGTGTCCCTGCTACTCAGTTCTCGTGCTCGATTGTAGCGCGATCAAATCACAGGTGTGAACCCGGCTTCGCCGCAAAGCAGTTCCACAAGTGAGTGAACGCGCGCATTCCGCAGAGCGGATTTACGCCGACGTCGTTGCCGCAACGCACAACATGGCAATTCGGAAAGTTATTCTCCTCGACCGATTCCGAATTGGATTGCCTCTCAACCGCGAGGCGATCATGCTGCGCGCAACTGGTCGCTTACCCGGTGGGCGGCCAGCTACCCAACCCACGTGAGATTGCCGCCGCAAGCGGCAACGTACACCGGCAGGGGAAGAAGCAAATGGCTACTCTGAATATCAACGGACAGAGCAAGTCCGTCGATGCGGCGGGTGACAGCCCGCTGCTCTGGGCCATCCGCGAGCAATTGCAGATGACCGGAACGAAATTCGGCTGCGGCGCGGGCCTGTGCGGCGCCTGCACCGTTCACGTCAATGGCGAAGCGGTGCGGTCCTGCCAGACCTCGATCAGCGACGTCGCCGGCAAGAAGATCACCACCATCGAAGGCCTGAGCGCCAAGGGCGATCATCCCTTGCAGAAGGCCTGGATCGCCGAACAGGTGCCGCAATGCGGCTACTGCCAGTCCGGGCAGATCATGCAGGCGGCAAGCCTGCTCGCCAAGAACACCAATCCCACCAAGGACGAGATCGTCGAGCACATGGACGGCAATCTCTGCCGCTGCATGACCTATTCGCGGATCACCAAGGCGATCATGCGCGCCGCGTCCGAAATGCGCACGGCTTCGGCCGCCGGCAACGAGCGGAGGGCCACATGAATAGCCACGTGAAAATATCAGACGTCCACACCACAGACTTCTCCCGTCGTTCCTTCCTCGTCGGCGCCGCGGCCTCGGGCCTCGCGCTCGGTTATTCCGGCGTTGCCGGCATCGACAATGCGCTGGCCGCCGCGCCCGCCAATTTCGATCCGAGCGTCTGGTACTCGATCGCCCCTGACGGGATCGTCACCGTGACCTGCGGCAAGGCCGACATGGGCCAGCACATCGCCTCCACCATGGCGCAGATCGTTTGCGAGGAGCTCGGCGCCAACTGGAAGGACATGCGGGTGCAGCTCGCATCCAACGATCCGAAGTTCAACGACCCGGTGCTGGGCGCGCAGATCACCGGCGGCAGCTGGTCGACCATGATGAACTTCGATGCAATGAGCCGCGCGGGCGCCGCAGGGCGGATCGCGTTGACGGAAGCAGCCAGCGCCTCCATGGGCGTGCCGGCGAGCCAGCTCGTGGTGCGCGACGGTGTGATCACGGATTCGAAGTCGAAGAAGCAGATGAGCTTTGCCGACATCGTCAAGAGCGGCAAGGCGACCAAGACGTTCACGCCGGACGAGCTCAAGGCAATCAAGCTGAAGACGGCAGATCAGTACACCATGATCGGCGTCTCGGTGCCGCAGCTCGACATCCCCTCCAAGACCAACGGCACGGCCAAATACGGCATCGACGTGATGCTGCCGGGCATGGCCTATGGCGCGGTCGTCACCCCGCCGGTGCGCTACGGCGCCACGGTGAAAACGGTCGACGACAGCGAGGCCAAGAAGGTGAAAGGCTTCATCAAGGCCGTCACCCTCGACGACAAGACCGCGACAACGACGGGTTGGGTGGTGGCAGTTGCCGACACCTATGCCAACGCGAAGAAGGCGGCCGGTGCGCTGAAGATCGCCTATGACGGCGGTCCGAACGCCAAGCTGTCCAGCGAGTCGCTGTTTGCGGAAGCCAAGCGCCTGCAAGGGCGCGACGATTCCGGCCAGTTCTTCGTCAAGGACGGCGACACCAAGGCGGCGCTCGGCTCTGCGGCCAAGGTGATGGAGGCGGAGTACACCACCAGCATCAATATCCACGCGCCGATGGAGCCGATGAACGCCACCGCGGAGTTCAAGGGCGACATCCTGCACATCTATTCCGGCAACCAGTTCGCGACGCGCTCCGGCGCGATCGCGGCAGGCGCGGCCGGGATCGATCCGAAGTTCGTGGTGATGCATCAGATGTGGCTGGGCGGCGGCTTCGGCCGGCGTCTCGATGCCGACATGATGGTGCCCGCGGTGCAGGCGGCGAAAGCGGTCGGCAAGCCGGTCAAGGTGATCTACTCGCGCGAGAACGACATGACCATGGATTTCTCGCGTCCGCTCACCTACCAGAAAGTGAAGGCTGGCCTCGACGCCGATGGCCGGTTGATCGCGCTCGACCATGACGTGGTCTCGGCGTGGCCGACGCAGCGTTGGGGCATCCCCGACTTCCTGTCGCCTTCGGTCGACAAGAAGGGGCCGCTCGACGCCTTCACGGTCAACGGCGCGGATTTCTTCTACACCGTGCCGAACCACAATGTGCGCGCGATCAAGAACGAGATGGCGCACAACGCCACCCCGTCGGGACAGCTGCGGTCGGTTGCGCCGGGCTGGACCTTCTGGGCGGTCGAAAGCATGATCGACGAGCTTGCGCATGCGTCCGGCAAGGACCCGGCGCAATACCGCTTCGCCATGCTCGACGGCAACGGCGCCAATGCCGGCGGCGCGCAGCGGCCGCGCAACACGCTGCTCGCGGCGATGGGCATGGCCGGTTACGGCACCAGCAATTGCCGAAGGTGAAGGCATGGGCGTGGCCTGCGTGTCGTCGCAGGAGCGCGCGACCGCGAGCTGGACGGCCTGCGTCGCCCATGTCGCGGTGTCCTCGAGCGGCGAGGTCAAGGTGAAGAAGCTCACGGTCGCCACCGACGTCGGCACGCAGGTGCATCCCGACAACATCCGCGCCCAGGTCGAGGGTGCGGCGCTGTGGGGCATGTCGCTGGCGCTGTTCGAGAAGGCGACGTTGAAGGACGGCGGTATCGAGCAGACCAACTTCGATACCTACACGCCGCTGCGCATGAGCCAGATGCCTGACGTCGCGGTCAGCGTGATCGCCAATGGCGAGAAGGCGACGGGCGTCGGCGAGCCGGCGGTGACGGTGGTGGCGCCGGCGATCGGCAACGCCGTGTTCAATGCGGTCGGCGCGCGCGTGCGCTCGCTGCCGATCACGGCGGACGCGGTAAAGGCGGCGATGAAGGCGTAAAGCCTCGCGCAGCAACTGATAACAACGATCCGCCGGAGACTTTTCTCCGGCGGATTTTTTTAGGCGTCGAGGTTCCACGCGTCCGCGAAAGCTAAAATTTTACCGACCGCGCTC
This sequence comes from uncultured Alphaproteobacteria bacterium, assembly GCA_963732085.1. GTDB lineage: Bacteria > Pseudomonadota > Alphaproteobacteria > Rhizobiales > Xanthobacteraceae > Bradyrhizobium. Next base: position 12,695 of record CAVSYJ010000005.1, on the reverse strand, counting down.
AATCGCAATTGATCATGCCCGTTAAGCCGCGTGGAACGCCTTGTCGGCTAAGAAGGCAAATCAATTCTGACCGTGAGCGCAGAAAGTCATGAACGCCCTCGCCCAACAAGCCTCCCAAGCGCCTTCCAAACGCCGTCTGTTGCTGGCGTCCGACCGCAGCGACCAGAGCAGCGAGCTCGCGAGCATTTTAAGCCGCGTCGGCGATGTCGAGACCATCACGACCTCGGACATTCCGACCGCTCCCAGAGAGGAAATCTCCGGCATCGTGGTCGACATCAATCTGCGCTCACCCGAGAGCGTGCAGCTGGTGCGCAACAGGCTCCGCGCAGACGCCTACAGCTCGATGCCGCGGCTGTTCGTGCTTGCCGAAGCGCTGCACCATGCCTCGATGCAGGCCTGGGCGCTCGGCGCAACCGACACCATCGCGCGGCCGCTGGAGCCCGGCGCGGTCCTGCAGCGCATCCGCGCCGCATTTCCCGATACCGTCGGCTATGACGCCAGCGCGCGCGGCAAGGCGCTCAACCGCGGCATCGAGGCTGCCCATGAGGTGATCACGAAAATCTTCCGGCGGCTGCCGGCCGGCGAACCCTTGAAGCCGGAAGACATCGCGCAGGCCGAGACGAAGATTCTCAAGGCCATCAAGCATTCTTCGCTGAGGGAATGGCTGACCGCGGTCGGCTGTCATCATGAAACGACATATCGCCACTGCCTGTTCGTGACAGGCTTTGCGGTGGCGTTCGCCCAGCATCTCGGCATGCGCGAGGACGACCAGCGCCGCCTCACCCGCGCTGCGCTGCTGCACGATGTCGGCAAGGCCTTCGTGCCGGTCGCGATCCTCGACAAGCAGGGCAAGCTCACCGACGACGAGGTGGCCGAGGTCCGCTCGCATCCGCGCCGCGGCTATGATGCGCTGAAGGCGCAAGGCGGTTTCCCGCCGGAAATGCTCGACGTGGTGCTGCATCATCACGAACTGCTCGACGGCAGCGGCTATCCCGAAGGCCTCGCCGGCTCGGAAATTTCAGACATCGTGCGGCTCACCACCATCGTCGACATCTATGCCGCACTGGTGGAGAAGCGCGCCTACCGTATGCCGTTCACGCACGCCAAGGCGTTCTCGATCATGGAAGGCATGGGCGGCAAGCTCGACCAGCAATTGCTGCAGGCGTTCCGCCCGGTCGCGTTCGGGTGTTATTGATTGCGACGGCTGCGTAGCTGCGTAGGGTGGGCAAAGCGAAGCGTGCCCACCATCTTCGGAGTGCACGCGAAGGTGGGCACGGCGCAAGAGCGCCTTTGCCCACCCTGCATTTTCCTCGCAATGTCGATCATTTCGGCACCGGCGGCTCCAGCCCCGCAAACGGCGGCGCGGCGTAGACAACCTGGCCGCCGACCATTGTCAGCAACGAGCGGATCTTGCCGACATCTTTCGCCGGCGCGGTCAGGTAATCCGCCGAGAGCACCGCGAGGTCGGCGTATTTGCCCGGCTCCAGCGTGCCGCGCTTGTCGTCGTCGTTCGCCGCATACGCCGTGTTGCGGGTGTACATCTCCAGCGCCTGGCGCCGGCTCGGCGCCTCTGCGTCGTCGCGCGTCTTCACGCCGCCGATGGTGGTGCCGTCGAGATACCATTGCAGGGCGACGAAGGGATTATAGGACGACACGCGATGCGCGTCGGTGCCGCCGGTCACGGTGAGGCCGAGCTTCAGCGCGGTGACGATGCGCGGCATCTGCCTGGCAGCGTCCATGCCGACCTCCTTCTGCAGCCGCTCGCCGCCGAAATAGAGCCCGTCCTGCACGCCCCAGATCAGGCCGAGCGCCTGCATCCGCCTCAAGCTGTCTTCCGACACATTATAGAGATGCAGCACGCTCCATCTGAGATTACGGATGGAATAGTCCTTGTTGATGTCCTCGACCACGTCGAGCAGGTCGTGGACGGTGCGGTCGGGATTCCAGTGCAGCTGGATGCTGTAGCCTTTCGACGCGGCCCAGCGCAGCAATTCGGCGAGCTTGGCCTTGCCGTCCGCCGTGATGTCGCCGTCGGTCCAGTCGGCCCAGATCAGGATTTCGCCGGGGCCGTTGAAGTGCAGCATGTCGTCGCCAAAACCCTGCGGCAAAAGCTGGGTCAGGTTCTGCTGGTCGGCGAATTCGCTGCCGGGCTTCGGCGAGCAGAGATGGTAGGCGACCCGCACGCTGAGCTGCCTGTCGTGCCAGAGCTTGAACACCGCCTGATAGCTCGCCGGATACATGCTGACCCCGCCGCCGTCATTGATGCCGGTGATGCCCAACGAATTCATCTCACGGAAGAATTTCTTGGAGCCCTCGACCTGTTGCGCCATGGTCGGCTTTGGCAGCTTGTCAAAAATCTTTCCAAGCGCGGCGCCGCCGGCGACGATGATGCCGGTCGGCTTGCCGTCGCCGTCGAGCTCGACCTTGCTAGAGGGGATGACATCGGCGTCGCCACGGATGTTGAGCTCGGCCATCGCCTTCGGCGTCAGCAGCAGCCAGTCGTAGAGATGCTGGATATAGACGGGGTGATCGCCGGCCACGTCCGCCACCTCCTGCGGCGTTGGCCGGCGCTTCTCGGAAAACTGCTCCTCGGTCCAGCCGCCGGCGACGATGATCCAGGATCCTGGCGCCTGCGTATTCGCGGCGTCGCGGATTTTGGCCAACGCCGCCTTCAGCGACGGCACGCCGATCCAGTTCACCTCGGTGCCGAAGGTAGCCGCGGCGCGGATGCCGTGGATGTGGCCGTCGGTGAGGCCGGGGATCACGGTGCGGCCGCCAAGATCGATCTGTTTGGCGCCCTTGTCGGCGAGTTTCTTCATCTCCGCCGAGCTCCCGGTCGCAAGCACGCGGCCATGGCTGATCGCGATCGCCTCGCGCACCGAGAAATCCTTGTCTACGGTGACGATCTTGCCGTTGTAGAGCACGGTATCCGCGGTCTCGGCGGCGGCGGGGGTCGCGAGCAAGAGGCTGGCGGCGAGTGCGGCGAGGGCAGGGCGCATTGTTATTGTCCTTCGTAGTCTTTCATTCGTACCCGGGTGAGCGCAGCGACACCCGGGCGACCCGCATATCGCTGCGCTCATGCGGGCTACACGCTGGATTGCTTCGCTTCGCTCGCAATGACGTGGCGTCATGCCAACATCTTCCGCAACTCGGCCTTGGCGACCTTCTCCAAGGTCGAGCGCGGCATTTCGTCGACGAACCGGATCTCGTGCGGCACCTTGAAATCCGCGAGGCCCTTGCAGCAGGCGGCCATGATAGTGTCATGCAAATCGTTCGGCAGCGCGGCGACGCCGGCCTGCGGAATGATGAAGGCGACCGGCACCTCGTCCAGCATCGGATGCGGTTTGCCCACCACCGCGGTCTCGCGCACGCCGGGCACGACCGCGATCACCTGCTCGATCTCGGAGGCCGCGACGTTCTCGGCGCCGACCTTCAGCATGTCCTTGGCGCGGTCGGAGAACTTGATGGTGCCGCGCTCCAGCAAAGTCACGCGGTCGCCGGTCAGGAAATAGCCCTGCTCATCGAAACTTTCGCGCGTGGCCTTTTCGTTGTGCAGATATTCCGCGAACAGCGACAATCCCGGCACGCCTTTAATGGACAAGTTTCCAGTATCGCCGACCTCGGTCGGCCGCCCGTCATCATCGGTGATGCGGATCGCATACTCCGACGCCGCGCGGCCGATCGACATCGGAATGTTGGGCTGGTCGACCTCGCCGACGATGCCGTGGGTGATGGTTTCGGTCATGCCCCACCAGCCGATGATCTTGACGCCGAACACGGCAAAGGGCGGCGGATCGTTCACTGCGCTGCCCCAGAGCCGGAATTTATGATTCCCCGGAATCTCGCGCTCGAGCAGCGCCTTCATGCAGAACGGAATGGTGGAGGTCCATGTGCAGCCGTGCTCCAGCGCCACCGGCCAGAAGCGGCTGGCCGAAAAGCGCGGCTGGATCACACAGGTGGCGCCGACCCAGAGGCTCGCCAGCATCGAATAGGCCAGCGCGTTGGTGTGAAACAGCGGCAGATAGGTCTGGTGCACGTCGTCCTGATGCAGGTCCTGATGCGCGGCATTGACCTTGGCGCCCCACAGCGCGTTGGCGTGGGTCCACAGCACCGCCTTCGGCCGCGACGTGGTGCCGGAGGTATATTGCACGCTGCAGGGCGCGAGCGGATCGGTCGGGCGGCGCGGGCGGTCTGCGGTATCAGCGAACAGGGATTCGAAGCTGTCGCTGCGCGCAACATTGGCAGGTACGCCGGCGTCATGCGAGATCACGGCGATCCAGCGCAGCGCTTTGCAATTGGCCGCGACCAGCTCAACGTAGGCAGGCTGCGTGATCGCGGCGACCGCGCCGCAATGGCCGGCGAAATACTCCAATTCCGCCGCCGCCGAACGCGTGTTGGTGGTGACGGCGATGGCGCCGGTCTCGACACAGGCAAACCAGGCGAGCATCGCCTCGATGCAATTGTCGAGATGGATCAGGATGTAGTCGCCCTGCCTGATGCCGCGCCTGGAGAGGCCCGCGGCCAGCGCGCCGACGCGGTCGTGGAATTCGCCGTAACTCCATTTGCGCGCGGGCGCATCGAACGGCGCCCAGATCAGGAAGGGATGGTCGCGGCGCACCTCGGCGCGCATGGCGAGCAGCCAGGGCACGTCGAGGCCCGCGAACGGTCCCACGATACCCGGTGCCTGCGATGGCTGCATATGCCCTCCCGTGCGGCCTTGGCTTGGATGCCGGCCGCTGTCTTTGATCGTCCCTTTTGCCATCGGATGCGGCTCCGGGCAAATGCGCCAGTGACTCGTCAAGCTCGCGTAGCGCAGCGAAGCGAGCGAAGCAATCCATGACGCCGCATATCGCGGAGCTCGTGCGAGCTACTTCGCTTCGCTCGCAATGACGAGGCTCATTTCTCGTACGACGAAATCTCGATCAGGCTGCCGTCGGGATCCCGGCAATAGACCGAGAGGATCGTGCCGCGCGCGCCCTGCTTTTTGCCCGGGCCCTCTTCGATCGCCACGCCGTTGGCCTTGAGATGCGCGACCACCTCGTCCGGCGTGCTCGCAGTGAGAAAGCAGAGGTCGTCGCTGCCGGCCGCCACGTGATCGGCGGTGAACCACTCGACCTTGTCGGCAGTCTTCGGCCGCACATTGATTTTCTGGTTGCCGAATACCAGCGAGGTCCGCTTGGTCTTGCCCTCGCCGGGATCGAACACCCTGATCTCCATGCCGAGGATTTTGGCGTACCATTCGGCGGAGCGCGCGACGTCGTTGACGTTGATTACGAGATGGTCGAGCGCGTTGACCTTGACCGGCATGGCATCATCCTTTCGTCGCAGCGGCTTTGCATCTGCATCTCTTGCGTGCCGCGTTTGGCTTGTTACAACGCGCGCTATCACAACTTCAAGAACAAGCAAAAACGGGAGATATTTCGATGATTTCACGCCGCGCCGCTTTGGGACTGGTTGCCACGGGTGTTCCGGCCCTGTTGTTGCCGCGCGCCGCTGTTGCCGCCGACTATCCGACGCGGCCGGTCCGCTTCCTGGTCGGCTATCCCCCCGGCGGCGCCACCGATATCATCGCGCGGCTGATCGGCCAGCGCCTCTCGGAAAAGCTCGGCCAGCAATTCGTGATCGAGAACAAGCCGGGCGCCGGCAACAATATCGGCACCGAGGCGGCTGTTAATGCCGAGCCCGACGGCTACACCGTGCTGCTGGTCAATCCGGCCAATTTCATCAACACCTCGCTCTACACCAATCTCAAGTTCAACTTCGTCACCGACATCGCGCCGGTCGCCGCTTTCAACCGCGTGCCGAACGTGATGACGGTCAACAAGGACGTGCCGGCGAAAAACGTCGCCGAGTTCATCGCCTATGCCAAGGCCAATCCCGGCAAGATCAACATGGCCTCGTCCGGCAACGGCACCTCGGTGCATCTGTCCGGCGAGATGTTCATGGCGATGACCGGGGTGAAGATGCAGCACGTGCCCTATCGCGGCGCGGCACCGGCGATCACCGACCTGCTCGGCGGCCAGGTGCAGGTGATCTTCGACAACATGCCCTCGATCATCCAGCACATCCGCGGCGGCGCAGTGCGCGCGCTCGGCGTCACGACCACGCAGCGCTCGCCGCAGCTTCCCGACGTGCAGGCGATATCAGAGACCGTGCCCGGCTATGAGGCGAGCGCGCTGTTCGGCATGGGCGCGCCGGCCAGGACGCCGAAGGAGATCATCGGCAAGCTCAACAGCGAGATCAACGCGATCCTGGCCGAGCCCGACATGACCAAGCGTCTGGTGGAACTCGGCGGCGCGCCGACGATCCAGACGCCGGAAGCATTCGGCGACCAGATCAAGGCCGAGACCGACAAGTGGAAGAAGGTCGTCGACTTCGCCGGCATCAAAGTCGAGTGACAATCCCTTCCTGCACCTGAGCCTGACCTGGTCTTGCCCATGCGTCAGTCGACAATGCTCTCGATCCGGATCGGAAGGCTGCGAACGCGTTTGCCGGTCGCGTGGTAGACGGCGTTCGCAATGGCAGCCTGGATTCCCGCCGTGCCCAGCATGCCAATTCCCTTGACGCCGCCCGGCAGGTGCAGGTCTTCCTCTTCGATCATGGCGATATCGAACTCCGGCATGTCGGCATGGACCGGGATCAAATAGTCGGCGAAGCTGTCGCCGACGATGTGGCCAGAGGTGCGATCCGTCGCCGTTCTCTCGTGCAGTGCCATGCCGATGCCGCCGATCAGGCCGCCAATATACTGGCTCTTCGCCAGCAACGGATTGAGGATGTGACCTGCGGCAAAAGCGCCGCAGACCCGCCTAACCTTGATCTCGCCGAGCTCGACATCGACACCCACTTCGACGAAGACCGCGCCGTAGCCCATGCTGGTCGCGGCCAGTGACTGGTGCTGTGTCGCTGCACTTTCGCCCTCCGCTTCCAGCCCCTCGGCCGCTCCGCGCGCCAGCACATCCGTCAGCAACTCGCCGACATTTCCGGCCGGGTTTCGGATCATTCCATCCCGAAATTCCAGGTCCTCGACCCGCTGGCCGGACAACGGCGACCGCCCGTCGGTCACGGCCATCTTTGCCAGCGTCGCGCGGAGACTGGTCATCGCCATTTCGGTTGCGGGCGCCAGACTTGCCGTCACCTGTGAGCCTCCGGAGAATGGACCCTCCGGCAGCAAGGTATCGCCGAGTTCGACAGTCACCTGCGAAGGGAGAATGCCCAAGGCAGAGGCCGCCATCTGGCCCAGCGCCGTGTAGGTGCCCGAGCCCATGTCCTGTGTGCCGCATTGAACGTGCAACGCGGCGTCGGCCGCCAATTTGACGCGGACCCTGCAGGCCTGACGGATCGCCGGATAAAGCGTGCTTGCCATGCCCCAACCGATCCGCCAACGGCCGTCGGTGGCAGCGCCCTGTGCCGGCCGATGTAACCAGCCGAAACGTTCGGCGCCGACGCGATAGCATTCGAGGAGTGCGTTGCTGCTCCACGGGCGTCCCGCTTCCTGATCATGATCGGCAAAATTGCGCACGCGAAGTTCAACCGGATCGACGCCCAGCCGTTCAGCAGCCTCATCAAGTGCGGATTCGAGCGCAAACGTTCCCGGCGCAGTTCCAGGCGCACGCATCGGCACGGGTTGCGGCTCGTTGGTACGGACGAGCCGGTGGGTGGTCGTGACATTGGGGCAAGCATACAGAAAGCGCGAATAGACCGCGGTGGAGTCAGAGTAATCCGCGTGGGTCGATGTTTGCGCGAGCACGTGATGCTCGATGCCGGTGAGACGGCCGTCGACGGAAAACCCCAGTCCCAGATGCTGCACCGTCTCCTGGCGCCGCCCGACCAGTGTGAAAAGCTGCGCGCGCGTAAGTTCCAACCGCACCGGATGGCCCGTTTTGCGGGAGGCAAGCATCGCCCAGAACATCCACGGCCACCAGAGCTGCCCCTTGCAGCCGAAGCCGCCGCCAAGGAAACGCGAGATGACGCGAATGTCCGGTACGGGCATTTGAAACGCATGCGCGATCATCGCCCGGGTGCCGAAGATGGCCTGGGTCGACGTGTGCACGACGGCCTTGCCGCCGTCCCACCAGCAGACAACGACATGCGGCTCCATGGGATGATGGTTGTTGACGGCGGTGTCGTAGCGATGCCGGACCACAAGCTCGGCCTCAACCAGCGCCCGCGATGCGTCGCCGCGATGCGTCTCGGCCGGAAAGCGTCCGACCATGGCCGGTGCAAATGATTTGTCGTGTGCCTGCGCCAGCGACGTCACCGCCGGACGCGCCTGAAGGCTGACCTGGACCGCGTGTGCGGCTTCTCTCGCTTCCTGCAGGCTGTTGGCTGCGACGAGTGCTATGGGCTGGCCCGCGAAATGAATGGCGCGTTCGCGGATCAGGGCTGTGGCGGGAGAGGCCTGCAGCACCGCGGCATCCGCATGAGAGATCATCGCCGCGAAGCCCGGAAGGTTGATCGCCGGCGCTGCCTCGATCGACAACACATCGCCGCAGCTGATCGGCGCTTGCACGAGGGCAGCGTGTAACAGGCCGGCTGCAGGAACTTCGCCCTCATAGACCGCGCTGCCGGTCACCTTCAGCGCTGCCTCGTGGCGCAAGACAGAATGGATGCTCATGGCCGGCTTCCCAGGGTTTGCAAGGCGCGAATGACGGCGTTGCGCAGCAACGCGACCTTGAATCGGTTATCGGCGAGCGGCCGGGCGTGCTCGACGGCCACCTCGCCGGCGGCGGCGATGGTTTGCGCGTCCAGTGCGCGGCCGGTCAATGCGGCTTCTGCCCGGTCGAGCCGCCACGGCAACGGCGAGACGCCACCGGCGGCCAATCGCGCACCGAGGATCCTGCCGTTCTCGATCTGCAATGCCGCCGCCACCGACACCACGGCAAATTCAAATGACGCGCGATCGCGAATCTTCAGATAGGTCGAGCAGCCGGCAAAGCGAGCTGCGTTCGAAATGTGAACGCCGGTGATGAGTTCTCCCGGCGCCAGGTTCGTTTCATGCTCCGGCCTCTCACCGGGCAGCCTGTAGAGATCGCGCAATGAGAAGCGCCGCTCGCCCTCCGCCTCCAATACATCGACTTCGGCGTCCAGTGCCGCCAGCGCTACGGCCAGGTCCGAGGCGTGTGTCGCGACGCATGACGGGCTTGTACCGAACAGCGCGGCATGGCGGCTCTCGCCGGAAAGTGCGCCACATCCGCTGCCGGGCTTTCGCTTGTTGCAGGCAAGCTGCTCGTTGCGAAAATACGGACAACGCGTTCGCTGCAACAGATTGCCGCCGACCGTCGCCATGTTGCGTATCTGCCCGCTGGCGCTGGACAAATCGCCTCTGCGATCAAAGGATGACATCGCCTCACATCGGGATGGGCAGCCACATCGCTCAGCCGGGCAGTCGCGCCCAAGAGAGCCGTCCATCGACGAAATCTACATCACCCAACGGCAGGCGCGAGATGTCCACGACCGTCGCGGGCGACGATGCGCCGGACTTCCACAGCTGAAGCAAGTCGGTTCCGCCGGCGAGGACCACGGTACCCGGTTTCGACGCTCGAATCCGGGCGTCATGAACGTCAGCCGCGCGGGCGTATTGAAATGAATGTCCGCTCATAGCCCGGCCACCTCGGCAATCGCGGCCACGATGTTGGATAGGCGCCGCATCGGCAGAGGTTGCCGCTCATGCCCTCGCGAATCCATTCGAGATCCGCGGGCTTTTCATCAAGCAGCGCCAAAGCGGACATGATCTGTCCTGGCGTGCAGTAGCCGCATTGCATCCGGGCGGTGCACCGACATCTGCTGCCGCTTCCGGTGACGGAGATCCACCACATCCTCAACACAGTCTCTAAGGAGTGGGGGATCTCCGCTGCGCCCTCCCCCAGATGCTCGACCGCTGACGACATCCGAGTTCGTGCGGTTGTTGGCGGCGCATCTGACGTCGTGACGATCGGTGGTCATACCAGCCGACCACGTGCGTCTTCGAGGTCTTGACGTGGAGGATCAGAAGCGAAACATTGGTTCCGCAAGGAAGCAGCTGGCGCAACTGTGCGGTCAGCCAATCTCTCACTTCGCGTATCCTTTTGGTGGCGAGGACGCCTTCGACGACAACTCGGTTGAGGCCGTACGCTCGGCGGGATTCCTGACGGCATGCACCACCATTCCCGGTAACGCTCCGCCTTCCGACGGACCCGTTCCGCCTCCGCCGGCGCCAGGTGAAGAACTGCGGCCGGACTTCATTTCCGGATGACTCTGGCACGCTGAGTAGCGGTCCGGTGTCACCAATCCAGCTCCGTTGCACGTAGATGAGTCGCACCCATGTTGCCTTGGTGAGCGCTCGCTAATCCAGCCATTCGTCGGGGGAGTCGAGACCCACGTCCCAGAGGTCGCTCCGAGGATCGCCGAGCGGGGCCTTGACGTGTCTGTGCTCACCACCGATCTCACCGGTGACCTTCCGTCGCTCGAACACGAGGGATCTTTGACCGTGCGACGGTTTTCTGCGTGGCCAAAGAGATCCGATCTCTACGTCTACAGCGGGCGCTGGTCGGGCACATCAAGGAGGGAGGCTATGACCTGGTCCACGTGCAAGGGGTCAACAACTTCCTGCCCCCCATGACTCTCGGGCGGCCCAGAGGTTGGGACTTGCCGCGTTGGCTACCTTTCACGGCGGCGGCCGCTCGACCGTGTAAGAAAGGTGGTTAGAAGCGCACAGTGGCGTGCTGTGGGTCCTCTTCTTCGCCGCACGAAGGCGCTGATCGGGATGTACCACTGAGATGAGACCTGGTCCGCAAGACTCGGGATGGATGCGGAGGGATTCTGGCTCATCCGCAACGGGGCGAGGCACTCCCGGTGGGGACGACGCCATCGGAGATCTCGGGTTCACCACTCGTCTCCTGTATGGGCGGCTCGACCGGTTAAAGGGACATCAACGTTGATCGAGCGATCCGGCCCTCTCGAGATCGCACCGACGCCCACCTGGCCGTGGTCGGTCGGGGAAGCTTCGAGCGTGAACTTCGGCGTTTGGCGGCTCGCCTCAAGATCGACGACGCCGTGACATTCGCCTCGTTCGACGCCGCGCCGAAGAGGAACTCGGGGCGTTGTCGACAGCAGCGACGTCGTCGTCCTTATGAGTCAGTTCGAGGCGCATCCCGTCGCCGTCATCGAGGCCATCTCTCTCGGACGAAAGGTAGTTCTGGCTGATACCTCGGGACTGTCGGAGCTGGCGGCGGAGGTCTCGCGGTTCGGTGCCGCTCGACGGCGCGCCGCGTGCGTTCGCCGGGGTCTTGCCGATGTTCGCGCCGGCTGATCCGCGTCCCGACGTTGCCCACATGGGACGACTGTGTCGATGAGCTTTGCGGCCTGTATGAGGAGATCCTCTCGGGTACACGGGGGAGGGGCCGCGCTGAGCCGATCGAAACGCGCCGAAGGAGGCACAGTCGACGCAGCTCTAGACTCCGGAGAGGCGGTGAAACCTGCAGGCGCGATCGCTCACGGGAGTCGACGAGAAGAGGTCATGTGACGGCATCGGTTGTCATCTGTGCGTACGCCGAGATCGCTGGGCTTTGCTCGTGCAATCGGTGGAGTCGGTGCTGCAACAGAAGCGAGAACCACTTGAGGTAATCGTCAGCGTCGACCACAACGACGCCCTGCTGGAACGGTGTCGGCGCGAATGGCCATCCGGGAGCAACGATCGGGCGATCCCCGTGGCGGTCATCGAGACGAATTCGAAGGTCGTCTGGGCTCGCGCGGAACTCGGCGGCCGAGATCGCCCAGGGTGAGGTGTGGTGTCCCTCGACGACGATGCTCGGGCAGGCCCGGAATGGCTGGATCAGCTTCTCGGCCGTTCGAGGAAGGGGGTCGTCGCGGTTGATGGCGCCCCGATTCCCGATTTGGCTGACTCGCCCTCCTTGATTTCCGATAGGATTCGACTGGGTCTTCGGATGTGCGTACGAGGGTCTTCCGACCTCCCGCGCGACGCAGCCCAGGCTCATCGGGGCGAACATGTCGGTGCGGCGCGAAGCCCTCGCTGCGATCGGCGTCTTCATTCCGACAACCGCGACGACATGGACATGTGTACGACTGGTGCACTCGTTCCCGAGCGTCTCGTCGTCTACGGGCCGATAGCGCGGGTGCGTCACCAGTTGCCCCGCGCACGGACGACGTGGCATTACTTTTGGCAGCGCTGCTTTTTCGTGAACAAGGACATGGTCGAGGCATCCGTGAAATGGAAGGGGCGGCCACCATGGCGGCGGACATCGGCTTCGTACGTCGATCCTTGACCCGTGGGGTGTCGCGCGCTCTGGGACAAGCCGTCCGAGGGGACCCATGGGGCGTGACGAGGGCGGGCGCCATCGTGGCGGGCATTGCGTGGCCGGGGCCGGGAACCTGGCCGGGCGCGGGGCGCTTCGCACACGGTTGACGAAAGCGGCGGCGGCGCAGACTCCGAGCCGAGCGAGAGCGCTACCCGCCGAGAGCGAAACGAGCGGAGGGACTGGTCGAGCGCCCCGAATGAGCGGTTTGCATCAAGAACCTCGGACGCCGGAGCGCTTTTCGGCGGGATCGCACGGGGCACGCGCCCAACGCGAACTGACCCGGCGATTCCCCGCCGGCGCCGGCCACGGACGGCGATGACGACGTCGGCAAGGGCGCACGAGAATCCGAATGCCATCTCGGCCGGCGGTAGCCCTGAAGATCGTTCTGGACTCGTTGGTGAA
>CAVSYJ010000004.1:0-247146 GCA_963732085.1 uncultured Alphaproteobacteria bacterium | reverse complement strand
ATCTGCTGGAAGCTGTCGGCCTTCACCGGCAGCGCGCCCAACACAAGCGCGCACGCGGCGAGCCAGGCTCGCAATTCAGGGCGGCGATACTCTGCCATCACGCAACGCTACGCATACACAACACGGTCGAACGGGGCCGGTTATGGTGAATGCGCGGGTTACAAATTTGGCGGCGAGGTGACGGAGTTGGCGCCGGCATGGCCGGAGCAGGGCAAATGGTTAATGCGCTTACGCCTTGCGGCGGCGTTCGCGATTGAGAAAGGAGACCCCGCCGGGGTCGCCGTTGACCCAGGGAGCCAGAAGCTCGGTGTTACGTAACGGAAATAGGAACCGCACCTTCAACCGGCCGTTGAATGGCCGCGATGGCGGAAAATTTTTATCTCACTGCGGACGCGGCGACAGCTCCCCGAGTGGGGAGCTTGCGCGAGGACGCCTATGGCCGCGCGGCCCGGGAAGCCCGGCGCTTCCTCTCAGGCGGGGATCGCAGTTATCCCGACATTCGCGCGCGGCTCGATGAGCTGATCGCCGCAGGACGTCGTGAACTCGCGGTCAGGCGGGTCGCGGCTGATGACATCGAGGCCTGGGAAACGTCGTTCCGCGCCATGTTCCTGCTCTGCGCCTGGCACCCGCGCTGATGCGGTTCCGAAAATGCAACCCGCATCCGCCAGCGTTGCGGCAATCTCCGAAGCAAAATCAGCGAGCCCGAATCTGCGCGAGTCATTTCGCAGTCACAACTTTATCGATCATTACCAATGAGTTAAGTGCGCATGGCGAAGCCATACGTTTGCTCGCGAGTGTGGCTTCGCAGCAATAGTCCCCGTAGGTCCCCGGGGGTAAAAAACCCTATCGCCTTGGTTCCGCAATTCTTGCGTTATCATTTCAAAATTGGGGGTTCCTATGAGAAAGACTATCGCCGCCGTCGCAACGGCTATTTCGCTCGCTTCAGCTCCGGCTTTCGCCGCCGACCTTCCGATGAAGGCCGCACCGATGCCGGTCGCAGTGTGGTCCTGGACTGGCTTCTACATCGGTGGTCACGTCGGTGCCGGTTGGGGCCAGGACGAGACGACAATCAACAGCATTTCGGCTACTCCTCCCGGTATCACCGTCCCCCTTAACCTCGCCTTCAACCAGAACAGCCGCAGCGGCTTCCTGGGCGGCGGTCAGGTCGGATACAATTGGCAGGCCGGGGCCTTCGTCTTCGGTGTACAGGCCGACATCGCCGGGCTGGACGTGAAGGGTACCGATCCCTGTCTCGTGATCCTCACCTGCACCTCCAAGAGCGATTGGCTGGCCACAGCTACAGGCCGTATCGGCGCCGTGGTGCTCGACCGGGGCTTGGTCTACGTCAAGGGCGGCGGAGCCTGGCTGGACACCAACCACACGAGCGCGATCACCATTATCCCGGGTATCCCGCAGCTGGCCAACCACAACTTTACGAATGACGGCTGGCTGGTCGGTATGGGCACCGAATGGATGATCACCAACAACTGGACCGCTTTCGTCGAAATGGACTACATGCGGTTCGACAACAAGTCCATCTCGTTCCCGCTTAACCCGGCCCTCACCGGCCCGATCGCGGTCAGGTTCAACACCAGCGAGACCCAAACGCTGGCGATCGCGAAGGTCGGCGTGAACTACAAGTTCGGTTGGGGTAACTCGGTCGTCGCGAAGTACTGATCTCTTCGCAAATTGAAGATTTGAAAGCCCCGGCTGCGGCCGGGGCTTTTTACTTTGAGACGGCAACTTGTTGGCGCTTGCGGCACTGTCGGAGAGATGGTGAGCTTCGGCTGGAATTGGCTGGAGGCTGACATGAACCGATTGTTGTTTGCCACGGCGCTGCTCGCGGCATTTTTGATTGCGCCCGCGCATGCGCAGACCCAGGTCGGCGACTGGACCGTCGAGAAGCGCACGCAGGACACCCATTGCAATGCCAGCCGCGGCTACAAGGATGCTGAGGACGAGAACAACCAGTATGGCATCGTGCTCAGCTATTCCAGTGACAAGATCGTCGTGGTCGTCATCTACGAGGGATGGGAGTGGGAGAAGACCGGCGACATCCTCAAGGCCGATTTCGCGACCGACAATGTCGACATCAAGAAGAAATCGAAATGGGAGGTCATGGACAAGACCACCGTGCGCGGCGTGTTCGAGTTCGATCAGGCCGTCGTGGATGCGATGTCAAAGGCAAAGCGCCTCACGCTCGATTTCGAGGATGACGACGACGACAGCATCGAGTTTCAGACGCCGCGCGCCGGTGAAGCGCTGGCGGCGCTGAAATATTGCGAGGAGAACCGGAAGTAACCGGTGAGGGGCCGGAAGCGGCCCCGCGATACGCAGTACAGAGCGGGGCCGCTACCCGACGGAGGGGGGCTTGGGCACCGGAATTCCGCCGAGCCCGAACAATCTAGCGCGTGCGCGGAGATCACGCGTGTCATGATTTGGCACAGAGTTCACGCCCGGAGCGCCGGCGCCTCGCGCATCGTGGCATCGCGCAGCAACGCCCTGATCCCGGGAATGATCACGTCGGTGCGTCGCGTCGTGTTGTAATGGTCGCAGCCGGGCAGGCCAACGAACGTCGCGTTCGGCATCTCGGATGCGGCCTGTCGCGCCTGCGCGAGCCGCGGATCGAGCTCGCCGCAGAAGATGAGAGACGGCATCGTCATGGCCGGCAGCACCTCGGCGATGTCATCGCGATCCCTGGTCAACGCGCGAAGCGCGACGAGATCGTTGGCGAGCAAGCGTGCGCGGCGTGCCGGCGTCAGCAGCGCGCCATAGGTCTGTTCGGCGATGGCGATGTAGGCCGCGTGGTCCGTCGGCATGCGGTCGCGAATGGCTTGCGTGTTTTCGGCGTAGGGATGGGCGCCGCCAAGGATGAAGGCGTCGATCCGTTGCGGAAAGTATTTCGCGAGGCCGAAGCCGATCCAGCCGCCCATCGAATAGCCGAAGAAGCTCGCAGCCGGCAGATCGAGATCGTCGAGAACCGCGACGACGTCGGCGGCGCGTAAGCCAAGATCGTAGGCGGCGGGATCGTGCGGCTTGTCGCTCTGGCCGTGTCCGCGGGCGTCGATCAGGATCAGCCTGCGGCGGTCCTTCAAGGCATCGACATAGCCGAGGTCTTTCCAATCCGGTCCGCTGCCACCCGTGCCATGATGCAGCACGAGCGCCGGACCGGTTCCCGTGGTCTGGTAATGGATGCGTACGCCGGCGTTTCGCGCGAATGGCATGATTTCCCCCCGAACCGTGACGCGCGAGGGTGATGCAAGCGGACGGAACACTCAAGTGGGAACGCTGAAGATGGCGCTGCCTCCTTATTCTTAACGCTTACTTGGTATTTGCTGCGCCGAATGGGGCATCAGCGCTTGGGAGCGGGTGGGTGATTGACCAACACGGCGGCCACGAGGCCGAGTTCGGCGAAGAGTTCGAGGACGACGAGTTCGAGAACGAGGAGCGCAAGCCCCGTTTCCGGGCTTATGCTCTGGTTTGTCTCGTGCTCGCTGCGACCGGCTCCGGCGCCGCCTTCGCGTGGCACGGTTACGGTGGTGGCGAACTGATGACGGGTGCGCTGACAGCGATACCCAAGGCTGCGTCGGCGCCGCAAGCCGCCGCCGCGCAGGACGCGTTGCTGAGGAATTC
Source organism: uncultured Alphaproteobacteria bacterium (assembly GCA_963732085.1). GTDB lineage: Bacteria > Pseudomonadota > Alphaproteobacteria > Rhizobiales > Xanthobacteraceae > Bradyrhizobium. Next base: position 243,513 of record CAVSYJ010000004.1, on the reverse strand, counting down.
TGGCTGACGCCCAGCAACGCGCGGCTGCGGTCGCGCAGCGCAATCAGGACTTGCTGCAGGCGCAGGCCACCGAGATCAAGCGGTTGTCGGACGCAGTCGCGCAGCTCTCGACGCGCGTCGATGGCCTGAGCGTCCGCAACGCGCAGGCCGCCGTGCCGCAGCCCGCACCGAAGAAGCCGGCGGCGCCGAAGGTCGTCGCGCCGAAGCCTGCCGCACCCGCGCCGCTGTCGCTCGCGCCGGAGGGGAAGCAGTAAAGCGACGCTCGAGCAATACCGATGACGCGCTGGCGGTCCGATCAGCGCCTGTCAGGGTTCGCGAGCACAGTAATTAGCGGTTCTCGCGGCAGAAAAGGCCTGATCACAAGATCGGCAAATGCCCCGCCTTGACCATGATTTGGGCGTACGTTCGGTGAACGCCTGCTGGGCAGGGCAGCGCCGATGACGACTGAGTTCAAGACCGAACAGGAGTACGAGGTGCAAATTCGCAACCTCTTGCGCATCGTGTCGGCATGCACCTTGGGGCTTTGGTCCTTCGCCGCAGGCCTTCTCATCGGAAGCTTTTATCTGTTTTGAACAATGTTGCGGGGGCCGTCGGCGATGGCGGTGTTCTCTGGGAACGGTGATGGCGATCCCGGCAGGATTCGAACCTGCAACCCTCAGAGTAGAAATCTGATGCTCTATCCAGTTGAGCTACGGGACCGTCTTTTTAGGGCACGACCTGATAGGAAAACTGGCACCCAACCGGCATCAAGTGCGGGCAGGGCTTTCCGGATCATACCTGAGGCCGTCGCGGCGCCTTCATAACACCGCCAATATGAAAAATCCGCTTCCCCGGAAAGCCCGTTCGAACCGGTTTTCCGCAAGTCGCGACTAAAGGGGACGGGGGACTGCCTGCGGTCCGCCCGTTACGGTGTCCGCCCGTTCATCCTGATGAACCGGGCCGGTCGGGACTTTGGCTTTTGGCTATGCGACCTTTTGTGACGCTTGCTTGCACGCCACGAGTTCGTCACCATTTCGCGCACATCTGTTCGCCTTGCGGCGTTGCTGCCGCTACGGGAGTTTCCCCATGATCGGTCTGGTTCGCGCCGCAACCCTTTGCGCCACGCTGGCGCTTGGCCTGACCTCGGCACTGGCCGCAGACAAGGCTTTCAAGCGCGACGACCTCGCCGATAGCGCGATCAAGCTCGAAGCCCAGATCAAGGGCGAGGCGGGCGCGGTCTCGAAATCGTCAGCGACGCTCAAGAGCGATGCGGATGCCGCCTTCAAGCGCAACGATTTCCGTTCCGGCCTGCAGATCCTCGGCCAGATCGCGACGGTGGCGCCGGAAGACAGCGGCAACTGGCTCAAGCTCGCCCGCACCATCTTCCAGATCAGGCCGTCGACCACGAGCGAGCAGACCTTCTTCATGGAGCGCGCCTCGACCGCGGCCTATATCGCCTATCAGCGCGCGGGCAACCCGCAGGACGAGGCCGATGCGCTCGCCGTGCTCGGCCGCGCGCTGTCCGAACGCAAGCTGTGGCGGCCGGCGCTGGACAGTTTCCGCCTGTCGCTCGACCTGCGCGAGGTCGCCGACGTCAGAGGCCAATATGAGAAGCTGCGTGACGAGCACGGCTTCCGGCTGCTCGACTACAGCGTCGATTCCGACTCCGCCTCGCCCCGCGCCTGCTTCCAGTTCTCGGAGGATCTGGCCAAGCGCTTCGACTTCTCGCCCTTTGTGGCGCTCGCGGGCAACGACAAGCCGGCGGTGACCTCGGAAGGCAAGCAGCTCTGCGTCGACGGGCTGAAGCACGGCGAGCGCTACAACATCAACCTGCGCGCTGGGCTACCGTCCACGGTGAAGGAGGGGCTGCCGAAATCGGCCGAGTTCAACATCTATGTCCGCGACCGCAAGCCGTTCGTGCGCTTCACCGGGCGCGCCTATGTGCTGCCGCGCACCGGCCAGCGCGGCATTCCCGTGGTCAGCGTCAACACGCCGGCCGTCGTCGTCAACGTGTTCCGGATCGGCGATCGCAATTTGATCAACACGGTGATCGACAGTGACTTCCAGCGGCCGCTGAGCCGTTATCAATTGTCCGATCTCGGCGACGAGCGCGGCGTCAAGGTATGGACCGGCGAGCTTGCGACACCGACGACGCTGAACCAGGAAGTCACCACCGCATTCCCGGTCGACCAGGTGCTCGGCGATCTGCAGCCGGGTGTCTATGTCATGACCGCGGTAGCGAAGAACCCCGGCAGCGACGACGATTACCAGCTCGCGACGCAATGGTTCATCGTCTCCGATCTCGGCATTTCGGCTTTCTCCGGCAATGACGGCATCCATGTCTTCGTCAATTCGCTGGCGTCGACCGATGCGGTCGCCCGCGCGGACGTGCGGCTGGTCGCGCGCAACAACGAGGTGCTGGCGACCCGAAAGACCGACGAGGCCGGCCATGTGCTGTTCGAGGCCGGGCTGGCGCGCGGCGAGGGCGGGCTGTCACCGGCGATGGTCACGGTGGCCGGCGAGAAGACCGACTATGCCTTCCTCAGCCTGAAATCGAACGCCTTCGATCTGACCGATCGCGGCGTGTCGGGGCGCGCGGTGCCATCAGGGGCCGACGCCTTTGTCTATGCCGAGCGCGGCGTCTACCGTTCCAACGAGACGGTCTATCTCACCGCGCTGCTCCGGGACGGGCAGGGCAATGCCGTCACCGGTGGCCCGCTGACCCTGGTGGTCGAGCGCCCCGACGGCGTGGAGTATCGCCGCGCCGTCCTGGCCGACCAGGGCGCGGGCGGTCGTTCATTGGCTGTGCCGCTCAATTCCGCGGTCCCTGCCGGCACCTGGCGCGCGCGGGCCTTCGTCGACCCCAAGGGCAATGCGGTCGGCGAGACCACCTTCATGGTCGAGGATTACATCCCCGAGCGGCTGGAATTCGACTTGTCGTCCAAGGACAAGGCGATCACGGCTCAAGCTCCGGTGGAACTGAAGGTCGACGGCCGCTTCCTCTATGGCGCGCCGGCCTCCAACCTGCAGCTCGAGGGCGACATGCTGGTGGCGCCTGCAGCAGGCCGGCCGGGTTTCGCCGGCTATCAGTTCGGCGTCGCCGACGAGCAAACCACCTCGAATGAGCGCACGCCGATCGAGGGCTTGCCGGAATCCGACGCCAAGGGAGCTGCGACCTTCCCGGTCAGCCTGGCCAAGCCGCCGACCTCGTCGCGGCCGCAGGAGGCGCAGATCTTCATCCGCATGGCGGAAGCCGGCGGCCGCGCGGTCGAGCGCAAGCTCGTGCTGCCGGTGGTGCCGGCCACGGCGCAGATCGGCATCAAGCCGGCCTTCGGCGACAAGAACGTCGCGGAGGGCGACAAGGCCGATTTCGACGTGCTGTTTGCCGCACCCGACGGCAAGACGCTGGCGCGTCCGGGGCTGCGTTACGAGCTGCTCAAGATCGAGTTGCGTTATCAGTGGTACCGCCGGGACTCGACGTGGGACTACGAGCCGGTCAAGACCACCACGCGCACCGCCGACGGCGAGCTCAACATCGCCGCCGACACGCCGTCGCATCTGTCTTTCCAGCCGCAGCCCGGCCGCTATCGCCTTGACGTCAAGGCGACGGAAGCTGACGGCCCGATCACGTCGGTGCAGTTCGACGTCGGCTGGTATTCCGACGGCAGCGCCGACACGCCCGATCTGCTGGAGACCTCGATCGACAAGCCGCAATACCAGTCCGGCGACACCATGACGGTGTCGGTCAATGCGCGCACGGCCGGCAAGCTCACGGTCAACGTGCTCGGCGACCGCTTGCTGACGACGCAGACCATCGACGCCAGGGAAGGCACCGCGCAAGTGAAAATCCCGGTCGGCAAGGACTGGGGCACCGGCGCCTATGTGATGGCGACCCTTCGCCGTCCTCTCGATGCGTCCGCGCAACGCATGCCTGGAAGAGCGATAGGCCTGAAATGGTTCGGCATCGACAAGCAGGCGCGAACCTTGCAGGTCGCGCTCTCGCCCCCCGCGCTGGTGCGGCCGAATTCGAAGCTGACGATCCCGGTCAAGCTTGGCGGACTCAATCCGGGCGAGGACGCCAAGGTGGTGGTCGCCGCCGTCGACGTCGGCATCCTCAATCTCACCAATTACAAGCCGCCGGCGCCGGATGATTACTATCTCGGCCAGCGGCGGCTGACTGCTGAAATTCGCGACCTCTATGGCCAGCTGATCGACGGCATGCAGGGGACGCGCGGCGCCATCAAGTCCGGCGGCGATTCCGGCGGTGAACTGCAAGGCGCGCCGCCGACGCAGAAGCCGCTCGCGCTGTATTCGGGCGTGGTCACGGTCGCCGCCGACGGCACGGCCTCGATTGATTTCGACATCGGCGATTTCGCCGGCACCGCGCGGGTGATGGCGGTGGCGTGGAGCGCGACAAAACTCGGCCGCGCCACTATCGACGTGACCGTGCGCGACCCCGTCGTGTTGACGGCGACATTGCCGCGCTTCCTGCTGTCAGGCGATCACGGCACCATGAGCATGGACCTCGACAATGTCGAGGGCGCACGCCGGCGACTACACGCTCAACGTGAAGGCGACCGGGCCGGTGAAACTCGGCGGCGACGCCTCAACGACGCTGAAGCTCGCTACCAGTCAGCGCAGCACCACGACGCTCGGGCTCGATGCCGGCGGCGCCGGCACCGCGCAGCTCGATGTCGAGATCAAGGGACCGAACGGGCTCAGCCTGGCGCGGCATTATGCGCTCGACGTCAAGCCGGCGACGCAAATCCTGGCGCGACGCTCGATCCGCACGCTGGCGAAAGGCGAGAGCCTGACGCTGACTGCCGATATGTTCAGTGACCTCGTGCCGGGGACCGGCAGCGTGTCGCTGTCGGCGTCGCTGTCGACCGCGCTCGACGCCGCGACCATCCTGCAGGCGCTCGACCGCTATCCATATGGCTGCTCCGAGCAGATCACCAGCCGTGCCATGCCGCTGCTCTATGTCAACGAGCTCGCGGCTGGGGCGAACCTCGCGCAGGACGGCAACGTCGATCAGCGCATCAAGGATGCGATCGAGCGGCTGCTGGCGCGGCAGGGCTCGAACGGTTCGTTCGGCCTGTGGTCGGCGGGCGGCGATGACGCCTGGCTCGATGCCTACGTCACCGACTTCCTCACTCGCGCCCGCGAGAAGGGCTTTGCGGTGCCGGATGTGCTGTTCAAGAACGCGCTCGACCGTATCCGCAACTCTGTGGTGAACGCCGAGGGCCCGGAGAAGGACGGCGGGCGCAATCTCGCCTACGGCCTCTACGTGCTGGCGCGCAATGGCGCCGCACCGATCGGCGACCTCCGTTATCTCGCCGACACCAAGCTGAAGGACATCGCAACGCCGATTGCGAAATCGCAGCTCGCGGCGGCGCTGGCACTGGTTGGCGACCGCAACCGGGCGGAGCGCGTTTACGGCGCCGCGCTCGGCGATCTCGCACCCAGCCCGGTGCTGCAGTTCGGCCGCACCGATTACGGCTCGGCGCTGCGCGATGCGGCAGCGCTCGTGTCGCTCGGCGCCGAGGGCAACGCGCCGCGCGCGACGATCACGCAAGCGGTGCTGCGGGTCGAAGCCGCGCGTGGGCTCACGCCCTACACCTCCACGCAGGAGAATGCCTGGATGGTGCTGGCGGCGCGGGCGCTCGCGAAGGAGACGCTGTCGCTCGACCTCAATGGCGAAGCGATCAAGGCGGCGTTGTTCCGCAACTACAAGGCTGCGGAGCTGTCACAGCCGGTCCGGATCACCAACACCGGTGAGGCGCCGCTGCAGGCGGTGGTTTCCGTCTCGGGCGCGCCGGTGACGCCGGAACCTGCCGTTTCGAACGGCTTCAAGATCGAACGCAATTACTTCACGCTCGACGGCAAGCCGGCCGATGTCAGCAAAGCCAAACAAAACGATCGATTTGCCGTTGTGCTGAGGGTCACCGAGCCAAAGCCGGAATATGCCCATGTGATGGTGTCCGATTATCTGCCGGCGGGATTCGAGATCGACAACCCGCATCTGGTCTCCTCGGGCGATACCGGAACGCTGGACTGGATCGAGGACGGCGAGGCACCGGTCAGCGCCCAGTTCCGCGATGACCGCTTCAGCGCAGCGGTCGACCGCGCCGCCGACTCCAAGTCGGTGTTTACGGTGGCCTATGTCGTGCGCGCGGTGACACCGGGCAAATACGTGCTGCCGCAGGCCTATGTCGAGGACATGTACAATCCATCGCGCTACGGCCGCAGCGCCACCGGGACGGTCGAGGTGCGTCCGGCGAAATGAGCATGTCGAGATGAGCGACAAGACGTCTTCGCAAATTCCGTCGTCATGCCCGGACTTGATCCGGGCATCCACGACTTTTGGCGAGGGGAGCAAAGACGTGGATGGCCGGGACAAGCCCGGCCATGACGACCGAAGGCGAGGCCGCAGCGTTCGCATCGCTGCTGCCCTCGGCGTAATTGTCTTGTGTTTCGGCATCGCCTTCGCCGCATGGGTCGCCTCCCTCGGGCCGCTGCCGCTGGAGCAAGCCAAGCAAACCTCAGTCACCATCATCGACCGCAACGGCAAGCTGCTGCGCGCCTTCGCGATGAAGGACGGCCGCTGGCGGCTGCCGGTCGATGCCAAGAAAGACGTCGATCCGACCTACCTGAAGCTGCTGTTCGCTTTCGAGGACCAGCGCTTCTACGACCATAAAGGCGTCGATCCGATTGCGCTGGGGCGCGCCGCCTGGCAACTCGTCTCCCGCGGCCACATTGTCTCGGGCGGATCGACCATCACCATGCAACTGGCGCGGCTGATGGAGGAGCCGGCCCATCATCGCTCGCTTTACGCCAAGCTGCGCCAGATCGTGCGCGCCATCGAGATCGAGCATGAACTCAGCAAGGCGCAAATCCTCGACCTCTATCTCGCGCTGGCGCCATTCGGCGGCAATCTCGAAGGCATCCGCGCCGCCTCGATCGCTTACTTCAGCAAGGAACCGAAGCGGCTGACCTTGGCGGAAGCCGCGCTGCTGGTCGCCTTGCCGCAATCGCCGGAGACGCGCCGGCTCGACCGCTATCCCGATGCGGCGCGCGCCGCGCGTGACCGCGTGCTCGATCGCATGGTCGAGGAGCATCAGATCTCCCGGGAAGACGCCGAGCAGGCGAGGGCGGTCGCGGTGCCCAAGCTGCGCAAGCAAATGCCGATCCTGGCGCCGCATTCCTCCGATGCCGCGGTCGCGACCATGAAGGATGCGCCGCTGATCAAGCTGACGCTCGATGCGACCTTGCAGAAGGTGCTCGAGCCGCTCGCGCGCGACCGCGCGCTGGCGCTCGGGCAAAACATTTCGGTTGCGATCATCGTGGTCGACAATGCCAGCGGCGACGTGCTGGCCCGCGTCGGCTCCGCCGATTATTTCGACGAGAGCAGGGCGGGGCAGGTCGACATGACCCGCGCGATACGCTCGCCCGGCTCGACGCTAAAGCCGTTCATCTACGGGCTCGCCTTCGAGGATGGCTTCGTGCATCCCGAGAGCCTGATCGACGACCGGCCGATCCGTTTCGGCTCCTATGCGCCCGAGAATTTCGACATGACGTTCCAGGGCACGGTGCCGGTGAAGCGCGCACTGCAATTCTCGCTCAACGTGCCTGCGATCGCGCTGCTCGACCGTGTCGGCTCGAGCCGGCTGTCGTCGCGGCTGAAGCAAGCCGGCGCCAATCTGGTATTGCCGAAAGACGAGTCGCCGGGGCTGGCGATGGGGTTAGGTGGCGTCGGCGTCACCTTGCAGGATCTGGCGCTGCTCTATGCTGGTTTGCCGCGGCTCGGCACCACCAAGCCGCTGCGCGAGATCATTGATGGCAAGAGCGACAACCGCGAGCCGATGCGGCTGATGGATCAGGTCGCGGCCTGGCAGGTCGGCAATGTCCTGCTCGGCGTGCCGCCGCCGGAGAACGCCGCGCGCGGCAGGATCGCGTTCAAGACCGGCACCAGCTACGGCTATCGCGACGCCTGGTCGGTCGGCTTCGACGGCCGCATCACCATCGGCGTCTGGGTCGGCCGTCCCGACGGCGCGCCGGTCCCCGGCCTGATCGGGCGCGTCGCTGCGGCGCCGATCCTGTTCGATGCGTTCGCGCGCACCGGCCGGCAGCCGGTCGCGCTGCCGAAGGCGCCGAAGGGTGCGGTGATGGTCGCCGGCAATGAAAAGCTGCCGCTGCCGCTGCGGCGTTTCCGCGCCATCGGCGAACTGGTGCGGGCAGGCGGCGAGCAGGCGCCGCACATCCAGTTTCCGCTGAACGGCTCGCGCATCGATGTCGATCGTACGGGAGGCGCCGACGCTGCCGCCATGCCGGTCAAGGTCGCGGGCGGTGTACTGCCGATGACGGTCGTGGTGAACGGCGTGTCCGCGGGCGAGATCGATGGACGGCGTCAGCGGCTGATCGATCCACCCGGTCCGGGATTTGCGCGGCTCACCGTGATCGACGCCACGGGCGCAGCCGACACCGTCGTGATCCGCGTGCAGTAGCGCGGGATAGGGCGGAACTGGATAGTTGTTTGCAGTGCGGTTTCATCGTATGCGAGGGCATGGTCGACACCCTCCAACCGCCGCGCTTCGGGGCAGGCCAACAGCCTGCAAAACCAGCGAATTCCGGCCCGAATCTGATGCCGATCGTGGACTTCGCGGTGGGCAGCCATTTGCGCGCGACGCTGTTCCTGATCGCCTGCGCGGCGCTGTTGTTCCTGCCCGGCTTCTTCAGCATCCCCGCCATCGACCGTGACGAGGCGCGCTTTGCGCAGGCGACCAAGCAGATGGTCGAGACCGGCGACTATGTCGACATCCGATTCCAGGACGAGGTGCGCTACAAGAAGCCGGTCGGCATCTACTGGATGCAGGCTGCCGCGGTAAAGACCGCGTCGGCGCTGGGATTGCCGGGCGCGCAGCTGCGCATCTGGGTCTATCGAATCCCATCGCTGATCGGCGCGACCGGCGCCGTCCTGCTCACCTATTGGGCGGCGCTCGCCTTTGTCACGCGGCGCGGCGCGGCGTTGGCCGCGCTGATGATGTGCAGTTGTGTGGTGCTCGCAGCCGAGGCGCGTCTCGCCAAGACTGACGCCATGCTGCTGCTCACGGTCGTCGCCGCCATGGGCGCGCTCGGGCGGGTCTATCTGTCGTGGCAGCGCGGCGAGGACCCCGAGCGTCCACCCTGGACATGGCCCGCGATCTTCTGGACCGCGTTGGCCGGCGGCATCCTGCTCAAGGGCCCGCTGATCCTGATGTTCGCGGGGCTTGCGATCCTGATGCTCGCGATCCTCGACCGCAGTGCGACCTGGCTGTGGCGGCTGCGCCCGGTCTGGGGCCTGATGTGGATGCTGGTGCTGGTGCTGCCCTGGTTCATCGCGATCTTCTGGCGCGCCGGCGACACCTTCTTCACCGACTCGCTCGGCGGCGACATGCTGGCGAAGCTCGCCGCGCAGGAATCGCATGGCGCGCCGCCGGGATTCTATCTGCTGCTGTTCTGGATCACGTTCTGGCCGGGCGCGCCGCTTGCGGGTATGGCGGTTCCGGCGGTGTGGCGAGCGCGGCGCGAGCCCGGCGCGCAATTTCTACTGGCCTGGCTGGTGCCGTCCTGGATCCTGTTCGAGCTGGTGCTGACCAAGCTGCCGCATTACGTGCTGCCGCTCTATCCGGCGGTCGCGATCCTCACCGTCGGCGCGCTGGAACGGCAAGTGCTGGCGCGCAACTGGCTCGCGCGTGGCGCAGCCTGGTGGTTCGCGATTCCAGCGCTGGGCGCGATCATCTTTGTCGTCATCGCGGTCAAGCTGACGCGGCAGCCTGCGTTCGCATCCTGGCCGTTCTTCGCCGGCGCGATGATCGTCGGCCTGTTCGCGTGGTGGCTCTACGATGACAATCGCGCGCCGCGCTCGCTGCTCAACGCGGTGCTCGCGGCCATGCTGCTGGCGATTGCCGTCTTCGGCGTGGTGATGCCGTCACTGACCACGCTGTATCCGAGCGCGGAGATCGCCCGCGAACTGCGCAATGTCACCTGTGTCGGCCCGAAGGCGGCCGCGGCCGGTTATCAGGAGCCGAGCCTGGTGTTCATGACCGGCACGTCGACGCTGCTGACCGACGGCTCCAGCGCAGCCGACTTCCTGAGCCAGGGCAGTTGCCGTTTCGCGCTGGTCGAGCGCAGCGCCGAGCGCGCTTTCGTGCAGCGCGCCGAGGCGATCGGGCTGCGTTACAACGCCGCGACCCGCATCGAGGGCTACAACATCTCGCAGGGCAGGTCGGTATCGGTTGCAATCTTCCGTTCCGAAGGTACGGAGTGATGGCGAGCGCGTCCGAGGGCTTCATTCCCCAATTGTCGCACCTGATGGCGCAATCGGCCGGCGCGCTGGTGCGTTCGCCGTCGCATTCGCGCCGCGCTGAAGCGAGGCAGCGGCTGGCACGGCACTCGTTGTGGCTGGTCGCGGGCATGAGCGCGCTGATCATCGTCCTGATGTTCGTCTTCGATGCCACCGAGATCGCCCTGATGCCGAAGCGCGGCGCGCCGGACCTGTGGCCGGTCCGCATTCTCACCGACTTCGGCAAGGATGAGTATGTGCTGTGGATCCTGGCGGCGATGTTCGTCGTCAGCGCACTTGCCTATCCGCTTTTGCGATCGAGTGCGCGGCCTGCGCTGGCGCGGTTCGTCGTCCGCGCGGAATATCTTTTGCTCGCTGTGGCGCTGCCCGTCCTGGTAGCCGAAGCGATCAAATGGGCCGTCGGCCGCGGACGGCCCTTTGTCAGCGGCAAGGCCGATGCCTTCAACTTCGTGCCGTTCACGGGCACCGAGGCCTATTTCAGCTTTCCTTCCGCGCATGCGGTGACCGCGTTCGCGCTCGCCTTCGGGATATCGGCGATCTGGCCGCGGTGGTGGGCCGCCGCATTCGCCTATGCGCTGCTGATCGGCGCGAGCCGGCTCGTCCTGCTCGCGCATCACCCGAGTGACGTGGTCGGCGGCGCGCTGGTCGGCATCGTCGGCGCCATGGCCGTGCGCTACTGGTTCGCCGCGCGGCGGGTCGGTTTCGACATCGAGGACGACGGCAAGATTGTCTCGCTTTAAGGGTTGCCCCGGCCGCGTCGGCCCCATAGAAGCGGACGCCGCAAGCGGGTGACCGCCTGCGCCCAGTTGTTGGATGAGCCCGGATTTGTCGCGAGATACCACTGACGTTGCGGTTTCCATCGTTGTGCCCGTGCGCAACGAAGCGGACAATATCGCGCCGCTGATAGCGGAGATCGCGGCCGCGCTCGACGGCCGCTGGGCCTATGAGATCATCTACGTCAATGACGGCTCGACCGATGCAACCGCCGAGCGGCTCGCGGCGGCGCGCGCGCAACGGGCAAATCTGCGCGAGATCCGCCATGCCAAATCCGGCGGGCAATCGGCGGCGGTGCGTAGCGGCGTGCGCGCCGCGCGCGGCACGATCGTGGCGACGCTTGATGGCGACGGCCAGAACAACCCGGCGTTCCTGCCCGACCTGATTGCGGCGATCGAGCAAGGCGGCGCGCGCACAGGTCTTGCCGCCGGCCAGCGGGTCGGGCGCAAGGACACCGGCTTCAAGAAAATGCAGTCGCGCGTCGCCAACGCGGTGCGTAACGCGATCCTGAAGGACGGCACGCGCGACACCGGCTGCGGATTGAAGGCGTTCCGGCGCGAGGTGTTTCTGATGATGCCCTATTTCGACGGGCTGCATCGTTTCCTGCCCGCGCTTGTGCGCCGGGAAGGCTTCGACATCGCCTATGTCGACGTGGTCGATCGTCCGCGCCACTCCGGCGTGTCGAATTACGGCTTCTTCGACCGGCTCTGGATCGGCATCATGGATCTCGCCGGCGTGTGGTGGCTGATCCGCCGCAAGAAGCCGACGCCGCAAGCCGCCGAGGTGAAGTAATGCTCATTCAATACGGGCAGGCGTTCCACGATTATGTCTACGACGTCTTCGTCGCCAAGTTCGACTTCTGGCTCGCCTTTGGTCTGGTTGCGCAGCTGTTCTTCACTGCGCGCTTCCTGGTGCAATGGATCGCGAGCGAGCGCGCCGGCAACAGCGTGGTGCCGATGGCGTTCTGGTTCTGCTCGATCGGCGGCGGTCTGATGACGCTGGTCTACGGCATCGTCAAGCGCGAGCCGATCATCATCGTCGGCCAGTTGCTGGCGAACATCATCTATGTCCGCAACGTCATGCTGATCTGGAAGAACCGCGGCGGCGGTTCGCAGACGCTGGACCGCTGAGTTCGGCAGTCACCTGTAGCGCGGCAAGGGTTGCGTCTCCGGGGCAGTTGCCGCCTGAGCTCGCCGCTGCGTTCCGGCGCGAGTTCTCCGGCAGCATCCAGCACGGGATAGGCGACCGAGCAGATATGCGAATGAATCCGCCGGAGATCGCGCAGCACGTCGAGATGCAGCGAGGTGGTCTCGATGGTCTCGGGGCGGCCCTCGCGCAGGCGGTCGAGATGCGTCTCGGTGGCGGCGAGCTCGGCGTTGCGCAGCGCCGCCTTCTCGGCGAGCAGCTTGCGCGCCTCGCCGGCGTCGCCCGACATGAAGACGCCGAAGGCGATCCGCAAGCTATCCATGATGCGCTTGTGGAAGGCCGACAGCTCCTCGGCGCCCTCGGGCGAGAACTGGAAGCGGCGCTTGATCTTCTTGGTCGCGAGCTCGCTCAGATTCTTGTCGATGATGTCGCCGATATGCTCGAGATTGATGGCGAAGGAGATGATCTCCATCGCGCGCTTGCCTTCGCGCTCATCCAGGCTGCCGCGCGTCAGCTTGGTGAGATAAAGCCTGATCGCCTCGTCGAGGCCGTCGACCGCATTGTCGGTTTTGGAGACCTGATCGACCAGCGCGCGGTCGTTGGTCATCATAGCCGTCATGACCTTGCGCAGCATGGTCTCGACCATGTCGCCCATGCGCAGCGTTTCCGCGCGCGGCATCGGCCAGCGCCAGCGAAGGCGTCTCCAGCGCGGTCTCGTCGAGATAGCGCGGCCGCGCCGGATTGGCTTCCTGTACGCGATCCGGCAGCAGCCGCTTCAGCAAGGCCGCCATGGGATCGAGCAGGCCGATGAAGACGATCGCGGTCGCGACATTGAAGACGACGTGAAACTCGGCCGTCAGCTTCGCGAGGTCGGGCTGCCACGCCATGCAGGTAGCTCGCGACCGGGCGCAGGAACGGCAGCACGATGAGAATGCCGAGGATGCGGTTGATCGAGATTGCCGACGGGCAGCCGGTAGCTCGCAGGATTGTCGCGCCGCGCGCCCTCGAACACCGGATTGATGGCGCTGCCGAGATTGGCGCCGAGCACCAGCGCCAGCGTGGCGAGCGGCGAGATGAAATGCGAGTAGGCCAGCGACATGATCAGCAGCACGGTCGCGACGCTGGAATGCGCGGCCCAGGTGATGCCGGCCGCGATCACGATGCAAAGCACGGGATCGGCGGTGATCGCATCCATCAGCACGCGGACGCTCGGCGCATTCTCGGCAGGCGCCAGCGAATCCAGCAGGATGTGCAGCGCCAGCAGCATCAAGCCGAGGCCGATCAGGACGCGGCCGACATCCTTGATGCGGGAGCGCGGTCCGGTGCGGAAGGCGACGAGGCCGAAGATGAAGAGAACAGGCGCGATTGCGGCGATGTTGAAAGAGAGCACCTGCACGATAAGCGTAGTGCCGACATTGGCGCCGAGCATGATGGCGAGCGCCGGCACGAGGCCGACCAGACCTTCGGCGGCGAATGAGCTCGTGATCAGCGCGGTCGCCGTGCTGCTCTGCAGGATCGCGGTGAGGCCGAGGCCGGCGGCGAACGCCCGGAAGCGGTTGCCCAGCGCCTTCGACAACAGCCGCCGCAGATCGGGGCCGAACGCGCGCAGGATGCCGCTGTGGACCATATGCAGGCCCCACAGCAGCAGCGCCACGCCGCCCATCAGGTCGAGAAGAACGAGGCTTCCCATGAACTTCTGCTTCCGGACTTGAATCGAAGGATCAGGCTATCGCCAAATGGCGTCGGGATCAAACGCTTTGTTGCGAGCCAAAAGCGTTAACGCCCGGGTGGAGCGTGCGTTCCTCGTCGCTCTAATCGGGCAAACCGAGCAGGTGCGCGCCTTCCACGAGTTTGTCCGCAATGGCCGGGACCAGGCCGATATCCAGGAAAAAGCGATTCCTGAAGCCCGGTTCAAGTTCGAGCGCGCGCCGAACAATCTTTTTGGCTTCTTCCAAACGCCCGCCAAGCGCCAGCGCGACGGCTTGAAAGAAATAGAGCGTGCTGAACCGGGTATTGGCCTGTACGGCATTGGCAAAGTTCGACGCGGCCTCGCCGTAGCGAGCCTCCTGGATGGCCGCCAGTCCCAGCGCGTTATGGGCTTCGTACGAGAACGGATCGAATGGGCTCAAGCGCAGCGCACGCTTGGCGTGAGTCGATACGGCGGCCGGGTCGCCGTTGAACGCGTAAATGTGCGCGCCGAAATAAAGCGCCATTGCTGAAGACGGATTGAGCGACAATGCGCGTTCGATGGTGCTGGCCGCGGTTTCTCGCTCCTTCGCGAGGTGAGAAACAACAAGCGCCGCAACGGCAAGTGAGGCGGCATCGTCAGTCCCGGATGCGATCGAAGCCCGCGCGCGATCAAGTCCGGCTATTCGATCGGCCTCGTCGAAACCGCCGCGCATGAAGCAAATCTCATGGCACCAGGCGAGCAGCGCCTGGGCTGCGGCATAGTCCGGGTCGAGTTCGAGCGCGCGGCTGAGAAAGCGCGAGGCAATCTTCGCATCCGCGGGCATGACCGATGCCATGTGGGGAAGCGCGCGCAGATAGAGATCATAGGCGTCGAGGTTCTCGGGCGGCTTTCGGCGCGACCGTTCGATCTCCGAACGCTGCAGGCTCGGCTCGACGATGCCTACGACGCGTTCTGTGATCTGGTCCTGCAGGTCGAAGACGTCCTCAAGGGCGCCGTCGAACCGGTCGGCCCATAGATGCCTTCCAGTCTCGGCCTCGACCAATTGCGCGGTGATGCGCACCCGGTTTCCCGTCTTGCGGACGCCGCCCTCCAGCACATAGCGGACACCCAGCTCGCGGCCGACCTGACGCACGTCGACTGCCTTGCCCTTGTAGGTGAAGCTCGAATTGCGCGCGATCACAAACAGCCATTTGATCCGCGACAGCCCGGTGGTGATGTCCTCGACCATCCCGTCCGCGAAGTAATCCTGTTCGGGGTCGCCGCTCATGTTCTGGAACGGCAGGACGACAATGGAGGGCTTTTCCGGCAGGGCTAGCACAGGTGCGGGACGTTCGACGACGACTTCGGAGGGCGTCGCGTTGGGCGCGGGACGGGCGCGCCAGGCCCGCATCGGCTCGGCGATGTTCTTCAACGACTGGTGGCCCATGTCGTCATAGGCGATCTCGGTCTTGCCCCTGATCTGTCGATGAGCGTCATCGGAGATGCAGATGCCGCCGGGGTCGGCGATTCCCTCAAGCCGCGCCGCGATATTGACGCCTTCGCCGAAGATGTCGTTGTCGTCGATGATGATGTCGCCGACATGGATGCCGATGCGGAACTCGATCCGCTTGGCCTCGGGGATGTCGACAT
This sequence comes from uncultured Alphaproteobacteria bacterium, assembly GCA_963732085.1. Taxonomy (GTDB): domain Bacteria; phylum Pseudomonadota; class Alphaproteobacteria; order Rhizobiales; family Xanthobacteraceae; genus Bradyrhizobium. The sequence goes on along the minus strand of CAVSYJ010000004.1, from coordinate 227,953 downwards.
TGCTCGAGGCCATGCCGCGCTGGACCTCGACCGCGCAACGGACCGCATCGACGGCACTGCCGAATTCGACCAGCATGCCGTCGCCGGTGGTCTTGACGATGCGGCCGCGATATTCGGCGATCTTGGGATCGACGAGAGCCTTTCTGCAGGCCTTGAGACGGGCGAGGGTGCCTTCCTCGTCGGCGCCCATCAGGCGGCTGTAGCCCGCAATATCGGCCGCGAGAATTGCCGCAAGCCGCCGCTCAACCCGGGCGCCAGTCATTTCCAAATCACCCACCCACGCGCAAGACGCGCGCATTTTTCTATTTCGACTTACTAGATCGAAAGCCGAGGCGGCGGCAAGCACCACCTTGGCGTGATGGGGGAAGTTCCATCGGTGATGGCGAGAGGCGGCTCAGGCCGCGTTGAACACCGCAAAGCCGCGATCGAGATCGGCCTTGAGGTCGTCGACATCTCTCGAGCCCGATATGCAGCCGCAACGTCGGCCCGCCCGGCGCCCATGTCGTTCGCCGTGCGATACTCGCTGCAGTCGAAGGGAATCGCGAGGCTCTCGAAGCCGCCCCAGGAAAACCCCATGCCGAACAGTGTCAGCGTGTCGAGCATGGCGTCGACCGCCTTCTGCGGCTTCGGCTGCAGCACGATGCTGAACAGGCCGGAGGCGCCGGTGAAGTCGCGCTTCCAGATGGCATGACCGGGATGGCTTTCCAGCGCGGGATGCAGCACGCGCTGCACCTCGGGGCGCTTCTCGAGCCAGCGCGCCATCTCCAGTCCCGCGCGATGATGCTGCGCCAGGCGAACCGACAGCGTGCGCGTGCCGCGCAGCGCGAGAAAGACGTCATCGGGCCCGGCGCAGACGCCGAGCAGGCGGATGGTTTCGGCGACGATCGGCCAGGCCTTCGCATTCGCCGAGATCGTGCCGAACATGATGTCGGAATGGCCGCCGATATATTTGGTGGCAGCCATCATGCTGATGTCGACGCCCTGTTCGAGCGCGCGGCGATAGAGCGGCGTCGCCCAGGTGTTGTCGTCGATCACGAGCGCGCCGCGGCCATGCGCGACCGCTGCTATCGTGCGAACGTCCGGCATCTCGAAGGATTGCGAGCCCGGCGCCTCGACCAGCACCGCGCGGGTGTTCGGCTTGAACAGTCTTTCGATGCCGGCGCCGACAAGCGGATCGAAATAGGTTGTCTCGACGCCGTAGCGTGCGAGCACGCCGTTGCAGAAATTGCGTGTTGGCCGGTAGGCATTGTCGCAGACCAGGATGTGGTCGCCCGCCTTGCACACAGCGAGCAAGGTGGTCGAGATCGCCGCCAGTCCCGACGGCGCCAGGCCGACGCCCGCGCATTGCGGTCCCTCCAGCGCCATCAGCAAATCCTGCAGCGCCCGCGTCGTCGGCGTGCCGCGCCGGCCATACTGGAACTCGCCGCGATGGGCGTGCAGATCGTCGGCGGTCGGATAAAGCACGGTGGAACCGCGCACGACCGGCGGATTGACGAAGCCCTTCTGTGCTTTCGTGTCGCGGCCCGCCGTCACCAGCCGGGTCTCGGCCTTTTGCGCGTTCGATGTCCCGGGGCCGTCAGCGGAATCCATGTCTTCGCCGTCGTTTTTTCAGTTGTTGCGCGCGGCGCGCGCCGGCGACCGAAACGCCGATTGGTTACTAACAGGACATCGAAGCGGGCCGTCAACCCCTTGACCCGGCTCGCCAGTCGTTCTGTGATGCGGCGACGCATTTTGTCGCTGCACGTTGAGGGGCTTGCTGCGACCTTCGATCCATTGCCGGCTTCTGGACGCTGCGCTAGTGGTCCGATTCCAACATTCGCATCCCTTTTCAGCAGGCACTTTTGCGAATGTTGGAATCAAAGGACCACTAGCAAATTGTTGAATTCTAGTGGAGCTTTGGATTTGACGTTCGCTTGACGTATGCTCGGTCAACAGAGTAGCGAACGTCAAATCCGCTCCACTCGGAGGGCGGCTAGCGGCGCAGGATGAGGGGCTGGCCTCTTCGCGTCGCGATGAATGCGTTCCATACGAGCCGCCGATCTCAAGAGACGACCCGAAAGGCCTTTGTCCATGACACGCGTATCCCTCGCAATTGCCCTCGCTTTCGCCGCCGGCCTTTCGGTCCAGCCCGCGGGAGCTCAATCCCTCAAGGTCATCAAGGAGCGAGGCCAGCTGTCCTGCGGGGTGAGTCAGGGGCTGCCCGGGTTCTCGACGCCCGACGACAAGGGCAACTGGACCGGCCTTGACGTCGATATCTGCCGGGCGCTTGCCGCCGCGATCTTCGACGATCCGACCAAGATCAAGTTCGTGCCGCTGTCGGCCAAGGACCGTTTCACGGCGTTGCAATCCGGCGAGATCGACGTGCTCTCGCGCAACACCACCTGGACGCTGTCGCGCGATACTTCGCTCGGCGCGAATTTCACCGGCGTGACCTATTACGACGGCCAGGGTTTTCTGGTGAAGAAGTCGCTCAACGTGAACTCCGCGCTGGAACTCTCTAACGCATCGGTCTGCGTGCAGACGGGCACCACGACGGAGCAGAATCTCGCCGACTACTTCAAGGGCAACAAGATGAAGTACGAGGTGATCGCGTTTACCGGGGCGGACGAGACCGTCAAGGCCTACGAATCCGGCCGCTGCGACGTGTTCACCTCCGATGTCTCGCAGCTCTATGCGGAGCGCCTGAAACTCGCCAATCCGGCGGATCACGTCGTCCTGCCGGAAGTGATTTCGAAGGAGCCGCTCGGCCCGATGGTGCGTCACGGCGACGACCAGTGGTTCGATATCGTGAAGTGGACGCTGTTTGCGATGATCAATGCCGAAGAGATGGGCGTCACCCAGAAGAACGTCGACGAGATGGCGAAGTCCGACAAGCCGGACCTCAAACGCGCCTTCGGCCTCGATGGCAACCTCGGCGAACAGCTCGGGCTGACCAAGGACTGGTTCTATCGCATCATCAAGGCGGTCGGTAATTACGGCGAGTCCTTCGACCGCAATGTCGGCGCCGGCTCCAAGCTGCAGATCGCCCGCGGGCTCAACCAGCTCTGGAACAAGGGCGGGCTCCAGTACGCGCCGCCGATCCGCTGATTGCGTTTCGCCGGGGGCGGCGATGAGCATCGAGACGGCGGATACGAGGTCACCACCACAGCAGCTCATGTTCAAGCTGAAGCGGGCGCTCGGCGGCCGCGCGGGCTGGAGCGGGGTTGCCGTTCAGATGGTGTTGGTGATCGTGCTGGCCTGGATGGCGTACGAGATCGTTGTCAACGCCCGCGCCAATCTCGAAACCCAGCACATCGCCTCAGGCTTCGGCTTCCTGAACAATACGGCAGGTTTCGACGTCAGCGTGAACCTGATTCCCTATTCGGGCTCCGACACCTATACCCGCGTGTTCCTCGTCGGGCTGTTCAACACCATCCTGGTATCGGTGGTCGGCATCTTCTTCGCGACGATTCTCGGCTTCATCGTCGCCCTCGGCCGGCTGTCGCCGAACTGGCTGATGGCGAGAGTTGCCGGCGCCTATGTCGAAATCGTGCGCAACCTGCCGCTGCTGTTCCAGATGCTGTTCTGGTATCTCGCGGTGCTCGCGGCGTTGCCGGCGCCGCGACAAAGTCTCTCACTGGGCTCCGGTATCTTCGTCAACAATCGCGGCATGATCGTCCCGACGCCGGTGCCGCAGCCCGGCCTCGAACATTTTGCGCTGGCTGTCATGTTCGCGATCATCGGTTCGCTGATCCTGCGTCGATATGCACGCCGCGAACTGTATCAGCGGGGACGCGCCATCAAGGTATGGCCCTGGGTGCTCGGGCTCTGCGTCGGCCTGCCGGCTCTCGCGGTACTCGTGTTCGGCCTGCCCGTGTCGTTCGAATGGCCGGTCCTCAAAGGCTTCAACTTCGTCGGCGGCTCGCGGATGATCCCGGAATTCGTGGCGCTGACGCTGTCGCTCACGATCTATACCGCGGCTTTCATTGCCGAGATCGTCCGCGCCGGCATCCTCGCGGTGCATCGGGGACAGATGGAGGCGGGCCTGTCGCTCGGCCTGAGCCGCGGCTCGGTGCTGCGGCTGATCGTGGTGCCGCAGGCGCTGCGGGTGATCCTGCCGCCGTTGACCAACCAGTATCTCAACCTGACCAAGAACTCGTCGCTCGCAGTCGCAATCGGCTACCCCGACCTGGTCTCGGTGTTCGCCGGGACGACGCTGAGCCAGACCGGGCAGGCGATCGAAATCATCGCCATCACCATGGGCGTCTATTTGCTGCTGTCGCTGATCACCAGCGCGATCATGAGCTTCTACGGTTGGCGTCTCGGCCGGAGCATGGGGACATGAGCGAGCTGGCGGAGCCTTCCTACGTCCGTGAGGCGCTGATGCCGGAGCGCGCCGCGCCGGTGAAGACGACGGGCCTTGTCGGCTTCCTGCGCACGCGGCTGTTCAACTCGCCGACCAATATCGCGCTGACGATCCTGGGCGGGCTGTTGATCTGGTTCACGGTGGTGCCTTCGATCAAATTCCTGTTTGTCGACGCCGTCTGGAAAGGCAGCGACCGTAACGCTTGCCTGGAGGCCAGTGCAGGCCATCCTGTCGGCGCCTGCTGGCCCTACATCCAGGCCAAGTACACGCAGTTCATCTACGGCTTCTACCCAGAACCCGAGCGCTGGCGGGTCAACCTGACTTTTGCACTGGCCGCGTTGCTGTTGTTGCCGCTGCTGATCCCGCGGCTGCCGGCCAAGAGCCTCAATGCCGGGCTGTTCTTCCTCGCATTCCCTGTCGTGGCATTCTTCCTGTTGCATGGTGGCGGTGTCGACGGTTTTGCCATCAGCTGGATCGCGGCCACGCTCTCGAGCTTTGCCGACAGTCTGATTGGCGCCGGCAACGCGCTGGCGAAGAACGCGACACCTCTGATCGGGCCGCTGCTGTGGCTGTTCGGAAAGCTGGTGGTGCTGCTCGGCGCCGCGATTTCTTATCTGCTCTGGCCCGTTACTTGGCTGCGCGATCGGATCCAGGCAAGCGGGCAGCCGCTCTGGATCGATTTCGCCATCACCGCGGTCGTCGTTTGCGCGCTGACCTTCCACGTCAGCCGAACATTGCGGCCGCTGCTGACCTGCGTTGCGACTTTCGCCGGCGTCGCGCTCGTGATCTCGATCATGGGGCTCGACCGCGGCGGGCTGCCGGTCGTCGACACCAGGCTGTGGGGCGGCCTTCTCATAACGCTGGTCATCTCCGTGACCGGCATCGTCGCCTCGATGCCGATCGGCATCGCGCTGGCGCTCGGCCGCCGGTCGACCATCCCGCTGATCCGCATCTCCTCGGTCGCCTTCATCGAGATCTGGCGCGGCGTGCCGCTGATCACGGTGCTGTTCTTTGCGACCTACATGCTGCCACTGTTCCTGCCCGGCAACTTCACGGTGGACGGTCTGGTGCGCGCGCTGATCGGCACGGCGCTGTTTGCCGGGGCTTACCAGGCCGAGGTCATCAGGGGGGGCCTCGCCGCGATCCCGCGCGGGCAGGGCGAGGCGGCCAGTGCGCTCGGCCTGTCCTGGGCCAAGACCACCTTCCTGATCGTGCTGCCGCAGGCGCTCCGCCACGTCATTCCCGGCCTGGTCAACAGTTTCATCGCCCTGTTCAAGGACACCTCGCTGGTCTCGATCGTCGCGCTGTTCGACCTGTTGGGCTCGCTGCGCGCCTCGTTCTCCGATCCGAACTGGGCGACGCCCACAACCCTGTTTACGGGCTTCGCCTTCACAGGCATCATCTACTTCACGTTCTGCTTCGGCATGTCGCGCTATTCGATGTTCGTCGAGAACAGGTTGAATGCGCATCGGCGCAATTGAGGGGATCATCATGGCCAACTCGATCGTCAGTATTTCCCACCTCAACAAGTGGTACGGCGACTTCCACGTGCTGCGCGACATCGACCTTTCGGTCGGCAAGGGCGAGCGCATCGTGATCTGCGGCCCTTCGGGTTCGGGCAAGTCGACGCTGATCCGCTGCATCAATGCGCTGGAGGAATTCCAGGAAGGCGAGATCGTCGTCGACGGCATCGAGCTGGGACCGAACCTGCGCCGCGTCGACGAGGTCCGCCGCGAGGTCGGCATGGTGTTCCAGAGTTTCAACCTGTTCCCGCATCTCACCGTGCTGGAGAACTGCACGCTGGCGCCGATCTGGGTGCGCAATATCCCGCAAAAGGATGCGGAGGCGGCCGCGATGAAATATCTGGAGCGGGTCAAGATCCCGCATCAGGCGCAAAAATATCCGGGCCAGATGTCGGGCGGCCAGCAGCAGCGTGTTGCCATCGCCCGCGCGCTCACCATGAACCCGAAGGTGATGCTGTTCGACGAGCCGACCTCGGCGCTCGACCCCGAGATGGTCAAGGAGGTGCTCGACACCATGGTCGACCTTGCGAAGGAAGGCATGACCATGCTGGTCGTGACCCACGAAATGGGTTTTGCCCGCGAGGTCGCCAATCGCGTCATCTTCATGGACGCGGGCCAGGTGATCGAGGCCAACACGCCGCAGGAGTTCTTCGCCAACCCTCAGCACGCGCGGACGAAGTTGTTCTTAAGCCAGATTTTAAGGTGAGCGTTGCTCGTCATTGCGAGGAGCGAAGCGACGAAGCAATCCAGACCTTTTGCGCGGTTAAATGGATTGCTTCGCTTCGCTCGCAATGACGACGAAGCCGGTTCGCCTCACTCAAACGGCACGTCGATCTCGGTCTTCTTCTCCAGCCATTCCGGCACCGGCAGATTCTTCGACCGCATGAACTCCGGATTGAACAGCTTTGACTGATAGCGGTTGCCGGAGTCGGCAAGGATCGTGACGATGGTCTTGCCGGGCCCGAGCTGCTTCGCCAGCTTGATCGCGCCGGCGACATTGATGCCGGTCGAACCGCCGAGGCAAAGTCCCTCGTGCTCGAGCAGGTCGTAGATCACGTTCACGGCTTCCTCGTCCGACACCAGGAAGGCGTCGTCGACCTCCGCCGTCTCGATCACAGGCGTGACGCGGCCGAGCCCGATGCCCTCGGTGATGGAATCGCCGGGTGTCGACTTGGCCTTGCCGTTCTTGAAGTATTCATACATCGCAAAGCCGTGCGGGTCGGCGCAGGCGGTGACGATGTTCTTGTTCTTCTCCTTCAGCGCGCGGCTGGTTCCGGCCAGTGTGCCGCCGGTGCCGACCGCGCAGATGAAGCCGTCGACTTTGCCGTCCAGCTGCTTCCAGATCTCCGGGCCCGTCGAGTCGTAATGCGCCTTGGCATTGTCGAGATTGTTCCACTGGTCGGCGAACAGCACGCCATTCGGCTCGGTCTTGCGCAGCTTTTCGGCGAGGCGCTTGCCGACATGCTGGTAGTTGTTGGGATTGGAGTAGGGCAGCGCCGGAACCTCGATCAGTTCGGCGCCGCACAGCCGCAGCATGTCCTTCTTCTCCTGGCTCTGCGTCTTGGGAATCAGGATCAGCGTGCGGTAACCGCGCGCGCTCGCCACCACCGCAAGGCCGATACCGGTATTGCCGGCGGTTGCTTCCAGCACGAGGCCGCCGGGCCTCAGCTCCCCGCGTTTCTCGGCCTCGAGGATCATCCATTTGCCGGCGCGATCCTTCACCGACTGGCCGGGATTCATGAATTCGGCCTTGCCGAGAATGGTGCAGCCGGTCGCTTCCGAGGCGCGCTTGAGCTTGATCAGCGGCGTGTTGCCGATCGCCTCGACGACGTCTTTGTTGATGGTCATGCAGGTCTAAGCTGGCGCTTCCTCAGGGTATTTTCAACGACCCTAAAGGAGCCACCGGAAGCGCACAAGCAGGGTCGGTTCAACGCGGCTTTGCGAAGACGACCTGTCGCACGTCGATATTGCCGGACAGGAATCCGGCTTCGCAATAGGCGAGGTAGTATTCCCAGAGCCGGCGGAAGCGTTCGTCGAAACCGAGCGGCGTCAGGTTCGGCCAGGCGCTGCGGAAATTATTGCGCCAGGTCGCGAGCGTCTTGGCATAATCTTGCCCGAAAATGCGCTCGCGGATGACAGGCACGCCGAAGCGCTCGCCGAGCGACTTCAGGATCTGCGGCGAGGGCAGCATGCCGCCGGGGAAGACGTAGCGCCGGATGAAGTCGACCTCGCGCCGATAATACTGGAAGCTGCTGTCCTGGATGGTGATGGCCTGGATACCGGCAAGCCCGCCCGGCAGCAGCCGATCACGCAATTGCGAAAAGTATCTCGGCCAGAATTGCTCGCCGACCGCCTCGATCATCTCGATCGAAGCGATGCGGTCATAGCGTTCGCGCTCGTCGCGATAGTCCTGCAGCCTGATCTCGACCTTGTCGCTGAGGCCGGCTTCCTGGATACGCTTCTGCGCGAAGTCGCGCTGCTCCTTGCTGATGGTGAGGCCGACGACCTTCGCGCCGAAGGTTCGCGCGGCATATTCGGCAAACCCGCCCCAGCCGCAGCCGATCTCGAGCAGCCGCTGGCCCGGTTGCAGATCGATCGCTTCCGCGAGCCGGCGATACTTGTTGTGCTGGGCGGCCGTGAGGTCGGCCGTGTCGTCCTCGAACAGGGCGGACGAATAGGTCATGCTCGGATCGAGCCAGGCGGAATAGAAGGCGTTGCCGATGTCGTAATGGGCGTGGATGTTGTGCCGCGCCTGGCGTCGTGTGTTGCGATTGAACCAGTGCCGCACGAGCTGCACGAAGCGCACCATCGGCTTGTCGCCGAGCATGGTCTGGATCAGCTCATAATTGACGCAGAACACATAGAGGAATTGCGTGAGGTCGGGCGTATCCCATTCGCCGTTGAGATAGGCCTCGGCAATGCCGATGTCGCCGCCATTGATGAGCCGCGAGGCGAACGAATAGCTGTGCAACGTCATTTCGGCCGCCGGTCCCGGCTCGATCCCGCCCACGCGGATCACGCGTCCGTCCAGCAGGGCGATGTCGAGCGTGCCGCGCTTGAGTTTGGCCGCGAATCCGAGCGCGAGCCGTGCAAGGCGCGGCAAATCGGCAAGCACTTTGTCGATGTTGTCCGGTCTGACCGGTATCGTGTCCGCCATGGCAGTCATCAACCGCTGTGGCTCTGTGTCCGCTGTTCGCTCTCGTGAAGGGCCGGGCCGATCGGCCATCACCGGACCAGAGCGCGCCCCCCGCGGTCGGTCAGCGCTGACGAAATATAAGCGCGGCCTTCGCCGTTCGCCAAGCCGCTATTGACGCCATTCACTGCCTTCGCAGTTGCGGCATCGGGACGCGCAACGAGCCTCGCGCCCTTGAGCCACAGCCGAAACGCCTCCCAGTGGATCGCCGCGATGATCTTCGCGGTCACCAGCGGCAGAGCGACGAAGGCGCGCAACAGCGTCCGCGTCGAGAGTGCGCGGCGGCGACCGATGAAGGTCGCTGCAAGCAGCGGGCCCTCGCGATCGGTCTCGAGAATGCGCAGCTTGACCTGTTCGCCGGGCGGCGAGACGCGGAAGCGATAGCGCATGGCCATGCCGAGGAAGGGCGAGACGTAGAACAGCTTGTCCTGTTCCTGCCGCACGCCGGCCGCGCTGACATCGCCGGCACGCACCGGCAGCACATAGGGATGGAGCTCGCCGAAAGTGTTGCGGACCTCGTAGATGAGGAGCGCAAGCGAGCCATCCGCGCGATAGCAGAAATAGACCGAGAGCGGATTGAAGGTGTAGCCGAACAGGCGGGGATAGCAGAGCAGGAGCACGCGGCCGCCGGAGAGATCGATGCCATGCTCAGCCGCCCTTCGCTGCGCATAGGCGCGCAGCGAAGAGCCGTCGCGTTCGCCGTGATCGGTTTCGTGGAAGCTGTAAAGCGCGGCGCGATTGACGCCGAACAGTGGCGACAGCCCGTCGGCATCGCCGAGCCGGTCGAGGTCGATCATGAGGCTCATCACGCGATAGCTGAAGCGATGACCCATCGGCTTCAGTCGTGCATGCATCACATCGCCGAAATAGAGCGCGGCGGCCTCGTTGGCGGCATTGGAATCAAGAGGCATGACTACTCCGCGGCCTCTGCCAGTTCGGCAGGCGACCTCGCGCCATGGCGCGTAGGCGCCGAGCGCCTCGGCCACTGCAAGTCCCGAGCGAATGCCGTCCTCGTGGAAGCCATAACCGGTCCATGCGCCGCAGAACCAGGTATGCCGGCGCCCCTGGATGTCGCCGAGGCGCTTCTGCGCGGCGAAGGCGGCCCGATTATATTGCGGATGCTCGCAGATGTACTTGCCAAAGGTCAATTCGTCCCGCGGTGCAAAGGGCGGATTGAGGCTGACGAACAGCGGCTTGTCGGCGTCGATGCCCTGCAGATTGTTCATCCAGTAGGTGACGGCGACATCGTTGGCCATCCGGTCCTCGCGCCGCCAGCGCAGGAAATTCCAGGAGGCCCAGGCGCGTTTGCGTTTCGGCATCAGCCGCTCGTCGCGATGCAGATAGACGGTGTTGGGCGCATAGCCGATCGCGCCGAGGACAGTACGCTCGCGTTCATCGGCGTCGGTGAGCATGCCGAGCGCCTGGTCGCTGTGGCAGGCCAGCACGACGTGATCGAAGCTGTCGCTGTGGCCATGGCTGTCGCGGACGATGACGCCGTGCGGGCTCCGCTCGATCGCGGTGACCGCGCATCCGAGCCGCATGCGGTCGCGAAAGGCCGAGGTGAGCTTGTCGACGTAAGTGCGGCTGCCGCCTTTGACCGTACGCCAGACCGGGCGGTCATATTGCAGCAGGCGATGATTGCTGAAGAAAGCGACGAAGTTCTCCGCCGGAAAGTCCAGCATCTCGTCGGCCGGCGCCGACCAGATCGCTGCGCCCATCGGCGCGAGATAGTCGGTGAGCAGCCTGGGCGCGAAATGATTCTGCTTGAAGTACTCGCCGAGCGAGAGGCCGGCGAGCCGGCCGGCCTTGTAGTCCTCGACGCTCTTCTGGCTGAAGGTCAGGATATCCCTGAGCATCCACAGATAGGAGGTCGACAGGATGTTACGGCGTTGGGCAAACAGTCCCTTGGCGGTCTCGAGCCAGTTCTCGCCGCCGCCCTTCCATTCGAAGCGGCCTTGATCCGCTGTCACCGCGAAGCTCATGCAGCTCTCCACGGTCTCGACACCGAGATGATCGAACAGCGCGGTCAGTTCCGGATAGTTCTGCTGGTTGTAGACGATGAAACCGATATCGACCGGAATCTGTATTCCATCGTAATCGATGGTCACCGTGTGACTGTGGCCGCCGGGGCGAAGCTCGCGGTCATAGACCGTCACCGGGTAGCGTCTTGAGAGGGTCCAGGCCGCGGCATTGCCGGCAATGCCAGTTCCGATCACCGCGACACGCATTTCCCTTGGCCCCCAGTTGCTTGGCCAAGGAGATACGTTACGCCGCCCCGCCGGGTTTCAGGCGTTGCTGCCGCCCAAGAGGGATGGGAAATCGGACCTAAATCCACATGAAATGTTCGTAAGCGGCAAACCTGCAACAGGTCCCGTGGCGTCAAAGAAACCGTTGGGAAATGGCCACTTCTTGAGCTCTCGCGGTCGTTCCCGTGCGTCTGAATCGCGTTGTTGGCGCGAGGGAGCAGGGCTGTCCGCGCCCGCTCCCCCCGGCTAGTATCGCACCTCGGGTTCCAGAGAAAGCATCACGCTGTGAACGACTTGCCGACACTCCGCCACCGCGCCGGCGGCGATCTCATTGATCGCCTGGGCCCGCGGCTCATGCCGGGCAAAAGGCCCGGCGGAGGGGTGATGTGAGCCACCCATTCCCGGTGATTGCGGCGAAGCGGCGAGAGGTCACCCGTCGCGGCATGGCGCGCGCGGCGCGATGGGGCGTCACGCTCGCGCTGGTCGCAAGTTCGCTCGGCTGCGTGCTGACCCAGGACATTCCCGACCCCGCCCTTGATGTGCCCGGCGGCTATAAGTATGGCGGACCGCGCGCGGAAGACGCGCCCCCCGCGCTCGACTGGTGGCGCGGCTTCAACTCGGCGGAGATGACCACGCTGATGGAGGAGGCCCAGCGGGTCAACCTCGACATTGCCGCCGCCGTGGCGCGCATGCTGCAGGCCGACGCGCTGGCGCGGCAGGCGGGGGCTGCGCTGCTGCCGACGCTGCAGGGCAACGGGTCGCAGACCTATGCCCGCACCTCAGGTTCAAGCGCCAGCGGCCTGACCAATGGCGGTCGCGAGACCACCAACTATTCGGCTTCATTGAGCGCGGCCTATCAGCTCGACTTCTGGGGCGGCAACCGCGACGCGCTGCAGGCTGCGGAAGAGACCGCGACCGCCAATCGCTTCGATCGCGACGTCACCGCGCTGACGACACTGACCGCGGTCGCGACCGCCTATTTCAATGTGCTGGCTTCGCAGGATCGCCTGCGCACCGCCCAGCACAACATCGCCAGCGCCCAGCGTATCCTCAATGCGGTGCAGGATCGCCGCAAGGCCGGCACCGGCACCGACCTCGACGTGGCGCAGCAGGAGAGCGTGCTCGCCAACCAGAAGGCGCTGGTGCCGCCGCTCAAGCAGACGCTCGACCAGAACGTCAACGCGCTTGCCGTGCTGGTGTCGCGACCGACCGAGAGCATCCGTGTCGCGGGCGGGTCGCTGTCTTCGATCGCAACCCCGCGGGTGACCCCGGGCCTGCCCTCGGAAATCCTGACCCAGCGGCCTGACATCCGCCGCCAGGAAGCGCAGCTGGCGTCCGCCACCGCCAATATCGGCAACGCCCGCGCGCAGTTCTATCCGACCATCCAGCTGACCGGACAGGGCGGTTATCAAAGCTCCGCCTTGGTGTCCCTGTTCCAGCCGCACGCCGCCTTCTTCCAGCTCGTCGGCTCGGCCACGCAGCCGATCTTCGAGGGCGGCAAGCTGCTCGGCGCGTTCGAGCAGACCCAGGCGAGGCAGGACGAGTTGCTGCAGACTTATCGCAAGACGATCGTCCAGGCCTTCGCCGACGTTAACAATGCGCTGTATTCGATCAAGCAAACCACGATCAAGCTGCGCCTGCAGCGCGAGGTCGTGACGGCGTCGCGGCGCGCCTTTGAATTGTCGGAACAGCAGCTGCGGGCCGGCACTGCCGACATCGTAACCGTGCTAAATACCCAACTGACATTGTTCCAGGCGGAGGATTCGCTGTGGCAGGCGGAGCTCGCCCGGCTGCTCGCCTATGTCAGCCTGTACCAAGCGTTGGGGGGCGGTTGGGAGCCGAGGACAGAGAGGCCGGCAAATGCTCTTTAAGCCGAACGAAACCACCGATAAGGCCGGTGGCCGGGTGGCGCGCGTCGCTAGAAGCGCGGGCAGCCGCATGGTTTCGCTTTTCATCACGCTGCTCGATCCTCGGCGGGCTCGGCTACATCGGTTGGACCGTGTTCCAGCAGAAGCAGGCCACCAGGGGCGGACCGGGCGCGCGTCCCGACCTGCCGGTGCCGGTGCTGGCGGCAACCCCGCGCATCCAGGACGTGCCGGTCTATCTCGACGGCGTCGGCACGGTGCGCGCGCTGAATACGGTGACGGTGCGCGCGCAGGTCGACGGCAAGCTGATCGCGGTGAATTTCGTCGAAGGCCAGGACGTCAAGAAGGGTGACGTGGTCGCCGAAATCGATCCCGCGATCTATCAGGCGCAGTACGACCAAGCGGTGGCGAAGAAGGCGCAGGACGAGGCGCAGCTTGCCAACCAGCGTCTCGACCTCGTCCGCTATCAGCAGCTTGCGGCCACCAATGCCGGCTCCAAGCAACAAGCGGATACGCAGAAGGCGGCGGTGGCGCAGACCGAGGCGTTGGTCAGGGCCGACCAGGCCGCGATCGACAACGCCGCCGCGACGCTCGGCTATACCAAGATCGTGGCGCCGCTTTCGGGGCGCGCCGGGCTTCGTCAGGTCGACCAGGGCAACATTGTCCACGCGGCAGACGCGACGGGCCTCGTCATCATCACCCAATTGCAGCCGATCGCCGTGTGGTTCAGCCTGCCGCAACAGCAGATCGTCCGTGTCAACGCGGCCTCGGCCAAGGGCCCGCTCGCGGTCGACGTGTTCGGCAATGACGGCATCGCCGTCGTCGACACCGGCACGCTCAAGGGCATCGACAACCAGGTCGATCCGACCACCGGCACGCTCAAGCTCAAGGCTGAATTCCCCAACGGCAACTACCAGCTCTGGCCCGGCCAGTTCGTCAATGTGCGGCTGAAGGTCGAGACGCTGTCGAAGGTGGTCGTGGTGCCGACATCGGCTGTGCAGCGCGGGCCGATCGGCACGTTCAGCTATGTGATCGATTCCGACAATGTCGCCCATGCCAAGCCGGTGACGGTGACGCAGCAGAACGAGACCGACGCCGTGATCGCAAGCGGCCTGTCCCAGGACGATCGCGTGGTGACGACGGGATTCGCCAATCTCGCCGACGGCTCGAAGGTCATCATCGGCAGCAACGACCAGACGCCGTCGGCCGACCTCGCGCCGCGCAAGAAGGGCAGCCGCGATCCGCGGAAGGACGGCCAGGGCAAGGACGGTCAAGCCAAGGACGGCCAGGGTAAGGACGGTCAGGGCAAGAAGGATTGGCAAGGGAAAGACCAAGGCAAGGACGGCGAGCATCGCGAGCACCGCCGCCGGAGCGAGCAGGGTGAGGGGGATCAGAAGGGGGCAACTGGACCTGCGGGCGGCGACCCGCCTGCCGGGGCCGCAAAGTCGCAACCGTGAGATCAGCGTGAGAGAGCACGCACCATCATGAGCGTCTCCGAACCCTTTATCCGCCGTCCGATCGCGACCTCGCTGCTCGGTATCGCGCTCCTGATCGGCGGCGGGCTCGGCTATTTCGCGCTGCCGATCTCGGCGCTGCCGCAGGTCGACTTCCCGACGGTGCAGGTGACGACGCAGTTGCCGGGCGCAAGCCCCGACGTGATCGCCTCGCTGATAACCGCGCCGCTGGAGCGCCAACTCGGGCAGATCCCCTCGCTGTCGTCGATGAACTCGACCAGCTCGTTCGGCGTCAGCCAGATCTCGCTGCAGTTCGATCTCAACCGCGACATCGACGGCGCGACCCAGGACGTGCAGGCGGCGATCAACGCCGCGGCCGGCGTGCTGCCGCGAACGCTGCCTTATCCGCCGGTTTACGCCAAGGTGAACCCGGCGGATGCGCCGGTGCTGACGCTCGCGCTGACCTCCGAGACGATTTCGCTGCGCGCCATGAGCGATATCGCCGACACCCTCCTGTCGCAGCGTCTCAGCCAGATTTCCGGCGTCGGCAAGGTCACCATCCTGGGCGGGCTGAAGCCTGCGGTGCGGGTGCAGGCCGATCTCGCGCGGCTCGCCGCCTACGGCATCGCGATGGAGGATTTGCGCAACGCGATCGCAGGCGCCAATGTCAGCGGGCCCAAGGGCTCGCTCGACGGCGCGCAGCAGTCCTACACCATCGCCGCCAACGACCAGATCGCGGCCGCCGACGCCTACAAGCCGATCATCATCGCCTATCGCAACGGCAATCCGGTCACGATCGGCGACGTCGCGCAGATCGTGGACGGGCTGGAGAACGACCGCACCGGCGGCTGGTATCAGGGCACGCCGGCCGTCATCATCGACATCCAGCGCCAGCCGGGCGCCAATGTCATCGAGGTGGTCCGCCAGATCCGCGCCGAGATCCCGAAGCTGCAGCGGACGATTCCGGCCGGCGTCAACCTCACCGTCGTCAGCGACCGCACCGTCACCATCCGCGCCTCGGTTCGCGACGTGCAGTTCACGCTGATCCTCGCCGTGGTGCTGGTGACGCTGGTGGTGCTGCTGTTCCTGCGCTCGATCCGCGCCACCATCATCGCGGGCGTCGCGCTGCCGCTGTCGCTGATCACGAGCTTCGGCATCATGTATTTCGCCGGCTTCAGCCTCGACAACCTGTCGCTGATGGCGCTCACCATCGGCACCGGCTTCGTGGTCGACGACGCCATCGTGATGATCGAGAACATCGTCCGCCACATGGAGAACGGCGAGAGCGCGATGAGCGCCTCGCTGCGCGGCGCCAGCGAAATCGGCTTCACCGTGATCTCGCTGACGGTGTCGCTGATCGCGGTGTTCATTCCGCTGCTGTTCATGTCGGGCCTGGTCGGCCGCATGTTCCGCGAATTTGCGCTGACCTTGACGATCGCGGTGGTGACCTCGGCGGTGGTGTCGCTGACGCTGACCCCGATGATGTGCTCGCGCATCCTCAAGCATGCGCATGAGGAGATGGCGGTGCCGGGACTCGCCATGATCAGCAATCTGATCGACCGCATGGTCGGCTTCTACGAGCGCACGCTGCTGTGGGTGCTGCAGCACCAGCGCGAGACGCTCCTTGTGACCTTGGCGACGATTGCCGCAACGCTGTTCCTCTATGTCGTGGCGCCCAAGGGTTTCCTGCCTTTGCAGGATACCGGCTCGATCACCGCGGTGACCCAGGCCGGGCCCGACGTCTCCTTTGTCGAGATGCAGGCGCGGCAGACCCAGGCGGCCGATACGATCAAGGCCGACCCCGACGTGATCGGCGTCGTCTCGGTGATCGGCGCGGGCTCGGTCAACCCGACCACCAATGTCGGCAGGCTGGTGATGACGCTGAAGCCGCGCGGCGAACGGGCCGACGACGTCAGCGTCGTGGTGAACAGGTTGAAGGCGAAGGTGGCGTCGATCCCGGGGATGACGATCTACTTCCAGCCGGTGCAGGACGTGCAGATTTCGACGCAGTCGAGCCGTTCGCAATACCAGTACACGCTGACCGGCACCGATGCCGCGCTGGTGTCGGAATGGGCCAACAAGCTGGTTGCCGAGATGCGGCGCGATCCGCTGTTCCGCGACGTCTCCTCCGAATCCCAGGACGGCGGCCTGCGCGCGCAGCTCAATGTCGACCGCACGCGCGCAGGGCAGCTCGGCGTCAGCCTGCAGGTGATCACGGACACGCTGAATGACGCCTTCGCGCAGCGTCAGATCTCGACCATCTACGGCCAGGCCAACCAGTACCGCGTGGTGCTGGAAGCGCTTGCCGATGTATCAGCGCGATCCCTCGATCCTCTCCAAGCTCTACGTGCCGGGCGCCGCGGCGGTGCCGGGAAGTCCGGCCGGGCAGGTGCCGATTGCGGCGGTCGCAACGCTGGTGCGCACCACCGCGCCGCTTGCGATCTCGCATCAGGCGCAATTCCCCGCGGTCTCGCTCAGCTTCAATCTGGCGCCGGGCGAGGCGCTTGGCGATGCGGTGGAGGCGGTGAAGGCGATCGAGACGCGGATCGGCATGCCCACGAGCATCGTCGGCCTCTACGCGGGCGACGCCGCGGAGTTCTCCAAATCGCTGGCCGGCCAGCCCTGGCTGATCCTGGCCGCGATCATCACCATCTACATCGTGCTGGGCGTGCTCTACGAGAGCTACATCCACCCCATCACCATCCTCTCGACGCTGCCATCGGCCGGCGTCGGCGCCATCCTCGCGCTGATGCTGTGCGGGCAGGACCTGTCGGTGATCGGCCTGATCGGCATCATCCTGTTGATGGGCATCGTCAAGAAGAACGCGATCATGATGATCGACTTTGCGCTCGAAGCCGAGCGCAACAAGGGCATGAGCGCCTATGACGCGATCGTGCAGGCCTGCCTGCTGCGCTTCCGCCCGATCATGATGACGACGCTGGCGGCGCTGTTCGGCGCGCTGCCGCTTGCGATCGAAAGCGGCACCGGCGCGGAGCTGCGCTTTCCGCTCGGCATTTCCATCATCGGCGGGTTGCTGCTCAGCCAGTTGCTGACGCTCTACACCACCCCGGTGATCTATCTCGGCCTCGATGCGATCAACCGCAGGCTCGAACGCGCGCTGCCGCCGGCCGGCCCCGAGGTGCCGCCGGTCGCGGGCGCGACCGAGGGCATGCAATGAGGACGATCGGGCCATGATCTCGATCTCCGAGCCGTTCATCCGCCGGCCGGTCGGCACCACGCTGCTGTCGATCGGGCTGTTCCTGGTCGGCCTCGTCGCCTACGATTTCCTGCCGGTCGCGCTCCGTTCCGAACGTCGACTTTCCCTCGATCCGCGTGCAGGCCTCGCGTCCCGGCGCCGATCCTTCCGTGATGGCGGCAACGGTTGCGGCGCCGCTGGAGCGCAAGCTCGGCCAGATCGCGGGCATCGACCAGATCACCTCGACGAGCTCGCTCGGCAGCACCAACATCCAGCTCACCTTCTCGATCGGGCGCGACATCGACCGCGCCGCGCGCGACGTGCAGGCCGCGATCAATGCCTCGCTGTCCGATCTGCCGAGCGACCTGCCGACCCTGCCGAGGTTCCGCAAGGCCAACAGCGCCGCGGCGCCCGTGTTCGTGCTGGCGCTGACCTCGAAGACCCTGACCACGGGCGCGATCTACGACGTCGCCGACACCGTGATCGCGCAGCGCATCGCGCAGGTCCCGGGCGTCGGCGATGCCACCGTCAGCGGCGCCGACCAGCCCGCGGTGCGCGTTTCCCTCAATCCCGTCGCATTGTCGAACGCGGGAATCGCGACCGACGACGTGCGCAATGCCATCATCAACGCCAATCCGCTCGGGCCGCTCGGCATCTTCAACGGCAACCGGCAGAGCGAGACGCTGGCGCTCAACAAGCAGATGCGGACCGCCGAAGAGTTCCGCAACATCGTCATCAAAAGCACCAACGGCAACTTCGTCCGTCTGTCCGACGTCGCCGACGTCGAGGACTCCGTGCGCAACAGCCGCTCGATCGCCTGGTTCAACAAGCAGCCGGCGGTGCTGATCCAGATCACCAAGCAGGGCGACGCCAACGTGATCGAGACCGTCGACCGCGTGAAGGCGCTGATCCCCGAGCTGAAGCAGTGGATTCCGGCGGGTGTCGAGGTATCGACCCTGGTCGACCGCACCACCACCATCCGCGCCAGCGTGCAGGACATGCAGTGGACGCTGCTTGCGACCGCGGTGCTGGTCATGATCGTGGTGTTCGCCTTCCTGCGCCGGATCATACCGACGATTGCCGCGGGCATTTCCGTGCCGCTTGCGCTCGCCGGCACCTGCGCCGGGATGTGGCTCGCCGGCTTTTCGATCGACAATCTCTCGCTGATGGCGCTGGCGATCTCCGTCGGCTTCGTGGTCGACGACGCCATCGTCATGATCGAGAACATGTACCGCAATCTCGAGCATGGCATGCCGCCGCTCCGCGCCGCGCTGGACGGCGCGCGCCAGATCGGCTTCACCGTGGTCTCGATCAGCCTGTCGCTGGTTGCGGCCTTCACGCCGCTGATTTTCATGGACGGTATCGTCGGTCGCCTGCTCCGCGAGTTCTCGCTGACGCTGACTTTCGCCATCGTGGTGTCGACCGTGGTGTCGCTGACGACCACGCCGATGATCTGCGCGCACTACATCAAGGAGGCGACGTCGGATCGCGCGACCTGGCTCGACCGGGTCATCGAGGGTTCGCTGTCGCGTATCGTCGCGTTCTATACCTGGACGCTGCGCGCGCGTGCTGCTCTATCCGCTGCTCACGCTGCTGGTGTTCTTCGCCACCATCGCGCTGACGGTGACGCTCTACATCAAGACGCCGAAGGCCTATTTCCCGACCGACGATTCCGGCTTCATCATCGGCTCGACGCGGGCGTCCGCCGACATCTCGTTCCAGTCGATGCTGGGCCTGCAGCAGCACATGGCCGACATCGTGATGGCCGATCCGGCCGTGGCCGGCATCGGCTCGGTGCTTGGCGGCGCCGGCGGTCCCGGCGGCGCGACTTCCAACCGCGGTACCATGTTCATCAGCCTGAAGCCGCCGGAGGAGCGTGACGGCGTATCGACCGCCGCGGTGATCGACCGGCTGCGCCGCCAGATCTTCAACGTGCCCGGCATCCGCCTGTTCATGTTCGCGGCCCAGGACGTGCGCGCGGGCGGGCGGCAGAGCGACTCCAACTACCAGTACACGCTGTCGAGCACCGACCTCGATCTGCTGCAGAAATGGGCGCCGATCGTCGCCAAGCGGATGGAGACGGTCGATGGCATCACCGATGTCTCGGCAGCGATCGCGATCCCGGCGGCCTGCAATTGACCCTGCAGATCGACCGCAAGATGGCGGCGAGGCTCGGCGTCGCAAGTGCAGGACATCGACAACGCGCTCAACAACGCCTTCTCGCAGCGGCAGATTTCCTACATCTACACCCAGCGCAACCAGTATGTGATCGTGCTCGAGATCGATCCGAAATTCCAGGTCGATCCCTCCAATCTCGAGCGCATCTATGTCGCCGGCGCAGGCGACACCCAGGTGCCGCTATCGACGGTGGTGCGCTACAAGCGCGACCTGTCGCCGCTCGCGGTCTATCACTCGCAATCGTTTCCCTCGACGACGGTGTCGTTCAACGTGCCGGACGGCGTGCCGCTCGACACCGCGACGTCGAATATCCAGCAGGCGGTGGCCGAGCTGCACATGCCCGAAGGCATCCGCGGCAGTTTTGACGGCAATGCCGGCGATTTCGCCAAGACCAGCGGGCGGCAGCCGCTGTTGATCCTCGGCGCGCTGGTGGCGATGTATATCGTGCTCGGCGTGCTCTATGAGAGCCTCGCCCATCCGCTCACGATCATCTCGACCTTGCCGTCGGCCGGCCTCGGCGCGCTGCTGGCGCTACAGATCACCGGCACGCCGCTCACCGTGATCGCCTTTGTCGGCATCATCCTGTTGATCGGCATCGTCAAGAAGAACGGCATCATGATGGTCGACTTCGCGCTCGATGCCGAACGCAATCAGGGCCTGTCGTCGGAGGAGGCGATCTTCGAGGCTTGCCGCGCGCGCTTCCGCCCCATTCTGATGACGACCATGGCGGCGCTGTTCGCCGGCATCCCGCTGGTCGTCGCGACCGGACCCGGCACCGAGCTGCGCCGGCCGCTCGGCATCACCATCATCGGCGGCCTGTTCGTCTCGCAGATCCTCACGCTCTACACCACGCCGGTGATCTATCTGCTGATCGACCGCTTGCGGCGGCGTACGCGCGCCGGCGGCGGCAGGCGCGCCCGCCGAATAGACGGCGGTTGAAGCGGGCCAAGGCGCGGCGTATAGCGCGACCCATGTCCGAACCATCCGAACCGCAGATCAGGCGGTCGCGGAATGTCCGCATTGCCGCAAGCCGAGCCGCTTTGCATCTGCGACAGCGTCACACCGGTCGAAAGCCGGATATCGCTGTTGATCCTGCAGCATCCGCAGGAGCAGGACAGGGCGCTCGGCACCGCGCGGCTGGCCGCACTGCACTTCAAGAACGCCGTGGTGAAGATCGGCCTGTCATGGCCGAGCCTTGCCAAGGCGCTCGGCCGGCCCGTCGCCGATCCCGCGCGCTGGGCCGTGCTCTATCTCGGCTCGGCGAAAGTCAGCGATCTCGACACCGATGCCGAGATCGTCGCACTGAACCGCAAGGGCGAAGCCGCCGACAATCAGCGCGCGATCCTGTCTGCCATCGAAGGCGTGGTGCTGCTCGACGGCACCTGGAGCCAGGCCAAGGCGCTGTGGTGGCGCAATGCCTGGATGCTGAAATGCCAGCGCGTGATCCTCGGACCCCAAACATCCGTCGCGCTATGGCGCGTTGCGCCGTGAGCCGCGCCGCGACGGGCTGTCGACCATCGAGGCGGCCGCGCATGCTGATCTCGGCGCTGGAGCGGCGGCCGGAGATCGCGGCGACGCTGAATGCCAGTTTCGAGCGGATGCTGGCGCGCTTCCGCGAGGTCCAGCGCACCATGCCGGAACTCGCGCCGAAGCCGAAAGGGCGGCCAAAACGCGACTTTCGGCGGCGAAAAAGGGCTAGCGCATGATCCGGAAAAGTGTGCGGCGGTTTTCCGAAAAGATCACGCGCAAACAATGAGCTAAGGCTCGGTTGCGTCGCGGGGGGAGGCCGTATATGAGTGCGCCCCGGTGGGGCCACGTGGCGGAGTGGTTACGCAGCGGTCTGCAAAACCGTTTACACCAGTTCAATTCTGGTCGTGGCCTCCAACTCTACGAAATACTTACGCCGCGGGTCTTTATTCCCCTTTTGACTTCGACAGTCGGCATTGCCTTTTAATGCGCGCTCGAATTGAATCACCTCACAGGCTTGCGACTGGCGATGGAAGCTGACGAGCGAAATATACTAACTTCTCAGCAGGCATTCAGCAGGGCGGCTCCGCAGCAGTAAACGTCAACACGTTGAGCCGCTAATCCGCTTCGCTCTGATGGATGGCTTTTGCGTTCACGCGCGCGGTTCGCGTTCCAACTTCAGCCCGTCGATGGCGGCCTAATCGTAATGCCGACGGTAAACAGCACCGGTAAAATGAGCTTCTGAAAAGTCAGTTGGCCGCACGCCTTCAGCAGGCGGCGTACCAGCCCTGCGGGAACGGGATCAAAGGCCAGGCCGGACCGTTGTCGTTGGCGGCTTTCAGCAGCGCGTTGAACAGCGGCAAGCGGGCCAGCATGATGTCTTCTCCGGGCACAGGCTCAATCGCCGTTCGCACGGCATCCAGCAATCGATCGAACTCAACTTCACTCATCGCGCACTCCCCTTATTGGGAAGCACGCTCGCAAATTTGTTTTGTTGCTGGATTGCCCGGATCGCTCAAATTTTATCGATCCGCCGATCCTGCCCTGTTTGGTTACTGAATTCTTTTGTGGTGGACCGGAAAACTAGTCGGTTCCAAGGCGCCGAAAGTGTGAGAAAAATCACATTTCGCGGAAATTAATTTTCGTATCTGGCAGATGGACCGGGCGCGCGTGACGCGCTCGCGCAAATCAAGGGAATATCGCCATGAACGCAAAGGCCCTTTCATCTCTCATGACGCCGCGCCGCCTTGCCGCTGCCATCGGCCTCGGACTGACCCTGGCCTCAGTGACATCAGCCTTTGCGGTCGGAACGCCCGAGCAGCGGCGGGCCTGCACGCCCGACGTCTATCGTCTTTGCGCCGGTGAAATCCCCAATGTCGGCGCCATCACCGCCTGCCTGCAGCGCCACAAGGGCAGTTTGAGCGAGGCTTGCCGCGCCGCGATGGATCAGGCCGGCCATTAGAGCCACTAAAGCCGTTGATCCAAGGGGCTGTGGACAAGTCATCCCAAGCCTGTGCAGGAGAGTGCAGCAAGCCTTTGCTTCACAGGGAGTATTCCCGTGTGATGAGGGTGTGGACATGCTGCGGAAAACCCTCGCTCTGACCTAGAGCCATCCGCCTTCGCGATCTGCCGCTGTGTTGCCCGAGGCGTCGCAAGGCCACGGCCGTCCCCGAGAGTCACCCGCGATCATGCCGTCGCGACGGCCTTTTGAAACCGGCTGGCGCGGCTCTCGTAGCTGCGGCAGCGGGCGATGCGGCGTCCGCCGCCGAGAGGCGCATTATTTCAACAGCTTACTTTCAAATTTCATACGCCTGTGGTCTCTTACCGCAGGCAGGGGAAGTGATGGCTATTGTTCAACCAACAGACGTCATGTCGGTGGCCGATGCCGTGTCGGGGACGCGGGCGGCGCCGGTTGCGGAGCGCGCTTCCGCGCAACCTGTTGCCCCGAGCCAGTCCGTTTCCTTCGCGCTCGCCGCCGGCCAACGCGAATTGCGGCTCGATCTGTTCCGTGGCCTGGCGCTGTGGCTGATCTATATCGATCATGTCTCGCCGGACCTGCTGACCTGGTTCACCATCCGCAATTACGGCTTTTCCGACGCCGCCGAAATCTTCATCTTCATTTCGGGCTTCACGGCCGCACTGGTTTATGGCCGCGCAACCTTCGAAAAGGGGATCGTGATCGGCACCGCGCGCATCGTGCGGCGGGTCTGGCAGATCTACACCGCGCACCTGCTGCTGTTCCTGTTGCTGATGGCGGAGATCGCCTTCGTCACGATCTATTCGGGCAAGCAGTTCTACGTGCACGAGATGGTCGTAGAAGATTTCTTCAGGGAGCCCGGCGCGGTGATGATCCAGGCGCTGCTGCTGCGCTTCCGGCCGCTCAACATGGACGTGTTGCCGCTCTATGTCGTGCTGATGTGCACGCTGCCTTTCGTGCTGCTGCTGGCGAAGTGGAAACGCGACCTGCCGCTCATTCTCTCCATCGTGCTCTATATCATCACCAACAGGTTCGACCTTCACTTCTCGACCTATCCGGACGGATTCTGGTCGTTCAATCCGTTCGCCTGGCAGCTGCTGTTCGTATTCGGCGCCTGGTGCGCGCTCGGCGGCGCGGGCCGCCTGCAGCCGATCCTTGCTTCGCCAACCGTTTTCTGGCTCTCGGTCGCCTATCTCTGCGCGGCGTTCTCGCTGACCATGACCTGGTATTTCCCGCATCTGGAAGCCTTCGTGCCGGCCTGGCTGGCGCGCTGGATCTATCCCATCAACAAGACCGACTTCGACATCCTGCGCTTTGCGCATTTCCTGGCGCTCGCCGTGGTGGGCTTGCGCTTCGTGCCGCCCGGCTGGGCCGGATTGCGGTCGGCCTGGGCGCAGCCCCTGATTCTGTGCGGCCAGTATTCGCTGCAGATCTTCGCGCTCGGCGTTGCGCTCTCATTTGCGGGTTACGCCCTGCTGATGGAACTCGATGCCGGCGTTGCGCTGCATTTTATCGTGGGCGCCGCCGGCATCCTGATCCTCTACGGCGTGGCGCGGATATTCACCTGGTACAAGCGTATCACGGCGGCCGGGCCGCGCGCCAAGACACCGGCGATTTCTGCGACTGCACTGACATCCGAAAGTTGACTGGATCGATTGACATGGCAAATGCGAGCAAAGACCTTTTCGTCGTCGAACGCGATTTGAGGCTCGACCTTTTGCGAGGCCTCGGCCTCTGGATGATCTTTCTCGATCATATCCCCGACGACGTCGTCTCCTGGATGACGATGCGCAACTACGGTTTCTCCGACGCGGCCGAATTCTTCGTCTTCATTTCCGGCTATCTGGCCGGTTTCATCTACGGCCCGATCATCGCCTCCGGTCAGTTCTTGCCGGCACTGAAGCGGCTGTGGCTGCGCTCGTGGCAGATGTATGTCGCCCACATCCTGTTATTCCTCACCTTCACGGCGCAGATCGCGCGCACCGCGCGAAAGTGGGACAATCCGATGTACAAGGACGAGTTCAACGTCGCGAACTTCCTTGCCCACCCGGATGAGCTGATCGGCAAGGCGCTGACCCTGCAATACAAGCCGGTCGATCTCGACGTGTTGCCGCTCTACATCGCGCTGGTGGCGGCCGCGCCCTTCGTGGTCTGGGGCTTGACGCGCCGGCCCAACCTGACGCTGGCCGGTTCGTTCGTGCTCTACATTCTGGCGCGCTATTTCGACTGGAACCTGCCGTCCTATCCGAAAGGGGCGACCTGGTATTTCAATCCATTTTGCTGGCAATTGATCTTCTTCTTCGGCAGCTGGTGCGGCATCGGCGCCGTCGGCCAGCTCAGGAAATTGCTGGATTCGCGCATCGTCTACGGGATCGCGGTCGCCTGGATCCTGTTTGCCCTCGTCATCGTGATGACCTGGCACAGCGCGTTCCTGGAGTCGCTGATTCCGAAATGGATGATGAAGCGGATCTATCCGATCGACAAAACCGATCTGGACATGCTCCGCTTCAGCCATTTCTGCGCGCTCGCATTCATCGTCTCGCGTTACCTGCATCGCGATTGGAAGGGGTTGAAGTCGATCTGGCTGCGACCGCTGGTCTTGTGTGGCCAGCACTCGCTTCCCTTGTTCTGCCTCGGCGTGTTCCTGTCCTTTGGCGCGCACTGGGTGCTGGTCCAGTACAGCAATAGCGGAATCGAGCAGATCGTCGTCGCCTTTGCCGGCTTCTCGATCATGACCGCGGTGGCGGGAGCGCTCGACTTCGCGAACAAGGTGCCGAATCTGTTCGTCGACGCCGGACTTGGAGAACAGCCTGACCCGGGAACGCAGCCCGGCGTCGCATGACGGCATCAGGCAGCCGGCATCTGTCTGCGTGAAGTGGGGACACCTCCGCTTCATACAGATCTTCGGTTTATCGATTTTGCGCATGATCCGGAAAAACCTGTAGCGGTTTTCCGACAAGGTCATGCTCCAAACAAGGAGCAAGCTATGTACAAATCATTGGCCGTTTTAGGCGCATTGCTTTTGCTTTCGACCGGTGTGGCGCGCGCGCAGAGCCCGTCGCCCGAGACGATGGAGGCCGCGCGCAAGCTGGTCATCACGCTGAGGCTCCCCGATCAATACAGGGCGCTGCTGCCGGGAATCCTGCTCGGCCTCAAGCCGACGCTGACCCAGGACCGGCCCGAGATCGAGCGCGACTTCGATGCGCTGGTGCCGACGGTCATCGACACCTACGCTACATACTACAATGTGATGGTGGACAATGCCGCCGCGCTCTACGCAAAGACCTTCTCGGTGGATGAGCTGCGCGCCATCGAGGCTTTCTACGGCAGCCCGGCCGGCGAGAAATACAGGCAAAATTCGCGCACGCTCGCCGAGCAAAGCCGGCAGATCGGCGAGGAGTCCAGCCGCAAGGCCGCCGACGACCTCAAGGCGCGCATGACCCAGGCCCTGCGCGAAAAAGGACACAAATTCTAGCGAGATGGAGTAGAAGCCGGCGCGAGCGGAGTTGCCAGCCTCCGGCGACGATATGTGTAGCGTATCCTGACGAAGCTTGCGGAATATGGGACAAGGCCGGCCATCACCGATCGACACGACGCAAGCTTCGCCCGCGCTGTTTCGCCGCGCGGGCAGGGCGGTGCGTTCGCTCGTCCCGTCGGACCCGCATGACATCGCCACTTGCCTGCTGCTGGCAGCCATTGCCGCCGTCGCGCTGTTCACCTTTCGCGATTATGCGATCTCCAACGATGAAGGCGTGCAGCACCATTACGGCGAGTTGATCATCGCCTATTACCGCAGCGGCTTTGCCGACCGCGACCTCTTCACCTACCAGAACCTCTATCTCTATGGCGGCCTGTTCGACGTGATCGCGGTCGGCCTCGCCAGGATCGTGCCTGTCGATCCCTACGCGCTCCGTCACATTCTCTGCGCGATGTCAGGAATCGGCGGCATCGCCGCCGCGGCGGCGACGGCGCGGCTGGTTGCGGGTCCGCGCGCGGGCCTGATCGCGGCAGTCGCATTGAGCCTGTGCGGCGCCTGGTACGGCGCCATGTTCAACCACACCAAGGACATTCCCTTTGCGGCGGCGATGATGGCGGCGACGTTCTTCCTCGTGCGCCTCTCGCGCGACCTGCCGTCGCCGCGCCTGCGCGATGTCCTGGCCTTCGGCCTGCTTACCGGCGCCGCCCTCGGCGTGCGCAGTCTCGGCCTGTTGCTATCAGTCTATCTCGTGCTGGCTATCGTCATTTATCTGCCGTGGCGCGCGCGCAGCGGAGCCCGTCTGCGCTTTGCCGGCTTCGCTTCGTTGAAAACGTTGCCGGCAGTGGCGCTGGCTTATCTCATCATGGTTGCGGCCTGGCCATGGGCCGCGCTGTCGCCGCTCAACCCGATCCGCGGATTGTTTGCCTTCTCCGAGTTTCACTATGCCATCCGGACGGTGTTCGAGGGGCATGTTTACGAGATGGGCGACGTGCCGCGGCTCTATGTGCCCGGCTACTTGCTGATCCGCGTGCCACTGATCACGCTGTCAGGTGTCGCGCTCGCGGTGATCTCGATGCTGGCGCTGCCGCGCGCGGGGAGGCCGCGGCGGCGTGATATCGCGCTGCTGCTGTCAGCCGTGATCCTGCCGCTCGCCTGTCAGGTGGCCGTGCATGGACCGGCTTTCACGGGTATGCGGCATTTCCTGTTCGTATTGCCCGCGCTCGCCGCGCTCGCGGGCATCGGCCTCGACGCTGTCCTCGACAGGCTCGCGGCGCACGGCCGGTGGCTTGCGACCGGCGCCGCCGCCGCGATCTGTGCCTGCTTCGTATGGGACGGCGCGACGCTGGTGCGGCTGCATCCCTACGAGAACCTGTCCTACAACGCGCTGGTCGGTGGCTTGCCCGGCGCCTACCGCCGCTACGACATGGACTACTGGTTCAACAGCATGCCGGAGGCGATCCATCGGCTGGAAGCCTATCTGCGGGAAAAGACGCCGCTCGAGACCAGCCAGGCGCCGAAGATTTATTCGGTCGCGGTCTGCGGCATCCAGTTGTCGTTCGACCGCACGGTGACGCTGCCGCAGCTGCACTGGGATTTCAGGTCCGAATGGGACGAGTTCGGAGTTCTTCATCGCGCCGACGCACATGAATTGCGACAAGGATCTCGACGGCGACATCGTCGCCACCGTCGAGCGGTTCGGCGTGCCCATCGCCTATGTGAAGGACCGCCGCAAGATCGTGAAACTGCCGATGGCGACGGCAGCCTCGCCATCATCGCCGCAGGACGCCAATCGCAAGGAAAACTGATGCTGATCCCCATTTGGGGGGCTTTGGCTGCGGCAAGCGCGGCGTGATATCGAGCGGACCGCCATCAGGGTCACGCCGAAGAACGAGTTGTCACCGACCCGGCTCACATAGGTCGGGAAAAAACTTCCCAAGTATTTCCGCCAGTTTTTTTGTTATCTTCTCCGTTATCGGTAGGTGCCTCACGACTGCGCCGGACCCGCAGTCTTCAATTTGACGATGTTTGGCAGCTCGCAAGTCGTCCCGGCGATCCGATCAATCCGCGCGACGTCCGGGACCGGCATAGTCGCGCCTTGTTCGGTTCGAAGTAACCGATCCAGCCGTCTGCCCGTCGGGTAAAAAAGCCGCCGCCTGTTTTGCCCGACGTGTCAACCGCGCTGCGCAAGATATAACTCGTTCCGAAATATAGAAGTTATGATTAAAGGAAGTTGTCCCGCGCTACGTTTGTGCGTACCCACCTCCTGCGAGGACTGGTGCCGATTCCTGCGCAGGGGTAATCTCCTGTTGGGGGAAGCAGATCATGCGGGCAGGGGCTTTGGCTTCGGCGATCTCGGCGACGCTCATCGCGCCGAGCTTTGCCGCCAACTGGCAGTACACACGCGAGGCAGAGTCCGGCAAGCCGAAGATGGTTTGGAATTATGGAAACTGGAACGCGAAGTGCGAAGAGCGGGGTGGCGTAGTCACCGTCGTATCGAAGCCGCAACATGGGACTTTGTCCAGGCAGCGTGCAGTTCAGCATATCCGCTCGAACCGGATCAACCCGACCGACCACTGCATTGGCAGAGACCTGCCCGGTCTTGCTGTGACCTACACCTCGGCCCGTGGCTTTCACGGTACCGACACTTTCGTAATTCAGAGGACCTTTCCCACCGGCAGGATTGACGTCGACACGTTCACGATGCAGGTGAAGTGAGCGCAGAAGGCCAGTTGCGTTCAGAGCGGAAGCCCGATGAATGCGTTTGCGCGCGCTCGCCGCTGTCGGCGACGGTGTTGGAAACGTTGAAGCTGTTGGCTCCCCGGGCTGGATTCGAACCAGCGACCATTCGATTAACAGTCGAATGCTCTACCGCTGAGCTACCGAGGAACAGGCGACGCAAATGCTTGCGAGCGGGCAGCGTATAACAAAGCCGATCCGGCTTGCATAGGAGAAATAAGCGTTTCCGCGCCTCGCCGCCACCGCTTCGAAGCGGCTGGTTTCGCAGCGGTTTTGGCGCATCCCGAGATTCACGGGACGGCCGTTTTGCAGCGGGATTGTACTGCAAGGCGGATTGCGTTTTGTCCGACCTTGTTCCAAACATGGCCCCGCTCTCAAGGCCTTCGCCTCCGCTTTCAACGGGTCAGCCCATGTCCGATTTTGCGATCGCGCGCCAAAAGATGGTCGATGGTCAGGTGCGCACCGCCGACGTCACCGACCACAGGATTCTGGATGCGATGCTGGCGCTGCCGCGCGAGGAGTTCGTGCCCGCGGCCAAACGCGCGCTGGCCTATCTCGACCTCGATCTCGATGTCAGCGAGGGCGGCTCGGTTCCGCGCTGCCTGATCACGCCGATGCTGATGGCCAAGCTGCTGCAGGCCGCCGAAATCCGCGCCAGTGACAATGTGCTGATCGTGGGCTGCGCGACCGGATATGCCGCTGCCGTGGCCGCGCGGCTTGCCGGCAAGGTCACCGCGACCGAGCGCGACGAGGCAGTCGCGGCGAAGGGCAGGGACGCACTCTCCAGGGTCGGCTTGTCGAACGTGACCATCAAGGTCGCCGAACCCCCGGTCGGAGATTCGGCCGAGGCGCCCTACGATGTGATTCTGCTCAATGGGGC
This sequence comes from uncultured Alphaproteobacteria bacterium, assembly GCA_963732085.1. GTDB lineage: Bacteria > Pseudomonadota > Alphaproteobacteria > Rhizobiales > Xanthobacteraceae > Bradyrhizobium. Next base: position 197,915 of record CAVSYJ010000004.1, on the reverse strand, counting down.
GACCGAGATCGTTCCCGAGACCCTGTGTGGACAACTCAGGGATGGGGGCCGGCTGGTGGGGGTGTTTGCGGCGAGCCCGCCGCCGCGGGCGACCATCGTGACGCGCTCGCATGGCGACTTCGGCTACCGCACGCTTTTCGACGCTTCCGCACCGGTTTTGCCGGGCCTGGAGCGCGTTCCGGCCTTCGTCTTCTAAGGCTCCGGGCCAGTTCGGCCGGCCCTTGGCGGCTGATAAAATTCCGTTTCAAAACATAAGTGTGGCCGAGATGCTGCACGTCGAGAGTTTCGACCGCGCACCCCCGCCGGGGTGTTCCGTAGCGCCGGTACGGGGAATATGTTGCCCGTTGGGGTACTGCCTCAGTGCGTAGCGGTGGCCCGGTTCACGCGTGCGAGCCGGTATAAAATGAATGGAATAACAGGGATGTATCGTGTGAGGGTCGTCACCTCGGCTGCGGCCGCGGTGTTGTTGATGGCCTTTGCCGGCCCGGCGCCAGCCTTGGCCGAGACGATCGAGGCTGCGCTGGTGCGCGCCTATCAGAACAATCCCCAGCTCAATGCCCAGCGCGCGCTGGTGCGCTCCACCGACGAAAACGTGCCCCAGGCGCTGTCGGGCTACCGCCCCAAGGTCGCGCTCACCGCCAGTGCCGGCTACCAATATCAGGACACGCTCGCCACGTCGGGCGGCACGCCGAACACGATCGTCAGGACCGAGACCCACGGCGCCAACCCGCCGCGAAGCGTCGGCCTCACCGTCTCCCAGACGCTGTTCAACGGTAACCAGACCGCAAACAAGACCCGCGCCGCCGAGAGCCAGGTCTCCGGTGCCCGCGAGGGCCTGCGCGTGCTCGAGCAGACTTTGCTGCTGACGGCGGCCACCACCTATATGGATTTCCTGCGCGACTCCGCCATCGTCGAGGTGCAGAAGAGCAACGTCCGCGTGCTGGAGCAGACGCTGAAGCAAACGCGTGACCGCTTCAATGTCGGTGAAGTGACGCGCACCGACGTCGCCCAGTCCGAAGCGCAGCTTGCCGCCGGCAAGACCCAGGAGTTGACGGCCGAGTCCAATCTGGTGACCACCCAGGCCAACTACCGCCGCGTCATCGGCAACGAGCCGGAGAATCTCGCGCCGGGTTCGCCGGTCGACCGCTATCTGCCGCCGAGCTTGCCGCAGGCGGTCGAGCTCAGCCTGATCGAAAACCCCAACGTCACCGCCGCCATGTATGGCGTCGACGTCAACTTCCTCCAGGTCAAGGTCAACGAGGGCGCGTTGCTGCCGACCGTGAGCCTGGTGGGTTCGGTACAGCAAGCCTATGAGCAGACCCTGATCTCGCAGCGTTCGTTCGGCGCTTCGGCGATCGCGCAGGTCTCGGTCCCGATCTACAACGGCGGCGCCGAGTATTCGCTGATCCGCCAGTCCAAGGAAACGCTGGCGCAGCAGCGCCTCAATCTCGAAACGACCCGCGACCAGACCCGCGCCAATACCGTGACCGCGTGGGGCCAGCTGGTGGCCGGCAAGGCGCAGGTGGCCTCCGCGCAGGCGCAGGTGCAGGCCTCCGAGATCGCGCTCAACGGCGTGCGCGAAGAGGCCAAGGCCGGACAGCGCACCACGCTCGACGTGCTCAACGCCCAGCAGGCGCTGGTCAACGCGCGCGTCGCGCTGGTGACCGCGCAGCACGATCGCGTGGTGGCCTCCTATGCCGTGCTCAACTCGGTGGGCCGCCTGTCGCCGCAGATCCTGAACCTGCCGACCATCACCTACGATGCCAGCGTGCACTATCAGCAGGTGCGCGACAGCTGGGGCGGCCTGCGCACGCCCGACGGGCACTGATTCTTTCGACGCCGCGTCGTCCTGCGAATCAACGGCGCGAATCAGTTGCGCGCCGCGAGCGCGTTGCTTGCAATCGTTAATTCCAATGACATAGCCTTGATCGGGCAGCAGAGTGATTCGTGGCGGCGTTGAAAGTCTCCGCGACGTTTCGATGTCCTTGAGAGGCGGCGGAACCGCGCGGCGATTCCCTGAGCTCTTGATCTGGGGACAAGTCGGGCTCGTGCGACGAAAATCGCGAGCCTCCTACAACCGGAACCGGCAAATCACGTCGCGCTTGGTGTAAGACTTACGCATGCGAGGGCGTTGATGATTTGGAGTCGGAGATGACGCAGCCTGCGAAGGTCCAGGAACCCTCCATGGAGGAGATTCTGGCGTCGATCCGGCGCATCATTGCCGATGACGAAGCCAAGCCTCCGCCGGGCGCCGACAAGCCTGCGGCAGCCGCGCCTCCTCCGGCAGCCGCGAAGGCCGAAAAACCTGCAGCCGTTGCGGCGAGTGCTCCGGCCGCCAAGCCGCCGGTCATGAACGACATCCCAGCGTCGAAGATCGCGCCGGCCCCCGTCGCCGCCAAGCCGGCAGCCCGCACCGGCGCCTCCGCCGCCGGCTGCGGCCAACAGCCAGGACGATATCGATGCACTTCTGAACGGTCTCGACGAGACCACGACGGAAGAGGAGGTGCGCCCGCCGCAGGCCGATGGCGAGGTGCTGGAGCTGACCGACGATATGGCGGTGGAGACCGAGCCACCGCCCTCGACGAACGCATTCCAGAAGGTCGATCCCGAGGACGATCTGGAATTCGCGGAGTCGGCGGCGTCGAAATCGATGCCGCCTCCTCGGTCCTACGATCCGCCCCCGGCCTTCGAAGCGTCAGCCCCGCCGCGGCCGACGCCGATCCTGTCGACCACAACGGTGTCGGCGGTCGAGTCCGCCTTCAACACGCTGGCCCACACCGTGCTCAGCAACAATGCGCGGACGCTCGAGGATCTCGTCAAGGAGATGCTGCGGCCGATGCTGAAATCCTGGCTCGACGACAACCTGCCGGGGCTGGTGGAACGCATCGTCAAGGCCGAAATCGAGCGCGTCTCGCGAGGCCGCTAGCGATCGGCGCGGTTGGGCACCATATCAGCCCCGAATTCGCCGTTTCTGGCGATCTAAATGCCGTTTTCGACGAGCCACCCGTGTTGACTTGGCGCGTCGCGGCGGCTTTTTAGGCGTCCTCACAGCCCCAATTTGCAAGCCATGATCGAGAAGAACTACCAGCCCGCCGACATCGAAGGCCGCATGTCCCTGATCTGGGAGGACGCCCGCGCCTTCAAGGCCGGCCGTCCCGAGCGGCGCGACGCCAAACCCTTCACCATCGTGATCCCGCCGCCGAACGTGACGGGCTCGCTGCACATGGGGCACGCGCTCAACAACACCTTGCAGGACGTGCTGTGCCGCTTCGAGCGCATGCGCGGCCGCGACGTGCTGTGGCAACCCGGCACCGACCATGCCGGCATTGCGACGCAGATGGTGGTCGAGCGGCAATTGATGGAGCGCCAGCAGCCCGGCCGGCGCGAGATGGGCCGCGAGAAATTCCTCGAACGCGTCTGGCAGTGGAAGGAAGAGAGCGGCGGCACCATCGTCAACCAGTTGAAGCGTCTCGGCGCCTCCTGCGACTGGTCGCGCGAGCGCTTCACCATGGACGAAGGTTTGTCGCGCGCTGTCGTGAAAGTATTCGTCCAGCTCCATCGCGAGGGGCTGATCTACAAGGACAAGCGGCTGGTCAATTGGGACCCGAAGCTGCTCACCGCGATCAGCGATCTCGAAGTGCAGCAGATCGAGGTCAAGGGCTCGCTCTGGTATCTGCGCTATCCGATCGAGGGCAAGACCTTCAGCCCCGACGATCCCACGAGCTTCATCGTGGTCGCGACCACGCGGCCCGAGACCATGCTGGGCGACACCGCAGTCGCGGTGCATCCCGACGACGATCGCTACCGCCATCTGGTCGGCAAGCATGTGATCCTGCCGCTGGTCGGCCGCAGGATTCCGATCGTCGCCGACGACTATTCCGATCCCGAGAAAGGTTCGGGCGCCGTCAAGGTGACGCCGGCGCACGACTTCAACGACTTCGAGATCGGCAAGCGGCACAATTTGCCGCAGATCAGCGTGCTCGACCAGGAAGGCCGCATGGCGCTGGTCGGCAATGAGGATTATCTGCGCGACCTGCCCGAAGGCGCGCTGGAATTTGCGCAGGAGCTGCACGGCGCCGATCGCTTCGCTGCGCGCAAGACGATCGTGTCACGGTTGGAGGATTTTGGCTTCCTCGAGAAGATCGAGCCGAACACGCATATGGTCCCGCATGGCGACCGCTCCGGCGTCGTGATCGAGCCGTATCTGACCGACCAGTGGTATGTCGACGCGCACACGCTGGCGCAGCCGGCGATCGCGGCGGTGCGCTCGGGGCGCACCAAAATCGTGCCTGAGAATTGGGAACGGACCTATTTCGAGTGGATGGAGAACATCCAGCCCTGGTGCATCTCGCGCCAGCTGTGGTGGGGCCATCAGATTCCCGCCTGGTACGGGCCCGACGGCAAGGTCTTCGTTGCCGAGACCGAGGAAGAGGCCGTCAGCCACGCGCTCGGCTATTACGTCGAGCAGGGCGCCATCACGGAAGAGCAGGGCCGCGAGATGGCGCTCGACCGCAACAAGCGCGCCGATTTCATCAAGCGCGACGAGGACGTGCTCGACACCTGGTTCTCGTCCGCGCTGTGGCCGTTCTCCACGCTCGGCTGGCCCGATGATACGCCGGAAGTGAAGCGCTATTATCCGACCGACGTGCTGGTCACCGGCTTCGACATCATCTTCTTCTGGGTCGCGCGCATGATGATGATGGGCCTTCATTTCATGAAGGAGGCGCCGTTCTCGACCGTCTACATCCACCGTCTCGTCCGCGACGAGAAGGGCGCCAAGATGTCGAAGTCGAAGGGCAACGTCATCGATCCTCTCGGCGTCATCGACGATTACGGCGCCGATGCGCTGCGCTTCGCACTGGCGCGCGGGGCGGCGCAGGGCCACGACATCCAGCTGTCGCCGCAACTGGTCGAGACCAACCGCAATTTCGCGACCAAGCTCTGGAACGCATGCCGCTTCGCGGAGATGAACGATTGCGTGAAGCCGGATGGCTTCGATCCGGCGCAGACAAAGGACACGTTGAATCGCTGGATCGTGCACGAGACCGTGCGCGCCACGCGTGAGGTGACCGAAGCGATGGACGCCTATCGCTTCAATGACGCGTCCAACGAAATCTATCGTTTCGTCTGGAACGTCTATTGCGACTGGTATCTCGAACTTTGCAAACCGATGCTGCTGGGGGAGGAGGGCGCGGCCAAGGCCGAGACCCGCGCCACCGTCGCCTGGGCGCGCGACGAGATTCTGAAGCTGCTGCATCCCTTCATGCCCTTCATCACCGAAGAGCTGTGGGAGGTGACGGGCAAGTCGTGACACGCTGCTTGCCTTGTCGCCGTGGCTCGGCCAAGGCAGCTTTTTCCGACGTTGCGGCGGAGGCCGAAATCGGCTGGGTGATCGATCTCGTCACCGCGATACGCTCGGTGCGCGCGGAGATGAACATTGGTGCCGACTACCGCCGCTGGTGCTCGCGGCAGTCTTCGACGGAAACCAAGGCACTGCATTCCGCGCTGGGGCGACGTCATCAAGCGACTGGCGCGGCTTGCCGACATCTCCTTTGCCGATCGCGCGCCGGAGGGCGCGGTGCAGCTGCTCGTGCGCGGCGAGGTCGCCGCTCTCCCGCTCAAGGGCGTCATCGATCTTGCCGCCGAACGCGCCCGTCTCGATAAGGAAATCGCCAAGGCCGACGCGGACATCAAGCGGGTCGACGCCAAGCTCGGTAACGAAAAGTTCGTCGCCAATGCGCCCGAAGAGATCGTCGAGGAAGAGAAGGAGAAACGCGAGGCGGCGCTGGCGCGCAAGGCCAAGATCCTTGAGGCGCTGGAGCGGTTGAAGAAGGCGTCTTAGGGCATGATCCGGAAAAGTGTGAAGCGGTTTTCCGATAAGATCATGCCCAAGAAAAGGAGCCAAAGCGCGATGACGATTCATCCTGAAGTCAGCGCGCTTTAGCGATGCGCGACGGGCAGCCCAGCCTGACGGCGAGGGGAGCGGCGATCTATCGCGCCATCCATCAGACGCATGAGGGCGCCGCGATCTTTCGCGACCCCTTCGCGGAGAAGATTCTCGATGCTGAAACGCGTGCGACGCTGGACGAGATCGCCGCCGACCCGTCGCGCCGCGGGATACGGCTGTTCATTGTCTCGCGCAGCCGTTTCTCCGAGGAGGCGCTGGCTGCGAGCGTTGCGCGGGGCACCCGGCAGGTCGTGGTGTTGGGCGCCGGCCTCGATACGTTTTCCCTGCGCAATCCCTTTCCCGATGTTCGCGTGTTCGAGGTCGATTTTCCCGCGACCCAGGCCTGGAAGCGGGAGCGGCTGAAGCAAGCCGCGCTTGTCATACCTGACACACTCACCTTCGCGCCCGTCGATTTCGAGCGCGAGAGCCTGGCCGATGGGCTGGCGCGCGCCGGCTTCCGGCGCGACCAGCCGGCGTTCTTCCAGTGGCTCGGTGTCACGCCGTATTTGACCCGCGAAGCAATCGCGTCGACGCTCGACTTCATCGCCGGCGTTCCGGGCTCGGCGGTTGCGTTCGACTACACCGAGCCGTTCGAGAACCAGGCTCCGGAGCGCCGCGCCCGGCTGACGGCGATGGCTGAGAGTGCCGCGGCGCGCGGCGAGCCATGGCTTTCGTTCTTCGATCCGCCTGAAATCGCCGCCATCCTGCGTGGCAAGGGATTTGGCGACATCGAAGATTTCGGCTTTGCCGATGTCATCAGGCACTACGCGCCCGAACTGGGGAGGGGTCTTCGACCCGGGGGCGGCCACGTCATCCGTGCGGCGCAATAGGCGACGAGGATTTTATTCGAAGTCGTTCGCAAGACGTGCGGCGAGAAACAGGGCCGTCACGAGATTGGGGCAAGTTCGTGGCATCGCAAAAGGTAGCCACGATTGACGCTTGCACCTTCGCATGAGATGCTTTGAACCGTTACCATCGACGTGACTTCCGAACCGTGTGTGATAGCCGTGATTTTCTGACGGCCGAAGATTTTATTCAAATGCATCCGTCTGGACGCAATGCCAAGCACGCTCGGGTTAGCGCCGGTATCAATAGAAAATGCTCCGTCTCATCTCAGCCGGTACGGCTAAATGACACGTGGCGATTTTAGCAGGAAGGTTTCTCCATGGCTGACTTCGTCGACAAGATTGTCAAAGACCCGAAAAATCCGCCGGCAACCGTGATGTTGTCGGGCTATCTTGGATCCTCTTCAGAGGCCGAGCACAAACGGCTCTATTTTGATCCTCACCTCAGTAGCTACGCGGACATCCCGAACGCGGATATCCTCCATCAACAAGATGCAAAATCCGATGACGGGCTTCAGGCGAGCTACGTCTGGATCAAGCGCAATGCCCAGGTCATCTACGGGTCACCTGCCGCGGATCGGCCGAAGGCAACGTACCTTGATGGCCAGATCACGCGGGATCACATGGCGGGAGCTGGCGGCACGGCGGCACCCCAGGTTCATGCCATGTCGACGATCACGTCCTCGGGGCATCTTTGCCCGACCCACACCCCCAATTGCAACGTCGGTGTGCATCCGCAGGTCGCCGCGGCGTGGGCGTTCCCGACGATCACGTCGATGGGCCATCTCTGCCCGAGCACGGGTTGCGGTGGCGGCACGCACCCGATGGCGCAGACCGCGGCGTGGGCGTTCCCGACGATCACGTCGATGGGTCATCTCTGCCCGAGCACAGGCTGCGGTGGCGGCACGCACCCGATGGCGCAGACCGCGGCGTGGGCGTTCCCGACGATCACGTCGATGGGCCATCTCTGCCCGAGCACAGGCTGCGGCGGCGGCACGCACCACCCGATGGCGCAGACCGCGGCGTGGGCGTTCCCGACGATCACGTCGATGGGCCATCTCTGTCCGAGCACGGGTTGCGGCGGAGGCGCGCACACGATGGCCCAGTTCATGCCGAACTATTCCGGTCAAAGCACCTAGCACCGGCGCTCCATCGGCCTGGCGCGCACGGCTGCGACGTGGAATTGCCAAGGACGATATCCGTCGGCCTTTTGGGCGGATATTGTCCTTGGATTTTCTGTCGTCGACCCCTGATAATGACGTCGCATGATCCTGTCGCGAAGCAACGCTATCCAATATCTTCTCGATCAGGATCTTGTTGGCTATGACGCTGTCGTCAATGATGGTCTCATGGTCGCTGACATCACGCGGCGCAACCGGAATTTCAAGGTACTCCGGAATTCGGGCCAAGGGTTCTTCATCAAGCAGATCCAGACCTGGGACCCTCAGACCGTCGCGCATCTCGCAGCCGAAGCGAACTGCTACCAGATAGCGCGCGAGAACTCCCGACCTGTCCGTGTTGGCCGCGACTGTTCCGCGTCATCTCCACTATGACCGGAAATACCACATCCTGGTGACTGAGCTGCTTCCAGATGCCGAGTTGCTGATGGAGCATCACCTCCGACTCAAGGCCTTTCCCACCGATGTGGCGCGGTTGTTCGGCGAGCAGCTCGGCCGGCTGCACCGAGAACCGGTGCTGACCTTCGAGGAACGGCCGGAGCGGTCGCTGTTCCGCTGCCAGCCGCCTTGGGCGCTATCCGGTCACCGTGACAGCATGTTCGGTGCAATCAGTGGCGGCAGTAGCCAGATGTTTCAGATTCTTGCAGGGCTATCCGGATTTTCAGCGCGCGCTCGACCAGATGCGTGACGACTGGCGATACGACCGGCTCGTTCATGGCGATTTGCGATGGGAAAACTGCGTGATCTATCGGCATGGTGCCAGCGGCAGGCTCGAGGGCCGCATCGTCGACTGGGAGCTTGCGGATATCGGTGATTCCTCCTGGGACGTCGGCGGAATGCTTCAAGCCTACGTCTGCTTTTGGGTTACTTCGATGCAGTTCGATGCGAGTCTAAACGCTTGCCGCGGTCGAGGCGTCCGCAGTTTATCCGATCGAGCGGATGCAGCCGTCGATCCGTGCATTCTGGCATGCGTATATCGGCGAATTGATGCCTGATCCGGATACGGCTGATGACCTGCTGATCCGCAGCATCAATTACGGCGCAGCGCGCATGATCCTGACGGCTTATGAGGCGTTGCAGTACTCGCCGCAGGTTTCGCCTCACGCCCTTGCGCTGCTACAAGTGAGCCTCAATATCCTCAAGGAACCGAGACGCGCCGCTTCGCAGATTCTGGGATTGTAAGAGACAATGCCGACCACGCAGCACGCGTTGCAAGCTCAGTTGCTGGCGATCATGCACGCGGTGACATTCCCGGCGCCTGGTGTGGTCGCCCTTGGCGGCCGTACGTTGCCTGACGTCGCGGCAGCGCCGCCTCCAACTCAAGCACCCGACCTCGTCACCAACCTTCAAGCTCTTTTTTATGAGCATTGTTACTGCCGTCACTTTGATGGCGCGGCGACGGATCGTCCCGTTTTGCCCTTGCGAAGCGATGATCTGGCCCCGGCGCTCTCGGCTGCGAATTCAAGCCGCGATCGCTGGGATGCCGGGTGGCGAGTTGAGAAGACATTGCCGAATGGCCAGATCGTAGCAGTCAAGGGCGCGATGACACGCATGGTGTGGCCTGGCGAATTTCATGCCCATGGTTCCCCCGGTTCGCCGGTACAAGCCGGGATTCCGGTCAGTCTGTTCGCGCCGCGGGACTCGCAGTTGTTGCAACCGGGCTTCTATTTCGCATTCGGGGAGGCAGTGCCCGATCAGGAGGAACAGTGCGGAGTGGTGCGGTTCTATTGGAACATCAGTGCGGAGGGCGCCCCGCGTCTGGTTGGCGCGATCTCGGCTGCACTCAATAGCTTCGCGATCCCGTTCCACCTCAAATGCCTGCGGATGCAAGCGCTATTCGACCGCAGCAATTCGGCGGTTCTCTATGTTGCGAGGCGATACACTCGCATTGTTGCGGTGCTGCTGCCCGGGATTTACGCCGCCGTACGCGATGATCTGGACCCAACGGCGCCGTTGTTTTCGAAGCAACTCGCCGATGGACTTGGCTTGGCCGAGGATCCGCAGACCGGCGAAAGCTTCGGCATGAACCGTTGCCGCCTGATGGCCGAGGCTGTCTGCCGCGCGCATGAGCAGGGGCACGGGTCCGCCGAAGCGCGCCTCGGCGAGTTTGGCGCTCTGTTCGCCGCCGCGGGCCTGTCGCTCCAACATCCCTATCTCAAGGCCGGCAGCGCGCACTCCTACGATTATCTCGAACGCCTTGAAGCATGACAAGTTCGCGCAACGACGCATTTCTCGATACGGCGTCATCGTTTGGGCGCCGCCTGTGCCGCGACGCGCTTTGGGCGGGCGAGCGCTGCAACTGGCTCGGCGACTCCAGGGAGTTCGTGGACGGGAATTGGATCGTGGCTCATCGCTCGCTTGGAGCCGATCTTTATCAAGGCAGCAGCGGTATTGCGCTGTTTTTGGCCAGGCTTTATCGGCTGACGTCAGAACCCGTGCTGCGCGAGACCGTGCTGGGAGCTCTTGCCCACGCTCATTCGCAGGCGCGGAACATGCCGGCTGCGCAGCGGATCGGGCTCTACACCGGATGGACCGGAATTGCTTGCGCGACCGCGGCCGCCGGCGAAGCTTTTGGGGATCAGACCCTGATCGACAAAGCCCTCGAGATGCTTGTCGAGGGGACGTCCGGCGTGGACGAAGTCCTGCTTGATGTCCTTGTGGGTGCGGCCGGGGCGATTGTCGCGCTGATCGACATGCAAGTCCTCGCAAAGCGGGACCTCATGACGATTGCTTGCGGGCTCGGCGAACGACTCCTCGCGCGGGCGAAACGAAGCCAGGGCGGATGGTCGTGGGGCAGCCACGCAGGCGGCGCCGATCGTGATCTTACCGGCTTCTCCCATGGTGCGGGCGGCATTGCCTGGGCATTGCTCGAATTGTCCGCGGCTACCGGCGAGACACGCTTTCGCGACGCCGCCGAACGCGGCTTCGCCTATGAGCGGCAATATTTCAGCAAGACGCACGAGAACTGGCCCGACTTTCGTGCGGACGACCCGTCTTCAGCCGGGCAGGCGGGCTATATGGTGGCGTGGTGCCATGGGGCATCGGGCATCGGACTGTCACGCCTGCGCGCCTATGTGCTGACCGGCGATCCCATGGCGCGCGAAGAGGCGGAGGCGGCCATGCGCACGACGATGCGGACATTGACCAATCCGAACTACGGTCCGCATTCCGATTTCACGCTGTGTCATGGCCGCGCCGGCAACGCCGAATTATTCCTTGCCGCCGCCGAAGCACTCGGCGATCAGACGGCGCGGGCGATTGCTGAAGGTGTCGGACATTATGGCATTGAAACCTATCGTCGCAAGGACCTGCCATGGCCGTGCGGTGTCTACGAAGGCGGCGAGACGCCGAACCTCATGCTTGGCCTTGCCGGTATCGGTCACTTTTATCTGCGGCTCTACGACAGCGAGAAGGTCTCGTCCGTGCTGCTGCCGCAGCCGAGGCGCCGGGCGTCGCCGCGTGAGCTGGTTGCGGCACAAGGCTAATGCCGATATTCGCCCGAACCGGGGAGGGGCCTTCAATTCGGGGGCAAGTCATCCGCGCGGCCCGGGACACCGTTTGGATTTCTGTCGTCTATTTTCGAACGGCCCATGAGGGCATCGGCTCCCACCGCTTCCAACACGGTCGCCTCCAGCTTGGCACTGCGCAGCGCAGAAGCCACAGCGCCGGCAACACCAGCAGGAAGAAAATCGCGCCACAGGCCAGCCCGACTTTTGCGGTGTGGGGATCCGCCAGCAGACGTGTCTGAAAGACATAGACGAGGAAACCGGCCTCAATGACATAGAGGGGCGTTGAGGTCAGTCCAGGATTGGGTCGATATCCCCAGAGATAAAGCCCAACATGAGATACGATTGTGTCCGACAACCGCGCTCCGATCAGCGCGCCCAAAGCAAATGCAGTGCAAGCCGGGGTCGACGGGCCGATGATTCCGACAAAGCCGAGAGCAAGCAGGATGACCGTCAGGCTGACGGTAAATCCGAGAAAACCGAGCAGGTCGGGAATCTCGACACCGACGATCGCGCCGAAATTGCGCCAGAGCGGCGCCCCGTCGCTCTTCAGTTCCTGGTAGGAGTGCAGGAGCGTGAAAGCGAAGTCGAGAATCAGGATCAGGGCCAGGACGGACATATCCATGCGGTGTGTCCTCGAACCGTCGGCATGTATCAAAGGTAGTGTACCGCGAAATGGTCGCCGGCGCTAAGGCGGAAACGGCTTGCTGACGAATTTCGAGCCCTTCAAACCGTAGCGCCAGGGCAGGTCCACCGCCTTGGTGAGGCCGATCCGCACGCCCGTCACCACGTCGGCTTCGCCGATGCGCGCGTGCAGCGCGAACGGCGCGCGGTCCAGCGGCAGGCCGCTATGCGCAAAGGTGATGCCGAGCGCCTCGCACAATTTGCCGGGTCCCGAGCACAGCGCGCGATCCTCCCGCAAGCCGCGCCGGCGGCGCATCGCGGCGAGCCCATGCGTCGGCGCCAGTGCGCGAAGCAGCACGGCGCTCGCCGATCCCGCCTTCTCGCAGACGAAATTCACGCACCAATGGATGCCGTAGGAGCGGTAGACATAGGTGAAGCCGGGCGGACCGAACATCACGAGGTTGCGCGGCGTCGGTCCGTTATAGGAATGCGCGGCCGGTTCGGTGTGGTGGTAGGCTTCGACTTCCACGATGATGCCGCCGACGCCGTTGAACAGCACCGTCGCGCCGATCAGGTCGGGCGCCACTTCGAGCACGCTGCGGTCGAAGAAGGACCGCTTGAGCGGCTTGCCCAGCGGCGGCGGCTTGTCGGTCTTTTCGAGTTGCGGGGCTTTGACCAAGGGAATCGGCAGGAACGGGTTGACGTGTAAGGCGAGTTTTGCACGTTTCCTGAGCTGTTTGCCAACCGCCTTGCAGCCCTCCGCGATACGGATTAGCTAAGTCTCTCAGGATCAAAGCGGACCGTCCATGGCCGTCATCATCGATACCATCTCCGACCAGAAGTTGCGGCCGCGCCACCCCGAAAAGGCGAACCGGCCCGACGCCGTGTCGCCGCCGAAACCGGACTGGATTCGCGTGCGCGCGCCCAACACGCGCGGCTATGCCGACACCCGCAACATCGTGAAGGAGAATGGCCTGCACACCGTGTGCGAGGAGGCGGGCTGCCCCAATATCGGGGAGTGCTGGGACAAGAAGCACGCCACCTTCATGATCATGGGCGACACCTGCACACGAGCCTGCGCCTTCTGCAACGTCAAGACCGGGATGCCCGGCGCGCTCGACGCCTCCGAGCCGGAGCATGTGGCTGAAGCGACCTTCAAGCTCGGCCTTGCCCATATCGTGATCACCTCGGTCGACCGCGACGATCTCCCCGACGGCGGCGCGGATCATTTCGCGCAAACCATCCGCGCCATCCGCGCGCGTTGTCCGAGCACCACGATCGAGATCCTCACCCCGGATTTCCTGCGCAAGGACGGCGCGCTGGAGGTGGTGGCCGCAGCCAGGCCCGACGTCTTCAACCACAATCTCGAGACCGTGCCGTCGCGTTATCTTTCGGTGCGGCCGGGCGCGCGCTATTTCCATTCGATCCGGCTGTTGCAGCGGGTCAAGGAGATCGATCCCACCATCTTCACCAAGTCGGGCATCATGGTCGGGCTCGGCGAGGAGCGCCACGAGGTGCAGCAGGTGATGGACGATCTGCGATCGGCCGATGTCGACTTCCTCACCATCGGCCAATATCTGCAGCCGACCCGCAAGCACCATGCGGTGATGCGCTACGTTCCGCCGGAGGAGTTCGCGGGCCTGGAGAAAGTTGCCTACGCCAAGGGTTTCCTGATGGTGTCGGCGAGCCCGCTGACGCGTTCGTCGCACCATGCGGGTGAGGATTTCGCCCGGCTCAGGGCGGCGCGCGCGGCCGCCGCGCGTTGAGCCGTGCCGCGCTTCTCCAGCCAGCGGCGCGTCGCGCATCGCGCGGATCAGATGTTCGACCTGGTTGCGGATGTCGAGCGCTATCCCGAATTCGTGCCGCTGTGCCACGCGCTGAAAATCCGCCAGCGCAAACAAAATTCCGATGGCACCGAGACCATCGTCGCCGACATGACGGTGTCGTTCAAGCTGGTCAAGGAGGTCTTTGCCAGCGAGGTGACACTCGACCGCCCCGGCCGCAAGATCAACGTGCGCTATCTGCGCGGGCCGTTTTCCAGGCTGGAGAACCGCTGGACTTTCGAGCCGAGAAGCGAGGAGGCCTGCGACGTCGGCTTCTTCATCGCCTACGAGTTCAAGAGCCGGATGCTGGCGATGCTGATGGGCACGATGTTCGACGCGGCGTTCGCGAGATTCTCGACGGCGTTCGAGAAGCGCGCCGACGTGGTTTACGGGAAGAAGGCGGTGTAGCGCTGCGCTCAGGGCCGCCCTTGCTCAGGAGAAAATCATGAACCCTGCACTGATTGCCGCGGTCGCTGTCGGCGGCGCGCTCGGGTCGGTCGCGCGCTATCTGGTCGCGATCGGCGTCGGGCGCGTGCTCGGAACGTCGTTTCCATGGGGCATCCTGATCATCAACGTGACGGGCTCGGCCCTGATCGGCACCTTTGTCGGCCTGTTCGCGTTGCGCTGGAATTTGCCGGAGGCGGCGCGGGTCTTTCTCACGGTCGGCATCTGCGGCGGCTATACGACGTTCTCCAGCTTCTCGCTCGACGTCTGGTATCTGATGGAGCGCGGCGAGGCGTGGGCGGCCTTCGCCTATGTCGCGGCATCGGTCGTGCTCTCGATCGGAGCCTTGTTCGGTGCGATGCATCTGGTGCGCGCGCTGGCGTGAGCCGCGGCTCAGCTCCGCGCATCCTTCGGAACCGAACTGATATCGAAAGCCCATGGCACGGCAGAATCGCAAAAGCCCTGTCGCTTCGGCGGCAACTGCGAGAATATATCAGGCATCTTCAGGGAGTCCCGACATGCAGCTTCCCTATCATGGTCGCTATCCTTATTCGCCGATCATCGACCGGCCGGATTATTCCTGGCCGGACGGCAAGCGCCTCGCGGTCTATCTCGGCCTCAACATCGAACATTTCGCGTTCGGTGCGGGTGAGGGGCACCTGCTCACCGTTGCCGGAGCGCCGCCCGACCCCCGCACTTTCGCCTGGCGCGACTATGGCAACCGGGTCGGCGTCTGGCGCTGCCTCGAGTTGTTCGACGAGCTCAACCTGCCGGCGGCGCATCTCATCAACACCGCGGTGTTCGACTACGCGCCCGCGCATCGTCGACGCGCTGAAGGCGCGCGGCGACGAGTTCATCGGCCATGGCCGCACCAATGCCGAGCGTCACAGCCATATGTGGGAAGCCGACGAGAAGCGCTTCCTCGAGGAGGTCCGCGACGCGATTGCGCGCGCGTCCGGCAAACCGCCGCGCGGCTGGATGGCGCCATGGATGGCGTCCACCCATCACACGCCCGACCTGCTGAAGGAAGTCGGCTTCGATTTCCTGATGGACTGGCCGGCCGACGACCAGCCGCTCTGGATGAAGACGCGCTCCGGCCCGCTTATGAGCGTGCCTTATCCGATCGAGATCAACGACAGCCCGCAAATCCTGGTCCGGCATCATTCGCCCGAACAATTCCGCGACTTCATCATCGGCCAGTTCGAGGAGCTGTTGCGCCAATCGGCGAAGCAGCCGCTGGTCTGCGGCATCGCGCTGCACACGATGATCGTCGGCCAGCCCTACCGGCTGCGCATGTTGCGCGAGGCGCTGCAGCACATCGTGAACCATCCGGAGAAGGACAAGGTGTGGTTCACCCGGCCGTCCGAGATCTACGACCATTGTGCCGCGCTGCCGGCGAGCCAGCTTCCGCGGGCGTGAATGCGGGCGACTAATTTACTTGTCGGCCTTTGCGATGCCGCACGTCGTGCGGGCAGGTTGCTCGACGAGGCGCGGCGTCAAAGTTCACGCGCGCCAGGCGCAGCGGATCGGCAGTGACGAGATGCCGCTGACCATGGTGGAAGCGGTGCGGCGGGGAGGGGCGGCGAGTTCGGCCAACTCCAGCCGCGGCAGCAAGGTCTTCAACAGCGCGCGCATTTCAAGCCGCGCCATATGCGCCCCGATGCAGTGATGCCGGCCGAGCCCGAAGGCGAGATGGGGATTCGGGCGGCGGTCGATCCGGAACTGGTCCGCGTCCGCGAAGACGGTCTCGTCACGATTGGCGGAATTGAAAAACAGCGCCACTGCTTCGCCTGCGCGGATCGTCTGACCGCCCAGTTCGACATCTTCCGTCGCGGTGCGCACGATGTGCCGGCCCGGCGTCGTCCAGCGCAGCATCTCCTCGATCGCGGTATCGATCAGGGTCGGGTCGGCGCGCAGCCGCGCCAATTGATCGGGATGTTCGATCAGCGCATGCATGCCGCCGCTGAGACAGAAGGCGATGGTGTCGTGGCCGCCGGTGGCGATCATCGCGTAGTAGGAGAACCGCTCGTAGTCGGGCATCGGCTCGCCCTGCACCTCGGCAGTGGCGATGACGCTGCTGAGATCATGCCGCGGACAGGCGCGGCGGTCGGCGGCGACGGGATCGAAATAGCTCTGGAATCCGAGGCCGGCGCGGCAGATCGCTGCGGTCGGATGATCGGCGAGGCGCCGCACCGGATCTTCCGGTCCGACCAGCCCCCACGACAGTTTCAGGATCAGATCGTCGTCGGCCTCGGGCAGGCCGAGCAGGCGCATGATGCCGCGGATCGAAAACGGCACCGCGATGTCTTTGGTGAAGTCGAACGCCTCGGTGCGGCCGGCGATGCGGCTGACGATGTGGTCCGCCCAGCTTTCCAGCCACGGCTCCATGGCGGCGAGCGCGGCCGGCGTGAAGTGAGGCTGCGCCACGGCGCGGTAGGCGGCATGCTCGGGCTCGTCCATCTGCAGCAGGCCGCGCAGCACATAGGGCTTGCCGAGCATCCGCTCGAGGCGCTCCTCGGTCATCTTGCTGGTGAGGAAGGTGCGCGTGGCGGCGACGAAAGGAGCGCCTCTGCGCTCCACCTTCGAGATGTCGCCATGGCGGCTGAGCAGCCAGAACGGGCGCAGGCCGGGGGTATCGACCCAAAGCACCGGGGCCTCGGCGCGCAGCAGCTTGAACGCGGCCTGAAGTCTTGCGTCGTCGGCGTGGCCGTCAGGAGAGATGACGAAGCGGGCGGCCTCGTGCAATCGGCAGTCGGTCGCCGCCGATGGCGGCAACCGTTCGTCACGGCCGAGCTGCGAAGTCGCGAGCTCGGATTCTGTGACCACCGGGCAATGCATATTCATTTCGCGGTCACCCTCAGCGCATTATGACCAACTTGTGCACGGCGTTCAACTCTTGGATCGTTCCGTCGCGAGGAGGGTAGCTGACACCGTCGATATCGCTACCCGTAGCGCGTCCGCCTCCGCTAAAACGTTTGAGCCGTTGTGGAGTCGCGCGCATGGAGCTGGTCGCCTCCCCGGGAGACGGCATCCGTCGCCTGCGCCTTTTCTTCAATCGTGGTGAGAGGCGAAGGCAGAGTCGATCAATTGCAATCCGTCCGGGGTGTCGAAGTATCCGCCGTACTCGTGAATGACCGTCAATGTGGAGACGCCCTGGGTGAGCGCCCTGTGACAAGTCTGGCGATCCGGTAATTCTTTGAGGCCCTTTCGGCCCTGTGCCGAGCCGCCTCAGATATGCGGCCCAACCATTGATGTCCGCGACGCCCGCGGTCTTGTAGGCGTCGATCAGGGCGCGATAGTTGCTCGCAACATTCTTGATCGCCCCAAAGCTGCTGTGGCTCTGCGCGAACTTGTATCTGGCGGAATTCGGATCGTTGAACACCGCGTTCAATTCCGCGAGCACATCGCTTCCGTCGCAATGGTATCGATCACTGTCGATAGCACCCATACTTGTCGCCTTCGCGGCCACTACAACGTTGTGAAGCCGTTGTGACGTACGCGAAGGCCTAGAGACGGCTCGACCGCGCGGTCACCGGATCGCGGCAAACTGTGATTGAACTGGACTGCCGCCTTTTCGTCGATGGTCGCGAGAGGCGAAGGTGAGTCGATCAGTTGGAGTCCGTCCGGCGTATCGACGTATCCGCCGAACTCGTGAATGACCGTCAACGTAGCAATGCCCTGGGACAGCGCCTTGTGACGAACCTGCGCGATCCTGTAAATCTTTTGCGGCCCGCTCGGACCTGTGCCGAGCCTCCGCAGGTATGCGGCCCATCCATTGATGTCCGCGATGCCGGCGGTCCTATAAGCCTGGATAAGGACTCGATAGTTGCCCGCAACGTTCTTGATCTTGCCAAAAGTATTGTGGCTCTGCGCGTACTTGTATTTGCTGGAATTCGGATCGTTGAACACCGCGTTCAACTCCGCAAGCACGTCACTTCCGTCGCAAGGGACGTCACTGTCGATAGCACCCATGGCCTTCCCTCCTTTAAAAGGTTTAAATCTATTGTGGAGTCGCGAGACGTGGGCTCGGTGTCCACCGCGGGAGACGGAGTGCTTCGCCGCCGCCTTTTCTTCGATGGTCGTGAGAGGCGAAGGCGAGTCGATGAATTGGACTCCGTCCGGCGTATCGACGTATCCGCCGAACTCGTGAATGACCGTCAACGTTGCGACGCCCTGGGCAAGCGCCTTGTGACGAACCTGCGCGATCCTGTAGATCTTTTGCGGCCCGCTCGGACCTGTGCCCAGCCTCTTCAGGTATGCGGCCCATCCATTGATGTCCGCAACGCCGGCGGTCTTATAAGCCTGGATAAGGACCCGATAGTTGCCCGCAATGTTCTTGATCTTGCCAGAAACTGTTGTGGCTCTGCGCGAACCTGTATCTGGCGGAATCGGATCGTTGAACACTGCGTTCAACTCGGCGAGCACATCACTTCCGTCGCAAGGATTGACGTCACTGTCGATAGCGCCACCCATAGTCACACCTCCTTTGTGATTTCTACCTGTAGTTGAATAGTAGATCACGCGAGGACGAGCCTCGCCCGATCTAGGCTGATCGGCGCGTCGATCACCCGATCGCCGCCACCTGCAAGGTTGCTGGCCTCGCTGCCGCCTTTTCCTCAATCGTTGCGAGAGGCGAAGGCAAGTCAATCAATTGAGGTTCGTTCAGCGTTTGTTGCGCTGCGCGAACCTCTATCTGGCGGAATTTGGATCGTTGAACACTTCGTTCAACTCTGCGAGGACGTCACTTCCGTCACAGGGATTGACGTCACTGTCGATACCGGCACCCATGACCTAGGTCTCCCTGCACCGTTCTACTTGCAGTAGAGGATCATAAGCACCGCGAGAACGCAATTCAGACTTTCGTCGCTTCGTGCCTCGCACGCACGATCATGAGCTCGATGACCTTCGCGCCCGTCTCGTCGATCACGGCATCTGCATGATTTCATCGCGTGTTCAAAACGCTGCACGATGCGTGGCGCCAAAAACGTAATGCGCGCCAGGTCTGCCTTGCTCACGCCTGTCGCTTGGCGGTCGACTCTGGCGGCTGAACGCTCACATCGGGTGCGCGCGCGACGTTGATCATGAGCCAGGTTGCAAGCGCCAACAGAGCGACAACGCAGCCGACATAGGGCAGCATCGATGTGTGACCCGCCCCGATCACGAGTGACCCCAAAACGGCGGCCGCGCCAAGTCCCAGGTAACTCGTCGCATTGTTCAACGACAGCACGACAATGCCGTGATCGGGTTCGAGGGCGAGGAGAAAGCTCTGAAAGGCAGGGAAAGTCGCCCAGCTGAAACAGGTCATGGCAAATAGCGCAATGACCGTGCCGGCAAATGTGCCCGCCATCAGATTGAGGAGTCCGAGGTCCACGATGATGCCGGCGAGGCAATAGCATATCGACCGTGTCGGGCCAACACGGTCAGCCAATCGGCCGCCGAGCTGACTGCCGACAAGTCCGCCGAGCCCGAGCACCGCGAAGAACAGTGCGACTCCGTCCGCGCCATACCTTGGCGCGAACAGCACGGCGACAAAGAGCCATACGATGTTGGTCGCCGTTGCCGCGATGATCTTTGCCGTGAACGCGCCCATTGTTTTGGGGCGGGTCAGGGGCGCGAGGCGCGCCTTGAGGCTGATCGACGGCGGCTTTGCGGTTTCGGGCAAGCGTGCAAACCAGAGCGCGGTTGCCGCAATGACCACCAGCATCATATCAATGCCGAAAGTCACTCGCCATCCGAGATGGTAAGCGACCCATATGCCGATCGGAACGCTGGTCACCTGCGTCGCGACAAAGCCGCTGCCGACCATGCTCAAGCCGGCGCCGCGGCGGTCCGGGGGTGAGAGTGCCGCGGCCAACGCGAAGGCGGCAGGCGAGTAGGTTGCGGAGAAGGAAGCGGCCAGTACGCGCGCGACCAGCAGGACGGCAAGTCCCGGCGACAACGGCGCTCACTGCAACGGCCGACGCGAACGAGAGCAGGCACGTGAGGATGAGGCGCTCGCTCCGGTATTGCGACGCGATCACGCCGAAAAAGGGCGAACCCACGGCATAGGTGATCGCGTACGCGGTCAGCAACTGGCTGGCGACGCCCAATTCCGATGTGAAAATCCTTGCGCGATCTGCGGCAACATGCCGGCCACGACGCCGGCGTCGGTGCCGGTGGCGAAAATCGCAAACGCGAGCAGATAGATCCTGTGATCGAGACGGTCGGAACGCTTTTCCGGAGTCTGAACGCGGTCCATATCAGCCTCCCCATTGCGGCTTGCTTGCGATCGCTCTGGCCGTCGATTGACCGCGATTGCAGGACGCCAATCATCGCGCGGGACACTAACTCACGGCGTTGAGCGTCAGCGGGATGCATTATCATTTGCTACCGCCGATTTCTTGTCCTTAGTACTTCTTCGCCGGCTGCTGCATTGGACAAGGCGAGTCGATCACATGTAGGTCGATTCCACTTC
This sequence comes from uncultured Alphaproteobacteria bacterium, assembly GCA_963732085.1. Lineage (GTDB taxonomy): Bacteria > Pseudomonadota > Alphaproteobacteria > Rhizobiales > Xanthobacteraceae > Bradyrhizobium. The sequence continues at coordinate 177,094 of CAVSYJ010000004.1, read as the reverse complement.
CGGGCTTGGTGTGAACATGTCCGCCGTTCTTTGGAACGTGCACGACTGTCGACATTCCCTCTCTCGCGTTCAGGGCTTTGTAACGCACCTGGGCGATGTCGTAGATGTTCTGCGGTCCTACCTCAGGCGGAACCGCCGTTCCAAGCAGCCTCAGATAGGCTTCCCATCTCCCGAACTCCTGCGTCTTGATGCCAGCTTTGTTATAAGCCTGGATAAGGGCGGAATAGTTGCCCGGCTCATTCTTGACGTTTCCAAATTGGTTGTGGTCCCGCGCCTTCTTGTAGTGTTCCGAATTCGGATTACTGAACACCTCGTTTAACTTGCGGAGAACATCGTCCCCCAGGCACTCTATGGTAAAATCTCCACCCATCGCCTCACCCTCACGTTGCCGCGTTAAGACGCTTGCCGTGCAAACACATCATGGGCGGGATGGGGGCGCAAGATTTATTTTGCCGCCGCTTGGGCTCGCACCCGCAACATCATGGGCTCATAGGCCTTCGCGCCCGTCTCCTCGATGATGGCCCTGGCACGGCTTAGCAACCGACCAGCCTCCTCGAAGTCTTGCGAAGCGTTCCGGGTGAGACGTGCCGATGCCGCAACAAGGCTCGCGTGGCACTCGGCCAGGCGATCGGCCTTCCGGCGCGCTACGCGCAATCGCCTCCGCGGCAACCTCACCGGCACGCTGTGGATCCTCCGGCGCGCATGAGATTGTCGGCTCGGAATGCCAATATTCGGCCTCGTACTCCAGGCCTGCCCTGCCGCGGCGGGATGCCTCCAACGCCTGCTGCAAGAAGGCATCGGCCTCCGCGAATTCCCCCGCTATCGAGTCTGCCAGTCCCGCGCGAGAAGCTCGCGACCACGGACCAGTACGGGTTTGCCGCCTGCGTGGCGAAGCGGGCGACATTATCGGCGTGTCGCGCCGCCGCGAGCCGGTCGTTGCGAAACCAGGCAAGTTGAACGGCGACCCATTGCGGGAGGCCTTGATGGAGCGGCTCAGCGTCGGCCTCTTCTGGCCTGGACGAGCCTGGCGAGCCGCTCGTCCGCTTCGGAATACCGCCCCAGCATGATCAACGACCGGACCCGGATGGATTTCAACCAATAGGGCACATCGAAGCCGACCATCTGGCCGACGGTCAGGCCAAGGACGACGCCAGCATTGCCTCGCTGCTCGTCGTCGATGAGATCGAGGGCCGCGCTGTTCGCCTTGAGGGCGTCGCCGACGAAACCCGCGAGTCCGCAGGCCTGGCCAAGCAACCCGTTCAGCAGCAGCGCTTCCGCCGGATTAGCCTCCGCATCCAGCACGGCCAGTGCTTCGCGAACCAGTCTGATATACTCGTCCGCCGAACCGTTGGCCGCGACGATCCGCCCATAGCCCGCGATCAGCATCGCTTCGTGGCGCCGGTTGCCGGCTGCCCGCGCGTATCCCAGCGCCTCATCGACATAGATCTTGGCTTCTTCGACCGGCATCCCCTCGCGCCAGCCAAAGGTCAACAACTGTCCCCCAGCCAAAGCTCGCAGCTCGTCGTTTTCTTTTGATCCGCGGCTGATCCCGCATCATCGTGCGAATTTTTTTCCAATCCGCCAACGCCCGTCCCGAGTTCGTCCGCCCAACCCACCGCGCCGAACGCTGCAAATGCATCGCCGCTGCAACCATATTGCCCGCGGCCTCGTAGTGATGCGCCACCAGGCCGGCAAATTCGTCGCGCTGCCCCCACTCCTGCGCCTCGATCGCTTTCGCCACGGCGGCATGCAGGCTGGTGCGCGTGGAGCGCAGTTGCATCGCGTAGGCCACCTCCTGAATCAGGGGATGGCGGAACGCGAAGCTTTCTCCCATCGCCGTCTGCCGCGGCTGGATCAGCTCGGCCGCGCGAAGGCGCCGCAACAGCGGCTGCGCGGCCGTGTCCGACAGGCCGGCAACCGCGCGAACCACCTCGAAGGGAAACTCCTTCCCGATGATCGCAGCGGTCTGCAGCAACGTCTTTTCGGAGTCGGGCAGAAGATCGATGCGCGCGCCGATCACCGCCTCGACGGTCGTCGGCAGCGTCGGATTTTGCCAGCCGGACGGCGCCAGCCGATAGCGGCCGCGCTCCCCCACCAAGACGCCGCTTTGCGCCAGCGCCAGGATCAGTTCTTCCGCAAAAAACGGATTGCCATCGGAGCGTTCGGCGACATGCGCCACCACCTGGTCCATTCCGGCGCCGTCTCCGATCAGGTCGGAAATGACCTGACCGACTTCGCCCAGGCCAAGCTCCGGCAGAGCCAGTTCACGATACCAGGCCGGCCGCGAAGGCGGCGACCAATCGGGGCGGAAGGTGAGCACCATCAGGACGCGCGTGCCTTCCACGGCCGCTATCCAGGTTTCCAGAAAATCCTGACTGGCTTCGTCCAGCCAGTGCAAATCTTCGATGATGATCACCGAGGTCTGCGACCACGCCGCCTTGGCGATCCGGCTGATGGTGTCGCGCAACCGCATGCGTCGCGTCGAGGGGTCGACGGCCTTCGATGTCGGCTCCGCGCATCCCAGAAAATCGGTCAGGGGGGCGAGATGCTCGGCGACAGGGAGCGCGAGCATCGTCAGGGTCTGCTCGATCCGCGTGCGCGCCGCTTCGGCGTCCATGTCGGGCTCGATCCGGAAGAAGGCGCGCAATGCTTCCAGCACCGGCAACAGCGGCGTCGCCCGGCTGTGAACCTGCGCACGCGCTTCCAGAACCCTGACCTGACGTTCGCGGCACCACTCGCTGAACTCGAAACAAAGCCGGCTTTTGCCGACGCCAGGCGGACCGGACAGGCCGATGACCCGTGGCGAGCCTGGCGCGGTGTCCGTGAGCGCACGTTGCAAGGTCTCCAGCTCCGATGTCCCGCCCACGCAAGGGCATCAGCGACGCGCCGCGGAAATGTTCGCTGTTGACGGCCGGTTTCAGGCCGACCAACCGGAAGATCTCCACCGGATCGGGAATGCCCTTCAACGCGCGCGCACCCAGCGTCTCGGTGTCGCAATAAGCGCGGAGCAGGGTCTGGCAATCGCGGCTCAGGCAAATCTCGCCGGGCGGGGCTTCCTGCTCGATCCGGCTGGCCAGATGCACGGTAATGCCCGTCACGTCCTGCTCGATCGAAGAGCCGGAATGGATCATGCCCGAAACCACCTCGCCCGAGTGCAGGCCGATCCGGATCGGAGGAGCATCCGGCATTTCGGCGACGGCGGTGCGCATGGCGAGCGCGGCATGGCAGGCGAGCACCGCATGCCCCTCGCGCGCATGCGGCACTCCGAACGCGGCCTTGAGCCCGTCGCCCAATGTGCGAAGCACCGTGCCGTCGTAGCGGTGCACGGCGCGCGCCATGACCATGACGATCGGATGCAGGAAATTCATCGCCGCTTCGGCATCGAGGGCGGCGATCCGCGCTGTCGAGCCGGCGATATCGGCGAACAAGACGGTCGCCTGCTTGCGCTCGCCCGCCACCTCGGCCACGCGCGCGTCAGATTGTCGCGGCTTGCCGCACGAGGTGCAGAACCGGGCTGTTTCCGGGAGAACCAGGCCGCAGTGCGCGCATACGGAAGCGAGGGCGACGCCACAGGCGGCGCAGAACCTGCTCCCGGCCTCATTCTGGTAAGCGCACGCCCCGCATCGCATCGTGAATCCGCCGTCGCCTGGATCGCCTCAGGCGACTATAGAGGCCAACCCGACGCTTAAAAAGCTAATCAGATCACACGGGGACAGCCCGGGGCGGCTTTTGACGGTTAACGTCAAAACGGCAGCTTTAGCGTGGCTGGCATCCACCACCTTGGGTGATGATCGGCCGCGCCGCGACCAACACGAATGGCAAGATTGGGCTCTCGTGCGCGAGGGCCCTCGTCGCGAACAACGGGAAGCGAAGCCGCCCTTCCACCGGCATGCCCCCATCGGGGGCGGAGCGTGCAGCCCGCCAACGTCAAAGCACATCGCCGTGATCGTCACCCGACCCGGAACCGGAGCGGCGAGCGGAACGTTATCGGGTTGGTTCGGGAGCGAGACGGCAATTCCGTCCCCGCTGATTTCAATTCGAAAAGCCAGGTTGCTTCACTCATTCGCGCTCGCATCGCGAAGAGAACGGTTTGGTATGCCGGCAAAGCGATATCGAGGATGACGTCATGAGCGTTTCGAGGTCGAGAGAATTAGCGGTCCGGAGGCATACAGCCTCGATGGCGCGCGCGCTGACCTGGCTGAGGACGATTTCGAACGCTTCAATCGTACCGATGTCGGAATTCCGCACGGTATCGCCGGTTCGTGTTTCCTCCGGCATGCGCGGGGGCGTTGATGGCGCGAGGGCAGCTACTTCGTATCGCACGAGGATCAGCTGAACCGATTGCCGTGCTCGCATTGAAGCGCGGCAAAACTCCTTCACATTTTTCCGGATCATGCCTTAGGATCGCCCCAACACGATAAGGGGAGGGCGTCATGATCGACATCAGGACTGCGCCTTATGCGGCGCTGGTGTTGCGGCTTGGGCTGTCGTTTTTCTTTTTCGCGCATCTGATCAGAAAATTCGCCGTGATCGGCTTCGATCCCTGGTGGGACGGGCTGGTCAAGCAGGGTTATCCGGGCGCGGTGCTCGGCTACACCGTCTTCATCGAGTTCGTCGGTGCCGTGTTGCTGTTGCTCGGGGTCTACACCCGCACCGTCAGCCTGCTGTCGCTGCCGGTGCTGATCGCGGTCGCCAACCACTGGATGGTGCGCAAGGGTTTCTGGTTCGCCGACGGCGGCATGGAGTTTCCGCTGGCCTGGGTCGTCATGCTGATCGCGCAGGCGCTGCTCGGCGACGGCGCTTACGCGTTGCGCGTCCCGGCGCTGCCATGGGAGCGCACGCGGCCGGCGGTGGCGTGAGGGCAGCTACCCCCGCGGCGTGCGTCGCCGCTTCACTGCATGCCGACGCGGCGAGCGCGCCACGCGATGGCGCAAACGGGTTGCGGCCTCGCGCGCGGGCTTGTTCGCGGCCTGCGGTCCGCGCGCCAATTCCATCAGCATGCGCAGCGCCTCGACCACCGAGCGTTCGCGCACGGCGGTGCGGCCGATCGCGCCAAAGCGGCATTCGCGGTGAATGATCCGCCCATCGCGCGCGGCGACGGCGAAATGCACGAGGCCGACGGGCTTGCCCGGCGTGGCGCCGCCGGGCCCGGCGATGCCTGTGATCGACACTGCGAGATCGACACCGGCCCGCTCCAGCGCGCCGACCGCCATCTGTGTCGCGGTCTCCTTGCTGACCGCGCCGAAGGTCAGCAGCGTCTGCGCGTCGACGCCGAGCATCGCGCGCTTGGCGTCATTGGAATAGGTGACGAAGCCGCGGTCGATCACGTCTGACGAACCGGGGATGTCGGTGAGCGCGCCGGCAACAAGGCCGCCGGTGCAGGATTCCGCGGTGGCAATCGTCAGGCGGCGGCTGCGGCACAAATCCAGCAGCGAACGAGACAATGCGCGTGCGCTGCTGCTTGCCACGGCTACTCGCTCCAGGGCAGGCGGATGGTGGCGCTGGCGGTCGCCGCGATGCCTTCCTCGCGGCCGGTGAAGCCGAGCCTCTCGCTGGTCGTGGCCTTCACCGCGATGCGCGAGATGTTGACGCCCGTAATCTCGGCGATGCGCGCGCGCATCTGGTCGCGCAGTGGGCCGATCTTCGGCCGCTCGCAGATCAGCGTCACCTCGAGATTGGCGATGCGGCCGCCGCGCGCGGTGACGCGCTCGACCGCGTATTTCAGGAACTGGTCGGAGGAGGCGCCTTTCCACTTCATGTCATCAGGCGGAAAGTGCGAGCCGATATCGCCGTCGGCAAGCGCGCCGAGGATGGCGTCGACCAGTGCATGCAGGCCGACGTCGCCGTCGGAGTGCGCGAGGAAGCCCTTCGTGTGGGCCACGCGTACGCCGCAGATCATCAAATGATCGCCGGAACCAAAGGCGTGCACGTCATAACCGGTGCCGGTCCTGATATCGCCGAGCAGGCTCGCAAGGCGCGCCTCTTCGCGGACGAAATCTTCGGGAGTCGTGAGCTTCATGTTGGCAACATCGCCCTCAAAGGTCGCGACCGTCAATCCCGCCCATTCAGCCAACGCCGCATCATCCGTGAAATCGTTGCGCTTGTCGCGCGCCGCACGGCGGTGCGCGTCGAGGATCGCGTCGAAGCGGAATACCTGCGGCGTCTGCGCAATCCTCAAGCGCGCGCGCTCGGGGGTTGCTTCGACATCGCCGCCGCCGTTCACGAGCTTGATGGTGTCGGCAACCGCGATCGCGGGGATCGCAGCCCCCGTGCGCGTCACCGCGCCGATCGCGCGCGAGATCAGCGCCTGCGAGACAAAGGGCCGCGCGGCGTCGTGAATCAAGACAATGTCCGGCTTCTCGGGGGCGATCGCCTCGAGCCCGGCATACACGGATTCCTGCCGCGTCGCGCCACCTGGTGTCGGCGCCGCATGTCGCAACCCGTCGCAGGCGGCGTTGAACATCGCCGTGTCATCAGGGTGCAGCACCGGCTGCACCGCGAAGACATCCGCGTGCCGGCAGAACGGCTCCATCGCGCGATAGATCACGCTCTCGCCGCCGATCATACGGTACTGCTTCGGCCCGCCCGCGCCGGCGCGCAGTCCGCGGCCGGCGGCAACGACGATGGCGGCAGTACGCTGTGAATTTGCCATGGGACTCAAATAGGGGTGATCAGCGCGAAGGAGTGGCGTTTGCGCGCATGCCCTTATCACGGCGTGACACTGGAAAAAGCTGATCCCTGTGGGAAACGCCCTTTTTGTTGCAGTGCACTTGCGCTGCATAACAGAACTGTCTAAACTGTAGGCATGGAGCTTGACTGCCCAAGATTTGTGCGCAAAATATAACGGCCGGTGCGATGAAGCATTGGTCCAGAGAACGAGAAATCCGTGATCGGCTCGGGAATTACTAACTCTAAGCCGTTGAAAATCGGCGATATTCATCTCGCCAATCCGGTCCTCCTCGCGCCGATGTCCGGCGTAACCGACGCGCCGTTTCGGCGGCTCGCGGCCGCTCTGGGAGCGGGACTCGTCGTCTCCGAGATGACCGCGAGCGACGATCTCGTCCAGGGACGCCCGATCTCGCGGTTGCGCTGCGAAGCGGCCGGCATCGGCCCGCATGTGGTTCAGCTCGCCGGCTGCGAAGCGCGCTGGATGAGCGAGGGCGCGCGGATCGCGGAAGCGGCGGGCGCCGACATCATCGACATCAACATGGGTTGCCCCGCGCGGCACGTGACCGGCGGCCAGTCCGGCTCGGCGCTGATGCGCGATCTCGATCACGCGGTGAGCCTGATCGAGGCGACGATCTCCGCGGTCAAAGTTCCCGTCACGCTGAAGATGCGGCTCGGCTGGGACGATCGGACCCGCAACGCGCCGGAACTGGCGCGCCGCGCCGAAGCTGTCGGCGTGCAGATGATTACGGTGCACGGCCGCACGCGCTGCCAATTCTACAAGGGCGACGCCGATTGGGCCGCAGTGCGCGCGGTGAAGCGGGCGGTTTCCGTTCCGCTGGTCGTCAATGGCGACATCACCTCGTACGAGACCGCGCTCGACGCGTTGCAGGAGTCAGGCGCCGACGCCGTGATGATAGGCCGCGGCGCGCAGGGCCAGCCCTGGTTGCCCGGCCAGATCGGCCGCCAGCTCGCGGGCGGCGCCGCCGAGCTGGCGCCGTCGCTGGCGCAGCAGCTTTCCTTTGTTCGGAGCCTCTATGACGAGGTCTGCGCGCATTACGGCGTGCGCGTGGGCTTGCGTCATGCGCGCAAACATCTCGGCTGGGCGCTGGATGTCGCCGCACATCTCGGCCGGGTGCCGCAGGAAAAGCTGAAGGCCTGGCGCACGCGCATTCTGACTTCCGAAGACCCAGCCAGCGTGCATCGTTCGCTCGACGAAGCCTTCGACGATTTCGCATGGAGTGCCGCCGCATGAGTTCGGCCCTCGAACATCGCAGGCCTGCGCCGTCGGATGGCGAAGCGATCCTCAACGCATTGCCCAATCCGGTGATCCTCATTGGTCCGGACGGCAAGATCGTCGACGCCAATATCGCCGCCGAATCCTTCTTCGAGATTTCGACCCAGTTCCTGAAGCGGCAGTCGCTGAAAGAGCTCGTGCCGTTCGGCAGCCCGTTGCTGGCGCTGATCGACCAGGTGCGTTCGCATCATTCGGCCGTCAACGAATACAAGGTCGATCTCGGCACGCCGCGCATGGGCGGCGACCGGCAGGTCGATCTGCATGTCGCGCCGCTGACCGAACGTCCCGGCCATATCGTGGTGATGCTGCAGGAGCGCACCATCGCCGACAAGATGGACCGGCAATTGACCCATCGCAGCGCCGCGCGCAGCGTGATCGCTCTCGCCGCTATGCTGGCGCACGAGATCAAGAACCCGTTGTCGGGCATTCGCGGCGCGGCGCAACTTCTGGAACAGCAGGCCTCCTCCGAGGACCGCATGCTGACGCGGCTGATCTGCGACGAGGCCGACCGCATCGTCACCCTCGTCGATCGCATGGAAGTGTTCGGCGACGATCGACCGGTGGCGCGCGGCCCCGTCAACATCCATTCCGTGCTCGATCACGTCAAACGGCTGGCGCAGTCCGGTTTTGCCCGCAATGTCCGCTTCGTCGAGGACTACGATCCTTCGCTGCCGCCGGTGCATGCCAACCAGGATCAGCTGATCCAGGTGTTCCTCAATCTGGTGAAGAACGCCGCCGAAGCCGTGGTCGATCTCGGCACGGATGCGGAGATTCAGCTGACGACGGCGTTCCGCCCGGGCGTGCGGCTGTCGGTGCCCGGCAAGAAGACGCGGGTGTCGTTGCCGCTGGAGTTCTGCGTCAAGGACAACGGCTCCGGCGTGCCGGAAGATCTGTTGCCAAATCTTTTCGATCCTTTCGTCACGACGAAGCAGTCCGGCAGCGGGCTGGGCCTGGCGCTGGTCGCCAAGATCGTCGGCGATCACGGTGGGATCATCGAATGCGAGTTGCAGCCGCGCAAGACCACCTTCCGCGTGCTGCTTCCGATGTACAACGGTGCCAAACACCTCGATCAAACCAATCGCGACGACGTTGCCGGGACGCCTTCGCACGCTCCGGAGGGAGCCAGATGAGGGACGACAATGCCTGCTGGTAGCATCCTGGTCGCAGACGACGACACGGCCATTCGAACGGTTTTGAACCAGGCGCTGTCCCGCGCCGGTTACGAGGTGCGGCTCACCGGCAATGCCGCAACGCTGTGGCGCTGGGTCAGCCAGGGCGAGGGCGATCTCGTCATCACCGACGTGGTGATGCCCGACGAGAACGCGTTCGACCTCTTGCCGCGCATCAAGAAGATGCGGCCGAACCTGCCCGTGATCATCATGAGCGCCCAGAACACCTTCATGACGGCGATCCGCGCCTCCGAACGCGGCGCTTACGAATATCTGCCGAAACCGTTCGACCTGAAGGAGCTGATTTCGATCGTCGGCCGCGCGCTGGCCGAACCCAAGGAGCGCGCCGCTGCTCCGGCGGAAGAGACCGAGTTCGATTCGATCCCGCTGGTCGGCCGCTCGCCGGCGATGCAGGAAATCTACCGCGTGCTGGCGCGGCTGATGCAGACCGATCTCACGGTGATGATCTCCGGCGAATCCGGCACCGGCAAGGAGCTGGTGGCGCGCGCGCTGCACGATTACGGCAAGCGCCGCAACGGACCGTTCGTGGCCGTCAACATGGCGGCGATTCCGCGCGACCTCATCGAGTCCGAGTTGTTCGGCCATGAGCGCGGCGCCTTCACCGGCGCCAATACCCGCGCCTCCGGCCGCTTCGAGCAGGCCGAGGGCGGCACGCTGTTCCTCGACGAGATCGGCGACATGCCGATGGAGGCGCAGACGCGGCTGCTGCGCGTGCTGCAGCAGGGCGAATACACCACCGTCGGCGGCCGCACCCCGATCAAGACCGACGTGCGCATCGTCGCCGCCTCGAACAAGGATCTGCGCATCCTGATCCAGCAGGGCCTGTTCCGCGAAGATCTGTTCTTCCGCCTCAATGTCGTGCCGCTGCGGCTGCCGCCCTTGCGCGAACGCATCGAGGATCTGCCCGACCTGATCCGCCACTTCTTTGCGCTGGCCGAGAAAGACGGCCTGCCGTCGAAGAAGCTCGACTCGCCGGCGCTGGAGCGGCTGAAGCAGCATCGCTGGCCCGGCAATGTGCGCGAGCTGGAGAATCTCGCGCGGCGGCTCGCCGCGCTCTATCCGCAGGACGTCATCACCGCCTCGGTCATCGATGGCGAGCTGGCGCCCCCCGCGGTGACCTCGGGCGGCGGTATTCCGCTTGGCGTCGACAATCTCGGCGGCGCGGTCGAGGCTTATCTGTCCTCGCACTTCTCCGGCTTCCCCAATGGCGTGCCGCCGCCCGGCCTCTATCACCGCATCCTCAAGGAGATCGAGGTGCCGCTCTTGACCGCGGCGCTGGCGGCGACCCGCGGCAACCAGATCCGCGCCGCCGATCTGCTTGGACTGAACCGGAATACGCTGCGGAAGAAGATCAGGGATCTGGATATTCAGGTCTACCGCAGCGGCGGCTAGCAGCCAGGAACGCCTGACGGCCTGGGTCGAAGCGTCGCGGGTGGACAACGCATTTTGACTTGAGAATGCGCCGCGGAATTGTCGCAATTCGGCAACATTGTGATATGAATGCATCAGTCCGCCGTCCCGCGGGCGTTAAAGCCATTCGAGCATCACCCTTTTCCGTCGATGACCAGCGCAGACACACCGGCCGTTCCGTTCGATCCGTCGCTTGCCGAGGGCGGAAGCTTCTCGTTCCGGCGCTGGCTCGCTCCGGTCGCGGTCGTGCTTGCGCTGTTGTCGGCGTTTCTCACCTTCATGGTGCTGACGGGTCTGACCCCGATCGAGCCGACGCGCCAGGTGGTGCGCACCTTCCTGATGATCAACGCGGCGACCATCCTGCTTCTGGTCGGCATCATCGTCCGCGAAGTCTGGCAGGTGGTGCAGGCGAGGCGGCGCGGGCGGGCCGCCGCGCGGCTGCATGTGCAGATCGTCAGCCTGTTCTCGATCATCGCGGTGCTGCCGGCGGTACTGGTCGCGGTCGTCGCCAACGTCACCATCGAACGCGGCCTCGACCGGTTGTTCTCGGGTCCGACGCGCGAGGTGATCCAGAACTCGCTGATCATCGCGCGCGCCTACACCTACGAGCATGCGCAATTGATCCGCGGCGACATTCTCGGCATGGCCAACGATCTCTGGCGGGCACGGCCGCTCTACGACCAGGATCCCAAGTCGTTCCAGGAGTTCCTCACGGCCAATGCCGGGCAGCGCAACCTGCCGGGCGCGATGCTGATCGACAAGGACAGCAAGGTGTTGGTGACGGCGCAGACCGGCATCAAGCAGGATTTCACCAGCCCGCCGCCGGACTTTCTCAGGAACGTCAACGACAGCGATCCGCAGATCGCGGTGTTCCCCGAGGCCAATTATGTCGCGGCGGTGATCCGGCTGCGCAACTACGACGACATATTCCTCTATGTCGCCCGGCTGCTTGATCCCCGGGTGGTCGCACAGCTCAAGCAGACCGAGACCAGTGTTGCCGAATATGCCCAGATCGAGTCGCGCCGGCTCGGCATCCAGGTCGCGTTCGCGCTGATGTTCGCGGTGATCGCGCTGACGATCCTGATGGCCTCGGTGCTGATCGGCCTCAACTTCGCCAACTGGCTGGTGTCGCCGATCCGCCGGCTGATGTCCGCGGCGAGCGACGTCTCGACCGGCAATCTGAACGTCCAGGTGCCGGTGGTGAAATCCGGCGGCGACCTCGCCCAGCTCGGCGAGACCTTCAACAAGATGACGCAGGAGCTGCGCACCCAGCGCGATGAGCTGGTCAACGCCAGCGAACTGATCGACAGCCGCCGCCGCTTCATCGAGGCGGTGCTGTCGTCGGCGAGCGCCGGTATCATCGGCGTCGACGCCTCCGGCAGCGTCGGCATCCTCAACCGCTCCGCGGAAAAACTGATCGGGCACGCCGAATCGGAGACGCTCGACCATCCGCTCTCCGACGTGCTTCCGGAACTCGACGAGATGATGAAAACCGCGCGCGAGAGCACGCAGCGGCTGGTGCAGGGCAATGTCACGATCCTGCGCGACGGCAACGAGCGGAACCTGTCGGTGCGGGTCAGCGCCGAGCTGACCAGTCAGTCGCGCGACAGCTACATCATCACCCTCGACGACATCACCGACCTGGTGTCGGCGCAGCGCACCTCGGCCTGGGGCGACGTCGCGCGCCGTATCGCCCATGAGATCAAGAATCCGCTGACGCCGATTCAGTTGTCGGCGGAGCGCATCCGCCGCAAATTCGGCAAAACCATCACCGAAGACAAGTCGGTGTTCGATCAATGCACCGATACCATCATCCGCCAGGTCGACGACATCAGGCGGATGGTCGATGAGTTCTCGCGCTTTGCGCGGATGCCCAAGCCCGTGATCGAGGGCGAGGACGTCGCCGACACCGTGCGGCAGGCGGTGTTCCTGATGAAGGTTGCCCATCCCGAGATCGAGATCGAGGCCGACATCAAGGAAGACCCGCTGAAGGCGCAGTTCGACCGCCGGCTGATCTCGCAGGCGGTGACCAACATCATCAAGAACGCCACCGAAGCGATCGAGCAGGTGCCGGCGGCAGAGCTCGGCAAGGGTCGCATCGATGTCATCGCCCAGCGCGAGAACGACGATATCCTGATTGACGTGATCGACAACGGCATCGGCTTGCCCAAGGTGGCGCGGCAGCGGCTGCTGGAGCCATATGTGACGACTCGCGCCAAGGGCACGGGGCTGGGACTCGCCATTGTCGGCCGTGTGCTGGAAGACCATGGCGGCCGCATCGAGCTGAAGGACGCCTCCGACTTTCGCGAAGGACAGCGCGGCGCCTGGATGCGCCTGCGCTTTTCGGTCACCGGTCACGGCAAGTCGACCATCGAAGGCCAGACAGGGGCCGCCGTCACGACGGCGCCGGCAGGTGAAGAAACTAAGCCGCCCGAGGGGGAAACCAAAGGCGGGGCAGAGACGACTAATCATGAAACAAAAATCGAAGCCGCAACAGGCAACTGACAGGCGGGGGCGCGATCCATGGCAAGTGACATTCTGATCGTCGATGACGAGGCCGATATCCGGGATCTGGTCGCGGGCATCCTGGATGACGAGGGATTTTCCACGCGCACCGCGCGCGACAGCGACACCGCGCTGGCGGAAGTGTCGCAACCGCCGGCCGCATCTGGTGTTCCTCGACATCTGGCTGCAGGGCTCCAAGCTCGACGGCTTGCAACTGCTCGAACAGATCAAGAAGGACAATCCCGAGCTGCCGGTCGTGATGATCTCGGGCCACGGCAACATCGAGACCGCGGTGGCGGCGATCAAGCGCGGCGCCTATGACTTCATCGAAAAGCCGTTCAAGTCGGACCGGCTGATCCTGGTCGCGACGCGCGCGCTGGAAACCTCGCGGCTGAAGCGCGAGGTGAGGGAGCTGAAGCAGCTGGCGCCGACCGCGAGCGTCCTGACCGGCCATTCGCCCTGCATGAACCAGCTGCGCCAGACCGTGGAGCGCGCGGCCAAGGCCAACAGCCGCATCCTGATCGTGGGCCCGTCCGGGGCCGGCAAGGAGCTGGCGGCGCGCACGCTGCACCAGCACTCGACGCGCTACCGAGGGTCCGTTCGTCGTCATCAACGCCGCCGCCATCACGCCGGAACGGATGGAAGAGGAAATGTTCGGGGTCGACCATGCCAATGGCGAGCAGCGCAAGGTCGGCGCGCTGGAGGAAGCGCATGGCGGCACGCTGTTCATCGACGAGATCGGCGATCTGCCGCGCGAGACCCAGAACAAGATTCTGCGCGTGCTGGTCGACCAGACCTTCCAGCGCGTCGGCGGCACCAGCAAGGTGCAGGTCGACGTGCGCATCATCTCGTCGACCGCGCGCAACCTCGAAGAGGAGATCGCCGCCGGCCGCTTCCGCGAGGACCTCTATCATCGCCTGTCGGTGGTGCCGATCCGCGTGCCGCCGCTGTCGGAGCGGCGCGAGGACATTCCCGAGTTGATCGACTATTTCATGGACCAGATTTCGGCCAACACCGGCCTGCCGAAGCGCCAGATCGGGCAGGACGCCATGGCGGTGCTGCAGTCGCATGTCTGGCCCGGCAACGTCCGCCAGCTTCGCAACAATGTCGAGCGGGTGATGATCCTCGCCGGCGGCGGGCCGGAGGTCATCATCACCGCCGACATGCTGCCGCAGGACGTCGGCTCGATGGTGCCGGCCATGCCCAACAGCAACAATGGCGAGCACATCATGGGCCTGCCGCTGCGCGAGGCGCGCGAGGTGTTCGAGCGCGACTATCTGATCGCCCAGATCAGCCGCTTCTCCGGCAACATCTCTCGCACAGCGGAATTTGTCGGCATGGAGCGCTCGGCGCTCCATCGCAAGCTGAAGGCGCTCGGGGTCGGGTAACTCTGTTTGCGCATGATCTTATCGGAAAACCGGTGCCCACTTTTCCGGATCATGCGCCCGCATTCATGCATTTGCTTGGGAAAATTCCGCCGCATGACCTGCTTTTGGCGGGAAAGCCGGCTGCGTTGATGCGCGGAAGCGGCTTGCCTAAAATCCGCGCCTGCCTTCTAATTGCACCGCTTTGGCCTCGGAGGGGGATCTCATGGGGGCACGGCAAACGGGGAAGGCTCCGCGAGAGGGCAGAACCGTTCAACGAGAAAAGTAAAATGGCGGGATAACAACAATGGCGGCAGACCGCGCACAAAACCTACAAGACACCTTCCTCAACCACGTTCGTAAAACCAAGACGCCACTGACGATCTTTCTGGTCAATGGAGTGAAGCTGCAGGGCATTGTCACCTGGTTCGACAATTTCTGCCTGCTGCTCCGGCGCGACGGACACTCGCAGCTTGTCTACAAGCATGCGATCTCGACCATCATGCCCGGCGCACCCATCCAGTTGTTCGAGGGCGGCGAGGATGCTCCTGCTTGAGAGTGATTTGATTGGAACCCCGGAACTGGGAAGGGGGAGCTGACCGTCCGCGGTCGGCAGGGGGCAAGGCCAGCGGCCGAGCAATCGTGATCGGCCCGTATTTGCGGATGCGCCGCGGCGAGGCCGACGCGCAAACGGATGCCCATGCCTTGCGCGATTTCGAAGCGCGGCTGGACGAGGCCAAGGGGTTAGCGGCCGCGATCGATCTTGTGGTCGCCGACGCGCTGATCGCGCCGATCGCGCAAATTCGTCCCGCGACCTTTCTCGGCAAAGGCAAGGTTGAAGAGATCACCGGGCTGATCGCCGGTCACGACATCGAGCTCGTGGTGGTCGATTGCGCGTTGTCGCCGATCCAGCAGCGCAATCTCGAGAAGGCCTGGAACACCAAAGTGGTCGACCGCACCGGCTTGATCCTGGAAATCTTCGGCCGCCGCGCCAAGACGAAAGAAGGCGCGCTGCAGGTCGAGCTCGCGCATCTCAACTACCAGCGCTCCAGGCTGGTGCGGTCATGGACCCATCTGGAGCGCCAGCGCGGCGGCTTCGGCTTCATGGGCGGTCCCGGCGAAACCCAGATCGAGGCCGACCGCCGCCAGATCGGCGAGCGCATCCTGCGGCTGGAGAACGATTTGAAAAAAGTGCAGGCGACGCGGCGGCTGCATCGCGAGGGCCGCAAGCGCGTGCCGTATCGCGTGGTGGCGCTGGTCGGCTACACCAATGCCGGCAAATCGACGCTATTCAACCGCCTGACGCGCGCCGACGTGCAAGCCGCCGACATGCTGTTTGCGACTCTTGACCCTACATTGCGCGCGCTGCGTCTGCCGCACGGCGGCAAGGCGATGCTGTCGGACACGGTCGGCTTCATCTCCAACCTGCCGACGCAGCTTGTCGCCGCGTTCCGCGCCACCTTGGAGGAGGTGCTGGAAGCCGATGTCATCCTGCATGTCCGCGACATCTCGCACGAGGATGCCGAGGCGCAGGAGAAGGACGTCGATGCGGTGCTGCGTCAGCTCGGCATCGATCCTTCGGCCGGTGGCAGGATCATCGAGGTCTGGAACAAGATCGATCGCTTCGCGCCGGACGAGAAAGAGAACTTGCGCAACATCGCGGCGCGGCGCTCGCCCGATCATCCCTGCTATTCTGGTGTCGGCCGTCAGCGGGGAGGGGGTCGACGCACTGCTCGCGGCGATCGAGACGCGGCTCGCCGAGTCGCGGACCACGCTCGATCTCTCGATCGACGCCTCCGACGGCGCCGGGATTTCCTGGCTGCATCGCAATGCCGAGGTGCTGAACAAAGAGCTGCACGACGGCCGTTTCGACATGACCGTGCGGGTGGACGAGACCAAGCGGGATATCGTGGTGAACCGCTATGCGGCCGTGCCGCATGCGATGTGAGCAACCGGAATTTATGAGGCGTATGCATCACCTCACTGGCGCCGGCCTGACTGCGCTACGGCTCCGGCAATCAGGTCGTCCCACATCGCAAACTGAGCCAAGCGGAAAAACGGATACCACTTGCCCGCATGTTCCGCGTAATACGCGCCGCTCTCCTCATTCAAATGCTGGGGATGGTCGGTCTCGCTCAGCGGCGGCAGGTAGATGAAAGCGTGCCCGGACGGATCCCGCACGTACAGGATCGTGAACGTTTCGCCCCGCTCGGTCTTGCCGCTCAGCACATAGCGGGGAAGGTCTGCCGGCGGTTCATCGACGGCGCCCTTGCTTGTATCGGCGAAGGGGAGATGGCCCGGCCAGCAGCCCCTGATGGCGACGCCTTCGGTTTGAATTCCCGGTCCGGTGACCACAACGAGGTTGGCATAACCGCCTGCGAGAGTTTGAGCTGGCGTGACGATCAGGGCCAGCAGCACGGCGAACACAGAAGTCGCAATTCGCATGAGAGCTTCCTGTCTTGAGACGCCCCGTGTTTGTTGCCGCTCGCGCGCAACGCGTTCAAGCCGTTCGCGTCAATTTCCGCTGGACCGGACGCATCGTCCCTTGGGATTTATGAGGGTACGCCCTAATCCGCCCTGAGATTGGCGGCGCGCACCACCTTGCCCCATTTCTCCGTCTCATCGGCGATATGCCTGGCGAAGTCGGACGGCGAACCTCCGAACGTTGTGGCGCTGAGTTGGGCAAACCGGGCCTTCATTTTCGGATCCGCAAGCCCCGCATTGATCTCCCGGTTGAGCAGGTCGATGATCTCGGCCGGCGTTTTCCGCGGCGCGCAGACGCCGAACCAGCCGGCCGACACGTACCCGGGAACGAATTCACCGACGGTCGGAATATCCGGCAGCACCTCCGAGCGCGCGGCCGATGTCACGGCGAGCGCGCGAAGCCTGCCGGCCTTCACATATTCAATCGACGAGGAGAGGGGGCTGAACATCATCTGCACCTGTCCGCCAAGCAGATCCGTCAACGCCGGCGGCGAACCGCGGTAGGGCACGTGAAGCATGTCGACGCCGGCCATGATCTTGAACAACTCGCCGGCCATGTGCGGCCCCGTGCCGTTGCCGGGCGAGGCCATGTTGAGCTTGCCCGGATTGGCCTTGGCATAGGCGATGAATTCGGGGACCGTTTTCGCAGAGAAGGACGGATGGACTTCCATGCCGTAGTTCTCATGGCTGACGCCAGCGACCGGCGCCATGTCGCGGGCAAAATCATATTTGAGATTATGATAGAGCGTGGTGTTGACCGCGTTCTGCAGGCCCGCCATCAGCAGCGTGTAACCATCAGGGGACGCGTCGACCACGGCCTCGGTGGCGATGTTGCCGCCGGCGCCCGGCCGGTTCTCGATGATGAATTGCTGGCCAAGCCGGTCGGACAGAAATTGCGCCACCAGGCGCGCGGCGATGTCGGGCGCGCCACCGGCCGCAAAGCCGACGAGCATGCGCACCGGACGCGCCGGATAGGTTTCCGCATATGCCAGCGCGCGATAGCGCGGGCAGCGCCGATTGCGGTCGTGGCCATGGACAAAAACTGGCGGCGAGGAAGCTTCATCGCAGGTCCCGACGTGGTCGCTCACTCCGTCGCCATGATCATACGCCCTTCGCCGGGGAAGAGATAGCCGCGCTACTCCTCTCGCCTTCGCCTCATCCCACAGCGCATCCATCTCTTCCAGCGTCGCGCCATCGAGTGTGCGGCCCTGCGCGGCGAGCGCGCGCTCGATATAGGCGAAGCGGCGCTCGAACTTGGCGTTGGCGCCGCGCAGCGTCATTTCAGGGTCGGCATCGATGTGGCGCGCGAGGTTGACCAGCGCGAACAGGAGATCGCCGGTCTCGGCCGCAAGCTCGTCCTTGTCGGCGGAATCCAGCGCAGCCTCGATCTCGTCGGCCTCTTCCCTGATCTTGTTCAGGACGGCGCGCGGATCGTTCCAGTCGAAGCCGACGGTGGAGGCCTTGCGCTGCAACTCCATCGCACGCGTCAGCGCGGGCAGGCCGGCCTTGACGTTTGCAAGCAGCGATTTGTGCTGCGCTTCGCCGCCGCGGCGCGCGGCGCGCTCGGCTTTCTCCTCGGCTTTGATGCGCTCCCAGGCGCTCTTGACGCCGGCCGGCTGGATGTTGCCGTCCTTGTCGGCGAACACATGCGGATGACGCCGGATCATCTTGCGGGTGATTGCTTCCACGACGTCGCCGAAGGCAAACGCGTTCTGCTCCTCGGCCATGCGCGCGTGATAGACCACCTGCAGCAGGAGATCGCCGAGCTCGTCCCTGAGATCGTCGAAATCGCCCCGCGCGATCGCATCCGCGACCTCGTAAGCTTCCTCGATGGTGTAGGGCGCGATCGTCGCAAAATTCTGCTCGAGGTCCCAGGGACAGCCGGTCACGGGCGTACGCAGCTGGGCCATGATCTCGATCAGGCGTGAAATATCGCGGGAAGGGGTCATGGAGTCGCACCGTAGCCGGGAATGAGGGGATCTTATGCCGGAATACGCGGGTTGATCCCAGTGCGGGAAGGCTGTTTTCCCACGGCCGTCATTGCGAGCGAAGCGAAGCAATCCAGAATGCACCCGCGGACACAGTCTGGATTGCTTCGTCGCTTACGCTCCTCGCAATGACGGGGAACTACCCGAAATCCTCTTCCCGCAACTCGATCGGCTTGCCGTGCGGCGTGCGGTCGGAGGCCCGATCCCAGGCGTCGCGATAGCGATGCAAGAGCTCCGAGGTGGCAACGCCCTTGGCCGCGACCAGTGTCTCCAAGGTCGCGAGCCAATGCCGGTAATAGGTCTCGCCCGTATCCGGATCGCCTTCGGCCTGCGCGCGCTTGATCTGCGCGCCCAGCGTTTCCGCCCATTCCGGCCAGGTGAACACGCCGCGCTCATGCAGCGCCAGCGCCATGGCGAAGGCCTGGGCTTCCCAGGGTTCGCGGAACACAGGTCCCTCGGCGTCGCAGGGGATATCGGGCAGGGCGCTGGTAGCTGCCTGCGCCGCTGCCGCGTCCATCACGCCTTCTCCAGATAAGGCTCGAACGCGTCGACCGAGATCTTCACGCTGGCGTCGCTGTCCGGGCCCCACAGCTCGGTGCCGTCGAACACGACGGTGTAGAGCCATTGCGGATTCTCGCCGGCATCGGTCGCCGCCGAATCCGGAAACACCTGGACGCCGTGATCGCGCTCGACCACGCCGAGGTGGCCGCGCACATAGCGCGGCAGCCGCGTGTGGGTGAGGGGATGGATGTTTTTGGCGCGCACGCGATCGCCGGCCTTGAATTTCGCCGGCGCCTGCGCGTCGCGTCCGAACTTGCCGCGCGCCATGACGCGCTCGACGTCGCCGGTGGTGAACTTGCCGCGCTTGAGCGTTTTCGCCGGCTCCAGCGCGTGGCCCTCTGCGACTTCCGCCTTGCCGATGAAACCCCGGGCGATCAGCATGTCCTCGAGGCCCAGAAACCATTTCTTGTAGTAGGAGCTCGCGAGATAGACATCCGGCGGCAACGACTCGCGATAGAAGCGCGAGGTGTCGATGTTGAAGGCGCCGGCCGCGCCCATGGCGCGCACCATCGCCAGCACACGGCTTTCCCAGCGCGTATGAAACATCGGCTCGTTCGGCTCCGCCTCGACCTTGCCGAAGCCGTCCATGCCGCCCATGTCATGCACGCCGTTCATGAAGGCGAACCCGGCTGTTTCGGGAAACCGGTGCCGATCATGGAATCCCGCGTCACGAGGTCGGCGAGTTTTTCCTCGCTCCAGCCTTCCGTGCCCTTCGGGCGCATCGGCAGCACCAGGAAGCGCGTCTCCGCGGTGGAATCCCAGACCCGGATTTCGGTGTCCTTCGGGACGCTCACGCCGAAATCGGCGAGCACGCCGCGCGGGTCCTTGACCGCGCGCGAGCGATAGGGCGCAGCCTTGTACCAGACCGGCGGCAGCCCCAGCATTTCCCAGGGGTAACAGGAGCACAGCGTGCACACGACCATGTTGTGGCGTTGCGGTGTGTTCTCGACCGCAACGAGATGATCGCCGACCCGGCTGACATGGCCGAGCGTGCCGACCGCTTTGGTCGCATCATCGAGCAATGCGCGTTTGAACTCCGGATCGGTCCAGGCCTTGGCGACGACGCGCGCGCCATTATGTGGGCCGATCCGGGTCTCGTAGGCCTGCACGATGGCATCGAGCGCGGCCGGATCGACATAACCTTTCTCGGTCAGCACGGTCTCCAGCGCGCGGACGCGCAGCTCGATCTCCGACAGCTCCGAATGGTCGTGGTCATGATCGTGATCGCTCATGCCATGAGAATACCGGAAAAAATCCGGCTATGTCGAGGCGGCGCGCTCCGTTATCGTGCTGCAAAACAAACGGGGAGGCAGGCTTGCCGGACTACATCAAAATCGAAAAAGGGCTCGGGCCCGACGGCCGCATCGCCGTGGTACGGTTCGATCGCGGCGATGGCGTCAATGCGATGTCGCCGGAAATCATGCGCCAGCTCACATCCGTGGCACGCAGCTTCGAGGATGACGGCGACACATCGGTGGTCGTTTTGACGGGCAGCGCCACGACGTTCTCCGCTGGTTTCGACCTGAAGGACGCGGAGGGCCGCGCGCGCAAAACCATGGACCTCGGCGCGCTGCGGCGCTCGCTCAAGGTCGGGCCGCGGCTGACGCGCGCCTGGCAGGAGATGGAGCAGGTCACCATCGGCGCGATCGAAGGCTTCTGCATCGGCGGCGGCGTTGCGCTGGCGGTGGCGCTGGATTTCCGGGTGATGGCAGCGAATGCGCATATGCGCGTGCCCGAGATCGGGCTCGGCATGAACATGAGCTGGCAGAGCGTGCCGCGCATGCTGCATCTGATGGGCCCGGCGCGCACCAAGCAGGCCGTGATCGTCGCGGACGAGCGCATCTCGGCGCAGGACGCGCGGGAATGGGGACTGGTGGAGGAGGTGGCGCCGCCCGGTCAGGCCTTCGATGCCGCGATGGTGCTCGCCGAAAAGATCGCCCGGCAGCCGCCGATGTCGGTGGCGATGACCAAGCTGACGGTCAACCGTCTCGCGCACGCGCTCGACGATCTCGCGGCTCACATGGACGTCGACCAGTTCGCGCTGGCGAGCATGAGCGAAGACCACAAGGAGGGCGTCGCGGCCTTCATGGAGCGGCGCAAGCCGCGGTTCAGAGGACGGTAGCTGACCGCTGTAATCCGCGCCCGCATTCTCCGGTCCGGCTATCCGCGATTCGCATAAGGTATATTATGGAATATTTATATCTATAATTAGATCAATTATTTAGCGGGAGTTGCTCGCAGCCAAGCTCAGTCCAAACCCGGACTCGCAAGCCTCTTGCCGTAGCTGCGAGCGATGCGTTTGCAGCGTTGGGACCGTCCGCAGGCCGCGGTTGCGGCTCCGTCGCAAACGCTGCAATAAGCCGTCACCGATGTGCGCCCGCGGTTCCGGCGCAGTGCCTCGCAAGAACAAGAACCCAAGGAGTTCGATCCCATGAAGTTTTCCCGACGCAATTTGTTGAAGGCCTCCGCCGCGTCAGCGGTGCTGGGCAGCGTCGGCGCGCCCTTTGTGGCGCGCGCCCAACAGGCCGAATGGACCTACAAGTTCGCCAACAACCTGCCTGAGCAGCATCCGTTCATGACGCGGGCGCGCGAGATGGCCGCGGCGATCAAGGCCGAGACCAATGGCCGCTTCGACATGCAGGTTTTCCCGAACAGCCAGCTGGGCTCGGACACGGACATGCTGAGCCAGGTGCGCTCCGGCGGCATCGAGTTCTTCACGCTGTCCGGACTGATCCTGTCGACCCTGGTGCCGGCGGCCTCGATCAACGGCATCGGCTTCGCATTCCCGGATTATCCGACGGTCTGGAAGACCATGGACGGCGAACTCGGCGCATGGGTGCGTGGCGAGATCAACAAGGCCGGTCTCGAGGTGATGGAGAAGATCTGGGACAACGGCTTTCGCCAGACCACGTCGTCGAGCCACCCGATCAACGGGCCCGACGACTACAAGGGTTTCAAGATCCGCGTGCCGGTGTCGCCGCTGTGGACCTCGATGTTCAAGGCGTTCGACGCTTCACCCGCCTCGATCAATTTCAGCGAGGTCTATTCTGCGCTGCAGACCAGGATCGTCGAGGGCCAGGAGAACCCGTTGGCGCTGATCTCGACGGCGAAGCTCTATGAAGTGCAGAAATACTGCTCGATGACCAACCACATGTGGGACGGCTTCTGGTTCCTGATGAACCGCCGCGCATGGGCGGCCTTGCCGGACGATATCAAGACGATCGTGGCCAGGAACGTGAACGCCGCCGCGGTCAAGGAGCGCGCCGACACCGAGAAGCTTAACGCGACCGTGAAGGACGAGCTGGCAAGCAAGGGCCTGGTGTTCAACCAGCCCGACGTCGCGCCGTTCCGCGACAAGCTGCGCAGCGCCGGCTTCTATAATGAGTGGAAAGGTAAATACGGCGAGCAGGCCTGGGCGCTGCTCGAGAAGGCGGTCGGCAAACTCTCGTAAGCCAGAGGGCCGTGATGGCTCACACCGAAGCAGAGGAAGCAGGCGGCGAGGTGAACTCCCCTCGCCGCCGTTCGTTTGTCGCGTCCCTCGAATCCTGGCTCGGAACGCTGGTCGAAATCCCGGCGGCGCTGCTTGTCGTCGCCGAGATCGTCATCCTGTTTGCCGGTGTGGTGTCGCGCTATGTGCTGCACACGCCGCTGATCTGGTCGGACGAACTCGCCTCGATCCTGTTCCTGTGGCTGGCGATGCTCGGTGCGGTCGTGGCGTTCCGCCGCTCCGAGCACATGCGCATGACGGCGCTGGTCGCAACGGCCGGTCCGCGGATGTGGGCTTATCTCGATCTGGTGGCGACGTGTGCTGCGCTGGCGTTCCTGCTGCTCATCGTGCATCCGGCCTACGAATACGCTTATGAGGAAAGCTTCATCACCACGCCGGCGCTGCAGATTTCCAACACTTGGCGCGCGGCAGCACTCGTGGTCGGCACCTGCCTGATGGCGGTGTTCGCGCTGTTGCGACTGGCGCGTTTCGGCGATCTGAAGATGGTGGCCGCCGCGGCCGTGACCGTCGCGGTCATCTGCGGATTGTTCTGGCTGGCGCAGCCTTTTTTGCGGCCGCTCGGCAACATCAATCTGTTGATTTTCTTCGTTGGCGTCGCCGGCTTTTGCGTGTTCGCGGGCGTGCCGATCGCGTTCGGCTTTGGCCTTGCGATCTTCGGTTATCTGGCGCTGACCACGCGCACGCCGCTGCTGGTGTTGATCGGGCGCATGGACGAGGGCATGAGCCATCTGATCCTGCTCGCGGTGCCCTTGTTCGTCTTTCTCGGGCTGCTCATCGAGATGACCGGCATGGCGCGCGCCATGGTGGCGTTCCTGGCGAGCCTGCTCGGCCATGTCAGGGGCGGGCTGCATTACGTGCTGGTCGGCGCCATGTATCTGGTGTCGGGCATATCGGGCTCGAAGGCCGCCGACATGGCGGCGGTCGCGCCTGTCCTGTTTCCGGAAATGCGGGCGCGGGGCGCCCGCCCCGGCGACCTCGTGGCGCTGCTCGCCGCTACCGGCGCGCAGACTGAAACCATTCCGCCGAGCCTGGTTCTGATCACGATCGGCTCGGTCACGGGCGTGTCGATCTCGGCGCTGTTCACCGGCGGGTTGCTGCCGGGCGTGGTGCTGGCGATCACACTGTCCGCGCTGGTCTGGTGGCGCTACCGCAAGGAAGATCTGAGCCATGTGAAGCGGGCCAGCGCCAACCAGATCGGCCGCGCCTTCATCATAGCCCTCCCCGCGCTCGCACTGCCCTTCGTGATCCGCTACGCCGTGGTCGAGGGCATTGCGACAGCAACCGAAGTCTCCACCATCGGCATTGTCTATGGCTTTCTCGCCGGCCTCATCGTCTATCGCCGTTTCGACTGGCGGCGGTTGATGCCGATGCTGATCGAAACCGCGTGCCTGTCCGGCGCGATCCTCCTGATCATCGGTACCGCCACCGGCATGGCCTGGGGCCTGACCCAGTCGGGTTTCTCGCGCGCCCTTGCGCAGGCCATGACCGGCCTGCCCGGCGGTTCCGCGAGCTTCATCGCGGTCTCGATCATCGCCTTCGTGATCCTCGGCAGCGTGCTGGAAGGTATCCCGGCTATCGTGCTGTTCGGGCCGCTGTTGTTCCCGATTGCCAAACAGGTCGGCGTGCACGAGGTGCACTATGCCATGATCATTATCCTTGCCATGGGCATGGGATTGTTCGCGCCGCCCTTCGGGGTCGGCTATTATGCGGCCTGCGCGATCGGACGCGTCGATCCGGCACAGGGCATCAGGCCGATCTGGGGCTATATGCTGGCGCTGCTGGTGGGGCTTGCGATCGTGGCGATATTCCCGTGGATTTCCATCGGGTTCTTGTAAAGTCTTCACCTAGTGGAGCGGATTTGACGTTCGCTCCACGCAAGCCGCGAGTTCGAAAGCGAACGTCAAATCCAAAGCTCCACTAGAATTCAATAGTTGCTAGTGGTCCTTTGATTCTAACATTCGCAAACGAAAGCGCGTCGACGGGATGCGAATGTTATAATCGGACCGCTAGTGGAGGTGACCGATGGGCAGCAGGCAAAGCCAATACGATATCGGTCTGGACAAGAACGCGGCCAACTACGTGCCGCTGACGCCGCTGAGCTTCCTCGAGCGCAGCGCGGCCGTGTATCCGAACCACCTCAGCACGGTCTACGACGGCCGCAGCTTCACCTGGGCGCAGACCTATGAGCGCTGCCGGCGCTTCGCGTCGTATCTCGTCAAGCAAGGCATCGGCGAAGGCGACACCGTTGCGGCGATGCTGCCGAACATTCCGGCGATGAACGAAGTGCATTTTGCCGTGCCGATGGCCGGCGCGGTGCTGAATGCGCTCAACATCCGCCTCGATGCGTCCTCCATTGCCTTCCAGCTCGATCATGGGGCTGCGAAGATCATCCTGGTGGATCCCGAATTCGCGGGCGTGATCGCGGATGCGATCAAGCAGATGAGCGGCGTGAGGCCCGCCGTGATCGACGTCGACGATGCCTCGTTCTCCGGCGGCAAGCGCATCGGTTCGATCGAATACGAGGCTGCGGTTGCGCAGGGCGATCCCGACTTCGTTGGCAAGCGCCCGGCCGATGAATGGGACGCGATCGCGCTGAGCTATACCTCGGGCACGACGGGCAATCCCAAGGGTGTCGTCACCCATCACCGCGGCGCTTATCTGAACGCGGTCTCCAACATCCTTGCAGGCCAACTCGGCCAGCATCCGGTCTACCTCTGGACTCTGCCGATGTTCCACTGCAACGGCTGGTGCTTCCCCTGGACGGTCGCGGCGGCTGCCGGCGTCAATGTCTGCCTGCGCAAGGTCGATCCGGCGAAAATCTTCGAGCTGATCCCGAAGCACGGCGTCACCCACATGGCCGGCGCGCCGATCGTCTACAACACGCTGATCAACGCGGCCAATGCGCCGAAGGGGAAGAGTGCAAAGCCGGTCGTGGGTCTGATCGCGGGAGCAGCACCTCCGGTCGCCGTTCTCGAAGGCGGCGAAAGCATCGGCATCAAGCTGACGCATGTCTATGGGCTCACTGAAGTCTACGGCCCGGCCTCCGTCTGCGCCGAACAGCCGGGCTGGGACGATCTGCCGTCGGCCGAGCGCGCGCATTTCAAGCGCCGGCAAGGCGTGCCCTACCCGCTCGAGGAAGCCGTCACCGTGCTCGATCCCCTGACGATGAAAGAAGTGCCGCGCGACGGCGAGACCATTGGCGAAGTGATGTTCCGCGGCAATATCGTGATGAAGGGTTACCTCAAGAACGAGAAGGCGACCAAGGACGCCTTCGCCGGCGGCTGGTTCCACACCGGCGACCTCGGCGTGCTCGACGAGCACGGCTATGTCATCATCAAGGATCGCTCCAAGGACATCATCATCTCAGGCGGCGAGAACATCTCCTCGGTCGAGGTCGAGGATGTCCTTTACAGGCATCCGGCGGTGCTGTTCGCCGCCGTCGTCGCCAAGCCCGATCCGAAATGGGGCGAGGTGCCCTGCGCCTTCCTCGAACTGAAGGAAGGCGCGAAGGCGACCGAAGCCGAGATCATCGCCTGGTGCCGCAACCACATGTCCGGCTTCAAGA
Organism: uncultured Alphaproteobacteria bacterium; assembly: GCA_963732085.1. Classification (GTDB taxonomy): domain Bacteria; phylum Pseudomonadota; class Alphaproteobacteria; order Rhizobiales; family Xanthobacteraceae; genus Bradyrhizobium. The sequence goes on along the minus strand of CAVSYJ010000004.1, from coordinate 150,556 downwards.
CGCCGAAGGCGGTGGTGTTCGGGGTGATCCCGAAGACGTCGACCGGCAAGATCCAGAAATTCCTGCTGCGCAACGAGGTGCAGTCGGCGAAGGCGATTTCGGCGTAACAACACGCGGTCGCACCCAAAGAAGACGAAGCCACAAAGGCTCGTCCAACAAGAAGAAGGGGCTAAGGGATGAAATCACTAAAAACCGTGACGCTGCTGTCATGCGTGGTCGCAGGCCTGGTCGGCGTTGCCGCTGCACCCGCCAGGGCCGAGGATGCAGGTCCGCTCGAGAACAGCGCGATCCTCGGTAAGCTGCTCAAGCAGACCGGTGTCTACGACCGGTCGGAGACCGGCAAGACGCCGGACTTCGTGTCCGATCCGACCTGGCCGCTGCCGCTGCCGCACAGCTGGCTGCTCGGACAGGTCGGCGGCCTCTATGTCGACAGCCACGACCATATCTGGGTCTACAACCGGCCGCGCACGCTCAACGACGACGAGGTCGGACTCGAGAAGGCCCTGCCCGGCGTCACCGATGCCAAGGGCCAGCCTGCCAACGCGCTCGGCTTTGCGCGGGTCGGCGAGTTCGGCGCGGACTGCTGTCGCGCCGCTCCGTCGGTTCTCGAATTCGATGCCGACGGCAAGCTGCTGCGCTCATGGGGCGGCCCGGCGGATCCCGGCTTTCTCGGTAGCAAATGCAAGACCGAAGACGGCTGCGTCTGGCCGAACGTCGAGCACGGCATCTATGTCGACGACAAGGACAATGTCTGGGTCGCCGGCAACTCCGCGGCTCCCAAGCCCGACGCCAGGACCATTCCCTGGACCACCAACAAGGCCGGCGGCGACGGTTTCATTCTGAAGTTCGACATGAACGGCAATTTCAAGATGCGGATCGGCGGTACGCCTGGCGGACCCGACAGCAACAACAGGGATGGCGGCATGAACGGCACGCCGCTGCTCTATCAGCCGGCCGACATGGTGGTCGATCCCAAAACCAACCGCCTCTACGTCGCCGACGGCTACGGCAATCGCCGTATCCTGGTGGTCGATGCCGACAGTGGAAAATACATCGGTCACTTCGGCGCCTACGGCAACAATCCAATCGACGATGCCGCGGCCGCCGCTGCCGGAACCTGGCCGCAGGCCACGGCCAAGGGCGAGAAGAAGCCCGCCTTCTTCCGCAACCCCGTGCACTGCGTGAAGATTGCCGACGACGGCAAGATCTACGTCTGCGATCGCGGCAACGACCGCATCCAGGTGTTCGACGGCAAGGATCCCGCGCTCGGCAAAGCCTGCAGCAATCCCGATGGCGAGGCCGGCAAATGCGGCTTCGTCACGGAACGCTGGGTCAGCGGCAACACCTACACCCAGCCGGTGATGCCGGGCACCGCCGTGTCGATGAACTTCTCGCGCGACAAGGCGCAGTCGTGCCTTTACGTCGGCGACAACACCAACCAGACGATCTACATCCTCAATCGCAGCAGCCTGGAGCAGCTCGGCCGCCTTGGCCGCGGCGGCCGCATGGCCGGCGACTTCCACTGGCTGCATCAGGTGAGCCTCGACAGCAAAGGCAACATCTACACCGCCGAGGTCGACACCGGAAAACGCGTGCAGAAGTTCATCCGCTACGGCGCTGACGGTTGCAGTGGAACGGGATCAGCCGTCGTCGGCGGAGAAGCGGCGGAGAGAAAGTGAACGTCATTGCGAGCGACCCGTCTGCGCTCGCTGCGCGAGCTACGCCGGGTGGGAGTTCCGGCGAAGCGCCCTTGCGCGTAGCCGGAAGCGAAGCAATCCAGACTGCATCCGCGGATATAGATCTGGATTGCTTCGTCGCTTTGCTCCTCGCGATGACGGTCCCTACTCCGCCGGTGCGGCGACCACCTCCGGCTGCGGCATCGCCGGTTTCGGGATGTGCAGGGACAGCGCGCACACGATAGCCGCGATCAGGCCGAACAGGGCGAGCCCATAAAGGCCGCCGGCATAGCTGCCGGTCATGTCCTTCACGACGCCGACATACCATGGGCCGAAGAAGCCTCCGAGATTGCCGATCGAGTTGATCCAGGCAATGCCGGCGGCAAGCGCCGGACCGGACAGAAACATCGGCGGCATCGCGAAGAACGGACCCTTGGAGCCGTAAAAGCCCATCGCGGCGATCGACATGCCGACCAGCGCCCACCAGGTGCCCATGGTCATGCCGGCGATGATCAGGCCGACGGTCGAGAACACGCAGGCGATGAACAGATTCCAGCGCCGCTCATCCATGCGGTCGGAGATGCGCCCCCACACCACCATGGCGATGCCGCCGCAGATATAGGGGATCATGGTGAGCCAGCCGACCGTCATGTTGCTGTAGTTGCCCAGCGACTTGATGATCTGCGGAATGAAGAACAGCATGCCGAGGCTGGCCGTGACGATGCCGAGATAGTTCAGCGCCAGCAGCAGCACTTTCGGATTGTACAGCGCCTCCCACATCGTGTAGCGGCGCACCGCCTCGGTGGCGCGGCGTTCGGCCGGCGATGGTGGTGATCAGCCAGTTGCGCTCCTCGGCGGTGAGGAATTTCGCCTGATGCGGACGGTCGGTGAGCACGAAAAAGGTCAGGACGCCGAGCACAACTGTGGGCACCGCTTCGGCAATGTACATCACCTGCCAGCCTTTCAACCCGAACAGGCCATCGAGGCCGAGCAGTCCGGTGGAGATCGGTGAGCCCAGCGCAACCGCAATCGGCAGACCGACGAGGAAGCCCGGCGACGATCCGGGCGTGGTGATTGGCTGGAAACCAGTAGGTGAAATAGAGGATGAGGCCCGGGAAGAAGCCGGCTTCGGCGACGCCGAGCAGGAAACGCACGATTCCGAAAGCCGTCAGACTCGTCACCAATGCGGTCGCAGCCGGCAAGGATTCCCCAAGTGATCATGATCCGGGCGATCCAGATTCGCGCGCCGATCTTTTCCAGGATCACGTTGCTCGGCACTTCGAAGATGAAGTAGCCCCAATAGAACATGCCGACGGCAAAGCCGAAGGTCGCGGCCGACATGCCGATGTCGTCGCGCATGGTGAGCCCGGCGAAGCTGACATTGATGCGGTCGATATAGGCGAGAATGTAGCAGAGCATCGCAAATGGCAGCAGGCGCATGTAGACCTTGCGCATGGTCGAGCGCTCGAGCGTCGCGTCCATCGTTCTCTCTCCTGATGATGTGTTCTTGTTATTTTTGCAGAGAGCCTACGCCGCAAGTTGCCGCGCTGTCACCGAACAACGTGCGATGCTGCGGTGCGATTAAAACTAAAGGATGGCGCGAAGGCGATTTGCCGCAGGCGTCATCGATGGACCCGGCACAGTTGCGACGCAAGACATTGCACGCGCCAAAACCGAGCCGGCCTCGTCCGCTACGATCGAGGCAGCCCACGAGATCGCCGGGAGGCATCGCGGGATTGCCGCAGAACACCCGCATGAAGTCGGCGGCGAGCGCGATCTTCGCCTCCTCGCTTGCCTGCTCCCATCCCTGTTGGTCGAGATAGAGCAGCGTAGCTGCGGGCGACGGTGCGCCATCGTATCGGCGCGCGCGCTTGTGCACGGCGCGGCGATCGCGAGGACCGCAACGGCGAGATGATCTCGATGGTTTTCATTTTGCTGCTGCCTGCGGCGGCGGCACGTCGAGCGCGGGGCTGCGGTCGAAGAAATTGAACGGCCGCAAGCGGAAGGCGTGCCAGAGGCCAGGCATCGCCGGCCAGTCTTCCGCGCGAGGCACGTGGCGAAAGCCGATCGTGTACCAGAGCACGAGGTCGTTGCCGTCGATCGGGCGCTTCGCGGTCACCCATTTCGGCAAGCCGTCGACTTCCGGGTTCTCGTTCGGATAGGCGCCGGCCGCGAACAGTTCGTGCGGCGCGTAGGCGCTCGACCACATCGTGTAGGCCGAAAACCCCGCGCGGATCTGGGTGGGGTCGTCGGGCGCGAGGATCGAGCTGTCGGTATGTCCGGGCATCGAGCTGATAGCTCGTCGGATAACCCTGCGCATTCTTGCGTGTCGTGCTTTCGACGCGGAATTGCGCCGCGTTGATCGGCGTCGTCACCGGCCCTTCGACCGCTTGTGTGCGGCTTTCGACCTGCCACAGGCTGCGGCGCGGCCCGCCCTCGGATATCCGCTTCGGCACGATGCGATCCTCGACAAACCGGTTTGCCGTGCCGTCAACATCCATATCGATGCGAAACGCCATGTAGTGGTCATGGTTGACGGCGACGAGGCGCTTGCCGATCAGCGTGCCGTAGGCTGTGTCGGCCGCTGCCGTCGGATCCGACAGCGTCGAGGACGCAACGCCCTTGGTCTCGTCGATGCCGTAAGCGCCGAGCCGCACGTCGATGTCGCCGGCGCGGTCGAACACGTAGTCGACGAGGTAGTCGTAATTGCCGACGACCGGCGCCATGCGCACCACGAGTTCGGTATTGGGGCGCGCTTCGTAGGTTTGATTGACTGCCTCGTCATGCCGCCACAAGGGATCGCCGGAGGCGCGTTCGAAGATGCAGACCACGCCTTGCAGGCCAAGCGGCGCGCCCTTGGTATCGGCGATGGTCACATCGAGGAAGGTCGCGCCGGCCGGACAGTCCTGGCCCGAACGAAGCTGCGTTGCGAGCACACCGAAGCCGTATTCGCCGATGTCCATGTAGCCGCGGAAAGACCAGGTCGGCGACGGATCCATATAAGGCACGAACATCTCGCTGGCCGAGAGCTGATAGGCGATGTCGCGTGTCGCACCATGATCGTCGTAACGGATCAGCGACAGCACTGCGCCGAGTCTGGGATCGAGGCGGACATGGAACGACCAATTGTCCCAACGCACCTCCCCGCCCGCGACCGAGATGTTCGAGCCCTGCGGCGAGGCGATCTCGACCGGTTTGGTCAGGGGGCGCGCTTGTCCGGAGTCCTTCCAGGCGTGGCTCGGCGTATCAGGCGGCGCCGGCAGGACGCCGAGGTCGGTGACCGTCACCACCTTCCTGGCGGTCAGGTCGATGACCGCCATTACGTTCTCGATCGGCTTGCCCCAGATGTTATTGCCTGTGCCGGCGCGATCGACGCAGGTCGAATTGAGCAAGCGCTTTCCGGCGAGCGCGGGATCGAGCAACGGCCCGGTCGAGAGCGGAAAGCACAGGATGTTGCCGAACTGGGTGATCCCACGCTTTGCCATCGCTGCGCGCCAGCGTTCGTCCGCCTTCACGATGTCGCCGATCGAGATGATTTCGTCGATGGTGATGGCTGCCTGATGGTTCTCGATTACGTTCCAGGCGGCAAGCGTCCGTGCATCGAGATTGATCGCCGCCTCCCCGATCCTGCCGTCGGTCAGCACGACCGCGAAGGCATGACGTGAAAACGCCTCGCCCTTGAGCCAGCCGCGGACCTCGGACTTGGGTGGCTCTTCCAGGGACATGGAGACGATCAGCGATTTGTCGCCGAGTTTGCCGGCGTCCCGGAGTATTTTTGTTGAGGTCGTGATCTCGTCCGCCGTCAATGCGTCCATCGGATGCGCGACGCGCGTCGGCGCCGGGACGCGATCCTCGGCGCGGGCCGGGACGCACAGAAGTGTGAGGGCAGCGACAACGGGCAGCGTCAAACGGTGAAGCGGCATGTGACAACTCACGGGAACGGCATGAGCCGCAGCCTGACCCCAATCATGTCGGGGCACAAGGGGCCCGACGGTTCACGCCGAGTTGCGTTCGACGGGCGGATAATATTGCGGCGCTTCCGCCCGCTCGTACATGCCGTAGTCGCGCATCACCTCGAAGATGCGGACATATTCGGCCGTCGAATCCGCAAACAGCCGTTCGCCGAATGCGACGCCGGCCTGCGGGTCCGGCACGTCGATCAGATGCGCGAACTGTCCCTCGCGATAGACGCTCGCGAAGGCGTCATGCCGCCATTCGGTCTTCACCGGAAGCTTGGCGCTTTTCGACTCCACGGCCAGCACATAGGTCGGCGCACGCCTTGCGGGATCGTTGTACGGTGTGCGGCGCTCAGGCTGTCCAAATTGGTTGGTTCGGCCTCGCCTCATGGATCACCTGGGCGATGCGGATGCGATAGTCGGAGAACACCTCTTCCCGCCCGATCTCCTGAATCCGGTGATGCCTGGCATGGACCCGCCATGCCGTCATCGCGCCCTCGTCCTGCCAGATCTGGTACGACAACAACAGATTGTCGCGCGAGAGACTTTGGAAGCGATCGATGAAGAGACAGCCACCCATCGCATCGAGCGTGGGCCGCAGCGAGGCGGCGAGATCCAGGTATTGATCGCGATGACCCACTCTGGTCTCAACTTCAAAGAATTGGGCGATCATCGGCAGTCCTCCGTGACCCTAACCTTCCAACGTCAGGCGCATCCCATCATAGGCCGGGATCACACCCTCTGGCAGGTGTTGCTGCACCTCCTCATAGTCGAGATCGGAATGCATGTTGGTGATGACCGACCGCTTCGGCTTGAAGCGCTCGATCCAGCGCAGCGCGTCGCTGACGCTGAAATGGCTCGGATGCGGCGCGTAACGCAGCCCGTCGATGATCCAGAGATCGAGGTTTCCGATCGCGCCCCAACTCTTCTCGGGAATGTCGCTGACGTCGGGCGCGTAGGCGGCGCCCGCGATGCGATAGCCAAGTGCCGGAATGTTGCCGTGCTGCATGACGAAGGCCGACAGCGTCACCGGCCCGCCCGGACCCTCGAATCGTCTTGCTCTCACCGGCCTCGATCGCATGGCGGTCCAGGATCGGCGGATAGTCGCTGCCCGGCGGCGTCTCGAAGCAATAGCCAAAGCGCGTCATGATATCCTTGGCGGTCGATGCATTGAAATAAACGGGAATGCGCCGGCGCATGATGCAAGCACGACCGAACGCAGATCGTCGATGCCATGGGTCTGGTCGGCATGCTCATGGGTGAGGAAGACCGCGTCGATGTGATCGACCTCGGCATCGATCAGCTGCTCGCGCAGATCGGGCGAGGTGTCGATCACGATCCGCGTTGTCCCCTTCTCCGACCGCCGCTCGACCAAAAGCGAGCAGCGGCGGCGGCGGTTTTTCGGATTGTTCGGATCGCATTTTCCCCAGCCGAGCGCGGGACGCGGAACGCCGGCGGAAGAGCCACAGCCCAGGATTGTCAGTGTCAAACTCATGCGGCCACGGGCGCCGGCACTTTGGAGAACAGGCGGAAGAAGTTTTCCGTGGTCTGACGCGAGATCTCTTCCAACGAGACCCCGCGTGCTTCCGCCAGCACCTTGGCGACTTCAACGACGTAGGCGGGCTCATTGCGTTTGCCACGAAACTTGCCGGGCGCGAGATACGGCGCATCGGTCTCGACCATGATGCGATCAGCCGGCAGCTCGGCGGCCAGCGCGCGCAAGGCCTCGGACTTCTTGAAGGTCAGGATGCCCGTAAAGGAAATCGACAGACCCAACTCGATTGCGCGCATCGCCAGCTCCCGCCCCCCGGTGTAGCAATGCAGCACGGCGCGGAAAGGTCCGGCTGCCGCCTCCTCTTCCAGGATGCGCTTGCAGTCGTCATCGGCGTCGCGGGTGTGGATCACCAGCGGCAGCCCGGTGGCGCGGGCAGCGGCGATATGGGCGCGAAAGCCGCGCGCCTGAGCCTCCGGCGAGCCGTTGTCATAGAAATAGTCGAGGCCGGCTTCGCCGAGCGCCACGACCTTGGGATGCCTGGTCAGCGCGATCAGCTCGTCCGGCGCGATGCCGTCTTCCTCGTCGGCGTGATGCGGATGGGTGCCGACGGAGCAATAGACATTGGGAAAGCGCTCGGCGATCTCGAGCAATCCGCCGACCCGCTTCACCCGCGTCGAGATCGTCACGATGCGGCCGACGCCGGCCGCCGCCGCGCGCGCGACAATGCCGTCGAGATCGCCGGCAAAGTCCGGAAAGTCCAGATGGCAATGGCTGTCGACCAGCATGGTCAGTTACGCCGCCGGCTCGACGTAGCGCGGGAAGACGCCGACCGGTGGCGGCAACGCCGTGCCCGGCGCAATGCGCGTCTTGCCGCCAAGCGCCGAGAACATCCGCGCCTCGCCTTCGCCGATGCCAAGGCTGTCGAGCAGTTTGCTCGAGGCCGCCGGCATCACCGGCTGGGTCAGGATCGCGATCTGCCGCACCACTTCCGCGGTGACATAGAGCACCGTGCCCTGCCGCGCCGGATCGGTCTTGGCCAGCGCCCACGGCGCCTCACCCGCGAAATAGCGGTTGGCCTCCGCCACGACCGCCCACACCGCATTGAGCCACTGGTGAATCTGCTGCGTCGCCATCGCCTCGCGCGCGAGCGCGATCATGCCGTCGGTCTGCTCAAGGATCGCCTTGTCGTTATCGCTGAGAGCACCAGGCGTCGGCAGCACGCCGCCGAGTTGCTTTGATATCATCGACAGCGAGCGTTGCGCCAGATTGCCGAGATCGTTGGCGAGATCGGCATTGATCCGCGCCACGATGGCCTCGTGGTTGTAGTTGCCGTCCTGTCCGAACGCGACCTCGCGCAGGAAGAAGTAGCGGATCTGGTCGACGCCGTATTGATCGGCAAGATTGAAGGGGTCGACGACGTTGCCGACCGACTTCGACATCTTCTCACCGCGGCTGAACAGGAAGCCGTGGGCATAGACGCGCTTCGGCAAATCGATGCCCGCCGACATCAGGAACGCCGGCCAGTACACCGCATGGAAGCGGATGATGTCCTTGCCGATGATGTGCAGATCGGCCGGCCAGAAGCGCCAGTTCTTCTCCGTCTCGTCGGGGAAGCCGACACCGGTGATGTAATTCGTGAGCGCGTCGACCCAGACATACATCACATGCTGGGGGTCGTTGGGCACCTTCACGCCCCAGTCGAAGGTCGTCCGCGAGATCGAGAGGTCCTTCAGGCCGCGCTTGACGAAGCTTGTGACTTCGTTGCGGCGCGCGTCCGGCCCGATGAAATCGGGCTGGCTCTCATAGAGCGCAAGCAGCCGGTCCTGATAGGCCGACAGCTTGAAGAAATAGGTCTTCTCCTCGACCCATTCCACTGGCGTGCCCTGCCCGCCGCGGCGGATATTGTCGTCGCCCACGGTGGTTTCGTCCTCGGCGTAATAGGCCTCGTCGCGCACCGAATACCAGCCGGCATAGGTGTCGATATAGATATCGCCGTTTTGCTGCATGCGATTCCAGATCATCTGGCTGGAACGATGATGCTGCGCTTCGGTGGTGCGGATGTAGCGGTCGAAGGAGACGTTGAGGCGCTCGTCCATCGCCTTGAAACGGCCGGCGTTGCGCGCCGCAAGGTCCTCGACGGTCAGCCCTTCCGCCTGCGCGGTCTGCACCATCTTCAAGCCGTGCTCGTCGGTGCCGGTCAGGAAGAACACGTCCTTGCCCTCGAGACGCGCAAATCGCGCCAGCGCGTCGGTGGCGATCGCCTCATAGGCGTGGCCGATATGCGGCTGGCCGTTCGGATAGGCGATCGCGGTGGTGATGTAGTAGAGGTTGCCGCGAGAGGCCGCGGGCTTTGGCTGCTGCGACCGGCTTCTTGACCGGCTTGGCTGCCGGCGGCTTCGGCGCTGACTTTGCTTTTGGCGCTTTCGGTTTCGCAGAGCTTTTCGTCGCCTTCTTGGCAACTTTTTTTGTGGCCTTCTTCGCCGATTTCTTCGCAGCCTTCTTCGCGACCTTTTTGGCCTTCTGCACGGCGCGTTTCTTCGTCGCCTTGGTGGCGCGCTTTGCGGCCTTTTTCTTTTTCTTGGACTTCTTGGCCACGACGAAAATCCTTCAATGAGCCTGAGCAAGTTTGTGGGGAATTCGGAGATTTCCTGGACGCCTACCGCGTCGCGTCCGCAAGCATCGAAAACACCGAGAAAACCAGCGGTTTTCGTTCCAGATTGTATTCCTGGGTGTCGCGCGCGGCGCGGGCGATCTTTTCCCATACCTCCGCCAGCCGTGCAAGGCGGGGCAGGTTCGCATTGGCATTGGCCCCGCGCAGCCGTTCCGCCACCCACCGATCGACACTGTCGACAAAGGCCGACAGCGCCACCCGGTCGCTGGTGCCGAGCGCATCGCCCAGCGCATGCAACTCGCGCGGATCGACCCGCGGCAGGCTCGCAAGCATCGCATCGGTGCGCTGCTGCAGTTTCAGCGTATCGCCGCCCAACAGCGTCAGCGCGCGCGCCACGCTGCCTTCGGACGCCGCGGCAGCCTCGCCAAGCGCGGGATCGTCGGCGGCGATGCCGGCGGCCTGCGCTGCTGCGCGAACGACATCCTCGGTCGCAAGCGGCCGCAGCATCAGCTTGCGGCAGCGTGACAGGATGGTCGGCAGCACCCGCGCCGGCGCGTGACTGACCAGCAGGAACAGCGATTGCTGCGGCGGCTCCTCCAGCACCTTCAGCAGCGCGTTCGCCGCGTTCGGATTGAGTTCGTCGACAGTGTCGACGATGCAGACCCGCCAGCCCTCGACCGCCGCGGTCGAGCCGAAGAAGGAGATGGTCTCGCGCGTCTGGTCGACGGAAATCACCGTGCGCATCACGCCCTTCTCATTGAGCGTGCGCTCCAGCGTCAGCAGGCCGCCATGCGAGCCGGACGTGACATGCCGCGCCACCGCGCCGTCAGGATCGACCGCGAGTGCCTCGGCGCGCTGCACGCCCGTGGCATGCGGATCGCGATGCGTGAGCACGTAGCGCGCCATGCGATAGGCCAGTGTCGCCTTGCCGATGCCCTGCCCGCCTCCGATCAGCCAGGCATGCGGAATCCGTCCGCTCTTGTAGGCGGTCAGCAGCGCCGTCTCGGCCTCGCGATGGCCAAACAACGCCGACGTCTCGCGCGGATGCGGGACGCTGATCTCGGTTTCGACCTTGCGCGGGCTCATGCCGGAGCTAGCAGTCGTGGAAAAGAAGCGGTCGCGCAGCGCGGTCCAGACGCTCGCGGCCACCGTGTTGGCGTCGCCGCTGGCGTCGATCAGCACACAGCGCGCCGGCTCGGCGCCTGCGATCTCGCGAAAGGCGTCGCGCAGGTCCTGGTGGAATTTGAGGTCTTCGGACTCGAAGCGATCGGGTGCGGCGCCGGCACGACGGGCCGCTGCGCGCTTCAGGCCGACCTCGACGGGAACGTCGAGGACGATGGTGAGGTCGGGCTTGAGGTCGCCGATGGTGACGCGCTCCATCGCGTTGAGGATGCCCGGCTGCACATGGCCGACCTTGCCCTGATAGGCGCGGGTCGAATCCGAGAAGCGGTCGCACAGCACCCAGGTGCCCTGCGCCAGCGCCGGCTGGATCACGGTGCGGACATGGTCGTCGCGCGCGGCGGCAAACAGCAGCGTCTCGGCTTCGGCGCCGAGCAGCTTGCCCATGCCCGAGAGCAGGAGATGCCGGATCACCTCGGCGCCGGGCGAACCGCCGGGTTCGCGGGTCAGGATCGCGCGCAGCTTCGCAGCTTCAAGACGCTCCGCCAACTTCTTGATCTGCGTCGATTTTCCACTTCCCTCGCCGCCCTCGAAGGAGACGAAGCGCCCGCGTCCGGGACCGCGTTTGGTTGCCGCATCTCCCATGGTCAGAGCTTCTCGGCGCTGGCGCGGAACATGCCGATCACAAGCTCGCTCGCGCCGTCGATCGCGCGGCGCATGGTCGAGCCCGTGGCCACGGCATCGACGGCATAGATCGGGGATTCCATCGCGACATTGCCGCCGCGCCAGACCCGGACCACGCCGACCTTCTGGCCGGCTGCAACCGGCGCGCGGATCGGGCCGTTATAGACGAGGCGCGCGATCAGCTTGTCGTTGCCCTGCTTCGGACACCATCACCTTGACCGGCTCCGGGCTCGTCACCTTGACCGAGCGCGTCGCACCGCCGAACACCCGGACATAGCCGAGCGTCGCATCGGCCGCGAACAGCGTCCTGGTCTCGAAATTGCGATAGCCCCACTCCAGCATCTTCTTGGCTTCGGTGGCGCGATCGTCGGGATCTTCGAGGCCGTTGATGACCACGATCAGCCGCGTGCCGTTGCGCACCACCGAGCCGACCATGCCGTAGCCGCCTTCCTTGGTGTAGCCGGTCTTCAGCCCGTCGGCGCCTTCCATGGAATTGAGCAGCGGATTGCGGTTCTGCTGGTGAATCTTGTTCCAGGTGAAATCCTTTTCCCCGAACAGTTTGTAGTACTCCGGAAAGTCCAGGATGATGTGACGAGCGAGCATCGACAGCTCGCGCACCGTCATCTTGTTGGCGGGATCGGGCAAGCCGTTGGAGTTGCCGAAGGTCGATTTGGTCAGGCCCAGTTCGCGCGCCCGCTTGGTCATGTAGTCATTGGCGAAGACACGCTCATTGCCGGCCATGCCTTCGGCGAGCGCGATGCAGGCGTCGTTGCCGCTCGGGATGATCGCGCCATGCAGGAGGTCGTCGACCGCGACCTTGCTGTTGATGGCCGCGAACATGGTCGAGGTGCCCGAAGGCGCGCCACCGTGCCGCCAGGCGTTTTCGCTGACCCTGAATTCGTCAGTCAGCTTGATCTTGCCTTCCTTCAGCGCGTTGAAGACCACCTCGGCGGTCATCAATTTCATCATGCTGGAGGGCGCGCGCAGTTCGTCGGCATTCTTCTCGAACAGCACGCTGCCGCTGGAAGCTTCGATCAGGATCGCGGTCGGGGCGTCGCCGTCAAAGGCGAGTTCGTCCGGCTTCTTGGCGCCCTGGACGCTCTGGTTGGCGGCATAGAGCACGCCACTCCACCCGACCGCGGTGACGACCGCAGCCGCGATGAGGCCCCGGACAGCCAATTTCCAGCGGAAATGAGAGGTGACGCCTACCATGCACAAACCCTGAGAGACGCGCGTTCTAACAGCTGCAACCCGCGCAAACAACACAGGTTTTGCGCGTATTCCGGTACATTGCGGGGGTTTGCGAAGGCCCCTATCCTGCTGCTAGCAAACTCGAAAAACGGGGCGGAAAGACGATGTCATCCACGCGCACCATCGCAGCCAACGGCATCGAGCTTTTCGTGCGCGAGGCAGGCAACGGACCGCTGGTCGTGCTCTGCCATGGCTGGCCGGAACTATCCTATTCCTGGCGTCACCAGATCCCGGCGCTTGCTGCCGCCGGCTTTCACGTCGTCGCGCCCGACATGCGCGGCTATGGCGGCACCAGCGCGCCGCACGACATCTCCGCCTACAGCATCTTCGACACCGTCGGCGACATGGTCGGCCTGGTGCAGGCGCTCGGCGAAAAGAAGGCCGTCATCATCGGTCATGACTGGGGCGCGCCTGTTGCCTGGTCAGCGGCGACGTTTCGCCCCGACATGTTCACGGCCGTCGCGGGCTTGAGCGTGCCGCCGCCGTTTCGCGGGCCCGGCCGTCCGCTCGACATGCTCAAGGCGAACGGCATCACCAATTTCTACTGGCAGTATTTCCAGACGCCTGGCGTCGCCGAAGCCGAGTTCGAGCGTGATCTCGCGCGCACCTTCCGCACGCTGCTTGGTCCGCGCGGCTTCTCCGATCCGGCGGAGCATACCTTCATCAAACCGGGCAAGGGATTTCTTGGCGAGGTGAAGGACGATCGCACGCTGCCGTCCTGGCTGACCGAGGCCGACATCGCCGTGTTCGTCGAAGCCTACAAGAAATCCGGCTTTCGCGGCGGGCTGAACTGGTATCGCAACATCGATCGCAATTGGGAGCTGACCGCGCCCTGGCATGGCGCGCAAATCCATCAGCCCTCGCTGTTCATCGCGGGATCGAATGATGCCGTCATCAGGGGCCTGATCGGCGCCAAGCGTGTCAACGAGCTCGAGGTCGTGCTGCCGAATTTGAAGGGCAGACTGATCATCGAAGGCGCAGGCCACTGGGTGCAGCAGGAGCGCCCCGAGGAGGTCAATGCGGCGTTGATCGATTTTTTGAACAAGAACGCGCGCTAATACAGCCCGCGGCCGCTGAGGATTTCGCTCGGCCCGTTCGGATCGATCGGCGCGTAGCTTGGACCCGGCCGATACGCTGTTACGTAGCGATCGTCGTTCTCGTAGGAGACCTCGCGGGGATTATCGAGGGTGCGGCCGGCCGAGCGGGCGCGGCTTGAGGCCGACATTTCCGAAGTCGCATTGAGGGACGCGTAGTCAGCGGAGGTGTTGCCGAGGCTATAGGGCCGCCCCTCCGGCATCGGGATATCGCCCCGGATCGGGCGCCCGCCCTGCGGTACGAAGGGGTGGGCCGAGGCGACCCGGACCAGTGAGGGCGCCGGCGCCGGCGTACCGGTGCGGAGCGTTGCGACCAGCTGGCGGTCGTCGGACCCTTCGAGCGGCGCCCGGGCGACATATTCGACCCGAACCCGGGCTACGCCATTTCCTTTGAATTCAAGCAGTTCGGCGGCTTTGTTCGAGACATCGATGAGGCGGTTGCCGTGGTAGGGTCCGCGGTCATTGACCCGGACGATCAGCGACTTGCCGTTGGAGAGGTTGGTCACCCGCGCGTAGCAGGGCATCGGCAGGGTCGGATGGGCCGCGGTCAGCGCCCCCATGTCGAACACCTCGCCATTGGCGGTCAGCCGGCCGTGGAAATCATCGCCATACCAGGACGCCATGCCCTCCTCGCGGTAGCTCGTGTCCTCCTCGGGAACATACATCCGGCCGGCCACGGTGTAGGGCTTGCCGACCCGATAGGTACCGCCGCCCTTGGGCACGGGATCGCCATAGGCCACGACGCGCGGGCTCGAGGACACTCCGTATTTCGGATCGACGCGGCCAGCGAATTTCCCTGAGGAGGCGCAATTGGCGAGCGCAAGGCACAGGCCCGCGGCAGCTGCGCAACGCGCCGCCCGAGCCGCCGAATCTGCGCGACGAATCCCCATTCGCCCCAATTACCATTGCACCGGTGGCCGGCCCAATCCGGGCCTTCACCGGCATCTCACATGCGATACGGCCCACCTCCGCATCTCCGTGTGAAGATATCGCAACCGGAACGCGGCGGAAATGGGGAGAGGCTTTGCGTGGTGAACCAATGGTTACGCGCGCTTCCCGTGGATTTGCGGGCGAAACCAGCGGTTTCGCTGGCCCCATTTGAAACACCTGTTGCCGAGAAGCCTCGGTCTTCCCGCATTGTGCCGATGTGCCGGGAAATCTTTTTGACTGTGCAAGCCCGCCACCGTTTTCTGCACGTGCGCTCGGGGCGCAAAGGAAGTCTGCAATGTTCGAGACAATGACTGCGATGATGGGTCTGCTCGGTGCCGGAATCTTTATCGCCCATGCGTTCGAGGGTATCCGCTCGCGGGCGTGACCGCGGCGGAGTGCGTGTAATCGCTTCGTTCAAAGTGGCTCGTTCCGAAAGTTTTAATCAATTCGGTCGAGCATCAGAGAGTCGGAGGGTGTGTCATGCGGAATCGAGATCTCGTGTCGGACGGCTTCCTTGCCCTGACGGCCGGTGGGGTTGCCCTGCTCTGCTCCAGCCTTCTGGCTTTCGCCTTCGTCTGAAAAGCGTACACGGAAGCCGGTCCAGCCCCGGGCTTCCGCGCCAGCTTCGACCGGCGACGGCGTTGATCGCCGGCCATTTGTCACTCACTCTGACGTAACTGATCGCTCGCGCGTCCGTGAAGAGGTTTCGCGGACCACTGCTCCAACGAAGTTTTTGAGCTTTCCGGCGAAGCCATTTTGTCTCGCCGGCGAAGACAGGGGGAAACAAAGCCGGCGCAGGCTAGTGCCGCCGATCTGAAGTCCCTGACTCACTCGCAGCAAAATCGGGTTCAGGGACTTCAGATCGAAAGCGGCACTAGAAGTCATAGATTTGCTAGTGCCCATGACTTTCCGAAGTCCGCGAAAAGATGTTGCGGCGATGTCGCGCGGACTTCGGAAAGTGGGCACTAGGCCTCACTGATCAACAATGGAGTCGATCATGTGGACGATCCTCAGTTTGGCTTACCGGTATTATTGCTGGGCTCGTCTGATGGAGATGCGAAAGCAGCGCCTCTTCGGCATTGCCTGATTTTTTTGGAAAGGGCCTCATCATGCTGGCCGAAAAATTCTTTCTGTACCTGGAAGCGTTGATCAAGACTCAGCAGACCCACTCCGACGGCAGCCCGCGCGTCATCTCCTCGTCGCCGCACGTGCCGGTGAAACTGCCGGGTGTGAAATAGACGACGGGTCTGTTTGAAGCCGATCGCTCGCCGCGTCGCCAAGCGCGGCGCTGTTGGCCGCTACTCCACCACGACCACGTCAACCGCGACGCCGAGCTTTTGCTTGCGCGAACCGACGATAATGCCGTCGACCGGCGAAACGTCGGAGAAATCGCGCCCGACGCCGAGCACGATGTGATCGTTCTCGACCAGCAGATCGTTGGTCGGATCGAAGCCGATCCAGCCGAGCTCATCGCCGCACCACAGCGAGACCCAGGCATGCGTCGCATCCGCGCCCTGCAGCCGCGGCTTGCCCGGCGGCGGAATGGTGCGCAGATAGCCGCTGACATAAGCAGCCGGCAGGCCGAGGCCGCGCAAACCTGCAATCATCACATGCGCAAAGTCCTGGCAGACGCCGTGCCGCTTGTCGAAAACTTCGTGCAACGGCGTTGAGATCACGGTGGCCTTGGGATCATATTTGAAGCCGTTGCGGATGCGGTGCATCAGGTCGACCGCGCCGACCAACACGCCGCCTCCTGACGGAAAGCTTTCGGCGGCGTACGCGGTCACCGGCGACAGCACCGGCACCAGCGCGCTCGCGAAAACGAAGCCGACCGGCGAGTCCGCGCGCAGGCTCCTCGCCGCAAATGCGACATCCCGCACGCTCTCCCAAGCCGGGCTTGGCGCGGTGCGGCCGGGCGTGTGACGCGCCACACTGACGCGCGAGCGCGAGTTGATGCGCAAATGCCGGTGCGGCGTCTCGATCACCACGCTCTCGGTCAGCGTGCCGAAGAAGTCGCGCCGCGAGGTGCGTTCGGCGGGCTTGGGACGGATCTCGACGCTATGCGAAATCAGCTCCTGGCCACCGCCGTTCTTTGGCTCCAGCCGCAGCGAACAGCGGGCGAAACTGACCGAACTTTCGTAGGCGTAGGTCGTCACATGACGGATGTCGTAGATCAAGCAAGACCCGTCAGCTTCTCGGGCCGGCTGGCGTTCGGTCCATGGGGGAAATAATGCAGGCCAATGGCGTCGCCGAGATTGAGGAGCTCTTGCTCCAGCGCAAACAGCGTCTTGGTGTCGAGGGCGGCCGCCTCGGCCGTGGTTAGCGTCGATCGCACGGAAACAGCGAGCCGTTGCGGCCGCTCGATCAGTCCGCTCTCGCGCAGCGCCGGAATGCTGGCGATATGATCGTTGAGCGCCTCGACCTGAAACGCGACCGAGCGCGGATTATAGGGATCGAGCACCGCAAGATCGCGCACTGGCGCGAGCAGCGGCGCCACCAGGTAGCGCGAACGGTAGGTGATCTCGCAATCCACCAGCGTCAACAGCACGTCGAGATCCTCGTCGGTCGCCTCGTCATAGCCGAACTGGCGGGCGAACCGAGTGGTGTTGATGGCGCGCTCGGTACGGCGGCCCATGTCGAGGAAACGCCAGCCGGCGGCGCGGTTCATGTTCTCCTGCGCGAGGCCGGCGAAGCTCGCCAGCTCCTGCAGGGTCAGTTCGGCCGCGCTGAGCACGCCATCGTCGTCGTCGGCCTCCGCCGCGAGCCGCGCGGTGATCTCGGTGATGACCTGCCAGGCGTCAGGCGACAGCCGCTCGCGCAGCGAGGTCGCGGTGCGCTGCGCCGAGCGCACCAGCGACAGGCAGGAACCGAAGCGCTCCTCCGATTGCAGCGCCTCGGCCGCGACCTTCGTGGGCTGCGAGCGCGACACCTGCGTGACCGCACCCCATGTCACCAGCATGCGCTGGATGCGCTCGGCGGCGTGCTGTGCGCCCGCAGCCCCCTTGCCGGGATCGCGCTGCTGGGTGATCAGCGTGCGCACCAGCCGCAAGGTAGCCTCGGCGCGCTCGAGATAGCGGCCGAGCCAGAACAGATTGTCGGCGGCGCGGCTTGGCAGCACGCCGGCGATGCGCCGGATACGGACGGAGTCGTCCGGCAGCAGCGTGCGCGTCGACACCGCCTTGTCGGAGATGACCCAGACGTCGGCGGCCCGAGCGCCGTCACCCATCGACACCGCGCGCGCATCAAGCTCGGCGGCAATCCGGCAAAAGCCGCCGGGCATCACGGTCCAGCCGTGGGGCGTCGCGGCAGCGAACACCCTCAGCACGAACGGCCGGGGCACCAGGCGGCCGTTGTCCCACACCGGCGTGGTCGACAGCCGCACCAGTTCCTGGCCGACGAAGTCGATGCCGCGCTCGTTGATGGCAGCGACGAGCCGCTCACGTTCCTTGCCAGAGATTTCACTTGCGAGCACCGGACCGTTGCCATCGAAACCGGACACGCCTCGGCCGTACGCGCTTTCGATTGCGACATTATCGAGCCGCGACAGCACCTCGTCGCGCGCCGCCTTCTGCCCGCACCACCAGGTCGCGATATGCGGCATCTTCAGATCCTCGCCGAGCAGCCGGCGCGCGAGCGGCTGCAGGAAGCCGAGCAGCGCCCGCGCCTCCAGCACGCCGGAGCCCGGCATGTTGGCGACCACGACGCCGTCCTTGCGAAGGACATCGATGAGTCCGGGCACGCCGAGATGCGAGGCGGCATCGAGCTCGAGCGGATCGAGCGAGTTGGAGTCGACCCGGCGCAGCAGCACGTCGAGCCGCTTCAGGCCGGCCACGGTGCGGATATGGATGCGGTCGCCGGACACCGCGAGATCGTCGCCCTCGACCAGAAGAAAGCCGAGATAGCGCGCGAGTGTCGCGTGCTCGAAATAGGTTTCGCTGAATGCGCCGGGCGTCAGTAGTCCGATGCGCGGCTCGTCGCGGTCGGCGCTGTCGCGCAACGCGTCACGGAACGCCTCGAAAAAGGGCGCGACGCGCTCGACATTCATCGACTTGTAGAGCGAGGCGAAGGCGCGCGACAGCACCAGGCGATTTTCCAGCGCATAGCCCGCGCCCGACGGCGCCTGCGTGCGGTCGCCGAGCACCCACCATCGCCCGTCGGGGCCGCGCCCGACGTCGGCGGCGTAGATGTTGAGGTAACGCCCGCCTGGCGGCTTGATGCCGCAGACCGGTCGCAGATATTCTTTCGAGCCCGCGATCGCGGCCGCGGGAATTGCGCCGTCGGCGACCAGGCGCGCTTCGCCATAGAGGTCGCGCAGCACACGTTCGAACAACTCGGCGCGCTGGGCGATGCCGTCGGAGAGCAGCTGCCAGTCGGCCTCGCCGATCAGGAGCGGCAAATGCGACAGGGGCCAGAGCCGGTCGGCGTTCTCGCCGGGCGCGCGATAGGTGACGCCGGCCTCGCGCAAATGCCGGTCGGCGGCGCCGAAGCGGCGTTCGATCTCGGCAGGCGCAAGGCCGGCAAAGGCGTCGAAAAAGCGGGTCCAGACCGGCCGCGGGCCATCCTCGCCGATATATTCGTCGGGGATTCCCGGCAGGCGGGCATAGTCGCGCATCCATTGCGCCACCCGGCGATGCGCCGGGCGGGCTCTCGCCACCGACCCGCCATCCTGACCCGTGATGTCCGCCATCGACTCGCCCCCTCAAAGGCCCATTGTTCAATGCGGACGCGGCGTCCTCAAGTCGAGAGTCAGAGGAAATTCGAGGCTGCGCTCCTCGCGCGGCGGGTCGATCCTGCCGGGCGTGTGGCCGTGGTCCTGAAACCGCGCCAGGCGGCGGGCTTCCGCCTCGTAAGAATTGACCGGCTTTGTTTCATAATTACGACCGCCGGGATGGACGACGTGATAGACGCAGCCACCCAGCGATCGCCCATTCCAGCTATCGATGATGTCGAAGGTCAAGGGCGCGTGGACGGGAATTGTCGGGTGCAGGCCGGAAGCCGGCTGCCAGGCCTTGAATCGCAGACCGGCGACCGCCTCGCCCGAGCGCCCCGCACCGGTCATAGGCAGCGGCCTTCCGTTGCAAGTCACGACATGGCGACCCTCGACGAAGCCTTCGGCTTTGATCTGCAATCGCTCCAGCGAGGAATTGACGTAGCGTACGGTGCCGCCGCTGGCACCTTCCTCGCCCAGCACATGCCAGGGCTCCAGCGCCTGCCGCAATTCCAGCGTGACCCCGCCATGGTGGACGCGGCCGAACGCGGGAAAACGGAATTCGAGCTGCGCCAGATACCATTCCGGTGAGAAGGCGTAGCCGGAGGCCTTCAGTTCATCCAGCACCTCAACGAAGTCCTGCCAGATGAAGTGCGGCAGCATGAAACGGTCGTGCAGCGCCGTGCCCCAGCGCACGAATTTGCCGTCCTGCGGTTCACGCCAGAGTTTTGCGATCAGCGCGCGGACGAGCAGCTGCTGCGCCAGCGACATGCGCGGATCGGGCGGCATTTCGAGCGCGCGGAATTCGACGAGGCCGAGCCGGCCGGTCGGGCTGTCCGGCGAGAACAGCTTGTCGATGCAGATCTCGGCGCGATGGGTATTGCCTGTGATGTCGACCAGGATGTGCCGGAACAACCGGTCGACCAGCCACAGCGGAATTTCGCCACCCGGCGCCGGCACGTGGGCGAGAGCGATCTCGAGCTCATAGAGGCCGTCGTGCCGCGCCTCGTCGATGCGCGGCGCCTGGCTGGTTGGGCCGATGAACATGCCGGAAAAGAAGTAAGACAGCGAGGGATGCCGCTGCCAGTACAGCACAAGGCTCTTGAGCAGGTCGGGCCGGCGCAGGAAGGGCGAGTCTTGCGGCGTGTCGCCGCCGACCACAACGTGGTTGCCGCCGCCGGTGCCGGTATGGCGGCCGTCGACCAGGAACTTGTTGGCGCCGAGCCGGGTCCTGGCTGCGTCCTCGTAAAGACCGAGCGTGATGTCGACCGCCTCGCGCCAGCTCTTCGCCGGTTGCACGTTGATCTCGATCACGCCGGGATCGGGCGTTACCTTGATCACCTCGATGCGGGGATCGTAAGGCGGCGCATAGCCCTCGATGTGAACCTGCATCTGCATCTCTTCGGCGGTCGCTTCAACGGCGCTGACCAGTTCGAGATAATCCTCGAGCTTTTCTGCCGGCGGCATGAACGCACAAAGCATGCCGTCGCGGATTTCGATCGACATCGCAGTGCGGACGCCACCGCTGCCCCGCGTCTGCTGCTCCTGTACGGCTTGCGCAGGCGCGCCGGGCGCAGCCGCCTGCTGATCGAACACCGGTAGCGCATCGCGCGGCGCGAGCGGATCCTGCTCGTTGATGTAGGGATAATCTTCGGGCGGGATGTATGGCAGAGACGAAATCGGCAGCCGCAGGCCAAGCGGAGAGTCGCCCGGCATCAGAAACAGGCTGCCGCGGCGGAGCTGCCAGCGTTCGCTGCGCCAGCGCGGCGCTTCGGCGTTCCAGCGCTGGATAGGCAGCACGAAGCCGCGCGGCGTGTTGAGACCATGGTCGAACACCCGCGCCATCCGCGCGCGCTCCTCGGGGTCGGCCAGCTTGCTATCGCCGGGTTCGACATTCGGCGGCAGCGAAGCCTCCTTCTGCAACCAATGGCCGGGGTCCTCGTAGGCTGGCAGAACGTAATCGTTCGCGAGACCGAGCTTGCTCGCGGTGGCCTCCGCGAAGCGCTCGGCATCGGCGATATCTGCCGTCTTCGGACTTTCGATCTTCGCAATGAGGTCGGAATTCTTCCAGATCGGCACGCCGTCCTTGCGCCAGTAGAGCCCAAACGCCCAGCGCGGCAGGCTTTCGCCCGGATACCATTTGCCCTGCCCGTAGTGCAGCAGCCCGCCCGGCGCAAAGCGCGCATGCAGCCGGCGGATCAGTTCGTCGGCAAGCCCCCGTTTCGTGGGACCTACGGCGGCGACGTTCCATTCCGGCGACTCCATGTCGTCGATGGAGACGAAGGTCGGCTCGCCGCCCATGGTGAGCCGAACGTCGTGGGCTTTCAGATCAGCATCGACCAGTTCGCCAAGCGCATCGAGCTTCTCCCAGGCCGCGTCGGAAAAAGGTCTTGTGATCCGAGGTGCTTCGCGAATGCGTCTGACGTTCATCTCGAAGGCGAACTCGACATTGGCCGCGCCCGCCGTGCCCGAGATCGGCGCGGCCGAGCGATAATGCGGCGTGGCGGCGACGGGAACGTGCCCCTCACCGGTCAGCATGCCCGAGGTGACGTCGAACCCGATCCATCCAGCCCCCGGCAAATAAACCTCGGCCCAGGCATGCAGGTCGGTGAAGTCGCTCTCGACCTCGCGCGGGCCTTCGACGGGATCGATGTCGGGCCGGAGTTGCATCAGGTAACCCGAGACGAAACGCGCGGCGAGCCCGAGATGCCTCAGAATCTGGATCAGCAGCCAGGCGGAGTCTCGGCAGGAGCCCGCACAAGCCGCAAGCGTTTGTTCGGGTGCTTGAACGCCCGGCTCCATGCGAATGATATAGCGAATCCTTTTCTGCAAATTCGCGTTGAGCTCGACCAGGAAATCGACGGTCGAATCCGCCCTGCGCGGAATCTGCTTCAAGTAAAATTCGAGCAGCGGCCCCGGCGTTGCCGTCTCGAGGTAAGGGGCAAGCTCCGCCTTCAACCCGTCCGGATATCGAAATGGAAACGCGTTGGCGTAAGGCTCGACAAAAAAGTCGAACGGATTGACCACGGTCATCTGCGCCGTGAAGTCGACCTCGATCTTGAGTTCGGTTGCTTTCTCGGGAAAGACGTAGCGCGCGAGCCAATTGCCTTGCGGGTCCTGCTGCCAGTTCACGAAATGGTTGGCGGGGCTGACCTTGAGCGAATAGCTCAAAATCGGCGTGCGCGTGTGCGGCGCCGGGCGCAGGCGAATGGTCTGGGGGCCAAGGTCGATCGCGCGGTCGTATTTGTAATGCGTGACGTGATGAAGTGCGACGTAGATCGACACGGGGCGGGCTACTCCAGCAGCTTTTTTGAGCAGAACACCGGCCCGACCGGGGATCAAGCACTAACAAGCGGCACTGAGTGCTTACGGGAGCGGCGGGCGAGCACAAGTCCGAGGGCAGCGCACGACGATCCAATCGCATCGTGGCGTCGGCATCCCGGCGAGGGACGAACGTTGACTTGGTGAACGGCGCGCTCCTGGGACTCGGGCATGTGGCGATGCTCGATCCATTTCAGGCTGTGGCTGGCGATGTCCCAGCCCGCCTCCTTCATGGCAGCGACAATTTCGGGATTGCGCATCAGCGCGGTCGCGACGCCGAACACGGTCGCGGGCAGCTTCCGGCGGATACTCGGCTCCCGCAGGGCGCTGACATTCGATGAACGGCGACGCCTTCGAGGGCGTATCCCGAGCATTGATGGGTCGGTCAAAAGCGCCCCCCCCCCGGGCCGGCCAACAACCCAATGTTCGCTCCAACTTGAGGGCGGACATCGGCTGATCGTCGGTCGCTGGTGGGATCCCTGCCCCAGCGACCCAATTGTTCGCGTCAGCACCGCCTGGCGCTACCAAAGTTGAGCGGTCGGTCCTTGTTCCAGCGGCACCGAATGAATCCGACGGAGACCACTCCGTCCTCGTCGCCGTCCGCTTTCACCTTTGCAATTATATTCCGCTACAGGGCGCCCCTCCTTTGCCGACATGCACCTTTGGCGGAACAGCTCAAGTACCAGAGGTTAATCAATAGAAGGAGCCCGCCGGCACCAGCGCGACACCCGCGCGGGACAGTAACCCTGCCCCATCGCTGGGATTCCAAATCCCAACGTATTCCGGAAACCATTTTACCGTGTCCGCGACTTAGGCCCGAAACCGACTCGGCGCAGCCTCCTGTCTGTGATTTTGCGCACAGTACTAGGGGAGTCCGCACCATGCTGGAGATCAAGCTAGTCGCCTTGTTGCTCGGCGCGGGTATTCTGCTTTCGGTGTTTGCAGAGCAGATCGGCCAGGAACTGTTCTCAGCCATCGTCACCTGCCTTTCGTAGTGAAAAGCTGGGCCGTGTCTGGACCTAGACTTTCACGTCCAAAAGCGCTTCACGTTCGGCTTGGGCCTCAACCCCCGACACCTCGGCAACGTCATTGATGATAACGGCTGGCTTCGCCTTCGCCTGTTGATCATCGGCGAGTTGAACCCTCGCCTCCGTTACCGCTTTGGGCACTGGATAAATCGTCATGGCGATCCTCCCTTGCCTCAACTTGTCAGCCGCCCGTTTACGCCTTGTAAAGAATTGCGGTTAATGCGCACCAAGGCGACGCCGGCTAGGAAGGTCCGCACGCTACCGTCGCCGGTGTGATCGGATTTCAACACCGGCGGAAAATCACCTCGCCCCATATTCAGAACACACTTGCGCCCTGCGCTACTCGCACGGCTCCGGAAAGCTGTCGGTGATCCAGCGCGCCACACCGAAAACCGGAATTGTCATGAACATCATCCCCTTGGACGTTCAGAGAAGGTGCGAACAGCGTTGGGCCGCCAGATTTGGGCTGCCAGATCGTCAAAGAGCAGGCGTTGAAGAGCCGGATCAACCGCTCGGCGTGCTGGCCGACGAAGCCATTCCCTTAGCCCCACGAAGCAATCCTGAAACAAAACGGCGCCTACCCTTAGGCCCCATTACCCAGGAGAAGCGGTCGTGACGATCGTTGTTGCGTTTCTGGTTTGCTGCAGTGTCGCTGTTTTTCTCGCACACGCGTTTGACGCTTATAGCGCTCAATAGAAAACCCGGCGTGTGAGTTATGCCGGCGGGCTTCTCTGAACAGCGTCGCGGTACGCAATACAAATCCGCGACGGATTCTCGATAGCGCAAACCTGTTGATGGCCGGTTACCGCACCAGGCGTCGATAGTGTGTCGCAAGCCGCTGCTGGTTATGCTTTCGCGTCGGCGTCGGATTATATCCGACCAAAAAGCATGGGAGCTGCGCGGATGACCTCCGACTACATCAATGGAAAGATTGACCCGCCCCTCGTGGTGGTGAACCTGCTCACCGGCTGCATGGGCCATGTCGCTACGGCGTTCGGCCGCCTGGATCGCGCCGCTGCGCTTGCTACACTCCACGAGGCCGAAGTGTTCGGCGTAAAAGCAATCGTGCAAACATGGTCCCGGCGGCTTGACGCCGCCGCCGTCGAGCGTGTTGTAGCGATGTTCCGCGATGAAATCGGCAAGGCGGTTGCCGCAGTCGAGACTGCCGCCTGAGAGCGCGGAACCGAATTCTGCAGCGTTCCCGCAGACAAGAAAACCCGCCGGTATCTCGCAAATACCGGCGGGTTTCGTTGTTACCGGCCGAGCCGCCGGCGATGTGCGGCCAACCGCTGCGGGTCACGCTTCCGGTGCGATCGTCGACGGCGTTTCATCGGTGCCTCATCGAGAGTAAGGCGGCCACGATCGCACCGCCCAGCTTGGCCTCCACGGCTATGAGCAGTTGCTCCTGAACGGCTGCGTGCTCCCGGTTGCGGCGCAACTGGTGCCGAGCCTTCCGAAATCCGCTTTCCGGACGGAAGGCCATCGAGGTTCATCTACTGGGACGACATCCCCGGCCGGCGGCTGCGGACCGACCTTGTCGATAGCGCCGTGGCCGAACGTGTGGCCAAAATCTTTGCCCGCGCTGAACAGCGGATGCCAAGCTTGAGACGTTTAGTCTAGCGGTTCGTCATCCTCTGACGAGGTCGCCTCGTCCAACGAACAAATATCGCCGCCGCCATATTCGTCCTCCGGCACCAAGTTTCGCCAGTCGTCCAGGCTTTCCACACTGCGACTTACCAATTTCCACGCATGGGTCATTGTAAGTTCGAGAAAATGATCGACGGCAACGATGGCGCGTGAGACTGCGTATTCCATGGCCAACTCCCATCTCAAGTGTGGACGGCTCATGTAGAGCGATGATCCGTAGTGAGTATGTGGGGTTGATCACACACTGGTTCCTCGGAGGCATGACTTAACTGCGCAAAACGTCTTTAGTCCTCAAAATGGGCATCGTTAGTTGTCTGCTGGGGTCGAGTTACACTGCAAACGCGGCCCGGCTCGATGTAGGCCCCAAGACGTGCAGCCATCAGCGCGATCACTGCGTTGTCTGGCGTCAACGACATGGGCCCTGTCGCGTGCGGCACTGCCATTTCCGACGATACTCCGGCCGCTTCCATTGCCAGGCGCTACCGCAAAACAGGGTTTGATCCGCATGTTGACAAGGCCAATCACCCACGCTCTCCCCATTGATGTCGCCCTTCCACTGCGCTTGAATGCCCTGGGCTAGGGGAAAGGGCTATGCGCGATCGAGAAACGGCGGCGCCTGGTACAAAGATCGACTTCTCCAATACCGGCGATTTGATCGTGAAGGGGCCGGCCGAACGCATCGAGACGGCCCGCATTGCACATGAGCTCACTCGTTCACTGGCTGAGAACGACAGCCAAAAGGTGGCGCTTGCTCTGCAAGAAATTCTCAAGCGGTACGATTTGTCAGCGATAGCGCGCACGACCGGAATTCGTCGGAGAAACTCTGAACAAGAGTTTAGCCGCGGCAGCCAATCCAACCTTCAGTCGTATATTGATATTGCTCAAAGCGCTCGATATCCGGCTTATCGCAATCTCGTCAGACCAAAAACACGCGCTTCCTCAGTCAAACCACGCCATCGAAATTGCTAGCTGCGAACGATAATCATAAGTCAGAACGCATTTTTATCGAAGACGTTGCAGCCATTCTCGGATTACCACAGCGTTCCGTTCAAACGATGGCCTCAGAGGGGACAGAATTCCTATTGGCAGCAAAGTTTGGTCGTCGTTGGACCTTTAACGAATGCGCAGTGCGCTCACTGTTGAAACAGGAAGAAACCAAATGGCAAAAGCGAAAAGCACCAACCGGAACATATTGGCGCGATGGCATCCTCTGGGGCCGCGTTCGCCTCACGGGTAAGCCAGCCTTCCAACGGTCACTTGACACAGACGATCCGAAAATTGCAGCGCGACCGTATCGAAGCGATCAAAGCTGAACTGACATGGCCGCGTTAAACACGGCGAAGCACGCTATGTCGTTCAGCGAGGCAACGAGCAGCGTGGGGCGTGACACCTGACTGACCGTGTGTCCGCCAAACACAGCGAGCCGCTATCTTTGCTCGCTGAGGAGCTTGCGCCGTTACCTGAATGACAAATTCATTGACCAGATCAACGGCACGCTGATTGCCGATATCATCAGGGGTCGGCGGGCGGACGGCGTGACGATTGCGACCGATCAAACGCGATCTTAGTCGCCCTATCGAGCGTCATGGGATTTTGCATTGATGAAGGTTGGCTTGAGGCCAATCCGGTTCTGCCGCGCCTTGGGAGGCTCAAAGAACGCCGTGACCCGATCGCCCTGCCCAGACCCTGCGCATATCGAAATTCTCGTTCAGACGAGCACCGGGCCGTCTTGCTGACTTGATTCAAGCGGCATTGCTGACGGGGTGCCGGATGGACGAACTTGTTCGGCGAAACGGTCGCAGTTCTCCGACAACAAGCGCCGACAGCTAACCGGTCGTCGGCAAGCGCAACAAGATGCGGACCATCGACCTGAGCGACGCCGCCTTTGAAGTCGTTCGACGGGCTGCGCTCGGACGGCGCCGATTGGCTGTTTTCGCACGACGGGGAGAAATACAGACAGGTTTCGAGCCGGTGGCGGAATCTTTGTGATGGTATCGCTGGCAAAGCCGGGCCGGACAATGACGGCATTACGCCCTTCCCCTTCCACAATCTGCGGCACCGCTATGCCGTCGATTATCTCAAGACGCCGCTGCCGGACGGTCGTACGCCAGCATCTACGTATTGAGCCAGCATCTTGGGCACACGTCCGTGAAGACAACGGAAATCTATTTGGCGTATCTGTCGCCGACGGAAAAACAGGCTGTGATGTTCGGTTAGACCCGGTAAAAGGCCGCCGTGGCCAACCTTTCCGAGTGGCTACAATAATGGCTACGAAGGAAACAATAGACGGGAGACTAAAGAGCGATATAGCTAAGCATTTCAATGGTTTGGAAGGGTGGCCGAGTGGTTTAAGGCACCGGTCTTGAAAACCGGCGTGCCTGCAAGGGTACCGTGGGTTCGAATCCCACCCCTTCCGCCAATCGCATTGAAATCATTAAAGAATTTGCTGTTTTTGCGATCGACGCACAAATGAACGTACAATGAAAAACCCGCCTGCGCAGGATAGGCACACAGGCGGGGAGAGTTAGTGTTTGGAACCGCAATGCGCCGATCAAGCCGCGGCAGACAGCATACCGGACTGAAGGTAATTGTTCGCGGTCAGGAGGACCTCGCGCTCCCATTCATCGAGATCATTGTCCTGGAGATTTTTACAGACGACGGCCAGAAGCGCTAGCGCATCCGCAGAAGAGGACGGCTTGACGACGCCCAGCGCATCAATCGAAGCCGAAGCGCTCGAACGAGGCTGCATGCTTACGCTTCTCCAAGTGCGCCGTGCCAGCCTTCCTGCTCCATTCTCGCGCACGCTTAATTTTGTCGGCTATTCGCTTTCTGGCGTCGAGATATTCGGCCTCGATCGAGCATTCCCAACTATCAACAAAATGTTCTGCAAGGGTGTCCCTACCGTGGGAGAGCAATCGAGCGCGCATATCTTCGATCTCCGACCTGCCAATATGCCGATCCCGCCAGAGGATCAGTTCAGAAGGACGGTGGCCGTGCTCTTTCGCCGCCGCGCCCTCGGCGTCATCCAATTCGAGGTATGCCTCAACGTCGTTGGCCTCCGCGGTCAAGTATCGATCAATGGCGGCGGACACTGTAAGGGAAACCGCGCTTGCGGCGGCGATGGAGGGCGCGGCAAAGAGGGCGGCTGAACTGAGCGCGATATTTAGGACGGTCCTCTTGGTGATTGCGGTAGCTGTCATGGGTTCGCTCACTCGTTTGGGCTTGTCACAGCCGGCCCGTGACAGACGGGCAGCCGGGGGGTGAAACCCGCCGAGAGAGACGGGTCGGACGCTTTTAAGCCTTGCGGCCTTGGACAGCACGGTCCGCCCCCGGCCTAAGTCGGGTCGGATTCGCGCCGCCAAGCGCGTCCACAATTGACCGCATCCCCTCGAATAGGGGCTTTATGCTTAAACGAGCGCAATGCGGCGTATCTCTGGTCCGGGCTGTTCACACCCGCCCCCATGCTGCGCCTGATTTGGTGAAAAATCTACCCCCTGATCGTCGGCAGAAGTTCACGGTAATTGAGCGAGGAATGGCTAGAGGCGCGTCGACTTTTTTCCCCAACCGCATTGATATGCTTGCGGTTTTAGCTCTATTACACACCTGTTAACCCACTGAGATTGCTATTGATTTTTGGGAACAAATCACCTATATCACCTATTACACAATGTGCACTATGTGTTTTAGATGGTCCGCACCATGTCCGAGAACAAGATGATAAAAGTCGACTATTCATACATCGATGGCGCGCACTTTTTTAGTGGCCGCGACCCGATGGCGCTTGGACTCTGCGTGGCACACAAGGATCTGAAAACTGCGTTTGATGAGGCGCTTTCTGCTCTGAAATATCTATTGGGCAAGAACCACAATATCAAAAACGCAGTTGTTGAATTGGTGGTTCCCTTCGAAGAATTTTCGAAATGGGTTGCAAAAGTCCAAGAAACGCCGCCCAAAATGAAGGCCAAGAAGTCGGCAGTCTCGGAACTGCCGTTTATGTTAGAGGCCGCTTGAACAAGGCTGTCCATGAGAGAGCTCTGAAAGCTAAATTGGCTTCGCAGGGTGTCGAATATGATGAGGCCGGGTCTACCCCGGCCTCTCTTGCATTTGTATTTGGCAAATACGCTTTTTTAATTCCACGACCCCTTACAGACATGGGTTGGACAGGCGCTCAGCAAGACCGGATCGCAACCGACTTAGAATTTTTTGGCCTTGAGTTGTGGCCGCTAGATTACAACTTTTAAAATCTCGGTGGCCTATTTCGTACCAACCAGTTTATCCAAAACGACGCTTGAGAGGCTGTAACCGTCCAGGGCTCGCAACCATCCCCGCCGGCCGAACAGCCTGACGACTTTGCAGCCCTCTTGCGCGGCGTAGTCCTCGATCTGCGAAAGCAGCGGCAGCCATCTGCCGCGATCGGTGCCCCCACAAGCAACGATGACGCACACCTTGCCCGCCTCGGTAAGCTGAATTTGCGTGATTGTTGCGGCTTCGATTTCCGTTCCGTTCCACGCAATCCACAACAGCGACTTGCCGGCGAATAGATCGGCTTCCGTTTCCGCAAAAAGCCCCAGCCCCGGTCGCTCGATCGCGGCGCGGATCAACGGAGAGACGTTCGGCCAAAGCCCTTGCACCATCTGCGGAGCGATGCAGAGCAATTGCGGCTCAGGCATAACTGCTGCGCCCGTAGCTGATTGGGCGGTTGAAGTCGGTTTCCTTCCGGATTGATTGCCGGGTCAACCGGCGCGCGATCACTTCAGCATTGTCGCCCGGACCCAGCCGATGTTCCCTGCCAGTCGCCCTTCCGCTTTCGTCGTGCATCGCCAGAACGCCGTCAGTGACCGAATAGAAACCAGCTTTCACTGATCCGAGATTGCCGTCCCGCGGTGCACTCAGCTGCACCCATACCGATCTGATTTCCGGCTCGCGCTTTTTTGGCGTTGCCGATCGAGCCGGAAGCGGCGCACCGCGCTTAGCGTCGCTGCCGCGTTCTAGTAGCGTCTCAAGCCAATTCGGCAAACCTTCCCCTCGCTGCTGATGTTCTCTGTAATGTTAGCGCAAGATCATGATGGCGCTTAAAATCAATTGCGGCCCCATGATCCCCGCAACGACTCCCCCGATGCACCCGCAGATTACGATTGCGGAATTGGCCCACATGGCGCGCGAGCATTCTCGCTGCCACTGCGCGTCATCTATCTCGTGAGCCGCTTGGAATCTGTTAAATTCCTGCTCTGAATAAATAAACGGGCAGGGCGGCATTGGCCTCGGCCTAATCATCATCATTGCTCGGTGCATCCATTGAAGAAAACCCTGAGCCGGAATGGCACCACGTTGCTATCGGAGAACATTGCAGTCGCCCTCGCAATCGCCCCTTCCACGTTCGCATTAGCCCTTTCCAGAAGGTCGCGCGCTTCTTCGGGCGTGCAGCCCAATTGCCCGGCCACGTGTTCGGCAAAGCGCGTGCGATCACCTTCGGGCTCATTCAAACCGAAAATCTCGCCAATAATGCTCCTGCTCATGCAGCCTCAAGCATCACTTTCTCAATCGCTCTAAGGCGCTTCACCTCTTCTTCGAGCTTGATCAGCTTGTCCTTGAGCCGCGTGGTCCTGGCCACAAGCTCCTCCGACGGCGCCTCACCGGAAGCTGTCTGGCGATCGGCTGTGTCAAGTTGGCTCAGATAGCGCGCAACGCTCTCCTCGATCTGCGCCAGGCGCCGCTCCATCTTTCCCTTCGTGAAGTTGTTGTCGCGCGAATTGACCGCCTTGAACTTGCTGCCGTCGATCGCAACGCTCGCCTTCGCCAGCAGACCCATCTTGCGGCACAAGGCGACGAATTGCGCGCAGACCTTCTTGATGGCGGGGCCGTTGTCTTTGCGGAAATCGGCGATGGTTTTGTGGTCCGGAACGAGCCGTCCCGTCAGCCATATCACTTCCAGATTGCGGCCAGCCTCACGTTCCAGCCGCCGGCTCGATTGGACCCGGTTGAGATAGCCATAGATATAAAGCTTGAGCATTGCCGACGGATGATATCCCGGCCGGCCGGTCGCTGCCGGGGTGACGCCATCGAACCCCAGCTCGCGCAGTTCCAGCGCATCCACGAACACATCGACCGCCCGAACAGGATTGCTCTCGTCCACCCAATCATCAAGGCATTCCGGTAACAGTGTCGTCTGCTGGCGATCCGCCCCTTCAACGAAACCCTTCATAATTCCCCCGCGATTCAGCTAGGGAATCATAACATCGGTCAGGTTTTCACACAGTCTGGGTCAAAAGGCGACATCGGCCTTGGACCGGACTAGGTCTGCTCTGACCCCAAGAACGGACATTGGCGCTGGCCACCGAGAACGGGTGTCGCGAATGTATAGGTCGGCGTGATCAAAGCGAGGTCGCCGGTGGCATTGAGGTTCGCGCTCAGGCTGGCCGAAACATTGCCGGGGATCCTGCCGATCTGAAATTCACGCGCAGCCGCGACATCGCCGCCCGCCGAAACCTCGGTGTGATAGTAACTTGTGGTAAGCGACCATCCTGGCTGCTGCGGAACTGCCGCAAGGCTCCCAAATATACCGGGGAGCCAGAAGCTAACGCCACTTTCGTCGGCTCGCGAACTGCTGATCGAACACGCGAAGGAAACCAGGGCCAAGCATAAAACGGCTCGCCTGAATTGGAGGTGTGATCGACCAGACCGATCGTGTCCGCCGGTCGCAGGGGCAAGCGCATCGCGCAAAGCATTGAGAACCCCTAGTTCGGACGTCCTCTAGGAAACAACTGCCATTGCGTGATGATAACAAAATTGGACGCGGGTGGCATCGGTGCCGCCGCGCAATTCGTTCGTCCCCGCGAATTCGCCAAATTGTGTGACTTGTCAGTCACAGCTTGCCTAGAGCAGATTTGATCGAAAGGTTTTTTCGAGGGGTTATGTGCCAATGCTGACTGCATATCTTCCTCACTTGTGACGATTTTTTCATTTTGCGCGCAAGGTTTTCCTGTCGATCTCGAACAGTCAGCGCTGCTTACACATATGAGCCCCCTCGAAACGAAGGGCCATCACCTTTGCATCCCGCACCGGGCTCCTACGGTCGAGTGTGCTGTATGCGTTGAATTTTGAGAACATACGCTTGTCAGATTGAAGATTTGCATTTTTGAGCGATACTGGGCGTCAGTTTCGAGAATGCTGACGAGAGCCAATTCTGCCCTCAACAGCATTTCGCTACCTCCAATCGCGATGGCCACTCAACGCTGGAGTAACGTCATGACATTGCAAAAATCTGGTGGCTGCGGCGTTGCGATGATGGTGCTCGGATTTGGTCTCAGCGTCCTTGCCGCCTCGCCGGGCTTCGCCCAGGGCAACCCCGAGCGAAACGTCTATTTCGGCCAGACCCATGTCCATACAAGCTGGTCGTTCGACGCCTACGTGTTCGGCAACACCGTTACCGGGCCGGAAGAAGCGTACAAATACGCGCTCGGCCAGCCGATCAAGCATCCGGGCGGTTACATGGTGCAACTCAAGCACCCGCTCGATTTCCAGGCGGTGACCGACCACGCTGAGTATGTTGGCACGGTCAGGCTCGCCAATGATCCCGGTTCGGAATTGAGCAAGCTGCCGATTGCCGACAAACTGAAAGTCCGCAGCCAGGACGATATCCAGAAGATCTACCTTTTTCTCGGCGCCTCCTTGCTCAAGAACGAGCCGATCAAGGAGCTTCTCGACCCCGAAGTGGCCGGCGGCATCTGGAAACAGACCGTCGCGATCGCCGACAAATACTACCAGCCAGGCAAGTTCACGACCTTTGCAGCGTATGAATGGACCTCGACACCGAACAACAGCAACATGCATCGCAACGTGATCTTCAAGGATTTGAAAAAGGTCCCAGACCGTTCCATACAGCTCCATCGATTTAACCCATCCCGAGGATCTCTGGACCTGGATGGACACCCAGCGCCGTGCGGGCAACGACCTGTTGGCGATCTCACACAACGCCAACCTGTCCGACGGCATCATGTTTCCGTTGGATGTCGACAGCAAAGGCCGTCCGATCGACGCCGCCTGGGCGCAGGATCGCATGAACAACGAACCGCTGTCGGAAATCACCCAGCTCAAGGGCACGTCGGAGACCCATCCGAGCCTTTCGCCCAACGACGAATTCGCGAACTTCGAGATATTCACCTATCTCCTGGGCGGCGCCACGCGCACGCCCAAAATCCACGGCAGTTATATTCGCGAGGCCTACCAGAATGGCCTCGGGATGCAGGGCGCCCGCGGCTACAATCCGTACAAGTTCGGGGTCGTGGGCGCGAGCGACTTGCACGACACCGCCGTCGCCTATGAGCAATCGAACTATTTCGGCGGCCACGGGCTTCTCGACGCCACGCCGCAAACCCGTTTGAGCGGAAAGGAGACGGCCGGAGCGATGATGGATTTGCTCAGCGTGTCGGGCCTCGGCGGCGTCTGGGCCGAGGAGAATACGCGCGAGTTGATTTTCGCCGCCATGCAGCGCAAGGAGACGTTCGGCACCAGCGGCCCGCGCATCAAGGTACGGCTGTTCGGCGGCTGGGGCTTTGACCCGGACGTGCTGAGGCAGAAGGACTGGGTCAAGACCAGCTATGCCAATGGAGTGCCGATGGGCGGCGATCTGGCGACGCCGAATGGCAAGGCGCCATCGTTCGTAGTGTGGGCCGTCAAGGACCCGGACGAGGCCAATCTGGACCGTATTCAGATCATCAAGGGCTGGACCAAGAGCGGCCAGATCTTCGAGAAAGTCTATGACGTCGCATGGTCGGGCGATCGGAAGCTCACGCACGCGCCGGTTCAGAATGTTCTCTATGGCGGCAACGATATGACGCTGCCGCCGGTCGGCAACACGGTCGACATCAAGAACGCCAGCTACACGAACACGATCGGCGCTGTGGAATTGGAGACGGTTTGGACGGACCCGGACTTCGATCCGAGCCTGCACGCCTTCTATTATGCCCGCGTCCTGCAGATTCCAACCCCGCGTTGGACGACCTATGATGCCAAAACCTTGGGCGTGCCGCCTCCGAGCAATGTGCCGGCGTCGCTCCAGGAGCGCGCCTGGACCTCGCCGATCTGGTACACGCCCACGGCAGACTTGCGCGCCAAGGCATCGCATGGGCCCACCGTCGCCGAACTCACGCAACGGGCGGGACGACGCTCGACGACGCGCAGTTACGCGACTTGATCGTGGGCAAGACATTCAAGGTCCGCAACACAGTGACCGATCAGCGGTTCGATATCACCTATGCGGCCGGTGGCCGTCGCCTGATCTCGAGTATCAACGGCAAGATGCCCGATCCGGAGCGAGATGGGCGACGTGATGCATCCCAACTCGCTGGGCACAGCGGACTACGAGATTCGCGATGGTCATATCGTCACCATGATCGAGGGGACGCCCTTCGAAGTGACCGTCTATCGTCTTCGGCGACAAGCTTGTCGCCGCGCGCAGCAACGAGTTCGGCTATGCCAACTACGAGGTCGAAGCGGTAAGCCCGTGAGCGGGCCTCAGACAAAGCGCCGCCATGGACTCCCGTGATCTCCCATTGGACAGGCCAGCACCAGCGCTGCTGCGGCGATGGCTACGCGAACCGCTGCTGCATGTCCTGCTGATCGGCGCAGCGCTGTTCGTCATCTACTATGCGCTCAATCCCCGCGCCGGTCAGCGCCAGGATTCCAACCGCATTGCAATTACGGCCGATGACCTCGCACAGATTCGGCTCGCCTGGATGGCGCAGTGGCAACGCCCGCCAACGCCGGAGGAAATGCGCCATCTCCTCCACGGAAAGATCCGCGAGGAGGTCCTCTTCCGCGAGGCAATGGGGCTAGGCCTCGACAAGGACGACACCATCGTCAAACGCCGCCTGGCGCAAAAGATGGAGTTCGTCATGGAGGACGCATCGACTCTGCGCGAACCCGCGAGCGACGAGCTGAGGCACTGGTTCACAGAGAACGCGCAGCGTTTTGTCTCCCCCAAGCTTGGTGACGTTTCGCCATCTGTATTTCTCGCCCGATTTGCGCGGCGCGCGCGCGCGCGACGACGCCATCGAGGCCCTTCGCAAGATTGCCGGCAAGCCGGAAGAAACGCCGGAGCTCCCAAGGACTGTCCGACCGCTTCATGTTCCAGGATTTCTATGCAGAGCGGTCGCCTGATCAGGTCGCGGGCATCTTCGGGAAGAGCTTCGCGGAGGCGCTGCCGGGACTTAAGCCGGGAAAGTGGCATGGCCCCATTGAGTCCGGCTTGGGCTGGCATCTGGTTTGGGTTGAATCGATCATCCCTGGCCGGGTACCGGCCTTCGAAGAAATCGAGGCAAGGGTCAAATCGGAATGGAGCGATGAGCAACGCGCCGAGGGCAAGCGCAAGATGTTCGATCATATGAAGGGCCGTTATCAAATCGTGCTGCCTGAAGCACTCCAGCGACCTCAGGCGGCGCCGGGGCCAACGCTGCCACAGCTTCGCGCTGAGCCACACCACAGGAGCATTGAGTGTTCACTCGCTTGCTGTTTCTTTCGATCCTGTTTGGAGTGCTGGGCCACGGCCCGGTTGCGCAGGCACATGATTTACGCCCGGCCTACCTCGAGATCAACGAGACGGCCCCGGGCCGCTATGAAGTTCTGTGGCGCACGCCGATCAATGCCGGAATGCGACTGCCAGTGGTGCTGAAATTCCCGGACAATACGCGAAACATCACCGCGCCATCGGTGAAGGAGTTTACTGGCATGCTGCTAGAGCGTCGATGGATCGATGCCGGCAAGACCGGCCTTGCGGGTCAGCGCATCGAGTTTGTGGGACTGCAGGGCACGATCACCGACGTTCTGGTGCGAGTACAGGCGCTGGATGGTGCATATACCACGACGCTCGTGCATCCCTCGCAGCCTTGGGTCAACATCGCAGCCTCGCAGGGGATCGCAGCCGTTGCTGTCGCCTATCTCATGCACGGTTTCGAGCATATCATGTACGGAACCGATCACTTGCTGTTCGTTCTCGGTCTGATGCTGATGGTGCGCGACCTGTGGACGCTGCTGAAGACGATCACGGCATTCACCGTTGCGCACAGCGTCACGTTGGCGGCGGCGACGTTGGGCTATGTGCATGTGCCGGGGCCACCGCTGGAAGCCGCATTGCGCTATCCATCATGTTCGTCGGCATCGAGGTTTTGCGCTCCTGGAGGGGCGAAACCAGCCTCACGCTGCGCCAGCCCTGGCTCGTCGCCTTCGCTTTCGGGCTCGTGCATGGGCTCGGATTTGCCAGCGGACTCGCCAGCCTCGGCTTGCCACATGGGGACATTCCCGCCGCACTCTTGTTTTTTAATATTGGAGTCGAGGCCGGCCAATTGTCGTTCGTGGCTGTCATGCTGCTGCTGGTGCGTTGCTTCGAGCTGCTCAAGATCCATTGGCCACAGCCGGCGCGCATGGTCCCGGCGTATGTCGTAGGATCCGTGGGTGCCTTTTGGAGCATCGATCGGATCGTCGCCATGATTGTGGGAACGTGATCGCCAACGCACGCGCCGCTATTGGCTGTGGCCGATGTCGGCTTCGGGTCCAGACTGTGTTCGGGTGCCTCTGGGGCATCAGCCAAGTCTCACGGCTTCTTGGTACGCATCTAGGCAGCCCCCCGATCTTGAAGATTGTAGTGCTCGTTCTAGGGCCTGTCCTCAATTGAGCCAGATGATAGCAGCCGCGAGGTGGATTGCGGCGAGGAAATTTCTGGCGGTTTTGTCGTAACGGGTGGCGATGGCGCGGTATTGCTTGAGCTTGCAGAAGAAATTCTCGATGAGGTGGCGTGCCTTGTAGGCGTCTTTGTCGAAATCGCGTTGAACCTTGCGGTTGCTCTTGGGCGGGATCACGAACGACTTTCCCCGTGCGAGCAACGGCTCGATCACCCGCTGGTCGGCATCGAAGGCCTTGTCTGCCAACAAGGTCTCGGCCGCCATATCCGGCAGCAGCGCATCGGCGCCTTCCAGATCATGGGCTTGGCCCGGCGTCAGGATGAAGTCCAGCGGATTGCCCAACGCATCGACAAGCGCATGAATCTTGGTGCTCAACCCGCCTTTGCTGCGCCCGATCGCCTGGCCTTCGCCGTCTTTTTTTGTGCGCCGGCACTGTGCTGATGCGCCCGCACGATCGTACTGTCGATCATGGCGTACTCATTATCCGCATCGCTCGCCAGCATCTCAAACAGCTTCTTCCACACGCCGCTCTTGGCCCAGCGCGAGAAGCGCGTATGGATCTTGATCGGGTCGCCAAAGCGTTCGGGCAAGTCCCGCCAAGGGATGCCGGCCCGATATCGGTAGATCACCGCCTCTACAAACAGCCGATTGTCCTTGGCCGTCACCCCCACATGCCCTTCACGTCCGGGCAAAATATCCTTGATCCTGTCCCATTGATCGTCCCGAAGGGCGTAGCGGCGCATCTGTCAGCTCCGAATCAGCTGACCGCCTATGAATCACGCGATAATCTGCTTGGGAATCCTCTAATTGAGGACAGGCTCTAGTGCTCTTGCTCATAATATATTTGTTCTATTGGATATTTGGCCGCTTCATCGGAGTAACACGATGGGCACTCAATAGGATCGCGTATGCGCTAGGAATGATTTTATTTAGCGCGGCTGTAGTCTCGGGAATGTTTGCCAGCGCGGGGCTCGTTGCGGCCGTGGCTATTTGGGTGATGGGTAACGTCGACTTGGCCTCGCGATGACTTACCATGAGGCATCTCAGTCGAACTGACCCGTCATCCTATAGGCTTCGTCAAGGTCGCTCAGTATGACATAGCGAAAGACGCTCGCCCGCGACGCAACAGGCCATGCGGCCGCACCACCGAGAGACTCTGCGCCGTTGCATGTCTTTGAGGTGCGCCTGACCGTGAGCGCCTGACCATATCGATTGCCGATGACGCCGCCATCATCTCGCCCCTTCGATGCTGGTGAGAGGCAAGCTCCATGCTCCCAGCAATCGTTCGTGACGACGGCTTCGATCAGTTGATGTCCGCAATGGATCAGACTCGAACCTGACGGCTCCGAAACGCCATTTCCGGTCTTCCCCGAACAACGGACATCATCCGACCGCCCCACCTCTTGCGGGCGCCCCCTCGCCGCGGCAGCATGGGCTCACTGGGCCATCTGCGCCCGACTCGTGTATGGAGCATGGGGGCATCATGCAAATCGGTGTTCATCTGCCGCATATCGGCCGCAAGGCCACGCCCGACGCGGTCACGCGCGCCGCGGTTCAGGCCGAGGAGCTCGGGCTTGCCGACGTGTGGGTAAGCGAGCACGTCATACTGCCGAAGGACGCGCCCTATCCGCCCTCGCCCGCCTTCCTGGAGCCGATCCTCACGCTCGCCTGGGCGGCTGCGGCGACCAAGCGCGTTCGGCTCGGCACTAGCGTGATCGTGCTGCCGATGCATCATCCGGTGCCGATCGCCAAGCAGCTCGCCACGTTGCAGACGCTAAGCAACGGCCGCGTCATCTTCGGCATTGGGGTGGGCTGGCTCGAAGCGGAATTCTCCGCGCTCGGCGTGCCGTTCCGCGAGCGCGGCCGGCGCACCAACGAGAGCATTGCGCTGCTGCGCGCGCTGTGGAGCCAGGACCCAGTGACCTTCAAACCGCGCTACTGGGCGACGCAAATCGAGGAGATGCGCATGCAGCCTCCCCCTTCGGCGCCCATTCCGCTATGGGTCGGCGGCAGTTCCGACAAGGCCCTGGAACGCGCCGTGAACCTCTGCGACGGCTGGCACGGCTCGCGGCTCACCGCCGAGGCGGCGGCGCCAGTGATCAAGCGATTGCGCACGGCGCGGCCGGATAAGACCTTCACCATCTCGCTGCGCACGAGCTTCGACGGCAAGGACCCTGCCGAGTTGGGCGCAAGGCTCAGCGCCTTTCGCGACGCCGGCGCCGATCACATCATGGTCCAGCCCGAAGATCGCAACACCGACGACTGGATGCGTACGGTGGAGAAGATCGCCCGCGCGGGGAGCGTGCAGTAGGCCCAGGCGAGCTGACGTCCCTTGCGGGTCAAACGCGGACATCTCCGCCAAACTGCCGGGTGTCCGTTTCGCATCCAGGAGCGGGCATCAGGCGGTCATTAGGACAAACCGGCTTCGTGCCAATATCCGAAAGCGTACATCTCGCGATGCGAGTTAAGTCACCTGACTTGCGTCGATCCCAGCACCGAAAAGCTACGGCGCTGCGGCGCTACCGTAGAAGTACCCGTAGATTTTGATCATTTCGCTGGAAAAATATCTGTAATTTCAAATGAGTTGACAGGACACCCCTTCCGCCAGCCGCTCAAAAAATTCCTCGGACGGCCAAGCTGGAAATCCGCACTATCGCGGACGTCTGTTGCTCCAAGGGGGCGTCAGACTTCTCACGCACTCGCATACGGCTTGATGATCTCCTCCCCGAACCGGGCCAGCGTCGTTTCGATATCCGGCAGGAACGCCGTCACCGGCAGGGCAATGCGGCCCACGCCGCGCGCGATGCGCTCCTCGACCGCCGCGCGCGGGTCGGCGCCGGAATTCGGCAGCGCACCCGGACAGCCCAGGATCAGTTCCACCTTCGCCGGATCGCGGCCGGCCTGCTCGGCCGAACGGCGCACGACGTCGAGCAACGGCATGGTGTCGACCTGGGCGCCGATCGAGGGGAAGAAGCCGTCACCGAGGCGGCCGGCGCGGCGGGCGGCCGCTTCCGAGTGGCCGCCGACGATGATCGGCACCGATTTCGCAACCGGCTTCGGATTGCTGCTGACCTTGTCGAACTTCACGAACTCGCCCGCGAAGCTGGCGCCGTCGCTCGCCCATAATGCGCGCATGGCCGCGACATACTCATCGGCGCGCTTGCCGCGGCGCTCGAAAGGAATGCCGAGCGCCTCGAACTCCTCTTTCAGCCAGCCCACCCCGATGCCGAGTTCGATCCGGCCGCCGCTGAGATAGTCGAGCGTGGCGACCTCCTTGGCCAGCACCAGCGGGTTGCGTTGCGGCAGGATCATCACGGCCGTCATGAAGCGCAGCCGCGTGGTGGCGGCGGCGACCCATGTCAGCCAGATCAGCGGATCGGGCAGTTTCGTCGATGGCTTGCCCGGCAATCGGCCGCCCGGCGCATAGGGATAGACGCTCGTGTAGTTGTCGGGAAACACGACGTGCTCGACGGCGAACACGGAATCGAACCCGGCCGCCTCCGCCACGCGCACCAGACGGCGCGCGCCTTCAGGGTCGTAGAACGTGTTGTTGCCGAAGTGCAGGGCGAATTTCATGACGGCGGTTCCTTCCCGGATCGAGCGGCGCGTTCGATCGGCGCCTTCCGAACACCATCATGGCACGCGGCAAGGCCGCCGGGGAGCCGCCGTTCATGGCACCCTCCCGCGCGCGCGCACCTGTTCAAGCGACCTCGACCCTTCGTATCCTCAGGGCTCGGGAGGACACGACGATGAAGCTTGGTCTGGCCATCGGTTATTCGGGCGCACACATGGACCTGCCGGTCGCACTCGTGCAGCGCGCAGAAGAACTCGGTTACGACTCGGTCTGGTCGGCCGAAGCCTATGGCTCGGATGCGATCACGCCGCTCGCTTTCCTCGCCGCCAAAACCAGCCGCATCAAGCTCGGCACCGGCATCATGCAGCTCGCCGCGCGAACGCCGGCGAATGCCGCGATGTCGGCTGCCAGCATCGACGCGATGGCCGGCGGCGGCCGCTTCATCGCGGGCCTCGGCGTCTCCGGACCGCAGATCGTCGAGGGCTGGTACGGCCAGCCGTGGGGAAAGCCCTATTATCGGGTCAAGGACTACGTCACGATCATGCGCAAGATCTTCAAGCGCGAAGAACCCGTGACGCACGAAGGCCGCGAGATCAGCCTGCCCTACACGGGCGAGGGCTCCGCCGGACTCGCCAAGCCGCTGAAGTCGATCCTGCACATGAACCCTGATATCCCGATCTATCTCGCCACCGGCGGTGAGACGATGGTCAAGCTGACGGCCGAGATCGCCGACGGCTGGCTGCCGATGGGCTTCGTGCCGGGCGCCATGGAGGAGTACGGCCCGTGGCTGGAGGAAGGTTTCCGCCGCGCCGGCAACGGCAAGAGTCTGAAGGATTTCACCATCCAGGCCTCCGTCCATGTCGAGGTCGACAACGACGTCAAAGGCGCGCTGGCGCGTCTCAAGCCGGAGGTGGCGCTCTATGTCGGCGGCATGGGTCACCGCACCAAGAACTTTCACAACGACATCATGGTCCGGCGCGGCTTCGGCGATGCCGCCGAGCGCATCCAGGAACTGTACCTCGCGGGCCACAAGGACGAAGCCATCGCCACCGTGCCCGACGAATGGGTCGATCTGAAATCGCTGGTCGGCCCGCCCGCGCGCATCCGCGAACGCTACCGCGCCTGGGAGGACAGCGGCGCGGATTCGCTCAGCGTGCGATCGCGCCAGCCCGAGGCCATCGAGGTGATGGCCAAGGCCGCGCGGCTGAACTGAAGGAAGAGCAGCATCATGCGTCCACCCCTTCGCGTCGGCACCGTCTACGATTTCCGCAACACGCCGGAATCGGGCATGGACATGCCGAGCCTGTACGCAGGGATCATGGACCAGGTGGTGATGCTCGACGGCCTCGGTCTCGATCTCGTGTGGTTCACCGAGCACCACTTCCTCGATGACGGCTATTTGCCGTCGTGGGTGCCGATGGCGGGCGCGATCGCCGCGCGCACCAAACGCGTGCGGCTGTCGAGCGACGTCTGCCTGCTGCCGTTCAACCATCCGCTGCGGCTGGCCGAGGACCTCGCGGTGCTCGACAATATCAGCAATGGCCGCATCGAGGTCGGCGTCGGCATGGGCTATGCGCCGCACGAGTTCCGCGGCTTCGGCCTGCCGGTTTCGCGCCGCGTCTCGCTGACGGACGAAGGCATCGAGGTGCTGCGCCATTGCTTCACCGGCGAGAAGTTCTCCTTCCACGGCAAGCGCTACGATTTCGACGACGTCGTGATCAGGCCGCGCTACGTGCAACCGGGCGGCCCGCCGCTCTGGATCGCTGCGATGTCGGAGGCCGGCGCGCAGCGCGCGGCACGCAATGACAGCAACTTCCTGCCGCAGGGCGCGCGGTCGGAAAAGTGCTCGATCCCTGGCGCGCAACGCTGAAGG
This sequence comes from uncultured Alphaproteobacteria bacterium, assembly GCA_963732085.1. Taxonomy (GTDB): domain Bacteria; phylum Pseudomonadota; class Alphaproteobacteria; order Rhizobiales; family Xanthobacteraceae; genus Bradyrhizobium. The sequence continues at coordinate 107,914 of CAVSYJ010000004.1, read as the reverse complement.
CGTCGGGCCGCAACCCCGACAGCTATCGCGTCGGCATCATCCGCTCCTGCCTCGTGACCGACGACGCCGAGCGCGACTGGCCGGCCGTGCGCGCCGCCGAGCGCTATCGCGGCCAGATCTATCGCAGCTTCAACAAGGACGAGAGCGCCGCCGGCGGCGTTTCCGGCAACACGCGCGAGGCCAGCATCCCGCAGACATGGGTGGTCGGCAATGTCGAGCACTGCGTGAAGGAGCTGACATCCTTCGTGCGCGAATACGGCATCACCGACCTCGTCACCTGGGCGGTGCCGCCGGGCATGCGGCCGGAACAGATGAACGGCAGTCTCGAACGCTTCGTGCGCGACGTGGCGCCGCGCGTCAAAGCCGGCCGCGGCGGCCTAGCGCGGAAGGACGGCGCATGAGTGTCGGGATCGGACTGGGCTGTGCGGAGTTTCCGTTTTCCGGCGCGTCGGCGTACTGGCGCTGGATCGACATGTGCGAGGCCGGCGGCGTGGATTCGATCTGGCAGACCGACCGGATCGTCAGCCGTCAGCCGTTCCTGGAATCGATGACCACGATGGCGGCTTTGGCCGGGCGCACGCGGCGCATGCGGTTCGGCATGAACGTGGTGTCGCTGGCGTTCCGCGACCCCGTGCTGCTCGCCAAGCAGTGCGCCACCATCGACGTGCTGTCGGAAGGCCGCCTGCTGCCGGCCTTCGGCATCGGCAGCCCGCTGGGCGCCCGAATGGGAGGCGCTCGGGGTGGATACGAAGACGCGCGGTCGAAAGAGCCGACGAATGCCTCGAGATCATCCGCCGCTTGTGGCGAGAGGACCAGGTCGACTTCAGCGGCGCCTTCTACAAACTGAAGGGCGTCACCATCCTGCCGAAGCCCGTGCAGCCCGATCTGCCGATGTGGATCGGCGGCTCGACCGACGCCGCGATCCGGCGCACCGCGCGCATCGGCACCGGCTGGCAGGCCGGCGGCGACCCGCCGGCCGAGGCCGGCCGCGTCGTGGCCGCGATCAAGGCCGCTGCTCACCGAAGCCGGCCGATCGATCGACGAAGATCATTACGGCGCCGGCTTCGCGTTCCACTTCGGCAGCCGGGACGCGCCCGGCGTCGGCAGGGCGATGGAGGCCTACGCCAAACGCACCGGACGCGACGCCACGCATGCGTTCGCGGTCGGCGACGCTGAGGCGATCCTCGCGCGCGTCGCCGAATATGTCGACGCCGGCGTGTCGAAGTTCATCTTGCGGCCGCTCGGCGGCGATGACGACGCCATTCTGGCCCAGACCCGTTTGCTGATCGAGCAAGTGCTACCCCGCGCGGAAGCGCGGTGGCCGAGACGTGCGAAGGTCGCCACAACCGAATATCGATAAAACCACGAGGGAGAGAACGATGCGCATCGGCGGGCAAATGTTTTTCACCGACTATTCGATGACGCCGACCGAACTGGCGCCGGCGCTGGAGGAGCGCGGCTTCGACTCGCTCTGGGTGCCCGAACACTCCCACATTCCGATGTCGCGCAAGTCGCCCTTCCCCAGCGGCGGCGATGTGCCGAAGAAGTATTACGACGTGATGGACCCGTTCGTGGTGCTGGGCGCGGCCGCGGCGGTGACCAAGACGCTGCTGCTCGGCACCGGCATTTGCCTCATAGCTCAACGAGACCCGATCCAGACCGCCAAGCTGGTCGCCTCGATCGACCAGGTCTCGGGCGGCCGTTTCCTGTTCGGCGTCGGCAACGGCTGGAACGAGGACGAGATGGCCAACCACGGCACCGTCTTCGCAACTCGCCACAAGCTGGCGCGCGAGCGCATCGAGGCGATGAAGGCGATCTGGACCCAATCGAAGGCCGAGTATCATGGCGAGTTCGTCAACTTCGACCCGATGATGACCTGGCCGAAGCCGGTGCAGAAACCGCATCCGCCGATCCTGGTCGGCGGCGCCTTCCCCTACGGCGCGCGGCGCGCCCTGGCCTACGGCAACGGCTGGGTGCCTCACCGCTCACGCACCCAGTATGCCGACGTGCAGGCCCTGCTGCCGAAATTCCGCGAGATGGCGGCTGAGGCGGGCCGCGACCTCGCGTCGGTGCCGATCACGACTCTGGGGCGCCAAGGAGGATCTCGACCTGCTCAAGCGCGACCGCGACAACGGCATCTCGCGCGTCGTGGTCGCCCTCGATTCCGCCAAGGCAGATAAGATCCTGCCGGAGCTCGACCGCTGGGCGAATTTGATCCGTCAGCTTGGCAGCTAAGTCGGCGCCACGGCTCTGCTGAAGAAGTGTCGTGATATTGTACGTTTGATCAAGCGTGGGGGATTGGCGCGATGAATGAAAGGTTGACAGCGGAGAATGAATATCTCAGCTGAAGCTACTGACAGAAAGTCCAGATCAGAAACCATCCTTCGAGCCGAGGGCGTACCTTTCTTTGCCGCATTACCCGTCATCGAGACGACGGCCGAGGCGCTGAAACGGCCTAAAGAAGAGGTCGCACTGCGCACTCTTTGTCTCCTTTTCGTTGCTGCAAAGGGCGAAGGACTTCGGCAAGAAGTTGTTGAAGGGGTGTTGGAATCATACGAACTCCGGCCCTATCTGACTCCCAAAGAACTCAGCTTCGTACTCGATAATTCCCCCTCGCAGCACGACCGGATTCAATTCACTTGGAGGCATGAAGCCGCCTGGACTCTGCTTTGGGCATTGGGCTTCGTTGCACAACTGGGCAAGCCAGCTCAGATTTGCGACGTGGAATTCGCCGCAAGGACGATGACCGAAACGACAACCTCTCAGTTCATCGAAGACTCCAAACTTCGTCCGATAGCCGACATTCTCGATCAGGCCGATCTGATCTACAGGTATCACTGGGCTGTTAGAAACGCCCGCATTAAAGGACAGCAGATACCGGCAGGTCTCGACGCTGGCGTGACCGAAGAAAGACATTACGCTTTGAATTGGCTTGTTGGCATGGAAGAAGCTTGGGATCGATGTCACGACTGACACCTAACATTTTATTAAGCGAAGGGTCGGGGCGGCGCCCCATGTTAAACCAGCGGCAAGACCTCGGCCCTGAATTTCTGCATCGCCCCGAGGACTTCGTCGGCTGTCGAGCCGCCGAACCCGAAATCGAGGCAGCCGACGCCGATGTCGCGCAGCGCGCGGATGTCGGCGGCAAGCTGCGCCGGCGCACCGGCGAACAGGCGATGTTCGCCGTCACTGGCCTGCGGTGGTGCGGTCTCGCCGAACACCGTGACGCGCAAGGTCAGGCCGACCGCCTTGGGATCGCGACCCGCCTCGGTGACCATCTTGCGCAGGCGCGCCACCTGGGTCTTGAAACGCGTCAGGCTGTCGAGCGGATTCTGCGGGTTGGTGCCGATCGGATACCAGGCATCGCCGAGCCGGGCGGTTCGCCGCAGCGCCGGACCGCTCTCGCCGCCGACCCAGATCGGCGGATGCGGCTTCTGCACCGGCTTCGGATCGAAACCGATATTGGAGAACCGGACATGCTTGCCGTCGAATTTCGGAGCATCCTTGGTCCAGAGTTCAACGAAAGCGCGCACATATTCGTCGGTCACCGCTCCACGCGCATCGAAGTCCGGCGCGTCGATGGCCTCGAACTCCTCGCGCATCCAGCCGGCACCGATGCCCAGCGTCAGCCGGCCACCCGAGAGAACGTCGATGGTCGAGAGAATCTTGGCAGTCAGCACGGCCGGCCGATGCGGCACCACCATGACGGAGGTCACCAGACGCAGGCGCGTGGTTTTCGCGGCGATCCAGGTGACCTCGGTCAGCTGTTCGTGCCGCTCGCCGCGGGTGCCGCTGGGGAACTCGCCGGAGGCGCTGTAGGGATATTCGGCCGCAATCGCGGTCGGAATCACGACATGGTCGCTGAACGTCGCGTAGTCGAAGCCCATCGCCTCGCCGCCCACCACGATTTTCGCAAGCTTATCCGCGGCCGCCAGGGGTCCGGCGGTCGGTGCGTTGAAGCCGATCTGCATTTTTTGCATCCTTCCTTGCATTGCATCGCTGGCGTCGATGGGACACCATACGACCGCTAGCGGGTAGGCGGAGACGACGGATTGTGACGGCAGCCGATAGACAGGCGAGGCGGCAGTGGCTCGACGCGCCGCTGGCCGAACTGATAGCAGAAGCCGCTGACTTGCGCGATTCCGCGCACGGCCGGCTGATTTCCTATTCGCGCAAGGTCTTCATCCCCCTTACCAAGCTCTGCCGCGACGTCTGTCACTATTGCACGTTCGCGGAAGTGCCGCGCGCGGACAGGCCCGTGTACCTCTCGCCCGACGAGGTGCTCGCCATCGCGCGCGCAGGCGCCGCCGCAGGTTGCACCGAAGCGCTGTTCACGCTGGGCGACAAGCCCGAGCTGCGATACCAGGCCGCGCGCGACGCGTTGAAGGCGCTCGGTCACGACACCACGATCTCCTACCTGACCGCGATGTGCGCGCTGGTGCTGCGCGAGACCGGATTGCTGCCGCATGCCAATCCCGGCGTGATGACGCGCGAGGAGATCGCCGCTCTTCGCGAGGTGACGGCCAGCCAGGGCATCATGCTGGAGTCGACCAGCGAGCGGCTCTGCGACCGTGGCGGCGTTCACTACGGCTCTCCCGACAAACATCCCGCAGTCAGGCTGGAGACGCTTCGTCTGGCCGGCGAACTGAAGGTCCCGTTCACGACCGGCATCCTGATCGGCATCGGCGAGACCCGCGAGGAGCGGATCGACGCGCTGGAGGCGATTGCCGATCTGCACGCCGCTCACGGTCATATCCAGGAGGTCATCGTCCAGAATTTTCGGGCCAAGCCCGAAACGAAGCTCGCCAATTCCGAGGAGCCCGATCTCGACGACCTCTTGTGGACCATCGCGACGGCGCGTCTGATTCTCGGGCCCGACATGAACATCCAGGCGCCGCCAAATCTGTCGCCCGGAGTCTATCAAAAGCTGATCGACGCGGGGCTCAACGATTGGGGCGGCGTCTCGCCGGTCACGCCCGATCACGTGAACCCGGAAGCGCCATGGCCCGCCATTGCCGAACTCGCGCGCAAGAGCGCGGAGGCCGGCAAGCTGCTGGTGAACCGCCTGCCCGTCTACCCTTCTTACGTGCGCGCTGCCGATATTTGGCTCGCCCCTGATATCGCGACCCGCGTGCGGCGTATGAGCGACACCGAAGGCTTCGCGCGCGACGACGACTGGGCGCCGGGCAACACCAAACCGCCACCGGCGCCGCTGGTGCTCGCCCGCAACGTCGACGCCGGCATCGCCGGGATCGTCGAGCGCGCCACATCGGGCGAGCGGCTCGAGCCGAGCGATATCGTGCGCCTGTTTGCGGCACGCGACGCCGACTACCGCTACGTCACGCAGGCTGCCGACGCGCTGCGACGCGCGGTCAGCGGCGACGTCGTGCGTTACGTCGTCAACCGCAACATCAATTACACCAACATCTGCACCTACCGGTGCAAGTTCTGCGCGTTCTCGAAAGGCCGCACGCACGAGGATCTGCGCGGCTCGCCCTATGATCTCGACATCGAGGAAATCACGCGTCGCGCGATCGAGGCGTGGGATCGCGGGGCGACGGAAGTGTGCCTGCAAGGCGGCATCCATCCCGACTACACCGGCGCCACCTATGAGGCGATCTGCCGGGCGATCAAGGCGGTCGTCCCCGAGATGCACATCCACGCCTTCTCGGCTCTGGAGGTGACGCAAGGCGCGGCCACGCTTGGACTGGCGATCCCCGAGTTCCTCGCGAAGCTGAAGGCGGCCGGTCTCGGCACCCTGCCCGGAACGGCGGCCGAAATCCTCGACGATGAGGTCCGCGCCATCATCTGCCCCGACAAGATCGACACCGGGCAATGGCTCGACGTGCAGCGCGCCGCCCACCAGGCGGGACTGCGCACCACCTCGACCATCATGTACGGGCATGTCGAGACCTCGCGTTCGTGGGCGAAACATCTGCTCGCGCTGCGCGACTTGCAGACCGAGACCGGCGGCTTCACCGAGTTCGTGCCGCTTCCCTTCGTTCACATGGAAGCGCCGATGTACCGCCACGGCATGGCGCGCTCCGGCCCGACATTCCGCGAAGCCGTGCTGATGCATTCCAGTCGCCCGGCTCGCGCTGCATCCGCTGATCCCGAACATCCAGACGTCGTGGGTGAAGATGGGGCCGGCGGGCGCCGCAGTCTGCCTGAAGTCCGGCGCCAACGATCTCGGCGGCACGCTGATGAACGAGAGCATCTCGCGCGCCGCCGGCACCCAGCACGGCCAGGAGTTTCCGCCGCACGACATGGAAGCGCTGATCCGCGGAATAGGCCGCGAGCCGATGCAACGCGACACGCTGTATCGGCAGGTCGCAGAAGAGCGTCGAGCGGCATCGATGATCGCGGCCGAGCTGGAGCCGGTCGTGCTGACACCGCCGCGCAAGAGGGCGGCGGTCGGCTAAGTGATATTCCGCGCCGCCAGCAGCGCGGGCACGCCGAGTTCTTCGAGCAGCACGCGGGTCCGCGTGCCGGCTGATTGCGGCAGACGCAGGAAAAGCGCCAGATCGAGCGGATGATCGATATCCATGGCAATGCCGGGCTGACGGATCACGGTCGGCTCGATGCCTTGGCAACGCGCGGCGTCGAGATGCGGGAAGTAGCTGTTGTCGCCGAAGCGCAGCGGTATGAATTCCGGCGGCGAGCAGACCACCGCATTGGATCCGAGATCGTCATGCGCCGGCGAGATCGTGAAAGAGGGCGCCGCGAGATGCGCCGATAACACCGCGTCTATCTCGCTTGCGCGGACGGCCGGAATGTCGCCGGGCATCGTGATGATGCCGCCACGCCCTTCGCCTGCGAGAATGCGGCGGCCGGCGTTCACGCTGCCGGTATGTCCGTCGCGCGCGCCCTCGGTCAGGATTCGCGCACCGATCTTTTCACCGAGCGCCGTCGCATGCGGATCGAGCGTCACGATCACCACACCGGCCAGCAACCTGGAGCCGGCGACGGCGTCGAGCATGTCCGTCAGCATGGTCTCCGCGAGACGACGGCGTTGCGGTGGCGACAGCAGGCCCGACAGCCGATGCTTGGCGCCGTCGAACTCCTTGACCGGAATGACCGCCCAGATGTCGCTCATCGCCGCAAGGCCAATGCGTCCGCCGCGTCGAGCGTCACGCGCGCCAGCGTCTCCCGATCCTGCAGGCTCGTCATCAGCGTTTTGGCGATCGTCACCCGCGCGCCAATATTGCCGATCGCATCGGCGTCGGCGTTATCGACGACATAGCCATCGAGCAGATCGCCGTAGCGCGCGGCGACGCCGACGCCACTTGCCTCGAGGCCAAGTTCGCGCATCATCTTCGCGGTCGGGCCCTTGACGGCCTGCCCGCCGATGATGGGCGACACCGCGACGACAGGCGCACCGCTTGCCTTGATCGCCTCGCGCATGCCCGGGATCGCCAGGATCGGCTCGACGCTGATGAAGGGATTGGACGGACAGATGATCACGGCCCGCACCTCGCCCGAGCGCAGCGCCGCCATGATATCGGCCTGCGGCCGCGCGACCGTCACGCCGTCGAAAGCCAGCTCATGGACGACCGGCCGGCACTGCTGGCGCACGAAGTAGTCCTGGAAGTCGATCCAGCCTGCGTCGCTGCGCACACGGGTGCGCACCCGGTCGTCGCTCATCGGCACCACGCGGACACGGATGCCGAGGCGCCGGCAAATGTCCGATGTCACCTCGGACAGCCTCTCGCCGAGGCGCAGGCGACGGGTGCGCTCGACATGAACAGCGAGATCCCGATCGCCGAGCCGAAACCAGTCTTCGCCGCCGAGCGCGCCGATTGAGTCCATGAACGACCATGTCTCGTCACGCCGGCCCCAGCCGGTGACGGGATTGTCGAGACCAGCGAGAACATAGGTCAGCGTGTCGATGTCGGGCGAGATGCTTAAGCCCAGATGCTCGAAATCGTCGCCGGTGTTGGCGACCACGAGCAGTTCGTCAGCCGGCAGGACCCGGCTCAGACCGAGCGCGAGTTTGGCGCCGCCGACCCCGCCGGACAGCGCCACGACGAGTCGTTTGCTCATCGGAACATGTCCTCGGCGGCCGGGCGCACCAGCTCGGCCGCAGCATTATCGGGACCGCGCCAGGTCAGACCGCGCACGATCACGACGGGCTGGCCTTCGGCGCCCTGCCCCATCACGAGCGACGCCGCGGCGGCGATCTCGTCCGCATGCCCGGTGATGCTGACCTGAAGCGCGCGGCCGAACAGATCGGGCGAGCCACGCAAATCCATCAGCGACGGCAGGCCGGCGGCGCCGATCGCGACCCCGCAGGTGCCGCGCCGCCAGGCCCGGCCAAAACTGTCGCTGATGATCACTGCCACCGGCACGCCATACTTTTCGCGACAGTCGTTCCCTCAATATCGCCGCGCTGCCGTCGGGATCGACCGGCAGCAGCAGTGCCCGCTGGGGCTCGTCGGGCGAAGCCACATTGGACTGGTCGATGCCGGCATTGGCCATCACGAAACCAAGCCTGTGCTCGACGATCAGGACGTTCGGCCGTGCTCGCACGACCCGCACCGATTCAGACAGGATCAGTTCGACGAGCCGCGGATCTTTCTGGATCTTGCCGGCGAGCTCGATCGCCTCAGTCGAGGGTTTTACCGTCGCGAGATCGACCATGCGCCCTTCGGCCTTGGACACGATCTTCTGCGTCAGCACGAAGACGTCGCCCTCACGCGGCACGATGCCGCCGCGCGTCAGCCCCTCGCCGATCAAGGCGACGAGATCGTCATCCTTGGCTACCCGCGGAATGCCGGGGACGGCGATGATCTCGACGGCGTTGCTGCGTTCCATCGGCCGGTCCCGCGCGCTCAACCGAACCGCTTGCGCAACCGTGGCAGAACATGCTCGCCGTAGAGCTTCAGGAAGCGCGCCTGGTCCGGTCCCGGCGCATGGAACACCAGATGCCGGAAACCGAGACCGACATAGTAGCCGATCCGCTCGACATGCTCGTCGGCGTCAGAGGACACGATCCATCGGCTGGCGGCGCGCTCCAGCGGCAGCGCGTCAGCGAGGCGCTGCATCTCGACGGGATCCTCAACCGACATCTTCTCCTCGGGCGTCAACGCCAGCGCCGCCCAGTGGCGCGTGTCCTCGAGCGCACGCGCCTTGTCGGTGTCGAACGACACCTTGACCTCGATCATGCGATCGTAAGGCCGCGACGGATGCTCCGACGCCGCGATGCCCTCGGCGACCTTCGGCAACAGCGTCTCGGTGTAGAGCTCCGGCTTCTTGCCGCTGGTGCAGATGAACCCTTCCGCGGAGCGGCCGGCGTAACGCGCCACGAGAGCGCCCGCCGCGGCGACATAGATCGGCACCGGCGTGTCGGGTCGGTCGTAGATCGTCGCCTTCTCGGTCTTGTAGTACTGGCCTTCGAAGCTGACCCGCTCCTGCGTCCACAGTGCCCGGATCAGCGTGACGGCTTCACGCAGACGCGCGAAGCGCTCCTTGAATTCCGGCCAGGGTTGGCCGGTCGAAGGCACTTCGTTGAGCCCTTCGCCGGTCCCGATGCCGAGCACGACGCGGCTGGGGAACATTGCGCCCATTGTGCCGAATGCCTGGGCGACGATGGATGGATGGTAGCGGAAAGTCGGCGTCAGCACGCTGGTGCCGATCACGACGCGCGACGTTCTGGCGCCCAGCGCGCCAAGCCATGTCAGCGAGAACGGCGCATGGCCGTCGACGTGCTTCCACGGCTGAAAGTGGTCGCTGATGAAGACGGAATCGAAACCGACTTCCTCGGCGAGACACGAGAAGCCCAGCAACTTGCCCGGCGCGAATTGCTCCGCCGATGCCTTGTATCCGAGCTTGATCAATGCACGTCTCCTGACTGGCCGGCCGATGCCATGGTACCTGTCGCGGAAATCTATAGACTAGCGGCAAACCGGCAACCAGCCACAACGAGGAATCACCCATGCATCTCGGACTTGCCCTGCCCTTCGGCGACATCGGTGGCGATGGCGCGATCGTGCGCGAATTCGCCGAACTCGCCGAGGCCGAAGGTTACGACGGCCTGACCTTGGCGGATCACGTGCTCGGCAGCAACCCGGCCAACCCTGCCAGCGGCCGCGCCGGCGGGCTCGGCCTGTTCCACGACCCCTTCGTGGCGTTCGGCTTCATCGCGGCCTGCACGAAGAAGGTCGAACTCTCCACCCAGGTGCTGATTCTGGCACAGCGCCAGACGGTGCTGGTTGCCAAGCAGGCTGCCAGTCTCGACGTGCTCAGCGGCGGCCGTTTCCGGTTCGGCGTCGGCGTCGGCTGGAACGAGATGGAGTTCGTCGGGCTGAACGAGAATTTCCACAACAGGGGCAAGCGGTCCGAGGAACAGGTGCAAGTGATGAAAGCGCTGTGGGCCGATCCCTACGTCACGTTCGAGGGTAAGTGGCACCGCCTTCCCGATGCCGGCATCAATCCCCGGCCACCAAGCCGCAAGATTCCGCTGTGGTTCGGCGGTCATATGGACGTGACGCTGCAGCGGATCGCAAAGTGGGGCGACGGCTGGATGATGCTGTCTGAACCGCCCGGGCCCAAGGCGGTTGCGGAATTCGGCAAGTTGCGCCGCCTGGTGGAAGCCGAGGGACGCGATCCCGCCTCGGTTGGCCTCGAAGTCTGGACCTCGACCGGCACGGGCTCTGAGAAGGACTGGCGCGAGGAGATCAGTTTCTGGAAGAAAGCGGGCGTCACCCATGTCACGCTGCACAACACCTTCGGCGGCTATCACCACAAGCGCATGGCCGGCCGGAGCATGAGCGACCATGTCGGCGCCATGCGCCGCTACCGCAACGCCGTCGCCGATCTGCTCTGAGGCGAGAGCGGCGAAACATCGCGCCTCAGGTATCGGCGAGCGCGGCCAGCATGCGGTCGCGGGCGGTGAAATCACCGTCTGCATGGACCGGCTGAAGACAGACATGCGTGGCGCCGGCCGTGAAGTGTGCCCGCAGGCCGCGCTTGATCGTCTCAGCGTCGCCCCACAGAACCATCGCATCGATGAACCGGTCGCTGCCGCCGTCGGCGAGTTCGGCCTCGGTGAACCCCTGGCGCAGCCAGCTGTTGCGGTAGTTTGGCAGCACCATGTAGCGCGACAGTTCCTTGCGCCCGAGCGCGCGCGCCTTTGCGGGATCGGTCTCGAGCGTGACCTTCTGCTCCACCGCAAGCCATTTCGAAGGCCCGAGTATCGCGGCGGCCTGCGCCGTATGCCCCGGCGTCACGTTGTAGGGGACAGCGCCACGCGACTTGGCGCCGCTCAGTGCCAGCATCTTCGGTCCGAGCGCCGCGACCACGACCGGCAACTCGCCTGATGGCGCGGACTTGTTGATCCCATCGAGATAGGCGCTCATCGCCGCCAGCGGCTTGTCGTAGCGATGGCCGCGCAGACCCTCGACCATCGGAATATGGCTGACGCCGAGACCGAGAATGAACCTGTTGCCGTAGAGCGCGTTCAGCGAGACCATGGCGCGCTGCGCGGTGAAGGAATCGCGTGCATAGATGTTGGCGATCGAACTGCCGATCATCAGCTTCCCGCTGCATGACAGCAGCCACGCCGCCAGCGACATCAACTCATAACCCCGCGATTCCGGGTACCACAGGGCCGAGTAGCCATTGTTCTCGACGGTGCGCACGAAATCGCGCAGCTGCGCTCCGTCGAGTTTGTCGGTCGAGTACCACACACCAAGGCGTCCGAGTTTCATTGCGATTTACTCCCTTGAAGGGTCAATCCACGGGCACGTTGAGTTTCGTACCTCTGGTAACGATACCTCCGCGGTTGCCGATCTCAATCGAACCATAGCGTTGTTTGAAGCAATCAGGCAGCGGTCGATCGCCTTGCATGGATAGCCAAAGCCGCAGCAAATGCCGCTTCTGGCTTGCACTTGGCCAGTCGCGAAATCCCGTTCGATCATGCAGCAAAGCGTGATTGTAAACAAACTGCATGTCACCCGGTTGAAGCTGCATACCCAAATGGAGGCCGGGGTCATTGGCGAGTTTATCGAACAAATCGAGCGCCTGGACGTGAGCTTGTGTCAGTCTCGGCGCATCGGGAAAACGCTGGGCACTATCGATATACTGACGCTGATAGAAACCCGTCAGGAATCCCGCGTGCCAATTCAACACCGGGATTTCGAGATAGGGCTTTTCGCCCTCCGGCACCTCACCTCGCCGATCCGTTGCGATCGGATCCAACAGCAGGGCTGCAAGATCCGGATGCGTGCGCGACATCTCGTTATAAATTGCCGCCGTGCTGACAAGCAGGGATTTGCCCCCCTCCATCGCCTCGCGAATACATAGCAGCCCGACCACGTCGGACAAATCCGTGTGGAATGTTTGTCGTTCCGATGTCTGGTAAATGCGTGTGTTCGGGTTGTTCGCATCAGCGCCAATGTCGCGGACGTGACCGAGGATATGGCCCGCTGCGTTTTGTGATCGTGCCGATCCGAGATGCGCACCTACACCGCAAAAGATCGTAGCAGCGAATTTCTGGCTATAGTTCGCCACCGGAAGGCCGCGTATGAGCTCGAAACCAATGCCATTGATCAGTTTCTGCCGGAGCCTCTCGAGGTAGATGCCGAAGCGGGGCAGCGGAAACCCCTCCCGGGTCATCTCGGCTATTTCATGATTTGCGGCGAGGTATGACTCGGCCGCATTCTCGAGCTCGGCAATGTCGGCGGCGCCGAGCAATTTCAGCCAGCGGTCCGGATTGGCCCCTATCTCCTCACCTCGCCATGCAGACGGAATGTCGATCTTTCCCGGAGGGCGATCTACGCCAGGCAGGCGTTCGAGTTTCATCTGATGTCTCCGTTGAAGGGCCAGTTCCTGTCAGGCTGCAATTCCGAGAATGGTGCGCCGGGCGCGCGCGACACCTTCGGCCTGAATGTCGCCGGCGAGCTGGCGCAGACGCTCGCGATCGGCGTCGTTCTTCACCGCAATCGAGAATTCGCAATTGGTGACCACGCCGCCGTAACGGTCGCAGAGCTTGCGGCCGATCTCGTCATAGGTCGCGATCGTCACGAACGTGTGCAGGACCTCGTCGTCGATGTGCTGGGGCATCTCTTCCCAACGCTGCGCCCGCGACAGCAGTTTTAGCCGGTCCGCGAGATCGCCCAGACCGAGATGGTCGAACGCGGCGCGATATTGCGGCGTTGAGGCATAGAAGGCGATCCGCGCCCGCGCGTCGCGCACCTTGGGCGCCAGCTCCGCCTCGTTGGCGGCCGTGGCGACCAGCGGCTTCATACAGACCTGGAAACGGTCGAGCGACCGCCCCGCCTTGGCCGCGCCCGCCCGCACGGCCGGCAGCATGACCTTCTCGATATAGGATGGCGTGCAGACCGGATGCGGCCGGATGCCCTCGGCGACTTCACCCGCCACCTGACACATCACCATGTTCACCGCCGCGAGATGGATGGGAATATCCGGGTGCTCGATCGGGCCGGGATTGAACAATGGCACCATCAGATTGATGTTGTAGTGCGGCCCCCTGACGTCGAGCGGCGTGCCGTTCTGCCAGCAATCCCAGACCGCGCGGACCGCGCTCACATATTCGCGCATCCAGGGCCCCGCGGGCGTCCAGGGCATGCCGAAACGCCGCTCGATATGAGCCTTCACCTGCGTTCCGAGGCCGAGGGTAAAGCGGCCGTGCGACAGCTTCTGCAGCGTCCACGCGCTCATCGCGGTCACGGTCGGACTGCGCGGAAAGGCGATCGCCACCGACGTGCCGAGCTTCAAGGTCCGTGTCGTCTGGGCCGCCAGCGCCAGCAGGATGAACGGATCGTCCTTGGTTTCCTCGACCACTAACCCGTCGTAGCCAATCTCTTCCAAGAGGCGCGCCTCGGGGCCAATCGAATGGAGATCGAGCGGCATTTCGGGCGCCCGCAGGCCGGGGTCGACCTTGCCCAGCGGCAGAAGCGTTTCAAGCAGCACGTCGTTACTCCGGGATGAACGGCTGCCGTAATCTACCACGCCAGGGCTTCGGGCCAAGCCGTCCCCCAATCGACTGCCGGCGGCAGTTGGCGGCGCCCTCACGATCCGCAATGCCGACAACCAAATCGGCTTGCCTGCATCTGGAATTGGCCGATCCGCCACCCGATGTTATGTTCCCTGCAGCTTTGAAGGAGAGCACGATGGCTGAAGCAAAACTCGCTCCGAACCTGCCCGACTGGATGCTCAAACACGCGAACAGCTATCTCGCCAGCGGAGGAACCGAGGGGCACATGTACAAGGTCACCTTGCCCCAGCATGGTGAAATCACGGCGCCGGCGCTGCTGCTGACCACCACCGGCCGCAAGTCCGGCGACAAGTTCATATTCCCGCTGTTTTACGGAACGGAGGGCGGCAGTTACTTCGTCATTGCCTCAAAGGGAGGCGCGCCGGAACATCCGGGCTGGTATCGCAACATTCTCGCGAACCCCGACGTCGAAGTGCAGGTCGGAACCAGGAAGATGAAGGCGCGGACCAGGACAACGGCCGGCGAGGAACGCGCCCGGCTCTGGAAAAAGGCGCTCGAATTTTGGCCGCCCTACGCCGACTATCAGCTCAAGACCGATCGCGAGATACCGGTGGTCGTGCTGGATCCAGTTCATTAGGCTACGCGGGCGTTATTCCATCCTCCCGAGCATGTCGGATTGCCCACGGCGGTCTGCAGGCCGCCGCGGTCGCCGAGGTCTGACTTTGGATGGCTCCGTTTCGAACAGGAAACCGATGCCTCTCACCGCCTTGATCGGATTCTTGTGATAGCGAAAACCGACGGCGTGTCGAAGCCGCGCCACTTCGGCGGCAACGGTGGCTTCCTCGATGGTCGAGGCGTCTCCCCAAACCGCACGTCGCAACTCCTGAAACGAGAACGGCGTGTCGGGTTGTTGCATGAAGATATCGAGCAACCGGAATTGCCGCATCGAAAGCCGAAGCGGCTTGTCCTTGCGCCAGACGCGGATGGTTTCCCGATCGAGCCGAAACTCGCCAACGCTGATTTGTCGTGGCAAGCCGCTCGGCGGGGATGCGACGAAATCACCCATTGGCCTTCAGTTCATGACTCCGCCTTGGCGAAACGGTCGTCGAGCGCGTAGCCGGCGCCGCGCACGGTGCGGATCGGATCCTGCTCGCGGCCGGGATTGAGCAGCTTGCGCAGGCGGCCGATGTGGACGTCGACGGTGCGCTCGTCGATATAGATGTCGCGGCCCCAGACACTGTCGAGCAGCTGCTCGCGCGAGAACACGCGGCCGGGATGCTCGAGGAAAAACTCCAGCAGGCGATACTCGGTCGGGCCGAGATCGATCGGCCGTCCCGAGCGCGCGACGCGGCGCTTTTCGCGGTCGAGCTCGATGTCGCCATAGGCGAGCACGGTGGCGAGCCGCTCGGGGCTCGCGCGGCGCAGCAGTCCTTTCACGCGTGCGAGCAGCTCCGGCACCGAGAACGGCTTGACGATGTAGTCGTCGGCGCCGGTCGCAAGCCCGCGCACGCGCTCACTCTCCTCGCCGCGCGCCGTCAGCATGATGATCGGCAGCTGCCGGGTTTCCGGCCGCGCCCTTAGGCGCCGGCACAGCTCGATGCCGGACAGGCCCGGCAGCATCCAGTCGAGCACGATCAGATCGGGCACGCGTTCCTTCAGCCGCGTATCGGCGTCATCGCCGCGCGCCACGGTCTCGACGTCGTAGCCTTCGGCATCGAGGTTGTAGCGCAGCAGCGTGGTCAGCGCTTCCTCGTCTTCCACCACTAGAATGCGCGCGCTCATGTCCTGATGTTCTCCGTCCGTCTTATCTAGTTACCCGGCACCGTCGTGGCAAAGGTCGTCATGTCGCCCTTCGGCCGCTTGTCCAGCATCGGCTGGCCTTCGATCATGTAGAACACGGTCTCGGCGATGTTGGTGGCATGGTCGCCGATCCGCTCGATATTCTTGGCGCAGAACATCAGATGGATACAGAAGGAGATGTTGCGCGGGTCTTCCATCATGTAGGTGAGCAGCTCGCGGAACAGCGAGGTGCAGATCGCGTCGACCTCCTCGTCGCCTTTCCACACTGCCATCGCGCTCGGCAGATCGTGCGCGGCATAAGCGTCGAGCACCGACTTGACCTGCGACTGCACGAGGTCGGTCATGTGCTCCAGCCCGCGGATCAGCTTGAGCGGCTGGAATTCGTTTTCCAGCGCGGAGACGCGCTTGCCCATGTTCTTGGCGAGATCGCCGATCCGCTCCAGATCGGTGGCGACGCGCATGGCGCCGACGATCTCGCGCAAGTCGATCGCCATCGGCTGGCGGCGCGCGATGGTCAGTACCGCGCGTTCCTCGATCGTGCGTTGCAACGCGTCGATCTCGGCATCGGCCGCGACCACGCGTTGGCCGAGCGGGACGTCGCGGCGGATCAACGCGTCGATGGAATCGACGATCATGCGTTCGGCAAGTCCCCCCATCTCGGCGACCAGCCGGGTCAGTTCCTGCAGGTCGCTGTCGAAAGCCTTGGCGGTATGTTCAGAAGCCATTGTCAAATTCCTTCCGCGTCCGCGCGTCAGCCAAACCGGCCGGTGATGTAGTCCTGGGTACGGCGATCGCTCGGCGAGGTGAAGATCTTGTTGGTGTCGTCAAACTCGATCAGCTCGCCCAGATACATGAAGGCGGTCTTGTCGGAGACGCGCGCCGCCTGCTGCATGTTGTGGGTGACGATCGCAATCGTGTAGTTCTCGGCCAGCTCCTGGATCAGCTCCTCGACCTTGGCGGTCGAGATCGGATCGAGCGCCGAGCACGGTTCGTCGAACAGGATCACTTCGGGCCGCACCGCAACCGTGCGAGCAATGCAAAGGCGCTGTTGCTGACCGCCGGACAGCGACAGGCCCGACGCATTGAGTTTGTCCTTGACCTCGTTCCACAGCGCGCCGCCGCGCAGCGCCTTCTCGACCCGGCCGTCCATCTCGGATTTGGAGATCTTCTCGTAGAGGCGGATACCGAAGGCGATGTTCTCGTAGATCGTCATCGGGAACGGCGTCGGCTTCTGGAACACCATGCCGACCCGCGCCCGCAACAGATTGAGGTCGAGCCTGGGGTCGAGGATGTTGGTGCTATCCAGCATCAGCTGGCCTTCGGCACGCTGCCCCGGATAGAGGTCGTACATGCGGTTGAAGATGCGCAAGAGCGTCGACTTGCCGCAACCGGACGGGCCGATGAAGGCGGTGACGCGGTTGGTGCCGAGCGTCAGGTTGATGTTCCTCAGCGCGTGATTTTCGCCGTAGTAGAAATTCAGGCCACGCGCGGTGACCTTCGGGGCGGCCTCCGGCAACGCCTTGGCGGGAACGGGCCCGCTCGAATGCGACACGGATACGGAAAGATCGTTCATTTTGCGGTCCTCTCGGCGGCCAGGATGCGCGCGACGATGTTGAGGGCAAGCACGGTGAGCGTGATCAGCAGCGCGCCGCTCCAGGCGAGTTGCTTCCAGTAGGCATAGGGGCTCTGCACGAAGTTGTTGATGGTCACCGGCAAATTGGCCATCGTTTTCGTGAGATCTCAGGCTGAAGAACTGGTTCGACAGCGCGGTGAACAACAGCGGCGCGGTCTCGCCGGCGACGCGCGCGGTCGCGAGCAGCACGCCGGTGATGAGACCGGAGCGCGCCGCGCGGTAGGCGATCCGCTTGATGACCAGCGAGCGCGGCAGGCCGAGCGCGCTTGCCGCTTCGCGCAGAGGATTCGGCACCAGCAGCAGCATGTCCTCGGTGGTCCGCAACACCACGGGAATGACGATGACGGCGAGCGCGAGCGCGCCGGCGATCGCCGAGAAGCTGCGCATCGGCACCACCACCGCGCCGTAGATGAACAGGCCGATGATGATCGAGGGGGCGCTGAGCAGAATGTCGTTGATGAAGCGGATCACCGAGGTGAGGCGGTCATTCCTCCCGTATTCGGCGAGATAGGTGCCGGCGAACAGGCCGAGCGGCGCGCCGATGCCGACGCCGATCACGGTCATGATGATCGAGCCGGTGATGGCGTTGAGCAGGCCGCCCGAGGTCGATCCCGGCGGCGGCGTGTTCTCGGTGAAGAGCTGCAGCGTGAGGCCGAACAGGCCGTTGTAGAGCAGCGTGAACAGGATCAGCGCCAGCCAGGTGACGCCGAACAGCGCAGCGCCGACGCAGAGCACGCGAACGACGATGTCCTTGCTGCGGCGGCGTACATAGATCGGGTTGATATCCATGTTACTTGCCCGCCTTCTGTTCGAGGCGCAGCAGCATCAGCCGCGCTGCGGCCAGCACGAAGAAGGTCAGCACGAATAGCAGCAAGCCGAGCAGGATCAGGCCCGATTGGTGCAGGCCGTCGCTTTCGGCGAACTCGCTGGCGATCGCCGCCGAGATCGTGGTGCCCGGCGAGAAGATCGAGCCGGTGATGCGGAAGGAATTGCCGATGATGAAGGTGACCGCCATGGTCTCGCCGAGCGCGCGGCCGAGCGCCAGCATGACGCCGCCGATCACGCCGACGCGGGTATAGGGGATGACGACGCTGCGCACGACCTCCCATGTGGTGCAGCCGACGCCGTAGGCGGCTTCCTTCAGGACCGGCGGCACCGTCTTGAACACGTCGACCGAGATCGCGGTGATGAAGGGCAGCACCATGATGGCCAGGATCAGCGAGGCGTTGAACAGGCTGAGATAGGACGGCGGACCGGCAAAGATGGTGTTGAGCAGAGGAATATTGGCGAACAGGCCGATCATGAAGGGCTGGAAGGTATAGGCCAGGAACGGCCCCAGTACGAAGAAGCCCCACATGCCGTAGATGATCGAGGGAATGCCGGCGAGCAACTCGATGGCGATGCC
This sequence comes from uncultured Alphaproteobacteria bacterium, assembly GCA_963732085.1. Lineage (GTDB taxonomy): Bacteria > Pseudomonadota > Alphaproteobacteria > Rhizobiales > Xanthobacteraceae > Bradyrhizobium. Next base: position 89,119 of record CAVSYJ010000004.1, on the reverse strand, counting down.
GATCGGGCGGCGCGCCCATTGCGGGCAAAGCTCGGTCAGGAAGATCGCAACGCCGAGTCCGACCGGAATGGCGATCAGCATGGCGATGAACGAGGTGACCAGCGTGCCGTAGATCGGGCCGAGCGCGCCGAGCACCGGCGGATCCGCCGAGGGCGCCCAGCGCAGCGTGGTCAGGAAGGAAAAGCCGTATTCGTGGATCGCCGGCCAGGCGCCGACGATCAGCGACAGGATGATGCCGCCGAGGATGAGCAGCACCGAGATCGCGGACAGCCGCGTGATCCAGTAGAACGTCGCGTCGCCGAACTTGAATGCGCTCAGCGCCTTGGCGCGATCGTAAGGTCCGGCGGCTTCCAGCAAGTCGCTTTGAACGGCCATGTCCGCCACGCCAATCCCCTGATCTTGTGACTATAGAGCCCGGACTGCGTTTGCCCGGTCCGTCAGATTGTTCTTGCCCGTTGATAACGGGGACATCATTTGGGGCAAATCCTTCTCCCCCGCCGGGGGAGAAGGATCGATATTCCAAATACTGCCACTCAGCTCTTGATGTCGGCCGACCAGGTCTTCTCGATCAGCTTGATCACGCTGTCCGGTATCGGGATGTAGTCGAGCTCTTCGGCACTCTTGGCGCCCTTGTCGAAAGCGAACTTGAAGAACTTGAGCGCTTCCTGCGACGACGCCTTGTCGACAGCCTCCTTGTGCATGAGGATGAAGGTCGATGCGACGATTGGCCACGACTTATCGCCGGACTGATCGGTGAGGATCAGGTAGTAGCCCGGAGCGTTGGGCCAGTCGGCGTTGGCGGCGGCCGCCTGGAATGCTTCGTTGGTCGGCTGGATGGTCTTGCCTGCCTTGTTGATCAGCGCGGTGTAGGTCAGCTTGTTCTGCTTGGCGTAGGCGTACTCGACATAGCCGATCGAGTTCTTGGCCTGGCTGATATTGCTGGCAACGCCCTCGTTGCCCTTGGCGCCGACGCCAACCGGCCACTCGACCGCGGTACCCGAACCGACCTTGCTCTTCCAGTCCGCGCTGACCTTGGTCAGGTAGTCGGTGAAGTTGAAGGTGGTGCCGGAGCCATCGGCGCGGTGAACGACCGATATCGCATCGGACGGCAGCTTCGCATTCGGATTGAGCTTCTTGATCGCGGCGTCATCCCACTTGGTGATCTTGCCGAGGAAGATGTCGGCGAGAGTTGCACCGTCCAGGACGAGATCGCCGGGCTTCACCCCATCGATGTTCACGACCGGAACGATCGCGCCCATGATCATCGGCCACTGCGCCAGACCATCTTTCTGGAGTTGCTCTGCCTTGAGCGGTGCGTCGGTGGCGCCGAAGGTCACGGTGTTGGCCAGGATCTGTTTGATGCCGGCGCCGGAACCGATCGACTGGTAGTTCACCCCGTCGCCCAATTCCTTCTTGTAGGCGTCAGCCCACTTTGACAGGACGGGGAAGATGAAGGTCGAGCCTGCGCCGGTAATGTCGGCGGCGAAGGTCGGCGTCGACACAGCCAGCAACCCGGCGGCGACGAGGGCCTTAACGAATTTCATGGGGATCTCCATTGGTGAGCGAAGCGCGGTTTACGCCCGATCGCGCTCACGCCGCCCCTTTAGGAGCGGGCGTTAGAGCTTTTATGGAGGTTAAATGACAGTTCGATGACAGCGCACTTTTCCACAGTTTACCCAGATAAATGCGTGGTTTGTCGGCGCTTTTTGTGTGGAAAGACGGCACGAACCCGCCCCGCCTTTAGTCGCATGACTGTCAAGGAACGAATCTTACGACATGTCGGGACTTTTCGACATATCGGCGGCAAGAAGGAACGCCGTGATGGCCGTCGGGCGACGCGCCCCCGCAAGGGACCGTGGTCCGCGCCGCGGGTTCCCGTCACCACAGCGATTGTCGCGCCCGCTCCGGCCAGGCACGATCATAGTCTTCGCCGCCAACGCGATCTGCGCTCATCTCGGCCAGGATTTGGCCCGGCGTCGGTAGCGTCCTCGGGTCGACACGTTTGTCGGGGTTCCAGAGGTCGGAGCGCACGATGGCGCGCGCGCACTGGAAGTAGATTTCGCCGACCGTCATCACGATCACGGTGCGCGGCGCCTTGCCGTCCATCTCGAAGGACGCGAGCAGCGCCGGATCGACCGACACCTGAGCGCGGCCGTTGACGCGCAACGTGGTTCCGGATCCCGGGATCAGGAACAGCAGCGCCACCTTGGGGTCGCGCACGATGTTGCACAGGGAATCGATGCGGTTGTTGCCGCGGCGATCAGGCATCATCAGCGTCCGTTCGTCCGGAATGCGCACGAAGCCCGCGACGTCGCCGCGCGGCGAGCAATCGAGCCCCTCCGGACCCGAGGTCGCCAGTGCCGCGAACGGAGACTTCTCGATCAATACGCGATAGCTCGGCGTGATCCGATCGGCGACCTTGACGGTCGAGGCCTCGCCAGGAAGGCTGTAGATCGCCTGGAGTTCGTCGACAGTCGTGACAATTGACATCGCGTCGCCTTCCGATGCGGCTAGGTCGAAGCGCAATCGCCTTTGATGATCCGCACCAACCGCCTTGCATTATCCTCGGGCCGGCCGACATTGAGAATCGTGATGTCGGGCGCCGCCGTTTCGTTCACGGTGCGGCTGAGCCGCTGTCCGGACAGCCCGTCGCTGCCCCGCGCGCGCATCGCGATCCGCTCGGCCAGCACATCCGGCGGCGCGGTGATCGAGACCACCGTGACATCGGCATAGGTTTGGCGGGCCGCGTCGATGACCGTGCGCGATACGTTGATCACGACAATGCGGCCGGCGCGGATATCATCGTCGATGGCGTGGCGGAGCCCGTAAAGATGGCCGTGAGCCTCCCAATGCAGCGCGAATTCGCCGCGTGCGAGTGCTTCGCGGAAAGCGTCGGATGCGAGTTGCTCATTGTCTTCCGCCGCGGACGCTTCACGCGTGACCACGCGACGCGGGAAAGTGATGTTGCGGTCCTCAGCGCAAGCCGTTTTCGCCAGACCAAGCAGCGTGTCCTTGCCGGCGCCGCTCGGACCGATCACGAGGACCAGCCGGCCCGGTCCAATGGCGTGGGTCGAGATGTCGTGCGCTTCGCTCATGCGACGCGGCGCCCTTCACGCCACACGCTGCGCACAACCGGCACGTTGCCCGCGATATGGACGCGGATCAGGTCCGCACGCCTGCCGATTGCGATCTCACCGCGATCGGCAAGGCCGACGGCTTCCGCCGGCGTCTTGGTGACGGTGCGCACCGCGGAGGCCAGATCGATGGCGGGCACCTGCTTCGGCAACAACATCGCCGCCATCAAAAGGCTCGACGGGACGTAGTCGGACGACAGAATGTCGAGCATGCCCTCGCGGGCGAGATCGACGGCGGCGATGTTGCCGGAATGCGAGCCGCCGCGCACCACATTGGGCGCGCCCATCAGGATATCGATGCCGGCCTCGTGCAGGCCGCGCGCGGCCTCGACCGTGGTCGGAAACTCCGCCACCGCGACGCGGTCGCGGATCGCGTCGGTGACGTTCTCTTCGGTGGTGTCGTCATGGCTTGCGAGCGGGATCCTGTATTCATGCGCCAGCGCGACGATGGCGCGCATGTTCTTCGCGGCATAGGCTTGCTGATAGTCGAGGCGCCGCTTGAACAGCACGTCGAGCTCGGCGTCCGTCATGCCGCCCGACTTGCCGCGATAGTACTGGCGCAGCTTGACCTCGTCACGGAACTGGCGCTGGCCCGGCGTGTGGTCCATCAGCGACATCAGCCGCACGTCGGGACGGTCGATCAGCTCCTTGGCCTCCTCGACCACGTCGGGCATCGGGATCTCGCAGCGCAGATGCAGGAAATGGTCGGCGCGCAGGATGTCATCGTTGCGTGCCGACGTGATAGCGGCCGCCAGGATGCCGGCGCGGCCGTCGACGTCCTCGGCGCCGTCCTCGCGCCAGACCCGGAGCGAATCCAGCACCGTGGTGATCCCCGACGTGGCGAGCTGGCCGTCATAGGACACCACGGCCGCGATCGGATCCCAGAACACTTTTGGACGCGGCACATAATGTGCTTCTAGATGGTCAGTGTGCAACTCGATCATGCCGGGCATCACGATATCGCCGCCGGCGTCCTCGGCTCCCGCGGGCGCGGCGCCCTCGCCGAACTCCGCGATCCTGCTGTTCACACAGAGGACCCAGCCGCGTTCGAGGACGCGATCCGCCAGTACGATCCTGGCATTGCCAATGAGGGTTTCAGGTCTGGCGTTCATTTCACGACTTTCATTCAAGCGGCGGCCGCGAAACTCGTCACGTCGATCACGCGGTCGGCGATCAGCTTGCGAATCTCGTCGTCATGCACGATCGCGACCATGGCGACGCCCGCGCGTTTCTTTTCGTCAATCAGCTTCACCACGACATCGCGATTGGCGACATCGAGCGAGGCTGTCGGCTCATCCAGCAGCAGGATCGGATGATCCGAGATGAAGCCGCGCGCGATATTGACGCGCTGCTGCTCGCCGCCGGAGAAGGTCGAGGGCGGCAACGACCACAGCCGCTCGGGGATGTTGAGGCGATGCAGCAGATGTCCCGCCTGCTCGCGCGCCTCCGCCCGTATCGTGCCGGTCACGATCAAGGGCTCGGCAACCACGTCGAGCGTCGCAACGCGGGGCACGGCGCGCAGGAACTGACTGACATAGCCTGTTGTCTCGCGACGGACGCTGAGCACGTCGCGCGGCTCGGCATTGGCGATATCGACGATATTGCCGTGATGGCGGATGCCGATGCGCCCGCCGTCGCAGCGATAATTGCCGAAGATCATCTTCAGGATCGACGACTTTCCGGCGCCCGACGGCCCCGACAGCACCACGCACTCGCCGGCATGAACTTCGAAGTTCACGCCTGATACCACCGGCAGCCTGACGCCACCCTGCAGATGCATGGTGAAGGTTTTTTGCGCGTCGGCGATTTCGATCATTGCAGGCATCGGCTGGCTCATGGCGCAGGAACTCATGGCGGAAGTATCGAGGAGACGAGTAACTGGGTGTAAGGCTGATGCGGGTCGTCGAGCACTTGGTCGGTCAGGCCGGTCTCGATCACCTGACCGCCCTTCATCACCATCACCCGGTGCGACAACAGCCGCGCGACCGCGAGATCGTGCGTGACCACGATCGCGGCAAGACCAAGCTCGCCGACCAGGCTGCGCATCAGATCAAGCAGCCGCGCCTGCACCGAAACATCAAGACCGCCGGTCGGCTCGTCCATGAACACCAGCCGCGGCTCGGTCACGAGATTGCGCGCGATCTGCAGGCGCTGGCGCATGCCGCCGGAATAGGTGCGTGGCGCGTCGTCGATGCGCGCGGTGTCGATCTCCACCCGCTCCAGCCAGGACGATGCGGTGTCGCGAATCCGGCCGTAGTGGTTCCAACCGACCGCCATCAGCCGCTCGCCGACATTGGCGCCGGCGGAGACGGCCATGCGCAAACCCAGCGCCGGATCCTGGTGCACATAGCCCCAGTCGGTGCGGAACAGGAAACGCCGCTCGGCCTCGCCCAGCGCGTTGAGATCGCGGAGCACGCCATCGCGCATGCGGTACGACACGCGGCCGGAGGTTGGCGCAAGCTGCGCCGACAGCATCTGTAATAGAGTGGTCTTTCCAGAGCCGGATTCGCCGACGATGGCGAGCACCTCGCCGGGATAGAGCACGAAGGACACGTCCCGGCTGGCCGCGATCCGGCCGTAGCTCTTGGAGAGGTTTTCCGCGACCAGCAGCGGCTCGTCGCCGTGCGCTAGCGTTTCAGCCATGCGCCCTCTCCTTGTGCGGAGCCGCGCTCTCCTTGCCGCGATGGCCGGCCGCCTGGCGGCCTTCGCAGTAATCGGTGTCGGAACAGACGAACATCCGGCTGCCGGCGTCGTCGGTCACGATTTCGTCGAGATAGGCATCCTCGGCGCCGCACAGCGCGCAAGGCGCATCGAAACGGTAGCGCGTGAACGGATGATCCTCGAAATCGAGCGAGACCACCTTGGTGTAAGGCGGGATCGCATAGATCCGCTTCTCGCGGCCGGCGCCGAACAGTTGCAGCGCCTCGCAATTGTCCATCTTGGGATTGTCGAATTTCGGCGTCGGCGACGGGTCCATCACATAGCGCGCGTTGACCTTCACCGGATAGGCGTAGGAGGTCGCGATGTGACCGAAGCGCGCGATGTCCTCATAGAGCTTGACGTGCATCAGCCCGTATTCGCCGAGCGCATGCATGCGCCGTGTCTCGGTCTCGCGCGGCTCGAGGAAGCGCAGCGGCTCGGGGATCGGCACCTGATAGACCAGCACCTGCCCTGCCTTCAGCGATGCCTCCGGAATACGGTGACGGGTCTGGATCACAGTCGCGTCGCGCGTCGACGTCGTCGTTGCGACGCCCGCGGTCTTGGCAAAGAATTTCCGGATCGAGATTGCGTTGGTGGTGTCGTCGGAGCCCTGGTCGATCACCTTCAGCACATCGTCGGGACCGAGGATCGCCGCGGTCACCTGCACGCCGCCGGTGCCCCAGCCATAGGGCATCGGCATCTCGCGGCTCGCGAACGGCACCTGGTAACCGGGGATCGCGATCGCTTTGAGGATCGCGCGGCGGATCATCCGCTTGGTCTGTTCGTCCAGATAGGCGAAGTTGTAGGCCGGCGCGTTCATTCCGCGGCCTCCTGCATCGGCCCGGAGTCGTTAGCGGCCGCGAACTCCTTGCGCAGCTTGCGTAACAATCCGAGTTCGGACTGGAAGTCGACGTAATGCGGCAGCTTGAGATGCTCGACGAAGCCGGTCGCTTGCACATTGTCGGAGTGCGACATCACGAACTCTTCGTCCTGTGCTGGTGACAGCACATCCTCGCCAAGCTCGCGCGCGCGCAAGGCGCGGTCGACCAGCGCCATCGACATGGTCTTGCGCTCGCTCTGTCCGAAAGCGAGGCCATAGCCGCGGGTGAAGCACGGGGCTTCCGTGGCCGAGCCCTTGAACTGGTTCACCATCTGGCACTCGGTCAGTTCGATTTCACCAAGCGGCACGGCGAAGCCGACGTCCTCGGCAAAGAATTCGACTTCGACCTCGCCGAAGCGGATCTCGCCGGCAAAGGGATGGTTGCGGCCATAACCGCGCTGGGTTGAATAGCCCATCGCGAGCAGAAAGCCTTCATCGGCACGGGCGAGATTCTGCAGGCGCAGATCGCGATCGGCGGGGAAACTCAGGGGCTCGCGGGTGAGATCGCCGACCGGCGCATCCGCATCGGTCGGCGGTGACGGCTCGATCAGGCCGTCGCGGCCGAGAATGTCCGTGACCCGTGGCGTCGGCGCGCTCAGGGCTTCCGATGTCGCGGGCGGCTCGGGGACAAAACCTTCGGCCAGTGAGGGATCGAGCAGACGGTGGGTGTAGTCGAAGGTCGGTCCGAGGATCTGGCCGCCCGGAATGTCCTTGAAGGTCGAGGACACCCGCCGCGCCACCCGCATCCTGCCGGTATCGACCGGTTCGGTGGCGCCAAATCGGGGTAACGTCGCACGAAAAGCGCGCACGAGAAAAATCGCCTCGATCATGTCGCCGCGCGCCTGCTTGATCGCCAGCGCCGCGAGTTCGCGATCATACAGCGAGCCCTCGCTCATGACGCGGTCGACCGCGAGCGCGAGCTGTTCGGAAATCTGCGGCAGCGTGACCTCGGGAACATCGGCATCGCCGCGGCGCTCATGCGCGAGCAGCCGGTGCGCGTTCTCGATGGCGCGTTCGCCGCCTTTGACTGCGACATACATGCGTCAGCCTCCGTGAGCGGCGAGCCGCGTCGTGCGCGGGATCGCGACAATGGCGTCATCGGCGACCAGCAACACGTCGATGCCGCGCGGAAACAGCGTGGCGTTGATGGCAAGCCGGTCGAACAAATCCCTCGGCTCGAAGGTGGCGTTGAGAACGGCCGATCCGTCGATCCCCGGACCGCGCAACTCATAGGCCGGTCCCTGCGTCAGGCTCGCGACCTGCAGGATCAGGGTGGTCGACCGATCAGGATATTCATTGCTGCCGAGCGAAAAACGATCGAGATCAGGCAGCGCGCCGGCGTCAGCGATCAGCGCAAAAGCGGAGATCGAGGAGTCCGTGACAACAGGCGCGCCCGAATGGAACTTGAGCCATCGCGCGACGTCGATGGTCTCGGACATTTTCTCGTCGAGCCAGATCGGCGTGTCATGATCGAACAGCGTGAGCGCGATCGCGGCCACACCTCGCATCATCGGCGGCGGCGTGCCGACGGAGGCGGTCACGTGCTGGACGCTGCCGGGACGCGCCATCGCCTCCATGACGGAGCGGAATGTCGACTGCGCCGACAACACCTTGTCGGCAAACCCTGCGGGCAGTTCGGCGATCGTCGTCATCACTCAGCCCTCACCACGCACCATCGTGTAGAAATCGACCCGCGTCGCCGCGGTCTCGGCGGCCTTGCGCTCGCGGCGGGCCGCAACCATCGCGCGCAGCGGCGCGATTACCTTGGTTCCCACCTCGTCCGCAAATGCATTCGACTGCGCCAACGCGTCGCACAGCGCGATCAGCCGCGCCTTGTCGCGGTCACGGCCGAGCGTGTAGCCGAAGCCGACCTCGCCGCTCGCAAGCCGCACCGCCGCGCGCGACACCGTGGCCTCGCCGAGATTGAACGGCGCGCCGTCGCCGCCGATGCGGCCGCGCACCATGACGAGGCCGTTCTCGCCCCCGCGCAAATCCTCGTGGTCAGGCAGGCCGATCGTCTTCACGCGCGCTGCGATGTCAGCGGCAGTCGAACTCGCCAGCACGGCCATGGCGGCCTTGCGCCGGGCTTGTGTGCTCTCGTTAACGCGGTCTTCGCCGGAAGCGGTCATGTTTCCTGTTCTAGCTTGCCCGACTCAAGTTGTCTATGATAGTAGACAACTTCATATCGACGTGCCATGAAGTTTTCGTGACAGGACCATGATTTTCACCCGACGGGATGACCGCCGCATCATGAGCATGCAGGACGCCAGCACCGGCGTTGCGCTGTGGCGGCAGGTCGCCGACGGCATCGAGCGCGGCATCGCGGACGGAACTTTTGCCGCCGGCGACAAACTGCCGGGCGAAACCGAGATCGCCGAGACCTATCGCGTCAACCGCCACACGGTGCGGCGGGCGCTCGCGACCTTGGCCGAGCGCGGGCTGGTGCGCGCCGAGCGCGGCAGCGGCACCTATGTCGAGGCGCAGCGCCTCGCCTATCCCCTGCGCTCGCGCACGCGGTTTTCCGAGATCGTCGGCGCCGGCGGCCATGAGCCGCGCGGCCAATTGATCGAGGCCTCACACGATACCGCCACGCGCGAGCTGGCGCGCGCGCTCGCCTTGAAGACCGGCGCGCCGCTGGTGCGGATCGAGGCGCTGCGGCTCGCCGACAAGACGCCGATCTGCGTCAGCACCACCTGGCTGTCGGCCGAGCGTTTTCCCGATGCCGGCGAGGTCTTCGCCAGGAACCAGTCGATGACCAGGCTGCTCGCGCATTACGGCATCCGCGACTACCGCCGCGCCGCGACGAAAATCACGGCCGCGATTGCGGATGCGACCGACGCCACGCGGCTGGACCTTCCACTCGGGCGTCCGGTGCTCGTTGTCGACGCCACCGACGTCGATCTCTCGGGCAAGCCGCTGGTGACCAAGCGCTCACGCTTTGCCGCCGAGCGCGTCGAGTTTTTGGTGGAGAACGGCTAGCGCGACTCTTTATTTTTGACGCGTTTTCTTCACGCGAACCGGTTCCCACTTCGCTTGAAAACGCTATGAGGCAGCCCGGCGGCCGATGATCGCAAAGCGCAACTTTCCGGAAATCCAGTCGATCACGGCGACCGCGACCAGAATCATCAGGATCAGGAACGACACCTTCTGCCATTCCAGCACGCGGATTTGTTCCGCAAGCTGAAGGCCGATGCCGCCGGCGCCGACGATGCCGATGATGGTCGCCGAGCGCGTGTTCGAATTCGATGAAATAGAGCACCTGGCCGGCGATCACAGGCAACACCTGCGGCATCAGTCCGAAGCGGATTTCATGCAGCGCGCTGCCGCCGGCGGCGCGGATGCCCTCCACCTGCTTCCTGTCGGCGGCCTCGATAGCCTCCGAAAACAGTTTACCGAAGGCGCCGAAATCGGACACCGCGATCGCCAGCACGCCGGCAAACGGACCGAGCCCGACGACATTGATCCAGACCAAGGCCCAGATCAGCGTGTCGATCCCTCTGATGGTGTCGAGGACCCGGCGCACCGGAAACCGCAGGATTTCCGGCACGATGTTGCGAGCCGCAAACAGGCTGACCGGCAGCGCCGCGATAGCGGCCAGCGTCGTGCCGAGCAACGCGATCGACAAGGTCTCGCCGAGCGCCTTCAGATACAGCGGCAATGACGAGCCGGGATCGGGCGGCAGCATCAACAGCGTGATCCAGCCGAGCTCGCGCAATCCGGTGATGAACCGTGTGGGCGAGAAGTCGAGATCGACCAGGCCGAAGATGAAGATGCCGAAAGCGAGCAGCGCCATCAGAGGCGTTGCCAGCCGCGCCGAGGCCGGGCGGTCGAACACGTCTGGATAACGCACCCGCAGCCGCGCGGGATCGGGCGCCGGCAGCTGGCTCATGCGTGCGCGTCCTTGCCGAACAGGCGTCCGCGCAGCCAACCGGTGCCGATGTCGATGATGAACACGGTGACGACGATGGTCAGAAGGATCGCGCTGACATCGGAGTAATAGAATTTGCGGATCGCGACCACGAGTTCCTGGCCGATACCCCCTGCCCCGACAAAGCCCATCACCGAGGCCTCGCGGACGTTGATCTCGAACCGCAGCAAGGCATAGCTGGCATAGCCGGCGGCGACCTGCGGCAGCACGGCGAAGCGCATGCAGGACAGCCAGCTTGCGCCGGTGGAGCGCACGCCCTCGACCGGTTTCATGTCGGCGTTCTCGACGATTTCGGAGAACTGCTTGCCGAGCGCGCCGGTCGAGTGAATCGCGATCGCGAATACGCCCGCCATCGGACCGAGGCCGAAGGCGATGACGAAGATCAGCGCGAACACGATGCCAGGGACGGTGCGGGCAAATTCCAGCAGCCGCCGCACCGTGAAGCGCAGCCACGGCGCGGGCGAAGTGTTTTCGGCGGCGAGGAAATTCAATCCGAAAGCCAGCACCGCGCCGATCAAGGTGCCGACATAGCTGATCAGCAAAGTCTCGCCGAGCAGTTTCAGCCATTTCTTCCAACCCCAGAACCATTCGGGAATATTGGTCCAGACCCGCGCGCCGTCGTCGAGCTTGAGGATGCGGTCGAAATAGCTGATGAAGTTGCCGAAATAGGTGAAAAGGGTCGTGAGGTTCACTTCGGCGCCGACGGCGGCAATCAGCAATGCCGCGGCAAACACGGCCGCGCCCAGCGCAAGGCGCAGCCGCTTGCGCGTCACCGCCTTGCGATAGGCGTCATTGAGCGCGGCAAGCTGCTGGCTCGGCAGGATGGAAACGGCTGTCGTCATCGGGAGCTGGACATGTCGTCACGGCAAAGGCCGGGTCGCAGGACCCGGCCTCGGCCAAAGGATCGATCACGAGCCCTTCTTGCGAAGCGAGTCGACGAACCTGATCAGCTCGATGGTCTTGTTGTAGTCCTCGTTGCCGATCGACTCCCACGGCTTGTTCTTGCCGTCGGAGAGCTTCTTGAAGGCCTCCGGATCCTTCTGCGGCGCGTCGAGGAAGGCCTGCTTGATCGCGGCCTTCATGTCGGCAGGCAGATCGCCGAGATAGGCATAGGGCGAGTTGATGATGAGGTCGGACTTCACGATGATGCGGAAGTCCTCCTTCTTCATCGGTACGCCGTCGGCATTCTTCACCATGCCCTTGTTCAGCATACGCGTCAGGTTGGAATCGTCCTCGGCATTCCACCAGTTGGCGGCGACGTCGACGGTGCCCTGCGCCAGCGCCAGCACGGCGTTCTCATGGCTGCCGGTGAAGACGACCTTGGAGAAGTAGGCGTCGGGATCGATGCCCAGCTGGTTCATCTTGAAGCGCGGCATGTTGTTGCCGGAGGTCGAGTTCGGATCGACCAGGCCGAGATTCTTGCCTTTAAGGTCCTCGATCTTCTGGTACGGGCTCTTGGCGAGCACGTAGAACACCGAATAGTAGCCCTTCGAGCCGTCGGAATTGACGTCGATCACGAAGGCATCGGTCTTCACGCCGGTGAGGCGCGCCCGCGAGAACGAGGCCGGACCGTAATAGCCGATGTGGATGTTGCCGGCGCGCTGGCCTTCGATGACGGCGGCGTAGTCGTTGGCGACGCGCAACGTCACCCTCACGCCGAGCTCTTTGGACAGATAGGCGACGAACGGCCCGAAGCGCTCGGTCACGCCGGAGCCGTTTTCTGCCGGGATCACGCCGAATGTAACTTCCGGATATTTGGCCTTCCAGTCATCGGCAAAGGCCGACGTTGCGAACGCGAGCGAGGCCATTCCGGCAATAACGAGTCTGCGATGGATCATGATGCACCCTTCTGGATCAGGTTGGTGGAAACGAAATAACGGACGCAGGAGCGTTCAGGCCGCGGCGGCCTTGCCGAGGGCTGGAATGGCGGTTGGCGCTTCCGTCGGCGCAGCGCCCATGACGTCATTGGCCTCGAGATCGTAGAGCTCGCGCGCGATGTGCTCGGTGAGCGCGGCCGGCGCGCCGTCGAACACCACGCGGCCCGCGGCCATGCCGATCAGGCGGTCGCAATAGCTGCGCGCGAGATCGAGCGAATGCAGGTTGCAGAGCACGGTGATGCCGAAGTGCTTGTTGATGCGAAGCAGCGCGTCCATCACGATCCTGGTGTTGCGCGGATCGAGCGAGGCAATCGGCTCGTCGGCGAGGATGATGTCGGGCTCCTGCACCAGCGCACGGGCAATCGCCACGCGCTGCTGCTGTCCGCCGGAAAGCTGATCGGCGCGTTGCGCGGCCAGTTGCGCCATGTCGAACTGCTCCAGCGCCGACATCGCCGCTGCGAGATCGTCCTCCGGCCAAAGCTGGACCAGCGAGCGCCAGGTCGGGATTTCCGAGAGCCGGCCCATCAGCACATTGGTCAGCACGTCGAGCCGGCCGATCAGGTTGAACTGCTGGAAGATCATGGCCGACCGCGCGCGCCAGCGGCGAAGCTCGCGCCCCTTCAGGGCGGTGACGTCCATGTCATCGAAGAGGATTCGGCCCGATGTGGCGGGGGCCAGGCGGTTGATGGTCCGCAGCAGGGTCGACTTGCCGGCGCCGGAACGTCCGATCACGCCGATGAATCCGCCCGGCGCGATGGAGAATGACGCGTTATCGACCGCGGCTTTTTTGCCGAAGCGGCACGTCAAACCTTCTACTACCAACATGCCGCGCTCCGGACTCTAGCCGAGTCCATCGCTATTCCTCGGATTCTACAGTTATGTGACAGGCGCGCCGCGGTGCGGCACTCGTCCACACCGACCTTCGGATACAGGCTTGCACAGGCGCGTTCGCCCGCGTCATGGTATCGTCATGAGATCGTCATCAAGTGCACGGATCACGTGCGCGCATAGAGTGCGGCGCCAGCCTGGGACCTCGCATGGCCAAGATGCTTTCGCTCGAACCCCTGATTGATCCCACGGCCAGCCTGCGGGAGACGCGGCTCGGCGCCTATTGCGAGGTCGGCGCCCGCACTGTCCTGCTCGACGTCGAGATGGGCGATTACTCCTATGTCGTCAACGACTCGCAGATGACCTACACCACCATCGGAAAATTCTGCTCGATCGCCGCGATGACGCGGATCAACCCGGGCAATCACCCGATGCATCGCGCGACGCAAGCGCATTTCACCTATCGGGCCAGCGCCTATTTTGCCGGCGAGAGCGACGATGCCGAGTTCTTCGCATGGCGCAAGAGCCATCGCGTCGATATCGGCCACGACGTCTGGATCGGGCACGGCGCGATCCTGCTGCCCGGACGCAAGGTCGGCACGGGCGCCGTGATCGCAGGCGGCGCGGTGGTCACCAAGGACGTGGCCCCCTACACGGTCGTCGGCGGCAATCCGGCGCGGCCGATCAAGCGGCGTTTCACTGAAGAGATCGAGGAACGGCTGGTTCGGCTTGGCTGGTGGGACTGGGATCACGAGACGCTACGCCTCGCCCTTCCCGACTTCCGCAAGCTCGCCGTCGAGGCATTCCTGGACAAGCACGAGGCGATATCCGCCTTGCAACCTGCAAGAAGAAGTGCTGCATCGTGACCGATATTCGCATTGAAGGCGGCCGTGCCCTGTTCGGCGGCGAAATTCTCGAAGCATCGCTCGCGATCGAGGATGGTCTGATCCGCGATATCGGCGGGAGCGGACAGCGTGGCGCGCGCGAACTCGACGCAAGCGGGCTCCTGGTGCTGCCTGGCATCGTCGACCTGCATGGCGATGCCTTCGAGCGGCAGATGATGCCGCGGCCCGGCGTCGACTTTCCGATCGATATCGCACTCATTGATAGCGATCGCCAGATCATCGCCAACGGCATCACCACGGTGTTCCACGGCACGACCTGGTCGTGGGAGCCCGGGCTGCGCAGCGGCGAGAATGCGGAAAAGCTGATCGATGCGATCGAGGCCATGCGGCCGCAACTTGTCGCCGATACGCGCTTCCACCTGCGCCACGAGACCTACAATCTCGACGCCGAGGAGAAGATCGGGCAGTGGCTCGCCGCCGGCCGCGTCGACCTGTTCGCGTTCAACGACCACATGGACATCACCACAGCGCTGCGAAACAAGCCGCGCAAGCGCGCCACCATGGTCGAACGCACGGGGTTGTCGGATGAGGCCTTCGACCGTTTGGTGGAGAAAGTGCTGTCGCGTGGCGACGAGGTGCCGCGATCGATCGCGCGGCTTGCGGCAGGCGCACGCGGAGCTGGCGTGCGGATGCTTTCGCATGACGACAAGACACCCGCCGAACGAAAGGCGTTCCGTGCGCTTGGCGCGGCGATTGCCGAGTTTCCCGTGAACGAGGAGACCGCGCGCGAGGCCGCCACAGGCGGCGACGCCATCGTGTTCGGCGCGCCCAATGTCGTGCGCGGCGGCAGCCATACCGGCTGGACCAAGGCCGCCGACATGATCGCAAAAGGCCTGTGCTCGGTGCTGGCGTCCGACTACTATTATCCGGCCCCGCTGCTCGCGCCGTTCCGCCTTGCCGCCGACGGGGTGCTGCCGCTCGCCAAGGCCTGGGATCTGGTGTCGTCGGCGCCGGCGCGCGCCGCAGGACTTGCCGATCGCGGCACACTCGCCGAAGGACACCGCGCCGATATCGTACTGGTCGATGACCAACTGGCGCTACGTCCGCGCATCGTCGCGGTCCTCGCGGCGGGGCGCCTGGTCTACCTCGCGGACGCCGATCGTCTGTCCACGGCCCGGACATCGCGCCACGCGGCGGTTGCCGCGGAATAGCCCATCGCTATTCTGCCGCAGATGGCTCAATTCCCGCGTTATGCGATCTACTATGCGGCGGCCCGCGGCAGCACGCTTGACCGTTTCGGCGCCGAGCACCTCGGCTATGATGCCTGGAGCGGCGATGACGTGCCCTTTCCGGACGGCATGCCGGCAGACTGGCGCGAGCTGACGAATGACCCGCGCAAATATGGTTTCCACGCCACGTTGAAGGCGCCCTTCGCGCTTGCGCCCGGAAAGAACGAGACCGAACTCACCGCGGCCTGCGCCGATTTCGCGCGCACGCCGCGCAAGATCCCGGTCATTGCGCCGGTGGTGAGTTCGATCAGCGGCTTCATCGCCGTGGTTCCCACTGAACCATCAGACGAACTCATTCGATTTGCCGCCGATTGCGTCCGTGTCTTCGATGGGTTTCGCGCGCCGCTGACGCCTGAGGATCGCGCGCGCCGCAGGCCGGACAAGCTGACGGAGCGGCAGCGCAACTATCTCGATCGCTGGGGCTATCCCTATGTCATGGACGAATTCCGCTTTCACATGACGTTGACCGGGCGTCTGGACAACAAACGGCGCGAAGCGGTCCTCGATTTCCTCGGCAGGCGATTTATCAAGCTCGGACTGAGCGCGTTGGCGATCGACAGGATCGCGCTGTTCAAGCAGATCGACGCCGCATCACGATTCCGGATTCTCGGGGATTGGGGTTAGTTCGACTTCTGCTTCACATACCGCCCCGGCGCTGCCTCGATGGCCGGATAGCTGGCATTGCCGGGCTGTGATGGCGCCGGAACGGTGCCGCTGGAGTGGCGCTTCATCCAGCCGTCCCAATCGGGCCACCAGCTGCCCGGTTTCTCCTGGGCCTTCTTCAGCCAATCCGTGGCCTCGCCGTTTAGATCGTCATGGATCCAGTGGCTGCGCTTGTTGCGCGCCGGCGGATTGATGACACCCGCGACGTGACCGCTGGCCGCGAGCACAAAGCGCGGATCCTTTCCGATCAGTCCCTTCGAGAGATAAGCGCTCTGCCAGGGCACGATATGATCCTCGCGCGATGCCAGAATGTAGAGCGGCACCTTGGCCCTGGAGAGGTCGATCCGTTCGCCGCATTGGACGGTCGCGCCGGGCTCCCTGATCTTGTTCTCGACATAGGTGTTGCGGGTGTACCAGCAATACATCGGGCCCGGCAGGCTGACGCTGTCGGAATCCCAGTACAGCAAGTCGAAGGCGTCCGGCGGCGCGCCCTTCATGTAGCTGTCCACGACATAGCGCCAGATCAGATCGTTGGCCCGCAAGGTCCCGAAGGTGAAAGCGAGCTCCTTGCCCGGCAGGATGCCGCCGCTTCCGATGGTCGCCTCGCGCAGCGCCACCGACGACGCGTCGATGAGAAGGCCGATGTCGCCGGTATCCTCGAAATCGATCATGGTGGTGAGCAGCGTCAGCGTCACGAGCTTGTCTTCGCCGCGGGCGGCGAGCACACCGGCTGCGCAGCTCATGATCGTGCCGCCGACGCAGAAGCCCAGCGAATGGACGCGGTCGACGCCTGCGATATCGCGTGCCACGTCGATCGCCTTCAGCGGCCCCAGGTTCAAGTAATCGTCCCAGGTCAAATTCTGCGTCTCGGCGACCGCGCTGCGCCACGAGATCAGGAACACCTGATGTCCCTGCGCCACGGCATATTCCACGAGCGAGTTGCCCGCGCCGAGGTCGAGCAGATAGTACTTGTTGATGCAGGGCGGCACGATCAGAAGCGGCGTCTTCTCGACCTCCGCGGTCTGCGGCGTATATTGAATGAGCTGGATCAGCTCGTTCTCGAATATGACCGTGCCTGGGGTGGACGCCAGATTGCGGCCGAGCTCGAAAGCGGTTTCATCCACGCGCGTGATGCGGCCCTTCTGCAGATCCTCGATCAGGTTCTGCATGCCGTCCGCGAGACTCTTCGAACGGGTCTGGATCGCGCTGCGAATGACTTCCGGATTGGTCGCCGGGAAGTTCGACGGGCTCATCGCGTCGATGAATTGTCGTGCATAGAACCTGAGCTGGAGCTTCGATTTGTCGTCGACCTGGGCCTGGTCGACGAGCTCGGTCAATTGCTTCGAGCCCAGCAGGTAGGATTGCTTGAGCAGATCGTAGAACGGCGAATGGCTCCAGGCATCGTCCTTGAAGCGCCGGTCGCCCCGGGGCGCTTTCGCCGACGACGCTGCGCCTTCCGTCGGCTTGCCGGTGACGAAGCCGCGCCAGAAATCGATGGCCGGCCACCAGAACTGCCGGTGCAGGTTTGCCGCCAGGGCAAATGGCGACATGTCCTCGCCTTTCGCAGGCTTGCGCTCGACACCCATGGCGGCCGCGAGCGCATCGTCGAATTGCCGGGTTGCCCGCTGTCCGGCCTGCATCAGGCTTTCGAGATAGGCGGAGGGACCGCCTGATGGCGACGGACTGTCCATATGCAACTCCCGCAATCGGCGTAGTCAACTAGTGCGGCGACTTTGAAGTTCCGATCAATTTTGCCGCACGCTCGCCATCGGAACTTCAAAGTCAAAAGCCGCACTAGAATCAATATTTGCTAGTGCTCTTCGATTCCGAAGTTCGTAAACGAAGACGCCCCGATATGATACGAACTTCGGAATCGGAGCACTAGGCCGATCTTACTACCTGTTCCGGTTCGCCGAGGCGTGTTTCTCGTGGGCCAGCGGAGAAAGCTCTTGCTGCAGTGCACGGGACCACTCGGACGCGCCCTATGTCGTGGTGACCTCGTCGCGGCCGATCCACGCCATCATCAATTCCCAGGCGACCGCCAGGATGATCGGTCCGATGAACAGCCCGACGATGCCATGCGCCAGCGTTCCGCCGATCACGCCAATGAAGATGACCACGACGGGCGTCGACAAGCCGCGTCCCATGAACAGCGGCTTGAGCGCGTTGTCGGAGATGCCGACGATGGCGAGAAAAATCGTGATCAGTACGGCCGTACCGGGGTCCTTGACCATCCAGACCCAGATCACGACGGGAATCAGGATCGGCAGCGATCCGATCTGGATGATACCGAGCACAAGGATCACGAAGGCCAGCACGCTGGCATTGGGGACGCCCGCGATCTTCAACACGATGCCGGCCAACAACGCCTGGATCGCTGCAACGCCGATCACGCCCTGCAATACCGTGCGGATCGTGGCGCCGGCCAGCGCCAGAAAACTCTCGCTGCGATCCGCGACGATGCGGGACAGCGCGCGATGACCCGCGGCGGCCAGCGGCGGCCCGTAGGGATACAGGAAGCCCGAGATCACGACCGCGGCGAGAAACATCAGCGTCCCGGTGCCCGCACTGCCGGCGATCGCAAGCACAGGACCGGCCAGCGGCTTCAGATAGGGCGCGGCCTCACGGAAAGCGGACGCCAGATTGACCGACGCCATTTGCCAGTAATCGAACAACGCGGCACCGACGACAGGCCAGTTCTTGACGCTGTCGGGCGGCGTCGGGATCGTGAGGTTTCCCGACGTCAGTTGATCGCTGATATTGCGCAATCCCTCCACCAGGCCGATCCCCAGCCATGCCGCCGGCCCGAGGAACACGGCAAGCACAGCGAGGGTGACGAGGATTGCGGCGATGCGCGGATATCCGAGATGCACCGACAGCCAGTCGTAGGCAGGATAGAGCGCGACCGCCAACACCACGCTCCAGAGCAGGATCGGGATGAAGGGGCCGAGCAGGACGAACGACCAGTAGATCAGGCCCGCCAGCAGCGCGAGGCGAATGGCGATGTGGATCACCTCTTCGCTCGTTCGAGCCTGCCGCGCTTGCCTGGGCGTTTCGCCGGCGTCCATGTGTCTCCCCCGCCGATGCCTTTCGCATCTTTCCCGTACCGGCGCAGTATGGACGCACGGCTTGATCCAGATCAACCCGCAGGCAGGATAGCGCCGGCTCAGATCGGGATCAAAGCGCTGGCGGCTTGATGACGCCGGCTTGGGCCTGACGCCGAGTTTCCGGCACAACCTCGCCGTGCCACACTCGTTTTGCGGAAATCCACATCGGCGGCGGCGCCTTTCGTGTCCGGCTGCCGATGACGGCGGCGACTGGCTCGCAAACGAGCGCGGCCTGACCGTGTCGCGAAAGCTGGTGCGGTACCGGACGACGCGGATTCCGGAGGCGGATTTTCGGGCGATGCATTCCGCCTACGAGCTGGCCGAACGCGGCGCGAACGGCTTTCGCTTCGTCATAAGGTGATGGCGTCCGCGCAACGGAAGTGCGCCCGTCTCAGAATGGGCAATCGGGGCCATACTGCTTGAAGGTTGCGATATCTGCCTTCACGCGGCTGACGCAGGTCTCGGCAGGAGGCGTTCCGTCCGGGCCCGCCTCCAGGTCGAACAGCATGGCGATGACGGTGCCGTTCGAAATGTACCGGTATTTCTTGCCGCTTGCACTCAGGGGATCGCTTGGAATTTCGGCGAGATAGCCGCCGCCCACGAGATCCTTCTGAAGATTGTCGACATCGACGAAATCGGCTGTTTGCGGATAGGCCTTGTGAGCTGTCTTGTACTTTTCCAGCGCGTCCTTGAGCAGCCGTGCGTGCGCCGCTCGTGTGGCATTCCTGATCTCCGCGGGCGTCCGTTGCGATTCGGAATAGTTGAGGATCAGCAACGTCATAAAAAACGAGGCGACCACGATAGCCAGAGCCCCAAGGACGATCAGGAAGCGCCTCACAGCGTTTTTCTCCACATGGCCTCGAATCGCCTCTCAACCTTGAAGCTTGAAATCTTACGATACGGTTTTGCGCGATGGGCGCGAACGTCCCTGCCTCGGCTGAGCGGATGGTACTTCCTTTCGATGTCGATTGCGTCAACTGCAGGTGTGAAACCGGGTTCCCTGTTGCAAGGGCCGAGGTGGCAAATCCGGGCTCGCCGGACATCCTTCCTTAACGGACAATGGCTTACCGTGCCCCCTCATGGACGACTCCGTTCAGGTCAAATGCGTCAGGTGCAAGTCCGCGTTCCGCGAGCGCGCCAGACGGCTGCAGAACGGCTATTCGCGCCAGTGCCCGACCTGCGAAGTCGTCGTGTTCTTCGATGAGGATTCCTCCGACGCGAACATCAAGAGTGCCATGCGGATGGCGCGCCGCGTGCGGAAGAAATTGCGCGAGGCCGAAGCCGAATTACGTCCGAGGATGATCTCCCGCCGAGGGACCTCCCGGCAGGCGACGGACGATGAGAGCGTGGCTTGAACCTGTTGCCGCCGCGCCGCAGTCACCCCGACATCTCCGAAATAGCCCAGGGACGCCGATCCGCCGTAAGCGTGGTGTAAGCGAGCCTGTCTAGGATGCGCCTCGCCCCGGCCATCTTGGAACTGACTGTGGCTGTGGCTGCATGACTTGCCCGCCCCGGCGCGTCCGGGGCGGGCCCTTCGTGCGTATGAGGTCGCAGTGCTCGCCCGCCTCCGATCCGACAAATTCCGCGCGTGTAACACCTCGATAACGATCGTGGTGTAGTCGAACGCCCGGTCTCGAGAAGCGATCAGGGAGAGATTGATGGAAAACGCGCAACGTTGCCGCACGATGGCGCTGCTGTGCCGCCAGCAAGCCGTTCTGCATCCCGACCAGCAATGGAAGTGGCTCGGGCAGGCGGAGCGCTGGGAGCACCTGGCCGAAGCGCCGCAGCTCTGCAAAGCCGAGCTGCCTCGGGAGAGCGTCGCGGCCTGATTGGCGAGCGCTCCCTACTCTTCTAATCCGGATATTCGTCCGATCCCTGCACCCACAGGAACGATTGCATATCGATCATGTCGCGGGGGCGCATGGTGGCGATGCCGTTCCGGACCGCCCTCACCGCGGTTGTCGCCGCAATGGCACTATCCGGAAAGATCGAGCCGCTGACACCCCACAGCGTGATCGAAGACGGTTTTTCCCTCTGCTTCAGCAAGGCACGCGTGTCACCCGCCCTGGTCGGGGCGCTCTCGCGCGCGTTGAAGGAATTCAAGCAGACCGAGGCGTTCCAGGCGATCTACCGCAAGTATTTTCCGTAGGCTCGCTTCGGAGGCCGTAGCGTAATTGCCTTCGTCGGACGTGGCCGTGCCGGAGATTTGCCGGAGTGTTGCCACAACGACACGACGGGCAAAACACCTGCGGTTTTACAGAAACGATTGTCAATCCCGTTCGAGAAAAATATCCTTCTTTCCGAAAGACAGAACTTATGATTTAACGAAGCCATCCCGCGCCTCTCAGGAGGGGCGTTTCGCGATCGTCACGACACGCGGCGCGGGTTGCGATGGACGCGTTGGGCCGCAAGGCGTGCGGCAGCAGTCGCGTACGGTCAAGCCGTGTGGTCCTGATCCCCCGACGCTGGGATCAAGTCTACCGACACGCGATTTCGGCCTTACGGCCGAAACGCAGGAGATCGGCAGGCGATGGTGGCTAAAAAGCCCGGCACACCAGGGAGAGCGCGGAGTAAGCCGTAAAGCCATTGCGCAGGGAATGCCGGATGTTTCGGCTTTACCTGTCGATCTTGTGTGCACTTCCACTCTTCAGCACACAAGCCTGCGGGTGCGGCCAGCGCCCGGCATTCCCTGCGCCCTCCGCTTCCCGGAGGGGCAACGATCCGCACAACCCGGGCCAGATCGCGCTGCGGGAACGCGAAGCCGTGCGTCCCGGTTAGGAGCTTGCCGCCTCTCCGCGAGGCGCACATACTGGTCGCGAACGAGGAGCCGCCGATGCTTCGCAAAACCATTTCCGTCGCGCTCGTCGCCTTTGCCGCATCGACCGGCGCCGCACGGGCCTATGACGGCGTTCCCGCGATCCCGCCGGAGCTCGGCATCCATTCGCCTGCCGGCTATGGCTGGGTGCCCTATCGCTGCGCCGACTGGCCTGTCGCCAATTTCTATCACAACGCCTGGTACGCCCATCAGGCGCCCGCCGTGTACGGCAATTACGTCTATCGTCCCTTCTACCGCTACACTGCCTGGCGCGCGCTGCCGCGCACTTACGCCTGCGCGCAGTGACGCCTTTCCAAAAATGCCGACCCTCTCCGCTGAATTCGCCGTCGATTTTTTCGCCGCCCGGCGCATAATCGGCGAAAGGAAACGCGGACGAGGACGATGGACGCCAAGACCCCTGCGCCGCACGCGCGCGCACCTGACACCGGACAATTCGACGCCGTCGTGGTCGGCGCCGGCTTTGCCGGCCTTTACATGCTGCACCGGCTGCGCGGACTTGGATTGTCGGCGCGCGTTTATGAGGCCGGCGGCGGTGTCGGCGGCACCTGGTACTGGAACCGCTATCCCGGCGCGCGCTGCGACGTCGAGAGTATGCAGTATTCCTTCTCCTTCTCGGAGGAGCTCGACCAGGAATGGACCTGGTCAGAGAAATATTCGCCTCAGCCGGAAATCCTCGCCTATGCCAATCACATCGTCGATCGCTTCGGCCTGCGCGGCGACATCGTGTTCGACACCCGCGTAACGGCGGCGAGTTGGGACGAGAACGCGAAACGCTGGCACGTCGAGACCGACCGTGGCGACAAGGTCAGCGCCAAATTCTGCATCATGGCGGTCGGCTGCCTGTCAGCGCCGAACCGGCCGAAATTCGAGGGCATCGAGGATTTCGAGGGCCCGGTCTATCACACCGGCGAATGGCCGCATGAGGGCGTCGACTTCACGGGCCTGCGCGTCGGCGTGATTGGCACCGGATCGTCGGCGATCCAGTCGATCCCGATCATCGCCGGGCAGGCCTCGCAGCTCACCGTGTTCCAGCGCACGGCGACCTGGTCGGTGCCGGCCTGGAACGAGGCGTTGACGCCGGACTATGTGAAGACGGTGAAGGCCGACTATCCCGCGCTGCGGGCCAAAGCGCGCGCACGGCCGACCGGCTTCTATTTTCCCTTCAATATGAAGCCCGCGCTGGAGGCGAGCGAAGACGAACGCGAGCAGCGTTATGAGGAGGCGTGGGAACGCGGCGGCCTGCCCTTCCTCGGCGCCTTCGGCGACCTGCTGTTCGAGAAGGGCGCCAACGACACCATCGCCGATTTCGCCCGCGACAAGATCCGCGGCATCGTCAATGATCCCGTTACCGCCGAGCTGTTGTGCCCGGACAACGTGTTCGGTTGCAAACGGCTCTGCGTCGATACCGGCTATTACGCGACCTACAATCTGCCGCATGTCAAACTGGTCGACGTTTCGAAGACACCGATCGAGCGCATCACCGCTGATGGCATCGTGGTCGACGGCGTCCAATATCGCCTCGATGCGATCGTCTCGGCCACCGGCTTTGCCGCGATGACCGGATCGTTCGACAAGATCGCGATCACCGGCCGCGACGGCCTAACACTCAAGGAGAAATGGCGCGCCGGTCCGCGAGCCTATCTCGGACTTGCCTCCGCCGGCTTTCCGAACTTCTTCATGATCACCGGGCCCGGCAGCCCCTCGGTGCTCGCCAGCATGATCCAGGCGATCGAGCAGCATGTCGACTGGCTCGCCGACCTGATGGCACATATGCGCGACATCGGCGCCAGCGCGATCGAGCCTGTTGTGGCGGACGAGGACGCCTGGGTCGAGCATGTCACCGAGGTCTCGAAAGTGTCGCTGCGCTCGACCTGCAGCTCCTGGTATGTCGGCGCCAACATCCCGGGCCGGCCGATCGTGTTCATGCCGTATATCGGCGGCTTCCCGGTCTATGTGCAGAAATGCAACGAGGTCATGAGCAACGGTTTCGAGGGTTTTGTGCTCGACGGAGCGACAGCGCGCAACGCGCCACCGCGGGTGCACCTCACCGAACGCTGGCGGGTGCCGCTCGATATCGAAGTGATCTCGCCGGCGGCCGTGGCCGCGCGCCGCGTACCCATGGTGTGAGCGCGTTACGATTGCATCGCGTATCGCGCACGTTCGCATCGCTTGTCCCGTAGTCGTACGGTCTAGGACTCATCCCGCGATTTGAATACAAACTTTGCACCATCGCCTCGTGGGGAGGGGTTAAGTCACGAGGCCCGGTCTCCTAGGCACACCGGGCCTCGTGCACTTTTGGTCAGCCCACATCGGAATCCGCGAAGTCCGCGGCGCACCCGTTGCGGCCGGCGATTTCGCGCGTGCTGACTTATAAAATAGTTCCGCTCCTGGTGGCTTCGTCGGTGAAATATCGCGGGGAACTGGAACCAGTTCCAGAAGCTTATCGGTTGGGCGCAGGGCACCGATGGTGCCTCCTTGTATCGCACGCTTCTCACTTCGTTCGCTCTCGTTTCAATGATGTCCTGTGCCAAAGCCGAAAGCGGTCTCGCCTCGTTTTACGAAGGCGTCGGCCATTCCGGCGAGATGACATGCGCGCACCGGACGCGGCCTTTCGGGAGCATGATTGCCGTCTCCTACAACGGCCACACCATTCGCTGTCGCGTCAACGACAGGGGACCCTTCAAGAAGGGCCGCGTGATCGACGTGTCGACGAGCGCGGCACGCGCGCTCGGCATGATCGACGCCGGCGTCGTGCTGGTCTCGCTGGAATAGCAGAGCAGATGTGGCGCACCTTGAGGTCGCCAAAACACCCTTGCACGCAGCTTGCATGGAAGATTCCCAATCTGTGAACCGCCTCACAGCAGCAAGCTTGTGCCCGGCCTATACGAGGACCTTGGCAGGGCTTCCGGAGGGATGCGCGCTATGGGCAAACGGTTGGACCTTCTCACCGCTGCGACCGCGTTCGGCGTCGCCGCCTATGTCGCGATCATCATGGATTGCGTGGCCTGCGGGCAATTGGGCTGGTCGGACGGCGAGATCCGGTCGATCGCGCTTCTGATCGCCGCATGCGTCGCGCTGGGGCTGGCGATGGATTTTCTGGGCCGGCGGTGGCGCAGGGCGGACCGATGACGGTTTGGGCGGCCGGCATTAACCGGAGAGCGGTAAATGCCTCGCCAAGGGGCACGGGATTTGCAAAGACGATGGCGGACGGCCATTCTCCCGAGGTTCGGGGCTTGGCCGCCGAAGCCATATTTCAAGCGTGCATTTTACAGGAGGCGAATTTGAAATCCTTGATTGGTTTTGCTCTGATCTCGTTCGCGCTCACGGCGCCCGCCCTCGCGCAGGGCCTGGTTGATCCTTCGAAGGTTGCCCCGGAGTACCGGGAGGCCGCCGAGAAGCGGCGCGCCGAGCAGATCAGGCAGCGCGATTGTGCCAAGAAAGCCGAGGCCGAAAAGGTAGTGCCGCGCGAGCGCACGGCCTTCCTGCTGCATTGTCTCGACGAGCTGGAGGCCGCCGCCGCCACCGGCACGCCTCCCGTTGTCAGTAGCACGCCCGCAGCCGCGGTCGCCGCGCCCGCTCCTGCCACAACCACCGCCGCGACCACGCACTAGCCGCGAGTTGAAGGCATCGCGCACAAAAGCCACAGCCGCACGAAATTGTTGATCAGCAACCAAGCGCGCTTGCGTGGCCGTTGACGTTCGCGGAAGCTTTCCCCGTGGGCAGTTGCGTGCACGGGGGCGTCGCATGCGTAAGCAGGATGTCGGGTTTGACTATCATCGCTATCGGCAATTGCTGGCCGAGGCGGTCGACGAGGCAAAGCGTCTGGAATTGATCAATATCCTGATCGAGGAGCGCGCGCGGGATCGGCTGGCGGCGGTGCGCGCGTCTGATCGGTCCGCCATGACGGCCGCGACGATCGCCAATGTGCTCGGCAACCAGCGCGGTTGATTGTCGAGCTTCGCCAACGTGTTACAGCACCGGCCTGGCAGCGTCATCGGGCGAGTTTCCCGGCTGCGGTGGTGGCAATCGGTTAACAATGTCGGGCAATCGGCCGTAAAGATTTTTGCCCTATGTGTCTGCCCTCAATGCCCGTCAAGGGCCATAGGGGGGTACCATGAAGACGATTTCGATGATGGCTTCCGATCGCACGTTCAAGGTGATCACGGCTCTGTCCTGTTCCGGTCTGGCCCTGTCGTTCTGCCTGATGGCGTTCGGCATGGACCTCACTGTCGCTGCGATCTAATCTCCGGCTTCGGCGCCCCTAGAGCACCAAGACGCGCTCTGCGGGTCCGGAACCGAAGGGATTCTCCATTGCCGCCTTTTGCTCGCGCGCTGCTTGTCGCGTTGACCGTCGCCGCGCTCGACGCGTTCGGCACAATTTCCCTGCCCTCTCCCGCTCTGGCCGACGGCGCGTTGGCAGCCCTGGTGGCAAAGCCCGTGTCCCTGCCGGACATGGCGCTGGGGTCGGCAAACGCCCCGGTCACCGTCGTCGAATATTCCTCGCTGACCTGCCCGCATTGCGCTGACTTCGCCGAGAACGTGTTCCCCATGCTGCAGTCGAAATATATCGACACCGGCAAGGTGCGGTTCGTATCGCGTGAGTTTCCGCTCGACATCAAGGCCGCCGGCGCCTCGATGCTGGCGCGCTGCGCCGCCAACGGCGATGCGAGGAAGTATTTCGATGCGACCGCAATGCTGTTCAAGGAGCAGCAAGCGCTGGTCGAGCAGACCACCGACACGCTCAAGGCGATCGGCGGCAAGTTCGGCATCAGCGAGCAAGCGGTCGAGACCTGCGAGACGGACAATGCCCTGCTCGACAAGATCAAGGCCGATCAGGAGTTCGCTTACGACACGCTGAAGGTCGACGCGACGCCGACCTTCTTCATCAATGGCGAACGGGTGAAAGGCTCGATGTCCTTCGAGGAATTCGAGAAGAAGCTGGCACCGCTGTTGAAGCGGTGACAGCCATCGTGCCTTCGGCCGTCAGTAGCGCGCAGTGACCGGCGCGTCCCATCCAAAGCGGTAGTTGAAGCCGACCTTGACGGTTGACGTCGAACGAGCCGCTGGCAAAGCCCGGAGGGAATTGGCTCACGAAGTAGTTCTGGCTCTCGTAGTGAGCCCAGAGATACTCGCCCTTCACCGACCAGTTCGGCACGAACCCCCACTCGACGCCACCGCCGACAGTGTAGCCGAAATGGGTCTGGGTATCGCTGGCCGACAGGCCAAGCACATTGACACTGATCTTGTTGCTCGCGACGGCGCCGCCGCCCTTGCCGTAGATCAGCACGTTGTCGAAGGCGACGCCGAGCCGGCCCGTCAGAGAGCCGAACGCCTGGATCCGATCGGTCGCCGATACCAGCCCCAAGAACGCCGAAGCGGATTGCTCGATGTCGGCCCAGGCGTCCCGGGGACGCGGAACTCAGCCGATAAAGTTCCCTCCGGAACGCGACGAAGGGAGTAGGAATCGTCGAACTCCAAGTGCCGGAGTTCGACGATCAGCGCTAGGCGTTGGAAGCTGCAATGAACGTCAGACCGATCCGGTTCTTCTGGATCCAGGCGACGTTGCAGTCGTGAACCGTGGCGCCGTTGGCCATCACCAGCCGAAAGCGCGCCGGCACGAACGCTGGGTTGTCGACTTCGATGGCGGCGCCCTCAGGAGAGATGTTCCGTACCACGCAGCTCATGACCGAGCCGCCCGCCGAGACAAAGGCAGGCTCATTGATCTCGATCCGCTGATGCTTGCGCCGTTCGTCCATGGCCGTTCGCCCTGAGATCAGGTTCATCGCAGGTGAAGCCTAACCCAAAACCCTAATAAATCGGTTGGCCGGCATTACGCCTGCCCCGCCGCATGACCCATCAGCAGCAATCCGTTTGCGGCGACCGGCCGTGCAAGGGATGCACTTGCCGTCGTCGGCAGTCGCGGAGTAGCCTCCCTTGCAGGCGGTGCACAGGCGCGGCGCCCGTCGTTTCAAGAACGAACATGCGCCTCGGGGAAAACGCCATGTTCAATGAACTCGACAAGCGCACGAGTTTGACCGGCAATCAGATCAAGATCCTGACGGCCGCCATCATCGGCGACGCGCTTGAATTCTTCGATTACTTCCTGATCGGCTTTGTGCTCGCCTTCCTCATCGGGCCGTGGAAACTCACCTTCGGACAGTCCGCGACCGTGCTGATGAGCTCCGGCATCGGCGCCATCCTCGGCGCTTACGCCTGGGGCTGGCTCGCCGATCGTATCGGCCGCCGCATCGTCTTCATCGGCACCGTGCTGAATTTCTCGATCGCGACCGGCCTGCTCTATTTCACGCCCGACAATGGCTGGGTGTATCTCACCTTCATGCGCTTCTTTGTCGGCATCGGCGTCGGCGGCCTTTACTGCGTCGACCTGCCCCTGGTGCAGGAGTTCATGCCCTCCTCCAAGCGCGGCTGGATCGGCGGTCTCGTGACTTGCGTGATTCCGCTCGGCGTCGGCATTGGCGCGGTGCTCGGAGCCTTCATGGGCTCCGATCAGTGGCGTCTGCTGTTTGCCATCGGCGTACTGCCTGCGCTGCTCGTGCTTCTCGTCCGTCTTTGGGTGCCGGAAAGCCCGCGCTGGCTGTGCCGGCAAGGCCGCTACGAAGAAGCGCGCGAGTCGCTCGCCTGGGCGCTGCAGGTCGCACCGTCGGCGCTGCCGATGCCGACCGCGGCTGATGCCGGTCCCATCATCACCACCAACTGGCTCGACCTCTTCAAATATCCGCGCAGCCTGATCGTGTCCTGGCTCGGCAATGCCGGCGCGCAGACCGGCGTTTATGGCGTGACCCTGTGGGCGCCGTCGCTGTTCGTGTTGTTGTTGAAGGTCACGCCGCAACAGGCTGCCAAGATGATGATCCTGCTCACCGTCTGCGGGTTCGTCGGCCGCGTTTCCTTCTCTTACTTTTCGGAGGTGATTGGACGGCGCAGGTCCGGCGGCCTGCTCGGCTTCGGTGCCGGCGTCCTCATCATCGTCGCCGGCTACAATTATAATGTGATGTGGGGCGATTTGTCGGCGTTCTGGCTGATCCTGGCGGCAGCCTTCTTCTTTGCCGATGGCGGCTTTGCCATCGTCGGGCCTTATGCCGCGGAAGTTTGGCCATCGCATTTACGCACGACCGGCATGGGCTCCGCCTATGGCTTCGGCGGCATCGGCAAGATCCTCGGTCCGGTGGGCCTCGCGCTGATCGTCGGCTCCAACAACTATCTCAAGCCCGACGTGCCGCTGCCCGAAATCCCGGTGGCTTTCGTCTATCTCGGTTGCTGGTTCCTGATGGCCGGCCTCGTCTATTATTTCCTGGGCATCGAGACCAAGGGCAAGTCGATCGAGGACATCGATCGCGAGCTGAACAGCGGGGCTACCGTGACGGCGGCCGCGCAGGTGCGGCAGGCCTGAGCCCAATGCTGGTCGCAACGCCCTCCGACCTGTCCGGCGACCGCAGCGTGGTTGCACGCGCCGAAGCGGTTGCTCCGGCTGTCGCGGCGGCATCCGATGACATCGAACGGGACCGCCGGCTGCCGGTGGCCCTGCTCGACAAATTGCATGAGGCGCAGCTGTTCCGCCTGCTGCTGCCGCGTTCCCAAAACGGGATCGAGACCGATCCCGTCACCTTCTTTCATGTGATCGAGGCTATCGCGCGCGCGGACGCGTCGACGGCGTGGTGCATGAGCCAGGCCGGCGGCTGCGCAATGGCGGCGGCCTATCTCGATCTGCCGGTGGCGCGCGCAATCTTCGGCAACGATCCCCGCGCGGTGCTGGCCTGGGGCCCCGGGCCCCGCGCGAAGGCAGTCGAGTGTGACGGCGGCTATCGTGTCACGGGCACCTGGGCGTTCGCCTCGGGTGGCCGCCACGCCACCTGGCTGGGTGCGCATTGCCCGATCTTCAAAGCGGACGGCTCGCCGCAGATCGAGGCCGACGGCGCGCAGGCCGAGCGCACCATGCTGGTGCGTTCCGAGGACGTGGTGTGGACCGACATCTGGAACACGGTCGGCCTGCGCGGCACCGCAAGCGACCAGTTCGCCCTCAAGGATTTTTTCGTGCCAGCCGATCACTCGATCACGCGCGACTTCGAGCGCGAATGCCGCGAGAACGGCCCGCTCTATCGGATGGGCAATGGCACCTGTTATCAGGTCGGCTTTGCCGGCGTCGCATGCGGCATCGCCCGCGGCGCGCTGGACTGTTTCCTCGATCTAGCCACGAAAAAGGTGCCGCGCGGCAACAAGAGCCCGATCAGGGACAACGCGGTGGTGCAGGCCGGTTTCGCGCAAGCCGAGGTCAATCTGCGCGCGGCGCGCGCCTATCTGCTGCAGTCAATGGCGGAAATCTGGAGACACCTCTGCGCCGGTTCATTGATCACGGTCGAACAGCGTATGACCATCCGCATGGCCTCGACGCATGCGATTCACAGGGGGCGAGAGGCCGTCGACTTCGCCTATAACGCCGCCGGTGCGACCGCGATCTTCGACACGCATCCGCTGGAGCGCCGCTTCCGCGACATCCACACCGTGACCCAGCAATTGCAGGGTCGCGCCAGTCATTTCGAAACCGTCGGCGCCTGGATGCTGGGCGCTGACGCCGATCTCACATGGGTTTAAGAAGACTGGGTCTGGGAAGATTTGGGTCTAGAACGAGGAGAACAACCATGCCGCTCGGCGGATTGCAGCACTACACCATCGAACCGCAGGATCTCGAGACAACCAAGGACTTCTATGTCGACGTGCTTGGACTTGAGAACGGCGAACGTCCGCCGCTCGGCTTTCCCGGCTATTGGCTCTATTCCGGCGGGCAGGCCACCGTGCACCTGATGGGTCCGCGGACGCCACGCGAGGGCATCGTCGTGCGCGGGACCGAGAAGAAATACGAGGACACCGGCCGGCTCGACCACATCGCCTTTGCCGGAACCGACGTCGACGGCGTGCGCAAGCGCTTGCAGGCGAGGAACGTCAGGTTTCGCGAACAGATCGTGCCGCGCACCGGCGACACGCAAATCTTCCTCTACGATCCCGACGGCGTTGGCGTGGAGTTGAACTTCCAAAAGACCTGAATCGTCCGCTCCAGGTGACGCAAATCGGCCGGTGCGCGGCAGCTCAAGGGCTGATCCACGGCCGGCCGATGGCGTTTGTGGGGAGAAACCAGCCGCTTCGCGACAAGGTCACGGCCAAGCCATCACTCGGGCCACAATCGGTCCGCTTTTCTTCAACATTGAATGTCGAGTTGAGACGCCGCGCCGCTGCGGCAGGATAGCCGGGTGCCGCGCCTTTAACCTACCCCAGGGCACGTGTGCCCGGCTATTCGGCCGCGCGGGTGCGCGCGTGCTAATCGAGCCCGCGTTCGTGGCTCAGCCTCACCATCTCATCGATGAAGATCTGCTTTTGCTTGTCGTCGAGGGTGACAAAGAGCGGCTCGGCGGAATCGGCGACATTGCGCTGATCCTGGGAGCGATCATTCAGGAACTGTGCTTCGTTGCGCATCTGCTCGATGATGTCGTCGGGCGGATCGCGCTGGGCGCGCGCAATGCGCAAGTTCAGACGGTCGGCGCCATTGTGTCCGAGATAGTGCATGGCGCTTGAGAAACCCGACCAGTTCTTCTCC
Organism: uncultured Alphaproteobacteria bacterium; assembly: GCA_963732085.1. Classification (GTDB taxonomy): domain Bacteria; phylum Pseudomonadota; class Alphaproteobacteria; order Rhizobiales; family Xanthobacteraceae; genus Bradyrhizobium. The sequence goes on along the minus strand of CAVSYJ010000004.1, from coordinate 57,428 downwards.
TGCTCGGGCGTGAGATTCAGTTCCTTCTTGATCCGCTCGATATTGGCGTCGCTGTTGGTGACGATCTGCTCGGCGGTCAGTTTAGGCGCGCCCGCCTGGGTGAGCACCTGTGCAGGTTGTTTGGCGCCCTTGGCTGCCGGCGCCGGCGGAGCACCCTTGGCGGTCTTCGCGCCTTTCTTGTCCTTGTCGTTCTGTTGCGCCGGCTGGTCGCCCTTGCCGGTCAGCACACTGGTCACGCCGCTCACGACACCGACCACGCCACCGATGGCGCCGCCGAGGACGCCGCCGACCGGGCCCGCTTTTTTGTTGCCTTCGCGCGCACCCTGCTCGACACCCTTGACCAGGCCCTGCGCGTCAACGCTGCGCGGTGTGCCCGCGACGAGCACGGCCGCCATCCCAAGTGCTGCGCACAGCATGATCCGCGCACGCAAGCTCGATGTCGGGCTGGTCATTGGTTCGGTCTCCATTCGAAGATTAGCCTGGCGGTATCGGGGGGACGGCAGGCGCAACTGCCATTCGAAGATTTTAGCGCGCTCCGGTCGAATCCGTCTACCGCTGCGCCGCGCCGTCCACGATCAAGAAAAGCTTGCGCTGCGAACCTGTTAAGCTTGACTGCGGCACATTTACGTCAGCCCGCTTGGTTAGTCTCTTTTGCGCAATTTGCCGCAGTGTGCGGCGCAATATCCTTTTTGTCGCAGCGGGGTTGGAGCATGGACGAGGAGCCGACTGCTCGCTTTGCGAGCACAACGTTAGTTCTAGAGTCTTACCCACCTGATTTCTCGACAGAAGCCGGCAATTCTGATCTGATCGAAAACAACGAAATCCTCGCGCAGCCGGCTTCGGCTGCGAAGCAAAAATAACAACAAGCGGGATCTCGAAGCCATTTCCAATAGGCCCACCAGGGAGAGGCACGCCATGTCACGGAACAAGCTTACGCGCCGACAATTCGTTGCTGCTACCGCGCTGTCATCGGCCGCGATGATCGGTGCGCCCTTCGTGCGTACCGCCAACGCGGCGGGAAGCCTGACGATCGGCTTTTGGGATCACTGGGTTCCCGGCGCCAACAAGGCCTCGACCGACCTCGTCAACGAGTGGGCGGAGAAGGAAAAGGTCGCGGTCCAGATCGACTATATCACCTCTAACGGCCGCAAGAACGAGATCACCATCGCGGCCGAAGCGCAGGCGAAATCAGGCCATGACATCCTGGCGATGCCGACCTGGTGGCCGCACGCCCAGACCGAACTGCTCGAGCCGATGAACGACCTGATGAAGGATCTCATCGCGCAGAATGGCGCCGTCAACGGCACCGTCGAATATCTCGGCCAGCTCAATGGCAACTGGCACGCGGTTCCCTTCTGCATCGGCAGCCAGATCAAGGGTCCCTGCTCCCGCATCGATTTGATGAAGAAGCATGCCGGTATCGACGTCCAGGAAATGTATCCTGCCGGCAGCCCGCCCAAGGCCGACAACTGGAACATGGACACGTTCCTGAAGGCGGCCGAAGCCTGCTTCAAGGGCGGCAATCCGTTCGGCATCGGTCTCGGCGAGACCTCCAACTCCGTGGACACGGCCGGCGCGATCTTCCAGTCGTTCGGCGCGCAGCTCGTGGACGCCAAGGGCAACCTCACGGTCAAGACCGACGAGGTGCGCCAAGCACTCGAATACTACAAGAAGCTGTTCCAGTGGCTGCCGCCGGAGGTCGCCTCCTGGGACGACGCCGGCAACAACAAATATCTGGTCTCGGGCAAGGCCTCGCTGATCATGAACCCGCCGAGCGCCTGGGCGGTCGCCAAGAACGTCGCGCCGCAAGTTGCGGAGCAGTGCTGGACGCATGGCTTCCCATCAGGACCGAAGGGCCGTTACGCGCCGTACCTTCCCTACTTCCTGGCAACGTGGAGCTTCTCCAAGAACAAGGAAGCGGCGAAGAGCCTCATCAGGCATCTGTCGCAGCCGAGTTCGGTCGAGAAGCTGGTCGCGGCCAGCGGCGGCTATGACCTGCCGGCCTACGAGAAGCTGACGACCTTCAAGACCTGGGCCGAGGAAGGGCCGCCGAAGGGCACGCTCTATCACTACCCGAACCCCTACAACCATCAGAAGCTGTCGATCGCTGCGTCTCCTGCCCCGCCGAAGGTGGCGCAGCAGATCTACGTGCAAGCCACACTGACCAAGATGTGCCTGCGCGTCGGCAGGGGCGACAAGATCGAAGACACGCTCGCCTGGGCCGAGGGCGAGTGCGAAGGCTTCATGCGGAGCTGAGACGGAGTTGCCATTGCGGCCCGCCCAAAGGCGGGCCGCAATGCCCTGAAGTTCTCAAATTGATTCGATCGGATGCCCGGACCGGGAGCGGTCAGGGAGATTCCGATCCCCTGCAAGGGAACAGCACCATGGTTGACGTCGCATTTCAATCGACCAGCGTAGCCGTCCGGCCCGCGCGACGGAGGTCGAGCCTGCGCGCCGCGATGAAGCGCAAGTCCACCATGGCGTTCCTGATGACGCTGCCACTGATCGTGCTGATCGCGACCATGGTCATCTATCCCGCGGGCTACTCGATCCATCTCGCGACCTTGAACAAGGCGATGACCAAGTTCGTCGGCTTCGGCAATTTCCTGTTCCTGTTCAAACGTCAGACCTTCTGGATGGTGGTGGAGCAGTCCTGCCTCTTCGCCATCACCGCCGTGATCTTCAAAGCCCTGATCGGCTTCATCGTCGCGCATTTCGCGCACAACATTCCCTCGAAGAAGCAACGCAAATGGCGCGGCATGCTGCTGGTGCCGTGGGTGATCCCGCCGGCGATGAGTACGCTGGCCTGGCTGTGGCTGTTCGATCCCTCCTACAGCGCCTTCAACTACACGCTCGGCTTGTTCGGTGCGGGCCCGATCTCATGGCTCGGCGAAACCGGATGGGCACGCTTCTCGGTCATCCTGGTCAATGTCTGGTTCGGCGCGCCGTTCTTCATGATCATGTATCTGGCGTCGCTGAAATCGGTACCCGAGCAGCTCTATGAGGCCGCGGCCATCGACGGCGCCAACTGGTGGCAGCGTATCTGGTACGTGACGCTGCCGATGATGCGCAACATCATCGCCATCACCACGTTATTCTCGTTGATCGTCACCTTCGCGAACTTCGACATCACGCGCATCCTGACCGCGGGCGGTCCGCTCGACAGTACCCATCTCTTTGCCACCTGGGCGTTCCGGCTGGGCATCGAAGGCGGCGACATCCCGCTTGGCGCCAGCGTGTCGCTGTTCATGGCGCCGATCCTGGCGGTCGCCGCCATCTTCATCCTGCGCGACGTCAACAAACGCGGGAATGAAGCATGAGTTCGCTTGCCATCGACAAGGCCGGTCCCACCCGCAACGTGAAGTACGGCAGCATGAGCCGCGACCGCACGTGGGCGCTGCGCTGGTCCTATTTCTTCCTCACTCTGTTTGCCATCTTCTCGCTGGTGCCGCCGATCTACATGGTGATCACCTCGCTGAAGAGCGGCGCGGAGATTGCGGCCGCCACGAACCCCTGGTGGGTCTTCCATCCCACCCTGTCGAACTACAAGGAGCTGTTGGGCTCGAACCAGTTCCTGCGCTTCTTCTGGAACTCGGCGATGGTGTCGATCTTCGTGGTGACGCTGACCATGCTGATCAGCGTGCCAGCGGCGTTCGCGTTGTCGCGCATGAAATTCTGGGGCTCGGCCACGCTCGCGACCGGCGTGTTCCTGACCTATCTGATCCCGGATTCGCTGCTGTTCCTGCCGCTGTTCAAGATGTTCGCCGTGATCGGCGAGTACACCGGCATCCAGCTCATCAACAAGTGGTACGTGCTGCTTTTCCTGTACCCGACGCTGACCGTGCCGTTCTGTACGTGGATCATGATCGGCTATTTCGCCTCGATCCCGAAGGAGCTGGATGAGGCCGCCATCATCGACGGCGCGTCCTGGTTCCAGACGCTAACGCGGATCTTCATCCCGGTGGCGCTGCCCGGCCTGATCGCCGCGACCATCTTCGCCTTCACGGTGTCCTGGGCGCAGTTCCTCTATCCGCTGGTGTTCACGACCTCGACGGATCAACTGGTGATGCCGGTCGGCATCATCACCACCCTGATCAAGGGCGACGTGTTCAACTGGGGTCAGATCATGACCGGCGCGCTGCTCGGCGCGGCGCCGCCGCTCATCATCTACGCCTTCCTGATGGACTATTACATAGCCGGCCTGACCGCCGGCGCGACGAAGGGTTGAAGCCGATGGCTGAGGTTACTCTGCGTAAGGTGGTGAAGCGCTACGACGACGTCGAAGCGGTCCGTGGCATCGACCTTGATATCGCCGACCACGAATTCGTGGTGCTGGTCGGCCCCTCCGGCTGCGGAAAGTCGACGACGCTGCGGATGATCGCGGGCCTCGAAGACATCACCGACGGCGACATCAAGATCGGCGGCGACGTCGTCAACGACGTGCCGCCGAAGGATCGCGACATCGCGATGGTGTTCCAGAACTACGCGCTCTACCCGCACATGACGGTCGCGGAGAACATGTCGTTCGGGCTTCGCCTCAAGCGGTACCCCAAGGCCGAGATCAAGAGCCGGGTGACGGAGGCCGCCCGCATGCTCGACATCACCGACCTGATCGATCGCAAGCCGAAGCAGCTCTCCGGCGGCCAGCGTCAGCGCGTGGCGATGGGCCGCGCGATCGTTCGCAATCCCAAGGTCTTCCTGTTCGACGAGCCGCTGTCCAATCTCGACGCCAAGCTGCGCGTGCAGATGCGGATCGAGATCAAGAAAGTTCACCAGAAGGTCCGCACCACCACAGTCTACGTTACCCACGACCAGGTCGAGGCGATGACGCTGGCCGATCGCGTCGTCGTGATGAACAAGGGCAAGATCGAGCAGATCGGCACGCCCAACGAGCTCTACCATCATCCGGCAACGCGCTTCGTCGCGGGCTTCATCGGTTCGCCCGCGATGAACTTCGTGCCCTGCCGGCTGGAAGATGCCGGCGGCAAGGCGAGTCTCCGCGTGACCGACCGCCTCGCCTTCCCGATCCCCCCGGCACGGCTTGCACGCTATCAGAATGTGCCGCGCAGCGAGCGGTTGCTGCTGGGTATTCGCCCTGAACATCTGACCGAGGCCACCGGCCATGACGGGCCCGGCGTCGAGGCCTTTGACACCGTGCTCGACGTCACCGAGCCGATGGGAATGGAGACGCTGGTTTATTTCACGCTGGAGGGGGTGCAGTTCTGCGGCCGGGTCGATCCAAACGCCGGCGCGCGCGATGGCGCCCCGCTCCGAATGGCTGTGGACCTCAATAATATGCACCTGCTAAACGAGGGAACCGGCGCCGTTCTGTGACGGCCCGGAGAACCTCAAGGGCAGGAAATGGCTGTTAGCACCAACAAGAAGAAAATCTTCGTCACTCAAACGTTGTCGTCCGGGGCGCGGGCGCTCCTCACCGAACGGGACGACATCGAGCTCGTCGAATTCGCCAACCTGATCTCGTCGAATGATTTCCAGGCGATGCTGAAGCAGCATGCGCCGGTTCATGGCGTGGCGCTCGGCGCCACCCGCTTCGGCGAGCCCGAGCTCGAGGCCGCCGCCGACATGAAAGTGGTGACGCGCATCGGCGTCGGCTACGACGCGGTCGATGTGCCGGCGTTGAGCAAGCGCAAGGTGCCGCTGATGGTCGCAGGCAGCGCGAACTCGCCGTCGGTTGCCGAGCAGGCAATGTTCATGATGCTGACGCTCGCCAAGCGCGCGCAGGAAATGCATTCGATGGTCAAGAACGGCACCTGGGCGAGCCGGCTCGGCCAGTTGCCCTTCGACCTCTACGGCAAGACCGTGCTGATCGTCGGCTTCGGCCGCATCGGCACGCGCATCGCCAAGCGCTGCCAGGCGATGGAGATGCAGGTTCTGGTCTACGATCCCTACAAGCCGGCCGCCGAGATCAAGGCCGCCGGCTGCGAGCCGGTCGGCGATCTCGACGCGGCGCTGCCGCGCGCGGACTTCGTCAGCATCCACTGCCCGAAGACGCCGGAGACCGTCGGCCTGTTCAATGCCGCGCGTTTCAAGCTGATGAAGAAGACCGCCTATCTGATCAACACCGCCCGCGGCGGCATCGTCGACGAGAAGGCGCTGCACGAGGCGCTGGTGGCGGGCAAGCTTGCCGGCGCCGGCCTCGACGTGTTCGAGGTGGAGCCGCCGCCGGTTGGGCAACCGCTTCACGCGCTGCCGAACGTGATCATGGCGCCGCATGTCGCCGGTGTCACGGTCGAGGCCGTCGTCCGCATGAGCGAGCAGACCGCGCGCAACATCCTGAGCGCGCTCGACGGCGAGCCGATCCGCCAGAACGTCATCAATCAGGACGTGCTCTGAACACGAGACGATCCTGCGTCGGACCGCCCAGGAGGCGGTCCATTCGCTCCTGACATCAACGGGTTGACCGATGGTTTTCAAGGAATATGGCAGCTATGACGGCGTCGGCCTCGCCGAGCTCGTGCGCAAGAAGCAGGTCACGCCGAAGGAGTTGCTCGACGAGGCGCTGGCGCGCACCGCCAAGGTCGATCCGCAGCTCAACGCCGTCGTGGTCAAGCACTACGACTATGCTGAAAAGCAGATCGAAAAGGGTCTGCCCGACGGTCCTTTCACGGGCGTGCCGTTCCTGCTCAAGGACCTCGAATATCTCGGCGGCACGCGCACGACGTTTGGCGCCACCGTTTTCAGGGATCTCGTCGCCGATCACAACGGCACCTTCGCGCAACGCTGTCTCGACGCCGGACTCACCATCTTCGGCAAGAGCGCGAGTCCGGAAATGGGTTTGTTGCCGACCACCGAGCCACGGTTGCACGGACCGACCCGCAATCCCTGGAATCTGGCGCACTCTTCCGGGGGCTCGTCGGGCGGCGCATCCGCAGCCGTGGCCGCGCGCGTGCTTCCCGTCGCACATGCCAGCGATGGCGGGGGTTCTATTCGTATTCCAGCTTCTGCCTGCGGCGTGTTCGGCATGAAGCCGACACGTGCTCGCATGCCGCTGGGTCCCGATCGCGGCGAAGGCTGGGGCGGCTTTTCCTGCAATCACGTGGTCAGCATCAGCGTACGCGACAGTGCCGTGATGATGGATGCGCTCGGTGGACCCGAGCTGACCAGCATCTATCATGCGCCGCCGCCGCAGCGGCCCTATGCCGACGAGGTCAGGCGCGAGCCCGGGCGCTTGCGCATCGCCTTCACCGACAAGCACACCTATGCGGATGGCACGCTCGACCCTGAGGTCGCGCAGGCCGTTCGCGATACCGCCTCCATGCTCGAGAAGCTCGGCCATCACGTCGAGGAGCGGGCGCCGAAGGTTCCCGCCAACGGGCCGGAGGTGATGGCGCTGATCGTCGGCGCGAACGTGGCGCAACCGCTCAGGATGGTCGAGCAGCGTCTTGGCCGGGCCGTGACCGATGCCGAGTTCGAGGGATTGACGCTCGCGATGGCGAGCAACGCGCTGAAGAGCACATCGGTCGACTATATCGCCGCGCAGACCGCGGCGTTCCAGATCTCGCGCGTGCTGTACGAATTTCTCGACAGCTGCGATGTGTTCCTGTCGCCGACGCTGTGCAGGCTGCCGCTGCGCCTCGGCGAGCTCAATTCGATGTCGAGCGATTTCTCGCTCATTCCGCAGATCCTGCGGAGCTACATCCCCGGCACGGCGATGTTCAACATGTCCGGCCAACCCGCGATGTCGGTGCCGCTGGCCTGGAGCAAGAGCGGATTGCCGATCGGCATGATGTTCGCCGCGCGCTTCGGCGATGAGGCGACGCTGTTTCGCCTGGCGGCACAGCTCGAGCAGCAACGCCCATGGAAGGCCAAACTACCGCCGGTTTGCGCTGAAAATTAGCCAAAACTCAGCCTTATTCGCTCGCCACAAAGAAGGCGCAACGCACCGGCGTGGGACAATTTTTGCCGGCCAGCGATTCGCACGGAGGATGGACCCTTGAGCGACCCGACCGATCATGCGCTCGCGACGATCGCGAGCATTCTCGATCAACCGGAAGCCCCTCGTGTTGTCGACGCCCCTCGCACGGCGGAAAGGCCCGTTGTCGAGGAAGCAACACCCACGATCGTACCGGCTGACGGCGACGGCTACTTCAAGGTCGGCCCGGGGCCGATGGAAGCCATCCGCTTCAAATGGACGGTCCGCCGCTCCGACGACGGCGACTATTTTGTCGACGAGACCATCGGCGAAAGCTCCGGGGCCCATGTCACCGGCCCGATGTGGAAGGACGAAGCGGTCAAGTTCGTCGACGATCGCGAGCGCGAAGCGCGCCAGCGCTACGAGCAGTTGCGCGCCGAGATGACGGGACGCGCCGCGGCCGCGGATGTGATCCGCAGCCTCGGCGAAGCCTAGCCTCGCTTCGATCGCGGGCGGCATCTCGTCAAATTGACCCTGCGCTGGCGTGCGCCTTAGACTGGCTTTGAACCAAAGTGGCGAGCCTACGACTTATGTCATGAAAGTGATGTAGGTCACGCATCTGGGAGCCTCGCGGCGTAGACTCGGCCCGCGGGGACGATCCGGGAGGTCAAAATGAAGAAGACGTTGGCGGCTGCCGTATTCCTGCTGCTGGCAAGCACCGCTGCGCAGGCCCAGTACGAGTTCGAATATGGCGGCCGCACCATCCGGATCGATCCGGACCGCGGTACCGTTTCGATTCCCGGCGTCTACGACAACACCGGCAAGAAATCCAAGTCGAAGAAACCGGCCGACGCCAAGAACGACCCGGCCCCGCCGCCTCCCGCTGCAGCGCCTGCTGCGCCCGCGCCAGTAACTGCGCCCGAGACCGCTGCGGCTCCAACCGCGCCCGCCCCGGCTCCGGCCGCTGCTGCCGCTCCGCCCGCCGCAACTCCACCTCCCGCGCCGGCAACCGCTGCCGTTGCGCCGGCGCCGCTCCCGCCTCCTGTGCAGGATGCAGCCCCGCCGCCGCCACCGCCCCCCGCGGTTGCAGCCGTCCCGCCTCCGGCCCCAGTTGCACCGCCGCCGTCGCCGCACCCGCAGCTCCGGCAGTCGCCGCGGCGCCCCCCGCTACCGCCCCCGTCGCGGCGCCGCCGCGCGATCCCAACTCGCCCGTTGGCGTCTGGCTGACCGAAGAAAAGGAAGGCAAGGTGCGCATCGAGGCGTGCGGCGCCAACCTCTGCGGCTATTCGGTCGATGCGAAATCGAACGCCAATGGCGAGCAGGTGCTGATCAACATGCGGCCCGGCGCCGACCACAAATGGAGCGGCCGGATTCATGATCCCAACTCCGGCAGCACCTATGATTCGACCATCGCGATGAAGGGCACGACCCAGCTGCGCGTGCAGGGCTGCGCCTTCGGCGGCATGTTCTGCGGCGGCCAGACCTGGAGCCGCGTGCAACTGACGCGTCCACAAGCCTGCAAATCAAAAGCCCCGCTATTTGGCGGGGCTTTTTTGTGCCGGAGATCACGCTGCTAGTGCCGCCGATCTGAAGTCCCTGAACTCACTCGCGGCGAAATCGGGTTCAGGGACTTCAGATCGAAAGCGGCACTAGAATTATGGATTTGCCAGTGCCCGTGACTTTCCGAAGTCCGCGAAAGGACGTCGCGGGTATGTAGCGCGGACTTCGGAAAGTGGGCACCAGCCTGCGTGACGTCGGTCACATCGGACCGTCGGGCGATATGCGACGAATGGCGTCACCAACAACAGGGGCACGCCATGACCCATTTCCGCAAAGTCGCTATCGCCACCCGCATCGCGCTTTTCTGCATCCTGCCATTTGCGACACCAGCCGCGGCCGCGACGTTCGATGGCTCCTGGAACGTCCGGATCGCCTCGTCGAGTTCGGAATGCGGCAACGGCGCCACCGTCTCGATCGGCATCGCCAACGGCAAGGTCTCAGGCGACGGAATGGTGAGTGCATCGGGCCGCGTCGCCGACGCCGGCAGCATCAGCGTTACGCTGGCGAGCGGCATCAAGCGCGCGAACGGCTTCGGTCGTCTCTCGGGCACGTCGGGGTCAGGCACCTGGCGCGGTGCGCTGTGCTCGGGCACCTGGACCGCATCGCGGATTTGATCGCACGCTAAAGCGCAATGACTTTCGTCATCGCGCTTTATCTCTCTTGTTTGGTCATGATTTTTCGGAAAACCGCTTCACACTTTTCCGGATCATGCCTTACCCAACCTTCGCGTTGTAGTCGGCGTCGGTAACGTGCTCCATCCAGGTGGCGGTCTTGCCATCCTGCGCTTCCTGCGTCGCGATGTGGACCATGCCGGTGGTCGGCGCACCGCCATGCCAGTGCTTCTCGCCCGGCGGAATCCAGATCACGTCGCCGGCCTTGATCTCCCGGATGGCCTGGCCCTGGGTCTGGAACCGGCCGACGCCCGAAATCACGTAGAGCGTCTGTCCAAACGGATGCGTGTGCCACGCGGTTCGCGCGCCGGGCTCGAAGGCGACGCGATTGATGACGACCCGCGCCGGCGCGGGTGCTGTGATGATCGGGTCCTGCCAGACCGTGCCGGTGAAGTTTTCGGCAGGCGCACGGCGCGTCGGTCGCGAGCCGGCGGGATAGATCTCCATGGTAGTTCTCCCTTCGTTGCGCGCCGGTTTGCCCGGCTACTTCTTCGACGTCTGGTAGCGCGCCTTGGTCTCGGCATTCATGGGATAGAGACCCGGCAGTGGCGCGCCATTGTTCACCTCGTTGACGATCCAGGCTTCCATCCGTTCCTGCTCCTCGCCTTCGGCGAGCACAAGATCGAGCATCTTCTGCGGGATCAGCACCACGCCATCCTGGTCGGCGACCACGATGTCATTGGGGAACACGGCGACGCCGCCGCAGCCAATCGGTTCGCCCCAGCCGACGAAGGTCAATCCCGCCACCGACGGCGGCGCGGCATAGCCGTCGCACCACACCGGCATGCCCGTGCCGAGTACGCCCTCGACGTCGCGCACCACGCCGTCGGTGACGAGCGCGGTGACGCCGCGTTTGACCATGCGGGCGCAGAGGATGTCGCCGAAAATGCCGGCATCGGTGACGCCCATGGCGTCGACCACCGTGATGCAGCCGGCCGGCATGGCCTCGATCGCGGTGCGGGTGGAGATCGGCGACGACCAGGATTCCGGCGTCGCCAGGTCCTCGCGCGCGGGAACGAAGCGCAGGGTGAAGGCCGGACCGACCAGCCGCGGCAGCCCGGGCTTCAACGGGCGTGCGCCGCGCATCCAGACGTTCCGCAGGCCCTTCTTCAGGAGCACCGTGGTGATCGTGGCGGTGGTGATTTTGGACAGGATCTTGAGGGCGTCGGGGGTCAGGGACATCTGAAAAGCAGGCTCCGGTGGAGAAATTGTCGGGGCGCATCTTGCGGGGCCGCGGTCCCGCGTCAAGGGCGTGACAAGCACGACGAGTTGAGCGAAAAGCATGGAATACGATCCACATCCGAGCCATGGCCGCGTCCTTGTCCCCGCCCCGCCTGTTGCCGAGTGGCGACCGCGCCATCGCGGTGGAATTCGCCAAAAACATCGATGATGCCGCCAACCAGCGCGTGCTGACGCTCGACCGCGCGCTAACGGCCGCCAAGGTCGACGGTGTGACCGAGACGGTGCCGACCTATCGCTCGCTGCTGGTGCACTACGATCCCGTGCAGATTGATTTCGACGCGCTCGGCGAGAAGCTCCTGACATTGGCGCAAGTGCCGCCGCAGGCGAGCGCGAAAGCACGCCGCTGGCGCGTTCCAGTCGCTTATGGCGGCGAGAACGGCATCGATCTCGAGGATGTCGCAAAGAGCCTGAATATTACGCCCGACGAGGTGGTGGCGCGGCATTCCGGCGGCGATTACCGCGTCGCGATGGTCGGCTTCACGCCGGGCTGGTCGTATCTGTCCGGGCTCGACAAGTCGCTGCATATGCCGCGGCGGCCCAGCCCGCGCGTGTTCACGCCGGCTGGAACGATCTCGATCGGCGGCGTGCAGGCGGGAATCCAATGCCTGGCCGCGCCGAGCGGCTGGCATCTTCTCGGACGCACGGCGGTGCGGACGTTTCGGCTGCATCGCGATCCCGTGTTCCTGACCGAACCCGGCGATCGCGTAACTTTCCATCCCGTCGACGCCAAGACCTTCGCCGAGCAGGAACGCGCGTCAGAAGCCGGCGAGATCATCGCCGAATTGGTGGCGGCATGAGCAAGCTCGTGGTCGCCGCGATTGGACCTGCGTGTTCCGTTCAGGATCACGGCCGCGACGGCTATCAGCGCTACGGCCTGGTAGCGAGCGGCGCAATGGATCGGCTCGCGCTCGCGGCCGCCAACACGCTGCTCGGCAATGAGCCGTTTGCCGCCGCCATTGAAATCGGCCCGTTCACGGCTTCGTTCACCGCGCGCGACGGCGACGTGCGCGTTGCGCTTTGCGGCGCGCTGCGCAGCGTCGATATCGCCGGCCGCGCCATGCCCGTCAATGCGTCGATGATCATCGCCGACGGCGAGACGCTCAGTATCGGTTTCGCCAAGGGTGGCGCCTTCAGCTATCTCGCCATCGAAGGCGGCATTCATGGCGAGCCGACCTTCGGCAGCCTTGCGGTCAATCCGCGCGCGGGACTGGGCAGTCCTTTTTCGCGACCGCTGCAGCAAGGCGACGAACTCGCAGCAGAGCCCGCGAGCGGCGCGCCTGATCAGCGCATTGAGCTTCCCGCTGTCAGCGGACCGTATCCGTGTGGTGCTGGGTCCGCAGGACGATGAATTTGCCGACGACGCCAAGGCGTTGTTCCTCGATAGCGATTGGAAGATTTCCGCGACCAGCGATCGCATGGGCTATCGCCTCGAAGGTCCCGTCATCAGGCATCTCCATGGCCACAACATCGTTTCCGACGGCACCGTCGACGGCAGCATTCAGGTGCCCGGCAATGGCGCGCCGATCGTGCTGATGATGGATCGCAACACCACCGGCGGCTATCCGAAGATCGCCACCGTGATATCGGCCGATCTCGGGCGGCTGGCGCAGACGCCTGCGGGAACGGCGTTCCGGTTCAAGGCCGTGAGCATGGCGGAGGCGCAGGCGGAGGCGCGAAAGTTTGCAGACCTGCTGCGCTCCCTGCCCGAGCGTTTGCGCGGCCTCGAAACCACCGAACTCAACATCGACGCCTTGCGTGGTGCTAATGTCGCGGGCAGCGCCGTCAATGCGGTCGATGCCGGCACCTGGCAGGCGGAACATTGGCGCAGGACTAACAGGGAACGGAAACATGAAGACAGTCGATCTCAACAGCGATCTCGGCGAAAGCTTCGGCCCCTGGGTCATGGGGCACGATGCCGAGATGATCGAGCTCGCGACATCAGTGAACATCGCATGCGGATATCATGCGGGCGATGCCGATGTCATGCGCAAGACGGTCGAGCTCGCGAGGGCACGCGGCGTGTCGATCGGCGCTCACCCCGGCTATCGCGACCTGCACGGTTTCGGCCGCAGGCCGATGCCCGGCTTGAGTTCGTCAGAGATCGAAAATCTGATTGCCTACCAGATCGGCGCCTTGCAGGCGATCGCAACCGCGGCCGGCCACAAGGTGACGCATGTCAAGGCGCATGGAGCGATTTCCAACGTCGCCTGCGAAGACGACATGACGGCCCAGGCGATCGCCAACGGGATCAAGGCCGTCGATCCGAATCTGATTTTCGTGGTGCTTGCCAATTCGAAGCTGGTCAAAGCCGGCGAGCGCGCCAATCTGCCGATGGCTCACGAGGCGTTTGCCGACCGCGCCTATGAGGACGATGGCAATCTGGTGTCACGCCGCAAACCGGGAGCCGTCTTGCACGATCCAAGGCTGATTGCCGAACGGGTGGTGCGCATGGTGCAGGACAGCGCCATCGTTTCCGTGACTGGCAAGGTCGTCAAGACACGCATCGATACGATTTGCATCCACGGCGACAATCCGGAAGCCGTCGGGATCGCGCGCGGCGTGCGCCAGGCACTGAAAGATGCCGGGATCGAGGTCGCGCCGTTCAAGCGCGCGGCGTAATTATTCAAAAGGGATGAATGGACAGCGTGCCGAATACGACGGCCGCGATGACCGCGAATGCGCTGTAGACGGCGGCAAGGTGAACGCTCGTGCCGTTGCGCCTGAGCGAGCGCGCAAGCAGATGCAGGCGGGCTTCCGCCTTTAGTTCGCGCATGGTGGATCTCCATCGCCCCATGCGCGTCAATCAAATGCCGGGATTACGCTTTGGCAAGGTAGCGCCGCAAATAGTGACGCCGCTACTTCCAGCGATCACAATCGCGCTCGAATATTCTCCGGCACGGCCTCGGCGGAGAAATCCATTCGGCCGCATTTGAACCGGATTATCGGGTTCCGGAACTCTATTTTTGGCGCATGATCTTGTCGGAAAACCGGTGCCCACTTTTCCGGATCATGCGCTAATAGACGTCCTGCTGGAACCGGCCCTTTTTCTTGAGATCGCCGACGAAAGCAATCGCCTCGTCGGTCGAACGCGCGCCGAATTGCGCGACGATATCGACCAGTGCGCGCTCGACGTCCTTGGCCATGCGCTTGGCGTCGCCGCAGATATAGACATTGGCGCCGTCGGCGAGCCAGCTCCACAACTCGCGGCCGACCTCGCGCATGCGGTCCTGCACATAGAATTTCTTCTCGCCGTCGCGCGACCACGCCAGCGACAACCGCGTCAGCAAGCCCGACGTCTTCATGGCGTTGAGTTCGTCGCGGTAAAAGAAATCGCAGTCGCTGCGTTGGTGGCCGAAGAACAGCCAGTTCTTGCCGGTCGCGCCGGTCGCCTTGCGGTCGAGCAGGAAGGCACGGAACGGCGCGACGCCGGTGCCCGGCCCGATCATGATGATCGGGGTCTTCGCATCCTGCGGCAGGCCGAACGCATGGGCTTTCTGCACATAGACCTTCAACTCATCGCCGGGATTGATGCGTTCGGCAAGGAAGGTCGAGGCGAGGCCCAGACGCCTGCGCTTGCCGACGACGTAGCGCACGCAATCGACGGTCAGCGACAGTTTTCCGGGCGTAGCGTTGTGCGACGACGAGATCGAATAAAGCCGCGGCTGCAGCGGCTCCAGGGCCTCGATGAAGGCCTCCGGATGCGGCCGTACCTTCGGAAATTTCTGCAGCACCGCCATCACGTCCAGCGTCGCGGCATCACCATCGGGATCTTCGCCCTGCGCCATTGCCCGCGCCTTCTCGCGCTCCTTGCCGCCGGTGAGATAGGACAACAGTTCGAACAAGCTGTCCGGCGCCGGCGACAACGACACATCCTCGATCAGGACGTCGCGCAGGGTCTTGCCGCGCACTTGCGTGGTATGGGAGGCGCCGAGCAGCGCGATGATCTGATCGACCAGCCCGAGATCGTTCTTGGCGAAGATGCCGAAGGAGTCGCCGACGACATAGTCGAGCCCGGCACCGGACAGATCGAAATCGATGTGCCAGGTCTCTTTTTCCGAGCCCTTGCCGTTGAGCAGGCGTCGCGACGCGAAGGTCGCCGCAATCGGATTGTCGCGGGAGCGGCCGGGCTCGCTGATAACAGTGGTGACAGCGACGGCGGGCGTCACGGCTGCAGAGGGGGCAGCAGCCGGGGTCTTGTCCAACTCCTCATAGAGCGACTTCAGCATCCGCGCGGTTTCCTTGCCGCCGGGGACGCAGAGATTGAGCCGCGCTTCGCTCTTGCCCGCGATCGCATCCGAATAGTCGGCGCAGTTGTAACCGCATTGGCCACAATCCTGCTGCGCCATCGCCGCCATCATGCGCCGCCGCAGCGGCCGGCCCTCGGCGAGCTTCATGCGATCGCCGATCGGCAGCGTCTGGTCGTGCCATGGGGCCTCGCCGTCGTCGCCGGCAGGGCCTTGCATGACCGCAGCGCCCTGCTCCGCCGACAGCGGCATCGCGCCGTCGGTCGTGAGCAGCCCGGCGAAGAAGCCGTTGAGCCAGGAACGCTGCGCGTCCGAGAACGGCGCGCTTGCCGGAATGATCTCGAGCTTCGCGGTCGGCGTGATCTGGTTCATGAAGATACCTCGGCGTCCGCGAGTTTTCGCAGGGCTTCGCCGTCGTGACGGCGCGCGAAGGTCAGGAAATGCTCTTCCGCCGAGGCGCGGTGCTTGAGATAGGCCTTCAGCAGCCGCTCGACGGTTTGCGGCGCGTCTTCAGCCTTGATATCCCGATAGACCTCCTGCCCGATCTCGGCCTGCGGCCCGAACCCGCCGCCTGCCACGAGATGATAGCCTTCGACGGTATCGTCGCCCTCGCCATCAGGCACTTTCGCCGCGATCAGGCCGATGTCGCTGATGTAATGCTGGGCGCAGGAATGATGACAGCCCGTGAGATGGATATTGAGCGGCGTGTCGACCTCGACGCGCGGTTCGCACCAGTCCGCAATGTCAGCGGCATGAAGCTTGGTGTTGGAGGCCGCAAACTTGCAGCCGGAATTGCCCGTGCAGGCCACGAGACCCGCGCGGATTTGCGAGGCCTTGATCGACAGTCCGAGTTTCTCGATTGCGGCTGCCGCGAGCGCCAGGTTTTCGTCGCGCACGCCCGAGATCAGGAGGTTCTGCCAGACGGTCAGGCGGATATCGCCGTCGCCGAGGTCCTGCGCGATCTTGGCAAGCCCCCTCATCTGGTCGCCCGTGAGCTTGCCGACCGGCAGCACCACGCCGATCCAGTTCAGCCCGTCCTGCTTCTGACTATGCGCGCCGATGTGCGCCATGCGGTCGAAAGCCGGGCGCGTTGCGATCGCCTCTGTCGGCGCGCGCGTCAGCTTGCGGCCAAGCCGCTCTTCGACGGCGAGCATGAACTTGTCGACACCCATGGTGTCGAGCACATACTTCAAGCGCGCCTTCAGCCGATTGGTCCGGTCGCCGGTATCGATGAAGACGCGCACAATTGCGTCGGCCACCTTGGTGGCGTCCTCCGGTTTGACGATGATGCCGGTCGCTTTGGCGAAATCCCTGTGGCCGGTGATGCCGCCGATGCCGAGGCGGAACCAGATGCCGGGCTCGACGCCGTGGCCGTCCTTCACCTCGACCGCGGAAAACGCGATGTCGTTGGTGTCTTCGAGTACCGCGATCTTGCCGGCGCCATCGAAGCCGACATTGAACTTGCGCGGCAGGCCGTAAAGCGAACGGTCGTTGAGGATGTGGAAGTGCCACTCGCGTGCATAGGGTCGCGTATCCAGCAATTCCTGCGGATCGATGCCGGCGGTGGGCGTACCCGTGACATTGCGGATGTTGTCGGCGCCGGCGCCGCGTGAGCAGAGGCCGAGGTCCTGGATGCCTTCGATCAGCCGCACCGCATTCTTCGGCAGGATGTCGCGGATCTGCAGGTTGGCGCGGGTGGTGACGTGGCTGTAGCCGCCGCCGCAGCTTTCGGCGAGATCGGCAAGGCCGGCTAGCTGCCAGTGCTTCAAAATGCCGTTCGGCATCCGCAAGCGGCACATGTAGGAGTCCTGCGCCGGCGCGACATAGAACAGGCCGAAATAGCGCCAGCGGAAATTGTCCGCCGGCACCGGCGGCGCATTGTCGAGCGCCTGCTGCTTCAGCCGCGGCCAGGCATCGAACGGATGCTCCTCGCGCTTGAACTTCTCCTGGTCAGCGAGCTTCTTGCCTGAGGCGACAACCTTGTCCTGCGCCTTGATATGCGCGGCATCGGGTCCGGTCGGCTCGGCATCGGCTTTGGCTTCAGTCGCGCCACCGCCGAGGCCGCGACCGCCGCGCATGATCTGCACGCCGGCCGCAAAGCCTTCGAGGTACCGCTTCTGCTCGTCGGTGAAGTCGACAGCGATCGTTTCAAGCTTCATGATTGCCGGTCGCCTTATTCCGCCGCCTGGATTGCGACCGACGCCGCTGCAACAGGCTGCTTGGCCGGCTTGTAGGTCGCGTAGAGCGCAAGCCCCGTGAACACGAAGCCGCCGACGAGATTGCCTGCTGTGACCGGGATCTGATTCCAGAACCACCAATCGGCGAGGCTGACTTTCGCGCCGAGCAGCATGCCGGTCGGGATGATGAACATGTTGACCACGGCGTGCTCGAAGCCGAGCGCGAAGAACAGGAAGATCGGCAGCCAGGTCGCGGCGATCTTGCCGACCGTCGAGGTCGAGGTCATCGCCATCACCACGCCGAGGCAGACCAGCCAATTGCAGAGGACGCCCTTGACGAAAACGCTGACCATCCCCGCGGTGCCGAGCGCGGCGTTGCCGATGGTCTTGGCTTCGGCGACCGCGACGATGCGCGCCGCGACGCCGGCGACTTCGACCTTGCCCATGTTGGTGAGCGAAATCGCGAGCAGCACCCCGAAGGCGATACTGCCGAGCAGATTGGCAAGGAACACCCATGACCAGTTCGCCATCACCGCGTTCCAGCTCGCCTTGCCCTCGAGGCGCGCGAGCGGCACCAGCGCAAAGCTCCCGGTGACGAGCTCGAGCCCGAGCAGCACGATCATCACGAGGCTGACCGGAAAGATCAGCGCGCCGACCAGCGGCTGGCCGGTGGTGACCGCGCCGGTGAAGGCAAGCGCGGTGGCGGCACCCAGCAGCGCGCCCGACAGCGCACCGCGGATCAGGAGGTCACGCGGCCCAAGCGCCAGTTTCTTGACGCCGGCATCGATCATCGAGGCGACAACGTCGGCGGGTTTTACGTAATCCATGTCGAAGCTCCAGCTGCCACGCCTTCGCGTGGTCACAACGAGGAAAAGCTTTGCGCGCGGTCGTCCGCGGATTGCGGACGGTCCGATCAGCCTCGTTGCTGCGGAAATCCATCGTGGAAGACGCCGACGGGCATCAGTGACAGCCGGCTAAGGTCTCTCATTCAAGACGTGTGCCACTGCGGGAGAAGACAATAAGTATATTAAACTCAATTAGTTATAGATATTGCGATGCATTAACTGGATCGCAGTTCATGCCTTTTCTTGAGGCGCAAGGCCCAAGAAATAAGCTTCGAATCATAGTGCCTAAGGTTTGGTCAGGCGCGCTTGGCGACGTCAAACGAGGCCAGATAGCCCGAGATGTCGTCGGGGTCGAAGGTGGGGCCGGAGAACGCAGCGACGCCTTCCCGTGTCGGCAGCGCCGGGCGCGCGCCCTTACCGAGCGCGGCGTCGTAGAGATCAGGCCGGAACACCGCCATCGCGGTTCGGAGCGCGTCCTTGGTGAGCGAAGTCTGGCGCCAGCGCGCCATCTGCGCGTAGAGCCAGGCCGCCTGTACCGGATCCGGCCTTGCGGCATCCTCGCGGCCCACAAGAAGATAGCGGCCGCTCTGGCGCATGGTGCCGTCTGGAGAAATCTTCAGCCGTCCGTCGAACGTGCGCTTGATGAGTTCGGCATCGACGCCGATCCTGTCCGGCCGTGCAAGGATGTGCGCGGTCTCCTCGCGATTGTCTTCGACGAACGCAGAGGCGCGCGCAGCCGCACGTACGAGGGCCGCGACCACATCCGGATTTCGCTCCGACCAGCCCTGGCGCACCGCCAGCACCTTCTCCGCCGCACGCACCAGGATGTCGGAGACGAAGTGCAGGATGTGGCCGACGCCGCGGTCGACCGCGATCGAATTCCAGGGCGCGCCGACGCAGAAGGCATCGACCTGCCCGCCCGCGAGACTGTCCGCCATGAACGGCGGCGGCAGCACGACCATGCGTACATCCTGGTCGGGATCGACGCCGCCGACCGCCATCCAGAATCGTAGCTGATAATTGTGGGTGGAAAACGGAAACGTCATCGCAAAGGTCAACGGCTCGGCGCCGCGCTTGCGCCTTGCCGCCACCACTCGCGCCAGCGCACGGGCGGTCGCCATCGGATCGTAACGGTCGCCCTCGATCTCGCCCATGATCGCCGCATACAGCGCGGACGACACCGTGATGGCGTTGCCGTTGATGCCGAGATTGAAGGGAGCAACGATCGGTACCTTGACGTGGCCGATGCCGAGACTCGAGGCGATTGCGACCGGCGCCAGCAGATGCGCGGCGTCGAACAGGCCGATATTGAGCTTGTCGCGGACATTCGACCACGACACTTCCCGCACGAGATTGACTTCGAGCCCCTCCTCCGCGGCAAATCCCTTGTCGACGGCGACGATCAGCGCGGCGGCGTCGATCAGTGGAATGAAGCCGATTTCGAGCGATCCACTCATTTCAACAGCTCCGAGGCGGTCAGGATCGATTGCGCGATCTCGCCGATCTTCTTCTTTTCGCGCATCGCGGTCGAGCGCATCAGCACATAGGCCTCTTCCTCGGTGAGCCCCTTCAGCTTCATCAGGATGCCCTTGGCGCGGTCGATCACCTTGCGCTCTTCAAGCGCGTTCTTGGTGCGGTCGAGCTCGTCCTGCAATTTGGCGAAGGCGTTGAAGCGAGACACGCAGAGATCGAGGATCGGCTTGATGCGCTCCTTCTTCAGCCCGTCGACGATGTAAGCGGAAACGCCGGCATCGACGGAGGCCTGGATCATGGAGGAGTCGCTCTGGTCGACGAACATCGCGATCGGCCGGCGCACGGCGCGGCTCACCTGAAACATTTGCTCCAGGCTGTCGCGGCTCGGATTTTCAAGGTCGATCACGATGATGTCGGGGTCGAGCGCGGAGATGCGCGCGAGCAGGCTCTGCATCTCGTTGACCTGCACCACCTCGGTATAGCCGGCTTCGCGCAAGCCCTCTTCGAGGATCGCGGCGCGGATCGGGCTTTCGTCGATGATGACGATCTTCGGAGACTGCTCAGCGCCCATCGATCACTCGTAATCCGGCAAGCCTATCCATAGCACGGGGAACAGCGGCTCAAAGCCTTGTATTTCTGCGCAATTCGGACTAGCTCAGCGCCATCAATCACACAGTTTCGGAACATGTCGCAGGCCGCCGCGCCAAAAATCAGCTTTGTCTCGCTCGGATGCCCCAAGGCTTTGGTGGATTCCGAGCGCATCATCACGCGCCTGCGCGCCGAAGGCTATGAGCTGGCGCGCAAGCATGACGGCGCCGACCTCGTCATCGTCAACACCTGCGGTTTCCTCGACAGCGCGAAAGCGGAATCGCTGTCGGCGATCGGCGATGCCATGGCCGAGAACGGCAAGGTCATCGTCACCGGTTGCATGGGCGCCGAACCCGAGCAGATCGAGCAGGCCTATCCGGGCGTGCTCTCGATCACCGGCCCGCAGCAATATGAGAGCGTGCTGGACGCCGTGCATCGCGCGGCGCCGCCGGCGCACAATCCGCATATCGATCTGGTGCCGCCGCAGGGCATCAAGCTGACGCCGCGGCATTACGCGTATCTGAAGATTTCCGAAGGCTGCAACAACCGCTGCAGCTTCTGCATCATCCCGAAACTTCGCGGCGATCTGGTGTCGCGGCCGGCCAATGACGTGTTGCGCGAGGCCGAGCGGCTGGTGAAGGCCGGCGTGAAGGAGCTGCTGGTCATCTCGCAGGACACGTCCGCCTATGGCGTCGACATCAAATATGCCGAAAGCCCGTGGCGGGATCGGCAGGTGCGCGCAAAGTTCTTCGATCTTGCCAAAGAGCTCGGCGAACTCGGCGCCTGGGTGCGCCTCCAATATGTCTATCCCTATCCGCATGTCGACGAGGTCATTGGGCTCATGACCGAAGGCAAGGTGCTGCCCTATCTCGACATCCCCTTCCAGCATGCGAGCCCGGATGTGTTGAAGGCGATGAAACGTCCGGCCGCGCAGGAAAAGACACTGGCGCGGATCAAGGCCTGGCGCGCGCAATGCCCGGAGCTGGCGCTGCGCTCGACCTTCATCGTCGGCTTCCCCGGCGAGACGGATGCTGATTTCGCCTGTTTGCTCGACTGGCTCGAGGAAGCCGAGATCGACCGCCTCGGCTGTTTCAAATACGAGCCGGTCGCCGGCGCCGCGTCGAACGCGATCGGAAACGCCGTGCCCGACGAGATCAAGCAGGAGCGCTACAATGCGCTGATGGCGCGGCAGCAGAAGATTTCCGCACGCCGGCTGAAGCGCAAGGTCGGCACGCGTCAGCAGGTGATCATCGATGAGGTAGGGCCGACCGTCGCCAGAGGCCGCTCGAAGGCCGATGCGCCTGACATCGACGGCGCGGTCTATCTCTCAAGCCGACGGCCGCTGAAGGTCGGCGAGATCGTGACAGCGAAGATCGAACGCTCGGACGAATACGATCTGCATGGCAGCGTCGCCGGGTTTTAGCGCATGATCCGGAAAAGTGGGCACCGGTTTTCCCTCGCGACAAACGCGTAGCGTTTGCGCGGAGATCATGCGCAAAACTTAATGCCCACGCGGCGTCCGCGCGACAGCGCGGACGCTCCAGAGCTTGAGCAGCCGCTCGGCATTCTCGCCCGTCAATTCGGCGTATTGACCCCTGAGCTTGATGAGCTCGCTCTCGGCGGTGACGCCGGTCGAGAAGCGGCAATCCAGGATCGCACTCACCGTCTCCCATCGCAGGCCCGCGACCTTGCAGGGCACCAGGATGCCGTCGCTGTTGAGGCTCTGCATCAGCGGCCGGACGATCTCGATGCCGGTGTGCGCCAGCGCCGCCAGCGCCGCGACGGTTTCCTCGTAGCGCTTCTGCCTGGCAAAGCCGAGCAGCATGGCTTCCGTCAGCGCGCCGTCCTTCCGCAATTGCGCGATGAGCTGACGCGCGGTTGCAAAGTCGCGCTCCCGCGACAACTCGCGCTCCGTCCCGCCTGAGGCAGCGGCTACGGCCGCCCGTATCTCTTCGAACAGATAGGGCGGCGCCCGCGACAGCAGCCGGGTGCGTACCGCGTCGGTCGCGGAACGAAGCAGCGTCGTCCGCAACTCCTTCGGCAGATCCGCCCGGATGCCGGTCGCGACCGCAAGCTCGGGATCGCCGACCGCCTGCGCCACGATGACGGCAAATCCGGCCGGCGACATTTTCGCGCCGGGATTGTCGACGAGGCGGCGGCTGACGCTCGGGAAACGGCGCGCCAGCAGCGCGTCGGTGACGATCTCCTGCAGCCACCAGCGGCCGGCGATCGCGACCAGATGCTTCTCGCCGCTGACCCGCGCGATCTCGACCAGATCGTCATTGGTGAGCTTCGGCGACTCCGTCAGCACCGGCCGGGCGACGTCGATCTCGTCATGCCGCGCGAGTCGGCCAATGACCGAGGCGGGCGCCTGCGGCAAGGGCGCAAGCTGCGCGCTGAGCTCGGCCAGCGCAATGCGCGCGCCGATGTCGGCGAGCGCGCGAAGCTCGATGGTGTTGATCAGGCGTTCGAAGACATCGCCGAACAGCGCGATCTGCTCGTCGTTATAGCGCTCGGACGACGCCAGAAACAGCGCGGTCACGCGCCCGACGGTCTCGGAGCATTTTTGTGGGGAGCCCGTCCTGACCGCGAACTCGACTTCGTCGGCGATCGACGGACTTGTGTCTATTTCGCTCATCCTGAGCGCTAACCGGCTGTTCTAAGCTGCTCCCGCGAGGATACGGCTTCCACCTAAAGGTTTGGTAAAGCCCGAGCGTCTCTTGACAGCATCCGCCATTCGGCTGTATGAGCGCGCCCCATGATTTCAATCCGGACCAACCGCCGCGCCGCTTTCCGCCGTCGCTCCCGCGACGACGATGGGCTGCGCCATGTCCGACGACCACGCTGACTGACTAGATCAGCATAGTTTTCGAGAAGGCCGCGCCCTCAAAAGCGCGGCCTTCTTGCGTTTCGGCCCCCTCCCCTCCAGCACCAGAAGGAAATTTGCCATGCTCAACGCCACCCATCCGTTCGATGCGCTGATGGACATCACCGCGCGCCCCGAGACCGTGTTCGTCCGGGGCGAAGGCTCATACCTCTGGGACGATACGGGAAAGCGCTATCTCGATTTCATCCAGGGTTGGGCGGTCAATTGCCTCGGCCATTCGCCGCCTTGCATTGCGGATGCGCTCGCCGCGCAGGCCAAACGCCTGATCACGCCGAGCCCGGCCTATTACAATGACGCCAGCCTGAAGCTTGCGAAGGCGCTGACCGATTTGAGTTGTTTCGACCAGGTGTTCTTCACCAATTCCGGCGCGGAGGCCAATGAGGGCGCAATCAAGCTCGCGCGCAAATATGGCTCGCTGCACAAGGGCGGCGCCTTCGAGATCATCACCTTCGAGGGCGGCTTCCACGGCCGGACGCTCGCGACCATGTCGGCGTCCGGCAAGAAGGCGTTCGAGCCGCTGTTCGAGCCGAAGGTGCCGGGTTTCCGCAAAGCGAAGCTGAACGATCTCGAGTTGGTCAAGGCGCTGATCAACGCCAACACCGTCGCGGTCATGCTGGAGCCGATCCAGGGCGAAGCCGGCGTCTGGCCCGCGACCGATGGGTTCTTGCAGGAATTGCGGGCACTGACGAACGAGCACGGGTTGTTGCTGATCTTCGACGAGATCCAGACCGGCGTCGGCCGGACCGGCAAGCTGTTCCACTACGAGCACGCCGGGATCGAGCCAGACATCATGACACTTGGCAAAGGCATCGGCGGCGGCGTGCCGCTTGCTGCGTTGCTTGCGACCGACAAGGCGTCGTGCTTCGCCCATGGCGATCAGGGCGGCACCTTCAACGGCAATCCGCTGATGTGCGCGGCCGGGCTCGCTGTGCTCGAAGAGGTCAGCAAACCGGCATTCCTGAAATCGGCGGCGGAAGCTGGTCTGTTGATGGAAAGCGAGCTGCAGAAACTCTCCGCGCGGCATGGGCTCGGCGATGTCCGAGGCCGCGGCCTGCTGCTCGCGCTCGACCTGAAGCGGCCGATGGGGCCGGCGATCGTGGCGCAGGCGCTTGAAGCGGGCCTTTTGCTCAACTCGCCGCAACCGGATGCCCTGCGCTTCATGCCAGCGCTGAACATCGCGCGGGCGGAGATCGCGGAGATGATCGACGGTCTGGACGCGATCCTGACCAGGGCGGGAGCCGCGCGGATGGTGGCGTAGGCCGCACGAGGCATCGAGAGCGAGGATATTGCTCTCGATGTCTGTTAGTTCGCAGGACGCCGCGCCAACGCCAACGACAGGCCGAGTCCTGCCATGAAAATCCCCGAGCCTTGCCGCATGCGTTGAAGCAAACGGGGACGACGCGCCAGACCCGCACTTGCGGTCGAGGCCATCAGCACCACCACGATATCGGCGACCGTATTGAGCGTCACCGAAATGAGGCCGAGCGCGATGAATTGAAGTGCGGGATGAGCCGCTGTTGGATCGATGAACTGCGGAATGAAAGCCAGGAAGAATGCCGCCGTTTTCGGGTTCAACGCCTCGACGAGGATGCCGTCCCGGAAATGCCTGTTCGGTCGCAGGATTGTCCATTCGGCTCGGACATTGGTCGTCCGGCTTCACGATAGGTGCGGATGCCGAGCCAGACGAGATAAAATGCGCCGACCAGCTTGAGTGCGGCGAAAAGCTCGGCACTGGCGAGAATGATCGCGGAAACGCCGAGGCTGCCCGCCATGACATGGACCGAGCCCGCCCACGGCCGTTCCCATCGTCGAGCTGAGGCCAGCCCGTCTGCCGCCCGACAAGGTTCTGGCCGCGACATAGAAGATCCCGGGACCGGGTACCACGGCGATCATCAGTGCCGCGAACAGGAACAGCGAAAGGCCGGTAGTGTTCACGGCTTCAGGACCGACGCGCCGGTGGTGTGCCGGCTCTCGAGATCGATATGCGCCTTGGCCGCATCCTTCAGCGCATAGGCGTGGTTGATCGGCACATGCAGCTTGCCGTTGATGACGGCGGCAAACAGCGTATCGGCGCCTTCGAGCAGTTCCTTGCGGGTGCCGACATAATCGTTGAGCTTCGGCCGCGTCGCAAACAGCGAGCCGTGATTGTTGAGTTCGGCGATTGCAAACGGCGGCACGGGGCCGGACGCATTGCCGAAGCTGACGAACATGCCGCGCGGCTTCAGGCAGGACAGCGAGCCCGGGAAGGTCGACTTGCCGACGCCGTCATAGACGACGTCGCACAGCTCGTTGCGGCTGATTTGCTTGACGCGGTCGACAAAATTTTCCTCGCTGTAATTGATCACGTGATCGCAGCCATTGGCGAGCGCGAGCTCAGCCTTCTGCTTGGAGCCGACCGTGCCGATCACGTGGGCGCCGAGCGCCCTCGCCCATTGGCATGCCAGCAGGCCGATGCCGCCGGCCGCGGCATGGATCAGCACGCGATGATGCGGCTCGATCTTGAAGGTCTTGTGCAGGAGATACCAGACCGTCAGCCCCTTGAGCATCAGCACCGCGCCCTGCTCGTAGGTGATGTGGTCGGGCAGCTTGACCAGCTTCTCCCATGGAATATTGCGCTCGGTCGCATAGGCACCGAGGTTGTGATAGTAGGCGACGCGATCGCCTGGATGGAAATTGGTTACGCCGGGACCGACGGCCATGACCTCGCCGGAGGCTTCGTTGCCGGCGACGAACGGCAGGCCCGGCGCCTTGTAGAGGCCGGTGCGGTAATACACGTCGATGAAATTGAGCCCGACGGCATGCTGGCGGATGCGCACCTCGCCCGCGGCAGGAGCGGCAAGGTCGACGGCCTCGTAGACGAGCGCTTCCGGCCCTCCCACCTTGTGCACGCGCACGGCCTTGGTCATTTGCGACTCCTCCCGGCGAAACAAGGCCATCAAGGCGTCATTGTCAACTCGCTCTCTTGGTGCGGACGGTTTAGCCCGCGCCCTTTTTGAGGTTGCGCTTGGCGAGCACGTTGAAGAACTCCACCGCCGCGGAGAACGCGATGGCGAAGTAGATGTAGCCGCGCGGGATATGGAACTCGAAGCCGTCGGCGACCAGCGCCACGCCGATCAGCACGAGAAACGCCAGCGCCAGCATCTTGGTGGTCGGATGCTCCGCGACGAAGCGCGCCACCGGCCCCGATGACGCATACATGACGCCGCAGGCGATCACGACGGCCGCGATCATGATGGCGAGTTCGCTCGCCATGCCGATCGCGGTGATGATGGAGTTGAGCGAGAACACCACATCGATCACGATGATCTGGACGATGACCCAGAAGAACGCATTGCGGCCACTTGCCTGACCAGCCCTCCTCGTCACCGCCTTCGACCTCGGCATGGATCTCGTGGGTCGCTTTCGCGATCAGGAACAGTCCGCCACCGATCAGGATCAGGTCGCGCCACGAGAATCCCATGCCGCTGACGACGAAGACGTCGCGGGTCATGCCGATCAGCCAGACCAGGAAGGTCAGCAGCAGGATGCGGAACACCAACGCGAGCGAAAGCCCGATCCGTCGGGCCTGGCTGGCCTGCGGCTCCGGAATCCGCGACACGATCACGGACAGGAAGATGACGTTGTCGATGCCGAGCACGATTTCGAGCGCCGTGAGCGTCAGCAGCGCCGCCCAGGCTTCGGCATTGGTCAGGAGTTGAATCATGCCTTGAGCGACCGCAGGAACCGGATGGCGGCATCGCTCGCCACGATATACGCCGCGATCAGGCAGAGTGCGGCGGTGACGGGCGCCTCGACGTTGAAGTCCTTGATCAGCGCATAGAGCGCG
This sequence comes from uncultured Alphaproteobacteria bacterium, assembly GCA_963732085.1. Classification (GTDB taxonomy): domain Bacteria; phylum Pseudomonadota; class Alphaproteobacteria; order Rhizobiales; family Xanthobacteraceae; genus Bradyrhizobium. The sequence goes on along the minus strand of CAVSYJ010000004.1, from coordinate 30,042 downwards.
AGCGCGCTCCAGGCCGCCATCAGGATCAGCGTCAGCCAGCGCAGCCGCACCACGCGCATGGGATGGATGACATGGAACGGCAGGAACGTCGCCACGATCAGGATTGCAACGGCAACGCTCGACAGCGCCGGCGGCCAGTGCAGCAGGAACAGGTAGAAGGCGGCGATATTCCACAATCCCGGAAAGCCGCGGAAATGGTTGTCGGCGCTCTTCATGCGGCGATCGGCAAAATAGAGCGCGCCGCTGATGGTGACGCCGATGCCGAACAGCGGCGCCGCGAGCGGCAGCAGCAATCCGCCGGCCGTGATCGCGTAGGCCGGCACGAACACGTAGGTGACGAAATCGACCACGAGGTCGAGCACCTCGCCGGACCAGTTCGGCTGCAGCCGCACCACGTCGAGCCGCCGCGCCATCGGCCCATCTGCGGCATCGATCATCGAGCGCGACACCGAGCCAGGCGAACATCGCCGCCCAATGTTCGCGTACGGCTTCCAGCAGCGCCAGCAACGCAAGGCCTGCGCCGAGCGCCGTGAACACATGCACGGAGAATGCGGCGGCACGCTTTCGCGGCGTGGCGCTCAAGGAAACTGGCGGATCAAGCTGGTCCATGGCTGGCGCAGTGCTATCAGGATTCCGCTTTGTTTGTACATGCGATGTTGCGGCCATCGGTCGCGCAAAACAAGTGAACCAGCGGGTGGAGCGGATTTGACGTTCGCCCGACCGTTAACCAACCCTCGTGAGGCAAACGTCAAATCCAACGCTCCACCAGAATCGTTTTTTTCAGTGGTCCTTTGATTCCAACATTCGCAAAATTGCCAATGTCGCCGGGGGTGCGAATGTTGGAATCGGACCACTGCCCTTGAAATCGCTGGCGGGCATGTCAATTGTGACGGAGCATGCAGGACGTATCAGTTCCTTATGACGTTGCGGTGGTCGGCGGCGGTCCGGCCGGACTTTCGGCTGCGATCGCGCTGGCGGAAGCCGGTGCGCAGACCGTGCTGATCGCGCGTCGCCTGGCCTATGGCGACAATCGCACCACTGCGCTGCTCGGCGCTTCCGTCGACTTCCTGCGCGCACTGGATGTCTGGCGGCGCTGCGAGCACAAGGCGGCTGCGTTGCAAGACCATGCGGCTGGTCGACGACACCGGCCGGCTGATCCGCGCGCCGGAGGTGCACTTCGCCGCCGGCGAAATCGGTCTCGACGCGTTCGGCTACAACATCGAAAACCGCACTTTGATGGAAGCGCTTGAAGCGCGCGCTGCCGAACTCTCCGGCCTCGTCCGGATCGACGATGAAGCCGAAAGCGTTAGCCACGCTGAAGACGCCGTCGTCATTCACACCGCAAGCGGAAAGTCGCTGTCCGCCCGCCTTGTCGTGGGCGCCGACGGGCGGCATTCCCTGTGCCGCGAGGCGGCCGGCATCTCCATCTCCAGCCGCGATCTCAATCAAGCCGCGCTCACCTTCAATGTCGGTCACACGCGGCCGCACCGGAACATCTCGACGGAATTCCACACGCCGCAAGGTCCTTGCGTGTTCGTACCGCTTCCCGGCGATCGCTGCAGCGTGGTGTGGGTCGCAAGCCCGAAGGAAGCCGAACGGCTGCGCGGTCTCGGCGACGAAGAATTGTCTGACGCCGCCGAGAGGCAATCGCATTCGATCCTCGGGCGCATGACAGTCGAAGGCGGCCGTCACGTGTTTCCGCTTGTGATCGAACGGCCCCGGCAGTTTGCCCAAAAACGAGTGGCGCTGGTCGGTGAAGCCGCGCATGTGATCCCGCCGATCGGCGCACAGGGCCTCAACATGGGATTGCGCGATGCCGCTGACATCGCTGCGATCGTGCGCGAGGCGATCGCGACGGGCAACGATCCCGGTGCGCCGAACGCGCTGCGGCGTTACGACATGGCGCGCCGCGCCGATGTGTTGAGCCGTACGTTTGCCATCGATGTCGCCAACCGCTCGCTGCTTTCTGATCTGTTGCCGGTGCAGTCGCTGCGTGCGGCCGGCCTGCACTTGATCGGTTCGGTCGGTCTGTTGCGGCGGCTTGCCATGCGCGAAGGGCTGGCGCCCTCCTGGCGCGCCGGCCGCCATGCGCCGTGATATTTGGATTGGATCAAATCGCAGTTATCACAAGGGGTAATGCGACCCTCTTCCGGCAATGGATCAAGCGCGCCAGACGCAGGCACGAGCGCTAGGCACTAGCGCTGGCACCGATCATGGTCTATTCGAGAAGCCATGATCAAATCGCGAACCGCCAAGTTCCAGATCGGGCAGATCGTGCGCCACCGGGTGTTTTCGTTCCGGGGCGTGATCTTCGACATCGATCCGGAATTCAACAACACCGAGGAATGGTGGCTGTCGATCCCCGAGGACGTGCGTCCTCACAAGGACCAGCCGTTTTATCATCTGCTCGCGGAGAATTCGCAGTCCGAATACGTCGCCTATGTGTCGGAGCAGAACCTGCTGCCCGACGAGACCGGCGAGCCGATCCGGCACTCGCAGGTGTCGGAGATTTTCATCAAGGACAAATCGGGCGGTTACCGCCCGCGCAATCCGTCGCTGAACTGAGTCGAGCGATCGGCCTTAACGCAACGGGCGCTTCATAGTGGAGCGGATTTGACGTTCGCTATCTCTCAGCCACGCACTCGCAAGCGAACGTCAAATCCAAAGCTCCACTACTCTACTGCTTCGCCGCGCCCGGTCCCGGGGTAGCGGGCGGCCCGCCGGGCGGCGGGTTCGCCTCGAGCCGCTTGCGCGCTTCATCGGCGCGCTTCATCAGCTCTTCCTGCAGCTTCTTCTGGTTTTCCTCGAAGACCTTGGGATCGGTCGGCGGACCGTCATAGGCCTTGGCGAATTCGGCGAGCGGCAGCGGCAGCGTCAGCGGCGCGCCGTTGGCATTGATGGCCTGCACGACGAGGTTCTGGCCCTTCTTCATGTTGGCGAGCAGGTCCGGGGTCGCTTCATAGTCGGACATGCAGCCGTTGGCGAAGCAGATCACGTACTGTGCTTGCTGCGGCGGATTGTTGTCGACGATGAGCCGCGTGCCGTGCACGAGCTGCATGCCGAGCGGCAGCGTGACGCGCAGGATCTTCTTCGGCTCGCCTTCGGGTTCGATGATGACGGCGGCCACCACCGGCTGGCCGGACTCGATGCGGCCGTCCTTGCCGGTGAAGCAGACCTGCTTGGCGTTTGCGTCCTGCCCCTTCAGGCAGAACTTGGTCCAGGGCGCGTAGATCAGTTGCACCTGGTCCTGCTGCGGCTGGCCGCCCTGAGCGGGAGCTTGCGCCTGGCCTTGCTGCGCGGGCGGCGCCTGCTGGGCTGGTGGCGCAGCCGGAGCCTGAGCGGTCGGCGCAGGGGCTGCCGCGGGGGCTTTCGGCGCCGCCTTCTTCTTGGCAGGCGCGGGCGCGCCGGGTGCGGGAGCCGGGGTCTGGGCCTGCGCGGTCACGGCAAAAGGAACCGCCAATGCGGTCGCCGCCAGAAAGGCGACAAGCCGCCCACGCGGCCCGACCGACGCGGCCAAGGTACGGAAATTCATTGCGGAAAACCCTTTCTGAACGGGAGCGCCGGAGACCGCTGATGGCGCCATATCGCGCCGTTTCGCGGGCCGCTGTCTCCTAGTCAATTGAGGCGGATACGTGACAGGTCCTGCCGCCTGCCCCAATCGCCCGCCTTCATACCGTGGCGGGCAGAAAGATCAATGCCGACAAGCATGTTTGATCTCGGCAATCCGCCTATACAGGGTCCATGCTAGGATTTCCGCAGCAATCGTCCGAATCAAATCCGCGCGTGTCCATGTTAGCTTTTAGGCGCATTTCCGTTGGCGAAGCGACACGGATTTGCGCTCGTGCTGATGGCGGCGCTCGCACTCAGCGCGCCCTGCTCCGCCGCCGAAAGCTACGCACTCGCCATGCATGGCAACCGGCGCTGCCGGCCAATTTCGACCATCTGCCCTATTTCAATCCCGATGCGCCCAAGGGCGGCCGTCTGGTGTGGGGCAATCTCGGCACCTTCGACAGCCTCAACCCGCATGATCGTCAGGGGAATCGCGGTCCAGCAGGTACGCAGTTACAACTTCGAGCGCGGTTACGTGATCGAGAGCCTGATGGCCCGCGGCGAGGACGAGCCGTTCACGCTTTATGGATTGCTTGCGAAGACCGCCGAGACCGATGATGCGCGGGATTTCGTCACCTTCCATCTCGACGAACGTGCGCATTTTTCGGACGGCAAGCCGGTCACCGCGGAAGACGTGCTGTTCTCATGGGAGCTGTTGCGCGATCGCGGCCGACCGAACCACCGGCAGTATTACTCCAAGGTCGCCAAGGCCGAAGCGCTCGACCGCCTCAGCGTGCGCTTCGATCTGTCAGGCGCCAACGACCGCGAACTGCCGCTGATTCTCGGCCTGATGCCGGTTTTGCCCAAACACGCCGTCGACCCCGCGACTTTCGAGGAGACCTCGCTGACGCCGCCGATCGGCTCGGGCCCCTACCGGATATCAGCGGTGAAGCCCGGTGCCAGCGTCACCTTCACCCGCGATCCCAATTATTGGGGGCGCGACCTGCCCGATCAATCGCGGCCTGTTCAATTTCGACGAGGTCAGGTTCGACTATTTCCGGGAATCCAACAGCCAGTTCGAGGCATTCAAGCGGGAGCTCACTGATTTCCGCGCCGAGAGCGAGCCGCTACGCTGGCACGATGGCTATGATTTTACCGCGGCGAAAACCGGCGAGGTGATCCGCGACACCATCAAGAACGGCCTGCCGCAGCCGACGGAATATCTCGTTTTCAATACGCGCCGGCCCGCATTCGCCGACATCCGCGTGCGCCGTGCGCTGACGCTGCTGTTCGATTTCGAATGGATCAACAAGAACTATTTCTTCGGCCTCTATACCCGCAGCGGCGGCTATTTCCCGGGCTCGGAGCTGTCGGCCTATGGCCGGCCCGCAGACGAGCGCGAGCGCGAACTGCTCAAGCCGTTTGCGTCCGATATCGCGCCCGACATTCTCGACGGCAGTTATCGTCTTCCCGTCGCCGACGGTTCGGGGCGCGATCGCACGACGTTGCGCGATGCGCTGAAGCTGCTGTCGGAAGCAGGCTACGATCTCGACGGCACTGTGTTGCGCCAGCGCGCGACCAAAGCGCCCCTAAGCTTCGAAATTCTGGCGACGACGCGCGACCAGGAACGGATCGCGCTCGCTTATTCCAGCAATCTCAAGCGCGCCGGCATCGAGGCGAAGGTGCGCGCGGTCGATCCCGTGCAATTCGATCAGCGCCGTCTCGGTTATGAATTCGACATGATCCAGAACCGCTGGGACCAGTCGTTGTCGCCGGGCAACGAGCAATCCTTCTATTGGGGCAGCCAGGCCGCCGATACGCAGGGCACGCGCAATTACATGGGCGCGAAGGATCCCGCCATCGACGCGATGATCGCAGCGCTGCTGGAGGCCCGTGATCATACGGGGTTCGTCTCTGCAGTCCGTGCGCTCGATCGCGCACTGATGTCGGGCTTCTACGCAATTCCCGTGCTTAACGCCGGCGACCAATGGATTGCCCGATGGAATCGGATAGAACGGCCCAATGCCACCCCGCTGGTCGGGTATCTGCCTGAAGGCTGGTGGCAACGGCGGGACGCGCCGGGGAAATAGGCGGCAAGTGAACCAGACCGCGACATCGCCGACGCTCGACACGCTGTTTGGGCGCATCCTTGCGCGCAAGCCGCGCGAATTGGCTCTGGTCGATCCCGGCAACAAGCTGCGCATCACAGGTCAGCCGCCGAAGCGTCTCACTTATGAGGAGGCAGATCGCGCGATCTCGGCGCTTGCGGCGCACTTCATCGATTCCGGATTGCCGGCGCATTCGGTCATCGCCGTGCAACTGCCGAGTACGGTAGAGCTTCCACTGACCGTGCTTGCCGCACATCGCGCCGGTCTCGTGGTCGCGCTGTTTCCGCTGTTGTGGCGGCAGGCCGAACTCGTCGCCGCGCTCAACCGCACCAGCGCGCGGGCCATCGTCACCTCGGCCAGGGTCGACGGTGTCGCGCATTCCGATCTCGCCATGAATGCCGCGGCGGAGGCGTTCTCCATTCGCCATGTCTGCGGCTTCGGCGGCGATTTGCCGGAAGGCATGGCGTCGCTCGATCAGGCGCTGGCGCAGCCATCGAGCGCCACACGTCACGTGATCCAGGACGGCCGCAAGGCCGCGATCATCTCGTTCGACGTGACCTCGGACGGTTTTCGCGCGGTCCCGCGCACGCATCTGAGCCTGATCGCGGGCGGGCTGGCCTTGTCACTGGAAAGCGACGTGCCGCAAGGCGCAACATTGATGTCTGCCTTCGCGCCGAGCTCGTTTGCCGGCCTCGCCTCGTCCGTCGTGATCTGGCTGCTCGCCGGGCGGCACGCTCGCGCATGCATCATCCCTTCGAGGCCGATGTGCTCGAGCAGGACATCCGGGAGCATCGCTGCGACACGCTGATCGTCCCGGCGCAGCTCGCATTCCGCCTCGACGAGCTCGATCTCGACACGCGCTGCCAGGCTTGCGCAATGTCATCGGCATGTGGCGCGCGCCTGAGCAAGTGACGTCCAGCCCGCCATGGACGGCACGGCGCGCCTCGCTCACCGACGCCTATCTGTTCGGCGAGGCCGGATTGTTCGGCGCGAGGCGGACTGCCGAGGACGGCACGCCGGCGCTGGTCAAGCCCGGCTTGCACGGCGCGCCGCGCGAATTGCCGGGCTCGTCGATTGCGGGCGAAATCCTGCTGACGCCGAAGGGCACGCTCGGCCTGCGCGGCCCGATGGTCGCGGTCGCCGCCTACGCGCCTCCGGCGCCACCCAGCGACTCCCTGATCCCGCAGGCGCCGCGCGACTTCGTCGACACCGAATATGCGGCGCGGCTCGATCGCGCGACTGGCGCTATCGCGATCACCGCGCCGCCGTCGGGCATCATGGCGGTCGGCGGCTATCGCTTCCTCGCGCAGGACTTGCAGGAATGGGGCAAGCGCCTGGGCCAGGGCGCGTTGCTGACGGCACTGCCGGATCGGCTCAGCGGGCACCGGCTGGCCGGCCGCGCCCACGACAATGCCCGCGCCCGAGACGCGCTCTCAGAACTTGGCCTCAACCCGTTGATGGTCGAGGCCTTTCGGGACCGCTCGAACATCGCCTGAACGCGTGTGGACGATCGCGTTGACGGCGCATTAAGGCGGCCGAACTACGGTTGGCGCCACCTCTCCTGCCCCGGGTTTGTTTGATGTCCCAGCAAGGGCCGATCCTCGTCATCGGACATAACGGCCGGCCCGCCTTTGCGGCTGCGCTCGACGAAGCCGGACTGTTTCCGGTCATCGATGCCGACTGGAGCAACGCACGTGCGCGCGGCCTCGGACATGCAGCCGGCAGCCGTCGTGGCCGATATGACTGGCGTCGATCCGGCGCGCTTTCGCCGCACTGGCGCAACAGATTGGCCGGCGCAAGCCCTACCTTCCCTTGATCGCGGTCGAGCCGGAAAGCGAACTCCCCGAGAATGCCATTCCGCTGGCGCTGAGCGGCGGCAACTACGATCGCCTGATCCCGCGCCTGCATGCGGCGCTGCGGGTTCGTGCATTGAACGCGACCGTGCTGCGCCGTCTGGCCGACGAGGCGCCCGGCGCAACCAGGCTGATCGAGAGCGATTCCGCGTTGCATGCGACCGTGCTGCTGATCGGCCGCGGCGGCTGCTTCCCGGCACTCTCGGTCGCGCTCGGTGAGCGCGCTGGCGTGGTCGGCGCTTTCAGCATCGAGGCCGCCGCCCATCACCTCGCCAATCGCGATATCGACGGGATCGTCATCTCCCAAGGCTTCACCGCGCGCGTGGTCGACGCCTTCCTGACGGTGCTCTCGGAGGATGCGCGCTTCCGCCATCTGCCGGTCGTGCTGACATCGGATGAGCTCGCGCCCTCCTATGAGCTGCCCAATCTCGAGATCATCACCGGCGAGCCGGCGCATGTCGCCGCCAACACGCTGCCGCTGGTCCGCCAGCACGCGCTGGAAGCGCAGCTTGGCCGCAGCCTGCGCGCCATCGAGGCCAAGGGACTTCTTGATCCCCAGACCGGCTTGCTGACCCCGGCCGCTTTCGAGCGCGATTTTGCCAGCGCGGTGGGCCAGACGCTCGCCGATGGCGGAGGCCTCGCAGTCGCCCGCTTTGCCTTCGATCCGGAGCAGCCGCGCGCGCAATTCGATGGCGCGCGGATCATCAGCCGCCTGATGCGGAAAATGGACTTCGGCGCCGCCCGGCCGGACGGCTCCGTGATCGTGGTGTTCTCCGACACCGATCTGCGCAATGCGCATGCGATCGCGCGACGGCTGTCGGCCGTCATGCGCCACACCTCGACCGGCCGTCGCGCCGAGCGCAACGAGCCTGTGGTGACGGTGGCAGCACTGGGCCCCAAGGATTCGGCGAAGTCGCTGCTTGGGCTGCTCTACAACGAGACCCGCGCAGCGTCCTGACATGACTTCAATCTTCGATCGGAACAATCGTTCCGTCCTCGCATTGAGAAGCAACACAATCGCTTCACTGGAGGACAAAATGAAGAAATTTGCACTGATCGCGGCATCGCTTGCGGTGCTCGCGAGCCCCGTATTCGCCGCCGACGAGCACAAGACCACCGGCACCGCGCCGGCTGAAGCCAAATTCTCGACGGTCTCCAAGGACGAGATGTTCTCGTCCAAGATCAAGGGTCTCTCGGTCACCAACCAGAAGAACGAGACCGTCGGCGATATCTCCGGATATCGCGATGAAAAACCAGTCGGTCGACGCGCTGATCCTTTCGGTCGGCGGCTTCCTCGGCATGGGCGAGCACTATGTCGCGGTGTCGCCATCGTCAGTCAAGGTAGCTACGACCAGAAGAACGACAAGTGGCTGGCCTCGATGAACACCACCAAGGACGCGCTGAAGGCCGCGCCCGAGTTCAAGTATCCGAAGTAAGCAACGCGAACTAGCGGCCGCCGGCAGCAATGCCGGCGGCCGTTTTGTCATGCCGCCTTCTTGCTCTCCGCGAGATTTGCAAGCTGGCGCAGGATGTCGGTGGTGCCGGCCATCCGCTCCTCCGGCGTTTCCCAATCCTGGAAGAACACGACCTTCATGTCCGGCCGCACCCGCGCGGCCTGGCCGTGCTGGCGGATGAAGGCGACCAGCCGATCCGGCTGCGCAAAGCTGTTGTCGCGGAACGCGATGACCGCGCCCTTCGGTCCGGCATCCACTTTCTCGACATTGGCGCGGCGGCAATAGGCCTTGATCGCGGCGACCTTGAAGAGATAGCGCACCTCGTCCGGCAGCACGCCGAAACGGTCGCGCAACTCGGCTGCGAAATTGTCGATCGCGTCGTCCGTTTCGAGATCGGCGAGCCGGCGGTACAGCGACAGCCGCACCGGCAGATCGGAGACGTAATCCTCGGGGATCAGCACGGGCATGCCGATGGTGATTTGCGGCGACCAGCGATCGGCGGCAGGCTCCGCGACGCCGGCCTTGAGGTTGACGATCGCCTCTTCCAGCATCGATTGATAGAGCTCGAAGCCGACCTCCTTGATGTGCCCGGACTGCTCTTCGCCCAGGAGATTGCCGGCGCCGCGAATGTCGAGATCGTGGGAGGCGAGCTGGAAACCCGCGCCGAGCGTCTCCAGCGATTGCAGCACGGTGAGCCGCTTCTCGGCCTGCGCCGTGATCTTCTGCTGCGCAGGGAGTGTGAACAGCGCGTAGGCGCGCAGTTTGGAGCGACCCACCCGGCCGCGGAGCTGATAGAGCTGCGCGAGCCCGAACATGTCGGAGCGATGCACGATCAGCGTGTTGGCGTTGGGAATGTCGAGACCGGACTCGATGATCGTGGTCGAGAGCAGGATGTCGTACTTGCCGTCGTAGAACGCTCCGATGGTGTCCTCGATCACGGTCGGCCCCATCTGGCCGTGCGCGACCGCGACCTTCATCTCGGGTACGTTCTTGTCGAGAAAATCCTTTACCCCGGCCAGATCCTCGATCCGCGGCACCACATAGAACGCCTGGCCGCCGCGATAACGCTCCCGCAGCAGCGCCTCGCGGATCATCAGGGGATCGTGGGGTGCGACGAAGGTGCGCACGGCGAGGCGGTCGACCGGAGGCGAGGCGATGATCGAGAGCTCGCGCACGCCGGATAGCGCGAGTTGCAGCGTGCGCGGGATCGGCGTGGCGCTCAGCGTCAGCACATGGACTTCCGCGCGCAGCTGCTTCAGCCGCTCCTTGTGGCTGACGCCGAAATGCTGCTCCTCATCGACGATGAGCAGGCCGAGATCGCGAAACTTGATCGATTTGCCGAGCAGCGCATGGGTGCCGACCACGATGTCGATCGAACCGTCGGTCAATCCCTTCTTGACTTGTGCCAGCTCTTTTGCCGGGATCAGCCGCGAGGCCTGCGCGACTTTCACCGGGAAACCCTTGAACCGATCCGCGAAAGTCCTGGTGTGCTGGCGCGCGAGCAGCGTCGTGGGAACGACCACCGCGACCTGCTTGCCTTCAAGCGCAACGGCGAACGTTGCGCGCAGCGCCACCTCGGTCTTGCCGAAGCCGACGTCGCCGCAGATCAGCCGGTCCATCGGGCGGCCGACCTCGAGGTCCTTCAGGGTCGACTGGATCGCGCCGAGCTGATCCTCGGTTTCGTCATAGGGGAAGCGCGCACAGAACTCGTCGTAGAGCCCGGCCTGCACCGGCAGCTTCGGCGCCTCATGCAGCATCCGCTCGGCCGCGATCTTGATCAGCTCGCCCGCGATTTCGCGGATACGGTTCTTCAGCTTTGCTTTGCGCGTCTGCCAGCCGGTGCCGCCGAGCCGGTCGAGCTCGACATTGGTCTGGTCCGAGCCGTAACGCGACAACAGCTCGATGTTTTCGACCGGCAGGAACAGTTTTGTGTCGCTGGCATAATGCAGCTCGAGACAATCATGCGGTGCGCCGGAAACCTCCAGCGTCTGGAGGCCCACGAAGCGGCCGATGCCGTGCTCGACATGCACGACGATGTCGCCGGTCGCCAGGCTCGTGATCTCCGAGATGAAATTGTCGAGCTTGCGGCTCGATTTGCGCGGCCGTACCAGGCGGTCGCCCAGAATGTCCTGCTCGCTGATGACGGCGACATCGTTGGTCTCGAAGCCGCTTTCCATGCCGAGCACGGCAAGCATCGCCTCGTTGCGCGGGGTTGCCTGCACCGTGCGCCAGGCATTGACCGAGGTGACGTTGGACAGCTTGTGGTCGCGCAGCATGCTTGCCATGCGGTCGCGCGAGCCTTCGCTCCAGAGCGTGATCACCACCTTCTTGCGCTGGCTTTGCAGCGCGTGGACATGCGCGACCAAAGCTTCGAACACATTGACCGAGGCGTCATTGCGTTCCGGCGCAAAATCGCGGCCGCGGCGCGCGCCGGCGTCGAACACGGCTTCCGCCTCCGGCACGGCGAACGGCGTGAAGCGCGCCAGCGCGCCCTCGCCGAGCCGCTTCTGCCATTCCTCTTCGGTCAGATAGAGCCGGTCCGGCGGCAGCGGTTTGTAGACCGTGCCGGAGCCGGGATGATCCAGCGCGTCGCGCCGGGCTTCGTAATAGTCGGCAATCTGCTTGAAGCGCTCGCGCGCGGCGTCCTCGCCCTGCGGTTCGATGGCAACGGGCGCGTCACCGAGATAATCGAACAGCGTGTCCATCCGCTCCTGAAACAGCGGCAGCCAGTGCTCCATGCCGGGATAACGGCGGCCTTCGCTGACGGCCTGGTAGAGGGCATCGTCGGGGGTCGGGCGCGCCGAACTGCGCGGTATAGGCCATGCGGAAGCGACGGATCGTTTCCGTGACCAACTGGAATTCCGAGATCGGCACCAGATCGAGCGACCGCATATCCAGGAGCGTGCGCTGGGTTTCGGCGTCGAAGGAGCGGATCGACTCCAGGGAATCGCCGAAAAAGTCGAAGCGGACGGGCTGATCGAGACCGGCCGGGAAGAGATCGAGGATGCCGCCGCGCACCGCATATTCGCCGGGCTCGCGCACCGTCGAGGAGCGGCTGTAGCCGTTATGCTCCAGCCAGGCGATGATGGAATCCATCGGCACGACGTGACCGGGCGCAACCGACAGCGCTTGTGCCGCGACCGTATTGCGCGCCGGCACGCGTTGCACGGCGGCATTGACGGTGGTCAGGACAATCAGCGGCTTGTCGCTGCCGGTCAGCCGCGCGAGCCGCGCCAGTGTGGTCAGGCGTTGCGCCAGGATGGCGCCATGCGGCGAGACGCGGTCATAGGGCTGGCAGTCCCAGGCCGGAAACTGCATGACTGCAAGGTCCGGCGCAAAGAATTCCAGGGCGCGCGCGAGCTGCTGCATCCGCGGCCCGTCGCGGCAAATCACGGCAAGGCTGATCGTGGGCTTTTTCGGCCGCGCCGCAATGGCGCGCGCCAGATCGGAGACGACGAGGCCTTCGGCGCCCTCGGCGACATTGGCAAGCGTCAGCACGCGGCCGGGCGCGAGCAGTTCCGCGGGCGATTTGACCGGTGGCTTCATGCGCCGTGGTCCACCGCGCGGAACGCCTTCAGTCGATCGAACAGCGGGCCGGCATATTCCGCTGCGATCGGCCTGTCGCCGGTCAGCGCGGCGTAGAGATCGGGATCGGGCAGCTCGATCAGGCGTTCCAGCTCGTCGAGCTCATCGTCGGTCAGATCAGCGAGTTCGGCGTCGGCAAAGCGGCCGAGGATCAGATCCATCTCGCGCGTGCCGCGGTGCCAGCAGCGGAACAACAGCCGCTTGCGCCTGATATCGAGGCCGTCGCTCGATCGTGTCGATCCGGTCATCTCAACTATCCCAGTCCAACGCCAAAAGCCCGGACGTGCCGGGCGGGCTCGATATAGCGATGGTTCATGCCGATGTCAGCGTCACCATGCGGAAAAAACACGTGGATGGATGACGCGCGGCCGGGCATCGCGCTCTGGAATGGCCATATTCGCTCCATGCGCCCTGCTCTCCTCAATCCGCTGTTTGCGCCGGTCACCAGCCTTCCGGGGGTCGGGCCGAAGCAGGACAAGCTGCTGCGCTATCTGCTCGGCCGCGACGAAACCCCGCGGCTGGTCGATTTGCTGATGCATCTGCCATCGCAGGTGATCGACCGCCGGGCGCGGCCGAAAATCCGCGAGGCGTCACCGGGCACGATGGTGACGCTGGAAGTCACCGTCGATCGCCATCGTCCGCCGCCACCGCGTAATGCCCGCGCGCCCTATCTGGTCTATGCGAGCGACGACACCGGCGACGTCGTGCTGACCTACTTTCGCGCCCAGCCCGGTTATGTCGAAAAGCTGCTGCCGGTCGGCGCCAAGCGCTTCGTCTCCGGCACGTTGCAGATATATGACGGCATTCCGCAGATCGTGCATCCTGACCGTGTCGTGGATGAGAAGGCGTTCGCGGCGCTCTCCGGCATCGATCCCGTCTATCCCCTGACCGAAGGTTTGGCGCTGGGATCGTTGCGCCGAGCCGTTGCGCAGGCGCTCGAGAGGTTGCCGCAACTCCCCGAATGGATCAGCCCGGAGGTGATCCGTCGCTGCCATTTCCCCCCGATCGCAGAGGCGCTCAGCCGCGTGCATCAGCCGGTTGAACTGACGGATATCCTGCCGGACGGTCCGTTCTGGTCGCGGCTCGCCTTCGACGAACTTCTCGCGGGACAATTGGCGCTGGCGCTGGTGCGCGCGCAATTGCGGCGTCCAGCCGGCAACCGCCATGCCGGCGACGGCCATCTGCGCAAGAGGATCATCGATGCCCTGCCCTATGCACTCACGGCCTCGCAGCGCGCGGCCGCAGCCGCGATCGCCGACGACCTGAAGCAGCCGGTACGGATGCTGCGGCTGCTCCAGGGCGACGTCGGTTCCGGCAAGACCGTGGTGGCGCTGCTCGCGGCCGCAGCCGTGGTCGAAGCCGGCAAACAGGCCGCGCTGATGGCGCCGACCGAAATCCTGGCGCGGCAGCACATCAAGACGATTGCGCCGCTCGCCGAACGCGCGGGCCTGCGGGCCGCCATTCTCACCGGCCGCGAGAAGGGCAAGGAGCGCCGCGAGCTCTTGAAGCAACTCGAAGCCGGCGAGATCGATCTTCTGGTCGGCACCCACGCGCTGATCCAGGACGACGTCATCTTCAAATCGCTGGCGCTCGCCGTCGTCGACGAACAGCATCGCTTCGGCGTGCGCGAACGTCTCGCGCTGACCTCCAAGGGCGAGGCCGTCGACGTGTTGGTGCTGAGCGCAACCCCGATCCCCCGCACGCTCGTCCTCACTTACTTCGGCGACATGGATATCTCCGAATTGCGGGAGAAACCGGCCGGCCGCCAGCCGATCGATACCCGCGCGATGCCGGACAGCCGGATCGACGACGTCATCGACGCGGTCGGCCGCGCGCTGTCGCAGGGCAAGCTGGTGTACTGGATCTGTCCGCTGGTCGAGGAATCCGAGGCCGAAGGCACCGATCATCTCACCAATGCGACACAGCGTTTCGAGAATCTCCAGAAGCGCTTCGGCGATAAAGTTGGCCTCGTCCACGGCCAGATGAAGGGCGCCGAGAAGGACGCGGTGATGGCGCAATTCGCAAACCATGAAATCGGCTTGCTGGTTGCGACCACCGTGGTCGAGGTCGGCGTCGACGTGCCGGCCGCGACCATCATGGTGATCGAGAACGCCGAGCGCTTTGGCTTGGCGCAACTGCACCAGTTGCGCGGCCGGATCGGCCGCGGGGCGGAAGCCTCGACCTGCCTCCTGCTCTATCGCGAACCGCTCAACGAAATGTCGAAGGCGCGGCTGAAAGTGATCCGCGAAACCACCGATGGTTTCCGGATCGCGGAGGAGGATCTGCGGCTGCGCGGCGAAGGCGACGTGCTCGGTGTCAGGCAAAGCGGCCTGCCCGGCTATCGCATCGCGCGCTCCGACGTGCATGGGCAACTGATTGCACAGGCGCGGGACGAAGCATTGCGTATCATGAAGGACAATCCGAAACTTGCGGGCGCGCGCGGCGATGCGCTTGCGCTGCCTGCTCTATTTGTTCGAGCGCGACGAGGCGATACCGCTGATCGGCGCGGGATGGATCACTCCACCTTCGCCGGCTCGGGCTGCAGGGTCGAGGCATTGGCATCCGCGCCGCGTTCGCCATGCCCGCAAGGGCTGCGACCTTCTTCTGCTGGTCCGGCGCCCGGCTGCACCACGCCGCAGGACATGATCAATGTCGCGGCATCCTCGGCGCTCATGTCGACTTCGATGATTTTGCTCCTGGGCACATAGAAGAAGAAACCGGTGGTCGGGTTCGGCGCGCAAGGCAGGAACACCGAGACGTGGTCCTCCTGTCCCGGCAGGCTCTGCGCGACGTCAGCGCTCGGCGGCTGCGAGAGCAGCACGATCGACCACATGCCGGGCGACGGAAACTCCACAAGACCGACGCGGCGGAAGCTCGAGCCCTGGCCGGAGAACAGCGTCTCGAACACCTGCTTCATGGCACGGTAGATCGCACGCACTGCCGGAATGCGTCCCAAAAACCGCTCGCCGAGATCGACCAGCGAACGCCCGATCAAATTGGCGGTGAGGAAGCCGAGCAAGGTCAGCGCGATCACCGCGACGATCAGTCCGGAGCCCGGCAGGCCGAACGGCAGATAGGTCTCCGGCCGATAGGCGACAGGCACGAAGGGCCGCACCAGCCCGTCGACCCAGGTGACGAACCACCAGGTCAGCCAGAGCGTGATCGCGACGGGGCCGGCGACGACCAGGCCGGTCAGGAAGTAGTTCCGCAGCCTGCCCATCACGCCGGTATGCGTCTCCGCCGGCGGCGAGGCCTGCTCGGGCGGATTTGGCGTAATGTCGGGGCTCATTCGGGTTCCTGGCCGGATAGGTCTATCAGCTAGGTCTTCTAGCAGATTTTTGAAGGGCAAGCGCTGTCGCGCAAGCCTTCCCTTCCTATTCGACCGTCACCGACTTCGCGAGGTTGCGCGGCTGGTCGACGTCCGTGCCCATGATCACGGCCGTGTGGTAGGCCAGCAGCTGAACCGGCACGGCGTAGACCATCGGCGCGAACATCGCGCCCATGTCCGGCAGGATGATCGTCTCCAGCGACTCCATCGTCGCCTCCGCCGCGCCCTTGGCGTCCGTCATCAGGATGATCTTGCCGCCGCGCGCGGCGACCTCCTGCATGTTGGAGACGGTCTTCTCGAACACTTTGTCGTAGGGCGCGATCACCACGACCGGCATGTTCTCGTCGATCAGCGCGATCGGCCCGTGCTTCAGCTCGCCGGCGGCATAGCCCTCGGCATGGATGTAGGAGATTTCCTTCAGCTTCAGCGCGCCTTCCAGCGCCAGCGGATAGGAGGTCCCGCGGCCGAGATAGAGCACGTCGCGGGATTTGGCGATGTCCCGCGCCAGCTTCTCGATCTGTACTTCGGTCGACAGCGCCGCCGACATCAGGCGGGGAATCTCGATCAGCCCGTGCACCAGCTTGCTCTCGTCCTCATCGGACAATTCGCCGCGGGCCTTGCCGGCCGCGACCGCAAGTGCGGCGAGCACCATGAGCTGGCAGGTGAACGCCTTGGTGGAGGCGACGCCGATCTCGGGACCGGCCAGCGTCGGCACGACCGTCTCGCTCTCGCGCGCGATCGTCGAGGTCGGCACGTTGACGACCGACAGTGTGTGCGTGCCTTGCGCCTTGGCGTAGCGAAGGGCTGCCAGCGTGTCGGCGGTCTCGCCCGATTGCGAGATGAAGATCGCCAGATCGCCCTTGCGCAGCGGCGCCTCGCGATAGCGGAACTCCGAGGCGACATCGAGCTCGACCGGAATCCGCGACAGCCGCTCGATCCAGTATTTGGCGACGAATCCGGCATAGCTCGCGGTGCCGCAGGCCGTGATCGAGATACGCTGGATATCCTTGAAATCGAACGGCAGCTTGGCCGGCAGCGCGACCCGCTCGGTCGCCATGTCGACATAACGCGCCAGCGTGTGGCCGACCACTTCCGGCTGCTCGTGGATCTCCTTGGCCATGAAGTGGCGGTAGTTGGCCTTGTCGACCAGCGAGGACGAGCCGATGTGCTTGATGGCGTCGCGCCGCACGATCGCGTTGGTCTTGTCGTAGATCGTCGCGCCCTTGCGGGTCAGCACGACCCAGTCGCCATCCTCGAGATAGCTGATCGTGTCGGTGAATGGCGCGAGCGCAATCGCATCGGAACCCAGATACATCTCGCCGTCGCCGTGGCCGATCGCAAGCGGCGGACCGTTGCGCGCGCCGATCATCAGATCGTCTTCGCCGGTGAAAATGAATCCAAGCGCGAATGCGCCGCGCAATTCCGACAGCGCCGCCCTCACCGCCTCGACCGGTGTGAGGCCCTTCTGCAGCAAATTGTCGACGAGATGCAGCACGATCTCGGTGTCGGTCTGTGTCTTGAAGACGGCGCCTTTCTTCTCGAGCGCTTCGCGAAGCTCGCGGAAATTCTCGATGATGCCGTTATGCACCACCGCGACGCGTTCGGTCGCGTGCGGGTGGGCGTTGTTCTCGGTCGGCTTGCCATGGGTGGCCCAGCGGGTGTGGCCGATCCCGGTGTGACCGTTGAGCGGTGCATCGTGCAGCCGCTTCTCGAGATTTTTCAGCTTGCCCTCGGCGCGCCGCCGGTCGAGCTTTTTGCCCTCCAGGGTCGCGACACCCGCGGAATTGTAGCCGCGATATTCGAGCCGTTTGAGGGAATCGACCAGTTGCTCCGCCACGGGAGCGCGCCCCAGAATGCCGACAATGCCGCACATGCGGATGACTTCCCCAGTTCGAACCGATGATTTCGAACGCCCATGCGTTCGCTGGTGGAGCGGATTTGACGTTCGCTATCTTATTGGTCGCGCACTCGCAAAGCGAACGTCAAATCCAAAGCTCCACCAGAATCAATATTTGGTAGTGGTCCTTTGGTTCTAACATTCGCAAAAGTGCCGGCCTCGACGGGATGCGAATGTTAGAACCGGACCACTACCGGATAAGTTAACGCAAAAGGTACTCAAGAATTATTGCCGATTGCGACAGTGGTTAAGCCTCAAGCTTAACGATGTTGTCGATTCGCAAGGCGCGGCCCCATCGCGGAATCCCGCTGCTAGGCCGGCGTTTCCGGCCCATTCCGCTCCGCCGCCGCACGTTCAAATATGAACACCGCGAGCCGCGTCCGTGATCGATTGCAGCGGCACAGTTCCCATTCCAACAAACCTCCTCATTCGCGTCATCTCGGAGCCCGAATGCGCCCCTCGTGTCCGCGCGGGGCTGCAACCGGGAATAATGAATGAAGCAAGCCTCCCTGACTGTCCTCGCCTTCTCCCTCCTCGCCCTTTCCTCCGCACACGCCCAAACCGGTCTCGCCTCCTATTACGGCGGTCGCGGCCACGGCATGACCTGCGCCCACCGCACAAAGCCGATGGGCAGCGTCGTCACTGTGAGAACTCATACGGGACGTTCCATCCAGTGCGTCGTCAACGATCGCGGACCGTTCGTGCGCGGCCGGATCATCGATGTCTCCGTGAGTGCCGCACGCGCGCTCGGGATGATGGGCGCCGGCGTTGTGGCCGTCGAAGTCGACTGACAGTCAGCGCCGCGAGCAAGAGTTCAGCGTCACGCTTGCTCGCGGTGTTCCGGCGCCTCATCGATGAATATTTTTACGGATTTTGGAAGTAGCTGCGGCGCGCGACACAGGAACTCCGCCGAGCCAAATATGGCCGAATTGTGTGAATTGACGCCGCCTGTCAGCCATAATTTGCGCGCGGATTGCACAGCTTGCCCGCATCGGTGCGTTGCGTTCGGGCGGTAAGCGCTTTAAAAAATCGCATACTTGGGTCGATTGGGGACGGTGAGCATGAACCCGCGTTGGGCGGCGGTCGCGCCGTGGTGCCGTGAGATTGCGTTGCCGGCTGCGGTCCTTGCGGTGCTCGTTGCGCTGGGCTCCGCGAGCAGCGGAACAAATAAAATCGCGCCCCTCGTCAACCGCGTTGCGCCCTCGCTGACGGCCGACGTCAAATTCGCCGACAGACCGGCGCACATTGCTGCCGACACGTCGCAGATGGCCACCGCTGCCGACCTCGATTTCGTCAGGGCTGCCAACGCGCTGATTTCGAACTCCGCTGCCGATTCCAGGCCGGTATCGCCAGAACCGCAGCCGATGGTCTCGGCGGCGGAAGCAAATTCACCGGAACGGCCGGCCAAGCCGTTCGTGGTCGCGAGCGCCGATCCAACCGCGTCGATCGCGCCAATGACGGACACCGCCTCCGCCCCCACGCAGGTGCGTGAGGCAGAACCGGAGCCGAAGCCGATCGTGACGGCCTCCTTGGGCGATTCATCGGAAGTGCTGACGCCCGCAACGACGCCCGATCAAGCCGCCGAGGCGAGCCCCGGCGACGCCGCCGGCGCGGCCAAGCAAATCGTCGGCACGGCCGAAGTCCTCGACGAATGCTACGTCGTCGATGCCTGCGCCGACCGTTACCTTTGGGCGCTCTACCAGCGCACGCGCAAGGAAGACACCGTCAAGGAGAAGACCCAGCGCGAGGTGACGGTCAAGCGGAAGGGCAAGACCGTGACGGTGACGCGGACCGTGACGCAGGTGGTCGACGAGGACTTTGGCTGGAAGGATCCGAAGGCCGCCGACCACGCCGGCATGACCATCACGGACTATGTGATCGGCGGCATGGATCGCGAATTCAAGCTGAGACTTTTCCATCTGCTGCTCGCCGCCGAGCAGGCCGGGCTGTCGCCCGGCATCACCAGCGCATTCCGCGACAATTATCGCCAGTCGATCGCAAGCGGGCTGAAGGCCGCTGACGACCGTTCTTTCCATGGCGGCAGCCTGCGCGGCGGGTATGGTCATGGGCTTGCGGCCGACATCGTCAGCGTCAACGGCGCCACCCGCGCGCTGCGGCAGGCGTCGAGCGAGACGCTGTGGAACTGGGTCGACAAGCACGGCAAGGAGTACGGCGTCGGGCGGCCCTATCACGACCACGATCCCCCGCATGTCGGACCGATCGACGGAAGCGAATATGTCAGCCGTCACGCGGGAGGACGCAGCCGGCATGCGGCTGCCGCGAGGCCACGACAGGCGGCCGCCGCACGCGCCAGTCAGAGCATGCCGCAGAGCGTCAGAACGGCGAACGCAGCGGCGCGCTAGCCCAGCCCCACCCCAAGTCAGCGCCACCCCAAGGCGGGCGCGATGTGGGTGAGAATCGCCTCGATCACATGAGCGTTGTAGTCGACACCGAGTTGATTGGGGACGGTCAGTAGCAGTGTGTCTGCTTCGGCGATCGCTTCGTCTGCCTTGAGTTGCTCGACCAGCACGTCCGGCTCCGCCGCATAGCTGCGGCCGAAGATCGCCCGCGTCCGCTCGTCGATGAATCCGATCTGATCCTCACCTTCCCGTTCGTGCCCGAAATAGGCGCGGTCCCGATCGTCGACCAGCGCGAAGATGCTGCGGCTGACCGAGACACGCGGCTGGCGCGCATGACCGGCCTCCTTCCACGCCGCACGGAAAGCCCGGATCTGCGCGGCCTGCTGCACGTGGAAGGGTTCTCCCGTCTCGTCGTTCTTGAGCGTTGAACTCTGCAAATTCATGCCGGCCTTGGCGGCCCAGACGGCGGTCGCGTTCGAACCGGCGCCCCACCAGATGCGCTCGCGCAAGCTCTCGGAGAGAGGTTCGAGGCGAAGCAGGCCCGGCGGGTTTGGGAACATCGGTCGCGGATTTGGCTGGGCGAAGCCCTGGCCACGCAAGAGATCGAGGAAGACTTCCGCGTGATGCCGCCCCATGTCGGCGTCGCTTTGGCCTTCAGCCGGCCCATAGCCGAAGTAGCGCCAGCCATCGATCACCTGTTCCGGCGACCCCCTGCTGATGCCAAGCTGGAGCCGCCCGCCCGCGATCAGATCGGCCGCACTCGCGTCCTCGATCATGTAGAGCGGGTTCTCGTAGCGCATGTCGATGACGGCGGTGCCGATCTCGATGCGGCTGGTTTTCGCGCCCACCGCCGCGAGCAGGGGAAACGGCGAGGCGAGCTGGCGGGCAAAGTGATGCACCCGGAAATAGGCGCCGTCCGCGCCCAGCTGCTCCGCTGCGACGGCCAGCTCGATCGACTGCAGGAGCGTGTCCGCGGCCGAGCGCGTCTGCGATTGCGGCGATGGCGTCCAATGACCGAACGAGAGGAACCCGATTTTCTTCATTGGGACAGTGTCCGGCGTCGAGGATTGGCGCTCAGCCCTTCGGCTTCTTGCCCCTGGTCTTGATCTCGCGATAGCGCGCCGCGCCGCCCTCGCGGATGCTTTGCGGCGAACGCTCGACCGCCATCGCATCATCGGGCACATCCCGCGTGATCACGGAGCCCGAGCCGATATAAGCGCCGTCGCCGATCTTCACCGGCGCGACCAGCGAGGAATTGGTGCCGACGAAAGCACCCTTGCCGATCGTGGTCTTGTGCTTGGAGAAGCCGTCGTAATTGCAGGTGATGGTGCCGGCGCCGATGTTGGAATTGGCGCCGATTTCGGCATCGCCGATGTAGGAGAGATGGTTGACCTTGACGCCGGCCTCCAGGATCGCGGCTTTCGTCTCCACGAAATTGCCGATCCGCGCGCCGTCGCCGAGCGAGGTGCCCGGACGCAGCCGCGCATAGGGGCCGACGGAGGCGTTCTTGCCGATCGTCGCCTGCACGATGTGCGAGAACGAATGGATCACGGCGCCGTCGGCGATCGAGACGCCCGGACCGATCACCACGAACGGCTCGATGGTGACGTCCTTGCCGAAGGTGGTGTCGGCGGAAAGATAAACCGTCTCCGGCGCGATCAGCGTCACGCCGGCTTCCATCGCTTGCTGACGTAGCCGCGCCTGCATCACAGCTTCCGCTTCGGCGAGTTGCGCCTTGGTGTTGATGCCGCGCACTTCGTCCTCGCTTGTTTCGATCACGACGGCCTCCAATCCCATATCCCTGACAATTGCGACGGCATCGACCAGATAGTATTCGCCCTTGCTGTTGGCGTTACCGATCTTGTCGAGAATCTTGAGCGCGCGGCGGCCGTCGAACGCCATCACACCGGCATTGCACAGCGTGATCTTGCGCTCCTCGGCGCTGGCATCGGCATGCTCGCGGATCGCAACCAGCCGATTGCCGTCCATCAGCAGGCGGCCATAGCCGGTCGGGTCGGCGGCGCGGAAACCGAGCACGGTCAGGACAGCGCCTTTCGCGAGGGGGCTGCGCATGCGCGCAAAGGTCTCGGCCGAGATCAGCGGGGTGTCGCCGAAGGCCACCAGCAGATCGTCGGCACCGCGGGCGATTGCCTCGCGCGCCGCCAGCACGGCATGGGCGGTGCCGAGCCGCTCGCGCTGGACGAAAGTCTCGGCGTCGGGGCGGATGCGGCGCACCTCGTCGGCGACCGCCTTGTGGTCGGGACCAACAACCACCGCCAGCCGCGCACCGCTTCCGGAAGGCGCGGCGTGCAGGACATGCGCGAGCAGCGGCACCCCGGCCACGGGATGCAGCACCTTGGGCTGGCCGGAGCGCATCCGCGTACCCTCGCCGGCCGCGAGCACGACTGTCAGGCTCGATCGGAGTCATCCGATTCTCAATGTTGCAGCCGGAACATCATTTTGGGTCGTCTTTAATGTGTTTTCCTGTCCCCGCAAACGCCCGGATTTAAGGCTCCGCCCCAATTCCTGATAATGTTCCCCTGTGATTCGTTAAGGTTACAGGGACTCATCACCGAACGTGGCAAAGAAATCCGATCCATCGGCCGGCGCCCTCGACGCTGACGACACAGAAGGCCTGCTGGCCGGATTGTTTGCCGAGGAAAACGAGTTGGACCGCCGCGCGCTGTGGCGGATCGGCTCATGGGGCGTGATCGCCGTCTGCACCGTCGCGATCGCGGTCTATGCCAACCAGGCCACGCTCCGGTTGCGCGGCGACCAGATCGCCGCCGACGATTTCGCCCGCCAGGCGCAGCAGGTTCGTCAACTTGCCCGCGAAAGCCAGGTTGAGACACGCAAGCTCGCCTCCGCGGTCGATACGCTGAACGGCGACCGCGACCGTCTCTACTCGCGGGTCACGGTGCTGGAGCAAGGGCTCGATTCCGTCACCGGCGCGATAGCGAAGCAGGCCGCGGTCGCCTCGAAGCCGGTCGTGGCATCAGACGCGCAGGCCTCTCAACAGACCCCGCCCGCCCAACCCGCTCCCGTTGTCGGCCCAGTCGCGACCGCGCCCGCGGCGAGCGGGCCGGCGGCCGCACCCGTGGAAAAGCGTGCCGAAGCCGCCAAACCCGAACCGCAAGTGACGTCAACGGTCCCGGCTCCCCCACCAGCCGCGGCAACGCAAGCTTCAGGACCCCCATCGGTGACCAAATCGATGATGGGACCGCCCGACCCGGCCGCGCCGAAATTGATCGAAGCGCCGAAGCAGGCCGCCGTGGCGGCTCCCGCCATCCCATCGGCAGCTGCAGCTTCGCCCAAGCCGGAAATGCTCGCCGCCATCCCGGCTGAAGAGCCGAAGGACGAGACGGCGGAAGAGAAGACCCCCGTGCAGCGCACGGAGTTCGCCGTCGACCTCGGTAGCGCCAATTCGGTCGGGGGCCTGCGCGCATTGTGGCGCGGCGTCGTGGCGTCGAACGCTGCGCTGAAGGCGCTCACCCCGATCATTCTGGTGCGCGAGAACAAAAGCGGCCTCGGTGCGCAGCTCCGGCTTGCCGCGGGTCCGCTGCAGGACGCTACCACTGCCGCGAAAATCTGCGCCGCGCTCGCCGCAACCAAACGCGGCTGCGAAACGACGGTTTACGACGGCCAGCGGCTTGCGATGGCAGCGGGTGGGGCCCCGTCAATGCCGGCCGCCAAGCCGGAAACGCCGGAGGTCAAGTCGGCGCCGGCCAAGCGGACCTGGACGCGGCACAGCAAGACAGACGAACCGTCGAAGGAGGAGTCGAAATCGACCATCTCCTCCTGGTTCAGCAGCAAGAAACCCTGAGGCTCCTGAGACGCTTGGAGCCGGTTCCTCAAGCCGTTTGACCCATCCCGCCACGCTTGTCCCGCCGGTTGGCGGCAGGCATAGTCCGCGCATGAAAAAGATCCCGTTTCGGCTGACCCCCTACCAGGTGCAATTCCTGCTCGTGGTCGGCTTCATGACGACCGGCTACGCGCTCTATCTGCGCTATCTCGGAATCGAACTCTCCACGGTGGCGCTGGCCTGCGACGCCGGCCTGCCGGCGGTGGTCTGCAAGGCGCGGGCGCTCGCGACCGTGCTGTTCAAGAACTCGGTGTTCGGCATCACGGCGCTCGTCATCGCCGCGCTGAACTTCATCCGGCCGTCGATCGTTTTGTTGACGGGCGCGTTGATCGCTGCATGCCTCGGCATCGTGCTCTACAACGTCGCGCTGTCGGGAATCGCGTTCGGGCTGCTTATTTTGGGCTTTGCGCGCCCCGCGCCTGCCACAGCGTGATCGCGAACGCGAAATAGGCTGCGCACGTCCACATCGACTGCCAATTTTCCGGTCCTTCATTGTAACCAACATAGGCGGCGGCGATGGTGAGCAATCCAGCAAACACCGCTTCGGCGATCGGCCGTTGTCCGACCTGCGGCCGGTTCAGCAGCAGGCCTGCGAACGGCACCAACGCCATGGTCAGGCTGGCAAAGGGAAAATCCTTGTAGCGCGGGTCGAATACGAAACCGAGCGCGGTCTCGCTTGCGATCAGGGCCGTTACGACAAGCGACAGGCCGAGCAAGCGCATCGATGGCGTGAGCCATTCGCGCTCGCCGCGCGGCCCGAACAGATCGAGGAAGGTCGGCAGCGTGCGTCCCGAGATGATCGCGTTGGCGCCGAAGATCGACGCCACGATGCCGGCGGCAAGAAGCGCCCCCCATTGCAGCCAGCCGCCGATGCCGTAGCTCTCGAAGAACATCTTGTCGGCGGCGATGCCGACGAGAATGCCGGCGCTGGTCGCGGTCACCGCGACAGCAATCCACGACGCCAGCCGCGGCGTCCACGGCCTGCGCCGCGTGGTGGCCCAGGCCGAGATGAACACGATCAGGCTGAGCAGGAGTCCGCCGCCCATCTGCCATTTCCAGAGCGGAAAATTGCTGATGGGTTCACCCGGCGGATATTTCGGCTCGCGCTGCTCGGAATTGAACAGGCCCCAGAAACCTCCGACGGTGCCCTCGAGCTGCCGTTTCCAGGGCTGGTCATAGGCCTCGATCAGATTGACGCGGAAATTCTCTGCCTTGGCGATCTGCAGGATTTCCGAGACCACACGGGCCTGGTTGGTTCGCGACGGCAGTGCGCCCTCGCGCATCCGCCCCTGGCTTGGCCAGCCGGTCTCGCCGATCAGAATTTCCTTGCCGGGAAACGTCACCGCCATCCGCTGCCGGATCAGGTTGACATGGGTCGCCGCGAACTTCGCCCGGATCGGAAAATCCTCCCAATAAGGGAGAATGTGGATGGTGATGAAGTCGACGACTTCGTAGATCTCGCGATAGCGCAGCCAGTATTCCCAGACGTCCGCATAAGTGACGGGAACGGAAACCTGCGCCTTCACGCCGCGGATGATCGCGGCAAGATCGGTGGTGGTCATCTCGCCGCGCAGCAGCACTTCATTGCCGACGACGAGGGAGGTTATGACCCCCGGATAGTCCTTGGAGAGTCGAACCGCCGTCGAAATCTGCGTGGCGTTCTTCAATCGGTCGCTGCCGAGCCAGATCCCCTGCATCACCTTGAGTCCGGCCCTGGCCGCCAACGCCGGCACCTGGTCGAGGCCGTTCTCGATCGAATAGGTGCGCACGCAGTCGGAGATTTTGGCGAGCTGCGCCAGGTCCTGCGCGATCTGCTCGGCCGAAATGTGCGTCGTCAGGTCAAGCGGCGTCTGCGCGCCGCGGAACGGCGCGTAGGACACGCAAAGCAGCTTCGCCTTGGGGTCGATCGGCGCGCGCGCCAGCGTGATCGGCGTCGCCAGCCACCACCACACGGCAGCAATTGCACCAAACGAAATGAGCAGGAGCGCCAGTGGCGTACGCAAGGAAATCGGTTCCACCCTCCGAAAACGCGACCGTCGTTAGCGTCTCGGGCGGCATCTGCCAAGTGCGGCAGACCCAGCGAAGACTGCCGCTGCGCTCGGCCCGGTTTTACCACGACTCGATAAAGTTGTGACGTTGCTGGACAAAATCCGAAATACCCGTCATCAAATCGAGCTAATCGTCTTCGCCGCATTGGGGACCCATTTGACCGCCATCAACCGGTCAAAGGCTGCAGGACGGTTGGCGGCCAGGAATATCGGGGAAGTTATGCGTCGGCGGTTGCTACGGTCCAGGTTCAGGTTTTTGCGGCATCTTGCTGTTCCCATTGCTTTCCTGCTGCTCGCAACCAGCGGCGCTTTGGCCCAGAGCGGCGACAACCATGCCAACGACCAGCAAGGCAAGCCGCCTTCCGCCGCGGATGCCGCCAAGGAAAACCAACGCAAAACCGACGAATTTGCCGAGGCTGCCCAAGCCATCAACGGCCCGGCCGGCAATCCCGAATGCGTCTGGCTCGGCCGCCGCGTGGTTCGGCTGATGTGGCGCGACGACCTCGACACCGCCTTCCGTCACCTCGACCTCTACGACCGCTTCGGTTGCCCCGGCGGCCATATCCAGGCAACGTTCCGCTGCCTGACCCGCTTCGGCAACCAGATCGACCCCAAGGTGGCCGAAACCCTCGACAGCAAGGTGCACGCCTGCTGGATCAATCCGGGCGCCCAGCCGCAAACCGCGGCGGCGCCGCCCCGCCGCGCCGCGGCAACCTCGGGCTCGGCGGCGCCACAGCCGGCCGCTTCGCCATCGCCCGCGCCTGCAGCCGCAGCCCTGCGCCTGCGGCAAAATAGATCAGCTGGTCACGGCGGAACTGCAGATTCGTTCAGACGCCAGCAAGGTTGGCAGCCCTAAAAACGCCATCGCGTCATACCAGTTGTGAAATGGCGTGGCAGGCTTATCCTTGTCCTGCCGTCGTGTCGGCCGAACCTAGGGGACAGGTTCGCTTTCGCCAATCACGCCCCATCAGGTTCCGTTTGCGATGCGTGCCATCGTCGCCGTTCTCTTGTTTGTCAGCGCTGCCCATGCGGCCATCTGGGGCGTGCTGCAGGAGAAGCAGCCCGCGCCCAATTTCAACGGCATTTTGCCGAGCGTCTCCTACGCGCCGTTCGAGCGCGGTCATACCGTCGTCGATCCCGAAGCCGACTCGGAGAAGGTTCGCGCCGACCTCAAGAAACTCTCGACCATGACGCGGGCGGTCCGCCTGTATTCCTCGACCGAGGGCGCCGACCTGGTTCCGCCGATCGCCGCCGAATTCGGACTGAAGGTCACGGTCGGCGCATGGATCGACACCAATGCCGACCGCAATGACCGCGAGATCAAGGAGGCCATCGAACTCGCGCGCGACAACGGCAACGTGAACGGCATCGTCATCGGCAATGAGACGATCTATCGCGGCGAACAAATTCCAATCGAGAATCTCTGGGTCTTGCCCGCGACGAAGGGAAACGATCCGGCTGAGGCGGAGCGGATTCGTCGCGAACAACGCGAACAAATGGATCCGGCGGAGGTAGAACGGATTCTCCCGCGATGAATCGCAGCGGGTCCGGGATGCCAGCGCGCAGCCTGAGGACAAGCGCGCCGAAGCGTTGAAATGGGCGATTGCCGAAAACAACGTCTATCGGCTGATCAGGGTGATCCAGCGCGTCAAGAAATACGTCAACGTTCCCGTCACGACCGGCGAAATCTGGAACATCTGGCGCGACCACCCTCAACTCGGCTCCTCCGTCGATTTCATCGCGGCCCACGTGCTGCCCTACTGGGAAAACTTCTCCGACAAGCAGGCGGTCGACCAGGCCGTCTATCTCTACGGGCTGTTGCGCGACAACTTTCCGGGCAAGCGCATCGTGATCGCCGAATTCGGCTGGCCGAGCGCGGGCTACAATCTGCTCAACGCCGATCCCGGACGTTTCAGCAGGCCTCCGTGCTGCGCAACTTCGTCGCGCGCGCCGAGGCCATGGGCATGGAATACAACATCGTCGAGGCGATCGATCAGCCCTGGAAATATTTCGAAGGCGGCGTCGGCCCCTACTGGGGCATCCTCAACGCCGACGCGCGAGCCGAAGTTTTCCTGGACCGGGCCCGATCGTCAATCCCGACTACTGGAAGCTCGCCACGATCGCGCTCCTGGTCGGCATCCTGATGTCGCTGCCGATCCTGCGCGCTGGTCGAGCCGACCATCCTGCAGGCGCTGCTGCTGTCGGCGGCCGCCAACGGCGTCGGCGCCTGGGCCGCGACCGTGTTCGCCTTCTGGAACGGACACTATTTCATCTTCGGCTCGGCCTTTGCGCTGACGCTCGGCCTGATCCTGCTTGTTCCGCTCGTCCTGATTGCGATGGCGCGGATCGAGGAGATCGCGGCGGTCGCGTTCGGCCGCGGGCCGCACCGGCTGATCAAGAAGCCCGCGATGGTCGCGCCCGCCACCATGGGCGAGGACCTCACCTTCCCGAAGGTCTCGATCCACGTGCCCGCCTATTTCGAGCCGCCGGAGATGCTCAAGGCAGACGCTCGATGCGGTCGCCGCGGCTCGACTATCCGAATTTCGAATGCGTGGTCATCATCAACAACACGCCCGATCCCGCCTTCTGGCAGCCGATCCAGGATCACTGCCGCGAACTCGGCGAGCGCTTCGTGTTCATCAACGCCGAGAAGGTCAAGGGCTTCAAGGCCGGCGCGCTGCGCATCGCCATGGACCGCACCGCTGTTGATGCCGAGATCATCGGCATCATCGATGCCGACTATTGCGTCGACCCCGACTGGCTGAAGGACCTCGTGCCCGTGTTCGCCGATCCGCGCGTCGGCCTGGTGCAGGCGCCGCAGGATCATCGCGACGAGAACCGCTCGCTGATGCACTACATGATGAACGGCGAATATGCCGGGTTCTTCGACATCGGCATGGTCCAGCGCAACGAGGAGAACGCCATCATCGTGCACGGCACGATGTGCCTGATGCGCCGCGCGGCGATGGACATGGCGGGCGGCTGGGCCGGCGACACCATCTGCGAGGATACCGACCTCGGGCTTGCCATCATCGAGCATGGCTGGCTCACGCATTACACCAACCACCGCTACGGCCGCGGCCTGTTGCCCGACACCTATGAGGCGTTCAAGAAGCAGCGGCATCGCTGGGCCTATGGCGGCTTCCAGATCGTGAAGAAGCACTGGCGGCGCTTCCTGCCCGGCGCGAGCCGGCTGACGCGCGACCAGAAGCGCGAGTTTTCGCTGGGCTGGCTGAACTGGCTTGGCGCCGAGAGCCTCGGCGTGCTGGTTGCGATCCTCAACCTGATCTGGGTGCCGATCGTCGCCTTTGCCGACATCGCCATCCCCGACAGGATCCTGACGCTGCCGATCATCGCGTCCTTCGTCGTCTCGCTGATTCATTTCGTGGCGATGTATCGCCTGCGCGTTGCCGTGAAATGGGTGCAGATGCTGACCGCCATGGTCGCCGCGATGAGCGTGCAATGGACGGTGTCGCGCGCGGTGGCGCAGGGCCTGATCACCGAGCATCTGCCGTTTGCGCGCACCTCCAAGGGCGGCCTGTCGCGGATGTCGATCGAATTCCAGGCGTTCTGGGAAGCCGTCATCGGCGTGCTGCTTGCTGGTCGGCGCCGCCGTGCTCGTCGTCACCAACGGCACCAAGCAGATCCGCGAAATCTACGTCTTCGCCTTCGTGCTGGTGCTGGAGAGCCTGCCCTTCCTGGCGGCGGTGGCGATCGCGATATTGGAGCAGTCGCGCATCAATTCGTTCGAGTTCTGGCGCTCGACTGCGGTGCGCACCGCCGAACTGATCGGACTTCGCCCGGTGGCGCTGCCGAACGTGGCGCGCCCGCCCCAGCCTGTGCCATCGGAGGTTCACCGCGAGGCCGGCTAGGCCTCGCCGGCAGCGTAACGACGGTTGACCCGAGGGAGCGCGGCCCCTACACAGCGGCCCGGGTAGGATCCGCCGGAGATCAGCCCGATGGAGCGAGCGCGTAGCTCAGCCGGTAGAGCACGTGAC
>CAVSYJ010000003.1:0-96178 GCA_963732085.1 uncultured Alphaproteobacteria bacterium | reverse complement strand
TTCAGTCACGATACCCCTATCTGCTAAGTCTCTGGTCTCTCGCAATCTTCACCGTGTCCGCATTAAAACGTTAATTATATCAAGTATTTTCGTTGACACCCCGCGACAACGAACGCACGCTCACGGACATTGGGGTGAATTGATAGTGCGGACACAGTGCGGACATGAGCATGAAATCAGTAAGCCTTAGCGAGGAGACGATAAAGAGGCTGCGGGCACCGGCCAAGGGCAATTCCATCACTTATTTCGCCGGTGCCACGGTCCAAGGCGCGAAAGCTCCGCGCGGCTTCGGAGTTCGGGTCACGGCATCCGGTACCCGCGCCTTCATCCTCAACTATCGCCTGCGCGGACGCGAACACCGCTTCACGATTGGCGCATGGCCGGATTGGTCTGCGTTGAAAGCTGTTCGTGAGGCTCGCAATCTGCGCCAGCGCGTTGACCGGGGCGAAGACCCGCTTAAGGACCGAGCACCGATCCCGACGACGAAGTCCGTTTCGAGCGTTATTGATGACTTCATGACCCGATACGTGCGGAACAAGGAAAGGCCGCTTCGGAGCGCGGATCAAATCCAGAGTGCATTTGACCGATTGGTCAAGCCACGGATCGGTAAGATTGGCGTTTACGAGCTTCGCCGCTCTCATGTAGCGGAGATGCTGGACAAGGTCGAGGACGAGGCAGGCCCGGTCCAAGCCGACAGAGTTCGAGCCTACCTGCGCAAGGCCCTTAGCTGGTATGCAGAGCGGGACGATGAGTTCAACCTCAATGCAGCATTTGTGCGCGTTGGAGCGAGGGCCAATCCGAAGGAGCGAGCACGCACTCGGGTACTTTCGGACGATGAACTTCGCATTGTATGGCCGTTGCTCAGCGAGGCTGGAACGTTTGGTGCCTTGCTCAAGACGCTGCTCCTTACGGCACAGCGGCGTGATGAAGTCGCCAATATGACTTGGACGGAAATCGGTCCTGACGGAATTTGGACAATCCCCGCTGAGCGATACAAGACCAAGAGATCGAACCATGTGCCGTTATCTGATGCGGCGCGCAAGGTCATTGAAGCCCAGCCGAGGATAGACGGTTGCGATTATGTGTTTCCGTCCCGCACCAAGACGCCGTTCTCCGGCTTCGGCAAGCCAAAGGCCAGGCTGGATAAAGCTGTCCTGTTGTACATGCAGGGCGCGCAAGAAGAAGTCTGAGGTCAAGCCCCTACCGAATTGGACCCTCCACGATCTGCGGCGCACCGCTAAGACCCTGATGGCACGCGCCGGTGTGCGGCCAGATATTTCGGAGCGCGTCCTAGGTCACGTCATTGCCGGGGTGGAAGGGACTTATGACCGGCATTCTTATGCGGACGAGAAGCGCGACGCGCTTGAAAGGCTCGCGGTGATGATCGAGCACATTCTCAATCCACTAACATCGAAGACCGCGACGCTCGGCGAGCACCGTGCCATGGCGCAAGCATGAGCGACGCGGGGGGCAAGAAGATCAAGCTCTGGGACGGCCTCGAAGTGTACGAGTCGGTTCCTAACGGCAGGACGGATGCAGTCAAGGCGGCGATTGAGGTGGGCTTAACTGCATTCGACCGGCACCAAGAAGCCCTTCTTACGATCCTGCGCAATGATCATGAGCGTGGCCCCAGGGCTGAACCATTCGATGCAAACAGATCGTGGCGTGGTCTTACCTCTCTTGCCGGGACTTACCTTTGGGAGGGAAGGGCAAAAAAAGAGCTGATGCCCGCTGCTGAGCAGGTGGCACGGCTGCGTGAGCTTGAAAAGATTTTTGGCAAGGCTCGCGTCATGGCCGATAAGGCAATGCAAGACGATGTTGGTGCCGCTCTATGTACGTCATGGTGGGAAGGTACAAGCGAATACGCCGAGGCAGGAGGGCGGTTCGTAGACTTGCTCTACATTGATCGCGAGTTTGAGAAGGTAGTGGCCAGTCTGGCCGCCTTAGAAACCGCAGCTATTCGCGCCGCGAGTAATGTGCCCACGGGGCGAGGACGGCCCAAAGGAACCGCAATTCTGCCTCGGGGCTATATCGAGGCACTGGCGGTTGGGTATCGAGATTCGACCGGCTTGAAGCCCGGAGCAGGCGACGGGCCATTCGCTAAATTCGTTTGCAAATTTCTGGCCGCGCTAGGGCGCAATTTCGAATATGAGAGCGTGATTGACGCAATCAAAGATGCTCGCACTCGTTTGTTGCAGAATCCCAGCGGATGGGCGCCCTCGCCGTTTGACGAATAGACGAAGGAGGAGAAATCCCTCCGTTTCACATCAATTGGTCCCCTTACGTAGAGATCCGCCGATGTGCTCCCTATGCGCGTAACAGTGCATAGGAGGTCGCCATGTCTAATTCGGAACCGATTCTCTCAGAATTTCTAACAGCGGAAGAACTCGCCGCCGAACTGCGGCGGAACCCGCGCACGCTTGACCGATGGCGGCGTCTGGGCGAAGGCCCGCCGGTCACGAAGCTCGGACGACGGACGATCTACCGGCGCACAAGTGTGCAGGCTTGGATACGTGCTCGCGAACAATCGCCATTGCGCCCTCATGCCGGCTCCATTGTCAAAGGACGGGTGCTGGAATAACTCAGCGACGAAAACCTTCGCGGCACCTCATGATGTGTGATCTGCCAAGCTGAAGATAGGCGCCTTGCAGGTGTGAGGGCCTGTCCGTACTGTTTCGATCCGGAAACTCTTGCGGCCTATGACGCGGGCTGTCTTGGAGCTATTCCGAATGATTTCTGAAGCTGCTGGCGGAGGCATTGCGACGCACGAGTCGCAATGGTGGGATACCGATGATGATCGACCCTCGGACGCTGGTGGTCGCGGAGTGTGTCTACCGCGCCTGAGCCTAGCGACGCGATCGTCTGGAGTTGTGCTTGTGTCGGCGAAGTCGCGGATGACGCCATCGTTTTCCCCATCCCGCTATATTGAGGAGATCAACGATGACCGACATCAAACCGAACTTGGCGGAGGCCGTCGCGTTCGCCGTCAGCTTGCCGACCGATCAAGTGCATCTGTGCGCTATTCATCCCGCCGGCAATCGCCCAGTAGTCGGCCAGAGCTTCTCGAAGACAGAATCCGGACAAGCCGCCGCGTTGCGATGGCTGACCGAAGCCGACCGCAAGGGATACGGCATTTATTTCAACGCCAACGAAGTGAAGCCGCTCGGCAAGGGACATGCGAAGGCGAAAGAGGCCGAAGTCTTGACCGTTCGCTTTCTGCACGTCGATGCCGATCTGCCCGCCGGCACAGCGCCCGATGATGTTGAGACCGCACGCGCCGAACTGCTCGCGAAGATCAAAGCGGCTCCGCTCGTGCCGTCGCTGATCATCAACTCGGGCAATGGGTTTGGATTGTTCTGGGAACTCGCCGAGCCGGTCACCGTCACCGCTGAGAATCTCGAAGACATCAAGGCCCGCAATGTAGCATTGGCCGATCAACTCGGCGGAGACCATTGCGAGAACCTGGACCGCGTCATGCGGCTGCCGTTCACCGTCAACCGACCGAACGCTAAGAAGATCAAGGCGGGCCGCGTGCCAGTGCTCGCCGACATCGTCACGGATCTCAGGGGCCTGGTGGTCTATGCGCTGGAGGATTTCGTCCCGGCTGACGTGTCTAATGAGATAACCACAACGCACGACGAAAGCGACGGACTGCGTATGAGACAATCGGCTCGCCTGACATCCCGGAAACCGTTGACCTCTCGAAACTTGACGACGAGCCTCCGCAACATCATTGAGAAAGGGCCGCCTGAGAGCTATGCGAAGTCGCGTTCGGAAGCGGTCTACATGGTCGCGTGCGATCTCCGCCGCATTGGCTGGAGCGATGGCGACATCCTTTGCGTGCTGACTAACGCGTCCAACGGAATCGCTGATCACATCCTCGATCAGAAACAGCGCGAGCCGATTGAGCAGGCGAGCCGCATCATTATGGACATGAACCGCAAGGGTGTCACGCAAGTTTTCGGCAATGCATCGGAAGACTTCGGCGAAGATGAGCCGGAGCAGTTCAGCGCGCCGGCTGGGCCGCTGACGGAATTCCGCGAGCAACTGGCTGGTTTCCGGTATTGTCTGGACCCGCCGAGCTTCATTCGTCGTGCCGACAAGAAGATGATCTCGGAGAAATCGTTCAATGGTCGCTATGCGCCGCTTGTGAACCGCATTCCGAACCTCGAACCCCGCTATAAGGACAACGCGCCTAAGCTCGCGATTTCGCAGAGCGTGCTGGAGCGTATCGACGGTACTTGCTACCGCCCCGGCGAGCCGGACATCTGCGGCAACTTGCTCAATATGTGGCAAGACCCGAAGATCGAGCCACTGTCAGAGACGCCGAAAGTTTTTCTCAGGCACATGGATTATCTGATTCCGGATCAGCGCGAGCGCGAACTCGCCTTGAACTGGCTCGCATGGTGCGTGCAGAAGCCACACGAGAAACAGATGTTCGCGCTGTTGATCGTTGATGACGGCGGAACGGGCAAGGGCTGGATTGGCTACATGCTTCGCGTGCTGTTCGGCGACCGGAACGTCGTTATGATCGAAAGCGACGACCCGGTCAAAGATATGTTCAATGGTTGGACGCTCAATCGCCAGCTAGCTTTCATTCACGAGCTTGTCCCTGACCGCCGCGTCGATCTCGCTTCACGGCTCAAAGGCGTGATCACCGAACCGCACATCTGGGTCAATGAGAAGTTTATCGCACGCTTTCGAGCGGAGAACCGGACTAACCTGTTCTGTTGCTCTAATCGTCGCGATGCGTTGAAGATCGCGCGCAGAGATCGGCGATGGCTCGTTGTCCAAGGTGCATCGGACCCGTTCGGCGTTGACGACAACGGTGAGACGACAGAGAAGACTACTCGTTACTATGAAAGGCTGTTCGGCTGTCTTGGTACGCCCGAAGCCCCCGGCGATGAGGTTCGCCGCATCAAGGGTTGGCTGATGGCCCGTGATCTTTCGGTGTATAATGGCAAGGGATTGGCGCCGCAGACTGAAATGAAAGTCGAGGTCGCCGACAACCAGCATACTGATATCGAACAGATGTGTTCGCGAAGCCTACCGAGATCGCACCGGCCCGTTCGTCGGCACGCTCTGCACCGCCGCCGATGTCGTGGACAAGCTGAAACTCTCTTTCCAGGATAATCGGCAGGGGTTGATGATGGTCACGAAGGCGATGCGCGAAGCCGGTTGTCGAACGCTCGACGGCACGAACCGACAAATCCGCGTCGATGGAAAAAGTGTCCGGATGTGGGCGCTGTCCAAGAAGCTCGCCGTCGAATACTCTGCCATGGCGCCCGCCGCGGTCGCCGAGCTCTACAAGCGGCAGAAGACACGCGAGCCGATCATCCTCGACGACTATGATCCGGCAAGCTAGGACGTGAACGCGTCAATTTGGAGCGGTCGGCGATGTCGCTCTGGTGCGCATAACAGACTCGTTTGCGTAGCCATCAGCAGGCGTGTCCAAGGCTTGCCGGAACGCCAAAGGTCGGGGGAGGAAGCTGCAGCGACGGTAGGCCGGGCTGCCCTCGCTCTCTGCGTCTACACCGCCATCATCGTCTCCTCGACAACAGCGGAATGCCTCGGCCGCTCGATGATCTCCGCGATCACCATCCGGCCCATAGCTCCCGGCGAGCGGGTGTCCATAAGGAGCCGGTGCCGCTCCAACGCGTTAGAAAGTTTTTCTCGGCTGACTATTTTTTATTTTTTTCGAAAGTGAGCACGCGTGAAGCCCCCCACGCCAATTTTTCAGAACCCTCCCGTAAGCGAGCGACCCCGTAAGTCCGCGCGGGCCGGTGTCCATCGGAGCTCGAGCCGCGCCAACTTGTGACAGAACGCTGTCACAGTCCCAGTCACACCGCCCTGTCCAAACTACTTTACATGCCTCTGCCCCTCTGACCGTCTGCCCCGTCGAAGTAAGTGTTGAGCCGAGTTGGGTGTGGGCACGGCAGCACATTGGCTGTTCCACGACGGCTTCGTCAGTGCGTCGCTTTTCCTAAATGCGACCGTCGAGCCGAAGCTCGGGAAGCTCACCTCAATCGGGTGCCGCCCACAAATAATCGGACAGCCTGCTAGCCGCCGAGCCGATGATCAAAGAGCACCTCAAGAAAGAGCTAAGAGGCAAACAAAGTAGTTTGGATAGGGCGGTGTGACTGGGACTGTGACAGCGTTCTGTCACAAGTTGGCGCGGCTCGAGCTCCGATGGACACCGGCCCGCGCGGACTTATGGGGTCGCTCGCATACGGGATGGTTCTGAAAAATTGGGTGGGGGGGCCGTTAACCCCTCTCTGATAGGTTTACACGCGCGCGAGGCGCTGCTCCTTTTCTGATCCTTGGCGCCGAAAAGCTTCGGCGATGACTATGACCCGTGTTCTTTCGGTGCGGCGCCAACACTTTTCGGCTCAACCGGCCGGCCCCCCTCTAATTCTCAATCGGAACCTAAATCTAAATTGTTGCCGTACAGCTACGACCGATATGTGCCTGAATCTCTCGCGCTTTACCCAGCCAATAAACCTCAATTTCGGAACGGCTTCGGGCAGCTCGCACGCACGGCGGATACCATGGCGACGCGGCCACTGACGCGCGTGCCGAAATGGTCTGCCGTGAAGGCTTGGGGCATAAGGCTCGCCAAGCGAGACGGGCTCCGCAAGGCCAAGGTAGCGGTCGCACGTAAGCTCGCGGTCATTCTGCATCGCATGTGGATCGATGGAACCGAGTTCGACTGGTCGAAGGAGATTGCTGCCTAGCGAGGAGAATACCGAGATCCTGCCAAACAGGAAGGAAAGGACGTCCCTGCCGGGACGATGGCGATGGTGAGTTCGACAGATTTTGTGCGAGCGTCCGAAAGGGCGACCGCGATTGCAACATTGAACCGCCAGCGTCGCCTTACGCCATCATGCGGAGGGTCCACCCCTACCGCGGAGAGAACAGTGGGCCCGGCAAGGATGATCGTTGGAGAGCTCGACACCCAGACCCGGAATTAGAGAACAATATCTGCCAACAACGGACATGCAGCGACAGCACGGGCAAAGTCCGAAAAGTGTCGAGAGCAGACGTCGTCACGGCGTTCAATCGACCTCGGAAATACAGGCCTCGGCGCGGCGCTGGAAGATGACTGCGCCCTGGCGCCTTGCGATCTCCAGAGCGGTGGCAAAGGCCGAGCGCGCCTCACTCTTGTTTTTGCGGCAAAGCGCCAGCAAGCACTCACCGCGCAAGCGATAGATCTCCGGCAAATAAAAGCCGATGCCGGGTTCGTCGATCAAGGCGATAGCGCGGTCGAGATGGGCGAGGCCATCCGCCGGCCGGCCGGCGGCCACCAACACTTCGGCGGCGAGGCCGAGATAATATTGCGGCAGCGGACCGGCCGCCGTCGCATTGCCGATCTCGGTATCGATCACGCGCACCGCATCAGTGACACCTGATCCGATTCCGGTGGCCCAGCTCGCAAGCACCAGACTGCCCGCGCGCCACGGTACCAAGCCGAATTTTTCCGCCAAACCTGCCGCGCGATGCGCCGCGGCATACGCGGCATCGCGATCACCCCCAAGCTGGTGACCTATGCCGGAATTGTGCAGTCCATGCGCGAGGCTATTGGGTTGGTCGAGCATTTCGGCGAGAGCCACCGCTTGGACGAGGCTTCGCGCCGCCCCTTGCACGTCGCCCGCCAGTTGCAGTGAGTTGCCGCACTGCGAGTGTGCGCAAACGCCGGGATCGTGGCCGCCGAATTGATGGCCGAGGTGACGGTGGCGCGCCATATCGTAGAGCTTGATTCCGTTTCGGCAACCGTTCACTCCCCCCATGACATCGCCTTGGAAAAAGGCCGTCGACCACTGGCAATGGTATCCCTCGAGCAACAATTCCTCATTGTCGGAGTTCTGCGCGAGCGTTACGAGTTCAGCGGCCCGGCCGCGCGCGAGCGCAGTCTTGCGCCTGAGATTGGCATTGATCCACAGGCCCCATTTGGCCTGGAATAAACTCTTGCCGTCGCCCAATTTCTCCCCGATTTCAGCGGCGCGGCTGTAGGCATGCTCCATCTCCGAGCTGTGCAGGCCGCGCAGGACGACAGAAGCCCCGCCGAGCTTGAGCAGAAAATCCAGTTGTCGGCGCATCCCGTCTTGCGCGGGCAATGCTTCTGCAAGCTTCAGACCCGTCGAGAAATGCGCGACCGCCTCCGGATAGGCCGAACGGCTCAGCGCTTGATCGCCGGCGCGCATCCGATAATCGCAGGCTGGGAACGACAACCCGGCCTCGCCGAAATGGTGCGCGAGTAGGTCCGGCTCGCTTGCAGCAATATCCGGGAAATGCTTTTCGAGCGCATTCGCGATGCGTTCGTGCCATTGACGCCGTCGCGCCAGCAGCAGGCTCTCATAGGCAGCGTCGCGCACCAGCGCATGCTTGAAGCTGAAGCTTCGTTCCAGGCTGCGCTGTTCGGGAAAGACGATGCCCGCCGCGACAAGTTTCCCCAACATGGCCTGGAGTTCGTCCGCGTCTCGGGACGCAACTGCTTCGAGCAGTACAAAACTGAATTGCCGGCCTATGACCGCAGCGATCTGGGCTACTTCGCGCGCGTCACCGAGACGGTCGAGACGCGACATCAGCGAATCTTTGAGCGTCGCCGGGACTTCGTCGTCTCCGCCTGCGGATTCCATGACGCTCTTGGTCAATTCCTCCACGAACAACGGCACGCCATCGGTCTTGGCGACGATGGCTGCGACCGTTTCCACCGACAGGCCGTGGGCGGCGGCGACACCGGCGGCCAATTGCATGCATTCCTGACGGCCGAGCCGGCCGAGCGTCAACAGGGTCGCTTGCGGCCGGGTGAGCCAGGGCGGCGCAAAATCTGGCCGCGCGGTCACCACGGCAAGGGCTCGTGCCCGGCTGATGCTGTCGGTCAGCCGCATCATCATTTCGAGCGTGGTGGCGTCGATCCAGTGCGCGTCTTCCAGCACGATGAGTACGGGCGCGTTCTCGCCCATGCGAAGGAATTCATCGACGATGAGCGCCAGGGTTGACGCCTTGCGCTGAGCCGGCGTCTGTGGCGACGGCGCCGTCGCTGTCAACGGGATCGATAGCAACTCGGCCAATAATGGAAGCGCGGCCGGGTCCGAAGCCGACCGTTGCGCGAACAGGGCGCCAAGTTTTTCGATCCGCGCGTCCGCCGCGTCCGTTGCGGCGAAGCCCGCAGTGCGGCCGAGATACTGGATCACCGGATAAAGCGCGCTGTCGCTGTGATAGGGCGAGCACTGCAAATGGATGCGTGCATGCGGCTCATCGGCAAGCGCTTCCTGCAGCGCCTCGATCGAGCGCGATTTTCCAATCCCGGCGTCGCCGATCACCGTAACGATCTGTCCTTCACTCTGCTGAGCCATGCGCCAGCGATCGAGCATCAAACCCATTTCGTGGGCGCGGCCGATAAGCGGCAGATTCTGCGCCGGCGCAATTGCAGCGAAGCGGCTTTCGACCGAGGCTTCGCCATGCACACGCCAAACCGGCATCCGGCGGGCAAATCCCTTCAATTCATGTTCGCCGGTGCATTCGAGCTCGAACAGTCCACCCAACAAATTTCGGGTCGCATCGCTGACGAAAATGGTATCCGGCCCGGCAAGCGCCTGCAGCCGCGCAGCGAGATTGGGCGTTTCGCCGACAATGGTGCGCTCTTGTGCCGTGCCGGTTCCAATGATCTCGCCGACCACGACGAGGCCGGTGGCGATGCCGATCCGTGTCTGCACTCGCGTCGTGTCCGGCAATTCGATGCCGCCGACTTCCGCCACGATCTCGATCGCGGCGCGAACGGCTCGGCCTGCCGCATCTTCGAAGGCGCGTGGAAAACCGAAATAGGCCAGCACACCGTCGCCCATAAACTTGGCGACGAAGCCACCGTATCGCCCGATCGCGCCCGCGGCAGCGTCCTGATAACGGCGGATCAAGCCCCCGAGCAACTCGGGATCGACTTTGCCGGACAGCGCCGTCGAGCCCACCATATCGGCGAACAATACCGTCACCTGACGCCGTTCGGCGTCACTGGAACCTGAAACCTCCGCGTTTGAGGGCTTCGACGGGGTCGCCTCGGAGCCAAGGCCGGCAATGGCCTTTAGCAGCCGGCGACGGTTTCCCAGCGACAGGCCAAGTTGTTCAAGATCGTGCTCGCTCAAGTCCGGGAGAATATCGAGGTCAATATCATTGGCCTCGAATACTTCGGCATATTGCTCAAACTTATTCCCGCGCAACCAGTCGCGAAGAGCGCTCATGCCACCGGTCCTCCTTCGCCATTCGCGATCTAAGATTGGCACATTTACGGAGTGGCGCGACGCAATTCAATGTCCGCGTTGGGTCGATTTCGGAAGTCGGCCCGCTTGAACGGCATGTCCGCTCTGCCCTCAACGGCAGACATCGCCGGACCACCTAGCCATGGCTGAAAGGTGCCAAAACCGGAAGTGAGCATGTTGAAGTGCGAACGCATACAGAGCCGACAAAGCACATGCTATCGGGCTGGATGACGTGTTGGTTGAGCGGGATGCCGACAATCTTCGCAGGACCGCACCCATTTTTCGAAGCAATTCCGAGGCCTCAGCCCTCATCGCAGCGATCCTTTCAGAAATATCGCTCGGATTTGGATGAAATCTTTCCTTGGCACCCGCCGATGTTATGATCACGAACTTATTGCAGTTACGGCTAAAAGCGAGAAGGAAAATCAAATGAAATTCAATTTGCTGCGGTTGCTGGTGCTGACGATAAGTCTGGGCACCATCGACGCCGGCATGGCCCAGGAGAGCACAGCGCCGCCACAACTGACCCTGTCCTCGCCGACAGCGAAAGACATGGAACCGCTTCCAACTAATCCTCGGCGGCTCGACGATTCGAAAGCGTAGCCTTCAACCTAACGCGTGAGGAGCCATGAACAGACATCAGCGCCGGGCTGCTAAAGCTAAGGGTATCGATAAAAAGTTGGATCCTGTAATTGCGATCCACGAAGCAGGCCATGCGGTCGCCAGGGTGCTGAGCGCCAAGGATTTTGGTCTACCGGCGGAAAAAATGATTAGTTATATCGAAGTCGGGACGCGCCAAAAGATGGGCGCAAGCCACTTGGATAAATCGGTAACATTGGTTGCTCAAGCCGTAACCTATGGTCCGACGCTCTCTGCTGAATTGCAGGCTGTCTTCGACAGGACAACAGCCGGGCTAGATAAAGCTAACCTCACCAAACAGCACATTGTGGACGCTTTAAAGGTTGCCAAAAAAGAAGGAGTGGACATCACACCGTGGCTTCGAGCGCGCATGCTGATATCGACTCTCGCATCCGTCGCAGAAGCACGACATACCGGCCGCTCGGTTGATGATGTATGGAACAGCCCTGAAACCGAGGGTGACCTGACGAGTGCAGTCGAGGACGGCCTTTACGCGGGCCTGACAACTGAGCAAATAGGCGTGTACATCAATGAGGCTTTGGATCAATCTGAGGTCCTGATGGGACAGGCAAGTGTTCAGCGAGCCGTACATGCGCTTGCCGATGCGCTGCCCGTCAGTGGCAAGCTGCAGGGCCAACCAGCGGTTTTCATAATCACTCAGGCGCTAATTGGGGCGGCAACGGCGTGTCCAACCTTAGTGCGGTAGGCTGAAAAGACTGATGAATTTGACGACGATTAGGCGCGTTTGTTCGCATTTGGTTGCCCCGTAATATTGGTTATTGATTGGTTGGCCGATGATAATTTAATCTTTTTGGATTGCCGCTGCCCAGACAAAGACACGAACTCGAACGAGGCTGTTGCTGTTTCGCGCATCACGCAAAACGATCAAATCGGTTTGCTCGAACCAAGGTAGGGGAAATGAAGTTCGTGACGGGTTTGCTCGCGGCGGTACTCTTGCTTGCGGGCATGGGGGCAAGCCATGCGGCAGTCCGCATTGCGGATGATCGGGGCGGCCGGATCGGAACCTACGTCAACAGATATCAGGGCCTGCGCTCGTCCGGCGAATCCGTG
The DNA here is from genome assembly GCA_963732085.1 of uncultured Alphaproteobacteria bacterium. Lineage (GTDB taxonomy): Bacteria > Pseudomonadota > Alphaproteobacteria > Rhizobiales > Xanthobacteraceae > Bradyrhizobium. The sequence goes on along the minus strand of CAVSYJ010000003.1, from coordinate 84,215 downwards.
GCCATTGACGGTCTCTGTGCCTCGGCCTGTACCATCGTCCTCGGTGCGGTCCCCTACGACAAAATCTGCGTGACCTCGCACGCGACGCTTGGCTTCCACGCCGCTTGGAATTTCGACGCCAACGGTCGCACTATCACCGATCACGAAGCAACCATGATTTTGTATTCGATGTATCCCACGCCGGTGCGGCGTTGGATTGCTGCGCGCGGCGGGTTGACGCCTCACATGATCTTCCTGCGCGGCAAGGTATTGCAGGCGATGTACAAGCCTTGCTATCTCGACGCAGGCCATTATTTCGCTGTCGGCGGATAGGCCCATTGTCTCAGATTCGATCAACTGGACTCAGGAAGGATAACGCCGCCCTGAGTTGATGTCCTCCTTCATTTGACAACCCGATAAGCCTTCCCGCTTCCGGCGCGGCTCTTACTTGACTTCGCCGTGATTGAGCGCCTTCACCACAGCGATGCGCCCTTGACCGGAACCGGCATCGTCGCCACCTTTAAGAGGTAGCCCAACATCGCGAAACTAAGACGCCACCGGCAACCGTGCCGGTGGATGAAGACTTATGGAGTGACAATGGCACGTAGCCGACTAGGCCCGATCCCTGACGAATGGTTCGAGAATGAGCCGACGTATCCGCCGAAGAACGTTTCGCCGCTCTCAAAGGAAATGTTGGAGTGGATCGAACGACTCAAGGACAACGGCATCGACAAGTATAAAACCCGGTGACGTTGTCAGCGGCTATTGACTTGATCGTCAGTTACGCCGCTCTTCGCGCCGCTCGTTTGGGCAACCCTTAACAGTGGGGTTTAACGCGCCGCTGGCACGGCTGGCAGCCTGTGGACAACCTTCCGCAACGACGGCGCGACCGGAAGCGTCTTGCACTATGCTGAAATTATTGAACTCAGTCTGTTGCGGGGTGCGTCATGAACGAAGACTTTTCTGAGCAACGGGTGCGGTTAATCCGGGACCTTGCCGACAAGGCAGACCCGTTTACAAAGCAAAGGCTGTTGGATCTCGTGAAGCGATACAATGATGTAAGGCGCGTGCCGTTTAGCGCGATCCCGCATCCGCTTGCAAACTTGCCATCGGAGTAGGCTAGCTGGTCCCCATACAACGAGCGGCTAAGGCGGCGGCCTTGATGCGAAAGGATAGTAGACTTCTACTCAATGGGATAAGTCTTGTGTCTGGCCATGCTTGCTTCCCGACAACGGCGATATTTTGCCTTCCAACCACTCTTGCTCTTCCACGAGAGCAAGCCAACTTTTAGCCATGCGTAAGTAGCGTGCGCGCTCGGGGGCTTCTGTCGCCTTTTCTGCTAGTTCCATGCAGTTTTCGGCGTTGTCCAAATATTTTCGAACCTCAATCATAGACCTGTCCTCCGACCTCTTTGGCTAACGCACTCGGTTGAAGGAAAAGTGAGGCGATACTATTACTCTCTATGGATTGTGATAACCGATCCGAAGGGATGACGGATTAATCTAGGATATAATGGTGGCAGGTCGTTTAGGGTTTCGCCTTCGTCGCATTCTTAGCGGCGGCCATAACTTCGTCGGCAATGATGGTTATTTGTTCGCTCGCCTTCTGAAATTTGCTTTTTAGAAACTCCGCCTGAATTCGAACCGCTTCTTGTGGATCGGATGTTTGGGCTACCTTTTTCGCGTGGCTGAAAGCTTCCTTCAAATTTTCCTCGACAAGTATTAGCGCCCTTTTAGAAAGTTCCATCGTCGGAAGCGGAACCGCTGCTACCGACTTGTTGGCGGCGTCAAAAAACATGCCGAACGCTTGCTCGGTTTGCTCAATTGCTCTTTCAGCCAAGTTTCGCAGTTCGGTGGGCACTTCCACCTTTGGCGTATTCATATGGTTTTCCCTTCGGGCTATCCCGAAGATTGAAGCGCTAACTGCGGCAAAAGTTTGCAGCCTCCTAGCTTCCGGTTCACCCCCGCATACTCAACGACACCCCGCGCTTCACCGCCATCATACGGGTTGCGCCTACAGTCCGCCTTAACGCCTTGGCTATCTTCTTCGCGCCTTGCTTCGCCTTTGCCATCGTCTTCAACGTGCGAAAATCTTCTTTCGTCCATAGACGACGAATTACTTTTTTCTTCTTGGCCATGTTGCTTCCTTTTTGTCGGAGCGGCCCTATAGCACGCCGATCCAATTTCCAACCGATTATTTTTAGGACACCTTTTTATGAACTACACTTATTGCCCGCTAGAGATTAAAATCGCCGCTGAAGATCAAGGAATTGTTTTCGGCTAGGGGTCTACGTTTGGTAACGTGGACTCCTACGGCGACACGGTCGCACCCGGCGCATTCCGAAAAACAATCTCGGAAGCAAAGAGCGGTGACAAGTCATGGCCCGCGATGCTTCTGCAACATGGCGACAAGTCCGCTGCGGATCAAACGCCGGTAGGTATTTGGACCAATATGATAGAAGACAGCCACGGACTGCATCTCACCGGCAAACTGGCGACCGACACAAAGCGTGGTCGCGACACTTACGAACTTCTAAAGATGAAGCCACGACCCGCCTTTAATGGGTTGAGTATCGGCTACAGGGCCAAAGATTACGAGTCGCACAAGTCCGGCCTATCAAACGGACTCTCAAGGCGATAGACCTTGTCGAATGTTCATTGGTCACGTTCCCGGCTGACAAGTTTGCGAGAGTAGTGAACGTCAAGGCGTTCTTCGATGAAGAAGAACCTGTGATCGATGAAGCGGCATGGCAATTCGCTGACCCGCCGCGCGACCTACGCCGCGTTGTTCGACACCAGCATGCCGTCTGATCGTTCTGCTTTCAGAAGGCGGTTGTGATGGCGAACTCGATAACAAATTGCTATTGTGGTTACAGTTCATCGGCTGGAGGGCCAGAATGCCTCCCAACCAACGATACTGTCGTCAATTTCGTTTGCCTTCAAACGCATGCCATAGTCGCTCCACCTCAAGACTGGTACAAACAATGCAAACAAGCACCCTTGGAAAACAATTCCGCGTAAGCCTCGACTCGGTCTTACGCTCGCGGGCCATTTCGTCGTTAGGACAGCACCGCTGGCTTGATCAGCATCAGTGCTAATGACAGCATCCATTATATCGGGATACGTTGGCCCCGACATACTCGGCAACGCATCGGAACGCCTCATTAAAATGGAGGCTTTGCGTCCGATGGCTAGCAGGCTTGGGCTACGTTCGAGCACCGCTCGGCGCAGCAAACCTCTAGGCAAACGCAACGAAGGCATAAGCCGTCGAGGGCGACCTTGGCGGCTTTTGCGTGGGGAATCATGCTCTAGTCTTCGTCCGGCTCGCGCACGACCGGCGGTTCGTCGGCGCGGTCTTCGTCCTCTTCGTCCTCTTCGTCTTCATCAGGATGATCCCGGGGCGGCATCGTGTTGCCCATGATCACGAAGGGAGTCCCGTCGATCAACCTGGTGGAAAATTCCTCGGTGCTGCGTGGTGTCATGTTGTTGCTCCTCCCAGGCAAGGTATCATCGAAGCAGTCGCGCCGTGTTAGCGGCGGCCTCAACCAGCATTTCATTTAACTGTGACTTGGTGAGTTCCTTAGGCTGCCTCACTATTGGCTTGCGCGTAGACACAACCTTATGAACCGGGCGAGCACAGGCCGCCAACAGCATTGGCTTTCGCTTCGGCGCCGACATGATCTTGGGTTTGGCGGTGGGCGGCTTGTGTCCGCGCTTCAAGCCCATGCGCAGCAACTTGGCGCACGCCGCGTTGCGGCTGTGTGCTAGCCGAGGGGCGATCTGCGCGGCGCTGTGGCCGCTGGCCCATAGTTCTTTGAGGAGCGCAACGCTTGCGGCATCCCACATGCGTATTCCAATACACCCGAAGGTCGGATGATTGCAATCAGTTCGCTGTCCCGAGGCTTCACCAAGCGGGAGGTACGCTTAGGCAGCGGGAGCCAATTTCTCAAATGCAGAGCTCTTCAGACGGTTGAGGTCGCGCTCGCCAGACGCTGCCTGCTGAAGGATATGCTCCGCCACCTCGAGCGGCGTGACGGACCTTCGGACTAAGAACCGACGATCCGTGACGATCTCGTTCAGCGCCTGCCGCATTACGGCGACGGTCGATGCATCGTATTTTTGTTTCGCGTCACTCATGGGTGCTTCATAGAGCAGTTTTGTGAAGGCAAGATGAAACGCGCGGAGCAGACGACGTACACAATTTATTGAATATTTGACGCAGCAGGCAGGTCGCCCTAGCCGCGATCTCTCTTGGCCTTCGGTGGGCGCTTATTCTCAGCCTGCGTATTGCGGACGGCCTCGGCCAGCATCTCGCGTAGCTCGGCCTTGGACTTTGCGGGTTCGCGCTTGGGTGGTTGCCATTGGGCCATGGTCAGTATGTGGGGATGCCGGAGGCTAAAATAAACCCCTCTGGGATGATGATCGGCATGTCCGCTTTGGCGCGCATAGCGGACTCAACTCGGACATAGCGCGATGTCCGAGTTGTGCCATGAACGGACTTATGCGCTGCAACAAACCATGAGTGCGGCCTGCTCGCAGGGTTGATGTAGCCTGTACCGGAGCTGCCAGCGGGACATGCCGAAGACCATCGCAACGTGTTTGACGTCCTGGCGAATTTTGCACGGGCAGTTGACGCCGTTTTACAGCTCGGGGCACCTTTTCTATGCTTGTGGGGCCTTCTCATCAACGCGCCGCCTCCCGCCAGGCCTCCGCAAGGCGGTTTCTGATCTCTTGATTTGTATATGGGGTTAGCTTGCGGATATTCTCCTCAACGAGCTGCTGGTTGCCACCCTTCAAGATTTTGGCTAACGGCTCACCTTTCTCCAAGGATATGTTCATCTCTTGCACCGCCTCGTCCTGCCGACCAAGCTCACTGAGGACAGCCACGAGGTACGAGCGGGCCGGCCTAAAATTGTCGTTTTTCCTGAGGGCCTCCCGAAGGTGTGTCTCGGCCTCCTCAAAACGTTGCCTGCTGGCGTTAGGGTCCTGTGCTGAGGTCAGGACGCCCCACACGTAATAAGCCTGGCCGCGGTAGAAGTCGTAGTAGAACGGATATATCGGATTGCGGTCGATAGCTTCTTGCGATTTGCGAAGCGCTTCTTCCGGTTTACCCAAATAGACCAGCACTTGCGCCCATAAGGAATAGCCATCCGCGTAGTTGGGATTGCGTTGGACCGCCTCCTCTGCCGCCTGAAGGGCCTCTTGTTGTTTCTCTCTGTACACGAGACACCGGCCCATTTGTTCGAGAGCAAATGGCAACGAAGGCTTAGGTTCGAGCTCCCTTCTCGCCAGCTCAACCGCCTTTTGCGCCATGCGATATTCCAGATCCGCTGAAGATTCGGGGTCCTGACTCCAACTCCCATTGGAATCTTGTCCGATGGGTGGCGGCCAGATTCGCGTACGCCCTTGCAAACTCCGGGTCCAGGCCAATAGCTTTCTCGAAAAGGTCCCGCGCATGCGCATTGTCCGTGGGTGTGAAGCGCCGATAGAGCTCTGCCCCGCGCATGAAATACTCCCAGGCCACCTCACTGCTCGTGTATGGTCGTCCCATGTGCTTATCCTCCTCGTTTGTTAACTCCACTGCCAGCGCACTCGTGATCCTCCGGGCGATCTCCTCTTGCACGGCAAAGACGTCCTGTAAGTCCCGGTCGTAATACTGAGCCCACATGTGATAACCCGTGTTGGCGTCGATTAACTGTGCCGTGATCCGAATTCGGTTGTTGGCTTTGCGCACGCTTCCCTCGACGAGGTATCGTGCCCCTAACTCTCGGCTCACTTGGGCAGTTTTGACCGCCCTGCCCTTAAATGTGAAAACGGAGTTGCGGGCGATGACGAACAACCCTGTGAGCCTGGAGAGCTCCGTAATGAGATCCTCAGTCATCCCGTCGCTGAAATACTCTTGCTCGGGGTCGCTGCTCATATTGAGAAAGGGGAGCACGGCAATAGAGTGCTTGTCAGGCAGCAGAGCGGGGGCCTGCACCTCGCGAAATACCTGCGATAGAGAGAACGGGTGGGAGACCGATTGCCAGACGCCGCCGAGCAGGAAAAGCAGTGCGACCGCGACTAGGCCCACTCGCAGCCTGGATCTGGCAGCGCCCGGTTTCCGCGGGATGACCGGAGGGGTAGGCGCCCCCGAACCTATCCGTATGCGGTATATGCGCACTGACCGCGCAATATTCTTTAGCTGCTGCTCGCCCGCGTTCTCAAAGACGATGTCGAGCTTGCCCCGGACGTCCTCCTGTACCCTGCCGGAAACGCAAATCCCCCCAGGCTCCGCCAGCGCCTCCAAACGTGCCGCTATGTTTATAGCATCACCGCAAACGTCGTCGCCATCAAGGATGAGTTCTCCGAAGTTGATGCCCATACGAAGCTCGATTCGTTTGTCTTGTGGCACGTCAGCGTTGCGCGCGGCCATGCCGCGCTGTATCTCAACGGCACAGCGCACGGCGTCCACGACGCTTGTGAATTCCACAATTGCTCCGTCCCCGATCACCCTTACTATCCGACCGTGAAATTCCTTTACGTTGGGCTCGACGAGCGCGTGCCAATGTGCCTTCCATCGGGCGAGCGTGTCTTCGTCGTCATTTTCGACGAGGCGGCTGTACCCGGCAATGTCGGTTGCAAGAATGGCCGTGAGCCTGCGCGGATGGCTTTCAGGCATAGCAGTCCTCGGTTTCGAAGCGTCTCTGCCGAGGAGTAAGTTACCACATCCGCCGCGGGTCAGTTGGCCGAATTGATAGTCTGCGCTGCTAATGTCCGAAACGGGTCCAGACTGTGTGAAAACACCCTCGATGATATGATTCTCCGGCGATTCGGCCGGGAGGATCGATGACGCGCTTTGTCGTTGGCGATGACCGCAGTCAGAGCACTTTGTTTCCCGAGCGGCTGGAAGACTATTTGTCCGAGGATAATCCGGTCCGGGCGATCGATGTCTTTGTCGATGAGCTTGATCTGGCCAGGCTGGGCTTCGGCGGCGCTGAGCCGGAGGCGACAGGAAGGCCGGCCTACCATCCGGCGACGTTGTTGAAGATTTACGTCTACGGATACCTCAATCGGGTGCAGTCGAGCCGGCGCCTGGAACGGGAGTGCCAGCGTAACATCGAGCTGGTTTGGCTGACCGGCCGCCTGATGCCGGACTTCAAGACCATCGCCGACTTCCGGAAGGACAATGGCGAGGCTATCCGCGGGGTTTGCCGTGAGTTCGTGGTGCTTTGCCGGCGCCTTGAGCTGTTCAGCGAAGCGAGCGTTGCGATCGACGGCAGTAAGTTCAAGGCCGTCAACACGCGAGATCGGAACTTTACGCAGGCCAAGATGCAGCGACGTCGGGTGTAGATTGACGAGAGATAGCGGGCTATCTCTCGAGTCGACAGCGCCGACCGGCAGGGGCAAGCGGTACCGGAGGCCAAGATCACCCGGCTCAACGAGAAGATTGCGACGCTGCGTGAAGAGATTCAACGCCTCAACGGTCTGAACACCTTGATGATGCAGACCGAGGACAAACAGATATCGCTGACTGATCCCGATGCTCGCTCGATGGACACAAGTGGCCGAGGCAGTGGGATGGTCGGGTATAATGTTCAAAGTGCCGTCGACACCAGGCATCATCTCATTGTTGCTCATGAGGTCATCAATGTTGGGTCTCACCGGGGCCAACTATCTGACATGACCGAGCAGGCGCGCGCAGCGATTGGTTCCGAGACCATCGAGGCTATTGCCGATCGCGGGTACTATAGCGGCGAGGAAATTGTTGCCGGTGAGCAAACCGGCGTTACGGTCTATCTGCCGAAGCCGATGACCTCGGGCATCAACGCCAAGGGGCGCTTCGGCAAGCAGGACTTCGTCTATGTCGCGGCAGACGACGTTTATCTTCGTCCGCGGGAGAGCCGCTAACCTATCACTACACCAATGAGGAAGAGGGCAAGACACTGCGGCGGTACTGGACCAACGCGTGCCAAGGCTGCGCCCTAAAGGGCCAGTGTACGACAGGCAAGCAACGAGGATCTCACGTTGGGAGCACGGAGCCGTCCTTGAGGCTGTGTAACGGTACGCCGCCGGAACTTGCGGGCCTTGAGATCGCCATCGCGGATGGCTGCATAGATGGTCGTGCGTCCGAACTTCGACAGACTGCAGACCTCATCGATCGTGTAAGCAAGTTCGGCCATGATTTCTCCTGGCCAAAGGCATGCCTCACGAGCGACCGCGTGTCCTGGATCAACCGGGATCACGAATGGATCAACTAAGGTCAGCGAATTTCGTTGTCCCTTATCTTACTCCGCAGCCTCTTGAACGTGGCCTCGCCTATTTCTTCTTTATTAAGCTCCTTGAGCCTCTGGTTGAGGGCCTCCAGTTGCTTTTTCACAGTGGTTGCGGATCGCTTGCGCGCTGTTGGGAACAACTGCAGATACTCCTCCATGGCCTCTCGGCTCTTATGGTCACGACCCAGGGGCTCGTATTGTGAATCTTTGGCAGATTTGGAGGGGAACTGAGCTTCGAGCTGGTCTCTTCTGAATGGTGACCCGACATATCCAGTCCGACCATGGCGCCAATATACCGGCCGGATGCAGGGCCATACCGCGTTCGTCGGTTATTGCCATGCCGTCTATGTCGTTGCCTGACAACCGGACCTCCGGACTAAACGGCCAAACGTCGCCCAATTCGAAGCCAATCACCGAGACGAACTTCTGACCCCAGGCGATTAACGCTGCCATCCACAATGGCATCACGGAGTCTGGTCCGATGACTCCTCAACAGAATATTCGGGTCTAAGACCGGCACGATCGATAAGTTCTTCCATCTTCTCCAGCTGCCATTCGGAGAGTGAGAGAGTGAACAATTGATCGCGCGTCGCAATCCAGGCAACGGCAGCCTGCAATGGAATCCGGGCGCTCTCCTCAGCGTCGTCATCTATGCCATCGTCATCGTCGTCGTTGGCATCTTTGTTCATGGGATAGCCTGTAGGTCTCATAGGACAAGAACTGCGCGTATCGCTTACGACACGGCGAACCTTTGCTATGGTCGAATTTCTCGCGGGCTACGCCGTTGGACACCGCAATAAGCGGAAATTCAGTTGAAGAAAAGTTGAAGAAGGCGCTGCATCGCGCGAAACACTTGACCCAAGTAATTGAAATCATTGGCGCTCCCTAGGGGAATCGAACCCCTGTTTCAGCCTTGAGAGGGCCGCGTCCTAACCGCTAGACGAAGGGAGCAAGCGCGCGTGAGCGTCAGGAAATAGCGGGTCACGGAGCGGTTCGCAAGGAGAGATCGTGCGGGAAATCGCGGCGGTTCTTGGGGTGAATCTCCGGGTTCGGTGCCTTGGGTACCCCCACCCCGACCTCGCTTCGCTCGGCCGACCCTCCCCGCCCGCCTTCGCCAAAGGCTTCGGCGGGCAAGCAAGGGGGAGAGTGAAAATCACGGCTCCGTCGTGAACTTGAGGCTGCCGGCCGGTTTCAGCGTGTGCGCATCGAAGGTGCGGATTTCGGTCTGCCCGTTGACGTCGAGCATCAGCACCAGGCGGTCGCCGGCGACCGCGGTGGCGTAGATCTTGGCGCCCTTGGGCAGCCGCGCGGTGATGTCGGTCGTGGCGGAGCTTCCCTCCAGGGTGAAAAGGCGATAGCCGATGGCGACCAGCATGGCGCCGATCGCGACCGCCGTGGTGATACCCGCGATCAGCATCATCTTGCGCACGCGCGCCATCAGCGCGGCGTGCTCGGGGCTCGGTTCGGGGTAGAATGTGTCGGTCATGCAAGGCTCGTCTTCAAATCACACCGCGCAGCACAGCGTCACCGTCTCCGGCGACGAAGGCTCCGTGCGGCTCGACCGCGTGCTCGCGGCGCACCTCACCGAGGTGTCGCGCTCGCGGCTGAAAGCGCTGATCCTCGATGGACAGGTGAGGTCAGGCGCCGCTGTCGTCCGCGACCCCGCTTATCACGTCAGCCCGGGCGAGACGATCATAATCGACCTGCCGGAGCCGGTCGAAGCCGAGCCCAGGGGCGAGGCGATCGCGCTTGATATCGTCTACGAGGACGACGACATCATCGTCATCGACAAGCAGGCCGGCCTCGTCGTGCACCCGGCCGCGGGCCACGCCACGGGAACGCTGGTCAACGCGCTGATCGCCCATTGCGGCGCGAGCCTTTCCGGCATCGGCGGCGTGCGCCGGCCCGGCATCGTGCACCGGCTCGACAAGGACACCTCGGGGCTTTTGGTCGCCGCCAAGAACGACCGCGCACATGCGTCGCTGTCGGCACAGTTCGCCGACCACGGCCGCACCGGCGCCATGGAACGCGGCTATCTCGCCTTTGCCTGGGGCGTGCCCAACCGTCCCCGCGGCAGCATCGATGCGCCGCTCGATCGCCATCCGCATGCGCGCGAGAAGATGGCGGTACGCGAGGGTGGCCGCGAGGCGGTCACTCATTATGAAGTGAGGGAAGCTTTCAACGGTCAGGACGGCAAGCCGGTCGCCTCCTTGCTCGCGCTGAAACTCGAGACCGGACGGACCCACCAGATCAGGGTGCATCTCGCCCATATCGGCCATCCGCTGCTCGGCGACTCCGTCTATGGCCCGCACTTCAAGACCAAGGCGACCCAGCTAGGTCGCCAAAGTCGGGAGGCGCTGACCAACCTCGACCGGCAAGCCTTGCACGCGTACCTCCTGGTATTGGAGCACCCTCGAAGCGGAGAAATTCTGCGCTGGGAGGCGCCGCTGCCGGAGGATTTGCTTTCCCTGCAGAGGGCCCTGGAAGCGGCGAGATGACGCAGGCTTTTCGAAAAAGCACTGTTATTGCAAAAAGTTATACCTGACACACAGGAAGGTGACGGCTTGTTAACTTCCCATGCAGGTGCATGTAGCGTATTGTGCACCTGCGTCAAACATCCGACGCGGAACATCGCAGTTCGACCGGCTTTAAAGGAAGGGGTCGTTCTGCCTGGCCCGCCGCTATCGGGGGCCTGAACCAACTGGAGGGCGCTACTTATGGCCCGCACAGCTACCTTGCCGATTCTCAATGGAGAATCCGGCCTTTCCCGTTACCTCGCCGAGATCCGCAAGTTTCCCATGCTGGAACCCCAGCAGGAATACATGCTCGCCAAGCGTTGGCGCGAGCATGACGATCGCGACGCGGCGCATCAACTCGTCACCAGCCATCTCCGGCTCGTGGCCAAGATCGCCATGGGCTATCGCGGCTACGGCCTGCCTATCTCCGAGGTCGTCTCGGAAGGCAATGTCGGCCTGATGCAGGCGGTGAAGCGTTTCGAACCCGAGAAAGGCTTCCGTCTTGCCACCTACGCCATGTGGTGGATCAAGGCGTCAATTCAAGAGTACATCCTGCGTTCGTGGTCGCTCGTGAAGATGGGAACCACCGCGAACCAGAAGAAGCTGTTCTTCAACCTGCGCAAGGCGAAGAGCAAGATCAGCGCGCTGGACGAGGGCGATCTGCGCCCCGACCAGGTGAAGATCATCGCCAAGCGCCTCGGCGTCACCGATCAGGACGTTGTCGACATGAACCGCCGGCTCGGCGGCGATGCCTCGCTCAACGCGCCGATCCGCGACGACGGCGAAGCCGGCGAATGGCAGGACTGGCTGGTCGACAATTCGCCCAACCAGGAAGTCCTGATGGCCGAGCACGAGGAGTACGATCACCGCCGCGACGCGCTGCATGGCGCGATGGGCGTGCTCAACGCGCGCGAACGCCGCATCTTCGAGGCGCGCCGGCTCGCCGACGACCCGATGACGCTGGAAGATCTCGCAGCCGAGTTCGGCGTCTCCCGCGAGCGCGTCCGCCAGATCGAGGTCCGCGCCTTCGAGAAGGTGCAGTCCGCGGTCAAGGGCACGATCGCTCGCCAGGAGGCGGCGACGCTGGAAGCGGCGCACTAATCGCGATCAGAGCAAGTACAGACAAGGAAGCCGGCGGCAACGCCGGCTTTTTTGTTGGTCACTGTCGTTCGCGGGGACGACATTCGGAGATGTCGAGCAAGCTCAATAATAGCTCCGGAAATACTCCTGCAGGTAACCCGGATCCTGCAAGGTCCGAAATCCCGCCGGCGTCGAGTTCAGCAAGGTCGAAGCCTGCGTGCGATAATCCGGCGAGATGCCGTCGGCCTGCGGCAATTGCTGGCTCAGCATGTTGCGATAGGACTCGTAGGCCTGCTGGGTGCCCACGAAGATGCAGCTGCAATGCTGCGGCTCGGCATAGAAGTAGCGCGCCTGCCCGCCGATGCTGTGGGTGACGAACTGGTGTGGCGGCAGCGCATGCAGCGCCTTCTTGCCGGCGGCGTCGTTGGCGAGTTGCACGCGAAAGCCGGACGACGACAGATAGAAACTGTTCTTGTCGAGGAACGGCTTGCTCGGCGTCTCCAGCGCGACCACCAGCGAGACGCAAGACAATAGCGCGAGCGCTGGCAGCAGGCTGAATGTCCTGAGCGGCCGCGAGCCAAGCGACGGCAACGCGAGAATCGACATCATGCATTTCCTCCCGTGAAACTCGGCTCCTGCGGTTCGACGACCGAAGTGTCGCGCTCCCACCCTTCGTTCTGCAGCGTGATCTGCTCGATTGCGACGTCGCTGGTATCGGCGTCCAGATTCGGCAGCGCCTGATAGTCGGAGACCCAGCAGCGAAAGACCTTGTAGGACAGCACGAGCTGACCGGCCTCGTTGAAGATGTCGATAAGGATGTCCTTGCGGAAATCCTTGAGCGACACCTCCGAACCCAGGGCCCCTCCGAGATTCCAGACCTTTGCCGCCCAGTCCTCGAAATCGGTATCCTGCGTGAGGCCGCGTTCGAGCGTGATCGGCTCATACTGCGTGCGGCCCGGCGACTTGTGCGAGGTCGAGGGATCGCCGCCCTCGCGATGCTCGACCACTTCGGTGGTCCGCTTCAACGCGCTGATCTTCGAGACACCGGCAACGAATTTGCCGTCCCATTTCACGCGGAACTTGAAATTCTTGTAGGGATCGACACGCGTCGGATTGACGGGAAATTCGGCCATGATGCCCTGCCCTTCAATGAAAGGTTGCAACCGCGCGGCCGGCAGCTTGCTTGAACAGTGTGGAGGCGGTCAACCGATGTTGAAAGGGACGTCGTCATGGCCGCAGAAGGAAGACGTGGATGCCCGCGTCAAGCGCGGGCATGACGACTGAGGATCACTTCCCCCACTCGCGCGCCAGGGTCGCCAGCGCGCAGCCCTCGCAATAGCGCTTGTCCTTGTAGTCGATCCAGTTGTGGGCGTAGACGCGCTCGAGCGGGATGTCGTAACGCGCGCGCAGGACCTGCACGAGGATTCGCCATGCATCGATCTGCGCCTGCGTCGCCGGCCGCGTCACGTCGGGATAGTTGCCGGCAAACTCGACGCCGATCGAGGTGTCCTTGTTGACCTGGTGAAAGGTCGTGCCGTTGTCGATGTATTTGTTGTCGTTGCGGTCGGCGCCGTCGGTATGGGTCGGCACCAGATCGTCGGACACCGCCCAGTAGACCACCCCGTCAGTCTCGACCCAGACCATGACGCCGCGCCGCGTCGGATTCCTGTGCTGCTCGCCCGCGCCGCCGCGCGCTGATCCTGCCGGGCCCTCGGTTTGGTGCACGATGATGTTCTTCCAGGGATGGGCTTTGGCAAGCTCGACCCAGGGCGACAGCCAGACGATCTTGAGGCCGGGGATATCGGGCGTGCCGGACAGCTTGGCGAGCGCTGCGATGTCGGCGCTCGGCGGAAGCGGAAGGTGAAAGCGCGATGAGCGTGAAGGCAATCGCGAGAAGGCGAAGGATCATACGGAAGGCCTCGTGGGCCCTCTTCCTAGCACGCCTTCAGGCGATTTTGCGCTCCGGCAGCGCCGGCAGAAAATCCAGCGCGGGCACCAGCGGCGGCGACGGATCCCAGGCCGCATAGCGGTTCTTGCCGTCCTTCTTGGCGGCGTAGAGCGCGTGGTCGGCGGCCGCGATCAGCCGGTCCGGGAACGCGCCGATGTCGGCGGTCCATTGCGCGACGCCGATCGAAACCGCGATCGGAATGTCGCCTCCGGTGCAGCCCTCGGCATCCTGCCGGCAGACGTCGAGCACGCGGCGGGCGATCATCGCGCCCTCGCGCAAGGTCGAGGACGGCAGCACGATGCAGAACTCGTCGCCGCCGGTGCGCGCGAGCAAGTCGCCGGGGCGAAGGCGCGTCTGCGCCATCAGGGTGAAATGCTGCAGGCAGGCGTCGCCCGCGGCGTGGCCATGGGTGTCGTTGACCTGTTTGAAGCCGTCGAGATCGATCACCAGCAGCGCGAACGGCTCGCTGCTGCGCTCCGAGCGCGCGCATTCCTCGGTGAGGCGCGCGACCAGCTGGCGGCGGTTGCCGACGCCGGTGAGGTCGTCGAGCAGCGCGAGGTCGGCGACCTCGTTGCGCAGCCGGTCGATCGCCATCAGCAGGAAACCGAAATTGAAGGCCATCGACAGGAAGATCAGCCCCAGCGTCAGTACGCCCTGCCCCATGCTGGATCGCGCGAACGAGATATCGATGCCGGCAAGATTGCCGATTGCCCTGGCTGCATAGATCGCGATGATCAGGCAGGAGATGACCCCCGCGAGCCGGGCGCCCGGATGGACGCGGCCGTCGTACCTCGCCAGCAGCAGTTTCAGGGTGATCGCGAATGGCAGCGACTGGCCGGCCGAATAGATCAGCACGCGCATGGTCATGCTGTCGTGGATCTCGACGAAGAAAAACAGGGCGGCGAAGGTCAGGCCCGTCGCCAGACAGGCAAGCCGCCAGCAGACCGGCCGCTCATAGAAGCGCTGGATGCCCATCGCGGCGAGGAAGGCGGCGAAAATCATCACGGTGCCGCCTGCCAGCAGCGGCAGCAACGAGCCGGGTATGAACATGACGGCCATCGCGAGCAGCGCGCCGACCGCGCCGGTGAATGCGGACGCCGTCCAGAACCGCGCCGCCACGAGCTTGGGATAGCTGCGTGCGACATAGGCCCAGATCAGGCCAACCGAAAGAAAATTGACGACGAACACCGTCCACAAGGTGGGAAGGTTCAGCATCGCGACTGCAGGATTTGACGTCCTGCCCCCTCTGTCTTTGGGACGGCCCGCCCCGGCCATCTCCGTGTTATTGCGGACATGATGGAGCGGCACGGCTTAATGGAGTCTCAAGGGGCGCGCGGAAAGCGCGGCGTGGTTTTGAATTGATGAAGACGGCTCGCTAAGACGAAATTAGCCATGGCGCGGGTGGCATGCGCGCGAAAGACTCGCCCAGGATGCGAATTGCGCCGCGAGATGCACTCATCGCCGCGCATTTTCGGC
The DNA here is from genome assembly GCA_963732085.1 of uncultured Alphaproteobacteria bacterium. GTDB lineage: Bacteria > Pseudomonadota > Alphaproteobacteria > Rhizobiales > Xanthobacteraceae > Bradyrhizobium. The sequence goes on along the minus strand of CAVSYJ010000003.1, from coordinate 68,962 downwards.
AAAAAGCTCACAAAAACGCAGACAGCTGTGGATAACGCAATGACACTGAGGTGACAGTGCGATGCCAGCGCGCCGCGAATCTGTTTCGTTGTCAATCGAGGATTTTGCGAGGCTGGCCCTCCGCCGAGCATGCCTCTCGTGTCGCGTTCCATCCATTAAACCCTGAGAGGATACTATGGCTAAGAAAGCGAAGAAGGCTAAGAAGGCGAAGAAGGCCAAGAAGGGAAAGAAGAAGTAGTTCTTCTGCCCGGGTGGGGTGCTCAGCTCCGCCCGGGCACCTAACCGGGATGAAAGAACGGCGGGCCGGGCCCGCCTTTTTGATTCCGGCGGAAGTTGAAGGCTAGCGATCCGCCAAAGCCAGCCGCGCGCCGAGCAGGGCGAAGCCGCCGGCAAAGGCGCGGCGCAGCCAGCTCATCACATTGGGCCGGCTGACGATGCGGTCGCGGACGGCGGCGGCAAACAGGCCGTACAAAGCAAATACCACCCAGGTCATCAGCATGAAGACGGCGGACAGCTCCAGCATCCGCGCCAGCGGGTGCGCCTCGTCGGCTCCGATGAACTGCGGCAGGAAGGCGAGGAAGAAGATCGACAGTTTCGGATTGAGAATGTTGATCAGGAAGCCGGTGACGACGACCCGGCGTCCCCTGGTATCGTCCGCCTGCCCATCGACGGCGAGCGCACCGCGCTCGCGCAGGGTCTGCCAGGCCATATAGAGCAGGTAGACCACCCCGCACCATTTCAGCGCCGAAAACGCCAAGGCACTGGTGTGCAGCACCGCGGCAAGCCCGAGCATCGCCGCCAGCATGTGCGGCAAGATGCCGAGCGTGCAGCCGAAGGCGGCGGCGACGCTCGCCCGCGAGCCGCGGCTCAGCGCCACAGCCAGGGTGTAGAGCACGCCGGTGCCCGGCGAAACGATCACGATCAGCGAGGTCAGAAGGAAGGAGATCGACATCCCGCAAGGCTATCATCCGCGCTTACCCCCGGGAAGGAGCGCAGCACCTTAATGGATCGACCTCACACCACCGCCATGAGACCTCGGCTGCCGCGAGGCCTGCTGCGCCAGCTCAGCCTCGCGCAGCACGTCGAGCGCCGCCCATGGCTTGGACCAGAACTTCACGCCGTCGGGCAACCTGCCGTTCAGCGGCTTGCCCGAGGTCACGACCACGCCGAGCAAGGGATGGCGCTGATGCGCGATCGTCGCAAGCTCGGCGCCGCTCATGGGACCTGCCAGATTGACGTCGGTCATCAGGAACGACAGCTTGCGGCCCTTCCGGTCGAGCACCAGCAGCGCCTCTTCGGCGGTCTCGCACATGATGACGTCGTAATCGCTTTCCTCCAGCAGCATGGAAATCATGTCCCGCTGCATGGCGTCGTCCTCGACGATGAGCGCAGTTGCGCGCAAGGGTTTTGTTTGTCCCATGGGCCGCCTCCCATAATGATCTGTGTGAGCAAAGCTATCGCTTGTTAAAAGCCTCGGCGGCGGATGGTTCGGTTCCAAATTCAGGAAATCGACAGAAATCGCAAATTGTTGGCATACCAAGCGCTTCTGCACATTTCGTGGGCGAATGGAGCGACCCGCGTCGCCTTCAGACTTGCGCCGGACGGTGAGCCCGCTAGGTTCCCCGCCGAATTGAAAGGGAACCGGGAGTTTTCGATGACGGCAATCAAAGGAGCTGCGGCGGCGATCACGGGAGCTGCCGGCGGCATCGGCCGCGCGCTGGCGCTCGAAATGGTCTCGCGAGGTGTCGCCGCGCTGGCGCTCGCCGACCGCGACGAGGCCGGGCTGAAGGCGGTCGCCGCCGAAATCGGCAGCAAGGCGAAGGTCACGACGCACAGGGTCGACGTCGGCGACGCCGAGCAGATCAAGGCGTTCGCGGAAGGAGCGATCGCGGCCCACCCCTCGCTCAACATCCTCGTCAACAACGCCGGCGTGGCGCTGCTCGGCCAGTTCACCGAGATCGACCAGGCGCAGATGGAGTGGCTGATCAACATCAATTTCTGGGGCGTGGTGCATGGCACGCGCGCCTTCCTGCCGCATCTTTCCGCACAGCGCGAGGCGCATATCGTCAATCTCTCGTCGATCTTCGGCATCATCTCCCCGCCCGGCCAGACCGCCTATTGCGCGGCGAAGTTCGCGGTGCGCGGCTTCTCCGAAAGCCTGCGGCATGAGCTGAAAATGGCGGAGAGCCCGGTGCGCGTGCTTGTGGTGCATCCCGGCGGCATCGCCACCGACATCGCGCGCAACTCCCGCACCGGCACCGGCGTCAACGACAATGCGCGCCGCACCGAGATGATCGACCGCTTCGACAAGGTCGCGAAGAAATCCCCGGCCGCGGCCGCCATGCACATCGCCGGCGCCATCGAGGCCAACAAGCTGCGCCTCTTGATCGGCAGCGACGCGAAGTTCGCGGAGATCATTCAACGGCTGCGCCCTGCGACCTACTGGGGACTGCTCGGGCGCGCGCTGCAGAAGCGCGCGGAGAATGCGGAGGCGAAATAGCGCCGCGAATGACGTTCCACCCTCGCCTGGAGGGGGAGGGTCGGCGAGCATCGCGAAGCGATGCGAGACGGGGTGGGGTGATCACCTCCCCGCCAGCCTGTCCGCGAAATAGCCGATGGTCTTGCGATAGATCACCGCGCGATTCCATTCATACATCGCCTGGAAGTTCGCGGTGCCTTCGCCGTACGGCTCGCCCATCTTGAAGCCGGCGGTGTGCAAGAGGTTGGCGGTGGAGGCGAGCACGTCGGGAATGCTGTGGCGCAGGTCGACGCGGCCGTCGCCGTCGAAATCGACGCCGTACTTGATGTAGGACGACGGCAGGAATTGCGTCTGGCCGATCTCGCCGGCATAGGCGCCGATCAGGTCGGAGAGCGGCAGGTCGCCGCGCTGCAGGATCTTCAGCGCCGCCATCAGCTCGCCCTGGAACAGCTCGGTGCGGCGGCAATCATGCGCCAGCGTCGCGAGCGTGCGGATCACCGGCAGCTTGCCGATGTCGCCCTTGCCGAAATCGCTCTCCAGGCCCCAGATCGCGACGATGATCTGGCGCGGCACGCCGAACTTCTGCTCGATGCGGGTGAACAGCGCGGCATGACGGGCAAGCAGCGCGCGGCCGCCATTGATGCGGCCCGGGCCGACGCGGGTCGAGACATATTCCTCGAACGACTTCCTGAACGTGGCGTGCTGGCGGCGGTCGAAGGCGAGCACGGCGCCGTCCTGCGCCACGCCTGACAGTGCCTGGCTGATCACATCAGGCGAGATGCCGGCCGCTTGTGCCTCCGCCGAGAAACTCGCGACGAAGCTGTTGAAGTTGCCGCCGCAGCGCGCGGCGAATGCGGGGGTGGTGGCCATAACGAAAGCGCAGGCAAGTGCGACGAAGCGGACGTGCATATTGGGGCAATTCTTTCCAGAAAGTAGCTTCGATAGACTATTCCGCTGCGACCCGCGAAAGCGCCCCGGCGTCGCGCAATTCCATGTAAAGATTGATCGGATCAAGATCGAAGCCATTTGGCCAGGTTGGCGCGCCCATCTCGACAAAAGCGCGCGCAAAAAACTCCGGCGTCCTCAGTGGTTCGACCATTGGTCCACCTTGGGCCAAGACGTCCGAAAGGTCGCGAACACCTTCGCTCCCATCAGTAAAGCGAAGCCACAAGCGATGGTCATCCAGCGCCCGCAGGCGCAGCACATCGACCATTGGTAGCTCATTCATCTGCATCCGGGCCCGCGACCTTTTGAAGGGGAAGGTGCTCACGCGCACGCTCCCAATTATCCTGCAATTCGGCGTTTCGCGCCAGTGCCCATTCCCTCACCATTCGTGTGGCTGTGAGAGGCAATTCACCGGCGATGACCTCGCCATCCGAGAGTCGAACGATAGCTTTGGCTCGACCATAACGCGCATGAAAATGAGGCGGTTGGTGATCGTTATAGAACATCTGAATAGCAATACCGTAGAACCACGCGATGGTCGGCATTAGCGTGTCCCTCTCTCACGCCCACCTACTCTCCACCATCGATCTGCCGGCCCATCAGCGCGATCGCCTTCTGATAGACCTCGGCGGCATTCCATTCCTGGATCGCCGCGAAATTCGCTTCCCCCGGCTGATAGCCGGCGCCGGCGCGCCAGCCATGCGCTTTGAGGAAATTCGCGGTGGACGCCAGCGCGCCGGACGAGCTCTCGAGATTGCCGACGCCGTAAGCCATGATGTTCTTCGGCAAAAACTGCGTCTGGCCGACCTCGCCATGCATTGAGCCGCGCTGGCGTCGCCGACAGCGTGCCGCGGTCGATCAATTGCAGCGCCGCGTAGAGCTGCTCGGTGAAATAGTCCGGCCGCCGGCAGTCATAGGCCAGCGTCGCGATCGAGGAGAGCATGTTCTGGTTGCCGTGCTGGGTGCCGAACCCGGTTTCCATGCCCCAGATCGCAATCAGCGGCCCCGGCGGCACGCCGTAACGGCTGCTGGATGTTGGCGAACATCGCCGCCTGCGATTGGCGAAGCTGGCGGCCTTTGGCGACGATCGCCGCCGAGCCGCGCTTGACCAGGAATTGGTCGAGCGAAAGCCGAAAACTGCGCTGGCCGCGATCGGCATTGATGGTCGCCTGCGCGTAGCTCGCGGTCATCAATGCGGAGAGACCGGTGCCGCCGATGCCTTTTGCTCTGGCCTCGCCCGAAAACTGCTGCTTCCAGGTCTCGAAACCGCCCGGCCCGTTGCCGCACTGCGCGGCGTGGGCGGTCGAGCCCATGCCGGCGAGCAGGACGAGAGCGACCGTTAGTTGCTTGTTGTTGAACATGGAAAGTCCTTGGAATTTTCGTCATGGCCGGGCTTGTCCCGGCCATCCACGTCTTTCTTGCACGAGTGCAGTGAAGACGTGGATGCCCGGCACAAGGCCGGGCATGACGAGCATCTATGTGGCTCGATTATTCGCCAAATCCATCTCACCAGCCCTGTCGCTGGTAGTAGCCCGGCTGTTGCTGCTGCTGGTAGCCCGGCTGCCCATTCGGATAGTAATACTGGCCGCCGCGCCGCCGTGCGTTGACGGGTTGCGGAGGCGGATTTGGCTGGAAGAACGAGAAGAAGGGGCTTTCACCCCAGCTGCTGCTGCCGGCAACGAGCATATCCGGCGGCGTCGGCTTGCGCGTGATGAAGCCGCCCTGCGGCTGGTTGTTCAGCACGGTGACGAACTCGGTGCGGTAGTTGGTTTCCTTGGAGAGCGGCTCGTCCGAGATCACGATCGAGGAGCGCGGCTGCGCGGTCGGGGCGATGCGGTCGAGCACATCTTGCGGAATGGTGACGCGGTCGAGCGCTTCCTTGGCGTCGTCGCCGCTGTCGATCGTGACCGCGCTCCAGCGCAGGCCGGTATCGGTCTTCGCCATCGCCGTGAAGATATGCGTGCCGATCGGCTTGCCGGGATCGCGGATCGTGACCGGCACCTCGATCGAGGTGTCGAACACCTCGCCGCCGCCGTCCGGCGCAGGCTTGTGGGTGTTGCGGCGGACATACAGCTTTTGCGTGGCGCGGCTGATATAGACCGAGACCGGCTCCAGCGCGAGCTTGGCATCGAGCGCCGCTTTCGCCGTGTCGGCCTTTTTGGTCGCGGCTGCTTTGGCGGCATCCTTGGCGGCGGCCGCGGCATCGAGTTTCGTCTTCGCGTCGGTCTTCGCCGTGTCGAGCTGGGTCGTCGCCTGCTCGGCCTTGGTGGCCGCCTTTGCCTTCAGGTCTTCTGCCTTTGCTTTGGCCTGATCGGTCTTGGCGTTGGCGAGCAGCTTGTCGGCATAGGCGACGTCGTTGTCGGCGCTCTTCTTCTGCCATTCGAGCTTCTTCAGCGCAGCCGTTACCGGCGCGGCCTCGCGCGCCGTGGTCGCTGCTGCCTTCTTGGTGTCGTCGACCTCCTTGGCGGCATCCGTGGCCTCGCGGGCCGCCGTTTCCGCGCGCCCGGGAGCAGCCGCGATCGCGTCCGGCTTTCGGCTGGAACAGCACGGGATGGGAAATCTCGACCGGCTCCGCATGCTCCGCATCGAGAGGCGAGATGATCACCCGCATCCCGAGCCGCGTCTTGTCGAACAGTTTTTCCGCAAAGGGAAAGGGCATGCGCACGCAGCCGTGCGAGGCGGCATAGCCCGGCAGCGGCCCGCCATGCAGCGCGATGCCGTTCCAGGTGATGCGCTGCATGTTCGGCATCCAGGCGTCGTCATACATCGAGGAGTGGTGGTCCTTGTCCTTTTCGATGACGGCGAACACGCCGGCCGGCGTCTCGCGCCCGGTGGTCCCTGTGGAGACGGGCGCGCGTAAAATCCAGCCGTCGGCGTCGTAGAAGGTGACCCGCTGGCTCTTGATCGAGACAATAGCCATGATCGGCTCGCCGGCCTCGCGCGGCGCGGTGGCCTCGACGGGCTCCGCCGGCTTTTTCGCCGCTAGCGCGGGAGAGGTCAGCGCCGTCAGCGCGGCCAGCGCTGCAAGGCCGAGAAGTCCCCGGCGCCGCATCGCCGAAGTGGTTTGCGCCGCCGTCAATCGATTTGCCATTCCCAGCCCCGGTTCAACTGTCGTCCTGTGCCGATCAAGTATCAGATTCTCGGATGAACGGACCACCATCCATAACACCTTTGACGCGAGGTCCGGCGGATGCGTTCGCGAATGTGAACGGTTACGGGACCATTTGGCCCGGATTATGCCGGGGCGCTTATGAACCCTAGCTGAAACAGTGTCTCGGGGCACCTCGGAAAGTACGGTTCCGATGCCGCCGCCAGCCACGAGGCGAGCCCGGTCAATGGCCCGAATAAGCAGCACTCGCCTTGCATTCGGTGGCCCCGTAGCCATCTCGAAGTCACCACAGGGGCATGGTTCGAATGAAGCTGCGCGTCGGATTCGAGATCACTTACGAGTTTCCGCAGCCGACGCCCATGATCATGGTGCTGGGCACGCATTTCACGCGCGCGTCCGACATCATCGTCCCCGACTTTCTCACCACCAATCCGGCGGTGCCGATCACGCCCTACCGCGACGGCTTCGGCAATTGGTGCAGCCGTATGGTTGCTCCGGCAGGGCCGATGCGTCTTTTCGCAGATGGCGTGGTGCGCGACAGCGGCCTGCCCGATCCGGTGCATGCCAACGCCTGGCAGCATGCAGTCGAGGATTTGCCGGCGGACACGCTGGTCTATCTGCTGGGCAGCCGCTACTGCGAAACCGACCGGCTTTCGGACATTGCCTGGAAACTGTTCGAGGCGACGCCGCTGGGCTGGCCGCGCGTCCAGGCCATCTGCGATTTCGTCCATCGGCACATCGCATTCGGCTACGAGCACGCCCGCGCCACCAAGACGGCCTGGGAGGCCTTCAACGAGCGCAAGGGCGTGTGCCGGGACTACGCGCATCTTGCCATCGCCTTCTGCCGCTGCATGAACATTCCGGCGCGTTATTGCACCGGCTACCTCAGCGACATCGGCACGCCGAAACCCTGGGCGGCCGGCGATTTCGCCGGCTGGTTCGAGGCCTATCTCGATGGCCGCTGGCATACTTTCGATCCGCGCAACAACGAGCCGCGGATCGGCCGCGTCTTGATTGCGCAGGGACGCGATGCCTCCGATGTTCCGATCACCCAGACGTTCGGGCCGAACACGCTGGTGAGCTTCAAGGTGTGGACCGACGAGATCCCGGACGTTGCGGCGAAGGCCTCCTGAAGGCCGTTTTCCAGCGGAAATTGCCACTTTTTTATTTGACACTTGCGCTTTGATCGATGACAAGCCGCGCATGCCGAAAAAACCCGGAACCAATCCCAAAGGGGAATTCGCCTTCTTCGACATCGTCTATGAGGACGACTCCCAGCGCTCCAACCGCCGCGTGCCGTCCGAGATTCTCGGCGGGCTCGAGGGCGACGAACCCGCCCGCGCCTTCATCCACGCGCAGGACCAGGAAATCGCCGAAAAAGGCGGCCGGCCGGCGATGGAGATCAAGAGCATCAGCCGGGTCGGCGCGAAGAAGAAGTAGTCGGCGCATCGCGCCCCCTCGTCATTGCGAGGAGCGACAGCGACGAAGCAATCCACGTCTCCGCTTGCTGCACGATGGATTGTTTCGCTGCGCTCGCAATGACGAATGATGAGATGCACGTCACGCGAGATCATCCGTAGCTTGCTAGTCGTAATACGCCGGCAGCAGCTTCAGCGTGTCGGTCTGCGTCTTGTCGTGATTGATGAACAGCTTTGCCTTGTAGGTTGCGATCATCTGCTTGACTCGTTCCATCGACGCGATCGATGCCGCCTTGTCGGTGTTGAGTGAGGGAACGACGTCCTTTTCGAAATTCGACAGGGAGTGAACGACGTCGCCGGACAGGATGATGAAGCCGCTTGCCTTCAGATGCACCAGCAGCGACTGGCTGCCGGGCGTATGCCCCGGCGTCGACACCAGCGTGACGCTGCCGTCGCCGAACACGTCCGTATCGCCGTCGATGAGCCGAAGCTTTTTCGGCGTGCCGAGCAGCTTGCGCGCCAGCGCCATCAATTGATTGACGTTGTCGTTCGGCCCGTCGCCGGAATTGATCCAGTTGTACTCGGCGCGCTGCATCAGGACCGTGGCATCGGGGAACAGGCTCATATTGCCGATGTGGTCGCCATGCGTGTGCGATATCGCGACATAGGAGACATCGCCCGGCTTCAGTCCGATGTCGGCGAGCTGATCGGTCAAGGTTCTGTCGAGGTGATAGACGATCAGCTTGGGCAGCGTGGACCAGCCCTTGGGATCGTTGTGCGCAGACTCAGGCACGCCGGTGTCCCAAAGCAACCAGTCGCCGCCGTGCCTGATCAGCCAGCAGGTCGAGGAGAACGCGATACTGCGTCCGACGTTTTCACCGGGCGTCCACACCGATTCGTCGTTCGCCAGCGAGCGGCCGCAATCGAGCCGCAAGAGTCTGTCGGCGACACCGGCCTTGGCGGGATCCGGCAACGCGGAGGCGGCGTTCGCTCCGCCAGCGCCCTGCAACACGAACAGAAGGGCTGCGAAGACGGATGACGCCAATTGTGCCGATCTCGACATGGGGTTCCTCCTTCCGTGCCGACCGCCGGCGTTCGTTGCAATCCAGGTCGACGTTGAACGCAGCGCAGGTGCGAGAGCGCACCGAGGCTTGCGCGTCCGCCCACACTCTTGCCGGTTTGCACGGCGCGCAAGCGGCGAATTGGGCACGACTTCACATTGCCGCGACGCGGATCGCGCCCGGATTTTGCGGTAAGCGTTGCGCCTTTCGAAGTGAAGAGGGCGCAGGGAATGCCGGGCGCTGGCCGCACCCGCAGGCTCGTGGGCTGAAAAGAAAAGGTGCCCACAAGATAGACAGGTCAGCCGAAACGGTCCGGCATTCCCTGCGCAGTGGCTTTACGACGTACTCTGCGCTCTCCCCGGTGTTCGGGCTTTTTAGTCACCGTCGCCCCGGGCTTTTGACCCGGGGGTTGACCCCAGCGTCGAGGGGACAGGACCACGCAGCTTGGTCGTACGCGCCGGCTGCAATCGTCTCGCAGCCTTCGCGTCCACCGCTCCCCGCCTCACGTTTCGTGACGATTGCGCGTAACGCCCCTCTTCACGAGGCGGGATGGGGAGATAAGACCACTATTTCCGATTTACAGCAACAGAATTATTTTTACGAAACGGGCTTGAACAAGCGGAAGCGCCTGAGATGGTTTGCAAAATTAGTTTTTTGGCGCAGAGAGTTGGTCAAGACTGAGGCCCTTAGTTGTATGTTGAAACAACCTACTCTATGTTGCGACCTTTGGTTGCGCTCATTAGGTCATATGAATAGAGATATCGCTGAACAAATCGCAAGGCGCCTAGAGCCAAATCAGCTCGACAATGCTCAAAAGCAAATCCTTCTTGAGAAGCCGGAGGCACAACTACTTATGTGGACCACGGCTCCGGAAAGACCAACTTGCTCGTCCTTCGAGCCAACTATGTTCGCTCGGTCGCTCCTCGGTTATTGCTTTTGACTTTTACTCGAACTCTCAGCGAATTCCTGAAGTCCGGCCGAACAGTCGCGGAGATCCGATCCGCGATGACGAAATATACCTACTGACTGTTACACGAACTCTGAATTCCTGAAGTCCGGACCAAACATAGGTCGCGGAGATCAGATCCGCGATGACGAAATCAAGACATTTATGGCTTGGGCCAGACAGCTGATCCGAGATCACGGGGGTACCTTACATAGTCGATGAACCCATCGGGGTACTGACAATTAGCGGAAGTGTTCGCGATAAATTTTGGGACCGCTTAAACTGGTGGCCGCAACGGGCACTGGGCACCCGGGCGCCGATGACGATCCCGCAGGATGCGAACCTGCGCTGGTCACTCGACTTTGTGATGGACACGCTCTCCAGTGGCCGGCGCTTCCGTATCCTGACCCTGGTCGACGACTTCACCCGTGAATGCCTGACCCTGGTCGCCGACACCTCGCTTACCAGCCTGCGTGTCGTGCGCGAACTCGACCGCGTCATCGAGACCCGCGGCTGTCCGCGCATGATCGTCAGCGACAACGGCACCGAGTTCACTTCAAATGCGATATTGGCCTGGCAGGAGGAGCTCGGGATTGAGTGGCATTACATCGCACCCGGCAAGCCCATGCAGAACGGCTTTGTCGAAAGCTTCAACGGCCGACTGCGTGACGAGTGCTTGAACGAACATCTGTTCGCAAATCTAAACGAAGCTCGCCAGATCATCGAGGAATGGAGGATCGTCTACGATACCAACCGACCGCACACGAGCCTCAATGGGCTCACACCGACCGAGTTCGCAACCCGCCCCAACAGGGGCCAAACCCAGAACGGACTCTACTTATAAACGAGGGCAAATTGGGGAGCAGTACCGTAGGTTCATTCCTTGGCAGTAGACCAAATGGAGAGCTCGTCGGCGTTGCAATCCGAGAGCGGCAAGATCAATCAAGGCTTTCGGGACCGACAGCCTTGTTCGCGTCATGACTGTGGCTTCGGCGAAAGGCTCCGAATTTCGGGCCGTACATCTACTCGAAGCGGAAAGTTACGGAACTAACCGAAGAGAACTGGCATTTACGGGCGTCACAAGGGCAAAAACCGAGGTCAGAGCATCAACCTCAAAGAACTTCCAGGCACCGGTGCACTGGCAACTACAACATTTGCGGCAGCCCGCGCCGTTGCGGTTTGGGGTGACCGTTGTGATCTTAGGGAAATAGCTTCTAGGCACGACTTCTTAAGTGGCAAGTTGAGGGACGGCTCCAGACCCATACCAGGCAACCAGTTGTTGCCACTTTGGTATGCGCTCAGCGGGTACGTCGACCCGCTTGACAAAAACATAGATCGACGGCGTGCGTTGGCTCCATTTGTCTCGTTGATTGAGCATATCCTTAGCCGAAATAGTCTGGGCGCAGAGGGTATCGCAGAAGTTGTTTCTGCGGCAACCGACCATTTTCGCGCACCTCAAATTGCAGAATGTTCGCGCGGCCCGCAGCTCGATCGAGTTAAGGCACTCGATCAGTTTGCTCAGGATTTGGCCCGAGACGCCAAATCGGGCGCGAATGAAGCGCTTCTTGGGTTTGCTGCCAGTTTAATTGAGCCAGGAACGGGAGCGTTACCTGAATTGCTCAGAAAATATGCCGGCAGATTTCCGTTGGCGCCACTTTGGCTCGGCGCTTTTGCTGGCTGCTGGTCTACAAATCGTGCCCTAACGGATCACGGAGGTTTAGGCCGCTTAATCGGAAAGGCTCTGTTGGTCGAAAGCGATTTGGATGAGAAGCCTCAATGCGACATTTCATATGACGAGATTTCGAGATGGTTGAACGGAGTTACAGCTTCGAAATTGCCGTTGAGAGGAATGTCGGCGCGGTCGCTCAGTGTAGAATTGTATCTAGGCGTTACTTGCCCATTCGCCGTCGGACGACCTGAGACAGTGAGAGTAGAGACTGCTCCACCAAGCCGTAGAGATGATCCCTCACCCGCATACATCGAAAGTCAGAGAGTTAAGACAATACCACCTGCTAGCAATCAGCAGGTCGCTTTTCTATCTCGGTCGCTTGATGCCATTACCAAACGCGTCGACGACTTGGAGAAGTACATATCGGCTGACAGGGAGCTAAAGCGGAAGATTGCTGCCGATGGCTCTCAACAGGATCTCTTACCCGGGCTACAGTCAACGCAAGATAAGTCAAAATCGTCTAAGAAAAAGTGAGATAATCAACGGTCTCAGAAGAGAACAAAACGGCGGGCAAAAGCCCGCTGTTTTCATTTCGATGGTTGCCCGATCAAGCCCGGCGGTAGACGTCTAGTTATCCAAGAAAGCTCCGCAGCTTCCTGCTCCGCGACGGATGCTTCAGCTTGCGCAACGCCTTCGCCTCGATCTGGCGGATGCGTTCGCGCGTCACGGAGAACTGCTGGCCGACCTCTTCCAGCGTGTGGTCGGTGTTCATGCCGATGCCGAAGCGCATGCGCAGCACGCGCTCCTCGCGCGGCGTCAGCGAGGCCAGCACGCGCGTCGTGGTCTCGCGCAGATTGGACTGGATCGCCGCATCGATGGGCAGGATCGCGTTCTTGTCCTCGATGAAATCGCCGAGATGCGAATCCTCCTCGTCGCCGACCGGCGTCTCCAGCGAGAGCGGCTCTTTCGCAATCTTGAGGACCTTGCGCACCTTCTCCAGCGGCATGCCGAGCTTCTCGGCCAGCTCCTCCGGCGTCGGCTCGCGGCCGATCTCGTTGAGCATCTGGCGCGAGGTGCGCACGATCTTGTTGATGGTCTCGATCATGTGCACGGGAATGCGGATGGTGCGCGCCTGGTCGGCGATCGAGCGGGTGATCGCCTGCCGGATCCACCACGTCGCATAGGTCGAGAACTTGTAGCCGCGGCGATACTCGAACTTGTCGACCGCCTTCATCAGGCCGATGTTGCCTTCCTGGATCAGGTCGAGGAACTGCAAACCGCGGTTGGTGTATTTCTTGGCGATCGAGATCACCAGGCGAAGGTTGGCTTCCACCATTTCCTTCTTGGCCTGGCGCGCCTCGCGCTCGCCCTTCTGCACGCCGTGCACGATCTTGCGGAACTCGACGATCTCGAGCCCCGTGAGCGCGGCCAGCGACTGCACCTCGTGGCGCAGATCCTTGATGCGGTCCTTTTCGTGATGGACGAAATTCTTCCAGCCCTTGGCCGAGAGTTTGGAGACGCGGTTGAGCCAGCGCGGATCGAGCTCCGAGCCGTGGTAGTTGCGCGCGAAGTCCTCGCGCGCCACGCCATGGCTGTCGGCGAGCCGCATCAGCCGGCTCTCGAACGAGACCAGCTTCTTGTTGATGTCGTAGAGCTGCTCGACGAGTGAGTCGATGCGCGCCTGGTTCAGCCGCAGCGACTTCACCTCGACGATGATCTCGTCCTTCAGCTTCTTGTACTTGCGCTCCTGCGAGGGCGTCAGCGAGTCGTTCTGCAGCTGGTTGGCGATGTCCTGCTCCTGCAGGCGGCGCAGCTTCTTGTAGTTGTCGGCGATCTTGTCGAAGGTCTCGACCACCTTCGGCTTCAGCTCGGCCTCGATGGCCGCGAGCGACATCTGGTTCTCGAACTCGTCGTCGTCGTCCATGTCGGCTTCGGCGGCGGCCTCGGCCGGATCCTTTTCCTCGCCGTCGATACCGGGCGCAGCCGCAGGACCGCCGCGGAACGGGGTCGGCGCCGGGGGCGCGGCGGGCGGCGCGACATGCGCCGGCGCGGGCTGGGCCGCGACGGCCGCGCCGTCGCCGCCGTTGACGATCGGCTGGCCGTCGGGACCGACGGCGGCGCCGACGATGCCGGGATTGTTCTTGGCGTCGGGGCCGGCGTAAGTGGCTTCGAGATCGATGATGTCGCGAAGGAAGATCTTGCCTTCGTTCAGCTCGTCGCGCCAGATGATGATGGCCTGGAAGGTCAGCGGGCTTTCGCAGAGGCCCGCGATCATCGCCTCGCGGCCGGCCTCGATGCGCTTGGCAATCGCGATCTCGCCCTCGCGGGAGAGCAATTCCACCGTGCCCATCTCGCGCAGATACATCCGCACCGGATCGTCGGTGCGCTCGCCGGGCTCGCTCTTCTTGACCTCGGTGACGGCCTTCTGCGTGACCTCGACGAGTTCGTTGTCGGTGTCGTCGTCGGCGGCCTCGTCCTTGTCTTCCTCGCTGTCGGCCTCATCGGCCTCGGTGACGTTGATGCCCATGTCCGAGAGCATCGACATGATGTCCTCGATCTGCTCGGGCGAGGTCTGGTCGGACGGCAAGCACGGCGTTGAGCTGATCGAAGGTCACGAAGCCGCGCTTCTTGGCCTGCTTGATCATCTTCTTGACGGCGGCATCGGAGAGGTCGAGCAACGGCGAGGGCGCATCCGGGCCATCCTTCTCGGGGGCGTCCGCTGCCTTGTCGTCCTTTTCCTTGTCCTTTGCCTGCAGCGTCTTTGCCTTGGTGGCCATTCAGTGCATCTCCAAAACGCGTGTCACCTGGAGCCCGCGCGCCGCGCCGCTCGTTATGTCGTTCGCACCGGCCCGACTCCGACGCGCAAAAGGGCGGCGCAAATCGTCGCCACCCCCTACCCTTAGTGATGAACGTTGTATCCGGATCGTGTCGCGCCCTGATAGCGGCGCGGCCTTAAGCTTCGCTTAACCCTGTTTTTGCAGCCAAACCATGGGTTTGGCGAGTCCTTTTGCGCGAACGGCCGCCGCCATCCGCATTAATTTTCAATCAAACACCGGACTCTCCGGATATTCAATCACACGCTTTTCTGGAACCGGCCGGAAAGCTCGCCAAAACCCTCGATTTGGGCCTCGGTCCCCTCCAGCGACTCCAGGCGAAGGCTGACGTCCTTGAGCCAGGCCATATTGGCGTCGCTGGGCTCCTCTCCCAGAGCGACCTCGGCGTCCTTCTTCTCCCTAAGTAAGGCGTGGGTTTTCTGATGCAAGACAACGAGTTGGTGCCAGGTCGACAAAACGTCGCCGCGCGCGGCGCCTGCGCGGGCGCCCCACACCGCCGCGGTCGTGATCGCCCGCTCAACCCTTTGAAGGATTTGCGAAAATCCGGCCGAATCGAGATCGGCGCGCATTTTCTCGGCTTGTTCCTCGGCGTCGTGGGGTTGGTGATGCTCGTGGGCGAAGGCCGCGATGATGCCGGCGCGCAGCTTGTGGGCCTCGGGATGGGCGAACTCGAGCGCCGCGGCCTCCTCCAGATGCTCATGCAGCAGCCAGGGGTGATTGATCAGGCATTGCAGGATCAGCGCTTCGCGGCGGGAGAAGGTCGAGCGCTGGCCGCGCATGATCGGGCTGTTGGCGAACTGCGGGCTGGTCGCCTGATAGGGGCCGCGGCCGAAGGTCGGCGGCGGCGCGAAGCCGCGCTTCTGGAATTGGCTCGCGCCGCCCGCGCGCGGCTAGGGAAGCGCGGTGATTCGCGGAAATTGCCGCGCGGGGGAAAGCGCACCGGCTCGGGCGCGAAGGTGCGCTGCAGGCGCTGGATCAGGTCCTCGCTGTAGTAGCGGCGCACCACGTCGTCGCGCACGGAATTGGCGAGCTCGCCGATGCGCGCCTCCAGCGCCGCGCGGCGCTCGGGAGTAGCGAAATTGCCGCCCTCGATCTCGCGCGACCAGATCATCTCGGCGAGCCCGCGCGCCGCCGATATCACTTCCTCGATCGCGCCGCGGCCGCCGGAGCGCGCGAGATCGTCGGGGTCCTGGCCTTCAGGCAGCAGCGCGAAGCGGAGAGACTTGCCGGGCTTGAGCAGCGGCAACGCGAGATCGGCGGCGCGGTACGCGGCCTTCTGTCCGGCGCGGTCGCCGTCAAAACATAGAATTGGCTCGTCCGTCATCTTCCAGATCAGCGCGAGCTGGTTCTCGGTCAAGGCGGTGCCGAGCGGCGCGACCGCGCCCGCAAATCCTGACGTCACCATGGCAATGACGTCGACATAGCCTTCGACCACGATCAGTTGCGCGCCCTCATGCGCGGCTTTGCGCGCGGGCGCGAAATTGTAGAGATTGTCGCCCTTGTGAAACAGCGGCGTTTCCGGCGAGTTCAGGTATTTCGCCTGCGCATCCTTTTCCAGCGCACGGCCGCCGAAGGCGATGACCCGCCCGCGCAGATCCGCGATCGGAAACATCACGCGGTCGCGGAAGCGATCGTAGGGCACCGGAATGTCCTCGCCGCCGATCAAGAGGCCCGCTTCCACCATGTCCTCGGTGGAGACGCCCTGCGCGCCCAGATGCTCCTTCAGCGCGAAGCGCTCACCGGTCGCATAGCCCAAGCGGAACTGCAGTTGCGTCGCCGGCGAGATCGCGCGGTCGCCGAGATAGCCGCGCGCCTTGGCGCCGAGCCGCGAGGCCAGCGTGTCCTGGAAATATTTCGCTGCGAGCTCCATGATGTCATGCAGCGTCTTGCGGCGCTGCTCATGGCGCGCCGCATCAGGCGTGACCGCAGGGAGCGCCAGCCCCGCCATCGCCGCGCAACGCTCCACCGCTTCCGGGAAGCCGACGCCCTCGGTCTTCATCAGGAAATCGAAGATGTTGCCGTTCAGCCCGGACGAGAAGTCGAACCACGCCTGCTTCTGGTCGTTGACGAAGAACGACGGCGTCTTCTCTTGTTGAAAGGGCGACAGCCCCTTCCACTCGCGCCCGGCCTTCTTCAGCTTGACGCGTCGGCCTACGACTTCCGAGACCGGAAGCCGGGCGCGCAGTTCGTCGAGGAATTCGGGGGTGAAGCGCATGGGGTGAGTTTAAGCGCGACCTGTGAGTCGGGGCGAACGGGATTACGGATATAGGTAGGCCCAGCGAAAATACGAAGATAATCAGCGTTGTCCGGGCTATCCACAGGGGCACACTGCGTTCCCTCCCCCGCAAGCGGGGGAGGGTTAGGGTGGGGGCAAACACCTATGAAGAAGCGCGCCGCTTGATGACCAGCCGCGCCTTGCCGCTGTCGTCAAAACGGGCGATCGAAGGAGCCGGTTCGCAGCCCTCCAAATCATATTCGTCGAAGACCTGCTCTGCGACCTTGTAAGGAGGACCGATATACCAACTCGGATCGTGATCGAGGTCGAGCCTGATCGCGATGATTGTGCGAGTTCCAATATCGGTGCATCGCCAGCGTCCCGCGCCGGTCAAAAACTCCGTTCCGATTTTGAAATCCGAGTGCTCCATAGCGTGATTGTAGCACGGATGACGCGCCAGGTGACGCCCCCACCCCAGCCCTCCCCCGCAAGCGGGGGAGGGAGCCGAGCGCCGATGCCGCACTCGCGCGCCTCTCATTTCTGCAAAAACCGGCCCGAACTCGATGCGCACGAGCTTCTCCACCGGCCAGTTATAGATGTAGGTCCACGCTTCGCTCACGCCGCCGCCGGCTGATGTCACCGGCAGCATCCGCCGCAGATATTGCGTCGGCTCGGGAAAACCTTCGCCGCAGGCCTCATACATGTCGAACTCGCGGAGCATCGCGTCGACCTCGCGCAGGCGATAGAGCTCGCCATGGACGATGTCGCCGGCATCGTCCGACAGCACCAGGCCGGGATAGTGCTTCACCATGTAAAGCCGGCCGCGGCAGGTCGCCTCGCCGAGGTACTCGGCATTGGCCGACAGCAGCCGCGCCATCGGATGCACATAGCCGCGCATCAGGGTGCCGTAGACGAAGAGGTCGGAGGTCATGGATCCTTCAGCCGTCATTGCGAGGAGCGAAGCGACGAAGCAATCCATACTTCGTTTCCGTCACGTGGCTCAATGGATTGCTTCGCTTCGCTCGCAATGACGAGGGTCTACGCCGCCATCACCTCGTCGCTGACCACGAAAAACTTCGTCAGCGTCATCCGCCCGAAGCTCGTGGTCAGCGCGACGTCGGCGGCGTCGCGGCCGGTGCCCATCAGGATGCGGCCGATGCGCGGCAAATTGTGGCGCGCGTCGAAGGTGTACCACTGGCCGGACAGATAGACCTGGAACCAGCCGGAGAAATCCATCGGCTCCGGCTCCGGCGGAATGCCGATGTCGCCCATGTAGCCGGTGCAATAGCGCGCCGGGATGCCCATGCAGCGGCAGAAGGTCAGCGCGAGATGGGCGAAGTCGCGGCAGACGCCGTTCTTCTGCTCGTAGACGTCGTGCGCGGACTTCATCGCGTGCGCGTGCTGATAGCCGAAGGTGACGTGGTTGTGCACGAAGGCGGTGATGGCCTGTACGCGCTCCCAGCCCGGCTTCGTTGTGCCGAACAGCGACCAGGCGATGTCGGTGAGCTTGTCGGTCTCGCAATAGCGGCTCGGCATCAGATAGAGCAGCAGTTCGTCCGGCAACTGGTCGATCGGCAATTGCTGCGCGGTCGGCACCACGACATCGGGCAGGCCGGAGTCGCGCACCAGCGCGTGACCTTTCAGCGTGACGCCGCCGGCGGGCGCGACCAGCCGGCCGCAGACATTGCCGAAGACTGTCGCGATAAAAGCCGATCGGCGCGTCGGGCTCGGTGGTGATGCTCTCGGTGCCGATGATGTCGGAATAACGCGAGGGATGGATCGACAGCATGATCACCATCGGCGTCGGCAGCGCCGCCGCATAGGTGATCTCGAAGCCGACCTTGATCTCCATCGCTTAAGCCCCCGCCTCCACCTCTGCGGTTTGGTCGACCGAGGTGACCGTAACGTTCACCTCCATGCCGATATACGCGCCCGCGCGGCCGGTATAAGTGCCATGCAGCGGGATCGCCTGGCTGGGATCGCGCGCCACCGCGACGCGGATCAGGTCGCGCGTGCCCTCGATGCCGTTGGTCGGATCGAACTCGATCCAGCCGGCGTCGGGAATGTAGACCTGCACCCAGGCATGGGTCGCGCCGCCGCCGGCATGGGCATTGTCGCCGTCGAAGAGATAACCGGAGACGAAGCGCGCGGCGATGCCGAGCCGGCGCAGCGCCTCGATCATCAAGAGCGCATAGTCGCGGCAGGTTCCGGATTTCGCCTGCAGCGTGTCGAGCGGATGCTGCGTGCCTTCCTCGTAGCGCGCAGCGATAGGCGAGCTGCTCGCGGATGCCATGCGTCATGCGGCTCAGGATCTTGAAGGTCGGCGTCGGCGGCTCCGCGTCGAGGAAATTGCGCGCCCAGGCGTCGAGCTTGCCGTCAGGATCGGCGTAATGCGGCGTGACGTATTGCAGGAGATCGAGATATTCGTCGCCATCGTAGAGGAACGGATAGAAATAGCCGGGATCGTCAGGCGTCAGCGTAAAGGCGTCCGCCGGCTTGTGGTCGACGATGATGTGGGAATCGAAGGTCAAGGTGTCGGCGTGCGCGTCGAAAGTGGCGATCGCGACGCTGTTGCCGAACACGTCATGGATCCAGCGCAGCGAAGCCGGCTTCGGCGCGATCTCGAGCTCGGAAAAGAACAGCCGCAGGTCATGGCTGTCGCGCGGGCGCACCATGATGCGGTGCTCGCCGAACGCGACAGGGCGACGCATAGCGATATTCGGTCTTGTGGTGAACGCGGAGCAGCGGCATCGTCAGGCAATCATCGTGATTTCACGGGGATTAATCTATAGAGTTGGCTGCTCAATTCCAAATCGCAATGCCGCTTGAATAGGCAATGAAATATGGATTCCGCCGCCCCTCTTGAAACATCCTTACTCCTGAGCGCGGAAGATGTTCCTCCGGTTCTCGAGAGGAATGCGGCCGGCCGTTCGCCGTTCCTGCTGACGTCGGATCATTACGGCCGGCTGCTGCCGAAAAAGCTCGGCGCTCTCGGCCTGCCCGAGAGCGAACTGGTACGGCACATCGCCTGGGACATCGGCATTGCCGGCGTCGCGGAAGCGCTGTCGGATCATCTCGATGCGCATCTGATCGCGCAGCGCTACTCGCGGCTCGTGATCGACTGCAACCGCCCGATCGGCGCCGCGAGCTCGATCCCGGTTTTCAGCGAAGCGACCACCATTCCCGGCAATGAAAGAGCTGTCGCGGGAGGATGCCGACGCCCGGCAGCACGAGATTTTCGATCCCTATCATGTCCGCATCGACCAGGTGATCAACGGCCGCGCGCGCGCGAGGCGGCCCACCGTGCTGGTGTCGCTGCACAGTTTCACGCCGGTCTATGCCGGCGTTGCGCGGCCCTGGCACATCGCCGCGCTCTATCAACGCGACAAGACCTTGCCGCCGCTGCTCTTGCGGGCGTTCCGCGCCGAAGGCGATCTCGTGGTCGGCGACAACGAGCCCTATGCGGTCAACGACGCCACCGACTACACCATCCCCGTGCATGGCGAGGCGCGCGGCCTCGTCAACACCGGCATCGAGATCAGGCAGGATCTGATCGCGGACCAAAGCGGGCAGCGGCAATTTGCCGAGCGGCTGGCGCGGATTTTCGGTGAGATTGAGCAGGCGCTACGCGCAGAGCCGTTGACCTAGGGCGGCGTGCACCCGTCACTCCGCGACAAGGCGCTCTCGTTTAGGCCGTATCATTCACTGCCAAAATCACGCAGCGGCGTTCGCTGGGTTTTCCTGCCCGCAGGCCGGCTGAGATTGGTCCGCCACGCCCGTCGCCTCGATGCACAGCTTGACCGTCTCGCCCAGACTTGCGGCAACGAGATCGGCTTTCGCGTTATCCCGCAACACTTCCAACGCGGCTGCGTCGATGTCCTTGACCCAACAGCCCAGGATGATGATTGCCTTTGGCAACTTCCGCCTCAGGCGCCGAACGGCGTAACGCATGTGCGCCGGTCCACTCGCGTCGAGATAGACCAGGCAGACGACCGCAACGCCGGTCGTCTCGAGGCGGAAGACATTTGTCGTGGAGAGCGCTTCTGCCCCTTCGACCCGTGCTGCCAGACCGTGTGCGGTCGACAGCTGAGCTAGCATGATTGCGGCCGCTTCATCGATGAGACTGCGCCCGGCCATGCAGAGAACGGGATGTTCACCCTGCCAATCCGGTGGCAGGCCTTTACCGATGACGGGCAGATTTTCATGCGCCGCATTTTCCGCGACACTTTCTACCGCGGAGGAGGCTTCTGCATCGGTGGTGAGATGGACTTTCGTCGGCGGCCGGTCATCCTGGTCGGCCAGGTCGCTGGCAAATTCCCTGACGGCGTCTCGAATCTTCGTGAGACGCGCCTGGTCCAGCGCGCCGCGCTCGGCGTCAATTTGCGCGAGCTGCAACCCCTTCAAGGCGACCTCGTCATAGTATGAGGCCAGAGATCGTTCTTTCAGGAATTCCTCGGCCTTTTCGGCTGCTTCCGCCGGGTCACCCGCCAGCATGCGCTGGTAGAAGATCTCGGGGGGAGAAAGCGCCGGCCGGTCCCCGAACATGACGTCGAGGAACTCCAGGCGTTCGACATGACGCCCGAGCACCACGAGGCAGACCGTCAGAGGCGTCGCGAGGACGAGCCCGATGGGACCCCAAAGCGCGGTCCAGAACGTCGCCGCCGCAACCACGGCGACCGGAGAAAGCCCTGTGCTATGGCCATAGACCATCGGCTCGACGACATGGCCCACGATCGGCTCGACGGTGAGAAAAAGCGCGAGCGTCCACAGCAGCATCGACCAGCCGGGATCGACGGCGACCGCCAGAGCAAGCGGAAACGCGGCCGCGATGACGGCGCCGATGTAGGGTACGAAGCGCAGGACCGTCGCCAGGATGCCCCACAGGATCGCGCTTGGAGTGCCGATCAACCACAGACCTATCCCGATCACGATGCCGAAGGCGCCGTTCAAAATGAGCTGAGTCAGGAAAAGCCGACTGAGGCGCCTCGCCGCGTCGTCGAGCGCCGCAGTGGTTCGTTGCAGGTCATAGGAACCGGCCAGCCGAATGAGCCGGTTACGAAGATCTTCGCGTTGAAGCAGAATGAATATGACGAAAATGATGATGATGCCGGTCGTCGCGAGCGGATGAACGAGCGGGGCGATCAAGGTCCGCAGGCTCTCCAGCGCTCCGGGATCGGGCTGGCGTACTTCCACTGGAACCGGCGCCTGCTGTCCCGGGGCACTGGAATTACCGATCGCGTTTGACGCACGCGCGGACGCGGCCTCTTTCGGCTTGTCGATTTCCTTGCTGAGATCCTTCAACATGTCCGAGGCGCGCTCGAGCGTTCCTCTGCCGGCCTTTGTCTCCCGAAAAGACTGGATCTTTTCGCTTATCGTCGATTGATAGCGCGGGAGG
This sequence comes from uncultured Alphaproteobacteria bacterium, assembly GCA_963732085.1. Taxonomy (GTDB): domain Bacteria; phylum Pseudomonadota; class Alphaproteobacteria; order Rhizobiales; family Xanthobacteraceae; genus Bradyrhizobium. The sequence continues at coordinate 46,891 of CAVSYJ010000003.1, read as the reverse complement.
TCTCCGGCGAGTTGGGTCAACTGCGTGGCGAGAAGACTTCCCAGCGCGAAGATGAGCGCGAAGGCAAGTATGGCCACGCTCACGACCGCCAAGCCGCGCGGCACACGGATACGCTGCAGGATGACCACCACCGGCGCCAGCACGAAGCTGAGAAGAATCGCCAATGCAATGGGCACGAAAATCTCACGACCGAAATAGAGCATCGCGATGATGATGACAGCGAGGATCGCAGTCGCCACCGCGCTGAGCAGTGCCATGACCTCTTCGGTCGAACGCGTTTTGAACGGTCGCCTGATCACAGGCCTCATCTGCTTTCCCTAATCCGGGTTGTCATCGAACAAATATCCAATTCAAACAAGGAAGCGCGCCGACCCCATGAAAAAAGCCGCTCGGGCATGACTCCGCGCGGCCTTCGCAAACGACTGCCGGCTTCCCGGTTCCGCCGCTGCCTACACAATAGACGGGCAACGCAAAGGTTGCGTGCCCACACAAAGAAAGAAAAAGGGCAGCTATCGGGGGCGCACGGCGCTCTAGCCTGGCGTTGCATGCGACACGATGTTCCCAGCCGGCACCTTTGCCAGCGCGCGGGCGGTGCGGCGCGCCTCCGCGACCCGCTTGGGCGCACGGGCCTTCTTGAAGCCCATGAGGGCTGCCGCAAGACAATCGCGCGCGGCTTTCCACTCGAGTTTGCACGCGAAGAGCGCGGCCAGGTCGGCCTGGGTTCTTGCGGCCTCGAATGCTGCGCCACATTCGGTGAACGTCGCCAGGGCCCGCGACAGACGGAGCTCGGCTTCGCCGAATTTCCGCCGGGCCATGGCGATACGACCCAGAGCCCGCAGTGCCAAACCGGTGCTGAACATGAATCCATCGGACTGACCGACTTCGAGCGCCCGCGATGCCGTCTCCTGGGCAAGATCGTAGTCGCCGGCAAGAAGCTGAGCTTCACTCAGGAAAGCAAGGCAACGCGCTTCTCCGCTGCGCACAGGACTCTTGCGAAGCTGGATGACAACCTCGCTCAGGATGCTGACGGCCTTCTGTCCATCGCCCTGCTCCACATACGCCAAACCCATTGATCCCAAAACAAGGTTCGACATCATCGAATCGCGCGAAAGCTCGAGGCTGCGTTGCGCGGCTTCGACGGCGAGTTCATGATCGCCGCGCAAGGCCAGAGCCCATGCGATGACGGAACCAGCCAAAGCCATGAGCCGGGGCCATCCAATGCTGTGACCCATCGCCTCTTCCTGCCTTGCAGCGTCGAGCGCGCCATCGAGTTCGCCCGCGACCACACTATTGAGCGCGAGATCATGGTAGACCACTCCAAGCCACTGTGGTTCGACGTGTTGTCTCGAGCAGCGAAATGGCCCTTTTCGCATGAGAGATACCATCGCGGGGACGACCAGCTTCGAAGGCGATGAGCGACAGAACATGCAGCGCCTTGCCGATCGCCGCCGCAATCCCGGCGCGCTCACCCTCGCCCAGCGCTGTTTCGCCGGCAATCCGGGCCTCGGCGAATTTGCCAAGATAGAAGCAGGTCAGTCCGGCGCGGAAATGAAACTCGGACGTCAGCAGCGGATCGACCACCCGCTCGACCTGATCCGCATGGCCTTGAAGAATTTCCCAGATTTCGCGCTGGCGGCCGAGGATGGACAGCACGTAAGTCTGGCGAAAGGCGAGGTCGAGCGTTTGTTGATCGCGTTCCGGCGATGGCAGCGATTCGGCGGCTACCGCGGCCTGTTGAAACGCGCGCAAGGCGTCATCGAGGGCGTATCGCCGGCCCGCCATATCAGCGAACTGAATGAGACAGGGGATCGCCCTGCGCGCATCGCCGGCCTGCAGATAATGGTGGCCGAGTTGATCCGCGATCTCCTCCTTGTTGTTGCCGTGAAGCTCTTCGATTGCCCCGCCGACGGCGGCGTGCAGCATCCGGCGCTGCCGGGGCATGAGCTGCTCGTAGGCGACGCGGCAAATCCAGTCATGACAGAAATCGACCCGCTCGCCATCGGTGGTCAGGATATGGCGGCGCACCAGTTGCTCGACAGCGCCTGCCGCATCCACTTCGCCGAGTTGTCCGGCCCGCGCGAGCAACGCGAACGTGAAGTCACGGCCGATGGCGGCGGCCACCTCCACCAAACGCTTCGGCAGGCCGGTCAAACGTTCCAGGCGCGCCGCCACGAAATCCTGAACGGTGGGCGTCAAGCTCGGCTCGCCTTGCCGTGACGGCAGGGCGATCGTAATGCAACGACCGCACGGATTCGACGATGATGAAGGGATTGCCTTCGCTTGACGCCCAGATCTCCCGGGCAGCGTCTGCCGATTGAGGACCGCGGCGGCCGGACGGCATCAGGGCCTGGATCAATGCCGCGGAGGCCGCTTGGGAAAGCGCGTCCAGCGAGATCTCGTCAAGCAGCCCGTCGGCTCGAAGCTCCCTGAGCGACTGCGCCAGCACCGGCGCGTCGACGAGTTCTTCGGGCCGCATGCTCCCGACGACGAGGACCGGCAGCCGATGAATTCGCCGGCCGAGGAAAGCGAGAAAACGCGCGCTCAGGCCGTCACACCAGTGCAAATCCTCGAGGATGAAGACCGTCGGCCGCTCCGAAGTCAGCTCCAGGATGAGCTGAGCGAGTGCGTCGAACAGCAAGGCGTATTGATCCGGTGCAGTGACCGGCCGGTCTCCGGATTGCCCCAGCTCCGGGAAGACGCGAACGAGTTGGGCGCTGGCCGCCGCACCGAGACGGTCGCGGACACCCGCGTCGAGCACGGTGTCGTCGCCGCGGAGAGCGTCGATCCACGCATGGAGAGGCAAAATCTGTTCGGTTTCATGGCAGCGTCCAACCAGGATGCGCACCCCGGAGGGGATCATCTGCCCGATAAATTCCCGAAGCAGTCGGCTCTTGCCGATACCGGCCTCGCCACGCAGCAATACCACGCGGCCGCCGGCATCAAGCATTTTCGTCAGACGCGTCGTTCAAACAGCCGAACTCGACATCGCGGCCGACCATCGGCGCTTCCTCGGCCCGCGCGTTTACTTGCCGACGCAAGGGCGCAGAATCCGCTTGCAGACGGTCGGGACTGGGACCGGCGCTGCGCAGGATATCGCGGTAGAGCTGTCGCGTTTCTTCCTCCGGCTCGACACCCAGTTCGCGCTCGAACCAGTCGACACAAAGCTGATATTGTTTCAGCGCGGCCGCGCGTTGTCCCTGGCCCAGCAGCAGCCTCATCAACGCCCGGTGCATCCGTTCCTGCGACGGATCGATCGCAAGCAGACGTCGAGCCGTCTGAATGGCGGCCTCAGGCGTTTCAGAGCCTGCCGATCGACCAAACCGGTCAACGCCTCGACAGCAAGCGCACTCAGCCGCTCGCGTTCGACGGCGCGCCATTCCTCGAATGCCTGCTCATTCAGATTGAGACCCGCCAGAAATTCGCCCTTGTACAGGGCGGCAGCCCGCTCCAACCCTTGCGTCGTGCCGTCAGCCCGCGCGGCTTCCAGCAGCGCGACATCCACGGTCACTGCTTCGGCATCAAGTGCGACCGCACCATTTCGCGTCAGCAATATCGGGCGCGATCCGCCGCCGACAGCCGGCGGATGCTCAGCAATGCCTGCCGGAAACTCTGACGGGCCTGAGCCTCCGGCGTTTCGCCCCAAAACATCGCGGTCAGCTTCTCCCGCGCATGGAAGCGTCCTGCCGGGACTGCCAGATATGCGAGCAGGGCCTGGGATTTTCTCGTCGGCAACGAGCAGGGCTCGTCGCCGTTCAACCGGGCCGAGCAGCCCCCGAGCAGCTCGATATGGAGATTCGGCCATGCTGGCCAGCCCGGATTGAGACATTGCTAGCTGACCGGAATGCCATTCCAACGCGAAACGAACGAACCCAAACTTTTAGAGACTGGCCAAAAGCCAACACTGGGTCGGGTCTGTATGTGACCTCAGCCTAGCACAGCCGGTGGCCACCGGCAGCCGCCTGGCGGACCCGGGATTTCCTTCATTTCACATATTTTTGACGCCCGGCTGGTGCTCTCGCCGGCGGGCGCCGACGCGTCCGTGACCCGCTGGAGATCGCGACCATGAGCACAAATGCAGTTGCCAGCAGTGGAATCGATAACGTCAGCAATGGCTTCACCACCGTTCAGTACAGACTTGACCAATCCGGAAGATGAGCAACAGCGCACCCGATCGCAGCCACGCGTTTTCGCCTTTGTGCCAGCTCTTCCCCGAATTCACACTAACCAGATCGCAACCTACTTTTTATTCAACGACCTACGCCGACAACTCCGTCGACTACCATCTCTCCAACGCCGCCGTCAGCATCGACCTCGTCTACCAATCCCACCGTTTGCGTTCCAGCAACTCGCTCCCAGCGCCAGCGTTCTTCAGGTCGCAGTCCGCTCACGGCAGGTTACGCCGAAGGCGATATCCTGAAGGAGCGTATCCATCGTCACCGGATCGTTTTTCGACGATGTCCTCAGGGGATCGAATGCATCCGACTACGACAATTTTATCGGCGCGTATCGAGGAGTTCGATTTCGAAACTTTTCCCAATTGGACCGACGGGCTTTCGAGGTCATCAATAATCCCGGCAACAACGAACTGATCGGCGGCAACGGCAGCGACGTTCTCGAAGGGCGGGGTGGCGCGGATATCCTGATCGGCGGCTCGCCAACGGCCGATTTTTTTACGGATTTTGCCAGCTACAAATCCTCCCCTGGCGCTGTGACCGTGCAGCTTGCCGGCGTCGCAGCGATAACCAAGCCTCGATCGCAACAGATAGCGATGCGCAAGGCGACATCGCTGGTCGGGATCGAAGGCCTGCTCGGTTCCCGAACGACGACACGCTGACCGGCAATTCACTCGACAATATCCTGGCGGGCGACTCGGCAACGACACATCTCGATGGCAAAGGTGGAAACGATACGGTCGATTATTCCCGTGACCATTTCTTCGACAGGATTACGGTCTTGTCATCGGATACCGCCGACAAGGTCGTGGTGGCGCTCGGCCTCAATGGCGCCCAGGGCACCGGCACCGAATTCAAGGCGCACTTCGCGCCCGGTCTTCCGGCGGTGGCGGCGGCGTCACCTTCGACCAATCTCCGTCGACACGCTGATCAGCATCGAAAACGTCATCGGTACCGCGGGTTCGGATATCATTACCGGCAACGAGAAGTCAACATCTCGACGGCGCGGCACGACACGTGGACGGCGGCTTTGGCGACGACACCCTGATCGGCGGCCGAACCGCCAGCTATTCGCCACGACGACACCGTCGGAACAAAGTCATCCGCTCGGGCTCAACAACGTCAGAACAATGTGCTCGACGGGCGCGGCGGTGACGAACGCTCGACGGCGGGCTCGGCAACGACACGCTGATCGGCAACGACGGCATCGATACCGCGAGCTATGTCAGCCACGACGGGGCTCAATGCAGATCGGCGGCGTCGTTGTCACCCTTTGGCGCCGGTACCGCTAGCCGATGGCAGTGAATAGCCATCATCATCAGCTCTGGAGGTTCACTAAGTGATCGAGACGGATATCCTGCGCGGCATTGAAAATGTCACGGGCACTCCCTAAGCTACTGTCGACACCATTACCGGCAAACGAACAGAACAATGTGCTCGACGGACGCGGCGGCAATGACAAGCTCGACAGCGGGCTCGGCAATGAACGCTGATTGATCGGCAACGCAACGAACCATGAGCTATCGCTAGCCACAACGGGGTCAACCTGCATGGCGGCGTCTTTATGCCCTTTGGCAACGCGACTACGGATGGCATAGCGAAAGGCCACCGTCGTCGGACGCAGACTATGTTGACTAGTACGGACGATATCACAGCGTTGCTCGAAAATGTCACGGGCTCCAGCCATAGCGACAACATTACCGGCAACGATCAGGCCAATGTGCTCGACGACGGCGGAGCCGGATCGCCGGATACGCTGCAGGGCTTAAAAGAGGACGACACCTATATCGTCAATAATGCCGGCGATACGCTGGTGGAATTTGCCAATGAAGGCCACGACACCGTTCGAACCACGCTCACGCACTTTACGCTTGCTGTCGAACTTTGAAGACCTGAAGTCTGACGGCGCGGCCGACTTCACCGGAACCGGCAACGGCGCGGCTAACTTCATCCGAGAGGGCAATGCCGGCAGCGATCATCTGATCGGGCTCGGCGGCGAAGACGAGCTCGACGGCGGAGCCAACAACGATGTACACGATTACAGGGGCTCTTTCGGCGTGGCCTTCGGAAATGACCGCATATCCAACTCCAGCGGCACGGACACGATTGCGGTCGAGCAGCTTTCGGACGTGATGACAGCCAGAGGTCGGCAACGACCTTCTGTGACGCTGCCAGGCGGCACCGATACAGATCGTCGATCACTTCAACGGGCAGATGCCGTCGAAAACATTCTCGATGCCAACGGCAACTCGATGGTGCTTGCGACCGGACCAACTGGCGGGCGGCCCGCGCCGGGCATCATCACCGGGACCGACGGTAACGATCTGCTGGACGGCAAGGGCGGCGACGATTTCCTGTTCGGCGGCAACGGCAACGATCGGCTGATCGGAGGCGACGGCAATGACCGCCTGACCGGTGGCAAAGGCAACGACACCTTCGTGTTACAGCCGGCGGCGGCCACGATGTGGTCACCGATTTCAGCCCCACAAACAATCCCGTGTTCGACGCTCTCGGGCCATGGTTCGAGCGATTCGCCATCAACCTCAATCTCGCCAAAGGCGATCAGATCGAGCTCCGACGGCGGCGTATTCCATGATTTCCGGCAGGTGCTGGCGGCCAGCCACCAGGTCAGCAATAAACTGTCATTACCATAGACCAACAACTCGATAACGCTGCAGGGCGTCAACATGCACAGTTTGCACGCAAGCGATTTTCTGTTGGTCTAAATCCGTCGAACGACGCGTCTTGGCGCCTGGCGAAGGCGCTCGGCGGCCTCGGCAGCCGAACGCGAAGCGCGTTCTACCCGCGCGTCGCAATGCCATACGCCGCCGCGCCGAAGCCTGCGGCGAGCAGCCACAAGAGCCAGATAATGCTGGTGCCGGCGCGCGGATCGAGCGTGGCTTCCGAGGGATTGGCCGGGTTGACGTAGACGTTGACGCGGGCGCCATCCTGATAGGCGGTGGTGAATTTCCGCATCAGCCAGCCCCTGGTCGAATTGACGCCGGTGGCAAACCGGGCCTCGACGCGGCTATAGGCGACATTGTCGAAGCGGTAGGAAAACGACACCTGCCGCTGGTACATCAGCGGCCCGCGGGAGTGGTTCCTGGTCGGCGCGGCGCGGTATTGCTCCACATCCGACATCGAGAGGGTGCCCGGCACCACCGGCCATTCCCGGGCGAGCGAGGCCTGCCGGCGCATCGCAAGCGCAAACAGCGCGATGACGCAACCGAATGCGCCGAACACGACCACCAGAGGCGAAAGTTTCGGGTTGCCGAGCCGAGTCGAGACGAACGCCGTCAATCGATTGAGACCGAACACCGAGCCGAAGATGACCGCGAGCGCAATCGCCATGCCGGTCGCGAGACACCCCCACCAGCCCTTGGGCGTGTCGCGTTCCAGCACCGCCTCGCCCGGATGCCGCGGATTGTAATAGACGGTGACATCCATGCCGACCGGATAGCGCGCGATGATCTCGGCGATGCCGAAATCGCCGCGATCGTCGTCGATGCTGACGCGGTTGCAAGTGAACGCCTCGCCGCCCACTGAATAGGCATAGACGATGTTGGCGAAGTTGCGCGGCTCGAAACGGTAGCCGCCCTCCCGGCTGCGGTCGATCACCCGGAGATCGCGGACTTGCGAATTCGAGGTCACCACCTTGCCCGGCGTCGGCGTCCATTCGCTGGCGGCGCGCACCTCCAGCGACTTCCAGAGGGCGGCAAAGAGAACGAGCGCGAGCGGCGCCAGCAGCATCGCGTAAACATACCAGGGCAAATCGGGCAAATGCTCGTCCTTGTCGGCGGCGGCCGTCTCGATTGGACGCGCCTCCGCCGCGCGCGGTTCACGCGGGCTTTAACGCGCCCTTGTCAGCGCGAGCCAGATGCCGCCGCCGATCATGAAGCTGCCCGAGATGCGCGACACCAGCCGCGTGCGCCGCGCCGAGAACAGTTTTCGTGCGCGGCCGGCGAGCAGCGCGTAGATCGCGTCCGTCAGTCCTGCGATCACCATAAAGGTGACGCCGAGAACGGTGGCCTGCGCGGCGTGGTCGGGGCGGTTCATGTCCATGAACTGCGGCAGGAACGCGCCGAAGAAGATCAGCAGTTTCGGATTGGATAGCAGCACCAGCAGGCCCTGCAGGAAGAACCCGCCGCGTGGCGGAGGCGGCGGCGAATCGGTGCCGATGCCCTCGACGGGCACACGAATCAACTTGATGCCGAGCCAGACCAGATAGCCGGCGCCGGCGAAGCGCAGCCAGTCGAACCAGTATCCCATGGTCGCCATCAGCGAGGTCAGCCCGATGGCGATGACGCCGATCATGATCAAGAGACCGGTTTGCACGCCGGCGATGTTGATCAAGGCAGCGCGGGTGCCGTGGCGCAGGCCGTTGGCAATCAGCAGCGTGACGACCGGGCCGGGCAGCAGCGCCAGCGCGATGCAGGCGGCGACAAAGGCGAGATAGACTTGCAGGGACATGGGAAACTTCCACGACTGGCGGTCATGGCGCGAGGTTTATCCCGGCCATCCACGTCTTATCGCAAAACATGCTCAACAAGAAGACGTGGATGCCCGGGTCAAGCCCGGGCATGACGATCTTAGTGTGGCTGCAGCGCCGCCATCATCCAGCGATGCAGCGCGTGCGAGCCGAGATGCTCGAACGCCACGCGTTGCAACTCGGCCGGCGCTGCCGCGCCCTGCGCCACCGCCACAAGCAGATTGCAGCGCTGCGACAGCGCAATCCCGATCGCGGCATGGCTCGTGCCATTGCTCATCGTCAGGTCATAGGCGCGCGAACGGCCCGACAAATCACCGACACGCACCGCCCTGCCCGCCTCGCGCGGGATAAAGCGCGCGCTGATCAGGTCGAGATCGGCGACCCGGTCGACTTCGTCGTCGTCCGAAACGCCCGTGGTGCAATTGCAGAAGCCGATCTTCGGCCGCACATAGAGCTCGACTCCGCCGAGTTCGCCGCCGCAGCTCTCGCAGCGGAACGCGCGGCCCGCGGGCCAGCCGTCGCGCGGAAACGGCCACGATATCTCGCGCCATAGCACGGCCTCGCCGCCACGCATTGGCGCGGCGAAATGCACCATCGCGACCGACGAGAATGCGGTGGCCACGAGCACGAGCGCTGCCAGCGCAACTCTGAAATTGGTCCCGCGGCACGGCGGGGCCGCCACCAGATCGGTCAAACGCACCGGCATCAGGATGCCCCGACTGGACATTCCGCTTCCTCTATTTCAGCCCGGCCACGGCGCGCGCCTCGCCGGTGAGCTCGAGAATATGCATGCCGGTATTGGCGCGGTCGACGATATAGATATAGCCGCGATCGTCGGTCTCGAGATTGTTGGTCTGGATCGCGACCTTGCAGCGGTCCTTGCCGTCGATAGTGACGCAGCGCTTGTCGGTCTTGTCTGTAATTGCCGGAATGAAATAGCCGACCTCTTTGGGGTGATAGGGATCGCGGATGTCGAGCGCGCGCACGCCGGCATTGAAGAAGGCGATGAACGCCATCTTCTTGTAGTAGACGCCCGCCATGCTCTCGTTGGAGGAGTGCGCGCCGAAGCGGCCGCCGCGTTCGCAGAAATTCCCGCTCGCCTCCGGCACGGTCCAGCTCGAGATCATCATCGGCCGCGCCTCGGTCGTGATATCGGCGAACCACACCATCTGCCGCGGCTCGCTGCATTCGTTGAGGATCGCTTCATCCACGATCATCACGATATCGCGGCTCTGCCCGTCCTTGTCTTTTGAAAACTCCGCGATCGGCATGCCCTTCATCGGAAACACCGTGTGCGCGCCGTTGAAGGCCGACATCGGCAGCTCGGCGATTTCCGGATAGCGCAGATTGTCCGCGGTCGGCTCCTTCGGTCCTTTCAGGAGCTTCTCGCGGTCCACGATCTGCATGATGCCGCCCTTGTCGGTGCCGTAGCCGAAATAGACGCGGTTGCCCTGCGGGCCGAGCGAGATCGGCCCGTGCAATTCGGTCGGAACCGCGCCGGTCGAGCCCGGCTCCTGCCCGGGTAAACCAAAGTCCCTGATCTTCACGGGATGGGCGGGATCACTGAGATCGTAGATCTCCGTCATGCGGCGGGTGCGCCAGTCCGGCTTGCCCGATACGAGGTAGGCGATGCCGGTGTCGCATTCCCACCAGTTCTTGTGCGTGTCCTTCAACCCTTCGCCGATATGGGAAACAAGAACGGGATTGGCGGGATCGGTCACGTTCCAGACCTCGTGCCCTTCGCTGCCGACTGCGCGCAGCATGTAGACCGCGTTGCGATCGGCTTTCGGCAAGCCGTCGCAGACCCGCACCATCTGCGCGCCGCCGGATTCGTATTTTCCTTCCTGACCGGGAATGTGATGCAGATATTTCGGATGCGCGGGATCGGTGACGTCGATGATCGAGGTGCCGTTCGGCTCGGCCTTGCCGGTCATCGGATTGACCGGATCGGGAATCTCGTCGGTGCCGCCGTGGTGGCCGATATAGGCGATCCAGCGGTCGCCCTGATGATGGATGGTCGGCTGATAGGCGCTGCGCGCCTGCAGGTCGCTGTAGCCCACCAGCTTCATGTTGGAAGCTTCCGGCGGCGCGCCGATCTTTTGCTGCTGCGCCGCAGCGCCGCCGCACAACGACAACGAAACGAGAATTGCGAGTTTGACCCGACCGCCCATGTTTTCCACCCTTACTTTATCGCCGATCTCCGTCGGCTCGTTCGATAATCCATCATAGCCGAGCGGACGCGGCTTTGCACTAAGGTTGGCGAAAACAAAATCGCGAGCACGGGGGGAATAGGATGTCGACGCATCACGTCTGGTCCAGTGCCGCCGGTCTGAAGTCCCTGCACCGCCTGCGGCGCGCTGCCCCTAGTGCCCCCCAATGCGGACGCCCTTCTGGGCCACCGAACGTTTCATCAGCAGCAGCACGGGGACCAGCACCAGCGTCACCACAGCCATCAAGAAGAAGACATCGAAATAGGCAAGTGACGATGCTTGCTGCTGACGCAAATTCTCGAGTGTCTGCCAGGCCAGCTGTTGCGCGGCAACGGGATCGCCGCTCTGCTGCAGGAACACTCCGCGGGCCTGATCGAGGAAAGCCATCACGTTTGCGTTGAAGGAATCGAGCAACTCGCCGAGCCGCAGGACGTGAAACTGGTCGCGGCGCTCCTGAAATGTTTGCGCCATGGAGGTCCCCACGCTGCCTCCCTCGTTGCGCAGCAGGCTCAGCAAACCGATAGCCGCACCGCGCAGCAATGGCGGCATGTAGAGGTAGGCGGCCACATTCGCCGGCGCAAAGCACACCGAGAGTCCAAGAACCAGTATCACCCGTGGCCAGACGACCTGGCCCGGGCTGATCTCCAGGTTCATTTGCGACATCCAGTAGTTTCCCACCGCCATCAACAAGAGACCGGCTGCGATCAACCATCGCGCATCCATCCCACGGCCAAGTGCAAGGCCGACAAAGGGCATCGCCACGACCGCAAAGAACCCGGCCGGCGACATCACCAATCCGGCGCTCAGGGCATTATAGCCGAACAGGGACTGCAGCAGGCCGGGCAACGACGTGCTGGCGGCGTAGAGGACAGCGAAAGCGCAAAAGATGATGAAGCAGCACGCAGCGAAATTTCGCTCCCGCAGGGGACGGAAATTGACCACGGGGCTGTCGTGACGCAGCTCCCAGACGATCAGCGCGATCAAACCCGCGACGAAGCAAGTCGCCAGCGTCTGCACACGCCAGAATGGATCGTTGAACCAGTCCCACTCTTGCCCCTTGCTGAGCACCACTTCCCAGGAGACCATGACGATCACCAGCAGCGACAGGCCGAGCAAATCGAAACGGAACGGCTGCTTCTTCAACTCGATGCGCTGCTTCTCAAGATAGTCGGGGTCCCGGAGCAGGGCATAACACGCGGCAAGCGCCAGCAGACCGACCGGAACGTTGAGGTAAAACACCCATCGCCACGAATAACTGTCGGTAATCCAGCCGCCCAGCGTCGGACCGACAACCGGCGCCAAGAGGGCAGCCAGGCCGAACAGCGTCATCGCAATACCTTGTTTTTCTACCGGAAAGGCATCCAGCAGCACGCCCTGACTGGAAGGCTGAAGACCGCCCCCCGCCAGGCCCTGCACGACGCGAAACGCAATCAGCTGACCGAGACTGGTGGCCATTCCACAAAGTCCGGACGCGAGGGTGAAGACGGCGATCGAGAGCAGGAAGTAGTTGCGGCGGCCGAGATGCGCCGACAGCCAGCCGGTGATCGGCAGGATGACGGCGTTGGCGGCGAGGTAGCTCGTGATGACCCACTCGCCGTCGTCGACCGTGGCCGACAGGCCGCCCGCGATGTATCGCAGCGCGACCACCGCGATGGTGGTGTCGAGCACCTCCATGAAGGTCGGTATCACGACGATGGCGGCGACCACCCAGGGGTTCACGCCCGCCTGCGATCTTGGCGGTGAAAGCGCGAGCTCCGTCATTTGTCGGCGCCCGGCGGGTTCGCGGCGCTGCTCGACGCAGGCCGCTCGGCGCCCTGAAGGAATTTTCCGGCATCCGGTCCGGTCGGCGGCTTGTCGACATAGACGTACGGAACGACCGACGCGCCGATGAACAGCGGTTTCTTGTCTGGATCGTATTCCTCGAGCTCGATCCGGACCGGCAGCCGCTGGACGATCTTGATGAAGTTGCCCGTGGCATTCTGCGGCGGCAACAATGCGAGTGTCGATCCGGTTCCGATAGTGAATCCGGAGATCCGGCCACGGAATACCTGTTTGTCCCCGTACATGTCGACATAGAGATCGGCGGCCTGGCCGATGCGCAAGTCGCGCAGTTGCGTCTCCTTGAAATTGGCGTCGACCCAGATCTCGATGAGCGAACGGACCGCCATGAGGTTTTGTCCGACCTGAACGTCATTGCCCGGATTGACATTGCGGCGGGTGACGACGCCGTCGATCTCCGCGACGATATCGCAATAGTGAAGATCGAGTTCAGCCAGAGCGAGGTCACGTTTGGAGGCCACGAGCTTGGCCTCGGCCTGCTTGACGGGGGGCGCCTCCGCCGCCAGCCGGTCAAACGTTTGGTTGATGCCGCCTTTGGGATCGAGCTTTTCGAATTCTTCGATCATCTGCTTCGGAGTCTGGTTGTAGGAATGCTGGACGCCGAGTTCGGCAGCAGTCTGAATCAGGTCCGCCTGGGCCTGCAGGACCGAGGAAAACGTCTGATCGAGGTCGGGAGGCACCTGATCGAGATCGGGGTTGTCTTCGGGCTGAGGCTGCAAGCCCAGGAAGACACGTATCTGGTTCGCATCCGCCAAGGCCTGCACGACACCCGCCTGGGCAATCGTCAACGATGCTTGACGCTGATCGTACAACTCATGGCTCGCCGTATCGGATACGACCAGCTTTGCGGTCCGTTCGAACTCCTGCTGCGCGAGCGTAAGCGTGGCTTTTGCCTTCTTGAGGGCGGCGACGCGCGCATGCAGCAGAGCGATCTGGTTTTCGACATTCTCGATGGCTTGTTGCAATTTCCAGCGCCGGCTCCTGGCCTGGGCTTCGATGCCGCGCACCGCGGCGTTGGCCGCCTCGAGATCCGCCTGTGCGGTACCGACCGCCGCCTTTTTCACGTTGACGGCGTCCTGAAACGGCTCCTTGTCCAGTTGAACAAGAAGGTCGCCCTTGTGAACGCGGTTGTTGTCGTCGACCAGAACGCGAGACACCTGACCGTGGACCCGCGGCGCGACGAACGTCACGTGCCCATTCACGAAAGCATCGTCGGTCGAAACCGTACTGAGAGCGAACCGGATCCGGGGAATACCGTACACGGCGGCCACCAGGACCACCGCACCAAGGACGCCGATCAGCAAGTTTCGCCGCCGGGTAGATCGCTGTCCTCCGGGGGGTGCAGCAGCGGCCGCCTGCGGCGATCCAGCTTCACCATCGACCGCGCGACCGGTCTGGCCTGGCGCAGGCGCGTCGACCGAACCCGTATCGCCCGCTTGCCTGGGCATGTCGGTAGACATCGGAAGGTCCTCCCAAGGATTGGTGAGACTTCTCAACCCCCAAGGCCGCTATCGACCAGATAGATCGCGAACGAGAAGGTGACAAGTTACAACACCGTGCTGAACCGGATAAACGGCCGCCTCGTTTCAGACCGACCGCAGCGAGCGGTGATGCTGTCATTCCTGATGCGTGTCCGCGAAGGGATTGTCGATTTGCGATGGCGCCTCCAGGGAATGCGGCACGACGAACCGATACACTTCGTGGAGTTGCTCCTTCGGCACGACGAAGCGGTTGGCGACAGGCGCATGCTGCGGGCTGGCAGCAAACGCAACCCGCGCGTCAAGCGACACGCCTGCAACCAACAATGCCGCAAAAGCGAGAGCAATGCGTTGTGATTGACGAGCGATCATGGCGGGGTCTCCTGGCAATGGTGAACTTGGAGGCCCGATCGGCCCGTGCTCCATTGACGGGATCGACCGCCAGTTTATTCCAACGCGAACATGACATTGCCGTAATCTGGCATGGCGACCGATCGTCACCTCGCTCGGCTCTCACCGATCCCGTTCGGCGCCGCCGGACTGACCCGATTGGGAATCGCGTTTTTCTGCTGCCGCGACGTCGCGCGCCATCTCCAGGCAGGTCAGGAGTTCGATATAGCTCGAATAACCGCCGGTGGTTGCCTCGGACACGCACGAGCTCCTGTCCGCCTCGGTGACCTTCGGCCACACCGCTTCGAGGTCTTTTTGCGCCTCGTTTTCATCATGCATGCAGCGGTCGAATATTTCCGACGATCCGCCCTCGAACCGGCACTCCTTTTCGACGTCGAGCCGGGGGATCGCGTCGGAAACCGCAATGGGCGAAAGCGTCGCCAGGACCACGATCGGGAAATGAAGCAGCATGGTGCAGTCTCCTTCGCGCCTGACGATGTTGGCTGGCAAGGCCGGCTCTCCGCTCCGGCGCATCCTAACACTGCGGCAGGAGGACGGAAATTGCCCGTTATCGGTCGTGGAAGCCGTTTGCTATTGCGAGCATCGGCTTGCTGCTTGCGGGATCGCCTTGCGGTTTTCCAAAAAGCACGGGCGTCCTGCCTGAAATGCCATTCCGGCCGCGCCGCCCGGCGCGATCAGAGTTAGCAGGCTCTTAATCCGATCTCCCGGAAGCTCGACAAATGCCGCAAGCATCCATCAATTCGCGACCGCTACACTGCCCGCTCGGATCAACACGAACCATCGCAAGCGCGACCGCTTGCAGGGTTTCGCGCATTCGATCGACCAAGCCAATGCCGAATGAAAAGGCCGCCGCATGACCAAGAGCATATGGACGATTGAACAATTCGCCTGCCCGGGTTGCGGGATCGACTACTCCGCGACACGCGAGGAGCACAGCCACAAGCGCTCCGGCAGTTACAATTGCAGTATCTGCGAGACCGAGGTCCATCGCTGGTCCGGCCATCACGAATATTTCAATTGGCAGGGCGCGCCGACAAGAGCGCGCGTGTTCGGGAAGAAGCGATGACCTAGTGGAGCGGATTTGACGTTCGCTCCCCGCCAAACCGCGCCCCCGAAAGCGAACGTCAAATCCAGAACTCCACTAGAATTGTAAATTTGCCAGTGGTCCTTTGATTCCAACATTCGCAAAAGTGCCTGCTGCGAGGGCGTGCGAATGTTGGAATCGGACCACTAGCGCGCTCAACCCTTGAATGTCGGCTGGCGCGGGTGAACACAATCCTTGAAGTCGTCGAAGCCCTTCCATTTGGGCTCCGGCGGCACCTCGCCGGCGCGCGGGATATAGATTGACGGCTCGGCCGACGCCATGGCCGGGATATAGCGCGGACAATTCGGAAAGATCGCGCGCGCGCTGACGCGCACGATCAGCTGCGCGCCGACGGTCTCCGCCAGCAGCGGATCGTTCTCACTCACCACCGCGCAGCCATTGACGCGAAGGCGCCGCGGCTTGCCATGCATGGCGATGAACAGCAGGCCGATTTCGGCATTGACGACGATGTTGCCGAGGCTCTTGAACATGCCGTTGCCGTCATAGTCGGGAAAGGCGATCTCCGACGGCCCGGTCACGCGGACGAAGCCCGGCGGACCGCCCTTGAACGAGCAGTCCGGCCGCCCGTCGGCATCGGCGGTCGCGAGGAAGAAATACGGCAGCGTCTCGATGAACGCCTTGTCGTCGGCCGTGAATTCCTTGTGCGTCAGCCTCTCTTCCAGCCGGTCCGAAATACGGCGGCTGTCGAACCGGTCCTGCAATTGCCGGTTTCCGTCATGATACATCACGCTCGCAGGCATGGGCGGTCTCCTGCTATCAAGGTGTTGCACGCTTTTTGCAGTAAACCATACCACGGCCAATATCCCCGACATAGCAGGAGTCCATCGATGCTGCAGCTTTACGGAAACGCCAGATCGCGCGCGATACGATGCCTGTGGATGCTGGAAGAGACAGGCCAGCCCTATGAGCTCGTCGACAAGAGCCTGCGCGCCGACGACCTGCACAGCGCGGACTATCTCAAGCTCAATCCGAATGCGCGGATCCCGACCCTGGTCGACGGCGACGTGGTGCTGTGGGAATCCATGGCCATCAATCTCTATCTCGCGCAGAAATATCAGGGACCGCTGCACTGTGCCGACGCGGCAGTGCTCGGCCATGCCGCACAGTGGAGCCTCTGGGCGATGCTCGAGGTCGAGATGATCTTGTTGCATCTCCTGGAGCACAGCGTCCTGCTCGCCGAGTATGCCCGCGACATCTCCGTCGTCGAGCGCAATGAGTTGCTGCTGAAGAAGCCGCTCGGAATCCTCAACGCCGCTCTTTCCGGACGCAGTCATCTCGCCGGCGACGGCTTCACCGTCGCCGACCTCAACGTCGCGAGCATTCTCGCCTGGGGCAAGATCGTGCGGCTGGATCTGTCGGCGTGGCCAGATCTGAAACGCTGGTTGGACGCCTGCCTTGCGCGGCCGGCCAACGCGCGGGCACGCGCGCTGAGGAAATAGTCTTTTGAACGTGTGGGCTGTTCGCCTGAAAATCCACACTTGACATGCAACTATTTGGTTGCCTATTACTGCACCCCATGGATGAGGTCTTCAAGGCGCTGGCCGATGCCTCGCGGCGGTCGCTGCTGGACAGGCTTCACGCCCGCAACGGACAGACCTTGAACGAGCTCTGCGACGGCCTCGACATGACGCGTCAGGCCGTGACGAAGCACCTTGCGATTTTGGAGGAGGCCAACCTGGTCACCACGCTCAGGCACGGCCGCGAGAAGCTGCACTATCTCAACCCGGTGCCGATCCACGAGATCGGCGAGCGGTGGATCAAAAAATTCGAGCGCGGGAAACTGACCGCGCTCAGCGAGTTGAAAAGGCGACTGGAGAAGCGCGATGAGTAAGCCGGAGTTCGTCTACGTCACCTACATCAGGACCACGCCCGAGAAATTGTGGCAGGCGCTGACCTCGAGCGAGTTCTCGCGGCGCTACTGGTTCGGAACCGAATTGCAATCCGACTGGAAGGTCGGCTCGTCCTTTGCGCTGGTCAATGATGGCAAGGCAAGCGACATCGGCGAAATTCTCGAAGCCGATCCGCCGCGGCGTCTCGCCTACACCTTCGATCACGTCCTCTATGACGACATGCGTCAGGCCCAGGCAAGCAAGGTGGTCTTCACGCTCGAGCCGCACGGCGATCTCGTCAAGCTGACGCTCACTCACGAAGGATTTACCAACAACAAGCTGCTCGCCGGGATCTCCACCGGGTGGCCCGCGATCCTCTCCAATCTGAAGAGCTTGCTGGAGACCGGCGACGCGCTGGCGATTCCGCGCAGCGCGCTCGGCAAGAAGGAACCGGCATGAGTATCGACAAGTTCAAGCCGATGACGGTCTACACCATCTACATCGCCTCCACGCCGGAGAAGGTGTGGGAGGCGCTGACCTCGGCGGAGTTCAGCAAGCAATATTTCTTCGGCAATTCGGTCGAGGTCGAGCAGCGCCTCGGCGGCGCCTATACCGTGCGCACGCCGGACGGCGCGCTGCATATCTCCGGCGAGGTGATGGAATGCGATCCGCCGCGACGGCTGTCGTTCACATTCAATGTCAACTGGCCGGCGCTGATCGAGAAACTCGGCGCAACGCTCGTCACCTACGAGATCGAGCAGGCCGGTGACGCCGTGAAACTCACCATGAGCGAGTCGCACGATCGTCCGCTGTCCGACGACATCCTGTCCGGCGGTCGTCAGGGCTGGCCCGCGATCCTCTCCAGCCTGAAGAGCGTGCTGGAAACCGGCAACCGCTGGTGGTGAAGATGGGCCCGCCGGCGCGGATGCTGGCGGCGCTGAAGGAGTTGGGGATTGCGGTGCCGTAAATTGCGGTGGTCCCCGCCAAGTTCTCCTCGTTCCCCGCTTAGTGGGCGATTGCGCGCGGGGAGCGGGGACCCATTAACCGACAGCGAAATGTTGTGCGCACGCAAGCGGAACGCAGTCTTCGCAACACACTGATCCTGTGCTATGGGTCCTCGGGTCGCGCTCGCTACGCTCGCTTGCCCGGGGACGACAGTAAGTCGCTACCCCCTCGCCCGCAGCTCCCGCCGCAGCACCTTGCCGGTTGCGGTCATCGGCAGCGTCTCCGCGAACTCGACGTGGCGCGGATATTCATGCGCGGCGAGTTGCACCTTGACGAACTCCTGGATGTCGCGGGCGAGTTCGTCGCTCGGGGCAAATCCCGGGCGCAGCACGATCCAGGCTTTCACCGCCTCGGTACGAACAGGATCCGGAATGCCGACCACCGCCGACAGCGCCACCGCGGGATGCTTTAGCAGCGTGTCCTCGATCTCCGACGGGCCGATGCGATAGCCGGCGGAGGTGATGACATCGTCCTCGCGGCTCATGTACCAGAAATAGCCGTCCTCATCCTGGCGGCCGAGATCGCCGGTCAAGAGAAATTCGCCGGCATATTTCTTCGCAGTCGCTTCCGGATTGCGCCAATATTCGATCATGGTGCAGGGATTGGGCTGGCGCACACCGATGATGCCGCGCGTCCCCCGCGGCAGCTCCTCGCCTTTCTCGTTGACGATGCGCACATCGAAGCCCGGCGTTGCCTTGCCCATCGCGCCGGGCCGGATCGGAAACAGTTTCGAGTTGCAGCCGACCACGAGATTGCATTCGGTCTGGCCGTAGATCTCATGCACCTCGATACCGAACGTGGCGCGCACCCAGTCAAGCAACTCGGCGCCGAGCGACTCGCCGCCGGACAACATGCTGCGCAGCTTGACGCCTGGATGCTTGACGTTCGCAAGCCGCATCAGTTTCAGCGCGGTCGGCGGCAGGAACACGACGCGCACGCCGTGATCGGCCATCAGCTGCATCGCCGCGTCGGCATCGAATTTTTTGGCGCGATAGCCGACCACGGGCACGCCGTGATAGAGCGCGGGAAACAGCGCATCGAACAGGCCGCCGATCCAGGCCCAGTCGGCCGGCGTCCACATCACGTCGCCGGGCTTGGGAAAGAAGCCGTGCACCATCTCGATGTTGGGGAGATGGCCGAGCAGCACGCGATGCGCATGCAGCGCGCCTTTGGGATTCCCCGTCGTGCCCGAGGTGTAGATGATGATCGCGGGATCGTCGTTAGCGGTGTCGACCACGGGGAAGTCGTCGGAGGCTTTCTCGATCTCGCCCCAGAACGATTTTGCGCCGGCGCCGGCGTTGCCGATCACGTAGATGCTTTTCAGATCAGGCAATCGGTCGCGGATTTTCGACAGCTTCTCAAAACCGCCCTCGTCGGTGACGACGGCTTTGGCGCCGGAGTTCTCCAGGCGGAATTGCAGCGCGTCCTCGCCGAACAGCGTGAACAGCGGCACCGAGACGAGGCCGGAGCGGAACGCGGCGAGATGCGCGATCGGCAATTCCAGCGATTGCGACAGGAACACCGCGACGCGATCGCCGCGCACGAGTCCGTCGGCCTTCAGCACATCGGCAAAGCGGCTGGAGAATGCGCGCAACTCGTCGAACGTGGTGCGCTTCGCGCTGCCGTCCTCGTCGACATAGATGAGCGCGAGGCGGCCCGAGCCGTCGGCATAACGGTCGCAGCAGGCCTGCGCAATGTTGAACCGCGCGGGGATGTTCCAGCGGAAATCACGGTAGAGTTCGTCGTAAGAGTCGGTCTCGGTGAGCATCGCCTCGAACGTTCCCCGATTCGTCATGGCCGGGCTTGTCCCGGCCATCCACGTCTTTCTTCTTCGGTCAGTCTGTAAGACGTGGATGCCCGGCACAAGGCCGGGCATGACGACGGAACTAGATTTCGACGAGAGGCTAGGAGCTCAGCGCCGCCTTCACCATGCCGCTCGCTTTCGCAAAATCCATCTGGCCCGCGTATTTCGCCCGCAAGACACCGATCACCTTGCCCATATCCTTCATCCCTGCCGCGCCGGTCTCGGCGACGGCGGCCGAGATCGCGGCCTTCACCTCGTCGTCCGACATCTGCTTCGGCAAATAGGCCGAGATGATCGCGATCTCCTCGCGCTCCTGCGCTGCCAACTCGGCGCGGCCGCCCTTGTCGTAGAGTTCGACCGACTCCTGGCGCTGCTTGATCATCTTCTGGAATACGCCGAGCAGATCGGCATCGGAGAGCGGCGGCTTGCCTTCCCCACGCGCGGCGATATCGGCGTTCTTGATGGTCGAATTGACCATGCGCAGCGTGGAGAGCTTGCGCTCCGCCTTGGCCTTCATGGCCTCCTTCACGGCATTGTTGATGTCGTCGCGCAGCATGATGCAATTCCTCTTCAAATTCTCTGCCGCCTGATCTAGGCCCTTCGGGTGGCCGAAACAATCCGGTTTCGCCCCTCGGAGATGCCAATGACCTCCGCCGATATCAGGCTGCTCGCACCCGAAGAGGCGGCGCTCTATCGCGACATCCGTCTCGAAGGGCTGCAACAGGACGCGGACGCGTTCGCTTCGACCTTCGCGCATGAAAGCGCGATGCCGCTCGCCTGGTTCGCGGAGCGCATCGTCAAGGGCAACGTGCTTGGCGCGTTCGTTCGCGGCGAACTCGCCGGCGTCGCCGGCTACTGGCCGCAAGAGGGCGAGAAAGAGAGCCACAAGGCCACGCTCTGGGGCATGTATGTGCGCGCCTCCGCGCGCGGCGCGGGCCTCGGCGAGCGCCTGATCGAAGCCGTCGTCAAACATGTGACCGGGCACGTCGAGCAACTTCAGCTCGGCGTCGCCACCGGCAATTCGGCCGCGCTGCGGCTCTACAAAAGGACGGGGTTTTCGGAATATGGCCGCGAAATGAAGGCCTTGAAGCAGGACGGCCGGTATTTGGACGAAATCCTGATGGTGAGATTCCTTTAGACGGCTGCGAGACCCGCCAAAAGCGCATGTGAATCCGCGACTTGCGGCTTTGACGCGAGGCCCCCGCGCGACTATTGAGAGGCCTCATGACATCAATCGAAAACGACGCCGCCTGGCCGGACCACAAGCCGACCGCGCTCCTCGTGCTCGCCGACGGCACGGTGCTGGAAGGCTTTGGCCTCGGCGCCGAAGGCCACGCCGTGGGCGAGGTCTGCTTCAACACCGCGATGACCGGCTATGAGGAGATCCTCACCGATCCTTCCTATGCCGGGCAGATCATCACCTTCACCTTCCCGCATATCGGCAATGTCGGCACCAATGAGGAGGACATCGAGACGGTGAACATGGCGGCGACGCCGGGCGCGCGCGGCGTGATCCTGCGCACCGCGATAACCGATCCGTCGAACTACCGCGCCACGCGGCATCTCGATGCGTGGCTGAAAGCGCGCGGCATCATCGGCCTCTCCGGCATCGACACCCGCGCGCTGACCGCGCTCATCCGCGTCAAAGGCATGCCGAACGCGGTGATCGCACACGCCGGGAACGGCGAGTTCGACCTGCATGGCCTGAAGGAAGAGGCGCGCGAATGGCCTGGGCTCGAGGGCATGGACCTGGTGCCGATGGTCACCTCCGCCCAGCGCTTCACCTGGGACGAGACGCCCGTGGATCTGGGACAAGGGCTTTGGGCGGCAGGACGCGCCGGAGTTCAACGTGGTCGCGGTCGACTACGGCATCAAGCGCAACATCCTGCGCCTGCTCGCGCGTGTCGGCTGCAAGGTCACGGTGGTGCCGGCGACGACGTCGGCCGAAGACATTCTGGCGATGAAGCCGGACGGCGTGTTCCTGTCGAACGGCCCCGGCGATCCCGCCGCCACCGGCGAGTACGCCGTGCCCGTGATCAAGAAGGTCATCGCATCAGGCACGCCGACGTTTGGAATTTGTCTCGGCCACCAGATGCTGGGCCTGGCGGTCGGCGCCAGGACCATGAAGATGCATCAGGGCCATCACGGCGCCAATCATCCGGTGAAGGACGAGACCACCGGCAAGGTCGAGATCACCTCGATGAACCACGGCTTTGCGGTGGACCAGGCGACGCTGCCCAAGGGCGCGACGCAGACGCACATCTCGCTGTTCGACGGCTCCAATTGCGGCATCGCGCTCGACGGCAAGCCGGTGTTCTCGGTGCAGTATCACCCCGAGGCCTCGCCCGGTCCGCGCGACTCGCATTATCTGTTCGACCGCTTTGCGGATTTGATGCGGGCGAACAAGCGAGCGTAAATTCGAACTCAGCTCTCACGCTTCGTCATGCCCGGCCTTGTGCCGGGCATCCACGTCTTTGGTGCCACGGTATAAGGAAGACGTGGATGGCCGGGTCAAGCCCGGCCATGACGAGTGTTGTAGTTCACGCGCATCGCGGACATGCCGGACGGCGCTGGATCAACTGCACCCTCCTGTGATTGACTTCCCTTACGCCCAGATCAGGCGAACATGATCGGGCAACAGGGAGCGCAGCCAATGACCAACCCCGACATGACCATCCGCGACATCCGCGTGACGATGCTGCGCATGCCCTGGGCCGACGATCCCTGGCTCAAGGGCGCCGCGCTCGGAGCGCAGCGCGACATCCTGATCTGCGAGATCGAGACAGCGGGCGGCGTCACCGGCATGGGCTATCTCTTCCTGTTCCGCCCCGGCATGAAATCGATCGCCGCCTGTCTGGAGGAATGCATCATCCCGCGCGTCAAGGGCAAGGACGCCACCGCGATCGAGGCGATCTGGCGCGACCTGTGGACCGCGACCATGACCTATGGCCGCGGCGGCATATCAGCGATGGCGATGTCGGCGCTCGACATCGCGCTGTGGGACGCGGTGGGAAAACGCGCCGGCCTGCCGCTGCACCGGCTGTGGGGCCATTACCGCTCGCAAATCCCGATCTACGGCTCGGGCTGCTTCCGCGGCGCCGGCGGCGACGGCATGATCGAGAAGGCGCTGCATTACGTGAAGCAGGGCTACAAGGCGATCAAGATGCAGGTCGCGCATGTGCGCACGCCGGCCGAGGACCTCGACAATGTCCGCCGCATGCGCGAGGCGGTCGGCCCCGACATCGACATCATGATCGACGTCAACATGGGCTGGAGCGCCGATCTCGCGATCGAGATGGGACGCAAGTTCGAGAAATACGACATCTACTGGCTCGAGGAACCGGTCGCAGCGGATGATTTCGCAGGCTATCAACGCATCGCGGCAGCGCTCGACATGCGCGTGGTCGGCGGCGAGACCCATTTCACGCGCTACGATCTGCGGCCGTTTTTCATCAATCCCTGCCTGCCGATCCTGCAGCCCGATCCGATGCGCGGCGGCATGACCGACCTGCGCAAGATCGCGACCTTGGCCGACACTTTTGGCGTCACCATCGCGCCGCATTTGTTTCCGGAATTGAACGTGCATCTGCTGGCCTCGATCCCGAACGGCATCTGGGCAGAGAATATGGGGCTGCTCGACGACCTCTGGGTCGATCCGCCCGCGATCAAGGACGGCATGATCACCGCGCCGGAGCGGCCCGGCCATGGGTTGAGGTTCAAGGACGAGGTGATGAAGTTTCGGATTTCGTAGGAACGGTTTTCGAGCGAATGGTTTGAAATCCATGTCCGTGATCAACGCCGATATCGAACCAACAGCGATTCACTTCGCCGACGACGGCCTCGTGCCGAACAATCCGATGCCGTTCCTGGTCTACAAGGACGCGCTCGCGCTCGATCGCGGCGAGCCCGAGGCTGTGATCGAAAAACTGTTCGGCGGCAATGGCTGGGGCGCGATGTGGCGAAACGGCGTCTACGACTTCCTGCATTATCATGCGACCGTGCACGAGGTGCTCGGCATCGCGCGCGGGTCTGCGCGCGTGCGCTTCGGCGGCGACAAGGGCAAGGTGCTGGAGATTTCCGCCGGCGATGTTGCGATCCTGCCGGCCGGCACCGGCCATCAATGCCTCTCGGCAAGCTCCGATTTCTCCGTGGTCGGCGCCTATCCGCCCGGACCGCCGATGGATTTGCAGCGGCCGTCGCCGGAAGCGCATGTGAAAGCGCTGAAGACGATCCCGACGGTGGCGCTGCCCAAGACCGATCCGGTGATGGGAAAGGATGGTCCGCTGGTGCGGCTGTGGAGGAAATAGTTCGATTTCGCCGCGGGCCTCTTCCCTTCTCCCCTTGTGGGAGAAGGTGGCTCGCATCGACAGATGCGAGCCGGATGAGGGGTCCGTCTCCGCGGATAGAAACCCCTCACCCGGCTTCGCTTCGCGAAGCCACCCTCTCCCACAAGGGGAGAGGGTAACCGAGATCGCGTCGGGAGTTTTACGCCGCGTTGCTGCCTTCCTGGCGGCTGGCCTCGAACAGGAACCAGGTGCGCCGCTCGGTCTCGTCGATGAAGGTCTCGAGCAGGCCCGCGGTACCGGAATCCTCGTTGTCGTCGCACAGCTTGTGCGCCTTGCGCATCGCCGCCGCCATATGCTTGTTGTCCTCCATCAGCTCGCGCAGCATCTCGCGCGGCGGAACGTAATCCTCGTCATTGTCCTTGATGGTCGCGAGCTTCGCGGCGTGCCCGAGCGAACGCAGCGTGGTGCCGCCGAGCTTGCGGACGCGCTCGGCGAGCTGGTCGGTGGTGGCGAAGATCGCATCCGACTGCTCGTCCATCATCAAATGATAGTCGCGGAAATGCCGGCCGCTGACATGCCAGTGGAAATTCTTGGTCTTCAGGTAAAGCGAGAAGGCGTCGGCCAAGAGCACGTTCAGCGCCGCCGATATCTTGTTGACCGCTTCCGGCGGCATATCGGTGGGAGTGTCGAGATCGGGGGAAATCCTGTTGTCGTTCTTGGCTTTGCTCACGGTGCACCTTCCTGTAACGAACCGGCAATGGACAGGGGTTATCGAACCCGATAACGCATCACTCCAATACGGGTTCCATTGTCAGGAACCGCCGGGATAAATCGTTTGGCCGCCATGGATGACTGGATCGACTATTACGATTCCACGCATACGATCTATGCGAGCAAGCGGCATCGCGACCTGCATTTCGAGCTGATCGCGCGCGATATCATCGGCTACATCACCTCGCCCGACGCCGTGGTGCTGGATTATTCCTGCGGCGAGGCGCTGTCGGCGGCGAAAGTCGCCGCCGCCTGCGGCCAGTTGATCCTGGCCGAGCCGGCGCCGGGCGTGCGCGGCCGGCTGATCGCGCGCTTTGCGCCGAACACCAAAATCAGGGTGCGCTCGCTCGACGACGTCAGGATAATGCCGGAGAAATCCATCGATCTGGTGATCATGAATTCGGTCGCGCAATACATGACGCCTGCGGAATTCGACGCAGCGCTGGCCAACATCCGCCGCATCATCAAACCGTCAGGCCGGCTGGTGCTCGGCGACATCCTCAAGCCCGAGATCGGCATGGTGACCGACGTGCTCGCGTTGCTGCGTTTTGGCGCCAGGCACGGATTCCTGAAAGACGCGCTGAAGGGACTCGCTTCGACTGCGCTGTCGGACTACCGCCAATTGCGCACGCGCGTCGGATTGCAGCGCTACAGCGAGGATGAGATCACCGCAAAACTCACCGCGCTCGGCTTCACCGTGTCGCGCGCGCATTTCAACATCGGCCACAATCCATGGCGGATGACTTTTGTGGCGCGGCAAGCGCTTTCGCGCGGTTGACGCGGCGGTTAGGGTTAACCCCAGCATGCGATGGCCCTGCCCGCTGCAATGGGCAATGGTGGCGACGGCCCGGTGGCGGAATGGCGTCGACGCGAGGACGGTGCAACGTCCTTTATCCTGGTTCAAATCCAGGCCGGGTCTCCAACCTTCGCAGCTCCGCTGCTTCGGCTTGGCAAGCCAGAAGTGGCGAAGGCTGCCACGCCGTAGCTCGTTGAGCGAAGGCGGGCACGCGAGCCTCTCAAAATGCTGCAAATCGCGGTTGATGGCCCCTTTTTAGGGGTTACACGGCCTCGGAATCTGGTCTAAAGACCGCCAGCGCGCGAGGGCTTCCTCACGGCGCATGATCCGCCAAAGTGTGGGCGGTTTGGCGTAAAGATCATGCGCTCTTTATAAATCCAGAGCGCGATCGGACGCAAAACCGGTACCCACTTTTGCTGATCGCGCTCATAGCTCTCGAGGGACGCGCGACAAGCGCGCCCTTTTTTTGTGCCGATTCCGCGACCCACGGGACCTGATGCCCAAACGAACCGACATCTCCACCATCCTGATCATCGGCGCCGGTCCCATCGTGATCGGCCAGGCCTGCGAGTTCGACTATTCCGGCACGCAGGCGGTGAAGGCGCTGAAGGAAGAAGGCTATCGGGTCGTCCTGGTCAACTCCAATCCGGCCACGATCATGACCGATCCGGAGCTGGCGGACGCGACCTATATCGAGCCGATCACGCCGGAGATCGTCGGCAAGATCATCGAGAAGGAACGCAACGTCATCGAAGGCGGCTTTGCGCTGCTGCCGACCATGGGCGGACAGACCGCGCTCAATTGCGCGCTGTCGCTGCGCAAGCAAGGCACGCTCGATAAATTCAATGTCGAGATGATCGGCGCCACGGCTGACGCGATCGACAAGGCCGAAGACCGCCAGCTGTTCCGCGAGGCCATGACCAAGATCGGCCTGGAAACGCCGCGCTCGCGGCTGGCCAACGCCAGCGCCTTGAAGAAATCCGATCGCGAAAAATATCTCGCCGACAGTGCGAAACTGTCGGGCGCGGCGCTGGACGAATTCGAGCGGCAATGGTCGCTCGGCGAGAACGAGCGGCGGAAGCGCTACCAGCAGCAGGCGCTCGCCGAAGCGCTGATGGCGCTGTCCGAGATTGGCCTGCCCGCGATCATCCGCCCGTCCTTCACCATGGGCGGCACCGGCGGCGGCATCGCCTACAACAAGGAAGAGTTTCTCGACATCATCGAGCGCGGGCTCGATGCCTCCCCCACCAACGAGGTCCTGATCGAGGAGAGCGTTCTCGGCTGGAAAGAGTTCGAGATGGAGGTGGTGCGCGACAAGAAGGACAATTGCATCATCATCTGCTCGATCGAGAACCTCGATCCGATGGGCGTGCACACCGGCGATTCCATCACCATCGCGCCGGCGCTGACCTTGACCGACAAGGAATACCAGATCATGCGCGACGCCTCGATCGCGGTGCTGCGCGAGATCGGGGTGGAGACCGGCGGCTCCAACGTGCAGTTCGGCGTCAATCCTGCCGACGGCCGCATGGTCGTGATCGAGATGAACCCGCGGGTGTCGCGCTCCTCGGCGCTGGCCTCGAAGGCGACCGGCTTTCCGATTGCCAAGGTCGCGGCCAAGCTCGCGGTCGGCTACACCCTGGATGAGATCGCCAACGACATCACCGGCGGCGCGACGCCGGCCTCGTTCGAGCCGACCATCGACTATGTCGTCACCAAGATTCCGCGCTTTGCGTTCGAGAAATTTCCGGGCGCCTCGCACACGCTGACCACCTCGATGAAATCGGTCGGCGAGGTGATGGCGATCGGCCGCACCTTCCAGGAGAGCCTGCAGAAGGCGCTGCGTGGGCTGGAGACCGGGCTGACCGGCCTCGACGAGATCGAGATCGAGGGGCTGGGCCGCGGCGACGACAGGAATGCCATTGCCGCCACATTGGGCACACCGACGCCGAACCGCATCCTGCAAGTGGCGCAAGCGATGCGGCTCGGCTGGTCCAATGACGAGATCTTCACCTCGTGCCGGATCGATCCCTGGTTCCTCAACGAAATGCGCGGCATCGTCGAGATGGAAGGCAAGGTCCGAAAGAGCGGCCTGCCGCGGAACGCGTTCGGCATGCGGACCTTGAAGGCGATGGGCTTTTCCGATGCGCGCCTTGCGGTGCTGACGGACGCGACCGAAGCCGAGATCACCGAAAAGCGCCATGCGCTCGGCGTGCGCCCGGTGTTCAAGCGCATCGATACCTGCGCCGCCGAGTTCGCCTCGCCCACCGCCTACATGTATTCGACCTATGAATCGCTGTTTGCGGGCGCAACCGTCGACGAGAGCGCGCCGTCGGACAAGAACAAGGTCATCATCCTCGGCGGCGGCCCCAACCGCATCGGCCAGGGCATCGAGTTCGACTATTGCTGTTGCCATGCCTGCTTCGCGCTTCACGACGCCGGCTATGAAACCATCATGATCAACTGCAATCCGGAAACGGTGTCGACCGATTACGACACCGCGGACCGCTTGTATTTCGAGCCGCTGACGACCGAGG
This sequence comes from uncultured Alphaproteobacteria bacterium, assembly GCA_963732085.1. Taxonomy (GTDB): domain Bacteria; phylum Pseudomonadota; class Alphaproteobacteria; order Rhizobiales; family Xanthobacteraceae; genus Bradyrhizobium. The sequence continues at coordinate 18,159 of CAVSYJ010000003.1, read as the reverse complement.
ACGTGCTGGAGATCGTGCACACCGAGCGTCAGAACGGCACGCTGCACGGCGTGATCGTGCAGTTCGGCGGCCAGACGCCGCTGAAGCTCGCGCATCCGCTGCAGGCGGCCGATGTGCCGATCCTCGGCACCTCGCCCGACGCCATCGACATCGCCGAAGACCGCGACCGCTTCAAGCGCGTGCTCGACAAGCTGCATCTGAAGCAGCCGAAGAACGGCATCGCCTATTCGGTCGAGCAGGCCCGTCTCGTCGCCGCCGATCTCGGCCTGCCGCTGGTGGTGCGCCCGTCCTATGTGCTCGGCGGCCGCGCCATGCAGATCATCCGCGAGGAGACCCAGCTCTCCGACTATCTGCTCGACACCCTGCCCGAGCTGGTGCCGTCAGACGTCAAGGCGCGCTATCCCAACGACAAGACCGGGCAGATCAACACCGTGCTCGGCAAGAACCCGCTGCTGTTCGACCGCTATCTCTCCGACGCCACCGAGATCGATGTCGACTGCCTGTGCGACGGCAAGGACACCTTCATCGTCGGCATCATGGAGCATATCGAGGAAGCCGGCATCCATTCCGGCGATTCCGCCTGCTCGCTGCCGCCGCATTCGCTCGACGCAACCATGATCGGCGAGCTGGAGCGGCAGACGCGCGAACTGGCCCTTGGGCTCGACGTCGTCGGACTGATGAACGTGCAATACGCCATCAAGGACGGCGTGATCCATGTGCTCGAGGTCAACCCGCGCGCCTCGCGCACGGTGCCGTTCGTGGCCAAGGTGATCGGCATGCCGGTGGCGAAGATCGCAGCCCGCATCATGGCCGGCGAGAAGCTCGCCGATTTCAAGTTGAAGAAGCCGGCGCTGAAACATGTCGGTGTCAAGGAATCGGTCTTTCCCTTTGCACGCTTCCCCGGCGTCGACACGGTGCTGGGCCCGGAGATGCGCTCGACCGGCGAGGTGATGGGGCTCGACCGCTCCTTCGAGATCGCGTTTGCCAAGAGCCAGCTCGGCGGCGGCACGCGCGTGCCGCGCAAGGGCACGGTGTTCGTCTCGGTGCGCGGCGACGACAAGATGCGGATCGCCGACGCGGTGCGGCAGCTGCATTCGCTCGGCTTCAAGGTGATGGCGACCTCGGGCACCCAGCGCTATCTCGCCGAACACGGCGTGCCGACCGAGAAGGTCAACAAGGTGCTGGAGGGGCGCCCCCACATCGTCGACGCCATCACCAATGGCGAGGTCCAGCTGGTGTTCAACACCACCGAGGGGCCGCAGGCGCTGGCCGACAGCCGGTCGCTGCGGCGCGCTGCCCTCTTGCATAAAGTGCCGTATTACACCACTCTTTCAGGGGCGAAGGCGGCAGCCCAGGGCATCCGCGCCTATCTCGACGGAGACCTTGAGGTCCGCACACTTCAGAGTTACTTTTCCGAAAACTGATCGTGGACCGGGCGGCAACGCCCCCTCAACGATTGGTAATAAAGCCAATATGGCTGGAACTCTCCGCCACGTATGAATGTTGCATGGCCCTTCACTGGTGTCCCGGTTCTAACATTCGCATCATTGTGGGGCTGGCTCGTTTGCGAATGTTAGAACCTAGGGGACACCAGCAGATATTGGATTTTAGTGCGGTTTTGGATTTGACATTCGCTTGAGAACTCGCGGACATACTGAAGCGAATGTCAAATCCACCGCACTAGGGGCAGCATATAGCGGGTTTGAGTGCCGTTCGAGGGCACGAAGGCCCGATCTGACAGGAGTCTCGCGCGGCCCTCCAAAGCATGCGCGATCGAAGGACGAAGAAGATGGACAAGGTTCCGATGACCGCAGCCGGCCATACCGCGCTGACGGACGAACTGAAGCGCCGCCAGTCGGTGGAACGTCCGCGCATCATTGAGCATATCGCGGAGGCGCGCTCGCATGGCGATCTCTCGGAGAATGCCGAGTATCACGCCGCGAAAGAGGAGCAGTCGCACAACGAGGGCCGCATCGCCGAGCTCGAGGACAAGCTCGCGCGCGCCGACGTGATCGACATCTCAAAACTCTCCGGCGACACCATCAAGTTCGGCGCAACCGTGACCGTGATCGACGAGGACACCGACAAGAAGGCGGTGTACCAGATCGTCGGCGAGGTCGAGGCCGACGCCAAGAAGGGCAGGATCTCCATCACCTCGCCGCTGGCGCGCGCGCTGATCGGCAAGAAGAAAGGCGTGTCCGTGGAAGTGGTGGCGCCCGGCGGCGCCAAGGCCTACGAGATCACCAAGGTCGAGTGGCGCTGATCGGGCCCACGTCACGCAACCGAAAACAAAAGCCGCGTTTTATACGCGGCTTTTTTGTTGCGCCGCAATCATTTCACCGCGCGGACACATTGCGCGACGGAATGATTCATTTGGTGTGGGGTTGACTTCACACACGGCAGTGACGAGCGGCGCATATTGCGGTACTTCTAATGTTCTGGGGTTACAACCAAGGGGGAAATGACATGGATGCGACGTTGTCGAAATATCAGCCGATCGCGCTGAGCCTGTTCCGTTTCATCATCGGCCTGCTGTTTTTCCAGTATGGCGTGGCCAAGATCCTGGGATTCCCTGTCGTGCCGATGTTCGCCAAGCTCCCGCCGCTGATCCAGGTCGCGGGTTGGATCGAGCTCGTGCTCGGCGGCCTGCTGCTGATCGGGCTGTTCACGCGCATCGTCGCCTTCATCCTGTCCGGCGAAATGGCCTGCGCCTATTTCCTCGGGCACATGTTCAAGAATCCGGAGCAGCCGCAGTTCTTCCCGCTGCTCAACGGCGGCACCGCGGCGATCGCTTTCTGCTTCGCCTGCCTCTATCTCGCGACCGCGGGCCCTGGCCCGATCAGCGTCGACGCCAAGATGGGACGGAGCTAGCGCGACGAAGGATTGTAGGGTGGGCAAAGCGAAGCGTGCCCACCCTCGCGAGTTGAGTGTTGAAGGTGGGCACGGCGCAAGAGCGCCTTTGCCCACCCTACAAATCTAGCTCTTCGCCTTCACTTCCAGCGGCACCGCCGCCTCGTATTTCGAATTGTGCAGCACCAGCGAAGTGCGCACGTTGCGCACGTGCGGCGCTGCGGTCAGGTGCGTGACGAAATCCTGGAACGTCGTCATATCGGGCGCGACGCATTTCAGGATGAAGTCCACTTCGCCCGAGAGCATCCAGCACTCCCGCACCAGCGGCTCCTTGCGCACGAAGGCCTCGAAGGCGCGCAAATCCGCATCCGCCTGGCTCGACAGATGCACCGATGCAAATACGGTGACGTCGAATCCCAGTTTTCGCGGATCAAGCAGCCCGCGATAGCCCTGGATGTAGCCATCTTCCTCCAGCGTCCGCACCCGGCGCAGGCAGGGCGGCGGCGAAATGCCGACGCGCCGGGCGAGTTCCACATTGGTGATTCGGCCGTCGGCCTGGATCTCGCTCAGGATTTTGAGGTCGATCTCGTCGAGATTCTTGGGCACGTGATTTCCGGGGTCTGGGGGCAAGGCGCAGGGCACTTCTGTGCCCGCAACACTTCTAGCGCAATTTAATGTCTCGGCGCAATTTTGTTGCGCGTGCACCGCGCCAAACGGCCTCTCCGGGGGGAAAAGCCGCCGAGATGGATTGCAATTCTTGCATGGCTCGCCAGATATCTTACAGTCGGATCAGACACTTTCGGTGCCGCCGCGATGCCTTTTCAGGCGATTTCGGCCCGCCGCCGAGCCCCCGCAAACGAGACCCCTAGCCCATGCCTGCCCCGATCCACGCCAAGGTCGTCATCATCGGATCCGGCCCGGCCGGCTACACGGCTGCGATCTACGCCGCCCGCGCGATGCTCGAGCCGATCCTGATCCACGGCATCCAGCCGGGTGGGCAACTCACCATCACCACGGATGTCGAGAACTATCCGGGCTTTGCCGACGTCATCCAGGGCCCCTGGCTGATGGAGCAGATGGAAAAGCAGGCGACGCATGTCGGCACGAAGATCGTCACCGATCTCGTCACCAAACTGGAGACCACGCAGCGGCCGTTCCGCCTGACCTGCGATTCCGGAGACGTCTATCTCGCCGAGACCGTGATCCTTGCCACCGGCGCGCAGGCGCGCTGGCTCGGCATGCCCTCGGAAGAGAAGTTCAAGGGCTTTGGCGTCTCGGCTTGCGCGACCTGCGACGGCTTCTTCTATCGCAACAAGGAAGTCATCGTGGTCGGTGGCGGCAACACCGCGGTCGAGGAAGCGCTGTTCCTCACCAACTTCGCCTCCAGGGTGACGGTCGTGCATCGCCGCGATCATTTCCGCGCCGAGCGCATCCTGCAGGATCGTTTGTTCAAGAACCCCAAGATCAAGGTGATCTGGGACAGCGCGCTCGACCAGATCGACGGCGAGGAGAAGCCTGCCAAGGTCACGCGCGTCCGCCTGAAGAACGTCAAGACTGGTGCGCTGACGGAACTGCCCGCCGACGGCGTCTTCATCGCGATCGGACATGCGCCGGCGACCGAGCTGGTGGCTGGACAGGTCAAGCTGAAACCATCCGGCTATGTCGAGACCGCGCCGAATTCGACGGCGACCTCGGTGCCCGGCCTGTTTGCCGCCGGCGACGTCGCCGATGAGGTCTACCGCCAGGCGGTGACCGCGGCCGGCCTCGGCTGCATGGCGGCGCTGGAAGCCGAGCGTTTCCTGGCGCTGCGCGCCAGCGAGCGCGCGGCGGCGGAATGAATTCGATATGGCAAGATCACGCGACGGATTTACGGACATGGATTGGGACAAGCTGAAGGTGTTTCACGCAGCGGCGGAAGCGGGAAGCTTCACGCATGCCGGTGAGCAACTCGGGCTGTCGCAATCGGCGGTGTCGCGCCAGGTCAGCGCGCTGGAGCAGGAATTGTCGGTGTCGCTGTTTCACCGCCACGCTCGCGGCCTGATCCTCACGGAGCAGGGCGATCTGCTGTTCCGCACCGCCCATGACGTGTTCATGCAGCTGCAGGCGGCGCGCGCCAAGCTCACCGACAGCCGCGAGCGGCCGAGCGGCGATCTGAAGATCACCACGCCGCCCGCGCTCGGCATCAACTGGCTGATCCCGCGGCTCGGCGAGTTCACCACGCTGTATCCCGACATCCGCATCGCACTGATCGTCACCGATGAGGATCTCGATCTGTCGATGCGCGAGGCGGATGTGGCGATCCGCGCGCGCAAGCCGACCCAGCCGGACCTGATCCAGCGCAAGCTGTTCTCGATCGGCTTCCACGCCTATTGCTCGCCGGAATACATCAAGCGCTCCGGCACGCCGCGCACGATCGACGAACTGGACGCGCATCGCATCATCATACTCGGCGATTCCCAGGTGCCGGCGCATCTCTCCAACCGCAACTGGCTGATCGAGGCCGGGCGCAACGGCAGCGGTCCGCGCGAGGCCTATTTCAAGGTCAACAACATCCTTGGGCTCGTCCGCGCCTGTCAGCAGGGCCTCGGCATTGCCGCGCTTCCCGACTATCTGGTCGAGGAAAGGAGCGGCCTGGTGCAGCTGTTCGGCGAGTCCGATTCGATCCAGGTCGATACCTACTTCGTCTATCCCGAAGAGCTGAAAACCGTGGCGCGGGTGCAGGTGTTCCGCGACTTCGTGGTGAGCAAGGCGCAGCGCTGGCCGTCCTGATTGGCCGCCCGCATGGCGCATGACTGACATGCTTCCCGGACGGTTGCTGCATGGCGCAGCCGCGGACAATAATGTAAACACGCTGAGCGTTCGCGTTGCGCATTTGTCCCCCTCCTCCAGTGACGCGGGCGTTCAGTAATCCCTCTTGGAAGGTGATTGTGTCGGCCTCACGTGGCCATACCTAAGCCGGGCTCTCATGAGCCCGGCTTTTTTTCTGCGTTCTTGCAGGCAGTCGTTGGCAGGATGACGATCATGTAACGGCGGTGAGCTTTCGCGCTGTTAGTCAGCACGTCATCAGCTATTCCCGTTGACAGACTCTTCCGCGCCGCTCATCATCGCCACATGATCACGATTTCGTGCGCAGCCCTGTCGTCGAAAAAAGCTCCCCGTCGGGGGAGTCCGGTTCGGCGCGCGCGATAGCGATCTTCACCTAGCCGACCCCGAAACCCCGCCGTGAGTGTGCGGGGTTTTTTGTTGCCTCCATCTCCCGGCGCTTCACCGAAAGAGGAGATGGACCAATGAACGATCTGAGAAACTATCTGCACGGCCTTTGGCTGCCGCTGGTGACGCCGTTCCGCAACAGTGAGCTCGACGAGACCTCGCTGCGGCGGCTGGTGGCGCACTACGCAAGCGGCCCCATCGATGGCTTGATCCTCGCCGCCACTTCCGGCGAAGGCCTCGCGTTGTCGGGCGCCGAGCTTGAACGCCTCGTCAATGTGGTGCGCGAAGAGCTCGACGCGCGACGCCGCTTCCTGCCGATCTGTCTCGGCATGGCCGGCGCCTCCACCCGCAAGATGCAGGACACGCTTGATGAGACCGCGGCGTGGCCGATCGACGGCTATCTGATCTCGAGCCCCTATTATGTCCGGCCGTCGCAGCGTGGCTTGCTCGCGCACTTCACCGCACTCGCCGATCACGCCTCATGGCCGATCCTGCTCTACAACATTCCCTACCGCGCCTCCGTCGGTCTCAGCAACGACACGCTGCTCAAGCTCGCCGAGCATCCCAACATCGCCGGCATGAAGGATTGCGGCGCCGATCGCGCGCAGTCGCGCGAACTTTTGCGGCAGAGACCCGCCGGTTTCCGCGATTCTCACCGGCGAGGACGCGGAATATTTCGACGCGCTCGATGACGGCGCCGATGGCGCGATCCTGCTGTCGGCCCATGTCGAGACCGAAATGTTCGCTGCGGTGTTCGCGGAGATGAAGACCGGCAATCGCGCGGCCGCGCTCGCTGCCTGGCAGGACGTCTCCGAGCTGACGCGGCTGCTGTTCGCCGAGCCGAGCCCGGCGCCGGCCAAGCATTGGCTCGCGCGCACCGGCTTGATCGCCTCCGCCGAGGTCCGCCTGCCGATGATGGAGGTCTCGGCCGAGCTGGCATCGCGGCTCGATCGCGAGATCGCAATGCGCGTTCGGCCGGAGGCTCGCTTGGTTAATGCAGGGTAACGGCGCTTGCGCGCATTCGCCGGGTTCCCCGGAACCAACTTTAAAACTTGAAGCGTATTGAATCCCGACCAGCAACACATTGGGCGGGGAAACAATGGCTACTCAAACACGTGCGAAGGTGCGCGAAGGCGTGCAGGACTTCCTGATGGTGTCGTCGTTCGGCTTCTGGGCGATGATGCTCGGATTTGTGCCGGTCGCGACCATCCATTTTCTTGCAAGCTAACGCCGCAAGACGCTGCCGTGGTTAATCCACGGTAGCAGGTGTGGTGAAATTCGAGCGAGATCGCGACCGGCTTTTTAAAAGCTTTGGCGTATCGTCGCTCCAACAACAACAAGAAACGCGGGGGCGTTGTGGATACCACGGACAATCTGGTGCCGCTTGCGGCGCCGGCTCCGACGATTGCGCCATTGCCGGCGCCGTCGATCGAGCAGCGGGGCTTTACGACTGCGGACATTCTCTGGGCGCTCGGCATCTGGTCGGTGATCATCTGCCTGTCGCCGGTGATCGTGTTCTACATGCTGATGGTGGCGTGAGATTTTTTTGGCGCATGATCTTGTCGGAAAACCGCTTCACACTTTTCCGGATCATGCGCTAAACAAAAAACGCGCGGGGCGCCGCGCGTTTCTTTCACCAACGTGGCGTGGCGGCGTAAAACCTACGCCGCCTGCTTGTGCATCGCGCCTGATCGACGACGCCGTGCCACGGATCGCCTTGACCGAACGCTCGATCGCGGCCCACAGCCGGCCGATCTCGGCGGCGGCGCGGCCTTCCGCATAATATTCGCGCGCGCCCTCGCCCTGCCCCAGCGCCATCAACAGATCGGCGCGGTTGGTGATCTGGCCGCCCCACACCGGAGCGCGGAATTTCGCCAGCGACTCGCGCGCGATGGTGACGATCGGGCTTTCGGCGTCGTCCCTGCGCGCTGGTGCCCCGTTCAGCACCACTGCATAGGGCTTGCGCGCCGAACGGCACATCGAGATGGTTTCCTGCACGGCGTTGACGTCGAACACGCCGGGCCGCGCCGGGATGACCGCCATGGTGGCGTTCTTGATGGCGTCGCCGACCACGGCCGACAGGTTCGGCGGCGTGTCGATCAGCACCCATTCGATGCCGTCGCGCTCGGCATTCGCAAGGATGCCGCCCACCGAATTGACCGCGGTCTTGATCGCCGGTTCGTTGGTGCCGCGGAGCTTGTGCCACAAGGTGAGCGAGCCCTGCGGATCGGCGTCGATCAGCAAGCAAGGCTTCGTGGACTTGATCTGCGCCGCGAGGTGGGCTGCGAGGGTACTTTTTCCCGAGCCTCCCTTGCGCGACGCGAAAACAATAACGTTCATACCTCTGCCTCCAGATTGACCCCAGGTTCAGAAAAATGAATCAGCGTGCTGATTCGCGAAAGGAAAATCTGGAAGCAATTGTGACACAATCGACGAAAGCAGGGTGCAGCTTGCTTTTGAGTTACACGTTACACGTGCGCGCGCGAACAAAAGGAGTCCGCGCGGTCCCGTCGCAAGCGCGGATAGCGCGATCAGGTCGCGGCGGGCGGCTTGGGCGGCTTCTTGGTCTTGGGGGTCGCCGGCTTCTTCGCCGCCGGCTTCTTCGATGCTGATTTGGCGGCAACCGGCTTGGCGGGCTTGGTCGCCTTCGGCCTGATGTTGACGGGCCTGCCCGCAGGCGGCGCCGTCACCTCGACCGGCTCGGGCGGATCGGGGCGGAAGAAGCGCTTGCACTCCGGCGAGAGCTGCGCGCGCTTGGCGACCATGCAGGCCTTGACGCGGTCGATGTTGGGAATCTCGGAGCCGCACAAGCGGAACGCGTCGGGTTGGCAGGCCGCCTGCTCCTCGGGGGTATAGGCCTGGCCGACGCTCGGGAATGCGCCGACGATGAGCGCTGCGAGCGCCACGCCCAACGCGAGAGTCCCGATGTTCGGCATGATGTCCCCCAACCGATTTGCCCGCTTGAATTGTGAGTGAAGGGGGAGGGATTGGCAAGCCGAGGCGGGCCGCAAATGCTGCGTCAGATTGTGCGCGAGGGAAGGAGAAATTGCAGTGGGCTGGTACAGTTGGGTGGGCTCGAACCACCGACCTCCTGTTCCACAGACAGGCGCTCTAACCAACTGAGCTACAACTGCATCCGAGAGCGGCCGCCTCAAAAAAGCGGCGCCGAACGGGCCGGAAACTAGGTGCAAGGCCGGCCTTTGGCAAGGCCGGCAACGCCGCAATTCGTCGGCCCTGAACAAGGCCAAAGCAAAAGCCCGGGCTGCTCGCCCGGGCTTGATTTTCAAACGCTAAAACGAAGCGATCAGGCGGCCGGCTTGATGTACTTCGAGGCAGACGCCTTGATCGGCTCGGCGGTTTCGCTGGCGACCTTCTGCACCAGCTCGACCAGCTCCTTGGCCTGGCCGCCGAACGTTTCCCACTGCTTGCGGGCGTGACCGGTCCACAGCTCGAGCGCTTCGGTCGGCGACTTCGCGCCGAACAGCTCCTGGGCGAAGTCGAGATTCGCGGTGCTGTTTGCCTTCGCGAATTCCATCAGCTTGGCGGAATAGGTGCTGGCGCCCTTGCTGGCGGAAGTGAAGACAGCCTCGATGGTGCCGTTGTGGGTCTCGGCGGCATCCTTGAACTTGGCGTAGTTGTCGCGGGCCTGGGAGACGCCGCGCTCGGCGAAGGCGCGCATCTGCTCGGGGACTTCGAAAGGGATGATGGAGGCGGAGAACGGATCGGCTTGGGTCATTCGGCGTGGTCCTTCAGGGGTGAGAAAACAAGTTGCTCGCCTGGCAGCTGCCTGGGGAGCGTCGGAGCTGATTCACGGTGGGGTTGCCCGTTGTCGGGGCTGCAATTCCATACACCGGTATAATGTCAATTTTGTGCATTGCAACTATTTAATGCTGCGCTGCATTATACCAAATGCCACCGTTCGCTGGTTTCACGGGGAAACCACCGTTTTTGCCGGCCAACGGCCTGCGTTCGCTAGTGCTTCGACCGGGTGGCCTCCATGGCCGTGCGCCCGACCGTCTGGCCCATTTCGCTGGCCTGCTCGGCGAGCGCGCGCATCTGCGCCTGCACATATTCGGCGTGCAGCCGCATCATCTCGGGAAGATCCTTGGCGTGCAGAAGCTTCTCGGCATAGTCGAGCGAGGCCTGCACGTTGTTTTCGGCATAGGCGATCGCCCTGGCACTGATGTCCTTTGCGCCGGCGCGCATCGTCTCATTGCGATCCGCGACCGCGCCCGCGGTCTCCTTCGCACTCTCGAGGAATTTCTCGAAAGTCTTGCGCGCCTGTTCGAAGCTGGCTTCGGCCATCGAGCGCATTTCTTTGGGAATCTCGAAACGGACGTTTTCGCTCATCTTGCTGCTCCTTGTTCCGCCTGCAGCCCCGCTCCTCGCGACATTACGTCTTAAACGCTGCACCGCTATGACGCAGTGAGTAGTTCCAATCGTGGACGCCTGTCGGGATTTGCAACACACCAACGCAAGAGCTGCGCGACGGTTCTGTGGAACATGAAACAAACCTCGGCCAGTTAAGGTTATCTCTCCTTATGCGGCAGCAATTCTGCCCGACCGATGGACCTGCCATATCCGGCAGGCGATACTAAGCCTCCGTCATTGTTCCCCGCGAAAACCCTCGCGACGGCGACATCGATGGTAACAAAAATTGCGGTTCAACCACGGCATGGGCGTCACCGATTTTCAATCGCATTTCGCCGGCGATTTGCGGCTCGCGCAGCACGCGACGAGCGCGTCGCCGGCATGGTTGTGGTCGACCGACGGCGCGCAGATTCTGTGGGCCAATCCGGTCGCGGCAAGGCTGTTCGGCGCAGCCAACGCCGCCGAACTCGCCAAGCAAACTCCGGGTCCGGCCGACGCGCACCGGCGGCAGGTCGCGCAACTCGCACCACGGCTGGCTTCCATCGGCGCAGTGCGGCTGGAGCGGCTGCGCGGCTTCGGCGCGCAGCTCGGCCAGCTCATGACCTGCGCCTGCATGCGGCTCGATTTTCCCGACGGCCATCATGGCATCCTGATCGCGGCCACCGAGCCGGCCGGCCGCAGCCTGCCGCTGATCGAACGCTTGCGGCTGCTGGTCGAGGGCATCGAGGGTCCGGTCGCTGCCTTTGCGGCCGACGGCATGCTCGCGGGCGCCAGTGAGGCCGCGCGCAGGCTGTCCGCTCTCCTCGATCTTCCTGAGACCGCACGGAACGATGCGCTGGACAAGGGCCGCGCCGAGCTTGCGGTCGACGGCGGACATATGATGCTGCACCGGGTCGGCAGCGGAGACGATGTCGGGATCATCGCACTGATCACGCCGGATGCGATGACTGCGGATGCCGCGCCGGGCGGGATTGAGCTGGTCGACGTGTTCGCGGAGCCGCTCGACATAACCGTTCCAACTGAGACCTTCGCCGAAGTACCACACGAGCCCCCCATGATCGAGGCCATCGCCGATGAACCGGAGGCTGCCGAAGCGCCGGACGCCGCGTCCGAGAGTGCGTCAACCGCGCAGCTTCATCCGCTGCGCTTCACCTGGCAGATGGATGAAGCGAACCGCTTCTTCCTCGGCTCGGATGAATTCACCCGCCTGATCGGCGCGCGCACCGCAACCGGCTTCGGCCGGCCCTGGCACGAGATTGCCGAGACCTTCGGGTTAGATCCCGCCGGCCACGTGGCTGAAGCGATTGCGAGTCGCGACACCTGGAGCGGCATCACCGTCTACTGGCCGGTCGACGATGGCGGCCGCCTGCCGGTCGAGCTGTCGGGACTGCCAGTCTACGACGACGACCGCAATTTCGCCGGCTATCGCGGCTTCGGCGTGTGCCGCGACCTCGACAGCCTCGCGCATCTCGCCGAGCTGCGCCGCGCCGAACCACCCGAAGAATCTCCGTCCCTTCCTGCTGACAATCTTCCGGTCCAATCGCTGCACGCTGTCGCCGCACATCCGCCCGTGGACGCCGATGTGATGCCGCCGCTCTCCGCGGTATCAGCGTCGACCAAAGATGAAGTTTCAACACCAACAGATCTGGATACACCCGTGGAAACGCCCCAAAACGTCGTGTCTCAAAACGTCCTGCCGTTTCGCCCGCTCGGCGAGACGCGACCGCCCGTGCTCACGCCGGTCGAGAACCACGCTTTCGACGAACTCGCCCGCCAATTGTCGGCGCGGCTCGACAACGGCCATGCGCCCGAGGCGCCCTTGACCGGCGAGGTGAAGGAACAACCGGCCGAGCCGGCGGCGCAAACCGCAGCTGACGCTCCGCGCGAAACGCCGCCGAGCCCGGAATGGCTGGAAGAGCCCGAGCCCCCTGCCCGCGGCGAACTTCAGCGCGACCGTACCCTGATCGATTTGCTGCCAACCGGCGTCCTGATCTACCGGCTCGACCGGCTGCTCTATGCCAACCCCGCCTTTCTCACCCGCATCGGTTACGACAGCCTGCATGCGCTGGAGCAGGCCGGCGGGCTCGATGCGCTCTATGTCGCGGCCGGCGTCTCCTCCACCAGCAGCACCTCTGAGGCCGGCACGCCGGTGACGATTTCCGCAAGCAACGACGCCACGGGACCGGCGAGCGCCGCGCGGCTGTTCACGATCTCATGGGACGGCGAGGCCGCCCTTGCTTTGATGTTCACGCCGGAGGCGCCGCCCGCGCCGGTTGAAGAAGCGAAAGCGCCCGCGACCGAGCCGCCGGCAATCGTCATCGAGCCCGCAGCGGGCCATGTCATGGCCGAGGATCTTGCCGCCATCCTCGACACCACGGCCGAAGGCATCGTGATGTTCGATGCCGAAGGCAACATCCACGCCTGCAACCGCAGCGCGGAGGCGCTGTTCGGCTATGACGGCAGCGAATTCGTCCGGCACAACCTCACCGACCTTTTCGCGCCGGAGAGCCGGCGCGCCATTCTCGAATATCTCGAGAGCGTCAAGGGCGCCGGGGTTGCGAGCCTGCTCGATCACGGCCGCGACGTGCTCGGCCGCGTCAGCCATGGCGGCATCATTCCGCTGTCGGCGACGATGGGACGCACCCGGCCGGGCGGGCCGAATTTCTTCGCGGTGTTCCGCGATCTCTCGCAAGTGAAGAAGGGCGAGAACGAATTGCAGCAGGCCCAGCGGCTCGCCGACCGCGAGGCGGGCGCGAAAACCGACATGCTGGCGCGGATCAGCCACGAGGTGCGCGTGCCGCTGAACGGGATCATCGGCTTTGCCGAGGTCATGATCGGCGAGCGCTTCGGCACGCTCGGCAACGAACGCTATGTCGAATACATGAAGGACATCCGCGCCTCCGGCGAGCGCGTGCTCGCGATCCTCAACGACCTCGCCGAGCTGACGCGGATCGAGACCGGCAAGCTCGACCTCGCCTTCACCAACCAGAACCTCAACGAGCTCGTCGAAAGCTGCGTCGCGACGATGCAGCCGCAGGCCAACCGGGAACGCAAGATCATCCGCACCTCGCTGGCGCAGGCGCTGCCGCCGGTGGTGGCGGATGCGCGCGCGCTCCGCCAGATCACGCTGAATCTGATCGGCAACTCGATCCATCTCGCCAATCCGGCCGGACAGGTGATCGTGTCGACCGCTTTGAGCGATTTCGGCGAGGTGGTCTTGCGCGTGCGCGACACCGGCCACGGGCTCAACGACAGCGAGGTTGCCGCCGCCATGGAGCCGTTCCGCACGCCACCGCCGTCGGACAACGCGTCCGACTCCTCGCCGGTCAACCTGTCCTTGACCAAGGCGCTGGTCGAGGCCAACCGCGCGAAATTCGCCATCCGCACCGGCGGCCGCTCCGGCACGCTGATCGAGGTGGTGTTTCCGCAGGCAGTGGTGCGGGCGTAATCGATCTGTCCAGACGCCATTCACCTCTCCCGGCAAGAACAGGGAGAGGTGGTCTTTGATTCCGGTCTGCGCGCATCTGTCGCGCGGGCGATATTCCCTGCGGCATTTTTCTTGATATGGTTCCGTTGCGCCCGGTCCCGGGCGGTATTTCCATCACCTGCCGGATTTTCAACCCGATGCGCTGCCTGGTCGTCGCCGATCTGCACTACTCGCTGCCGCAGTTCGACTGGTTGCTCAGCGCCGGATCGCAGTTCGACCTCGTGATCTTTGCCGGCGATGCGCTGGACATCGGCTCCGCGGTCGACTTCCGCGCCCAGATCGTCGTGGTGAAGAAATACCTCGCGCGGCTGGCGCAGCAGACCCGCGTCATCCTCTGCTCCGGCAATCACGACCTCGACGAGCGCAACGCGGACGGCGAGAAATATTCGCGCTGGATCGGCGAGGTGCGCGAACTCGGCATCGCCTGCGACGGTGACGATCTCACCATCGGCGATACGCTGCTCACGGTTTGCCCGTGGTGGGACGGACCGCTACTGAGGCAGCGCATCGACGCGCAACTCGGCGCGGCGGCGGCGACGGCGCGCGAAGCGCTGGATCTGGGTGCATCACGCGCCGCCCGCGAACTCGCCGACGAGCTGGGGCGGCAAGCGCTATTTCGGCGACACCGAGCTGGTGCAGTGGATCGAGCGCTACCGGCCCGACATGGTGATCTCGGGCCATGTGCATCAGTCGCCCTTCATCGACGACGGCTCGTGGTTCGACCGGCTGGGACCGACCTGGGTGTTCAACACCGGGCTGCAGCCGGGCCGGCCGCCGACCCACATCGTGCTGGAGGTCGACGAGAGCAAAGCTTACTGGCTGGCGGCGGGCGAGGCGCAATGCATCGATCTCGGCGCACCGGTGCAGCGGCCGGCGGCTCCGGTCGGCGATCCGCCGGCGTGGCTCACATCCTTGGATCGGATTCCCGATCCGATCCTGGCGCGACCTCGAGCGGCGGCAGGTTGATCATGCTCTGCAGGACCTCGCCGACCATCTCCAGATGGGTGCCGTGCCCGGCATACTGCTTCATGAGGTCGGCGAGATAAGTCGTCGCAACATTGAGCCGCTGCGCCAAAAGCTGCGCGATCAACAGCGCCACCACGGGCTGGGCCTTCAGGAAGGCAGCCGCATCCCCGATCTCGAACAACGTCGAATTGGCGCCCGCGCGCACCGTTGCGGTATGCGGCCGGTCGAGCAGCACGCTCATTTCGCCGGTGACCGCGCCGGGCTCTGAGAGTACGGCGACAACGGCGTCGCCTCGCAAAACCTCGAGCTGACCTTCGATCAGGACGAACAGATGTCCGGTCTTGCCGCCCTCCTCGATCAGGACGGTGCCCTTGGGCACTTCCCGCCGGATCGCGCCGCCGCAGTAGTCGAGAATTGCGCGCATAGTTCACTCCGGTCGCAAGACTATGCGGCAGCTGCGATCAGGTCGAACGGATAAAGGCGGCCGTGGTGCCCAAATTCACAGCATGGCGCGATCAATTCGCCGCCTACCGTTTCGCACGCCGGCGCCGTCGGGCAACGTCTCCGACTCGTCGCCGGTGAATTTGTCGCTCACGAAGGCGCTGGTCGAAGCCGATCGCGCGAAACTCGCAATCCGCACCGGCGGCCGTTCCGGGACGATATCAGACGGAGACGCTGTTTCTGACGCCCTGTAACTCCGGCGAGATCAATACCCGGATTTGCTTTTCCCGGCATAGCGCCGTCATCCGGGCTTCGCCCTCGTAAGCGCGGATCGTGTCCGCGTAACCGAGGCAAGCAAGCCGGTAGATGAGTTGCTGCGAGAGCAAGCCCTGGAAATACCCGCCATGCACGTTCGGGTTTTGGGGATTGAAAACATAGGCAATCAGCAGATGCAAATGTGAGTACCATCGCAATTTCGCTTTCGCGTGGTAACGCTTGCGCCACAGGGCAAAGGTGAGAAGCGGACGCTCGGGCTTTATCGGATCGCCGCCATCCGAATAGTCGGTCCATTGATCCCTGTAGTCCGTGCAATCAAAGTACGTAAACCGCTCGGGCAGGAGAACTTCCGGGGCTGCCGGTGTCGTCGGGGGTTCATTGCGCTGTCGTTCCGCACTCGCGTGTTGGAGCGCAGCGTATAATTGCCTCAACGTCAGATTTCCAATACGCAATCGACTGAGAAAATCATCTTCCGGAGGAATTCAGGCCGAACTCGCGCGAGAGGATCTCCACATTGCCGAGACGGAAGCCGTGATTACGGCTCTTGGTGGGGTACACGAAGTAATTGGCCAGCGTCGAAATCTGGCGCAAGACCTCATCGCCCTCATTGCTGAACAAATAGGCCTCGTCGAACCGCGAGAGCGCCGAGGCCAGGAAATTGCTACGATTGGTCACTAATGTCTCGGCCGGAATATCGGGCGATGCCAATACAAACCGCCTCAACCGGAATACGTTGCCGATTTCGGGTTTGGCCGGACCCTTGCCCTTCGCACCGGACTGCTCGATCCCGCCAACGTCGTCAGCGAACGCGTCGGCCAGGACGCGGATCGTGTTAGTCACGACAAAGCCGCCCATGCTGTGTCCGATAAAGGACAGCTGGACTTTGCTGTTGACAGTGTCCGGACGAAGTTCGCGCACCCTGCTGTCGATGGCGCGGATGATCTGCACGAGATCGGGGACACCGAAGTTGGTGGCGCGGTAAGTGTCGCGAAAATAGACGATGGTACGCAGGAGGGCGGCGGTGAGCACAAGGCCGGCGAGTGTCAGCCCACCCATCGTCACGAGATGTTCGATGAACAAGGCCACGCAAGATCTAAAGATGTCGATCACCCGTTGAGAGCCAAGGACAGAAAGGTAGAACAGGAGAAATGGCACCGTGGCGAAGATGATCCCGCCATAGAGCAGCCATGTCGGCAGGGTCGGCAAAGCGTCCCAGGTCCCCTTGATCGGTTGGCCCATCTTCTCCGAGGGCCAATGATAGCCGAGGCAGACGAGCCCCTTGCGCTTGTTGATGTGGGGATCGCCGGCGACCGCGATCACAGCCCCGGTGTACATGTTCAGAACGGACAGAGTAGGATTGTTGAAGCCGTGGACCATCACGACGAGGTTGGGTTCGTCGCCTTCCGCAAGCACCGTGGCGATTTCGAGCACCGCAGCTTCGGATTGGAGCCCGGTGAGATATTTCTGAAACTGTTGCGGCAAATTCGGAAACGGAGCGGTGTCATCGATATTGTCAGGCGCCGTGCTTTCGATGAAGAAAGTGGGAACGGGCGAGACGTCGGGATTCGCTTTGTAGGCCCTGAAAAATTCCATGACCAACTCTCTTCAAAAATGACGGGCTGGCGGCCCAGACAGGTAATTTACGACCAGCAACCTAGGAAATACGGCAAGTCTTTACAAGCTTTAGTTGTCGTGCGATGGGCGACAACTACGATCCAATCAAGCTTTTGCCGTCGGCGTCATGAAATCCGCGATCGCATCGAGGAAAACGCGCGGCGCCTGCAATTGCGGCACGTGGGCGCAGCCGGGAACGATCTTCAGCCGCGCATCGGGCAGGCCGGCCGCGAGCTCGTGCGACATCGGCGGCGGCGTCGCCTCGTCGTGCTCGCCGACCAGCACCAGTGCCGGCACTGTCACCTCGCGAAGCTCACTTCGCAGGTCGAGCCCGGCGAGTTGCGCGCAGGCCGCGCGAAACACCTCTTCGTCGGTTCTCAGAAAGGCGGCGCGGCGACCGGCCATCAGTTCGGGGTGTGCAGCCTGGAATTCCGGCGCGAACAGCCGGCGCATCGCGACATCGGTGATGGCGGCAAGTCCTTTGGCTTTGGACGCCGCCGCCATGTTTCGGAAGGCGTCGCGGCCGCCTTCTGAGAACGCCGCGCCGCAATCGGCGAAGATGAAGCGCGACGCGATGCCGCGATGCCGGATCGCCATCTGCAGTGCGACGAAGCCGCCATAGCCATTGCCGAGCACGATCGCGTCCCTGCCCGCATCACGCACGGCTTCCGCCATGCGGTCGGCGATATCTGCAAGGCCGCCGGCGACGGCTTGCGAGCGACCGAAGCCGGGCAGCTCAGGCACGATGACGCGGAAGGATTTCGCAAGCTCGGGCACGATCGCATCGAAGCTCGCGCGATCCGACAACAGCGAGTGCAACAGGACCAGCGGCATTCCCTTGCCCGTGTCCCCCGCATTGACCGTTCCATTCGCGAAGTACCGATCCATGGCTTGCCATCCATCAATGTTCGACCGATTGATAAATCAATGCGCCCATATTTCAA
>CAVSYJ010000002.1:0-47769 GCA_963732085.1 uncultured Alphaproteobacteria bacterium | reverse complement strand
CCAGGTCGTGGCCGAAGATCGACACCGCGACCTTCACGCGCGAACGCCCTTCGTCGATTTCCTCGACCACGCCGGAGAACGACGCGAACGGACCATCCGCCACGCGCACATTCTCGCCGATCTCGAACGACACCGACGCCTTCGGCCGCTCCACGCCCTCCTGCACCTGGTGCAGGATGTGCATGGCCTCTTTCTCCGAGATCGGCATCGGCTTGTTTTCCGCGCCGAGGAAGCCCGTCACCTTGGGCGTGTTCTTGATGAGATGAAAGGCCTCGTCGGTCAACTTCATCTTCACCAGCACGTAGCCGGGGAAGAACTTGCGCTCGGCGTCGATCTTGCGGCCGCGGCGCACTTCGATGACCTTCTCGGTCGGCACCAGCACCTGCTCGAAGAGTTCCTCGAGCCCGCGCTGCTTGGCCTGCTCGCGAATGGATTCGGCGACCTTCTTCTCGAAGTTCGAATAGGCGTGGACGATGTACCAGCGCTTGTCCATGAGTTCTGTTGCGGCGGTTGCCATCAGTGAATGCCCAATACCAGAGTGACCAGGTAGCGGATGATCTGATCCGCGGCGAAAAAGAAAATCGACGCCAACGCAACCATCACAAACACCATGATCGTGGTGATCATGGTCTCACGACGGGTCGGCCAGGTGACCTTGTTGGCCTCCGAGCGGACTTCCTGCAGGAATTTGAACGGGCTGAAAGCCATCGCAGTTCCGCGTCCGCTGACGGACGTATTGAAGGAGAAAAGGGAAACCGAGCGATCGCGCCTCGCACAAGCCGTTATTGGCCCAACCCTCTATTCAAGAAGGAGGAGCCGGAGACAGCGGGCTCGATTGTTCGGGGATTTCAATTGCCGCGCCGGATATCCGTTTCTTAAAACGGGCCGGCTGCAGGTGGCGGCTATCTACTGCCGGACGCTCCAAAGGTCAAGGTCGGGGATGCGAAATCAAGGGCTTGGCTGGCAAGGACTTGGCTGAAGGACTTGGCTGGCAGGAGTGGCAGGGCTCGAACCTGCGACCCCCGGTTTTGGAGACCGGTGCTCTACCAATTGAGCTACACTCCTAAGGGATCGAGCGTGCCGCGCGATCCGCGCCGTTTGAAGCATAGGCCATACCCGCTTTGCAAGGCCGAAGCGGCTGATCCGGAACAGGCTCAAGCGCTCCGCAGCAGCCACCGGCAATACATGTCGCCGTAGATGCCGACGAGCTTTTCCGCCGGGCTTTGCGCCGACGATGCATCGATTGCGGCCTGCACCGCCGTGCCGACGATGCCCTGTCCCGCATACACCACCGCCGTCAAGCCGGGATAGGACACGATCGCAGCTCCCGTCCGCGCGTCCACCAGATTGGCATCCGCCACCATGCCCCGGCCGCCGCCGATCAGGATGCGCTGGACCGCCCCTGCCAGCACGAAACTCTTGACCACGACCTCGAGCCGAACCGGCCGCGCCCCATGCAGCTGAGGCCCGACCTTCTGCTCCAGGGCCGCCTTGATCTTCGGCCCCAGCATGGTCTGGACATAGGCGTTGCCTTCCGGCGTGTTGGCCCGCGTTGCGATCTCGTCGTCGGAGATAGCCTTGGCGGTTGCGTAAGCGCGGATGCCGTCTTCCCACTGGACACGCGCGTCCGGCGCGAAGCTGACGGTGACAGCCGCCAGCTTCATTGCCGCAACATCGTTCTGAGACAGCGAATTTTCGACGGTCTGGCAACCCGCAAGCGCGAGCATCACCGCCAGCGCGGCAAACCGCGCAGTCCTTGCTCCAATCCTCAACGCACGCCCCCGTAGCGCTACAAATATAAGCCACCTTTAATTGACGGGCGCAAAAATGCAAGGCGGCGCCGCGGTGCCGGCAAACGCCCTGTTCAACGGAACTGTTCTGGTCCAGACTTCGCTGCGGCAACGAACAAGAGCAACGGGAGAGCCCATGAACGCGCAAGCAGCCCCAAAGCACACCACGAGCCCGCAGACCCCGCCGCTGCCGCAAGCCAAGCCGGAGTCGATCGGCCTGTCGCCCTCCCGTCTTCAGAAATTGTCCGACACCTTCAAGCGCGAAGTCGACAAGGGAACCCTGCCGGGCGCCACCGTGATGGTCGCGCGCAAGGGCCAGGTTGGCTGGTTCGACGCGATCGGCCGCCAGAGCCCGGCGGAAAGTCGGCCAATGGCCCACGACACCATCTTCCGCATCTTCTCGATGACCAAGCCGATCGTCTCGGTTGGCATCATGATGCTGGTCGAGGAAGGCCAGCTGCTGCTGATCGATCCCGTCGCCAAGTTCATCCCGGAATTCGCCAAACAGAAGGTCGGCGTCGAGAGCAACGGGCGGCTCGAGCTGGTCGATGCGATCAGGCCGATCACGGTGCAGGACCTGCTGCGCCACACCTCGGGCATTACCTACGATCACACCGGCAACCGCATGGTGCAGCAGCTCTACAAGGAGTCACGGCTGCGCAGCCGCAAGCTCACCAATGCCGAGCATGCGGTGATGGTCGCCGAGCTGCCGCTGATCTGCCAGCCCGGCGCGGAGTGGAATTACAGCCGCTCCACCGACATCCTCGGCCGCATCATCGAAGTCGTCAGCGGCAAGACGCTCGGCGCCTACCTCACCGAGCGCATCCTTGCGCCGCTGCAGATGGCCGAGACCGGCTTTTTCACCGGCAAGGAGAATGCCGGCCGCCTTGCGGAGGCCTTCCCGACCGATCCCTGGAGCGGCGACAAGGTGCAGCTCTTCGACATGCTGGAGCAGCCTGCGATGGAATCCGGCGGCGGCGGCCTGGTGTCGACCACCATGGACTACGCGCGCTTCGCGCAGATGCTGCTCAGCGGCGGCACGCTCGACGGCAACAGGATCATCGGCCGCAAGACGCTGGAGCTGATGGCATCCGATCATCTCTCCCCGCAGGTGAAGATCATGGGCGACCTCGTGCCGCCCGGCCACGGCTTCGGCCTCGGCTTCGCGGTGCGCAGAGAGGCCGGCATCGCGCCGTTCCTGGGATCGCAAGGGCAATTCTTCTGGAGCGGCATGGCCGGCACCTTCTTCTGGATCGACCCGAAGGAGGATCTGTTCGCGGTGTTCATGATGCAGGGACCGGGACAGCGGCAATACACCCGCACGCTGGTGCGCAATCTCGTGTACGCGGCGGTGGAGTGACGCGAAGGGCGCGCAACGTAATAGGTGTCATCCCGGACAAGCGAGCTCCTTGCGGCGCGCAGCGCCGTCAATAGCGAGCGCGATCCGGGACCCATAACCACGAATGTCCGTGTTGCACGCCGTTGTGGCCCCAGCGAGCTCTAACCACACGCGCCTGTGGTTATGGGTCCCCGCTCCCCGCGCGCAATTGCGCGCTAGGCGGGGACGACAGAAGACCTCAACTGATCGTCGCGCCTCCGTCGATCACGATGGTCTGGCCGGTCATGAAGTCGCCGGCCGCCGATCCCATCAGCACGGCAGCGCCCGCGATCTCGTCGGGAATGCCGATGCGCAGCAGCGGCGAGCGCGCGGTCGACGCCTTCAGCGTCTCCGGATTGTCCCACAGCGCCTTGGCGAAATCGGTCTTGATCAGGCCGGGCGCGATACAGTTCACGCGGATGTTGTGCTTGCCATATTCGCAGGCGAGATTGCGCGCGAGCTGCATGTCGGCGGCCTTCGAGATCGCATAGGCGCCGAGAACGGTCGAGCCCTTCAGCCCGCCGATCGAGGACACGATGATGATCGAGCCGTCCTTGCGCTCGATCATCTGCGGCACCACCATCGAGATCAGCCAGTTGTTGGCGACGATGTTGTTGTCGAGGATTTTCCGGAACTGGTCGTCGGAGATGCCGCCGAGCGGGCCGTAGTAAGGATTCGACGCGGCGTTGCAGACCAGCACGTCGATCCTGCCGAAGGCGCGGTTGCTCTCGTCGACGAGATGCTGAAGGTTTTCCTTGCTGGAGATGTTGGCTGCTATCGCGACCGCCGTCCCCTTCCCGTATGTGTCGTTGATCTCGCTGGCGACGGCGTCGCAGACGTCGGCCTTGCGCGAGGAGATCACCACCTTGGCGCCGTGTTCGGCCATGCGCTCGGCAATGGCGCGGCCGATGCCGCGCGTCGAGCCGGTGATGACGGCGACTTTTCCCTTCATGTCGAACAGGCTCATGTGATCCTCCCGGATTGCTTTTCTGTTTCAAATCTAGAACGCGGCTGTGTCGCCATTCAAGCCAGCTTCGTCACCTCCGGCCCGGCCGGCTGATGCATCGCCGCGTGCTTCTCATCCGCGATCCAGGGTTGCTGGTTCACGAATGGCAGTCGCCAATTCACTTGACTGTCGCTTGCATAGTGATCAAGCCGTGTCACGGAGCAATTGTCGATATCGAAGGTAAGACCCTGGTGCGCTAATCCGCCAAGCGCGAGTCCGACTGCGGCCTTGATGCTGCCGCCATGACCGACTGCGATGATGTCCCTGCCCGCTTGCGCGCGCGTGATGCGGTCGATCGCCGACGTCACGCGTCTGTAAAGGTCCATGAAGCTCTCGCCGCCCGGCGCGGGCTCGTTGATATCGGCGAACCAGCTGGCGCCGGGCGGACGCGCCGCGATGAACGCCGCGCGGTTCATACCCTGCCATCTCCCGAGATTTTGTTCGGCGAAGGCCGCTTCCCACGGCATGGCGTCGGGCCGTGGAAAGCCGGCATCCCAGATCGCTTCCGCGGTCTGATGCGTGCGCTTGAGATTGCTCGCGACCCAGAACGCGTCGCGCGGAAGAATTTTCGCAACTGCCTCGAACACCTCGGTATCACCGGTGTCGCAGGCGATATCGGTCTGGCCGTAGATGTTGCCGCCGTCATTGCGCACCGGCGCGTGGCGCACCCACCACCATCGCGTGACGACGACTTTCGGTTTGTCCGGGTTGGACATCAGAAAAGTCCTTCCATACTTTGTGCCACCGTCGTACGTGAGTGCGCGTAACGTCTCAAGTGACTCCTGCTGACAGCTGGGCGTTTCTTGGACGTTTAAAATCTTGTTTGAAAATTCCGCTGCAAGGGAGAAGCTCATGGGCCGCCTCGAAGGCAAATCCGTCATCATCACCGGCGCCGGCAGTGGCATCGGACGCGCGGCCTCGCTGCTGTTCACCAGGGAAGGCGCCAAGTTGATCGCGGTCGACCGTGCCGACGGCGTCAAGGAGACCGTCGACATGGTGCGCAAGGCCGGCGGCACGGCCGAGGCCGTGCAGGCCGATGCCGGCTCGGAGAAGGACGTGATCGGCTTCATCGACAAGGCGCTGTCTGCTTACGGCAAGCTCGATGCGATCTGGGCCAATGCCGGCGTCTCCGGCGGGCTCGTCCCGCTCGCCGAGCAAACTCCCGAGCACTGGCAGGAGGTGCTGCGGATCAACCTGATCGGGCCGTTCCTCGCGATCAAGCATTCGATCCCGCACATGACCAAACAGAAGTCCGGCGCGATCGTCTGCACCGCGTCCGTCGCGGGGTTGAAGTCCGGCGCCAGCGGTCACCCCTATGGCGCGAGCAAGGCCGGCGTCATCAGCCTGGTGCAGATCACCGCCTACTCGCTCACCGGCACCGGCGTGCGCATCAACGCGGTGTGCCCGGGCCTGATCGAGACCGGCATGACCAAGCCGGTATTCGATCGCGCCAAGGAGCGCGGCACGCAGGACAAGATCGGTCAGCTCAATCCGCTGAAGCGTCCCGGCCAGCCCCACGAGATCGCGGCGATGGGCCTGTTCCTTGCGAGCGACGAGGCGTCCTATGTCAACGGCCAGGCGTTTCCGGTCGATGGCGGACTGACCGCGTCGATGCCGTATGCGGGGAAGCCGGTGTAGCAAGGTCTCTCCCCACTCGTCATTTCCGGGATGCGCCGTAGGAATGAGGACGGGATCGTTCGGACGCAGCGGTCATCGAGCCGGCATGCTGACCCCCATTCCCGGTCTCGTCACTCGATCACCTCGTCGGCCGTCGCCAGCAGCGAGGCCGGTATCTCCAGGCCGAGCGCTTTTGCTGTCTTCATGTTGATCGTCAGCTCGAACTTGGCCGGCAACTGCACCGGCAGGTCGGCTGGCTTCTCGCCCCTGAGAATCCGGTCGACATAGGTCGCCGATTGCCGGAACAGCTCAATGATGTCGACGCCGTAAGCCATCAGGCCGCCGTCGGCGACGGCAGCGCGCAACGCAAAGATCGTCGGCAGGCGGTAGCGCGCGGCGAGCTCGACGAACAGCTTGCGCTGCGTGTTGGTGGTAGGATCGGACGGAACGATGATCCCGCAATCGGATGCATTTGCAAGCCGCGACATCGCGGCTTCGATTTCGGCGCGATCGCGCGCGGGCGCCTGTTCGATCCTGACCGCGAAGCCGGGAGCAGCGTTGCCGAGCGACGTCAGCACATGCTTATGCGTGGCATTGTCGGGGTTGACCAGAACGGCAACGCGGGCGGTGCGCGGCGCGATCTGCTTGAGCATGCTCAGGAGCTTGGCGCCGAGCGTCGGCTCCATCACCGCAAAGCCGGTCACGTTGCCGCCCGGACGCGAGATGCTTTGCACAAGCCCGTCGGCGACGGGATCGCCGGAGCCGATGAAGATGATGGGAACAGTCTTGCTCAACTGAAGCGCCGAATGCGCGGCGGCGTCGCCGTTCGCCAGCAGCGCGTCGGGCGCAAGTTTCAACGCCCGCTCGGTGGCGGCCTGGACCCAGGCCGCGTCGCCGGTGCCCCATTGATAATCGATCTGAAGGTTGCCGCCGATGGTCCACCCGGCCTTCTCGAGTTGGCCGCGGAACGCGTCCGCGCGCAGCTTTCCCTGCGGATCGTTTTCCGGATACAGCATAATGACGCCGATATGCCGCGCCTGCTCGGCGCGAAGCGCCAGCGGCCAGCCGGCCGCGCCGCTTGCAAGCATGAGAATGAGGTCGCGCCGTCTCATGATCGCGTGCTCCCTGCAAGCCCCGCCGCTCGCTCAAGAACACCAGATGTCGACGGCTATTCCGGACAATGATCGTGTGTCCGGAGAAACGTCCTCAATCCGTGTGCGGCTCGGCCTTGCGCGGCTCGCAATGCTGGGCAGTGCTCAGCTCCTCGGCGCGCGACGCCTGGACCAGCAGATCCCAGTCGCTGGCCTGGAAGCGCGCCACCACCCGGTAGCCGTCGCCGGTGAGGTCGGGTTCGAACACGGCGGCCTCGCCTTCGCGCATGTCGGCGAGCGAAGCGCCGAAGGCTTCGATCAGGTTCGGCCTGTGGGTCACGATCACCAGGTTGTCGGGGCCAGAGTGATAGCCAACGAGCTTGCGCAGGATATCCGCGCGGCGGTCGTTTTCGGTGCGGGATATGGCCGTGCCGGCTTCGGCGAGGTCGGGGGCGACCTTGACCTCGCCGACGGCGAGCAGCGATGCGGTTTCGACCGCGCGCTGCAACGGGCTTGTCATGACATCGCCGACGTGAATGCCGAGCTTGCGCAGCCCTTTCCCAATCGCGATCGCCTGCGCGCGGCCGGCATCACTGAGCTGCCGTTCGATTTGAACTTTGCCCGAATTGCTCATCCCGTCTTTGGCGACATCCAGCGTGGTCGCGCCATGGCGCAGCACGATCACGTGGCCGCCGAGCCTGAGCGCGTCGAGCAGATCGGCCGGCGCCGGCGGCTGGCTGGCGACGATCGCCGCGGGAACGGCCATGAACAGGACACACAACAACAATCGAATTCCGGACATGATATTCTCCTTGATCCGCGCCGAAAGATGAGCGCCGCCGCGCGCTACTTCATCGGATGGGCATACCTGCAAGAGACCGCCGGGTTCATGTCGGCGAATGTGTCGCGCGGATTGATCGACCGCCGCGGCAGGCGCAGTTGCAAGCAGCGAAAACAGGCCGACAACGCGGAAACAGGAAACAGCGCTCAATGGTCTTCTCCTCAGAATAAAAAAGGCGGCCCGCCATATT
Organism: uncultured Alphaproteobacteria bacterium; assembly: GCA_963732085.1. GTDB lineage: Bacteria > Pseudomonadota > Alphaproteobacteria > Rhizobiales > Xanthobacteraceae > Bradyrhizobium. The sequence goes on along the minus strand of CAVSYJ010000002.1, from coordinate 39,856 downwards.
TGCGAGCCGCCGGTGAGATACTTGGCCGCAGGCCGAAAGACTTTGCGGCGGCCTTGTTTTTTGGTTTAGAAACCCTCGTTTTTTGCTCCAGCGGGCAAATCGGCGGTCCGGGAAGCCCATGCAATTTCTCTTTGCCGATCATACGCTTGACACCGACACGCGGGAACTGCGCCGCGGGGCTGAGACGATTGCCGTCCAGCCGCTGGTGTTCGACCTCCTGGTCTTCCTCATCGAGAATCGCGACCGCGTCGTCACCCGCGAGGATTTGCTCGCTGCGCTCTGGGACGGACGCATCGTCGCGGACTCCACGCTCGCCACCCACGTCAATGCGGCGCGGCGCGCGATCGGCGACTCCGGCGAGGCGCAAAAGCTGATCCGCACCGTGGCGCGCAAGGGGCTGCGCTTCGTCGGCGAGGTGCAAGCTGCGCTGGCCGGCGGCGCGCCCGCGCCGGCCGCTGCGCCGTCGGCGACGCTCGTCGCATTGCCTGATACCAGCCGTCCCGCGATCGCCGTGCTCGCCTTCAACAATATGAGCGGCGAAGCGGCTCAGGACTATTTCTCCGACGGCATCAGCGAGGACCTCATCACCGCGCTGTCGAAGCTGCGCTGGTTCTTCGTCGTCGCGCGCAACTCGTCGTTCTCCTACAGGGGCCGCGCGGTGCCCATGACAGCAGCTCGCCGAAGAGCTCGGCGTCGACTATGTGGTCGAGGGCAGCGTGCGCAAGGACGGCAACCGCGTTCGCATCACCGTGCAGCTCATCGATGTCGCGACCGGCAGTCACCTCTGGGCGGAGCGCTATGATCGCGAGCTCGCCGACGTGTTCGCGGTGCAGGACGAGATCACGGAAGCCATCGTCGCCGCCATCGAGCCGCAGCTTTACGCAGCGGAGAATTTCCGCGCCCGCCGCAAGGCGCCGGAGAGCCTCGATGCCTGGGAGCTCGTCATGCGCGCGCTGTCGCACTTCTGGCGCATGACGCGGGAAGACAACACTGCCGCGCAAAAGCTGCTTGAGCAGGCGATCGCGATCGATCCGAACTACGCACAAGCGCTCGCGGTACTGGCGGTGAGCCGCACCTTCGGCGCGCGGATGGGCTGGGAGGATACGCAGGCTTCAGCCGAGTTCGCCGAGCGTGCCGGGCTCGCCGCGATCCGCGCCGACGGCGAGGATCCCTGGGCGCATGTCGCGCTTGGGGCGGCGTATTCGTATCTCGAGAGAATCGAGGATGCGCTTGCCTGCTATGAGACCGCGATCAACCTCAATCCGAGCTTCTCGCTGGCGCACGGCTATTACGCCCTGGTGCTGTCATGGAACGGGCGCTTCCGCGAGGGCGCGGAAGCCGCGCGCCGTGCGCTGAATTTGAGCCCGCGCGACCCGTTCTCCGCAATCTTCTATGGCGTCGCCGCCTACGCCGCCTATGTCGAGCGCGATTATGCCGAGGCGATCCGGCTGTCGCGCGAGAGCATCAGGCTGCGCGCCGATTTCGTCGGCGGCTATCGCGTCATCGTCGCCGCTGCAGGGATGGCCGACGACAAGGAGCTTGCGCAGATGATGCTGCCGGAGCTGCGCCGCGTGCATCCGGATATCTCGCTTGCATGGGTCGCGCAGCAGCTTCCCCTGCCCCTCGTGGAAGAGCGCGAGCATTTCCTGGAAGGCTTGCGGCGCGCGGGACTGGAGTAGCGCATGATCACGAAAAGTGTGCAGCGGTTTTCCGAAAAGATCATGCGCAGACAATAGCGCGAGATCACGAGCGCGTCATGGCGGTGATGCCGCCGCAACAATGCCATCACGCGGGCGTTCCGATGCCAGCCTCATCCCGGAGCACCGGCAACACCCATGAATGAATCCGCTGATCGAACCGTGCCCAGCAAGGTTCCGGAAGTCACCCTTGTTTTCTGGATCATCAAGATTGCCGCCACCACGCTCGGCGAGACCGGCGGCGACACCGTCACCATGACCCTGAACTGGGGTTATCTCGCCGGCTCCGCGTTGTTTCTTGCCGCACTTGTCGTTCTGGTGGTCTGCCAGATCGCGGCGAAGCGATTCCACCCATTGCTGTACTGGGCGACGATCGTCGCATCGACGACATCAGGCACCACCATGGCCGATTTCGCCGATCGCTCGCTCGGCATCGGCTATACCGGCGGGTCGGCGTTGCTGCTGGCCCTGCTCGCGATCACCCTGGCCTTGTGGTACCGCACTGAGGGAACGATCGCGGTGACGACGGTGAGCACGCCGCGGGTCGAAGCGTTCTACTGGGCCGCGATCACCTTCTCACAGACGCTTGGCACCGCGCTCGGCGACTGGATCGCCGACACCGGCGGTCTCGGCTATGAAGGCGGCGCACTGGTGTTCGGCGCTGGCGCTCCTCGTCGTCGCTGTGCTCTATTTCCTGACCGGCGTATCACGCGTGACGCTGTTCTGGGCCGCCTTTATCTTGACGCGGCCGCTCGGCGCCACCGTCGGCGATTTCCTCGACAAGCCCGTCAGCAACGGCGGGCTGGCGCTGAGCCGCCCGCTCGCCTCCGCGGTCATTGCGGCGTTCATCATCATCTGCCTCTTCATCCTGCCGCAGCGCGCCGGCACGCATCCGGGCGAAGGGCGGCCGGAGCTTGCCAGCCGCTGACGTCGACCATCCGAACGCTTATGGTCGCGCCAAATCTCTGGTAAGCTAGCGCCAGAAGCGAAAAGCCACGCGCAAGGGAGGCCCCCAATGAGCCGTCATCGCGATTTTGTGCCGCAAGGCGTGATTCCGGCGGTGTTGCTGCCGTTCCACGACGACTTCTCGATCGATGAGCGGAGCTTTCGCGCCCACCTGCGTGACGTCGCATCGGTGCAGGGCTTGTCGGCGATCACGGTCAATGCGCATTCCACCGAGGTGGCCTCCTGCACCAGCGATGAGCAGACTCGTGTCATGCAGATCGCGGGCGAAGAGGTCGGCAGCGCGCTGCCGATCATCCACGGCGTCTGGGCCGACGGCAGCCTCGAAGCGGCGCGGATCGCGCGGCGGGCCGAGGCCGGCGGCGCCTCGGCGCTGCTGGTGTTTCCGCCTGGGCCGTTCACGATGGGGCAGTCACCCGAAATGGCGCTGGCGCATTTCAAGACCATTGCCGATGCGACCGACTTGCCGCTGATCGTGTTTCAATATCCGCTCGCGACCGGACAGGGCTATCCGGCAGCGACGCTCGAACGTCTCTTCGACGAGGTGCCGACCATCCGCGCCATCAAGGACTGGACCGCGGTCGTGCAGCAGCACGAGCGCCAGATCCGCGAGCTGCAGGGACGCAAGCGTCCGATCAACGTGCTCTCCACCAACAGCCCGTGGCTCATGGGCTCGCTGGTGCTCGGCTGCAACGGCGTGCTCTCCGGCAGCGGCAGCGTGATCGCCGACCTGCAGGCGCGGCTGTTCCGTGCCGTGCGCGCCAACGATCTCGCCGAGGCGCGCCGGCTCAACGACTGCATCTATCCCACGGCGCGCGTATTCTATGCCGATCCCTTCATCGACATGCACAACCGCATGAAGGAGGCGCTGGTGCTGCTCGGCAAGCTGCCGCGCGCGGTGGTGCGCCCGCCGCTGGTCAAGATCACTGACGCCGAGATCGCGCGCATCAGGGAGGCGCTGGTCGAGGCCGGGCTGCTCGGCGCCGACGCCGCAAAGGCGCGCAGCGCGGCCTGAGTTCTCGATGCACTGAATCTATCGGGGACACTCCGCCCCGGTATCGATCCAGGCCTTCACGAGTTGTCCGGCCTGTTGCTGCGAGCCGGGCGCCGGTTCGCGGCCTTCGCCCGGATTCCACGCCCAACCAACCAGATCATCCGCAGCGATGTGATCCTGCAACTGCGCCAGATCGCGGCCGCCATTGAGATTGACGTCCTTGATCTGACGGCAGATGTCGCCGATCGATTTGTTCTCCCAGGCCATCGCAATTGGAGCAACCGCCCAGCGCGAATGGCCGGGAATGCTCTGGTACGATGCTGTCTCGTGAAGCGTCATGTTGTGGTCGGTGTGACATCCCGAACAATCGGTCGCCAGATGCCCGGTATCGCCACGCCAAACCGGCGGCATGTGCTCGCGATGATCGGCGCCCTGAAGGGGGTGGTCTCCCGCCGGATGGCAATTCAGGCATCGTGGATGTGTCAGCAGCTTTCCGATCTCGGCGAAGAGCGCGCGCGATCGGTCCGATGCATTCGAGATCGACGAAAAATCGGAAGGACTTTTGAGCGTCGTCGCGGGCGCATCGGCCGCACGCGCCGGGCCATTCATCTGAACGGCCAGCGCAATCACGGCAGAGACGAGCGTCAGCTTCCTCGGCATGAGGCGACAACGCTGTTACCGCGGCGATTGTTCCGGCGCTGCGGCTGCCCTATCGAAGCTCGTCATGCCCGGCCTTGAGCCGGGCATGACGAGAACCTTACTTCTCAGCGATGAGCTGATAGGTGCCGCGCTCGAAGGCGTCGTAGGTGGCGAGCGCCTTGGCGTCGGCAAACGGCAGATACTGCATCATGATCACGCCGCCGATGCCGCGCGACGGATCGATCCAGAAGAAGGTGTTGTTGATGCCGCCCCAGCTCAGGCTGCCGGGCGAACGTTTTCCCGGCACCTGATCGACCGTGATCAGGAAGCCGAGCCCCCATTTGTCGCGACCGTCGGCGATGAAGGTGAAGTCGGCGCTGCGCGGCAGCGCGCTTTTGAGCGCCGGCACCGTGATCGCGCCGATCTGGTTCTGGCCCATCAGCGCCACCGTCTCCGCCTTCAGCACGCGCGCGCCGTCGAGCGTGCCGCCATTGAGCAGCATGCGCATGAAGCGGCCGTAGTCATCGGCGGTCGAGGCCAGGCCTCCGCCACCGACGGGAGCAGCGATGGTCAGCCCTCCCGGCGGGTTCTGCAGCACGACGGCGCCGTCCATCTGCGCGCCGTCACGCTGCTGTTGCGCGACCAGGCGCGGCCCCTTGGCTTCGGGCACGTTGTAGGACGTGTCGTTCATCTTGAGCGGCACGAAGATGTGGTCGTGGAAATAGTCCTCGAGCTTCTGGCCCGAGATCACCTCGACCAGCTTGCCGCAGACATCGACGCTGGTCGAGTAGTGCCAGCGCTCGCCGGGATCGAACAGCAGCGGCCCGCCGAACGGGTAGGTTTCGCCGGCGCGCGGCTTGAAGTCGCGCCAGATCGCGCTGGTGAAGGGATAGGCGAGTCCCGACGTGTGCGTGAGGAAATTCCGCACCGTCGGCGCGCGCGCGGCGGGGCGGACCTTGTAGTCGCCGGTCTTGGCGTCGAAGGATTCGATGACCTTCAGCTCGGCAAGCTCCGGCAGATATTTCGAGGCGGGATCGTCGAGGCTGATCTTGCCCTGCTCGACCAGCTGCATCAGCGCCACCGAGGTGACCGGCTTGGTCATCGAGGCGATGCGGAACATCGCGTCTAGTGTAAGCGGCCGTCCAGTCGCGACATCCGCCACGCCGAACGTGCCCTGATAAAGCACGCGATCGCGGTCGGTGACCAGCGCCACCACGCCCGGCACGTCCTTGCGCTCGACCGCGCGCGCAGGCTGGCGTCGATCGCCGCACTGCCCGTTGTATTCTGCGCGCTCGCACTACCGGCCAATGCAGCAACCGCAACACCGACGCCAACAACCATTTCAATGGCCCTTCGAGTCATGGGAAGCCTCCCTGTGGCGCTTCGCCCGCGAAAATCGCGGGCTGATTTTTTTGATCACGGCACGATGACCGCGCCGGATCGGTTTTATCGCGCCCCAACGTTAACACTCGGGATGCGCCGAGTCTCCCACGGACACGCCGGGCGCGATGGGCACGCGCCCAGAGGCGACGCCGGTCGGACATTCCGAATGCCGGGAGCGGCTTGGGTGCGCCGCCGATCCGCGACTGAAATTCGCTTTTCAATCCCCGGTGGCGATCCGCGATCGTTCAAAGTATCATCCGCGGCATCGCGAATCCCTTGCGCTCCCAGAGCGCTTTGGGATCGCAAAGATTTGCGCTTGTGAATTGGGGCAACGGGAATGAGTGGAACCGGAGGTCCGCCGGAGCTGGGCGATCCGAAACTTCCGTTCTGGGACACGGTCAGCCTGTCCTATTCGACCTATTTCCGCCATTTCAACGACGCCCTCCGCGCGTCCTGGCTATGGTTGCTTGTGGTCGCGGTGTTCACGTGTTTCGCGAATTGGCAGCAATGGTCCTGGGTGGCCTCCATGGAGAGGCTAAAACCGGGCCTTAGGTTTCAGATATCGGAGCCGACCGGGTTGGCGGTGCTTACGCACCTCGACACGCTTCTCTCGCTGTTTGCCGGCGTCAGCATCGCCGTCGCGTGGCACCGCCTCGTGATTCTGAACGAGCGCCCCGCCGTTAGCGGCAGCAATGTCGCGACCAGGACCCTCTGGCGCTACGTCGCGATGGCGATTGCAATCTTCCTGATCAATTTCTTGCCAGGAGCGGCGATCATGCTTCCAGCGTTCTATTTCCTGTTTCCGCCGAAGTTCTCCGGAGGTCTTCCTGCTCCCGGAACTCTTCGCAATGACCCCGCTGTTTCTCGCGTTATTTGCAATCGGCCTTGCCGCCGGGTTGCGTTTGAGCCTGCTGCTGCCGGCCCGGGCGGTCGACGACACGAGCATCACGTTCAAACAGGCGTGGCACAGCACCCGGGGCAACACCTGGAAGCTGTTTTGGGGCATCGCCGTCACCACGTATCCGCCATTGCTGCTCCTGCAGCTTGCGGCACTCACATCAATCGGATTTCCGCGTCCCGGCAACTTTGCGCGAGAGAGCTTCGTGCCGCAAATGACGGCTATCAGCACGGTCTACGTCGTCTACTATCTGCTGATCACGCCGATCGGGATTGGTTTCCTGTCGCACGCCTACCGGCATTTTTTCCGGGCGGGCTCGGCCCGATCGAATAGCCCGAAAAGGGAAAAGGCGCGATAAATCGCGCCCTTTGCTTTATCAAACCGCGCCGGCCTTCTGCGCGTAGGCCCACGCGTCTTTCGACAGTGGCACCGTGCGCTTGGCCAACTCCATCGCTCTCGCGTTGGCCGCGGTGCCGTCGCGAATCCGGCCCGCGATACCCTGGGTGATGCCGGCAAGGCGGAACAGGTTGTAGGCGAAGTACCAGTTGAGGTCGGGCACATCGGTGCCGGCGATGTTGCAATAGATCTGCGCGGCCTCGTCCATCGAGGGAATGTTGAGCGCCTTGATGTCCACGCCGGCGAGGCCCGGCATGGTCCATTGCATCAACAGATAAGTGAAGTCGGCCATGGGATCGCCGAGCGTCGACAATTCCCAGTCGAGCACCGCCTTCACCCGCGGCTCGGTCGGATGGAAGATCATGTTGTCCAGGCGATAGTCGCCATGCACCACCGAGACGCGCTTCTGTTCGGGAAGCGTGCGCGGCAGCCACTCGATCAGCTTCTCCACTTCGGGAATATGCTGGGTCTCGGAGGCCCGATACTGCTTGGTCCAGCGGTCGACCTGGCGCGCGAAATAATTTCCGGGCCGGCCGAAATCGGAAAGCCCGATCTTCTCGGGATCGAAGTTGTGCAGATGCGCCAGCGTCTCGATCTTGCTGGTGAAGATTTTCCGGCGCGCGTCGGGAGTCTGGCTCGGCAGCGATGGATCCCAGAACACGCGACCCTCCTCCATCGACATGATGTAGAAGGCGGCACCGATGATGGTGTCGTCGGTGCAGAGCGCATAGGCGCGCGCAACCGGAAAGCCCGGCTGCTTCGACAACGCGGAGATGACGCGGAACTCGCGGTCGACCGCATGCGCCGACGGCAAGCAATTTGCCGAACGGTTTTCGGCGCATCACATAGGAACGATCCCGCGTGTCGAGCCGGTAGGTCGGATTGGACTGACCGCCCTTGAACTGCAGGACGGTCAGCGGCCCCTTGTAGCCGTCGACGTTCTGCACAAGCCAGCGGTCGAGGTTGATCTCATCGATCCGATGCCGTTCCTCGACCGGCTTGGTGCCGGAAAATTCCTCGTCTTTCCTGACGCCGTCGGCCACCGTGGCGCTCCCTTTTTATTGGCGCATGATCCTTATCGGAAAACCGGTACCCACTTTTCCGGGATCATGCGCTCGGGAGCGCCCTGGGCAACTCCCCTTTTAATGGGTCGGAGCGTTTGCATACTTCCGAAGTTCAAGTCTGGCAATGGCGCGGTTATGCACCTCGTCCGGGCCATCGGCGAGGCGCATGGTGCGCATCGAGGCGTAGTCGCGGGCGAGACCCGCGTCGTCGGAAACGCCGGCGCCGCCATAGGCCTGGATCGCCTGGTCGATGATCTTCAGCGCCATGTTGGGCGCCGCCACCTTGATCATGGCGATCTCGAGCTGCGCGGTCTTGTTGCCGACCTTGTCCATCATGTCGGCGGCCTTGAGGCACAACAGCCGGTTCAACTCGATATCGGTGCGGGCTTCCGCGATGCGCTGCTCCCAGATCGAGTATTCGACGATCTTCCGGCCGAAGGCAGTGCGCGACATCAACCGCTTCACCATCTTCTCCAGCGCCTCCTCGGCCTTGCCGATGGTGCGCATGCAGTGATGGATGCGCCCCGGACCCAAGCGGCCCTGCGCGATCTCAAAGCCCCTGCCCTCGCCGAGCAGGATATTGCCGGCGGGAACGCGGACGTTCTCCAGCAGCACCTGGGCATGGCCGTGCGGCGCATCGTCGAAGCCGAACACCGGCAGCATTTTTTCGACCTTGATGCCGGGCGTGTCGAGCGGAACCAGAATCTGCGACTGCTGCGCGTGGCGCGCGGCCTTAGGATCGGTCTTGCCCATCAGGATCGCGATCTTGCAGCGGGGATCGCCGACGCCCGACGACCACCATTTGCGGCCGTTGATGACGTAGTGATCGCCGTCCTTCTCGATGCGCGTCTCGATGTTAGTCGCATCCGACGACGCCACGGCCGGTTCGGTCATCAGGAAGGCGGATCGGATCTCGCCGTCCATCAACGGCCGCAGCCATTTGCGCTTCTGCTCCTTGGAGCCGTAGCGCATGAACACTTCCATGTTGCCGGTGTCCGGCGCCGAGCAGTTGAAGACTTCGGAGGCCCAGCCGATGTGGCCCATTTCCTCCGCGAGCGGCGCGTATTCGAGATTGCTCAATCCCGCGCCACGGAATTCATCATCCTCATGCGCGTTCGGCGGCATGAACATGTTCCAGAGGCCCTCCGCGCGGGCCTTCTTCTTGAGGTCTTCGAGAACCGGGATGACCTTCCAGCGCGGACCTTCGGCATCCTGCTGCTTGTAGATCGGCACCGCGGGCCGGACGTGTTTGGTCATGAAGGCCTGCACCCGGCCGAGCCATTCCTTCTGCCTGTCCGACATCGTGAAATCCATGAGACGCTCCTCACCTGTTCTTCGAAAATTTTGCTGCACTGTCTCTCCGTCATGCGCGTGCCGCAAGAGCCTTGATGGCCTCGGCGCAGCGTCATGACGCAAGCGTGACGGGCCGGAGCTGCCATGCGCGCAAGATGCGCATTGACATTTCCGGCCTTCAAACGATAGTTTCATACAAATGTTTGAAATGCAACTGCGCTGGGTTTGCTGACCCATGCCGAGCGATCAGACCAGAACCGCCATCCTCGCCGCCGCCGAGCGGCTCTATGCCGACCGCGGCTTCGGCGACGTCACCCTGCGCGACATCGTGGCGGAGGCCAACGTCAACCTCGCCGCAGTGAACTATCATTTCGGCTCCAAGGACGAGCTGATCGCTGAACTGTTCGTGACGCGAAGCCTCGCGCTGAACCGCGAGCGGTTGCGCGAATTGCGTGCGGCGGAAGAGCGCGGCAACGGGCACGCGGCTGTCGCCGACATCCTGCGCGCGCTGGTCGGCCCGTCGCTCCGTGGCTGCATCGGCCCGGAGCGCGACCGCTCCACGGCGGCACGCTTCATGATCCGCGCCTCGATCGAGTCGGTGCCGCCGATCCGCCGTATCCGGAATCGCGAGATCGATCATCTGCGGAAGTTTGTTGTCGCACTGCGGCGCGCGCTGCCCGACCGCGGCGAGGCTGAGCTCTACTGGGGCCTGCACTTCGCGCTCGCGATGGCGCAGCAGACCGTGCGCGACTCGAGCGGCTGACCAAACTGTCGGACGGCAAATGCGACCTCGACGACGTCGAGGGCGTGATCGCGCGGGTGGTCGATGTGGCGGTGATGGCGCTGACAGCGCGGCAGAGCGAGAGCAAGCCCACTGCCAAGATAATGGCGCGCTAGATATCCGTGCTATGCATCCTCTTGGGGCGGATTGCCAGTCGGCAGCTTGTTTTTCCCGATGAGCAACGCGACAAACGAAAATTGAAATCATTGCGCGAAGATACCAGCTATCCTCTCACTTGCTTTGACCAGGAATCCTATAAGCGACGGTAAGAGGGGCACAATGGACGACCCGATGGCCGCCAACAGTCCGTTGAAACCGAAGGGCCATTCCGGCAGGGTTACGATCTGCGTCCGTCTACCCTCGAAGACTCCTATCTGACGTTGGAGCATGCTGCCAATGTTGTCGTTTATGCAAATCTTGAGTTGATCGAGTATCCTTTCAATGTCTGTCAGCTGGTTCTTCTTGTAGTTAATCATCTGGATGTGGAGCGGAATCTGACAAACGATAAAACTGGCAAAGATGAATATCAGAGTTGGCGCGCTCAACATTAGCAATGGCGGATTTTTGCATGTGAGATCGCCCGGCAAATGCTTTAGCCCAAGAATTGCACTGGAGTAGTATATCATCGCGACGAGGGCGACAGCGAAGTAGGAATCGCCGCGGATGCGGCCGGTGCTGAGAACACCGAACTTGTGCTCCCTCACTACGATGCGGTAACGGCGCCCGAACCGCCAAATGAGACGGCTGGTACCGAAGATCGCGTCAAGACCGAACCCAGCTAGACCGCCCGACAACGCTATCAGGCAGCAGAGGTAACCAATCTCCAGCTCGGTTAGACCATCAAAATAACTGCCCAGATAGAACGCGAACAGGGACCACAACCCCAGGATGATGCCCGTAGCGTACATACGGACCGATCCGCCAAAAAATGAAAGTTCATGCAAGACCCAATTTTTGGGCTCCAAATTTTCGAGGGTGAGCGGCGCATCGTCACGCACCGCGAATGTGTTCACATTTTGCGCCCAGGCGACAAGACGAGCGTGGGCAAATTTGAATGCAGTAGGTACGGAAATAAATCCGAAAGCTATGGGGAGGCAGATACCGAGATAGGATCTAGGATCTGCCCGATGCGACGCGATTACCAGACTTATTCCAGAAATCAAGCCAAAGACACTTGCCCAGAGCGTCCAAAACCAAGCTGGATTCTTGCGAAGTCGTGCCGGGACAATAGAACACACGACGAGGGGTACGAGTTGATCTCGGTCTGACCCTGCCGTCGCATGCATTCGACAGTCTCCGGTGGGCAATCCGCGCGCCTACAGAAATTCAGCGCTCGCACGTGAGAATCACCTCAATTGAAACTTCCCGCCACGGACAGCCTTCGAGTTGAAGGTCTCTCGCGAAGCGGTTGTATTCCAAGCTACCGCTAGAACGCATATACCGCGCGCGGTGATCAAAATCGTCCCTAGGCCGGCCGATACTTGCGCGAAGAATACTTCGATTTTTCTGCAACTTCAACGCGCACGTAAGACAATGACTGCTTGCGAACTCGCCTATCAATCACCTTCCGCTCCCTCAACCCCTCCAGCTTCGCCTCGTCATACCCAATTCCAGCCAGCACCTCTTTGGTGTGCTCGCCGAGCCGCGGCGGGTAGCGATAGTCCTTCACCGGCGTGCCGGAGAAGGTCAGCGCGTTGCGACAAAGGGACAGGTCCGGCTCGAAGGGATGGTTGACCTTCACCCGCATGCCGCGCGCCTGAACGTGCGGGTCCGAAAACACCTGCTCGAAATCGTTGATGGGACCGGAGGGCACGCCGGCCTTCTCCAGCTCGTCCAGCCAGTACTTCACCGGCTTCTTCAGGAACAGGCCGGCATAGATCGCCATGATCTCCTTGCCGTGCTTCACGCGGTCGTTGTTCTTGAGAAACCTCGGATCGGTCGCAAGCTCGGGCGCGCCGAGCACCTCACAGGTGCGCGCGAACTGCCCGTCGTTGCCGACCACCACCATCAATTCGCCGTCGGTCGCGCGGAACACGCCGGCCGGCATGCCGCCATTGCCCCAGGTGCCGCGCCGCGGCGGGACCTTGCCGTTGACGAGATAGATCTGCAGCCAATGCGACAGCGACGCGATCACGGTGTCGAACAGGCAGACGTCGAGACGCTGCCCCTCCCCGCCATTGGCGTCGCGATGATAGAGCGCGGAGAGAATTGCGATCGAGGTGTTCATGCCGGTCATGTAGTCGACGATGGAGGGGCCGACCTTCATCGGCCCTTCGCCGGGCTCGCCGTCGATATGGCCGGTGACGCTCATCAGCCCGCCCATCGCCTGCAGGATCGCGTCATAGCCGGCGCGCGGCGCATAAGGCCCGGTCTGGCCGAAGCCGGTCACCGAGCAATAGATGATCCCGGGGTTGATTGCCTTGATCGACTCGTAGTCGAGGCCGTAGCGCTTGAGATCGCCGACCTTGTAGTTCTCCATGAAGACGTCGACGCCCTTGGCGAGTTCGCGGATGATGTCCTGGCCTTCAGGGCTGGCGATGTTGACGGTGACCGAGCGCTTGTTGCGGTTGGCGCAGAGATAGAACGAGTTGTTGTTGTTCTCCTTGCCGGCGGGATCTGTGAGGTAAGGCGGGCCGAAGGCGCGCGCGTCGTCGCCGGTGCCGGGCCGCTCGATCTTGATCACGTCGGCGCCGAGATCGCCGAGCATCTGCGCCGACAACGGCCCCGCCAGCACGCGCGTCAGATCGAGAATTCTTGATGCCTGAAAGCGGCAGCGCCGACATGATTTCCTCCGGGACGTCTGATTTTGGGCCGCGCAGAAGCAGCGCAGGCCTGAGCTTGCTCTGCCGATTACACTATTTTGTCGGGCCGAGCACTGCGTTATCAGCATGTGGCCATGGGGCATGCTCATTTCGACGCACTTCCGGACCAGCAACGCGACGCCGCGCATGCGGCGCTGCGCCACGTGCTGGGCACAGTTCCCGTCGATGGGGTGACGCCGCTTGCAGGAGGCTTCACGACAGCCGCGGTGTTCCGGATCGACGCCGGCGGACGGCGCTATGTGTTGCGCGCCGAGGGCCGGCCTAGTCCACTGCGCAATCCGCATCAATATCAATCCATGCGCATTGCGTCGGAGGCCGGCATCGCGCCGAGACTTTATTATGCCGACGAGGACAGCCGCGTCGCTGTGATCGACTACATCGAGCAACAACCTATCGGCAGCTTTGCCGGCGGGCCGCCCGCCCTGGCGCGGGCGCTCGGCGAATTGCTGCGGCGATTGCAGGCGACGCCGGCGTTTCCTTATTTCGTCGACTATCCCGCCATCGTGGCGCGGCTGTGGGCGCATGTTTGCCGCACCGGACTGTTTGCGGATGGCGTGCTCGATCCCGTCAACGAGCGCCTCGCTGCAATCCGCGAAGCCTATGTTTGGGATCGCGCCGCGTCCGTCTCATGCCACAACGATCCCGTTCCCGCGAACATTCTTTATGACGGCAATCGCCTCTGGCTGATCGACTGGGAGTCCGCCTATCGCAATGATCCGCTGGTCGACGTTGCGATCATGTCGGATCATTTCGCCCGAACCGAGGAACTGCAAGCGGCATTGCTGCAGGCCTGGCTCGGCCGCACGCCGGACGATGCCGTTGCTGGACGGCTCGAGCAGGTACGCTGCCCTGACCCGCCTTTACTACGCCGGCGTCTTCCTCAGCGCATCGGCGCTGGTGCCGCGCGCGGCGCCCGATAGCAGCCTCGCGGCGCCGACGATGCCGGCACTGGAGCAGGCCGTTGCCGCCGGCCGGCTCAAGTCAGGCACGCCTGCGCACAATCACGTCGTCGGCAAGATGTTCATCGCCTCGTTTCTCACCGGCTGTGCGACTCCGGGCTTTATGGCTGGAGTCGAACATCAAGCTCGCGGCGGTCGTGGCGCGCGCTCTAGAACAATCGCCCGCCATTGGATACGCGCTTGTCCGGCGCAAACAGCGTGACGTTGCCCGCCTCGTCCGGGAATCCCAGCACCAGCACTTCGGACATGAACTTGCCGATCTGGCGCGGCGGGAAATTCACGACAGCCGCGACCTGGCGGCCGATCAACTCATCGGCTTTGTAATTCTCTGTGATCTGCGCGCTGGAGCGTTTGCTGCCGATGCCCGGGCCGAAATCGACGGTGAGCTTCAGCGCGGGTTTGCGCGCTTCCGGAAACGGCTCGACCGCGATCACGGTGCCGACGCGGATGTCGACGGCGAGGAACTGATCGAAGCTGATCTGCGGCGCCGCTGGCGCGGCCGGGTCGTGGACGAGGTGCATGATTAGTCTCCTTCGTCATTGCGAGCGAAGCGAAGCAATCCAGAATCTTTCCGCGGTACCAGTCTGGATTGCTTCGTCGCTCCGCTCCTCGCAATGACGATTCATGAGATAGGTTCGCCCGCCTTCGCGACGCGGATATCCAGCCAGCCCAGTGCATTCACCGTCAAGCGATCGCCGGTGTTGATAACGACGGTCGTCGTCTCCGCCTCGACGATCCCTGGTCCTTCGAGCCCCTGCCCCGGCCTGAGATCGTCAAGCGCGTACACGGGCACCTCGATCCATCGGCCGAAGAAGGCCTTGCGGCGCGAACGCGGTGTGCAGGGCTCCCTTGAGGTAACCGCCGACTCCATCGCCGCAGGCGCGGCCACCGCACCGATGGCGGCGACGCGGGCGTTGACGAACACGACCTCCTGATCGCGCGAGGCATAGGTGTAAAGCTCCTCGTGGCGGCGATGAAATCGATCCTCGATCTCGGCAATGAGAGATGGCGAATCCAGATCGATGCCGTCGAGCGGCACGTCGATCTCGAAAATCTGCTCGCCATAGCGCATCTCGGCGGAACGCTCGACCTTCACTTGCCCGTCAAACCAACCTTTCATCCGCATCACCGCCTGCTTTTCCAGTGCGGCGAAGATGCCGCGAATCTCCGATGCGGTCGAGCGCGCGCCGGTCTCGAAATGTGTGCGGCTCACCTCATAGCGGAGATCGCTCGTCAGCATGCCCCAGGCCGACAGCACCGACGCCGTAGTCGGCACGATGATGCGTTCGAGTTCGAGCTCGCGCGCGAGTTCCGCGGCATGCAGGCCCGCGGCGCCGCCAAAGCTCAATAGCGCAAAACGCCGCGGATCGACGCCGCGCCGCACCGTCATCAGGCGGATGCCGTCGGCCATCTTCAGATTGACCAGGCGGAAGACGCCGGCGGCACGCCTCGATGCGGGTGATCTTCAGCGTCGCGGCCAGCCGGTCGATCGCGGCTTCCGCGGCGCTCGTATCGAGCGGACGCTTGCCGCCCATGAACGCCCCCGCATCGAGATAGCCCAGTACGATATTGGCGTCGGTGACGGTGGCCTCGAGGCCGCCCTGGCCATAACAGGCCGGGCCCGGCATCGCGCCCGCGCTCTCGGGGCCGACATTGAAGATGCCACCGGAATCGACCGACGCAATCGAGCCGCCGCCGGCCGCGAGGCTTGCGATGTCGAGGCTGCGCAGCGCGATACGCTGGCCGGCAATCCCACCATCGGCCGACAGCGACACGCCACCGTCCGCGATCAGTGAAATATCGGTCGAGGTGCCCCCCATGTCGAAAGCGACGAGATCGGGAATGCCGAGCATATCGGCGCAACGGCGGCAGCCGGACATGCCGCCGGCAGGACCGGACAGCACGGTTGCCGCCGCGAGCCGCGACGCTTCCTCCACCGGCGCCATGCCGCCGTGAGAGAGAATGATGAAGAGCGAACCCTTGAAGCCGGCGTCGATCAGCCGCCGCTCCAACCGCGTGAGATAACGCCGCACCACCGGCTCGACATAGGCGTTCACGACCGTGGTCGAGACGCGCTCATATTCCTTGATCTGCGGCAGCACGTCGACGGAGCGCGAGATGTTGACATCGGGCAGCTCACGCATGAGGCGTTCGCTGGCGGCGATCTCGTGCGCCGGATTGCGATAGGAGTGCAGGAAGCAGATCGCAACCGAGGTCGCGCCCGATGCCTTGATCGCGGCAATGGCTTCGCCGAGCGAGTCCGGATCGAGCGGCGTCTCCACCTCGCCATTCGGCCGCAACCGCTCGCGCACGCCAAAGCGCAGCTCGCGCGGCACCAGCGGCTCCGGCGGCGGCGTGCGCAGATCGTAGCGATTATCCTTCAACCCCTCGCGCATCTCCAGCACGTCGCGATGACCCGCGGTCGTCAGCAGCGCGACCCTGGCGCCCTTGCGCTCCAGCAGCGCATTGGTCGCAACGGTCGTGCCGTGCACCAGCCGCTGCGTCTGTTTCAGCATGTCGCTGCGTGACATGTTCAGTCGCCGCGCGAGCTCGTCGAGCCCGGCCATCACGCCGATGGATTGATCCTGCGGAGTCGAAAGCGCCTTTGCAAATATTGCACGCCCCGCGCCATCGATGGCGACGAGGTCGGTAAAGGTGCCGCCGACATCGATTCCAATCGTCAGCATGTCAGGCCTTCGGTACGTCGCTGACGAGGCCCTGCAGGCGGTCGCGCTCGCGCGCTTCCCTTGCGCGCTTTTCTGGCGGTCCCCACCCGCCGCCACCGCCGGAGCGCACTTCGAGACAATCGCCCGGCCTGATCTCGATGCCGGTTTCCTTGGTATGGAGCACGCGTGGCGGCCGGCCTTCGCTGAGCAGGCGATAGCGATGCGGAATGCCGTTCTCGCCGCCAAGCATGCCGCAGGCGCCATAGCGGATACCGTCGCCCGCGGTGTTGCCGAGCGCTGGTTTCTCGGTCTCGAGCACGAGGTCGAGCGCGACGCCGAGGCCGCCACGATGTTTTCCGTCGCCGCCGGAATCGGCGAGGAATTCATGGTGGCGGAAATGCAGGGGAAAGCGCGCTTCCGCGACCTCGATGCTGCCGAATTTCAAGCCGCCCACGGTGTGCCACTCGCCGATCGACGACCAGCCGTCGCCGCCGGGCGAGGCGCCGCCGCCCGGCCGCGCGTGGAACATGTGCCAGATGAAGCCGCGCCCCGTGCGCGGGTTCTCGCCCTGAATCGCGATACGGAAGCGCCGGCCCCAGCCGGCCATGACGCGATCGGGACAAGAGCCGGCGAGCGCTTTGACGATCGCTTCGACGATCTCATCGGAGGGATGACTGGTGCACATCGTCACCGGCTTGCCGGGATCGGCCCAGACGATGGTGCCCTGCTTTGCAATCACCTTCAGCAGGCGCAGCACGCCTGAAATTCTTCGGCGTGTCCGGATCGATCAGATAGGCCAGCGCCATGGTGACCGCCGCATGCATGTTGGCATGCGAGGAATTCATGAAGCTCGACACCTGCGGATCGCTTTCCGAAAGATCCACCTCGATATCGCTGCCACGCTTGGTGACCTTGGCTGATATGCGGATGTCATTGTTGCCGCGGCCGTCGTCGTCGAGGAAGGCTTCACCATGGAAGGTACCGTCCTTCCAGGTCGCGACCACCGCGCGGGCCTGCGCTTCGGCAGCATCGAGCACGGCTTCGATTGCGGCCTCGACGGTCGGCGGGCCAAGCTCGGCGAACAGCTTTTGCAGGCGGCGCTCGCCGAGATGCGCGGCGCCGATCATCGCGGAAGATCGCCGCGGAAGTCGTGCGCATTGCGCGTATTGAGCGCGAGCATGTCGAGGATATCGTCGCGCAGCCGGCCTGCCTCGTAGAGCTTGATCGGCGGGATGCGCAGGCCCTCCTGCCAGATCTCGGTGGCATCGGGATTGTAGCCGCCATGGGTCGCGCCGCCGATGTCGCTCTGATGCGCACGCACCACGGTCCAGAGCAGCCGGCGGCCGCCGGCGAACACCGGCACGAAGGCGGTCACGTCGGGCAGATGGCTGCCGCCGTGATAGGGATCGTTCATCAGGATGACGTCGCCGGGCGCGACGTCCTTGAAGCGTTCCTCGACCGCGCGCGTCGCCCAGGGCAGCGCGCCGACATGGACGGGGATGTGGTCGGCCTGTGCGATCAGCCTCGATTTGACGTCGCAAATCGCCAGCGAGAAATCGCGGCTGGAATTGAGGATCTGCGAATAGGACGTTCGCAGCATCGCCTCGCCCATCTCGGCCACGATCGAGCTCAGCCGATGCTGGACGACGGAGCGCGTGATGGGATCGACGGATGCGGACATGTGTATGATCGCCAGGCTGCGGTCAGTCTTTCTTCTTCGCCGCTTTCTGGCGTGCGCTTTCTTGGCAGGCTTTATGGCTTGCGCCTCCTCCGCCGCTTTCGCCATCGCACGCTTGTAGGCGTCGGCCGTGTTCTCCGACGTAATCCGCAGCCGCCGCGCGGCGGCGCCGGCATGCTCCAGCGTCGCCTTCGCAAGATGCCTGTAGCGCGCCTTGGCGTCCTTATCCTTCGCTCTTGCCGGCCATGCCCATCAACCGGCCCTGCCGCGCTTTGGCCGCCGATGTCAGTACCTTGATCTGTTGTTTGGCAATCGACCGAATGAGAGTGTCGAGGTCCGTTTCGGCCATTGCTACATATCCCGCTGTCCAACATGCGGAATTTGATACACCGGCGCGGTGTTTGAAGCAATTTGAGGGGGTACGATGGAGGCTCTGATGCGTCGACTTGCCTGGGCAACCCTTGCGGCCGCGACGATCCTGGTCTCGAGCCTGGCTGCGCAGGCGCAGACGTACGGGTCGGCTTTCCCCGTCTGCATCCAGACCTACGGCATTGATGGCAACTACATCGATTGCAGCTTCACGTCGATGGACGTATGCCGGGCGAGCGCTTCAGGCCGCGCGGCGCAATGCATCAGCAATCCCTACTACGCGGCGGCGCCGGCGCGGCGGAAATCCCGGAACTATTGACGCTCCGGGGGCCCGTGCGATCCCTTCGCCGGCGCGGGTCATCGACCTCGCGCGAGCGAGCGGTCAGCCGAAGACCTCACGCTCCAGGAAATGCAGATCGTTCTGGTCGAAATAGGGCTGCGACCACGTGTCATCCGTAGCCAGAAACATCGCGTGCGCGACCGCCGCGTCCTGTTTCACCTGCGGCTGCTTGACGACCTCTCCGCCGCTGACCTTCCCTTTGGCCGCTGACGCGGTGACCGGCTTCGTTGCAGCCTTTGCAGTCTTCGTTGCGGCCTTGGCCTTCTTCGCAGTCTTGGCCTTCTTCGCAGTTGCCTTCTTCGTGGTGGCTTTTTTCATCGTCGATACTTTCGTGATGGCAGATGTTGGTCCGTGATTCAGAACAGGCGATTATTTGCGTCCCGCCTTCTTTTTCGAGGATTTCTTTTTCGCAGGAGTTTTCTTCACTGCCTTCTTCTTCGGCGACTTCTTCGCGGGCTTGGTCTTCGCGGCCGTCTTCTTCGCAACCTTTTTTGCGCCTGCCTTCTTCGTTGCCGCTCCGCCCGTCTTCTTCGGAGCCTTTGCGTTCGGATGGGACATCCGGTCGAGGAAGCTATAGTGATCGACCAGTCCGAGCGCTTCGATCGCAAATACGGTGGCGACATCGGCGTCGTGGATCGCGAGCAAATTGTCGCCGTTTTCGGACTTCGCCGCCCGATGCGAGGTTCGAGGAGCCGCAATAGACCACGGGATCGCTGCCGTTGAGGCCGCAGATCACGAACTTGTCGTGGATCTCGTGTCCGGGAAGGCTCGGCACCTGGTCGAACGGCGGCGGCAGAATGACGTTGCTGGGCTTGCCGGTGACCTGGACCCCGGTGGTCTTTCCGGGCGCGTAGAGGAAGATGCCCGTCGGCGCGTCGGAAATGCCGTAGCTGTAGACCGACTGCGTCGCATGGAGATCTCCGAGCGTCGTGACGACGGGACCGGAGCTCCTGGCGAGCTGCATCACCGCAAAAATCACATTGCCCTTGGCCGAACTTTTCTCCTGATTGATGCGAGCGGCGAGCCCGCCGAGGATCTTGGTCACATCGGCATCGGAGTGCGGCGAGAATGTAATCTCCATTTTCGGCACGAAGCCGGGTTGGGAGTCATAGGGCTTGGTGGCAAGGTCGCTGGTGGCGAATGCATCCGCCACCGGCTTGCTCGGCGTTTTCTTGCCATCCAGCACCTGCCAGCTCTTTTCGAAGACCTGATCGTAGTGGCCGGCGACGTTGGCATCCTCAAAGACCAGGACGTGATTGGCATTCACGTAGAGCCCGGTCAGGGAAAAGTTGGTGGAGCCGGTGAGAACCTCGATCGCGCTGTTGTTCCGCAACACGATGAAAACCTTGTCGTGCGAGAAACGGTCGAAACATCCGCGTATGATGTCGGATGGCGCCTTCTTCTGTTGATTGAACAGATCGGTGAACTGGTCCTCCCCCGTCTTGGGTTTACCCTTCTGGGTGACGTGCAGCGTCGCATTGTCAAGAATGACGCGAACGCGGCCCTGCGCGGCCAGCGTCAGCAGGATCTTGGCGACGTCAGGCTCGTTGAAATCGTAAGCGAACACCTTGAGCGTCAGGGTCGGATCGTTGAGCACCTTGTTGAGCACGGCAAAGACCTGCTCGCGCGCGGTCTCGCCCATCCAGTTGTAGATCTGCGCAAAGGTCACCGGTTGTCCGTTATTGGTGCCGGCCTGCGTGTTGGTGTCGAATTCGAGGTCCTTGGTCTTGGGAACGACCGGCGTATCCTTGCCGAAATGATGGACATAGGCGCTCGATTGCATGTAGCCGCGGGTAAATCCCAGCGACACCGCGCCCTTCTTGAACGGCCCCACCGCTATCGTCACCTTGGCGCTCAGACTGGCGTCCAGCGCTTTCATCGCGCCCGTGGAGTCGAAAAAGCGCGGCGTGACCGTGTAGCTGTAATCGCCAAACACCGGCGAGACACCCTGATGCGACGTGCCCGGAAAATGGGTCCAGCGATATTTCTGGATCGGCGCGTTCACGGTGGAGGTGGGGGTCTCGGGAGGCGGGACCTGGCTGTGTTTGCCGGGATTCTCGAACTGAAGAAAATTATCTAGGAAATAACCGGGCACCTGTCCGGGCGGCTGGCAGAAGATGGTGAAGCCGGCGAGATTTTTTGCCGCGGCCGCGTTCTGAAAATTGAAGGCCAGCAGCGTCTTCTTGTCGCCGGCATAGGCTTTCACGGAAAAGGAATTGACGGTGGGGCTGGGGACAAACATCGCAATGACCTCGCCGGAAAGAGGAGCGCCGGACAGCGAAAAATGGGCGGCCGCCAGCCTGGACAGTATTCGAGCCAAACCGGAGAAAATGCAACCTTGGGGAATATGACTTTTTCGCGACAACCGCTGGCTAACGGCTCTTCGACGACGTGCAGAGCACGGTCGTTGCAATCGTTCACACTCGGTGGGTTGGAGCGGGTGAAGGGAATCGAACCCTCGTATTCAGCTTGGAAGTCTTCGAATTATCCCAATGTATTCAAAGAACGTTCTGACATTTGGCTGCGCCTTTAGAGATTGAGACTACTAGAGAATGTTGCTCAGTCAGAATGATGTTGTTGCCCGCGTCATTCATTACCATCGCCCCTTCTGGGCAGGAGCAATCCAAAATGGTGCGCTCGGAGGAGGTCCGCTGTTCTAGATTTAACAAATAGTTACGAGGCAGGTGCGGGAAAAAGTTCCTTTGAGGCGAAAAGGATATTTTGAGCGTCTCCCTACCCTGCTGTCGGCGAACATCCGGGTCGGCGCCAAGACCTTGAGGTTGAGAGGTAGATTTCAACCCTGCGGGTTGCAGGTTCGAATCCCTCCGGGGATCAGCAAGCTTGATGCGGTTCTCGTAACGCGTTTGAAGCCATATCGATCGACGATTTTCGCTTGTTTCGCTCTTTGGCGAGAAATTAGCCGCTCCGCTTTTTGGGACTTTTGCAACAATATCGGTATTAAGCGGACATCGCGTCAGATCGATCTGACGTGCGTCGCTTGCTCTAGGCGATGACGATCAGAAGATCATTTGCTCGGCCGGCCCCCCTATCTTTCATTTTGTCGTCCTCGTCCAAAACCCGTCCATCCTTCCTTCTGACAATCAGGCATGATCTTGCCTTCGTCCAAGCATACATAGAGCGCCTCGACAGAGGTGGTAGCAAAAAATCCCAACTCGGCGGCCGCGTCTCAAAACTAAGCTTTGCGTGATGACGCCGAGTGCAAACCCATACTCACTGAATGCCAACCCGCCGCTAAGTCCCCCTCGCGGAGTCGCAGACAGGATGAAGTGGACTTGTTGACTTCCTTCGGCGTGAAGATCAACGACAGCATTCACCTCCGCCGTGACCGCAACGAGGGTGGGCACGCGAGTAAAAGGAACCGGCGGATAACCCATCACCAGCGCACGGCTCAGTTCGAAATCTCCAGTGCCTATCCAATCGTCCAAATGGCTGCCTAACGGAACGTAATGAGCGCCGACCGACATGCCTTTAGTGGAAAAGGCAGCAACATCAACCGCCGCATCAGGGTGAAAGAAGGGTCCTTTGACGATCTCAAGCTTACCATCGCCATCACACATTCTCGGCGGAACGCGATCAACGACATAGCTCCCGTCCGCCTGTTTGGGATAAAGATCAGAACGATGAAAAAGTCCGGGATTCGTCAATCAACTCTTTGACCGCCCGTTCAGCGAGCACGTGTCGTGCGGTCACAAAGACGCCGTCGCCAACATGAAAGGCAGCGCCAATTCCTTCCTCACCGCCGGCCTCAGTAACAATTGAAGCCATACAGCACCCGTAACGCAGATATAGTCCCCTAATATCCATCAGCTACGATCACTTGCCAAAGTCAGCCAACTCTTCAGTGAGGTTCAACGCCTGCCGACCGAACGGCTTCGTATTAAAGTCATAAATCGTCCGGCCACACGTGACTGCACCAACCACTTGAGCTTCCTTTTCTTCAAGATAGTCCATCGAAGCAAGCAGTGAGCCACCTGTTGAAAGCAGGTCGTCGACTAATACGATTTTCTTGCCCTTCAACGCGACGCCTGTGGTCAGATGTTCCTTCAGAAAATCCCGCCGCCGTGATCCCCCCTCATGCGCTTGTGTAAGCTGCTCAGACCAATAGAGCGCATCGAGGGACTTGCCCTCGAATGCGGTACCGGTCAAACACTCTCGCAACATGGCCAGGGTCCGGAAAATAGGTGGCTCCGACAACACCGTATTTCGATGGCACGGGCACTAATTCAACGTCGCTTTCCCCAATCCTCTTGAACGCGGTCAACCACAAACCGACCAAACATTTGACGGGCGATACTGAAGTTTGCCTCGTTGATTTCGACCTTTTTCCCTGCGGAGGTATGAACGAAAAACTTGCGCTTGAACGATCCGACCTTGACGCCCCAAACATAGAAATAGGCATCCCAATAGTCCTCAGGTCTTCTCTTGAGCCGATGTGCGAGGTCCGAGTAGTACCCCGCAAACAAAGTGAACCTCATCTAACCCACTCCTACTGAAAGATGATCGTCTGCGGCGTCGTGTCGATGTTTTTTTGATGGTGGCCGAATGCAGATAGCATCGAGTCAGAAACCGTGTGACCGCACACAATCGTGGCCACGGGAACGCGCCCCGTGCTGCTCAAGACATCATAAGATGCCAGTATTGATCCGCCGGTAGTCACAATATCGTCGACGAGGATAACGGCTCCAGCCGGTATTGGCTGCACAACAGTTCAGTACTGGCCTTAACACTTCCCGGCCTCGCGGACCGCCGGTAGCTGCCGGCTGAAGCGGCTCAGTAAAGCGCAAAGCCGGGACAACCGGCCAGCGGCTTGCAACTGCTTCTCGTACCATTGTGTACGATCGAAAATCGGCCGCACCAAGTCCGTCTTTTGAAGGTACAGGCACGAGTACCGGATTCTGGACACCCGTCTGGCCAAAGACGTACTGGATAAACTCTCCGAAGATTACACGGGCACGCTCAACAGAGTTCTCGTTGATCACCTCTGGTCCGTTCTGCCACGGAAATACGAGCGAACCGTTTATTCTGCGGCTCTTGACGGCCCTACAGAACTTGAACGAGTACCATTGATCTTGCGAGCGCTGAGCCAAGTTGTTGTGCGCCCACTGAGAGTAATACGTCGCCATGAAGTGGACGATCATAAATCCGATCAAGCAAATCTTCCGTTCTAGATAACACTTCCACGAATGGTTTCCCGATAAACCGTGCTGGCCACTGCAACGACTTGTCTTCAACGACGCTCTTTAAGATGAATAACCATCGTCCAAGATTTTGGCATTCCGCTGCTTGATGAAGCGTGCCCGACGTATCTGAGGCTTCCACGATCACTGTAGCATCGCTCAAAGCCGCCATTACTCTGTTGCGCGCCGGAAAATTGCCTCTGAACACAGTTGTGCCTTCGGCAAATGGCGATATGAGCAAATGCCGATGATAAATCTCTTCCTGAAGGGCGGCATTTTCGATCGGATAAGCCTTCGACAGCGGAGTTCCGATGACAGCGACGGTGGACCCGCCATTCTGAATTGCTCCGTATGAGCCGCGGCGTCAACACCCTTGGCGAGACCGCTCACTACCAGTACGCCGGCATCAGCCAAGTCTCGTGACAATTGGAGGGCTCTACGTCGTCCCCCTTCGGTGACTTGCCTAGTTCCAACCACCGACACAGCCGGCATATCCAAGATCGACAGATCGCCTGCATAGTGAACCATCCCCCGAGCGCTCGAAGGAACAGCCAGCCGCAGCATGTCGAGTTGTCGTTCGTCCAGCGTCGACCGCCCAACCCGGCGTAGAACATAGTTCAATGCGATCGAGAGGGTCTCTGCCGGCGGCGTATATTTGCGCGCCAACGGCGTCTTGCGACGCGGTCTCGTGGATTGGCGGACCATTGTGGGAGAATGCATTGCGGGCTGTCTCAGGTCAACGATGGCAGAATCACCTTTGACGGGCAATTCTACGCCAAATTGGCGTACATGGCGACGCGGTGCAACTTCGTCGGGTGGTAAGGTTAGCTAGTCGTCAACAACCCATCATCCGAAAAACCAACTCTGCTGCACGGCGCGATGGTCGGTCTGTCGTGATCTACCGCCAGAAATCCTTGAACCGCGTCGGCGACAACTCGGTTAGCGCACAGTGTGCTGGATGTTCCTGTGGCCGAGATAGGCTTGCAGGGCCCGCGTATCGTGGCCCTTGTTCGCCAGCGCGTAACCGCAGGCGTGCCTCAGCATGTGGGGATGGGCCTTGAAGCCAAGCTTCGCCTCTATGCCCGCCCGCTCGACCATTCGGGCGAACCCGGCGGTGCTGAAAGGTGCGCCGCGTTCCGAGGTGAACACGAAAGGCGACTTTGGCTCCTGCTCGCGCTGGAGCCGCCGCAGCTCGCGCAGCTCGTCCCCGAGAATCGGATGGGTGCTCGGGGTGCCCTGCTTGACCCTGCGGACGTGCAGCGTGGCTGTCCCGAAGTCCACCTGGTCCCAGCGCAGATCGACAGCTCGGTGCCCGCAGGCCGTGCCGGTAGGCCACGAGGACCATCGTGGCGTCCCGGTGGCCCCAGCGGTTTTCCTTGGCCGCCTTATCAGCCGCTCGACCTCGGCCTCCGTCAGGTATTCGCGGGTGCGCAGGTCGGCGTTGGGACGACGCGTGGGCGTGACTGTTCGGTTTACGGTGGCTGGCGTGACCAGCCGGAGGTGTCGTTTGGCCATTGTTTCGCTCCAGCTGTGACGACTGTTCGTATAATGTCCGATTACGAACAGTTAGTCTTTCAAGCCCTGCGCCGAAATGCCTCTGACAACTCCTGTTAGGCTGAAGCGGCCATCGCAAGCGGTCGTCTGAATGTCCGCTATTGGGAGCGGAGCCGACATCGCACATTCGCTGTCTGGAGTCTGCTTTTTGACCCCAGGCGGACATCCTGCCGCTTGGACCTTTACCGATAAATCACTTAGGCTAGGTGAGAGCTCAAGGGCGGGATTGGCAATGAGGCGGCGGGGAAATTGGCGCCGCGCTTCTCGGAGGCACGCCCGGCGTGGCCAATAGCGACACACGCGCAGCAATCCACGCCAAGGACGGTCACGATAGCTATCCTAGGTGCCCACGCCCCTTTTGCTAAGCGCCGACGAGGTGATCGAATGAAGCAGCTCGCGTTGGTTCTGCTCTGGTCCATTGCATTTGGGTCGGCGGCGTCCGCTCAGCCGACGCCGGAACGCACCTATCGCGTTGGCGTTATTTCTATCAGCGCCAGCTCGATCGAGCTGTTTCGCCGGTTCGCAGTGCCGGAACTCGCAAAGCGCGGCTTCGTGGAGGGCCGCAATCTCACGCTGGAGACGCGGTTCGGAGAGCCACACGACATTCCGGAGCTTGCAAGAGATCTGGTCGCACCAAGCCCGACGTGGTCGTCGCGTTGTCGACCCCGGTGATCCGGGCCGTCGTATCCGCCTCCTCTCACATCCCGATCGTCGCAGCATTCTTCGGGAGCGATCCCGTTGCGGAAGGGATGGCTGCGAGCTTGGCGAAGCCCGGCGGGCACATCACCGGCGTCGCCATGCTGGCTGAAGCGCTTGATGCCAAGCGGTTCGACATCCTCTCGGAAAGTCTGCCGGCCATAAGGAAAGTAGCCGTTTTGGCCGGCCGGCCGCCGCGACATGACGCAAACATCAAAGCAGTCGCCGCGGCGGCGCAGAAGCTCGGCATCGAGCTGAAGATTGTAGAGGCCGACTCGCCGGCCGAGTACCCCGGCGCGTTCGAAAAGATGCGGGCAGCCGAAGTACAAGGGCTTGTGATTGTGTCGGCCCCGGATTTTTCTCGAGACGGGCAATCCTGGCGGAAGCGGCTCGAGTCGCCAGATTGCCGACGATTTGCGAGTGGCGTGAAATGGCCGATAGCGGCTGCCTTATGGCCTACGGACCTCTTAAAGAAGAGCTGACGCGACGCACGGCGGCCTACGTCGTCCAGATCCTGCGCGGCGTTCCGCCCGGCGATCTGCCGATCGAAACACCCACACATTTCGAGTTTGTCCTAAACCTGAAGATAGCCACCGAGCTCGGCGTGCGGTTCGAGCCCGCAACGCTGATCCGGGCCGACGAAGTAATCGAATGAGGCAGGTGCTTGCTGCAGTGCATGAGTCCGTTCATGACCCAACTCGGACATCGTCCCGCGTCCGGTAAGGTCGATGCCCATTGGTGAGTGCGACGACCACCGAACCCTGATACTCTGCATCCGTCTCCTCAAGCCGCGATGAGGATCGAATGAAGCGGCGGGAATTCATAGCGGGTACTGCGGCACTGCTCGTTTCGCCACGGCGTTCGTGGGCGCAGGGGACGCCTCGCCGGGTCGGTTACCTTGGCGGCTCCCGCTATGGCTCAATCATCAAAGTGTGGCAAGAGAGCCTGCGGGATCGCGGTTGGGTCGACGGCAAGAACGTGATCATTGACTACCGATATTGGGAGGACCATGCCGAGCGCATCCCGGCTCTCGCGGCCGAACTTGTCGCTCTCAGGCCCGATCTGCTCGTTAGCTCCGGCCCGCAGGCAACCGTAGCTCTAAAATCGGCAACTGCCACCATCCCGATTGTATTCGTTTCTGTGGCCGATCCCGTGGGCCTTGGCCTCGTTCAAAGCCTCTCGCGCCCGGGCGGCAACATCACCGGTCTTGCGACCATGGTGCCTGACGATTTTCTCGCGAAACGCATACAAATTCTTCAGGATCTTGCTGGCGCCTCGAAAATTGCGCTGCTGGTCAATCCGAGCAACCAAATGCACAGGCTGTTAGGGGTCGAGCAATCGGCCCGTATAGCCCGCAACCTGGGCGTGGCTCTGCTG
This sequence comes from uncultured Alphaproteobacteria bacterium, assembly GCA_963732085.1. GTDB lineage: Bacteria > Pseudomonadota > Alphaproteobacteria > Rhizobiales > Xanthobacteraceae > Bradyrhizobium. The sequence goes on along the minus strand of CAVSYJ010000002.1, from coordinate 12,089 downwards.
ATAGTTGAGGCGACCACGCCCGAGGAAATTGATGCCGCCTTTGCTTCGGCCGCCGCCCAGCATGCCGATGCCATAGTTGATGTTGGCGATATCTGACCATTCTACAGGCCCCGCGAGTTATCGCGCTCGCAGCGAAGTATCATCTGCCGGCAAACTATTTGTACCGGTTATACGCCAATCAGGGCGGATTGACCGTCTACGGCCGATTTAGCCGATCTGTTCCGCCGTACAGCCGGCTACGTCGATAAGATCCTCAAAGGCACGAAGGCTGCCGATCTGCCCGTGGAGCAGCCGACCAAATTCGAGTTGGTGATCAACATGAAAACTGCCAAAGCACTCGGCCTCACGGTGCCGCCCTCGTTACTCGCCCGCGCCGACGAGGTGATCGAATAGAGAGCTTTCTTGCTGCGGTGCATTAGTCTCCTTTTTTTGGCACCGAACAGACACGACGCGATGTCCGACCTGAGTCCGCTCTCAGGGGCAAAGGGGAAGTCGGGATTCGGAGCTGTCAGGGCAGCTATTGACTCAACACGGACCTCCGGCCTAACGACCGACTACGTTTCTGAATTGGTCCATGGCCGCGATATGCTCATATTGGATCGGCGGTACCGGCCTGCTGCCTTTGAAAATGGCGGTGAAATGTCCGGCACCGAACAGACGGAAGCCGGGGCTAGATTTTAGACTTAGACGGAGGTGAAATGTAGGAGGGTTGCGCCATGGAGCGCCGCCGCATCAAGCACAAGATGTCCTTCGAAGAACGACTGGCGAACCAGGCTCGGCAGCTGAGAGAGCAGGCCAAGACCCTCCCGCCCGGGGCAGAGCGCGAGAGCTGATACGCAAAGCGCGGCAGGCCGAAACCGCCTCGCACATGAGCGAATGGCTTAATTCTCCTGGATTACAGCCGCCAAAGTAGCGTTTCGCCGAGGGGGATGACGATGCGAGACTACCGTGCCTACCTCATGGGGCCTGACGGCCACATCCAGAAGCGTTTCGAATTTTATTGCTCGGACGATGAGGAAGCCAGGGGCCGCGCCAAACAATACGTCGACTTTCGTGACGTAGAACTATGGCACCGCGGTCAAAAGATCGCAGAATTCAAAAGCAGAGCCGTAAGGCCCCGCGATGATGCGATGCGCGTCGATCCGAAGGACGCGCCTTGTGATCGCGCCGCGCACAAATGCCGCCGCAGCCGAAGGCCGCCTAGATCAGGATCGCCGACTGGTCCACGAGTGTCTGATAGCACTCGCAGGACATTTTCTCCAAAGCGGATCGCTTAGGATCGTAATTTGCCCGCGGCTGTAGTTGATGGCGCCTGCGGCCTGCATCTTGCTCGCAACTTCCGTGACCGAGGTACGGCGAACGCCGAGCATCTCGGCAAGAAATTCGTGGGTCAGCGCCACGTTGTCGCTTTCGGCGCGATCCGCGGATTGCAGCAGCCAGCGGCAAAATCGCGCCTCGACGACATGCAGCGCATTGCAGGCCGCGGTACCCGCGCCTGAGACAGCAGCACTTCATTATACTGGATGCACATATTCCGGATAGCCTCGCTTTGGGCCGCGGCTTTTCTGAATTGGGACGCAGGAATTTTGCTCACCGTCATCGGGAGCTGGACGACAACGCGAACGAGGGACTTGTAGAGCCCCAATCCAGCCATCGCGCCGACCACGCCCTCGCGTCCTACCGTCGCCGTTTCGATGGCTTTGCCGTCCTGCAGCACGGCAAGCAGCGAGAGCATCCCGCTTTGGGGGAAGTAAATGTGATCGAACTCATCACCCGGCTCGGCCAGAACATTCCTTGCTGCAAGGAAACGGCAGTCAGGTTGGGAGCCAGCAAATCGAACTGATCGCGCGGCAGCGCCGCAAGCAACTTGTTGTCCAACGGACGGCCTGAATTTTTGATGTGCACTGCGAGATCCTGCCCGGTCGGTCGGGCCGTTTCTCGCAGGGGGATGGGATGGAAGCCGCTCCGAGGGGCGGTCCTCGCGGGAAGAACCCTATATAGGGACGAACCAGACAGATTGTCGGTCCGGTACCGCTCGTAGCGCCAAATCTGACGGTTGAGTCGAGGGACAATGTTCCGATTGTCCTGCAATGCCTGCTGCTTAGAGAGGGGCAGAGGCCGGCGTCCCGATCTAAAAATAAATGTCCGGTACCGGACATTTATTTTGCTATACGAGGAACGTTGGCGCCTCAGACCATTTGTCTAGATGATTTTGATAAAGGACGGCCCGCCATGAGTTCTGCATACGCGGCGAGGCGGCCGGTGGTCCTTATTGTCGAGGACGATCTTCTGATCCGGTTACACGCGGCTGAAATCATCGAAGAAGCCGGGTTCGATGTGATCGAAGCATCGAATGCGGATGAAGCGATCGCAATTCTTGAAGCCAGATCGGACATCACCGTTCTGTTCACGGACATTGAGATGCCGGGCAGCATGGATGGTCTGAAACTGGCGGCCGCGGTCAAAGGGCGCTGGCCCCCGATCAAGATCGTCGCGACTTCCGGCCTCGTCGATGTACGACCGGACGACTTGCCTGAAGGCGGGCGATTTCTTCCCAAGCCCTATGATCCCACCCAGCTCACGGCGACACTTCGGGAGTTGACGGCCGATCCGTAATTTCGTGGTTGCGGTGACGCGCCCTCGACGTCAGAGACCGCCCGGGGACTTGCATCAGGCCGGGCGACTGGCCGATCTGCGTCTCGACAATTCAGAAAACGCGCGGCTGGCCACAGGCCGCAAACTCTCCAGCGTGACATTTCCTTTTTTAGCGCTCTGCATGAGCCTTCTGGCGATATGCTTTCGGCTTTCATGGTCGCCGCCGTGTGGCAAACTTCGGCAGACTTCCTCAAGCACGACGTCCATATTTGCGGTTATTCGTTCTTCGATTTTGCTCATTTTGACACCAGGGTCGGTTATCGATGCCAATCGTGAGTTCATTTCTTCGCAAAGGTCTCTCTGTATTGCTTTGTTGATTAGCCAACGCTCACACTATTCTCTCAAATCGGCGGGAACCTTTTATTGTCGTCATCACTCTCCGCACGCCTCAACGCAATGATGGCTTGAACATCGGACGCCATGTGCGGAGGTCAGCGGCCAATCGATTGAAGAGGTCGCGCTTCCCTGGGTCGGTCGCAAGTTTGCCAATGAGGGCGCAATCCTCGGCATCGGTCAGCAACTTTTCGAGCCTTGTCTGTAGGTCTTCCACGGCAATCCCCTCGCTCGTGCTCCTCACACCGTACGCCGCTCAGGCGAGATGTCGTGTGAATAGTGCGAGCACTCGATCACGGCCAGCAACGCCGCAGCTTTCAGCCTCGCCGGGTCTCGTTCACCCTTGCCGGCACAAACGAGAATTTGCGAAGCCATTTCGGCCATTGTAGTCGAGGTGCGCCTTCCTTCCGGAAGCGTCGCGACAGCCTCGTCGAGGACTGCTTTCATCAGATTGATAGCTCCGGCTGAAAGACCGCTCCAGCTCCGTGCATCGCCCTTTTCCTTCACTCGGCACGCTCAGGCAAATTTTTGGGCATTCGTCGAGAAATATCTATATTGTCGGTCCCGTACAAAAGTGGGATTAACTTATTCATTCGCGCGAACTTTTCGCTGCGGTGCAGCAGCCGCCGACGCTGTTCGTTCACGCCGGGAAGGTGTCGAATGAAAGGGTAACCAGATGAGCAGCAACGCCTGCGATGTCGCCTTTTGGCACAAAAGCAGACATGGCGAGATGTCCGACTTGGGTCCGTTATCCGCACAAGAGCGGACATCTTATCGTGCTTCTTAGCTACGGATAGATTGCAGAAGCACAGCGTTCCGATGGAAATCGAGGAACTGCTTTTGGCCGCTCGTGAATACGCCCACGTTGACAGGCCTTAGTCGTGTCGATACCCATCCTGTGAAGCGAGGGTCGGTGCGCGACGGGTGAAACTATTAGCGTCCCATTGTTTTCAAATCCGATAAATCCGCGGTCGAACAAGTGGTCGATGCTTGGCGTCAACAGCAAACCGTTTTCACCATTCAGCCGTTCTTCGTTCGACGAGTCGCACCACGGCAAGCTGCATGGTTTGCTGACATGGTGAAAGGGCTCTTAGACGCCCGAGATCCGGCGGATTTTTAATCGATCTTCCTCCTACTCGTTCTTTGAACAGTCCCTGCCCAACCCTCGCCCGAACGATTGCTAACCGATCTGTTTCGGGGATCGAAGCGATCGTCGGTCACCCCCTGCTCTAACTTTTTTTTTCCCAATACATCAAGTCATCCGCTGCAATTGGCCTCACATTCGCGCCGCCAGCGTAATCGGCGCCACTCTTGGCCAATCAAGCCGATGAGCACTTCCGCAAGCGGTCGTGGGGGCCTCCGTGAGATCTACCGATTGGAGGCCATTTCGTCCGGCTGAAGGGGTGAGTACCGTTCAGGTAGAAGGGGTCTGAGAATGTCGATGTGGTCTTTGGGACGCACCCTGTTGGTGAGCTTCGTGAAGCGGACCCTTACCCTCCAGCCGATGTTTTCCCAATTCTGACCGGCTTTTCCGAACTCCAAGGGCTTCGGACTTTCCCAGCAATACGATTGTGCGATCCCCACTGCGAGTATACAGGTATCCATTAAGGAAAAGATCAAGTCTCCAGGCGCGACTTCACGCATCGAACCATAAAACGGATTGCGGGCGCCATTTGCGCTACGCTTTGGCGACCAAAGATACCCGCCCTTGACTTCATGGCGGAATGTCTGATTTTGGTTCACCCACCAATAGCGCATGTCGCAGTCTAACGTCAGCAAATGTCCCGCAGAAGCCGGCTAAAAATCTACCAGAGCCAACACACCCTAGCGTTTTGGTCGTCGTCCACCCTTCAGAGGTCGCGGAGCAGGTTCGCCGGCGCGGGGCGCTTTGAATAATTCCTCGATGTTTGCCGAAAGGGCTTGGGCAATCTTTTCAAGAACGGCAACCGTCGGATTTTCTAGTCCGCGCTCAAGGCGACTTACGTAGGTTCGATCGATATCAGCGTCCACCGCGAGAACCTCTTGCGAAAGTCCGTGTGAGACTCTTAACCGACGAATGTTTCTTGCGACCAACGCGCCTGCTTTCATTAACGGCAGGCCATCAGTCAGTAGCCTATTAAACCACGGACAATAGTGCTATGGTTTTTTGTTTGAGCCGCATAACCGTGGTAGGCGATAAGACCCCGGGGGAAAATCATCGAAATCGTGCGACCATTCCGACGATGAGGAGATTGCCGAATTTTCAGAGTTGGATGAGCGGGACGGTCCCAGCAAATGGTCTGCGGCATTCGCTTGTATCGCGCTCGCTGCCATTATCGCCGGTGCTTGCGCAATATTTTATTACGTGCACTCATCTAATCAAAGAGCCTTTGAAGATCAGGCAAAGCTAAATGCCGATAAAGCGGTAAATGTGTTGGCGTCCGGCGTCGAAGAAGCGTGGATTGCCTACGTTGACCGTCGAGTTGCCGAGGCCGTCCAAGTCAAAGCAGGTGCAATCTCAGTTACTGACGGAATTTAAACGAGGCGAGATTGGTCTCACGAAATACTCCGTATCAAGTGAGATGCGCCCCTATGGAGAGTTCGGTAGAGTTCGGCTACGGAGACAACCTCAGTTACTGTGCCTATCTACGGATGGTCGGTTGACTGGCAGGCAGAAAGTCCACCCCCTCTTGGGGTTATGAAATCGAGCGTGGCCGCAGCTAACCTATCGAGAATGCTGTGCGAGCATATTTCGGTATCCTTGAGCAAAATTGTATCGCCATAAATTCTGTGGGTCGTCATAAAATGAAGTCGTTGATGTCATTTCTCGCCGAACAGCATCTGGTAGCGGCCAAGCTGGTGCGAGAAAACGGAGCCCGGCGAACCGGCGCCGAGCGTGAGTTATTTATACGCAAGTCGAACAGCTTCGTCACATGCGCGCGCCTCATGGCGCAAGATCGGGGCGGCATCTGTTTGGACAATTTCGACTGGTGGTCGCTTACGCCCGATTGGAATGGAATTCGAAGAGCAAGTCCTGCGGCTCGCTCCGCCGCATATCGACGGTCCGCCCCTCGTTCCGGAGCCTTAGTGCCGACTGCCCACTTGGGAGATCCACGCCGGCCGTCGTCGACCAGGAGCGTGAACGCCCCTAACGCAACCTTTTCCCCTGCCCGGGGTTGCCGGCCAGGAGCTTGAATATGAGCAACGGCGGCGCGAACCTTTGCATTCTGACACTTTCATCGGTGGCTGCCTATGTGCTGCCGTGGTCCTCGTCGGGCTGTTGATCGGGGGAGAATGTTACTCAGGCCCAAGGGTAGCAACAGATAATTTGCCACATTTCCACGAGGGCGGCCAACAATGATCTACGCTCGGAAGGCATCTGCTCAGGACAGCGCCCCTCCCTCACCACGCCAGGCATGTTCTCGCTCTCGACGAACCAGCCGGGACACCCGGGGTGGACACCACGGTGGTCTTTGCCGCCGGTCGATAGGGTCCTAATTAGGAGCCAGTCAGAGACGGTACACGTGCATGAGACACCCCTGTCTCAGTCGTGCTGCGCGGTCTCTCGAGTCAGCCAACTTCCGGAAAAATATGAACTACTCCGGGTTTGTTCGGTGTCTCGCTGTCTCTCGAAGGAGAAGGGTAGAGATGAACCAGGTCTTCAATTACTTCATAATCAGCCGCCTTGAGGCCAATTCCGCCTCGAAGAGACCGAGGTCATAGGCAACAGCGCGAGCTACCCGCCGGTATCAAGCGGGCCAAGAGGTGATCGCGGGAAAGCAAAACCAATCGAGTACCTCGCAAGTAGAAGCGACGCCCGCTTCCCTGCGCTGCATTGTCAGGCGCACCCCGGCGGTCAACAAACCACCCTGGGCACCACGGTGGTCACCCTCATTTGACACGTTGGCGTGCACGAACTTCTGATGTGGGCTTCTTCGTTCGCTGGCCACTGTGGAATTGTACTTTGTGCTCACGCGAGCAAAATGTTGCATCGCCACGGCGTCCTGTGCCGGGACCGACCTCAAACGGCACACCACAAAGGTTACAAGCCCGAAAATTTGTTTGGCCGGAAACTCGTTGGGCCAGTTGCAAAAGCATGCCATTCAACAAGGTTTCCGCCTCAAAATACATCCGAAATCCACGAGTGGAAACAAAGTCAAAGCGCAAGTTACCCAATGTTTCGCCTAATATCCGGTCAGCGATCCATTCTGACAAAAAGTCTGACGCTCTTCCGCACCAGCTAGCGAAAGCCAACGTGTCTCGAAACATCTGAGCAGTGTTGAGGTGGTCCTCGATCTTCTCACCAAACATAACCGGACAAACTCGATTGGGGTGAGAGTTCTTGCATCTATAACGACAGTGCCGTCAGTTTCGCCGTAGCTCGGTTTCTCTAAGAGCCCATAGTGATGGACAAATTCCAATAACTGATCCTGTGATTCAACCGTCGCGAAAGCCTTGAAAACCATATCGTTCTTCAGGAGTGGCTGCGTTCGAATTGGCTTGCCTCCATTTCCGACTATCCTGGACCCATATTTTTCCGTAGTCGTTTACGCGATAGCCCTTTTTTCATCCTTTGGACCAATCGAGGCTGATTTTGAGTGCGCTCATCGCGATGTGACTGATATGTAACCGATAAAATCTTATCGGTTACACCCGAGAAAAACAAGGTTCATAAGAGCATCCGAGGTGGAAGATGGTGCTCAAATGAAAACAAGCGACGAAGCTGATCCCGAAGGACGGCCGGAACCGCTCACGCTGTCGGTCCCCGACGCCGGAGCCATGGCCGGCCTCGCGAAGAATGCCAGCTACCGCGCGGCTAAGCGCGGCGAAATTCCCACGATTAATCTTAGGGGCATAAGGCGTGTCCCGAATGCGAAGTGGAGGCGCATTCTCGCTGAAGGCCCCGACCCTTCCGACGCTGACTGAAGCCGATCATGCCGGGCGCACGCAAATTTCCCTGGATGAAGTTTTACCCCGCGGATTGGCGCGCCGATCCGGGCCTGCACATGTGCTCGCTCGCCGCACGTGGTTTGTGGATAGAGGTGCTGTCCATCATGCACGAGGCCGATCCTCGCGGCTCGTTGCTGATCAACGGCAACCCGATCGGGGACCAGCAACTCGCCACCCTGTGCGGTGCACCCCTGCGTGAAATAGTCGGGCTTCTGACAGAATTGGAAGTGGCGGGTGTTTTCAGCCGCGCCGAGGACGGGACCATCTTCTCTCGCCGTATGATGCGCGACGATGAACAGGCAACACAGGATAGGGCCAACGGTAAGACCGGGAGGCAACCCTCGGCTTATCGCCGGGGTTAACCCCCCTGTTAAAGCCCAGAACTTCCAAATTCCAGCGTCCAGAGTTCAGAAGTCAAAAAAGAAGGAAGGCGCGCAAGCGCGCTGACGCCTCCTTGGACCGAAGCCGACCGCGAACGGTTTTGGGAAGCATTTCCAAACAAGGTCGGCAAGGCGGATGCCATGAAAGCCTTCAACAAGGCCGCGAACAAGGTCACGCCGGAGGTGCTGTTTCCCGCCCTGCACCGATACGCGAACAAGTCCGACGACCGACCATTTTGCAATCCCGCAACGTGGCTTAACCAGGAGCGTTGGCTCGATCAGCCAGCGACAAACAAGTATGGGCAACGCCATTACGGTCCAACACGAAAACCTTCAGGCGCTGATTTCCTCGCCGGAATGTCTGGCTTGGCTGCGGATATCGCTGGGAACGATCAAGCACGAGGGTTTGCCGACCCGGAAATACCTGTCGGGACAATTAACATTGACGGATGAACAGCGATTTTGCATTCGTCGCAAAATCGCAGAGTTGCGTGCCGCCAGTGAAGCCGACGACGGAACCGAAAATCGTAAGGCCCGCCTTACGTTAGTCGCGAACCTTTTGCTGACGTTTCCCGATTACGAACGGGACATCGGAGGCCGGCCGCGCACGAGCCAGAGCTTGCTTATCTTTCGGCGCTCGACGACATTCCGCCCGCGGCAATCGCCGGAGCGATCAAGCATTGGCATCGCGGCGAATGCGGCCATGGCTATGACTTCCGCTGGGCGCCAGCGCCAGCGGAATTGCGCAAGCTTCGATGGAGCAATTACGCCCGATCAAGGAAACCATAACGCATTTGGAAGCTGTGCTCGTCGCGTTGCCCATTGAACGGGCAATGGACCCTGATCCGATTGATCCTGTCAATCGGAAAGCGGTCACGTGGTGTCGATCAGGATGCGTCGCTTATGAGTACCCCGTCTACGACCTACCCGGCCTTCCAGGGGGTCCAAAAAAATTTCGGAGGGACAACCCTATGAACCGAGACAGATGTCCCAACCCTGTGGCCCCACATGAATGAACGTACCCACCCTGCGGGGCTACAACTCGCGCGGGTTCGCCTTGCCGGTGCCCGGCGATGCCGAATGGGAAATGCCGCATCCACGGCGGCCTCAGCCCCGGCGCGCCCCGTGGGGCCGCGAACGGCCGCTACGTCCACGGCGACTGAACTCGCCGAAGCGGTCGAAGAACGCCGGTTTATCCGTTTTTTGCTGAAAGGCACCTTGGGAGGGATGTCAATGACCGGATCCAAGAACCAGCCGGTGGCACCGCGCGCCCGCCGCCGCTCGCCGCCGGTCCGGATCAAGATCAGGAGCATCCAAGGCAACGTTGCGAGGTTTGGCTCGTCCGGACCTGCGGACGAAGTCTGGCGGAAACAACTCAAGGCTGCCTTGGGCACGGCCTCCGACGCCTTCATTGACATGGCCCTTAATCATTTGGATGCGGCCGCCCGCATGCCCGGCGACGGCGCGTCCAACATGGCGATCAATGGCGCGCTTGCAGTCGTTGCCGCCTTTGCCCCCAAGACGAGGTGGAAGCGGCCTTGGCGCTGCAAGCGGCCTGCCGCACTTGGTGGCGATGGTGATGATGGCGCGTATCGGAGGCGGACACGGCACGCCCCCACCGCCTTCTGGCTTAGGCTTCCGCCAGCTGCGAAATTACTCAGGGCCTACTGCCCCAGGGTCGAGGCGCCACCGGCGTCTGAGGGGTGGCGGCGAGCAAAAGACATTCGCGAGCCGTCACGGTCAACGGAGGCGGGCAGGCCATCGTGGGCTCGGTCAATTCGCCTGTCCGTGGACAACGCGACGAATGAGCCCGACCTAGCGATCAGCAAAGCGCCAAGATGTCGAAGACGAGATTCACCGAAGCTAAAATCAGACGCGCGATCAAAGGTGTTCTTGGCGAGCGGCGCCGAAATTACAAGCGTCGAAATCTGGCCCGACGGACGCATATCTGTCACAGTCAAAGAGGACAACGGCAAAACACGTACGCAGATGGACCCGGAAGACGATCCGGAGGTCTCCAGGAGATTGCTGTGACGAGAGTGGGACGTTCGGCGCTGCCACTACCTCGGTACACAAGACGCAAACGCCTTAAGAAGGGGAGTGTCGCCTATTTTTTCGACGTGCCCACCTGGGCACGCGAAAGAGGTTGCCCTGTAGAGAATGAGCCGCTCGGCACCGATTACGATTTAGCCGTGCAGCGTGCGGAAAGGATATTGCTGCCTGCATTCGATAGCTGGCTCAAGGGCGGCGACGATGCAAATCCAGTTGGCATAGGAGTGGTGATTGGAACGCTCGACTGGATGTTTCATGAATATCGTCGAACGTGGAAACAGAAAACCGCGAAGCGCTTGCAGCCTCTAAGTCCTGGTCAATGTCGCGTGCATGAAACCGGCATCAAGATGATCTGCGAATATTTGTTGAAGGACGGGAGGCGTCTTGGCACGCGGCGTGTCTCAAGTATCGACACGGCGTTTGCAGACGATTTGTTTGAGAAGTTGCTCTACAAAGATGTCGACGGCGCGAAGGTCGAACGCCGCACTACCGTCAACCACGCTATGAAAACGGCGCGCGGCGCATGGAACACGATCTCGCGGGCGCACCCCCACATGTTTCCGCCAAAAAACCCGTTCGAAAAAATGGGTCTGCAATCGACATCGCGCGAAACCCCGCATGCGACGTTTGCCGAGATGATGGCGTTTCGAGCCAAGGCATTTGAGATGGGTTACCCGTCGCTGGCGACTGGCGTGCTGATCGGTTGGGAGCTGTTACAGCGAAAAGCGCACATCTTCATCCAATTCATGGCCGATCACTATCGCCCGGAGGGTCGCCCGAACCACGTCTACGTCATCAACTACAAGACCAGCACCGGATCATGGGAGCCGCTGTTCGACAAAAAGGGTACGGCCCTGTACCCGCTGCTGATGGCTGAGTTGGATGCCATAAAGGCGCTGCGGCCGACCGGCGGTTTGATGCTGCGCCGTGACGGCAGCGGTCAGCCGTGGAGCGGCAAAGGCGAGATGTTGACGCAGGTCGAGCGGGTTTCGAAAAAGATCATTATCGCTGCGGGCTTGCGGCCAGAGCTAACCTTCACGTCGTTCGGTCGGCATGGCGGAGCGACCGAATCTAAATCGTCTGGACTGACCACGTTGCAGTTGATGGAGAAAGGTCAGTGGTCGTCGGTGGCGGCGATGGCGAACTACTTACATGACGACGATGAGGCCAAACAGGACGCGCAGATAAAGCGTATCAAGCGACGCAAGAAACACGTTGCGGGCGGCCCGGTGTCCTAATTCGAGGAGTGGCACACGATGAAGGCCTTTTACTACGGCGTGTCCCTCGCAACCTTGATTTCACTTTTTGTATTGGGACCAGCTTTCGGAAGGGCAATACTGCTCCGGGTCAGCAAGCGCAAACGGTTGGTGCTTCATTCAACTCAGCATGTTGCTCTGGGCTTTTGCACCATGACTGCGATATTCGGAATGCTCGTTCTCTACGGGCTTCTTTGGAAGGCAAATCCAAAGCTCGCGTTATGGTATGATTGGATGGCTGATGTTCCGATCAGCGGAAGCGTCACCGTAGATGGAGGTGTCGAAGTCACCAACGAGCCGCTGAAAGTCGAGATCGCGCGATAAGGCCGCTTGAGTGACCGAAAAGTGAACGTTTGTCAGAATAAAACAGCCGCTTTTGTCAGAATGAAAATCAGCGACGGCAATAAGTGCCTTGAAACTATTGGAGCGGGTGAAGGGAATCGAACCCTCGTATTCAGCTTGGAAGGCTGCTGCTCTACCATTG
>CAVSYJ010000001.1:0-494417 GCA_963732085.1 uncultured Alphaproteobacteria bacterium | reverse complement strand
ATCTGGCTGACGCTGTCGCTGTTCATCGGCGCCTTCTGCGCCGCACTTGCCGCCACGGAAGGCGGCGGCCTGCGTGATGGCACATGGAGCAAGCATCCGTTTCGCACCGCCCCGATCAATCGCTGACTTGAACTCGTAGAAAGGAAGATCACCATGCCCATCCTGCTTTGGCTCCTCGGAATCCCGATCCCGCTCATTATCCTCATCATGCTTCTGCATCACTAGTGCCCACTTTCCGAAGTTCGTGATCCATTGCCGCACGCACTTTCACGAACTTCGGAACGTTATGGGCATTAGCAACCTTATAAATCTAGTGCCGCTTCCGACCGTTTTCGGCAGTGCCCGAATTGCTGAAATGTGCGCGCGGGACTGGTCAGCGGCTCGCCGTCGGATCATCGGCAAAGCGAAGCGAGTTGGACCATCATCTCGAAATCATGAAAATTTCCGATCGCGTCGGAAGATGTCGCGGAATCGAAGCCTGAGCGCGACATCGTCAAAGCCGTTCTGGTCGCGCCGTCGATCAGCCGGCGTGTTGCTTCCGCGACACGACGGGCAAAACACCTGCTGTTTTCCAGAAGCGCTGTCAAGCCGGTCTCGTAAAAATATTCTCCTTTCCGAAACACAGAATTAATGATTTAACGAAGACATCCCGCGCCTCACAGGAGGGGCGTATCGATCGTCACAACTCGTTGGCGCGGGATGCGATGGACACGTTGTGTCGCAAGACGTGCGGCGCAATGTGTACGGTCAAGCCGTGTGGTCCTGATTCCCCGACGCTGGAATCAAGTCTTGTCGATGATCGTCGATAGGGCGACGGGGGCTAGCAAGCCCGGTACCCCGAGGAGAGCGCGGAGTAAGCCGTAAAGCCATTGCGCAGGGAGTGCCGGAACGTTTCGGCGAACCTGTAGTGACTACCTGCTCGTATGCTGCCTACCCTATTCTGCATACGAGGCTGCGGGTGCGCAAAGCGCCCGGCATTCCCTGCGCCCTCCACTTCCGGAGGGACAAAAATTTGCAAAGCCCGGGCAAAATCATGCCGCGGGAACGCGAAGTCATGTTTTGGTCAGTCCGCCTCCGCGACAGCGAAAAACCGACAGACGGACGTGGAGGCCAACATGCGAGGCCCACGTCGTGTCAGACGCCCCGCCCCATCGGCCGCTGCTGGTGTTCCGACTTGCCGACAGCTACGCTTGTCAGCGCCTGGGGTTTCCGGGAAAGCCGCTGCCGGCGCGAGACGGCAGCCAACACCAATAAGGCCGGGCGACGGAGGACACGCGATGCGCAGGACGCTGCTGATTTTGGGCCTGATCGGACTTGCGATCGGCCTGCTCTGGATCGGTCAGGGCACGGGCGCGGTCGCATGGCCGCGCTCGAGCTTCATGATCAACGAGATCCAGTGGGCGGGCTATGGCGCGGCGCTGTCGGCGGTCGGCCTGATCCTGATCTGGCAAAGCCAGCGGCCATGACTGACCTGTTCGACCTCAAGGGCAAGGTTGCCGTCGTCACCGGAGGCAATGGCGGCATCGGGCTTGGCATCGCCCGAGGTCTTGCGGAAGCCGGCGCCGATATCGCGGTCGTCGGGCGCAACGAGGCCAAGTCGAAAGCGGCGGCCGCCGAGCTTGCCGCGCGCGGCGCCAAAGCGATTGCGGTGGTTGCCGACGTCACCGACAAGGTGGCGGTCGCAAGCATGGTCGAGCGCGTCAAGCGCGAGCTCGGCCGCATCGACATCCTCGTCAACAATGCCGGCATCAACATCCGAAAACCCCCGCACATCCTCGAGCTCGAGGAATGGACCAGCGTGATCGATACCAATCTCACCAGCGCCTTCCTGTGTTCGAAGGCGGTTCATCCGGCGATGAAGGAGGCAGGCGGCGGCAAGGTCATCAATATCGGCTCGATGATGTCGCTGTTCGGCGCGAGCTTTGCGCCGGCCTATGCCGCGAGCAAGGGCGGCATCGTCCAGTTCACCCGCGCCTGTGCCTGCGCATGGGCCGCCGACAACATCCAGGCCAACGCGATCCTGCCGGGCTGGATCGACACCGATCTCACCAAACGCGCGCGTGTCGAGGTCTCTGGCCTGCATGAACGGGTGCTGTCACGCACGCCGGCCTCGCGCTGGGGCGCGATCGACGACTTCGCGGGGATTGCCGTGTTCCTGGCCTCGCCCGCGTCCGACTTCGTCACGGGTACGGCGATCCCGGTCGACGGCGGCTATTCGATCATGGCGTGAAGCGATCTAGTGCCCACTTTCCGAAGTTCGTGATCCATTGCCGCAAACCCTTTCACGAACTTCGGAAAGTTATGGGCACTAGCAAACCTATAATTCTGGTGCCGCTTTCGATCTGAAGTCCCTGAACCCGATTCTACAGCAAGTGAGTCAGGGACTTCAGATCGGCGGCACTAGCCAAACAAAAAGCCCCGGCCAAGGCCGGGGCTTCAAGTCAGGGAGAATCGTTCAGATCAGTACTTCGCAACCACCGGGCCACCGAAGTGATAGTTCAGGCCGACACGCGCGATGTTATACCGGTTGTGCAGATCGGTCCCGTAGCTCGCGGCCGAAACCTGAGGCGGCGAGGTGCAGATGCCCGGCGCCGTGCAGTTCTGCGTGTAGCTGGACTTGCCGAGATCGACAAAGAGATATTCCGCCTTGATCGACCACTTCGGCGCGATCATCCATTCGCCGCCGGCGCCGACGGCATAGCCAGCCCGGGTATCGTCCAACGTGCCGGCGTAAGTGTCCGCCGTCGCGGTGAAGGCCGTGGTGGAGGCCGATTTGACTTCGCCGAACGCCAGACCGCCGGTCGCGTAAACCAGGAAGCTCGGGGTCACCGTGAAGCCGGCGCGACCGCGCACCGTTCCGAACCACTGCAGCTTGTCGCTCTCGCCGTGGATGTAGTTTCCAACCAGCGGCGCCGCGACCGGACGGTTGATGAAGCTGCCGTCGTTGATGCCGCTGTAGTTGATGTCGGCTTCGATGCCGCCGACGAACTCGCCGCTCTGCCAGTTGTAGCCGGCCTGGCCGCCGCCGGTGAAGCCGGAGCCGTTCAAACGGACCGAATTGGAGCGCAGCGGATTGAGCGGGAACACCACCACCGCAGGTCACGCTCGTGAGGAAGCAGCCGGTCGGAAAGGCGTCATCGCGCGTATCATTCCAGATACCGCCGACGTTGCCGCCGATGTAGAAGCCGGTCCAGTTGTAGACCGGCACAGGCATCGGAGGCGCCTTGACGGCCATGTCCGCAGCGTATGCCGAGCCGATGCCCCCCAGCAGCATCGCCGACGCGAGTGCCCATCCAAAACGTGTTTTCATGAAAAGCTCCCCATTTGCAAACCAGTCGATTTCCTAAGCCAACCTAGTCCGTCCGCGGGGGCGCTCGCGATACGGAACTGGCTTTTCCGGGGCTCCTGAGCCCAGTTTCCGGGCAAGTGTTGCAGGTCAGCAACGTGCGGCGGCAAGGATTACCACCAGGCCGGCCGCCACCATGTTCATAAGCGAAAAACCGGGCATTGCTGGGACTTACGGGGGAAGCGCGATTCGCCTAGTTGTTGCTGCGGTTCGCGGTCCGGAACGTCTTGATCTCGGAGACGCTGCCGTCGCGGTAGGTCAATTCCACCGACATGAACTGCGTGGTGCGGCGGAAGCTTCTGATAGATCAGCGCGCCGTTGGGAATCGCGCTGGGATCGTTCATGTTGCAAGGCGGCAGCTTCAACACCTTGTCCGGCACCGCGTTGTCGACGCCGATCCGCACCTCGCGAATCGCACAGCGATACGACAGCAGGTGGGAGTAGTAGACCAAGAGGCCGTTGAACTCGCGGAACGCCAACCAGCTGGTCGCGGTCATGTCGAGGATCTTGCGCTGGTCGCGGATCAGCGCGGCTTCGGGATCGAATTTGATCGGGAACGGCCCCTGCATCTCGCCCGACGCATCGATGTAACGAACCATGGATGGTCGCCGCCGGCGCGTCGGCGGCAAGCTCGATCGAGGGATTGGGCATGCGCTTGCGCGTGCGCGGATCGAGCGTGTCGAGGAAGCCGGTCTCGCGGAAATCGCCGGCTTCTCCAATGCGCCAGGAAATGCCCAGCGCGGGATCGGCGATCGAGAACACGATGGTCCAGCCACCATTATGCCGAGAGAACGCCGCGATCGGCGCGTTGAGGGAATCGCTCGGCGGCGCCGTGCGCGGGACCGCCACCGGCGGCAGCGCAGCCACTTTCTGCGGCGCGGGCTCTGCGGGCTTTGCGGCCTCGGCCTGCGCTTTGCCCGTGCCATTGAGGAAGACGTTGTCGACCATCTGGTCGGTATAGGCCGGGATCTGGCGATGGCCGATGGTTTCGGCCATCTCGCTGACGAGCTTGCGGGTGTGCTGCGCGACCTCGACCAGGTTCTCGCCGGGCTGCAGCAGCTCTTTGGCGAAAGTGCGCGTGAACACCGAATTCGGGCTGCTGTCGTCGTTCGACAGGCGGTCGAGCGCGGTCTGCTTGTAGCCCGCCGAGAACACCGAGAACACGCCTTCCGGCAGCTGCGACATCGGCGCGAGCCCGCCGCCGCCGGCGACCGCGCGCGTGCCCGAGCGCTCGAACGGATTGTTGCGGCAGGCATCGAAGACCAGGATCGAGGTGCGCACCTTCTTGTTCTGCAGCCGCTCGACGATGCGGTCGGCCAGCACCGAGGCATCGCGCACCAGCTCTTCCTGGCCTTCGGCCGCGCCCGGCACATCGGTCGGCAGCAGGTAGTTCTGACCGGCAATTTCGAAGCCGTGGCCGGCGAAGAAGAAGAACGCGGTGTCGCCGGGCCCGACCGAATTGTCGAAGGCGAGCAGCGTCTGGCTGAATTGCTGGCGATTGAGGTTTTCCGCCACCATCACACTGAAGCCGAGCTGCTTCAGCGTATCGCCCATCGTGCGGGCGTCGTTCACGGCCTTCTGCAGCTTCGGCACGTTGCGGTAATCATTGTTGCCGATCACCAGCGCCACGCGCTTCTCCGCATGCGCCGGTGCAGCCAGCACCACGAACGACGCGGCCACGGCGCACGCCAGCGCAAGTCTGGAGGAAAGCCGGCTACTCATGGGACATCCACCACCGCCAGTGGTCCGATTCCAACATTCGCACGCCCTTGCAGCGAACACGTTTGCGAATGTTGGAATCAAAGGACCACTGGCAAAATATTGATTGTAGTGGAGCTTTGGATTTGACGTTCGCTTATGGAGTTTGTGGCCTTCGGAAAAGCGAACGTCAAATCCGCTCCACTACCCGTAGTCGGACAAGACTTTGTGCCGGGTTCAATCCGGAATAACCCTGCCCCGTGCCCATCTGGCGATCACGGGCTGCGCGAAATTGAGGGCAAGTCCCCACATCGCCATCCGCGGATCGATGAAGCTCAGCGCGATCGTCAGGAGTGTGGAAACGACCAGCACCATGGCGCCGGCCTGCTTGGCCCGCAAATGATCGCCGGGTTCGAGATTTGGCGTGAGCGCCATCATGCGCGTACTGACCAGCGCAATCAGCAAGAGATGCCCGGCATAGAGCCAGACCGCGGGAGCAAGCGACGCGTGGCGGCCCACTACGATGGTCGAGAACGGCACGCAGGTAATCAGCAAGAGATAGAACAGCCACAAATTGACGTAGGCGCGATTGTAGTATTCGGCGCGGCTGCGAATTTCGATGCTGGCGAGCCAGCGCAGGCCGAGCACGGTGAAGCTCAGGAGATATGGCAGGAACTTCGGCCAGAGATTGGCGATCGCCTGCGAGAGCTCGGCAGCGTCGCGCGGATGAAACTCCTCGGGCAAGCGAACGTCGAGCACGAGCAGCGTCATGGCGACGCTGAAAATACCGTCATGCAAGGCGTCGAGCCGCGCTTTCGGATACATGGCAATTCCCCCTTGCCTCAAAACTGTCATCGCCGCCGCGCGATTTGAAGGGGAAATGACAGAAAGTCGGCTATTTGTTCGAAAACATTAAGGTATTTCGCTTCTTTGGCCTGTTCCAAGATTGACTTTGGCCATTTCGCCCCTATGTTGCCGGCAAAGCGGACCTGAATCGAACACGATTCACGTGGATCAGCCGCTGGTCAGCGTCAGTTACTGCCCCTGAGCTTCATGAAAGCGCGCCGTTTCGGGGCCGAACGCGACCGCCTTTTACCCTCGATTCCGAACGGCGGTGTCGACTAGAGGCTCAATGTCCTTTTCTCATCTCGGATTATCCGACAAGGTTCTCGCCGCTGTTGCGGCCACCGGCTACACCACCCCTACTCCCATCCAGGAACAGGCGATCCCTCACGTGCTCTCGCGCCGTGACGTTCTCGGCATCGCCCAGACCGGCACCGGCAAGACGGCGGCTTTCGTGCTGCCGATGCTCACGATGCTGGAAAAAGGCCGAGCGCGGGCGCGCATGCCACGCACGCTCATCCTCGAGCCGACGCGCGAACTCGCGGCGCAAGTGAAGGAAAACTTCGATCGCTACGGCGCGGGCCAGAAGCTGAACGTCGCGCTGTTGATCGGCGGCGTCTCCTTCGGCGACCAGGATACCAAGCTGACGCGTGGCGTCGACGTCCTGATCGCAACCCCGGGACGGCTGCTCGACCACACCGAGCGCGGCGGTCTCCTGCTCACCGGCGTCGAGTTGCTGGTGATCGACGAAGCCGACCGCATGCTGGACATGGGCTTCATCCCCGACATCGAACGCATCTGCAAGCTGGTTCCGTTCACACGGCAGACGCTGTTCTTCACCGCGACCATGCCGCCGGAAATCCGGCGCATCACCGAAGCCTTCCTGCACAATCCCCAAAAGATCGAAGTTTCCAGGCCGGCAACCACCAACGCGGGCGTGGCGCAATTCCAGATCGGCGTCGGCCGCGAGCCGCATGAAAAGCGCGAATTGTTGCGCCGCCTGTTGCGCGACGCCAAGGACCTGCAGAACGCGATCATCTTCTGCAACCGCAAGCGCGAAGTCGCGCTGCTGTACAAGTCGCTGCAGAAGCACGGCTTTGCCGTCGGCGCGTTGCATGGCGACATGGATCAGCCCGCCCGCACCGCGGCGCTCGATCAGTTCCGCAAGGGCGAAATTCCGCTCCTGGTCGCTTCCGACGTCGCCGCGCGCGGCCTCGATATTCCGGCCGTGAGCCATATCTTCAACTTCGACGTCCCGCATCATGCCGACGATTACGTCCATCGCATCGGCCGTACCGCCCGCGCCGGACGCACCGGCACAGCGATCTCCATCGTCACTCCGCTCGACCAGAAATCCATGACCGCGATCGAGAAGCTGATCGGCCAGGAGATTCCGCGCGCCGAAGGCGACTTCTCGGCGCCCGCCGAGTCCTCGCATGATGAACGTCCGCGCGGTCATCGCGGCCGCGAGGGATCGCGGGACGGTTCGCGAGGCGGCCGCAAGCCGCGCCGCGAACGTGAGCGCGAGAATGCAGGCCGCGAACGCGAACCACAGCAGGCAAAGCAACGCGAACCACAGCAGGCAAAGGAACGTGAGCCGCGGCCGGCAAAGGAACGCGAGTCGCGGCAGCCCAAGGGCGGACGCCGCCATGACGCGCCGCCGGCACAGGCCCCCGGTCCCGTTCCGTCATTCGGCCGCGCCGAGGCGCCGCGCCGTCCCCGCGAAGCCGACGCCGAGCCAGCAGATCATTCGCACCTTCCGGCCTTCCTGCTGCGGCCGGTTCGGGATCGCGTCGGCGGTTAACGCCGCATGTGCCATTTACCGGTCATTCATTCTCCTGAACTACCTTGGCCTCCATAATACCAGTCATTGCTGGGCGAGCGGCGCGGCTCGCTATGGGGAATTTCCGTGATCAAGGTCCTCGACGAACATGAACGCACGATGGCCTTCGCGGAGGTCGCGCTCGGCCAGATCAGGTCGCTTCGCCAGACCGCCGTCCCGCGCAATTACGAAATCTGGTACATTTACGCGACAGGATACAACGCCCCCCTCAACAAGATCATCAACGAGACGCTGGCGCGCCACGGCAAGCTGAGCGAAGCCGATCTCGAGCAGATCTACGAGACCTATCTGTCGCATCTGAAGACCACCGACCGCATCGACAAGGTCGGCGCGCGCGTGATCGGCGAGATCGATGACGTCATGCAGCTCATCACCGACGCGCTCGGCATGTCCGCGACCTACGACGCCAGCCTGAGCGGCGCCAGCGAGAAGCTGTCGGTCGCCAAGAATCGCGATCAGATCAAGGCGGTCGTCGAAACCCTGGTCAAGTCGACGCGCGAGATGCGCGAGACCAACAAGGCGCTGGAAGAGCGCCTCACGCTGTCGAAGAACGAGATCTCCAACCTGCAGCAGAGTCTCGAGGCGATCCGCGCGGAATCGCTGACCGATCCGCTCACCGGTCTCGGCAACCGCAAGTATTTCGACCGCATGATCGACATGGCCGTGCAGAACGCGCTGGCGAACGGCGAGCCGCTGTCGCTCCTGATGTTCGACATCGATCACTTCAAGTCGTTCAACGATTCCTACGGCCATCTGACCGGCGACCAGGTGCTGCGCCTGGTCGGCATGTCGCTGAAGCAGACCATCAAGGGCCAGGACATCACCGCGCGCTATGGCGGCGAGGAATTCGCGGTCGTGCTGCCCAATACGGCGCTGCGTCAGGCGCTCACGGTCGCCGATCACATCCGCCGCGCCGTCATGGCGAAGGAATTGAAGAAGAAATCCACCGGCGAGATTCTGGGCCGCGTCACCATCTCGGTCGGCGTCTCCATGCTCAAGCCCGGCGACGACACCGATTCTCTGATCGAGCGCGCCGACGGCTGCCTCTATGCCGCCAAGCGCAACGGCCGCAACCGCGTGATCTGCGAGGTCGATCCGGAATACGCCGCCGAGACCCAGAGCCAGGTGGCCTAGCGTTTCTTCGTCGTTGTGCGCTTCGTTTTGGCCGTCGCCTTCCTGGTGACGGCCTTTTTCTTTGCGGGCTTGTTCTTGGTGGTCGCAGTGGATTTCCGCGCTTTTTTCTTCACCACCGCGCGCTGGGCCGCGCCGAGCGCCGCCCTCGCCCACCGGCTCAATTCCTCAGTGTCGTCGAACAGCCGTGCCGGCAATTGCCAGTAGGAATTGACGACGACGGTTTTGGCGCGCGTCTGGTACTGAAACGGTTTCGATCCTTCCGCTTCGAAGCCGGGGATCGTAACCTCATCGGCACGGAAATAGAGGCCGGCGCGCAGCGCCATGGCGAAATTGACGCCGTCGACGGAGATGCCGAAGCCTGAGAACATCGGCCGGATGGTCACCGGGCCGAAATCCGAGAACAGATCGATCAGGAATTCGCGGTCCATGTCGCAGCGTAACCGCGCCGCCAGCGTCTGCGACAAGACGACTCAGACTTCCGCGGGCTTGAGCTGCACGGATTCGCCGCAGCCGCAGGCCGAAACCTGGTTCGGATTGTTGAAGATGAACTGCGCCTGCATCCTGTCGGCCTTGTAGTCCATCTCGGTGCCAAGCAGGAACAGCACGGCCTTTGGGTCGACCAGGATCTTGACGCCCTTGTCCTCGACCACCTCGTCGGTCGGCCGGACCTCATGGGCATATTCGACCGTGTAGGATTGGCCGGCGCAGCCGCCATTCTTGACGCCGACGCGCAGGCCGACGATCTCGGAATCCGCGCGTTTGGTCAGTTCCTGGACGCGCGTCGCGGCCGCATCCGTCAGTCGCATCACTTGCGGCCGGGGGCGCCGGGGCTTGGCGGTGGGTGTTGCAGGCGTCATGTCAGTCATTTGGTCCGTTCCAGCGGCAAATCAATGCCGTCTTGTCGAGCTTATTCGTCGATTCTCGATTGGGCATGATCTAATCGGAAAACCGGTGCCCGCTTTCCGGATCATGCTCTAACGCTTCACCACATGTTGAGCACGAGGCGCGCCTCGTCGCTCATCCGGTCCGGCGACCACGCCGGCTCCCAGACCAGGTTGATATTGACCACGCCGACACCGGGAACGCTGGCGACCGCGTTCTCGACCTGGGTCGGCAATTCGCCGGCCGCCGGGCAGTTCGGCGTCGTCAGCGTCATGGTGACGTCGACCGCGCGTTCATCGTTGATCTCGACCTTGTAGATCAGCCCAAGCTCGTAGATGTCGGCCGGAATTTCCGGATCGAACACGGTCTTCAGCGCCGCGACGATCTCCGCGGTCAGCCGCTCGGTCTCCTCCGGCGGCAGCGCCGAGGCGGTTTCCATGTTGCTGGTCTTGACTTCGGCGGTATCACTCATGCGAACAATTCCCGCGCCTTGATCAGCGCCTGCGCCAACTGGTCGACTTCTTCACGGGTATTATACATCCCGAACGAGGCGCGGCAGGTCGCCGTGACATTGAACCGCTCTAAAAGCGGCATCACGCAATGGGTGCCGGCGCGCACCGCGATGCCCTGCCGGTCGATGACGGTCGCCACATCATGCGGATGGGCGCCCTTCATCTCGAAGGAAATCACCGGTCCCTTGTCGCGCGCGGTCCCGATCAGCCGCAGCGAGTTGATCTCGCGCAGCCGATCCTGGGCGTAATTGACGAGGTCGTGCTCATGGGCGGCAATGCGCTCCTTGCCGATCGAATTGACGTAGTCGATGGCCGCACCGAGCCCGATCGCCTCGACGATCGCCGGCGTGCCGGCCTCGAATTTGTGCGGGGGATCGCCATAGGTGACCCAGTCCTTTGCGACCTCGCGGATCATCTCGCCGCCGCCGTTGAACGGACGCATCGCGACCAGATGCTCATGCCTGGCATAGAGCGCGCCGATCCCGGTCGGGCCATAAACCTTGTGGCCGGTGAAGACGTAGAAATCGCAGTCGATGTCCTGCACGTCGACCGGAAGATGCACCGCGCCCTGGCTGCCATCGATCAGCACGGGAATGCCGCGCGCATGCGCAAGCCTGGTGACCTCTTTCACCGGCACCAGCGTACCCAGCGCATTCGACATATGCGTGATCGCGACGAGCTTCGTGCGGTCGGTCAGCAGCTTCTCGAACTCGTCGATGAGGAAATTGCCCTCGTCGTCGACCGGCGCCCATTTGATGACAGCGCCATGGCGTTCCCTGAGGAAATGCCAGGGCACGATGTTGGAGTGATGCTCCATGATCGAGACGACGATCTCGTCGCCGGCCTTGATGTTCACCTCGCCCCAGGAATAGGCGACGAGATTGATTGCTTCCGTCGCGTTGCGGGTAAAGACGATCTCCTCATTGCGCCGGGCGTTGAGGAATTTCGCGACCTTGGCGCGGCCGCCCTCATACGCTTCCGTCGCGGCATTGGCGAGATAATGCAGACCGCGATGCACGTTGGCGTATTCGCTTTTGTAAGCCTCGGTCATGCGCTCCAGCACGGCATTCGGCTTCTGCGCGGAGGCCGCGTTGTCGAGATAGACCAGCGGCTTGCCGTAGACCGTCATGGCGAGCGCGGGAAAATCCTCGCGCACGCGGGCAACGTCGTAGGCGCCATTCTTGACCGCCGGATGCACGCTCATGCCCGCGCCTCCAGCCAGCGCTGCGCCACGGCCATCGCGGCCTCACGCAAATCGTCGTTGGCGATGCCTTCGATGGCTTCACCGACAAAGGCCTGGATCAGCAGCGCCTGGGCTTCCTTTTCGGGCAGGCCGCGCGCGCGCAGATAGAACAACAGGCTCTCGTCCAACGCGCCGGCAGTCGCACCATGGCCGCAGGTGACGTCGTCGGCGAAAATCTCCAGTTCCGGCTTGTTGTCGGCTTCTGCCTCGTCGGAGAGCAGCAGCGCCCGCGTCATCATCTTGCCGTCGGTCTTCTGCGCGTGCGGGCGCACGATGATGCGGCCCTGGAACACCGAATGAGCGCGGTCGTCGACGACGGCCCGGAAGATTTCGCGGCTGGTGCAATCAGGCACGGCATGGTCGACCACCACCGTGGTGTCGCCATGCTGCGTGCCCTTGAGCAGATTGACGCCGTTGACGTTGAGGTCCGAGCCTTCGCCTTTCAGCGTGACGAGACCGGAGAAGCGGCTGAGCGCACCGCCGCTGGTCATGTTGAACAGATTGTACTCTGCCTTGGCGCCGACCGTGGAAATTCCGGATGTGATGTTCGGCGGCGTCAAGCGCGTCCGCCATCAGTCGCACATGGGACAATTCGGCACCGTCGCCGACCGACAGGATCACGGCGTCATTGGCCTGGTAGGCCTTCGCGCCATCAGCGGCGACGAAACTTTCGACCAGGGTGGCACGCGCACCCTTGCCGATCTTCACATGCGAACGCGTGAAGGTCGACGCCTTCGACGCTGTCGCGATATGGAGGATCTGAAGTGGCCTCGGTGAGATTCGCGCCATCGGAAACCGAAACCACGACGCCATCGGTCGCCATGGCCGCGTTCAGCGAGATCATGGCGTCGGACACATCGGTCAGAAGCAGATTGCTGTCGCCATCTTCCAGCGCCTGACGCAACGTCTTCACGCTAACGCCAGTCTCGGCAGCATCGGACAATTCAGCGACAAAGACGCCATCGACCAGCACGAGCCTTGTCGCGCCCTTCACGCCGGCCGTCTTCAAGGCAGCGCGTGCACGCTTGATCGCGTCTGCGTCAGGCGATGGCGCCAGCGGCAGGACCTCGCGCATCAGCGCGCGAAGGTCGGTGTATTTCCATTCCTCGATCCGGCGATTAGGCAGGCCTGCGCGCTCGAAGGCTTCGAAGGCCCGCCCGCGGACGTCCGTGACATTGCCCGAACCGGGCAACCGGTCGCGCACGACCGTGAACACGCTGTTCACTGCCTGCCCCTCGGTCTTTGCCAAAGCAACGTTCATTGCCAATCCGTCTCTCGTCAGGCCGCGTCCTCGAACTGGGCGTAGCCGGATTCCTCCAGCTCCAGCGCCAGTTCCTTGCCGCCGCTTTTGACGACCCGGCCCTTCGACATCACATGCACGACATCAGGGATGATGTAGTTCAGAAGCCGCTGATAGTGGGTGATCACCACCATCGCGCGATCCGGCGAGCGCAGCGCGTTGACGCCGTCGGCGGCCACGCGAAGCGCGTCGATGTCGAGGCCCGAATCCATCTCGTCGAGAATGCACAAGGCCGGCTCGAACAGCGCCATCTGCAAAATCTCGTTGCGCTTCTTCTCGCCGCCGGAGAAGCCGACATTGACGCCGCGGCGAAGCATGTCCTGCGGAATGTTCAGGGATTTCGCGACCTCGCGGACCTTCTTCAGAAAGTCCGGCGTCGAATATTCGCTCTCGCCACGCGCCTTGCGCTGCGCGTTCAGCGCGGTGCGCAGAAAGTTCATGGTGGCGACGCCGGGAATTTCGACGGGGTACTGGAATGCGAGGAAGACGCCCTTGGCGGCGCGCTCGTCGGGCGCCATCGCGAGCAGGTCCTCGCCGTTGAACAGGACTTGGCCGCCGGTCACCTCATAGCCCGGCTTGCCGGCGATGACATGCGACAGCGTCGATTTGCCCGAGCCATTCGGCCCCATGATCGCATGCACCTCGCCCTTGTTCACGTTGAGCGACAGCCCGTGGAGGATCTCGCGATCCTCGACACGCACCTGCAGGTCTTTGACTTCGAGTAACGGCATCTTGTTTCCTAGATTTGCCGAGGCGCTTCGAGCGGCCTCAGGAATTATCCGACCGATCCCTCCAGCGAGATCGAGATCAGCTTCTGCGCTTCCACCGCGAACTCCATCGGGAGCTGCTGCAGCACGTCCTTGACGAAGCCGTTGACGACGAGGCCGACGGCCTCCTCCTGGCTCAGTCCACGCTGGACGCAGTAGAACAGCACGTCCTCGGAGATCTTCGAGGTCGTCGCCTCGTGCTCGAAGGTCGCGGACGAATTCTTGGCCTCGATATAGGGCACGGTGTGCGCGCCACACTTGTCGCCGATCAGGAGCGAGTCGCAGGCGGTGAAATTGCGCGCGCCTGTGGCCTTGCGATGGGCGGTGACAAGACCGCGATAGGTGTTCTGCGACTTGCCGGCCGCGATGCCCTTGGAGATGATGCGGCTCGTCGTGTTCTTGCCGAGATGCAGCATCTTGGTGCCGCTATCGACCTGCTGGTAGCCGTTGGAGATCGCGATCGAGTAGAACTCGCCGCGGGAATTATCGCCGCGCAGAATGCAGCTCGGATATTTCCAGGTGATGGCCGAGCCGGTCTCGACCTGGGTCCAGGAAATCTTCGAGTTCTTGCCGCGGCAGTCGCCGCGCTTGGTGACGAAATTGTAGATGCCGCCCTTGCCCTCGGAGTTGCCGGGATACCAGTTCTGCACCGTCGAATATTTGATCTCGGCATCGTCGAGCGTGACGAGCTCGACCACGGCGGCATGCAGCTGGTTCTCGTCGCGCTGCGGCGCGGTGCAGCCTTCGAGATAGCTGACGTAGGAGCCCTTGTCGGCGATGATCAGCGTGCGCTCGAACTGGCCGGTGTTGCGCTCGTTGATGCGGAAATAGGTCGACAGCTCCATCGGGCAGCGCACGCCCGCCGGCACGTAGACGAACGAACCGTCGGAGAACACCGCCGAGTTCAGCGTCGCGAAGTAATTGTCCGAGGTCGGCACGACCGAGCCGAGATACTTTTTCACCAGCTCGGGATGCTCGCGGATCGCCTCCGAGATCGGCATGAAGATCACGCCGGCCTGCTTGAGCTCCTTCTGGAAGGTGGTGGCAACCGACACCGAGTTCGAAGACGGCATCGACCGCGATCTTGCTGCGCGGCTGACTCGTTTCGCCTTCGCCCTCCGGCGCAACCACGCCCTCGAGCACCGCAACCTCACGCAGGGGGATGCCGAGCTTCTCGTAGGTCTTGAGAATCTCGGGATCGATCTCGTCGAGCGAGCCGATCTGCTTCTTCGGCTTCGGCGCGGAGTAGTAATAGAGATCCTGGTAGTCGATCTTGGGATAGTGGACGCGCGCCCAGGTCGGTTCCGTCATGGTCAGCCAGCGGCGATAGGCCTCCAGCCGCCACTCCAGCATCCAGGCCGGCTCATTCTTCTTGGCCGAGATGAAACGGACCGTATCCTCCGACAGGCCCTTCGGAGCCTTGTCGGATTCGATCAACGTCTCGAACCCATATCG
The DNA here is from genome assembly GCA_963732085.1 of uncultured Alphaproteobacteria bacterium. Classification (GTDB taxonomy): domain Bacteria; phylum Pseudomonadota; class Alphaproteobacteria; order Rhizobiales; family Xanthobacteraceae; genus Bradyrhizobium. Next base: position 479,394 of record CAVSYJ010000001.1, on the reverse strand, counting down.
GTATTGGTCGACGTCGATCCGCCTGACGCGGTCGACCGTCTCCTGTACGGCTGGCATTCACTTCCTCCGCTCGCGGTTTCAAGGACCGCGGTGGAACAGTTCCAAACGTCTAGTGCTCCGATTCCGAAGCTCGCATCATATCGCGGCGCATTCGTCTGCGAACTTCGGAATCAAAGGAGCACTAGCAAGTGTATGATTCTAGTGCGGCTTTGAATTTGAAGTTCCGATGACGAGTGTGCAGAAAAACTGATCGGAACTTCAAATCCGCCGCACTAGTGCGATGCATCGAAGAAACAGGCTTAGAACCGTTCAAGCCGTGTTTCTTTCCTCTCTAAGTAAGGCATCGGAGAGCTTTCGCCAAGCCTCCAGGGCCCGATCAATGTCTGTCTCGGACGTGGACCAGCCCAGACTGAGCCGCACGGCGCCTTGCGCGATTTTTGGGCCGAATCCCATGGCTTCCAGCACATGCGAGGGCTGGACCTTGCCGGAGGAGCAGGCCGATCCCGACGACACCGCAATGCCGGCCAGATCAAAGCCGATCACGGCAGTTTCGGCCCGCAGGCCGGGAACCGTAAACAGCGTTGTGTTGGGTATCCGGGGAACCTGCTCGGAGAAGATGATGGCCCCGGAAGCCTGCTTCAGGCCGCGCTCCAGCCGGTTCCGGAGGGCCTCAACGCGGGTTCTGCCTGTCTCCAGGGTGACCGCCGCGCCGAAGCCGGCAATCCCCACGACATTCTCGGTGCCGGCGCGATACCCCCGCTCCTGTCCTCCGCCACGAACAAGAGGTTCCACCCCCTCCACGCCTTCAGCGGCGACCAGCGCGCCAATACCCTTCGGACCGCCGATCTTGTGCGCAGAGAGCGAAATCAAGTCGGCGCCTAATTCGCTGATATTGATGGGTATTTTCCCGAGCGCCTGAACGGCGTCGACGTGAAGCAAGCAGCCGGCGGAATGGACGATCTCGGCAGCCGCCGCGACGGGCTGGATCGCGCCCGTTTCGTTGTTGGCAGCCATGATCGATACCAGCGCTGGAAGGCCGTTAGCGAGCACGCCGCGCAACTGGTCCAGATCGACCAGGCCATCGGGCGTCACGCCGATGCGGACCACCGCGTCAGCCGGAAATCGCCCGCCTGACAACACCGATGCGTGCTCAATCGCGGAGACCAGCAGCCGCTGCACGGGCGCGCCGCCCGCACGCTTCACGCCAGGCGCCAGCGCCAGCGCGTTGGCCTCGGTCCCGCCGGAGGTGAAGATGACGTTACGCGGCGCCGCGCCCACCGCCGTCGCCACAGCCGCGCGCGCGTCCTCGACCATGCGGCGGGCCTGCCGTCCCTCGGCATGGACCGAGGACGGGTTGCCGGCGAGGTCCCACGCGTTAGCCATCGCCGCCTTCGCCTCAGGCCGCAGCGGCGTGGTCGCGTTCCAGTCGAGATAGACCCTTTCAGCCATTAAGTACCATGATACCCTGATCGCTCTGCGCCAGCGATAGCCGTCTCACAGCCGGTTTACCCCGGAAATGGCGCTCTCTTTCAGCGCTCACGCAATCATATGGCTAACGCATCGCGCGCTTCAGCGCGGCGTTCAAGATGCTTGCTTTTTGCCCCTCGCCTCATGTTAGAACGCGCCCACAATTCACCGAGCGCTTTCTGCGCCAAGCCCAACCGCGCCATTCGCCGTTTGTCGACTGAACCTTTCAGGTCGCGCTGGCACATCAATCCCTCAACAGAGATCAACTGATGCCTGAAGTCATTTTCACCGGTCCCGCCGGCCGTCTTGAAGGCCGCTACCATCCGGCGAAACAGAAGAACGCACCGATTGCGATGATCCTGCATCCGCATCCGCAATTCCACGGCACGATGAATCACCAGATCGTCTATCAGTGCTACTACGCCTTCGCGCATCGCGGGTTCTCGGTGCTGCGCTTCAATTTCCGCGGCGTCGGCCGCAGCCAGGGCTCGTTCGATCACGGCACCGGCGAATTGTCGGACGCGGCAAGCGCGCTCGACTGGGCGCAGACCATCAATCCCGAAGCGCGCGCCTGCTGGGTCGCCGGCTTCTCCTTCGGCGCCTGGATCGGCATGCAGCTCCTGATGCGCCGGCCCGAGGTCGAAGGCTTCATCTCGATTGCGCCGCCCGCCAATCTCTACGACTTCTCCTTCCTGGCGCCCTGCCCGTCGTCCGGCCTGATCGTGCATGGCGAGAGAGATGCGGTGGTGCCGCCGAAGGACGTCAACACGCTGGTCGAGAAGCTGAAGACGCAAAAGGGCATCGTGATCGACCAGCAGGTCATCCCCGGCGCCAACCACTTCTTCGACGGCAAGCTCGAGCCGCTGATGGAAACCATCACGGCCTATCTCGACATGCGGCTCGCCAACGTCCGCTAGGATTCCAATGGGATCGTTCGTGGCACTCCTGCGGGCGGTCAATGTCGGCGGCACCGGCAAATTGCCGATGAGCGAGCTGAAGGCGATCTGCGAGAAGCTCGGCTTCACCTCGGTCCGCACCTATATCGCCAGCGGCAATGTCGTATTCGCAAGCCGCAAATCGGAGAGCGCGATCAAGCGCGACCTGGAGAAGGCGCTCGCGGCCTATGCCGGCAAGCCGGTCGGCGTGATGGTGCGCAGCGCCGCCGAGATGGCGCAAGTCGCCGCCGAAAATCCCTTTCCGAAGCTCGCGCCCAACCGCACCATGGCGATCTTCCTCGACGAGGCGCCGCCAAAGGACACGCTCGCGCATGTCCGCGGACAGAAAGACGAGAAGATCAAGCTCGGAAAACGCGAGATCTATGTCCACTACGGCGACGGCATGGGAAAATCGAAGCTCGTCATCCCCGCGGCCAAGAGCGGCACCGCGCGCAACATGAACACGGTCGCGGTGCTCGCGAAAATGGCGGCCGAGATTTGATCAAGCCGCCAATTTCGCCTGCAATTGCGAGATATGCGAGCGACGCCGGTCGAGAAAATCGCGCAACAGCGCCGGATAGTCCGCGCTGACAGCCAGTTTGACCGACGGCCGCGCCGCAAGCGCGGCGCGCCAGCGTGAGAGCTTCGGTTTGCCTGCGAGAATGCCGAAGTCGCCGATCCCGTCGAAGACGTCGAAATAGCGGAACACCGGCCCGAACACGGCATCGACCAGCGAGAAGTTTTCGCCGTCGAACCACGGCGTGGCCATCACGCGCCCTTCCAGCCGCGCGAAGCGTGCCTCGAGCTGCACCGCCTTGGCCTTGAATGCGGTCTCATCGGCCGCCGAATAAAGTCCGGCGATGTCGTTCAGCACCGCCGATCCGAATTCGATCCACGAACGATGCTCGGCGCGCGCGAAGCGCATCGGCCGGATGCAAGGGATGAGCCTTGCGTCTCCTCCAGATATTCCAGGATGACGGCGGATTCGAAGATGGCGTGATCGCCGACCACAAGCACCGGCGTCTTGCCAAGCGGCGAAATCTTCAAAAACCATTCGGGCTTGTTGGCGAGATCGATGTCGATCCGCTCAAAGGGAACGCCCTTCTCGGTCAGCGCGATCACCGCGCGCTGCACGTACGGACAGAGCTTGTGACTGATCAGTTTCAGGGGCACGGCCATAGCGTCTCTCGGCATTTATATGCATTTGCATCTAGATTAGATGCATCTGCATATAACTGTCAAGGCCGCGCGATCACCCCGCCGGTCATCGGCATCGGCACCCCCGTGGTGGCGGGGTAGCTGAGCGGCAGGCCCTTGAGTCCGCGCGCCGCCAGGAAGCCGAACGCCTGGGCCTCGATGGCATCGGATGCCCAGCCGAGCGTCTCCGCCGCTTCGACGGTGGCGGGCTCCAGCCGTTCCCGCAGATTGCGGATCATGGTCAGATTGCGGGCGCCGCCGCCGCAGATGATCCAGTTCTTCGGCACTTTCGGCAGCAGCGGAACGATCCGCGCGATCGCCGCGGCCGTGAACGCCGTCAGGGTCGCAGCACCATCGGCCGGCGGCACATCGCCGAGCCTGAGCGCGCCGAAATCATTGCGGTCGAGCGATTTCGGCGGTGGTTTCGCGAAGAACGGCAATTCCAGCCCACGCTTGATCCAGGCCTCGTCGGCATATCCCTGCGCAGCGAAGCGCCCCTCGCAGTCGAACGGCGCGTGCATGGTGCGGAACATGAGATCGTCGAGCAGCGCGTTGCCGGGACCGGTGTCGCAGGCAATCAGCGTATCGGCACCGTCGATATAGGTGATGTTGGAGACGCCGCCGATATTGACCACGACGATCGGCCCCTCGCGCTCCAGCGACTGGGTGAGCGCGCGATGATAGACCGGCACGAACGGCGCGCCTTGTCCGCCGGCCTCGACGTCGGCAGCGCGGAAATCATGCATCACGGGGATGTGGATCGCCTTCGCCAGCGCCGCGCGCGTCGCCGATCTGCACGGTCATCTTCTTCTCGGGCCGGTGCAGCACAGTCTGGCCATGGAAGCCGACGATGTCGATATCCTCAGGCGTGATTCGGTTCTGCGCGATGAAGGCGGCGACGGCTTCCGCATGCGCGACCGTCACCGCTTCCTCTGCCTCGCGCAAAATGCCGGGCCGCGCGTCACGCTGCGGCAGATGCACGGCTTCAGCCAGCGCCTGACGCAGCAGACTTTTCTCGCGCTCGGTGTAGGGCCGGTAACCGGAGGGGCCGAATTTCCTCACCCTCCGGCCGTCGGTTTCGATCATGGCGAGATCGACCCCGTCGAGCGAGGTGCCGCTCATCAGACCGAGTGTCGTTAACATCATCGCCGTGAAAGCCTTGGCGACGCCCTGCCCTGGACGTCAAAATGAGTTCCCGCGCTTGTGCCAAACGGGCACATCTTATAATGCCACATCGCGCGAGCGAGCGGCAGCAGTTTATGGCGAGTTCCCGGCTTTGCTTGGAAACACCGTAAAAGAATACGAATAATCAGAGTCACCGACACATGAGCGCATTTAAGTCTGATTTTCTCAATGTGCTGAAAGAGCGCGGCTTCATCCATCAGGCCTCCGATGTCGAGGGCCTGGACGCGCTCGCCGCCAAGGGTCAGGCCACCGCCTATGTCGGGTACGACTGCACCGCGCCATCGCTGCATATCGGCAACTTCCTGACCATGATGATGCTGTACTGGCTGCAGCAGAGCGGCAACAAGCCGATCACGCTGATGGGCGGCGGCACCACGATGGTCGGCGATCCCTCCGGCAAGGACGAGACGCGCGCGATTCGCAGCGTCGCCGAGATCGAGTCGAACAAGGCGAGCATCCGCGGCGTGTTCGCCAAGGTGCTGCGCTTCGGCGATGGCGCAAGCGATGCCATCATGCTCGACAATGCCGAGTGGCTGACCAAATTGAACTGGATCGAGATGCTGCGCGACGTCGGCAAGCATTTCTCGGTCAACCGCATGCTGAGCATGGATTCGGTGCGGCTCCGGCTCGAACGCGAGCAGGAAATGAGCTTCATCGAGTTCAACTACATGGTCTGCCAGGCCTACGACTTCGTCGAGCTCGCCAAGCGCACCGGCTGCCGGTTGCAGATGGGCGGCTCCGATCAGTGGGGCAACATCATCATGGGCGTCGATCTCGGCCGCCGCATGGGCACGCCGCAATTGTACGCGCTGACCACGCCGCTGCTCACCACCGCCTCCGGCGACAAGATGGGTAAAACCGCCAAAGGCGCGGTCTGGCTCAATGCCGAGCAGTTTTCGCCCTACGACTTCTGGCAATACTGGCGCAACACCGAAGACGCCGACGTCGATAAATTCCTGAAGCTGTTCACGACCCTGCCGATGGCGGAGATCGCCAAGCTCGCGGCGTTGAAGGGCGCGGAGATCAACGAAGCCAAGAAGGCGCTGGCTGACGCCGCGACCACGCTGCTGCATGGCGCGGACGCCGCGCGGCAGGCGGCAGAGACCGCGCGGCAGACTTTCGAGGAAGGCGCGATCGCGCAGAACCTGCCGACGGTGGAAATTCCGCAGAGCGAACTCGATGCCGGCACTCGGCGTGCTCGCCGCTTTCGTCAAAGCCGGACTGCGTTGCCTCCAACGGCGAGGCGCGGCGCCAGATCAAGGGCGGCGGACTGCGCGTCAACGACGTCGCCGTAACAGATGAGAAGATGACGCTCTCGAAAGCGAACCTGACGCCCGAAGGCGTGATCAAGCTGTCGCTCGGCAGGAAGCGCCACGTCCTGCTCAAGCCTGCATAGGCGCATTCGCTTTTGACGCTTGCGCGAGCGAGTGGAAACGCGCTCCCTGCCGTGCAGATGGATCAGACGACGCCGCGGGAACAGACGCCGCAGCCGGTGCAACCGGCGCGCATGGCCGTGGGCGTGCTGGTCCTGTGCTTTGCGCTGTCGGTGCTCGGGCGCGGGCTCGGCGAGAGTTTCACCGTCTTCCTCAAGCCGATCTCGGAAAATTTCGGCTGGGACCGCGCGCAAGTCGTCTCCGTCTATTCATTGACCTGGCTCGTGAGCGGCCTGACCGCCCCCGTGGTCGGCCGCGTGTTCGACCGCTCCGGTCCGCGCCTGGTCTATGCGCTCGGCATCTTCTTCCTCGGCGCGGCATTCCTCGGCGCGTCGCACGCACAATCTCTCTGGCAGTTCCAGGCGAGCATCGGACTCTGCGTCGGCTTCGGCATCGCGCTGATCGGCAATGTCCCGAACTCGATCCTGCTCGGGCGCTGGTTCGGCCCGCGCCTGCCGACGGCGATGGCCGTGGTCTATTCCGCGATGGGCGGCGGCGTGCTGGTGCTGCTGCCGGCCTCGCAGCTCCTGATCGAGCATCTCGGCTGGCGCGGCGCCTATCAATTGTTCGGCGTGGTCGCGGTGTGCCTTCTGGTGCCGGTCGTGCTGCTGCCGTGGCGGCGGCTCGCCGCCGGCGCGCCCCATGTCGTGAAGAGAAGCGACCCCGGTTTTGTCGACGAAGGCTGGACGCTGGTCAGCGCCATGCGCCACCACGCCTTCTGGGCACTGTTCTCGACGTTCTTCTTCACCGCGGTCGGCATGTACGCGATCGCAGCGCAAATCGTCGCCTATCTGATCGACGCCGGCTTTACGCCAATCCAGGCCGCAACCGCCTGGGGTTTCTCCGGCGTCGTGCTGCTGTTCGGCATGGTCGGCGTCTCCCAGCTCGACAGCATCATCGGGAGGCGGCCGTCGGTGCTGATCTCCTATGCGATCTCGATCGCCGGCATCATCCTGCTCTGGCTGTTGCAGTACTATCCGAGCTACTGGCTCCTGACCGCCTTCGTCATCACCTTCGGCAGCATGATCGGCTCGCGCGGACCGCTGCTGTCGGCGACCGCGATGAAGATCTTTCGCGGCGAGCGGGTCGGCACCATCTTCGGCACGATCTCGATCGGCAGCGGGCTCGGCTCGGCGCTGGGCTCATGGAGCGGCGGCCTGCTGCATGACTGGACCCACAGCTACAATCCGGTGTTCGCGTTCTCGCTGGCCGTGGTCGTGCTCGGGATGATCCCGTTCCTGGTGGTGCCGGCGCTGCGGCGCTAAAGCGTCACCGCGCTTTAGCCTTTTGTTTGGGCATGATCTTATCGGAAAACCGCTTCACACTTTTCCGGATCATGCCCTAGTTATTCGGCGGGAATTCGACCGGATTGTTCTGCTTGCCGGTGTTGAACTCGAAAATCTTGCGCAGCACGCCCGGCGCCATCGCCGAGATCGGATTGACGCGCAACACCGGCGCGCCCGGCGTACCCACGATCTCATAGGTCACGCCGATCAGGCCTTCATTGCTGCCGCCGCCGAGGAACAGGCCCGACGATCGGAATCTGGCCGAACATGTTGTTCAGCCCGTACATCGGCACGAACGTGCCGCTCATGCGCACCGAGTTGCCGGGATAGTCGATGCTGCCTTCCATGGTGGCGCCGATGATCGGCCCCTTCACCACGCCCTCGCGGATGGTGAGCTGGCCGCTCTGGCGGGTGAACTCGGCGCGCAATGCCGAGAACTGCACCAAGCCGCCGGTCTGCGCGCCACCACCCTGCGCCGGCCCCGCCGGCCGCGATGCGATCGAGCGCGGCCTCGCCCTTCACCTGGAAATCCCTGACGTTGATCAGGCCTTCCTTGGCGCTGGGCTCGACGGTCGGCGGCTCCATCGCCAGCGCAAGCTGGCCGCCGACCATCTTGGAATAGGTGTCGGTGAAGCGGAAGAACGAGCCGGCGTCGTTGGTCTGCAGCACGACGATGTCGCGCCCGGAGCCGGCCTGGCCGCGGCTGTGCATCTCCGCCGTCACCGGCGTATCTTTGCCGATCTTGCCGCTCAGCGTAAAGGTCCTGAACGTGCCGCACGGCGCGAGAACTTGCACTCGACGCTGCGCAGCGCTTCGCCCGACGAAGCCGGCGACCGCGCCCATCTTCAGATCGACGTCGAAGTCGATGTTCTTCGTCTTGCTCTTGGTGTCGTCCTTGCCGGACGAACCCGAAATCGCCGATTTGAGGAAGCCGCGGCCGTCGAACACTTCGCCGCGCATGGTCACCTTGACGACACCGTCAGCGCCGCGCTCGGCGCGAAGCGAGGCCTTGTCGCCGTCCGACGGCGAATAGGTCGGGAAGTTCGCGTTCAGGAGATCGCCGTTCTGGTCGACTTCGAGCGAGCCCTTGATCGAGACGCCGTTGCCGTCGATGACGATGTCCTCGAAGCGAGTCGACTGTGCCTTCGGGACCACGTTGAACGTGGCCTTGCCGGATTTGCCGGGCACCTTGACCCAGCCGGGAAGGATGTTGTCGAGCTTGAGCTGGGTCAGGTCGGCCTCGATGCCCATCCTGGTATCGCGCTCGCCCATCTTGCCGGTGAGCTTGATCGGGATTGCGCCCGACACTGCCGGACCGAGATCGAGCCCGAGCCGTGCCCGGCCCGCATCGTCAAGCGTGGCCTGCAGCTTCACGTCTGCATCGCCTTCGGCGGGCTTGCGGTAATCGAGGGTCGCCGACTGACCGCTGATCTTGACGTCGCCCTTGACCTGGTAGCCCTGATTGTTGGCGACGACTTTCAGCGTGTTGGCCTCCAGCTTCTGGCTCATCACCAGCTTGTCGGCGGAGAAGCCATTGAGATCGGCCGTCACGTTGTAGGTGGTGTTCTCCTTGGTCAGTTCGCCCTTGACCGGCATGCCCATGTTGATGACGGCGGAGAACGTGCCCTTGCTGGTGTTGGGATCGACGGGCGTCGCCGAGACGTCGCTGAGGCGATCGGAGGCCAGGATCTCGGCGGCGGCCGGCACCGGACCATCGATCTTCAGCTTGACCCGCGACGGCGGCGGCTTCGGATGCATGTCCGGCACTTCGAAGGCGAAGTCGGAGATGTTGAGTTTGCGGCCTGACGGCGTATCGGCCACGCCCTGGCCGATGGTCACGGTTGCTGATTTGCCTGTGACATGCGCCTTCAGATCGGCGTCATGAACCGACGGCAGGCCGTCGACCGGATGCACGGCGACGCCGCTCGCCACGATGTTGACGGCAAGGCCGTCCTCGGGGATCGGCGGTCCCTTGCGCGGCAGGTTCTTCACCAGCGTGTTGACGCCGACCTCGATGCGCTGAACCGTGCCGCGCTCGATCCTCTCGATCACCCACTCACGCACTTCCGGGACGATGATCGTCGGCCAGATCCGCTTCAGGTTGGATGCCGACATCGGTGTGCCGGCAAGACCCAGCCGCAACAGCGGCTCGCCGGAATAGTCGATGCTGCCGGTGCCGGCGATGCCGACGTCGCCGTTGGAGATATCGGCCTGGGTCAACAGCACCTGCTTGTGATCGGTGTCGAACCGGAAGCCGATCGAGATGCGGTTGAAGATCAGCGGCGGCTCGCTGTCGATGCCGGCCAGCACGATGGTTCCGCCGGAGAGGCCGAGCTGCCAGCTGTTGACGCTGCCGTTCGGCGGCTCGAGATGCGCCAGCAAGGTGAGCCGGTTGGCGCCGGAGATGATCTTGAAGGGCGCGACCAGCACGCGCCGCCCGGCATCCCATTCGACGCTCATTTCCGCCGAATTGATCGCCATCGGATAGTCGGGCGTATCGGTATCGATGATGTGGCCCGCGCCGACGTTGATCTTGCCGCGCAGATAGGTCGGCACGCCGTCGCGGCCGAGCTCGCCCTTCAATTCGCCGGTCAACGGAACATCCGTCGTATAGGTCACGTCCTTGAGGCGCAGCGCCAGCAGGATGTTGCTGGTCGGAACGTTGCTGGCGCGGACATCGATGCTGCGCACGCCGTTTTCAGATGGGCCGACCGTGACGCGCACCGACCAGGGATGCGCGCCCTCCTCGCCGAGGCCGAGCGCCACGCCGCCGGCACTCGGCCGGCGCAGGCTGAGATTGATGTTCTCGAAATTCCATTTGTTGCCGCGCTGCTGATCGTCGACGATCGAGCACGCCGTTCTTCAAGCCGATCTCGTTGAGGTTTTGGCCATCGAGGCCGGTAAGGCTCAGGCTATCGAGCCAGTCCAATCCGGCGAGCAGGCCGCTCGGCGCCGGGGCCGAACCCGCTGACGGCGGCGGAGTGATCGGCAGCAGCACCGAAGGCGCGACCGGCGAAGTCTGTTGACCCGGGTTTGCAGCCAGACCCGCCGCGCGCTTCGACGCGACGCCGGTGGCGAGCGGCTTGGTGGTGTCGCCGGTCGACACCGTGACATAGCCATCGGGCGTGATGCGCACCGACAATTCCGCATCGACCAGGTTGAGGCTTTCGGCGCGCAGCCGTCCCATCAACAGCGCAACACCCGAGAGCCTGACCTCGGCCTTGGGCGCGGTCGCCACCACCGCATGGTCGCGGTCGCGCACCACGATGTCGCGGATACGGACCGCGATCCTGATGCGGCCTGCACGCTCGATCTGAGTACCGCCGACCTCGACCGTATTGCCGTGACCGATATTGTCCTCGATCGCCGCAGCAAGCCATGGCGTCGCCATATCGAGATTGATCGGGCCGGCGCCGAGCCGCCACCACAGGCCGAAGAACGAGACCCCGAAGATCACCGCCAGCGCGGCGACGACGATCGCCAGCCGGCGCACCCAGCGCTCGCCCGCGAGCCAGCGCTGCAGGCCAGCCAGCCGATCACCGACGCGATGAATGCCGGAAGACGATCGTGACAGCAGCCGCCGCGCGCGATGGCCGGCCTCATCATGGTCGCCGTCCCACGCGGCCTCATTCCACTCGGCTTGCTCGTGCACCTCGTTGCTTTGGTGTGACGCCTGCTGCCGCGAGGCCTGGGCCTGCGATTGCCTCGCCATGGCGTCGCGGAGCCGGCGCTCGTCCGGGGATGCGTCGCCGGCACGATCCCGCCCCTCCACGGGCTGCGGTCGCCCCTGGGGCGGCATCGCTGCCAATCCTGGATTGGGCCTGTTGCTCGTCATGCGGCGCGACTGCTCATTCAACGAGGGCACAGGCGGGACATCGATTTCCTTGTAACCATATTCCGGCGCCGTCAGACTTGCCCAGTCGCCGGACCGAATCCGGCCTGCCGGACGGGACCCGCAATAGCCCATTGATTGAGCCGCCGAAAGCGTCGAAAGGAAGGCGTATGTCCAAGAAATCGCGCAAGAAAACCCCCAAGGCCGCGTCCAAGGCCCAATCCTCCGCTAAACCGGCGGCGGCCAAAATGACGGCCTCCAAGACCCCTGGCGCGACGGTCAGGAAAGCGCGCAAAACAGCGGCTTCAGGACCTTCGCACAAGGCCGCATCGAAAATGTTAAAATCATCTGGCGCCGCGCGGCCAAAAGCAGCTGCTGGCAGGGACTCGGCTGTGGATAAATCTCCTGCGCTGGTCGAAGGTGCCAAGGCACCGGATTTCCGCCTGCCTCGCGACGGCGGCGATAGTGTCGCGCTTTCAGACTTTTCCGGCAAGAAGCTGGTGCTGTTCTTCTATCCCAGGGCCGATACGCCCGGTTGTACCCGGGAGGCCATCGACTTCACCCGGTTGGCGAGCGATTTCGCCGCGAACGGAACGGCGGTCCTCGGCATATCTGCGGACTCGCAGAAGGCGCAGGAATTGTTCCGCGACAAGCACAAGCTTTCGGTTCCTCTGATTTCTGATGAGAAGCATCAGATGCTCGAGGCTTATGGCGCATGGGGCGAAAAATCGATGTACGGCAGAACCTTCCTCGGGATTATCAGAACCACGGTTCTGGTCAGGACCGATGGACGGGTGGCGAAGGTATGGCGGCGCGTCAAAGTCGATGGCCACGCCGACCAAGTGCTTGAGGCGGCTCGCGCGCTATAGCTTATTGTTGGCGCATGATCTTTTCGGAAAACCGCTGCACACTTTTCCGGATCATGCGCGTCGGTTCCGTTCGCGAAAAATTAACCATGACGGGCTCAGATTGCTCGCGCAATTTGGGCCGTACGGAACCGATGATCCGACCGGCGCGGGAGTGCCGATGTCGTATCGTTCGGGTCATTATTCCGAGTACCCCCAGCACCATCCTCATGACCACGGCCGTCCGCTGACGCGCCGTGCCGCGACCCATCAAACGCCGGCCACGGCGGTAGCGGCGTCGCAATCCGGCTACACCATCGTTCACGCGGGCAAACAGGTCAGGTTCGGCCCCGTGGCCTTCTGGATCGTGGTCGGCACCGTCACCCTGCTGGGCATGTGGTCGGCCGCGACCGCGACCTACTTCGCCTTCCGTGACGACGTGCTGACACGGCTGATCGCCCGTCAGGCCGAGATGCAATACGCCTATGAGGATCGCATCTCGGAGCTGCGCGCCAAGGTCGATCGCACCACGAGCCGGCAATTGCTCGACCAGGAGCAGTTCGACCAGAAGCTCGAGCAGATCATGAAGCGGCAGACCGCGCTCGAATTGCGCGCCACCGCGCTCGGCAGCATGCCTGACGTCACCGGCTCGATCCGGCCCCCTGCCCGCGGCGCCGACCGCGAGCGAACCGGCCTCGGGTGTTCCAAAGCCGAATCCGATCAACGACACCGTGATCTTCGTGACGCCGCCGGATCGCGAGGCGCGACTGGAATTGCGCGCGCCCGTGGTGGCGAGCCGGCCGCAGAATCAATTCGCCAAGATCCAGGGCGTCGACAATGTCCTGGGCCGGCTGCAGACATCGCTCGATCAGGTCGAGGGGCGCCAGATGGCGGCTCTCAATTCATATGAGGACAGCATCGAGTTCGCGGCTGCGCCGGATGCGCGGCGTGATCGGTGATCTCGGCCTCGACATGGCGCAACTCGAATCGGCAACGCCACGCGCACCGATGGGCGGGCCGTTCGTTCCCGTAAAGCTTGCGCCCGATGCAAGCACCTTCGATCGCCAGCTCTATCGTATCAACATCAACCGCGCCCAGATGGACCGGCTGAGCCGCACGCTGGCGCTGGTGCCCTACCGCAAGCCGGTCATCGGCGAGGTCGAATTCACCTCCGGTTTCGGCGTGCGCAGCGATCCCTTCCTCGGCCGCCCCGCCATGCATACCGGCCTCGATTTTCGCGCCCAAACGGGTGACCCGGTCCGCGCCACCGCCAACGGCAAGGTGATCTCCGCCGGATGGTCCGGCGGCTACGGCCGCATGGTCGAGATCGATCACGGCAACGGGCTGTCGACCCGCTACGGCCATCTCTCCGAGATCGGCGTGAAGGTCGGCGAGGCCGTCAGGATCGGACAGGTGATCGGCGAGGTCGGTTCGACCGGCCGCTCCACCGGTCCGCATCTGCATTATGAGACGCGGATCGACGGCGAAGCCGTCGACCCGCAGAAGTTTCTGCGCGCGGGCGTACGGCTCAGCGCCGGCTGAATTCCGGCGGCGCTAAAGCTCCTTGTATCAGGCATGATCTTTTCGGAAAACCGCTTCACACTTTTCCGGATCATGCCTCAATGCGTCGTCTCGTGGCCGACCTCGCCGGTGATGACGTCGCCGAACAGATGCCAGGCCTCGCCGTCGAATTTCTGCAGCTGCATCTGCTCGATCGGAAAGAAGTCGTCCGGGCTGGTGTTGACCTTGATGCCGGGCAGCATCACTTCGGATGAGAAGTCCTTCAGGTTCGCTGCCTGCTTCATGATGTTCTCGCGGGTCAGGTCGTCGCCGCACTGTTTCAGCACCTGAACCATGGTCTGCGCCACCGCGTAACCATAGACATTGTTGGAGTTCAGCTTGTCGCCTTCCGGATAATACTTGTCCATGAACGCGCGCCACGCCTTGATGCCCGCATCGTCCTTCCAGGCCGGATCGGTCGGGTCTTTCAGATAGGCCGACGAAATGATGCCTTTTGCATTTTCAAAGCCGGCGGGCCTCAGCACGCCTGCAACCGACGTCGAGACGTTGGCGAGGAAGAACCGCGGCTTCCAGCCGATCTCGCCGACCTTCCTGATCGCCTGTGCCGATCCTTTCGGCGCAGCCCACGAGAAGAACGTATCGGCGCCGGAATCGCGCAACGCCACGATCTGGGAATCGATGGAGGGATCGCTGACCTCATAGGACTTGTCGGCGATGATCATCTTGTCGGCCTTGTCGCCGAGACCATCGCGCAATCCCTTGACCTGGTCCTTGCCGGCGTCGTCGTTCTGCCAGAACACGGCGATCTTGGCGTCGGGGAAGTGTTCGAGAATGTATTTGCCGTAGATGCGCCCTTCGCTCTGATAGTTGGGCTGCCACCCCATGGTCCATGGGAAGTTCCTGGGATCGCCCCATTTGGTGGCACCGGTCGCCACAAACAGTTGCGGCACCTTCTTGGCGTTCATGTATTTCTGGATCGCCGAGTTGGACGGCGTGCCGAGCGACTGGAAGATGAACAGCACCTCGTCGCTTTCGACCAGCTTGCGCGCCTGCTCGATCGCCTTCGGCGGGCTATAACTGTCGTCATAGGTGATGAACTTGATCTTGCGGCCGTTGATGCCGCCCTGATCGTTGATCATGTCGAAGAAGGCTTTTTCGGTCAGGCCGATCACGCCGTAGGACGAGGCCGGACCGCTATAGGGCATGGTGTTGCCGATCTTGATCTCGGTGTCTGTCGCGCCTGTGTCGTATTTCTTTTCGGCCTGGGCCGAGGTGGCTAGCGCTGCGGCGGTGGCGAAAGCCGCTGATACAACAAGGCGTCTCGTAAGAGCCAACATCGTTCTCTCCCGCTGGATGATTGTTTGTTCTTGTTGGCTTGCAGTTTCGCAAGCTTGCCGCTGGCTGGCAAGCATCCGGCAATTGCACTTAAGTTCGCATTTTCCGCGCCGCGAAACGGCATTGTTGCGGCCTGTCATTTGTGATTGATGCTGGCTGCAAGAGGATTGCGGTTTGGAACAGAAACGAATTGGCCCGCGACATCCGAGACTTGGCGCTGCCGGCTTTCGCCTGGCGCGCTGGCTCGCCGCACAGACCATGGCACGAGCGGGCTTTCACCAACTCGGGTCTGACTACGCGAAGTCGCAGCTCGCGCTGGCGCGCGAAAAACTCGCGCGGGGCGAGACGCTCTATCTCGCGGGGCTCGGCCCACCCGGCACGCATAATTCCGGCGTCGCACTGGTGGAAGTGACGCAAGCTGAACGGCCCACGCCTGATCCTCAACAACGAGGAAGAGCGCTTCTCCGGCAACAAGCACACGACGGAATACCCGGAGAAGTCCATCGATGGGATGGTCGCCGCCTTGCGCGGCATGGGACGCGACGTCGGCGACATCTTCGCCTGGCTGACGTCGTGGGATTATCCGACGCTTGCCGGCACGATGTGCCGCTCGGTGCTCGAGGAAGCGCCGCAGAGCTTTCGATTGCTGCGCGCAACGGAAGCCGCGGGCTTCGACGGCCGCCGGCTCGATCAGATGACGCGCACGCCGAAGATCCTCGCGAAACAACTCGGTCTCTCCGAGCGCGTGCCGCTGATCGCGATGCCGCATCATGACAATCACGCCTGGTTCTCGTTCGCGGCCTCGCCGTTTGCCGATGACAATGAGCCGGTCGCGATCGCCGTGCTCGATGGCACCGGCGACCTCGGCTCGATCTCGCTTTACGTCGGTCAGAGGCGGCGCGATGCAGCAGCTGTATTGCAACGACAGCATGTTCGACTCGCTCGGCGCCTTCTACAGCGTGATCTCGTCCACGCAAGGCGGCTGGACCTGGCTGTCGAGCGAGGGCCGCTACATGGGCGCGGCCGCCTGGGGCGACATGGACCGCGCAAGCAATCCATATTACGCGCGATTGCGTGAGGTGTTGCACTTCGGCGATGGCGGCGACATCCGTCTCAACCGCGCGCTCGCCAACTGGTACGCCGACCCCTTCGAGAATCCCTATCACCGCGCGCTGGCCGATATCATCGGCGAGCCGCTAAAACCCGCGCAGCTCTGGAATCCCGACGCGGTCTTGCGCGTCGAGGACATCAAGCACCGCGCTGACACGCAGGACCGGCTCGACAAGGCCGCCGCCACCCAGCTCGTATTCGAGGATGCGATGATTCATGTGGTGGATCATCTCCTGCGCACGACCGGCGCCAGCCGCCTGGTGCTGACCGGCGGCGTCGCGCTGAACGCGGTCGGCAACATGAAGCTGCTCGAACATTTCGACGAGGCGTGGTTTGCAGAGAACCAGCAGCGCCAGGCGCGCCTGCATCTCTGGGTGCCGCCGGTGCCCGGCGATCCCGGCGTCACCATCGGCGCGGCCTGGCTGTTCGCGCATCTGGCGGGCGCCCCGCGCGGCGCGCCGATGACGCATGCCTTCTATTGTGGGCTATCGCCATCACGCGGTGAGATCGAAACCGCGCTGCAAGCCGACGACATCGCCACACAACACATCGGCGATATCTCGACCGCCGCCGGACGCGACGAGATCGCGGACCTGATGGCGTTCATGGTGGCGCAAGGCGGCGTGATCGCGATTGATCAGGGCGCGGCCGAAACCGGCCCGCGCGCGCTCGGCCATCGCTCGATCCTCGCCAATCCCTGCGACGCCGGCGTACGCGAGCTGCTCAACGCGCGCGTCAAATATCGCGAGGCGATCCGCCCGCTGGCGCCGATGGCGACGCTGGAGGCGGCGCGCGAGTATTTCGAACTGCTCGAAGGCGCCTCCGACGGCGACTTCAACGCCTATAACTACATGGTGCTGACCGCGCGCTCGAAGCCGCACGCGCGCGAGAAGATTCCCGCGGTGATTCACGCCGACGGCACCGGCCGCCTCCAGATCGTGCGCGAGGCCGACGATCCCCTCACCTACGCGTACCTCA
The DNA here is from genome assembly GCA_963732085.1 of uncultured Alphaproteobacteria bacterium. Taxonomy (GTDB): domain Bacteria; phylum Pseudomonadota; class Alphaproteobacteria; order Rhizobiales; family Xanthobacteraceae; genus Bradyrhizobium. Next base: position 462,270 of record CAVSYJ010000001.1, on the reverse strand, counting down.
AGGCGCTCGGCCGCCGCATCGGCGTCGAGATGTCGGTCAATACGTCTTTCAATGTCGCAGGCCCCATCGCGCAGACGCCGCAGCAGGCGATCGATACGCTGCGGCGCTCGAAGGGGCTGGATGTCGTATTGCTGGTCGCAAGCGACGGCGCGGTGTTCGCGGCCTGGCATGGCGGCGAGCGCGACAGCGGCAGATTTACGAGATGGCTTGCGGAGTGGAAAGCGGCGCGAGCCAACCGCTGATCATTTCGCTGGTTTCGGCCGCGACACGATCTCGATCATCTCGCCTTCGCAGCCGTCCGGCGCGTGCGCCTTTGCCTTGGCGTAGGCCTCGACCGCGGCGCGGCTGACCGGCACCTCAGGCAGCAGCGTCTCGGCGAGCGCCACCGCATAGGCGGCATCCTTGTGTCGCAGCGCGGCCGTAAACGACGCGCCGGAGAAGTCGCGCGACGCCATCCGTCTGGAATGGCGGATCACCTGCGGACTCGCGACCGCGCCGGTCGAGAGCGCCTCAGTGACCAGCTTCATGTCGAGGCCGGACTGCTCGGCGATCGCCAGTCCCTCGGCGAGGCTCGCGATCTGCACCGCGCCCATCAGATTATTGATCAGCTTGAACACGGTGCCCGATCCGACCGGGCCGAAATGGCGGATCGTGTTAGCGATCGGTGCGAGATAAGGCTGCGCTTTCTCCAGATCGGCCGGATCAGCGCCGACCAGCAGTGTCAGCTTGCCCGCGGCGGCGGCCTCGGGAAGGCCGGTGACGGGACAATCGATGTAGATCAACCCGCGCGCGCGAAGCTCGCGCGCCATGGCAAGCGCATGCGCATGCGACACCGTCGAGCATTCGATGGCGAGCGCGCCCGCCTTCATGGTCGCCGCCGCGCCGTCTTTGTTGAGCCAGACGTCGCGCGACGCTTCGTCGTCGGCAACCATGGTCACGACCGCATCGGCGTCGATGGCGGCGTCCTCGGGCGAGGTCGCCCATCGCGCGCCGCGCGCGATCAGATCGTCCGCCTTCGCCTTGCTGCGATTCCAGACCGTGAGCGCAAAGCCGGCATCGAGATAGCGGCCGGCCATGCCATGGCCCATCCGCCCGAGCCCGATGAAGGCGACACGCGGCATGGGCTAATCCACGTCCTCGATGCCGTCGGCCGGGGTGCCGAACGCGCGCTGCGCCAGGGTCGCCGCCATGAACTCGTCGAGATCGCCGTCGAGCACCCCCGATGTGTCCGAGGTCTGCACGCCCGTGCGCAGATCCTTCACCATCTGATAGGGCTGCAGCACGTAGGAGCGGATCTGGTGGCCCCAGCCGATGTCGGTCCTGGCCGCCTGGTCGGCCGCGGCCTTCTCCTCGCGCTTCTTCAGCTCGACCTCATAGAGCCGCGCGCGCAGCATGTCCCAGGCCTGCGCGCGATTCTTGTGCTGGGAGCGGCCGGCCTGGCAGACCACGGCGATGCCGGTCGGGATATGCGTGAGCCGCACCGCCAACTCGGTCTTGTTGACGTGCTGGCCGCCGGCACCGCCGGAGCGCATGGTGTCGGTGCGCACGTCGCCTTCCTTGATGTCGATCTTGATGCTGTCGTCGATCACGGGGAAAATCTGCACCGACGAGAACGACGTGTGCCGCCGCGCATTGGAATCGAACGGCGATATCCGCACCAGCCGATGCACGCCGGCCTCGGTCTTGAGCCAGCCATAGGCGTTATGCCCGGAGATCTGCAGCGTCGCCGATTTGATGCCGGCCTCTTCGCCCTGCAACTCCTCGAGATATTCGACCTTGTAGCCGTGCTTCTCGGCCCAGCGCGCATACATGCGCAGCAGCATCTGCGCCCAGTCCTGGCTTTCGGTGCCGCCGGCTCCGGCATGAACCTCGAGATAGGAATCGAACTTGTCGGCCTCGCCCGACAGCAGCGCTTCCAGCTCGCGCCGCGCCACTTCTTTCTTGAGAGCTCTTGAGCGCGTCTTCGGCTTCGGTGACGACACCCGCATCGTTCTCGGCCTCGCCGAGCTCGATCATGTCGATATTGTCCTGAAGCTCGCGCTCGACCTTGCCGATTCCGGACAGCGCACCCTCAAGCGAGGTGCGCTCCTGCATCAGCTTTTGTGCTTTCTGGGGATCGTTCCAGAGATTGGGATCTTCGGCGAGCTTGTTCAGCTCGGCCAGCCGCGCCGTCGATGTCTCGACGTCAAAGATGCCTCCTCAGCAGCCCGACCGACTGCTTGATCTCTTCAACTAACCGTTCGACTTCGGCGCGCATGGGACTTGCCAGTTCTTCAGCTCTGAATCGAAAAGGGGATGTAGCGGCGCGCGGCCGAAAGTGCAATCGGCCGCGCGGAACTTCTCAAACGGGTGGTTCAGTACAGCCCGCCGGTGCCCGGCCGCATGATCGAGCCGGCGTCGGGCGATGTGCCTTGCTGCATCGGAGGACGATAACCGCCGCCTGGTCCGCCGGAGTAGCCGCCACCGACGTAGCCGCCGCTGGCGCCGTCGGCATCGGCGACCCCGATGACCGAGTAGTTGTCAGGCGGCGCTGTGCCAGGCTTGAACGCTTCCAGGATGGTGTTGGCGCCGGTGTCGCCCGGCCCGACGCGCATGCCGGACTTGGAATCGACCCGGATCAGCTTGATGCCGGCCGGCACCTTGAACGGCGTTGCCGGCTTGTCGGCGAGCGCAAGCTTGAGGAAGTCGCGCGCGATCGGCGCGGCGAGATGGCCGCCGGTCGCCGCATTGCCCCTGCCGAGCGGCCGCGGCTTGTCGTAGCCCATATAGATGCCGACCGCGATGTCAGGCGAGAAGCCGACGAACCAGGCGTCCTTGGCCTCGTTGGTCGTGCCGGTCTTGCCGGCGATCGGCTTGCCGACCTCCTTGACCGCGATCGCGGTACCGCGCTGGACCACGCCTTCCATCAGCGAGGTGATCTGATAGGCCGTCATCGTGTCCAGCACCTGCTCGCGGCGGTCGACGAGCTGCGGCTCGGGCTGGTTCTTCCAGCCGCCGGGCGCGTCGCAGCCGCGGCATTCGCGCGCGTCGTGCTTGAAGATGGTGTGGCCGTAACGATCCTGGATGCGGTCGATCAAGGTCGGCTTCACGCGGCGTCCGCCGTTCGCGATCATCGAATAGGCCGTGACCATGCGCATCACGGTGGTTTCGCCGGCGCCAAGCGCGTAGGAGAGATAGTTCGGCAGTTCGTCATAGACGCCGAACCTGCGCGCATACTCCGAAATCAGGGGCATGCCGATGTCCTGCGCGAGCCGCACGGTCACCGTGTTCAGCGACAGCCGCAGCGCGTTGCGCAACGTCGTCGGCCCCTGGTATTTGCCGTTGGAGAAGTTTTCCGGCCGCCACACGCCGGCGCCCTGCCCCTGATCGATTTCGATCGGTGCGTCGACCACGACCGTCGAGGGCGTGTAGCCGTTGTCGAGCGCGGCGGAATAAACGATCGGCTTGAACGACGAGCCGGGCTGCCGATAGGCTTGCGTCGCGCGGTTGAACTGGCTCCAGTCGAACGAGAACCCGCCGACCATGGCGAGCACGCGACCGGTATTTGGGTCCATCACCACCATCGCACCGGAGACTTCCGGCAATTGTTCGAGGCGGTACTGGCCCTCGACCGGATTGCCATCCTTGAACAGCGGATCGACATAGATCACGTCACCTGGCGCGAGCACTTGCGCGACTGAGGTCGGCGTCTTGCCACGGGTCGGCCCCTGTGCCGCCTTGGCCCATTTGACGCCGTCGAGCGTCACGATGCCTGTTTTGCGTTGCTTGTTGACGGCGCCGCCGAGATCGCGCGTCGGCTGGAACCCGACCCGCGCCGATTGGTCGCTGACCTCCAGCACGACAGCCATCTGCCAGGGCGAGACGTCGGAGAGCGATTTGACGTCGGCGAGCTTCACGCCCCAGTCGCCTGAGATGTCCAGCTTCTGGATCGCGCCGCGATAGCCCTGCTCCTCGTCATAGCGCACGAGGCCGGCGACCATGGTCTTGCGCGCCTCGAGCTGGATCTTCGGGTCGAGCGTGGTGCGCACCGATAGGCCGCCTTCATAGAGTTTCTTCTCGCCATAGCGCTCGAAAATGTCGCGGCGGACTTCCTCGGCGAAGTATTCGCCGGCGAAGGTGTGCGCGCCATTGGTGCGGTTGGTGACGATGAGCTGATCCTTGCGCGCCTTCTCGGCGTCGGAGGCCTTGATCCAGCCGTTCTCCTGCAAACGGTCGATCACGTAATTGCGGCGTTCGATGGCGCGATCGCGGTTGCGCACCGGATGCAGCGCGGCGGGCGCCTTCGGCAGCGACGCGAGATAGGAGGCTTCCGCGATGGTGAGCTCGTTCACCGATTTGTCGAAATAGACCAGCGAGGCGGCAGCGATGCCGTAAGCGCCGAGGCCCAGATAGATTTCGTTCAGATAGAGCTCGAGGATCTTGTCCTTGGAATAGGCGCGCTCGATGCGCATCGCCAGCAACGCTTCCTTGATCTTGCGCGCGAACGAGACCTCGTTGTTCAGCAGGAAGTTCTTGGCAACCTGCTGGGTGATGGTGGAGGCGCCCTGCGGGCGGCGGTTGGAGCCGTAGTTCTGCGCGTAGAGCAGCGCGGCGCGCGCCATGCCGGAATAATCGATGCCGCCATGCTCGTAGAAATTCTTGTCTTCGGCGGCGAGGAACGCGTTGATGACGAGCTTCGGAACCGCCTGGATCGGCAGATAGAGCCGGCGCTCCTTGGCGTATTCGCCAAGCAGCGATCCGTCGGTCGCGTGCACGCGCGTCATGACAGGCGGCTCGTAGTCCTGCAGCTGGGAATAATCAGGCAGGTCCTTGGAGAAATGCCAGATCATTCCGGCCGCAGCGGCCACGCCGACCAGGAATACGACGGTTCCGGCCGCGAACAGGAACCCAAAAAACCGCACCAGCAAGCGCATTCAGATTTGTTCCTACCCTTGCGCCGAGAGCAAATAATGCGGCGCCTTCCTCTGAAACGGCAAATCTGCCCCCGGCAGACGACCCTGATACGCTTGATACACGCGCCACGACGAAATTTCAGGCGATTCCGAGCGCCTTACCGCCGTTTTATAAAGCCGCCGCTGTGGCCAAACTAGGGCTTTCAAAACCGTCTTTCGTTCATCTTCATCGCGCCGATCCGGCCGTAGCCAGCCGTTTGGCCAGGAAAACATCGACGGCCTGGCCGATCGCCGCCACTGTCCTGGAGCGCCAGCTTTCCGAGACGAGATGCTCAAGGTCGCCCTTGTTGGAGACATAGCCGAGCTCGACCAGAACCGACGGCACATCGGGCGCCTTCAGGACGCGGAAGCCCGCCGACTTCAGCGGGTTCTTGTGCATACGGACCGAACCCTTCATCTCGCCCATCAAAAGACGGGCGAAGCGGTTTGAAAAGGTGCGGGTTTCCCGCTGCGCAAGGTCGATCAGGATGTCGGCGACCTCGGTCGGCTCTTCGCGCAGATCGACGCCGCCGATGGCATCCGCGCGGTTTTCCGATTCGGCAAGCCGCTCGGCCTCGGCGTCGGTGGCCTTGTCCGAGACCGTGTAGATGGTCGCGCCCTGGGCATCGCCCTCGCCGCGCGGCAGGTAGTCGGCATGAATCGAGACGAACAGCGCGGCCGCCTGGCTGTGCGCGACCTTCACGCGGTCATCGAGCGGGATGAAGGTGTCGTCGCTGCGGGTCATGACCACCCGATATTTGCCCGACTTCTCCAGCCGGTCGCGCAAGGCGAGACCGAACGCCAGCACGAGGTTCTTTTCCATCTCCTCGCCCGAGCGCGTGCCGTTGTCGACGCCGCCATGGCCGGGATCGATCACCACCACGGGTCGGGAATCCGGAGGCGAGCCGGGCTTGGCAGGAGGCGCCGGCTGGGGCGCGACGGCGGCCATCGATTCCGAAGGCTTCAGCTCGGGGCGGCCGTTGGCATGAAGCGATTGCAGGAAAGTCGGCCGATCCACATCTTCCAGTTCGACCACCAGCCGCGGCGGCTGATCGTTGGCGGCATCGAGCATCGTGGCGTTGGCGATCCTTGCCGGCCCCGTCAGATCGAACACCATCCGGGAGCCGCCCGGCATCACCATGCCGTAGCGGAAAGCCTTCACCAGCCCGCGCCCTGAGGTGCCGGTGCCGGGTGGAAGGCGGAAATTGACCTGTGGAATGTCGATCACGACCCGGTAGGGATCGTCGAGCGCAAAGGCGCGAAACTGGATGGTCTTGTCGAGGTCCAGCACAAAGCGGGTCAGCTTGGCGTCTCCGGCAAGCCGGGCGTCGGACGCGACCGGGAAGCCCGGCGCGCTGGCCTGGGGTTGCGATTGGGCCTGAGACGGCGGCGCCTGCTCTTCAGCCGCGCTCACGAGGGATAGCTCGGCGCACCCCAATGCTGCAGCGCACAGCAACGCGCCGCCCAGCAAAACCTGTCGATTTGCGCGGGTCGCCACCGATTCCCCTGCCTCCGAGGCGCCTTTACTAGCCCAATAAAACCGCAGGGTTAACGACTTCTTAACGGCATCTTGATGTGCATTTTGTGAATAAGAATGACTGTTGCCGGCCCGCGACGGCCAGTGCCCACTTTCCGAAGTCCGCGCCACGTCGCCGCGATACCTTTTCGCGGACTTCGGAAAGCTACGGGCACTATCAAATCTATGATTCCAGTGCCGCTTTCGATCTGAAGTCCCTGAACCCGACCTTGCCGCGAGTGAATCAGGGACTTCAGATCGGCGGCACTAGCTTGCAGTAGCTGCCCAATCCACGTATGTACGGGGTGCTGACGGCGATTACTCCCGGTTGTGTCGCGTTCAGCCTCCCGGTGCAGCGCCGGAACCGGCCTTTTTTGGACGATTCCAGCGTTCTTCCGGCCCTCCCAGAGCCAGCGCGAGCCGCGCGGCCGCAAGGAGGGACGGTTCCCGAGCCCAGGGGGCGTCCGATCCCAGGCACTCACGCCTCAAGGGACGGTTTTGAGCGGCGATACGGCCATAACCGGACCCGGAGGGGTCCATCTCTGATTTCAGGCGCGCGCTCCGGCGCCGCAAAGACGGCCATCAGCGACCACAGGCGGCCCACCGCCGCCAGACATGTTCCAGACGGGCCGACGCTTGATGCGCCAGACTGTGTTGCCAAGCCAATTCTGCGGACCATCCGCGCCGATGCGGAGCGATAGCTCCGCGCGGCGTCGTCCGCGGCAATTGCGTGGAGCGCGGCGCTTTGGGTTGTGCTTCGGCCTTCCCCTCACCCCCGAATCAGGTGGACCGTCGCGTCACCCCTCGGCGCAGTCAGCGCCCACGGCCATACGCGTCCGCCGCCTCCAAGAGTTCAAAAATGCCGAACAAAATGTTGATCGATGCCACCCACCCGGAGGAGACCCGGGTCGTCGTGGTCCGTGGCAATCGCGTCGAAGAGTTTGATTTCGAGACCGCCCAGCGCAAGCAGCTCCGCGGCAATATCTATCTCGCCAAGGTCACGCGCGTCGAACCGTCGCTGCAGGCCGCCTTTGTCGAATATGGCGGCAACCGCCACGGCTTCCTCGCCTTCAGCGAAATCCATCCGGACTACTACCAGATCCCGGTCGCCGACCGTCAGGCGCTGATCGAGGCCGACGAGCGCGCCCACCGCGAGGCCGAGGAAGAAGACGAGCACCGTCACGGCCGCCGTCGCCCACGCCATCGCAATTCACGCCGCCGCGACCGTGGCGAGCGCGTGCAAAGCGAGGTCGTCGAGCACGCCGAAGGCGAGACGACTGCGGCGCCTGTCGGGCACGAGCATTCGCATGAAGGCGAGGCTCACGCCGAAACCGCGCACCATGATCACGACGGCCACGAGCACGCGCACGAGGCGCATGACGACGCGCACGCCCACGCGGATCATGACGATCACCATGACCACGATCACGCCCACGATGATGCCGGTCATGCGCACGATGCTGCGTCCGAGACGGCTGCCGACGATCACCACGCCGAGATGCCGGTCGCGGCCGCGGTCGAGGCCTCCGTTGCCACCGCGCTGAACGAGCCGCTCGCCCCCGAGTTCAACGAGACCGACAGTCATGACGAGCGCGACGAGGAAGAGCGGGTTCGGGAGAATGTCGCCCACGCCGACGATGCGCCTCATGATGAGCACGGCCGCGCCGCGCATGCGCTGGCTGCCGAAGGCGAGCTGACTCCCGCTCCCGCCGGCGACACCGTGCATGACGAGGATGACGACGGCGAGGAAGCCGAGGAGGAAGTCGTCGAGTCCGTCGGCGGCGACGACGTGCTGGAAGAAGTGCCGGAGCGGCCGTTCCGTCCGCGCCGTCAGTACAAGATCCAGGAAGTCATCAAGCGCCGCCAGGTGATGCTGGTGCAGGTCGTCAAGGAAGAGCGCGGCAACAAGGGCGCGGCGCTGACCACCTACCTGTCGCTCGCCGGACGCTACGCCGTGTTGATGCCCAACACCGCGCGCGGCGGCGGCATCAGCCGCAAGATCACCTCCGCCCAGGACCGCTCGCGGCTGAAGGAAGTGGTGCAGGACCTCGACGTGCCCGAGGGCATGGGCATCATCCTGCGCACCGCCGGCGCCTCGCGCACCAAGCCCGAGATCAAGCGCGACTTCGAATATCTGATCCGGATGTGGGAGACCGTGCGCGATCTGACCCTGAAGTCGCAGGCGCCGACCCTGGTCTACGAGGAAGGCTCGCTGATCAAGCGCTCGCTGCGCGACCTCTACAACAAGGAGATCGACGAAATCCAGGTCGCGGGCGAAGCCGGCTATAGCGAGGCGCGCGACTTCATGAAGATGCTGATGCCGGCGAACGTGCGCGCGATAAAACTTTATCGCGAGGGCCAGCCGCTGTTCTCGCGCATGGGCGTCGAGAGCCAGCTCGATGCGATGTTCTCGCCGACGGTGCAGTTGCGCTCCGGCGGCTACATCGTCATCAACCAGACCGAGGCGCTGGTCTCGATCGACGTCAACTCGGGGCGCGCCACCCGCGAGCACCATATCGAGGACACCGCGCTCAAGACCAATCTGGAGGCGTCGGAAGAAGTCGCCCGCCAGCTTCGCCTGCGCGACCTCGCCGGCCTGATCGTCATCGATTTCATCGACATGGACGAGAAGCGCAACAACCGCGCGGTCGAGCGCAAGCTCTCCGATTGCCTGCGGCAGGACCGCGCGCGCATCCAGGTCGGCCGCATCTCGCATTTCGGCCTGCTGGAAATGTCGCGCCAGCGCATCCGCGCCAGCGTGCTGGAAAGCTCGACCGAGCCCTGCCCGCAATGCGGCGGCACCGGCCATGTCCGTTCGGTCTCTTCGGTCGCGCTGCAGTTGTTGCGCGGCATCGAGGAAATCCTGATGAAGGGCGCGACCCACAATCTCGTGGTGCGCACCCGCAACGACGTCGCGCTCTATGTGCTGAACCACAAGCGCGGCCATCTTCGCGATCTCGAGAATTCCTTCAAGGTTTCGCTGTCGGTCGTCTCCGATCCGAACGTCAGCGGCGTGCAGTCCTACATCATCGATCGCGGCGAGCAGGTGCACACGCTGGAAGCGGCGAAAGCGCTGATAGCCGCGCAGGCCGCGGCCCAGCCGATGCACGGCGAGGATGCCGCCGATGAGGACGATGGCTTCGATGCCGAGCTCGAATCCGAGGTGGAAGCCGAGGAAACCGAAGGGCTTGCCGAAGAAGCTGGCGAAGCCGGCGACGGCGAAGCCGAACAGGATGGCGGCAGTCAGCGCCGCGGAAAGCGTCGCAAGCGCCGCCGCGGACGCGGTGGTGAGCCACGCGAGGCGAGCCAACCGCGCGAGGAGCGCGAGCACGGCGAAGCTGCTATTGCCGAGCCAGGCGCCGAGCCTAACGGAGAGGAAGGCGAAGCCGAGGAGGACGAATCCGAGGAGCAGCCGAGCTTTGCCCGTGGCGACAATCAGGGTGGCGAGCGGCGTCCGCGCCGCCGCGGCCGCCGGGGCGGCCGACGCCGTCGCGGTGGCAGCGGGGATCGCGAGGACGGGCTCGCGGCATCGATCAGCGACGAGCTCACGCCGCCGCAGCCTTCCGAGGTCGAGATTGCGGTCGCCGATTTCGACGGCGGCACACCCGAGCCTGCGCCGTCGATTGCGCAGCCCGAACCGGTCGCCACAAGCCAGCCTTCGCTGCAGCCCGAGGATCACGTTCCCCAAACGGCAGCCGCATCTCCACCCGAAGAACCCGCCCATGAGAGCGAAAGGGCCGCGCGCCGCCGCTCGACCGTGCGCGAGAAGGTGAGCTTCGGCAGCGCGCCGTCGGAAGCGCCGGCGCCGATGACCCACCAGGCGCAGGAGCCCCCGGCTGGTGCGCCCGCTGAGCCAGCCGCGGAAACCAACGGGGAAACCCAACCGCGCAAGGCGGGCTGGTGGTCACGCCGCTTCGGCGGCGGCGAGTAGTCGCGAGCGAGTTTGAAAAGCGAAAAACCGCCCGGCGCAAACCGGGCGGTTTTTGCTTTATGCGAGCCAGCGCGCGATGCGCTGCACCGCCTCGCGCATGTCGTCGGCCGAGCGCGCGTAAGAGAAGCGGATGAAATTCCTGCCGTGAGCGGGATCGAAGTCGACGCCGGGCGTCGCGGCGACATGCGCCTCCTCCAGCATCTTCCTGGCGAATGCGAAACTGTCGGAGGTGAAATCGGAGACGTCGGCGTAGAGATAGAATGCGCCGTCGGCGGGCAGGAACCTGGTGAGACCGGCCCCGGGCAGTCCCTCGATCAGGATGCGGCGGTTCTCGACATAGCCGCGCTTGATCGCTTCCATCTCCTCTCGGCCGTCGAAAGCCGCTTGCGCCGCGATCTGCGACAGCGTCGGCACCGAGATCGCGAGATTCTGCTGCAGCCGTTCGACCGGGCGGACCAGCGGCTCCGGCACCACCATCCAGCCGACCCGCCAGCCGGTCATGCAGAAATATTTCGAGAAGGAATTGATCACGAGCGCATGCGGCGACAACTCGGCCGCGGTCACCGCGGCAAACGCATAGTCGAGCCCGTGATAGATCTCGTCGGAAATGAAGCGGATGCCCGCGCCTTGCGCCGCTGCGATCAGCGAGGTCGAGCGCCTCGCGCGACATCATGGTACCCGTCGGATTGGCGGGACTGCCGACCAGCACGCCCTGCAGCGGCTTCCTGCGATGCGCCTCCAGCAGCGCTTCGCCGGTCAGGGCATGGCGCGTCTCGCCGCTGACGTCTCGATCAGCACGGGCTCGCAGCCGAGCGCGGTGAGGATGTGCCGATATGGCGGATAGCCGGGCACCGTGACGGCAACGCGATCGCCGGACTCGAACATCGACAGAAACGCGAGAATGAACGCGCCGGACGAGCCCGTCGTGACCACGATCCGGCTCGCATCGACCTCGCAGCCGTAAGCGTCGCGATAATGCCGCGCGATGCGCGCGCGCAAGCTGGGGATGCCGAGCGCGGAGGTGTAGTCGATCCGTCTCAGCCCCGAGCGCGGCGCGAGCCGCAGCCAACGCCGTTTTCGGCGCGGACGCGGCAGGCTGGCCGACCTCCATGTGAATGACATGGCCGCCGGCCGCCTCGATCCGCTCGGCCGCCGACATCACGTCCATCACCATGAACGGCGGAACATCGCTTCGGGTCGAGGCCGAAAGCAGGTTCGCTACGCGCTGTCTGAACGTCGCTTCTTGCATGTTGAATTTGTTATTTGACCCGGCAGCTCTGTCATGGGAACCCAAGCCACCCTGTGCCCCACATGGGCCGTATTCGACCGCTTGGTAGGGCATATCCCGTATCCGGCCAAAGGCCAATCGCCAAAGACCCCAATGCTGCTCGCCCTCGCCCTGCGCAAGAGACGTTCCGGCCTGACCGCAGTGACGGTCGCCGCCGCGCTGGCGCTCGCCCCGATGCCTCAACTGCGCGCCCAGGAGAACCAGGGCCCGCCGATCCTGCGCGACACCGAGTCGGAAGCGCTGCTGCGCGAATACACGCGGCCGATCCTGCGCGCCGCGGGGCTGGAGAAGCAGAACATCCAGATGGTGATCATCAACGAGGCCACGTTCAACGCCTTCGTTGCCGACGGCCGCCGCATCTTCGTGAACTACGGCGCGATCATGCAATCGGAGACGCCGAACCAGCTGATCGGCGTGCTCGCGCATGAAACCGGCCATTTGGCCGGCGGTCACCTTGCCAAGCTTCGCGAGCAGTTGGCGCACGCCCAAACCCAGATGATCATCGCGATGCTGCTCGGCGTCGGCGCCATTGTCGCGGGCGCCGCGAAAGGAACAGCCGGCTCGGGTCTATCGGACGCGGGCGCTGCGGCCGTTGCGGGCCCCGGCGAGATGATTCGGCGCAGCCTCCTGTCCTACCAGCGCCAGCAGGAGGAAAACGCCGACCGCGCCGGTGTGAAATTCCTGACCGCGACCGGTCAGTCCGCCAAGGGCATGTACGATACGTTCCGCCGCTTCACCAATGAAAGCCTGTTCGCCGCGCGCGGCGCCGACCCCTATCTGCAGTCGCATCCGATGCCCGCCGAGCGCGTCGCCGCGCTGGAACAGATCGCGCGCGCCAGTCCCTACTGGGACAAGAAGGACGATCCGGCCCTGCAGCTTCGCCACGACATGATGCGCGCCAAGATCTCCGCCTTCATGGAGCGGCAGGACACCGTCTATCGCCGCTATCCGCTGTCGAACACCACCCTGCCTGCGCGCTATGCGCGCGCCATCACGGCCTACCTCCATGGCGATCTCAACAACGCGCTTGCCCAGATCGACGGGCTGATCCAGGCGCAGCCGAACAATCCGTATTTCTACGAGTTGAAGGGCCAGGCGCTGCTCGAGGGCGGCAAGCCCGGCGAGGCGATCGCGCCGCTGCACAAGGCGATCGCGCTTTCCAACAACGCCCCCCTCATCGAGATGTTACTTGGGCAGGCACTGGTCGCCACGGATAATAAGGCGCACACCGACGAGGCCATCGCCATCCTTCGCGCCGCGGTGGTGCGGGAAAGCGAGGCGCCGCTCGGCTATAGCCAGTTGGCGATGGCCTACGGCAAGAAAGGAGACTACGCGGAAGCCGATCTGGCATCCGCCCAGGCCGCCTATCTTCGCGGTGACAACAAGACCGCACGTCAGCTCGCTGCCCGCGCCAAGACCCGCTTTGCCGTGGGCACGCCGGGTTGGGTCAGGGCCGACGATATCGTTACGGCGAAACCCTTGCCCGGCTCCAAGAACAACTAAAGCCAAATAAAGCAACACAAGGCCAGCACCTGAAGCTCAAGTCGAACCTGGAAATAAACAGCGCAACTCGGGGTATATTGGTTTCGACGGACCGCCCCACCCAACAAGGATTTGCCAATGCCTCGTTTTCTCGCCCCTGTCCTCGCGCTCGCCCTGCTCGGCGCGCCGGTATCCGCGTCTGCGCAAAGCTTCACCGACACGCAGCGCGGCGACATCGAGGCGATCGTCAAGAGCTATCTCGTCGCTCATCCCGAAGTGCTGGAAGAGGCGATGAACGAGCTGCAGAAGCGGCAGACCGCCGCCGAGACCGAAAAGCATGAAGCGAGCATCGCGCAGAACGCCGAAGCGATCTTCAACTCGCCGCGCGGCGTGACGCTGGGCAGCAAGGACGGCGACGTCACTTTCGTCGAGTTCTTCGACTACAATTGCGGCTACTGCAAGCGCGCCATGGCCGACATGCTCGATCTGATCAAGAACGACTCCCGGCTGAAGGTCGTGCTGAAGGAGTTCCCAGTGCTGGGCGAGGGCTCGGTCGAAGCGGCCAAGGTGGCAGTTGCCGTGCGCATGCAGGATCCGACCGGCAAGAAATATCTCGACTTCCATCAGAAGCTGCTTGGCGGCCGCGGCGTCGCCGACAAGGCGCGCGCGATGGCCGCGGCCAAGGACGCCGGCCTCGACACCGCGCGGATCGAAAAGGACCTCGCCAGCCCCGAGGTCAAGGCCACCATCGAGGAGAACATGAAGCTCGCCGAAGAGATGGGCCTGAACGGCACGCCGAGCTACGTGATCGGCAAGCAGATCGTGGTCGGCGCGGTCGGTCTCGACGGGCTGAAGGAAAAGATCGGCATCGCCCGCTGCGGCAAAGCGTCCTGCTGAAGCCTTCATCAGTTCGAGGAATCAGCAAAGGCCGGTTGAGAAACCGGCCTTTTTGTCGTGGCTGACGCGTTTTGTTATGGCCGACCCGTTCATCGCGCGTTCAAGAAACAAACCCGCTGGAACCCGGATTTGCGTGGAACATCGGATGTCTCCTGCCGTTGTTCGCGCGGGCAATGCCAAACACTGTGAGGAGAGGCTATGAGCAAACGTTTTCTGATTTCGGTTGCCGCGATCGCGCTGATGGCGGGCGCCGGCGCCGTGAATGCGCAGGGTATGAAGAATGAGGGCGGCGCCGCTGGCGGCGCCGGAATGCAGCAGAGCGCGCCGTCGGCTGGCGGCGGAGCCGGTGCGGCGCCGACCCAGAAGAGCGAAAGCGCGGAACCCGGCAAGGGCTGGCGCTGGTCACGACATGAAGTCGACCCAGACCGACAAGTCGCCGGGCGCATCGAAGAACCAGCGCGCCGACGACAACATGAAGGGCGGCGGCAAGGACATGAAGGCTGAAGGTCGCGAAGGCGGCGGCAAGGACATGAAGGCCGAAGGTCGCGAAGGCCGCGACAACAACATGAAGGCCGAGGGCCGTGAGGGCGGCGACAAAAACATGAAGGCCGAGGGCCGTGAGGGCAACAAGGCCGCCGAGACCAACAAGTCGACCACAACCGAGAAGACGACCACCGGTCAGGCCGGCGCCCACGCCAACCTCTCGACCGAGCAGCGCACCAAGATCACGAGCGTGATCCGCAATGAGCATGTCAAGTCGGTCGACAACGTGAACTTCTCGGTCAGCGTCGGTACCCGCGTGCCGCGCGAGGGCGTGACGTTCTACCCACTGCCGACGGAAGTCGTGACGATCTATCCGGAATGGCGTGGCTTCAAGTACATTCTCGTCCGCGACGAGATCCTGGTGATCGATCCGAACACCTATGAGATCGTGGCTGTCCTGAACACCTGAGGCTGAGAACAGTCCGAAACCCCGGGCGGGCGCACGTTGCGCCCGCCCTTTTTTTGCGCTCAGCCAAGCCCTCGCCTGCCGGACCGCCGGCGGCCAACCTCTGACTGTGGTTAATGCAAGGAATTCCGTAGCTTCAGAGCGCTTTTTGGCGGTCCGCATGAGGCGCGCGGGACGCCACGTAAAACGGCCTGAAGGCTTCCGTTTCCTGTCTTTGTTACCTATAAGCGGCCCAGCCCAGCTGACTGCCGGAACCGGGATGGCGAAGACTCCAGAAAAATCCCAGAACAAGACCATCTACGTGCTCAACGGCCCCAACCTCAACATGCTGGGAACGCGCGAGCCGCAGACCTATGGTCATGCGAGACTCGCCGACGTCGAGAAGCTCTGCAGCGAGACCGCCGCGCAATTCGGGCTGACGCGCCGATTGCCGGCAGTCCAACCATGAGGGCGAGCTGATCGACTTCATCCAGGAGGCGCATGCACGCGATGCCGCGGGCATCATCATCAATGCCGGCGCCTTTTCGCATACCTCGATCGCGCTGCATGACGCACTGAAGGCGGTGAAGGTCCCCGCCATCGAGGTTCACATCAGCAATATCCACGCCCGCGAGAGCTTCCGTCACCACTCCTTCACCGCCATGGCGCCGTCGCGATGCTTGCGGGTTTCGGCATCGACGGCTATCGGCTCGCGATAACGGGTCTTGCCGCCAGGATCGGCGCCAAGGCCAAAGCCTGACAATTCTCAAACAAGTCTGCACGAGTTCTGGATCTGACATCATGGCGCGCCAGCCGGACAACAAGGGTAAATCTTCCAGCGAGGACAGCGCGCTCATCCGCGAACTCGCGCTCCTGCTTGACGAGACCAGTCTCACCGAGATCGAGATCGAGCGCGCCGGGCTTCGCGTGCGCGTGGCCCGCAACATCTCGATCGCCGCCGCGATGCCGTCGAGCCTTGCGCCGGTTGCGCTTGGCGCTGTCGCGGCAGTGCCGGCCACTGCATCTGCGGCAGCGGCTGCCCTGGTCGCCGATTTGGCCAACCATCCGGGCGTCGTGCCCTCACCGATGGTCGGCACTGCCTATTGGTCGCCCGAGCCCGGCGCCAAGCCCTTCATCGAGGTCGGCACCCGCGTCACCGCCGGACAGACGCTGCTGATCATCGAGGCGATGAAGACCATGAACCAGATTCCCTCGCCGCGCGCCGGCACCGTGACGCAGATCCTCGTCGAGGACGGCCAGCCGGTCGAATTCGGCGAGCCTCTGGTGATAATCGAGTAGAGGCGAGTAGCGAATAGCGAGTAGCGAATAGCCTCTCACCTTCTCTATTCGCCACTTGCTACTCGCCATTTCGCCTGGAAAAGCATGTTCGATAAAATTCTCATAGCCAACCGCGGCGAGATCGCGCTTCGCGTGCTGCGGGCCTGCAAGGAGCTCGGCATCTCGACGGTCGCCGTGCACTCCACCGCGGATGCCGACGCCATGCATGTGCGGCTTGCCGACGAGAGCGTGTGCATCGGCCCGCCGCCGTCGAAGGACAGCTATCTCAATATTCCCGCGCTGCTTGCGGCCTGCGAGATCACCGGCGCGGACGCCGTGCATCCCGGCTACGGCTTCCTGTCGGAGAACGCGCGCTTCGCCGAGATCCTCGGCGAGCACAATCTGCATTTCATCGGCCCCAAGGCCGAGCACATCCGCCTGATGGGCGACAAGATCGAGGCCAAGAAGACCGCGATGAAGCTCGGCATTCCCGTGGTGCCCGGCTCCGACGGCGCGGTCACCTCGCGCCGACGACGCGATGGCGATCGCCAAGCGAGATCGGCTTTCCCGTGCTGGTCAAGGCGGCGGCCGGCGGCGGCGGCCGCGGCATGAAGGTCGCGCACACCGCAGACGATCTCGCGCTGGCGCTCTCGACCGCCGCCAACGAAGCCAAGTCCGCGTTCGGCGACGCCTCGGTCTATCTGGAAAAATACCTGCAAAAGCCCCGCCACATCGAAATCCAGGTGCTCGGCGACGGCCGCGGCGGCGCCATCCATCTCGGCGAGCGCGACTGCTCGCTGCAGCGGCGCCACCAGAAGGTCTGGGAGGAAGGCCCCTCGCCCGCGCTCGATGCCGCCGCGCGCTCGAGGATCGGCGCTGACCGTCGCGAAAGCGATGCAGGAGCATGAAATATCTCGGCGTCGGCACCGTCGAGTTCCTCTACGAGGACGGCGAGTTCTATTTCATCGAGATGAACACGCGCATCCAGGTCGAGCATCCCGTCACCGAGATGATCACCGACATCGATCTCGTGCTGGAGCAGATCCGCATCGCCGCCGGCGGCGAGCTGCCCTGCACGCAGGAGGACGTGACGATCATCGGCCATTCCATCGAATGCCGGGTCAATGCCGAGAACCCGACGACCTTCCGGCCCTCGCCCGGGCAAGATCAAACAGTATCATCCGCCCGGCGGCCTCGGCGTGCGCATCGATTCCGCAGTCTATCAGGGCTACACGATCCCGCCCTATTACGACTCGCTGGTCGGCAAGCTGATCGTGCATGGCAAGACCCGCAGCGAATGCCTGATGCGGCTGCGCCGGGCGCTGGACGAGATGGTGGTCGACGGCATCGAGACCACGCTGCCGCTGTTCCGCGCCCTGGTCCGCGAGCCCGCCATCATCGATGGCGACTACCACATCCACTGGCTCGAGCAGTATCTGGCCGGCCAGGCGGGCGGCTGAGTTCAGCAAAAAGTTCCAATCCGCCGGAACCAATTGCCGCGATGCGCGTTCTGCCGAGTTGGGAGAGTTTCGACTCGGGGTCCTTCGAATTCCTGCACAAACTCGAGCTCATCGCCTGCGATGGCCTACAGGCGCGCGACGTTGCAAATCCTGCTGCTGACAGCGGGATTTCTGGTGCTGGTCGCGGTCAGCGTGGCCTGCGTGCTTTTCGTCAACAAGGCGCGCGAGGACAGCGGCTGGGTGGTGCACACCGTCGAGGTCGAGAACCAGACCAACGCGCTCTGCTCGAAATCCGCCGGGCCGAAAGCGGGGCACGCGGCTACCTTCTGACATCGGTTCCGGAATTCCTCAGCGATCATCAAGACGCAGTCGCAGAGGTCATTCCCGATCTCGACAAGCTTGCCCATCTCACCGGCGACAACCCTGCGCAGGTCGAGAACATCAGGAAGCTGCGCGCCGCGATCGAGACCCGGCTTGACCAATTCGCGCAGGAAATGCAGTTCGTCAAACAAGGCGAGCAAGACAAGGCGATTGCACTGGTTCGCGCGGTCGCCTCCGGCGATACCAACTCTACCATCCGCGACGTCGGCGCACGCCATGCGCGACGAGGAAATGCGGCTGCTCGCGCTGCGCACGGCCAATGCCGACCGCAGCCAGACCATGGCCTCGAGCGTGACGATTGCGGGCTCCTGTCTCGTCGATCGCGCTCGGCCGGATCTCGATCTTCCTGGTGCGGCGTGAAAGCCGGGCGCGCGACGCGGCCGAGTCGCGCCTTCGCGACAGCAACGTCAATCTCGAGGCCACCGTCGACGAGCGCACCGCCGATCTGCGCGAGGCCAACGAGGAAATCCAGCGCTTCGCCTATATCGTCAGCCACGATCTGCGCTCGCCGCTGGTGAACATCATGGGTTTCACCAGCGAGCTCGAGGAATTGCGCAACAGCATCTTCCGGCGCATCGCCGCGCTCGGCCATGCGGTCGCCGCGGCGGCGGTGCCGGTCGTTCCCGTCGATGCCGAGCCTGCGCTGGAGGGCGACGACAAGCAGCTCTCCGAGGATTTCACCGAGGCGCTCGGCTTCATCAAATCCTCGATCGCCAAGATGGATCGGCTGATCTCGGCGATCCTGAACCTGACCCGCGAAGGCAAGCGCGAATTCGAGCCGGTCAGGATCGACATGCGCGAGCTGATCGAGGCGATCATCTCCACGCTCGCGCACCAGGCCGAGGAAGCCAAAGCCGAAATCCACGTCGCGCCGCTGCCCGACATCGTCAGCGACCGGCTTGCGCTGGAGCAAATCTTCTCCAACATCATCGACAACGCGATCAAATATCTCAAGCCCGGAGTTCCCGGCGAGATCGCGATCCGCGGCCGAACCAAGCTCGGCTTTGCGGTGTTTGAAATCAGCGACAACGGGCGCGGCATCGATCCCAAGGACCATCAGCGCATCTTCGACCTGTTCCGGCGCGCCGGAACCCAGGACAGACCGGGTCAGGGCATCGGGCTCGCCCATGTCCGCGCGCTGGTGCGCCGGCTCGGTGGAACCATGACGGTTTCATCGGAACTCGGCAGGCAGCACTTTCACCATCACCCTTCCCATCAAATGGAACGCAGCAACCATGGCGACCATGACCACCCCAGTAACAATAGTGATGATCGAGGACGACGAAGGACACGCGCGCCTGATTGAGCGGAATATCCGGCGAAGCGGTGTCAACAATGAGATCATGCCGTTCACCGACGGTACATCCGCCGTCAACTATCTCTTCGGCAAGGACGGCAGCGGGATCGAACACAAGGGCCAGGCCTTGCTGATCCTGCTCGATCTCAACCTGCCCGACATGACCGGCATCGAGATCCTGCGTCAGGTCAAGGAAAACAAGTATTTGAAGTGCGCGCCGGTGGTGGTGCTGACCACGACCGACGATTCCCAGGAAATCAAGCGCTGCTACGAGCTCGGCTGCAACGTCTACATTACCAAGCCGGTCAACTACGAAAGTTTTGCCAACGCCATCCGGCAGTTGGGTCTATTCTTCTCCGTGATCCAGGTCCCCCCGGCCGCCCCATGACCTCCGCGTCACCCACGCTGCTCTATATCGACGACGACGATGCGCTCGCGCGTCTGGTCGACCGCGGGCTGTCGCGGCTCGGCCTGAAGGTCGTGCATGCCCCGAGCGGCGCGCGCGGGCTGGAACGGCTGCGCGAGGGCGGCATCGACGTGGTCGCGCTCGACCAGTACATGCCGGAGATGGATGGGCTGGAGACGCTGGAGCGGATCATGGCGATCCCGGGCGCGCCGCCTGTCGTGTTCGTCACGGCCTCGCAGGATTCCAGCATCGCGGTGACCGCGCTGAAGGCGGGCGCGGCCGACTATCTGGTCAAGGATGCGCGCGGCGAATTCATTCCGCTGTTGCAGGTCGCCGTCGACGGCGCGCTGCGGCAGGCGGCGCTGCAAAAGGCCCGCGACGAGGCCGAGGCCGAGGTGCATGCCTCGCGCGACCGTTACGCCGCGCTCGCCGCCGAGCGCGAGCTGTTGCTGCGCGAGGTCAACCATCGCGTCGGCAACTCGCTGCAGATCATCGCCTCGCTGCTGCATCTGCAGGCCAACTCCGCGACCCAGGACGACGTCAAGGCGGCGCTGACCAACGCCATGGGCCGCGTCGCCGCGGTCGCGCAGGTGCATCGCCGCCTCTACACCTCGCAAGACCTCAAGAGCGTGCTGCTCAACCAGTATCTCGACGCCCTGCTCGACGATCTCCGCCGCTCCGCCGAGGGCAACCGGATGTCGCGGCTCACGCTGAAGGCGGAGCCGATCGAGATCGATCCGGACCGCGCGGTGGCGATCGGCATCATCGCCAATGAGCTGGTCATGAACGCGGTCAAATACGCCTATCCCGATGGCGCAGGGCCGATCCATGTCGACCTGCGCGGCGAGGCAACGATATCGTGCTGTCGATCAGCGATGATGGGGTCGGCATCAACGGCAAGAGCGATCCCCGCTCCACCGGCATGGGCCAGCGCATCGTCAGCGCCATGGCCACCAAGCTGGAGGCCACCGCCGAGCGCGATCCCAACCATAAGGGAACGCGGATCGTGCTGCGTTTTGCCCGCACCAAAGCCGCAAAGGCCGCCAGCGCCGCCGCGAAGTAGGCTTGTACGCTCGCCGGGCTTACAGGACCGTCGCGCCCTGCTATCCTCGACCTCATGACATCGCGCGACTCCGCCACCGCCGAAATCACGCCCGAAGTGCTGCTGCGCGCTTATGCCTGCGGCATCTTTCCGATGGCCGAGAGCGCCGACGATCCCACCCTGTTCTGGGTCGAGCCGGAAATCCGCGGCGTGATTCCGCTCGACGGCTTCCGCGTCTCCTCGCGGCTGGCGCGCACCGTGCGCTCGGATGCCTTCACCATCACCGTCAACAAGGCCTTCAAGGCCGTGATCGCCGGCTGCGCCGCGCCGCGCCGAGGGCCGCGAGGACACCTGGATCAACAAGCGCATCCGCGATCTCTATTTCGGCCTGCATGCGCTCGGCCACGGCCACAGCGTCGAGGCCTGGCAGGACGGCGACCTCGTCGGCGGGCTCTACGGCGTGAGCCTGGGGCGCGCTTTCTTCGGCGAGAGCATGTTCCACCGCGTCCGCGACGCCTCCAAGGTGGCGCTGGTGCATCTGGTGGCGCGGCTGATCACGGGCGGCTTCGAGCTGCTCGACACCCAATATGTCACCGAGCATCTGAAGAGCTTTGGCGCGCTCGAGATTCCCCGGCGGCGCTACACCGCGATGCTCGACAAGGCGCTGCTGGGCGAGCCCGCCGATTTCATGCGGCTGACGTTCAGCCGGCCGGTCAAGGGCGAAGAGGCGCTTGCGATCATCGCCGAACGGCAATGAGTCCGGATCAGTTAGCCCGGAGGCGAAACCGCCTGCAGAACGTCCCTGAAAACGCCGTACTGCAGCGGGAACGCGCGCGGGCTGTAGTCCTGGTAGTATCCCGCGGTCACCACGACAACGAGATCGAGCTCCGGGACGACGTGGATCGACTGCCCACCACGGCCAAGCGCAGCGGACCAGTGCACCTCCCGGCCATTGATCAAGGACCGGCCGAACCACCACAGGTACCCGTAGAAATAGCGACCGGTGGCCTCGAGCCGCGGAGTCATCGAAGCATCGATCCATGCCTTCGAGACGATCTGCCGGCCGTTCCAACGGCCGCCCGCAAGCACGAGCTGGCCGATTTTTGCCAGGTCGCGCGGCCGCAGGCGCAATCCCCCGCCGGCATCTGTGTCACCCTTGCGGCGCTTCCACTCCACTGCCGTGATGCCAAGAGGCTCGAACAACGCCTCGCGGGCAAATTCGTCGAGCGGGCGTCCGGTCGCCTTGTGCATGATGGCCGACACGAGCGCGAGCGCGCCAGTGTTGTAGAAGAACTCGCGTCCCGGCGGGGCCGTCACCGGCAGACCGAGGACGTAACGGAGGAATCCGGCGACCTGTTCATGCGCGCCTCGTCGTTGTCCTCGTCTCCCGTCTCCGGGGTCGCCTCTACCCACTTCTGACCCATCGACATGGTGAGCGCGTGCACCAGCTTGAAACGGTCCCTCTCGGGGGAACGCAGGTCGGACAGTTCGGGGAAGAAATTCAGGATCGGTTCGTCGACGCCGGCGATCAGGCCGCGATCGATCGCGATCCCGGTTGCGAGCGACGCCGACGCTCTTCGAGACCGACTTCATGTCGTGCAGCGTGTCGGCATCGAAGACGACGTTTCTGACCTTGCGGTTGTCCACCTCGTCGGGGCCGCTCAAGTAGCGCTCAAACACCAGCTTGCCGCCGTGCGTCACCAGAACGGCGTGCACGTTGGCGCCCGTGGCCGCGAGCCGATCAGCCATCCCGCACAGCGCATCGCGGTCGACGAGCTTGTCCTCACTGGCGGCGGCAACAGGCCAGCCGTCGTCGCGCACAAGGGGAACACCGCAGCTCTCAGGCGGCCCCGCGTCGACACGTGACGCGGCGAGCGGCGCCAGCGCAGCCCCGCCGAGTAGTGAAATAAACTGGCGCCGTCTCATTCGATCCTCCCGTTCAGCCGTTCAGGCAACCGCGGTCCCGACTGCGCGACCGGGATCGCGCGCTGTCGGTACCGCGACGGCCGGCGCCGCCGGAGCGCCCTCCGGCGGGCCGATCAGGCAGGCAAACCGTTCACGCCAAGAGCGCGCGCGCCAGAGATCGCGGCCCAGCGCCGCCCATTCGTGAAACGCGATGACGACCGGATTGTTGGAGCGCAGCGGCGTCACCAGGCCGTAGCGGCAAGGCAGGTCGTCCCGTTCGGCGACGAACGTCCCGAACAGGCGGTCGAACACGATGAAGATGCCGCCGTAATTGCGGTCGAGATATTCCGCATTGGCGGCGTGGTGCACGCGATGGTGCGAGGGCGTGTTGAGCACGTATTCCAGCCAGCCGAGCTTCGGAATCCACTCGGCGTGCAGCCAGAACTGGTAGAGCAGGCCGAGCCCGGCGGCGATGAACACCGGGCCCGGCGCGAAGCCGAGCCAGATCATCGGCACATAGAACACGGCGGCGCCGCTCAGCCGCCCGGTCCAGCCGAAGCGGTAGGAGGCCGCGAGATTGAACTCGTTCGACGAATGATGGATCGCATGCGTCGCCCAGAACCAGCGCACGCGATGGCTGCAGCGATGGAACCAGTAGTAGCTGAAATCCTGGGCGATCACGAGCACGACCACGGCGGCCGGCGCTGTTGAGCGGCACCGTGAACAGCCGATGGCTCCAGGCCAGATCGACCAGCGGCTGCGCGAGGCTGAGCGGCAGGAACATGTAGACGAAGTATTGCCGGCCGAGCGCATCGGCGAGCGAGGCCAGATAGGCGCGCCAGTTATAATTCCGCCGCATCACCAATGCGAGGACCAGCGCCCTCCAGCGTCGCGATCACGATCACGGCGGGAAGGGCGAATTGCAACATCTGGATGAGCTGCGTCATGGCAGACCTCCGCTCGCAGGCAGCCTGCCCGCGGATCGAAGGTTGCACGGCGAGGCGCCGGCTCGCGCCGATTTCTGCCGCGGGACTGGCCGAATTCCTGCAAACGGCCGGCCTATTCAGAATCGGCGAGCCGTTCGGCGCCGTCGCGTCGAGGCGGGCGCGTCGATACTCCGTCGGCGTCAGCCCGGTATGCGCCTTGAAGGCGCGATTGAACGGGCCGATCGAGCCGAACCCGGCGTCGAGCGCAATCGTCAGGACCGGCACAGCGGCTTGGGCAGGATCGCCCAGCGCGGCCTCGGCTTCCGCCAGCCGATAGCCGTTGATGAAGGCGCTGAAATTGCGATGGCCGAGCTGCTCGTTGATCAGGTGGCGCAGCCGGTATTCGGGAATGTCGAGCTTTTGTGACAGTGACGCGATGCTCAGGTCCGGCTCGCGATAGACCTTGTCGTGGTCGATCAGGTTGCGAAGCGCCGTGAGCAGCGCCGCATCGGGCCCGGCTGGAGACGTCGCTATGAGCAGGTCGTGATCGGAGGGCTGGCGTCTGCCGCGCTCGCGCCGCGGCGGGCACCAATGGCTCTCCGGTCGATGGCAGCGAGCCCAGCAGCGCGAACAGGAAGATCAAGCCCATCAAACCGACCGCATTCGCGAGACTGAACGGCGCAGCCGACAGGCCACCGGGCCAAAGCCAGTCCGACGCGACGATCAGCACCGTGTAGAGCGCGGTCGCGACCGCATACCGACACGAAGCCGGCGCCGCCCTTCCACCAGGTCGGTCGCTCGACCCGCCAGCACATGCCAGATGCCGAGCACGACAGAAAGCACCGACAGGGCGGAGCGTGCCGCATAGATGGACATCGGATGCTGACCACATTTCCGTTGCGCCGAGCGTGAGCAGCGCGAGCCAGGCGAGCGCGTGATACCAGCGCGGCCGGAACTCATCGACGAAAAACGCGCCCATCGCGATCCAGAATGCGGCCGGCGTGCCGGAGCTGACGACGTGGACCGGAAGTCTCCAGCGCAGATCCAGCGCGCCGAAGCCGGGAGCCGAATTCGACGATATAGGCCGCGATACCCAACAGCAACAGCGCGGAATAGCGGCTGACCTGATCGCTTCGCGCGTTTCTGAGCGAGGATCACGACGCGCAGCAGGAGCAATACAACTGCTCCTCCTCGCAATGCGGCTTCCAGGGTCGACATCCGATGGTCCGTCAGGATCGTTTTGCGAGAAGGAGAATCGCATCAGCGTCGATCGTGTCAACAGGACGCAACCCGCTACGGCAGGGAACCGAGTCAAAGTCGTTTACGTCGGATTTGGACGTTATTGCTTGCGCATGATCTTTTCGGAAAACCGCTGCACACTTTTCCGGATCATGCGCTAGTTTCCGAACAATCCGCCGAACAGGCCGCCCGGCCGCTGCTGTTGCGGCGGCGGAGGGGGCGGCTGTTGCTGCTGGAATTGCGGCTGCGGCGGTGGACGCGGCGCGGCCTGCTTCTGCGGCGGCGGACGCTTCTGCGCGGGCGGCGGAGCGGGCGCAGGCGTCGGCGCGGTCGGCGCCGCGCTGACGATTGTCTGTTCCGGTCCCTTACAATCGGTCAGCCAGATATCGTAAATCGGATGCTCCACGCCGTGCAGGCCGGGGCTTGCCGCATACATCCAGCCGGAAAAAATCCGCTTCACCTCGCCCTGCAGCGTGATCTCGTCGACCTCGACAAAGGCGTCGGTGTTGGTGGCTTCCGTCGCAGGGCGCGTGTAGCAGGCGTCGGTCTTCACCCTGAGCGCGCCGAACTGCACGGTCTCGCCGATATCCTCGTCGAAGTTGATGATGCGGCCGGTGATCTTGTCGAGGCCGGAGAAGCTCGCCTTCTTGTTGATGATCTTGGACGCCGGCGGCTCCTGCACCACTTCGTCGCCGGGCTGCAAGGTCGCGGGCACGGCCGGCGCGCCCTTCGGCTGGCGTTGTCCGGGCGGCAGGCCGGGCAGCGTCGGGATTGGCACCCGGCGGTATTGCCGCGTTCTGGCCACCCGGTTGGGGTGGCTGCACGGCGACCGCGGGCGGCGCGTTCTGTGGAACGACGGTGGTACCAGGCGGCGGCGCCAGCGGCTGCGACTGCACCGGACCCGGCAAAGCCGAGTCCTGACGTGGGCGGTTCGGCGCGGGCAGCACGCGGCCCTGCGGCAGCGCCGGTACCGCTTCCTCCTCTTCCTCGGGCGGTGGCTGATTTTGATTGCCGCGCGGAATATTGCCGGGCGGCCGCGGCACCGGATCGGAAAAGATGTTGCCGATCTGCGCGCGCGCGGGCGTGTCGCCGCCACGGACACCGCCAAGCCGGTGATGAGGGCCGCAATACCGGCCAGGACAATGGTTCGATGCATCTCGCGCGGCTTTAAGGGCGAATCGGAAGGCATTGTACAGGGTAAAGTTTTCGCCGCCGCTCGCTAGGCGACCGGTTAACATGCCGAATGCGGCGGGGAAAGGGCGGCTGCCCCACTCCCGCCCCTAGTCCACCCTTGCCGGAGATGAAATAGTTCGGCTCAAATCCGCGCGGAACAGCCGCGCTTTAATCCGGGTAACCGGAGCAAAGGGGAGAAAACATGCCCGATCGCATTCGTCTGGACGGCCGGGTTGCCGTCGTCACCGGCGCCGCCGGCGTCATCGGCAGCGCGACCGTTCGCCTGCTCGCCGAGCGCGGCGCGCGAATCGTCGCGGTCGACCGCAAAAGCGCAGACCTCGACAGCGCGATCAAGGACCTGCCAGCTTCGGCGCAGGCACTCGCGGTGACCGCCGATGTCACCGACGAGGACGATGTGAAGGATTATGTCGGCAAGGCGGTCGACAAGTTCGGCACGATCGACGCCTTCTACAACAACGCCGGCGTCGAAGGTGAGGTCAAATCCATCACCGACTATCCGCTGGAATTGTTCCGCCGCGTGCTCGACGTCAATGTGGTCGGCGTCTTCCTCGGCATGAAGCATGTGCTGCCTGTCATGCTGAAGCAGAACAAGGGCAGCATCATCAACACCGCCTCGATCGCGGGCCTGATCGGCTCGCCGCATCTCGCGGTCTATAGCGCCAGCAAGCATGCCGTGATCGGGCTGACCAAGAGCGCCTCCTGGGAATGCACCGGCACCGGCGTGCGCATCAATTGTGTCTGCCCCGGCATGATCGACAGCCGGATGCTCAGCGCGATCATCCAGGGCCGTTTCCGGCGGCAACGCGCCGCCGCCGACGGACAGGATCGTCGAGCGCATCCCGGCGCGCCGCTGGGTCAGGCGTCGGAGGTTGCATCAATTGTCGCATTCCTTGCCTCCGACGAAGCAAGCTATGTCTCAGGCTCCGCCTACACCGTCGACGGCGGCCGCACCGCCGCCTGACCGCTTCAACCGAAATCCGAGGTTTGTTCGTATGCCCGTCGTTCTCGATCCCGATGCCGCCGCCGTCTACAAGGCCTTCCAGGAAGCCGGCCGTCCCGCCTATGAGACGCTGACGCCGCCGGAAGCGCGCGAGTTCTAAATCAGGCGCGCTTCGTCAGCAACCCGGAGCCGCCGCACTGGAATCGGCAAAAGACATCTCGATCCCCGCGCCTCACGGCGCGATCCCTGCCCGGCTCTACACGCCGAAAACCTTGCGCAAAAAGGATGGCCTCGCGCCATGCCTCGTGTTCTTCCATGGCGGCGGCTGGGTGATCGGCAATCTCGAGACCCATGACGTGGTCTGCCGCAAGCTCGCCCATGAAGGCGAGTTGCTCGTGCTCTCCGTCGACTATCGGCTCGCCCCCGAGCACCGCTTTCCCGCCGCCGTCGACGACTCCATCACCGCGACCAAATGGGCTGCCGACAATGCGAAACAGCTCGGCATCGATGCCTCGCGCCTGATGGTCGGCGGCGACAGTGCCGGCGGCAACCTCGCCGCGGTGGTCACGCTCGCCGCACGCGACGGCGGGGGGCCTGATCTCGCTGGCCAAGTGCTGATCTATCCCTCGACCGATTTCTCGCGCTCACACGCCTCGCACAGGGATCCCACCACCTCGATCCTGCTGACGCATTCGGTCATCACCTGGTTCATGGAGAACTACATGGGCGGCGCCGACATGAACGACTGGCGCGGATCGCCCGCGCACGTAAAATCGCTCGCCGGTCTGCCGCCCGCTTACGTGCTGACCGCCGGCGGCGATCCCCTGTGCGACGAAGGCATCGAATATGCCGCGAAGCTGAAGCAAGCCGGCGTGCCCGTCGCCTACCGCCATTTCCCTGGCCAGTTCCACGGCTTCTTCACCATGGGCAAGCTGCTCAACCAGGCCAATGTTGCGGTCACCGAAATCGCGGCGTGGCTGAAGGGGTTGAAGTAAGAATATTAGCACACCAGTCAGGTTACATCGCGAACGGAATTCTTATCGCCCAAATCGACCAACGACTTCATGTCGCGCGAGGTCCAATGAAATGGCGCGCGGCGACTGGCCAAGGCCTCGGTGAGCAACTCGGAAACGATTGCGCTTACTGATTTGCTGCTGCCCGCTCGGAGGTTTTCAATCTCTCGCAAGATATCTTCGTTGATGTCGATAAGGACTCTCATGGCACTATGGTTGTGTGCCTGAGCATCTATTCCAAGATGGAAATAACCCCGTGTCCTCCATCGCCATTGCGCAACACACCCTGCTCGCCTGCGCCCTGATCCTTGCGATCGGCACGCTGGCCGCCTTCGTCGCGCAGAAGATCGGGATTCCCGACGTCGCGGTGTTCCTGATCGTCGGGCATCGCGATCGGGCCGCATGCGCTCGGCGCTCGATCGACATCAAGGCCTACTCCGCGCTGAGCCAGATCATCCTGCTGTTCGGCGCGAGCTACATCCTGTTCGACGGCGGCGCGGCGCTGCGGCTCGACGTGCTGAAGCAGGTCTGGATCACCATCGTGGTGATCGCCACCGTCGGCGTCGTCATCACGGCGGCCATCACCGGCCTCGCCGCCCATTTTATCCTCGGCCTTCCTCTCGATCGTCGCGCTGCTGCTCGGCACCGTCGCTCGCCTCGACCGATCCGGCGACGCTGATTCCGATCTTCCGCCAGGTCCGCATCCGCGACCGCGTCGCGCAGACCGTGATGAGCGAGTCCGCCTTCAACGACGCCATGGGCGCGATCCTGACGTTCTCGCGTGCTGGCGGTCGCCATCGGCACCGGCGAATTCTCGCTCGGACATGCCGTGATGGACCTCGCTCGGGCAGTCGCTGTTCGGCATCCTGGCGGGCGCTCGTGCTCGGCTTTCTCGCGGCGCTGCTGATCGCGCATGAGCGATGGGCGTTCCTCGCCGAATATGCGCCGGTCGTGACGCTGGTCGCGGTGATCGGCGCCTATTTCGGCGCGAGCGGCCTGCACGCCTGCGGCTTCATGGCGGTGTTCGTGTTCGGCATCGTGCTCGGCAACAAGGATGCGTTCGGCTTCAAGATGGAGCCGGGCGAAGCGCAAAAGCTCGACGAGTTCGTGCTGACCACCTCGTTCATCATGCGCCTGTTCATCTTCATCCTGCTCGGCGCGCAGGTCGATTTCGGCCTGATGAAACAATACCTGGCTCGGCGGCGTCGCCGTCGTCGCCGTGCTGATGCTGGTGGCGCGGCCGGTCACGGTGTTCGCATGCGCCCTGCCCGACCGGCGCGCGCGCTGGGATTTCAAGGAAATGCTGTTCATGTGCTGGACCCGCGAGACCGGCGTCATTCCGGCCGCGCTCGCCGGCCTGCTGCTCGGCATGAACGCGCCCGGCGCGCAGCTGATCGCGTCCGTCACCTTCATCGCGATCCTCATGACCATCCTGATCCAGGCGCCGACCACGCGATGGCTGGCGGGCCGGCTCGGGCTGCTTGCGAACGACGGCGAATAGCTGCGTTTCCGGCTATCGGTCGATCCGCGGCGCTGTATGCTGATCGCAACACATCGCGAGGGAGCCCGCCATGACCGCTCAGACACGCAAGGTTGTGCACGCCGACATCAAGCCGGACAATCCGCCGGAGCGCGCGGCGCATTACATGGATGCGCCCAACATGCCCTGGGAAGCGACCAAGTTTCCGGGCATCCAGATCAAGGTGCTCTACACCGACAACAACGGCATCACCACGGCGCTGTTCAAGCTCGCGCCGGGCGCGGTCGTGCCGCTGCACGAGCACACCGCGCTGGAGCAGACCTATGTGATCGAAGGCTCGCTGGAGGATCACGAGGGCAAATGCGGCCCCGGGCAGTTCGTCTGGCGGCCCGCGGGCAACCAGCACGAGGCGGTCGCGCCCAATGGCGCGGTCATCCTCGGCTTTTTCCTCAAGCCCAATCGTTTCGCTTACGGCGAGAAGTTCTTCACCGAGGCCGGCGAACGTTAGACCGCACCGCCGCTAACGCGCGGCGGTCGAACTCGATCTTGAAGCCGGTCAGCGTTCATCACGCCGTTCTTGTCGGCGCTCTGAAAGCTGATCCTGTCGCCGGCGTGAAGATTGTCGGTCGACAGTCCGTCCTTGACCTTGAAGTCTTCGGCGCGACCGACGTGTTGGCGCCGACGGTGCCGGTCTGCACGCGCTTGATCGAGATCGTGTTGGTCAGGCGGTTGAGTTGAGTCACCAGACCCGTTTGCGTCGTCGGCTTTTCGCCGCGCCGCTGACACTGAGTACCAAGGTTCCAGCCAATAAAATCGTTGCGATCTTCATGGCAGCCTCCGGGAATGTCCTACCCGCGATAAGGCCTTATAGCACGGATAGTTCCGGCACGCGCCGAGCCGATTGTCGCGTTTCGCTAATCTTTACTCTTTCGGCGCCGGGGCACGGCGAGCGATTTCGGGGTTTCGAGCCTTGGGAACCTTCGGCGGCGGCATGCTTCGCCGCCGCGGCCGGCGGAGGTGCCGGCGGCGTCGGCGCCACCGGTGCCGACGATCCGACCTTCACGAGATTCCGAACAGTCGCCACTGGCCATCGACCGGTGCGAACAGCAGCTCGAAATTGACCTGCGACGGCACGGATGGGAAGAAGCCCGCCATCCGCATCAAGCCGTTCGCCTCGATTTCCGGCAGCACCGTGAGCTGCGGATCGATCACCGCGACCCCGGAGAGATCGAGCTTGTCATTGCGTTGCGAGGCAAAGATCTCGGCCAGCTTCGCCGCAGTATTGGCCTGGAAGCCGGGCGCGCCGAGGTCGCGCAACACGGTGTAATTGCCGGTCTTGTTGGCCTGGTCGAGCGCGAGGATTGCCGAGCGGACCAGTATCAGCACGCCGTTGCGATCGATGTTGGCGGGCTTGCCCGCCGGCTGCGCCTGCTGCGCGGGCGGCTGCTGGCGGCGATGCTTGCGGTTGCTGCGCGTCAGCTCGTAACGACACCGGCGACCAGGATCGCAACGCGCGACGCTGAACCCTCCCATGCTTCACAAGAAACCGCGACCTCCGCCATCGCACCGTTCGATCGATAATAGTCTTGCCCTCGCTGTGGTCAAATCGCGTCACCAGGCAAACATGCCGCCGATACGTCCGCCGACGCCGCCGCGGGCAAAGCCGGCACCGAGCGCCGCGTTTGCCGACGAAATGATCGCTCACCCGGAACTGCGCCATGCCGCCGAAAGCATTTTCGCCGTTGAAGGTGCCCCAGTTGCCAGAGATCGCAAACCGCTTGTTGTCGGGCAGCATGGCGCCTCCCATCGCGATCGCGACCGCCGTGCCTTCGTAGGCCTTGCGGATTTCATAGTTGAGGTTGTTGACGTTGGTTTCGAGCGTGCTGACCCGGCTATCCAATGCGGCGACTGTGCTGGCGCTCGCGATGCCGGAGGTGCTCATCGTTGCGAGGTTGCCGTTGGCGTCCGTCGTTACGACGCTGACCGGCCCGCTTTGCGCGGAAAGGCTTGCCGCCGACGTGATGCCGGACAGCGTGTAAGTATTCGTCGCCGTTCCAAGCGCGACCTGATTGGCGCGCGTGACGGTCGCTCCCTGCCCGATCGCGGTCGCGTTGTTGAAGTTGGCGGTCGCCCCGAAGCCGAGCGCGGTCGATCCGGCTGCGTTCGCCTGCGAGCCCTGTCCGATCGCCGTGTTGTTGATTTGCCCAGCAGCGAGTGTTCCCGCCTGCGAATTGGTACCAATCGCGACGTTGCCGTCATTGGTCAGGAGATTTGTGGAGTTGCCTCCGGCAGCAGCCTGGAAACCGACAGCGACGTTGCCTACGACCGCAAAATCGGTCGACCTCGCGTAAGCCAGGGTGCCGATCGCCGTGTTTTCCGTTCCGTTGCCAGAAGCCATGGCCGCGGTCCCCATCGCCAGGTTATTGGAGGCGTCGCCGCTCGCGTTGGCCTGGCGGCCATTCGCTGTGTTGGCGCCGCCGCCGCCCGATGCGTTTGACTGGAAACCGGTCGCGGAATTGCTTGAAAAATCGCCGGATGCGTTGGCAGAGGCGCCGGCCGCTGTATTGTTACCGAGAGCGCCCTTGGCATTCGAGGATTTGCCGGTTGCCGTGTTGAACCCATTTGTTCCGCTGGCATTGGCGCCGGCACCGGTCGCCGTGTTTCGGGCGCTGTTGTCACCGCTCGCATCCGCTTGCGCCCCCGAGGCCGTGTTGGAGCTGTTGAGTCCGCTGGCATTGGACTGAAAGCCGGAGGTCGTATTCTGGCCGCCGTCGCCGCTCGCGTTCGCGTTGTATCCCACCGCGGAATTGAAGCTGGCGTTGCCGCTGGCATTGGCGCGACTCACGGCCGTATTGCCGGAGCCGATATTTCCGCTGTGCGCGTCGGCGGCCACGCCGACGGCCGTATTTTGGGCGCCATTAGCGCCAGGCGCCACCGCGTCACTCGCATTGGCATTGCCAACCGCGGTATTGGCGGAACTTGTCGATCCACCATTGGCGTTGGCGCCCGGCCCGCAGGCGGTGGCCGAAGAACCTCCCGATGCAGCAGCGCCGGGTGAGAGGGGACAGACATATTGGGCCGAGGCCGGCGTGATGGAACCGAAGGTGCCAAACGCCAAGCCAACCGCCAGCAGGGCGAAGCAGGGCCGCGCGGTCGACAGACGACGAATGTTGCAGCGACGGAAAATCATGTTAGCCCCCAAAATACATTGATGCGTTTGGACAAACGCCCCCGTGGCGGCCGAACGCCGCGAACTTCCGCGACGATGGCTTGCACGACTGCCCCCTGTTTGAAATTCCGCTCGTGCAGCGGATTTGTTGTCGTGAATCGACGCCTACCAAGATGCGGTATTGGCGTGTGTGCGACAAAAAGTGTCAATCAACCGGACGATTGATTGCGGGCTCACAAGTGCTTTTGCTGCGCGCCTGTGATTTTTCGGTATCTCAACCGTTCGGTTGAGATGTTTCCAACAGAACCGTTAGATGCCGGCGACGAGCTTCACCAGATCGCTCTGCCGCTTGGTTCCGGTCTTGCGGAAGACATTGTGCAGATGTGTTTTCACCGTCGCCTGTGAGACGCCGAGCGTTTCGGCGATTGCCTTCACGCCATTCACCTTCAGCACGGCGTCGAGCACGCGGATCTCACTCGCGGTGAGCCGGTAGAGTTTCGTGATCGCTTCCAGCGGCGGCGGCGCGTTCGGCGCGCTCTTGCGGATGAAGACGGCAGCCACGGCATGGATCGCCTGCCCCGCCTCAACGCGGCGGCCGGAGGTCAGGGGCAGCACATGCGCGAACCAGCGCTCTTCGGATGAGTTGGTCAGCGGCACGGAAACGCCGCGAACGCCAACCGAAGCATCGCCCTTTGCGGCGGCCGTGAAGATGTCGCGCAGCACCCGGTCGGTATCGTCGGCGACCGCGTGCAACGCGTTGTCGCGCGCGCGAACCAGGGTCGCCTCGTCAAGCATTGCCTTCGCCGGTTCGTTGGCGAAGGCAATTGCGCCGTCGCTGCCGACCAGAAACACAGCCGCCTCGACGTGGTCGAGCGTTGTCGTCAGCGCGCGCTCGGTCGCCTTGCTCTGATCGAACAAGCGGCCGATGGCGACGGCGCGCTGCAGATGAGGCACCAGCAGGGTCATGCGGCTGCGCGCTTCGTCGTTTTCAAATCCGAGCGCGGCGTCCATCCGGACGTTGAGCAGCGACGAGCGCGTTGTCCCCTTCTCAAGATTCACGGCAAGCGAGTCGGCAATGCCCTGCGGCGCGATCCATTCCTTGTAAAAGCGGGTCTGCTCCAGTTCCTCCTGCGAAATGATATCGGTGGTGGAGTGCACAGCCCCTTCCGCCATGAAGGTGGCCGCCGGAAATACCGGGTTCATCGGCAGGTATTTCTCGAAGTAGAGCCGCGTGTAATGCGGATCGTCGTTGAACAGATGTAGAGCCTGCGCGCTTTCCGAGGCAGCGTCGTGCCAGAACAGCACGCCCGAATGCCCACCGACATAGGTGACGATGCTCGCAAGCGCCTTCTGCCACAGCGCGGGCTCGATCGCAGCGTCGTAGATGTCGGCAATGACGGCCGAAAGCTCGATCAGTTCTGAAACCACTTCGCGCCCAACAACTGAGGAGCCAGAGCATTTGCGCTCGGTCGGCAAAAGCCGTTTCGCGAAGACCGTCCAGCCCAGTACAACCGATATTGCGTACCGGGATTGAAGTGCGTCAATCGAGCGCCCCGCGGGTGACCCGCGTGAATCTCCGAAATCCTTGCAGATTCGACATGCAGACGTTGGAGATGATTGCGAAATTCGACTGCCGGTTGAATTTACCCGCGCGCAGGTTAGTCAGTTGTTACAACCGCTTGGATGCATGCGGTGATAGTCCGGATGATCTCGATGCGGCAAGTTGACGCAGTTTAAGCCGGCGCCCGCTGTGATCACGCGCTCCGCGCCGCGCGTCGCAGCGACTGCGGCGGCTGGCCGAAGGCGCGGATGAAGGCGCGGCGCATCCGCTCCGGATCGCGAAATCCCGTCGTCTCGGCGACACGCTCGATCGCTTCAGACGACGACTGCACCCGCGAGCGAGCGACCTCGATGCGCAGCCGCTCGATCGCCTTCGACGGCGTCGCGCCGGTCTCCGCGATGAAGGCGCGGGTGAAATGCCGCGCGCTCATGCCGGCGCGTTCGGCGAGATCCTCCACCGTGAGCCGGCTGTCGAGATTCTCGCGCGCCCAGGTCAGCAGCGGTCCGAACCGGCCGGTCGGCGCTTTCAGTTCGAGCAACGAGGAGAATTGCGACTGCCCACCACTGCGGCGGTGATAGAGCACGAGTTGGCGCGCGGTGCGCTCGACGACGGTGTCGCCGTAATCCTCCGCGACCATTGCCAGCGCGAGATCGATGCCGGCGGTGATTCCGGCCGAGCTCCAGACATTGCCGTCGCGCACGAAAATCTGGTCGGGCTCGAGCTTCACCTTCGGATAGGTGGCGAGAAACTGCCGCGTCCGATTCCAGTGCGTGGTGGCGTGCTTGCCGTCGAGCAGCCCCGCCTCCGCGAGCACGAACGTGCCGGAGCAGACGCTGGCGATCCGGACGCCGCGCTTGGCCACCGCCTGCACGAAGCGCATCGTGCATTTGTCGCGCGCCGCCGCTTCGACGCCGTCGCCACCCGCGACGATCAACGTCGTCAGCGCGCTCGGAGAGCCGAACTTGTGCGCCAGCATTTCGACGCCGGAGGACGAACGCACCGCCCCGGGTTTCGCCGCGATCGTCCGGATTGGCAGACGGGCTTTGGCGTAGCGGCTGGCGATCTCGAACACCGAGATCGGTCCCGCCGCATCCATCAGCTGGAAATCCGGGAAGATCAGCACGCCGATCATATCTGGCTGGCCTTATGTCCTGAAATGAGGGAAATATGCCATTCCGGACGAAAGACGACCATGCCATGATGGCATTCGTCAAGTCTAATTTCCGGAGGTCGTCGCCATGCCGCTTCAGATCGGTATCCTGCTGTTTCCGAAAGTGACCCAGCTCGACTTCACCGGCCCGCTGCAGGTGTTCTCCAGCTTGCGCGATGCGAAAATCCATCTGATCTGGAAGCGCATCGAGCAGGTCCCGAGCGATTCCGTGATGATGCTGACGCCGACCACGACGTTCGCCGATTGCCCGCAGCTCGACGTGATCTGCGTGCCCGGCGGGGTCGGCACCGACGACATGGTCAATGACGAGGAGATGCTGGCTTTCCTCCGCAAGCAGGCGGAAGGCGCAAAGTACATCACCTCGGTGTGCACGGGCTCGCTGGTGCTGGGCGCGGCCGGCCTGTTGCGCGGCTATCGCGCGGCGACGCACTGGTCGGCGATCGACTATCTGCCGGCCTTTGGCGCGATCCCCGCCAGGACGCGGGTCTGCACCGACCGCAACCGCGTCACCGGCGGCGGCGTCACCGCGGGCATCGATTTCGCGCTGACGCTGGTCTCGATGCTGGTCGACCGCAGGACGGCGGAAGCGATCCAGCTGCGGCTCGAATACAATCCGGCGCCACCGTTCAATTCCGGCTCGCCCGATACCGCCCCATCGGAGGTGCTTGCCTTCATCAACGAGCGGATCGCACCGAGCCAGCCGCGCCGCGCGGAAGCGATTGCGCGTGCGGCCGCGCGCCTGACCGAGCAGGCGTAACCACAACAGAAAAAGGCCGCCCGGTTGCCCGGACGGCCTTTCCTGTCTCACGGCAGCCCCACATTGGAGGGCGATCTCAGGATGTCCAGTACCGGGGGCCTATCTCCCGGCTGCATCCTGATCGGGTGCCGCTGCGCATCGGGACAGTCGCGATCTGTCGCCCGAACCTCCGCGATGGTTTCCCATCTCCGTAAGATGACCCTATGAAGCCTCAGCCTCGCGCAAGGCGCAACGGCGCGTTGTCAGCCGTCCCCGCTGTTCCCGTTGTCCACAGAGATCACCCGGCTAGCGGAGCGGATTTGACGTTCGCTACCCACCCCGCCGAGCGCTCGTAAGCGAACGTCAAATCCAAAGCTCCACTAGAATCGACTTTTTGAGAGGTCCGTTCCCAAAATTCGCAAAAGCGCCCGCAACAATGGGATGCGAATGTTGGGATCGGACCACTCGCTGCGCCGCAGCACTTCGCGCGAGATCCGCATGCCCGGGCGGAGCGGCCAACGCTTGGTCGGCCTCCCTCAACGACGCCGCTTGAGCGGGAAACTCGTCCATATTCGAATTAATCAAGCATCCAATTAGACCCATCGCGTGCTTGCCAATCCGCGGTGCAACCATTAGGTTAGCGCCATTCGATTAGCCGCTGTGCCTTTTTGAACGCGCCTGCGGGCTACTTCCCAAAGACATCGACCAGTTGAATGGAATCCGCGTGATGGTCGCGCGGAGATGTTTTGGAGAGACGAAAGATGCCCACGGGCACTGTTAAGTGGTTCAACGGCCAAAAAGGTTTTGGCTTCATTCAGCCCGACGATGGCGGAAACGACGTTTTCGTTCATATCAGCGCCGTCGAGCGGGCCGGTCTGCCCGGTCTTGCCGAGGGTCAGAAGGTCAACTTCGAGATCAAGGCCGACAAGATGCGCGGCAAGACGAGCGCGGAAAACCTGTCGCTTGCCTGAGCCGTCAACGCCATTTCACGGATGTACTGAAATGGCGATGTTCCCGCTCAATCGCAGGATTGAGCGGGCTTGGGCGACTCTGAATCCGGATTGGAAGAGATGGTAAGCAGGAAATCGGCCGAACCATCTCCCGTCAGCATCGCGCGGGCAAACCGGCAACGCCTGGCCCAGGAGGAAGGCGTACGCGCAATGGCGGACGTCGAAAAAAGCGGGGCCGCCATACGCAAGAACATGGAGCGTCTTCGCGCGCTGAGGCAAGCCAAGGAGGCGCAGGAGGCCAGCGCGGCGCCGGCCGCCACCGCCCCCCCGAAGAAGAAGCGCAAGAAGCCTGTCGCGAAAACAGCGGCCAATCACGCCTGAAACCATTGACGCAGAATGCCGTTAAACAGGAACCCCAGGTCATGGTCGGCGCACATGCCGCCGCGACAATCAGCCGGAATCCGGGGCACCGGCATCCCAAGCCAGAGAACCAAATGTTCGAGCGAACACCCCCAAGCCGCGCTGTGCTGAAAGCCAACAAGGCGTTCAAGTCGGCGCAACCCGAACTGACGGAATACGAAAAGACTTAGAAGGCCGTTCTCGACAATCGCGAACGGCTCAAGGCCGAGCGGTTGGCGAGAGACGCCGCCGCCGGCGACGGCTCTCAAAAGCCTTCGCGGTGACGGTTCGGGCTATCCCTTTAGCATCGTTCCGATCACGCCGAACCAGCCCTTGAGCGCGGCGCGGACGTCGTCGCCATATTCGATGATCAGCACGACGAAGATCAGCATCAGCCAGAACGCGATCGTGCGCAGCGTGAACTGGATGTTCTTGAGGCGCTGATTATTCTCCATCAGCGCTTTCTCGAGCCTCGAAGGCGTGGAATTGGGATCGCTGTCGCTCACGTCATCCCACCCTACTTCCTCTCGAGATGCCAGGCGCCGTCCCAATTCTCCGCCGGCGGACTGGCCTTGAAGCCGTGGATGCGCTGCATCAGCGCGAGCGCGGGACCGTCGTCTGGACATGCGGCCCGCGCCGCCGAGAACGCGCTTGCTGCGTCATCCCAGCGCCGCGCGCGATAGGCTGCCAGCCCCTCGGCATAGCGGCTTCGCGAGTCCATCTGCGCAGGCGTGAGCTCGCCCTTGCGGCCGAAAATCTCGTAGATGGTCTCGGCATGCGTCAGGCCGACCACCACGACACGATCGATCTCGCGCAGCTCGACCGCATCGCCGCAGGCTTTCGCGGTCGCTTCCGAAATCAGGCAATGCGAGCCGTAGACCTTGTTGGCGCCCTCGAGCCGCGAGGCGAGGTTCACATTGTCGCCCATGACGGTGAAGCTCATCATGTATTCGGAGCCGATGCTGCCGACCAGCGCCTCGCCGGTGGCAATGCCGATCTTGATGTCGCAATCGGCCGGAATCGCACGCACGCCGAGCAGCTCCGGCAGGGCCGTGCGCAGCCTGGCGACGCAACCGACCATGTCGACCGCGGCAAGGCAGGCAAGCCGCGCCTGCTCGGCATCGTCGATGAAGGGCGCGCCCCAATAGGCCATGATGGCGTCGCCGATATATTTGTCGATCACGCCGCGATGCGCGTGGATCGGCTCGGACATGGTCGACAGATAGAGGTTCATGATCTTCACCAGCCCCTGCGGCGTGACGCCTTCGCTGAGCGTGGTGAACCCCTTCATGTCGCAGAACATCACCGTCATCACCCGCCGCTGGCCTTCGGCGGCGGCAATCGCGGTCTGATCGAGCAATCCTTCCGCGATCCGCGGATCGACATAGCGGCCGAAGGTCTCGCGGACACGCTGGTTCTGGCGCAGCCGCTCGATCATGCGGTTGAAGGCCGCCGAGAGCAGGCCGATCTCGTCGCCGGTCGTCACGCTGATGGAGTGGTCGAGCCGCCCGGCCTCGACCTCGCGCGTGCCTTCGAGCAGCCGCAGCACGGGGCCGGTGATGCCGCTTCCGACCAGCATCGCGAACACGAAGCCGAGCACGGCGGCAATGCCGGTCACGATCGCGGAAATGATGATTGTCTGGTTCTGCTGGCGAATGACCGTGGTGGCGCTGAACTGCACCTGCGCCAGCATGTCGGTTCGGATCGCGTCGATCTTGCGGCCGAACTCGTCGCGCAGTGTATCGGCCTGGGCCAGCGTTTTCCTCGCGCCATCGAAATCCCGCGCGTCGAATTGCTTCAACACCAGCCGATCCTGTTCGTCCAGGCGCCGATGCAGATCGTTGATGGCAGTATCGATGCGGTCGTCGAGCCGGCCGAGCGCCGCGTTGTCCGATGGCGTCGAGGGGTCCTCGATGATGGCCACGATGTGGTCGCGCGCCGCCTGCGCCTCCTTCTCGATCTCCGGCGCGATCGACTGGAAGGTCTTCAGATGCGCGGCATAGGCCGCCTCGTCCGGCGGCGTCTGCATTTTTGCGATGATCATCTGCCGCAGCGCCAGTCCCCGCTCCAGCGACTTGATGTTGGCGCGCGCCAGGTCGCCATAGGCCGGCACGTAGCGATTGGTCAGTTCGTCAAGGAGATGACCGACCCGCGATGCCATCACCATCGACAACAGCGAGGTGATCACCGCGAGCACGATCAGGCCCGCGGCAATGCCGACGATCTTCTGCTTGATGGACTTTCGAAACATTCGCGGGAGCGCCGGTGATGCAGGGCGCAAGGCTATATCGGCCCGCGCCAAAGGTCATCCCATGCGGGCAGGCCCCGGCCTGCCGGTTGCAGGTTCAGTTAATCCGGGAGCTGAACTGACTGCTGCATGCGTTTCGAATTGCGGGCTATTTGACCCACAGCTTCAGCGGAACGGCTTCTCGATCGGGGCAGGCCAAAGTGCCGTCATAGGAACCGGACAATCGTCCGGCGTAACTGCATTGGACTCCGGCCACCGACAATGTTGCGTTCAATCTGGACGATGAAGCCGATAATTCGAGACGCATTTCACCGGTTCGCTCCTCGGGGCCATCCTGGGCGCAGAGACCGACATGCTTCATTGTCAACGGACCGGAATATGCGTTTCGCCCGGGCGCCGTTTCCGTAACGGTAGCGGTCAACTCCCATTCGCCGAGAAAACCCGAGTATCCGACGATTTCGAGCGGCTGCGCGTGTGCCGGCGCGACAATTGCGAGCAATCCGATCGGCAGAAGAAGCGCTCTCACTGATGGCTCCCTCGTCTTCCGTCGCGCGCCGCCTAGAGTTTCTTCAGATAGGCGCGTGCGTCAACGATCGCGGTTCGGCTATCGTCCGCGCCATCGGCAATCGCGACAATCTTCTCGTAGTACTCCCTGGCCTTGGCCTTGTCTCCCGCCTTTTCGGCCGATGTCGCTGCTCCCGCATAGGCGCCCAACCGGTTCGGCTCCTTCTTGAGTGTCGCTTCGAAGGCGATGAGCGCTTCGCTCGCATTGCCGCTGTCAAGCAGCATGACGCCGTAGAGTTCGCGGGCTGGCCGGGGCACGCCCGGAGTCACCGGATGCTTCTCGGTCTTGTCCTCGGCATCGGCGGCAGCGCTCATCGCGTTCAGCGCGTCGGCGCGCTTGCCCTCGGCATAAAGGACCCAAGCGCTCGCGACCTGCCGTTGAATATCAACCTGTTCCGACCAATAGCCGTCTTTTGCATCACGCAGCTTGTCCCGCAGCTCGACGAGTTTGGCGATGTCGACCTTGGCGGCCTCGGGATTGCCGGAACGGGCCGCGCCAAGTGCGCGCGCGAAATAGGTGATTGCCTGTACATTCGCGAGCGGGCTGGGGCGGACTTGCAGCTCGGCTGCGGCCTTCCAGTCGCCGCGCTCCACGACGTAGCGGGCCGGCGAAACAGCCAGCGCATACGGGCCGGGAAGGAAAGTCTCGGTGAATCCGGCGACCTTCGTCATGTCGTCGATGACGGCCTTGGCCTTGCCGTCCTGTCCAAGCTGCAGATAGGCATAGACCAGATAGTCCATAGAATGCAGCTGGTCGTGGAAATCCCCAGCTTGCTTCGCAACGCGCCCCAATTCGATGTTGGAAGCAATCAACTCCTGCCAGTAGCCGAGCCGGGTGAAAATGTGCGATGGCATGTGCTGCGCGTGCGCCGCGGCCGGCGCGACCTTGGCATAGCGGCGCGCCGCCGCGAGCCCCTTCTCGGCAAGCGCTGGCGTGTCGTAAAGGTGTATCAGATAGTGGGCTATTCCCGGATGCTCCGGCTGACGCGTCCAGATTTTTTCCAGGATCGCCGCCCCCTTGAGTTGATTGGCATAGGTTTTGTCGGCGGGCGGAGCGGCGACATTGAGAGCGAGCGCGTAATGGATCTGCGCTTCGTCATCATCGGGATAGCGCTGCGCCAATTGTTCCATGGCCTTGAGGTAGGCCAGGACACGCGTGCGATGGTCGACCGTGTCGAAGTCGGTGTACATGGCGCCGAGCGCATCGATATAGTCGCGCTCGCGCGGCGTCTTCGCACCCAGGGCTTTGCCCTTTTCAAGCGCAGCGGCGCCCTCCGCAAGATTTTTGGCGGGCGGTGCGACGTGCGGATTGTACAGCAGGCTCAGCGCGATGCCCCAATACGCGATCGCGCATTCCGGATCGGCCTTGAGCGTGTCCTCAAAGGACTTTTGCGAAGCCCTGTACCAGAACGAGTGCTGGTACAGCATTCCTTGGTCGAAAAGCTGCTGTGCGTCGGGTTTGCACGATGTTTGGAAGTGAACCTTGCCCAGAGCTTCCGGACCCTCGGCCAAGGCTGATTGCCCAAACACCGCTACCATAGCGACGACGGCGAACGTTGTCAGATGCGTCCTGATCATGATCGGGTTCCCTCTATAGGCACAACGCCGCAGGGGCCACAGCTCATGCGGACCCTCTTGGAGACAGCCGTCGGCCGCCGGTCGGCACCCACTATCGCAACTTCCTCTGGCTGAATAAATAGAGCCAGATGCAATCCACTACTCCGCAAAATGGAGTAATAATGCGGTCATGGACAAGTTCGGGGCGATGGAAACCTTTGTTCGGATCGTCGAGAAGGGCAGCCTGACCGCGGCCGCGAACGCCCTCGACACCTCCTTGCCGACCGTGGTTCGGATCCTCGCGTCGCTGGAGCGCCATCTTGGCGTGAAGTTGCTCCATCGCACCACGCGGCGCATCCGCCTCACCGAGGAGGGCGCGCTATATCTCGTCCGTTGTCGCGACATTCTGTCTGCCACGCACGAGGCTGAAGAAACCCTGATCTCGCGCGAAGCGGAGCTGCGGGGAAATCTGACGGTCGGCGCTTCGGTATTGTTTGGCCGACGCCACGTGGCCCCGGTCGTCAATGATTTTCTGCGCCGTCATCCAAAAGTGAACATCGATCTGCGATTTGGCGATCGTATCTTAAATCTGGACGAGGAGCATGTCGATGTTGCGGTTCGGATCGCGCATCTCAAGGATTCTTCCCTCGTCGCTATCCCCGTCGGCCAGGTACGTCGGGTGATTTGCGCAACTCAGCAATATCTGCGCTCGAATGGCACTCCAAAAGTACCGGACGATATCCGGAAACACCGCTGCATCAAGCACACGGGCTTGGCGCCCCGGAACGAATGGCATTTCAGAGTTGGGCGGCGCAATGTCTCGATTCCAATTGTCAGCAGGGTCAGCTGCAACGAGATCGACAGCTCATTGAGCGCCTGCATCGATGGGTTGGGTCTCGGCATGTTTCTTTCCTACCAAGTCGGGCCCCTACGAAAGAGCGGGCAACTCAAATATGTCCTCGAACAATACGAGCCCGAACCAATTCCCGTTCATGTCGTTTATGCCCATTCGACTCTTCTATCGAACCGGATGCATGCCTTTGTTGACGAATGCGTCGAAAGGCTTCGGCAAATGAAGTTTGATTGATGAATCCCGTTGGCACCGGCGCAATGATGTCCGGTTCCGGTCCATCGCCCCACTTCGCGGCGACGCAGCAATTCGGTCGCTTTGCGATCGAAGCAGACATTAAGCAAAACGCTGCTACAGAAGCGGGTTTATGAATGCGCGCGCTAGTTAGCCGGCGCCGGATGTTTGTTGCCGAGCACGGCAAGCGCGAGTGGCGCCAACGGTCCGACGGCGACCGCGATCCCGAGCCAGCGCCTGGACGGCCGGTTGCGCTCGCGCGCCATCTCGCCGGCAAGCGGAAGCGAGCCAATCCAAACGATGACAAACACCCACCACGCCATTTCAGCGGTCTCCATTCCGTCCTCGCGAGCATAGCGCGAACGCGGCCGGCAAGAGATCACGAAACGTCGAGGATCAGCTACCCGGCGGCGTCCAGGGCTGGTAATCGCCGGTCGCCGCCGGCCGGCGGCCGCTCGCAAGCGTCGAGCCGGAGGGACGATAGGCCTGCGGCGTGCCGGTCATGTTCGGCACATGCGGCTTTTCCCACTCGCGCGGCTTGTAATTGTCCTCTGTCGGCGGGAACGTCGACGGTGTGGTGCATCCAGCCGTGCCAGTCCGGGGGAATCCGGCTCGCCTCGGCGGTGCCGTTGTAGATCACCCAGCGCCGCTGGAAATGCAGGGTTGGATCGACCGCGCCGCCGCGGGTCCGGTAATAGCGGTTGCCCTGCGCGTCTTCGCCTACCAGCTCGCCGAACCGCCAGGTCCACAATTGCGTGCCGAAGGTCTGGCCGTTCCACCAGGTGAAGACTTTCAGGAAGAACTGTTTCATGCGGCGCGGGTCCGATTTGCTTTGGTTCTGATGCCACTGCAACGCGGGAAAGTCTAGGACATCTCCGCTCGCGGTTTCGTGTTCGCCTTGCGTCAAAGCGCCCAATTCCATTCATTCCCGGTACATTTTGAGGTCAGCAATCTTGCACCTCACGCGATCGTTGCGTGAGGTGCGGAACGACTGATCGCACCGGGGGTTAGGACGGTAACCCTGTGATGGAGGATGAGATGATGAGTTCGAAGATTTTGGCCGGTGTCTCGGCGCTGGCTTTGGTGCTGGCAGTGGCTGCGCCAAGTGCGACCATGGCCCGTGGCGGCGGTGGCGGTGGCCATGGCGGTGGCGGCTTTGGCGGCGGCGGCCACATGGGTGGCGGCGGCGCCCACTTTGGCGGCGGCATGGGCGGCGGTGCCCGCATGAGTGGCGGTAGCTTCGGC
Source organism: uncultured Alphaproteobacteria bacterium (assembly GCA_963732085.1). Lineage (GTDB taxonomy): Bacteria > Pseudomonadota > Alphaproteobacteria > Rhizobiales > Xanthobacteraceae > Bradyrhizobium. The sequence goes on along the minus strand of CAVSYJ010000001.1, from coordinate 418,052 downwards.
GCGGCGCACGTGAGCGGTGGCAACTTCGGTGCGGCCCACGTCGGCGGACCGGGCTTCTCGGGCGCGCGCGTCGCAGGCGGCAACTGGAACGGCGGCGGAAACTGGCATGGCGGTAATTTCCGGCATCGCGGGTTCGGCCCTGGCTTCGCGGCTGGCGCGTTCGCCGGCGCAGCGCTGGGCTCGTACGCCTACTACGATGACCCCTACTATTACGGTGGCGACGGCTACTATGCCGACAACGGCTACTATGATGACGGCACGACTGTCGTGGTCCCCGGTGGTGGCGGCGGTGACGCGAGCTATTGCGCGCAGCGCTATCGGTCCTGGGATCCGGGCTCACAGACCTTTCTCGGCAATGATGGCCGGCGGCATCCCTGCCCGTAAGCGAATCGGAATCACTATTTGAATCGGAACGGCGTCCGAAAGGGCGCCGTTCTTTTTATGACCTCGTCGCCAGCGCCACGCCCGCGAGCGTGAACACGAGCGCGGCGATCTGCCCCGCGCCGAGCGGCTCATGCAGCGCGATCGCCGAGGTCACGACGCCGATCACAGGCACCGCCATGGTGCCGATCGCAGCGACCGATGCGGGCAGCCGCGCCAACGCCGCAAACCACGCGACATAGGCGATGCAGAACTGGCCGAGCACGGAATAAATCAGCAGCCACCAGCCGAGATCAGTCACCTTCTCCAGATGCGTGGTCTCGACGAACAGACCGACGATCGCGACCGGCAGGCAGCCGAGCCCGACCTGCCAGGCGGCAGCCGGAATCGGCGGCAGATGGATCGGCCGCCGCTTCGCCAGCACCGTGCCGACGGCAAAGCCGACCGAGCCTGTGAGAGCCATGATGATCCCCGGCAGTTTCGCTTCGCTGGCGGCGATGCCGTTGCCGCCCATGATCGAGGCCAGCCCCGCAAACGCCATCAGCAGCGCCAGGGTGCGCAGCACGGTCGGCCGCTCGCCGAGCACGGGCCAGGCGATCAGCGAGGCCCAGACCGGCATGGTGTAGGCGATCAGCGCCGCTTCGCTTGCGGGCAGGTAGACCAGCGCAAGCCCCATCACCACCATCCAGAGGGTGACGTTGAGGACGGCGGCAAGCAGCAGCCGTCCGCGCATCTCCTTTGGAACGTAAAGGCTCTGCCGGCGCAGAATCGCCAGCGCGGCGAGCAGGAGCGCGCCGACCACGCCGGAGAGACCGCGCAAGGTCAGCGGCGGAATTTGCCCGATCAGGTATTTCGTCACCGGCCAGTTGAAGCCCCAGCCGACGCTGGTGACGGCGAGGAACATCAGGCCCACCAGTGCGGTGGATTTGACATTCGCTTCAGCCTTACCGCGAGATCTCATAGCGAATGTCAAATCCAAAACCGCACTGGAATCCAATATTTGCCAGCGCCCTTCGGTTCTAACATTCGCAAGAGAGAGCCAGCGACCAAGCGGGGGCGAATGTTAGAACCGGGACGCTGGCCGGACAGGCGCGCAGGCGCAGTCGGCGGGATTTTCATCTGATGGAACAGCCCGGCAGGGAATCAGGAGGCTTGTTTGCCCGGTTCAGGCACCCGCGACCACACGCTTCGGGGACATGCCAGCCCCTTCCGCCCGTAGCCCTACGTGAGTCTCTCCGAGGCAATCCCCCGAGGGGTAAAAATATGTCTCCTGTGAACAGCGGGAGCGACGAGAATTCGCAGGCCCCAGAGTCAATTTTTTCGCTTGTCGAATCCTCGTGGACTCACTGATACTTGGGTCGATCACAGGCGCGGCACTGACCCCTGTTTTCCCACCCTTTCCACCATATTTAGTATTTGATTCAGGAACCCGTACTAGTCCTTGACGGGCGTAACGGAGTCGTCCTAGCTTTCATCTGTTCGGCGCGCGTGTGTTTGGGTCCCGCCGGTCGCTCCCAAAAGGGCTTCCAAGAGGTAAACCAACCGCCCGCCGGTCGAGGCAGCGGGTGGAGGGCTTGTCTGCCCCGAAATTGGGGTTTCGGGGCGCAATCGAAGGGCCGCAAAACAGGCCCGAAGTGATGTGGCGGGGCGTTGAAGAGAAACAGGGCCGGATCCACCGGCTTGAGCATGCGGACAACCGGCCGACGTTTTGGGCGCCGGCTTGGGAGGTTCGCTTAGGAAACAACAAACGCCACGCCACGGGTAGGTGGTGCGGCCAAGAAGACACGGGGCACGACCATGCGAATTGAACGCCGCAACACCAACGCCGGCCAGTCACCCTACGCCGCGATTGATTTCAGTTTGACGACATCTGAAATCCGCAATCCGGACGGATCGGTGGTTTTCCATCTCGACAATGTCGAAGTCCCCACCGCCTGGTCGCAGGTCGCCTCCGACGTGCTGGCGCAGAAGTACTTTCGCAAGGCCGGCGTCGCCGCACGCTTGAAGAAGGTCGAGGAAGAGACCGTCCCCTCCTGGCTGTGGCGCTCGGTGCCCGACACCGAGGCGATGGCCAACCTGCCCGAGAACGAGCGCTACATCGGCGAGCATTCCTCCAAGCAGGTGTTCGACCGCCTCGCCGGCTGCTGGACCTATTGGGGCTGGAAGGGCAAATACTTCTCCACGGAAGAAGACGCCTCCGCCTTCCATGACGAGCTGCGTTACCAGCTCGCCATGCAGATGGTCGCGCCGAACTCGCCGCAATGGTTCAACACCGGCCTGCATTGGGCCTATGGCGTCGATGGTCCCGGCCAGGGCCACTATTACGTCGATCCCTTCACCGGCAAGCTGACCCGCTCGAAATCCTCCTACGAGCATCCGCAGCCGCATGCCTGCTTCATCCAGGGCGTCAGCGACGACCTCGTCAACGAGGGCGGCATCATGGACTTGTGGGTGCGCGAGGCGCGCCTGTTCAAATACGGCTCGGGCACCGGCTCGAACTTCTCCCGGCTGCGCGGCGAAGGCGAAAAGCTGTCCGGCGGCGGCCGCTCGTCCGGCCTGATGAGCTTCCTCAAGATCGGCGACCGCGCCGCGGGCGCGATCAAGTCGGGCGGCACCACGCGCCGCGCCGCCAAGATGGTGGTGGTCGACGTCGATCACCCCGACATCGAGACCTATATCGACTGGAAGGTGAAGGAGGAGCAGAAGGTCGCCGCCCTCGTCACCGGCTCCAGGATCAACCAGAAGCACCTGAAGGCCGTGATGAAGGCCTGCGTCAACTGCGAAGGCAGTGGCGACGACTGCTTCGACCCCGAGAAGAACCCGGCGCTGCGCCGCGAGATCAAGCTCGCGCGCCGCAACCTGGTCCCGACAACTACATCAAGCGGGTGATCCAGTTTGCCAAGCAGGGCTACAAGGAGATCGCCTTCGACATCTACGACACCGACTGGGATTCGGAGGCCTATCTCACCGTCTCCGGCCAGAACTCCAACAACTCGGTGTCGCTGAAGGACGACTTCCTCCGCGCGGTCGAGACCGACGGCAACTGGAATCTCACCGCCCGCACCAGCAAGAAGATCATGAAGACGCTGAAGGCGCGCGATCTCTGGGAAAAAATCGGCTACGCCGCCTGGGCCTCGGCCGATCCCGGCCTGCACTTCAACACCACCATGAACGACTGGCACACCTGCAAGTCGTCCGGCGACATCCGCGCGTCCAATCCGTGCTCGGAATACATGTTCCTGGACGACACGGCGTGCAACCTCGCCTCCGCCAATCTGCTGACGTTCTACACCCCCGCCAGCGCGGGCGTGGCCGGCCGCTTCGACGTCGCGGCCTACGAGCATCTCTGCCGGCTCTGGGCGATCGTGCTCGAAATCTCCGTGATGATGGCGCAATTCCCCTCGCAGGAGATCGCAAAACTCTCCTACGAGTTCCGCACGCTCGGCCTCGGCTTCGCCAATATCGGCGGCCTGTTGATGACCATGGGCCTTCCTTACGACAGCAAGGAAGGCCGCGCGCTCTGCGGCACCTTGACCTCGATCATGACCGGCATCGCCTACAAGACCTCGGCCGAAATGGCGGGCGAGCTCGGCACCTTCCCCGGCTACAAGAAGAACACGCAGCACATGCTGCGCGTGATCCGCAACCATCGCCGCGCCGCGCACGGCCACGCCTCCGGCTACGAGGCGCTCAGCGTCAACCCGGTGCCGCTCGACCATGCCTCCTGCCCGCAAGCCGATCTGGTCGCGCATGCGACCAAGGCCTGGGACGATGCGCTGAGCCTCGGCGAGAAGAACGGCTATCGCAACGCCCAGACCACGGTGGTGGCGCCGACCGGCACCATCGGCCTCGTGATGGATTGCGACACCACCGGCATCGAGCCCGATTTCGCGCTGGTGAAGTTCAAGAAGCTCGCCGGCGGCGGCTACTTCAAGATCATCAACCGCGCCGTGCCCGAGGCGCTGCGCGCGCTCGGCTATCGCGAAGCCGATATCGCGGAGATCGAGGCCTATGCCGTCGGCCACGGCTCGCTCTCCAATGCGCCGGGCATCAACGCCTCGACGCTCCGGGCAAAAGGCTTCACCGACGAGGCCATTGCCAAGGTCGAGAAGGCGCTGCCGACCGCGTTCGACATCAAGTTCGCCTTCAACAAGTGGACGTTTGGCGAGGACTTCATCCGCGACCAGCTCGGCATCGGCGCCGAGGCGATCGCAGCACCGGGCTTCGACCTGCTCGCCGCGGTCGGATTCACCAAGCGCGAGATCGAGGCCGCCAACGTGCACATCTGCGGCGCGATGACGGTGGAATGCAGCTCCGCACCTCAAACCAGAACACTATGCGGTGTTCGACTGCGCCAATCCCTGCGGCAAGATCGGCAAGCGCTATCTGTCGGTGGAGAGCCACATCCGCATGATGGCGGCGAGCCAGCCGTTCATCTCGGGCGCGATCTCGAAAACCATCAACATGCCGAACGACGCCACGGTGGAGGACTGCAAGTCCGCCTATCTGTTGTCCTGGAAGCTCGCGCTGAAGGCCAACGCGCTCTATCGCGACGGCTCGAAGCTGTCGCCAGCCGCTCAACTCGCAGCTCATCAGCGACGATGAGGAGGAGGACGACGCGATCGAGTCGCTCTACGACAAGCCGATGGCGGCGCGTACCGCGCAAGTCTCGGAGAAGATCGTCGAGAAGCTGGTCGAGCGCATCATCGTGATGCGCGAGCGCGAGAAGATGCCGGACCGCCGCAAGGGCTACACCCAGAAGGCTGTTGTCGGCGGGCATAAGGTTTATCTGCGAACCGGCGAATATGACGACGGCCGCATCGGCGAGATCTTCATCGACATGCACAAGGAAGGCGCGGCGCTGCGCTCCTTCATCAACAACTTCGCGATCGCGGTCTCGCTCGGCCTGCAGTATGGCGTGCCGCTCGAGGAATATGTCGACGCCTTCACCTTCACCCGCTTCGAGCCGGCGGGTCCCGTGCAGGGCAACGACAGCATCAAGTATGCGACCTCGATCCTCGACTATGTCTTCCGCGAGCTCGCGGTGAGCTACATGTCGCGCTTCGACCTCGCCCATGTCGATCCCAACGAGAGCGGCTTCGACGCGCTCGGCAAGGGCGTCGAGGAAGGCAAGGAGCCCGAGGGCCACCACGCCAACAAGTATCTGTCGAAGGGCCTGACGCGCTCGCGCACCGACAATCTCGTGGTGATGCGCGGCGGCTCGGCGGCGATCTCCTCCGGCTCGGACAACGCGCCGGCCGGCGGCAGCAAGGTCACCTCGCTGGCCCAGCACGGCGCCAGCGCGCGCGTCTCCGATGCGCTGGAAGGCGCGGTGGCGCTGAAGCAGGAGGCGAGCCACGATTTGTCGCCGACCGAGAAGCTGGAAGCGCTGCAATGGAGCAAGGCGGGTGCGGCGGCACAGGCCGCGCCGAGCAAGGCCGAGCGCCGCGCCGAAGCCAAAGCCAAGGGCTACGAGGGCGAGATGTGCGGCGAGTGCGGCCACTTCTCCCTGGTGCGCAACGGCACCTGCATGAAGTGCGATACGTGCGGGAGCACGACGGGGTGTTCGTGAGGTATTGAATGTCCGACGATCGTCGCGTCAACAAGCGCTATGATTGGCAGGTTCGGGACACCGCGGGCCGGACCAAGGACTTCTATAAAGCTTCGAATCGCAGACCGGTGAACATCGTCGCCTGCTTACAATCAGGATGGATTCGCACCGATCAAGGTCGCAAGGAGCTTGCATATCGAATTGTCGAAGATCGCGAGTTGGGTAACGACGACGCGAAAACGGACTTCGAGCACGACTCTGTCATCATCACGGTGAAACGAAGCGTTCACGATAAGGCCGTGTTCGGTGACGGGAGATCGAGGATGACCCTCGCCCATGAACTCGGCCATGCCGTGATGCATAAAGGAGCCACCAAATTCCGCGGAAGCGGAGCCAACGGAGCTACGGACCTCTCGAAGGTCAATCCGCTCGAGTTGGCCGAACATCAAGCTAAAGTTTTCGCATCGGCGTTCCTAGTTCACGACAAGCAGGCCGCCGAACTCAAGAGCGCCGATGAAATATCGGAGGAGTTCGGGATAAGTCTCCAAGCAGCACAAATTGTGTTCGAGCGGCTTGAGCGTGAAAAGGAGCGCGCGGAGACTTCAGCGTATATCGCTCGCGCAAATCAGGAGATCCAGGAGCGTTTTTCGCCTCCCGCCCAGAAGCTCAACTTCCTTGATGAGCCTTGCATTGCATGTGGAAAAAAGACCGTCTGCATCGTCGGCGTAAAGCTGCTTTGCTTATGTGGTCGGCTGAGTGATCCGCAAGACGGAGATTTCTGAACTCGGTTTCGGCCAACCCGGGCTGGTCTCCTTTCTGATTCAGCTCTCGCTGAAACGGATCAAGTTACGTTGCGTAGGCTCAATTTGCGTCCCGTATTCGTTGGCGCTGAACGCGCTGTGATGAGCTTCGGCGACCAACGGCAAAGCTGGAGAAAGTCCGGGAGTTGCTTGGAACAAAGCGCGAAAAGACGAAATTGGACGATCCGATCGGGCCGGCGGCCTGGATCATCCTGCTCGACCGAGATGAGCGCTTCGTTCGGACATCTAGCCGTGGAAAGCTAAAACGAGGCTTAATCTCTCTAAAAGACGAGACGCCATGGGAAGCTTCATAGACTGGGCCGTCACGAACCCTTCTGCTGCAGCGTCAATGGCATCGGCAATCGTAGCTGCTTCGGTCGCCCTAATTGTCTTTGCGATAACCCAGATGATTGCGCGAAAGCGCGACGCAATCCAACTTCTTCTGCCAAAACTTGAACAGCTCTATTTGCTGCTCAACGAACTTTCTGAACATAACGCTCGCATGTTTAAGCTCCACTGCCTTGCGATCGAGGGCGATGCGGCGGCACAAAAAACACTCCGCGAACTTGACGACCTGACACACTACGGACTGATCGCGGCAAAAAGATTGTTATGTATATTCGCTTGTATTTCCCGGCTTTAAGCAAGATTCATCAGCTGCTTTTTGCTGCAGAACGACAGCTGAACGTCCTCCAGCACGTAGCTGGATCTTCCGATCCGCCAAACCCCGAAGACATGCTAATGGCTAGCGGAAATGTCGGCCATTTTCTGAGACTGATGGAGCAGGAGATTGTAGCCAACAGAGATGTGCTACTGCGGGCAAACTGGCTGCCGAAAAGATATCGAGCAACAACTCAGAAGCAAATCGACAATCCTGTACCCCCGCCACCAGGTCCCTTCTGGCGTTGAGGACCTCGCTAATACTTCCTCCACCAAAATCCGGCCCCCTCCGCGCCGATCTCTTCGGTATGGCTGCGGCCGGCGGGCACGTTGGAAATCTCGCCGGCCAAATAGGTCAACGAGGCTTTTCTCCCTCAGCCTCACGATGAAGCCGTTGAGGACCGGACCGTAGATTTCGTGGCTGACGGCAACGCCCGCTTAGATTACATATTGTATGCCGTTCACCCGGAAGTACAATTTCAGCAAGGTACCGGCACGGTCCGACCCCTTGAGCAGAAATGGGATACACATCGTCATGTCACGCAAAGGCGGGTCTCGTCATCTTATCTTACTTCATCGACGGTACCTGGCTTTGGGCCGGCAGCGATGACAGCCTCGATGTCTATTCGAACGTCTATCGCCTCAATACCCCTTCTGGAAGCAGATAGCGAGGACGGGCGCGCTCAAATTGTCCACTATTCGAGAGGGCTTGGCGCGGTGAGAGGAATATTCAAGCAATATAGCGCAGGTGGCTTCGCCTAGTGGCATCGACGAGCTTATCGCCGATCTCTACGTTAACATTTGTTCAAATTATCAGCGAGGCGATAAGATATATATCTTCGGATTCTCGCGCGGCGCCGTCGTGGCTCGCGCTCTAACTGGATTGCTTTCTTACGGAATACTTGAGGCTCATCATATCAACATGTTCGCTCACGTCTGGGCCGCCTACACTGGGCAGAGCGGAGAGGTCTTACTTCCTGGCCAAAGCCGTGCCTCGATAGATCGCTCGCTTGGATCACCGGTAGACTATACGCCTCACTGCTCGGAACGGAAACGTTAAAATCAAATTCGTGGGCGTTTTTGATACCGTCGTCGGCGGCAATGGGATTGGAGAGGTTTGCAGAAGTTGAGGCTTTCCGCCCCGAGGAGTGCAACCGAACGTCAAACACGCAGTCCAGCTGTTAGCCATCGATGAAAGGAGATCATTTTTTAGACCAGTTTTGTGGACTGGAATAACCAATCCGAGAAGATCCAAGCTGAACTGGAAACCTACAACACTTGAACAAATTTGGATGCCCGGAGTCCCATTCCGACGTTGGCGGGGCGTATAGCAAAAGGCAGCTAGGAAACTTGGCCCTTCTCACAATGATTGATCGCGTGATTGCAAGAACTTCGCTTAGGTTCAATCTTGGTAATTGCCGAAAGCTCCAAGTTGTTTCGGGTGATCCTATCCGGATACACAACGAGTTCACTCGAACGTGGAACATGCTCTCTGGCGAGCAAGTTCGGCAAATCGACCCCAGCGTTCCGCAGCTAATCATCCCTTCGCCAAGCGGTTGATGCAGGTGCAGGTAAACTTCAAGCTGAACAGGAAGCTCGGGCCATATCCCTTGGCGAAGGAATTTCTAGCGCTACCGGAAGCGAAGGAGTTCAGGTCGGACAAATTCAAGAGCAGCTGCGACGCCCTCACGGGCTTTCGTGCACGAACTGGGTCCTCAGGACGTGCATAGCCAGGGCCTTGCGCGCCGCTCCCCCTAATACTTCCTCCCCACCACGATCCTTGCCCCCTCCGCCCCGATCTCTTCGGTGTGGCTGCGACCGGCGGGCACGTCGAAAATTTCGCCGGCGCGATAGGTCACGGGCGCATCGCCCTGGTTGACGATGAAGACGCCTGACAGCACCAGGCCGCGGATGTCGTAGTCGTGGGTGTGGCCGTGATTGACCGGCCGCGGATCGAGCGATTTGGATTCGATCTCGGTATAGCCTGCTGATTTCAGCTCGGCTTCGAACTCGGCTTGTTGCATCGATCACCCCTCCTCGGTGCCGTTACGGTGAACGATCGTCACGGCGAGATCTTGAAAAACGCCAGCGTCATCACGCCGAGCACTCCGAGCCAGATGTTTCGGGCGAGGTCATGCGTGTGCTTGGCGATGTCGCGCGCATCCGCCGTCGTCAAGTCGCAGAAATAGACCCAGTCGATCCAGAAGAATCCCGGCGGAAGGATAGCCCAGACCGCAACCACGACTTTGCCGACGGTGTCCGCGGTCTTTTTGGACATGCGGCCCTTGCAGGCCGCAAGCACGATCGAGACCAGCGCAAGCACAATGGCCAGCGCACCGCCATAAAAATTGAATTGCTCCCGCGTCACTGTCATTCGCGCGCCCCTCCCCGGGCCCGCGATTATGGTCAGGCTGATCAGGTATTTCAACGCCGCGCTGCGAAATCCGTGTTCCGTCTTGACAGCATCGCGCAACAGGCGGAGCATCGCGGAGTCGCTTCACGCGACGGCTGTATCCACAGCAGAAGGAGGTTCGATGACGCCACCTTCGAAAGCAGTGCCGCTCACTGCGCCGGAACACGTCCGGATCAGCGCAATAGCGGCCAAGAGCCACGGACGACACGCCGGGACAGAGCTGAGTGGGCCCCATCAGTGAGGCATGGCCCCTCGCCTTCCCGGCGTCGTGCGTTTTGGACACCCGTGATGACCCGTAGGGCGGATTAGCGCGCAGCGCCGTAATCCGCCAACTCGTTTCATCGCAACGCAGGCATGGCGGGTTACGCTGTCGCTAACCCGCCCTACGCTCGCTACCTTGATGCCGACTGCGCCGGCTTGCCGAACACGCTGCGGCATCCCTCGCTGAGCTGCGCGCGCTTCTGGCGCATGCAGACGATGATGCGCTCACGGTTGGGAATTTCCGAGGAACAGAGCCGGAAGACGTCGGGCGTGCAAAGCCGTTGTTGATCGTCCTCGGTGAACGCCTGCGCGCTCGATGCCCACAGCGCCGAACACAACGCCACACACGCGGCGAGTTGCACTCGCCGTTCCCAACGCGACCTGGTTTGCATGATCGTCCCCCTCGGCCGATGTCACGGCCGGCACGCGTCTCCACCCCGGCGATGATGATGAGACGCGAATCGCCCTGACACAACGCGACGCGAAAGACGTGCACTACTTTTTCGTGCATGTCTGCTTGTTCCCGCGAAGGAACAGCAGCGTTGAGCGAACATTTCGTCATCTCGATCCAGTCGCAGGTCGCCTTCGGCCATGTCGGCAACAGCGCCGCCGTGTTTCCCATGCAGCTGCACGGCATCGACGTCGTGGCGGTGCCGACCACGCTGCTCAGCAACCGGCCGGGCTATCCGACCATTCGCGGCCGGGTGCTCGAGGCGGAATTGGTCGCCGATCTCCTTGTTGGCATCGAGGAGCGCGGCGCGGTCGAGCGGCGAGCATGATCCTGTCGGGCTATCTCGGCTCGGCCGCGATCGCCGACGTGGTCGCCGGCTTCGTCGCGCGGGCCAAAAGCCGCAATCCCGCGCTGCGCTACACGCTCGATCCCGTGCTCGGCGATCGCGACCGCGGGCTTTTCGTGAAGGCGGAGATCCCGCCTGTTGTCCGCGACCGGCTGTTGCCGCTCGCCGACATCATCACGCCCAATCATTTCGAGTTCGAGCATGCTGTGCGGCGCGGAAGCGCGCACGCTGGATCAGGTGATCGCGCAGGCGCGCGGCCTGATCGCGCGCGGGCCCGGCACGGTCGTCATCACCAGCGCCGAGCTAGCCGGGCACGCCCGCCGACGAGATCGAGACATTGGCCGTCGAACGCTCCGCCGCCTGGCGCGTGCGCACGCCGCGCGTGCCGATCAGCCCGAACGGGACCGGCGATCTCTTCGCCGCGCTGTTCTCCTCCGCGCGCGTTCGCGGCCAGGACACGCCGGAGGCACTGGCGCATGCGGCATCCGGGATGTTCGCGGTGCTGGAGCGCACGCGAGCTGCCGGCACCGAGGAAATGCGCATCGTCGAAAGCGCGGACCAGCTCGTGAATCCGACGCGCCGCTTCGAGGCAGTCGCCGTCGGCGGTTGAATCGACAATCGTTCGGTAGGCGGCCGCGACAGCGTAATCCGCCATGGCGGGTTACGCCTTCGGCCTAACCCAGCCCACCACTTCAACTGTGATCGCCGACTTGCCTTCAAGAATTGCCACAGTGGCCTCCGCCACATCGCGTTTTGACCTAATAAGGCTGATCCGGACGGTACGGTGGTTGGACATCATCGCAACAAAAAAGCGGCCCTTGGGCCGCTCTTTCGTTACCACTCATCACCCCTCAATACGGATCATACGCATACGGCGCCGAAGGTCGGCGCGGTCACATCGGGCGCGTAGCCGTGCCATCGGGCGGCGCCGCGACATAGCCGGCGTAGACCCGCGGGTGCGGCCGGTCCAGCTCGGCGGCGTGTGCGCGCCCCAGCCGCCGGTCATGTAGTGCGAGTTCGGATAGTTGAACCCGATCGCGCCGGGCTCCTGCGTCGCCTCCTGGGCCATCACGGGGGTCGCGATCACGGTCGCGAGCGCGGCGGCCGCGCCCAACAGTTTGAGCTTCGTCATGGGTCTCCTCCATCTCTGCCGTGCTGATGCAACGGCGCGGCGTGCCCGCCGCCGTTCCGGAACCGCTTCAAGCCGTCGTGAGGATTTGCTCCAAATTGTCGCAGCTTTGCCGCAGTTCCAGCAACCCGGAACTAACTTTCGTCCGCTAGGCTCGCTCGCTTATTGCCGCGCTTAACGCGCGATTAACCGTGACCGGGGAGCAGAATGTTCCGCCTTTTGATTGCCGCCGCAGCGCTGCTGCTTTTCGCCAACCAAGCGTTCGCCCATGGCAGCGAAGCCGCAGCTCCGCCGCCACCGAAGCAGGACGCCACCACCGTGCCGATCACGCTCGGCAAGACCACCAAGGGCATGGTGTTCACCAACCTCAAGGGCATGACGCTGTACTATTTCGACCGCGACGACAGCGGCAACAAGTCGAACTGCAACGACAAGTGCGCGGAGAAATGGATTCCGCTGCCGGCGGTCAAGGACGCGCAACCCTTCGGCGATTTCACCGTGATCGTGCGCAACGACGGCAGCAAGATGTGGGCCTATCGCTATCGCCCGCTCTACACCTCCGACGACGACAAGGCGCCCGGCGACATCAACGGCTCCGATCCGCAGAATTTGTGGCACATCGCAAGGCCTGCGAATTAGGGGTGTTGCCACGCACTCGATGTACCCTCTCCCCTTGTGGGAGAGGGTGGTTTCGAGCGTCAGCGAGAAACCGGGTGAGGGGTCTGTCACCACAGAAAGAACCCCTCACCCGGCTCGAATTTCGCTTCCGCCTTCGCTCTTCGAGCTACGGCGGACAAGTCGCTCAATTCTCGCCACCCTCTCCCACAAGGGGAGAGGGTAAAGCTGAGCAAGCTGCGACAGTCGAAAAAAGCCCGGCTCATCGCGCCGGGCTTTTCGTCTCACGTCTCAGCACTCAGTGATGCCGGCCCGGGCCTCCGCCGCCGGCCGGAGCCGCAGCGCGCGGCGCAGCAGCACCGCCACCCATATGCGGCGCGCCGCCACCCATATGCGGCATTGCCGGGGCCGCCGCACGCGGCGCCGGCATTTGCGCGCGCGCATTCATCGGCGAGCCATGGCTGATGTTCGGCTGCGCGATTTGCGCCGCCGGCGCCGGCCGTGCGGCAGGTGCCGCCGAGAAGCGCGCGCCATGCTCGGACCGCGCCATCGGCGCCGGTCCGCGTCCGATATTGCCTTTCACGCCCGCGATGCGGCCGCGATCAACCCGCCAACGCGCGCCGCCTCGGCGCCGCGCACGTCGTTGCGGCCCCGCACATCGGTGCGATTGCGCGTGTCGATCGCCGTGCGTGCTTCCGCACCACGGCCGCGACCCTCGGTCACGGCAGCATTGCTGCGGCCGGCACGCGCGCGGGCGATCCGGTCGGGCGTGCGCATCGCGACGCTCTCATGCGAGCGCCAGTAGCGATCGAAATAAGCGCGGCGATGGAAGAACGGCCGGCCCGCATAATAGCTCGACCAATAGCTGCCGATCACGAAGGGCACCACGGGCACGTCGATATCGTCGTAATAGTCGGACAGATAGACATAGTTGTTGCGGTAGAGCCACTGCAGCTCGTCCGACGACACCCAGCCGCGGTCGTCCGACCAGCTCACGTCGCACCAGGCATCGCCCTTCAGGCAGCCGTGGATGTTGACGTGTGAACCGCCGGGAATGCGGTCGACCACGGGAAAGCCGTCTCCGGGACCGGCCCGCAGGCCCACATTGGTCGTGACCATGCCTGGCGCGGCGAGCGCGGCGGTGGGAAGCAGCAGCATCGCGGCTGCGATCAATAGTCCGGTTCGTTTCATGACGCATTCCTCCTCTTCAACCCTTCATCTGGAACGTTCGGAGCGAACGCGCGTTCCCGCGCAATTCTGCCGCATGCGCCGAAAGGCGGAGGCCCGTTCATCGCGCATTCATTTAGGAACGGCCGTAGCGGGGCGGATCCCGCGACAATGACGCCGCAGTGCGAAAAGAAGACGCCCGAACATATCGACCGGCGCATGTGTCGTAAGGTCACTGGAAAGAGCGACGCTTGCTCAAGTGTATCCTCTCCCCTTGTGGGAGAGGGTAAAAACCCCCGCCGCCTGTTTTGCCCGACGAGTTAAGTTCGCTCACGCAAAAATATTCTTCTTTCCGAAACACAGAAGTTATGATTTAAAGAAGCCGTCCCGCGCTCACCAAAGAGGGCGTATCGCGATCGTCACGACACGTGGCGCGGGATGCGATGGACGCGATCGTGCCGCAAGACGTGCGGCGCGATTGCGTACGGTCAAGCCGTGTGGTCCCGTCCCCCCGACGCTGGGGTCAAGCCTGCGGGATCGATGAGCCCGGCGAGCGACGGTGGCTAAAAAGCCCGGCACACCGGGGAGAGCGCGGAGCAGCCGTAAACCCATCGCGCAGGGAATGCCGGAGTGTTTCGGCGAACCTGTGGTGACTCTGCTCGTGCCGCCTACCCTTTCTGCACACGAGGCTGCGGGTGCGGCAAGCACCCGGCATTCCCTGCGCCCTCTGCTTTTCGAGGGCCACAGTCGACGCACAACTCGGGTGGATTTCCACCGCGGGAATGTTGTTTGACGCCCCTCGTCCTGTCATGCTCCGCGAACGTATTTTGTCTTTCCGGACGCCCACAAATGGACATGCTCGTTAAGCTCTACGACCTGCCGGACAGCCGCGAGATCTTCGCTGCGCTGTCCAAAGACGGCATCTCCGTGCGGCGCGCGATGGCGCCCGACAGACACAAGGTCCTGGCCTTCGTCAAAAAGGAGTTCTCCGACGCCTGGGCGAGCGAGACCGAGGTGGCGTTCTCGCGCGCGCCCATCACCTGCTTCATCGCCGCGCGCGGCCGCGACCTCATCGGCTTCGCCAATCACGACGCGACGCTGCCCGAATTTCTTCGGTCCGACCGGCGTGCTCACGAGCGCGCGCAACAAGGGCGTCGGCAAGGCGCTGCTGTTTGCGTGCCTGGAGGACATGCGCGCGCAGGCTTCGCCTACGCCATCATCGGCGGCGTGGGGCCTGCGGAATTCTACGCGAAAGCCGTCGGCGCCGTCGCGATCGAGGGCTCGGCGCCGGGCATCTATCGCGGGCTGCTGTGAGGATTGGCGCAATGTCTCTCAGCTCGTCATGCCCGGCCTTGAGCCGGGCATCCACGTCTTCCTTTTTCGCGACCAAGACGTGGATGGCCGGGACAAGCCCGGCCATGACGAAAACAGAAATACCAGGATTTTTTCTGCCGCAATGCTGCCGCAGAGGTGAATCCAAAACCGCGAATTCCGGCAGGTCACGATTAATGGTGACGGCACAATTCTCCGTTAAAAACGGCCATAATTTGCCACGTCTTAAATCCTAACTTGCTCATGATGATTTCACCGACGCGGCGGCGGCCGCACTGGTCAGGGACGGAGCAGCCCATGCGCGCCGCAGTGATCGTTGGTTTTGTTCTGATGGCGGCGACGCCATCGCACGCGTCGAAGTCATGCATGACCATGGCGGAGGCGCGCACGCAATTTGCGACCTCGCATCTTTACTGGCACGGCCCCGGTCATTGCTGGGACGCGACCGCGCCACAGCATCGCATCATCAGCCGCGTCAAGCCGAAGGAGCAGCAGCAGGCCGACGGCGACAACGCCACGCCGGATGCGGCCGCGCAGGACGACAGTCCGGCGCCCGCCAAGCGCGAGCCGAAATGGCGCAACGCCATGTCGGAAATGCTTTCCGTGGATGCGCCGAGCGCCGCGTCCGCCTTGCCTTCACTGCCGGCGATCGCAACGACCGGCCTGAACTGGCTCGATCGCTGGGTCGACGTCGCGCAGATCGCCCCGCCCTCCTTCCTCCGCCGCAACACGGAGGCAGTGCGCGCCGAGGTGTCGCCGGTCGTCGGTCAAAAAGCCGATCCGATGGTCACGCCGATGCGGCTGATCCTGGTGTTCCTCAGCATCGTCGTGATCCTCGCGGTGATCGAGCTGCTGTTCCGCAACACCATCCACGAGCGGCTGGATTGAGCGGCCATCGGCACCGTGGGTACCATGCGGTTCCCTTTGATAGCCGCAACCTCTCCACGCTGCCGCCTTGCTTTGGTCAAACCCGGCTGAAGTCTGGGGCATGGGCAGGGACGACCACCCAGTGGTCCCATTCCAACATTCGCATACCCTCCGTAGCAAGCACGTTTGCGAATGTTGGAATGAAAGGACCACTGGCAAATATTAAATCGCAGTGGAGCTTTGGATTTGACGTTCGCTTCTCGAAGCTCGCGGCCAACACTTTAGCGAACGTCAAATCCGCTCCACTGCGGACGGGGATAGCCAATGCAATCCACGCTGACCGCAAGAGAAGCCGATCCGCACGACATGTTCGTGATCGAACCCGACGTCGTGCTCGCCGCGCGGGCCGACGCGCCGGACCCGCCGCGCGCGCGAGCCTGACTTGCGCGCGCTGGTGTCGGAGATTTCAGCAGGCGTGGCCGCGCAAGCCGCAGCGCCAAAGGTCGACACGTCTTTCCGCTCGGCTCATGTGGCGAAGAAGCACGGCAGGTGGGCGAGCCGGTTCATCGTGGCATTCCTGTTTGCGCTGGTGAGCGCGATCGGCGCCACCGCCTGGCAACGCTATGGCGACAGGGCGCAGGCGTATGTCGCAATGGCCGCACCGCTGCTCGGTCTGTCGTCATTGCAGGCGACATCGGCGCCGGCGAGCACGCCGGCCGTTGCCGAGGCGGCCGCCGATCAGGCAACCGCTCCGGCGGAAGCGCCGGTGCAACCTGCCGACACGGCGACGGCCAGTGCGCCCGCTTCGTCCGACCAGACGCAACAGATCCAGTCGCTGACGCGCGATCTCGCCGCGATGAGCCAGCAGGTCGAAGCGCTCAAGGCCAGCATTGCCGAATTGAAGGCCGGCCAAGGGCAGCTCGCGCATGATGCGAAGGCGAGCCGAGGCCAGAGCCGCTTCCGAAGCGAAGGCCTTCGAGCAAAACATGCGCGCAAAGGTCTCCGCGCTGCCGCCGCATCCGCCCGCGGCAGCGGTGAAAAAGCCGAAGCCGTATGTGCCGCCGGTGCAGGCCGCGGCCGCGCCGCTGTTGCCGCCGCCGGGCGCGCCCGGATCCGCGCCGGTGCAGATCGCGCCAGCCCCGCCGCCTCCCGTTTCAGTCGCGCCGCAGGACGACGTTCCGCGGCCGCCGATGCCGGTGCGCTAGAACGGAGGACATGGGCGGAGGCAGCGCGATCAAGCCTTGTGGAACACCAGCGCGCGGAGCTCGATACTCTCGCGCGGCGCCACGTCTTTCGGCGTGGTGGGATCGGTGAAGGCGGTGTGCGGCCCGAACCGCGTGCGGCCGTCGTCAGCCGAGTTGTAACACTTCAGGAGCAGCGCCTCGTCGGCGGTCATCTCGGAGAAATAGAACCAGCGGTGGTTCGGATTGTATTTCACCGAGTAGGTTTCGCCGCGTCGGTTCGGATAGATCAGGTCGGAGGCCACTAGATCGCCTTTCGCGACGCTCGAGCCGTCGCACATCGCAAGCGGCGCGTCACGCACGGGACCGCGGATCGGCCGCCACAGATTGATCACCTGCACGCGGCCCTTCAGCAATTGATCGGCCTCATCGGGACAATGCTCGCGCACGCGGTTGGCGCCGGAAGCTTCGGTCTGGTCGACATGCACGCGGGTGGCCGGCTGGCGCGGGCCCCCTCCGCGGATGTCGGCGGCGCCCTCGACACGCCGGCGCACGGTGTGGTCGAACAGCACCACGCGGTCGGCGCCGAGCGTGGCCCGAAGAAACGCTTCGGCGGCGGGATAGTAGACGCGCCGGATCTCGTTCTCGTCGTAGAAATTGCGCACGATGGTCGGGTGCTTGACCAGCGCAAAGCCCTCACGATCGAGCGAGAAGCTGTTCGCGATCGGACGCCCGTCAAAGATCGGGACGTCATGCGGTTCCGGCAGATTGGTGGATTTCGGCTCGCCCGGCGGCGGATCGTAGGCGTAGGTGCGCGGCTTGCCGGGCGTTGGCGCCAGATAATTCAGCTCGGCGGTGACGAAGGGAAGCGATTCGATTTTGGTTTCCTGCAGGCCCATGTGCCTTCTCCCGGCAAACGACGACTAGTGGTCCGATTTCAACATTCGCATCTCATCGTAGCGGGCACTTTTGCGAATGTTGGAATCAACGGACCACTAGAAAATATTGATTCTAGTGGAGCTTTGGATTTGACGTTCGCTTACGAGTGCGCGGCTGGTGGGTAACGAACGTCAAATCCGCTCCACTAGCTTTCCATGTTTGCTGCGCCACGGCCGGCGGCAAGCCGACTTGCGAAATAGCAAGGATGCTGCCGCCGCATGGGTTGGGTGGAGAAAAATACTTGTCGCCGGCCGGTAGCCGCGCGAACGGCTATTCTCGGCACGTCGTGCCGATCAGCCGACCACGACCTCGCTGATCTGGATCACGGGCGCGATATCGGTGTAATTCGGGATGTCGCCCAGGATCTCCTTGCCGTGCTTGGCCATGCCGGCCTGGAACGCCTCCACCGTGTCGGAAAAGATGTGGCACATGCCGACATAGGTCGCGGGCGCGCCGGGTGCGCCGCCGGCAAGGCCCTTGTCCACGGTGTAGGATTTGCAGGCATCGCCAAGCTTGGCCTTCACCAGTGGCATGTGCTTGTCGCGATAATAGTCGTGGTCGAAACGCGCGCCGGGCTTGTTCGGATACATGACGCTGACCTTGATCATGGCAGTCTCCCTTCTGACACCAGCCGGTTGAGCTCCGGCCTGGACGGGAGATTGCGTCAGCTTGATCGATCGTGCAACACCCGGCGCGATGTGACGATCAGCTCTGATGCGGGCCGCGCATTGCCTTCATGGCGTCCTCGATATGGCGCCACTCGCGCGCATCCTCGTCGTCGCCACGGCTCTCGCACGCCAGCGCCTTTTGCGCGGCTTCTGCGATTGCCTCCGGCGCCGTGCTGCTCGAGCATTTGCCGCGCGATGGTGTGAACCTGCGTTTCCGACATCATGTCGCTCTCCTCGGAATTTGCTGGGATTCGAGCCGCGGCGATGGGTTCCCTGACCGCGCGCCGGGCTCACACCAACCGCCGACGAGGAGGTGTTGTTCCCTTTCTTCAGGCCACGTTGGCCTTCGCGCCCTGTTCCTCGGCCGCGAGCGCGTCGAGGTCGATGAGTGCGGCGTCGTCAGGCAAATCGCCCTGTGCGCTGCCATGCACATGCATCAGCGTCTGCACCCGGCGGGCGTTGAGATAGTCGACATGCTGATGCCGCAGCGCGACCGGCAGCAACGGTTTGGGCAAGCCGACCATGGTGAAGGCCGGCGCCTTGCACACCTCGCTCCCCTCGCGCCACAGCAGCGGATTGAGGGTATAGATCCTCTGCCGTTCGATCTCGGCCGGCCCGGTGTGCTCGGCCTCCGCGGGCGCGGACGGCGTCGCGTTGGCATTGCCCGCGCGCGTGCGCACCGCGATCGTCCGCAGCTCCCAGCAGATCAGGTCGGTTGCCGACATGACCTCCCGGCGGATCGCATCGACGCTGGCGGCAAACTTCGTCGCTTCCGTCACGGCCGTCTGGTTTCTGGTCACGGCCTCCACCAACGCTGCAGCGCCGGCGCCGAAACCCGGGCCGGCCCGCTCGATCGCCGCGGCCAACGCCTCGATCTGATCGGCGGCGAACTCGCGGTCGCGTTGCGCTCTTGCATCGGCCAGCGCGCGCTCGGTCGCGGCAATCTGCGCATCAAGGTCGGCGAACTCCGTGCGCAGCGTCCGTGCACGCTCCTCGACCTCGCGCATCTTCGCTTCCGCGCGTTCGAGCCTGATGGAGCTGGCGCCGGAGACCGCGAGCTTCTCGGCGTCGGCGCGTTTTTCCACGAGCAGTTTTTCGGCGATGTCCAGGCGGCCAGCCCGCTTCCGCCGCTCGTCCTGTTTGGCCAAAAGCGCGCTCTCGAAGCGCTCGACCGGACTGAGCTCACGCTTGAAGAATGCCATGCAAATACCCTCGCGGGGTCGCGCGCCCCGCCGAATCAGTCGGACCGCATTTTGCAAAGCCTAGTCGGAAAACTGCGATGACAATACGGCCCGTTATCGCTGCGGGATCGGCGCCGGTGGACGGAGCGAGCCGCCGGCAAGCCCGGGACCGTGAGGCGGCCGTTTCGCGGGCGCGGGACGCGGTCCACCACGTGGCGCCTCGTCCACGGATTCGAGATAGGCGGCAAGCTCCCAGGCCGCGCTGGAATTGCTGGCGTAATGCTGCTGGAGGAACAGATAGAGAGAAAGGCGGAACCGGCCGTGCGTCAGTCCCTTGGCGCGGTGATGGCAGGTCACGCAGCTATCAGCAAACAGCCGTGTACCTGACTTGCCCTCATCGAGGTTTTGCGCTCGCGCTGGTGCCAGAATTGGCAGCGCGGCGACGCCAAGCGCGAGCAGGATGCACCCGCACGAAACTGCTCTCACCATGTCGTGTAAAATCCGCTTGTCCCCGCCACCTGCTTGCCTTGTTGCGGACAAGCCTGTCAAAAAGAGGGCGCGTTTCACAATTCGGGCGGATCGAACCAGTTCGTCAGCGCAAGCCCGCCATCCACCGTGATCGCCGCACCGGTGACATAGCCCGACACCTTGTTGGAGAGCACCGCGAGCGCCATCGGCGCGAGATCGTTGGCCTCGCCGAGGCGGCCGAGCGGAATGTGTTTTGCGAGCGCGGGATTGGCGACGAAGCCACCCGCTGCAATCGCGCCGGGCACCAGCGCATTGACGCGGATGGAATGCTGTCCGAGCGACTTCGCGAGCTCCTTCACCAGCATCGCCATCGCCGCTTTCGCGGACGAGTAATGCGGAAGGTTGCGCGGCGTTCCGGCATGGAGCGAGGTCAGGAACAGGAACGAGCCCGGCGCCTTCGCCGCGATCAGCTTGCGCGCCAGTTCGCGCGCGAGATGAAAGCCCGCATCGATATTGACCGCATGCATCTGCCGCCAGGTCTCCTCGCTCACGGCGAGGATGTGGTCGGCCTCGCGCCGCGGCGGCGAAGCACTGTGCACGAAATGGGTGATGCGACCGACCTTCGCCTCGGCATGGGCAAGCAAAGCATCGCGCGCCGTGGTTTGTCCGAGATCGCCGACAAAGGGCACGGCAAACTCCGGCAGCGAAGCGGCCTTGATCGCCGTATCCACTCTTTCGGCGCTGACATCGGCGAACACGGTTTTCACGCCCTCGCCGACCAGCGCCAGCGCGATCGCACGGCCGATGCCGTTGCCCGCGCCGGTCACCACCGCCGCCTCGCGCGCGGGATCGAAGGGGTGACTGAGCATGCTCATGGAAACACTCCTGCGGTCTGTCAGGGGGACCATCGCGGCCACTTTGGTACCCGTCAACCGCCCTATTTGGACTCTCTTGTCGCCGCATTGCTTCAGTACCCCCGGACGGGATCGAGGGAACCGGCATGAAGTGGAAAATCGCGTTTTCGATTTTGGCGCTTTCGCTTGCCACACAGGCTACAGCGGACGAGCACCGCGGCGGCGACGCCGCGCTCGGCGCATTGTCTGGCGCGGTCGTGCTCGGTCCGATCGGCGCCGTTGCGGGCGCGGTCGTCGGCTATACCACCGGACCCTCGATCGCGCACGCATGGGGATTCCGCCGCGGCAGCGCGGCACATCAGCGTGCACGCCCGCCAAGACAGAACGCCCAAGCATCAGCCTCCGCCGCTCAGGTCACGCCGACCGCAGCAACAGCCGCGGCAACGCCGCAGCCACGCCTGGCGACCTCAGCCAGAACCGCATCCTCGAAACCGCCGCCGGTGCAAACGCTGGAGTAAGCGCGTCGCTATTGCAGGCCGGCGAGGCGAAAACCCTCGATATAGGCCTGGCGCTCGGCCTCATGCTTGAATGGCATCTCCTTTGCGATCCATTCAAGCGAGACCTCGGGCTGCACGCGCTTCAACTCCTTCAACGCCTCGGCCGCAGCCTCGTCGAAGCCGCCGCACGCCGATGCCGCCGCCAGCACGCGATGTCCGCCGACGAAATCGGCGCGCAGCCGGACCGATTGGCGCGCAAACCGCATGGCTTCCTCGTAGTTGCGGCCGACGAACTGGCAATAGGACACCACGCCGCAATAGATCGCGGCGAAGGGATCGCGCGGGCTGAGCCGCAGCGCGTGGCGAGCATGGCGATCGCCCTCCTCCCAGCGACCGCAATAGGCCAGCGCCACGCCGTAATAGCCGCGCGCCAGCGAGAAGTTCGGGTTGAGGCGCAGCGCGAGTTCGAACTCCGCAAGGCTATCGTCGAAGCGGCGGTTGAACAGATAGACGCAGGCGAGCGCCAGATGCGCCCATGGGTCCTCGCTGTCGGCGTGAATGGCCGAAAGCGCCGCGCGCTCGGCGACAGGCATCGCCTTTGCCGTCGTCTCCCATCCCATATGGGCGCCGAAGCTGTGGCTCGTGGCGAGCACGCCAAGCGCCTGGCCATAGGTTGGATCGATCTTGATCGCCTTCTCCAGCAGCGCCTGCGCCACCACATTGTCCTGCCGCGTCACGCGCCAGAAATGCGACAGTCCGCGCATGACCAGATCCCAGGCGTCCATGCTGTCGGGCGCCTTGCGCCGGGCGCGGAAATTCTCGGCGGCATAGAGCTGCGGCTCGATCGCGGCGACGATCGACTGCGTGATCTCGTCCTGAACGGCGAACACGTCGGCAATACTGCGGTCGTAGCGCTCGGCCCAGATGTGGCTGCCGGTCACCACGTCGTTGAGCTGGGCGGTGATGCGCACGCGATCACCGTCCTTGCGCACGCCGCCTTCGACCACATAGCCGACGCCAAGCTCCTCGCCGATCTGCTTCAGGTGCACCGACTTGCCCTTGTAGACAAAGGACGAGTTACGCGCGATCACATAGAACCAACGCAGCTTCGACAGCGCGGTGATGATGTCCTCGCTGATGCCGTCGGAGAAATACTCCTGCTCGATGTCACCGCTCATGTTGACGAAGGGCAGCACGGCGATCGCGATGCGGTCGAGTACCGGCAGCGCGAGCCGCGGATGATCCGCGTCGTGCGCTGTCGGTGACGCCATGGGCAGCAGCTTCGCATCGGCCTGCACCTCGCCGACGAAGCGGAAGCCTTTGCGTGCGACCGTGCGCACCAACTGCTGGTCGCGGCCGTTGTCGTTGACGGCCTTGCGCACGGCGTTGATCCGGCTGGTCAGCGTCGATTCGGAGACGATGCGGCCGTCCCAGACGTTGTCGAATAGCTCGTCCTTGCTCACCACGCGGTCGCTGTTCTGCACGAGATAAAGCAGAACGTCGAACACTTGCGGCTCGAGCGCGACGCGCTCTCCGCCGCAGCTCAACTCCCGCCGTTCGATATCAAGCACATGATTTGTAAAGAGAAATCTCACCCTTCGAAATCCCGCCGCTGATCATCCCAAGGAAAAATCAAGCCCGCCTGAAGGCAAAATCAAGCTGGTCTCAGAGTCTTTAAGTCCTCGCCGGCGCACGTTCGGTTCACCGCGGCATACCCGCGATGCAATCGGGACGGAGACACTCATGGCGAGCACGACGGCGGCGCGGCATACTTCCGCGAGTACGGTCAATTCCGATCTTTCCGCGCTGAAAATCAGACAGCAGGCCGCCTGGTCGTCGGGCAATTATGCCGTCGTCGGCACCACCCTGCAGATCGTCGGCGAGCAACTCTGCGAGACGCTTGACCTGCGCGCCGGCGCCAAGGTGCTGGATGTCGCAGCGGGCAACGGCATGATGACGCTCGCGGCCGCACGCCGCTGGTGCGACGTCACCTCGACCGACTATGTGCCCGCCTTGCTCGAACAGGGCCGCGCCCGCGCCTCCGCGGAGGGGCTTGCGATCAGTTTCATGGAAGCCGACGCCGAACACCTTCCGTTCAATGACGCTTCGTTTGACGTGATCGTCTCCACGTTCGGCGTGATGTTCACGCCGAACCAGCCGCAGGCGGCAGCCGAATTGCTGCGCGTCTGCAAGAGCGGCGGCAAGGTCGGCCTCGCCAACTGGACGCCGGAAGGTTTCATCGGCCAGGTCTTCAAGACGCTGGGCAAATATCTGCCGCCGCCCGCAGGCGCCAAATCACCCGCATTGTGGGGCACGTTCGCGCGCCTCGACGAGCTGTTCGGCGACGAGGCCATTTCGATCAAGGCGGAGTCGCGGATGTTCAATTTCCGCTACCGCTCGCCCGAGCATTTCCTCGACGTGTTCAAGACATTTTACGGGCCGGTGCTCAAGGCTTTTGCGGCACTGGACGCACCGACCCGGGAAAATCTCCGTAACGACCTGCACGCGCTGATCGTGCGCATGAACAAATCGGGCGACGCCACCATGGTGGTGCCGAGCGAATACCTCGAGGTCGTGATCACCAGGCGGTAACAGCCGCAAGCTCTTTCAAACCAAGGAGTACTTTCGATGAACAGACTGATTGCGCTGATCTACGGAATGGCGTGCTACGCGTTCTTCTTCATCACGTTCCTCTACACCATCGCCTTTGTCGAAAATTTCCCCGTGCCGCAGACGATCGACGTCGGCCCGCGCACGCCGATGACGGAAGCGTTGATCATCAACATGGTGCTGATGGCGCTGTTCGCGATCCAGCACAGCGTGATGGCGCGTCCGCAATTCAAGGCATGGTGGACCCAATTCGTGCCGAAGCCGGTCGAGCGATCGACCTATGTGCTGTTCGCCACGCTTCTGCTGGCGCTGTTGTGCTGGCAGTGGCGGCCGATTCCGGCCGTGGTCTGGCATGTCGGCGATCCCCTCGGCGCGGCCATGCTGACCGGGCTGTCGGTGCTGGGCTTCCTGATCGTGCTGTCGAGCTCATTCCTGATCAATCATTTCGAGCTGTTCGGCGTGCATCAGGTCGTGAACAACCTGACGAACCGCACGATGCCGACGCCGCGCTTCCACACGCCGCTGTTCTACAAGTTCGTGCGGCATCCGCTCTATCTCGGCTTCATCATCGCATTCTGGGTGACACCGACGATGACCGCGGGTCACCTGCTGTTTGCAGCAGTCACGACCGCGTACATCTTCATCGGGATGCTGCTCGAGGAGCGCGATCTGATCGACGTGTTCGGCGACGACTACCGCCGCTACCGTCAGCGCGTGGCGATGATCGTGCCCTGGCGCCGGTCGCAATAACGGCCCCTCAAATCGCAATCACGACAACAGCGATCCGGATTCACGCCCGGATCGCACTGCCAATCAAACAGAGTTGGTACAATGACAATTTCAGACATTTCTTTCGCGCGAGACCAGAAGAGTTGTGTGATCGCGTTGCATTGTTCGCTTGGCTCGGGCCGGCAGTGGGCCAAATTGACCGAAGCGCTCGGCCCTGCCCACCGAGTGTTGGCACCCGACATCGCCGGCTATGGCGACGCCAGCGGCAGCGTCAACCTGCCGCTGACGCTCGCGGATGAAGTCGCGTTTCTGATGGATCGCATCGATACCGGCGCACGGCCGGTCCATCTCGTCGGCCACTCCTATGGCGGCGCCATTGCCTTCAAGATTGGCGACGGCTTCGCCGCTTGCGGGCCGCGTCCGCAGCCTCACCCTGATCGAGCCGGTGCTGCCGACGCTTTTGAAGGAGAATGCCGCGGACCGCCGGCTTCACGACCTGTTCGCGCGACTGGCGCGCAGTGTCTCGGCCGACCTGTGGAGAGGCATGTCGATCGAAGCCGTCGATCGCTTCATGGCGTACTGGAATGGCTCTGCCGCGGCCGAGCCCCTCTCGGCCGAAGCGAAACTGCGCATGATCGCGCATATCGACAAGCTCGCCTATGATTTCGCCGCGGCGCTTTCGGAGGACAACGTGACGGTTGCCGCCGCCGGCATCAGGGTCCCCACCCTGCTGTTCTCCGGCGGCCTGTCGCCCTACATGACCCAGCGCATTGTCGGACGGCTGGCCTCGCTCATCGAGGGAGCAGAAACGCATCATCTGCCGGCGGCAGGCCACATGCTGCCGCTCACTCATGCCAGGCAAATCAACCCGCAGATATCAGCGCACATCGCGCGGGCTGACGATCTCGCCGGGGTGACGCTGGCCTCCGGCCTCGGCCCGTGGGCTGCGGATCGCGCGCTCGGGCCTTCGCCGAAATAGCGCCGATCGCCTGAACCACCCGGCGGACGAACAGACCAACCTACATCCCCTCCCAACGAAGCGGAGAGATCATGCCGATTGAGAGCAAGAACCCCGAAACGATCGTGCTGCACGCCGGCAGTTACCGGGCCGATCCGGCCACCCACGCGGTGGCGGTGCCGATCTACCAGACGACGTCATACCAGTTCGACTCGACCGAGCACGCCGCCAACCTGTTTGCCCTGAAGGAACTCGGCAACGTCTACACCCGCATCATGAACCCGACGCAAGCCATCCTTGAAGAGCGCGTCGCGGCGCTCGAAGGTGGCGTCGCCGCGCTTGGGCTTGCATCAGGGCAAGCCGCCTCGTTGTTCGCGGTCCAGAACATCTGCCACGCCGGCGATAATTTCGTCAGCTCCACCGATATCTATGGCGGCACCTGGAACCTGTTCCAGAACACGATGAGCACCATGGGCATCGAATGCCGCTTCGTCGATCCCGCCGATCCCGAAAATTTCCGCCGCGCCACCGACGCCAAGACGCGCTGCTATTACGGCGAGACGCTGCCGAATCCGAAGCTCGCGGTGTTCCCGATCGCCGAGGTCGCGAAAATCGGCAACGAGTTCGGCGTACCCCTGATCATGGACAATACCGCCTGCCCGGTGCTGTGCCAGCCGATCCGGCATGGCGCGGCGATCACCATGCATTCGACCACCAAATATATCGGCGGGCACGGCACCTCGATTGGCGGCATCATCGTCGACAGCGGCAAGTTCGACTGGGAGAAGCACGCCGCCCGCTTCCCGATGTTGAACACACCCGACCCAAGCTATCACGGCGCGGTGTGGACCGAAGCCGTGAAGCCGCTCGGCCCAATCGCTTATATTCTGAAAGCGCGCGTGACGTTGCTGCGGGACGTTGGCGCTGCGATGTCGCCGTTCAACGCCTTCATGTTCATCCAGGGCCTGGAGACTTTGGTGCTGCGCATGCGCCAGCATTGCGCCAATGCGAGCGCGGTGGCCGACCATCTCTCAAAGCATCCAAAGGTCGCCAAGGTGATCTTCCCGGGCAAGATGACGGGCGAGGCCAGGCGGCGCGCCGATACCTATCTCAAGGGCGGCTACGGCGCCCTGCTCGGCTTCGAACTGAAGGGCGGACGCGAGGCCGGACGCGGGTTCATCGATGCGTTAAAAATGCTGTATCACGTCGCCAATATCGGCGATGCGCGCTCGCTGGCGATCCATCCGGCCTCTACCACGCATTCGCAACTGACCGCGGAAGAACAGCTGAAGACCGGCGTCACCGAAGGCTATGTCAGGCTGTCGCTCGGGATCGAGCATATCGACGACATCATCGCCGATCTCGATCAGGCGCTCGCCGTCGCCTAAAGCGCGATCAGATCAGGATGAATCATCATCGCGCTTCAGGTTCTTGTTTGGGCATGATCTCCGCGCAAACGCGTTCCGCGTTTGTCGCGAGGGAAAACCGCTGCACACTTTCCCGGATCATGCGCTACAGGACCTTCGCCCTCACGAACAAGGAGCGCACCGCATTGGTCGCCGGTATCGTCATCATGGCGTTGCCGGCGGCACGTTCGAGCAGATCGATGGCGTCGTTGTGCAGGCTGCGAAACTCCATCCATTCAATGGAGCTGAGATTGGTGAGGAACTGATAGGCCTGTCCGACGGTCGCAATGCACACGCTCTTGCCGTTCAGGCGGATCCTGAACGTCGTTCGCAACGGCGTCTCGGAAGCGGAGGTTGCATTGATGTCAGGCGCCAGGAACGTCACGATTGCGAGGTCGCGCGCGCCGCAGTCGCTGGTGCCGCGGTCATGCTTGGCACGACGACCAGGCGGTTGATCTCACCATCGTCATAGGCCTTGCGGAAGCGGACATAGTCTCGGATCGACACGCAGCCGTTCGAATCGCCGTCGGGGCCGAGCATGAAGCTGTGCACCAGCAACCCGGCGCGCCCCAGCGTGTCGCTGCCATCGGCGGGAATCATGCGCAGCGCGCGCACGCCATGAAACAGTTTTTCACGCGGCCGCAGGTCGTAGACTGCGGGCGGCGTGGCGCCGGCGTTGCGCGCCTGAACTGTTTCCGGATTGTCCTTCAGCATACCGAGGCCGGAATGCGCCTCGAGCGTCAGGCCGTTCGGCAGATAGACCGCGTGCGCGGCGATGTCATAGACGGCGGTCTGGCCGTCATAGCCGAGCGCCTGCAAGTCGGGATGCGACCGGAACAGGCCGTCGCCCGGCGTGAGCGAGGCGAGCGTGAGACGCCCGGGCAGCAGATCCGACAGCTTCTGCATCCATGTGCGATCGGTCCTGGCTGGAGCGTCCGGCCGCGGC
Source organism: uncultured Alphaproteobacteria bacterium (assembly GCA_963732085.1). Taxonomy (GTDB): domain Bacteria; phylum Pseudomonadota; class Alphaproteobacteria; order Rhizobiales; family Xanthobacteraceae; genus Bradyrhizobium. The sequence goes on along the minus strand of CAVSYJ010000001.1, from coordinate 389,642 downwards.
GTCGTATCGACCACCGCGACGGCAACGTCGGCGGCGGCGGGGCGCGATCGCGGCAGCGGCACATCCGCTGCGTTTGCCTGTTGCGGCACCTCGCCCGCGCTCGGCTGCGACGGCGCATAGAGCAAGGCGGTGCGCCATTCGCCGAGTTGCAGCTTCTGCGCAAGCAAACCCTTCGCGTCCTGCACCTTGGATTTAAGCGCGGCCAATGCGGAGCGATCCACCGGCTGCAAGGTGCTGCCGCGCAGGGATTGCGGCACCGCCACCTGCGCGAAACGCTCCTCGAAAGACAGAAGCTGCTGCGCGACCGGGGAATCAGCGGGCGACGAGAACAGGGAGTCGTTGATCCAGGCGGCTCCGCCACACGCGCAAGCCAACACGCCGCACAGCAGCGCAGCCTTGTCCGACAATCCGATGCGGCGACGTGGCGGCAAACGACCAGCCATCGCTGTTTCGAACGTCATTCCATCCCCAATTCCACCTTCCGCGGGTACCCATCCCGGGAAAGTCTCTTCGACCAGCCGAAGCAGTATACGAGCGCCGGAACTGCGGCAAATCCTAGACGCTTTGGCACGCCTGTCACAGCGATATCGACTTAAGTAGCGGCCGGCGGCGGTGTTTTTTTGAACGTTAAGCAAGCCCGTCACGCTATTGGCGGCTTTCAAGTTTTCACCACAATTGATACCGGAAATGGCTGCGCCCTCCCCGGAGGAGATCTCATGCGGATTGCAAAACTCACACTCATTGGTTCCATAGCGGCGCTCGCCCTTGTCGCCGCGCCCGCGCCGGCGAAGAACACGGCGCCGGCCCAGAAGGCCGAGGACCAGCCGGTATCGGCCTCCTGCCATTCCTATCAGATGGCCGCCGACGGATCGTGGTCGGTGCTGCCCTGCCATGAGGCTGGACAGACCGAGCACAGGCCGCAGCCCAAGGCTGGCGAACAAGAGCCGCGCTGACGGAGTGAGTGGGCAGGATCGCGATCGGCACAGATCCCGCCACGCGTTGCTCATCTCAAGCGGAACATCTCACGCCTTGGCCTTTTTGGCGCCCTTCTTGGCCCGGTTCGTGGCCTGTTTCTTTGCGGGTTGAGCCCGCGGCGGGACGGTTGGGCGAGGCACGGCCGGTACCGCACTGCCCTTGAGTTCACCGGCTCTGATCTTCGGAAGATCCTTGATCGCGGGACGCTTCTGCCGCTTCGCGGGATCGGTGCCGGCTTCCTGATCGCGAGCAGCAAGGTGTTCCGAGATCAGTTCGGCCTGAAAACGGCTGATCGAATCCGGATCGGTAAAGATCGTCTGGGTGTTGTTTTGCGCCTTGAACTTTGGCCCACCCAGCTGCCCGGTCACGAAAAACGTACCCTCGTCCGTGCCCTCGCCCGAGTCCGACCAATTGGTCGATCCTTCCGCTCCGACCCTGCCATCAATGACGAAACCCTTGGTGTGGCTGATCTGATGCGTGAGGGACTGGCCGATGGTGAAATGGGTGTTGAAGGCCGCCAGCGCCTGCTTTTGGTCGGCATCCAGCAGCATCTTCTCGTGCTGGCCGCCCGATTGGCTCTTGTCGAGGGTGATCACGACGGTGACGGAGGGATCCATCACCTTCTTCATGATGATCGTGTTCAGCTGATCGTCGTCATAGCCGAACATGTTGAGATAGAGCGACACCCGTGCGCGGGAGATGACGTATTTCAGGATATCGTGCACGTCGTCGCGACCGACGAAGAACAGGTGAAAATCCTTGCTCGCGTCGCTCGAATAGGAACGCTCCTTGGTGAAGGGGATCAATTCGGCGAGCGTGAAGGCCTGAAGCGTCTGTGTGGAATCGTCCGACGCATCGACCAACGGTTGGGGAAATGGGGATGTTGCCATGCAATGTCTCCTGCCAAAGACCGCAACTTATAGTAGCGGCCCGCAGGCGCATCTGCAACCTGACTCGCGCGATGGACCCTCCACGCCCGCGCGAACCGTGGGGTCGGCGACCGGCGACGCGCGCTAGTCGGCAAAGCCGACATAGCGGACGAACTCGTCGCTCGCTTTGCGGTCCGATCGCACGTCATTGGCGGGGAATAAGTCGTCGGGATAACCCATGGCGACGCAGGTCATGATCACCTGGTCGTCGGGAATCTTCGCCACCTCGCGGACAATGTCCGAGCGCATGATCCCCTGCCCGTTGATGACGCTGCCGAGCCCGCGATCCCACGCCGCGAGCACAATGCCGTAGCAGAGCGCGCCGAGATCGAAGTGACAGACCGCGCCCGGATCGAGCACGCGGTCATAGGTCAGGACCAGCGACACCGGTGCGTCGAATTGACGGAAGCCGCGCAGCACCCAGTCCTGCCGCATCGGCTTGTCGTCGCGCGCGATGCCCATCGCGCCGAACAGTTTCTTCGCGATGTCGACCTGGCGCTCGCGATGCACGCCCTGATATTCGCCGTGACTGACGATGTCGCGCTTCGGCCTGGCGCCGGCCACCATCTCCTCCATGTTGCGGCGGCGGACCTCGTCGAGCGGCGCACCGGTCAGCGCATGGATATGCCAGGGCTGGGTGTTCATCGACGACGGCGCACGCTTGGCGACATCGATGATCTCGGCGATGACCGCGCGGGCCACCTGCTTCTTCTTGAATCCGCGCACGCTGCGGCGCGACTGCACCAGCTCCTCGAAATCCATTTGCCTCTCTTCCCCGCCTGCAATTGTCGGACACGTGGCTATTCCTTATGCTGAAACCAACGCAGAAAAAAGAGACCCCCGAGGACATCTCAATGCCCGCCCCTCTCGATCCCATCGTCGCCCAGATCATCCCGCTGCTGCCACTGCGCGATCCCGCGACCATGACGCCGCAAAGCGCGCGCGACGCGCTGCGGGCGCTGGCAGCTTCGCGTGCGGGGGTGCCGCCGCCCCCGGTCGCCGAAGTCAGGGATATCAAGGTCCAGGGCGGCGCAGGTTCGCTCGCCGCCAGGGTCTACCGCCCCGCGCCCGGTAAATCGCCGACGGTCGTGTTCTTCCATGGCGGCGGCTGGGTCGCGGGCGATCTGGAAACCCATGACCGGCAGGCACGGTGGCTCGCAATCGAGACCGGCGCGGTGGTCGTCTCGGTCGACTATCGCCGCCCGCCCGAGACGCGCTTTCCCGGCGCGTTTGAAGATGCATTTGCGGCGGTGAAAGACGTCGCAAACCGTATCGCGGAATTTGGCGGCGACGCCGATCGCCTCGGTGTCGCCGGCGACAGCGCGGGCGGCAATCTCGCGGCGACATCGGCGATCGCCTGCCGCGATGCCGGCATCAAGCTCGCCGCGCAGCTCTTGGTCTATCCTGTGGTCGATGCCTTTGGGAATTACGCCGACGGGACCGAGAACGCGCGCTTCCCGTCACGTGCTGCCAATGCCGAAGGCTATTTCCTGTCGCGCGCGGTCATGGAGTGGTTTTGCGGGCATTATCTCGCGGACAAGGCCCATGGCGGAGATTGGCGCGTGTCGCCGCTGCGGGCCCGGGACCATGCGGGACTCGCGCCCGCCATCGTCTGCACCGCCTGGTACGATCCGTTGCGCGACGAGGGCGTTGCCTATGCCGCGGCGCTGGAAACCGCCGATGTCCCGACCCGGCATTACGGCGGCGAAGGGCTGATCCACGGCTATTTCGGGCTGGGCGAGGCCTCCGAGGTTGCGCGAGCCGAGGCGCAACGCGCGCGGGCCGATTTCAAGGCGCTGCTGCATCGCTGATCCTGACTGCGGGATGAACACGCCAGCCCGTCTGCCCGAATATATTCCGCGGGTCTGGCCTGCGGGAGCTTGATCGCGGCCGGATTCCAAGTTCCAATCCGCCCACTTTTCTTGGTCCAGGGAGACACCACAATGAAGCGAATTTTATTGGCTGCCGTTATCGCCACTTTCGCGGCCGGCTCGGCCTTCGCGCAGGACGCGTCCTGCGACACCAAAGCCGTCGGCAAGGACGGCAAGCCGCTCGCGGGCGCGGCCAAAACCTCGTTCATGAAGAAGTGCACCCACGACGCCTGCGAGGCCAAAGCTGTCAGCGCCGACGGCAAGAAGCTCTCTGGCGCCGCAAAGACCGCCTCCATGAAGAAGTGCGAAGGCGGTTAGTCCTCACGGACTTCATGCAAAAGGGCGGCCGTGGGGCCGCCCTTTTTGTTTGCGACCCACAACGTCAGCTCTTGCCGGTGTGACCCCAGGCCTCGTTCCAGTCCTGACCGGCTGAATCGATGACGCGGCCATCGGCCTCGAAGAACTTGTTCGGGACCTGGAAGATCGCCAGCATCAACCCACCTTCAGGGCACCAGGCGACGTGGCGGCTGTTGGCTTCGCGCCAGATGTACTCACCGGCCTTGCACACGATGCCCTGGGCCGGACCTTCCTTGTCGACCAGCGAGCCCTCGAGCACATAGGTCTGCTCGATATGGACGTGCTCGTGGTCCGGAAGCACGGCGCCGGGAGCAAACTTCATCAGCGCGGTCACCAGGCCGCTTTCGCGATCGAACAGCAGCGTCTTGGCCTCGCAGCCGGGAAAACGCGTCTTCTGCCATTCCATGTGCTGCGGCTGCACCAGATGAGAATGCGTCTCGGCGGTATCGTGGCCCTTATTGTGGCCCTTGGGCGTCACGGCATCCATGGCGTTCTCCCGATGTGTTTGGCGCGACGATAGCAGGTTTGCCGGGATACGTCAGGTCCCAACCCGCAACGGCGCGTTGAGCTTGCGCAGGCAGGCAATCACGGACAGGGCGGTGATCAGCCCGGTCTTGGGATTTTCCGACGGAATGTTTTCGATGGTCATCGAAAATCGCGCGGAATCCAAGTCGACCTCGATCCGGTGGGTGTTGCGCGTCACCGTCGGATCGGCCCAGATTTCGACCTTGGTGCGGTCGGCGCCGATCCCGGCAAGCGACAGCGCCACCGCGACGTTGAGATTGGCCGGAAAGCCCTTGGCCGCCTCGCGCGCCGTGCCGTCGAAAATCTTCAGCGGCGACTTGATGCCGGCAAGATCGATCTTGTGCTCGATCAGATAGGGCGCACCTTCCAACCCCTTCAGCGGCTTGCGCGTGACCATCTGCACCGAGTGGATGGTGCCGACGGCCGCCGCCGTCATGGCATCCAATCCGATCAGCGCGCCGGTCGGCACCACGATCTGGCCGCCCTTCTCCTTTGCGAGCGCAATCAGGTCCTCGTTCTCGAGCAGCGCGCCGACGCTGAGCACCACCGCGGTTTTGCCGCGCGAGACTACCGGGGCAACGATCGCGCGGACCAATTTGCTCGGCGCGCATTCGACGACGATATCGGCGGCCTCCGCCAGCGCTTCGATCGGCAGCGCGGCGGGCTGCGTGCTTGAGCTTGTCGAGCCAGTGACGGTGCTTCTCGATGTTTGCGGCGGAGACCGCCGCAAGCGTGAGCCCATCGATGCCGTCGTCGAGCGCGCGCGCAAGACGCTTTCCGATCGGGCCCAAGCCGGCAATCGCCACGCGTGAGACGGCTTTGCTCACAGCTAAAACGCGATGATTTGGGGACAAACAGTCATCGCGTTTTAGCTCCCTGTTTGGGCATGATCTTTTCGGAAAACCGCTGCACACTTTTCCGGATCATGCCTTAGTCCCGCTTGAACTTGTAGTCGAAGGCATTTCCGTATGGCTTGATGAAGCCGACCGTCGGCCGCGGGAAATGGATCGGCAGGATCAGCGTGTCGGTATCGGCAACGGAGGCAAAGAATTTCCGCCGCGACACCGCCGACAGCTTCGGGTCCCAGTCCGGCCGCGCCGACCAGTCGATTTCGCGGCACTGAACCTGGTGGTGCACGAGATCGCCGACGACGGAGGCGCGCTTGCCCTTCGAGAAGATGTTGACGCAGCAATGACAGGGCGAATGCCCCGGCGTCGGCGTCAGCGTGACCGTGTCATCGAGCGCATAGTCGTCGTCGACCAGCAGCGCCTGGCCGGCTTCCATGATCGGCAGGCAGTTGTCGCGGAACACCGTGCCCGGCGGATTATTACCCTTCCGGTTCTCCTCCTCCCAGACCGCATATTCACGCTTGTGGAACACGTATTTGGCGTTCGGGAAGGTCGGCACCCAGCGGCCATCGCGCAATGTGGTGTTCCAGCCGGTGTGATCGATATGCAGATGCGTGCAGAAGACGTAATCGATCTTGTCAAAGGCGATGCCGAGCGCGAACAGCTCGTTGCGCCAGCGCTCCTTGCCGGGAAAGTCGAACGGCGGCGGATGGCCTTTGTCCTCTCCGGTGCAGGTATCGACCAGGATGGTGTAGCGCGGCGTGCGCACCACGAAGGTCTGGTAGGTGATATTCATCAGGCCGAGCGCGGCGTCGTAGACCTCCGGCTCCATCGTCTTGAGATGCTGCTTGAACACGGCGTCGTCATAGGCGGGGAAGAAATCCTGCGGCCGCCGCCACGGCCCCTCGCGCTCGATCACCGCGTCGATGGTGATGTCCCCGATCCGAAGCTGCTTCATCGTTTCTCTCCCTATTTTTTGGGAGCGTAACGAGCGGCTTCCGATCGTTCAAGCGGAGGGCTGATATGCGGACATGTCGATAGCCTCAGCTCCGCAAGCCCGGCGCCTCGTGGCCGGTCCGCGCGACATATTCGGTGTAGCCGCCGCCATATTGATGGGCGCCCTCCGGCGTCAGCTCCAGCACGCGGTTTGAGAGCGCGGCGAGGAAATGCCGGTCGTGCGACACGAACAGCATGGTCCCTTCGAACTCGGAGAGCGCCGCGATCAGCATTTCCTTGGTCGCGAGATCGAGATGATTGGTCGGCTCGTCCAGCACCAGGAAGTTGGGGGGATCGAACAACATCTTCGCCATCACCAGCCGCGCCTTCTCGCCGCCCGACAGCACGCGGCATCGCTTCTCGATGTCGTCGCCGGAGAAGCCGAAGCAGCCGGCAAGCGTGCGCAGCGATCCCTGTCCTGCTTGCGGAAAGGAGTCCTCCAGCGACTCGAAGACGGTCTGCTCGCCATCGAGCAGATCCATGGCGTGCTGGGCGAAGTAACCCATCTTGACGCTGGCGCCGACCGTCACGTTGCCATCGTCGGGAGCGGCATCGCCGGCGACCAGTTTCAGCAAGGTCGACTTGCCGGCGCCGTTGACGCCCATCACGCACCAACGCTCCCTGCGGCGGATGGAGAAATCGAAGCCGTCGTAGATGCTGCGCTTGCCGTAGCTCTTGTGGACATTCTTCAGGCTGGCGACGTCTTCGCCCGAGCGCGGCGCGGGGAGAAAATCGAACGCCACCGTCTGCCGCCGGCGCGGCGGCTCGACCCGCTCGATCTTCTCCAGCTTCTTCACCCGGCTCTGCACCTGCGCCGCATGGGAAGCGCGCGCCTTGAAGCGCTCGATGAACTTGATCTCCTTGGCGAGCATCGCCTGCTGGCGCTCGAACTGGGCCTGCTGCTGCTTTTCATTCAAAGCGCGCTGCTGCTCGTAAAATTCGTAGTCGCCGGAATAGGTCGTCAGCGTACCGCCGTCGATCTCGACGATCTTGTTGACGATGCGGTTGATGAACTCGCGGTCGTGCGAGGTCATCATCAAGCGCGCCCTCGTAGCCCTTCAGGAACTGCTCCAGCCAGATCAGGCTTTCGATGATCGAGATGGTTGCTCGGTTCGTCCAGCAGCATCACGTCGGGACGCATCAGGAGGATGCGCGCCAGCGCCACCCGCATCTTCCACCCGCCCGAGAGCGCACCGACGTCGCCCTCCATCATCTCCTGGCTGAAACTCAGGCCGGCGAGCACCTCGCGCGCGCGGGTCTCCAGCGCGTAACCGTCCAGCTCCTCGAAGCGCGCCTGCACCTCGCCATAGCGCGCGATGATCTCGTCCATCTCATCGGCGCGGTCAGGATCGGCCATCGCGGCTTCCAGCGCCTTGAGCTCGATCGCCACGGCGCTGACGGCGCCGGCGCCGTCCATCACCTCGGCCACGGCGCTGCGGCCCGACATTTCGCCGACATCCTGGCTGAAATAGCCGATGGTGACGCCGCGATCGACCGATACCTGCCCCTCATCGGGCTGCTCCTGCCCCGTCATCATGCGAAACAGCGTGGTCTTGCCGGCGCCGTTCGGGCCGACCAGGCCGGCCTTCTCCCCTTTCTGAAGCGCCGCGGAAGCTTCGATGAAGAGGATCTGGTGGCCTTGTTGCTTGCTGATATTGTCGAGGCGGATCATGGGCACGCGGAAGGAGAGGAATCGTCGCGGCCTCTTATTCTATTGATCGCGGCGGAGGAAGCGCTTTTCCGCTCTTTGTTTGCGCATGATCTCCCCGGAAAACCGCTAAACGCTTTTCCGGTTCATGCGCCAATACCGCTTGAATATTGCACGGCCGTTCGTGTTTCTCCGCGGCCGCGCGCATCCGCTTCGAACCTGCCCCCGCGCCTGCCCGACAAAGCAGGCATGCACCAAATCACACAGGAAGCGATCGACGAGATCGCAAAAATCATCACCCAATTAGCGCCGTTACCCCTGAAGGATGCCGCATGGGCGCTCGACGAACGCATGCGCCGGCTCGACACGCTCGAGGGGCGTCCGACAGCGGAACGGGTGCGCCGCTTTCGTGCGATGACGCCGGAGCAGCAGAGCCAACACATGCGCGATGAGCGCGCGCATCTGATGACGGGCCGATGTTCGGCTATCTGAAGCGCACCATCCCAACGCGGCCGATGCCGACGTCAAACGGGCCATCATGGAAGCGGTGCGCTTCCAGGACGACTGCTCGAAATTCCTGCAATGGAACGGCGATTACTGGGATTGCATCGTGAGGGCCGTGGCTCAATCGGCAAGGAGGCATCCCGGCTTTCTCGAGACGACCTACCGGGCCGCCGAGCACTATCTCGCCTATCTCTGGAAGTGATCTAGAAGCAGAGATCGCTGACGAGTTTGCCCCGCTTGTCCTTGATCGCGATCGGACAGTCGAGCCTCTTCAGCGCCGTCCTGGCCTGCTCGTCGCCGAGGTCGGCGGCGCGCTTGTAGTAGGCCTTGGCGGCATCGCGGTCCTTCGGACCGCCGCGCCCTTCCTGCGCGAAGACACCCATTTGCACCAGCGCACCCGGATGATTTTGCGCCGCCGCCTTCTCGAACAGCGCACGCGCGCCGGCGTCATCCTTCGGGCCGCCGGTGCCGTCAGCGAGCATCAGGCCGAGCTGGTATTGCGCCTCGGCGTTGGTCTCGGCCGCCTTCGCCAGCAACTCGCGGGCGCGGGCAGGATCCTGAACCGAGGCAGCGCCGCCAAGCGCGGCGAGATTGGTGACGCCGCGCGGATTGCCGGCATTGGCCGCGCGCTCGAACAATTGCCGCGCCTGCTCCTCGTCTCTGGGCACGCCCGCGCCGGTGCCGTAAAGCACGCCAAGCTCGACCATCGCCGCGCTCGAACCCTTGTCGGCGGCCTTGCGCCAGGTGGCGACCGCTTCGCTGGTTTGCCGATTCGCCGCATAGGCGCGGCCGAGCTGATACATCGCGCGGCGTGAACCTCCTGCGACCTTCTTGCAGAACTTGATCGCGGTCGCGATGTCGGCGGGCGCGATGATCGGTAACGCCCCTGACATCTGCCGGCTTGTCCGGATCGGTCGGATCGGCGGCGATGCGGTCGCACAGTACGAGGTCGGCGGACTGCGCATGCGCCAGCACAGGCGTCAACAGCGCAAGCAGCGCGGCGAATACGATCTGGCGGGATTCGTTCATTGCAATCAGGTTGCGTCGGCGCACCGGCAATTTCAAGGCCGCTGCAATCCGGTTTCAATCAGCACCGGGGCAACCTCTGGCGAAGCCAGATAGCGCAGCAACGCATCGGCCTCTGCTACGTTCTGCGATGCCGCCATCCGTCCCGCCGAGAACACCGCTGGCGTCTGCAGGGACAGCGGGATCGGCCCGACGACGTCGATGCCGTCGACCTGTTTGAGCTCGCTGATCTGCTGCACGGCGAGGTCGGCCTCGCCCGTGATGAGCCGTTCGGCCGTGAAGCCGGAGGTGATGGTCGCCTTCGCGTTGATCGCGGCAGCGATGCCAAGCCGGCCGATCAAGCGCGGCGAAATAGATGCCGCTCGCGCCGATCTTCGAATAGGCGACGGAACGCGCGGCCAGCAGCACTCGCACGGAACGCGGCTTCGGTTGCGATGTCCGGATGCGGCGCGCCAGCTTTGACGGCGACGCCGACATAGGACCGCGCGAGATCGACCACGCTTGCCGCGATCACCGCGCCTTCGGCGGCGAGCTCATCCAGCCCTTCCCGGGTCAGCATCACGATGTCGGCTCTCTCGCCGCCGCGAAGCCGCGGCAATAGCCCAACCGTCGGCGCGAAATCCGCATCGATCCGCACGCCGGTTGCTGCCTCGTATGTCCCAGCAAGGCGCATCACCGCACCCTTCAGAGCCAGTGTCGAGAGCACGCGAACTGTCTGCATCGGCTGCTCGCTACGCCCGCCGCATCAATTTCAGCACCGCCGCCAAGCGCAGGCTGCGCTTGCCCGCCAGCGCCGTGGCCTCGATCGAGGCGCCCTCTTCATTGCAGGTGCCGGAAAAGCCGATGCCGACCTCATGGCCGCCGAACACGGGGTTTTCGCCCTTGGACGGCGTGTGCTCCTGGTTGAGGATCTGGCCCTTCCAGCGGCCGTTCGCGCTGGTGTAGGTCCCGAGATAATAGAAGAAGGCGTCGCCGCCGAGAATGCGGCCGTCGCTGAGCAGCATCACGCCGGTCAGTCCGCCGTCGATGCCGTCGAGGGTGCGCAGATGGATGGAATAGAGTCCGTTGACGGCGCCGCCCTCGCCGACCCCGCCGGCGATCGGCAAGGGCTGTTCCTCGACCGGCGTCATCACAGACTGGAAGGGAACATCGGGCAATTCCCGCAACCGGCCCTGGAAGCGATAGAGCTCGCCATCCGCTCTGCCGCGCGCAAACAAAGTGGCGTCGTCGGTGCCCGCCATCGCCCTGTAGTTTGGATCGGGATTGTGCCGCACGGTGCTGACCTCGATGGCGATCTCGTCGCCAACGGGCTCGTAGGTGCCGATGTGGGCAAAAGCGGAGTTGCCGCCCAAAAGCTTGCCGGCATGGGCGTACATCACGCTGCGCCCGACCCCTTCGCCGAGCTGAAACCTGACGGTGTAGAATCCCCCGAACACGGCGCGTCCCCGACCTGCCCTCAGCCACTATGTAGCCCGCGTTCGGCCATGCCGGGAAAAGCGTTCGGAACGCATGTCATAAAACAATGATCCGCCGGAGCGGCAACGCTCCGGCGGATCACTTGAGCCCGGGAGCCCCTTCCCGGAAGCTCCTTGGAGCTAGGCAGCGGCAGCCTTGGCGACAGTCGGCACCTCGGAGATCGTCTTCAGGATCTGCGAAGCAATCTGGTAGGGGTCGCCTTGCGAGTTCGGTCGGCGGTCTTCCAGATAGCCCTTGTAGCCGCTGTTCATGAAGCTGTGGGGTACGCGAATAGAAGCGCCGCGGTCAGCCAGGCCATAGCTGAACTTGTTCCAGGGCGCGGTCTCGTGCTTGCCGGTCAGGCGCTTGTCGTTGTCCGGGCCGTAGACGGCGATGTGGTCCATGATGTTCTTCTCGAAGGCCGCCATCAGCTTCTCGAAATACTCCTTGCCGCCGACTTCGCGCATGTACTTGGTCGAGAAGTTGGCGTGCATGCCCGAGCCGTTCCAGTCGGTGTCACCGAGCGGCTTGCAGTGGAACTCGATATCGACGCCGTACTTTTCGCACAGCCGCAGCATCAGATAGCGCGCCATCCACATCTGGTCGGCGGCGGTCTTGGAGCCCTTGCCGAAGATCTGGAATTCCCACTGGCCCTTCGCGACTTCCGCGTTGATGCCTTCGTGGTTGATGCCGGCCGCGAGGCAGAGGTCGAGATGCTCTTCCACCAGCTTGCGCGCGACATCGCCGACGTTCGAGTAGCCGACGCCGGTGTAGTACGGCCCCTGCGGCGCCGGATAACCGGAGGTCGGAAAGCCGAGCGGACGGCCGTCCTTGTAGAAGAAGTACTCCTGTTCGAAACCGAACCAGGCACCCTCGTCGTCGAGGATGGTGGCGCGCTTGTTGGTGCTATGCGGGGTCTTGCCGTCGGGCATCATGACTTCGCACATCACCAGCACGCCGTTGGTGCGGGCGGCGTCGGGAAAGACAGCGACCGGCTTCAGCACGCAGTCGGAACTGTGGCCTTCGGCCTGCAAGGTCGAGGAGCCGTCGAAGCCCCACAGCGGGAGCTGTTCCAGCGTCGGGAACGACGCAAATTCCTTGATCTGGGTTTTGCCGCGCAGGTTCGGGGTCGGCGTGTACCCGTCGAGCCAAATGTACTCGAGCCTGTACTTCGTCATTGAGCCTCTCTGTTGATCGTTTTTGAAAAGGGAGAACCGCAAAACTACGGGCCACCCCTGTAGTTACCCGGCCAAAATCAGCCGCCCGATGCGAAGCATTTAACGTGCCAAATCGCCGCAGTGCGGGAGGATTCGAACCGCGCGCGACGCTCGGGATCGCCGGGCGACCCACCGTTTTTAGGGTGCGACAAACCAGCGCGCCTCGCCGCAGACATGCGTCACGGAAATGACAGTGATATTGCCGGATTTCCGCTGCTTTCGGCGGCAGGTCCCCGTCGCGGAAGCCGGCTCGCCTAACGCAGCAGCAGCCCGGTGTCGTCCACGCCGCCCGCGATGACGGCGTCCTGCAACCTTGCCGGCTGCCCACGCGTTAGCCGCGGGTGAGCTGCCTCTTCGGAAGCAACACCGGAAATGCCTACGAAATAGACAGCGGATGACGCTCCTTTGATCAGTTTGCATCGGCACGAGCACGACCGATATCGGTTTTCGTAACCACTGGAGAACGAGTTGGGCGCAGCATGAAGCAAAGCGCATCGACCCAAAGGAGAAGATCGATGAGTGCAAGTCTGAATCATGGGTCCGCCAGGATCTATCAATTCCCGGCCGGGGGCCGCGCGGCTCTCGGCGGCCGAAGCTACAGCGAGGCCAAATCCGCGGCCGAGACGCCGCGGGTCAACGAGGCGATGTGCAGCGGCAGCTGGTACCACGACGAAGCCATCCGGGAAGCCCAGCCCCAGACCAAGCCGTGGGAGCGCTGATGCAAGGCCTCCACAGGCGGACATATCTCGCTCGGCAGACGGCCGAAGCCACGAACTGAAAAAGGGTCGAAACGAAATCGTTTCGGCCCTTTTCATTGCATCGCCTCAGATCGGATTGCACGCCGTCACCGATCTTCTGGCATGCTTGATCGTGATGGCCCCGGACTTATCGATCCTCAACGTCACGCCATGGCCGGCGTAGCGACTTCCCGAGAAGGCCAGGCGCTTGAGAAGCGTCACCTCCCCGCCATCGATCTCTACATGTGCACGCTTGTCGTAGGGGAAAAAGCCGACGATGAAATTGGTGCCGTCGGTGCAATGATAGCTCTTGACCGTCGTGTCCTGCGCGAAAGCCGGTGCAGCGCCGGCCAGGGTTCCCGCCACCGCCGTCCCCAGAACAATCATTCGGTGCCGCTTCATCGTGCTTTGCCCCATGGAACCGCCAGTATAGACGGGAGGCACGGACGCGGACAGTGCCGCGATACCTCAATCAACGTCATTTCTCTGCCGCACGGTTAGGCCTACATTCCGATGATGCCAGACACCGCCACCCGCCACTTCAATCTCCGGGGCGCGAGCAATTTCCGCGACCTCGGCGGCTACGCGACAGCCGACGGCCGCACCTTGCGCTGGCGGCAGATTTTCCGCTCCAACCATTTGGGCCATCTGACGGAAGCCGATGCCGACGTCGTGCGCGGCCTCGGCGTGAAGCACGCTTTCGACTTTCGCGGCACCGAAGAGCGCAGAGCGGCCGTTTGCGCGGTCAAGGAGATCGCGGTGCATTCGGTGCCGATCGAGCCAACCGTTGTTGCAGCGCTTCGCGCGCGGCTGCAGGCGCGCGCGCTGTCTTCAGCGGATGCGCTCGACATCATGCGCGAGTCCTATCGCGGCTATGTCCGGCTCAATACCCACAGTTTCCGCGAGCTGTTCGCGCACCTGGTCAATGACGAGGTGCCGGTCGTGATTCACTGCACGGCCGGCAAGGACCGCACCGGCTTTGCCTGCGCGCTGATCCTGCACGCGCTCGGCGTGCCCGAGAAAACAATCTCGGAAGACTACCTCCTGACCAACCGTTTCTACCGGCGCGACCCGGCTTCCGCCCCTGACTTGCCCGATGAGGTCCGGCAGGCGATCGGCTCGGTGAACGCATCGTTCCTGGCGGCAGGCTTCGAGACCATCGGCGAACGCTACGGCGATCTCGACGGCTATTTCAGGGATGGGCTCGGGCTGGGTACGCGCGAACGCAGCGAGCTCAAACGGCGCTACCTGCAGTCCTGATTTCCGAAACCGATCACATCAGCGCGGACCGGCGTTTTCCCGGAAGGCGGTTGCCAACCCGTTGGCACCCCTCTATGATTGTATCATATTTTTTATCACAACTTAAGGAAGCTCGGGAGCGGGCTGCCGCACGCTATTTTTCGAGAGGGGAAATGATTTTGAAGCAACCGCAAACCGGCGGATGGATCCGCCATCCAGCCGATCGCTTGAACGTCATGAGATCATTGATTGCGCCGCTTCTGCTTTTCGCACCCTTCGTCGTCCACCTGGCCGCGGGATACGAAATCATCTATTTCGCCGTCGCGTTCGTGCTGATTGGAGATTCCAACTATCTGCTGCATCTCCACATCCATCGGCCGTTCAGCAAAGAGCCGGCGCTCAATATCATTCTCGATCTGAGCCTGGGCGCCGTCACCGGCATGACAAGTTCGAATTGGCGGATACAACACCTCTACGGTCATCACAGGGGCTTCGACCTCCCCTACCGCGGAGGCCGCACCATTCTGAAGGACTATTCGGCAGTCAGGGCCGTATTTTTCTCCGCAACTGCGATATGGGAAACGTTCGCCTCGCCGATTGCCGAGTCGTTTCGCAAGGGAATATTGGCCAACATCAGGACGCCAATAAGCTATCGATGGGCCTTTTTTGAACAGCTGCTTTTGCTGGCGTTCGTCGCCGTCCTGACAATTCTGCAGCCGCGAACCGTGCTGATGTACCTTTTGCCATGGTACGTCCTCACGCAATTCATTACGCGCTACGTCGACTACCTCAACCATTATGGTTGCGATGAGCAGAGCGAGAACCCGTTCCACCGCGCAAACAACTCGCTGTCGCGGTGGTTCAATCTAACGACGCATAATTTCGGCTATCACACCGCGCACCATATCCGGCCAGGCGCCCACTGGACCGAGTTGCCGGCGATCCACGCTGGCATCGCCGATAAAATTCCCGAGCGGCACCTGAAACCCTTCAGCTGGTCCTGGGTCCTGATGCCGTATCATTTCTATCTGTCGAGCAACGGCCGCATGTAGGAGCGGCGACACGCTCGCCGCCGCGGCGTCAGGCTGCGGCTTCCATCTCGGCTTCGGCGTCGAGGTCGGCAATCACCTCCTCGAAGGCAGAGATCGCCTGCTGGACGGCGGCGATCTGCATCAATTCCCAACCGCTGATCGGTCCGCTGCGGTTCTGCAGGGCGACGACGAGATCGCGGCGCTGTTCCTTCAGCGCAATCAGCGGCAAGCCGTGATCAGGCAAATGCTTCATCATTGATTAAGTCCCCGTTCTGGTAAGTTTGACCATAGCGGAGCGGATTTGCCATCGGCTTACAGGACTGCGATAAATTTTAGCTAATTTCGCGCCATTGAGCGGGAGGTCGTCGTGAACGGAAAGGTCATCGTCATCACCGGCGCACTCGGCGCGCTCGGCCGGGTGGTCGTGGAATCGGCGCTTGCGCGCGGCGCGCATGTCGCGGGCATCGATCATGCGGCCTCGCATGCGGCCGCCACGCCCGAGCGGATCGAGCTCGGCGGCGTTGACCTCTCCGACAGCGCGCAGGCCAGAAAAGCGATCGATGCTGCGGCCACGCATTTCGGCAGGCTCGATGCGCTGGTCAATATTGCCGGCGGCTTCACCTACGAGACGGTGGCCGACGGCGACGTCAAAAGCTGGCAGCGCATGCATGCGCTCAACCTCCTGACGGCGCTGAACACGTCGCACGCCGCGATCCCGCATCTTGCGAAGTCGCCAGCCGCGCGCATCGTCAACATCGGCGCGATGGGCGCGCTGCAGGCTGGCGCCGGCATGGGCCCCTACGCGGCCTCGAAAGCGGGCGTGCACCGGCTCACCGAAGCGCTCGCCGCCGAGCACAAGGGCAAGATCACCGTCAATGCGGTATTGCCGTCGACCATCGACACCCCTGCCAATCGCGAGAGCATGCCCAAATCCGATTTCTCCAAATGGGTGAGGCCGCAGGAGCTCGCCGAGGTGATCCTGTTCCTGGTCAGCGACGCCGCAAGCGCCGTGACCGGCGCGCTGATCCCGGTCGCCGGACGGGTTTAGGCTCGGCGCTCGTGAGCATTGCCGACCTCTACGCCAAACAGGACGCCTTCACCGATCCGGGCGCGTTCGCATCTCTCTATGGCGGCCTTTCAAAGTCTCCCGCCGAGCTGCGGGATATCGTCTCGCGCTTGATAATTCACATCGCCTGGGCCGCCCGATACGGCGTTCCCGCCGATGTTTCGATGTCGCGCGAGACGCTTGCGGCGAGCGAGCGCTTGAAACTGATCGGCTCGCTGACCGCTGATCGCAGGGAACGACGTTCATTCGGGACATGCCGCGACTATGCGGTCATACTCATCAGCATGCTGCGGCATCAATCGATCCCGGCCCGAATCCGCTGCGGGTTCGCTACATATTTCACAGCCAGCCCGTTCGAGGACCACTGGATCTGTGAATACTGGTCGGCAAGGCACGATCGCTGGGTTCGTGTCGATGCTCAGCTCGACCAGCTCCATCGCGAACAACTCGGAATCCGATTCGACGCGGCAGACCTGCCGTCCGATGTCTTCCTGACCGCTGGACAGGCATGGCAACGGGCGCGGCGCGGCCGCGCAGACGCTGCGGCATTCGGGCAAGGTAACGCGCGAGGGCTTTGGTTCCTCCGCGTCAATGTTTACCGGGACCTGCTTGTCCTGGCGAACCAATATACGTCCGCATGGGACACATGGCGAAACGCGACTGACGACAGCAAGGTTCTCGACCCTTCGACGCTCGCCGCAGTTGATTCCGTGGCGACGACGATCGCGGATTTCGAAGCCGGAGCGGCCAATCTGGCGTCGCTCACGGCGCTTGCGGTGGAGCATCGATTCCCGCCGTGGCAAAGCTGACCCGGCAAGGAACTCCTCAGGCCTCCACCAATTTCCGCAGCACCGCCTTGAAACGGATGCTGCGCTTGCCGGCAAGCGCGGTGGCCTCACCTTCGGCGCCCTCACCGTCATACGTGCCAGAGAAACCAATACCAACCTCATGGCCGCCAAACAGCGGACGCTCGCCGCGGCTTGGCGTGTGCTCGCGGTTGACGATCTCGCCTTTCCATCTGCCGTTCTCGGCGCTGTAGGCGCCCAGATAATCGAAATAGGCGTCGCCGCCGCGGATACGGCCGTCCTGCAGCATCATCACACCGGTAGCGCCGCCATCGACACCGTCGAGCATGCGGATGTGGATCGAATAGAGCCCGTTACGGATGCCGTTGGCGCCGACGCGGCCGGCCGGCGGCGCATCATCGTCATTGATCGGGGTCAGCACGCTCTCGAAGACGACGCCCGGCAGCGCCGCCGTGCCGCCTTTTGAATGGAGCTCATCGCCCTGCCACCGGCTTCGAAAGGTCATGACCACATTGTCGACGGGATACAGCGGCGCGTAGGCGGGATCGTGATTGTGGCGGGACATCATCATCTCGGAGACGATCTCCTCCCCCTCGGCCTTGTAATTGCCGATGAAGGACGAACCGGAATTGCCGCCATAGAGCTTGCCGTCCTCGGTCGCGAACATGACGCCGCAGCCGGTGCCGCGCGCCGTCTTGAACGCGAATTTGTAAAGCCCCTTCAACAACACGCCTTCGCCCTCGAAAAGCAAAATGCGCCCGCCGGATCGCCTTCGGCAGGTTCCCCTCGCAATCACTTTTGCCTTGTCCCGACCACCAATTTAGCGCCTGAAGCGAGGCGCGATCAAATCCTTTGGGGCAAATCAGCTAGACTTCGGACATTGAGTTGCGGCCTCGACGCCGCTTGGGGATTGCTGGCTTGGAAACCGCGCTCTATCCGCCCGTCAAACGCTTCCTGGAAAAGCTCGGTTTTGCCGTCAAGGGCGAGATCGGCGGCTGCGACCTGGTCGCGCTGTCCGGTAGCGATCCCCCGGTGGTCGTGATCGGCGAGCTGAAACTGTCGTTCAATCTCGAACTGGTGCTGCAGGCGGTTGATCGCGCCGGCGCGGCCGACGAAGTCTGGCTCGCAGCGAAGATGTCGGCGCAGGGCAAGGGCCGCGAGAGCGACGCGCGCTACCGCAACCTCTGCCGCAGGCTCGGCTTCGGCATGCTGGGCGTGACCAGCCGCGGCGAGGTCGAGGTGCTGGTCAAGCCGCCGACCACGGCGCCGCGGCGCGATCCCAGGAAACGTTCGCGGCTGGTCGCCGAGCACCAGCGGCGTATCGGCGATCCCGCCATGGGCGGCTCGACGCGGGCACCGATCATGACGGCCTACCGGCAGCAGGCGCTTGCCTGCGCCTCCGCGCTGTCGGGTGGTCCGCAGCGCGTCAAAGATCTGCGCAAGCACGTGCCTGATGCCGGAAAGATTCTGCTGCACAATGTCTATGGCTGGTTCGATCGCGCCGAGCGCGGTGTCTATATGCTGACCGATGCGGGACGCGCCGCGCTCAAGCGCTGGCCGCAATACGCAGTGAGATCAGCTGGCGTTGCGGAAACAGCGCCGTCCGGTTGAACCGAGGGGATCGACATGATCGTTGTGACCGGTAGCGTGACGACGCGGCAGGAGACATTCGAAGAGGCGCGGCGGCTCAGCCTCGAGCATGTCCACCGCTCGCGCGACGAGCCCGGATGCATCTCTCACGCCGTGCATGTCGATTGCGAGAACCCGTTGCGGCTCGTGTTCATCGAGCAATGGGCCGATCGCGCTGCGCTGGCGGCGCATTTCGCGGTGCCGGCGTCGCGCAACTTCGTCCGTGCGCTCGGCGCGCTGGTTTCGGCGCCTCCAACGATTGAGATTTACGACGCAACAAGGCTGGAGGGACTTTGAAAAATCCACCAGTGCATAGCTGGATTGCCACAGCAAATTCATATTGCAATGCAACATAACACTCCCTAGGTATTCCGGATCAGAATTGAGGCCTTCGATGAGTGAAGACTGGAACACCAAGTACGGACCGCGACGCGTGCGGCGTGATCCGCCGACGCTGGAGGAGGCCATTTTTGCCGCCGTCGGCATCACCGACGATCAGGAGCAGCAGGCGGAGATCGCGTCCGCGCTGATGGGACTGCCCTATGACGAGGTTCTCGTCGAGGTGAAGAAGCAGGGTCGCGCGATGGCGCGCTCCGCCACGCGCGTGATCACGGGTGAACAGGGCGCGCAGCGCTCCGTGGTGGTCGAGCGTCGCATCGTCAGGCGTTTCGGCAACGACAAGCGCACCGGCACCTGAGCGTCACCGCGCTGATTCATAAATTACGCAGTCGAACCCCGATTAACGTCGCCTCGGAGCACGGCCTGCGTCAGGCCGCGCGTCCGCCTCCGTACATTTTCGCAAACAGCTTCCACCAGGCGCGATTGACATTCATCACCGCGCGCGCCGCGCTGAGCGGCGTGTCGATCGCGAGCTTTGCAAGTTCTGCCTGCGGCGCCTGACCGACTTCGATCGTCCCGGTCGACTTGCCATGCCGGAACACGAGATGCGCGCCGAACTTGGCGGCAAGCGCCCGCATCGCCTCATTGCGCGCGTCGGTCGTGACGCGCAGCCGGCGATAGCCCTTCCAGCGGGCTTCCGACAGTAGCCGCTTGAACAGGACGCTGCCGACGCCCTGGCGGCGCACGCAAGCCTCGACGCTGAAGGCGATCTCGGGCACGCCGTCGTCCGACTGTGTCGGCGGATGCAGTTCGGCCGCGCCGCGGACGACGCCGTTTTCCATGTAGGCGATGATGACCGTGCCGTCGTCCGCGCATTTGGCGGCGTAGCGCTCGATGAACTCGTCATCCATGAAGCCGTGGAAGCGGTCGCGGCGGCTTTCGCCGTCGAGCCGCAGCAGGTGCTCGCGCAACAGCGGCAGCTCTTCCTGCTGGCTCAAGGTCCGCACATAGCCAAAGCCCGGCCGCGGATGGTGTGTCGTATCGTCTGACATTGCGAAAACTCCTCAGAAATCCCCCGAGGAGGCGTCGAATCCCTAGCAATGCTTATATTGTGCATTGCAGCATAGATTTCAAGGGTGTTTTAAGCTTGAAATATCAGCAGAATTCGCAAGAACGGCTGATTTTTGCTCAAAGCACCATCTGCGTCTGCGTGACGATGGCCACAAGCTTGCCCTCCTCGGTCTCGAGCCGCGTGGTCCAGACCTGGGTGCGGCGGCCGCGATGCACGGGGGTTGCGGTCGCGATGATCGTCGTTCCCTCCCTGGCGCCGCCGATGAAATTGGTCTTGCTCTCGAGCGTCGTGGTGCCCTTGGCGTCTTCTGGCAGGTTGACCACCGTAGCTGCAGCCCCGACAGAGTTCGGCAAAGGCCATGATCGCGCCGCCATGGATCGTATTGTTGGCGGTGCAGAGGTCCGGCCGCACCGTCATCCGCGCCACCACCCGATCCTTCTCCGCCTCGACGAAAGTCACGCCCTTCAGGTCTGCGAACGGCATCTTCATCGATCGAATTTTCTCAAGCGGCGTCATGGGTACTCCCGGCTTCCTTCATGCGGTTTCTGAGGATGGAACGTCCGGGTAAATGACGCAATGACCTCCGAAGTAATGGTCGCACGTCGGATTTGGCCCGGGTTATGCTGCAGGTAATGCCTGACGCGCCGGTTGCGGCAATTCAAGGGACGGCTTGGGAAAGTCGCCGGAATACGCGCCTCTCGAAAAACTCTCGAAGCTACTCCGCAGCAAACGAGATCGTGGACCGGTCATACTCGCCCGACCCCATGCGGCCTTCGGCGAAGATTTCGTGCTCCGCGATCCACTCGAAAGATTCCTCGAAGACCTCGCGCGAATAGGTCTCGAACACGATCCGTTCGCCCGGGCCCCAGCTGCGCGTATCCATCATGCCATGGAAGCGCTCGGGGAATTCGTTCTTGTAGTAGTGGGTGTAGCGCTCGGGGCGAAGATCGATATCGCGCTGGGCCTTGCGCAGGGCGCGGAAATATCGCCTGACGTCTTCCGGCTCGACCTCGCCCTTGACCATCGCCGCGATCATGAAGCTGGTATCGATCACCTTGCGGAATCCAAGCTGCTCCGCGAGGTAATACGGCCCGCTGAACAACGCAGCGGCCGGGCTCTTGCCCTCGATCAAATGCGCCATCCGGTGAAACAGCATGCCGTCCTCGAACGTCAGGTTGATCTCGCTTCGCGGCATGAACTGTTCGAGCGCCTGGATGGTCGAGTAGTGGCTGCCCGACTGGTAACCGACTGAAATCGGTATGCCGGCAAGATCGGCCGGCGTGCGAATTTTGGAATCCGCGGGCACGAAGATTCCGGAAGGCGCCACCGAATAGACGTCGGCATAGAGCTTGGCGTGGCCGTTGGAGGCCGCCACGTTCACGGTCCAGTGGCAGGCACAGCTGACGTTGGCCTCGCGGCCCTTTTCGATGCTCTGGAAGGCGCCCTGATTGGCCTTGGCGTGATGCTGCCCGTCGGTCGAACGGATCAGTTCGCGAAATTCATAATCGAGGCCTTCGGCTTCGAAATAGCCTTTCTCCCGGGCAACCCATTCCTGCAGGCGGAAATGCGGCTCGATGATGAATTTGCTCATCGCTGTTCTCCCTGAGGCGCGTGGTTCGGCGCTTTTCTGTTGGACGCGAGCCTACCCGATCGGCATTGATCTCGCCACGCCAGAACGCGGACTAGATCGCCTCCACCCCGCACCACTCTGCAATGAACAGCGCGGTCGCCTTTGTCGACTTCCGCAACGACTCCAGGTCGACATATTCGTTGAAGCCGTGCATCGCCGCGCCACTGGCGCCGAAGCACAGGCTCGGGATGTTGTAGTTCAGCCCGTAGAAGCGCGTATCCGTCAGCGCGGTGAACACGAGATCCTGCACCTCGCTGCCATAGACGGCAGTGAACGCCTTGCCGAACGCCGCTTCCGGTTCCGCAGAGTTCGTCAGCTCATAGCCT
Organism: uncultured Alphaproteobacteria bacterium; assembly: GCA_963732085.1. Lineage (GTDB taxonomy): Bacteria > Pseudomonadota > Alphaproteobacteria > Rhizobiales > Xanthobacteraceae > Bradyrhizobium. The sequence goes on along the minus strand of CAVSYJ010000001.1, from coordinate 367,416 downwards.
TCCGACAGAAAGCCCGACCATTCCACATCAGGCGGATTGTTGGAGAGAAAGCGATGGTCGCGCGCCGCACCGGACACGCAGGCCAAAATCTCCTTCTGGCAATCGGCGATCGACCAGCCCGGCAGCACCGCGATCCGGCAATCGACGTCGCACCAGGCCGGCACGCTGGAGGCCCAGTCGCCGCCCTTGATGATCCCCGGATTGAAGTTGATGGGATGAACCAGCGCCTTGAAATGGCGATCAGCCTTGGCGCGCTCGTTCCACTCGGCTTCCAGCTTCTGCAGCGCGTGGATGAGATGATAAGCCGCCATGATCGCATTCGCGCCGGCGCCCGCCTCGAACACATGCACCGGGAAGCCGCGCACTTTCAGCCGGAACCAGATCACGCCGACCTGCGAGCGCACCATCTTGCCGCCGGTCGGCTCGGGGATGAAGCAGGCATCCGCGCGATAGCCGCGCTGCAGGGTCGAGAGCGCGCCGACGCCGGTGCTCTCCTCCTCGATCACCGATTGGAAGTGTATCCGGCCGGTCGGCTTGAGACCTGCCACCTTGATCGCATCGAGCGCATAGAGCGCGCCGATCGTGCCCGACTTCATGTCGCAGGCGCCGCGGCCATACATCCGGCCGTCCTTGATGGTCGGCGAGAACGGCGGCGTCTCCCACATGTCGAGCGGGCCCGCCGGCACGACGTCGCAATGGCCCTGCAGGATCAGCGACTTTCCGGCATTGTTTTGCGGGCGATAGGTGCCGACCACGGTGCGCGCCCTGGAAAAGTCGTGCTCGATCGGACCGTAGCCGCGCAGGTCTTTGAGATCGTCGAGATCGATCTGCCAGTCGTCAACCTCGTAACCGCGCTCGCGCAGGAGATCGCCAATCATGTCCTGACACGGCCCTTCGGCGCCGCGGGTCGAAGGGATCGCGACAAAGTCGCGCGTGGTGGCGAGCTGCACGTCGAAGCCGGCATCGACGGCGTCGATGATTTTTTGTCTGGTATCGGCAGCTATCATTTGCGTTGTTGTCCTTGTTTCCGCCGATCAAACCATACTTCGCCGGCGATGGGCAGGCGCTTTGCCCGCCTTTCAGAATCGGCAGCGCGTCCCTACACTCCGGGCCATGACCGCTTCGCGCATCATCCTCGCCTTCGTTTTGTTCGCGGCTGCGGCCGCTTCGGCGCTAGCACAAACACAGCATGTCGCTCGCGAGCAGGACATCGTGGGCTTGCGGCTCGGACAGCGCGTGCTGGTCGATGACGGAACCTGCCCGCCCGGACAGGTCAAGGAAGTCTCGGGCGCCAAGATAACGCCATCGGGCGTGACGCCCGCCCGCAAATGCGTTCCGCGGCTCGCGCCCAAGAAAAAGTAGAGAAAAAGTAGAGAAAAATAGCTGGAAGTAACTACCAGCTCCCGAACGTCTCGACGAGGCCGCGCCAGAGCGCGGCGCGCTCGCGGCCCAGCGTCTCCTTGCCGACATTCGCGTTCTTCGCGGCTGCCGTGAGCACCAGCACCAGTTTCAGTTCCGGATCGACGAAGATTGCCTGGCCGTAGACGCCGAGCAGCGCGAACCGGCGCTTCTCGCCAGGGAACAGCCAGAACTGGTAGCCATAACCGAAATACGGCGTCGCATTGGATGGCCTGAACGCCTCTGGCTGGCGATGCCAGTCGGTCGCGTCGAGCAAATAGTCCTTCGGGATGATCTGCTTGCCACCGGTCTCGCCGTCATTGGCGAGCAGGATGCCCAGCCTGCCATAATCGCGCAGGGTCGCGTTGAAATTGCCGGCGCCGACAACGGTGCCATCGCTGTAAGCGGTCCAGCTTGCATCGGCTTCCGCGCCCATCGGCTGCCACAGCCGGCGCGTCAGATATTCGGTCAACGAGGTGCCCGTCACCGCGCGGAGTACCAACACGAGCGCAACTGTTTCGGAAGAGGCGTAGTGAAATCGTGTGCCCTGCTCGACCTCACGTGTCGTCAACTCGCGCAGCGCCGCGATACTGTCCTGCCTGTAACGGGTGATGTTGAACCGCGTCAGGTCATCCTTGCCGTCATAGGATTCATCGAACGGCACGCCGGAAGACATCCGCAGCATGTTGCGGATCGTGGTTTCGCCATAGGGGCTGCCCGCGAGCTTCGGCTCGTACCTGGAGATCGTGTCGTCCAGCGAGGCGATCTTCTTCTCGGCAAGCGCGAAGCCGATCGCCAGACTCGTGATCGACTTCGCCATCGAGTGCGAGATGAAGCGGTCGCTGTCCTTGCGAGCGTACTGGTAGCGCTCGGCAAGGATTTTCCCGTCCTTGATGACCAGAAGACCGGTGATGCGCTGGTGCGCGAGAAAATCGTCGATGGTGTAATTTTGCTCCTCGAAGCGATATCCAGGTGTTGGCGCGCTCGCGGCCTCCGGCAGCGGCAACGGCGCAGCCGATTTGTGCAGCGTCTGGTAATGCGGGATGACCTCGTCCATATGGCTGAACGAGCCGACGCGGACATGCTCGTCGTAGAACCAGTTCTTGGGCGTGCCGATCGGATAGCCTTCGGCCTTGCCGAGAATGTCCTCGTCCGGCGCGGCCAGCACCGGCGAGACCAGCGCGGTCACGACGAGAATGGAGAAAACCAGGCGCCACAACAGCATCGATACGCTCGCACTAAAGAGCGACGGACGAGCACATTCTTACAATGACGGGAAAGAGTTGGACGAGCGCGCGACGTGAACGGATCAGTTGGTCGCCTGCGTCGCCGGATCGAACATGCACTGCAGGGTCGGCTTGGCGATCTTGGTGAAGGTCGGGCCGATCTCGGCCTGTTTCGACGCCGGCACCCATTCGGTCTCGATGGTGGGCACGCCGGTCTCGCCGATGCCGCGGAGCAAGGCCTCACGCAGGTCGATGTCGTCGACCACGGCGGCGGCGTGGTCATGGAGGCAGCCGCAGACTTCTTCGGGATGCGCCCAGCGGCCAAGCATGTGAGGCGCGCACTGGCGGACAAAATCGCTTCGGGGGTCGGTCATCCGTATCGACGCGCGAATTTGCTGTTGCGCCTGGACCGGATGATTGAGGAGGAAGGTTGCGACGAATGCGAGCGCGCAAATACGAAGGAACATGATGGCCTTTTCGGCGAATTGCCTGGGTGTGTCTAGTTCAGCCGTCAGCGTACGGCAACGACGAGGGTCTGGGACGGCGCAACCGGCGCGCCGTTGTAGGAGAACGTACCGACGCCCGGCAGACCGCTTTCCATCGAACCGGCCATCGAAGAGCCGGCGACCACGAAGACGAAGGCGAGGATGAAGCTGACGGTCCGCATTGACTTCTCTCCGGATTTCCCTGCTCGGCGCTGTCCGCCGGTATTTGTTGGTCGCTTGATAACCATCACGGGTTTCCGGAATTCTGCGCCAAAAGGCGAAAATGGTTTCGTCGGCGACAGAATTGTTTCGTCGCGGCGCCCGCGACGAAACAATTCGAGGCTGAATCCAAGATATTCCAATGGCTTGACGGTCGGCCATTGGACCAGGTGCTCAGCCATTGGCCGACCCGACGCAAGGCCCGTCGCGAGCGCCCGCGACCCAGCCTATCCACGCTTTCCACCGGGCACATGCGTGAACCCACCTCGCGCGACAATCGACCAACGGGGAATCGCGCAACTGAAAGCGCCGTTCCGCGTTGTCTTTCTCTCGACGTTGTCTTCCTCTCGACAAAGGGTGGCAGTCATGGGCCGTGGCGACATCGTTTTTGGCAGTCAGAACTCCAAACCCAACCAATCGACCGTGAAGGATCAGCCCGAAGATGTCGGCGGACCGCGACGGTCCAAGCCGCGCCAGCAGCAAATGTGCGGGGCGATGAGCCTGCAAGGCGCCGAACTCGGGCGGATACTCCCAGCCTCAGGGGTTCGTCCGGCTGGTCGGCCATCGCGATCCCAAGGTCAGGCCACCCCGCGCGCCCGGCTAACCGTTGTTCCGGCTAACCGTTGTTACTGAATGAAATCGCCGCATTTCTGCACGTTGCTGTCGGACGCGCCCCACGGCATGACCGGCACCGTGGAGGTCGAGTTCTTCGGCGAGCCGTCGATCAGCTTGTCGGAATAGACCATGTAAACCAGCGTGTTGCGCTTGGCGTCGCAGCCCCTGACGATCTGCATTCTCTTGAAGAACAGCGAGCGGCGCTGGCGAAACATGTCCTCGCCTTGTTCCAGCTTGCCTTTGAAGTGGATCGGTCCGATCTGGCGGCAGGCCAGCGAAATGTCCGACACCTGCTCGGAGAGCCCGAGCCAGCCGCTGTAGCCGCCCTTCTCCGGCACCGTGAAATGGCAGGCGACGCCTTCGACCTGAGGATCGTCGACGCCATAGGTCGCGAGCTTGTCGTTCGGGCTGAGCAGCTTGAACACGGTCGAGCGGCGGAAGATCAGATCCGGCTCGTCGGCCGCCATGGCCGACGGAACCGGCCATGACAGCCACGCGACCGACAACAAGCACAGGAATTTCAGCCGCGTGTCACACGGCGGCCTTAAGGCGGGCGATGTCATGGAGGACCTTCTAGTGTCGCCGATTTGACGTTCCTGGAGTGGTCGCCGCGAGTTCGATCAGGAACGTCAAATCGAAAGCGGCACTAGTTTCATAGGCTTGCCAGTGCCCATTACTTTCCGAAGTTCGCTTTAGAGTCTTGCGGCAAGGCTTTGCGAACTTCAGAAAGTGGGCACTGGTATGGGAAGGCAACCGCGATGTAGGGAGGCAAACTTGCCTTCGAAAGGCCACTAGTGCCCACTTTCCGAAGTTCGTGTTCCATCGCCGCACGCACTTTCACGAACTTCGGAAAGTCATGGGCACTAGCAAACTTATGATTCTAGTGCCGCTTTTCGATCTGAAGTCCCTGGGAGAACTCTCGGCATATGGTGCAGGGACTTCAGATCGGCGGCACTAGGTAGCCGCTGCCTTTAACGTAATGTGAGGCTTTTTTGCTACGCTTGGGCCGAAAACCGCAGGAATTAAAGAGCGCTACGCTGGTTAACGCCTCTCGCGTCTGCGAAACTGACCAAAACTGGATGATCGAGGATTCGAAAATGAACCGCGTAAGCGCGCTCTGCGCCTCCGTTTCGACCGGAGCGCTTTTTCGCGCTGCCATTTTGACCGCCGGCCTCATGGCTGCCGCCACGCCGGCCGATGCCGCGCTCTATTACTATGGGGGCTCCGATCCCGGCTCCTACGGTTCCTCCGAGCCGCCGCAACGGCCGCGCCAGCCGCAGCGCGCGCGTCGCGCGACGAAGAAGCAGCAGGAGACCAAGGTCAAGGAGACCACGGTCCATCCGCAAATGCCGTTGGTCATCTCGGTTTCGATCGGCAGCCAGCGCGTCAAGATCTACGACGCGAACGGCCTGTTCGCGGAAGCGCCGGTGTCGACGGGCATGCCCGGACACCCAACTCCGCAGGGCGTGTTCAGCGTGATCGAGAAGGACCGCTACCACCATTCGAACATCTATAGCGGCGCGCCGATGCCGTTCATGCAGCGCATCACCTGGGGCGGCGTCGCCATGCATTCGGGCGTGCTGCCGGGCTATCCGGCGTCGCACGGCTGCATCCGCATGCCCAATGATTTCGCCACCAAGATGTGGGGCTGGACCAAGATGGGCGCGCGGGTGTTCGTCACACCCGGTGAGGTGCCGGCGCCGGCGGCGTTCTCGCATCCGTTCCTTGCCGCCTACAAGGTCGCACCACAGCCGGTCGTCGCCGAGCCGCCGGAGGATCCCGCTGCCAAGGTCGGCCCGAAGGCTGATCTTGGGCGCGCTCGATCTTCGGCCGTCGGTCGGACATGACAAGCCTGCCGACGCTCCGACAACGCGCACCGCCGACGCGGGCAGCAAAACCGCTGTCACGATGACCGATGCGGGCGGAGCCGCGCCGCGCGAGGCAGCCAGGATCGAGACCGCCGATGCCGCGGGTAGCATGCCCGCGAAAACCGGCGAGACCACTGGCGAAGCCAAGCCGGATGTCACCGAAGCTGCGAAGCACGATGAGGCCGCGCCGGAACAGAAACGCACGGATGCGAAGCCCGCCGAGGCGACGATGGCTCCCGAAACCGGCGCGCAGCCGGTGGCGGCGGCGAAGGCCGAGGGCGATGACGCCAAGCCCGAGCGTAGCGCCGGCACGGATGTGAAGGCGGACGAGAAGCCCGAGGCCAAGGTTGAAGCCAGGACCGAGGCGGCGAAGGCAGACGAGCCAGCGAAACCGGTCGAAGCCAAGACCGAACTGAAGGTCGATACGCCCAAGGCGGTCGAAGCGCCGAAGGCTGCCGAAACGCCGAAGGCCCAGGTCAAGACGGATACCGTCAAGGCCGATGCCGCAAAGCCGGACGACCAGCCCGCGAAGAAGGATGAGACCCGCATCGCGCCGCCCGCCAAGGTGGTGAAGGAGTTGCCGAGGCGCACCGGCCAGATCGCGGTCTTCATCAGCGGCAAGGATTCCAAGCTCTATGTGCGGCAGAATTTCGCCCCGCTGTTCGACGTGCCCGTGACGATTGCCGTCGAGCGACCGTCCGCTCGGCACGCATGTGTTCACCGCGCAGGTCGACAGGGACGACTCCAACGCCCTGCGTTGGTCGGTCGTGAGCGTGCCGATGTCGCGCGCGCACCGCGAAGAGGAGAAGCGCGAGCGCGTCGCCGCGCATGGCAAGCACAAGGCCGCGCCTCCGCCGCCGGTCGAGACCAAGCCGCAGATCGTGGCGGACAGCCCGGCCGAGGCGCTCGATCGCATCACCGTTCCGCCGGAGGCGATGGCGCGCATCGCCGAGGCGCTGACCAGCGGCGGCTCGATCATCGTGGCGGACCAGAGCATCAAGCAGGGCGAGACCGGCGAATACACCGACTTCATCCTGTCGCTGCGCTAGCGCCTCCCGATCCCGGCGGCTAAAACACCGCCGGCATGGATCAGTCCCGTCATCCCGCATCTTCATTGACGCGTCGCGACGCATTTGACCGGCTGAGCTTTCTCGGCTGGCGGTTGAGCCTTGTCGCTGTCGTCACGGGGCTTGCCCTCTCCTTCCTGCTGTTCGGCTATTTCGTCATCTATTGGCGCAATGCCGACATGGATTTCATGGTGGTCTACAGCGCGCTCGCCATGAATGCCGGCAAGCCGCAGCAATATCTCGACCATCCCGCCTATCTGACGATCCTGTCGGTGAAATCCTGGTTCGCGCTGCTGCATCGGTTTGACCTGCTCGATGCATGGACGCTGCCGGCGATACCGAAAGCCGCGGATGCCGCTGCCTTCGACGCGGCGATGACGCATGCGATCCGCGCCGGGCGCGTGCTCGCCTTCGCGATCGCCATGGGCTGCATCGCGATCTTCGCCGCGCTGTCGCGGTTGATCGTGCGCGACTGGCGCGCGGCGCTGCTCGCGACTATTGCCTTCGCGTTGTCCGGCGGCATCGCCGTGCATTTGCGTATCCTGCGCAGCGAGCTCGTCGCGGCCTGCCCGGTGATCTTCGCGCTGATGCTCTTGATCGCGATCGGCCGCCGCGCCCACCTCACGCGGCCACTTGGACTGGCGCTGGCGTCGGCGCTCTGCGTGCTCGGCCTCGAGAACAAGGTGCAGGCGATCCTCCTGATCGGCGCGCTTCCGCTCCTGATCCTTCCGTTCGGCGGCCCGGGCGGCGCCAGCGTCGCATTCTGGAGAACGGGGAGCGCGTGGATCGCGGCTCTCATTGCCGCAATCGTCGCGATTGCCACCGCCTGGATGGCTTGGCCGCTGATATCGGTCGGCTTCGACCGCGCGCTTCTCGATGCCGCGCAATTCCATCCACTGCTGTTCAATCGCTACGGCGTCTATCAGCTCGCGCTGCTTGTCCTCATCGCCGGCTGCATGATTGCCTACGCCGCGATCTGGCGGATCAACGCGGCCGAAACCCTGGCATCGATCTGTGCGGTCATCGCCGGCGCCGCGCTCGCGCTGCTGCTGCTCGACCTCGACTACAACGCCGCCAACGCGATCGCTGTCGTCAATCCGCTGGAGAAGATGCTGACCTTTGCCGATCCGAACACTGCTGACGCCGCTGATAGCGCGAGTCCCGTGGCTGCGATCCTGCTGTTGCTGCAAGGGCTCGGCGCGGTGCTGGCGCGCTACACTTTCGTGCTGCATTCCTCGCCGCGGCCGACGGTGTTCCTGATCTGGCTGATCGTACCCGGCATCATCCTGGCGTGGCGGCGCGGCGAGCGGCAGACCGCGCTGCAAGCGGCCATTCTGATGCTCGCGGCGCTTGCCATCGATACGCTCGGCGTCCGGCGCGGATTGAAGGCGGAATATTTCATCTTCAGCGATCCCTTGATCATCATCGCAGGCGCAATCCTGCTCGATCGCTTGCGCGACCTCCGCTTCCACAAATGGGCCTATCCGATCGCCGCGACGCTGCTCGGCCTGCACATCGCGTTCAGCCAGGCCGAGCCGGTCAAATATGCCTTCAAGCGCACGGGCCCGGAATCGACCTGCGAGTGGAATTCCTACTACATGCCGCTGATGCCGCTGCCGTGGTGCGTGCGGCGGTCGTAACGGCCTGTTGAGCGAAGACGGCTTGCTACCCATGCTATGATCAATTGCATCACGCAAGGAGGCACCATGATCGACCGCAGGACCGTGATCGCAGGCGCGCTGGCCGCGGCAGCCGCGCCATTCACCGCGCGCGCGGAGGGCCAAGTGAGCCGCATCACCGCATACGCATTCTCGTTTCCGGCGCTCGAGAGCGGCGACATCCGCCTCGCCGAATACACCGGCCACCCCTTCCTCGTCGTCAACACGGCCTCGCAATGCGGCTACACCCCGCAATATGCGGGCCTGCAGCAATTGTGGACCGAATTTCACGGCCGCGGGCTCACCATCATTGGCGTGCCCTCGAACGACTTCGGCGGGCAGGAACCGGGCGGACCCAAGGAGATCGCGGCAGACCGCGCAACACGAATATGCCGTTACCTTCCCGATCGCGGCCAAGGCGGTCGTGCTCGGCGCCGGCGCCCATCCCTTCTACAAATGGGCGGCGCAAGCGCGGCCGACCGATGTCCCGAAATGGAACTTCCATAAGTATCTGATCGGGCGCGACGGCTATATCGCCGATGTCTTCGCCTCCGCCGTCGAACCGACCGACACGAGGGTGAAAACCGCAATCGCGAAGGCGTTCGCGGATACGTAAGCCACAGTTCCCGAAATTAGCTGATGCCGCGACATTCCGGTCACATTGTAATGGCGACGCGCCTTGGCGCAGCCGCCCGGACTGGGCTATAGGGGAAGCTAGGCAGGAACGCTCGGATGACGGCTCACAATGGCCGCGCGAGCAACAAAATTTGGGATCATCAAAATGCGTGTTGCGGCAGGATTGTTGGTTGCGGTTTCGCTTTGCGTGCCGGGAATGGCGTGGTCGCAGACCGCCGCGCCCCAGGCGGCCCCTGCCCCGGCAGCTCCTGCGGCCGCTCCCGCCGCGGCATCGGCTGCTGCGCAGCCCCCGCAGCCGGCACGCGCCGCCTGCAACAATCCGGATGCGCTGGGCGTTGCGCGCACGCTCGAGATCGACACCACAGGCGGCCCGGGCTTCGGCTTCGAGCATTTCAAGGAGCTCGACTTCCTGAAGGACAAGGAAGTCGTGCTGACCTTCGACGACGGCCCGTGGGAGAAGAACACGGAGATGGTTCTGAAAGCGCTGGCGGACCAGTGCACCACCGGCATCTTCTTCGAGATCGGCAAGCACGCGACCTACTATCCCGAAATCGCCAAGAAGGTTTATGCGGCCGGCCACACCATCGGCACGCACACCTGGTCGCATGCAACCCTGGTCGACAAGAAGCTGAGCGAGGACCAGCGCAAGGAAGAGATCGAGAAAGGCATCAGCGCCGTGAAGTGGGCGCTGGGTGGAAACTCGCCGGCGCCATTCTTCCGCTTCCCGGCGCTGCAGCATCCGCCGGAGATGGTCACCTATCTCGGCCAGCGCAACATCGCGATCTTCTCCTGCGACGTCGATTCCTTCGACTTCAAGTACCACGATCCGAAGAAGGTCATGGGCCTGATCTTCCACGGGCTGGACAAGAAGGGCAAAGGCATCATCCTGATGCACGACTTCCACAAGGAGACTGCGGCACTTCTGCCCGACCTCCTGAAGCGGCTGAAGGCCGAAGGCTACAAGGTGGTCGCGATGCGCGCCAAGGCGCCGGTGCAATCGCTGCCGCAATATGACGAAGCGCTGATGAAGGACGTGAAGCTGCCGACGGTGAGCAACCGGCCGCTGTCGAGCGTCGTCACCGAGGTCTCGCAGTAGAAACGGCCGCGCCAAATCGTGGCGTTCCGGATCGAGGGCTATGTCATCGTCTCGGCCGACGGCATGCTGGCCAATGCCGCCATGTCATGCCGGATGAGCTGAAGATCGAGGGCGACAAGAATTTCTTCACTGCCGCCCTCGACCGCGCCGACCTCGTCGTGCACGGCCGGAATTCCGGCGAAGAGCAGCCCAATTCGCCGAAGCGGACGCGGATCATCGTGACCCGCAAGGTGGCTTCGCTGGCGCCCGATCCAGCAAATCCCAAGGCGACCTTGTGGAATCCGGCAGGCAGCACGTTCGAGCAGGCGGCCGAGGCCGCACGGCGTGCGATCGGGCCCAGTCGCCATCATCGGCGGGCCCGATGTGTTCGGCATGTTCATGGACCGCTACGACACGTTCTGGCTGTCGCAGGCGCCAAAAGTCAAAATCCCCGGCGGCGAAGGCTGCTTTCCCGGCGTGCCCGCGCGCACGCCGCAGCAAATTCTCAGGTCGCATGGTCTGAAAGCCGGCGCGCCTCAACTGCTCGATGCGGCCGAGAATGTCAGCGTCACGCCGTGGCGGCGCGACGGCTGAGGCGTTGTGCAACTACACGTCCCCGTAAGCCGGCTCGGCGACGCGCCGTCCCCGTCCGTAGCCCGCGATCATGAACAGCGCGCCGATGATCGAGAGATTCTTCAGCGCATCGATGATCGTCTTGGCATTGTCAGGGGCGGCCTGGTTCCAGAAATCGTGGGCGTAGAAGGTCGCCGCCATCACGAACAGGATCAGCAGGACCGCGAAGAACCGCGCGCCGAAATTGAGCGCGATCATCAGCCCCGCGATCACCTCGAAGGCGCCGACCGCGATCGCGAGCAGTTGCGGAAACTGCATGCTGGTCGCGGTCTCGATCTGGGCGACATAGGGCGCGAGCAGCGCCGGGATGGTCACCTTGGCGGCGAGCATGTCGGCGGTCGCCTGGATGCCGAACAGCTTGGTCGCGCCCGAATAGATGAAGAGCACGGCGAACAGGACTCGCCCGAAAGTAATGAATGGCATTGTCGGCCTCTTGCTTCAGGCGAGGAAATCGAACGGCTGCGCAATTATGAAGGTTCCGTCGGAGCTTTTCAACGATTCGACTTGAACCTTGACGCGGGAACCGGACGCCTCCTCGGCCGGCGCGTTCATGTGAACAGGCTCGGCTGCTGCTTTCCCGCGCGTTCCTGGGCCTCGACGGCCGCGACCGCCGTCATGTTCAGGATGCCGCGGGCGGTCACCGAGGGCGTCAGAATGTGAGCCGGACGGGCCGGCCCGATCAGGATCGGGCCGACCGGTATGGCGTCCGTCAGCACCTTGACGATCTGATGGGCGATATTGGCGGCATCCAGCGTCGGCATCATCAGGATATTCGCCTCGCCGCGCAGCCCGGAATCCGGCAGCACCAGCTTCCGCACCGCTTCCGACAGCGCGGTATCGCCCTGCATTTCGCCGTCGGCTTCGAGCTGCGGATGGTGCAGCTTCAAGAGCGCGGTGGCATTGCGCATCTTGCGCGCGGTGTCGGTGTCGTAGCTGCCGAAATCCGAATGTGACAGGAAGGCGATCTTCGGCACCAGGTTGAAGCGCCGGACGTGATTGGCGGCAAGTGCTGCCACCTCGCACAGCTCGTCCGCGCTCGGGTTCGGGCGCACCTCGGTGTCGGCGATGAAATAGGCGCCCTTGTTGGTGATGAGCATGCCGAGCGCCGCGAAGTCGCTGACTTCAGGGGCATGGCCGATGATGTCACGGACGTGGCGCAGATGCCGCATATAGCGGCCTTCGAGGCCACAGATCATCGCATCCGCCTCGCCGCGCGCAACCGCGAGTGCGGCGATCACCGTGTTGTTGGTGCGCACCAGCGTGCGCGCCGCATCCGGCGTGACGCCGCGGCGGCCGGCGACCTCGATATAGGTCTGCACATAGGAACGGTAGCGCGGATCGTCCTCGGGATTGACCAGGTCGAAATCGCGGCCCGCCTTGATCGACAGCCCGAAGCGCTCAATCCGCGCCTCCACCACGGCTGGGACGGCCGACCAGGATCAGCTTGGCGAGGCCTTCCTCCAGCACCTGTTGGGTGGCGCGCAGCACGCGCTCGTCCTCGCCCTCGGCGTAGATCACCCGCACCGGCTGGCTCCTCGCCTTGGCGAAGAGTGGCCGCATGATCAGGCCGGAGCGGAACGCGAAGCGTTCCAGCAGCCCGGTATATTCGTCGAAATTCTTGATCGGCCGCGTCGCGACGCCGGACTCCATCGCAGCCTTGGCGACCGCCGGCGCGATGCGTTGAATCAATCGGGGATCAAACGGACTCGGGATCAGCGAGCCCGGACCGAACCCTTGCGATTCGGCGCCGGCCAAACCACGCACCACCACGTCCGACGGCGGATCGCGCGCAAGCTGCGCAATGGCGTCGACCGCGGCGTGCTTCATCTCCTCGTTGATGGCGGTGGCGCCGACGTCGAGCGCGCCGCGGAAGATGAAGGGGAAGCACAGGACGTTGTTGACCTGGTTCGGGAAGTCGGAGCGGCCGGTGCAGATCATCGCGTCGGGCCGCGCCGCGCGCGCCTCGTCCGGCATGATCTCGGGATCGGGATTGGCGAGCGCCATCACCAGCGGTCCCTTGCCCATCTGCTTGACCATGTCCTGGGTCAGGACGCGCGGGGCCGAGAGCCCGAGGAAGATGTCGGCGCCGCCGATGACGTCGGCGAGCTTCCGCTTGTCGGTCTTCTGCGCATAGACCCCCTTCCAGCGGTCCATCAGGGTCGGGCGGCCTTCATAGACCACGCCCTCGATGTCGCAGACCCAGATGTTCTCGCGCTTGGCGCCGAGCGAGACCAGCAGATTGAGGCAGGCGATCGCGGCAGCCCCTGCCCCGGAACAGACGATCTTGACGTCCGGCAGCTTCTTGCCGTTGAGCAGCAGCGCGTTGGTGATCGCCGCGCCGACGATGATGGCGGTGCCATGCTGGTCGTCGTGGAACACCGGGATCTTCATGCGCTCCTTCAGGCGCGCCTCGATCTCGAAACACTCCGGACCCTTGATATCCTCCAGATTGATGCCGCCGAAGGTCGGTTCCAGCGCCGCCACGGTATCGACCACGCGCTCGATGGTATCGGCTGCGATCTCGATGTCGAAGACGTCGATCCCGGCGAATTTCTTGAACAGAACGGCCTTGCCTTCCATCACGGGTTTGGAGGCGAGCGGGCCGATATTGCCAAGCCCCAGCACCGCGGTACCGTTGGAGACGACGGCGACCAGATTGGCGCGTGCCGTCAGCGTGGCCGCCTCTCCGGGGTTCTTGGCAATCTCGGTACAGGCCGCGGCGACGCCGGGGGAATAGGCGAGAGCGAGGTCGCGCTGGTTGGCGAGCGGCTTGGTGGCGTGAATTTCGAGTTTTCCCGGCTGCGGCAGGCGGTGATAGGCCAATGCTGCGGCATGCAGGTCTTCGGAATAGGACATTCGCTTCCCCCAAGGCTCACTCAACCACCGAAACGTCTTGGTTCCGGTGGTATCGCCGATCCGTTTTGCGGCAGATTGGCGCGGATGTGAAGCATGCTCAAGTGTGTTCGCGCAGCCTCGGAAACGGTGCACGGCCGGACACAGTCATAATCGGGTCGTCCCAGGTTCGAGATTCGGTGACGCGAAGTAGCCCTCGAAGGCGTCCATGCCGCCGCGTCTCTTCCATCGTTCGGTTGGGACCGTAGTCGGCTTTACGCCACGAGCGGTCATTCCCTACTGAATCGCCCGTTCGCCGTCCGGGAAACCTGGATCGGTTTCCCTGAGACTAGCTCGCTCGCGAATGACACTCCACCATGCAGCCAGCTTTGCGCGTGCTGCTATCGCCGATTCTCCCTCGGGCGCTGCCGACAGATAGGCCATCATGGGAGCAAGGTGAAAATCGGCAAGCGACCAGTCCCCGCCCCCGGCAACTGGCCCATCCAAGGCGACGATGGATTCGAGAGCGCTCAGGACGCGCGAGGAGCCCTCAATGCCCGCGCGAAGCTGAGCCTCGTCAGCAACACGACCAATTCGAGGTCCAAATACGCGCTGCGAGAACACTTGCCTCACCATTGGCAGATAGCCGTAGGCGTCGATGATCGAAATGATTTGTGTCATGCGGGCTCTCTGGCGCGCGTGAACTGGCTGAAGGGAGGGACCCACAAACGCTTCGTCTATATACCGCGTGATCGCCTGCGTCTCGTAAAGCACGTAATCGTCGTGGATGAGGGTTGGGACACGTCGAAAAGGATGCAAGTCGAGATATTCCTTCGGCATGTCTGATGCGAATGGGTTCACTTCCACGCGGCTGTATGGCACACCCTTTTCGACTAGCACCATGCGAACAATTCGTAGATAAACGCTGTATTGATAGCCGTGCAGCACGATCATGCTCGATGACTCCCTATCCTCCGACAGAGCGTTTGAAACTCACATGGTCCGTTCGCTAGTGCAAGCGACGACAGGCCGGGCTTTCCGTGAGTGGTTCGCTAATAGACATTGTAGAACAGTGTCGAGGCGGATCCTGAGCTTCGCAGACCGAATAGGGTTAAAATGATGAGGAGCATCTCGGCGGAGATGATACCCGAGCACTTCTGGCGAATTAGGTACGATCAAAACCACGATCCGAATACGCCTACGCTGCCAAGCATTTCCGACAGCCCAAACTGCCAGAATTTCGCGTATGCTCTGCTCAGGCACTTCGGATTTGAGATTTTTCCGTTTCGGTCGAGCAACCTATGGCAAGACGACAGCGAGACCTCTGTGGTGTCAGACGAGTTGAGGCCGTTCGATCTTTTGCTTTTCAATCGAACGAATAATCCTTGGGGCGCGCATGTCGCGCTTTACCTCGGTGAGGACCGTGCCGTTCATCTGAGCAAAAAGCAGTCAGAGCCGGTGATCTGGCCGTTGGCCAAGTTCCTCGAACTGGCTGAGTATCGAACCTTCATCGGGGCAAAGCGGCTCCGACCTATTGGCGCCCGCCGATAGTCCTCCTGGATCAATGCCTGCGGTCGGTCGGCCGCGCTGGATAAGAGTCCGGTATGCCCGATGAACCTCATCGTAAAATCTGGAGGCTTGATGACCTGGCTCAGGATCGCCCTGGTTGGTTTTGCTTTACTGACAGCGATCCGCGCCGGCAGTGCGGATGCCGTTGAAATCAGGGTTCTCTCATCCGGCTCGCTGAAGGCTGCACTCTCTCAACTGCTTCCGGACTTTCAAAAGTCATCCGGTCACGCGGCAACCATTGAATATGGTCCGGCGGGCGCAATTGCAGGCAGGATCGACAAGGGTGACGCCGCGGATGTGGTCATCGTGTCCAGATCGCAGCTTGAGAGGCTCGAGCGCAATGGCAAGGTCGTCCCTGGGAGCCTCGTCGACATTGCGGGCATTTCCCTTGGCGTGGCCGTGCGCAAGGGGGCGCCCAAACCTGACATCAGCACTGTCGAGGCATTCAAACGGGCCCTGCTCTCCGCCCGGTCGATCGGATATCGCGATCCCACGACGGGTTCGACGTCCGGCATTTATACGGCCGGCATGCTCGAGCGGCTCGGCCTTGCGCAAATCTTGAAGCCGAAGCTCGTCCTGGACAGATCGGTGGGCGATGCTCCGGAGAATGTCTTCCTCGGGGTTGCGAGAGGCGAAATTGAAATGCAAATCGGCCAGATCACGGAGATTGCCATCGCGCCCGGCGTCGATCTTGCGGGTCCCCTCCCCGGCGAAATCCAGAACACCACCTTGATGGCAGCCGGAATTGGCACGAGCAGTCAAGCGCCGGAGGCCGCCAGGGCGTTCATCGGCTTCATATCATCCCCGTCCGCTGTCGCCGTCCTGAAGGCAAGCGGATTCCAGCCAGTCGATAAAAATTGAGCGCTCATCTGCCGCCGCTTATCGAGTTGCGCGACAGTCGTCTCAGCATCCCTTGCAGATGCTGTGCAGCCGGTTGTTCAACAAACGGTGCTTTGGTGACGAAAGTTCTTGCATCAACTCGTTTCACACCGGAGTGAGGGCCGCACCGGAACCGGAACGTTGACGGATGATCAGAGCTTATGAGGCCGATGATAACAAAGATCGGAGGAACTCATGAGGAAACTATCAATCGCCGGTGCGGTCGCGATTGCTGCATCGCTTGCCGCTATCCCGTCGATGACGCAAGCCGCGGGATGCGCGCTGTACGATCCGAATTGCGCGACCTATCCGATGCCCAAGAATGACGATGGCGCCAGTCGCGCAAGCGTCAGGCCGGGCGCCGGGGAACAACGGGTTTATCGCGACTCGCGCAGAGGGCGGATGGAACAACACGCGGCCGTACGCGAGCGAGGCGACGTTGTCGGCGGAGCCGTGGGAGCCGCAGTCGGTACGGCAGGCGCAATCGCAACGGCGCCGTTCCGAGCTGCCGATTCCTACGCTTACTACAACGAAGGCGAAGGCTATGGATGGCCCCAGCAGAGCTATGCCGAGCGTAACGGCTTTGTCTGCACGCCCGGAACCCTCTTCAGAGGGATGGACGGACAACTGCACCCCTGCCAGTAGCGTACCCATATAGTCGAGGCTTGAAGAGGCGATTCACATCGCCTCTTCAAATCGCCAAACAGAACATTGTTGTTGCGACGATCACGAGCCCGGTCGCTCGGGCACGACCGCCTTCGCATTGTCACGCGAAAACAGCGCCGGCACGTCGAACTTGCCGGTCTGCATGTCATATCTGCAGCGCCAGCCGTTCACCACGCCGGTCTGCATGGGTTTGTTGCCCCTGACGTCGGCATCTCCCGACAGGGCGATCACAAGATAGCGGTTCGCCGGCCAATCGACGCCGAGCCCGCGATAGTTCTCCTCGAATCCGTCCGTCAGATACGCCGAGTTGTGATACTCCGGCGCCTTCACGATCTTTCGCCAGTCGGGCCGGCTCTTCATGTAGGCCCACGCCAGATCGCCGAGCGGCTTATCGCTTGCGCGCACATAGCCCTGCGGCGTGAGGCGGTACAGATGAAGCGTGGAGGTGCCCGAGCCGATCTTCTGCTCGCGAATGATCCAATTCATATCCTTGGTGAAGATGAAATTCGCGGCATAGCCGGGGTCCGTATCAAGCTGCGTGAACGCGCCCTCCCGCCGTATCCAGAACTGCCAAGTCCAGTCGGTCTTGTTCACGTACTGCTCGATCGTCGTCGCGCCGTCCGGCGATTTCTGAGTGTATTTTCCTTCGATCGTGTAGCCCGCGGGCGGAGCCGCCGGCTGCGCGGCGGCTGCGGCGCTGCTGACGCCGATACTGCAGGCCACGAACAGCCCGATCCAACACCCCCTCATTTCTGCCTCCTTTGATCCGCTCACGCGATTAGTCGCGCATGTCCCGTTCAAGTTCATTGTGGGCGCACACGGCAAAGTAGCGCGAGGCGAGCGCCTCCCGCCTTCAGGCGCGCTTTCGATGCCCAATTGACGGCCCGAGCGGGAACAAAAGCGCTGACCTCTGAGTTGCCCCTCTTGACGCTCGAACACGCGTCGTGCCGGGTCTTTGCCGGCGAGAATGATCCCGTTCACCCTCATCGGCGCGGCAGCGAAGCAGATTGAATATGAGCCTGCGGTTCAAACTCTGTGCCGTGACTGTCGTCATGGCGGAAATCGTCGCAGGTCTTGGCGTCAACGCCCTTGCCAGCCCGCCCAAAGGGAACGTCGATTTGCAACAAGACGCCTCCTTACGTCGGCGACATCTCGACCATCACCGAGTCCACGCCTTTTGCCGGCTCCAGACTGTTTCGCCCCGATGATGGACGCCGCCATCTCTCGCTCATTCTCCTGCACGGGAGCGAAGGCGGCTCGGATCCCGAATTCGACTGGTATGCGCGGCTTTGGTCGAAACTCGGCTACGCGGTGCTGGCTTATTGCTATTTCGATTGCGACCGCAAAGACGATGCCCTTCCCGCCAGCCTGAAAAATGTCGAAACCTCGGGGGTATTGGACGCCGTCGACTGGTTGAGGCAGCAGCCCTTCAATGACGGAAAGGTCGCGGTCTTCGGCTTTTCCATGGGCGCGGAGATGGCGTTGATCGTCGGCAGCCTCGCGGGCGGTCAACGCCCGCCGGACGCATTGATTGCGCATTCGCCCGGTCAATTCTTCGATCCGCCTTTCAATCCCAATTGGGTGAAGCCGAGCTGCTGGACCTGCATCGGTCAATGCACGAGCGGGGCTCCCCGGTATCCCGATCCAAACTTCAAGTGGCATCCGCAATGCGGCGCCGACACACCCGATACGCTGGATTATGCAAAGAGCGGTTGGTTGACCTACGGCAAGAGCGTGGCTTCGGGAACGCGGATACCGGTCGAAAAATTCGACGGCCCCATCTTGCTCATTCAAGGTGAAAACGACACGGCCTGGCACGGGCGCGGTCAAACCCGTGACATCGAAGCGTCGCTGGAGAAATCCGGAAGATCTCCGACGACCTATTATTTCCCTGGCGCCGGACACGACTTCGCGGGAACTGAGGATATGGGCTGCGAGATGCGGCTCGTTCGCGCGTATCTGCAGAAGCTCGAGCAGTCGCCGTGAGGGTCAGGACCGCGCCGTCACCGGCCCGCCGCCCCGCAACGGCGCTGCTCTTGACCGGCGCGATCAGCTCTGCGGCAAATTCAGCCTGATGTGCAGCTCGCGCAGCTGTTTCGGCGCGACATCGCTCGGCGCGCCCATCAACAGGTCCATCGCCTGCTGGTTCATCGGGAACAGCGAGATTTCGCGCAGGTTCGTCGTCCCGCAAAGAAGCATGACGATGCGGTCGACGCCGGCCGCCATGCCGCCATGCGGCGGCGCGCCGTACTGGAACGCGCGGTACATGCCGCCGAAACGCTCGACGACATCCTTCTCGCCATAGCCCGCGATCTCGAACGCCTTCACCATCGCCTCGGGGCGGTGGTTGCGGATGCCGCCGGAGGCGATCTCGTAGCCGTTGCAGGTGATGTCGTACTGGAACGCCTTGATCGACAGCGGATCCTGCGAGGTCAGCGCTTCGAGTCCGCCCTGCGGCATCGAGAACGGGTTATGCGAGAAGTCGATCTTCTTGTTCTCCTCGTCATACTCGTACATCGGGAAGTCGACGATCCAGGCGAGCGCGAACCGCTCCTTGTCGATCAGGTTCAATTCCTCGCCGAGCTTGGTGCGCGCGAGCCCGGAGAACTTCCAGAATTTTTGGGGATCGCCGGCGACGAAGAACGCGGCGTCGCCCTCCTTCAGGCCAAGCTGCGTGCGGATCGCAGCCGTCCGTTCAGGGCCGATGTTGTTGGCAAGCGGACCCGCGCCCTCATTGCCCTCACGCCACATGATGTAGCCGAGGCCCGGCTGGCCCTCGCCCTGCGCCCATGAGTTCATGCGGTCGCAAAAGGCGCGGCTGCCGCCGCCCTTGCCCGGGATCGCCCACACCTGGTTCTTCTTGTCCTCCAGCATCCGCGCGAACACCTTGAAGCCCGAGCCGCGGAAATGCTCGGAGACCTCTTGCATCACGATCGGATTGCGCAGGTCCGGCTTGTCGCTGCCATATTTGCGCACGGCTTCGGCAAAGGGAATCCGCGGCCAGCCTTTGGTCACGGGCTTGCCCTTGGCGAACTCCTCGAACACGCCGGTGACGACCGGCTCCATCGCCGCGAACACGTCGTCCTGCTCGACAAAGCTCATCTCGACGTCGAGCTGATAGAACTCGCCCGGCAGGCGGTCGGCGCGCGGGTCCTCGTCGCGGAAACACGGCGCGATCTGGAAGTAGCGGTCGAAGCCCGACATCATCAAGAGCTGCTTGTATTGCTGCGGCGCCTGCGGCAGCGCGTAGAATTTTCCGGGATGAATGCGCGACGGCACCAGGAAGTCGCGCGCACCCTCCGGCGATGACGCGGTCAGGATCGGCGTCTGGAACTCGAAGAAGCCCGTTTCCTTCATGCGGCGGCGAATGGAGTTCGATGATCGCGCCGCGCGTCATGATGTTCTGGTGCAGCTTCTCGCGGCGCAGATCGAGGAAGCGATATTTCAGCCGGATGTCTTCCGGATATTCCTGGTCGCCGAACACCGGCATCGGCAGCTCGCCGGCCGGGCCCAGCACCTCGATATCCCCAACATAAAGCTCGACTTGCCCGGTCGGCAGTTCCGGATTGTCGGTGCCCTCGGGGCGGCGGCGCACCTTGCCCTCCATCCGCACCACCCATTCCGAGCGCAGCTTTTCCGCGAGCTTGAACGCCGGCGAATCCGGATCGACCACGCATTGCGTCAAGCCGTAATGGTCGCGCAGGTCGATGAACAGCACGCCGCCATGGTCGCGGATGCGATGACACCAGCCCGAGAGGCGAGCGGTCTCGCCGATATGGCTCTCGCGGAGCGCGCCGCAGGTATGGGTCCGGTAACGATGCATGGATGTCTCAAACGGATGTCGGAGGGTCGAATTCGGGGCCTGGAAGCCGGTCCGAAACGCGGGCGGGGTTTAGCCGAGGCGGTACCGCACGGCAACCGAATGAGGGGGCGTTTTGGTGGGGCTCGAAAAAGCCGCCTGGCGCGCCTATCTTGGGGCCATGACGGTGCATTTCCCCTTCCAGAACACTTACGCTGCCCTGCCGGCCAACTTTTTCGCCCGCGTGGCGCCGACGCCGGTGGCCTCACCCCGCCTCATCAAGCTCAACCGGCCCTTGGCGGTCCAGCTCGGACTGGAGCCGGACCTGCTGGAAACCCCTGAAGGCGCGGAAATCCTCGCCGGCAAAACCCTGCCCATCGGCGCCGATCCGATCGCGATGGCCTATGCCGGTCATCAGTTCGGGCACTTTGTTCCCCAGCTCGGCGACGGCCGCGCCATCCTGCTCGGCGAGGTCATCGACAGGGATGGCGTCCGCCGCGATATCCAGCTCAAGGGCTCGGGTCCCACGCCATTCTCCCGCCGCGGCGATGGCCGCGCCGCGCTCGGACCGGTGCTGCGCGAATACATCGTCAGCGAGGCGATGTATGCGCTGGGCATTCCGACCACGCGCTCGCTCGCCGCCGTGATGTCAGGCGAGAACGTGGTGCGCGAGACCATGCTGCCGGGCGCCGTGCTGACGCGCGTCGCATCGAGCCACATCCGCGTCGGCACCTTCCAGTATTTCGCCGCGCGAGAGGATACCGACGCGCTGCGCCGGCTCGCCGATCACGTGATCAACAGGCACTATCCGGATCTAGCCGCAGCCGACCGTCCCTATCATGCGCTGCTCGCGGGTGTGGTGGCGCGGCAGGCGGAGCTCGTCGCGCGCTGGCTGCATATCGGCTTCATCCACGGCGTGATGAACACCGACAACACCTCGATCTCGGGCGAGACCATCGATTACGGCCCCTGCGCTTTCATGGATCATTACGATCCCGCACAGGTGTTCTCGTCGATCGACGAACAGGGCCGCTACGCTTACGCCAACCAGCCGCGGATCGCGCTGTGGAATCTGACCCGGCTTGCCGAGTGCCTGCTGCCGCTGATGGCCAACGATCAGGAAAAGGGAATCGCGGAAGCGCAGGAGATTCTCGGCAGCTTCCCGGAAAAATTCACCGCCGCCTATCAGGCCGGCTTGCGCCGCAAGATCGGCCTGTTCACCGCGCGCGACGGCGACGAGGCGCTGGTGCAGGACCTGCTTGATGCGATGGCGCATAGGCAAGGCCGACTTCACCCTCACCTTCCGTCGCCTCGGCGATGCCGTGGCCGGCGATACGAGTGACGTGCGCGCACTGTTCGCCGAGACGGCGGCATTCGACGAATGGGCGGCGCGCTGGCACAAGCGCATCGCGGACGAACCGCAGTCGGCCGCCGAGCGGCAGGCCGCGATGCGCGCGGTCAATCCCGCCTTCATCCCGCGCAACCACCGCATCGAGGCCGTGATCGTGGCGGCGACGAACGATGATTACGCGCCGTTCGAGGAGCTTCTGAAGGTCCTGGCGAAGCCCTTTGAAGACCAACCGGAATTTGCCGCCTATGCCGACCCGCCCAAGCCCGAAGAACGGGTGTGCCAGACCTTCTGCGGGACGTGATCAGCGAGCTGGCAAGTGAGCCACCATTCCTGCCGTGCGCGCACGCACATCAGGCGCGGCCAGACAGGTGGCGACGGCCTCGTATCCCGGTGATCCCGGATAGGGAATGACGCGGCTCGGCGGACTGTGATTGGCCGGACACAGGATGATCGCTTCGTCCGGCCCCACACAATCGAGGTCCAGAATGACGTTGGAGCGCGTGAGGAAGAACAGCGGCCTCGCCGCCAATCCGCGACGGCGCAAATGGTTGATCAGGGCCTCCTGCGTTGCTGCATCCAATCCCTGCTCCAACATGTCGATCACCAGGATCGACGGATCTTCCGATTCCAGTGACGTGAGCAGAGCAAGCAGAGCCACCAACTCCGCACCGCCCTCCTCGACGATTGCGGCCACGCGCTTATCGACCCGCGATTTCAAGGCAACGTCGGCGTCGAGGCGCGCCCGCGCCGCCGCGGCGTCGTTTGCGAGTTCGATCCAGACCCATAAAGACCGCATTGGGAAGCGCTGCGGCGAGGCGTTTCGCCAACTGTGTCTTGCCGCTGCCGAGCGGGCCAACGATGTAATTGAGCGACCGGATGTCGCGTAATTCGAAGGGTTCGCCGCCCCAAGGCCAGGGAAGATCGAACGCGACGCTGATGTCCGCCGCCGGCTTGAGCAGGCGAATGAGGTCCCGGGCCGCCGGTACTTCGCCACGGGCCAGATCCGCGCGCAGACGGCCAACTTTGCCGATCGCATGGCCGAGCTCACGAACGCGACCTTCGAGCGCTTCCTTGTGTGCCGCCAATGTCCGATCCAGTGTTCTGGCGTCGCCGGCAAATATCCGCGCCACTTCGCTCAGGCTGAGGCCGAGCGCGCGCAATTCCACGATGTCGGCGGCGCGAGCCATTTCGGTGGGACCGTACGCACGCCACCCTGCGGGACTGCGCGCCGGAGCGATCAAGCCGCGCTGCTCGTAGAGCCGCAGCGCCTTGGCGGAAATACCGAGCTGGCTCGCGGCCTCGGATGGGCTGAGAAATCGGGCGGCAGAGTTCACGAATCACCTCGTTGCTGTCCTGACCGATGCTCTTATGGAGGCGGCCGCAAGGGCCGGGTCAAGCGACGTCCGCCGGCATATTCCGCGGCATCGACGGCGGCTTGGCGGTTAACCCCTTGTCCACCATCCCGAAGGCCGCGGCGGCCCAATTAAGATTTGGTCAATCCGCCCCCGACAAAGCTGATCCCTTTGTTGGGGGGATTTTGTCGTGGACGCGCTTGTATTCGAGTTCATGGGACTGGCGATGCTTGGCCTTTGCGTCATCGTTCTGGCGGTCCCGTCGGGACGGCAGTCCTCAGGCGGCGTCCACAACCCCTGACCTTCCATAGTTGATCCGCCCCGGACGGCCAGTTCAGGGCCGGCCATCCACGCTATTGCCGTATTGCAAGGCTCGAATCTGGCTCAAGACGCTTGACAGAACAGCGCTTTCGGACGAACGCCTGTTGCACTAGTACCGCCGATCTGAAGTCCCTGATTTAACTCGCGGCGAAACCGGGTTCAGGGACTTCAGATCGAAAGCGGTACTAGAATCACAGGTTTGCTAGTGCCCATGACTTTCCGAAGTTCGTGAACGGTAGCGCGGCAATTGAGCACGAACTTCGGAAAGTGGGCACTAGTCATAGGTCGTTCATGGATCTCGTCACTACCACTTCGGAACTCGCGGCTGTCTGTGCGCGCCTGGAACGGCACCCCGTCATCACCGTCGACACCGAGTTCCTGCGCGAGACCACCTACTATCCGCTGCTCTGCGTCGTGCAGTTGGCAAGCCCGGAGGAAGCCGTCGTCATCGACGCGCTCGCGCCCGGCATCGACCTGAAGCCGTTCTTCGAGCTGATGGGCAACGAGAAGGTGCTGAAGGTCTTCCACGCCGCCCGCCAGGACATCGAGATCATCTGGCATCGCGCCAACATCGTGCCGCATCCGATCTTCGACACCCAGGTGGCGGCCATGGTGCTCGGCTATGGCGATTCCATCGCCTACGACCAGCTGGTGCAGCGCATCACCGGCCACCGCCCGGACAAGACCCATCGCTTCACCGACTGGTCGCGGCGTCCGCTGAGCAAGGAACAGATTCACTACGCCGTCTCCGACGTCACCCATCTGCGCGACGTCTTCATCGCGCTCGACGCCGACCTGAAGAAGCGCGGCCGCAACAACTGGGTGAGTGTGGAGATGGAGATCCTGACCTCGCCGCGCACCTACGACTTCCATCCCGAACGCGCCTGGGAACGGCTGAAGACGCGGGTGCGCAAGCCGCGGGAGCTCGCGGTGCTGATCGAGGTCGCGGCCTGGCGCGAGCAGGAAGCGCAGAGCCGCGACGTGCCGCGCGGCCGGGTGCTGAAGGACGACGCGGTCGGCGATATCGCTACCCATGCGCCGGTGACGCTGGAGAAGCTCGCCAATCTGCGTTCGCTGCCGAGGGGCTTTGACCGTTCGAAATGGGGCGGCGACATCGTCGCCGCCGTGCAGCGCGGGCTTGCGCGCGATCAGGCGACGCTGCCGAAACTGGAGAAGCCGCGCAACAATTCCAACGGCGCCGCCACCGTCGAGCTGTTGAAGGTGCTGCTGCGCATGACCTCGGAGCGCCATGCGGTGGCGAGTAAGGTGATTGCCACCGTCGATGACCTCGAAGAGATCGCGGCTGACGACAACGCCGACGTCGCCGCATTGCAGGGCTGGCGGCGCGAACTGTTCGGCGAAGCGGCGCTGGCGCTGAAACACGGCAAGCTGGCGCTTGCGATCGAGAAAGGGCCGCGTCGTCAGGGTTGATCGGGACGAAGAGGGCATCAGCCGCGTAACCCGCGTGAGCGCCGGCGAGACGCTGGAATAGCTGGCGGCCGAGGACCCGGATATCGCTTCAGCCTTCGAGCTACGCAGACAAGTCGCTCATCCGGGCTACTCGAGCGACTTTCCGAAAAGTCACGCTACCACTTCAGCTCCAGCCCGAGCGTGCCCTGGTGCGACTGCAGATTGGCGCGCAGCTTGGCGTCATAGTTGAGATAGACGCGCGCGGTGTTGCCGATGAACAGCGAGGCCGAGGCGCCGGCATCCGCGCCGGTGCGGCTTTCGCCGATGCCCTGCACCGTGATGCTCTGCGGCCCGAGGCTGACGGTGACCGAACTGAAATTCTGTTCGAAATTGTCGATGAACTTGCCGTAGGCCGACAAGTCGAGAATCCGCGTGCCGAAGATCCAGTAATGGCCGACCTCGGCGCCGACAAGCCCGCGCGTGCGCTCAAACGTTGCCCCCGTCGCCGTCACCGGATCGAGGCCGCCGACCTCCTGCAGCGCCCCGGTCGTGGAGCGCACCCATTCCAGCCCGGCCTTGGGCACGATGCGGCCCTGCCCGATGTTCCAGTAATAGTCGAGCTCGGTCAGCACGCCGTCGACCCGCGCGCCGTAGCTCGCATTCGCGAAACCCAAACCGGTGTCGCGGCTCGAGCCGATATTGCCGAAGCCGTGCACCAGCGCGATCGCCCAGGTCCATGGTCCCTTGTCGATCGCCGCGTTGAAGCCGAACTGCGTCAGATCGAGCGTCGCCGTCTGCAACGCCAGCGGCACGTCGATATGGGTATGGCTCTGATCGATCGAGAAACCGATATTCACGTGGGGCACGATCTGCGCGCCGAAGCCCGCAACGCCGCCAACGGTGCGGCGCTGGTCGCCGAAGAAGCCGCCCTGGCTGTCGGTCCTTGTCGAGAGGCCATAGAGTTCGCCCCAGGTCCGATAGCGCGGCCCCTGCGTTGACTTCGGAGGCGCCGCCGCCGCCCGGATTGTTGCGAAAACTCTGATTGAAGCCGTTGGTCGCCTGGTTGCCGAGCCGCTCCAGAAAGCTGGAGCCCTGGTTGAGCGCCTGATTGCCGGCCGAGATCTCGGAATTGATCATGGTCGGCGACAGTGTCGGCGATGGGGACGGCGACGGACTCGGAGATGGCGACGGACTCGGGACGGCGACGGACTGGAGACGGCGAAGGGCTTGGCGACGGTGGCGCAACTTGCGCGTGAGCGGGGGCCGCCACGACGGCCAGCGCAAGCGCGCAGGCGAGCATGACCGCGCTCAACAGGCTGCGGCCGCCTCCCCGTCCCTCGCGACGCAATGGCTGCGACGAGCAGCACATGATCCCATTTCCAAACGCAAAAAAGCCGCTGTCCCGCTAGTGGTCCGATTCCAACATTCGCATCCCATCGCAGCGGGCCACTTTTGCGAATGTTGGAATCAAAGGACCACTAGCAAAACTTTGATTCTATGGAGCTATGGATTTGACGTTCGCTTTGTGAGTTCGCGGCCTCTAGGGGTGCGAACGTCAAATCCGCTCCACCAGGCGATTTGCCCTCGTTTCGCGGGAACGGTCAATCGGTGCTCGCACTCGCAAAAGGCCGATTGAGCGCGGTTGTGGTTCTGCCGCCACAGCGCCCTTTGTTGCCTCAACCAGGTATGGGCGATTTCCCCAACGGCATCAGATGCTTGCCAATACGGCCATTTCGTGTTGCAATCCGCGCTGCAATCGAATTGTCGGTTCGACTGTGGCGTGGCACGCGCGGCAAGCGCGTCCGCGTCCTTTTTACGTGCAGAGCAGGAGACAGGCGATGCCCAAGGGTACCGTCAAGTGGTTCAACCCGACCAAGGGTTATGGGTTCATCAAGCCGAACGGCGGCGACAGGGACGTGTTCGTCCATATCTCGGCCGTCGAGCGCGCGGGGCTCTCGACCCTCAATGAAAACCAGGCCGTGGAATATGACCTCGTGGAAAATCGCGGCAAGGCGTCCGCGGAAAACCTCAAGGTCTCCTACTCAACAGCACGAGCGCGCATATCGTTATTCCCCGGCGATGGCCGGGGGATTTTGTTTTGCTCACACCGAGGTTCCGTCGGCGCTCGCAACCGGCGAGATCAGGAAATTGCCGGAGCCGGCACTGTCCGGCGTCTTGCAGATATCGCCATCGAGCTTGACCGCCCCCAGCGCAAGCAGCCGCAGCGCGTCGGGATAGATGCGGTGCTCGACTTCCAGAATGCGCTCCGACAGCGTCTCTGCCGTGTCGTGATCGCTGACGCCGACCGCGCCCTGCATCAGGATCGGTCCTGCGTCGGTCTCGGGGATGACGAAATGCACGGTGGCGCCGGAGATCTTCACGCCGGCACGCAGGGCCTGTCCGTGCGGATCGAGCCCGGGAAATGACGGCAGCAGCGAGGGATGGATGTTGAGCATCTTGCCGTACCAGCGCTGCACGAACTCAGCCGTGAACAGCCGCATGAATCCGCCAAGACAGATCAGTTCGACCCGGTGCTGATCGAGCATGGCTTGCAGCGCAGTCTCAAATCCCGCGCGGTCCTTGCCGAACGGCTTGCTTTCGATCACCGCGGTCGCAATGCCGCTCGCTTTCGCTTTTTCGAGGCCGGGCGCATCGGCGCGGTTGGAAATCACCACCACGATCTCGGCGGGATAGTCGGGCGCAAGCGCCGCCTTGATCAGCGCGGCCATGTTGGAGCCGCGTCCGGAAATCAGAATGGCGACGCGGCGCTTCATGCTGCGAGATCGAGATGACCGTTATAGACGACGCGGTGCTCGCCGCTCGCCGGGATCACCGCGCCAAGAACGGCGACGCTCTCGCCGCTGGAGGAGAGCACCTCGGTCACTGCCTCGACCGCGTCCGGCTTCACGATCGCGATCATGCCGATGCCGCAATTGAAGGTGCGCAGCAGCTCGAGCTCGGCGATGCCGCCCTGCGCCGCCAGCCATTTGAACACCGGCAACACCGGCAGCCGCGCCAGATCGATGCCGACGCCGAGATGCTTTGGCAGCACGCGCGGAATATTGTCGGTGAAGCCGCCGCCGGTGATATGGGCGAGCCCCTTGATCGCACCGGTCTCACGGATCGCGCGCAGGCACGACTTCACGTAGAGCCGCGTCGGCGTCAGCAGCGCGCCGCCGAGGGTCATGACAGGCGAGAACGGCGCCTGCGCATCAAAGCCGAGGCCGGAGACCTCGACGATCTTGCGGACCAGCGAAAAGCCGTTGGAGTGGAGGCCTGATGACGCAAGACCGATGATCGCATCGCCGGCCTCGATATCGCCGCGCGGCAGTAGTGTGCCGCGCTCGGCCGCGCCCACCGCAAAGCCGCCGAGATCGTAATCGCCGTCTTTATAAAGGCCCGGCATCTCGGCGGTCTCGCCGCCGATCAGCGCGCAGCCGGATTCGCGGCAGCCTTCGGCGATCCCGGCGACGATCGCAGCCGTTGCATCCGGATCGAGCTTGCCGCAGGCGAAGTAGTCGAGGAAGAACAGCGGCTCGGCGCCCTGCACCACGATGTCGTTGACCGACATCGCGACGAGGTCGATGCCGATGCCGTCATGCAGGCCGGTCTCGATTGCGATCTTGACCTTGGTGCCGACGCCGTCGGTGGCGGCGACCAGGACGGGATCCTTGAAGCCCGCGGCCTTCAGGTCGAACAATCCGCCGAAGCCGCCGATCTCGGCATCTGCGCCCGGGCGCGCGGTGGCGCGGACCATCGGCTTGATGAGGTCGACCAGCCGATTGCCAGCATCGATGTCGACGCCGGAATCCGCGTAAGTGAGCCCGTTTTTGCGTTCGGCCATGGCCAGTTCCGGAATAATTCCGGCTGGTTACGTCGGATTTCCCTGACGTGCAATGGCTCGCAAGCTAGCTGCGCATATACTATGTAGATAACAACCGGCCGAACGGGCAGGCCGGGTCTTTGCGCCGGGAAGCGCCGTGAGTATTCCGACCAGCATCCCCAACATGATCACGTTGGGCCGGATCCTTCTGGTTCCGATCATCATCTGGGCGATCGCCTCGGACCAGATGGCGCTGGCGTTTGCGGTGTTCGTCATCGCCGGCGTCAGCGACGCCGTGGACGGCTTCCTCGCCAAGCGCTTTCACATGACGAGCGAACTCGGCGCGCTGCTTGATCCCCTGGCTGACAAGGCGCTGCTGGTCTCGATCTTCATCGCGCTCGGCATCTGGGGCGCGATCCCGCGCTGGATCGTGATCCTGGTGGTGTCGCGCGACTTCATGATCGTCGCCGCCGTGATCGTGTCCTGGCTGTTCGACAAGCCGGTGCCGATGAAGCCCTCGATGGTGTCCAAGCTCAATACGGTGGCGCAGGTGGGGTTCGCAGCTCTCGTGCTGGCCTCGCTCGGCTTCGAGTTCAAACCCAGGCCGTACGATCTGATCCTGATGGGCTTCGTCACGGTCTTTACGCTATCGTCCGTTTCGCTCTATCTGGTCGAGTGGGTTCGGCACATGAGCACGATCGAGGCGAGGTAATTCTTTCAGTGGCAGTTCGCGTTCAACCCCGTCAATTGGCTTTCGCCCTGCCGCATGCGGAAAGCCTGACGCGCGACAATTTCCTGGGAGGACCCGCCAATGCCGCCCCTCTCGCGCTGATCGAGAGCTGGCCGGAATGGCCGGCCCGCACCATGCTGCTGGTGGGCCCGGAAGGATCGGGCAAGAGCCATCTCGCCGCGATCTGGGCCGAACAGGCCGGCGCACGCTCGACCACGGCGTACGCGCTAAGCGCGGCCACCGTGCCCGCTGCTCTGGCCACGGGCGCTCTCGTCGTCGAGGATCTGAAGGCGAGCGATTTCGACGAGCGCGCGCTGTTTCATCTGCTCAATCTCGCGCGTGAGGAGCAGGCCTATGTGCTGATCACCGCGCGCACGCCGCCTTCCACCATCGAGGTCGAGTTGCGCGACCTGCGCTCGCGCCTGCGTGCATTGCCCGTGGTCTCGCTCGCCGAACCCGATGATCTCCTGTTCCGCGCGCTGATCGTCAAGTTTTGCACCGACCGGCAGCTCGCCATCGACGAGAGCGTGGTCGGCTATCTCACGACCCGGATCGAGCGTTCCTATGCGGCCGCGCGGGAGGCCGTCGACCGGCTGGATCGCGAGGCGTTGCGGCTGGGACGGCCGGTCACCCGGGCACTGGCTGCCGAACTGTTGCGCAAAGCTTAGGGTCCCCCGGCTTGACGCCGCACGGGGCCGGGACATCATGTCCGTGAATTGTCACTCGGTTGTCACATAATCCGCGCCAAAAGCGTTGGTATGCGCAAGACCAGTGCTTCCCGATTGGACCGAAGTCTCATGGACACCGAGCAAGCCATTGTAATTGAAGAGAAACCGGCCGTTGCCGAGGCCGCCCCATCGATTGCGGCAAGCCCCGAGCGCTTCATCAATCGCGAGCTGTCCTGGCTGCATTTCAATCGCCGGGTGCTCGAGGAATCCGTCAATCCCGGCCACCCCATGCTGGAACGGGTCCGGTTCCTGTCGATTTCCGCGAATAACCTTGATGAGTTCTTCATGGTCCGCGTCGCCGGCATCCGGGCGCAGGTCAAGGAAGGCATTACCGAACGAAGCCCCGATGGGCTGTCGCCGGCCGAGCAGCTAGTGTTTATCAACAAGGGTGTGTCGGGCCTCGCCAACGACCAGCAGGCGATCTGGCGCGACCTGCGCCACGCGCTTTCCGGCGTCGGCATCATTCTGGTCGACGGGCGCGAGGTCACCAAGAGCGAACGGACCTGGATCGAGGATCACTTCCTCCACAACATCTTCCCGCTGCTCACCCCGCTCGCGATCGACCCGGCGCACCCCTTTCCGTTCATCCCGAGCCTCGGCTTCACCGTGGCGCTGCAATTGATGCGCACCTCCGACGGCAAGGCGATGAACGCGCTGATCCGCATGCCCGGCAAGATCGACCGCTTCATCCGCATGCCCGCGAGCAAGGACGGCGCGGTGCGTCTGATCACGCTGGAACAGGCCACCGGCCTGTTCATTGGCAGGCTGTTCCCCGGCTACACCGTCAAGGGTCAGGGCTCTTTCCGGATCATCCGCGACTCCGAAATGGAAATCGAGGAAGAGGCCGAAGACCTCGTTCGCGTGTTCGAGACCGCGCTCAAACGCCGGCGGCGCGGATCGGTGATCCGGCTCGAGATCGAAGCCAACATGCCTGAGGAGCTTCGGCATTTTGTTCAGCATGCCCTTTCAACCACCGACGACGAGGTATTCCTGGTCGACGGCGTGCTGGCGATGAACGAGCTGTCGCAACTGACCCGGCTCGATCGCCCCGACCTCGAATTCCCGCCCTACGTGCCGCGCCATCCCGAGCGCGTCCGCGAGCAGGGTGGCGACATCTTCGCCGCGATCCGGCAGAAGGATCTCGTCGTCCACCATCCCTACGAATCCTTCGACGTGGTGGTGCAATTCCTCCAGCAGGCGACGCGCGACCCCGACGTCGTCGCCATCAAGCAGACGCTGTATCGCACCTCCAGCAACTCGCCGATCGTCCGCGCCCTGGTAGAGGCCGCCGAAGCCGGCAAGACGGTGACCGCGTTGATCGAGCTGAAAGCGCGCTTCGACGAGGAAGCCAATATCCGCTGGGCGCGCGACCTCGAGCGCGCCGGCGTACAGGTGGTCTACGGCTTCCTCGAACTGAAGACGCACGCCAAGCTGTCGATGGTGGTGCGCCGCGAAGGCGGCAGCCTCACGACCTATGTCCACACCGGCACCGGCAACTATCATCCCGTGACCGCGCGCATCTACACCGACCTGTCCTACTTCACCTCGGACCCGACGATCGGCCGCGATGCGGCGCGTGTGTTCAACTACATCACCGGCTATGCCGCGCCGAGCGACCTGGAAAAGATGGCGGTATCCCCGCTCACCCTGCGCAAGCGCATCATCGAACACATCAAGGGCGAGACCAGCCATGCCAAGCACGGCCGGCCCGGCGCGATCTGGATGAAGATGAACGCGCTGGTCGACCCCGACATCATCGATGCGCTTTATGAGGCCTCGCAAGCCGGCGTGTCGATCGACCTCGTGGTGCGCGGCATCTGTTGCCTCCGGCCCGGACTGCCCGGACTGTCGGAAAACATCCGCGTCAAATCGGTGATCGGACGCTTCCTGGAACACGGCCGCATCTACTGTTTCGGCATGGGCCAGGGCCTGCCCAGCGCAAAAGCTGCTGTGTATATCTCGTCGGCCGACATGATGCCCCGGAACCTCGACCGTCGCGTCGAGGTGCTTTGTCCGCTGCAAAATCCCACGGTGCATCAGCAGGTTCTCGAACAGATCATGGTCGCGAACCTGAAGGACAACGAGCAAAGCTGGCAGTTGTTGCCGGATGGATCGTCAACGCGTATGAAGGCCGCGAAAGGCGAAGAGCCCTTCAACCTGCACAATTACTTCATGACGAATCCGAAGTCTCTCTGGCCGTGGAAAGTCGCTCAAGGAATCTTCGCCGCGCCGTCTCACGCGCCGTAACGACCGTCATTAATTTCTCGAAGAGGACACGCCGGTGAAACGGCCGCGCAAGCGCGAGCCAAGCGTCGCGGTCATCGACATCGGTTCGAACTCGGTTCGTCTCGTCGTCTATGAGCAGATGGCGCGAAGTCTCGTCTCCATATTCAACGAGAAGACGCTGTGCGGTCTCGGCCGCGAGGTGCAGTCGACCGGCCTGCTCGCCCCCGATGCCGTCGACAAGGCGCTGACGTCGCTGAAGCGCTTCCACGCACTGTGCCGGATCCAGCGGGTCGGCCGCGTCTACGCGATCGCAACCGCTGCGTGCCGCGATGCCACCAACGGGCCCGACTTCATCGCCAAGGCCGAGCGCATCTGCGGCGTCAGAATAGAGATCCTGTCGGGATCGCGGGAGGCCAGGCTGTCCGCGCTCGGGGTGGTCTCGGGCATCCACAAACCGGATGGCATCGTCGGCGATCTCGGCGGCGGTTCGCTCGAGCTGGTCGATGTGCGCGGCCACCAGGTGCGCGGCGGCGTCACCTTGCCGCTCGGCAGTCTCGCGCTTCAGGACCTCGCGCACAAATCGCTGAAGCGCGCCGAGCGCATCGTCAAGAGCGAGCTGTCGGAGCTGCCGCGCCTGAAATCCGGCCGCGGCCGCACCTTC
The DNA here is from genome assembly GCA_963732085.1 of uncultured Alphaproteobacteria bacterium. Lineage (GTDB taxonomy): Bacteria > Pseudomonadota > Alphaproteobacteria > Rhizobiales > Xanthobacteraceae > Bradyrhizobium. The sequence goes on along the minus strand of CAVSYJ010000001.1, from coordinate 334,189 downwards.
TACGCGGTCGGCGGCACCTGGCGTGCGCTGGCGCGCATCCACATCATCCAGAGCGGCTATCCGATGCGGGTGATGCACGGCTATACGATTCCGGCCGCCGATGCGCTCGACTTTGCGCGGCGGCTGCGCCGGCTCGCCGCCGCCGACATGCTCGCCGATATCGAAGCCGTCGCCGACGCGCGCCGCCCGCTTTTGACCTACGCAGCGCTGGTGCTCGAATACATCATTCGTTCCGCGCGGCCGAAAATGATCACGTTCTCGACCTTCGGCGTTCGCGAAGGCCTGCTCTATTCGATGCTGCCGGAAGCCGAGCGCGACAAGGACGGCTTCATCTGCGCCGCGCAAACGCTGAATGAACTGCTCTCCCGCTCGGCGCGCCACGCGCAGGAATTGATCGAATGGACCGACCGCCTGGTGCGGGTCGTTCGTTTGCGCGAGACCGACGAGGACCGCCGGCTGCGCCATGCCGCGTGCCTGTTGTCGGACATTGCCTGGCGCGTGCATCCCGACCATCGCGGCGAGCAGACGCTGGAACTGATCACCAACGGCAATTTTGGTTCGGTCAGTCATCAGGGCCGCGCCTTCGTGGCGCTGGCGGTGTTCTTTCGCTATGCGGGCCTTTCCGAGGAGAACCAGCCGCCGCTCGTCATTCAGGAGCAGATCTCGCCGTCGCAACTCGAGCGCGCCCGCGTGCTCGGCGCCGCGTTCCGCGTCGCGCACCTGATCTCGGCGGCGCGGCCCGGCGTGCTCAAGGCGACGCATTTTCGGACGCGAGGCCGCAAGCTGATGCTGGTGTTCGAGCACCGGATGGTCGACCTCGTCGCCGACCGCGTCGGCAGCCGCTTCCGGCAACTCGCCCGCCTCGTCGGCCGCTCCGGATCGATCGTGCGGCGCTAAAGCGCGATGAGATCAGGATGAATCATCATCGCGCTTTAGGTTCTTGTTTGGGCATGATCTCCGCGCAAACGCTGCGCGTTTGTCGCGAGGGAAAACCGCTGCACACTTTTCCGGATCATGCCTTAGTCCGCCCGCGATGCCGCCTCGACCGCGGCCGGCGCGTGCTCCGCCTCGCGCATCTTGCGCGAGCGCCAGATCGATCCCGCGACCAGCACCGCGATCGCACCCAGCACGGACGCGGCGATATCCATCAGATCGCCATCCAGATTGAGATGCGACACGCCGAGAATGGCGGAGGTCATGTCGACGCTGACGTGACCATCGAGCACGCCGTGCAGGAAGGATTGGTCGATCGGGTCGCTCGCGATCACATCGCCCGCGATCCATCCGAGCAACACGGCACCGAGCCAGATCAGGACGGGATATTTGTCGAGGATCAGCATGATCAGCGCGGCGCCGGCGATGATCATGGGAATGGAGATGGTGAGGCCGAGGATCAGCAGCGACCACTGGCCATTGGCGGCGGCAGCGACCGCGATCACGTTGTCGAGGCTCATGATGATGTCGGCAATCACGACGATGCGCACGGCATGCCAGAGCGTGGTTCCGGCGGCAACTTCATCGTTCTCGTCCTCCGGTACGAGAAGCTTCGCCGCGATCACCAGCAGCGCTATGCCGCCGATCAACTTCAGATAGGGCAGCGTCATCAAGGTCGCGACGACGCCGGTGAAGGCGATCAGCAGCACCACGGCCACACCGGAGCCGATAATCATGCCCCACATCCGATGCCGGCCACGCAAGCCGCGGCACGCCATCGCGATCACGAGTGCATTGTCGCCCGAGAGCAGGATGTTGATCCAGATGATCTTGCCGACCGCGAGCCAGAACGACGGCTTCTGCATGTCGGCCTGGAACTGCGTGAAGAACGCGCCGATATTGCCGGGATCCAACGCCTGCATCAGCCAGTTCACCGCCTGACCCTCCCCCTCAAAAATGCGCGGCTCTCGTTGGTATCGTATCTCAGCCGACGACCTCGTTGCCGGCGAAAAATTGCGCGATCTCTATGGCCGCAGTCTCCCTGGCGTCGGAGCCGTGCACCGAGTTCTCGCCGATCGACTTTGCATGAACCTTGCGAATGGTGCCGTCCGCCGCCTTCGACGGGTCGGTCGCGCCCATCACGTCGCGATACTTCGCGATCGCATTGTCGCCTTCCAGAACCTGCACCACGACCGGGCCGGAGGTCATGAACTCCACCAGTTCGCCGAAGAACGGGCGCGCCTTGTGCACGGCATAGAACGTCTCGGCCTGGTCGCGCGTCATGTGGATGCGCTTTTGCGCGACGATCCTCAAGCCCGCCTTCTCGATCAGCGCGTTGACCGCGCCGGTGAGATTGCGCGCGGTCGCGTCGGGCTTGATGATCGAGAAAGTGCGTTCGGTCGCCATGAGTTTTTGTCCTCAAATTAACGGGGATTTCGGGTTGCGGCGCTTATATCGGCGCACCACGCCCCCGGCAAGCGACCTTACGGGAGGCTGAACGTCAGGAATTACAGCAATTTCACCGCGATGAAGGAAGTCTGAAGCCTCCATGCCGGCCCGGTTCAGCGACGCTCGCATAGGCTGCAATCGACCGGTCAATTCGAGGGTTATCCGGTCAGAACTTTCCCCAATGGCGCGCCGGAGGCGCGCCTGATGATGGAGACGACCATGTTTCGCAAACTCGGGCTTGTTGCAGTGGCTGCGGCGTTGAGTGGCGCGGCGTTGGCGCCGACGCCGGCTGCCGCCTGGTACGGCGGCTATCACCATGGCTGGTGGGGCCCGCGCGTCTACTTCGGCGCACCGGTCTCTTACGGCTATGGCAATTGCTATGTCCGTGAGCTGGTACGGACCCCTTGGGGGCCCCGCTGGAGGCTGGTCAACCGTTGTTACTGACGCCCAAAGCCGTGTTCCCGAATCGAAGAGCCCCGGCTTGCCGGGGCTTTTTTGCTGACCGCATGAAAACGCACAATTTTCATGCAGATTTTACCAAAAGCCATGCGCGCGCGGATAGGCGGAAACAATTGCGTCGCGTCGGCGTTGGAAATGGGTCGCTTGAGTGAAACACACCATTTGAGCAAACCAGCCCAACGGAACCCGTCATGATTGGCATCCAGGCCGATGACAGCGAGCAGATGGACCACAAGACCAGCCGGTCGATCTGCGATGCCGTAGGCGAACGGCTGCAGAAGGACCTGCGGCCCGAGCGTTCCGATCTGTCGCCCCGGCTGCGCGAGCTTCTCAACGAGCTGCGCCAACGCGACGACGGCGACCCCGCGGGCCGCTGAGGTCTGCGCACAAGCCTGCGCGGCAAGGGCCGCGCAGCGAATTTTTGTCGCGCAATGCCATTGCGTTTGAGCGCCGCTGCGGTGACAAACCGCGCATGCTTTCCATCACGGACATTGCCATCCGCCTCGCGGGCCGGCTTCTGATCGACCACGGCTCGGTGCAGATCGCGCCCGGGTCGCGCGTCGGCCTGGTCGGCCGCAACGGCACCGGCAAGTCGACGCTGTTCCGGGCGATCCGCGGCGAACTCGCAACCGAGAGCGGGAGCATCACGATCCCGCCGCGCTGGCGCGTCGGCTCGCTGGCGCAGGAGGCGCCTGACGGCCCCGACAGCCTGATCGAGGTGGTGCTCAAGGCCGATATCGAGCGCGATGCGCTGCTGCGGGAAGCCGAGAGCGCCCACGATCCGCACCGGATCGCCGAAATCCAGACCCGCCTCGTCGACATTGACGCGCATTCGGCGCCCGCGCGCGCCGCCGCCATTCTGAGCGGCCTCGGCTTCTCCAGCGCCGGCCAGGCGCGGCCGGTGGGCGAATTTTCCGGCGGCTGGCGCATGCGCGTGGCACTCGCGGCGACGCTGTTCGCGGTCCCCGATTTGCTGCTGCTCGACGAGCCCACCAACTATCTCGATCTCGAAGGCACGCTGTGGCTCGAGGACCATCTGGCGAACTATCCGCGCACGGTGATCGTGATCAGCCACGATCGCGACCTGCTCGAAACATCGGTCGACCAGATCCTGCATCTCGACCGCGGCAGGCTCACGCTCTACCGCGGCAGCTATTCCTCGTTCGAGGAGCAGCGCGCCACGCGCGAGACGCTCGATGCCAAGCATGCCAGGCGGCAGGAAGCGGAGCGCAAGCGGCTGCAGGCTTTCGTCGACCGCTTCAAGGCCAAGGCCTCGAAAGCCCGCCAGGCGCAGTCTCGCGTGAAGATGCTGGAGCGGATGAAGCCGATCGCGGCGCTGGTGACGCAGGACGTCCAGGAGATCAGCTTCGCGCATCCGGACAAGATGCTGTCGCCGCCGATCATCGCGGTCGATGGTGTCAGCGTCGGCTACGATCCGGACAGTCCCGTGCTCAACCGCGTGACGCTTCGGATCGACAATGACGATCGCATTGCGCTACTGGGCGCCAACGGCAACGGCAAATCGACGCTGGTCAAGCTGCTCGCCGGCCGGCTGAACCCGTTCTCGGGCAAGATCACGCGCGCCGACAAGCTCGCGGTCGCCTATTTCGCCCAGCACCAGCTCGATGAATTGAACGAGGAGGCGTCCACCTACGATCATATCCGGAAACTGATGCCTGACGCACCGGAGTCGAAGGTGCGCGGCCGCGCCGGCGCCATCGGTTTTTCCGGCAAGGCCGCCGACACCAAAGTCGGAAGCCTCTCGGGCGGCGAGAAGGCGCGCCTGCTGCTGGGACTGGCGACGTTCTTCGGTCCCAACATGATCATCCTGGACGAGCCGACCAACCATCTCGACATCGACAGCCGCGCGGCGCTCGCCGAAGCAATCAACGATTTTCCGGGCGCGGTGATCATGGTGTCGCACGATCGCTATCTGATCGAGGCCTGCGCCGACCAGCTGTGGGTGGTCGCCGACCATGCGGTGACGAGTTTTGACGGTGATCTCGACGATTACCGGCGGCTCGTGCTGTCAGCGCGCAGCAGGCAGGACGCCACGCGCGAGAGCAATGAACGCGTGACCGGCCGCGACAGAAATGAGCGCCCAAAAGGCGAGAGGCAAAAGCCGCTGAAGCAGAAGATCTCGGAGGCCGAAGCCGAGATCGAGCGCATCACCGCCATCATTGAAAAGATCGATACCGCGCTTGCGCTGCCGGATATCTTCACCCGCGATCCCAGGCAGGCGGCGCAGCTTGGCCAGGCCCGCGCCAACGCTGCAAGCGCGCTGCAACGCGCCGAGGAGGATTGGCTGCAAGCAAGTACGCAAAGTGAGACCGCGGGCTGAAGCGGGATTGCTGGATCAAGTCGCAGCCGGCTTCTTCTTTGCCTTCGGCTTTGCCGCTTTCGGCGGCTCGACCGGTTCGGGGCCGCGCTCGATCGAGGTCAGCCGTCCGCTGCTGAAGGTGTAGATGCCGGCGCGCCCGCCGCGCGACCAGGTGACGACGGCGAGCCGCCCGCCCCCCGGACCGGTGGAGAGATTGACGCTGTCGGGCGCGCCGATGCCGCGCACCACGTCGCATTCGGTATGACCGAGCGCCACCGTTCCACCTGCGGCTGGCGGCGCTCCCGCAGCGTTGTCGGCCAAGGCCTGCGCACCCGCGCCCGGCGGCGCCATGCCTGGACAGGCGCCGTCAGCGCTGACGAGATCGTCGGCACGTATGGGTTGATCGGGCGTGAGCGGCGGTGCGTCGATCGATACGTTGCGGATGAACAAACGTCCCGAACGCGAGAACCATTCGGCATCTCTCGACAACAGGTCAGAGCCGCCGCCCGAGCAGCCCGCAATCAGCGGCGCGAGCGCGAGCAGCGTCAAAAGCAGTCCACGATATCCCTTGCCGTGTGTCACAATGAACCAGGTTCCCCGCCCCTTGCCCTAAAGGGTTGTCCGACCATCACTTTGCGGCACCAGCGTGGCTGATGAAAGCACCAAAAGGCAATACCCCAGCATATCATTAATTCCATGGCGCCGCTAATCGCGTCGGCGCCAGCGCCCCATCTCGTCGGCCTGCCAATAGGTGACATCGAAGCCGCGGGATTTGCAATCCGTCCAGGCCGCGCGCGCGGCCGAAAGCGCGTCCGCGTCATCGCCGTTGAACAGCAGCACCATGCGCTCGTAGGAAGACGATCCTGCGGCAACGCGGCGTTGTCGATCAGGAAGCGAACATTGGCGCCGTTCGGATTGCCCTCCTCCGTCGCCAGGATGATCGGCTGATCCTGCGCATCGCCCGCGCGCCAGGTCGCGTGCGGCAGGAAGGAATCGTCGCGATAGGTCCACAAATGCGCATCCAGCGCATCGGCGCGCTCCTGCGACGTCGCCTGCACCACCACGCGCCAGCCGCGCTCGAGCGATTTCTCGAGCAACGAGGGCAGCACGTTCTCCACCGACATGTTCTGCAAATGGTAGAACAGGACTTCGGTCATCGCTCGTAGTGATCCGCGACCAGGCGATCCAGCAAGCGCACGCCGTAGCCCGATCCCCAGCTCTGGTTGATGTCCGTCTTCGGCGCGCCCATCGCCGTTCCCGCGATGTCGAGATGCGCCCATGGCGTATCGTCGACGAAGCGCTGCAGGAACTGCGCCGCCGTGATCGACCCGCCGTGCCGGCCGCCGGTGTTCTTCATGTCGGCAAATTGCGAGTCGATCAGCTTGTCGTATTCGGGCCCGAGCGGCATGCGCCAGACCTTCTCGCCGGTCTCGACGCCTGCCTTGATCAGACGCTCCGCGAGTTCGTCGTTGTTGGAGAACAGCCCGGCATGTTCGGTGCCGAGCGCGACCATGATCGCGCCGGTGAGCGTTGCGAGATCGACCATGAATTTCGGCTTGAACTTCTTCGCGACATGCCAGAGCACGTCGGCGAGCACCAGCCGCCCTTCGGCATCGGTGTTGATGATCTCGATGGTCTGCCCCGACATCGACGTGACAATGTCGCCAGGACGTTGCGCGTTGCCGTCCGGCATGTTCTCGACCAGGCCGATGGCGCCGACTGCGTTGACCTTCGCCTTGCGCGCGGCAAGCGCATGCATCAGGCCGACGACGCAAGCCGCACCTCCCATGTCGCCCTTCATGTCCTCCATGCTCGCGGCGCCCTTGATCGAGATACCGCCGGTGTCGAAACAGACCCCTTTGCCGATGAAGGCGACCGGTGCGCCGCCCTTCTTGCCGCCATTCCAGCGCATGATCACGGTGCGACTGGGCCGCGCCGAACCTTGCCCAACGCCAAGCAGCGCGCCCATGCCGAGCTTCGTCATCGCCTTGACGTCGAGCACCTCGACCTCGACGCCGAGCTTGCGCAGGGCGCCCGCGCGGCGCGCGAACTCTTCCGGAAACAGCACATTCGGCGGTTCGTTGACGAGATCGCGCGCCATCTCCACGCCTTCAACGACGTGCGCCTTCGGCGCAAAGGCGCGGTTGCTCTTGCCGGCATCGTCGACGGCAATCGACACCTGTGCGCGAAGCGCCGGGCTTTCGTCCTTCTTCGTCTTGTAGCGATCGAACTTGTAGGCGCGCAGCTGAACGCCGGTGGCAATCGCGGCGGCCTGTCCGGGCTTCATGGCGCCGCCGGAATGCTCGGCTATCACGCTCACCTCCGTACTGGCCGCATTCAGCTTGCCGGCGAGGACCCCGCCCAGTTTGAGAAAATCTTTCTCCTTCAGCTCGGACGTCTTCCCGGTCCCGAGCACGAGCAAGCGCTGAATCTTGATTCCTTCAGGTTCCAAAAGATCGAGTGTGGAACCACTCTTTCCTTTGAAGACGCCGGCCGCCGCCCGCTTCACAAGGTCGACCGCCGGCCCAAGCGCCTTGCGGGTCGCCGGCCCGAATTTCAGCTCCTCATCACAAAACACCACCAGGACGCCTCGCGGGGCCGTGGATAACGGGACAAAGCCGACCGTGATGGCGTCGGACATGAATAAACCTCCAAAATCAGGATGTTACGCTAGGGGCTCGGGGCCGTGGAAGCCCTTGTGCCCGGCTATTGCGGCCGGCGAAAAGCCGCCTTTGCCGCACTATGGCCTGCAAGCCGCTCCGATGCCAAGCGTCGGCGTGGCCGCCCCGCCACAAGGCGGGAAAAATTAACCGTATCTTCACCGCGCCACGGGGTGGCCATTTTGTTGACGGATCAAAGGGATGGTAGTGAGAAAATAGGCCGTTCGGACAGATGCGGCGTAACCAATGGGGACCCCTCCTTAGCAGGGGTTTGGTTGCGATCCGCTGTTCGGCCATGGCAGGGCGGGATCGTACGGGAACGATGGGGTCGATCGACAAGTACATTTTCCGCACGACGCTCGCGTCGTTTGCGCTTGTTCTGGTCAGCCTCACGGGCGTGATCTGGATAACGCAGGCGTTGCGCGGCATCGACCTGATGACGAGCCAGGGCCAGACCATCGTCACGTTTCTCGGCCTCACCAGCCTCGTCATTCCCGCGCTCGTGCTGATCATCGCGCCGATCGCGCTGATGATCGCGATCTCGCACACGCTGAACAAGCTCGCGACCGATTCCGAGATCATCGTGATGAACGCCGCGGGCTTCTCGCCGGTCCGGCTGTTCCGTCCATTCGCCTACGCCACGGTGGTGGTGGCAATCCTGGTCGCCTTCATCGCGGCATGGATCGCGCCCGACGGCATGCGGCGGATCAAGCAATGGGATGCCGAGATCACCGCCGACGTGTTGACCAACATTCTGCAGCCCGGACGCTTTGCGCAGCTGGATCAAAACCTCATCATCCGCATCCGCGAGCGGCAGCCCGGCGGGATCCTGGTCGGCATCTTCATCGACGACCGCCGCGATCCCAAGGAGCGCGTCAGCATCGCTGCCGACCACGGCACCGTGGTGAAGAGCGGCGACGGTTCCTTCCTCGTGCTCGAGGACGGCAACCTGCAGCGCTTCGAAGTCGGCAAACGCGAACCCGCAATGGTCGTGTTCGGCCGCTACGCCTTCGACATGTCGAAATTCTCGCAACATGGCGACGTCTCGCTCGGCATCCGCGAGCGCTACATCTGGGAACTGCTGTGGCCCGATCCGGATGATGCGGTCTACAAGGCGCTGCCCGGCCAGTTCCGCGCGGAACTGCACGACCGCTTCCTGTCGCCGATCTATCCGTTCGCGTTCGCCGCGCTGACCTTCGCATTCCTCGGCGCGCCGCGCACGACGCGCCAGAGCCGGAACTTCTCGATCGGCGGCTCGATCTTCGCGGTGTTCGGTCTGCGCATGGCCGGATTTGCCTGCTCGGTCCTAACGGTGAAAACGCCGATGGCCGCGGTCATCCAGTACGGGCTGACGCTGGCCGCAATCGCCATCGGCGTCTGGATCATCGTGAACGGGCTCGTGATCGAGCCTCCCGCCGTCCTGATCGAGTCGTTCAACAAATCGCTTGCCCGCATGCAGCGGCTGTTCGGAAGGCCGGCCACCGCATGAGCATGGTCAGCAACACCCTGGGACGTTACTTCGCCGGCCGCTTCGTGGTCTCGGCGCTCGGCGTGTTCGCCAGCATCTTCGTGCTGCTGGTGCTGGTCGACTACATCGAGATGGTGCGCAAGACCTCCGGCCTTGCCGCGGCCTCGCCGATCCTGGTGGCGGAGACCTCGCTGTTCCGCGTGCCGCAACTGCTCGAAAAGATGATGCCGTTCTGCGTGCTGATCGGCGCGATGACCTGCTATCTCGCGCTGTCGCGGCGGCTGGAACTCGTGGTGGCGCGCGCCGCCGGCGTCTCTGCCTGGCAATTCATGGCACCGGCGCTCATAAGCGCCCTCGTGCTCGGCGTGCTCGCGACCGTCGGCTACAATCCGATGTCGGCCAATCTGCGCGAGCTGTCCAAACGCATGGAGGCCGAGCTGTTTGGAGGCGCGGGCGGCGGCGGAATCCAGGACGCTGCCGGTTTCTGGATCAACCAGTCCAACAGCGATGGCCAGATGATCATGAACGCCGCGCGCAGCGAGAAGCAGGGCGTGCGGCTGACCGGAATGACGCTGTTCCGTTTTGATACGAATTACCGATTCACGGAGCGCATCGAGGCGCGCGAGGCCACGCTCGAAGAAGGACACTGGCTGTTCAGGGACGTGCAACGTTTCACGCTCAATGCGCCGATGGTCGAGCAGCCCACGCTCGAGATCGCGACCGAGCTCACGCCGGCTCAGGTGCGCAACAGTTTTTCGACGCCGGAAACCGTGTCGTTTTGGCAACTGCCGACCTACATTCGCTCGTCCGAAAGTTCGGGCTTCGCGACTGCCGGCTATCGCCTGCAATATCACAAGCTTCTGGCGCAGCCATTTTTGCTTGCCGCGATGGTGATGGTGGCTGCATCCGTGTCGTTGCGCTTCTTCCGATTCGGTGGCGTGCAAAAGATGGTTTTAAGTGGCGTGGGTGCGGGCTTTCTGCTCTACGTGCTGTCGAAAGTAACCGAGGATTTGAGCAAGGCCGAGTTGATGCATCCGATTGCTGCGGCGTGGTTGCCCGTGGTCGTGGGCGGCCTCACCGGTTTTGTGGCCTTGTTGTACCAGGAGGACGGGTAGTGGCTGTCGTCGCCGCCCTCCAGATGTGCTTGTCCGCGTTGGCGCGGCGCATGGTCGTGCGCCACGATCGCCGTCGCATTGCCGCGGCAAGGCCGCTGCTTGCGCTGCTGCTCGGCGCGCTGCTCGCGACCGCGTTCGAATGCGCGGCCATCGCGCCGGCCGCGGCGCAGGGCTTCACCTACAATCCGCGACCGCCCTCCACGCATCCGCCGCACGTCGTCAACACCGACGGCCAGATGCTCGTGCAGGCGGTCGAGGTCGACTACGACTACAACAACAAGCGCGTGTCGGCGGTCGGCAACGTGCAGCTGTTCTACAACGGCACCAGCGTCGAAGCCGACAGGGTGATCTACGACCAGACCACCAAGCGGCTGCATGCCGAAGGCAACATCCGCATGACGGATGCCGACGGCAAGATCACCTATGCCAACATCATGGATCTGAGCGACGACTACCGCGACGGCTTCGTCGATTCGCTGCGCGTCGACACGGCGGACGCAACCCGCATGGCCGCGACCCGTTCGGACCGCTCCAGCGGCAACTACACGGTGTTCGAGAACGGCGTCTACACGGCTTGCGCGCCGTGTAAGGACGATCCGAAGAGGCCGCCGCTATGGCAAGTCAAGGGCGCCCGCATCATTCACGACCAGAACGAGAAGATGCTGTATTTCGAGACCGCGCAGCTCGAATTCTTCGGCGTGCCGATCGCCTACATGCCGTACTTCACGACACCCGACCCGACCGTGAAGCGCAAGAGCGGCTTCCTGATGGTGGGCTTCAGCGAAGCCAACACCTACGGCTTCGCGGTGGATGTTCCGTATTACTGGGCGATCGCCCCGGATATGGACGCAACCTTCACGCCGCGCATCACCTCGCGGCAGGGCGTCCTGATGCAGGCCGAGTTCCGCCAACGCCTGATCAACGGCTCGTATCAGATTCGCGCCTACGGCATCGATCAGCTGGATCCGAGCGCGTTCGCCGGCCAGCCCGGCGACCATCAGTTCCGCGGCGGGGTCGAGACCAAAGGTCAGTTCGCGATCAACGACAAGTGGGTCTGGGGCTGGGATGGCGTCGTCCTGTCGGATTACTACTTCATGTCGGACTACCGCCTGTCGCAATATCGCGACACCTTGAACTCGTTCCTGAGCCTGCCGACGGAAGCGATCTCGCAGCTCTATCTGACCGGCGTCGGCAACCGCAGCTACTTCGACCTGCGGACGGTCTATTATCTGAGCTTCTCGGGCAACCAGCAGCAAGTGCCGGTGGTCTACCCGGTGATGGATTATTCGAACGTCTTCAACTATCCGATCTTCGGCGGCGAGGTTTCCTACAAGACGAATTTCGTCAATCTGACGCGCAACGACGCCGTGTTCGACCCGATCACGACGCAGGCGAACACCAACGGTCTTTGCACGACGGCGTCCGCCGATCCGATGGCGCGCCTTCCCGCGCAGTGCCTGCTGCGCGGCATGCCCGGCACCTACACGCGTTTCACCGCCGAAGCGCAATGGCGCAAATCGTTCACGGATCCCTTCGGCGAAATCTGGACGCCGTTCGCGAGCGCGCGGGTCGACGCGATCAACGCCGATGTCGTCAACCAGCCCGGCGTCAACAATTTCCTGCCGACCGGCGACACCACGGCGCTGCGGGTGATGCCGACCGTGGGCCTCGAATACCGCTATCCCTTCATCAACGTGCAGCCATGGGGTTCGACGACGATCGAGCCGATCGCGCAAGTGATCATTCGACCGAACGAATGCTATGCCGGCAAACTTCCGAACGAGGACGCCCAGAGCCTGGTGTTTGACGCCAGCAACCTGTTCAGCGTCGACAAATTCTCGGGCTATGACCGCGAGGAAGGCGGCGGACGCGCCAATGTCGGCGTGCAGTCGACCACGCAATTCGACCGCGGCGGCGCCGTCAAGGTGCTGTTCGGCCAATCCTACCAGCTGTTCGGCCTGAACTCCTTCGCCGTGCAGGACATGAACAACACCGGCGTCGATTCCGGTCTTGCGACCCAGAAGTCCGACTATGTTGCCAGCGTCAATTATTCGCCGAACCGGACCTATACGTTCAGCGTCAGGTCGCGCTTCGACGAGCAGACCTGGAACGTGCAGCGTTTCGAGACGGAAGCGCGGGCGAATTTTGACCGCTGGTCGGTCAGCCTGACCTACGGCAACTACGCGGCGCAGCCGGAACTCGGCTATCTGATCCGCCGCGAAGGCCTGCTCGCCAACGGCTCGGTCAAGATCGCGGCGAACTGGGTTGCGACCGGCGCGGCGCGCTGGGATCTGGAAGCCAACAAGCTCAACACCTATACGATTGGCGCCGGCTATGTGGACGATTGCTTCGTGCTGGCGGCGAACTATGTGACGTCTTACAGCTATTCGGCGGGCTCGGCGCCGCCCATACTCGGCCACGCCTACATGTTACAGCTCGGCCTGCGCACCCTCGCCAACACGACGCTCGTCGGCCACGGGCGTCGGAGCCATCCAGTAGGATCGCGCGAGGATGGGCAAATGCCGGCATGGCCAGGGATTTCGACCAGGATCGACTGACATAACGAAGATGATCATGACGACACCACTTCCGCATCGCTTTCGGACCCTGGTCATGGGCTGCACCGCGGCGCTGTTGCTGTGTCTCGGCGCCTCGCCGCTGCATGCGCAAAACGTCGCGGTCATGGTCAATGGCGAGCCGATCACCGACTACGACATCGACCAGCGCAGCAAGCTGGTTTTCCTGACCAGCCACAAGGCGCCCGACCGCAAGGAGGTGATCAACGAGCTGATCGACGAAAAGGTGAAGCTCAAGGAAGGCAAGAAATTCGGCGTCGATCCCGGATCGACCGATATCGACCAGGCCTACGGCAGCATGAGCGAGCGCATGCATATCTCGGTGGACCAGTTGACGGGATCGCTCGAGAAATCAGGGCATCCGTGCCGAGACGCTGAAGGCGCGCATCAAGGCCGACATGGTGTGGGGCAGCCTCGTGCGCGGGCGCTACAAGGAGCGCCTGCAAGTCGGCGAAAAAGACGTCGCGGCCGCGGTCAAGGCCGAGGGTGGCGACGATCAGCAGCAGGGCGAGGCCTTCGAATACAAGCTGCAGCCGGTCGTGCTGATCGTGCCGAAGGGATCGGCCCAAAGCACGATCGAGCTTCGGCACAAGGACGCCGAGACATTGCGCGGGCGCGTGGAGACCTGCGAGCAGGCGAACCAGTTTTTCAAGTCGATGGCCAATGCCGCGATCCGCGAGCCCGTGACCAAAACCTCGGCCGATATCCCGGCCAACCTGCGCAAGGTGCTGGACGACACGCCTATCGGCCATCTGACTCCGCCCGAGGTGACCAAGCAGGGCATCGAGATGGTGGCGCTGTGTTCGCGCAAACCGACCACGATCGATTTGCCGAAGCGGAAGGAAATGCGCGACAAGATGTACGCCAAGAAATACGAGCAGACCTCCAACACCTATCTGGCGGAAATCCGCAAGGCCGCGATGATCGAGTACCGTCAGACCAATGCCGAAGATTTCGAACGCGGAGGACGGCAAGAAATCGAAGGCGCGCCGCAATTGACGGCTTGCGATCATCACCAGTGACTTTTTGTGCTTTGTGAAGGCAGATGCTGCGATGGAGCACCAACCCCGGAAGGCGGGCAAACAACCACTCGCACTGACGCTGGGCGAACCCGCGGGTATCGGACCCGACATTGCTCTCCTCGCCTGGTTGCGCCGGGATGAGTTGAAGCTTCCTCCGTTCTATCTGCTCGGGGATTCCGCGTTCATCGCCCGACGCGCCAAGGCGCTTGGTCTCGAGGTACCGGTGGCAGAGGTGGGCGCGGCCGAGGCGTGCGCCGCCTTTGCGCAGGCTTTACCGGTCGCCGCCACGGACAAGCACGCGACCGCCGAGCCCGGAAAGCCCGACACATCGAGCGCGGACGCTGCCATCTCCTCGATCCGCCGCGCGGTCGCCGACGTCCGGGCAGGACTTGCCAGCGCCGTCGTCACCAATCCGATCGCGAAAAGCGTGCTCTACCGTGCTGGCTTCAAGCATCCCGGTCACACCGAGTTCCTCGCCGAGTTGGCTGCGTCGAACGGCAGAACACCGCAGCCCGTGATGATGCTGTGGTCGCCGGCGCTTGCGGTCGTGCCGGTGACGATCCACCTCTCGCTGCGCGAGGCGATCGCAGAGCTTTCCACCGACTTGATCGTGAGCACGGCGCGGATCGTGGCCGCAGGCCTGAAGAGCCGCTTTGGCCTCGCGCGCCCTCGCCTCGCGCTCTCCGGGCTCAATCCGCATGCCGGGGAAGACGGCTCGCTCGGCAGCGAAGACAAGACGATCGTCGCGCCTGCGGTCGAGATCCTGCGCGGTGAAGGCATCGACGCCAGGGGTCCGCTGCCGGCCGACACCATGTTCCACGAGGCGGCGCGCAAGACCTACGACTGCGCGATCTGCATGTATCACGACCAGGCGCTGATCCCGATCAAGACGATCGCCTTCGACGACGGCGTCAATGTCACGCTCGGACTGCCCTTCATCCGCACCTCGCCCGATCACGGCACCGCCTTCGACATCGCCGGCACCGGCCGCGCCAATCCGGCGAGCCTGATCGCGGCGCTGCGACTCGCCGCGCGCATGGCGGAGACTCCGGCACAGGCGCCATGAGCGCGATCGACGATTTGCCGCCGCTCCGCGACGTCATTCGCGAGCATCAGCTCTCCGCGCGCAAATCGCTGGGTCAGAATTTCCTGCTCGATCTCAACCTCACCGCGCGCATTGCGCGTGCCGCCGGCCCGCTGGACAATGCGACGGTGGTCGAGATCGGCCCTGGTCCCGGCGGATTGACGCGCGCGCTGCTGGCGCTCGGGGCGGCGCATGTCATCGCCGTCGAGCATGATGCGCGCGCCATTCCCGCGCTGGAAGTCATCGCGAAGCGGTATCCCGGCCGCCTCGAAATCGTCTGCGCCGATGCGCAGACCTTCGACCCCCGGCCCTATCTCGGCGCCTCAAAAGCGAAGATCGTCGCCAACCTGCCCTACAACATCGCGACCGCGCTCCTGATCGACTGGCTTTCGACCGAGCCGTGGCCGCCCTGGTACGACACGATGGTGCTGATGTTTCAGCGCGAGGTGGCGGAGCGCATCGTGGCGCGCGAAGACGAGGAGGCTTATGGCCGGCTTGGCGTGCTCGCGAACTGGCGCGCGGAGACCAAAATCCTGTTCGACATCTCGCCGGCGGCCTTCGTGCCGCAACCCAAGGTCACATCGTCAGTGGTGCGACTAATTCCGCGCCAGACGCCCGAGCCCTGCGAACGCCGCCTGCTGGAGCAGGTCACGGCCGCCGCATTCGGCCAGCGCCGCAAGATGCTGCGGCAGAGCCTGAAATCATTGCCCGCAGATCCGGCGCGACTGGCGGCAGCGGCGCATGTCGATCCGACCCGCCGCGCCGAGACCGTTCCGGTATCCGGCTTTGTTGCCATGGCCCGTGAATTGGCCGATATACGCAACGAAAATTCGAAGAGGGTTTGAGGGAGAATAATAATGGCGCAGTTGCGCAGGCAATCGCTGGTCAAGTTCGATGCTCCACTCTGCGAGACCATCGTCGATACACCGAAGCCACAAGGCAAGGAGGTGCTGGTCCGCGTCGATAGCTGCGGGCTGTGCCATTCCGACCTGCACATCCAGGACGGCTACGCCGATCTCGGCGGCGGCAAGCGGCTCGACACCACGCGCGGCATGACGCTGCCCTTCACGATGGGCCACGAGATCGCCGGCATCGTCGAGGAGGTCGGACCGGACGCCGATAAAAGCCTGATCGGTGCCAAGAAGGCGGTCTTCCCATGGATCGGCTGCGGCCAGTGCCGCGACTGTCTCAACGGTGACGAAAATCTCTGCCTGAAGAATTGTTTTCTCGGCGTCACCCTCGACGGCGGATTCGCCACCCATGTGCTGGTGCCCGACGGGAAATATCTGCTCGACTATGCCCCGCTTTCGGTCAACCAGGCCGCGACGCTGATGTGCTCCGGCATGACGGCCTATGGCGCGCTGAAGCGCCTCGTCGACCGGCCGCGGCAGCGCAATCTGCTGCTGATTGGCCTGGGCGGCGTCGGCATGATGGGCCTGTCGCTCGCGCAAGCGATGTTCAAGCAAAAGATATCGGTCGCCGATCTAAATCCCGCCGCACGGGAAACCGCGCTGAAAAACGGCGCCGCGATCGCCTACGATCCCGCCGAGCCCGATCTCGTTAAACGAATTGTCAGGGAGACCGAGGGCGGTTTTGATGAGATCGTCGATTTCGCCGGCAACGAAAAGTCGATGGCGTTTGCGGTCTCGGTGGTTGCGCGCGGCGGCAAGATCGTGGTGTCCGGCCTGATGGGCGGCAATTTCAGCCTGCCCATGGTGCAATGGATTTACAAGCGCATGACCATCGAGGGTTTCATGGTCGGAACGCTGGCCGAGGGACATGAATTGATGGCGCTGGCGCGCGCCGGAAAGATCAAGCCGACGCCGATGCGCGAAGAGCCGATGGGCGACGTGCAAAAATGGATCGATGAATTGCGAGCCGGAAAAGTCGTGGGACGTATCGTACTGAGAAACTAGACCAGGAAACCACGGTGCCGGCCTCGCCGCTTTTTGTTGGCGCATGATCTCTTCGGAAAACCGCTCCACACCCCGCATCAAGTGCGGGGCAGGTTTTTCCGGATCATGCGCTGAAAAACGGGAGGACATGATGGCCTGGATGAATGTCGTGCGCGCGGCGCGGTGGCGCTGCTTGCGCTCGGGCTCGCCGCAACGCCCGCGCTGGCGCAAAAGAAATACGGACCCGGCGTCACCGACAAGGAAATCAAGATCGGCACCACGACGCCCTATAGCGGCCCCGCGTCGGCCTATTCGGCCGGCGCGATATCGGCGACCGCCTATTTCCAGATGATCAACGATCAGGGCGGCGTGAACGGGCGCAAGATCAACTATGTCAGCCTCGACGATGCCTATAGCCCGCCGAAGACGGTGGAGCAGATCAGGCGCCTGATCGAGAGCGAGGAGGTGCTGTTCCTCGTCAACCCCGTCGGCACGGCGACCAACAATGCGGTCGTCAAATACATCAACCAGAAGCAGGTGCCGCATCTCTTCATCGGCACCGGCGCCACCATGTTCAACGATCCCGTCAACTTTCCCTGGACGATGAGCTGGACGCCGCACTACGCCTCCGAGGGCGAAATCTACGCCAAATACATCCTGCAATCGAAGCCGAACGCGAAGATCGGCATCATCTCGCAGAACGACGATCTCGGACGCGACTACATGCTCGGCTTCAAGCGCGGCCTCGGCGACAAGGCCGCGGCCATGATCGTCTCGGAGCAAACCTACAACACGACCGATCCGACGATCGACTTGCAGATCGTCTCGCTGAAATCGGCCGGCGCCGACGTGATGGTGATCTTCGCGGTGCCGAAATTCGCGGCGCAGGCGATCCGCAAGGCCTATGACATCGACTGGCATCCACAGGAGTTCGTCGATAGCGTCGGCTCCTCGATCGCAGGCGCGATCAAGCCGGCCGGATTTGAGGCCGCCAAGGGCGTGATCTCGGCCGCCTACCAGAAGGACCCGGCCGATCCGCAGTGGCGCGACGATCCCGAGATGAAGGCGTGGAACGTCTGGATGGACAAGTACAACCCGCGCGTCGACAAGAGCGACTACTACGCGCCCTACGGTTACAATATCGGCCACGCGGTGGTCGAGCTGCTCAAGCAGTGCGGCGACAATCTCACGCGGGAGAACGTGATGGACAAGGCGCTGCACATGAACATGGAGCTGCCGCTGCTGTTGCCGGGCATCAAGCTGACGACGAGCCCGACCGATCACCGCCCGATCAAGCAGATGCGGCTGGTGCGCTTCAACGGCGAGCGTTACGTGCTGTTCAGCGACGTGCTCGCCAGCGACTGAGCCAGGTCACGGCGGGCGGACCGCGCTTTTCGCACGATGTCGGGGCTGATAGAGTAAGGACAGCTGTTCTGGGGCTGGGGATGAGCCGAACGTCTGCCGCAAGGATCGGGAATGGCGCCTGGCTCTTCGGGCTGGTCGTCCTGCTATCGCCGCTGTTGGCGGCGCCGGCATTTGCCGAAAAGCGGGTCGCGCTCGTGATGGGCAACTCCGCCTACAAGAACGTCACCCCCCTCGATAACCCCCGCAGGGACGCCACGCTGATGGCGGAGACGCTCGGCGGCCTCGGCTTCACCCTCGTCGGCGGCGGCGCCCAACTCGACCTCGATAAGGCGACGATGGACAGCGCCATACAGAATTTTGGCCGGCAGATGCAGGGGGCGGACGTCGCCTTGTTTTACTACGCCGGCCATGGCGTTCAGGTCTCGGGCGCCAACTATCTCGTGCCGGTCGGCGCCAACCCGACCCGCGAGGCCGATGTCGATTTCCAGATGGTGGACGCCAACGTCGTGCTGCGGCAAATGCAAGGTTCGGGCACGCGGCTCAACCTCGTGATCCTCGACGCCTGCCGCAACAATCCCTTCGGCGCGCGTGGCTTGCGCTCATCCGACGGAGGGCTTGCCCAGATGCGGGCGCCGGACGGCACCCTCATTTCCTACGCCACCCAGCCCGGCAATGTGGCGCAGGATGGCGGCGACGGACACAGTCCCTACACCAAAGCGCTGGCTGCAACCCTGCGGCAGCCAGGGCTCGACATCTTCCAGACCTTCAATCAGGTCGGCCTTGCGGTCAAACGCGACACGGGCGGTTCGCAGCAACCATGGGTCTCCTCCTCGCCGATCGACGGGACCTTCTATTTTGTCCCGCCTGCGACCGTGCAGGCTGCACTGTCGCCACCGTCCAACCCGCTGCGCGCCGATCCCGATCGCATCCCGCTCACGGAGCCCGCGCTGCTGCGCGAATTGAGCGAGCGGCTCTACGAGCGCAATTTCGACCCCCAGACGCCGGACGGCGGGAACATGCTGACGCGTGCGATCACCACCTTCCAGGATAAGGTCGGCATGACACCGACCGGTGAGGCAACAGAGGGTTTGCTGACGCGTCTGCGGGACATGGAAGACCTGAAGCCGTGGGGCTCGATCGTCTATGATCCCGGCAACGACAAATGGGGCATCTCCTGGAATTACGCGTCGCGGCGGGCGGCGGTCGCCGATGCACGATCCAATTGCGGCGCCAGCAAATGTCCGGTCGAGCTGAGTTTCTACGGCAAGTTTTGCGGGGCCTTTGCGATCTCCGACAAATCGTGGTCGCTGGTCCAGCGCGACAATATCCAGATGGCGCGGGATGCCGCGCTCAGCGAGTGCGGCAAGGCTGGAAAGGCTTGTCGGATTATCGGTTCGGTCTGCGCCGATGGCACGGGCCGCTCTTGAGGATTGAAATCATGTCTTTGCAAAATACGTTGCCTGTGCTGACCGGTAGCTTGCTTCTCCTCATCGTAACTTCATCGGGTATTGCTTTTGCGCAAGGCAGCGCCGGCGGCAGCATCGGCAACGACAATAAATCCCTGTCCGGCTCACGCAGCGAACCGCGCGCCGTCGAACCCGATCGCTCCTCCGCACCCCGCCGCAGCAAGCCCGACAGCGACGCGCCGCGCCAGGCAACCCGCAAAAGCGGCGGTGGAGGCAGCGGAGGCAACTTTGACGGCACGTGGTCTTATGTTGGCGTTGGAACAACTTGTCAGGGCACCGGTGCCGGCAGCTTCACCGTCTCCGGCAGCCGAGTGAGCCTGGCGGGTGGAAGCGGAAGCATGAGTCCGAGCGGCGGGATCACCTCCAGCAGTGTCGGTGCGGATGGCGTCCGAGTGACGGCGACGGGCAGGCTATCGGGCAACTCCGGAGGCGGCCGCTACACGCGAGCCGACGGCTGCGCGGGAAACTGGACGGCCACCAGAAACTAGTCCGGCCTCCTCCAAACATTGGCAATTCAGGGGCGGAACCCGAGCCCGAATTAAGCCCAATCCTCTCCGGATTTGCGGCCTATTGCCACCCAAGTCTTTTTCGACACTCCGGATCGTCATGTATTGCGTATCCGGAGATGCGTATGTCGAATCGTCCAAGCCAAGCTCGCATCGGCCCTTCTGTTGAGCGTTGCCGCAAGTGTCGGGCTGACGGCGGGTCTGAGTAGCGCCGCGGGCGCTGCGGACAGCTGCATCACCGAGCCGAAGACCGAGACGCCGCAGGGCAAGCACTGGTACTTCCGCATCGAGCGCAGCACCGGCCGTCATTGCTGGTATCTGCGCGGCGAGGATGAGGCATCTGCGCAGACGCCCGCCGCAGGACCGGTTGCGACGGCAAAGCCGGCGCTCTCGACGACCGGCAACGCGCCTCCACGGTCGCTCTCCGACGCCCGTGCCGAGTTCGCGCCAAAGGCTCCCTCGAGGACAATAGCAAAGCGCCGCCCGCGCGCTCGGTCTGGCCCGATCCGCAGCCAGCCGCCTCGGCCGCGGCAACCGCCGCGCCTGCGACGACCGGCATCGGTCCCGGTGCGATTCCTCCGGCGACACCACAGGATTCGCAGCTCACCTCGCGCTGGCCGCAGGCATCAGGCGCGCCTTCAACAGCGAACGCCGCACCACAGGAGTCGCTGATGGTTGCGGACGCGCAACCGACCGAAGCGGCGACGACGCCCGCTCCTGCAGAACCACAGCAGGCGAGCCCGCCTCCGACGCGCGAGGTCGGCTCGCTGCAGAAGCTGGCGCTGGTGGCGTTCGGCGCGCTGGCGCTCGCCGGAATCACCGGCAGCCTGGTCTATCGGCTGGCGGGCGCCGGATGGCGTCGCCGGCGCGAGGAACGTTGGCCGCAGCGGCAGCCGGCTTCACTGTCACTTGCGGATGAGGCGCGTGGCGCGCCATGGGTCGCGCCGGAATTGAGCCCGACCGTGCCGCATGAAGATGTCGCATATGAGGACGTGGCGCATGAGGACGCCGCTGCCGAAAAGATCGAATTCGGCAAGAACGACGACAGCTTCGAGAAGATCGAGGATTTTCTCGCGCGGCTGACCAGACAGCTGCAGGACGAACTGCAGACCGCACACCCGACCGAGTTGGAAAACCCGCGCCCGCAGTGAGGCCGCGCTACTTCTCCAGCTGCCGCTGCAGATCGCGCACGAATGCCGTAAGCCCGGTGCGGCGCTTGCGTTTCAGCCGTTCGGCCCTGAGGATCGACTGCACCTCGGCGAATGCCGCGTCGACGTCGTGGTTGATGACGATATAGTCGTATTCCGCCCAGTGGCTCATCTCATGGCTGGCGCGGCTCATGCGGCCGCGGATCACCTCATGAGAATCCTGCGCGCGCGAGTGCAATCGCTTCTCCAGATCGAGCGCCGACGGCGGCAGGATGAACACGCTGACCAGGTCTTCACCCGCCTTTTCACGTAATTGCTGCGTGCCCTGCCAATCGATGTCGAACAGCACATCTTCGCCTTTCGACAGTGCCGCTTCCACCGGCGCGCGCGGCGTGCCGTAGCGATTGTCGAACACGGTGGCCCATTCCAAGAGCTCGTTGCGCTTCACCATCTCCTCGAAGCGCGCCTTGTCGACGAACAGATAATCCTGGCCCTCGACCTCGCCGGGACGTTTCGCGCCGCGTCGTCGCCGACACCGACATTTTCAGGCCTGGCATCCGCTCGATCAGAAGGCGCGACAGCGTGGTCTTGCCGGCCCCCGAGGGCGAGGACAGCACGAACATCAAGCCGCGCCGTTCGACGCCGTCAAAGCCGTGTCCGTGGGCCGCCATCGATCACTCCAGATTCTGGACCTGTTCGCGGAATTGCTCGACCACGCCCTTCATCTCGAGCCCGGTATTGGTCAATTCGAGATCGTTGGATTTGGAGCAGGTGGTGTTGACCTCGCGATGGAATTCCTGCGCCAGGAAATCGAGCCGGCGGCCGATCGGACCGCCCTTTCCGATCAGTTCGCGCGCCTGCGAAAGATGCGAGGCGATGCGGTCGAGCTCCTCGCGGATGTCGGCCTTCGCCGCGATCAACAGCGCCTCCTGGCTCAGACGATCGGCGTCGAAACGATCGGTGGTCTCGAGCAGCGCGGCCACCTGTTCGGCGAGACGCGCCCTCACCGCTTCCGGCTTGCGGCCCGGCGCGGTCTCGGCCCTTTTCGCCAGCCCCTCGATCTCATCGAGCCGCTGGGTGAGGATTTGCCCGAGCGAAGTGCCCTCGCGCCGGCGCATCGCCACGAGATTGTCGAGCGCCTCGTCGAACGCCTTGGCGGCAGCAGCCTTCGCCGCCTTGTCCTCGTCCTCGTTGCTTTCGGGCTCGACCACCTCGATGACGCCCTTGATGCCGAGCAGCCCGTCGATGCTCGGCGCCACCGCGTCGATCTTGCCGGCAAGCTCGTGCGCGACTTTCACGATGGCGGAGAGCACATCCTCATTGATGCGCACGGTCGAGGCCGCATTGGCGCGCTTGACGTTGAGATTGGCGTAGACCGTGCCGCGCGCGAGCAACTCGCCGGCACGCTTCTTGGCATGCGCATCGAGTTCGTCCCATCCCTGCGGCAGCCGCAGGCGCAGGTCAAAGCCCTTGGCGTTGACCGATTTCAATTCCCATTCGAACGCGTAAGGACCGCTTGCCCCGTGGCTTCGAGCGAAGCCGGTCATGCTCGACAGCGCCATGGCGTGAAAGTCTCCGAGAGGAACCAAACAGTGTCAGATTCGCGGGCCGAACGAACGCGCGCGGACCATAAGGCCTTTTCGGGAAATGTGGAGTCCGCCATGTTTGGGCATGATCTTATCGGAAAACCGCTTCACACTTTTCCGGATCATGCCTCTATTGCTGGGCCGTCGGCGCCGGCGCCTGTGCAGCACCCTGGCGAGCGGCCGGCGGCAGTGCGCGGGGCGGCCGGCCGTTTCGCGGGCTTCGGAGCAGTCCGCCGCAGGCGCGGCCTGCGCCGCCTCAGCCGCGGGCGCAGCCGCCGCCGGCAGGCGCGTCGTCGGGCAGCTCAGCCCTGTCGTTCTGGGTCTGCTTCTCGATCGCGCGCAGCTTGGCGACGTTCTTCGCGTGCACGTCCAGCGATTCGCTGAAGGCGTGTCCGCCGGTGCCGTCGGCCACGAAGAACAGGTCGCGCGTGCGCGCCGGATTGGCGGCGGCCTCCAGCGACGCACGGCCGGGATTTGCGATCGGCCCGGGCGGCAGCCCATCGATCGTATAGGTGTTGTAGGGCGAAGGCTGGCTGATCTCGCTGCGCTTGATCGGCCGGCCGAGCGTGCCCTTGCCGCCGACGAGGCCGTAAATGATGGTCGGATCGGACTGCAGCTTCATCTTCTTCTGCAGCCGGTTGACGAACACCGCCGCGACGCGGCTGCGCTCATCGGCCTTGCCGGTCTCCTTCTCCACGATGGAGGCCAGCGTCACCAGTTGCTCCGGCGATTTCAGCGGAACGTCGGGACTGCGATGATCCCAGATCTCGGCGACAAGACGCTTCTGCGCCGCCTGCATGCGCTGGATCACCTGCTCGCGCGTGGTGCCGCGCGGAAATTTATAGGTTTCCGGCAGCATCGTGCCTTCACGCGGAACCTCGCGGATCGTTCCGGAGAAAAGCTCGTTGTCGGTCAGTCGCGCGACGATCTGCTCTGACGTCAGGCCTTCCGGAAGGGTGACGGAATGCTGCACCACCTTGCCTTCGACGATGGTGCCGATCACGTCGCGCAGCGAGGCTTTCTTCTGGAATGCATATTCGCCGGGCTTCAGATTCCGAACGCGCCTTCAGCGCGAACACCGCGCCGATGAAGGCCCAGCGATTGTTGTCGATCACACCTTCGCGCTGCAGGACGTCGGCGATATCCGTCATGCCTGCCCGCGAGGGGATCACGACCGTCTTGTCCTCCTGCAGCGGTCCCGGAGCCTCGATGGTCTTCCTGCCGTAATAATAGGCGGCGCCGGTGCCGATCAATCCGATCAGGAGGATGGTGATGATGGCATTGCCGACCACGATGAACGGATTGCGCGCCCGCTCCGACCGCTTCGGCGGCGGCGGAACCTGCTCGGGCTCCAGCGCGGCGCGCGGACTGCGTGGCGATATGGGCGGCCGTTCACTCATCGATGAATTCCTGAACTTTGTAGTGTGCGCCCGAAGCTACAATTCGTCATCGAATACGGCGAAAAGGTGGATTCGCCGTGAACGACATCAGTTGACAACGCGCTGAACGATTACGGACGCGTTGGTGCCGCCAAATCCGAAGGAATTCGACAAGGCGATGTCGATTTCGCGCTTGCGCGGCGTCAGCGGCACGAGATCGATCGCGGTTTCGACGGACGGATTGTCCAGATTGATGGTCGGAGGCGCGATATTGTCGCGGATCGCCAGGATCGAGAAGATCGCCTCGATCGCGCCCGCCGCGCCCAGCAGGTGTCCGGTCGACGATTTGGTCGACGACATCGACACCTTCGAGGCGGCATTGCCGAACAGCCGTTCCACCGCGTGGAGCTCGATTTCGTCGCCGACCTGGGTCGAGGTTCCGTGCGCATTGATATAGTCGATGTCGGAAGAACCGAGGCCAGCGCGTTTCATGGCGGCGCTCATGCTGCGGAACGCGCCATCGCCGTCCGGCGACGGCGAGGTGATATGATAGGCGTCGCCGGACAGCCCGTAGCCGATGACTTCCGCGTACATTTGCGCGCCGCGGCTTCTGGCGTGCTCATATTCTTCCAGCATGACGACACCGGCGCCCTCGCCCATCACGAAACCGTCCCGATCCTTGTCGTAGGGACGCGACGCCCTGTCGCGGCGTCTCGTTGAAGCCTGTCGAGAGCGCGCGCGCCGCGCAGAAACCGGCCATGCCGATCCGTCCGATCGGCGATTCCGTTCCACCGGCCACCATGACGTCGGCATCGCCGAGCGCGATCAGGCGGCTGGCGTCGCCGATCGCATGGGCGCCGGTCGAGCAGGCCGTCACCACGGCATGGTTCGGACCTTTCA
This sequence comes from uncultured Alphaproteobacteria bacterium, assembly GCA_963732085.1. Lineage (GTDB taxonomy): Bacteria > Pseudomonadota > Alphaproteobacteria > Rhizobiales > Xanthobacteraceae > Bradyrhizobium. The sequence continues at coordinate 308,858 of CAVSYJ010000001.1, read as the reverse complement.
GCCCGTGCTCGATCGAGACATAGCCGGAGGCGAGATTGATCAGGCGGCCCGGGATGAAGAACGGCGACACCCTGCGCGGCCCGCGCTCCTTCAACAGGATCGCGGTTTCGGCAATGCCGTTGAGACCGCCGATGCCGGAACCGATCATGGTGCCGGTGGCGCAACGGTCCTCTTCGCTTGCCGGATGCCAGTTGGCATCGTCGAGCGCCTGGCGCGCCGCCGCCATCGCAAAGATGATGAAGTCGTCGACCTTGCGCTGCTCCTTCGGCTCCATCCACAGGTCGGGATTGAAGGTGCCGTCGGCCCCGTCGCCGCGCGGCACCACGCAGGCGATCTTGCTCGGCAGGTCGGAGACGTCGAAAGTGTCGATCTTCCTGGCGCCGCTCTGGCCGTTGAGGATGCGCTTCCAAGTCGTCTCGACGCCGCAACCGAGTGGCGACACCATGCCGAGGCCGGTAACGACGACTCGCCTCATGTTCCTCGCTCCAGCCCGAGGTCAACGGCCCGCAATGCAAAACCGGTGGACCGCTTGCACACGGTCCGTACGGTCTGAGCGCCGCGCCGGGGGCGTCAGCTCTTTGCGTTCTTCTCGAGAAATTTCGTGGCGTCGCCGACGGTCAAAATCGTCTCCGCGGCGTCGTCGGGAATCTCGCAACCAAACTCTTCTTCAAATGCCATCACGAGCTCGACGGTGTCGAGGCTGTCGGCGCCGAGGTCGTCAATGAAGCTCGCGTTGTCGACCACTTTTTCGGGTTCAACACCAAGGTGCTCGACCACGATCTTCTTAACCCGCTCGCCAATCTCACTCATCGTTCAACCTCGTGTTGTTTCCTTGACCCGACCCCGGAAGACATCGTGGTCGATAAATTTCCTACCGCGCATAAACCTGATTTGGCCTCGTTGCCAGCGTCCCATGATCGAAGTTCGCAACCATCGTCCCAGGTGGTCGCAGGAACTTCAAAAGGGGCGCCAGCCGAAGCGGCCGGCGAACGACGGCAAGTTCCGTCCCGCCAATATACAGGGTTTCCAAATCCTGCAATGGCGTTCTTGGCCCATCCGTTTCCGGGTTCGGTTATCATAATTCGAAAGTCTTGGCCATAAGGCCCGCTTCCGCGGGGAAAATGGCGTTTCGCCGCATCTTGAGGGGGTTAGCGGGGCCTAGTGGTCCGATTCCAACATTCGCATCCCCTTCCCGGCAGGCACTCTTGCGAATGTTGGAATCAAAGGACCACTAGCAAATTTAGCTTCTAGTGGAGCTTTGGATTTGACGTTCGCCTAGGAGGAGGCGGCCAACAGGATTGGCGAACGTCAAATCCGCTCCACTAGATCATGGCCATGCCGCCATTGATGTGGATGGTCTGCCCGGTGATGTAGGCCGCTTCATTGGACGCCAAAAACACCGCCGCCGCGGCGATGTCCTCGGGCGTTCCCAGCCGCGCTGCCGGAACCCTGGACAGGATGGTCTCGCGCTGCTTGTCGTTCAGCGCGTCCGTCATCGGCGTCTTGATGAAGCCCGGCGCGATGCAATTGGCGGTCACGTTCCGCTTGGCATATTCGGCGCCCAGCGTCTTGATCATGCCGATCAATCCGGCCTTCGCGGCGGTGTAATTGCCCTGACCGGGATTGCCGGTCACGCCGACCACCGAGGTGATGGCGATGATGCGGCCGAAGCGCTTGCGCATCATCAGCTTGGTCGCCGCGCGGGCGAGGCGGAAGGTCGCGGTCAGATTGACATTGATGACCTCGTCCCAGGCCTCGTCGGTCAGTTGCACAAACAGATTGTCGCGGGTGATGCCGGCGTTGGCGAGCAGAATATCGACCTGCCCCATGGCTTGCTCGGCTGATGGCACCAGCGCCTCGACCTCGGCCGAATCCGAGAGGTTGCAGGGCAGCACATGCACCCGCTCGCCCAGTTTTGTAGCCAGCGCATCCAGCACCTCGCGGCGCGTGCCTGAGATCGCCACCGTCGCGCCCTGGGCATGCAGCGCTTGCGCGATCGCACCGCCGATGCCGCCGGTCGCTCCGGTGACGAGCGCCGTCCTGCCAGTCAAATCGAACATCAGGCTTCTCCCCTCGGCCGCGCTTAAGCCGACGCCAGTGCATCCTTGGCAGCCGGAATATCGCTCGGTCCGCTGACGGAGACGCCGACCGCCCCGTCAGCGATGCGCTTGACCAGTCCGCTCAGAACCTTGCCGGCGCCGATCTCGAAGAACCTCGTCACGCCTTGGCCGGCCATGAACGCCACCGACTCGCGCCAGCGCACGGTGCCCGTCACCTGCTCGATCAGACGGCGGCGAATCTCGTCGGGATCGTTGATGGCGGAGGCGAGCACATTCGAGACCAGCGGCGAGGCCGGCTTGTTGATGGTGACGCCCGCGAGCGCCTGCGCCATCGCGTCGGCGGCCGGCTGCATCAGCTTGCAATGGAACGGCGCAGACACCGGCAACAGCATCGCGCGCTTGGCGCCCTTGGTCTTGGCGATCTCGACGGCGCGGTCGACCGCGGCCTTGTCGCCGGAGACCACCACCTGCCCGCCGCCATTGTCGTTGGCGGCCTGACAGACCTGGCCCTGCGCAGCCTCGCTCGCCACCGCAACAGCAGCGTCATAATCGAGACCGAGCAGCGCCGCCATCGCGCCGACACCGACCGGCACCGCTTTCTGCATGGCCAGTCCACGCGTGCGCAACAGCCGCGCGGCGTCGGAGATCGAGAGGCTGCCGGCGGCGGCCAGCGCCGAATATTCGCCGAGCGAATGACCGGCGACGAACGCCGCATCGCGGCCGACCGAAAAGCCGGCCTCGCTCTCCAGCACGCGCAAGGTGGCGATCGAGACCGCCATCAGCGCCGGCTGCGCGTTCTCGGTGAGCTGCAGCTTCTCGGCCGGTCCTTCCCAGATCGTCGCGGTCAGCTTCTCGGCGAGTGCCGCATCGACCTCGTCGAACACCGCACGCGCAACGGGAAAGGCGTCGGCCAGAGCCTTGCCCATGCCCACGGCCTGCGATCCCTGGCCCGGAAAAGTGAATGCTGCCGTCATCGGCGCTCCCCGAAATTCCCGAAATCTATTGGAAGATCGGGGCGTAAGTCACCGACCTCGGCGGCCATGTCAAGCCGCCCTAGTGGAGCGGATTTGACGTTCGCTCGCAACGCGCTGCGAACTCGCATGCGAACGTCAAATCCAAAGCTCCACTAGAATCAATATCTTCTAGTGGTCCTTTCGATTCCAACATTCGCAAGCGTGCCCGCTGCAACGGGATGCGAATGTTGGAATCGGACCACTAGGCCCCCGGGAAAGCGGCTCGGGCTAGAAACCGCTGGCCCGCTGGTCGCCGCCCACCGCCTGGCCAGCCTGGGCGCGACGCAGACTGTTCACGAGTTGGCCGGGACGATCCTCCTGATTAGGCTTCGCAGTCGCGAGCCGCAGCACGGCGGCATAACCCGGCTGTACCTCCATGCCGCCGGCAAACCGGCTTTGGCTGAGGATGCGGTGCACGCGCGGCAGATTGTAGCAGGGGATGTAGAACAGCAGATGATGTTCGAGGTGGTAGTTGACGTAATAGGGCGCGATGAACAGTCGCTCGAGGACATTGGCGCGCGTGGTGCGGGTGTTGCGCAACGGATCGTTCGAGTCGGGCACGACGGCATGTTCGGCGATGTTGCGGATGCGCGTGATCACCATCATCCAGGTGAGTAACGGCACCAGCCACAGCAGCGGATAGGCCCACCACACGCCGGCCGCGGCGAGGCCTGCGAACATCGCGGCATTGACCACGCATTGCGGGCCGAGCTTTTCCCGGAACTGCGCTGAGCGCGGCGCGACAGCGGCCAATCGGACGGGACCGAGCGCATTCAAAAACTGCGCCTTGCGCTGCTGATAGCCGGTCTGCCCGGTGATATCGCGCAGAAATTTGCGGCGATAGCTCAGTTGCGTGATCGGGAACGGCGCCGACAGCACGAGGTCGGGATCGTCGTGCTGCTGCGTGCGCGCGTGATGCTGCAGATGATAGCGGCGATAGGCGCGGGTCTCCGCGAAGATCGGATAGGCGCAGAACCACTGGCTCAGGAACAGATTGGTCTTCTCGTCGGGCGACAGGCAGCCATGCGCGCCGTCATGCATGAGGATCGCCAGGCCCAGCTGGCGCGAGCCGATGATGCCGACCGCGAACGGATAGACCAGAACGACGATCCATGAATGCGAGCACCAGGCGACCAGCGCAATCGCGCCAATGATCAGCGCCCAGGCGTGCACGATCATCGCGACGCCCTTTCCAGGTGAAGCGCTCGCGCACCGCGATGAGTTCGTCTTCGCTGAGGACATCGCGGGCACGCATGCGGAGCGCGGTCATGACTGGATCTCCCCTTCGGACGGCGCCTCGCCCGCCGACGAGACGAAGTTTCGCTGCAGCCTTGGTGGTCGCCTGATCGCCGAGCACGCGGAGCATTTCGTCGGCCAGGTCCTCGGCCGAACGGCCCATCGCATAGCTCTCGACCGTCACGCCGATCGCAAGCGCCCAGAACCGCCGCGAGGTCGCGTCGGGATCGCGCAGCGTATTCCAGCCGTGGCGCTCGATCTGGCCGGCATAGGCGCGCAGTCCCTCGGCATGCAGACGCTGATGGTGCGCTCGACCAGCGGCGCGAGATCCGGGCGGCGGCGTGTCAGGGTCAGCGCCTCCGCAAAGAAGGCAACCGAATCCGTCGCGGTGACGGCTTCGACCAGCGCGCGGGTATAGTCGCGCGGCGTCTCGGCCTTCAGCGCAGCCTGTTCGGCCGATCGCGCGACATAGAGCATGTCGCGGCAGGCGGCCTCGACGAACAGCGCCTCCTTGGTGCGGAAGTAATAGGTGATCTGGCTCGGAAACGCGTCGGCGGCGGCTGCGATATCGGAGATCGAGGTCCCCGCGAGGCCCCTCTCCTTGAAACAGCCGGCTTGCGCCGTCAAGCAGCAGCGAGCGCATCCGACGCCCGGCCGAGCGCGTGGCGCGCGCGGCGTGCTTGGGATCGCCATCCCCCGGCATTGGTGCGGTTTCGGACCGTCTCGGCGCCATGTGATAATTGTATGATATACAAACAAAGAAGGCAAGCCGGATATACTCCCCGAGCCCCGGGCATCTCCGCTTCCCGGGGCCGCTTTGCCTTGCCAAGCCGGCCAAAATCCTTATAAGGCGCGCATCCGTGGATCCCGGCCGGGAGCTGAACGGACGGTCTCAGCAACTCAACCGTTGATGTGACAGGACCAGTCGGTCCGTCGTCCCGTGTTTCCGCCTTCTTGAGCTACACACGAGTCCTTTCCGAAGGTCTCGAAGGGCTTGACGCCGGGAGCCGCGCCAACACTAGGAAAGGACACTCATGCCTCTTTATGAGCATGTATTTCTCGCGCGTCAGGACGCGAGCCCCCAGCAGGTGGAAGAACTGACGACCCAGATGACCGGCATCGTCGAGCAAGCCGGCGGCAAGGTCACCAAGACCGAGAACTGGGGCGTGCGGTCCCTCACCTATCGCATGAACAAGAATCGCAAGGCGCATTTCGTGCTGCTCAACATCGACGCGCCAGCCGCGGCGATCGCCGAGATCGAGCGGCAGGAGCGCATCAACGAAGAGGTGATCCGCTATCTCAGCGTGCGCGTCGAAGAGCATGAGGAAGGTCCCTCGGCCATGATGCGCAAGGCCGACCGTGACCGCGAGCGCGACGATCGCGGCGGCGGTGGCTTCCGTGAAGGCGGCTTTCGCGGTGATCGCGATGGCGGCGGCTTCCGTGGCGATCGTGATGGTGGTGGCTTCCGCGGTGACCGCGGCCCGCGCCGTCCGCGCGAGGATGCCGAAACGCCGGCTGAGGAGTAATAAGCATGGCCGAAGCTGGTGCACGCCGTCCGTTTTTCCGCCGCCGCAAGAGCTGCCCGTTCACGGGCGCCGAACGCGCCGAAGATCGACTACAAGGATTCCAAGCTGTTGATGCGTTACGTGTCCGAGCGCGGCAAGATCGTGCCGAGCCGGATCACGGCCGTGTCGGCCAAGAAGCAGCGTGAACTCGCCCGCGCCATCAAGCGCGCGCGGTTCCTGGGCCTGCTGCCCTACGTCATTCGCTAACGCATGATCCGGAAAAGTGTGAAGCGGTTTTCCGGAAAGATCATGCGCAGATAAAAAGCTCTTCCCGGCGGCGTCCGCGCCGCGGGGCTCACTTCATAAGGCTTCCGGGTCGTCCGGTTGCCGATGGTTGGGGTTTTCAAGACCTCTAACCGCTCGAAAGGGGCGGGACAGCTGATGATCGCGACTGTTCTCATTGCGCTTGCCGGCGGCTGTGCGTCGGCCTCTGATGTTCGCTTCGATCAGCTCGGGCGCGCCGATCTCGTTGCTGCTGCTCTATCTCGCGCCGTTGCCGCTGATGGTGGTCGCGCTGGGCTGGGGCCCGCTGTCCGCAACCATCGCCTCCGCCGCCGCCTCCTTTGCGCTGGCGGCGATCTTCGGCATTCCCTACGGCATCGGCTACATCATCGGCGTGGCGCTGCCGTCCTGGTGGCTCGGCCATCTCGCCTTGCTTGGCCGGCCCGTCGCGTCGTCGGGCAATGGCGCAGCCGCGCCTGATATCGAATGGTATCCGGTCGGCCGTATCCTGGTCTGGATCGCGGGCTTCGCATCGCTGACGACCTTTTGCATGCTGTTGACGTCGGCACCGATGCACCGGCAATCCTCGCAACGCCTGAAACAGGGCCTGCTTCGGATCCTCGAGATCCGCGGCATCGCGGCCGACGAGAAGGTGCTCGATGCGCTGGTGACGATCATGCCGGCCTGCGCCGTCATCGGCATCATCGTCACGCTCACGATCAACCTCTGGCTCGCCGGAAGGATCACCGCGATGTCCGGCCGGTTGCGCCGGCCATGGCCGGACCTGAAGACCGCGGCGCTCCCAAAGACCACGCTGGTCGCGCTCTGCGTTGCGACCGCCTGCACGCTGGCCGGTGGATTGCTCGCCATCTTCGCCGAGATCGTCACCTCGGCCTTGATGTTGGCTTACGGATTCGCCGGCTTCGCCGTGCTGCACACGCTGACGCTGGCCTTGAAGAGCCGCGCGCTCTGGCTCGGCTCGGCCTATGCGGTGGTCGTGCTGTTCGTCTGGCCGGTGATCGCCATCGTCGTGCTGGGACTTGCCGATTCCGTGTTCGGATTTCGCCGACGCTATTTACGCCGACAGCCACCGCCGCTGCCTGCGCCTTGAGTTCGACCTTTCAAACCTCATAACCCTTTCAAGGAGAGAAAACATGGAAGTCATTTTGCTGGAGCGTGTCGCCAAGCTCGGTCAGATGGGCGAAATCGTGAAGGTCAGGGACGGTTACGCCCGTAACTTCCTGCTGAAGCGGAAGAAGGCGTTGCGCGCCACCGCCGAGAACCGCGCCAAGTATGACGGCATGAAGGCCGAGCTCGAGGCCAACAACCTCCAGGCCAAGTCGGAAGCCACCAAGGCCGCGGAGAAGATCGACGGGATCGAGATCGTGATCATCCGCCAGGCCTCCGAGAGCGGCCAGCTGTTCGGCTCGGTGTCGGTACGCGACATCGTCGAGGCGCTGGCCGGCGAGAAGGTCACCGTGTCGCCGGACTGCAGGTCTGGCTGGATGTGCCGATCAAGGCGATCGGCCAGAAGAAGGTGACGATCGCCGTGCATCCCGAGGTCGAGGCGCACATCAACGTGATCGTCGCGCGCAGCGCCGACGAGGCCCAGCGCATCAAGCGCGGCGAGGACATCTCGACCCGTCAGGAAGATCAGGATGCCGCCGCCGAGGCGATTGCCGCCGCGGGCGAGTTCTTCGATCCCGAGGCGCAGCACGACGACGTGAGCAGCCGGCAGCGGCGCCCGCGCCCGAAGCCGAAGCAGAAGTAGGTACCGCGCGTATCAAATGCGAAAAGCCCGGCTTCAAAAGCCGGGCTTTTTATTGTTGCCTGCGAACTTATCGCGAGATCGGCGGCGCGGGCGGGCCTGCCGGCGGCACGGGCGGCAGCGCCGGTGTGGCCGCCACGACAGCAGGCGGCGGCTCGACCGGCTTGGAAGGCGACGGAACGGCCGGCGCGGTCTCCGCGCTGATCGCCGCCGATATCACAGAGCCGGGGGACGCTGCGCGGCGCAGGCTCCGCGCCCGCCGAAGGGGCCGGCGTAACCGGAGGCACCGGATCGGGCCGCAGCGCAGGGGTCTCTCCCGGCGCGGACGGCGCAGCGTTGGCAGATTGCGATGGCGTCTCGGACGGCTTGGATCCTTCGGGCTTGCCGGTCTCGCCGGGCGTCGAAGCTTCCTTGGCTCCCTCTTCGCCCGGCTTGTTGCGCTTGCTCAGCTTCTGCTTGGCATTTTGATCTCTGGCGGCCTCGACCGTCGCCTGCGACGGCGACTGCGGCGACTCGCCCGATGAAACGGCAGCGGCTTCCGGCGGCGCGCCGCCCGGGTGAATCCTGTGGCCCCAGCGATCAAGCTGCTCCGGCGGCTTCGCCTCCTGCTTGGCTTCCTTGGTCCCTTCCTTGTCCCTTCCTTGGCGCCCTTCTTCTCGGCGCCGCTGATACGCGTGTCGGTGGCGCCGTTGGAGACCAGATACGAGGCCAGCACGTTGGCCATTTCGGGGCTCGTGGTGTAGTGCTGGCGCAGGAAGCCCGACAGCGACGACGGCGATACCGTCTTCAACAATCCGCGCGGCGCCTTGTGGCAGGCGTTGCAGGTGCCCGCGAAGATCTGGGAGGGGCTCTTGCCGGCTTCGAGGTTTGTGGCCTGCGCCAGCGCGCGTTCCGCCGCCAAACAACCCACTAGAAGCATCACCGTCGCTAAAATGAGCGCTCGGCTCGACATTCCCTGTTCTCCGCTTGCGGAAATCGCATGCCGATGCGCCGGGATACCCTCCCGCACGGCGCGCGGCGGTCACCTTTTAGCGGATTATCGCGCGAATGGAAGCGCGTTGGTCACGGCTCTCACGTGGACGCGTCATTCTGGAATATCCGCTTTGTGGACAAGACATTAGCGGACGATTTCGGCGCCAAATAGACTTTGGATGCAGAATTGGAACCATCGCTTTCCGTCTGAGTCGGAACCATGGGGCGGGAATGATCGGAAGGGCCGCTGGTTGCGGTGACGACGATGGACCGCTTGTTGCGCTTCTCTCTGGATAGATTCATTCGCCGTGGGGCGATGACCGTCACAACGGCGAGCGGCAAAACCTTCACCTGCGGCGACGGCACGGGCGATCCGGTCGCCGTCCGCTTCCTTACTCGCGACGCCGAGCGCCGGATTCTCCTGAATCCCGAGCTCGCCTTGGGCGAAGCGTACATGGCTGGCAGCTTCGTCGTCGAGCAAGGCAGTCTCGCCGACGTGCTCGCTATCCTGCTCGACCAGCCGGACATGCTGCCCGACTGGGCCAGGGTTGTTTGGTGGACGCGCTTTCTGATCAGGCACGCGATGCAGTTCAATCCGCGCCGCCGCGCGCGAAGCAATGTCGCGCATCATTACGATCTGGACGGAAGGCTCTACGCGCTGTTCCTCGATGCGGACCGGCAATATAGCTGCGCCTATTTCGAGACACCCGATACCAGCCTCGACGATGCTCAGCTCGCCAAGGAGCGGCATCTGGCGGCAAAGCTCCTGATCCGGCGCGGCGACCGCGTGCTCGACATCGGCTCGGGTTGGGGCGGGCTCGGCCTTTATCTCGCCGAGACGACAGGTGCCGACGTCACCGGCATCACGCTCTCGACCGAACAGCTTCATGTCTCCAACGCCCGCGCCGAGGAAAAGAACCTGAGCCGCTCGGCGCGATTCCTGCTGCAGGACTATCGCGACGTCACGGGACCGTTCGACCGCATCGTTTCGGTCGGCATGTTCGAGCATGTCGGCGTCGACTTCTACGAGACCTACTTCAAGCGCTGCGCCGAATTGTTGACGGACGATGGCGTGATGCTGCTGCACTCGATCGGCCGCTCCACCGGGCCCGACGTCACCAGTCCATGGGTCACCAAATACATCTTCCCGGGCGGCTATATCCCGGCGCTGTCAGAGGTGTTTCCGGCGATCGAGCGCTCCGGCCTGCTGGTCTGCGACACGGAGATCCTGCGACTGCATTATGCCGAAACCCTGAAAGCCTGGCGCGTGCGCTTCATGGCGCACCGCGAAGAGGCGGCGCAGCTCTATGACGAGCGTTTTGCGCGGATGTGGCAGTTTTACCTGGCTGCCGCGGAGATGTCGTTCCGCAAGCAGAACCTCATGAATATGCAAATCCAGCTCACCAAGCGCCAAGGCGTGGTTCCCATGACCCGCGACTACATCGTGCACGAAGAGGCAAAACTGCGCACCATGGAGCGCCGTGGCCGCCCGCGGCTCAGGATTGCCGGAGAATAGATGAGTGATGCTAGTGGCGGCGGCCGTAAGGCGCCGTAAGGATAGGACGCCGGGCGGCCAAGTTGGGTGCGGACCTTTGCCAGCACTAGCCGATCCACGGGGCGGTTCTGGATGTCGGGCCGGGCGATCTGTTCCATGGTTTCGATCAGGCGCGACAGCCATTGCCGTTCGCCCTTCCTCGACCGCCATGATTGATGCCCTTGGGCCATCGCCTGTTCCTGTCCGAGAAACCACCAACACCTTAACCAGACACTCGTTCCAGTGAACATGCCGGAAAGAAATTCGGGCGAATGTGAATGACCTCACAGAACCCCCGGCTTTCCCTGCCCTAAAACCTCGTGCATGGCCCCACAGCAAACAGTGCTCGACGTGCAGGACGACCTTAGAACCGACTACGCCCTGATCCTGATCGGTACCGCCGCCGCGGTGATCGCGCTCGCTTATTTGCTGCTGACCTGAACCCAGAAAAGAGAACGCCCGTAGAAATGCGTCTGCACGGGGCGGAACCAGGTTCACGCAACTTTTCGAAAATCTTTGAAGGCCGTGCTTTCGCCTGATTCCCGCCTCAGGCCGTCAAGGTGAATGCGGTGGCGCAATCGGATTACACACACCGAGTTGTGAGAATCGGGCACAACAAAATATCACGCTTCCGCAGTGCGAGGGAGAGGCGCTTTATCGCCGCCCCGTTCAAAACAAAAAAACCAAATTCGAAGAACAATTCTGGTCCATGGCGCCTCCTGATTCGAACGTCCTCAAACTCCCGGCCGACCCCAACGCTCCCACCTACCGGAGCGCACCGCACAATATCGAGGCCGAGCAGAGCCTGTTGGGCGCCATTCTGGTCAACAACGACGCCTTCTACCGGGTCTCGGACTTCCTGGAACCGAAGCACTTCTTCGAGACCGTCCATCAGAGGATTTATGAGACGGCCGGCAGCCTGATCCGGATGGGCAAGGTCGCCACACCCGTGACGCTGAAGACCTTCTTTCCGGCGGACGCCGATATCCTCGGCATGACCGTGAGCCAATATCTCGCCCGCCTCGCCGCGGAAGCGACCACCATCATCAACGCCCAGGATTACGGACGCACCGTCTACGACCTGTCGCTACGGCGCGACCTGATCGGAATCGGCGAGGAGATGGTCACCGTCGCCTATGACGCGCCGGTGGATTTTGCGCCCCGGGCGCAGATCGAGGACGCCGAGCGCAAGCTGTACGAGCTGGCCGAGTCCGGCCGTTATGACGGCGGCTTCCAGCGGTTTTCGCAGGCGATGAAGGTCGCCCTCGACATGGCCGCGAACGCCTATCAACGCGATGGGCGGCTATCCGGCATCGCCACCGGCCTGCGCGATCTCGATGCCAAGATGGGCGGCTTGCAATCCTCCGACCTTGTGATCGTCGCGGGCCGTCCCGGCATGGGCAAGACCGCGCTTGCCACCAACATCGCCTACAACATCGCCAAGGCGCATCGCTCCGAAGTTCAGGCCGACGGCAGCAACAAGACCGTGAACGGCGGCATCGTCGGCTTCTTCTCCTGCGAAATGTCGGCCGAGCAGCTTGCGACCCGTATTCTGTCCGAGCAAGCCAGCATTTCTTCGAGCATGATCCGCCGCGGCGGCATCAACCAGCAGGAATTCGACCGCATCCGCGACTATACCATCGAACTAGAGCATCTGCCGCTCTTCGTCGACGAGACCGGCGGCCTCGCGATCGCACAATTGACGGCGCGGGCACGGCGGCTGAAGCGCCAGCGCGGCCTCGACGTGCTGGTGGTCGACTACATTCAGCTGCTGCAGGGTTCCAGCAAACGGTCGGACAACCGCGTGCAGGAACTGACCGAGATCACCACCAACCTGAAGGCGCTGGCCAAGGAGTTGAACATCCCCGTCATTGCGCTGTCGCAGCTCTCGCGTCAGGTCGAGAACCGCGACGACAAGCGTCCGCAGCTGTCCGATCTCCGCGAATCCGGCTCGATCGAGCAAGATGCCGACGTCGTGCTGTTCGTGTTCCGCGAGGAATATTACCTGCAGAGCAAGGAACCGAAGCTCGGCACGCCCGAATACGAGAAATGGCAGCTCGAGATGCAATTGGTGCATGGCAAGGCCGAAGTCATCATCGGCAAGCAGCGTCATGGGCCGACCGGCACCGTCAAACTCCAATTCGAAGGGCAGTTCACCCGTTTCAGCGACGCAACCGACGACGCGCACCTGCCCTATCGCACGAACGATTAGTTCCGTGCCGCCCGGTTGAACCGGCTTGCCGCGCCGCGTAACCTAGGGGTCATGAACATCATTTCGGACCCCAACGCCGCGGGCACGATCCTGTCTGCCGAGGCGAACCAGGCGGCGGCGCTTGCGACCGCGACCGGCATTCTCACCATCGATCTCGACGCCATCGTCGCGAACTGGCGCAAGCTCGAGAAAACGGCCGTTCCGGCCGAATGCGCCGCCGTGGTCAAGGCCAATGCCTATGGCTGCGGCGCCGAGCAGGTGGCGAAGGCGCTGGCGTCCGCCGGCTGCAAGACCTTCTTTGTCGCGACGATCGAGGAAGCGCGCGTGGTGCGCTCAGCGCTGCCGACGGCCACGCTGTACGCGCTCGACGGTTTCTTCCAGAACAGCGGCGACGCCTATGCGGCAATCGACTGCAAACCGGTGATCGGCGATCTCAACGAGCTTGCCGAATGGGACGTGTTTTGCCGCCGCTCGGGCTGGAACGGCGGCGCCGCCATCCATATCGACACCGGCATGAACCGGCTCGGCCTGACGATCCCGGAAGCCCAGGGCATCATCCCCCGCATCAATGCCGGCGATCACGGCATCACGCTGGTCATGAGCCACCTCGCCTCCGCCGAACTCGTCAATAACCCGACCAATGCCAAGCAGCTCACGGCCTTCCGCGAGATCGCCAGCCTGTTCTCCGGCGTGCCGACCTCGCTGTCGAATTCGTCCGGCATCTATCTCGGACCGCAATTCCAGTTCGACCTGGTGCGGCCGGGCGCCGCGCTCTACGGCATCAACCCGACGCCGGAGGCCGACAATCCGATGAAACCGGTCGTCGAGCTGAAGGCGCGTATCGTGCAGATCCGCAATGTCGAGCGCGGCGAGACCGTCGGCTATGGCGGCACCTGGACCGCGCGGCGGACGACGAGGTTGGCGATCGTGTCCGCCGGCTATGCCGACGGCTATTTCCGCGCGGCCAGCGCCAATGACGGCACGCGCGGCGCCGAGGTCGTGGTCGCCGGCAAGCGCTGCCCGATTGCGGGGCGCATTTCGATGGACCTCGTCGCGGTCGACGTCACCGACCTGCCCGCGAATGCGGCGCGGCGCGGCCACATGGTGACCCTGATCGGCGAAGGCATCACGGTCGACGAGATCGCGCACCATTTCGGCACCATCGGCTACGAGGTCATGACCAATCTCGGTCGGCGCTACGCGCGCGTCTACAAGGGCGGGGCCGCGACGCCGGTGGAGACGGCGGCACCTGCGCTGCAATCCGAGGAAGCGGCGGCCTCCTCCCCTTAAGTCTTCTCGTCACAAAAAAGAAACCGGAGCTTTCGCTCCGGTTTCGTGTCGTGTGCGCCAGCGCACGATCAGGCGAGCTGACCGCCGATCGGCAGCTTGCGGATGCGTTTTCCCGTCGCCGCGAAGATCGCGTTGCACAGCGCCGGCGTGAACGGCGGCACGCCGGGCTCGCCGACGCCGCTCGAGGGCACGTCGATGCTGTTCTCGACGATATGCACATTGGTCACGGCCGGCGCCTCGTAATGCCGGATGACCTGGTAATCGTCGAAATTGCTCTGCTCGACCCGCCCGTTCTTGAGCGTGATCTCGCCGTACTTGGCGAGCGACAGGCCCATCACCGCGGCGCCTTCAATCTGCGAGCGGATGCGCTCGGGATTGACATAGAAGCCGCAGTCGATCGCGGTGTCGACGCGCGGCACCGTGATGTTGCCCTTGGCATCGACAGCCACCTCGACCACGGTCGCGATGTAGCTGACGAAGCTGCGATGGGCGGCGATGCCGAGCCCGGTGCCGGGCGCCATCTTGCGGCCCCAGCCCGCCTTCTCGGCGACGAGTTCGGCGACCTTGCGCAGCCGTCCGGTGTCGACCGGATAGACGTCGTTGGGCTCGCCATAGTCCCACCACTCGGTGGTCGCCTTCTTCGGCGAGTCGACGATCCGCGCGGGGCCGATCAGCTCGAGCAGCATGTCCTTGGGATCGCGCTTCAGCTCGGCCGCGATCTCGGCGACGAAGGACTGGATCGCCCAGGCATGCGCCACGTTGTTGACCGAGCGGAACCAGCCGACCCGCACATGCGACTGGGCCTCGCCGCTCTCCAGCCGGACGTTCGGCACGTTGAATGGCGTGTCGACGAAGCCCATGCCGAGCTCGATGAAGCCCGGATATTTATCGTCCGGCTTGAAGTTCGCGAACAGGCTCGGCGCCGCGCTGCGGTGCCGCCAGGCCACGACCTTGTTGTCCTTGTCGATGCCGGCCTCCAGACGCTCCGCCGTGACGGTGTGGTAGAAGCCATGCTTGATGTCGTCCTCGCGGGTCCACACCACCTTGACCGGCGCGCCGTCCATCGCCTTGGACAACAGCGCGGCCTCGATGGCGAAGTCCCATTTCGACTTGCGGCCGAAGCCGCCGCCGAGCAGCATGTTGTGCAGGACGACGTTCTTGGTGTCGAAGCCCATTCGCTTGGCGATATCGTCGCGCGCACCGCCGGGGCTCTGGACCGAGGTCCAGATCTCCAGCTTGCCGTCGGCGATCCGCGCCGTGGCGGCCGGCGGCTCCATGGTCGCATGCGCCAGATGCGGCGAATAATATTCCGCCGTCACCACCTTCGCCGCCGACTTCAACGCCGCATCGGCATCGCCTTCGGCGCGTTCGAGCCGACCGGGCTTGCGCACGTTCTCTTCCAGCATCGCCTTGTAGGATACGGAATCGAATGTGCCGTTCGGTCCGTCATCCCAGGTGATCTTGAGCGCCTCGCGGCCCTTCATCGCCGCCCAGGTGCTCTTCGCGATCACGGCCACGCCTTCCAGCGGCGAGAACGCGGCGGGCGCAGGCGTGCCCGCGATCTTGACCACCTTGACGACGCCCGGGACTTTCATGGCCGCGCTGTCATCGAGGCTTGCGACCTTGCCGCCGACCACGGGCGTGCGCTCGATCGAGGCGTAGAGCATGTTGGGCAACCGCACGTCCTGGCCGTACATCGCCTTGCCGGTGGTGATGTCGTTGAGGTCGACGATCGAGATCGTGCCCTTGCCGATGTAGCGGAACTCGCTCGGCGACTTCAGCTTGAGGGTATCGATCGCGGGTGCCGGCAACGCCGCGGCGTCGGCCGCAAGCTCGCCGAAGCCGAGCTTCTTGTCGGAGGTCTTGTGGACGACCTCATGCAGGCGAACCTGCACTTCGCTGGGGTCGACGCCCCAACGCTTGGCGGCGGCAAGCTCCAGCATCTTGCGCGCGCCGGCGCCGACCTGCCGCATCGGCTGGATGAAGTGGCGGACGCTGCGCGAGCCGTCGGTGTCCTGGTTGCCATAGGTTTCCTCATCGCCCGGCGACTGGACCACGCGCACGCTTGCCCAGTCGGCGTCGAGCTCGTCGGCGACGATCATCGGCAGCGAGGTGCGCGCCGCGCCGTTCCCCATCTCGGCGCGATGCGCCACGATGGTGACGATGCCGTCCTTGTCGATGGAGACGAAGATGTGCGGATTGGTGACCACGCCGTGCGGCATCTTCTCGGCGCCGGTGGCATAGGCCATGGCGGGACGGATCGCCGGGAATTGCGCGGCGAGCACGAACACGCCGGTACCCGCGATGCCCTTGAGCATGTTGCGGCGGCTGACATTGGCGATGACGACGTTTTGCTGATTGCGCTGATAGGTCATGTCATGCCCCCTTCGAAGCCGCGCGGATCGCGGTGTGGATGCGCTGGTAGCAACCGCAGCGGCAGATGTTGCCGAACATGGCGTCGTCGATCTGCGCGTCTGACGGTGCGGGGGTTTTCGCGAGCAAGGCCGCGGCCTGCATGATCTGGCCGCACTGGCAGTAGCCGCATTGCGGAACGCTGACGTTGCGCCAGGCGACCTGCACCGCATGCTCGCCGGTGGGATGGAGGCCTTCGATCGTGGTGACAGACTTGCCGTTGATGTCGGACATTGCGACGCCGCAGGAGCGGATGGCTTCACCGTCGAGATGGACGGTGCAGGCGCCGCAGAGCGCCACGCCGCAGCCGAATTTCGTGCCGGTCAGGCCGAGTTCGTCGCGCAGAAACCACAGGAGCGGCATCGACGTATCGCCGTCGAACGTGCGCTCCTGTCCATTCACTTTTATGGTGACCATGAGTTCCTCCGATGGCGGATATCTGGGCCACGGAGCTGCCGCCTCTCAGCGCGTGGCGTTGCCTGAAACTGGCTGCCAGTCGACGATCAGCGCCACATGCGGTGAGCGAAGCCGGCGGTTTGTCGTTATTGGCCGTGTCGCGTCAGCTTGAAGTGCAAGGTGTCATGCGAAGAGTAAGTCATCGCGGAGTTGGTAGGTCAGCGAATCCTAACAAGTTGTGACTCGTTCGCAAGGAGATTTGAAGGCGAGAGCGTTTTCCGCGTCGCTGCCCACTGTCGGCGGGTGGGCCAATGTCTGTGGACATTTTGCCACAATGCGCGCGTCGTTCGAGCGCAACGGCGTCGGTTCGGCGGCTTCTTTGACGAACGGTTGGTAACCTCGCACACTGAGAATGGGTCAACGTCCCTTCCCGATCCGGCCCAACCGACGATGAACCGACGACGGTCACCCGGACCATGAAGATTGCGACTTTCAACATCAACAATGTCAACCGCCGCCTGCCGAACCTCTTGCGCTGGCTGCGCGCCGCAAAGCCCGACGTGGTCTGTCTGCAGGAGTTGAAGGCGGCCGACAACGAATTTCCGATTGCCGCGATCGAGAAGGCCGGCTACGGCGCGGTCTGGCGCGGACAGAAGACCTGGAATGGCGTTGCCATCCTCTCGCGCAAGTCGGAGCCGGTGCTGACCCGCACGGAATTGCCGGGCGGCCGCGGCGACCATGAGGCGCGCTATATCGAGGCCGCCGTCGGCGGCATCGTCGTTGCCTGCCTCTATCTGCCGAACGGCAATCCGCAGCCGGGTCCGAAATTCGACTACAAGCTCGACTGGTTCAGGCGGCTGAAGCTGCACGCCGCAAAACTGCTCAAGCAGGATCTGCCGGTCGTGCTCGCCGGCGATTACAATGTCGCGCCGACGCCGCTCGACATCTACCCGACCAAGTCCTGGGACAAGGACGCCCTGATCCAGCCGAAGAGCCGCGCGGCCTTTGCCTCGCTGGTGGCGCAGGGCTGGACCGACGCGATCCGCAACGTACATCCCTCGAAACCGATGTTCACCTTCTGGGATTACAAGCGCAATCGCTGGCCGCGCGATGCGGGGCTGCGGCTCGACCATCTCCTGCTCAGCCCCGCGCTTGCGCCGCGCCTTGCCAAGGCCGGCGTCGACCGCAGGATCCGCGGCGAGGACGGCGCCAGCGATCACGCACCGGCGTGGATTGTGCTGAAGTAGCTTCTCACAACGAGACGATTCGCGTGGGCTTTCTGTTCGTCCTCATCGTCGGCCTGATCGCCGGCACCATCTCCGGCATCGTCGGCACCGGCTCCTCGATCATGCTGATGCCGGTGCTGGTCTATCAATACGGGCCGAAGCAGGCGGTGCCGATCATGGCGATCGCCGCCGTGCTTGCGAATCTCTCGCGGATTCTCGCCTGGTGGCGCGAGGTCGACTGGCGCGCCTGCCTCGCCTATTCGGTGACGGGCATCCCGGCCGCCGCACTCGGCGCACGCACGCTGCTGGCGCTGCCCGCGCACGCGGTCGACATCGCCATCGGCGTCTTCCTCATCGCGATGGTGCCGGTGCGGCACTGGCTCGCGCGCCACGAATTGAAAGCCAATCTCTGGCATCTTGCGATCGGCGGCGCGGTGATCGGCTTTCTCACCGGCATCGTGGTGTCGACGGGACCGCTGAGCGTGCCGCTGTTCCTGTTCTACGGATTGAGCAAGGGCGCGTTCCTCGCCACCGAAGCCGCCAGCTCGCTCGGTCTCTATTTCAGCAAGTCCGTCACCTTCGAACGCTTCGGGGCGCTGAATGCCGATATCGCGCTCAAGGGCCTCATCGCCGGCTCATCGCTGATGTTCGGCGCCTTCATCGCCAAGCGCTTCGTGCTGCATCTCGAGCCGGATCGCTTCCGCCTGCTGATGGACGGCATCATGCTTGTCGCCGGTCTTTCACTGCTCTGGACGGCGGCCACTTCCTAAAATTCTGCCGTTTCCGGTCATCCACGCTGAACCAATCCCGAGGATTGACCGACGGAGTGACAAAGGTCAGGCCACGCCTCAGCCTTCGTTTAGGCTTGGCAGGTATTTGCGGCCTCCGAACATCCAGGAGCGCAGTTATGAACCGGGGCATTATCGGCGTCGTCGTCGCCCTCATTGTTATTCTGATCATCGCCGGCGGCAGTTGGTACACGGTCGACCAGACCGAGCGCGGCGTTCTCCTGCGCAATGGCGCCGTGATCGGCACCGCGCAGCCGGGCCTTGGATTCAAATTGCCGCTGTTCGACAGTGTCGAGAAGGTCAGCGTCAAGACGTCGACCTATTCCTGGGACAAGATGAACTCCTATTCCTACGACCAGCAGCCGGCCGACCTGAAGATCAGCGTGACCTTGCACGCCGCGCCGGAAAAGGTCGCCGACCTCTACGCCAAGTTCGGCAGGCTCGACGCCGCGGTCAACCAGGTGGTCAGCCCCGTCGTCAACCAGCAGGTCAAGGTCGTGTTCGGCCGCTATACCGCGGTCAAGGCGATCCAGGAGCGCGGCGCGCTCAATGGCGCGATCAAGGATGCGATCACGGAGACGCTGAAATACGATCCCATGATCATCATCGACTCTGTGCAGCTCGAGAACATCGAATTCAGCCAGAACTATTTGCACTCGATCGAGCAGCGCATGCTGGCGGAGGTCGAGGTGCAGAAGCTGCAGCAGAACGCCGAACGCGAGAAGGTGCAGGCGCAGATCACGGTGACGCAGGCGACCGCGAAAGCCAACGCGGTTCGCGCCGAAGCGTTGGCCCAATCCGAAGCCACAAAGCTGAACGGCGAAGCCCGCGCTTCCAACATCAGGGTCACCGGCGAGGCCGAAGCCGCCGCCATCAAGGCCCGCGCCGAGGCGCTCGGCTCCAACCCCAACATCATTGCGCTGACGCAGGCCGAACGCTGGAACGGCGTGCTGCCGACCACGATGGTGCCGGGCTCGGCGGTGCCGTTCGTGACGATCAAGTAGGCGCTGAGGTCATCAGATCAGTTTTGATTGTGACTGAGATGATACCTAGCGCTCAATAGCGGACGCTCGCATAATGTGGCCATGCGCAAGGTTGTTTCCCTAGTCCTTTACGTGGCTATGATTGTAGGCGGGTCATGGGCAACCTATGAATGGCTGGTGCTCGGCGGAAGAGGCATTGCGTTCAAGCTTGGTGCTTTCCCTGCCCTCTTCGGTGTCTACCTCATATGGACGGACTTTCTCTCACCCAACCGGGAACGCTTATGATCCAACTCGGGGTAGCTCAATGGCTGAACTCACAGTTTGGGTCGTCATACTTGCGTGTATGGCTGTATCAATGGTGATTTCATTTTGGGCTGGTCCATAGTGCATCGTCGGAATTGTTCTGTACCCAATTCTGAGTGGTTTGTCGGTCGGCTTCGCAAGCGGACAACTTTCTGCGCACTACCACGCAATGCGCGATTTTGGATGGATCGCGTATGTGGGAGTGATCGCGATCTCTCTGTTTGGCATGTGGGTACTGCCGAAAATGATCGCCCAAAACTCGAATTAGACCACTGAGGGTCTTGTATCGGGCCGTACAAAGGGGGCAAAAAGCACATAGAACAAAAAAGGAACGAATCTTCATTTCCATGCTATGGACTGTGTTGCGACCTACTTAACCGCTCTCCTGGTTCACACATCGATGGCCAAATCCACCCTCTCATTCGTCTGTCAGAACTGCGGCTCGGCCTATAACCGCTGGCAGGGCAAGTGCGAGTCCTGCGGCGAGTGGAACACACTTGCGGAGGAAGACACGACCGGCGCGACCTCGATGCCGGTCTCGATCCGCTCCAGGCGCAAGGGCCGGCAATTCGCGCTGGAGACGCTGACCGGCAAGAGCCATGAGGCCCCGCGCCTGCCGTCGGGCATGGCCGAGCTCGACCGCGTCACCGGCGGCGGTTTTGTGCGCGGCTCGGTGCTGCTGGTCGGCGGCGATCCCGGCATCGGCAAATCGACGCTGCTGACGCAGGCGACGAGCTTGCTCGCGCGCGCCGGTCACCGCGCGGTCTACATCTCCGGCGAAGAGGCGGTCGCGCAGGTGCGGCTGCGCGCCGAGCGGCTGGGCCTTGCCGACGCGCCGGTGCAGCTCGCCGCCGAAACCTCCGTCGAGGACATCGTCTCGACGCTGTCGGAAGGCGCGGTGCCGCGCCTGATCGTGATCGAACTCGATCCAGACCATGTGGACCGACACGGTGGAATCCGCGCCGGGCACGGTGACGCAGGTCCGCGCCTCGGCGCAGGCGCTGATACGGTTTGCCAAGAAATCGGGCGCGGCGATCATCCTGGTCGGCCACGTCACCAAGGACGGCCAGATCGCCGGTCCCCGCGTGGTCGAGCACATGGTCGACGCCGTGCTGTCCTTCGAGGGCGAAGGCTCGCAGCAATTCCGCATCCTGCGCGCGGTGAAGAACCGCTTCGGCCCGACCGACGAGATCGGCGTGTTCGAGATGACCGGCCTCGGCCTTCGCGAGGTCACCAATCCCTCCGAGCTGTTCCTATCCCAGCGCGATCTCGGCACGCCCGGGACGGCGGTGTTCGCGGGCATCGAGGGCACCCGCCCGGTGCTGGTCGAATTGCAGGCGCTGGTGGCCCCGACCTCGCTCGGCACGCCACGCCGCGCCGTGGTCGGCTGGGACCCGAGCCGGCTCTCCATGGTGCTGGCGGTGCTGGAGGCCCATTGCGGGGTCAAACTCTCCGGCCATGACGTGTATTTGAACGTCGCCGGCGGCCTGCGCATCCAGGAACCGGCAGCCGACCTTGCCGCGGCGGCCGCGCTGGTCTCTTCGCTGGTCAATGCGCCGCTGCCTCCGGATGCGGTCTATTTCGGCGAGATTTCGCTGTCCGGCGCGGTCCGGCCGGTGGCCCAAACTGCGAGCCGCCTGAAAGAGGCGGCAAAACTCGGGTTTGGCCGCGCCGTCTTGCCCGAAGCTGCCCGAGGCGAGGTCGGCGGCGATGCCGGACTTTCGCTCAACACCATCGGCTCGCTGACCACCTTGGTGGCCGAAATCGCGGCTCGCGGCAGCCCCCGGGGAAACCGCACCTCCGAGCCCGAAAAAAATGCCACACCTGCGAGATTCCGCCGTTCAGAGGGCTAGCTGGAGGTGACGTTCGGCCCCCTCGCCGCTATACAACCCGCGCGCGGGACAGGGCGATTTCCGGTCTTGCCGGACGCCTTATAAGCCCCTCAGGTAGGACGGCGTTGAGGCGCCGATTTCGGAACATTTCGACTTGCCAGCGGACCAGACCAGCCGATGCCGATAACGATCCTCGACCTCATCCTGCTCGGCGTCATGCTGGTTTCGGGCCTGCTTGCGATGGTCCGCGGCTTCATGCGCGAAATCCTGTCGATCGCGGCCTGGGGCTGCGCCGCGCTGGCGACGCTCTATTCGTTCGGCAAGCTGCTGCCGACCGCCAAGACCTATTTCAACAACGACACGGTCGCCGCCATCGTGGTGGTGGCCGGTGTCTTCGTCGGCACCCTGATCGTCGTCTCCGTCATCACGGTTAAGATTTCGGACATGATCCTGGATTCCCGGATCGGCGCGCTGGACCGCACCCTGGGTTTCCTGTTCGGGCTCGCCCGCGGCCTCCTGATCGTGGTCGTGGCCTTCCTGTTCTTCAGCTGGCTGGTGCCGGACAAGCAGCGGCCGGACTGGGTGTCGGGCGCCAAGTCCCGGGTGGTGCTGCAGGGAACCGGCGATTGGCTGATGTCGCTCTTGCCTGACGACCCCGAGAACACCATTTTAAAGAAATTCAAGAAGAATAAGCCTGAAGACGATACGGCCGATACCGATTCGGCCCAACCGGGCGCCGCTGAAGGTTACAGCAAGTCTGCCCGCGACGGCCTGAAGAAGCAGATCGAAAAGTCCGGGGCCAAGTAAAAAGACCAAAAAACGAAGTGAAAAAGGCGAGTGAACGCAACAAGTGGCAAGAGGTTGTTCAACTCTAAACGAGGCGCGGTAGACGAGATGCAAAACCCTGATCAGGACGCCCAGCTCGATCTCAAATTCGGCGCCGCCACGATCGAGCTACAGGACGACCTCGAGGGAGATACGCTCCGTGAAGAGTGCGGCGTGTTCGGTATTTTCGGCCATCCCAACGCTGGCGCCATCACCGCACTCGGACTGCACGCCCTTCAGCATCGCGGCCAGGAGGCCGCCGGTATCGTCTCTTATGACGGATCACGATTTCACAGCGAACGCCGGCTCGGCCTCGTCGGCGATACCTTCTCCCGCCGCGAGGTGATCGAGCGCCTGCCCGGCCATGTCGCCGTCGGCCATGTCCGCTATTCCACGACCGGCGCCACCATCCTGCGTAACGTGCAGCCGCTGTTTGCCGAACTCAATGCCGGCGGCTTCGCCGTCGGCCACAACGGCAACCTCACCAATGGCCTTGCGCTGCGCCGCGAGCTGGTGCGGGGCGGCGCGATGATGCAGTCGACCACCGACACCGAGGTGATCCTGCATCTGGTCGCGCAGTCCAAGCGCAACCGCTTCA
The DNA here is from genome assembly GCA_963732085.1 of uncultured Alphaproteobacteria bacterium. Lineage (GTDB taxonomy): Bacteria > Pseudomonadota > Alphaproteobacteria > Rhizobiales > Xanthobacteraceae > Bradyrhizobium. The sequence goes on along the minus strand of CAVSYJ010000001.1, from coordinate 285,623 downwards.
TCGACCGCTTCATCGAGGCGCTGCGCACCATCGAGGGCGCCTACGCGCTGGTGTCGATGACCAACAAGAAGCTGATCGGCGCGCGCGATCCGCTCGGCATTCGCCCGCTGGTGCTGGGCGAACTCGACGGCTGTCCGATCCTGACCTCGGAGACCTGTGCGCTCGACATCATCGGCGCCAAATTCGTGCGGGATATCGAGCCCGGCGAGATCTACGTGTTCGACGAGCACGGCGCGCAGACCCACAAGCCGTTCCCACTGAGGCCGCCGCGGCCCTGCGTGTTCGAATACATCTATTTCTCGCGGCCGGATTCCCTCGTCCACGGCCGCTCGGTCTATGAGGTGCGCAAGGCGTTCGGCGCGCAGCTCGCCCGCGAGAGCCACGTCGATGTCGACGTGGTCGTACCGGTGCCGGATTCCGGCGTGCCCGCCGCGGTCGGCTACGCCCAGCACTCGGGCGTGCCGTTCGAACTCGGCATCATCCGCAACCACTATGTCGGCCGCACCTTCATCCAGCCGACCCAGGCGATCCGCGAATCCGGCGTGAAGATGAAGCACAACGCCAATCGCGCCGCGATCGAGGGCAAGCGCATCATCCTGATCGACGACTCGCTGGTGCGCGGCACCACCTCGAAGAAGATCGTGCGCATGATGCGCGACGCCGGCGCGCGCGAGGTGCACTTCCGCCTCGCCTCGCCGCCGATCCTCTATCCCGACTATTACGGCATCGACCTGCCCGACCGTGGCGGGCTGTTGGCGGCGACCCATTCGATCGAGGAGATGCGCGAGATCATCGGCGCGGACTCGCTGGCTTTCCTCACGATCGACGGCATGTACCGCGCAATGGGCTATCCGGGCAGAGATCCCGCCAATCCGAAGTTCGCCGATCACTGCTTCACCGGCGACTATCCGACCACGCTCACCGACCAGGCCCAGGTCGAGGTACTGCCGCGGCAGCTCTCGCTGCTGGCGGAGGCAAGCTAGCTGTCGTCCCCGCCTAGGGCGCAATTGCGCTCCGGCGCGGGGACCCATAACCACCGGCCTTCGTTTTCGGACGCCATTGGATACAACCACCCTTCGCCATCATAACCGTCACGGCGGATGGGTCCCGGCGTTCGCCGGGACGACACTGATAGAGCTGTCACAATGTCTGCTTCCCTCACCTCTCGCATCGCCGTCGTCACCGGCGCTTCGCGCGGCATCGGCTACGCCACCGCTCGCGCGCTCGCCAAAGCGGGTGCGCACATCGTCGCGGTCGCGCGCACACAGGGCGGGCTTGAAGAACTCGACGACGAGATCAGGAAGGACGGCGGCTCAGCGACGCTGGTGCCGCTCAGCATGACCGACAGCGACGGCATCGCGCGGCTCGGCGCGGCGCTGCATGAGCGTCACGGCAAGATCGACATCCTCGTCGGCAATGCCGGCGTGGCCGGTCCCTCCTCGCCGCTCGGCCATGTCGATCTCAAGCCATGGAACGACGTGATCGCGGTCAATCTCACCGCGAATTTCCAGTTGATCCGCTGCATGGAGCCGCTGCTGCGCGCGTCCGACGCCGGCCGCGCCGTGTTCATCACCGCCGGCTCCGCGCAGAGGCGCCGGGCTATCGGGGTCCCTACGCAGCGTCCAAGGCTGCGCTCGAAACCCTGGTGCGGGTGTGGGCGGCGGAGACCGCGTCGACGCCGATCCGCGTCAACCTGTTCAGCCCCGGGCCGATCCGCACCCGCATGCGCGCTGTCGTCTTTCCCGGCGAGGATCCGATCACGCTCGACACGCCCGAGCAGGCGGCGGAATTGATCCTGCCGATGTGCGCGCCCGAGTGGAGCGAGACGGGCAAGCTGTTCGATTACAAGACGCGCAAGCTGATGAGCTTTCACGCGGCCGAGTGAGCGCTGAGGTACCGCCCTCACACCTCGACGAACAACGCCGGCTGCTCCGGCGCGCTAACCCTCTTTCGCGCCCTTCAGCGTTCTCGCGGCGACCCCGAGCGCCAGCGCGAGCAACGCTCCCGCCAGCAGGAACGGCGCCCCCGGCAATTTCACCGGCGCGCTGTCGCCGATGAAATAAGCAAAGATCAGCGTGAACAGGAACGGTCCGAGCATCTGCGACACGCTCTGCACGCTCGACGTTGCGCCCTGCAATTGACCCTGCTGCTCCGCGCTCACCCGCCGCGTCATCAGCGCCTGTGTCGCGGCGCCCGCGACACCCCACAATGCGTTCACCGGCAGGCCTGCGCAGAACCACAGGCCGGTCGGCGCTGCGCCGTAGATGAACAGGCCGATCGCGCCGCAGGCGAGGCCAAACAACAGTGCGTTTTGCTCGCCGAATGACTTCACGATCGGGCCGATCGCCATGCCCTGCACGATCATCGACAGGATGCCGACGGCGGCGAGTACGAGCCCGACCGTCTTGACGTCCCAGCCATAGCGATAGCCGGCGTAGAGCACGAAGACCGATGGCAGCACCACATGCGCGAGCTGGGCGAAGAAATTGGCGAGCGACAATCCCGTGAGCACGCGGTCGGACCGCAACAGCCGCAGCGCGCCGACGGGATTGGCGCTGCGCCAATGGAATGCCGAGCGGCGCGCCTTCGGCAACGACTCCGGCAGGATCAGCAGGCCGTAGAGCCAGTTGAGGAAGCTCAGTCCCGCAGCGATCCAGAACGGCAGCCGCGGCGAGACGTCGCCGAACAGGCCGCCGAGTGCGGGCCCGAGGATGAAGCCCGCGCCGAAAGCGACGCCGATCTTGCCGAACACGGCCGCGCGCTTCTCCGGCGGCGTGACATCGGCGATATAGGCGAAGGCGGTGGAGATGCTCGATGACGTGATGCCCGAGATGATGCGACCGATGAACAGCCACCACAATGACGGCGCCAGCGCCATCAGCACGTAGTCCGCGGCCAGGCCAAAGTTGGACAGCAGCACCACCGGCCGCCGCCCGAAGCGATCCGACAGGCTGCCGAACACCGGTTGAAACAGAAACTGCATCAGCGCCCAGACGGTGCCGAACAGGCCGAAGATGCGCGCGGCGCTTGCCGTGTCGTTGCCGACGAAGCTTTCGATCAGCTTGGGCAGGATCGGGATGACGACGCCGAGCGCCAGCATATCGAGCAGCACGGTGACGAAGATGAAGGCGACTGCGGCTCCCTTCGGCGCCGGCGCCTCAACCGCGGCCTCCGATGCCTGCCCGCTCATGACAGCCGCTTTCGCTTGTGCGCGAAGGGATTGGCTTTCTCACGCAAGGTGATCCGCACCGGCGTGCCCGGCAACTCGAAGACCTCGCGCAACGAGTTGGTGAGGTAACGCAGATAGGACTGCGGCACGGCGTCGGCGCGCGAGCAGAACAGCACGAAGCTCGGCGGCCGCGCCTTGGTCTGCGTGATGTAGTTCAGTTTCAATCGCCGGCCCGAGACCGCCGGCGGCGGATTGGCCGCGACCGCCTGCTCGAACCAGCGATTGAGCGCAGATGTCGAAACGCGCTTGTTCCAGACCGCATAGGCCTCGACGATCGCCTGCATCAGGCGGTCGATGCCCTCGCCCATCAAGCCGGAGACGGCGACGACGGGCGCGCCCGTGACCTGCGGCAGCCAGTGGTCGGCATCCCTGCGCAACGCGGAGATTTGTCCACCCCTGGCATCGACCAGATCCCATTTGTTGACGGCGATGACCAGCGCCCTGCCCTCGCGCTCGATCAAATCGGCGATGCGCAGATCCTGCTCCTCGAACCTGTTCTGCGAATCCATCATCAGCACGACGACCTCGGCAAAGCGCACGGCGCGCAGCGCGTCCGCGACCGAGAGTTTTTCCAGCTTCTCGTCGATCCGCGAGCGGCGCCGCAGGCCCGCCGTGTCGAACACACGGAAGGTGCGGCCTTTCCATTCGATCTCGACCGCGATGGAATCCCGCGTCGTGCCGGCCTCGGGACTGGTCAGCAGCCGCTCCTCGCCGAGCAGATGATTGATCAGCGTGGATTTGCCCGCATTGGGCCGGCCGACGATCGCAACACGGATCGGCCGCGTCGCGAAATCGTCTTCGATTTCCTCGTCCTCATCGCGTTCATCTGCGGGCTCGGGTAGCAGCGCACGCAAGGCGTCATAGAGCTCGCTGAGACCTTCGCCGTGCTCGGCCGATATCTGAATGGGATCGCCAAGTCCGAGCGCGTAGGCCTCCATCGCGCCGGCATCGCCATGCTTGCCCTCGCTCTTGTTGGCGATCAGCAGCACCGGCTTGTCGGCGCGCCGCGCGAAATCGGCAAAGGCGCGATCGGTCGGCGTCAGGCCGGCGCGCGCATCGACCACGAACATCAGGGCGTCGGCGAGCTTGATCGCGGTCTCGGTCTGCTCCTGCATCCGCGCCGTCAACGAGCCCTTCGCGCCCTCGTCCAGGCCCGCGGTGTCGATGATCGTGAATTCGAGATCGCCGAGCCGCGCCTCGCCTTCCCTGCGGTCGCGCGTGACGCCGGGCTCGTCATCGACGAGCGCGAGCTTCTGTCCGACCAGGCGGTTGAATAGCGTCGACTTTGCCGACATTGGGCCGGCCGATGATGGCGATGGTGAACGGCATGGCCTACCCGTGCCCGCCTTGGTGGGCTCATGTCAAATGCAATGAACGGCTGGATTTAACGCGTGAAGGTGCCGCCCGGCAGTGGCGCCGGGAAAGGCGTCGGCGATTGCTGCGCCGATTGGGCGGCGGGCGCGGCAGCCTGCGGCGGGGGCGTATTGGGATCGGGCGGCGGCGCGGTTGTGCGCTTGCGCGCGATCTTCTTCGGCTTGGGCGCGGGAGGCGTTGCGGCCGGCTCTTCGGTCGCCTGGGCTTCACCATCGACCTCGGCAGGCGCGGCGGCCTGGTCAGTGGCGGCGGGCGGCTTGCCCTTGCCCTTCTTGGCAACCTGCTTCGGCTCCGACGGCGGAGGCTGCGGAGCCGCGGCCACCGGCGGAACGTCCGGCTGCTGCTGTTGCGCGCCCTTGTACAGATCCTTCGGCACGCCCTGCTCGAGGCCGGGCACGCCCTCGGGGAAGACCGGCTTGCGCTCGCCCGGCAGCTTCTTCTTGGTGTCGAGCCAGTCGAGCAGATCGGTCGGATCGAAGTTGCTGCCGAAACCGCTGGAGCAGCCGGCAAGCGCGCCCGAGATCGCGATCAGGACGGCAGCTGCGATCAGACGTTGCGGTCGGCGCATGGTCGATCTCTCAGGTCCAAATCCGGCCGTCAGCTCTTGGCGACCGGCGGCAGCAAGGCTTGCAACGCTTCGGCACGCGAACGTACGCTGGGCGGCGTCTCGACGTCACCCGAAATCATGTCGAGCCATTGCCGCGCGGCGGTGGAATCATTGGCGCGAACCGCGGACAAGGCCAGCAATTCGCGCGCGACATGGCGGAAGGTCGCATTCGGCGTCGTATCGGCCTCGAGCCGCTGCTTCATGTCGGCATAGCCTGCGCTATCGACCAGGATGCCGCCGGCGCGAATGCGCGCCAGTTCCTGCTGCTCGGCGCCGATGCTGCGATCGGCGGCGAGGTCATCGAACATCTGCACGGCGGCCTTGGGATCGCGCTTCTCGACTTCAGCGGCGAGGCGGAAGCGCGACAGCAGGCGATAGCCGTAAGGGCTCTTGGCCACGAGATCGGAGAACGCGGTCTCGGCGTCGCTGTGCTTGTCCTGCTCGGAGAGCTCGACCGCCTTGTTGAACGCGTCGCCCGCTTCGGCGGCCTTCTTGGCTTCCAGATATTGGTAGCCGCGCCAACCGCCGACGGCGGCGACGATCAGGATCGCCACGGCGATAATAAAGAGCGAGTACTTGTCCCAGAGCTTCTTGAGTTGCTCGCGACGGACTTCCTCGTCTACTTCATCAAATAATTCAGACACTTAAGTGTATCCCATCGCCACGTCCGGGCGCGCCGGAAAGGCCAAGTCCAGCATCTCGCGGCGGCGTTACCCTAACGATATGGCGCTGGCAAGGCAAAGTGAGCGGGATCAAGGCGTTAACGGTGCCCTGTTGCCGGGCAACGTTAAGCCCCCATCCCCTCCCGCAGCAGGCGCTTCATCACCTTGCCATTGGCGTTGCGCGGCAAGGGTCGCGCGTCAGCAGCATGGTCTCCGGCACCTTGTAATCGGACAGCTGCTCGGCGCACCAGGCGCGCAGGGTCTCGCTCGAAACTTCGTTGCGTGTGACGACAACCGCGTGCACGCGCTCGCCAAGCACGGGACACGGCTTGGCGATGATCGCACTCTCGACCACGCTGTCATGGCCGGCCAAAACCGACTCGACTTCGGCGGAATAGATCTTGAGACCGCCGCGGTTGATCATGTCCTTCTGGCGGTCGAACACCCGCACCAGATTGTCGGCATCGATGGAGCCGAGATCGCCGGAATGCCAGAAGCCGCCGGTAAAACTTTCAACGGTGGCTTTCGGATTATTCCAGTAACCTTTGATGACGGAGGCGCCGTGGATCCAGATCTCGCCGATCTCGCCGCGCGGCAGCTCGCGTCCCTCCGCGTCAACGACGATGATCGTCGCGCCCGGGCAGGGCAAGCCGACGCTGTCGATGTGAGCGGCGGTCAATTCGCCGGGCATGATGGTCGAGGGCGACGTGGTCTCGGTTGCCCCATAGCAGTTCATCAGCTTGAGGCCTGGCAGCTTCGTCGCCAGTCGTTCGATGGTCGCGATCGGCATCGGCGCGCCGCCGAAGCCGCCGATACGCCATGACGAGAGATCGTAGCTGTCGAAATCCGGCTGGAGCAGGCAGAGATTATACATCGCCGGCACCAGCACGGTGTAGGTGACCCGCTCGCGCGCGGCGAGCTTGAGATAATCTGATGCCTTGAACTCGGCGGCGATGATCAGCGTGCCGCCGCAGGCGACCATGGTCATGATGTTGGCGACGACGCCGGTGACATGGGCGAGCGGCACCGCGGCGATCGAGCGCTCGGCGGCGGTGAGCTGCATGCTCGATGCGAACACCATGGAAGAATGAATGATATTGCAATGAGCCAGCATCGCGCCCTTCGGCCTGCCGGTCGTCCCTGACGTATAGAGGATCATCGCGGTGTCTTCTTCGCCGACCGCGGCCGGATCGGACAACGGCGGATTGTCGGCGAGGCGCGTGAAATCCGATCGACTGGGGTCATCATCGATGACGATGCGATGCTTCAACTGCGTCACGTCCTTCGTATCGGGCACGCGGGCGGCGAGCGAAGCCTCGTGAATGAGACAGCTCGCGCCGCAATCGTTCAGAACATAGGCGATTTCCGGTTTCTGTTGTCGCGTGCCGAGCAAGACCGTGATCAAGCCTTGGTGCGCGGCGGCGAACAGCATGAGCGGGAACACGATTCGATTGCCGAGCAGGATCGCGACGCGATCGCCGGGCTCGAGGCCGAGCTTGCGAAAACCGGCCGCGATGCGTTGCGACTCCCGGATCACCTCGCGCCAGCTCATCCGCTTGTCGCCGCAGACCAGCGCCTCGGCATCGGGATTATTCGCGGCCGCGCGCGCAACCATCTCCCAGATGTTGGCCGGGCGCTCGCTAAATGCCGGCACGACACGATCGCCGAAACGTGCTTCCTGCCGCATCGCCGGAATCGAGAATTTCGACCAATCCATCCTATCAGGTTCCAATGACGGGCACGCCGATCACGACCGGATGGAACGCGAAGGCAAGCGCGAGATAGGCGACAATTCCGACCACCACCGCGATTACATCGTTGGTGACGCCGCCTACGGGAATTGGCGGCGCACCGGTATCGGCGCGGTGTTTCAGCGAAATCCGGTCGAACACCGCCCAGGCGAGAAACGCGCCGAACAGGATGATTTCGCCGAGATCGCCATTGGCGAGCAGGTGGCCGAACGCCCACAGCTTTACGCCCGCCAGCATCGGGTGCTTCACCGCCGTGTAGATGCGGCCGCGGATGTAGGACGCGACCACCAGGATCACCGCCGGCAGCATCAGCGCGACATTGAGATGCCTGAGAAAGGTCGGCGGCGACCAGACCAGAATCATGCCGTCAGCGCGATAATGCGCAAAACCCCAGACGATCAGCGCGAGCCCCAGAAACGACGCCACGGCATAGCCGATCTTGTAACCCCCCTCGCCCATCGCGGCGACGCATTGCGCGCGCCAGCCCCGCTGCGTCGTCAGCGTGTGAATGCCGAGGAACAGGATCAAACCTGCGATCATGACCAGCAGTCCCACGGTCTCCTCCCTTAGCCCTGTGATTGCTATTCGCGTATCATTTTCGGAGGCGGCGCGGCAATGCTCACTTGCTCTCAGTCGTCGCCTTCCCCAGCTCGCGATTATCGACATACCGGATCGCGATCGGGCGGCCCGCTAGCGCGCCGCCGAGGCCGTCGCTGAATTTCAGGGGGATGCAGGCGTCAAGCGAGGCGTTGATGGCCTTCAGGTAGGTCTCGCGCGTGTCCGCCGGCACGCCCGCGGTCGCAAAGGTGATGCGCGGCGGCCCGATCATCTCGCCGGAGCGCTTGAAGCTGAAACGCACCGACATCTGCATGCCCTCGCGCGCGACATCGGACGACGGCGGCGACCAGCAGGAGCGCAACTCGGCGAAGAGATCGCCGATATTGTCGAGGTCGTGGTCGGGCCGCTTGTATTTCTCTTCGTCCTCCTTCGCCGGCACCGTCTGGATCGTCAGCTGCAAATTCTCGCCATAGGGATACCCGATCTCGGGGATGCAGGGGCCATGATTGAACACGCTGCAGTATGTTGGGGTGCACGGCCGTCCATCCAGCACGCTGCAGGGTTCATGCGAGAACGGGATCGGATCGATCTGGTGCCGACGCCGCGCGTCGGCGGAGCCCGCGATGACGACGGCGAGAAGCAGAATACCTATGACAACGACGCGCCGCAACATGACAGGCCTCGAAAGCGACACCCTTGAGAATGATGCGCGCGAGCGGCCACAGCAAGCCCGCACCGTTCACAACCGCGCGGGTCTCACGCCTTCTTCTTCTTCACGTCCTTGATGGTGGAGAACGCGATGCCCTCGGCGCGCTCTTTGGTATAGCCGAGATAGAATTCGTTCTTGGCCATGAACACGGGATCGCCGTCGACATCGTCGGCGATGCCCGAGCCGTTGGCGGCGATGAAGGCCTCGAGCTTCTTCCTGTCGCTGGAGGAAACCCAGCGCGCGAGCTGGAACTCGCTGACCTCGAATTCGACCGGCAGCGAGTACTCGGCGTCGAGCCGCGCCTTGAGCACGTCGAGCTGCAGCGGGCCGACCACGCCGACCAGCGCGGGCGCGCCATCGCGCGGGCGGAATACCTGCACCACGCCCTCCTCCGACATCTGCTGCAGCGCCTCTTTCAGCTTCTTGGCCTTCATCGCGTCGGTGAGGCGCACGCGGCGCACGATCTCCGGCGCGAAGCTCGGCACGCCGACGAAGGTGATGTCTTCGCCTTCGGTCAGGGTGTCGCCGATCCGCAAGCTGCCGTGATTGGGAATGCCGACCACGTCGCCGGCAAAGGCCTCGTCGGCGACCGAGCGGTCCTGGGCGAAGAAGAATTGCGGGCTCGCCAGCGGCATGCTCTTTCCGGTGCGCACCAGCTTGGCCTTCATGCCGCGGCTGAGCTTGCCCGAGCAGAGCCGCGCGAAAGCGATACGGTCGCGGTGGTTCGGATCCATGTTGGCCTGGATCTTGAAGACGAAAGCGCTCATGCGCGGCTCTGATGCCTCGACCCTGCGCAAATCAGAGTCCTGCGCGCGCGGCGGCGGAGCGAACTGTCCCAAGCCATCGAGCAAATCGCCGACGCCGAAATTGCGCAGCGCGCTACCGAAATAAACCGGCGTCAGATGGCCCTCGCGGAATGCGTCGAGCTCGAACGGCTTGCAGGCCTCGGTGACCAGCGACAACTCGTCCTGGATCGCAACGACGTCGAGATTGGGATTGCGGCCGGCGAGGTCGGCGATCTCGATCTGTTCGGCCTGTCCCGTTTTGGCGCCACCGCCTTCCAGCAGGCGCACGCCGCCATTCCTCACATCATAGGTGCCGAGGAAATCGCGGCCGCGCCCAACCGGCCAGGTCATCGGCGTGGTGTCCAACGCCAGCGTCTTCTCGATCTCGTCCAGAAGCTCAAACGTGTCGCGGCTCTCGCGGTCCATCTTGTTGATGAAGGTGATGATGGGGATGTCGCGCAGCCGGCAGACCTCGAACAGCTTTCGCGTGCGCGCCTCGATGCCCTTGGCGGCGTCGATCACCATGACGGCGGAATTGACGGCGGTCAGCGTCCGATAGGTGTCTTCGGAAAAGTCCTCATGGCCCGGCGTGTCCAGAAGGTTGAACACGAGGCCCTCGAATTCGAAAGTCATGACCGAGGTGACGACGGAGATGCCGCGCTCGCGCTCGATCTTCATCCAGTCGGAGCGGGTGTTGCGCCGCTCGCCCTTGGCCTTGACCTGACCCGCCAGATTGATGGCGCCGCCAAACAGCAGCAGCTTTTCGGTCAGCGTGGTCTTGCCGGCGTCGGGGTGCGAGATGATCGCAAAGGTGCGCCGCCGCGCGACTTCATGGGCAAGCGGCGACGGGCGTAGCGAATTGGTCGTGACGGCGAGGTCTGTCATTGGGGTGCGTTTTAGAGGGAAAAGCCGGCCAATCAAGGGGCGCGCACGCCAGATATAGGAAGCCTGCGTCAGCGGAACAACAGCGTTGCCCAATAGGTCAGCGCCGCGATGATGGCCGAAGCCGGGATGGTGATGACCCAGGCATAGACGATCGAGCTCGCCACGTTCCAGCGCACCGCCGAGACGCGGCGCGCGGCGCCGACGCCGACGATGGCGCCGGTGATGGTATGCGTCGTCGAGACGGGAACGCCAAGCGCGGTCGCCATGAACAAGGTTATGGCCCCGCCGGTCTCGGCACAAAAGCCCTGCATCGGGGTCAGCTTGGTGATCCGCAGTCCCATGGTGCGGACGATGCGCCAGCCGCCCATCAGGGTGCCCAGCGCCATCGAGGCCTGGCAGGCCAGCACCACCCAGAACGGAATGGAGAACTCGTTGCCGAGATGACCCTGAGAATAGAGCAGCACCGCGATGATGCCCATGGTCTTCTGCGCGTCGTTGCCGCCATGGCCGAGCGAATAGAGCGAAGCCGACGCAAATTGCAGGATGCGAAAGGCGCGATCGACCGTGAACGGCGTGGAGCGCGCCGAGGCCCAGGTCACGATCGCGACCAGGGCCATCGCCAGCACGAAACCGACCACCGGGGACAGTACGATCGCAGCCAGGGTCTTGGATAGCCCGCTCCAGACCGCGGCCGAGAGGCCGGCCTTGGCCATCCCGGCGCCGACCAACCCGCCGATCAAGGCGTGCGAGCTCGATGAGGGAATGCCGAGCGCCCAGGTGATCAGGTTCCAGACGATGGCGCCGACCATCGCGGCGAAGATCACCGCCGCATCGATGATCGAGGGCTCGATGATACCGGTGCCGATGGTATTGGCGACATGCAGGCCGAACACCGTAAACGCGACAAAATTGAAGAACGCCGCCCAGAACACCGCATATTGCGGGCGCAGCACCCGCGTCGACACGATGGTCGCAATCGAGTTCGCGGCATCGTGCAACCCGTTGAGGAAGTCGAACAGCAGCGCGACGCCGATCAGGATGGTGAGAACCGGGAGACCCAGTGCGGTGTCCACTGCGCCTACACCTGTTCGATCACGATCGAGCTGATCTCGTTGGCGACGTCATCGAAGCGGTCGGCGACCTTCTCCAGATGGTCGTAGATTTCGGCGCCGACGATGAAATCCATGGTGTTGGCGCTGCGGTGCTTGAGGAACAGCTCTTTCAGTCCGATGTCGTGGAGGTCGTCGACACGGCCTTCCAGCTTGGTGAGTTCCTCCGTAATCGCGGTCACCTCGGCCACGTTCTGGCCGATCGACTGCAACAGCGGCAGCGCGCGTACGACGAGATTCGCGCAGTCCACCAGCAATGTCCCGATCTCCCGCATCGGCGGCTCGAAGGTGCGGACCTCGAACAGGATGACGGCCTTTGCGGTCTGCTGCATCTGGTCGATGGAGTCATCCAACGCCGTGATCAGGTTCTTGATGTCGCCACGGTCGAACGGGGTGATGAAGGTGCGGCGGATCGCGGTCAGCACCTCGCGGGTAATGTTGTCGGCATCGTTTTCGTACTGGTTGACGCGCTGGCAGAACACCGGCGTCTCGTCGCCGCCGCGCAGCATGTCCTGCAGCGCCTCGGCCCCCTTCACCACGGTCTCGGCGTGACGGGCAAACAGGTCGAAAAAGCGCTCCTCCCTCGGCAGCAGCGCGCGAAACCAACGCATCATGGGCTCAGTCCCGTTCTTGCTGCGGCCGCCCGGGGCGGTCCGTCACAGAACTGTCATAGACCGATTTCATTGCAAAGGGCCACGCGCCCGGCCCTCAGAGCCGGGTCATCCACGACTTTATGCGAGGCAAAAAGGCAGAAAAAGCCGCCGCTTACAGCGATCGCTTCAGGAAGTGTGCGATCTCGCCGATGACGCCGCGGCGGAACAGCAGCACGCAGGCGACGAAGATCACGCCCTGGATCACCTGCACCCACTGTCCGAAGCTGGCGAGATACTGCTGCATGGCGATGATCACGAAGGCGCCGACCACGGGGCCGAACACGGTGCCGAGGCCGCCGACCAGCGTCATCAGCACGATCTCGCCCGACATGCTCCAGTGCACGTCGGTGAGCGAGGCGTTCTGGGCCACGAACACCTTCAACGACCCTGCGAAACCCGCGATGGTCCCGGACAGGATGTAGGCCAACAGCTTGTATTGTTCCGTCTTGTAGCCGAGCGAGATTGCGCGCGGCTCGTTCTCGCGGATCGCCTTCAACACCTCGCCGAACGGCGAGTTGATGGTGCGGAAGATCAGCAGGAAACCCGCGAGGAAGCCGGCCAGCACGACGTAGTAGAGCACGGTCGGATTGGAGAGATTGAATATCCAGAACAGGTGTCCCTGCGGAATGCCCTGAATGCCGTCCTCGCCATGGGTAAACGGCGTCTGGAGATAAACAAAGTAAAGCAGCTGCGACAGCGCCAGCGTGATCATCGAGAAATAGATGCCCTGGCGGCGGATCGAGACGTAGCCGGTAATGACGCCGAGCACGGCCGCGGCGGCAGTGCCGATGATGATGCCAAGCTCGGGCGGAACGCCCCAGACCTTCAGCGCATGCGCGCTGCAATAACCGGCCGTACCCAGGAACATCGCGTGTCCGAACGACAGCAAGCCGCCATAGCCAATCAGCAGATTGAATGCGCAGGCGACCAGCGCAAAGCACAGCGCCTGCATCACGAAGAACGGATAGATGCCGCTGAACGGAACCGCGGCCAATAGCAGCGCCATGAGGACGAACACGATCATCTCGTCGCGGATGGCGCGTGGGGTCACCGGAATCGTGTCGTCGGTCAATGCAGTCATGTCAGGCCGCCTTTCCCGTCAGACCCGTGGGTTTCACCAGCAGCACCAGCACCATCAGCACGAACACCACGGTGTTGGAGGCCTCGGGATAGAAATATTTGGTCAGTCCCTCGATCACGCCGAGCGCAAAACCGGTGATGATCGAGCCCATGATCGAGCCCATGCCGCCGATCACCACGACCGCGAACACGACGATGATGAGGTCGGCCCCCATCAACGGACGGACCTGGTTGATCGGCGCCGACAGCACACCCGCGAGCGCGGCGAGGCCTACGCCGAGGCCGTAGGTGAGCGTGATCATGCGCGGCACGTTGATGCCGAAGGCGCGGACCAGCGTGGGGTTTTCCGTGGCGGCGCGGAGATAGGCGCCGAGCCGCGTGCGCTCGATCAGGAACCAGGTGGCGAGACAAACGATCAGCGAGAAGATCACGACCCAGGCGCGATAGATCGGCAGGAACATGAAGCCGAGATTGATACCGCCTTGCAGGCCGTTCCAGTCGCCGACCTTCGGGTAGTCGGGGATGGCGTAAGGCAGGCCCGAGGAGCCGAAGTAATTCTGGAAGATGCCCTGCACGATCAGCGCGATGCCGAAGGTGAGCAGCAGACCGTAGAGATGGTCGAGGCCGGCCAGCCATTGCAGCATGGTCCGTTCCAGGATCATGCCGAAAATGCCGACCGCGATCGGCGCGACGATCAACGCCCACCAGTAACCGATACCGGTGAGGCTGAGCAGGAAATAGGCGCAGAACGCGCCCATCATGTAGAGTGCGCCATGAGCGAAGTTGATGATGTTGAGCATGCCGAAGATGACGGCGAGCCCCAGGCTGAGCAGCGCGTAGAACGAGCCGTTGATCAGTCCCACCAGAAGCTGTGCGTAGAGAGCCTGCATCGATCGACCCCGCTCAATCCCCTCAAATGAAACCGCCGACGCCTCCACGGCGCCGGCGGGCAATCGTCATTTCTTCAGCAGCGCGCACTTGCTCTCGGCGAGCGGCGTGAACGCCTGGTCGCCCGGCACGGTGCCGACCAGCTTGTAGAAATCCCAGGGCGCCTTGGATTCGGAGGGCTTCTTCACCTCGAACAGATAGGCGTTGTGGATCACGCGGCCGTTCGGCTGGATCGCGCCCTTGCCGAACAAGGGATCGTCGGTCGGCATCGACTTCATCTTGTCGACGACCTTCACGCCGTCATGCGGGTTGCCGCCGAGCGCTTCCAGCGCCTTGAAGTAATGCATCAGCCCGGCATAGACGCCGGCCTGCACCATGGTCGGCGGCGCGCCGTTCTTCATGCGCGCGGCGAACTTCTTGGAGAACTCCCGGGTCTGGTCGTTCATGTCCCAGTAGAAGGTCTCGGTGAAGTTCAGGCCTTGTGCGGTTTCGAGCCCGATCGCCTTGACGTCGGTGAGGAACAGCAGCAGTGCGGCGAGCTTCTGGCCGCCCTTGACGATGCCGAACTCGGCCGCTTGCTTGATCGAGTTGGTGGTGTCGCCGCCGGCATTGGCCAGTCCGATGATCTTGGCCTTGGACGACTGCGCCTGCAGCAGGAAGGAGGAGAAGTCCGAGGTGTTGAGCGGATGCTTGACACCGCCGACCACCTTGCCGCCATTCGCCGTGATGACTGCCGTGGTGTCGCGCTCCAGCGCCGCGCCGAAAGCGTAGTCGGCGGTCAGGAAGAACCAGGTGTCGCCGCCCGCCTTCACCAGCGCCTGCCCCGTGGTGTGGGCCAGCATGTAGGTGTCGTAGGTCCAGTGCACGGTGTTGGGCGTGCACTGCGCATTGGTGAGGTCGGAGGTCGCGGCGCCCGAGTTGATGTAGACGAGGTTCTTTTCCTTGGCGACATTGTTGACCGCGAGCGCCACGCCCGAGTTCGGCACGTCGACGATGACGTCGACCTTGTCGACGTCGGCCCACTGCCGCGCAATCGAGGTGCCGATGTCGGGTTTGTTCTGGTGATCGCCGGAGACGATGTCGATGGTCCAGCCCTTGCCCTTGAGGCCGGAATCCTCGACCGCCATCTGTGCGGCCAGGGTCGAGCCGGGGCCGCCGAGATCCGCATAGAGGCCGGACTGATCCGACAGCGCGCCGATCTTGACCACCTTGTCGTCGGCGGAGGCGCCGCTTGCGAAGGCCAGCGAGAGCGCGGTGCCGAGCAAGAGCGAAGCGATGAGTTTGGTCTTCATGTTTCTTCCTTCTGGTTGAAGCTAGACGCCGAGATAGGTGTGCAGTTTGTCCATGTTGGACTGCAGCTCGGAATTGGCGAAGCCGTCGATGATCTTGCCGTGCTCGACGATGTAATAGCGGTCGGCGACGGTGGCGGCGAAGCGGAAGTTCTGCTCGACGAGGAGAATCGTGAAGCCTTCCTTCTTGAGCCGCGCGATCGTGTGGCCGATCTGCTGGATGATGACGGGCGCCAAGCCCTCGGTCGGCTCGTCCAGCATCAGGAAGTTGGCGCCGGTGCGCAGGATGCGCGCGATCGCCAGCATCTGCTGCTCGCCGCCGGAGAGTTTGGTGCCCTGGCTCTTCAGCCGCTCTTTCAGGTTCGGAAACAGGTCGAAGATCTGATCGAGCGACAGCCCGCCGTCTTTCACGACCGGCGGAAGCAACAGGTTCTCACGCACGTCGAGGCTTGCGAAGATGCCGCGCTCTTCGGGACAGAACGCCACGCCCATCTTGGCGATGCGGTCGGAAGAGGTACGGATGATCTCGCTGTTGTTGAAGCGGATCGAACCGGTGCGCTTGCCGATGATGCCCATGATCGACTTCAGCGTCGATGTCTTGCCGGCGCCGTTGCGCCCAAGCAGCGTCACGACTTCGCCCGGCCTTCACGTCGAAATTGACGCCGTGCAGGATGTGGGATTCGCCGTACCAGGCTTCGAGATTTTGCACGGACAGAACCTGGCCGTTTGCGGTTGTGGCTGCTGGGGCCATTTTCACCTCAGGCATGACCGGCCCCCAGATAGGCTTCCTTGACGCGCTCGTCCTTTGACAGTTCGGCGTAGTTGCCCTCGGCCAGCACGTGGCCGCGGGTGAGAACCGTGATGATGTCGGAGAGGTTGGCGACGACGTTGAGGTTATGTTCCACCATCAGGATGGTGTACTTCGCCGAGATGCGCTTGATCAGCGCGGCGATCTTGTCGATGTCCTCATGGCCCATGCCGGCCATCGGCTCGTCCAGCAGCATCATTTCGGGATCGAGCGCCAGCGTGGTCGCGATCTCCAGCGCGCGCTTGCGGCCATAGGGCATTTCGACCGCAGGGGTCTTGGCAAACTCGCTCAGGCCCACGTCGTTGAGCAGTTCGAGCGCGCGGTTGTTGAAGCGGTTCAGCACCGATTTGGAACGCCAGAAATCGAAGGATTGGCCGTGCTGCCGCTGCAGCGCGACCCGCACGTTCTCCAGCGCGGTAAGGTGCGGAAACACCGCCGAAATCTGGAAGGAGCGGACGAGGCCGAGGCGCGCCACATCGGCCGGCGCCATCGCCGTGATGTCCTGGCCCTTGTAGTGGATCGTCCCCGCCGTCGGCTGCAGGAACTTGGTAAGCAGGTTGAAGCATGTCGTCTTGCCGGCCCCGTTCGGACCGATCAACGCATGAATGCTGCCACGGCGGACCTTGAGAGCGACATCGCGTACCGCGAAAAATCCCGCGAATTCCTTGGTCAATCCGTGGGTTTCGAGAATGAACTCATCAGCCAAACAAACTTCCCCCCGCCGCGCACGCTACCCGTACATGGCCGTTCTTCCTGTCCGACAGGTTTCTCCGGGAAGGCCTTGGAAACCGTCCCGAAACCGCCGCCTCCGGGCCGGAATATGCCGTCAACGGCTTGCCTTATGCAAGGCGGAAAGGTGAGCCGGGATGAGGTGCCGCGGCGGGAAGAATTGGTCCTTCGTCGAACAGATCAGGAGGCGCGTTTTTCCTCTGCAGCCCCTGCCGGTAGCATTTCGTTAACGCTGATTTGGCGCGGGAACCCGCCTTCATCAAAAATTTTCCCCCGCGCCTGAAGATGGCGTTTGCCATCCAGAACGGATTTGTCTGCCTTGGAATTCGAAAGCGCCAAACCCTCGGTCGTCAAATCGATCAAGCAGCGTGATCTCCTGAACACGTGGCTGCGCCTTTACGCGCGCGCGCAAAGCTTGCCGCGGATGGACGAATACCAGCCGGCGCGGATCGAGGACGAGGCGCCCGATCTCGTCCACTACAGCATCGACACCGCCCCGCAGCCGCCGCGCCTGACCATTCTCAGCGACGGCACGCGGATGTCGACCGCCTATGGCCACACCGGCAAGGGCAAGTTGCTCGACGAGTATCTGGGGCCGCGCCTCGCGCCGCTCGTGATGCCGGTCTACTATCATTGCATCCAGCGCAAGCTGCCGATCTATACCATCGCCCATATCGACGACGCCTATGGCCGTCTTGTCGCTTACGAGCGGCTGCTGATCCCGTTCTCGGAAAGCGGCGGCGAGGTCACCCATATCATCGCCTCCCTGAAGACGATCAGCGAGGACGGCGGCTTCGAGATCAGGAATTTGATGCGCGGCAGTGACGCGCTGCCGACGCCGAAGCTGCGCGCCGTGATCGACCAGGACCTGTTCCATCGCACGCCCGGCCGCATCGTGCCCGGCGACCTCCTCGAATTCAACTAACGCACGTGAACACCCAATTCCAAAGCTCCAATCCGTCGATCGTCAAATCGATCCGGCAGCGCGAACTCCTCAACGCCTGGCTGCGGGCACTGCGCAAACCAAAACCCCTGCCCTCGCTGCTCGACTTCAAGCCGGAACGCATCAACGACGACGAGCTCGCCGATATGATGGGCTTCAACGTCGAGGGCGACGGCGTGGCTGCACGCTACGTCATCACCCACGAAGGCGCGAGACTGACCGCGACCTATGGCAACGAGCACGTCGACCCGGCCGAGCGCACCAACCGCTATCTCGACGATGCCATCGGTGCCGACCGCTATGCGCGTGTGGTGCCGTCCTATCGCGCCTGCATCGCCTGAAGCGGCCGACCTATTCCATCTCGATGGTCAGGGACGGCGACGGCAAGGACGTCTCCTATGAACGGTTGCTGCTGCCGTTCGGCCCCGCCGATCGCGTCGAGCAGATCGTCGGCTCCTACAAGGCGATCAGCTTCGACGGCGGCTTCAAGGTCAACAACCTCATGGGTATCAGGCCGCACAACCTGCCTGTCGTCGCCATCAACGCCGTGATCGATCAGGAGCCGGCGCGCCGGCCGATCGCACTGCCCGACGACGTCGTCGAAATCGTCTAGTGCCGCCGATCTGAAGTCCCTGACTCACTCGCTGCAAAATCGGGTTCAGGGACTTCAGATCGAAAGCGGCACTAGAATCATAGATTTGCTAGTGCCCATAACTTTCCGAAGTCCGCGAAAAGGTGTTGCGGCGATGTAGCGCGGACTTCGGAAAGTGGGCACTAGCGCATCACTTCTTCGCCTTCACCTCCTTGGCATAGACCTCCGGCTTGAAGCCGACGAGGCGCTTCTTGCCGAGATCGAGCACCGGACGCTTGATCATCGAGGGCTGGTTCAACATCAAGGCCAGCGCCTTCTTCTCGTTGAGCCCTTCCTTGTCGGCGTCGGGCAGCTTGCGGAAAGTAGTGCCGGCGCGGTTGAGCAAACTCTCCCAGCCGACCTCGTCGCTCCATTGCTCGAGCTTGTCCTTGCCGATCCCCGCAGTCTTGTAGTCGTGGAAGTCGTAGGCGACGCCGTGGCTGTCGAGCCAGGCGCGCGCCTTCTTCATGGTGTCGCAGTTCTTGATACCGTAGATCGTGACGGTCATGCCTTCGCCTCAGCCCCCCAACGCCCCGCCCGGCTCCAGCGCTTCGCCCAATGCAATCGGATGCGCCATGGTCGCGTGCAGCGCCTCCTTGTCGAGCTCGCCTTCGGACAGCGAGATGACGACGCAGGCAACGCCGTTGCCGATCAGATTGGTCAGCGCGCGGCATTCGCTCATGAACTTGTCGATGCCGACCAGGATCGCCAGCGACTGGATCGGAATGTCAGGCACGATCGCGAGCGTCGCGGCGAGCGTGATGAAGCCGGCGCCGGTCACGCCGGAAGCGCCCTTGGACGTGATGATGGCGATGCCGAGGATGCCGAGTTCCTGCCAGATCGTCAGATGCGTGTTGGTCGCCTGCGCCAGGAACAACGTCGCCAGGGTCATGTAGATGTTGGTGCCGTCGAGATTGAAACTGTAGCCGGTCGGGATCACGAGACCGACGACGGATTTCGAGGCGCCGAGATGCTGCATTTTCTCGATCATCTGCGGCAGCACGGTCTCCGACGACGAGGTGCCGAGCACGATCAGGAGTTCGTCCTTGATATAGGCGATGAAACGCAGGATCGAGAAACCGGACAGCCGGGCGATCGAACCCGAGCACGAGCAGCACGAACAGGATGCTGGTGAGATAGAAGGTCCCGATCAGCGCGATCAGGTTCCACAGAGAGCCGATGCCGTAGGCGCCGACCGTGAAGGCCATGGCGCCGAACGCGCCGATCGGCGCGACACGGACGATGATGGCAATGATCCTGAAGAACACTTTGGCCGCCTGGTCGATCGCATGCGAAATCGGCTCACCGGCCTTGCCCAGCAAGGCGATCGCAAATCCCGACAGGATCGAGATCAACAGCACCTGCAACAGGTCGCCGCGGGCCAGCGCACCGACATAACTGTCGGGAATGATCCCCATCAGGTGCGCGACGATGCCGTCTTCCTTGGCCTTGGTGACATAGGTCGCGACCGCCTTCGCATCCATTGTGGACGGATCGATGTTGAAGCCGGCGCCGGGCTTGAGGAGTTCGCCGACGATGCAGCCCGACCGCCAGCGCCACGGTCGAAACGACCTCGAAATAGATCAGCGCCTTCAGCCCGACCCGGCCGACGCGCTTCAAGTCGCCCATCGAGGAGATGCCATGCACCACGGTGCAGAAGATCACCGGCGCGATCATCATCTTGATCAGCGCGATGAAGCCGTCGCCGAGCGGCTTCAGCTCCTTGCCAAGGTTTGGGTTGAGATGTCCGACCAGGATACCGAGGAAGATCGCGATCAGCACCTGGATGTAGAGGACCTTGTACCAGGGCTTGTGCTGGGCGGAGGCGGCGGGTCTCGGCGTGTCGGTAGGCATTGCGCGCTCGCTACTGTTCAAGTGACGGCCATCATGGGATGGCACGCCGCAACAGACAACTCATTTTCGAAAACTCAGGGTCGCTTGGGGATATTGACGCCGCGCTGCACTGCGGGACGGGCCAGTCCGCGCTCGAGCCAGGCCGCCACATCTTTGAAGCTGTCGAATTCGACGATCTCGCGCGCGCCGTAGAAGCCGACGAGGTTGCGCACCCAGCCGAGCATCGAGATATCGGCGATGGTGTACTCGTCATCCATGAACCACTGCCGGCCCTGAAGGTGCGCCTCCATCACGCCGAGCAGACGCTTTGCTTCCGTCACGTAGCGCTCTAACGGCCGCTTGTCCTCGAAATCCTTGCCGGCGAATTTGTGGAAGAAACCGACCTGGCCGAACATCGGTCCGATGCCGCCCATCTGGAAATGCAGCCACTGGATGGTCTGCCAGCGGCGCGCGGGGTCTTGCGGCAGGAGCTTGCCGGTCTTCTCGGCAAGATATTGCAGGATCGCGCCGGACTCGAACAAGGGCAGCGGCTTGCCGCCGGGGCCATCGGGATCGAGAATCGCCGGGATCTTGCCGTTCGGATTGAGCGAGAGGAATTCGGGCGTCTTCTGGTCGTCCTTGTTGAAGTCGACGAGATGCACCTCATAGGGCAGTCCGATCTCCTCCAGCATGATCGAGACCTTGACGCCGTTCGGCGTCGGCAGCGAATAAAGCTGCAGGCGATCGGGATGTTGCGCCGGCCAGCGTTTGGTGATGGGAAAAGCGGAGAGATCGGGCATGTTGGCTCTTCTTTGGTTGTTGTCGCGATAATGTAGAGCGCGCGTTGCGTGCGGCAAGGTTGATCCACTCCTGCAATCGAGGCATCCTTGCCGATGCGCCGGCGACAGATCGGCGATGGCAGGGAGAGACGCAGTGAACGACGGCGCCAATGGCAGCGGGGCCGCGCAGCCAAAGCTTTTCCAGCCCTTCACCATCCGCGGGCTCACGCTGAAGAACCGCCTCGTCGTTCCGCCCATGGTCCACTATCGCGCGGAGGCAGGCCACACCTGCGGTAGCTTTCATCTCGTCCATCTCGGCCGTTACGCGCTCGGCGGCTTCGGCCTCGTCTTTGTCGAGGCGACCGGCGTCGAGCAGGTCGGCCTGATCAACGAGCACGATCTCGGCATCTGGAACGATGCGCAAGTCGAGAGCTTCAAACCGCTGATCGCCTTCATGAGGCGCCAGGGCACCGCGATCGGCATCCAGCTTGCGCATGGCGGCCGCAAGTCGTCGTCGCAAACGGCCATGCAGGGCATGGGACCGCTCACCGAGGAGAATTTGAAGGCCGGCGCGAAGAAATGGCAACCGGTCGGACCAACCTCCGAGCCGGTCGCCAAGGGCTGGCTGACGCCGCGTCAGCTGACGACCGCCGAATGCAAGGCGATGGTCGGCACCTGGGCCAACGCCGCGCGCAACGCGGTGAAGGCCGGCTTCGACGCCATCGAGATCCACACCGCGCACGGCTATCTGCTGGCATCGTTCCTCTCGCCGGTCTCGAACACCCGCAACGACGAATATGGCGGCGACCGAGCGGGGCGCATGCGCCTGCCGCTCGAGATTGCGGAAGCCGTGCGCAAGGAGATGCCCTCGGACATGCCGCTGTTCGTGCGCGTCTCTTCCGTCGACGGCACGCAGGAGGGCTGGAACATGGACGACACCGTCGTCTTTGCGCGCGAACTGAGGGCGCGCGGCGTCGACGTGATCGATTGCTCCTCGGGAGGCATCGCGGGCGCGGCGACCGCTGCGCAGGTCACGCGCGCGCTCGGTTTCCAGGTGCCGTTCGCCGAGCGCGTGCGCGAGGAAGCGGAGATTGCCACCATGGCGGTCGGCATCATCCTCGAGGCGCAACAGGCCGAAGCGATCCTCGCGAAGGGCCAGGCCGATCTGATCGCGGTCGGCCGGCAGTCGCAGTTCAATCCCAACATCGCCCATCACTGGGCGCACGAGCTCGGCATTAATCGCCGCTTCGAGGACTGGTCGCCGGAATTCGGCTGGTGGCTGGAGAAGCGCATCAGGACGATGGAGGGATTTGCGACGCCGACGGGCGTGGTGACGAAGCGCGGGTAAGGCATCGTCATTGCGAGCTGAAGCGAAGCAATCCAAATCTTTCCGCGGAAATAATCTGGATTGCTTCGTCGCTTCGCTCCTCGCAATGACGGTGCGGCGGATGCACGTGAGCTCTCCCTCACATCTGGATCACCATATCGAATCCGCCGAAGATCATGCGCTTGCCGTCAAAGGGCATGTCGCCTTTCAGCCGCGGATCGGCCATTACCTTTTCCATGATCGCATCGCGGTCGGCGCGCGACTTGTAGACGATCCAGGAGAAGATCACGACCTCATCGTCTCCGGCCTGCACCGCGCGCGGAAACGAGGTGAGCTGACCGTAAGGTACGTCGTCGCCGACGCATTCCACAAAGGACAGCGCGCCGAGTTCCATCCAGACCTCGCCGGCCTTCTTCGCGTGGGCCTTATAGGCATCGACCTTGTCCTTCTTCACCGGGATCACGAAACCATCGACATAGGGCATGAGTGTCTCCTTGCTGGACCGTCGATCCAAGGACGACTATGACGGCCCGAATCCGACACGCGCCAGAGAATTTCCCATGCGGCCTTACGACGCGGCCGTGCTGGAAAGCACCGGTGCCGCCGCCAGCTGCGGACGGACCAGCCAATACAGCGCGACGACGTGCGTGATCATCAGGAGCGGCACGTAGAGGATCGGTATCGCATAGGTGGCGCCGAATTCGCCGGCGATTGCGGGAAGGCCGGCCCGGATCGCGTCGTAATAGTCCATGACGAGATCGGCGAACCCCACCACATTGAAGGCAGCGACGAACGTCCAGAACAGCGGACGGATTCGCACCGTGAGGAGAGCCAGCATGGCGAGCACGCCCGTTGCGAAGTCGCCGTAGGCGTCGGAGATCGCGAAGCCGGCTGGCAGATTGGCGCCGACCACGCCGGGCACGAGGAAAACCAGTCCGAAAAAGCGGAAGCTGTGCAGCGTGGCGATAATGCGATGGGCATCGAAGCGCTCCATCGAACGCAGCCACGGCAGGATATAGACGCCGAAGCAGAGCAGCCAGGCGACATAGCCGGACACGAGATGGATCCGGAACACGGTTTCCGTTGACATGCTGCTCTCCTGTCAGGCGTTGGTTGAGATCGCTTCGAACACCGCGCTCAGGATTCCGACGCGGCCTTCGATGATGTTTCGCCCGAGATTGGCGGCGAGCTGCGCGAAGTCCGGCCCCATCACGACGCCGAGATTTGGCGACGGCGGCGGCGAGGTGCGCACTTGCGCAACCCACGCCTTCGCAGCTGCGCTGTCGTCTTGCCATGTCAAGGTGCGGAAGCCGGCGGCTTCGATCGCGTCGCGCGTTGCCGCCGCCGTCAGCAGGAAGCTGGTCGCCGGCGTTCGCGCCCAGGGCGCGGGGTAATGCACGGCATCATGAGGCTGGCCGTCGCCGAGCACGACGTCATAGGTCGCGAACCTGCCGCCGTGCTTGAGCACGCGGCGGATTTCACGGTAGAGCCGCGGCCGATCGGAAATGTTCATCGCCACATGCTGCAACAACGCAACGTCGAAACGGCCGGCGTCGAAGGGCAGCTCCAGCGCACTCCCGGTCTGGAACGATACGAGCGCGCCCTGCCCGGTGCGCTCGGTCAGGTAACGCGCGGCGTCCACGAAGGGCGCGCTGAGGTCGACCCCCGTCACCTGGCAGCCGCAGGCCGCGGCCAGAAAGCGCGCCGGTCCGCCGACGCCGGAGCCGACATCCAGTACCGCCATGCCGGAGGCGATGCCGGCGAGCTTCGCGAGCTCGGCGGTGGCCGCAAGCCCTCGGGTGTGAAACTGGTCGACGCCGGCGAGTTGCTGCGGCGTCAGCCGCTGATCCTCGGGTCCCAAGACGGCAAGCGCCGTCTTCAGCCGCTCGGTCAGGCCGGTGGCGCGATAGTGGTCGCGTACGTTGTCAAGGACATCGGTCATGAGGCTTTTTCTCCCGATCGGCGTGGTTGCTGATTTGCGGACCACATATACGCCTGCTTTCCGACCGCGATTATCCGCGATAATATCAATGGGCCATGAAGCATAACTTCACAATCAGGAAAGGCGCGCTCGACGGCGTCGAGGCGGCGCTCGCCGTCGCGCAGCACCGCAGCTTTCGCCGCGCGGCCGCCGAGCTCGGCGTGACGCCATCGGCGATCAGCCAGGCGGTGCGGGCGCTGGAGGCGCGCGTCGGCGCGGCGCTGTTTATCCGTACCACGCGCAGCGTCGGCCTGACCGAAGCCGGCGAGCGTTTCCTCCTGCGCGCCAAACCTGCTTTCGAGGAACTCGTCGCGGCAAGCGCGGCCGCGCGCGATCTCGGGCAGCGGCCGACCGGGCTGCTGCGTCTGTCGGTGCCGCGCGCGGTGGTGCCGATCCTGCTGGAGCCCGTGATCGCATCGTTCTGCCGGGCCTATCCCGAGGTCGAAGTCGAGATCGCCGCAAGCGAGGAACTGATCGACATCGCCAAGGAAGGCTTCGATGCCGGCATTCGCTTTGGCCAACTCATCGCCGCCGATATGGTCGCTGTGCGGCTCTCGCCGCCGTTCCGTATGCTGATCGTCGGTAGTCCTGCCTATCTCGCGCGCGCCGGCCGCCCCGCGCGACCGGACGATTTGCGCAGCCACGCTTGCGTGCGTTTCCGGCGATCCAACGGCGCGCTTGCGCTGTGGCAGCTCAACGACAACAGCCGCAGCATCGAGGTCGCGGTCACGGGGCCGCTCATCGCTCACGACTTTGCGACCATGCTGACAGCAACGCTTGAGGATATGGGCCTCGCACAGCTGCCAGAACCAATGGTCCGCGAACACCTTTCCGCCGGACGGTTGGTGTCCGTGCTGGAGGGATACGTACCGACGGCGCCGGGCATGTTTCTCTACCATCCCGGCAGACGGCAGGTGCTGCCCAAGTTGCGTGCGTTCATCGATCACGTGAAGAGCCGTTCGGATGCCGCGAGACGAACCCGCATTGATGCTGGCAGCCGGCGTGCAAAACGGCGCAAGCACTCATAAGGCAGGCTTCTTCGCAGCAACAAAAGATGACAGGCCTGTGCATTCCCGCGGCGCGATTTCGCGTCCGGGTCTTGCGATTCGGTGTCCCTCTGAAAGCAGAGGGCGCAGGGAATGCCGGGCGCTGGCCGCACCCGCAGCCTTGTGTGCTGAAAAGTAGAAGTGCACACAAGTCAGTACAGGTAAGCCGAAACGATCCGGCACTCCCTGCGCAATGGCTTTACGGCTTACTCCGCGCTCTCCCCGGTGTATCGGGCTTTTTAGCCACCGTCCCCCCGGGCTTCTCGACCCGGGGGTTGACCCCAGCGTCGAGGGGACAGGACCACACGGCTTGACCGTACGCGACCCTGCCGCACGTCTTGCGGCACGACCGCGTCCATCGCAGCCCGCCTCACGTCTGGTGACGATAGGCCTAACGTCCCTCGTGTCGAGGCGGGATGGCTTCGTTAAATCATAACTTCCCTCTTTCGGAAAGACAAATATTTTCGCGCGAGAGGCTGGACATTGCGCGCATTTTCTGAATAGGCGAAGTGTTTTGCCCGTCGTGTCGTGGAGGCAACACGTTCGCCGGCAACCGATTCGGCGGAGGTTCCATCCCTGCTAAAGATTAGAGTGTTGCGCCGACCGGTTGAACCCACCACCAAAAGCGGTCATTCGATCACTTCGTCGGCGCGGGCGACCAGCGAAGGTGGTGCGGTCAGCCCGAGCGTCTTCGCCGTGCGCAGATTCAAGACCAGCTGGAATTTCGTCGGCTGCTGAACCGGCAGGTCGGCTGGATTGGCGCCCTTGAGAATGCGGTCGACGTAGGTCGCCGCTCGCCGGAAGATATCGGCCGTGTCGGGTCCGTAGGAGATCAGGCCACCTTCTGCGGCGAACTGCCGGAATTGATACATTGCCGGCAACCGGTAACGCTCTGCCAAACCTATGATCAAGCTGCGGTTGGCGACCGTGAACACATCCGCCGCGGTAATCAGTCCCGCGCCTGGCGCGCGCGCGAGCGTCATCATTGTCGCTTCGACCTCGGCCTGATCGTGCACAGGCGCCGGCTCCAATTCGATCGAGGCCACGGAAACGGCTCCGTGTTCTCGCAGCCAATTCACGAAGAAAGGTGCCGTCACGGGATTGAACAAGAGCTTCACCCGGCTGATCCGTGGCGCCACCTCCTTCAGCAGTTCGAGCCATTTCCCGATGATCTCGAACTCGATGAGCGCGAAGCCCGTGATATTGCCACCTGGACGGGCGAGGCTCGCTACCAAGCCCTGGCTCACCGGATCAGTGACGACGGCAAAGACAATCGGGATCGTGCCCGTGGCTCGCTTTAACTCGGCAATCACTGGAGAGCTGTTGGCGAGGATCAGATCGGGCGCCGACTTCACCAACCCCGCCACATAGGCCCGGATACGGTCGGCATCGCCGCCGGCAAACTGATAGTCGATGACTACATTGCGCCCTTCGACCCAACCCAGCTCCTTGAGTCCGACGCGAAAAGCCGCAAGGCGGGTCTCCAACTCCGGATCATGCTCGGTAGTTGCGCCCAGCAAGACGCCGATCCGTTTTACGCGGTCCTTCTGCTGCGCAAGAGCAGCGACCGGCGATATGACCGTCGCGCCACCCAGGAGCGTGATGAACTCGCGCCGCTGCATTTCACCGCCCGATTGGCAACGGATGTAGCCTAGCACCTCTTGGTCGGGCGGCGAACGAGAAAGGGCAAACAATGCGCCCTATATGCCACGACCCAATGACCGCTTCGCCAAAGGTGGAAATGCGACCCCCGGCTACTTCTCCTCGACATCGAGGCTGACGACGACGGCCGCATTCGCGATCAGGATGGAATCCCCGCCCTGCTCCGCCGGGACTTCGAGCCCGCCCTTGACCGCGGTCACCGTCACCTTGCCGTAGGGCAATTCCTTCGCGACGGCCGCAGTGTCGAGCGCTTCAGGGTTGGGCACGCCGATGGTGACATCGACCAGCATGTCGTGCGCGGTCTTGCCGAGCAGCCGGACGAAGCTGAGGCTGGAATGGCGGATCGCATCCGACACCGCGCGCTTTGCCGCCTTGGTGGCGTCCTTGCCGTGGACGTCGACGCCCATGCCCATCTCGGTGATACAGCGTCTGCGGGCCATCGGCGTTTCCATTCTGATGATGTCGGCCATTTTTATTCGGAGAGGCCGGCGGACGCAACCGCCCGTCATGCTGGATCAAAACGACGCATGGCTGTTGGCGCCGATCTCACAATTTTTGGTTGCCGCCGTGAACCGGGGTGCATTACGTTGTCGTCATTCGATCGGCAGTCGGCGCAGGCCATGCTGCCGGGCCGCCGTGAAGCGCATTCGCTACTGCGGCTTGATTTTTTAAAACAAGATAATGAAGGAGAATAACGTGCCAGACGCGTCAGCAAGCAATCGTTTCGTCGTCATTGCCCGCGATGGAGTGAAGTTGCGCACGGGCCCCTCGACCGATTTCCCGGCCGTCCGCACCCTTCCCTCCGGCACCCCTGTCACCGTGCTGTCCCGCGAGGGAATCTGGGAACTCGTCGACCTCGAAGGCGACGGGCAGGCCGACGGCTTCGTCAGCACGCCGTTCCTGCGACCGGCCGACGCGGGGTCCGCGCCCGCCCTCGGCCTTTCCGACATCACCGCGCAGGTCACCCCGGCGATCGTCAAGAGTATCTTTCCGGCCGGAACGAAGCTTGCCAACATCACCGCCAACCTTCCCTTCGTGTTGGCAGGTCTCCGCGCGCGCCAACTCGGCGACCGCATGATGGTGCTGATGTCGCTGGCAACAATCCGCTGCGAAACCGAAGGCTTCGTTCCGATCGACGAGTTCAAGAGCAAGTTCAACACCAGTTCGGGCGGCAGTCCGTTCGATCTTTATGACGCTGGCACGTCGATCGGCGCACGCTTGGGCAATACCGAGCCCGGCGATGGTCCGCGCTTCAAGGGCCGCGGTTACATTCAGTTGACGGGGCGTAGCAACTACACGCGCATAAGCGCACAAATCGGCGTCGACCTGGTCTCGCAACCGGCCATGGCCAATGATCCGGCGACGGCCGGATTGATCCTCGCCCAATTCCTGAAGAACTCCGAGACGCGTATCCGCAACGATTTGGCGAGTGATGACCTGCTGGACGCGCGAAAGGCGGTCAACGGCGGCAGCCATGGCTTCCCGCAGTTCAAGGACACGTTCACCCAGGGATTGGCAGCGCTTCCACAATAACCGGACGCCGCTCTGCGTGCCGCCGATAGCTCCATCCTACGCCGGTGCGGGCACTGCCCGCACCTCCGCCTTCGGGAACGGCCGGAACGTCATCGCGATGAAGAAGGCGCCGAGCCCGAACGCCCAGGAGCCGATATAGAGCCAAGCGTAGCTCGCAAAGGTGTCGTAGATCAGGCCGCCGGCCAATGGCCCCGTTGCCATGCCCAAACTGCCGGCCATCGCGGTGCCGCCGATGATGGTGCCGAGGATGCGCAGCGGAAAGTTCTCGCGCACCAGCACCGCATAGAGCGGCATGGTGCCGGCATAGACGAAGCCGAACAGCGCCGCCACCGAGTAGAAACCGGCGAGCTCGTGCACGAAGGCGTAGGCCAGCGCACCGAACGCCTGCACCAAAAGGCCGATGACGAGCACGCGCTTGGCGCCGAAGCGGTCGCCGGCAAGACCAAAGCCGATGCGGCCGAACAATCCGGCCAGCCCCTCGACGCTGTAGATCGACACCGCCGCGACCAAGGGAATGCCGCAGCTGATGGCGTAGCTCACGGTATGGATGATCGGCCCGGAATGGGTGGCGCAGCAGAAGAAGTTGGTGGCGAGCAGGATGATGAATTGCGGCGAGCGGATCGCCTGCGCGCGGGTCAGCTCCGGCTGCGGCAGCGCGTTGACAGGCGCAGGCGCGTTGGCGGCAAGCGCGGGCGGGCGGCGGACCAACAGCGACACCGGAATCATGATCGAGGCGACGATGCCCGACACAATCAGCATGGTCGTGCGCCAGTCGTAGGTCGACACCAGCCGCGCCACCATCGGCGACATCGTCAACGGCGCCATGCCCATGCCGGCCGAGACCAACGACACCGCGAGGCTGCGATGGGTGTCGAACCAGCCGGTGACGGTCGCCATCATCGGCGCGAAGATCGCCGCCGTGGCGCTACCGACCATCAGGCCGAACAGCAGCTGGAACTCGATCAGGGAGGTGGCGCGGCTGGCGAGCGCGAGGCTGACCGCGATCACGGTCGATCCCGTCAGCACCACCGGCAGCGGCCCGAACTTGTCCGACAGCGTGCCCCAGATCATGCTGGTGAAGGCCATGGCGAGGAAGCCGATGGTCATGGCGCTGGAGATGCCCGCCACCGACCAGCCGGTATCGTGCGCGATCGCCTGCAGCAACACCGGCAGCGAGAACATGCCGCCGATCGCGACGCAGCCGAGCAAGCCGCCCGCGGCGACGATCACCCAGCGATAGTTCGAACCGCTCATTTCAAAGCTCCGTTCTGCGCTCTCTCGGTCCTGCGTAGGGCGGGTTAGCGAAGCATAACCCGCCATTCCACAGGGATCACGATGACGGCGGATTACGCCTTCGGCTAATCCGCCCTACAAGACGAACGGCACAGGTCGCCGCCGACATTCCCCGAACGAATTATCTTCGAGAGAATAGCCGCAACCAGGGTCCGAGATGGAACGCGCTCATCAAGAGGTACATGGTCGCCATTCCCGACAGCGGCGAGCCGCCGCCTGCGGCCGAACAGATCATATCGGGCATTTCGCCCCCATGGACGGCGGCAAGGAACGCCATGACCGCGAAGGTCGGCGTGGCCGCGAGCGACAGCCAACCGACCGCGCCCGCCCTTTCGGAGTCCGCCAAACCGCTCACGACGCCTCGCGATTCCGGAACGCGGCCTCGCCGGCATCGGAGACCTCGACCCACCGCTGATCGGGCGCGGCACCGGGGACGTAGCCGTCATGCCAGTTCCACCATTTGTACGGCCGGCTCTGGGGATAGCCTTCCGGAGAGTCCTCCCACGCCTCCTGACGGCCGAGCGCAGTCATGTCGAGGTAGCTCCAGACCGTCCCGATCGCCTCGTCGCCGCGGCTGTTGATCATGTAAGTGCGGTAGACGCGATCGCCCTCGCGGAAGAACGCGTTGTGGCCGTGCCACTGGTCCACGCCGAAATCGGCGTCGAAATTATCAGTGATGCCGTACCAGGGGATGTGCTCCCAACCCATCCGCGCCTTCAGCCGCTTGATGTCGGCCTGCGGTGCGCGCGAGGCATAAGCGAGCGTGGTATCGCGCGCGTTCAGGTGGGCGAGATGGGAGACCTGGTCGGCGCCGAGCGAGCAGCCGATGCAGGCATGGTCCGGCCAGCCATGTACGCCGGGCTCGAAGAAGGCGCGGTAGACGATGAGCTGGCGGCGGCCCTCGAACAGGTCGACGAGGCTCACTTTGCCCTTGGGCCCGTCGAACGTGTAGCTCTTCTCGACGGCCTGCCATGGCATGCGCCGGCGCTCGGCAGTGAGCGCATCACGCGCCCGCATGAGTTCCTTTTCTTTCACCAGCATCTGCTGCCACGCGGTGGTCCACTCCCCGGCCGAGACGACTTCGGGTTTCATCGCAAACTCCTGTTGCTGTTGTCGTTGTGTGTGTTGCCGCTTATTGTTTGCGCATGATCTCCGCGCAAACGCGTTCCGCGTTTGTCGCGAGGGAAAACCGCTTCACACTTTTCCGGATCATGCGCTACTGCGGCAAGCCGCCGTTCGTACTCTGCGCGCAGCTTCATCATGCCGTCCCAGAACGGCGCGGGCTCCTCGCCACGCACGCGCGCCACCAGCACGTCGAGATGCATGTGCCAGCCGCCAGAAACGCCGAGCATGAAATTGCGATTGGGCAAGCGGCAGTGGATCAAGGTCAGCAGCACGTCGCTGCCCTGCGCTTCCAGCTCGATGGATACCTCGGTGTCGTTCTGAAAGGTGAAGGCGAGCTTGCGCGGCGGATCGAGCTCCGTGATGCGGCCGGGCATGCGGTGTTCCGCGCCAAAACCTTCGGGGCGCTTGCCCGGCGGATTGGTGAGTTCGTCGTTGCGCCAGACCCATTCGAAGGGCGCGCCGACCTTCAGTTCCATCTCGCCCGCGGCGAGCCATTTGCGGCGCTTGTCGCTGTCGACGAGCCAGGCCCAGATCCGCTCAATCGGGCCCGGCAGCAGGCGTTGCATTTTCAGCGTCGTCGGTTCGATCAGCGTGCCATAGGCATCGCGCGTCGCGCTCTTGTTCATCGCTCGTCTCCTGACTTCGTCTTGCGTGGTTTCGATTTGCGAATCTTCGATTTGGCCGCGTCTTCGCTGCGCAACAGCCGCTCCAGCTCGTCGAGCCGGCTGCTCCAGAAGCGCTCGTAGAAGCTCGAGCCACTCATGGGCGCTGGCGAGCGGGCTCGCGATCGAGCCGGCAGATATGCGTCCGCCCCCTCACCTCGCGGCGGATCAGGCCGGCATGCTCCAGCACCCGGATGTGCTTGGAGGCCGCCGCCAGCGACATCGCGTAAGGCTCGGCGAGCTCGCTCACGGTGCGCTCGCGGGCCGCGAGATCGCGCAGCATCTTGCGCCGCGTGGCGTCGCCGAGCGCGTGGAACACCGAGTTCATCTGCGGGGTCTGTAATTCAACCATGTGGTTTAATATACGGGGGCAGGCGGGATTGTCAACCGGATGGTTTAATGTTTATGCATACGGCGATCACGGCTGCGTTAGCTGCAACTTCGTCATGCCCGGCCTTGGCCCGGGCATCCACGTCTTTGTTCCAACAAGCAAGAAAGACGTGGATGGCCGGGACAAGCCCGGCCATGACGCGCCTGATCAGCCCAGCTTGATATTCGCGTCCTTCACGATCTTGCCCCAGCGCGCCATCTGGTCCGCGACGAAGGCGCGGAATTCCTCCGGCGTGTTGGCGCGCGTCTCGATGTTGAGCTGCTCGAAGCGATCTTTCACGTCAGCCGAGACGATCGCCTCGTTGATGGTAGCGTTGAGCGTGCGCACGATTGGCCCCGGCGTGCCGTGCGGCACGAACACGCCGTTCCATTCATAGGCCTCGAAGCCGGGCAGCGTGTCGGAGGCCGGCGGAATGTCGGGCAGGCTTTTCAAGCGGCCCTTGCCGGTGTGGCAGATCGCCTTGACCGTGCCGCCCTTGATCAGGCCGACCACCGACGATCCGTTGGAGAAGAACAGCTTCACCTGCCCGCTCATGACGTCGTTGAGCGCAGGTCCGCCGCCGCGATACGGCACGTGGTTGACCTTGGTGCCGGTCATGAAGCGAAACATCTCGAGCGAGAGATGCTGCAAGGTGCCGTTGCCGGACGAGGCCATGTCGATGCCATCTGGCGCGGCCTTTGCGTAGGCGATGACGTCGGCAAGCGTCTTCACCGGCAACGACGGGGTCACGACAAGGATGTTCGGCACCAGCGACACCAGAGCGACGGGATCGAAATCCCTGTTGTAGTCGAACGGCAGGTTCGCATAGAGCGCGCT
This sequence comes from uncultured Alphaproteobacteria bacterium, assembly GCA_963732085.1. Lineage (GTDB taxonomy): Bacteria > Pseudomonadota > Alphaproteobacteria > Rhizobiales > Xanthobacteraceae > Bradyrhizobium. The sequence continues at coordinate 252,485 of CAVSYJ010000001.1, read as the reverse complement.
GTTGACCGAATAGGCGGTGGCGTCATGCAGGATGGAGTAGCCGTCGGGGGCAGCCTTCGCGATGATGGCTTCGCCGATGGTGCCGCCGGCCCCGCCGCGGTTCTCGATGACGAAATTCTGGCCGAGCATGCTGCCCGTCTTGGCGTAAAGGATGCGCGCGGTGGTGTCGGCGCCGCCGGCCGGCGGATACGGCACCATCACCTGGACGGGGCGCGTGGGATATGCGGCTTGGGCGGAGGCGGTGCGGATGAAGGGGGTGGTGGCGAGGCCGGCCAGGAGTGTGCGGCGGGAAAGTTTGCGCTTCGGCATCGCTCTCCCCCGACCTGTTCTCGTTGGGAGTGAGCGTCGGCGAGGCGCGAACCTCTGTCAATCTGACCTTCGGGCTATTGATTGATCTCGGGCTCGACGAGCCGCGCCAGGTTTCGCAGCGACTCCTGCCAGCCGAGATAACAGGCCTCCGGCGGAATGGCGTCGGGGATGCCGGCCTGCTCGATGTTCACCTCGGTGCCGACCATGACTTTCTTGAGCGTCACGGTCACCTTGATCTCGCCGGGCAGGTTGGGATCGTCGAATTTGTCGGTGTAGCGCAGGCGTTCGCCCGGAACGAGTTCGACATACTCACCGCCAAACGAGTGGCTATGGCCGGTCGTGAAGTTCCGGAACGACATCTTGAAGGTGCCGCCGACCTTTGCGTCCTGATGATGCACGGTGCAGGTAAAGCCGTTCGGCGGAAGCCATTTCGCGAGCGCATCCGCTTCGAGGAACGCGCGATAGACTTTCTCCGGGCTTGGTGGTGAGGACGCGGTGCAGGCGGACGGTGCTGGGCATGGTGATGAACCTTGTGATTGTTGGTTTGTGCCCAAGGACGAATGAGGGATGGCTGGGCAGACAGGGCGTGAGGATTTTTTCAGAAATTGCCGCTGGAGGGTTTATTGCTTGAAACAATGCTCGCGATGCCATCGCAAGAAATGCGGATGCGGCCGGTCCGAGATTCGCTGCGGAGCAAATGCCCGACCAGTTTTGTTAATCACCGATCGAATCCCATCTGGATCGTTCGTATGTCGAGAGATCAATATCTCTAAGTCGTCTGTCAGGCCGATAAGACCACGATCGAACATCCAGTGCGCTGTACCCGAAAGCGCGATTCCGTTGCTTACTATATCCGGTCCGCTTGCCTCTACTGGCCGGATATGTGCCGCGGCCACTTCTGCTCTCCCGCTGCCATTGATCAGCCTTAGCCCAGTAATAGCGCAACGCTCGTCATAAGCGCGCAGAACAATGCGTCGAAATACTCGATCGCGTAAGACCCTCGACACGGTCACACTAATACGTTCGCGCTGCTCGTCGTACCGGAAAGGCGTTTGCGCTGCCTCATCGAACGTCGACGATTGAGTGTCAGCGTCGAACCGAGGCAACAAAGGTGTTGTTTCTGCGAACCCGAGTTCGACTATCCTGTTAAAGTCGGCTGGAGAGATCGGGCGAACCGCCGATTGAGCGCGTCCCGAAATTCGCCCCTGGTCATTGAGAACGCCTTCTCAATCGGTCCCGTCGGTCCGTTGAAGGGAACGGGGTTAGCAAAATCAAGATAGCTTCCGGGCTCAATCAACGCCAAATACATGCCCGAAACGTTCGGATCAGGGATGACTCGGCTGACCTTTGCCATTGCAAAGTAACCTCGCGTCTCAACGACCTTGCGAGGTTCATAGTAGACAATCCAATCGCCGATACAGGCCTCAACGCGACCACGATATTGGCCTGGAAATTGATATTGTTCGGCAGGACTGTCGTCGTAAATCGAGTCCAACCGATGAATGAAGACCCCAAAGCCCATGGACTTCTCGGCGCCGCGCTCGCGGATTGCTGAATCCTACTCTACTCCCACTCGATCGTCCCCGGCGGCTTGCTCGTCACGTCATACACCACCCGATTGACGCCCTTGACCTCGTTGATGATGCGGGTGGCGACGTGGCCGATGAATTTCATGTCGAAGGGATAGAAGTCGGCGGTCATGCCGTCGGTCGAGGTCACCGCGCGCAGGCCCACGACATATTCGTAGGTGCGGCCGTCGCCCATCACGCCGACGGTCTTGACCGGCAGCAGCACCGCGAAGGCCTGCCAGATCGCGTCGTACAGGCCGGCCTTGCGGATCGCGTCGATATAGACCGCGTCGGCGTTGCGCAGGATCTCGAGCTTCTCGCGCGTGATGTCGCCGGGGCAGCGGATCGCAAGGCCCGGCCCCGGGAACGGATGGCGGCCGACGAAAATCTCGGGTAGCCCGAGCTCGCGCCCGAGCGCGCGCACCTCGTCCTTGAACAATTCGCGCAAGCGGCTCGACCAGCTTCATGTTCATGCGCGCCGGAAGCCCGCCGACATTGTGGTGGCTCTTGATGGTCACCGACGGTCCGCCGGTGAACGACACGCTCTCGATCACGTCGGGATAGAGCGTGCCCTGCGCGAGAAATTCCGCGCCGCCGATCTTCTTGGCCTCGGCGTCGAACACATCGATGAAGAGCCGCCCGATGGTCTTGCGCTTCGCTTCGGGGTCGGTGACGCCTTCGAGCTCGCCCAGGAATTGCTTCGAGGCGTCAACATGCACCAGCGGGATGTTGTAGTGATGCCGGAACAGGTCGACGACGGTCTCGGCTTCGTTGAGCCGCAGCAGGCCGTGATCGACGAACACGCAGGTGAGCTGGTCGCCGATCGCCTCGTGGATCAGCACGGCCGCGACCGCGGAGTCGACGCCGCCGGAGAGGCCGCAGATCACCCTGCCCTTGCCGACCTGCTTGCGGATCTTCTCGATCGCCTCCTCGCGGAAGGCGCGCATGGTCCAGTCGCCGGTCGAGGCCAGCGATCTTGCGCACGAAATTGCGCAGCAGCTTGGCGCCGTCGGGCGTGTGCACCACCTCGGGGTGGAACATCAGCCCGTAATATTTGCGCTTCTCGTCCTGGATGATCGCGAACGGCGCGTTCGCCGAGGTGCCGGCCACCGCGAAGCCCGGCGGCATTTTGGTGATGCGGTCGCCATGGCTCATCCAGACCTGATGGCGCGCGCCGGGCGACCAGTCCGAGTCGAACAGCGCGCTTGCGGCTTTCACCTCGACATCGGCGCGGCCGAACTCGCGGTGGTGTCCGCCCTCGACCTCGCCGCCGAGCTGGGCGGCCATGGTCATCTGGCCGTAGCAGATGCCGAGCACGGGCACGCCGGAATCGAAGATCGCCTGCGGCGCGCGCGGCGAGCCGGCCTCGTGCACGGACTCCGGTCCGCCGGAGAGGATCACGCCCTTGGGGCGCATCTCGCGGAAGGCGGCTTCCGCCTTCTGGAACGGGACGATCTCGCAATAGACGCCCTGCTCGCGGACGCGGCGGGCGATCAGCTGGGTGACCTGACTGCCGAAATCGACAATCAGAATCTTCTCATGCGCCGAGGCCTGAGTGGGCATCGACTCCTGCGCTTTCTGTGCGGCTGTCATGACCAGCAGATACGCGACGGGGGGCGGGCTCGCAATGCCCGAAACCGGCTTGTCCGCGGGTATTTGGGCCTGGTCTGCGTCGGCTGCGGAGTTAGCCGAAGCGATAATCTGCGGTCGTTCAACAAGCGAAGGCGGAAGCGTGCCCACCATCACGAGCACGGCGCTTGTTGGTGGGCACGGCGCAAGAGCGCCTTTGCCCACCCTACGATTCCGCTACGATTTCTTCAAGATCGACACGAAAAACCCATCCGTTCCCGTCCGGCGCGGGGTCATCAGCCAGCCCTCGTCCGTCCGCAGCGCGGCCTCGGCGAAAACGCCTCGGCCTTGTCCCAAAGCACGGATGCGGTCTCGTCCGGCGGCTGAACCGAAAACTCCGGATGGCGCGTGATGAAGCGCTGAACCTGCTCGGAGTTCTCGGTCGGGAGAACCGAGCAGGTGATGTAGGCGATCCGCCCGCCCGCTTTCACCATGACGCTTGCGCGATCAAGCACTTCGATCTGGTCTTTCAACCGGATCTCCAGCGCGCCCGGCCGCATCCGCCATTTGGCGTCGGGGTTGCGGCGCCAGGTGCCGGTGCCCGAACAGGGCGCGTCGATCACGACGAGATCGGCGCTCGCCTTGATGTCGGCGAGCGGCTCGGCCTCGCCCTTGGGCGTGCGCACTTCGGCATTGTGCACGCCGGCGCGCGACAGCCGCTCATATATCGGCGCGAGCTGCCGCTTGTCGCGGTCGGTCGCGATCAGCCGGCCCTTGCCACCCATCATCGCCGCCAAGGCCAGCGTCTTGCCGCCGGCGCCCGCACAGAGATCGATCACCTGCTCGCCGGGTTTGGCCGCCGAGAACAGCGCCGCGAGCTGCGAGCCCTCGTCCTGCACCTCGATGCCGCCCTTGATGAAATCCTCCTCGGCATGGATGCCGGGATTGCGCGCGTCGGCGCCGAGTTCGATGCGCAGGCCCAGCGGCGACCACGGCGTCTCCTGCGCATTGAGATGAGCGAGCGAGCGCAACACCTTCTCGCGTTTGGCTTTCAGCGTGTTGACGCGGAGATCAAGCGGCGCGCGGCTCGCCATCGCGGCAGCCTCGGCGGCGCGGTCGTCGCCGAAGGCTTGTGCGAGATATGGATCGAGCCATTCCGGATAGTCGCCTGCGATCGGCGGCGGCGCATCGTCGGTGGTGCGCGAGGCCAGCGCCGCGCGCTCGGTGTCGGTCAATGGCTCAGGCGCAAAGCGGCCGCCGTCGCAGAGTGCCGCTATCGCCTCAGCATCCATGCCGCGCTCGACCTTGAGCATGCCGAGCAGGCGCGCGCGCGCGCGTATCGCTCTCCATGATCCAGGCGCTCGACGCGCGCCGGCGCAGCACGTCCCAGACCAGGCCCGCGATCGCCGCGCGGTCGCCCGAGCCGGCAAAGCGATGCGACGACGCCCCACTCCTTCAGCGCCTGCGCCGCCGGCACGCGCTGGGACTCGATGTTTTCGATGACTTCAATAGCTGCGGACAGCCGCGCGGCCGGGGTCATTTCATGCTTTCGATTGAGGAAGTGCTCTACAACGTCAGATGAGCAACAGAATCTTCAGCGCGAAGTAGACCCACATCGCGAACAACACAAGCACGCCGGCAAACCAGGCGAGCGAGCGCGTCCGCACGTCGTTGGAGGTCACGAAGATGCCGGCATGGGCAAAGCGCGTCACCACGAACACCCAGGACAGCATCACGATGATGAGGTCGGCATGGCGCAGCGGCAGCGCCAGCGCGATCAGCACGTAGAACAGCACCGGAATCTCGAACTGGTTGGAAAAGCAGTTGCCGATCGCTGTCGCACGTTCCGGCCAGCCCGGCTGGCGTAGCGCGATGTCGCGTATCTTGGTCTCGCCCCTGGAAATCGCCCCCGTGCGCGCCGACACCATTCCCAGCAGCAGCGCGAAGGTGAGACCGACGAGCACGAAAACGGGCAGCAAGACCATCTGAACGGACATTTGAAACCTCCCCGGCTGGATCGGACGGTATTAACGGCCACGCTCGGTCCTGACAACAAAGCCGGTTGAACCATCCCCTTGCCAGCCGCGACCAAATGCCGGTAGTTCCGCTCCTTTTGGCGAGACCAGCGATGAACATCACCTCACCCCTCCTGAAGGGCATTGGGCAGGCGGCCTCGCTGCCGGGCGATTCCATGACGTCGCTGCTGATGAAGGTTGGCGATTTCACCGGCCTGTTCGACGACGGTCCGGATGGCGGGCTCGGTATCCTGATGTCTGCGCTCGCCGGTGCAGCCGCCGCGCTGGCGATTGCGATCGCCTTGTCGGTCTATTTCCGCAGCGGCTACCGCTCCACGCGAGACGTGGTGAAACACGGCCTCGCCGCCGTCCTCGTGCTCTCCCTTGTCGCCTTCGTCGCCTATGACATGCGCCATGCCGCGTTGGCCTACCTCGGCATCAATCCGGAAAAGCCCGCGGTCGAATTTGAAATCCGCATGCCGAAAGCCGAGTGGTCGGCGATCTCCGATCCGCTATCGCGTGCTGTGAGCGTTCAAAACAAAGTATGAAACGGGTCACGTCATGATTCCGATGCCGGGCTGTAATATGCTCAGGCTTCGGAAGGATGATTGCCATGACCGGATTTCGACTGACCCAGATTTCAGACACCCATCTCGCCCGGCGCTTCGCCAAACTGACCGCGAATTTCGAAGCGCTCAGCGACCACATCGACACCACGCGGCCCGATCTCGTCCTCAATACCGGCGACATGGCGTTCGATGCGCCTGGAAATCCCGACGATCTCGAATTCGCCCGATCGCTGCATGACGCGCTGCCCGTGCCCTGCCGCTATTTGCCCGGCAATCACGATATCGGCGACAACCCGACGCAGGTCGGTCCCCGCCCGTCGCACGTCGTCAACGAGAAAGACCGGCAGACCTATATCGCCGCGTTCGGCGACGACCGCTGGCGCTTCGAAGCGGCCGGCTGGTGTTTCATCGGCCTCAACTCGCTGGTGATGAACTCCGGTCTCGTCAGCGAGGCCGAGCAATTCGACTGGCTCGCCGCGGAGCTCGCCAGCACGCGCGGCAAACCGGTCGCGCTGTTCCTGCACAAGCCGCTCTATCTCGACGCGCCCGACGATCCCGAGCTCGCGCCGAGCGCGATCCGCTACGTGCCGCCGGCGCCGCGGCGGCGTCTGCTCGAGATGTTGCGCGGCGTCGACCTGCGCCTGGTCGCCAGCGGCCATGTGCACCAGCGCCGCGATTTCAGCTATCGTGGCCTGCGTCAGATCTGGGCGCCCTCGGCCGGCTTCATCATCTCCGACAAGCGGCAGGAGCGGATCGCGCTCAAGGAAATCAGGCCTCGTCGAATATCGCTTCACGCCCGATAGCTTCGAGGTGCGCCATGTGCGCGCACCGGGCATGGTCGATGTCGACCTTGATGAACTGCTCAAGCCGTCGCGCGCGGAGAAGGCCGCAAGTTAGGCGTGCGCTCATAAATCTCCTAACGTCCGTTTCCTGCCGCGGACCAGGCATGGCCGGCCTTGCGGACCACGTCCGCTTGTGACCCACTTCGGATGTCACCCTGGTCCGGTAGCGGACTCCCTCTCGAAACGGATTTGTTTTTCGGTGAAGCGGTCAGGTTTTGCTTAAAATTCAGAAATAGGGGCTTGCAGAGATGCCAGACGCCAAGAAGCCAAGCGTTACAGAAATGCGTAAGCGTAAATTTGCAGGTCAGGTCGGGATGGATGTCTCGGCCGACGAAGTCCTCGCCGACAGCTTCTTCGAAAGCTATTCGGTCGCCCAAGGTTACGAAGAGGGTTTCGAAGCCGCCTTTGACGGGAAATATATTGTCGATCTGATCAAAGCCGTTTGGCAGCCGGGAGAGTCCTATAAGTTGCTTGACTGCGGTAGCGCCAATGGCCTGACCCTCAGGGATTTCGACAGGCTCGGTGTCGAAGCATGGGGTATTGAGAATAATGCGTACATACATTCGAGGACGCCGGAGGAGTGGCGCGAACGAAACCTGCTCGGCGATGTGTGCAAAATGCCATTCGAGGATGACGCTTTCGACTTTCTTTACGTCACGTGCCTTGTGCACCTGCCAGAAGAAAGGATCGGTCAAGCAGTCGAAGAGTTGTTTCGGGTGTGCCGCGTCGGAGTCGTACTCCACGGTGTGACTACCGACATGACAGAAGAAGTCATCGAGGAATATGAATTGTTTGCCGGGTTACAAACGTTTTGGACATTCGAGGAATGGTCCGACGCCATGATACACGCCGGCTTCCACCTTGCCGTTTCCAATCCGGCATTGCTGGATAGGGTTTGGGATATCGAACAGGCGGCTGAAGACGATGACTTCGACTGGTATCCGAACAAAGAGGCCATGAAGTATAGCTTCTTTAGCAAACCACAGATGGAACGGAAATTTTGACCGTTCCATTGAGTTCGTCTACGGGCTTTGTGACTCGCGTGTGTCGACTCGTCCTATGAGGGGAACCGCATATGGTCCGGCTAATGGTGATCGTTGTTTCGATAAGCTGTCTCGTTAGCTCAGCAACGGCGTTTCCGCTAAGTATCGGTCGTACAGGACCGGCCAACGAAGAGCCGGTCCAAGTCCGGTTGACGAAAAGCAACGCTTGCAAGCTGAAATACAAACACAAAAAATATGCACAGGACCTTCGAGAAAAAGCCCACTGTAAGTGACGCGGCTTCACGGTCCGAACGCAAATGAGCCGATCCGCGACCTGATAGCGTCGAGGTGCGCCACGTGCGGCGCACCCGGCATGGTCGACGTCGACCTTGATGAACTTCTCAAGCCGTCGCGCGCGGAGAAGGCAGCCAGCTAAGGCGAGTACTTAAATCTCCTTCCACCAGCGCCAGGTCGCGGCCATGGCCAGCAAGCCAAGAACGCCGGTCACGGCCGTGGCGTTGTGCGCCCCGATGCGGTCTGCGAGCCAACCGAGCCACAGGAAGCCGATCGGTCCCGTGCCGATGCAGACGGTCAGGACGCCCAAGATACGCGAACGCATGTCCGGCGGCGCGGCGAGATAGACCAGAGTAGCCTGCATCGTCGCAAATCCGGCGCCGGCCAACCCCGTCACCAGCAATGCCGCGCCCGCCAGCGCCGGGCTTTGCACCAGTCGCGAACATCATCACCGCGATCAGGTAGCAGGCGACACAGCCAAGATAGGTCTGGCCGTACCATCTCGGGGTCAGCCACAGCGCCACCAGAAGCGCACCCACGAAAGCGCCGATCCCGTCCATGGTCGCCAGCAGGCCAACGCCCTCCGGGCCCAGATTCAGACGGTCGCGCCCGATGACGGGGATCATGCCGGTAAAGGGCCAGCCGAAGATATTGAAGATCACGGTCACGACCAGAACGCCGATCAGTCGCTTGTCCGTGCGCACAAGAGCGAGGCCCTCGGCGATCCTCGCCAGCACGGCGCCTGAGCCTGTGGCGCGAGGAATGCGCGAGTGGATGGTGACAACCGCCAAGAGCGCGGTGCAATACAACAGCACGCTCAGAACAAAAGCGCCCCGAATGCCCGACCAGGCGAGCAGGAATCCGCCGACGACAGGACCGATCATACGGCTCGCATTGTTGGCGCCGACGTCCAGCGACATCGCCGTGCCCATCTGTTCACGGCCCACGACCTCACCGATCATCACGCGGCGCACCGGGTTGTCGGTGCACCAGCCGCACCCGTTGATGAAGCTGGCGAACGCGAGATGCCAGATCTCGAGTTGTCCGGTCCGATCCAGAATGACGAGGACCACGGAGGTGGCGCTCATCAGCAGCACGACGAGGAGAAGAGTTTTGCCGCGATCAAAACGTTCCGCGAGCGCGCCGAGAAACACCCCGAAGAGACCCATCGGCAGCAGACGAAGCATGGTCATCATCGAGACCAGGAACGCCGAATCCGTGCGCTGGTAGACGACAACCCCGACCGCGACGGTTTCCACCCAGCGCACGGTTGAGACGATCAGGCCGACATACCACAAACGCCAGAAGTCCGGCGCATCGATCATCCGCCGGCGCGGCAAGCTGCTCACGCGATCGCTTCCTCCCGGGGACGGCTTGTTGTTCCTTACGCCTGCACTAACGGATGCCCGGGAGACAGAACAAGCCTTTTCGGGCGAACGACAGAGTTATGCGCATGAACCTTGAAGAGGTCATCAATGTCCGGTGACGACGTTCGAGGACGGTTGGTCCACGACGTCAGCTCGCAAACGTAAAGCAGCCATCGGTGCTGACCGTCGGCGCGCGATTTTATAAGTGCGCGCGCTAGATCTTCGCCGCGGTCTTCAGTTCCTGCTTGATCGAGGCCAGCAGTGACTGCAGCGCCTCCCCATCGGGAGCCGGTTCTGCGGCGATGACGGGCCTCGGCGCGGGCGCCGGCTTCGGGCGGGTCGGAACGGGCGAGAGCGGCGCTGGCAGTGGCCATCGCGACGGCGCCAGTTCGTCCTCGCCTTCAAATTCCACGAACTGGCCGTGCAAAACGTCTTCGCGGCGGCCCATGATCCACAGGGTCGCCCAATAGCCGAAGGCCAGCAGAAGGAAGACTAAAATACCGATTTCGAACATTGTCGCCCCAGAAATTGGCGCAATTTTTCAATGCCTTGGCTCCCGCGTCAAGCTGCGCGCTGTGGAGCACGTGTCATTCGCGCACCACTGTTGCGTTTCGGATACGCTGGCGTAACCGGATACAGCCTCAAGCCTTGTCCGGCCCGACCCGCACCAGCTGCTTGCCGAAATTGGCGCCCTTCAGCAGCCCCATGAAGGCGCCGGGCGCGCTGTCGAGCCCCTCGGTGACGAACTCCTTGTACTTCACCTTGCCCTCGCGGACCCACCCCGACATGTCGCGCAGGAAATCGCCATGGCGCGCGGCGAAATCGCTGACGATGAAGCCGCGAATGGTGAGGCGCTTGGTCAAGACCTGCCGCATCATCGAAGCCGCCCATTTCGGCGCGACCGGCTTCGTGTCGTTGTAATGCGCGATCAGGCCGCACACCGGCACGCGCGCGAAAGTGTTGAGCAGCGGAAACACCGCCTCGAACACCGCGCCGCCGACATTCTCGAAATAGACGTCGATGCCCTTTGGACAGGCGTCCTTGAGTTTTGCGGCGAGATCGGGATCACGGTGATCGAGACACTCGTCGAAGCCGAGCTCCCTCTTCACATGCTCGCATTTGTCCTTGCCGCCGGCGATGCCGACCGCACGCGCGCCCTTGATTTTCGCGATCTGCCCCACGGCCGAGCCGACCGCGCCCGACGCCGCGGCGACGACGACGGTCTCGCCGGCTTGCGGCTTGCCGATATCGAGCAGGCCGGTGTAGGCGGTCATGCCGGGCATGCCGAGCACGCCGATCGCGGTCGAGATCGGCGCGAGCTTCGGGTCGATCTTGTTCAGCCCCTTGCCGTCGGACAGCGCATGCGTCTGCCAGCCGGCGCGCGCCAGCACGATGTCGCCCTTGGAAAAGTTCGGATTGTTGGAGGCGATCACCTCGTTGACGGTGCCGGCTTCCATCACGCCGCCGATCGGCACCGGCGTGGCGTAGGACGGCCCGTCGCTCATGCGCCCGCGCATATAGGGATCGAGCGACAGCCAGATCGTGCGCAGCAGCACCTGGCCCTCGCCCGGCGCCGGCACCGGCACGTCTTCGATGCGGAAGTCCGAAGGTTTGGGCTCGCCGACGGGACGCGATGCCAGAACGATGCGCTTGGCCTGGGCCATGGGGGATTCCTCCGATTTGTTGTTCTTCGTCATTGCGAGGAGCTCGCGACAAAATTGCAAAGCAATTTTGCGCTGAAGCGACAAAGCAATCCAGTCTTTGCGAATATTCTGGATTGCTTCGCTGACGCTCGCAATGACGATTTGGGGAGACTGACGAGAGCTTACATCCCGCCGGGATAATTCGGCGCCTCGCGCGTGATCGTCACGTCATGGACGTGGCTTTCGCGCAGGCCCGCACCGGTGATGCGCACGAACTGCGCCTTGTCATGGAATTCACCGAGGTCCTTGGCGCCGACATAGCCCATCGCCGCGCGCAGGCCGCCGGCGAGCTGATGCATGACATTGGCGACCGGCCCCTTGTAGGGCACCTGTCCCTCGATGCCTTCAGGCACCAGCTTCAGCGTGTCCTTGATGTCCTGCTGGAAGTAGCGGTCGGCCGAGCCGCGCGCCATCGCGCCGACCGAACCCATGCCGCGATAGGCCTTGTAGGAGCGGCCCTGCCACAGGAACACCTCGCCCGGCGTCTCGTCGGTGCCGGCGAGCAGCGAGCCGACCATGGCGATGTCCGCGCCGGCCGCGAGCGCTTTCGCAAGATCGCCGGAAAACTTGATGCCGCCGTCTGCGATCACGGGGATGTCGGCCTTCTTCGCGGCCTCGACGGCGTCCATGATCGCGGTGAGCTGCGGCACGCCGACGCCGGCGACGATGCGGGTGGTGCAGATCGAACCCGGGCCGATGCCGACCTTGATCGAGTCCGCGCCGGCATCGATCAGCGCCTGCGCGCCTTCTTTTGTTGCCACATTGCCCGCGATGACCTGCACCTCGTTGGAGAGGCGCTTGATGCGGCTGACCGCTTCCAGCACGTACCTGGAATGGCCGTGCGCGGTATCGACCACGATCAGGTCGACGCCGGCGTCGATCAGCTTCTCGGTGCGCCCATAACCGCCCTCGCCGACCGTGGTCGCGGCGGCGACGCGCAAGCGCCCTTGCGAATCCTTGCAGGCGAGCGGATGCGCCACCGCTTTTTCCATGTCCTTGACGGTGATCAGGCCGACGCAGCGATACTGGTCGTCGACGACCAGCAGCTTTTCGATGCGATGCTGATGCAGCATCCGCTTGGCCTCGTCCTGGCTGACGCCCTCGCGCACCGTGACGAGGTTCTCGTGCGTCATCAGTTCGGAGATTTTCTGCCGGGGATCGGTGGCAAAGCGCACGTCGCGATTGGTGAGAATGCCGACAAGTTTGCCCGGCTTGCCGTTGTCGCCGCCGCTGACCACGGGAATGCCGGAGAAGCCGTGGTCCTTCATCAGCGTCAGCGCGTCCGACAGCATCGCGTCGGGGCCGATGGTCAGCGGGTTCACCACCATGCCGGATTCGTACTTCTTGACCTGGCGCACCTGGCCGGCCTGCGCGTCCGGATCGAAATTGCGGTGGATGACGCCGACGCCGCCGGCCTGCGCCATGGCGATCGCCATGCGCGCCTCGGTGACGGTGTCCATGGCGGAAGCGATGATCGGGATATTGAGCGGAATGGCGCGGGTGACGCGGGAGCGGATGTCGACGTCGGACGGCAGCACATCCGAAAGGCCGGGCTTCAGGAGCACGTCGTCGAAGGTGTAGGCCTCGGGAAAGCGCTGAAATCCCTGCGCCATCGTCAACTCCTTCCGGCGGCCTTACGCCGCAATTGAGAGATGAGCGCCGCCATCGGCGAAGCTTTCCGCGTCGCCGTCGAATCGGTGCCCATCAGGGGGGTTGACGAGGGTCGATAGCATGGGCTGGCAGCGAATCAAAGCGCCATGCACAGCCTTTTCATCGACCCTGCCCTGCGCCTCCTCAGCGGTAATAACCGGGTGGAGGCCCGTGCTGGCGGATCGCCTCCACCACTTCCCGGTGGCGCCGCTGCTCCCGCTTCATATGAACCGCGATCAGCGCATGCGCCGACGGCACCAGCAGCAGGACGTGAAAAACCAGCCCGAAAAGCAGGCAAAACACGATCAGGACCAGATTGAACAACGCCGAAAACGGCTGCCCGTTGAGGAGCAGGCCGACCGGCGGTAACAGCGCTGCGAGGATATAGATCACCGATGCCTCCGGCGTTTTCCGCTACCGCAGATTTAGGTCTGCCATCCCGTTCCGCAATAGCTCATATGGCGGGAGGGTGTTACAGCGCACCTGACCCCGCCTTTTTCCTGCCTCCCCTGATTTGATGAACAAACAACGCGTCATTCCGCTCATCGTCGCCACCGCCCTGTTCATGGAAAACATGGACTCGACGGTCATTGCGACGTCGCTGCCCGCGATCGCCGCCGATATCGGCACGAGCCCGCTGACGCTGAAACTCGCGATCACCTCCTATCTGCTGTCGCTCGCCGTCTTCATTCCCGCCAGCGGCTGGACCGCGGACCGCTTCGGCGCGCGGCTGGTGTTTGCGCTCGCCGTCGGCGTGTTCATGGTCGGCTCGATCGGCTGCGCGTTGTCGACCTCCGTCAACAATTTCGTGTTCGCACGCATCCTGCAGGGCATGGGCGGCGCGATGATGACGCCGGTCGGACGGCTGGTGCTGTTGCGTTCGATCGACAAGAGCGCGCTGGTCAATGCCATGGCCTGGGTGACGGTGCCGGCGCTGATAGGTCCCGTGATCGGGCCGCCGCTCGGCGGCTTCATCACCACTTATTTCTCCTGGCACTGGATCTTCCTGATCAACATTCCGATCGGACTGCTCGGCATCTTCATGGCGCTGAAATACATCGACCCGATCAGGAGCATCGACCCCGAGCGGTTCGATCTCAAGGGCCTGCTGCTGGCCGGCGTCGGGCTTGGCGGCATCGCGTTCGGACTGTCGGTTGCGGGCCTCAACCTGCTGCCATGGAGCGTCGTCGCGGCACTGGTCGGGATCGGCTCGATCTCGATGACGCTCTACGTCTTCCACGCGCGGCGAACGGGCTCGCCTGTGCTGGACTTCTCGCTGCTACGGCTGCCGACCTTGCGCGCCGCCATCATCGGCGGCTTCATGTTCCGGCTCGGCATCGGCGCGCTGCCATTCCTGCTGCCGTTGTTGATGCAGGTCGGCTTTGGGCTATCGCCGTTCCGGTCGGGCCTCGTCACCTTCGGCTCCGCGGTCGGCGCGATGGGCATGAAGACGCTGGCCGCGCGCATCATCCGCGCCTTCGGCTTCCGCAACATGATGACGGTCAATGCGCTGATCAGCGCGGTATTTCTGGCGGCCTGCGGCTTGTTCACGGCGACGACGCCGCTGCTGCTGATCATGATCATCCTGGTGGTCGGCGGCTTCTTCCGCTCGCTCGAGTTCACCGCGATCAACACCGTCGCCTATGCCGAGGTCGAAGCCGGGCAGATGAGTCGCGCCACCACCATCGTCAGCGTCAACCAGCAGCTTGCGGTCTCGGCCGGTGTGGCCGTAGGCGCGTTCTGCGTGGAATCGACGCTGTGGATGCGCCATCTCACCGAACTCAGCGCCGATGTGTTCGCACCGGCCTTCCTGGTGGTGTCGCTGGTCTCGGCGGCGTCATCCTGGTTCTTCTGGCAGATGCCCGTTGATGCCGGCCATGAAATCTCCGGCCGCAAGGCGCTGGCGATCTCAAGCCGCAAGGGCGCGGCCAGGGGCGCCGCGCAGGACGCCGCCGTCGTCGCGACCGAAGGCACCCAGGACATGCGCGATCAAAGGTTGGGGTAATACGCGCGCTTTGCAGCGATGCGGTTCCCCTGTACCATCGCGCCAAGACGACCCGCATTCAGAGGTCGTTACGTCATGGGAGGGTTTTCATGCGTCGCAACATTTTCGCCGCGCTCGTGCTTCTGTTGTGGGGAGCGGGGCTGACCGCTGCGGTCGCGCAGCAACCGGTCAAGCTCGGCGTTCTCAACGACCAGTCGGGGCTGTACGCGGATCTGACCGGCATGGGCTCGGTCTACGCCGCGCGCATGGCCGTCGAGGATTACGGCGGCAAGGTGCTGGGCCGGCCGGTCGAAGTCATCTTCGCCGACCACCAGAACAAGCCCGACATCGGCGCCAACATCGCACGGCAGTGGATCGAGAACGATGGCGTCAACCTCATCCTCGACATTCCCAATTCGGCCGTGGGGCTTGCCGTGCGCGAGGTGACGCGGACGCACGACGCCGTCGACATCAACACCGGCGCCGCCTCATCGGATCTCACCGGAAAATACTGTTCGCCCCACGGCGTGCACTGGAGCTTCGACACCTACGGCCTTGCGGCGACAATCGGCCAGGCCGTGGTGAAGCAGGGTGGCGATAGCTGGTTCTTCATCACCGCCGACTACGCCTTCGGGCACGCTCTCGAGCGCGACACCGCGTCCTTCGTCACGGCCGCCGGCGGCAAAGTGCTGGGGGCGGTGCGCCATCCGCTCAACACCGCCGACTTCTCGTCGTTCCTGCTGCAGGCGCAAGCCTCGAAGGCGAAGGTCGTCGGTCTCGCGAACGCCGGTGGCGACACCATCAATGCGATCAAGCAGGCCGGAGAATTCGGTCTCACCCGCAAGGGCGACCAGCGCGTGGCGGCGCTACTGCTGCAGTTTCCCGACACCCACGCGCTCGGCCTCGAAGCGGCGCAGGGCCTGATCGCGAGCGAGACGTTCTTCTGGGACCTCGATGATGCGACCCGCGCCTGGACCAAACGCTTCCTCGCCCGCAATAACGGGAAACCGCCAAGCATGATCCATGCAGGGACCTACGGCGCGACGTTACACTATCTCAAGGCGGTGGCGGCAGCCGGCACGACCGACGCCACCAAGGTCGTCGAGAAAATGAAGGAGCTTCCGATCGATGACTTCTACACCAAGGGCACGGTGCGCGAGGATGGGCGCGTGATGCGGCCCTATTATCTGCTGCAGGTGAAGAAGCCTTCGGAGTCAAAATATCAATTCGACTATCTCAAACTGCTCGCCACGGTGCCGGCCGAGGACGCCGCGCGCCCCCTGAGCAAGAGCGAGTGCCCGACTGTCAAGAAGGGCTGAGCGCGTCGTCACGTCGAGGGCCCGCCGCCAGCGTCACCCGAGTGGGCGACACCCGGGTGACCCGCATATCGCGGCGCGTATGCGGGCCACGCTAGTCGATGATATTTCTGCCCTCCGCCTTCGCGCGGGCGACACCATCTTTCATCTGTCGCAGCAGTTCCGGCGAGTGCCCTTGCCACATCGTAACTTCAGCAATGACTTGCAGCGGATCGCGGGACCGATATGAATGAGTTGGATTACCGGGAAATTTTTTGTCCGTGAGGTTCGGGTCGTCCATGATTGGCCCCGTCGGCTCGACAACATAAATTCGCTCTCGTCCGTTGCCGACGGCAAGCTCAGCGCCCCAGATCGCGGCATCCAGAGTGCCTGCGAAATAAACCCAGGAAAGCGGCTCAACGTCCGTGAAATTGGACTGATGGCCGACGACGATCAGGTCTCCCGGCTTCAAATTGGCTCGCGTGCCGTGGAAGAACGACTGTGAAAACATGGTTGCAGCAGCAGACGACATAAGATGCCTCGAACCTTGGCTCACGCCGGCGTTGATCTGCCGCGAAATCCCGTCGCCAGCACATAGCGCTCGGATGAATCCTGCCGGCTGGACGCCGGCTTGACGTGGCGCACGGTGGCGAAGTCGCGCTTCAGCTGCGCCAGCAACTCCGCATCCGCGCCGCTCTGGAACACTTTTGCAAGAAATGCGCCGCCGGGATTGAGGATTTCGGAAGCGAAGGCGACGGCGATCTCGACCAAGCCGACGATGCGCAACTGGTCGGTCTTGCGATGGCCGGTGGTGTTGGCGGCCATGTCCGAGAGCACGACATCCGCGCGGCCGCCGATCATGGCAGTGAGACGTTCGGGCGCGGCGGCGGTATGAAAATCGAGCCGCGCAAACTGCACACCCGGAATCTCGCCCATCTCCAAAACGTCGATCGCGACCACCCGGCCCTTGCCGTCGGCGGCGCCGACGCGCCTCGCCGCGATCTGGCTCCAGCCGCCGGGTGCGGCGCCGAGATCGACCACGGTCTGGCCCGGCTTGAGCAAGCGATATTTGTCGTCGATCTCGATCAGCTTGAAGGCGGCGCGCGAGCGATAGCCTTCGCGCTTCGCCTTGGCGACATAGGGATCGTTGAGCTGCCGCTCCAGCCAGAGCTTTGACGAATGCTTGCGCTTGCCGCCGGTCCTGACCTGAACATGCATTCGCCCTGTCGTGTCTTTTGCCATCAGTTCAAGTCCTGAGCGCGCCGTCCTCGCGCATCATCTCGACCAGCATGCCCTCGCGCAGGCCGCGGTCGGCGACGCGCAGCCGCGGCAGGGGGAACGCATTGCGGATGGCGTCAAGGATGGCGCAGCCCGCGAGCACCAGATCGGCGCGCTCGACGCTGATGCAATTGTTGCTGGCGCGCTCCTGATAGCTCATGCCGAGCAGCTTGGCGATGGTCGCGGAAATGTCGATGTCGTTCATCCAGACGCCGTCGATGCGGCGGCGGTCGTAGCGTACGAGCTTGAGATGGATGCCGGCGAGTGTCGTCACCGTGCCTGAGGTGCCGAGCAGATGCATGTCGCGCAAATCCGCTCCGTGCTCGGCGGCAAACGGCGCGATGTGCTGCGCGATCTCGGCGACCATCCTCGCATAGGACTTTTTCGTGACATCCCGGCCGCCGAACTGCTCGGCAAGCGTGACCACGCCGAGCGGGATCGACATCCATGCTTTTATGTGCGGCTCTGCGTTCGCCGTCTCCGGATCGCGCTCGATCCGCACCAACTCGGTCGAGCCGCCGCCAATGTCGAACAGGATCGCTCCGCGGCCGCGGGGGTCGAGCAGCGGCGAGCAGCCGATCACCGCCAGCGCCGCTTCGGTTTCGCGATCGATCACCTCCAGGCGGATGCCGGTCTCCGCCGCAACGCGATCGCGGAAGCCATCCGCGTTCGACGCGGCACGGCAGGCTTCGGTTGCGATCATCCGCAGGCGGCTCGCCCGCTTGGCCTCGATCTTGTCGCGGCAGATCGAGAGCGCTGAAATCGCGCGGTCGATCGCGGCCTCGCTGAGGCAGCCGGTCGCGGATACGCCCTCGCCCAGCCGGATGATCCGCGAAAAGGAATTGATCACGCGAAAGCTGTCGCCGGTCGGACAGGCGATCAGCAGCCGGCAGTTGTTGGTGCCGAGATCGAGCGCCGCATAGATAGCGGTTCCCGTCGCTTGCGCATGGTTGGCGGCAGGCAGCCCCGCACCGCCGGGTGCAAGGTCTCCGCGCGGCACAGCGCCGTCGCGAAGCCGCGTGTCATCATTCATTCAAACTGTCTTTCCGCGACCATTACAGGCCGGCATGGAATGCCTAATTCGCCTGAAACATTAGCAGCGCCAAAGGCCTGTGCAACAACCCCATAGGACTATGTCCAAATGGACCGTTGTGAGCGCCTGTGCGGTGCGTTATCTGACCGTCGAGCCCGCGAAATCGCGCAAAATCAGGCACTTTCCGATGCAAGAACGCACCTCGCCCCAATCGGTCGAAAACGCTATCGCACTGCAAAAATACGGCGTCGGCCAGCCGGTCCGCCGCAAGGAAGATGACACGCTCATCCGCGGCAAGGGCAAGTACACCGACGATTTCAGCCTGCCGAAGCAGGCCTATGCCTGGATGGTTCGCTCCAGCCACGCACATGGCGTCATCAAGGGCATCGACATATCAGCCGCCAAAACGATGCCCGGCGTGCTCGGCGTGTGGACCGGCGCAGACCTCGTTGCCGCCGGCTACAAGCCGTTCGTGTGCGGGCTGCCGCTGAAGAGCCGCGACGGCACGCCGCTGCTGCAAACCAACCGCATGCCGCTGGTGTCGGACAAGGTGCGTTATGTCGGCGATGCAGTTGCCTTCGTGGTCGCCGAGACGCTGGCGCAGGCACGCGATGCGGCGGAAGCGGTCGTCGTCGACATCGAGACGTTACCAGCGGTGACCAATGCGGCGGAGGCGGCGAAACCCGGCGCGCCGCAGCTCTACGACCACATCCCCAACAATGTCGCGCTTGATTTTCACTTTGGCGACACCGCGAAGATCGACGCGGCGTTCGCCAGCGCGGCGCATGTCACCAGGCTCGATATCGTCAACAACCGCATCGCCGTGGTCGCGATGGAGCCGCGCGTCGGGCTCGGCCATTACGACAAGGCGACCGATCGCTTCACGCTGCAGGTGCCGACCCAGGGCGTTGCCGGCAACAAGGCGGTGCTGGCGCGCATCCTCAACGTACCGCCTGAAAAGGTGCGTATCCTCACCGCCAATGTCGGCGGCTCATTTGGGATGAAAAACCTCAACTATCCCGAATACGCCTGCATCCTGTATGCGTCGAAGCTGCTGGGCCGTCCGGTGAAATGGACCGACGAACGCTCGACCAGCTTCCTCAGCGATAGCCAGGGCCGCAACCAGATTATTCACGGCGAGCTCGCGCTGGACGCCGAAGGCAAATTTCTCGCGGTGCGCCTCAACGGCTACGGCAATCTCGGCGCCTACATCACCGGCGTCGCGCCTGGCCCGCTGACGCTCAACACCGCAAAGAATCTCGCGAGCGTCTACAAGACGCCGCTGCTCGGCGTCGACATCAAGACCGTGCTGACCAACAGCACTCACATGGGCGCCTATCGCGGCGCCGGCCGGCCCGAGGCGAATTACTACATGGAGCGGCTGATCGACCGCGCTGCCGACGAGATGGGGATCAACCGGCTGACGATGCGGAGGCGCAACTTCATCAAGCCGGTCCAACTGCCGTACGCCGCCGCCTCCGGCGTGACCTATGACAGTGGCGATTTCGCCGCAGTGTTTGCCAAGGCGCTGGAGATTTCCGACCACGAGAATTTTGCCAAGCGCAAGAAGGAGAGCCGCAAGCGCGGTTTGTTGCGCGGCATTGCCGTTGGGTCGTATCTCGAAGTGACAGCGCCGCCGAGCGGCGAGCTCGGCAAGATCACCTTCGAGCCCGATGGGAGCGTGAAGCTGACGACAGGCACTCTCGATTACGGCCAGGGCCATGCCACGCCGTTCGCGCAGGTGCTGTCGGCGCAGCTCGGCGTGCCCTTTGAGAAGATCACGCTGGAGCAGAACGACAGTGATCTCGTGCGCTTCGGCAACGGCACCGGCGGCTCGCGCTCGATCACCGCGACCGGTCAGGCCATCGTGGAATTCCTCGGCACTCGTGGTCGAGAAAGGCAAGAAGGCCGCGGCACACTTCCTCGAGGCCGCCGAAGCCGACATCGAATTTTCCGGCGGACGCTTCACCATCGCCGGCACCGACCGCTCGATCGGCATCATGGAACTCGCCGAGCGCTTGCGCGAGGGCAAGATGCCGGACGGCACGCCCTCCTCGCTCGATGTCGACCACAACACCAAGGAAACCGTGTCGACCTTCCCGAACGGTTGCCATGTCGCGGAGGTCGAGGTCGACCCTGATACGGGCGTGGTGCGCATTGTGAAATACGCCGCGGTCAACGACTTCGGCACCGTGGTCAATCCGATGATCGTGGCGGGCCAGCTTCATGGCGGCGTGGCGCAGGGCATCGGCCAGTCGCTGATGGAAGAGGTCAGTTACGACGAGAGCGGCCAACCGATCACCGGTTCGTTCATGGATTACGCAATGCCGCGCGCCGAGGACATCCCGATCATGACTATCGGCGATCACCCCTCGCCGGCCAGGACCAATCCGCTGGGCACCAAGGGTTGCGGCGAAGCCGGCTGCGCCGGCAGTCTCGTTTGCGTCGCCAATGCCGTCATCGACGCGCTGTCGGACTATGGCATCACCGATCTCAACATGCCCCTGACACCGGAAAAAATCTGGCGCGCCATCCAAAGCGCGAAGGCAAAGGCGGCCTAGCTTCCGCCGTTTCTTGTGTTGCTATTCGCCGGCGTAGGCGGAAAGCAGTTTCTGTAGCAAATCGCGCTCGTCAGGTGTTTTCTCCGTGGAATCATCAAGCACATTGCGAAGCAAATAATATTCCACATCGTTGTTGATTCGGCCTCGCTTCATGATTTTTGCGTAGCCCTTCGAATACCGTCTTCGCAATTCGGAGAGTGTGATGATGCCGCGCGTGCTGAGTTCAGCGTCGAGATTCGTGACTTCCGTGTGATTGAAGCGCGACGACCTCTCCACGCAGTCATTGATTGCCTGACGCAGGCCGGTAACGGCCTTTTTCCTACTCATCTTTTCCAATACTTCAAGGCAGGCGATTGGCCGTTGCTCTGGCGGCAACCTCTCGAGATCGAAATACCGATCCGCGTAGAACGAAAGAAAGGCCTTCATTCGTTCGTATTCGCCGGCCTGCAGCACTTCGAATATCCCGCTAAGCCGCGGCCTGCTCGCGCGGCTGAGTGATCGCGATGTGCCAGATATGCGCCAGCGGCGTGGTACCGTTGGCGACCACGAGCGCATCAAGCTCGACGAAGCGGTGACCCTTCTTCTCGTAATTGCCGACCACCTTGGCACGCGCCGTCAGCTCGTCGCCGACCTTGCCTGCCGACAACAATTGCATCTTGCTGCCGACGTGAATCCAGGGACCGAGGATGGCGTTGTCGACCAGCACCTTGTTCATGATCCGCGGCAACAGCCCGGGATGGCCGAGATTCTCCCGCGCATAGATCGCATCGGTTTCCCGGATGTCGGCGAGATATTCTTTTGCCGCGTCGCCAGTCCAGTCGCGCGGGATAGAGCCGAGCCATTTGCCGAGCTCGTAGGAACTGACGCTGACAGGCTTGCGCTCCTTCACCGCATCAGCCGCGACGAAATCATTCAGCGCATAGTTGGGCGCAGCAGCGGGCAATGACGCCGTGCCGGTCGCGCAAAGATCGCCCTTGCTCTGCACCTCGATCGTCAGGCCGCCGGCGTCCTCGACCGCGCTGACTTCCGCGATTTCGCCGTCATAAACCGGCTTGACGAATCGCGCCTCGATCAGCCCGCGCTCGAGGAAATCGCGGCCCCATTTCGCAACGGGCATGTGCAGCATGTAGGCGAGCACATCGACGCCGGGGACGAGGCCTCCCGAAAAACCGTATTTGCGCGCGACCGCGTCGTCGTGGATCTTGTTCTCGGAAAGCTTGGAGGTGTTGTAGGCCGAGACGCGATAGGACATGCCCGTTTTTCCTGATTTTCCGCCGTTTGCCTGCAACGATGGTACGCCAAGGAACTGCGCTGGCAAGCCCCGGCTTACCCTCGCATTCCCTGATCGAATGGGGTACCACGCGCGCAGCATGACCCAGGCCGCGCCTTCAACCCGCATCTATGTCGATGCCGATGCCTGTCCGGTAAAGGACGAGATTTATCGGGTCGCGCTCCGGCTCGGCGTGCCCGTCAGCGTGGTTGCAGGCAACTTCATCCGGGTGCCGCAGGACCCGCTGATCGAGCGCATCGCGGCCGGCACCGGCATGGATGCCGCCGACGACTGGATCGCGGAACGTGCCGGGTCCGGCGACGTCGTCATCACCGCGGATATTCCGCTGGCGAGCCGCTGCGTCAAGGCCGGCGCGGAGGTGATCGCGCCGAACGGCAAGCCGTTCACGGAACAATCCATCGGCATGACGCTCGCGGTGCGAAATCTGATGACCGATCTTCGCTCGTCCGGCGAGATCACCGGAGGACCGAAATCGTTCTCCCCGCGCGACCGCTCCACTTTCCTGTCGGCGCTCGACCAGACCATCCGCCGCATCCAGCGCCGCCACGCCGATCAGGCGGCAACGGATCAAAGCTGATGGCGCCGCCGCTGCTCCAGCTCAAAGATATTCGCCTCACTTTCGGTGGCGCGCCGCTGCTGACCAGCGTCGAGCTGTCGGTGTCGCCGTCCGAGCGCGTCTGCCTGATCGGCCGCAACGGCTCCGGCAAATCGACGTTGCTCAAGATCGCGGCCGGCCTGGTCGAGCCCGATAGCGGCAACCGTTTTGTTCAGCCGGGCTCGACGATCCGCTATTTGCCGCAGGAACCGGATTTTTCCGGCCACGCCACCACGCTCGGCTATGTCGAGGCCGGACTCGGTCCCGGCGACGACCGTTACGCTGCACGCTACCTGCTGGAGCAACTCGGGCTCCGGGACGATGAGGATCCGGCGCAACTATCCGGCGGCGAGGCGCGCCGCGCGGCCTTGGCGCGGGTGCTGGCGCCTTCGCCCGATATTCTCCTCCTGGACGAGCCCACCAATCATCTCGACCTCCTCACCATTGAATGGCTGGAGCACGAGCTCGACAGCCGCCGCAGCGCGCTGGTGCTGATCAGCCATGACCGGCGCTTCCTGGAAAACCTGTCGCGCGCCACCGCGTGGCTCGACCGCGGCCAGATCAGGCAAATCGACCGCGGCTTTGCAGCTTTCGAATCCTGGCGCGACGAGGTGCTGGCGGAAGAAGAGCACGAGCAGCACAAGCTCGACCGCAAGATCGTCAACGAGGAGCATTGGCTGCGCTATGGCGTCTCCGGCCGCCGCAAGCGCAACGTCAAGCGGCTCGCCAATCTCCACGCGCTGCGGCAGTCGCGCCGGGATTATCGCGGCGCCGCTGGCGATGCGAAACTCGCTGCTGCGGAAGCGGAGAAGTCGGGACGTCTCGTGATCGAAGCCAAGGGCATCGGTAAAGCTTACGGCGAGCGCAAAATCGTCGATGGCTTCTCGATCCGCATCCAGCGCGGCGACAGGATCGGCATTGTCGGGCCGAACGGCGCCGGCAAGACCACGCTGGTAAATCTGCTGACGGGGACAGACGCGCCCGACAGCGGCAGCGTACGATTCGGCGCCAATATCGAGATGGCGACGCTGGACCAGCATCGCGAAAGCCTCGATCCCAAATCGACGCTTGCGGAAGCCCTCACCGGCGGCCGCGGCGACCACGTGATGGTCGGCGGCAAGCCGAAACATGTCGTGAGCTACATGGAGGACTTCCTGTTCGCGCGCGAGCAGATGCGTACGCCGCTGGAGGTGCTGTCCGGCGGCGAACGCGGCCGGCTGATGCTGGCGCGCGCGCTGGCAAAGCCTTCGAATTTGCTGGTGCTGGACGAGCCGACCAACGACTTGATCTCGAAACCCTGGACGTGCTCGAGGAAATGCTCGGCGATTACGAGGGCACGGTGATCCTGATCAGCCACGACCGCGACTTCCTCGATCGCGTCGTAACCTCGGTGATCGCCCCCGACGGCGACGGTCGATGGATCGAATATGCCGGCGGCTACAGCGATATGCTCAACCAGCGCGGCGCTGATTTGCAGCGCGAGACCGTGAAGACGCCGGTCGTCGAGAAGAAAGAGGCGAAGGCGCCTGCCGATGCGCCGGCGCCGAAGCGCCGGCTCAGCTTCAACGAAAAGCACGCGCTGGAAACGCTGCCGAAGACCATCGAGAAGCTGCATAGCGAGATCGCGAAACAGCAACGCAGACTTGACGACCCCGATCTCTATGCCAAGGATCGCAAGCGGTTCGACGAAGCTTCGAACGCAATGGCCAAAGCACAGCAGGAACTGGCCGCGGCCGAAGACCGCTGGCTGGAGCTTGAAGTCCTCCGTGAGGAAATTGAACAGGCATAACCCATGACCACTCCCCTCGCCGCCAAGAATCGCAAAAGAATACGGCACGCCCTGCGCCGTCATCGACATGGACAAGGTCGAGCGCAACATCGCGCGCATCCAGGCCGCCTGCGAGGCGGCGGGTGTCGCCAACCGCCCGCATATCAAGACCCACAAGAGCCCGATGCTGGCGAAGATGCAGGTCGCGGCCGGCGCGAGAGGCATCACCTGCCAGAAGCTCGGTGAAGCCGAGATCATGGCGGACGCCGGGATCGACGACATCCTGATCTCCTACAATCTGCTTGGCGAGGAGAAGATGGCGCGCCTCGGCGCGCTGCAGGCCAAGGCCAACATGACCGTTGCCGCCGACAATCCAACCGTGGTCGCCGATCTGCCGAAGGCCGCCGCGGCGTCAGGCAGGACGCTGTCGGTCGTGGTCGAGTGCGACACGGGGCGCAAGCGCGCCGGCGTCGAGACGCCTGCGGAAGCGATCGCGCTGGCGCGCACGATTACCGCATCAAAGGGGCTGCAGTTCGCGGGCTTCATGCTCTACCCGACCGAGACCGGCTGGGCGGATGCGCAGAAATTCTATGACGAAGCGCTGGCCGGCGTTCGCGCGCATGGTCTCGATGCGACCATGGTGTCCACCGGCGGCTCGCCGAATATGAAAAATCTCGGCAAGCTCAAGGGCGCCACCGAGCACCGGCCGGGCACCTACATTTACAACGACCGCATGCAGGTCGCAGCCGGCGTCGCCAGCTGGGACGATTGCGCGCTGAACATCTATGCGACCGTGGTCAGCCGCGCCGGCCCGGAACGCGGCATTCTCGACGCCGGCTCGAAAACCTTGACCTCGGATACCGGCGGCGGGCTCGAAGGTCACGGCCTGATCCTGGAGCATCCCGAGGCGAAGATCGCCAAGTTCGCCGAGGAGCACGGCTTTCTTGACCTCACCCGCAGCAACACGCGGCCCAATGTCGGCGACGTCGTGCGCATCGTGCCGAATCATGTTTGCGTCGTCGTCAACATGATGGACGAGGTGGTGATGGTACGCGGCGACGAGATCATCGGCGTGCTGCCGGTAGCGGCGCGGGGGAAGTTGCGGTGATTTGGTAGGGTGGGCAAAGGCGCGTTTGCGCCGTGCCCACCGTCTCACGACGTACTCGTGATGGTGGGCACGCTTCGCTTTGCCCACCCTACGAACGCGCCAGCCACCTCACCGCTCCCCTCCCCGCCGCGACCCCCGTCGCGAACGAGGCCTGCAACAGATAGCCGCCGGTCGGCGCTTCCCAGTCCAGCATCTCGCCGGCCGCGAACACGCCCGGCAATTTCCGCAGCATGTAGTCGTCATCGAGCTGCGTCGAAGGCGATACCGCCCGCGGTCGAGATCGCTCGCGCGATCGGAGCGATGCCGGCGAGTTTGATCGGAACCGCATTGATCAACGCGGCGAGCTTCTCGGGCGAGAGCGACGCCAGCGTTTGGCCTGAAGCAATTGCCGCCTCCTGCAGCAGCCCGATCGCAACCGGCGAAAGATTGGCGGCCTTGCGCAGGAAATTGGAGAACGATTGCTTGCCGCGCGGCGCGGACAATCGCTTGATCAGATCGTCCGCGCTGAGATCGGGCCGCAGCGCGATCGACAATATCAGCTTGGCCCGACTCT
The DNA here is from genome assembly GCA_963732085.1 of uncultured Alphaproteobacteria bacterium. Lineage (GTDB taxonomy): Bacteria > Pseudomonadota > Alphaproteobacteria > Rhizobiales > Xanthobacteraceae > Bradyrhizobium. Next base: position 226,150 of record CAVSYJ010000001.1, on the reverse strand, counting down.
CGCAATCGCCTCGCGCATGTCGGCAGACAGCGCATAGATCGCGCCGCCCTCGATGCCCGCGCGCGTGATCGTAGCCTCGCCGCGAATGGCCTGGTCGCCGAACCTGAACTCGGCGCCCTTGAGCGGCTGGCCCTCGAAGCGGTCGCGGAAGACATTCGACCATGCGACCGTGAAGCCGCAATTCGCCGGCCGCAACGGCGAGATCGCAATTCCTTTCGCCGCAAGCAACTCCGCCCATGATCCATCAGAGCCGAGCCGCGGCCAGCTCGCGCCGCCGAGCGCCAGCACGGTCGCACGGACTTCGATCGTCCGTTCGCCCTCCGGCGTCTGAAATTTCAATCGGCCACGATCGTCCCAACCGATCCAGCGATGCCGGAACGCGAACTGCACGCCCTGCGCATCCAGCCGCCGCAGCCACGCGCGTAACAGCGGCGAGGCCTTGAAGCTCTCGGGAAACACGCGTCCGCTCGAGCCGACAAACGTCGTCTGCCCAAGCGCTTCGCTCCACGCACGTAGCCGATCCGGCGGAAACGCCGATATTGCCGGCTCAAGCATGGGCGCGGCCTCGCGATAGCGCGCAAGGAACGCGGCAACGGCTCGCTATGGGTGAGGTTCAGTCCGCCGCGGCCGGCCATCAGGAATTTGCGTCCCGCCGACGGCATCGCGTCGAACACGGTCACACGCGCGCCGCCCTGCGCCAGCACTTCCGCCGCCATCAGCCCGGCCGGGCCGGCCCCGATGACGGCCGCGTCCATGGCCTACAGTTTCACGCCGGCGCGGGCGGCGGCCTGGCCGACATATTTCTGGGTCTGCTGGAACGCGCCTTCCAGCGCTTTCGCGGTTGTCATGTCGCTGATCTCGGCAAAATGCGCGGCGACCGCATCCGGCGTCCACTCCGACGGCGGCAGGTTGATGCCCTCGGTCTCGACGACCTTGATCACCGCAAACGAGCCGGCGCCGGCACCCATGATGGTGCGGGTCGGCGCATCCTCGCTGAGCATGTATTCGACCGCCGGCGTGATCGCCTCGGGGCGCATCAGCTTGAGCGGCTCGGGCGGCAGCAATTCCTCGGTCATCCGCGTCGCCGCGGTCGGCGAGATCGTGTTGACGCGGATATTGTATTTGCGGCCCTCCTCGGCGAGCACGTTCATCAGCCCGACCATGCCGGTTTTCGCCGCGCCGTAATTGGCCTGGCCGAAATTGCCGTAAAGTCCCGACGACGACGTGGTCAGCACGATGCGGCCATAGTTGCGCTCGCGCATGCCGTCCCACACCGCCTTGCAGCAATAGAAGCTGCCGACCAGATGCACGCCGAGCACTTTCTCGAAATCGGCGGGCTCCATCTTGGAAAACGACTTGTCGCGCAGGATGCCGGCATTGGCGCAGAGCAGATCGACGCTGCCCCATTCTTTCGTGGCGCGCGCCACCATCGCCTTGACCTGTTCGAAATTGGAGACGTCGGCGCCGTCGGCCATCGCAGCACCGCCGGCTCTGCGGATCTCCTCGACCACGTTCTCAGCAGGAGAGAGCGAACCACCAGTGCCGTCGCGCGCGCCGCCGAAATCGTTCACCACCACTTTCGCGCCGCGGCTCGCCAGCCCCAGCGCGTGCGCGCGCCCGAGACCGTTGCCCGCGCCGGTCACGATGGCGACGCGTCCGTCAAACCTGATTGTCATGCGTCAAATTCCCTGTTTTTCTTCCCTTCTCCCCTTGTGGGAGAAGGTGGCGCGCGAAGCGCGCCGGATGAGGGGTCTGTGTCTGCGGAGAGAAACCCCTCACCCGGCTTCGCTGCGCGAAGCCACCCTCTCCCACAGGGGGAGAGGGTGCGAGCGTTCGGCCGCTTTTTGACCAGCGATGGACTGCCGGGTCAAGGCAGTTTCAAGCGTTTCAAGTCTTGGCTGTGAGCAAGGGCCAGACGAAAGCAGCCAAGCTTGGAAGCACAAGGGCGAGAGTCACCGAGGGAGCGAAGCCGAGCCCAAGATAGAAAGCGCCTGCTGCAGCACCGAACGTCCCGGCAGCGACGACACCGCCGAACAGACCCCAGATCACGCCAGGATGGCGCTGGAACCTGCGAGAGCCTTGTAGGTAGAACAAGACTGAAACCGCTGAGCTACCGACACAGAGCAAAAACAGAAATGCCTCGGCTCCGATCCGCTCCGTTGGCTGGATTTCAAAGCTTCCGAGCATCGTCACTCCAACAATACCCGTGGCGAGGAAGCCGAAGGAGAATAGCAGGACGCTCATGGACTCTACCTAGGCGAAATAGATCAGGCCGAGCCAGTCGGCGACGATCGCGGGCCTGTCCTCGCCCTCGATCTCGACCGTGACGTTGGTGCGCGATTGCAATTCCGTCGGCTTGCGCAGTTTCGCTTCCGTCAGCACGAAGCGGCCGCGCACGCGCCGGCCTGCCCGCACCGGCGAGATGAAGCGCAATTTGTCGAAGCCGTAGTTGACGCCCATGGTGGTGCCTTCGATGACCGGCATCACCTCATAGGACATGATGGACATCAACGACATCGTGAGGAAACCGTGCGCCACCGTGCTGCCGAACGGCGTCTCGCGTTTGGCTCTTTCAGGGTCGATGTGGATGAACTGGTGGTCCTCGATCACGTCGGCATAGACGTTGATGCGACCCTGATCGACCACGTGCCAGGAGGACACGCCGACCTCCTTGCCGACCATGGCCTGATAGGCTGCAAGCGACACCGGCGGCTTCTTCCAGACTTCGTTCATCTACTGTCGATCTCCGATCCCGCGGCGCGTACCTTTGCCAGCTCCGGAAAATCCTCTTCGCGAAACTCCTTGCCGCGAAGTGCGTCCTCGCGATTGTCGTCATGCTCCAGCCGGCGCAACTGCACCCTTCGGATTTTGCCGGAGATGGTCTTCGGCAGCTCGGTCACCAGCTCGATGCGCCGGATGCGCTTGAACGGCGCAAGGCGCGTGTGCAAATGCTTGAAGATCGAGAGCGCGGTTTCCGGCGTGCGCTCGACACCGGCCGCGCACAGCACGTAGGCCTTGGGGATTGCGAGCCGGATCGGATCGGGGCTTGGGACGACAGCGGCTTCCGCGACCGCCTCGTGCTCGATCAGCACGCTCTCCAGTTCGAACGGGCTGATGCGGTAGTCGGACGATTTGAACACGTCATCGGAACGGCCGACGAAGGTGAGATAGCCGTCATCGTCGACGAATACCACGTCGCCGCTGCGATAGTGATCGCCGTCAGCGCCCGAGAGCTTGCCGTCTTCGCCCTGGTAGCCCTGCATCAACCCGGCCGGCCTGTCGGCGCCGAGCACCAGCGTCACCTCGCCCTCTTTCGCCGTATGTCCGTCGGCATCCTGGATGATGACACGATAACCGGGCAACGGCCGGCCCATCGAGCCGACCTTGACCTTCTGCCCCGGCGAGTTGCCGGCAAGCGCCGTCGTCTCGGTCTGGCCGTAGCCGTCGCGGATGGTCAGGCCCCAGGCGGCGCGCACCTGATCGATCACTTCGGGATTGAGCGGTTCACCGGCGCCGCAAACCTCGCGAAGACTGACCTTGAAATCGGCCAACCGCTCCTGGATGAACAGCCGCCATACCGTCGGGGGCGCGCATAAGGTCGTGACGCCGCAGCGGCCGATGGTGGCGAGCAGTTGCTTCGCCTCGAAGCGCGGCTGGTTGACGATGAAGATGGCAGCACCCGCATTCCACGGCGCAAAGAAGCAGCTCCAGGCATGCTTGGCCCAGCCGGGCGAAGAAATATTGAGGTGCACGTCGCCGGGCTGCAAGCCCAGCCAGTACATGGTCGAGAGCGCGCCGACGGGATAGCTGCGCTGGCTGTGCCGCACCAGCTTCGGCTTGGCCGTGGTGCCCGAGGTGAAATAGAGCAGCATCGGCTCGTCGGCCGCGGTCGGTCCGTCGGGCGTGAAGGCCTCGGGGTAATCGGCCGATTGCTCGAAGGGCAACCAGCCGTCGACTTTCGACGTGCGCGCCGACGACGATGCGCACCAGCCTGTCAGCGCGAAGCTTCGCAAACTTCGCGACCTGATCCTGCGTCGCGATCACCACCTTGCGCCCGGCCGCGGTCGAGCCGGTCCTGCAACTCGTCGGGCGTCAGCAAGGTCGTCGCGGGGATCACGACCACGCCGAGCTTCATCGCCGCCAGCATGGTCTCCCACAGCGGCACGACATTGCCGAGCAGCAGCAACAAGTGGTCCCCACGCTTCAATCCTTGCGCGCGCAAAAAATTCGCGACCTGGTTGGAGCGGCGCGACAGCGTCGCAAACGAGAGCTTGGTCTCGCGATTTTGCCCGGCGTCGACGATCCAGAGCGCCGTGCGATCCTTGCTCGCTGGATCGCGCGCCAGTTCGGCGTCGAACCAGTCCAGCGCCCAGTTGAACGGCACGGGATCGGGCCAGCGGAATCCCTTCACCGCCGCATCGTAGTCGGTGCGATGCTTCAGCAAAAAGGCGCGCGCATCCTTGAAAGTCGTCATCACACTTTCCCGGCGAGGCCGCGCACGTGATTGATGATGCCCGAAAAGTCCACGCCGCCATTGCCGGCCGCGTCGAACGCCCTGAACATCTCCTGCGCCTGCTTGCCGAGCGGCGTCGCGGTCCCCGACGCCTTGGCCGCATCCTGCGCCAAGGTCAGGTCCTTCACCATCAGCGCCGCGGCAAAGCCCGGCTTGTAATCGTTGTTGGCGGGCGACGTCGGCACCGGACCCGGCACCGGACAGTAGGACGTCAGCGCCCAGCACTGGCCCGACGAGGTCGAGACAACGTCGAACACCGCCTGATGCGAGAGCCCGAGCCGCTCCGCCAGCGAAAAAGCCTCGCCGAGGCCGATCATGGAAATCGCCAGGATCATGTTGTTGCAGATCTTGACGCCTTGCCCCGCGCCATCAGCTCCGCAATGCACGATCTTCTTGCCCATCTTCTCCAGCACGGGCTTTGCTGCCGCGAACGCCTTGTCCGCGCCGCCGCACATGAAGGTCAGCGTCGCGCCCTTGGCGCCGCCGGTGCCGCCGGAGACCGGCGCGTCGACCGAGGCCACGCCATGCTTCGCCGCGAGCGCGTGCGCCTGCTTGGAACTTTCGACGTCGATGGTCGAGCAATCGATGATCAGCGCACCCTTGGCCATCGATGGGACGACCTCGTTCCAGACCGAGAGCACATGCTTGCCCGCGGGCAGCATGGTGATCACGACGTCGGCGCCCTTCACCGAAGCCACCGCGCTCTCGGCAATCGCGGCGCCGTCGCTCTTGGCCTGGTCGCGTGAAGCCGCCACCAGGTCGAAGGCGACCACCTTGTGGCCGGCCTTGACCAGATTGGCGGCCATGGGCCCGCCCATATTGCCGAGGCCGATGAATGCGATCGTTGCCATGATTTCCTCCGCAGCGTTTCTATTTGGCCTGTTCGAATTTCAACTCGTCCGCACCGATTTCGGCAAAGTAAGGCGCGACCATCTCTGACGTCACATCCTCGATATCAGGCGGCGACCACCGGGGATTGCGGTCCTTGTCGATCACGGCGGCGCGCACGCCCTCGCGGAAATCGTCGCTGCGAAACACTTCCAGCGCCGCACGATACTCCCGCACCAGGCATTCCTCCAGCGAGGCCGCTTTCCGCGCCAGCCGCAACAGCTTCAAAGTCACGACCATGCCGCGCGGCGATTTTTCCGAGAGCGTCTTCAGCGCGGATTGCGCCAGCTCCGAGCCGTCGCGCTTCAGGGCGGCGATGATATCTTCCATGCGGTCATGACCGAACAGCCGATCGATCTCCGCCTGCTTCGCCGCGACGGGTCCTGCCTTTTCACCGGTCGCGAAGCCATCGATCAGCGCCCTCACCTCGGTCGATAGCGTGCCCGGACGCACCTTGGTCAGCACCTCGCGCAGCGCCGGCAACTTCGCCGACGGCACCACTGCATCGGCAAAACGCGCATGAATCGCGTCGGGCCCGTTCATGGTCGTGCCGGTCAGGCCGAAATAGGTGCCGATCTCGCCGGGCGAGCGCGACAACAAATAGGTGCCGCCGACATCGGGGAAGAAACCGAGGCCGACCTCGGGCATCGCCAGCCTGGTGCGTTCGGTGACGACGCGATGGCTGCTATGTGCCGAAAGTCCGACGCCGCCGCCCATCACGATGCCGTCCATGAAGGCAACATAGGGCTTGGGGAATTTCTTGATCCGCGCGTTGAGGATGTATTCCTCGCGCCACAGGATGTTGCCGAGATCGCCGCCGACTTTCGAGCTTTCCCAGAGCGCGCGGATATCGCCGCCGGCGCAGAGCCCGCGCTCGCCCGCGCCTTCCAGCACGATGACGGCGACGGCCGGATCGGCCTCGAATTGATCGAGCGCCTTGTCGATGTCGCGAAACATCTCCAGTGTCACCGCATTGATCGCCTTCGGCCGGTTGAGCCGGATGATGCCGGCAAAACCTTCGCGCCGCGCGATCAGGTCGGGCTCGATGACGCTGGTCTCGCTCATCGCGCGCCCTCGATCAGCTTGCGCGCCACGATCAGCCGCATGATCTCATTGGTGCCTTCGAGGATCTGGTGCACGCGCAAATCGCGCACGATCTTCTCGATGCCGTATTCGCTGAGGTAACCGTAGCCGCCATGCAGTTGCAGCGCCTGGTTGGCGACCTCGAAGCCGGCATCGGTGCCGAAGCGCTTGGCCATCGCGCACAGCATCGTCGCGTCGGGGTCCTTGCGGTCGAGCGCGGCGGCCGCGCGCCACAGCAAGGTGCGCGCCGCCTCGAGCTCGATCGCCATGTCGGCGAGACGGAATTGCAACGCCTGGAATTCGTCGAGCCGTTTTCCGAACGCCTTGCGCTCCTTCATGTAGGCGCGCGCCTTGTCGAGCGCGGTCTGCGCACCACCGAGCGAGCATGCGGTGATGTTGAGCCGGCCGCCGTCGAGGCCGGCCATCGCGATCTTGAAGCCGATGCCCTCTTCGCCCAAGCGATTTGCGACGGGCACGCGCGCGTTCTCGAACATGACCGCGCGGGTCGGCTGTGCGTTCCAGCCCATCTTGCGCTCGTTGGCGCCGTACGAGACGCCCGGCGTATCGCCATCGACGACGATCGTCGAGATGCCGCCAGGACCGTCGGCGCCGGTGCGCACCATCACCACATAGAGGTCGCCGCCGCCTGCGCCAGAGATGAACTGCTTCTGGCCGTTGAGCACGTAATGATCGCCGTCGCGCACCGCGCGGGTGCGCAACGCCGCCGCGTCCGATCCGGAGCCTGGCTCGGTCAGGCAATAGCTTGCGATCAGCTCCATGGTACAAAGCTTCGGCAGCCACTTGTGGCGCTGGGTGTCGTTGCCGTAGGCGTCGATCATCCATGACGCCATGTTGTGGATCGACAGGAACGCCGAGGTGGTCGGGCAACCCTGCGCCAGCGCCTCGAAGATCAGCGCGGCATCGAACCGCGTCATGCCGGAGCCGCCGACATCGTCGCGGATATAGACGCCGCCGATGCCGAGGGTTGCCGCCTCGCGCATCACCTCGACCGGGAAATGCTTCTCCTCGTCCCAGCGCAGCGCGTGCGGCGCGATTTTCTCGGCGGCGAAATCGCGCGCCATGTCGCGAACCGCAATCTGGTCCTCGTTGAGCGCGAACTGCATCGGGTCGGCCACCCGCCGACTAGTTCATTGTCGGCATTGCGAAGTCAGCGCCGTCCTTGATACCGGACGGCCAGCGCGCGGTGACCGTCTTGGTCTTGGTGTAGAAGCGGATCGAAGTCCGGCCCGTATTGATTGAGGTCGCCGAAGCCCGAACGCTTCCAGCCGCCGAAGGTGTAGTAGGCGACCGGCACCGGGATCGGCACGTTGATGCCGACCATGCCGACATTGACACGGTTGGCAAAGTCGCGCGCAGCGTCGCCGTCGCGGGTGAAGATCGCAACGCCGTTGCCGTATTCGTGCTCCGATGGCAGCGCCAGCGCTTCCTTGTAGTCGTGCGCGCGCACCACCGACAGCACCGGTCCGAAAATCTCTTCCTTGTAGATCCGCATGTCCTTGGTGACATTGTCGAACAGGCAACCGCCCATGTAGAAGCCGTTCTCGTAACCCTGCATCTTGAAGCCGCGGCCGTCGACCGCGAGCTTGGCGCCTTCCTTGATGCCGATGTCGACGTAATTCTTGACGCGCTGCAGCGCCTCGCGGGTCACCAGCGGTCCGAAGTCGGCGCTGGCATCCAGCGACGGGCCGATCTTGAGGTTCTCGACACGCGGGATGAGCTTTTCCATCAACCGATCGGCGGTGGTCTTGCCGACGGGCACCGCGACCGAGACCGCCATACAGCGTTCGCCCGCAGCGCCATATCCGGAGCCGACCAGGGCATCGACGGTCTGATCCATGTCGGCATCGGGCATGATGATCAAATGGTTCTTGGCGCCGCCGAAGCACTGCACGCGCTTGCCGTTGGCGGCAGCGCGCTCGTAGATGTATTGCGCGATCGAGGACGAGCCGACAAAGCCGACGGCCGCGATGTCGTGGTCGTCGAGGATGGCGTCGACCGCTTCCTTGTCGCCGTTGACCACGTTGAGGATGCCCGGCGGCAGGCCCGCCTCGAGCATCAGTTCGGCGAGCTTCATCGGGACGCCGGGATCGCGCTCCGAGGGTTTGAGAATGAAAGCGTTGCCGCAGGCAATCGCCGGGGCGAACTTCCACATCGGGATCATCGCCGGGAAATTGAAGGGCGTGATGCCGGCGACGACGCCGAGCGGCTGGCGCATCGAGAAAATGTCGATGCCGGGACCGGCGCCTTCGGTGTATTCACCCTTCATGAGTTGCGGAATGCCGATCGCGAACTCCACGACTTCGACACCGCGCAGAATGTCGCCCTTGGCGTCGGGAAGGGTCTTGCCGTGCTCGCGCGCAAGCAATTCAGCCAGGGTGTCATTGTCCCGCGCCACCAGTTCCAAAAACTTCATCAGGACACGAACCCGCCGCTGCGGGTTGGCCGCGGCCCATTCCGGTTGCGCGGCCTTGGCATTCTCGACGGCTGCGCGCATTTCGACCTTGGAAGCTAGCGCAACCTTGGCCTGGACCTCGCCGGTCATGGGCTCGAACACGTCGGCGGTGCGTCCCGAGGTACCCTTGACGTGCTTGCCGCCGATGAAATGACCGATTGAGCGCATGTGATCCTCCAAGAACTTGCCGACAAGACGAACCGAATGCCGGTTTTGGCCGGCATCTTGCAGTCTTTATAGCGTTTGGGAAGGTTTTTCGGCGGCCGGCAGAGCGGCGAAAATCGCCGGGATCGCGCATGTCCCCGACGCATACGACCAAGGGCGTAGGCAGTTACCGGATCGTGCTAATGGCGGGCCGCCGGCGCCTTTTTCGCAGGCGATTTCTTTGCCGCCGCCCGTCCGAGTGCCGCCTCGCGACCGGCGCCCAAAACCTCGTCGGAAAACTCGCCGCTGCCGGCAATCCGCGCCAGCACGATTGTTCCCATCATGGTCGCCAATGTCGCCACCGCCTGCTTGCGCGCCGCCTTCGGCGGAACACCGTGAATTTGCTCGGCGAGCATCTCGATCATCTGGTCGAGCTTGGCTGCGAATGCCTTGCGTGTCTTCGGGCTTTCGCGGGCGATCTCTGCGCCGAGCGTCGGCAGCGCGCATCCACGGCCGGGATCGTCGCGATGCACCGAATTCAAATAGGAGTCGACCGTGCTTTCCAGCCGCCTCTCCGGTGCAATTTGTTCGGCCGCCTTGCGCCAGTGGGCCATGGAGCGGTCCATCGCATAGCTGAAGGCCTCGATGACCAGCGCCTCGCGGGAATCGAAATGGGCATAGAAACCGCCATGGGTCAGCCCCGCCTCCTGCATCAGGTCGGCGACGCCGATGCCATGCGCGCCCTTTTCCCGCAAACGCACGGACGCTTTCCGAACGATGCGGTCGTGGGTGTCCTGCTTGTGTTCCTTGGAATAGCGCATGGCGTGTCCTATGGGATGTTCACAGTCATATAATAACAGTTTCGGCCGGCAAAAGCTGCAGTATTTATTTCGCCATGCGCGGAATTTCCCGACCTTTGACGGTAAACTTGACAAGGCCGGCATTTGCCGGGAACTGGAATAATCTGCCCTGACGAGCGAGAATTGCTGATGGAAATGCTCAATCATTATTGCGGCGTCACCCGCGACCCGCGCGGCGTCGTGCGCCTGACCATCTGCAATGCCGGCTCGCTGAATATCCTCGGTTCCCCCGTCACCGACGGCGTCCGCGAAGGGTTCGAGACGCTGGCGTCCGACAAGACGATTCGCGCCGTCATTCTCGCGGGCCAGAGCGAGAAGAGCATGATCGGCGGCGCCGACATCAAGGAGATGGCGAAGCTCGACCAGAAGTCCGCGGAAGCCTTCATCTCACGGCTGCGCGACCTCTGCGAGGCTGTGCGAGCGTTTCCGGCGCCGGTCATTGCGCGGTTGCCGGGCTGGTGCCTCGGTGGCGGGCTCGAGGTTGCGGCCGCCTGCGATTTCCGGATCGCGGCGCATGACGCCAAATTCGGCATGCCGGAGGTGCGGGTCGGGATCCCCTCGGTGATCCACGCCGCCCTTCTGCCGCGGCTGATCGGCTGGGGCCGCGCGCGCTGGCTGGTGATGACGGCGGAGAATATCGACGCGCCGACCGCGCTCGCCTGGGGCCTGGTCGACGCGGTCGCGCCATCAGGCGGCCTCGATGCCGCGGTGGAGCATACGGTGAAGGCGCTGCTCGAATGCGGCCCGGAAGCGCTGCGTTCGCAGAAGGCGCTGCTGCGGGCGTGGGAGGAACTGCCGCTGACGGAGTTGGTCAATCTCAGCGTCGGCGTGTTCGGCAAATCGTTCCTCACCGATGAGCCGACGCGGCTGATGCAGGGTTTCATCAACCGCAAGCGATAGCGCATGATCCGGAAAAGTGGGAACCGGTTTTCCGACAAGATCATGCGAAAATAAGGATCGCTCATCCGATCACGACATTTTGTCATAGGGCGCATGCGTTGCAATTTTTGCAGCGCATTATATGATTATTATCATTCAATCTAATTCCCGATTCCAGGGAGACCGTCATGGCCGCCACCTCCGATCCCGTCGTCATCCTCTCCGCCGCCCGCACCCCGCTCGGCCGCTTCATGGGCGAGTTGTCGCCGTTCAGCGCGCACAAACTCGGCTCCCATGTCATCGGTGCGGCGCTGGAACGCGCCAAGCTCGCGCCGGAGAAGATCGATGAAGTGTTCATGGGCAATGTGCTGCCGGCCGGACAGGGCCAGGCGCCGGCCCGACAGGCCGCGCGCGGCGCAGGGCTTCCCGATGCGACCGGCGCCACCACCATCAACAAGGTCTGCGGCTCCGGCATGAAGGCGACCATGCTGGCGCACGACATCATCAATGCTGGCTCCGCCGAGATCGTGCTCGCCGGCGGCATGGAGAGCATGAGCAACGCGCCGTATCTGCTGTCGAAGGCGCGCGCCGGCTATCGCGCCGGGCATGACCGCATCATCGACCACATGATGATGGACGGCCTCGAGGACGCCTACGAGACCGGCCGCTCGATGGGCGATTTCGGCGAGGCGACTGCGGAAGCCTATCAGTTCACCCGCAAGGACCAGGACGCCTATGCGATGGAAACGCTGACGCGGGCGCGCAAGGCGGTCGAAGGCGGCGCGTTCAAAGCCGAGATCGCGCCGATCACGCTGACCGAGAAGGCGGGTCCGCGCATCATCGCCAATGACGAGCATCCGCTGAAGGTCGACCCCGCCAAGATCCCGGCGCTGAAGCCCGCCTTCCGCGCCAACGGCACCATCACGCCGGCCGCCTCCTCGGCCAATGCCGATGGCGCGGCGGCGCTCATCCTTGCCAAGCGCTCGCTGGCGGATCGCAATGGCCTGCCAGTGCTGGCCGAGATCAAGGGCCACGCCACCCACAGCCAGGAACCGCAATGGTTCACGACCGCGCCGATCCCGGCGATCCGCAAGCTGCTCGACAAGGTCGGCTGGAGCATCAGTGATGTCGACCTGTTCGAGATCAACGAGGCCTTTGCGGTGGTCGCGATGGCCGCGGCAAAGGACCTCGGCATCCCCCGCGAAAAACTCAACATCAATGGCGGGGCCTGCGCGCTCGGCCATCCCATCGGCGCGACCGGCGCGCGGCTGATCGTGACCTTGTTGCATGCGCTGGAGGCGAACAATCTCAAGCGCGGCATCGCCTCGCTCTGCATCGGCGGCGGCGAAGCCACTGCGATCGCGGTCGAGCGCATCATGCACTGACGTGGTGGATGTCCTGAAATGAGGGAAGGACGGCATTTCGGGTGAGCCCCCCTCGTGCCAGAATATCCGCGTCAGGCGAAACTCAAGAAAATCTCAAGCAAACCGCCAAGCAAATTTCCAGGAAATCACCCAATTAGAAACTTCCAGACAAACCTTCTGAGGCCCAATGATCTCGAATTGGCTGTCCGCCACCCTCGCCCGCCGCAACATCCATTACGGCTGGGTGATGGTCGGCGTCACCTTCCTCGCCGCGCTGATTTCGGCCGGCACGGTCGGCGCGCCCGGCGTCTTCATCGTGCCGCTGCAGCGCGAGTTCGGCTGGACCACCGCGGAAATTTCCTCGGCGCTGTCGATCCGCTTCATCCTGTTCGGGCTGATGGCGCCGTTCGCGGCCGCGCTGCTCAACCGCTACGGCCTGCGCAACGTCACGCTGGCGGCGCAGCTCATCGTGGTCTCGGCGCTGGTGGCGTCGCTCGCCATGACCCATGTCTGGCAGCTGATGCTGCTGTGGGGCGTGGTGATCGGCATCGGCACCGGCATGACCGCGCTGGTGCTGGGCGCCACCATCGCCACGCGCTGGTTCGTCGCGCGCCGCGGGCTCGTGGTCGGCATCATGACCGCAAGCGTCGCGACCGGGCAGCTCGTGTTCCTGCCGCTGCTGGCCTCGCTCACCGAGCGGCTCGGCTGGCGCACCGCGCTCGCGCTGGTCTGCTGCGTGCTCGGCATCTCGGCTTTCGCCGTGCTGTTGCTCATGCGCGACCGGCCGAGCGATCTCGGCTTGCGTCCGTTCGGCGACACTGGCACCGAACCCCTGCCCGCGCCGCCAGCGAACACCGCGCCGATCCTCGCTGCCGCGCTCGGCACCTTGCGCGACGTGTCGAAATCGCCGGTGTTCTGGGCGCTGTTTGCGACCTTCTTCATCTGCGGCGCCAGCACCAACGGCCTGGTGCAGGTGCATCTGATCCCGATGTGCCTCGACTTCGGCATCCCGCAGGTGCAGGCGCGCGAGCCTGCTCGCCGCGATGGGCGTGTTCGATTTCTTCGGCACGATCGTGTCGGGCTGGCTGTCGGACCGCTACGACAATCGCTGGCTGCTGTTCTGGTATTACGGCCTGCGCGGGCTGTCGCTGGTGTTCCTGCCGTTCACCGATTTCTCGTTCTACGGCCTGTCGCTGTTTGCGATGTTCTACGGGCTCGACTGGATCGCGACCGTGCCGCCGACGGTGCGCCTCACCGCGCAACGCTTCGGCGCGGAGCGCGCCAACCTGGTGTTCGGCTGGATCTTCGCCGGCCACCAGCTCGGCGCCGGCACCGCCGCATTCGGCGCCGGCCTCTCGCGCACCGCTGCTCGCGAGCTATTTGCCGGCGTTCTTCGTCGCCGGCGCGCTCTGCGTCGTCGCTGCGCTGCTTGCGATTTCGATCTCGCGGCCGAAGCCGGTCACGGCCTAGTCGTCATCCCCCGCGGCAAGCCGGGCGTACGCAGCGGCTCGGCGAGCCGCGCGAACTCGCAGAGCAGCGACCGCGTCTTGCGGGGATCGATGATCTCCTCGACCCAGAACTTCTCGGCGGAGCGGAACGGTGAGCGCAGCTTGTTGAGGCGATCCTCGATCTCTTTCAGTTTGGCGGCGGAGTCCTCCGCCGCATCGATCTCTGCGCGGTAGGCCGCCTCGATGCCGCCTTCCAGCGGCAGCGAGCCCCAATAGGCCGACGGCCAGGCATAGCGGATCGAGAAGCGATCGGCCGGTTGATGCACCACACCGGCGACGCCGAAGGAGTTGCGCACGATCACCGTGCACCACGGCACCGTGGTCTGGTTGACCGCCGCCATCGCGCGCACGCCGTGACGGATGGTCGCGGCTTTCTCGGCTTCGAGCCCGATCATGAAGCCGGGGCAATCCATGAGATAGACGATCGGCAGATGGAAGGTCTCGGCGAAGTCGACCCAGCGCACCACCTTCTGGCAGGCCTCCGCGGTCCATGAGCCGCCGTAGTGGAAGGGGTCGCTTGCCAGCACGAACACCGCGCGGCCTTCGATCCGCGCAAGGCCGACGATCATCGGCCGGCCGAAATTGGAGGCCATCTCGAAGAACGAGCCCTTGTCGACGACGGCCTCGATGATCGGCCGCATCTTGTAGACCTGGCGGCGGTTGCGCGGCACCGCCTTCATCAGCGATTCCTCTGCTCGCTCCGGATCGTCGGTGCAGGGCAAGGTCGGCGGCAGCTCGAACACCGATGACGGCAGATAGGACAGGAAGCGCCGCGTCCGCGCGAACGCTTCTTCCTCGGTGTCGACGGCATCATCGACGCCGCCGGCGCGGGTCTGGATGTCAGCGCCGCCAAGCTCCTGCTTGGACAGATCCTGCCCCAGCCGCTTCACCACCGGCGGCCCAGCCACGAACATCGCGGAGTCGCGCGTCATGATGGAGTAGTGGCTTGAGGCCAACCGCGCCGCGCCGAGGCCTGCGACCGAGCCGAGCCCCAAGCCGACCACGGGCACATAGGACAGATTTTCGGTCGCCAAGCGATAGGCGCGATTGCCGCCGATGCCGCCGGGCAGATTGGCCGCGCCCTTGGTCTCGATGGTCTTCACCGAGCCGCCGCCGCCGCTTCCTTCGATGATGCGGATGATCGGCAGGCGGAAATCATGCGCCATCTCCTCCGCCATCAAGGGTTTTGCGGAGATCGACGCGTCCGCCGAGCCGCCACGCACGGTGAAGTCGTCGCCGACTACCACGACGGTGCGGCCGTCGACCTTGCCGCGGCCGAACACGCAGTTGGCCGGCGTCAGCTGCTTGAGCTCGCCGTGCTCGTCATATTCGCCGACGCCGGAGACAGCGCCGATCTCGTGGAAAGTGTCAGCATCGACCATCTTGCCGATGCGTTCGCGGACGGTGAGCCGGCCCTGGTCGCGCTGCCGCTTGACCTTCTCAACGCCGCCCATCTCGCGCGCGAACGCTTCGCGCCGAGCGAGCTCGTCGAGTTCGGGCTTCCAGATCATTCGTCTCCTCCGTCTTGGCGATATTGTTGTCGGTCCGGACCGGAATCGCCTTCCGCTCGAGCCGGTTATTGAAGAGATCGCCTTCCCCGCCTTCGAGCAACTCGCCGACCGCAGCGCCCAGCTGGAGCATCTGCGGCGCAACATCCTTGTACAGCCGCTTCTCGTCGTACATCGCAGACAACAGCCCGATCGTCACCACGACGAAGGTTTGATATTGCGGCGACCACAGCGGGACCGCCAGCCCGTTGATATGCGGGCTCCACAGGCCGCAGGCGACGACATAGCCCTGCTCGCGCAGCAGGCGGCGATTGTTCTCGATGCGCGGCCGCAACAGCTTGCCCCAATCGGGCACCTCGCGTTCCATCTCCGCGATCAACGCGTCGCCGACGGGCGGCTCGAGCGCGGCCGTGTAGGCGTGGCCGGCCGCGGTGGTCGCGATCGCGATGCGGCTGCCGGTCGATTCATGCAGGCCCAGCGCGTTCGCGGCGCGGGCATATTCGAGATAGACGAGATGGAAGCGATCGGGAATCACGAAGCCGACGGTGCCGGGCAATTGCTCGGCAACCTCCTGCAAGCGGAGCCGGATCAGGTTGCGCAGCTGCAGGCCCTTCATCATCGCGGTGCTCATTGCCACCGCGCTCGGGCCGATGCGATATTTCTGGTCGCGCGGCAGATAGACGAGCTGGCCCATCCGCGTCAGCGTGTGGGTCAAGCGCGACACCGTCGAACGCGGCAGTCCGCAGCGGTTGGAAATCTCGAGATTGCCGAGCCGCGCCTCGTGGCCCTCGAAACATCTGAGCACGTCGAAGGCGCGCGACACGACCTGAATGACGTCGCCACCTTCGCCCGCGATATCCGTCGCGAGCATTCCCTGCCTGCTCAGGCGTTCGGAGCGCCGTCCCATGATTGCACCTGTTCCGCAGAGCGGAATAAAATTCCACTTGCGGAACACGGTACCTCAGGCAATCTGACCCGACAACAAGAAGCGGATTGGTATGCCAGATATCAGAGTCGTCACCGAAGTGGCCGGACGCGTGTGCGGCCTTCCCATTGCAGCAGGCGCAAGTGTCGGCGACGGCGAGGACATCGCCTTTGTCGAAGCAATGAAGATGGAAATTCCCGTGGCCTCGCCGGCGGCAGGCAAATTGAAGTCGCTGCTGGTCGCGATCGACGATGTCGTCGCCGAAGGCCAGGCCATCGCCGTCATCGAAACCTGAAAAGCGAGCCGATTTGAGCAGCCGGCACTGCTCACTCCGCAGGCCGGTTGCGCGCACAGCGGTTGCGCGGCAAAACTGCCATCCATGAAAGCGGACTCCCACACTCCTTCGGCCTGGGCCAACTCGAAGCCGCCGCTGCAGCGGTTCCTCGATCGCTGCCACACGGACTTCCTGCAGGAGACCAGCGGCGACGTCGCGAGCTATATCCCCGA
This sequence comes from uncultured Alphaproteobacteria bacterium, assembly GCA_963732085.1. GTDB lineage: Bacteria > Pseudomonadota > Alphaproteobacteria > Rhizobiales > Xanthobacteraceae > Bradyrhizobium. Next base: position 209,498 of record CAVSYJ010000001.1, on the reverse strand, counting down.
ACTCTCCAAGGCGAACCCCGATCATTTCGGCATCGGTCTCGCCACGCTCGACGGCCATGTCTATGAGGTCGGCGACACCCGAGCGCCCTTCACCATCCAGTCGATGTCGAAGCCGTTTGTCTTTGCGCTGGCGCTTGACAGCCTCGGCGCGTCGCGGGTGGAGAGCGTGATCGGCGTCGAGCCCTCCGGCGATCCCTTCAACTCGATCCGGCTCAACGCCGAGAACCATCCGTTCAACCCGATGGTCAATGCCGGCGCCATCGCCTGCTCCGGCCTGATCCATGAGGCGAAGGGCGCCGATGCCTTCGAGCATATCAGGCGCGAGCTGTCACGCTTTGCCGGACGCGACCTCGATGTCGATGAAGCCGTCTATGCCTCCGAGAGCACAACCGGCGACCGCAATCGCGCGATCGGCTATCTCCTGCGGACCAACGCAGTCATCACGGATAACGTCGCCGAGGTGCTCGACGTTTATTTCCGGCAGTGCTCCATTCTGGTCACGGCGCGCGACATCGCCATCATGGCGGCGACCTTGGCCAATCGCGGCATCAATCCGGTGACCGGCGAGCAGGTGGCGACGCCTTACGCGATTGCGCGCACGTTGTCGGTGATGACCTCGTCCGGCATGTACGACTATGCCGGCGAATGGATTTATCGCATCGGCATCCCCGCCAAGAGCGGCGTCGGCGGCGGGATCCTCGCAGCGCTCCCCGCGCGGCTCGGGCTCGGCAGCTACTCGCCCCGGCTCGACAAGCACGGCAACAGCGTGCGCGGCATCAAGGTCTGCGAGGCGATCTCGGCGCATTACGACCTGCATATGCTCAACCGCAGCGACGACGCGCGCAACTCGATCATCGCCGACTACACCATCGGCAAGAGCCCGTCGCGGCGCAGCCGCCGGCCGCGTGAGCGCGATATTCTCGGCGAGCATCACGACGACGTCCGCGTCATCGAGCTGGTCGGCACGCTGTCGCTCGCCAGCGTCGATTACATTTCCCGCAGGCTCGCCGCGCGACCTCGGCCGCAATTCGTGATCTTCGATTTGCGTCGTGTCGCCTCGGTGACGCGCGCCGGCGCACGGTTGATCGCGGAGGAACTGCGGGAGCTCGCGAACTTCAACGTCACCGTGATCCTGTCCGGCATCAAGCGCACGTCGGCCGAATGGAAGCTGATGGGCGAGTTCACCGAAGGCCTGACGAACCTGCGCGACTTCCTTCTGCTCGACGCCGCGATCGAATGGGCCGAGGACCAGGTGGTCTACCGTTACGGCGGCGCGATCGATTTCCACGATACCACCGAGCTTGCCGAACAGCCGCTGCTCGTGGGACTGTCAGCGGAAGAACTCACCGAGTTGGCCGCGCTCGGCACCCCCAGGACATACCGGCGTGGCGAGAAAATCGTCGCTGCCGGCGCGCCGGCGGCCTCGCTGTTCTTTCTGCGCAGCGGCGTGGTTCACGTCACGCTGCCTGACGGCGTGCGACTTGCGACGCTGACCGCGGGCATGGCGTTCGGCGAGATGGCGTTGCTGGAGCCGGTTCGCTCCGCCGACGTGCTGGCGGATGCGTCTGCGATCGCTGTGGAAATCTCCACTGCCGATTTCGAGGCGTTCCGCGACCGCCATCCAAAGGCCGGCGAGCGCATCATGCGCAACCTTGCGCAAATCCTTGCCGACCGTTTGATCGTCGCCAATACCAAGGTGAATTTGCTGACGGCAACTTGAACCTCAAACCACCTGTTCGACCGGCTGCATGTCGATCGCGAACGTCTCCAGGAATTTCGACGTCATGACGTAGAAGCCGATGGAGAGCTGCAGCTCGACCAGCGCGCCGGGCGTGAGTTTTGCCTTGATCGCGTTGAAGGTGGCATCCGTAGGCTTGCGGAGCTTGACGACCTCGTCGGCGAAGGCGAGCGCGGCGCGCTGCACCTCGTTGAAGCAGGTCGCTGCCTGCCAGTTCTCCAGCGCCGCGTTCTGCTCGTCGGTGACGCCGACGCCCTTGCCGATCCGCTTGTGTGCGACGATCTCGTAGGGCGCTTCGCACAAGATGCCGGTGCGGGTGATCGCAAGCTCGCGGACGACGGGATCGAGCTCGCCGCGGTTGCGGATCGCGCCGCCGAGCCGGCAGTATTGCGAGAGGTAGCTCGGCGAGTGCGCCATCATACGAAAGATATTGGCGTTGCGGTTCTTGCCGAGCAGTTCGCGGGTGCGGTCGTTGTATTTTTCGGGATCGCTGTAATCGATACGGGCCATGATTTTCCTTGGGATTTTCCTGCCATTGATAGGTTTTCAAAAGCGAGGTTTTGCCAAAACACTATCCGTCCGCCGACACGCCTGAGTCAAATTGCCGCCTCAATACCGTTCGAGACTGGCACAGTCGATATTCGCCTTGTGGGGACCACAAGAACGAGGCGGAGACTCGTCGCGGGGTGTTCCGAGTAAAAATTCTGACGACCGTAGCGCGTCTTCGCGCCACGATGAGTCACGCCCGGGTTTAGGGAGAAAACCGGCATGAAGGAAGCCACCAAGAGGGCGACCTCGGAAGCGCTCGCACATATGCTGGCGGTGACAGCGATGCTCGTCATCGCCAGCATATTGTTCTACGGGCGGTGACGTGCCGTCATTGCGAGGAGCTCAGCCCGCATAACTTGCGAAGCGATTTTGCGCTGAAGCGACGGAGCAATCGCTTCGCTCAGCCCAATCTACATGTCTTCGCTCGCTCGCAATGACGGTCACAGTCATCTCACCTTCTCATAATACGGCACCAGCCGTCCGGCGAACTGCGCAAAGCGCGCGGAAACGAAATCGCCGATCTCAAGATCGTTGGCGCCATGCGCCATCATGCGAAAGCCCTCGGCGGCATCGACCAGCACGATATTGTAAGGCACATGCGCGCGGGTCTCCGGCGTCGCCGCGCGCATGACGACCGAAGTCGCATAGACCGTGCCCTTGCCGCTGGCGCGCTTCTCGGTGAGGTCGGACGAGCCGCAGGCCGCGCAGAAGCCGCGGCGGAAATACTGCGCCCTCCCGCACGCACCGCAGGATTGATAGAGGATGGCCTCGTGTCCGCTGGTCCAGTCGGCAGGCTTTGTCATCGCAGCCGCTCCAGAAACATGCTGACGTGAGACGACAGCACGCCGCCGTCGCCATGCAATAGCGCCAGCGAAGCGTCGCGCACCTGACGGTTCCCGGCGCGACCGGTCATCTGCAGTTGGGTCTCGACCAGATGCGCCATGGCACCGCCGACGCCGCAATGGCCGTAGCTCAGGAGGCCACCATGGGTGTTGAGGGGCATGGCACCATCGCGATTGAAGTGCCCCGAGCGAACGCGCGCGGCCGCCTCGCCGCGTTTGGCGAGGCCGAGATCTTCCAGCAGCATCGCAAGCGTAATGGTGAAGCTGTCATAGACCGCGGCGTAGCGCACGTCGGATATCTCGACATGCGCGTTGGCCTTGGCTTTTGCGATCGCAATCTCGGCGCCGAGTTCGCTCAAGGCCGGCGCTGCGGTGACATGCTGATGCGTATGCGCCTGCGCACATCCCCGGATTCGCACGCGCGTGGAATTGGTCGGCTCGCGGCTGATGATGAAGGCGGCGCCGCCGTCGGAGACCGGACAGCAATCGAGCAACTTTAACGGCGACGCCACCGGTTTCGACGCCATCACGTCGGCGACAGTAATCGGCTCATGGAACTGAGCGCCGGGATGAGCGAGCGCGTGCTTGCGCATCAGCACCGCGAATTCCGCGAGGTCTTGTTCGCTGACGCCGTATTCGTGCATGTAGCGCGAAGCGACGAGCCCGTAATAGGCGGGAATGGTCGGGCCCAGCGGCACCTCGTAATCGGGATGGCCGACCTGCGCCAGCGCCACGATCGACGCGTCGCGGCTCTGGCCGGTCAGGCGGTTCTCACCGGCGACGCAGAGCACGTGCCTGACGACGCCGGCATCGACGAGGGTGTGCGCCAGCATTGTCATGGCGAGTCCGGTGGCGCCGCCGACCTGCACCGCGTGTGCATAGGCCGGTCGGATGCCGAAATGCTCGGCGAACACGGTCGCGAGCATGATGTGCGGCGACACCGTGGAATAGCCGCAGAGTACGCCGTCGACTTCGCTGCGCTTGAGGCCGGCGTCCGCAATCGCAAGCTCGGCTGCCCTGCTCATCAGGTCGAGCGAGGTGAGGCCCTCGTGTTTGCCGTAGGAGGTGAGGCCAACGCCAGTGATGTAGCTCATTCTTACCTCCCCTTGAAAAGGGGAGGTCGCTTTGCTCCGCAAGGAGCAAAGCGGGAGGGGATCAAATGTCGATGATGAGATGACCCCTTCCCCAACCCTCCCCCTTTCAGGGGGAGGGAGAAGAAAGAGTCTTCGTCCCTCACGATCACAACTCTCATCATCAATACGACTTCGGCAGGCCCAGCGCCTTCTCGGCGATGAAACTCAGGATCAGTTCGCGGCTGACCGGCGCGATGCGCGGGATCAGCGACTCCCGCAAATAGCGCTCGACATGAAACTCCTTGGCGTAACCGAAGCCGCCGTGGGTCATGACAGCCTGCTCGCAGGCGTGGAAGCCGGCCTCCGCCGCGAGATATTTGGCGGAGTTCGCCGCCGGCCCGCACGGCTGACCCTGGTCATATTGCCACGCGGCCTGCAACGTCATCAGCCATGCGGCTTCCAGCTCCATCCAGTTCTTCGCAAGCGGATGCTGGATCGCCTGGTTCATGCCGATCGGCCGGTTGAACACCACGCGGCCCTTGGCATAGGCGGAGGCGCGCGACACCGCGCAATGCCCGAGACCGACGGCTTCGGCGGCGATCAGGATGCGCTCGGGATTCATGCCGTGCAGGATGTATTCGAAACCCCTGCCCTCCTCGCCCAGGCGATCCTCGATTGGAATCTCGAAGTCCTCGAAAAACAATTCGTTGGAGTCGATGGACTTGCGGCCCATCTTCTCGATCTCATGCACCGCGATCGTCTTCCGGTCGAAATCGCTGTAGAACAGGCTCAAGCCATGGGTCGGGCTGCGCACATCTTCCAGCGGCGTGGTGCGCGCCAGCAGCAGGATTTTTTCGGAGACCTGCGCGGTCGATATCCAGACCTTCTGGCCGTTGACGACGTATCGATCGCCTTTCCGCACAGCACGGGTCTTGAGCTGGGTCGTGTTGAGGCCGGTGTTCGGCTCGGTGACGGCGAAACAGGAGCGCTCCCTGCCCTCGACGATGCCCGGCAGCATGCGCCGGCATTGCTCTTTCGTGCCGAACACCACGACAGGATTGAGCCCGAACACGTTCATGTGGATCGCAGACGCGCCCGACATGCCGGCGCCGGACTCGGCGATGGTGCGCATCATGATCGCGGCTTCGATGATGCCGAGGCCGGAGCCGCCATACTCCTCGGGGATGCAGATGCCGAGCCAGCCGGCATCAGCCAGTGCCTTGTGGAAATCGCCGGGAAAGCCTCCCTCCTTGTCCTTTTTCAGCCAATAGGCGTCGTCGAAGCGCGCGCAGATTTTCGCGACGTGGTCGCGGATCGATTCCTGATTGGCTGTGAGCGCGAAATCCATCTCGTCAATCCTGTGCCTTGGTGACGCCGTCGCGGACCATGGTTGCGATTTCATCCGCAGTGAATCCGGCCTCGCGCAAAATCTCCTCGCCATGCTGGTTCAGCCGTGGCGCGAGCCGCGTTGTCTCGGCTGATGTCTCCGACCACCGCGCCGACACCTTCATGCTGCGGATCGGCCCTTCGGTCGGGTGCTGAACAATCGGGAAATAGTCGGTCGCGACCAGATGCGGATCGGCCAGCATGGTTTCGAGATCGTGCATCGGCATCACGGGAATGTCGGCCCTGGTCAGCAGCTCCTGCCACTCGGCCGTGGTTCGCGTCTCGAAGATGCGCGCGAGCTCGCCATAGACGATGTCGATGTTGACGGCGCGGCCGGCGAAGGTCGCGAATTTGGGATCCTTGCGCAGATCGTCGCGTCCCGTAGCCTTGAAGAAGCTCTCCCACTGCTTGTCGTTGTAGACGATCACGCTGAGATAGCCGTCGGAGGTCTTGTAGGGCCGGCGATCGCGCGAGAGGTGCCGCGCGTAACCGCCCTTGTCGAGCGGCGGCTCGTAGGTGAGTCCGCCCATGTGATCGCCCATGACGAAGCCCGCCATGGTCTCGAACATGGGAATGTCGACGCGCTGGCCGCGCCCGCTACGCTCGCGATGCACCAGGCTGGCGCAGACCGCGCCGACCGCGGTCAGCCCGACGATGCGATCGACCAAGGCGTTCGGCACGTAGCGCGGAATGCCGTCGCTTGTCTGCGCCATCAGCGCCGGCAAACCGGTCGCGCCCTGGATCAGATCGTCATAGGCGGGCTTCGCCGCATAGGGCCCGTCCTGGCCGAAGCCGAACACGCCGGCATAGATCAGGCGCGGATTGCGCTTGCTCACCACGTCGTAGCCGAGATCGAGCCGCGCCATGGCCTGCGGACGGACGTTGTAGAGCAGGACGTCGGAGGTCTCGACCAGCCGCAACACGGCGTCGCGGCCGGCGGGCTTCTTGAGGTCGAGGCAGATCGAGCGTTTGTTGCGGTTGGTGTTGAGGAACACCGGCCCCATGCCGGGATGGCGGGTCGGTCCGATCAGCCGCGTCACGTCGCCGTCGAGCGACTCCACCTTGATGACGTCGGCGCCGTAATCGCCGAGCATCTGGGTCGCATAGGGGCCCATCAGCACGGTCGTCATGTCGATGACCTTGATGCCTTGCAATGGACCCATGGCGTCGTTTGCTCCCGGTTTGTTGGGGTCACGTAAGAGCAGCGCGCCGCCGAGATCAAGGGCAAGTGGAGTATGGGGGTATGCGCTGTTCCACGAAAGCTCCGTGACGCGAGCTAATCATACGCCTCCGCGCCCTTGCGCAAGCGCTCCCATTGCGGCGCGTCGTGGCCGCAGATCACCTGGTAACCTGCGCGTTCCAGCCGCCTGATCTCGTCGAAGGAGCGCGCGCAGGCTTCCGCGTTCCACGTGTTGCGCGGGATGATGTCGCGGTCGAGATTTTCGCGTACGCTGAGCGCATCCGAGGCCAGCAGAAATCGTCCGCTGCGATCGAGCTCGACCAGCGCGCCCAGTCGTGACCCGGCGTGTGGCCGGGAAGCGGCACCAGCACGATGCGGCCGTCGCCCATGACTCGAGCTGCCCCGAGATCGTCTGCATCGTGCTCCGGCATGATCCCAATCCGCGTCGAAGATAGGCCGTCCTTTCCGCATCCGCGCGCATTTCGCGATCTCGATCTCGCTGCGCGTGGACGACAACATTGTCGCCTTGCCGAAGAAGGCGTTGCAGCCGCAATGGTCGGTGTGGAGATGCGAGCAGATCACGACGTCGATGTCGCCGGGCGCGAGGCCGATCGCCTTCAGCCCGCTCAGCACATTGTCCTCGCGCGACATGATCGGGATCAGGAGTTTTGCCAGCGAGCCCCAGCGCGCTTGCCGCGATCATCCGCGACCTGTGGATGGCAGCCGGTATCGAACAGCACGTTGCCTTGCGCATGCCGGAGCAGCGCGCAGGACACCGGCAGTTCGATGGTCTCGCCTTCGGCCGCATCGGGAATGTAGGTGCTCCGCCGCGTCCGCAGGCGGCCGCCGGGCAGCATGTGCATTTTCATCGGAAGCTCGTGTTGCGACGCGGAGATCCGCCGCCGGGGCGTGAGGACTGACCCGTTAAGATTACATCTTAACTAAAAATTAAACATGTGTTTGCGGGCGCGAAATGGCGCGCCTAGCGTCCGGCCAAGGGAAGTCAAACAAACAAGAATTGGTGCGTGCCATGACCTACAGGAAGCTTGGAGCGCTGGTCGCCGTCGGCGCGATCGCGTTTGCGTTTGCGACGAGTGAATCGATTGCGCAGCCGGGCGGCGTTGCCGCTGGACCGCGGGCGGGAATTGCGCCGATCCGGCCGGTGCCGCACGGGGTACACGGCTTCCGCAATCACAACAGGTTCAATGGCGGCACCTTCTGGCCCGGCTATGGCGATGATGCCTATGCAGCCTATGGCGCAACCGGCGCGCCGATCACGACTCCTCTCGCCGGGTCGAACGACGTGCACTACACCTACACCCAGGATGTGCCCTGGGACTGGGCGCATCGCTTCCCGCCGAATGTGACGCCGTCGGATCGTCCCTATGTGCCCGGCTGCGGCTCGGAGAGCGTCGATGTCGGCGGCGGCAAGACGGTCAACGTCATCCGCTGCTACTGAAGCTTCGGACGATTTCCAGATGACAAAGGCCGTCCTCGCGGACGGCCTTTTGCTTTGGCGCGGCGGACGCAAAGGGGCTTTTCGCGTATTGCGGTTGATGTCCCGCTGTCGAATACTGCCCGCTGCCGCATCCAACAAAAACCAGGCGCGAGAGGCTTATGCTGCTTACGGAGACGTCATTAGACACAACACCTGAGTTTTCTCTCGTCAACACCAACGGCATTCGGCTGCGGGTCGCGCAGGCCGGAAGCGGACCGCTCATCGTGCTGGTGCATGGCTGGCCGGAGAGCTGGTACTCCTGGCGCCATCAGATTGCGGCGCTTGCGGCGGCGGGCCATCGGGTGGCCGCCGTCGATGTGCGCGGATATGGCGGAAGCGACAAGCCTCAATCTGTCGAGGCCTACTCGATCAAGGAGATGTGCGCCGATATCGCCGGCCTGATCGACGAGCTCGGCGAGAAGCAGGCCATTCTGATCGGGCATGATTGGGGAGCGCCGATCGTCTGGAATACGGCGCTGTTCTTTCCCGACAGGGTTCGCGCAGTCGCCGGATTGAGCGTTCCCCACGCTGGACGCGGGCCGGCCCCGCGCATCGAGCTGTTCCGAAACCTCTATAAGGACCGTTTCTTCTATCAGCTCTATTTCCAGGAGCCGGGCGTGGCGGAAGCGGAGTTCGAGGCGGACATCCGCACGTCGCTTCGGAAGATCTATTATTCGGCGTCCGGCGAAGCCAGGAAGGCGGGGCCGAGGCCGACGAAACCTGCCGATGCCAAATATCTCGATGGCCTCACCAATCCCGATCCGTTCCCAGATTGGCTCTCGGCAGCCGACCTCGACTACTATGTCGAGCAGTTCGAGCAGAGCGGCTTTCGTGGACCTCTCAACCGTTACCGCACGGCCGAACTCGACTTTGCCCAGCAAGGGGAGATCGCCAAACGGAAGATCGAGCAGCCGGCGGCTTTCATCGCGGGCCAGTTCGATCCGGTTCTCGCCTTTATTCCCGGCGTCGACCTTATCGAAGTCATGCGCCAGCATGTGGCCGATCTGCGGCTCGTGCGGATTATCGATGGCGCCGGCCACTGGGTTCAGCAGGAACGTCCGAACGAGGTCAACATGGCGCTACTGGAATGGCTCTCAGAGATAGCCTAGACGCGGGGCGGCGCCTCACGTGTTGCACTTGATAGGCGGCTGTCGAATACTGTCCGCCGCCAACCCCAACAAGAAACCAGGCTCAGGGAGAAGACAATGTCATTTTACCGAGGCATGACCTGCGAGAACGTCACGATCAAAGGCGACAAGGGCACGCCGATCACGGCCTACACCGCGAAACCGTCCGGGGCGGGTCCGTTTCCGGGCGTGGTGCTGGTTCACCATCTGCCCGGCTGGAGCGAGCTTTACATCGAGACGACGCGGCGCTTTGCGCATCATGGCTACATGGCGATCTGCGCCAACCTCTATGAGCGCGCGGGCGAAGGCAATCCGGACGACGTCGCCGCAAAGGTGCGCGCCGACGGCGGCATCGCCGATTCCCAAATGGTCGGCGACACCGAGGCGGCCGTGAAATGGATGCGCGCGCAACCAAACCACAACGGCAAGGTCGGCGTTTTCGGCTCCTGCTCCGGCGGCCGGCATGCCTTCATCTATTCCTGCCAGAAGAAAGACGTCGACGCCTGCGTCGAGCTGTGGGGCGGGCGCGTGGTGATGGGCAAGGAAGAGCTCAACGACAAGACGCCGACAGCACCGATCGACATGACGAAGGACCTCTGTTGCCCGCTGCTCGGCCTGTTCGGCAATGACGACCGCGCGCCGAGCCCGGAGCAGGTCAACCAGCACGAGGCCGAGCTGAAGAAGCACGGCAAGAATTACGAGTTCCACCGCTATGACGGCGCCGGCCACGGCTTCTTCTATTGGCACCGGCCGCTGTACCGGCCCGAGCAGGCCATGGATGGCTGGGGCAAGGTGTTCGCTTTCTACGGCAAGCATCTGGCGAAGTAGGAGTCGGACATGTGCACGTCGATCATCGAAGTCGTCGGCGCCGAGGGCATGGCCAAGCGCGGCGATCAATGGTTTCCGCTCTCGCATGCGGTGGTCGCCTACGACCACGCGCGCCATGCCAATCTCGGCGATGTCATCACGCTGGATTTCATGAATGGAGCGCTCGAGCCCGGCGCGCGCGCCGGGATCGAGCTGACCTTGGAGACGGCGAAGGAGCTGCGCGCCGCGCTGGACCGCGCGATAACAGCCGCCGAATTCGAGGAGGCGGAAGTCAGGGGCAAGGGCGCGGTACCGGCTGATGGTGCGAGCGGCGTGAAATGAAATTGTAGGGTGGGCAAAGGCGAAGCCGTGCCCACCCTTCGCGAGCGCAGCGTCAGAAGGTGGGCACGGCCTTGAGCGCTTTGCCCACCCTACGCGAGTTACGCCTATTACTTCGCCGGCTCGAGGATCGAGACGTAGTTGGCGACCGCGGCGCCGCCCATGTTGAAGATGCCGCCGAGCTGCGGGTTCTTCAGCTGCATGCCCTCGGGCGCCTGACCCGCAAGCTGCATCGCCGTCATCACATGCATGGAGACGCCGGTGGCGCCGATCGGGTGGCCCTTGGCCTTCAACCCGCCGGAGGCATTGACCGGCAGTTTGCCGTCCTTCTGGGTCCAGCCTTCCTTGATAGCGCGCGCGCCCTGCCCTTTCGGCGTCAGGCCCATCGCCTCGTACTCGATCAGTTCGGCGACGGTGAAGCAGTCATGGGTCTCGACGAAGGAGAGATCGGACAACTTCACGCCCGCCTTCTCCAGCGCGCGCTGCCAGGCCACCGTGCAGCCCTCGAATTGCAAAATGTCGCGCTTCGACATCGGCAGGAAATCCTGCGCGTGCGCGACCGAACGGAAGTTGATCGCCTTCGTCATGCTCTTGGCGGACTTTCGGCATCCATCAGCACCAGCGCGGCCGCGCCGTCGGAGACCAGCGAGCAGTCGGTGCGCTTCAACGGACCGGCGACGTAAGGATTCTTCTCGCTCTCGGAGCGGCAGAAATCGAAGCCGAAATCCTTGCGCATCTGCGCATAGGGATTGGCGACGCCGTTCTTGTGGTTCTTGGCCGCGATCATCGCCAGCGCATCGGACTGGTCGCCGTATTTCTGGAAGTAGCCCTGCGCGATCTTGCCGAACACGCCGGCAAAGCCGCCGACCACGTCGCCATCCTCGGGCAGGTAGGATGCCTTCAACAAATTCTTGCCGATCTCGGCTGACGGCGTGCGCGTCATCTGCTCGACGCCGACCACCAGCACGGTTTTCGCATTGCCTGACGCGATCGCGCGGATGCCCTGATGCACGGCGGCAGATCCCGTGGCGCAGGCGTTCTCGACGCGGGTCGCCGGCTTGAAGCGCAGATTGGGATCGGCCTGCAGCACCAGCGAGGCCGTGAAATCCTGCGGCGAGAAGCCGGCGTTGAAATGCCCGAGCACGATCTCGTCGACGTCGGACGCGGCGATGCCGGCATCGGCCAGCGCCTCATTGGCGACCTTGACGACGAGGCTCTCGACGGTCTCGGTGTCGAACTTTCCGAACGGCGTATGCGCCCATCCGACGATGCTGGCGGTCATGGCTGATCTCCCTGTCTTGCTTGCAAAGCTGTAGCCTATCTGGGGTCGCCTTTCAGCGATTTCATGCTGCGCTCACAGATGGCAGTTATGCCGGCCCAATTTCCGGACCTGATCTCGGCGGGCGGACAGAGCCAGGAACCACCGACCGCGACCACATTGGGCTCGCCGAGCCACGCGGATGCGTTGGCCTCGCCGATGCCGCCGGTCGGGCAGAACTTTGCGTTCGGAAACGGACCCGCCAGCGCGCGAAGTGCCTTGATACCGCCGGCCTGCTCGGCCGGGAAAAACTTCACCAGATCGAAGCCGTGCGCCAGCGCGGCCATCAGCTCGGACGCGGTGGCGATGCCTGGCGCAAACGGCAACGGGCTCGCGGCGGCGGCCTTCAGCAGTTCCGGCGTGGCGCCGGGGCTGATGCCGAACCTGGCACCCATCGCCTCGGCACGGGAAAGATCGTCACCATTGAGGATGGTGCCGATGCCGACGATGGCGTCGGGGACTTCGGCGATGATGGCCTTCGCGGCGTCGACCGCAGCGGGCGTGCGAAGTGTAACCTCGAGCGTGTGGACGCCGCCCTTGACCAGCGCGCGCGCCAGCGGCACCGCGTCCTCGACGCGCTCGATGGTCAGCACCGGCACGACACGCGCCGCCTTGAAGAGCGCGAGCAGGTCCTGTCTCGTCATCGCGACGCCTTCCGCGGCGTTGTTGTGGCCTCGGCCGGCATCGCCGCGCGCGGAATGATCGCGCCGGGGTGACGCACCACCACACCGGCAAGACGATGGCCGGCGCGGGCCGCATCGATCGGCTCGGCGCCCGCAAGCCGCGCGGCGATATAGGCCGCAGCAAAACTGTCGCCGGCTGCCGTAGTGTCGACCACGGGCGCGCCGACGGGTTCGGCGCTCAGCGTGCGCGTCGCGCCTGACGAACGCACGAGGCTCGCGGGCTCGGAAAGCCGCAGCACCACTTCATTCGTCGGGATGCGCGCGAGCAGCGCGTGCGCGTCCTCGTCCGGATACAGCAGTTGCAAATCTTCGGTCGAGCCGAGCACGATGTCGGCGACTTCGAAGGCCTGCCTGTAGATGTTCCGCGCGACATCGAGATCGGGCCAGAGGCGGATGCGGAAATTCGTGTCGAACACGATGCGCGCGCCGCGCTGCCGCGCACTCGCGCAGCGCCGCCAGCAGCCGCGCCCTGCCCTCGTCGCGGAAAATCGCAATCGAGATCGCCGAGAGGTAAATGAGGTCGTACTCGCCAAGCGACTGCAGCAGGTCTGCCGTCTCCGGCAGGTCGAGCAGGCTGCGCACCGCCGCGGTCTCGCGCCAGTGAAAGAAACGGCGCTCTCCCTTGTCGTCGGTTCCGATCAGGTAGATGCCGGGGAGCTTGCCGGCGACCCGCATTACCCTGCCGGTGCCGACGCCCTCGGCCACCCAGCCCGCGATCATCTCCGCGCTCAGGGGATCGTCGCCGAGCGCGGTGATGTAGTCCACGGCAACGCCGAGCCGGCGCGAGATAGACCGATGTGTTGAGCGTGTCGCCGCCGAAGCCGCGCGAATACAGGCCGCCGCCCGCCTGCTTCAGCTCGATCATGCATTCGCCGATGCTGGCAACACGGGTCATACGTCCGGCCTGCTCGTAGCCCGGGTGAGCGAAGCGACACCCGGGAAATCCCGCATATCGCTTCGCTCATGCGGGCTACAAAGACGACAACTCAGTTGACGAACTTGCCGCCGAGTTCGTCTTCGATGTGAATCCTGATGATGTCGTCGAACGTCTTTTCGGCGGTGGTGAATCCGAGCTGCGCGCGCGCGCTTCGACCTCGAAATTGCGCGGCCAACCGTCGACGATACCCATGATGAAAGGATCAGGCTCGCGCTTGATGCGACGCCGCAACCTTATCGCCGGCGACGCGCTTCAAGGCCGCGATCTGCTCGCCCACGGTCGCGGTCAGGCCCGGCATGGAGAGGCCGCGGCGCGGACCGACGGTGGCGAGATCCATGGTGCGGCATGCAGGAGGAAGCCGACGGCGGAGCGCGGCGTCGCGTGCCAGTGCCGGACGTCTTCCGACACCGGAAGCACGGCTTCCTTGCCGGCCAGCGGCTCGCGCAGGATGTTGGAGAAGAAGCCCGAGGCGGCCTTGTTCGGCGCGCCGGGGCGGATGCAAATGGTGGGCAGGCGAATACTGATGCCGTCCAGAAAACCCTTGCGCGAATAGTCCGAGATCAGGAGCTCGCCGATCGCCTTCTGGGTGCCGTAGCTGAGCAGCGGCGTGTGAAAGAATTCGTCGCCGATCGCATCGGGGAACGGCGCGCCGAACACCGCAATCGAGGAGGTGAAAACGAGACGCGGCTTGTAGCCGCCGCCGGCCAGCCTGATAGCGTCGATCAGCATCCGCGTGCCGTCGAGATTGATGCGATAGCCCTTGTCGAAATCGAGCTCGGCCTCGCCCGAGACGATGGCGGCAAGATGGAAGATCACGTCGGGGCGGCCGGCGATCAGCTTCTCGGCCGCGCCTGCGACCGCGAAGTCGCCGGCATGCACATCGACGGGAAAGCCCGGCTTTTCCGGTTTCGCCGGCGCCACCACGTCATGCAGCGTCAGCTTGGTGATGTCGGCCTTGCCGAGGCGGCCGTCGCGCAACAGGCGTTCGACCAGCTTGCGGCCGACCATGCCGGCCGCTCCCAGAACCAGAATATGCAAGAGCGGACTCCCGAGGTTTCTTGATTATCGCCCGAGCAAGCCGGGCTTACTCCTTCACGGCGCCGGTCATCGCCGACACATAGTGCTCGACGAAGAAGGCGTAGAGAATGACCAGCGGCAGCGAGCCGGCCAGCGCGCCCGCCATCAGCGCGCCCCAGCGATAGACGTCGCCGTCGACGAACTCGTTGACGATCGCGACCGGCACGGTCTTGTTCGGCATCGATTGCAGGAAGGTCAACGCGTAGATGAACTCGTTCCAGCACAGCGTGAAGCAGAAGATGAAGGCCGAGATGAGTCCCGGAATCGCCAGCGGCAGCACGATCTTGGTCAGGATCTGCCAGCGGCTCGCGCCGTCGATCAGCGCGCATTCCTCGAGCTCGAAGGGAATGGTCTTGAAGTAGCCCATCAACAACCAGGTCGAGAACGGGATCAGGATGGTCGGATAGGTCAGGATCAGCGACAGCGGCGAGTCGAACAGGCCGTACTGGAACACGACGGTGGCGAGCGGAATGAACAGGATCGACGGCGGCACCAGGTAGGACAGGAAGATCAGCCCGCCGACGAGATGCGCGCCCTTGTAGCGCAAGCGGACGATGGCATAGGCCGCAAGCACGCTGGCAATGATCGACAGCACGGTGGCGCCGATCGCCACATACATCGTGTTCCACAGCCAGCGCGGATAGTAGCTTTCGAACAGCAGCTTGTGGAAATGCTTCAGCGTCGGATGCCAGACCCAGAACGGGCTGTAGGTCTCCATGTCGAGCAGCTGGTTATCCGGCTTAACGGACGTCAGCCCCATCCAGTAAAACGGAAACAGCAGGACGATGACGATGATCGAGAGCGGCAGATAGAGCGTCACCAGCCGGCGCGGCACCGACTGCAGGTAGCTCATGCCCTCGCTGTGATCGACGCGCGCCGCCGTCGACAGGATGGTCTTGAGGTCGACCTTGGTGGCGGGAAGATCAGTCATTGTTCTCTCCCTGCTGCCACTTGCGCCGCTGCAATCCGAACCACGACACCATGATCGCGGCGAGCAGGAACGGGATCATCGCGCTCGAGATCGCGGCACCCTCGCCCAACTGCCCCGCGATGATCGCGCGCTGATAGGACAGCGTCGCCATCAGATGGGTGGCGTTGACCGGACCGCCGCGGGTCATCGCCCAGATCAGCTGGAAGTCGGTGAAGGTGAACAGCACCGAGAAGGTCATCACGACGGCGATGATCGGCGTCAGCAAGGGATAGGTGATGTGACGGAACATCTGCCAGCGGGTGGCGCCGTCGAGCGTCGCCGCCTCATAGAGCGAGGGCTGCACCGTCTGCAGGCCGGCGAGCAGCGTGATCGCCACGAACGGTACGCCGCGCCAGATATTGGCGAAGATCACGCAAATCCGAGCCCAGGTGCTGTCGCCGAGGAAGTTGATGTTCTGGGTGATCAGGCCGAGATGCTTCAGCGACCACGAGATGATCGAGAATTGCGCATCGAAAATCCACCAGAACGCCAGCGCCGACAACACGGTCGGCACGATGAAGGGGATCAGGATCGCCGCGCGCAGCAAGGCCTTGAACGGCATGTTCTCGTTGAGCAGCAGCGCGAGATAAAGCCCGATGGCGAATTTGAAGGCGCTGGCAACGAAGGTGTAGAGCAGCGTGTTGGTCACCGACAGCCAGAAGATGGCGTCATCCCACAGCCAATCGTAATTCTCGACGCCGATGAACTGGCCGACGCGGCCGATACGGGTATCGGTGAAGGACAGCCAGATGCCGAGCCCCAGCGGATAGGCCAGGAAGAAGATCAGGAACGCCATCGCCGGCAGCATGAACCAGAAGCCGAGCCAGTTCTTGTTATGCTTGAGTTGATCCCACGCGGTCGCTTCGCGGATTTGCGTCTTGGTGCGTTGGGGTGCGAGAGCAATATCAGCCATGGCGAAATCCCGTCTTCGGTGGCTAGTGCGGTGGATTTGATATTCGCTACAGTATAGCCGCGAAACCTTATAGCGAATGTCAAATCCAAAACCGCACTAGAATCATATTATTGCTAGTGTCCCTTTGGTTCTGACATTCGTAAACGAGTTCGCCGCGACATGATACGAATGTCAGAACCGGGACACTAGGGGGCGGACGGCATCGACGCCGCCCGCTCCGTTAGTGTCAGCGATAAATGCGCTTCAACTGCCGTTCGGCTTCCGCGACGGCGGTCTTGGCGTCCTTGGCGCCGGTGCAGTAGTTGGCGAACATGTCGACCACGATGAAGTCGGCGATCGCGGTCGCCGCCTTCTCGCCGGGGTGGCCGATGCCGGACGCCGGCAGTGCGCGCTTGGAGGCCTGGCCGAACACGTAGTTCTTCGGGTCCGCCGTCCAGATCGGCGAGGACTTATAGGCGTTGAGGGTCTGGGTCAGGTAGCCGCGCGAAGCGGTCAGCCACTTGTCGAACTGCTCCTTCTCCAGCATGAAGTCGATGAAGGCTTTGCATGCGTTCGGGTACTTGGTGAAGTTGAACGCCAGCATCGGAACGGTGAGCTGCAGCTCGGTCGGCTTGCCGATCGGGCCGACCGGATACAGCGCGTGGTAGGTGTCCTCGGCGAGATCCTTCTTGGTCGGATCGTCCTTGGCGGCAATGTAGATCGAGATGCCGTTGGAGGTGCAGTAGAGCTCGCCCGCAAGGATACGCCTTGTTGTTGGACGAGTTGTTCCAGGATGCAACGCCGGGGATGAAGGTGTCCGAGAGCGCCTTGGCGTAGTCCAGCGCTTTCAGCGTCTCCGGCGAATTGATGATCACCTTGTCGTCCTTGTCGACAGTCCAGCCGTTGTGACCCCACAGCACCCAGTGCAGCCAGCCATTGGCGTCGCCGGTGGCATGGCCGAGCGCAAAACCTCCGGGCGTGTTGTTCGCCTTCAGCGCCTTGAACATCTCGAGGAAGCCCGGGAAGTCCTTCGGGAACTCCTTGAAGCCGGCCTTGTCGGCCGCCGACTTGCGGTAGGTCATGTAACCGCCGACGGTCGCGACGGGAATGCCGAGCCAGTCGTTGCCTTGCTTGCAGGTGACGGCAGCGGCCTCGCTCCAGCCGCCATATTTCTTGCCGAGATAATCGGCCACGTCGTTCATCTTGATGACTTTGGTCGGGAACAGCTGCGGCAGCGTGTGCAGGCCCCAGACCAGGTCGAGCCCCGAGCCGGTGTTGGCGGCGACCGAGGCCTTCGGCTGCACGTCCTCGAACGATTCCGAGAACACGTTCATTTCGGTGCCGGTTGCTTTCTGGAACGCCGCGACGATGGCGTTGAAGGCTTCGTCTTCCGCCGGCACGAAGCGCTTCCAGCGCATCAGGGTCAGCTTGGCGCCCGCTTCCGGTTTCCACGGCGCATCCTCGGCCCAGGCCTTGGCCCAGTCGAACAGCGCCTCGCCGGTCAGCGCGGCGCCGGCCGCCAGCGCGGTACCGCCCTGGAGCAGCTGCGGCGGGTGAAATCATGCATGGTATCTCTCCCTGTGGTGATGTTTGTTTTGCTTTGCTTTAGGCGTTCAGCCGCTTGCCCGTGGTCTCATCGAACAGATGGACAAGCGACGGATCGGGTTTCAGGCGGATCTTGTCGCCCGGATTGAACTGATGGCGCTCGCGGAACACGGCGACGACCTGCTCTCCGCCGAGACTGGCGAACACCTGGGTCTCCGAGCCCGTGGGCTCGACCACGATGATCTCGGCCTCCGCGCCATCGTCGGCGATGGTGAAGTGCTCCGGCCGCACGCCGTAGACGGCGGGCTTGCCGTCCGAATTGGCGGGCGCGGATTTCAACGGCAGCTTGACGCCGTTCGGGCCTTCGAAGCCGATAGACGCCGTTCGCCTTGACCTTGCCCTTGAGGAAATTCATCGCGGGCGAGCCGATGAAGCCGGCGACGAACTGGTTGTCCGGCTTGTCGTACAGCTCGAGCGGCGAGCCGATCTGCTCGACGATGCCGTCATGCATCACCACGATCTTGTCGGCCATGGTCATGGCCTCGATCTGGTCGTGGGTGACGTAGACGGTCGTGGTCTTCAGCCGCTGATGCAATTCCTTGATCTCGGTGCGCATGGCGACGCGTAATTTGGCGTCGAGGTTCGACAGGGGCTCATCGAACAGGAACACCTGGGGATCGCGGACGATGGCGCGGCCCATTGCCACACGCTGGCGCTGGCCGCCCGAGAGCTGGCGCGGATAGCGTTCGAGCAACGGCGTCAGCGCCAGGATTTCGGCGGCGCGCGCCACGCCCTTCTTGATCTCGTCTTGCTTGGCGCCGCGCAGCTTCAGCGAGAAGCCCATATTGTCGGCGACCGTCATATGCGGATAGAGCGCATAGTTCTGGAACACCATCGCAATGTCCCGCTCCTTGGGCTGGACATTGTTGACGACGCGGTCGCCGATCGAGATGGTTCCGGAGGTGATGTTCTCGAGCCCTGCGAGCATGCGCAGCAAGGTCGACTTGCCGCAGCCGGAGGGACCGACCAGCACGACGAATTCGCCGTCCTCGATCGGAACCGTCACGCCGTGCAGGACTTCAAAGGCACCGAATGATTTGCGCACGTCGCGAATTTGGACCGACGACATCCACTTCCCTCCCTCAAGTTTCCCGGCGACGTTCGACGAGTGCCGTGACCGCTTCTGTTCTTGTTCTGACTTCGCGTTTCGGAAGCCCGATCGGACGGCGCATTGTCCGCAGTTTATACGGTTTTGGCAATTGGTCGATTAGCAACCGGATGATAGCGCTGTCAATATCGCTTGTCCCCGACGAAGGTTGTGATATGAGCGGCGCAATGGGACGCAAACGCGCCAAAACCGGCAAGATCAGGCTCACCGAAGTCGCCAAGCTCGCCGGTGTCAGCCCGATCACCGCCTCGCGCTTCTTTCGGAACCCGGAAGCGCTTTCGGCGGGAAAGCGCGTGCGGGTGGAAAGCGCGGCGAAACGAGCTCGGCTATGTGCCCAACCTTGCGGCACGCGCGCTGGCCTCGCAACGCACCGAAGTGATCGGCGTCCTGATCCCTTCCCTGACCAACAACGTGTTTTCCGACGTGCTGCGCGGCATCTATGACGCGCTCGACGGCAGCCGTTACTCGATCCAGCTCGCCAATACCCGCTACAGCATTCTGCAGGAGGAGCGCCTGCTGCGGCTGTTTCTCGCGCAGAAGCCGGCAGGCCTGATCGTGACCGGCATCAACCAGACGCCGGACTCCCGCGCCATCCTGGAATCGGTGGATTGCCCGATCGTGCAGATCATGGAGATCGGTCCTGCGCCGGTCGACATGATGATCGGATTTTCGCATTTTGACGCGTCAAAAGCCGCGATTTCGCACCTTCTCGATCAGGGATATCGCAGAATAGGTTTCCTCGGCGCGCGCATGGATCCGCGCGTGCAGCGGCGGCTCGAAGGTTATCGCGCGGCGATGAATGAGGCGCGGTTGTTCAACGAGCGCCTGATCGTGACCACGGCGGTGCCGACCTCGATGACGCTGGGCGGAACGCTGTTCGCCGATCTCCTGGCCAAGGCGCCGGACATCGATGCGGTCTTCTGCGTCAATGACGACCTCGCGCTCGGCGCATTGTTCGAATGCAGGCGCCGGCACATGTCGGTTCCCGAGCAGATGGCGATCGTCGGCTTCAACGATCTCGAATTCACGGCATCAAGCGTTCCGACGCTGACAAGCGTCCGGACCAATCGCTACGAGATGGGCAAGAATGCCGCAAAGATGGTGATCGAAACGCTGGAAGGGCGGCGGCCGGAACAGCCCGTCGTCGACCTCGGTTTCAGTATCGTGCAGCGGGAAAGCTCGCGGCGACTGTAAAGGCGTCTCGATTTACCGTTGACGCGAAAAGCGGCCGAAAAAGACAAAATGATAGCGCAACCAACCCTCTTCAACTAATGTCCAATTCGACGAAGCGGGTTTGTCATCCGCGCCGATTTGCGCAAGGTACAAACAGGGTAGAAGTCAGAGCCCTCGAACGGGCCACGCCGGGAGAAACCAATGAAAAAACCCCAGTCCAACGGGCATGACGCCGCAAGAGCCGGAAAAACCCGCAAACTCCGCTCCAGCGAATGGTTCAACGACCCGACCAATCCGGGCATGACCGCGCTCTATCTGGAGCGCTACCTCAATTACGGCCTGACCCGGCACGAGCTGCAGTCGGGCAAGCCGATCATCGGCATTGCCCAGACCGGCAACGATCTGTCGCCCTGCAACCGCCACCACCTCGAACTGGCGCATCGTGTGCGCGAGGGCATTCGCGAGGCGGGCGGCATCGCGATGGAGTTTCCGACCCACCCGATCCAGGAAACGGGCAAGCGCCCGACCGCGGCGCTCGACCGCAACCTCGCCTATCTCGGCCTGGTCGAAATCCTGTTCGGCTATCCCCTCGATGGCGTGGTGCTGACCACCGGCTGCGACAAGACCACGCCCGCCTGCATGATGGCGGCGGCGACCGTGAACATGCCGGCGATCGTGCTGTCGGGCGGACCGATGCTCAACGGCTGGCACGAAGGCCAACGCACCGGCTCGGGCACCGTGGTGTGGAAGGCGCGCGAGCGGCTCGCCGCCGGCGAGATCGACTACGAGCAATTCCTGGAGATCGTGGCGTCGTCAGCCCCCTCGGTCGGCCATTGCAACACCATGGGCACGGCCTCGACCATGAACTCGCTGGCCGAAGCGCTCGGCATGTCGCTGCCCGGCTGTGCGGCGATCCCCGCGCCTTATCGCGAGCGCGGCCAGATCGCCTATGAGACGGGAAAGCGCATCGTCGAGATGGTCTGGGAAGACCTCAAGCCCTCCGACATCCTGACGCGCGAGGCGTTCGAGAACTGCATCGTGATCAATTCCGCGATCGGCGGCTCGACCAATGCGCCGATCCACATCAATGCGCTGGCGCGCCACATCGGCGTGGAGCTATCGATCGACGACTGGCAGAAGCACGGCCACGACGTGCCGCTGCTGGTCAACATGCAGCCGGCCGGCTTCTATCTCGGCGAGGAATATCACCGCGCCGGCGGCGTGCCGGCGGTCGTGCGCGAACTGATGGCGCACAAGCGCATCCATGAGGATGCCTTGACCGTCAACGGCAAGACCATGGGCGACGAATTGCCGCGAGGCGCCGAAGCCCGACGGCGACGTGATCTGGAGCTACGACAAGCCGCTGGTGAAGGACGCCGGCTTCCTGGTGCTGCGCGGCAATCTGTTCGATTCCGCGATCATGAAGACCAGCGTGATTTCGAAGGAATTCCGCGACCGCTATCTCATTAATCCGAAGGACCCGAACGCCTTCGAGGGCCGCGCCATCGTGTTCGAGGGCCCGGAGGATTATCACGACCGGATCGACGATCCCGAACTGAAGATCGACGAGCACTGCATGCTGTTCGTGCGCGGCACCGGCCCGATCGGCTATCCCGGCGGCGCCGAGGTCGTGAACATGCAGCCGCCGGCCGCACTGATCAAACGCGGAATTCTTGCTCTGCCCTGCATCGGCGACGGCCGGCAGTCGGGCACATCAGGGTCGCCCTCGATCCTCAACGCTTCGCCGGAAGCCGCCGCCGACGGCGGGCTGGCGATCCTCAAGACCGGCGACAAGGTGCGCATCGATCTCAACAAGGGCTCGGCCAACATTTTGATCTCCGATGCCGAGATCAAGCAGCGCCATGCGGACTTGAAGGCGAAGGGCGGCTTCCCCCACCCGGCCAACCAGACGCCATGGCAGGAGCTTTATCGCTCGACCGTGGGCCAGCACGTCCACTGGCGCCTGCATGGAGCTCGCCACGCGCTACCACGACATCGCCGGCAAGGTCGGCGTGGCGCGGGATAATCATTAGCCTTCGTCATTATGAGCGAAGCGAAAAAACGTAGGGTGGGCAAAGGCGCACTTGCGCCGTGCCCACCTTTAACATTGAGGTCGTGAAGGTGGGCACGCTTCGCTTTGCCCACCCTACGCAGAAGTAACAAGGAAGAAAAAAATGTCAGACCGCCTCAAGGGCAAGCGCGCCGTCGTGACCGCCGCGGCAGCAGGCATCGGACGCGCCTGCGCCATCGCCTTCGCGCGTGAGGGCGCGAGCGTGATCGCGACCGATATCGATGAAAAGGGCATCGCCACACTGGCGAAGGAAGGCATCGCCGAGGCGACACGGCTCGACGTTCGCAACACCGCAGACGTCAACGCCTTCGCCAAGCGCGTCGGCAAGATCGACATCCTGCTCAACGCAGCCGGTTTCGTGCACCACGGCACCATCATGGATTGTTCGGAGGAAGACTGGGACTTTTCGTTCGACCTCAACGTCAAGTCCATGCACCGGACCATCAGGGCCTTCCTGCCGGCGATGATCGCGGGCGGCGGCGGAAGCATCGTCAACATCTCGTCCTGCGCGGCGCTGCGGCCGCCGGCCAACCGCTATGTCTACAGCGCGTCGAAAGCGGCGGTCTCGCTGCTGTCGCGCGCGGTCGCGCTCGACTTCATCACCCAGGGCATCCGCTGCAACAGCATCTGCCCCGGCACGGTGGAGACGCCCTCGATGCTCCAGCGCGCTACTGCGGCCGGCCCGGACGGCCGCGAAAAATTCGTCGCCCGCCAGAAGATGGGCCGGCTCGGCACCGCGCAGGAGATCGCCGATATGGCCGTCTACCTCGCCAGCGACGAGGCCGCGTTCACCACCGGCGTCGACCTCGTCGTCGACGGCGGCTACATGCTCTGATCTTCACCTCTCCCCGCCCTTTGCGGGGAGAGGTCGCGCGCAGCGCGGGTGAGGGGCAAGGCACACGGCCCAACTCGTCAGCGGTGTTCGCGGATAAGAAGAGCCCCTCACCCCCACCCCTCTCCCCGCAAGAGCGGGGAGAGGGAGTAGACCACCGACGACGCAAGAGTTTCGCAAGAGGACATTCACCATGAACAAGATCGATCTCAATGGCCGCACCGCCGTCGTCACCGGCGGCGCGCAGGGATTTGGCAAGGCCATCACCGAACGCTTCGTCGCCTCCGGCGCCAAGGTCGCGATCTGGGATCACGACAAGGCGCTCGCCGACAAGACCGCGCAAACCATCGGCAACGCGGTCAGTCCGCCTTCAAGGTCGACGTCACCGACAGCGCCGCCGTGGAGAAGACCCGCGACGACACGCTGAAGGCGTTCGGCAAGATCGACATCCTCGTCAACAATGCCGGCATTGCCGGCGTCAACAAGACGGTGTGGGAGACCGATCTCGACGAATGGCGCAAGGTGCTGCGCATCAATCTCGACGGACCCTTCATCTGCTGCAAGGCGATCGTGCCGACCATGATCAGCCAGAGCTACGGCCGCATCATCAACATCGCCTCGATCGCCGGCAAGGAAGGCAATCCCAACGCGGCGCATTACTCGGCATCGAAGGCGGGTGTGATCGCGCTGACCAAATCGCTCGGCAAGGAACTCGCCGCGCACAACATCCTGGTCAATGCGGTGACGCCGGCCGCCGCCAAGACCGCGATCTTCGACCAGATGACGCAAGCGCACATCGACTTCATGCTGTCGAAGATCCCGAAGAACCGCTTCGTGCTGGTGGAAGAGCTCGCGGCGATGGTGGCGTGGCTGGCGTCGGAGGACTGCGCGTTCTCGACCGGCGCGGTGTTCGACATTTCGGGCGGCCGCGCGACGTATTGACTGCAAATCCCTCATCCTGAGGAGCGCGGGCGATGGCTCTCGCGATCAACATCCGATCCGATGATGCTTCCGCGGCCGAGATCGAGCGGCTGTGGGATCAGGTCATGGACTTCGAAGACAGGCCGTCGATGCGCGCGCTCGGACACCGGCCTCATCTGACATTCGCAATTTACGATGACGTTGACGAGAACACAGCATGCGAAGCCATGCGGCGCGCGGCGATGGGCCAAACGCAATTGCGCATCACGTTCAGCCGCATCCGCTGGTTCGAAGGCACGCCGCCCGTGCTCTGGGCCGAGCCCTCACGCGAAGCGGCGCTGACCCGGATTCACGCCGCGATCTCTGCCGCCATCGACCCCGCCCATTGCCGACCGCATTACCGGCCCGAAGCCTGGATACCTCACTGCACGCTCGGCATGCGCATCGCCGACACACGGCGCGACGATGCGATCGCCTTCGCGCAGGCGTTCGACCGGCAAATCGAGGTGCTGTTCGACGTCGTCGATTGCGTGGCGTTCCTGCCGTTGCGGGTGATCGCTGAGCGGAAGTTGCCGCTGGCGTAAACAAAAAGCGCTGCCTCGAAAGGCAGCGCCTTCTCTTTGCGCCGGCCGTTACTTCGCGAACGCCGGGAAGGCCGGCAGCTTGTCGACGTCGCGCGCATCGTGCGGGATGATGACCGTGGCCTTCAGGTTCGCGGCGATCTTCTTGATGCGCTCGATCGAAGCGACCGTCTGGGCGCGATCGAAGTTGCCCACGGGCACGCCGTCCAAATCGTAGTTCTCGTGGAAATGAGCCGCATCGCCCGTGAGGATCACCGGTCCCATCTGCGCCAGCTTCACCAGCAGGCTCTGATGGCCCGGCGTGTGGCCGGGCGTGCGCAGCACGATCACCGTGCCGTCACCGAACACGTCCTTGTCGATGGCCTGCGGCTCGACCTTGCTGTCGCCCTTGATCCAGCTTTCGAACCCCTTGACGTTCGCGCCTTCGGGCGGCTTGGGGCTGGTGATGGCGTCCCATTCCCTGGCGCCGATCAACAGCGTTGCCTTCGGGAACGAGACGAGCTGGCCGGTATGGTCGCCGTGATAGTGGCTGATGCCGACATATTTGATCTGGTCGGGCTTGACGTCGATCTTGCCGAGATAGTCGACCAGGCTGGTCTTCGGCGCGACATTGGGCGTCGTCATGGCGTGGCCCGTATCCCACAGCATGTAGTCGCCGTCGTGCTTGATGAGATAGCAGCTGTACACGAACTGAACTTTCAGATCACCGTAAGCATAGGTATCCGAAAAGCGCTGGTTGACCGGCGTCGGCGCCTGTGGCGTGCCGCAATCGAAGCGTAGCAGCGACACGTCTGCGGCCAGCGCGGGTGCCGTGAGGCCGGCGAACAGGCTGGCGCCGAGTGCGAGTACCATCAGTTTTCGACTCATGTTTCTTCCCTCGAATTTCATGGTGAAGCGCGATCGACTTGCATGCGCCGCACGGGCGGTTGGCGCGCGCAGGATACACGCCTATGGAAACCGGCGAAATGTCCGTCTATTCCCCAGGCTAGACATGGCTGGTCTCTCGCAACGCCCGCTTTCAAGCCGTTCTCAGCTGGGGCATGATGCGCGCCTCGAAAGGCGGGAAGCGGTGTCATGACGCGGGAAGGCGGATGTCTGTGCGGCGCGGTGCGGTTCAAGGCGGAGGGCGAACCGATCAACGTCCGCCTCTGCCATTGCCGCAACTGCCAGAAGGCGATGGGCTCGCCGTTCTTCGCTCGCGCGCTGTTCCCGCAGACCGCGATCACGGTTCAAGGCGAGACCGGCCGCTACCCCACCTCCGAACGGGTGGACCGGGTGTTCTGCAAGCGGTGCGGCACGCGGCTATTCTCATGGCGCACCAACGGCACCGCGGCCGGCATCGCGCTCGCGACGTTTGACGACCGTCACGCTTTTGCGCCGACCGAGCACATCTGGCTCTCCGCGAAGATGGACTGGGTCAACCTCAACGACGACCTGCCGCAATATCAGGAAGGCCCACCCTCGTGAGCCGACCGCGGCGCGCTATATAAAGCCTGTCGTCCCGGAGTCAGTTCTTTGAACATTTCCGCCTACCAGCTTTCGGTCTGGGTGCTGCCGCTGATCATCGCCATCACCTTTCACGAGGCCGCCCACGGCTTCGTCGCGCATCGGCTCGGCGACGACACCGCCTTCAAACTCGGGCGCGTCTCCTTCAACCCGATCCGGCATATCGATCCCTTCGGAACCATCCTGCTGCCCGGCGTGCTGCTGCTCTCGCATTCGCCGTTCCTGTTCGGCTATGCCAAGCCGGTTCCGGTGAGGTTCGCCAACTTGCGCAATCCCCGCATCGGCATGGTGCTGGTGGCGCTGGCCGGTCCCGCGACCAACATCATC
Source organism: uncultured Alphaproteobacteria bacterium (assembly GCA_963732085.1). Classification (GTDB taxonomy): domain Bacteria; phylum Pseudomonadota; class Alphaproteobacteria; order Rhizobiales; family Xanthobacteraceae; genus Bradyrhizobium. The sequence continues at coordinate 182,958 of CAVSYJ010000001.1, read as the reverse complement.
CTGGCGATCATCGCCGCCGCAGGCTTCCATCTGTTGCCGCTGAGTACCCGCCGACTACGCCCAATGGGTCGCCGACAACCTCAAAAACATGCTCCTGATCAATGTCGTGCTGGCGATCTTCAACATGCTGCCGATCCCGCCGCTCGACGGCGGCCGGGTCGCGGTCGGGCTGTTGCCGCGCCCGCTCGCAATACCGCTGGCCCGGCTCGAACCGTTCGGAATGCTGATCCTGGTCGGAATTTTGATCCTGCTGCCGCTTGCGGGTTCGCAGTTTGGTCTCAATCTTGATGTGATCTCGGCAATACTGAGGGCATCGACTGATTTCATCATTCGGTTCATCCTGCTCATCACCGGATACGCTTGAGCCGCGAGGCAGGCGACGAGGAACCTGAGGCCGACTTGGTCAAAGCTGCGGACATGCTGATTGCGCGACGAGCCGATACGCGGGCCCGCGCGGACTTTGCGACCTGGAAGATGATTGCCAAGCTCAACGGCGCCTCATCGCTGTCGGCGGACGCGCAGAATTTCCTGGCGACCTACCGCTCCCTGCTCGGCAGGATGAGCGAGGGGGATGCGACGGAAGCCATCATCCAGTCGATGTACAAGACCTACTATGCGGAGATGGGCGGCGTCGGCGCGCCGCCCGAGGTGCGCTCCGCGCCCGTCGAGCCGGTCGCGGACAATGTGACCGCTTTCCGCAAGCCGCCCGCCCGCCCGAAGCCGGCGGCGGCGGCGCGGCCGACCGACGCCAAGCCGAAACTACCGGTGATGCTGATCTTCATCTGTCTTTGCGCGGTGTATGTCGGCATCCGGTATTTCTGGCGGTAGTCTCCGGTTTTAGCGATAGCGCTTCAGGCGATCCCACAGCTTGGTCAACGACAGCCGCGAGTTGCGGCAGATGAAGATCGGCCGGCCGTTCTCATAGGGCATGGCGAAGGGACTCTCGGTCTTGTCGACGATCTCGAGCGAACCGCAGCCGCGCCGCCAGCGCTCGGGATCACCGCCGACATGAATGATCAGCGAGCCGTCATAACCGCGCGGGCCCCACAGCCAATACTGGTTGTGGCCACTGAGCGCCGGCGGCAGGCCGTCGGCCTTGCCATAGACGTCGATCGCGGCCGCCTGTCCATAATGCGACACCAGGATCGCGGCGCGCTGCTGATCTTCCGGCGACAGGCCGTGGTAGATGGCGGCGACCTTCTGCTCGAGTTCGCGCCAGCCGAACTCGTCCGACAGGCTTTGCGTCAACGGTGCGCCGACGCCGGCCGCTTCGATCGGCGCCGGCTTGATGCCGAGCGCATTCATGTAGCCTTGCAGCGTCGCAGGCTCGAGGATCGGCAGCGCGACCGGCGCATACACGGCGCTGACGGCAATCGCAGCCAGCGATCCAGCCCCGCGTGATCCAGACGCCGAGCCGCTCGACGAAAACAGCGCCGACCACGAACATGGTCGGATAGACCGGGAACAAATAGTAGTTGGTGCCGCGCTGGACGAAGTAGAACGCGGTCGTCACAACAAAGCCGATGGCAAGGAAGCGCGCGGCTGCGAGCCTCTGGTCGACGAACGGCCCGATCGCGCCGGCCAGAACCAAAGGCGCGAGCGCAACATTCATCGACAATGCTTGTCGCCCTTCGAACAGCCAGAATGGACCGGTGTAGTCCTTCTGGCTTTCGAGATGCGGCAGGATCACATCGAAGAACGGCCAGCCGTGCCGCCATTGCCAGATCAGGTTCGGCGCGAACAGCGCCGCTGCTATCGCAACCCCGAGCCAGAGTTGCCACCACGACAGCATCCGTCGCGCGGATGTCGCGAGCACGCCGACACCGAGCGCGACCAGAAAGACCGCGATGCCCCATTTGGCTTCCATCGCGAGACCTGCGACGACGCCAATCCAGATCAGGTCGCTACGCCGTTCTTCGAGATGCGCGCGGGTCAAGAGAAACGCAGCCGCCGTCCAGGCGATCGGCTCGAAGGTCGACGTCGTCAGATGCGAGGCGAGACCGGCAAGTCCCGGCGCGATGCTGACCGCAATCGCAGCGAAGGCCGCTGCGCGATTGCCGCCGCCGAGCAGACGCGCGAAGCTCGCGGCGAGAAACACCATCGCAACAGCCGCGATCGTCGCCGGCAGGCGCAGCATCCAGATGTTGACGCCGAAGATTTGCGTCGCCGCGCCGATCAACGGCACCAGCGGCGGCTGATCGACATAGCCGAAATCCGGATGCCAGCCGCAGGCCAGAAAATAAAGCTCGTTGCGCTGCGCATCGTAACGGCCGGCGGTTGCGGCATGCACGAGCGCGACGAGAACGGCGGTGATCCACACCGCCGGCTGGCGCGCCATGTCGGCCTTGAGAGCCTCGAGCCAAGGTCGCGGCACGGCCGCCATCGATTCCGTCACGGTCATACTTGCGAGATTCCCCTGCCTCACCGGAGCATAGCGTCCGGCCGGAGCGGGCCTAATGAAATCGCCGCAACGTCGCGTGAGACGAAGCGTCTCAGCCCTTGGTCTTGACCTTGAAGATGACCGGCAGGGTGAAGTTCAGCCCTTCGTCGGCGACGAGCGGCGGCGGCTGCGGCACGGGATCGGAGCGGTGGATCATCGACAGCGCCGCCTCGTCGAATGCGGCATCGCCCGAGCCCTTGACGATGCTGGCCGACAGCACGTGGCCCATGCGGTCGAGCACGAAGCCGACCAGGATCTCCGCGCCCTTCGCCTCGCGATCGCTGGGATAGCGCTTGTGGCGGTCGAGATGCGCCATCAATTGCTTCTGCCAGGTGGCTCGCTCGCGACGCGCTTTCTCGACGTGGACCGGCACGGCAGTCGCTTCGGCGGCGACAAATTCCTGCGAGGCCTGGGTCTCGACCTTCGCGACCTTGGCGTCTTCCTCGATCGGCTTCTTGACATCGTTCGGCGTCACCATCCGATCCGCCTCGGTCTCCTCGGTCGGTGTGTCCTTGGGCAGATCGGATTCCTTGACCTCGGCTTTCTGCTCGGCAAGCGCGGGCGAGGCGACCGACGCTTCGGAGTCGGGTCCGGGTGGCAGATCCGTCTGTTCACGCTGCTCGGCGAGCGATTCAAAACCGATTTCGATGCCGCCGGTGCCTTCGGAGACGTCGTCGGCTTCCGTCGTCTGCAAATGCGCGACCGCAAATGCCGCGCCGCCGAGATGCAGCGCCAGCGCGGCGACACCGGCAAACAGCCACAACCGGCGCGAAGGCTTCTGCTCGAGGTAGACGTCGCTCATCGTCTGCTCAGGGGTTTGCCGCCGCAGGTGCGGTGGCATCGGGTACGCCTTCGAGCGCAACCAGCTTGATCTTCGAATAGCCCCCTGCCCGAAGGATCTCCAGCACGTTCATCAGCTCGCCATAGGGAACGGCGCGGTCGGCGCGCAGGAAGATGAACTTGTCCTTGTTCGCATCGGCCATGGCGTCCAGCGTCTGCACCAGATCGACGCGCTTGACCTGCGTCTCGCCGATCGCGACGGCAAGATCGGGCTTGATGCTGACATAGGTCGGCTTGTCCGGCTTCTTCTGCGGGGTCGCGGTCGAGGTCGGCAGATCGACCGGCAGGTCGACGGTCGCAAGCGGCGCGGCCACCATGAAGATGATGAGCAGCACCAGCATGACGTCGATGAACGGCGTGACGTTGATCTCGTGGGCTTCCGCGAAATCCTCGTCGTCGTCGAAGCCGCCCTCAACGAGTGAAGTGCCCATCGCCTACTCCGCCGCTCGCACGTGCGCGCCGCCATGGCTGCGATCGAGATCGCGCGACAACAGACGGGCTGCCGCACCCGAAGCGCGGCCGACCTGTTCGAGATAGGTCTTCGTCACGCGCGCGAAGTGATTGTAGATGATGACGGCCGGGATAGCGGCGACGAGGCCGATCGCGGTCGCGAGCAAGGCTTCGGCGATGCCGGGCGCGACCACGGCGAGATTGGTGGTCTGCGCCTTGGAGATGCCGATGAAGCTGTTCATGATGCCCCAGACCGTGCCGAACAGGCCGACAAAGGGCGAAGTCGCACCAATCGTGGCGAGAAGCCCCATGCCGAGCCGGATGCGGCGCGCCTCGGCGCGCGAGATTTCAGCGAAGCTGGTGGCCGCGCGCTCCTTGATGCCGGTGTCGGAGGAGATCCCGGCCGACAGCCGCGCTTCGCGCATCGCCGCGGCACAGGAATGCCGACAGCACGCCGGTCTTCGATCCCAGCGCGAACTGCGCTTCGGCCAGCGAACGTGCGTCGGTGATCGTCTTGAGCGACGTCTTGAGCTTGCGTTGCACGACCGACAGCTCGATCATCTTGGCGATGAAGATGGTCCAGGTCACGAGCGAGGCGAAGGCCAGCCCGATCATGACAGCCTTCACGATGATGTCGGCGGACAGGAACATCGACCACGGCGACAGGTCGTGCGGCACCGGCAGGGATTTCAGCGATTTTGCGCTGTCGCCACCGGCGTCAGGCGCGGATGCGGCGGGCGCGGCCGTCGCCGGCTGAGCTGCCGCAGGCGCCGCAGGTTGCGCAGAGGGAGCCGGTGCAGCTGCGGGCGGCGTTGCCTGCGCGTTCAAATAGGGCACGGGCTGGGACGCAGGCGCGGCAGTCTGTTGCGCGAGAACGGCGGTGGCGGACGCGCCAAGCGCAAGCACTGTCAGCAACTTAAGAATGGTTCTAAACATTACCGCACAGTCTCCGGCCCGCCGCGCTTTTCGTTATGCCGGTTAGCTTGGCCAATTCAAGGACAATTCCCCGGCACGATCGGACAAAAGGACTTGATGCGCGCCAGTCGCGGCGAAAATCGCCTGCGCGTGGCAAATCCAGGCCCTTCTTGGATGATCTAGAGCGGCTTTGGTTCCGATTGAAACAGAACCGCTCCAAGTTCGCGCGGCAACTGCAGCATCGCTAGAACCGGTAGGTCGCCTTCAGCCGCGCCGTGCGGCCCTGCCCCGGCGAGATGTTGTTGTTGCCGTCGGCGGACGCCCAATAGCCCTTGTTGAAGATGTTCTCGACGGTGAGCTGGGCGCTCCAGTTCTGGTCGATCTTGGCATAGATGCCGGCATCGAAGCGCCAGAAGCCCGGCAGCCTCACGGTATCGTCCGAATTGGCGAACGAGTTCGAGAAATAGATGATGCCGAGCGCCGCGGCCCAGATCGGATCGAACTGATACTTGTTCCACCATGCGAACTGATTGTAGGGCACGAGCTGAACGCGGTTGCCGGGCACGATGGTTGCCGACGTTGCGCTGACGATCCTCGCATCGGTGTAAGCATAGGCAAACGTGGTCTGCCATTGCTGGTTGATATGGCCGGTCAGACTCGACTCGAAGCCCTGCACGCGGCTTGCACCCGACGGGAAGAAGAATCCGGGATTGTTGCCGTCCGCAAGCGGTTGGTTGGTGCGATCCAGATTATAGACCGCGGTCGAGAACAGAAGCTTTGGATTGATGTTCCATTTCAACCCGACTTCCTCGGTGACGAACTTCTGCGGCATCAGGATGACGGTGCCATCGGTCAACGAGCTGAACTGGTCACCGGAGGCCGGCAGATAGGAGACGCTGTACATCGTATAGATCGACAGCGAATTGATCGGTTTGACGATGACGGCTGCCGCCGGCGACAGCTTGTCGTCGATCCTGCCACGGCTGGTGTTGGTGTTCATGTCGAGCGCCGACATGTCGAAGCGATCGAAGCGGACGCCACCGATCAATTGCAGCATGCGTCCGAATTCAGCGGTATCGCGCACGTAGCCGGATTCAACGTTGAGCCTGTAGCTGCTGTTGGAATTGGGCGTCGTGACACCGTCGGCATTCACGGCCGTGAAATGATGGATGAACGTGACGGGCCCGAAATAGGTCGGCGCGAACGGGCTTTCCGTCATGGTGTTGGTGCCGTTCGGGAAGATACCGGTGTTGCGGACGTCGATGCCGGTCTGTTGGCCGAACTCGGTTCCAAACGCCAGCGTATGGCGGACGGGACCAACCGCGGTCTTGTAGAGGAAATCGGTCTGGTTGAAGACGTTGTCGCGGTTGGTCGTGTGCTGGTAGGCCGCGAGATTGAACGTCAACTGGTTCGGATCGACCGCACCCGCCAGCGGCCCGTTGCCGGGATAGACGTTCTGATAGAACTTCTTGTAGTCGGCGGCGATGGTGCCGTTGCGCACCGTCAGCCCGTTGCCGAAGTCGTGCTCGATGATGGCCATGCCGGTCTGCACCGTAGCGATGGCCTTGTTCAGGCTCGGACTGCCGAAGAAGGTCGAGAAATCGCCATTCGGCGCGAAGGGAGTGGCGGGATTGAAGCGGGTCGCGCCGCTGGCCGGCGAACCGAACGGCGTCAGAGATGGATTGCCGCGATCGGCAGTGCGGTCGTCGTGGAAATATTCGTAGGACAGCTTGACCTTGGTGTCGTCGTCCGGCTTCAGCGTCACCGTCGGGTTGATGCCGTAACGTTCGAGATGGTTGAAATCGCGGAAGGCGTCGCTGCCCTCGTAAAACACGTTCAGGCGCGCGGCGACGTTCTCGTTGATGGCGTTGCCCGCGTCCAGCGTCACGCGGCGATCGCCCCATGAACCCGTCTGCGCCGATGCCTCGTAGACGCGCGTGCCGTCGGCTTCCTTGAGCGTGCGATTGACGATGCCGCCGCCGGCACCGCGGCCGAAGGTCAGCGCGGACGGCCCCTTCAGCACCTCGATGCTCTGCGCGTTGTAGAAATCGCGGAAATACTGCACGTCGTCGCGGAAGCCGTTGACGAAGAAGTTGGCGCTGAAATCGACGCCGCGAATGACGAGTTCGTCGCGATTGCCCTCGCCCTGGTGCACGGCGACGCCAGGCACATAGCGGGTGACGTCGGTCAGGTTCTGGAAGCCCTGGTCGCGAATGAAGTCCTTGGTGAGGACGCTGAGCGACTGCGGGATGTTGACCAGCGGCGTATTGGACTTGGTGGCGACCGGCGTGCTGTCGGCGTACACGCCGACGGTGCCGGTCTTGGCGTCCTGCGATGGCCCAAACTCCTTCGGCTTGGCTTCCGGCAGCACTTGCCGCGCCGCTTGCTGCCGCCGCTTGGCCGCACCCGCTCCGGCATTGCGCACCGCCGCGCCGCTGCTGCGCTTGGCCTCGGGCGCGGTCACATTGATCGGCGGCAGATCCTGCTTCTTCTCTCCGCCGGCCGATTGCGCCATCGCGGGCGCCGTTAGCGTGGCCGTCACCGCAACCATCGCGAGCACGCTTGCCGCGAGCAGGAATTGCTGGCCGGAGAAACCAGCCGAGTTGGCCGCTGCGCCCAAGCGCTGCGACGTTGCTTTTGTTGTCATTTGACGCGCCCCAAACCGCTTGCCAATCGCGTTCGCACTGCAAGCGACGATGTAGCGGTATCGGCCACGCGAATTCGGGTCAACGCGAATACGGCGCTGAAAATCCAGAATCCATCCAGATCAAAACAGTTCTAAAAACCCTTCTAAAACGCGCACTTCCGATTGTTCTTGAGCGTCACTTTTTTGCATCAAGTGAGGTGCGGGCGCGCTCACTTCGCTGCGGCGTGTCCGCCATGATCGGACAGCGCCTTGATGCGCTCCTTGGCCTCGCGCAAGGTGTCGAGGCTGGTCTGCAACGCATCGTCGGACAGGTTGCCAAACACATCGGTTGCGATCGCATCGCGCAGGCTATCGAGTTCGTCGACGAGCCTTTTGCCTTTCGCGGTCAGGAACAGGCGGTTGGCGCGGCGGTCCTTCGGATCGTGCCGCCGCTCGAGAAGGCCATGCTCGACCAGGCGATCGAGCAGCCGCACCAGCGAGATCGGCTGCAACTCCAGCACGTCGGCAAGATCGACCTGGGACAGGCCCTCATTCTGGCGCAGCCGAAACAGCACGATCCATTGCGCACGAGTCGTCCCCCGCTCCTTGGAGCGGTGGTCGATATAGTTGCGCAACAGCCTGGAACTCTCTACGAGCTGTGCAACGAGCTGTCGTTTCAGGTCGAGTGACATGGTCCCTAACTGTCCCCAAACCTTTCCAAGAGTTTAGGAATCTCGGATGAACCTCAAGCTATAGTGTGTTTACACATTAATTGCACGCGTATTATATTCCAGGCCTCACTGGGAACGTCGCAAAAGTCCCGTTATTGTCTCTCTTTCAGCGAACGAACGAGCATGAAGAAGTCGCGGACCATCGGGTGGATTGTGCTGATCGCCGTGCTCGGCGGCGCGGGCTATTTCGGCTGGCAGCACTATCAGGAAGGCGTGCAGAGGGCTGAAAACGCCCAGAAGGCCGCCGCCCGCCGGCCCGCCATTCCCGTCAGTATGTCTCAAGTCGAAAAGACGGATTTTCCGGTCTACTTGACAGGGCTCGGCAACGTTCAGGCCTTTAATACGGTCGTGGTGCGCACCCGGGTCGACGGCCAGATCGACAAGATCGCCTTCCAGGAAGGCCAGATGGTCAAACAGGGCGACCTTCTCGCCGAGATCGACCCGCGGCCGTTCCAGGCCTCGCTGGACCAGGCCAAAGCCAAGAAGGTGCAGGACGAAGCGAACCTCGCCAACGCCAATCTCGACCTGCAGCGCTATACCAAGCTCGGCGAATTCGCCACGCGCCAGCAAACCGACACCCAGCGTTCCACGGTCGCGCAGCTCACCGCCCAGATCGCCGCCGATGACGCCGCCATCTACAATGCGCAGACCCAGCTCGATTACACCCAGGTGAAAACGCCGATCACCGGCGTGGCCGGCCTGCGCCAGGTCGATATCGGCAACATCGTCAATGCCTCCACGCAAACCGGCATCGTCACGGTCACCCAGATCGAGCCGATCACCGTGATTTTCACGGCGCCGGAAGACCAGTTGCCCTACATCAGCGAAGGCCAGAAAGCGGGCGCGCTGAAGGTGATCGCGATCACCACCGACGGCAAGAAGCCGCTGGCCGAGGGTAAGCTTGCCGTGATCAACAATCAGGTCGACACCACAAGCGGGACTATCCGTCTCAAAGCGGTGTTCGACAACAAGGACCACGCGCTGTGGCCGGGCCAGTCGGTTTCGACGCGGTTACTGGTGCGGACCTTGAAGGATGCGACCGTGGCGCCAGACGATGCCGTCCAGCACGGGACCAACGGCCTCTACGCCTACGCCGTCGGCCAGGACAACAAGGCGGAGGCGCGCAACGTCAAGGTCAGCTATTCCATCGATGGACGTTCGGTGATCGATGAAGGACTGAAGCCCGGCGAGCGCGTGATCACCGGCGGACAGTTCAAGGTGCAGCCTGGCTCGCTCGTCTCCAGCGCGGTCGCGAGTTCCGATCCCGCGCAAGCCAAGGTCAAGCAGGAATGAGCAGCCAGGCCGGACCGATCGGCGGGGGAATTTCCGCGCCCTTCATTCGCTTCCCGATCGGCACATCGCTGCTGATGGCGGGCATCCTGTTCGTCGGTCTCGTCGCCTATCCCCTGCTCCCCGTGGCGCCGCTGCCGCAGGTCGACTTCCCGACCATCCAGGTCACTGCGACGTTGCCGGGCGCGAGCCCGGAGACGATGGCGTCCTCCGTCGCACAGCCGCTGGAACGCCAGTTCGCGCAGATCCCCGGCATCGCCCAGATGACGTCGACGAGCTATCTCGGCACGGCGGCGGTCACCATCCAGTTCGACCTCAACCGCAACATCGACGGCGCCGCCAACGACGTGCAGGGCGCCATCAACGCCGCCAGCGGCCAGTTGCCGAAGAACCTGCCCTCGCCGCCGACCTATCGCAAGGTCAACCCGGCCGACTCGCCGATCCTGCTGCTGTCGGCAACGTCGGACACGCTGCCGCTCACCACGGTGAGCGACGCGGTCGACGCCCAGCTCGCGCAGCAGATCAGCCAGATTTCCGGCGTCGCCCAGGTCGTGATCGGCGGCCAGCAGAAGCCGTCGATCCGCGTGCAGATCGACCCCGCCAAGCTCGTCGCCAAGGGCCTGTCGCTGGAGGACGTGCGCAACCAGATCGTGCTGACCACCGTCGACAGTCCGAAAGGCAATATCGACGGCGAGACGCGCGCCTACACGATCTACGCCAACGACCAGCTGCTCGACGCCGACAAGTGGAACGATGTCATCGTTGCCTATCGCAATGGCGGCCCGTTGCGGATCAAGGATATCGGCAAGGCGGTGACCGGCCCCGAGGACGCCAAGCAGGCGGCTTGGGCCAACGGCAAGCGCGGCGTGTTCCTGGTGGTCTACAAACAGCCCGGCGCCAACGTCATCGACACCGTCGACAAGATCAAGTCGCTGTTGCCGAGGCTGGTGGCGGCGATCCCACCGGCCGTCAAGATCGGCATCATCTCCGACCGCACCACGACCATTCGCGCCGCGGTCGAGGACGTCCAGTTCACGCTGCTGTTGACCATTTTCCTCGTGGTGATGGTCATCTTCGTCTTCCTGCGCAGCTTCTGGGCGACCGTGATCCCGACGGTCACCGTACCGCTCGCGCTGCTGGGCGCCTGCGCGCTGATGTGGGTGTTCGGCTATACCCTCGACAACCTCTCGCTGATGGCCTTGACCATCGCGGTCGGCTTCGTGGTCGACGACGCCATCGTGATGCTGGAGAACATCTCGCGCTACATCGAGGAGGGCGAAAGACCGATGGCCGCCGCCTTCAAGGGCGCCAAGGAAATCGGCTTCACCATCGTCTCCATCAGCGTGTCGCTGATCGCGGTGCTGATCCCGCTGCTGCTGATGGGCGGCATCATTGGACGCCTGTTCCGCGAATTCGCGGTCGTGCTGGCGATGACCATCTTCGTGTCCATGATCGTATCGTTGACGCTGACGCCGATGATGGCGTCGCGCTTCCTGCGGTCGCATCATGACGCCAACCACGGCAGACTTTATCAGCTGAGCGAGCGCGGCTTCGACGCCATGCTGCGCGGCTACGAGTACACGCTCGACCTCGCGCTGAGCTGGAAGCGCGCGACACTCCTGATCTTCTTCGCGACGCTGGCACTGTCGGTCTATCTCTTCGTGATCATCCCGAAGGGCTTCTTCCCGCAGCAGGACAATGGCCTGATCACCTCGACCTCGGAAGCCTCGCAGGACATCTCGTTCGAGGCCATGAAGAGCAAGCAAGAAGAACTCGCCAACATCGTGCTGCAAGACCCCGCCGTCGATACCGCCGCGATGGCGATCGGCGGCAGCGGCCGCGCCGGCAACAACGGCAACATGTTCATCACGCTGAAGCCACTGAAGGATCGCGACGCCTCCGCCCAGCAGGTCATCGCGCGGCTTCGCCCGAAACTGGCCAAGGTCGAGGGCGCGAACCTCTACATGCAGGCCGCGCAAGACGTGCGCCTCGGCGGCCGGCCGACCCGTACTCAGTTCGAGTTCACGCTGCAGGACGCCAATCTTGCCGAGCTCAACGAGTGGGCGCCGAAGATTCTCGGCAAGATGCAGACGCTGCCGCAGCTGCGCGACGTCGCTACCGACCAGCAGACCAAGGGCACGACGCTGGAACTGAAGATCAACCGCGACACCGCCTCGCGTTACGGCATCACCCCGCAGCTGATCGACGATACGCTTTATGACGCCTTCGGCCAGCGCCAGGCGACGCAATATTTCACCCAGCTCAACAGCTATCACGTGATCCTGGAAATCCTCCCGGAGTTGCAGGGCAGCCTCGACACGCTGAACAAGATCTACATCCGCTCACCGACCACGAACGACCAGGTGCCGCTGTCGACCTTCGCGACCTGGACCAGCGTACCGGTGCGGCCGCTGTCGATCAGCCACCAGGGTCAATTCCCGGCAATCACCATCAGCTTCAACCTTGCCCAGGGCGTTGCGCTCGGACAGGCGACCGAAGCCGTGCAGAAGGCGATGACCGAGCTCGGCGCGCCCGGCGACGCTGAATTCGAGCTTCCAGGGCACCGCGCAGGCGTTCCAGCAATCGCTTGGCACCGTGCCGCTGCTGATTTTGGCGGCGCTCGTCGTCGTCTATCTGATCCTCGGCATTCTCTATGAGAGCTACATCCATCCGATCACGATCCTCTCGACGCTGCCCTCGGCCGGCGTCGGTGCGCTCGCGATCCTGATGGCGTTCGGCTACGACTTCAGCCTGATTGCGCTGATCGGCATCATCCTGCTGATCGGCATCGTGAAGAAGAACGGCATCATGATGGTCGACTTCGCCATCGCGGCCGAGCGCGACCAGCATCTCACCTCGGAGCAGTCGATCCGCCAGGCGGCGCTGCTGCGCTTCCGCCCGATCATGATGACCACCATGGCGGCAATGCTCGGCGGCGTGCCGTTGATGCTCGGCACGGGCACCGGCTCGGAAATCCGCCAGCCGCTCGGCTATGCCATGGTGGGCGGCCTGATCGTCAGCCAGGCGCTGACGCTGTTCACCACGCCGGTGATCTATCTCTACCTCGACAGGCTCTCGAACGCCTTCTCCGGCTGGGGCCGCACCGAGGAGGACGAGGGCGAGCGCGACGGCGAGCAGACATCGGTCAAGCAAGCCGCCGAATAGCTTGACTTTGACAGCTGCCCGGCACATCGGAAGTTAAAACCGGGAGCCGCACCAGTGACAGCAATCAGGACAGCCGCCGTTCTCCTCGCACTCGCCGCGAGCGCTTGCGTGCCTGCCTCGGCGCAAGCACCGAAGAAGGCCGGCGCCGGCCGCACCCGCTCCCGCGCAGGCACCGGCGGCCTCGCCATCCCCGGCCGAGCAGGCCGCGCAACCGCCCGCACCCGGTTGGGTATCGCGCTGCAGCTCCGCCAGCCGCGACGCGTCGCTCGAATGCGCCGTCGAGGAGACCGCGGTGCTGACCAAGACCGGGCAACTGATCGTGGCGGTCAGCATCCGCGTCACCAGCGACACGCGCCAGCCCGTCGCCCTGGTGCAGTTGCCGCTCGGACTTAATCTGCCGGTCGGCGCCAAGCTGCAGGTCGACGACGGCAAGACGATCGATCTCCAGATCCAGACCTGCGAGAACCGCGGCTGCTATTCCAACACGCCGGTCTCGCCCGAGATGTTGACCGCGCTGAAGTCGGGCAAGCAGCTCAAGGTCGTCTTCCAGAATTTGAACAAGGAAGTCATCACCATCCCGATGCCGCTGGCCGACTTCGCCGCGGCGTACGAGAAGATCAAATAGTTACTGCCGCGCCATCTGCGCGTTGCCGACGCCTTCGCCGTCGAGCGCCTGGTCGTTGTGCATCTTCACGGTGACCTTGAGCAGTTTACCCGTGAACTCGAACGGCGCGTCGTAATGCGACACCGGGCTTCCGCGGTCGCGGCCGATGTCGAGCCCCGACCATGAGATCAGCGTGTGAAAGCCGAGCTGCGTCTGCAGGCTGCCGGCCGGCTCGCCGTCGATCAGCAGCGTGTATTCGGTGATGCCGGTGCGCGAGCCCTTGGCCGGCGGCTCGTTGCGTACCAGACGCTCGACGTGAGCACCAAGCCGGTGCGCGCCTGCTGGCACCTTCCGCGTTGAGCGCAAGATCTCATGGCCGCCGCCGATATTGAGATCGTGCACCAGCAGCCCGTCCTTGATGTAGAGGCTGTAGCCCGACGTGGCATCGCCATGCGCGATCAGCACGCCCTCGGCGCCATCTTCGATCTCGACATGCGCCTCGATCGTATAGCTGCGACTGCGCACATCTGGCGCGACGTCCGTCGGCACATGGCCCATGCCGGCATGGAAGGTGAACTGATGGCGCGCGCCGTGGAAACGCGCGGCATTCTCGGCAAAGCGCGGCCCGAAGCGATCGTCGAGCGGCAGCACATTGCGCTTCGCGGCCTCGCCCCACCACAGCTTGATCATCTCTTCCAGCCGCTGCGGTTCCTTCGCGGCGAGGTCATCGGCTTCCGAGAAATCGCGGTCGAGATGGAACAGCTCCCACTTGTCGTTCTCGAACGGCGTGCCGGAGGGATGGAACGACACCGCCTTCCAGCCGCGATGCCAGAGGCCGCGGTGGCCGAACATCTCGAAATATTGTGGTGACGATTTCGACGGCGCCGATTCGTTGGCGATCGAGGCCGCAAAACTCTCGCCTTCGAGCGGCATTTGCGCTGTGCCCGCGATCTCACTCGGCGCGTTGATGCCGATCAGCTCGAGCAAGGTCGGCACGAGGTCGCAGGCGTGCACGAACTGATGCCGCAGCTCGCCCTTTGCCTTGATCCGCTGCGGCCATGAAATCACGAAGGGATCGCGAATGCCGCCGCCATGGGTGTTCTGCTTGTAGCGGCGCAGCGGCGTGTTCGATGCCATCGCCCAGCCATGCGGAAAATTGCTGTGGGTGTCGGGCCCGCCGATGTCGTCGATGCGGCGGACTTTCTCCGGCATCGGCTCAGGACGGAAGTTGAAGGGCCCCATCGCATTGATGAAACCGAGCGGTCCGCCCTCCTGGCTCGCGCCATTGTCGGACATCACGATCACGAGCGTGTCGTCGCGCACGCCGGCGATTTCGAGAAACGCAATCAGCCGCGCCAGATGCCGGTCGGCGTGATCGAGCATGCCGGCAAAGGCCGCCTGCAGACGTGTGAAGACGCGCTTCTCCTCGGCGCTGTGTTCGTTCCAGGCCTTCACGCCGTCATTGCGCGGCGGCAGCCTGGTGTCATCGGGCAGCAGTCCCATCGCTTTTTGGCGCGCGAGCCGCTGTTCGCGCTCGACGTCCCAGCCGTCGGCAAAGGTCGCGTCGTAGCTCATGATGATGTCTGACGGCGCCTGGTGCGGCGCGTGGCAGGCGCCGAGCGCGACCCAGGTCAGCCACGGCAGATCGGGGCGGTCGGCGATGTGATCTCCGATGAAGCGGATCGCCTGGTCGACGAGATCTGCGGTCAGGTGATAGCCGTCGGCGTAAGTGCCGGGCGGATCAATATGCGCGTTGCCGGAGACGAGCTCCGGCGCATATTGATCGGTCTCGGCATCGAGGAAGCCGTAGAAGCGGTCGAAGCCGCGGCCGAGCGGCCAGCCGTCGAACGGCCCGGTCGCGCCGCTCTCGGTCAGCGGCGTCACGTGCCACTTGCCGATCATGTAATTGCGGTAGGCATGCGCGCGCAGCATCTCGGCGATGGTGCCGGCCTCGCGCGCGATCTTGCCGCGGTATCCGGGATAGCCGGAGTTGAAATTGGCGAGGCAGCCGACACCGACCGAGTGATGGTTACGCCCGGTCAGCAGCGCCGCGCGCGTGGTCGAGCACATCGCCGTGGTGTGGAAGCCCGAATAGCGCAGGCCCTCGGCGGCCAGCCGATCGATGGTCGGCGTCCGGATCGGCGAACCGTAGCAGCCGAAGTCGGAGAAGCCGACGTCATCGAACAGGATGACGAGGATGTTGGGCGCCCCTCGCGGCGGCTTCGCCGCGTCGGGCCACCACGGCTTCGATTCCTTCACCGTTTTGCCGATGGTGCCGCCAAACGGCTTGTCGTGGCCCGCGCTCATGATTCCCTCCCCGACACCTGCGACGGCGGTTGCTTCGCCGTTCGTTGTCTCACATCATACCTTGTAAGATGGGTTGAGCTCTTGCGAAACCCATCGTTCGCGGCAAAGCCGCGAGTACGGGGGGAGTGTATGAGTCAACTTCACGTCAAACGGGATGACCTGAGCACAGCTCGCGTGGTCGCCAGCCCGCGTTTGCCTCTGGCCGAGGGCGCCGCCCGGTTGCAACTCGATCTCTTCGGGCTTTCCGCAAACAACGTCACCTACGCAGCCATGGGCGTAGGGGTCGCCGGATATTGGGACTTCTTCCCTGCACCACCGGACTGGGGGTGTCCGCCATGCTGGGGCTTCGCGAGGGTAACGGAATCTCGCGCACCCGGTGTCGTGGCAGGCTCGCGGTACTACGGCTATTTTCCGATCGCCGAAACACTCGACGTGTTACCGATCAAGGTAAACGGAAGCGGGTTCACCGACGGTGTGGCGCATCGCGCAAACAAGGCGGTCGTGTACAATCGATACCTCATCACGAGCGCCGACCCGCTTTACGACCCGGATTTCGAACCTGAGCAAGTTCTTCTTCGACCGACATTCGCCTCAGGCTGGTGGCTCGCCGATCTTATCCATCGCGATAACCCCCATACCGTGGTGATGTCGAGCGCGTCGTCGAAGTCGGCGCTCGCTACGGCTCACCAGTTGCGAAGACTCGGCAATCATCGCCTCATTGGCCTTACTTCCAACAGGAACCTCCCGTTCGTGCGCGACACCGCGCTTTATGATGGCGTGCTCGACTACGAGGACGTCGCGTCGTTATCGACCAGCGCTCCAACGATCTATGCCGATTTCCTTGGGCGCGAGAGCCTGACAACAAAGGTTCACGACCTCGTCGGGGAAAGCCTGATACGGAGTGTGCTATTCGGCGCGACTGATTGGTCGGACAAGCCGGGCGGAGTTCAGCCGATCAAGTCGGCGGTTCCGGGCCCTGCGCCCGAAATATTCTTCACGCCCGGCTATCGCGATGCCCGTCATCGAGAAGATCCCGGGCTCAGCGCGGCGGTGCCGCAAGACATGCGGGCATTCTATCCGGCGTCGCGCAGATTTCTGACCATTCAGGATGTCCGCGGAGCAGGGCAGATACTTGCGTGCTGGAAACGGCTTGTTTCCGGTGACGTCAGCCCGAAAGAAGGTCTGGTGTTGCGTTTTTGAGCATAGCTTGGCGCCTCAAGCCCTGCCGAGATGGGCGTGTTGCACCTGCGGGATCCTGCGCCAGCGCCGCCTATGGATGTGCTAGGGTGATCTTGCATATTTGGCACGATACGACCTGTGCCATCTCAGGACTCCCAAAAATGGACCATTTGGGCCTGGCGTTGATTGTCGGCGGCGCCGCGTTCGTCGTAAGCGGCCTGGTTTTCCTGTTGCCGCATCCGCGCAAGCGCTAACCCTTCAGGCGCTGCCGAGATAAGCGTGCTGGACCTGCGGGTCCTGCGCGAGCGCGGCCGCGGTGCCGGACAGCACGCTTTTGCCGACCTGCAGCACGGTGGCGAAATCGGAAACCTCGAGCGCGAGCTCGATCGATTGTTCCGCGAGCAGGATGGTCAGGCCCTCGCGGTGCAGCCGGCCAAACGTCTCGTACATGGATTCCACCACGGCGGGCGCGAGACCCAGCGAGGGCTCGTCCAGCATCAGCAGCTTCGGATCGCTCATCAGCGCGCGGCCGACCGCGAGCATCTGCCGCTCGCCGCCGGACATGGTGCCGGCACGCTGGCTGCGGCGCTCCTTCAGACGCGGGAAGATCTCATAGACGCGTTCGAGCAGGGATGCCTTGCGTGACTTGTCCCTGAGCGGGGTCGCGCCGAGCAACAAATTGTTCTCGACGCTTTGCTGCACGAACAGCCGCCAGCCTTCCGGCGACAGCGCAAGGCCCTTGCGCACGATGGCGAACGCATTCTCCCCGCCGATCTCCTCGCCGCGGAACCTGATCGAGCCGGAATGGGTGGGGATCAGCCCGGCGATCGCATTCAGCGTCGTGGTCTTGCCGCCGCCGTTGGAGCCGAGCAGCGCCACCACGCTGCCTTCGGGCACTTCGAGCGAGACGTCGGAGACGCCGATCAAGTCGCCGTAGCGCACTTCCAGGTGCTCGATTTTCAGGAGCGGCGGACTCACGGGCTAGTGCCCGCTTTCCGAAGTTCGTCGATCATCGCGGCATCCTCCTATACGAACTTCGGAAAGCAAAGGGCACTAGCAATCATTTCAATTTACCGTGCCGCTTTCGATCTGAAGTTCCTAGGATCAATCGCGGCAAGCACCGTAGGAACTTCAGATCGGCGGCACGGTTGGCCCGCCCATCAGCTCGATCGGTGTGTGGCCGGCCGCGGCCTTGGCGGCGCGGGTGCCGAGATAGGCCGCGATCACATCGGGATTGCTGGTGACCTCGCGCGGGCTGCCGCGCGCGATCTCCCGGCCCTGATGGAACACCATGACGCGGCTCGCCAGCGACATGATGACTTCCATGATGTGCTCGACGATCACGAGCGTAATGCCGGAACGATGGATGTCGCGCACCAGCTCGATCGCCAACTGCACCTCCCGCAGGGTCAGGCCGGCCATCGCCTCGTCGAGCAGCAACACCTTCGGCTCTGTGGCGAGCGCACGCGCGATCTCGAGCCGCTTGCGGCCGGGCGTGCCGAGCGAGCGCGCCGGCGCGTCCGCAAGCCTCGCCATCCCGACGCGGTCCAGCACGGCGCGCGCCTTGTGCTCGGCTTCGGCGCGATGCGAGGCGCGCAGGAATGCGCCGATCATGACGTTCTCCAGCACCGTCATGCCCTCGAAGGTCTGCGGCACCTGGAAGGTGCGCGCCAGGCCAAGCCGCGCGCGGGCCTCTGGTGGCAGCTCCGTAATGTCGTGCCCCCCGAAAAACACCTTGCCCGAGGTCGATGCGAGATCGCCGGTCAGGCAATTGAAGAAGGTGGATTTGCCGGCGCCGTTCGGCCCGATCAGGCCGAGGATGTCGCCCTGCTCCAGCGTCACCGAGGCCGCGTCCACCGCGCGAAAACTGCCGAAGGCCTTGGTGATCTCGCGCGCCTCAAGGAGCATGGCCCGCTCCGGTCGAGGTCGTCGCCGCCTCGCGCGCCTTGGCGCGCCGCTCCATGATCCGGTTGGCGAGCGTCAACAGGCCGCCGGGCTGGAAGCGCGCGATCAGCATGATGATCGCGCCGTAAACCACGAAGGTGAGTCCGGCGCCCTGCCCGCCGAACTTGCTGTTGGAGATTTCTTCAAGCGGCACCAGGATCGCCGCTCCCACCAGCGGACCGAACAGAAGACCAGCGCCGCCGAGCGCGGCCATGATCAGGATCTTCACCGAGATCAGGATGCCGAGCCCGGACTCCGGATCGACAAAGCCGAACATCATGGCATAGAGCGCGCCGGCCACCGAGGTCAGGCCTGCGCTCAGCATGTAGGCGTAGAGCTTGGTGCGCGCAGCCGGCGCGCCGAGCGAGCGCGCGGCTCGCTCGGAATCCTTGATGGCGCGCAGATAAAAGCCCATGCGGCTGTTGGTCATCCACCAGGTGATGGCCAAGGTGATCGCGAGGATGATCAGGAAGAGATAGTAGTACGGCAGCGCCGAGACGAAGGAGAGGTCGAAGACGTTGCGCGGCACCGTCGGGCCGGAGAGTCCGACGGCCGCGCCGAGATACTCGGTGTTGGTGACGACCAACCGCACCAACTCGGCCACGGCAATCGTCGCCATGCTGAAATAATGACCGGACAGCCGCAAGGTCGGCGTGCCGATGATGGCGGCAATCGCCACCGCAAACATGATGCCGAGGGGAATGCCGACCAGCGGCGGCAATCCGAAATGCGTGTAGGCGCCCATCGCGGCATAGGCGCCGCAGCCGAAGAACACGACATGGCCGACCGAAACCTGACCGGCGTAGCCGCCGATGATATTCCAGGCCGAGGCCGCGATCGCATAGAGCAGCACCAGCGCGCCAAGCCGCTGCTGGAACGGGTTCGAGAACAGCAGCGGATAGGCGATCACCAGCGCGAGCGCCACCGACGGCCAGAGCAGACGGCGCATCATGACTTGCCCATCAGGCCCTGCGGCCGGAACCAGAGGAAGGAGACGAACAACGCATAGACGACGATGTCCTTGTAGACCGCGCCGATCAGGTAGCCCGACAGCGACTCGATGACGCCGATCAGGAGGCCAGCGGCCAGCGCGCCGGGCACGCTGCCGAAACCGCCGAGCGACACCGTGACGAACGCGACGATGGCGAGCGTCTCGCCGACCGTCGGCACGATGTAGAAGAAGGTCGCGATCAACGCGCCGGCCAGTCCCGTGGCGCCGGCCGCAATCGCCCAGGCGATCGCCTGCATCGTGTCGGGCCTGATCCCCATCAGCTGTGCCGCGGTGGAGTCCTCGGCAACCGCCAGCATCTTCGAGCCGAGCGATGTTCGCGTCAGAAGCAAATGCAGGCCGAAGGTCACGGCAAGCGCAACGACACCGGCGAGCAGCCGCGAGGCGGGAATGCGGATGCCGCCGAGATCGAGCGTGCCGCCGACGAGGCTTTCCGGCAGCGTCAGGAAGTTGGCGCCGAACCACCAGAACACGGAATAGCGCAGCAGCAGTGCGAGGCCAAAGGTCCCGAGGATCTGCGCCAGCATCGGCCCCTTCATCACCTCACGGATCAGGGCGAAATAGACGATGACGCCGACGGTGGCGAGGACCAGCATCGCCAGCGGCGCGCCGATCAGCGGCCCTCCCCCGAACAGCGTATAGACGAGATAGGCCACGTACATGCCGAGCATGACGAAATCGCCATGCGCGAAATTGACGACGTTCATCATGCCCCAGACCAGCGTGAGCCCGGAGGAAAACAACGCATAGACCGCGCCCAGCAGGAGTCCGCCGACGATCACCTGGAGGATGACAAAGGACATGAGCCGCGCGTCGTTGCGAGGAGTTGCGCCTGACGAAGATGAGGGCGGGATTTTGTCCCGCCCTCTCAAATATTACCAGCCTTTATAGGGCATCACCGGCGGCTTCTCGGCGTTCGCCTTCGGCCAGACCGAGACGTAATTCTCGCCATCCTGCAGCTGGATGATGACGCCCGAGGCCAGGATGTTCTGGCCCTTGTCGTCGAACTTGACGCCCTTGTAGCCGATCATCAGTTGGTCGGGCTTGAGGTCGGTGGCCTTCAACGCCGCCTGGATTTTTGCGGGGTCGGTCGAGCCGGCGCGATCGATGGCCTCAGCCAGCACGAACAGGCCGGTCATCTGGCGCGCGACCGTGTCGTCCATCTCGTCGCCGCTCTTCTCCTTGTACATCTTGGCGATAACAGCGGTCGCAGAGCCGGCAGGCCCGACGCTCCACGACGAGCGGTTGAAGGCGCCTTGCGAGATCTTGCCGACCGCCTTGATGAAGGACGGATCGGAATAGCCGGCGTCGTCGGCGATCAGCATCGCCGGCTTGTAGTCCTGCGCCTGGAAGGTCTTGGCAAAAAGGATCGCATCCGAAGTGTAGGAGATCATGAGCACGACGTCGGGCTTTTTCTCCTTGAGCTGCAGCACCTGGCTCTGCACGTCGGTCGCATTCGAGGCGTAGGCGACGTCGAGCGCGATGGCGATGCCCTTTTCCTTGAAGGCCGCGGTGATGGTGTCGGCGACCGACTTGCCGTACTCGGTGTTGTCATGCACCAGCGCGATGCTGTCGGTCTTGGCGCCGGACGCCTTCATATCGCTGAGGAAGTCGAAATAGACCTTCGCGAAATCGGTCGCGATCGGCGTGGTGCGGAAGAACCATTTGAAGCCGCGCTCGGTGAGATTGGACGCAACCGACTCGCCGTTGACGAAGGGAATGCCGTATTTCTCGGCAATCGCGCTGGTCGTCAGCGTGATGCCGGACTGGTAGGCGCCGGTCAGCGCGACCACCTTCTCTTCCGTGATCAGGCGCAGCGCCTGGTTCTGCCCCGTGGCGGGGCTGCCCTGGTTGTCGGCGAACACCAGCTCGACCTTGGCGCCGCCGAGACCGGCAAGGCCGGCGTTCTTGGCGAGCGGGAAATTACCGAGCTCGGGATGCGCGTTGTTGATGATGTCCATGGCGACTTCGAGCCCGGCCTTGGCATGAATGCCGGCGCTGGCCGCGTTGCCCGTCAACGGGAAAATGACGCCGATCTTGACGGTCTTGTCTTCGGCGGACGCGCTGCCCACAAGCGCAAACGAAATCGCCGCGGCGCACGACAGCCCGAGCAGTGTCCTGAAATTCATAATGATGGTTCTCCGAAAGCCCCTGATGCCGATTTATTCGGAGAAGCGCACGCGAATGCTCCCTCCCCTCTTGTTGGCGAGGCAAGCATTGCATGGCGGCCTGAGGGCGGCAAGCGAGGGTGGAAGCTGCGCTTGTCGTGCGGGCTAAGCAGTTGGTCGATGGAGCGAGTGACGGTTGCTGCAAGGCTGGGCAGGCTTTGCAATTCGTTTCAGCGCAAACGGTGGCGCGCTGATGTGTGCAGAGCGACTGCAGTCGCTTCAGGCGAAAATACAGTATCGGGAGTTTTCAAACTGGCTGGGGAACCTGGATTCGAACCAAGACAAACAGAGTCAGAGTCTGTTGTGCTACCGTTACACCATTCCCCAATGGATTATTCAGCAAATTCAATCGCTTATGGAGCTGATCGGCAATCGCGCCCCGCGCGGCCAAGCGCCTCCGTCGGCTGGCGCCGTTCTACTCGCTCGCCGCGGCGCTTGGCAAGTCCGTAACTGACCTGGAGATCGGGCGGCACCGCGGCATGCCCTCGCGTGACCCGCGCTTGCTGCCAGGGACTGGAATCATCTGGCGGTTGCTGGTGATCTCGAGGCGACCGATGAGCCGTCATACGCGCCGCGCTGCAGCCCACACCACCGCCGGTGCATCCTCACCGGCCACGCTCTTTGCGCGCGGTTTCGCTCATCTGCAGCGAAGTCAATTGCTGGAGGCGGTCGAGTGTGGGACGAACTCGCCGCGTTGATAGCGGCGCGCGCGGGTGAGATCGGCAAGACTTCACGAAGAGGCAAAAATCGTTTATAAGCTCAACAGCAATTTATAATCGCAATAGCTTTTGAGCATTTGAGCGAAGGCAGGCCGCGACGACAAAGAATTCAAGCCGCGCTTTTTCTCGCGCTCGCGGCCGGGCTTGCGTCATCCGGTGCTGTCGCGAGATGCCGGAAGCCATATTTGACGAAGCGTCTCTGGATTTGCCTTTAGTCGCGACAATGCAACGCGCGTTTCGCGCGGACGTGGGAGAGCATCATGTCGAATAACGAGGGTTCTCGCCGGCATTTTCTGCAAACGGCGGCTGGGGTCGGCGCAGCGCTTCCCGCCTGGCCCATGATCGGACGGAGTGCCGAGATCGTGGCGCCGCCCGAACCAGGCCAATCGCTCCGCGAGCGCGGGCAAACCCCGGGAACCGCTTCGGTCCTCGGACTACTCGGATATCGCATCCGCGATCGATCAAAGCCTGAGATTTCATCATCGCGGAAGGGCTCGATACGGATTTTCCTCGGCCGTTCGAACTACAGCGGCTCGAGCAACAGCCGGATCTTCGCGCAGCGGTCGTTCGCTCTGTATGAGCTACATGACCGCCCCGGAGACGATCAGGGATATCGCGCCGCTCTCGGTCATGTTGCTGCCGAAAACCAACATGTCCGGCTATCGTCCCTGCGCCCACGCCGAACTGATCAGTTCGGTCCTGTACCTGACATGCGCGATCCTGATTGCCAGGCGGATCGAGTCCAGCCGCAGTCCCGTCGACGCACAGAGGGAATTTTCGTTCCGGTTCAAGCCGCAGGGAACCGCCATCTTTGATCCTGAATGCGACTACCGGGCCTTCAGCGATCGCGCGCTGGCGAAACTTGGCACGCAGACCCCGTCGGTCGTCGTCAATGCCGACATCGCCAACTTTTTTCCAGGCATCAGCATTGGACGGCTGACGGCAACGCTTCATCAGCACGGGGTCGAGTCCTGGATCACGGACGTTCTCCAGATCGTTCTTTCGGAATGGACGAGCCAGTGGCCAACGGGAATTCCCGTAGGTCCGACAGCAAGCTATGTGTTGGCTGAGGCGGCGCTGTTGAACGTTGATCGCCGTCTGGAAAGCGAAGGCATCGATTTCATTCGTTACGTCGACGACTATGTCTTGTTCGCGCCCAACATGGTTGCGGCTCACCACGGCCTGGAGTCGCTGGTCGCGAGCCTGACGGCCGAGGGGCTCAGTTTGAATGGCGCGAAGACGTCGATCGAACCGTTCACGCGCGGTGGATACGAGAAATACCTGAATGCCCGACGTTCGGGACGGTTCTGGGGCGGTCTCGGCTTAACCGGTGACGCCGAGATGCTCGGCGACGGCACTCGGACAAGGCAGGAGGTTGCGGAAGACAGCCCGCCGCCAAAGAAAAAGAAAAGGCCACCGCCTCCTACCTACGCGCAATCCCCCTTCAAAACATCGCAACTCAGTGAGTTCGACATCACATTGCTGGACCACGTTGACCCGGCCAGTGCGCTATCTCATTTGATCAAGCAGGTGAGAGACGAAAAGCGCGTCAGCCTCGGTCAATTTCGTGTCTTCACTGAGGCTGCCTGTTACCACGGCGACTACGAGATGCTTTCCCGGGTGTTCGGCATTCTGGATCATTGCCAGCACTGCATCCCATATCTCGTCGACGTTCTCGTCACGGCAGGTGACGAGATTCCGGGTAACGTTCGCGAGACAGCCCGACAATGGCTCGTGGATCGCTTGAATTCGAATCATTCGATGTCGAGCTTTGAACTGATGAGTGTCGCAACCCTCCTCGCCAGCGAAGGGTATCGCGATCCGGAGGCTGTTTTCGCCTATCTTCAGTCGAGCAGCGGTGCCGGTTCTCCGATCGTGACGCGCGCGTTCCTGAACGCGCTTTCCGGCGATTGCAATCCCGAGCGTGCAAAAACCTTGATGGACCTCGGCTTGCACAGCGATGCTTTTACCCGCCGCGCGTTTTTTGATCTGGCGTGGCCGTATCTCGAAGCCGAGCAACGCGCAGGATCGCTGGAAATGCACCGATCGGAATTTGAACGCGATCCGTTTCTGCTGCATCTTTTGAAGACAAGCGACGTTTGATGAATTTGCACGCCGCTGTTTGAACGAACGCGGGCGTGAACCGGTAAGGGTTCAAAGTCGCACAGGGAGACCAACAATGAGGGGGGCGCTTCTCAGGCTTGTCCTGCTCGCGATCATTTTAGTGCCTCAGCTCCGGGCGCAATCGGCTTCCGCCGCGGAGCCTCCGAAATGCAATCCGGACACGACCGAGTGGGGTAACAAGGACAACCCCGGTGCGACCCCGGTCGAACAAGGGGCATGGGACAAGATTCTCCACGGCCAGATAGCGAAGTTCGCGAAGTCAAAATCGGATACTCCCGATGGAACGAGGCAGGAGGAAGAGTTTCGCAATCACGGGCGTCACGCCTTCTCTGCGGCGGATTTATCAAGGAGATTCTCCGTGACAAGTGGAGCAAGCAAATCCCGGCAGAAGGGATAAGGATATCAGGCGCCATCATCGACACACTGGATCTAAGCAATATGCCGCTCGACCCAAGGTTTGAATGCCATAGTTGCGACTTCGAAGGAGACGCAAGTTTTCTGTATGTCCGACCGAAGTGGTTCATAGATTTGCAGGGCTCCCACATCATCCGCTCGGCCGGTCGAAAATGCACCGAAGATGAGAGCGATGATGAAGATAAGCAAGATCATAGCGGGATCCTCAACCTTGGCGGCCTGTCGAGCGAAGGATCTGTCCTCCTGAATAACGTCAAGGCGGACTGCGCCATCACGCTCGACGGCGCAAAGATCAAGGAGAATTCTGATTGTACAAAATACTGACGCCCGGAAGCTGCAAGGCAAGGAAGCGCAAATTGGCGGCAATGCGACAATCGGGTATTCACGTTTCTTCAATGTCAACCTGGAGAAAGCAAGGATAGGCAGGCTGGCGATTACCGATCTAAACGACTCCACCGATGACGTGAAGAACGGTGCCGTAGTCTCGCTTGATGGTGCATCCATCGATCGAGACCTGGACCTGCTAGGCGGATTTATCAAAAGCGTCTCCGCATCCAACGTGGCCAGCGTCTCCGCATCCAACATGACGGTCGGGGGAAAGTTATCGATCGGCGACCTGCGCCGCAAAGGTGGGCCGTGGCCGCTGGAGTGCAAAGGCAAGGAACCGTGCGTCATCACGATGCACAATTCGAATGTTGCAAGCGTTGAGGTACAAGACGGCTTGCCGGCAAAATTCGATGTCACCGGACTGACGTACAAGAGCTTCACCCTCCTTGACAAGGATGGGAAAGAAATCAAACCAAACAAAGATGCCGACAAGCTATATGTGAAATGGCTGCAATCATCCGATAAATGGGTTCAATCATCCGATAAGTCGGGCGAGCACTCGCCTCAGCCTTATCTTCAGCTCGCAAACGTTTTCAAGGTCCAGGGTTTCGACGATCAGGTGGACCTGATTCACATCTGGGAGCAGAATGCAGCCTGGGATCAGGCATATTGGACCAGTAAGCCGTGGGAGACGCTCAAATGGGGCCTCATCGGCTACGGCTATCGAAAATGGCTCGCCTTCGTCTGGATCGGCGTTTTCCTTGTCGTTGGATGGATTGTCGTGCGCAGATCGCACGTCGCCAGGAAGCACGGTTTCGGATTCACATATAGTTTTGACATGCTGCTGCCGATCGTGCGTCTTCGCGAGGCACATTATACGACCGAGCTTGAACTTCCCTACCGTGGGTATTTCTATTTTCACAGGATCATCGGTTATCTGCTCGGCCTTTTGCTGTTGGCGGCGCTGGGCGGACTGACCAACGTCAGTTAGCTGGGTGACGGTGTGAGGGCCTCGCTGCTGAACCAAAAACTCCCCTCCGGCAAAACATGGTTAACATTATTTTAACGGCTGTTGCGACATAGTGACTCAGGGGCGAGCATTGCGGAGTTGCAAGTGCAATGTTCGAGACGATCATTCTGCTGACCGGGCCGGTCGAACAAGCCGTGCTGACGTCGGCGTTGTGCGGGCACAATCCGGGCCTGACGGTGCATTGGGCCGTTTCACGCGACGATCTCGCGCGTTTCGATCGCGCCGTGCTCGCGCGAAGCCGGCTCGTTGCCTTCGCCACGCCCGTCATCGTGCCGGCGGACGTGCTCGATGCGCTCGGCTACGGCGCCTACAATTTTCATCCCGGCCCGCCCGCCTATCCCGGCTGGGCGCCGGCGCACTTCGCGCTCTATGAAGATGCGGCGGAGTTTGGCGCTACGGTGCATGCGATGGCCGCGCGCGTCGACTCCGGCGCCGATCGTCGAGGCCGTGCACTTCCCCATTCCCGCGGATATCGGCGTGCAAGGCCTCGAAGGGCTGGCCTACGCCCATCTCGCAAAACTGTTCTGGCAGTTCGCGAAGCATCTGGCGACCCGGATCGATCCGCTGCCGCACTCGGCGCTGCAATGGGGACGCAGGAAATACTCCCGCCGCGCCTATCGGGCGATCTGCGACATCCCGCTCGACATCAGCAAGGAAGAGCTCGACCGCCGCATGCGCGTGTTCGGCGGCAATCATTGGGGCATGGCGCCCGCAATCAACCTGCACGGCGTCGAATTTCGCGCGGTGCCTAGTCCCCTGCCCGCACCGGCAGTCTGACGATCGATCGCAGCCCCGGCCGCCGCTGGTAACGAACTTGCGACGGAGCAACGGCGAGTGTCAGCTTCGGCCAGCGCGTGAGCAGCGCTTCCAGCGCGGCCATCGCCTCGATCCGCGCCAGCTGGTGGCCAAGGCAGAAATGGATGCCGGTGCCGAACGACAAATGCCGGTTCGGCTTGCGCGCGAGATCGAGTTTGTCGGGATGCGGGCTCGCCTGCGGGTCCATATTCGCCGCCACGATCATCGCCATCACCCGCTCGCCCTTCTTCAGGCGAACGCCCTCGATCTCGACATCCTCGCGAACATGGCGCGGCTTGGAGAATTGCACCGGCGCGACAAAGCGCAGGAATTCCTCGACTGCGAGCGAGGCGCGGCTCCAGTCCGCGATCAGCCAGTCGCGTCGTGCGGGATCCCTGAGCAGCTCGAACACCGCGCCGCTGATCAGATGGGTCGTGGTGATCGAGCCGGCGTTCAGCAGCAGAAACAGCATCGACAGCATCTCGTCGTGACTGATGCGGCCGCCTTCCATTTCAACCTTTACCAGCTCGGCGATCAATCCCTCGCCGCCATGCTCGCGGACCGCACGCAACCGCTCGTCCATGTAGCGCCGCATCTTCTTGAAAGATGGGAGGACGCTCAGGAAGCCGATCGCGCTGTTGACCCGCGACATCGAGTTGGCCCAGCCGATGAACATCGGCCGGTCGGACTCGGGCAGACCAAGCAATTCGGAGATCACCGCCAGCGGCAAGATTTGCGCATAGCGCGCGACAAGGTCGGCGGTGCTTCCTTGCGCAAACAGCTCGCCGGCCAGCCGGTCGGCGATGGCGCGGATGCGCGGCTCCATGCCGACGACGGCACGGCGGCGAAAAGCCTCGTCGACGATGCCACGCAGACGGGTGTGATCGGGCTCGTCTGATGTCAGCATGTTGCTGGCGAGCGTTTGCACCAGCTTCGGCATCCACCAGCGCAGACCAGCGACCTCGCCGCCTTCCTTGCGCAGGGTAAAGACCGCGCTGTCCTTCAGTACGCGCGCGGCGGCTTCATAGGTGGTGGTGACCCAGACCCGGCCGACAATGGGGAAATGCGTTTCGACAACCGCGCCGGCCGCCCGCAAGGCCGCGACGCCTGCCGCCGGATCGCGCAAAAACGCCTCGCTCCTGAAATCGACCCGCGGCGGCATCGTTGTTCCCCACTGACAGATCGCCCCGCGGCAGCAGATGGTGCGCAACGACGCCGATGCAAGGGCGGGTTCAGCTCACAACCGGCGGCGTGCCGTGGGTGTGGAAGGACTCGATGGTCTTCAACCCCCAGGCCTGGCCCTTCTTGCGCTCCTCCTCGGTCCAGACGATCGGCTTCCAGTCGGGCGCCAGGATCAGCCGCGCGCCGGCATTGGCGACCTCGACGCGGTTGCCGCCGGGCTCCCAGACATAGAGGAAGAAAGTCTGCTGGATCGCATGCTTGTGCGGCCCGGTCTCGATATGGACGCCGTGCTCCAGAAAGATATCGGCGGCGCGCAAGATCTCCTCGCGGCTGTCGAGCGCGTAGGTGACGTGGTGGAAGCGGCCCTTCTTGCCGTAGTGGTCGCGGGTGTAGGCGAAGTCGTAGCTCTTGTTCGACATCGTCATCCACATCGCCGCTTCCGTGCCGTCGTTGAGGATGATCTGCTCGGTGGTGCGGCAGCCCAGATAGTTCTCGAAGAACAGGCGGTTCGCCTTGATGTCGACCGCCAGGCAATTGAGATGGTCGATCCGCCGGACATTGACGCCGCGCGCGGGAAAGCGCTGCGCCTGGTTCTTCAGCGACGGCTTCAGCTCGGGCGGCGCCTGGTACCATTCGGTCTCGTAATAGAGCTCGATGACATGGCCGTCGGGATCCCTGCAACGGAACGCCGGCCCCTGCCCCATGTCGCCGTCGACCCAGCCGATCGCGAACTCCGAACCCTTCAGCGCCGCGACGCGGCGTTCCAGCGCCTGCGGGCTGCGCGCGCGCAAGGCCATGTGCTCCATGCCCGAAGTCTTCGAGCCCGTCAGCTTCAGCGAATAGCGCTCGTAATCGTCCCAGCCGCGCAGATAGACCGACTCGCCCTTTTGGCCGCTCACGGTCATGCCCATCACGTCGACGAAGAATTTCAGGCTCTCGTCCGGTTTCGGCGTCAGCAATTCCATGTGGCCGAGATGGGCGAGATCGTAGACCGGCTCGGGAGTCATCTGCTGCTCCATCAGATCAGGGCGCGCGTCACATCGTCGAACAGCTCGTCGACGGAAAATTCGCGCGGGATCAACTTTTGCTGAGCGACGTAACGCGTGATCGTTTGCAGCGAACGGCGCATTTCGTCGGCGCCGAATCGCGGCGCACTCGGCGCGGCTGCTGCTGATTTCGTCAGCATCCGATGCACCTCGCGCACGACATCGGGATGGTTGCGCGACAAATCCGTACTGACCACCACCATGTGATTGATCGGCGCGATGCCGTGCCTGGCCGACCACGCCTTCTCTTCCGCTGCGACGTCGGCGAACAGCGGCTTGAGGTCGGGATGCTCGACCTTCTCGCCCAGCACGGCATCCAGCTCGCCATCGAGCAGCATCTGCACGATCTGCTTGCCAGCCGGTGCGCGCTTGGTGGTGTCGACGAATTCGGCGACATGCGCGTCCTCGAACGTCACCCAGTCGATGGAGTTGAGATCGACGCCGTGGTCGTTGGCGAGAATACCGCGGAGCCACGCGCCGGTCGTGGTGGTGAAGGAGCGGATGCCGACGCGCTTGCCGTTGAGATCGGCAGGCTTCAGCGACCCCCGCTTCGCATTATGGAGCGCGTAGCCATGCTGGCCACGCGCGACCACGACATCGGGCAGCAGCACCATCGGCTTGCCAAAGCTTCTGGCCATCAGATAGGTGACGATCGCGAGTTCCGAGACGTCGAACGCCGCCTCACGCACCATCGGCTTGAAGCCTTTGTGCGTCGGCGAGTAGTCGGCAAAATCGAAGCTCGACCAGATCGGACTTGATCGCGCCGTTCTTCAGCGCGACCGTGCCGGGATGATCGCCGAGCAGCGTACGCAGACGCATCGCCATCTTAATCTTCCGGCAGTTCGTCAACGTATGTCAGGCCCGCCTTCGTCAGGGGCTCGCGCATCCCGTACATGTCGAGCCCGAGCTCGCCGGAGGCGAGCCGCTTTCGCTTGCCCTCCTCATCGGCATGGCGTTTTTCACCCTTGGCAACCACGTCGGCGGCATCGCCACGCTTCACCACCACCACCCCGTCATCGTCGGCGACGATGGCATCGCCCGGATTGACGTTGATGCCGGCGCAGACCACGGGGACGTTGACCGCGCCAAGCGAGGCCTTCACCGTGCCCTTGGCCGAGATCGCCTTCGACCACACCGGAAAGCCCATCTCGCGCAGCGATTTCGCATCGCGCACGCCGGCATCGATCACCAGCGCTTTCACGCCGCGCGCCATCAGCGAGGTCGCGAGCAGATCGCCGAACATGCCGTCGGTGTTGTCGGCGGAGCAGCCGACCACGAGGATGTCGCCTTCCTTGCACTGCTCGACCGCGACATGGATCATCCAGTTGTCGCCGGGATGGGTCAGCACGGTCACAGCCGTGCCGGCGGCCTCGCCGCCCTGCCAGACCGGCCGCATGTACGGCTTCATCAGCCCGTGGCGGCCATAGGCTTCGTGCGCGGTCGCAACCCCGAGCACGCCGAGCCGCTTCACCAGTCCGGCATCGGCGCGCTTGATGTTTCTGACAACTACATTCTTCATGCCAATTCCTCCACCGCCATCGGGAACAGCCGCTGATAGGCCTCGCCATAGGTCATCGCCCGCCCCGAATTGCGCCCGCCCTGCACGCCGCGGTTCAGCGCGACGCGCTCGTAATACGCCCAGAGATGTTTCTGCGCGGCAAGGATCTCGAACGTCTTGCGCTTGATCTCCCAGACGTCGTCGATGTTGAGGATCACCTGCGGCTTGAAATTGCACTGCTCGGGCTGGTGCGGCTCGAACAGGAACACCGGCGGCGCCGAATACTGATATTTCGCGTCGGGCTTGTGGCCCATCGCCTGCGCCACCACGCGGGTCTGCTGCGCGAAATGCGCGGCGTCCGGATGATCGAAATTATAGGGGTCTTCCAGCGCGTGGGTCAGCACGAAGCTCGGATTGAGCTCGCGATAGATGTCGACCATGCGGTCGAAATGCGCGTCGTTCAGCTTCAGCGGATAGTCGCCGCAATCGAAGAACTCGATCTCGGCGCCGAGCATCTTCGCGGCGCGTTCGGCCTCGTCCTTGCGGCCGGCCTTGACCGAGGCCATGGTCGCGCCGGCTTCCTTCCA
The DNA here is from genome assembly GCA_963732085.1 of uncultured Alphaproteobacteria bacterium. Taxonomy (GTDB): domain Bacteria; phylum Pseudomonadota; class Alphaproteobacteria; order Rhizobiales; family Xanthobacteraceae; genus Bradyrhizobium. The sequence continues at coordinate 151,568 of CAVSYJ010000001.1, read as the reverse complement.
GGCGAACTGGCTCTCGCCACGCTCGCCATAGGAGAGACAGACGATCTTCATGCGGTAGCCGCGCCTGGCATGCAGCGCGATGGCGCCGCCCGCCCGCCAGACGAAATCGCCGGGATGGGCCGACACCACCAGACCAGTCTTTGCCATGAGAGTTCCCTAAGTCAGTTTCGCGGGCGAGCCTATGAAGCCTCGCGCCAATCGTAAAGAGCTACCCTGCATTCGCGGGCGCGTGCACCGGCCACAGATCCGCGCGCCAGTGCAGCGCGATCGCCGCCATCGCGATCAGCCCGGAAATCGCGTAGAGCGAACCGGTGGCGCCATAGCCGATCACGTCGATCAGGCTGCCGGCGGCGAGCAGCCCGATCGGCAGACCGTAGATCACCATCATGCGCACGCCCATCACGCGGCCGCGGTAGCGAGCGCTCGCCGTGCGCATCAGGATCACGGCCGCCGAGATCATCGACAGGCTCTGCGACATGCCGGCGAGCATCAGGCACAGCATCCCGACCGGCATGGATTTGAGCGCCACGAACACCAGCAGCATTAAGTACCAGGACAACGTCGCGCCAATCATGAGTTGCGCGATGCGCACACCGGACGTCAGGCTGAGCGTAATCGAACCGATCAGCGAACCGAACGCAAAGCTTGCCGAGAGATAGCCGAGGCCGGCCTGGTTGGTATGGAAGATCTCGCTCGCGACATAAGGCAACAATCCGTTGGTGAACGGAAACGCGGAGAGATTGACGAGGAACGCCACACAGAGCGCCGCGCGCATCCCAGGTCCGCTCCAGGCATAGACCATGCCTTCCTTGAGGTCGCGCAGCAACGACGAGCCCGGCAACTCATCGGCCGGATGGTCCATATCGGCCATGCTGTGATGCGTCGGCGGCCGGCTCATGCACACCATCAGCACAGCCGCGGTAAGGTAGAGACAGGCAATCGCCACATAAGCATAGCCGATGCCGAGCACCGCGAACAATCCGGTGCCGGTCAAGGCGCCGACAATGCGCGCAGTGTCCTGCGTCGTCCGGGACACACTGATGGCGCCGACCAGTTGAGCCCCCGGCATGATATCGGCAAGCAGCGCGCCGCGCACGCCGAGGTCCGAGGGGCGGATCAGGCCCATGATCGAGACGATGATCATGACATTGAGCGGCGTGAGATGACCGGTCAGTGCCAGCGTCATGATCGTAGAAGCAAGCGCGGTGTAGGCGAAACGCATCATGGCCAGCAGGTCGCGGTGCCCGATCCGATCGCCGATCATGCCGAACACCGGCGCCACCAGCGTCCCCGCATAGTTCAGCGATGCGAGCAAAGTCAGCAGCAGCACCGAACCGGTCTCGGTCAAGATGTACCAGCCGAGCACGAGGTTCTCGACCTCGAACGCCCACGAGGTGAGCAGATCGGACGGCCACTGCAGGCGATAGCTCTTGATTGCAAAAGGCGCGAGCGCGGAACGCCGCGCGGACCCGCTCAAGACGCGACGACGCGTTTCACGGCGTTCCACCCTGCCCCGGTTCTTGTTGTGTTGGACGGAAGCGTAACGCCGACCGGGGCGCTGTCAACCGCAGCAGCGCAACGCAACCCTGCAAAACCAGTGCACCACGTCACGCCATGCGGCTGCCGTGCTCAACAATTCCGGCAGACATTCCTGACGATCCGGTCAATTCTGGCGTCTTCTTCGCTCGGATTGTCCTGAGCCGGGGGTGCGGGAATATCCGCAAGACGCGGCTGGTGATGACCTCGCGGCGCTGACCAGGGAAGCGTCGACGTTTCGTTTCCTGACGCCCAGGGATAGGCCGAGGATACGAGCCTCGTCGATTTGACGGACTGATGCCGTGTTTCCACGTTCAGTGCCGGTGCTCCGCATGCCGGCGACACGGCCGTAACCAACAACCTGACTGCGAGGCCAATGTACATATAGGTCTTCATCGATGGTTTCCTTCAAGCTGCGTAGCGCAATCGGCGCGTAGCAACCGGACTGCCGTCAGCCGGCAGATATTTCAGGAAACGACGATACTCAGGGCCTTTTGATTGGCGCGTGATGCACCCTGCCGGACGCACGTGTTTGACCTGTGGCTCTCGCGCAGTTGAACGCGCGTGATGAAATATCTCACGCGGACTTCGACACCTGATCGTCAGGGAGTCGCGTTGCGCCTGGCTCCTGTCAACTGACGGAGAAGATCCATGACCAAATTGACTTTTGTATCGGCTGCCTTGATCGCAGTGGCCGCGCTCACGGCCCAAGCGGCGGTTGCCCGCAGCGATGTTGCCTCACACCACGCAATGGCTTCGGCGAAAGCCGGCGGCGCGGCGGATTGCGTACGGGCTCCCAATGCCGGCGCGTTCGCCTCGGCTCCGTATGCGGAACCACCGTGCCTGCCGAACAGCGCCAACTGATCGCACGTGTTGCGGCACTTGATCGGGTCGGCGCGGAGCCGACCCGACCACGCGTTCCCCGAAGCGAGCATTCCCTACCCGATCACGTGCCGCACCGCCGCGCGCGTGAGGAAGCGCAGCTTCTCGTTCAGCGGGAAGCGGCCGAAATTGGTCTTGACCGCGCCGAGCGTGAACGCGGTCTTCTTGGAGTAATCGATGCGTATGGCGACAATGACCGGCCGTCCGCCGGCCGCGATCTTGTTGGCCTTGGCGATGACGCCGGCGATCTCGGTGTTGTCGTTCATCGGCAGGTAAGCTGCGCCGGTTGCGAGCGCGACCCCCTCGATGTTGAGCTTGCCGATGGTCGTAGCGGGCTTGCGGCCATAGGGGATCGACTGCGCCTGGGCGATCTGCGCGAGTTCGCCGTCGTTGAAGACGTAATAGACGATGCCGAGATTGTTGCTGGTCGCCGTCAGAATCTCCATGCAGGTCATCATGAAGGCGCCGTCCCCGACGATGGTCTGCACGGTGCGGTCAGGGCATGCGAGCTTTGCTCCGATCGCCGCCGGGACGGCGTAGCCCATGCAGTTGAAGTCGGTCGGCAGGATCACGCTCTTGGGCGCATGGATCGGCATCAGTTCGGCGGTGAGAAAGGTGTGATTGCCGTCGTCGATGGAGATGATGCCGTTGTCGGGCATCTGCTTGCGCAGCTCGTCGAAGAAGCGCGCGGGATTGACGATGCCGGCCGCATCGTGGCGATACCAGCTTTCGCGGTAGGCCGCCTTGTCGCTCCTGATCTGCTCGCGCAGGCTTCCTTGTGGCGTGCGGCGCGGCCCCTTCGCTTCCAGCTCCTTCTGCAACTGCCTGAGCACCGTACCGGCATCGCCTGCAATGGCGACCTTGGCCGGGAAGTTGGCATTGAAGACATCCGGGTTGATGTCGATATGGATCAGATTTTCGGGCGCTTCGGCGCCATAGCTGCCGGTCGCGATCTCCGAGAAGCGCGTACCGATCGCGATCATGCAGTCGCAATTCTTGAACGCATTCTGCGCCGCCGGCACCGCGGAGGCGCCGAAGCCGAAACCGACATGAAGCGGATGATTGGCGGCAAATACCGACAACCCCTGTAGCGTCGTCGCGACCGGCGCTTCCAGCCACTCGGCCAACCGGACCAGTTCATTGCTGGCGTCGCGCGCGCCCCAGCCCGCGAAGATGCACGGGTGTTTGGCAGCCGCGAGCAGCTCTGCTGCGCGCGCGATGTCCGCCGTCGCTTCGACATGCGGCGCGGGCGCCGGCTTGAATTGCGGCAGCTCGCCGATCTCGTCCATGAGCAGCAGAATATTGACGGGCAATTCGACGAACACAGGCCCCGGCTCGCCCGAGGTCGCGATCTCATAGGCCTTGAACAGCGTCGGCACCACCTCGTCGTGGCTTGTCACCTTGAACGTCGCTTTGGTCAGCCCGGACATGAACTTGTGGGTGTCCATCTGATGCAGCTGATAGCGATGACCCGTGTCGGTGCGCGGGCCGCCGGAGAGCACCAGCATCGGTACGCCATCGAGGAAGGCCTCGCCGATGCCGCTCGCGGCGTGGGTCAATCCTGCAGCGGGAACGACCGTCAACACACCGATGGAATTGGAGAGCCGGCCGACCGCATCCGCCATGAAGGAAGCTCCGCCCTCATGGGTGACCAGCACCTGGGTGATGCGGTTCGAACTGTTCAGTGCGTCGTAAAGTTCGGTGGTGTGCACGCCGGGAATGCCGAACGTGAAACGCGTGCCGATCTGCTCCAGCGCATAAACCGTGAGCCAGGCTCCCGTTCTCTTCATGATGCCCCCTTCTAGTGGTCCGATCCTGACATTCGCACCCATACGCGGAACCACGCTTGCGAATGTTAGGATCAAAGGACCACTAGCAAATTATTGATGCTAGTGGAGCTTTGGATTTGACGTTCGCATGAGGAAATCGCCGCAGGCAGGTAGCGAACGTCAAATCCGCTCCACTAGAATGACGTTCGCCCGTCGATCGACGCAGCCGCGATGCGCGCGGACAGAATGCAGCCGCCGAGGAACGTGCCTTCCAGCGCGCGCAGGCCATGCATACCGCCGCCGCCAAAGCCCGCGGCCTCGCCGACCGCATAGAGACCCTCGATGGGTTGGCCGGCCGCGTCCAGCACCCTGCTCTCCAGATCGGTCTGGATGCCGCCGAGGCTTTTGCGGCTGATGATGAATTCACGAACCGCGATCAGCGGCAATGCCTTGGGATCGTCAATCGGCTGGAATTTGCACAACCGCACCCGATCGCCGCTGTATTTGCGCATCGCGCCGATGCGGCGGAGCTGCTCGTCGTTCATCAGCTTCTGGCCGCGGGCGATGGTGGCGTCGTAACGCGCGACTTCATCTTGCACTGTCTCGAGATCGACCGATCGGTCGCCCTGCAGCGCATTCATCTTCTCGACCAGCTCGGGCAAGGAATTCGCGGTGACGAAATCCCGGCAGTGGTCGATCATCTCGCGCACCAGCCAGCGATTGCCGAACAGGATATCGCGCAGGAATCCAAGCCGCTTCTTCTCACGAATGGACGGATTGTGCTCGGCGCCCGATATCGCCAGCTCCTTCAGCGCGATGCGCATATTCATCAGCTGCCAGGAATATTGCTTCTCCTGCGCGCAGATATCGGTGACGAGCCGTCGCGTGTCGAAGCCGGAGACCAGCGGCTGCGGTCCGATGCGCATCCCCCGCCAGTTCAGCCAAAGCGCCGAGCGCGGCGGCACCAACGACAGCCCGTGCATCGGCTTGCGCGGCTTGGGGTGATGCACGCCGGCGGCATAGTTCCACATGTTGTCGAGATGGGTGAGCACGCCGCCGGCTCTGACCGTCGCATCATGCAGCTTGCCGTCGGCAAAGCGGTGCGAGCCGCTCAGGATCGTCTCGGGCGGCGTTTTCCAGTCTGCGTGCCAGTTTGCACGCACGCGCGAGAGATCGCCGCCATTGATGCCGCCGGCCGCAACAACGATTGTCTCGGCCGTCACCTCGAACGGTGCGCCGGTCTTTTCGTCACGACCAGTGGCGCCGGCGATCTTGCCGCCCTGAAGCGTGAGCTCTTCGACCCGCGCGTTGAATCGCAGTGTCAGGCGGCCAGCATTCTTGTGTCCGCGCAAGGCTGATATCAGCGCCTCGGCCAAGCCCTTGCCGGTGCCCCAGCTGACATGAAAGCGCGGCACCGAATTACCCGGCACGAATTCGCCGCGCTCGACCCAATTGACTACGGGAAGAAATGTCACGCCGTGGCCGCGCACGAATTTGTAGACGTCCTCGGTGCAGCGCGACACATAGGCTTCGGCCCAGGCCTTCGGCCAGCGATCGCCGTCGCCGAACGCGGCAAAGCTGCACCAGTCGCGAAACGCCAGATCCACGCTGTCGCGGATGCCCTGACGGCGTTGTTCCGGCGAGTCCACGAAGAACATGCCGCCAAAGCTCTCGCGCGCGAGGCCGCCGAACACCGCCTCCTCGTCGCGATCGAGCAGAGCCACGGATTTGCCGCCGTCGAGCAGTTCGAGCGCCGTGGTAATGCCGGCGATGCCGCCACCGATGATCAAGACGTCGCTGCGATCCATTTCCCGCCCCTATCCAATGACGCGAGTAACATGGTTTGGCTCGCCTGTGGACCGGCATCAATTGGCGCAGACGCGCCGGCTTCGCCGCAACCGCGCGCGCATCGCAGCGCAGTCCGCAAAATTGGTAAACGAGACCTTAACGGCACTTCGACGTGAAAAGCCTCGATTTTCCAAGCGCGTTTGCATCATCGAGGGATCAATCGGGCTAACTGCACTAAATTGCTGCAGATTTGAGCGGTCGCGGTTCCCTGCAGCTTAACAGTTTGTCCAGTCGGCCTCCGCATAGTGATGGCCGGATCCACATTTGAAATGCCAGGTAGAATACCCGTGACATCATTCGGACGCGTGATTTCGGTGCGAGGCGCCCTTGCCCGGGTCGGACTGCTGGCTGACGGCCAGATGCCGCTCTCCGAGGTGCGAGGCACCGTCGGCAAATTCGTCAGCATCCGCTGCGCCAGCTCCACCATCGTCGCCATGATCACGGACGTCACATCCGAGAACATGCAGGCGTCCGACACCTACATCGCCAGCGCCGGCGTCGACCTGCTCGGCGAAATCCTCGGCGGCGACCGGCCGAAATTCCAGCGCGGCGTCACGCATTATCCCACCATCGGCGACGTCGTCGAGCTGATCTCGAGCCAGGAGCTTCGCACGGTCTATGCGCCCTCCGGCGCCGACCAGATCAATGTCGGCACGCTGCAGCAGGACCGCTCCGTCATCGCCTATGTCGACGTCGAGGAAATGCTGTCCAAGCATTTCGCCGTGCTCGGCTCGACCGGCGTCGGCAAATCGACCGGCGTGTCGCTGCTGCTGAACGAAATCCTGAAAGCGCGGCCGAACCTGCGGGTCTTCCTGCTCGACGTCCACAACGAATATGGCCGCTGCTTCGGCGAGCGGGCGCAGGTGCTCAACCCGCGCAACCTCAAACTGCCGTTCTGGCTGTTCAACTTCGAGGAAATCGTCGACGTGCTGTTCGCCGGCCGCCCCGGCGTGCCCGAGGAGCTCGACATTCTCGCCGAAGTGATCCCGATGGCGAAAGGCATCTACACCCAATACCAGAACGCGGATCGCATCGGGCTGAAGCGCATCGATCCCAAGCAGATCGGCTACACCGTCGACACGCCGGTGCCGTACCGGCTGCAGGATCTGGTGTCGCTGATCGATGAGCGCATGGGCAAGCTGGAGAACCGCTCTTCCCGCATCATCTATCACAAGCTGATCTCGCGTATCGAAACCGTGAAGAACGATCCGCGCTACGCCTTCATGTTCGACAATGCGAATGTCGGCGGCGACACCATGGCGGAAGTGATCAGCCATCTGTTCCGCCTGCCTGCAAATGGCCGGCCGATGACCATCATGCAGCTCGCCGGCTTCCCCGCGGAAGTGGTCGATTCCGTGGTGTCGGTGCTGTGCCGCATGGCGTTCGATTTCGGCCTGTGGAGCGACGGTGTCTCCCCCTTGCTGTTCGTTTGCGAAGAGGCGCATCGCTACGCCTCCGCCGACCGCAATGTCGGGTTCGGGCCGACGCGCAAGGCGGTGTCGCGCATCGCCAAGGAAGGCCGCAAATACGGCGTCTATCTCGGCCTCGTGACGCAGCGTCCGGCCGAGCTCGACGCCACCATCATCTCCCAGTGCAACACGCTGTTCTCGATGCGCCTTGCCAACGAGCGAGACCAGGCGCTGCTGCGCTCGGCGGTGTCGGACGCCGCCGCCAACCTGCTCTCCTTCATTCCCTCTCTCGGCACCCGCGAGGTGCTGGCGTTCGGCGAAGGCGTGGCGCTGCCGACCCGGCTGCGCTTCAAGGAAGTGCCGCCGCATCAATTGCCGCGCAGCGAGGCCGCGATCAAGACCGTGCCATCCGTCGCCGCCGGCCACGACATGCATTTCGTCAGCGCGGTGCTGGAGCGCTGGCGCGGCGCCACCTCGCAGCGCGACGTGCCCAACGACCCCGTGTTCAACGAGCGGCCGGCCCCGCCCGCGCGCACGCTGTCGCCGATCGACGCGCCGATGCTGCAGCCCTCGCAGGGCCTCGATCCCGACCGCTTCTCGCTACTGAAGAAGCCGTTGCGCTGAGCCGTAGTTCACGCCTCTTTGCGGCCTCGCATCTGATGGCCTCTTCAGTTTGCGCATGATCTCCGCGCAAACGCGTCCCGCGTTTGTCGCGAGGGAAAACCGCTACACACTTTTCCGGATCATGCGCTAAGGTCCCGGCAGCCACGCTAGTGGTCCGATTCCAACATTCGCGCCCCCATTGAGGCGGGCACTTTCGCGAATGCTGGAATCAAAGGACCACTAGCAAGATTTTGATTCTAGTGGAGCTTTGGATTTGACGTTCGCTTTGGTGTCGTGCGGCCTGTAGGGTAGCGAACGTCAAATCCGCTCCACTAGCCGGGACTTCTCCATGACACAGGCGACCGCACGCTACACCGCGCCTCCGATCGACAAATTGCCGGAAGACATCCGCACGCGGCTCATGGCAGTGCAGGAAAAGTCAGGCTTCATCCCGAACGTGTTCGTCAAGCTCGCCTACCGCCCCGACGAGTTCCGCGCCTTCTTCGCCTATCACGACGCATTGATGGAAAAGGACAGCGGGCTCACCAAGGCGGAGCGCGAGATGATCGTGGTCGCGACCTCCAGCTACAACAATTGCGAATATTGCGTGATTGCCCACGGCGCGATCCTGCGCATCCGCGCCAGGAACCCGCTGATCGCGGACCAGATCGCAGTGAATTATCTGAAAGCCGACATCACGGCGCGCCAGCGCGCGATGCTCGATTTTGCCATGAAGGTCTGCCGCGAGGCGCAGTCGATCGCGGAAGAAGATTTCACGAGACTATCGGGCCACGATTTCTCCGACGACGACATCTGGGACATCGCGGCGATCGCCTCGTTCTTCGCGCTGTCGAACCGGATGGCGCATTTCACCGGCATGCGCGCCAACCCGGAATTCTACCTGATGGGCCGCGTACCGAAGCAGTAGCTAGTCGTCCGACGCCGGCCCGCACCAGCCCGGCAGGTAGATCGCGTCGTGGCTCTTGGCCGCCTCCAGCGCCTTCTCCAGCGCCTTGGAAAAATGGTCCTCGACCATCTTGCGCGCGATGCGGCGGCGCAGGAAATCGGCCCAGAGGAATTCGCTGAACGGCGTGGTGTCCTTGGCGAAGCCTCCGGCACGGCGTAATTCTCCGGCGAGGCTACGATAGGGATCGTCCTTCAGATCCTCGATCGACTTCGGCAACTCCTTGAAGCGTCGACGCTCGCCCTTGGCGTCGTAGGGATAAACCCAGCGCTTGTTGTCCATCACGCCCCAGAACGCGTCGCGCCCGACCATGGTGAGGTCGCCGATCACGGTCACCAGGATGTTCTTGATGCCTTCGTCATGCAGCGCGCGCGCCAGATGATGATGATCGACGACGTAGTAGCGCTTGTCCGGCCCGCGCACGACCGGGATCATGTGCGTGCCGATCATGTCGCTCTGCTTCTTGCCCTTCTTCTCGCGGAAGCGTTGGCGCTTCTCTTTCACCTCGCGCATGCCGACGGTCATCTGTGTCGGGCGCAAATCGAGGATCGGAACCGGGTGAACGGTCGGCTCGCGCGGATTGGACATCGCTTGAAACTCCGGGGGCAACCTGCCAAAAAACCCTTGAAAACGAGCTATTATGGCACGGGCAAAGGTGGCTGTCCGCTGCGATATGGAGAATTTGAAAAGATGCTGGAGCGCCAACACGATCGGACGTCGAAACCGCGGGTGGTCCGGCTCGGCAGCCGCGAGGTCATCACCGAGGGGCTGCAGCTCTCGTTCTGGACCGATCTCAGCCATCGCTGCATGACGGCGTCCTGGCCGTCCTTCATCGCCGGCGCCGCGGCGGTTTTCGTACTGTTCAACGCCATGTTCGCAGTCCTGTACTGGATCGGCGACAATCCGATCTCCAACGTGCCGCACGGCGACTATATCGATTATCTCTATTTCAGCATCGAGACGCTCTCGACCGCGGGCTATGGCGACATGCACCCGCAGACCCATTACGGCCACTTCATCGCCACCGTCGAACTCTTCACCGGCATCTTCTCGATGTCGCTGATGACCGGGCTGATCTTTGCGCGCTTCTCGCGGCCGAGCTCGCGTATCCTGTTCGCCAACAGCGCGGTCGTTTCCAATCACGAAGGTGAACATTCGCTGATGATCCGCTTCGCCAATGAGCGGCACAACCTCATCAGCAATGCCACGGCCAAGGTGTGGATGCTCAAGAACCTCGTCACCGCGGAAGGGCATCCGACACGACGATTCTACGAGCTGCCGTTGTTGCGCAATGAAAGCCCCGTCTTCGCACTGAGCTGGACGCTGTATCATGTGATCGACGAGCGCAGCCCGCTCTACGGGCTCACGAAGGAAGACATGGAGACCTCGGACATTGCCCTCGTGGTCGTCGTTTCCGGCTACGACGTTGTTGCGGCGCAAACCGTACATGCCCGCAAATCCTACGAGCACGCCGACATCCTGTTCGGCCAACGTTACGTCGACGTGGTTCAGCCCAACGTCGATGGCCGGGTCAGGATCGACTACGGCAGGTTCCATGACACGTTCGAAGGTTAGTCCGTTCGCACGATAGTCTTTTGGCGCATCGGTGCCGCACCAGTTTTTCCTCCCTCGCACGCTCCGCGCGTGCTACAAAGAATCCCGATTTCAGAGAGCGCCACGCCGTGAAGAACCAGCGGCCCATTGCGACGGAAGAGGAGCACCGTGTGCTGCAATTCCGGCCGCGCAACGCCGCAAGCCCCGCTCCCCTCTGGCGCGGCAACGCGGTGGTGCAGCCGCTGCACAAGGACGCGCCGCAGGCGGCCCTCGACCTCTCCCGTTACGAGCAACCGCGCGAGGAGCCGGACGATTTTCGCCACCGCATGCTGGCCAACATCGCGGCGTTCGCCTTCACCATCGCGCTGACCGCGGTCGCGATCTGGCTTGCCATGAGCATCGCCGATCTGCGCCGGACCCAGGACTGCGTGCTGATGGGCCGGCGCGACTGCGTGCGCATTTCGACCCCATAATCGGGCCTCAAAACCCCCTCGGACGGGCGTCCCAAATCAAGCCGTCCCCGCTTACCAGCCTCCATTGAACTAACGGCGGCGCTCCGATATACGGGCACTCGACTCCCATGGGGCGGGAACAGGGATTTTCCGGGCCATACCCCTGCCTGCCGCGCCATTTCGGACAAAATATCCAATAAATCAAAGGCTTAGTGATGTCTTCCACATTCGATCAGGTCGCCCAGATCATCGCTGAAACTTGCGACATCCCGCGCGACACGATCACGCCGGACAGCCACGCCATCGATGACCTCGGTATCGACAGCCTCGACTTCCTTGATATCGCGTTTGCCATCGACAAGGCATTCGGCATCAAGCTGCCGCTGGAAAAGTGGACGCAGGAAGTCAACGACGGCAAGGCCACCACGGAACAGTATTTCGTGCTGAAGAACCTCTGCGCGCGCATCGACGAACTGGTCGCCGCCAAGGGCGCGGGTGCTGCGTAATCGCGCACCATGCAGCTTGAGTATTTCCAGATGATCGACCGGATTCTCGACCTCAACATGGTCGAGAAGACGATTACGGTCGAAGCGCAGGTCCCGAACACGAGCCCCGTGTTCGAGGGCCATTTTCCGGGCTATCCGATCATGCCCGGCGTGCTGCTGATTGAATTGATGGCGCAGACGTCCGGCTGGCTGCTGGTCGCCTTGATGAAGTTCGAACGGATGCCGTTCCTCGCCGCGGTGAAGGAGGCCAAGATGCGCGGCTTCGTCACGCCCGGCGAGCTCCTCACCGTCGAGGCCAGCGTCGTGCATGAGGGCTCCGGCTACGCCATCACCGAGGCGAAGGTGAAGGTCGGCGGCAAGCTGCGCAGCAACGCCACCATCACCTTCAGCCACATCCCCTTCCCCAATCCGGACCTGCGCGGACACATGGATGCCGTCGCCAAGCGCATCGGCTTCCCGTCGCAGGCGATTGCGTGAGCACCATGCCGGAGCCGGCGGAGGTCTGGATCACGGGCATCGGGCTGGCCTCCTCGCTCGGCGAGGAACTCGACGCCAATTGGGAAGCGCTGCAGGCCGGACGTATCAACGTCGATGAAAAAACCTTTGCGCCCTACGTCGTGCATCCGCTGGCGCAGATCAATTTCGACGCGCAGATCCCGAAGAAGGGCGACCAGCGCCAGATGGAGGCGTGGCAGCGCATCGGCACCTATGCCGCGGGGCTTGCGCTGCAGTCGGCCGGCGTCAAGAACGACAAGGAAATCCTCGGCCGGATGGACATGGTGATCTCCGCCGCCGGCGGCGAGCGCGACATCGGCGTCGACCTCGCGATCCTCAATGCCAAGACCAAGGGCAACGCGCCGCCCGGCTTCCTCAACGAGCGGCTGATGAGCGATCTGCGGCCGACCTTGTTCCTGGCGCAGCTCTCCAACCTCCTGGCCGGCAACATCGCCATCGTGCACGGCGTTTGCGGCACCTCGCGCACCTTCATGGGCGAGGAAGCCGCCGGCTTCGACGCGGCGCGGATTGCGCTGGCGCGCATCGCGGCCGGCCAGAGCGACATCGCGCTGATCGGCGGGGCGCAAAATGGCGAGCGCAAGGATCTGCTGCTGCTCTATGAGTTCGGCAACTACAACCTCCGCGACAAGTTCGCGCCGGTGTGGGAGCGAAAGGGCAACGAGGGTTTTGCGATCGGCTCGACCGGTGCCTTCCTCGTCCTCGAGTTCAAGGCGCACGCGACTGCGCGCGGCGCCAAGCCGTTTGCCCGCCTGACCCGCGTGGTGTCCGACCGCAGCCATCGCAACGAGGGAGGCGAGATCACGCAGTCGCTGCGCAGATTGTGGTCGTCGCTCGGCGACATCGGGGAAGGCGGCGCAATCCTCACCGGTGCGACCGGTAGTGAACCGGTGACGTCGGAAGAGCGGACCTTCCTCGGTGAACATCCGAACCTTCCCGTGCGGGCGACCGGCACCCGATTCGGGCACAGTGTGGACGCCCAATTCTCGCTGGGATTGGGTGTTGCCGCGTTGTCGATCTCGCGCGGCGCGCTGTTTCCGCCCGCCGATTCCTCCGGTGTCGAGATTGAAATGAAGGCGGCGCCGTCCCAGATCGTGGTGATCGGAACCGGCCACTGGCGTGGCGAAGGCATGGCCTTGGTCGAGGCCGTCAGCTAATCTTTCGGCGCTACCTCCATCGCGCCACACTGTACGGGTGGAAAACATGAGAGCACCGCGGGACAAATTCGGCAGGCCGGTCGTCGTCGTCACCGGCATGGGCGTGGTGACCTCGCTCGGGGCCGGCAAGACCGACAATTGGGCGAACCTGACCGCCGGCGAGTTCGGCATTCGCACCCTGACACGCTTTCCGATCGAGGGACTTAAGACCACGATGGCCGGAACCATCGACTTCATTCCGGTCGAGCCGTTCACGTCAGTCGGGCTTTCCGAGCGCCTCGCCCACCTTGCGGTCGAAGAGGCCATTGCCCAGTCCGGCATCGGGAGCAAGGGCGATTTTCCGGGCCCGCTGTTCCTTGCGGTGCCGCCGGTCGAGACCGAATGGCCGCAACGCGAAGAACTGGCACGCGCGGTCGGCACCGCCGAGTTCAGCTATGACGATCTCCTCAAGGCCTCCGGCAGCGGCAAGTTCGTGGGCTTCCACCATCGCTTCCAGATGAGATCGGTCGCCGACCATGTCGCGGAAACCTTCGGCACCAAGGGATCGCCGATCTCGCTGTCGACGGCATGCGCCTCCGGCGCGACCGCGATCCAGCTTGGCGTCGAGGCGATCCGCCGCGGCGAAACCGATGCGGCGCTGTGCGCCGGCACCGAAGCCTCGGTCAACCAGGAAGGGCTGGTGCGTTTCTCGCTGTTGTCGGCCTTGTCGACCCAGAACAATCCGCCGCAGGCCGCGTCGAAACCATTCTCCAAGAACCGCGACGGTTTTGTCATGGCCGAGGGCGCCGGCGCGCTGGTGCTGGAAAGCTACGAGGCCGCGATCGCGCGCGGGGCGTCGATCCTCGGCGTCATCGCCGGCTGCGGCGAGCTCACCGACTCCTTCCACCGCACCCGATCGAGCCCCGACGGCAAACCGATCATCGGCTGCATGCTGAAAACGCTGGTCGACGCCGGCATGACACCCGAGCAGATCGACCATATCAACGCCCACGGCACCGCCACGCCGGAAAACGACAAGATGGAATATCAGACCGCCTCGATCGTGTTCGGCGAGCGCGCCAGGCAGATTCCGGTCACGTCGAACAAGTCGATGGTGGGCCACACCATCTCGGCGGCGGGCGCGGTCGAGGCGGTGATTTCGCTCTTGACGCTCGAGCATCAGCGCATCCCGCCGACCATCAACTACGAAATCCCGGATCCGACGATCCAGTTCGACGTGGTCGGCAACAAGGCGCGCGATGCAAAGGTGACTGCGGTGATGTCGAATTCGTTCGGCTTCGGCGGCCAGAACGCCTCGCTGATCCTGACGCGCGAACCGGCCTGACCGGTTAAGTGGCCATCAAGAGGCAGATTCGCGACGCCACAAAGTCGCTCGGAGAGGCCGCGGTCGGCGCGCTGACCGTCGGCATGCTGCGTACTACCCGCTACTTCGATCACAAGAAAACGTCGGACTTTTTCGCGCGCGTCGCCCGCACCATCGGGCCGCGTTTGCGCGAGCACAAGATCGGCCGCGCCAATCTTGCGGCCGCATTCCCCGAGAAATCACCGGAAGAGATCGAGACCATTCTGCGGGGTGTCTGGGAAAATCTCGGACGGAGCGGCGCCGAGTTCGCCCATATCGATCACATCTGGGACCACATCGAGGCGCAGCCGGAGCTCGGCCACATCGACGTTCCCCACCGCACCAACCAGCTGTTTCACCAGCTCCGGCTCGACGGCAAGCCGGCATTGATCTTCACCGCTCATCTCGGCAATTGGGAGATGCCCGCGCTCGCCGCCGTCAATCACGGCATCGATGCCGCATTGCTGTATCGCCGGCCCAATATCGCCTCCGCCGACCGCATCATCCAGGAGATGCGCCAGGTGAAGATGGGAACGCTGATCCCGGCCGGTCGCGACGCGCCGCTGCGTCTCGCCGAGGCGCTGCAGAAAGGCCAGCATGTCGGCATGCTGGTCGACCAGTATCTGACCAACGGCGTCGAGGTCACCTTCTTCGGCCGCAAGACCAAGGCCAACCCGATGCTGGCCCGCCTGCTCCGCCAGGTCGAGTGCCCGATCCACGGCGTGCGCGTCGTTCGCCTGCCGAACCACAGATTTCAAAGCCGAGCTGACCGAGGAAATTCCCCCGGTGCGTGACGCCGACGGCAAGATCGACATTCAGGGCACGACGCAGGCGATCACCAACGTGATCGAAGGCTGGATTCGCGAATATCCGGAGCAGTGGCTCTGGCTGCATCGCCGCTGGCGGTAGTTTCCGCTCGCGTATAGCTTCACGGCGACCCGATGTTGTCCGGGCGCATTTCAAGGATGAGCCAATATGTTCGTCTCCTTTTTCCCGCAACCGAGGCTGTTCTTCTGGTCGGTTGTCCTCTGGACGGCGCTGGCCATGGCGGTCTGGTACGGCTTTGCCAGCAACCTCTTCGTGGCGCCCGAGCCGCCGCCCGGCTTGGCAACCTTCGTGACGCCCAGCGGCGCTCTGGTTTGATTTCTACTTCGGCATTTGCGTCTTCATTTTCGCGGCATTCTGGATGTGGTTCGCCCCGCATCCCTGGGCCGGCTGGTCCATTTTCGGCTCGGCCCTGATCCTCTTCAGCTCCTACTTCCAGGTACAAGTCAGCGTCGCGATCAACAGCTGGCGGGGGCCATTCTATAATCTCATCCAGGCCGCGCTTTCGAAACCAGGGTCAGTGACGCTCTCGCAATTGTACGGGGGGGTGTTGACATTTTTCAGCATCGCCACCGTCGCCATCGTCGTAGCCGTGCTGACCGCCTTCTTCGTCAGCCATTACATTTTCCGCTGGCGCACAGCGATGAACGACTTCTATGTCGCGAACTGGCCGCGGTTGCGCACCATCGAAGGCGCTTCGCAGCGCGTGCAGGAAGACACCATGCGGTTTGCGACGACGATGGAAAGTCTCGGCGTCAATTTTATCAAGGCCGTCCTGACGCTCGTGGCCTTCCTGCCAGTCCTGGTTCAGCTGTCCGGCGATATCACCGAACTGCCCTTCATCGGCTCCATTCCCTATTCACTGGTGTTCGCTGCGGTGATCTGGTCGGTGCTTGGCACCGGCCTGCTGGCCCTGATCGGCATCCGCCTGCCCCGAATCGAGTTTTTCAACCAGCGGGTCGAGGCCGCCTATCGCAAGGAGCTTGTGCTTGGCGAGGACGATCCGGCCCGCGCCGATCCGCCGAAATTGAACGAGCTGTTCAGCAACGTGAGAACGAACTACTTCCGGCTTTACCTGAACTTCATGTACTTCAACGTCGGCCGCTACGTCTATCTGCAGACCGACGTCATGTTCCCCTACATCCTGCTCGCACCGACTATCGTCGCCGGCAAGATAACGCTTGGCCAAATGCAACAGATATTGGGTGCCTTCGCTGAGGTCCGAAGCTCGTTCCAGTACCTCGTCACCGCGTGGGGTACGATCGTCGAGTTGATCTCGATCTATCAGCGTCTGCGCGGCTTTGAGGCCAGGATTTACGATGAACCGCTGCCGTCGATCGAGGTGCAGCCGTCGTCAGCGGCGTAAGTTTGGCTGTTGACGGGGCTCTTAGCGCCCCGTCTTCACCCTGGTCCAGAGCCGGTTGATGACGCGCTGGGTCGCCGGATCGCGCGCGGTGATCACGAACAGTTTCGCGAGCGTGGCCTCGTCCGGATAGATATTCCTGTCGCCCAGGATCTTCGGATCGACCAGCTTCTGACTCGCCAGGTTGCCGTTGGCGTAGGACAGGAAGTCCGAGTTCTTGGCGGCCACCTCCGGCCGATAGAGATAGTTGATCAGCGCGTAGGCCTCGGCCACGTGCTGGGCGTCGGCGGGGATCGCGAGATTGTCGAAGAACATCTGCGCACCCTCTTTCGGAATGGTATAGCCGATCTCGACGCCGCTCTTGGCCTCCGCCGCGCGGCTGCGCGCCTGCATGATGTCGCCGGACCAGCCGACCACCAGACAGATTTCGCCGGTCGCGAGCGCGCTCAGATATTCGGAGGAGTGAAACTTGCGCACATAGGGCCGCACTTTGCTGACGAGATCAGCGGCTTTTTCCAGATCGGGCTGCCTGGTCGAGTTGGGATCGAGGCCGAGATAGCCCAGTGCCGCCGGGAAAATATCGTCGGCGGAATCGAGCATGTGCACGCCGCAATCCTTGAATTTGGCGAGATTCTCCGGCTTGAAGACGATGTCCCAGCTGTCGATCTTCGCGTCCGGCCCCAGGATTTTCTGCACCGTCTTGACGTTGTAGCCGATGCCGGTGGTGCCCCACATGTAATTGGCGGCGTAGAGGTTGCCGGGGTCGTAGGTCGAAAGGCGCTGCGTAACGGTCGGCCACGCGTTGGCAAGGTTCGGCAGCTTCGACTTGTCGAGCTTCTGGAAAATATGCGCCGTGATCTGGCGTTGCAGAAAATAGGCCGTGGGCACCACCAAATCATATCCGGACTTGCCGGCGAGCAACCGCGTTTCCAGCGTTTCGTTGGCGTCGAAGGTGTCGTAGACCACCTTGATGCCGGTCTCCCTGGTGAAGGCCTCGAGGACATCCGGCGCCATATAGTTCGACCAGTTGTAAAAGTTGACGACGCGCTCCTGCGCGTTCGCTTGCGCCGACAGCAAAAATGCCGCGCCGAGCGCAGCGACGAAACCAGAGCGGCTTCGCATCTTATCCGACCTTCCTCCGGCGATGCACCGCGTCCGACAGACGCTCCAATGCGGTGTCGATCGTCGCATCCCGCTTTGAAAAACAAAACCGTACAACCGAGGTGACGGGGTCCTGCTCGTAAAACGCCGACACCGGGATCGCCGCCACCTTGTAGTCGTTGACGATGCGCTTGCAGAAGGCTTCGTCGGTCTCGTTCAGGCCGAGCGGCGACAAGTCGACAGTGAGGAAATAGGTCCCCTGCGAGCGCAGCACCGGAAAGCCGATGCTTTCGAGGCCCGCGGTCAGACGATCGCGGCTTTCCGCAAGCTGCTTTCGCATGTCGAAGAAATAGTCGTCCGGCTTGGAGAGCCCGTAGGCGACCGCCGCCTGCAGGTTCGGCGCGGTGGTGAAGGTCAGGAACTGATGCACCTTGGCGGCGACGCGCAAGAGCGGCGGTGCGGCGCAGACAAAGCCGATCTTCCAGCCCGTCAGCGAAAAAATCTTTCCCGCCGATCCCACCTTGATGGTGCGATCGCGCATGCCGGGAATTGTGATCAGCGGGATGTGCTCGCGGCCATCGAAGATCACGTGCTCCCAGACTTCGTCGCAGATCGCAACCGAATTGAACTCCTGGCAGAACCGCGCCAATAGTTCGAGGTCCTCGCGCGGATAGACGACGGCGGCAGGGTTGAGCGGATTGTTGAACAGCACTGCCTTGGTTTTGGGATTGAAGGCGCTCCGCAGCATCTCCTCGGAGAGCCGCCAATGCGGCGGCTCGAGCCGCAGCAGCCGCGGGATGCCGCCGGCCTGCCGGATGATCGGCAGGTAGGAATCATAGACCGGCTGGAAACAGATCACCTCGTCGCCGGGCTCGACCACCGCCAATATCGCCGAGGTCAGCGCCTCGGTGCCGCCGGAAGTCACCATGACTTCCGTCATGGGATCGAGCTTGAGCTTGTGCCAGTGCCCGTAATGCGCCGCGATCGCCTGGCGCAGCTCCGGGATGCCCATCATCGACGGATACTGGTTGTAGCCGTTCACCGAGGCGTCGGCTGCGGCGCGGCGGATATCCTCAGGCCCGGGATCGTCAGGAAAACCCTGGCCGAGATTGATGGCGTTGTTGTCGCGCGCGGCTTGCGACATCGCCTCGAAGATCGTGACGGGAAGATCGCCAAAAACCTTGTTGATGGACACCATGGGACGTTTTCAGCCGCCCGCTTTGGTCGGCAGGCCCGCCGCTTTCCAGCCGATGATGCCTCCAGCGAGATGCTTGTCGTAGGCAAGGCCCGCGGCCTGCGCCGCCAGCGACGCGGTGACCGAGCGCTTGCCCGAACGGCAGGCAAACACCACCTGCGCGCCTTTCGGGTCCGGGATCGTCTTGGGATCGAAGGTCGAGAGCGGGACGACCACGCCGCTCGGATAGGCCTCGACCGCGACCTCATTGGGCTCGCGAACATCGACCAGGAGATACCGCCCCTCCGAAATCCCCTTCGACACCTCGTCCGGCGTCAAATCATGCACCTGATGGTCAGCCACGAAACTCTCCCAACAATCTACCTAGTGCCCACTTTCCGAAGTCCGCGCTACCCCACACTTTTCGCGGACTTCGGAAAGTCATGGGCACTAGCAGATCCATGAATCTAGTGCCGCCAAACTCGCCCCGGACGCAGCAAAAATCAAGCTTTGAAAGGTGCTTAGCGCTTCCGCCGGACCCTAATTCCGACATTCCCCCTACAATGGTGGTATGGATTTCTTCCATCGAGATTGGGGACACGACGATGAAACGTCGGGAGTTCATTGCCGGCTTGGGCGCCACGGCCGGTCTGCCCCTTGCCGCGAGGGCGCAGCAGAAGCCGGCACCGGTGATCGGTTTCCTCAGTCCCGGGCCGCCCGGCGCGGGTGGACCGCTTCTGGGCGGCTTTCGTCTCGGTCTCGGCGAGTCCGGATACACCGAGGGACAAAACGTCACCATCGAATATCACTGGGTCGAGGCGAGCGATCAGCTCGCCGCGATGGCTGCCGATCTCGTCGGCCGCAAGGTCGATGTGATCATGGTCGTCACCGATCCCGTGGCGCGCGCCGCGCAAGCCGCGTCTTCGACGATCCCGGTGGTTTTCTTCATCGGCGGGGATCCCGTCGCCAACGGCCTCGTCACCAGCCTGTCCCGGCCGGGCGGCAACCTGACCGGCCTTACGATTTTTGGCGATGAGCTGAATCCCAAACGGTTGGAGCTGCTATCGGCGCTTGTTCCCGACGCCAGGGAGATCGCGCTCCTCGTCAATCCCGACAATCCATTGGGCGCGGCGGGGCCCGTCATGTCCGGCAAGATGCAGGAATCGGCGCACGCCAAGGGCGTGCAGCTTCATATCGTGAACGCTGCTTCTGAAGGCGAGATCGACGCGGCCTTTGCCAAGCTCGCCGAACGGCGAATCCGCGGGCTCATTATCGACACCGACCTGTTCTTTTTCGGCCAGCGCCAGCAGATCGTAAGCCTGGCCGCACGTCATTCCATTCCGGCGATCTATTACCGGCGCGAATTCGTCATGGCGGGCGGCTTGGTCGGCTACGGACCAAGCTTTGCGACGGCCTACCAGCAGGCCGGCGCTTACGCCGGGAAAATCCTCGCGGGCGCCAAGCCGTCCGATCTGCCCGTGCTGCAGCCGGCCAAGTTCGAACTCGTCATCAATGCCAAGGCCGTAAAAGCGCTAGGTCTCGCCATTCCGCCGTCGGTACTTGCGCTCGCGGACGAGGTGATCGAGTGAACCGGAGTTCTGCCTGCGGCCGTGGGCAGGCGAGATTGATGAAACCCCTATCGAAGGTCTTTCGTGATCGGCCACGCGCGCTCGGCCGTTTGCGGTCCGCTCATCCGGTAACCACGGCGAAGGTAGAACGCTCGGGCGTTTGAACTGGCCTCGGCATGCACGGCGGCAATGCCGCGCGCAATCATCAGCCCTTCGAGGCGGGTCAGCACACCGCTTCCCATGCCGCAGCCGGCAAATTCGGGAGCGGTGTAGAGGCCTTCCAGAATGTCGCCGCGAATGGCGCCCCAGGCGGTGACAACGCCGTCCAGTTCCGCAACCCAGATTTCAAGCTCGCGAAGCTTTCGCTCCATCCCGGCAAGATCGAGCTTTGCCGCCCAGCTCTCGGCCTCGCCGGCCGGCAACCCCCGGGCCGCCAGTTCGAGGATCGACCGCCGCCGCACGTCGAATAGAGCTGCGGCGTCATCAGGGGTGGCCGGGCGGTGAAATTGAGTCATGTCGACCTGTGGTCCAGCGAGGGTGTGGTCATACGATCGCCCTGCCCGCGGCTTCTTACCAGATCGTTCACCTCCAAAGGCGGAGCCACTGTTCAGGTAGCGTTAATTCTACTTCCAAACTGCCGTGCGAGAACGTTCTGCAATACGATAATCCCTGGCGCACGGCGCCACATGATGCGCACCCCACACCTCGGACCGTCCTCGCATGCAACTTCGATCGATCATTCTTTCCGCATCGTTCCTGATCGCTTTCGGCGTGCCCGGGCTTGCGCAATCCAATCTGGCTTCGCTGATCGATTTCAATCATGGCGACGAGCGTTCGGACGGCACAGTCGTGTGGCGCACCGAGCAAGTGAAGACCCCCGACGGCCGCGACGATCTTGCGATCCGGGCAGACGTCGATATCCCCCGCCGCAATATGAAGCTCTCCATGTCGCTGCGCCGCAATCTTGATCCAACGATCCCGGCAAGCCACCTGATCGAGCTGAACTTCACCGCGCCGACGGATTTCATCGATGGCTCCGGCCTGGGCAGTGCCATCGCCATGATGGCGGAGCCGAAGGAAATGTCCGTCGGAGAGGAAGGGCTGACGCTTTGGGGAACGTTGTACAAGATGCAGGCCGATGGGCAGTACGTCGATGCATTGTCGGACAAGCCGCACGACATTTGCGAAAATCTCGCTGCGCTAAAGGACAATGCGTGGCTAGCCGTCTATCTCAACGGTGCCAAACGCAGGCCGAATGTTTTTCTTCCCGCAGTGTCCGACCAAAGCCTATGGTTCAGCAAGGGGGAGACCGGGCAGCGCGTGTTCACCGACGTATTTGCCGCGTGGGAAAAGACACCTGAGCCGGGAGCCAGAGGCGCGGTTTGCCATCTGAGCTGAACCGGCCCGCCTGCGGACCAGCAGAGGCCGAACGCCCTTAAATCGTCACCTGGGTTCCGACCTCGACCACGCGCCCGCTCGGGATCTGGAAATAGTCGGTGGCGTCGTTGGCGGTCCGGCTCAGCGCGATGAACATGTGATCCTGCCAGCGCGGCATGCCGGAATGGGCAGCCGGCTTGAGGGCCCGGCGCGACAGGAAAAACGACGTCGACATGATGTCGAAATGCCAGCCGAGTTTGCGCGCGATCGCGAGCGCGCGGGGCACGTTGGGCGATTCCATGAAGCCGAATTTCAGTGTGACTTTGGTGAAGGTCGAAGAGATCTCCTCCAGCCTCACCCGCTCGGCCGGATCGATCCGCGGCGTCGGCGCGGATTCGATGGTGAGGATGACGTTCTTCTCGTGCAGCACCTTGTAATGCTTCAGGCTGTGCATCAGCGCGGTCGGCGCGCTGGTGGGATCGCTGGTCAGGAACACGGCGGTGCCGGGCACTCGCGCCGGCGGCCGCTTCTCCAGCATCGCCACGAGATCGGCGAGCGGGAATTCCAGCTTGCGTGATTTCTCCCACAGTAGCCGGCTGCCGCGCCGCCAAGTGTACATCAACAGCATGACCCAGCCGCCGAGCGCGAGCGGCACCCAGCCGCCCTCCCACACCTTGAGCAGGTTCGCGGCGAGGAAAGTCAGGTCCAGGCACAGGAACGGCACGATCAGCGCGGCGGCCCACAGCGCCGACCAGCGCCAGACCTTCCAGATCACGACAAAACCCATCATCGCCGTGACCACCATGGTGCCGGTCACCGAGATGCCGTAGGCCGAGGCGAGCGCGCTCGAGGATTTGAACATCAAGACCAGCAGCATGACCGCGATCAGCAGCATGCGGTTGATGCGCGGGATGAAGATCTGTCCGGAATGCGCTTCGGAGGTATGGCGAATTTCGAAGCGCGGCATCAGGCCGAGCTGGATCGCCTGACGGGTCAGCGAATAGGCGCCGGTGATCACGGCCTGGCTCGCGATCACGGTCGCCACGGTGGCGAGCGTCACCATCGGGATCAGCGCCCAGTCCGGAAACATCAGGAAGAACGGGTTTTCGACCGCCTTGGGATTGTCGATCACGATCGCGCCCTGCCCGAGGTAATTCAACGTCAGCGCGGGCAGCACGATGAAGAGCCAGGCGGTCTGGATCGGCTTTTTGCCGAAATGGCCGAGATCGGCATAGAGCGCTTCGGCGCCGGTTACGGCGAGGAACACGGCGCCCAGCGTCACGAAGGCGATGATGCCGTGACTGAGCATGAAGGAGACGGCGAGGAACGGATTGAGCGCGAAGAATACCTCGGGCTGGCGCAGGATCGGCGGCACGGCCGCAATCCCGATGATGAGGAACCAGATCAGCATGATCGGGCCGAAGAAGGCGGCCACACGCGCGGTGCCGCGCGACTGCACGGCGAACAGCGCCACCAGGATCAGTACGGTGAGTGGCACGACATAGGGATCGAACGCGGCGGTGACGAGCTTGATGCCTTCGATCGCCGACAATACCGACAGCGCGGGCGTGATCACGGCGTCGCCATAGAACAGCGCGCCGCTGATGATGCCGAGCAGCACGATGGTGCCGGCCCACCGGCTGGTCACCGCGCGCTGCGCCAGCGCCATCAGCGCCAGCGTCCCGCCCTCGCCGTTGTTGTCCGCGCGCAGCAGGATCACCACATATTTCAGCGTGACCACGACGATCAGCGCCCACAGGATCAGCGAGATCACGCCGAGCACCGCGTGCGAGGTCGTCTCTCCGCCGGCGCTCGCGGCATTGACGGCTTCGCGAAAGGCGTAGAGCGGGCTGGTGCCGATATCGCCATAGACAACGCCGATGCTGCCGATCATCAGCGCGGCGAATCCGACGGTGGAATGGGTGTCGCCATGCCCATTGGCCGCCGTGGTTTCCCCGGCGGGAGCAACAACTTCAGTCGTCATGGATTGGAGGCCCTAATGCCCGAACAGCACCATTTGCGGCAGCTTCGGCGGCATATAGTCCCCGCCAAGGCCGATACCTAGCCCGGTTTCGGGACCGCGGTATGTAAAAAAGTTATATAGATTTCATAGGAGCGGCCCTACCCGGATATAGGAATTCGGGGCCTTTTAATTGGGCATGATCTCCGCGCAAGCGTCCCGCGTTTGTCGCGAGGTAAAACCGCTGCACACTTTGCGCTAACGCGGCCTTTGGCTCCGGATCATGCGCTAAATCGTCACTTGCGTACCAACCTCGACCACGCGCCCGGTCGGTATCTGGAAATAGTCGATCGCGTCGTTGGCCGACCGGCTCAGCATGATGAACAGGCGGTCCTGCCAGCGCGGCATGCCCGACTGCGCCGATACCTTGAGCGAGCGGCGGGAGACGAAGAACGACGTCGACATGATGTCGAACTGCCAGCCGAGCTTGCGGGCGATCGCCAGCGCCTTGGGCACGTTCGGCGATTCCATGAAACCGAAGCGCAAACGTACCTTGGCGAATTTGTCGCTGACTTTTTCCATCTTGACCCGGTCGGCCAGGCTGACGCGCGGCGTCTGCGCGGTCTCGATGGTCAGCACCACATTGTGCTCGTGCAGAACCTTGTTGTGCTTGAGGTTGTGCAGCAGCGCGGTCGGCGCGAAATTGGGATCGCTGGTGAGAAAGACCGCCGTGCCCTTGACGATGTGCGGCGGCCGCTTCTCCAGGCTGGAGATCAGGCTGTCGAGCGGCACTTCGGTGCGGCGGTTCTTGTCGGCGAGGATCGCCGAGCCACGGCGCCAGCTCCAGATCGTGACCGCCATGGCAGCGCCGAACAGCAGCGGCACCCAGGCGCCTTCCAGCAGCTTCAACAGGTTCGCCGAGAAGAAGGCGACGTCGACGGTCACCAGCGGCATGATCAGCGCTGCCGCCGTCGCCGCGCGCCAGTTCCACAATTTCCAGATCACCACAAAGCCCATGATGCCGTCGGCGACCATCGTGGTGGAGACGGCGATGCCGTAAGCGGACGCGAGATTGTCCGAGGTGCGGAACATCAGCACCAGGAACATCACGCCGATCAGGAGCAGGGTGTTGACGCGCGGCAGATAGATTTGGCCCGCATGGCTTTCCGAGGTGTAACGAACCTCGAAACGCGGCAACAACCCCAGCTGGATTGCCTGCCGCGTCAACGAATAGGCGCCGGTGATCACGGCCTGGCTCGCGATCACGGTCGCTGCAGTGGCCAGCACCACCATCGGCAGCAGCATCACATCCGGCACCATGCGATAGAACGAGTTCTCGATCGCGGCCGGATTGGACAGCACCAGCGCGCCCTGGCCGAAATAATTGAGCAGCAGCGACGGCAGCACGAAATAAAGCCAGCCGGCCTGGATCGGCTTGCGGCCAAAATGGCCGAGATCGGCATAGAGCGCCTCGCCGCCGGTGACGGCGAGGAAACACCGCGCCGAGCGTCACCAGACCGATCGTGCCGTGTGAGAGCAGGAACTGGACAGCGTAAACCGGATTGATCGCCCACAGAACCGAGGGATCGTCGGCGATGTGAATGAGCCCGAGAACGCCGAGCGTCGTGAACCACACCACCATGATCGGGCCGAAGGCGGTTGCGACCCGCGCCGTACCGCGCGACTGCACCGCGAACAGCACGACCAGGATGGAGATGGTCAGCGGCACCACGTAGTGTTCGAGCGCGGGCGCCGCGAGCTTGAGGCCTTCGACCGCCGACAACACCGAGATCGCCGGCGTGATCATGGAGTTGCCGATGAACATCGAGGCACCGACCACCCCGAGCGACAGCAGGAACAGGCTGCGGCGGCCGAGCGCGCGTTGCCCGAGCGCCATCAGCGACAGCGTGCCGCCCTCGCCATTGTTATCGGCCCGTAGCAGCAGCAGGACGTATTTGGCCGTCACCACGATGAACAGCGCCCACAGGATCATCGAGAGCACGCCCAGCACCATGATGCGGCTCACCTCCTCGCCGCGGGCGGCGTCGGTAACCGCCGCGCGGAAGGCGTAGAGCGGTGAGGTTCCGATGTCGCCGAACACCACGCCGATGCTGCCGAGCGTCAGCGCCCAGAAGCCCGACGTTGGTGCGCCCTCGTGGGTCTCGGATGAGGTGGCAGTGACGGCCATGATGGAAAAGAGAACGCTCGCCCCGCCAGAATTGATCCAGGCGCGCCTTTGAGAGGCTTAGGGCGCTCCTGTCATTGGACTAGTGGTCCGATTTTGACATTCGCACCCCCATTGGTGCTGGCTCGTTTGCGAATGTCAAAATCAGGGGACCACTAGCAGATTGTTGATACGAGTGGCGCTTTGGATTTGACGTTCGCAAAAAGAAAATCGCGGCCAATGGGTGCGAACGTCAAATCCGCGCCACTAAAGCGCGATGAGATTAGGATAAATCGTCATCGCGCTTTAGGTTCTTGTTTGGGCATGATCTTTTCGGAAAACCGCTGCACGCTCTTCCGGATCATGCCTTCTTAGCAGCGTGAGTTTGTCCCGTGCGACGGCGCGGACGCCACAGTCGCCAGGAACTTCACTCGGATTATTGGTATTATGATACTTTGACGCTCAAGGCTTGAGGTCGGGGGGCAACGGCGGATCCTCACGCATCAGGGTGATGGTGACGCGACGATTGGCGGCGAGCGAGGGATCGTCGGGGAATAGCGGCTGAGTGTCGGCCTTGCCTGACACGGCGAAGATATGACCGGCTGGCAGCCCTTCCTGCTCGAGGATCGCCCGCACGGCATTGGCGCGGTCGGCGGAGAGGTCGAAGGCGCCGTAGTCACCGCTGGTGGGCACGAAACCCGCCGCGGTGTGGCCGGTGACGGAGACACGCAGAGGCGTCTGCTTCAGCGGGATCGCGAGCTTCTGGATCAGACGACGGGTGCGCTCATACGGTTGTTTGGAGCCGTCGGCGAACATCGAGCGGCCGTCCTGGTCGACGATTTCGAGGTTGAGCCCCTGCTTGGTCTCCTCGAACATGATGTGCTTGGAAATCTCGATCAGCTCCGGCATGTCCTGCAGCGCCTGGCGAAGCGAGGCCGACGCAAGCGCGAATTCGCGATCGACCTTGAGCTTGGCCCCGGCCTCGCGGCTGCGCTCCTGCTGGTCCGGGGTCGGCGTGTTGGAGGCTTCCTCGGGCGGAACGTGGTCGACGTTCTTCAGCTTCGGCCGTGTCGGCACGCCGTCGGATTCGACGATACCGGAGTAGCGCGCCTGCTGCACGCCGAAGGCGTCGCGCATCGAGCCGGCGACGATCTTCAGCTTCTGCTGGTCCTGCGTGGAAAAGGCGACGAGCATCACGAAGAAGCTCATCATCAATCCCATGAGATCGGCGAAGGTTACGAACCAGCCGTGACCGCCGCCATGACCCTCGCCGCGTTTTTTCTTGGCCATCGCCTAACTCTGGATCAAGCCGGAACCGGCTCGCCTTCTTCATGGCGGTGTTTTTCCGGTAGGTAGGCCAACAACATTTCCCGGACCAGTGTCGGGCTCTTGGAGTCGCGGATCATCAGGATGCCGTCGATGATCAAGGTGCGGTTGGTCTCCTCGTCGAGCAGCTTTCCGTGCAGCTTGTCGGCGAGTGGCAGGCAGAACAGGTTGGCGACCAGCGCGCCGTACAGCGTCGCCAGCAGCGCGGTCGCCATGAACGGGCCGAGTTTCGAGGGGTCGGTCATATTGGCGAACATCTGCACCATGCCGATCAGAGTTCCGATCATGCCGAAAGCCGGCGCACAGTCGCCGATGGCGCGATAGATCTTGCCGCCCTCGTCGAGATGCATCAGAAAATTGTCGCGGTCGCGCTCCAGATTGTCGCGAATGAATTCGAGGTCGTAGCCGTCGGCGACGTAGCGGATTCCCTTGGCGAGGAACGGCTCGTCGGTCTCGACCTTTTCCAGGCCGACCGGTCCCTGTTTGCGCGCGATTTCGGCGATGCGGGCGAGTTCATCGACGAGGTCGCGGGCCGACAGGCGGCTCATCGTGAACGCGAATTTGGCGCCGAGCGGCAGACCATGCAGGATCGCGCTGAGTGGAAACCGGATCATGGTGGCGGCGATCGAGCCACCGAAGATAATGATGACGGCGTGTTCGCTCCAGAACATTTCCAAGCTGCCGCCCATCAGCATGATCAGGGTGATGACGGCGAAGCCGCACACCAGCCCGATGCCCGTCATGATATCCATGGGAAGCTCCACGCACACGCGAACAAGCCGGCCATCCTGGACGGCGCGCGGCTCATCCTGACCCGCGGTCCAAAGACCCTACGGAGGGGCCATTAAAGACGCGTAAAGGTTAAGCGGGTTCGGTTGCTGTGAGGCCCGCAAGCACATGTAAAACCGGCCGTAACGCACCAGGCGCGCGCATCCTGACACGATCTCAACGATCTGCTAACCATGGGAGGTACTTCGCCTCGAAGAACCCCGCTGCATGACACGTTCCGCCACATTCGCGATGCTGTTGTCGGCCGCTCTGCTTGCCGGCTGCTGGAGCAATGACCGCGCCGCAGTCCAGACAGCGGCCGCGCCGAGCGGGCCGGTGGCCGCGCCGCCGCCGGTCAATCTCGCGGGCAAGTGGACGCTGTCGGCGACCGGCGCGGGCTCCTGCGCGATGACGTTCGGCGCGCAGCCGGAAGCGGTCGACGGCACCATCGCGCCGGCCGGCGGCTGTCCCTACAATTTCTTCACCAGCCGCAAATGGAGCTACACCTCGGCCGGCCTGATGATCAGGGATCACAACGCGCAGACGCTGGCGCAGCTGCAGCCTGTGGGGGACAGCCGTTTCGAAGGCAAGACCAACGCCGGTCAGGATATCGCGCTATCCCGGTAAACCCGTCAGTTTCAGGCTCAGCTCGCGCAGCTTCTTGCGTGCGGACGCATCATAGGCCTGGGCGTTGGCCTTCATCTCGCTCATGCCGTTGAAGAACAGCCCGCTCCTATCAGCGACGTCGTCGCCCTGCACCAGATGCAGGATCGCGGCCCCGCCCTGCTCCACCGTCGACATCGGCGTGATGCCGCCGGCGCGCACCATGGTGGTGTTCATGTAGGTCGCCGGATGCAGCGAGTTGACGGTGACGCCTGATCCCTTCAACTCCGCCGCAAGATCGATGGTGAACATGATCTGCGACAGCTTGCTCTGCGCATAGGCGCGCGAGCCGGAATAGTTTTTCGTGATCATGACGTCGTCGAAGTCGATCGGATGCTGTCCGAGGGAAGCGACATTGACGATGCGCGAGGGTGCTGCCGCCTTGATCAGCGGCAGCAGGCGGTAGGCGAGCAGGAAGCCCGCGAGATAATTCACGGCAAAGCGCAGCTCGTGGCCGTCGGCGCTTTCCTGCCGCTGTGGGCCGTTGTTCTGCGAGCCGATGCCGGCATTGCTGACGAACACGTCGATCCGCTTGTGATCGGCGGCAACCTTGTCGGCGAGCGAACGCGCGCCTGCCAACGAGGAGAGATCGGCTTGATAAAAAGTCGCTTTGCCGCCGTCGGCCTTGATCGCATCGATCACGGCCTTCGCACGGCCGGCGTCGCGGCCATGGATCAGCACATGCGCGCCCTGCTTTGCGAGTTCGCCCGCCACATAGCGGCCGACGCCGTCGGTCGAGCCGGTGATCAGGACCGTCTTGCCCTTCATGTCCATGACAGAAGTCCTTTAGTGAATCTCCGCCGAGCGCTTCAGCGCGTCCTTCAGCTTCTCCAGCGAGAAATCCTTCGAGCGCGCGATCTCCAGGATCGGCGTCTCGCGGCGGCCGCAGAGCTCGCAGGCGTCGGGCAGTTTCGCCGCGAGATCATAGGGGATCACGATCGCCCCGTGACGGTCGGCATGGATCAGGTCGTCGGACTTCACGGTCATGCCGGAGACGCGCACCTCGCCGCCGAAAGCTTTCGGCATGCATCCAGGCATGCGAGGGGCCGATCGAGCCGGCCAGTGCCTGGAAGCCCGGCGCCCATTGCGGGATATCGCGGATCGAGCCGTCGGTAATGACGCCGAGACAGCCGAGCGCCTTGTGCACATTGCTCTGCACCTCGCCCCAGAACGCGCCATAGCCGACATCGGCGCCGTCGATATCCTGGATCACGGTGATGCGCGGGCCGAAGCCGGTCCCGACATATTCATAATATTCGATGCGGCGCTTGGCCGCCTCGGCGGCGGCCAGGCCGGACTTGATCACCGAGCGGATCGACACCGTGCGGGCGTAACCGACGATCGGCGGCAGGTCGGGAAACGGGCAAACCAGCGGTTTGGTGGTGTAGCCGATCAGCCGCCGCTCCGGCGCGACCACCTCCATCGCGTTGCAGATGGTCGGCGTGTCGTAACGCGCCAGCGCTTCGAGGACGGATGCGGGCACGGGCGCGGCGGTATTGGTCACGGGCGTTTCTCCGGATTTTTTGCGGTTTGATCGCAAGCCCTATAGCCGAGATAGAGCGCGATCAGCAAAAGTGGTAGCCGGTTTTGCGACCGATCGCGCTCAAAATATGACCGGCGCGAAGCCTCATGGCTCGAGACGCGCGAAGATGCACTGCCGCATGAGGGTTAGACATTCAGTGCAGCCGTTCGGGCCGGTCGTCGTCCTCTGGCTCGGCGGCAGGCGCGATGAAGCCCGGCGCAGGCGCCGGCGCCGCGGACGTAGCAGCCGCAGGCGCATTCGCCGCGTCATAGACGCGCTTGTGGTCGCGATAGGATTTCCAGCCGAGCGGCAGGCTCAGGAGATAGAGCACCGATCCTGCCGAGAGGATGTGCCAGGGATAGCCGATCAGCAGTGCGATGAAGAAGATCACGCAGACGAACACCGGCAGCACCATCTCCGGCGGCACGCGCATGCGCACGGTCTTGCCCGAGAAGACAGGCAGCCGCGACACCATCAGGAACGCGATCAGCAGGATGTAGAACGCGGTCAGTATCGCCGGCATCTTCCAGACGTCGAGGAAGGCGAGATAGACCGGCAACAGCGCGGTCACCGCGCCCGCGGGCGCCGGCACGCCGGTGAAGTAATTTGCCGCGAAAGGCGGCTTGTTGGGATCGTCGATCGTGGCGTTGAAGCGCGCGAGCCTCAAGCCCCCCGAGATCGCAAACACCATCGCTGCGATCCAGCCGCCGTCATGCAGCTCGTGCAGCTGCCAGAAATACAGGATCAATCCCGGCGCGACGCCGAAATTGACGAAGTCGGCGAGGCTGTCGAGCTCGGCGCCGAATTTCGACTGGCCCTTGATCATGCGCGCGACGCGGCCGTCGATGCCGTCGAGGATTGCCGCGAACACGATGGCGCCAACCGCGAGCCCCATCCGCCCTTCCGTGGAGAGGCGGATCGCGGTCAGACCGGCGCAGATCGCCAGCAGCGTGATGACATTGGGCACCAGCATGCGCACCGGGATCGGGCGAAACCGGCGGCGGCGTTCGGTATAGGCGGGGTCGAAGGGCATCCGCTCAATATAGCAAGGGCTGAGCAGCCGCGCCATTGCGGCGGCGTGCCGCAAATCGCTCGTTACGGATGGTTAATTCGAGCGGAACGTCCGGCCTGCTGTCGGAAAGGCGCAAGTCGGCCAGGATCGTCTCGCCGGCGATCGCGGTCTGGCCTTCCGAGACCAGCGCGCTGGGTGCCGTCCGGCAGATAGACATCGAGCCGCGAGCCGAAACGAATGAGCCCGAAGCGCTCGCCGGCGCCGATCGACTGGCCCTTCCCGCACGAAGCAGACGATGCGGCGCGCCACCAGCCCCGCGATCTGGATCACGCCGATGCGCCCCTGGGCCGAAGCAATCACCAGCGAGTTGCGCTCATTGTCCTCGCTCGCCTTGTCGAGCTCGGCATTGATGAAGACCCCGGGACGGTAGGCGATACGCTCGATCTTGCCGGTGACCGGGCTGCGGTTCACATGGCAGTTGAAGACGCTCATGAAGATCGAGATGCGCGGCAGCGGCCTGTCGCCCAGGCCCAGTTCGGCCGGCGGCATTGCCTGCGTGATCATCGAGATGCGCCCGTCGGCCGGCGCCACCACGATGCCGTCGCGCACCGGCGTGACGCGCACGGGATCGCGGAAGAACAGCGCGCACCAGACCGTCAGCACGGTGCCGATCCAGCCGAGCGGCGTCCAGATCCAGAACAGGATCAGGCTTGCCAGCGCAAAGCCGCCGATGAAGGGATAACCCTCGGAATGGATCGGCGGGATCTGCGCGCGGATGGAATTGGCGATGGACATTGAGCGGCTGCTCTTTCTTGGTTGCTCTCAACGCGGGCTCAGTGTCCCCTCTCCCCTTGTGGGAGAGGGTGGCACGCCGCTAAGCGGCGTGCCGGGAGAGGGGTTGTCACGGCGTGCTCTCGATCGCGACCATGATCGTGTCAAGCACGCCGCTGGTATTCTTCAGCACCTCATTATTCCAGAACCGCAGCACGCGAAACCCCTGATCTTCGAGCCATCGCGTACGCAGGCGGTCTGCCTCGCTATCGGCATGTTGGCTACCGTCGACTTCGATAACGAGGTGTTTCTCGAAACAGACGAAATCAACGATGTATCTTCCGATTGTTGCCTGTCGTTTGAACTTCGTGCCTTTGAACCGATGCGCGCGCAGGAAATACCAGAGCCGGCGCTCGGCGTCGGTCATGTTGCTGCGGAGAGTTTTCGCCCGAGTGGTTGACATCCCCTCTCCCGCCCTCGCTTCGCGAGGGCACCCTCTCCCACGGAGGGGAGAGGGGATTTTCTTTGCGTGGCGATGGTCATGTCAACTACGCCGAAGAGCCCTCAATCGCTCCACCTACTCCGCCGCGGTCGGAATCACGTCACTCCCCTCGCCAGTCTTCTCCGTCTCGGCCGCATCATCCACGACAGGCGGCAGGCGGTTCGGCGCCTCATTGTCGTCGTCGACTTGCGCCAGCCGCTCGCGCGCTTCCTCGGCCTCGCGCTGCCGGTTCCACATGCTGGCATAGAGCCCGCCGCTCGCGAGCAGTTGCGCATGCGTGCCGCGCTCGGCGATGCGGCCCTGATCGAGCACGATGATCTCGTCGGCGCCGACGATGGTGGAGAGCCGGTGCGCGATGACGAGCGACGTTCTATTGCGCGATACCCGGTCGAGCGCCTCCTGGATCTCGTGCTCGGTGTGGCTGTCCAGCGCCGAGGTCGCCTCGTCCAGCACCAGGATCGGCGGCGCCTTCAACACCGTGCGTGCGATCGCGACGCGCTGCTTCTCGCCGCCCGACAGTTTCAAGCCACGCTCGCCGACCTGGGTCTCGTAACCCAGCGGCGACATCCGGATGAAGCCGTCGATCTGCGCCAGCCGCGCCGCCTCCTCGACCTCGGCGTCATCGGCGTCCCAGCGGCCGTAGCGGATGTTGTAGCGGATGGTGTCGTTGAACAGCACGGTGTCCTGCGGCACCATGCCGATCGCCGCGCGCAGCGAGGCCTGCGTGACGTCGCGGATGTCCTGCCCGTCGATGGTGATGCGGCCGCCCGAAATGTCGTAGAGGCGGAACAGCAGCCGCGAGATCGTCGACTTGCCGGCGCCGGAGGGACCGACGATCGCAACCGTCTTGCCGGCCGGCACCTCGAAGCTCAAGCCTTTCAGGATCTGACGCTCCGGATCATAGGCAAAGCGCACGTCGTCGAAGCGCAGATGACCCGCGCCGACCACCAGCGGCCTCGCGCCCGGCGCATCCTCGACCTCTGCCTCGCGCTCAGCACCTCGAACATCTTCTCGATGTCGATCACCGCCTGCTTGATCTCGCGATAGAGCATGCCCATGAAGTTCAGGGGCTGGTAGAGCTGGATCATCATGGCGTTGATCAGCACGAAGTCGCCGACGGTGTGACGGCCGCTTCGCACGCCGGACGCGCACATCAGCATGACCGCCGTGAGGCCAAACGTGAAGATCACCGCCTGCCCGATGTTGAGCCAGCGTAGCGAGGTATAGGTCTTCACGCTCGCCTGCTCATAGCGCTCCATCGAGCGGTCGTAGCGCTTCGCCTCGCGCTCCTCCGCGCTGAAATATTTCACGGTCTCGTAATTCAACAGCGAGTCGATCGCCTTGGTGTTCGCCTCGGTGTCGGACTCGTTCATCTTGCGGCGGATGGCGATGCGCCACTCGGTCACGATATAGGTGAACTAGATGAAGGCCACGACCGTGGCCAGGATCGCCGCCACGTAGCGCCAGTCGAACTGCCAGAGCAGTACGCCCAGCAGCAGCGCGACCTCGACGATGATCGGCATCAATTGCAGAATCACCATGCGCACGATGGTCTCGATGCCGTTGCGGCCGCGCTCGAGCACGCGCGTCAGACCGCCGGTCTTGCGCTCGAGGTGAAAGCGCAGCGACAGTTCGTGCATGTGCACGAAGGTGATGTAGGCAAGCCGGCGCACCGCATGCATGGCAACGCGCGCGAAGATGCCGTCGCGCCATTGCGTCAGCAGCGCCATCAGGATGCGCAAGCCGCCGTAGCTCACGGTCATGAGCAGCGGCGAGGCGACGATCCAGAACATCCAGTTGTCAGGCGCGACCGGCGCGCTGGCGTGGCCGGACAGCGCATCCGTCGCCCATTTGAAGGTGAAGGGAACGGCGAGCGTTGCGACCTTGGCGATCAGCAGCAGCACCACCGACCAGACCACGCGCATCTTCAGGTCGGCGCGGTCGCCGGGCCAGATATAGGGCCAGAGATGAACGAGGGTTCCGACCAGGGTGGCCTGATCCGGCGTGGCCTGCGGCCGCTGCTTTGCCTTGGTGGCATTGGCTGTTTCATATAGGGCGTTTGCCCGCAGCGTACAGCTTAAAGCGTCGCAATTGTTACGCGATTGGGTGCCATTTGCGGCTAAATTCCACGTTAACAGCGAATCAGCCGGGCGCTTGACGCCCCCATGTTGCAGGGCCACATAAGACTAAATGAACAAGATTGATTTGAACAAGATCCGGACGGTCTGCGTCTATTGCGGCTCCGGCCCCGGCACCAACCCCCACTTCATCGAATCCGCCAGAGCGCTCGGCAAGATTTTTGCCGAGAACGGAATCCGCCTGGTCTATGGCGGCGGCTCGCTCGGCCTGATGGGCGCGATCGCGACCTCGGTGCTCGATCATGGCGGCATGGTCACCGGCATCATTCCCGATTTCCTCACCGCGCGCGAGAACGCGCTCTCCCGCGTGCAGGAGATGGTGGTCACCCCCGACATGCACGAGCGCAAGCGGCTGATGTTCGAACGCTCGGATGCGTTCGTCGCGCTGCCCGGCGGCATCGGCACGCTGGAAGAGCTGGTGGAGCAACTCACCTGGCAGCAACTCGGCCGGCATTCCAAGCCGGTGCTGCTCGCCAATATCGACGGCTTCTGGGAGCCGTTCTTCGATCTGCTGTCGCACATGCGCAGCACTCAATTCATCCGCGCGGGCCTGACGGTCGAGATCCTGAAAGCGGATCGCGTCGAGGATGTCCTGCCGCGCCTGCGCGCCGCGGCCGCGCGCGTGCCCGAGGATGCCAAACAAATGGCGCCGGAAGTCGCACGGCGGATGTAGCCCCGCTGTCGTCCCGGACAAGCGAGGCCAACGGGTCGCGCGAATGCGCGCCCGATGACAGGCTCCGCCGAGCGCGATACGGGATCCATAACCCCAGGATGGTGTCGTTGTGCGAAGTCGGAACCCCAAGTCTTCGCAAAACGAAGGCCTGTGGTTATGGGTCCTCGCTCCCGTGCGCATTGCGCACTAGGCGAGGACGACAGAGATTTACTCCTGCGGAAACGTCACCGCCTCGATCCGGTTGCCGTCGGGATCGAGCACGAAGGCCGCGTAATATTTGACGCGGTCGTGCGGCCGCAGGCCCGGCGCGCCGTCCGAGACGCCGCCGCTACTCAGCGCCGCGGCATGGAACGCATCGATCTCGGCAGTCGTTTTCGCGCGAAGACAGATATGCGTGCCGCTTTCATGCGGCACCCGCGTCAAGCCCTTGCGCAGATTGATCCAGAATTCCGGATAGTTCTTGCCGAAGCCGATCGTCGCGGGCCGCGTCACCAGTCGCGTCAGGCCGAGTGTCGCGAGCACCGCCTCGTAGAAACGCGCGGCGCGGTCGAGATCGGCGACGCCGACGGAGACGTGATCGATCATGATCGTCTCATTTGGGGCATGATCTCCGCGCAAGCGCGTTCCGCGTTTGTCGCGAGGGAAAACCGCTTCACGCTTTTCCGGATCATGCCCTAGCGGCGAACGCCGGTCGTAAAGGGATTTGCCCCGGGCGGCAATGCAGCATCGCTGTCGATGCGTCCCGAATTACCGGTGTAGCCGAACCCGAGCGACAGGCTGGTATTCGCGGTCGGTTTGAATTCGATGCCTGCATGGGCGTTGTAGACCGGCAGGTTGCCGGAGGAGGCGGAATCGAACGCCGCAAACGGCGAGCCAGAGCCGAAGCCGTTGTTGTATTTCAAGGTGTCGAAGCCGGCTGAGATCGAGACAGGCAAGCCGTTGGCGCCCTTGAAGCTGTAGCCGAATTGCGAGCCTTCGCTGTAGATCGAACCGAAATTGCCGAATGCCGCATTCGCAGCGATGCCGCTCATGCCGAGGACCTCGGTGCGCGAGTTGCCGACAAAAAAGCCGTTTCCGAAATTATAGCGCGAAGCACCAAAGCCCCTGCTGTCGCGCGTGTCGAAGCTCGGGAAGT
Organism: uncultured Alphaproteobacteria bacterium; assembly: GCA_963732085.1. Taxonomy (GTDB): domain Bacteria; phylum Pseudomonadota; class Alphaproteobacteria; order Rhizobiales; family Xanthobacteraceae; genus Bradyrhizobium. The sequence continues at coordinate 114,991 of CAVSYJ010000001.1, read as the reverse complement.
TGCCATAGGCGTCCGCCACGGAATCGCCGGAGAAGCCGAGCGGCCAGCCGGGCGTCCAATAGGTCAGCGGGTTGACGGCCTGCGCATGCGCGCGCCCGCTCACAGAGAGCATCGCCATTGCGACGACGAAACCGAATCTCGAAACCGACATCTGTGTCACCACCAAATCGGCGGAAATTATACCCATACGAAATCGGGAATGCCAGTGCGCCGGGGCGCGCTGTTGCATTACAAAAAGACGGGAACAGCGCGCCTGCGCCCCATTCAGGCCGGCGCGCCTGATTTCACCAGTTTGTAGGTCACCGAATCCATCAGCGCCTGGAATGAGGCGTCGATGATGTTCGGCGACACGCCGACCGTGGTCCAGTGCTCGCCGGTCTCGTCCTCGCTTTCGATCAGGACGCGCGTGACCGCTTCGGTGCCGCCGTTGAGGATGCGCACGCGATAGTCGATCAGCTTCAACCCCTCGATATATTTCTGGTACTTGCCGAGGTCCTTGCGAAGCGCGACGTCGAGCGCGTTGACCGGACCGTTGCCTTCGGCCGCCGAGATCAGCCGCTCGCCGGCGACGTCGACCTTGACCACCGCGAGCGCCACGGTAACGCGCTGGCCGTTGGCGTTATAGCGCTGCTCGACATTGACGTCGAACTGCTCGACCCGAAAATATTCGGGCACACGGCCGAGCGTGCGCCGCGCCAGCAGATCAAACGACGCATTGGCGGAACTCGTAGGCAAAACCCTGCGCCTCGCGCTCCTTCAATTCCTCGACCAGGCGCGCAAGCTTGGGATCGCTCTTGTCATAGGGAATGCCGGCGCGATCGAGCTCGGCGATCACGTTGGAACGGCCGGCCTGGTCGGACACCAGCACCTTGCGACGGTTGCCGACAGCGTCCGGCAGTACGTGTTCGTAGGACTGCGGATCCTTCATCATCGCCGAGGCGTGAATGCCAGCCTTGGTGACAAACGCGCTTTCGCCGACATAGGGCGCATGACGATGGGGCGCGCGGTTGAGCATGTCGTCGAGCGTGCGCGACACCTTCATCAGGCTGGCGAGCTTGGCATCCGACACAGATATCTCGAAAGCATCGGCAAATTCGCGCTTCAGCTTCAAGGTCGGAATCAGCGAGCAGAGATTGGCGTTGCCGCAGCGCTCGCCCAATCCGTTGAGCGTGCCCTGGATCTGCCGCGCGCCGGCACGCACGGCCGCGAGCGAATTGGCGACCGCCTGCTCGGTATCGTTATGGGCGTGAATGCCGACATGGCTGCCGGGGATATGCTTCGTCACTTCAGTGACGATCTCCGTGACCTCATGCGGCATGGTGCCGCCATTGGTGTCGCACAGCACCACCCAGCGCGCGCCGGACTCGTAGGCTGCCTTGGCGCAGGCGAGCGCAAATTGCGCATCCTCCTTGTAACCGTCGAAGAAATGCTCGCAGTCGAGCATCACCTCGCGCCCCGCCTTCTTCGCGGCCGCGACGCTGTCGCGGATCGAGGCGAGATTTTCCTCGTTGGTGGTCTCGAGCGCGACGCGGACCTGATAGGCCGAGGATTTCGCGACGAAGCAGATCGCGTCCGCCTTCGCCTCGAGCAGACCGGCGACGCCGGGATCGTTGGAGACCGAGCGCCCTGCCCGCCGCGTCATGCCGAACGCGGTGAAGCGCGCGTGGTCGAGCTTCGGTTTCTCGGCGAAGAATTCGGTGTCGGTCGGATTGGCGCCGGGATAGCCGCCCTCGACATAGTCGATGCCGAGATCGTCGAGCATGTGCGCGATCACCCGCTTGTCGGCCAGCGTGAAGTCGACGCCGTTGGTCTGCGCGCCGTCGCGCAGCGTGGTGTCGAAGAGATAGAGGCGTTCGCGGCTCATGTCTTGCCTCCCAATGTCTTCTGCATGCTGGTGTTGGCGAGCCACTCGCCGTTGACGGTGATGCTGTTGCGTTGCATGGCGACATAGCCGCGCTTCTTGAAGAAATCCGCGGCATTGTCGCTGGCATCGACGGTGAGCTTGACCGCGCCGCGGCCGCCGGCCAGCTTCTCCAGCGCATCGAGCAGCATCGAGGCGACGCCCTGCCCGGCCACGCCGGGATGCACATAGAGCATGTCGACGTGGTCCTTGCCTTTCAGCGAGGCGAAGCCGACCGGCGCGTTCTGCAAGGTGGCGATCAAGGTCAATTCGCCGGCCAGCTTCTTGCCGAAGGCGTCCTCGTCCTCGGCAAGCGCGGCCCAGGCCTCCTGCTGCTCGCGGCTGTAGTCGTCACCGGTCAGTTCCTCGACCGCGGCGGCAAAGATCGCCGCCAGCACCGGCGTGTCGGCGGCGAGGAACGGCCGCAGCGCGGGGGTGTCGCTCATCGGGCGACCTCCCAGGTGGTGCCGTCCTTGGAATCCTTGATGGCGATGCCCATGGCGGCGAGCTCGTCGCGGATACGATCGGACTCCTTGAAGTCCTTTCGCGCACGCGCAGCGGTCCGATCGGAGATCAGCGCATTGACGCGATCGGCGTCGACGCCGCTCGCCTTGCGCTTGCGCCCCTCCCATTGCGACGCACTCTCGGACAAGAAGCCGAGCAAGCGCAGCGATGCCGCGAACGTGGCGCGATCGGCGTCGTTCGCGCGCAAGCTGTGCAGCGCCGTGATCGTCTGCGCCGTGTTGAGATCGTCGGCGAGTGCGTCAAGCACGGCATCGGCCGGCTTGCCGCCGCTGACATCGGCCGCGACGCGATACCAGTCGTCGAGCGTCTTCGCGCTTTCCTCGACGCCCTTCAGCGTCCAGTCGGTGGGCGAGCGATAATGCGTCTTCAACATGTTGAGCCGCAGCACCTCACCGGGCCAGTCCACGAGCAGCTCGCGGATGGTGATGAAGTTGCCTGTTGCTCTTCGACATCTTCTCGCTCTCGACCTGCAGGAAGCCGTTGTGCATCCAGATGTCGGCCATGCGGCTCGCATGAAACGCGCAGCAGGTCTGCGCCAGCTCGTTCTCATGATGCGGAAACTTCAAGTCGATGCCGCCGCCATGAATGTCGAACGCCTCGCCGAGATGCTTCCAGGCCATCGCCGAGCATTCGATGTGCCAGCCCGGACGGCCGGGCGCCGCGATGCCCGCATGGCGACGGCCAGGACGGCTCGCCGGGCTTCGACGGCTTCCACAGCACGAAGTCGGTGTTGCCGCGCTTGTAGGGCGCGACGTCGACGCGGGCGCCGGCGATCATCTCGTCGAGCGAGCGGTTGGACAGCGCGCCGTAACGCGGCAGCACGGTGTTCGCCGCGTTCATCGCCTCCGGCGAGAACAGCACGTGATCCTCGGCGACATAGGCGAAGCCGCCGGCAACCAGCTTCTCGATCAGCGTCCGCATTTCCGGAATGTGCTCGGTCGCGCGCGGCTCGACCGTCGGCCTCAACGCACCGAGCGCATCGACGTCCTCGTGGAACTGCCGCTCGGTGATCTCCGTGACCTTGCGGATCGCCTCGTTCAGCGGCAGGCCCGGAAAGTCGCGCGCGGCCCGCTCGTTGATCTTGTCGTCGACGTCGGTGATGTTGCGGACATAGGTGACGTGATCGGCGCCATAGAGATGACGCAGCAAGCGAAACAGCACGTCGAACACGATCACCGGGCGCGCATTGCCGATGTGCGCGAAGTCGTAGACCGTCGGGCCGCAGACATACATGCGCACGCGCGCGGGATCGATCGGCTTGAAGGGCCGTTTCTCACCGGTCAGCGTATCGTAAAGGCGCAATTCCATAGGACACCCTACCTCCCGGCCGGGCGTCCAGTGATCTCAGGTTTTGAGAAAAGACGGCCTCAGCCAGCGGTTAGCTAGCGAATAATCCCGCAAATGCAGCAAATGGCGAGGAAGCCGTTCATGGGGAACACCAATGCCCCGACCGTGGCGTTCCGTCAAGAGCCGCGAAAAAGCCGCTTTCGCGCCGCTAGTACCGCCGATCTGAAGTCCCTGACTCACTCGTGGCAAAATCGGTTTCAGGGACTTCAGATCGAAAGCGGTACTAGAAACATAGGTTTGCTAGTGCCCATGACTTTCCGAAGTTCGTGAAAGGTAATGCGGCAATGGAGCACGAACTTCGGAAAGTGGGCACTAGACGGCCCCGCCATGGTTAATCATTCTTAATCATTTGGGATTATCGATTGAGGGCGCTCCTCTCATTTTCCGGTGCATCATGCGGCTCATTCCAGCGCTCGTGGCCTGCGCAGTCTTCATCTTCACCGCGCCGGCGTCCGCCGAAACCCGGGTGTTCATCGTCGCCAACCATTCCGACGGTTACGGCGTCGACCAGTGCCTGGCCAAGGGCGAGAAATGCGGCGCCCACGCCGCAGCATCCTATTGCCGCTCACGGGATTTTGCGCAGGCCTCGTCCTATCGCCGCGTCGATCCCGATGAAATCACGGGATCGGTGCCGAAAGAGGGTGCGAATTGTCCGCACGGCAAGTGCGACGACTACGTCGCCATCACCTGCCAGCGCTGAAGGTCTGAAGGCAAGGTTCCGGTCACAAGGCTGCCGCCGAAACGACGTGACGCTGCCCACGGAAGGGGCTATGGGAGGCTGCTTCCGCTTCCGAATGCGCGCGGCAATCCCTATGATTGGCCTTCATGCCTGAACTTGCGACCCTTTCCCTCGTCCGCCGGGCCCTTGCCTGCGCCGTCATCGTTGGCGGCGTGGCATTGAATAGCGCGGCGTTTGCGCAGACGAGCCCGGGCGCGCCGCCGCCGCCCTCGCCCGCGCCGCCTCCTGCAGGCGCTGCGGGACCCGCGGGTGCCCCTGCGGTCAATCCGATCTGCCCGCGGCTGGAAGCGCAGCTTGCGACAATCGACCGCGGCGGCAGCGGCGATCCGGGCAAGGACGATCAGATCCGCCGCTACCAGGATGCGGCCGCCAAGCAGCAGAGCGAGCTCGATCGCGTCACGACGCAAGCCAAGCGCATGGGCTGCGAGTCCTCGGGCTTCTTCTCGATGTTCAACAATCGCGCTGCGCAATGCGGTCCGGTCAACAACCAGATCCAGCAGATGCGCGCCAACCTCGACCAGATCACCGGCAATCTCGAACGCTTGCGCGGCGGCAGCTTCGGCGGCGATGATCGCGACAACCAGCGCCGTTCGGTGATGACCGCGCTCGCGCAGAATAATTGCGGACCGCAATATGCCGCAGCAGCGCCACCACCACCCCAGGGCGGTGGCGGCTTTCTGAACAATCTGTTCGGCGGCGGCAATGCGACGACCTCGCCGCAGCTCGGCGATCTCGGCCCGCCCTCGGGCACCTATCGCACGGTGTGCGTACGAACCTGCGACGGCGGCTATTTCCCGGTCTCGTTTGCGACCGTGCCGGCACGTTTTCCCGACGACGAGAAAACCTGCAAGGCGCTGTGCCCGGCGACGGATGCCGCGCTCTACGCGTACAAGAATCCCGGCGAGGACATCAATCAGGCGATCTCGGTCAACGGCCAGCCCTACACGGCGTTGCCGAACGCGTTCCACTTCCGCACCGAGTTCAATCCGTCCTGCGCCTGCAAGGCGCAGGGCCAGACCTGGTCCGATGCGTTGAAGACGATCGACGACACGGCGGCGGCGCAGCAGCAGGGCGACATCATCGTCACCGAAGAGAGCGCGAAGAAGATGCAGCAGCGCGCGCAGCAGCCGGCGAAGGGTCCTGCCTCGAAGAAAGGCGCGCCGCCCGCCGCGGCTGCCGCGACCGCGCCGGCTCCCACTCCCGCCGAGACACCCGCGCCGCCGGCAGCGACGGCCTCCTCCGGCGACAAGCAGATCCGCTCGGTCGGCCCGACCTTCCTGCCGAACAATCCAGACGCGCTAAGCTCGCAGCTGTCACACCTCTCCCATAGGGAGGGGTGAATCGAGCTACGCGGAGAGTCGCTCACCCGACGCTCGGTTAGCCTTCGAACGCCTCGATCGACGCGCGCGTGCCGCGCGTCACCAGCGCCTCGTCGGGCGCGGGCAACGCATTGCCGCCATCGCGAAAACGGTTGGTAATGGGATAGCGGCGGTCGCGGCCGAAATTGCGGGTGGTCACCTTGACGCCGGGCGCAGCCTGCCTGCGCTTGTATTCGGCGATGTTGAGCAGGCGATCGATCCGCGTCACCACGTCCTTGTCGAAGCCGGCGGCGATGATGGAAGCCAAGGGCTCCTCGCGCTCGACCAGCCGCTCGAGGATTGCGTCGAGCATGTCGTAGGGCGGCAGCGAATCCTGGTCGGTCTGGTTCTCGCGCAGCTCCGCCGTCGGCGGTCGCGTGATGATGTTGACCGGGATCACCTCGCCCGACGGTCCCAGCGCGCCATCCGGTTTCCAGGCGTTGCGCAGTGACGAAAGGCGGAACACCTCGGTCTTGTAGATGTCCTTGATCGGATTGTAGCCGCCGTTCATGTCGCCATAGAGGGTGGCGTAGCCGACCGACATTTCCGACTTGTTGCCGGTCGTCACCACCATGGCGCCGGTCTTGTTGGAGATCGCCATCAGCAGCGTGCCGCGGGCGCGCGCCTGCAGGTTTTCCTCGGTGATGTCGCGCTCCAGTCCCTTGAATGGCGCGGACAGGATTTTCTCGAAACCCTCCACGGCGTCCGCGATCGGCAGCACCTCGTAGCGAATGCCGAGATTTTGCGCGAGCTTTGCCGCATCGTCGAGCGAGACCTGCGCGGTGAAGCGATAAGGCAGCATCACGCCGCGGACCTTGTCGGCGCCGAGCGCGTCGACGGCGAGCGCCGCGCACAGCGCGGAATCGATGCCGCCGGAAATGCCGAGCAGCACGCCGGGAAAACCGTTCTTGCGGACATAGTCGCGCAAGCCGAGCACGCAGGCCGCATAATCGGCCTTGTCGTCTTCGAGCACCTTCGCGACCGGACCATTGCAGCGCCAGCCGTCATTGCCTTTGGTCCAGCGCAGCGTGGTGATGTCCTCGACGAAGTCGGGCAATTGCGCCGCAACCGAAAGATCGGCGTTGAGCGCAAACGAGGCGCCGTCGAACACCAGTTCGTCCTGGCCGCAGACCTGGTTGAGATAGACCAGCGGCAAGCCGCTCTCGGTGACGCGCGCCACCGCGATCGACAGCCGAATGTCGGTCTTGTCGCGCGAATAGGGCGAGCCGTTCGGCACGACGAGAATTTCGGCGCCGGTCTCGGCGAGACACTCGACCACGTTTTCGTAGTCCTCTGACTCCTCCAGCCAGATGTCCTCGCAGATGGGCACGCCGACGCGGACACCCTTCACCGTGACAGGGCCCGCCGCCGGCCCGCGCGCGAACAGGCGCTTCTCGTCGAACACGCCGTAGTTCGGCAAGTTGGCCTTGAAGCGCAGCGCGGCGATCCGTCCGCCGTCGAGCAGCGCGACGGCGTTGTAAAGCTTATCGTCCTCGACCCAGGGACTGCCGATCAGCATGGCCGGCCCGCCATCGGCGGTTTCGCGCGCAAGCGTTTCGACCGCGGAGCGGCAGGCGGCCTGGAACGCCGGCTTCAGCACGAGGTCTTCCGGCGGATAACCCGTGATGAACAATTCAGGCAGCACCACCAGGTCGGCGCCGTCGGCGGCGGCGCGCGCGCGGGCGGCGCGCGCTTTGGCGGCATTGCCCTCGACATCGCCTACCGTCGGGTTGAGCTGGGCCAGCGTGATCTTCAGTTCTGTGGCGCGTTCGGTCATGGCCTCGATGGTGCACCGCGGCGCGGTTCGCCGCAATGATTTGCTTCAGATCAGACCCATGCGCTCGGCGATGGCAAACAGCCAGAACAGCGCGGACATCAACAGCATGATCCCGACCGCGGCCGAGCCCATGTCCTTGACGCGGCCGATCTGCGGGTCGTGATCCATGGTCAGGCGGTCGGACAGCTTCTCGATCGCGGTGTTGAGCAGCTCGACCACCAGCACCAGCACCACGGCGCCGAACAGCTCGATGCGCCGCATCACGGTGATGCCGACCAGCCAGGCCAGGGGAATGGCCAGCACCAGCGCAATCAGTTCCTGACGAATAGCCTCCTCGGAACGGGCCGCGAAGATCAGGCCGTTACGCGAATTGACCGTGGCCCGCCAAAGTCGCAGCAAAACTAGTGCCCCCTAAAATATCCTAGTGCCGCTTTCGATTTGAAGTTCCTGAACGAACTCTCTGCGGGCACATCAGGAACTTCAAATCGGCGGCACTAGAAACCCGCTGCAGCCGAAACAGGCTTCACCTTGCCGGCGCGTTCCTGCTTCAGGCGCTCGGCGATCAGGAACGCGAGATCGATCGACTGCTCGGCGTTGAGACGGGGATCGCAGACCGTGTGATAGCGGTCGTTGAGATCCTCGTCCGTGATCGCGCGCGCGCCGCCGAGGCACTCGGTGACGTCGTTACCGGTCATCTCCAGATGCACGCCGCCGGGATAGGTGCCCTCCGCCGCGTGAACGGCGAAGAAGGTCCGCACCTCGGACAGGATGCGGTCGAACGGCCGGGTCTTGTAGCCTGATGTCGAGGTGATGGTGTTGCCGTGCATGGGATCGCAGGACCACACCACGACCCGACCTTCGCGCTTCACCGCGCGCACCAGCGCCGGCAGATGATCGCCGGCCTTGTCGGCGCCGAAGCGGCCGATCAGGGTCAGCCGTCCCGGCTCGTTGTCGGGATTGAGCACGTCGATCAGCTTGATCAGTTCGTCAGCTTTCAGATGACGGACCGCATTTCAGGCCGATCGGATTCCTGATGCCGCGGAAATATTCGACATGGCCGTGATCGAGCTGGCGCGTGCGGTCGCCGATCCAGATCATGTGGCCTGATGTCGCGTACCAGTCGCCGGTCGTGGAATCGACCCGCGTCATCGCCTGCTCGTAGCCGAGCAGCAGCGCCTCGTGGCTGGTGTAGAAGTCGGTCGCGCGCAGTTCGGGATGGGATTCGAGATCGAGGCCGCAGGCGCGCATGAAATCCAGCGCCTCCGAGATGCGGTCGGCCAGTTCCTTGTAGCGGCGGGACTGCGGCGAGTCCTTCAGGAAGCCGAGCATCCACTGATGCACGCTGGCGAGATTGGCGTAGCCGCCGGTCGCAAACGCACGGAGCAGGTTCAGCGTCGCGGCCGACTGGCGATAGGCCATCAGCTGGCGCTGCGGATCGGGCTTGCGCGCTTCGGCGGTGAAAGCGATGTCGTTGACGATATCGCCGCGATAGCTCGGCAGTTCGACGCCATCGGCCTTCTCGGTCGGCGACGACCGCGGCTTGGCGAACTGTCCGGCGATGCGGCCGATTTTGACCACCGGCACCGCGCCGGCATAGGTCAGCACGACCGCCATCTGCAGGAACACGCGGAAGAAGTCGCGGATGTTGTTGGCGCCGTGCTCCGCAAAACTCTCGGCGCAGTCGCCGCCCTGCAGCAGGAAGGCCTCGCCCGCAGCCACCCGCGCCAGCGACTTCTTCAGGTTGCGGGCCTCGCCGGCGAATACCAGCGGCGGGAAGGTCGCAAGCTGCGCCTCGACATCGGCCAAGGCTTTGGGATCGGCATAGTCGGGGATTTGCAGCACCGGCTTGGACCGCCAGCTCTCGGGTGCCCAGCGCTCGGACATGACGTTAACTCCTGAGCAAAAACCGCTACTTATCGGGGAAACGCGAAGTGCCGCGTTATACACAGGCTGTTGCGGGATCGCCACTTGGATTTCCGAAGCGCGCGGTATTCGCGTCAACCCCTTGCGGCAAAAGCTGAATTCGCATTTGCTTAAAGCCAGCTGAGAGGTATGGGGGAAATCGCGTTGACCGACGCCGGGCTGGACGATGTTTTTGCCGACGACATCACCGTGCCTGCGGCTGACGGTTACAAGCTGGGCGCGACCCTTTTCCTGCCGCGCGGCACGCGGCACCGTGCCGCGCTGATCTCTTCGGCCACCGCGGTGCCGCGCAAGATCTACCGCGGCTTTGCCGGCTATCTGGCGCGGCGCGGCTTTGCAGTCCTCACCTTCGACTACCGCGGTATCGGCGGCAGCCGCGGAGTTGCGCTCGAGGGTTACAACAAGCCGAAATCGCTGGTGGGCTTCAAAGCCTCGATGACGGATTGGGCGATGCTCGATGCGACCGCCGCGCTCCGCTGGATGCGGGAGCGTTACAACACCCTGCCCCTCACCTATGTCGGCCATTCCTTCGGCGGCCAGGCGCTGGGACTGCTTCCCAACAACACCGAAGTGTCGCGCGCACTCCTGATCGCGGCGCAGCTCGGCTACTGGAAGCTGATGGCGTCGCCCGAACGCTATCGCGTCTATGCGATGATGAATGTCGTCGGCCCTGCCCTGACGCGCGTGTTCGGCTATGCGCCCGGTTGGAGCGGCATCGGCGAGGATCTGCCCAAGGGCGTGTTCCTGCAATGGGCGCATTGGGTGAACAGCCCGCGTTACGTGCTTGACGATCCGAGCGTGACCGGGCTGCCAAATTTCGAGAAGTACAAAGGCGCGATGCGCGCGATGTGCATGACCGACGATCCCTGGGCGACGCGGACCGCGGTGGAGCGGCTTTGCGCGGCTTACACATCGATCAAACCCGACGTGCTTGCAGTGACTCCGGGCGAACTCCGCGTACCCAGGATCGGGCATTTCGGGTTCTTCCGCCCCGAACATCGGGACACGCTGTGGCGGGGTGCGGCCGAGTGGCTCGAGGGCTAATAGGTCCGACTCGGACTCAATTCCCTCGATTGTTGCCACAATTGTCGGGCACTAGGAGTGCTTCGTGTTGCCGACGCGTGACAGTTGCGAATCAATCTAGTGATACCGTGAGTGAAGTTTCGACCGGATGGGGCGCATGAGCTTGCTCGTCGCGCCGGTCGGCTCAGAGGGGACCACGGAATGCATCGACTGTTCCGGCCGTTGCCGTGCCTGTTCGTCCTTGCGGCGCTGGCGGGCACCTCACACGATGCGCTCGCCGCGCGTCCAAAACAGATTCAGCCAGAGAAGAAGCCGGCGGCCGCGACCGCTGCGCGGCCCGAGCGCGGCACCGCGGTCAAGAAGAAGAGAAGACGACAAGGCCGCCAAGCAGGACGCGAAGCCGAAGCGCACCGAGCATGCAGCGGTAAAGCCCCGCAAGAAGAAGCACGACGACGAGCCCGCCGAGAAGAAACCGGAGCTGACCGGCGATCAGGCGGCGGTGAAGGATGCGATGGATCTTGCGCGACGCGGCAAGACCAGTGACGCGATCGACGCAGAGAAGAAGATCACCGATCCCGCGGCGCAGAAGCTCGCCGAATGGTTCATCCTGCGTCATTCGGAGTCGTCCGCGCTCTTCAGCCGCTATCTCGCATTCATCACCGACAATCCCGAATGGCCCGGCACCACGCTGCTGCGCCGGCGCGCCGAATCGCGGCTGTGGCAGGAGAACAGCGATGCGGCCACCGTGCACGCCTTCACCGGCGATCAGCCGCTGACCGCGCGCGGCCGTTTCGCGCTTGCGCGTGTGCGGCTGGGCGAAGGCGATCGCGACGGCGCCCAGCGCCTGGTGCGCGAGGCCTATCGATCGGGAGAACTGACCGAACGCACCGAATCCGACGTGCTCGATGCCTTCCGCGATCTGCTCGGCCGCGAAGACCACATGGCCCGCATGGACCAGCGCCTCGGCGCCAAGGATATTTCGGGTGCGATGCGCGCCGCCAAGCGCGTCGGTGACGACGCGGTCGCGATCGTCAAGGCCTGCAGCGCGGTGAAGGGCGACGACAAGGCCTCCGACAAGCTCGATGCGGTCTCCGCCGACGCCAGCCGGGATCTCGGCTACGTGCTGTGCCGCATCCAGTTCCTGATGCGCAAGGAAAGGTTCGTCGATGCGGCGAACCTTTTGCGGATCGCGCCGAAAGAGACCATGGCGCAGCAGGACACCGACGAATGGTGGCGCGTCCGCCGCCTGCTGGCGCGCAAGCTGCTCGACCTGCGCGACTACCAGGCCGCCTATGACGTGACCTTCGACGCCGCGATGCCGGCGAGCGACGCTTATCGTGCGGACTCCCAGTTCATGCCGGGCTGGATCGCGCTGCGCTATCTCGACGATCCCAGGACGGCGCGTGCCTATTTCGCCCGGATCGACGAAGGCGCCACCAATCCGATCACGCTGGCCCGGGCCAATTACTGGCGCGGCCGCGCTGCGGAAGCGCTCGGCGACAAGGCGGCGATGCGCAAGTACTACGAAATGTCGGCGCGCTATCCGACCGCCTATTACGGACAATTGTCGCGCGCCCAGCTTGGCATCGACAAAATGGAGCTGCGCATGCCGCCGCAGCCGCAACTCGCCAGCAGCTCGGCCGTGGCAGACGAGATCGTGCGCGCGGTCGACCTGCTCTACGCGATCGGCGAACGCGATATCGTGGTTGCTTTCGGCGCCGACCTCGCCGAGCAGAGCACCGACGTTGCGGCCATGTCGGCGCTCGCCGAAGCGATGGGACGCCACAACGATGCCCATGCGATGCTGGAGTTGGGCAGGACCGCGCTCGGCCGCGGGCTGCCGGTCGACGCCTACGCCTTCCCGACCATCGGCATTCCCGAGCATACGCAGTTCGGTCAGCCCATCGATCGCAGCGTGATCTATTCGGTCGCGCGCACCGAAAGCGCGTTCGACCAGCGCGACAAATCGTCGGCGCATGGCGGTCGGGTTGATGCAGGTGACGCCCGAAGCCGGCAAGGACACCGCCAAGCGGTTCAACGTCAAATATGACTGGGACAAGATGGTGTCCGATCCCGTCTACAACACCCAGATGGGCGCGGCCGAGATCAGCGCGCTGCTGGCCGAATACAAGGGCAACTTCATCATGACCTTCGCCGGCTACAATGCCGGCCGCGGCCGCGTCCGCGACTGGATCAAGGCCTATGGCGATCCGCGCGACCCCAACGTCGATCCCGTCGACTGGGCCGAGCGCATCCCCTTCTCCGAGACGCGCAACTACGTGCAGCGCGTGATGGAGAATTTGCTGGTCTACCAGCACCGCTTCGGCAGCGGTTCGCCCGAGGTCGCAAAGTCGCAGCAGCACGCTCCAGCTGTCGCGCAGGAGATCACGAACGCCGCGCCGACGCGCTGAGCGCTGCCTCTACTCAGCAGCCTGCCGGATATGGCGCGCGCTGGGCGTGCGCATGGTGACGAGCTCTTCAGCCGCGGTCGGATGCAACGCAAAGGTCGCATCGAAATCGGCCTTGGTCGCTTTCATCTTCACCGCGATCGCAACGGCCTGAATGATCTCGGCGGCGGTATCGCCGACGATGTGGCAGCCGAGCACGCGATCGCTCGCGCCGTCGACCAGCAGCTTCATCAGCACGCGGGTGTCGCGGCCGGACATGGTCGCCTTGATCGGCCGGAAGGTGGCCTTGTAGACGTCGACATGACTGTACTGTGCGCGGGCTTCCGTCTCGGTCAATCCGACCGTGCCGACCTCCGGCTGCGAGAACACAGCGGTCGGAATCGTGGAATGATCGACCTGCACCGGGCGCTTGCCGAACACGGTGTCGGCAAAGGCGTGGCCTTCGCGGATCGCGACCGGCGTAAGATTGAAGCGATGGGTGACGTCGCCGATCGCGTAGATGTTCGGCACCGAGCTCTTCGACCAGCCATCGACGGCGACACCGCCATTTTTGGGATTGATGGCGACGCCGGCCTTGTCTAACCCGAGATTGGCGACGTTGGGATGCCGCCCGATCGCGAACATCACCTGATCGGATGCGACGCTCGACCCGTTCGACAGATGCGAGGTGAAGTCCTTGCCGTGCTTTTCGACCGACCTGACGGTGCAGCCGGTGAGGATCGTGATCCCCTCCTTCTCCATCTCGCCGCGGAGGTGGGCACGGACATCGTCATCGAAGCCGCGCAGGATGTTGTCGCCGCGATAGACCACCGTCACGTCGGATCCGAAGTTGGCGAAGATGCAGGCGAACTCCAGCGCGATATAGCCGCCGCCCTGGATCAGCACGCGCTTCGGCAATTCGGGCAAGTGGAACGCCTCGTTGGAGGAGATCACATGCTCGATGCCGGGGATGGCGGGCCCGTGATTGGGCGCGCCGCCGGTGGCGATCAGGATGTATCGGGCTTTCACGGTCTTGCCGTTGGCGAGACGCACCGTCTTGGCGTCGTCGAGCACCGCGCGGGTCTTCACGACTTCCGCGCCGGATTTCTCCACATTGGTCGTATAGGCGGCCTCGAGGCGCGCGATCTCCTTGTCCTTGTTGGCGATCAGCGTGGGCCAATCGAAGGCGGCGCCCGAAACAGACCAGCCGAAGCCGGCGGCGTCTTCCATCTCCTGGCGGAAATGCGAGCCCATCACGAACAGCTTCTTCGGCACGCAGCCGCGGATCACGCAAGTGCCGCCCATCCGATACTCTTCGGCGATCATCACGCGGGCGCCGTGGTTGGCCGCGATCCGGGCGGCGCGCACGCCGCCCGACCCTCCTCCGATGACAAACAGGTCGACGTCGAACTCAGCCATCCTGCACCTCGTGCCCCGTTTCCGAAGTTCGCACTCTTTCGCGGGACCCCTCATGCGAACTTCGGAAACAAAGGGGCACGCGCAATCTCAGGATTCGAGTGCCGCTTTCGATTTGAAGTTCCTGGTTCGAACTTGAGGCACAGGCGCAGGAACTTCAAATCGGCGGCACTCGACCCTGTTGCCGCGGCAGCTAGATTTGCTTGCCGCGCTTGCGCATCTCCGCGCGGAACGCGGCATTGACCACCTCGGCGAAGTTCTGCGCCCACTGGTTCATATAACCCATGCTGAACTGGATTGCCCGAGGCTCGGACAACAGCAGCTTCTGGCCGAGCGGCGACTTGTAGAAAGTGACGAGGTCCTTCAATTCCTGCTCGCTGAACTCGTTGCAGTAGACCTGTGCCATGCCCTCGCCGACCTCCTTCTCGCGGCCCGCCAGGCTTTGGGCGACGATGGCGGAAACCTCGGTGAGGTCCTTCTGGAGGTTCAGGTTCGCCGACAGCAACGCCTCCTTGGTCTGCAGGACAATGTTCGGGATGATGTTTGCATAGAGCGTGGGCGCGTTCTTGAACTTCAGGACTTCACGCGCGGCATCCAGCGCGGCCGGGGAACACTGCTTGAGACCCGGGGCTTGCGGGGTGGGCGCTGCCTGTTTCTGCTGCGCGCTGGCGGGCATGCCCAGTGCCAACAAGAGGCCGGCAGCCGCCAGGATTTTCAAAAAGCTCTTCATTCCGCTTCTCCCTCGATGTGCAGCACGAGTGGAGCGGATTTGACGTTCGCTACCCACATGCCGCGAACTCCTTCATGCGAACGTCAAATCCTAAGCTCCACTCGCATCATCAAATTGGTAGTGGTCCTTTGATTCTAACATTCGCAAACCTGGCTCCGCAAACGGGGAGCGAATGTTAGAATTGGACCACTACCGCCGCTCGACAACGCGAATTCCATTTGCACCGGCCAACACGGCGGTGTCAGCCAGACCGATGAACAGCCCGTGCTCGACAACACCGGGAATCGCACCCAACAGGCCCGCAAGCCGCGGGGCATCCGTTATCCGCCCGAGATGGGCATCGATAATCCAGTGGCCGCCATCGGTGACAAAAACGTGGCCATTCCTGGCCTTGCGGACCGCCATTTGTCCGGAAACGCCGCTTTGAGCAAACGCTTTGCCCATGGCACGCTGGGTCGCCGCCAGGCCAAACGGGATCACCTCCACCGGCAGCGGAAAGCGGCCGAGCGGGTCGACCCATTTGCTCTCATCGGCAATCACGATCATGCGATCCGACGCGGCAGCGACGATCTTCTCACGCAGCAGCGCCCCACCGCCGCCCTTGATCAGGTTGAGCGCGGGATCGCATTCATCGGCGCCGTCGACGGTGAGGTCGAGTTGGTCCACGTCGTCGAGCGTGGTGAGCGCAATGCCGCAGCGCTCGGCATTGACGCGGGTGGCCTCCGACGTCGGCACGCCGATGACCTTCAAGCCCGCCCGCACCCGCTCGCCCAAAAGTTCGACGAAATGTTTTGCGGTCGAGCCGGTGCCCAGCCCGAGCTTCATGCCGTCGCGCACCGCTTCAAGCGCGCGCGCTGCAGCCTGCCGTTTCAGTTCGTCCATGGTCACGAAAATGCCCGCACCCTTTAGTTTGGGCATGATCTTTTCGGAAAACCGCTTCACACTTTTCCGGATCACGCCCCGCGAAGGATTGCCCGCCTTCTAGCGTCGATTGAGGGCCGGGAACAGCCGAAAGCGGGTCCAATCCCGCGAGTTTTCATGAATTCAAGGTCATACCCGGTCCATCGCAGCCTGGATCGCCGCAAACCGTCCGTCCACCACCTCACGCATGTTCGGATGGGTGAAAATGTAGAACTCGTCGTTCCGGATCGCGGTAACGACCCGCGCGGCGACCTCTCCCGGATCGATGCCTGCCTCCAGCCGCCTTGCGATCTCCGCAACCACTTGGGCAGCCGGGCTCGCCGGATCGAGCTTCGGGCCCTCGCCGTAGCGCCCGGGGCGATTGCGTCCGCTCTCGCCGATCCGGGTGCGCACATATTCCGGACAGAGAACGCTGACGCCGATACCGTGCGGCTGCAGCTGCGCCGCCAGCCCTTCCGACATCGCGACGACCGCGAACTTGGTCGCCGCGTAGGGGCTGAACCCCATTCCGTTGAACATGCCGGCCATCGATGCGGTATTGACGATGTGGCCGCCTTCGTGATGGGCGAGGATATGCGGCAGGAAGCTCCTGACGCCGTAGACCACGCCCATCAGATTGACGTCGACGACCCAGCGCCAATTGTCGGCCGAGATGTTGTCGATGCCGCCGCCGGCGGCGACACCGGCATTGTTGCAGACCACATGGACGTTGCCGAAAGCTTCGAATGTCGCCTGCGCCGCGCGCTCCACGCTATCGGCATCTCCAACGTCGCAGCGGACGCCCCGCACGCGATTGCCGTAGTTGCTCAGGCTCTGCAACGCTTTTTCAAGCGCGCTCGCCTCCGACATCGGCGAGCATCACCTTCATGTCGGCTTCCGCAAAGGCCCGCCCGAGCGCCAGCCCGATGCCGGACGCCCCGCCGGTGACGAACGCGGTCTTGTCTGCAAAATCGCGCAATCGTGTTCCCCATTCCTGATCTTCGAAGCCGCTCACGCCATCTTGCATGATTGCGCGCATACCGATAGCGCTTCACGATGACTTCCGCACCCACCATCGTCTTCGATCTCGACGGCACCTTGGTCGACACCGCGCCCGATCTGATCGACGCGCTCAACTTCGTGCTCGATCGCGAAGGCCTGCCGGCGGTGCCGCTGCATTCGGCGCGCAACCTGATCGGCGCCGGCGCCCGCAAGCTGATCGAGCGCGGGCTCGAGGTCGAAGGCCGCGCGGCCACCGTCGGCGACATCGACCGCATGACAAAAGATTTCATCGACTACTACGCGGACCACATCGCCGACGGATCGCGCCCGTTCGACGGCCTGGAAGGCGCGCTCGACGATTTGTCGTCGCGCGGCTGCCGTTTCGCAGTGTGCACCAACAAGCTCGAATGGCTGTCGAAGCGACTGTTGGACCAATTGGGTCTTTCCACGCGCTTTGCCGCGATCTGCGGCGCCGATACGTTCGGAGTGGCGAAGCCCGACCCGGCCATCCTGCAGCAGACGGTGGCGCGCGCCGGCGGCGCGATGGCCTCGACCGTCATGGTCGGCGACGCCGGAACCGATATCGGTGTGGCGCGGCGGGCCGGCGTTCCCGTGATCGGCGTCAGTTTCGGCTATACCGACGTGCCAATGGCCGAACTGAAGCCCGATCGGCTGATCCATCACATGCGTGATCTGCCGGGCGCGGTGGCGGCGCTGACCGATAGTCTAAGACCGTCGTAATTCACTGAAATAATTCAGTTTTATTGGGAGGCCCGCGGCTCGCGTTAACCATCAATTAACGATGCGGTCGCCGGCCGTTGCGTGAGGGTCCTGACGCTCCTATGGTCGAATTGTGGCAGTTGGCCGCAGGGTGGGCACGAGTCCGATTATGCGTCGAGTGATCGCAATTGCTGTTGCGGGGGCAAGCCTCGGCGGCTGCTCGTCCACGCCGTCGATGTCGTCGTTCGGCGATTACTTCAGGTCGACTCCGCCCGCGATCCAGGTCCAGCTCGCATCCCAGCCGCCCGGCGCCGACGCCAAGACCTCGCTTGGACCGGGCTGCAAGACACCCTGCTCCGTCTCGGTTCCCGCGCCTGACACGGGCTTCACCGTCACCTTCCTGTTGCCCAGGTTCGAACCGGCCACCGTGCAGGTGACTGTGATCCGCAACCCCGACGATTCGGCGCTGACAACAACCGATCCTAACCCCGTATTCGCGGAACTCCGACCCGCCGGCCCGCCGCCGAAATCGAAGGGGATGAAACCGAAGTCGGTCAAGAAGAAGAAGCCGAAACCGGCCGCAGCCGCTCCCGCCGAGTCTCCGTTCCCCGATCCGAACGCGCCACCGCCCCCCGCGGCTGCGCCGAGCCGCTAATTCGCAGCACATCAAAAAGGGCCGACATCGCAACGCTTTGCGGATTGTGAAGCCCTGCCATCATGCTTAGATTGCCTTCAAAGATCGCAGCATGATCGCCGCGGTCGCGGAAAGCCTGTTGCATGAACGGACCCACCAACATCCCATCGCTGTCGCGCCCGATGATCGACCCGTTCGGGCGCAGCATCAGCTATTTGCGGGTGTCGGTGACCGACCGCTGCGACCTGCGTTGTTTCTATTGCATGTCGGAAGACATGACATTCCTGCCGAAAGCGGACCTGCTGTCGCTGGAGGAACTCGACCGGCTATGTTCGGCCTTCATCGCCAAGGGCGTGCGCAAGCTGCGGCTGACCGGCGGCGAGCCTTTGGTCCGGCGCAACGTGATGTCGCTGGTGCGCTCGCTGTCGCGTCACTTGAAGAGCGGCGCGCTGCACGAATTGACCATGACGACCAACGCCACCCAGCTCGCGCGCTTTGCGCATGAGCTGGCCGATTGCGGCATCCGCCGCATCAACGTGTCGCTGGATACGCTCGATGCCGCAAAATTCCGCGCCATCACCCGCTGGGGCGAGCTCGACAAGGTGCTGGCCGGCATCGAGGCGGCGCGCGCCGCGGGCCTTGCGGTCAAGATCAACACCGTGGCGCTCAAGAACCTCAACGAGGACGAGATCCCCTCGCTGCTGCGATGGGCGCATGGCACCGGCATGGCGCTGACGCTGATCGAGGTGATGCCGATGGGCGAGATCGGCGCGGGACGTATTGATCAATACGTCCCTCTCTCGCTGGTCCGCGCACGGCTCGGCCGGGAGTTCACCCTCACCGAGATCGACGACAATACCGGCGGGCCGGCGCGCTATGTCAGCGTCGCGGAGACCGGCGGCAAGCTCGGCTTCATCACGCCGATGACCCACAATTTCTGCGAGTCGTGCAACCGGGTGAGGATCACCTGCACCGGCACGCTCCATACGTGTCTCGGCCAGGAAGATGCCTCCGATTTGCGCAGACCGCTGCGCGCATCGGCAGACGACGAACTGCTTTCGGCCGCGATCGATCGCGCCATCGGACTGAAGCCGAAGGGGCACGACTTCATCATCGACCGCCGCCACAACCGGCCGAGCGTCAGCCGCCACATGAGCGTGACCGGCGGCGTAGCCAAAATCTCGCAGATTTACCAAAGCGGTCCAACGCGCTTGGCGCCAGCGTCAATTTGCCCATTTTCCGATTGACGGCGCGATAGCGCGCTGAAATGGTGCGCGGGCTTTCATGCCTGCTCGGCCGGATGGGCCGCCGCGCGATTTTCGTGCGACCAAGACAGCAAGAAGCGCCACGTGGGGAGGGAATTCTTGCAATCGCTTTTGCAGACAGGCTCGGCTTGTTCTGACTTCGCGCGGCCGGCGCGGAGAGCGATTGCTGTTGGAAAATTCGGCGCACCGTTCGCAAACGTGCGGCCGCGGAGAACATGATGCGTCCATTGCTGACGTTAAGCACGGCCATCGATCAGCTCAACGAGAGGATCGGCTACGTCTGCAACCTGCTCGTCCTGCTCGCCTGCGTGGTGAGCGCGGCCAACGCGATGATCCGCTACGCCTTCAGCTACTCGTCGAACGGCTGGCTCGAACTGCAGTGGTACATGTTCGCGATCCTGGTGATGTTCGGCGCCTCCTACACTTTCAAGCGCAACGAGCATGTGCGCGTCGAGATCTTCTATCTGTTCCTGACCGAGCGCGGCCAGCTCTGGCTCGACATGATCGGCACGCTGTTCTTCCTGATCCCGGCCTGCCTGCTGCTCGCCTATCTGTCCTGGCCGTTCTTCATGCAGGCCTATGCGGTCGGCGAGATGTCGGGTAACGCCGGAGGGCTGGTCCGCTGGCCGATCAAGTTCGTGATCCCGGCCGGCTTCGTGCTGCTCGCGTTGCAAGGCGTGTCGGAAGTCATCAAGCGCGCCGCGGCGCTGCAGGGGCTACGTCACGATCGACGCCAAATACGAGAGGCCGACGCAATGATCACGCTGGAGATGATGCCGCCGCTGATGTTCGGCGGCCTGGTTCTGGCGATGCTGATCGGTTTCCCGGTGGCGTTCACGCTCGCCGCGGTCGGGCTTTCGTTCGGATTCCTTGTCCATCCATCTTGGCTTCTTCGACCTCAACTTCCTGCAGGCGATCCCGGGCCGCGTGTTCGGCAGCGTGCTCTCCAACGAGCTTTTGCTCGCGATCCCCTTCTTCACCTTCATGGGCGCGGTGCTGGAGCGATGCGGCCTCGCCGAGGACATGCTGGATTCGATGGGCCAGCTGTTCGGCCCGGTCCGCGGCGGCCTCGGCTATTCCGTGATCATCGTCGGCTTCATCCTCGGCGCCATCACCGGCACGGTGGCGGCGCAGGTGATCGCGATGGCGCTGATCTCGATGCCGGTGATGATCCGCTACGGCTACAACATGCGCTACATCACCGGCGTGCTGGCGGCCTCGGGCACCATCACCCAGCTGGTGCCGCCATCGCTGGTCCTGATCGTGCTCGCCGACCAGCTCGGCAAGTCGGTCGGCGACATGTATCTCGGCGCCTGGGGGCCGTCGGTGTTCCAGATCATGCTGTTCGCCGGCTACACCTTCCTGCTCGGCCTGGTCAAGCCGGACCACGTGCCGCCGGTGCCGAAGGAAGCGCGCACGCTGACCGGCTGGGCGCTGTGGAAGAAGTGCCTGATGGGCATCATCCCCTCGGCGGTGCTGATCTTCGTCGTGCTCGGCACCATGATGATGGGCCTCGCCACGCCGACCGAAGCCGGCGCCATGGGCGCGATCGGCGCCATCGTGCTCGCCGCGATCCACCACAAGGATTTCAGCACCACCGGCAACAAGATCCTGATCATCGGCATCATCGCCGCCGGCATCGGCGTCATCGTCGCGATGCTCTACAGCGAGAACATCATCTTCAAGCTGGCCTTCGCCGTCACCTATCTCGCGGTCGTCTGGGTCTGCCTCGAGGCGGTGCGCATTCCCGAACTGCGCGACCTGATCAAGCAGGGTTACCAGACCACCATGCGCATCACCTGCATGGTCACCTTCATCCTGATCGGCTCGACCTGCTTCTCGGTGGTGTTCCTCGGCGTCTCCGGCGGCGTCTGGCTCGAGCATCTGTTGACCTCGCTGCCGGGCGGCGTCTGGGGCTTCCTGATCTTCATCAACATCTTCATCTTCTTCGTGGCGTTCTTCCTCGACTTCTTCGAGATCGCCTTCATCATCCTGCCGATGATCGCGCCGATCGCGCAGAAGGTCCTGGCGCCGGTCGTCGGTCCGGATGCCGCGCTGATCTGGTTCGGCGTCATGCTCTGCGTCAACATGCAGACCTCGTTCCTGCATCCGCCGTTCGGCTTTGCGCTGTTCTATCTGCGCGGCGTCGCGCCGAAGGAGGTCAAGAGTTCCGACATCTATTGGGGAGCGATGCCCTGGATCGGACTGCAGGCGATCATGGTCGTGCTCGTGATCGCTTTCCCGATAACCGTGACCGGCCTGCTCGACAAGCCGCTCGACGTCGACCTCAACAAGGTCAGGATCGAGGTGCCGCAGATCGAGCTGCCGCCGCTCGACTTCGGCCAGCCGAAACAGTAGCGCCATACGAGCGGAGAAAAACAAAACCCCGGAGCTTTCGCTCCGGGGTTTTTTCTTCGCGGGAAATCCGCCGTGTCAACCCGTCAATCTGTTCCGCACCATGAAGCTGTCGAAGCCGAGCTCGGCGACCTGCCACCACTGATAACTCTCGTTGGCGAAGTCGGTCAGCGACTTGTAGACCTTCTTGAAGTTGGCATTCTCATTGGAGATTTCCGCGTATAACTCCATCGCCGCCTTGAACGAGGCCTGCATGATCTCGGGCGAGAAGGCGTGCAGCTTGGTGCCTCCGGCCAGCAGCTTCTTCAGGGCCGGCGGATTGACCTGATCGTATTTCGCCATCATCCAGTTGCTGGCGGTTTGGCCGGCCTGTGTGATGATGGATTGATAGTGCTTCGGCAGCGAATTCCACTTGTCCAGATTGATGTAGGCCATGTTCATCGGACCGCCCTCCCACCAGCCCGGATAGTAGTAGTGCGGGGCGATCTTGTTGAAGCCGAGCTTCTCGTCATCGTAGGGACCAACCCACTCGGCAGCGTCGATGGTGCCTTTCTCCAGCGCCGGATAGATGTCGCCACCGGCGAGCTGTTGCGGCACCACGCCGAGCTTCTGCACCACCCTACCGGCGAAGCCGCCGATGCGGAATTTCAGGCCGTTCAGATCGGCGAGCGTCTTGATCTCCTTGCGGAACCAGCCGCCCATCTGGCAGCCGGTGTTGCCGGCGACCACTGAATACACGTTGTAGGTCTTGAAGAACTCGTTGAGCACCTGCTGGCCGCCGCCATTGATGTACCAGCCCTGATTGATGCGAGAGTTCGGCCCGAACGGCAGCGAGGTGCCCATCGCGAAGGTCGGGTCCTTGCCGAAGTAGTAGTAGGACGCGGTATGCCCCATTTCGACGGTGCCGTTCTGCACGGCATCGAGCACCTGCAAGCCCGGGACGATTTCGCCGGCGGCGAAAAGCTGGACCTGAAATTTGTTGTCGGTGGCCTCCGCGATGCACTTCGCCATCACTTCGGCGCCGCCGTAGAGCGTGTCCAGCGACTTCGGCCAGCTCGCGGTCATGCGCCATTTGAGCTCGGGGCTCGATTGCGCAATGGCCGGAGCCGCAATCGTCGCTGCGCCCGCGGCTGCAAGCCCGGTGACCTTGATAAAATCTCGACGTTTCATGCTTTCTCCCTGGGGGTATCTGGCTCGGTTGTATCCAGTCAGCCTTCTTGCCGAGGCTTGGCCCAAGCATGGAACATTCGATTTGGGATTTCCATCCCCGACTTTGGATGGAAAGCGCCAAAAAATAGGCCGTCACGACCAACGAAACAAAAACCCCGGGGCATTGCCCCGGGGTTTTCCTTTCAAGCACTACGGGCCGCGCCGGTCTCAACCCATCAATCTGTTCCGTACCATGAAGCTGTCGAAGCCGAGCTCGGCGACCTGCCACCACTGATAGCCATCGTTGGCGAAGTCGGTCAGCGAGGCATAGACCTTCTTGAAGTTCGGGTTCTTGGCGGAGATCTCGGCGTAGAGCTCCATCGCCGCCTTGAACGAGGCCTGCATGATCTCGGGCGAGAAGGCATGCAGCTTGGTGCCGCCCGCCAGAAGCTTCTTCAGCGCCGGCGGATTGACCTGATCGTATTTCGCCATCATCCAGTTGTTGGCGTAGGCGCCGGCCTGCGTCAGCATGGCCTGATAATATTTCGGCAGCGCATTCCACTTATCCAGATTGACGAACGCGAGCAGGATCGGTCCGCCTTCCCACCAGCCCGGATAGTAGTAGTGCGGCGCGATCTTGTTGAAGCCGAGCTTCTCGTCGTCGTAGGGGCCGACCCACTCGGCTGCGTCGATCGTGCCTTTCTCCAGCGCCGGATAGATGTCGCCGCCCGCGAGCTGCTGCGGCACGACGCCGAGCTTTGCCAGCACGCTTCCGGCAAAGCCGCCGATGCGGAATTTGAGGCCGTTCAGATCGGCGACCGTCTTGACCTCCTTGCGGAACCAGCCGCCCATCTGGCAGTTCGTGTTGCCGGCCAACAGCGAGATGACGTTGTAATTTTTGTAGAACTCGTCGAGCACCTGCTTGCCGCCGCCGAGCATGTACCAGCCCTGATTGAGGCGCGCATTGGGCCCGAACGGCAGCGACGTGCCGAAGGCGAAGGTCGGGTCCTTGCCGAAATAGTAATACGAAGAGGTATGGCCCATCTCGACGGTGCCGTTCTGCACGGCGTCGAGCACCTGCAAGCCCGGAACGATTTCACCGGCGGCGAATAGCTGGATCTGGAATTTATTGTCGGTGGCCTCTGCGACCGCCTTGCACATCACGTCCGCGCCGCCGTAGATCGTGTCCAGCGACTTCGGCCAGCTCGCCGTCATGCGCCATTTGATCTCCGGCATCGACTGCGCGATCGCCGGTGCCGCGATCGTCGCGGCGCCTGCAACTCCAAGCCCGGTGGCCTTGATAAAGTCTCGACGTTTCATGCGTTCTCCCTCGGAAAAGTATGCCAGCCATCAATTGAAGTGGCTTGGCTGCAACATGAAACATCCGGTTTCCGATTTCCATCCCCGCTTCGATCAGAAAAAGCAAAAAGGCCCGGTCTCGTTATGATCGGGCCCATTGCCTACGACTTAAGGCGTAGACCTGCGATAATCAGCCGCGGGTGCGCGAGCGGATCATGAAGCTGTCGAAGGTATATTCGGCAACCTGCCACCACAGATACTGGTCCGAGCGATAAGCCTGCATCGCGTCGATCGACTTCTTGAAGTCGGCGTTTTGCGCCGAGATTTCCGCCCACAATTCGTTGGTCGCCTTGAGGCAGGCTTCCAGCACCTCGTTGGTGAACGGACGAAGCTGCGTGCCGCCGGCGACCAGCCGCTTCAGCGCGGTCGGGTTCTGCATATCGTAGCGCGCCGCCATCCAGGTGTTGGCATAGGCGGTCGCCGCGCTGACGATTGTCTGATAGCTCTTCGGCAGCGAATTCCACTTGTCCAGGTTGCAGAAGGCGTGAACGGTCGGACCGCCCTCCCAGAAGCCCGGATAGTAGTAGTACTTCGCGACCTTCTGGAAGCCGAGCTTCTCGTCGTCATAAGGACCGACCCACTCGGCCGCGTCGATCGTGCCTTTCTCCAGCGCCGGATAGATGTCGCCGCCGGCGAGCTGCTGCGGCACCACGCCGACCTTCTGCAGCACCTGGCCCGCGATGCCACCGATGCGGAATTTCAGGCCGGAGAGATCGGCGACCGTCTTGATCTCCTTGCGGAACCAGCCGCCCATCTGCGTGCCGGTGTTGCCGCAGGGGAAGCCGATCACGGAAAACTTCTTGAAGAACTCGTTGCCGAGCTCCATGCCGCCGCCCTGATACCACCAGGAGTTCTGCATGCGCGCATTGAGGCCGAACGGCACCGAAGCGTAGATCGCAAACGTCGGGTCCTTGCCGACATAGTAGTAAGACACGGTGTGGCACATCTCGACGGTGCCGTTGGACGACGGCGTCGAGCGCCTGCAGGCCGGGGACGATTTCACCGGCCGCGAACAGCTGGATCTGAAACTTGTTGTCGGTCATCTCGGCGACGTATTTTGCGAACTGGTCGGAGCCGCCGTAGATGGTGTCGAGCGATTTCGGGAAGCTCGAGGTCATGCGCCATTTGATCTCGGGCGAAGACTGCGCGATCGCGGGCGAAGCGACCGCCGTCGCCGCTGCTCCTGCTGCCGAAACCTTCAAAAAATCACGACGCTTCATCAAGTCATCTCCTTGTAGGGGCGTTTTCCCATGTGGGCTGAAAAAGGCTCTTCGGCACGCGATCGCACGCATCCAGCCGAAGGCGCTAGTGCTCCGATTCCGAAGTTCGCATCATCTCGCGGCCCCCCCGTTTGCGAACTTCGGAATCGAAGAGCACTAGCAAATTTTCATTCTAGTGCGGCCTTGACTTTGAAGTTCCGACAACGAGGGTGCGGCGCAAATGATCGGAACTTCAAAGTCGCGCACTAGGGCGGGGCTTAGCATGGACGCCGGGGAAGCCAAACGCGACAATGGCATGACAGCACTGAACAAAAGTCGCAGGTGAGCTGGACTTGGCTCAAGCTGCGGCGATAACGCCCTTGAGTTGATCGCGGACCTTGGCGCCGATGGCGCGGTAGATCGCCGCATGCGGCCCGTCCGGCTCGCTCACCACCACGGGATTGCCGGCATCGGAGCTGACGCGAATCGCCATGTGCAGGGGCACCTCGCCGAGGAAGGGGACCCCGAGCCGCTCGGCCTCGTGGCGCGCGCCGCCATGGCCGAAGATATCGGACTTAGTGCCGCAATGCGGACACTGGAAATAGCTCATGTTCTCGACGATGCCGAGCACGGGCACGTTGACCTTCCGAAACATCGCGAGCCCCCGCCGCGCGTCGATCAGCGACAGATCCTGCGGCGTCGAGATGATGATGGCGCCCCTCAGCGGCACGTTCTGCGCCAGCGTCAGCTGCGCATCGCCGGTGCCGGGCGGCATGTCGACCACGAGCACGTCGAGCGTTCCCCAGACGACATCGCGCAGCATTTGCGTAATCGCCGACATCACCATCGGCCCGCGCCAGATCATCGCGGTGTCTTCCTCGACCAGGAAGCCGATCGACATCACCGACAGGCCGAAGCGCGGAATCGGGATCATCTTGCGATCTTCGGTGAGCTCCGGCTTTTCGCGGATGCCGGTCAGCCGCGGCACCGAGGGACCATAGATGTCGGCATCGAGCAGCCCGACCTTGAGGCCGAGATCGCGCAAGCCCAGCGCCAGGTTGAGCGCGGTGGTGGACTTGCCGACACCGCCCTTCCCCGACGCCACCGCGATGATCGCGCCGACGCCCGGGATTTCGGCCTGCCGCGACATCGGCGAGCCGCCGGGAGGTTGCGTCGGATGGCGGTGGGCCGAGACAGGCTTCACGCCGCCCGCAGGGGCGCGGCGGCGGAGGCGCACCGCCGGCCTTGCGTTCGGCGGTCAGCGCGATCATCGCCGCGGTGACACCGGGAATGGCGCGCACCGCGCTTTCGGCCTCGGCGCGCACGCTTTCCCAGGCGCGCGCCTCCTGCGCATCGACGTTGATCGAGAAGAACACCTTGCCGTCATTGACCGTGATATCAGACAGCACATTGGCCTCTGTCAGGGCGACGCCGCGCGGCGACCTCACCCTGGCAAGGCAATCCAGAACCTGCTGTTGCGTCACGCTCACGGCGCACTCCCATCGATGAGAATGCGTCCTATAGAGCGATCCGACCTACGAAGCCAGCTTGGCCCCGATGTCAGCGGCAGTTTCCTTCGGCGCAGACGCGCTCTGCTCCTTGGCGGCCTCGTAGTTCAGTTCGATCATGACGCCGTTCGGGTCATTGACGAAAATCTGCCAGAGATCGCCGCCGGGAACCTGCCGTGCGTCGTACGGCATGCTCTTCGACTGCAGGCGCTGCTTCATGCCGTCGAAGCCGCGGCTGGCAAAGGCCACGTGATGGACCACGCCGGAATCCGGCTTCTGGGACTCGTCGGTCTTGGAGATGTCGACGATATGCACGACCGCCTTGCCCTCGCTGTACATCCAGGCGCCGGGGAACGCGAAGTTCGGCCGTGGGCCCTTCTCCAGGCCCATGACGTCTTCATAGAAGCGGACGGTATCGGCGAGTTGCCGGGTCCGGATGTTGAAATGATCGAGCGTGCCAACACTCATGCCCATGCGGTATCTCCCTTGTTTTGTGAGGGTTCGTTGATGGACCGACCCTAGCACAAAACCGGGCTAGTGCCCACTTTCCGAAGTTCATGATCCATTGCCGCAAACATTTTCATGAACTTCGGAAAGCTATGGGCACTAGCAAACCTATAACTAGTGCCGCTTTCGATCTGAAGTCCCTGAACCCGATTTTACCGCGAGTAGTCAGGGACTTCAGATCGGCGCACTAGCGAGCCAAACGAAGCCGTTGCCCTCCCCTGCGCAGAGGGTATGTTGCGGGTCCTTTCAGGAAGCCGGGCCGGTTCAAGGCCCAAGGCAAAACCCCAAGGTAACAGCATGGCTAAAGTCGCTTTTCTCGGTCTCGGCGTGATGGGTTTTCCGATGGCGGGGCACCTCGTCAAGAAGGGTGGCCATGAGGTCACGGTTTATAACCGCACCGCGGCAAAGGCTTTAGCATGGGCCGAGAAGTTCGGCGGCAAGACGGCGGCAACCCCGAAGGCCGCGGCCGAGGGGCAGGATTTCGTGATGTGCTGCGTTGGCAACGATCACGATTTGCGCGCGGTCACGATCGGACCCGACGGCGCGTTCGCCGGCGTCAGGAAAGGCGCGACCTTTGTCGATCACACCACGGCGTCAGCCGACGTCGCGCGCGAGCTCGATGCCGCCGCCAAGAAGGCCGGCTTCAAATTCGTCGATGCGCCGGTGTCCGGGGGACAAGCCGGCGCCGAGAACGGCGTGCTGACGGTGATGTGCGGCGGCGATGAGGACGCCTATGCCGGCGCCGAGCCCATTATCGCCGGCGCCTATGCGCGGATGTGCAAGCGGCTGGGGCCGGCGGGCGCCGGCCAGCTCACCAAGATGGTCAACCAGATCTGCATCGCCGGCCTGGTGCAGGGCCTGTCGGAGGGCATTCATTTCGCCAAGAAGAGCGGGCCTCAGCGTCCCCGACGTGATCGACACCATCTCCAAGGGCGCGGCGCAGTCCTGGCAGATGGAGAACCGCTACAAGGCCATGAACGAGGGCAAATTCGATTTCGGCTTTGCGGTGGAATGGATGCGCAAGGACCTCTCGATCGCGATCGCCGAGTCCCGCCGCAACGGCGCGAGCCTGCCCGTCACCGCGCTGGTCGACCAGTTCTACTCGGAAGTCGAGAAGATCGGCGGCAAGCGCTGGGACACGTGCAGCCTTCTGGCGCGGCTGGAGCATGCGGACAAGAAGTGAGGGTATGCCAGGTGCGTAGGGCGGATTAGCGAAGCGTAATCCGCCGCGACGCTTCGAAGGTACACATGCATCTGCTAAGTTGCGCCGCATGCCCAACTATCGCCGAGCGTTTGTTCCGGGTGGATGCTGGTTTTTCACGGTTAATCTCCTGGACCGGCGACGAACCTTGCTTGCCGATCATGTCACCCATTTGCGGAATGCAGTCGCCGCAACTCGGCAAAGTCTCCCTTTTGAGATTTGTGCGTTCGTGGTGCTGCCGGATCACCTGCATGCGGTCTGGCAGTTACCACCCGAAGATCACGACTTCTCCACACGTTGGCGCTTGATAAAGAGTCGGTTTGCGAAAGCGCTCCCGAAAGACGAGCCACGCAGCGTAGTTCAAATCAAGCGCAACGAGCGAGGTATCTGGCAACACCGGTTCTGGGAGCACCTGATCCGAGATGAAGCCGATTACGCACGTCATGTTGAATATTGCTGGGTCAATCCACTCAAGCACGGCCTGGTAAGTCGCGTGCGCGACTGGCCTCACTCGTCGTTCCATCGCGATGTGCGCGCCGGACTTGTCCCGATCGACTGGGCCGATGAACCCGATGCCTCCGGAGATTTTGGCGAAGGGCAATGATCGGCGAGACGGCGGATTACGCTTCGCTAATCCGCCCTACGAGAAGGCGACTTCAATCGTTAATTTAACCTCCCGTTAAGGGAAATTTTTCGTCTCTTAAGGCACCTCTTAAGGATTTGGGCCCAGTAGTAGACAATGCAAAAGCTCGCGCTGATAGCGCGGGCAGGATTTGTGTTGTTGATGAGTGTTCCCGCCGAAAAGCCCGAAATTGTCCAGCTTCCGGCTGAGCCGCAAAAGGCCGCACCCGTGAGCAGTCGCCGCGCCGCGGCGCAGCGGGTGCGCGAGGCGCGCGACAAGTTAACGTCGACCAGCGGAACCCGCCCGGCGTTCGACCGCGAACTGCTCCGCCAATATGCGCAGACCCGCGTCTCCGCATCCTATGTGGTGATGCTGCTGGTCGCCTCGACCGGCCTGTTGTTTGGCTTCTCGATGGAGCCGGTGTCGGCCGCCGCCTGGACCTGCGGCATGCTCTGCATCCACGCCGCGATCATGCGCACCTGCATCCGCTTCCTCGGCGAGCCGCCGAACGTCGCGCCGACCCGGACATGGCGAACGCGCTTCGTGCTGCTCGACCTGCTCTATGGGCTCGGCTGGATGGCGATCCTGATCCATCCCGCGCTGTCGGCGGTATCAGACACCGTGATGATGTTCCTGATGCTGCTGGTGGTCGCGGTCTCCAGCATGCTCGCGGCCAACCTGCCGATCGCAGCACTTGCGGCGACCGTGCCGGTGACGGTGGCGATCGCGCTGAACTTCCTGCTGCGCGGCAGCTTCGACAATTACGTGCTGGCGGCGCTGGCGGTGGCGGCCGAAGGCTACTTCGCGCTGCTTGCCCATCGCCTGCACTCGACCACGCTGGCGACGCTGGAAGCGCGCGCCGAAAAAGACGCGCTGATCGGCGAGCTCGAGCAAGCCAAATCGATCTCGGACGAGGCGCGGCATCGCGCCGAGTCCGCCAATGTCGCCAAATCGCGCTTCCTTGCGCAGATGAGCCATGAATTGCGCACGCCGCTCAACGCCATCCTCGGCTTCTCCGAGGTGATGAAGAGCGAAATTTTCGGCGCGCACGCCGTGCCGGTCTACAAGGAGTATTCGGGCGACATCCATAATTCCGGCGTGCACCTCTTGAATCTCATCAACGAGATCCTCGATCTGTCGCGGATCGAGGCCGGCCGCTACGAGCTCAACGAGGAAGCGGTGTCGGTGGTCAATGTCGTCGCCGACTGCCATCATCTTTTGAAGCTGCGCGCCTCGAGCAAGGACATCACCATCCACGAGGTGTTCGAGCAGGGCATGCCGCGGGTCTGGGGCGACGAGCGCGCCGTCCGCCAGATCGTGCTGAACCTGCTGTCGAACTCGATCAAGTTCACCCCGCAGGGCGGCGACATCTGGCTCAAGGTCGGCTGGACCGCCTCGGGCGGCCAATATATCAGCGTCAAGGACACCGGCTCGGGGATTGCCGAGGACGAAATCCCGATCGTGCTGGCGTCCTTCGGACAGGGCTCCAACTCGATCAAGTCGGCCGAGCAAGGCGCGGGCCTGGGGCTACCGATCGCCAAAAGCCTGATCGACATGCATGGCGGCACGTTCACGCTGAAATCGAAGCTGCGCATCGGCACCGAGGTGATCGTCACCTTCCCGCCGGAGCGCGTCATGTCGGCGCTTCCGCCGGTCGCCGAAGAAGCGCCGCCGCTGCAGCCGGAACCCGCCAATCCCGCCGTGACCGACGAGAAACATCGGGCACGCCACAAGCCGATCATGAGCGCCGGCACAGGACTGTAAGCGGGCGCCCTTGATCGGTCGCCCTTTGATCCCGCACTATCGAGGAATGAGCCAGGACACCCCGTGCATCGCCGTCTGCATGATCGATCCCAGGACCAATCTCTGCCTTGGCTGCGGACGCACGCTGCCGGAGATCGCACGCTGGCCGCGCATGGACAGCGCGGAGCGGCAGGCGGTGATGGCGAGCTTGCCACAGCGCATGGCGGATGCGGGATTGCCGCCGGCGAGGCCGAAATAGTCCGCAAGCGAAACGGAGGCGCCGCATGACGCGTCTCCTGCTGATGCTGTTCCTGATGCTGGCGACCGCAAGCGCCGTCATCGCCTGGCGCGATCCGGAACGGATGGCGCGCGCCACCGATGCGGTGTCCGACATGCTGCGGCGGCGCGCCGAGCAGCCGTCACGATCCGTGCAGGTGCCGCGCTCTCAAGGCGGCGAGTTCGCGGTGCAGGCCAAGATCAACGGCATCGCAGCCCCCATGGTGATCGATACCGGCGCGACCTCGGTGGTGCTGACCTGGGAGACCGCGAAGGCGGTCGGCCTGCCGCTCGAAGTGCTCGAATACGACGTCGATCTCGAAACCGCGGGCGGACACACCAAGGCGGCGCGGCTGACGCTCGATCGTCTCGCGATCGGCCGCCTGGTCGAGCGCGCGGTGCCGGCGCTGGTGGTGCCGCGCGGCAAGATGAAGATCAATCTGCTCGGCATGAGCTTCCTCGACCGGCTGGAAAGCTGGGAGGTGCGTAACGAGCATCTGATGCTGCGCGGCTTTGCCGCGCCGGCCTCACGCGGCAATCGGGGCCGCAGCGCGTCCCTCAACTAGCTCCACGGCATCGCGCAGCACGTCGATGCCGGCACCCGGCCGGACGCCATGTTCGGCGAGATGACGGCGGAAGGCGCGCGCGCCGGGCACCGCGTGATAGGCGCCGACGAAATGCCTGCTGATTGCGTGCAGCCGCGTGCCCCGCGCGAGCTCGCGCTCGATATAGGGCGTCATCGCCTCGAACGCGTGTTTCATGGTCGCAAAGCGCGGCGTCTCGCCGAAGATCTCGGCATCGACCGGCAACAGCCGCCACGGCTCCTGATAGGCCGCGCGTCCCAGCATCACGCCGTCGACATGCGCGAGATGCGCTTTCGCCTCGGCCAGACTCAGCGACGCCGCCATTGATGATGATGGGCACCTGCGGCATCGCCTGCTTCAGCCGATAGACCCTGTCGTAGTCGAGCGGCGGGATGTCGCGGTTCTCCTTCGGCGACAGGCCGGTGAGCCAGGCTTTGCGCGCATGCACGACAAGTGCGTCGCTGCCGGCGGCAACGACGGCGCGCGCCAGCCGATCGAGCGACACTTCCGGATCCTGGTCGTCGATGCCGATCCGGCATTTCACCGTCACCGGAATTTTCACCGCGCGCTTCATCGCCGCGACGCAGGCTGCAACGAGGTCGGGCTCCGCCATCAGGCAGGCGCCGAAGCGGCCGTCCTTCACCCGATCCGACGGACAGCCGACATTGAGGTTGATCTCGTCATAGCCGAAACCCTCGCCGATCCGCGCGGCTTCAGTGAGCTCGCGCGGATCGGAGCCGCCGAGCTGCAGCGCGACGGGATGCTCGCTGGCATCGAAGCCGAGCAGCCGCGCGCGGTCGCCATGGATGATGGCGGGCGTGGTCAGCATCTCCGTGTAGAGCCGCGCGCGCCGCGTCAGCAGGCGATGGAACACGCGGCAATGCCGGTCGGTCCAGTCCATCATCGGGGCGACGGAGAAGCGATGGGGCGCGGGGCTTGCGTGCGTTTCAGTCATCTCGGCAATCTACTCGATAGGTCCTGCGGATCAACCAATGCCGCCCTCGTGAGCCGGTGCAACCGGCCCTACACGAGGCCGTGAGTATCATGGCGCTCGCTGCCGTCAAGGTCTGCTGAAGGCAAGCAACATCGCCGTAGGCAGGGTTGCTCGCATGCGGCTTGGGGCGGCGCGTCCCAGTACTAGTTGAACGGTGCCGCCTCTCATCGAAAAGCCCGTTCAGATGTCGACCGTCAGCCAAAGCGCATGCATGCCGCACCATCGCATCGGATGGACGCTTGGCATGGGCTGTGCTCGCCGCCGTGCTTTCGCTGGCGGCGCCGCATCGGTTGGCGATCGATACCGCCGGACTTCGTCTCGCTGATCACGGCCGACGAGGTCGAGACCGTCGCATTTGTCGACAACGGGACTCGCAAGCCCGGCCCCGCGCGCGCCGCCGGCAGCCGTCAGGCGACGCCGTTGTTCGGCATGGACACCGAGCCTGTCATGTCGGGCGACGTCCTGGAAAAATGGACGCACACCAGGACGGAGATCAATCGGGAACTCGACGCCGTCTCGCAGTGTCGCACGAGCGGCATCTGTTCTCCCGCCGCGCAGCGGCTGATCGATCTGAGCGCCAGCGGTGCAGGACAGGACGGCCGCGCCAAAGCGGGATTGATCAACCGCGCCGTCGATCTCGCCATCAGCCCCGCCAGCGACGAGGCGCAATGGGGCGTTTCCGATCATTGGAGCGCGCCGTTCGAGACCCTGCAATCCAGTCGGGGCGACTGCGAGGATTACGCGATCCTCAAATATCTGGCGCTGCGCGCCGCGGGCATTTCCGAAGACGACGTCAAGATCGTGATCCTGAAGAATGTCTTCCCGCGATGAAGATCATGCCGCGGTCGCCGCCCGCGTCGAGGGTGAGTGGCTCATCCTGGACAACCGCACCTTGACGCTGGTGCGCGACACCGACCTCATCCGCGCCATCCCGCGCTTCGTGCTCGACCAGCAGGGCGCACGGCGATTTGTCTGGGCGAGCCGCAGGCCGCGTGGCGCGACTGTGTCGGGCTCCTAGTTAGGCGCCGATCTGCAGCGTCGCGCTGTCGAGCAGGACCTTGCGTCTGATATTCACGGCAAGCTTACTTCCGCTTGCTTCGCTGCATGAAACTCTTCACCGCGGCGGTCACGCTCGGCGCGTGGATGCGCTCGCCGAACAGATGCTCCTCCTGGCCCATCCGGCGCAGCAAATCCTCGGTCGGCAGTTTCAACAGCTTGCGCGAGATCGCCACCGCCTCCGGCGGCAGCTCGCAAATCTCGCGCGCGACCTTCTGCGCTTCGACGATGGCGTGTCCAGGCGGCACGACCGCGTTGACGAAGCCGGCCTGACGGCCCTCCTCCGCGCTCATCGGCCGGCCCATCACCAGCAGCGAGAACGCGCGCTGATGGCCGGCCATGCGCGGCAGCAGCAGGCTGGTGGCGCCTTCCGGCACCAGCCCGTACTGGATGAACGGCGACAGGAACGAGGACGTGGTGCCGGCGATCACATAGTCGCAATGCAGCACCATGGTGAGCCCCATGCCCACCGCGATGCCGTCGACGGCGGCGATGATCGGCTTCTTGTTGTTGATCAGCGCTTCCACGAAGATCCTGGCGCTGCGCGGCTTCGACGCCTCGCGCTTGGTCTCGGCCTCCTCGAGGAAATCGGAGACGTCGTCGCCGGCGGTGAACACGCCGGAGCGGCCGGTCAGGATCAGACAGCGGATCGTCGGATTGGATTGCGCCGAATTGATCGCCTCGCTCATCTCCAGAAACATCTCTGGCGTGAGCGCGTTCTTCTTCTCCGGACGCCGCATGATGACGGTGCGGGTCGATCCTTCGTCGCTAACGATGATGTGGCCAGCCATGTCATTCCCCCGAGGCGCCGTCCGATAAGCAAGGAGCGGGCCGGGACTCATCCATCCGGCATCATTACACGAACCTTACGGCAGTTCGACATCCCGCGGGAAGACCGCCAAAGGCATGACAGTTACGATTTGGTGAAGCTTCGACAGCCGCTTATTGGCCGGACGGCGTCCGCAAGCCATGCCAGGCGTCGCGGACCTGATGGTAATGGACGTCGGGCGAATAGTCCGGCGTGTTGAGATTGAGCGTGTGCACGTCGAGCCTGCCGACCGCACTCAACAGGGTATAGGAGGCGATGACGCGATCGCGCTGCGCGCCGATTTGCCGGGTTCTGGCGTTGGTTAGGTCCTGCTGCGCATTCAACACATCAATGGTGGTGCGCTGCCCGCCGTTGGCCTCGCGCCGCACCCCCTGCAGCGCGATATCGGCTGCCTTCACCTCGGATTCCGCAGCGCGCAGCGCGATCTTGGTTCCCTCATTGGAGACCCAGGCGCTGACGGCGGCGGTGCGCGTCTGGTTGCGCATCTGCTCGAGCACCATGCGACTCTGTGACGCGACCTCCTTGGCCTGGCGCGTCTGCGAGGCCGCGGTGCCGCCGTCATAGATGGGAACGCTGAGCGATCCGACCACCGAGGCCTGATCGGTCTGCGACGTGCTCAGGGTCGGGTCGTTCTGCACCTGGCGGCTCACGCTGCCCTGAACCGAGAGCGTCGGCAGCAACGCGCTCTCGGCGAGCTTGATCGAGACGGTGGCGACATCGACGTCGTAGGCAGCACCTAGCACCGCCGGATGCTGGTTGGCGGCCAACTCGACGGCGCCGCCTTCAGCGGTCGGGATCAGGCGATCGACCGGACTTGTCGCAACGAGCTGTCCGGGCGGATCGCCGATCACCTGCTTGTAGATCTCCTTTGAGATCGCAAGCCCGACCTCCGCGGCATTGAGGTCGGCGAGCCCGCGGCTGAGGCGCGCTTCCGCCTGAGCGGTATCGGTCGGCGTGACGTCGCCGGCATCGAGCCGCCGCTTGGTCGTCGCCTGGATTTCGCGCAGTACATTCACATTGGTGCGTTGCGCCTCGAGCAGCGCATAGTTCGCCATGACGTTCATGTAGGCGGTGACAGCATCGAGCAGCACGCCCTGCTCGATATTGCGCAGCGCCTCGCGGCCGCTCTTCACCTGGAATTCGGCGATGCGAACATTGTTGGAGGTCTTGTAGCCGTTGAACAGGATTTGCGTGACCGTGAGCCCGATGGTCCACGGCTTCAAGGTCGCGCTCTGCACGGTGTTGTCGGGCAGGATGTTGCGCACGGCCTGCAGGCCGGAACTCAGGCTCGCGACCAGTTGCGGCCGGTAGCCGGCCAGCGCCTGCGGCACGTTCTCGTCGGTGCCGCGCTGGCGCGCACGCTCGGAATTGAGCTGGGGATTGGTCTGGTAGGTCCGGACCAACGCATCCGCCAGCGTCTCCGCCGCCGACGGGCTAACGGCCGCAAACATGCCGAATACAGCGCAGGCCAGCCGGATTCCCGCAACACGGAAACCCGGGGCGCGCCCGAACCTGGCACTAACCGCAACCCCACCCATCACGCTGGTCCATCACTCGGCCGGAGCCAAATCCTCCACAAATCCCCTGCGGGTCCGCCGCGAAAACAGGGAAATCAACGCCGGCAGGGTCAGCAGGATAACGACCGGAGCCAGCATCATGCCCGCTACGACAACCACAGCCAAAGGCTTTTGCACCTGCGAGCCGATGCCGGTGGATAACGCGGCCGGCAACAGGCCGACGCCCGCCACAACGCAGGTCATCAGCACCGGACGAAGCTGAAGCTCGCCGGTACGCAAAATCGCCGCGCCGCGCTCCATGCCTTCGGCGATCAGCGAGTTGTACTGCGACAGGATGATGATGCCGTCCATCACGGAAATGCCGAACAGCGCGATGAAACCGATCGCCGCCGATACGCTGAAGGGGATTCCGGTCACGACCAGGCCGACGATGCCGCCGAACACCGCCATCGGGATCACGCTCATGGTCAGCACGGTGTCGACCACCGAGCCGAAATTGAACCAGATCAGCATCGCGATCAGCGTCAGGCTGATCGGCACCACGATCGACAATCGCTTGATTGCGTCCTGCAGATTGCCGAACTCACCGACCCATTCGATACGCGAGCCCGGCGGCAGCTGCACCTGCGCTGCAATCTTCTGCTGCGCTTCCTGGATGGCGCTGCCGAGGTCGCGCTCGCGCACCGAGAACTTGATCGGCAAATAGCGCTCCTGCTGCTCGCGGTAGATATAGGCCGCGCCCGACACCAGCTTGATGGAGGCGACCTCGCTGAGCGGCACCTGCGTGATGCCGTTCGGGCCCTGCGCGCCGATCCTCAAATTCTGGATCGAACTCCGCGCTCTGGCGGTATTGCGGCGCGAGCCGCACGATGATCGGGAAGTGGCGGTCGCTGCCGGGCTCGTAGAGATCGCCGGCGGTGTCGCCGCCGATCGCGGTGCGGACGGTGGCGTTGATGTCGCCGGGGGCCAGGCCGTAGCGCGCGGCGCGCGCGCGGTCGATCTCGATCTGGACGGTGGGCTGACCGAGCGAGGTGAACACCGCAAGGTCGGTGATGCCCTGCACGGTCGCCAGCACCGACTTGATCTTGTTGGCGGTGTCGGTCAGCGCCTGCAAATCATTGCCGAACAGCTTGATCGAGTTCTCGCCTTTCACGCCGGAGACGGCTTCGGAGACGTTGTCCTGCAGATATTGCGAGAAGTTGAATTCGACCCCCGGAAATTTCTCCTGCAACTTCGACAGCAGTTTCGCCGTCAGCTCGTCCTTGTCCTCGTCCTTGGGCCACTGCTTGGCGGGTTTGAGCGGCGCAAAGAACTCGGCGTTGAAGAAGCCCGCGGCATCGGTGCCGTCGTCGGGGCGGCCATGCTGCGAAACGACCGACTCCACTTCCGGCAGTTGCGCGATCAGCTTGCGCATCTCGTTGACATAGGAGTTGCCCTCCTGCAGCGAGATCGTCGGCGGCAGGGTGGCGCGGATCCAGAGGTTGCCTTCCTCGAGCTTCGGCAGGAATTCCAGTCCGAGCAGGCGCACGGCGATGACCGTCATCAGGATCAGCACGCCGGCCGCGACCAGCACCACACGGCGGCTGGCGAGCGACCACCGCAGCGCCGGCAGGTAGATCCGGTTCAGCCAGCGCATGATCAGGGTTTCGGTCTCATCGACATGGGCCGGGAGAATGATCGCGCTCAGCGCCGGCGTAACTGTAAACGTGGCAAGGAGTCCGCCGGCCAGCGCATAGGCATAGGTGCGCGCCATCGGGGAGAAGATGTTGCCTTCGACGCCGCTCAGCGTGAACAGCGGCAGGAACGCCGCGATGATGATCGCGGCCGCAAAGAAGATCGAACGCGACACGTCCGCCGCCGCGGTCAGGATCGCATGGTGCTTCATGTCCATGACGGTGTTGGGCGAGATCGCCTCCATCTCCGCTTCCGAGAGGCGCTCGGTGTGCCCCAGCCGGCGGAAGATCGCCTCCACCATGATCACGGTGGCGTCGACGATCAGGCCGAAATCGATCGCGCCGACCGACAGCAGATTGGCGGATTCGCCGCGCAGCACCAGGATGCTGACGGCAAAGAACAGCGCGAACGGAATGGTGGCGCCGACGATCAGCGCGCTGCGCAGATCGCCGAGGAAGATCCACTGCAGCAACACGATCAGAACGATGCCGAACACCATGTTCTCCAGCACGGTCTTGGTCGTGGTCTCGATCAGGTCCTTGCGGTCGTAGATGCGCTCGATATGGACGCCCGGCGGCAGGATGCTGGAATGGTTGATGCGCTCGACCAGCTCTTCCACCCGCGCGATCGTCGGCGAGCTCTGCTCGCCGCGCCGCATCAGCACGATACCCTGGACGATATCGTCGTCGTCGTTCTCGCCGGCGATGCCGAGCCGCGGTTGCGAGCCGACGGTGACTTCGGCGACGTCCCTGACCAGCACCGGCGTGCCGTTCTGCGCGGCGATCATGGTGCTGGCCAGCGCATCGATCGAGCGGATCAGCCCGACGCCGCGCACCACCGCCGCCTGCGGGCCGATATTGACGGTGTTGCCGCCGACATTGATGTTGGAATTGGAGACCGCCTGCAGCAAGTTGCGGCAACGTCAGCCCGTTCGCCACCAGCTTGTTGAAGTCGACCTGCAATTCGTAGGTCTTGGTCTTGCCGCCCCAGCCGGTGACGTCGATGACGCCGGGCACGGTGCGGAAGCGGCGCTGCAATATCCAGTCCTGCAGCGTCTTGAGATCGAGCACGGAATAATTGGGCGGGCCGACCAGGCGGTAGCGATAGATCTCGCCGATCGGGCTGAGCGGCGAGATCTGCGGCAGTGCGTTATTGGGCAGGGGCGCCATCTGCGACAGCCGGTTCAGCACCTGCTGCAGCGCCTGATCGTAGGTGAAATCGAAGGAGAACTGCAGCTTGACGTCGGACAGGCCGTAAAGCGAGATCGTCCGGATCACGTTGAGGTTCTTCAGACCCGCGACCTGCGTTTCCAGCGGAATGGTGATGTAGCGTTCGATTTCCTCCGCCGACAGCCCGGCGGACTGCGTGACGACGTCGACCATCGGCGGCGTCGGATCGGGATAGGCCTCGATGTTCAGCGCCCGGAACGCGATCAGGCCGCCGAGCACGACGGCGGCGAACAACCCGACCATCAGGAACCGGCGTTCGACTGCGAAGGAGACGAGGCGGTCCATGCGATTTACTCAGGTACCGGACGCGGCGCGGTCGATGAACAGGCTGCCCTTGGTGACGACCTTCTCGCCGGGCTTCAGGTTGGTCTTGATCTCGACGAGATCGCCGTTGGTCAATCCGGTCGTCACCTGGCGAAGCTCGAGCGACTTGTCGTCGTCGCGCGCCACCCACAACCGCACGCGATCGCCTTCGTAGATCAGCGCCTGCTTGCGCACGCCGACCGACGTGTGGTCTCCGGCCGCATAGATCGTGACGTTGGCGAACATCTCCGGCTTGAACAGGCCTTCCTTGTTGTCGATGGTCGCGCGCACCAGAAGCCGCCGCGTGGTCGGATCGATCGCGGCCGCGACATAGTCGATGCGCGCCTTGAACGTGCGGCCGGGCAGCGCCAGCACCGTGTAATCGATCTCCTGGCCGAGCCGCACATCCGCCGCCTCGCTCTCGCGCACGAAGGCGGTGAGCCAGACGGTGGAGAGATCGCCGATGACGAAGACGGGATCGCTGGCGCCGGCCGAGATGAACTGGCCGGGACCGACCTTGCGCGCCACCACCGTGCCCGATAGCGGCGAATAGATCGGCGTGTCGGCGCTGATCTGCCTGGTTTGCTGGAACTGGGTGATCTGGTCCTCGGAGCGGCCGAGGATGCGCAGGCGGTTGTGCACCGCCTCGAGCCCGGTCTCGGCGGCGCGCTGGTCGTTCTGCGCCTGGGTCAGGGCGTCTTGCGCCGCCTGCCAGTCCTTCAGCGGCACCGCCTTGCCCGCGTAGAGATCGTTCTGACGCTTCTCGATGATCTGCGCCAGATTGAGCTTGGAGCGCGCGCTGTTGAGCGTGCTCAGCGCCGTGATGAAATCATTCAGCGCCTGCACGGTGTCGGTGGCCTCGATCACGAACAGCGCCTGCCCGCGCTCGACCGTGTCGCTCGGCTTGACCAACAGCTTCGCCACGCGGCCGGCATAGGGCGAGAACACCGGCGTCGAGGAGTCCTCGTTGACCGCGATCTTGCCTTCGGTGATGTGCTCGGCGCGGAACTCCTGCTCCTTGGCCGGTTCGAAGGCGAGTGACGCCCACTCCGCATCGGTCGGCTTGAAGCGCGACGGATCTTTCTGCGCGGCCTGCGAGGGTTCGGAGGATTTTGCGCGATCGACAAGCATCCGCCCGGCACCGACCACGACAGCGACGACCAACACGGCGGCGGCGACCGCAATCAGCAGCCGCCGCAGAGTCCAGTTGACGCCTGATATCATGATGCGACTTTGTGCATGTGTTGCGCGCCCCTCGTCGTCCCCCGCCGGTCGGCGCGTCTTGCGTGCGGTGCTGGTATTGCGATGCCCGTCATATTGGCGATTTCAGACCCCCGCAATGGCGGGCAATCCGAGCCTAACCTAGCCCGATGACGGTGATTTTAGCCGATTTCGGCAAGCCCGCTTCTGGTGCGATCGGCCCAACCAGTCGGGATTCGGAAGCCTTGCGAATCGGATACGACTTGTCTTGGCGCAGTCTTTGCCTTGCAGAGGACCGCAGTACCCTTGCTGACGCCGATGGCGATGAATAGATGTTCATAAAGGGCGCGCAATTTACCGAGGTGAGTTGCCAGTGAACGGGGCGAAAAGATCCAGCGCGATGTCCACGGCCGTCTGGTTCGGCGGCCTGACCGTGCGGTCGATTTTCATCGCGATCCTGATCGTCATCACGGCGCGTGTCGCCAGCCCGCAGATGGAGCACATCTGGGCGATCTACGAGACGCCGAGCGATCTGGCGCGGGTCGCGATCGGTTTTGCGGTTTGCCTCTGGCTCGCCGTACATCTGTTCATCCTTCCCAAGGACGCCGGCGGCTATCGCACCTGGCTCCATCTCGGCGTCGTCGTTCTTCCGCTCTCGGTGCTCTGCGCCTTCGTCATCTGGTGACGGCGGAACCGTGTCGTGCCTGCGTCGGAAGAAAAACTCCAATAGACTGTGCAGCTTACACCAGCCTTACGGACGGCTCCGGAATTCGGCAGATGGCTAATTCGTGACGCGAAAGCGCTCGCACATCCCGCCAACCGCCGGTTGCAGCTCGCCGCAAGCCGCGAAACGGATGTTGCAAATTCGACACGACGGGCAAAACACTTCCGCTATTCAGAAACGTCGCGCGATGTCAAGCGCTTCGGCAAAAATATTTATCTTTCCGAAAGACAGAATTTATGATTTAACGAAGCCATCCCGCCTCGACATGAGGGACGTTAGGCCATTCGTCACCAGACGTGAGGCGGGATGCGATGGACGCGTCGTGCCGCAAGACGTGCGGCATGATGCGTACGGTCAAGCCGTGTGGTCCTGTCCCCTCGACGCTGGGGTCAAGTTCGCCGAGATCGATCTGCGCGAGCGACGGTGGCTAAAACGCCCGATACCCCGGGGAGAGCGCGGAGCAGCCGTAAAGCCATTGCGCAGGGAGTGCCGGATCGTTTCGGCTTTACCTGACTACTTGTGTGCACTTTTACTCTTCAGCACACAAGGCTGCGGGTGCGGCCAGCGCCCGGCATTCCCTGCGCCCTCTACTCCGAGAGGGACGAGATGATGCATCACCCAGACGCTATCAGCGCCGCGGGAATGCTGAACTGCGTCACCGAATTGCTGCTTGACATGTGAACGCGAAGCCACGCTCGCGCCTTTCGCTGCGCAGGCGATTGTGATGAATTGGCACCTGCCCGGCCGCTTCGGTCGGCTCAACTTCGCAAGGCGCTCCGATGCGGCTGTTGATCGTCGAAGACAATGAGGAACTCGCCGAACTCCTGGCCAAGGGCCTGCGCACGGCCGGCTACGAGGCCGACATACTGTCGACGGTCGAGGACGCGCGCGCGGTATCTGACCACGACCTTCTATGCCGCGCTGATCCTCGACCTCGGCCTGCCCGATGGCGACGGGCTGGCGCTGCTGCGGGAGCTGCGCCAGCGCGACAATCCGATTCCGGTGCTGGTGCTGACCGCGCGAGGCGGCTTGCACGACCGCGTCCAGGGCTTGCGCAGCGGCGCCGACGATTATCTGGTCAAACCGTTCGCGCTGGAGGAATTGATTGCGCGGCTGGAGGCGCAGCTGCGCCGGCCCGGCCAGTTGCTCGGCAACTCGCTGCGGATCGCCAACCTTCAGTTCGACACCCAGAACCGGCAGGCCTCGATCGACGATCAGCCGCAGGTGCTCTCGGCCCGCGAGACCGCCGTGCTCGAGCTTCTGATGCGCAGCAAGGGCCGCGTGGTCTCCAAGAAGCAGGTCGAGGACCACATCTTCGGCCATTCCGGCGAGGTCGCCTCCAATGCGATCGAGGTCTATGTCCATCGTCTGCGCAAGCAGCTCGCCGACCGCGGCGCAAAAGTGCAGGTCCACACCATCCGCGGCGTCGGCTACCTGATCGCCGAGGAAAAATAGCGTGCTGCGATTCCAGTCGATCATTTCCCGCATCGTCTTCCTGCATGTCGTCGCCGTCGTCATCACCTCGATCCTGATGTCGGTCGCGCTGTCCTGGCTGCTCAGCTACGCGACCGTCAACATCCACAACAAGGCGATGCAGGAGCAGGCCGACACGGTCGGCGAACATCTCAGCGTCGGAGCCGATGGGCGTCTCGCGCTCAACCTGCCGTCCGACCTGCTCGGCCTCTATTCGCAGGCCTACGGCCGCTACTCCTATGCGGTGATTGGCGAGCGCGGCGAGGTGCTGTTCTCCTCGCTCGCAAATCATGAGGCGTTGTTTCCGGACGACCAGCGGACGAATGCGATCGATTTCCTGCAGCAGCGCCGCGGCGATGCCACGGTGTCGGGCGCGAGCGTCAAGAAGGCCGTCGGCGGCCAGACCGTGTGGATCCAGGCCGGCGAGGACCTCGCCAACCGCGACGTGCTGATCGACGACATCGTCGCCGATTTCTACCGGAATGTCGGCTGGATCACGCTGCCGATCCTGCTGGTCCTGCTGATCGCCGACATCGCGATCTTCCGCCGCGCGCTGTGGCCGCTGCGGCAGGCCTCCGAGATCGCCGAAGGCATCGGCCCGGCGCGCCCGGGCGTACGGCTTGCCGACCGACGAAATTCCGCGCGAGCTGCGCCCGCTGGTGTCCGCGGTCAACCAGGGGCTCGACCGGCTCGAGGAGGGATTCCGCGTCCAGCGCGATTTCACCGCGGACGCCGCGCATGAATTGCGCACGCCGCTGAGCGTGCTCAGGACGCGCATCGATATCCTCGAAGATCCCGGGATGCGTCAGGCATTGCGGCAGAATGTCGAAGGCATGGCGCACATCGTCAGCCAGTTGCTCGACATCGCCGAACTCGATGCCTTCGTCGTCAAGGCCGATGAGAAGGCCGATCTGCGGTCGGTGGCGTCGGAGGTCGCCGAGTTCGTAGCACCCTTGGCGCTGGCACAGGGCAAGGACGTCGCGCTGTCGGGATCGGCCGAGCCGGTCTGGGTCAAGGGCAATGCGGAGATGCTCGGCCGCGCCATCCGCAACCTCGCCGA
The DNA here is from genome assembly GCA_963732085.1 of uncultured Alphaproteobacteria bacterium. GTDB lineage: Bacteria > Pseudomonadota > Alphaproteobacteria > Rhizobiales > Xanthobacteraceae > Bradyrhizobium. The sequence goes on along the minus strand of CAVSYJ010000001.1, from coordinate 70,783 downwards.
AAACGCCATCAACCACACAGCGCCGGGATCGACGGTCGAATTCGTCGTCGACGGCGACGGCACCATCAGCGTGCTCGACGAGGGACCGGGCATCAAGGATGAGGAACGCAATCTGATCTTCCGCCGCTTCTGGCGGCGCGACCGGCGCAAGCTCGGCAGCACGGGCCTGGGATTATCGATCGTGCAGCGCATCGCCGAGCTGCATTCGGCGAATATCACGGTCGAGAATCGCGAACCGCGCGGCGCCCGCTTCTCGCTGAAGTTCGTGCCGGTGACGTGAATGCGAAAGCTTACGCGCCGGCGTCAGGCAGGCTTGCGGCTGCGATCGCGACAAACCGCGCGATTCCACGGCTGATCCGTGACGGCGTCGAGCGCAGCAATGAACGGACCCGTTCCATCGAAATATCCTTCCGCGCCCCAAGATCATGGCGCACAAGGCAAAATGGTCGTCGCGCAGCCGCGCGTCGAGGGTTGGTGAAAAATAGCAATATCCCTGCCGTCCGGGCGTCAACCGGCAGTGATTTTGTTGCCGGCGGGGAGCAGGTGGCGGGGGAATTTTTCTCCCCCATTTCGCGCCTATTTCGGCGTCACGCCGAAGGTCCGTGCAAATCGCTCGCTGTAATGCGGCCAGACCTCGGGATTGATGATCCGCGGCGGCCGCTTGCCGTCCAGCGCGTCGAGGACCTGCTCGGCTGCGATGCGGCCCATGTTCTCGCGCGCCTCGCGGGTGACGCCCGCGGTGTGCGGGCTCGCCAGCACGTTGTCGAACTGCAGCAGCGGATGCTCGGGCGGCGGCGGCTCCTTGGACCAGACATCGAGGCCGGCGCCCGCGATGCGCTTTTCCTTCAGAGCATCCAACAATGCGTCCTCGTCGTGGATGAAGCCGCGCGCGGTGGTGATGAAGAAAGCGTGCGGCTGCATCAGCGCGAACTGTTTTGCACCGATCATGCCGCGGCTCTCCCTGGTGAGCGGGCAGTTGATCGAGACGTAGTCGGAGCGGCGCATCAACTCGTCGAGCTCGACCTTCTCCGCTCCGCGACCTGCAATCTCGGCGGCCGAGAGATACGGATCGTAGGCCAGCACCTTCATACGAAGCAGACCCTTGCAAAGCTCCGCCAGGCGGCGGCCGACGTTGCCGATGCCGACGATGCCGATGGTGGAGCCCCCTGCTTCCCGACCGATCAGCGCGTTGCGGTTGACATCGCGATCCCTGCGCAGCGCGCGGTCGGCCTCGATGATGCGCTTGGAGAGCGTGAGCAGCATGCCGAGCGCGTGCTCGGCGACCGAATCCGCATTGCCGCCGGACTGGTTGAGCACGAGCACGCCCGCTTTGGTGCAGGCGTCGACATCGACGGGATCGAAGCCGGCGCCGTTAGAGGAGACGATCAGGAGGTTCGGCGCGCGCTTCAAGAGATCGTCATGGACGTGGAAGTGCGGCGCGATCTCGTCGCGCGCGGCACCGACCTGATAGGCATGCGCGGCGAGGAGGATCGGCGCGAACTCGGATTCCGGGCTCTCGTTCTCGAGCCGGTCGAACCGCACGTCGGGGCGGGCTTTGAGGATTTCGGTGTAGATCGGGTGAGCGAGATATTTGACGTAGAAGACGCGCTTGTTGTTGACGGACATGAACGGCTTTCAGTCTGGAAAATTAGTGAGATGGGTGACGCGGCGGGCGATTCACTCCGCCTTGATGCCGGCGGCCTGGATGATCGGCCCCCATTTGTCGTAGTCGGCGTGGATCTTGGCATCGAAGGCCTGCGGCGTGGTGCCGATCGGAATTGCGCCCAGCTTGGTCAAACGCTCCTTCACGGAATCGGTGTTCAACGCCGCGACAAAATCATGCGAGAGTTTCTCGACGAGGTCGCGCGGCATGTTGCCGGGCCCGAGCAGCCCCCACCACACCTCGGTGTCGTAGCCGGGCACGGTCTCGCCGATAGCAGGCACATCGGGGAGGAACGGCGCGCGCTTCGCGGTCGTCACCGCAAGCGCCCTCACCGTTTTGGCCTCGAGCTGGCCGACCAATTCCGGGCCATTGTTGAACGACAGCGGAATCTGCCCGCCGAGCAGATCGTTGATCGCGGGCGCGCCGCCCTTGTAGGGGATCGCGTTGAGATCGATCCTGGCGAGGCTCATCAACAGCTCGCCTGCGAGATGGGTCGATGTTCCCGTGCCCGCATAGGCGAAAGAGAGACTGCCGGGCTTGGCCTTGGCCGCAGCGATCACGTCTGCAAGGGTCTTGAACGGCGAGTCCGCACGCACCAGCAGGATGTTCGGCGACGACGCGAGCAGCGAGATCGGCGTGAAGTCCTTGAAGGTGTCATAGGGCAGCTTCGGATAGAGGAAAGGATTGGCGGGGTGACCGCTCGCCACCATGATCAAGGTGTAGCCATCGGGCGGCGATTGCACCAGCGCCTGCGAAGCGACCACGCCGCCTGCGCCGGGACGGTTCTCGACGATGACCGACTGGCCCCATTGCCTGGAGACGACGTCGCCGAGCATGCGCGAGAGAATGTCGACGCCACCGCCGGCGGGGTATGGCACATAAATGTGCACGGACCTGGTCGGGAAATTCGATTGCGCAAAGGCGCCGCCGCTCGCCAGCAGCACTGCCGTAGCGGCAACCGCAAACCGCCTGACCATGAGGTTCCTCCCGCGTCTTGTGGGCTCGTTATCGCACACCGGCGAAAGGCTTCGCATCGCCGCGCGGCGCAGACCACATTGCTTGCGCGGCATGTTGACAATCCCGCCCACCGCGTCAAGTTTCGCCCCGCACGGCCGGCATCAAACCAGGGTCGCAAGATGAGGGAGAACGGGATGGCAGTCGCGGAGCAGAGAACTTCGCCGCAAGCGTCTCCGGAACAGGAAACCTGGTACGGCATCATCCAGCAGACGCTCAAGCGCAACGACATCGGCCTTGTGCCTTACGTTCCCGATCGCGTGCTGACGGCACTGATCAAGAACCTGCATGCCGATCCGTTTTTCACGACCTTCCCGACCGCGCGCGAGGAAGAAGCCGTCGGCATCGTCTCCGGCGCCTGGATGGGCGGCATGAAAGGCGCGGTGCTGATGCAGACCTCCGGGTTTGCGACGCTCGCCAATGTGCTGGCCTCGCTGGTTGCGCCCTCGCAGATTCCATTGATCATGTTCGTGTCGGAGCGCGGCACGCTCGGCGAATTCAATCTCGGCCAGTCGCTGGTGTGCCGCACCATGCGCCCGGTGCTGGATTCGCTGGCGATCGAGCATCACACCTGCACCCGGCTCGACGAACTCGAGTTCATCGTCGACCGCTCGATCAAGCAAGCCGTCACCACGCAGGCGCCGGTGGCGCTGATCCTCAATCCGCTGCTGACCGGCGGCAAAGTTTTCGACAAGTGAGCGACGTCATGCAAACGAGCAAGGCATCCCGCAACACCAAGGTGATGAACCGTTTCGACGTCACTTCGCGTCTGGTTGCAAAGCTGAAGAACGAAGAAGCCGTGATCGGCGGCATCGGCAACACCAATTTCGATCTGTGGGCCGCCGGCCATCGCCCGCAGAACTGGTACATGCTGGGCAGCATGGGCCTCGCCTTCCCGATCGCGCTGGGCGTGGCGCTGGCGCAGCCGAAGCGGCGCGTGTTCGGGCTGGAAGGCGACGGCTCGCTGCTGATGCAGCTCGGCTGCCTCTCGACCATTGCAACGCTGGCGCCGAAGAACCTGACGATGGTCGTGATGGACAACGGCATCTACCAGATCACCGGCGCGCAGCCGACGCCGGCCGCGGCCCACACCGATCTCGTGGCGATTGCGATCGCGAGCGGGATTACGAACAGCGCCTGGGCCGCCGACGAAGACGATTTCGAGCGGCTGATCGAGCAATCGATGTCGGCATCAGTGCCGACCCTGATCGGCGTTCGCATCGACGACAAGCCGGGCACGGGAGCCACCAAGCGCGATCCCGTGCAGATCAGGGAACGCTTCATGCTGGGCTTGGGTGTGCGGCAGGCGATCTGAAGCGCGGCGTTAACTACACGAAGTTCTCAGATGGGCTCGCACGCATCGGCGCGGCAAACCGTGCTAATGCGCGCTCATGACAACCCTGCTGCTCCGCGCATTTGCCTGGCTGCTTGCCGCCGCCGTCACCTTCGCAACGCTCGGTCCGCCGCGCTACCGGCCGCACTCCAATCTCGGGCAGGATGGCGAGCATGCGCTGGCTTTCGTGCTGATCGGGCTTGCCTTTGGCCTCGCCTATCCGCGGCACCGGCTGACGGTGGTCGTGGCCATCGCGCTGATCGGTGTGCTGGAATTGCTGCAGTTCCTCGTGCCGGGACGGCATGCGCGGCTGGAGGATTTCATCGTCGATGCGCTCGCGGCCTGCATCGGATTTGTGATCGCCGCCCTGCTCGGCTGGCTCGGCCGTCGTACTGGCGTTCGAAGCCATCATGAAAAGGGCCTCGCGGGAAGAATCCCCGCGAGGCCAACGTTATGCGCCCTTACAGCAGGCCCGCGCCGCGCGCCCATTTGTACTTGGCGCCGAGCACCTCGACCGGCGTCTCCGTCGAATAGGGATAGGCCGGAATGCCGTTCTGATAGAGATATTCGGCGGCTTCCTCGACCTCGACGTCACCCGCGAGCGACGCGACGATCGGCTTCACGAAGCCCTTTGCCTCCATCTCCTTCTTCACCTCGACCATGTTGCGCGCGAACACCATCGGCGGCGTCACGATGGTGTGCCAGTAGCCGAGGATCAGCGCATGGATGCGCTCATCGGAAAGCCCGAGCTTGACCGTGTTGACGTAGGTGATCGGCGGCTCGCCGCCGGTGATGTCGACGGGGTTACCGGCCGCGCCGAACGGCGGAATGAACTTGCGGAACGCCGCGTCGAGATCGGGCGGCATCGCCATCAGCGACAGACCGTTGTCGACCACCGAGTCCGACAGCAGCACGCCGGAGCCGCCGGCGCCGGTGATGATCAGGATGTTCTCGCCCTTCGGCGTCGGCAGCACCGGCACGCCGCGCGCGAACTCCAGCAGTTGCCGCAGGCTGCGGGCGCGGATCACGCCGGACTGCTTCAACACGTCCTCATAGATCTTGTCGTTGCCGGCGAGCGCGCCGGTGTGCGACGAGGCGGCCTTGGCGCCGGCCGAGGTGCGGCCGGCCTTGAGCACGATCACCGGCTTCTTCTTCGAGACGCGCTTGGCCGCTTCGGCAAAGGCGCGGCCGTCCTTCAGGTCCTCGCAGTGCTGCGCGATCAAATTGGTGTTCGGATCCTGCTCGAAGAAGGCGAGCAGATCGTCCTCGTCGATATCGGACTTGTTGCCGAGGCCGACGATCGCGGAGACGCCCATCTTCGCAGAACGCGAGAAGCCGATGATCGCCATGCCGATGCCGCCCGACTGCGACGACAGCGCGGCGTGACCCTTGACGTCGTAGGCGGTGCAGAAGGTCGCGCAGAGATTGGCGGGCGTATAATAGAAGCCGTAGATGTTCGGCCCCATCAGGCGGACGTCGTATTTCTTGCCGATCTCGACGATCTCGGCCTGCAGCTCCGGCGCACCCGCCTCGGCGAAGCCGGACGGAATGAGCACGGCGCCCGGAATTTTCTTCTCGCCGCATTCAGTGAGCGCGCCCGCGACGAACTTCGCGGGAATCGCGAATACCGCGACGTCGATCACGCCGGGCACGTCCTTGACGCTCTTGTAGGCCTTATGGCCCAGAATCTCCGACGCCTTGGGGTGGATCGGCAGGATCTCGCCTTTGTAGCCGCCGTTGATGAGGTTCTTCATCACGGAGTTGCCGATCTTGCCGTCCTCGGCGGACGCGCCGATTACGGCCACCGCTTTCGGCTGCATGATCCGGTTCATCGCCTTGACGATTTCCTCGGTCGGGCGCGGCTTCGGCCGCGGCTTGTAGTCGAAGTCGACCACGATACGCACGTCGGCCGCGATTGCGTCCTTCTTGCTGGCGAATACCGGGTTGAGGTCGAGTTCGACGATCTCGGGGAAGTCGCTGACGAGCTGCGAGACCTTCACTATCACGTCGGCCAGCGCGTCGCGGTTGACGGGATCGCCGCCGCGCACGCCCTTGAGCATCTCGTGGGCCTGGATGCCGTCGAGCATCGACAGCGCGTCCTGCTTGGTGGCAGGCGCGAGGCGGAAAGTGATGTCCTTCAGAATCTCGACCAGCACGCCGCCGAGGCCGAAAGCGACCAGCTTGCCGAACGAGCCATCGGTAATGGAGCCGACGATCACCTCGGTGCCGCCGGCCAGCATCTGCTGCACCTGGACGCCTTCGATCTTGGCGTCGGCCTTATATTTCTTCGCGTTGGCGAGGATCGTGTCGTAGCTCTTCTCGGCGGAGGCTGCGTCCTTGACGCCAACAATGACGCCACCCGCTTCGGTCTTGTGCAGAATGTCCGGCGAGACGATCTTCATCACCACCGGGAAGCCCATGCCGCCGGCGATCTTGGCGGCGTCTGCCGCCGACTTCGCTACACCTTCCTTGGGGACCGGAATGCCATAGGCGTCGCAAACGATCTTGCCTTCGGGCGCCGTCAAGCTCGTGCGTTTGTCCGCTTTCACTTGATCGAGAACTTTGCGGACGGCATCTTTATTCGACATCTGGCTTCCTCCCATATATTTTATGGCATTTGGTATGCCAGCAACCAAGTTGTCAAGACAAGCCATTGCTGCCAAAAGCCGAAAAAAGCGGCTGGCTTGACATTCTGGCATCTGGCATGCCAAAAATCTTCCGCTACTTATTACTGTAGAAGGCGTCTCCCACTTTGAGGAGACCATCGTGCCCATCCGGAAACAACCCAAGGCGCCGCTGACCATGGCCGAGGCCGATATTGCAATCGTCAGAATTGCCCCGGAGACCAGCTTCAAGAACAAGGCCTATGAAGCCTTGAAGGAAGCCATCCTGAAGATGGACATCTATGCGACGCCCGAGCCCGTGATGCTCGACGAGCGCGCGCTGTCCGAGCGGCTCGGCGTCAGCCGCACCCCGATCCGCGAAGCAATCGCGATGCTGGAGCAGGACGGCTTCGTGAAGACCGTGCCGCGCCGCGGCATCATCGTGGTGCGCCGGACCAAGAGCGAAATCGTCGACATGATCCGCGCCTGGGCGGCGCTCGAGAGCATGGCGGCGCGGCTGATCACGACCACCGCGCGCAAGAAGGACATCACGGCGCTGCGCGACTTCTTCAGGGATTTCGGCAAGGACCGCCTGCCGCAGGATCACGTCGACGAATATTCCAAGGCCAACATCGCCTTCCACCAGGCGCTGATCTCGCTGTCGGAATCGCCGGTGCTGGTCGACATGACCAACGAAATCCTCCTGCACGTTCGCGGCTATCGCCAGCTCACCATCGGCCGCACCGAGCGCATCGCGGCCTCGCTGCCCGAACATCTCGGAATTATCGAGGCGCTGGAAGAGCGCAACACCGAACTCGCCGAGAAGCGCGCGCGCGACCACACCCTCGGGCTTGCGGCCTTTGTCGAAGCGCACGGCCAGGAACTGGTCTAGGCCCAAGACTTCAACAACAACTTTCTCAATAGAAGACGATCAACTCGTCCCAGCAAAATAAAGACGATCAGGGAGAAGAAGCCCATGCTGAACACCGCTGCCAAGACCGAAGCACCGGGCACCGAGCAGGAACTGACGGACGGCTTTCACCTCATCATCGACGCGTTGAAGCTCAACGACGTCAAGACGATCTACGGCGTGCCCGGCATTCCCATCACCGATTTCGGCCGTATGGCCCAGGCCTCGGGCATCCGCGTGCTCTCCTTCCGCCATGAGCAGAACGCCGGCTATGCCGCCTCGATCGCGGGCTATCTCACCAAGAAGCCGGGCATCTGTCTGACCGTCTCCGCGCCGGGCTTCCTCAACGGCCTCACCGCGCTCGCGCACGCCACCACCAACTGCTTCCCGATGATCCTGATCTCCGGCTCCTCCGAGCGCGAGATCGTCGACCTGCAGCAGGGCGACTATGAAGAGATGGATCAGCTTGCGATCGCAAAGCCGCTGTGCAAGGCGGCGTTCCGCGTGCTGCACGCGCAGGATATCGGCATCGGCATCGCCCGCGCGATCCGCGCCGCGGTCTCGGGCCGTCCCGGCGGCGTCTATCTCGATCTTCCCGGCAAACTGTTCGGCCAGGTGATGAATGCCGAAGCCGGCAGGAAATCGCTGGTGAAAGTGATCGACGCCGCACCGGCGCAGATCCCCGCCCCCGCCGCGATCAAGCGCGCGCTCGACGTGCTCAAGAGCGCCAAGCGCCCGCTGATCATTCTCGGCAAGGGTGCGGCCTATGCGCAGGCCGATAACGACATCAAGGCTTTTGTTGAAAAGAGCGGCGCGCCCTTCCTGCCCATGAGCATGGCGAAGGGCCTGCTGCCCGACTTGCATCCGCAATGCGCGGGCGCGGCGCGCTCCACCGTGTTGAAAGACGCCGACGTGGTGATGCTGATCGGCGCGCGCCTGAACTGGCTGCTCTCGCACGGCAAGGGCAAGACCTGGGGCGACGCGCCGAAGAAATTCATCCAGGTCGACATCGAGCCCAAGGAAATGGACTCCAACGTCGAGATCGTCGCGCCCGTGGTCGGCGATATCGGCTCCTGCGTGCACGCGCTGCTGGAGGCGATGGGCGGCAACTGGACGGCGCCGCCGGCCGAGTGGCTCGATGCCGTGAAAAAGAAGCGCGACGACAACGTCGCCAAGATGGCGCCGCGGCTGATGAACAACAACTCGCCGATGGACTATCACGGCGCGCTCGGCGTGCTCCGCACCATCATCAAGGAGCGGCCGGACGCCATCCTCGTCAATGAAGGCGCCAACACGCTCGATCTGGCGCGCGGCGTCATCGATATGCATCAACCGCGCAAGCGCATCGACGTCGGCACGTGGGGCATCATGGGCATCGGCATGGGATATGCGATCGCCGCCGCGATCGAGACCGGCAAGCCGGTGCTCGCGGTCGAAGGCGACAGCGCTTTCGGTTTCTCCGGCATGGAGGTCGAGACCATCTGCCGCTACAAGCTGCCGATCTGCGTCGTGATCTTCAACAATGACGGCATCTATCGCGGCACCGACGTCAATTCGGCGGGCGCAGATCCTGCGACCACCGTGTTCGTCAAGGGCTCGCGCTACGACAAGATGATGGAGGCTTTTGGCGGCGTCGGCGTGAACGCAACCTCGCCGGACGAGTTGAAGCGCGCGGTCAACGCGGCGATGGATTCCGGCAAGCCGACCCTGATCAATGCGGTGATCGATCCGGCGGCGGGCTCCGAGAGCGGCCGTATCGGCAACCTCAATCCGCAAAGTGCACTGAAAAAGAAGTAGTCAACCCAATCGGACGGGCCGCGGCGGGCCCCGTTCCTATCCAGATACGAGACGGGAGTTATAGCAATGACCAAGGCGCTGAAGGGTGTTCGCATCCTGGATTTCACTCACGTGCAATCAGGGCCGACCTGCACGCAATTGCTGGCGTGGTTCGGTGCGGATGTGATCAAGGTCGAACGTCCCGGCGTCGGCGACATCACCCGCGGTCAGTTGCAGGACGTCCCGAACGTGGACAGCCTGTATTTCACCATGCTGAACCACAACAAGCGCTCGATCACACTCGACACCAAGAACCCCAAGGGCAAGGAAGTGCTGACCGCGCTGATCAAGAGCTGCGATGTGCTGGTGGAGAACTTTGGCCCGGGCGTGCTCGACCGCATGGGTTTCCCCTGGGAGAAGATCCAGAGCCTCAATCCGAAAATGATCGTGGCCTCGATCAAGGGTTTCGGGCCCGGACCTTATGAAGACTGCAAGGTCTATGAAAACGTCGCGCAATGCACCGGCGGCGCCGCATCCACCACGGGCTTCCGCGACGGGCTGCCGCTCGTGACCGGCGCGCAGATCGGCGACAGCGGCACCGGTCTTGCATCTCGCGCTCGGCATCGTCACCGCGCTCTATCAGCGCACGCATAGCGGCAAGGGCCAGCGCGTCACCGCCGCGATGCAGGATGGCGTGCTCAATCTGGCGCGCGTCAAATTGCGCGACCAGCAGCGTCTCGCCCATGGTCCGCTCAAGGAGTACAGCCAGTTCGGCGAGGGCATTCCGTTCGGCGACGCGGTGCCGCGCGCCGGCAACGATTCCGGCGGCGGCCAGCCCGGCCGCATCCTCAAATGCAAGGGCTGGGAGACCGATCCGAACGCCTACATCTATTTCATCACCCAGGCGCCGGTCTGGGAGAAGATCTGCGACGTCATCGGCGAGCCCGGCTGGAAGACGCATCCCGATTACGCCAAGCCGCCGGCCCGGTTGTCGCGGTTGAACGAAATCTTCGCCCGCATCGAGCAGTGGACCATGACCAAGACCAAGTTCGAGGCCATGGACATCCTCAACAAGGATGACATCCCCTGCGGTCCGATCCTGTCGATGAAGGAATTGATCGAGGATCAGTCGCTGCGCGCCACCGGCACCGTGGTCGAGGTCGACCACCCGACCCGCGGCAAGTATTTCTCGGTCGGCAATCCGATCAAGCTGTCGGACTCACCGAGCGACGTGCAGCGCTCGCCGCTGCTCGGCGAGCACACCGACGAAATCCTGCGCCAGGTGCTCGGCTTCAGCGACCACCAGGTCGCTGAAATCCACAACTCCGGCGCGCTCGACCCACCCCGCAAGCAGGCGGCGGAATAATCGATCTGGATTAATGCGTTAGGGCCGCCTTGGGGCGGCCTTTTGCTATCTTGGTGGGCATCGTTCCACGTATGCTGCGTTGCACCAGCACAATTGCTGCCATGCAAACAAGCCCGTTGTCCTGGTATCTGGTATACATTAAATCACGCTCAAGGGAATGAGACGGCCCTCGCCGCTCCCGAAACCAGAGAGTGAAAATGTCCAAAGCCGCTACCATCGCCCTCCCCGCCTCCGATACCCTGTTCGGCCGGCTCTTTGCCAAGCTCGATCGCTTTCTGATGGCCTGGGCTGAGGCGAACATTCGCAATGGCGACGTTCCGCGCGCCGGCCTTTGATGCAAAGCGCGCGAGTTCTCCGGGACCCGCGCGTTCCCTTGCTGAAGCGACCACTTTCCTTCCAGCGTGAATGGCTCCGTATTTTTGCGGAGCCATTTTCATTTTGCGCGCCCGATTCAATCTGTCGCAGACAAAAGTCGCTGCGGCATTTGCGCCCACTTCTCCTCTCATCTCTTGAGCGTTGGCATACCCGACACAACAATGCTCGCTGGCGCTCCAAGCAAACGAGAAGCGCGGGGCGTTCGGGAAGGTTGAACGGCAGAGATGGTTCAGGCGGCAGCTCCAGTTCTCATTCCAACTGCTGAGTGAAGTTGCTGCGGCGCAGCAGCGAATGCGCCTTGCATCTTGGAATATGATATACCAAGCTCGCTTCAAGAGCCTCAGGTCACAGCCTTGCGACATCAGGCCCCGGAATTGAGATAAAAAGCGCGGTGGGAGGAGATTCACATGGTTGCCAGCACAAACGCGGCTGCGCCGGCGGGTGCACCATCCAACGGCTATCGTTGGATGCAACTCATCATCGGCGTCATCTGCATGATGATGATCGCCAACCTGCAATATGGCTGGACCTATTTCGTCGGCCCGATGTCCAAAGCCAACAACTGGGATGTGGCCAGCATCCAGGTCGCCTTCAGCATCTTCGTCGCACTCGAGACGTGGCTCACGCCGGTTGAAGGCTGGATCGTGGACTCGCTCGGTCCACAGCGCGGCCCGCGGCTCATGGTGGCGGCCGGCGGCGTATTCGTGCTGATCGGCTGGCTCATCAACGCCAAGGCCCAGTCGCTGGGAATGTTGTATCTCGGCGCGGTGGTCTCCGGCGTCGGCGCCGGCGGCATCTATGCCACCTGCGTCGGCAATGCCGTGAAATGGTTTCCCGATCGCCGCGGACTTGCCGTTGGCCTGACCGCGGCCGGATTTGGCGCCGGCGCTGCCGTCACCGTGATTCCAATTCAGCGGATGATCGCATCGATCGGCTATGCCGACACCTTCTTCTGGTTCGCGATCGGACAGGGCGTCATCATCTTCGTGCTGGCCTGGCTGCTCCGTTCGCCCGAGCCAAACGAGGTTCCGAGCGCAGGCGCGGTCAAGGTGCTGCAGTCCAAGTACAGCAGCACCCCGACGGAGATGCTGACCTCGCCCGTATTCTGGCTGCTCTACATCATGTTCGTGCTGGTCTCCGCCAGCGGACTGATGGTCACCGCGCAGATCGCCGTCATCGCGAAGGACTACAATGTCGGCCAAACGGTGGTCCTCGGCGCGACCACGCTGATCGTCGCAGCGATCATCGACAATCTCGCCAATGGCGGCGCCCGCCCGTTCTTCGGCTGGGTCTCCGACCAGATCGGACGCGAATACACCATGGCGATCGCCTTCACGGCCGGCGGCCGCGCCTATTGGCTGCTGGGCACGGCCGGCACCACGCCCTGGACCTTCATCATCTGTGCGGCGCTGATCTTCTTCACCTGGGGTGAGATCTTCAGCCTGTTCCCGTCCACCTGCACCGATATGTTCGGGCCGAAATACGCCACGACAAATACCAGCCTGCTCTACACCGCCAAAGGCATGTCGGCCTTCGTCGTCCCGCTCGCCAACATCCTCAAATCCTACAGCGGCAGCTGGCACAGCGTTTTCGCCGTCGCGGCGATCATGAACTTCATCGTCGTGGGTTTGGCGCTGTTCGTAGTACGGCCGATGCGGCTCTCGATCAGCGCAGCACAAGAAAAGAAGACTCCGGTGGGTCTGGCTGCGGAGTAACCTGCGATCCGATCGACGTGGAAAGGGCGCGCCTCGGCGCGCCCTTTTCGTTTCGGCGCGACTGCAACGCGACCAGCGACATCTGACGCATAAATGGTCACGTCTCCCTCGAATGCCATTTGACTTTTGGCATAATGTATACCAAGATCGCCGCGCCTGATCCGGTTACCCGCCCGCCCTGATGGAGGTTGCGATGCAAGTCGGAGACATCCTGAGCAAGAAGACTCACGCCCGCGTTGCCACTGTTCGCATGAACGAGACCGTCGCCGTCGCCGCGCAATTGATGCGCGCAAGCAATGTCAGCGCGCTCGTGGTCAAGGATGTGGTCCGCACCGAAGGCAACACGGCCGTCGGCATGTTCACCGAGCGCGACGTGGTCCGCGCCGTCGCCGAGAAGGGCGCAGCCGGCGTCAATATGAAGGTCTCGCAGCTGATCTCGGTGCAGAAGCTGGTCGCCTGCTCGTCGAGCGACTCGCTCGAGCATGTGCGTCATCTGATGAACGTGCACCACATTCGCCATCTGCCCGTGATCGACGATTTTTCGCTTGCCGGCGTCATCAGCATGCGCGACGTCTCGAGCGCGTTCGATGAAGCCGCCCGCGGCGCGACGACGCAGACGGCGGCGTGACCTGATCCCTCCTGCTCCGAACTGCCGCCGGCGACCCTGAGCTGAACCTCAGGGCCCGCGACGCAGCATCTCGCTTTTGCATGATGGCGTTGCCGCTCCGGCCTTCGCCCCCGGTAGACTTTTGCCGGATGTGACGCCATCCTGCCCCCCTGAAACCAGAACAAAAGGCGCGCGCTCAGCGCGCCTCCAGGGAGCAGAGGGCAGCATGATCAAAACGCGTTTCACCGAGCTTGTCGGCGTCGAGCACCCGATCGTGCAGGGCGGCATGCAATGGGTCGGCCGCGCCGAGCTGGTGGCCGCGGTCGCCAATGCCGGCGCGCTCGGCTTCATCACCGCGCTGACGCAGCCGACGCCGGAGGATCTCACCAAGGAAATCGCGCGCTGCCGCGGCCTGACCGACAAGCCGTTCGGCGTGAACCTCACCATCCTGCCCTCGATCAAGCCGCCGCCTTATGCGGAATACCGCCAGGCCATCATCGAAAGCGGCATCAAGATCGTCGAGACCGCCGGCAACAAGCCGCAGGAGCACGTCACCGAATTCAAGAAGCACGGCATCAAGGTCGTGCACAAATGCACCAGCGTGCGCCATGCGCTGTCCGCGGAGCGCATGGGCGTCGATGCGATCTCGATCGACGGCTTCGAATGCGCCGGCCATCCCGGCGAGGACGACACGCCGGGCCTGATCCTGATCCCGACCGCCGCCGACAAGGTCAAGATCCCGATGATCGCCTCCGGCGGCTTCGGCGACGGCCGCGGCCTCGTCGCCGCACTCGCGCTCGGCGCCGAGGGCATCAACATGGGCACCCGCTTCATGGCTACCCGCGAGAGCCCGATCCATCAGCTGATCAAGGAGAAGCTCGTCGCCAACGACGAGCGCGAGACCGAGCTGATCTTCCGCACCATGCGCAACACCTCGCGCGTCGCCAAAAACGCGGTCTCGACCAAGGTGGTCGCGATGGAGAAGGAAGGCGCCAAGTTCGAGGACATCCGCGAACTCGTGGCCGGCGCGCGCGGCAAGATGGTCTACGCCACCGGCGACGCCGACGAAGGCATCTGGTCGGCCGGCCAGGTGCAGGGCCTGATCCACGACATCCCGACCTGCGCCGAGCTGGTCTCGCGCATCATCAGGGAGGCCGAGGCGATCATGCGCGAGCGGTTCGAGACCATGATGTCGGGCGGCAAGCGCCAGGCCGCGGAATAGGTCTGCGGCGCAGCTCCATCCCCTCATCCTGAGGAGCTTGCGAAGCAAGCGTCTCGAAGGATGAGGCCGCTGTTGGGCTTCATGGTTCGAGACGGCGCTTCGCGCCTCCTCACCATGAGGATCAAAAACAAGAGGAACGATCCCATGAAAGCCTATGTCTACGGCGCCAATGGCGCTGCGATCGCCGACGTTCCGAAACCCGCGCCCAAGGGCACGCAGGTGCTGGTCAAGGTTCATGCCTGCGGGCTGAACCGCGCCGATCTCGGCATGACCAAGGGCCACGCCCATGGCGCGGCCGGCGGCGTCGGCACCGTGCTCGGCATGGAATGGGCCGGCGAAGTCGCCGAGCTCGGGCCGGACGCGAAAGGCGTCAAGGTCGGCGACAAGATCATGGGCTCCGGCGGCCAAGCCTTTGCCGAATACACGCTCGCCGATCACGGCCGGCTGTTCCGCGCGCCTTCGAACATGAATTTCGACGAGGCGGCCACCCTGCCCGTCGCGCTCGCCACCATGCACAACGCCGTCGTCACCAATGGCGCGCTGCAGCCGGGCCAGACCGTGATGATCCAGGGCGCGAGCTCCGGCGTCGGCTTGATGGCGATGCAGATCGCCAAGCTGAAAGGCGCCAGGCTCGTGGTGGGGTCGTCGACCGATGCCTACCGCCGCGGCCGGCTGAAGGAGTTCGGCGCCGATCTCGCCGTCGACTCCTCCGATCCCGGCTGGGTCGATCAGGTCCTGAAGGCGACCAACGGCGAAGGCGTCGACCTGATCGTCGACCAGGTCTCGGGCAAGGTCGCGAACCAGAATCTCGGCCGCGACCAAGATCAAGGGCCGCATCGTCAATGTCGGCCGGCTCGGCGGCACCCGCGCCGAATTCAATTTCGACCTGCATGCCGCGCGCCGCATCAACTATATCGGCGTCACCTTCCGCACCCGCAGCATCGAGGAGGTCCGCGAGATCTTCGACGAGGTGCGCAGGGATATCTGGGGCGCGGTGGAATCGCGCAAGCTGCAGCTGCCGATCGACAAGGTTTACAAATTCGAGGACATCGGCAAGGCGTTCGAGCACATGGAAGCCAACAAGCATCTCGGCAAGATCGTCGTGACGCTGTGATGGCGAGCATTTGAATCGGAACGATTTGCAAATCGCTTCTGCGCAAGCTCGCGTCGTCTGCGAATGAGTAGCGATAGCGCGTCGCCGATCTCTGCTTTGACGTTACGCGCCGCCCTGCTAAACGGGCGCCGATGCAGCGCTCACGGTCACAGCCAAAACCTCGCGTCGCGGCGATCTCGGTGATCGCCAGCGCCGTCATGGCCGTGGCCAAATTCGTGGTCGGCATCGCCATCGGCTCGCTGGCGCTGGTCTCCGAAGCCCTGCACAGCTCGGTCGACGTGGTCGCGACCATCATCACCTGGCTGGTGGTGCGGGTGTCCGACCAGCCGGCCGACGCCGAGCATCATTACGGCCACGGCAAGTTCGAGAGCATCTCGGCGCTCGGCGTGATCGCCCTGCTCTATGTGCTGGCCGGCGGCATCCTGGTCGAGGCCTAGAGCCGCCTGCGCGAAGGCACGCCGCCGCCGACCATCTCGGCCATTCCCTTTGTCGTGCTCCTGATCGATATCGCCGTGAATTTCTGGCGGGCGCGCGCGCTGCATCGCGCCGCGCGCGAGACGCGAAGCCAGGCGCTCGCCGCCGACGCGCTGCATTTCACCTCCGATGTACTCGGCTCGATCGCCGTCATCATCGGCCTTGCGCTGGCCGGCCTCGGTTCCGGTGGGGCGATGCGGCGGCCGCGATCGCGGTCGCCGTCATGATCGCAGCTGCTCGGCCTGCGGATGGCGCGCGCCACCGTCGAGACGCTGCTCGACCGCGCGCCCGAAGGCGTCACGGAAAAGGCCGAAGCCGCGATCCGCGCGGTTCCGGGTGTCGTCGACGTCGCGCGCATGCGCGTGCGCATGGTCGGGCCGACCTATTTCATCGACACCATCGCCAAGGTGCCGCGCACCTACCCGATCGACCGGGTCGAGGAGATCAAGCGCAAGGCGCAGGCCGCGGTCAGCGAGGCGTTGGGCGATGCCGACCTCACCTTCGCGGCGATCCCGGTCGCGCTCGACGACGAGAGCGTGCGCGAGCGCATCATGGTGATCGCCCGCAATTCCGGCCTCGCCGTGCACCACGTCACCGTCCACGACCTCGGCGGCAAGCTGATCGTCGGCATCGACCTCGAGGTCGACGGCGAGATGGCGCTGACCGCCGCCCACGACATTGCGCAGACGCTGGAGCAGAACATCGAGAACGATTTCGGCGCCGAGGTCGAGGTCGACACGCATATCGAGCCACTCGAGCCCGAATTGCCGCTGGGCACCGATGCCGCGCCGGAGCGGATCCGAGACCATCGCCGCGGCGCTGTCGCGCTTTGCCGCCGACACCGCGATCCATGACATCCACGATGTGCGGGTGCGCGACACCGAGGCCGGCGAAATCGTTAACTTTCATTGCCGCGCCGCGCCGTCGATGAGCGTGATCAAGGTGCACGAGACGGTCGACGAGATCGAGCGCGCGCTGCGCCGCGCCTTCCCGACCGTGAAGCGCGTCATCAGCCATGCCGAGCCGCCGCGCGGCTGATCGACTGTTATCGCGTCATCCGTTCCCTTTTCGGACTCATATTTTCCGTACTTTCACGTGCGCGATTCTCCGTTGGACAAGATTTATTTGCGTTAAGGAATCGTTGACTCTCGACAGCCCGCGAAAACTGGATTCAAATCACGTTGATTCGGAAGTGACTTGGGGTTCTTTCCGAACGCGTAGAAAGAAATCAATTTCCGGCGGGGGACAAAGGCATGGCGCGTGCGCATGCGGCGAACGCGTGCGCCCAATCCGATTCGATCAAGGGATTGGCGCAATCGATCGCAAAGCCGGCCTATCACCGGCTCTTGACCGCCGAGCCCGCGCTGCGCCGCGCCGTGCCCACCCTGATCATCGCCTTCCTGATCACCATCTGCCTCGGCGCCTTCGTCCAGGTGCTCGACCAGAGCCGGCAGAAGCGCAGGGCCAACGAGCGCGATCTTGCCGCCCTGTCCGACTACCTCGCCGAACGCATCGATCGCCTCGCCTCCATCAGGCAGGACCGTCTCACCAACCATCGAGCGCCTGCAGTTCCTGCTTGCCCGACCTGATCCCGGCCTGGGGCATCGCCGCGGGCCGCCACGTCATCGTCGCCGGCGCCGACCGCCGCATCCTCGCCCGCGTCCCGACCGATTCCGGCGCTCAGTCAGACCGACGGCGTTCTCGACACCATCAGCTCGGCGCAATTGCTGGGCGCGCCGAGCCTGCAGGGCAAGGTCAACGACATCATCCTGCCGAGCGGCAATCGCGCGCTGGTGACGACGATGCTGATCAAGGCGCTGCCCGGCCGGGTCATCGTGCTGCAGGAGAATATCGAACCGGTGTGGGGCTCGGATTCCGCGCTGTCCGTGACCCTGTCGGCGACGACGGGCTTTGTCGTGCTGATCCTCGGCTTCGCCTTCCACTGGCAATCCACCCGCGCCCGCGAGGGCGACCTGATCAACGACGCCGTGCGCGGCCGGATCGACACCGCGCTCAACCGTGGCCGCTGCGGCCTGTGGGATTGGGACCTGTCGCGGGGACGGATTTTCTGGTCGCAGTCGATGTTCACCATGCTCGGGCTCGATGCGCGCGGCGACCTCTTGACCTTCGGCGAGGTCAACGCGCTGGTGAAATCCGACGACATCGACCTGTTCGCGATCGCCGAGCGGCTGATCGCCGGCGAGATCGATCATATCGACCAGACCTTCCGCATGCAGCACGCCAACGGACACTGGATCTGGCTGCGCGTGCGTTGCGAGCTGAGCCGCAATGGCGAAGGCAACCAGCATCTGATCGGCATTGCCCTCGACATCACCGAGCAGAAGAGCCTCGCCGAGAAGAGCATCGAGGCGGATCTGCGGCTGCGCGACGCGATCGAGACCATCTCCGAGGCCTTCGTGCTGTGGGACGCCAGCGACCGCCTGGTGCTCTGCAACTCGCACTTCCAGAGGCTGCACAAGCTGCCGGATTCCGCCGTGATCCCCGGCACCTCCTACGAGACCGTGATCGAAGTCGGCCGCATGCCCGAAATCCGCTCCCGGCATCAGGAAAGCGTCAACCAGACGCCGGGCGCGCGCACCTTCGAGGCGCAGCTCGATGACGGCACCTGGCTGCACGTCAGCGAGCGCCGCACCAAGGACGGCGGCTACGTTTCGGTCGGCACCGACATCACCCGGATCAAGGCGCATGAGCAGAAGCTGGTCGACAATGACCTGCGTCTGCGCGCCACGGTCATCGACCTCAAGCGCTCGCAGGTCGCGCTCGAACAGCAGACCATCGAGCTTGCCGACCTCGCCGAGCGCTATTCGCAGGAAAAGGCCCGCGCCGAGGAAGCCAACGCCACCAAGTCGAAATTCCTCGCCAATATGAGCCACGAGCTGCGTACGCCGCTCAACGCCATCATCGGCTTCTCCGAGATCATGGAGAGCGGCATGTTCGGCGCACTCGGCTCGGAGAAATACCAGGAATACTGCCACGACATCCTGACCAGCGGGCACTATCTGCTGGAGGTCATCAACGACATCCTCGACATGTCCAAGATCGAGGCGGGCCGCATGAAGCTCGACATGGAGCCGCTCGACCTGTCGCGGACGCTTGCGGAATCGCTGCGCGTGGTCTCCGGCCGCGCGCAGGACAAGAGCCTGGTGCTCGACGCCGATATCGAGCAGAGCATTCCCGTGGTCGCCGACCGCCGCGCCACCAAGCAGATCCTGGTCAACCTGCTCTCCAACGCCGTGAAGTTCACGCCCGACGGCGGCAAGATCGTGGTGCGCAGCCGTGTGCTGGACGACCACATCGTGCTCCTGATCGCCGACTCCGGCATCGGCATCGCGGCGCAGTCCCTCAAGCGGCTCGGCCGTCCCTTCGAGCAGGTCGAGAGCCAGCTCACCAAGACCTATCACGGCTCCGGCCTCGGGCTCGCGATCGCGCGCTCGCTCGCCCATCTGCATGGCGGCTCGATGAAGCTGCGCTCCAGGCTCGGCGCCGGCACCGTGGTGCGCGTCTCGCTGCCGCGCGGGCCTGCGAAGGCGGCGGCGTAGCGACACGCTGCTGTCATTCTCTCCGCTTGCGGCGCTATGGATTGCTTCGTCGCTTCACCCTCGCAATGACGAGGGCGTGAAGCAGCGTTCCCGCGGCACGAAATGCCCGAGTGATGCATCATTCTCGTGTCCCTCAAGAGAAAGAGGGAGCAGGGAATGCCGGGCGCTGGCCGCACCCGCAGCCTTGTGTGCTGAAGAGTAGAAGTGCACACAAGTCAGTCAGGTAAAGCCGAAACGTTCCGGCATTCCCTGCGCAATGGCTTTACGGCTTACTCCGCGCTCTCCCCGGGGTACCGGCTTGTTAGCCCCCGTCGCGAATGGATTCCATTCGCTTGATCCCAGCATCGGGGGATCAGGACCACACGGCTTGACCGTACACAATTGCACCGCACGTCTTGCGGCACCACCGCGTCCATCGCATCCCGCACCGCGTGTCGTGACGATCGCGAGCGCCCCTCAGTGGGCGGGATGACTTCGTTAAATCATAACTTCCGCCTTTCGGAAAGCAAAATATTTTTACGAGACGAGCTTGACTCGTCGGGCAAAACACGCGGACGCCTTTTCGTGGTTATCCGTCGGGCAATTCCCTTGTTCGCGGCATGGCCCGGTGGCATTCTGTCGAGCTGCATGCAGAAACAATCCGCCACATCGCTGCCGTCGCTGAGCGTACGCATCGACCTCGATGCCGAAGGCCGCATCGGCCCGGGCAAGATTTCAGTTGCTGGAGAACATCCGCAAGTTCGGCTCGATCTCGGCCGCCGGCCGCGCCATGGACATGTCCTACAAGCGCGCCTGGGACCTGGTCGACGAGATCAACCGCATCTGCAGGCAAGCAGCCGTCGAGCGCCAGACCGGCGGCAAGAACGGCGGCGGGGCGGCATTGACACCGTTCGGCACCTCGCTGGTCGCACGCTACCGCAAGATCGAGCGCGACGCGGCAAGCGCCACGCGCAAGGAACTGGCGGCGCTGCGCAGCGAAATCGGAAAGCCGCGGAAGGCTTCGGGGCGGTAAAGCCAAGGAAAAATTCGCATGCCCCATCCAGCGATGTCGCCGGGCAATGTCGCCGTCATCACCGGAGGCGCGTCCGGCATCGGGCTTGCCGCCGCGATGCGGTTCGCCAAAGCCGGTATGAAAGTCTGCATCGCCGATATCGGCGCGGAACGGCTGAAGGCGGCCGAGACAAAACTATCGTCGGCCGCACGCGGCGGCAGCGCCGATGTCATGGCGGTCTCCGTCGATGTCAGCCAGATCGCGCAGGTGAGCGACCTCGAACGCTCCGTGCAACAGCGGTTCGGCGGCACCGACATCTTGATGAACAATGCGGGCATCGGACCTGACAGCACCAGCTTCGGCCCGCTGGAGAGCTGGCAACGCATCCTCTCGGTCAACCTCTGGGGCGTCATCAACGGCACGCAGGCGTTCGGACCGAACATGGTCGCGCGCGGGCGGCCCGGCCTCATCATCAATACCGGCTCCAAGCAAGGCATCACGACGCCACCCGGCAATCCCGCCTACAATGTTTCCAAGGCCGGCGTGAAAGCGCTGACCGAGGCGCTGCAGCACGAATTGCGCAACACCAACGGATGCCAAATCAGCGCGCATCTGATGATCCCGGGCCACGTCTTCACCGGCTTGACCGCGCGCGGCCGCACCGAGAAGCCGGCCAGCGCCTGGACGCCGGAACAGACGGTCGACTTCATGGTGAAGCGGCTGGAAGCCGGCGACTTCTACATCCTCTGTCCCGACAACGACGTGCCGCGCCAGCTCGACGAGCGGCGCATTTTGTGGGCGTCCGGCGACATCGTCGAGAACCGCCCTGCCCTGTCGCGCTGGCATCCGGACTATGCGGAAGCGTTTGCGGCGTGGGTGAAGAAGGGTAATTCGCCCGCACGACCTTCGGCTCGTAATGCGACACCAGCGCTTCGCCGAGCGCATTCTGCTGCTGGCGTCGCCAGCGAGAAGCAGACGTTGAAACCGTCCACCGTGCGCAAGGTGATCATGCCCTGCTTCGTGTCGGTGGATTGTTCCAGCACCCAGGATCTCCAGCGGATAGGCGTAGCGCAGGCTGTGGTCGCCGTAGCGGGTCTGCAGCGCCTTGTCGATCAGTCCCGGCAAGCGTCATCGCTGAGCGCGCCGACCTGGTTCAGCGACACGCGGATCGTCTCTGGCTTGCCCGCGGCTCCTCGAAGCCCAGCGAGATCGCGCCGCCGTCGGACGCCACCTCGCAGCTCGTCAGCTACCTCAGTTTCCATTTCCATCGCCAGTCTCCGGAACGTTCTTCGCTATATTCCGTCACGATATATCGATAGTACCGGCTTGCGTCCTGCCCGCGTTTTTGAATTTCGATCGTCGGCGCATGGCCTGCCTTCCGCGAACCGTGATATATACATGGATATAACGATGCCCGAAACGGCCCAATCCAAGGGAGAGCGAAGCCTATGAGCGACTTCAATCTTCTGATCGACGGCAAGATGGTGCCCGGCGACCATCACAATGCCCGTTCTCAATCCCGCCACCGAAGAGTGGTCGCCCAATGCCCCCGCGCCTCCAAGGCGCAGCTCGACACAGGCCGTGGCCGCGGCGAAAGCCGCCTTCCCAGCCTGGGCCGCGACCCCGATCGCGGAGCGCCGCAAGCTCGTCATCAAGATGGCCGACGTCATCGAAGCCAACGCCCGCGAGCTCGCGCGCCTCCTCACCAGCCGAACAAGGCAAGCCGCTGGGCGACGCCACCGGCGAAGTGCTCGGCATGCCGCCTTCTTCCGCTATCTCGGCTCGCTCGAGCTGCCGATGCAGGTGATCGAGGATTCCGGCGACCGCAAGGTCGAGCCTATCGCCGCCCGCTCGGCGTCGTCGGCGCCATCATTCCCTGGAATTATCCGCTGCTGATCCTCAGCTTCAAGCTGCCGTCGGCGCTGCTCGCCGGCAACACCCTGGTGGTGAAGCCCGCGCCGACCACGCCGCTGGCCACGCTGCGCTTCGCCGAGCTGATCAAGGACGTCCTGCCCAAGGGCGTGCTCAACTTCATTGCCGATGCCAACGACCTCGGCGATCACATGACGAAGCACCCCGACATTCGCAAGATATCGTTCACCGGATCCTCGGCGACGGGCCAGAAGGTGATGGCGAGCGCCGCGCAGACCTTGAAGCGGATCACGCTCGAGCTCGGCGGCAATGACGCCGGCATCGTGCTCGACGACGTCGATCCGAAGAAGGTCGCGCCCGGCATTTTCGAAGGCGCGTTCCAGAACTCCGGCCAGGTCTGCCTCGCGATCAAGCGGCTCTATGTGCACGAGTTCGTCTATGACGAGCTCTGCAACGAGCTGGTCGCGATTGCCAAGAACACCGTTGTCGACGACGGCTCCAAGCAGGGCACCAAGCTCGGGCCGCTACAGAACAAGATGCAGTACGAGAAGGTGAAGGCGCTTCCTCGAAGACGCCCGCAAGAACGGCAACATCGTTGCCGGCGGCTCGGCGATGGACCGTCCCGGCTACTTCATCGAGCCGACCATCGTACGCGACATCAAGGAAGGCTCGCGGCTGGTCGACGAGGAGCAGTTCGGACCGGTGCTGCCGCTGATCAAATACTCCGACGGCGACGATGTGATCCGCCGCGCCAACGCGACCACCTACGGTCTCGGCGCTTCGGTGTGGTCGTCCGACATCGCGCGCCCACGAGGTCGCGCAGCAGATCGAGCCCGGCACAGTCTGGATCAACAAGCACCTCGACATGGCGCCGCATATCCCGTTCGGCGGCGCCAAGCAGTCCGGCATCGGAACCGAATTCGCCGAGGAAGGTCTCGCCGAATTCACCCAGCTGCAGATCATCAACGGCCCGCCCGCGGCCTGATGATAAACTCGCGGGATCGCGGCCACCCACCGCGGTCCCCTTCTTCTTTTTGGAGTGGTCGGAGCCTGACCATGTTCGACGCCCAATGCGACCTGCCGCGCTCGTCTATGACGAGCACCACGATCCCGACGCCGTGCTGCGCGAATTTCGCAGCCGATCTGAACGCCCGCGGCCGTTCGTGCGGTCGGCATGGTGCAGGCCGGCGCCTGCGCCAATTCCAGCCTGTCGGCGGTGCTGGTGCACAGCGGTGAGACGCTGCTGCTCGCGCGGATTTCGATCCGAACGCGAAGGGCTGCAGCCTCGACATTGGCCGGCTGCAGAATGCGGGTGCACGTGTTTCCGATGCGATCGACGCGGGCGCCGATCTCGTGATCATCAACCGCTTCGGCAAGCGCGAACAGAACGGCAAGGGCCTCGCGCATCTGATCGAAAAGTCGCTCGATGCCGACATTCCCGTGGTGATCGCGGTCTCGAGCCTGCGCTTCGAGGACTGGATCAAGTTCGTCGGCGGCATGACCGTGAAGCTGACTTGCAGCCGCGATGCGCTGGGTGTTTGGTGGCAGAAAGTCTCCGCGCGATTGCCCGCGCTGCCGAAGGCGGCCCCGAGACGTTCTGCGAAATCGCGAAATAGCCGGCTTGCGACGAGCTATTTTGCGCTGGAGACCGAGACAGGCGCCGGCACGGGAGCCTGCGGCGAAGAGGCCAGCGGAGCGCCGCCGACCGACACGGGACCGACCGGCGGAGGCAGTGCCGGCTCGGTTTTTGGCTCTGCTTTGGGCTCCGTCTTTCGCGACGCCCGAAGAATCCGGGCGCGAGGATGCATACGCGGGATGCTGCCGGCCGTCCGCGGAATGCTGGAGGTCGTCAGAGGCGGCGCCAGGGCCTCCACCTGCACCGCAAGCGTAGAGAGTTGACGGGAGATTCGCTTCAAATCTGCCTGTTGCGCCTTCAAATCTGCCCCTTGCGTCTCGGAGCTCTGCGTCAGCGCCGCCAGTACGATCGTGTGTTGCCGTTGCGACGACTGAATGTCGGTCAGCGCCGCATTGACGGCGGGGTCGGGGATCGGGACCGTGATCGTCTCACGCAGCGGTTTTGCAGGCTCTTGCGGCAACGCGACGGCAACGCGTGTGGATTTCGGCGGAGCTGTGTGATTGAAAAATGCGAAATGATCGAGTTTCGGGAGCGTGAAACGATCGAAGCTCGGCAGGGTGAAGCCATCCAGACTCGGCAACAAGGTGGCGACGGCCGCGCCGATGACGAGCAGGGCGGCCAGGCACGCCACGGTCACCGTTACGCCCCGCGATGCTCCCAGCTGCACCGGGTCGGGCAGCTGGTCTGCGTGCACTTCCTTTTCCACTACTTCAGCCACCTGCGTTCCCTGCGCGTCAGCCTGGTCGCAACATCCGCTCTCGCTATCGGCTAAACAAAAAACATCGCGTGGACGATCCGGCGACGAAGGTGCGCGCGATGGCCCAGCCAAATACGGCCGGAATCATCGGCCTTTATGGTTAATGAACGGTTAGTTTCCACCCGTCCTGATGGCCGGGTAGCCCGCATGAGCGCAGCGAAATGCGGGTCCCGGGTGTCGCTCCCGCCTTCGCTCTTCGAGCTACGGCGGACAAGTCGCTCACCCGGCCTACGAACTACGTATTCCCCTCCACCACCGCCCTGAACAGGCGGCGCACCTCGGAACACATCAGGAAATTCTGGAACCCGCGGATGCGCAAAGCGATCTTTGCATATCTGGACGCCGGCGGCGCCAAGCTTGAATCCGAAGTTCGCAAAGCAATCGAGCGTCTCAAAAAGCGCCTAGCCCTTTCGGCAGCCGGGTGGACAACTACTTCCCGTAATAGGTTTGCACCGTGTCCCACGCCACCTCTTGCAATAATCTGGCCGCCGGCTCCCCAAGGCCTGCATCATAAGGATTTCCGACCGGCGAGTGCCCCGTCAGCGCGGCAAATGTCGTGCAGGCCGCAAGATAGGTTCCGGCAAGACTTGGATGGCTCTTGTCGCCCGCGTAGAGATTAAGTTGGGGTTGTCTTTGCAACGCGTGCGCAAAAGCAAGCCCGGCCGGGATAACGAGCGCAGCATTCGCGTTACCCGCGACCGTATAGGCTTCCTCGAGCAACGCAGTCATCTCCGGACGGTCGGCATAAGCCCACGACATGAAAAGAACCGGTCGCGCGCCGTGGGCACGAATTATGGCACTATCCCTCTTCGTGTAATTGGCGAAAGCCAATCTCAGCGCGGGATGAATCGGGCACTGGCTACAATCCATCATCACAGCAACGCCGAACCGCTTGTCGAGGGAGATTCGGGCCGGGATCGTCCCGATAGCCGATCAAATCGCTGCGGATCGTATTCGGACGGAAATAGCTCTCGACATCATGCCAAGCGAGGCGGTAGCCGCTGATGGCGACCGTGACATTGCGAAAATTCGACTTCTGCTCGGGACCAGCAGCTTCTTCAAGGAGGCCAACATGGCGAGGCATGCCGCCGTTATAATAGAAATAGCTGTTGCCGATGAAAATTGCGTTGTTCGGCCGGAGAGGGCCGAGGCTCGTTATCACCGGCCTGGTTTGTGCCTGCGCCACAAAGCGGCAATCGGCCAGAGCTAGCAATAAGAGGACTCGAAAAACTAATTTCAGTTTGGCCTCCAGCTCGCCGATTCGAGTCCATACATTACCTGCCGCCTGGTCCGTCTAAGCGCAGCGAAATGCATGTCGCGGAGCTTATCATCCGACGCGCATTCGCGCGACCCGTTGGCTGACCTTGGCTACAACCCCTCCACCACCGCCACGAACACGCGGCGCACCTCGGCCTGCATCTCCTTGATGCGCGCTTCCAGCGCGGAGAAATCCGGCGCATCGCCGGCGCGCGCCATGACGCGCAGCAGATCGTTACCGGCGGTCTTCGGATTGAACTTCCCGGTGACGCACAAGCGCATGACCTGCGTGAGGTCGTGATAAAGCCGCGCGGCCGAGCGCAACACCTCGGCCGCCGGGCGCGGCAGGACACTGAGCTGCTCGGCGTTGTCGATCACCCTGAGCGTATTGGCGTCGAGGATTGCCGGACGCGCCGCGGCATGCACGAGCTGCAGATATTGCGCGATGAAGTCGATGTCGGTGATGCCGCCCGCCGCATTCTTCAGATCCCAGTGATCGTCCTCGCCCTTTTCCTGCGCAATCGCGCGGCGCATGTCGGCGACGTCATGACCGGTAGCGGTCGCGTCGCGCGGCCGGATCAAGGCGTCGCGGATCACCTGCTCGATTCGCTTGCGGAACTCCGGTGAGGCCGAGATCACGCGCGCCCGCGTCAGCGCCATGTGCTCCCAGGTCCAGGCCTCGTTGTCCTGATACTGCGCGAAGGAATCGATGTGCGAGGCCAGCGGCCCGGCGCGCCCCGAGGGCCGCAGCCGCATGTCGATGTCGTAGAGCACGCCGTAGTTGGTGCGGATGGTGAACGCGCTGATCAGCCGCTGGGTGAAGCGCGCAAAATAATGCGCGCCCTGCAGCGAGCGCTCGCCGTCGGAGTCGGGATTATCGGGATCGAAATCATACAGCAGGATGAGGTCGAGATCGGACGACGCGGTCATCTCGCGGCTGCCGAGCCGGCCCATGGCGACGACCGCGGTCTCCTGCCCCTTGATGCGGCCGTGCTGCGAGGCAAAGCGGTCCGTCACCAGGCCGTGCACGGTGTGGACGATGCCTTCCGCGACATCGGCAAAGGCGGTGCCGGCCTGACGCGCCGAGACCGTGCCGGACAGGATGCGGGTTCCGATCAGGAACAGGCTTTCCTGGCCGAACAGCCGCAGCCGGTCGAGAAACTCCTCATAGGAGTCGGCGTCATCAAGCGTCGCCGCCAGCCGCTCCGACAGCTCGCGCTGATCGGGCATCGCGCCGAAGAAGCGCGGGTCGATCAACCCGTCCATCAATTGCGGCTGCCGCGCCAGCATGTCGCCAAGCCGGGGTGCGGCGCCGAGCACCAGCCCCACCAAAGCGACAATCTCGCGGTTCTGCCCCAACAGCGTGACCAGCCGTTCGCCCCGTTGCAGCGCCTGCAGGAAATCGTCGAATACGCCGACGGCGTGGTCCGGTTCCTCGGCATCCGCGAGGCCGTCGATCAGCGCAGGCACGAACTCGTTGAAGGCGCTGCGCGTCGCCTCGTTGCGGAACACACGGTATTCGCCGCTCATCCACTGCTGCACGGTCGCGGCGACCTTGACCGGCTGCTTGAAGCCGAGCGCGGTCAGATGTGCGAGCAGCCGTTGGTCCTCGGCGCCCGCTGCGTAATCGATGTCGGGAAGCTTTTCGGTGCCGGTCGGATCGCCCTCGAACAGCTTGCCGTAATGGCCCTGCACGATGTCGAGCTGCGCCAGCATATCCCTTGCGAAGGCGGCGCGGCCGTCATAGCCGAGAAAGCAGGCAAAACGTTCGACCGCTTCCACCGTATCGGGCAGGCTGTGGGTCTGCTCGTCTGCGATCATCTGCAGCCGATGTTCGACGCGGCGCAGGAATAAATATGCTGACGTCAGCTCGTCGCGCGCGGCGTGGGTGATCCAGTTGCTGGAAGCGAGCACGTCAAGCGCCTCCAGCGTCGGCCGCACCCGCAATTCGGCGTGGCGGCCGCCGGCGATCAGCTGCTGGGTCTGGGCAAAGAACTCGATCTCGCGGATGCCGCCGCGGCCGACCTTGACGTTGTGGCCTTCGACCGACACCTCGCTCTGGCCGCGATAGGTCTGCATCTGCCGCTTCATGTCGTGCACGTCGGTGAGCGCGGCGAAATCCAGATGCTTGCGCCAGACGAACGGCGCGATATCGGCGATCATCCGTTCGCCCGCGATCGCGTCGCCGGCGCAAACCCGCGCCTTGATCATGGCGGCGCGCTCCCAGGTCCGCCCTTCCCGCTCGTAATAGTTCAAGGCCGCATCCGTCGACATTGCGACCTGCGTCGATGCCGGATCGGGCCGCAGCCGAAGATCGACGCGGAACACGTAGCCGTCGCCGGTCCGCTGCTGCAACAGCCGCGCCAGCGCCTGCGTCACGCGCACGAAGAACGGCTGCGGCTCGATATCGCCAGCCAATGTCGAGGCGTCGGCATCGAAGAACACGATCAGATCGATGTCGCTGGAATAGTTGAGCTCGCCCGCGCCCATCTTGCCCATGGCGAGCACGAACAGGCCGCTGCCCACTTCCGGCCGGTCCTTGTCTGATGGCGACAGCCGGCCGCGCGACGCCTCCTGGCGCAGCAGGTAGCGCAGCGCCGTCTGCACCGAGCTGACCGCAACCTCGGTCAGCGCCGCCGTCACCTGCATCACCGGCCAGACGCCGCCGATGTCGCAGAGCGCGATCAGCAGCGCCGCCTCCGACTTCATGCGGCGAAGCAGCCGCATCACGTCGGCCTCGCCGCTCGCGGCAAGCACCTCTTGCGAGGTGATCTCGATCAGCGCGGCGAGATGCGACTCCGCGTCGCAGCCCATGAGGCGGATCAACCGAGCAGGATCATCGCGGATCAGGTCGAACAGATAGGGCGAGAATTCGGCAAGCCCGAGCAGGATGGTGCGGACCAGGGGATGACCGTTCAGCGTTTCGATCGCAGCCGACTGTTCCGGCGCGAGATCGGCGAGCCAGTCTCCCAGAATCTGTTCGGCCTTGTCGGGCGCAAGCACATGCGGTCCAGTGACGAACCGCGCTGCCAGTATTTTGTGATCCGCTAGTGCGGTGGATTTGACATTCGCTACAATATGTCCGCGAGTCGTCATAGCGAATGTCAAATCCAAACCCGCACTAGAATCATATTGTTGCTAGTGTCCCTTTGGTTCTGACATTCGTAAACGAGTTCGCTGCGACATGATACGAATGTCAGAACCGGGACACTAGTCCCGGCGCGGAATGCTTCATGCCACCTTCTGTGGCACATCCTGCGTTTGGCTCGCAAGCCTGTCACTGGAACCCACGCGCGCGGGGATCACCAGGGTCGCAGCCAGCCCGGGATTGGCATCGCCGAGCCCGAGCTCGCCGCCATGGAGTGTCGCAACCGCGGACGCGAGGCTGAGGCCGAGGCCCGAGCCCGGCTGGCTGCGGCTGGAATCCAGCCGCACGAAGCGTTCCACCGCGTGCTTGCGTTCGCTTTCGGGAATGCCGGCGCCGTGGTCGGTGACGCGCAGCAGCACCTGGTCGCCTTCGCGCAGCGCCTCGATCAGGATCTGCCGGGCCTCCAGGCTGACCACCGGTCCGTCGGCGACCGGCTTGCCGTACTTGATCGCATTTTCAACCAGATTGGCGAGCGCCTGGCTGATCAATTCGCGGTTGGCGTGAATTGGCGCCGGCGCGGTCTTGACTTTCAAGGTCATGCCGTCGTCTTCGGCCAGCGGCTCGTAAAGCTCGTGGATGCCATTGGCGACCTCGGAGGCGTCGAAGTCGTCCATGTTGCCGCGCGCCTGCCCGGATTCGGCGCGCGCGATCATCAGAAGCGCGTTGAACGTGCGGATCAGCCCGTCGGACTCGTCGATGGTGCGCTCCAGCGCCGCGCGGTAATCGGCCTCGCTGCCGGATTTCGCCAGCGCCTCCTCGGCGCGGTTGCGCAGGCGCGTCAGCGGCGTCTTCAGGTCATGGGCGATGTTGTCGGAGACTTCCTTCAATCCCGTCATCAGCGCCTCGATCCGCTCCAGCATGGCGTTGAGGTTGCCGGCGAGACGGTCGAGCTCGTCGCCGCTGCGCCCCACCGGCAGGCGGCCGGAGAGATCGCCGGCCATGATGCGCTGGGTGGTGCCGGTCATGGCGTCGATCCGCTGCAGCACGCGCCGCGCGACGAAGATGCCGCCGCCGATGCCGAGCACGATCACAACCAGGATCGACCATTGTGCGGCGTTGGCGACGATGCCGAACAGGCGCCGCCGCTCCTCGAGATCGCGGCCGATCAAAAGACGAAGGCCGCCCTCAAGCTGGGTGACGCGGACCAGCGCGCGATGATCGGTATTGTCCTGATCCTCCATACGGCGATAAGCGGTTTCCGACCAGCCATTGGTGCCCATCACGCCCGGCGCGAGCGCGCCGACATTGCCGGCGATCGCCTGGCCCGTCTCCGTGGTGACGAGATAGAGATTGGCGCCCGGCCGCAGCGCGCGGCTGTCGACGGTGGGGACAAGGCCGCGCAGGCCGCGGCGGTTATAGATGTTGGAGATCTCGGCGGTCTCGCCGTTGACGGTGGTGGTGATCTGCTCGGTGATCAGGCGCCGCGTATTCCAGGCGAAATAGCCGAGCAGCGACGCCGCGAACAGCGCGAACAGGAAGAGATAGACCAGCGTCAGACGGAACGCCGTCGTTCGGATCAGCTTACCGAATGCCGTCACGAATCATGTACCCCGCGCCGCGAATGGTATGGAGCAGCGGCCGCTCGAATCCCTTGTCGATCTTGGAGCGCAGCCGCGAAATGTGGACGTCGATAACGTTGGTCTGAGGATCAAAATGATAATCCCAGACGTTCTCGAGCAGCATGGTGCGCGTCACCACCTGGCCCGCATGCTTCATCAGATATTCGAGCAGGCGGAATTCGCGCGGCTGCAGGGTCAATTCCTCCTTGCCGCGGGACACGCGATGCGACAGCCGGTCGAGCTCGAGGTCGCCGACCTTGTAGGTGGTCTCCTCGGCCGGCCCGACGTTGCGGCGCGACAGCACCTCGACGCGCGCCAGCAGCTCGGCGAATGAATAAGGCTTCGGCAGATAATCGTCGCCGCCGGCGCGCAGGCCCTTGATGCGGTCGTCGACCTGACCGAGCGCGGACAGGATCAGCACCGGCGTGCGGTTGCCCTTGTCGCGCAGCGCGCCGATCAGCGACAGGCCGTCGCGTTTGGGCAGCATGCGGTCGACCACCAGCACGTCGTAGTCGCCGCTCTCGGCCATCGACAGGCCCTCCTCGCCGTCGCCGGCGAGATCGGCGACGTAGCCGACCTCGCGGAACGCCTTCACCAGATAATCGGCGGACTCGCGGTCGTCTTCGATGATCAGGATTCGCATTTGCGGAGCAATGGCGGGAGCTGTGGCGGTCACGTTCGTGTTTCCTTCAACATGACGCGACCGGCTTTGTCATGCAAGGCGACCGGGCGCCGTTCGGTTGATCGAAAAAGGCGGGCGGTGAAGCTGGGGGACCTCACCGCCCTATTCCCTTCCGACGGAGGGGGGCGTTTTCCACCGGAAGGTAATGGTGCGGTGGATTTGACATTCGCTTCAGCGGCTCCACGAGTCCTGGGAGCGAATGTCAAATCCAAAACCGCACCAAATCCCATATTTGCCAGTGTCCCTTTGGTTCCAACATTCGCAAGAGAGCCCGCCGCAACGGGATGCGAATGTTGGAACCGGGACATTGGGAGGGAGCGGGCTTGTGGCCCGCTCCCCGGAAAGAGCCGTCGGCGGGGGCGACTGATGCCGGCGACACCCTCCATCTCGTAAACTCCCTGGTTGCGCGCGATGCGCTTAACCCTTGGCAAGCGGCACGGCGACGAAGCGCGACTGTCCGCCGCTCTTCACGCGCATCAAGACGACATTCTTGTTGTCGTCCTTTGCGGCATTGATCGCGTCACGCACGTCACCGGGGCTGGTAACCGTCTTGCCGGCGACTTCGAGAATGACGTCGCCTTCCTTGAAGCCACGCTCGGCGGCCGCGCTCTTCGGATCGACCTCGGTCACGACGACGCCTTCCTTGCCGGCGCCGGCGACGCTGTTGGCGGGAGCCACGGTCAGGCCGAGCTTCGGCACATCGGTGCCGCGCGACTCCTTGCCCTTGTCGTTGTTGTCGTTGTCGGCCTTCGCCTCGATCGTGTTCGGCAGCGTGCCGAGCGTCAGGTTGATGACCTTGTCCGCACCCTTATGCAGGACGTTGAGCTTGACCGAGCTGCCGGGCGGAATGCCGCCGATGGTGCGGGCGAGCTCGCGCGCATCCTTCACCGACTCGCCGTTGACGGCGGTGATGACGTCGCCGGACTCGACCCCGGCCTTTGCCGCGGGACCGTTGGCCTGCGGTTCGGCCACCAGCGCGCCTTCCGCCTTCTTCAGGCCGAGGCTGTCGGCGATTTCGGGCGTGACCGGTTGAATCTGCACGCCGATCCAGCCGCGGCTCACCGAGCCCTTGTCCTTGAGCTGGTTGATGATGCTCTTCACCGTCGCCGAGGGAATCGAGAAGGCGATGCCGACGCTGCCGCCGGACGGCGAATAGATCGCGGTGTTGACGCCGACGACCTCGCCGGCGGTGTTGAAGGCCGGGCCACCCGAATTGCCCTTGTTCACGGGCGCGTCGATCTGGATGAAATCGTCATACGGACCGTTGCCGATGTCACGGCCCATCGCCGAGACGATGCCGGCGGTCACTGTGCCGCCGAGGCCAAAGGGGTTGCCGACCGCGAGCACCCAATCGCCGATGCGCGGCTTGCCGTCGGAGAGTTTCGCGAACTGGAAGTTCGACGCGCCTTCAACCTTGATCAGGGCGAGGTCGGTGCGCGCATCGGTGCCGATCACCTTGGCGCTGTGGACCTTGCCGTCATCGGTGGTGACTTCGACCTTGTCGGCGCCGTCGACCACGTGATTGTTGGTGACCGCAAAGCCGTCAGCCGAAATGAAGAAGCCGGAGCCCTGACCGGTCACCTGGCCGCGGCCGCGCGGACGCATGCCCGGCGGCAGGCCGTCCGGTCCGCCGAAGCGGCGGAAGAAGCGCTCCATCGGCGAGCCCGGCTGGAACGGCGTGTCGTCATTGTTGTTGTCGTCGTTCTTGGCCAGCTTCTCCTGGATGTTGACCTTGACCGAAATCACCGACGGCTTCACGCGCTCGACGATGTCGGCAAAGCCGATCGGCTGCGCGACCTTGTTCTGCACCTCATTGTTGACCTGCGCATGTGCGGTGCTGGTGAAGATGTCGACCGGCCGGCCCGACGGCGTAAAGCCGTAGACGGCGACGCCGAGGCCGGCGACGACGGACGCCATCAACGCAAATTTGCGCGCCGACAAAAGCGAGCGCGGCTTGCGCCAGGACGGGAAGGACGTGAGGTCGGTCGGACGTTCGGTCATGCAGAGTTCTCCAAAAGCCTGAAATCGAATCGACGGCGCGGCGGTGCCGCTGTTTCGTGGTGAACATGGGGTTTGTCGCCTTACAGTGCGCTGGCGGCGGAGTTAAACTTTGGTAATGAAGGCGGTCTTGAATGCGGCACAATAACGCAGGCCCGACAAAGACTTGCCGCGACGCGCTCGCCCGGAATTAGACCAAAATCGAAGGCCGCATCTGGAGCTTCAAAGGGCGTTCCAGGGACGCCTGCTATCCCTTTGCTTCACTGCCATTTTCAGCGTCAGCCGTTGCGACGGCCTCACCAGCCATAAGCAGCCTGAGCCGCGCCTGTTCCTCCGATGTTAACGCGGCGTCCGCGGGAACTTCGCCCGATCCGGATTTCCGCCGCCGCGCTTGCGCCCAAAGCATGAGGCCGCCACCGAACAGCACCAGCGGCGGAACAAGCCACAGCAGCAGCGTCCGGCTCTCGAACCGCGGCCTGAGCAGCACGAATTCGCCATAACGCGCCACCAGGAAATCGATCACCTGCGCATCGCTATCGCCGGAGGCGATGCGCTCGCGCACCAGAAGCCGCAGGTCGCGCGCCAGCGGCGCCTCGGAGTCGTCGATCGACTGGTTCTGGCAGACCATGCAGCGCAGTTCCTGCGACAGCGCCCGCGCCCGCGCCTCCTTGGCCGGATTGGACATCACCTCGTCGGGCAGCACGGCGCGGACAGGCGAAACGCTAATCGCAGCGAGAATTGTCATTGCGAGCAGACCCCGCTTCATCGTCTACTCCGCCGCCTGCAGGCCGCGCAGCGCCTTTGCCGGTTTCGGCGCGCCGACACGCAGCCGCCGGTCCGAGAGCGACAACAGGCCGCCGAACGCCATCAGCACCGGACCGAACCAGATCAGCAGCACCAGCGGCTTGTGATAGATGCGCACGGTGATGCCGCCGTCGTCGGTGGTGTCGCCGAGCGAAAGGTAGAGCTGGCTCGCGCCGCGCGATTTCAGCGCTGCCTCCGTGGTCGTCGCACCCCTCGTGGTGAAGCTGCGCTTGGACGGCGTCATTACGCCGAGATCGTCGCCGTCGAGGCTGACCCTGAACGACGCGACCAGTTCGCTATAGTTCGGCCCCTGTTGTTCGCTGAGGCGATCGAACCGCAGATCGTAGCCAGCGACTTTCACGGAATCACCGGGCTTCATCGCCGCGATGTGCTCGCTGTTCCAGGTGGTCTCGCAGACGATTCCCATCAGTGCGACGCCGATGCCGGCATGAGCAAATGCCGAGCCCCAGACCGATCGCGGCAAACCGCCGGCGCGGCGAAGCGAGATGCGATAGGGCACACGAAACAGCTGAACCCGTTCAGCGAGATCGCTGACCGCGCCCGCGACGACAAACACGGCGAGCGCGATCGCCAGCGGAGCCAGCGCGCTGCCGCCACGCGCCCAGGCCCACACAAGAGCGAGCGAACCCAACGCCGCGATGCCCGCCGCGATCAACCGCTGCGCGGCGCCGTAAAGATCGCCGCGCTTCCACGCCAGCATCGGCGCGAAAGGCATCGCGATCATCAGCGGCACGAACAACGGGCCAAAGGTCAGGTTGAAGAAGGGCGCGCCGACCGAAATCTTGTCGCCGGTCACAACCTCCAGCGCCAGCGGATAAAGCGTTCCGATGAAGACAGTCGCGCAGGCGGTGGTGAGAAACAGATTGTTCAGCACCAGCGCGCCCTCGCGCGAGATCGGCGCAAACAATCCGCCCTGCTTCAGCGACGACGCGCGTGCGGCAAACAGCGACAGGCTGCCGCCGATGAAGACGCAGAGGATCAGGAGGATGAACACGCCGCGCGTGGGATCGCTGGCGAAGGCGTGCACCGAGGTCAGAACACCCGAGCGCACCAGGAAGGTGCCGAGCAGCGACAGCGAGAAGGTCAGGATCGAGAGCAGGATGGTCCAGACCTTCAACGCGTTGCGCTTTTCCATCACCAGTGCGGAGTGCAGCAGCGCGGTGCCGGCAAGCCACGGCATCAGCGAGGCGTTCTCGACGGGGTCCCAGAACCACCAGCCGCCCCAACCGAGCTCGTAATAGGCCCAGTACGAGCCCATCGCGATGCCGAGCGTCAGGAAGATCCAGGCGACGAGCGTCCACGGCCGCACCCAGCGCGCCCAGGCGGCATCGATGCGGCCCTCGAGCAGCGCGGCGATGGCGAAGGAGAACGAGATCGAGAAGCCGACATAGCCGAGATAGAGCATCGGCGGATGCACCGCGAGCCCGATGTCCTGCAGCACGGGATTGAGGTCCCGGCCCTCGATCGGCGGATTGGCAAGACGCAGGAACGGATTCGAGGTCAGCAGGATGAAGAGATAGAAGGCGCTGGCGATCCAGGCCTGCACCGCCAGCACGTGCGCGCGCAGCCGCAGCGGCAGATTGTTGCCGAAGGCCGCCACCATGCCGCCGAACAACGCGAGGATCGACACCCACAGCATCATGGAGCCCTCGTGATTGCCCCAGACGCCGGTGAACTTGTAGATCAGCGGTTTCAGCGAATGCGAGTTCTCGTAGACATTGGCGACCGAGAAGTCCGACGTCACATGCAGGGTGACGAGCGCGGCAAACGAGGCCAGAGCGAAAGCGAGTTGCGCAAGCGCGGTCGAGCGCGCGACGTTCATCAGCGCGGCGTCGCGCCAGCGCACGCCAAGCATCGGCACGGTCGACTGGATCAGCGCAAGTCCGAGCGCAAGCACCAGTGCATAATGTCCGCCTTCGGCGATCATGAGGCTCTCCCTGCGTCGCAGCGCGTGGGCGGGGTGATGTTCATCGGCCTCGCGCCATAATCGTCTTTCCAATGCCCTTGCTTCTTCAGGGCGTCGGCGACCTCCTTCGGCATGTAGGTCTCGTCGTGCTTGGCGAGTACGGTGTCGGCCCTGAACACGCCTGATGCATCGAGCGCGCCTTCGGCGATGACGCCCTGCCCTTCACGAAACAGGTCGGGCAGAAGTCCCTTGTAGGCAACCGGCATCTTCGCGCTGCCATCGGCGACGTCGAAGGTCACGGCGGCGCCGGCGCCGCATTTGAGCGAGCCCGGCTGCACCAGGCCGCCGAGCCTGAAACGCTTGCCGGGGACGATGTGCTGCTCGGCGGCCATCGACGGCGTCGAGAAGAACACGATGGAGTCGCGCAAGCTGTAGAGCACGAGGCCCGCGGCAAAGGCGAGCACCGCCAGCGCGGATCCGATCATGGTCAGGCGCCGTTGCTTCCGTGTCATGCGCACTCGCTCGTCTTGCTCATCCGTCGAGTCCCAAATTCTTCAGGCCGTCGTTCAGTTGCCTGAGCCGTTCGGCATCGCCGCTGACCGCCTGGCGCGCATCCGACTGCGCGCTCTTCGCCTTCTCCTGATCACCCATCACGAGATAGGCGCGCACCAGCCGCAGCCAACCCTCGACGTCGTCACCATTCTGCTTCAAGCGCGTCGCCAACCGCTCGACCATACCCTTGATCATGGCCTCGCGATCGCCCGTGTTCATATCCTTGGCCGCGGCCATGGTTTCCGGCGACAGCGCAGGCACAGAAGCGGCAGCAGGAGGAGGCTCGCCCAGCACGCGGGTCAACGCGGCCGTCACCAGCGGCCGCCATGGCGCATTCGGCGGCCCTTTGGCAAGCATCGTGCGCCAGATCTCGGCGGCGTCCTGCTTGCGGCCATCCTGCTCGGCGGCAAGGCCGAGGAAATAGCTTGCCTTGATCTCGCCGGCGTCGAGCGCCAGCGCGCGCTCGAATTCGGTCTTGGCGTCCGCGGTGACCACGCCGCCTGCGGCCGCAGCCATCACCTCGCCGAGATCGGCGCGACGCTCGGCGGTCTCGCCGCCATAGGCGATCGCGTTGCGGAATGCGCGCGCCGCATCGTCGAAACGCCCGAGCCGCACCAGCACCGGCGCGAGCACGGTCCAGCCGCGGCCATCGGTCGGATTCGTCTCCAGATGCTGCTCGACCTGCGCAACGAGCTGATCCAGCGGCTGCTTGCCGTCCGCTCCGCGCGCGCGTTCGGCCAGCGGGAAATCGCCGAGCCGCGGCGAACCCAG
This sequence comes from uncultured Alphaproteobacteria bacterium, assembly GCA_963732085.1. Classification (GTDB taxonomy): domain Bacteria; phylum Pseudomonadota; class Alphaproteobacteria; order Rhizobiales; family Xanthobacteraceae; genus Bradyrhizobium. The sequence goes on along the minus strand of CAVSYJ010000001.1, from coordinate 33,097 downwards.
CGGAAGATAGGTCGCAACCGCAAGAACCGGCAGGCCGACGAGCGCAATCACAGCCGCGACGCGGCGCAGCCGGACATTCGAGCCGGCAGGGGCATCGCGATCCTGATCCGCCGCCGCGAGCAGGCGCCGGCCGATCTCGACGCGCGCGGCCTCGGCCTCGGCGCTCCCGATCAGGCCGGCATTGAGATCACTGTCGACCTCAGTGAGCTGATCCTTGTAGACGGTGGCCTCATTGCCGCCCGCCTGCTCGCCGCCGCCAAGCCCGAGCGGCAGCAGCACGGCAAAGATAGCCGCGGCTGTCATCAGCGCGAACACGAACCACAGCATCATCAGGCAAGTTCCGGCGGCGCTACGTTGGAATCGGACCACCAGCTTTGGCTCCGATGCGCCGCTTTACACCACTGCAGCGCGCAGCGGCAATTGACAATCATCAATTCGCCGTCAGCGGGGCGCCCGACAAAGCCAATTCATTTCAGGCGGTTAAGAGATCTCAAACGTCGCGCTCTGGGCCACCTTTTCCCCGTGCGCATTGAAGGCCTGGAGGACATAAACTCCGGGCTTGACCGAATCCGGCAACCTGATCCGCAACTGGCTCACAGGCAGCGGCGACGAGATATTGGTAACCGGTTCGGGCAACGGCCGATCGCTGGCCGTATCCACCAGCACAACCTTCGCCTTGATCACCAGGTTCCGGTAGGTCGCAGTGATGATGCGGTTGTCGAGTTCGACAAAATGGATGGATGAATTCATGCAGGCGCGAAGCAGGGACGTAACTCGTGAACGACCGTAACCGTCAATCCGCCCTTTAGCAATCAGTAATTGCAAAATAAGGTTGATGCTTACTGTTAGGCGCTACGAGACGGCTTGCGCTCGCCGGCCAGCGCATTTTCCGCCGCCCGTCGCATCAACGAGGCGTAGTCGCGGCCGAACAGCACCTCGCTGAAGCGGATCGCCGCCTCGGCCTGCATGTGCCGATAGGCACGCGCCCGGGCGTCGCCGCCGCGCAGCGATTCCACCAGCGCCTCGGTGGTCTTCTCGACATATTGCTGCAGGTCGGAATAGGTCCGCAGCGTCACTTCGTTGATCGCGAGCTCGTCGGCATAGGTGCGGCACACCGCGACGAAACCGATCAGCGAGACGACCTCTTCGACGTCGGTGTTGTCCACCCTGGCGGCGGCGAGGATATCCTTGTCGGTGCGCTGGCGCAGAATGCGGCGGACCCTGCCCGGCACGCTGTCGATCTCGGATTGCAGGGTGTTGGAAATATCGGCGCGGATCGATGCCAGCTGCTTGCCCCAGCTCGAATCGTTGCGCAAATCGAGCTCGGTGCGCAGGCCACGCACACCCTCGTGCAGGGCCTTCAGATTGTCGCTGACATTGGCGAACTGACCGCGCCTGATATCCATGCGCAGGTGCGCCGCCATGCAATAGAGATCGTGCAGCGCCAGCGAAACCGCGATGCCATAGGGCGTGGCGGCCACGCGCATCTCGTCGTCGGAGGCGGCCATCCTGATGGCGAGGCGGATGATCTGCCACGGCGCGCTCAGACGCTGCATCACGAGCGCCAGTGCGAACGGCAACAGCAGCGGACTCTGCAGGGTCGGCACGTTCAGCGCCGAGGTGATCAACTCGATCTGCGCATCGCCGAAGGCGCGCATATAGACGGGCAGGCGGGTGCCGAGCGTGTCGACGGCATCACGGGCGCCGAGCAACAAGCCGATCGAAACCAGATCCTCGATGACCTCGGGCGGGCCGACGCGCGCCAGAGCCCGCCTGTCGCCGTCCGCGGAGTTGGTCAAGCGCGCGATGGCCTCGACGGCCGCGAGTTGCAGCTTGCGGATCACCGGCTCCAGCATCTTGACGTCGCCGTCATCAGCGAGGCCGGCGAGCGCGGCGTCATAGTCGCGCATCTGGTCGGATACGCCGTCTCGGACCAGCCACTGCCACACCGGCATCAGCGAGGCGCGGCGAATCTGACCCTGCCGGATCGGCACCTTGCCGTCGACCAGGAACGGCTCGAGCGGCCGGAAGAACAGCCGCGCCGCATCCTCCGATCGCGCAGGCTCCAGCGCCTCTTCGTCGCTACGCCGCGCCACCTTGCGCAATTGCTCGAGGACGAGCTTGGCGACCGCGGTATCCTCGCCGCGCTCGATCGCGCGCTCGAATTCCCGCATCAGCAGCGCCTGCGCCCGCGGCGGAAGCTGCCCGAGATAATTCTTCAGCCGCTCGTTCGAAGTCTCGCCCATCTGCCAGGAAAATGTGGGTTGTGGAGGCAAGTGTGGCGGTTCAGAAGTCCGCATCATTTTTGATGCAGGCTCGTCATGCGGACTTCTGAACCAAAGCCACACTTGATCAATAACTTACTAGTGTCCTTCGATTCCGAAGTTCGCAAACGCATTCGCCGCAAGATAATGCGAACTTCGGAATCGGGACACTAGCGCGTCCAGCCGGAAGCATAGAGGGCGGCGCGTTAAGAAGTCGTTTAGTATTCGGGGGCGAGTGGTCCTTTGCCGGCGTTGAAACCCTTACTGCACGCCCGGCAACAGCAGTTCCGCCCGTAAACCCCCGATCGGCGCGCTGCCCAGGGTCAGGCTGCCGCCGTAGAGCGCGGCCAGATCGACCACGATCGACAGCCCCAGTCCGGAACCCGGTTTGGACTCGTCCAGGCGCTGGCCGCGACGCGAGACCTGCGCGCGCTCGGCTTCCGACAGCCCCCGCCCGTCGTCGTCGACAATGATCCGGAACATGGGGGCACCGCCGGGCTTGGCCGGCTGCTCCACCAGCACCTCGACGAAGACGCGGGAGGCGGCCCATTTGCAGGCATTGTCGACCAGGTTGCCGGCCATCTCTTCGAGATCCTGCCGCTCGCCACGAAAGCGCGCGCGCGGGTCGGCCTCGACCTCGATCACGATGCCGCGGTCGCGGTGAATTTTTTCCATGGTCCGCTGCAGCGCCTCGATGGCGGGCGCGACTTCCGTCACCGTGCCGATGACGGTGACGCGCGCGGCGATGCGCGCGCGCTCCAGATGATGGGCCACCTGGTCGCGCATCACGTCGGCCTGCTCCAGCACCTTGTCGGCGAACGGATCGGCGCGGTGCGCGGTTGCCTCGTTGACGATCACCGAGAGCGGCGTCTTGATGGCGTGGGCGAGATTGCCGACATGGGTGCGTGCGCGTTCGACGATTTCCCTGTTGGCGTCGATCAACGCATTGGTCTCGCGCGCAAGCGGCGCGATCTCGACCGGAAACTCGCCCTCCAGCCGCTCCGCACGGCCGGAGCGGATGGCGGCAATCGACTGCGAGATGCGGTTGAGCGGCGCAAGGCCGAAGCGCACCTGGAACACCGTGGTCAGCAGCAGCACAATGCCGAGCGCGGTAAAAGTGCCGCCGAGATAGTAGTCGAAGCTGCGGGTCTCGTCGAAAATCTCGGTGGCGTCGCCGGCGACGCCGACCAGGAATTTTCCGTCCGAGCCCAGATCGACCGGCCGCTCGACCATGCGGAGATTCTGGCCTTCCGGGCCATCGACATAGGCGACGCGGATGCCGGCCGCGGTCAGATCGAGGCCGCGTTCGTCGAGCTTCGGCAGCTTGCTGTCCCACAGCGAGCGCGAGGCGCGCACGTCGGGCTTCTCGGTGTCGGTGCGCGTGATCTGCCAGTACCAGCCCGACAGCGGCAGTTCGAACAGGGGCTCGCCGAGCGACTGGAACTGACGGTCCGGCGGCTCGTCGGGTGTCGCCACCTCGGCAATGAGCGTGCGCAGATAGAGGTTGAGCCGGCGGTCGAAGGCGCGCTCGGTGGCGTTGCGATAGACCGATGACAGCGCAAAGCCGGTGATGGTGAGGATCACCACCACCCAGGCGGTTGCGGAAAAGAACAGCCGGGTGGCGAGTGAGTTGCGGCGCATGCCTTTTAGTTTAGGCCCCCGCAGGGGGTGGCGTCAGCAAATATCCCAGCCCGCGCACGGTCTGGATGATGTCGACCTCGAGCTTCTTGCGGATGCGGCCGACGAACACTTCGATGGTGTTGGAGTCGCGATCAAAATCCTGATCGTAGAGATGCTCGACCAGTTCGGTGCGCGAGACCACGCGGCCGGAATGATGCATCAGGTATTGCAGCAGGCGGTACTCGTGCGAGGTCATCTTGATGGGGTTGCCCGCCACGGTGACGCGGTTGGTGCGGGTGTCCAGCGACACCGGCCCGCAGGTCAGCTCGGACTGGGCGTGACCGGTCGAGCGGCGCAGCAGCGCGCGAATGCGCGCCAGCACTTCCTCGAGGTGAAACGGTTTTGCGACATAGTCGTCGGCGCCGGCATCGAAACCCTGCACCTTGTCGCTCCAGCGATCGCGTGCGGTCAGGATCAGCACCGGCATGGCCCGCTTGTTGCGCCGCCAGGCCTCCAGCACCGAGATGCCGTCCATCTTGGGCAGGCCGATGTCGAGCACGACGGCATCATAGGGCTCGCTGTCGCCGAGGAAATGCCCCTCCTCGCCATCGAATGCGCGATCCACCACGTATCCGGCATCGCTCAATGCAGTGGTGAGCTGACGATTGAGATCCGGATCGTCTTCAACGACGAGCAGGCGCACGCTTGCCTCCAAAGGTGAACACGTATGTGCGATCAAGATGAGCGTTTCCGGCGTGAACCGTTCATGAACGGAGCAGATATCGCTACCTTACATTTTCGTCACGAACAATTTCGCCGGTATTCAATTTCGCCGACATCTTGACGCTTTGACACCGCACGGTGCCTCAAGGTTCACCTCACCTCCTGTTTAAGCCGCTCCTCCCGGCTCGCGGAGGGCGCCTTATGTGCGGAAGAACACAAACCAGACCACGGCGAGGATCAGGATCGCCAGTCCGGTCGATGCCGACAGGAGGGCAAGCACCGAAGGGCCCGGCTCGGCCTGGCGCGCCTCGGTTGGGGTTTCGACAATCCGGCCGCGTTCTGTCGTCGCCATGGGTGACCTCGTTTATTCCAGGATCCGCGAACCCTCGCGGACTCAACGATCGAAGGGAAACGCCCGATCGCAGCCGATGTTCCGGTTCTGCCCCTGCCTAAACCGCCTAAACGACGTCGAACCACTCACAGTTAACGCCGTTGGCAAAATCCTTAGCCTCGTTTGCTTGAAACAGGACCCTTCGGTGTTATCCTTCGTTTTTCATGTCTGTTGCGTCCTGGAGTTCGCCATGGCCCCACGTGCCAACTGGAAGGGTTTTCTGCGGCTGTCGCTCGTGACCTGCCCGGTCGCGCTGTATCCGGCCACCTCGGACACCGAGAAGGTCTCGTTCAACCAGATCAACCGCAAGACCGGCCACCGCATCAAATACATGAAGGTCGACGCCGACACCGGCGAGGAGGTCGGCAACGAGGACATCGTCAAGGGCTACAAGGTCGACACCGATACCTACATCGAGGTGACCAAGGAGGAACTCGAGGACGTCGCACTGGAGTCGACGCACACCATCGAGATCGACGAGTTCGTGCCGAAGACCGAGATCGACAACCGCTATCTGATCCGTCCCTATTATCTCGTGCCCGACGGCAAGGTCGGTCACGACGCTTTCGCGGTGATCCGCGAAACCATCCGCACCATGAACAAGGTCGCGATCGGCCGCGTGGTGTTGACCAACCGCGAGCACATCATCTCGCTGGAGCCGCTCGGCAAGGGCCTGATGGGGACGCTGTTGCGCTACCCTTATGAGGTCCGCAGCGAGAAGGACTATTTCGACGACGTCCAGGACGTCAAGGTCACCAAGGACATGCTCGATCTCGCCAGGCACATCGTCGAGCAGAAGTCTGGCTCGTTCGATCCGGCGGAATTCGACGACCATTACGAGACGGCGCTGATCGACCTGATCAACAAGAAGCGCAACGGCATCAAGATCGCGCCGAAGGCCGCGCCCAAATCGAGCGGCAACGTCATCAATCTGATGGACGCGCTGAAGAAGAGCCTCGCCAGCGAGCGCCAGGCGCCCCCTCCGGCAAAGGCCAAGGGCAAGAAGGCCAAGCGCGCCGAGGGTCAGCGCGAGATGCTGCTGCCGATATCAGGCAGCGGCAAGCGCGCCGCCAAGGAAAAGGTCGAGCCGAAAAAGGCCGCAAAGCCGGCGCGCACAACGGCGCGTTCGCGCAAGGCGGGCTGATTATTTCGGCCAGGCAGGCTGATTATTTCAGCGACGAATTGATCGATGTGAACTTGGTGTTCACGGTGGTGCCGATGCCGTTGACGGCAACCAGGATCACGATCGAGATGCCAACCGCGATCAGGCAATATTCGATCGCGGTTGCGGCGGACTGATCGGCCAAAAATCTCGAAATCAACTTCCGCATTTCAAACTCCGTGGCCCCTTCTGTCCGCGCCGCGCAATCGTCTGGCAATCTAGGGTTTCATTGGTTAACGGCCCGTGCAAGGACGGGCTCAACGATCCGTTAATCTGATCGCCGTGCGGCGCGGCAATTTGGCTTCGGCAACGGGGGCTTGCGCATATCAGAGCTTCGCGGGCCGGCCGCGAAGCGCGCTTTACCGGCCGCGCGATTCCTGTTCCAACTGGGGAAAGGCCGAGTTCGACAATCGGCCGGTCATAGTGCGGTGGATTTGACATTCGCTACAGTATGTCCTGGAGCCCTCATAGCGAATGTCAAATCCAAAACCGCACTAAAATCATAATGTTGCTAGTGTCCCTTTGGTTCTGACATTCGTAAAAGAACGCGCCTGGACATCATACGAATGTCAGAACCGGGACACTAGTGGGAGATAACGGCCATGAAGCTCGGCACGGCAATCGCGGAAATCATGAAGCGCGAGGGGATCGAGATCCTCTGCGGCTATCCGGTCAACCATTTGATCGAGCATGCCGCCAACGCCAACATCCGCCCCATCATGGTGCGCCAGGAGCGCATCGGGATACACATGGCGGACGCGATTTCCCGCGTGACGTCCGGGGAGACCATCGGCGCCTTCTGCATGCAGCATGGCCCCGGCGCGGAAAACGCCATGGGCGGCGTAGCGCAGTGCTACGGCAAGTCCGTGCCCGTGCTGGTGCTGCCGCAAGGCTACCCGCGGCGGATCGCCAACATCGACCCGAATTTCAATTCCAGCCAGGCGATGAAGCCGTACGCCAAGTCCTCCGAGCCGATCACCATCGCCAGCGAGGTCTGCAACATCTTCCGCCGCGCCTTCACCAGATTGAAGAACGGCCGCGGCGGCCCGGTGATCGTCGAGATTCCCACCGACATGTGGAATGAGGAAGTCGCCGAGCCGCTGAACTACACGCCGGTGCTGCGCACCCGCTATGGCGCCGATCCCGCTCACGTCAAGGAAGCAGCGGCGCTCCTGATCAACGCCAAGCGTCCGGTGCTCTACGCCGGCCAGGGCGTGCACTACGCCAAGGCCTGGCCGCAGCTGAAGCGGCTGGCCGAGCGGCTCGCGATCCCCGTCACCACCAGCCTCGGCGGCAAGTCGTCCTTCCCCGAGACGCATCCGCTGTCGCTGGGCTCGGGCGGCCTCGCCGTGCCGCGCGCGGTGCCGAAATTCCTGGACGAGGCCGACGTGATCTTCGGCATCGGCTGCTCCTTCACCGAGACCAACTTCGGCATCAAGATGCCCTCGGGCAAGACCATCATCCATTCCACGCTCGATCCCAATCACCTCAACAAGGATGTCGAGGTTCAAATCGGTCTGGTCGGCGATGCCGCCCTCGTGCTCGATGCGCTGCTGGAGGAGATCGGCAAGACCGTCACGTCAGATCGCGACCACTCCGCGGTCGCAGCCGAAATCGCCGCCTCGCACAAGGAGTGGCTGGCGAAATGGATGCCGAAGCTCACCTCGAACGACGCGCCGCTCAGTCCCTACCGCGTGCTTTGGGACCTGCAGCACACCGTCGACGTCAGGAACACCATCATCACCCATGACGCCGGCAGCCCGCGCGACCAGCTCTCGCCGTTCTGGAAGCCGATCGAGCCGCTCACCTATCTCGGCTGGGGCAAGACCACCCAGCTCGGCTACGGCCTCGGGCTCGCGATGGGCGCCAAGCTGGCGCGGCCCGACAAGCTCTGCATCAACGTGTGGGGCGATGCCGCGATCGGCTTCACCGGCATGGATTTCGAGACTGCGGTGCGCGAGCGGATTCCGATCATGTCGATCCTGCTCAATAATTTCTCGATGGCGATCGAGCTCAAGGTGATGCCGATCTCGACCGAGAAATATCGCTCCACCGACATTTCCGGCGACTATGCCGCGATGGCGCGCGCCTTCGGCGGCTATGGCGAGCGGGTGACGAAGCCTGAGGACATCGTGCCGGCGATCAAGCGCGGCATTCAGAAGACCCGGGAAGGCATTCCGGTGCTGCTGGAATTCATCACCAGCAAGGAGACCGAGGTGTCCCGTCCCGGGACCTGATCGGCGTTGACGCCTGGAAAAAAGTTGCCCCTCGTGGTCCGCTTCCAACATTCGCACAACCTTGCGGCAGGCACTTTTGCGAATGTTGGAAGCAAAGGACCACGAGTAAAAGATTGATTCTAGTGGAGCTTTGGATTTGACGTTCGCTTTTGCGTTCTCGGCTGGCAGGCAGCGAACGTCAAATCCGCTCCACTAGTGCTGGCCTACCCCCGCCCGGGATGAAATAATCATGCGCGAATAAAGACCTGACCGGTTTTGAGCCCCGGCCGCTATGCTGCCGGGCGACATGGATTTTCAGGAATGACCGCGCTTCCCCAGGACGCCGTGGCCGATCTCCAGCAACGGATTGCCGAGCTCGAGCGGCAACTGGAGACGGCTGTCAATGAGCGGGATGCGGCGATCGAGCGCCAGACCGCGAGCGCACTGGTCAATTTCCGTCTCAAGAACGAACTGCGCGCGGCTGCCGAGCGCCAGAACGCCGGCGCCGAAATCCTCAACGCCATCGCCAACACCCATGGCGATGCCGGGCACGCGCTGCAACGCATCGCGGAGGCCACCCAGCACTTCTTCAACGCGGCGAGCGTGACCATCCGCATCGCCGAGGGCGATCAGTGGGTCCAGACCGTCCGGGTCGGCTCGAGCGCGCATCTGACCGGCGCGCAGCCGACCTCGGATGCGATCACAGGGGGCACGAACCTGCCCGCGACGGTCTATCGGTGGAACCGGCAAGTTCACATTCCCGATCTCGACAATGTCGACCCGTCGATGGCGGATTGGCCGGTGCGGACCGCGCGCGCCGCAGGCATCCGCACGGTCTGCGGCTCGCCGCTGCGGCGCGACGGCAAGGCGACCGGCGCGCTGATCGTGTACCGCGACCGGTTGGCTCCCTTTACCGAAGACGAGCTGGCGCTGCAGCAAAGTTTCGCCGACCAGGCCGTGATCGCCATCGAGAACGCGCGGCTGTTCAACGAGACCGAGAAGGCACTGGCCCGGCAGACCGCGACCTCCGACGTCCTGCGCGTCATCAGCGGATCGCCGACCGACGTACAGCCGGTGTTCGATGAAATCGTGCAGACCGCCGTGCGGCTTCTCGGATGCGAGACATCCTTTATCCAGCGTTGCGACGGCACCCACTTCTGGACCGTGGCGAGATGCACCAGGGAAGGCCTGGTTCCGGTCATCCAATCCAGGCATGCACCGATCGACCCCGGCGCCAATTTCCCCTCCCGCGCGATCGTGGCGAAGCAGACGCTCTATCTGCCGGATTGGTCCGAGATCGAGCTGCCGGAATTCGAGCGCCGCATCCAGCGGGAGCTCGGCTACAATTCGGCGATTTATCTGCCGCTAATACGCGAAGGCCAGTGCATCGGCCTGCTCGGGATCGCTGGATCGCGGCCGCGCATGTTCAGCGAGGCCGACATCGCGCTCGCCGAATCCTTCAGCGATCAGGCCGTGATCGCGATCGAGAACACCCGGCTGTTCAGCGAAACCCAGGAGGCGCTGGAGCGGCAGACCGCAACCGCCGACATCCTCAAGGTGATCGCCAGCTCGCCGTCCGACGTGCAGCCGGTATTCGAGGCAATCGCGGCCAGCGCCAACCGGTTGATCGGCGGGTTCTCAACAGCCGTTTTCCGCTTCATCGACGGCGTTGCGCATTTGACGGCGTTCACGCCGACCACCCCCGAGGCGGACGAGGTGCTGAGGTCACATTTCCCGCGGCCCGTCGACGGCTTCGAGGCAGCCGAGCTGGCGCAACAAGGCAAACCGGTCGTAGTGACCAATACGGAGGAAGCAACCGACCAACGGATCACTGACATCGGCCGCGCGCGCGGTTTCAGTAGCATGTTGTTCGTCCCGTTGATGAACAGCGGCGTTCCGATCGGATTGATCAGCGTCACCCGCGCGGCCACGGGCTTGTTCGCCACTCATCATGTACAGCTCCTGCAAACCTTCGCCGACCAGGCCGTGATCGCAATCGAGAACACGCGGCTGTTCAACGAGACGCAGGAAGCGCTGGAGCGGCAGACCGCGACCGCCGACATCCTCAAGGTGATCGCAAGCTCGCCGTCGGACGTGCAGCCGGTGTTCGAGGCGATCGTTGGCAGCGCGAAGCGGCTTCTCGGTGGCTTTACTGCTGCGGTGTTCCGCCTCATCGACGAAGACGTCCATCTCGCCGCTTACACGCCGACGAACCCGGCCGCCGACGAAGCGCTCGAAGCGGATTTTCCTCAGCCGGTCGAAAATTTCGAGGCCTTCCGGCTGGCGCAGGATGGCAAGCCATTCCCCATACCGGACACTGAAGAGGTGCCGCACCAGCCGCTCCGGGACATTGCGCGGTTACATGGTTTCCGCAGCATGCTGTGGGTGCCGATAACGAACGGCGGCAAGACGATCGGGATCATCTCCGTCACTCGCGCCGAGCCGGGCGCGTTTGCGCCCCACCACGTTCAGCTGCTCCAGACCTTCGCCGACCAGGCCGTGATCGCCATCGAGAATACACGGCTGTTCAACGAGACCCAGGAGGCGCTGGAGCGCCAGACCGCGACCGCCGACATCCTCAAGGTGATCGCAAGCTCGCCGTCGGATGTGCAGCCGGTGTTTGATGCCATTGCAAGCAGTTCCAAGCAACTGATCGGCGGCTTCTCGGCCACGGTGTTCCGCTTTGTCGACGGCATTGTCAATTTGGCTGCTTACACGCCGGTTAGCCCGACCGCGGATAAGGTTCTAAAGGCCTCGTTCCCGCGCCCAACCGCCAATTTGCCATTTTTCGAATTGGCGAAAGGTGGCGGGGTCGTCCAGGAGGCGGACAGCGAAACCAACCCTGACGCGGGGCTGAGGGATTTAGCGCGGGCACGCGGTTTTCGCAGTTCGTTGTTCTCGCCGCTGATGAGCCAAGGAACACCGATTGGCCTGATCGTGGTCACACGAAAGGAGCCAGGTGTGTTCGCAGCACACCACGTCCAGCTCCTCGAGACCTTCGCCGACCAGGCCGTCATCGCCATCGAGAATACACGGCTGTTCAACGAGACCCAGGAGGCGCTGGAGCGGCAGACCGCGACCGCCGACATCTTGAAGGTGATCGCAAGTTCGCCGTCGGACGTGCAGCCGGTGTTCGAGGCGATCGTGAACAGCGCGGCGCAGTTGTTCGAACCCTGCGCCGCGACGATTACGACACTGAAGGACAACAAACTGCACTGGAATGCAGCGGCAGGTTCAATCGAGGGCTTTGACGTCGAGCGTACGCGAACGGTTTACCCGATCCCGTTCGACCTGGAACGCGCACCTTCGGCGCGCGCGATGCTCGAACGACGCATCATCGAGATTCCCGATATCGAGAGCCCGGATACGCCGGAATTTACGCGAGAGGCCGCGGCCGCGGGCGGTTTTCGGTCCATCACCTTCGTGCCACTGGTCGATCAGGAGCAAGGCATCGGCACGATCATCTTTACTCACCCGCAACCCGGATACAGGTTCTCCGAAAGGCAGCTGGCGCTCATCCAGACCTTCGCCGATCAGGCGGTGATTGCCATCCAGAACACGCGGCTGTTCAATGAGACGCGAGAAGCGCTGGAACGGCAGACCGCGACAGCCGATATCCTGAAGGTGATCGCGAGTTCGCCGTCTGACGTGCAACCGGTGTTCGACGCGATTGCGGCCAGCGCCAACCGGTTGATCGGTGGATACTCTACCTCGGTTCATCCCGTCGTCGACGACATGGTTCACGTCGCGGCGTTCACGGCCATCGACCCGGAATCCGATGCGGCCTTCGAAGCCGCATTTCCGATGCAGCGGAGCGAGGTCCTTGCGGTCCCTTTGATCGAGCACGGCGAGACGACGCAAATCGCCGACGCCGAAACGGCCGATGCGCAAACAAAGCGGTTGAGCCGCGCCCGCGGCTGGCGCAGTGTCACTTTCACGCCGCTGATGAACCGGGGCACGTTGATAGGCTTCATCGGCTGCACGCGGCGCGAGACCGGCGTGCTCGCCGATCATCACGTACAGCTGCTGCGAACCTTCGCCGATCAGGCGGTGATTGCCATCCAGAACACGCGGCTGTTCAATGAAACGAAGGAAGCGCTGGAGCGCCAGACCGCGACGGCCGACATCCTGAAGGTCATTGCGAGTTCGCCCGCGGACGTGCAGCCGGTATTCGACGCGATCCTGGCTCGCGCGTTGCACCTGTGCGAAGCGGCATTCGGATTTCTCACGACCTATGACGGCGAACGTTACGAATTCGGGGCGCAGCTGGGCGTGCCGCCGGCGCTCGCCGAGCATTTCCGCGCCGGGATGGACGAGCCGCGACCGGGAGACGCGCATTGGCGTCTCCTCGAGGGCGAGGACATCATCAACGGTCGGGATCAGAAGGACGAAGAGGCCTATCGGTCAGGAAATCCCCTGCGCCGCGCCGTCGTCGATCTCGGGGGCGCGCGGTCGGCACTGGTCGTCGCGCTTCGCAAGGGCGGAGCGCTGCGCGGGTCCATCACGATCTACCGCAAGGAGGTCAGGCCATTCTCGACGTCGCAGACCGAACTGTTGCGGCACTTCGCCGACCAGGCCGTGATCGCGATCGAGAACACGCGGCTTTTCAACGAGGTGCAGGAGCGGACGGTCGAACTGACGGAATCGCTGCAACAGCAGACCGCGACGTCGGAAGTGCTGCAGATCATCAGCACGTCGCCGGGCGACCTGACACCCGTATTCGACAAGATGCTGGAGAACGCGACGCGGGTGTGCGGCGCCGAATTCGGATCGATGCTCTTGGTCGAAGACGGCGGACTACGGCAAGCGGCGCTCTACAATGCTCCGGCTGCGCTCGCCGCAGTGCGAGCGGGCAAGGTCACGCAGTACGATCCTCAGAGTGCGCCCGCCATTGCCATCAGCAGCAGGAAAGTCGTCCAGATCGACGACGTACGCACCAGCGCAGCCTACCTGAAGCGCGCACACGCAACAGTCCAGATTGCGGAACTCGGCCTCGCGCGAACGATCGTCGTGGTGCCGATGTTGCGCGACGACGAAGCGATCGGTTCGTTCACGGTCTATCGCCAGGAAGTGCGACCCTTCTCCGAAAAGCAGGTCGAGCTGTTGACCAATTTCGCAAGACAAGCGGTCATCGCGATAGAGAACGCGCGCCTGCTGCGCGAGCTGCGCCAGCGCACCGACGACTCTCACTGAAGCCTTGGTTTATCAGACCGGAAGCAGCAACATCCTGAAGGTGATCGCCTCCTCGCCGACCGACGTCGATCCGGCGCTGCAGGCCATCGTCGACAGCGCCTGCGAGATATGTGACGCCTTCGACGCGGTCGTATTCCTGAAGGACGGCGATGATCTCGTGTTCTCCGCCCATCACGGTTCGATGCCGAATCCGATCGAGCGATGGCCGATCAACAGGAACTGGGTCACCGGCCGGGCCGTCATCGACAAGGTCCCACTGCAGGCGCAGGACCTGCTCGGGTCGGATGGCGAGGAATTTCCGGAAGCACGCAACATCGTCCCTGGCCAGGGACACCGCACGGTCCTCAGCGTGCCCCTGTTGCAGGAGGGTGATTCCATCGGCGCGATATCGCTTCGGCGCATGGAGGCGCAGCCCTTCAGCGAGAAGCAGATCGATCTGTTGAAGTCGTTCGCGGACCAGGCCGTGATTGCCATCAGCAACGTCCGCCTGTTCGAGGAAGTGCAGGCCAAAACGCGCGACCTCGAGGAGGCGCTGGTCTATCAGACCGGAAGCAGCAACATCCTGAAGGTGATCGCCTCCTCGCCGACCGACGTCGCGCCGGTCCTCAAAGCCATTGTTGAGAGTGCCTGCGAACTCTGCGAGGCCTATGACGCTGCCGTGTTCCTGAAAGATGGCGGCGACTTGCTTCCCAGCGCGCATCATGGACCGATACTGTTGACTCCAGAGAAATCGCCGATCGACCGGAACTGGACTGCCGGACGAGCTTTCCTGGACCGGAAGCCGGTGCATGTTCACGACTTCCTCTCCGCCGAAGGCGATGATTTCCCTGTCGGCCAGGAAAGGGCGCGCCGTTTCGGCTTCCGGAGCGTTTTAAGCGTACCCTTGTCGCGTGAGGGCGAGAGCATTGGAACCATCGCGCTGCGTCGCACCGAGGTGCATCCGTTCAGCGACAAGCAAATCAAATTGCTTCAAACCTTCGCCGACCAGGCGGTAATCGCCATCGGCAATGTCCGCCTGTTCGAGCAGGTACAGGAACGGACCAAGGAGTTGTCGTTATCGCTCGACAATCTGCGCACCGCGCAGGATCGCCTGATCCAGACCGAGAAACTCGCCTCGCTCGGCCAGCTTACCGCCGGCATCGCGCATGAGATCAAGAACCCGCTCAACTTCGTCAACAACTTCGCGGCGCTGTCGGCCGAGTTGACCGACGAGTTGAAGGACGTACTGAAGCCGGCGGTGCTCGACGAAACCATCCGCGCCGAGGTCGACGAAGTGACCGGCCTCTTGAAGGACAACCTTTCCAAGGTCGTGCAGCACGGCAAACGCGCCGACTCCATCGTCAAGAACATGCTGCTGCATTCGCGCGAGGGCACCGGCGAGCACCGGCCGGCCGACGTCAACGCGCTGGTCGACGAGAGCCTCAACCTCGCCTATCACGGCGCGCGCGCCGAAAAGCCGCAGTTCAACGTCACGCTGCGGCGCGATTTCGATCCGCAAGCAGGCCAAGTCGAGGTGTTTCCGCAGGAAATCACCCGCGTGCTGCTCAACCTGATCTCCAACGGCTTCTATGCGGTCGACCAAGCGCAAGGCCGACAATGGGGCCGCGGACTTCGAGCCGCTGGTCACCGCCACGACGCGCGGGAGCGACGACCATGTCGAAATCCGCATCCGCGACAACGGCACCGGCATCCCGCCCGAGGTGAAGGAGAAGATGTTCAATCCCTTCTTCACCACCAAGCCCGCCGGCGAAGGCACCGGGCTTGGCCTGTCGATGAGCCACGACATCATCGTGAAACAGCATGGCGGCACGATCGAGGTCGAGACCGAGCCCGGCGCATTCACCGAGTTCCGGCTCGTGCTGCCGCGCACCAGCGCCGCAGCCAGGGGTAACGGCAACCGATGACGGGCACGATGCCGACAGAAGCCGACCAGCAGCGCATCATCGAGTCGCTTCGGCGCGAGCTCGAGGCGCGCACGGCCGAGCTTGCGGAAGCGCGCGCGGAGCAAGCAGCGACAGCCGACGTGCTCAGGGTCATCAGCGGTTCGGCATTCGAGCTTACACCGGCCCTGGTCACCATCTGCGAGACGGCCGCGCGTTTGTGCGGCGCAGACCAGGCAGCCATCTTCAAGCGCGAGGGCGACCTCTACGGCTTCGCGGCTGCCTTTGGTTTTCCGATGGAATATGAACAAGCCTGGCGCGCAGCCGGACTCGTACGCAATCGTCCCGACACTTCCCTTCCCGGAGCGCGTTCCGTCGCCCTGCGCCGTCCGGTGCATGTCCTCGACGTCACTGCCGAGCCCGGCTACCGCGCATCGGCATCGCGAGGAAGCCAAGCCCGAACCTCGCTCGGCATCCCGCTGCTGCGCGAAGGTGAACCGATCGGAAATTTCGTGCTCGGGCGACGGCGGGTTGAAGCCTTCACCGACCGGCAGATCGAACTGGTGCAAACCTTCGCCGAGCAGGCCGTGATCGCCATCGAAAACGCGCGGCTGTTCGACGAGGTGCAGGCGAAGACGCGCGATTTGCAGGAGTCGCTGCAGCAACAGACCGCAACTGCCGAGGTGCTCAAGGTCATCAGTCGCTCGGCATTCGATCTCCCGGCTGTACTGAGAACGCTGGTGGAATCTGCGGTGACTCTCGCCGGTGCCCGCACTGGAACGATCTTTCAGAGGCGCGGCGATCTCTACCACATCATGGCGGAATATGGCCGCTCACCCGAAATGATGGCGTACGGACGCGCCAATCCCATCAAGCCGGGAGTCGAGACCGCCGTGGGCCGTACGGCCCTGACAGGCGCGGTCGTGCAGATTCCCGATGTCCTTGCCGATCCGGATTGGAATGGTCACGGATTCCAGCGTCTCGGCAATTTTCGCTCGATCCTGGGTATCCCGATCATCCGGGACGGAAAGGTTGAAGGTGTCTTCTCGCTTGCGAAGCCGGAGCCCGAAAAGTTTGGGCTGCGTCAGGTCGAGCTGGTCCAGACCTTCGCCGATCAGGCGGTGATCGCGATCGAGAACGCGCGACTATTCAACGAGGTGCAGGCCAAGACGCGCGACCTAGAGGAGGCGCTGCGATACCAGACCGGCAGCGCCAACATTTTGAACGTGATCGCTTCCTCGCCGACCGATGTCCAGCCGGTGCTGAAAGCCATCGTCGAAAGCGCCTGCGAACTGTGCGAGGCCTATGACGCCGTCGTCCTTCTGAACGAAGGCGACCACCTGCTGTCCAGTGCGCATCATGGGCCGATCCCCGTGCAGGTACGGAAAAGGCCGATCGACCGGAAATGGACCGCCGGACGCGCGTTCATCGACAAGAAGGCGGTCCATGTCCATGATTTGCAGACCGAGCAGGACGAATTTCCCGATGGAATGGAAATGGCCATTGCCGGGGGCTACCACAGCATCATTAGCGTGCCGCTGTTGCGCGAGGGTGAGAGCATTGGCGCACTGACCTTGCGCCGCACCGAGGTGCATCCCTTCAGCGACAAGCAAATCGCGCTGCTTCAGACCTTCGCGGACCAGGCTGTGATCGCACTCGGCAATGTCCGCCTGTTCGAGGAGGTGCAAGCCAAGACGCGCGACCTCGCCGAGGCCCTCACCTATCAGACCGGCAGCGGCAATATCCTGCGTGTGATCGCCTCCTCCCCGACGGACGTCAAACCGGTGCTCGAGGCAATCGTGGAAAGCGCCTGCGAGCTCTGCGAAGCCGACGACGCTATCGCGCAATTGCGCGAGGGCGATGAGCTTTGCTATGCCGCGCACCGTGGATCGATACCGGTGGGCCTGCAAAGGCGGGCCATCGACCGGAATTTCATCGGCGGACGCGCTGTCGTCGACAAGGTGCCAATGCACCTGCGCGATGTGCTTTCCGCAGAGGGCGACGAATTTCCGGAATCCCAGGAGATTTCTCGCCGTGTGGGGACCCGGACACTCCTCTGCGTACCCTTGCTGCGGGAGGGCGAGAGCATCGGAAATATCCTGCTGCGCCGCACCGAGGTGAACCCGTTCAGCGACAAGCAAATCGCGTTGTTACAGACGTTCGCCGATCAGGCCGTCATCGCCATCGGAAATGTCCGCTTGTTCGACGAGGTGCAGGCCAAGACGCACGATCTCGCGGAGGCGCTCACCTACCAGACCGGAAGCGGCAATATCCTCAAGATCATCGCCTCCTCGCCGACCGACGTCCAGCCGGTGCTGAAGCCATCGTCGAAAGCGCCTGCGAGCTTTGCGAGGCCTACGATGCGGTCGCTCTTCTGCAGGGACGGCGATCGATCTGCTGTTCAGCGCGCATCATGGCCCGATCCCTGTGAGCTTCGCCAGAACGGCCGATCAACCGCCAATCGACGGCCGGGCCGCGCCTTCGATCGACAAGAAGCCCGTTCACGTTCACGATTTGCTTCCGCCGAGCGGTGACCGATTCCCGCGATGGCCTGGAACTGGCGCGATTCAGACGGCGATCGCAGCATCGTTAGCGTGCCGCTGTTGCGCGAGGGCGAGAGCATCGGCGCGTTCGTGCTCCGCCGCACCGAGGTCAACCCTTTCAGCGACAAGCAGATCGCCCTGCTGCAGACCTTCGCCGACCAGGCCGTGATCGCGCTCGGCAACGTCCACCTGTTCGAGGAAGTGCAGGCGCGCACGCGCGATCTCCAGGAGTCGCTGCAGCAGCAGACGGCGACTGCCGATGTGCTGAAGGTGATCAGCCGCTCGACGTTTGACCTGCAGCCTGTGCTCGATACGTTGATCTCGTCGGCCTGTCGCTTATGCGAAGCAAATATCGGAACCATCCGATATCAGGATGGTTCAACCTATCGTCTTGCCGCGGACTATGGCTGCACTCCCGAGTGGCACGACCATTTGGCGCACCAATCGCCCAAACCGGACCGTGGTACGATTTTTGGGCGAACGATTGTCGAGAGCGGCACCGTCCATATCCCGGATGTCCTTGCCGATCCCGAATTTACACGGCTGGAAGCGCAGAAGCTGATGGGCTTCCGGGCGGCGCTCGGCGTTCCGCTGATACGAGAAGGTCAGGTGTTTGGCGTATTGAGCCTGCTTCGCTTTGCGCCACGCTCCTTCACCGAAAAACAAATCGAGTTGGTCGAGACCTTTGCCGATCAGGCCGTGATCGCCATCGAGAATGTCCGCCTGTTCGAGGAAGTGCAGGCCCGCACCCGCGACTTGCAGGAATCGCTGCAGCAGCAGACGGCGACCGCGGACGTGCTCAAGGTTATCAGCCGCTCGGCGTTCGACCTGCAGACCGTGCTGGATACTCTGGTCGAGTCGGCGGCGCGTCTGTGCGAAGCCGACGAAGGCGTGATTTTTCGTCCTGTGGAAGACGGCACATACCGCCTCGCGGCCGGGTATGGACTGCCCGCGGCCAAGTACGCCTTCCTGCAGAGTCGATCGATCAGGCCCGGTGGCAGGTCCATGGTCGCTCGGGCCCTGCTCGAAGGCAAAGTCGTTCAGGTCGAAGACTGGCTGGCAAATCCCGAGCTTGTTTTTGAAAACGAACCAGATCCGGCTCGCACCAGGCTCGGTGTCCCGCTCTTGCGGGAGGGCGCGCCAATCGGCGTCTTTGTGCTGGTGCGGAAGCAGATCCATGCATTCACCGACAAACAGATCGAGCTGGTCCAAACTTTCGCCGACCAGGCCGTGATCGCCATCGAGAACGTCCGCCTGTTCGAGGAAGTGCAGGCTCGCACCCGCGAACTCGCCAAATCGCTGGACGATTTGCGTACCGCGCAGGATCGCCTGGTCCAGACCGAGAAACTGGCGTCGCTCGGTCAGCTCACCGCTGGTATCGCCCACGAAATCAAGAACCCGCTCAATTTTGTCAACAATTTCGCTGCGCTTTCGGTTGAACTGACCGACGAGCTCAATGATGCGATGAAGCAGGCGACGCTAGCCGACAAGCTCCGTGCCGAAGTCGATGAATTGACTGGCCTTTTGAAGGACAATCTCGCCAAAATTGTCCAGCACGGCAAGCGCGCCGATTCCATTGTGAAGAATATGCTGCTGCATTCGCGCGAAGGTTCGGGCGAGCACAGGGCCGCCGACATCAACGCGCTGGTGGACGAAAGCCTCAATCTCGCCTATCACGGCGCGCGCGCCGAAAAACCGCAATTCAACGTCACGCTACAGCGAAACTTCGATCCCGAGGCCGGCATGGTCGACGTGTTTCCGCAGGAAATCACCCGGGTCTTCCTGAACTTGCTGTCGAACGGTTTTTATGCCGTGACCAAGCGCAAGTCCGATAACGGGGCAGGCTACGAGCCTGTTGTCAGCGCCATGACAAAAGGTCGCACCGACGGCGTCGAAATCCGGATTCGCGACAACGGCACCGGAATTCCGCCGGACGTGAAGGAAAAGATGTTCAATCCGTTCTTTACGACCAAGCCCGCGGGCGAAGGAACGGGACTCGGGCTGTCGATGAGTTACGACATCATTGTGAAACAACACGGTGGCACGATTGACGTCGAGACCGTCCCCGAGGAATTTACAGAGTTCACGATTGTTTTGCCCAGAACCAGTCTTTCAAAGAAGAATTGAGGTTGGACGTGGACGTTCTTGTTCTTGTGGTGGATGACGAGCCCGACGTCGAGGCGTTGTTCCGCCAGCAATTCCGCCGCGACCTGCGTTCGCAACGCTTCATGATGGATTTTGCCAATTCCGCTGCCGATGCGCTGAAACGGATCGGTTCGACCATCGAGCAGTCGCTCATTCTGATTCTCTCGGACATCAACATGCCCGGCATGACCGGACTCGAGATGCTGCCGAAGGTCAAGCAAATGCGGCCCGAAGTGCCCGTGATCATGATCACGGCCTATGGCGATCCCGACACCAGGCGCAGGGCGCTGGAGAACGGCGCGTCGGGGCTGTTGACCAAGCCGATCGATTTCACCCTGCTGCGCGAAGAGATCGATTCACGGTTGACCCCGGCGAACTGAGCTTCTCATTTAGGGCATGATCTCCGCGCAAACGCGTTCCGCGTTTGTCGCGAGGGAAAACCGCTTCACACTTTTCCGGATCATGCCCCCTACTCCGCCATCTCCATCCGCTGCGTCGACGGGCCGGCCAGCGGCCTTTCTTCCATCAGGATGATGCAGACCGAGGCGCACGCCATTAGCGCCGCGGCGGCGCCGAACACGTAACGGAATGCGGTGATCATGTCGGCGACCGGGATCGAGCTGACCGGCCCGCGATGCTCGCCGGCGAGCGAGATGTCCGCGCCGAGCGCCATCAGCAGGATCGCGGTGAAGGCGGCCACCGTGAACGAGGCCATCAGCGCGCGGAAGAAGTTCATCGCGCCGGTGATGGTGCCGATCTGCGCGCGCGCCACCGCGTTCTGCATCGACACCACGCTGGTCGGGAAGGCTGTGCCGAGCCCGAGCGCGAAGATCGACAGCAGCACCAGCATGCCCCAGAGCGGCAGCGTGGTCAGCGCGAGCGCGGTCGCGCTCACCGCAGCAACAAAGGTGCCGACGATGGCGACGCGCTTGTAGTGTCGGTGCTTCGCCATGGTGCGGCCGGCAATCGCCGCGCCACCGGTCGAGATCGCGGCAAGCGGGATCAAGGCGAGACCCGCTTCGCTGGCGCTGAGCCGATACACCACCTCGTAATAGAGCGGCAGGTTCACGGTGAGCCCGGTCATGGCGCCGAGCGCGCAACCGCCGGCGGGAATGGCGAACGGCACCACGCTGCCGCCGAGCAGCGACAGCGGCAGGAACGGCTCGCCGGTGCGGCGCGCGTGCCAGATGAAGCCGATCGCCAGCGCGAAGGATGCGCCGAGCATCGCGATGATCGCCGGCGACAGCCAGAGGAAACGGTTGCCGCCCCAGGTCAGCACCAGCATGAACACGACGGCGGAGGCCATCAGCAGCACGCCGCCGAGCCAGTCGACCTCGCGGCGGCGGTGATAGACCGGAATCTTCCCCATCTTCGGCAACAGCAGCGCCAGCGCCGCGAGCGCCAGCGGCACGTTGATCCAGAAAATCATCGACCAGTGCAGATGCTCGGCGAACACGCCGCCCAGCACCGGCCCGCCGATGCCGGCCGCGACCCACACGCCGCTGAAATAGGCCTGGTACTGGCCGCGCTCGCGCGGACTGACCACGTCGGAGATCACGGTCTGCACGACAGGCATGATGCCGCCGCCACCGAGGCCCTGCAGGCCGCGCGCGAGGATCAGCACCGGCATGTTGGGCGCGAGCGCGCAGAGCACGGAGCCCGCGATGAACAGGCTCAATGCCGCGATCACCATGGCGCGGCGGCCATAGATATCGCTCAAGGTGCCGAACACCGGCGCGACCGCGGTCGACGCCAGCAGATAGGCGGTGATGACCCAGGACAGACTGGTGACGTCATGGAACTGGCGGCCGATGGTCGGCAGCGCGGTCGCGACAATGGTCTGGTCGAGCGCGGCCAGGAACATCGTCACCATCAGGCTCATCAGGATGGTGCGGGTCTCGGCCTGGGTCAGCGGCGCGCGTGGCGCAAGCGACGGCGCATCGTCGACCGCGAGTACCTCTGAGGCGAGTTCCGGAAGCTCGGCCTCGATCTCTTCGGCCAAAGTTTGGGGATCGGCAGGAAAACGGCTCTGCCGTTCGTACTTGTTCATGAGAAAATGCTGGTCCGGAGCGCCTTGGTGGAAGCGCAGATTCGCTGGTTGCAGCTCTATTTAGAGGGCAAAGCTCCTGTGAGGCAGCACCGCGCGCGCATGGGTGCATCCCGCAGTGCAATCATCGCGAATGCGTGATGAAGCTCAGCCCTCTCTGGGCATGATCTCCGCGCAAACGCGTTCCGCATTTGTCGCGAGGGAAAACCGCTTCACACTTTCCGGTTCATGCCTTCGGACGCCGTTTCAGCCGCGCCCGTTTCGGCAGAAGCACCGGCCAGCGCACGATGTGATGCTCCAGATCGGCGTCGGGAATGTCCTCTTCGCTTCCCTCGACCCGCCCCCGCACGGAAACCCCGGCCTCATGCACCGTATTGGGATCGCCCGAGAGAAGCGGGTGCCACCAATAGAGATCGCGGCCCTCCGCAACCAGCCGATAGCCGCAGCTCGGCGGCAGCCAGTTGATGGTGCGGACATTCTCGGGCGTCAGCCGCACGCAATCGGACACCTTGGCGGAACGGTTCGGATAGTCCTTGCAGGCACATAGGCCGGCATCCAGAAGCCGGCAGGCAACGTGGGTGAAGAAGATTTCGCCGGTATCTTCATCCTCCAGCTTTTCCAGGCAGCAGCGCGCGCAGCCGTCACACAGGCTTTCCCATTCGGCGTCGGACATTTCCTCCAACGTCTTGGTTTTCCAGAAAAATCCGTCCTGGTCCGAGGGCGGCTTGGGCGGCGCGGTCATCTCGTCCTGTGTTCCATCGGCGATTTGCCGGGGTCTTTCTAGGTGGTCCCGTGGCACGGGCGCAAGACTAACGCCGAAACCACCTCCTTTGGGTCCAAAAACCCGTTCATCCTGCTCATTAAAAGCCTGATGGGACCATTGGTTTATGGACGGCGCTCGGCTACAACAAAATCGAATCCTGTGGTGCTGAAAATCAAGCCGCGCCTTGGGTTTGCCGCAACATTCCAGCAAGACATCGAGCAACCACCCGCGCCGGGTGCTCGACCATCTTGAAAGCTCGCGAAGAGTCCAGTGCCGCGCCAGATCATACCGCCGCAACTGAAGCAGAAGGTCCGGATTTTCTTTCTGGATCTGGATGCGCGCATCGACTCCACCCTGTTCTCATCGGGCAAGGGCGCGCGCGAGCTCTATGAGCGCTACTCGACCTTCATGGACCGCTTCTATGTCGGCCGCTGGAAGCGCTGGGTCTTCATCGAGCCGCTGTCGGAGGCCGCCACCATCGGGCTCGGCGGGCTGATCCTGCTGCTGGCGCTCGCGGTCCCCGCCTTCCGCGAGACCGCCGACGAGGACTGGCTGAAGAAGTCCGACCTCGCGGTCACCTTCCTCGACCGCTACGGCAATCCGATCGGCAGCCGCGGCATCAAGCACAACGACTCGATCCCGCTGGAAGATTTTCCGGACAATCTGATCAAGGCGACGCTCGCGACCGAAGACCGCCGCTTCTACGACCATTTCGGCATCGACCTCGCCGGCACCGCGCGCGCGTTCGTCACCAACGCCCAGGCCGGCGGCGTGCGCCAGGGCGGTTCGTCGATCACCCAGCAGCTCGCCAAGAACCTGTTCCTCTCCAACGAGCGCACCATCGAGCGCAAGGTCAACGAGGCCTTCCTCGCGATCTGGCTCGAGACCCGGCTCACCAAGAACGAGATCCTGAAACTCTATCTCGACCGCGCCTATATGGGCGGCGGCACCTTCGGCGTCGACGGCGCCGCGCATTTCTACTTCAACAAGTCGGTGCGCGACGTGACACTGGCGGAAGCCGCGATGCTGGCCGGCCTGTTCAAGGCGCCGACCAAGTTCGCCCCGCATATCAACCTGCCCGCCGCGCGCGCCCGCGCCAACGTCGTGCTCGACAACCTCGTCGACGCCGGCTTCATGACCGAAGGCCAGGTGTTCGGCGCGCGGCGCAATCCCGCTTTCGCCGTCGATCGCCGCGACGAGAGCTCGCCGAACTACTATCTCGACTACGCTTTCGACGAGATGCGCAAGCTGGTCGACACGTTCCCGAAGTCCTATAGCGAGCGCGTATTCGTGGTGCGCACCGCGATCGACATGACCGTGCAGCACGCCGCCGACGAAGCGATCGAGAACCCAGCTGCGCCAGTTCGGCCGCGACTATCACGCCACGCAAGCCGCAACCGTGGTCTCCGATCTCGACGGCGGCATCCGCGCCATGGTCGGCGGCCGCGACTATGGCGCGAGCCAGTTCAACCGCGCCGTCGACGCCTATCGCCAGCCAGGTTCGTCGTTCAAGCCGTACGTCTACACCACCGCATTGTTGAACGGTTTCAAGCCGACATCGATCATAGTCGACGGCCCGGTCTGTATCGGCAATTGGTGTCCGCAGAACTACGGCCATTCCTATTCCGGCGCGGTGACGCTGACCCAGGCGATCACGCGCTCGATCAACGTCGTTCCCGTCAAGCTCTCGATCGCGCTCGGCGGCAAGCTTGGCCCCAAGGAGGGCCGCCGAAAGATCGTCGAGGTGGCGCGCCGCTTCGGCATCAAGGCCCCGCTGCCCGACACGCCGTCGCTGCCGATCGGCGCCGACGAAGTCACGGTCATCGAGCACGCGGTGGCCTACGCGACCTTCCCCAACAAGGGAAGGCGGTGACG
Source organism: uncultured Alphaproteobacteria bacterium (assembly GCA_963732085.1). GTDB lineage: Bacteria > Pseudomonadota > Alphaproteobacteria > Rhizobiales > Xanthobacteraceae > Bradyrhizobium. The sequence goes on along the minus strand of CAVSYJ010000001.1, from coordinate 8,275 downwards.
CCGCATGCGGTGCTGGAAGTGCGCACCGGCGCCGGCGACCTGGTCTGGCGCTGGGACCGCGACGGGCCGAAGCCGCGCCAGGCGATCCCGGCCTCGACCGCCGCCGACATGGCGGGCATGATGAGCCATGTGGTCAGCGAAGGCACCGCGCGCCGTGCGGCGCTCGACGGCATTCCGACCGCCGGCAAGACCGGCACGACCAACTACTATCGCGACGCCTGGTTCAACGGTTACACCGGCAACTTCACCTGCGCGGTGTGGTTCGGCAATGACGACTATTCCCCGACCAACCGCATGACCGGCGGCTCGCTGCCGGCGCAGACCTGGCACGACATCATGGTGGTGGCGCATCAGGGCATCGAGATCAAGGAACTCACCGGCGTCGGCATGGGCGTGAAGCTGCCGCAGCCGGCCGTGCCGCAGACGATGGCGGCCGCAGGCACGCCCGCTGCGCCGAAGATTCTCGAGATCAAGCCGGGACCGCCGCCGGTCCTGACCAAGCGCGGCGCCGATATCCTGGTGCAGGTCGAGAAGGCGCTCGACGATGCGGCGAAGGCAGCCGACAAGACCGCGGGCGATCCGCCGAAGCCGGCGCGGCCGGTGTCGTCGACGTCCCTGCCCTTCCCGGACAGCTTTGCGTCGGCGACCACGGGCGAATCGGCGCCACCGTTACGCAAGAACTAATTAGTGCGGCGACTTTGAAGTTCCGATCAATGTTTCCGCTCACTCTACATCGGAACTTCAAAGTCAAAGCCGCACTAGAACTAAGAGTTGCTAGTGCTCCGTTGATTCCGAAGTTCGCAAACGAGGGCGCCGCGATATGATGCGAACTTCGGAATCGGAGCACTAGATGCGGCTGCTCCTCATCACCTTGCTGGCGTTGGTGCTGGCCGCAGGCGTGGGCGTCGGCCTGACCTGGACGACGACGACCCGCGGCACCGAGCTTGGCACGCTCACCATCGGCGCCTGGACCGCGCGGCCGCGGACCGGCACATCGGACATCGATCCCTATTCGCGCGCCACCATCACCCGCAACGGCGAGCTGCCGATCGGCACCGGCGACGGCGTGGCGTTCACCGCGGCGCGCGACGACAACAAGAAGCCGCTCGACGGCCGTTGCGACATCGTGGTTAGCGGCGTGACGCCCCCGGCGCGGTTCTGGACGCTGACGCTCTATGACAACAAGGGACATCTCGTCGCCAACACGCTGGAGCGCTACGGCTTCACCAGCCAGGAGCTCGTGCGCGGCGCCGACGGTGGATTTGAAATCCGTATCGCCTCGCGCTCGCGCGCCGGCAACTGGCTGCCCACCGGCGGCATCGAACGCTATTCCCTGATGCTGCGCCTGTACGACACGCCGGTTGGCGTTGCAACGCGCACCAAGCGCGACGCACCGATGCCGGCAATTGCGACGGTGGGGTGCCCGTGATCCGTCTGTTCTTCACGATCATTGCGGGCGTGCTGCTGGGCGGCGTGGTGCACCTCGTCAGCGTGCTGGCGCTGCCGCGCATCGCGACCCAGGACGCCTATTCGCGCCTGACGCCGATCACCAAACTCAACGCCGTCACCGTGCTGCCGGCGGCGGATCCCTCCAACACGCTGATGCCGTATCTCGATCCGGCCTTTGCCACCGCGGTCTGCCGTTACGATCTGTCGGGCGGCCCGATCAAACTCACGGTGCCGGTGAGCCAGGCCTACACGTCGGTGTCGTTCTACACCCGCAACGAGCTCGCCTATTACGCCATCAACGACCGCTCGGCCGGCAGGAAGGTGATCGAGCTCGACCTGATGACCGTGGCGCAGCATGACGATCTGCCCGAGGACGAGGAAGTGACGTCAGCCGACCGGCTGATCATCGACTCCCCGTCCGTGACCGGCCTGATCGTGCTGAAGGCGCTGGCGCCCGAGCCCGGCCTGATGCCGCAGGCGCAGGCGACGATGGCCGCGTCGAAATGCGCCGTGCAGGTCGAGGAGCCGCAGCCCAAGCAGGTTGGCGCCGGCCCCTGCTCCTGCGCCGCCACCGGCGCCGCGCGGGAAACGGTGAGCTGGCTACATTGACGAATAGTACCATAATTGGTACATCTGCTCGCGTCACCCGTGTAGCAACTGCCGTCGTCCGGCCGGGAGCCGGTCGGGTGGTTTAAGGCGCTCGACGAGGCGGACCGCAAGGTCGTCGGCGAATACATCAAGGACGTTGAATTTCCTGGCCGATCGTCATGCCGCTATGCCGCCCGCTCGGCAAAGGTCTTTGGGAAGTTCGCAGCGGTATCGGCCGGAGGCCGCATAGCGCGCGTCATCTTCTGCACCGCGCACAGGCAAATGGTCCTCCTGCATGATTTCATCACGAACACGCAGAAGACACCCGACGCCGATCTCGAGTTGGCGTTGAAGCGCAAGAAGGAGGTCACATGAAGAAGAAGAAAGGCCGGATTGGATCGTCCTTCGACGATTTTCTGAAAGAAGATGAAATCTATGAAGAGGTTATCCGCCTCGGCAACCAAACTGCAAGTCACCCGACCGTTGGCCGCACATGCCTTGCGCGAACTCAAATCCATGATCCGAAGCTCCCTCAAAGTACCCATGGAGGCGGAAGCGAAGACCTCGGCTGATCCGCGAGCGGCACAGGCCGCAGCCGCACTTAAGGCGATTGGTTACGATAATTCGGCTATCCAAGACGCGCTCAAAAAGCTTCATCCTCCTTCCACTCATGCGAACGAAATTCGCACGATCGCAGATCGTCTTGGGTTAGCAAGCGACAGCGAGGTCACGAAGGAATGGATACGTCTCTGCGTGACATTCGGGCGAGTGCATGAACGATCCTTTCACCGCTCGCTAGCGGTCGACGATGAATTTCGACGCGACTTTCAACGCCCGTTTGAATATGTGCTGCGGAGCGTGGTTCTTGCACTACAGAAGCGGTACGCGGCCCTCATGCAACGGGTCGAACAAATTGCTGCGATGACGAATTATGAAGGCGCGATCCGGCAATACGAACGCGAAATTCCTGGCGCGCTGCCTCTTCAGTGGCATTTCTTCCAGACAATTCAATCCCCGCGATGGTTACCTTATCTTTTGGAGCGCAACCTGACGGGCGAGCCGTTAGAGGCCGTTGACGGCGCGGGCACGCGCCATTTTCGCGAATGGCCGGTCGGGCGTTATCTTTTGCATGTTGCCAGAAGAACTGGAGACGTGGACGCACATCAACAGGTAGCCGATGCTATTCGACGTGTTGCCGCAAGCGCCCATCCTGACGTCAGGCAGCAGGGACTTGAGGTCATCGCGGCGCTTCCGCCTAATGTATCGGTCGCTCTGATCGATGTGGCAATTGGTTGGCTTGATCCGGACGACGCCAATTTTTATCACACCGCTCCCCACGAGTTGATTAAGAGCCTCGCCGAAGCGGGTTATGCGGCGAAGGCCATTTCTCTAGCCAAAGCTGTCTTTCAGGTTTTCGATCGTGGCGGCAATGTTGCAAGCCTGCATCCCGACGGCATGTACGAACACCACCTGCCCGCTGCATCCGCAGTGCTATCCCGCACGGCTGGAATCGGAGCGCTGGAGATGCTTTCCGACCTCTTGATCCGTTGCGAAACCATCGCACATCGCTTTGGGCCCGATGCACATGACGACTATAGCTACATCACACCGCATCCTCTGTCTGAGAATCAGATGGCCACCTACGGCATCACCGAGAGTCTCACGATCGCAGTTCGCGACACCGCCTTGACGTTATGCCAGCGCGAGCCCGCGCAGGCACAAGCGGTGGTGCAACGGCTCCTCGCTTATGAACCGAAGCTCTTTAAGCGCATCGCGCTTTATGTGGCATCCAAATATGCCGGCAGGATGAACAGCCTCGCAGCGGCCATGCTGCTCGACCACAACTATATCGGCGAAACATGGTGCGAGGACGAATACGCCGAACTTGCGTTGAATGCGTTTGCGGCAATTTCGGCCGAGGATCAAGCGAGCATACTAGCCGTTGTCGACGCTCTTCCAGCTCCGTACCGTGACGGCTGGATGCAGCGTTTTGAAGAGCACCGAGGACAGGCGAACAAATTCACGAGCGCGATCACCGCCAACACCGGCTTGGTGATTACGTGATGGTATTGGTTCTCAGCGGAAGCGCGCCCGATGCGTTACTAGTGGCATTTTGGGCGCAAACCGCGCCGCGTACGCGTGCGCATGCCATATCGTTTCTGGGCCGGGAGCTGGCTCTACCTCCCGACAAATTGCCCGCAGAGGCGCGGGCGCGCGGACTAGCATATTGGGATAAACGTTTGGCGGCAGGATTGGCTTCGGAGGCCCAAGACGCATTTCAGGAGGAGTTGAGCAGCATTGGCCAATGGTGCGGCCAGGAGAATATCGACGCCGCATGGCTCTTAGATCAGCTCATGCAAATGCTGAGCGGCGGTTTCTCGCCGAAGACCGGTTATCAAGTAACGGATTGGCTTGGAAAAATCGCCGAGGCACATCCAGATAAGTCGGTTGACGTGTTGCACGCGCTTTTAAGCAGTCCAAGGCTCGACCGTTGGACCTACATAAACTCGTCAGGAATCTATCGAACAGGTGCTTCACGTTGGCCTTGCCAGCACCACAGCTTCGACTGTGCAACGGGCGAAGGAAGCCATCAGCTTACTGTCGGTTCTTGGAGAGTCCAGCTATCTGCGTCTGATACGCAATTCCAGGTGACTCCGAAGGCACCAACGGGCGGCAAACTCGCCCGAAAATACGCGTGAAACGATCAGGCTGGTCCTCTAGAATAGACATCGGAGCTGACAATCGGTTGCGAGGTTCTTGCGGAGGAAAGCATTGCTCTATTTCGTGCATACCGGTGTCGACAACTTTGGCCAAGAATCGGTTTACGGTGTTTGGGAAGTTGATGAAATCAACGCCAAGCGGATCGATGTCGCGGACTTCAGAGCTTGGACGGGTCACGGCCGCGCGGGGCAAGACCGCGTTGGAAACCCTTGGAGGGTATTATCCCGGCACAACATTTACCGAGCTAGAGCTCAAGCCGGGCGAGTATTACCCAGGAATGGCTCGACCCATTTTCAACGGAAAACCATGGACCAATCCCGATCAAAGTGCTGAGGCGATGAACCGTCGCGCGAGCGCGACCGGACAACTTCACGCACTCATCCAGCAGCTTGAACAGATTTGCCGCGTTGTTCATCCCAAGGAAACGAATTTGCAAGCTTACGGACACGAAATCCGAAACGTTCTTATCCTCGCGTGCACGGAACTCAAATCGCAATGGAAGGCAATTCTTGAAGCTCACAATGCGCCAGCGAAAAATACCACGCACTACACCAAACTTTCTGCGCCGTTGAAATTAGCCGAGTATGCCGTCGAATTTCCGTACTATCCGTGGATGCCGGAGCGCCGTCCGTTTCAAGGCTGGCAACACGGCACAACGGATTTGCCGTGGTACGGAGCCTATAACGACGTCAAGCATAACCGCGATGGCAAGTTTGCTCTGGCATCCCTTCATAACGCGTTCGAGGCTCTGACCGCCTTTTTCATCATGCTGTGCGCGCAGTACGGCTGGGACTTCGCGCACTACGGAGAAGTCGGCTTCGCGCGCTTTCCTTCGCCTGAAGGCCTATCCGCAATGGTCGCCGCCGGAATATTACGTGCCGGCGTATGTTGGGCAATTGAGGGAACGAAAGCTTTAAGTTTCCCGTCTAGGGCGCGCCCTTTTGGGCGGCTCTCGTAAAGCCGACCCGCGAAGCGTCTCGGCCATGCGGCTTCGATCCTCGCGCAAGTTATCAGGTATCGCTCGGCCGGAGGCGCCCGCGCGGTACTGTTGCCTTTTCAACACGACGGGCAAAACACCTGCTGATTACCAGAAACGCGTGTCAAGCCCCCGGCGCAAAAATAAATCTCTTTCCGAAATACCAGAAACGCTTCCTGATATTCCCGAACCCATCCCGCGCCTACTACGGAGGGCGTTTCGCGAACGCCACGAGACGTGGTGCGGGGAGCGATGGACGCAAAGGGTACGCAGGCGATGCTTATCCGGCGCGTACGGCCAAGCCGCGTGGTCCTGATCCCCCGACGCTGGGATCAAGCGAATGGAGATGATCCATTCGCGACAGAGGCTAACAAGCCCGGTACTCTGGGGAGAGCGCGGAGTAAGCCGTAAAGCCATTGCGCAGGGAGTGCCGTGCGATTTCGGCCCTGCCTGACGACTTGTGGGCGTTTTTCTTTTCAGCCCACGAGGATTGCGGGTGCGGTCGAGCGCCCGGTACTCCCTGCGCCCTCTGACTTCAGAGGGACACCGAATTAGCCAAGACCCGGACGCGAAATCGCGCCGCGGGAATGCGGCTTCACGTCTTTGCCGTCGTCATTGCGAGGGCAAAGCGAAGCAATCCAGACCATCTCCGCGGATGCATGCTGGATTGCTTCGTCGCTTCCGCACTTCGCCCTTCGGACATGCGGCGGCTAGTCGCTCGCAATGACGACATTAGGCTGTTTGACATGTCGAATCAGAAAACGCACCGCATCGATCTATCCCCTTGTCGTCAACGGACGCGCGATGACCGGCGCGGTGACGACCGGCGGATTGGCGGTCTGGGCTGCGAGCTCGTTGATCAGGCGATCGGCGTCGGCGGCGATGTTGTCGGGCGCCTGCAGCACCAGCCGCTCCAGCGCCCAGCGATAGGACGACACGCGCCGCTCCAGGCATTGCTGCACCCACTGCACGATCAGCGAGTTCTCCTGCATGCGGGCGACCGCGTCGGCGCGCTCGCGCGGCGACAATTCGGTGATGTATTTCAGGCTGGCGTCGCGCTTCTTGTCGAGGTCGATGACCTTGATCGCGGTGGCGTAGAACGGCTCGAAGCGGGTGATGTCGCCGCGCACGTCATCGATCAGTTGCGAATAGCGCGAGGTGTGCGAGCGATGCGGCTCGTCGATCAGCATCCGCCCGTAGGCGGTGCGGTCGAACACCGGCGTCTGGCGCCAGGGCGAAGCCATCGGCAGATAGTCACCGAATACGCTCCTCCAGGCCGGGCGCGAGTGTGGCGGCTCGATCAGGGGAAAAGCGAGATCGCGAAGCTGACGTTCGTTGTCGGTGAGCTGGAATTGCGATGGACGCAGCGCGACGCTCGAGGTGGCCTCCAGGCCGAGCCAGCGATGCATGTCATCGCTGCGGAGATCCTCGCGGGTGCGGCCAAAGTCGCCGCCGCTGCATGCGCTGAGCGTCAGCGCGAGCGCGGTCAGGAGGACCGGCGACAAATACCGGATCGGCGGAAACGTCTCCGGCATGACGCGAGGCCTCTGTTGTCTGTTGTCAGCGGCGCCGGCGACGACCGCCCGAGGCGGCGCCTTCTTCCGGGCCGCCGCCGTCGCTCGCTTCGTCGTCCTCGCGCTCGATGCGAACGACAGGAAGGATCAGGACGGTCCCCGTGAGCCCTCCGGCGCGCCGATCATGCTCGAGCCCAGCCGCCGCGAAGCCGCATCCGCCGGAAATTCGATGATGGTCCCCATGCCCATTCTCTCTGGTTGTCGCCGCGCAGGATGCGGCGACACATGAATTAAGATCAGCACGTGGTTAACGGGGTCTTAATGCGAGAGCGAATCACCGTGCTAATACGGCACGCGTTGCCGCGCGGCCTCACATCTTCACAAATCGTTTTCCTTAACGCGGCGTTAAAGCCTGCGGGCATAGGTTTACGCAGACATTTTCCGACGTTTTGCGTAGCCTGACATGACCGCATCTCCGCTATTTCCGGGCTTCGACGGGCTGATGACGCTCTCTCGCCGCGAGGGGGTCGACATCAGGCCGACGCTGTTGCGCGTGCTCACCGATCTCTATGTGCAGGCACCGAAGCATTCATCCGACGAGCAGCGCCAGTTCGTCGAGCTGACGTCGCGCCTGATCGATCAGGTCGACGACGCCACCCGCGCCGCCGTCCGCGGCCGGCTAGCGATCTATCCCGGCGCGCCGCTCGAAATCCTCTACAAGCTCGGGCTCAAGCCCGCCCAGGCCGATGCGCCGATGCCGACGGCGAAGGAAATCCCCTCGCCGCCATTGGCGCCGCCGCCGCCGAAGCCGTTGACGGAAGCCGAGATGCGGATGGCTTCCAATCTGTCGATGCAGCCGACCGACGCCGCGCAAATCTGCGAGCTGTTCGAGCGCGCTAATTCCAGCGGGCGCGCGGAGATCCTGCATAATCTCGCCGAGAGCCCGCTGAAGGCATCGCCGCGTGTTCCGCACGGGCGCGCGGCGCGCTCGATCGCGGCGCTGGAGATGGACGGAACTTGCAGATTG